>OZ244847.1:0-5710441 GCA_965220765.1 Candidatus Latescibacterota bacterium
GCTATTTAATCCTCTACATCCTCTGGCCCCAGGTCTGGTCCGACACGCGCTTTCTCGTCCCGGTCATACCCATCCTCTTCTACACCATCCTCACCAGCATGGACGAACTCCTACAACTTCTCGCCAGAGCACTTAAAAAAACCGCTTCGCGCGCGGGTGTCGTATTCTTCTTTCTTTTTCTTCTCGGCTCAAATATCTTCGAGACCAACAACCTCGCCAGGTACACCGGACAGTTACCTATAGAATGGAACAATTACTTTACCGCCGCAGAATGGATAAAAGACAACACCGATCCCGATGTCAAAATCGCCTGCCGCAAGCCGTATCTCATGAACGCGATTGCCAACCGCAAAGCCACGGGCTACGCTTGGAAAGCACCAGATGAGGTCATTGCCGAATTTGAACAAAAGGGCATCGAAATCGTCGTTCTCGATCAGCTCGGATTCAGATCCACACCCGAATTTCTCATCCCCGCCATCCAGGCACATGAAAATCGCTTTAAAGTCCTCCTCATCGTACGCAATCCCGACACCTACGTCTTAAAATTCAAATGACCACTCCATTCACATTTGTAAAAAAACGCGCGCTTTGCTATCTTTGTCTTAATTCTCATCTACTAACCTCAACAACACATGCCCATGCCCGACCTCAGCCTCGTCATACCCTTGCTCAACGAAGAAGAAAGCCTGCGCCCGCTCATGGAACAAATCCGCGGCGTGCTCGCCACTCAGGACCGTACCTACGAAGTCATCTTCATCGACGACGGCAGCACCGACGGGTCAATCACCGTATTGGAAGACCTGCACAACACCTATCCCGAAGTCAAAGTCATCCAATTTCGGCGCAACTTTGGCAAAGCCGCTGCTTATACAGCTGGATTTCAACGCGCACGCGGCACATACATCATCACCATGGACGCCGACCTGCAAGACGACCCGGCGGAAATCCCCAACCTGCTGGCCAAAATCGAAGAAGGCTATGATCTCGTCTCTGGATGGAAGAAAAAACGCTTTGACCCCCTCGGCAAAACCCTGCCCTCCAAATTTTTTAACTGGGTCACAGGCTTTGTATCCGGCATTGACATACACGACTTTAATTGCGGCCTCAAAATCTATCGCAGCGAAGTCACAAAAGACATACGCGTACTCGGCGAACTCCACCGCTACATCCCCGTACTCGCCCACCTGGAAGGATATCGCATCGATGAAATCCCCGTCCAGCACCACCCGCGCCAATACGGCGTAACCAAATACGGCTGGGGGCGCCTGCTCAAAGGTTTTTTTGACCTCCTCACCGTCATGTACATCGGCAAATACATGGGCCGACCACTCCACCTCTTTGGCACTGTGGGCCTCATCTTTGGCATCACAGGCATGCTCATCAACGCATATATTGCATCCCTATGGCTCCAAACCGGCACCATTCAATACCGGTATCCCCTGCTCATGCTCGGGGTCTTCCTCACCGTACTCGGCGTACAATTCATCTGCACGGGCCTGCTCGCCGACATGTTGACCCGGGGACCACAGCCCAATGAAAAATTCAACATTCGAAAAATCTTGGAATAAATGACTACCAAAAGCATCCTCGTTACCGGCGGCATGGGATTTGTTGGCTCCTACCTCGTCGATGAACTCATCCAGCGCGGACACCGCGTACGCATCTTTGACAACCTGGACCCTCAGGTACATCCCAACCGCGAATTGCCGGACTACGCCAATCCCCATGCCGAATTTATCCAGGGCGACATCCGCGACTACGACGCCTTAAAAAAAGCCCTTCAAGGCATCGAAATCATCTTTCACAAAGCCGCCGCCGTTGGTGTGGGACAATCGCAATACGAAATTAAAAAATACGTTGACGTCAACACCGGTGGCACGGCGAACCTGCTCGACATCCTCGTCAACAACAAACACAACATTGAAAAACTCATCGTCGCAGCCTCGCAAACCAGCTATGGCGAGGGCCTCTACACCTGTTCAAAACACGGAACACACAACCCTGGCCCCCGCCCGGAAAACCAACTAAAAAATGCCCACTGGGAACACAAGTGCCCCCAATGCGGCGAGGACATGCCACCAGCACCTGTGCCCGAAGACACCGCACGCTTATGCCACACCATCTACGCACAAACCAAAACGCATCAAGAAGACATGGTGCTCAACATTGGCCGCGCCTACAAAATTCCCTCGGTAGCCCTGCGCTACTTCAACATCTTTGGACCCCGGCAATCGCTCTCCAACCCCTATACGGGTGTAACAGCCATCTTCATGAGCCGCCTCAAAAACAACAAACATCCCGTCATCTACGAAGACGGCAAACAATCGCGCGATTTCATCTCCGTTCACGACATCGTACGGGCCAACATCCTCGCCATGGAAAAATCCGAAGGCGATTATCAAGCATTCAACGTCGGCAGCGGAATCGGCACATCCATTGAACACATCGCTCTGACCCTGTCCAATATACTGGGCACTGAACACCTCGCGCCCGACATCACCGGGACCTATCGCCAGGGCGACACCCGCCACAGCATTGCCGACATCTCGCGCATAAAAAAAACACTGGGCTTCAAGCCCAGTGTCAGTTTTCAACACGGCATGGAAGAACTCGTCGAATGGGGACGAGACCGCGAAGCCGCAGACGGCTTTGCAAAAGCGCAAGACGCACTACAGCAAAGAGGTCTCATTTAAACTGGAACAAATTCACGAGTGGGAACGCGATCCTGTATCTCATCATCTCGGCGCAGCATGGTCCGAATCTTTTCGGACCGGTCAACATCACCGTGAATCGCATAATACAGCGCGCGATACGCCATCTGGTCGCGTTTTTCCAGATCGATGCACATCATGTCATATCTCCTTCTATGGGTGACAGTATTTTGGTATTTCTATGGTATCTCTATTCATGAGCAAATCCCGTGCCATTTATCCTGATCTTTTGAAAAATTTTGTTTAATATTTGATTTTACACAACTTATCACAAAAAATCTCATATCTGACCAAAAAATACATGTGACAAAAATGGAACATTATGGTCAAAAAGACCACATATCGACTAACAAATTGGCACATTTTGCTCAATGACAAGTACGGGCGAGGCATGCTTCGCCCTAACCACTATCCACTGCCTTTCAGGAGTACCCCTTCATGCTCGACATCAATCTCATTCGCAAAAACCCCGAACAAGTCGCTCAGGCATTAAAAAAACGCATGGACGACATCGACTTCACAGACCTGCTCGTCTGGGATGAAAAGCGCCGCACGCACATCGCAGAAGCCGGACAGCTACGCGCCAAACGCAACAGCGTCTCTGCCCAAATTCCCCAAATAAAAAAAGCGGGCGGAGACATCGCCCAGATACAAACGGAAATGCGCGACGTCTCGACCCGCATCAAAACCATTGAAACCGAACTCGCGAAAATCGAGCAAAACATCCATCAGTTTATCGAAAGCCTCCCCAACATACCCGCAGACGACGTACCCCCCGGAGACAAAGAAAACAACCGCGTCGTACGCACATGGGGTGAAAAACCCGCACCCGACTTTGATCCCTATGACCACGTCGAACTCGTCACCCATCTTCGCCTGATCGACTACGAACGCGGCGTCAAAATGGGCGGAACGGGATTCTGGCTCTATATCGGCGACGGCGCACGCCTCGAATGGGCCTTGCTCAACTACTTCATCGACAGCCACACCAACGACGGATACGAATTTGTATTGCCCCCACACATACTCAACGAAGCCTGTGGCTTCACCGCCGGACAATTCCCCAAATTTGCCGACGACGTATTCCATCTTAAAACGAGCGACAACAAAGTGCAATTCCTCTTGCCCACCTCTGAAACCGCCTTGATCAACTTCTACCGGGACGAAATCCTCCCGGAAACAGACCTGCCCAAAAAATTCTTTTCCTACACCCCCTGCTATCGGAAAGAAGCCGGTAGTTATCGGGCACAGGAAAGGGGCATGATTCGCGGTCACCAATTCAACAAAATCGAAATGTTCCAATTCACCCGCCCCGAAGACTCTGAAGACGCGCTTGAAGAACTCATCCACAAAGCCGAAAAACTCACCCGGGACCTGGGCCTGCATCACCGCGTCTCCATGCTCGCCGCAAAAGACGTCAGCGCGTCCATGGCCAAAACCTACGACATTGAAGTCTGGATCCCCAGCATGAACGAATACAAAGAAGTCAGCTCCGCCTCCAATGCCAGCGACTATCAGGCAAGACGCGGCAGCATCCGGTTCAAACGCACAGAAACCGGCAAAAACGAACTCGTACACACCCTCAACGCCTCGGGCCTGGCGACCAGTCGCATCATCCCCGCAATCGTCGAACAAAATCAAAACAGTGATGGCAGCGTCACCATCCCCGAAGTCCTGCGCCCCTATCTGGGGGGAAAAGAGATTTTTGAACCCGTGGATTAGTTCCTATCCAAAACAAACAAAGCCCGCCGGAAAAACCGACGGGCTTTCTTATTTTTCGTGGTAGCGGCAGAGGGACTCGAACCCCCGACCCATGGATTATGATTCCACTGCTCTACCAGCTGAGCTATGCCGCCACATGATATCAGGGCGAGAAAAATACAGGAAAACCCACAGAGTGTCAAGCATTGGGAAATAAGGGAATGTCTGCAACCTATCCCCTTTACCGCGCATCAAACCTCAAAACCATTGACAACCACATCAATATAAGGTATTCATGAAATAATATATATATGGAGGCCCTTATTGATGAAACCCGTATTCACACTCCTCGTACTCCTTCTGGGGCTCGGTTTGCCCACCCGGGCAGAAGAAGTACACGTCGCCAAAATCAACGGCACCATTGAAGGCGGCGTTGCAGCTTTTGTCACGCGCGTCATGAGCGACGCAGAAGACGCGGGCGTCAAAGCCATCGTCTTCGAAATCGACACCCCTGGCGGTGCCCTCGATGCCGCGCTCACCATCCGGGACGCCATCCTCTACAGCGAGACCAAAACCATCGCCTTTATCAACCCCCGCGCAATATCTGCAGGCGCCCTCATCGCGCTATCTACCGACCACATCATCATGGCCGAAGGTGGCACCATTGGTGCGGCCACAGCTGTCGATATGCAGGGCAACAAAGCCAGTGAAAAAATCATCTCGTACTTCCGCAACGAAATGAAAGCCACAGCAGAAAAAACCGGCCGCTCCTCCAAACTGGCCGAAGCCATGGTCGATGAAGACGTCGATATCGAGGACCTGGCGCCCAAAGGCAAGCTACTCACCCTCACCACTGAAGAAGCCATTGAAAACAGCATCGCCGACCACAAAATCGTCGAAAAAAACGAATCGGAAAAACTCATCGCCGTACTCAAATACTACGACCTCGTACAGGCCAACATCATTCACCAATCGACCAACTGGGCCGAACAACTCGTGCGCTATCTCACCAACCCCTACCTGGCGTCGCTGCTCATGACCCTGGGATTTCTGGGCCTGATCTTCGAGATTCAAAGCCCCGGCTGGGGCATCGGCGGCACCATCGGCTTAGTCTGCCTGGGACTCTTTTTCGGCAGCCACCTCCTCGTCAACCTCGCCGACTGGTCTGAAATCCTCATCTTTTTTATCGGCATCGCACTCATCCTCCTCGACCTGTTCTTTGTCATGGGCTTTGGTCTGCTCGCCATTCCCGGCGCAATCCTGGTCTTAACCAGCCTGTTCTTAAGCCTTATGGGACGCTATGACCTCTGGACCTGGAACGACATCAACGCCGCGCTCACCCCCTTGCTCTTATCCGTGATCCTCACCGGTGTCCTGACCATTCTCATTTTGCGTTCCCTCCCAAAATCCAGAATGTGGAACCGCCTTGTACTCGACACCGAAGAAAAATCCTCCGAAGGATATGTTGCGGCACCCTACAGCGATCTCCTCGGCATGTCGGGCACCGCATTCACAGACCTGCGCCCCGGCGGCACCGGCGTATTTGACGGTCGCCGCATCAGCGTATCGACCGAAGGCGAATACTTAACCAAAGACACACCCGTCACAATCATCGAAGTCGAAGGCAGTCGCGTCATCGTGCGAAAAACCGAAGACACATAGTCATTTTAAGGAGCTTTTTTATGGACGCCATTTTTCTCCTCCTCATTGTTGCCGCAGGTATTCTGGGACTCTCCCTCTTCTTCTACTTCATCCCCGTCGGCCTCTGGATCTCTGCCATTGCCGCGCGCGTGCGCATCGGCATTGGCGAACTCATCGGCATGCGCCTGCGCCGCGTGCCCCCGCGCGTCATCCTCGGCTCGCAAATCAACGCAACCAAAGCGGGCCTCGACATTCCCACCGCATTTCTCGAAGCCCACTACCTCGCCGGGGGGCATGTCGAAAACGTCGTCAACGCACTCATCGCCGCAGACAAAGCCGGCATTGGACTAACCGGAGAACGCGCCGCCGCCATCGACCTTGCCGGACGCGACGTACTCGAAGCCGTACAGGTCAGCGTCAACCCCAAAGTCATCTCCACCCCCATGGTCACCGCCGTTGCCAAAGACGGCATACAGGTCAAAGCCACCTCGCGCGTCACCGTTCGCGCCAACATAGAACGCCTGGTCGGTGGCGCGGGTGAAGAAACCATCATGGCCCGCGTGGGCGAAGGCATCGTCACCACCATCGGCTCCTCGGAAACCCACAAAGACGTGCTCGAAAATCCCGACATGATCTCCAAAACCGTACTCGACAAGGGCCTCGACTCGGGCACCGCCTACGAAATTCTTTCCATCGACATCGCCGACGTCGATGTGGGCGACAACATCGGTGCAAAACTCCAGACAGATCAGGCCGAAGCCGACAAAAACATCGCACAGGCGCGCGCCGAAGAACGCAGGGCAATGGCCGTTGCACAAGAACAAGAAATGGCAGCCCGCGTTGAGGAAATGCGCGCCCGCGTCGTCGAAGCCGAAGCCGAAGTACCCCTCGCAATGGCCGACGCATTCCGCAGTGGCAACATGGGCATCATGGACTACTACCGCATGCGCAACATCGAAGCCGACACGCAAATGCGCGAAGGCATCGCTGGTGAAACCGAAGAAGAAGAAGAGAATAATTAAAGAAGGGACGGCACAGGGGCCGTCCCCTACGGCGAATGGATATTCACGTATCTGTATGTAGGGGCGACCCCCTGTGGTCGCCCGCACCATAACCTTTAACAAACGGCTCGACATCATGGAACTGGAACTACTCATACCGCTCATCTTCATCGTCGTCAGCCTTTTATCGCCGCTCATAAAAAAGCTGCGAGACACCAGAGAACCCGACGAAACCAAACTCCAGCGCAGGCAAACGTCTCGCGACGCAGGTGCCGACGACCCCTTTGAAGAAGAGTTTGACCTCTCTGAATGGGAAGTCCTCTTCGGATCTCCCGAACCTGAACCCAAGCCAGAACCCAAACCCTCTTCAGAGTTCCAGGAAGTGCAGGGCAAACGCCCCGTCTCTGAAGCGGACACCGGACCAGAATTTCAGGAGGTACAGGGCAAACGCCCCGTCTCCGAAGAAGACACAGGACCAGAATTCCAGGAAGTCGAGGTCAAACGCCCGGTCTCTGACAAATCGTCTTACATCGAAGGCAAAACGCCATTTACACGCGCATCTGAAACCCAAACACTTCTGCGCCCCAAACGCAAAAAACGCCGCATAAAACTCGATTTTGAACCCGACACCATCCGCAAAGCCATCATCTACAACGAAATCATCGGACCGCCCCGCGCAGAAACTGATCACTTCAAAAACCCTTGACACACAATCCCGCGTTTGGGATATTGTTCAGCACGGAACTTCAGGTGCCGAAGTGGTGGAATTGGTAGACGCGCTGGACTCAAAATCCAGTGGCCGCAAGGCCGTGTGGGTTCGAGTCCCACCTTCGGCACCATACAAACAAGGGCTTACGTCGGGATGGCGTAAGCCCATTTTATTTTATAATAGCCATGTCAGACAACAAACAAATCGTCCGTCAACTGGACATCCTCCGAGAACTCGCTGCTCGGACTTATGGCGCAACACTCCAAGAACTCGCCGCCCTCTACGAAGTCTCAACGCGCACCATACAAAGGGATCTCAATGATCTAAAAGAAGCGGGCTTCTGGATTGATGAAGAGATGCGAGATGGTAAAAAATACTTTACAGTCAAAAACAACCTGCCGCCACTGAACTTTCCCATCGACGAAATTATCGCGCTAACCTTTATCGAAGGAATCGTCAGTCCACTTGAGGACACACCATACAAAGAAGCATTCGAAAAAACCCTGAACAGGATCAGAACAACGCTCCCAGAGAAGATGCAAGAATTTTTAGAAAAGGCCGCTTATTATCCCCATCATCGCGGGCAAAAAGAGCACACTTCTCCCCAAATATTCGAAACCGCTCATCGCGCAATCAACGAACGCAAAATTTGCAACATCACCTATCGCGCTATCAATACCGAACAAACCAAAACCTATCCCATTACTCCCTTCAGATTCTTGTATTATCACAACGGATATTATCTACTCTGCCGCAATCCAAAATACGACAACTTACTCATACTCGCGGCAGAACGCATTCAGGACCTCGAAATCACATCCCAAACCTTTGAGCCACCCGATGATCTGGATATCGAAAACCGCATCCAACAGGCATTCGGCATCACACTCGAAGAACCGATGGACGTCAAAGTTCGCTTTTCCGCATGGCAAGCCCGATTCATCAAACAGCGGATCTGGCACCCCTCACAAGAAATTGAAGAACTGGACAATGGCGAAATCATTCTCTCCTTCCAAGCTGGTGGTTTTTACGACATAAAATCCTGGATCCTGAGCCACGGCGCAGACGCAGAAGTCCTCGAACCAGCCGACCTGCGCGAAGAAATAATCAAAGAACTCGAAAAAAATCTAAATTTTTATAAAAAAACCTGACCACCCGCGACATACCCTGTCATACCTCTTATTTATCTTAGAGACGCATTGTAATGCGTCTCTTTTTTTTTGAAAAAAATCATGAAAAACTAAAACCTGGCACAATCTTTGCTCTGATATACACCCAAAAGCAAATCAAATTCCAATACACTACATAAAGGAGATCAAATACGCCATGAGAAGAGAACACAGACACCACAGACGTTCAAGGAAATCTCGATCCGTGAATGAATACAGCCTGTACACAAATCGCATCTACCTGCTGAACGCGATCCGTGTTGCCCAGCAGAACCGCACCGTGCGAAAAGAACTGGTGGAGTGGTTCAGGCGCAATGAGGATGAACTGGAAATCACGGCCCCCTTCCTCCTGCAAGAGTACGACAAAGCAATACCAGAACAGAGGTCCTATCGATGCGAGACCGAAGCTTCCTCATCACCAGAGGATTCGGCTCAGCGAAAAGCTGCTGAAACCCAATTCATTAACGCTTCAGTGAAAACCCTGGAGCAGAAAACCCGCGAAGCTCCGCCGCCAGACGCCGCCCAAACAGCGGCCCACCTCGTCGTCCAGCATTTTTCCCTGGGACCAATGGCTGGCGCACTACTCCAACTCACGTATTACTATCATATCTACCACTCTACAGCCCACAGCCTGTGGGACCAACTCCATGACGTGGCCCAGGGACATATTGAAACGACCGCGATCTTGCTGGACTGCTCTCCCGAGGAGGTGGAGGACGCATTCCGCGAACTCGCCGATGTGGGCATCGCCAACTGGGAAGACCTGAGCGATAGAAGAACCGATCCCGGCGACTACACACATCCCTATTTTGACCGGATATGGAGTCCTCCCGTACGGGACATGGACGAATTGATAGCACGCCTGGTCAGCCAGCCATGCGAGGCCAAGCTACGCCTGAAAGACTTCGCGCACCTCGATAATCGGGACAATGTCGTGCGTCTTCTCAGCGCAGCGATACAGGAGCGACACGAAGAAAAACCTGCAACAGGCGTAAACATCCTGTTATACGGTCGTGCTGGCACAGGAAAAACCGAATTTGCCAAAACCCTATCCTGCGCCGCTGGTGCTTGCCTCTATTCCATCGGCGAACCGGGCCGGAATAATGAGGAAAAGTCCGATACCGAACGCGATTGCCGCGCCCGACGCCGCAACCAGATACGCATGGCACAGGCTCTCCTGCGATCCGTACCCAACGCCGCGATCTTGTGCGACGAAGCCGAGGATGTCCTGGACTCCTCTCACGGCACCCGCCTCATCAACCACCGCCTGCTGGAAAACACCCCCGTACCCGTCATCTACACGGCCAATCGCCTGGACCACCTGGACGAAAGCATGCTGCGGCGTTTCACGTACATCCTCAAATTCACCGCCCACAGCCCCACCCGCCAGACCGCAATCCTACAGCGCATGCTCGAAGAAAGTGATATCGAAGACATCGATACAACCACATGCGCCCGGCACCTCGTGGATCAACTCGAATGCCCGCCCGCCATCCTGGCAAAAGCCATTGAAACAACCCGTCTCATAAACGGCGACGAGAACGACATCTACCACTTCTGCGAAGAATTGGAACGCACTATCGCCACCCATTGCACCCGCCCGCGCCTGGGACCTCCGGTCAAACCCCAGCTTCTGTGGGAATCTTATGCACACCTCGGACAAGACGCCGAAGACATCCGGCATACCCTCGCCGCGGTACTGGGTACAAATAGTAAGGGCGTCAACATCCTCCTGTACGGACCCCCCGGCACCGGCAAAACCGAATTTGCCCGCGCCCTCTGCGGCGAAGTCGGCGCCCAATTATACGCCATAGGACAAAACGAAATCGGCCCAGACGCACGCCCGAGCGCAGACCGATCAAAAACGCTGAATTACGCCCTCGAAGCCTTGGCCGACGAACCAAATGCCGCGATCCTCTTTGACGAAATGGAGGACTTCCACCAGCGAGAAAAACTCTATCTGAACCGCATAGTCGAAGAAAACCCGGTCCCCATTATCTGGGCTTGCAACGCCATATCCTACTACCGCATGTTTGAACCCTTCTTCATCGACCGCATGCTACACGCCATCGAGTTCCGCCACATGCCCACCCAGGCACGAGAGAATGTGTACCACAGCATCCTGCGCGAAGTGCGTATTCCAGACACCGAGACCCAGCAACTCTCCCAAGAACTGGCACACAACAACAAAGTAACACCGCGCCAGGTCGCTCTTGCTGCCAAACAGGCCACTCTCATCAGCGGAAACTCTCAGACCATCAAGCGCAACATAGCCCAAAAAGAAAAACTGCGCCACGGCACCCGACCACCCGACATGCACCCGATAGAACACTACGACCCTGCCCTCGTCCACGCCGACATCAATCTGGAAGCACTATCCGAGCAAATGGTCGCCCTCGGCACGCGCCGATTCTCGCTCTGTCTGTGCGGGCCTCCGGGAACGGGCAAAACGGCTTTTGTGCGCTACATCGCCGAACAAATGGGCATAGACATCCTCCCCAAGCGCGCGTCCGACCTCCTGAACAAATACGTTGGAGAAAACGAACAGAACATCGCATCGGCCTTTGCCGAAGCCCTCCAGACCAGCGCATTTCTCGTCTTCGACGAAGTGGATTCGCTCCTCATGGACCGGCAATCTGCCCAACGATCATGGGAAGTGAGCATGGTCAACGAACTGCTCAGCCAGATGGAACGGCACCCCCTCCCATTTGCCTGCACCACAAACCAGTGGGACATCATCAACCCGGCAGCCGCACGCCGCTTCGTATTTCGCGCCGAATTTTACTACCTGGACCAACCGCGCATCAACCGCGCCTTCGCACTGTTCTTCGACAGCAAAGCACCGTCCTCTGCACTCGCGCTAACCAAACTCACCCCCGCCGACTTTGCCAATGTGCGGGAACAAGCAGAGATACTGGGCTTCTTGAACGACCCCGAACGCATCGCGTATGCCCTCGCCGAAGCATGCCGCATAAAACCCGGCGGCGTCTCCCTCGGTTTCTGACCACCTGACACGCAAAGGAGAGAAGCAATGTTCAAAAATATCTTCACCTGACCGATCTAAATCCTTTCTCTTTTCCTCTTTCAAAACCACACACCAACAAACAATGGAGATTTTCATGTCACGCATCCTATTTGTAGTTTCAATTCTGTTTCTCACGCTTCAAGGCGTTCATGCCCAGGACCAGACCAAACGTATCGAAGTCTTTCTCGCACTGAGTGGACACACCATTCTCAACGACATGGAACCGTCACCCCCGGGTACCGCAGGGTATATCGGCGCCCAACTCATCTACAACCTGACCGCAACCCAGGCCATTGGCGTGCGCTATGGCGCCGCAGCTTATGAAATCACCAGCAGTCTGGGCAGCACAGAAACCTGGATGGGCGATATATTTGCGACCTACCGATACAATTGGCGGGCGGGAAAACCCACGCGTATCTATATCGAAGCCGGATTGGGCGCAAGCGATCCCATCCCGCTTTACGACACAGGCACCAAATTCGCATTTACCGCGGCAATAGGTATAAAACGATTTATAGGCGAGCGATTTTCTCTGGGACTGGAGTCCCGAGGCGTGAGTTTTTCACAAAAAGAGAGTTTTCTAAGCACACAGAATGTAACAGTAGCCATCAATGAATTCTCACTCGTATTGGGATATTTGTTTTAGCGTTCCAATCGCAGGGGTTGGTGCTGTAATTACATACACAGCCAGCCCTTGCATGATGATTACGGCTTGATTGAACGCGGTGTTTTTGGGGGAGGGAATGCTTTCCGAGGAACCTCGAGAACCAGAAACAGGCTTATCAAGACTCTGGTCTGGATTTAAGAAATTGCTCACAAAATCTCCCGGTCAGGCTTGATCTTCTAAGGGTAAAAATTATATTGTACAGAAAACGTTTATTTGAGTAGTGATACATTGATTTTCTTGTTTTGAATCATATTTCTTTTAAGGAGGTTTTATGTCACGCCTGATTACTGCATTAAAACTGGCGAAATGGAACATTCTCATAGAGGATGCGAAAATCTTTCCATTGCCTCGGGAGGCGGGTGAAGTATGATCGACAAATACCAATTGCTATTGGAACGGGCGGGTCGGCTTTACGAGAGGCACGAGGCCGGACGCCAGGAGCCTTTCAATGTCTTCTCCGTTCTACGCAGCGCAAGCGACGAGGTGAATCTTCACTCCCGATTTCTTCATGCACTACTTGATTACCAGAAGTCGCCCGAAATAGAACGACGAAACCTGATGGATTTCTTGCAGCACGTTGTTGAGAAGAAGGATTTTAAGGAGGACGGGATCAAAGTCGCACGTGAGCGCGACAACATCGACATTCTAATCATCAACGATGCCAGACCCAGACAAGTGGTCGTTATCGAGAACAAAATCCGGGCCGAGGATCAACCCGAACAGCTACAGAGGTACCATAAGACACTGAAGGATCAAGGTTACGACGACATACATTTGCTTTACCTAACACTTTACGGTCATGATCCCTCCGAGTATAGTGTCGGCGATCTCGATTACAAAACTATTTCCTACAAGGACGACCTTCCTCCCTGGTTGGAACGTTGCCAAAAACGCGCCTACGACGAACCCGCATTGCGGGAGTCGGTCGCGCAATACCTGAGGCTCATTCAGAAGCTAACAGGCACAGACTTCAGTGGGGCATATATGAATGATTTAAAGAAACTTTGTTTGCAGGACAACAACCTCATTCTTGTCCACGACTTGAAAGAGGCTATGACCGAGGCGCACATCTCGTTATTACAGAAACTCTGGTGTGAAATTGAATCCGCGCTGAAAGTGGAGATTCCGGATCTTCCCGCCGAGGACCACAAACAATCGGATATCTCCGAGAAAAGGATTAGGCACTTCGTTACAGCTTCAAGAAATTACCGATATCACGGTTTATGCTATACGTTGAGCAGTACCGCTTTGCTCGGTGTTATGGTCGAAAACACTATTTACTTTGGCGTCGGTTGTAATAAAGAGAACGACGAAGATGAGTACAACGCACTCATGAAAGCATGCGAAAACATAAGCGGTGATAGAAAAGATCAATGGAACCCCTGGGGGCGATACGATGACAGTGGCCTGAATCTGAAGCATCCCACGCGGGAAAACCTTGAGTTTCTATTGGACGACAAAAAGAGACAGGAGTATGCAACAAAAATCGCACGGGACTTGAAGGAGGTGTGGAAGGTACTTAAGGACGCTGGCTGGCCCCGATAAATTGTAGGCTGTCTATACGAGTCGTGCGCGGCGTACCCCAAAACGCGGGCGGAGGATTTCAAATGAGCAACGATACAGCAACACCAGAAACAAAAATCACCCTGAGTGTTCAGCAGTTGGAAGGCATTAAGGAATCTCCGCTTTATGAGGATATTCTTGAACGAAAAAATCCGGTCAGTTGAAGTTTCACACGCCTGAGACAATGAGGAATTATTAATGGAAACGATCCGATTGTCCAATGAGATTTTGGAAAAACTCGGCAAACTATGTCAAGCTGGCGGGTATGAAACCATCGCGCAAGGTTTGGAACATGCCATTGACCATCATCTATTAGAACTGCGCCGTCAAAAAGCAGAAAAAAGAGGAAAAAAAATAAAAACAAGATTACAAGAAAAAAATTTGACTGAGGATGAAATTCTCAAAGACTTTGAAATATTTCGAGAGAATTTGAGGCACCAGATTTGATAAACGCCCTGCCTTAAAAAACAAAGGCGCAGTTCCAAGGTAGAGGAACTGCGCCCATTTTATGCCCGGCATCACCTTTACATACGGCGGGGCTAACCTTTAAGACGAATTTCATTCGCACACTCATCGCTCAAACCCTGATGCTCCAGTTGACTTCCGCAACGTCCAGAAGAGGGTGCCGGGTAGGCACCTGAAAATCTTCTCACAAAATCACTTATCTGAGGCTCTTTCAATATCGTCGCTTAGTTGCTTTAGAATGACGGGGGCTTGATCCGGAAATTGCACGACGAGATCAAGCTGACCGCCCAAAGCCTCGACATAGTGGCGGAGTGTCGAAAGCAGCAAGTCCGTCCGTTTTTCCATCTGTGCAATGGTCACCTGGCTTTTGCCAAGTTGCTTCGCCAGATGCACCTGAGTCATGTCATGCGCCCGGCGCAAGTCCTTCAGAGTCATGTAGGTAGCCTGAAGATGCGCTGTTTCGGCCTTAATCCGCGCCTGTCTCTCAGGAGACAAAGACGCTATTTTTTCTTGTAGAGACGTTCCCATCAGATGTTTCCTTTCAATCTCCTCAAATGGTCATCGAAGCGGTCCTCGGCTTGAGCAATAAGCCGCCTGTAGAAGCGGCTTTCTCTTGCGCCCGATTTATCGCCAGCGGCAAGTAAAATAGCCGTGCGTTCAGGGTCGAAGGCAAATGCCACGCGCCAGACACCATTGCCAGCGTCGAAACGTAGCTCTTTCATGTTGGCGTGACGAGAACCGCTCAGAGTATCGGCATAAGGACGACCCAATTGTGGGCCGTGGAGTTCGATCAATCCGGCGCGTGCGAGGATGCCGTCCTGCACCGCTTCGGGATAATCGTCGAACTCGCGTTCAAACGCAGGATGAAATTCAACAATCCATTCCATTATTTTAATATAGCTTCAAAGCAATATAGTTTCAAGACTATAATAAAAAGGATATCATTGTCGTTCGTGAGAACGCGAGATACACTCGATCCAGATAAATTGTAGCGAAATTTGTGCCAAAAATATGGTGAATACGTAAAAAATCTGACCACCTGCGACATACCCTGTCACCCCTTATGTTTATCTTTTAGACGCATTACAAACCCATTTAAACAAATCAGGTGAATCATGACAACACATTACCTCTCCAAATCGAAAATCATGGCGGGATGTCAGTGTGAGAAGCGTTTGTGGCTGGAGGTGCATCGGCCCGAACTCATCGAATACGACCCCGATACCGAGCAACGCTTTGCGGTGGGCAATGAGGTCAACGATGTAGCTCGCGCTCAATATCCGGACGGGGTACTCGTCTCCTACGATCATGGAGCGGAGGCTGCGGTAGAGGAAACCCGGAGGCTGCTTAAAGAACAGCCCGACACACCGATCTTCGAGGCCACCTTCAAAGCGCATGATGTTCTGGTCCGTGTAGATATCCTCAAGCCTTGCCGCGAAGGCTTTGAACTCATCGAGGTCAAGTCCAGTGCTTCGGTCAAGGATTATCATTACGAAGATAGCGCCGTGCAAACTTGGGTTCTGGAATGCGCGGGTATCCCGGTCAAAGCGATCTATCTATGTCACATCAACAAGCATTTCATGTACCCCGGCAACGGTGATTACCGGGGCCTGTTTCACTATGAAGACATCACGCAAAAAGTGCGAGAACTGAGCCGCGAAGTCCCGCAATGGGTGCAACGCTACAAAGACATGCTTGACGGCGGCGAACCCGAAATCGAAACAGGACCTCAATGCACAGATCCCTATTCCTGTCCCTTTATCGAATATTGCCGCGGCGAAGAGACCGAGTATCCATTGCGATACATGCCGCGTCCCCGTGGTACTCGTCAGGTCATAGACGCCCTGACCGCTGAAGGCATAGCAGACATCCGCGACATACCTGAAGGCCGCTTGAGCAATGCCAAACAGGAATGGGTGCGACGTGTTACGATTGCGGGCGAGCTGGAACTAAAGCCGGAGGCCTTTGCTGAAATCGGCGAATATGATTATCCACGCTACTACCTCGACTTTGAAACCATCCAATTAGCGGTTCCTATCTGGGAAGGCACAAGTCCATACAAGCAATTGCCGTTTCAATGGTCCTGCCACATTGAGCTTGCCAGCGGAGAGCTTCGGCACGAAGAATATCTTGACACCATTGGCAAACCACCGATGCGTACCTGTGCGGAATCGCTGATCGAAATCATAGGAGAGGAAGGGCCGATCTTCACTTATGGGCACTTTGAAAAGGGGGTCTTGAATGCCCTTGCAGCCCGCTACCCCCATCTCGCCGACGATCTGCACAAATTGACGGAACGACTCGTAGATCTCCTTCCCACCATGCGGAGAACTTACTATCACCCCGATATGCTCGGCTCGTGGTCGCTCAAAGACGTGTTGCCCACAATAGCACCGCATCTCGACTATGGATCGCTCGGTGACGTACAGGACGGAAACGCGGCGGGAACAGCCTATTTACAGATCATCAACCCTGAGACTATTGCCGCCGAGCGCGAACGTTTGACGCACGAGTTGCTGGCTTATTGCAAGCGCGACACCCTGGCACTGGTAGAACTCGTGAAGTATCTTTCGAAATAATCCGGATGAATTCCCTTGAAGAATCTGTTTGCATTGGCTACAATTGTTGCAATGATCATTCCACTATCCTTCTGAAGGAGTATCTCAATGGCTATTTCGACCCCCATTGATGTGCCAGAATCTTGTCCAACAATCGGCAAGAAACCTGAAAACGTACAAAGAGAACTCTGGGAAGCATTTGAAAGTGCTGTTGTAAAAGCGCAAAAGCAAGGCATTCCAGAAGAAGAAATTTTTCAATTTTTGGAAGACGTGATTGACAATCGAGCAGCAGACCAAGCATTAAAAGAAATGGAACGCACAGGGAAAAAACCCATTCCCTGGGAAAAGGTCAAAAAGGAAGCGGGACTATAGCTTAAGTAATCAATTTCTGTGGCACTATTTTTTAAAAATTAGAACTTTTAGTTTGTTAACGAGATTTTTTTGCTTATATTTATCAAATTTATGTTGACATTGTTTCAAAATCATCTTGTTTGAGTAGTTCTGTTTTTCATTGTAACCGGAGGAGAGTTATGTCCCAAAGTCAACCCCAAAATAAACCCGTTACACAACAGGCACCTCAAACCATATTTCTTCGCACTCCTAAACCCGAAGATCTTGAGTTGACCCCTGAAGAAAAACAGGCCCTTGACGATCTTTTGGCTTGGGAAAAAAGGTCTGCAAAAACGCATTGGATCCTGGGGCAACCAGTGGAAAGATGAGTCTCTATTCAATCTCCCTGTCTGCCTTCGGCAAAGGCAGAAACCCGAAATCAAAAGCCTCGTGTTTTTACGAGGCTTTTTTGATGTGTAAAAGGTAAGGACAACTCAATGAAAGATGCCTTCGCAAAAGAACAAAAATTACTGGAATCATGCCAACCGCCCTTTTCGTTTTATCAACTTGTAGAAGATCTCTGGCACCCGAAAAGCAATAGCGGCTCAGATCCCATGAGTCGTCTATGTACGCTAATGCGAAAGATGAAAGTCAAATCGTTTATCAGAGAGGAATTGGAATTAAACGAGGAATTATTAGAAGAACAGAATATGGCTACCCAGAGATGTAATATGGCGACTAAGCACGGTAAACAAAGTGTCGGTCTAACCGCTACACGCCTGACGTTCTTTCGATCACTACCTCCTTCCTTAAAATGGGACGATCCTGATGAATTACTGGACGACCACCTTTTGGGTTACGCTGTGATAACAACACTGGAACTACCTGGCGATAAATACAGAACATACCTTTTGGAATCCGTGGTCCGTCCTCCCTCCATCTGGGTGCGCGATGCAGAAGATCGCATTTCGATTGAATCCATTACGAATTACTACGTACATAACAGAAGAAATTTTGAGACAAACATCGGCACAAAAGAAAAATCGAGAACTTTTACTCTGAGGGGCAGTTTTTTCGCCCAACAAAATGACCTTACCCATATCTGTGCCCATGCCGCCTTGAGAATGGCCATAAATAGCTCAGATACGGTTACCACTGAAAAGCTCACAAATCAAAGGATCAATGAGATTCTGGGAATTGATTTCAGCAGCCCTGAAAAATGCGTAGGCCATATAGATAGTGATCCACCAAGAACCAAAAGAGGCTTGGATGAGCAAGAGTTACGGAAGGTTGTTCACCAATTGGGTGGGAGAACAATATCAGCAGATTTTGTGGAAAATACTTCGGTAGAATACGACCAATTTATCTATCCATTTGTCGAGTCTGCCTGTCCCGTAATACTGGGAATAGAAGGTCGGGATTTCCATAATAGTTCAAGAATTAGCCATGCTGTTTCCGTTTTGGGACATACACTCAATTCAGACAGATGGGAACCTGAAGCCCGGCCCGGATATGGTGGATTGCAAACGCAACCTTATATACCAGCTACCGGATGGATTGGACACTATATCATCAATGATGATAACTTTGGTATGTACTTGACTTTGCCATCTGATATGTTGAGAAATTACCCAGAACTTGATCCGTCAGAAAATCCTAACTTACACGCTACAATAGCAGTTGCCATAGTGCCTTCTGGTGTGCAACTCTCTGGCCTTCGGGCAGAAGAGATGGCGATACGGATTGCTCTATTTCTTATTCAAATCACAGAAATACAACATCCCTCTATTTGGCTTAAAAGATTAGTTCAACAATCCCACAAAATAGTAAGTCGAACACTACTTCAAACCAAAATATCCTATAGACAATATATTGATGGTCTCATTCAAAAGGGCCAAGTAACATTAACTCCAGAAATTGAACAGAGATTAGACAATATGCCAGAACATATCTGGGTATCTGAAATTACCCTACCTCATCTTTACACTGGCAATAAACACAAACTGGGGGACGTAATCATTCGCGCAAATGCTACTGAACATAGCGCAGTTGAAAGTTTAGAATTGGCCTGGTTTCCGGGCTTCATATATTTTGGATCGGATCATCAGATTTTTCCCTGGGATGTGCATACTCATGTGCCACTTATAAGAGAAGAGAAAACAAGTCCGCTGCTCGAATGGTAATATTACTTTTTGCTCTCAAATTGATACCCATCTCAAACGCCTGACAAATCACTCGTTTTTTCGATAAACGACACGTAGCTGAGTCATAGCGCAGTCATCAAGCGTGAGGGTATCGGGATCGTCTTTTATTGCTTTATTGATCTCCTCATCTGTCACCCGATCCAAATAATCAAAGTCTGTCCGCGACTGCTCGTTTTTAGACTTTCGACCAGAAAAGCTCTCGTTCATTTTTTTTGCCCTCCTCGCTGAAATAAGACGAATACAATAATATAGAAAAACTAACTGGATTGCGGCTAAAATCATGCCGCAATGACGGCTCTAAGGAGATGCGGTTATCTCACCTCCTTTTTTCTTTGCCTTGACAGCGGGAACAAACTGTATTAGGATGCGTCCCGATATTCACAGGAGAAACAGAATGTCTGACCATTACGACGTCATAGTAGCGGGCGCGGGCATAGGTGGATTGTGTGCGGCGCTGCGCGCTCGGGAAAAAGGCGCATCTGTTGCCATCGTCGAAAAAGCCGAAACAATCGGCGGATCCGCGGCTGCATCGGGCGGCACCATCTGGTGTGCAAAAAACATCGACGAATGGCTCAAAGTGCAGCCCAATGGCGACACCGCACTCGGCACCGCCTTGATCGACCACTTCTACACAGGCATCGAATGGCTCCGCAAACAGGGCGTATCCCTGCAAGCGCGCGAAGACAAACCGTACAAATTTCAACGCACCATCTACCAATTCACACCCGACGCGCGCACCGCACTGGAAATCCTCGGCTATCAGTTCCAACACAGGGGCGGCACCCTCCTCACACACACCGGCCTGACCGGCCTCATCGGCGGCAACGGCAAACCCATCACCGGCGTCAAAACCACACGATCAGAATTAACAGCCCACGCCGTCATCCTATCAACCGGCGGATACCAGGCCAACCCCGAATTGCGCGCGCAGTATTTCGGCGCAGAATCCGATCACATGATCGTCCGCGGCGTACCCCAAAACACCGGCGGCGGATTTCAAAGCGCACTTGAAGCAGGCGCGCAACCCACAGGACCATTAAACCGCTTCTACGGCCACCTCCTCCCCGCACCACCCGCACGAGTCGGCCTGCACAACTTCCTCGCCGTCAAACCCGACTTCAGCGAATACGCCATCTTAATCAACCTCAAAGGCGAGCGATACGACGACGAATATCTCGGCGACGAAGTCACCTGCCACACCCTCGTCCAGCAACCCCGGTCCACAGCCATACTCATCTTTGACCAGCACATACGCGACAACCAGAACGCACTCTCGCAATGGCCCACCCCGGACAACGACCGCGTCAAAAACATCCGCGAAGCAGGCGGCGAAGTCATCGAAACAGCCTCCTTGCCAGAACTCACCCGCGCATTGAACAACCGCTGGCGCATCCCCGCTCACACATTCGAAAAAACAATGACCGAATACGCCACCGCATGCGCCACTGGCAACGGCCAAACCCTCTCAATACCAAAAACCGGCGGCCTCATCCCCCTCAACACACCGCCCTATTACGCCATCCGCACCCTACCCGGCATCACCTTTACCTACGGCGGAGCCAAAGTCAATGCCCAGGCACAAGTCATAGACAAAAACGACCAGCCCATCTCGGGCCTCTACGCAGCCGGCGCCGATTGCGGCGGCATCTACACCCGGGGCTACACAGGCGGATTGTGCATGGGCCTCGCGTATGGCCTCATCGCGGGTGAAAACGCGGCGGAATACACAGCACCGAAATAGGCTCTCAACATCCACACCAAAAATGGAGAACCCATGCAACCCAACATCCTCTTTGCTTTTGCCGACGACTGGGGGCGTTACGCCAGTGCTTACCAGCGCATAGAAGGCCCCAACTCCCTCAACCACCTCATCGACACCCCCAACTTTGACCGCATCGCCCGCGAAGGCGCATTATTCACCAACGCCTTTGTACCCGCGCCGAGTTGCACCCCCTGCCGAAGCTCTATCCTCTCTGGACAATACTTCTGGCAAACCGGCCTCGGCGCCATCTTACAAGGCGCGATATGGGACGAAAGCATCCCCACCTACCCCCTCGAACTCGAAAAATCCGGATACCACATCGGCTACACCTACAAAGTCTGGTCCCCCGGAAAAGCCGCCAACGCCCCTTATGGCGCCGACCGAACCCGCTATGAATCTGCCGGCAACAACTACCGGGGATTCTCGCACTGGGTAACCAGACACGCCGACGAATTAGGCGTTGAAGGCGCCAAACAAGCCCTCCTGAACGAAACCCGCGACAACTTCAATTCATTCCTCGACGCCCGTCCAGAGAACACCCCCTTCTGCTACTGGTGGGGCCCCACCAACACCCACCGCTCCTGGGAACGCGGCTCCGGCAAAGCCCTGTGGGGTTTAGAACCCGACGACCTCAAAGGCCGCCTGCCCGGCTTCTTGCCCGACGTACACGACATCCGCGAAGACGTAGCCGACTACCTGGGCGAATGTCAGGCCGTTGACGCGGGCCTCGGCGTCTTAATCCAGCGCCTCGAAGAAATCGGCGAAGTCGATAACACCCTCATCGTCGTCAGCGGCGACCACGGCATACCGGGCTTTCCCCGCGGCAAATGCAACCTCTACGACATCGGCTGCGAAGTCACCCTTGCCGCACGCTGGCCCAACAACATCCCCGCGGGACGCACCGTAGAAGACTTTGTCAACCTCATGGACCTCGCCCCTACATTCCTCGAAGCCGCAGGCGCAGACATCCCCAATACCATGACCGGCAAAAGCCTGCTCCCCGTCCTCAAAAGCGACCAGAGCGGCCTAATCGATCCCAACCGCACCTTTGTCATCACCGGACGAGAACGGCACGTTGGCACCGCAAGAGAAGGCCAACTGCCCTATCCGCAACGCGCCATCCGCACCGGCGACTTTCTCTACATCCACAACTTTGCACCCGACCGCTGGCCCATGGGCGATCCCCAGGGACTCGACGACCTCCATGCAGAAGCCCCCTCGGCTGAAGAACTGATGGGGAAAACTTTCATCGCCTATCCCGACATGGATGCCAGCCCCACAAAATCCTATATGATCCACCACCGCGCAGAACAAGACGTACAGGAACTATTCGAAATCGGCTTTGGCAAACGTCCCCAAGAGGAACTCTACGACCTGCGCGTGGACCCCCACTACATGAACAACATCGCCGACGACCCCGAATACGAACCCATCCGCAAAGAACTGTCCACCGCACTCATGCAAGTCCTGCGCGAACAAAGCGACCCGCGCCTCGTCGAATCGCCCTGTCGATTCGAACACGCACCCTATGCTGGACCCGTTGACAAAAACTGGTAAAAAAAAACGGCTTCTCGATTGAGAAGCCGTTTTTTAATATACCTCATCACGATGTAATCTCTTTCATGAGATCATCGGGCGTTGTTGACGAAGCCCTTCCTTCTCGAAACTCTCGATCAGCCTCTTTAATATCCCGGGCGAGTTCATCCCGTGAATTTTCCTGAGTTTTAGTTTCACTCTTCTGGATCAATTGGTCTTCCTTGTGCCAAATATGATTTTAAATGGTTCATGATGAGCCGTTTAACTCGTTTTGCAAGTTGAAAGGCTTTTGTCGCGTGTTGGTGATTAAGATCGAAATCTCCAGGATATCGAAATTCGACGCCATAAGGCGTTAGTGCATCTGCGGGTTCTAATTTTACTGACAAAGACCGATCTATTTTGAGTATCAGATTTCTCAATTTCGAGATATCGTGTATTTTGGGAAATTCTACTTGATGACGCACCAATAAGGCTTTGATGAATTTCTCTGCTGACTGTTGTGCGTGAAATGCTATAGTCTCAAAACTTTTTAGATCACTCTTCAGAAGTATTTCCGTTGCTCTCAGATCATTTTCCGCCTTATCCAGCCACTGCTGCACAAAATCCCATCGAACTTGCTCAGGAGATCTCATAAAGCACCTGACCGTATTTGTGAGCAGGGAACGCCATGCCACCAATAACTTCTTTGGTTTCTTCAAATTCTCGGCTTCCCATAACCCATAAGTCCAATGCGCAGGGCAAAGAACCCAATGCTCGGCGAAAACGGCGCATTTCATCTCGTTTTGCTACCGGATCTTTTTCAATCACCAGAATGTCATAATCACTATCGACATTGGCCGTTCCCCGAGCGCGAGAACCGTACAAAATAACCTTGCGGATTCGATGTTCCTCATCTATCGAGAGCAACCTATTTTTTAATTCATTTGTGATGCTCAAATCTCGATCCGTAAGAGCCATCTCACATTATCCTTTTAATGAGGTGCGTACCTTATGTAAGTACGCACCCTCTTGACAACTCTAATGAAACACCACCATTTTCGTCTCCGTCATCTCCTCCACCGCGTACTTTGGACCCTCCTTGCCCATCCCGCTATCCTTCAGCCCGCCGTAGGGCATCAAATCCGCGCGCCACTGCGTACCCCAATTGACGTGGATATTGCCCGAATGGACCTCTCGTGCAAACCGCATTGCCCAGTGGATATTCTCTGTAAACAGTGCCGCACTCAAACCGTAATTCGTATCATTGGCCATCGCAATCGCAGCGTCGATATCGTCAAACCGCGTAATACCCACCGCAGGCCCGAACAACTCATCGCACGAAATTTTCATACTCGGATCCACATCGGCGAGAATCGTCGGCTGATAAATCGCACCATCGCGCTCGCCGCCCGTCACCAGACGCGCGCCAGCCCCCACCGCATCCTGAATCCACGCCTGCACGCGCTCGGCATCGCGCTCCCGCACCATCGGCCCCATCATCACGCCATCATCTATGGGATTGCCCGTCGCCAGCGCCTCGACCTTCGGCGTCAACGCATCGATAAAATCGCCGTAAACCGCATCATTGACAATCACCCGCTGCGCTGAAATGCATACCTGCCCGGCATTGGCAAAACCCGTCGTCGCCGTCGCAGCAGCCACCTGATCCAGATCCGCATCGGGCATCACAATCAAAGGCGCATTGGACCCAAGCTCCATCGTCACCTTCTTCAACCCCGCCATATTGCAAATCTCTTCACCCACATCGCGGCTACCCGTAAAACTGATCTTGCGCACGCGGCTATCCGAACACAGCGCATGGCCCAACTCATTCCCCGGACCCGTAATACACTGCACGGCCTCGGCAGGCACCCCGGCCTCCACCAGAATCTCCACCAGCTTCAGCGCCGAAAGCGGCGTGTCCGTAGCCGGCTTCACAATCACCGCATTGCCCGCAGCGAGTGCAGGCCCCACCTTGTGACACACCAGATTCAGGGGAAAATTAAACGGCGTAATCGCCAGCACCACCCCACACGGCACGCGCAGCGTAAAACCAAACTGATCGCGCACGCCCGAACCGCCATCCAGCGGAATGGTCTCGCCGTACAACCGCTTGGCCTCTTCTGCAGACAGCGTCATCGTCTCAATCGCCCGCCCGGCCTCGCCGATGCCCTCGGCCAGAACCTTACCCTCTTCCAGCGTAATCGTACGCCCCAAATCCTCGACCCGTTCCTGCATCAAATTCACAGCCCGATGCAAAATCTCATACCGCTCATAAGCCGTCAAAGCCGCCATCGCCTCGGCACCGCGCACGGCCGTCGCAATCGCCACCTCCGCATCTGCCGCATCGCCTTTTGGCACCGTATCCACCACCGAATTGTCAAATGGATTGATCACATCGATCTTCTCGGCCTTATCCACCCATTGACCACCAATATGCATCTTCACGACAAACCTCCTTCAATCAGTTAAAAATTACCACAATCGAATTTCTATTTTATTCCGGACCACTCATCATGCACAGCGACACCTTGCAAGTCAACAAAATTTATCCCTCGCCTCACCCCAACCACGCATCTATATGTTCCGCCACAAAATCGTCGTCATTCAAATGCGGATAAGCAGCATACACGCGGTCGATCTCCTCCGCTTGTCCCGGCGACAGACCCTCTGCTGGATTCAGACACCAGACACCCTCGAGAAGCCCCTGCCTTCGCAACACCTCGTGAACGCCGGCAATACACCCGTGAAAATCATTGGACACATCAAAAAACGCCGCATTGCAATCCGTCACCTCAATCGCCCGGGTCAGCATCTCCCCTGGCACAGCATCCA
Organism: Candidatus Latescibacterota bacterium; assembly: GCA_965220765.1. Taxonomy (GTDB): domain Bacteria; phylum Latescibacterota; class UBA2968; order UBA2968; family UBA2968; genus VXRD01. The sequence goes on from OZ244847.1 coordinate 25,857, forward strand.
ACTGCGCGATCTCGTGACACTTCCCCAATATCTCCACCGCCTTCTTTGTCCACACCGCCCAGTGCCCCAAAAGCCCTCCCACAATACGCACATTCACACGCGCGCCATCGCACCAAAACCGATGCGACGTCAACAAATCCATCACAATATTATCGTCATTTCCCGTATAAAGCGCAATATCCTCCACCCGTCCCGCCGCCACAACCCCGCGAATCACATCCAGCGTCTGATACCGATTAAAAGGCGCGATCTTAATACCCACCACAGACTCAATCTCTGCAAAACGCCGCCAAAAATCAAACGGCAACACACATCCTCCCACAGCCGGCTGCAGATAAAACCCCATCACCGGAATCACATCGGCTATGGCGCGGCAATGTGCAACCATTGCATCGACACCCGCATTGGCAAAAGCACGCAAACTCACCAACCCGACCTCATAGCCGCAATCACGCGCTATTTCTGCCTCTGCCACCGCCTGTCGCGTATTGCCCACAATGCCCGCCACGCGGATAAAATCAGCTGGCGCACCGGCATCCATCACATCTGCTGCCAATTCCAAAACGGGCCGATACAAATCCCATTTGGGATCGCGGATTTCAAATTGCGTGGTATGCACGCCCACGGCCAATCCCCCTGCACCAGCGGCAATATAATAGCGCGACAACGCCTTCTGACGCCGGGCATCCAACTTCCGCTCTGCGGTCAGAGCCAGCGGATGTGCGGGAATCACCTGCCCTTTCTTCAATGCAATCTCAACATCTTTTGTTAACATCTGCTATGCTCCATTTGTTCCCCGCCTCTCCAACTCCGATCGATAATCTTCTGGCGTATCCAGATCCCGCAAAATACCCTCGTCATCTACCGGCACCTCCAGCGTATCGTGCGGGTGCCCGCGCATGACCGGCTTGAGACCCTCATCTCCAGAAAGCTCCCGAATCTCGTCCCGGTAACGCGACAAATTGATCAACACTGGATGCCCGCGCTTGCCACCCGAAATGGGAATCACAATACCCCGGTCGCCTTTTCGGTATGCCCGCACCACAGCCTGAACCACGCGCAACTCAATCTGAGGCTGATCTCCGAGTGCGATCAGCACCGCATCTGCATCCTCAGACAAATGGTGGAGACCGCAAAGAACGCTGGAAAACATCCCCTCGCGGTAAGCGTCATTCACGCAACACTGCACGGGCCGACCGCGCAAACTCTCGCGCACAGCATCTGCATCGTGCCCCAAAACCACCACAACGCCAGCGAGATCAGCACCGTGTAGCGTATCGACCACCGTTTGAAGAATCGTTCGATCGCCAAAAGGCAACAACTGCTTGGTTGACCCCATGCGCCGCGCCATACCCGCGGCCAGTACAAGACCGTAAATTTGCTCGTTCATAATACCCCGGTACTATAAAGATAAGACTCACGATTGACAAGTGCGTATTTGAACAGCTCATATATCATTCCATAAACTTATAATAAAACAACATTTTATTAAAATAACTTGACTTTTTCTATTCAGGCATTAAATTTCGGGGTTATAAACAAACGGAGCGCGGGCATCTCAAAACGCGAGGTCACACCATTGATTTGCGAACAATGTGGCAAAGTTCCGGCAACAAAAGCACAAACGTATATCAAAAACGGCATAAAGTGCGTCCTTTATCGCTGCGATACCTGCGCGACCCTTACCTCCCCCAAATTAGACCGTCCGTGCGCGCAGTGCAAACAGCGAGAAGGCGAGATTAAACTCACCCGTATTCGTCCGCATGGCCGGGTGGTTACATATATTTGTCAGGTCTGTGCTGACGTAAACTAATATGAACCCTAAAAATTTCATTACCCCTCCTGCTGCTGACCGCCTCGTTCCATTTTGGATATGGAACGGCATAATAGAAGAAAACGAACTCGTTCGCCAAATCCGCGAAATGAGCGAAAAAGGACTTGGTGGATTTTGCCTATCAACAGGTCCTGGCCTAAAAACGCCTTATTTGTCTCATATATGGTTCGATCGCGTAAAATTGGCACTCGAAACAGCAGAAGAATGTGGCCTCCATGTCTGGATCCACGACGAATACCGCTATCCAGGTGGTATTGGATCAACCCAAATCACCTTAGATCACCCCCAATTCATCGCACAGCAACTCACCTTTCGCGAAACCGTTGTACAGGGCGGGCAACAAGTTGACCTTACATTGCCCTGGGCACCCGTGTTACATACACTTGCTGTTCCCTTGCGAAGAGATCGCTGTCTGTGGGAAGACAAACAAGATATCAGTGCTTATCTGGGCGTCAATCATCAACACCACGCACTGCGCGACAACAAAGCTGTACCCGCCTACCGCCCCCACACTTATGTATCTTTTAATCCCACTCGCCGACTGTACTGGAAAGCACCTGCCGGACGTTGGCGCGTGCTCGTGTTTTTGCAAGAACCCTCGGCAACCAGCGACTGTCCTGGTTCACACCTCGATAGGTTCAATCCAGAATCTGTCCGCACCCTGCACCAGACCGTTCAGCAACCCTATATCGAGCGATTTTCCGCTTATCAGGGCAAAACCTTAAAGGGCATTTTAACTGCAGAAACGCATTTCCCCAACGATCGCCTACCCTGGTCACCCGCATTGCCCGAATACTTCAAAACGCGCAATGGCTACGATCTCCTCTCTTGCTTGCCTGCCCTCATAACCTACTTTGGTCCCAACACGGGCCGCATTCGCTACGATTATTTTCAAACCCTGGGCGAACTGCAACAGCGACACGACAGCGCGCGCAGCGCCGACTGGTGCAAAGAGCACGACCTCAATTACGCGAGCGATATAACCCCACTTCGCAATGCCCATCGCGCCTCTATATCCATACCTGGTACAAGCGGTGATCTCGGCGTTGAACGCGCCCAAGAATACACCGTATCATATCGCCACAGCCCGGAATTTGCAACAGCACTCGCCGCGCAAACAAGCACTTCCCGCGTGCTCAATACCTGTTTTCAAAACGCGGGCTGGGCAACCACGCTGCAAGATATGAAAGCACACCTCGATACTCTTGGAACCCACGGAACCAACTTCTTTGCCCCTCAGGCCTTCTACTACACACTCGACGGGTTGCGCAAACACGCCACATCTCTGTTCCACCAAAATCCCTACTGGGAACACTTCCACCTGCTATCTGACTACGCAGGGCGACTTGCCTATCTCTTGTGCCAGGGGCATCAAGTAGCCGATATTGCACTCCTCGACCCCGTCACCAGCTTGTGGGCACATCTCGCACACCCGCTTCACAACTGGTCTTATGTCGGCTATGATCCCGATGAAGAAGCACTGACCAATCACCTTGTTGCCGACTGGGCCTGTATTGCCCGCACCCTGTATCAGATGCAGCGACCATTTCAAAGCCTTGACCCGGCCCTCCTTGCCCAGGCGGAAATCATCGACCGCCAATTGCAGATCGGCAAAACGCGCTATAAGGTCCTGATCATTCCTCCCATCACCAATCTGGAACGCGAAGCTTTTGATAAGCTACGCGCATTTATCAATGCAGGCGGTCTCGTCATCGCCCTGGGATTATTGCCCATCGAGGATATTCAAGAGGGCACATCGGTCGTCGAGGGATTTTCGCGGTTGACCGACATGGACCCCGGGCGAATGATCCGCGATTATACCGGTCACGAATCGGGCGTCCACTTGCTGAGTCGAGACAACTTCATGTTTATCCGCACAGGGGGTACTGTAGAAAAAAATCGGGCGACCTCCATGCTGGAACGCCTGCTCGACGAAATACTGCCTCGGCGAGTACACATCATGTCAGACGGGAAAAGCGCCGACACAATACAATATCACCACCGAACAGATGAAAAGCATCGCATATTCTTTTTTGCCAATCGGGGAAATTCGCCCGTTACAACACAAATTTTTATACCCGCCTCCGACGGACATATAGAGAAATGGGATTTAGAAACGGGCAAACGCACACCACTTGTGGTCGAATCTGCCGGAGAAATGAGTCGCATTAACCTCTCCTTTGATCGGCTGCAATCACATATGATCGTAACCTCTCCGGGCCACCCGAAAAAAGAAAAAGAAGAGCCTCTGGTAGAAAATCTCAAACTCAATTTAACAGGTCACTGGAAAGTTGATCCAGAAGAAGATAATGCCTTGCGCCTGGACAAATTCAAAACGAAATTCGACCCGTCTAACACGGGCGTGCACCAGGGCTGGCATCAACCAGCCTATAGCGACAGCAGGTGGCCCGAAACGCGCCCGCAATCTTTTGACAATCCAGAAGAAAAAACGATTTGTTGGTACCGAACAACCTTTGTCTCGGACATCGTCCCCAACAAATTATCTCTGGTCATGGATCGCAGTGCCATTCAGGGAGAGCACCAGATCTACATCAACGGTTCCAAATTGCCGAGCAATGCTTTTCGCCCCACCTTCCGGTTCGATCACGCCAATGCCACATGCTCCATAGGACAACACATAAACAAAGGCAAAAATGTGATTGCCATCCGCGCGGAAATCAACAGCCCGGGCGATGGCCTCGCCGATGCCATGTATCTCTTTGGACGTTTTCAGCTCAAATCCTGGCGAAACATCTATCCCAGGCTCACGCCCTCTCAAGATAGCGGTCCAGTTTTTGACTTCAACGCGCAGGGGCTACCCTTCTATGCTGGCACCGTGTCATACACCCGAGACATCGATATCAAAACCCTGCCCGCGACCACGCGTTTCAAAATTGACCTCGAACACACGGTAAAAAACCTCGCCGACATCGTCGAAATAATCATCAACGGCCAATCTCTGGGCGTGCGCGCCTGGGCACCTTATTGCTGGACTGGCAAAACAGCCTATCTCAAACAAGGCAAAAATCGCGTTGTCTTCCGCGTCACCAACACACTCGAAAAATTGCTCACTGGCATGGTATATCAGCCGAAAACGCGGAAAATGGTCCCGGTCGAGATCTAATCCTCACCTCCCAGCAAATATTTCTGCACCAGATACTGATAAATTTGCACAAAATCGCCTCGCCCATTATCCGCGTTATAAAAATAACATATAGGATTGGGATTCACTTCCAAAACAAAATACCCATTGGAACCGGCGATCAAATCAATCGCGTAAAAACCCAAATCCAACACCCGATTTAACGCCTGTGTCAAAGCGCGAAAATCCTCCAGCAATCCGTCATCCACGACCGCAACTGCTCTGCCCCCTGCCCGATGCAGCGGATTGATATCCTCTCCCTCAATATCCGAATCATTTTGCTTTTCATATGCGAGCAACAACTCATCCTCACTGCCCACAATGCGATACTCAGGTCCCTCAACATAAGCCTGGATCAACAACACATTGTCAAATCGGCTACTTTCCTCACACAACGCTTGCAAACGCGATTGCAAATCCTCTGCATTCGCCTCCAAATACACGCCCTGTGCCATAGAGCCGTGATTGCGTTTCAGCACAACGGGAAAAGACAGATGTTGCACCACATCGCTCACAATATCTGCGACAGAAGCATGCGTCTTATACCGATCAAACCGCCGGTCAGATAGAGGATTGAACACCGTCATCGTCCTGGGCACTGTGATATTCGCTCGATCAAACAGCTCGTATTGATATCCTTTATCTTCGGCCAACTTCCCAGAAACATAATCGTTAAACGGATGTTTATTTCGCAAAAAATACAGCGGCTTTCCGTCTCTCGCCACCCGAATCACATTGCCATCTGCCGACACCGCCTCATACCCGACGCCCAAATTGCGACACGCGATTTCAAGACACTGCAAACTCTCTAAAATCACATCCTCCCCAAAACTATCCACCTCTCTGGGCAAATCCAACACCTCGCGTGCCAACGCCACCAGATGCAGCGACCCGAGTACACACGTAGGTCGCATAGATGCCTGCATCAAAAAATCCAATTCCCTATTTTCACACCGCACGCACAGCCCTTCTGGAACCAGCGATTTCAAGCTCGCCGCAGAAATAGCTTTGGGATGCGCCGACTGCGTCAAAACAACCTCGGCGGCCAGAGGCGCAAGTGCCTGCAAAATACCTCGTGCATCGTGCCCTTTATTAACACCCACCACAAAACGCCACTTATCCGATAGAACTTGTAAATCGCGCACCAAAGCGCGAACCGCATCCGGATTATGGGCACCATCTAAAATCAGTGGAGGCGTCTTCCGAATCACCTCAAATCGCCCGGGCAACGAACCATTCAAAATCACTTCCCGCACCCGTTCATCCGGCAACACCATCCCACCCCCATCTACAATATGACGCGCCACACCAACCGACAGCGCGGCATTTTCCCGAAACGCAACCGGTCGATCCGCCATATCGTTCATTTCCGTATCGACCACCTGCAACGCTGCACCCCGACGCACACATTCCCTATCCAACAACTTCAAAACCTCGGCTGCCTGCCCTGACCCCGTAAACAGCGGCTTTCCCGATCGCGCAATATGTACCTTATCCGCCGCAATCTCACACAGCGTATCGCCCAACACATCCGTGTGATCCAGATGAACAGCCGTCAACACAGCAACTTTTGAATCCCATGCATTGGTCGCGTCAAATTGCCCACCCAGTCCCACTTCAAAAACAGCCCAATCCACATTCGCCCGCGCAAAATGATGAGCCGCCAAAACCGTGAGCGCCTCAAACTTGCTAAACGCGCCCCAGCCTCCGCGTTCAAAATCGCGGCTCTTTTCGTAAAAATGCGCGACACCTTCGGCCCACACATCGCGCCTGATCACCTCGCCATCAACACATATCCGCTCGCGCACCGTATGCAAATGTGGCGACGTATAAAGCCCCACGCGAAACCCCGCTGCCCGCAATAATTCCGCCAGCAAATAACTCACCGTCCCCTTGCCATTTGTCCCCCCCACAATAACAGAGTCAAACTGCGCCTGGGGATTATCCATGCGATGCAACAGCGCGCGCACACGCGGCAAATAATTTTCCAGCGCACCTTCTATCGGCTCACCCGTTTCCCAATCGGGCAACGTATTGAGAAACCGATTGCTCCGAAAATAATTCATCTTTACCTTTCGAATTAAGGCTATTACGTTGTATCCACCGTCCATTCCCACCAGGAGGAACCGATGGAACGCATCGTCGATCCAAAATACCGCTTCGCTTTCTCCTCCAAAACCGACCGGCCATACTACCGCAAGTGCTATTGGGAAAATCTCTACGTCTTCACCTACGGCACAGATCGCGCACTCGTCGCAACGCGCGTGGTTCCCTTCACCTCACTGCACGAAGCACTCTACACCGCCTTCAAAGGACAGCGGGGCAACACCCTCACACAGCATTTGTTGCCCGAAGTCATGCAACAACCCTATCTCAATGTATTCAACAACAAATCTCAAGTTCAAATCTTTGCAGACAACATCTCTGCCCTCGTACCCGAACAGAACGCAGAACTCCCCGAAGAACTCTTAAAAAAAACAGAAGCGGAAATAGAAGAAGCCGCTTCTCGAATCATGATCGGACAGGGCATAGAAGGCGGGCTTGGCAGTTTTGCCTCGGGAGAAACCACACCCTTTCTCGCCCGCGACGAACCCGAGGACCCGAGCCGAACCATCGTGCGCGAAGACGACGAAGACGTCGCACTGATCCAGATGAGCGTGCAAATCGACGCCGCCATCAAAAAACACATACGCGAATCGGGCGAAGGCTCATTCGACATCGCCGCGCGGCTATACACAAACCCCCGGTACCTCGGCTTTGTGCGTCGTCTCATCAACGCCAAAGGCAGTTATACCTCGCCCGTTGTCCGGGACTTTCTAAAATTTTATGCGCGATGCTTCAACGCCAAAATTTCCGAACACCTCCGCCAGAGCAAAGACGACCCCGACATCTTGCGCCAGCGCATTGAAAGCCTATTGGGCCGCGAAAAAGGCGGACGCTATCACTACCTCAACTATCACGACCTCACCATATTGGGACGCATTGTCAAAGGCGAACTCGCCCCAGACCCAGACGACCCCGACAAGACCACACACTGCTTCAAACTATCCAGCACCATTGATCCACAAACCCTTCACCTATCCGAAATTCACGATCCGGTACAGCGTTTTGCAATCCGCAAATTTGTCGAACACACCTTCAACGCCCGTCACAACATCAAAAATATTCAATACATCGACGAAATCCGTAAGCGAAAAATACCCTTCGTCGAACATCTCCCCGACCCCATCGAGCGCGCTATGCGCTCGGGCATCGAAACACTCGAAAACTATCTCGACCTCCTTGAACCCAAAATGCTTCACATAGCCATCGGCGCCCTTCTTCTATCACTCCTCGGCGTCGTTGCCCTCGTCCTGGGCACTTTTATCGGCCTGGCACGATAAAAAACCTTCTGGATCGCGCGGGACGGCACGGGGGCCGTCCCCTACTCCACACTTGCCACTGTCGGACTCAGCCCCTGTTTCAAAAAACTAACAAAAGTATCCACATTGCGCGTCATCCCCGGAAAATGTGCAATCTCTTTTCCCCCGGGTGTCATAATCGCGTATAAAGGCAGAGCAACCGTACCGAATTGCGCCTCCTGCAAATCACGATTGCGCTTGTACTTTTCCCCCCGCCCATCTGTGTACAACTGAACCCGCACAAACTGCTTTAACAACGCATGCACCTCCTTTTCGGGAAAAATATTCGCCTCCATCCAGCGGCAATTCGTACACGCATAGCCCGTAAAATCGATAAATACCGGTTTGCCCGTCGCCTTTGCCTCTGCCAAACCCGCCTCGTAATCATCGCGCCAGGTCAGTTCGGGTTCACCGCTCCTTATCTTGGCAATTTCGCCATAACTGCCATAAGGCGGGAAAAATGCGTCCCACTCCCCCAGGGGCGCGCCAAAAAGACCCGTCATCAAATACAGCCCAAAAGCCAAACATCCACTACTCGCCAGCAAACGCAACGGACCAATCGTATCGAGCACAGAATCGTGCGGCAATCGGATTTTTCCCAACAAATAAAAACCACACAGCAAAAAGATCGCAATCCACCCCGCAATAAAGACCTCGCGCGAAATAATACCCCACTGCCACACCAGATCGACATTGCTCAAAAATTTCAACGCAGCGGCCAATTCCAAAAATCCCATTACCACCTTCACGGAATTTAACCAGCCACCGCTTTGGGGCAGAGAAGAAAGCGCCTGCGGAAAAAGTGCCAAAAAGAAAAACGGAGAGGCAAAAGCAGCCGAAAATACCAGCATGCCCAAAATGGGCCACGCCCACGTTCCCTGAGCCGTCAGCACCAGCAGCGTCCCCACAAAAGGCGCAGTACACGTAAACGACGTAAGAGAAAACGTGAACCCCATAATTAGAATCGCGCCATAACTTCCACCCTGAACCTGATTCAACTTATTGAGCAAACCGTAAGGCAATCGAATCTCAAACAGCCCAAACAATGCCAGCGCAAAAGCCACAAAAATCGCAGTAATCAACAAATTGACCCAGGGATTGGCCGCAAACAGAGCCGCACCAGACGCGCCCAGAGTCGCCGCCAACACCATACCCAACCCGGTAAATGTAAAAATAATACCCCCGCAATAAACCAGCGACCTGGCAACAGACTCCCTCCGGCTCTGCGTTTCCTGCTTGGTAAAAAACGACACGGTAATGGGAATCATCGGAAACACACAGGGCGTGAGCAAAGCCAGAAAACCCATCCACAAAGACAGGTACAAAAACGCGCTCAAACCCTCTGTAATCGCACGCTCAACATCGGCCACGCTACCCGTGCCATCCAGAGGTACCAGAGGTACAGCAGGGACTTCAACAGCAGAAAACACATACTCAGCCCGCGCAGGTCCCGCTTCCACCATCACGGGAACCTCAAAAGTGTACGTATTTGGCGGCAAACACTGCGTCGCATTGCAAAGCATATAGATCACTTCACCCGACAACACCCGCTCGCCCGGCATCCCCTCACCCACCTCTGCCCGCACCTCAAACCGCACTTTGGGATGGTAATATTCCACATTCATCTCAAAATTTGGATCGTATTCCACAATAGGCTTGGGCTGAATCACCGCCCCCACCTGCCGAAACCCCGCGCCCGACAGCGCAATCTCCGTGGGATAGGGGCCCCCCGGCGGCGTGGTCGCCGAATAAATATGCCAATCATCGGAAAGATCGACATCAATCCAAACCGCAACAGACTCCCCAACGCGCGCCGTTTTTGGCGCCACCATCACGCCAAATGAAGCCTCATTCTGAGCCAATGCGGCGCTGCTCTGAAGCACCATCAAAACACATACCGCGACAAAAATCCGCATACCGATCTCCTTTTTCACTCACATTTCACATTCATATCGGGCGAAAAATTTTTCGCCCCTACATATCTGCGTCCATCTGCGTCCATCTGCGGATCACACTTCTCACCGCCTTTTAATAACCAGAAGCGTCACATCATCTGTCTGTGCAGCCGACGCGCGAAACCGAACCAGATCATCGATCACCGTATCGATCAAACCATCGGCACTTGCGCTCGCGTGTTCTTTCAGCAAAGCCTCCAGCCGCATCTCCTCGTAAAACTCTCCCGCGGCATTTTGCATATCCGTCACCCCATCGCTGTAGAGCACCAGCATATCGCCAAAATCCAAAAACGCACGCGCCTCTTTAGGCTCGGTATCCACCTCGGGCGGCAACGTCATACCCAGAGGCACAGACATCAATTCTATCATCTGCAAATCACCCCCCACAGACACCCGATAGGGATAGGGATGCCCGGAATTGGCCAAAACGATCTCCCCGGTCTCTAAATCCAGCGTCCCCAAACAGCACGTCACAAAACTCGCCGCATCAAATTGCTCTTGCAAAACAACATTCAAATTCCGCAACACATCTATCGGCGCCTGTGCCGCGCGAACCTCATAGTGCAACATCCCGCTCAATTGCATAGCCCGCACAGCACCCTGCATCGCCTTACCCGACACATCTGCGGCTCCAAACCCCAGTATTTTTTGATCGTCGTCCAACCAGAAATATGTAAAATAATCACCACCGACGTGATTGGCTGGCAAACATCTACCCACCACCTCAAACCCCTTTTCGCGCACGGGGTCTCGGGGCAACAGACCCATCTGCATATCATGGGCTTCCTGAAGCTCCGTCTCCAACTCATCAATCAATTGCGTCTGCGCCGCACGCCAGCGCCTGTGCTTTTGAAACGCATATCCCGTCGTGACCAGCACAATGAGCAGCGAAACACCACTCAACCCCACAAACCAGGGCCGTTGCCACACAGGCGCCAACACCTCAAACACCTGCACAGCAGACGTCTTATCCACATTAAAAGCCAGATCCATAGCGCGCACTTCAAATTTGTGAACCCCCGCATCCAGATCCTCCAACAAAACCCGGTTATTGCGCGAAAAAGAGGACCACGCTCCCCCGTCGAGCCGCCATGAATATTGCAATGACCCATCTGGCGTCTGCTTCCACACATCCTGCCCCGAAAATTCAAACAACGCATTTTGATACGGCGCAATTTGAACTGGCGGAGCCAAAAGACGTGTTTCGGGCGCATCGCCATCGGGATCATAACAGCCCAATCCCTCAGATGTCGCAAACCACAACTGACCATCGGCATCTTGTGCCACACTCCAAACCTGTGTACTCGGCAACCCCTCTTGAACTGTATAGCGCACCCATGCAAAACCATCGGTATGAATCGCTCCATCAATCGGCGAAGCCAACCACACCTTGCCATCATTCGCCGGAAATATCCGATTCACCCCATTAAACTGAGCCTCATCTGCGCTCGGCACGCGACGCCACCTCTGCCCATTGAAATACGCTACACCCTCGAGCGGTGAGCTAATCCATATCTGTCCACCAATATCTTCGGCAATCACAGTAATCGGCCCACCGGGTATCCCATCAGCAGCGGTGTATTTTCGCTGCTCTCCATCCACCACATGCATCACGCCATCCATCTGCCCCAGCCACAAACTGCCATCGCTCGCCTCGCAAATCGAAATCCCGGACCGTTCGCGATTGTCCCCTATCTGCGCCAGGCCCTCGGCAGTAGATAGAGCCGTCCATACCTGTCCATCGAACCGATAACTCCCTCCCGAGCGCGCAACTGCCCACACACCGCCATCTTGTGCAGGGCTTACAGATCGAAATCCCAATCCCATCTGGCGATTGGGATTTATCACCTCCCATATCTCGCCATCATAACGCAACAATTGAAACGGCGTTACAGCCCAGAGGTGTCCTTTTCCATCGACAAACAAATCGACCAATATCCCGCGCAAATCTCGCTCTAAATCGCGCGCCACATGCCAGGAACCCCGCTCAAATTTGTAAAGCGCATCATTGCCAACCCAGAGTTCACCCCTTTCATCGAGCGCGAAAATCGAAGCCCCGCGATCATCCATCCCCGGCCAGTTCCTGTGGTGCAACCATCCCGAAAGACCCAACCGCGCAACGCCACCGCGCGTACCCACCCAAATAGCCCCATCCGCAGCAATACAAATATCGACCACATAGTTATTGGGCAATCCCTCGCGCTCTGTAAAAACTCGCCATTTTCTACCCGCATCTCGGAAAGCAGCGCCAGCCGGCGTACCAATCCACACCGTTCCATCTCGTGCAAAGCTAATCACCTGCACCCGATTGGAAGGCAACCCATCCTCAGTTGTAAATGTTTCCCATCTCCCCGAATCATACCGCTTAAGCCCACTCTCATTCGTGCCAAACCAGAGCGCGCCATCGTCACTTTGCGCCATCGCTAACACCGACACATCGCGCAAACTGTCCATATCTGCTATCGTTGTCCACTCGCCCGTATCCACATCCAATAAACCCATGCCCTGTGCAAACCTGCCAGGTCTTCCACCTCGTCCACCACGGCCATCTGGGCCTTCCATATCCCTCAAACCACCACGCCCACCCCGGCCACCCAGTCCACCTCGCCCTCTACCGCCTTCGGGACCGTCTGCCCCTCTAAAACCACCGCGCCTACCTCTGCCACCCGGTTCACCGCGTCCACCCTGTCTCATTCCAGGACCAAACAAAGCATTGCCCCCTCGCCCCCCATAAGCGACCCAAACTTTCCCATTTGCATCGGCCATCAAACTCTGAACATCTTGAAGCCGCTGACCATCTACAGTCACCACATAAAGTTCTGCACCATCGAAGCGCAACAAATAACCGTCATCGGTCACCAGACAGGCGCGACCACCACTATCCAGCCCCAAAATCTGGCGCAAGCCCCCTCGTCCCCTGAACTCTTCTGGCGTATCAACACCACTCCACTCCTCGCCAGAAAAATAAGCCAGCCCCTGTCCTGCACGACGATCAAAACCCCGTCCCACAGCAGCCCACAATGCCCCATCAAGCCCGGCAACCAGATCCTGAACAGCGTTTCCCGGCAAACCTTCTTCGACCCCGTACTTCTTCCAGGAACGCCCATCATAGCGCGACACCCCACCCATCGTGGCAAACCACATCGCCCCATCAGGCGTCTGCACCACAGCTGTCACCACATTGTGCGCCAGCCCATCTTCTTGCCGAAAAGACGTCCACACATGCCTGGCCTCGCCCGCAAAAATCTCGGCATTCAGACAAAGAATGAACATCCATATAAAAAACAGAAATCTTTGACCGACCATTTGCTCTACTCCTTCGTAGTCACATCGCGTCGTCTGTATATAATACCAATCATTGCATCCCCCACAAAGAATAAACGCCTGTGCCCGCCTTTCGTCTCACTTGATATCGCGCATGCAATGTCATATTTTATGCGGCGGGCGACCACGGGGGTCGCCCCTACAAATCGGATTCACAGAACTTTGACCGTGACCAGCCGCACACCGTTCCTTAATTCTCAATTTTTAATTCACAAGGAGTCTTCTCTTGCCTACAGACCGTCCCAACATCCTCTTTATCATGTCCGACGATCACGCATCGCATGCCATGAGTTGCTACAACAGCCGCATCAACCAGACCCCCAACCTCGACCGCATTGCAAATGAAGGCATGCGCTTTGACAACTGCTTTTGCACCAACTCAATCTGCGCCCCCAGCCGAGCGGTAATCCTCACCGGCACATACAACCACATCAACGGCGTAACCACCCTGGCGACCCATCTCGACGGCCGGCAACTCACATTTCCCAAATTATTCCAACAGGCGGGATACCAAACCGCCATGATCGGCAAATGGCATCTCGGTCACGGCGGCATCCACGACCCCACCGGCTTTGACTACTGGAATGTCCTGCCCGGGCAAGGATTATACCACAACCCCAAAATGATAGAAATGGGCGAAGAAAAAGTCTATCAAGGCTATGTCACCGACATCATCACAGACTTATGCCTCGACTGGCTCAAAGCGCGGGACACAAACCGCCCCTTCATGCTCATGTACCACCACAAAGCACCTCATCGCGCCTGGGAACCCGACGAAAAACACGCCCACATGTATGAAAACGAAGACATACCCGAACCCGAAACCTTCTGGGACGACTACAGCAACCGCGCCAGTGCTGCCGAAGCCGCCCAAATGCGCGTTGACCGCGACATGAACAAAAATGACCTCAAGGGATTACCCCCTGAAGGCCTCTCACCGGAAGAAGATAAAAAATGGAAATACCAGCGCTACATAAAAGACTACCTGCGCTGTGTGGCCTCTATCGACGACAATGTCGGGCGCATGCTCGACTATCTCGACGAAGAAGGCCTCACCGACAACACCATAGTCATTTACACATCTGACCAGGGCTTTTTCCTGGGCGATCACGGCTGGTATGACAAGCGTTTTATGTACGAAGAATCTCTGCGCATGCCCTTCATCATCCGCTATCCCAAAGAAATCAAACCCGGCAGTATCAATACCGACATGATCCTCAACACCGACTTTGCCCCCACCTTTCTCGATTACGCGGGCATTGACATCCCCGAAACCTTTCAGGGATCGAGCATTCGCCCCTTGCTCAACGGCGAAACACCGGAAAACTGGCAAACATCAATGTATTACCGCTACTGGATGCACCTTGCACACCACCATGTCTATGCCCATTATGGCATACGTACCCACCAGTACAAACTCATCTATTACTACGCCGATGGCCTCAATCAAAAAGGATCAATCGAAGATACCAAAGAACCCGAATGGGAACTCTTCGACCTCGAAAAAGACCCTTATGAACTCAACAACGTGTACAATGATCCCGAATACGCCGACATCGTGCGCGAACTCAAAGACGAACTCTATCGCCTTCAGGAAAAGGTACAAGACGAGCGGTATGAGAAGGACGTGGATTAATCCAAACTACTTCGGCACCTTGAGCACAGCGTACAAATTGGTATAGTACCGGCGGGTCTCTCTGCGAATGAGCAGGACAACTTCGTCACCGGGTTGCAACTCTGCCAATACCTCTTTATAATCCTCCATCGAACGCATGGACCTGCGATTGATCTGGCGAATCACATCCCCTCGTCGCAAACCCGCTGAATCAGCCGCGCTTCCCGTTCTCACATCGGTAATGAGCATGCCCGATTGTGCATTATAACCAAACTGACGGGCAATAGCGGGAGTCATCTCCTGAACATTCAACCCCAGGGCGCGTTGTCGCTCTACCTCTTGCAGGCCGCGAAAGGGATCAAACGCATCCACCGTTACGTGCAGCTTTCTATTTTCCCCACTTCTGACCACCTCAATTGTCACCTGTGCGCCCGGAGGCGTTCGCGCAATACGCGTCAGAAACTCATCTGCATTGGAAATCTCGCGGTCATTCAACCCCACAATCACATCGCCGGGTTGTAAACTCGTCTGCTCGGCAAATTCTCCCACCTCCTGAATCAGCGCACCCCGATTGACGGGTACCCCCAGTGCTTCGGAAAGCTCCGGCGTCAGATCTTGAACCACCACATCCAGATACCCGCGTTTAACCTCCCCATCTTCGATAATCTGCTGCATAATATTGCGCGCCATATTAATTGGCACAGCCAACCCAATGCCCTGACTGCCCCCACTGCGCGACAAAATCGCCGTATTCAGACCCACCAGTTCTCCGCGCAAATTCACCATTGCCCCACCGCTATTGCCCGGGTTAATCGCCGCATCTGTCTGAATAAAATCTTCATAATCCACAATATCTAAATTGCCTCGCCCAATCGCGCTCACAATACCGTACGTCACCGTATGCCGCAAACCGTACGGATTGCCAATCGCCAGCACCCAGGCCCCGACCTTCAACTTGTCCGAATCACCCATCTTCAGCGCGGGCAAATCGCGCCCATCAATTTTCAACACTGCGACATCGCTCTGCGGGTCTGTTCCCACCAGCGTTGCGCCGAACTTTCTGCCATCGTCGAGTTCTACTTCAATAGAATCGGCCTCTGCAACAACGTGATTATTGGTCAAAACATAACCATCTTGAGAAACAATAACCCCCGACCCCAAACCCTGCTGCCGCTGTTCTCTCCGATACTGCAGACCGCCGCCGAAAAAATGATCGAAAAACGGATTGCCCGTCGATCTTCGCACCCCAACCACTACATCTCTTTTCTTAATAACCGCGACCACACCCGGATTGGCCTCGGAAGCCACCGCAGCAAAAGCCTCGCTAAACTTTTCCATTTGTGCAATCGTCGCCTGAGATTCGGGATCAATTTTTGCCTCAACATGCAACACTGTAAATCCCACAATCAGTATCCACATCCATCTTTGCATATATCATTTCTCCGTTTTAGCGATTGAACTTTAGTTATATCTCGCAAGGCGTCAAAAGTTCCTGAAATTGTCCAATCCCGTCAATGACAAAAAAAGCCGAGATCCACAGAGAATCTCGGCTTTCTTGAATATTAAAAAATGTACTTAAGCAGCTGACTTATCCGACGGACGCACCTTTTTCAGCGCGGACATCCAGGTCAACTCATAGACCACCAGCGCACCGCGCCATACCTCAACATTTTCAAGTCCGCTGTACACCAATTGCGCAGCCTGTTCAATCGTCGTTTCTGCGGCCTTTACCTCGGGCTGATCGGCCACTATTTTCATGGGAACGGGACCATAAGCGGCGCGAATGCGATTGATCACCTCACAGACCTCCCGACGAAACTGAGGGACGAAACGGGACCGAGAGGTAGCCCGTTGTGCCCCGTTTGATCGCGAACCGATAGCCGACATAGAAAAAATGCGTCTCATGGGAACATCTCCTGTCTAAATTAGGTGAAATACATCGACGAAAATCGTCGTATATAATCACAAAAACTTTCCTAAACTCAATTTTTACATAATATTATATACTATTTTCCAACCGTCATAAATATAGTGAACATTTGTATATGCGTCAAGGGTAAAATATCACAATCTCACAAAAAAAACTTTCCCTTAACCCGCTGCGATATTATCTTTTGCCTTTATTTAAGAGATTCTAACTAACACGAGAAAGGAGCATCATGGCAGACAAACTCAAAGTCGGTATCATCGGCGTTGGCGGAATTGCACGCACGCACATACCCGGATGGGCCGCTTCCCAACATGCCGACCTGATAGCTGGCAGCGACATCAATGCAGACGTACTGAATCAATGGGGCGAAAATAACGACATATCCATCCTATCCACCGATCCGGAAGACCTGTTCAAAAATCCCGATATCGATATCATCGACATCTGTACCCCCAACAATTATCACGCGCCACTGGCCATTGCCGCGCTTGAAGCGGGCAAACACGTCATCTGCGAAAAACCCCTTGCCCCCAATCCAGAACTCATCAAAAACATGATTGCCGCACGCGACAAATCCGGCAAAACCCTGATGACAGCACAGCATTTTCGTTTCTCGGGCAAATCAAAAGCCATGCGGGCCGAACTCGACACAGGCGTACTCGGAGACATCTACCACGCGCGAAGCTGGATGCTCCGCCGCTCAGGGGCACCAAACACACCGGGCTTTATACAAAAACAACACAGCGGCGGCGGTCCCTGCATCGACATCGGCGTACACATCCTGGACCTCACACTCTGGTTTATGAATAACCCCAATCCCGTATCCGTCACCGGTGTAGCCCGTGCAGAAATCGCCCACCAGAAAGGTGCCTTCAGCAATTGGGGTCTCATCCCATCGGAGCAGTTTGACGTGGAAGACTTCGCCGCAGCTTTTGTGCGCTTTGAAAATGGGGCAACCCTCGTAATCGAAGTTAGCTGGTTGCTCCACCACAAAACGCAGGGCGAGGACATGCAAATGTGGCTCTACGGCACCAAAGGGGGCAGTCACTGGCCCAGTTGTGAAATCTACCAAAGCAACAACGACAGAAGACAGCACTACAACCACACCCTGCAAAATACCAGAGACCTGCTCGAACCCCACGCACAAGAATGCGTCGAATTTGCCCAGGCCATCGCCGAAGGCAAGCCATCACCCGTGCCCGCCGAGCAATCGCTGCAAGTCATGGCAATCCTCAACGGCATCTATCGCAGCCAGGAAACGGGCGAAGAAGTAAAAGTCGCCCAGGAAACATCGTGATCTTTATATCCACCATCGTCGGTCCGCTCGAAGTCAATTGTTACATCCTCGCTTGTGAAAAAACGCGCGAAGGCATTGTAATAGATCCCGGCGACGATACCGACACCATACTGAATCTCATCGAAGACCACGACATCGAGATCATCGAAATAATTGCCACACACGGACATTTTGACCACATCGGGCGCGTCGCATCGCTAAAAGAAAAAACAGGTGCGCCATTCGCCATCCACAAAGCCGATGTATTCATGGTCGAGAACCTGACAAGCATTGTGGCACCTCTGGGCCTTCAAACCGATCCGCCGCCCAAAATCGACCGTTTTATCGATGAAGGCGATACCATTGTCTTTGGCTGCGAAACCCTGAACATCCTCCATGTACCGGGTCACGCGCCCGGCAACATCGCGCTCACCTGGCCGGGCCACGCTATTGTTGGCGATACTGTATTCTCCGGCTCTATTGGCAGAACCGATCTCGAAGGCGCAGACCTTCAAACGCTCATGGACTCAATCCACACCAAAATCCTCACCCTCCCCGACGACACAGTCCTTCACCCTGGACATGGGCCAGACACAACCATAGACCGCGAAAAACGCATCAACCCATTTCTCTTATAGGACCACTTCTCACATGAACATCTCCACCACCATCGGCAACATCCTCGAAATTACAACAGACGCCATCGTGCTCAACCTCTTTGAAGGCGTCACAGAACCGGGCGGCGCAACAGGTGCAGCCAATCGCGCACTGGACGGGCTTATTGCCGACCTCATCGCAGGCGGTGACTTCAGCGGCAAACGCAACCAAACCGCCGTACTCTATCCCCGCCAGGGCGTAGCCTCATCGCGCCTCATTCTCGTTGGCCTGGGTAAACGAGAAGACTTCACGCCCAACCAGGTGCGTCTCGCATCCGCATCTGCAACCAGAGAAGCCATCAAACTCGGCGCAAAAACCCTCGCCTCCATCATCCACGGGGGCGGCATAGGCGGCCTCGATATCTCAGACGCCGCACAAGCCACTGTTGAAGGCGCGATTCTCGGCAATTACAAATTCACCAATTACAAAACAAACAATAACGATCCCAAACGTCTCGACACCTTTACCCTCGTCGAATTTGACACATCCAAACAAACCGATGTCGAAAAAGGCGCGAATACCGGACAAATCATCGCCGAAAGCGTGTGTTTTGCCCGCGACCTGAGCAACACCCCCGGCAATGACTTGCCACCGGCAACACTGGCCGAACGCGTGCTACAAATGGCTCGTGAAACAGGGCTTTCCTGTGAAATATTTGACGAACAGCGCATCTCAGATGAAGGCATGGGTGCCCTGAGCGCAGTGGGGCAGGGAAGTGCTCGGCCACCTCGTTTCGTCATCCTCGAACACGCGGGTGCCGATCCCAATGCCACGCCCATCATCTTCATTGGCAAAGGCATAACCTTTGACACCGGCGGCATATCCCTCAAAGGTGGCGACGGCATGTGGAACATGAAATTTGACATGAGTGGATCCGCAGCCGTCATCGGCGCAATGCGAGCCGTGGCAAAACTCGACCTTCCCCACCGCGTCATTGGCCTGGTTGCCGCCGCAGAAAACATGCCCGATGGTCGCGCGTATCGGCCCGGCGACATCTTGCATCCCCTCGGCACCAAGACTGTTGAAGTACACAGCACAGACGCCGAAGGCCGCCTCGCCCTCATCGACGCCATCGCATACAGCGCGCGCTATAAGCCAAAAGCTGCCATTGACCTTGCCACACTAACCGGTGCTTGCGTCACTGCACTCGGCAACGAGGCCAGCGGCTTGATGGGCAACAACAACGACCTCGTCGCTCAGATTCACGAAGCGGGCAATCGCACCGGTGAAATTGCCTGGCATCTTCCCATTCTCGACAGTCACAGAGACAGCATCAAAAGCAATGTGGCCGACCTCAAAAACTCAGGTGGTCGGCCCGCAGGCGCACTCACCGCCGCCGCATTCCTCGAAGCCTATGTCCAGAACTTTCCCTGGGCACACCTCGACATCGCCGGCACTGCATCGACAAGTTCCGCCAAACCCGACGCCCCCATCGGAGCCACGGGCGTTGGCGTGCGCTTATTGATCGATTTCCTGCGCCATCAATCGGTTACATGAAAAAAGCCGGGACATAAATCCCGGCCTGGATATAAACATCTGATTCGTCCAACTATTACTCACCCAAAGAGAACATCAGCCCAGCGTGAATGCCAAAATTATTTGTTGAACCAGACGCAAAAGCGCGGAACCAGCGACCCTGCACAAATGCGCCTATGCCCTCGGAAACATCAAACCGCAGACCACCTGCTACGGCAAGCAACGCCTCGGTTGACGTTCCCGTTACAAATTCTCCGGTCGCTGGATCTATCAACAGATCCATCATAACGTCTCCGGTCATTGGATCTACACCCACTGGAGCAAACACTGGAAAACCCCGTGCGTGCAACACCCCGCCGGCAACCCCAAAAAACACCGTACCATAGCGATCGGACAAAGGAGCTTTATAGATCAGACTAACACCCGCTGGGATTTCTGAAATACCGTCCTTTCGATAAAACTCAACAAAAGGTGCCAGATACGTCGGATACAAATCTCCAATGGGAAAATCTATGGACAGGTGCCCGCCCGCCCGCGTGGGATCAAAAAGAGCACCCCCGCCTATCTTGACATCAACCTGTGCATCTGCCCGACCAAACATCGCGATTATAATGAAAAAAAACACCGCAACCATCGACTTCATACACACCTCCTGATAATAAAATAAGGAACACACATGCCAACCGACCTCATACTAATCTGTCATGGACAGGCCAGAAAACGCGACGGCGAACACGATTACGGCTGGTGGGCCAATATGCCCATCTCGCATCGGGGCAAACAACAAGCCCTGCTCATTGGCGAACGCCTCAGAAACGACTTTGACATTCGCAGCCTCTACACCAGCCCCCAGAAATGCGCCCGCCAAACAGCCGAATGGATAGGCGATATACTCCATATCGTGCCCGAAGTAGAAAATGACCTGCGCGAACTCGAAAGCGGCGACCTCGCCACACTCTCCAGCGAAGAAGTCCAAAAATATTACCCTGGCTTTTTTGGTGGACAATCCCTCGAAGAGGCGCGCGTCCCGGGCAGTGAAAACTATGCCGACCTGCACACCCGCGTTGCCAGTACCGTGAGCCAACTCGTCAACGAAGCACCCGACCAACAAATAGCGTGCATCACTCACGTCCGACCTATTGTCGCCTGTCTGCAAGCGATCATGGGATACACACCCGAAGACGAGCACAAACCCCAATTCGCGTGCCACTCAGCCTCCATTCATCACCTTCAACTCGACCCCGGAGGCGACCCCACCTTCATGGCACTCAACGATATTGCCCATCTCGCAGACCTTCCCAGATAATTCACACGTCATCTGCCAGAGGACCCCGCGTCTCCATAGCCATAGAAATCCGCTCGCTGCGCGTGCCATCGCCATTGCAGTGGTAGAACCGCACCGCACCGTGAAACTTATCCGCGTGATGAACAAAATCGAGTTCTGCATCTGCAACTTGCCCGGGCACAAAGGGCTTGCGAAAATAAATCACAATCTCGTGAAACCGCAAGCGCCCGACATCGCCTCCCATCTTGTGATATTGAAGCGACAGAAGATCGAGCGCCCGGTCCATGTACTTGACAGTGTTGATATGCCGATACTGATCTGACTGATCCATGTGAAAAACAACCGGCTGCGTATCGTGAGTCAGCGTCTCACCATTGGCGCGATAGGATTCGATATCCCGGCTGAGCAAATCATCTTCGCCCAGTTCGTGCTCCCTCAGAAATTTAAGCCCCTCTGGCACATCGGAAGGCATGCGTTCATCAGGCGGTGCAAGCGGCCGCGTGAGCGCCAGCCAGAACTCCGACCGACCAACCAGATTATCCGCCTTAAAAAGTTCGCAGGTCAGAACGAGATGACCGCGTTTGAGACTGCCGTCATCATTGCGCGTTGTAACCAGGCGGATCTGAGACTCCTGTCGCAGTGTTGTCTGAAGAGGACAGGGATGCCCGAAGGTTTCAAATTTCAAAATATGATTGATCGGCGCAACACCATCGCCGCCATTGACATTGGATCTCCAGTAAGGTCGCAGCATGTGAAGACCCGACCGCAACGTGAGGCTCAAACTGGATGCGACCAACTCGGCATTCATATTGAGCATGCGCCAGTCAACGTCATATTCAGTTGTACCCGTCAGAACCTCCATCTCACCCCTCACCCCGGATACGTAAGCCCCAGCATCTCCCGGGCATCATTTGGCGTGGCAATCTCGCCCTGAAGTTTCTCCACGATACTCGCCGCGAGATCGACCATCTGCGCATTGCTCTTGAGCAAAACACCTCTCCGAAGATAAATATTATCTTCAAAACCCACCCGTATATGTCCCCCCATGAGAAAAGCCATAGTAATCATCGGCAACTGTCCTTTTCCCACACCCAGAGCGGACCAGATCACATCGGGCGGCAAAAGATTTTTCATAAAAATCAGATTTTCCGGTGTGGCTTCAATACCCCATCCGGGACCCATGCACAACTGAATAAACGGGGGATCTTCGAACAACCCCTCCTCAATCATATATCGCGCCTGGCGGATATGACCGGCATCAAAAACCTCGATCTCCGGCTTAACGCGATGCTCGCGCATGCGCTTTGCCGCGGCAACACCCCATTCCGGTGGATTCATAAACACCCGAGTACCAAAATTCAACGAACCGATATCCAGAGAACAAATTTCGGGTTTTAGCGCAACTGGCTCAAGCCGCTCCTCAATAATATTTTCACCTTTAATATTTCCCCCACTCGTCGTCAAATTAATGGCAATATCACAGGCTTGTCGAATCCGATCCACCACCTCCTTGAAAAGCGCGATCCGCGAACACACAATACCCGTCTCGGGATCGCGCACATGGATATGCGTAATAGCCGCACCCGCCTTATGGCATTCAATTGCCGCATCTGCAATCTCCTTTGGCGTATAGGGCACAGCCGGATTCATATCCTTCGTAGGACCCGATCCCACAACCGCCACTGAAATAATTGTCTTATCCATTTTTGTCCCTCTTTTAAAATTAAAACGGCACCAACCAATCCTCTTCAATCCCCAGATCAAATCCTGGACCCGTCGGCGCAAACGCCAGATAGCTATCGCGCGGCACGCGCGCGCCGGGACCCGCCACTTCTTCAAGCGGCACCCCCGGATCGGAACCGATATAATACTCACACCAGGGCGTATTGGGCATTGCCCAGCTCAAATGCTGACCGTACGCATCGCGTCCCCCGCCGTGCAGACAAACCTCCAGACCAGCCGCAGCAGCCATATTACAAATTTTGACACAAGCGGTCAAACCACCCACCCACTGAATATCGGGCTGGAGAATATCGAGACACCGATTTTCGATCATCAACTGGTAGGGATAGGGCGTATAAAAATGCTCGCCACTGGCAAGGGTCAACCACGGCAGGCGTTTCTTGAGTTCAATATGCCCGCCCACATCTTCGGGAATCAGGCACTCTTCCATCCAGCGCAAATTATAAGGACGCAGGCGATTGGCCAGACGCGTTGTATATTCCACATCAAAAGCCATATAACAATCGAGCATGAGATCGCACTCATCGCCGATCAACTCGCGGACCTCGGCGATTCGCCTCTCGTTTTCCCCCAATCCCCACAACCCATCAACCGGACCGTATTGACAGGGCAATTTAAACGCCCGAAATCCCAACTCCCTGTACCAATCGACATCATCACCCGTCGCATACACAAACAAACGGTCGCGCGCCGGACCGCCCAGAAGCTCATAAACGGGTTTGTCCTGCAATTTGCCCGCCAGATCCCACAGCGCCAGATCTACGGCACTCATCGCCAACGAGGCAATCCCCACAGTCCCAAAAGATTTGGACACGCGAAACATCATATCCCACAGCTTTTCAATTGCCAGACAACTCTCGCCCTCTAATATATGCGCGAAAGCATCTTCCACCACCATCGCAACCGGGCGTCCCGCCGATGTGCCGAGACCCCATGTCCCATCTTCCGCTGTCACCTTAACCGAGAACCGGGGCCATTGTCTGGCACCGTAAAGCTGCCGCCGCGCCTTAAACCGTGGGAACTTAGACATCGGGTTTGCCACCTCTATCTGCGCGGGCCACGCCTTCCGATACCCCTTTGTCCTCGGCGCTGCACCTGTTGACGCAGCGAGCGTCGTGCCAGAACCCGTTGAGGTCTGACCTGCATCTGGCCGCTCAACGCGAACGACTTCTACAGATTTGATTTTCATGTGTTGTCCTTTTTTCGTATTGGAATGATCCTCAGAAACAGAAAGTGTATCAACAACGCGATATTGTCAATCGGATTCAAATATATTCTTTCTATTTTATCAAGCTTCATCAACGGATTCTAAGACTCTTCGTTTTAAGTCTTCAGACAACCACATCCCGGCAACCTCAAGCGCATTGAGAATGGGAGCCACGGATTCAATCATATCTTTTTGCCTGGCCGAAGCCAATAAACCAACAGTGCCGATGACTTCAATACCACATATTTCGGCCTGATGTCTGGCGTCAAGATCATCTAAAATTACCCAATCAGCATAACCATCAAGCGCAAGGAGAATGGCTTCTCGTTCACCAGCACCGAGGGAATCAACTGTTTCTGACACAGACCGATGTCCTACTTGTCGAATCTCAATCCAAGGATAATCAGTAAGAATAGGAACACTGACACCTTGCGCATTTCCTCTTGCCAATTCTGTAACGACGGCTTCAGGCACAAGCACCCGATCAAAGAGGCGGTGTAGCAGGGTCAGTTGGTCAATTCGGTAGAAGTAAAGCAGAGGGGATGTATCGACACTACAGATTCCTGGCACTGGAAATATCCTTTGCCAATTCTTCTGGAGTCAGATTGATAGGAGATACCTGGTAGGACTTTAAGGCATCTAAAAACACAACGCGGTCCAGGCCCGCAAACCGAGCCGCCTGACCCGATGATAAACGTCCGAGTTCAAACAATTTGACGGCGATGAGCATTCGGCCTTGTTCGGCGAATTGTTCAGGCGTTTCACTGAGGATTTGCAGAATATCATCTGGACATTCAAATGAAATTGTTAACATGTGTGCCCCGCTCTATCCATATTTGAATTACACTTACAACCAAAAAATGTAGCAATGATGAGAGATTGTCAACCGCATTTCAAAACATCTCGGTGCTTGTATGGAGAACTCTCAGAAAGATTTGATTATTTACGAGGTTGGGTTAAATTAGTGGCGTTACCCCGTTTTAGTGACGTGTAGAAAACAGAGGTGGGCATGAACTACAAAGATATTATTACCATTGAATCCGGAAAGCGAGGCGGAAAGCCTTGCATCAGAGGAATGAGAATAACTGTTTACGATGTGCTTGATTATCTCGCATCTGGTATGACACACCAGGAAATTCTCAAGGAGTTTCCCTATCTACAAGAAGAGGACATCTTGGCCTGCCTGAGTTATGCGGCAGACCGAGAGCGCACGATGCTGGCAATTGAGAAATGAAGCTCTTGTTTGATCAAAATTTGTCGCCTCGTTTAGTGAATGCCCTGACAGACCTTTATCCAGATTCCGATCATGTATTCAATCTAAATCTCGATCAGGCATCTGATAACGAAGTTTGGAACTTCGCTCTTAATCGAGATTTTGCCATCGTGACAAAAGACGCAGACTTTGGAGATTTAAGTCTCCTCCTGGGATTTCCTCCCAAAGTAATTTGGATACGTCGAGGAAATTGCTCTGCAAGGGAAATTGAAAACCTCTTGAGGGAAAAATCGCACGCTATCTTATCCCACCGCAATGATCTGGAATCAGGTCTTCTTATTTTATTTTGAACTGACCAGCAAGATTCACCTCCTTGTCCCAGGTGAATCTCATTATGTCGCACCTTTTGCTAATTGCCGTGCTTGGTCTCGCACATACTCTGGGACACGCGAATTGGAAACATTTATCAGAGCATCTCGAGATTTTCCCGCCTTAATGATACTACGCGCCTTATTTATCCGGCTCCGATAAGATTTGTCCGTAAAGTTTCTCCCATCTTTCTTCATCTGTTCAATGATATCTTTGGTAGAGAGTTTGAAATTGTCAAACAAGAAAAAATAGGTGACAAAGCACTCTTTACCGATGGACTGAAGATAGCGAGTGATACGAGCATTATTGTATTCTGTAAGTGCTGTTGCGCTCATTATAGCCTCCTAACACTGTGAAAAATTTTATGTGATCCAATCGAGATGTAGGTGGAGTGAGTCATTGGTCATCTCCTTCTTCTTTCATCAAAAGTTCCTTTATCTCTGATGGCATTGTGGGCATGATCTCTGCCAATACATTCCACTTCCCCCGCTTTTTGTAGATGTCCGTCAAATTATCTTCCAGCCACTTCTCGCGTGCCTTTTGGGCGTCTTCTTCCATCAGTTCCTCGGGCATATCGGAGAGTCGAACACGGCCTGCGATAAGGCATAGCCTGACAATCTCTTCATTGCTATCGAGTTCTTTGGGGCAGACATCGTAGTCGGGGAACTTCAGCGGTGATCCGAAACTAAGATCATCAGGTTTTACTGAGATGACATCGGGGATGGCGAGATCGTCCGCCAGCTTGCGTAAATAGCTGGCAAATGGGTTGTTTGTAGAGGGATCAAAGGGCATATCTCCAGAAAAATAATATAGTTCCTTACCGAATAGATCGTTCTCATCAATAGAATGAGCTTCTGCTTCCAGCCCATCCTCTGTCCAGATCAGACCATCTACTATCCCATGCTCGAACTTGCTTTCAATCTGTCTCAAATAATTGATCGCTCCGTGCGTCGCTTGCAATTTATCGCGTCGCCAGGCGAGACTTTTCTCGGCCAGAAGCACAAAAAAGAGCGGTGCCATATTGATGATCTCAGTGGCACTGACGCCATATCGACGTTTGATGAGATTATAGACTAGCCGAACCTTCGGTGTGATCTGCGCGCCGATCTGGACGCGATCAGGATTGTCGGCAGGTACCTTATCTGACTCGGGAAGTGGTAAATCGCCAGTGAGTACACCCGTTTCGACGCCAAGTGTCTTGGCCAAGCTATTCAGAGTGTGTTCTTGAGTTTTTTGAGTTTTCTGAGGTTCGTTTTCCAAACGTTGGATCGTGCGCTCGGAGATGCCAGATCGTTCAGCAAGTAGCGATCGTGACAGCCCTTTCTGTTGGCGTAGTTTGCGAAGGCGATCAGGATCGATTTTCATGGCGGAGCTCCTTGAAGGAAGTTTTCATGGTGAGACCGCTTAAATTCGAGACGCCAGCAATATATCTTATTTTTATCATATTATCAACGGTTATTATATGATAAATTCTATAAATAAAATGTATTAAATAATGATATTATTAACAAAAATGTCTGGTTTGGGTTATAATAAACATAATTATGTCTCCTGGAAATTTATCAAAACCCCACAACGCGTGCTAAAGAAGACATACGCGGACATTTCAGCATATTGCTGCCCGAAGCTATCGGTGTCATCAGTTACTTATATAAAAAATACCGCCCTCCCGATATTGGGAGAGCAGCTCTTTTTTAATCCTTTAAAACTGTCCGAAGTATTGATGTACTGCAACGTTAAAGCAGCACTCCAGTGATCGCAATGTGAGGTGCTTTAAAAAGCTTTCATTTGTATGATGATGAAATAAGCGTCAGTTTTCGGTCTGGCTGAGAACATGTAGCGATGACTACTCCAGTGTTAGTCCACGCCTTGACCATATACATTATTTTCGTATCTACAATAGTCTGTACGGGGTAGATACCGCGAATCTCAGACATCACACTCTCGACCACAACCTTGCACTCGGCAAAGGACGCCTCCCGTGTTTCAGTGTTTTCAACCTCTCCTTGCTCAGGGAATTGTCCGTTGCTAATCATACGGTTGAGTTGTTCAGGAGTGTACGTTATAGCCGCCCTACGCGGCTGGTCGCTATTAGGCTTTTTCTGTTCTGAGTCCTTTGAGCCTTGCGAAGTTGGTTCTTGCGATTGAATCTTCAGAGTGTCAGTATCGGTGTCAGTGCTTCCGACAGCAAGGATGCCAAATACTGCCAGAATAATGAATGATGCTATGTGCTTGCTTAATTCTTTCTTCATGTTACTCCTTTGTTTTGTTTGCAGTGACACGCCAAAAAGAAACCGAGAATTATAGCAACAATAAGGGCAAACAGGTCTCCTAAGTCAAAGCGGCCTGGGATAATATGTTTGATTTGAGTGAGTTCAGAACAAATAGCGGTTATGGGGATACACCAAAACCATCCATGGCGAGCCGGGGACGTTGAATTTATCCATATGGATTCTATGAAAAACATGTATGATAAGACGTAAAGAGCAAACGGTAACGAAAACACGACCCAATTTGGTACGTATCTATCGAAGCCATCTATCCAAACACGCATTGTACCAATTGAGCCTGTTAGTCCAAGCGCGTCTGCCCAGTCAAACATCAGAAGCGTCGTTGGTCGAGAAAGAAGATAGAGAGCCGAACCCGATAAAAGACAAACCAGTGCCAAGCAAATACTGATTTTTTGTTTTCTTTTCATAATAGACAAAAGTGTCACAACAATGCGACAGTGTCAACCACATTTCAAAACATCGCTCTTATTTGACCAGAGGTTGAAATGTAGCTTACCACGAGTTATGCAAATGCAGCGACTGCTACGGTGCGTTTAGTCGCAATGCCTTCTCGCTCGCGCTTAATGCGCTCAACTTCATGCAGGGTTTGTGCTGTCAAATAGCTCTCGCCACAATGGGGACAACTCATCACAGTCACACCTTCAATAACAAGAAGAGATGTGCCTTTTCCATAACTTCGTGAAACGTAACGTTGACGCACTCCCGATTTCCCACATATATCACACACCATCGCTTGACTCCTCAGATTAGCATTTCTATACTTGCTGCATACGTCATTTTGACGTATAATTGGGAAATGGAAAAAGTTCTATTCGATAAGGTAAGAAAAAATCTGAATCGGTTACCCATTCATATTGTAAGAAACCTGCAACGATGGGCACTTCAAGTAGAATCTCTGGGTATTCAGGAAGTAAGAAAGATACCGGGATATCATGATGAACCTCTTCGAGGTGACCGAAGCGGGCAAAGATCCATCAGGCTATCCAGATCCTATCGCGCCTTCTATACTGAAATAGAAGGTGATGAGATTAATGTGATTCAAGTCGAGGAGATCAATAAACATGATTACTAAAGAACAATATGGAACTTCTGAATTGGAGAGAGACTTTGGACGTCTCACATTCGGAAATGCTCTATCCAGCTATCGAATAGGAGAAGAAAAAAGCCAGAGAGCGTTTGCTGATTTCTTGGGCATTTCGCCTCAAAGCCTTTGTGATATAGAAAAAGAAAGAAGAGTCCCAAGTCCCGGCAGGGCAGCCAAAATTGCCAGACAACTCGGCGAGCCAGAGAGCTTTTGGGTTCAGCTTGCACTACAAGACACGCTTCGAAAAGAAAATTTGGACCTCGTTGTTTCTATTGATTGATGCGTAAGTCGGGAAAAGGATTTCTCTCCTACCTGACTGGATTGCTCACGTTAATTACAACCAAAACCACTGGATCGCGGCTAAAGCATGCCCCTGCATGCCTGAAGCAGGGGGCATGCCGCGATGACGACTTTGTTGATTAACGTCCCTACCACCCTGGCCCCACATCCACCGCGGTTAAGGGACCGCCGTCCTCCATCCCCGTCGGGAACTCAACGCAACCAATCGTCTTCCGTTCGCCTCGTGAATGCCCCAGCACATCTGTCGCAATCTCTGGATAATCCCCCTCCGCATTGCCAATCAAACCACTGGACTCTGCTGGCGCAACAACGCCATTGGGCAGATAATCCACATCGACTTTCCCGGTTTTTATCCCATCGCGAGCGGGCATACCCAAATCCCCATCCGTCACATTCCCCTCCCACCTCCAATTCACCGGCTCATCGTCCTGCACCAGCCGCACAGTCCTATCGGATCTCACAAAAGCATTATTCGCAACCACGCAATCTTGAGGCGCCGTACCATTGGGATACCTGCTGTGATTTAGCCCCACAACCATCGCCGGACTACATCCCACAAACGTATTAAACGCAATCAGCGCGCGCGCCACCCGCACATAGAGCTTATCCGTTGTCCCATCCATCATACCCACCCCAAACGCATTGAGCGAACGAAACAAATTATTCACCACAACCTGATCCGTCCCCTGCAAACGCACACCGCCCGCCCGGCGTTCGCCCTCGCCAAAAAAGAAATTCTCAGACACCACATTGCCATCCCCATGCCGAAGCACCAGCGCCCCCCGGCAATCGCGAAACGTATTCCTGCGAAGCGTATTGCCATTGGACTTCACAGAAATAATCTCCGCCTCCCCATTACAACGCTCAAAAAGATTGTACTCAATCACCGTCTCACAATCGCCCGACTCCGGATCGTACGGATTCCCCTCTGTAATCAGTTGAAGCGTCTCGTACCCATTGCTCTCCTTACCATCCGGAACATCCACAAAATAATTGTGGTGAACACGGTGTCTCTCGCCCTGATTCCGAACGTAAATCTGCATCAACTGACAACCGCGCATCTCCTCGAGATTATTCGTCTTATTCTCAAACCGGCAGCGATCGATCTCAACCTCCCGGCTCTCTGCCCTCACCCGTATCCACTTGCCAACCTGCACATCCGTCATCACACAGCGACTAATGCGACACCCTCTCCCCCTGACTTCCACACTCCCCTTCTCCACAAAGTGCAGCCCCACAAAACTGATATAATCACCCACCAACAACAACGGCGCCTGTATAACCGCCCGCCCCATATTCTCCGCCCGAATAACAATCGGCTGATCTGCGGTCCCCCTCGCCTCCAGCTTACACCTCTCACCATCATACACGCCATCGACCAGCGTAACAATATCACCCGGCTGCGCCTCAGCCACCCGCGCTTCTATTTCAGACACGGACCTCATCTTATTCTCCCGGTTTCAACACGCGATTAAAAAAAGCTTCACGGGCAGGCTCGGTAAACGCGATATTGCGCTGAAAAGCACCGTGCCCACTGTCGTCACCCAGAAGAATATAACTGACATTTTTGGCACCGGCTTCTCGCAGTGCTTTGACCAACTTATCCGAATGATAGACACCGACCGTGCGATCAGATATTGCATGCACGAGCAAAATAGGCGGTGCATCGGCCGAGGCATAAGTCACAGGAGAAGTTTTGGCGCGCACCTCTTCGGATTCCAGTCTAAGCTCATTTTTGCGAGGCGGGCGTGCTCGCTGCTGATTGCGTTGACGATCACTCATAGCAGACAGAAAATCGGTAGGCGTGGCACTCGCCACAACAGCCTGAACCATACTGGAATACTCTTGATAGGGACCATCGCCCTCAAGTCCGGCTGAAGGCGGACACACACCGAGCATAACAGCCAGATGCGCGCCAGCGGAATTTCCACTCGCGCCAATGCGTTCCGGATCAATATTGTATTCCCCGGCATGGGCGCGCAACCAGCGCACCGCATTCTTCACATCCTCAACACACGCGGTAATCGGTGCCTCATCGAGCATCCGATAGTTCACCGTGACACAAACATAGCCCTTAGCTGCATAACTGATAGTAGGACGAAGAAAACCTCCCCGGCGTTTATCCCCACCTCTCCATCCACCCCCGTGAATAAAAACAAGGGCTGGACGAAGAGCTTCGCCGCGCTCAGTGGGCATCGCGAGATCGAGTTTCCACGCCTCGTTGCCCTCGCGATACGCGATATCGGGAATAAAAGTCACACCTTCGGGTAATTGTTGCATAATTTGCTCCACGGTAACTGTGCGTTGCTGACGTCGGTTTTGTTGTTGTGGTTGCTGTGGTTGCTGTGGTTGCTGAGCACCAACAGATTGAAACAGCAAAACAACGAACAGAAAACAGATAAATTTGGACATAGAAACCTCCCTGTTTTAGAAACGGGCGGGCACGGGGGCACCGCCCCTACAATCTGGATCGCGGCCCCGTATTACAACCTACGGGACATGCTTTAAGCCTGCCCCTGTATGCTTGAAGCAGGGGCATACCGCGATGACGAGAACCTTTAACGTCTCACTTCTCTCCCAACTCCGCGCGTATCTGCGCGAGCGCGCGCTTTACCCCTGTAAAATTCGGCCGTAATACGAGCGCCTTCTCCAAATAGGGAACAGCCTCTCGCAACCGCCCCGCCTGTGCCAGCGCCATACCCAGATCGGCATACGTATCGGGCCTATCCGGATGCAAGCGAATCGCCTCCTTATAGTGCTGAATCGCCTCGTCAAAACGTCCCAACCTGTGAAGCGCCATAGCGATACCATTTTGCGACAGCGCATTGTCCGGATGATGGCGGATCGCATCCTCGTAATAGCGAACCGCATCTTCAAGCCGTCCCGCACGGTGAAACGCCACAGCGCGTCCATTCAGCGCGCGCGCATCTGTGGGATCGAGTTCCAAAACCCGCGCATAGTGTCTTTCTGCATCCTGCAAGCGCCCCAGTTGCATCATCGCATCGGCAAACATGCGATGCGCATCCACATACTCGGGAAGCCGGCGAATCGCCTCCTCACAAAGCGTAGCAATACGCCTGTGTTCGCGCGCGGGAATCAAATTCGACGCCTGGCGAACAAAAACGCGCGCCGCAATCTCTCTCAAATTCTTATTTTGCACAGCCGCAATACGCGCATCCACCTCGCCCGATATCAGCGCATCAATAGAATCCCGGTATTTATACAACATCTCCGCAAACACAAGCTCATCGCTCTCCTCATTCTGAACCGTCTCGTAGTCCAGAACCGGTCGGTCATCCCAATACACATCTGCCTCAACCGTCGCAGAAGCCAGACCCTCCGCCCCCATCAAATAACCGCCCCAAAAAACGTGCGGTTGATTGAGGGAATACGCCACCCCACCCCAGTGGCTGTATTGGAGATCCGCCTGGATCTCCTCATCCATCCCCAACAATTTCCCCTGCGCGATATTAAACGCATCATCCGCCGAACCAATAAGCAAAAGCTCAGACGTATTATACCACAAAACACTCTGCGGAAAAACCGTCAAAAAACTGCGCACAACACCGCGGAACTGATCCTCCGAAAGAAAGTGCAAAGGCACAAACTGGACCAGATACCCCCCTGGCGCCAGGCGCTCTCGGGCGCGCGCATAGAAATCAACCGTATAAAAAAACGCCACACCCGGACGGGACACCTCGCCAAGCTCAAGCGAAACAATATCATAAATCCCCGCCGTATGACGCAAGAAATTGCGTCCATCCTCAGCGACAATCTCCACGCGCGGATCGTCCATCCAATCCGCCTCAAAATATTCCTCAACAAACGGAAAAAGCGCAGGCTCGATATCCACACACGCCAGATAATCGATGGGATACATCAAAAACCGACTAACCGTCTGCCCTGTACCAGCCCCCACAACAACGACCCGTCTGGGATCGGGATGCAAAAGCATCGGCACATGTGCCGCCATAATCTGGTGATTCTTTTTACTCCCACCCTGCCACCAGCGATCGATCTCCAACGCCAGATCATCCTCCCGCCGAACAACCGCTATATTCGCGCCATAACCCTCTCGGAACGCCACGAGATCCCGCCCCTCACCGATAAAATCCGCAGGCACCTGCGTCTGCGAAAAATATGGAATCCCCAAATAGACCAGAACCGCGACCAGTGTAGCCGCATACTTGAACACGCGATATCTTCGATCCAGCAAAAACCATGCAGAAATACCTATGACGAGATTCGCGCACGTAATAAAAAACAAACACTTCTCAAGACCAAAAAAGGGAATACCTGCAAAACCAATCAAAAGAGACCCGAGAATACCCCCAAGCGTATTCACCGCAATCAGATTCCCAGCGACCCCAGACGTATATTCCGCATTATCAGTTACCAGACGAATCGCAAGCGGAAAAACCGCCCCACTCAACACAGCAGGGGGTAGAAGCACCGCAAAATAGATATACAGATCACTGCCCAATCCCCGCCATGTCTCGGGCGAAAGCATCAAAAGAGCCAGCACAATAAGACCCGTCGCAATCTGAAGCGCGCCCAAATAATGCGCCCGCATCTCCGTCTTATCGGAAAACTGAGCAGCCAAAATACTCCCCAGAACCAGCCCAACCAACACAACGCTCAACGCCAGCGTATAAGTATAAACCGTATTATTGATCAAAAGCCCGAGATACCGCACCCACAGCACCTCCGCACCCAGAGCCACAAATCCAATCGCAAAAAACAGAACAAATACAACGCTACTCCGTGGAAGCCTGTCACTCACACCGCGAGACGCCACCGAAGAAGAAACCACATCATCCCGCGCAATAGACAACGCGCGAACAACAATACCACTCAGAATATTGCATACCACGCCAATATAGATGGCACCGCGCAGCCCCAGATCCGGCAAAAAAACAAAACCCGTAGCCGCGCAGCCCAACGCAGCCCCCAGCGTATTGACACCGTAGAGAAGACCAACAGCGCGTGCAATTCTACCGCTATCGCGCGAATACTGACGACAAAAAAGAGGAAGGGTACCCCCCATCAGAACAGTGGGCGGCAAGACGACGAGCGCAACGAGAAAGAGTCGCGTAGTGAACCGCAGGAAGGGAGCATCGCTCAATAGTCTATACGCGATGCCATAGAGAAAATCTGCAAAATCAAACGCATAGGGACTGATCAGAGCCAGAATACCCAGACCAATTTCAATATACGCAAAAAGAATAAGCGGTCGGGAAGTTCGCTGACCAATGCGCCCAAAAAGATACGCACCAATAGCCAAACCCAGAAAAAAAACCGCCAGAACCGCACTCACCGCAAACGTCGTGGACCCAAACAAAAGCGCGGCCTGCCGTATCCAGGCAACCTCGTAAACCAATCCGGCAAACCCCGACAAAAAAAAACATATCAGCGCGGTGATATGCTGCGCGGTTCGCGTCGATTTTCCAGTGCGTTTACTCATATACTCTCAAATTTGAGTTTACCGCTACTCTATACAATCACCCATCCACCAACCCTGCAGCGTGACGCCCCGCTTTGGGATCGCCTGCTGCATAATACACACCCTCTTCCCGATCCACATAAACCATAACAGGCGTCGCAATATTAGATGCTTTTGCCTCGACCTGATGTCCCCGTCTGGCGAGATCATCCTGTACATCCCGGCTTATCGCATCGTTCAGCGTCAACGACCCGGCCTGTTTGAACGTCTGCTCGCGAATGGGATTGGGATCAAAAGAATCGAGATGATGTGCCGTCGCAAAACGGGGTGCAGTCACAGCCTCCTCCGGCAGAATTCCAAACTCGACAAAATCCAGTAACAAATTCAACGTCGTCTGATCCTGCAAATCCCCACCCGCAACACTAATCCCGAGAATGGGCCGCCCATCTTTCAGCACCAGCGTAGGCGTCAACGTAATGCGCGGACGCTTCCCTGGCTGGATACAATTAGGATGCCCTGCCGTCGTATTCAGACTGCGCAGACGATTCCCATACGTAACCCCCGTACGCCCCCCATCAATCGTAGGCCGGTGAACATTGGCACTCGGCGTCGCAGCGACCACATTGCCCCAGCGGTCCGCCACCACACAGGTCGTCGTACCCCCCGTACCCGGACGGAACACACCGCCCTCTTTAACCGGCTGCATCAGATACGGATCGCCCGGACGCGCCTCCAGAGAAGCCGAATGCATATCGATAAGCGGCACGCGCAAATCCGTGTACGCATCCGAAAGCAACGCCCCCAAAGGCACACCTGAAAAATCGGGATCGGCATAATACGCATCGCGATCCGCCATAGCCAGCTTGATCGCCTCGGTAACCACGTGAACATAATCCGCCGAAAGATGACCCATCGCTTTGACATCAAATTTCTCAAGCAGACGCAACGCCTGACACAAATAAGGACCCTGCGTCCACGGCCCGCACTTGCAAACCGTGTACCCCCGATAAGAAACCGCAACCGGATCTTCAATCGTCGTAACATGCGTCGCCAGATCTTCCCGACGCAAAAAGCCCCCCTTTGCGATATAAAAAGCCTCAAGCTCCTCCGCAATATCATTGCGATATTTATTCCGCCCGTAAAAGCGATCCGCGGCAGCTTGCAATTTTTCCTCCCTGCTACCCGACGTAAGATGCTCCTCCTCAACCAGCTTTCGCAAAGTCCTCGCAAGATTGGGATGCCAGTCATCCTCCCCCGCATCGAGCAGGGCAAGCACAGGCACGATAATCTCTTCAAAAGACATCGTACCATATCGCTTAAGCGTCGTAATACACAAATCCACAACCGAAGGCACGGGCGCCATCTTCATATCGCCATCGCCTGGAATACCATGCTTCATATACCAATCAATCGCCTCTTGAGAACGCGGTGCCCGTCCCTGTCCGCTCAGTGCCTTCACCTCCGAAGTCTCAGCATCATAAATAAGAAGCGGAACCTCCCCACCAATCGAACACGCACCGTGATCCGTAACATTTAGCGCAAAAATAGTCGCCGCGGCTGCATCGGCCGCATTGCCCCCCCTATCCAGAATCTCAATCCCCGCAGCCACAGCACCTGCACCACCCGCCGCCACAACACCCGTCTTACTCTCGGCCTTCCATCCAATCTGTCCCACATCTATACCCGACATGATTTTCTCCTTTTTCACCCTTGACGCCACGCAAAACTCTGGCTTTATTTTCATAATAACATAATCTTCCAGTGAAGACAAAACAATCTCTATTCCTTCAGACAGCCACTTCCCCGTCCTAAAGAACGGGTATCAAACACGCCCTCTGTGCGATGCAGAGGGCTTTTTTTTATGCTAAATTTTGACCCAACAGACAGATAGTTTCTCACCCTTACAGGAGGATTCAACATGTCCACACAAACAGCGCTCATCACCGGCGCATCTCGCGGACTGGGCCTGGCTCTCGCGCGTAACCTCGCACAGCAAAACTGGCGACTCATCATCAACGCAAGGGGCGCAGACGCACTCGAAGACGCGCGCAAAGAACTGAGCCAATGGACCGAAGTCATCGCCATTGCCGGAGACGTAACAGACCCCGAACATCGGAAAGCGCTAAGGAATGCAGCAAAAGAAATGGGTGGTCTGGACGCCGTAATCAATAACGCGGGCATATTGGGACCGAGTCCCCAGCCCGAACTGCTCAATTACCCTCTCGATATTTTGGCAGACGTCTATCGCGCCAACGTCATCGCACCTCTGGGTGTGCTCCAAGCGCTACAACATACATTAAAAACACGCACCCGTGTAATCAACATCACCAGCGATGCCGCTCGCGAAGCGTACCCTGGCTGGGGCGGATACGGCTCTTCTAAAGCCGCATTTGAACAACTCTCAAACGTACTCGCAGCAGAACGTCCCGACTGGCGCATCTACTGGGTAGATCCCGGCGACATGCGAACGCAAATGCACCGCGAAGCATTTCCCTTTGAAGACATCAGTGACCGTCCCTTGCCTGAAACGAGTGTACCGGGATTCATCGAACTCCTGAAAGGCAATTACCCGGATGGACGATATGCCGCACGCGAACTACTCGCCGCGCTCGCAAATTAAAAAGGAGGCTTCTCATGACCACAATACCCAACACAGTACTCCCCATTACAATGATGGACTCAAAACTCGACTCTCTAACATTTGACCTGCCATCCAACCTGGAAGCGGGAGAACCGCCAGAAGCGCGCGGACTCAGTCGGGACCAGATTCGGCTGATGGTCTCCTGGCGAAGCGATGATGCGATTGAACACATTGCATTTCGCGACCTGCCCGACGTGCTACATGCAGGCGATGTCGTCGTCATCAACACCAGCGGCACGCGCAAAGCATCGTTACCCATCATTCGGCCCGATGGAACAGAACTCAAACTGCATCTATCAACGCAACTGCCCGCCGACATGTGGGCAGTTGAAATACGTCAACCCAACGGTATAGCAACACTGCCTTTTTCTCATGTACACGCGGGCGAAGTCTTTACATTACCCGGTGGAGGATCGGCACAGTTGCACACACCTTATCGCTCCGAACTGCGGCACAACCCCGGCACCCCCGTTCGTCTATGGGTAGCAACCCTGAACCTGCCCCATGATCTGGATACCTACCTGGACATATACGGCCTGCCTATCCGGTATGGCTATGTGCAAAACGACTGGCCCATTGAATATTATCAAACCGTATATGCAACAGAAGTGGGCAGCGCTGAAATGCCATCAGCCGGCAGAGCATTCACACCCAAAATCATCACAAAACTGGTCGCAAAAGGCATACAAATTGCCCCCCTGATCTTGCACACAGGCGTGGCGAGTCTGGAAGCCGATGAACCGCCATACGAGGAATACTACCGCGTATCAGCCGAAATAGCGCGGACAATCAACAACGCGCGAAAAAACGGCGGACGGATCATCGCCGTTGGCACAACCGTCGTGCGCGCACTCGAAACCGTAGCCGATAAAACCGGACAGGTCTCTCAAGGCGAAGGATGGACATCCCTGATAATCTCACCCGACCACACCATGGGGATTGTAGATAGCTTGCTCACCGGAATGCACGAACCGAGTGCCACACACCTCTCCATGCTGCAGGCATTGGCGGGATTAGATCACCTGAAACTGACCTATGAAGCCGCCCTCAACAAACATTATTTGTGGCACGAGTTCGGCGATCTACATTTGATTTTGCCCTGAACACGCGGTATATTGATCCACTACCGATAAGGAAAACGGTCAAAATAGGAAAACAAATGTTCATAATTCACGAAATAGACGACAACATCCGCAGCGCTTACGGCATGACAGTCGCCGACGTCACAGACAACGGACACCTGGACATCGTAGCCGGTTCTATGGGAACCTCGATGATCGCCCTGTACGAAGGACCCCATTTTGAAAAACAAATCATATCAGAAGCGCATCCCGGCACCATCTCACTATCGGTATTCGACGTCACG
This sequence comes from Candidatus Latescibacterota bacterium, assembly GCA_965220765.1. Lineage (GTDB taxonomy): Bacteria > Latescibacterota > UBA2968 > UBA2968 > UBA2968 > VXRD01. Next base: position 65,409 of record OZ244847.1, read on the forward strand.
GGCAACGGTCGCAAAGACGTCATTGCAGGCAGCGGATTTGGGCGAAGACAGCGGATACCGCCGGAATATCTACACTGGTTTCAAACACCTGAACACGGCGACATCTGGACACAGCACTTCATCGACTGGGTACCCTATCTACACCGCATAGCAATGGTAGAAGTCAACAATCAACCCCTGCTATTTGTCGCGACACTACAGGGACCGGGAAGCCAGATCAACGACTTTGATGCGCCGGGTGCCTTGTGGTGTTATCGCATACCACAAGACCCGGTAAATGAACCGTGGGAAAAGCGGTTAATCGACGGGCAATTGAGACTCAATCACGGCCTGAGCGTATGCGATGTAGATGGCGATGGCCGCATGGACTTATTGCTCGGCACACGCGATGGCCTGATCTGGTTTGAGCCACCCAAAGGGGATGGATTCGAGGAAAAATGGAATCGGTGGACCATAAGCCCCCGCGAAAGCAGTGAAACATTTGCAGTAGATATGGATGGGGATGGCATCAATGAAATACTCTCCATTGAACCCTGGCACGGCAATGAACTCGTCTGGTACAAAGCGACCGGCGACATCCGAACAGGCGCGTGGGAACGGCACCTGATCAGCGACAAACTCAACCGCGGACATTCCCTGTGGTGTGGCGACATAGACAGCGACAACGCCCTGGAAGTCGTCGCCGGATACAACGGACCCGGCACAGCCCTCCACATCTATCGCCCACAGAATCTGGAAACGGACACCTGGCACATTGAACAAATCGACAACCGCATAGGCATGGGGCAAATGGCAGTCGTAGATCTCACCGGCAATGGCAAATTGGACATCGCCGCAAGCGGCATGTCAACGGGCAATGTGCGGTGGTATGAACAGATTTGAATCGTCACCAATTAAACAAAGGAGAAAAACATGTTCTTCGAATTACGTCAATATCGCACCCAACCGGGCAAACGAGAAGAATGGGTTGCATTTATGGAAAGTGAAATCATCCCATTTCAAATATCAAAAGGCATGGTCGTTATCGGCAGCTTTGTCGGCGAAGAGGAAGACGATCTCTACGTGTGGATCCGTCGATTTGAAAGCGAGGAACAAAGAGAACAACTTTACAAAGCCGTCTATGAAGACCCGTATTGGACCGACACACTGAGCGATCAAGTGGGTGCATTGATCGACCGGGAGCGCATCGTCGTAACGCGCCTCAATGCGACGCCGAGGTCTGTTATACAATAGGACCTACCAAAAACTAACAAACCCCGTGAGTTCAAGACGGCGTTTTACGCGCTGGAGTTTATGTGTTGTGCGGGGATAGGTGGAATCGCAAAAAGCGATAAGTGAGTCAAGCAGACCTGCGAGTTCATCTCCCGCGCCGGACAGGCGTGGGAGAATCTTTTGTAAAATCTGATAATCAAAAGCATCTCGGGGCGTGAACGCCGGCGCATTTGATGGAAGTCCCTCAATCAAATCGAGCGCATACGCCATATAGATGAGAACCTCATCGCGAATGCGATAGCCAAAATGCAGGTCTTCTTTGGCGAGCATCGCGTTAATCTCCTCCAAAGCCTCATTCCACGCAACAACCTCATCGCGGTGGCGGACATCCTCCAACTGCCGATAGGGCCGATCAATCAGCGCAGCACCCAGCGCGCGCAGAGCCGTCGAATCGATCTGCACCTCGGGATCGTAATCCGACAACCCCAGATCAACCCGATCAAAAGCAACCGTATTCGCCCTGTCCAGCACCTTGGGACTAAACGCATAAGTCGTCTCATCCATATTGACCGTACCCGCAACAAACAAATTGGGCGGAATGGGCAAACGCGAAGGCAAATCTCCCACCGCATCCGTTGACACAACATCCCCTCCTTGCGCCAGTTCAATCGGATCCGTTGTCCACGCGCCATCGGGCGTGCGCCTCGCCGTCTCCATAACACTCAAAAAATCGGCAAAATAGTGTTCCACACGGGCGAGATTCATCTCGTCCAAACACACAAAATAAGGACGATCCGGATCGGCTTGTGCTTCGCACATCGCCTGAAGCAACGCACCCGGGCGAAACATTCCCGTAAGCAAATTTTCAAACCCGAGCAAATCGCGCACATCATTCCAATCCGGGCGCACCGGAATCAGGCGATACCCTCTCGCCCGCCCCTTATCCAGACCATTGATCGCCTCGGCCAAAAGCCGAACCACCGTACTCTTCCCCGTCCCGGATATCCCAGCCAGAATGAGAAATGGCTTGGTCTTGAGACACAAATAGAGATTGAACAACATACTCGCTTCAATATGGAAATTCTTCAGCGCCGTAAACCGGTAAAGATCGCACAACAGCTCTGCCTCCACAGGTACAAGCGCATCCCGCACAACACCGGCTTCTGCGGGATCGGGCATATTATATACAACGCTGCTTTTAGAGATCTGGTATCTCGCTCTTGTAAACACCGCATACAGCGCGTAGAGATCCTCAAGCACCGCATGGATATCTTCAACAAGCGCTGGCACCGCAGCTTCATCTCGCGTGAGAATCGACCCGACAAACAGCGAGCGATCAACCCCATCGAGCCTGGATGGCGACCAGGGCACCGAACGACCGGGTGACGCCACAATAATATCACCCGCCAAACAGCGATACCCTTTGCGCGGCACCAAACCGCGAAACTTCGTGCGATCGGCAATCGCCGTTTGCATCGCCTCGGCAGTCCACCAGCCAGAGTAAAAACCTATGGCGACGGCATTGTGGTGAAGATAAATACCCAATTGGGGCAACCGGGGAAACGCGCTCTTCTTAAGCTTGCGATCCACAAAATAGAGACACGCGTGATCCCGGGGCCGATCGGGATTGGAGCGAAAATTAGTCGTCGTGTAAACAGGTGAAATAACAGCCGTGAGGTCTGGATGCTGTTTCGCGAGGACGGGTTCGACCTCATCGCGCAGGACTTGCATGCGCCCATGCAGATGCTCAGCGCCGATGCGCGTACCATTACAGGCGAGAAAATCGTTGGGAGAGAAAGAGAACATAAATATTGCCTGTTGTTAGTTGTCTGTCGTGCGTACATTCGCACAACAAATGGACGATGTCAAGGATTTTCAATTTTTAGGATAGATTCACTGTAAAAAAACGTTTGCGACCTCTATAAGTTTAGATTGATTTCAAAAAAAATTAAATTATATTGAGAATTTGTTAATATTATAGCCATTGCGACGACTGGTAATTGATGGTTAAGACTATTTAAGGCTGCACGGAGCAATTCAATACAACATACTGTGCAAAAAAATTATTTCCCCCCCTATAGTGTACCCCGCAAACTATGTTTTTTTGACTTTGGGTCCAGGAACCCACAGGTATGGGAGAATTTTTTTTATTGACCGAGTGGGAATTCTCTTGACACTGCTACTCTGTTTACATTTTTTAACATAAGAAATTCTACATTTCTGAATAAGAAAGAGGAAAAATGTTTTCCGCTTTCGTAGTACGGGGATGGTGCATTTTGTAGCATTCCCTCGGTAACCGTTGCGGCTGCGTGATAACGCAAGCCGTGACACAACCACATTCTGGGAGGTAGAAATGGCAAGCAGAAATATTATTGTCCTGGTCATCATCCTCGCGATTGTGCAGGCCCTGGCGCCCGACGCAATCCCTGGAGGACTTGCGCCACTCGCGCTGGTGATACTGGGACTACTCTACGCGATAGTGGCGGTCGACGCTGAGGACTCGACAGCCTACCTGGTCGTTGCGATTGCAGTCGGCGCTGCTGCAGGTGCGGATGTGTTGAGCAACATCCCGGGGATAGGCGCCCACCTGGACGCCATCGTCGATCCGATCAGCACCGCCTTGTATGCCGGTGTTATAGCCATACTCGTGGAGAGGGGATTAAACCGCATCAAGAGTTAAAGATGACTGGCGGATCTGCGACCTGTAGCCACAGGTCGTGACACACTAACCTATTCTGGGAGGAAGAAATATGGCAAGCAGGATTATTGTTAGCCTGATCGCCGCTCTGGCGGTTATTCAGGGCCTGACGCCCGACGCGATCCCTGCGGGACTTGTGTCGCTTGCGCTGGTGATTCTGGGCCTGGCCTACGCGGCAGTGGCGGTCGGTTCTGATGACGAAACAACCTACCTGATCGTTGCGCTCGCTGTCGGTGCTGCTGCAGGTGCGGATGCGTTGAGCGGCATTCCACAGCTTGGTGCCCACCTGGACGCCATCGTCGATCCGATCAGCACCGCTTTGTATGCCGGCGTCATAACCATCCTCGTGAAGGGAATAATAAATCACCTCAAGGGTTAAAACGTTTATGTCATAACACAACTAACTTATTCTGGGAGGATGAAATGGTAGTCAGAATTATTGTTGGCCTAATCGTCGTTCTGGCCATTATTCAGGGCCTGGCGGCCGGCGCGATTCCTGAAAATATTGTGTCGATCGCGCTGGTGATTCTGGGTCTGGTGTACGGGGGGATGGCGCTCGACGCTGAAGATGCGACATCCTTCCTGGTCGTTGCGATTGCGGTCGGTGCTGCTGCAGGTGCGGACGTATTGAGCAACATCCCAGGGGTAGTAGGCGAGAGCCTGGACGCCATCGTCGATCCGATCACTATCGCTCTGTATGCCGGCGTCATAACCGTATTCGGAAAGAGGGTATTAAATCGCCTCACAGGCAGCGGTGATGGTGGTGGCGGTGAAAGTGCTGGCGGTGGTGAAGAATAGTTAAAAGTTGCACAGAATTTTGTTATATTACAAAGCGCAGAGAGCAATACCGTTCTCTGCGCTTTCTTCATAATACAGGAGATTTTATGGGTATAGACAATCTGAGATCGACAATGCCCGACTATGCGCGGGACATTCGGTTGAACCTGGGATCGGTCATATCTGCGTCGCGTCTCGATCCGGCAATGGCCTGGGGATCGGCACTTACCGCAGCACTGGTATCCAAAAATGAACAGGTGATTCAGAACATCGCCGAAGACGCACAGGCTGTCATGGACGAGCAACACATAAAAGCAGTGAAATCCGCCGCTGCCATGATGAGCATGACCAATGTGTGGTATAAATTCACCGACCTCATTCAGGACAACGAAATAAAGAAACAATCGCCCAAATTGCGAATGAATGCCGTGCTGACCCACGGCGGTGTCGATCGCGCTTTGTTCGAAGCGTGGAGTCTCTCGGCAAGTGTGGTAAACGCATGTGGTATTTGTGTAAACGCACACGCATCGCAATTGAACAAACTGGGCATTGACGCCCAACAAATCGCAGACATCGCCCGCATTGCCACCGTAATAAAATCAGTGGCTGATACGTTATCGTTTGAAGCACTTTTCAATGGTTAAACATGTCCATTCAAGAACGCGCAAAATACGGTGCCGAAGCATTTGACGGACTTGTGGGCAGCTTGCCCCAACCCTTTCCGCGCACCATGGGTCCAAACTGCCAGACATACCTTCAGGAAGTCGTCACATCGGGCCTGAAATGCGACATGGTTCGGCGATTTGAAGCCGCTTTCGAAAGCGAAATGGGCATCAAACACTGCATTGGCACGCCCGGATGCACCGCAGCCCTCAACATACTCGCAGCCGCGCTCAGCCTCGAACCCGGCGATGAAATCATCTTATCGCCCATCACCGACTACGGCACGGTCATGGGACTGCTAAAAGAAAACTACATCCCCGTCTTCCCCGACACCGAACCCGGCACACCGCTCATCAGCGCCCAAACCATAGCACCCTGTATCACCAATCGCACGCGGGCCATTCTCGCCGTCCACATAACGGGCCTCATATGCGACATGGACCCCATCCGCGCCCTGGCAAAAAAACACGGCCTGACCGTCATTGAAGACGTATGCCAGGCCGTATTTGGCACGTACAAAGGCCGCCTTGCGGGCACCCTCGGCGACGTCGCCGGTTTCTCATTCGACTCCGAAAAAACACTCGGCTCCGACATCGGCGGCTGTGTCATTACAGACGACGATGAACTCGCCGAACAAATTCGGTTCATCGGTCAAAGCAGAGGCGGGCAAATGGTCGAAGGACTGGGGCGCGTCCACGCCGTAAATGGATACGCGCTCCGCATGACCCAATCGACCGCCGCCATCACCCTTGCACAACTCGAGATCATCCGACCAGCCGTTGCACATATCGACCGCATGATTCGCCTCATCACCGACAAACTCGCCGAAATTCCCGGCATCATCCCCCTATCCATACCAGATTACATGGAAACCTATTCCTGCTGGATGGCCGGCTTCAGCATCGATCCCAATGCCTTCAGATGCGACGCCGAAACCTTTGCACAGCAAGTCGCCGATGCAGGACTCACCGGAGCGGGCCTCGGCAAATACTATCTCATGCCCGCTGCCCTGCCCTTTTTAACAGACAAAGCCGAAAAACACCTCTTTCCCTTCTCCAAACCCCCGACATCCCACACCTATACATACAACGCAAACACCTGTCCCAATGCCCGGGACTTTCTCGACAATTTCATCCGCTGGACGACCTTCTGCGAAAAATACCAGCCCGAACACTGCGACCTCGTCGCCCAAATAGTCGCCACCGTCGCCGACCAGAATCGAGTTTAAATAGACTTAGGAGTTATTTTAATGGGACGTGCGGAAGACATTTTTAATCGGATATGTGAAAAAGGTGAGGAAGCTATCAAAGATTTCGTTAATGATAGACAATCGGAAGATTTGTTCTTAGAAGCTGTTTTAAAAATGCTGCGTTTAATCGAGTCTGTTGAGTAAGAGGTAAATCATAACAATGTGAATAAAGGCTTCACTGTTATCCGTCAAGTCTTCATAATCCTTTGACAGACGGCGAAAATTTAATAACCAAGCAAAGGTGCGCTCAACGACCCAGCGGCGCTTGGCGACCTGGAAGCCCTCGCCATTAGGCTTAACAACCTCAAGATCAATTTTATACGTGCGCTTCCTGTCAGCGACCCATTTCTTGAGGTCATCGCCGCGATAGCCGCCATCAACCCACAGCTTGCGTAAGCGTGTTGTTCCTTGCTCAAAATACTGATTCAGCAGATGCTTGAGGCCGTCACGATCTTGGAGATTGGCAGGCGAGACAAAGGCGTTGATCACCAGGCCGAGGGTATCGACAAGCAGGTGGCGTTTGCGTCCATTGACCTTTTTGCCAGCATCGTAACCTTTTGATCCGCCTTGTGTTGCACTCTTGACACTTTGACTGTCAATGCAGCCTGCTGAGGCGGTAGCTTTGCGGCCTTGCCGTTTTCTCTCTTTTCGTGAAAGGGCCTGTTGCACACGCTCAAAGACGCCTTGTTCGCGCCAGTTGTTGAAATAGCCATACACGGTTTGCCAACAGCCAAAGGTATGAGGCAGCATGCGCCATTGGCAGCCGGTCTTCGTCAGATACAGGATGCCATCAAACACTTCTCTCAAATTGACAGGAGGACGGCCACGGCTGCCTTTTCGCCATTTGCGCTTGGGCAGGAGTGGGATGAGCAGTTGCCATTGCGCTTCGGTTACATTTGTCGGATATTGCCGGTGCGTATTCATCGCAGGTCCTTTCGTTTCAGGGTGATATGCACTACCTGAATTTGGACAGATGAATACGCTTTTTCAACGCTTTTTTTCTTCTTTCATAATTTTAAAACAGCTTCTTAGATTTCAAGCGATCTGCCGATAATGGTTCTGGAAGACACCTCCATCAAAAAGACCGGCAAAACATGGCAAAGGCCATATCTGGGTTCGGCAACTCTGAAGGTGGTGTTATTGTTTGGGGTATTGACTGCCGTGATCAGCCTGAATTGGGCGATGTACCCGCTGATAGTGATGAATTCCTGATCCATAATCCAAAGCGTTTTTTGAGTCGGTTAGAAGGAGCAGTTTCAGATTGTACTGTTCCTCCTCATCCTGATATTAGACACCGCGCAATTGTGACATCTTCAAACGATAAAGGATATGTTGCCACATATATTGCCAAAAGCCATCTGGCACCACACCAGTGTCTCAAGCCTTTGCAATATTATATTCGTGCAGGATCCAACTTCGTCCCAACGCCACATGCCGTTTTAGCTGGCATGTTTGGGAGACAACCTCAACCTGATGTTTATCATGGTTGGGTAATTAAACCAGCGCAGGTCATTCCTGAAACAATGGCTCAACCGACGCAATCTGTACGATTTCAATTATACTTTATCTTAAATAATCGGGGACCAGGTCTAGCGCGAGACCTCTATGTATCAACCTTTCTCTCGTGTCCTGAAGGACCGACACAAGGCCAAGTGATTTTGGCCGATCCATCAAATTGGTCTACATCAAGCGTTATAGATATGATGAGCACTGCTGTTTCGAACGATTCTTTTAAATTAGCTCCAGCAAGTTTAGGACAGCCAATTTATTTTGAATTTATGTTTATGCCACCTTTTGAAAGTGGACTCCGGTATAAGATTACGTATGGACATGGGAACTCACCTGTTCAGACAGTTGGTGCAGATATAGATGCTGCCACTATACAGGAAGCTTTTAGCAAGTTCACCCAAAGCGGCGGAAATACTCATGCAGGTCAAACATTTATTACAACTGTAATGTCACTGAATAATGAAGATATCTAATACGACAATCTCCCATTAAGGGCCTGGTAGTCTGACTCAAATCATAAAAGTCGTTTTGTGCTACACCCAGGATTTACCCCCTTCAATCACATAAGGATTTATTTTATGGACATGTCTTTGCTGCTAAGAGCTGTTGAAGAAATAAAATTTGAGCTTGAAAAAACAATAAGGATAGCAATCTATAAGGGCCAGCGCTATGAAAACGGTCAACGGGCTAAAGAAGCTCTCATTCGAAGCCAGAATCTAATCCTGAAAATTCATGAAGTTGTCAAAATCAGTTTAGATCAAGAACTTAAAAAGTTTACTCATCACTTTACAATTCATCCACCTTTGGGAAAACGAGGCCCCGAACTCGCAATTTCAGGATACATCAAGCGCAAAAAACAGGATATCGTTGTCCTATTTGGTGGAGATGGACAAACTGGTGAAATAATCAAAGATGGTCCTTTAGCGGGTGCCATGAACGCTATTGGCAAAGAACAGTCTGAAAATGCGATTGTTATTGGCGTTCGAAGCCAACTCAGCAGCGTAGAAAAAAATTTTGACACGCTTATGGAAAGAGCATTTGCCGAAACGCTAAACCTACGCCTCAGACTTCCCAAATTGGTGATGGGCGAAGTCTATCTGCTTCCAGTTGTCGAATATGATGACCAAGCGATGAAGGAGAATCGCATAGACCGGAAAACAGGTCACACCCCAGTGGAAAAATTCATAAAGACATTCTTGGGCATTACGCACCGTGATATAGATGCGGACACTGGTGAACTCTACAAATATGAACGCTCTGTGTTAATCCTCGTAGATTTTCAGCAATCTCCGCCACATATTTTCTTAACGCTTGAGGAGCTAAAAGAAGCCGGTTATATTTCACCGGATTTTGATGCCAACTTCGATCTTCTGTCACCTACAAATTTCGCGGCCGATATTGTGAGTATGCATCGGAGACGCCATTTGTATCTGTATTAACCTATGGAACTATTCCCTATACACCCACATCCGATCCACAGACATTCTCAATATCTTTACTGTTGAGCTTATAGAGACCTTCCAAATATTCGTTCGCGTCAATTCTCGGTAGTTCTACAAATTCTGTCATTTCCTTTTCTGTCATGCCAACAATACCAATCCGTTCAATAAAATTCTTCTGATAGCATTGGTAGTCGCCTTCTATTTGAAAGCTTGTCAGTTTGGCATAGTAATGCATAATTCTACTATTGAGTATCTTCTCAAGTACTTCGATGGTAAGTTCACCCCTAAATAGCGAATCATCCCTTATAGATACGGCATAGCCATTACAAAAAAGCTGGTCGCTCTTATCGAGCATAAATTGTGGAAACTTGCTAAAAGTCTTGGTTAGAAGTTTAGGACCTTTTGCCTCCATTCCTTGAGTTCTTCCCCAAGCGTACCATCCTTCGTAATTTTTCTTTCCTTTGTCGCGGCTCTTTAAGAGATTGCGATGTTTCCACAAATAAGCATGAGCTTTTGGAAATTGCGTCTTTATTTCTTTTTCTGGTATCAAATGATATTTACCTTTTATCTTTTGATAGGGAAAAATAATCCTCAAGTCATTCTGATCTAGATCCTCCGTACCATTTAAGGCTGCAATTTTGACCGCAGGACGAGTGAGGCCAAGTTCTACCAGATGTGTGTCCTGGTTCAAAGGATTTGCAGTACAATACTGATTATCCCTCCTGTGTACTAAAAAAACCGCATCTTTCAGAGTTGCAAACCCAACCTTAATCGAAGCGACCACACCAAGAGGTTTTCCTGTTGATTCGATAATTTTAAGATTTTCTAAATGATTGCCTTTTGCAAGACGCCATTTGTCAGCTTTTAGATCTGAAAAAGGAATTTCTGAGAACGTTGCCTTTTTGAGATTATTGGCGCAAACCTGCTTCAGAGTATCAAATTCGAAGCTGTTTTTTTTTTCTGTCCCAAGAAAGATCAAACAAGTATAAGCACTTGCTTTCTTGAAAACTTTATAGTGACCGAAATCTATAATTCTACGGATACACTGCTTATCCTGTAAGTATTGCCTAACACCTTTACCCGCTAAAGAAGTATATAGATTATTTTGGGTGATGATTGCCAAACATCCTTCTGGCGTAAGAAGTCTGTGTCCAGCGATCAAAAAGAGAAGTGCCAAGCTAAAGCTGCCATTGGCATAACCTTTGAATTTTTCGGATAGCTGTGTTCGGTATTCAGTATCGAGATTTTGAAGTTTAACATACGGAGGATTTGTCGTAACCAGATCAAACCCATTGCAAGCACCTGCTGTATTCCATAAGTCCTCGGGAGAATCCAACAGTGTATCGCGGCAAAAAAGGCGCAAATTTGTGTCTGATAGCTTAAAACCCTGGAGGATCAGATAAAGCTCAACCATACAACGCGCATGCTCAATGGCCCAAGGATCATTATCAAAACCAATCAGAAATTCTGCAAATGCTTTATCTGGAGAGATCTCACTTTTCAATATTTCTGCCGCCTGTATCAGAAATCCACCGCTTCCACAAGCTGGATCGCAGATTAAAGGTGTTTCTTTTTCTTTTTTTTGTTGTTTATATTGGCTTATCTGTAATCCATGTCTTACCAAGTATTTTATGATAAAATCAGGGGTATAAAAAGCACCCTGTGATTTGCGTCTTCCAGAATCAATCAGAATTTCAAAAATGCTTTCTATGTCTTTTATCGAAAGCTTAAAAATTGACTGATTTAGTCTCTGTCTAATACACTCTACCTCGGTTATATTGGACGTTTCTAAAAAATGAGCCACTGAATTTGCTTGCTTTAATCTTGAAAAAGGAATTTCATTGATCTTCGCCCAATGTTGAAGTAATGCCGCGCGAATAGAGTCTTTCTTATAATGTTTTAGTAACTTTAGAATTAAATCCTGTGCACTACCTGTTGGACAATGTGACATTCAGGGCCTCTCCTTTCGCGGTCTGTGTTATCTCCTTTTTTATAGTAAAATATAGAGATTTCTCAGGTTATTTTCAATGCAGATTCTGCTGGTATCTACAATTTTTTTTAGGTTAAATACCATGCCCCTCACCTCTACTTTAAACGCCCGGTATTATCGCGCCCTGCCCATCGACGCCCCCGGCTACGAATCTGTCAGCCTCGAATTACCCGTCAAAAACACCGCCCTCATAGGCCTACACTGCTGGAACATCGGCTGTCCAGATGGTCCAGCAATCGACCCCAACTACTGCGTGGGCATGGGCTGGCCGCAGGCAACCGCCGAAGCCGCGCGCATCATGGCCGAAGTCATACGCCCGGCCATGGACATCGCGCGCAAAATCGGGATGCCCGTCTGCCATGTCGAAACCGATTGGATGGCGGATCAGTACCTCCACATCCCTTCCCGACGCAAAGAAACACCACAACCAGAACCCGAAAATCGCGCACAAACCATGCGAAACCGCGCCCATGGCCCGAACTACCTCACAAAATCCCCACTTGCAAACATGAAACGGGCCGCAATCGTCTCCCCAATGCGAGACGAACCCCTCGTCTTTTACACCGACGCACTCGACACCTACCTCAAAACGCGCGACATCACAACCCTCATCTACACGGGATTTGCAACCGACATGTGCATCCTCGGATCCGAAGGCGGAGCCAGGGACATGCTCGCCCGCGGATATCAATGCATCCTCCTGCGCGACGGAACTGTCGGCGTGGAAACCCCCGACACCTTCGCCGAAAAACTGGCCACCCGTTACGGCACACACATCTTCGAATGGCAACTGGGATACAGCACCACCTTTCGAGATTTCGCTCAGGCATTTTCAGCCTGATACTGGAGAAAAACATGGCCCTCACAATATGCCCATGGAAATACGACAAAACCTGGGTCTATTCCATCACCTATGACGAAGCCCTCATCGACCTGTACCAATTCGCAATCCCCATCCACGAAGAATACGGCATTCCGGGACATGTGGAAGTCGTCGTCGGGCAACTGGGCGAAACGCGCAATATCGGCAACTCCAGTTATAACGGCTATCGCCACATGAACGCCGACGAACTCAAAGACATGCTCGCTCGGGGCTGGGGAATAGGCAATCACTCCTATAGCCATGAACTCATACAACCCGACATGGTTGACCTGGAAATTGGCCGCGCAAAAGACGTGCTCGAAGCCGCCATTGACGCACCCGTCGATCTCTACTGCGCCCCGGGAAACAATTCCAACATGTCAGACCACGTCCTCAAAGCCTGCCGGGAATACGGCTACCTCGGCGCAATGAGCCTGACCGACGCCCTCAACCGTCCGAACACCCCGCTCTTCTGGATCAATCGCACGGCATTGCACGAACAATATTACGCCCCATTCTTCAGCGAATACGACCCATTCCGCAACATCCGTCATGCACAGGCGCAAAACGGCTGGATCATCGACTACTGCCATTGCCCATTGGAAAAACCCATCCACCCCAACAAAGACTGCTCACATCCACAACTCAGAAAAAGATTTGAAACCATCCTCACAGAAGGCGGAGAAAACGTCTGGTGCGCCGTACCAGAAGAAGTACTCTTCTACCACCAGACCAGACGCCACACGCAAATCGAAACCATTTCCGACACACAAATCCAAAAGCACTACCGCCTCCACCTCAACAACCTGAGCGACCGCGTCACCTGCCGCACGCTCACCCTCCACGCCGACGTCCCCGCCCCCTGGTGTCGCTCACCCAACGTGTGGATCGACGGACAGCCCCACCCCGCACACCTGATAGAACCGAGAAAATTGCAAATCACGGTAACAGTCACAGACGGCATGGAACTCGTCTTTCAAGACCCGGGCACCTGAGCGACCTCAGTTACTGAGTCTCACCCTGACCCCTCTCTCCTGAAGCACCGGAACATGCTTATTAATCGAAACATCGCTCAGGGGATTATCCCTCAAATCGATCAAACTGTTTTCGCCACGCAATTCCGCATTCGCCACCAGAGGCGATAAATCCGAAACATCGCAATCCCAACCATGCACCCTTCGCAGCCTGAGCAAACCCGACAGCGGCGAAAGATCCGAGACCGCATTGTTATTCAGAGCCAATCCCCCCAACGCAGTCAAAGTCGATAGTGGAGAAATATCCCAGATGAGATTATTACTCACATCCAGCCACCTCAACTCGGTCATACCCGACAGCGGCGAAAGATCCGAAACATCGTTGGTATAGAGATGCAGCGTTCTCATCTCCGTCAAACCCGCCAGCGGAGAGAGATCCGAGATATAGGAATTCCCACTAATATCCAGTACTCTCAGTTCTGTCAAATTCGACAGCGGCGATATATCCGCTATTGTATTGCGAAAAAGATTCAACTCTGTCAGCTTGATCAAACCCGCCAGCGGAGAAAGATCCGAAATACTATTGCTATTGACGCGACCGCCATTCGTCAATACATAGCCGAGATTCAGCACCTTCAGTTCGGTCGCGTACTCAATCCCCGTCAAATCGCGAACCCTTGAATTCGGTGCTTCAAGACGCGTCAACGTCGTCATCTCAGCCGCAGTAATCGCCTCACCTCTCGCCTTATTCAGAGAATCCTCAATCACCGCACGCAGGTGAACATCCGGAATATTTACACCCTCGCCCTTCTCATGAGCACCTGCGTCGCATTCGCCATAAAAGGCGAGACAGACACCGAGAATGATCAAGAGATATCGGTAGATCATAGGAACTGTCCTCCGTGAAAACTTAGACCTCAGTTATCCAGCCTCACCCTGACCCCTCTCTCCCGAAGCGCCGGAATATGCGTGTTAATTGAGACATCGCTCAGGGGATTATCCCTCACATCGATATAATCCTTTTCCCCACGCAATCCCACATTCTCCACCAGAGGCGATAAATCCGTAATATCGCAATCCTGAATATTCAACCTCTCCATATGGATCATACCCGACAGAAGAGAAAGATCCGAGACAGCATTGACATTCAGAGCCAACCCCCTCAAATCGGTCAAACCCGACAGGGCAGAAATATCCCAGATCAGATTATTACTCAGACTCAGCCATCTCAACCCGGTCAAACCCGACAGCGGCGAGAGATCCGAAATTTCATTGGTGTAAAGATTCAGCATCCTCAGCCTGGTCATACCCGACAACGGAGAAAGATCCGAAATATGGAAATTCGCACTAACATCCAGTGTTTCCAGCGCCGTTAAGTTCGACAGCGGCGCAATATCATATATCATATTGCGATGAAGGTACAACTCCGTCAGCTTGATCAAACCCGACAGAGGAGAAAGATCCGTAATATCATTGCTATTGATATGGGTGCCATTTATAAATACAGCGCCGAGATTCAGCACCGTCAGTTCAGTCGCGTACTCAATCCCCGTCAAATCGCGAACCCTTGAATTCGGTGCTTCAAGACGCGTCAACGTCGCCATCTCAGCCGCAGTAATCGCCTCCCCCCTCGCCTTATTCAAAGAATCCTCAATCACCGCACGCAGGTGAACATCCGGAATCGTTATACCCTCACCCTTCTTATGAGCACCTGCGTCGCATTCGCCATAGCTGACGAAGCACACGCCGAGAATGATCAATATATACCTGTAGATCATGGAAACGGTCCTCCAGATGGTTAGTCAAATAATACCATGCAATGGCCCACCCGACGCCCCGAGAGCCTCTACCTTTCTTGTAATCCCGGGATCCTCAACAAGCGGGGGCGCGTGGTGGGGCTTGTGGCGCGCATCAATAATCAGCGACCCGTTGCAACCCCAGTGTTTGTATTCAATAAAACTATCAACACCGTAAATATCATGCGAGGGATTGGAACGGGTAAAAGTGACCCAGAGAAAATTATTGAGCGTGCGCGGACTGAATGCGCTGTCATTGACAATGAGAATAAGCGGCAAACCATCGAGAGACTGAGACGCGAGTGCCTCACTCAAACGAACTGCATCCTTACCTCCCTGATCGGCATCTTTGAAATCGGGACCCTCAATAGCTGCGATACCGGGTAGCGCAATCGCGGGATTCTTAAATCCTTCAGGCAGAGCCAGATCACCCGGAATATCGCGCCACAAATCGCGTCTCTTCGCACCGGCTGCGGCGATCACAACCTTGGAACCCTCATTAAATCCCGTACCGGAATAATCCAGCGTATCAATCGTCGTACGGGTTTGAAAGTGGAGATCGCGCCGCCAATCCACCCGCTCGAGAACATGGATAAAATAAGAGCTGATATCGTGCGTATTCAGATGGGGATTATCTTCCCCCGCACAAATAAAAAGATACTTTGCCAAAGAACACGCACCAAAACCGAGCAGTGCATTGGCAAGCGTGAGAATCTCCTGCGGTTGTCGCTCGCGGTAGGGCACATAGCGTTCCGAACCAATGGCAATAAGCAAAGGATGAACACCCGCCGCATCCACGGCATTAATAGACTTGAGACCGGGAATCTCAACGGGAACCATCGGACCGGTAATCTCGTGAATAAGCAAACCAAACGCCGTATCTTCTTGCGGGGGGCGCCCGACAACAGTAAAGGGATAAATAGCGTCTCTCCGGTGCCAAACATCTTCGACATGGAGCACGGGAAAATCATGCGCCAGGCTATAATAACCCAGATGATCGCCAAAAGGACCTTCGGGCTTAGTTTCGCCCGGATGCACGGTACCCGTAATAACAAAATCGGCCTCAGTAGAAATAACACAGCCATTCCTGCGCGCATAGCGAAACCGACGCCCGGCCAGCCCCCCAGCAAAAATAAGCTCGGACAAACCCTCGGGCAAAGGCATAACAGCAGAAAACGTATGAGCGGGCGGTCCCCCGATAAAAACACTCACGCGCAAAGGCTCTCCGCGCTTGAGTGCATTGGCATGGTGAATCCCAATATCGCGACGGATCTGGTAGTGCAGACCAACTTCTTCGTTCTGCATATACTCATTGCCAGAGAGCTGGATGCGATACATACCCAAATTGGCATTCATAACACCCGGTCGGTCGGGATCCTCAGTATAAACCTGAGGCAAAAGAACAAAAGGACCGCCATCGTCGGGCCAGCACTGAATCTGAGGAAGCTGATCAACAGTCGTACTGTGTCTGAGCACCGCACCAAAACGCACCCTTCTCGGCAACGTATGAAAAGCGATACGCGCAATCCCCATTGCGCGCCAGGGCGCGCGAAGAAACGCAGCCGGATCGGCTTTAGCTTCGACAAGGCGTTGTACCCATCTCAGAGTTGACCGAAAGAGAAAACGCGACCGATCCAGCGTACCAAACAGATTGGAAACTGCCGGAAATGGACTATCTTTTACATTCGCATAATAAACAGCCGGACCATTGGCCTGAAAAACGCGGCGATGGATCTCCGCCATCTCCAGATGGGGATCCACCTCCTGTTCAATGCGGATGAGATGACCGTTGCGATCGAGATCGTCAACGCATTGTTTGAGGGACTTGTATCGCATTGCAGTATATTGTTAGAGATTGAATTTTGATGTGTAATATAGTACTGAATACCGATTTAAGAGACAATTCTTAAATTATAGCAAGGAGGAACACTTCATGACATCATTTCGAGCACTCGTCGTACGCGAGACGGAGGGTCAATTCTCGAGATCATTAGAAAACCGACAAATAGAAGACCTACCCGAAGGCGAAGTATTGATACGGGTGCGCTATTCCTCGCTAAATTACAAAGACGCCCTATCCGCAACCGGGCACCGCAGCGTAACGCAGGCATATCCGCATACACCGGGCATAGATGCAGCAGGAGAAATCGTCGAAAGCACAGTTGCCGACTATGAACCTGGCGACAGCGTATTGGTCACAGGCTACGATTTGGGAATGAATACGCCGGGCGGATTCGGACAGTACATCAGAGTACCCGCCCATTGGCTGGTCAGGCTCCCCGAAGAATTGACTTCAAAAGAAAGCATGGGATATGGAACCGCGGGATTTACCGCAGCACTATCGGTCCATCACATCATCGCAGGGGGCGTAACCCCGGATCAGGGCGACATCGCAGTAACTGGCGCAACCGGCGGCGTGGGCAGTCTCGCAGTAGCGATATTAGCCAAAAACGGCTTTCGAGTCGTAGCAGCCACGGGAAAAGCGTCAGAAACGGACTTCCTGAAAAAACTCGGCGCATCTGAAGTCATAGACCGGCGAACATTGGACGATGACTCCGGCCGGCCCATCCTATCAGGCCGCTGGGCAGCGGCAATAGATACCGTTGGCGGAAACATCCTGTCAACACTCATCAAAACAACGCAATACCACGGCGTAATAACCTGTTGTGGATTGGTCGCATCCCCCGAACTGCACACCACAGTATATCCATTTATCCTCCGCGGCGTCAAACTAATCGGCATCGACTCCGTCTCATGCCCCATGGACCTCAGACTAAAAATCTGGCAACGTATCGCCACAGACTGGAAAATCAACACCCTGAACAACATAATCGCAGAATGCGACTTATCAGAACTAAATATCCAAATAGATCGCATCTTATCCGGACAAATGCGCGGACGGATCGTGGTCAAACTGTAAAAGCAAGTAAGAAGTTAGAAGGCCCGCCCCAACCATCCAAAGGCTGGTACTTCTCCCTTCACACTTCTCCCTTCACACTTCTCACAATCCCCCGACTCCTCTTCAGCGCGTCGAGAGGATCTGGAATATCCGACTTCAGTTCCAGACTCATATTCCCGGTATAATTCACCGACTGAAGCGCGGCGAAAGTCGATTGCAGCACCTCCCGCGTAAGCACCCCATCGCACAGCCCCAGATGCAGATCCTCCTCCCCATCATTATCATCGAGATGAACATAACCCAGGTGATCTCCTGCCAGCGCGATCATATCCGCGGGATCTTCATCTGCCATCTGTGCGTGTCCGATATCAAAAAGCAGATACAGATTGGGATGACCGATCTCCTCGAGATAAGTGAGCGTAAACGGCACCGTCGGCAAAAACGTACCCGGAAAGTGTTCAACAGCGAGCTTGACACCCGCATCTTGCGCCTGATCAGCCAGCGCGCTCAAAGACTCGGCAAACAGGTCGGCATCATCGCCCTGGGGCACCAGGTACGCCGTCGTTGCACTGAGCCGAGCACCGTGTTCAAACGCCCGATTTATATGATCGCGTGCGGATTGTGGATTATCTCCTGTCAGAGACATCCCCTCGGGCATATCGGCAGAAGCGGCAATACACGAAACCGCGAGACCGAGGTCTCTGGCTCGTTGCTGAAGCTCGGCAGTCTGAAGCCAACCCGGACGAATATCAATATGGGTAAACCCCGCATCGGCAACCTGTTCTAAAGCGAGTTCCTCGGCACAGGTCAGTGCCCATATACATGCAGCGAGAGACATGGTGGCTCCTTTGAAAAATAAAACCGAACCCCAGGCGATTTTTCGTCTGGGGTTTAGCGTGAAATAAATGGGAGAAGAGGATAGAGCCGGTTAGTTATCAGCGGTCTCGGCCACAGCAGTGTCCTTTAGCTTGCCGCGCATACGTGCGTAGGTCTCCGCCAGAAGATCGCGCAATTCCTCGGCAATCTCTGGATGAGGATTACCGGCGAGAGCTTTGCAGGCCAGTTGCTCGGCTAAACGTGGCCGGTTGCAGTCCAAAGCCAGCCATCCGGCACTGCGGTGCAGCACTGAGTAATTTGGTTCAACAGGCTCGGTTATTTCTTTAAGGGCCTTAAGCTCAAGGTCTAATGCCTGCTCGAACAAAGCTACTGCCTGCTCCTCATTGCCTCGACGCCGCTCTTGATCAGCGAAAAACGCCTTGTCCATAGCCTCGTCGTGAAATTTATTAAGAGCACTCATTTCTTTTGAACCTCCGCAAGTGGTCTCCCAAACTCTACGACTATCACATAAATTTCCAATCGTAGATGTTCAGACCGATCCGTCTGCTGTAACTTTTCTCTAACTCTCGCCCTTATGATATGTTCATCGCCATCTCGAATACCCGATATTTCTAGTCCAGCCTTATTCACAAAACCTTCATCAGATGCCAGGCCTATCCAATAATCAAAACCCGTACCTTTCCAAGATCGCCGGATGACTTCATAACCGATTTCTGCTTTTGCTATCAAAATTCCGATTCCTAAGGCACCATATTCGGTAGCATTTTCAGGATCATTCCAGGACCGGCGAGATTGCTCTGTTATAGGCGGCCATACCAAAGTATAGACGTTGTCACTGTAACCTCTGACGATTAGCTGAACGCCCTGGGTATGTCCTTGTGACTCTAAACACACGCCACCAGCTTCTGCCAACGATGCACCCATTGCCGGTGAGATGGCTGGAATGTCGCCTTTGCCCAAGTCATTCAAATCCAGCATATACCATTTCCGTTTTGTCCAAGCATGTGTAAATTATATGGAATATCAATATCAAGGTCAAACACACAATTGCTCTCGTAGATAACCGCTATTCTTAAAACCAAATTCCAGATGATTTTCGTCTGGGGTTTTTGTGTCACAAAAGCGTTCCATTACCTCATCGCCTGATTCTTTTCTCTCAACGACCATGATCTATCCGGATTGTGGTACAGCCACTGCGCCATATTTTCTTTAATCCGGGACCATTCCGTATCCAGCATGGAAAACCACGTCGTATCCCGGTTGCGGTCCTTAACAATCATATGCTGGCGAAAAAGCCCTTCGTACGTGAACCCCAGGCGGAGTGCAGCAGACCGCGAGCGTTCATTGAGCGCATCGCACTTCCACTCCACGCGGCGATAACGCATACAATCAAACGCCTCGCAAAGCATGAGATACACAGCCTCGGTATTCGCACACGTATTTTGCGCCTCCGGTCCATACCAGATATTTCCAAGCTCCAACCGACGCGCATCGGACGCAACATTCAAAAAACTCACCATACCAATAGGCCGACCAGATTGTTTATCTCGAACAGAAAAAAAGAGCGGATCCTCCGAACGCTCAATCCCTTCAAGCCACGCCTGCATGGACAGCACATCTTCAAAAGGCCCATACGCCATATACGTCCACAACTGCTCTACGAGTTCCGTCCCGTGCGAACATGCAAACAACCCGGGCGCATCCTTTTCCGAATCGAGAGGTGACAGCGCAATATACTCACCCTCATAATCCACTCGTTGCGGGACACGCACTTCAGATACAGACGGCACAAAATCGCCAAAGGGAAGAGGTGACATCGTTTTTATCTCCATAAAATATGGTTGATGTGATATTCGGCATACTCTTTGACAAAACCAAAAAAATTGAGGTTTCCCCAAAATACCCCAGTCGCGAACTCAAAACATCGTCCTCCTGGACAAAAAAAGCCCGTCCTTTTGGATAGGCTTTTCTCATCTCCACATTTTGATCCACACCATCTATCTACATCTCAATAATATCCTCTCGCCTTGGTCCCACGGAAATCCACTTCACCGGGACCTCGAGCCACTCTTCGATATGCTCTACATAACGCTGTGCATTCGTCGGCAAATCCGAAAACTCGCGCACCGAAGAAATATCTGTTCTCCACCCCGGCAACTTTTCCAGCACAGGCGTCGCCCGGTCGAGCAACGACGGAACTGGAAACACCCCTGTCTTCTCGCCATCAATCTCATAAGCTGTACAAACGGGAATCTCATCCAAATAACCCAACACATCGAGCAACGACAACGCAACTGCTGTCGCCCCTTGCATGCGACACCCATAGCGCGTTGCAACAGCATCGAACCAGCCCATCCTGCGGGGCCGACCCGTCGTCGCACCGTACTCCCCTGCATCGCCGCCCCTCTCGCGAAGATTCTCCGCCTCCTCGCCAAAAATCTCAGAAATAAAAGGACCCGCCCCCACGCACGAGGAATACGCCTTTGCAACAGCGACAACTTGCGTAATCGAATAAGGCGGAATACCCGCCCCAATCGACGCAAAACCCGCCAAAGTAGAAGAAGACGTGGGATAGGGATAAATACCGTGATCGGGATCGCGCAAAGCACCCAACTGCCCCTCCACGAGAATCTTCTTATTCTCCTTCAACGCATTGTGAAGCAACAACGACGTATCGCAAACATAAGACTCGATCTGCTCTCCCGCCGCCATCAAATCCGGCACAACCTGCTCCAGAGAGATAAGCGGCTTGTGATATAAATGCTCGAAAAGCACATTTTTCACCTCCAGCGCGCGCGCGACGCGATCACGCAAGCGCCCTTCATCAAACAAATCGGCAACCTGAACCCCCACCTTCAAATACTTATCCGAATAAAACGGCGCAATACCCGACTTGGTCGAACCGTATTTTCGATCCCCCAACCGCTCCTCCTCATACTCATCCATAAGAAGATGATAGGGAAGCAACACCTGCGCGCGCTCGGATATACACAGATTTGGCTTCGGCACGCCGCGGGCAATCAGATCATCCACCTCCTCTATAAAAGCCGGAATATTCAACGCAATTCCCGTACCGAGAATATTCGTCGTATGCGGATAAAACACGCCCGAAGGCAAAAGGTGAAGGGCAAATTTCCCATACTCATTAATAATCGTATGCCCGGCATTATTCCCACCCTGAAACCGAATAACAAAATCGGAATCCCGAGCCAGAACATCCGTCATCTTGCCCTTGCCTTCATCACCCCAATTTGCGCCTACAATCGCTGAAACAGACATTTTTCTCCCTTTTTCACAATTTCACCTGTTTAACCCAGTTCACAAACTCCTGAGACACAATATCGGCCAGCACCTCATCCCGCACTGGCGTATCGATATTAAAAACCATAATCGCCTCCCCGCCCTGGCTCCTGCGCCCCAGCGCCATATCGGAAATATTGATCCCATTTACCGCAAACAAATTGCCCATATGCCCCACCACACCGGGCACATCTCGATTGCCCAAAACAATCATATTCCCCTCGAGCTTCGCCTTCACCTCAATATCATCTATGCGAACCAAACGCAAATCCCGGCGCCCAAAAACCGTCGCCGAAATTGAAGTCGTCTCTCCCGAAGTCTCGACATCTATCGTAATCAAATTGCTATAATCCGCATGACTGCTCTTGGAATCTTCAACCTGAATGCTACGCGCCTTAGCCCATAAAGGCGCGTTGACCAGCGTCACCGGCTCCTCAGCCTGATATTCAAAAATACCTTTCAAAACCGCAGCCGTAAGCGGCGCCGTAGCGTATTCCTGAATCACACCCTGATAGCGATTGATCACCCTGTGCAGATGCCCGCCCATAAGTTGCGCGTGCAACGATCCCACCTTTTCTGCCAGCGACAAATAAGGACTGATCGCATCGAGATACTCTGGATCAATCGGCGGTAAATTGATACCACTTTGAACGGGCTTACCCTGCAGTGCATCGCGCAAATCCACGGCAATCTGCCGCGCCACATTTTCCTGTGCCTCAAATGTCGAAGCCCCCAGATGCGGCGTAGAAATCACCTCCGGCCTTTTAACCAGCGGATGATCAACCGAAGGCGGCTCCTCGCCAAACACATCCAATGCAGCCCCTGCGACCTTCCCCGCTTCAATCGCCTTGGCAAGTGCCTCCTCATTCACAAGCTCGCCCCGCGCGCAATTAATAATACGCACCCCATCTTTGCACCTTGCAAGCGCCGATGAAGAAATGAGATGATGCGTCTGATCTGTAAACGCTGCGTGCAACGTAATATAATCCGACCTAACAAAAATCTCATCGTAAGAAGCCTGCTGTATATGCAACTGCCGCGCCAGATCATCCGACAAAAAAGGATCGGCACCCAACAACGTCATACCAAACGCATGCGCGCGTCGCGCCACTTGCTGACCCACGCGCCCCACGCCGATAATACCCAAAGTCTTGCCGTATAATTCAACACCCGTGTATTTGCCGCGCTCCCATTCGCCAGCTTTAAGCGATGCTGTCGCCTGGGGGATATTGCGAGACAGCGCCATCATCATAGCCATCGCGTATTCGGCGGCAGAAATCGTATTGCCACCCGGTGCATTCATCACCACAATCCCCCGCTCAGTCGCGGCTTCCACATCGATATTATCCACACCAGCACCCGCCCGACCAATCGCGCGAAGATTCACACCCTCTTCAATCACCCGCCGCGTAACCTCCGTTGCACTGCGCACAATCAGCCCGGCATAATCGCCAATAATCTCGCACAATTCATCTTCAGACAGACCCGTATTCACATCGACTTCTATCTCTGAAGAAGCAAAAACATCCTGCCAACCATCAGCCAGGGAATCGGCAATCAGAACCTTTTCCATTTTCACTCAATGTCCTCTCGCATCCACGGCCCATGTTTCTACAAACATCCCGTTTTCATCAATCACACACACCTCATCCCACAAATTCACGGTCGTACACACATGGCGCGGCACCAGATAAAATTGATCGCCCACACGCGGTCGCGGTGTGCCCTCTGGCACAGACAACAACTGGTGTTCCTCATTGCGCCGCACAAACGCAATATCATCAGGCAACCCCATCGCTCGAAAATGGGGCGCAGGCGTATCGGGCGCAACCGACTTACTGCCCGCATCCAACGTGATCAGATGATCAGCAGTCGTACTGATCACACTGGACAAAACCAGTGCTGCCCATTCAAAGGGACTCTGCAACTTGTCACCATACCCCATATCCCAAAAAATCCACGTACCCGGCGAAACCTCATCCACCCCATCCACCCGTTGCGTATGCTCAAAACCCGGCGACCCCGAAGCCACCATTTTCTCAACCACAATTCCAGATCGTTCTATCAGACATCGGGTCTCAACAGCTCGCTCAATCGACTCAATCGCCGTCTTCTGACGCATATCCCCATCGAAATCACCCACATGCCCATCATACACATGCAAACCCGCAAAACACAACCCCGGCGACTGTGCAATCTGCTGCGCCAGAGCCAGCGAAGGCGCGCCGGGCAATACCCCCGTGCGATTCATCCCCGTATTGACATCCACCATAACACCCAGACGTACATCCGCCGAAGTGCAAGCATCGGACAACGCCCGAATATTATCCGCATCATCCGCAATAACTTTCAAATCGGTATCGGGGTACAACCGCTTCAAATCCACCACGCGCCCGATATTTGCCCCCACGATATGATAAGAAATCAACACATCGGTCGCACCAATCGCAGCGAGCATCGCTGCCTCTTTGGGCGTTGCACACTTAAACTTATCAATCCCCTCATCCATCTCCATACGCGCAATCTGCGACATCTTATGCGTCTTGATATGCGGACGCAAACGCGCATAACCACCCATCATATCTCCAATCGCGCGAATATTATGCGCCACCGCCTCCTTGTAAACCAACAGCGCAGGCGTGGGAATCTCCTCGGCATTCTTTACCCGATAGTCAAGCATTCAGCACCTCTCCAATCCATCGCCAAACCGCGTCCTTGCCACGCCCCGTCGTTGCGGAAAACGGCAACAGATCAATATCCCCGTGCAAAGCGAGCATGCGTCGCGTTTGATCCAATCGACTTTTGAGTTTATGACCCGATAGCTTATCGGCCTTGGTAGCAACCACCACAAATGGCTTGTTGTCGTGTACCAGCCAATCAACCATCTGCAAATCATCTCGGCTCGGATCGTGCCTCGCATCAATTAACTGAACAAAACCCCTGATTGAGGACCGATCCTGCACATACCCCTCAATCAGCTTTCCCCATGCCTGGCGCTCTTCCCAACTGCGCTTTGCATAGCCATAACCGGGCAAATCGACAAAATAATACGCCTGGTTTACACGGTAAAAATTCAGCGTTCGCGTCTTGCCGGGCGTACTGCTGGTCTTCGCCAAATTTTTCCGATTGAACAGCCGATTGAGCAACGACGACTTGCCCACATTTGAACGCCCTGCAAATGCAATCTCAGCCATCCCATCGCGGGGCAACTGCTTCAAAAAACCAACACTCGTAACAAATTCGGCAGAACGGAATTGCATGATTAGCTTTCACACAAACGAAAACCGGGGTCCAATTCGGCCCCGGTTCCCCATCTTTGGGAAATATCTATCTCTTTAAGCGCGTTTTTGGGTCGATTCGAGAACTTCAATACGCGGCTTGTTGCGGTTTTGAACCATATCGCAGGTCACTGTGACCTCGGTCAGGTCCTCATTGGTGGGTATATCGTACATCAAATCCGTCATAACGGCTTCGAGAACCGACCGCAACCCGCGCGCACCTGTACCCTTTTCCTGCGTAATGCGAACAACCTCGCGCAGCGCGTCATCCTCAAAAGTCAACTCAACCCCATCGAGCTCAAACAACTTCTGGTATTGCTTGGTAATTGCATTTTGCGGTTCCGTCAAAATCTGCAACAGAGCAGCCTCGTCCAGATTGCCCAACGCACACATTACGGGCATTCGCCCAACCAGTTCTGGAATCAAACCGTACTTAATCAAATCTTCCGGCTCGGCATGCTGAAAAATCTCACCGGTACTTTGCTCATCCAAATCGTTCGAATCGGACCCAAAACCAATGGTCTTCTTGCCGATGCGGGTGCTAATAACGCTTTCCAAACCATCAAATGCACCGCCACAAATAAACAGAATATTTTTTGTATTGAGCTGAATCAGAGGTTGCTCGGGATGCTTGCGCCCCCCCTTGGGCGGAATACTCGCCACCGTACCTTCCAGAATTTTCAACAAAGCCTGCTGAACACCTTCCCCAGATACATCGCGCGTAATAGACGGATTGGCCGACTTTCGAGAAATTTTATCGACCTCGTCCAAATACAAAATACCCATCTCTGCCTGCGCCACATCGTAATCCGCCGCCTGAAGCAGACGCACCAGGATATTCTCAACATCTTCGCCAACATACCCCGCTTCGGTCAAAATAGTGGCATCTGCAATCGAAAATGGAACCTGCAAAATGCGCGCCAGCGTTTGCGCCAAAAGCGTCTTGCCAGTACCCGTAGGCCCCATAAGCAAAATATTGCTCTTATCGAGTTCGACATCATCCGCAGACTGATTGGACCGAATGCGCTTGTAATGATTATACACCGCAACCGAAAGAACGCGCTTGGCGCGCTCTTGCCCAATCACATAATCGTCCAGACGGGCTTTAATCTCCTGCGGCTTGGGCAACCCTTTGTGAAGCGTCACGGGCTTTTTGAGATCGTCCTCTCGCAAAACCTCATTGCACAGCTTGATACACTCACTGCAAATATTCACACTCGGGCCAGTGACGATCTTATCGACCTGATCGGCACTCTTACCACAAAAAGAACAGCGAATTTCTGTTCTGGAAGTCCGTCGTTTCATAACGCCCCACTCCTCATAACAAGGCTTCGTCGATATCGGGGTTGGGATCTTGACCGGGAATGAGCACTTCGTCAATCAAGCCATAATCCTTTGCCTCATCAGCCGACATAAAGAAATCTCGGTCTGCATCCCTTTCTATGCGCTCAATACCCTGACCTGTACATTCGGATAAAATGGCGTTCAAACGGTCGCGATATTGCAAAATTTCTTCGGCATGTCGTTCGATATCCGAAGCCTGACCGCCTGCACCACCAATAGGTTGATGCAGCAAAATGCGAGAATTTGGCAATGCGCGGCGCTGTCCCTTTGTACCCCCTGCGAGAAGCACGGCACCCAGTGAAAAAGCCTGACCCACACAAACCGTTTCAACATCGTTGGGCACGTATTGCATCGTATCGTAAATCGCCAAACCCGCCGTAATACTACCGCCGGGAGAATTAATATACAGCCGAATCGGTTTTTCAGGTGTTTCAGACGTGCAAAACAACATCTGAGCAATCACCAAATTGGCAATCGTATCGTTGATCGGCGTACCAATAAAAATAATATTATCGCGCAACAGCCGCGAAAAAATATCATAAGCGCGTTCGCCACGCCCTGTTTGTTCAAGAACTGTAGGAACCAGAGCCATATTTAATTTTCAATCCCATGTTTAAATGTAAAATCCGTCTATGAACTGGCCTGAACCAGTTGTACCCCGCTCCGTCTATTCAACTTCCTCAACATCTTCGACATCTGCGTTATCGATGAGAAAATCAAACGTCTTCTGCGTCTTAATCTCCGACTCAATCTGATCGAGCTGTTCGGTTCGGCCCAAAATCTGACGCAGACGCGGCCCTTCGATATTGTGCCGTTGCGACATCTCCTCGAGATGTTTGTCCAGATCGTCATCCGTCACCTCAATATTTTCCTGATCGGCAACAGCATCCAGCAACAAAAAGCGTTTGACACCGCGCTCGGCTTGATCGCGTCCCTCCTCGCGAAGCGCATCTTCGTCAATCCCTTGATCGTGACCCGCTTGCTCCCGCTTGTACGATTCAATCATACCATCGAGATAATTTTCGACCATACTATCGGGAACCTCAAAAGGATTCTTCTCAATCAGCGTATCCATCAAATTTTCCTCAACGCGCTGGCGAATCATTTGATCGTACTGCGCCTCCATCTCATTGCGAATTTGCGTCTTGAGTTCGTCCAACGTCTCCACGCCGCCGACATCCTGAGCCAATTCATCATCCAATTCGGGCAACGCGCGCTCGCGTATTTCTTTTGCCATCACGCGAAACATCACGGTCTCTTCTTTCGGTTCTTCGTCGCGATCCTCGTGATCTTCCTGATCAGGCTCATCCTGAACGGGCCGCGTAATTGTAACCTCACGGGACTCACCGGCTGAAATACCGACCAATTGCTCTGCCAATTCAGTCGGCTTGTCGTCTTCCATCTTAAACAGCCGAATCGATTGATCTTCTGACTTGTGATCGGCCACGGGACTGCCGTCCTCATCGAGCTCTTCCACATCGGCAAAAACCACATCGTCAAGATCGGCAGCGCGCTCCACGACCTGCTCGGTAGCACTTTCCTCTTGCATATACCGCAGCCGACCATCAACATGCTCGTCTTCAACCGCAAACACAGGCCGCGTCACCTTCAGCCCCTTATAGGTCTCCACGGTTATCTCTGGACGGACATCAACAGAAGCCTTGAACACCAGAGGCTGTCCCTCTTCAAAATTGATATCGTCAATACTCGCCTGAGAAACGGGTTGAATCCCTTCGGCTTCGCTCGCCTCCCGGTAAAATTCCTCGACCATCTCCTGGACAACCTCGCCCTGGATAGCCGGCCCAAATTGCCGTTTAATAACGCTCAGGGGAACTTTACCCTTGCGAAAGCCCGGCAAATTGAGGGTCTTGCTGTATTTCCTGTAAGCGTCATTGAGACGCTTATCCACATCTTCGGCCGGGGCCTCAATCTCCAATGTTCGACGCCACGTCCCCGACTCGGTCACCTGCACATTCATCGCGTTGGATAATCCTTTCTTTATAATACTTCACTCACTAACTGGACCAACGAGCAATAATAAACAAATGAAAACGCTTTGTCAATTATTAGCGGTCACCCATACCCCAACACCTTCAAATACGCCTTCACCGTATTCTCCAACCCCATAAAAACAGTATCTGCGATCAGCGCGTGGCCAATAGACACCTCGAGAACGCCGGGAATCGTTACAAATTCCCCCAAATTATCGAGATTGAGATCGTGTCCGGCATTAACCCCCAGCCCGGCATCCTGTGCTGCGCGAGCCGAATCCGCGTACTGCCGAAAAACAGGCCCCACATCGCCCCCATCATAAGCAGAAGCATAAGACTCCGTATAAAGTTCAACGCGATCCGCACCCAGAGCCTTTGCCAGAGCCATATCCTCTGGCACCGGATCCATAAACAGAGAAACCCGAATCCCCAGATCTTTCAATTCCGCAATAATCGGCACAAGCCGCTCGCCATCCCGTCTCAAATCCCAACCGTGATCGGACGTACTCTGATCGGGTTCATCGGGCACCAGCGTACACTGATCGGGCACCACATCCCGCACCATATCCATAAAATCGGGAAAGGGATTGCCTTCAATATTGTACTCCACCCCCGAAATCATTTCTTTCAACTCATAAACATCCGTCCTGCGAATATGCCGCTCATCGGGCCGGGGATGCACCGTAATCCCATGCGCCCCCGCATCCATACACACCTGCGCCGCCCTTGTCACACTGGGAAAAGTAAGCGGCCTACTATTCCGCAACAGCGCCACCCGATTCAAATTCACACTGAGTTTGGTCATTCCCATCCTCCTCTACGGTGCCAGCAAAGCGCGCTTCCACGCGCCATCACCTTGCCGAACATACAAAAACCGATCGTGCAGCCGATCATCCCTATTCACCCAAAATTCAAAACGATCAGGAACCACCCGATAGCCCCCCCAAAAATCCGGCAACGGCACTTCGTCTCCCGGATATTTCCGATCCAATTCTGCCACCCGACCTTCCAAAAACGCCCGATCGGGAATAGCCTCGCTTTGAGGTGACGCCCAGGCACTCAAACGACTCCCCCGAGGACGCGAATCAAAATACGCCCTGGACACCTCATCCGAAACAGCCTCAACCCGTCCCTCAATACGCACCTGCCTGACCAGTGACTTCCAGTGAAACAGCAGGGCTGCTCTGGGATTCTCCGCCAACTCATCTGCCTTGCGACTCTCCAAATTCGTAAAAA
Source organism: Candidatus Latescibacterota bacterium (assembly GCA_965220765.1). GTDB lineage: Bacteria > Latescibacterota > UBA2968 > UBA2968 > UBA2968 > VXRD01. The sequence goes on from OZ244847.1 coordinate 95,466, forward strand.
ACACAAACCCATCCTGACCGCACTGCTTCACCAGCACCATACGCACCGAAGGCCTCCCATCGCGCGTCGCCGTAGCCAGCGCCACGGCCTCGGGCAGCGTCAACTCCGAAGCCCTCGCCTCTTCAAACCACATATCAAACTGAACAAAAGGATCTGGATTCATTTTTCTCCCCGAGTGACTTAATCAAATAAACGCGTGTCTCTCGCCAGTTACTCTGCCCGCCATTGGCATCAATATAAACACCCCGGGCCAAATACGGTTCCCATCCCGCATCTCTGTACCCGCGGCGTGCGTACAAATTCAGTGCCGGTTGATTCTTCACGTAAACACACAGACCAATATTCTCATAGCCCCGCTGAAAAGTAATCCGCTCACACACATCTAACAACCGCGACGCAATGCCCATCCGCCGATAATCTGGATGCACAAAAAGCGACGACGCTTCGGGCCATGGTCGCACCTGAGGCGGTACGCCAGAAGCATCGCCGCCTTCCCAATTGAGCAACACCTGAGCCACAGGCCAATTGCCCCGCCATGCCACGAAAAAAATGAGCTTGCCGGATTCCTGTAGCATAAACCGCCGCCGCTGTGTTTCTTTTCGACTAAACGGCAAATACTGAAGCCGAGACACCTCAGGCGATTTAAGAGAGCGAATATCAATATCCATAAAGCTAAAGTATAGCGAACACCGCCCCAATACGCAAGACACCGCGACGTACTATTTTCATCTATACAGTCTGAAACCTTATTTCTCCGTATTTGGCTTGTTTTATTTCGTTATCTCTCTTTATATTTGTTAACGCGAATTAAGAGTAAAAAGCGATTAAGAAGCAAGCGGCGGCCAATCGCCCAAAGATATGGACGAGTAATCCGTTATATGATCGCACCTTAGAGGCGATAGAAATGCCTGTTTTTTCATCAATCCAATGAAACAAAGACTCAATCGGCTGGCGTATGCGCGAAACGGTGCGTGATAGGACTTGATCGGCTGCTGGGCGCATATCTTGTCCCTTCTTTTTTTTGACCGGCGTATAAAAGGCGAGGTTTTGCTGTTGAAAAAGTGTATCTTTTAAGGTCTGATTGGCATAGATTTTATCGCCATAGAGTTGTCTGTTGTGTAAATAGGGCAAGAGGGGTCGCAAGGCAGAAAGGTCCTGGTCTGCTGCGCCTGTGAGACTGATATAATCGGGTTTAGGGAGTCCTTTGTCTGTGCGTTTTGCCACGATATGGAGCTTGACGCCATAATACCACATGCCTTTGGAGGCGCAAAAGCCCTTGCTGGCGATTTGTGGTGCCACACGCGCTTTGCCACTACGCTTGGCATTGGCGATGACGCAAGGGAAGGAATCAAGCAGGTAAGCCTCTGCAAGACAATCAGATATGGGACAGTCTGCCACAATTTGTTCCACCAGTGGTGAAAAGGTGCCCGCCAGAAAGTTCAACCGCTGCACATAGCCTGCATACGTCGGCAGTGCTGGGAACCAGTCGGACAGATGGTCTTGCGTATAAGTGTAAATACCTTTAATCGTCGTGCATTTTTGCATGATGCCAAATAAGTAGAGGGTGAGCACTTCCTCATCGGTAAAATGAGGCGCATTATTATTGCTCAACCGTTGGGCATGCACCCACAGATGGGTCTTGTAATGTGTGCAAATATACAGATACAAACCGATTAGTCGCTCTTGCCAGTCCATCGCGTTCTTGCTCCTATTTTTGAGGATTGAGGGCTATTTGACACCTCAATCATAGGCAAGAACGCGATCTTTTCAACGCTTTATTCGCATTATAAAAGAATGCAAAAGCATCCGTGGCACTATGGCAAAAAGCGGTTGGTAAACGCCTCGGCGGGGATGACCGTATTGGCGGGGATGATATCGGCGGCGACCATTTGATCTAACAACTCTTGCCAGCGTTGCAAAGTCATGCTGCCAAGGCCATTTGCGCGGGCTATGGGGTCAAGGACAAGAGCTCTTGATTCCTCTGCGCCATAGGCGAGAATATCCAACCCCATCTCGGCGTTGAGTGTGTTGATGTGGCGGTTGGTGGCATCCGGGTTGTCGAGATAGTGTTCCCAGCCTTGCACGCTTGCTTGGACAACGGCTTCTACAATTTGCGGATCGGCGGCGATGCGGTCTTCAGTCGTGATGAGCACGCTGGTGTAGGGATTGTAGCCAATGTCAGCTACCAGCAGAGCTCTGGGGTTGCCACCTCTGGTTTTCGCAACGTATGGCTCGCTGAAGATATAGCCTTGTTGGGCGAAATTTTCATTAGCGAGGAATTGAGTGACATTGCCAGAATAAGGGACGATTTCGACGTTTGAGAAAGGGTATTTCCAGCGCAGGTATTGGGAAAACGCCGAACTTTGTGACATCGCCAGGGTGATATTGGCAATGTCGGCGATAGAAGCGATGCCCGAGTTGGCGTGTACCATAATGCAGCGCGGGCTGATTTGGTAAGGCGCCATAAGGGCGACAACCGGAATTTGTTGGGCGCGGGCAGCGAGGATGTTGTCGGCATTCGTAATGCCAAAAGCGACAGCACCAGTGGCTACGCGCTCAATGACCGGCACACCCGGACCACCGGCGAGGATATCGACTTCTACGCTGCGTTCTTGATAGTAGCCATGCAATGAGGCGGCGTAAAAACCCCCGTGCTCGGCTTCTGGAAACCAGTTGAGCGCGAGTTGGACTTGCACTTCGGCTGGAGGTTCTGGTCCCACGCCACAGGCGGCCAGTGCGATGAGCAACAAGAAAGCAAAGCGGATCATACGCGATAATCCCCTTGGAAATTTGGTACCCATTTTGGAAAATCTGTTATTTAATATACGGAATTATTACATAAATTTTTAACAAAAAAGCGGTAGGCAGCTTCTTAATACTTTCGCGCCAGCGGATCTGCGCCGAGGACATTGGGATGGGCAATTGCATTGCGGAGGGCTGTATAGAGGGGATGGAGACACTCGACATTTTCTGAGAGGGATCGTATCACAAAAAGATCGGGTCTGGGGGAAGCAAAGGAAAGCAAAAGAGAATCCCGCGAGGGCTTCAACAAAGGAGCGAGCGTTTGGGAAAGACTTTCGGCCAGATATGTAAATTTCCCAGAAGAACCAGCAACAAAAATATTAAAAACGACATTATACTTCCCAAACGCACCCGTATATGCTGGCGACAACATCCCCGGCTCGGAATAATAGCGCTCCACCAGAACCGGGCGTTTGGCCGTATGCACAGTAATATCAGACCGGTAACTCGTGTACGCAAAATGCTCGCCAAAAGCCATGCGTCCAGCCGTATGACCATCGGCGAGCACCAGACATGCGTCAGACCCCAGATGCCACGTCTGCCCCTGCTCAAAAACACTTCGCGCATACGGAACAACGGGATCGGGCAAAACAACGGCAAGGCCTCCGGCTTCCACCTCACCGACAATCTTTTGTTTACACGGAATACCATTCGGACTCTTATAAACCTTGGTAAACGCCTGAGTCCCCAGATAAAGCGCCGCCCCTTCACCACATCGCACACGCAGCGTCGTCGCATCCCCTTCCACCATACCGCCCCCATAACTGGAAAGCACAACAGCGCAATAATCGCCCTGCGCGGCGGGATTGAGCAACTTCAAAGGCGCGACTGAGCGACAGGCAGTCAGGACCGAACGGGAGCCATTACACGTCACTTCAATTTGGGAAGGAAGCATCATCGCGGCTGAGGTGACAGAACAGACCTGCGCGCTCGGAGAACATGCCCAATAATCTCGTCGAGACCAGACCCGTGTTTCAAACAGGCAAAAATCGTGGGACCATCTCCGCGCATCTTCTTTGCATCCCGCGCCATAACCCCCAGATCTGCGCCAATGAGACCGGCGAGATCGGTCTTATTGATAACCAACAAATCCGATTGCGTAATCCCCGGTCCCCCTTTTCGGGGAATCTTGTCCCCAGCGGACACATCAATCACATAAATCGCGTAATCGACAAGCTCCTTGCTAAAATGCGCCGCCAGATTATCGCCACCGCTCTCCACAAAAAGCAAATCGATATCGCACGCAAAGCGGATCATCAGATCCTCAAGCGCGTTCAAATTCAGCGAAATATCCTCGCGAATAGCTGCATGCGGGCATCCGCCCGTCTCAACGCCAATAATGCGATCGGCCTCAAGCGCCTTGTGGCGCAAGAGAAACTCGGCATCCTCGCGCGTAAAAATATCATTCGTAACCACACCGAGACTGAAGCGTTCGCGCAGAGCTTCGCACAGCACGCGAACAAGCGCCGTCTTCCCCGTCCCCACCGGACCACCAACCCCCACGGTAAATGCCCGCTGTGAAAAATCGCGCTCACCGAGAACCGACTCGCGCAGAGCAAAATCGCCGGGAGATTCAAAAGGCTCGTGAGAATGATCGTGGTCGTGATGATCGTCATGGTGATTATGCATAGCAAATCCTTTAACTCTGAAACAACCGCGAATACAGATACTCGTGCACACCCTGTGCAACATCCCATTGGGGTGCACAGCGCGTCGCACACGTATAATCTACCTGCGCGACAGAAGTCATAGCCCGAATCGCCGTCTTGTGATGGCGTTTTTGCAACCGCGCGGCTTCGAGAGGACCAATCTGCCCCAGACGCACAGCCGCACTGATCTGATCGCGCAAAAATTGATACATAAAAATCCGACACGTCTGACCGCGTTTAAGTCCTGCAGCCCGAAATGTCGTACCAAAAACAACCGTATAATGAGCCGGCACAGGTTGTGCAAGCAATGTCCTGTGCAAACGCGCCATCGCATCGGAAAAATACAAATCGCGCATCAAACGCAACAAATTGCGCCCCTGCACCTCACTGCCGCGAACAATCGCCGGTGCCGTAAGCATAGCATCGTAAGTCAGCAAAACATCGGTCAAATCTGCGGGAATCGGATCACCCTTAAAACACGCATTAATAAACGGAATCTCACCATTTGCCGTCGCGTGAATCACCGTTTGAAGATACGCATCCAGATCATCAGAAGACCGCAACAACCCCATCTGTTTGGTCGCCTCCAGCCCATTGGAAAATGCATATCCACCCGTGGGGAAATTGCTATCGGCAAGTGTGAGAAGGTCGAGGAGCATAATCAAAACAAATTATAAAGCTGTGCCAGCGGCAACTTCTCTGCCGCCTCACAGGTAAGCAACTCGCCATTGACCGTAACGCTATAAGTCTCTGGATCAATGTGAATATCGGGAATAAAATCATTGAGCTTCATATCCTTCTTCCCAATATCCCGACAATTGGACACTGCAACAACGCCTTTGGACAGATCATAAGCCGCAACGGTCTCCAGCGAAGCCCGGGAAACAAAAGCGAGCGACGTAGAACCCACGGCATTGCCATAAGCACCAAACATGGGACGCGGATACACGGGTTGCGGCGTGGGAATCGAGGCATTTGGATCGCCCATTTGCGAATACGCGATCACCCCCCCCTTAATCACCATCTCGGGTTTCGCACCAAAAAAAGATGGCTTCCAGAGCACGAGATCCGCGAGTTTGCCCACCTCAACCGAACCGATATGATCGCTCAAACCATGAGCCGTCGCGGGATTAATCGTGTACTTGGCGATATACCGCTTCACACGCCCATTATCATTCCCCCCATCGCCGTTCAATGCACCGCGTTGTTCCCGCATCTTATGAGCGGTCTGCCACGTACGACAAATAACCTCCCCCACGCGCCCCATAGCCTGACTATCCGATGCAATAATCGACAGCGCCCCCATATCGTGCAAAATATCTTCTGCCGCAATCGTCTCCTGCCGGATCCGACTCTCGGCAAAAGCGACATCCTCGGGTATATTCTTATCCAGATGATGACACACCATGAGCATATCCAGATGCTCGTCAATCGTATTCGCCGTAAAAGGCCGCGTGGGATTGGTAGAAGAAGGCAAAACATTCGCCTCGCCGCAAAGACGCATAATATCCGGCGCGTGTCCCCCTCCTGCACCCTCGGTGTGATACGTATGAATCGTGCGTCCCTTAAAAGCCGCACAACTCTGCTCGACAAAACCCGACTCATTGAGCGTATCCGTGTGAATCGCCACCTGAACATCGTATTCATCGGCAACCGAAAGACAGGAATCAATAGCAGCAGGCGTCGTACCCCAATCCTCGTGAAGTTTAAGACCGCATGCACCCCCTTCGATCTGCTCGACAAGCCCTTGCGGAAGCGAAGAATTGCCCTTGCCCAAAAATCCAAAATTGAGGGGAAAGGCATCACTCGACTCGAGCATCATGCGAATGTGGTCCGCCCCCGGTGTACACGTCGTGGCATTCGTACCCGTAGCCGGTCCCGTGCCACCACCGAGCATCGTCGTAATACCCGAAGCAATCGCCTCCTCAACTTGCTGAGGACAAATAAAATGGACATGCACATCGAGCGCACCAGCCGTGAGTATATGCCCTTCACCCGCAATAACCTCAGTCGTAACCCCCACGATGAGATCGGGATCAACACCCGACATAATATCGGGATTACCCGCTTTGCCAACACCGGCGATGCGCCCATTTTTAATCCCAATATCCGCCTTGTATATCCCCGTATAATCAACGACAAGCGCATTGGTAATCACGAGGTCCAGTGCCCTATCCTGCGACACCCCCGTAGCCTGCCCCATGCCATCGCGCAGCACCTTACCGCCGCCAAACTTGCATTCATCGCCGTAAATCGTATAATCGTTTTCCACCTCAACGACGAGATGGGTATCGCCCAACTGGACGCGGTCTCCCGTAGTGGGACCGTACATACTGGCATAAGCAGTTCGATCAATCTGAGACATTTGGAATCCCCTTAAATCCACCATCCCCCGCCCTCTGCAAAGCCTCTGCCTTATTCTCATCCATCTGCCCCGAAATAAGGCCATTCCCCCCATAGACCGTGCGGTTGCCGGCAATAGCGACGAGATTAACCGTTCTACTTTCCCCCGGTTCAAAACGCACGGCAGTACCAGATGGAATATCGAGACGGAAGCCATAAGCTTTTTCGCGATCAAATGAAAGCGCGGGATTAACTTCAAAAAAGGTATAATGCGAACCCACCTGTATCGGACGATCACCAGTATTGGTCACAGAAAGGGAAATGGTCTCTCTATCCGCATTGAGCGTAATCGGATCCGCAGCCGTAGTCCCGGTACCCGGCCTTTCAGAAACCGTATTATCCGGCGACCAGGGCGAGCGGACGCGCGTAAGCCCCGAACTGTACAACGCGAGTTCAGAATCGCCTTCTGCGCGGCAAATCGGATGGTGAACCGTCACGAGCTTCGTCCCATCGGGAAACGTACCCTCCACCTGCACCTCGTGAACCATATCGGGAACACCGGGCAAAACATCTTCCGTACCGAGCAACTGTTTGCCCTTGTCCATAAGCGTGGCAACGGACTCGCCATCGCGGATAAATTCGAGAAGCTGTGCCGCGATAAGCGACACGGCTTCGGGATAATTGAGACGCAAGCCCCGGGCATACCGCTTCTGCGCGAGAAAACCCGCGTTGTGAAGCATCAATTTGTCAATTTCTTTCGGCGATAAATACATGGAAATCCCTGATCAAAACGTAAGATACTGCTTAATACTCTCATCCGACAATTCATCCGCAGAACCGCACAACGCAATGGTCCCGCGATCCATCAAATAAAAATAATCGGCAATCTGTCGGGCAAAATCAAAATACTGCTCCACCAGAATAATAGTGAGATTGCCTTTGTCCTTCAGGTGAATCAACACATTTTCAATATCGAGAATAATCGAAGGCTGAATACCTTCTGTGGGTTCATCCAGAATGAGAATATCCGGATCGCCAACGAGCGCACGGGCAATGGCGAGTTGCTGTTGCTGCCCACCACTGAGATTTCCACCCATACGATCTTGCATATCGGCCAACACAGGAAAAAGATCGTAAATCAGATCCTCCGGCAGGGTTGTAAGACCATCTGTACGCGCTTCCAAACCAATCTGCAAATTCTCATTCACCGTCAGCCTGGGAAAAATCTCGCGCCCTTGCGGCACATAACTCAAACCCGCGCGCGCCCGCAAATCCGGTGTCTGCACCGTTATATTTTCCCCATTCAACAGAATATTCCCTCGCCGAGGACGTAACAGACCAACAATCGTCTTAATAAGCGTCGTCTTCCCAACCCCATTGCGCCCCATAACTGCCACAATAGCCCCCCGGGGAATATCCATACCAATATCGCGCAAAATCTGACTCTCGCCGTAATAAACATCCAGGCCTCGAACGGCAAGCGCGGTGTCTGTGGTCGTCGTCATTAAAATACTATCCATTCAATGCTGCGCACTACCCAAATAACACTCAATAACCCGGGGATCATTTTGCACCTGATCCATCGGTCCCTCAACGAGCACCTTGCCCTCGTGGAGAACCGTGACAGTGCGCGCGATCTGTCTCACAAATTCCATATCGTGTTCAATAACAATAATCGCGTGATTCATCGTCAAGCGTTCGAGAAGTTCCCCAGTCTTAACCGTCTCTTCATCCGTCATACCAGCAGCGGGTTCATCAATCAAAAAAAGCTCGGGATCTTGCAAAATGACCATCGCAATCTCGAGCCACTGTTTCTGCCCGTGCGAAAGAGCATCAGCAACCGTATGCAGATGATCAGCCAAACCCGTTTGTTCTGCAACAGCATTGATGCGATCTCGATTCTTGTCCGACAGACGCGAAACAAGTGAAAAAAGAACCGTGCGATCGGTTTTGAGCGCGAGCATCAGATTCTCGTACACCGTAAGAGAGGTAAAAACAGAAGGCGTTTGAAACTTCCGACCAACACCCGCTTTGACAATCGCATCTTCGCTCATCTGGGTGAGATCAAACTTTTCAAAACGCGCACTGCCGCGATCGGGTCTGGTCTTGCCACACAAAACATCGAGAAAAGTGGTCTTACCCGCACCATTTGGACCGATAACAACGCGCAATTCGCGGTCGTGCAGGATAAACTCGTCTATATCGAGCGCGACAAAGCCATCAAAAGACACGCGCAGATCTTGAACAGTCAGCAAAACCGGATCAAATATCATATCAATCCTGGCTTTCAGCAGGTACAGGTAAAGTGGCGCGTGTGGGCAAGAATCGCTTCAGACTACTTATCTTAATCTTAGACCGCAGACCAATGAGACCATCGGGAAAAAAGAGCACAACACCGATAAAAAGGAATCCCAAAAAATAGAGCCAGGTACCGGGGAATGCACCCGTCAAAAAACTGTACAAAAGATTGACAAGTACTGCACCGATAATAGGACCGATCAGAGTCCCCCGCCCACCAACAGCAACCCATATCACCATCTCAATAGAAGCCTGCACATCCATCCGACCCGGTGTAATAATCCCGGTCTGAGGCACATAGAGCAATCCACCCAGAGCGCCGAGCATACTTGCCATCACAAACACGAATACTTTGTAACTGGCAACGCGATAGCCGATAAAACGCAACCGATGCTCGCTATCGCGAACCGCAATAAGCACGCGACCGAGCTTGGATTTTACCATAAATCGGCATAAAAAGTAAGAAGCAAAAAGCGTGACAAAAGCAATAATATAAAGACCGCGTTTGCTCGCCGGATCGGCCAACTCAAAACCGAGCAAAGTTTTAAAATCCGTCAGGCCATTGGTACCGCCGAGCATGGTTTCATTCCGCAAAAAAATGAGCCAGACCCCCAGGGCAAGAGCCTGCGTAATAATGGCAAAATAAACCCCCTGGAGACGGCTGCGAAAAGCGAGAAACCCAAAAATGAGCGCAATAAGCGCCGGAATCATAAGCGCCAGTATAAACGCAAATGTAAAAGCGTGAAAAGGCTCCCAAAAGATGGGCAATTGCTCCACGCGATTCCACACCATAAAATCGGGCAACGCACTCCCATAAACCCCTTGCGTACCCGTCTTGAGCAGCATGTGCATGCCAATCGCATATCCACCCAAACAAAAAAAGAATGCCTGACACAGCGACAGAATACCCGTATATCCCCAGATCAGATCAATCCCCAGTGCGGCAATCGCAAAACAAAAATAGCGACCCCAGAGATTTAACGTCGTATCTGAAAGCAACCCCATAGCATTGAGCACAGGCGCGGCAATACCAAAAATGAGGAATACAATAATGGGACGGTAATAAGCCATAAAATATCTCGTCTATTCGTCCCTCCCCTTCGCGGGAAAGATGCCCGTGGGACGCAACTGTAAAAAAAGGATAATAAGGCCCAAAATGAGAACCTTGGCATAAACGGCTTCGGCAAAGGGCTCAATAACCTTATTGGACAGGCCAATACCGAGACCTGCGACAATAGTTCCCAAAATTTTTCCAACACCACCCACGACAACCACGAGAAACGCATCGACAATATACGTCTGCCCCATATTTGGAACGACATTGCCAATAAGCGTCATAGCCCACCCTGCGATACCCGCGATACCCGTACCTATAAAAAAAGCAATCGCGTCAACGCGACGGGTGGGAACACCCATACAAGCACTCATCCCGCGATTTTGTGTAACCGCACGCAACCGAAGCCCAAAGCGAGTCTTAAAGAAAAATGCGACCAAACCAATCAGAATGACGGTCGTGAGACAGATGATAAAGATCCGGTTATACGGCAACAGCACCTGTGGTGCTAACTCGAAACCGCCACTGAGAATTTGGGGCAGCTTGACAGCCGTGAGATCGCCAAAAATCGTACGCGCGAGTTGCACGAGAATAAGACTAATACCCCATGTCGCCAACAGGCTTTCGAGAGGGCGGTTGTAAAGGCGGCGAATAATCAGGGACTCAACGAGCAATCCCATACTACCAGCCGTGAGAAATGCAATAGGTAAAGACAGGGGGAAAAACAGATCGATATAGGCTGCAGGCAGGACAATCATGCAAATATTCTGCACAATAAACGTAAAATAAGCCCCAACCATCATAAATTCGCCATGCGCCATATTGATAATACCGATCTGCCCATAAATAACCGCCAGACCAAGCGCAATCAGAATGAGAATAGACCCCAGACTGAGACCGACAAAAGCAGTCTGGATCGCAACCATGATCTGGTTGAAAGTTTCCAGCCACTGAATCGCATCGCGTATTTCGCTTTGAACCGCGGGATCTGACTCTGCAATATTGCCATTGGCATCGGGTTCAACACGAGCTTGTAAAAAAGAAAGGACAAATGTGTTGTTGAGTTCACCCAGCGCTTTGGCCGCGTTGAGACGAACCTCGGGATCGGGATGTGTGAGCTCGAGCTTGCCCAGAGCAACGCGGATCAGACTTTGAATACTACTATCCGTTTCTTTCTCCAGAGCATCTCGCAACATGGGGACCGCGCCCAGACCGCCGCGATTACCCAGCGTCTCTACAGCAACGCGGCGCTTGCCGGGATCCGGATGAAAAATCTCCATCTGCGTGAGATAGGGTTGAATAAGCGCGCGGATGCGGCGGTTGCTATCAATCTCTTCGAGATCGATCAGCGATGCAATAAGGGGCTTACCCTCATCGTTCAGAATGGGATGGCGTTTGGGATATGCGGTGTAGAGCGGGGCTAAGGTATCGCCATAATCGTCTTCTTGCATGTCGCCGATAATGACGAGCTCATTATTCTTCAGATAGAGTTCACCGTTAAAAAGCGCAACCATCAGGGCATAATAAGCGACATCTTTCGCATCGGAAATAACTCTAACCGCAGTAGTGATGCTATCGCGGTCATTGCTGACGATGCGCCCGAGTTGCAATTGGTGATCTATCTGTGCCTGGATGGGCGATGCGCCCAAAATGAGGGCCAGCGCGCAGACAGAGCGCAAAAAATTGTGGCGTTTTATTTTCATGCGTTTTAAATGGTAAAACGGGTAGGGGCGAGGCATGCCTCGCCCCTACTGATTAAAACGTAAAAATAGATTCAAAAGCAAACAGGGTTACTTCTGAATCAATATCGCGGCGCAATTCGGCCAACACCCCCCAGTTATCGGTAATCGTATAGCTGGGACTAAAAGTAATCTCCGTAAACTTTCCATCGGCATCTGTATCCAGACCACTGTAGCGCACCGTGGCACCAACCTTGTCGGACAAAGCCATATTGCCCATTAAAATCCAGCCATAGCCACTATTGCCACTTTCCCCCCAGTTCGCCAGATAGTTGTATTCCGCCGCCAGTGTCACAGGACCTGTGGCATACATTGCCCAACCATTGAGAAGCGATTGCTCAAAACCACCCATATCTTCCCAGAGATACGCGACCTTGGCCGTAAATACTTCAACAGGTGTAAAAGCAACTTGTGCTTCAAAACCCAGATCGTCAAAACTGGTGTCGGACCCATCCCACACGCTGGAGACAACAGAGCCAAAAAAGCCGACTTTGCCATTTCCAAACCCCACAGCGGCACCATTTTGATAACCGCCATAAACGAGTGTGGCAGAATAAGAGTACTGATACAGACCCGTGGGTTCTGCGGCTTCCCAACCCGAACAACTCAAAAACTTACCCCCCGTAATACTGAATCCATTCGGAGCTTTGTAAGTCACAAAAGCCTGTTCGAGATCAACAGAGCCTCCACTGAGACTATTGATATCGGCCTGGGCCATCAGGCCGTGTCCATAGTTGTAAATAAAGTCAACTTCAAACTGATCAAAAGACAGATTATTGGATTTGGATGCCGTGTCGTAAGTTGACGACATATCGAAAAATCCCGTAACCGTGAAATTATCTGTAATTTTGATCTGAGCGAATGACGAAGTGGCGGAAAAAGCCAGGATCGTGAGAAGCAGCAACAATTTTTTCATTTTTTTCTCCTATTTCGCGGGCGGAGCAATCGAATTGCCCCGCCCTATTCACTACTGTTTGAGAGTATAGGTTCCCATGTGCTCGACATGATCGCAATCTTTGTCCGCACTCGTGATATCGTCCCAGGGATCGGGAGCGACGAGGCCATCGGTCTCATACACAATCTTGAATTGACCGTTCTTGCGAATTTCGCCAATCAGCACGGGCTTGTGCAAATGGTGATTCACCGGATCCATCATCACCGTACCACCCGGACCGTCAAATTTGAGGCCATAAAGCGCGGGACGCACAGCATCAACATCAAAAGAACCGGCTTTTTCCACTGCCGCTTTCCAGAGATAAACACCCACATAAGACCACACGATGGGATCATCGGTAACCCGCTTCGCACCTCCGGGCAACCCATTTGCCGCGCAATAATCCTTAAACTTTTTCACAAACGCGCGATTTTCCGCAACGGGAATAGATTGGAAATAATTCCAGGCAGCCAGATGACCAACGAGAAACTCCGTATCCATCGAACGCAATTCATCTTCAGCAACAGAAAATGCCATAATCGGACACATTGCCGATGTGAGACCCTGATTGGCGAATTCCTTGTAGAACGGGACATTGGAGTCACCATTAATGGTCGATAAGACAGCGGCGTCGCCATTGGCGGCAAAGCGCTTGATCTTCTGGACTATGGTCTGATAGTCCTGATGGTGAAAAGGCGTATATTCTTCAATAATATTCTCTTCGGGCACACCCTTGTGCAGCAAAAAAGCACGGAGAATCTTATTCGCAGTACGCGGGAAAACATAGTCCGTACCCAGCAGATAAAACTTCTTATAACTGCCCCCCTCTTCACTCATCAGATATTCCGCAGCGGGAATTAGCTGCTGGTTGGGCGTAGCACCGGTATAAATAATATTGCGAGAACACTCCTCCCCTTCGTATTGAACGGGATAAAAGAGCAAACCATTGCTCTCTTCAAAAACCGGCAAAACAGACTTGCGCGAAACCGAAGTCCAGCAACCAAAAGTCACGTCAACCTTCTCTTCCCGAAGCAGCATTTTGGCTTTCTCGGCAAATAGATCCCAGTCCGATGCCGGATCGACAACCACGGGTTCAATCTTCTTCCCCAGCACGCCGCCACTGGCATTGATTTCCTCAACAGCCATAAGTACGACATCCCGCAGGGAAACCTCAGAAATAGCCATGGTCCCACTGAGAGAGTGCAGCACGCCGAGTTTAACAGTCTCCTCTGCGTGAACAGTAAGACCCGTAGTGCATAGCAATGCAGCAGCAAACAACATATTCATAAACTTTTTCATACGTGTAATACCTCCATTGTGTGTAGTTCCTCGAAAAAACAAAATCTTCTTAATAAATGGGTTAGCCAACAAAAGCCTCCTTTCAACAAGGCAATACCCGATGAGGATCGCGGCACATACAGTTTACCCCGCCGCAATACCCGATGATCGCGACGGGGTAAAAATTACAGTCAAATTATTTCAAAAAGATTAAACAGAGATAAACTCGGTGTTTCTTTATTTTTTATTTTACACTAAAAGCAGTTCACGATTTCCCGAAATTCTCCACAAAAATCAGAAAATCGGGAATTCCAATCTCGCCATCGCCATTTAGATCGTATTTTTCTTCATACTCTGCTTGACCCACCCGGGAACCAAACGCCTGATAAAAAAGATCATAGTCGTAGTAATCCACAACACCATCTCCATTAAAGTCCGGAGAAGGAGGAACAGCCACTCTCAGGGCAATATTCAGATCCACGGGCAGTATCTCGGCGTATTCCTCTCCCACAACTCTCAACTGCATCAGGCGTATGTCTGTGCCCGAAAACGCCTCTGTGGTGCGAAAGCGAATTGTACCTGCCAAACTGCCATCAACCATTGGGTTTTCTTTTGATAACGTCATCCCTATCGTCACAAAATCACTTCCGGGAAGGGCCAAGATACCAGACAAGACACGCTCCCTGCTAACCCCTTCATAAACCACCTGTGTCGCATCGTATTCAAAGCGCAGAAAAAAATCATCTATAGATTGAAAATAGGTACCGAAAATCTGGATAGAGATAACGCGACCGGGAAAAACATCGAGAACGGACACTGACTGATTCTCTTCAAAATCATCCAGATCCAGAGAGACGGTCGGCGTGACCGTCTTACCAATACCCACTTCCGACCAGTCGCCATCGCCTGTCGCATTGCTCCCTCGCACCTGCACCACGTATGCGGTATTGGGCCTTAGCCCGGTGATGACCGCACTCGTTCCGGTCACACCCTGTGGACCGTCCGTAAAGACCAGAGTGTCGCCCTGTCGGTAGCGCAAATCGTAGCTCGTAATCGTCGTGGAAAGGGCCTCCCAATTCACCGTCACACTGGTCGCCGATTCCCCCGTCACCGCAGGCGCGTCAGGTGCCCAGGGTAGTGGCTGACCGAAATACATCTCAGCCAGTGCAAAAGCATCCTCGCCAATGTGGGCACCGATGATACGCGCGGGGATATCATCTACAGGTGGATGAATGCCGCCCCAAAGGCGAGAGAGAGAACTCTGATCAGAGGCGTCCTGGTACGTAGCCCATTGCAGCACCACATCCACACTGGGACCTTCCTCAAAAACGAGAAAGCGATTGCGCGCAATGCTAAACTCGCCCATTCCCCCCGGGAAAAACGGATCGCCGGTAAGCAAAGTCAAAACTCTGGCAGCAGCATTCGAGAAGACCGAATGCCCCGAAACATAGCCAGCAAAAGGCGGAGAAACAAAATTGGACCGCTGATACGGCCACCAGTTCTCGGCCAATATCCAGCCCACGCCAGCGATATCAGTCGCCGTATCCGTGACATAATCCGGCCCGCGCCAGACCTTCAATTTGATTTTGTCGATATGCTCACCGCCTGCGCCTGCGAGGGGGTCGTCGGCTTTGACCAACTCGATATAGCCATCCATAAGAGGCAGACCAGCTGGATCATAGCGCGGCAAGTCTGGATCGCTGCTCTGGCCGCGATCAGCCATCCAGCGAATGGCCGAAATGGGACGGATATAGTCGTACCAGGCCTTTATGCTCCACGCACTCACGGCGGCATCATGCATGGCACCTCCCAGAGCCAGATATGCCTTTACATCCCATTCCAGATCGTCGAGAACCGGCCCCTGTCCTTTGAAACGTTTCTCAAAAAGCGGATGGTCGCTAACGTAATTGAGGATGCTGAACCAATGGCCCGGTGGCGTCTCGGTATCTGGACCATCGGCCCAAAATTCAGCCAGTACCCGGGCATAGTCGGCACGCGGCACCCACTGGTCTTCATAGGGCTGCCCAGTATGGGGATTGATCGGATGGCCCTGGCTGGCATCACCGCCATCGAAAAAATTGTAGAATGCCTTGTACTCGCTCAGCGTCTGGGGCAATGTTGGCGCATTGCCGATAGCACCGGGGGAGATATTCCAGAGGACGCCGTCAGCCGGGTCGAGATGGGACGACCACAGCGCGACGAGGGCAAAACCCCATTGATATTCTTCGGACGACATTCTCAATCCGGCGCGGTCGAGGTTCTCCTGCTGAATATTTATATGGGGCGGCGGTCCCGGATCGTGATAAACCGGATAGTTGTCACCGTCCCGTTGGTACATCGTCATGTCCTCTTCGCCGAGGGCAAAGGGCATCATGGAACCCCATTCAGGCGTGAGAAAATCGTCGTATTCTCCAAGACTGAGGGGCTGCCAGAAATTGGGATCGATAAGGCCGTTGTGCCCTGGCAAGGAGGGGTCTAAAGACGGATTGAGCGGGGTATAGTAGCGGCTGCGGTAAGCGTCTCGTTCATTGGCACCGTCCTGCAAGCCAAACTGAATCAATTGCTGGGCGATATAGTTGCCCAGTGCCGCGGGGGTGCCGTCGGTGTAGTCTGTGGAGGTGAAATTTGGATCGTATCCCAGTTCTATCATGAGATCGCCGATGATATTGTGCGTCGTCGCTGCGCCAGGGGAATAGGCAAAGCGATGTTCTATAAGGCGATAAGCCGCATAGCTCATGGCCTGGCGGCGGGCCTCTTCTATGTTATCGGGACGGGGCACACTGTCAAAGGGAACAGTAAAACCATTGACAGTTTTGCCCAGCAGATAAGTCTGCTCGGGGCCATCGCCGTACACCGTCCATGCATCGTACAACGCTATATTGGTATGAAAAAGATTGCGAGCCTGGATTGTGGGAAAGGCTTTGTCGTTGCTAATCGCCGTCAAAAGGGCCTCGTTCCACTGTCGCGCCACCGAATGCTGAGCGAGTGTTGGAGAGGCGGATAGCGCGAAGGAGATGAAGAGCACACAGATTAAAAGACTTTTATTCATACATTTATCTCCTTTCTAAGGTTGTGTTGTTATTAACTGGCATGACGCTACAACAGACAATACCCGTTCCAACTATAAATATTTTCGCAACCTATTGACTTGATATATTGAGATTGCTACATTTATATCAAGTCGTGGGGTAGAAATATCCTGCGATTATCGCGCCGAAGGGGGTTCTTATCTTGGCAGATGCCCCCCTTCGGCTTTGTATTTTTTAGCCGAAATCGCATCGCAAAAAGTGTTCACCATAACTGATTAAAAACAAAGAAATATTAAAAATTGTCAAATTATTTTTTTTAAAAAAAAGAGAAATCAAACTTATATTTATCCTGAAAAATTCATAAAATTTGATAATTGCTACGCGATGTGTGACTTGGGAAGGAAAAAAGATGAAAATTTGTCTATTTTTAACCTTATATTTGCTCGCTATTGGACTTTGTGAAGCCAGCGACAAAATTGAAACAGCCAAAGCGCAAACCTATCAAGCCATTGATCTGCACCCATTGCGAGATGGGATGAGCCACTGGCGCAAGCGATATGGACGCGACCGCAACGACCCGATGTACGATCCCTCGCAGATTGTCCATATAGCTGAAAACATGCTCGCCTACCAGAACGCAGATGGTGGCTGGCCCAATAACGTAGATTGGCAGGCGCAGATCGACCCCGACATAGTCAGAGCGATCAAAGGCGAGCGTCGGATGATCAGCACATTTGACAATCACAACACATTCTCACAGATCGATTATCTGGCAAAGGTGTACATCGCAACTGACCTGGTGCGATATCGCAACGCAGTCGAACGGGGTCTGGACTATATATTGCGCGAACAACACCCCACGGGTGGATGGCGCGGTTGGGATGTCGATGCCATTACCTATAATGACGGCGTAATGGTTGGCATAATGACCCTGTTAAAAGACGTCGCAGACCGCAAGCCTCAGTTCGCCTGGGCAAGCGATGAACTGCACGCCAAAGCCAAAGCCGCACTGAACCGGGCGATTGATGTAACCCTGAAATGTCAGATTGTCGTCCAAAGCAAAAAAACGGGATGGTGTCAGCAACACGACCATATAACTCATAAACCCGTCAAAGCGCGCACTTATGAACTGCCGTCCATTACAGCGGGACAAACGGCGAAGATCGTACATTTTTTGATGCGTATTGAAAATCCGAGTCCCGAGATAATAGATGCAATCGAAAGTGCGGTACAATGGTTTCACGACGCAAAAATAGAAGGCATCCGACTAAAACGCGTCGAAATAGACCCCGCGCGCTTCAGAAATCACACGGCAACCACAGACCTGATCGTTGTCAAAGACCCGGACGCACCGCCTTTGTGGGCGCGCTTTCACGAAATTGGCACAAACCGCCCCTTTATGGCAAACCGGGACGGCAACAAAGTCTATTCCCTATCAGAAGTCGCCCTGGAAAGACGCACCGGATATGCGTGGTACGGATACTGGCCCGCGCGAATTTTGGAAAAGGATTATCCCATGTGGAAAAATAAAAACAGGAGACAAGAATGATCTATCGAACATTTGGCAAAACCGGATGGCGCGTTTCCGTCGTTGGATTGGGAACCTGGAATTTAGGCAACCAGTGGGGCGAGTTGAGCGATCAAGAGGCAACTGATATTATGTTAGCCGCCATAGACAATGGCATGAACTTACTCGACACCGCCGAATCTTATGGCATCCCCAACGGCATGAGCGAACTACGCATCGGCAAAACCCTGACACCCTCAATGCGCGACAAACTGATTATCGTGAGCAAAATAGGCAACTGGGGAAGCCGCACCGGAGCGCCTGTGCCAAAGACGGGCGCTGATGCCATACGCCTGTGTGGACACGCCTGCCTGGGCCGCATGCAAACCGATCGGATCGACGTCATGCTATGCCATGAAGGTAGCATTGAAGATCCAACCATTTACATCGAAGGATTTGATACCCTGTGCGAAGAGGGATTTATCCGCACATACGGCATTTCGACAAATAGTCTGGATGTGCTGAAAAACTTCTACGAACTATCAAACGGTATGTGCGCCGTCGTAGAAGTGGATTACTCACTCATCAACCGCAAACCAGAAGCGGAATTCCTCGATTATTGCACAGAAAAAAATCTGGGCATCCTCGTGCGAGGCCCATTGGCCAAAGGCGTCTTATCTGGCAAATACAACCGCGAAAGCGTATTTGGCGACACCGTGCGCGACGACTGGAACCCGGGACAATCCGATCGCGAAGAATACGAAGAAATGCTGGACAGGCTGGAGACGATCAGAGAAGCCATTGGCGACGACTCAAAACTCGTGGAAACCGCTCTCCGGTATGTCATCTCGCACAAATCCAATCCCGTCGTCATCCCGGGCGCGACAAAAGTCGAACAAGTAATAGACAATGCGCGGGCAGGTGCCGCCTTGCTGGAAGAGGACCTGTATCGGAAATTGGGGAATATGGGAGGAAACATCTAATGCAAACACGGGTTCCTTTTGATAAATTAAAAGACGCATTTGTCGCGGCACTCTTGAAAGCGGGATTGTCGAAGGACCGCGCGAAATTATGCGGGCGACTATTCGCAGAAAATCAGCGCGACGGCGTCTATTCCCATGGACTAAACCGATTTCCCGGACTACTGGCAAAACTGAGCGAAGGACGATTAGACGGCACAGCCGAACCCGAATGCGTAAAAGCGCTCGGCGTTGTAGAACAATGGGATGGCAAAATGGGGGTTGGACTGGTCAATGCCCATCTCGCAATGGGACGCGCAATAGAAATCGCAAAAGCAAACAGCATGGGATGCATCGGCTTGCGCAACACAAATCACTGGATGCGCGCCGGAGCTTATGGCCTGCAAGCCGCCGACGCGGGATGCATCGGCATGTGCTGGACAAATACCACCCCGCTCATGCCGCCCTGGGGCGCAACAGAAAAACGCATAGGCAACAATCCAATGACAATGGCGATCCCCAGAAAAGAGGGACATATTCTCCTGGACATGGCGATGAGCCAGTATTCCAATGGCAAATTAGAAGTCTTGCAAGCGCGAGGAGAAACCCTGCCTATCGCCGGAGGATTTGACACAGAGGGCAATCTGACATGCGACCCCGGCGCCATCCTCGATTCACAACGCGCCCTTCCCATCGGCTACTGGAAAGGATCCGCACTCGCGATCGTACTCGACACATTAGCCGCGCTATTATCCGCCGGTCAAACAACGCACGACATCGGCGCGCAGGGCGATGAACACGCCGTATCTCAAACCTATATTGCAATCGATGTCACATCATTAAACGGACGGGAAATGTGTGAACGCATCTTAAACGGCATCATTGACGATCTACATGGCGTTCACGAATCCGCGCGCTATCCCGGTGAAGGCATGCTGCGGATAAGACGCGAGAGCGAGGAGAAAGGGGTGTTGGTGGATGAGGATCAATGGGAGGAATTGTTGAGAATAATAACTGATTAAACCGTTTCTCAGGAGCGTTTTTATGTCGAACCCTTTACTACCCACGACCAATGCCGACGGCTTGCCCGTCGTGCCCATGCGTGAAGAGCAGAAATACACATTTGACCTCAAGGGATGGATCTGTCTGCCCGCCTTACTCACCGAAGAAGAACTCATCCCCATACGCGAACACCAGATGAAATTTTTGTACGAACGCGAAACACTGCCCCCTGATGAACGCGACAATCACGGCGGCGCATCGCAAATACTACTCGACCACCCGGTTGTGGTCGGTGTATTAAACGAAATCATTTCACATCAGAGGCTGGCAACCGAAACGTGCTACGGATTTCGATATGACCATACGTACACCAGCCATCGACGAGCCGGTCACGACAACTTCCGACCCCATGGCGGAGGAGGATACTTCAACTTTTGCGGCAACTCGCACATCTATCAAATGCAACCCGGGAAAATCCACGCGGGATTGATCCGCGTCGTCTGGGAATTGAACGAAGTACGAGAAGGCGACGGCACCATGTTCTTATCCGGCAGTCACAAAGCCGCATTCCCACGCCCCGAGACCCTGAGCGGACGCGAAAGCGATTTATGGGACACGTATTCATGCGTTGCGGGATCCGCACTGATCTTCACCGAAGCCCTGTGCCACACGGGCACAAAATGGGGCAACGAAGAATGGGATCGGTTGAGCCTATTCACATGTTACAACACTGTAAATGCAAAATGGGGCAAAGGATGCCCGCCCCCCGAAGTCATTGCCGCCATGCCCCCAAAGCGACAAACCCTGTTCCGCGGCGTCTGGCACGGCATGCGCGAAGTCCCCAATGTGAATAAATACTACGACGAAGCAAATATCGGACGGTACACAGGATAAAAAAACAGGAGCAAACCATGAACGTATTGATCACCTCGGGAAAAACAGCACTATCCCTGGCACTATCAGCAGAACTGGCAAACGAACACAAGGTCGTCCTGACAGATCTCGTGGAAGTAGAAACAGATTGCGACTTTGTTAAATGCGAACTCGGGCACGAAGGCGAAACCGAAGCCCTCGTAAAGGGAATGGACGCCATAGTACACCTCGCGGAACTGCCCGAAGAACTAAAAAGCGATGAACGGGAAATAGACTTCCAGACCCGATGTACTTATAACATCATGCACGCAGCCAAAGAAGAGAATGTACCGCATGTCATCTATATCAGTTCCCTCAGCTTATTCGAATCCTGCGACCCCAACTGGAACGTCACAGAAGTCTGGGCACCGCGACCCACAACAGAATCGGGCCCTATGGCGCGCTACCTGGGTGAATTTACCTGTCGAGAATTTGCGCGAGAGCATTCAGTCCGCGTAACCTGCTTGCGATTTGGAGATATAGGCGGCGATGGCGACACCGCATTGACAACAGAAGACGCGGTAAAAGCCATCGGCAAGGCACTCGTGACAGGCGGACCCATGTGGCAGGTATTACACGTGCAATCAGACGTTGAAAATGCACGGTTCCCCACAAACCAGGCAAAGCAGGTATTAGGCCTTTAATAACGAGGTAACCATGAAAGTCGTAATCTACGGAAGCAATGGCCAATTGGGACCGCACGTAGTCAAAGCTCTGGAAGGACATGTAGAACTGCGCTTAACGGACCTGGAGCCATTTGACACCCCGCACGAAATGATGGTCGTAGATGTATCAGACCCCGATGCAGTCACGCGCGCGGCAGAGGGCATGGACGCGATCATCAATCTATCTGTCCTGCGCCCCCACCGACAAATCGCCTTTGACGTGAACACAATGGGATGCTACAACATCATGCGCGCAGCAGTCACACACGGCATCCCGCGGGTCATCAACACAGGACCTCACTTCACCGTACAGGGCGCACCTTATGAGGCACTGGATTACAACATTGGTCCCGACGTACCGCCCAAACCCAGCACAAATCTATACGCCCTATCCAAGGGCCTGGGACAAGAAATCTGCCGAATCTTTGCTGTGCAGAGCGATGTCTATGTATTGTGTTACTTATTCTACATCTTCTGCTATCACGACGACCTGTCAAGACCCGGCCTGAACCGTCCGTTCCTCGTAACCTGGCGAGATGCATCAGCGGCATTCTTGCCGGGCCTGACCATCGACCTCAAAACACTGCCATCACAATGCGAAGTCTTCAACATCTTTGCAAACCGACCACACCAGAAGTTCTCAAATGAAAAAGCAAAGCGCATCCTGGGATGGCAACCGAAAGATGAATTAGAGCATACGTATCTCAAATAGGGGACTGGGATCTGGGTTGGTGCCTTTGTCATCGCGGCATGCTTAAAGCCGCGATCCAGAAAGTTTTTAGTTGACTGCTGACCGCTGATTGCTGAGGAGAAAATCCGATGATTACATCGATTCGACTCGTAAATTTCAAAAACTTCGCCGACGAAACCCTGCGCGTAGGCCCATTCACTGTAATCGTGGGCGCGAACGCCAGCGGCAAAAGCAATATTCGCGATGCCTTCCGCTTCCTGTGCGGCATAGGCCGTGGCTATACCCTGGCGGAAATTATCGGTGGTAAATACGGCTCGGATTGGGAACCAATTCGCGGCGCGGGAAATGAGATTGTACGGTTTGGGCCGCTCCATCCCCATATGCCGTCCGAGTTCTCCCTTCATGTCGAACTAAAGCTCTCAGGAATAAAAACATATTATTCGATTAAGGTCGGATTAAATCCAACAAGTTCCGAAGGGTTCCGCGTATTAGAGGAAGAGCTAAGGACCGAATCCGCAATAATCTATACGACCATGAAAACTTCCGAATCCGATCTCTGTTTGCAGGTAGGAGAGAATGGTGAAAGGCAGATCGGCCTTAGCCGGTCTCAACCAGCTCTGACTCAGTTTCTTCAGAAATACAAGGAGATATGGTACCAGCAAATATCCGACCTGGGCCTTCACTCTGTGCTTGAAAGTATGCGCTTTCTGGACCTGTCTCCAGACAGAATGCGAGAGGCTTCTTTTCCCGGTGCAAACAGGTTGGGCGATTTTGGTGAAAATTTGCCGACTGTATTGGAGGAAATTTGCACCGACCCCAAACGACAGGAGATTCTGGCAAGTTGGGTCCATGAACTCACGCCCATGGATGTACAAGAGTTCGAGTTTCCGCGTGACTCGAGAGGTCAAGTTGATCTCATGCTCTGCGAGGGAAACGGCAGAAAGGTGTCCGCGTACAGCGCATCGGACGGCACATTGCGCTTCCTCGCTATGCTGGCCGCGTTGCTCGGCGAAAATCCCAAGAGCCTATATTTCTTTGAAGAAATCGACACCGGCATTCACCCAACAAGGCTGCATTTGTTGATAGACTTGATTGAACGGCAAACCGCGAAGCAAGGTATTCAGGTAATCACCACGACCCATGCGCCAACCCTGTTGACTGTCATGAACGATCAGACTTTCGAGAACACATCCATAGTGTGCCGCCTGGAAGATTCTTCTGATGCTATTATCCGCCCGGTTGCCGAACTGCCCAATGCGCGGGAACTACGGCAGGATCAAGGGCTAGGAAGATTACATGAATCTGGATGGATGGAAACCGCGCTTTATTTTACTGAAGACTACGACGAAGCGGAGGATGACTCGTGAGAGTCCTTGTCATTCCCGAAGATTCCCGCAAAGACAAGTTCATTTTGGAGCCTCTGTTCAAATCTCTCTTTCGTTCCCTGGGCAAACGAAATACACGTATCCAGGTCTGCGAAGATCCCGTGCTTGGCGGCATAGGCGAAGCGTTGAAATTACAGCACATAACTGAAATTTTCGAAGCTTACAAGGGAATGATAACTATCTTCATACTGTGCGTTGATCGCGATGGTGATGAAGGACGACGTCAGAGACTCGACCAGATCGAAGGAGAATTTAAGGATACCCAGCGGGTATTCCTTGCCGAAAACGCCTGGGAAGAAATTGAGACCTGGGTACTTGCGGGCCTGAATTTGCCCAGAGATTGGCGATGGTCGGATGTTCGGGCAGAAATACAAGTCAAGGAAAATTACTTCGAGCCGCTTGTTGACCTGCGCAACTTATCGGCAGCGCCCGGCGGTGGCCGAAAGCCTCTTGCAGAAGAGGCATCGAGTCGGATCAACGCGATCCGACAAAAATGTCGCGAGGATTTCGACGCCCTTGCCCGGCGTCTCGAAGCCGAAGTATAAATAGTGACGTTCCCACACAACTCCTGTAATAAGGAGAAACAAAATGAAAATCCGACCCGACCTCGTCCCGGAGACCGAGGGGAGCAACCTCGAAGTCATCCAGCTCACCGATGAAACGGTCCCCTCATCACACATTTACATGGAAGCGCAGATCTTCACACCCGACTCCCAACGGCTAATCATTCACCGATCTGCACATCCCCACGGCTCTGACCCAAAGGACCCCGAGCACCAGTTCCTCGTCTGCAACCTCGAGGATCATTGCAGCTTAACGCCAATCACCACCGAACTCGGAACCACGGGACCATCCATCTCCCCCGATGGCGAATGGCTCTACTACTTCGTCAACGAAACAGAGCCTGGAGGCGGGAGGCTAACGCTCAAACGCGTCAAAATGGACGGAACGGAACGCGACACCATCTATGTCCTGGACCACGCCATACCCGACACCAACTTCAGATTGAGCCGACCGTACCCCCTCTCGACAATCTCATCCGACGGCAAGCGCATCGCCATCTCGGGATTCCTCGGCGACGGCAAAACCGCAGGCGCACCCTGGGGCCTCCTCGTCTTTGAAATTGAGGAACCATCCGTACACCTGATCTTCTACGGACCCTCCTGGTGCAACATCCACCCACAATACACGCGCCAGACAGACCCGGTAGCCTCCCACGACATCATGATCCAGGAAAACCACGGCAACACCGCATCACCCGACGGCAGCGTAGAAACGCTCGTCAGCGGCCGGGGTGCAGACATCCACCTCATCCGGGACGACGGCACGGCACTGCGCGACTTCCCATGGGGACGGGATGAAAACGAATTCTGTCAGGGACACCAATGCTGGCAGGGACAAAGCGACATCGCCATCACAAGCACGAGCACACGCGAACCCGCTGAAAGACAACTCATCGCAGGACGCGCTGCGCCTCACATCGGGGATGAAGGCATCAACACCCCCGGCGGATGGCGAAACGACCTGTCCCGATCCTTCGACACCCCCGACTTCTGCCACTTTGCAACAGACATCGACGGAAAGCGATTAATCACAGACGCAGGTCCAATAGATGCGGGCGGAGCCGTCTGGCTATTCGACCTTCCCGAAGAAGAGGAAGGCGCGCTCGCAAACGCGCGCAAAGTCGCAGACCCCGGATCCTCCTGGCAAAAGCACACGCACATCCACCCCTTCCTCTCCCCAGATGGACAATCGGGCTTCTTCAACTCCGATGAAAGTGGCACATTACAGGCGTATATGGTGCGCGGTTGGTCTTAAGCAAAACTGAAAGGAGACACCAAATTGATTCCCAGACAAGTGCTATTCGGCAACCCAGAAAAATCCATGGCTCGGATCAGTCCAGACGGCGAGTACCTGAGCTACCTCGCGCCAGTGGAGGGCGTTTTGAACGTCTGGATCGCCACAGTAGATGATCCCGACTCAGCCAGACCGATCACCAAGGACGAAGAACGCGGCATCCGCCACTACGACTGGACCTATGATGGGCAGCACATCCTGTACTACCAGGATGCAAAGGGCGATGAAGATTGGCATGTGTACGCGACGAATATCGCCACGGGCGAGACCCGAGACCTGACGCCCTTTGAAAAAGTCAACTCGCAGATTCTCTCGATCAATGAAAAGACGCCCAACGAGATCCTCATCGGCATCAACAACCACGATCCGCAACTACACGACGTCTATCGAATCGAACTTTCCACTGGCGAGCGGACCCTTGTCGAAGAGAATCCGGGCTTTGTCTCTTACCTGTTCGACAACGACGATCGCACGCGTTTTGCCATGACATTTTCGCCGACCGGGGGACAGGAGATCCTCCAACGGGACGAGAGCAACCAGTGGCAACCCTTCCTGGAGGTCCCCAACACCGACGCCCTGACGACCTATCTGACCGGCTTCGATAAGTCAAACCAGGTCCTCTATATGATCGACAGCCGCAAGCGAAACACGGCCGCCTTATTCACCCTCGATCTGGAATCCGGCAAACAAGAACTGGTGGCCGAGGACGACCGCGCGGATGTCGGCGGGATGCTGGTTCATCCGACAGAGAAACACATGCAAGCCGTGTCGTTCACTTACGACCGCAACCACTGGCACGTGCTGGACCCGGCGATTCAAGAGGACCTGGATTACTTGCACTCGGTGGAAGACGGCGAATTATCCATCACCAGCCGCACACTCGACGACCGCTTGTGGACAGCGGCCTACGTCCTGGACAACGGGCCAGTCAAATACTACCTGTACGACCGCACCAGGAAACAGGCGACTTACCTGTTCAGCAACCGCACGGACCTGGACGAGTACCAACTGGCCAGGATGCATTCGCTGACCATCAAATCCCGCGACGGGTGGAACCTGGTCAGCTATCTGACGCTCCCCCCCGACAGCGTATCCAACGACGACGCTCGACCAAACAATCCGGTACCGCTGGTTCTGCTGGTTCACGGAGGACCCTGGGGACGCGACTTCTGGGGCTACGATCCGCATCATCAATGGCTGTCGAACCGCGGTTACGCCGTGCTGAGCGTCAACTTCCGCGGCTCAACCGGCTTCGGCAAAGAGTTCACCAACGCTGGCAATGGCGAGTGGGCCGGCAAAATGCACGACGACCTGATTGACGCTGTCAACTGGGCGATCCGTGAAAAGATCACGCAACGCGACCAGGTGGCGATCATGGGCGGCAGCTACGGCGGATACGCGACCCTGGTCGGGTTGACCTTCACCCCCGAGACGTTCGCCTGCGGCGTCGATATTGTCGGTCCAAGCAACCTCGTCACGTTGCTACAAAACGTGCCGCCTTATTGGGTTCCGATCCTGCCGATGATGAAAGACCGCGTAGGTGACTGGACAACAGAGGAGGGCCAAAAATCCTTGCTGGCCAAATCGCCGCTTGCGCGCGTAGATCAGATCCAGCGGCCTCTGCTGATCGGCCAGGGCGCCAACGACCCCCGCGTCAAGCAAGTCGAATCTGATCAAATCGTCGAGGCGATGAAACAAAAAAACATCCCCGTGACCTACGTGCTTTATCCAGACGAAGGGCACGGATTCGCACGGCCGGAAAACCGCTTGTCGTTTTACGCCGTCGCTGAGGCATTCTTATCCGAGCACCTGGGCGGACAGTTTGAACCGGTCAGAGAGGACTTTCAAGGATCGAAAATTCAGGTGCCAGAGGGCGCGGACCAGGTCCCTGGACTCCAGGCGGCCCTGAAGCAATGAGAACCACATGACCATCTCCCTCGACCCCATCCGCGACGACCTGATCGCCTGGGCAGAATCCCTCTACCTCCCGGACACGGGCGCCTTCCGCAACGGCGACGCACCTGCGCCCAGCCTGCCCAGCACCCTCTTCATCACCTATATCCTGTACAGCATAAACGCCCTCGACGCAGTCGCGCTTGACCGCACAAAATGGATCGCCTGGATCCAATCACAACAAAGTGAACGGGACGGATCCTTTACCTTCCCCCCCGCAGACAAACGGGGGATCGCGTTTTGGAACGCAGTTCGCGCACTCAACATGCTGGGCACTCAGGTCCTGCGATTTCCCGACGACCAGCGCGGCGCAACAACCGTCGCCGGACTCCACCAGTGGTTCAAAACGTGGAAAGCATCGGGCGACACCCATCACGAAGTACTCGCGCGCGTACCCATGCTCGTCAGCCATCCAGACCCCGCGTGGGTCCAGGCATTCTTCGACGAACTCGCCGCACAACAGCACCCCACACTGGGAACATGGCCCGCTGAAGGTCCCACCAACATCAGCCGCACATTTGCCTACAGCCTGATCTACACGGGAATGGACAAACTCCCGCCCCAAGCTGAGAAAATCGTAGATGCCATGCTGAACCTCCAGGAAGAGAACGGCTTCTGGCACGGAGGGCCTAATTTCTCAACCATGGACGCGGTCTATCTCCTATCGCGACTGCCAAAAGCCATCAGATGGCGCGAAACAGAAGCAACCGACGCGCTGCACCGCGTCACAGACGCGCTCATCCCCTATTACAAAACACACGCAGAACGCGACAAACAGGACACCCATCAATTCGCGGCCACCGTACAAACATTTGCCCTGCTATACGAAGCATTGCCCCAGCGGTTTACAACATCGCACCCGTGGCGATTCGGGTGGAGCAACAAAGCGTTCTGGCAATGCCGCGTAATCAAAGAAATATTGGTGGCGTAGGGCAAAGTATAGACTAAAACAGAGTAAATTACTGACCTGAACGTATTATTTTTTTGGAAGACATACATTCTTATACCTTGTAATATAACACATGTTATATAAATATTGACATTCATTCGACCATATTATATATTTCGTTTGTCCAAAAATTGAGACATGACAGGTAGAAGGATGTATCACCCATGATTTTAACTGATCTACCAAGCGATTACGCCCTAAGAATCAAAAACATCCGGGGCGTCAAAGAACTGACTCAAACGCAGTTCGCAGAAAGGATTGGTGTGTCCTATGCCTCCGTCAATCGCTGGGAGAACGGACAGTCGCGTCCCAACAATTTGGCCTGGCAACGCATCTTAGAACTGGAAGCGAGCGTCCATGAAAGCATTGACGATGTACCAGCGATACCAGAATCGAGAGCAACGTCTCCACAGAGCATGGACTTCTCCGCTAACCCGGACGCTATCTCGGCAGTTGCCGAGGCGCATCGCCTCACCTACGGGCATCTTTTTAACTCCGCGTTTGCCGCAGAAACATCGCTGATTGACCCTCTGCCTCATCAGCGCATCGCCGTGTACGAACAAATGCTACAACAGGCCCCCCTGCGATTCTTGCTGGCCGACGACGCGGGCGCCGGTAAAACGATCATGACGGGTCTGTACATACGCGAAATGTTGTCTCGCAGACTCATCCGTCGCGTGCTCATCGTTCCACCGGCTGGCCTGGTAGGCAACTGGGAACGAGAAATGCGTACCCTGTTTCACCTATCATTCCGCATCATCAGCGGCTCAGACGCGCGAGATGGCAACCCCTTCCTGGGAGCAGAGAACGACCGGGCAATCGTCAGCATCGATACCCTGGCTGGAGAACGCATGTTCAACCACCTGAAAGATCCGCAAACTGACGCTTATGACCTCGTCGTCTTCGACGAAGCACACAAGCTATCCGCGGATCGCCAGCCAGACTTCAGGGTACGCAAAACGGATCGTTACAGGCTGGCAGAAGCCCTATCTGGCGCCGAGGTAGATAATGAAGACTGGCGACTCCCCTGGTCGGCCCAACATCTGCTATTGCTGACCGCAACGCCCCATATGGGCAAGGATCATCCCTACTACTATCTATGGCGCTTGTTGCTGCCCGACGCACTCTCTACCTATGATGCTTTCGAAGAGTTCCCCCAGGA
Organism: Candidatus Latescibacterota bacterium; assembly: GCA_965220765.1. Taxonomy (GTDB): domain Bacteria; phylum Latescibacterota; class UBA2968; order UBA2968; family UBA2968; genus VXRD01. Next base: position 125,634 of record OZ244847.1, read on the forward strand.
ATCTCGGCAGAGGCACTATATTCGCCGAACCAAAGAAGAGATGGTTCACTTTAACGGTACCCCGCTCTATCCACAGCGAAACTGCGACACATTGGGCTACGCTCTCTCGCAAGGACCAGAAAGAGAACAGGAACTCTACGACGAAACCACTGAATACATCCGATACTATTATAACCGCGCTGGCATTCTGAACCGCTCCGCCGCACGTTTGGCGATGAGCGTCTTCCAGCGCCGTCTCGCCAGTTCCACGTACGCCCTCCTGCGCTCCCTCGAACGTCGCCGTGAAAAACTCAAAGGACTGATCGATGACATACGGAACGGGCGTCTCACCGAGGAACGACTCGCACGCCAACAACGCAGCCTCGATAATCTCGACGATCTATATGAAACCCGCACCGCCGATGAGGAAGATAATGGAGAGCAACAGGAGGGATTCGAAAGCAATGTCCTGGGCGGCACCGTCGCGGTTAATCTCAGCGAACTGGAGGCAGAGCGTATCAAGGTCGCAGAACTGCTCAACAAGGCCCAGAACCTGTACGACACTGGCGAGGAATCCAAATTTGAGAAATTGCGCGAAGTGCTCCGCGATCCGCGATACATCGACGAAAAATTTATCATTTTCACCGAACACCGCGACACAGCGGAGTTCCTGGTGCGCCGTCTCGAAGGTCTTGGCTACACAGGTCAAGTTGCCCTGATCCACGGCGGCTTGCCCTACCAGGAAAGAGAGCGACAGGTCGAGTTTTTCCGCCGACCGGCAACGGAAGGCGGGGCCAACTACCTGGTGGCGACTGACGCCGCTGGCGAAGGCATCAATCTGCAATTCTGCTGGCTGATGGTGAACTACGACATCCCCTGGAACCCGGCGCGGCTCGAACAACGGATGGGCCGTATCCATCGCTACGGCCAAAAGCACAATCCGGTAGTCATCATCAACCTGGTAGCCACCGGCACCCGCGAGGGACGGGTCCTGAAAACGCTCCTCGACAAGCTGGAGGCGATCCGCCGGCAACTCCAATCCGACAAGGTCTTCGACGTCGTGGGCCGTCTGTTTGAGGGGTTGTCCATGAGGGAATATCTCGAACAGGCAATCACTGGAGACGCCGACACCATTGCCGAGCAACTGGAAGGCAATCTCACAGAAGATCAAATCCGTGCTCTCGAACAAAAGGAGCGTATGATCTATGGAGAAGGTGGCGAAGTGCTTAGCCGATTACCCCGTCTCAGAGAGGAAGCAGAGCAGGAAAACTACCGCCGGCTGCTGCCTGGTTACGTGCGACGCCTCGTGGAAAAAGCCGCGCCGCTACTCGACCTGCACATTGAAGGGGACCCCGAAGAAACCTTTACCCTGGTACCCTCTCGGCCTCGTGCAACGGACCCTCTGCTATCCGCACTTGAGTTGTATCCCGAAAGCGCGTGGAATCGACTGACAGTGTATAAACCTATAATCCAAGAAAACGCAGTCTGGCTACACCCCGGCGAGCCGGTATTCGACAGCATCTCTGCAACAATCCTGAATCGATTCGGACGCGATGGACTAAAAGGAGCCATATTCACCGATCCTTACGCAACCGAGCCATATCTATTCCACATCGCACTCATTTCTGTCGAACAGCACGACCAAGTCAACACACAGGAGACTAACCTGCTATCTGCCCTCAATAATGACGAAACAGCCCCAAAACTTCTCGAATCGCGACTTGTCGGACTGCGCCAATTGAGCGATGGTACCGTAGAGGAGTGTGCGGTTGAGCATCTCCTTCTCCTCAGAGGTACCGACGGCATCGCCCCGAGCCGGGTGCCACTTGCCACTTTCGCTCGCACCATGGCCCTTGATGCCGCCAGTTTCATCCGCGATGAAGTGACCCAACGACTCGCACAAACTCATCGACAGCGCATCCTCAACGATCTGCCCTCGCGCATGGCCTTCGTCAACCGCGGCTTTGACTTCCAGGCAGCCGAACTCGCCGCAGTCCGATCCCGTCTTACCCAAAGAGCACGCACTGGTGATCGACACGCCAATACAGAACTCACCAGAGTCAAAGAACAACAGCGAAGCCTGACGGATCTCCGCAACCGTCGCCTCGCCGAACTACAAGCCGAACCAGACCTCATTCAAGCCGGTGAAATGGAATTCCTCGTCCATGCCCTCGTAGTACCCGTCCAGGATACCGAGGAAACCGAGCGTTACGACGCCGATGTCGAAGCCATTGCCGTGCAGGTCGCCACCGATTACGAGGAAAGTTTTGGCGCCCAGGTCCAGGACGTCTCACGACCCGAACTCGCGCGGCGTGCGGGGCTAACCGACTGGCCGGGCTTTGACCTCAGATCCCGCCATCCTGCAAATGACCACGGCGGCGCAGAAGAACGCGCCATTGAAGTCAAAGGCCGCGCTGGCTCCGGTAATATTCAAATGAGCGAAAACGAATGGGCCAGAGCCTGCAATCTTCGCAATGATTACTGGCTCTACGTCGTCTTCGACTGTGCCACGCCACGCCCACGCCTCGTGAGGGTGCGAGACCCGTTTGGCAAACTACTCGTCAGAACCCACGAATCTGTTACATTTACAGTTACCTCAGGGGAATTGATGGAAGCCGCCGAATAACGCAGCTACGATTGCACAAATTAAACTCATAGAATAAATTGTAAGGTAGCGGTCTTGGAGGGATACCTCTCGCCTTCAACCACAGGAACAAACTGAAAGGAGAACGAAAATGGGTGCCACGCACGTCACCGTTACAATTCGAAATCCGGCTGAACCGCACAAAACCTGGGAAGGTCTCTTTCTGGTTGACACGGGAGCGACCGATTCTCTCGTACCGAGACCGCATCTGGAATCCATCGGTCTCATCCCTAAAGGTCAGCGGGTGTATGAACTGACCGACGGTAGTGAGATCAGAATGGATATTACGACCGCAGACATTGAATTTATGGGTGAGATCGTCGGCGGAACGGTCCTGTTCGGAGAAGCAAATGCCGAACCGCTGCTCGGAGTGACCGCCCTGGAGTCCGTAGGCATCGAAGTTGATCCGCTCAACCAGCGACTGAAAAGACTACCCGCTGTACGCCTCAAGAGCCTGCAATAGTGTATGACAATTTGGAGAACACCTTGTAGTATTGGTATTTCAAAAAAAATCGCTGACCTGTTTTCTCATAGACTGGATTGCGGCTAAAACCCTGCCGCAATGACAACCGTAGTTCGTCACGCCCCTGCTTAAAGCATACAGGGGCAGGCTCTGCATGTTTTAAGCAGGCGTCCAGTGGATTCAGTCAAGAAACTTATTTGACAGACCTGTATAGAATAAAAAAAAATGAACACTAACAGAACCATACAGGCTCTCGCATCTATCACTGATGAGGGGCTATTTGAGCATCTTGCTACAACTATCCTGCGTGAGGCCGACCCACTTTATGAGTCGCTCGTTCAAACAGGTGTCAATGTTGACGGCAAGACTGTTAAAGCACCCTTAGACGGAATCTGCTTTGTCCCTGGAGTCAGGCGACCACACCTAATCGCGGTTCATCATACAACTGCCGCGCGTAATGACCTGAAAAGAAAATGGCTTTACGATCCAGATGCAGCGACATCTTCTCATAAATCGAAGAAACCATCGACGCCATCTGGAGATTTTGTCAAGACAGCCCAAATAGTAGCGGAAAAACGAAAAAAGATTTCGGACTTACGCAGTACCCTGGTATTGACAACAAATCAGGAACCTTCGGAAGAGGTCATTAGTGAAGTCGAGATTGCTGGACATGCTCACGATATTGAAATTGATCTTTGGTCACGCTCAAGACTCGCACACTTTCTGGATAATGATCCAGTTGGTCATTGGATTCGACGCCAGTTTCTGCAAATTGAACAGGAACTCCTTTCCCTCGAATTGCTCCACGAACTTTCAATTAAGAGCTTAGAAATTAATCATCCGCCTGATGAACAAAAAGCCTGGATACCGCGTGCCCTCGACGAGATCCTCGCATTAAGTCTTCATCGCGACGTAACCTTCGTAGTAGCAGGTACCGGTCAGGGTAAGTCAGTAGCCTGCTATCGAAGGCTTGCCTCGCATGTGCAAGCGGGAAAATTCGGACTGGTCCTATCGCACGATACCATTGCCTCAGCAACGACACTTGATCAGGCAATCGCTGACACGCTACGCCAACTCCACCCCGCTCTGGCTTCTGGTGAGGAGACAGCTTTATCCATTTGTTCTCCTGAACGCCCATTGCTGCTGGTCGTCGAGGATATCAATAGAGCGGACCGAACTCAGTTTTTAGCAGAAAGAATCGCAAACTGGAGCCGCGCACAAGCAGAGACAGAAGACAAGAGTAATTGGAAGACTAAATGGCACCTCTTATGCCCTTTGTGGCCAGAAACGCTCGCTTTGCTGGGAGACCAGGCCCGCAAGCGTATCGAATCGCTCCTTGTATTCGCTGGTGGCTTCAGCGAGGACGAAGGTCGTGATGCAGTTATCGCACGGGCCCGACTGGCTGGTAACGAACTCAGTCCGTTAAATGCATTGTCGATATCTCGGTCATTCGGCCACGATCCTCTCCTCATCGCTCTCTATGACTTTGACAATACGCCTGATCCGGGCAAGGTAATTGGCCAATTCGTCGATGCCTCCCTGTCTCGGACTGCGGCAATGGCGCAAGACTATCCCTCAGCCGAATACCACAAGGCACTACGCGTGCTTGCGGAAGAGATGCTCGCCCATCGGCAAATTGACCCACAATGGCATAATATCAGTGAATGGGCGAATATTCGAGACAAACCATTGCGTTTGATTGGCCGCATTGCACACGACGGCGAACTGATTCGTCTCACGGATTCAACTGTGAATCAACGACTCATATTTCGCCATGACCGGGTGAGAGAGTGGCTCCTCGCCGAAGCTGCGGCAGAACTTGAGAGCAGAAATGCCTTGCCAACTCGTCTTGTTGCGGAACCCTACTATGCTGAAGTGATAGGGGCTGTTTTAGTTTCGAGTTCACCAGGACCTGACTTCCTGCGTCGTGTTGCCGAGGTTAATCCTCTTGCGTTATTCCACGCGCTACGCCTTGTCGGAGACGCAATACAGACCTCATACGATGCTATACTTCAGGCGATTGATAGCTGGCTTGACAATCCAGCCACACATGACCACTCCAACCTCCACCTGCGATTGGAGGCGTTAGCCATGTTGGCGGAAACGGACTCTCAACACGTCCCTGCGATCGCCAGGAAATTCTCAGATCGAAGAACCTACAGCGGTCAACTCGCCCGCCTGCGCAACGGAGACACTACTGGTGGAATTGAGCTATGTATGAAATTGGAACCGGGTGTTGGTGCTCCGTGGAGAGACATTCAGATAGAACACGCAAAGCTTCGTCACGGTACTAAACTGAGTCGAGATCTTGACGACTTCCTCAGGCGGGAGGATCTGAATGATTCGAAAAGATTAGGAGCCTTGCGACTGGCCGGTCATATCGGCAATCCAGGTCTGGCTCGCGCTATAGAAATCTGTTGGAATATTGACGATGAGAAAATTAAACATCTCGACGAATATCTCTGGGCTTTCGGACAGTGTTGCGGAAATGAGCCAGCACGTTTTCTCGGACCAGTTTGTGACGCCTGGGCGGCGTTGCCGGACGAACCGAAAAGGAAAGGTGACTACTCACCTCGAAACGCCTTAGCAGCCCATGGACTTCGCTTCGCCTTCCGTAGATGTCCTCCCCGCGCAGCAATTGACTATTTTATTCAGCGTGCAACTCCTGACGATCTGAAATGGCCTATCACCTTTATGTTGCACAGTATAGATCATCCAAAGGCGTTAGCGTTCATGGTACAAGAACTCGCCGCCATTCAGAAGGAGCTTGAAGGAACCAAATCGTTTTCTTTTTTTTCACATACTGCAATAGGTGAATGGCGACGCGCTCAGGAAGAGGGGCGTCCTATGTCAGATGAGTCGCGTGAACTTCTCCTTAGCCTTTGGCAGAATGATGAGAACGACAAATTTCTTCGGTCTGCGGCATTTTCGCTATGGGCGGCAACTGAACAAGATGATGACTTGGACGTACTCCGTAGGGTCTCAGTACCAGAGTACCTTGCTGACCGCGTCCTTGAGCAACGACTGATCCGTGGGGACCAACAAGCAATCCCGGCTCTGATCGAAAAGCTACGCACGAACAACAAGGACTATTGGTGGTATCAGACGCGCTACCTATGGTCACCGGAACTGACGGACGAATTAGATAAATTCTTGAGCAATCGCGATGGAGGGGACAGAATTACGAGTGAACTCATCATGCGATTACCGACTAAGGAGGCCGAACGTCTTCTCCTCAAACACTGGGATCTCCACGGTTTCTCACCCAACTTTGTTCAAGCTGCGTTATATGTTGCGACAGAGCCTCTGTTGGAGGTCGCAGCCGCCGCGATCAAAGACTGTTCAAAGCCAGCCGCACTTATGATGAATTTGGGTATGAACTTCGGAATAAAAGTAAAAGGCCGCCCGGGACTCAAACGAGAGAGTCAAGTGCTCGCTCTCGCCCCTTACTTGGACCTGCTGTCTGATCTGGACATCTCGATGCTTTGGGATGAGTGCAATGATCGCGGCTGGTTCGCTACACGTAAGAAGCTCCTGGATAGTCGGTTACGGGCATCATCCGCACATCTAATATGGAATCGCGATCGTGTCATTAAAGAATTCGACAGTATGGTTGAGAAGAGACGGCAACGTTGGATTGATCGCTGGATTGACCAAAGACTGAAGGCCGATGTTTCTTGGAATGAGATTTTTGCAACTTTAATGGTGTGGCTTGAAGCTCGGCAATCGCTTGAGGCGTTAGAAGTTGTAGCCTCGGCTGTCGCGTTTAGAGGAAGACGCGAGGATCTAAGATTGCTGAGGGCCTATGAAGACATGAACGAGAATGGCGTAAAAGAGTTGATCTGTGATACTGAGTTCGCAGTACGACGGCGAACACTCAGCTAACAATACGGTATAAAGGCCACACTATGACTAACAAACGCCTTATCGCCTTTCCGCTCAAGCAGGTCTCGCTGGACTCTGTCCACGAGAAAAACGTGATGTATGGGTACATCACGACGCTACAAGTGGTTGATTGAAACATGAAGGCAATGGAGAAACCGATATGCTAAAGCGTATTCATATCCAGGGTTACAAGTCTCTTGAAGACGTAGAAGTGTCTCTGTCTCAGCTTGTGGTTCTGTTCGGACCGAATGGGGCTGGTAAGAGCAATTTGCTCGATGCTTTACAACTGCTATCAAAGCTGGGGACGAGTCGGACGCTCAAAGAAGCCTTTGATCCACCCTATCGCGGCAAACCGCTTGAATCCTTCACCATCGGGCAAAAAGGCATCAAGGGCCTGCTTGAACAAGAGAAGCTATCGTTCTCGATTGAAGCCGACCTGAGCTTGTCGGACGCGGTCATTAATGCTGTCAATCGACAGATACGAGAAATGCGGCGTCCGCACCGCGAGGTTGGGTCTAAAGAGAGAAGCAAGCCTCCCACTGGCGTCCGCGAACGCGACTTGCGCTACCGAATTGAGATTGAGATGCTACCCAAATCGGGCATCCTGCGCGTAGCCGATGAATACCTGGCTGCCTTGAATGCCAATGGAGAACCCACTGGCAGGCGCAAGCCCTTTCTCGAACGGCAAGGCGAAAGAATCCACCTGCGGCACGAAGGACAAGCGCACCCTACCTATTATGACCGTTACCTGGACCACAGCATCCTGTCTATGCCTCTTTATCAGCCGCACTATCCCCACCTTGCGGCGGCGCGGCGTGAACTGGAAAGCTGGCTGTTCTTCTACTTTGAGCCACGCGAACGCATGCGAGCAGCCAATCCAGTAAAGGAAGTGCGCCATATCGGCTTGATGGGCGAAGAACTCGCTGCCTTCCTCAATACCATGAAAGCAACCGATGCCGGGCAGTTCAGGGGGATCGAAAAGGCACTACATACGCTGATGCCGAACATCGACGGCATTGAGGTGGAAGTAAGCGATCTTGGAGAAGTCGAACTTCGTCTGAGGGAAGGCGGTGTTGCGATACCGGCCCGCGTAATCTCGGAAGGTACGTTGCGTATGCTCGGACTTCTGGCCCTGACCGGAGTTGACGAAGCCCCTGCACTGGTCGGATTTGAGGAACCGGAAAACGGCATTCACCCGCGCCGAATCCAATTGATCGCGGATTTCCTGAAAACACAGGAGACACTGAGACAGACGCAGTACATCGTCACCACGCACTCGCCGACCCTGCTCGATTTGTTACCGAACAGTTCCCTGTTTGTGATGGACCGAATCGACCGCAAAACGCGAATCGAGCCGTTTTCCACCTGGGGACCATTGGGACGGAGTAGTGATTTCGATCAAGCACTCTCGGACAAGCAGGAGGCACTTTCCATATCCGAGCGCACTCTGAGAGGGGATTTCGATGCGTGGGATTGCGCTCTTTGTTGAGGACTATGCACATGAACAAGTCATTGTGACGAATTTACGCAACACATTTCAAGGATGGCAAGAATGACCCCTAATGGCAAACGCTTAATCGAAGTCGCCTTTCCGCTCAAGCAGGTCTCGCTGGACTCTGTCCACGAGAAGAATGTGCGGCATGGGCATATCTCCACGCTACATATATGGCCGGCGAGGCGACCGCTGGCTGCTTCTCGGGCTGCGCTGATTGCGACGCTACTCCCCGATCCCTGCAACTCCGAGAAACGGAACGAGATTCTGGAGCGCATGGCCGGCAGGGTGATTGAAAAGATCGAACGAAAGCGCGTAGGTGGGCGTACAGTCGAAAAAGTCAAAGAAGAAACGATGGGTGGTATCCTACACTGGAAAAGGGAGAATGACCCGGATATCCAGTGGTTCCGCGAAGAAATCCGCAAGGCTTATGGTGGACGAGCACCCAAAGTGCTGGACCCCTTCGCTGGCGGCGGTGCCATTCCCCTCGAAGCCATGCGTTTGGGCTGCGACGTAACCGCTATGGACATCAACCCGGTGGCCTGGTTTATCCTTAAGTGTACCCTCGAGTATCCCCAAAAGCTCGCCGGTCAAACTCGTCCATTGCCCGAATTCGCATTAAAAGACCGCGAATTTATGGAGGCCTTTCTAAAAACGAAGGGATTTAAGGGTGCCAGCCTGCGGACATTCCTCGAACGGCTCGGCCACGGCGATGGTGGCGAAATCCAACTCGACCTTGTACAATACGACGATCCCATACTCGAAGCAGACCTCGCCTATCATATCCGCGCCTGGGGGCGGTGGGTACTGGCAAGAGCACGCAAGGAATTATCTTCGTACTACCCCACCTATGCCGAATTCGAGCCATTGGAACCAGACGAGGAATTTGAGCCGCGCCCCAGACAGTTGCTGGACGTTGACGCAGAAGGCGTGCCGCAAGTCGATCCGCTCAACGCCGAATTCGACGACGCCTATCTCAAGGACAAGCACAATCCGCGCTGGATCGCCAAACCAACAGTGGCCTACCTTTGGGCACGGACCGTCACCTGCAAACAGTGCCGTGCCACACTACCGCTACTCAAGACGCAATGGCTGTGCAAAAAACCCCGAAAGCGCGTGCTACTCACGATGGAACCGAATGCCGACCAGACGGGTGTTGTCTTCGGCGTGCAGAATGATGTACCGCAAAACGGCGGCAACGCGGCACAGCGACGAGAACACGACAAGCGCATCGGGGCTGGAACCATGTCTCGCACCGGCGCAACTTGCCCATGCTGCGGCACGATCATGACCATGGAAGATATCCGCCTCGAAGGTCGCGCCGGACGTTTGGATGCGACTATGACGGCTGTGGTGGTGGATGGAGGAAGAAAAAAAGGTAAGGAATACCGTTTGCCAACAGATCGTGAGCTTGCGATGGCGGAAGTGACTGAGGAACAACTTCAGGCCCTCTATGCAGATATCCCATTTGGATTGCCGGAAGAACCAATCATTGAGGACGCGAAACGAAATACCTGGTGTGTTCAATATGGAAAAACTTCCTGGCGGAAGCTGTTCACGAATCGGCAGTTATTGGCTCTTGGCGAATTTGTTCTTATCCTTCGAAACATGATGCAAGAACTCGATGGCTGGTCAACGAGTTGGCGCGAAGCTCTGATTGCAAATCTTGCACTTGTGAATGATCGACTGGCTGACTACTCCAGTGCGGTCTGCTCCTGGCACAACGGTAGGGAGACACTTGGACATACTTTTGCGCGTTTTGCGCTTCCGATGGTGTGGGATTATACTGAAGTCAATCCGTTATCCGATTCATCCGGCAACTACCACGGCGCTCTTGAATGGGTCTCACGTTGTGTTGACCACGTACTCGAATCAGCTAAATTGGTAGAAATAACAAGCGTACAAGCCATCAGTGCTACTAAGACGTCAGGGGAGTACGACGCTATCCTTACTGATCCCCCTTACTATGACGCAATCGGCTATTCCGTTCTCATGGACTTTTTTTATGTCTGGCTTCGACGGTCAACACATGGATTGTCTGCTGAGGTGGAGTCGGTCTTCTCCGAAGTTCTTAGCCCCAAATGGGATCATGAAGCAGAGGATGGCGAACTCATAGACGACGCCAGCAGATTTGGTGGCGACAAAGAACTATCCAAGCAAAACTATGAAGACGGCATGGCCCGTTCATTCCGCTCTTGTCATGCTGCATTGCAACCAGACGGACGACTCGTAGTTGTATTCGCCAACAAGCAACCCGATGCCTGGGAGACACTCGTTGCCGCCTTGATCCGGGCTGGCTTCGTTGTTGACGGGTCCTGGCCTATTCAGACTGAGATGGGTACCAGGACCCGTGCGAGGGCCTCCGCCGCCTTGTCATCCTCCGTCTGGATCGTCTGCAAGAAGCGTCCCCCTGCTCGTCCCGGTTGGGATAACACTGTGCTCAATGAAATGCGCGAGAATATCACGCAGCAACTCCGCGACTTCTGGGACGCAGGCATTCGAGGGCCGGACTTTGTATGGGCCGCGACCGGGCCAGCACTCGAAGCCTTCAGCAAGCATCCCGTGGTCAAAAAGGCGAACGACCCGAACGAATTCATGACGGTCTCGGAATTTCTGCGCGAGGTGCGGCGCATGGTCGTCGATTTTGTCGTTGGTCGCGTCCTGACCCACGATGGCGAAGAAGCTATCACTGGACTCGACGATGTAACCACCTATTACTTGCTCCATCGCCACGACTTCGGCATGGAAGACGCGCCTGTAGGTGGCTGCATCCTCTACGCGCTGTCTTGCAATCTCTCTGACTCAGCCCTGGTCAATCAGTACGATCTACTGGCTCAATCGGGCAAGGGAGGAGCCAGCGATGAGGCAGAAGAATCGGAAACCACGGGCGGCGGCGCAAAGGTCAAACTCAAAACCTGGAGCCGACGCCAGGGCCGCAATCTCGGCCTCGAAGCATTGAGCGGACGGCCCATCCCATTGATCGACCAGGTACACAAACTGATGCACCTCTGGCGCGCCGGAGACCAGGTCAAAGTTGACGATTATCTCGACACAGGTGGCCTCCAACGCAACGCCCTCTTTAACCAGATACTCCAGGCACTCATCGAACTGGCCGACGCCGGTTCCGATGAACGATCAATTCTCGAAGCTCTGTGTAATCACGTAGCTGCCCGCGACAATATCCAGAAACCGGGCCAGAGACGGCTTCAATTCGGATAAATGTAATGACTATACCTGCAATTCATCCCGGGGAACACCTCGCCGAGGAGTTGAGAGAACTCGACATGAGCGCAGCATCACTCGCACGGCAGATTGAAGTGTCCCCCAGCCGAATCACCGAAATCCTCAACGGACGACGTGCAATCACTGGCGATACAGCCCAGAGATTGGCTCATTTTTTTGACACCAGTGCAAAATTCTGGCTGAATTTGCAGAAGCTCTATGAGTTGCGAATTATTGAGGAGAAAATCCGATGATTACGTCGATTCGACTCGTAAATTTCAAGAACTTCGCCGACGAAACCCTGCACGTAGGCCCATTCACCGTAATCGTGGGCGCGAACGCCAGCGGCAAAAGCAATATCCGAGACGCCTTCCGCTTCCTGTGCGGCATAGGTACCGGCTTTACGCTGGCAGAGATTATCGGCGGGAAGTCTCGCTCGGATTGGGAACCAATCCGCGGTGCAGCCAATGAAATCATCCGCTTTGGACAAGAGATGTTTTCGATTGAAGTTGAGATGGAATTGGGCGATGGGAGAGCACAGTATATGATTGAGGTCGGCTACCACGAAAGAAAATCTGGTGAATTTCGAATAAAAAAAGAAATATTCATAGCCGGATCAGAGACGATCTTCACAGCTCATAGTGACGGTGAGAAGCTCAGGGTTCGCGGTGCGTGGGATAAAGAGCAGAAAGAGAACCTGCTTGAATCAAATCGAGCAGTTCTGAGGCAACTCACAATACCGCCTATCCCGATTGAACCAATGAGCAAGCAAGCATTTTACGAGTTTCTACCAAAAATAGCAGAGGTCGTTTTCATCCTATTTGAAATGCGTTTTCTTGAACTGTCACCTGACCAAATGCGGAAACCTTCTTTCCCCGGTGCGGACATGTTGGGCGATTTCGGTGAGAATTTGCCGACGGTACTGGAGAAAATTTGCACCGACCCCAAGCGACAGGAGATTCTGACAAGTTGGGTACATGAACTCACGCCTATGGATGTACAGAGATTCGAGTTCCCGCGTGACCCGAGTGGTCGAGTTTACCTTATGCTCTGCGAGGCAAACGGCAGAAAGGTATCGGCCGATAGCGCGTCGGACGGCACGTTGCGTTTTCTCGCCATGTTGGGTGCGTTGCTCGGCGAAAATCCCATGGGTCTGCATTTCTTTGAAGAGATCGACACTGGCATTCACCCGGCGCGATTGCATTTGTTGATGGACTTGATTGAACGGCAAACCGCGAAGCAAGATATTCAGGTAATCACCACGACCCATGCGCCGGACCTATTGACCTTTGTCAATGATAGCACATTCGAGAATATGTCCGTAGTTTGCCGGCTGGAAAATTCTTCCGACGCCATCATCCGCCGAGTTGCCGAACTGCCCAACGTTAGGGAATTGCGTAAGTCCCAGGGGCTGGGCAGGCTCCTTACCGAAGGATGGATGGAGAACGCGCTTTATTTTACCGAAGACTACGACGAAGCGGAGGGAAATGGCGAATGAACATCCTCATCATTCCCGAAGACTTCCGCAAAGATCAGTATATTCTAAAACCCCTTTTCTCGCGGCTCTTGCGATCTATTGGCAAGCCGCGTGTACGTGTTGATGTCTGCCGTGATCCTCTGCTCGGTGGTGTTGGAGAAGCACTGAAACGAGAGCGCATTGCAGAGGTCGTCGAAAAACACGGGGGAATGACGAATATCTTCATCCTGTGCATAGACCGTGATGGCGACACGAACCGGCGTCAGAGACTCAACCACATCGAAGAGGAATTTGGGAATACTCGGATATTCCTGGCTGAAAACGCCTGGGAAGAAATTGAGACCTGGGTACTCGCGGGCCTTGATTTGCCCAGAGATTGGCAGTGGTCGGATGTTCGAGCAGAAATACAAGTCAAGGAAACTTACTTCGAGCCGCTTGTCGCCCGGCACAACTTATCGGACGCCCCTGGCGGTGGTCGAAAGCCGCTCGGAGAAGAGGCATCGCGCCGGATCGGCGCAATCCGACAGAAATGTCGCGAAGATTTTGACGCCCTTGCCCAGCGTCTCGAAGCCGTAGTATAACACCTGAACGAGGTTTGATATGACGAGAAAACTCCCCTATAACCCCTGGCATGAGGTCGTGCAACTGCGCGACGACCTGAAGACCGGGGAACTCTCGCTGGCCGTATTTGCCGCTGACCTCTACGACGTGGTCATGCAAAAAGGCCAACGACCAATTTACGAAGACCCCGACAAGTTCTTCGCGCTCACCTTCCCCACCTACAACCTGCGAGAACTGGTCAAAGACGTGTGTCTCCGCCTGGCTGGTCAGACCGACAAAGCGTATCGAAAACTCTCCGTCAACTACGGCGGCGGCAAAACCCATACGCTCATCGCACTCAGACATCTGGCACACGACCCAGACGCGCTGCCCGATCTGCCAGCAATCCGGGAATTCGAGGCCCACATTGGCTTCAAGCCGCCAAAGGCACGGGTCGCGGCACTGTGCTTCGACAAGATTGACCTAGAAATGGGCGTCGAGACAACGGGACCCGATGGCACTGTCAGAATGCTCAAGCATCCCTGGAGCATTCTCGCCTTTCAATTGGCGGGAGCGGACGGCCTCAAGCTCATCCACGCCGAAGGCAAAGACGAGGAGCGCGAAACACCACCCGCGGGACCGCTCGTTGTAGAACTGCTGTCGAGGCCACAAGAAGAGGATCTTTCAACCCTGATTCTCCTCGATGAAGTATTGATGTATATCCGCACAAAAGTGGAAAATGACCCGGACTGGCGGGGACGGTTAATGAGCTTCTTTCAATACCTCACGCAAGCCGTTGTGAATGTAGATCGCTGCGCCATGGTAGCCTCACTTCTCGCCTCGGACCCCAAAAAGCATGACAAATTGGGCAACGAATTGTTTCAAGACGTATCCGACATCTTTGGTCGCCAGATGGAAGAAGACGCCAGTCCCGTGAGCAAAGAGGACGTAGCAGAGGTTCTGCGACGTCGCTTCTTCAAACCCGAGTCCATTAGCGATGAGGGCGTTTTCCGTCCGCATGTGACCTCGGTGGTGAGTAACATCGCCGCACTCGACGAACAGACCAAAAAAGAGCAGGTAAACGCGGAAAAACGCTATTTAGACAGTTATCCTTTTCACCCGGACCTCACCGAAATCTTCTACACCCGCTGGACTCAACTCGAAGGATTCCAGCGCACCCGCGGCATCTTGCGGACATTTGCCATTGCCCTGCGCGATGCAGAAAAGTGGGACACAAGCCCTTTGGTGGGGCCAAATGTGTTTTTGGATGATCCGGCAAAGAACGATCTTGCCGAATCCGCAGGAGAACTCGCATCCTTTGCCAGCGTTGACACAGACACTGGCAGCCACCAACAATGGCGTCCCATTCTCGAAGGCGAACTCGACAAAGCGCGTGAGATTCAATCCGAGGCGACGGGTCTGCACCACCGGGAGATAGAACAGGCAGTCATTTCGGTATTTCTAAGTTCTCAGCCAATCGGTCACAAAGCATTGACGCCCGAGTTACTCGTACTGCTTGGAGCAACCAACCCGGACAAGATAGAATTGGAAAAAGCCCTGCGTCGCTGGACCGACGTGTCCTGGTTTTTAGACGAAGTGGAGATCGCCACAGGAGAAACCGACTCGGGCGACCAATTGCCGAGGGCATGGCGGCTGGGCAATCGCCCCAATCTGCGCCAGATGCATCACGACGCCTGTAGTACGCGCGTACCACTCCCACTCGTGGAATCACAGGTCATCGATGCCATTGAAAAACTCAAGGAACTCACCACGGGCGCATCCGCGGCAGGAGCAAGAGTTCACACCTTACCGGAACGCCCGTCTGATATCGCAGACGATGGCGAGTTTCACTACGCAGTCCTCGGTCCAAAATCAGCCTCGGAATCCGGCAAACCCAGCGCGGAAACGAAGCGGTTCATCAACGAGACGACCGCGGCTGACCGCCCCCGGGTCTATCGCAATGCAATCGTCCTCGCCGTTCCTTCCAGAGATGGCCTTGATGCCGTGCGTACACGAGTTCGAGAGTATCTGGGCTGGCAAGAAGTCCGCGATCAACTCAAGGACCAGCAAATCGATCCCATTCGCGAACAGATGCTCGCCGATGAGATAAGGACAGCAAGCAAACGCATCCCGGATGCAATCAGGCAGGCATACTCCATAGTCGTGACCGTCAACGAAAGCAATGATATCCATGCTTTCAAAATCGTAGTGACCGACGAGCCTTTATTCACGATCATTAAAACCGACAAGCGATCGCGCATCCAGGAAACCGCGATCAGCGCAGAGGCAATGATGCCGGGCGGACCCTACGACTTGTGGCGAGAAGACGAAAAATTCCGCCGGGTCAAGGATCTGGTCGGTGCTTTCGCGCAGTACCCAAAACTACCCAAGATGCTACGCGGAAAGGAGATTCTGGATACAGTTGTACAAGGCGTTCAGCAGGGAATCTGGGTGGCGCGGCTGGTGCGACCAGACCGCACAGTCAGGACATTCTGGCATACGACTATTGATGAGCCTGCTCTTAAAGACTCCAGTCTGGAGGTATTTCTACCCGAATCTGCCACGCTGAGCGAACTCGCGCCCGATTTGTTGGCATATCAGAAGCTCCCGGGACTTTGGTCCGACGAGCAGATCAGTGTCCAGAATGTGTACGACTACTTTGCCGGTGGTCACACTGTTACCGTACCCCAAGAAGGATATGAAGAAACACTCACCATCCCGAAATGCGAACCAGCAGATGTCGAGACCGCGATTTCACAAGCCGTAGAACAGGGACTGGTGTGGTTGACCAGCGGACCGGCGTCAATTTTGAAGGAGCCTGTCCCTGCCGGTGTGCTCAGTGCCTCTGCGATATTGCGCCACCCACCCGATCGGATCGAAGTTGCCGAATTGATGGGCGATTCGATTCCAGATGCGTGGAAAAACGATGAGACAAACGCCATTGCCATTGCCACTGCGCTCTCGACCCAGCGGGGCATGACCCTCCCCTGGCACACAGTGAAGTCGGCGATAGATGATGGTATCCGCGCCCGATGGATCGAACTCAGCGATAGCAACATCACATGGCCGTGCGACTTCAATGGTGCCCAGCAGGTGGTTCTTCAGATTCCCCAAAACGAAAAAATTCGTGAGGATGAAAAGGACCGCTACCAGCCGACGCCATCGGGAATGCTTACTGCAGAAGCTGCCCTGGAAGCCAACGGCATCCAGGATTTGGCGGATCAAATCCCAGACATAGCTAAGGCAGCGGTCGGCAATAACCTAAAATTTAACGTCCGTATCGAGTTCAGCGGAGAAACCACTCCCGATCCAGAGCAAGTACAAAAGATCAACGAGTTGCTCTCTGATGTGTCCGACGATCTAAAGCTCTCTTGAGTCGGATGGAACAACAAAGCGTTCTGGCAATGCCGCTTGAAGGATCCACCTCAAGCGAAATGGAAGCCACCGAATAACGCAGACGCAATCAAACTCACGGTGTAAATTATGAGGTGGAGGTCATGGAGGCCCGCGTTGCGTTACAACTCCAGGACCCCTCGCCGTCAGGGAGTCTCAACATGACGACAACAGCCATGCGTTTCTTCAACACCGCCGGACCCATCAAGGCGGAGATGCACTACCACATCCCGCCCCTGACGCGGCTCGACGTCGATGACCTCCTGCTACTCATCCGGCAGGAAAAGTACTTCGTCCTGCACGCGCCTCGCCAGACCGGCAAGACCTCCGCGCTCCTATCACTAAGGGACGACCTCAATGCCAGCGGCGAGTTCCGCTGTGCGTACGTCAACGTCGAAATCGGACAAGCGGCACGGGAAGACGTGGGCGCGGCCATGCGGGCGATTCTCAGCGCGCTGGGTCGTGCTGCACGCCACACGCTGGACGACCTGTTCGTCTCTCAAGTCTGGCCCGACATTCTCGATAGCGCCGGACCCAACGACGCGCTGGGGGAGACCCTTGCACACTGGGCCGAATCGGACGTCAGGCCGCTGGTGCTCATGATCGACGAGATCGACGCGCTGGTCGGCGACACCCTGCTGTCCGTGCTGCGGCAATTGCGCGCGGGCTACCCGGAGCGTCCGAGACGGTTTCCACAGAGCGTGATCCTGTGCGGCGTGCGCGATGTACGCGATTACCGCATCCAATCTTCCGCCGAGAATGCCATCATCGCCGGGGGCAGCGCGTTCAATATCCGCGCCGAGTCCCTGCGGCTCGGGGACTTCTCCCACGACGACGTCGAATCGCTGCTGGAGCAACACACCACAGAAACCGGTCAGGCATTCGCCGAAGAGGCACGCGCCGCGGTCTGGGAACTGACCCAGGGCCAGCCATGGCTGGTCAACGCACTGGCCTACGAAGCCTGCTTCAAGAACAAAGCCGGACGCGACCGCAGCCAGTCAATCACCGCCGATGCCATCCAGAACGCCCGCGAACAGTTGATCCTGCGCCGCGAGACCCATCTGGACCAACTCACCGACAAGCTCCAGGAGGAACGGGTGCGCCGGGTAATCGAACCGCTACTAAAAGGATCCGATGAAGCTGGCTCGTTTGCCGACGACGACCTGCAGTACGTACGCGATCTAGGCCTCGTACGCACCGACAATCCAATTGCCATTGCCAACCCAATTTATCGCGAGGTAATCCCGCGCGACCTCACCTACACTACCCAGGCGGGCTTTCACCATGACCCGACCTGGTACATTGATGCTAACGGCACCTTGCAAGTAGGCGAGCTACTGGCCGCGTTCCAGGCGTTTTTCCGCGAGCACTCCGAGCACTGGATAGAGCGGTTCCAATACAAGGAAGCAGGTCCGCAGTTGTTGCTACAGGCATTTTTGCAGCGCATCATCAACAGCGGTGGGCGGATTGAACGCGAGTATGGCCTGGGTCGCAGGCGCACGGATTTGCTGGTGGTATGGCCGGTGGGCGGGGATTCCAGCAGGATACAGAAGGTCGTCATTGAGTGCAAGCTGCTGCACCGGAATCTGGAGCAGACATTGCACGACGGGCTTGAGCAAACACGCGCCTACATGGACCGCTGCGCGACGGTGGAAGGACACCTCGTGCTCTTTGACCGCACCGAGGACAAGTCGTGGGACGACAAGGTGTATCGCCGCGACGAAACCGAAGGCGGCGCACCTGTCACGGTGTGGGGGATGTGATTGGAGAACTGATGGAAACTGCTGAGTAAGTAACTCAGAAAGAGATCAAAACAGGAGCACATCAACCATGAAAATCACCGATGTAGAAACCATCGTAATCAAAAACATCCAACCCTATCGTGGGGGAAGATACTGGCTTTTTATTCAACTCATCACCGACGAAGGCATTGTAGGACTGGGCGAGCGACCCTCGGGAAACGCCACCAATTTGGACGCCCAAATCAGCCTCATCAAAAATCTGTGTCAGCAATTCGCCATTGGCACAAGCCCCTTTGACATCGAAAGCCTGTGGCAGCGCATCTTTGCATCCCGGCACGACTACCGCCACCCCGGCCTCGACGCCACACCCGCCTTGAGCGCCATCGAAATGGCGTGTTGGGACATCGTCGGCAAAGCCCTGAACCAGCCCATCTACAATCTGCTCGGCGGCAGGGTCCACGAAAAACTCAGAGCGTATGCCTACATGCCGACCGACGGCATCTGGGAAAATCCAGAACGCGCGGGCGAAATCGCAACCCGTCTGGTCGCGGATGGAAACACCGCCTGCAAATTCGACCCTTTCCACCCAATCTTTCCCAATCCGCGCGACTTCCCACTCAAAACCATCCGCCACGTCGCCAAAATATTCAAAAGCATCCGGGACGCAGTCGGCGACGAATTGGAAATCGGCATCGGCACCCACGGACAATTCAGCACATCTGGCGCAATCCGCGTGGCAAAAGAACTGGAAGAATTCAGCCCCTTCTGGTTCGAGGAACCTGTCCCCCCAGAAAACATCGACGAAATGGCCCGCGTCGCCGCCCACACCAGCATCCCAATAGCCACGGGCGAACGACTCGTCACCAAATACGAATTTGCCGAACTCCTCAAAAAACAGGCCGCACAAATCCTCCAATTAGACGTGGGACAATGCGGCGGAATATTGGAATCCAAAAAAATCGCCAGCATGGCCGAAGCCCACTACGCCCTCATCGCACCTCACATGTATTGCGGCCCCGTCGCCGCAGCCGCCGCAGTACAACTCGACACATGCTCGCCGAATTTCTTGATCCAGGAATTCAACGCCAACGACCTCCACAGCGAAATATTCGTAGAGCCACTCCTGTTTGAAAATGGCTATATCATCCCACCAACAGGACCCGGGCTGGGGATCGAACTCGACGAATCAGTCGTTGCCAAACACCGTGCGTAAGGTTGCGTAAAATTGTAATATCTGCTATAATCTATTGTTTCCAAGTCATCATTAAAAGATTTAACCATGAATAACTGGTTGTATCAGCAAAGAAACTATAACCTGGCCCAAAGAAAATAGGTATGTGGCCTGTTGAATTTTACCAAAATGAAAATGGACAAGCGCCTGTCAGAGATTTTTTACTCTCGCTTCAACCAAAGCCGAGAGGAAAGGTCTTGCAGGTAATTCAAATTCTTTCAGAGTTTGGTATCGATCTACCCTTCCCTTATTCGAGTCAAGTTGAGGGAAGGTTGAGAGAACTGCGAGCGCGTTATGGGAAAAATCAATATCGCGTTTTGTACTACGGTGATGCGGATCGGGTTTTTGTCCTGTTGCACGCATTTGAAAAGCGAAGCCAGAAACTTCCGCAAAGAGAAATTCGGATTGCAATAGAACGCATGAACGCTGACCGAAAGAGCAAAGAGGGATAAAGATGACCAGCCAAAAGACAAGTGTTCAGACATTTCTCGAAGAACAGTTGAAAGATCGAGAAGTCGCGGAATCATTCTACCAAGGCCTTGATGAACTGCGGCTTGCGGTTAAAATTGCCCAACTGCGCAAGCAACGCGGATTGACGCAAGCGCAATTGGCAGCGAAATTAGACACCAGCACACCGGTCATTAGCCGATTGGAAAACCGGGGAAATTGTACCATCAGCACCTTAAAAAAAGTCGCCGCAGCCCTGGATGCAATTGTGCAAATTGACATCGTATCTAAGGAAGATAGAGCTATTCAAAAAACGTGAATCTCTTACTCCCCATACAGTTGTTCAACAAATTCCCATTTAAGTGAGGGGTGTGCATAATTCGCTCGTTGTGCTACCAAGACTTATCCTACATTCACCAATTAAGAGGCAGCATGTCGCTTAATTTGGTGATTTTAGGCGTAATTCACGAAAAAAATGGAGTCTCATTGTTTTAAACGTCCTTTTCCTATTTTTTGGACCTATCTCATACCCTTGCGAGGCACTTAATAACCGTGTAGCAACATATAACCATTTTTCTAACTTATTGATTAAATGTTAGTTGTGAAAAATTTGATTTATGCACACCCCTCATTTAAGTGCAACAGCAGAAAAAGAAAACGCCCCAGCAAAACGATGCTGGGGCGTTTTTTAAAAGAGATCCACCGAATCATTCACCGAAACGCGATGCGATAAGTCAATGTATTTTCAGCGTTGATGTGCGCCGTCACGACCTGGCGGTCACCGGACTTGAGATCGGTTTCGGATAAAGTGACCGCATTTTCGGTTTCAATATAGAGAGAAATGTCACCGCGCGTGAGAACCGCTCCGTTCTCTATTATATCCATTTCTCCCTTCAGAAGCGGAAGAACCTCGGTGACTACTCCCAACGCTGAAGCAGTTGGGCTTCTTGGTGGTTACCCGATAAAATCATTCGGGCACATGCATTCCACCTGACGTTGTAGCCCCAACGTCAATATGTTTATCGCAGCGTTGTGGTCTCTGTCGAGAGACACCCCACACGCACATTCATGCCATCGTTGGGAGAGTGGCTTTTTCGCTACAATACCACATCCTGAGCATGTCTGACTTGTGTATTTGGGATTGACGGGTTTGAATCCAATACCAGCTTCTTCCGCTTTGTATTGGAGGCAATGCCGAAACATTGACCACGCTGCGTCACCTATGGATTTAGACAACCCACGGCCTTTTGCATTTTGTTGCATGTCTTGAACATCGAGTTTCTCTGCCGCAATGAACCCGTGGCGATTGACCATTTTTCTTGCTTCTTGATGCACAAAATTATGTCGTTTATTGCGGATACGCTCATGCACTCTGGCAACAGTCTTACGACACTTTTCTCTTTGTGGCGATTTGGTTTTCTTAACTTTGTCCCACTTGCGCTGGGCTTTCGCAAGCGCTTTTTCCTCTTTTCTAAAAAAACGAGGATTGTCGATATGTTCGCCGTCACTGGTCACAGCAAAGGAATTGAGACCCACGTCAATGCCTATCGCAGAACCAGCGTCCGTTTTATCAGGCGCGTCGCCAGTATCGCAAGAGATAGACGCAAATCATTTGCCAGTAGCCGTGCGAGTGATGGTGCAAGATTTAGGAATGCCGTCAAGGGGCCTGTGCTGGACAACACGAATACAACCTATTTTGCCCAATCGCAAGCCCTTCTCGTCTAATCGGCAACCGTTAGAAAATTGAGGATACGTGATAGAATCATAGCGATTTTGACCTTTGTATCTGGGAAAGCCTGCTTTCTCGCCGGTCTTTGCTCTTTCTTTGAGACGGCGAAAGAATCCTTTGAACGCCAAATCAACACGTACCGCGACTTGTTGTAGGACTTGACTATACACCTGGACAAAGCCATTGTGTTGGTGTTTCAGCACCGGCAACATCTTTTGCTGGTCATAGCAGGACAAGGACGCCTTGCTATTCTTATAGGCTTGTACCCTGGATGCCACAAGTTGGTTGTATAGCAAGCGACATTCTTCAATATGCACCAGCAAGATTTTCTCTTGCTTTCCCGTTGGACGCAACCTGTATTTAAATGACTTAACCATATATAAAATATACATTTATATGAACTTTTTGTCAAGCGAAAGTAGCCCGTCTTTGGCGACAAGGCAACGTCCATATACGCTAAAGCTACAAAGGTAAGCCCTTCGCCATGCGACCCAACGCTGAAGCTGTTGGGCTTTACGGGCTATTAGGTAAGAATTCGTCTAAGAGAGCATACCATGAAAAAATAAAAAAGCGGTGATCCTAAGACCACCGCTTTTTTGCGTTTACAGTAAGCACCTACTTGCGATGTAAAATTTGCCACAAACACCCGAATTCGCGTTGCAAATAACTCATGTGTTGATAAACTGCTGCATCTACTGGCTCTATCAAGGGTGCTGGCCGCAAAGCGGTCAAAGCAGCACTATCCATCTGATCCAGCTCGACCTGTATCGCCACCACTTGCCCCTTGCGTCGAATACCCAGCGTTGCGGTCTCACCCGGCGTACTTTCCAGCACCATTCGCTTCAAATGTGTCGGACCAGCAATGGCACGCCCGCGATATGAAAGCACCACATCGCCTGGCTGAATCCCGCCCTCAGTTGCAGGACTATTGGCCTGCACATTGACCACCACCACTTCGTTG
The DNA here is from genome assembly GCA_965220765.1 of Candidatus Latescibacterota bacterium. GTDB lineage: Bacteria > Latescibacterota > UBA2968 > UBA2968 > UBA2968 > VXRD01. The sequence goes on from OZ244847.1 coordinate 148,839, forward strand.
CCCCGTGGTGCAACCTCCACACCCAATTTGCCATACGCCATCTGCCCATGTGCGACCAGTGCACGCGCCACCCGCATCGCGCGATTGATCGGAATAACAAAAACAGATGACGGCATGGAACCCCACCCAAACAGCGTGCTATTGTCTTGTCCAACGGCGCGAACCGGATCTTCATAGCGCCACACCATACCTCCAACCCGTCCATTGCTGCAAAATACAGGTGCGCCGCCATAACTGCTCTGCACGCGAGCCGATACTTGAAACAAATCCGTACCCCGATATATCTCATGCACCATCCCAACAGCAGGCACCAGATTGCCAAAGTCATTACCCAACAAAAGGGCGTAATGCCCAATTTTAATATGCTGTGAATCTCCCACCACAACCGTGGGCAAATTTTCCGCCTCAACGCGAATGACAGCAATCCCCGAAATCGGATCTGCCCCCACGAGCGCAGCTCGCACCTGCACGCCAGAAGCGAGCGTCACCCGAATCTCATCGGCATCTGCAATAGCGGCTTCAATCGTTAAAATATAACCCTGGGGATCAAAAATAAACCCCGTACCGTGGGTAAACACCGAACCAAACGGTCCGCTATCTGCCCGCGCACGGGGATAAAGCGTGTGAATCCGCACCACACTCTGCCGATTATCTTCCAAAATTGCCGCAATTTCCTCTTCAAGCGCGCACAATAGGCTGCGTTCTTCCGTCCATCCATTGCCCACAACAAGCAGGCACAACGCCATTGCGCAACACAAAGATCTCATGACCCCGCCTCTCTCCACTTGTCGAGTCAACGTCAAAATGAATACGAAACGGGAACCTGTTTCACATCGCGCAGGTCGCGCATATTCGATGGCCGCTGCTTCAACCGAGATGCGGAATCCACACGCGCCGAGTCCCGATAATGACGAGAATCCAGACTATAAGACTCCTTGGACAAACGCTCCAATTCCAGAGCACCTACATCAACATTCGGCAATCTCTCGCCCGGCACCAGTGGAATTTCCGGACGCTCCACTGCCACTTGTGGGATAGGTGTGGTATCGCTATAGAAAACCACCTGCGTCAATCCCAGACCGATCACCACAGCCGCAGCCAGCGTTGTAATGGTCCGCGAGACAGAAGAAAACATTGTGCGCCGCGCTTTGTGCAAAAGCTGTTTTTCTTTCGCCATAGCCATAGCCAAATGGCTGCGAAGGGCAAAATCAAACTCAGCCGATGGCCGAACCCGTGGCAATTGCGCCATACGCTCTTTCAAGGCTTGCACATCGGCTAACAAAACGCGACAATGCGCGCACTCGGCAGCTTTGCGCTCCATTTCTGCCATCTCAACCGGGCTCATTTCGCCATCTACATAAGCCGAAACTCGCGATTCAAAATCAGTAACAGTCATGTCTATATTTTACCTCCGAGCAGGGTTTTCGGGATATATTAATATTAAACATTCAGACCCACATCCCGACCTTCATTTTTTAATTTTTGTTGCAATTTTAAGCGCCCGCGATTGACGCGCGATTTCACTGTCCCAACCGGACACTTCACAATTTCAGAAATTTCATAATACGACATACCTTCCACATCGCGCAACAAAATCACCTGGCGGTAATTATCGGGCAACGAAGCAATCGCATTCTGAATCTCCACATTGAACAGCGAAGTTTCCGCCATGTGATCGGGACGCATAGATTCATCGGGCAAATCCATGCCCGTATCTGACTCCTCGTCTCGATCCAATGAAAACAATCGCCATCGCTTGCGCCTTCTCAGTTCACTTTTGGCCAAATTTCCGGCAATCGTAAACAGCCATGTAGAAAAATTGGCAATTGCGCGATATTCCTTACGCTTTCCAAACGCACGCAAAAACGCCTCTTGTACGATATCCTCTGCTGTTTCCCGATCACCTACAAAGCGAAAAACAAAATTGTACAACCGCCCTTGATAGCGCCGCACAATTTTTCCATAAGCATCAATATCTCCCGCAGATACCTCAGCTAAAATATCCACATCTGACTGTTCGCCCAGTCCATATCTCGAATTTGCCATAAGCATGGAATCCCTCCCTTAGGGCCTGTGTCCCCCTCCCCACCCAAAGCCTTATATCCTCAATCCTACTATTAAACCCTTCACACGCCCTCAGGGTTCCCAAAAATACGAGCCGCCTATTTTTCCGCATTGCGCCCTTGTCAATCCCGTTTTATATTCACCTTCCCAAATCCGATCCGTCTGATGACATTCACGTAAGAAAGCGAGGAATCCCAATGGCAGCAAATCAGGTGGTCGAACAAAACGGAAAATACATCCCACCACAAAATCTCAGCACCAATGCACATGTCCCCAGCATAGATGCCTATGGGCAACAATACGAAAAATCGATTGCCGACCCCGAAGCATTCTGGGCAGAAATTGCCGATTCATTCCACTGGTACAAAAAATGGGACACCGTGCGGTCCTACAACTACAATATAGATAACGGACCAATCTCTATCAAGTGGTTTGAAGGAGCCAAAACCAACATCACGTACAACTGCATTGACCGTCACCTCGCGTCTCGAGGAGATCAAGTCGCCATCATCTGGGAAGGCAACGAGCCTGGTGAAGACGCTAAACTCACCTACAGTGAACTGCACGAACAAGTCTGCAAATTCGCCAACGTACTCAAATCTCGAGGCGTAAAAAAAGGCGACTGCGTCTCTATCTATATGCCCATGATCCCCGAACTCGCCATCGCCATGCTCGCCTGTGCGCGCATCGGCGCCGTCCACTCCATTGTCTTTGGCGGCTTCTCAGCCGAAGCATTAGCAGACCGCATCGTCGATTCCGCCTGCCAGATCGTACTCACCACAGATGGCATGTTCCGCGGCGACCGCCCCATGGAACGCAAACAACCCGCCGACGAAGCCATTGCATTGGCCAACTCGCGCATGGGGAACACCAGCGTTCACACCTGCATCGTCGTCCAGCGCGTAGGCGAAGACAGTAGCATCACATGTCCCATGCGAGAAGGACGCGACTTGTGGTGGCACGAAGCCATGTCAGAAGCTGATGCCGACTGCCCATGCGAAGAAATGGACGCCGAAGACCCCCTCTTCATCCTCTACACATCTGGCTCCACCGGCAAACCCAAAGGCGTGCAGCACAACGTGGGGGGTTACATGGTGTACACGGGCTACACGCACAAAAACGTCTTTGACTATCAGGACGGCGACATCTACTTTTGCGCCGCCGACATAGGGTGGGTCACGGGCCACTCCTACATCATCTACGGGCCGCTATCAAATGCCGCCACCACCATCATGTTTGAAAGCACGCCCGTCTATCCCGACCCGGGCCGTTACTGGCAGGTCATCGACAAATACAAAGTCAACCAATTCTACACCGCGCCCACAGCCATACGCGCTCTCACCCGAGAAGGCGACGAATGGCCCGCCAAATACGACCTGTCATCTCTCAAAATACTCGGCACTGTGGGCGAACCCATCAATCCCGAAGCCTGGCAATGGTATCACCGCAATGTCGGGCGAGAGCGATGCCCCATCGTAGATACCTGGTGGCAAACCGAAACCGGGGGCATCCTCATCAGTCCCCTGCCCGGCGCAACCCCCACCAAACCCGGATCCGCGACCTTTCCCCTCTACGGCATCAAACCCGTGGTACTCGAACCCGAATCGGGCAAAATTGTCGAAGGCAATGGCGTCGATGGCGTACTCGCCATCTCAGAGCCCTGGCCGGGACAAATGCGCACCGTCTATGGCGATCACAAACGCTTTGAAGAAACCTACTTTCAACAATACAAAGGCTACTACTTCACGGGTGACGGCTGCCGCCGCGACGAAGACGGCTACTACTGGATCACCGGTCGCGTGGATGACGTCATCAACATCTCGGGCCACCGCATGGGCACCGCCGAAGTTGAAAGCGCCCTGGTCTCACACGCCAAAGTGGCCGAAGCCGCAGTCGTCGGTTTCCCGCACGAAATCAAAGGACAGGGCATCTATGCCTATGTCACCCTCAACGTGGGCGAAGCCTATACCGACGACCTCAAAGCCGAACTCGTCCAGCAAGTCCGCACCGAAATCGGCCCCATCGCCACCCCAGACGTAATCCACTGGGCACCGGGACTGCCCAAAACGCGCTCGGGGAAAATCATGCGCCGCATCCTGCGCAAAATCGCCGAAAACGACACCTCGGACCTCGGCGACACTTCAACCCTCGCCGATCCAACCGTCGTTGACGACCTCCTCGCCAACCAATAAGGCACAAAAAAGGCGGGCACGATCACATGCCCGCCTTTTTTTAATCGACCATCATCTCACAGCACCACATCATCTAAAATATGTTCAAATGCTTCAAGACTGGACACCTGGACCGCCGAGCGGAGCAACTGCTTCAGGCGGTGCAAATCGTCAATGGCGGCAATGCGAGCAGATAGGGGATGCGACGCAGGGAGATCAAATCGAATCTCTAACACATCGAGAATATCTGCAATCGCGCGGTCTCTTTCACCTCGCTTAATGCCTTACTCAAGACCCTCCTCTCTGCCCTCCTCAAGGCCCTCCTCTCTGGCTTCCTCTCTGCTTTGTTGGGTAAGGGATTGAAAAAGTGATGATTCGCGGATGATATCCATGATACCCTCCTTAAAAATAATATCAGAAATGGTTTCAGACTCATATACCAACTCGCTCAAAGCCACCATACCAGCGAGATAATCCGCCCTATATGATCTATCGATAGGGCGCGTCCGAGCCGTGTGAATACATTGTTGCAACCACACATCCGAGGCCATCTCGTCGGGTGGCTTCATCAATGGCGTGAAAGGGATCAGACCCGATTGCCCCGATTCGAGGACGCGCTCGCCTTCTATCTCAATCAGTCTAATCACCCTGTACTGAATCGCGAATTGGTAGCCGAGATGCTCCTGGACATAATACCCGGGATCGCGCCGCCCTGCATCGGGACGCAGGTAGATCACGTTGGAAAAGATCGGCAGGCCGTGTTGCCGAATAGCATGTCCAATATAGCCAGCCATGCGGCGCGGCATGGGCGGATTGGTGCTGTCAGTCGTTTGAAACTCGTTGTGAACCAATACCTCTTCGTCATCAATACGTACGCGAATCAGGCTATCAGTCTGGTGTGCTTCAATCGTGAGCTGTTCTGTGTCAATGACTGCAAGAATTTCAACGTCCTCGCGCCCGAGCGTGAAGCCGACAAAGTCGTCGGGATAAGTTTGAATGAGGTGTTTAGATATTGCATCAAATTCGGCCATGTGAGATGCCTCAGGTCTGAGAGTTGGTCGTATTTTGGACAAACGCAACAGTCAGACCTCAAGCAAATATCAGGCCAATGTCACAAAATTGAGTGATAAAAGGAGGCTCGACAGAAACTCAGACACCTCATTATGCTTTCAATATGTAGTATTGCGCTTTTGTTCACAACTTGAATTTAAATCCGCAGATGGACGCAGATGGGCACAGATGAAAGGCAAAAGGGTACATTTTGAGCCATGCACAGGCGGCGTAGTGAAAGATATGTGCCACTTGCCCGAAGCCAGCCAATCTCCCTGTCAGAAGCGGTGTATAACTGGTCGATTTCCAGACCAGTTCATCAGGATGGGCAGGATGTGAGGATGTACAGGATAAACCACCCGCTCACAGCCTTGCGCCCGTGAGCCAACCGATCTGGGCTGGCTTTGAGACACCCCCAAGACCTGAGCGAAGATCCCTAAGTGCTCGTCGCTTCTCTTCTAGTACTGAGAAAAATTTTAGAATGTGCTGATCAACAGATGGCGCGATTTATGACCCTTCTTTGCCGAAGCTTCTACCAAAGATCAGAAAATCGCCAAATCCAATCGTGCCATCGCCATCCAGATCGTATTTCGCATCATACTGCTCATCACCGCGACTTAATCCAAACTGGCTTGCAAAGAGCAAAAAGTCACTCAAATCAACCTGCCCATCACCATTAAAATCGGGATTAGGAGTCTGAGATGTAATGTATAGCGACATATCCCACAGCAGAACTGTGCCATCGCTTGACCTCGAAGCGAGCAGCATTCCATCGGGGGAAAACATTATAGAAGAGACCCCAGGGTGCTCAAAAGTAGCGATGGTGCGGCCTGTCATAACATCCCATAGTTTGACTGTATTATCCCATGATTCTGAAGCGAGCGTTGTTCCATCGGGCGAAAATACCACAGAATTAACCACTCTCGTATGCCCCTCCAGCGTTGCGATATTACGTCCAGTCGAAACTTCCCTCAGTTCGACTATTCCACTTTTTCCTCCAAAAGCCAGCATTGTCCCATCAGGTGAAAACACCATAGAATAAACCCGATACCAATTCGTGATATTGCGACCTGTCGCAATGTCCCAAAGATTGACTCCATTATGTTCTCTTGAAGCAAGGATTGTACCATCGGGCGAAAACGCTACGGACTGGACTTGACCCCTGTGCCCTTCGATAGTAACGATATTGCGACCTGTTGAAATGTCCCACAACTTGACTGTGTTATCATCTGATCTCGAAGCCAGCATCGTTCCATCAGGTGAAAACACCACAAAAGAAATCCAAGATGTGTGTCCTCTAAGGGTAGCGATAGCGCGCCCCGTCACGACGTCCCATAATTGGATACTCAGATCTCTCCAGGAAACGAGCGTTGTACCATCAGGCGAAAACACCACAGCACGGCTATATTTTGTAGGCCCTGCAAAGGTAGCAATATTTCGTCCTGTTGGAATGTCCCACAACTTGATTGTGTTATCATAAGATGCCGAAGCGAGTGTTATTCCATCCGATAAAAAAGCTACAGAACGTATCTTATTCGTATGCTCTGCAAAGGTAGCAATAGGGGAGCCAGTGTGAACATTCCATACTTTGACCATTCTATCTATGCCGGCTGCGAGCATCGTCCCATCGGAGGAGAATGACAAAAAAAAGACATTGCGCGAATGTCCTTCAAGAGTAGAGACATTTTGCGTCAACACATCCCATAGTTTGACCCCATCGTAACCTCCTGAAACGAGGGTTGTTCCATCAGGGGAAAAAGCCACAGAAGTGATCCAGTCTATATGTCCTTTGAGCGTGGCGATATTTCTTTGCGTTGCCACGTCCCACAGCTTGATCTGACCACGACCAGTCCCTGAAGCATAATCCGCCGCACCTGAAGCCAAGGTCTTCCCATCAGAGGAGTATGTTACGGAATAGACCGCACCTGTATGTCCTTTGAGCGTGGCGATATTTGTTCGCGCCGCAATGTCCCATAACTTGATTGTGCCATCATCAGATCCTGATACGAGAGTTGACATTTTAGGCGAAAAAACAATAGAATTAATCCCGCCTGTATGCCCTTCAAGCGTAGCGATATGTCGCCTCGTTGCCATATCCCACAGCCAAACTGTTCCTACATCCACAGAACTATTCCATGATCCTGATGCAAGCATTGTACCATCGGGTGAGAGATCAACAGCCCTAACCGGATGCGTATGCACAAGGGTCACGATATGTTGTTTCGTCGCAATGTCCCATAGCTTGACTTGCAGCCCTGACCCAGAAGCGAGTGTTTTTCCATCAAGTGAAAACACTACAGAAGAGACCTTATCGGTATGCCCTTCGAGTGTAGCGATAGTGCGACCTGTCGTAATGTCCCATATTTTAACTGTTCTATCACTTGACCCTGAAGCGACCATTGTGCCATCAGGAGAGAACGCCACAGCAGTGACCCAAAGCGTATGTCCGGAGAATAGCACGAGTTCACGCAATGTCGCCACATCGTAAAGCCATACACCAAAGCCACCTGCCACAGCGAGGCGTTGACCATCGGGCGAAAAGGCTACAGCTCTATCGCTTCCACCTAAGATTCCTTTTCCTATACGAATTATTGCTCCATCAGGTAAATGCCATGTCCTATAATCACCACTCATGATCGTAGGTGTTCCAATCCCCACCGACTGAAAAATTAAAGGATCGAGCCCTGAAACACTCACTTCAACTCTGTTCGTACCTGGATAGCTGCCAAGTGTCAGGCGACTCTCTGCCCTTCCTTTGGCATCAGTAGCTGTGTTCTCAACAGTGAATCTTCCGTCAAATCTTCCTTCGCCTGCGGCGACTGTGAACGTGACCTGTACATCTGGTAAGGGATTATCGTACTGATCCTTCACTTCAACGACAAACGGGTTTGCCAACTCCATACCAGGCGTGCCCGGCTGGTTATCACCTGATATTTTCACAAGTGTTCGAGGACGGGGTCGTATCCACTCAGACACAGCCCACAGTTTGATCGTGCCATCTTCTGATACCGAGGCAAGGGTTGTCCCATCAGGCGAAAATGCAATAGAATACACCGAACCCGTATGGCCGGAAATAGTGACGATATTTTCTCTTGTCCCTACGTCCCACAGCCTGACCATAGTATCCGATGCTCCTGAAGCGAGGATTGTGCCATCGGGAGAAAATGATACAGAAGTGACTAAACCCGCAGGTCTTAATGTAGCGATACTTTCTCTTGTCTCTACGTCCCACAGTCTGACAGTACCGTCATATCCTCCACCCGCTGAGGCGAGGGTTGTGCCATCGGGAGAAAACACCACAGAATACACTGCCTCCATATGCCTTAATGTGGCGATATTTTCTCTTGTTGCAATATCCCATAGCTTGACCGTATTATCCCATGCTCCTGAGGCAAGTATTTTGCCACTGGGAGAAAATGACACAGAAGCGACTAAATCCGTATGACCTTTAAAAGTGGCGATATTTTCTTTTGTCCCTACGTCCCACAGTCTGACAGTACCGTCATATACTCCACCCGCTGAAGCGAGGGTTGTGCCATCGGAAGAAAATGACACAGAAGTGACTAAACCCGTATGATCTACAAGGGTACCGATATGGTACGGCGAAATTTCCGAAAGCACAAAAGACGCACGGCTTACATTACCACCACTATCAACTGCTTCGACAAAAATCGGATGCACAGGAGGGTCGGAAAGACTTGAAAATACAGCAGATGGAATAACGCCATCATACTCAAATTCAACGACAGCATCTTTTGCACCCATCAATCCACGGCACGATTTTACTTCAGAACCTCCGGCGGCGGAGTGAGGTTCTCTTGTTCTAACGAATAGAAGTATTTGATGAAGCCCATCTGGATCGCTGACTTTGAGTTGAATAGGGACGCTCTTTGCCCCTATCGGATATGTAGGTGACGAGATGAGTTCTATGGTTGGCGACTGCGCCTTTTCAGTTGGGATATCGGGACTGAAATAGGGATGTACGATTAAAAATTCGGCATTGCACGCAGATAGAGAACGTCGTTGACCGCCACCATAAGACATAATGTATGCATCATCTCGAAAATCGTGCGATAATCCAAAGGCATGACCAAGTTCATGTGCCGCTAATGTCCAAGAGAATCCGCCAGAAACTAACGCAAAGCCACTATTTCTTCTTCCACCGCCTACTCCGCTCACTCGTTGCCCGGCACCACCAATTGCATCTATGCTATTATCAATGACAATGAGGTAAACGTTGTTCGCAGATAGATCAAACACCTGTCCAATCTCCTCACGCACAGTAGCAGATGTGTTGTCCAGATAGTGACTATCGGAATTTTGACCATCCACGCGGTGAACCAGTGGTTCGCTCTGGGCATCGGTTTCAAAGCGAAAGGTTTTGTTCCCATATCCATGCGCTTGCATCTGCTCGGCATAAAAGGTCTGAATCTGGCGAATCGCAACTTTTATCCGATCAACCACTTCCTGACGAAACGGACGGTCATTCGGCAAGAAGTAGATCATCCGCACAGTACGCGGTTCGCCAACGTTCAAATTAAGCGCGTGCTTTGTAGCAGCATAGATGCTATCGCGTGCTTGCATGTCTTCAAGATTGAGAGGTAGGCAAAAATGTACATTGTTCTCGGTGGATGGTTGTGGAGAAGCAACCACAGATGAACATAGATACACACAGATAAAAGGTAAAAAGCTAAATAAGATAGCGGATAATCTGACCTGTCTCACAGCGCAGGCAGCTCGCATGGATTTTGGGCGGACGACTCTATACAAGATATAGGGCAATACAAATAAACAGGCACTCAACACACTTAAAAATGTGAAACGAAGAATGGGGATTTTCATTACGTATTGTGCTCCTTATCAATGAAGTATAGCGTCTCAGTTGCTGCGTTACACCTGCTTGTTATGTCTATTTATCGACATGCTCAAGAATCATCTCTTCCGTGAATTCAACGGTAGTCTTAAGGTCGTTATCATCAAATTCATCCCACTGAGCGTGAGTAGCCTTGTTACGAACATCTGCAGCGGCACGCGCCCTCTTCGCCTTAGTCGTCGAAAAGACATTAAATTTAGCCAACTGGCTAATCAGTTCGTCGAGTTTCTTCCCTCTTTCTGAAATTCCGTGCTTACGACATACTCGACGCACAGTGTCCTCAAATACAACTCCTGCGATAACCCCGGCTTCATTCTTGCGCCCATTTTTCATATATGATTTGGCATGATCCAAGAAATCATCAAAGACCTCCGCCCGTATATGGTCTGCCACAGACGACAATAGTCCAGCCTGAATATCCTTGATGAGGTTCTCGATAATCGCGGCAACCTCTCCGACTGCGTTATCAATTGCGTTTCCGTGATCTGCCTCTGCTATCTTTTCAACACTCTTACGATACCACGCATTTGAATCTGGAAGAACTACCTGGACTATGTTTAATGCAGCGGCGAGCCAGCCCCGACACTTCTGAGCTTGCGCTTCCCAACGCCTTGTATCGCAATCATCGTCTTCATCATATTGGCTTAGTACAGAGGCTTCTACAACTAACTCGTTGAGTCTTTCGGCGACTGATTTTTGAATACACATCACTGATACCTCCGGCTGAAAAGATTCTAAATCCTGACAGGATTTTATTTAGTGTAGGTGCTAATATAGGTTTAGTCAGTACGTCTTCTGTATTTCTTTTATCCTCAAGCCTGCATAACATCAGTTGGGGAGATACGACGTTTGGGAAGTCCACAGATTGCAGATGACCATTCGACCACATTATAGGTAGTCCGCTGAAATCATGGCGATGATATCCTATTCACGCTTCAAGGCGTGTGCCATTATACACTTCTTCTACAGTAGACAAAGACTTATGCGCGGATGTAAAGGCAGCCTTTAGTCTTTTCTTTAAGTCATGTTCATACCAGATTACATTGCCAGATTCCCAAGCCAGAAATTCAGATATTTCAAGACAATCTGAGGCCATAGCGAGAGGTCCTTCGAGTTCAAGTACCCAGAGTTTGGGCGTGAAGTGGACAAACTTATTTCTCCAATGGTTTAATCGTTTGATAGATTGATCTTGGGTACCTGTGGGAACGAACTGCTGGCTATCCCCGTACATTTTCATTGGGGGCTTATCATCTTTGATCTTCTTATAAAGGTCGAGGAAGTTAGCGAGTTTCACACGCGGCTCTGGCTCGTCGCTTCTATCATTTTCATACCAACTTAACCACCGATCCGCATCCTTTTCTCGGAGAACATTCAAGCCATGACTTCCTGTGAGCGCAAGGACCATCATGCCCTGGAGGCCGCTATGCAGAGCGAAGATCGCCCACTTCCACTGACGCGGATCATCTATGACCCGTTGTAGCTGTTCTGAGAACATCTCGAAGTCCGAAACCGTCTCGATCCATTCATTTGTGCTCAGCCATTCATCTTCTAAGTTATTTGGTTCTTCTTTTGGATGAAATATTGCTTGGTACATCTGGTCCATTTCATTTTGAATCGCGTTATTCTCCTGTTTCATAATACACCTCCTGATGAGAGTGAATCTCCGAATACTCCTGTTCATCAATTTTACTATCCAGTGGAATCCCTTGTAGATGCGATGTAGGTCGTGCCATTCTCACTCAAAAGATTGCTATGAGATTCCGCAGTCATTTCACCAATCCCTTCTGCCGTCCGCGGCGTAGTGTGCGTTTTTGGTCTGCGGGGTTTGAGGGATAGGCAGTGATGACGCGCCCGTCGCGTATCACGACCTTGCGATTCACAAGGCGACTCAATGTTTGTATCTCTCGCTTGCGGGTCTCGATCTCGCGGACGGCATCCCGGTTACGCATAAAATAGGTCTCGTCGTCAATCTGCGTTCCATACGCAAGAATGATCGGAATATCTGACTTGCGAATGCCGCGCTGTTGCATGCGTGTCCTAGCGTGCCAGCTATAAGTGATGTCGGTCATTGGTCATCTCCTTCTTGATCAGTTTCGGAATTGGTCTTTTGAGAATCCTCCTTAACAAAAATATTCCTCATCTTATCGCCTTGCGGAGCCGTGGCTATAAATTTTGTGAATATGTTCTCTTTCTCCGGAGTTTTCTTGAAGACGTCCAGAACTCTTTCTTCAAGCCACTTCGCACGCTCCTCACCAGCATCTTCTGCCATCAGTTCCTCAGGAATCTCTGAGAGCCGCGCACAACCAGTTTCGAGGCATATTCTGGCTATAGGGGATCCGTTAGCAATGTGGTCGAGCTCTTCGCTACAGATGTCGTAGTGAGGAAACTTGAAATCTGATGCGATGCTGAGAACTCCGCTATCTACATCAACGACGGCAGGAATAGTGAGTTCTTCTGCTAACTTTCGCAAATAGTAAGTGAATGGATTGTTTTTAGAGGAATCAAAGGGCTTACCCATAAAACTATCATCCAGATGTTCGCCAAATAGATCAGCCTTATCGATGGACTCTCCTTCTCCGCCGGCACCTTCGTCCATGCCGTGCTGAAGATATGCGCTGCCTCCACTCCAGAATCCATCAATTTGCATCAAATGATCGTACGCTTCCTCCACCTCTTTCAATTTTTTCCGTCGCCAAGCAAGACTGCCCTCGGCCAGAAGCGTGAAGAAGAGCGGTGCCATGTTAATGATCTCGGTACGACTGACCCCATATCGGCGTTTGATGAGGTCGTAAGCGAGTCGAGTTTTCGGTGCCTGGTCGTAAACAGGTACTTCATCGGACTCAGGAAGTGGCAAATCGCTTGTGAGTACACCCTGTTCAACGCTGAGGGCTTTGGCCAGGCGGTTCAGCGTGTATTCTCGGGTCTTTTGGGATTGATGTGGTTCCCTTTCCAAACGTAGGATCGTGCGCTCGGTGATGCCAGATCGTTTTGCAAGTTGTGGGCGTGTAAATCCTTTCCTTTCGCGTAGGATACGAAGGCGATCAGAGTCGATTTTCATGGTGAAACTCCTTGAAGAAAGTTCTCATAGCGAGATTGCTCAAATGCGACATGTTAAAAATATATCCTTTTTTTAAATAATTTACAATAGATATAGAATGAAAAATTCTATATAAAAATACTATATAACGGATATAAAGGACAAAAATATCCGTATTGTAACTCTTGGAACACTTACCGAGGCTCCGTTACAAGGCACAAAGAAGACAAACGCGGACATTTTGATGTTTTGCATCCCTCGGCCCGTTCCCCGAGGATGTGGCATGGATTTGACCAGCGTCGCCAGTAATAAAAAAATACCGCCCTCCCGATATAGGAGAGCGGCACAGGATGGATCAGTGTGATAGAATTATTGGTTGCAACTACCTCCGGATTCATTGGCAAGCAATCTATCCACTTTATTTTTTATGAGAGACGTAATGTTTTCTGCCACCTTCAGAGCAGAATGGGCATCTTCACGAGGTGGATCCACAAAATCGCCCGGATAGCGCACATCAACACCATAAGCCGAAAGCTCTGCACACACTTCCCGAAAGCATGCCAGTTCAGCCATCAAATCAATGGACATATCCAACAACGCAATCACATCATGTGTATAGGGAAATACAATGCCATTTGCCGTCAACAGTGCTTTTAGGGACTTTTCTACTGCCTGCTGGGCATGAAAACACGGCGTGTCGGTTGGGCCATCTTTTAATGCCAGGATTTGCCGCGCCGTGATCACATCGTTTTCGGCTTTTTTAAGCCACTGACGTGCAAACTCGGTCTGGGGATCGTTCATACAGTATTTTTCCCGTTGTCATCACATGTGTCACAATATGATTGACCACTCCTGAACAGCTTTCGACTTCCTGCGGTGTATAAACCAGAATATCCAGAGGACAAGGGGCCGGTGAAAATAACAGACGAATTTTTGCGGATCGTTTATGACGGGGCAGATTCGACTCGACAATCACAAATAAATCCACATCGCTATCTATATTAGGCATTCCCCTGGCATAAGATCCAAATAAAATCACCTGCAACGGATTGACCTGATCCACGATTTTTTGCACAATCTGATCGATAGTTGCTTCAGAAATGATGGCGTCTGATGTATCTAAAGAATGTGCCATAAAGCCCTATCCCGTTCCATAAATTAGCATGATCTTTCGAGCAATATAGCGCGAATCTAAAAAGGTGTCAATAAACCCCGGCCCTTCACCTGGCGCAGTTTTACTATTGAAATCGGCCCACCTGACCCCTATCTCTTCAACTCCACAATAATATTCCGCCAGGGATCATCGCCCACATTGATGGCCTCGTGAACATCTTCGCCATCGACATCTCGCCACTGCACCTGCCCATCCTCCATATCGCGAGCCTCGCGTTTGGTTCCATCTGATGAAACACCCTGTAGTTTCCCGCCGCCGATAACCACGTACAGATAGTCATTCTCGTGCCGATGCATACCCGTACTCTCACCCGGGGCAAGCGCGAGATCCCAAACGCGTACGCGATCGTTTTCAAAGAGCAGCTTAGTCCCAATATCTTCAGATATATTCATCTTTGATCTCCTGTGGTTAGTTACGCAGTAAATTTCTGCGCGACAAAAATATCGGCGCGCCTGCCCAGCACTGCGATATCCTTGATATGTTCAATCGGCGTAAGACTGGTCCGCGCCAGCGCACGCTTGACCGCCTCCCACTCACTCGAAAGAATCGCAACAATACCGTTAGGGCGCAAAACCCGGTCAATCTCTGCAAAAGCAGATTCATAGAGCGCGCGGAGTTCAAAAACAGACCCAACCTGACGGCCCCAGGGCGGATTGGTCGCAACCTTGTCAACCGATTGATCGGGCAGAGGCAATTGACGCGCATCCCAGTGAAAAACATCGCGCGGTTTGTGGCGACTGCCAAAATTTTTCAGCGTATCTACAACCGCTTGCTCATCAATATCCCCACCCTGAACCAGGGCATAGCGACCCGCAAGCGCGCGCTCAATCATAACCGTGCCCGCACCGCACATCGGATCCAGAAAAACATCACCATCTTCTGGACGGGTAAGCTGAACGAGTGCCCGCGCAATAGTCGGACGCAACGACGCGGGGCGGTTAGCCGTCTTATACGTGCGATGGCGCATCGTGCGATCCGTAAGGCGCAACCCCAGGCGCACCTGCCTGCCGGTCTGTTGCAACCACAATTCCAAATTGGCATCGTCTGGCACAAGACGCCACTTGGGAAAGCGGCGATGAACAGCCCGCTCAACCGCATCCTGCATCTGATTGCGGCGGTACGATTGCCAGCCCTGCATAGACGCCTGAACAATAACGCGATACCTTGTCCGCCCTCTGGGCAACCCATTGAACTGCCTGTGTACATTGAGCGATGGAATCAGATCGGGTATCTCGCCTATGGTATTGAGATCCTCGCGTCCCCCGCTCAACGGCACATCCGCAAGATGTAAAAAAACATCCTCCACAGTGCCCAGTTGGCGCAAAGCCAGCGGATCGCCTTGCCAGTTAAACTGCACCAGATCGTAATCTCGCACGCGGTCTGTTCGCACACTGGAAAGGCGATTCCCAAAACAAAACCGCAACTCCCGCACCGTAATCTGTCCAATACCCCTGAATGACGTCGTATATAAAGTCGTCACAATATCTTTCTTCACCCCAAAATCAAATCCACATCAACATGCGCCTCAATCAAATCCACCACCCCACCCAGACAAACCGCATCCACATCGACATCTGGATCATAAGGAACAGTACCCGCCGATGGAACCCCAGAAATGCGCGTCACAACCCCTGGACTCATCTGCGCCGACACATCAGCCCCCCCCGGCGACAGCGTATTGTATATCACACTATTGATCTGGAAACCGCGCGCCTGCGCCGCCTCAATCGTAAGCAGCGTATGATTAATCGTACCCAGAGCTGCGCGCGCCACAATAAGAAGCGGCAAATCGAAACGCGCAGCGAGATCTGCCACCAAAAAACCATCCGCAATCGGCACCAAAAGCCCGCCCACGCCTTCGACCAGAACACAATCGTGAATTTTCGAAAGATGATTAAAAGCATCAAAAACAGGCGCGAGATCGAGCTTTCTCTTTTCCCGCGCAGCCGCAATATTGGGCGAAAGCGGATCGCGCAAATAAATCGGATTTATGGTATCCAGAGACTCGTTTGATCGCGCAGCCTGTCTCAATAATTTTGCATCCGCGCGACCACCCGCAGAAATCGGCTTCATAACCCCCGCATCAACACCCCGTTTCTTCAGCACCGCCGCCAACCCGGCGGTAATCGCCGTCTTGCCGATCTCGGTATCCGTACCCGTCACAAAAATCCCCCGCGTCACCTCGCATTCCCCTCTGTAACCACCAGAATCGCATCAGAAACAATATCCAGCATCTGATCTATCTCGCCTTTGGAAATAGCATAAGGAGGCATAAGAACAACCGTATTGACCAGTGGGCGAATGAGAAGCCCATTTTCCCGGGCAACATCGCACACCCGATGGCCTGTGCGGTCCTCAAAGGGATACGGCGTCTTATTCTCCGCATCCAACACCAATTCAATAGCCACAATAAAACCCCTCTGACGAACATCCCCCACATGTGCCAAATCCCTGAACCTGTGCAACTGATCCGCCAGATACGCGATCTTATACTGCAAATTCTCCAGCGTGCGATCTGTCTCAAATTTCTCTATTGTCGCAAGCGCAGCCGCACAACCGAGCGGATTGCCCGTGTACGTATGCCCGTGAAAAAAAGTCTTCATCTCCGCATAATCGCCCAAAAAAGCATCGTAAATCTCATCCGTAGCCAGCGTAGCCGCCACCGGAAGATACCCCCCGGTAAGCCCTTTTCCCAGGCAGAGCAAATCGGGTGCGACATCTTCGTGTTCACAGGCAAACATCTTACCTGTCCGACCAAATCCCGTAGCGACCTCATCCGCAATCAGAAGCACATCGTATCTATCGCACAACTCAGCCGCGTATTTGAGAAACCCCGGCGGATGCATAAGCATGCCCCCTGCCCCTTGCACGAGCGGCTCCACGATAAAAGCCGCGAGGCGATCCGCATGTTCGGCAATAATCTTCTCCAAGGTATCAGAACACGTCCTATCGTGAGGAAAAGGCGCAGAAACAGAAGAAAAAAGCAAAGGCCGATACACCTGGTGAAAATGCGCGATCCCCCCCACGCTCACCGAACCAATCGTATCGCCGTGATAGCTCTCCGTCAAGTGAAGAAAGCTATCCTTCTCTCGACGCGGATGTGCCCGCTGCTGCCAGTATTGAAACGCCATCTTAACAGCAACTTCAACCGCAGTCGCGCCACTATCCGAAAAAAAAACCCGACTGAGACCCCGCGGCGCGATCTGCACCAGCTTCTCCGCAAGTTGAACAGCCGGAATATTGGACAGGCCCAACAGCGTACTGTGCGCCACGCGATCGAGTTGCGCGCGAATAGCATCGTCAATTTCCGCAACGCGATGCCCGTGTACATTACACCACATAGACGAAAAGCCATCGAGATAGCGATTGCCGTCAATATCCACGAGATAAACACCATCACCGTGCGAAATAATAATGGGATCCTCACCCGCATAATCCCGCATCTGCGTGAATGGATGCCAGACAACCGCGCGGTCGATATCCTTCAAATGGCGTTTCTGCGCATCGTCCATCGCTCATCGTCCATCGCTCATCGCCGCGCCAACCTCCCGCGCAACGCGGGGACGACGCAGCTTCCAGATCATGCCATCGTAAATAAAATGCATAAACGACGTCCCATACGTAAAAACCAGAAAAACCGGAAGAAAAAGAAACTTGAGGCCGTATAACAAGATGCTGACCACCACAATAAAACCCGCAGTATAGGGCACAATACGCTTTCCCGCGCGCGTCAGCACAGGCGACGCAAACGCATCGAGCCTCGCCTTATTGTGAACCGTAAGCGCGACAAGGGCGATATATTCCGCGGCATGGCTAAAACTGGTCGCAATAAAAAGCGCGTCTGACGACAAAATGGGCACAACGCCATACATGAACGCGACCGAAACAAAAAAAAGCAATTTGGGCCAGTTGATCTGCGCGCCCCGAAACTCGTAAATAAACCAGGCAATAGTAACAGCGATAGCTGCAACATATATCCCTTGCGCCCCCACAGGGGGAAGCGGCGTGCCGATAAGCGTATGCAAATAATGCATAACGCGACCTTCGACATCGGCCTGAAAAGCAAATAGATACCCAAACCCCGCAATGCCCCAGAGGTATGAAGTCCAGGCATCGAGCTGTTTGTGCCCCCATTGTCCCTTGCCGGAATAAATCCGCAAAATACCGTACTTTTGACGGACAAAATGGAAATAATTAAAAAGATACCAGAACGCGAACATCTCTGGCTCTTCAACCCGAAAATAATAGCATAAGGCGACAAACCCCAAGCACAGCACCGGGGTTATGAGATAGATCAGACGACGCCGTTCAAATTCAATGCGGTCGAGATAAACGAGGGGAAAAGTGAAATACCGGTGGGCAACAAATGACGTGACCGCAATGAGACGGAAAGTCTCACTGTGGTCAGGGAGAAGATAAGGAGCGGCAAAAAATACCAACCATCCGAGTGAAATACAGCACAAATCAACAGATGGAGAAATAATCCAGTGAGATTTTTTCATTGCACACTACGCACGGGTCGCGCCCAGGGTTTCGAGAACTTGCTTGGGAATTTTGCAAACAAAAGTATATGCGGGATCAAACATATTGCCCATATCGTATTCAACCGCCTCCCCCAGCAACACATGCACGGTGCGCTCATCCAACCCAAAATCCGACACAAGCCAGCGGATCATTTCAGTGGTCGCGTGCTCCACACACTGATCGAGCGGACGGGCATTGCCAACCGTAAAAATATGCGTCTCATTTTCACCTCGCGGCCAGTTGATCGTTTTGCCCTTGTGCAGATGAACCGTAAAACTCACATCAAAAGAAATTTCAATACCCGTACCCACAATTTCACCATCGCCCTGAAGCGCGTGCCCATCGCCAATGTGAAAAAGCGCGCCCTCGACAAAAACCGGCAAATAAACCACCGTGCCCTCGTTGAAACGCTTGTAATCCATATTCCCACCGTGTGTAGATGACGTCGCAGTCGAAATCGCCTGCCCCCGAGGCGGCGCAACCCCAAAACACCCGGGATGCGGATTGAGTGGCAAAATTAGATCACTTAACGGACGGGTCGCGGGACTGCCATAACCGGGCGTGGTATGGTCGCGGTTGCGAGAAACCTCTACCGGGCGTGCCGTGCGATTTTCAAAATCAATCTCCCATAAAACCCGCGAAATGTCATCCTCAAATTTGGGCACATAACCCGGATCGAGCACATTGGGCGCAACGCGTGCAGACGTATATCCATGCGAGCGATTGGGCATCAGGTGATCAAACACAACCGAAATCGAATCCCCCGGCTCTGCACCCTCAATATAAAAAGGACCCGTCTGGGGATTGCCGCCCTCGGTCACTTGCTCGCCCGTCATATCCCTGCCACCCGCACAAACCGTCGTCGTCGAAAGCGTATCACCACTTGCAATAGAGAGAACGGGATCGTGGGATCCAATAGTCGTGTGATAATGCGTAGGGGTGAAATTGTGATGTGCCATAAATACTCCTGTGTCTTCATGCAATCATCCGTATCTTCTCCTCCGCCTCCCAAACACCCTCCCATGACTTACCCCGATCCTCACTGGTATAAAGCGTCTTCCCAACAGCAGCCCATGCACACCCATCTTTTGAAAATGCAACGTGGAAAGTATCGATATTGTGCGGAACCGTTCCTGGAAAACCCGCTGTAACATGCTCCCATGTACCACCCGCATCATCCGATCTGTAAAGCTGCCCTGAAGCCTCTCCGTGTGGCCCCTTGCTCACCGTAGCCAGCACACAATCCGGATCATCGGGATGCACGGCAATAGCGCGACCGTAATAATAGGGAAAACCCTCAGACCTGTGGGACCACGACCTCCCGCGATCATCGCTCACAAACACCGCACGCGCCGTATTCGCATACACGCGGTCATCATCCCGGGGCGAAGTAGCCACCTGGTGAACATCATCGTGCAAATCGGGCGTCACGGGTTCCCATGTCTCTCCCCAATCTGCCGAACGCATAATACTACCCACGTGAATATCGGCATAAATCCAACCATCCGTTGTCCTGGCAAAACTGCGCACATCTGGCGGACCACCCCAGGGCGTGTACCACTTATCGCGCACCGAAAGCTGATCAAAAGACTCGACGCGATGCGTCTTTCCATCGTCATAACAATAAATATGGGACTCGCCCGTACCGATGAGCAAGCGCAGGGGTTCTTCGTCAATAATAATCAAACACTCGATATCCTGCTCAATACCCGTGGCAACCGTCTGGGATCCCGTTTCGGTACATATAAACAAATCACCACTCTTAAGAGCAACAACGCGATAAACCTCGCCTTTGGCAAGCGCGGCAACATCGCCTTCCAGAATCTGCACAGGATCGGCATGCTCCTCAAAACCCGTATGCACTGTTCGCGACGTAGCAATAAGCATAACGCACCTCCGTGTTTAAGTTTAAAAGCAATTTAACCGATCACCCTAACCCTGTAAACCCCAAAATCCATAGCCCGGCAATTCTAAAAACTTGACAAACTCAGAAATGTCGGATTATTTGTATTGTCTTTCCATTCTACATAAAGGAGATCAATACCATGAAACATTGGAAACCCACCGCCGAACAAAAACACCAATGGGAAGGAAAGGGATTCTTCATCGAGCGCAACGTCGTACCAGAAGACACTGCTTTTGACCTGCGCGGCGTCATAAAAAACGAACTGCTCAAACCCGAGCCAAGTGGCAACCCCAATGCAGATCCCATGGACCCCATGGGCGACACCCCTGAAGCGCGTGCCCTGAGATTTCGAAAACTCGGCAATTTCTGCGTCGAATCCCCCCTCATCTGGCATACATTTCACACCGGACGAGAAATGCTCGCCATGGCGCAATATTTTTTGGGCAGCGACATCATCGTCAAATTCAACAGCGTATTTGTAAAACCCGCCAAAACGGGCAGCGCAACACCCTGGCATCAGGACAACGGCCTCTGGCGCGATGGAGAAACCGAACCCTTTAATGCGTGGATGGCACTCGACCCGGCAACGCGCGAAAATGGGTGTATGCAATTTGTCCCGGGCAGTCACAAAGGAGAAATTGTACAGCATATCATGTACGAAGACAGCATTCACGGCGAACTGCCCCGCGACCTCGTAAAAGCGCGCATTGAACAAAGCGGCACAGAACACATCGAACTCAACCCGGGCGACGTGGTCTGCTGGCACAGCAGCCTGTGGCATTACAGCCCGCCAAACCCCAGTCCAAACAGCCGCATAGCCATAGCGGGCGTGTGGACAAACCCCAAAATCAACGCCGGGCGCATGCGTCCGCTACACCGCTGGGGCATGAAAAAAGGCCAAATTTGCACCGCATTTCCCCCAGAGTTCGTCAAAATCAAAAACGGCGAACACCATCAGCCTGGAGACTTTCCCAAAGCAATAAAACCATGAACAAACAAGGAGCCATAGAACGTTCCATCGGTCTGGCAGGTGCTACAGGCGTGGGCATTGGCGCCATCGTCGGCGGCGGCATACTGGCACTTGCGGGCGTCGCTTACGCGACCACCGGACCAGCCACACTCGCCGTCTTCGCGGCCAATGGTTTAATAGCCGTACTGACCGCATTGAGCTTTGCCGAGATGTCAACCGCATTTCCCCAGTCTGGCGGCACCTATACATTTGCCAAAAACGTATTATCTGTACGCGCGGCTTTCGCTTTTGGATGGGTAGGCTGGTTTGCATCCATCGTCGCCGGCGTACTCTACGCGATGGGGTTTGCATCCTATGCTGCGATAGCACTGCAAGAATGCGGGCGTCTTCTCTTTGGCGTCGCACCAGAATGGCTTGTTGGACATGCGATGGTCGCAACACTGGCCATAGGCGCAACAGCCTATTATACCTTCGGCCTCATTCGCACGAGCGGAGGCGGGGACAACTGGATCAACTTTGCAAAAATGGCTGTCTTCGCCGTGCTCATCGGCGGCGGTCTATGGGCACTCACGGGTCGCAGCCTGGGGGCTATACACACCAGCCTGACCCCATTTCTCACCCATGGTACAACCGGATTTTTTAAAGCCATGGGATACACCTTTATCGCACTCCAGGGTTTTGATCTCATCGCCGCTGTCGCCGGCGAAGTACGCACCCCCGAACGCACATTGCCGCGGGCCATGCTCTTATCTCTGGCAGCGGCTCTGGGCGTCTATTTACCCCTGCTCTTTGTGATAGCGACTGTGGGTGTCCCACCCGGACAGACCATAGGTGCCATGAGCGCCAACCATCCCGAAGTGGTGGTGGCTCTGGCAGCGCGACATTTTCTGGGTGACATAGGATTCTGGCTGGTACTGATCGCCGCCATTTTGTCTATGCTATCGGCACTACAGGCCAATCTGCTCGCCGCTTCCCGCGTAGCCCTCACCATGGCGCAAGACCGCACCCTTCCCGCACCTATTGGTGAAGTACACATTCGCTACAAAACGCCCATAACCGCAATCTGTGTCAGTGCCCTGACAATGGCAATTCTGCTGATGGTCGTGCCCGATGTGGCGGCGGCTGGCGCTGCGGCGAGTTTGATTTTTCTCATCTCTTTTGCCATGACGCACTGGACCAGCATTCTCGCCAGAACGCGACGGCGAACCCCCGCACCATTCCACACGCCATTTTTCCCCCTCATTCCCGTCACAGGTGGTCTGTGCTGTGCCGGATTGGCACTCTTTCAGGCTCTGTCCGTGCCAACTGCTGGTTTGATCTCGGCGGTATGGCTGGGACTGGGCGGATTATTGTATTGGGCACTATTGGCGCGTCGCGCACGCGTTGTAGATGCCTCCGCAGAAGCACTCGACCCGCAACTGCTCCAAATGCGCGGGCGCAGCCCTCTGGTCCTCGTACCCGTGGCCAATCCTCAAAATGCCTCTGCAATGGTCGCAGTTGCCCATGCGCTCGCACCGCCGGGCGTGGGACGCGTGTTGTTATTATCCGTAGTGGCTACCCCAGAAGAGGGATGGCGCGAGGAAGAACCACCTCATACCTTGCGCGACACACAAACAGTACTCAGAGAAGCCGTAACAGCCTCGTTTGCCGCTGGAATGGCCCCCGAAGCACTGATGACCATCGCACCACAACCCTGGCCCGAGATTGTGCGGGTCTCGCGCGTACACCGCTGCGAGAGTTTATTATTGGGTCTGAGCGACGTCAACAGTGCTCATCTGGAAGAACTCATCAGTTCTGTGGCGTGCGATGTAGTGGTATTGCACGCGCCACCGGGCTGGCACTTAAAGAACGTACATCGCATACTGGTACCCACGCGAAGTCTCGGTGCCCACGACAAATTTCGCGCCCGCTTGCTGGGCAGTTTGTGCCGCACGGGCAAACGCGAAGTCACATTTTTGCAGGTATTGCCCGAGCACATCAGTGATTTTCAATGCGACCGCGCACATCGCAGACTGACGCAATTTGCAAACGAAGAAGTTCCCACCAGAGCCGATGCCCTGGTCGTGCGCCATAACAAACCCCTCGAAGCAATTACGGATATGGCAAATAATCACGACCTGGCAATTTTGGGATTGGAACGCATTGACAAAAACCGCAGACAATTTGGACAACTCGCACCGGCCCTCGCACAAAATATCACCTGTTCCACCATCATGATCAGCAGACGGGGATAAAGGAAAACACCATGGACGAAAAAAAATGGTTGCAATACTGCGCCACAGAAGCGCAACTCAGGCAATTTAATGACGAGGGATTTTTGATCGTCGAAGACGCCCTATCGCCCGACTTGCTCGCGCGATTGAATGACGCCGTCAATCGGGTAGAAGCAAAGGAGCGCGAAGCAAAGGGACTGAAGTCAGATGCATTGTTGAGCAAATTTCGAACCGTTTTGGAAGACGATGCCTTTCTGGAATTGCTCGATAATCCCAAAACATTTCCACTATTATGGGATATCCTGGGATGGAATATCCAGCTCTATATTTCCCATCTAATCGTATATCCCCCCGAGCAAAAGAAACGCGAGATTAACCCGGGCGGCTGGCATCAAGACGGCGGGCGACCCGTACCCGAGATGGAGCGCCCTCACCCGCGCCTATCCCTGAAAATCAGCTACTGGTTAAGCGATGTTGACACCCCAGAACACGGCGCAATGCAAATTGTACCGCGCAGCCATAAACTCGACACAAAACCCGAAGGATGCGATGTGATGCCCGTATGTGTCAAGGCGGGAACAGCCGTCCTCTTTGACCGCAGAATGTGGCATCGGCGGGGGATCAACACATCCGACATCACGCGCCGCGTGTTATTCTTTGGCTATAGTTATCGCTGGCTGCGGGGACTGGATTACAACCTCATGCCCGAAAATATACTCGGCAAATGCGACCCCATCCGCCGCCAGCTACTCGGTGATGGCATAGACGTCAAAGGATGGTGGCAACCCACAGAAGCCGACGTCCCCCTCAAGAGTTGGCTACGCGAACACAGAGGCGAAGAATATCTCGAAGCATTGGGATAGCGTGACCGAATAACAGAAACAGCCATAACACCTGAA
Source organism: Candidatus Latescibacterota bacterium (assembly GCA_965220765.1). Classification (GTDB taxonomy): domain Bacteria; phylum Latescibacterota; class UBA2968; order UBA2968; family UBA2968; genus VXRD01. The sequence continues at coordinate 173,720 of OZ244847.1, forward strand.
TGTTATAGCTCCTTAACATTGGGATATTATCCCCAAATGCTTCAACAAATTAGACAGAGCGGCAAGTTGCTAAAACCCACCGCTCTATTAGCACATTTAATCGTCCATCATTATTCGCATCGAAGCGCGTCGACCGGATTGACATGCACTGCTCTGCTCGTTTGCAAACCGATCGCGAAGACAACGGTTACAACCTGAGCGAGACTGCCAAACAAGAATACCCACACATCGAAATCTATCCGATAGGCAAAATGCTGTAACCACGCTTGATTGGTTGCATAAACAACAGGCCATGCAATCGCATTGGCAATGCTCACCCAAATCAGAAAGTCTTTCATCAGCAGATACACAATGCTCGAGGAAGATGCTCCCAAAACCTTGCGAACGCCAATTTCCTTTACGCGCTGGTCAATGGTAAAAGAGACCAGACCCAACACCCCCAGGCATATAATCACAATGGACAACGTGCTGAAAAATCCGATCAGCCGAAAAATTTTCTCTTCTTCGCGGTAAAACCGGTCAAAAACATCGGCAAGAAAATAGTATTGGAAGGGTTCATCGGGCGCGAGTTTCTGCGATTTTATCTTGAGAAATGCCAACGCGCCCGGTATATCATCAGGATGGATTTTGGCAGTGAGATAATCCATCAAAACATCATCCGGTGTACCCCATTCCCATAGCAACCCGATGACCAGAGGTTCAACAGATGTGTACAAAGATGCATAGTGAAAATTTTTCACCACACCGATCACAGTGCTCGAAGCAGATCGAAGCTGCGGCCGAGACGTGCGTTCCAACTTTTTGCCAATCGGATTTTTCCATCCCAACATCTTTGCCGCCGCTTCATTGATAATGAACGCATCGGTCGGATCAGAACCCATGTCTTTTGAAAAATCGCGCCCAGCGATGAGTTTCAAGCCCATGGTTTCCAAATACGCATAATCGACATCCATGGTATTGATTTTCAAAGGAATAGTGCGTCCTTCAGGAATAAAGCGATGCGTCATTATGCTTAAATCAGGAGGCCCAAATGATGCTGTGATATTTAGGACTCGTGGATCTTGTAAATATGTAGCAATGCTCGATCTGCGCGAAGACACTGCAGAAAACACAACCAAATTTTCGGCCTCAAACCCCAGATCGTAATTTTTGAGAAACTGCAATTGGGTATGGAGTGAAAGCGTTGTGATCAAGAGCACAATAGACAATGCGAATTGAAAGACAATGAGTCCCTTTCTCAAAAAGATCGTCATTGAACCCACTTTGGCATTGCCCTCTAATGTGTCAATGGGATCAAACCTGGAAAGAAAAAATGCGGGATACAGACCTGAGAGAAGCCCAATGGTCACAACCACACAGAGAAGGATCGATCCATAATCCGTCACAAGGGTGTGATCAAACGTCAATTCCTGACCGAGAAAATCACTCACATAAGGCAATGAATACTCAACCAGGACCAAACTGACGACAAATGCCAGGACAGTCATCGCGAGTGTTTCACCCAAAAATTGCTGAATCAACTGTGACCGCACACTGCCAAAGACCTTTCGCAGACCAACCTCTTTGGCGCGAGTGCCAAAACGAAAGGTGGAAAAGTTGACATAATTGACGCAGACAATGAGCACCACACACAAGGCAATACCCATTAAGAGATAGAGATACCGCATATCTCGGTTAGGACTCAATTCGTTTTCAAAATGAGAATAAAGATGAATGTTTTGTAGGGATTGTAAGAAAAGCCGTTTCTCCGATTTTTTTGATTTTCCCGTATAGTTGTGTCGGTCTAAAAATTCTGGAAACTTCTGCGCCAACTGTTCGGGCGATGTATTTTCAGACAGCAAAATGTAAGTGTAATACCCAGAGTCATTAAACCCCCTGCGAAGCTGAAATGTTCGCAGAGACGCAATAAAATCAAACTTAAAATGTGTATTTGAAGGTGTATCTTTGACAACACCTGTGACGAGATAATCTTTTTTGTCTCCTATCTTGATTTGCAATGTTTTGCCGATGGGGTTGTCATCGCCGAAGTATTTCAAAGCCATCTCTTCTGTAATCACGACTGAATAAGGAGACTCAAGTGCGGTTTGTGCATCGCCTTTCATCAAGGGAAAAGAGAACATTTGAAAAAAATTGGAATCGGCATAATAGATTTCGTTTTCCACAAAGAGCTTGTCCTGATAATACACAATTCGCCGGTCTACAGTACGTATATGGTTGCCATGTTTGATACGCACCACATCTTCAATCTCAGGAAAATCGCGTTTGAGCAAAGGCGTTATAGAATGCGGACTTGTGGCATAGCTACTTCTAGTGCCCTGGGCCTTTTCGATGACATCCTGTCTGATGCGATAAATGCGTTGCGCGTTTGTATGAAAAGCATCATAACGCATCTCGTGTGCAATAAACACAAACGCAATAATGAAACACGCAAAACCGACACCAAGCCCCGATACGCTGATGGCCGAGTGCATCTTATATCGCAACAGGCTTCGCAAGGCCAATTTCAAACAACTCTGGAGCATGTCTGGAGATACCCCCCTTACTCCGAAAAGTTGAACACAAATTTTATCACCTCTGGATAGAGGTCAAATTGATCGATATACAAATGCCCCTTGGGATCGGCATGCAAAACAAAACTTTGATTAAAATTCTCCCAGTATTCCGTCAATGGCGTGCTAAATAATAAATCACCCGTATTTGAAAACACATCAAAATAGTATTGAATATTTTCTCTATCTATCACACGAGTAAAGATATTAAATATTTTTCCATCCGGTAAAATAGCCAATCCTTTTGAAGTACTCCCCATCTTGATAATACCCCTCGCACTATTTACGCTATTTTCTTTTTTGGGAGGTGCAATCCCAGATTCCAAACGTGTAATTTTGGAAAGTAATGTGCCATCAGAAGAAAATTTGCATATCTGATATGGATAGGGTAAGACATAGTAAATATTATTTTTTTTGTCAAGTGCAATGCGTCCCATATTTCCCGACTGAAGTGCAAGAGGGTCTATACCATTCCGATCACAAAAGGATGTGATCAATTTTCCCTTATAATCGTATTTTTGGATCAGTGGCCCTTTATATGATAGGGGTATCCCAATTACATATATAAAGCCCTCATCATCAACAACCAGTCTATATGGCATCATTGCTGTTTTTATGGTTTTTAATACCGTCCCATCTTCTCCAAAAATAGTTATTCGCCTTGTCTGTAGATCAGCAGCATAGAGTGTGCCAGACTTGTCAATTGTAATACCTCTCAGATCCATAAATTGCCCTGTATCAAAGCCATTGCCGTTATCGAATGACTTGAGGAATTTTCCAGAAGAAGAATATTTCTGAATCCGATATAAGCCATTATCTGCGATGTAAATATTGCCGTTTTCATCTGTTGCAATACCGCCGACCTTACCTAAATTGTAATCCGGATGATCCAAATCAGTCGTTCCAATCGTCAGTTTTTTCTGCAATAGTGTGCCATCCAGAGACGAAAATTCTGCCAAGCTATACTTCCATCCACTCAACAAAATGCTGATAAACAAACAAATACCTGTTAATAATCTCATGTCAACGCCCCATAATAACGCGAATCAAGAGTAAAAAGCGATTAAGAAGCAAGCAGCGGCTATTCGTCCAAAGATATGGACGAGTAACCCGTTATAGGATCGCACCTTACAGGCTTTTTGTATGCCAGTTTTATCATCAATCCACTGAAACAAGGATTCAATCGGCTGTCGTCTGCGACTGACTGTGCGAGACAAGACCTGATCGGCTGCTGGCAGGATGTCTTGTCCTTTCTTTTTCTTAACGGGTGTATAAAATGTGAGATTTTGTCTCTCATAAAGTGTATCTTTCAAGGTCTGATTGGCGTATATTTTATCGCCATAGACTGTGCCATTGTGTAAATAGGGTAAGAGGGGACGCAAGGCACTCAAATCATGGTTAGCGGCACCTGTCAGGCTGATATACTCGGGTTTAGGCAGTCCTTTATGTGCCTGTTTAGCCACGATATGAACCTTGACGCCATAATACCACATCCCTTTGGAAGCACACCATCCCTTAGAGGCGATTTGGTCAGCCACACACGCCTTGCCACTGCGCTTGGCATGGGCGATGACACAAGGGAAGGAATCAACAAGGTAAGTGTCTAAAAAACAATCCAATATGGGACAGTCAGCCACAATTTGTTCTACCAGTGGCGAAAAGGTGGCCGCCAGAAAGTTCAAACGTTGCACATAGCCCTGGTAGCTCGGTAAGTCTGGAAACCAGTCGGACAGATGGTCTTGGGTATAGGTATAAATGGCTTTAACCGTCGTCTGCTTTTGCCAGATGCCAAACAAATAGAGGGTCAGGACTTCTTCATCACTAAATTTGGGATGATGGTTATTGCTCAAGCGTTGGGCATGCACCCACAGATGCGTCTTGTAATGCTGGCATATATACAGATACAAACCGATGAGTCTATCTTGCCAATCCATCGCGTTCTTGCTCCTTTTTAAGGGTTGATGATTGCTTTGAATACTCAATCATCTGGCAAGAACGCGATCTTTTCAACTCTTTATTCGCATTATAACATCGCGGGGTAGAAATACCCTGTGATACTCGTGCCGAAGGGGGTTCTTATCCTGGCCGGATTCCCCTCTTCGGCTTTGTGTTTTTTAGCTGATGAAAAAAAATAATTCGTCAATCAGGATGTCAAGCATTTTTGTGATTTTGAAAAGGCAAAGCCCTATCCATCCCATCGAGCTATCAGCATCCGCGCTCACCAAAAGACCACAGCTTGAGAATCGTCTTACACAAAATCCATTCCAGATCGTCATCATTAAAGAACATGTGGTCGCGTATCAAATCCAGAGACCCTTTGTACCCACAACTCCTGAACACATGGGGAAAATCCGTCCCCCACATCAGACGCTCGGGACCGTACACATCGTAAATGCGCTTGATCATATCGTGCGTATCGCGGTGCGGATATGGCGTATTGGATCGCTGTTCCACATTGGAAATTTTGACATACACATTGGGATATTGTCCCCAATTGAGCAAATTGGTCAGCAAGGGTTTGGGATCTGGTTCATCCGCGGGAATACCGGCAATATGATCAACCACAACATTGACCTCGGGAAACCGGGCAATAATGGGTTCAATGGGCTGATGATCCTCAGCCCCGCCAAACAGATTGAAACACAGGCCCAGATCTCGGGCACGCGCCCACAGCGGATCCTTGTCTGGTGCAGCCAGACCCTCAGGGTCTCCATAACGCGACAGATGAATGCGCATCCCGCCAAATCCCTCTTCCCTGTGCAAACGCTCCAGTTCATCCGCTGCATCGGGTGATGTGGGATCCACAAGCGCCTGCGCCGCGAGCTTATCCGGATACCGCTTGAGACAGTCCGCCACATAGCGATTATCAAAAAGATAGTGAATCGGCTGAACAATAACCGCTTTATCCACCCCTGCATCCGCCATTGTCTCAAACAAAAGCTCGACCGAACCCGCCTCATGGGGTTGGCTGGGACCGTAGGGATAGGTTTCCTCGTCATCACTCCACACATGGAGATGGGGATCAATAATCATGATGAACCTCCTAAAAGCCGTTCGGCGAATCTCGTAAAATTTTTTCAATACGTTCCAATTCATCATCCGAAAACGCGACATCTGCCGCGCCGACGTGTTCTTTGACCTGATTGGAATTTTTTGCCCCAACGAGCACACATGTGACTTCCTCACGGCGAAGAAGCCAAGCGATGGCGAGTTGGACCATAGTCAGGTTCTTATCTGTGGCAACGGACTGTAACTCATCTGCCACTGCGAGATAACGGGCGAAAAGATCGCCTTGAAAGCGAGACGAATTCGCGCGCTCGTCGTCTTCCGAAAAAACATGGCCGGGCGCGTATTTGCCCGTGAGCAACCCTTTCCCCAGGGGACTATGAGCCAAAATACCAATACCCGTTTGTTGGAAACCCCGATAAAGCGCGTTTTGCCCTGTTCTTGCAGCCGGGCCATAGTTTCCATACTCTCTTCAATGGGATATTGCGGATTCCAACTGTGGATTTGATACAAATCTACGTAATCGACATCGAGATTTCGCAGGCTATTTTCAATGGCGTTTTCAATATCCCCACGAGAATACTGACGACTGACTTTTGTGGCGAGAAAGCACCGCTCGCGATAGCCATCTTTGAGTGCCCTGCCCAACGTGGCTTCGCTGGTGCGATATGCCTGTGCAGTATCGAGCAGGGTAATACCACTATCAATAGCAGTACGTACAGTATCAATACAATCCCTATCGTCCATATTGCCCATACCGCCGCCAATGGGCCAGGCACCCAGGCCAAGAACCGGGATGTCGGCACCGTCTTTACCTAATTGCCGATGATTCATAACAGACTCCTTTTTCTATGCTTGATATTGAGCACATGATATGATATGTTCTCAGTGGTCAGTCAAAAAATTCACTCAAAACCTTCTGGATCGCGGCTGAAACCATGCCGCGATGACAGGCAAAACCATGCCACTAATCAATACACCCAACGAACTCGAAAACCTCGTCAACCACGCCTTGAACGCGCCCTGTGTGGGCATTGATACGGAATTTGTCTGGGAGCAAACCTATTATCCGCGCCTGGGCATTGTACAGGTGGGACTCGCAAAAAATGATTGCCACCTGATAGATACCGTCACATTATCGGATCTATCACCTCTGGGGACCTTATTATCAGACCCCCACACCGTGAAAATTTTGCACGATGCACAGCAAGACCTCTGGATTTTGAGACGGATAACAGATGCTATCCCCTGCAATATATTTGACACGCGTTGTGCAGCAGGCTTCATGGGCTTGAGTTCAAACCTATCGCTGGGCAACTTGTTGCACCAGTGTCTCAACATACAATTGCCCAAAACAGAAACGCGCACAAACTGGTTGAGGCGACCATTATCGGATAACCAACTCGAATACGCCATGGATGACGTGCGATATTTGCCCGCCCTGCGCGAACATATCCTGACCGACATTCATCGACGAGGTCGAGAAAACTGGTTGGCAGAAGAACTCCGTCAGTACGATATTGCCAAATTGTACGACGACCGCGTACCCGAAGAACAATACACGCGTGTAAAAGGCACGGGACGACTGTCAAGGCGCGATATGGCCATCGTGCGCGAACTGGCCACCTGGCGAGAAAAAAAGGCGCGACAGGCAGATCGACCCAGAACCTGGATCATGAGCGATAACGCCATCGTGCAAATTGCCCGGCGCAAACCGCGCTCACCCCAATCACTGAAAAGATTACGCGGCATACCGAGATCAATCGCAAATCAGTACGCCGACAGCCTCCTCAACGCGGTACAGCGCGGATTGGCAATCGACGAAAAAAATTGCCCGCCCATATCCCCACCTGTGCGACCCGATCCCCTTGACGATGCGCGTCTCGACCTCGCCATGGCTTTTTTGCGCGGACGATGTCTATCAGAAGGGATCGATATCGCAATGGTAGCATCTCGAACAGAAGTCAAAGCATACATCTCTTCAAAAAAAAATGCAACGGATAATCCATTGCACACAGGTTGGCGACACGAATTTTTAGGCGCAGACCTCACCGCGCTCTTAAATGGCAAACACGCCATTGGCATCAATCCCAATACGCGCTTGCCCTGGTTGTTGCGGGAGGCGTAGCGGTTTATTTACTCTCGATCTGTAACAGCATCTGTTCCAAAAGCGTTACGAAGGGCATCGAGCCCTGGGCCGAATGCATTTTCGTGGTCGAGAACCGCTACCTTGCGAGATGCCATTTCCTCTAAAAGAACAGCCACAGGTAGATGGGCGAGTTTTGCAGCAGTCCGCAGGTCAATATGATTTTCTTGATAAGCGCGGACAGCTTCTGAAATTCTGAACTGTTTCATACCATCCAATACCCACTCTCGCATAAGCGCGGCTTCAGAATAAGCGGTTACTCCAACCAATTCAGACAATTGTTCGGCTTCCTCTGACGTTAGACGGACTGATTTCGTTATCCGTTTAGGAGAAGATATAGTATCCATTTTTTGTTTACCTTTCATCGCGATTTTGAGCCGCCACCAGCAATGCCTGTCGGGCAACTTGCATCACATAGTGTCCAGTATTAGAAGCAATAGCATCCAGTTTACCCGAAGCACTGTTGTAGGACAGAATATGTGCATCATAAAGATAAACGACAAATTCAGGTACAGTAACTGCTTTGATGTTGTGTTGCCGTGCAAATGTAAGTGCGCGCTGCTCGTTGATAAGCAGCCACCAGTTCATTTCTTGTGCTAATGCAAGCGCAGACGCCTCACCAGCATGGAATTGAGGCAAAGGCCTGGCGGGATTGCTAACTGAAAGCAAGCCTTCATCTTCTAAAACAGTGAACATTTCCTGATAGCCATAAACTCGTTGTGGATAGCGAAGATCAGGAGCAAGTACTTCGGAACGAACCTCTTCGGGAACGAAAAGATTAAAAAAACGGAAAAGGTAAGACAGAACATCAATGCGATGTCCCAAAACCCAGAAAGAGGTTTCCATAATTGCTGATTGTTTCTTCATGATGCAAATGTAAACATATACATCATATATGTCAATGACCTTCTTATGTCTTTGTGTGATGCCCTCTCACACCTCTACAACCTGTGCCTGTCCCCTGGTGAGATTCCCTACCGCCTGTTTGAAAGGTCCAACCTGTTCCTCAGGCATAGCCAGTTCGCATGTAATATCGGTCCCAAAATCTTCAGCGACAACACGCACTTCAAAATCTGGAAGCAACCGCTTAAAAGATTCATAGGCCGCATAGCCAATCGTCGCCAAAACAGCGACCCGCGTCACGCGCTCCGTGCATTGAACCTTCTCAAGCGCGTGTTGAACGCCACCTGAATAAGCCCTCACAAGCCCGCCCTTCCCCAACTTTGTCCCACCAAAATAGCGCGTGACAACCGCGGTCACATCGCCCAGCCCCGAATGCGCGAGCACAGTCAGCATAGGACGACCAGCCGTACCGTGCGGTTCTCCATCATCGCTCATTCCCACATTGCCCGTCGTACCTGGTGGCCCGATCAGGAATGCCCAGCAATTGTGTGAAGCGTCTGGAAATTCAGCGCGAATTTGATCAATAAATACGCGAGCGTCTTCTCGTGCCGGTGTATGCGCCAGAGTAGTAATAAATCGACTGCGCTTAATTTCATCTTCCACGCGGCATGTTTCCGCGGGAATGGGATAGCGATTGGACATAAGATCTACCACCCGTGAACAGAATGCCCTTCTTCCGGAAAAAAGGTAAAATCGACAATAGAAGACACACCCACACCGACGACATAACCGATCACAAGACCAAAGAACAAAGGGATACAGCGCCGATAGAGCGAAATGCCACCAACGCGCAGAATAATGAGCTTGGACGCCCAGGTCAGAAAAATACTGAAGGCATAGACCCGAGAACCCGACATCTTCTGAAAAGCCAGACCCAGGGGATGCAAGGGCCACCACGGGATGCGATTGCGAAGGAGCATAAGCAGACCCGCTTGTCCAAATCCAAAAATCCAGACCGCTATTTTACCCGGATCAAAAACCGTTTTATCCGCGCCAACAATAGCGGAAACCATGCGGTCGTACGTGCGAATATTGGACCCGCTAAAACCCGACAGCCCCAGGTTTTGACCCGCGTAGTTATATCCCAAATGCACAATAAAAAGACACGACCCGAAAAACCCCGAAGCAAAAGCCAGCAGAACGATCCAGAAAACCCATCGGCGGCGCACATCATTCCCCAAAAGTTTGAGATGATGGGGTAGCGCAGGCCATGCGGGAATGCGCGAATTGCCAAAAAATGCACTCGAATTGATCACGCCCAGAGCAACGGTATTTTGTTGCGTAAGCGTTGCCGTCCCCGTAAAAATCTCGACAATTTGCCCCCCCTTGCCTCCAACCGGAAAAAGATAAGAAAAGCCGCTGGCCGCAGTGTATTTTGCCACAGTAAAATACGCTGCATAAAGCAGTAAGAGGTGTAAGAGCGCGAGAAAAGGAGACAAACCCACCGCGACGAACCAGCCAAAAACAAAAATAGTCGCCGCAATAAACCCGAGCAATGATAGGCGATAAGATACCAGACCGTCATCTGCCCCTCCCGTCACGGCTGCGCGAAGAACATCTCGCAAATGGCCGCGCGCGACCCATACCGCCCACACAGCCAGAAAGATGAAAGCACCATGAGATTCTAAAATCAAAATCTCAGCCGCCTCGGCCTGTTGCCCGGAAAGGCCCACATTAAAACCCGTGCGAGCCATCACCCCTTCTTTGACAATGGCGATAAGACGAAAAGCCCAAAAACTGAAGAGGATATCCAGGTTACACATATAAGTAAGCCCCAAAACAGGAGGCAAAATACGCAAATAAAACGATGGAAAATTGCGCGCAATAGGCACCTCCTTGGTCAGATAACCGTCGTAAATGCCAATTCGAGGCAAGCTAATGGCAAAATAACCGAGGATATTCCAGGCAAAAACACCGAAAACTATAAAAAAGCCGACCCAAAAGAGTTTATCCCGAAAAATACCGGGTATAACGCGGCCCGGTTCGTCAAAGCCCTCGGTCAGTGCAATCGGAAACGCCGCGAGAGGAAAAGTCAGACGCTCGTTCTCCTCCCACTGCTTTTGAAAAATGACCGCAAGGCACAATCCAGCAACAACAAGGGCAATAGATACGGCGAACCACCAGTGCAGCGAAGCCAGCCAACCGCGCCAGGGAATACTCGCGCCATCGGGAAGCCCCTCGTAATACGTGCGAATAATTTCGGGCGTTGCCTGGGGCAAACACCACCACGGCAAAATATCAAAAAGGACCTCTTCCCATCGATTTTCGGGCGAAGCGTAATAAAACGGCGTACTGACAATACCACCCCAATAGGTCGTCCATCCACTTGCCGAAACCGTGCCCACAATCCACGACATACTGTAAATAACCAGCAACTCTGTACTGCGCAAAGCCATGCGCGGCCAGGCGAGCTTTAGAATGAGATTGATCACGAGCCACGCGACAAAGGGCAAAAGCATAGCCATAGACAACTGTGACTTGACCAGCGAAGCAGACCCCAAAATCATGCCCGTATAATCGCTGTAAATATTGAGCAACGCCGCAGTGATCGTACCTAGAATAATGGACCGGATGGTAATACGCCGCGGGCGTGCAGGTTCGGGTTGTGCAAGTGCCATAAGATTGTGATAAGGTGGTCTTCAAGTATCCAATGATATTCTGAGTAATGATATATTGTGCATCTGTCAAGGTTGTTGTGGCGCGCCTTGTATTTTTGTCTTTCATGAAAACGAGGTACAGTTTACATTCATGAAAACGCAGAACCGTATGTTCAAAGGAGAAGAATAGATGAGCACACATAGCTTAATAGCCGTGGTAAAACAGGACTGCCCGACCTGTACCCTCATCGCACCTGTGCTCAGACAAATTGAAAATCGGGACGTTTCACTCGCGGTTTACACCCAGGACAATCCCGATTTTCCCACGGGAATTGCAAACCTTATTGACGACACCAGTCTGGAACAATCGTATCGTCTCAACATCGAAACCGTTCCAACCCTGCTCCGTTTTGAAAATGACCGAGAAGTGGCGCGGACTGTTGGATGGCATCGCGGCGATTGGGAATCCGTATCGAGACTCAGCCCCCTCGGCGCAGACCTGCCCGAATCTCGCCCGGGATGCGGATCGAAAAGCATCGAACCGGGCATAGCTGAAAAACTCGCCGTACAATTTGGCGAAAGCGTACTCGCCGCCCGGCGCATTGAAGTCGGTGCTCTCGAAGACGAAATAGAAACGTGTTTTGAACGCGGCTGGAGCGACGGCCTGCCCGTCGTGCCACCCACCGAAGAACGCATCGTGCGCATGCTATCGGGAACAACCCGCTCCCCCGACGAATTAGTGGGCATTGTCCCCCCAAATTACAACAAATGCACCGTAGAAAAAGTCGCCATCAACGCTGTCCTCGCCGGATGCAAACCCGAATACTTGCCCGTCGTACTCGCAGCGGTTGAAACCGCACTCACAGAGGCCTTTTGCATGCACGGACTGCTCGCCACCACATTCTTTGCCGGGCCTCTGATCATCGTCAACGGACCAATCACACGCAAAATCGGCATGAATGCGCGGGTCAATGCGCTCGGGCAGGGCAACCGCGCCAACGCGACCATCGGACGCGCCCTTCAACTCGTCATCCGCAACATCGGAGGCGGCATCCCCGGCGGCATTGATCGCGCCATGCTCGGCAACCCGGGCAAATACACCTTCTGCTTTGCCGAACGCGAAGACGATTCGCCCTGGGAATCCCTCGCTGTCGAAAGGGGATTTGCACCCGACGTATCCACAGTCTCGCTCTTTGCAGCCAGCGGCGTCACCCCCATCATGGATCAGACCTCCCGAGATCCCGACGCCCTGTGCCGATCCTTCGCCGCCTGCCTCAAAGCCGACGGGCACCCCAAACACGCAAACAGCCCGCCTCCCGTACTGGTCATATCGCCAGAACACACCCGCCGCTATGCAGACGCAGGCTGGTCAAAAACCCGATTCCGCGACACACTAAATCAGTACCTCCAACTCCCCGTCGCAGAACTGCTCGAAGGCGCGGGCGGCATCCCGGAAGGCATACGGATAACAGACAAAAAAACAATACCCAAATTTCGAAACAACACCTTGCACATCGTCCGCGCAGGCGGAGACGCGGGCTTATTCTCTGCCCTCATCAGCAGTTGGGGAGGCAGCCAATCTATCACAAAGGAGATCACGCCATGAAATTGCTCGACCCCACATCTGAGCAAAAACCAGCACAAAGAGAACGGGTAAAACGCCCGCAATCACTCGACGGACTGACCATAGGGCTTCTCGACATATCCAAAAGTCGGGGCGACGTATTCCTCGACCACATCGAAACGCACCTCGCACAGCGCAACCTCAAAGTCAACCGCTACATCAAACCCACATTCACGCGCCCGGCACCTATCGAACTCCAGCAACAAATCGCCACCGAATGCGATGTCGTCGTCGAAGGCCTGGCGGATTGAGGGTCCTGTACAACGTGCAGTGTGCACGACACGACCAACCTGGAAACGCGCGGCATACCAACCGTCTTTGTCGCATCCGAGCCGTTCCGCGAAGCAGCCGATGCCCAATCGACCGCCCTGGGATTTAACCCCGCTCGCGTCTTTGTAGGCCATCCCATCCAGGATCGCACCGACGAAGAAATGCAGGCACTCGCCGATGGCGCTATTGAACGCATCATGAAAGGTATTAGTGTATAACAAAGGATACGCCTCCCAATGAACGACAAAAAAATCACCAAAACAGACCGAGAATGGCGGGAACAACTCACACCCGAGCAATACTACGTCTGCCGTCAAAAAGGTACGGAACGCGCCTTCACCGGCATGTACTGGGACTGCCGAGAAGAAGGCGTATATCGCTGTGTATGTTGCAATGCCGAACTCTTCCGCTCGGACCAGAAATTCGACTCGCACTGCGGATGGCCCAGCTTTTTTGACGCCATTGACCCCGACCGCATCAACCAGCACGAAGACCTGAGCTTTGGCATGCGCCGCATCGAAGTCACCTGCGCCCGCTGCGACGCCCACCTGGGCCACATCTTCGACGATGGCCCCGCCCCTACGGGCCTGCGCTATTGCATCAACTCCGTAGCCATTGATCTGGATCTCAATGCAGAATCGTAAATCCATCTGTGACGTGTTCGCCTGCCTCTCAGGAGCTTGAATGAAGCAATTTAAGGGCAGTGAACCTCGATGCATACCTGTGTAACGCCCTGAGACATATCTGGCAGGAAAACCCGCTCGACTCTCGTTTTTGGCACTTTTAGCACTTGACTTTCTTATACCTGTTCATCTGCGTTCATCTGCGTTCATCTGCGGATACTTTTTATGACCCTCAAAACCCTGAAACAAACCCTCTCCAAATTTCAAAACCTCGCCATCCTCGTCATCGGTGACTACTTCCTCGACCGCTATCTCATCACGGATCTCGACCTCGCCGAAACATCCATCGAAACCGGCCTTGAAGCGCACCAAATAGTCGCCATTCGCAACCAGCCCGGCGCAGCCGGCACCATCACCTCCAACCTCTGCGCCCTCGGCATTGGACACATCCATGCCCTGGGCATCATCGGTCTTGATGGGCAAGGCTATGACCTCAAACAGGGATTGCGCGCCACAGGTGTAGATATCACCCACCTCATCGAGACACCGGACCGCTTTACCCCCACTTATACCAAACCCATAAACAAAAAAACAGGCGCTGAAATGGAACGCCTGGACATAAAAAATCGAACGCCACTACCCCTCGACCTCGAAAACCAACTCATCAAAACCCTGCACAACCTCTTCCCCAAAGTAAATGGCGTCATCGCCCTCGACCAGGTACAGGAACCCAACTGCGGTGTACTCACAGACCGCGTCGTTGCCGAACTCGCAAAACTCTCCAACACCCATCCCAACACCGTCTGCTTTGCCGACTCTCGCACCCGAATCACCAACTTCAAAAATGTCATACTCAAAGCCAACCGCGACGAAGCCATTCAAGCCATTGGAGAGCGCAACCTCAACCAATGTGCCCGCATTTTTTCCCAGCGCACCGGCAAACCCGTCTTCATCACCCTTGGACCCGACGGCATTCTCGTTGCCAACAACGAAAACCTTACGCATATTCCCGGTATAAAAATTCCGCCCCCCATTGATATAGTTGGCGCAGGCGACAGCGTCTCCGCATCCGTGGTCTCCGCCCTTTGTGCCGGCGCATCACTATCCGACGCCGCCCAACTCGGCGTATTGGCCTCATCCATCACCGTACAACAAATCGGCACAACCGGCACAGCCTCGCCCGAACAAATCGCAAAAACAGCCCGACGCGAACTATAGATTCTAATAAAGGACGGAATCCTATCCATGAACCGCATTATTTCTCTTCTACCCAGCAGCACTGAAATTATCTGTGCCATCGGTGGTGGCGAACGCCTTGTCGGCCGTTCCCACGAATGCGATTACCCTCCCACCGTCGCCAACTTGCCCATCTGCACAGCCCCTAAATTCGACCCGGACGGCACCTCGTATCAGATTGACCAGCGGGTCAAAGCCATCTTGCAAGAAGCCACCTCGGTATATCGGGTAGATGCCGATCAGCTCGACGAATTGGCACCGGATTTGTTGGTGACACAATCGCAGTGCGACGTATGCGCCGTCAGCCTCAAAGACGTCCAGGAAGCAGCCTGCCAATTGGTGCATTCTCAGCCGACCATTTTATCACTGGAACCCAATGCCCTGACCGATCTCTGGCGCGATATTGAACAGGTGGGAACGGCTCTTGCAATGGAAGATAATAGTGGTGCTCTCGTGGCTCAACTAAAGGATCGGCTACACAAAATAGCAACCCGCGTCCGCAAGATTGACTACCGTCCACGCGTAGCCTGCATTGAGTGGTTCGAACCGCTCATGGCCGCTGGCCATTGGATCCCCGAACTGGTAGAAATCGCCGGTGGCCAAAACCTCTTTACCACGAGCGGAGCGCATTCTCCCTATCTATCGTGGGAAGCCATAGTGGAAGCCCAACCGGATATTATCATCCTGATGCCCTGCGGCTTTACGATGCCCCGTTCGCGAAGCGAATTGCCAGCTCTCACCCGACAATCGGCGTGGTCTCAGCTACGAGCTGTACAGAAGGGGCAGGTATTCCTCACCGATGGCAACCAGTTTTTCAACCGTCCGGGACCACGCCTGGTCGAATCGGCTGAAATCCTCGCCGAGATTTTCCATCCCCAGCACTTTGGTTGTACACACGAACCCCTGGGATGGGAGCGATGGAAAACGGATAAAAGCATCTCGCTTGAAAGGACATCCCATGTCTGACAAACCCAACTTCATTGTATTCATGAGTGACGATCACGGACACCGCGACCTCTCTTGCATGGGCGCGACCGACTTTCAAACCCCCAACTTTGACCGCATAGCCTCTCGGGGTGCCAAACTCACCCGATGGTATTCCAATGCCCCGATCTGCTCGGCCGGGCGCTGCGGCATCCTCACCGGACGCTATCCCATTGCCGCGGGCATTCCTGGCAACGTAGGTGTAACTGCCGACGGCCTATCGCCGGACCTACCCACCATACCCAAAGCACTCAAAAAACTGGGCTATCAAACCTTCATGTCGGGCAAATGGCACCTGGGCAACCGCGAACCCTTCTTGCCGCACAACCACGGCTTTGACCACTGGTTTGGCTTCACCAACGGCTGCATCGACTACTACTCCCACATCTTCTACTGGGCACTATCTTCAAAAAACCAGGCGCGGCACGACCTCTGGGAAGACGGCAGAGAAGTGTATCACAACGGCACCTACTTCGTCGATCTCATGCGCGACAAAGCCATTGAATACATCCAAAAAGCCAAAAACGATGGACGCCCCTTTTTCATGTATGTCCCCTTCAACACCCCGCACTATCCCCTGCACGCGCCAGAAGAATACATGGAACGCTATGCCCACTTGCCTCGCTCGCGACAACTCATGACCGCCATGCTCACCGTCATGGACGACGCCATCGGCAAAATCCTCGACGAACTCGAGCGATTAGACCTCTTTGACAACACCTGCATCTTTTTTCAACCCGATCATGGACCCTCGCGCGAACCGCGCAACTGGACCGACGGCACAGACCTCCCCTATCCCGGCGGCGACACAGGTGGCCTGCGCGGGCACAAAGGCACCCTCTGGGAAGGCGGCATCCGCGTCCCCACCCTCATGAGTTGGCCCGCGCGCGTACAGGGCGGAAAAACCATCGACGAAATCGGCATTGGCATGGACATCTTCCCCACCATCCTTACCGCCGCAGGAGGCGACCCCGAACAATACGAGCTCGACGGCACAGACATTCTCCCAATGATCGCCGACAACGCCCCCTCACCGCACGGCGACCTCTTCTGGACACAAGGACCCAGAGGCAACACCCGTGTAATTCAAAGCGACCGCTACAAACTCCTGCTCGACGGCAACGAAATACACCTCTCCAACCTCAACGCCGACCCCAATGAAACCACCAACATCGCAGGCGACGAACCCGACTTGACCAACGACCTCCTCACCCGCCTCAACGAATGGCACGCCTCTGTAACCTGATCCCTAACCCCTCCCCCCCTTCACGCTCCACACCGAACCCGTAGTATAGGTATTGCGCTCAGAACACAAAAACTCAATCACCTCAGCCACCTCCTCCGGATCCGAATACCGCCCCATCGGCTGACCCGGAGGACTGGCAACATACTCGGGCGAAAACCTCGGCACCACCATATCCGTCAACGCCCGCCCCGGCTCCACGCCATTGACAAACACACCCTGTTTGCAATACGCATTGCCCAGCGCGCTGACAAATGAATACACAGCACCCTTCGACACCGAATACGGCACCTGATTGGGACTGCCATTGCGCGCACCCGAAGTAATCGTCACACAGCGCCCCCAACCCCCTGCGAGCATATGGGGAATAGCTGCCTGATGAAAATGGTAAACCCCGTACACATTGATCCGCATCACCTTATCAAACTGCGCCACAGGCTGCTCAAAAAACGGCTTCTCCCACCCCAAAATACCCGCACAACACACCAGAATATCCAATCTCCCAAAACGCGCAACCGCCTGTGTCACACACGCCTGAACAGCGGACTCATCCGTCACATCGGTCTTCACAAACATCGCCTCCTGTCCCAATGCCTCGACCCTTTCAACCGTCTCCGCCCCCTCTCTTGCCAGAACATCGGCAATAACAACATCCCGTCCCTCCTCCGCAATCCGAACCGCCGTTGCCCCACCAATCCCCCGCGCGCCCCCCGTAACAAGCGCAACCCGCCGCTCCTTTTCCGCTGCAAAACGCAAATTCGACATCTCACCCTCCTCATATTCTATTGCTCATTATCGTTCCATCGTGTAATATAACCCAAGTTGCGACCAATTCCATATCTGAATACAAGGAGTAAAACATGAAAATCGACCAGGTCGAACACTTCCTGCTCGGCAACAGCTATGTCGTCCGCCTCACCACCGACACCGGCATCTCTGGTATCGGAACCTCTGCCTGTTGGGGCTATCCCGAAGCCATCCAATCCATCGCCAAAGTCTTCAAAGAATACCTCATCGGACAAAACCCCATGCGCATCGAACACCACTGGCAGCACCTCTACCGCATGGCACCCTTTCGCGGCACCGCGCTTTGCGGCGCAGTCAGCGCAATGGACATCGCCCTGCACGACATCAAAGGCAAACACTTCCAGGTCCCGGTCTGGGAACTCCTCGGTGGCAACTGCCGAGACAAAATTCGCCTGCACCTGCTCGCGGGCGGCCCCACACCCGAACAAATGTATAAAAATGCAAAAGCCGCCGTTGCCGAAGGCTTTACCGCCATCAAATTTGATCCCATCACAGGTGGATACCAGAACCAGGCGCAATCGCGCATCATACAAAACGCCACCGAAATCGTCGCCGCAGCCCGCGAAGGTGCCGGACCCGACGTAGATCTCATCGTCGAAGTCCACCGCAAACTCACCCCAATGGTCGCCGTAGCCCTGGGCGAAGCCCTCATCCCCTATCACCTCTACTTCATGGAAGACCCCATCCAGATAGACACCATCACCACCCAGGCAGAAATCGCCAAACGCATCCCCGTACCCCTGGGCAATGGCGAGCGCTTCACCTCGATATGGGAATTTCGCGAACTCCTCGAACACGGCGGACCCCAATATGTGCGTCCAGACATTGCCCTGGCAGGTGGCCTGACCCACTGCAAAAAAATCGCCGCCATCGCCGAATCCTACCACTGCGCGGTCGTCACCCACAACTTTCTCAGCCCCCTGGGCACAGCCGCATCCCTTCACCTCGACGCCAGCATTCCCAACTTCATCACACAGGAATACTCCAAAAACGACGAAGCCGAACACAACGCCGTGTACAAATGCGCCCACAAACGCGAAGGCGGTTATATCCCCCTTCCCGAAGCCCCTGGGCTTGGCGTTGAACTCGACGACGCCAAAATACCCGACACACCCTTTGCCCCCTTGACCAAAGTCAATACCCCGAGACGAGAGGACGGATCAATCGCGTATGCGGTGTGAAACAAATTACAAAACCGCCATCCTCAATGCGGTATCAAACCCCGAAACCTTTCTCAGGCTTACCCTGAGCCATCCGCGGCGCGGCACAACATGTAACAAAATCGCCGTCCGCCTGGTCCAGATCAAAAACGCGCCCCACCTCCAGATCGTGCGATACAGCCGCACGCAAGACATCACGGAAAACATCCCGCTGACCGATGCGAACACCGCGCTCGACGAACTCCTCGCCCTGCCCTTCGCACAAATCCACGTACAAACCAGCCGTGAAGACCTGCACATTCGCATCACAAAAAAAGGCCGCGCATTATTCAAACGCGCAAAACCCTCGCGTCCAGAGGCCCAACCCGCCCTATCGCACAACCGCGTCAAACACCACCCCCTATCCGACAACCGCCCCGACGCCTTCCTCCAGGGCCTCGGCATCATGGATCAAAACGGGCGCGTACGCGCCTCCATGCGCGACAAATTCAAACAGATCAACGCCTTTCTCCACCACTTACAACCCGTCATCCCAAAAGCGAAACACCCCCTCACCCTCATAGACTGCGGCTGCGGCAACGCGTATCTCACATTCGCAGCGTATCACTACCTGAACAACATCCAGAACATCCCCGCGCGACTCATCGGCATCGACCACAACCCATCCCTCATCGCCAAATGTCGCACCCTCGCCCGTGACCTCGGCTGGACAGACCTCGCCTTTCGCGAAACCAGCATCGCCAACTTCACACCCCAAACACCGCCCGACATCGTCTTTAGCCTGCACGCCTGCGACACAGCAACCGACGATGCCATTGCCCGCGCCGTACAGTGGAACAGCCCCGTCATCCTCGCAGCGCCCTGCTGCCAGCATGAACTGCGCCCACAACTCGACGCATCCATCTTCGCACCCGTAATGGCGCACGGCATCCTCAAAGGACGCACCGCCGACATCCTCACCGACGCCTGCCGCGCACAAATCCTGCGCATACTGGGCTATCGCACCGAACTCATAGAATTCATCGACTCCAAACACACGCCCAAAAACATCCTCATTCGCGCAAAAAAAACCTCCCGAACAAGTGATCCAACCCTCGTTCAGGAGTATTGCGCCATGCGCGACTTCTGGCACATCAACCCCAGCCTCGAACGCCTCCTCGCCCGCGAATTCGCGCCCCTTTTATCTTGACTCACCCTTCACAGACTATTGATTACAAGTTCACACCTCGTCTATCGTTATCTAAGTTGATTTAAAAAACATAAAAACGGGTAGAGATTATTACAATTCTCTACCCAATGAGCCTTTTGTCAGACAACAGACAAAAGAAATTATTTCGATTATGTGCAATACCTTTGATAAAACTCTTTTACTTCTTCTGGTGTCTGGTCTGATTCACAAAGTCCTTGACGAATTTTGAGCAAAAGTATTGGAGCTATAGGCGGTTGAAAAGTACCATCACGCAGAAGAATATTGGCTCGCCATTCCTCAAGCAGGTCCGCATATTCATAAGCAACAACCGATTTTTTTTGGATAAAAGGATGGTCATTCGGTTGCAGGACACAAGTTTCATTTATTCCCGGATACCATGACGTGACGTTCAACAGTATTGTTTGTGGTGGATTGCCTACGCAGTCTATAAGAAATAAGTACAAATGATAACCGCCAGAATCATCAATCAATACACATCTTCCTGCTAACGGCATATTTTATCCTATCTTATTTCTTGACTCATATTTTCAATCCTGCGTTCAAACATTGCCCTCCCACTGAGTTTTTGTTTAATCGCTATTAAATCATCACCATACCATCCCACAGCTTTGAGTAAGGTACCCCAATCTATTGGAGAAGACGATCTGCCAGGGTCATCAAATTCTGGTAAAGAATGCATATATCTCTGTAATTCATTAAATGATTTTTTTCCAAATTTCTCAAATACCTCATGTATCAAATCAACTTCAAATCGCGATAGTTTACCCTCACCAGTATCATTCCTGAGTAACTTAATGACATGTGGAGATTCAGGAGCAGAAAAAGATTGAGACCAATATTCCCCTGTCCAAGGATTATTAATAAGATGATACGTATTAATAGGTGTTGGTCCTAATGGCGTATTATATGAACGATCATAAGTTACTGGACTTCCCCGACGTTTCAAAGACTCTCTATCGATGAGATAAATTAACTTAATCAGTTTATATACATCAATTTTACCGCCACAATAAGTTGCGAGTATCGCAGCAGCCTGGGTCGTCTTGTGTTCTTTGAACTGAGGCACTTCCAGTGTCGGTATGAACTTCTCAGTAGGTGTGGGCTTAGACATAACGTTTTTACTCTCGTTTAACCTATATCAAAATGGACGTATCAATCAATACGCTTCGATTTTCTTCTGCCATTCATCCCATTCCTTTTCAACTTCTCGAAAAGCTGCCGCAATTCCCTCGTCGTCTTTCCAAATGCCGTGCGTCTGTGCCAGCGCTTCCAGCACCTTTTCTTTTTTTTGCGCCTTCAACTTCACGGGGACCTCACCAACCGCTCTCTCGGCAAAACCGTCATTACGGACTTTTCAGATCATTAACCGATTATGGGAACAATGTGTCAAAAGGTAACATTTCTCAGAATGCCAGACAATACACATCTCACAATCACATATCTTGGACTTGATCCGTTTTGGATGCTGTTGAGCAGTATTTTCACGCATGCTTTACACTTGAGTGTATTTTGTCTGCGAATCGTCTTGTAAGATCGTATTTTTGTGCAACACTTGAAATGTCCCTTTTCGCATTGGTTGTATCTCGATCAATTCGCCTAACATTTTAGGCGTGACAACTTGAACTTTTAAACCTTTAATTTCTTTATGGCCTTTTTGGCTCTGAATGGTTTTGGCAATTTTGAAGTCCATTGTTAGAAAAAAATTCATACCGTACTTGTCTGCTGTATAAATATGCCAAGCATCTTTAATATTCTTCTCGCCCAAGCACTTGACAAGTCTATCAAAATCAGGATTTTCCTCCCTTTTTTTCTTGCGCCAGAGATCTAATTTTTGACTAGCATTCGGGGCTGTTCCGAAAGGGTCTCTGTCTGTGGATTTAATAATCATACCATATTCCCCCATGCATTCCTCTGCATTAGGGAAGTGTGCTATGGTGGGATTCTTTGCAGCAAAATCAAGTGAGAACCCTATTTTTCCATCTATCTCTTCCAGTGCATCATCTATAAAACAATATGCTTCAAAACCATCGAGATTTTTGAATTTTATGTCCTTAAACAGTGCATAATCGAAAATCCCGATTCCACTATACATTCCGGTCATTTGATTTCTTCGCTCTGCAAAAAGTGCATCAGATGAAAATATTTCAACATATTCTTGTTGAAAAAGGTACAATAAACTAGGGACAAATCTCATGTTATATTCTCTATTGTAGTCTAATGGTTTGCCTGCATATTCTGTGTACACTGGATCCATAGAAATGCAATCCATCTGAATCGGTGGTGATTCAGGGCGTGGCCAGCCAGAAATGACCCTTTTGTATCCGATAGTGCGAAATAAAAAAGAAAATTGAGCAATAACACTATTATCTATGAGAATTTTTAAGGGTTTACTCTTGTCTGATTTTTTTTGTGCTGCACGAGAGCAAAAAAGGATTTCATTATCAACTATTCCAGGGAGTACTTTCTCATATCTACTGAGCAATTTTCTTGAAATTTTATATCTTATTTTCTCCTTCCATGTAGGATGTTTTTTTCCCTCGTATTCCAGAGTATAGAGAAGCAAATTATGATATGTTTTTCCCATATCTGGAGATTCTAAAAGAGATTCTTTTTTCCAGATATTTCTGAGGAGCTTTTCTTTCCACGTAATACAATAGTTTTTATCTGTCATTTCACTTCCTCCAAAGTCTGGGATTTTTCGTGTTATTTGTCCAGGACCACACAGATGTAAAGTTCTCCCACCTGTTGTAGATTTTGATTAGGGATCGGTGTGACATTATCGGATACAACTGAGTAACCCTTTCGTTTATTTTTTTAATCCAGTCTTAGGATATGACGTGGATCCGGGATTGAACTTGTTGTATATCGACAAATAATATCATCATTTGGCATGTTAATCCTCCTGTCCCTTTTCCGTATCTGTTAAGTCTTAAACATTTCTCTCAAAAAGTTCAAGTACGCCAAATATCGAGAATTGGCAACTGATGGTATCTCCGGGACTTAAAAAATTTATCAAACTCGACCGTGGAAGGAAATTCAACGGTGATTTCGTTCTCCAATCTTTCCAAGACTTTGTCGCCTATTAGTGTTGCCGATCTTCCCTGCAAGGCTTTCTCGTACCACACATCAAGCTCATCTTCTGTTATTACGCTTTGAATTCTGTTTGCACCGCCAAATTGTCGCAATACCGAAATTAGAACGTCTTTTTCGCACGCTTTGCAAACAATGATGATTCTATCGGCTGAAATATTATTAGAAATATCGTCTGCCATTTCGGGCGTCAGAGATAAATGCTTTATTTGAATAGCGACGCCAAAATTTGCCCACATATCAAGCCCTCTATCAGCGGCGTTCGTCACGCCAACTCTGTAAACCTTAGCATCTTGATACGTCTCGGACATTGCTTGAGACAATCCAAGTACTTTTTCCGTGAAGTCGGAAAACTCCCGGAGAATCGCATTTTCAATATTCTCAATCTTCACGCCGACTTTTACTTCAAGAGCTTCTAAAAGCGTTGAGAACAAGGCATAGACCACAATTTCAAAAATTTTATCGACACTTCTCGCCAAACCGGGGTCACGCCTGAAACCCGCAATAAAGTTCTGCAATTTGAAACTCGTTCGGTCTGAATATCTCACATAATCTAACCATTTCGACATTTGGGCATGTTTCTGTCTAAAAGCCTCGTAAATGTAGGCTTCTACTGCACCTTTATATCTTCGATTTATTTTACCCAATGTCATTAGGACGGGTGGAGGTGTCGCGTTTGGATCAAAAAGATTGTCTTGAAATTGGGCACTTGAGGTCGAAGTTCTTCCCAAAATTCTCATACAAACCTCGTCGCGCCATTTTCTTGATTGAGTTCGATAAGTCTCTACATCTTCAAGATCAATGTCGCCGTCCACTCTATCCCTGTAGAGTATTTCTGCAACCTGTATCGGTTTGTAGAGATGGACCCTGGCTTTTCTGATCACGATATCCAGGCTTCGTTTTGCAGCACGATTGTCCATTAAGTATAAGTCCCGGCGTTTTTTTATAAAAGGGTGAGTTGTTTCGCGGGAAGTTCTGGGCGTTTTCGTTGTATCATGGCTTCCTGCATTTTCTCTGCAATCGCGCGAATTACTGGAACAGCCACGCTATTTCCAGTCTGCTTCCGAAGTTGCGTGATATTTACCACAATCTTAAAATCTTCGGGGAAACCCTGTAGCCGCAAGAGTTCTCGCCCGGAAAGGCGCCGAATGCCATTGACCAAAAGATAGTTATAAGATGCACCAGCTCGCAAAGCACATGAAAACGGCAATACTGATATATTACCACCTTTATTCTCATGCCAAACGGAGGGATAGAACGGCTCAATTTTGCATTTTTTGAAACGCGATTTTCGGATTCTCTCCGATGCAAATAAACTCGAATCTATTTCGCTATCTGGCTCGAGAATCTCTGACAAGGGCTTATAATTCCCGTTTCCGATTGGAAAAGTGAATGCGATGGGGTCTCGAAATCCAACAATGAAAGTCCGTTCTCTCTTTTGAGGCACTCCAAAATCGAGAGCGTTCAAAACTTTATGGTATATGGTGTACCCCAGTTCTTGAAGATGTTCGCATATCACTCGAAAAGTTCTGCCTTTATCGTGGCTCATCAACTGTTTCACGTTTTCAAGAAGAAATGCCTGTGGCTGCTTTGCTCTCAAAATCCGTTCTATATCAAAGAACAACGTGCCCCGCGTATCTTCAAACCCCTGTTTATTGCCGATAATACTAAACGGTTGGCAAGGGAACCCCGCCAATAAAATATCGTGTTTCGGAAGCGTATCTTCCTCAATTTGCGTAATGTCGCCCGCTGGCATTTCACCAAAGTTGTTATAATAGGTCTGTTGAGCCGGTTCGTCCCACTCAGAACTAAACACACAGGTGCCACCTGATTCTTCAAACGGAATACGCATCCCACCAATGCCAGCAAACAAATCAATAAATGTCCAATTACTCGTATTCATGCTCTGGATCATTCCTATCTTTAGAGTTCGAGCCAATCGTTCTTCTCTGTGGACTCAAAATGAAAGAGGATGTCACGTACAACTGAAAAATCTACAAGATTGAGCCTTCAACGGCAACCCAATTATTACTCAAATTTTCGTGCCACTGGCTTAAAAAGCCCTTACCTTCTTTGGCACTATTTCATATAATTCCCACGCGATGTGTGACTTCAAAATCGCCACAGAATAATGCCGACAAACAGATAGTAAGAAAGTCAAAACCACTGGATTGCGGCTTACACCCTGCCGCAATGACGGCTCTAAAATTCTTGTTTTGCTGACTGCTGACCACTGATTGCTTATTGTTTTCACCATTATTCTAAAGTCACACATGACGTATAATTCCCATTTAAAATAGAGACCAAAGACTGGTTTGTATTCTACCACCACATAACGTTGAGGAAAAAGCATGAAATACTTTATTGTCATTTGCATGTTGAGCCTATTACATCACCCGGCATTCGCACAAGACGGAAAAGCACTCTACGCGACATATTGCGCGCAGTGTCACGGACCCGACCTGAGAGGAGGCAATGCACCGAGCATGGTCGATGGCATCTGGAAATACGGAGACGGACGCGGCTATCGCATCCGCAACATCAAAAATGGACTCACGAATTTGGGCATGCCGGGCTATGAAAAACAACTCACAAACAGACAAATCGCGATGATCGTGGATTTCATCGAACAACAAGAAAAAGAAGTGGGCCAACCCAAACCCCCGCCACCCGACTTCATACAAACACTCGACTACGACATCAATGTCGATATCTGGGTCCAGGACCTGAAAATCCCGTGGGGAATCGACTTCATCGACCCACAAACCGCGTTAATTACCGAGCGCCCGGGCAAGCTGCGAATGGTAAAAAATGGCAAACTCCTCGACCCCGTCGCGGGAACACCTCAGGTCCTCCATGAGGGCCAGGGCGGATTAATGGACGTAGCAATAGACCCGAATTACTCTGAAAACGGATGGATCTACCTCGCCTACAGCCATGAAATCGCCCACATAGAAGGACAACGCCGATCCCCTGCAATGACCCGCCTCGTGCGCGGACACATCGAGAACAACACCTGGACCAACCAACAAGTAATCTACGAAGCCCCGCATGAGACCTATCTCACAACCCGGCATCACTACGGCACGCGCATCGTATTCGACGCGGACGGATACCTCTACTTTGCAATCGGAGACCGAGGGGTACAAAACCAGGCACAGTACCTGACCCGACCAAACGGCAAAGTCCACCGCATCCACACAGACGGCCGCATACCCAAAGACAATCCCTTTGTGGAACAAGATGACGCACTCAAAACCATCTATTCCTATGGCCATCGCAATCCCCAGGGCATGGCAGTCAATCCAGTCACCGGAAAAATATGGGACGGCGAACACGGACCAATGGGCGGTGACGAACTAAACGTCGTTGCCAGAGGGAAAAATTACGGCTGGCCTGAAATCACTTACGGCCTCAACTACAACGGCACAATTGTATCCGACCGCGTAAGCCAACCCGGAATGGAACAACCAACCCTGTATTGGAGACCATCAATCGCCATCTGCGGCATCAACTTTTATCAGGGCAACATGTTCCCCAAATGGCAAAACAAATTGCTCGTAGCATCCTTAAAATACGAAGATGTGCGCGTCCTCTCCATAGACGGAGATCGCGTCTTGCACGAAGAAGTAATCCTGAAAAATGCGGGACGGGTGCGCGAAGCCATATCCGGACCAGACGGCGCAGTGTACGTCGTCCTCAACCAGCCTGATATAATTTTGCGCTTAACGCTAAATGAAGAGCGATAGCGTTACTCCCGCCGTTAAAAGCAAGTACAAAAAAGGGGATGCAAACAATCTTGCATCCCCTTTCTTTTCTGAGCCTATGGCCTTGATTTATGCACACCCCTCATTTAAATTGCTCAAAATAGTGGTCCATTTCAGATCTCAATTCTATACCCGCTATCTCAAAGGCATCTAATAATGCATCATAGCTGCCTTCCCCACCGATAAAATCCCAGAGTTCTTCTGCAATCAAAATTTCATCTTGTAGATCAAGCATTCCTCTTATCGTCCATCGATTATAAGGCTCTGGTTCATAAGGATTATACGGAATCCCAATCATTGTCTTTATTTTCGCGTCTGGATTTCGTGCGAGTTCGGCAGCCACCCACTCCAAAAGTGTTCGTTTGTATTCCTTAAAAGAACCAATGTTGGGCTTTACGGTCTTCATATCGATCAGAAATAATTCGCCATCATAATTTTCGAGCCAAATATCTACTTTAGTCAATTTTACTTCGTTTATGCTGCCCACCCGGCAGACTTTTCTAATTTTTTCGACTTCAACAGATTTATTGGGATCTCCATCAGCTGTAGTGAGACCATTCATGATGGTCTGAATTTGTCTATGGGCTTCACTACTGATTCTATCAAATGTCTTGACTTGTGTTTTTGCTACCTTAAATTTTCCTCTCGCCAAGGCAATGGCTACGGGTTCATAAATTGATGTACCAAAAGTTGTATTCAAAGATTGAATAAAAGAAAATAAAGCCATCCGATCTCTGCCGAGCAAGCGATAGTGAAACGGCATATAGCTCGTTTCGGGATTATAGCTCTGGAATTTATCTCTGATACACTTCTTGAGCATTTCTGCAATCATCGCCTTTTGATGCGTGTGCATGTTTTTAATTCTCTTTTTCTTTTAAATGGAATATGGTCTCTGAATACGCCGAAGCCCTGTTTTTTTCCGTACGATTCAAGACGGGACGTTTATACTGTTCGACAATATGCATCCCAACCTTATCTGCGATAGTGGGATACATATTAAACTGGTCATTTGCCACGAGAAACACATCGTAGTCCTTCGCTAAAAATCGCTTGCAATTGTTTAACACATCCGACACGCCTTGAATATACGATTCTCGCGCCGCTCTTCCTTTTCCCTTAAATAGAGGGCCGATCTCCGCCTCATCGCGTCTTTGAAACCCGAATAGATCATAGGCATAGGCGTGCTGTTCGTGATAGTTGATCAAACCGACATACGGCGGACTTGAGAAAATCCCCTTAATTCGTTGCGTCTTCGCGAGTTTTGCGAAATGCGGATTTGCCTGCCTGATCGCAGCGAAAATGTCGATGGTGCGAGAATCCCCTGCCACGCAGTGTTGAAATGTATCTGTTTTTAATGATCGAAACGCCTCCCATCGCTGTATGCTATCCTCGCAGTATCGCTTCCACCAACCTGAAATGGTAAATAGCGGCTTGCAGATTTTGCCGTGTTTTCGGCAATAGTACGCGGTGGTCACCGGGGTTTTTAAGGTGCCCAAATCCGCATGGGTTGTTGCCCTGCACGACCGGATAGTTCGACTCAAAATCAGCATCAGAGCATTTTGAATTGCTTTGTCTTTGACGTCTTGAATCAGACTGTGAACAAGATCGATTTCCGCCCGAATACTCGGCAGATACCATCGTGTCAGGAAGCGATCAGTATCTGCTGGTATATGTAAATCAATTTGATAGTCTGCAACGAGTTGGCGATACATGGGCAGAAAATCGGCTTCGCGCTCGAGGCCATACTGTTTTTGATCGATTTGACCGGCTCTAGCTGCGTGTTTAAAAGCCAAAGAGAAATGCTTGGCATTGAAGGCAGTGAGTTGTTCCGCGAGTTCCGTTTCAAATGCCGAGATGTTGGAGCGAGACACAAAATGACCGAGCGCAGTCGCAATTTTTCGGCTTTCATCATATAAGGTGATCAAATGATAATCCGCGACTTTGGCGTTGCTGATCAAAGCGTTAAAAGTCGAAACATCGGTGCCAATGGCGTGTATGCCAAGTTCGTTGGCTTGAACCAATGTTGTCCCACTCCCACAAAAAGGATCAAGGACAATATCACCCGGTTGAAAGTAGATATCTCGCTTAAAGTTGTCCGTATGATTACCTAAGAAATATTCAACCAACTGGGGAATGAATTTTCCTTTATAGGGATGCAATCGATGCACATGCTTTGTGGTTTCCGCTTCTTTAACGTCTTCAAAGGAAAGGTGCCAATTTAGATCGCTTCCAAGTTTTTCTTTCCAGTGTATCTCTCGACGTTTTTGGTGCGAGGCGTAGTAATCAATCAAGCTTTCCTGGGGGATTAACTTGGCGCCGTTTTTCATAACGTATTTAACTTGAGCGTACTGTATTAAATATGAGATATTAGAAGGTGTAACGTTTTTATTTATGTGCTTCGATGCCCATTCGCTTGCTTGTTTAAGAGTTAAGAGCATTTTTCTCCTTTCTAATGAATCAATAGTATAAACTGTTTTAGGCGGCAAGAATACCATTACGAGCTATTTCACACATCAAGCCGTATGGACCTGATTTATACACACCTCTCAAATATATAAAAAATCTCCCTTTATCCTTGATAGTAGCAAAGCTACTTATACACGAGTTACTCGTGTATAATCACAAGATAGAGGGAGAGGAACAATAGCGTGGTCAAAATTGCCGTTGCCGGAGTGAAGAACGGCATAGAGTCCTTTTAATTTTACCTCCTGTACATGCGTAAACATCTTCTTTGAAAAGATAAAGCAATAGTGTTCTAAATTCAAACATTTTTCTTGACGGCATTTTTGTATATAACCCCCTTTTATTTGAGGGAATTATATTTTTTACGGCTTACTTGAACTTTTCGGACTTGACCGCATCCCTTTATTATTAATGAAAAAAAATTACACCATTCTACATTCAGGACTTAAAATAAATACTGATAAAACCACCGAGAATAGCGAGCAATAGAGCAAATTGCCAATAAAACAGTCTGTCTATGCGACTTGTGAGATTACGCATATCCTGTCGATACTCTCTCTGATTCTCAATCATCATCTCTAACATACCTTCAAGTCGAGATTGACGCCTATCAACATCGTGAACTTGCCCTTCAACTTCCGTCGTAGCCATTTGGTTATCTCCTATTAAAAACACCCATCCGCCTCACCCCGCTCTAAACGGAGCCAAATATGTTGTGACAAACAAATATAGCCAAAGGAACACTTGACGACAATCCAAAATTTTATGATGCTTTTCTTTAGAAAAATAAAATTTTCTACAACCTGAAACCACAACATCATGGCACTCGCACAACCCGTAAACAGCACCGAAGCCCTGCCCAACCGCGACCGCGTAACCGCGCGTTGTGTCTTGCTGGGACTGGGACTCGTCATAACCGTAAACACCTGGCCCATCTACGGACTCTATGTAATCCACATCAACCAGATGGTCTTCAGCTACATGGCGATGGCACTCATGATCCCATTTGTACTGCTATCCCTGGGGCTGAACGTACTCCTGCGAAAATTCTGGCCCCGCGCCGCGTTTTCCCCCCTCGAAATGGCCATCGTCTTCTCCATGGGACTGGTAGGCGCATTATTCCCCCTCATGAATTTCACCGGCCTGATCATGGGGCACCTGGCAACCCCCTATTATTTTGCCTCCGCGCAAAATCGATGGTCCGAATATCTCCATCCCCACCTGCCGCACTGGTTATTCCCCACAGATGACAATGGCGCCATGCGCCTCTTCTTCGAAGGCCTGCCGCCCGGCCATGCAATACCGTGGGAAGTCTGGATCGTACCCCTATTCTGGTGGTTTGCATTTGCAGGCGCAATCACCTGGACCTGCCTGTGCATCGCCGTAATTTTGCGACGACAGTGGTCCGAACACGAAAAACTACCCTTTCCCGCGGCACAGGTCGCGTTGGAACTCGTACGAGAACAAAACAAAAAAATATGGCCCCCTCTCGTAGGACGCCCGGCATTCTGGATCGGCATGGCAATTCCACTCACCGTAATATGCTGGAATATCCTGTCGTATTTCATGCCCGACTTCCCCAAAATCCCAATCACGCGAGCAGGCGACGGCGTCACATTCTTGCACATCAGCCGATATATTCCAGACCGGTACTTCTATATCGGAATACAATTCTTCATCGCGGGATTTGCATACTGGACCAGCCTGGACGTACTCTTTTCCATCTGGTTCTTTTACTTACTCGTCGTAGCCGAAGTCTATACCTTTAACCGCATCGGATACACCATTGGAACACCGGGACTGTGGTCCTCAACACACGCAGCCAATGCGTGGCAGGCATTTGGGGCACTCGCATGTATGCTATGCCTGGGATTGTGGATGGGACGCGAACACCTCAAAGGCGTATGGCATACCATCAGAGGGCGAAAGACATTAGACGACTCAGAAGAACTCATGTCCTATCGCACCGCAGGCATAGGTGGCCTGGCCGGGTTATTATTCATCATCGGATGGCTACACACCGCGGGCATGGCCTGGTATGTCATCGTACCCTTCTTAATCGGCATGGGCATATTATATGTGGGCATCGCCCGCGTCATTGCCGAAAGCGGATTGGTCTATCTGCGCGGCTCCATGATGCCCCCGACCTTCGCCCTCTACACCCTCGGCTCGGCGAATATCCCGGCGACAAGCATGGCAAATTTTGCGTTTTCCTTTGCGTATTTCACAGACGCCAAAAGCCTCGCCATGGCCAGCATGGCGCATTGCTCGTGGATCACAGCAGCCATAAAAGGACGCAAACGCATGATAGCCATTGCCCTGGTACTCGCCGGCATTGCAGCCGCAGTCTCATCGATCGCATTCACACTGTATCTGGGCTATGAAACAGGCGCGTATAACTTCAGAGCATTTGAATTTCGTACACACCCGCGGATCTTCGATTACTGGATTCGACAGATGCAAACCTTTACCTCCCCCGACTGGAAGAGAATTGGCTTCTTCGGCTTTGGTGCAGCTGGAATGGCACTCTTGACATTCTTGCGGTATCGCGTATCCTGGTGGCCCTTGCATCCCGTTGGATTCGCCATAATGGAAACCCAGGCTGTGCGGGGAACGATCTTTACAATATTCCTCGTATGGCTGTGCAAATTACTCATCTTGCAAATCGGCGGCATCGCCCTGTACCGCAAAGGCCAGCCATTATTTCTCGGTATCCTCGTCGGATTCATCCTCGGCGTGGCAATCTCGGCAACAGTAGATACAATCTGGTTTCCCGGCAGCGGGCATTCGGTTCACCATTGGTAAAGGCCATCCAAAATGAAAGACCCCAAGACTCACAAACCCTCATCCCTCAGTCAGGCCTATCGCAGTGTCGGACCCTATCTAACCCTGGGCATTCAATTTATCGTGACAATATTGCTATGTGTATTTGCGGGACATTGGGCAGATGGCAAATTTGACACCTCGCCCATATTTATCCTGATTGGTAGTCTGGTAGGCATTGCCGCGGGATTTTACCACTTCTTTAAAGTCGTCTTAAAAATGGGCCGCAAATCGGAGGAAGATACGTGAGATCTTTTGTCAAACAAATTGCCATAGTCTTATTGATCGCGTGGGTCCTTGGAGGCTACCCACTCTACCTGTGGAAAGGAACAAATGTCCTCCTTGCCGCAGGCGTTGGTTGTGCAATCTGTACGCTAAATGCTCTCGCTGGGGCCTATCTCGCAATGTGGGGCATGCGCCGGGATAACCGCACATTTATGACCGTCGTATTCGGCGGAATGGGGATTCGCCTAATTATTGTACTGATTTTCTTTTTTGTCGCACTAAAATTAGTTAAACTTCACGTTTTTAGCTTGACTCTTTCACTATTTTTATTTTATGTAGTGTTTCAGATTTTAGAAATTCGGTTCTTCGTCGGGCGCCCGCCCGACAAAGCCAATAATTCAGGAGTCTGACGGATGGCAGCACAGGCAGAGGAGCAAAGTAGCGGCAGTTTTATCCTCGAGCATATCACAGACCATCACGAGCTTCACCTCGGTCCACTCCATATCCCCCTTCCCCATATTGAGCTTTTTGGCATTGATATGTCCATTACGGGCCATCTGGTCATGATGTGGGTCGCCTCTCTACTACTCATTCTCACCCTGATTATTTCCACAAAACGACGCGGACTCATACCCTCGGGCTTTGCCAATGCAATTGAAGCCATCGCCATATTTATCCGCGACGACGTCGCCCGGCCCAATCTGGGCGAGCGGGACGCACCGAAATACATGCCGTTCTTAATGACGCTCTTCTTCTTTGTCCTCTTCTGCAATCTATTGGGATTAATACCCTTTGGACAAACCGCAACCGGCAATATCAACGTCACGGCTACACTGGCGGGTATTTCGTTTGCAATGATGCTCGGCGCCGGAATCAAACACAACGGCCTGTTCGGTTTTTTCAAAGGCTTGATTCCCCCCAATTTGCCCATTGCATTGCTACCGCTCATGATCCCGCTGGAATTTCTGGGCCTCTTGACCAAACCATTTGCATTGTGCATTCGACTCTTTGCCAATATGCTGGCCGGTCACGTCGTAATATTGTCTTTGATCGGCATTATTTTTATTCTCGGTCTTTTTGTCTCACCCATTTCCATTGCTTTTGCACTGGTAATGTACATGTTGGAAATTTTCATAGGTTTTCTTCAAGCTTATGTATTCACGCTCCTGACCGCCCTGTTTGTGGGCCTGTGTATTCATCAGGAGCATTGATTGTATCAACTCACAAGGAGGAGTACTGTGGAAGGTCTTGGCGCTGAAGCTTATGGTTATTTGTCCGCTGGTATTGGTGCTGGATTGGCTGCACTGGGTGCTGGCGTGGGCATTGGTCAAATTGGTCGAGGTGCAGTCGAAGGCATTTCTCGCCAACCCGAAGCAAGTGGCGATATTCGAGCCACGATGATTATTGCTGCGGCACTGATCGAAGGTGTGGCATTGTTCGGCGTGGTAATCTGCGTATTGTTGGTATTCAAATAAACGACCGCCCGCAGAGCGGGTGAAAGAGAGACATAACAATGGATTTGTTGAGTCCAAACCCCGGCTTGATTATCTGGACGCTCATCACATTTGTGCTCGTATTGCTCGTTTTGAAAAAATTTGTTTGGGGACCCTTATTGTCGGCACTTGACCAGCGAGAAACGCGCATCCGCGAAGCACTCGAGCAAGCCGATAAAGCGCGTGCTGAAGCCGAAAGGTCCGCCGAAGAGAACAAACAGGCACTCGCACAGGCGCAGGCAGAAGCTCAGGCTGCGATTAACAAAGCGCGCGAAGACGCCGAACTGGTCGCTCGGGACGTGCAAGAACGCGCCGAAGCCGACGCCCAACAGCTCCTCGAACAGGCGCGTCGCACCATACAACAAGAGCGCAATCAGGCTCTCCAGACATTGCGTCAGCAAACAGCCGAACTGGCAATTCTCGCTGCGGGACAATTGCTGGAGGAAAATTTGGACGATGAGCACAACAAAAAAATCGTAGATGATTTCATCAACCGCATGCCAGAACATTCCTGAGTTCGGAGTTTTTTGTGAGCCAGTCAGCCGTTTCCATCCGATATACCAGCGCACTGATCGATGCCGCGCAAGAAAGTGGGGTATTGGATCGGGTTGAAGCCGATGTGCAGGCATTATCGGACTTGTTGCACGCCTCAGAAGACCTGCGGGGATTTGTCGCAGATCCGATGATGCAATCCGGACAAAAGCGCGCGGTATTGAACAATTTGCTCGCCGGAAAAATTGAGGACATAACCCTCAGATTTTTGCTGCTGCTTTGCGATAATCGTCGCGAGCGCGTATTGCCCGAATTGCTGTCGGATTTCCTATCTGTACTGGAAGATCGGCGCGGCCAGGCCACAGCCCAGGTGATGGTCGCTGCGCCCCTGTCCTCTGAACAGGAAACGCAATTAATTGCAAAACTCTCGACCTATTCTGGCAAGCAGGTGCGATTGGAAACGACAATAGACAAACAATTAAAGGCCGGGTTTGTGGTGCGGCTCGGTGACCGTGTATTTGATGGCACACTGGCAACGCAACTCAACCGATTGCGACAACGCCTCGTGTCCGATTAAGAGAAGGCAGGCAAAACATGGCGACGAATTTACAGATTCGCCCCGACGAAATTTCGGCATTGCTCAGACAGCAAATCCTGGATTCCAGGATTGACATAGATGTCTATGAAAGCGGCACCGTACAGCAGGTGGGCGATGGCGTGGCCCGCGTGCAGGGGCTGGGCAATGTGCAGACCAGCGAACTGGTCGAGTTTCCCAATAATATTATGGGAATGGCACTCAACCTCGAAGAAGACAACGTAGGCTGTGTGTTATTTGGTGATGACACACTAATCCGCGAAGGCGACGAAGCCAAACGCACCGGACGCATTGCCGAAGTACCCGTGGGCGAAGCCCTCCTGGGTCGCGTGGTAAATCCACTCGGCATGCCAATAGACGGCAAAGGCCCAATCAACGCCGAAGCGACACTTCCCATTGAACGCAAGGCACCGGGTGTCATTGATCGACAGCCTGTAACCGAAGCCCTGATGACCGGATTAAAAGTAATCGACTCAACCGTGCCAATCGGGCGGGGGCAGCGCGAATTGATCATCGGTGACCGGCAAACGGGCAAGACAGCAATTGGCGTCGATACCATCATCAACCAGAAAAACAGCGATGTAAAGTGCATCTATGTAGCCATTGGGCAGAAAGCTTCGACAGTCGCCAAAGTCGTGGCCGAGCTGGAAGCCAATGGCGCAATGGAATACACCATTGTCGTATCGGCTACAGCCAGTGAACCCGCCCCGCTTCAATTCCTGGCGCCTTATTCGGGTTGCTCAATGGGCGAGTATTTCCGCGACAAGGGCGAACACGCGCTGATCATTTACGACGACCTGTCCAAACAGGCGTGGGCTTATCGCGAGATGTCACTGGTATTGCGCCGCCCACCGGGCCGCGAAGCCTATCCCGGCGACGTATTTTATTTGCACTCGCGCCTGCTCGAGCGCGCCGCCAAAATGAGTGACGAACTGGGCGCAGGCTCGCTCACCGCATTGCCCGTCATCGAAATTCTGGAAGGCGATGTATCCACCTTTGTGCCCACCAATGTAATATCAATTACCGACGGGCAGATCTTGCTCAAACCCGAGTTGTTCTACGCGGGTATCCGCCCCGCCATGGATGTGGGCGCGTCTGTATCGCGCGTGGGCAGTTCGGCACAGACGAGCGCGATGAAGGCCGTTGCCAGAACCATCAAAGCCGATATCTCGCGCTACAACGAAGTCAAAGCCTTTGCGATGTTCGGCACAGAAGGCCTGGATGCCTCAACTCAGAATTTGTTAAACCACGGCGAGAAGTTAATCGATGTTCTCAAACAAGATCAATACTCGCCGATGTCCCTACAAGAACAAACCGTGGCACTTTTTGCCGCCAATCTGGTCGATGATTTGCCCACCGAAGACGTGCGTCGCTTTGAGCGAGAATTGCTGGCGCACATAGGCCACAGCGAGTTGATGGAAGAAATCCGCGAAAGCGAAGATCTGAGCGACGAAAACGCAGAAAAGCTCACAGAAATAATTGAGAACTTTAAGCGCGGCTTCCGCGTATCGGTATAAGAGAACAAAGGACCGGATGTGGCAACATTAAGACAACTGAGAACGCGCGTTGCAAGCATCACCAATATTCAAAGCGTGACCAATGCCATGCAACTCGTGGCAGCGGCTCGCATGCGACGGGCACAAGAAGCCATCGCGGCTGCGCGGCCCTATGCACAGCAACTCGATCGCGTTTTACAGCGACTCAGCGGCATGGAATCGCTTTCACATCCGCTGATGACAGAACGCACTGTTGACCGCACAGCCCTCATTGTCTTAACCTCTGATCGCGGTTTGTGCGGCAGTTTTAATACCAATTCTTGCCGCCACGCGTTCAATGCGATAACTCCCGATGATGGCATAATTGCAGTAGGACGCAAAGGACGCAGCTTTTTTAGAAATCGCGATTGCGAAATACTAAATGACTATGAAGATGTGTTTCGCGCCCTGTCCTTTGCCTCGGCTATAACAATCGCCGAAGATGCGGTAAACCGGTTCTTATCGGGTGAGGTCGATCGCGTGATGCTCATTTACAACACCTTTGTCTCGGTCGCACAACAACAGCCCGTCTCAGAACAATTGTTGCCCATTGCACCCAGTGAAGGCGAAGCAACAGGTGTTTATTTATTTGAACCATCGCCGGAAGTGTTGTTGGAGACCCTGATCCCGCGTCATGTAAATTTTCAGGTGTGGCGTGCCCTCCTGGAATCCAACGCCGGTGAGCAGGCCGCGCGAATGCGCGCAATGGACAATGCGACCAGAAACGCGGGTGACGTAATCGCAGAATTGACCCGCGAAATGAACAAAGAACGTCAGTCGTCAATTACACTGGAACTGATGGATATCATCGGCGGCGCCGAAGCCGTTGCCCAGTAGTGGAGAGGCCAATTATGAACCAGGGTATGATCAAAGAAATCGTGGGCGTTGTCATCGACGTGGCATTTGAAGGCGACCTGCCCCCCATATACAATGCGTTAGAAGTCGAAGACACGGACCCCCGGCTGGTGCTCGAAGTACAGCAGCATCTGGGCGAAAACATGGTGCGCTGTGTTGCCATGGATTCCACAGACGGACTGGTGCGCGGCACCGGAGTGGTGGATACGGGTGGACCAATTACAGTGCCCGTAGGTGAAAATGTTCTGGGACGCCTGTTCAACGTCATTGGCGACCCCATCGATGGCAAAGGTCCCGTGCCCAATGATACGCCGCGACTCCCCCTGCACCGCGATCCTCCCGAACACGAAGAACAGGTGACATCCGATCAGGTGCTCGAAACCGGCATCAAAGTGATGGACCTGATCTGCCCGTTTGCCCGCGGCGGTAAGCTGGGGCTATTCGGCGGGGCGGGCGTGGGCAAAACCGTGATCTTAAAAGAACTCATCAACAACGTGGCTTCGGGACACGGCGGATATTCCGTATTTGCCGGCGTGGGCGAGCGCACGCGCGAAGGCAATGACCTGATGCTCGAAATGATCGAAGCCGACGTGATCGACAAAACCGCCATGGTCTTCGGTCAAATGAACGAACCACCCGGCGCCCGCCAGCGCGTGGCATTGACCGGATTGACAATGGCGGAAAACTTCCGCGATGAACACGGCCAGGACGTCTTGCTATTTATCGACAACATCTTCCGCTTTATTCTCGCAGGTGCAGAAGTATCCGCGCTACTGGGCCGCATGCCATCTGCCGTGGGATATCAGCCCACCCTGGCAACCGAAATGGGTGGCTTGCAGGAGCGCATTACCACCACGCAAACGGGATCTATAACATCTGTCCAGGCCATCTATGTGCCCGCCGACGACTACACCGATCCCGGTGTGGTCACGGCATTTTCGCACCTCGACGGACGCATCGTACTCGACCGCGCCCTCGCCGACCAGGTGCTGTATCCCGCAGTGGATCCGCTAGCATCTTCATCGCGCATCCTCGACCCCCGCGTCGTAGGTGAAGAACACTACGGTGTAGCACAACAAGTGCAGCAAATTTTGCAGCGATACCGCGACCTGCGCGAAATCATCGCCATTCTGGGTATCGACGAACTATCAGACGAAGACCGCATCGTCGTAGCGCGCGCACGCCGCATTCAGTTATTCCTGACCCAGCCCTTTACAGTGGGTGAAGTATTTACGGGCATTTCAGGTGAATATGTGAGCGTAGATGACACAGTGCGCGGCTTTAAAGAACTCGTCGAAGGCGTACACGACGACCTGCCCGAACAGGCATTTTACATGGTCGGACCCATTGAGCAGGCAGTTGAAAAAGCGAAAACGCTTTAAAAAAAATGGCCACTTTTCAATTAGACATTGTAACACCCGAAAAAACCGTGTACTCCGGCGAAATTGAGCATTTTCAAGCACCGGGCGTTGACGGCAGCTTTGGCGTACTGGCACGCCATCAACCCATGCTGGCCGCACTCGGCATTGGTCGGGTAGGCTTCCGAGAAGCAGACGGCACCGAGCGCATCCTCGCCATCAGCGGTGGATTCGCCAATGTATCGGGTGACGGTGCAACAATCCTCGCAGAAGCCGCCGAATTTGGCGATGAAATCGACATAGACCGCGCCCGCGCCGCGCGAGACCGCGCACAAGAGCGACTGGACAACCGCACGCCAGACGTAGATGTAGAACGCGCACAAACAGCACTGGCAAGGGCATTTATGCGGCTGCGCGTGTCGGGTGCTGAATAGTAAAGCAAAAATGAGAAAATGTATGCGCGAGGCGTAATTTAAGACGGTTTGTTGACATCCTGTCGGATTTCAGCTATATTGCACAAAAAATCATGCACATACCCAGGAGGAGATGGCAATGGCAGATACCGGCCTGGAGAACCGGCAGTCATGGATTGAGGGCGCATATGAGCAAATGGATAAGCGCATCAAGCTGATGGAGGATCTTTACCAGAGCATTGAGAGAAAATTGTGGACCCTCATTGCTCTGGCTATTGGTTCTCTGCTTGGTGTTTTGGCCTCTTTAGTTGGCATACTACTAAAATAGAAATACATCTATACTACACTGGCACAGGCGTTCTGCCGACTGCATGTGTCAGGGCTGAATAGTGGTTTTAGAAGCAGACAATATGAAAGCACGCTCCGATTAGAGCGTGCTTTTTTTCGACAAAGGATAAAAATTGAACACGACCGATATTGCGCGACGCGTACTCGTAACAGGTGCTGCGGGATTTATTGGATTTCATCTCTCCAGACGACTGCTCGAAATGGGGCATTCGGTAGTCGGACTGGACAATGTGAACGACTATTACAACACCCAGCTCAAAGAAGACCGCCTATCCATTCTCAAGCAGAAAGACGGGTTCAAATTTGTTCGCATGCACCTCGAGGACGAAGAGGGAATAGCAAACCTCTTCCGCGCAGAGAGCTTTTCTCACGTCATCAACCTGGCGGGCCAAACAGGCGTGCGTTACAGCCTGGAAAACCCTCTGGTTTATGTCAAAAGCAATGTGGTGGGTTTTCTCAACATCCTGGAAGGATGTCGCAATTGCGGTATCGAACACCTGATCTATGCATCCTCCAGTTCTGTTTATGGCTTGAACGCCACCACACCTCATGGCGTCCGTCAAAACGTCGATCATCCGATTAGCCTGTACGCTGCGACAAAAAAATCAGATGAATTGATGGCGCATGTGTATAGCCATCTGCACGGCGTTCCAACGACAGGACTCCGCTTTTTCTCCGTCTATGGACCCTGGGGACGTCCGGATTTTGTCGCCTACTTGTGGACCAGAGCCATTTTGGAAAATCGACCTGTCAAAGTCTATAATCACGGCAAGATGCGTCGCAGTTTTACGTATGTCGGCGACATTGTTAAGGGGATAGTTCGCGTACTGTCAAATCCCGCAAAGCCAGACCCCGAGTGGACGGGACAACGTCCCGAACCGGGATCGAGTTCAAGTCCGTATCGCATTTACAATATTGGCAATCCGAATGTCATAGAACTGGATTATTTTCTTTCCTTATTGGAGGATTTATTGGGCAAAAAAGCTATCCGAAAAGATTTGCCCATGCAGCCCGGAGATGTACAGGATAATGCAGCAGATGTATCGGATATCATGCGAGATGTGGGATACAATCCCTCAACACCCATAGAAACAGGACTTGCAAATTTTGTCGCGTGGTACAGGGACTATCACAACGTGAAGTAAATCGGAGAAACAGAAATGAAAAAGCACGCTCTAATCTGAGCGTGCTTTTTTTTAGGAGGATGAAGTATGCCTTCTATTTTTATTTTTATTTTTTGTTCTACAAAATAAGCGTATCATGTAATGCCCCGCAATTCAAGACAAAAATGTACCAGTCCTGATGAGACCAAACACTCGAGGTGGTATGATGAACGCTCGTGACGAAACACAGAGGGACACAGAGGGACACAGAGACCAAATCCTCACAGCCCTTGAAGAGACGGCAAGCCATTACAAAGCGATCCTGGAAACCACCGTTGACGCGATTATCACGATTGACAGTCAGGGGATTGTACAGACATTCAATTCTGCTGCTGAGAAGATATTCGGCTATCGCGCTGAGGAAGTGATCGGAAACAATGTCAACATGCTGATGCCCGAGCCTTACCAGAGTGAACACGATGGCTATATCGGCAGATATCTCAAAACCGGCATACCCAAAATTATCGGAACAGGACGTCAAGTGAACGGCCTGCGTAAAGATGGAACTGAATTTCCAATGGATCTGGCTGTCAGTGAGGTCCCCTTAAAAGACAAGCGATTATTTGCTGGTATTGTCCGAGACATGACAGAGCGCATACTTTTGGAGGAGCAATTGGTGCAATCAGCCAAACTCGCAGCCGTGGGGAGATTGATTAGCGGGATTGCACATGAGGTGAACAACCCCGTGAGCATTATCAAACTCCATATCGCCAGTGTGATGCAAAATATCGAAAGTCAAAAATTGCCAGAAGACCTGATCGAGACACTAAAGGTCATTCAACGCCAGAATGATAAGATCGGGCAGATCATAGCGGGGCTACAGGCTTTTTCTCGGCAGGGATATTTCAGCCCTGACTGGATCAATGTCAACCAGACCGTACATACTGCCTTGAGACTGGTTGAAAACACGCTGCAAAATCAGGACATTGTGTATCAGGCCGAATTAGAAGACAGTTTACCCAAAGTATTTTTGGATCCCATCCGCATAGAGCAGGTGTTGTTGAACCTGTTTAACAATGCGATTGAAGCGATGCCCGGTGGCGGTATTTTGACCATATCAACGACACTGAAGACAGACCAAACAGATGAAGATTGGGTGGTAATCCGGGTAAGAGATACAGGCACAGGCATTGAGGAAGAACATCTCACCCAGCTATTTGATCCTTTTTTCACAACCAAAGAAGTGGGTAAAGGAACGGGACTGGGGCTTTCGGTCAGTTATGGTTTGATCCAAGAGCACGGAGGCCGAATCAAGGTGAGCAGTCAACCGGGCAAAGGCAGTGAGTTCCAGATCTATCTGCCCGTAAAGGAGTAAGAGAAATGCAAAAAGAGAAAATCCTCGTAATAGATGACGAGCAGGATATGTTGCGTGGTTGCCAGACGTTTCTGGAGACAGCGGGATACGCTGTTGTCACAGCAGAGTCGGGTGAGGCTGGTCTCGCGTTGTTCGAGACAGAAAATCCCGACCTGACCATTGTGGATTTGAAGATGCCCGGAATGGACGGGATGGCAGTACTTGAAAGCATTATGGCACGCGATAGGGAGGCTGTTGTGATCGTCTTTACCGGGTATGGAACTGTTGAAAGTGCCGTGAAAGCGATCAGGGCAGGCGCATTCGACTTTGTTCAGAAACCATTTGATCCAGATGCATTTCTAATCGTAATAGAACGGGCACTGAAGTTGCGGCAGGTGAGGATGGAGAACAGAGCACTGAAGCAAATGCTGGACACGCAGTTTCGATTCGAAAACATCATCGGGAAGAGTGAAGCGATCACGCAGGTCTTTGATTTGATGCGAAAAATCAGCGACATAGATGCCAATGTCCTGATCACAGGAGA
This sequence comes from Candidatus Latescibacterota bacterium, assembly GCA_965220765.1. GTDB lineage: Bacteria > Latescibacterota > UBA2968 > UBA2968 > UBA2968 > VXRD01. The sequence goes on from OZ244847.1 coordinate 216,536, forward strand.
GAGCGGAACGGGCAAGGAACTGGTGGCGCAGTGTATTCATGCAAATAGCAAGCGCAGCCATAAGCCGTTTGTGCCGCTCAACTGTGGGGGTCTGCCAGAGAATCTGGTTGAAAGCGAGCTATTTGGTCATGCGAAGGGGGCATTCACAGATGCGAAACAGAACCGCGCCGGGTTAATCGAACACGCTAAGGACGGGACATTTTTTCTCGATGAAATCGGAGAATTGCCCATGCACCTTCAGGTGAAATTCTTGCGCGTTTTGGAAGATCACAAAATTCGCAGACTGGGAAGCAATGAGGAGATAGAAATCGACATCCGTCTCATCTCAGCGACCAATCAGAATATCGAGGCATTAATTGGAGAGGGCAGGTTTCGAGAAGATTTATTCTATCGACTTAACACATTTGAAATTCACCTGCCACCTCTCAGAGAACGGCAGGGAGATATTCAACTACTTGCCCATCACTTTTTGAATCACTTTGCCGAGACATCTGAAAAGACGAGTCAAAGTATTTCAACCGAAGCGATGGATGTGTTGGGCGAATATACCTGGCCTGGCAATGTGCGGGAATTGATGCATGTGATGGAACGAGCTGTTGCCCTATCAGAAGAAGGCCGTGAAATTACGCCTGATTTATTCCCAAAGCCTATTGGGGGTGGCCTGGGAGTAGAGACACAAACTAAAGGCCATTTAAAAGCGAGGGTCGCGGAGTTTGAAAAGCATATAATCCAGGATGTGATAGAGAAACACGCGGGCAATATCACGCAGGCGGCTGAAGAATTGGGGCTGACCCGCGATGGTTTAATAAAAAAGATGGCACGTCTAAAGATGCGTTAGCAAAGTGGACGTGACCTTGTAAGGTGTATAATTTTTTCGTGATTTCTTTTTTAATCATATAAAAAATTATACACTCGCAGAAAATGACAACTTATAGTACCTGAAACATAAAAATTTTATCTTTTTGTTTTTTCAAGCACTTAAGCGTTTTTAAGTGCTTTTTTTATTTTAAATGAACTTATGGCATAAATTTTGCTTAATAAAATCGAAGACAGCAATAACATGAGATTTTTATTATGTGAGGTGACTTAGGGAACAAGCGGATCCCTGAACTCAAAGGAGGAGATATGAGATACTTTATGGTTATTATGATATTTGCGGTACTGTCCTATCCCGCCTCAATTATTGGGCAACCGACACTCTCTGTTAGGGAGGGCCTGAATCTGGCAACCCTGAGCGGAGAGATAATGGATAGGCGTCCAGTGAATACACGCGCCACCCTCAAGATGGGTGTTTCCGGGACTTTTCCAGTACGGGGCAGATTTGGCTTTCAACTCAATGGTGACTATGTGCAAAAGGGTGCTCATGACTTCTTATACGATTCCATCATAGAAGTTGACTACATTGAGTTTTCTGGGCTAGTCAATATCACACTTATCTCCCCCTATCATGCACCTTCTTTATTTATACTCGCAGGGCCATCAGTGGCATTCAAAGTTAGGAGCGAGGGCGAAGGGCAGTTAGCGAGACGACACTCGAGAGATCGCTTCGAGTTCAAGACCACAGACTTTGGTATCATTGTAGGACTTGGCACGCAAATGACATTTTCTGAAGCGATGATAATCAAGGCAGAATTGCTACACACGGAAGGCATCCGAGATGTTGACAAGGAAAATGGTACTGGCATCAAAAATCGAGCGACTGTCTTTCAAATGGCTCTTGGTTTTCCTCTCAATTAATCGGTAGAAAAGGCCGTGCTTGTAAAAGGGCACAGCCTTTCACAAAAAGAAAGTGTTGCCATATGGGCGAAGAACGGGAGGTTAAAATAAAATCTGCCATGTCAACATATATTCGCAGGATCCTCGTGGTAGCAATAGCTACTGGTGTGATGGGAAGCCCTATATGGGGGCAGGAGATAGAGACGGCTGTAACCTCATTTGTGATAGGCGGCGTGACACTCCAAGAAGATGTGAAGAATCCACCCGTGCCAAGTGGGATGCAAAAGTTTGAGATTACATATAACACGCCCATAACGCGCGAGCAGGAGGAGGAGAAATTCAGGTACGGGATTACAGGTTTACAGATTCACTCATATCCTTTTGAGTTTGCCATATCGCTCTACAATGCCACGCAAGGGACAGGTGTGGCGGTCAGCGAAGACCGACTGACATTGACAGGGATGGTTGATCTGCCTACAGGTGTGACCTATCAGATGCTTATCAGTCCCAACGATTTCGATCCCGTTGATGAGACACAGCAGTATTTTTGGGGCACAGCAGAATTGCCAGATGCCGAAATTTCTGGTAGGGCTATTTTGCCAGAGGGTGTCGTGCCGCTTCCAATGGGAGAGGGTGGGATTACCTTGCTTGACTCTGAACGATATTTGAAAGCTCTGGAAAGTGAACAGGATTTTGACCTGTTCCAGCTTGCCATTGTTCGCGTTGCGTGGTTCAATGAACAATTTGAATTCAGGTTGAAGCATGTGCCTGATGGGGCTTATGCGATGCTTGCGTTTCAAGAAGTGGTTGATGCAGAGGGAAACAGGACAGATGTAGGCATTTTGAGAGGACTAAACGCCCTGACAGGCGGTGTTGATTCCACAGCACTCGTTCACGTTGTCGATGGTCAAAGCGTAACGGGTTTGCAAATCATGTTGGAGGGAGAACCAGAGCCAGAAGTCATTGATTTCTCAGAAGTCCGCATTGGTAGCGTCGATGCTGAAAGCCATTCGTTTTCTGTCCAGATTCCTTATCGTCGCCCAAATATGACTGTGGATGCGTCACAGGCTCTCATTGTCAACATCCCGAAGTCTATTCAGGATATTGTCCCGGTATTTCTGTCTGGTAACGTCGATGACTTTCTCAATTTTGTGATCCCTTTTTCCGACTTGATGACAGGCGATATCATCTCCATTTTTGGCACGTCTATTTCCGAGACTGAAATGCAAGCGATACTGGTGATACGCCACAGGAAACGCTCTGATTTCAATGGCGATGGCAATGTCGATTTTACCGATTTCTTATTTTTCGCTCAGGCCTTCGGAACAAGAGACATATTTTCCGGCTACGTCGCTGAGGCTGACTTAGATGGCGATGGTCAGGTTGCGTTCCCAGACTTTTTAATTTTTGTCAATGACTTCGAGGGGTAGAAATGTGCTGAACCTACCCCTAAATTGCACAAACAAGGAGTGTGAATTGGAGGATTTAAGTCATGAATACTTATTGCAGGCGTCTTATAGTTCAAGACCCCAAACAGATTGTGCTTTCGGATGTTCCTTTTCAAACAGGTCAAGAAGTGGAAATTACCCTGCGTTCAGTAGAGCGGAAGAATGAGTTACGCGCCCTGTTAAAGAAGACGCAATCACTCCCTCAGATTCAAACTCTCACAGAAGAGGATATTCTTGCTGAGATTGAAGCCTATCGGAAAGGCCAAGTCGCTTTTTAAAATGAACAAGAGGAGCCTTAGCCATGATTGAATCTATTCTCGGAATGCTCGTCGGATCCGGACTTTTCTTTAGCGGATTCCATTTCCATGACGTAAACTACCGACCGGGTGGTGAATGGTATCACGACTCAGAGTTAGGTGGATGGGTCAGTGGCTCAATAACAGATGGCAATACTGGGAAGCGGTATGTTGTCAATCTACCTCACTACAATAACCCCGACAAAAAAAAAGAACTCATCGGCTATGCCATGGGCACTACTGGAGCCGCTATTCTCGCACTTTCTGTGAAACATGCATGGGATAAGCGAGAGAAAATGCGGACGGATGGCACTGATCAGGCATTAGAGCGATTTCGCAGAAGGATTGGAAAAAAGGAAATCTTCGGAATGGTTCTCGGACTCGGACTTTCCATTGCTGGCATCGAGTTCCATGACGGGGACTATAAAAGAGATGGCCGCCAAATCGTTGATAGTTGGCCTGAGCGGTTCGCTGATCCGCCGAGTAACATTCCAGAACACATGGGCTATCTCATGGGTGCTACTGGCGGTGCTGTCCTTGCATTTTCTGTGAAACATGCATGGAAGGGGAAAAAGAAGCAAGATGCTGTTTCCATGAACATTGACCGGGCATACCAGCGGTTTCTCATAAGTCTTGGACAGGATAAAGTAGTGCGGGATGCCTGGATGCGTGCCGCAGCGTTTCGGTTGCGCCCCCCGTCTAAAGCAGCGAAGATTGCACCCTTCCTATCGCGTCTTGTGATTGATGACAGATATCTGGATTAAATGATGCACAACATCGTTAGACCATTTCGGGATCGTCCTATGTGACCTTCTCAAGAATCACTAAAATGAAAAGAGCGAGTCCTATTTGGCCCGCTCTTTTTTTGTTAAAATACTTCGTTGTACTGCGCGGGACATAATTCAAGACGGCTCGTTGACACCCTTCTCAATTTGGGCTATATTGCACAAAATATCATCCGCAGAAGAAGGATCCTTACATTGACGGAGACACTATGATGACACAGGAACAAAATGAGAAAGTCCAAACCATTATCCGTGAGACCATGGCGGAACGTTTCTCGTCGGATGAGTTCGTGTTCGACCCCATTGTGGTGGTACCGACTGTTGATGAATACGGTTCTGACGCCAGCGGCGAAACGTATCTTAGCATCATTATTGTCTTCGAGGGCGATCAGAAGCGGCTCGACTCCAGTTGGACATCCAGCTTCATCAGACGCATTCGCCCGAAGCTGATTGAGGCAGGCATAGAAGAGTTCCCCAGCCCGTCATGGGTCGAGAAATCTGAGTGGTGGAGTCTGTATCCCAAATGGCGACAACAACACCCAGAGGTAACTATTGAAACCGCTTGATTTTATTGTAACAGCTCGGGATTTGGTTCATGCGAACAGCAAGGGCAGGACACGAGAGACGAACATTCGCAGGGCTGTCAGCACAACATACTACGCGCTGTTCCATTGTCTCGCAACTTCCAATGCCAATATGCTCGTTGGCGGCCCCGGTGCCCGCCGCAGTCAACCGGCATGGCGTCAAACATACCGGGCATTGCAACATGGGACTGCGAGACAACGTTGCGAACATCAGGGTATCATCATAAAATTCCCCGACGAAATTCAGGACTTCGCGGAACGATTTGCTGAATTGGCTTTATTTTTAATTGATATATTGCAAGGGGCTGTAAATATCACCTGTCGGTGGGCTTGTTGGTTGATCTCAACGAGACCGGGAAAAATATTAATCACTGCGCGCTGATTAATCTCACGAACACGGTCAAAGGAACCGTACTCGCTTATGACGCCCTCAGCCAGACCACCCACGCGCCTACAGGTCTCGACAGCGGCTTTCACAGAGGAATATTGCTGATTAACAGTAAATTTGACAAACTTTTGATCATTTTCAAACCTTGCAAAAGCATCCAAACCCCACAACTTCCCCTTATAGCTCCCCTTGTCTAGCCCCACTTCTACTTTTTTCCATGTTTCTTCTGCTCGAATGGATGACGTATGCGACGTCATCCAAAAGAAACATAGCGTTGCTAAAATCACACGGGTCTTCATAGCACCCTCGCACCTAATATTCTCGACATCGATTCGTAATCGGCAAGCGCCTATCGCGACCGAAAGCGCGGGGCGTAATCTTGATACCCGGAGGTGCCTGACGGCGTTTGTACTCGTTGATATCCACCGTGCGGATAACCCGCGTAACGAGTTCCTCGTCATAGCCCAGCGCGATAATATCTTGCAAACTGGCATCGTCCTCCACATACGCTTTGAGAATCGGATCCAGCACCGGATAAGGAGGCAAACTATCCGTATCCTTCTGATTATCGCGCAACTCAGCCGTGGGCGGTCGCTCGATAATCGAAACGGGAATAACGGGATGATCCGACAGACCATTGCGATAATGCGCCAGATCGTAAACAAGCGTCTTGTAAATATCCTTAATAACCGCAAACCCACCCGCCATATCCCCGTAAAGCGTGGCATAGCCCATACTCAACTCGCTCTTATTCCCCGGCGCCAGCACGAGCGCGCGGAACTTATTAGCAAGCGCCATCAGCAAAGTCCCCCGAACGCGCGGCTGGATATTCTCCTCCGCAGTATCAGAAGGCAAATTGCCAAACTCATCGGCAAGAAGACCGAGATACTGGTCGAACAACTTCTGAATCGGCAACGTCAGAATGCGAATATCGAGATTGCCCGCCATCTGCAGGGCATCGTTAAACGTGCCCTCTGAAGAGAACTGAGTGGGCATCGTCACACACACCACATTCTCTCTCCCCAGCGCATCGTGTGCAACAGCCGTGACAAGCGCCGAGTCAATCCCGCCGGATAACCCGATAAAAACCTTCTCGAACCCATTCTTCACCACATAATCGCGCGTACCCAGAACAAGCGCATCGTAAATATTCTTGAGACGCTCATCAGGACGCGGAAAATCTGGCCTCTCAGACGGAGAAAGACAGATAGATTTGGGTTTCAGATCGGGCAGATCAATAGCGACCGGAGAAGAAACATCGCGCTTCTCCTTGCGCCGACGCGAATCGTGCAGGCGGTTGCGAAAAACAGCCTCAACATCAACATCCGCCACCAGCAGGTCTTCCTCAAACCGGGGAGACCGCGCAATAATGCGCCCTTCTTGATCGACAATCAGGCTACCCCCATCAAAAATCAACTCATCCTGCCCGCCGACGAGATTGCAAAAAGCCAGAACAGCACTATTATCAGTCGCACGCGTAGCAATCATCTGCTCGCGCAACAACTCTTTGCCATCGTGGAAAGGAGAGGAAGAAATATTGATGAGCACCTCGGCATCGCCGGCAAGTGCTTGCTCCCGGGCGGGACCGCCGGGATACCAGATATCTTCGCAGATCGTAACCCCAAACGTGATGCCATTGAGGCGATACACCCCCGCGGTCTTGCCAGATTGGAAGTAGCGGTCTTCGTCAAAGACGCCGTAATTGGGCAAATACGTCTTGTGATAAACATCGATCAAGCGCCCGTCACAAGCAATCGCTGCGGCATTGTAGATATCGTCGTGACGATCCACAAATCCGAAAACCGCAGCAACGCCCTGCGTCGCCCGAACGAGTTCATTCAACACATCGAGATTGGATTGGATAAACCGGGGCTTGAAAAGCAAATCCTCGGGCGGATAGCCCGGGATCGCGAGTTCGGGAAAAACGACAATATGCGCCCCCAAATCGCGTGCCCTGTGAATATGGTCGAGAATTTTATCACGGTTGCCCGCAAGATCACCAACGGTGACATTAATTTGCGATAGGGCAAGGCGAATCACGTGTTCGGTCCTCTAATAATCGGAGTAGAAGAAGTGACGGTAATCGACAATATCGGCATTCTCTCGCAAATCGGCAAACCAGGCAGTGAAAACCTCCTGGCGTTTTTGCGAAAGCACCTGCTGCAATAACGTCCCTTTTGCCGACTCTAAACCCGTCTTATCAACAGATTGTCTTTCCTCCACGCGCAAAATATAAGCCCCGCGATCAGTTTTGACGATCTCACTCGTCTGACCCGTTGACAAACGAAATGCCGTACCCACAAAAGCATTGCGACTGCCCACACTGGGGACAAACCCCGTGCGCGCAAAAGACTGCGGTGCCTGAACCGTGAGATTGAAAAATTCGGCAGCCTCCTCGAGTGATTTGCCCGTCTTGATCTGCCCCATCACCTCGGTCAACCGACCAGCTGCAACCTCGACCTTCTTTTTCGTTTTCAGGCTCGCCTCAATCTGCGGTTTAACCTCATCCAAAGGCCGGGGACCCGCCTCGCGGATCTCTCGCAAAGCGAACACATGGATGCCCTGGTCATTTTCATAAACACTGGAAACATCGCCGGGAGAACCCCGCAAAAATTTGTTCACCAGCCCCGACGTGCTATTGCCCAGCAGTGGGAAAAAGCTACCAGCGGTAATAAACTCCGAGTCCTGACTCCGCAAATCCCTCTGGTTGACAGCCGAGTCAAACCCGACATCCTCGGCTATTTCTGCAAACTCTTCGGCAAGCACGCGCAAACTGTCGAGCGTATCGCGCCCGGGGCGCACCTCAATGAGAATGTGCCGCGCGTGAACCTCAAGACTATCAGCCGCGCCTCTCGTCTCCTCCAACTTAATAACATGCCAGCCAAACTGAGTTTTAACCGGATCAGATATTTCTCCCGCATTGAGCGCGAAAGCCGCATCTTCAAAAGGCTTGACCATGCGCCCCCGGCCAAAGAAGCCGAGATCGCCACCGCGCGGGCCGCTTGGCCCATCGGAATACGCCCTGGCGAGTTCGGCAAAATCATCACCGGCTTTGGCTTCGGCGAAAACCCGATCAATCTCGGCTTTGGCTTCGGCTTCATCGCGTGCGGTCGCGGCTTTCGGCAAAGAAACAAAAGCGACGCGCACGGCGGCATCTTCCTGATATTCATCCCGATGGCCTTCGTAATAAGTTTGAATCTCAGTATCGGCGACCAGCGCGAGCGAATCGGGAATGGCGTTGGCATCAAACCCAATATAAGACACGCGCACTTTTTCGTTCTGTTCAATATACGCTTTCTCAACCTCCGCATCGGAAACTTTCACCGAACCTACAATAAGCGTTTCGAGCTTTTGGGAAAGCAACTGACTTCGCGCATTCTCTTCGGCAAACAGAACAAATTGCTTCCTTTGGAGATCGCTGTAAGTGCCGGGATCGTCGAGAAATTGGTTGTATTTAGCGGGGTCAAAAGTACCATCGGTCTGGAAAAATTCTTGTTGTTGTATCCACTCGGCGGGCTGTGTGCGATTGATATGATCTACCTCAGCATCGGTAACGACAATGCCGTACTTCTCAATTTGTTGCCCAAACAGGGTTTGCGTAACCACGCGCTCCCAGGTCTGAGAAATAATCTGGCTCACATCGGGATCTTGATTGCCACGCGTCCTGGCCTGCTGAAGGTCATTTTGGATTTCGGCTTCAAACTGCTTCACAGAAATGTCCTGACCATTCACAGAACCGACATTATCACCAACAGCGGCAAAACCCCGACTGCTAAAATCAGCACCCCATTCAAACACCATAAGGCCGACAAAAGCAACCGCAACAATAATCATCATAGCCTTGATAAAAGTAGCACTACGCATTTGAGCGAGCATTGGGACTTCTCCTCCAGATAGGATCAGGATTAAAGGATTGTGCAGGATGCCACCCAGCCACACCAGTTTTGTAATCTACTTGTTAGACTTTGTACTGGCAAGATTTTTTTCTATAAATGCAAGCCTATTCAGCTTCTTGACGTAGGTGGGCAAAAGCCCTATACTCAATGCGACAAAAATTAAACCTAATCCCTAATTCCTGGTTTTTTATGCTCCGCATATCTGCCATAACTTATATTATCCTATCTCTCCTCACAACTGCACACACAGAAAATTATCACTGGCCCATGAATGCCCCCCCGGCATTGACATCGACCTTTGGCGAATATCGGGGTGGGCGATTGCACGCGGCAATCGACTTGAAAACCTATGGCAAAGAAGGATATCCCGTAACGGCGATTGCCGATGGATACGTCTGGCGGGTTCGCACATCGCCCTGGGGATATGGCCGGGTGGTATATGTTCAACTCGACAACGGCAAGTTCGCACTCTGGGCGCACTTATCGGGATTCTCCAAACGCATTGAAAAATACGTCCAGCAAGAGCAAGACCGCCGCGGGACATACAGCGTAAATCTGTATTTTCGCCCCGATCAAATCCCCGTCAAGCGCGGAGAAATAGTGGGATACTCGGGCAGCACGGGCATTGGCGTACCCCATCTGCATTTCGAATTGCGCGACGCGAAACACCGCCCCATAAATCCCCTGCTCCATGGATTTGATATCAAAGACACACTTCCCCCAACCATACAGGCAATCGGCCTCGCGCCCTTAAACGCAAATGCCCGGGTCAAAGGCGAACACAAACCCGTGTCATATCGCCTTGCCTATCGTACAACAAAAAAAGTCTTCACACATCCCGATACCATAGCAGTCTGGGGTCCCATCGGTATTGGCCTGAAAGTATTTGACCGCGCAAATGACTCGCAACTAACAAATCGATTGGCCCCTTATCGCATACGACTCCTGATAAATGGCGAAGAGATATTTCAAAAAACCTGTGGCCTATTTGGATACGACGTAACGCGCCACGGAGAACTCGCCTATGACTTTTATATGAGCCGTCGCGGCCTGGGGCGATTTCACAGCCTGTATCGCAAACCCGGCAACCGCCTGCCTTTTTACGGCGATTACAAAGTGGGATCAGGCGTATTATTTGCGGGAACAAAAACCGACGGTGCGGGACATGAACTCTCGCCGGGCGTACATCGCCTGCAGATTATTGCTGAGGACGTAAAGGGAAATCGCGCAACAGCAGTCGTATTTCTGCGGGTGCAGAACGCGGATAGAATATTTCCCTCTAAAAACTCACCACAGCACAACCCGAAAATAACCAGCAAAACATCGTATTTCCCCACCTTCGCGGTTATTCGCATCACAGCCAATCAGACACTATCGGAAACGCCAACCGTGCGAGCACAACTTTCCGAACAGTCGATGCGATCCCTCGCGGTTCAACAGACCGGATCGCAAACATATCAAGTTGTCATTCCATTTGACGAAAAGCACGCCGACGACATAGACGTACAAATTAAGACAAACGGACAAACACAGAAACTGCGGATCACACAGCAAACCGTCACACAAGACGGCGGAGAAATGCGCTCGGATGACGGATTGGTACAGGTGCGATTTGAGAAAGAAGGCGTTTACGAAACCCTATTTGGACGCATCGTGTCCGAAAGCCAGATAAAGGACAAACGCATGGTGGGGTCCGCGTTTCGGATAATGCCTGGGGATGTGGCATTCAAAGGGGCAGAGATAGCGTTTATCTACCCTCCTGATCATCCCAATATAGACAAAATCGGTATTTACAAATGGAATGGAAGAAATAGCTGGACTTTTATCGATAAGGGACGCAATTCAAAGATAGGCGCTATAACGGGAAACGTACGAAACCTTGGTGTATTTGCATTGCTCGCCGACACTGTATCCCCCAGAATTGCCAGCATAACCCCTGCCAACGGCACAGTAATCACACAGCGCCAACCCAGGGTTGCAGCTTCTGTGTGGGATACATCTTCGGGTATTTGGCGAGAGGAGGATATGGTGATGCGCATCGATGGCAAAGCCCTGATTGTAGAATATGACCCGGAAGAAAATCGCATCTTTGCCAAACCGCGAAAACCCCTGACTCCCGGAGCACATAAACTGGAAGTCATCGTACGCGACATCTGTGGCAATGAATCGCGACGCACCACCACATTCAGGATCAAATAGCCATGATGATTCCCCTCAAAGACGAAACCCCTTCCGGTCGTGTCCCCGTATTGATGATCGGCATTTTGATGACCAACGTGGGCATCTTTGTGTACGGGTGGTTATTGGGCGACATTGGATTTCATGTACTTAACGCGCGATATGGGGCAATCCCCTTTGAAATAATGTACGGCATTGACGCGATTTCTCCCACACCCATTCCAATATATCTCACGCTATTATCGTCGATGTTTATGCACGGCGGCATATTACATCTGGGCGGCAACATGCTGTATCTGTGGATCTTTGGGAACAATATAGAAGCCGCACTGGGACGTGCGCGATTCTTGTTCTTCTATTTATTTTGCGGCGTGATCGCAACACTATCACATGTGATTTCCGAACCGGAATCCACCATACCAATGGTGGGAGCCAGCGGCGCGATAGCGGGCATTTTGGGAGGCTATCTGGCGGCATTCCCCGGCACGCGAATTCTCGTACTGGTATTTTATTTTATCCTTCGCGTACCAGCGCTGATCGTACTCGGCGGATGGTTTGTCATTCAGCTGCTCAATGCCTCAAGCGCCAGCGGCACAAGCGATGTCGCCTGGTTTGCCCACATCGCCGGATTTGTCGTAGGCTATATGCTGATGCGCCAGTGGAAAAACAAGATCCCGGCCAAAAGAGTATATGAGCAGTGGGAGTATTAAAAGCGGGTCACCGCTCAACAGATCCCACACTATCTACATCCCTCGGCGTCGTCCCCAATTTCCATTGATCTATGAGCCTGCGTATATCTTCGGGATTTTCAAGTGGCGGCCCCAGGCGGAGCAGATTCTCAAGCGAAGAGACAGCACGAGTTATGTCACCCGACTCGTAAAAATGGATGGCCAGCGCGCGGTAGTGTTCGCCCGCGAATTGCTGTGTTGCCGGACTGTCGAGCACATAGGAAGGCAGGTGCTTTTCGAGTTCGGCGAGAACGTCATAAGCCTTTTCGTGCATATCCAGTTGTCTATAAGCACGGACAAGACCATCGAAGAGAATCAAATATGTTTCCGGACTGTCGAGCGCGTATGGAGGCACGCGTTTTTCAAGCTCGGCGAGAACATCATACGCCTCCTGGTGCATACCCAGCCGAATGTACGCGCGGACAAGACCATCGAAGAGAATCAAATAATTGCTGAGCAGGCGGCGAGCAACCGGATCTTTGTGAACCGTACTATCCGCAACGCCCGTGTACCGATAGACCTCGAGCAAATTGCGTCTGATCTTTTCCTCCTCAAACTGCTCGTATCCACGGGACTCAACCAGTTTATACGCCATACCCTCCATAGACAAATAGGGCTTCAAACCCGCCATATTGATATCGGGCACAGTCACGGCAAAATAAATGGGCCGCTTTTCCCAGTTGTGTTTCACAATGCGCCATATCATCAAAGTATGGGGTTCCAGGACGGATACCGTGCCTCTACCCGTGGGATACTCCATTATGGGGAGATCCCCCGCCTCGAGTTTAAGACCTGCCACTTCTATGCCTCTGTCGTAGTCCCAGGGATAAGCCCCGAGCAATCCTTCAATCTCATCATCTTCAAGACCGACTTCAATACCGAGCCTTTTCAGTTGTTTAATGTACCACGACGTCTTGATCAGACTCAAATTGACAATTTGAATATCGTTCCGCACGCCCTCAACGCCCTGCAAAAACCACAGGGGATACGTATCGTTATCCCCATTCGTAAACAAAATGGCGTTTTCGTCACAGGTCGCCATAATATTATAGGCATAATCATAAGCCACAAAATCGCCTGTGCGATCGTGTACGTGATAATTTTTCACCAGAATACCCGATGGCACCAGCAGCATGAGAGCAGCCACAAGAACCGCAAGCGATCTGTTTTTTACCTCAGCGATAAGACCTGCGGCACCAATGCCCATCCAGATACCGAAAAATGTGTAAGCCCCCACAAAAATATATTCGCGCTCGCGGGGTTCTGGATCGGGCATATTGAGATAGAGCACGAGACCCACACCCATCAGGGCAAACATGGCAAAAAGGGAAGCAAAGCGTTTCCAATCTCTACGCAGGTGATACACAGCACCGCCGATACCGAGTGCGAGTGTAATCAAAGAAAAGTGAATACTTTGATACTCACCCCTGTAAACATCTACGGCGCGGCGAAAATATGCGGAAATACCATCGAAAAACGGAAACTGCTGAAGAAAATATTTGACAAAAATATTAAACTGAAAAGCCCAGGGTTCGGCGCGGCGTGGAAAAACAAGGTGGATTCCGTATTGCTGACGCCCCATAAATGCTTTGAAATTTTCCCAGGTCTCGGGATCGTTCATATCAATCATGGGATTGAGACCCGACCGAATAAAAAGGGCAAAATACGTAGAAAAACCCAGCGCACCGATAATAACTCCCAAAATCCAGAATCGGGGATTGCGCCATTCGGGTCTCAAAATGAGCAACCCAATGACAACAGCACCCGTCAGGAGTGCGGCGACCCCAATGGGAAAAACAATAGACAAAAAGGGATAGAGAGTAAGCCCTACGACCACGAGCACCTGATGCTTGAGTGGTCGATCTTCCATCAAATCGGTAAAAAGCAGAATGAGAATACCGGGAATGGTGAGCAAACACTGAAGATGTACACCCGCGCCGAGTCCAAAAAGATAGGCAATAAAGAGCAAGAGGCGATCGCTATTGTGGTCTTTGTGCGCATCATCCCAGCGCAGAGCTACCCACACCGCAAGCATGGTAATACACATCGACAGGCCATAAACTTCGGCTTCAATGGCATTATTCCAAAAAGAAAAAGAAAAGGCCGTGCTGAGGGAAGCAACCACACCACCGACCAAAATAGCGATTTGGTGGACGGTGTTCTCGCGGTCGAGCCATGTGCAGAGCAAACGGACAGTACACAAATAGATGAAAACGACTGTGGCAATACCAGCAGCAGCCGACAGGAGATTCACGCGAAAAGCGATTTCCCCAAATGGCAACATGGAAAAGATACGCCCCAGCAAAGTATAGAACGGCGCGCCGGGGGGATGGGGAATGCCCAGAGTATAAGCGGTAGTGATAAACTCGCCACAGTCCCAAAATGCAACAGTAGGTGCCAGTGTTGAGAGATAGATAATAGTCGTAACAAAAAATACCAGACCAGCGACGATCTTGTTGCGCTGTCCAAAGTCGTTCATAAGGTTTCTACTCGCAAGTATAGGTTATTACTCTGGAAGATCTTCGGGACGCTCGATTTCAATATCGACAAATGTACCGTCAACTCTGGCCGTAACATAAAAAACGTCATTGCCTCGCAAGACCCATACCGAGCTACCTGTACCGTGCATAAGAACGGGTTCGGAGGGACCATAGTCATTGGGAGGCAGGTCTTCGGGTCCATAAATCTGCACATTTCCATACGAGGGATCCCATTTGAGATAAAAGAGACTATAGCCCTTCAAAACCCAGGCTCTGCTCCCGCCACCAGCCATCATAACCGGTTCGGACCCTTCTGAATCCGGGAGTTCTTCAGGACGCTCGACTTCCAGTCTCACAAACGTACCTTCGCGTTTTGCAGCGACAAAATAGACATCGTCACCCCGCAGTATCCACGCAAAATCTCCCGTACTCTGCATAAGCAGAATTTCTTTGATATCTTCACCACCGATTTCCTGGGGACCGTAAATCTGCGCTTGTTCAAATTCCCTATCCCACTTTAGATAGTAAATTTTATTCCCCTTCAAAATCCAGGATGTCATCCCGCTACCGCCTATCATCGCGGGTTCTGACACTGCTTCATCCTGAGCAAAAACAGACGCGGGTTTAAAAAGTAAAAACAGAGCAAGGAACACGTAGATAAAACGCCGATTAGACATGTGTGATCCTCCGAGTTGAGTTAAAAAATTTTTAGACGGACAATGTATGGGTTATGTAAGAAACAGTCAAGTAGGGGACGGTCCCCGTAGAGGCAATGATTCTATGCGGTAAGCACTACGGGGCAGGCTCCCGTGCCGTCCCGAACGACAGCAACGGGCGACCACAGGGGCCCCCTACAAACTATACACCTCAGCAAAATAAAAGTTCTAACCAAAAAAAGAATAGGCCACATCGGGCGAACCCATTTGTGGCCTATTGGAATAGCGGTCCGTATTAATGCAAATAAGATTTCAGCGGACGGCTGCGTGAGGTATGGCGCAATCGCCGAAGTGCTTTCTCTTTAATCTGGCGCACGCGCTCTCGAGTTAATCCAAAACGTTCGCCTATCTCCTCGAGGGTAAGTGGCTGTTCGCGATTGATGCCAAAATAAAGTGTAATGACTTCGGCTTCACGGGGGGTAAGGGTAGCGAGGGCTTTTTCTATTTCTCGTCTGAGTGCGTCATCGAGAAGAGGATCGTCGGGTGGGGGTTGCATACCGTCTTCAAGCACATCGAGCAAATTGTTGTCTTCGCCATCTTTAAATGGCGCATCCAGAGAAAGATGACGGCTCGAAATTTTGAGCGTATCGCGCACTTCAAAATCATTCATGCCGAGTTCATCGGCAATTTCACCCGGGCTGGGTTCGCGTCCATACTCCTGTTCGAGACCGCTCGATGCCTTGCCGATTTTGTGGAGCGCGCCAACCCGATTCAGCGGCAAGCGAACAATGCGAGACTGCTCGGCAAGAGCCTGTAAAATCGCCTGTCGGATCCACCACACGGCATAAGAAATAAATTTGAAACCCTTAGTTTCATCAAAACGCTGGGCGGCTTTGATGAGTCCAAGATTCCCTTCGTTGATCAGGTCGCCCATCGAAAGGCCCTGATTCTGGTATTGTTTAGCGACGCTTACCACAAATCTCAGGTTGGCTGTAGTCAATTCTTCCAGGGCACCTTGATCACCCTTTTTGATTCGTTTGGCCAACACGACTTCCTGATCTGCTGTAAGCAACGCGACTTCGCCTATTTCCTGCAAATACTGATCCAGTGATTCGTCTTCACGAGCATAAGGTCTTTTAGATAGTCTTGGCACTTCGTCAACCTCTCCTTCTTTGCACAGGGGATTTGCGCAGGTAGATAACTCCTGCAAGGATAAAGGACAAAGGTCTTAGAACAGCAAAGGGAGAATCTTACATGAATACCTCCTATTTTTACCCGATTGCCAGTGTCAAATCCCATCCCTTTCTCGACACGGCAACGGGCTTCTAACTTCTGGTGGGGCCAGAAGATGTTTCTACGCTTCTTTGTCTGCCTCTTGTAATACTTTGAATTGCGCTTCCTGATTTTGCAATTGCTCTTCGAGTTTGTTAATGGTCGCGATGTGATCTTGAACCGCCTCAGTTTGTGCCTCAATGGCGGCTTCATGATCTTTGAGCTCATCGTATATTTGTCCGCCAAGTTCAGTAAATGCATCGTGAATGGCGTGACGGGTGCGCGCAATATCGAGACGTGCGCGACCGAGTTTGCCCAAATACTCGGCTTTTTCCGCTGCTGTAGCCGCGCCATCGCGAAGACCTTGCTTGATTCTTTCCCAAAGAGTTTCGGTGTTCATTGTGTTTGCTCCAGCATTAAGCGTCAGTTTGGTTTCTGTTTGCCTTGCGAAGTTCGGATAGCAATTGCGCTCGATTTGCGCGGGAAATTTCTCGCCCTTGAATCGCAACGCCCGGCGTTTCACGAGCGATCTGGCGCAGACGATGTACTGGCAGACTTTCGAGATCCGTTTCGTCTATTTCGTCCGTTTCACCCGTGTTTTTCATCAACCCAAAAATATCGACGAGGTCCTCGTGTGGATTGGGAATCACATGATGTGCCACCAGAGTGCCCACTTGTTGCGCCGCCTGCACACCGGCTTCAACCGCAGCCTGCACCGCGCCAACATCGCCTAAAACGCGAATCGAAATAATACCACCTTCTATTTGTTCAACAGCAGACAACTCAACGGCCGCTGCTTTAGTTGCTGCATCGGCCGCTTCGGTAACGCCGACAAAACCCAGCGTTTCAATGAGTCCAAGAGCAGGTTTCATAAATGCTTATTTCCAAACAAAGAAAAGCGGCTACTCAAAACGCCAGGTGCGTATGAACAGCCGCCGAACAAGTCTATTCAACGGTGTGTATTTTTGGCAGAGAAAATGAAAATAGTTGTATGATCCAACGGAAGGTTCATTAGACTTGCCAATCTACTGATGTGTTGATTTATATGGATACCGCGAAAGTCAAAAGTAACAAATTTAAAGCCAGATGTCACGCATTTTTTTCTATCTGAAAGCTATTCTAATGTTATTTATTGTAATATAGTTACGCAACTTATAATCTGTCCGTGAGTCACCTCCGAAAACGACTCAGCCCCTCAGCAGTGCCAAACCAGACATATCCGCCATCTCGAAGAACCACCTGTACCCGCGTGTGTGCGAGACCATCGTACATCGTGTAATGCGTCCACAGGTGGCGCGGCACATCCAGAAGAAAGGCCCCTGCGCCCGTGGCAACCCACACTTCATTGTTATCGGCCTCAATTGAGACGCGGTCTCTCCCGCCTATCTCGGTGAGGGGATATTCGCGCCAGGTATTATCTCCCGGTCGGTATCGCACGACTGCTGATGGGGCGGCGGTAGCAAGCCACAGATCATTGTTGTGCATAGCCAGCGCGCGTATCCTTCGTTTGGCAATATTATGGGCCACTGGTCGCCAGGTGCGATCCCCCCGGGCACATTGAAAAAGACCACTCGCAGTACCTGCCCATATATAATCGGGACCCGCAACCATAGCATTGATAATCGCGTATTCGCTACCCTGCACATAGTCGAGCGAGTCGGCTTTGATATCCAGCATTGCCAAACCGCGGTCCGACCCGATCCAGAGAATATTGTCGTCGCGTGCCAGTGCCTGCACCTGTCCCCAGCGGCGGGTTTCGCGATACGTAAACCATTGCCCCGTGCGTCTGTAATACCGCATCAAGCCATTGTGGGTGCCAAACCATACATTGTCACCACCGGGTAATATCGTAACAATCTGGGGGTCGTCGAGACCGATAATGCGGTTGGCTTCAAAATATTCCCACACATTTGTATCAAGACGATATCGGGTAATACCTCGCGCAGGTGCGCGATAGGTATCTGCGCCCCCAATCCACAAAACATCGCCATCGCGTGCAATAGCAGTGACATTTTCTTCCAGCGGGCCATAAGTGAGGAATGAAAGCTGACCATCTATGAGTTCGGCCTGCCCCACACCCAGCCCCCATGTGGCGATCCAGAGGTGGCGCCAGGAGTCAATCAACACATCTGTAATAGCATAATTGCGCCGAGGACCTATGACCTGGCGGTCATCGAGATAATACCCAAAAGGCGGAAAAACAGGTGGAATTTGGGGAACTGACCGGGGATTGTGGAGATGTGCAGGAGGCCTGCCCCCCGGCATGACGCTTTGTACACCAGTGAGCCATCGCCCCACACCCGAAGGCGTTTCAAACCACAGGTCGCCCGTGTCGCTATCATAAGCAATCCGCTGCACCCTGTTATCGGGCAGACCATCGCGGGTTGTCAGCGGAGCCAGCCAGGACTTGGCAAACCGGTCATAGCGGCGAATCCCCCCGGTCGTCGCCACAAAAATAACCGTCGGGCTTTCCGCTATAGACGTGACGTAGTTCATGCTGGTAAAATTTTCCCAGCGATCGCGGTCATACGCGGATGAAGGCGCAGAGAGCAGAACGGTCAGAAGCGCGATGGAGAGATTTTTTAGCAACACCTAAGGCCTTTCGCGTGATGTGATCCCGAACATATCCCTCGCCGCCTCAAATTCGGGTATTGACGTCTTGCCACTGAGACTGAGATCAGACAAAATGCGCCCTGTGAGCGGCCCGAACTTAAAACCGTGTCCAGAAAATCCCGCGCCGATAACCACATTGGGATTATCCGGATGGATATCCAGAATAAAGTCCTCAGTACCCGTATTGGTATAAAAACACGTCTCCCAATCGATGAAACGCTCAACAGGCGGAACAAATTGATCTTTAATAAATACGCGAAGATCCTCAATCGCGTCCTCTGGTGTCTGCGTGGGCACATCGTCGGGATCATCGTCAACGCCACTGACAATATGTTTGGCGAGCTTAATCCCATCGCGCCCAAATTGCGGGAGACCGTAATAACTTATATCACCCTTTCCCAGAAGATAACCCCAAACCGGAAAAGCCCCGGGCTGAAATTCCTCCCGCAATCCCTCAAGCTGGAAAAACCCAACCGTCTGGCGCGCCACGGCAACGCGCGACTTGAGAACCGGAAGCAAGTGAGACACCCAGGGACCAGCCGTCACAATCAGACGTTCCGTCTCAAAATCTCCCACAGAGGTCTCAACGCGAATGGGATCCCGGGTAATATCAACGCGCTGGACAGTCGTATTCTCGCGGATCTCCCCACCCTGCCTGCGAATCAGGTCGATAAGAGACTGAACGGCCTGCGCGGCAGCCACAAGCCCGGCTGTACGATCATGGAGAACACCCGCAGCATTGTCAAACCGAAAAACCGGAAAGCGTTTCCGCCCCTCTTCCGGCGTGAGCGCTTCCACATCCACGCCCACCTCTGTCACAGCCTCGGCATAGCTCGTGTATTTCCCACCAGGTGGCCCAAAAAAACAGCCCGGCGTGGGATAGATAAGCTGAACACCTGCATCGCGCTCAAGCTGAGGCCAGGATTCGCCGTGTGCAATTTGCATGAGACGCACATAATCTGCATTCACATAAGCGCTACGGGTAATGCGCGAATCCCCGTGTGAACTACCCCGTCCGTGAGCGAGTCCAAATTGTTCAATCAGGCCAATATCGCGGATGCCCTGGCGCAAGAGATGATAGCATGTACACAGACCATTAATTCCCGCGCCTATGACAAGCGTGTGGTATGTAGAAGACATAGTGGTTAGCCCCAGCCCCTTTGTTTAACCTCTCCAATATACCGAAACCCACAATGCGTTTCCAGCGCGAAATGACATCAGGTGAGCGTGACACACCTGCCATTCTGACTGAAATCGGGTAGCAAAATCGGCATTCATCGAATTAAATATTGGAACTAAAATTGGTATTTAGTTGTAAATAAAGCAATTAACTGAATTTGTATTTTCAGGCACGGATATTGCTTCTAAAGTGGGAAGTTAATATACCAACATTCCAAGGAGCATCTAATCATGGCAAACGACAAACCCCTCACAAGCGTAAACGCAATCGAAACGTATAGCATCCCATCTGAATTACCCATGCTGGTGACATCAGAAGTGGTGATCTATCCCCTGATGGCTGCCCCCTTGTTATTGGAAGACGAACGCGCGGTAAAAGCCGCGCAAGCGGCAATAGACGCCGGGCACAAGGTACTCGCCATCTTTGGAGAACTGGAAGAAAGCGATCCCGAAGAAGACATCCGCCGAGAGACTCTATATCCCGTAGGCACTGCAATCTACATTGCGCGATCGGCGGAAATGTCCGATGGCCGCATGCAAGTGCTCGTACAGGGCATGGCGCGACTATCACTTGTAGATGTATTGCAATCGCAACCTTATCCCGTGGCGCAAATTGAAAAAATAACATCAGACATAGAACACAACACAGAACTGGAAGCCCTCGCGCGCAACATATTCGGCCAGTTTAAAAAAGCAGTGGCACTCGCCCCCAATGTACCCAGAGAAGTCGGGGAAGCCCTGGACGCCCTCTCAGAAATATCCCACAAGGCAGACTTCATCGCCTCACAACTCAACGTGGATTTTGAAGAGCAACAAAAAATACTAACTGAGCGCAATTTGTACCGACGACTGGAAGCCATCAATCAATGCTTAAATCGCGAAGTTGAAATTCTGGAACTGCGGGAAAAAATCAGCTCGGAAGCCGCGGGATCTATGGAAGATGCACAAAAAGAGTATTTTTTGCGCCAGCAACTGCGGGCAATTCAAGATGAACTGGGCGAAGGAGAGGACATCGGCGCCGAAATCGAAGAACTGCGCGAAAAGATCGAAGCCACAGGCATGCCCGAAGAAGCAAAAACAGAAGCCGAACGCGAACTAAAACGCATGGCGCGCATGCCCGAAGCCTCTGCCGAATACACCGTATCGCGCACCTATCTGGACTGGCTCGTCGAACTTCCGTGGAACAAAAAGACAAGCGATCAATTAGACATCGCAAAAGCCGAGCGCATTTTGAATGCAGACCACTATGGGCTGGAAAAGCCCAAAGAGCGCATCCTAGAGTACCTGTCCGTGCGCCAATTAAAAGACGACATGCGCGGACCTATTTTGTTACTCGTCGGACCGCCGGGCACGGGCAAAACATCACTGGGCAAATCCGTCGCACACGCACTCGGCCGCGAATTTGTCAGAATGTCCTTGGGCGGCATCCGAGACGAATCGGAAATCCGAGGACACCGCCGCACCTACATCGGCGCACTGCCCGGACGCATCATACAGGGCCTGCGACGCGCCAGCACAAAAAACCCCGTATTCATGCTGGATGAAATCGACAAACTCGGCGCGGATTTTCGCGGCGATCCCTCCGCAGCACTGCTGGAGGTCCTGGACCCCGCGCAAAACAACACCTTTGTGGACCACTACCTCGACGTCGCCTTTGACCTCTCAGAAGTCTTATTCCTCGCCACGGCCAACTCGCTCCACACGATCCCACCGGCACTCATGGACCGGATGGAAGTACTGGAAGTCTCGGGATATACCGAAGCCGAAAAAATGGAAATCGCGCGCCGGTACCTGGTCAAACGCCAGATATCAGAACACGGCTTAGCTCCCCAAAAAGCATCCTTCGACAAAGCGGCCCTGCAAGAAGTGATCCAGCACTACACCCGCGAGGCTGGCGTGCGAAATCTGGAGCGCGAAATTGCAACCGTAGCGCGCAAAGTAGCCCGCAAATTCGCCCAGGGCCGCAAGCGGCGCGTACACATCCATCAAAAAAACATCGCCGAATATCTGGGACCGCAAAAATTCCGCCACGAAGTAGCCGTAGAAGATCACGAGGTGGGAGTCGCCGCTGGCCTGGCCGTAACATCTACCGGTGGTGATGTCCTCTTTGTCGAGGCAACAGTCGTACCCGGTAAAAGCGAATTAAATCTGACCGGACAGGTTGGCGACGTAATGAAGGAGTCTGCACATGCAGCCATGACCTATGTGCGGTCGCGCTGGCATGAACTGGGCCTAAACGCGCAGTTTAACGAAAAAAAAGATGTACACGTCCACGTACCCGCAGGTGCCGTGCCCAAAGACGGCCCCTCGGCAGGCATTACCATGGCAACCGTGCTCGCATCGGTATTTACCAATCGGCCTATCCGAAAAGACGTGGCAATGACAGGCGAAATTACACTGCGCGGCAAAGTACTGCCCATCGGCGGCGTGCGCGATAAAGTCCTATCAGCACACCGCGCAGGTGTAAAAACAGTAATTTTACCCGAAGAGAACCGCAAAGACGCACACGAAATACCCGACACAGCGCGCAAAGACATACGGCTGGTATTTGCATCGCACATGGATCAGGTTCTGGAAACCGCCCTCATGAAACGCCCCCGCAAGCCAATGGTCGAAGCGGTAAGTATGAATTGATCACGTCTCAAAATACTCCACAAATTTCTCAAAAACAGGTTCTGGAACATAGCGCTTCACAACATCTTGCCAGCCATCGGGACCCACCAGCCCTTTGATAAAACTCGAACTGATCTCTGCAATCTCTCGCGGGGGCATCAAAAAGATAGTCGTAATACTATCGTCGAGGTCGCTATTGATATAGCGCATCCTGCGCTCAAACTCATAGTCGCTCTGCGTGCGAATACCCCGCACAATATAACCTGCGCCAATACCGCGCGCGTAATTGACCAGGAATTGATTTTCGTAACTGGTGACCGCGACATTATCGAACTGCGACGTGGTCTCACAAAGCAGGTTGAGCCTTTCCTCCAGTGAAAACGTATAGTCTTTATCCGGATTGATCCCAATAGCGACAACGAGCTGATCGAAAAGCTGCGCAGCCTCCTGAATAACCCACAGGTGGCCGTGGGTAACGGGATCAAAGCTGGCGGCATAAACGGCTTTTTTCATGGTTTTCCTCATGAAATATCGGTGAGTGCCCAGGCAATGAGGCCGAAAGTAATGAGTTGCGGGCGGCGATCTTCATCCAGCAAATAGTGGACGGGCAAGATACCTTCGCCAGATTGAACACAAGTCTTGTAAGAGCCAATAGAGAATTCAATTGATCCATCGGCAACGAGCTTATGATTGGGGCGCAAGAGAGACAGATCTTGAATCAGATCAAATGCCATTGGCAAGGAGTGTCTTCCACATAGCAAAATGTGGGGAAGTGTCCAATGGCTGAAAACAGGACGCGTTGCGCGGTATTTGTATGCACCATCTCCCGACTGGACATGACCATTGTTATTTTCCCAGCTTTCGCGCAGTTCAGAAATCGGAATCGGCTTGTCCTCGGCAACGGCGCGATAAGTGTACAGCGTCCAGGATTTGAGGGTATCGTCGGAATTGCAGATCACATCTGCGTCAAAAATAGTCGGTTCGCCGCCAATATGGGTCTGCTGGCGGATGCGATACGCCCCACCCTGTTCGCGCCCAATAGTCACCGAGCCATACACGCTATTGGGACAAGGCGGCGGTTGCGCGGGCGCGAAGGACCAGTTGAGAATATCGTAAGTCAGCGTGGCACAATCGGCATCCACGATAGACGTCTGGACCGGCGTGAAACCCGCGAGAAAATCTCGGATAGGTTGAACGGCATAGGGGCCGATGGTGTCAATTGCCATGGGGTCAGGCCTCGTTGAGAACGGAAAGATACCAGTCGATATAGTCTCGATAGACATTGCCGCGTTTCAGGTTGCCGAAATCAATTTCTGGTTCGGGGTACATTTCAATTTGGGATATGTATTCGCGAAAATGTGCCCGGTGGCGTGCGACAATATCTGCACAGTGCGCTTCATCGGCGAGATCTTGTGTTTCGAGCGGATCGTTTTCAAGATCGTAGAGGCGCGTATTATCCCGTTCAATAATGCTTTTGTAACGCGCATCGCGCACGGCAACCGATAGCCGACCAATAGAAGTTTCGCCGATGACATAGGGACGCCACGGGGCATCGCGCCGTTCAAAAATGGGACGCCACGAACGCGCAACAGTGGTCTTGGGCAAGGGCGGTGCGCCGGCATAGTCGCATATCGTAGCGGGAATATCGACGCCAGAGACGAGGTGATCGGCATCCCGCACGCCTTCGGGAATACGTCCGGGCCACCACGCAATGGTGGGAACGCGAAAAGCTTCTTCTTCGAGGAAGCCCTTGCTGGTATTGCTGTGAAAGCCGAGGCCATCGCCGTGGTCAGAGGCAAAGATGACGAGGGTGTTGTCAGCGTAAGGAGATGCGCGAAGAGCGTGCATGACGCGGCCGACTTCGGCATCGACCATCTCGACCATACGGTAATATTGATAGATGTAATACTGCCAATCGCGGCGCGACCACTGGCGAGTACTGGGCCGACCACGCTGGGCGTATTCGTCGTCGAAATTGCCCGGAAGAGGCGGGAGATCGCCCTCAATTTTCGATGCAAAAGCGTATTTGCCCGGGCCACCGTGGGACATCGCGGGAAAGCAGCAATCGTGCGGGTTGAGAAATCCAACGCTTAAAAAGAAGGGTTTATCAGACGTGCGATTTTTCAGATAGGCGACAGCTGATCGGGCGACATTGCCGTCGTTGAGTTCGCCCATGCCGTGCTGGGGTTGCAACACGTCAAAGCTCGCGTGCAAATCGCGTCCCGTAACGTGCCATTTGCCCGTGTACACACACTCGTAATTTTCGCGGCGCAGCCACTGGCCGAGGTCTGGGATACTGGGATCAATGGGATAGGAATTGACGACGACACCGTGTTCTTTGGACATGCGCCCCGTGTACCAACAAGCGCGCGATGGACAACACTGGGGCATGGCGCAATAGGCATTAGTGAAGGTATAGCCTTCGCGCACGAGTTCGTCAATAGCAGGCGTGTGTACGTATTCACAGCCGAGCGCAGAGATCGCATCGGCGTGCATTTGATCGACGTGTATAAAAAGAATATTGGGTTTCATAAGCACTCATTTTCTCCTGTAAATCACCTCGCCGCCTCGGGCAACGTATCCGTTACCCTTTGAACACCTGATGGTTCAACAAGCACCGTGGCATTGGCGGCCCGATGGCGTTCTCGACCTACCGCAAGGACATCCACACCAAGGGCAACATCCTTGTACTCATGGCGAATCTCAAGCGCAGGACCTTGATCTGCACTAAGCCCCCCTCGAATAACCCAATCATTAATATAAACACACCCATCTCTCTGAACAGGATCTTGAAACCGCGTTTCATCTTCCCGGTCACGCACCTGAAAAACAGCGAGAAAACGCATAATATTGCACGCTCTCTCGGGCGAAACCGCGACATGCCATTGATCGGGAAAAATCGCCATATTTTTCCCCAGAAAAGTCTTATTACCCCCCCAGTTGACCGCGGGCGGATCAAAGACCGTATCGACCTCAATACACAATTTTTGCGACCCAAAAATATTCACCTGACTGCGCGCAGTACGAGTCTGCGTGAACAACCGCTGGTCATCAGCAGTAATTTCCCGATCCCCGTGGAAGAGCCATTGCCAGCGGGCGTCGTGATCGGCTTCCAGATCATCGTAAACCACCAGAACATTGGGCCTCAAAAGTATCAGATGCCGGCGAAAACGCCTGAGACCCGCATCCCCATACGCATGGGACGCATCCCCGAGCGCATAAGCCATGTATTTTCCATCGAGGAAACGGGAAATTATACCATAGCTCTCAGCACCTCGGGGCTGACCCTTGCCATCTATGAGAACCGAATTGTGTCCGCGCGTGGCCCTGTACCATAGTTTCGAATGATCGTCACCTGCAGACGTGTAATACCCCGAATTCCTGAAAAGAGGCTCCCCCCCATAAAAAACATTGAACCCATTCTGACACTCGTGAGAATGGAGAAGCGAGCCGTAGGGACTGGACCGCATACCCACCATGAGATCTCGTCGGGTATTTGCGAGATCCGTATGCAGTGACACAATACCCACATCTGCAAAACACCTCGCCTGCGGCAATGTCCTGGGCGAACGCGGACGCGGTCTTGCCTTTTGATATTTGAGCTTATGCCAGATGAGCAATGGATTGCGTTCCTCTTCTACCTCTTCCCCCCACTGCCGCACATACCACGCGGCATAAGGATCGTCAAACCGGACAGCCATATCCTCTACAAAATCGAGATGATTACCCGTCGGACGCGCCTTCAGTTCCGTACCATCTCCAAAGCCATCCGAGCGCGAATGTGGCGGCCATGTATAAAGCAGAAAACTGGCACTATTTTTATACCATGCATCCTGAAAAAGATCGACACCACTGAGTTCTCCAATACGCGACGGAAGAACCAGCAGCGTTTCGACATTCGTGCCAAAATAAGAATTGCCATTTGCCCAGCCCCCATCTGCACCTCCCATAAGGGGAAAGCGGGCAATCCACAGCTCGTACACAAAGCGCACCCATTGTGCCGCATCGGGATACGCGTGCAAAAGAGCAAAAGCGACTTCGGAAAATTGTATGAGTAGGTGTTGCCAGAAATGGCTGCGAAAAACCAGCGCCTCAATCTTATTGGTCTCCTCCCAAAAAAATCGCTCCGCCCGCACAACCATTGCCGCGCGAAGACATTCGCGCTGGGATTCCGTAAGCAGATCAAAGCAAGAATCGTAAACACCCGCCATAACGCGCATACAAGACCCATCGGCAAAATCGCTAATAACGGGATTCGTGTACCCATCCGCATCCCAATTCGCAACGTGAAGCCCGCGGCGTATCGCTTCCCGGGCATAGCATTCATCACCCGAAAGCAAATAAGCCGGAATAAGCCACTGCACCGCCGAAGCCATACTACCCGCAAGCGCTTTGCTACCCCACCTGTGAAATTTGAAAACCTGATACGCGTCCTCCCCTTTATCCGGCGGCATCGCATCATCTTGCAGTGGTGCATCGAGAAACTGATCCGCACGCGACGTAAACCGCTTGCTATGGCGCTTGAGATCTGCGCTCCCATCTGGCAACACCCAGAGACGTGGATGCGTCTTCGGACAAGCCGCAATCACATCCGTTGCCGGCGGAGTCTCCATGCACCGAACCGAACCACTGATTTCAAAATCATATCTATCAGACCAGCGATAGGGACCACCATCTATTGACGTACCGTATTGCCAATACCATATCCCGGGCGCGAGTATTTGATGCGGATTGAACATCGCCCAGGGAAAACCCTCTTCCGCAATAGTACTGCACTCTGGAAAACCGGAATCTTGAGACAAACGAACCGCATATCGCACATCCTCGCCCTTCTCAGCTGGCCAGAGTAAAGGCGGAGGATTGCGGTCAACGCGCTTATTATCAATCGGAGACGGCGCAATGCGCGGTTGGGCGTGAATGACTTTGGGTATCATAAAGAAGGAACTCACAGCTTTTGGTGATCAATCAAGTAGCACTGTCATAATAATCGGCACACAGACGTAATACAAGAACGAAATAAAGTCCCACATTGACCGGCCATAGTGATTGTGGTATATTTTTCAATTAAATAAAAAATATAAATCTGTGAGCTGAGGATAGTGCCCATTCATCCTAATAAACATATTCGCGAAGCGATAAGATATGCAGAGCGCAAAGGATGGCGGCTCATTAAAGCAAATGCCCGTGCCCACATTTGGGGTACTGTTTGGTGTCCACATAGCGACCGAGCAGGATGTCGTGTTCGCATTATGTCAACCCCAAAGAATCCTGAAGCACATGCACGGGATGTCCGTCGTATTGTCAATCGTTGTCCCCATATCTAAAGGTCGAATTAAACATGAAAGTTCAAAAATTCACTCTGATTATCGCACCCGATCCGACAGAAGAAGAAGCGGATAAACTCTACGGCATTATTGACGATGGGACACTTGCCACTATCGCCGATATTCCTCAAATTCATTTTCATCGAGAAGCGACAACAATGGATAGTGCAATTCAGTCAGCGATAGCCGATGTGAAATCTTTAGGCTTGGATGTCCTGCGCGTTGAAATTGAGCCAGAAGCTATTGCGTCATTGGCATAAAAATTTGGAAGAAGAGCGAAAAATGACCAATGATATTCACCTATTAGATGTAGTGGCATTAACAAACGATAAGTTGGAACATAAGTTGGTACGTGGCGAAATAGGCACGGTCGTAGAATGTCATCCTGATGATGGCTATGAAGTAGAATTTGTAGCTCAAGATGGCTACACCTATGCCTTTATAACGTGTGAGGGTAAAGATCTCCTTCCATTGCGTGAAAAACGGAAAGTGTACGACACCGCAGCTATTTCTGCTAAAACAGAAGATCGAATTTGACGCAGACCTTTACACCCGCTTGTTAATTGCGTCGAAGCTGGGGGCTTTGACCTTGGCTATTGAAACACAGGCCGAGACACTGACGCAGAGGTAAAAAAATGAGATCCCACATGTTTTCAAAAGTTTTGCTCATGGCATTTTTGCCCCTGATTGGTGGCCTATTCGCATGCGGAGACGGCCCGACCGCTCCAGAGCCTGAGAACCCGATCATAGGCACATGGAGAATGACCGATACCAATTTCTGGGATGTGTATATTGCGCGTGTTGAAACGGCATATCTTAGCCGCGGATACACACAAGCGCAGGCTACACAACAGGCCGTCAACTTGCTTAGAAGGATTTACGACCGACAACCATCAACAACGGGAAACAGCATTGATTTTCTGATACGGTTTAACAACGACGGCACGTTTCAAGACAACCAAGGCGACGCAGGCACATGGCGCACTCAGGGAAACGAGCTTATCACGACGGAAAACGGGCAGACCGACAGGGTAAAGTATTTTATCCACAACAACGAACTGTCTTTGATATTCCCGCTAACTTTTTTTACAGACCTTTTTCAAGACACGGTCGACACGGCGACAAACGACTTGTTTAACTCTTTCCTCACAGAAAGCGAGGTGTTTACAGTCTTTTTGGTAAAGACACCGACATAGTGATTGTGGTATATTTTTCATATGAAAGTTCAAAAATTCACTCTGATTATCGCACCCAATCCGACGGAAGAAGAAGCGGATAAACTCTACAGCATTATTGACGACGGGACACTGGCCACTATCGCCGATATTCCTCAAATTCATTTTCATCGAGAAGCGACAACAATGGATAGTGCAATCTGGTCGGCAATAGTCGATGTGACGTCTCTGGGTCTGGATGTCCTGCGCGTTGAGTGAGCCGGAAGCCATTGCGTCATTGGCATAAAATTTTAAATATCAAATCAAAAAACAGCAAAGCCGATGTCACTCAGACATCGGCTTTTGTATTACTGGACATCGCTTATTCTTCTGCTTAGGTGGATTCACGCATCTCTATTTGTGTCAAAAAATCATCAACCGTTATAATTTCAATTCCTCGAAATGGATGTAAAGCCAGCAAGTCATTGTCGCCACTAATGATATAATGCGCCTTACCACTCACCGCCAGTTCGAAAAATTTGTCGTCTTTAGGATCGCGGCATACCTGAATCCGTTCTGTTGATGTAATGAATTTTGCACGCTCGACGAAGGAGTCGAGAAATTCCTCCCGTTCTTTTTCCGAAACGTAGCGTTCAAATTTCTCGCGGCTTAAAACGTCATTCAATTCTTCCAAAACTTGAAGAGACAACAAAACTTGACCGGTATTAAGTGCCTGTCGAAATGCGCGACCAGGTCTTGAATGTTCGAATATGAGTGCGCTGATCAATACATTGGTATCGAAGACGTATCGTTTGGGATCATTCATTGAGAATGGAATCTAAAATATCTGGTGTCATTCCCCGCTGTTGTGCTTTGCGACTGATGTCACTCATAATTTCTTCAAGAGATCGTTTCCCCCGGTTAACTTCGCTGAGTTTGAGACTGAGCAGTGCATCCAGCTTGCGCTGTTGTTCGTTGGGGGCTGATTCATAAGTCTGAGCCGCTTCTGGGCTTACGCGAATCCGGATGGTTTGTGTTTCCATATCTACTCCTTTGTCGTTCAGAGCTTTTATCTTATTGGGCATCGCTCAAATTTTACTGTGTCTGGTACATCACATCTTTTTGCGCCACCGGCGAAGCATAAGGCTAATCATGATTTACACATATACGTGTGCAGAGTCAACTCAAAACCGCAACGTAAAAACAGTCTCTTCCTCAGACTTAGATTGAACACTTATCGTACCGCGGTGAACGCGCATAATCTGTCGGGA
Organism: Candidatus Latescibacterota bacterium; assembly: GCA_965220765.1. Taxonomy (GTDB): domain Bacteria; phylum Latescibacterota; class UBA2968; order UBA2968; family UBA2968; genus VXRD01. Next base: position 247,117 of record OZ244847.1, read on the forward strand.
AAGTGCGAGACCAATACCTGAGCCATCGCGTTTGGTCGTAAAAAAAGGAATAAAAATCCGCTCCTGCACATCCTCTAAAATCCCCGGCCCATTGTCTTGCACGCGGATGACAACCCGGCCTCGCCCATCGAGTTGTGCCGAAAGATCCACGCGGGCATTGGAACGACCTGCAAGAGCTTCCACGGCATTCCGCATCAAATTGATCAACACCTGCTCGATGAAATCGGGATCCGCGGTAAGCTCGAGCGTCCTGGGATCAATTGCCGTATGAAGAGCAATATTATTCTTATCGCACTCCCCCTGCATCAGAAAAACAACGCGGGCAAAAAGCTCGGAAATCTGAAAAATCTGAAAATCCGGACGCGATATATGCGTGAGTTGGCGATACGCCTCAACAAAATGGAGCAGCCCTTCGCTGCGCGACTGAATTGTTTCCAGAGCCGTGTGTACATCGGGCAGGGTTTCGCGATCGAGCGATGAGGCGCGCTCAGAATCGGGCAAAAGATCGCGCACTGTGGAAGCCAGAGAAGAAATCGGAGTAATAGAATTCATGATCTCATGGGTCAGCACCCGAATCAGCTTTTGCCACGCCTCCATCTCTTGTTCTTCGAGTTCGGTCTGGATATTCTGAACAGACGCCAAAATAAAAGACTCGCCCCGCATCCGCAGTTCAGTGGCATAGACGATAATCTGGAGCAATTCGTCCTCGTCCTGAATCTTGACCAGCGTCTTATCGCCCGAGCGGATTTTGAGCAACGTCTCTGAAAACGCCTTGCTAACAGTCTCCAATTCGCGCACATCGCGCATATGGGGCTTGCGAAGCAAACGCTGCGCCGCCGTATTCATCAACTCGATGCGGCCTTCGGGCGTATAGCAAATCAGACCAATGCCCACATGCTGGACAATGGTCTGGAGATACTGAAAATTCTCTTCTCTTTCTGCGCGCGTCTTGCGAAAAGCCTCGAGCACCTCGTTAAACGCATCCTTGAGGTTGTTGTACGCCGAACCCAACCCGGCACCGGTAAAAGATTGGGCAAAATCCTCATAGCGAATCGCCTGCAAGAATCGCGTGAGATCGCGCTGCGTGCGCTCCACATAGTGTATGAGTGCCCAGGTCTGATAGACCACACACGCACCAATAATAGCAAGCGTGGCGTAGTATTCACTAAAAAAAAGACAATAAAAGAAAAGACAGGTAGTGATGCACAGAAGGGCCACGCGCAAAACACATATCAGACGAAAGTGTTTATAAGCCATGCTTCTCGAGCCTGCGATAAAGCGCGCTACGCGTGAGACCGAGTTCACGCGCAGCGTGACTAATATTGCCGCGGTGTTTTTCAATCGCTTTGCGAATAACAATTTTTTCCACGTATTCGAGATTGTAATCGTCAAAATGAATATCGTCACCTGCGGCGGGTTCCGAAACGCTGAGCGGAAAATCTAACGGTTTAAGAATACCATTTTCATTCATAATCACAGCCCGTTCAATCGCGTGCTGCAATTCGCGGATATTGCCAGGCCATGTGTAATTCACGAGGTGATCAAGCGCTGCTGACTGGATGGCAATACCCGGTTTATTGTACTTCTGACCATACGTCTCGAGAAACACCTCAACCAGCAGGGGAATATCGTCAAGGCGGTCGCGCAGAGGCGGCAGATGGAGTTCGACCGTATTGATGCGATACAGAAGATCCTGCCGAAAATCATTGCTGGACACCATATCGTGAATGGGCATGTTGGTCGCGCAGATCAAACGCACATCAATATCGATCGGTCGGTTGGTACCCAGGCGAATAACCGTACGATTTTCAAGTGCCGTAAGCAGCTTGGCCTGAAGCGGCAGTGAGAGATTGCCTATTTCATCTAAAAAAAGCGTACCCCCCGAAGCGATCTCAAAACGCCCCGCGCGGTCTTCTCTGGCATCTGTAAAAGCACCTTTTTTATGCCCAAAGAGTTCGCTTTCAAAAAGGCTCTCTGAAACAGCGCCGAGATCAACGCGGATAAACGCCTCTGACGCACGCCGAGACCGGCGGTGTAGCGCGCGGGCAACAGCATCTTTCCCGGTCCCATTCTCGCCGAGGATAAGCACATTGGCATCTGTAGCACCCACTTTTTGAATGGTATCAAACACCTCGCACATCGCGCGCGATGTACCCACCATATCGGGAAATTCACGGTCTATATCTTCCCGAAGCTGTTCTTGTTCGGCGCGCAACTGATTGACCTCGAGCCGCGACCACCGCAACCGCGCAGCAGAAGAAAGGGTCGCGAGCAACTTCTCATTTTGCCAGGGCTTGAGCACAAAATCCGTCGCACCTTCTTTGATCGCCTGCACAGCAGTTTCAACACCGCCATAAGCCGTAATGAGAATGACCACTGCCGAAGAATCTATTTCGAGAATGCGACTCAGCCAGTGAAACCCCTCTTTGCCCGACGTGGCGTCCTGTTCAAAATTCATATCGAGCAAAATCACGTCATACGTATCGTTTTGCAACAGACTGGGAATGCGATTGGGATCCGCTTCAGTATCAACGCGTTCGGCATACTGCTTGAGAAAGAGTTGCGCGGCCAACAAAACATCGCGGTCATCGTCAACAATGAGAATTTTGTTGAAGGATTTCGATTCCATAACAGCCTCGGACGGGCGACCACAGGGGGTCGCCCCTACAAACATCACCATCGTAGGGGACGGCCCCTGTGCCGTCCCGATCGCTTCTCGCCCTTTTAATCTTCGAGCTTGAGAATCATAATCCACATGGGTTGTTTGCCCACATCATAAACTTTGAGAGGCGTGAGATCACCCGTCTCCGTATTGATGCGATACCCCGCCATTTTGTCTGATTTTTGACCCGCGGCGAAGAGGAAATTGCCTTCGGGATCGAGATTGAATGGGCGGGGGATGGGTTCTGTAGGCGTTTGCCCCAGTGACTTGAGAGAACCGTCATCCTGCACAGCGTAACCCGCGATACTATTGTGCCCGCGATTGGATATATAGAGGAATTTGCCCGAAGGATGAATGTGGATTTGGGCACAGGTATTGCGCTCTGTAAACCCCTCTGGCAGCGTTGAAAGATTTTGGCGGGGCGCAAGCGTTCCATTATCCGGATTAAAATCATACACCGTAACACTGGACCCATTTTCATTCGCAACATAAACCACATCTAAAGTCGGATGAAACTCGTAATGCCGTGGACCTTCGCCATAAACCGCATCGACTTTCACGGCCTCATTAGGCGCCAACTCACCTGTGGTTTCATCAAAAGTAAATTGATAAATAGCATTGACCGGCATAGTATGCGGTACAAATAGGAATTGATTGGAAGGATCGGGAAAAAAGCAATGCGCGTGTTCATCTGTGGGAATCCACTGGCGATGCGGCGCGAGCACAGCTCCATCTTTGTCAATCGCATTGATGGCGACCGCACCCTCGCCGTAATACGCAGAAAAAAGATACCGCCCGGTTTTGTCCGTACTAATATAACAAGAGCCACCATCAAAAGGCGCAGTGGCAATATGCTCGAGCGCGCCGGTTTCGGGATCAATGCTATAGGTGACGATTTCTTTAGACTGTCGCAACGCCGCATAGAGATATTTTTGTTGCGGATCGGTACAAAGCGGACCAATACCGCCTTTGGCGGGAACTTCTTCAATAAGCGTGAGGTCGCCGGTTTCGAGATCCATATCATAGCGCAAAAGCTTCTTATCTCCAGAGACAGCGACGTACATGTGATACTTCATACTCGGTTCCTTTCTGTTGAATTGTTGGGCAAACAAACTACCCGTGAACATGACAAACGAGATGGTAAGTGCAAAAAAAATTGTTTTCATGGCCATACTCCCGAAAAAGTGGTGATTATTGCCACAATATAGCATTCGATCAGGCGAATAGAAAGTAGAAAGGGAGACACCATTTTGCAGGCTTGACTTTGCGACAAGAGAAGCGTTTATTGCTCGGTTGAAATCCTCTCACACCTTCCTCAGGAGAAAAATATGAGCAGACAAAAACCCAACATCCTCTTCTTTTTTACTGACGACCAGCGATTTGACACCATTCGCGCGCTGGGCAATACAGACGTACAAACCCCAACAATGGATCGCCTTGTGGCAGAAGGCACGACATTTACACACGCACACATACCCGGCGGAACATCGGGCGCAATATGCATGCCCAGCCGCGCCATGTTGCACACGGGACGCACGCTCTTTCACCTCGACGGCGCGGGCCAGGGCATTCCCAATGACCATGTAATGCTGGGAGAACATCTGCAAGCCAACGGCTATCGCACGTGGGGCACGGGCAAATGGCACAATGGACCCGCGTCTTTTGCGCGCAGTTTTTCAGACGGCGCAGAGATCTTTTTCGGAGGCATGGACGACCACTGGAACGTACCCGCATTTAATCATGACCCCACCGGCAAATACGACTCCGTACTCCTGCAGTGTCCGAATCCCAACCAATCAAACGCCCTAAAAATACGAAAAGGCGACCACGTAACCGCGGGCAAACACTCCAGCGAATTATTCGCCGAAGGTGCGATTGACTGGCTGGAAAAATACGACTCCGACAATCCCTTCTTTATGTACATCTCATTCATGGCTCCCCACGACCCGCGCACAATGCCGCAAGAATATCTGGACATGTATGACCCTGAAGATACTCCGCTACCCGAGAACTTTATGGGCGGACATCCTTTTGACAACGGCGACCTGAAAGTGCGCGATGAAGTCCTCGAAGATTTTCCCCGCGATCCCTACAAAGTGCGGCAACACATTGCCGAATACTATGCCATGATTACCCACTTAGACGCACAGATGGGACGCGTACTCGACACAATAAGCGCGTGCGGAATGGCGGACAATACCATCGTCGTCTTTGCCGGGGATAATGGCCTCGCCGTGGGGCAACACGGGCTTTTCGGCAAACAGAACATGTACGAACACAGCGTGCGCGTACCCCTGATATTTTCCGGACCGGGCGTACCCGAGGGTAAAAAACGATCCGCCTATGTGTATTTGCACGATATTTTCCCAACCCTGTGCGACCTGATCGGCACCAATAAGCCAGACTCTGTAGAGGGAACCAGCCTGTTATCCGCACTCAACAACGGCGATGAACAGGTGCGCGACACCCTGTTCTCTGCGTATCGCGAATGGCAGCGCATGGTAAAAGACAATCGGTACAAGCTCATTGAATACGCGGTAAATGGGCGCCGCACAACGCAACTATTCGATCTGGAAAACGACCCACTGGAACTGCACAATCTCGCAGACGATCAGGCGCACGCCAGCAAAGTCGCTGACCTGCGAGAAGTACTGTTCCAATGGCGCGACGATTGGGACGATGCAAAAAGCGAATGGGGAAAAACATTTTGGGAAGCATTTTAAAACAAGCGGAAAGGAGACGGCCATGGATGCTTCATGTCTGACGCATAGCCTGACAGAAGAAGAGCGATTGCAGTTTGAACGCGATGGGTATCTGATTGTAGAAAATGCTCTCGACCCCGATCACGTCGCGCGCCTGTGCGCTGTGGTCGATCGCGTAGATGCCGAAATGCGTCCCAAACAAGGCGTGGATAAGCTCGGACGCTTGAGCGTCAGAGACTTCATCGGCCTCGACTGGGAATTTGTCGAACTGGTAGATTGGCCCAGGACCATTGCAAAAGTGTGGGATATTCTGAGCTGGAACTTGCAAATCTATCACTCGCACCTCAACGTCACCCCCCCGGTATCAGACGGAACAGGAGGAAAGAATCTGCGCTGGCATCAAGATAGTGCCCTGCTCAATCAGGAATTAGAAACAGACCCCCGACCCCGCATTTCAATCAAAGTGGCATACTTTTTAACGGACTGCAGTGAAGATGGTCGGGGCAACTTTTATATTATTCCGGGCAGTCATTTGACCAACAATTACGACTTTCCCAACGGCGACCGCACATCCGAACCCAAAGATGCAATACCCGTGCTGGTCAAGCCAGGAACGGCCGTGTTCTTTGATCGCAGACTCTGGCACTCGGTCAGTGCAAATTACTGGACAGAAGCGCGTCGGGCACTCTTTTACGGATATAGCTATCGCTGGTTCCGCCCTCGCGACGATGTAACAATGGATCACTGGTGGGACCGATTGGATCCCATTCGCAAACAATTATTCGGCAACGCGCCAACCGGCGGGTATGGATTCACATCTCCAACGGACGAAGATGTGCCCTTACGCGGATGGCTATCTGAACACCTGGGCGAAGAAGCCGTAGCATAACAACGAGGATCGGGTTATGGAATGGAAACCCATTTTTCACGATTTTACATTCGGCGACTCCGAACGCCGAGAAATGGACCGCGAAGGACATGTCGCCTTTCCGGGACTGCTGAAAGACGATGCGCAGGAAAAGTTGACAAAATCCCTATCCTATATTGAATCACTCAGACCACGAGCACAAGAAGGACATGAACCCAATCGGTTCGCAGCCGAGTTTGACTGGTATCTCGAAAGCTTGATCGGACATCCCCAAATGCTCAGACTGGCGCGAGATATTCTGGGCGAAAATATTCGGTATGATCACTGCGTCAGCCTGAACCGCCCCGGGGGCAATCGCGGAACACACTGGCACACACATGGGTATGGAGAAGAAGACCCCAGCCTGGGATTTATTCGCATCTTCTTTTATGTCAATGGATTTGAACCTGACGACGGTGGGTTAAAAGTCGTACCTGGCAGCCATCTGTTCCGCGACCGCATCGGACGTATTAACTCAGACAAAGCATTGGAAGAGCAGTGGATCAGCGGAAAAACCCACCCCATGACGGGTGAACCCCTCCAGATACACGCGCTCTCTATGCCGCCTGGAACCGTAATCGCCATGTGGACATTTGCCGCGCACGGCGTAAACCCGCGACAGCCAGGCAGCGACACGCGGTGGTGCGTGGTATATGCCTATCGCAATCCCGGCTTGCCATCAAATGCGCGATGGATATCTGAAGAATACGAAAAACGGCGCGTCCCCGGCGCCGAGGGCTTATTGAGTCTTTATTAAACAGAAAGGAAAAAACATGAACATCTTATTCCTGCGACATTCAGCGGGATTTGAACACAGCTATTTGCCCGACGCAGAAGTGGCCCTGAAGGCCATCGGAAAAAAGAATGGCTGGCGCGTTTTAACCACGCATCGGTTGGACCGCATCTCCGCTGAGAATTTGGAAAAATTTGACATCCTCGCATTTGCGACAACCGGGAACCTGCCCTTTACCGATGACCAAAAAACCGCAATTTTGGATTTTGTCCGCAACGGCAAATCATTCCTCGGCATACACAACGCAACCGACACCTGCTATGACTGGTCCGAATACGGCGAAATGCTCGGCGGATGGTTCAACGGCCATCCGTGGCACCAGGAAGTGGGGATAATAGTCGAAGACACCAATCACCCCGCGACAAAAATGCTGGGCGACTATTTTCGGGTAACCGATGAAATCTACACCTTTAAAAATTACGACCGCAACAAGACACATGTCTTAATGCGGATCGACAACGAAACCGTGGATCTGGAAAAAGGCAACCGCGAAGATAACGACTACGCCATGGGCTGGTGCCACGAATACGGCAAAGGCCGCGTCATGTACACCGCCCTGGGACACCCCGATGCCCTGTGGCACGAAGACTGGTTCCACGCGCACATCACGGGATGTATCAAATGGGCTGGAAGATTGGAGAATTAGAATGCCAAAATTTGTATTCATGCCGCCGCAGGACGACCTCAAGCGATCATTCGCCACCCGTCTATCGGACGACCTCCCCGAATACGACGTCCTCTCACCCGAAACCGACGAAGACGCCATAGAGGCAATACGCGACGCCAACGCCGCATTCGGCTGGATACCGCCCGACGCACTCGCCGTCGCCGAAAAACTCGCCTGGCTGCACAATCCAGACGCAGGTCCCTTCTTCGGATACTACTACAGGGAACTGACCGAACACCCGCTAACCATAACAAATCCCCGCGGCATATACTTCGACCACATATCCCACCACATCCTGATGTTCCTGCTCGCACTGGCACGCGGGCTACCCTGGTACATGGACGCACAGCGGCGCAGAGCATGGGACAAAAGTGCGCGCAAATCGCCGTACATAGACCTCGCCGGCGCAACAGCGCTCATCAACGGCGTCGGCGGCATTGGACACGAAACAGCACGCCTGTGCAATGAACTGGGCATGACCGTCATCGGCATCGAACCGCGCCCCGAATACGAACTGCCCTACGTCGAATTCCACAACCCGGACGAAATTGACACACGCCTGCCACTCGCGGACTTTGTGATCACCACCGTCCCACACACACCCGAAACCGAAGGCATGTTCGACGCGCGACGCTTCGCCCTGATGAAACCCTCGGCGTACTTCATCAACATCGGCCGCGGCAAAGTGTGCAAAATAGACGACCTCGCCAACGCCATCGAATCCGGCACAATAGCCGGTGCAGGTCTCGACGTATTCGAGCAAGAGCCGCTGCCATCCGACCACAAACTGTGGGGCTTGCCCAACGTACTGATGACCCCCCACATTGCCGTCAGAGACGCCGGCAACATAAACGCGCGACGCTACGAAATACTCATCGACAACGCCCGACGCTTCCTCGCGGGCGAAGAACTGACCAATGTCGTGGATAAATCAAAGTGGTACTAATCTACCCCAACCCCCTTCGATGTGTACGCGCGCGGTACAAATACCCATCTATAGCCGTGACATAAAGCGACTGCAAATCTTCATCGCCGAACTCACAATTGGTCGGATTAATGGGAAAAGGATGTGTTTCGAGTACCCGTCCGTCGGGCGCAAAAACGTAGATCATCGGACCGGGACCGCTATCCGGCCAACCCGCGCTCGCGACAATATTCAGATCCGCATCCAACCTCATACCATCTATACCCCGATGGGCACCAAAATCGTGTAGTACTTCACAAGCACCCAGGGACCCATCTTCCTCAATCGGATAAGCCCGCAATTCCCGAGGCGTCTCGGGGAGATAATCGCTCTGCGCCACATACAGGGTCTTCATATCGGGCGTAACAATCAGACCATTGGGCTTTGTCGTATCAAAAGTCACGCGCACAGTCGTGTACGTCCCATCGTCCTGAGGATCAGCGCGATACACCGACTCGTGACCGATATCCATACATGATTTGTCATCGCCATATCTCGGATCCGTGAACCACACGCGGCCCTTTGCATCCACAACGAGATCATTGGGACTGTTAAAACGGTTCCCTTCAAAATTGTCGGAAATCACAGTCGTCGAGCCATCGCTTTCATACCGCGCGATACGACGCCCGGGACCATCCACGTATTTGTCACCCACAGGATTGAATGTCCCCTCCGCGCCATAGACCCGACCCTGTGCATCAGTGGTCAGACCATTTGCCCGATTCGTACCCGTGCGCCACTCGTCGCAAACACCCGTCTCGGGATCGTAGCGCATCGCGCGATCTCCCGGCATATCTGTAAACAACAGCACCTCACCCACCCACACCGGACCCTCGGTAAAACCAAACGGACCCGCCACCTGTTCAAAATTCCATTCCATAAAACGCTCCTTTGCTTCACATAAAATTGCGCGATCTCACCCCCAACATACGCGATTGCCAACACGAAGGAAAGTGAGAAGTGTGAGGTGAGAAGTGTGAAGGAAAAAGCAACCACAGATTAACACAGATAAACACGGATAAAAGGCAAAAGCAAGATCAAACTTTCAAGTGACGTGGTGTTAAGCTACGGTCCAGTGTTTGCAAATGTAGGGGCGGTGCCCCTGTGCCCGCCTGTTCGCAATATGAAGGGTGGCGCAATTTCGCATGATTCAGTACATTCAAGAAACCCTTGAACATGCATGCTGTGCAATACCATGCACCCTGGATAAACAATGAAAATCGAAAACCCACCATACACAATCACGTCCGATATTCTCTTTCGCATCGAAGAAATCGGTGAAGCGATTGGTCGCGCGACAGGCATCTCGCAGGACTTGCGCCTGAGACGAATCAATCGCATCCTCACGATTCACGGATCCCTCGCCATTGAAGGCAATATCCTCAGCGAAGAACAAGTCTCCACAATCCTTGACGGCAAGCCCGTTATCGCGCCACCCAGAGACATACAGGAAGCCCGCAACGCCATCAAAGCCTACGATCAATACCCGCAGTGGAACCCCGCCAGCGAAGCCGACCTGTTGCGCGCCCACGAAGTCCTGATGATCGGACTATTGGATGCGCCCGGACAATATCGCCGCAGAGACATTGGCGTTATGGGCGGAGGCGAAGTCCATCACATCGGCCCGCCCCCTATGCGCGTACCGCAACTCATGGCAAACTTGCTGGCATGGCTGGGTAGCACAGACGAGCACCCGCTAATCGCCAGTTCGGTCTTCCATTACGAATTCGAATTCATTCACCCCTTTGAGGATGGCAACGGACGGATGGGAAGGCTCTGGCAGACCCTGATACTGACCCGCTGGAAACCCCTGTTCGCCCACATCCCCGTAGAAAGCCTGGTCCATGCCCGACAAGGCGACTATTACAAAGCCATCAGACAGAGTTCGTCAGAAGGCGAAAGCACGCCATTCATTGCGTTCATGCTGGAAATTATTCTGGATGCCCTCCAGGTAACCGACCAAGTAACCGATCAAGTAACCGACCAAGTAGCGCGGCTACTCGCCGCCCTTCGAACAGGTCCAAAAACCACCGCTGAACTCATGGCGGAACTGGGCCTATCGCACCGTCCCACATTCCGCAACAACTACATTCGCCCAGCACTCTCCGCAGGACTTGTGGAAATGACACGCCCCGAATCGCCCACCGCGAGAAACCAGAAATATCGCCTTACCGCACGCGGTAGGGAGAGACAATAAGCGTCAAAGTTTAAGAAGATTTGCGTTGCTTTTTGAAAGTGTTGGTGATAATTCCACCTTTTTCTTTTTATTCTGCCTTCGGCGACCTCCTTTTTTTCAGCAGCAAAAAAAAGGAGACAAAAAATGCCGCTCTCAGACGCCGAGGGGCTGGCACAGCGCAAATCGCTTCTATGGTAATACACTATCCAGTGGCCTTCACAGTCGAGATGCCGTAAGGATGTCTGGTGCGAGACGGACTCGCGCGCTGTGCATAATGGCCTTATCTGAAGCACTGCTTAACATCAGTAAATAAATCACTCATTAATCGAAAGCACTGCCAGCACTATGTCCTTAACCAAAAAAGAAAAGCAACACCATGAAAGACTGAAGGAAGAGCTTCAGCAGGGCGGAAAAGAAAAAGCATCGAATCTCGAACGTCTCGCGTCTGCACTGCTGGACCGCCTGCTTGATGTGCCATTTCCTGTCGCCAAATCCGGCAGCTATCAACATGGTGGAGATGCCGGAACAGCAGGACATCAAGGGCGAAGGCTTCGCACCGAATGCAAGAAGTATAGTGACACCAGCCATCTGGGTGAACGGGAATTGCTTGGAGAGATTGACCAGGCACTTGCACGAGACCAGGCACTTGAAGCCTGGATATTGGTTGCAACACGCACCGTTCCAGAGCAGCTACAGCAATCGCTTGTGCAGAAAGGCGAAAGTGTTGGGGTTCCCATTGTAATTATCGATTGGGCAAATCACGGGATAGCACCACTCGCAGCATTATGCGCTTTTGCTCCTGATTTGGTTGAGGAGGAGTTTTCAAAAGAGGCTGGTGAGGCAGCTCGCGCCCTTCACCTCATATCAAAGCAAGCTATCGAAAGGTTGCAACGCAACTTGCAATCCTGGTGTCTGGGGTATGATGCTTTACGCACGCTATCTCACGAAGGTCTCGACAAGATTTGGAACTCGTCCAGAGAGTCAAAAGCTAAACTTGGACAAAACGCGGCCGGAGGTGCTCAGGAGAAGAAGGTCAAACGTAGCTTCGTGCATGAAGCACTGAACACATGGTGGGATGGTCCAGCGCATAATAACGCGCCAGTTGCAGCCGTAGGCTTGGACGGCACCGGTAAGACATGGGCAACTCTCGATTGGTTGATAGACAAAAAGGATGAGCAACCAATTGTTCTGGTAATACCATCCTCTGCTGTAGCCGACATCGGAAATGTCTCTGAAATCAGTGTGAGGCAACTCTTGGCAGGTCATTTTCACGAGATGAGCGGGGGAATACGAGACTGGGAGCACTGGCTCCGCCGTCTCGAAAATCTACTAAAGCGTCCCATCGATGAAGGACCTGTCCTGACAGTCTTCTTCGATGGCCTGAATCAAGAGTCATCCACTCCTTGGCTACATATTCTGAAGATTCTTCAGGGTGAAACATTTAAGAAACGAGTACGGATAATCGTCAGCACTCGAACTCATCATTTTGAAGAGACGTTGTCGGAGCTTCGCGGCCTCGAAGATTCAGCCGAGCGGATTAATGTAGATTTCTATGATACAGCACCAAGAAGTGAACTTGACCAGATGCTTGCGTTCGAGGGTCTCACGCAGGACGACCTGCATTCCGAAGTGATCGAATTGGCTCGTAGGCCCCGTCTTTTCGAGCTCGTAGTACGTTTTCGAGAAAAGTTGGTTGAGACAGGTCAAATAACAGTCCATCGCCTGTTGTGGGAGTATGGACGCGACACTTTAGGGGTTCGAGCGGGCAGGTCGTTCAGAGAAAATGAGTGGAGGGACTGGCTGAAGGAAATTGCACAGCAACATCGGAACGGTATCGAAAAATATTCAGAAAGGTCGCTCGGTGAAACTGTGGACCGTCCCGACCTTAGCGAAAATGCGGTCTATTCAAGGCTTAGCAACATTATTGATGGTCAGTTCGCTACCCGTGACTCATCGGGCAATTTACAAATTGCTCCTACAGTCGTTGTGCATGCCCTCGGTGCCGCACTTCTGAATGACCTCAATCAAGAAGCCTCGCCAACTTTTGAAACTCTGGATGACAGGTTGGCGGAATGGTTTGACCCTATTTCCGGTCTTAAGGAAAGAGCGAAAATTCTGCGTGCGGCAGTATCAATCCTTGTAGAGCAGGGACGTGCGGCAGAGCCACTAGTTCCTGGCGTACTCGTCACAGTGTGGTTACAAAGCCAGAATGTTCCCGATAAACACCGGCAAGAACTCGCAGAACTCGCTCCAAATTTCCCCGATGCACTACTTGATGCGATTGAGCATTCAGACAGTTACATTTATGATTCCGCCAGATTTTGGGCTGCGAAGGCACTACGAAACATTCCCAGGGAAGACACTGCTGCTTTTACCAAGATTATCGAGCGAACTCGCCGCTGGATGAGTATTGTATCGCGTGATGTAGATACGCAGCGGAATGCTAACGAAGAGCGCGACAAGCGACGCTCAGATCGACTGAAACGCCTGATTGGTATTGATGCCTCGCAACGGATTAAAGTCGTCGGTGTTGAACTTGAGTTGGTTGACAGCGTCTCCTGGTCACTGCTATCTACAGTGCCTTCGATCATTGAAGTTTTTCCGCTGGCTGAGGCCCTGCCAATTTTCGAGAGAGCAGCTATTTCCTTAGCGGTTAGGGGACAAAGTGAGAGTTGGGATGGCCTGAAGTGGATTTGCCTACTTAACGAAGTTGATCCCGATGACACAGTGAAGGCTTTGCGGAAATTGTCTAAAGAAATCCGCCGCCGAACTCCGGAACCAGGCATACATCCGGATCTCCCGAAGCGTGTCGCTGCACTTCTACTCAGGCTCACCGGACACAAGGCTGATGAAGACAAAGCGGTGGATATTGAGCCTGACTTGGACCGCCTGTTCTCTTACGAGAAAGACTATCTACGAAAGCCTGGCCAAAGCTGGTTTCCGCTGGAACGACGCCATGCGAAAATTGTTCTTGCTGATACAGAATTGTCTTTGGTTAGTCGCGCACAACGGACTGCAGATCTATGGCTTGACCCGAACTTCAAGCCTCCAGACACCTTTGTAGCCGAACTGCGTAAGGCAGCAGAGAGCATAGATGTCGAAAAGCTAGACAGGGTTATGGGTCTCACCAGCGAAGATCACGACTTTGAGAGACTCGAACCAGCACTTGCTCGTTGTGCGCCAGATCTGCTGGCGGATTTGATTCGCCGGAAGTTGCAAAATCTATCCACCTGTCCACCGGAATTTCAACAACCGAGGGTCCTGCGTACGATCAATCACCTTATTTTGGCGAATGAAGGCGAATTAGAGGCAATGCGAACATTGCGTTTGAAAATAAAAAATAATAACAAAAATGATGCCTACATCATCGAGCGACTTTTGTTAATGGAGTTTCAAAACCTAAAACCACAGGCTCAATTCGACTTATTACTCGAATCGGGCTTGAATGACTTTTCAATCGATTTTTGTGAAGTTTTGAATCCCCCAACACGGGACGATATTGACACATTAATCACCCGTTACGCCAACAGTTCGCCCTCTAAACAACGTGTTTTGCTTATCTTATTATCGCATTTATCAGTTGAACTCACGGACAACGCTTGGTCATGGGTTGAGCGTTTCCGGAAACACCAAGACGATGAACTTCGGGGATTTGCATTCCAGATTCTGACTTGTGCCAATCCAATGCGATTGGGTCGGACGCTTGAAGCTGAGGGTTGGTCTTGGAGTCCGAGTGAAAACATTTATGTAAATCATTGTGGCACGAGTACTCTTATCAAAGCCACGTTAGATATTCCTTTCGAAGATCTTGTACCACGACTGGCACCTTGGCAACTGCTAAAAGCTACTCGCCTGCGCGGAGCTATTCCCACGGAAGTTTCGTTGGCAGCTAAAAAACTCAATCCGCGATCCTTCAATAAAAACATCAGAATTGACTCAGAAGATTTCGAGCTAGTTCTGACGCATGCAATGGATACAGTGGAACAATGGCTTGCGGACTATTGCGAGATGACGGAGGTTTCTCGTTACAATTCCTCAGCCGATAAATTCTTCTTGGCTCTTTGTCAGGCTCTGCTTACTCATGCACCTGAGAAAGGGGCGCAGTTGTGGCATAAGTTACGCTTGAACAGTATAACGCGATACATTGGTAAGGCAGGTGTGGAAAACCTCATCCACATGGTATTCAGAGTGCCACACTCACCAGAGGTAATGAAACTCCGAGAGGCGTCGGTTGGATTAGAATACTGTCACAACGATCAGAAGCTTTTCGAACTCGCAATCGCTGCGTCATTTAATGGGCAATCCCATTGGCTTGACACCTTTATTAATGAAGACCGAGAGTCACCTCTGGTTTGGCGACGGAACCGCGCAGAAGTGCTTGCGGGTTTTACCGCGAACAATTCACTACCTGTTGCTGGGGCCTGGCCGGATGGCGAGATTCGCACAACCCATGCGAATTTTACTCTGAAATCAGCACGCCATAGATGGATTGAAGCGTGTGCTCATCACTGGTGGCGAGATTTTCTCAACGCTTGCGATCCGGATGAGGCTTACGCGGCCTGGGTACTGTTTTTGCGCTCAGTTGATCGTCGCGCATGGGTGTGGATGAACCAAGACATTGAAAACGCTGATGATTCGACAGATTTCTTTCAACGCAAGATAAAACATGTTCGACTTAACCAGTCGAACATGGAGAGAGCCCTGAAGAAACGAGAGGAAAAACCTGGTGACAAACTGGACCAGCACTTTTTATACCGAGAGAATGTGCGGAGTGTAGGTCCCTGGTTCGGACGATGAGATGAATCCACCAGCCTGCATAGATTGACCATTCATGTAACAAGACTTTCACAAGAGAGCAAACAGCAGTGACTTCAAACTTCTCACTCCACGACTTGACCGCCCTCGGCGAAGGCTTTACCACAGAGTTCAAACGCTCCATGTCCTCTAACCTGGGCCGTGAAATCTGTGCCTTTGCGAACGCGACTGGTGGCGTCATACTGATCGGCGTAGCAGACGGTGGCGAAATCGTTGGTGTTGCGAACCACAACAAGCTGAAGTCGCAGGTCCAGTCCATCGCGCGATCAGCGGATCCGCCCATAGCAGTAGAAACGGACTCCGTCAATGGCGTGCTCTGCATCACAATACCAGAGCAACACGGCAAGCCCTACGCCTTTGGCGGCAAATATTACATCCGCGAAGGCGCGAGTTCGCAGCAGATGTCACGCGACGAAATCCGCGAATTTTTCTTCAAGGAAGGACTCATTCGATTCGACAAAACACCATGCCATAACTTTAAAATAGATAGAGATCTGACACCGGAAGCATGGGCGCGGTTCGCCAAGCGGGCGTATATCCCCGACGGAATGGACCCAATCGTGGCATTGGAAAACCTGCACCTGCTCGAAGGTGGGATCATGACCCATGCAGGCGCCTGGCTATTAGCAGAAGACATCACGCGCTACACATTGACAGCGGGCGTGACTTGCGCGGTTCTTCGCGGCACGACCAATACGCATATCATCGACCTCAAGAACTTCACGGGCGATATATGCGCCATCTACGACGACTGTATAGCCTACATGCAGGCGAAGCTGAATACAGCCCTTATCCCCCATGCTCACGGACGCGACGAACGGCTCGAACTGCCAGAGGATGCACTCCGCGAAGCAATGGTCAACGCCATCGCGCATCGAGACTATCGATCCACCGCTAAAGTACAGGTACACATATTCTATGATCGGCTGGAAATCGTCACACCGGGCGGGTTACCAGCAGGAATGCGGGAAGAAGATTTGGGAATCAGAAGCGTACCGCGGAATCCGCTTCTATTCGGAATGTTCCACCGCATGGGAATGGTAGAGCAGATCGGCAGCGGCATCCGGCGCATTCGACAGGAATGCCGTGACTACGGAGTGGAGGAACCCGTAATTGAGGTCTCGGATAACTGGGTAGTCACGACATTCAAACGACAGGTTGAACATGGCGGGCAGATACCCTCACACGTCACCGAGCAAGTGCCTTACAGATACCCGACAATTCCGGAGCAAGTCACCGCACAAGTCAAAACAAATAAGTCTTTTAACGAAAAATCAAATGATAACAATGGTTTACAAATATTAACAGAAAAACTAAAAGACTTGACCGCACAAGTCACCGCACAAGTTATCGCACAAGTTGTCCTATATTGTAGAGAACCACGCGCTACGAAAGAAATCATGGGTATTTTGGAGCTGAAACACTGGAAAACTTTCCGTTCCAACTACCTGCAACCCCTCCTTGACAATGGATGGCTGGAAATGACCGTTCCCGACAAGCCGACTAGCAGTAAGCAGAAGTACCGCTTGACAGCCAAAGGGCGAGAACTCCTGACAGAACTGGTAAATTGATGTGTGTATCAACGGAGACACGAAAAATGGATACCGAGCAAGGCATGATATTCGGCGACACCAGCGAGAGCCAGATGTCATTTGGAATAGATGACAGAAGTGGCCTTCGTGTGGTCAGCGCGAAATTCAACTCAGAAAAGAAATTCGACTGGGACGTCTTCGATGGATTCGACACCCTGCGGGTATTGACCTATTCAGTGAGCGTGGATGCCATCGTTAGAATGCTCGATAAATACGCTTTCACGACCTTCGAATGCGTATTCGGCTATGAAGGCATTATCCGCGACATGAAAGACATTCTCGCATTTCAGAAGACAGTAGTCGGCAATACCCGCGCCGCAATCATGGGCCTCAAAGACGAACGACACATACAAATTCTCGAAAAAGTACACGCGGGACAAGCCCACTTCAGAGTCTTGAGAAAGTCCATAGCCCACGCAAAGCTCTACCTGCTATCCAATTCGGATGGACAGAAACGAGTAATAATCGGATCTGCCAACCTCTCGGAACGGGCATTTTCCGGCGACCAGCCGGAGACACTGGTCATGTTCGACAATGATGAGAACGCCTATGAACACTACAATAATATGTTTAACACCATCCGGGACTCCGCATCAGACGAAATCGAACTACCCGATGAGAAGATAACGCGAGCAGAAATAGAAATCCAGGAAACCCCATCTATGAATAACGGACCGGCCACACTCATAATTGAGCCACCTGCACCGGATGAAGTCGAAACCTCCTTTCCGGCTCAAGTAGAGCGCGTAGAAAAGGTCCGTGCCGCTCTTGGTCCTGCGCTATCATCGGTCATGCCTCCCATACGCAATGGCAAGCAACGCATCACCCAGAACATCAAACGCCAGATCAATCGCGTGGTCCTCGTCAAGTCCGCCGAAGAAGTCGATACGCGCAACTTCCATATCGACAGAACCACGCGCCAGGCCACCCTATCGGGCGAGACATTCCCGCTGGAATGGGACGATGATTCGGTAAAAACAGATGCGCGTCTGCTCCTGGAATACTTCGAAAACTACGCCGCCTTTGAGGGAGATGTAAAACGGCTGCAACGGGATTACTTCACCTTGATGGCGTGGTTGTATTTCTCCCCCTTCATGTGCGACATGCGAACACTTGCCATGGTGCAAGACAGCGATGTGGTCCGCTTTCCTTCTTTTGGCATCGTCTTTGGAAAATCCAATTGCGGCAAGACCAGCCTGATTGACACGCTCATGACATCCATGTTCGGTTATGTCAACACAGTGGATAAACGAAGTTTCACCACATCCCGACTTCGCGGATTGCAAGCGTCTTACAAACGCTTTCCCGTTGTGTTTGACGATATCGGGCAACGCGCCTTCAACCAGTACGGCAAGGACATGATCAAAGAGGAATTACAACCCCCTGTTTCTGAATATCCGTGCTTTATACTCGCAATGAATGCCGAACCCCAATCATTTCCCGACGAAATCGTCAAGCGCAGCCTGATGATATACACCACAACTGCACTACCCTCTCACGAAGAGGAAACCCGGCAGCGTTTGCAAGGCGATGTACAGAAAATGCGTCGCGGTCTGACGGGACATCTCTATAAACGATACCTATCTGAAATTATGGATCGCATGGATCCCGGACACCTTCCGGATGATTGGCTGGCGATTTCATCTCAAGTTATAAGCGACATTATATCAGAGGGAACAGACAAAACACCGCCCGAATGGTGCCGCCAGGTAACCTGGCAAAACTATGCGGAAAAGCGATATGACAGAGTCAAAGCAGCCCTCGAAAGTCTATTGCGCCCGGCGTCCTATGAAAAAAAAGAAGGCGATGCATCCAAAGGATGGACAATTGACGGCGAAAAAGTCATCGTCTGGGAACCACGCGATGCCTTTGGTAGGCGTGCATTCAACTGGGAAGATATTCCCTCTACCCTGATTGACCAGGACGCCAGCCACGGCGACACGACAATTTTGCATAAGACCAGCTTGCAGAAATTTATAGGCCACAATCTCTATCCGCCTGGCAAATTAAATAAA
Organism: Candidatus Latescibacterota bacterium; assembly: GCA_965220765.1. GTDB lineage: Bacteria > Latescibacterota > UBA2968 > UBA2968 > UBA2968 > VXRD01. Next base: position 266,410 of record OZ244847.1, read on the forward strand.
ATAAAGAGTTTGTTCAGTTATCGTCCCTGACATCGCAGAGAACAAAACAAAAGAGGAAAAGACCCTTGCCACAACTCGAACACATTGAAGCCATTGAAAAGCACCTATGGGGAGCAGCCGATAACCTGCGTGCCAACTCCACTTATGCCAGCAACGAGTACTTTCTCCCGGTCATGGGCCTGGTATTCCTGCGCTATGCGTACAGCCGCTACATATCTGTGAAAGACGACATTGAAGCCGGCCTACCCACCCGTGGCGGTAAAAAACGAGCACTCACCAAAGAGGACTTCTCCCAGAAAAACGCCATCTACCTCAAGCACAATCAATAACAAGACCGACATCACCCGCGCCCGCAGAACCGCAGACGAGACGCGGCAGGTCGCAGTCGAGCAACTCAAACAGGTAAACTACTTCTACCAGCAGGCACAATGGCTCATTAGGCGTTTCCCTGAAGCGAAACTATGCGACGTAGAAGGCCTGGTCAAACTCGTAGATCGCGCTGAAATCGAAGCCAACGACTGGAGCCTCACCCCTGGCCGCTACGTCGGCGTTGCACCCGAAGAAGAAGACGAAAATTTCGACTTTGCCGAGGCCCTGCGCGAAATCCACGACGAACTGGACGAACTCAATGTCGAGGCGGTATCATTGGCAGCGACGATTAGAAAGAACTTCGAGACGATGTTTTGAAGTGGAAAATGTATGGATATAAAAGGAGTTGGAAGCATGAAAAAGAACATATCCAGCACAGCCAATTCTCCGAAAAAATCTATTGAACACCACCGCAAAGACGCATCCTTCCCCGCGCCCGTGGGAAAGGGTGAGTTGCCAGCTAACTACGCCGACTTGCTCGGCCAGATCAAGGAGCGCATCCACTCGGAACGACTGCGTGTGGTTCTGACCGTCAACACTGCGATGGTGCTTCTCTACTGGGATATCGGCAAAGCAATCCTTGACCGCCAGGAACAGGAAGGCTGGGGTGCTAAAGTCATTGACCGCCTCTCTCACGACCTGCGGAAAGCTTTCCCAGACATGCGAGGTTTCTCTCCGCGTAACTTGAAATACATGCGCGCTTTTGCTGCCGCTTGGGATGACCGCCAAATTGTGCAGCAACTTGCTGCACAAATTCCATGGTTCCACAATTGCGTCCTTCTTGACAAAGTGTCCGATCATAGCACCCGCCGGTGGTACGTAGAAAAAGCCCGTGAAGAAGGCTGGAGCCGAAGTGTTCTGACGACGCAGATCGAGTCAAGGCTACACGAGCGAAAGGGCAAAGCCGTAACTAACTTCAACGTCACGCTACCGCCAGATGACTCTGACATGGCGACTCAGGTATTCAAAGATCCTTACTTATTTGATTTCCTGGGTACCGCCGCCCCTCGCACCGAGCGAGAAATTGAACAAGCCCTCGTTGATCACATACAAGATTTTCTAATGGAACTCGGCACCGGTTTTGCGTTCGTTGGCAGGCAAGTACTGTTGGAGATCGGCGACCACAACTTCTACGCTGATCTCCTGTTCTACCATCTGAAACTTCGGCGTTACATTGTCGTCGAACTCAAGGCCGTGCCGTTTGACCCAGCCTTCGTCGGACAGATGAACTTGTACTTATCCGCCGTGGACGACTTAATGCGCCATCCCGATGATGAACCGACCATCGGATTGCTCCTCTGCAAAAGCAAGCATCGCCTGGTGGTGGAGTATGCCTTGCGCGGCTTTGACAAGCCGATGGGTGTCGCAGAATGGGAGACCCGCCTGGTCGAATCACTACCGGACGAATTGAAGAGCAGCCTGCCAACCATTGAAGAGATTGAGCAGGAGCTAAACGCTACTGGAGATGCATGAAGGCTAAGAAAATCATTATTATCGCGGGACCAAACGGAGCTGGCAAAACGACTTTTGGGCAGGAGTATTTGCCTAACGAGGCGGATTGCCCTATTTTCGTCAATGCCGACCTGATAGCAGCAGGACTATCTCCCTTTCGTCCTGCTGACGCGACCATCCGCGCCGGGCGGCTGATGCTGGAGGAAATCGATAACCACGCCCGCGCAGGCAGAACTTTCGCCATTGAAACAACGCTATCTGGACGGGGTTATGTGAGAAGGATCCGTCAATGGCGCACTGATGGTTACACCGTAAAGCTCATATTTTTGTCTCTTGCAACGCCCGAAGAAGCGATCACACGCGTAAAATCGCGTGTAAGCCAGGGCGGACACGATGTTCCTGAAGCTGTTATACGTCGTCGTTTTCACGCGGGCTTGCGGAACTTTCAGGACACTTACCGACATTGCGTTGACGATTGGTTTTGCTATAATAACAGCGGCATGATGCCCACCCAAAAAGAGCTAACAAATGAAGAAGGCATGACTGCCGCGCTCATACGAGCCGCCAAACGTGCGCACTTAATCGCGCACCAGACCGGCACCAAAGTTGTAGTCATGCGCGATGGCAAAGTCGTAGAAATTGATCCGGGCCCGGAGATGTATAACGGCATTTGAGATAGAGTATATCTGCCCATCACAACGTCCAGAGGTGGCACGATTTCGCATGATTCGCTACATTTATTGTATAGCGAAATCTTCGGACCAATAAGGTCGATAACCGCGCCTTCTGCGCTGACAATCTATTACTATTACTGGAGGAAAGGAAGGAAGGAGAGGCATAATGCCCACAACAAAGAGAATTGTTTGTCTGGCAAACTCGCGAAAACTATCTGGTCGGTGCATCGCCGGGAGGGAGCTTGTAAATAATTTTCCGGGGGACTGGATTCGCCCTATTAGCACCCATATGAATCCGGAGATACCAGAGCGTAAATGCCAGTACGAGGACGGAAGCGATCTCAGACTGCTGGATATAGTGGACATTCCATTACTAAAGCATCACCCCAGAGATCACCAGCGGGAGAACTGGTTGCTTGATCCGCAAGATGGCTGGATAAAGGTTGACGAATATTCGTGGAATGACCTACAACAATTATCCGAGACAGGCGGGACTCTGTGGCGAAATGGATACCACACATATAATGATCGAATCCCGCTGCAGCAGATAATGGAAGAAACAAGTTCTCTCAAATTGATTTACGTAGATAAACTGAGTCTGCGCGTATTCACTTTCAGAAACTCAAGGCATCGCGTACGGGGAAGGTTCCGTTTTGGCGATAACTACTACGCTCTGCGGGTCACTGATCCCGACATCGAAAGTACTTATTCTAAAAATGGCAACTACGACTTGGGTGAATGTTATTTGACGATCAGTTTGGGCAATCCGTATGAGTCGTACTGCTACAAGCTGATTGCCGCCGTAATGGAGAAACCACAATGACAAAAACGAGAATATTCACCGTGGGTTACTCGACGCATGCGCTTGAAGATTTCGTCTCCCTCCTAAAACAACATGGCGTGGATGCCATTGCAGACGTGAGGTCGGTTCCATATAGTCGTTGGCAACCGCAATTCAATCGCGGAGACCTAACGGAAGCCCTGAAGACCCGGGGTATAGCCTATGTTTTTCTCGGCGAGGAACTCGGCGCACGCAGTGACGATCCAAAGTGTTACGAGAACGGCCGGGTGCAGTATCGCACGCTCGCCGAAACCCCTCTGTTTCAATCCGGAATAAAGCGCGTCCGAGACGGGAGCAAGAGCAGGCGCATTGCCTTGATGTGTGCGGAGAAGGAGCCCCTGGACTGCCACCGCACAATTCTCGTCGCTCGCGAATTGGTGGCAAGTGGAGTAGATGTCGCACACATTCTTGAAGATGGATCACTGGAACCACACGATGAGACCCTGAAACGCCTGTCTGAGCAGTTGCGATTGCCAGCACAGGATCTGTTTCTTACCCCTAATGAATTGGAAGACCGGGCATACGCGGCACAGGAACAGCGTATTGCGTATGTTGAGGAGGAGACTACACAATGAAAATTTTTACCATTGGCTTCACTAAAAAAAGCGCAGAGCAATTCTTCAACAGCTTGCAAACAGCGGGCGTCAAGCGGGTCGTTGATGTGCGGCTCAATAACGTATCCCAGTTGTCGGGATTCGCAAAAAAGAATGACCTTGCCTACTTTCTAAAACAGATTTGCGGCATGGAATACACGCATCTGCCGAACCTGGCACCGACAAAGGACATAATAGACGCATACAAGAAAAACCGCGGCAGTTGGGAGACCTATGAACGCGACTTTATCGATCTTATGGCCGCCCGAAAAATAGAAAACGAGATTGATCCAGAAACCCTTGAAGATGCGTGCCTGCTATGCAGTGAAGACAAACCCCATTACTGCCACAGACGTTTGGTGGCCGAGTATCTCCGTGAATACTGGGGGGATGTTGAAATTGAGCACTTGGGGTAGAAGTGTGAAGACAATGAAGAATTTTAGAGGATTAAGTATATGAGTTGGCAAGAACTTACGTTTGGAAACTTCGCCGAAATCCAACCGCAAGTGGCACTCGAGAAGGGCACGGACTATTCATTTATTGAAATGGCCGATGTTGTGCCTCACACAAAGATGGTTATTCCAGGAAGTACACGTATTTGGAAGGGTAGTGGCGGCTCTAAATTCGAGAATGGAGACATAATTTTTGCTCGTATTACCCCATGTTTAGAGCACGGAAAAACTGCAAAAGTTAGCAATCTTACCGATTCTAAAGGTTTTGGTTCTACAGAGTTTTTTGTTTTTCGTGGCCGGGAAGGCATATCCGACCCAGACTACATTTACTATTTAGCTCGTTCGCCTGTGATTCGAGAGCCAGCAATTAAAAGCATGACTGGAGCATCTGGAAGACAGCGAGCACAAAAAATAGTCGTCGAGAACACGAGCATCCGAGTGCCAGAACTCCAAGAGCAACGCCGCATCGCCTCCATCCTCTCCGCCTACGACGACCTGATCGAAAATAACCTGAGGCGGATTCAATTGCTGGAACAGTCGGCTCAGCTACTCTACAAAGAGTGGTTCGTCCACCTCCGCTTCCCCGGGCATGAACACGTCACAATAATCGATGGCGTGCCGGAAGGGTGGGAGAAGAAGAATGCCCTTGAAGTAATGGATGTCCTGAGCGGAGGAACACCTAAGACGAGTGTGCCCGATTATTGGAATGGCGAAATTCCGTTCTTCACGTCAAAGGATACCACAGATTATGCATACATTTTTAGTACAGAACGAACGCTTACTGAAGAAGGACTCCGTAATTGTAGCAGTAGGCTATATCCAAAAGACACCGTTTTCATCACAGCACGAGGAACAGTCGGCAAAATTAACCTTGCTCAAACTGATATGGCGATGAATCAGTCTTGTTATGCTCTGGTAGCCAAGCCACCACTGAATCAGCAATTTCTCTACTTCGCCATGGTAGAAAACGTTGAACAATTTCGCAGTCGAGCAGTTGGCGCGATTTTCGATGCGATTATCCGCAACACTTTTAAGCTAATCCCCTTCGTTGTGCCCGATATCAAGTTAATCGACATGTTTACAGGTATTATATCGCCTATCCTTCAACAAATTGACATACTTTCTACCGAAATCCGCAAACTAACCCAAGCTCGTGACATTTTATTGCCGCGGTTAATGAATGGAGATATCACACTTGAAAATCAAGAAAATCAGAATAGAAAATTTCTGATTGTAACGTTTTGCAGTGGTAAATAGCCAAAGCCACTGCTCATGCTTATCTTAAGTGCAGTTAACGTGAACTCTCAAGACAGGAGGCACAAGCAGTGGCACTTCAAGATAAGCAAAAAATCAATCGGACAATAGTCCTCCCTTTCACCGAGTCTGAGTATCACCGGTTTATGGATGACTTGCCCTTTGCCCATAAGACAGTGGCGCATCTTTTTCAAATGCATCCAGAACTTTTCCCTACCGATATGAGTCAGGGCTACTTTTTTAATGGCACCACACGGCTCTCTAAAAAATTGAAGCTGAAAATGCGAAAGTTACAGATCAACAACCATCAGTATCAAATTCGGCCTTCTTTCGTGTTACCCTATATGCGCGGGATGACTGATGAAGTAGAGAAAGGCTTGTTTTTATTGCGTTTCAGTGTTCCCTTTTGGGCACTTGCCATCGTCTTTGGTAGAAATCACATGTATTGGTATCGTCTCTTTCTTTCTTTTTCAACCTATTCATTAGTGGGTACGACCCTGAAAAAGAAAGAGACATTGCCCTGCCATGTCTTGGCCGATGAGCACCATATTCGCATCCGAGGACAGAAAGCCTATGTCGCCACAACCATAGGTAAAAACTGCATTTTAGGCGTCCACACAGTTGACAAAGCCGATACTGAAACACTCAGCGCAGGGTATGCAACCTTCAAGGAAGAAGCCCAAGCCATAGATGCCGATTATCAGCCTCAAACCGTCAATACCGATGGCTGGGCAGCAACACAAGGAGCTTGGCGTGCACTTTTCCCTAAAATCTTTATTATCGAATGCTTCCTCCACGCCTTTCTCAAGGTGCGAGACCGAGCCACCAAGTCCTTAAAAGACTTCTATTATCAAGCCGCTGAGAAGGTCTGGCATATTTACAGGGCTTCAACCAAAAGAAGTATGGGACAACGCATCCGACGCTTGAGAGATTGGACGCAAGCACACTTACCCGATGTCCCAATGAAAGACAATCTCCTCAAATTATGTGACAAAAGGAGGCGATGGCTTGCTCATCTGGATTTTCGAGAGGCCTTTCGCACATCTGCTACCCTTGATAGACTCATGAAATTTATGGAACGGCACGCTATCGCAGCACAAATGTTTCATAGTGACCACAAAAAAACCACACAAAACATACGCGCTTATGCCTTACTCTATAATTTTACCCCCTCTTGTCCGGCTGTCGTGGAAAACCACCCCACGCTGACCAGTCCGGCTGCGAGAGCCAATCACTTCGTCTATCATCACAATTGGTTACACAATCTTTTAATCGCTTCTTCCATTGGTGGAAAATGGAACCACTGCAATCCGTTATAGTCAGGAAAATTTCAGGAGTTTTCAGGATGAAACCATCAATCTTAACAGTTACTCCTGCTTGGTTGGACCCAATGGTGCGGGTAAATCAACTGTGTTGGCAGCTCTGAACGTCTTCTTTAAGGAGAGTAGCTATTCACTTACCGATGTGAGCAAACTCGACGCTGAGGACTATTTTAAAAAGAAAACCGAAAATCCAGTAAAGATTACTCTTACATTTGAGGACATCAGTGCGGAGGCAGAGGTAGAACTCTCTGATTACGTGCGACAAGGAGAACTTGTCGTTACTGCCAAGGCGATATTTGATGAAACGGCCGAATTCGGGCAAGTGAAATACTTTGGACAACGATCAGGTATGCAAGAATTTCGGCGATTCTTTGACGCCGATAAAGCTAGGAAAAGGGCTACGGAACTCACCGATATCTATAAAGCGTTACGTACTACTTTCGCTGATCTTCCGGCACCTCCAGGGTCAAAGGACGGTAAGGCTGCTGCTCTCCGCGAGTATGAATCATCACATCCTGATAAATGCACACTCATTCCAAGTGAAGATAATTTTTATGGTGTGAACAGCACTGGGAAATTAGCCCAGTTCATACAATGGGTTTATGTGCCCGCAGTTAAGGACGCTACTGAGGAAGGCCGAGAAGGAAGAGACACGGCATTTGGCAAATTGATTACCAGAACTGTTCGATCACGAACAAATTTTTCTGAAGAGTTAGATGACCTGAAGTCATCCACTGAAAAAAAATATCAAGAAATTCTTGAAAACAATAAAACAGCATTATCAGAGTTGTCACAGTCTCTCCAACAGCGCTTTGAGTCTTGGGCGCATGGGGATGTTCGCTTGGATATGGAATGGTCGTCTGATCCTGCGAAGTCAGTCAAACTGGAAGAACCGATTGCTGGTATCAAAACCGGCGAAGGTGATTTTTTAGGTAACTTGGCGAGAATGGGACACGGCCTGCAAAGATCTTACTTGCTTGCATTACTCCAAGAACTTGCAGATTCCGAATCTCCCAATGCCCCAACTCTGCTTCTCGGTGTGGAAGAACCAGAACTATATCAGCATCCGCCACAAGCACGCCATCTGGCCGACATATTCGGTCAAATGGCAAAGAGGAATAACCAAGTATTGGTAACGACACATTCTCCTTTGTTTGTCAGCGGTGATGGTTTCGAGAATACACAGTTAGTGCGTGCTCCCCAAAATAATACAGGCTCTAAAGTGAAATCCCTCACCTACATGAGTTTGTGCGATAGGATTCGCACCGTTTCTAGTCGAGATAGGGAACTCCGCCTTGAAGGATTGGTTGCAAAAATACATCAGGCACTACAGCCTAATATTGCCGAAATGTTTTTTGTCCGGGTTCCCGTGTTGGTAGAAGGACAAGAGGATGTAGCCTATATCACATCTGAACTACACCTTTCCAACCAATGGTCTGAGTATCGTCACCTTGGCTGTCACTTGATACCAGTGAATGGTAAGAGTAACTTGATTAAACCATTGGCAATCGCAAAGGAGCTTGAGTTGCCAGTGTTCACCATCTTTGATGCAGATGGCGACGCCAAAGGGAAAGACCATCGACATAAACGCGACAACCAAGCACTCATTTCACTATTGGATGTGAATTACGAACCCTTTCCCTCTGAGAACATTATTGAAAAAAATCACGCGATATGGAAAACGAATATTGGATCCGTCGTAAAGACAGAATTTGGGAATCATTACGATCAAGTGGTAGAATCCGCTCGTGTACATTATGCCCATGAAGGCGGCCTTGAAAAGAATGAGTTTTTTATTGCAGAATGGCTGAATATTGCTCGGAAGAAAGGAATCGCATCTCAGACATTACAACAACTTTGTGCAGCTATTCTTGATTTTGCGAGGACATTGCGAGCCTAAAAAAACCTATCTAATCTGACCAAGCTCAGTTAGGAGTTACACAATGCGACGCGTACCTGTCATTTCAAGCAACATAGCCGAAATCGGCTATAATGAAAGTTCACAAACTTTAGAGATCCTATTCAGAAGCGGCAGTGTGTATCAATACTTTGGCGTGCCGGATCGAGTGCATCGTGGTTTAATGAATGCTGTCTCTCACGGCCAATATTTGCACCAAGAGATTAAGGGAAGATACCGGTACACAGAAATATAATGTTCATATTGGATCAATTGCGCGTCAATGGTCGCGTGCCTGATAATATGTCGGGAAGGTTTGAAACAATGTATTTGGAACTGACGCATGTCTGACGCATATCCAATCGTTACAGTAGAACCGGAATGGGTAATTAACCCCGAGGAAATGGGGGGTAAAACGAAATTCTGGTACGGCAAGCCTGATGATAATACAAACTGGCTCTTCAAGTATCCTCGACCAAATACAGGAGAACATTGGGCTGAGAAGATAGCCTCTGAGGTTGCCTCTGCGATGGGGATTACACATGCGAAGGTAGAACTGGCGCAGTTTCAAGATGAGCGCGGCTCGGTGACAGAATCGTTTGCTCGTGGTGGTCGGGCGTTGTTCCATGGTAATGAGTTGTTGGAAATAACAATAGAGGCTTACGATCCAAAGGCGAAATTCCACCATTCACACCACACACTGAAGAATATCTGGCTGGCATTAGAGCGCATCTTTGAGCGACCCGAAGCCGCCGAAAAAGCCAAACTCCTATTCGCAGAGTATTTAGTACTGGACGCGATAGTTGGTAACACAGACCGCCATCACGAAAATTGGGGACTACTACGCCAGCAAATCGAAAACCGCTGGAGGGGGTTTCTTTCCCCATCCTTCGATCACGCATCTTCTTTGGGTCGAGAACTTCGGGATGAACGCCGCGACAGGTTGATGGCCGAAAATCGCATAGGAGACTATGCGGAAAGAGGACGCGGTGCGATTTACTGGTCGGAGGACGAGCGATATGGTCCCAGTCCGCTGGAATTGGTTCGAAGGGCGATTCGCGCTTATCCAGACATATTTCAACCGGCAATTTTGAAACTGGAAAAATTCAACAAGGATTCTTTGTCTAAAATTGTGAACCGCGTACCCACTGATTGGATGACGCCCTCAGCCCGCACATTCGCGATTGCGCTGATGAGCTATAATTGTGAACAACTGAGGAGACTTATCTGATATGAGCACAAAAACTTTATTCATGGCCTGGCATGACCAAGTATGGAGCCACCAATGGTTCCCGATTGGTCGGTTGGACGCAGATGTCGAGCATTCGGAGTATCGCTTCCGCTATACGGGTGGGGCTGCGCGGGCACAGGAAGAGTTAAATTATCCGCCCCTCCCGAGTTTTCCTCAACTGCATAGAGATTACCGATCCTCAGCACTATTTTACCTGTTCCAGAATCGGGTTATGAAGCCGAACAGACCGGACTTCCCCGATCATGTTCAGCGACTCGACCTGCCTGAAAGTGCCGACCCATTCGAGATGCTATCGGTAAGCGGTGGCTATCGAGTAACCGACGATTACGAGGTCTTTCCAAAACTGGTGAAGGCCAACGATGGAAGTTTTGTCTGCCGGTTTTTCCTGCATGGTTGGCGACACACAAGCCGCCCCGCGCAAGAACGGCTGAATGCGCTGAAGCCGGGAGAAGAACTTTATGTAACACTGGAACTGACCAATCCAGTGACTGGTCTGGCCGTGCAAGTCCAGACAACGGACTATCACATGATCGGCTGGACTCCGCGTTATATCGTTTCCGAGATGGCGAGAGCAATGGCTGAATCGCCTGGTGAGTACACGGCGCATGTGGTGCGGGTCAATCCTCCACCGTCTCCGATGACACAGCGCGTTTTGATTGAAATGCGTGGTCGGTGGGACGAATATGAACCGATGGAGAGTGAGGATTTTCAACCTCTGGTTGATTGACCGCAATGACAACAAACACCGTCTGAAGCGGTGTACAACTGGTCGATTTCCAGACCAGTTCATCAGGATGGGCAAGATGAAAGGATGAGCAGGATGAAAGTCAAAAGCAAAAAACACTGGATCGCGGCTAACACCCTGCCGCGATGACAGGCCAGAGTGAGAGCCAGAGTCAAGGCCAGAGTCGCAAAATGAACCCATCCCCCTACACCGAAGACACCCTCGTTCAACAGACCACAGCCGAGTACCTCGAACAACAACTCGGCTGGGAATCCGTCTATGCCTACAACAACGAAGACTTCGGACCGGACAGCCTGCTCGGTCGCACCACTGATCGCGAAGTCGTTCTCACGCGCCATCTGCTCGCTGCCCTGCGAACGCTGAATCCCGGCCTACCCGAAGACGCCTACAACGACGCCATCCGGCAAATCACATCCACCACCGCTTCACAGAGCATCGTCGCCACCAACCGTGAAAAGTACGATTTCATCCGCAACGGCGTACCCGTCACATTCCGCAACGCCAATGGCGAGCGGGTGCAAGACCGCCTCCGAATCTTCGATTTTGAAACCCCGGAAAACAACCACTTCCTCTGCGTACGCGAACTATGGATAAAAGGCGACCTCTACCGCAGACGGGCAGACATCATCGGCTTTGTCAACGGCCTGCCCCTCCTCTTCATCGAATGCAAAAACATCCACCGGGACCTCAAAGCCGCGTACAACGGCAACTACTCGGACTACCGCGGCACCATCCCCCACATCTTCCACCACAACGCCATCGTCATGTTTGGCAACGGCGAAAAAGCAAAACTCGGCTCCATCACCAGCGAATGGGATCACTTCCACGAATGGAAACGCCTATCCGAAGAAGAACCCGGCGTTGTCGATATGGAAACCCTCCTCAAAGGAGTCTGCAACAAACGCGACTTCATGGACATCATAGAAAACTTCATCCTCTTTGACGACACATCGGGTGAAACAAAGAAAATCCTCGCACGCAACCACCAGTTCCTCGGCGTAAACCGCGCAATTGAAGCCGTGCGCGACCGCAAAGCGCGCCAGGGCAAACTGGGCGTCTTCTGGCACACACAGGGCGCTGGCAAAAGCTACTCAATGGTACTCTTCACCCGCAAAATACACCGCAAACTCGGCGGCAACTTCACCTTCCTCATCCTCACAGACCGCACAGACCTCGACACGCAAATCTACAAAACCTTCGCTGGCGGCGGCGTAGATCACGACCGAGATCCCTGCCGTGCAGCAGACGGGCCACACCTGAACCAGCTATTGACCGAACAAAAATCACACATCTTCTCCCTCATCCAGAAATTCAATCAGGAAGACATAGACCCCCAAAAAGGCTACACCCAGCGCGACGACATCATCGTCATCACCGACGAAGCGCACCGCACCCAATACGGCAAGTTAGCAGATAATCTGCGCGTCGCCCTGCCCAACGCTTCCTACATGGGCTTCACAGGCACACCCCTATTCAAAGACGACCAGATCACGCGCCGCGTCTTCGGCGACTATGTCTCCACCTACGACTTCCAGCGGGCAGTAGAAGACAAAGCCACGCTACCCCTCTACTACGACGCACGCGGCGACAAACTCGGCGTAGCCGTTGATGATTTGAACGAACGCATCGCCGAAAAATTGGAAGAAGCCGAAATCAGCGACATCGACGAGGAACAGCACCTCGAACGAGAACTCAAACGCGCCTACCACATCATCACCGCAGGCAAACGCCTCGACCAACTGGCGCGAGACTTCACGCGACACTACTCCGCCGCCTGGGAAACCGGCAAAGCCATGCTGATCTGCATCGACAAAGTAACCTGCGCGCGAATGCATAGATTGATTGAATTCTACTGGCATGAACACATCGGAAAACTGGAAACAAGGCTATCGCGAATAACGGACGAAGAGGAGAAAACAGACCTGCGACAGAAGATCGAATGGATGCGCGAGACCCGCGCAGCAGTGGTAATCAGCGAAGAACAGGGCGAAATCGAAAAATTCAACAAGTGGGAACTGGACATCATTCCGCACCGCAAACTCATCAAAGAAGGCATAGACTTGCCCGAAACCATGAAAAACAAACCGCAGTACCGCAACAAACAACGCATGGAACTGGATGAAGCCTTCAAAGACGAAGAACACCCATTCCGCATCGCCATTGTCTGCGCCATGTGGCTAACGGGTTTCGATGTCCCGTGTCTGTCAACACTCTACCTCGACAAACCACTCAAAGCACACACCCTCATGCAAGCCATTGCCCGCGCCAACCGCGTAAACGAAAACAAAAATAACGGCCTGATCGTAGATTACTGCGGCGTCCTCGTCCACCTGCGCCAGGCACTCGCAACCTTCGCCGGCACGCAACCAGACGGAGACAGCGCACCGACCGACCCCGCAAAACCCGAAGAAGAACTCCTATCAGACCTCGCCGAAGCCATCGCCCTGGTGCGAGACTTCCTCGACAAACGCAACGCACCACTGGACGACATCATCGAAAAAACGGGCTTCCAGCGCAATGCGGCTATCGTAGCCTGCAAAGAAGCCGTCAACGAAAACGACGAAACCCGCAAACGCTTCGAAGTCATGTGCCGCGAAGTATTCAAAAAGTACAAAGCCTGCGTCAACGTGCCAAACGTCAACACATATCGCAAAGACCGCGACGCCATTGACATCGTGTACAAAAGCCTCCAGCAAGACCGTGTTCAGGCCGACATCTCAGAGATCATAATGGAATTACAGCGGGTAGTAGATGCGGCCATTGAACCGAGGCTCAGTAATGTGGCTGAAAATCCGCATCCTGAGCCTGATGAAGATCGACGCCCCTACGACATCAGCCAGATAGACTTCGAGCGTCTGAAGCGAGAATTCGCGCGTATCCAGAAAAAAAACACCACCGTTCAGAACCTCAGACAAGCAGTAGAACAAAAACTGCAACGCCTACTGAAGCAAAACCCATTACGCACGGACTTCCAGCACCACTACGAAGAAATCGTAGCAGCGTACAACCGCGAAAAAGACCAAATAACAATAGAGCGCACCTTCGAAGCATTGCTCAAACTGGTACAGGAATTGGATGAAGAAGAAAACCGGGCTGTTCGTGAGGGACTTGACGAAGAAACCCTCGCAATCTTCGACCTCTTGGAAAAACCTAACCTGAACAGGAGCGAAATCGCGCAAATCAAAAAAGTGGCCGTCAGCCTCCTGACAAAACTGAAAGCCAGCAAACTGCGCGTTCACCAATGGGGCGAAAAAGAAGCGACCCGGGACGCCGTGCGGACATCCATCTATGACTTTCTCTTCAGCGACGAAACCGGCCTCCCTCACAAATACACAGAAAAGGACATAAAAACAAAAACCGAAGACGTCTTCCGCCACATCTACCGCGCCTACCCTAAATTGCCATCACCATATTACGACAATGCTGCCGCTTGAAGTGTGAAGGTAGAAGTTAGAAGTTAGAAAAAGGAAAGAGAAAGGAAGAATTTGAAATCGGATCTGCCAGAACGATCATTTGAGTTTGCAAAACGCATCGTAAAACTATGCCAATACCTGGATGAGAAACCCGGAGTTTCGCGGACACTCGGGAACCAACTATTGCGTTCGGGCACCTCAATTGGCGCGAATGTCGAGGAAGGACAGGCCGCACAAAGCAAAGCAGACTTCATCAACAAATACAGCATCGCCTGTAAAGAAGCACGCGAAACACACTACTGGCTACGCCTCCTAACCGCAACCAACCTGCTGCCATCAGACCGAATGGCTAAAATAGAACAAGAATGCAATGAACTCATCGCCATACTGACCAGCATCATCAAAAAAATGAAAAGCAAACAACCCTGACTTTTCACTTCACACTTTCACACTTCACCCTTCAAACTTCACACTTCCCACTTCACCTATGCCCAAAACCACCAACCGAAAAACCATCATCTCGTGGATGATGTATGACTTTGCAAACTCGTCCTTTGCCAACAACGTCACCACATTTATCTACGCGGCGTTCTTCACCAAAGTCATTGCTGAAAATGAAATCATCGGCACGGCTTTATGGTCTCGCGGCGTCGGCATCATCATGCTCGTCGTCGCACTGCTATCGCCACCCCTCGGCGCGTTATCTGACCAGGGCGGATATCGCAAACGCTTTTTACTATTTTTTACCTTCCTCGCCGTCATCTTCACTGCACTCCTCTATTTCCCGCAACAAGGACAAGCAATCTATGCATTGAGCCTCTACATCATCGCCTGCATCTGCTTTGAAATGGGCATCGTATTTTACAATGCCTTCTTGCCCGACATTGCCCCCCCCGAACGCATCGGTCGCATATCGGGACAAGCATGGGGCGTGGGTTATTTCGGGGGCCTGCTCTCGATGGCCGTCCTCATGGTCGGTTTTGTATCCGCAGAAACCCCGTGGTTTGGCCTCACCAAAGAAACCCATGCACACATCCGGGCGACAAACATCGGCGTTGCAATCTGGTTTGCGATCTTCAGCCTCCCGGCACTATTCTATTTACCCGCTCCCCCTGCGCGACAAACCGGCGACAAACTGAGTTTGGCCGCATCCTACCGACGCATCATGCAAACCTTCCGCGAACTCCAGCGCTACCGCGAAATCTTCAAACTCCTGCTCGCACGCCTCGTCTATAACGACGGCCTCATCACCGTCTTTGCCTTTGGCGGCATTTATGCGGTAGGCACTTATGGATTCACATTTGAAGAAGTCCTCTTCTTCGGCATCATCGTCAACATCGCAGCCGGCATTGGCGCGTGGTGTTTTGGGTACCTGGACGACCGCCTGGGCGGCAAACTCACCATCCAGATCACCCTCATTGGATTCGTCATCGCGACTATTGTTGCCGTCGTACCCCAGGAAAAAATCTGGTTCTGGATCGCGGGCATCCTCGTCGGCTTATTTGCTGGTCCCAATCAATCGGCCAGCCGCTCCCTCATGGGGCGTTTTGTCCCCCAAAACAAAGAAACCGAATTTTACGGCTTCTACGCCTTCTCGGGAAAAGCCACGGCATTTCTCGGTCCCCTCCTCATGGGCGTCATCACACAAGCCTTTGGATCCCAGCGCTTTGGCATGGCAACCGTGGGCCTATTCTTCATCATAGGCGGTCTCCTCTTGCGCACTGTTGACGAACAAAAAGGCATCCGTGCTGGGCGTGAAAAAACGCCATCAGAAACAGACGCCTGACGCTGGATCATCCTACCCGAAATACTTCAAAATAGAAATTCCCCTTGACATCTAATTGTCTTATTGTCATATTTCACTATGACAATAAGACGATTCGATAAGCGCATTCTAAAACATAAGGTATATCCCTGATGAATTTTGAATTAGACCCCAAAAGCGGTATCCCTTTCTATCGCCAGATCATTGACCAGATCCGTTATGGCATTGCTGCGGGCAGATTGAAAGTAGGAGACCAATTACCCACCGTTCGCGCTCTGGCCGTAGAACTCAAGGTCAATCTCAACACCATCAGCAAAGCCTATCGGGAACTGGAAATTAAAAACATTCTGGAGACCCAGCAGGGTTCAGGAACATTTATCGCCCCGGTAAAAGTAGAGATACCCGACAACGAAAAAGAAAAAAAGCTGACTGGTATATGCAATGAATTCCAGAGCATTGCCGCGGCTTATGGATTCAATCTTGAAGACTTGATCAAAGAACTACAACAACGACAAGGAGCAGATCATGAACGATAAAATTCCTCTGAACAAGCATGTCAATCTCGTCTCGATCTTCATTTTCGTCATCCTCACGCTGGCAAACGCAATCCTGTTCTATTCGGAACTGATCTCTCTAACCATCGCCCTGATCGGACTGGCTGCTACGCTATTCATCGCCGCCACATTAAAAATCTCCGATCAGTGGGAAAAGGCTGTGGTCTTGCGTATGGGAAAATTTATCGGCTTAAAAGGTCCGGGTTGGTTTCTCATCATTCCCATCATCGACCGGGTCGATAAATATATCGACCAGCGAGTTCGGGTTACTGACATTAGAGCCGACTCTACCCTGACAAAAGACACTGTCCCGGTCAACGTTGATGCCGTCGTTTATTGGACCGTTTGGGATGCTGAAAAAGCCGCCCTTGAAGTTCAGGAATACGAATACGCCGTTTCACTCGTCTCCCGGACTGGTCTGCGTGACATCATCGGCAAACACGAATTGTCAGATCTCCTGCAAAATCGAGAAAAGATCGCCGAAGCATTGCAACAGACCCTCGACGAAACGACCAGTTCTTGGGGCATAACCTGTCAGACTGTAGGCATCAAAGACATCGTTATACCACCCGACCTTGCAGATGCCATGAGCAAGCAAGCCCAGGCAGAAAGAGAACGCCAGGCCCGGATCATCCTGGGCACAGCCGAAACCGAAATCTCGGAAAAATTCTCCCAGGCCAGCGAAAACTATCACAACAACCCCGTCGCCCTGCAACTGCGCGGGATGAACATGCTCTTTGAAGGCCTCAAAGAAAAAGGGTCTCTGGTAATCGTACCGAGTTCTGCCCTGGAATCGATGAACCTGGGGGCTATTGGTGGACTGACAGCCCTTGCTGAGAACAACACAAACGAAACACCCGAACCGACCGAAGAGACGGCTTAAACACCATCAGGAACAAAAAAAGCCGCTCAAACGAGCGGCTTTTGCGTAAAGAACGCGGAATCACTCCACCCGAAAAACCACAGAATCCGCAGCCATAGAAGCGAACAACCCAATCCCCCCCTTCACATGAAACCGCGGTTCATCCAACGCCGCTTCATCTTGCGCGCTCGAAATCAAATAATCGCCGTAATTCTCATCCAGCGCATAAACCAGAAATGAATATATGCCATAATACGAAAACTGCCTTGGATTTAAGGACAACGAGCGTCCCTGCAAAAAACGCCATTGATCTGCCTGAGCAATGCTATCCCGCAATGCGCCCAGCCCCGTGGTATCCACGCCACCGCCAAAACCCCCGCCAAATCTTCCAAACTGAGTCGCCAGCGGAATTTGCTCCAACAATTCTACAGACTTACGCGTCGTGACATACCCACCCTCTGTCTCGCCCTCCCATGTGACCCGATACGCATCACCCCCAATCAACAGCGAAGATGCACCCGAAACATACGGCGCAACCGGCACCGTCGTCTGCGCGGTCGCTGTACCCAACCCCGTCGTAACAGACAAGTGATAGGTCTTCCCCGACTCAATAATCAGATCCGGCTGCTCGTAATAACCCGGCCTATCCACCACAGGTGACAACTCGTAAGACACCCCATCCACCTCAATCGTCACCAGCGCATCGGACAGCGCACTCGCCTCGCGGTCATACACACTGGAAAGCGGCATCGTTGTACCCACAAACAAATCGGACACAGGACTCCCCGCCCGCAAATAACCCTCGACATAAACCGTCTCTCGAAACTCCCCCAACGACTCAGTCGGCGCCGTGCTACAACCCCCAGCACCAAGACCGAGAACAAAACAAAATATCCATTGTATTTTTCTCATCCCAGGTTCCTCTCTCACATATTAAAACGAAAACCAATACTCGGCAAAATTGGCTGAAGAAGCACATCCTGCACTTGAATCTCCGCCTCAGTCGCATCAAACGAGCGATACCACACATTGCGTCGATTATAGACATTGAACACACTGAACACGATCTGCCCCCCAACGCTACCCCACCTGAAATCGCGCGTAATCCCCAGGTCCATACGATGATACGCCGGCAACCGATAAGCATTCTTCTCCGACACATGGACATAGGGAATGGACTGTCCCGTTGGCTGCTGTACCTCATAGCGCGCCTCGGGAAGCGTATATGCCTGACCCGTGCCATAAACCCAGTTGGCATTCAGATTCCAGCCCTTGCCCAGATAATAATCCGTCACAACAGAAACATCGTGCCGCCGGTCGTACTTCGGCGGAAACGGATTGCCCTGGTTCAAAGCGTCAAAAGTGTGTTCCGTCTTGCTCAACGTATATCCAATCCACCCCTTCAAACGCCCCTCAGTCTTGCGAAGCAAAAACTCGCCTCCATAAGACTTTCCCGAACCTGTCACGAATAAATCAGACAGCGGCGTCGAATCGCTCAGACGAACCTGGGACTGGAACTCCACCAGATCATCCATATCCTTATAATAAAACTCCAGATCAACCTGCCAGGCATCACCCGGCGTCAACATAAGACCAAACGCATTGTGAACAGCTTTCCCTGGTGTCAGAGTCTCATCCACCGGCAACCACATATCCGTCGTATAAGTATTGGCCTCAATCGAAATCAAATTGACAAACTGGTGATAAATGCCCCAACCGCCCTTAAACGCGATCTTATCATCCAATTGAAACAACCCCGCCACGCGCGGAGACCACCGGGTATAATTGCCACTCTGGAAATGACTCACGCGCACCCCAGACGTCAACTCCAGACGCCCCCAGCGCATCGTATGCTCGAGAAAACCCGTCTGATAAAAAGACGACGTATTAATCTCTGACCGGCTCGAATCTCCCACGCCCTGCTTGTAAAAAGCGTCATACGATGTAAACTGGGCACCCACGCGGGTCGTGTGAAAAGGACCCGAATAGAGATCAAACGTCAACTTTGCTGTCAAATCATTCAACTCATTATTGCGATTCAATCCAAAACCACGCCGCCCACCTCCACCTTCCCCGGCCTGCCCGCTATTGGCAGCCTCGTTTTGATTGGTCGCAACATCAAAATTGGATATGTATCGACTCGCCGAAACCTGGACATTACCGATCAAATTATCCGTGTATAGATGCAACCACTTGAACCGCGCAATCCGATTGCCCCAATCCATGAGTTGATCGCGCGTCTGCTCTCGAAAAGACGGCAGCGACAGATTGAGCGCATCATTGCCCATATATCCACTCACCGAAACCCGGTCATTGTCAGACACATCCAAATTCAGCTTGAAATTCGTATCGTAAAACCCATAATCCTGCCCAAAATCACTCGTCTGCTGCTGAAAGTTGAACCGCGCCTGCCCAAAGCGTCCCCCGCCTTGCCGTCCCCCAAAGCCACCGCCTCCCAATCCCCCAGGCCCACCGCCAGTAACCGGAGCCGTACCAATTGTGCCAATGCGCGTACTGAACATCTCATCCACGATATGTTCAAACAGAGGCGAATTTAAAACCTCTTGATACGTGCGCCGCCCCGAAAACATCCACGAACCGCGATCGCCCACTGGCCCGCCAACCGTCAACCCCGCACTGATCAAATCCATGGACGCCCGCGCATCAAAAGACTTCCTGTTGCCATCCAAATTTGTAATATCCAGCACACTCGACAGGCGGTCGCCATACCGCGCGGGAAACGTCCCCTTAATCAAAGTCACATCCTTCAAGGCATCGGGATTAAACGTGCTAAAAAACCCAAACAAATGATTTGGATTATAGACCACCACATCATCTAACAGAATCAAATTTTGCCCCGGCGTGCCCCCGCGCACATACAAACCCGCGGAATTTTCACTCGCGGCCTGCACGCCTGGAAGCAATTGAATCCCCCGCATCAAATCGGGCTGCCCCACTGTCGGAATACGCGCCAGTTCCGTCACCCGTGTGCCAAACGCACTCACCGGCGTCACCTCAGTCGGTGCCACGCGCTCGCCTATGGCTTCAATCTCCTCACCCATCAATTCCGCAGGCTCCAACTCAATCACAATCCGCACAGTCTCATCCTGTATAACCACGACCTGAACAGACCGGCTCGCATAGCCGATATAACTCGCCGAAACCCTGTGTGTACCCGGCGACAGATTCCCAATAACAAAATAACCGACCTTATCTGTCGCCACACCAATGTGCAAACTATCGATCACAACATTGGCATTCGGCAGAGTCTCGCCATTGGAAGCATCGCGCACCGTACCCCGCATCGCACCCTGACCATACGCCTGTGTACTGATGGCAACGCATACGACGCATAAAAACAACTGCACAATTCTCCTCATGGTCTCTCCTTTTCCCCTCCCAAAGGCAGTGTAATATCGCTTTCTGCTGACATTTCTTAGATTCACAGAATGACTTTTCCGTTCCCCATTCTCTGTACGAAAATTGTTAAGATTCTGTTAAAGTCTGTAAAAAAACGCGCCCATTTCTCAATGGACGCGCTTTATCGTATCTGGACAGGCGGAAAATCAACTGATACTATATCAATACGCCGATGTTAGAATTATTTTTACAACTATCGGATAGGAATTAATCGCCCCAAAAAAAGCCGCTCAAAAGAGCGGCTTTTGCGTGAAGAACGTGTGATCACTCTCCCCAAAAAACCACGGAATCCCATAGTGACCAGTATTTCATCCAATTTAGGGATCTATAGATAATGTCTCAGGAGTGAGGAATGCGAGCCAGTTCTGTGCCGTTTCCATGGCTCTTCTTGCCTCAGTAACATTGAGGTTATAGGTCTCAGCGATTAAGCGAGATGCTCTTGGGACTTCCATGTTATACAATCCTATCACGGTGTTAGTGAAGGGAGCGGCAAGTAAACAAGCCGATGCCCACATTCGGACCTGCTCATCGGTCAATCCTGGAGGGATTCGGAGAGCTTGGATGTCGTGCTGTGCCGCTCGTTGCTCGTCGAATGAAGCTATCTCATCTTCTCTGTCTTGATATAAGAGTTCTAAATTCCTAAAATCACGAGTCGCTGGTCGCCAGTTGTCAAGCTGAGGTTGGTCGTCAGTAATTACGCTGTTACTCTGCGTACTGATTTCAGTTATGGATTCCCAACGTGCGAATTCGTCATTGCCTATTTCTCTCGATCCTTCCAGAAGTCCCTGCTGAAAGGCGTATACATCAAAGTCGTCTCCTGGACGACAAAGGATCTCCAAGTTAGGCTGACGCGACCAGCCCATTGCGGACGATGTCAAGTTAGCAGATCCGATGAGGACTATATCATCTACTCGGTAGTATTTGGCATGAAGTGAGGGATGGAGCCTGAATGAGCCACCACGCTCAGTGACAATAGTGCGACATTCAGTATCGGACGCCCCCACAGCGAGGTCGTGCAAATTCCACCTTGTGATACAGATGAGGGACGCAGCCGGACTAACATCTGTCAGAACTCTGGTAAGTGCATCAACCTTGATGTAGGGTGCCGCCAAGATGAGATCCTGAGCATCTGAACAGAGCTGGCTCAAAAAATCTCCTAGCCCAATAGACATATTTATTCGTCCCTATCACGCAGTTGATTGATGACCTTATCTACTTGGCGCCCCCAATTCATACTGATGTTTTGGATATGCATTCGTTCTTCCCGTGATTCGGTCTGGTCTTCCATTCGTGCCCATGACGACAGTAATAATCGGATAGCGACACTGGCCTCAAATAAAGGATGGCTCTCATCAATATTTTCGTCAAGACGACCTTCGATATGCTTAAGCAGATCGTAGATTGGATGGTCAGTATTAAGATTGATATGCAGGACTCCTTGATTCGAGCGCACATTAAACATCTGATATCCGTCAAATTGAGCTGGATTGAATTGATATGAAAGACCTTGCTCTACCAGCATCTTTGCGAGTTTTTGGGCTTCCTGACCGTCCTGACCAGATTCAATGAACTGTTCCGTAAGACCGGCTTCTCGCTCTTCGGATGGAATTTGCTCACGGTCTTTATCAGTGTTGGTTGGTGTCTCTATACCGGCCGTTATAGCGTCTCGGTCTGCATCAGTGGCAGTCTCTACAGCCTTAATTTCTGGGCTTCTACTGCCACCCCCATTCTGTGAGTCCCTCCGTTGTGCAAACATCTGTGCGATTTGACGCATCATGGCACGCGTTTGATCACGGATATCTCCTACGATTTTGTAGATGATGTCATCGTCAATTCCCATCTCGTCTAGTATGACCTGATTGGGGCGATCATCACGCGCGAGCGTCTTTGCAGCATGCGTGAAGTTCGCAGCCATCTGTTTGTTGTGATCCACGCCAAACAACTCATCGCAACTTCGACGGAAATGCACTTCACAACCCCACCAGCGGTTCAGTGGATTTTCATCACTACCACCCTCTCTGAGAAAGGCGTCCTCAAGAACGATCTCCCTATCCTCCCGAATGACTGAGACACCAATGTTATGTCTGGCGTGCTTGCCATAATCAGTGCTGCCTGGATACTGTCTAACACTATCTGTTTTTAGGGCCTCGGGCCTCACAATTGAATACTTCACCTCAATAGTGATCTCTTTACCCTCTACAGTAAAGGGATACTCTTTCTTAGCCCATTCGCTAAACATCGGTTCGTTGTTCCAAGGCACAGGAGTAGACGAAGGTTTTATCAGGTATAGAGGATCATTTGAGACGATATACCCTTCATTCTCAATTTCGCCAAGGCGGTTATGGTGGAAAGAACCAACTCGTATTCTTGTAATCTCCGCATCAATCCAGTACCGGTGGATGCGCCCTACCTCTCTGGATACGTTGTCGATGATTGTACGGCCGGTTTTCCATTGCATTTTGTCCAGTTTGCTCCACACTACAAGAGTCCCTGAGCGGCTTTCATAGATTTTGTCACTGCCGACCGTTTTCCACACCTCCGGTATAGATGTGTCTTGATCTGGAATGGGAACCTCATGATTACCTTTATGGCATAGGCGGTATTATGATACCGACTGTCCCGAAGAGCTCGTATCGTGAAGCTGCTGGGAAATAGGCTGCGATCTGCGTCTTTTAGGTCGTTGAGTTGTTCGACCATAGTTCCTCCCAATTCGTGAATGCATCTGTCACAGACCCGAAACCCGGAAGGTTCGTATCTGCAACGGTGAATATCTCGGCTTTTGGATTTCCGCCTGACCGGGGGCCGCGCATCGCTCGGCCTGCCATTTGCGAGTAGAGTACCAGGGATGTGGTGGGGCGAGCGATAATGACGCAACGAGTCTTGGGTGCGTCAAAACCGGCGGTAAGCACGCCGTAGTTGAACACCACTTTATGTTCCCTGCTGTCGCTCCTAAAGTCATCAACAATAGATCGGCGATCTTCACCTGGTGTATTCGCTGTTACCACTGCACTTGCAACTCCTTGAATTTGGAGAAGTCTATTGCACTCCGCGGCACTTTCAACAGAAGGGCAAAACACGATTGTACGAGGGTGGCGCCTAACTGCATCCTCTGTGAGTTCGACTATTTTTATCGTACGCTCGTGGTTGCGGCCCAGATCGCCGAGATCATCCATGCTATAATCCATACCGGGTTGAGGATCAGTAATTACGGTATCGGAGTCGAAGCTAATCGGCACAAAGCGGGGATCGGCGAGGTAGCGATTCTGGATTAGATAGGTAACGGGGCTATCGTAACCTCTTGGATTTATCGAAACCTTGTTGTGATTGAACATGTCGGCAAGCCGATAGTCCTCATCCGTTAGATTCGCTGTGCGTCCTGGCGTAGCCGTAAGACCAAGGAGGGGCGGCCTAACACTACATAGCTGCTCAGTTATGAAAGAGTAAGTTTCCGCAACTGCCTGATGAGCCTCGTCAAAAATGACGGCAGCAGCACAGTTCGCAAGGTGTGCAAGGAGAGTGTTGTCTTGGAATGCAGCAGAGCGCAGTTTGGCAAGACCTGTCACCAAGAACCCGGATGGAAGACGCCGTAGATCAAGTGACCGGCTTCCCCAGTTTCGATGAATGGAGGCATCCCACCGTCCCAGATATGTCCAAGCGTCTGCGAGTTGGTTTGCCGCTTGTTCGCAAAGTTCCTCAGTAGCAGCCAACCAGATGACCAGGGAATTATCGGTGTCTTTTTCGTTGAGCAAGTGACATGCCGTGTGGGCTGCGATTCTGGTCTTTCCCGCACCGGTAGGAAGATGAGCCACGGCTCGACGTTCAGGAGATGATAGGGCATGAAGGATGTCAGTCAACACCTGCCGCTGGTAGGGATATAGCGGGAACTTCGGCCTGACCGTTTCCACCTCTGTTTCAGACACCGCAAAGGCCTTCGCATTCGTTTTCAAAGTGATTGATCCCTTCCCCTCCCTCTGTTTTTTGCTCATCAATAACGCTGTCAAGGGGACGACGTGCAGAATGTAGATATGGCCGACCGTGTAGCAATTCCCTTACAGGATTCTTTGTACTATGGCGGAGCCATCGATCAAAACGCACAGCCTCCTCGTAGCTATCTGGTTCAGACTGCTTTAGTTCCAACCAATGTTCGTCTGACCGATAAGGACAGATGACGCAAGCTGACCGGGGCAGGTGGCGACCTGGATATTCCGAGTTAAACCATTCAACACAATCTTGGCGTGTCATACCAATATCCACTAGTGGCCAGCGATGTTCGACCCACCGTTCTCGGCTCGGCTTCATGCGGCCCACTTCATCCAGCGAAATTCCGATCCACATTTCGGCGTGGGTGTTCTTGGGAAATGGTCGGCCGCGCTGTCCTCCCGCGAGTTCCCTGACCAGTCGATAAATAGGCTTAATCTTGTAGTGAGTGGTACATTGCCGCCGCAACATGCCCTTCTTCCCATCCCCATTGACAGTGAATAAGGGAACATCAACAAAGTTGTGACCCGACACCGTGCGGGCTTTTTTAAGATTAGTTTTTAGATCGCCTTCGGACACGCGAATCAGTGGATATTGGAGTTGCTCTTCAAGCCAGTCCAAATGTTGATATACATAAGCTGGCTCCCATCCAGTATCAGCGAAGACAGCGACGTCAGGTTTAGGATAGCCCAACTCAATCAAACGAGGGTGGGACCTCGATAGGAGGAGTGCTAAAACAGAACTCTGTACGCCAGCCCCTAAGCTCAGGGCACGATAGGTTACGGTGCTCGTCTTCACGACCATTTCGAAAGCCTCCTTGATTCAGTTGCATGAGATGTCTGCTCAGGACAGATAAAAATATGAGATATTATAGTCAGTAGCGGTAAAAGGGTCAAGGGAGAGGATGGAAAATTTTTGTAACTATTTAGGATGTTGTTATTTTTGTTGTTTTTGGGTGTGCCATAGAGTATAATGATTTTTGGTTATGTTGTTATGTTTTTTCGTGAAAGGGTATGCATTTGTCCCGTCCTGAAGATATTCTTGGTCTTCATCGTTTGATAGATGAGTTATTGCGTCGCGTCTCGGATTTGGAAGTCTCGCAAGCCGGTTTAGTGCGCGAGAATGCACAGTTACGCGCAGAGAATACACAGTTACGCGCCGAGAATGCAGATTTGCGTGCTGAGAATGCGCGTTTGAAGCGTCAAGTCAATCAGGATAGCGGCAATAGCCACCGTCCGCCCTCCAGTGATGGGTATAGCAAGAAGCCTGCCCTTCCTCGGTCAAAGTCTCGGCAAAGTCGTGGTGGTGTTCGCGGTCATAAGGGTCACACGTTATCTCAGGTTATGACGCCTGATGAGGTGGTTTCTTTGCCTGTTTTGCAGTGTTCGTGTGGTCATGATTTGTCTTGTGTTGGTCAAAGTTTGGTCGCTCGTCGTCAATGTTTTGATCTGCCAGCGGCTCGTATGGTGGTAAAAGAATATCAGACGTTTGGGTGTTCGTGTCCTGTTTGTGGGACGTATCAGGCCTCTTGTTTTCCGTCTCATATTCGCGCACCTGTGCAATATGGGTCTCGTGTTCGTGCCTTATCCTGCTTGCTGAGTGTTGACTATCGTCTTCCGTTCAAGAAGGTCTCGGATTTGTTTGAAGACCTGTTTGGACATCGGGTCAATGAGCGTGTGCAATATCAGGCACTTTCCAGTGCCTATAGGGGTTTAGAAGCGACCGAAGATGAGATTAAGCAAGCGCTTCTTGCCAGTGATGTGGTGCATTTTGATGAGACCGGTCTGAGAGTGGCCGGTCGTCTTCACTGGTTGCATGTGGCAAGCACGGCAGATGCGACGCATTTATTTTTGCATCAAAGCCGGGGTCGTGAGGCGTTGGCATCTGCTGATTCTGTTCTTAAGGCCTTTCCGGGTTGGGCTGTTCATGACTGCTATAGTAGTTATTTTACGTCTTGGCCTTGCCGTCATAGTTTATGTGGTGCCCATCTTCTTCGTGAACTGCAAAATGCAGATGAGGCAGGTAGCCGATGGGCAAAGCATATGCACCGCTTTTTTATGTGTCTTTACCGTATGAGTATGCAGGGGCGCACCTGTTTGCCTGAAGACAAGCGTGAAAAAGCACGTGCGATCTACCAACGTCTGCTCACTTATGCACAAAATAAGGAGCCCCCACCTGTCAAATCGAAAAAGAAGGGACGGGCAAAAGGGAGCCGTGCCTATAACTTACTCCAACGCCTTATAAAGCATCAAGATGCGGTTTTGGCCTTTGCCTTTCACGAAGCTGTGCCCTTTACCAACAATCAAGCTGAACGCGACTTGCGTCCGGCAAAAGTCAAGCAGAAAGTCGCCACCTGCTTCCGTACATTTGAAGGGGCACAATACTATGCGCGTCTGCAAGCCTTCCTCTCCACCATCAGGAAAAAGCGTATCCCTGTCTTGCAAGAACTCTCGCGCGTCTTCCAACATCAACAATACATCTTGAATTGCGCCCATACCTAAATAGTTACAAATTTTTAATATCGTTAAATGGCGGTAAGCAGTTTTTATAGACTGCTTACCAAACGAGTTTTCGCTATAGATTACAGGCTGACTGATGTTACGCGATGTCCCTGTATTTCGTCCTGCATTGGGAACTCACGTCACGCATCTAACGTCGCCCAAAATCTCAGCAAATATCAGGCCAATGTCACAGCATCGCGTGACAAATTGTATGGACAGCATCAAAAACCCTTATTATGTCTTCGATATGCTGTATTGCGCCCTTGTTCACAACCTGAATTTTAAGGATCGTCTGTTGAAAAGAAAGCGGCACAGAACAATTTCGGATGCGAAAGTGTATATTTTGAGCGATGAATGAGTGGTCAGGTGAAAGATATGTACCGCTTGACTATGTAGCTGCCGCGATGGTTATCTGTGTGTGCTTGCGTAACGCCAGAGGCTAACAAAAAAAGCCGCTCAAAAGAGCGGCTTTTGCAATCGCACTACCATCAGACCGTCGCCTGCAGATCCTTCAGATAACTCAGCGTATCGCGAATACTCGCCTCTTTTTAGCGTTGATATACGTCGCGCCGATGAGCGATACGGCAGATGATAACACGCTGATTTGTATCATCAATTTCATAAAGAATGCGATAGTCTCCCACGCGAATACGCCACGAATTTGGGCGACCAACCAGTTTTTCCACTCCTGAAGGACGTGGCTCTAATTCCAGTTGGAGAAGATTTCGGTTAATACGTTGACGAATATGGCCTTGTAGCCTACGGCGTTCTCGTTCTGCCGATGAACGCATATAAACAGCGTAAGCCATTGCTAAGATACGTCTCCCGTTTCACGAAGCAAATCGCGCAAAGGCCGTGTCTCGCTATTCTCCTCGTTCGCTTCTTCCATTAACATGGTATCAACAGCATCCTGCAAGTGAGGAGGAAGCGTCTCCCAATCTGTTTCCCGAGCCACCTTTTGAATTAAAGTCTTGAAATCGTCATATCCAAGTATCACCTCTATGACCTCACCTGAATCATCATATACCCATTTTGGAGAACGAGATTTTTCGAGAATGCGTGTCATATTACCCTCAATCTGTTGTATTGACCTGATTACCTTTTTTCATCACATCACCATCAGACCGTCGCTTGCAGATCCTTCAAATAACTCAGCGTATCGCAGATACTCGCCTCTGTCGTCTCCGACGCGCCCTTCTCCACACACAGTGGACCCGCGTAATCTGCCGCATTCAGAATTTCCAAACACGTCTTCAAATCATACCCCATAGCTTTGCCATCTCGCTCCCACGCCTGCACACCGTCATCACTGTAATTAAACACCTTCACATGACACGAAAACGCACGCGGAGCCAGCACGCGCATCCCCGCCTCCCAATCGCCATCGGGAAAATTTGCCGTATCTGGACAAGTGCCAAACCAATCGGAATCCACACCATCTAAAATCCGCTGCAAATTATCAGAAGACGACGACACACCCCCGTGATTCTCCACCAGCAGCTTCACCCCCGCCTGCTCGCCCACAGCCACCAGTTCCCGATACCCCTCAATCACCCGGCTCATCGCCCCATCGTCATCCGCGTGCCCCGTATTAATCCGTATTGCCTCTGACCCCACAGCCGACGCCGTGTAAAACCACTGCTTCAACGCCTCCAGATCCGTGCGCCGCACAGCCTCATCAGCACCTGCAATATTGCCCATATCCACCGCAATATTGCGCACCGAAAGTCCATTATCCGCCAACCGGTTTCGAAGCTCATTCAAATACCTCGCATCCTGAGACTCAAAAAAACGCGAACACAACTCCACCGTCTCCACACCATGCGCGGCACACACCTCGGGAAACGCCAGCAAAGTCAGCGACTTCTCCCGCAAAATTTCACCACTGAGCACCCATCCGGCAATACCGACTTCGAGATCCATAGTCATTTCTCCCTTCTTTCACTGAATCTACCTACCAATTTGACCACCACTCCTATATTTATATTATATTACATCCCCCCCACAAAACAAGGAGGTTTTTCGTGGAATCCGTTATCGGCATCATCTTAGGCGGTGGACAGGGGTCGCGCCTCTATCCCCTGACCAAATACCGCTCCAAACCCGCAGTCCCTATTGGCGGCAAATATCGCCTCATCGACATACCCATCAGCAACTGCCTGCACTCGGGCCTCACACGCATCTACGCACTCACCCAATTCAACTCCGCCTCTCTCAACCGCCACATCGCCCAAACCTATCGCTTCGACGCCTTTTCAAACGGCTTTGTCGAAATCCTCGCCGCCGAACAAACCGAGGACCGCCTCGACTGGTATCAGGGCACAGCCGACGCTGTTCGCCAGCAACTCCGCCACTTCATGTCCTACCAGATGGACCAATACCTCATCCTCTCCGGCGACCATCTCTACCGCATGAACTACCGGGACTTTGTCGCCGAACACCGCGAAAAAGGCGCAGACCTCACCATCGCCGTCAAACCCGTCACACGAGAAATCGCGCCCGACCTCGGCATCCTCAAAGTAGATGACACCGGACGCATCATCAACTTCGTAGAAAAACCACAAACCGACGCCGAACTGGACGACCTCAAACTCGACCCCGCACCCGGTAGCAACCCCGACGAAGCGTACATGGCCTCAATGGGCATATACGTTTTTGAAAAAGACGAACTGAGAACGCTCCTCGCGGAAAACAGAGGTGACGACTTTGGCAAACACATCATCCCCGCCGCCATTCACAGCCACAAAGTCTATGCCCACCGATTCGAAGGCTACTGGGAAGACATCGGAACCATCCGCGCCTTCTACGAAGCCAACCTCGCACTCACAACCCCGGCACCCCCCTTCACCTTTTATCAACCCGGTGCCCCCATCTACACGCACCCGCGCTATCTCGCCGCAGCCAAATTGGACGGATGCCACCTCAAACAATGCAAAATCGGCGACGGATCCGACATTCAAGACGCAGAAATTGAACACGCCGTCATCGGCATACGCAGCATCGTTGGTCCCCGCGTCAAACTCACCAACACCGTCATGATGGGTGCTGACTTTTACGAAACCCCCGAAGACAAAAAACGCAACAAACAAAAAGGCATCCCAGACGTCGGCATCGGTCCGGGATGCGTAATCGACAACGCAATCATCGACAAAAACGCGCGCATAGGGGAAAACGTCACCATCCAAAACGCAAAAAACATCCGCGAAGCAGAACGCGACGCCTACGCCATCCGCGACGGCATCGTCGTCATCACCAAAGACGCCGTCATTCCGTCGGGAACCGTGATCTGAGATTTTGTGCAAATAGCCAGTCCCATACATTTTCGGTTTTGTCGCACTGATCGCTGGCAAAGTGCGTGATAAATCCGCGTTGCGGATCATCGCCTGTGTACGCAAAACCGTAAGCACTCGCATTGTGTCCCACGTCTTTTAATTCCGTATATTTGGTATTGGCATTCAGCGCGTCTAACCGGCGAAAAGCGTCCCGCGTTAAATCCACGGGCACAGTTGCATCGGCATCGCCGTGAAATGCCCAGATGGGAACTTCTACAATGCGGCTGACGTCATTCCACGGTTCGCACCCGCCAGCAGAGGGCATCGCGGCGGCGAAGCGGTCAGGTTGTGCGCAAACGGCGTTCCAGGTACCAAAACCACCCATTGAATGCCCCAGCACATAGATGCGGTCCTGATCAATTGGAAACTCATCGCATATCGTGTCCAGCAGGTCAAAAGCTCTGCCCAAATCACCCTTTGAGAGATCGTCGCCCCGATCCAACAATCGCTTAACGCGCGTCTGCCAGATGTCGGAGAGCGAGTCGATATATTTCTGTGTAATCTCGGGCATGGAATTGGGCACCAGCCAGCGCATAGGCGTTTGAGGAGCGAGAACGAAACAGGGATACTTGCGGCGGTGTGTTTCATCTGTCAGTGGTGATTCGTTCCAGTGGCGCAGGTTTTTGATATTATCTGTGCCTTTGCCTCCTGCCCCGTGCAAGCTAAAAATAAGGGGATACGCTTTATCGGGATGGTCTGCAATATCAATAGGTCTGAGCAGGCGATAGGGCATACTGCCGTAGTTTCGTTCTTCGTAAATATCCATCCAGTCGTTCATATTGTCTCCTGTGGGAATAATGGGACGGCACAGGGGCCGTCCCCTACGATGATATTGTGGCTTGTTGTAGGGACAACCCCCTGTGGTTGTCCTGCGACCCCATGTGGTTGCCCACTGACCGCTATGATTTCAAGTGGTATTTTGACACAGATAAGGACCCAGATCTTTCTCAGCCCTTCCCTCTAACAAACCGACCTGCACGGGAATATCCGCGTCTTTGAGAATTTGAATGCCGCGCCCGCGATTTTGGGGATGCGGATCAATGAGGGCGACAAAGACATCTCGGATTTTTCTCTTCACAAGTGCCCGAGCACATGAAGGCGTGCGCCCGTGAAAAGAACACGGCTCCAGAGTGACAAACGCCGTAACATCTTCCAGTGAGCCCGCCACTTGCGCGAGAGCCATCGCCTCTGCGTGAAATTGACCCGGCGGATTGGTATAACCCCGGGCAATAATTTTTCCCTCTCGCACCAGCACACAACCCACTGGCGGATTGGGTAAGCACTCGGGAAGCGCTTTTCTGCCCTCGACGAGCGCGGCGGCCATGAAGTTTTCCAATTCAATTTGTGAATATTTAGACATTGGATAAGAAATTGAATTTACCAGGCGAGAAAAACGCCCCGGCACAGCGATGCTGGGGCGTTCTCTTTTTGGACAGATTCCATTTACTCCCCACCATAACCAATACAATACAAATGCGTCGCTGTCCGAATAAAAAGCTGTGACCCGGATGACACGGGCGATGACAGCGTGTACGTCCCATCCAGTTCATTCGTACCCAAAACCTCAAATTTGGGACCTGCGGCCAAAACAGTCGTCACGGCATCTTCATTCAGCAAAAACAACTTCCCATCCGCCAGATGTGGGGACGCACTCACAATCCCCTGTGCCGTCCGCTCAGGACCCCACACCACAGCCCCGGTCTTCGCGTCCAGACACATTGCCCGCCCGCGATCATCAACCATATAAAAATACCTGACTATAACGGATTGCAGTGGTTCCATTTTCCACCAATGGAAGAAGCGATTAAAAGATTGTGTAACCAATTGTGATGATAGACGAAGTGATTGGCTCTCGCAGCCGGACTGGTCAGCGTGGGGTGGTTTTCCACGACAGCCGGACAAGAGGGGGTAAAATTATAGAGTAAGGCATAAGCGCGTATGTTTTGTGTGGTTTTTTTGTGGTCACTATGAAACATTTGTGCTGCGATAGCGTGCCGTTCCATAAATTTCATGAGTCTATCAAGGGTAGCAGATGTGCGAAAGGCCTCTCGAAAATCCAGATGAGCAAGCCATCGCCTCCTTTTGTCACATAATTTGAGGAGATTGTCTTTCATTGGGACATCGGGTAAGTGTGCTTGCGTCCAATCTCTCAAGCGTCGGATGCGTTGTCCCATACTTCTTTTGGTTGAAGCCCTGTAAATATGCCAGACCTTCTCAGCGGCTTGATAATAGAAGTCTTTTAAGGACTTGGTGGCTCGGTCTCGCACCTTGAGAAAGGCGTGGAGGAAGCATTCGATAATAAAGATTTTAGGGAAAAGTGCACGCCAAGCTCCTTGTGTTGCTGCCCAGCCATCGGTATTGACGGTTTGAGGCTGATAATCGGCATCTATGGCTTGGGCTTCTTCCTTGAAGGTTGCATACCCTGCGCTGAGTGTTTCAGTATCGGCTTTGTCAACTGTGTGGACGCCTAAAATGCAGTTTTTACCTATGGTTGTGGCGACATAGGCTTTCTGTCCTCGGATGCGAATATGGTGCTCATCGGCCAAGACATGGCAGGGCAATGTCTCTTTCTTTTTCAGGGTCGTACCCACTAATGAATAGGTTGAAAAAGAAAGAAAGAGACGATACCAATACATGTGATTTCTACCAAAGACGATGGCAAGTGCCCAAAAGGGAACACTGAAACGCAATAAAAACAAGCCTTTCTCTACTTCATCAGTCATCCCGCGCATATAGGGTAACACGAAAGAAGGCCGAATTTGATACTGATGGTTGTTGATCTGTAACTTTCGCATTTTCAGCTTCAATTTTTTAGAGAGCCGTGTGGTGCCATTAAAAAAGTAGCCCTGACTCATATCGGTAGGGAAAAGTTCTGGATGCATTTGAAAAAGATGCGCCACTGTCTTATGGGCAAAGGGCAAGTCATCCATAAACCGGTGATACTCAGACTCGGTGAAAGGGAGGACTATTGTCCGATTGATTTTTTGCTTATCTTGAAGTGCCACTGCTTGTGCCTCCTGTCTTGAGAGTTCACGTTAACTGCACTTAAGATAAGCATGAGCAGTGGCTTTGGCTATTTACCACTGCAAAACGTTACAATCAGAAAAATACTTTCCATCACTCGTCGGCGTCGGCACATCTGGCGCAGCAGCACCCTCCCACTTCCACACCACATTGTCGGAAACATCGCCCGTACCACCAGCAGCCAACGCCAGCAAGGGCCGCTGCCGGGTCGGCGCATAAATCATATCGCCGACCACCACAGGAGAAGCAACAATCCGATAATTGCCCCTTCGTCCGGGATTCAACCCATTTGCCCGCCAGACCTCACGCCCCGTATCCGGATCGTGCCCCGTCACACAATCCCCACCCGTAATAACAATCTGAGTCTCGCCATCGCGCTTCAAAAGCGTAGGCGTCGTGTACGAATCCGGAGACTCCCGAATAGCATCTGTCGGGCGCTCTTTGCGCCAGACTTCCTTCCCATTCCCGGCGTCCAACGCGACGACATACGAAGGATCATCCGTACGCATCCCGTGAAGCACCTGAAGAATGAGCTTCCCATCGTACAGAATCGGCGAAGATGCATACCCGAAAAGCAGACCAAAATTGCCGTAATCCTTCTGAAGATTCCGCGACCAAATCGCCTTTCCATCCATATCCAGACACGTCACAACCCCATTGCCCGTAACCACCCACACATGCGCGCCATCCGTAACAGGCGACGGCGACGTCTTATTGTGCTTGCGCCGCAGCACATTGCCCTCATCCAACTTGTAGCGCCAGAGTTCACTGCCATCTTTCCTCGACAAACACAAAATATAAATCTCCGGTCCGCCCGGTTGCTGTTCCTCTGGCCTCTGTGCAGGCGACGGCGACGTCAGAAAAATGCGATCACCCCAGATAATGGGCGTACTCCCGCTCCACGAAGGCAACTCGGCCTTCCAAATAATATTCTTTTCCAAACTCCATGACGCGGGCAGATTTTTGGCCGTACTCACCCCATCTTGCTGCGGACCGCGCCATTGCGGCCAGTTATCTGCATCAGCACATAGTGGAACAAGCGCGACAATACAAACCATACGAACAATTCGACCAACCATAGAAATTCCTCCTTAGCAATGTGATTTTCAACTTGTTTTTCACCCAATTTGACAGATATTGCCCCTTGATTGTTCCTACCTCCCATTGAAATTAAAATAAAGAGGCTCACATGCAGCAGCAACCCAATATTTTACTATTCATCACCGACCAACAACGCTCCGACACCATGGCTTGCTATGGCAACGACTGGATCCAAACGCCGAACATGAACGCCCTCGCCAGCGAAAGCTTTGTCTTTGAAAACCCCTATTGCACGCAACCCGTCTGCACGCCATCGCGCGCAACCCTCGTAACGGGACTGTATCCACATTCCGCCAGAATGATCAAAAACAACATCCTGCTCGATCCAGAAATCAAATCCATCGCAGAAATGACATCAGACACCTACCACAAAGCCTACTACGGTAAATGGCACCTGGGCAAAGAAACAACGCGACAACACGGATTTGACGAATGGCTGCCCGTCTTTGAATTGCCCTGGGTCATCGACCATCCGGACACACCGTATCACCAGTTCCTCGTGAAAAACGGAATCGAACCAGACAAAACAACAGAAGCCGGACACCGCGTATTCTCCCCACAACTGCGCGCAAACTTGCCCGAACACCTGTCCATGGTATCCTTTCTATGTGACGAAGCCGCCCGCTTCTTAATGGCAGAGCGCGACAAACCCTTCATGCTACAGGTCCACTGCCCCGAACCACACCCGCCCGTCTCTGGACCGATGAAACATGTACACGACCCGAACAAAGTGCCCGTTGGTCCCGCATTCACGCGCTATCCCGCTGGCGCATCGCTATTCAACAGACTGAGAGCAGAACGCAATATACAACCCAATGCAACCCCCGAAGAACAACACACCGCAGAAGCAAAACTGCGCAAATTCCGCGCAGAATACTACGGCACCGTCACGCTCGTAGATCGCGCCCTCGGCAGACTGATGGACGCCCTTGAAAAATCGGGCCACGCCGACAACACCATAGTCGTATTCAGCTCTGACCACGGCGAAATGGCTGGCGACCAGGGCATGATGGAAAAACGCGCTTTCTACGAACCCTCCGCCAAAGTACCGCTCATGATGCGAGTCCCCCATCTCGGACGCGAACACCGAATGATCCCCGGCAACATCGGCCATATCGACCTCGTCCCCACCTTATTAGACCTCATGGGACAACCCATGCCCGAACACCTGCAAGGAACCAGCCGCGTACCCGTCCTCGAAGGCAGAGAAACACTTGACGATAACGACGTCTTCATTCAGTGGAACGGACTGGGAGATCGCAATCTCGGCTCGCCGCAAATCAACTTAATCGCCACCCTCCCCTGGCGCGCAATCGTAACATCCGATCGATGGAAACTCAACCTGTGCGCAGGCGACCAATGCGAATTATTTGACCTGAACAGCGACCCCCATGAACTCACCAACCTATTCGATGAACCTGAACACAGAGACCGCATACGCAAAATGGCGGCAAAAATTCGCCTCTGGCAACGCGAAACAGGCGATGACGCACCATTACCTATAGTATAAAAGCTTCAGGAGAAATCTCATGAACACAATCAAAACGCGAACCGTTGGACGAACAGGCCTCGAAGTAACCGAAATGGGCATGGGCGGCGCGCCCATAGGTGATCTATTCGAACTCGTAAGCGAAACACAGGCACAAAAAACATTGCAAGCCGCATGGGATGCGGGCATCCGGTACTTCGACACAGCCCCCTTTTACGGCTATGGCAAAAGCGAACATCGCCTCGGGCATTTCCTGCGACAACAGAACAGAGAAGAATTTGCCATCTCCACCAAAGTCGGACGCGTATTAAAAGCCACGCGCGACCTCAAAACATTTGACAAAGACATGTGGATTGGCGGCTTGCCCTTTGAATACGCCTTTGACTATAGCTATGACGGCATCATGCGATCTTATGAAGACAGCCTCCAGCGACTCAGCTTGCACGCCGTAGATCTGCTCCTCATCCACGACCCCGACTACTTCTTTCACACCTCCGAAGACATGGTAACCGCCACCCTCGCCCAAATCTACACAAGCGGCTGGCGCGCCCTTGACGAACTGCGCTCGAGCGGACAAATCAGAGGCATTGGCGTAGGACTCAATATGATGGGACTCATCCCCCGATTCTTAGACATGATCGATATCGACTTCTTCATCGTCGCCATGCCCTATACCCTCCTGGACCAGGACCCATTAGACGAGGAATTTCCAAAATGCGCCGAACACGGTGCCGACATCGTCATCGGCTCTGTATTCGCCTCGGGCATCCTCGCCACAGGACCCGTTGAAGGCGCATTATACGCGTACGACACCGCAACTTCAGAAATCATAGAAAAAACCCGAAAAATAGAAGCAATATGCCAGGCACACAACGTACCGCTTCCCGCAGCAGCCATCCAGTTCCCACTCGCACACCCCAGTGTCGCCGCCATCATTCCCGGCGCCCTCAAACCCGAATACATCCATGCAAACATCAAAAACTACCAGCATCCCATACCCCAGGACCTCTGGGCAGAACTAAAATCCGAGGGCCTGCTGCGAGAAGATGCGCCGACACCGGGAGAATGACTGAATCTTATCGAAAGGACTTTCATCATGCAAACAGTAAAATGGGGCATCATCGGTTGTGGTGACGTATGCGAAGTCAAAAGTGGGCCGGGCTTTTACAAAGCCGATCACTCAGAACTCGTCATCGTCATGCGCCGGGATGCTGAAAAAGCCGCGGACTTTGCCAAACGCCACGGCATATCCCAATCCACCAACAACGCCGACGAAGTCATCCACCACCCCGACGTCAACGCCGTGTACATCGCCACACCACCCTCCACACACTGCGACTACGCCCTGCGCGTCGCCGAAGCGGGCAAACCCTGTTACGTCGAAAAACCCATGGCCATGAACCACCGCGAATGCGTACAAATGGTCGAAGCCTTCAAAGCCAAAAACCTCTCCCTCTTCGTCGCCTATTACCGCCGCAGACTCCCCCGCTTCCTGAAAGTCCGCGAGCTCCTCCGCGAAGGCGCAATAGGAACCCTCACATCTGTACACATCGTCCAATACGGCAAACTCGACACAAACCCCAACAACTGGCGATTCGACCCATCCATCGCCGGCGCGGGCAAATTCCTCGACCTCGCATCACACGGCATCGACATCCTCGACTTCCTCGTCAGCCCCATCACCCGAGCCAGCGGCTACGCGCTCAACACGGGCGGAACGTACGAAGCCGAAGACGTAACAACCGCTGCATTCGAATTTGAAAGCGGCGTCGCAGGAACAGGCATCTGGAACTTCCACGCCGACCACGCCGACAACCGCATCACATTCACGGGATCCGAAGGCGAAATCCAAACCCCCGTCTTTGCAGACACCGACATCATCCTCAAACGCAACAGCACAGAAGAACACATCGCCGCACCCAATCCGCCACACGTCCAACAGCCTCTGATACAAACCATCGTCAACGAACTGCGCGGCGAAGGCAAATGTGTATCCACTGGCGAAAGTGGTGCCCGTGCATCCTGGGTCATGGACCAGTGTCTGATCACCTATTACGGCGAGCGATAGTTATACCTTTTTGCGAAAGGAAAAGCCATGAAAACCGTAAAACTCCTCAGCATCTCATTCCCCAGAGGGGGATACAAAAACGTAGAACAAAACGTAGAACACATGGTGCGCCACCTCGAAGAAACAGCCCCGTACTGCCCCGACTTTGTATGCTTCACCGAAGTCGCGCGAGAACTCGGGTGTCCCCAGGATAGCGAAGCCTGGATGGGCGAACCCATACCTGGCCCCACAACCGAAGCCATTGGCAAAGCAGCCTCGGAAATCGGCACCCATGTCATCGTCGGCATGCAAGAGCGGTGGGAAGACCAGACCTTCAACGCAGCCGTCCTCATCGGTCGAGATGGAAACGTCATGGGCCGCTACCACAAAGTGCAACCCACAGTCAACGAAATGGAACGCGGCACCCTGCCCGGCACACAGGCCAACACGTTCGCCACAGACTGCGGTCGCGTGGGCATGTGCATCTGCTTTGACCTCAAATTCCCCGAAGTTGCCATGATGCTCGCCCGCTCGGGTGCGCGCATGGTCTTCTTCCCCAGCATGTTCAACGGCGGCATGCGACACGCCGCCTGGGCGCGCGATTACGGCGTCTTTCTCGTCGTCAGCCAATCCCAGGAAAGCTCCATCACCGACATGTGCGGCCACCGCCTCGCGTGGCAGGGCTATGGGGAACCCCTCGTAGAACAGGGCAAACTCCCACCCTTTGCATTTGCCGAAATCAACGCAGACACCAAAGCGTATCACCTCGACTTCAACCAGAACAAACTCGGCGACATACACAGCACCTATGGCGCGGGGGTCCGCATCCACATCATGCGCCCCGAAGCCACATTCGTACTCGAATCCCTCATGGAAGATATATCCGTAGAAGACA
The DNA here is from genome assembly GCA_965220765.1 of Candidatus Latescibacterota bacterium. Lineage (GTDB taxonomy): Bacteria > Latescibacterota > UBA2968 > UBA2968 > UBA2968 > VXRD01. The sequence goes on from OZ244847.1 coordinate 305,642, forward strand.
TCGAAACAGAATTTGAACTCGAAGACCTGTGGACCTATTACGACCGCTCGCGCGCCATGCGCGGCGAATGTCTCACAGAACCCGTCGCAATCACACATTAACAAGGAGGCTACATGCAACTCTTCGACGGCAAAACCCTCAACGGCTGGGCAGCCACTGGCAATCCCGACGGCTGGATTGTGGATCACGGCTGCCTCTTCTGCACCGCAGAACAAGGGAAATACCTGTACTACACAGAAGACCAGTTCAAAAACTTTGAACTCTCGCTCGAATTCAAACATCCCCCCAGAACCAACAGCGGCGTCTTCTTCCGCTGGACCGCTCTGGACAACCCCGTGCAAACCGGCATAGAAATCCAAATCCTGGACACGTATGGTCACGAACCCGCAACCACCAAATGCTGCGGCGCAGTCTATGATTTGCAAGCCCCCACGCACAACACCTGCAAACCCGCGGGCGAATGGAATCACATGATCCTCTACACAATGGACAACATCATCCGCGTCACCTTAAACGGCGAGCAAATCACCGACATGGACCTCAACCGCTGGACCACGCCGAACCAGAACCCCGACGGCACGCGCAACAAATTCAACCGCGCATTCCGCGAAATGACCGAACCCGGGTACATCGGCTTACAAGACCACGGCAACCAGATCTGGTTCCGCAACATAGACATTGAGAAACTGTAATTCTCTTGCAGCATTCAACATTCTGCTATACATTAAAAACGCCGGGGATCGTCAAACACCTTGTTTTGTGTATTTATAACGCACAGGCAGGATGACTTATGATCTACTGGCGTTTTTTATTTTTCATTCTGATCGCATTTTACGGCTGTGGTATCGGCAGTGTAAATGACCCTTATGAGCAAGGGCTAACTTATGATCTCGACAAAACAGTACTCATTCCCGCCGGTGCATTTGTCATGGGATCCAATTCCTGGTCCAACTCCGAGCAACCATCCCACACGGTTTTTTTAGAGACGTATCGCATTGATACATACGAAGTGACCAATGAACAGTATGCGTTCTACCTGCGCCTCATTGAAAAACTGGAAGATGCAGAAGGCAACGCGTTGGTTGACCTCGATGATCGCGACATACAAATCGGATTTACTGTAAATGGACTTGTTGTACTCGACTCGACCAAATCCGATCACCCGATGACGGAAGTTTCCTGGTATGGCGCAAAAGCATATTGTGAACGCATCGGCGGGCGCTTGCCCACTGAAGCCGAATGGGAAAAAGCAGCACGCGGTGAAAGTGGGCAGCATTTTCCCTGGTCCAATGAACCCCTTGACACATCTCTTTTAGTGGATTGGAGTATTAAAGGGCCAACGGCTGCTGTGGGTGTGCATGAGGTTGATGTGAGTCCTTATGGTGTACGCGATATGGGTGGCAATGTGGCGGAGTGGGTCTGGGATTGGTACGATCAAAATTATTATGCCGCCAGTCCTGAGGAAAATCCTTCAGGCCCTGAAACGGGCACGCACCGGGTAGTGCGAGGAGGGGCTACGTCGCCGCTCCCTCAGGATATGCGTGCAACAATAAGACGCCGCTTTCTCCCACGCACGACCAGTGGGTCCATCGGTTTTCGTTGTGTTTACGATGTGGAGTAACCGACCTCCAAAAACCCATTCAAATCCTCCAACCCCATCCCCGCAATCCCCAACTCGCGCACACTGCGCCCTGAAGTCCACCCATCAAATCCCATCACCACAGACGCAATATCCACCAATCCCCGCATCAAAGGCGCATCCACCCCGTATTGCGCGCCCACATCGTGCCACGCGGAAAGACCGTAAGGAATATCCTCCGTGAGCCAGCGGCTCTCAAGCGATCCCGGTGCCTTGAGTTGCGTCAGCATCCGGCTGCCATTAATCGCGGCCCAGAAATCGCCCTTCGGACCAAAACCCGCGCGATAAAACGCCTCATCAGCCGCCACCAGATCATACCCCAAAGCCTTAGCAATCGCTCTGCGCTCCGCATCCACAGCCATAATCGTCTTCGCCACAGACGGGGAAACCCCCTCCTCGTAAAAATAGAACTCCCCATGGGAATACTCAATCCGCCCCGCATTCATCAACACACCCGCGGGATGCACAACCGGATTCATCGCAGACAAACCACACGCCATCACCGTCGGATACGCCTGAATACCCAGGAAAAAAGGCGACAGACGCTCGCGCACCCGCTCTGTCTCCATCGCAGGCAAAACCCCCAAACCCAACCCCGTCACAGTACCCCAAATCGTCGCCGTATCCGGCGCAGTCTTCCGACACACATAAGGCGCGGTATCCACCTCGGCAAGCGTAACACCAGCCACACCCCGTTCGCGCAACAGCGTCGCCCATTCCAACGTGCCCAACGTACCCGGCATCAACACAACCGTATGCTCCGATCTCAGATAGGGCGCACACGCCAGAGCAAAAGGCTTATGGGCATACGCAGGCACAATCACCAGAATCAGATCCGAGGCATTCAAAGCCGCCTCAATATCCGTCGTCAAACTGTAAACTCTCGCCGCCCCCGTCTCCTCAACACCCACCAGATGAATCACGCCACTATCGCGCACGGGATCCAGCATCTCCTCAAACTCCGGCAATTCGCAAAGCGTAACACCAAATCCCTTCAACGTCAGATTCGCAGCCGCAGCAAACGCCGTATTACCCCCACCCAAAATTGTAATATGTTCAGGCATGAAAGACCTCTACCATCCCAAATCAGAAATCCGAAACTCAAACCTCGGCAACTGATCAGAAGTATAAACATCGCCCTCCTGCAATTCCCGAGCTATATAATCGCCCTCACCGCGCGAAAGAACCGTAACAACTTGTCGAAAAGGATCGACAATCACATATTCTGCCACCCCCAGATCAAAATACTCGCCACGCTTCAAAATATAATCTCGTTCTTCACTCCCACTGCTCACAACCTCGAAAACGAGATCGGGAACCAGATCGTAAATATGGTCAGCAGACACATCCTCCAAATACACGGCAATATCACCAACCCGATCCGTCTGATCCGAAGTCCGTATCCAGCCCTCGGGCGCAATGAGTTCAATCATCCCCGAATGTGTATGCCTATAGACATAGAGCTTCTCGAGAATAGCAGAAACGACCTGCACATGCGGCAAATCGCTCGGCTCCATCACAACCAATCGCTCTTCCACGCGCTCATACCGATAGGGCGCATCCCACTCCGCCTCGGCAAACGCCTCATCCGTCAGCAACCGCCTCTGATCTTTCAAGCCCAATTTCAATCTTGTCTCCAGCATAGTCCTATCTCCCTTCACTTCTCATCGCCCACTGTTGCTTCTTCTCTCTCATCTCCGCATTCAGTTCCACCTCGCGCTGCGAAGTATCTCGCACCCACTCACCCTCGCGCGACTTCTCCACGGGCTGTCGCTGTGCCACATCCAGAATTCCAAATGGACGATGCGGCTCTTTTTGATACCAATAAGCCACAGACGCCATCTCATTCGCCAGATGATTGCCGTGCCCGTGCTCAATCGTCACCTTAATCTCCTTTTCAAACCGCACGGGATTGGTCAAATGAAACACATAAGACGTCTGATACCCGCCCGTATTCCGCTCATAAATCGACGACCCATTCATCAAAAACGCATTATCCTGCATTCCCCACGCCTGATTGAGATAATCTTCGCTACCTGTACCGTGCAACTCCGGCGGCCACTTGTACCCATCCACCCAGATCATATCATCGCCCTCGCCCCACCATGTCCCCTGAAAATTCGTCACCGACAAATTGCACCCAATATAATGTCCAACGCCTGCCGCCTCTAAAATTACATAATTGCCATCCCACGCCTGCCGCTCAATATTGACAATATTCGCCTCGGGCGTATTGACGCGAATCTCGTGTCCCCAGCCATCGCAGGGATTCTCTCTGTGAAATTGCGCGTGAAAATACGCCGTATCTTCTCCCCAGGGATCGTCGTACAACTCGTAATCCACATAAAAATATTGCCGATAAGACTCATCGCCCTCATTCGTCACTTCAACGCACGCAGAACGATTAAACGGCATAAGCAAATAGCAATTCAGCGCGGCATTGGGCACAAACTGATTCTCGCGCTGGGTATTCGCAGACGCGGAAAAAGGCAGCGATTGAAAAGACGTGGAAATACCGTGCCCCAAACAAAAGAAATCTCCCAACGGCACCGCGACACTCGGATCGTCTTCACCATCCCAAAACATCTTTAAGACCACATTGCGAAAAGCACCCTCCCCACTTTGCGTCATCCAGATATGCGTAATACACCCCGGTCCCTTGAGATCGGCCAACACGCGCGTCTCCCCGCCCTCAATAATCCATGCATCGCCATTGCGTCCACTGTTATCCCATGACGACGCACGCAGCGTCCTCGCCTTTTTGGTCTGTGTCAGTGAAGCGAGCAAATGAGCATCCATATTTTCTCCTTTTCAACAATTAATGCAACAAAGGTTAAAAGCATCCCATCCTGGACGCCTGCTTAAAGCATGCAGAGCCTGCCCCTGTACGCCTTAAGCAGGGGTGTGACGAGCACCAGCGGTGTAAAACTGGCCGCGTCATCCCGTGATGATTCTATACGGGACCAGAATATTCAGAATTTTACCCACCGCGTCAAAGGATTTTTTTTAAAAAAAACAGTACGCCAATAAATCGTAAAATTTTCCCATTTTTTCCTTACAAAACCTGTGTCCCCAACCTCCAACTCCCCGGTCCCCAGCCCCTGATTTTTGCTCTAAATCTCGCATATACAGACAATTGGACGCACGCACGACGCAATGCCGGTAAAGTTACAATTTACGCACATTTGGTATTGACTTTTTTTTTAGACCACCATATATTGTGCTTGCAGTTGTTAGTGAAAATTTATCCTCTCTCCTCCTTTAACTATTTTTTGCAAACTCAAACAAATCATTACAACTGCGTAAGTTATTATTATTTTCGGGAAAACAAATCCATTGTTCGCAGTCTCTCCCTGTCTCTGCGATTGGGATTTCTCACCTAAAGTTTTCCCGATTTGTTGTCTAAAAACAAACCCCCACGCTCATTTTTCAACCCTCCCCGTTGTGGTTTTTGTGCAACGGTTATGGGTTTATTTTTTCTGCCAGAACGCGCGGGAGCAAACTCCTATTGTTCTCGGCTCGCATTTGGGAGGCATGCATGGCCGAAATAGTTGATACTCTACTGGAAGCAGTTGATTTTGCGGTACGCAAACGCGATGGTCGGCTCGTCGATTTTGACCGCGCGCGCATTGAACGCGCGATTGAGGCAGCATTTAGAGCCGAGTTGGGATTGTCCAACGACCATTCATTGCCGCCCAAAATTGGAACCGATGTGTCGGAACTCACCGACGCTGTTATTGCTGAAATTGAAGGGGAATTGCACGAGCCGGATGACAGCGTGGATGTCGAACGCATCCAGGACAAAGTTGAAATCCAGTTGATGCGTGCAGGCCATTTTGCGGTTGCCCGACGCTACATCGTCTATCGAGAAGACCACAAAAAAGCCCGCGTGCTCAGCGGCCAGGAAGAACCCCAGGACCCCAACGCGCCCAAACTCCGCGTGCAAACCGCCGACGGCAAGCACGAACCCCTGGATGCCAACCGCATTCGCACCGAGGTATTTGCCGTTTGCGATGACGAGGTAGATCCCCAGGCTCTGCTCAATGAAATATATCGCTCCCTCTACGATGACATCAAACCCGACGATATAGAACGCGCCATGATATTGGCAGCGCGCAGCCGCGTGGAAAAAGAACCCGCCTATAGCAAAGTCGCAATGCGGCTGCTCCTCAACGTAATCTATCGCCACGCTCTGGGGTTCAAACCCGCCATTGAAAACAGGGACACAGCCTGCCGTCAGGGATTTGCTAAATTTATTGAAACGGGCATTGAAAACGACCGCTTAGACCCCAAATTGCGCACTTATGATCTGGAGCGTCTGTCTGCGGCCTTAAAACCCGAGCGCGATGAAGACTTTGAGTACCTGGGCGTACAAACGATTTTTGATCGCTATTTGCTCCACGTCAATGAGTGCCGCATTGAAACCCCGCAGTTTTTCTGGATGCGCGTGGCCATGGGGCTCGCCTGGGACGAAGACGACAAAGAAGCGCGCGCCATTCAATTTTATGAAGTGCTCTCTTCCTTCCGATTTGTCTCTGCCACCCCCACCCTGTTCAATGCTGGTACCCTGCACCCGCAATTGTCCTCGTGTTATCTGTCAACCGCGCAAGACGACCTAGAACACATTTTCAAAATGGTATCCGACAATGCTAAATTGTCCAAATGGGCTGGCGGCCTGGGCAATGATTGGACCAATGTGCGCGCGACAAATTCCTATATCCGCGGCACAAATGGCAGAAGCCAGGGTGTCATTCCATTTTTGAAAGTCGTGAACGACACAGCAGTTGCCGTCAACCAGGGCGGAAAACGCAAAGGGGCGGTATGTTCCTATCTGGAAACCTGGCACCTGGACATTGAAGATTTTATGGAATTGCGCAAAAACACAGGTGATGACCGCCGCCGCACACACGACATGAACACGGCCAACTGGATCCCCGACCTGTTTATGAAGCGCGTCATGGAAAAGGGAACCTGGACCCTGTTCAGCCCGGATGAAGTCCCTGATCTGCACGACTTGTACGGCAAAGCCTTTGAAGAAAAATACCTCGCGTATGAACAAATGGCCGAAGCCGGTGAACTGCAACAACATCGCCAGATCGATGCCGTGCAGTTGTGGCGCAAAATGTTGTCCATGCTCTTTGAAACCGGGCACCCGTGGATCACATTTAAGGACCCGTCCAACATCCGCTCGCCGCAGGATCACGCGGGCGTTGTCCACAGCTCGAACTTGTGTACTGAAATACTGTTGAACACGAGCCGTGAAGAAACCGCAGTATGCAACCTCGGCTCTGTAAATCTCGTGGCACACATCACACCCACCGGCCTCAACCGCGAGTTGCTGGAAGACACCATATCCACGGCACTTCGGATGCTGGACAACGTGATAGACATCAATTTTTATCCCACAGAAGAAGCCGCCACATCCAACAAACGCCACCGGCCAGTGGGCCTGGGCGTAATGGGATTTCAGGACGCGCTCTATCTGTTGAATTTGCCCTACGATTCGCAAGGCGCGGTTGACTTTGCCGACATCAGCATGGAAATGATCTCGTATTACGCGATCCTCGCCTCAACGCACCTGGCTGAAGAACGCGGCACATATCACTCCTACATCGGTTCAAAATGGGATCGCGGCATTTTGCCCATCGATACCCTGACGGTGTTGGGACAGGAACGGGGGTCGTACCTCGAAGTCGATACATCCGCGCGCCTGGACTGGAATGTGGTGCGCGAGGCCGTCGCCAAACACGGCATGCGCAACAGCAACGTGATGGCCATTGCCCCGACCGCCACCATATCGAATATCTCGGGCGTGACGCAATCCATCGAGCCGATGTATCGCAACCTGTATGTAAAAGCAAATCTGTCCGGTGACTTTACAGTATTAAATCCCTACATGGTCGATGCCTTAAAAGCGCGCGACCTGTGGGACGACCAGATGGTAGATGATCTGAAATACTTCGACGGATCAGTCCAGGAAATCGACCGCGTGCCACAAGACGTGAAAGACCTTTACAAAACCGCGTTTGAAGTGGCACCCGAATGGCTCATCGAATGCGCCAGCCGCCGGCAAAAGTGGATCGATATGGGCCAGTCTCTGAATCTGTACATTGCAGCCCCCAGCGGCAAGGCATTAGACGACATGTACAAACTCGCCTGGATCCGCGGACTGAAGACCACGTACTACTTGCGCTCCCTCGCCGCGACCCAGATCGAAAAATCCACCATGGACATCAACAAACGCGGCGTCCAGCCCCGGTGGATGCAATCCAAATCCGCTTCCAGCGATGTGCAAGTACAACGCGAAGATGCACCTGTTGAAACAGACGCACCGCTCAATGGGCAGGTACACCAACAGCCCCCTGCCACCCCAGGCCCAACGGCTGCATCCTGCGATATAACCGATGGCACATGCGAGGCGTGTCAATAACAAAAAATAGAATAAAGGAGTTGTGATATGGCTAAGCTCATATTTGAAGACGAAGATGTTGAAAGTCAAGCAAATATGGACTACCAAAACGGTGGTCACGCACAGCAAAACGGTATTCATGCACCCGTTGAAGCAGATAATACTGACGTGTCCTCCGCGCTGTGTTGCGGTGCCACTGGCGAGGCGTATGACCTGACCAAGCGCATCAACCCGGAAGACAAGCGACTGCTCAACTGCCGGCAGGTAGATGTGAACCAGTTGATGCCCCTCAAATACGAATGGGCATGGGAGCACTATCTCAACGGATGCGCCAATCACTGGATGCCGACAGAAGTGCCGATGCAGCGCGACATAGAACTCTGGCGTTCAGATGCACTGAACGACGCCGAGCGAAAAGTCATCTTGCGAAACCTCGGATTCTTCAGCACGGGCGAAAGCCTCGTCGGCAACAACATCGTACTCGCCATCTTCAAACACATCACAAACTCCGAAGCCCGGCAATACCTCCTGCGTCAGGCATTTGAAGAAGCCATACACACGCACACATTCCACTACATCGTCGAATCCCTGGGGCTAAACGCACGTGAAGTATTCAACATGTATCACGAAGTCGCCTCCATCGAAGGCAAAGACAAATTCGTGATGGAACTAACCGAAGATGTACTGGACCCCAACTTCACGACACAGAGTATCGAAGGCATCCAGAAATTCGTAAAAAATCTCGTCGGATTTTACGTCATCATGGAAGGCATATTCTTCTACAGCGGCTTTGTCATGATCCTGTCCTTCCACCGACAAAACCGCATGACCGGCATTGGCGAACAATTTCAGTACATCCTGCGCGACGAAACCATACATCTGAATTTCGGCATCGACCTGATCAACACCATAAAACTCGAAAATCCAGAAATTTGGACAAAGGAACTGCAACGCGACATCTACGACCTCATACACGAAGCCGTAGAATACGAAGTCATCTACGCACGGGATTGTGTGCCCGACGGCGTATTGGGTCTCAATGAAGACTTATTCCGCGAATACGTACAATTCATCGCCGACCGTCGCCTGGAACGAATCGGCCTACAAAGCGTATATGGATCGAAAAATCCATTTCCGTGGATGGGTGAAACCATTGACATCGCAAAAGAAAAGAACTTCTTTGAAACCCGCGTCACAGATTATCAAAGTGCGGGGTCCTTGCAGTGGGATGATTAAACCTGAAACTTGAACAATAATACATCTATTCAGGCTGACGGGGGAAGGGAAATCAGAGCCTGGTCCAGGGTGGAAGACACACATCTTCCACCCTGTTTTTTTACTAATCAGACATGGGAAAAGCCATAACCTCGCCAATAGAAGACGCACCTGTAAGCAGCATAATCAGACGATCCACCCCAAGCGCAATTCCCCCCGAAGGTGGCATCCCGTATTCGAGTGCCTCAAGAAAACGCTCGTCAATCGGATACGCCGGATTGCCCTCCCTTACGCGCTGAGCAGCCTCCTCTTCCAAACGCTGGCGCTGTTCATCCGGATCATTCAACTCTGTAAACGCATTGCACAACTCCACCCCCGCAATATAAACCTCAAAACGCTCAGCCAGATCTGGCGCATCGGACTTGCGTTTGGCAAGCGCGGCCATCGGCGTGGGATAATCGCACAAAATCGCGGGCTTTTGCACACCCAAATGTGGTTCAACCCGATCAAGAAAAACCTTGAAAAACGCGACATCTGGCGGATCGTCCTCATCAACCGTCTCATGCCCCGCCTGCCTGATAAAATCAGCCGTCTCCAAATACGGATCAGCAGTAATACCCGCATAGCGCAACATCGCCTCCCGCACAGAAATACGCTCCCACGGAGGCGTCAGATCAACCGCGCACTGACCCGTCCGCACAACAGGATCTCCATATAAATCCGTAGCAAGTTCAGCAATCAAATACTCAGTATCCACCATAATATCGGTATAATCTGCGTACGCCCGATACCACTCTATCATCGTAAACTCCGGCGTATGCATCCTGCCAACAGGCTCGTGCCGAAATACTTTGCAAATCTGGTATATCCGTTCAAATCCTCCCGCAAGAAGGCGTTTCATCGCATACTCAGGCGAAGTATGCAGATAAAATTGACGCATCTCATACACTGTCTGAAACGCCTCGAGATGCGGCTCCATACCCGGTTGCGGCACCATCAGAGGCGTCTCAACCTCCACAAAATCCTTCTCATCAAAAAAGCGGCGAATCCCTGAGATAATATTGGCCCGCTTGCGCAAATTCGCCTGCACACTCTGGCTTAAAGGCACTGCGCCATCGCGCGACGGCACCAGCACCCGCAGCCCTGAAGCACAAAAAACACCGTCTTTGAAACGACCCTCAACCTCCACAATATCCCTCGCCCTCGCCTCGTGCGCGGTATTAAAACACAGACGCACCGTCCCTGTCTCATCGGAAAGCGAATCTTGCTCTACAAGCCGCCCGGCCACGACTGCAAATTCACCCGACTGAAGTTCACAGATCCTATGGGTACGCTTACACCGTGCGGGATATTGTGGGGATGGATAATTGTGCATCTATATTGTCCTCGTCTCTTGGTTGACTACCAAATCTGATCTCATATATTATTGCTTTATCGCCTTTTTAACACAAAAATTTCCTACCCCTGCAAACAAAAGGAAACACCATGCGCCCGTACATCTGTTGTCACAACCACATTGGACGAACCATAAACCGCGTACCCACCGTCGGACAAAACGCCCAAATGTGTTTATCCCGATTTGCCGAAACCGATATTTACGCAGCCATATCAATGCCCACAGCCGTGGGAAGCCCAATCACACGAGGAATACAGGACATACGAGAACAAAACGAAGCCATTGCCCGCGCGTGCAAAAAATATCCAGACGTATTTCCCATAGGCATGGCACTCATCGAACCGAGATTTGGCGAACGCGGCATAGACGAAGCCGAAAACGCCATGGACGACCTGGGCCTCGTCGGAGTCGCCGGGCATCCCCCGATGAAAGAAGAAATCCTCCCCATGGTAGAAGCCGCAGCCGCGCGAAACGGACTGTGCAACCTGCACTGGCACGACAACTTGATGGACCGCACCGCCCGAACATTTCCAAATGCACAATTTATCGTACACGCCAGCACATGGGCCGCGGAAAATTTGGCACAGCACGACAACATCTGGTTCGAAGTCGTACAATACCCCGATGGACGGAACTCCACCTGGGACTTCAACTGGTTCGCCAACAAAGTCGGACGCGAGCGACTCATCTTTGGCGCAGACCTGCCCTATTACGACTATCGCTATCTCCAGCGCGTAATAGAAGAAGCCGACTGCGACGACGACTTAAAAGATCGAATCGCCCATCGAAATGTCATGACCTTGATCAAACAATACAAACCAGACTGGACATTGCCAACGCAACCGCCTCAAGCACCCCGTATGTACGACCCAGACAGGCTCTGGGCGTGCAACCTAGATCAGACAGATCGGTTGACCGTGGATATCTTGCCCTGAGGCACAAAAATGACCCGTAAACGACCAAACATAATCGTATTCTTGACCGACGACCAGGGCTATGGCGACCTGGGAATCTACGGAAACCCGGACCTGGACACGCCCCACATCGACCGCATCGGTCAGGAAGGACTCTGTCTGAACCAGCACTATACCGCATCCCCAATCTGCGCGCCAGCCCGCGCCGCTCTTTTAACCGGCCGCTACAACCACCGCGTAGGCGCATTGAGCGTAGAATCAAACCGCGGACTGGACCGAATAGCACTCGACGAATCCACAATCGCGGACTTATTCAAAGCAAACGGCTATACAACGGGAATGGTGGGAAAATGGCACAACGGACTACACGACATGCGGTATCATCCGAACAACCGGGGCTTCGATGAATTCGCCGGCTTTTTGAACGGAGCGATGAACTACTGGAACTGGATCATCGAATACAACGGACAGCCGAAATGGTCAGACGGGCGGTATCTCACAGACGTATTTACGCAGGACGCCATCGAATTTATCGAAAGGCACCGGACAGAGCCATTCTTTCTCTACGTAGCCTACAACGCGCCGCACGGTCCCCTCGAAGCGCCAGAAGAAGACGTCCGCCCCTTTGAGGAAATGGAAAAATTCACCCGCGCCGTGTGCCTCACCTACGGCATGATTCGGCGGATAGATACCGGAATCGGGCAAATCCTGGACACACTCGAACAACACGGCCTCGCGGAAGACACGATAATACTCTACACCAGCGACAATGGACCCGTCCACCTCGGCAAAGGAGAAAACGACCAGACCCGCTACAACGGGCCATTTCGGGGCATGAAATACGACGTACTCGAAGGCGGAATCCGCGTACCGGGCTTGATCCGCTGGCCTGCGGGCTTGCCTCAGGGTAAGACGTATGACGGCATGCTCCATTTCACAGACTGGATACCCACACTATTACAGGCCTGCGGAATCGACATGCAGACGCCCTCAGACGGAATGGACATCATGCCCGCATTACAGGGAGAACCCGAAAAACTCCCGACCAAACGATACTGGCAATTCAACCGCTACGACCCCATCGGCACCTGCAATGCCGCAATGAGAGACGGGGAATGGAAACTCTACTGGCCCCGCATTGAAGAAGCCATGCAAAAAATGAGATCGGACAATCCGCCATTCCAAAAAAATCTCGAAGTTCCGCATTTTCTCATGAACGTAGAAAATCCACCCGTGGAACGAACACTATCGCCACCCAGCGATCCGGAACTCTACAATATTGAAAACGACCCCCATGAAAACATCGACCTCGCGCAACAACAGCCAGACCGCGTACACCGCATGAAACGCGAACTGGAAACGTGGTTTGAATCCATAGAAGCGGATCGACGGCGCATCGTACAGTGATATTGCAGATATAAACCTGAAATTGGTACAAATCTCAAGTTTAACTTGAAATATGTACCAATTTGCTTATTTTACCCTTGAGTTACATCAATCCGAACAGGGACCAGAACCGTGATTTTACGACAAATCGCCCAAGAATTGGCGGCAACAGCAAACGAATTTCCCGTAGTGACAATCATCGGTCCGCGGCAGGCGGGAAAAACCACATTGGCGCGCATGCAATTTCCCAACCACGCTTACGCGAACCTGGAAGCACCCGATATACGCACGCTTGCCATGAGCGATCCCCACGCCTTCTTCTCACAATTTCCCCCACCCGTCATCATCGACGAAATTCAGCGCGTCCCCGAACTGCTCTCAACCATCCAGGTCCTCGCTGACAGCAGCCATCAACGCGGACAATATATACTCACAGGCAGTCATCAGTTGCGCCTTCAAGAAGCCGTTGCCCAATCCCTGGCCGGACGCACCGCCCTCTTGCGCCTGCTGCCCCTGTCGATATCAGAACTCAAAGCAACCGGCATCACACACACGCGCGACGAATTTATCTATCAAGGCTTCATGCCCCGGCTTTACAACGAAAAAATCAATCCGACTCGGCTGTACCGAAATTACTGTCAAACCTATATCGAGCGCGACATCAGACAAATGATCAACCTCAAAAGCCTGACAGATTTTGAGAACTTCATGCGCCTGCTGGCCGGACGCGTCGGTCAGGTTTCGAATCTGAGTTCTCTATCTAACGACGTGGGTGTGTCGAGTACCACGCTAAAAGAATGGCTCTCCGTACTCGAAGCATCGCACACCATTTTCAGGTTGAATCCCTATTTTGAAAACTTTGGTAAACGCATCATCAAATCGCCAAAAATCTATTTTACCGATATCGGACTCGCGTCCTACTTGCTCGGCATTGAATCACCCGCGCTCGCTACCCGGGATCCACTAATCGGCAATCTCTTTGAAAACATGGTCGTCATCGAAGCCTTGAAAGCCAGACTCAACGCGGGAAAAGAGCCTGAACTCTACTTTTACCGCGACAACAAAGGCAACGAAGTAGATCTGTTGTTCAGGCAGAACAGACAGTTAATCCCCATTGAAATCAAATCCGCCATGACGTTTAATCCAGAATTTGCAAAAGGCATCGCGCAATTCCAGAAAATCGCGTCATCCGTGCAAAAAGGCCACATCATCTACGCTGGCAATCTTACACCCGAACTATCCCATGCCAGCGTACTGCATTTTACCGACGTGGATCACATCTTTCGGGAGAAGATATGACCTGCTGAATCTGTTGTTCCTTCCAAACAAGCGGCTTATATTCACAAAATCCCGGTATTTTATTCACAAACAAGGAGCATGGGACTATGGAAAAAGACCCTTATGCCGATCTGACCTGGGAAGACCTGGAAGACTGGGCGGGTACTACAATCGTCAGCAGAGGGCGCACCTACCAGCGCAACAGTAGCGTCTCTGATTTGGGCATCACATCCGAAGGCACACTCATCGCCTATGTGCAAGGTAGCGTGCGCTATGTCACGCAAGTGGCAATCCAGGATGGGGACTTGACATCCGAGTGTACCTGCCCTTACTGGGCAAATTGCAAACACGCGGTCGCCGTGGTATTGGAATACCTGATGTGCTTGAAGAACGACGTTGCAGTACCACAAATCCCGCAAACAGATCCCCGACTGGACAGGCTGCGAGAAACAGAGACAACCGGAGAAGAATACTGGGACCCCGAATTGGGTATGTCGATAGATGTAGAAGAACAATTAGAGGCCGAACAACAGCAGAACACCGGCCCCCTTTTGGCCTACCTCGAAAAACAGACCAAAGCACAACTTGTAGAACTGCTCGACGAACTCACCGACGCCTTTCCCGATGTACGAGAATTTTTGGAGGATCGTCGAAAGGTTCGCAGTGGCAGTGCCAGCACGCTGCTCAAAGCAATCAGACAGGAAATTGCGGACATAAGAGAAGAACCCGACTGGGATGAATATGAGCGGGAATATCAGCCTATGAGTTTCAACCGTCTAAAAACATATCTTCAGGCACTCCTTATAGCTGGCCATGCCGACGAGGCCATTCCTCTGGGCAAAGAATTGATCAACGCCGTCAATTTCGCGCTTGACAACTACGACATCGAAGGAGACATAATTGACGAAGTCCCTGCCTGCATGGAAATTGTGATTCGGGCACTGCCAGCGTCCTCCCTCTCTTCGTCCGAAAAATTGATATGGGCGGTGGACCTGGAATTGGCAGACAGCTACGAACTGTGTTATGACATCTTGGAAAATATATGGAATAATACAAACAAAAAATCCGACTGGAGTGAACTGGCCGACGAATTGCGGAAACGCCTTGCTGTTAAACAGACAGACAAGTACCTCCGAAACCAGTTGACCGGATGGCTCATCGCTGCACTCGAGCAAACCGGACGCGAGGATGAAATCATCCCTCTACGCGAGCGAGAGGCTGAAATCACTGGCGACTATATACAACTGATAGACCTCCTGATTGAGGAAAAACACTATGAAGACGCCGAAAACTGGTGCCAGAAAGCCATTGCAAACACAGACTCCAATCATCAGGGCACTATCTCAGATATTGAGGACCGGCTACGTACTATTCGAGAAAAAACGGGTGACCATCTGAGTGCTGCGACCTTTTATGCGGACGACTTTTTCTCGAACCCTTCGCTACATACTTTTCAAGAATTATGCGAGGCAGCACAAAAGGCCAAAGTGGGACCAGCAGTCGAAGCCTGGACGCGCTACTTTATGGAAACAGGACACTTACCCCGCACAAAGGGCAGAAAGCGGAAAGGGGAACCCAATGACAAATGGCCTTTACCAAAGACGGAATTTGAAAAAGACATTGACGCTTCAGAAGGCCCCATGATCCATCTCCTGATCGAACTTGCCATTGCAGAAAAAAAGCCAACAGAAGTTTTGAAGTGGTACGATCTCAAAGAACCCACAACAAACTATTCATGGGGCTATATGTACACATCATCGCTCAACGTAGCCCAGGCCATCAAAGAAAAATATCCAGACCGCGCCATAGATATCTGGAAAGAACAGGCCGAATCTGCGATCAGCCGCGTTGAAGTTTCTAGCTATCAAGAAGCTGGTACCTATCTCCGCGAAGTGCGAGACACATTAAAGCGTCTCAACAGAGAAAAAGAATGGGAAGCGTATTTGAGCGAGTTGAGAGACCAAAACAAAAGAAGACCGCGCTGTCTTGAAGTCCTAAATGGTTTGGCAGGCAAGCGCATCATCGATAGGGCATAGGTTATGTATGAGCGATGGTCCAAACCCGATCAGGAACGAACGCCCGTAATCCAGCGGGATCATGTCGATTTGCATATCTTCACTCACTGGTCTTCCTCCCCGCGACGAGAATCCGCTGGCAATTCCCCAGTTTTCGATTCAGCCTGGAGACGTCCGCTGAGGAGATATCGATATAGCTTGAGAGCAAGTCCTTCCTCGTTCTCCTCCAGCCAGCTGCGGGCGACCAGTGTCAGCACCATCGTTCGGCAGGATTCGTCCGCAACCACAGAGGTCTGGTCTGGCGCGTCCTCCGGCCATATCGCATCGCCAGGACCGAACTGAAACAGGCGCGCACCTGCGGCGTCGTAGCCGGAAGCCCGGCCCGAAAGCAGCAATTGCAGATCTTCCTGGGACGCATCCGGTCCTGCGATAGTCTCGCCAGCGGAGTACTCGTGAGGATTCAGATAGCGTTGAAGTCCCTCTATCAAATCCTCGAAATCAATCTGCCGCTCCAGATACCGCTCGAGGTCATCGGCGGCGTGATCCAGCAGCGAAGCGCGCCGCTCGTCTGCCATATCCACATCCGTATTCCACACCTCAATAACAATATCCTCGCAGCGCTCGAGGGCACCATCCACATTCTGCTCCACCTGCAACTCATCATATACAGAAGGCGGAAGATTGTGCTCAATCCCGGCCCTCAACCCCCCGGACAATCCGCTCAGAACGACCCGCACCCTGGCCGCGTTTGCCGTCTGCAAAAACCTGCACAGAACGTTCACCGCCGAAAAGTCAAAACCGGAGACAGCGCCGAAGTCCAGTATCAAGCAAGTGGGACGCGAAGCACCGCTCAGGGACTGCCTGAGATGATCGGCCAGAGGGCACACGCTGCCAAAAAAGATGTAACCGCGCAGCCGGTATGCATGAACCCGCTCTCCCTCCTCCAGCAAGATGGCGCGATCGGGGACAGGACGTGCTCTGTTGCTCGCGTGCTCTCGTGCGGTAAACCGCGATTCAATCAGATCCACGCGGCTGAGGCGCACGGTGAAAAACACCAGGGTAGCGAGCATCCCGACAGCCACGCCCTCGATCAGTCCGAAGGACATAATCGTAAAAAATATCAACATAATAATGCCGTACTCCGACCAGGGAAGCCGCTTACAGCTTGCCACGAGACCCTGGTCCAGCAGGCCAAGACCCGTAAAGATCAGGATTCCGCCTACGAGTGGTGCCGGGACGAATTCCAGCATCCCGTCGCCCAGGAACAACGCGCCCCCGATGACCAGTGCGGCGACCAGTCCCGTCAACCTCGTTGAGGCCCCCAACAACTTGCTGCGCAGGGACGCCGGGACGATAATGGTCGCCACCGTACCGCCACCCAGCCCGGCGATCACACTCGCAACCCCTGTCACGCGGAACTCCCGGTCCCAGTCCAACTCCTGATTCGCAGCCAACTCGAGACCGGCGAAATTCATGACCACACAGATGAAAGCAACCAGAATCAGTGTCAGCATGTGGGGGATCTGACCGGCGATCAAGGTCCATTCCACCTGCAGCAGATCGGCGGGCAACAGAGCCGGCCACAGGCTCCCGTCCGCCGTGCTCGTGAGCAGCAAGCCCTCTGCCCGCGCCTCGTCGCCCGAAATGCCGAGACCGACGAGTGCGAGATGGTACGCAGCTACGGCAAGTGCGACGCTCACCGACAGGATCAGCGGGCTGCCCCAGCGCTTCATCGCAAGGTACAGGACAATCCCATACACCGCACCCGGGCTCCACTTCCACAGAATGGGAGGCTCTATGAGTGCGGGAATCAACCACCATTTCAGTTCCGCCCCCATCAACGACATCGCCGCCAGACACACGACGTCCCCGATACCCGCCACAAATCCGCCTGCCACCGGATAGGGGATGAAGCGCATCAGGTTGGCGAGTCCGAAATGCCCGATCATGAGGCAGGAAAAGCCGGTGACGACTGCGCTGATGATAAGCGCGAATGCCGTAGTGACGAACAGCGCATCGCCTTCGGCGTCTATCCAGGATCCGATCAGTGCCATGACGAGCACCAGTGCGGGAGACAGCCCCGCAATCACCCCGCGGTAGCTACTTGCGAGAGCGAAGACCAGACACGTCGCAAAATTCCCAAACAGCACCAGGCCGACGCCCTGAGAGGAATAGGAAGCCAGAGGTCCCGAGAATATGAAGCTCCCGAAGGCAACCTGAGCGACGAGCAGACCCAGGCCCGAGGTAAAGCCGGCTGACAGTGCCGGAACAGCCTTCCCGGACCGGAGATCGGCGCGAAACTCAGATGAAAAGTCTCGGAGTGTGGATAGCATCTTGCGATAAATAGAATAGTTAATAAGTTCAACAAACCGATTGTCAACATATCTGTTGAAACATCTAAAAACAACAAAAACCATCTGGATCGCGGCTAACAGCATGCCGCGATGACGGCACTTGTTGATAGCTTCTTTTTCACATTTCCTACTTCACACTTCTTGTATCTTAAAAATAGGGCGAGGCATGCCTCGCCCCTACATGGCATTGGAGGTGGGCGAAAAATTTTTCGCCCTTACATCTTGTATCTCACTTCAAAAACCCCTGAACCCGCGGGTGATCGAGCACATCAGTATTCAGCACATCTCTGGGCGTGCGACCCTCAAGCGCGTCAATAATTTGTTCTACGCAGCACTCGTCAAGCCGAATAGCGGACTCAACGGTAATACCCGCGTTGTGATTGGTACAGATAATGCGGGGGTGATCTTCGTGAATCGCACGCGTCTGATTGACGGGATCATCGACCATATAATAATAGAGCCGCTCTTCTTTAATCGCCCGGTTCACCGCCTCATCATCCACCAGATTGCCGCGCGAGGGATTGATCACTGAAGCGTGGGGTTTCATCGCGCAGAGCAAATCGTAAGTCACAACCGTATCATCGCCTGAAAGATGGAGAGAAATCGCATCGCATTCCTCAAAAAGAACGCGGGGATCATCGACCACCTCGGCATCGTATTGCGCGGCGACCTCGTCAATATCCGGACGGATATCATAGACGAGCAAACGTCCCGAATCCCCCAGAAGCGGACGCGCGCGCTCCGCCATAGCCTGACCGATCCGTCCCAGCCCCCAGATCCCCAGCGTAGAACCTTCCGCGTCATAAGTCCTGATAATCTCAAAATTCCCCGCATGGCTATTTCGGTTCAACGTATAAACGCGCTTCAGCGCGGCCATCCACTGCGCGATCGCAAATTCGGCAACCGTAACCATATGCACAGGGGCAACCGTGACGATAACACCGCAATCAGTCGCGCGCGGCACATCGACCTTTTCAAACCCGACCCCCCAGCGCGCAACAATGCGCAAATCGCGCGCCGTGGCGTAAAACTCGGGCGAGAACACAACCGAATCCGCCAGAACACCCACCACACCCTCGGCGTGTTCGGCACCAAATTCGGACTCAGAGTAAAACGCCACCTCGGCGTAATCGCGCAACCTATCAATCGCCTTTGTCCGCTCCTCAGATGCGAACTCGGGACCCTGCAATTTATCTGTAATGAGAATTTTTTGAGCCATAATTTTGCCTTTAAAAAATGAGTTGCTATCCAATCAGCGGCAACAAAGTATCAGCAGTCTTCTTCACCAGAAAAGTGTAAAACTCCTCACTCAACAGACTGCTCCCGTGATCCTGAATAAATTTTAGCTCCTCGGGCGTAATATCAACGGGATTGGTCTCAACCGCATTGGGGTATTCATTCGCAGGCGTCCGATCAATCGGCGCGACAAACTCCACCGTCAGCGCGTCATCATACCCCACCTCTTTGAGCGTCGCCACCAATTTTCCCCAATCCCAGTTCCCCAGCCCACACGCCATGCGATTATTATCCGCCACGTGAAAATCCACGAGCCGGTCACCGGCGTCTCGGATAGCTTGATACGGATCCGCCTCTTCGATATTGATATGAAAAGCATCTAAACACACGCCGCAATTCGCACCCGTCGCCTCTGCCAGAGCAAGTGCCTGAGCACCCCGGGTAATAAAATACGTCTCAAACCGATTGATGGGTTCAATAGCGAGGCGAACTCCCTCACTTTCGGAATGATCGTAAACCTCCTGCATGCCCGCCACAGCCCATTGCCATTCCTCATCGGGCGTGGCATCCGGTTCGATTTTCCCCACAGTAGCCGGCACCACAGTCAGCTCATACCCATCGAGTTCTTTGACCATCGTAACACAATCCTTGACGTATTGCACGGATTGTGCCCGAATCCCCACATCTTTGGCCAGCATATTGCGGTCGCCCATCATCAACGTCACCGCTCCCCAGCAGCGGATATTGTATTTACCGAGCAAAGCACGCACCTCTGACGTATCATACCGCTCGGGTTCACCACTCAGTTCAATACTCTCGTACCCAAATTTTGCCAACCTCTCAAGCGTGACTTCGAGAGACTCCGACCGCATCCAATTGTGCATAGATAAATGCATCATCAACCTCCCTGAACAATAATATCCGGCGTATTTTCAACGCGCCCCCACCAGAGCGCCAAATCAAAAGTGGGATCTCCCGTCAGAAAACGCCAGAACTTGATGCGATTCATAAGCTCAATGCGATGGCGTTGCCCGTGCCAGGGAATCTTCTGGTTGAGTGCTTGTTTAACCTCGGGACTATCGAGATCGTCGGTATTCCACAAACGCTGCTGCCGAACCGTGGGATTGAGGCGCAGCTTAAACATATACCGATCCCTATCCGTAAAATTGCTCCGCGCCGAATGCCATATATTGGTATGCCAGAAAAACATCGTCCCCGCTTCGCAAACCGCCTGCACCTGTCCTATGATATTTTGATAGCGTTTGATCTCCGCTTCGTGAACCCGGCGAAACTGCGTGCCCGGCACAAAAAGCGTACCCCCGCTTTCCAGCGGCGTATCTTCTGGAAAAAAGGAAATCTGAATATCGAAATGCAAATCGCGAACATCGTATTCGGCATCCTGATGCAAATTGGCACCCTTGCGCGTATTTGCCGGCGTAAGATGCGCCGCGTGGTGATCGTATCGCGGATTGGGACCCACCAGACTGTGAATAATCGCTGCCACTTTGGGCAGGCGAAAAACCTTGCCAATAGCTTCATCGGGCCAGGACTCGCTAAAAGGTGAACCCATCGGAGCGCGGCGCCTCAGCTTGCCCGTACTCATCTCGTCATGGGCAGCTTCGCAGAGTTCGCGCGGCACCAGATTGTCAAAACGCAAAAAACCCGTACTTGCAAACTGCGCCATTTCTACAGACGTAAGCAAAAGATTTTTATCCATCTATAGCCTCCATTTTTTCCAGGACAAATTCAAAATCGAGATAGTCATTTTCGTATTCGCGTCCAACTTGCGGCGTTTTCAGAAAAGGCACCTGAATAACGCGCCAGCCATCGCGCATGGCATCCAACACAGAATTATAAGGCGGCTCGGCATCTTCACCTGCAGCTTCAAACACCTCATCAGTTGTCCCATCGTAAAGCGACCAGCCAACAACTTCACTCTCCAAACTGGAATTGCCCAGATAGAGAAAGAGAAGTTTTTGTCTCAGTTGTGTTTCAGGCATTCGCAGATTCCTTTTAATAAATAGGGAGTTATCAAACGAGGTTTTTCGTTGGAATCGTTCTTAAAAGATTCCCCATCACTTTTTTTGCATTAAAGATATCGATCAGATAAACCTGATTATCTTTAAATTCAACCGTAAAACCATCTCCTTCGATCACCTGGTCAGGTATGCCTCGCATATCTCGCCGAAAAAAGAGAATATTTCCGGTTTGAGGATCGATCTTCTTGTCAAAAAGTTCAGGCTTAAAGTTTAAATCCATCGTTTTGCCTAAAAACAGTGCCTTTTTTTATTTATCTGTTTCATACATCAAACACCAGCACATCATCGACAATTGGACGTATAAATGTCTGGCTGAGAGCTTTGTGATCCGGATGTGGCAAATAAAAGTCTCGCGCAGCCTCATCCGCAAACCGAATAATAAATCCCCAGTCATACCCGTAATTTTTGCCCTCCGGGCTATTGTTATACCCGCCCGAAATCTCTTCCATTCCCGGGATACTACCCTTTTCTTTAAGCGCAATCAAACCATCGTGGAGCGCCCGGGTCTGTTCCCGCGTAACCCCATCTTTGAGCTTGAGAAGAACAATATGATCTATCATAAAAAAATCCTTTCACGTTACTGCGCGTTTCCGGTGCAAATTCCAAACACACCACAGAACAAGCGCGTAAGCCACAGCGGCAATATAAAAATTAATGGATATCCCAAATATAATAGAAACAAACACAGCCAGAGCAGAACACAGCACACCCATAATCCCGTTCAGTGCCCAGAACCACGGCGTCTCATCTTCATAATGGGACTGAACCAGACGCATACCCGTCGGAAAAAATAGCCCCATGAGCATCCCCACGGGAAAAATGACCAGAACAGACATCAGTATTTTTGTCGTTGTATCCTCAGCCATCATATGGGACAGCAAATAGTGGAGTACCGTATTGAGAGCAACAACACTCACCGCCGTTATAATAGGAAAAACATAAACCCACGGCTTTCGCGTAAGCGGAAGATGATCGCTTACAAAACTGCCCATACCCGTGCTTGCAATAAGTGTAAACAGCAATATACCCAGCGAATAGATGGGATGTCCAGTAAATACGTTGAGCCGTTGAATCAGGGCAATCTCCACAAACATAAAAGCCGAGCCAATCAAAGAAAAATACAATGCACCGAACCAGAAACCGCGTGTTTGCATCAACGTTGGGGGTCTATGGGCAAACCACAAAGGCACCCCAATCGTCGCAACAGCGAATACCCCGAGCACAATCAAAAGCGCGAGAAGCGTAATCATAGCTCTTAAATTCCCGCTGATAACGCCCTCTTTCACGCTCAGTGCAGTCCCTATGTGATTCAGCTTCAACATATTAAAAAAATAGGGATTGTCATCTGTCGGCGGGCTGTAATCGAGTTCGGCATGGGCTATGGCTTCTGCGAGTTGATTTGAGGATTGGGCAGATAAAATTTGCCTCAAAATGGGTTCAGCAGGCAAACTATCGGGCACATGCACAATCTGATATTGCAACTCCTCGCACACCTGTCTCAACCGGTTAACATCGGACTCACTCAGCGGCTGCCGGCAAATCAGCAAAGTCGAAATATCGCCAATTGTGATCAGTGCCATGTGATCGGCCGGTCTTTTTACCTTGAGTCGCAAAAGCGATTCAACGCCCAAACTCAATACCCGACCGGTTTCCCCAATATGTTCGGCACTATACCACCGCGACACCGCAAAAATACCGTCTTCTGTCAGACGGCCGAGAAATGTCTGCCAGGCTTCCACAGTATAGAGCGCATTTTCAGACAGTGAAAATGCACCCGCGCCCGTCGCTGCCCAGGTATCGATTAACGCCATCTGAATAACGGAAAACTGCGTGCGACTTTGCGACAAAAAACTGCGCGCATCATCAACCACAAACGTCACGTCATCCCGATTGGCAAGCCCCGCAAAATCGCGAAACTCATTCTGAAGCAAATCGACAAAAATCGGATTGACCTCAATACCCAAAACCGCGTCGTGACCAAAAAAGAGCGCACTCTGGATATCTTTCCCTCCGCCCACACCAATAATACACGCTTTGCCCCGTCTATTGAGATAATATCCGACATTTGTGATATCATAACGCAGATGTTCAATATCTCTGGGTGAAGCAAAAGATCTAATAGCCGTACCCGCTGCTCCGTCAATCGTCATCCCGTGAAAAAAAATCTTCTCTCCCTCCGCCACGGGACTACCGCCCCAGAGTTGCGGAGACAAAAATTGCTGGCGATAGACAACAACGCGCGAAAAGGAATTCCACCGTTCTAAAATCTGGTCGTGAAGTCTTTGAAATCTCTCCTTCACAAACATCGGACGAATGCCATGTGGGGTCTGGGCATTGAGAATCCCCAACACAAAAAACAGCAACGCGAACGCGATATAACGACGAACAGAGCGAGACTGCACAACACGGGCAAAACATGCACCAGATAGCGCACCAATACCGCTACACCACAACATCAAACTCGGCGCATCAAGGATCTCGAGACCACCCAGAACAATTAGACAACCAGCAGAAGCACCTGTCAAATCACTGGCATACAGCCTGCCAATCGGCGCATTGAACCGCGTCAACACAGTCGTGATAACAAGGCCCGCATAATAAAACGGCCAGGCGCAGACCAGAGTAGCTACAAAAAGCACGATCAGACTCAGAATACTTTTGTAAAAGCCGATAGGCAGAACGCACAAAAGGATCAGAGACGCGGGAATAGACAGCGCAAACCCGGCACATGCGCGAGTAATCGCTTCGATCTTATTCTCATCGTCAAAGCGCTCTTTTTGTACATAGACCTGGATAGCCCCCGCCGTCATACCCAGCATGGCAATAGAAATTGAAAAAAATGCCAGATGGTACCATGTAATAACACTCAGCAGACGCACCAGAACAATCTGGATCGCCAGCGACGCCAAAGCGATTAAAAAAAGACCCGTATAAGCTGCGATTGAACGTTCGTCTTTCATAGGCTTTATCTATACAATATAGGGGTGGTGTCTATCCGTATATCCGTATATCCACCCCGAAGGTACACCGAATCGGCAAACTCATCAAGCCCAATACATCCACCGCTCGTTTTCGGGAATATCAGGCAAAAAAGAATTGCAAATGTTTGTTAATATCTTATATTAGTAAGTACCCACTCATCTTTATAGTGTGGCTGGAAAAAACAGGGGAATTATGAATAAATCTATTTGACTTTGAATTTCTTATTTTGCATACTAAACAGCGAGGGTCGTGTCTCGGCAAAGACACGACCCTCAGAAAAGTATCTCTTTAACGGGAGAGATGAAATGACAATAGGCAAGATAGTCACAAGAGTCAAGGGTGTTCTGCTGTTTATTACTGCTCTGACGACAAGCATTATTACGCCATTTAATGAGTCCTCGGGCGGTGAATTTGCAGGCATGCGGCTTTATCTCGATACCGAGGTTGAAACGCCCCCTGTATTGAATAACACATTGACCATTCCCAAAAAGAGACCTGGCAATACGATACAATTTCAACTCTTTGCACCCACGACCGCAGACCAGCGAACATACGGCTATGAAATGGAACTTGCCCTGTCCGACGACAAGGCATTTTTCGATCATATCGGGAACATATCGGGAAAGGGTTTTACTGGCGCGTCTCTGCGCCGAACACCCGGCCATCCCCGCATAGCCGCACTGATTCTTTCTATCCCCACAGTGCCAGAAAACGGCTATCTCGGTCAAATTAACCTGGAGGTCATCAAACCTCTCGAAGAAGAGACAACTCTTACTGTCAAAACCATTGTGATGGCCGGACTCAGTGGTGAACTCGACTATTTAGATATATCTGAAGCCGCAATCTCTTTTATCGGTACTTTTGAACCGAGTGATTCCAATGGCGATTTCGATGGCGATTTCGACGTTGACTTTGCCGATTTTCTCGCCTTTGTTGGCGTCTTTGGATTGTCGATATCAGACACCAATTTCGACGCGCACATGGATGTGAACGGCGATGGTATCATTAATTTTGTGGATTTTCTCGCCTTTGTCGATGCCTTTGGCAACAACCCGTAGAGGAATAAGCCGAAGCTGCTGACTGTAAGAAGTTGTCTTAAATATCAGGTACTGGATTTAAAAAGCACGCTCTAAATAGAGCGTGCTTTTTCATTCTCCCTTGACAGCCTCAATTCGCAGACCTATATAAAGTTATGGCTGAAGTCGCTCGAGAACACGAACAAAAAGACGCCACCGCACGCGCATTGACCTATAAGTCAATCATACTGGGGTTGGCACTTGTACTGATAGCTGCGCTCGGTGGATTTTATGCACGGCACATCTTGCACACAACGCGGCTGGCGCAAAATCACCTGTCCCTCGCCGTGGTATTCCCCTTTGCAATAACCGTCGTCTTCTTGCGGCATTATCTCAAACTCCATCGAGGCGAACTTCTGGTCATCTTTTCAATGGGCCTGATCGCCTCAACCCTGCCAACGTATTTCTTAAGCCGGTTGATTGCCAGCTTTTGCGTACCGTATTACCTCGCCGACCCGACAAATCGATGGGGTGAATTTACACACGATTACCTGCCATCCTGGGCTGTAATTGAACCCGGTCCGGCACTGACGTGGTTTTTTGAGGGCTTGCCGCGTGGCGCGCCTGTTCCATGGGAAGTGTGGATCGGACCTCTGTTCTGGTGGTTGAGCCTGCTCGCGGCACTCTGTGCGGTCTTGTTATGCACAGCGGTAATCTTGCGCAAGCAATGGATCGAATACGAGCGACTCGACTACGCCCTCATGGAATTGCCCCTCGCAATGGTCGAAGAAGGCGATACACCGTCCCGCCTGCCGCCATTCATGCGCTCGCCGCTCTTCTGGATTGGTTTTTCCTTTTCGATCTTCGGCATACTATGGAACATCGTATCCTATTTTAATCCCACATTTCCCGTATTCCCCTGGCGATTTGAAGCCATATCCTTTGGACGAGATTTTCAGGCAATTCGCATGAACCTCTACTGGCCCATTGTGGGATTTGCCTACTTTATCAACTTAGACGTCTCGTTTAGCATCTGCTTTTTCTACTTCCTCGCGGTCATCGAAGAGGGATTATTTAACCGATTTGGCGTCATAATTTCAGAAGCGAACTTTTGCGGCACCTCCTTTGTGCCCGTAGGCTGGCAAATGATCGGCGTGTGGTTTACCGTCGTCGGCTGGGGGCTTTGGATTGCGCGGTCGCATTTGCGCGATGTCTTTCGCAAAGCATTCAAAGGCGATGCAAAAATCGATGACTCGGACGAATTGCTCTCTTATCGAAGTGCTGTCTTCGGCCTATTGGGCGGGCTGCTTTACATGGCCTGCTGGTTTTACGCTTCGGGCATGGGCCTGTGGGTCATCGCGGTATTTCTCATCGTCATGATGGTCGTCTATATCGGAATCTCGCGCATTATTGCCGAAACCGGCGTCATCACCATCCGCGCGGTCATGGTACCGCAAACATTTATCATGTTCACATTTGGCACCACGCGGCTATCTGCACAAACCATGGTCGCACTCGGCATGTCATTTGGCTGGTGTGGCGACATGAAAACAACGCTCATGCCCGCATTGACCCACTCCGTCCGCTTATTTGACACCATTCAACATCACAAACGGCAACTCGCCTGGGCCATATGTCTGGCAATGGGCGTGGGCATTGTCGCATCCTGTTTGTATATCATATCCATGGGGTATGAAGGTGGTGCGGGCAATTACGGATCGCAAATCTCCGGAGGCCTGGCGCGCGGACCCTGGGATTTCGTGGTTAAATACGCAAGAGATCCCGTCAATCCCGACTGGCGCAAAATGGCCTTCTTCACCAGCGGCATCGCCTTTGCTGCTCTGTTGTACTTTTTACGCTATCGCTACACCTGGTGGCCTCTGCATCCACTGGGGCTGGCAACCGGGCCTGCGTATCCCGTAACCCATGTCATTTTTCCAATATTTCTCGGCTGGCTGAGCAAACTCGCGATCTTGCGTTTTGGCGGCAGCAGAACCTATCGCAGTGCCCGCCCCTTCTTCCTCGGACTGATCATGGGATACTACGTGGGTGCGGGCATCTCGTTCTTCGTCGATATGATCTGGTTTTACGGACAGGGCCACGGCGTCCCATTTTCCGATTGATTTAAGACCTGTATTGCTTTTGATTTTCATCCTGTTCATCCTTTCATCCTGCACATCCTGATCTGAGCTATGAAAAAAAATAACGAGATAGATCGGATCTCGCACTATTTTCCCTATATTGTGGGCGGCACTGCGATTGTAATCCGGTTTTTTTATCTCTGGTCATTCTGGGCCAATCACCCGTTCTCGCAGAAACTGATCTCAGACGCACGGATATTCGACGACTGGGCGCTGCGCATCGCCTCGGGGGACTGGCTCGGCACGGCTGAAGTCTTCATTCTACCCCCCCTGTATCCATACCTCCTGGGAATCGTCTATACGATCTTTGGACACGCGCCCAAATTGATAATAGGCTTACAAGCCGCCGCCGGATGTGCCAGTGCGATACTGGTCTATCGATTGGGCGCGCGGCATTTTGGCGCTTATGCGGGATTATTTGCGGGATTGTTATTCGCGAGCTATGGTCCCCAACTATTTTACGAAGGCATGCTACTGGGCACATCGGGTGCCGTATTCCTCAGCCTGCTGGGCTTGACGCTAATCTCGGAAAAAAATAAAACCCACTGGCACCTGGGACTGGCCGGATTGATTTTTGGACTGGCCGCACTCATGCGCCCCAATATCTTATCCGCAATCCCATTTTTGCTATTCGGCGCGTGGTGGGCCTACCACAAAGCAACACCGGCAAAACGTTCAATACGGCTGGCGAGTTACTTTCTATGGGGACTCATCCTCCCACTCCTCCTGTGCGGACTGCGCAATGGCCTGGTCGCAGACGACTGGGTACTGATGACCGCGCACGGCGGCATCAACTTTTACATGGGCAATCACCCCGATGCGCCGGGCTGGTTTTCCGCACCTCCAGGAGTGGATGCACAGATCACCCCGGAAGGGGCACAGGGTAATTTGGAAGAACCGCGCCGCGTGGCCGAAAGTGCTCTGGGACGATCTCTGAAAGCATCTGAAGTCTCTTCCTTCTGGTTTAATAAGGGCCTCGCATTCTGGATAGACGATCCAATAGGCGCGATAGCCGTAACCTTGCGAAAAGTGCGCCTATTTGCATCGGGATACGAAATCCCGCTCAATTACAATTTTTATTACCAGAAAAAATTTTCTGCCCTCTTGCGCTTTCCAATCACAGAATTGTGGATATTATTTCCCCTATCCATTGTGGGACTCATCGTCGCAGCCCGGCAATTTGATCGCCACGCCATCCTGTATCTGTGGCTCATTGGATATGCGGCAGGGGTATTGGCTTTTCACGTATCATCGCGCTATCGCATGCCCGCAATCCCCATCCTCATGATATTTGCAGGCATGGGAATATGGACATTGATATCCTGTGTACAATCGCAAAAGTGGAAAAACCTGTGCATCAGCGCAGTGGCGCTGATCATCCTGTGGACCGGCTACCGCATAGAACTAAACGCACAACTCGCCCAAAACAACTGGGCGATGGATCCCTTTAATTTGGGCACGGCTTATTTGTGGTCCAACGAAAATGAACCGGCGCGATTATATCTCGAAGAGGCAGAAAAATACGGACAGGGTGATGCCGTCTTGTATTACAATTTGGGATTGGCTTATGCACGTACCCAAAAAATGGACGCCGCCAAAAACGCGTATCAACAGGCACTATCCCGAGATCCCAACCTGGTACGCGTCTATGTCAACCTCGGCAACATCCTGTTTCACGAAGAAAAATTTCACGAAGCGATAAATAACTATCGAGAAGCATTGAAACGAGATCCCAATACCCACAATGCGCGTGCGAACATGGGCTGGGCATATTGGTCTTTGGGAAGAATAGACGAAGCGCGCAGCGCCTGGCAGCAGGTCTTGCAAACAGCACCCGATCACCCCTCGGCAAAAGCTGGGATGGCGCGCACGCGTTAAATTAAATAGACACCTGATATTGCCATACGTATATTGGCTCGATTCATCATCCGCGCTATCCGCGTAATCCCCGTAATCCGCGATCCGATTCGGAGTCCCTCAATGGCCATTCGCGAAACCCAAACACAGACAGCACCACTTCAACGAGCCGTAACCGCGCGGTCCATTGTGATAGGTGCCCTGTGCGCGGGTTTCCTGGGATGGGGTGGACATTTTACGCGACACATTGCACACACGACAAAAATGGCGCAGGATCACTTGCCGTGGGGCGCAGTCGTGCCATTTTTGTTGATCGCGGTCGTATTGAATAAAGTACTGGAAAAAGTGCGCCCGCAATGGGTCTTGCGCCCTTCGGAATTGCTGGTCATCTTCAGCATGGGTCTGGTCGCATCGGCATTGCCCAGCTATTTCATGGGACATTTGATCGCCAACGTCTCAGCGCCATTTTATTTTGCCAACACAGAGAACCGATGGGCAGATGACATACATCCTTATTTGCCCGACTGGGCGGTTGTAACCGATGTGACGGCTGCGCGGTGGTTCTTTGAGGGACTGCCAGCAGGTGCAACCATCCCCTGGGAAATCTGGATAACGCCGATGATCTGGCGATTGAGCCTGGTATTTATGATCGGCGTATTTGGATTCTGCGCGGTTTCAATCCTGCGCAAACAATGGGTGGAACACGAGCGCCTGACATTTCCATTGATGACATTGCCACTGGAACTCGTCAACAGAGAACCGCGCGGATTCTGGCCCGTGGGCATAATGAATCGCCCCGTATTCTGGTGGGGATTCGCGCTGGCCTCATTTCCCATATACTGGAACATGGTTGGATATTTCCAGCCGCTTTTTCCAACCATTCCCCGAGACCTGGGATTGATGGAATTCGGTCAGTATTTCCCGCCGATTCATACGCGGTTTTACCCCGTAATCATTGGCGTATCGTATTTTATGGACCTGGATGTATTGCTCAGCATCATCGTCTTTCACCTGTTACTCACCCTTGAAATGGGGCTGTTCAACCGCCTGGGAATCGAAATAGGACCAACCCATGTGTGGCCGGCATCGCAATTTGAAAACTGGCAGGGTTTTGGTGCGCTGTGCGTACTGGTGCCGTGGAGCTTGTGGATGGCGCGAGAACATTTGAGAAATGTATTTCGCAAAGCCGTGCTCAATGCGCGGGAGGTTGAAGACTCGGACGAATTATTGTCCTACCGCACAGCACTCGGCGGATTGCTGGCGAGCGGACTATTTATTCTCGGCTGGTGTGTGGCGTCGGGCATGTCGGTCTTTGTCGCCCTGACCTTCTTGAGTCTTGTGGGCATAATCTGGCTGGGCATCACGCGCGTCTGCGTGGAAGGCGGCATGATCAGCAGCCGCATGATACAGGGACAATTTGTCGCCTATCACCTGCTCGGTCCCGTGAATATTTCGCCATCGGGAATGGCGGCATTTGCGCTTACTGAAACATGGCACCACGATATAAAAACCATATTGATGGCGAACCTGGCCAATGCCACGCGGCTTTACGACAGCATACGGCACGAAAGAATACGCCTGGTCATTGCCCTGGGACTGGCCATGCTGGTGGTGATAACCACAAGTGCATATTATCAAATATCATCGAGTTATGTAACCGGCGCATTTAATTACGGCGGCATTTACGGTCCCTATGTGCAAAACACTTTTGATACCATAGCCGGTCATATTCGGGACCCCTTTGCCCTGAAGCGCGAGCGCATGCTCATCGCGCTCATTGGAATGGCAACCACGGCACTGATGCTGGCCCTGCGCTATGTATGGCCCTGGTGGCCCTTGCATCCGATCGGGTTTGCTGCCGTAACAGCCTATCCGGTCAATCGCATTGTATTTTCGATCTTCTTTGCATGGTTTTCCAAATTTATCATATTGCGGGCGGGTGGCATTGATCTGTACCGCAAAGCATCGCCGTTTTTCCTGGGACTTATGGTGGGGTATTTCACGGGCGTATTTGTGTCATTTCTGGTAGATTGTATATGGTTCCCTGGGCAGGGACATTCACTGGCGTTGTATTAGAGGCTATGCCATGTCTAACGGCAAAAGAAAAATTCTCTCCATTCGCGAACCCATCCTTATCGCCTTCATTCTCTTGACATGTGCGCCAGCCTGGGGAGACAGCCTGCAGGAAAGTTTCGATGTACGGGCAGATTCCCTCGCTGCGGTTCTGATCGCAGAACGCGCCGGACCAGACAGCGCAGCCATCTATCGGGCATTGAATCGGGAAGAGAAAGCACAATTTTTGCTGGACTTCTGGCAACGACAAAATCCCGTAGTACTGCAATTTTATTACGAGTATCACATCGGGCGTCGCTACCTGACGGTATCAGACGCTTTTTTTGAACGCGGGCGATTGATACCCCAGCGCTATAAAACGCGCGCCGCACCACCAGATCCCGCCCTGCTCGACGACGCTGTTGCACTATTTGAACGAATACTACGGGACGATGGCGAAAACCGAATTGCCCTGTGCGCGCTGGGATATTGTCTGTTAGAACAGCACAAAGGCCTGGAAGCAGAACGCATTTTTGTGCGCGTACTGGAAAAAGATCGGCGGTTTCTCATCGCGCGACACGGCCGGGCACTGGCGTGCTTGATCCAGAAAAAACAGGTGCGCCGGGCACTGGACCTTTTTCAGGATACCGTCTCTCTCGATTCGAAATACGAAGCGGCGTATTACAATTTAGCAATGTGCCACCTGGCAATGCGCAGCGTGGATATGGACCATCATTTTAGCAATGTGGTCAAACGCTTCCCGCAACATCGCGATGCGTATTTTAAGCTGGGGGTGTTTTACGAATCGCTCTATTATTTTGAAAAAGCCGTCAAGGCATTGTCAAAACAGGTCGCTGTAAATCCAGCGCACAGCGTGGCACGGGGCAGGTTAGCGCGCGTGGCTATGGAATTGAAGTATTTGAAACAAGAATTGCACACCACCACAGAATTGCGCGATCTCGCCCAAAAAGACCCCGAGCGTTATCTGCCGCTTTTGGGCGCACAATATCTGGAATCGGGTGCGTACGAACAAGCAGAAGCGTCATTTTCGCAATTTTTATCCATCCTGCCGCAAAATGAACGCGACCTGTACGAAGATGTCACCCTGATCCTGTCTGCAAAAGAATTTGAGACCTTTCGCATGATCGGAGGAGAGGAAAAACGCGCATTTACCAACTTGTTCTGGCGCAAAATAGACCCAACACCCACCACACTGGTTAACGAGCGCAGGTTGGAACACTACCGGCGCGTCAATTACGCGATACAGAACTTTTCCGAAGGCCGAATACCCTGGGATGCGCGCGGCGATGTATATATCCGATTTGGTCATCCCGATCACAGAAGCTGGTCCGATCACCTCGTATTCGAAACCAATGCAAAAGTGATTCGGGTAAAAAACCGACTCATGGACCTCGCGGGACAAGCACTGCACGAAATCGTTCCCACGACATCGCTACAGATAGAATCGTCTTTGGGCGCAAGCACGGTAATGAAGGCGACACCCGAGGTTCGGGGACTGCCGATATTTCCCATGCCGCACCAGGGGGCAGTATTTCGAGATGGCGCGTCTTTGAACTACAAGTGGGAAACCTGGATTTACGCCCATATTGGCGAGGGATTTGAAGTGACATTCCTCGATGCCCTGGGCAATTTCAATTTTCAATTTCCCCAGCCGCCTGTTGACTCGCCCAATCGATTGCTGTGGCAACACCTCGCACCCGAAGCCGTGGTCGCACGGGTCGTCAACCGCACGCCCTCTGTTTACCACTATCCATATCCCGGAGACCCAATGCCGCTGCTTATGTCGGTCGCAGATTTCCGGGGAAATGGACGCGATACGCGCCTGGATGCTTTTATCGGCATTCCCTGGGCTGCACTGAAAACGCAAAAACGGGGAACACAGATATCGGCTTCGGTGAATCGAATGTGGGTCCTCTATGACGCACAGGGAACAGAAATTGCCCGCGACAGCCTGAACACGCGAGCAACACAGCCCGAAACCGTTGACGACCCCGGCGTTTTATGGGTGGATCAGATCACAACAGAAGTTAAACCCGGCCACTATCTCATGGCTGTACGAGTGTCCGACCCTGCCTCAGGGAAACTACAAATCCGCCGACAACTCGTCGATATAGAAGCATATAACGCCCCGACCCTGATGGTAAGCGACCTTGTCGTGGCGGGAAAAATTGCAACAATAGAAGCCCGTGCAGAAGGCAAATTCATCCGAGACGAACTCGAAGTGCTCCCCCTGCCATCACACACCTTTGCCCCAGAACAGCCAGTCTATCTGTACTATAAAGTGTACAACCTCTTCCGAGATGACACAGGACAAACGCATTACCGCGTGGATTATGCTGTACGCGGCAGCAAAAATGCCGGCGCCCGGGTGCTAAAAGGCATCGGCACATTGCTGGGCATATCTGAAAGGCAAGAAGGGGTACAGGTATCTTATGAACATCGGGGCAACACGGAAACAGAACCCGTATATGTTGCCCTCAATGTAGCGGCAAAACCGGGACAAAAACTCACGATAGGCGTAACCGTAACCGACCTGAACCGCCCGGGGAAACCAACAGCGACAAAAGATGTTTGGGTAGCAATAGGAAAATAAGGCAGCGATCAACGGCTCAAATCCAAACAAACCATCTCACTGTGGTTTCGAAGATAAAGCCTGCCATTCGCCAGCGTGGGTGGCGTCCAGCAACGGGGCGACAAAACCTGAGCACTGGCTTTTTCTATGTACGCTTCAGGTGTAGCTTCTACCAGAGCCAGCTTACCCTGTTCGCCCAGGACGATCAAATACCCGTCCGCAAAGATGAGTGACCCCTTTTGAAAGCCGCGTTTGCGCCATTGCTCCTGCCCGGTATCCGCGGCAATGCACTTGAGAATGGCGTTGTCAAAGCCATAGAGGTACCCTTCGTGACGTATGGAAGAGGCAAAGTGATTTCTCATACCGCGATTGAACCATACTTTTTTTACCGAAAACTGACCATTCTGGGAAATAAGCTGAATAACCGTCGCGCCTTTGCCATACCCCGAAGAGATAAAAAGTCTATCCGGAGCGAGAAAAACAGGCGTAGCGGCATTGACATCGGGGCCCGTTTGCCAGGGATATCGCCACAGAAATCGGCCATCTCTGGCAGCGACACCAACCAGGCCAGAGGCTGGAAAAAAGACAATTTGCCGAACATCAGACACAGTAATAGCAATGGGTGAAGCATAAGAAGGCGCGTCATCTTGAGATGCCCATGCGACATTGCCGGTGGTTTTATCAAAGGCAATAAAAGAGTTTCCAGAGGAACCCCCAACCTCTACAATCAGCAAGTCACCTTCTATCAAAGGGGAAGTAGAAAAGCCCCAGTGAGGGGGATCACTTATGTATTCAGTCTGTAAATGGTGAGACCATACCGTTTCGCCGTCCTCAACATTGAGTGCATAAAGTTGTCCGTTTGCTCCCAAAAAGAAGGCCCGTTCTTTGTCAATTATGGGTGTCGATCTGGGACCATTCCCCCCCTGCCAGTCCGAAAAATTGCTTCCCGTCTTAACGCGCCAGCGCTCTTCCCCTGTAGCAGCATCCAGACATACCGCGTACTCATCTGTGCCTTCAGCAAACATAGTATAAGCTGCGCCCCGTGCAACGGCAATGCTCGAAAAACCCTCGCCCAGCGGGATTCGCCAGAGAACAGCGGGCCCGGAATCAGGCCAGTTTTTGAGCACGCCTGTCTCAGAGGAAATCCCATCGCGATTGGGACCAAACCACTGCGGCCAATCGGCAGCAAAGCCACTGCCCGTCAGGAAGAGCGAGGCAATTGATAAAGTGATCATGAGGATGTGCATGGAAACGCCTCCGCGTAAGAATCTATTTACAGGCACAGCAAAGCGATAACGGGCCTGCCATTAATCTATGATTACTTCTTACCACTAACACTCTGTAAAACAACATCTTTCCAAACACTCTGTCAAGGGCTATGCGCGATTTTTGTTTTATATTTCTGGCAAATGTTAGTAAAAAATATTCTTGCAAGACTTTCTATAACTGCATAACATGGCACGCTCGTCCTCAACGCATTTGTGTCGTGTGGTGCTGCGTGCCATTCTTTAGTATGCCATTGGAAACCCTGCTATGAATAACGTGTGGGAAATACCTGAACCTCTTTCGACATGCGAAGTCCAGCTCGACGATGACACCGTCACCACCTTACGGCGGCATGGAAATCCCGAAGGCCCCCGACTCGTTCTGAGCCACGGCAATGGCCTCGCAATAGATCTCTATTACCCCTTCTGGTCACTTCTCGCCGATGATTTCGACCTCGTCATCTTCGACCTCAGAAATCACGGCTGGAATACCGTTGGTTCACGCGAAAAACACAATATCCCGACGCTGGTTCGCGACCAGCTCTGTATTTTTGAATCCATTGACCGTCGCTATGGGAATAAACCAAAAACCGGTATATTTCACTCTGCTTCTGCGCTGATAACCCTCCTATCGTCAACCGCTATGGCAGACCTGTGGTCGTCTGCTCAAAACAGCCATTTATCGGCGATGATTTTATTTGATCCCCCCTTGTGCAAGCCCGGCAATAGCCAGATAGAATTTGATAAGGCCATCGAACACGCAGCCGCAACTACCCGCCGCCGCGGGTATCTGTTTCAAACAGAAGAGGATTTTGCAGAACTCCTCAGCTATCTGCCCGGCTTCTCACGCGTCGTTTCCGGGGTTCGGGAACTCATGGCACTAACAACGCTTCGAAAGTCTGCTGATGAACAGGGTTACGAACTTCGGTGTCCTCGCGAATACGAAGCGCAGATCACTGATTATTTCAGGAGTTTTTCTGCATTGGCGGATTTTGAAACACTGTCTTGTCCCACAAAGGTCATCGGAGCCGACCCCACCTTGCCCTATGCATTTCTGCCGACCATTGACCTTGGTGACATTCTAACTGTAGATTACGATTTCGTGCCAGAGGCAACGCATTTACTTCAATTGGAAAAACCAGCGAAATGCGTTGATATGGTCCGGGCATTTCTCGAAATTAATCGCCTGTTGTAAAACCCGTGCGAACATGGAGGTGTCACATGAAGCCGGATAAATCAGACCAACCAATAGCGATCATAGGTATGGCGTGTCGATTTCCCAACGCGCCGAATATCTCTGCCTTCTGGCGTCTGCTCGAAGCCGGTCAGAACGCCGTGACAGAAGGGGCCCCAGGCTCTGGCGTTGGTCGCGTGGGCACGCTCTTCCCAAACGCTGAGGTGCAGAACGACGCCTGCCGTTTCGGCGCCTTCGTCGATGACATCGACCTGTTCGACGCCACCTTCTTCCGCATTTCGCCGGTCGAAGCGCAACTGCTGGATCCCCAGCAACGGATGATGCTGGAGACGAGTTGGCAGGCGCTTGAGGACGCGGGGATAGATCCGGATCGGCTAAAGGGTAGCCGCACCGGTGTGTACGCAGGAATCAGCAACAACGATTATCGGGGCGTAATTCTGGGATCCAGCAGAACTGCCGAGCCTTCCGCCAGCCTCTTCTCTGTCGCGGGCACCTCTCTGAACACAGCCATAGGTCGAGTAGCCTTCGCATTGGGTCTGGGGGGACCGGCAATGGCGGTAGATACTGCCTGTTCGTCGTCGCTGGTTGCGACAAACCAGGCGGTTGCTGAATTGCAGCAGGGCAAAGCGGATCTGGCACTGGCGGGCGGGGTGCAGGCGATCCTTTCCGGGCGGCTAACCGAACTGCGGGGAAATGCCGGAATGTTGTCGCCAGACGGGCAATGCAAGGCGTTTGATGCATCTGCGAATGGCTTCGTGCGAGGTGAAGGCTGCGGAATTGTGGTCCTCAAACGACTGAGCGAAGCAGAGGCCGATGGCGATCACATCTGGGGCGTCATCCGAAGCACCGCGGTAAACCAGGATGGCGCGAGTACAGGCCTGACGGTACCAAACGGTCCGGCACAGGAGCGCGTGATCGAAGAGGCACTATCGCGGGCGGGAATTCTGCCATCGGAAGTCGATTATGTAGAGGCACACGGAACGGGCACAGAGGTGGGCGACCCCATTGAGATAAACGCGACAGCAGCGGTGTACGGCAAGGGGCGCGAGGAGGACAACCCGATACTCGTCGGCTCGGTAAAAACAAATATCGGTCATCTGGAGCCAACCGCGGGGATTGCGGGCCTGATCAAGACCGTACTCTCGATGAAGCAGGGCGTGATCCCAAAGCATCTGCACTTCGAGAATCCCAATCCGAACATGGACTGGGATCGACTACCTCTGCGAGTGACTTCCGAGGCAATGGACTGGCCGCTCAACGCCGAACGACCACCGATTGCGGGAGTGAATTCGTTCGGATGGTCGGGCACAAACGCGCATGTTATAGTGGAAGGGTACGGAACACCAAAAAGCAGTGATGAAGAGTATTTACCCGTGGGACTCGCACGGCCTGTTGCCATTTCTCTACCGAAGTCAGTGCTACCGTCGGAGGAAGAACTCGGCGCGCGCAGGACGCGATTGCTGCCGCTATCGGGAAAATCCGATGAAGCGCTTCGAGACCTGGCGAGGCAGTACCTGAAACGCGATTTTGCTTCCGAAGATGAAGCCCTGCTTGCCGACATGGCGTGGACAGCCGGCGTGGGACGAAGCCATTTCCCTCACCGCGCGGGCATCGTATTCAGCGATGGCGCATCGCTGCGCGAGAGCCTGAATGCACTCGCAGAGATCAGCACGAGACCTGCGCCGCAAACACCCTCCAAAATCGCATTTGTATATACCGGACAGGGTAGCCAGTGGGTCGGCATGGGCGAGCACCTGTACCACACCGAACCAGTGGTGCGGACAGTGCTGGACCAATGCGACGCCGTGCTGCGGGAAGCGAGAGGTGCCTCGTTGCTCGATGTGATATTCGGTCGCGCTGGTGATTTATCCGACCAGGAGTGGACACAACCAGCCATTTTTGCGATAGAATGTGCACTGACAGCACTCTGGAAAAGTGTGGGTATTACACCCGGTGTGGTGCTCGGACACAGTCTTGGAGAACTGGCAGCGGCGCAAGCAGCAGGTGTCTTTAGCATAGAAGAAGGTGTGCGATTTGCTGCGGCGAGAGGCGAACTGACAGCGACACTGCCCGGTGGTGGGGCCATGGCGGCCATTTTTGCGGACGTGTCACAGGTAGAATCAGCCCTCGACGAATTGAACGCAGCCTCCACAGGCGTGGGACTGAGCATTGCGGCATACAACGGAGCGCATCAGGTGGTGAGCGGTCCCGAAGAAGAGATCGAGACGATCTCCGAGCACTTCCTCGCGCAGGACATTCGGGTCAGCCGCTTGCGCACCACGCACGCATTCCACAGTGCATTGGTAGAGCCGATGCTGGACAAACTGGATGCCATAGTCTCAGAGATCGCGATCGCGCCCCCATCGCTCACCCTGGTGAGCAATGTGACGGGTCAGGTGCTGGAAACGGGAAAACGTCAGGATAGTGCGTATTGGCGTCAGCACACGCGAAAGCCAGTGGCATTTGCGCCAAGCATCGAGACATTGGCTGGGCTGGGCGTCGATCTGGTCATTGAAGTGGGTCCGCACGCCGTGCTGAGTACAATGGCGACCCTGTCGTGGCCAGACACGGCAGGGGATCCTCCTGTTGCGCTACCGAGCTTATTGCGTCCCTCGTCCAAAGTGTCGCAAGCAGAAGCCGACCGCGCATTTACAGAGGCAGTTGCAAATGCTTATGAGGCGGGTCTTTCCGTGTCCTTTGCCGGACTGTTCGCAGGTGAAACCCGGCGCCGTATTTCGCTACCGGGCTATCCTTTCCAGCGCGAACGCTACTGGGTCGAAACACCGAAACGACGGCGGCAAAGCACCGGTCATCCCCTCCTGGGCGAGAGGCATGAATCCGCCAGCGGCGAAATTGCGTTCGAGACGGAGATTTTTCCATCGGATCCGACTTGGCTGAACGATCACAGGGTGTTCGGCCGTGTCATAGCCCCGGGCGCGTTCTATGGGGCAATGGCGATATCGG
Organism: Candidatus Latescibacterota bacterium; assembly: GCA_965220765.1. Lineage (GTDB taxonomy): Bacteria > Latescibacterota > UBA2968 > UBA2968 > UBA2968 > VXRD01. The sequence continues at coordinate 345,588 of OZ244847.1, forward strand.
CATCCACCGCCGAGAGAAGCGGATCGATGGTCATCGAGGAAATGCAACTGCACAATGCGCTGATCTTCCCGGAGGAGAGTGCGGATAACGATGAAGGCAGGGGCCGGGAAATGCAGGTTCTGCTCGAGGCTCCAGGGGAGGCACCCTCGCGCCTCGTTCGAATATTCAGCAAAGGAGAGGCCGAGGAGGATTGGACGCTGCACGCGGAATGTCGCGCGCCATCGGATGCCGGCGCCAGGCAAGCCTCTGAGCAGGTGGATCTGGAAAGCCTGAAGGCCGGTCTGTCGCCCGAGGACGTGCCGGCGTTTTACCGCGCCAAGGCGGGCGTCGGGATTGATCTCGGCCCATCGTTCCGCACGCTGAGGATGGTCTGGTCCCGGGCGGGCGAGGCGTTGGGAGAAGTGTGTTTTCCCGAGGCTCTCGGCGGGAACGATCTCGACGTACACCCGCTCCTGCTCGACGGTTGCTTTCAGGTGATGGGAGCCGCGCGCAATCCGGGTGGAGCCGAAGACGGAATCACCTATCTGCCGTTCGGCTGGGAGCGGCTGTGGCTGCCGGATCGGCTACCGGATCGGTTTCTCTGCCACGTGCGCATGCGGGAGGCTTCGAAGAATCGGGAACCGGATGCCGAAACCGGCGGGTCGCCAGAGGTCTTCGTGGGGGATTTCCTTCTCTACGACCAGAGTGGGGTCCTGATCGGCGAATTGAGCGGATTCATGGTGAAGCGCGCGACGCGGGCGGCGCTGCTCTCGGCAGTGGAAGGGGTTCAGGAACTGCTCTACGAGGTCATGTGGCGCGAAAGCGCCCTTGCGCCGGGACTGCTGCCAGCGGATTTCCTTCCGAGTCCGGGAGAGGTTGCGGACCGCTGGGAGCTGTTCTCCGACTACCTGGCAGCGGAAGGAGTCGACGCCGGATTGAGGCCCGCCTGGTTGGCGGACCTCTCGTGCATGGCGCGGCATTTTGCGCTCTCGGCCCTGGAGAAACTCGGATGGGAGAGGAAGGTGGGCACCGCCGTGGACTCCGAAGATTTGCGGCAGCGCCTGGGAGTCCTGGATGAACACAGCCGTCTGTTCCGCCGGATGCTCGAAATATTGGCTCGCGCAGGCGTTCTGGAGGCGGCGGGCGAAGATTTTGTCGTTGCCGTAGGGGCTGGAGATCCCTTGCCAGAAGGAATTCCGGGCAATCCCGAGCAGTTCGCGGCACAAGTGAGCGAGCGTTACTCGTATGCTTCAAGCGAGATCGGGATTTTTCGCAGAAGCGCGGGTGCCCTGGCGGAAGTGCTTCGCGGCGAAGAGGATCCGCTGTCGCTTCTCTTCGGCAGCGGAGAACCCAGCGCCGCGGATCTCTATTTCAAGGCACCGATATATCGAGCGTCGAACCGGATGCTGGGAGACGCGGTGCGAACACTTGTAGCCGGGTTGCCCGAAGGACGGCGCTTGAGGGTGATTGAGGTCGGGGCGGGTACCGGATCGGCGACCGAATCCGTCCTGCCTGAGCTTCCCGAAGGGCGGTACGACTACATGTACACGGATATCTCGGCGGGTTTCTTCGCGCAGGCAGAGGGGTTGTTCGGCGATGAGTGTATCGAGTACCGGGTGCTGGATATCGAAAAAGACCCCGTAGAACAGGGATTCGACGCCCACGGTTATGATTTGTTGATTGCGTCCAATGTGCTGCACGCCACGCGGTACCTGGAGGAAACGCTGACGCATTGCAGGAGCCTTCTCGCGCCGTCGGGACATCTCGTGGCACTCGAGAACCTTTGCGGCCAGGATTGGCTGGATATGACTTTCGGACAATTGGACGGCTGGTGGCGGTTCTCAGACGACTGCCGCCCCACCTACGCCCTGGCGGGGCCAGACGTATGGCGACAGTCCCTCGGCAGCGTGGGTTTCGAAGGCGTGGAGATTCTGGGACTGGGCGGACCCGACGCCGCCGAGATTCCGGATAGAGGCGTGATTCTGGCGCAGCTGCCCGAGGACGTAGCCGAAAGACGCGGAGTATGGGTTCTGGCGGAGGACCGCGGCGGCGCGGCGGCGGTACTGGCCATGGAGTTGGCGGCGCGCAACCAGACGGTTGTGCTGGCGAGCGATGCAGGTTCGACGGGAGAGGGTCCGGCGGATGAAAAAACTGCTGTCATCCATACGTCCCTGGAGATGGAGCACCGAGAATCGTGGCAGTCGCTGCTGGAAGGTCTGCCCGCAGATGCGCCGCTCAGCGGCGTCGTGCATCTCGTGGCGCTCGACGGTCGCGGGTCTGATACGACGACTGCTGAGATGGCGGAGGACGTAAAACGAGTAGGAGCGAGCGCATTGGCGCTGGCGCAGGGTCTGGCCGACGCCGATGTGACACCCGAGAAGGGCTTGTGGTTCCTCACGCGGGGCGCGCAGGTGCTGGAGCGCGAACGCGCCGGAGAGCTTGTCGGCGCGACGCTATGGGGTTTCGGAAAGGTACTGGCCCGGGAAGCATCCCACATGCAGCCGAAGATGATCGATCTGGATCCCGAGCCTACGGCACCGCCGATAGACCTCGCCAATGAACTGCTCTATCCCGATACGGAAGACCAAATCGTACACCGAGGCAGCCGACGCCGCGTAGCCCGCCTTGTCCGGACCGGCGAGGGGACGGATAGGATAAACTTGCCCGAAGAGCCGGGCTGGATGCTGGGGGTCGGCGAAGACGGCGCGATCGCTGACCTGCAGGTGGCGCCGACGCCGCTGGAGTCGAAAGAAGTTCGCGTGGCTGTCGAGGCCGCCGGGTTGAACTTCTGGGATGTGTTCGCGGCGCTCGGTTTGATTGACGAGAAATTCCTGGGCACGGAGTTTTGCGGCCATACCATCGAGGTCGGCTCCGAGGTGGCGAGCGTTGCGGTGGACGAGCGCGTGGTCGGATTGGCATTCGGCTCTTTCGGGCCGGAAGTGGTGACCCGGGCGGAACTCTTGGCACCCGCGCCACCGGATTTGTCCGCCACGGCGCTCGCCTCAATGCCGACGGTGTTCGTGTCAGTCGCGCTGTCTTACGAACTCGCGGGGCTGAAAGCCGGTGACCGCGTGCTGATTCACGCAGGCGCAGGCGGCGTGGGGCTTGCGGCCATCCAGTGGGCGCAGGCAGCGGGAGCGGAAGTGTTCGCGACGGCGAGCGCGCCGAAACAGGCGTATCTCCGCTCGCTCGGTGTAAAGCATGTGTTCGACAGCCGTCAGACGAAATTTGGGGAGGAAATCCTCAAGGCCACGGACGGCGCAGGGGTCGATGTGGTATTGAACAGCCTGACGGCGGAGGGTTTCATAGACGCGAGTCTGGCGTGTCTGGCGCATGGTGGCCGGTTCGTGGAATTGGCGGCGCGGGACATTCTGAGCGAGGAAGAGATGGCGGCCGTACGGCCGGACGTGGCCTATTACATCGTGAATCTTCATGCCCTGAAGGGGGATGACCCGGCGCGACCCGGCGCTTTGCTGAGAGACATCATGGAACGGCTGTCAGCGGGAGAACTAACGCCGCTCATCCACACCAGATGGCCGCTTGCCGAAGCGAGACGGGCCATTGAGTTCATGCGCGACGGCAGACACATCGGAAAAATCGCCTTTGCGAATTCGCCGCTCACCAGTGGGCGGTTGCGAGAGGATCGAACCTATCTGGTAACAGGTGGTCTGGGTGGGATCGGGTGCGTAATGGCCGACTATTTGGCGGATCGCGGCGCAGGTGCAATCGCGCTAAACGGGCGCCGGGCACCGGACCCTGAAGCCGAAGAGACGATCCGCAGGCTGCGGGAACGCGGCGTGACAGTGCAGGTAGAGATCGCAGATGTGACGGACGCCGATGCAATAGATGAGATGCTGGCGCGGATGGATGAGACGCTACCGCCGCTCGGGGGCGTAATCCACAGCGTGGGGGTATTGTCGGACGGTGCGCTCGGGAACCAGAGTTGGGAAAGATTCGAGCAGGTGCTGTGGCCGAAGGTGTTGGGCGCGTGGCATCTGCATCGCGCGACTGAGGACCGCGATCTGGATATGTTTGTCCTCTTCTCCAGCGTGGCCGGCGTGCTGGGCAATCCGGGCCAGTCGAATCACGCGGCGGCCAATGCGTTTCTGGATCAACTCGCCGCGCATCGCCGCGCACTCGGACTTCCGGGACAGACCATCGCCTGGGGCGCCTGGTCGGAACTCGGCGAAGCGGAAGAACAACGGGAACGGATTGCCGAACGGCTGGAAGCGCGAGGAACGGATTGGATCACGCCGCAGCAAGGTCTCAGGGCATTCGACCAACTGGTGCGCGAGGACGCCGCGACATCCGTCGTGCTGGCAGCCGATTGGTCGTCTTACGAGGAGGGCCTGGAATACCGGATGCCCCTGCTGGAGGATCTGCTCTCCACCATTTCAGAAGACGAGGCCGATTCGCCTGCTCTGGCGGACGACCTGATGTCCCGTCTGGCGGAAACGCCCGCGGCGGAGCGTGAAGCCCTGTTGGTATCGTTCCTACAGCAGGAATTACAGGCGGTGCTGAGGTTGCCGACAGCACCGGAGCCTACAGTGGGATTTTTCGATCTGGGGATGGACTCGCTGATGGCCGTAGAGTTGCGAAACCGCCTGAACCGGGCATTTGCCGATGAGTACGTGGTACCCAACACTGTGGTATTTGACTACCCGGACATCGCCCGTCTCGCCAACCATCTAATTGAGGAACTCGGCGAAGTCAGCACTGCGCCCGTCCCTCCACCCCAGGTGCAACCCGAACCAGAACCACAGACGGAAGTACAGCGCGAGGACAACGGTATTGCGATTGTGGGCATGGCCTGCCGCTTCCCCGGCGCCCCGGATCTTTCCGCCTTCTGGCAGCAGCTCGAAGCAGGTGCGGACGCGGTGACCAACGGACGCCGGGATTCCGGTTCATGGAACGCTCTTGCCAAAGACCTTCCTCCCGAATACGCCGCCTATCGCCGGGGCGGATTTGTGGAGGGAATTGATCAATTTGACGCGAGATTCTTTCGGATTGCGCCGATTGAAGCGCGCATGATGGATCCGCGGCAACGCATGATGCTGGAGACGACCTATCAAGCGCTCGAGGATGCGGGAATTGATCCAGACAAATTGAGGGGCAGCCGCACCGGGCTATACGCTGGCATCGCCACCAGCGAATACCGGGACCTGATGACAGCCAGCGACCACGGCATCAGTTATCTGAGCACTGCCGCGAGCATGACGGTCGGGCGAATTGCTTTCCTTCTCGGTTTGGAGGGACCAACGATACCGGTGGAACTCAACTGCGCGTCATCATTGGTCGCGGTACATCAGGCAGTGATGGGTTTGCGAGAGGGCGAAGTGGATATGGCTCTGGTTGGAGGGACACACGCAGTTCTGTCTCCTGAGTTAACCAAAGAGATGGCGGAGTTGGGGATATTATCGCGGGAAGGGCAGTGCAAAACCTTCGATGCCTCTGCGGATGGCTTCGTCCGGGGTGAGGGCTGTGGGATGATCGTCCTCAAACGGCTGAGCGAGGCAGAAGCCGATGGCGACCGCATCTGGGGCGTGATCCGCGGGTCAGCGGTCAACCAGAACGGGGCCAGCGCAGGACCCACAGTACCAAACGGACCGGCGCAGGAGCGGGTGATTGAGGAAGCACTGTCGCGAGCGGGCGTTGCCCCATCAGAAGTGGATTATCTGGAAGCACACGGGGGTGCGTCGGAGTTGGGCGATCCGATCGAAGTGCAGGCAGCGGCTACTGTTTATGGCAAGGGACGCGAAGCAGACCGACCGCTTTTGATCGGCTCTGTGAAGACCAACATCGGTCACCTGGAACCAGCTGCTGGCGTTGCGGCTCTGATCAAGGCAGTACTCGCCATGAAGCGGGGGGTGATTCCTAAAAACCTGCACTTTGAGAATCCGAGCCCGCATATAGACTGGGACCGGCTTCCAGTACGAGTAACTTCAGAACTGACAGACTGGCCGCGCCATCCCGACCGACCGCCGCGGGCGGGGGTCAGCGCCTTCGGGATATCGGGCACAAATGCCCATGCTGTCGTAGAAGGATATGACAGCCCGGATGCAACGCCTGTGGGTTCCGCGCAACCCGTTTCTCTGTCGGTCGTGGATCTCATAGGCGAGGAAGAAGAATTCGCTCTGCGCCAGACGCGGCTCCTGCCCCTATCGGGAAAATCCGATGAGGCACTGCGAGATCTGACAGGACGCTATCTATCGTGGCTCGACGAGCTTGCATCCGAAGATGAGGCGACACTTGCCGACATGGCGTGGACAGCAGGTGTGGGGCGCAGCCATTTCGATCACCGCGCAGGCATCGTATTCCAGGATGTTGAATCGCTGAGAGAGAGGTTACAGACACTCGCAGAGATCGGTGAAAGACCAGAACCGCATACGGCGACAAAGGTCGCCTTCGCGTACACCGGACAGGACAGCCAGTGGATCGGCATGGGGAAAGACCTCTACGAAAGCGAGCCGGTAGTCCGCGCAGTTCTGGACCGTTGCGACGAAGTCCTTCGGGAAGAGCGTGGCACCTCGTTGCTGGACGTGATGTTCGGTCAGACCGACGATCTATCTGATCTGCCAGCCATCTATGCACTGGAATCCGCACTTACAGCACTGTGGTCAAGCGTGGGGATTCAGCCCAGCGTGGTGGTCGGACGCGATATCGGGGAAATTGCAGCAGCGCAAGCGGCAGGCGTCTTTAGCTTAGAGGATGGCTTGCGAATCGCGCTGGAGCGGGACACAGACAGTCTGGAAGCCACCCTCGCAGACGTCACAATCGCACCGCCATCTTTGACTCTGGTGAGCAGTGTAACAGGAGAGATCGAGAGCCTTGACGCAGCATACTGGCATCGGCAAGCGCAGGCGCCAGTGGCATTCGACAAATGCATGAAGAAGCTGGCCGATCAGGGGATTGATGTACTCATCGAGATTGGTCCAAACTCAGTGCTGGACCCGATAGAGGGCGACGCGGAACCACCCGTTGTCTTGTCGAGCCTGGGAGACGACGGGTTTGTAGAAGCAGTAGCGAAGGCGTATGAAGCGGGACTTTCTGTTTCATTTCCCGGACTATTTGAGGGAGAAACGCGCCGCCGCATCTCCTTGCCGAGCTATCCATTCCAGCGTCAGCACTACTGGATTCAATAGCCAAAACGACCACAAAAATAATTTGACTTTACGCCTGCCGATCACTATCTTTTCGGCTCAAACCATCTACCCTTACGAAAGGAGCTTAACAATGGCTTCAACTGCAGAACGTATCAGAAACCTCATCGCGGAAAATCTGGAAGTTGATGGGCAGCCAATTTCGTTGCCCGATGACCTGAGCATCAGCCTCTTGGAGGCCGGAATTTCCTCCGTAGATCTCGTCGCGTTCGCGAAAATAGTCGAACAAGAATTTGACGTTAAATTGACTCTTGAAGATTGTGCTAATCTCAACAGCGTACAGGAACTGGTCGCGCGGCTGGACGCAGCCTGAGACTGAAATCCTCTCCAGCCGGAGAACGTACGCTTCTTATAGAACAGGCCCCGGATGGAAATTCGGGGCCTGTTGGTTTATGGGAATTCGATGAAGGTTCCGCTTATTTAACCTTTCACACTTCACAATGAATACCAATAATCCCAGCGGTGACACAGGTATCCGCTACCAGCCCGACGAAAGGCCTCCGGCGACACTCGCCCTCGGCCTTGGCTTGCAACTCGCCGTTCTCAGCATAGCCGCCATCATATTGGTCCCGACAGTCGTGATGCGCGCCGCAGGTACGACTGAAGCCTATCTGTCATGGGCCGTGTCTGCCACGGTCGTAGTTGGCGGGGTGGCCACAATTCTGCAATCAATCCGCATCGGTCGAATCGGCATGGGTTACCTGCTCATTATGGGTCCATCCGGAGCCTTCATCGCGGTCTGCATCACGGCCATTACCGAAGGCGGTCCGGCGATGCTCGCCACCCTGGTCGTCATCTCATCCTTCGTCCCGCTTGTACTTTCCCATCGGCTTTCGCTGTTTCAGCGACTCTTGACGCCGACCGTCGCGGGAACAGTAATCATGCTGATACCCATTACGATAATGCCGCCCATTTTCAATCTGCTATCGGCGCCCGGCGCACCAGCGTTCGCTGCGCCGCTGAGTGCGCTTGCAACAATCATCATTATCAGCGGCATCGCGCTAAAGGCGACTGGGGTGTTACGCCTCTGGGCACCGGTTATCGGCGTTGTCGTCGGCTCGATAATTGGCGGCTTCTTCGGCCTATACGAAGTGGACCGCATTGCCGAGGCTTCGTGGATCGGCCTGCCGCCGAACGAATGGCCGGGCTTTGATCTCGATTTTGGACCAACTTTCTGGGCACTTCTTCCCGCATTCTTGCTCGTAGCCATAATCAGTACCATCCGAACGATCAGCAGCTCCGTCGCCATCCAGCGCATATCGTGGCGTCAGAGCCGAGCAGTGGATTTCCAAGCGGTGGGTGGTGCGATAACCGTAGATGGGATAAGCAACTTGATTTCCGGTCTCGCAGGAACAATACCCAACACAGCCAACACGCTGGGCGTGTCGATGGCCGAACTCACCGGGGTTGGTGCCCGCAGCGTCGGGGTTGCCACCGGAGCAGTGTTCATTGCTATGGCATTTCTTCCGAAAGTACTCGCTCTGATCCTCGCGATACCAGGTCCCGTCATCGCAGCTTATCTCACCGTACTCCTGGCGGCACTCCTCGTAGTCGGAATAAAGATACTCACTCAGGATGGAATTGACTATCGCAACGGCATGATCGTCGGCATCGCGTTCTTTGTAGGGATTGGTTTTCAGAGCGGCCTGATATTTCCCGAATATATCTCGGAATTTGCAGGCGGTCTTTTAGAGAATGGAATGAGCGCGGGTGGTTTCACTGCCATTCTCATGACGCTGTTTGTGGAACTAACAGAACCTCGCCGCAGCCGGATAGAGATGACATTCGATTTTTCCGCCCTGCCAAAAATCAGGGACTTTCTCAGCGCATTTGCATCCCGCAATAGTTGGGACGCCGCAATGGCGAACCGTCTGGACGCCGCTGCTGAGGAAACATTGCTAACACTCATACCAGATGAAGAAGAACACGACCGCCGGCACTTGCGCCTGATTGCGTACAAAGAAGAAGGCGACGCGGTTCTCGAGTTCGTTGTCTCGTCGGGAGAAGATAACCTTCAGGATCGGATCGCGCTGCTCAGCGAACAGACGGACGAAACCCCTGTGGAGCGAGAAGTTTCTCTTCGGCTGTTGCGACATCTCGCATCATCTGTTCGCCACCAGCAATACCACGAAACAGATATCGTAACCGTGCGTGTGAAAGCCCACCATCACGCACCGCCATAAGCCCTCGCAAAGTAGGTCTGAAACCCCTCTGGCCCGGGCCAGCCATCGAAAAGGTGACAGTTCTCGGGCACCTCGCCTTCTGCGCCGTTTTTGAGCCAGTCGATCAGAATGGGATCAGCACCCCGGCGCTCGAGTTCAGAAAGACCCGCGGCATGCAGGTTCTGGACGCGGGCGGGATATTCCGACGCCGTATTGTCCAGCGACCCATAAGGCGTGAGCATGCAGTCTGCTGCTTCGGGTTGCCATTCCAGATACCCCTCCTGATCGAACACAGTGAAAAAACCGCGCTGTTTTGCCCATCCTCGGGCAGTGCCCGCAAGCGCGAGTTGTCGCATCCCTGAACTGCTTTCCCGCGCGGCGGTGAGAATATCCTGGCTGTCTATATTTCCCGGAATGGGCGCACCAGCCAGATTGGCGACAGTAGCGTAAAAATCCTGGGGTTGGAAGATGGCAGAACTGCGCCCCGCGTCACCCTCGGGCGTTTTAATAATAAGCGGAATGTGAATCTCCTGCTCATACACAGGCGCGTACTTGCCAAAGCGCCCGCGCTCGCCTACATTGGTCCCGTGATCCCCGGCAATAATAATCGCGGTATTTTTGCTCAGGCCCGTGGCGTCGAAGGCTTCGAGAAACCGCCCAAAGCAGTGATCCATCCATGTGACCTTGGCGGCATAACTCGCTTTGAGGCGTGTTTTGGCTTCATCGGGTAAATTGGGATTGTTGCGTCCCCCGCCCTGAAAAGCGCGGGGATCAAGCCGCCCATCGTAACCGGGAGTTTTGTCGTATTTCAGCATAAAAGCCGGCGGCACATCCCACGGTTCGTGGGGATCGAAACAATCAATCCACAGAAAGAAATTTTCCCGCCGCGCATTATCCCGCAAGAATTGAGCTGCGGTATTGAACAACTTCGCGCAATTCCAGTCGTCTAAATTTGTGCGCCCCCGGTTAGTACGGGCATACGTGTAATTGTGTTTTGTCAGATCTGCGTCCTCTCCCAGAACATCGAATACGGGATCTTTGCACCAGTTGGTCGGCCACTGCGCTTCGTCGTCCATCCAGGCCCGGTCAACTTCTGCACCGCGAATAAATGTCCATGTGTGGAACGGATAATCAAATGCGTGCCCACCGTTGACGAGATGAGGCGTATCGTGAATGAGTTGTGTCGCGTATCCCGTTTCGCCCAGCACAGAGGGAAGAGAGCGCGTGTCAAAAGGCAGGGGTTTCCAGGTGTGGAACGGACTGCCGTATTTTCCAGTCATAACATCCGTGCGATAGGGAATGGTCGGAAAGCTGGCGGCAAAAGCGCGGTCAAAACACCACGACTGCGCGGATAGACGGTCGAGATTGGGCGTTTCGATCCAGTCATTTCCGTTCGCACCAATATAGTCATAGCGCATTGTATCAATAATAATGAGGACAATATTCATGGAATCTCCCTTCACACTTCCTGAATCACCGGTGGTCGTCTTCCCGCAGATGGTGGCGTTAAGATACGCCGCTGTTGATCTGATGGATTGGTATAGTCATCCGCATTGTAAAAATTATTGGAATACGCCAGATGGCCCGGGGCGTATTTGTACAGAAAAGCTCGGCGTTCATGGCTTGCTCGCCACGGCATCGTGCCGTGCATCAGCGCCTCTGTAAAAATCAGCGCATCGCCTGCTTCTACTTCGGGTTGAACCATATAGTCGGGAACGCGTTCAAAACCTCGTACTTCGGGTGGCACATTTTGTCCAAAATTGGTCTTATGGCTTCCGGGAATACAGGTAAAGCCACCATCTCCCGCCTTTGCATCTGCCAAAAAGAACGTCACCACACTCAACCCATTCAACATCTCACCTTCCAGATACAGGTACTTGCGTTGGCTGCCCGTATGCCCGCCGGGCGCACCGTGCAGGCGGCCACAAGCAGCCCCCGGCCTCATAAAGATGCAATAATCGTGATCGAGGCGAAAACCTGGACCGAGCAATTCAATTAAATACGGTAAAATGCGCGGATGATCGATCAGAGCCTGTGTCTCTGGCGACCACGCAGACACGCGCCCCACTTGTCGGCGCCCTGCTCGCCCCTTTGAGTCCTTGCCCGGATCGTCGTAATCCCGCACAAATGTCGCATCAGCGACCTCATTGAGCCGTTTGACTTCCTCAGGCGTCAACACATTTTTAATGATCAAATACCCATCGAGGTCAAACATAAACCGTTCTTCTGGTGTCATTTCGCCCTCCTCTTTTAAATATAATTCGTCGAACCATCGGGCGCTTTGGTACTCCCCCGTTCCCAGTGGACGTATTCACCCGCTTTGATGACCTCTTCATTCACTTCCACACCCAAACCGGGACGATCTGGCCTCAATTCCAGATATCCATCCACGGGCCAATAGGGTTCGTCCAACCAATTCAGCGCGTTGCTCTCATCGGGCAAGTGATATTCCAGAATTTTGAAATTGGGTGTGGCGGCGGCAAAATGGACATTGACCGCTGTAGCCAATGGTCCCATCGGATTGTGCGGTGCCACCGTCACATAATACGCCTGTGCAATCGCGGCGATCTTCCGCATCTCCAATAACCCACCGCATATACAAACATCTGGCTGAATAATATCTGCGCCGTCTTTCGATAACAAATCCAAAAATTCAAACTTTGTGTACAGAGATTCACCTGTTGCCAGCGGAACCTGCATTTGTGAACGCAACCGCGCCCACGCATCGCTATTCTCGGGCCTTAAAGGTTCTTCATAAAAGAGCGGATCGTAAGGGGCAAGGGCGTTAGCCAGTTGCAATGCGCGAATTGGCTCAAAAATTTTGGCGTGAGGGTCAAATGCAAATTCCCAATTGTCATCCGAATGCTTTCGCAATGCCTCAAAATAATCGGCGGCAGCCGCACATACTCGCCCCCATCGATCTGCACTGGGATCCAGGCGAAACGGACTGGTCTTAAATGCCGTAATACCGTGCTCTTCATTGAGCTTGCGCGCAACCCTTGCTGCTTCCCTGCCGTCTTTTCCACCGACACTCCGATAAACCTGAATGCGATCGCGCACAGCACCACCCAATAGCATATAAACCGGCAATCCAGCAGCCTTACCACTGATATCCCACAGCGCGTGATCCAGGCCCGACATAGCGGAAAGACCTATTGCGCCTGGTGGAAATCTGAACTGCTGAAACAGCTTGAGCATGATGTATTCAATCCGCCGCGGATCTTCGCCTTTAACCAGCTCAAAAATATAATCCATCGTTGGACCAATTGCCAGATCGGGCCCGGGGCTATAACACTCTCCCCATCCGTAAATGCCTTCATCGGTTTCGACCTTTACCAGCGCCCGAGACCGCTGTCCCATGCTCGCCATAAACGTCTTGATAGCTGTGATTTTCATTTTCTATCCTCCCACTGTACACGCCACGCGATAAACATCGGTTCTCGCTGTAAAAAATAACGTCTTCCGATCCTCACCGCCCCAGTTCAAATTGGCAGCGGGAAGAGGCAGTTTAATTTTTCCAAGGAGGTCACCCACAGGATTAAACACCCACACAGCACCCGGTCCCGTGCAATAAATATTCCCATTGCGATCCAGCTTCAGGCCATCGGGCGCACCATCTTCATCACCTTTGAGTTCAGCCAATACCCTGCCATTTGCGAGAGAGCCATCTTCCTGCACATCAAATGCGCGAATATGTCCCCGATGCGTGTCATCGATGTACAGAGTTTTTTCATCGGCTGTTATCGCCAGCCCATTGGGGCGTTCAAAATCGTCAATCAAAAGAATGGGTTCTGATTCCCCCATAGGCAGGCGATACACCCCCAGAAACGGCAATTCCTGTTCTCCCGGCACACCATGCCTGCCCGACAGACCATAAGGTGGATCCGTGAAAATGATGTCCCCATTCTGACAGACAACCAGATCATTGGGCGAATTGAGCTTTTTGCCCTGATAAGAATCTACCAGCGTCTTCAATTCGCCATCTGCCTCAATGCTCACCCGCCGGCCAGAGTGCTCGCACGAAAGGAGCCTTCCCTGTCCATCTAATGTCAAACCATTTGAATGATAACTCGGTTGGCGATAGGCGACCACACCCCCTTCTGGCGTCCACTTAAAAATGGTATTTGCCGGAATATCCGAAAAAAACAAACACACCTGTGCGGGGTCCCAGACCGGACCTTCGGTGAACTGAAACCCATCTGCAACCAATTCGGGTTCTGCCGCGGGATCAACCAGATCGGCCATCTCGTCCCGGATAACTTCAATACCCATTGTATGAACCTTTCATAAAAGAGTTGTAAAAAAATGGTTATACGGTCACTTCCTGGTACGAAAATTCCCTGAGTCCTGCATTGGCTTTGGCGTGCTCAATTGTCATACTCACGAGATTGCCCTCTTCATCGAGATCGACATAGATGTTTTCATTGATTTCTCTGGTCTCAAAAATTTTTCTATTTACAAATTCAACCAGTGCCGTATCAGTATCGGAAAAGTATCGTACTTTCATATCTCAAAGTCTCTACAAAAAAAAGCCTTGTGAACCGTTTCACCGTCTTATATTAAGGGCAACGAACCAATTTAAAAGCATTCACACACATCGGCAACCGTTAAAGGAGGGGTTATGGAGCGGATAATCAGCGTGCTGGGTCTGGTGGTCATGATGGGCCTGGCCTGGGCTATGAGTGAACACAAAAAGCAGGTGAACCTTCGCGTGGTATGGGGCGGGTTGTTGTTGCAACTTATCCTCGCGGTATTCATTTTAAAAACATCAATCGGTGCTGCCATATTTCAAAGCATTGGAGACTTTTTCACCGCCACATTGGGCTTTGTCGATGCGGGCACAAGCCTGGTATTTGGAGAAGAATACGTCCACCACTTCTTTGCCTTCAAAGTATTGCCCACCATCATCTTCTTTTCCTCATTGATGTCCATTCTCTACTACCTCGGCATCATTCAAAAAGTCGTCGAAGCATTTGCATGGGTCATGCAACGCACATTGGGCACTTCGGGATCGGAAACACTCGCAGCAGCAGCCAATATTTTTGTTGGACAAACCGAAGCCCCGCTGATGGTGCGTCCGTACATAAGCAGCATGACAAAATCGGAACTCATGGCATTGATGGTCGGTGGCTTTGCGACCATTGCCGGGGGCGTTCTGGTCGCCTATGTAGGCATGGGTATAGACGCGGGACACCTCGTAGCCGCGTCGGTCATCTCCGCACCTGCAGCATTGCTCATTTCCAAACTGATGATTCCCGAAACCGAGCAATCCAGGACCTTGGGACACGTCGAATTAAGTGTAGATGAAAAACATGTCAATGTCGTGGATGCTGCAACCAAAGGGGCTTTGGACGGCATGAAACTAACCCTCAACGTCGTCGCAATGCTCATCGCTTTCCTTGCCCTTGTCGCGCTGGTTGATGCCATTCTCGGGCTGATTGGTGAGTGGACTGGCGCGCTCTTTGGATATAACTGGCACTGGTCCCTTGCCGCACTTTTCGGTTATATCTTTGCACCGTTCGCCTATCTGCTGGGCATTCCCTGGGGCGATTGCTTTTATGCCGGTGAATTACTGGGCAAGAAGATGGTGCTCAACGAATTTATCGCCTATGCACAAATGATGGAATGGTCCCAGCCCGATTCGGGCGTGGTCTTGAGCGAGCGGAGCACCTTGATCCTGACTTACGCATTGTGCGGCTTTGCCAACTTTGGCAGTGTGGGCATTCAAATCGGCGGCATCGGCGGCATTGCCCCAGAGCGCCGTGCAGAATTAGCCATCCTCGGCATACGCGCCATGATCGGCGGCACACTTGCAATGATGATGACCGCCTGTATTGCTGGTATTTTAATTTGATACCTGAGCCCACCCTCGCGCAGATAAAATGAAAGCTGTTGGTTGACTTTTATTGTTGGGTATGGTAATTTCCGATATATAAGTGGTTCATGCCCCATACAGTCAATTCCAAAGGAGAAAATGATGGACACACTTGATGTGCGAGGCTTGCCCGATGAATATACCATCTGGCTGCAGAAGATGGTTGATAGTTTGCGGGAACAAACCCAGCACAGAAAGGCACACAAAGGCAAAGAAATCGTGTTTGCGACGCACAAGTCCCACCTGATTGGCGGATATGATCGAGCAGCGGCTTATGAACCATAATCCCGAGGATATGGCGTTACTGGACACCATATCCTGATTTATGGAGAATTTTGCAATGAATTGTTTTGAGTTGGATCAAGCACAGCAACGGTTCCCTGAACTCGTGGAGCGAGCCAGACGCGGCGAGGATGTCATTATTACGGAACGCAATCAACCTGTGGTCAAATTTGTGGCTGTTGAGCAGAATGCAACTGTACCAGCAGTTCCAACTAAGCGGCGACGGCGACCCGGAAGTGCCAAAGGGCTTGTTCATATAAGCGATGATTTCGACGAACCGCTCGAAGATTTCCGGGAATATATGTAATGCGCCTTTTACTCGATACGCACAGTTTTTTATGGTATATAGAAGACGATGACAAGCTCAGCCAGAGAGCAGAGCAAATCATCTCTAATATAGATAATGAGGTGTTGCTGAGCATAGGGAGCCTGTGGGAGATAGCCATTAAGTATGGTATTGGTAAGTTGAGCCTGTCGCGTGCCTTCAGCGAGTTCATCCCAAGGCAACTTCTGATAAACCAAATAGATGTACTACCTATCTCATTACCTCATCTTGCAACATATACCGAACTTCCTTTTTATCACCGCGACCCGTTTGACCGCTTGATTATTGCACAGGCTATGGTAGAGGACATACCAGTGGTTAGCAGAGACAAACCCTTTCAGGCGTATTCAATTGATGTGATATGGTAATCGTCGCAGGTAAAAAGTCTTCACTAACGTGGGATAATGATGATGACCGCCTGTGTTGCTGGTATTTTAATATGAGAAATGCAAAAAGGAGATACCGTCTGCTGGTATCTCCTTTTTCTATTCAATAAAAAAACAGGGACGCACCTGGGCGTCCCTGGGGTAGAAACAATCGAACACACGTTAATTCCCTATACGGGCGACGGTTCGATGGGTCATGTTGGTAAACATATTGTCCTATATCGGCAGCAATGTCAATCTATTTTTGGGATATATAATTATAAATCATCCATGAGACCCCTTCACACCAATCGGCCAATTAGGGGAGTCTGTGCGCGCATCTTTCATAAAACTCTCGATTTCAGCGATCACATCCGGATGATCCGCGGCGACATCGTTTTCCTCGCCAATATCCCTGTCCAAATCGTATAACTCGAGTGGTTCGTCAAGCAATAGGGGCGACGGATTGCGCACGGCCTTCCAATTTTTCCAGCGCACAGCCTGTTTGAAACCCCCGCTAAAGCGCTCCCAGTACAAAAAGCGCTCCCCAAGATCCTGTGATTCACCCAACAGCGTCGGCAATATGCTAACGCCATCCATATTCTCTGGCGCGTCTGTGCCGGTCACGTCTGCAACCGTAGGCATAAAATCGGCGTAATACCACACCTGATCGCTCACAGTCCCCGCAGGGATACGATCGGGCCAATGCACAATCATAGGCGTACGCAAACCACCTTCATACATCGTCCCTTTTTGCCCGCGCAAAGCACCACAACTGCCAAATGGTTCCCACCGGCGTGCGGCCCCATGGTCAGAACCAAAAAACAAAAGCGTATTGTCCTTTACCCCCAGTTCGCGCAACAAATCCGCAATTTGTCCAACCTGTGTATCAATCTTTGTAATCATCGCCGCATAAACTTTCTCATCATCCGTCCAGGGTTTATCGTCCCAGGCACTCGCATCGGGGATTTCATATCTCCCGTGCGGCAATGTCCACGGCAAGTACAAAAAAAACGGACCATCGCTATTGTTGCGAATAAAGTCACAGGCAAAGTCAAAAATCATATCGTGAGAATAGTCGTTCTCCTCGCCGTCCAGATTGCCCTTGAGAATAACCTTCTCTTCATTGTGCCACAAAAAAGGCGGATAATACGAATGCGCATTGCGCTGGTTGAGATAGCCAAACCATTCATCAAATCCCTTGCGCGTGGGAATACCCGCCGAATCGGGTTCACCCAATCCCCATTTCCCCGTTATCCCAGTGGTATATCCCCCCTCCTTGAGCATCTCGGCAACCGTAAAATCCTCCGGCTCAAGCGGCACCCGTTTCTGCTCTCCCACACCGCCCACAATGCCCATATTGTCGCGCACCCTCGTATGCCCACTGTGCAAACCCGTCATTAAAACCGAGCGAGATGGCGCGCAGATTGAAGACCCGGTATAACACTGTGTGAACCGCATGGATTCCGACGCAAGCTGGTCCAATCGGGGTGTGGGAATAACCTTTTGCCCATAACAACCCAGATCGCCATAGCCAATATCATCACAGAGAATAAAAATAATGTTGGGCAATGACATCATGAGATATTTTCCGATATCTTTACGTTTATTAACTTAAACCACTGGACGCCTGCTTAAAACATGCAGGCGTGACGAGCAATAGGTGTCATTCCGGCATGGTTTTGAGCCGGAATCCAGTCCATCAATTCACTCTTCCACCAATGCCAATTTTTGCGCGTAAACAGCCCGATCCTTTAACAGACGAACAGCCTCTTGAAACTGCTTATCACCCTTCAGCGTCGCTAAAATTTTGCCATTAGTGCCCCATACGCGATTGGCCAATGCCCGTTCAATTTCCAGACGGATATACGGCTCGGCCTTATTATAATCGGCTTCGCGCTCGCGCTCGGCAGCCTGTGACAATTGATTGAGTGCGGCTATGGTCTCGTCTATCAATACATCCTTCTCTTTTAGTGATTTCTTGACTTCTTGCACTTGAATTTCTGTATCCGCTTTATAGTCAAAACCCTCGGCATTGGATGAATCTGCCATGAAAGTCCAGAATTGAGCGACAATATCTTCGGGCAAGGTGTAGTCTTCAAACCGATTGGGGAATGATTGCTTTGTTGCAAAATCAACCGCAAAATCAAAAATCAATCCCTCGCGCAATAATGCTATCACCAGCCGTGGCCTGCGCTCTTGTTGCACCACCACATCGGGCTTAATCCCACCGCCGCCATAAACTTTGCGCTTGTTCACGCGCGTTGTAAATACCTTTTCAGGATCGACATCTTCAGGTCCGTTATGCTCGCTGGAAGCCAATCCCAACAACCCTTCCAATCGCATTCCAAGGACTTCTTCTGCCAGGTCTTTGTCCAGACC
The DNA here is from genome assembly GCA_965220765.1 of Candidatus Latescibacterota bacterium. GTDB lineage: Bacteria > Latescibacterota > UBA2968 > UBA2968 > UBA2968 > VXRD01. The sequence goes on from OZ244847.1 coordinate 364,118, forward strand.
AAATCTCTCCTCGAGTTCCGTAATAACATCTTCGCGTCGTTCAGCCTGACCAATAATGCCAAAGAGTTCATAGGCCGAGACCTTGCTTGAATTTCCCACAGTAATCTCAATGGGACCGCCGCGATATCGGCGCTTCTCAGCATTGTGAATGCTGCGTCCACTCGGCGTATAATAGGCCGCTGTTGTAAGCTTCAAAGCCTTATCGCCCTGACGCCCCAGTTGGCGCACGGTTTGTACAGAGCCTTTTCCAAATGTTTGCGTGCCCACTATAACCCCCCGGTCCCAATCCTGAATTGCCCCTGCGACAATTTCTGATGCACTGGCACTGCGCTCGTCAACCAGGATCACGAGTGGAATCTCGGCGGGCAATACGGAGTCGTCGCGCGTTTTGTGACTGCGACTCTGATCCGAAAGACGACCTCTGGTTGACACGACCAGGCGATCAGATGGCAAAAATTTATCGACCACATCAACCGCCGCGTTGAGTAAGCCTCCCGGATTGCTGCGCAAATCCAGGATAATCCCCGTAGCACCATTATTGAGCGATCTTATCAGTGCCTGTTGCAACTCTCCTCCTGTGCGTTCAGTAAATCGAGAAGCACTGAGCCAGGACATGGAAATATAACCGATATCGGGATCGACTTCGCCCGGAATTTGTACACTTGAAATGTCAATGCGCGCCCGAATAATGGGCTGATCAAAGGGGTCCTTCATCCCTGGTCGCTCAATTTTAATGGTCACGCCAGCACCTGGATCACCCCGCAAAACATTGACAATTTCGCGCAGATCCTTGTCAAAAGTCGGATCTCCGTCAATGGCGACAATGCGATCTCCCACAACGAGCCTGGTAGAGTCGGCAGGCGTGCCTTCAATAACACTCATCACAACCGGAGGCCCATCATCCTTTCCTCGCTTGCTGATCATAATGCCCAGCCCACCAAATTTGCCCTGTGTTTCAATCTGAAGTTGCTTGAGGTCGCTACTATCAAAAAGGGTCGTATAAGGATCCAGATCCCACAACATTCCGGAAATGGCAGCCTTGCTCAAATCCTCTGGCTTCAGCTCATCGACATACTGGTTGAAGAGTAGCTGGTAGGCTTCGTTAATCTCCTCAAAACCGCTCCCCACTTTTGCATAAGCATCTTCGCCGGTCACCAACCGGGAATCGAGCACCAGATAAACACCTAAAACAGAAATTAAAGTTATAAAAATGGCGAATTTTCTTCGGAGAAACATAGGTCGCCTCCAGTTTGTGGTAACAGGTTCTTACGGCAAACTCATTTGTCGTGCATGATCAGTCCGAGATGCCACAGCTTATATGCAACTGTGGGAGCACCTTGATTGAACTTTGCGGGTTCCTCACCCAATTCAGAACGAATACGCTCTTGTATTCCGGTCCACAACTCGGACCGAGAAATATCGGGCTTTTCTAAAATGTATTCCAACGCCAGAATCGCATAGGCTCCATTCGTTGAACAGTTCCATATCTCTTTCAATTCTGGATTTCGAAAAGGCTTTCTGCTGCCTTTTATTCTTCCCAGTCGATACAGGATCTCTGTGCCGTTCATAGGTGAGAATTTACGTCCGCTTTCTTTGCTCTTGCCTCCCAGCTCGAAATATGTCTCTTGCCACGCATAGTTCCAAGCAGTCCCTTTTTCTACCTTCTCAATGGTACTAAATACCCAGTCTTTCAAGTTAATCTTATATAAATCTCTGACAGAGATTTGATTAACAACTACCTTTTTAACATCCTTAAACACAGCACTGATGGACCCCGTTCCATCCACCCTGAAAATGCGGTCGGGTTCAGATTGACACACTTCTTTAAAACCTTGCCGAACCCTTTCAAAAAATGTTTTCTCTCCTCCTCTATCTTCTGATTCAATGCGATCTGAAAAAAGTGGCAATTCCCGTTTTTGAACCGTCTGCAAATCGACATCTATCCAGATTGTGATATCTGGTTTTAAACCACCCGTGGCCACGTTTTGAACCATTCTCAGGTCATCGAGATTCAACCCGCGACCATAGCCTTGATAAGCCAATGTAGAATCGACGTAACGATCTGAAATTACCACTTTGCCCGCATCCAGCGATGGCCGAATCAATTCGTTAACATGCTGTACGCGATCCGCTGAAAATAAGAACATTTCGGCAGTTGCATCAATCTCGCCTTGCGATTTCCTTTCGAGTACGAGACGCCGAATTTCTTGACCGAGTTCTGTATCGCCCGGCTCATAAGTAAATACAACCTCGTACCCACGCTCCTGCAAATGATCAAATAGCAACTTAGCCTGGGTGCTTTTCCCGCTTTGATCAATGCCTTCAAATGATATGAAAATACCGGACATTTGTTCCCACGTTTTTCTGTAAGGAAAAAAAGAACCCGGCGGTACCCCCGGGTTTTATCATCCTGTATTCGACAACCAGGCCTTATGATTTCGTCAGCTTTCGAAAGTGAATTACCCGCTCCATCGCAGTAAAATTTCCCAACAGAGCAATTGCCCAGACCACAACGATCAAACCAATATCCCCAATCAAAGGTACGATCACCCCGCCAGCGCCAATGGCAATAATGCGCTCGGGACGCTGCATAAACCCAACTTTACACTCCGCCCCAAGACCCTCAATGCGCGCGCGCACATAACTCACCATCAGAGATCCTGCCAGTGCAAAAAAGACCGCCGAGCTTGTCCAGAGATCATCAGCTCGTATAAAACTGATCGCGATACCAAACCAGATAAAAATTTCGGAATATCGATCAACAGTAGAATCGAGAAGCGCACCAAATTTGGATTCTGTTTTACCCTTGCGCGCCACCTGCCCGTCGAGAAAATCAAAAATACCCGCAACAAGCACCGTCAACCCGGCCCACATATACAATCCAAAGCCAAAGAGCACGGCGGCACCTATATTGAAAACAAACCCGATCATCGTCAACAAATCGGGAGTAAAGCGTTTTTCGACGAGATATTCCGTAGAAGGTGCCAAAATCTCGGCAACATCATCTTTAACTTTTTCAATCACTGTTAAACCCCACGGAGAGTGAAGTTTTTATTTGAATTTTCTACTGTTAGAACAAATCCAAATATAGGCCAATTCTGTAGGTGTAGCAAGCGAAATATCCCTTCCGCACAGGCCAAAAAACAACCCGAAATGCCTGCATTTCAGCGTTGGGAAATCTGAGAGGAATTGTGGAAAAGTATGTGGATAACTTTCACATCTCCATATCAATTTATTCCGTTATTAAATAAAATCAACTACTTAAATTGTTGATAATATTATCCACTTTTCCACATTCGATGCGACACATCTCCTTTGATGAACTTGCTGCCGCAGGCATGCTCGGAGCGGTGTACAACTGCGACGGTTCATCATCAGCTCATTACTCGCCTTCATACACCGCTTGCCCATCTCATCTCTTCACACCTATCTATCGAAACACATCTATGCGCTTGATCACCACGGGTTTTAGAGGTCGATCCCCTGGTGCGGTTTCGACCATTGCAATACTATTAACCACATCCATTCCCTTTGTCACTTCTCCAAAAGCAGTATATTGATTGTCCAAATTGGGGGAAGACCCATGCATAATGAAAAATTGTGAGCCAGCACCCGCCGACACATCTGAAATGCGTGCCATAGAAAGAATACCCGGTACATGTTTTGTATCATTAAATTCATGAGGGATATGTACGAGGGGTCCCCCCGTTCCATAATCAGATGGATCATCGTCCTTTGAATTTGGATCGCCGCCCTGAATCATAAAATTTTTAATTACGCGATGAAACTTGGTATTGTCATAAAACCCACTTTCTGCCCGCGCGATAAAGGCAAAACAATGAACAGGTGCCTTTTCGGGATGGAACTTCAATTCAATATCCCCCATATTCGTCGCGATACGCGCTCGCACATCCCGAATCTGTTTTACCAGAAATAGCATTCGGCCTCCGACCTCGCCAGCCCGCTTAATCTGGTTTTGCGCCTTGTTCAAAGAGCTTTTCAACGACCGATTCTCATTGTTCAACTTCTCATTGGCTTGTTTTAAATCTTCCATTCCACTACCTCCACAGGCCGCTATCGAAAGGCATAGCCCAAAAAAAACAAATCGTTTCATAGACAGTTCTCCTTAACCAAAACAACACCGCCTGGTATATGGTACTGTTTCTAAATATAAGTCCAGACGCTCATCATAGACAACAATCCGTTTGCACATTTTAAGCGAAAAAAAACACCCCCAAATCTTCCTTGACAGTGGTTCTTCTCCGCGCTTTATTGTTCGCGGAACAACACAAACCTCCACATTTCCAAGGACAACATCATTATGCGACTTGTGACATTTTCGCACCGGGGACTGCGTCGACTCGGTGCCCGATCAGGCGATTCGATCATTGACCTCAGTGCTGCCGATCCTTCGATCCCCACGACCATGAGAGACTTTATCGAAGCAGGTGATAACGCCATTTCCAGAGCCAGGGCAGTGATTGATAGAGGAGACCATGCCATTTCTGAAACAGGTGTCAGCATTCATGCTCCCATCGACAATCCAGAAAAAATTATTTGCATAGGTCTCAACTACGCCGACCATGCCGCCGAGAGCGGTATGCCTATTCCCGACGAACCCATTGTCTTTTCCAAATATGCATCATCCATCATCGGCCCAGATGAGAATATCGTGGCTCCCAGCGCGAGTTCCCAGGTTGACTACGAAGTCGAGCTTGTTGTCGTTATTGGCAAACGCGGTCGCAATATCTCTGAAGAAGATGCCCTCGACCACGTTGCAGGCTACATGGTTGGGCACGACGTGAGTGCTCGCGATTACCAGCTTGAAAAACCGGGTGCACAATGGATGATGGGCAAAACCTTTGACACATTTGCTCCAATAGGACCTGACCTGGTCACAACAGACGATGTGCCCGATCCTCATAACCTGGGCATTCGCTGTATTCTCAATGGCGAAACAGTACAGGATTCCAATACATCTCAACTGATCTTCGACGTCCCCAAACTCATTGCTTATCTCACACATGTATTCACACTTGCCCCCGGAGATTTGATTTTTACTGGCACACCTCCCGGTGTGGGTATGGGGCGTGAGCCGCAACTCTGGCTCAAACACGGCGACCATGTAATATGTGAAATTGACGGACTGGGGCGACTCGAAAATCCGGTTGTTTCAGATTGAGCTATCCCAAAGTTACAGGGACCTGGATGTTTGGGGAGGGAAATCAAACAGAGGGCAAACGGCTCCGCAATTCTGCCAACTCGCGTTCGAGATGATCCAATCTGAGTGAAACTTCACGCTCGTGCAACAGCCGATCAGCAGTACCCATGCCATCGTGTATGATCGAAAGCCTGCGCTTTAGCTGTTCGCAGATGTGACCGACTTCTGATATATCAGCCTCGACCTGAGCCTGACGTGTGCTTATTTTGCGAATTGCATCCTGCACATTTTGGATATCAGATCGAACTTCTACAAACTGCCTGGCGACCATTTGAGCAAAGTTTTCTTGCGAAGACTCAATGGCATTGTGAACGGTTTCTCGAATGAGATCGAGTTCGCCAGCATCAAGGGCCATGGGCGATTTCCTGAAAAAGACAGATGGAGTACGAAAGAATACCCGTACTTGAATGTAGAAAAAAAGGGGAGAAAAAGGGGAAATGGGGAGGATAAGCCTGACGATCTGGGGAGAAAGGGGAATCAGAGCAAGATCGGTTTATCCTCCCCACCCAATAAAGAGAGACTTAAATTCAGGGGAAATAGAATTTAACTGAATTGCGTTTCTCTTTATTTTCCAGGACTTTAAGCCCTGAACAAACACAAACAAGTGTGTGTTCATTGCCTTCTGTATGGGGAGTATCAGAAAGCAATTACCCGAATATACACTCTCAAGTTTGTGTTGTCAAGAGTAAATATTTTCATTTAACCTATCTGTTTCTTAAGGATTTAGCTTGCCACGCGGCTCTTTTCAATTCATATTATGTTATCAGATTTTTAAACGCGACCGATCTTTTGGGAGGGGTGTATGAGGTTTGGTGAAATAATAAAACAAGCTCGAAACGGAAGATTTAGCCAGCAGGCTTTGGGGGAAAGTATTGGGGTGTGGGGCACTTATATTTATCAAATAGAAAAAGGCGAACGCATACCATCCGACGACGTGTGTACGAATCTTGCAAAAACACTCGATCTCGACCCTCAAAGGCTTCTTTTTTTAGCTTACAAAGAACGCGCACAGAAAACACCCGAAGGCCGCAAACTTTTTACCCAGATGGAAAAGCTGATAACAGATCCCGTCATCAGCCAGATTATTGCCAACCCCAAAATGCTCAATGCAAGCATTGCCAAAGCACTTCAAAGCCCCGATATTCGCAAGGTACTCAAGAACAAGCAGTGGTGCGAAGCCCTGAACGCGAGCACTTCTACTACAGACAGGGATATTCCCGAACTCATTAAGATCATCCCTCAGATCCCCGCCCAACAATGGCAAGTATTGCTCAGTACAGCAAAAGCTTTTGCTGGCATAACCTGATCTGGATTAAAGTAACTGCCCAAAATCTATTAAAATGAAAAGAAGCCCGTTTCTCGCGTTGAGAGACGGGCTTTTGCTGGAGGTATGACCTGTAATAGTAAAGAATTCGTTAATTTAATCTTTCATTTGCTAACTAATGTTCCACGTGGAACGGGGTATGAAGGCGAGTGAGCGGGGTATAGCTGGCCTCTCTCAGGCCAGTTTATTCGAGCATGACTGGTCGGTGAATGAGCCTGAGAAACGGCTCATTGTACATCATCTTCAGACCAGTTCAACGTCTTTTAAGAAAGACAAAAGATCGTCTTCGTCGTGTAATGGGTAAGGTCAAAGAGGTTTCAGTAACATAGATGTGGCGTGGAACACCGTTTGTGAACTCACAGAGAGAATCTGGGCCTTTCATTGAAATAAGTACACCGTGAGGGGCGAGAAACGGTTCTGCCCAATTCCAGAGCTGGGGCAGTCGTGCAACTGCACGGGCTGTACCAACCAGAAATTTACCAGAGAATGAGGAATCTTCAACAAGGTGCTCAGCGCGATATCTGATAGCGAAAGCGTTTTGAAGGCCGAGCGCAGTAATAGCTTCCTGAAGAAAGAGGTTTTTCATGCGGGTGGGTTCAAGGAGATAAACTTCGAGGTCGGACCTCATAATCTTGATTACAATACCTGGCAGACCAGCACCTGATCCCAAATCCAGGAGAGGTCCATCTCCTGGAAGGTGCGGTACCAACGAGAGACAATCGAGAATATGACGTTCCCATATAAAATTGCGATCATTGCGAGAGATCAATCGAACGCGCCCCGACCAATCGGTAAGCAAATCGACATATTGCTGGAGCCTGACGGTCTGTTCATAAGAAAAAGAGAGATCAAAGGATCTCTTCGCAAGCTCAATAGCTTTAGCGGATTGCATTGGATATACCTTTAGAAGAGGCGGTAAGAAGCAGGCGAGATAACCGCCCACCCCCTCTTGCGTTTCACGTCTCACCGATGTTTCACGTGGAACGTTTTACAACTGGTCGCGTCATCCCGTGAGGGTTCTACACAGGACCAGACCAGTTCAACATTATTTTCCGATGCAAAAGGTTTGGAAGATTCGATCAAGAACATCATCGGGCGTGGTCTCTCCAATGATTGCAGCGAGCGCGTCCAGAGCAACGCGGAGGTCCAGAGCAATAATTTCCCCCGGATTGCCGAATTCAAGGCTTTGAAGAGCCTGGGAGAGTCCCGTTGAAGCTTGCTGAAGTGCGAGAACATGCCGTTCTTTGGTAACGATTTCGTCAGGCAGGTCGCTCTTTCCCAGGAGAGTCTCACGAAGGCGACCGCGCAGAGTGGTGATGCCATCGCCCGTTTTGGCTGAGAGAATGATTTGGGGGTGGCAAGGCTGAACGCTTTGCCACCCAGTGTAAATACCCAGATCGCTCTTATTGAGAACAAGAAACGCCTGGTCATAACGACTGATGTTGTCCAGATCCTGGGAATCTGGTGGAAGCGATCCATCTACAATATAGAGAACAATAGCTGCGCGGTCTATGAATTGTTGAGACCGACGCGTACCCTCTCTTTCCACCGGGTCGTCGGTATCGCGAATACCAGCTGTGTCAACCAGTGTAACAGCAATTCCATTGAGATCGATTTGCTCTTCAATTGTGTCTCGCGTTGTACCGGGAATATCTGTAACAATCGCACGATCTTCTTCGAGAAGTCGGTTGAGAAGGCTGGATTTTCCCACATTGGGTTGGCCAGCGAGGGTGACGACGGCACCTTCGCGAATAATTTTTCCGCGTTCATAGGAAAGAATGAGGTCTTCAATATGCTTTAAAGCCTGAGAGAGTGATGGCTTAATCATCTCGACATCTATCTCTACATCTTCAGAAAAGTCTAAATTAGCTTCGAGAAGCATGGCCGCCTGACGAATAGATTCTGCCATTTTTACGAAACGGCGATGAAATCCACCTCGGAGTTGAAAAAAAGCAGATTGGAGGCTCAGATCAGATTTCGCGGTGATCATATCAGAAACTGCTTCTGCCTGCGAGAGATCTATCTTGCCGTTGAGAAAAGCTCGCCTGGTGAATTCTCCTGGACCAGCCGGCCGACCACCCTCTTGAAATACTGCTTCCACAACCCGTCTGAGGAGAAAAGGGCCTCCATGGCAGTTAAATTCAACTGTATCGTCGCCGGTAAAGGAATTGGGAGCACGCATGACCGAGACCAGGACTTTGTCAAAATCCCGACCCTGAATGTAGAGATGTCCAAAAGATAGTTGGCGAGAAGGAAGGTTGCGGAGGGGGGGTTTGCCTCTGAAGAGACGTTCTCCAATTGAGATGGCATCTGGTCCGCTGAGTCTGATAATGCCAATCGCACCTTCACCTGGAGCTGTAGCGATTGCCGCGATGGTATCGTTGTCGGACATAGAAATAAACCTGTCAGGACGTGCCCAACATCGATTTGGTTTTTTCCATGATGATCTGCTGAGCGAGGGTCAGCACATTGTAGAGCGTGTAATAAAAGACGAGGCCAGAGGACATACTCCAAAAAATATAGGTGAGAAAGATGGGCATGATATAAACGAGAATAGCCTGTTTGGGATCTTTCATCATCATCTTTTGCTGAATGAACATCGATATTCCCATTAAAAGAGGCAAGAGGTGCAGGTCAAAACCACCAATGGGAATGGTATCTGGTTGGGAAAGGTCGGTAATCCAGAGAGCGAACCCAGCTTGTCGGAGTTCAATGGTCCCGCGAAACAGTGAAAAAAGAGAGAACAATATCGGCATCTGTAAGAGCATGGGTAGGCATCCACCGATGGGATTGATCTTCTCTTCCCGGTAGAGTCTCATCATGGCCTCGTTCATCTTCTTTTGGTCGCTGGCATAACGCTCGCGAAGTTCGGCAATTTTGGGCTGGAGTGTCTGCATCTTGGCAGTAGATTCAAGACTCTTGTGCGTGAGTGGGAAGACAACGACTTTGACGAGAATAGAAAAAAGAATTATGACCACGCCGTAATTTGGAACCAGAGCGTGCATGGCGAGGAACGCTTTAAGAATTAAAATCGTAACTGGCTTGAGAATAGAGCGGACAAAATAAGGACCGTAATCGACAAAATCATCGAGGTCCAGTTCTCGTTCAAGTCCATCGAGGTCGCGATTTTGAGCGCGTAAAATGTCATAAGAAATTGGACCAATATACGCGGAGTAATTGATCGTATGAAGTCCAGAATCAGCATACATATCAAAAGCAAAATCGCGATAAGAAAAGCCATAAGGATCAATCTTATTATCGCCGTAAAGGTCGAGGTCATAACGACCCTCGTTGGGGATAACCGCGGCGAGAAAGTATTTATTTCTCACACCAATCCAGGTCAGTTGACCACTTGGAGGCGTCTCTTTATCTTGAAGGCGGTCTGTGTCCCATGTTTCAACTTCCCCTCCCATATAGGTAACGATTTGTTCGTAAACACCTTCGTAAAAACTCTCTGACGTCCCGCGCTTATTTTCTGTGTCAGCGAGACTTCCATCCCATGTTATCCCTAATTTATCATCTCGAGCAAGACTTTCAGCTATGACGGAAACGTGAATCCGGTATCGGTTGCCCTGAAATCGGAAACGTTTCTCGACTGGGCCACGCGGAGATTGAGCACGCAACACGATCAGATCTTGCGTATCACCATAAATATTAAGGCGATCACGATCGGGAGTAAATTCGAGACCATTTAGGGACTCACTCGCAACAGTAGCACCAAGTCCAGCACCGTTGGGTGGGATCAATTCCAGCCAATTGCCATTGCCATCAAAATAGCTCTTGAGTTGCCAACTGGTAATCACGCCACCGCGCGTGGAGATGACAGCGCGGTAGAGTTCCGCATCTATGACAATATCACGAGCTTGGAACGTCGATGTAGAGGCTGGGCTTTTGTCCTGGATAGGAGGGCGTTGAGTTTCGCGTTGTTGTGTGGGTTGAGGTTTGGGAGCTGTATCAGTAATCTGCGGTGGCTCAATCTGGCGAGGGGCGGATTTTTCTACAGGGGGTGTGTCACCTTGAAAGAATTGCATGTAATACGGCATCAGTATCAAGATCAGGCCGATTAACGCAAAGGCAAATACCGTACGTCTATCCATAAATTCAGTCTTTCTACACAGAGAATAATAAAGGAAGGGATTGCAAAAACAAATCAGGAGTCGATAAGACCGACCTTTTGAAATGCGAGGTGTAGTTCAAGACGGAGTTGGGTATAAGAGACACCGCAGGCGTGGTCTCCTATAGAGATAAGCATGAGACAGCGAGGATGACCTGAAGGTATTAGTTCGGAACATATTGCACGTACTTGCCGGCGGATGCGATTGCGCCGAACTGCGTTCCCAAATTTTTTTCGAATTGAAATGAGCGTTAGATCCATCTCGGAAGTACCAACCTGAACATGAACCCAACGCCCACGAAAGATCTGGCCGTGCTGTCGAATTTTCGCTATTTCGCGTCGAATGCGTAGGTTAGGTGTTCCCATAACACACCTACATATCAGTGCGATAGCTGCTTGCGACCCTTTCGGCGCCGTCGATTCAGCACATGGCGACCACCGGGAGAACTCATGCGAGCGCGAAAACCGTGTTTATTTTTGCGCTTGCGATTATGTGGTTGAAACGTCCGTTTCATCAAACCACCTCGTATCTACAAAAATTTCAATTATCTATATCGACAAAGAGTTTGGAATATAGAGGTGCATATCTGCTTTGTCAAGGGATTTCATTTTGATAGGAGAGTCCTTTTGTTACACTACTATATATAGTGTACATTTTTTTTGTACACTATATATTGACTTTTTACTATTATTTTACTATTTTTCAAATGTTTATTAACGTTCTTCTTTGACCAAAACGCGCTTGACACCGCTTATTCCATTGCTTAATTTTCGATTAGCTTTTAGAATCTTTTGAAATTCACTTTTGAAGTGGATTCCCCCACCGTAGTCTGCTGTTAAGAATAACCGAAATATTTCGATTTCAAAATTTCAGAATACTTTCAATTTCCCCCCCCCTCAATTGAGAGCCTTCCGGCTTCTGAACCGAAATCAACCTCCCTTATATTCGGATTCCTCAGACAACGGTTTCCAATGCTTAACGCATTCTCATGATGTTTCCCTTAGTTGGCGCGTGTTTGCCAGCCATAGACGGATATTTGCACTATGGATGAACGCTCTTCTAACTTATGGAACCGGTGTCTCCACGCCATCCAGGAAAAAATACAGGATCAAAGTTTTGAAACCTGGTTCGCTCCAATTACGGCGCGGCAATTTACCTCCGAAGAAGCTATTCTGGTGGTGCCCGAGAGAATTTATGCCGATTGGTTAGAACAAAATTACATCGGGTTGATCAAAACGACCATCCAGGAAGTTTTTACCTGGAATCCACGTATTAGTTTTGCCGTTGGTGATACTCATCAACAAATGGCATTTCCCGTGACACAGGCTCAAGGTCCTGAATACATGCAGGAAACATCTCTCGATCCTGTATCTACTGGACCATCTCTTCATTCTGGACCTCCCCAACCTGTATTTCCTCTCAACCCACGGTATCGGTTTGAAAATTTTGTTGTTGGCGAAAGCAATGAAGTGTCGTTTTCCGCTGCAAAAGCCACAGCAGAGTCGCCGGGACAAACAGCTTTTAATCCCCTTGTCCTTTATAGTGGCGTTGGATTGGGAAAAACCCACCTGCTACAGGCTATTGGTGCATATTCCATCGAAATGGGGACGGCTCAACGGGTGGTTTATGTTACTGCACAGCAGTTTCTCACGGATTATTTAGAAGGAATTAACCGCGGAACAACCTCTAATTTCTATCAAATCTATCGCCAGGCGGATGTATTGCTGGTTGATGACATTCAGTATTATGTGAAAACCGAAGGTTGCCAAAGAGAGTTTATCCATACATTTAATGCGCTATTTCAGGCGGATAAACAGATCATCATCAGTTCCGATCGCCCGCCATCTCATCTCAAAGGGTTTGAAGATCGGTTGATTTCTCGATTTCAATGGGGTCTGGTTACAAATATTGAAGCACCGGACCTTTCCACGCGCGTGGCAATTTTAATGCAAAAAGCAGACGAAATGGGTATTTCATTGTCCCACGAAATTGCCAGTTTCTTAGCTGAACAGATCCATACCAATATCCGCGAACTTGAAGGAGCATTAAAACGCCTGGTGGCCTTTACTAAATTACAACGCTATCCACTTACGATTGAAACAGCGCGAAAGACGCTTCTAAGCCCTCCCCAAAAGACCAAACCAACTGTTACTATTGAGAGCATTCAAAAAGCTGCCGCTCACTTTTTTGAAATACCTTTAGATAAACTGATTGGTGCAACTCGAAAGCAAGATGTGGCAACAGCCCGGCATGTGAGTATGTATTTGAGCAAATCTCTTACAGGTGCTCCACTCAAAACCATTGGTGTACAATTTGGAAATCGCGACCACAGTACAGTTATTCACGCGTGCCGGAGCGTCGAAAACAAAATATCATCGGATCCAGAATTTGAACATCTTGTCAGTGAACTACAAGATCATATCGTAAGTTAAGGAGTAATAGCCCAATAATGCATAAGCAGATAGATCTAACCCCCAGATCTCATTCATAGAGGTCTGGGGGTTATTTTTATCGATTATATTCCTGTTTTAGATGTCCAGGTCGTCATTTACTCACAATTTCTGTTTATGTTATTAATAGAATGAAAATATGTACTATGATATACAACAATAATAATAACGCTGTGGATTCTGTGGAAAAGGATCGAAAAAAAGAACAACTTACAGAAAAATAGAGGGATAAGAAAATCTCTGCCAATTTGACATTGTGTATTTCTGTGTGCAAAAAGTGTGGAAAAATGGTGTGGTTTTCCACATTTGAGCATGTGGATATCTTTTTTACACAAAGAATCCACAATTTATCCAGATTATTTTCCACACCCAAAAACTTGTGCACAGGTCTGTGCACAGAGATCCTTTCTCTTTAAAAATCAATGAGTTTTGATTTTTTTATCCAATGGCCAGGAAATTGAGTTATCCACATTGAAAAAATCTACTGTTGATAGGTATATCAGGCTGGTGGAGAATTTTCTATTTTTCTTCCGATATGTTTATTATTGTTCTGTGTCGTCAGGTAGGCAATCACAACAATTATTCGCAGGAGATGGTCGAGGTGCTGACTTATGATTCTCAAAAAGCGATGCGTGTGTTGTGCAAAAAGGATCGCACGCTCGGCGAATTAATCCAAAGGGCAGGACCAATAAATATTGAGTTTCCCAAACGATTAAAGCCTTTTGATGCGCTTTTGCGGTCGATTATCTATCAACAACTTTCAGGGAGAGCTGCTGCCACGATTCACAAACGGGTTCGCGCCCTGTTTTCAGGGAGAGACATCAACCCGGATGAAGTGCTCGTGATGGATGATCAGATGCTTCGCAATGCGGGAATGTCCCGGGCAAAAGTAGCCGCAGTAAATGATCTCGCGCAAAAAACTATGGATGGGCTGATTCCCTCGGGGTCACGCCTTCGCGAAATGTCTGACGCCGACATTGTAGAAAATCTCACACAGGTGCGTGGCATTGGGGAGTGGACCGTTCAAATGCTTCTGATGTTTCATCTCGGTAGGCCAGATGTACTCCCGACAAAAGATCTGGGGGTACGCAAGGGATTTATGCTTACTTATAGGTTGGACGAGTTGCCAGCAGAAAAGGAATTGATGGTCTATTGCGAGCGGTGGAGACCTTATCGGTCAGTGGGGAGCTGGTATATGTGGCGAGCACTTGAATTGTGAGGATAAACTTTCATTATGATATAAATGGAGCGGATTATGCCAAACCTACTCGTTTTATTGAGTGACCAGTTGCGCCGACAGGCTCTTGGAGTTCACGGTGACCCGGATGCACGCACACCGCATCTGGATGCCTTTGCACAACAGGGTGTGCGATTTGACAATGCGTGTTCCACGTATCCGATCTGCGTGCCTTTCAGGTTTACACTTATGACTGGAGAATATGCCCATGTCCGCAAAATACCCGGTATTGAATACGTTATGTCGTCAGAAGAACGCACGCTGGCCGATGAGTTTAATGAGGCGGGGTATGAGACCATTTATGTGGGCAAATGGCATCTCGATGGCGGGCACGGGCGGTTGGGATCTGCTTTGCAGGTCAACCGCACGCGAGTGCCGCGTTCTCGTCAAGGTCGTTGGCAAAAATGGTATGGTTTTGAGCTGCGGAATGATCCCTTTGATACCTGTTATTTTGAAGATGACGATCCCACGCCGAAAAAAATTGAAGGGTATCAGACCGATGGCTTGTTTCAAATTGGTATGGATTATATAAAAGACCGCGTGGATGACCGTCCTTTTTGCATGGTCATTTCTGTGGAACCGCCTCACGATCCTTTTGTGGCTCCTGACGATGTGCAATCCGCCTGGGAAGCGAGAGATATTGTATTGCCCGAAAATTTCGATGTGGCGGATCCCATACAGCGGAAAAATATGATTCTCAATCGCAAGCGCTACAATGCGATGGTTGAGAATCTGGATGCTAATGTCGGAAAGATGATGGCTTTTCTCAAAGCGGAGGGGTTATTGGATGATACAATCGTGGTCTTTTTATCCGACCACGGCGAATTGGCGGGAGCACACGGTTTGCGTGCGAAGCAGTGGCCCTATGAAGAATCTGTGGGGATTCCGCTCATGGTGTGGGATTCTCGTGTGAGAGAACGCGCGGGAACGGTGATCAAGGATCCGACATGTACCGAGGATTTATTTCCAACATTACTCGGTCTGGCGGGGTTAACCCCAAAAAATAAGGTGCAGGGGGCGAACTTAACGCCTCTCATTCATGGGGATGTCAACGCGCTTGATCGCGAGGGCATTTTGCTCGAATTTGTTGCGGAACTGCGGGAACGGCCACCATTTTTTGATGAAGTCTGGCGGGGATTTCGCACGCGGGATTACAAATATACCGTGAAGGGAAACAACATGGGCGGCAGACCCTGGCAATTTTTTGATCTGAAAAACGATCCCGGAGAAATGGATAATCTGGTAGATGATCCCAATTACCGCGACCAGGTCGCGCACCATCATCGCTTGTTGTGCGAGCGGATGATTGAGACAGAGGATCACTTCGTCCTGCTCCCGGCGTTTGACAGTGAAGGTGTAAACGTCTGGGAGGAATAACTTCAGGGATTCCAGATTGTCGCGCCGATATAGCGTTCGCTTTCTGGCGTATCGTTATAATAATAGGCGGTTACAAGTGAACCGTCCGGCCTCAAAACAGTGCGCGGGTACCCGATATCCGCATTGCCACCATCTTCGCGCAGTACAATGTCCTCACTCCAGGAGGTTCCGGTCGTATCACTGATCCTGGCGCGGATGCCATAAGGTGCTGCGCGATAACCGTAAGTTAGAACGATCCGCCCATCCTTCAGAAGCGTCAGTGTTGGCGGGTTTCCCCCCTGTCCAGAAGCAGGTACAGGCCGACCAACATGTGTCCATGTCAGCCCATTATCTTCGGATAAGTACGTATCAATCCAATGTTTAGACGCTGTAAATTCTCCGCGCTCCGTGCAACGCACAGCGACGAGAATATGCCCATTACTGAGACGCAGACTCGCTGGCATAATCTGAAAACCCGCAGGCTCTTCACTCAGCCACGATAGAAATCCAAATTTGCGCCCACCATCATAAGACCGCGCAGCAAATACGCGGCCTTCCAGCCCATTGCGCTTATTCGCCGTTAGAAATAGCGTACATTGATCCGCGCTATCCACCAGATAATCCGTTCGCGCAGCAATGCCAGTTTGCCCCCACATAGGGAGCCAGAAAGGACCTTGCCATGACTGGCATCGGTCCTGAGAATAGTACCAGAAGGAACAGACGCCAGGACCCAGGCCTGTCTTGGCACACATCAATGCGAAGCCGGGATGCGAAAAATCCACATTGCCCGGACAATCTATCGGCGCGTGTTCACCATCGAGCATTTCACCTACGCGCAATCCCTCATTCATGTGTTCGTCGGCTGATAATCCGCGATTTCCCGGGGTTTTGCACGGCATGGGTATTACTTTCCAGGTTTCGCCGCCATCCATGCTCCGCGCTTGCATATTCACAAATGGACGCTCTTTGTCTCGCGCGTGAAAACCGCCCTGGGGATCTGTATATCCCAGCGTAAATCCCAGCGCGGTCTCGTCACCCCACGACCACACGCCGTAATTTGCAGGCCAACCCGCAAACCGTCCCGATTCTCGGTACACTGTTACGTGTTTCATAATTTAACCGTGCCATCTTCCAGCATGCTCAACAGTGCGGAATCATCTACATTTAGTGGTAATTCAACCTTGCCTCGGCGACGACTCGATTCATAAGTTGCAAAAATCAATTCTGTTGCTTGCAGTGCTTTGCGCCCTGAAAGTTCGGGTTCACGCCCGTTTTTTATGGCATCGACGAGGTCCAGCACGGAAACGGTTGTCGCATCGCGCTGACTCACCATGCCGCTGAGGTCCACATCTATCTCCCGGGTGCCCGATACAGCGCGGAGTGGGCGAGCATCGCGGCCTCCAATTTCAATGAACCCTTCGCTCCCCACCAACCGATTCGCAATGCCCTGCATCCTGGTTATACCTGTAACCAACAATCCCTCGCGTCCGTTTTGATACCGAATCCACGAAATCCCGCTGCCTTCTACGGGCGTCCCAAATACCTCGCGCCCGCCTTCTGCGTCAATTTGCCCGATTACCCACTCGGCGGGCTCATCGTCATTATAAAAGAAAAACATATCAAACCAGTGCGTGCCCCAGTCAAACATGTTTGGACAATTGCCCTCAAAACGCCGCAGTTCGCCAATGGCGCCAGATTTCGCAATCTCCTTTGCCTTTATAAATTGCCCGGCAAATCGCCTCTGATGACAAAATGTAATGACCACGTCATTATCTACGCATGCTTGATATAGCGATTTTGCTTCTCCCCAGGTCGGTGCCATGGGTTTTTCGGCGTGAATGGCCTGTATTCCACTGCCCGCCGCATCCACAATCATATCGTGATGCAGTCCGGTCCAGGTGCATACGCTAACAAAGTCCAGGTCTTCTTTTTCCAACATGTCTCGGTAGTCTTCGTAGCCATTTTCAACACCAAATTCTTCCATATACGCCGAACGCGGCGCTTCAAACGGATCGGAGCACGCTACGAGAACCACATCATCTGACGCGGTCCACCCGCGTGCGTGCGCTTTCCCTCGTCCCCCACAACCGATAACACCAGCTTTAAAATCTGCCATTTTTTTCTCCTGATAAATGATAAAAAGAACTGTTACCCAAACGAGCGGCACGGAGCACAGCCCCTACGTTGTATAAATCGATGTTGCATCTACCACATACCCCTTTTGATTATCCACCACATTTAACAGGGGTTCTCCGGCACAGAATCGCCGGACATTTTCTACGATTAATGCCTTTCTGCGCTTATCAATATCGGGCGAAACGCCGGCGACATGTGGTGTCAAAATTACGTTTTCCATGGACCACAGGACGTGATCTTGGGATAGTGGCTCTTCTTCATACACATCGAGACCCGCACCGCCGATCTGTCCAGATTGCAATGCGCTGGTCAGTGCGTGCAATTGGACTACTTTGCCGCGACCAATATTGATTAGTATTCCCGTATTTTTCATCGCGCGAAACATATCCGTATCGAATAACCCTTCGGTCTCGGCTGTATGCGGTACGCATATCACTACAAAATCCGATACACCGACCATATCCGAAAGTTCATCTGGGGAATAAATACGCGCGATAAAATCGGGTTTTCCCTTTGGTGCAGGATCCATCCCCACCACGCGCATGCCAAATACCGGTCCCCGCTCGGCAACGGCTAACCCGATGCCACCCAAACCGACTACGCCCAATGTCGTTCCCGCAAGATGGATAACCGGTGCGCCTTTTTCCCATTTGCTCTGAGATTGATTGCGAATATAGTGATGCAGTCCGCGCGCAAATGCCATCACCATTGAAAAGACGTGATCGGCGATTACATCGCTGTATATCCCGCGGATATTCGTCACTGTTAAATCGCTTTGCCGCAGTTCTGGAAAGTAATATCCATCCAGCCCGGCACTCGTCGCCTGCACCCATCGCAGTTTTTTCGCTGCGTTCAAGATCTGCGGGGACATGCCGCCGAAATAGGCATCTGCATCGCCAATTTCGGATAATAAGTCTTCTTCGGACTTCATAACCACAGTTTCCACACCCAGGTCGCGGATCTGCTGCATGTATTCATCTTCCAACGCCCGCTGCAAAACCATTTTTATTGCCATTTTACAACCTCCAGTACTATGCTTGCCAGGGCACACTGCCATTTTGCTGCATTTCCGTCTGCAACAACTCACCCATCTCTCGAAATGCGCCTGTTTTTGCCTGGTCTGATGTTTCTTGAGGGTCATTGCCCAGATCGTAAAGTTCCAGCGGTTCAAAAGGGCTGTTGTGCAGCAATTTGATATTGCCGCGTCGAACAGCGTGCTGGTTTAGTCCGAGAAATGAGTTGCCCCCGTCTTTTCGAACCCAGTACATCGCGCGATCAGAAAAATTCTGGTTTTCTCCTCTCAGCGTTGGCAAAATGGACAGTCCCTCAATATCGTGGTTGACCGATACACCTGCTGTCTCGCAGGCTGTGGGGAACAGGTCCATGAGCATCGCAACGTTATCACACACCTGGCCTTTTTCGATACCATCTGCCCACATTGCACAGGTGGGTACCCGAATGCCGCCTTCATACATCTGTCCCTTTCCGCCTTTTAAATCTCCGTTGGTCGCGCCCACATTTAACTGTCCGCCATTGTCTGACGTGTAAATCACGAGTGTATTAGCGAGTTGTCCGGTGTTCTCGAGCGCGTCCAGGACCCGACCAATGCCCGCATCCATGTGCTCGACCAGTGCGATGTATTTCACCCGTTCGGGTGAGGCATCAGGTTCGCGCTGGCGCACCCGTTCAATCCAATCCTCTGGCGGTTGAATGGGTGTGTGTGGCGCATTATAAGCCAGATAAAGAAAAAACGGCTGTGACGAATGCGCGTGTCCGCGAACCACTTCTATTGCCCATTCTGTAAATAAATCCGTCGCGTGTCCACGCGGATCAATTACTTCGAGGTCCTTCCGCATGTAATTCTGGTCATGCCGCAAATGCGTGTAATAATCGTCCATCATGTCGCCTAAAAAACCGTGGAAGTGATCAAATCCGCGCTTGCACGGGTGGTTTTCTGGTTCGAGACCGAGGTGCCATTTTCCAACAATTGACGTGTGGTAGTCTTTTTGTTTCAGCATTGATGGCAGTGTTATGGCATCACGGCTGAAATATCCCCAATTACTCTCTGGATACGTGCGAATCACGCCAGGCACGCCAACCCGATCGGGATACCGCCCCGTCATCAATGCTGCGCGACTGGGGGAGCACACGGATGAATTTGCGTAGAATTGTGTCAAGCGAATGCCGTTTTCAGCAATGCGATCGATATTTGGTGTTTGAATATGCGGTCCCTGATGCGCTGAGATATCGCCGTAACCGTGATCATCGCCCAGGATTATCAAGATATTTGGCAACTGTGCCATTTCATCTCCTTTAATAAACTTACATGTGCCGGAGCATGTCGCCGTATTTCCAACTCTGCTCCGCAATATTTTTCCGGATTTTATCATTTTGCATGACTAAAAACCCTCCTCTTACTCATTGGGACGTTTTCCAATTGTGTCCGCGAGGTGATCCATCAGGTCATCGAGTGCTTGCCGCGATGTGCGACCGCGAAATGCTTCGAGTGCCGGGTCGTTTGTTTCCACCATCCATTCTTCGAGCGCGTTTCTCAAGCTCTGAATTTCATCGGCGTAATTGGGATCATCAATGAGGTTGTTCAGCGCGTTGGGGTCGTTTTCAAAATCGTAAAATTCTTCGAGTACGCGATAGCTGAACAAATTGTTTCGCGCAGCCAATTCCGAATCGTTAGCTTCTGCTTCTTTCATCGCCTGCCAGGACCGACCATTCTGGGACTCGTTTCGAAATTCCCGTTCGCCATCGGACCAGGGATTAAAAATATAGCCGAACCGTGCGTTTTGCACGCATCGCATCGGGTAATTGCGCCGCCCCGAGGTCTGGTGAAATTGCGTGAACACTTGTTCGCATCCATCCTGTTTTTCACCCCGCAATACGGGCAAACGCGATTTCCCATTGACGCCGTCCGGGATATCCACGCCAATTGCATCCAGCACTGTAGGCAAATAATCTACTCCGGAAATAAAATGCTCGGTATCCACGCGCCCAGCTTGAATGACCGCGGGCCACCGCGCCAAAAAGGGCGTGCGCGTGCTGTTTAGATAACAATTTGTTTTTGCAAAGGGAAATGCCATGCCATTATCAGATAAAAACATTACGAGGGTGTTCTCTGCCACGCCGGCTTCATCCAGCACATCGAGCAATCGGCCTACGGTATCATCACAGCGGCGAACAGAATTGTAATACTCGGCAATTTCCAGACGCACATCCGGTATATCGGGCAAAAACTCGGGAATGACCACTTCTTCTGGATCAAATGTGCGCGAGGGCGGCACCGCTGGTGGATTGAGTTCGCTGTACCATTCGGGTTTGTCATTGCCGTAAAACGGGCGATGGGGATCGTGGGAGTTCGCCATGAGGAAAAATGGGCGATCACTATCTACGGCTGCTTGAACAAAGCTTTTTGTATGTTGATAATACACATCGGGGTTGCGTCCCTGCCCTAGATCAATCTGATCATACGCCATGTCCCATTGAAATGCCGCGTATGGCGTCGAATGTTTCGCTTTGCCCAGGATGCCCACGTCATAGCCTTCTCCGCGCAAAATATCGGGTAGTATAGGTACGCCTTCGTGTCGCAAATGATAAAAGCCCTCGCCCCCGCTGAGATGCGGATAGCGTCCGGTCATCAGTGCCGAGCGGCTCGGTTGGCATACTGCTATCGTCACATGGCCGTGGTTAAACCGCAATCCTCCTGCAGCCAATCGGTCAATGTTTGGCGTTGTTCCCGCTGTTGGACACCCAAATGCCCCCACAGCATCCCAGTTCATGTCATCTGCTGTGATTAGCATAAAATTTGGTCTGCTCATATTGTTCCTTTCCTTTACTCTTCCCCATCGTAATACTCCGTCTCGGTCAGGCGGCCCAATTTTCCCGGTGGACGGATCGCCCATTTGTCCGAGTCAGGATAATAGACCGGATCGCTCACGGGATTGTCGGCTATTACATAATAAATCAGATCTTCAGTCTCACTCGTATTGCGTATCTGATGCGCGGTGCCAGGCGGTTGGACGAATGCATCGCCTACTCCCACTTCAAATGTGTGATCGTTGCGGCGCACAGTGCCGTGGCCGCGGAGCACGATATAAAATTCCCACTGTACCTGGTGTGCATGGCACGGAAAATTTATTTTTCCCGGCGGCAATCGCACCCATTCAACCTCAAATGGCTGTCCTGTAGTTTCCAATACTCCGGAAATATCCTTTCGATGCAAACCGTATTTGCCCGTGCGCGATTGGCGCGATGTTTCCTCTATTTCCGATTCGTTGATTTTTTCTATCACTGTGATTTTCCTCAGAAAAGTTGTTTATTGCGCGTTCCATCCGCCATCTACATATAGCGATGCTCCCGTCATAAAGCTGGATGCATCACTCGCCAAAAACAACGCTGCGCCACGAATTTCGTGCAACTCAGCCCAGCGATTTAATGCTGTCAATTTCAATAGTGACTTCACCTTCTCGGGCGTCTTGAGAAGCGGCACATTGATCTCGGTCAAAAACGGTCCGGGACACAGGGCATTGCAGCGCACATTGGACTCTGCCCATTCCAGAGCCATTGTTTTTGTCATCCCGATTAATCCCGCTTTTGACGAACAATACGCCGAGCGCTCTCTTAACCCGACGCCGCTTAATGCCGACGCAATGTTTACCACGGAACCCGATCCCTGTGGTTTCATTACCCGGGCAGCCGCTCGACAACACAACCATACGCCGGTCAGATTGATATCGATCACTTGCTTAAACTCGTCGAGTGGAAAATCCTCTACGGGATGCCGAATATTAATCCCCGCGCTGTTGATCAACACGTCCAGCTTCCCGTATTTCTCGATGACGGTATCAAATACCCGATCCACATCTTTTTCATGCGTCACATCTCCAGCGATACCAATACTCTCCTGCCGTGCCTCTTCTGCGATCTCTCCCGCCACGCGGTCACAATCTGCCTGCGTCCTCGAACAAATGACGGTTTTTGCACCGGCCTGCGCCAATCCCATCGCCATCGATGCGCCCAATCCTTTGGACCCACCTGTGATCAACGCGACCTTTCCATCTAATCGAAACAAATCCATTACGTGTATTTCTGCCATATTTTCTCCATTACGGTCTCAATGTCACCTTTACGGACTGGGTTCCGTCTGCGACGAGGTCAATCCCTTTGTGAAAATCTTCAAGTGGCAATTGATGGGTTACGATCTGGTCCATTGGGAGGAGTCCCTGTTCCAGCATTCGAATGGCAATGGGATAACAATGCGGACTCAAGTGCGCGCCGTGAATATTGAGTTCTTTTGTATCGCCAATAATCGTCCAATCGGTTGTCACGGGTTCGCGCATTACGCTGAACTCGACAAATGTGCCGAGTTTGCAAATCATAAGCAGTCCCTGTTCCACTGCCGCGGGATGTCCGGTCGCCTCAATATACACATCGCAACCATAACCCTCTGTCAATTTATGGACTTCGTCAATCACATCCACCGAATTTGGATTCAATCCCAGATCCGCCCCACACGCTCTGGCTATTTCCAGCCGTTTATCATCCAGGTCTAAGGCAATTAGCAATGCGGGATTCTTCATTCGTGCAGCAGCGACCATACCTAGGCCCAGTGGTCCCGCGCCGGCAATGACGACGGTGTCATTTAACTGGATATTGCCGCGTTCGACCGCGTGAATCGCACAGGCGAGGGGTTCTACATACGCCGCATGCGCGGCGGGGATGGATTTTGGCACGCGATAATTCAAGGCTCTGGCGGGCAACCTGCAATATTGGGCCATTGCGCCAAATGTCGCCTGGCGAAAGCCATAAATATCGTGTACCATGCACATCCAGTATTGCCCACGCAAGCAATAACGACACGCGCCGCATGGTACAATCTGCTCCGATACGGCGAGGTCGCCAATCGCCAATCCATATTTGTCACCAGCTCCGTCACCGAGTGCTACGACCTCTCCCACAAATTCGTGCCCGGGAATAATCGGTGCCTGGCAGTAGCCCTCGCGGTGGGAATCGCCCCAAAACATGGGTGCTCCCAGATAGCACTTCAAGTCACTTGCACATATACCGACCGATTGCACGCGAATGAGAACCTCGCCCGCCTCTACCTGCGGCACTGCGTATTCTTCCAGGCGATAATCTTCGGGCGCGCGGCACATGACTACGGGCATTGTTTTTGGCAGATCACCCATATCGAATCCTTTTCTTGACAAGAGAAAGACGTTAGGATACACTTTAACAGTTTGACAGTATAAAGAAAAACGCAAAAATTTTCATCTCTAACTTTATGAGGCAAAAGTGGCAATTGGTATTGGCTTGATTGGCATGGGTGTTGTCGGTGGCGGCGTGGCGCGTATTTTGCGTGATCGCGACCAGGAATTTAAACACGTTCGGGGTCTCGACCTCGATATTCGCAAAATCGCTGTGCGCGATCTGTCCAAACCTCGCGCAATTGACTTGCCTTCTGACCGTTTCACGACCAATCCTATGGATGTGGTCGCCGACCCTGCAATCCAGATTGTGGTCGAAGTGATGGGCGGTGTTGATGCGGCATACGATCTCGTTCTCGCGGCGCTTCAAAATGGCAAAGATGTGGTTACGGCGAACAAAGCCCTTCTGGCCGAACGCGGGGACAGCCTGTTTGAGGCTGCGGTTCAAAACAATGTTGGACTCGGCTTTGAAGCCAGCGTCTGTGGCGGCATTCCCATTATCCAGACACTCAGCCAGGGGCTGGTGGCCAACAATATTCAATCGCTTTACGGCATCCTCAACGGCACGACCAACTACATCCTCACCCGCATGACAGAAGCCGGAGAGGATTTTGGTCCCATGCTCAAAGAAGCACAGAACAAAGGGTTTGCCGAAGCCGATCCCACTATGGATATCGACGGCACGGATGCGGCTCAAAAGCTCGCGCTTCTCTGTCGCCTTGCGTTTCGCCAGCGCGTCTCGTCCGGCGATATTCTCAAAGAGGGCATCTCTCATATTACCGCATTAGATATTGATTTTGCCCGCGAACTTGGCTATACCATCAAATTGCTCGGCATAGCCAGCGTGGCGGGCAGTCGCATTGAAGCGCGCGTGCATCCCGCCTTTGTGCCCCACGATGCACTCCTGGCGGATATCCGCAATGAATTTAACGCTGTGGAAATTGTCGGTAGTGCGGTTGATGCCCAGGTCTTTTACGGCAAAGGTGCCGGCGAATTGCCTACAGCCAGCGCGGTGATTGCCGATCTGGTCACCATTGCCGAGCGGCGCAAAGCCGGCCTTGGTCCCGCGGGAGCACCACTTGCTCCGCTGCCCGAGGCAGATCTCGTTCCCATCGGCGATATTCAGACCGGCAGCTATTGTAGGCTTACCGTTTACGACAAACCCGGGGTTCTGGCGCAGGTTGCAGCACTCTTTGCCGGGGAAAATATCAGCATAGAAACGGTTATCCAGCACGGGCGCTCGGAAACAGAAGGTGGCACGGTTCCCCTAATCATGATCACACACGATGCTCCCGAATCCGCGATGCAACGTGCCATCACGCGCATCGGGAATTTGTCCGCTGTGACAGAAAAACCGCAGATCATTCGCATTCTGCATCCATAAGAGGATAAAAAACAAAAAAGCGGCAGAGAAAAATCTCTGCCGCTGCGTATTTCAGTTCAAAAGTGTGTTGTTTACTTCCATCCCGTTCGTTTTTGCACCTCGCGCCATAACGTCTTCATCGTTCCGTTTTCCTCAGCAGTGTTCTCATCTTCACTTTCACTTACTTCTTCAGATGTTGGATCTATCGCGGTTTCGCCTTCTTCCTCATCCTGGCTGACCTGTGCCACATCGATTACCTGATCGCCGTCATCCGGGTTGATCAGACGCACGCCCTGCGTATTGCGCCCTATCACGCTCACGTCCGCTACTTTTTGTCGGATCAAGATGCCATTCTGTGTCACAATCACCATATCGTCGCGGCTATCTTCCGTCACACCCATCACCGATACCACGGGACCATTTCGATCTGTGGTTTTGATGTTGATCACGCCTTTACCCCCCCGGTTTGTCAGGCGATACTCCGAAATCGGCGAGCGCTTGCCATATCCATTGGCACAGACGGTCAATAAATGAGACTGTTCGACATTTTCAGGAATAACGACCACCATGCCCACCACCACATCATCGCCTTGCAAAGACACGCCGCGCACCCCCTGTGAGTTGCGCCCCATAGCCCGCACCTTGTTTTCGTCAAAGTACACAGCTTGTCCGTGCTTTGTGGCAATGATCACCCGGTCGTCACCCGCTGTAATCGCGGCTTTGATTAACTGATCGTCTTCCCGCACATTCATCGCAATAATGCCACCCTTGCGCGGACGGCTATAGGCAGACAGAGCGGTCTTTTTTGTTAGCCCTTTTTGGGTTATAGACAGCAGATAGCGATCTTCATCAAATTCGCGTACTGGCACGACCTCGGCGACCTTATGTCCATAGGGGATATCTACCACATTGACAATGGGCCGACCGCGCGCTTGACGCGTACCCCGTGGAATTTCATGCACTTTTAGCCACACACAGTGCCCCCGGTCTGTCAATACGAGGATATAACTGTGCGTGGAAGCCACGAACAGGCTTTCTACAAAATCTTCATCCTTTGTTCTCATCCCCGTGATTCCACGTCCGCCCCGGTTTTGTGCGCGATAGGTGGATACGGGAATGCGTTTGATATACCCGTTGTGAGAAATTGTAATGACCATATCTTCTTCGTGGATCAAATCTTCAATACTGAACTCAGAAGCCGAGAACACGATTTCTGACCGCCGCTCGTCGCCATATTTTTCGCGCATCACACCCAATTCGTCTTTGACAATATTCATGCGCAATTCGCGGTTGTCCAGAATAGAGCGCAAGCGTTCAATTTCTTGCGTCAGGTCGGAGTATTCGTCTTCTATCTTCTGCTGTTCCATGTTGGTCAATCGCTGCAATGTCATGGACAGAATGGCCTGTACCTGGCGTTCGGACAATTGGCGTTGTTCTTCGGGCGATTGGCGTTGTCCTCTATACAATTTGAGTTGTGTCAACGCACGCCGCGCTTCATTGGTATCTTTTGAGCCGCGGATAATGCGGATTACTTCGTCAATATTGTCCTGCGCGAGTATTAATCCTTCCAAAATATGTGCGCGATCTTCAGCCACTCGCAGTTCGTATTCTGTGCGTCGCTTCACGACATCGTGGCGGTGGTCAATATAGCACTGCAACATGTGCTTCAAGGTCACTTGTTGCGGCCGGCCGTTGACCAGTGCAACCATATTGGCCGCAAATGTCGTTTCCAATTGGGTGTGTTTGTAGAGTTGATTCAAAATTACATCGCCGACCACATCGCGTTTGAGTTCCACCACGATGCGCAGCCCATCGCGATCGGATTCATCCTGAATATTTGAAATCCCTTCAATGCGTTTTTCGCGCACCAGATCCGCCATTTTTTCCAACAGCGTTGTCTTGTTCACCATATAGGGAATTTCTGTGATGATAATAGTTTCCCGTCCAGTTTTATCTTCTTCTATATCGGCTTTTGCCCGAATCCGCAGATGTCCGCGTCCCGTCTGATAGGCGTCTAAAACGCCACCTATACCATAAATGATGCCACCGGTTGGAAAGTCGGGTGCTTTGATATATTCCATCAACTCAGCGATATCCAATTCGGGATTATCGATCAATGCGACAAGGCCATCGGCGACCTCCTGCAAATTGTGCGGCGGAATTGCCGTGGCCATTGTCGTGGCAATTCCCACGGCGCCGTTGCAAACCATGTTTGGAAATGCAGAAGGCAATACTTTGGGTTCTTCCAGGCGCTCATCGTAGTTGGGGCGATAATCAACGGTCTCTTTCTCGAGATCGTTCAACATCTCTTGCCCCGGTCCGGCCATACGCGCTTCTGTGTAGCGCATTGCAGCGGGTGGATATCCGTCGATAGAGCCAAAATTACCCTGCCCATCTACGAGTGGATAACGCAACTTAAAATCCTGCGCCAGATGCACCAGCGTTGGATAGACAATGTCTTCACCGTGCGGATGATAATTACCCGAGGCATGACCGGCAATATGAGCACACTTTCGATGCTGCCGGTTTGCGCCCAGGCCGAGGTCATTCATCGCCACCAAAATGCGTCTTTGCGATGGCTTCATTCCATCGCGCACATCCGGCAATGCGCGGTTGACCAGTGTGCTCATCGAATAATCGAGCATGGACTTTTTCAACTCATCACCAATTTCAACAGGGATCACTCGCGATCGTTCTATCAACATTGTCTTATCGTCTCCTTGGTGTTATCTGTCGCCAGTTTTTAAGGTCCCGACACATCCAACTCTGCTTCCAGTGCGTGTTCTTCGACGTATTTTCGCCTGGGAGCGACATCATCGCCCATAAACATTGAAAATGCGTGCTCTGCTTCCATTGTATCTTCTTCCGTAACGATTAACACCGTGCGCGTCTCGGGATTCATGGTGGTTTCCCACAATTGTTCGGGATTCATTTCCCCCAAACCTTTGTAGCGCTGAACCGTCACGCCTCTTCCTTCTTCGCCCAATTCTTCCAATATTCGGTCTCGCTCGGCATCGTCATAAGCATAGCGTTCTGTACGCCCCTTTTTGACGAGATATAAAGGCGGTTGGGCGATGTACACGCGCCCGTCCAAAATCATCGGACGCATATAGCGAAAGAAAAACGTGAGCAACAAAGATCGAATATGCGAGCCATCTACATCGGCGTCTGCCATGATGATAATTTTGCCGTAGCGCAGTTTTTCCACATCGAAGTCTTCCCCAACGCCAGCACCGAGTCCCAGGATAACGGGCTGTAATTTATCGTTGCCCAATACCCGATCCAGCCGCGTTTTCTCCACGTTTAGCAACTTGCCCCACATGGGTAATATCGCCTGAAATGCGCGATTGCGTCCCTGTGCTGCCGAACCGCCAGCCGAGTCACCCTCCACCAGAAAAATTTCTGTTTCTTCTTTATTTTTTGAAGAACAATCCAGCAACTTACCCGGCAATCCGCCCCCTTCGAGTACGCCTTTGCGGCGCACGAGTTCGCGTGCTTTGCGCGCCGCTTCTCGCGCCCGAGCCGCATCAATGGCTTTTTGCAAAACCCTTTTTACCATACTGGGGTTTTCTTCAAAGAATTCGCCCAATTTTTCTCCCACCAGTGATTCAACAATGCCTCGCACTTCGCTGTTGCCCAGTTTCCTTTTGGTCTGGCCTTCAAACTGGGGTTCGGGCACTTTTACACTGACCACAGTGGTAAGCCCTTCACGGGTATCTTCGCCTGAAAGCGCGAATTTTTCATTTTTAAACACATTGTTTTTGCTGCCATAAGCATTTAATGTCCGGGTAAGGGCTGTTCTGAATCCGGTTTCGTGTGTTCCACCTTCAAGCGTGTGGATGTTGTTGACGTAGCTCAAAATATTTTGCTGGTAAGAATCATTGTACTGAAATGCCACCTCGGTAACCACGCCATCGCGTTCGCCTCCAAACTGCACGGGATCGTGGAGTGCTGAACGTCCCTCATCCATATATTCTACAAAGGCTTTCAGACCGCCGTCATAGTGAAAAATTTCTTCGAAATCGTCGCGCAGATCTTTTAGTACAATGGTAAGCCCGCGGTTCAAAAATGCGAGTTCTCGCAATCGATGCGCCACAATTTCCTGGTTGTATTCAACAGTTTCAAAAATTTCATCATCTGGCTGAAATGTGGTCCTGGTTCCCGTCGTCGATCCCGCACCAATATCCTCTACTTCTGTAACGGGTACCCCGCGTTCATAACGCTGTGAATACAACCGCCCTTCAGGATCAATGAGTTTGGAACACACTTCAACTTCACACCATTTTGATAGGCCATTGACCACAGAGACGCCTACGCCATGGAGGCCTCCCGAAACCGCGTAATTTTTTTTGTCAAATTTTCCCCCTGCATGCAACACGGTCATGACGACTTCCAGGGCAGAGCGATTTTCTTCTGGATGTTGATCAACGGGAATACCCCGGCCATTGTCCGTTACGGTAACTGATCCATCTGTATTGAGAGAAACCTCAATGCGATCGCAATGCCCCCCCATGGCTTCGTCAATGCTGTTGTCAACAACCTCCCAGATCAAATGGTGCAGGCCATTAACGCCAGTATCGCCAATGTACATTGCCGGGCGTTTCTGCACTGCTTCAAGACCCTTGAGGACTTGAATATCATCGGCGGTATAACCATTTTCAACTGCATCTGCCATATATGACTCCTGTGTAGAGGATGTTGATTTTAACTATTGTAATCTGATTGTTTTTACAAACTCACCGCCAACCTCGCGGTTCAAATTTTGACGTATATTCTCGCGTTGAAAGATCAACCAGTGCCGCCATGTGGGGTTTTGTACTGAGACCGTTAATTGCCCCCCTCGGAAGCCTTCAGCTTGCGTTACAGCAGCTATATCTTCACCCACAATTTCTTCCCACAGTGACAACACGCGTTGTTGTTTTAATTTTTCCGCAAGTCCCAGGCTATCTACCAACTGGCGAATGGCATCACCTGCGGAAACCGGCTCGGATGTCCCACCGGCCTTATACTTGTAAACACCACTCTTGCGTCTATCAATCTCGGCATCCATAGTATCATTCACAATTTCAACAGCCGAAACCCCTGTGCTTCAAAATCCAAATCTGGATCGCGTGCTGAGGTTACGACCACCTGCCCAAAATCGGGGATCAGGTTCAATACGGCTTTTGCCCGATTGGGATCGAGTTCTGAAAATACATCGTCCATCAGCAAAACAGGGCGCCACCCGGTTTGTTGCTCTAAAAATGTTGCTTCGGCCAGTTTCCAGGAAAGCAGGACGGTTTTGAGTTGGCCCTGGGACGCGAATTGATGTACAGCTTTGTCATCGAGTGTAAAAATCAAATTGTCGCGGTGTGGTCCCGTAAGTGTATATCGCAATTCGACTTCTTGTGGCAATCGGGTCGTCAGTGCTTCGAAGAGTATTTCCCTGCCCTGGTCGCGCGTTTCCATGGATATGGGACTGCGATAACTCGCTTTCATTTTTTCGGGTGTGGGCGCGATAGCCCGATAGTATTCCGATAGAAGATGTTGTATATCATTCAGTGCTTCGAGACGGCGAGATATAATGCGAGCACCCAAATTGGACAATTGCTCATTCCACGGTTCAACGTGTTCGGGATGTGATAATAATGCTGAACGGCGGTCTTTTAACAGCCGATTGCGCTGCGCCAAAACGCGCTGATACCCTTCCAGATCGGCCAAATAGGATGCGTTTGATTGCGAAACGAGAATATCTAAAATACGGCGGCGCTGCGCCGGTTCCCGCAATACGAGATCTACATCTTCGGGGGAAAATAAAACAGCGTTGAATGCGCCAATAAGGTCTGAAAGGCGGGGGAGAGATGTCTCTGCAAGAGAGGCTTTTTTCTTGCCGACGAGGGGATCGTAGGCAATGCGAATGGGAAAGGAACGATCTTCGCGCTCTATCTGGGCGTCGATCACGAAATAGTTAGCACCCCACCTGAGCACGTCCCGATCTCTGGCACCTCGGCCCGATTTTGCCAGTGCCAAAAAGTACAACGCTTCTAAAACATTTGATTTCCCGCGGGCATTATCTGCCCAAATTGCCGTTTTTGCCTGATCAAATGTAAATTCAGCATGCTCAAAGTTTCGAAAATTGGTGAGTTTAAGTGAGGAGACATACATCATTCATTGAGCCGCAAGGGCATGAGGAGACAAAGATAGTCTTCGCCTTCGAGTTGTTCTCCAGGTCTGATGATTCCCGCGGCAACAGCGCTGTCGAGTTCAAAGAGCACTTCGTCACAGTCAATGCGCCGGAGCACGTCTTGTAGATAGCCGGAATTATACCCAATGGTCATTTCATCTTCATCGTATTCAACACCCATGGATTCACGCGCTTCGCCTCCTATTTCCTGGCTGGTAGCTGATAATGCGAGTTCGTTCTTTTGGAGTTCGAGCCGCAATTGATGGGTCTGAGCACTTGCCAGAATGGATACGCGCCGCACAGCAGGCTGCAATTGGCTGTTCGAAACGCGAAGGCGCTTGCCGTTGTTTTGGGGAATCACTTGTTCGTAATCGACATAAGGACCTTCAATTAGTCGAGAGAAAATCTGGATGGCGTCTTCGTCGCCCAGTGAAAAGAGCACATGGCTTTGCCCGAGTTGGGCTTTTTGAAGATTTATCCCCCCACCCATGAGTTTAACCACATGATTCAAAGCGCGAGGGGGAACAATCGCCTCTTTATTCTCTTCGGGTAATCCTTCCTGTATCCGCGAATATTTGACCAGGCGGTGACCATCTGTTGCCACCATGGTCATGCGTCCATTGCCAACCTGCCAGAGCACGCCTGTGAGTATCGGGCGAGTTTCATCGCGAGACACGGCAAAGATCGTTTTAGAAATCATCTCGCTGAGAACATTGCTATCAGCAGAAGGCTCCTGAGAATCCTCATCTTCATCAGGCAGAAACGCGATCTCGGGACCGTCAATCTCCTCAGGCAGTTCGGGAAAGTCGTCGGCTGGCACCGACATCAAGGCATAAGTCCCTTCGGCACCACTTTGGCGCTGAAGCGTTACACGACCTTCTTCGGCGGTGAGGGATAGGGATTCTTCGGGCAACTCGCGCACAATTTCTGAGAATTTGCGCGCTGGCACCGTTGTTGCCCCGGCGTCTTCGATGGTGGCCGAAAGTTTGCATGTTATTGATATATCGAGATCTGTGGCACTCAAACACACATCGCTACCATTGTTTGCATCTATCAGGATATTGGACAATACTGGCAATGCGGTTTTAGAAGGCACGATATCAATCACTGCCTGGATACCTTTGAGGAGTTCATCTTTTTCTATTGATACTTTCATGAATGCGTCTCTCCCAAGCGCGTGAAGCCCTTTGTAAATGATTTTTTATGGTATTGAATAGCGCGTTTTTTCAGGTTCAAAAATGGCTGATTTTTTGTTCAATTACAAACACCATAATTTACTGAATTTTAACGGTTTTGTCAACCTCCCTTTTTGTCTTAAAACCCTCTGTGTCCCAAAGAATTATCAGAAAAAAAAAGAGTAACTTAAATGGTTAAAAATACACATCTTTCCGTTAGCCACCATAATCCTTTGTAATAACCTTGACATGTGCATCATATGTGCATACATTTGTTTTATGAATTATCAATGGGACCCAGAAAAAGCAGAATCAAATTTCCTTACACATGGTGTTGATTTTGCTGACTCAGTAGGCGTATTTGAAGATATCTGGGCATTGACCTTGAAAGAAGAGATTGAATCGGGTGAGCAACGATTTGCTACTCTTGGCACCGATTTCTTTGGACGCATTTTGGTTGTCGTTTATACATATCGGAATGAAGACATCCGTTTAATTTCCGCTCGCCCTGCAACGCGTCGGGAAAGGAGAATATATGAGCAAAAAAGAATATAATTTTGAAACCGCCCAACAAGGTCCTGTCGTTCAGCCACTCCCCGGCAAGACGCGTATCACGATTCGCCTTGATACAGATATTCTGAATTGGTTTAAGAAACAGGTTCACGAAGCAGGGGGCGGAAATTATCAGACGCTTGTGAACCAGGCCCTCAGAGAACACATCCAGGCTAACAATGGCGCATTGGAACAAACACTACGCAAAGTCATTCGCGAAGAACTCGGTTCATACTCAGTATAGCAAAAAGAAAAGACGCCAATTCTACCCAAGCATCGGCGTCTTTGTTCGTAAACGATAATAGCTATTCTATCACAGCGGTTTTGAACGTCCTTTTGGATATAGCAATACTTCGGACAGTTTTTTTTAAAAGGTTACAAAAAATCATAGACAAAAAAGTGCCGTTCACGCAGATTGGATGTCAAAGATGTCCAAATCAACGACAATCCAAACAAGTGAGACGGCACAATGGAACTGGCAGAAAAGATACTCAATCGGATAAACATTTGCAAACCCCAAAAAAAGTTTCTCATCACGCTTTTTACTACCATACTCATTGCACGCGGCAAAATCAATTTTCGCAATCTGTCACGCTATTCCCATTACAGTGCGCGCACATACGCACGCCAATTTGACAAATCCTTTAACTTTATGGCGTTCAACCGTGCCATCATCAATGCCTGTATAGATCAAGAGCAGGATCAAGAGCAGGATCAAGAGCAGGATCAAGAGCAGGATCAAGAGCAGGATCAAGAGCAGGATCAAGAGCAGGATCAAGAGCAGGATCAAGAGCAGGATCAAGAGCAGGATCAAGAGCAGGATCAAGAGCAGGATCAAGAGCAGGATCAAGAGCAGGATCAAGAGCAGGATCAAGACCAAGCACCTGCACATATCCTGGCCTTAGATGCCTCTTTTATCCCCAAATCTGGGAACAAAACTTATGGCTTAGACTACTTTTTCAATGGCTGCCATTGCAAAACAGAAAAGGGCTTAGAAATCAGTGGGGTGGCACTGGTTGATGTGGAAGAAAACACAGCCTATCCGCTTTCGGTTCGACAAACCGCCCCTATCTCTGAGACTGACAACAGCCAACAAGGTGATGGTGATGGTGATGGTGATGATGAAAACCGTATTGACCAGTATTTACAACACTTACGAGAGATAACGCCTTACCTCAATGCGGATGAAACCTATCTGTGTGTGGATGGCTTCTTCTCGAAGAAGAAATTTATTGATGGCGTGACCAACCGCCATCTCCACCAAATTGGCAGATTGAGACGGGATGCCAACATGCGCTATCTTTATACAGGCCCCAAAAGGGAGAAAGGCTCTGGCAATCAGAAAACATACGACGGCAAAGTTGATTGGCAGGACTTATCGCGCTTTACCTATCACCACACACAAGACGACATTGCCTTATATAGCCAGATACTCAATCACCCATGCTTTAAAAGAAATCTCAAAGTCGTTGTCCTACTCAATGAGAAGATCAAGCACAAGAAAAATTATGTGATCTTGTTTTCTACCGACCCGCATTTAGAGGCCCAACGCCTGGTCACCTATTACAAAGCACGCTTCCAGATTGAATTTATCTTTCGGGATGCCAAACAGTTTACTGGCCTATCCGATGCACAGACCCGAGACAAGAAACGCCTTGACTTCCATTTCAATGCGGCCTTGACAACTCTGAACCTATCCAAAGCAATGCACTTGAAAACCCATTCAGATACCCCGACAAAGCCTTTTTCGATGATCAGCATAAAAGCCTGTTATTTCAACACTTTTTTCCTTGAAAAGTTTTTTTCAATGTTTGATCTTGACCCTAAGCACATAAAAAAATCGCCCAAATACAAATATCTTATCAATTATGGCAATATTGCCGCTTAATTCTGTCCGAACCATTGGATATAGGCGATATAAAATGAATCTTCTCATGTGCTTTTCTCCAGGTATGTGCACAACTCGTTTTCCAAATTTTTTGCTTCATCCTGAGAAAGGTATGGCACTTTAAGGGTTCGAGCCCAGAAAAAGCTCTTTCCAGTAATTTCAGATACTTTCCCAAAGGGCATGGCAACTATCTCTTGACCCTTTTTAGGAACTGGAGTAGTAAATTTCACATCCCGATACTTGGCATTCTCATCATCCAGTGACACTATATTACCTTTTTTTACTCGGCCAGCAGCAACAAGGCCTTCCCCTCTGTGTGAAAAGAACACGGTGTCATCCGGATAAATATATTCAATAAACCGCTTTGTATCTCCCCAGGCGGCTACTCGGCTATTTTCTATCATATACCAAATTGAGTCTTCAAAATAAGTTCTATTAGTATCGAACAACACCCCTTTGGTGTCACTTGGGTTCCTGTGCTTATCATAAGGTAATGCAAAGAACTCAAAATATTGTTCGCCGTTCAGGTCATAGATTCTATACGGCAAAAAGTCGATTGAAATTCCTTGTTTTTTCCAATAATCCACTGCATTAATGAGGCTATCATCTGCGGCACTACCAATTATTTAGGACTTACGCAAGTGTCATGCGAATAGATGGAGCTTTGAGTTGTTGTCTGAGATAGTCATCGAACAATCCGTATTTGACCTGATAAACAGATTGTCCAGTTTGATAGGCGACCTGTGCAAGACGGATCCAAACGAGGAAGGCACATCCGATATGGTTACGCACAATTCTTGCTAATCGGCATTGACAGCGTTCAAGGCCGGTCACTTGTTTTGCCTCTCGGTGAAATTGCTCAATTTTCCAGCGCCAGTGACACACCTGTTGTGCCACTTGGGTATCCTTTTGTGCAAGGTCGTTAGAAACGACATGTTCCGTGCGCCCAGTAGAGGACGCCACCCGAAATAATTTCACCTTATGGTATTTTGGAAAGCCCCTGATTTTAATGCGTTTGCCTGCGTGAGATTCGCTATCTGTCCAGGTGAGGCTATCTATTCGTTGATAGGGATGTTGGCCTAAAGAATCGTCCACACGCCGATTGGACTTGAGCGGACAGTAATAGGTTTTTTGCAACTTCTCAATATGTAGCATCACATCTTTCGTCGCATACCAGCTATCCATCAACACACTTTGAAAAGGCAGTTTTCTACTATAAACCAGGACAGATAACATCTCAACGACATGATCTAACTTGGTCTTGCCATCGCCAGCGGGGTCATATATGCGATAGTCAATGATCCAAAACCGGTCTTGTGCGGGATTGACATAAACGCAAGTGACCACCCCAATGCCATTGATGACCCCTTTGGCATTGCCACTATATTGACGACGAACAAGGTCTATCTTGCGTGCATGGCGTTTGTCCAAGACTGTATCATCGAAGATCACATAGCCTTTTGGCGTTACTGCGATAGCCGACTTGACATGTTCCCAGACCAAGCGTGGCGCAATGCGATCTCCGGCCAGATACCGATTGATCATATCATGGCTGAATCCTTCGCTGTGGTCTGCAAAATGCGTCAGTGTATAGTTGATCGGACTGCTGAGCAAATACTGACAGTAATCTAACCGGGTCGGTTTGTCCATCCCATCCTACCTCCTCGTTCAGGTTACAGGACTATACCTGAAGTTTAAGGAGCCAATACCCTTTTGTCTATGACTTTTGCGTAAGTCCTGTTATTATTAGTCGTTGTTTGTTATTGATCTCTTTTGCATCCAATTTATACTCAAGGTCAAAGGCCTCTTTGTGTGCTTCGCGTAAATCAGTATCTTTATATTGTCGGTATTTATTTTCCAAGGTTTCGTAACTCCATTGTCCGGCCCCTTGTGCATAACGCAGAGCTTGATGTACAGCATCTTCGCCAGCAGTTTCTCTTTTTAGTTCGAATATAATCAGTTCGCCTTTTTCATCTAATGCATAGATATCCGCTTCACCTTGACCTTGCCGTTCTTGAAATATTGGCATTAAACTGGCATCCTCAAATAGAACATCAAGAATATTCCTCGCTATCAAATCCTCCAGGTCTTTTTCGCGATTTCCAAAGCTAGAAAAATTGTTGAATGCTACGGGTTTGAGTGTATCGAACTTCCCGTCAGTTGAGCCAAGTTTATACAGCATAATATCTTCTCCTTTTGCCTATAATAGTCAAGATTGAGCTCGGTCCTTTCGGAGACCGAAACCATAGTATTTAACCGGCAGGAAGTTGAACAGATGATTCCCTTCGCTCCACCCTGCCGTGACTGTGATTCTGAGGTATGCGCCATTAGGATACAGCATTAAGAGAGCAGTTGTCAAAAAAATGGTTTAACTCGGGTGGGGCGCACTTCAGGCTATAGACTTTAGCGAACTTTTAATGTCCTTTTTTAAGTCACCGGCTCGGGCACCGGATTGGATGAAATTTTTAACCTGGCTACGTCAAAATTTAGACCCAAATTTGCAATTGTACTTTAGTATTAGATGCTCTGTAAGATCAATAACAGACCTAAAGACAGTCATGTTTAGCGTTATGTCAAATCCCTGTTGGTCTGCTTTTATCAGTACAGTCAAAATAGCCTCCAATCGTCTGGTGGCAGCATTATTGACGGACTCGACACGATTATGGAAAAGGATTCGTTCCTCCATATTAGTCGCCCATCTCTCATAGTATTCTGTTAGTGAGCTAACAGCTTTTCCACCGTTACAGAATTCATCCCAGCGCTGGATAGCGAGACTAAATGTTTTCTCGTAGTTATCAAGCCAGTTATATCTTTTTGTTTCATACAGAGTGTAGGCGACGAAAATAAGAGCTGGAATGGTTAACAGGCCTCCAACATACGAGCCAAAGCTTCCCCAATCGAATTTCTGTGACCATGGAAATCCTACATGACAGAAGTAGTAGCCTAACACGGCGCAAACGTAGATGACCACAATCACAAAATAGATGTGCCACTTGGTTTTGTATTTCATATATGGTTTCTCCCCTCACAACTCGGACGCGGTTTCCAGCCAGCCCAAATATACGAGATTTTTCTCTTGAAGTAACACCTCTATGGGGATGCCCAATCCCGTGCGTAGCACGCACAGGCAGGCAAGGCGCAAGCAGATGCGTTTTTGATTTTTCTGTCTGACTACTGACCACTGAGCAAGCCCGTGTGTGTTATCCGAGTTTGACCAGAATCAGCGTTCTGAGCGTGATCAGCGTAGTCAATTGTGTGCTGATCATGACATGATACCCATGATACCGATAAGCCAGTCTCTTTGATCTTGCCACACTTCGACAAATCCCGCGTCCATCCTATTCGACAAGTCTCTTTGGTCTTGTCGCAGTTCGACAAACGAGGATTTCGGGCAACTTAAACTTCTCTAAATTCACGTCTTTCCGTCAGCCACAAACCCTTTGCAACAACCGTTTCGCCGGTGAATTTCGCCCAGTGTCTGGCATAAGTGTTCACCTGGTTGGCTGTTTGTTCGCACAGTGCTCGTACATCTTCGTCGGTTTTGACCACATTGGTTTTGTAATCGACGATTTTCCATCCACTGGGCAGGCGATAGACCAGATCGATGACGCCGCGAATAATTTTGTTGGATGAGGAGTTGTTCTCTGTTTGCGATACTGCGAAGGGGACTTCGGTATATACGGTTTCTGAAGCTTGTATTTCCTTCCATACCTCCGAGTTGCGAAAATGCTGCAATGCGTCCAGTGCTTGTGGTAGAAACCCGGCGTCTGCACCCGCATCATTCAGCAAATGCGCGATATAGGGCGTTGGATCATCGGGCAATCGCCTGTTGATGGCATCGTCGAATATCTGGTGGATCACAGTGCCGTACGCTGCTCCCCTGCCCGCTGCTGATCTTCCCTCGTCCGTATATGTGATGTCCGCCCGGTCATCTGTCACCTGCGCGACTTTAAACGATTCTTTTTTCACAGCTTGCCAGAATTGATCTCTTTGCTCTCGTTCCAATTCCACAGACGGTGTTTTGGTTGAGGGTGTTTCTGAGGTGGGATGCGATGAACGGTTGTCGTATGCCAGTTCGGGCACATTTTTTAGATGGAGATAGAGCGGCGACCACGGTCCATGGTCGGGTTTTTCCTCGTAGGTGGATATTATGAGCAAATTTTCTGCGCGCGTTGCTGCTACGTAGAGCAATCGCAGTTCTTCGCCTTGCAAAAATCGCGCTTCTTCGATTTGGGCGTCTTCCCAACCCACAGGCTCGGCGACGACCTCGCGTTGATAGGGACCGCGGGGTTTTGTAATGGGCAGTGCCAAAAAAGGTTCACTGGTGCGGGATACGTGAAACTCGGGTCCATAACGCGTGTAACTCGTATCATAGGGGTCGGCGAGGAAGACAATTTTGCCCTGTAATCCCTTAGCCTGGTGCAGGTTCATCAATCGCACAATGTCTTCCTGTGCGGAGGGGAGGGTCATTTGTTCAATTTTGTAGTCTCTGTCGTCAATGAGGGCGCGCAGCTCGGTCACTACCTGTCCCCAGTGCAATCCCTGCGCGCTCCATTCGCGGACGAGAGATAATATGCGGATGAGATTGCCGGCATGTGTTGCGCCCATGGGCAGGGTGCGCACAAAAGGCAGGAGGCCGAGTCTTTCTACACAGCGCGCTATGGCGGCATCGGGCGATAGGGATTGCAACCATTCCGACGCTTTTTTGAGATGATCATAAGCCTGCTCGAATGTTCGGCGCAAGTCTCGATCCATTCCTCTGGGCAACTCGCGTGTCCAATTAAAATTACCGTCTGCTTTTTTGAACGCATAGAGGGCATCATCTCCCAGGCCGACGAGATCCCCCCGCAAATAGGCGAGTAGTGGGAGCGGATTGTCAGGCATATAAACAGTTTCCAAGAAATCCACGAGTGTATGCAATACGTCTGCTTCACCCAGGCAGTCGCCTCCCGTGATGTCAAAAGGAATACCGAGCTCCTCCAACGCCTGGGCGTAATGGGACAAATAGCCAGAGGTGCGCGTTAAGATGAGAAAGTCGCCCGGCGATGCGTTGGTGTCTTCTCCATTTATGGACGCTGCGATGAAGTTTGCAATCCGTTTGGCGTCTTCCTCTGCGATCTGGCTTCGGCTGTTGCGATAGACTTTGTCGATTGAGATTCGGCGGACTGCCATATTTTCGCCATCGGGTCTGTATTTGAATAGCGGAGCAAATTCGGCTTGATAGGGTTTTTCATGCGCGGAGAACAGGGGTTCAAATGCCTCGTTGATCCAATCGCAGAGGTGGCCCAATGAGCGAAAGTTCGTGTTCAGGTTGACGATATCGCCATTGGTATCGGCAATGCGGTTGCGGACGAGGTCAAAGGTTTCGACATCCGCGCGGCGAAAGCGATAGATCGATTGTTTGCCGTCGCCTACTAAAAATAAACTGCCCGAGCGGGGTGTGAGTTTGCGCCAATTGATTTCTTCCAAGTTTTCGCCGGTTAAATACAGCAATATTTCGGCCTGGATAGGATCGGTATCCTGAAATTCATCTACGAACAGGCAGCGATAGCGATCCTGAAAGTGACGGCGCACTTCGGGGTGATTGCGCAATAATCGCGCAGCCAGTTCGAGGAGGTCTTGAAAGGTAAGGCGACCGGTTTCGCGGCGGGTTCTGGCGTATTCTGCAACTGCATCATCGACATAAGGGGCAGCGAATCGGTAGATGTATTGTCGCCATTTGGTGAGGATGGAGTCGAGTATTTCGGTTTGAAATTCGGGGAATAAGCTGTCTCGCAACCGCTTTGCAAAATCTTGGTTGGGCGTCCAGCTTTTCAGGGTGACACTGAGGTTGCCGGAAAGTATTTGCAAGAGGGCGATGCGATCCGCGTCGGATTGAATCTCCCGATTCGACAGGAATAATCGCGCGCGCATCAAAGCCGTCTGGAGGCCATCGCGTCTGCCGGGTAGTGGATCGGGGATAAAGGCTTCTGTGCGTTGTAGAAAGGCTTCAAGTTCTGAAACTGCGGTCGATAGATCGGGTTTTGGGACCGGTTCGCATACGAGGGATACATCGCTGAACTGGTAGCGTCTTTGAAAAAATCCATACAGGTCTTCCGGGCGCAGACCCAGTTCTTCAAATTTGGCGAGCCTCGGGTCTTCGGATAGAAAACTCTGCTGGACAAATGCGTCCCACGCTTCGCGGCGCATGACGGTTTCTTCGCGCTCTTCAACTTCTGAAAAATCGGGTGGCAAGCCCGCTTCAACGGGGCGTTCTCGCAATAACTGGCCGCAGAATGAGTGTATGGTGCCAATAAAGCATTGATCTACTTTTTCAAGTGCGTTTTGAATGCGCTTCAGGTCCTGACCGTCTGCTTTTTTAGCGCGCGATTTTAATTCACTGAAAAATCGTCCGCGCATTTCACCCGCTGCTTTGCGCGTGAAGGTGATTGCAGATAGTTGATCTACGGTTACGATACCTTTTTGTACCGCGTTCGCCATCCGCTGCACCAGCGCATAGGTTTTTCCCGCGCCTGCCCCCGCGAGCACCATCATATTGCGATCCAGTGTTTCGGCAATTTTATCGCGTGCTTGTTGATCTCGAAGGTTCATATTCCCATCCAGCGATTCAGGCTGTCCAGTAAGGGCGCGAAGTCGGGGTCGTCGTCCATTGTTTCGCGCGCGTCGGCGAGGGCGTTGGCGTCCAGGCGCTCTTTGCTGCAGACGCGGTTGTAGATGCAGTAGTCGCATTCCTGGGATTTTTGTATGTGAAAAAAGCCACCCTTCTCTACCAGTTCGAGCAGAGGGCGCAACACATTGGCGAGCGTTTCAGGTGCTGGTGGTGCTTCTGAAAGCCTACGGCCGTGTTCTCTGTCGCCGGGAAAGACGTAACCGGATAATTGGACGCGGTCAGATTTCTGTTGTTTTAAGATCGAATTCAGGGCATAAGCGTACAGTGCCCATTGCAGATGCGTGCCGCGTTTGAGCAGGTCCCGTTCGTCGTATTGCGCCATGGATCCGGTTTTGTAATCCCAGATTACTATTTCGTTTTCAACGCGATCCACGCGGTCAATGCGCCCGCGGATGCGAAATGTGACATCTTCTGCGAGTTCGAGTGTTACGGGTGCTTCGCTATTCAGCCCGCCCGATTCGCCAAATCCAAAGCTCACTTCAAATCCGATGGGATCGGCGTCTTTTTCATCGGACTCGACGGATAGAAATACCTGTGCGGCTTGCGATAGGCGTTTGACGTCGGCGCGATATGCCGCTTCGTGTTCAACGGGATGGGTTTCTTTTTTGGCTTCTATTTCTCGTTCCAGAAGTTCACGAATCAGTGTTCCATGTCGTTCGCGGTCCGGGCGTTCGCCTCGCGCTTTCAGGAGTTGCATAAATTTGTGAAAGAGCGCGTGTAATAACGCGCCGTAAGACAGGGGATCGAGCCATCGTGTGGGATCGGTTTCGGTTTTTTCTATGGGTTGGATTTCGAGTACATAGTTCAAGAAATACCGGTATGGACATCGGGCGAGCATTTCCAGTTTTGAGGGTGAAAAGATGCGGTGCTGTGCAGTAATCGCCAATTCGTGTGCGGGTGCGCCCAGCCATCCATCGTAGGTTGTCAATCCGTCCCATTCACGCGCGCGGCGCGCCTTTTGTCCGGCAACCAGATAGGGAAAGGTCTGATGCACAACGGATTTGTAGTCGGCAGAAGCGTGATGTGCTATCAATGCCTCGGCATCATCCAGCGCCTGTGCAGAGTTTTTGGGCAAGGTGGGTACAATTACAGGGTCACAGTTCATCTGTTCGGCAGCCTGCTGAAAGAGTGCGGCGGGATAGCGTTCCCGACTGTCGGATAGGCTTCGATGGCAGGATAACAATGTCACTTTGTTAGATGCCATGCCCAATACGCGAATGAGATGCCACACTTGCTCGGCAGGTCGCGTGCGGCGCAATTCCAGTTCACCGGATACGCCCGAGCGCTCGCCATCTAATAGTATGGGATCTTCTGTTGCCCCGCCGGGAAAGGTGGCTTCGTCCATGCCCATGACGTAAATATGTGCGCGATTGGTGTATCCTGCGCGCGAAAGCGGGGCTATTGATAGATGCCCGGGTTTGGCTGCTTCGGCTCTAAAATAAAGGTTGGCGGTTAGTTCTGTTAGACGGTTTGCCAGT
The DNA here is from genome assembly GCA_965220765.1 of Candidatus Latescibacterota bacterium. Classification (GTDB taxonomy): domain Bacteria; phylum Latescibacterota; class UBA2968; order UBA2968; family UBA2968; genus VXRD01. The sequence continues at coordinate 407,461 of OZ244847.1, forward strand.
CGGTACACAGGTGCTTTGTGGCGCACGGATTGGGCCACGTGGTGAAGGTGATCCCGGATCGCGGCGAGGACTTCATCTTCGGCGTTTACAAAGTGCGCGAGAAATTGCAAGCCAGCATTGACCAATGCGTGGAGCGATACACGGGGTCCTCTGGGGATCAGATCGAATAAGCGTTTGAGTTCTTCTTCAACGGCTTCGATTTCCTCAAGGGTTAATCCGCGATGGCCGGTTTCCGCGTTTTCGACTTCTCTATGACGCAGGTCGGCTTTTATCTGGTTCAGGGCAGTAAAATAGTGTCGGGGACCTTCGCCCTCGCCAATGTGCGCTTGTTGGAGGACGGTTGCAATTACAGATACGCTTTCAGAGGCGAGCAAGCTCGCGCGGCACATCATTATCAGTTCGTCAGGGGGATATCCCGCGCCTATCCACCGGTAGAAGTTCAGCAGTGCGCGACCGGTTCGGGTTGTCGCTATGGGTATGCCTTCGGCAAAGGTGGCGGGCAGCCCATAGCGCTGAACTGCATCGCATAACAGGCTCACATAAGGTATTTCTGAGGTGTAGGCGATTTCGACAGTATCCAGGGGGATGGTTCCCGATCTTATGTCGCGCAATACGGTGCTGATTTCTGTTTCGGTGCCGAGGGTTTCGCACAGTTGAATTTGAGATTTATCTCTGGGGGTCAATCCGGACGTGAATATGTTTCCGCCCGTTCCGATTTTGCCCGTGGCGGTGGGATAGGGCGCGTCTTCAAAGCGCATGGCTGCACTGTGCGGCGGGGGCGATATGCCCATATCTTTTCCCCCGATGCGCCAGATATATCCTTTTGTTTTTTCTTGGAGATAGTCGAATGCCAGCTTAGGCAATGGGGTTTCGTCGAGGATGGCATAGTGTGTATTTTGTGGGGGAGGATGGGTTTTTAGATGGTTCAATGAGCGTTGATACAATACGGCGTTGTCGTAGAGGGTATCTCTTTCATAAGTCGCGCAATACGTCTGATAAAGTCGCTGCAATATTTGATGTCGCCGATCTGTCATAGAAAGCGAGTCGGGTTCCACCCCCGCTGCACGCAGGACGCGCAATGTGCGCAGAAAAGGGCGCGTGAGCGCGGTGGCTTGTTGTGCGAAGTAATCATCATCGACTTCACTTACAGCCTGGGGAATCATTTCGTCCAACCAGAATAAGTCCGCGTCTTGCGCCATGCGCGCATGCCCTTCCGCGATGAGCCGGGCACCCGCATCTTTTTCCGCGAGGCTGCGCGGGGTTTCGATTTGCAAGTTCAACCACGAATATTCCGTTGCCGCAAGTGCGATTGCGAGGTCGTGTCCCACAGTCATGGTCGGGACTATCAGGACCTTTGCGTCGATTGGATGCGCGTCACAAAACGCTTCTATTTGTGCGAGGTGGTATTGCATGAGACTATTCCCTATTCATATCGCAATGTCTCAGGAGGTTGCGGATGGCGGTGGAGAGGTAGTTTTTACTGAGATAGAGGGTTTGTTTCATAAAATATAGGTATGAGATGTGAAGGAGGAGGGAAATCCTTTTCCCGACCCGTCATTGCAGCAGGGTCCCCTGCTTAAAGCATACAGGGGCATGCTTAGCCGCAATCCAGAAGGTTTTGACTGTCCTGCACAGCACAACGCAGTCATCTAATTCTTTTTTATCATACTCAGAGTCTTTCATTCGTTCAAGGGTTTTTCGTTGAACTGCTATCGCAGACCTGCATGAATCACTCGCCTTCATACACCATTTAGAACCCTTACGGATCGTTGTACAGGGTTTTGAGTTGCGACAGATTGTGGTTTACCGTATTCTTTCCACGATTCCCCGCCTGTCGTTAAACTTTTTTTCAGACAGGTGACTGACATTTGAATAGCTGTCGCATCCTATATTAAAGCACTTCCCGTGTAGATTTATTACGGGATGACAGGGATGATGTTGTTGTACACCACTACGGGGATGCTGCGCGTGATAGAGAGGTATCAGTATGAGAATACGATTCAAAAATCTTGGTATCTTGAAGCATGCGGAATTTTTGCCGGGTGATTTGACTATTATCTGCGGTGAAAATAATACCGGCAAAACATATATGGCTTATGCACTGTACGGTTTCCTACGATCTTGGCGTGAACTTGTGGATTTTTCGATTAGTGAAGCTCAGATACAAAGGTTGTTTACAGATGGCGTTCTCAATATCGACTTATCACAATATGTGAAAACGGCAAATCAAATTCTTGCGGAGGCATGTAAGAAGTATAGGGATAAACTGGATGAAGTTTTTGCGGCAACAGAAGGCCAGTTTCGTAACAGTGAATTTCACATTGAGGTAGAAATTCCCGATATACTCAATATGAAATATGAACGCGAAATGATGTCCACTCATAGTGATAATTGGGAGCCTGATGGTGAATGGCACTTTGGTTGTATAAAGAAAAAAGGGACTGAAGAGGTAATATTCACTTTGCTGGCAAAAAACAAAAGGCTGAGAAGAGAAATGCTTTACCATACTGCAAACAGATTTATTCATAATAGGATTAGTGATATTATTTTTTGTGAATCTCCTCCTTTTCCCATTCTCCCTTTTCCCTTTATCACTTCAGCCGAGCGTACGGGTGTGGCTATTTTTCGGAGAGATCTAAATTTTGCTCGCAACCGCCTGCTTGACGAGATGGCGCAGGCGGACAAAGTGGCTGATTCTCGGGACTTGCTGTCCAAAGGATACCAAAATTACCCTTCGCCAATAGAAGCCAATGTAGAATTTATAGGCCAGCTTGAATACATTTCAAAAAGAAAAAGCTTTATCACCAAAGAACATCCAGAAGTATTGGAAGAATTTGCGGATATTGTCGGTGGCGATTACACCATAACACAAAATGACCAACTCTACTATATCCCAAAAGGGACAGGGATCAAGTTGACGATGGATCAAAGCTCAAGCACTGTGCGTTCGCTGCTGGATATGGGTTTTTATCTGCGCTATGTCGCCCATAAGGGGGACTTGCTTATGGTGGATGAGCCGGAGTTAAACCTTCATCCGGCCAATCAACGCCGTATTGCCAGACTATTTGCGCGTTTGGTGAATTTGGGGATTAAAGTCTTTGTAACGACCCATAGCGATTACATCGTCAAAGAGCTGAACACACTTATCATGCTTAATCACGATGAGCCACACTTGAAGAGAATTGCTGAAGAAAACGGGTATCGGAATGATGAGTTGATCAGTTCAGATCAGGTTAAAGTATATATAGCTCAAGAAGATTTGATACCATTAGAGGAAGGACAAAAGAGACGTAGAAGAAGGCATACACTTGTGCCGGCCGATATTGATCCAAAATTTGGTATTGAAGCTCCCAGCTTTGACGAGACCATTGATGAAATGAACAGGATTTTAGAAGATATCGTGTGGGGTGCGGAGTAAGATTCGTGAGTGATATAGAAATATTGCATGAAATGCTCATATCTGCTGCTCAGATTCCGTTGCAACAAGGACAAGGTAGGCCCTCTGTCGAACTAACAGACAAGCAGGGTGACACGACTGTTGAAATCAAAGGGCTACCTCATGACTCAATTGTTATTAGAGCGGAAGATTTTGAAGATCCCCTTACGGCATTTAAGGGTTCAAAAGGTGAACGCAAGCGGGCTGATTTCGTGATTGTATCCAATGAGGATACGAGAAAGTGGATTATCTGTATTGAGACTCAAGCGGGGAACTATAAATTGGCAGCACATGTTGAAGAACAACTGAAAGGCGCACAATGCTTTATGAGTTACTGCAAATGTATAGGAAGGTCATTCTGGGAAGGGGTAGAATTTCTTGGTGACTATCAATACCGATTTGTAAGCATAGTGGATATTAACAGTAACAAGGAAACAAAAAAGACACGTCCTTACACTCCCCATATTCAGTCTAAAGGGAGATTGCACGACGCCCCTGACGCTTTTCTGAAAATTTTACGGAGTCCGAGTCTTCATTTTCGCAAGTTGATTTTTGAGGCATCCTGATAGTACGACACCCGAACTTTCCTCAATCGCCGCACGAATTAATTATACGACACCTCTCCTGATAACAAAATTAAAATCCGTGAACATATCACATTGTATTTATACGAATAACTTTCCGACGACGTACTTCAACCGTTGTGATATTTTTTAACGTCCATTCTTCTGGCTCGCCCCCTCGTTGGCCGTACCGCGCAGAAAAATGTATAACATCCCCTTCAGTAATGTACTCAGCCCATTTTCCTTTACTCACGGATGTATAAGTACATGTAATAATGCGAATAAAGAGTTGAAAAGATCGCGTTCTTGCCAGATGATTGAGTATTCAAAGCAATCATCAACCCTTAAAAAGGAGCAAGAACGCGATGGATTGGCAAGATAGACTCATCGGTTTGTATCTGTATATATGCCAGCATTACAAGACGCATCTGTGGGTGCATGCCCAACGCTTGAGCAATAACCATCATCCCAAATTTAGTGATGAAGAAGTCCTGACCCTCTATTTGTTTGGCATCTGGCAAAAGCAGACGACGGTTAAAGCCATTTATACCTATACCCAAGACCATCTGTCCGACTGGTTTCCAGACTTACCGAGCTACCAGGGCTATGTGCAACGTTTGAACTTTCTGGCGGCCACCTTTTCGCCACTGGTAGAACAAATTGTGGCTGACTGTCCCATATTGGATTGTTTTTTAGACACTTACCTTGTTGATTCCTTCCCTTGTGTCATCGCCCATGCCAAGCGCAGTGGCAAGGCGTGTGTGGCTGACCAAATCGCCTCTAAGGGATGGTGTGCTTCCAAAGGGATGTGGTATTATGGCGTCAAGGTTCATATCGTGGCTAAACAGGCACATAAAGGACTGCCTAAACCCGAGTATATCAGCCTGACAGGTGCCGCTAACCATGATTTGAGTGCCTTGCGTCCCCTCTTACCCTATTTACACAATGGCACAGTCTATGGCGATAAAATATACGCCAATCAGACCTTGAAAGATACACTTTATGAGAGACAAAATCTCACATTTTATACACCCGTTAAGAAAAAGAAAGGACAAGACATCCTGCCAGCAGCCGATCAGGTCTTGTCTCGCACAGTCAGTCGCAGACGACAGCCGATTGAATCCTTGTTTCAGTGGATTGATGATAAAACTGGCATACAAAAAGCCTGTAAGGTGCGATCCTATAACGGGTTACTCGTCCATATCTTTGGACGAATAGCCGCTGCTTGCTTCTTAATCGCTTTTTACTCTTGATTCGCGTTAATAGCTTCTCCAAATGTACCAGAATGAAATAGTACTCGTGTATTTGATACTTCTCCACACTTATCACAAACCAAAAACACATCGGATAAACTTACCATTTCCAATTCTTCCGGTCCCTTATACCAGTAATTTGGTTCTTTGTAAATTTTTTCAACTGTGGCACAAAAACGTTGTCTGGACATCTTTTTTGTCCTCACAACAGGATAAAATGATAATACAGAAAAATTTTCATTATGCTGTACCAATTCTAAATTTTTCCTGTGTATCCTCGTATGTTCGGACAAAATATCCAATGCTTCTTTTTCACCCCAAAGGCCCTCTATATCTACCAGCCATCTTTCAGGCAACAATCCGTCAACCACAGGATAAAAACCAAGTTTTTCTGGTTCTTTTTCCACATGCCCTAAATATTTGCCCGTCGTATTATCTTTTAATCCATACATACCAGATTCAAAGTTTGAACCTGGAAAAGAGAACTTTTTTATGCTCATTTGAGATCCTCAATATGTAGCAAACATCAAATCCTATCTACTTTCCACACTTTCCATCTTACCCGAACACACCGTCCCTTTTGTATATAATTTCTTTTTTTTATCATACTCAGAGTTTTATCTTCCTTCAAGAGTTTTTTTGGCAAGGAGAGCAGTCCCATGCAATATGGCAGCCCGATTTTATACGAGCGCGTGGAGATTCCGCCTGAGTTTTGCGTTACGGCAGAGGAGGGTATGTATGGCGGGGATATTCGGATGGGCGATCTTGAGGGTAATGGGCGGGCGGATTTTCTGGTGTACCGGTCGGTTGACGATGCCCATGACGGCGGGGGCATGAAGCCGTGTTTTCTCGGTGCGTTTACTGCGGATGGCGAGGTTCTATGGCAGGTGGGAGAGGGTGGCGTTCAGCCCAGCCGGCCCGGTCCTGTCGCTATTTGCGATATCGATGGCGATGGTGCTGAGGAGGTTATTTGCTTTTTTCTCGATTCTGCGGTCGAGGCCGATCCCGATTCGATGGAAAATGTGGTTGTTCAGATTCGGGATGGAAAGAATGGCGATCTCAAGAAGCAAGATAGCCCCGCTGAGTTGCGGTCGTGTCGAGGACGGGGAGCGAATTGGGTACATCAGCGTATTATGATTGCCAATTTCCGTGGGACGGATACGCCTCGAGATTTTGTGATTAAGCTCGGGGGCAAGGTCATTGCTTTTGATGAGGATCTTCAGGTCCTCTGGACTTATGAATCCGAGTGGACAGAGTATAGCCGATGTCCCGCGTATATTCCCGCGGTGGGGGATATTGACGGCGATGGCAGGGATGAGGTCAATGGTGGGTATTTTCTGTTAGATCACGATGGGATGATGCTCTGGGAAGAGCAACTTGGATGGAATATGGATTCGGTGTCTATCGCGGAGTGGGATAACGGACAGATGCGCGCGATCTGCTCTGGGTTTGGGCATGTGATGGATGATTGCGGAAATGTGGTTCTGCGTCTCGGCGAGGAAAAGGTCCCCCACGGTCAGGAGGTGAGGGTGGCGCGGTTTAGCGCGCGCGATCCGTTTCCCCAGATGGTGATTCGCTATCTGGGACACAATACGGATGTTATGGTGGTGGATACAAAGGGGAACTGTCTCAACGATTTCCGCCTCAATCCTTCGCCCAATAATACGGGTATGGAGGTCGTGTACTGGAATGGATCGGACGCGCCTGCGCTTCTGTACAATGGTGGGATGCTATGGCTGCCTCTTGAGGGGACTTCTATCTCACTGCCGGGTCTTTCAGATCCCGAACCCGTTGGACGCATGGCGTGGTATCACTGCATTCCAGCAGATGTGTGCGGAGATGAACGGGAAGAGGTGGTTCTGTACAATCCGTGGGATACTGCTATCTATATCTATACCCCGCATCCCCTGGATGAGAGTCTGTATCGGGGATACCAGCCCACTGCGAGACAATACAATGTGAGGTTGATGGATTAGGGGCATACCAGTGGTGCAAGTTATTTATTGCACTACTGGTCAATATTTATCAACCATTTTGTTGACAAATAGTAGTAAAAAACAACGAGAAAGCACTAACATCATAATAAACAGGTCTTTGCTTGCAGTTCATCTACGAGCACTTTCTGGTTTTCCGAGTAATCCACGGGTATTTCGACGAGGTGTACGCCGCCTTTGGCATAACATTTCTCTATCAGGGGTACGGTCATTTCTGCGGATTTCACGCGGTGCCCATGCGCGCCATAACTGTTGGCGTACATGACAAAATCCGGGTTGTCAAATTCCAGTCCAAAATCGGGAAGCCCCATTCTGTATTGTTTCCAGCGGATCATGCCGTAGGCATTGTCCCTCAAGATCAAGACGACGAGATTGAGGTTGAGTCTTACGGCTGTTTCCAATTCCTGGCTGTTCATCATAAAACCACCGTCACCACAGATCGCCATGACCCGCCGATTGGGATAAAACCGCGCGGCTTCCATTGCCGAGGGCAGGCCCGCGCCCATGGTGGCAAGGGCGTTGTCCAGCAACACGGTGTTGGGTTGCGTGGTCGGGTAGTTGCGCGCAAACCAGATTTTGTACACGCCGTTATCCAGCGCGATAATGCCGTCTTCGGGCAGGACTTTGCGGACGTCCCAGACGAGGCGCTGTGGTTTTACGGGGAAGCTGTTGTCGTTTTTTCCCAGACGAATATGTTCCTGAATCTGGTCGCGGATGCGCATGTAATAGTCAAAGTCATGCGAGGCTGTTTTGCAGGTTTTGTCGGCGAGGCGCTGGATCGTGTTTGCAATGTCGCCGATGACTTCCAGTTGTGGAAAATAGACATTATCTACCACGGCGGATTGGAAGTTGATGTGGATGACCCGGGTTGCCCCTTCTTCGTGTGACATGAAAAAAGGCGGTTTTTCCACGACATCGTGCCCGACGTTGATGATCAAATCGGCGCGTTCAATGGCGCAGTGGAGATAGTCGCCATCGGATAGTGCTGCGGTGCCCAAGAACAGGGGATGGAGGCCGCCAACGACGCCTTTGCCCAACTGGGTATTGAAAAAGGGAATGCCGGTTTTGTCGAGGAAGTGCGCCACGGATTCCCAGATGCGCTTACGGTTGGTGCCCGCGCCCAGGAGGAGCAAGGGCCGCGTGGCTTCTTTGATCATTTTTACCGCGTCGTCAATGGCGCGCTCATTGGCGTCGCCGCGCCTGCATGTGCTGATATTAAAGACTGGTGTGGTGTGTTCATCGACTGGTTCTTCGGCAACGTCTTCCGGCAATTCCAGGTGTACGGCGCCGGGGCGCTCTTCCTGGGCGAGGCGGAATGCCTCGCGCACCATGGAGGGGATCATATCTACGTTGACGATTTGTCGGGTGTATTTTGTGAGGGGTTCCATCATGCTCACGACATCGATGATCTGAAATTGGCCCTGTTTGCTCTTTTTGATGGGTTTTTGTCCCGTGATCATGAGCAGGGGCATGCCGCCCAGTTGGGCATACGCGGCGCCCGTCACAAAATTGGTCGCGCCGGGACCGAGCGTGGCGAGGCAGACGCCGGTTTTGCCCGTGAGGCGTCCATAGGTCGCAGCCATAAATGCGGCTCCCTGTTCATGCCGCGTCAGGATGAGTTTGATGCTCGATTTGCGAAGGGCTTCCAGAAAGGCGAGGTTTTCTTCTCCGGGCACGCCGTAGATATATCCCACGCCTTCATTTTCCAGTGCTTTGACAAATAGGTCCGAAGCGTTCATGCTGCCTCCGTTTGTCGAAGAAGATATAAGGTTTATTTGGCGGGCGCGATGAAGATTTTGTCGCCCTCCTTACACCCAAGTGTCTTTGAGGCGTTCTCGTAGTTGCGAGCAATCCTCAAGCGACCTTCCGCTGTCAGGAATGCAACCCACTCTCCCCGTGGTACGTCTCCATAGGTGGTGGCAAGCAACACTGTGAACGTCTGCTCCCCATAGCTGACCTGAAAACGGGTTTTGGCGGAGATGCCAAGTTGCTGCAGGTCGCCCTCGATAAATTCGGTGTTGATGTTGCCGTAGGTCGAGGAGATACTCGCTACCTTTGTATAAGCCCCACCTTCCACAAATTCCGCAGACGACACATGATCCGGAGCGATGGTCGCATCTTTGTCTCGTTCAATCGTGCCGGTGTCCAGATAGGCGTCGAGTGCATGCAACGCGGTTTCCCGTTCGATCTCTCTGAGATTAACGTGTCCGTCGCGTGCCACAGACCAGAATACTGGCACACTCGGTGCCTTTGCCGCTTTCTGGATATACGCCTGGGGTTCCTCCACTTCACTCTGGTTACTGACGAAGAGCAACGGGAGACGTGGCGTATAACGCCATTCGTGGGGTTGCTCTGCATCTCGCACTTGCAGTGCCGCCCCCAACGCAAGCAAGCCGTCATAACCTTCGGGAGCACTTTCGGCGATCAGTGTCACGATCGCACCGCCCATTGAGCTACCCTGTACAAGCAGACGTTTGGGCGCGCCATAAGTTTGGACAATGTGCTGGCGTAGCAGTTCGATGTCCGCTACTGCATCGACGACGATCGCTCCGTTTCGGCGGTAGCTGGTAGATGCGATCATCCAGCCATCGGCAAGCAAATGCTGGTACGTGGGTGACTCTGTGCGAAATTCGGCGCTCAAGGGCGCATTTTCGGGGCGATATCCGTGCGCCAGCAGCAGGAGTTTCCCGTTCCAGGACTCCGGCACGGCGATGACGAATTTTGACTGCTGGAGTTGACCTGTTTCGGTGCGAAATTTAACTGCTTCTGCGGCTGGGGCGAGCAGTCCGCCGATGAGCAGGAAACAGCATATCCCTTGCACGAGTGTTGAACGGTAGATCGTTTTCATGATGGCTCCTTGAAGGTTCCAATGGTGTTTTGGTCGATATCATCCTGTTCCCTGAGGATTTGCTTTTGGAGGTATTCGGGCAGTTTGAGGACCCGCTGGAAGTAGGTGGGTTCGTCAAAGCGCAGGTTGTTGTTTTTGAAGAGGGGACGGTCTGTGTCGCGGCTGAGGCCGCAGTCGAATCGGGCGAGGATGGATTCGCTCATGCTGCCTCCACCGTCCGGGTTGATGTGGCACAGTCCCCAGGTGATGCCGCGGCCGTCGCCGTTGTCGGCAAAAGCGTCGGGCACAAAGGGTCCGGGCGCGACGGGAGGTACCTGGAGCAGGGATTTCATTTCAAAATGGAGGCCATCGGGCGCGTATTGTACGGTGTTTTTTTCGGGTCCGTCCAGGCTGACGATTGCGGCGATGCCCTCTTTGTAGGGCCAGAGACAGGTTTCGTGGCCGGAGTTGAGGACGGGGTTTAGCGGTGATTTTTGGTATGGTCCTTCCGGACGGTCGGCTATGGCAACGCCCTGGGCGCGGATGATGTTTGCGCCGCCGCGTTTTTGACCGGGCGAGCCTTTGTAATACATGTAAATTTTCCCTTTGTAGATGAGGGGGAAGGGGTCGTGTATGCAGTTGCAATCCCAGTCGTCGGGTCCGCCAGGTTCCACGATGGGTCTGCCCAGTCGCGTCCAGGGCCCATGGGGAGAATCGGCGATGGCGATTGTGACGGGACACGAGTCGCCGCCCTGAATGACTTCGCTGTATGCCTGGTGGTAGAGGTAGTATTTGTTTTTCCAGACGAGGATGTCGGGGGTGCAGTTTGAGCGCCAGCCAAATTCGCCTTTTGGTGGGCGGGTGGCGGCTGGTCCCTGTTCTTTCCAGTGAAAGCCGTCTTCGCTCGTGGCATACCAGATGTCCGCGAGGTCCCAATCGACAGAGGGGATGTCGTCGGTGGCGTTTTCGTGGCCTACGGGCGGGCTTTTTGTGCGCCGGCATGTGTACCAGACGTAATAGGTGCCGTCAATGCGAAGGACTTTGGATGGGTCGCGGCGGGAGACGTTGGGTTCTCGGGAGAAGCCTTCGAGAGGCGAGTATTTGAAGTTGCTGAAGAATTCATTGCCGCGGTCTTCATGGGGGTTCCATATATCGTACATGCGTTCCATTGAGGTGCTGAGTTCGCGATCCGGTTTTTCAAGTGGCAGTTTAGCGGGGAAGGGGGATTGCATGGGTGTTCCTCTGGTGGTAAATGTCCAGCAATTTTGCAGACAGCGATTCGACGAGGTGGCTGTGTTGTTCCGATGCGATGAGGTTCTGGCGTTCGTTTTCTGTGGGGTTGTCTTTCAAGTTGAAGAGGGCGTGGTGTTTTAATTTGCCTTCTGTAATGAGTTCTTGTCCGACGATCAGTTTCCAATCGCCATCTCGCAGCGAGAGCATGGGGCCCATGATGTAGTCGTCGTGGAGGACGAGGGGGTGGGGTTCAAATTCGTCGTCTTTCAGGCCGGTGAGAAAGGGCGCGATGCTGGTGCTGTCTTCGGCAAATCCCGCGCGTGAGGATGTTTCGATGCCGACGAGGTCTGCGATGGACAAGATGAGGTCGTTGAGTCCATACGTGATGTGGCTGGTGCGCCCGGGTGTCGCGTCGTTGCCGTCGCCGATGTTGCCCTGTTTCCAGAAGGCGATGGTGGGTACGCGATGGCCGCCTTCGTGGATGTGGGCTTTGCGACCGCGGTAGTAGCCGCTGGATTCTTTGCCCGCGTTTTCCGCGCCATTGTCGCTGGAGAAGATGAAGAGGGTGTTGTCGATGAGTTTATGGCCCGGGTTGCGCGGGTCGTCGTGGGTTTCGAGGTAGTTGAGCAATTGGCCGACTGCGACGTCATTTTCGTATATGAAGTCGAGGCGTTCGGGCGTGTTGTGCTCGCAGCCGCCGACCTGGTCGCGCTGTTTGCCCCATTCGGTACTTTCCCAGCCGTTGGGGTCGTTGGTGGTTGCGTGTGGTCGCGAGAGTTCGCGTTTGCCGTTTTTGAAGTGCGCCTGTCCCGCGATGGGTACGCCGTTGAGGGCGTCGCACGGCGTGTGGGGGGTGTGATTGGAATTGGCGGCGTAATAGAGGAAGAAGGGGTGTTGTTTTGTGTCTTCTGTGAGATGATCATCGAGAAAGCCGACGGCGTGCTGGAAGTTCATCGGTCCGGTTTTGTACAGGTCGTAACCCGCGATGTCGTGAGGGCTTTTGCCGGTTGCGCCGATGCAGCGGCGGTTTTCGATCCAGCCCGCATTGGCAGAGGTTCCATGGCTTCGGTTGGTGATGAAGTGGTAGTCAAAGCCGTGTTCTTCGGGGCAATCGGTCAGGGGTTGGCGCACATCTGCGTCGTCCCATCCCTCGGCGGGTGAGCCGTCGGATTTTGTGTAGGTCAGGCCCACGTGCCATTTTCCCGAGATGCCCGTGCGGTATCCGGCTTTTTTGAGGATGGTGGCGAGTGTGGGGCGTTCTTTTTCGATGAGGGGCGGATAGTGGGGACCAAAGGCGACTTTGTGTTTGAGTTGTGTGCGCCAGCAATAGCGTCCGGTGAGGAGGGCGTAGCGCGTGGGGGTGCAGACGGTCGATGGCGTGTGTGCATCGGTAAAGCGCACGCCCAGGCGCGCAAGGCGTTCCAGGCTGGGGGTGTGGAGTTGTTCGTCGTCGCGATTGCCGGTCCAGTCTTGATACGCGCTGGTGTCGCCCGTGCCCATGTCATCGACGAGGAATATGATGATGTTGGGTTGCATGTGTCTCCTTATTTCATGTCGAGGAGTTGAACGCTCAGATAAGAGGGTCGTTGAGAGGGTAAGAGGATGGCGCAGATTGTGTTTTCGCCATGGATCAGGAGATGGAACTCATCGGGATGGAGCAGGGCGCAGGTTTCCGAGATAGGTGCGGAGTGCTGTCTGACGCGGAGGCTGCGAATGAGTTGGCCGTTGATGAAGATCTGGCAGTCGGCAGATGAGGTGACGTAGAAGAGGGGTTTATCGGGACGCTGGTTCAGGTCGATGGTGGTGCGGAGATAGAGGGGCACGTCCGATGTTCTCTCGGCTGTGCCAAAAGGGCCTGTGTCCGAGTTCCAGGATGCATCGTCGAAGGCGATTTGACACCAGTCGCCACCGCAGTTTGGCAGGTTGGCGCGGCGTGCGGTGTGTATGTTGGGGAGCGTAGATACGTCGCCCGTGCTATATCGCCATTCGGTATGGGGACCGATGATGGTTTCAAATTGCGGAGGATCCCAGAGTGTGGCATGGATGTTGCCGAGTTCGTCGGGGTCGATTTTGGAGATTTTGCGGTCGTAGGTGAGCCAGCCGTTGAGTTCGTGTTCGACGTCGGTGATCTGGGTATAGACGACGCCGTTGAGGGGCGTGAGGCCGACCATTGCGCGGAGGTTTTCGACCCAGAAGCGATAGTCGTCTTCCATGGCCTGTGGCGTCGGATATGTGGGGCGGGTGATGTCGTTGATGTGGTCGATGTGTTCGGATGGTTTTTCGTGGTCGTACCAGGTGTGTCCCGGGATGCAGAGGTTGAATCCGCCCGCTTCGCCGAGGAGGACGATGCGGTCATTGGCGCATTGTTGTTGTGCTGTGGCGGGGTAGAAGGTGTAGTCGTGTATGTCGTATATGTCGCCCGTGCCCATGTCGGCCCAGCCGCTGGCACTGGTGACGAGACGAGAGGGGTCGCGTTGTGCGATGAGGTCTGTGAGGCGTTCGGTGTCGTGCTGCCCCCAGCCTTCGTTGAAGATGATCCACTGGACAACACTGGGATGGTTGTGCAACCAGTCCATGATGCTGTCAAATTCGGTCTTCCATTGTTGTGCGGCTTCGGGGGTGACGTTTTGTCCGAATTTGGGCATGCAGACCATGTCTTGCCAGACCAATAGGCCGAGCCGGTCGCAGTGATAGTACCAGCGGTCGGGGTGGGTTTTGACGTGTACGCGCACCATGTTGCAGGCGATTTGTTTGAGGTATTGGAGGTCGAAGAGGATGGCTTCGTCAGATGGCGGGGTGAGGATGCCGTCGGGCCAATAGCCTTGGTCCAGGGGACCGAGTTGAAAGATGGGTTTGTCGTTGAGGTGAAAGCGTTTGATGCCGTTTTCGTCTTCGCCAATAGATATTTTTCGCATGCCAAAGTAGCTGTCGATTGTGTCGATGGTTTCGCCGTTGTGCTGTACTCTGACTTTGAGGTCGTAGAGGAAGGGATGGTCAGGATGCCAGAGTTTTGCGTTTGGGATGCCGAGGGAGATGGTGCGGTCGGCCCGTCCGGTTGTTTCGGCTATTTGCTGGTTGTCTTCGTAGGCGATTGTTTGTATTTGGCAATTCTCGAGGTTTTCGCCTGAGACAATGATATTTAACTTTTCGTTGTCTATATCGGGTGTGAGGCGAAGGGTGCGGATGGATTGCTCTGGTACGGCTTCGAGCCAGACGGTTTGCCAAATGCCTCCGGTGGGTTGATACCGAAATCCCTGGCGGTTTTCCGGCATGATTTGTTTGCCAAGGGCTTGCGGCTGTTGCTCGGTGGCGTCCCAGCAGGAGACTGTGAGTTCGTTCGCACCGTCTGTTAAATGGTCGGTGATGTCAAAGGTGAAGGGGTCGTATCCGCCGCGGTGTTGTCCCACTTTTTCGCCGTTGATATAGACGCTGGTTTCCCAGTCAGATGCCTGGAAATGGAGGAGTACGCGTTTGCCCTCCCATGCGTCGGGAACGGCAATATTCCGGCGATACCAGAGACGCTGGTTCGGGCGGAGGATTTCCATGATGCCCGAGAGGGGGGCGTCGATGGCAAAGGGTACGAGGATTTGACCCTGCCAGGCAGTAGGTGTGCTGGTGGTGCCGATGGGTTCGAGGGCGTAGTCCCACAAGTCGTTGAGGTTTTGCCAGTGTTGGCGCACCATTTGAGGGCGCGGGTGTTCTGGCAGGGCGTTGTCGGGGGAGACGTTTTCCGCAAAAGGCGTTGAGATGTGTTTGGTCACGGGGGTATAGGTCATCTCTCAAGCTACCTTTTTGGGTCTTCTTTGTGTCTGACCTCTGGGTTCGCTGTCCCAGCGCAGTGCCTGGAGGCGATGCATGGCGGCTCTGAGAGCTTCGGGCGTGCCGATGCGATAGAGGCCGTGTACTGCGAATCCGCGGACGTAGTGGTTGCCGTCGCGCATGGCATCTGCCAATTCGGGAATGGCTTCTTCGGCATGGATACCCAATCGCGCGAGGGAGAGGGCGGCGTTACGTCGCACAAAGTCGCTTTTATCTGTAGATAGGATGTCGGCGAGCGGGCGCACGGCTTCCGTGGTGTTCTGACTGGTGGTGCCCAGGGATTCTGCGGCATGGGCGCGTGTGTCTTCGTCGGTGTCCTGCAACAGGGTGATGAGGGCGGGCGTGGCTGATTTTGCTCGCAAGCCCAGGTCGCCGAGTACATCGACTGCGCGCATGCGGATTTTTGGGTCCGGATTTTTGGTGAGTTCGAGCAGTGCGGGTACGGCGACTTCGCCGACGTTTGTGAACCCGTATCCCGCGTTTCGAGGCGGGTTCTCATCTTCCGTGTCTTTGAGTGCGTCGATCATAGCGGGAATCGCTTTTTCGCCCTGTAATCCGAGGGTGTAGGACGCATTGAGGGCGGCGGCTTCGTCGGGGTTGGCGAGTTGCTCGCTCAGGGTTTCGATTGATGCTCCGTTGCTCGCATGTTCGGGTGCTTTGCCCAGGTGCCAGTCCCACATGGCCTGCCATGTGGGTTCTTGTGGGTCGTCGGATGCGACCCAGGTTTCATCGCTGTGATCCCATGTGGGTTCGGTAGGCTCCGTCATGCGCGTGAACAGGAATTTGACCATGTGGCGCGTGATGTCTGTGTAATTGGCTTCTTTTTTGTGCAGGATGTCGTAGTGGATGAGTGCGACGGTTCCCGCGGGTCCCGCTGTGAAGAGGTGTTCCCCTTCTTGGTCGCGGGCGGTGATGTATTGCGATCTGGGGGTTACGCTGGTCGGTCCCATTTCGCGGGGTGTGTCCTGGGGATAATACATCGCCATCATCCAGCGGCAGTGGTGGTGGCGGCGGTTTTGGTCGGCGCAAAATCGGCTGTTGTGCAAGCTGTCTTTGTGCATGGTGCGCGCATCGCTGCCCGGGCGGCTTTCGTGAACGTGGCGGTGCAGGTGCAGATAATAATCGGGTCCGAGGATGCTGGAAAACGCGCCGTGTACAATGGGGTGATCCCATACGTCTTGCAGTTCTGGCACGGCGGGAAGGAGGTTGTTGCCGGGATTTCTGCCGCTGTTTTTTTCAAAGGCGTCGTCGATGCGTTTATAGACTTTTTCGTGAAATCCTTCTGGAAAGTCAGGGTGGAGGATCAGATATCCGTCGCGGATGAATTGCTGCATTTGCGCGTCGGTCAATAAGACGGGTTTGTCTGCCATGTTGGGTTCCTTTCTCGTGTTAGGGATGATTAGATCATGTAATAAATATACAATGTTTCTATTTAATCAAGGATATTTTATATTGGTGAATGCTATAGTTGTAATACGATACTGCCTCGATTTTTCTCATTAAACCTGTCCATGTAATCCTTGCGTTCAAAGAACTGGCTGGTGTCGTAGAGAAAGGCGTATTTGCCGTTTCTGTCACAGCCGGTTTCGAGTGCGACGCGGTTGATTTCGGCGATATTGGGATAGGAGGGCCAGAGGATGCCGTCCTCGCAGTAGGAAGTGTCGATAAAGTAGCGTTTGTAAATGCCGCCGCCGGGTTTGGGTCGGCGGGCGTGTTGCAGGGCGGAGTGAACGATGATGATGGATCCGGGTGCCAGGCTGTCGATGGTGCGCGAGCCGGGCAGGTCTTCGAATTGAAATTGGCGATAGGCGTCGTTGGCCATGACTTTTTTCTGGGTGCCGGGCATGACGAGGAGGTCGCCCACTTCGCCGTTCAGGCCATCCATGTACATGAATACGTGAACCATCAGGTGCGAACGATTTGTTTGCGGGAGTTGTGCATAATCTTGATGCCAGGGCACTCCGCGTTCTCCAGGCAGTTGCCAACGGGCGTGGATGTGGTGATGGACGAATTTTTTGCCTTTCATCAGATCGGCCACGCGATCTACAACACCGGGTTCAGATGTGAGCAGGCCGAGTTCGGGATACGCCATGAGCATGGGGCGTTCACCTTTTTCGCGGTCGATCATGAGTTGATCGACATCGGCTTTGATGCGCTCGTTGAGGTCGTGGTCGAAGAGGCCTTCGAATACGAGGTATCCCTCTTCGTCGAATTGGGCGATGTCGTCGGGTGTGAGGTGGTTCATGAGTTTCCCTCCAAATAGACGTGAGCCAGATGCATATCGGGATTGCCGTGGGCAAAATTGCCGTCGCAGGCTCTGAGGAGTTGGCGTGCAAGTTGATCGACTTTTTCGGGATATTCGGCGGCGAGGTCGTTTTCTTCCCGGTAGTCGTCCAGGACGTTGTAGAGTTGGAAGCCATTGGTTTTGTTGATGTGGCGCAATTTCCAGCCTTCGGCTGTTGTGAGCGCGGGACCGAGGCGCGAGGAAAAGACGACGGGTGCGTGGGGGCGTTGCTCTTTGCCCAAAAGGGTAGGAAAGAAGGATTCGCCATCTTTCCCGTCGGGTGTTTCCTGCCCTGTGAGATCGGATAGCGTGGGCATAAAATCGTAATTGGCGATCATGTGATCAGTTGTGCCGGGGGAGATGCGACCGGGCCAGCGTGCGATGTAGGGCAGTCGGGTGCCGCCTTCCCAACTCGTCCATTTGAGGCCGGCCAGGCCGTCGTTGCCATTGAAGATGTCGCCGCTTTGTTCTGTTGTGTGTCGGGTGGTGATGTCGTCATAGCGGATGCCGTCGAGGCTTTGTCTTTTGACGGTGCGGCCTTGTTGTGCGGCGTAGATTTCGTGGCCGTTGTCAGAGCTGAAGAAGACGATGGTGTTGTCGGCAATACCGAGCGCGTCGAGTTCGTCGAGGATGATGCCAACGGTGTCGTCGAGGCGAAGAATCATGGATGCGTATTCTTTTTCAAAGCCGGTGAGTTCTGGCGCGTCTTTTACGCCCGGGTGAATTTCGGGGACAGAGATAGGGCCGTGAGGCAGTTGTGAGGGGTGGAAGAGGAAGAAGGGTTGGTTGCGATGTTTGCGGAGGAAATCGACGATTTTGTCGTTGAAGAGGTCTTGAGAGTAGGTGACTTTCCCGGTCATGTCGTGGCGGATAGCCGCGTTTTCCGGGGATTCTGAACCGGGGTGGTTGCCGCAGTCGGGATGGGTGTTGCCGGGTATTTCGACGATGTCGCCATTTTCAAAGAGGAATGGCGGATAGAAACCGTGGCAGAGTTGATGGTCGTAGTAGCCGTAGTGGTAATCCCAGCCGTGCCTGCGAATGCGTTCTGGTGTTGTGGCAAAGCCCCATTCGAGTTTGCCAATTTGTCCCGTGACATAGCCAGCGCGTTGCGCGATTTGCGCGAGAAAGACTTCGTCGGGTCGTTCTTGAAGGCCGGTGTTGTTGATGAGTTCGGCAATGTGTTCAAAGGTCGCGGTGCCTTCGGCCATGGGGCGATAGAGACCGCCTCTGGTGAAGGTCCATCGGCCCGCGTGTGCGTCGTGATAGCCGGTCATGAGGCTGGCGCGCGCCGGGGCGCAAAAGATGCAGCCATAGGCGCGGGTGAATTGCAGGCCTTCGCGGGCGAGGCGGTCGATATTGGGGGTTTGAAAGTGTTTCTGGCCGTAGCAAGAGAGCATGCCGCGGCCGAGGTCGTCGCCGTAGATGTAGATGATATTGGGATTGGACATGGAAGATCCTTTGTTATAGCTCGGTCACATCGATAGCCCTGCGCTGTGTGGTTGCCTGATGCGCGGCGTGGATGAGCGAGAGGTTGTGCCGAGCGTGTTCGGCGGTGATGGGGGGAGGATTGCCTTCTGCGAGTGCTTTGAAAGTGGCGGCAAAATAGTTGGCGTGTCCAGCGCGGGAGAGGGCGTCATTGTCGAGGCCGTGGTCGAGGTCAATGGGGTGCCATCTGCGGTCAGCTTTGTCGAGATAGCGGAGTTCGCGCCCGCGTCCGACAATGCGGATGCCATGCGTGCGGGTATAGACTTCGCATATATTGTGGTCGCCGCTGCCGGGCATGCCCCAGGATGTCGAGACGGTGGAGATTGCGCCGTTTTCGTGTTCGAAGAGGAGGAAGGCGACGTCATCGACATCAAAGTCGAAGAATTTGGTCTGTACGCGGGCTTCGACGTAGCGCACGGGTGAGCCGATCATGGTTTCGATGAGGTAAATTTCGTGGTAGGCGCTGTCGCCGATGCAACCACCGCCGGCTGCTTTTGATGCGCGCCAGATGTTGTTGGGGTCAGCCTGGTCTTCTGTTTTGCCAAAGAGGGAGAGGGCGCGGCCCGTTTGGGGCGTGCCTGTGTTTTCTCGGCGCAATAGTCTGAGGGCTTCTGCGGTGCCGGGTGTGTAGAGAAAGTTGTGTACGATGGCGTAGGGAACGTTGTGTTTTTTTACGGCTTCGAGGAGTTGGTCGGCCTCTTCGAGGGATGTTGCCATGGGTTTTTCCGATATGATGGCGACGCCTGCTTGCGCGGCTTCGATGACGTGTTCGGCGTGCAGATGATGGGGGGTGGCGATGATGACGGCGTCGAGTTCGGCGCGGGTGAGCATGTGGCGATGGTCTTCGTAGCGTTGTTCTGAAATGATGTCTGCGGCTGTGCCAACGCGGTTTCTGTTTTCGGGGATGTGGTCGGCGATTGCCGAGATGGTTACGAGGTCGGGGATGTCGAGCAGGCCCTGGAGATGGGATTTTTGGACGATGCCGCCGCAGCCGATCAGGCCCAGGCGGATGTTTTGTTCACGTGGCATTGCGACTGTTCCTTTCCGCGATTTTTTGCGCGATGTATTCCGCGTCGCGTCCTACGCCGCGCAGGAGATGTGATCCGATGGTATGTTGAAATTTCAAGCCTACGAAGAACAGGCCGGGGATGCATACGCCGCGTTTGTGAATGGGTCCGTTTTTGCCAAATGCGGATTCGGGATGATGTGCGCGGATGAATGCGTAGTCGGGTCTAAAGCCCGTACACCATAAGACGGTCAGGTTTTTCAGGCTGACAATTTCGCCGTCGGCGCAGACGATTCCGCGATGGTCGGCATCTGTTACGCGTCCGACCCGTTGTACGCCATAGTGTTTTGAAAGCCAGCGCGGCGATGGTGCCATTGCGGGGTCGCCTCCCTGCCATTGGCGCATAATGCGCCGTCCGATCAGCGTTTGTCGCTGGATTTCAAATACTGGGAGCATGCGCGAGAATACGCCGATGGGGATGCCCAGGATTGACCAGGGGACGACGCCGTTGCCGCTGAGTGCAAATGAGAGGTTTTCAAAACGATCCGATTGCGCCAAGTCCAGGCAGATTTGAACGCCACTGCTGCCGCTGCCGACGATGAGGACGTTTGCCGTTGTGATCTGGTCGGGGTTTCGATAGGTTGATGAGTGTAGCTGAGGGGTTGATTGCGGCAGTTTTTTCGCGACGTCTGGGACAAAGGGTTGGGCAGCATGCCCGGTGCAGATGGCGACGTTGGTCGTTTGATAGGTTTCAGTGTCTGTATGAACGTTCCAGGTATTTTCTCCTTCGGCAACTTGCGTGACGGTGACGCCTTCTTTTATTGGCGGGTTGACCATCTGGCGATACGCGCGGAAATAGTCGAGTGCTTCTTCGCGCGTGGCAGTGTCGTACCAGGCTTTGTGCGGTGCGAATGGTTTTTGCAGGCCGGGCAAGGTGTTCATCCAATTGGCTGTGTTCATCTGAAAGCTGTCCCAGCAGTTGTGCCACGCGGAGAACGCCCGGTCGCGTTCCAATACGAGGTGCTCAACCCCGCGTTGTTGCAAGTAATAACTCAGTGTTATGCCGGCTTGCCCACCGCCGATAACGATGGTGTTCATGATATGGTATTCCGAAAAACAAAAAGCATCCACAGGTGGACGCAGATGGTTTAGATGAGCAGATTTTGATCCTCTCCTGTGTTGGTTTCAAAACGTCTTAGATAGGCAATGATTTTCTCAAAAAACACAATATCATCTTTGAACCTGCCCAGACCTGTGTTACAACTATCGCATATCCATTCTCGGCCTTTTCCAGTTTTGTGGTCGTGATCTGCTACAATTCTTGCCGTTATACCGACAATTGTCCGCTTTTCACATATTGGACAAACAAAAATCGTTTTGTTGGGAGGGCGTTTCGTCTCCATCTTTCTGCGCTCTTGGGCGGTCAACTTCACACCATCAATCTCCTGACGACAAATCTTACAACTTGGTCTTGTTGTGGATCTCTGTTGTGCGTCTCTCTGATTTTTGTCAAACATTTCCATTCGTTTAAGAATATGACAGATGTTGCAAATTTTGTGCTTGTGCCCTTTTCCGGTGTTATCGATATCTATAACAGCAATCGAACCAAAAGGAACTCTTACCTCTTCGTTTTTTCCTATAAAATAGACCAGGATCCCTTCTTGACTAACTGATTTGATTACCCCAACGGAATTTTTGACAATCCCATTCACAGGTCGCATTGCAATGACAAAATCGTTTGTATTCATTAAACTACTCCTCTATCTGCATTTGTAAACCTTGGACACGTTCTTTTGCAATCGCAATATACTCTTTAGAGATATCCACCCCAACGAATCTTCGATTATGCTTTAGTGCCATTTTGCCTGTCGTACCACTTCCACACATAGGATCGAATACGATATCCCCAGGATTTGTCCAAGATAAAATATGATCCTCCGCTAACTTTTCAGGAAAGACTGCTGGATGCTGAAAAGCAATCTTGTCGGTTGTTGTGCCTCCATAACCCACTGCATAAGACCAGATGTTTGTACGGGTCTTTTCTTTTTTTAATTCCTTTAGTACTTTTTTATTTTTTCCGTCAGGACCCTTGTTGTGTGTCAGCATCTCAAAGCCATGTCTGACCGTTTTCACTTTTAAGGGGTTAAAGGTATTCGGTTTGCCCCGTGACAACACAAACATAAACTCATAGCAATTTGTGTAAGCATTGCTCCGCATAAACGGTGTGTTCTTCTTTGTGTAGATCATGACATCGTGCATCTGAAAACCTATGTCCTGAAAGAACAGACCCTGTCTGAAGCTGGTTAGAGTTCGTCCACCGTTGATTTTATCACCAACTACCCAGACTACTATTCCACCCTCTTTTGTCACTCTGTATAAATGCTTTGCGATATTCTCAAAGTCAAACGAATAGCCCTTATAGTCTCGCAAATTATCATACGGAGGTGATGTCACAGTCAAGTCTATGGATTTCTTATCCATACGAGACATAAACTTTACACAGTCATCGACAAAAAACCCATCTTTTATTTTTTTCATGTTTTCCTCGTTTCCTATCACAGTTGTGCCTTCATAACTGGCGATAGTCTTTTTTATTTTTTAGCGCACGGCGGCTACGAGTCAAATGCTTGATCTCTCTTTTGCGCTCGCTCAATATTACCTGCGAAGTTCAGTGGTTAATTCATGGTAGGAATTAAAGATTTGGATAAATAAAAAAGGCATCAGACATCAAATCTCGAGGGGAGTGCATTGAGATCCAATGGTCTGACCGAAATGGGAGAGTGATCAATTATACTCAGCTAATGGAGAATCGTCAAGCAAGCATTGAGAATGTTATTAACTGACGTTACGCACAATGACAGAAATGCGGGACAGGCGTAACATCAGTTATTAAAAGCATCGAAAATTATGCGGGATAACACATGGTCTGGTATTACCTTTCGTATTCCTTTAGGCCCTCCCCGATCTCATGGCTTCTCTCAAGACACATCTGGTCTATCAGATCGAGACATTTAATTGTCCATTCATCGCCGTCATCAGCAGATGAGTGAGACGCAAAGGATCACATGCCCCAAATGTCTATCTCAACGCCACCTTCAGACACACGGCGATGGTGGAACACCTTATCCTCCCAACGCCTGCCTTCATGACGGTCAAAAATCACCAGATGTCCTGCCTCCGCATCACACCGATCCATGTACTCCGCCGTCTGTTCCAGACCCTCAATGATGGTTTGCTCCAGGCTCTTGTGGAGAATTTTGCACTCGATCACAATCTTGTAGGTCTGATCGTCCTGCGGCCAGACAATCAGCAGGTCTGTGCGTCCACGTCCCAAACCATACTCCCGCTCAATGCGTCCACCGCTGTTCACAATCCGCTGGAGAAATGCCTGCAACAACAATTGCGGACCGGCCTCCTGATATTGAAATCGTCTCACCCAGTGTTCTGAGTGTTCGCGGAAAAAGGTCTGAAACTCGGTCATCAGTTTGACCACATTCAGGCTACCATCGGCATTGACGTACCATGCTGTATCCTCATTGAGTCCCACCTGGGCTGCGTAGGTCAATTCGCGGGGGACGATTTCCGCGTAGATCGGATTGGCAATGCGGAGTGGGTCGTTTGGAGCGATCAAACCCAAATCGCGGACGTACTCGAGGTCACGGGTCGAGAAATCGCTGTCCTCTGACCCACTCAAAAGTGGCTCGACAACGCGACGCACGCGTTCTTCCTGCAACTTATCGGCCAACTGGTCGAGGTGTATCTCCCGGCGCAAGATGAGTTGCTCGCGGGCGTCGCATATCGCCTCGGCTGTGATGGGCTGGCTGCGATCCTGCCCGGTCTTGTTTTTAAAGCCAGCTTCATAAGCCAATGCATTGACCAGCCACGGTTGTCCCCGGGTCTGCGTCCAGATCGTCTCCAGGGCCTCGGCTGTGAATGCCTGCCCCGTTTCTGCCGTGTGCTGTGCAATGAGATCGAATACCTCGTCCTGTGAGAAGTCCCCCAGGCGCAGGGACTCAGCGCGAATGTTGAACGCACTGCCACCGGCGATGAGCGCATTCTCTGCCGTTGATTGGATGCGGTAATCGCGCACATCGCGCACACCACATAGTACCACGCTCTGTGGAAAACCCTCCGGGCGAAGGTCATAGCCCGCTCGCAACTGCCGTAGTACGGACAGCAGAGAATCGCCGATCAGAGCATCGATCTCGTCAATGAGCAACACCAGGGGCTTCGGAGCAGCCTGTGCCCAGCGCGTCAGTGCCACCTGCAAGGCAGCGTGCGGGCCGAACTCGGCGAGGATGCCGGACCAGACTTTGAGCAAGAATTCGTCTTCCAGCGTCAAGCTCGCTCGTAGTGCTAACACGCCCAGAAAGGTGCGCGTCACCTGTTCCACATCTTCGCGCCCGGTTTGCCCACCTTCGACATTAACGTACACACAGCGGTAGTCGCCCCCTGCGTTGAGCAGGTCGCGCAGGGCCAGCAGGGCAGAGGTCTTGCCCGTCTGCCTGGGCGCGTGCAGGACGAAATAGCGTTTGTCGCGGATGAACCTGAGAACCTCGGTGAGGTTGAGCCGTTCTAAGGGCGGGATGCAATAGTGATCCGCAGCGACCACTGGTCCGCTCGTGTTGAAGAAGCGCATGACGCAAGTCTCCTTATTCGTCTAAGACCGTACAACTCACCTTGAGCGAGAAACTGTTCGAATGGCTGAATATAAGGCTTGAGCTTGAGACGCATCTGTTCCGCATCATCAAACTCCTTAAAGTGCAAACTACTCTGTTCAGATGTGCTCATAGTCAAATTCTGGTTACCGTCCGTCATAGTGACTGATACGTTTGTTCCGCACGCCCCTGCCTCGAGCGTCAATATAGCTACGATGCATTTCCGATAACTTATCCTACTTCCAAGAAAAAAATATCCCACGCTTTTCCGCCAACTTTTCTACGAGGTTGTGTAATTCATTTATTTTGGTATCAATATTTGTGATAGCAGTGGTTGTACTTTTGGCGGTTTCCTTGGCGAAAGAGCCAATTTGCTTTACTTCCATCTCTACTTCATTCAATCGTTGTTTTTCCGCTAACTTTTCCGCGAGGTTGTGCAATTCATTCACTTGATTACTAATCTTTGCGATGGCATTGTCTGTGTTCTCGTTGCTTGCCTGAACAAAAGTTCTGTTTTGTTTTATTTCTCTATCAAGCCTATCCAATTGCTCGTGGATGTTCAACTCGGAAAGTTTTGTAATTATTTCTCCACAGACACCAATGAAAGGCTTTAACTCGCTTACCAGTTGTTCTGCGGCAGTCCGTATTGCTTCGTTCTGTTCCTTACCCCTTTCAAGAATTGTCGCTGCATCCCGCATTCGGCCCAATTCAGCAGCGATGTTCTGAATGCCCTGTTCAGCCTCAAGAATTTTATCGGTGTCAACCATTGTCATGCTCCTGGGTTAGTGCTGTATAAAAACCGCTGTCTTCCGCTGACCGTAGTACATTTGCCATAAGCAAGGTGAGAGAGTGGCAACGGACAACTGACCAATTAGCAACCTTGCTACGCAACAAATACCTGGCCATAGTTAGGGTGCCGCACTGACGCAACATTGAATCGGCAATTTTTTCTGCAACCGTGTCTCTCAGCGTATTGGCGTCTTCCAGCATTGCTACTAAAATACCATAAGGGTCACGGATGCTTTCGCCAGACTCCTGAACCAACTTGGTAAGCGTATCCGCCTCGTCGAGCACACTGGCGTCACTCTCGGTGGAACTCCTGAGCCGTGTGCATACCGATAGATAGCGCAACGCCACGTTCTGAGGGTCTGTGTCAAGCATACGGCGTGTAGTGCCAATCAATCGTTTAACCTCCTCCAATGATGATACCAGGTCCAAAAGTTTATTGATGTTATCAAGGCCAATTTCGTCGAACTGGCGGCCCACCCATCCGCGCAGTTCATCAGTAAATTCTGACTCCTGTAGATATGCCAGAATGGCCTCCCGAAAGTCGGTGTCGCTGCTGAAACCGCGGCACAATTCACCCATGGTACGGATGGCTTGCTTGCGTTTCGCAACAATTTCATCATAAACGAAATCAATAAGCGAATTAACCGCAGACCTCAGAGCGTTTTCTACAGTGTCGATCAATACCGCACGGATTGCGTCGTCAGCAAATTCTGCAAACTTATACTTCATCAGATATTGCCGAAGGTTTTCCTTTATGTTTGAAGGCGTTATACGTTTAATGTGAACCTCGAACTGGCGAGACTGCCAGTCAACAGTGTAATCCTCAACCAGGCCCAGCAACGCAAGACGAAAGATAGCCCGCTCGGATTTCTCGCGTTCATTATCTTTCCCAAATTTCAGTAGCGCAGTATTGATTGATCCGACTGGTAACTCTTCAATTTTTTTAGATAGCTCCGATGTCCACAATTGCAACGTATCCTTTTTTTCTTGCTCCCTACCCTTGTACGAGTTCAGCAGAAACCACAGGTGAACAAAAAGGTCACCCTGGTTGTCCCTACCCAATTGATTAAGATTCGCCAGTGCTTTTTGATGGTCAGGTTCATCGAGGATTTCCAGTGCCGCCTGCCAATTGTCATCACTGTACAGAATAGCACAGCGTGCGTAGTTAGCCTGTCCGTTACGGCCCGCGCGACCGGCCTCCTGATAAAAAGCCTCTACGGACTCAGGCATCGCGTAGTGAATGGTGTAGCGGATATTGGACTTATCAATGCCCATCCCGAAAGATTTGGTCGTGACCAATTCTTGGACGCGATTGTCGGTGAAGTCATTCTGGATTTTTTGCTTATGATCGTCCCAGTTACCGGTAAAATTCTTCGGTTTTGTTCCGCCATAGATATTGTTGTGGCTGAGTTGCTTCGCCACGCTATCGATTCCGAGATCACCATTAACGTGAGGACAAAATATTAGACCGCCATTAGTCTCGCTTCCTTGAGGGCGATAGAAATTCTGTGGATTTAATCTCAAGGCACGGGGAAGACGTTCCCGGTATCGCGTCAGCGCAACCGATTTTTCACGGCGCATCACGGATTCGACTTCAAATTGAAGTTCTGCTCGGTCAAAGGATTTAGGCAGAACAATTGCATTCTCATCGGTAATGCCCATTTCCATCTGAATGTCAGTGAGTACAGCAAAAGACGCCGTACCGGTCAATGCGACCAGCGTCGGAGAGAGACCACTCGCGTCGGAGCAATACTTGCGTAAATTGAACGGCAAATGGAGATACGAAGGGCGAAAATCATGACCCCATTCAGAGACGCAGTGCGCCTCGTCCACCACGGCAAGTGAAATGGGAAATTTTCCGGTTACTCCTCTGAGTCGATTGCGAAAATCCTCACTTTGCAAGCGTTCTGGCGCAATGAAAACGAATGCCAGATTGCCTGCGGTCATATTCCGCAATACAGTTTCCCTGTCACCATGGGATTGCTGGCTGGATACTTCACCTATTAGATCAATTCCAGACCGACGCAGATTTGTCACCTGGTCAACCATCAGTGAGATGATAGGGTCTATAATCACTGTCATCCCTGGTAGTAGCATACCGCTGAACTGATAAATCAACGACTTGCCACCACCAGTGGGTAAAAGTGCAATCGTCGGTTGGCCTTGGAGTAATCGTGAAATGGCGAAAAGTTGTCCGTCTCGAAAGTCGCGCTTGCGGAATATTAGCTGCAACAGGAACTGTAGCGCAGCTTGCTGCTCCGTGACGGATGGCAAATCAACGCCGTTCTGGTCAGTCAGTGAGTTGGCTAAATCGGCCAACTCGTAACGCAATGATTCGCACCACTGGAGTTCCCGTTCGGTACGGATGCCGACCGCACGCCGAATACGAATCGCATTAGATGGTAGGCTGGGAAAAAGGAGACGCTCCGTAACCCCAATACATCCTTCGTCTAAAAAAAAACTATTGAGTAGGATGAGGTCATATGAACCATCAGGTGCGGACATATAGCGCGTTTCCAAATCGGGGCAAGGAATGACCGGGAGAACGTTATCTCCGATTATATCCAATTCGATCTCAGGTGGCGGTGGAGTTTCAGGTGCAACAATGTGGATTCTGCTCCACATAGCAATCAGCATTCGAAAGGCTTCTGCAGTAACCGGAAGATCTTCTTCAACGACCAGAATACGCTGAGGTTGTTGGGTGCTGAGAATTTCGTGGAAGTAGAGTTTTAGGAGACAACGAAGGCAGCGATGCACCGCCAGGGGAGTGAGTATGGTGTAAAACGCCGCCGCGTGCATTGGCGAAGTGGCGATAATGTCCTGCACTGAGCGCAGGTTGGAA
Source organism: Candidatus Latescibacterota bacterium (assembly GCA_965220765.1). Taxonomy (GTDB): domain Bacteria; phylum Latescibacterota; class UBA2968; order UBA2968; family UBA2968; genus VXRD01. Next base: position 435,650 of record OZ244847.1, read on the forward strand.
GCGATTTCCAATGCTTGCGTTTCATTTTTGTCAGCACGGTGTTTAAGTTGTATTAGCCACTCCTGAAGTTTGTTATGGATTGTTGCTGTTGTAATACGGTGGACGGTCCAGCCATTTTCGCGGAGAATAAGGTCACGCTTCCGGTCTTTTTCTTTTTGTCCCGGCTCCTCGTGCTGTTGACCATCCACTTCAAAAACCCACTTTAGGCGGCCTATTTGGAGCGCAAAATCAACACGATTGTTGGCCAAATTATCTGAAAGTGTATTGTCGGGAAGATCAACGAGGTCGCTGATCAGCACCTGCCTACGAATACGATGGCGGTTAGTTGCTCCGATAGCTGTACCGAGTTCTTCGTAGAACTGATTTTCTTCAGTACTGGTCAAATTTTGAAGTTCCAATGGAAGTGGGGATACAGAGATGGAATCGCCGCTTCGGTAGGGCAGGCAGAACAAGTCATCGACTGCCGTGAGTAGGGCATTGCTGTTGTTAGGCAATAACGACGCGACAAATCTTGTCCCGACTTCGGGACTGTTCTCTAATTCTTCGCAGCGGAAAAACTGCTGAACGGGACCAGCGAACAAGGCACGCTCAAAGTCGAGATCAACGAGAGCCGGGTTACCTCGGGTAATGATTTTGTCGCAGATGGCGGTTATGGAGGCTACGGCTGGGTCATTGGTTTCATAGAACTCTCGCTCGGCTTCAAGAACCGCGTGGGAATTAGCGATCAGAATATCCTTTAGTGGTTTCAGAAAACTGTCGATAGAACCAGGCAGAGTATCCCAGAAGCCCAAGCGGCCTGATGCCGTGTATCTGATACTATTCATAAACCTGCGCTTCCCTCTGTATGTGTTGAAAAAGATAGGTAGGCCATACTACAAATTTATGTTGCCTCAATTATCCTGCGACAACCAAAGTCCCGGAAATTCAATACCATAGTCCTTGAGGTACAGAAATAGCATAGATCAAACAGGAATTACAAAATATACTGTTGCTGTGTAATATCAATACTAAAATAAAACATTTTAATACTTTGAGATGGCCTCGAAATCCAATTCTACGACCCAGTCTTGAACCGCGCCATCTCTGATAAACCGGATAAATCCAAGTTCGCCAAGCCGTATTAACTCTCTTTGAAAAGTTCGCCATGTGACATTCTGGTACGCAGATTGTACATAACGATCTTCCTGTAGTTCTGATAGTTCGATCCTTCGAGATGGGGTATCGGAGAAGGGATCTGAAGGTTCTGTCTCAAGTAAGAGAAAGTTGAGGAGATTGTATTCCCTCTGATTCAGGAGCCGTCGCCGGGGTCCCATCTTTTTATTATACGCGCGTACGAGCATCGTTCGATATACCAGACGGTTGATCTTGGCTTTGACGAAATTATTTATGCCTTTGAGTTCGCTGGCAAAACCAGCCACGCCAAAGCGGATAAATGGTGTCACATCAAAAGGCTGGCTTTGCCGACATTCTTGGAGGATTGATTTGTATTTTTGTTCGTAGCGATAGAAGTAGTTGGACAGCCCATAAAAACCATGCACATTATATTCGAGTCGAAATAGGATACCGGCTTCAACGAGTCGGGAGACTCTTCCGTTTCCATCTCCAAAGGGGTGAATTGTCACGAGGAAGAAGTGGGCGAGCAAGGCGTGTATGACCGGATGCAGATCTTCGAGTTGGCGAGAATTGATGAAATTGATATACTCATCCATTAAACGAGGGAGCGTTTCGTGCGGCGCACCTCTATGGACCCCTCCAAGATCTTCCGTGCCCACTGTAACGGAAAAGTTGCGGAATTTCCCAGGTATATTGTTGGTGGTATCCGAATCTCGGGTGATCATTTTGTGCATGGTGAGGATGTCTCTCAGACCAATAGGTGGGTTGTTTGGACGAAATCGCTGTCTTACCCAGGCCTGAGCCTCCCCTGCATTTCTGATTTGCAATTGTTCTTTTGTCGCGGTTTTCCTGTCGCTGTTATGAGTTTTTTGTTCGAGGTACTCCATTTGCTGAGCAACCTCAGCTTCGGACAGAGGGTTGCCTTCTATCGCAGTTGTACCACGAACAGCACGGACTCTATTGAGCTTGTCAAGCTGGCTTTGCCACTCTTGTGGGAACACGAGGTTTAGAGAGGCTTCTTTATAAGCTTCAATAGAGATGAGATCCTGAATGAGACCTTGCTGGTCGAGATGATACTCAAAGGAGAATTTTTCCCAGTCCATTTTGTCCTCTTATTTGACACGTTATTTGACACGTTATTTGACACAGAAATAAATTTTGTAAGACATTAAATAATAATAATTTTTTACTAAAATTTCAAGAAAATAAAATAAAATTCGTCCTTATTTGACACGTTATTTGACACGTTATTTGACAATTTCTTGTTTATCCTTTTCAGAGACATGTATCGCAGTTGTACCCCTTTCAAAATTGGTCTGACGATGGGGGATTTTGGTTGTATATTGACGGGGTGCGTTTTTACATTGGATTGAAAGGATGGGATTATGTTAATGACTGGCGGTCAGGCTGTGGTTGAGACGTTGGATGCATGGGGGGTGGATGTGGTGTTTGGGATTCCGGGGGTTCACACGCTGGCGCTTTACGATGCGCTTTACGATCATCCGCGGATTCGGCATGTGACGACGCGGCACGAGCAGGGGGCGGGGTTTATGGCGGATGGGTATGCGCGGGTATCCGGGCGCGTGGGGGTAGCGTTGACGACGACGGGTCCGGCGGCGGTGAATGCCTTGACGCCGATTGGGGAGGCACACGCGGAGTCTTCGCCCGTGTTGCTGATCTGCAGTGGTCCAACGGATGAAACCAATGGCACAGATGCGGGTGTGTTGCACGATATGCGGGACCAGTTTGGGACGTTGTTTTCGGTGACGGGGCGCGGGCAGCGCGTGTCGCGTGTGGAGGAGATACCGGGTGCGCTATCAGAGGGTTTTGAGGCGATGAAGTACGGGCGTCCCCGGCCCTATATTTTTGAAGTTCCGCTGGATGTGTTTAAGGAAGAGGCGGATGTAAATATTGACGAGCCAGCGCACCGCCCGCCGCATAAGCCTGAGGATGCTGCGCTTGATGCAGCAGCGGAGATGATTCAGTCTGCGCGTAAGCCGGTGTTGATCGCGGGTGGGGGGACGCAAGATGCGAGCGGTGACGTGATCCGATTGATCGAGAAACTCGGATTGCCGGTGGCTGTTACTGCGAATGGGCAGGGAGCTGTTCCGGCGGATCACCCTTTGCTGGTGCGCGGTGAGGCGATGAATAAGTGTTTGAATGAGGCGGATGTGGTACTCGCTGTGGGTACGCGTTTGGGCTTTCGGTTTGAGCAGATGTGGAAGGGTACACCTGAGAAGCTCATTCATCTGGATATCGATCCGGGGGTGATCGGGCGGTCATTTGATCCAGATGTTGCGCTGATTGGCGATGCTGGCGCGGGGTTGAGGGGATTGTACGCGCGTTTGGATGGGGTTAAGACCGCGTGGGATGTCAGTGATTCTGTGTCGCAGGCGTCCGGGCAGTGGGAGGAGAAACCTTTTCCAGAGTTGCTGGGGATTTTGCGGAATGTTCTGGATCGGGATGCGGTGATTGTGAACGATATGACGATGATTAGCTATCAGGCGCGTCGCCATTTTCCGGTTTATCAGCCGCGCACGTTTTTGTCGCCAACGGTTTACGGAACGCTGGGGTTTTCCATGCCGGCGGCTGTGGGTGCCAAGATCGCGTGTCCGGATAAGCAGGTGGTGTCGCTGTGTGGTGATGGTGGATTTATGTACACGGCGACAGAGCTTTCAACAGCGGTTCAGCAGGGGATATCACTGCCGGTTGTTTTGTGTAATGACAATACTTATGACGCGATTAAACGAGCACAGGATCGGGAATGTGATGGGCGGAATATTGCCGTGGAGTTGGCGAATCCCGATTTTGTGATGTTTGCTCAGAGTTTTGGCGTGAGAGGCGTTCGCGTGACCAGTGGACAAGGGTTTGGCGAGGCACTCGAAGAGGCGTTGCAGGCTGAGGGACCGACGGTGATTGAGGTTTTTTTGCCGGAGTATGCCTGATAAGTGCATCCTTATAGGTGTTAGATGGGGATAGGACACAGGAGGATTTATGGCAACAAAGCGAAAAAAGAGACGTCACAGAGGGGCTGCTGGCAAGGCGAATACAGATTTGACGGCGCATATTCGGTCGCTGGGGTTGACGAGTGTGGGGCAATATCAGGCGTGGTGTCGGGACCATGGATTTAATGGGGCGCTGAATAAGAGCTGGCAGGAGCGACGGCAGGAGCGCAAGGTTGCTGATCGGGCGATTGATGTGGAATTGGCCGAGCAGGAATTTGTGCGCCATATCAGCGCGTTGGGGTTGAAGACGGTTGCGGATTATACCGCGTGGTGTACCGCAAATGGGTTGAGTACGGGGACGCATAAGAGTGTTGCACAGCGCAAGAAAGAGTGCGATTTGGCCGAGCGGTTAAAGAGCGATGCGGTTTTGGCGAAGATGAAAAATCACACGCGGCGGCCACAAGAGACGATTCGGGCGATTTATGAGGGCAAGCTGTCGGAGGCGGAGTTGAATCGCCCGCATCTGCAAAAGATTCAGCGGGCTTTTGATGGGCTGGGGAGAGACCACAAGGGGCGGCGCGCGCTGTTGCAGTTGTTGCTTCATGTGGAGAAACGAGGCGATTTTTTTGACGTCAAGCCCGCGATTGTGCGCTTGGGACCTTCTGATGGCAATACATTTATCGAGGGTTTGGGTGCCCTGGCGCATTGGCACAAGCGGTGGTTGCGCGATCCTGCGGATTGGCGTCCAGATTCCCACAATGGGCGCAAGCAGTTTGGCTCACTTGCGCGACATTTGCTCGCGAAATACGATGTGCCTGCGTTTATGGATATTGCGTGGTTTCTCGGTTTGGAGGACGAGGCGCAACAGCAGCAGGGGTGGTTTGTGCACGTGGGTACGGGCGGGAATATTCGCAAGGCGGATGTTCCGCTGACGTTGACGAAGAAGATGGCGCATTTGTTTTTGGAGTCGCCGCACGATTACACGATTTACGAGGCGTTTCGGCGGGGTCAAATTCTGGGGCTTGACGGGGAAGATCCGCTGGTGCGCGCGGTGAATAGTACGCGGTTGGGATCGTCCTTTGAATGCGAAGGTTTCTGGCATAAGGTGGTGCATTTTTTTGTGAATAATCCGATGCTCGATCCCGATGAGGTGGGACCGATTGTGGATTATATTCACAACCAGAAATACGTGTCTCGAGAAGAGACGGTTGATGGCGAGGTCGTGCAACTGCCGCCCGAGCAGCCGAATTTTTCGATTAAGGGGCGCAGTATGGTCAAGTTGCTTCGGCAGGTCGAGACGTGGCACCGGCAGTTGGCGAGGCAGAATCGCTTGCCCGCAAAGGTGTGGGCTCCTTCGGGACTCAATGAACTGGATTGGACGGCGACGGATAATTATGGGAATGAAAAGGAGCGGTGGACGATTACGGAGTTGCTGTCGGCCAAAGAGTTGTCCCTCGAAGGACGCAAGATGCATCACTGCGTGGGGTCTTATGCGAATAATTGCAAAACCGGGAGGTCGTCGATCTGGACGATGCAGGTTACGACGCCGGAGGAGGAGACGCATCGGGTGATGACGATTGCGGTGCAAAATGGCAGCCGAAGCATTACGCAGGCGCGCGGGAAGTGCAATGCGCGCCCCAATGGCAGGACGCCGAGTGGCAAGCGTCGAGATTTTAGCAAGGAGTATGAACGCCATTTGCGGAAGTCGCGCCATGTGTTGTATTTGTGGCGGGAGCAAGAGGGGCTGTCTATGTCGCGTGGGGTGTGAGCGAATAGACGAATAATCCGCAGATGAACGCAGATGAACACAGATGAAGGGCGAATAGTCAAATAGTCGGCGCATAGGTGTAGTTATTCATACCGCAACGCTGTGGCTGGATCGGTCAAGGCTGCGCGAATCGCCTGTGTGCTCACTGTCATGATCGCGATTGCCATTGTTAGCAATCCGCTCGACACAAATACCAGCGCACCCAGATCTATGCGATACGCGAATCCCGCCAACCATTCGTTCATGACCCAATAGGCCAGCGGAAATGCGATCAGGTTGGCCAGCAGTACCAGAATCACAAATTCCCGCGAGAGCAAGCGTATGATATTGGGTACGGATGCGCCCAGGGTTTTGCGGATGCCAATTTCTTTGGTGCGCTGCTCTGCTGTAAATGCCGCCAGGCCAAACAGGCCCAGGCACGCGATTATAATCGCCAGTCCGGCAAATACGGTTATAAGTGTTCCGATCCGTTGTTCAGCCAGATAAAAACTCGCTAAATTTTCGTCTAAAAAGCGATATTCAAACGGTTTTTCGGGGATATATTTCCGCCATATTTCACCGATATATTTAAGCGTCTCGTCAATATCCTGACTGCGAATTTTTAGTGATAGTACGTTAAACTTGGGTTGCCACATCGCAATCGCCACGGGCCGGATGACTTCGTGTAGCGACCGGTTGTGAAAATCTTTCACAACGCCGATTACCACGCCCTTCTCTCGATTGTGTGCAGCCCATCCAAACTCCTTTCCAAGCGGCTCGGTCCATCCCAATCGCTTCACGGCAGTTTCGTTCAGGATAAATGCCTGAGACGTATCTGTTGTCACTGATAGTGAAAAATTGCGACCTGCTGTGAGTTCCAGATTATAGGTGTTTAAAAAAGCTTCATCCACGCCCAAGACGCGCATCCGCCAGTCTTCCCCTCCTCTTCCCTCGGGAAATACCCTGTCCAGTTGTCCCCCATATCCCATCGAAGAATGCGAGGCCGATGCTTTCAAGATGTTTGGGTGCTTTAGATATTCATTTTTGATATTCAAATAATTATCCGTCAATCGCCGGTCTGTAGAAAATAGCCAGGTCATGACCATGAGATCTTTATCAAATCCCAGATTTTTATTTTGTACGTAATTCAATTGCTGATATACCGTGTATGTACCTGCGATTAAAAATGTCGAGATCGCAAATTGAAATACCACGAGGATCTGTCGCAATCGGCCGCTTTTGGCACTCGAGACAAGCGTACCTTTCAGCACTGTTACGGGCCGAAAACTGGACAAAAATAGCGCGGGATATCCTCCGGAGAGCAGGCTTACCAGCACGGTTAAAACAAATAGTCCGGCAATCGCATACCACAGGGTCTGTCCTTCAAGCGCAATTGTTTTTCTGGCAAAGTTATTCAGGAGGGGTAGTGAAAATTTTACAATAATTAGCGATAATAGCCCGGCCAGCAGTGCGGTTAAAAATGTCTCTCCCAGAAATTGTCGGATCAATTGGGCGCGATAGGCTCCCACTACTTTTCGCAACCCAACTTCGCGTGCCCGTCGCGCAGAGCGCGCGGTTGATAGGTTCATAAAATTGATGCACGCAATCAGTAAAATGAAAAGTCCGATGATTGCAAACAGGTACACATACGTGATGTCGCTATGAGATGAAATGCCATAATCCACTTTGGAATACAGATAAATCCTCTCGAAAGGCTGCAAAAAATAGGTGCTCTTTTTGACGATTTCATCGCCCATGTATTGCGCCATAAATTCGGGCAATTTTGCTTCGAGTGCTTTCGGATCTGCGCCTTCTCGCAGTAAGATGTAATTGTGTGCTGGTCGCCAGGTTGAATCCACCGCCCAGTTTTCAAATACGTTCCGCGTCCAACGGGTATTTACCGTTGCACATACAATGTCAAATTGCATGGTTGATTGCCGAGGTATATTTTTCAGCACCCCGGTAATCGTATATACCCCGCCCATATACCGATCATCGACGGTAAGCACTTTTCCTATTGGGTCGTCATCTCCAAAAAATCGCCGCGCGGTTGCTTCTGTCACCAAAATGGAAAGCGGTTCTTTGAGTACTGTCGCGCGATCTCCTTTCACCAGTTCAAAATCGAAGACATCTAAGAAATCGGGATCTGTCAAACAGAATCGCTGATTGAATTTGCGGTCTTTATACGTGGTCCAGATATAGCCCCACGACAGGTATCGCACGACTGTTTCGATTTCTGAATAATCTTTTTTGAGCGCGGGTCCCGCTGCGCCCGATGTGCCAAAACCCATATCGCGGGTGCCGTCATCGTTGCGCATCTCGCGGAGCAATTTGTAAATCCGATCGCTCTTTGTGTGAAACCGATTCACGCGAAATTCATCGTGAATAAATAATCCGATGAGGACACAACAGGCCACGCCTACCGATAATCCCAGTATATTGATCAGGGAGTATCCTTTGTGGCGCATCAAATTGCGCAGGGCGATTTTCAGATAGTTTTGGAACATGATTTTTACAATACGGGGTTATAGCGACTCATCCCGGTCCAACCATCCGTCCGATAGATGTACAATGCGGTCTCCGTACGGAGTGCGTGCATTGGTCGGGCAACCAGTCACTTCAGACAATGCGCCACTGCGTCTCTGTACGTTTCGAGCTCTGGGGTTTCCAGGTTCTTCACCTTGGCCAGATCATCCCATTTCCTGAGGTGGACGGCATTCTGGTAGTAAGGATTGCTTTCGAACTCGGTCCTTTCCCGATCTGACATGAGGCCTCCTTGCAGTTGGAAACTATGCTTAGAGGCTTCGGAAAGGGTGTTGTAGTAGGTCGAATCCGTGGTGCAGATGTATCGCTTGGCCGGAACGTGAAGTTTCACCGGTTCGGTCACCGCCTCGATAAAAAAGGGCGCTATGTACGCGGCGCCCACTTCTTCGTGGAGAAAGTCCTGGGTGTGGAAATCTGCGTTTTCTGCGTGTTCGTCCATCAGAAAATGGCCGATATCGTGCAATAGTGCGGCAGTTATCTGAATCGCGTCTCCATTGGCGAGCTGGGCCAGATTGGCGCACTGGAGCGCGTGTTCGAGTTGCGTTACGACTTCGTCGTAGTAGGACTGGCCCCTCGCTTCCATGTAGGCGAACAGGGCATTTATTTTTTTTTCTGGACTGCCTTCGGCCAATTCGTTCGCGAGTGTTGGATCGACGCGTTCCTTCATTTTGGCACCATCTTTCTCTAAAAATGTTCGAGTGATAAATTAAATTGGAGGGATTACAACTGCTCATCCCGGTCCAACCATCCGTCCGATAGATGTACGATGCGGTCTCCGTAAGCGGCGTTTTTCTCTGAGTGGGTGCATTGGACAATGGTTACGCCTTCGGCATTCAGGTGTTTGAAGAGGGTCATGATCCGCTCGCCTTCTGCCGAGTTTAAGTTGCCGGTTGGTTCGTCGGCCAGGATCATTTTTGGCTGTGTGATCAATGCCCGGGCTATGCCCACCAGTTGTTGTTGTCCGCCGGATAACTGGTTGGGGAATAGTCGCTTTTTTGCCACGATGTTGAAGCGGTCCAGCATTTCGGCGATCCGCCCTTTGCGTTCGGCACCTTTTACTTTTTGATATAAGAGGGGGGTTTCCAAATTTTCGGAGACGGTTAGTTCGTCGATTAGATGATAGCTTTGGAATACAAATCCGATGTGGTCTCGGTGCAACTCGGTCAATGCGCGTTCGTCCAGTTTGTGAACTGCGCGGTTGTAAAAATGATACTCTCCATTCGAGGCGGTGTCCAGCATGCCCAGGATGTGCAATAGGGTTGATTTGCCAGCGCCAGAGGGTCCCATGATGGATACAAATTCCCCTTCGCGGATTTGTAGGTCAATACGCCGCAGTACGAATGTTTTTACGATGCCGTTTTCGTAGTATTTTTCGATGTTTTTTAGTTCGATCATTTTGGGCTCCTTATTAGCTATCAGCGGTCAGCAAAGCATATGCGTATATGAAAGCCGTCATTGCGGCATGCTTAAAGCCGCAATCCAGCAGGTTTTTTAGCATTTAGCCTTATGCGCGTCGTTCGAATAAGATGGACACCTCGTGTTCAGATGGCTCGCCAATTTCTACGAGGGACCAGTCCTGGTCGTAGTTTTCCACAATCCGCTTCAAACACATGACTCTCTGTTCGTGAGGTTCGGCGTGTTCCTCCCATGCGAAGAGTTCCATGCGGTAATCGTATTTCCTGCTTTTGCCGTTTACCACCACCGTTACTTCCACGGTGTCTTCGGCGTCTAAAGGTGGCAATTTGATTGAGATTTTGGGCATGGTGATTCTCCGGAGTCGTGATCAACGCTACTCATACCGCAAGGCGTCAACGGGATTGGAACGCGCAGCGCGGATGGCCTGGAGGCTTACGGTACACAGGGCGATGACAACGGCTAATAGGCTACATAGAAGATATGTTTTTATGCCGGGTTCAATGCGATATGCAAAGCCGTTGAGCCATTGTCCCATTGCCCAGTAGGCTATGGGCCAGGCGATGAGATTGGCGATGGTGAGCAGGAGCACAAATTCCCGGGATAGGAGCGCGGTGATTTCACTTACCGATGCGCCCAATACTTTGCGGATGCCAATTTCTTTGGTGCGCTGCGAAACAGATAGGGATGCGAGGCCAAACAAGCCCAGACACGCGATTAAAATTCCAAATCCCGATGCGTACCAGACGATTTGGAGCCATTGCTGTTCTGCGTGGTATTGCCGGTTGACCTGTTGATCCAGGAATGCGATTGAAAATGGACGATCAGGTTCAATTTTTTTCCAGGTTTCTCGCAGCAATTCAATACTGCCGTTTATGTCTTCTGGGCGAATACGCACGAGAATTACGCTTGGGCCGCGATCGCCTGGCGAGTCGCCTATTGAGTTATAAAATGCAATCGGCTCGATTTCGTTGTGAAGTGATTGAAAATGAAAATTTTTCACCACCCCAATCACCTGGTGTGGCTCTTTTTTGTTCAGTACGGGAAATGGCTGTCCAATGGGGTTATCCCATCCAAAAATATCTACGAGTGTTTCATTTACAATTACAGCCCGTTTAGAATCGCTCGGAAAATCTGTGGAAAAGTTTCGCCCCGTCTTCAGGCCAATGCCCAGTGTTTTCAGATAGGCTTCATCAATCCACATGGTCCAGATAGTGATCGACTTGCCATCGGGCAATCTATGGCCTCTTTGTTCTTGACTATTTACAAATGAATAGCCCCCGCCAGCAATATTTACGATGCGATCATGACCGCGTAAGGCATCGCGCAAGCGTTGGGGCGTTTCCGGCGTCGCCTTGTCCAGGACCACCACCTGTTCGCTGGTATATCCCAAACTTTTCGACTGCAAGTAATCCAATTGTTGCGCCATGATTCCCGTGCCGATCATCAAAACAATTGACAAGGCATATTGTACTATGACGAGGGTGCGTGTAAAGGGTTTGCGCCGTTTTGTCCGCGTGTTGCCTTTAAATACGGATATGGGTTGAAATTTTGACAGTATTAGTGCTGGATAACTGCCTGCGACAAGCCCTACAAATACGAGAATACCCATCAGCGCAACGACCAATTCCCAACTCGGCACAATCGCCACTGCCCCGCCCATCAGGTCGTTAAATACCGGTAAAAATAACTCGACAAGTACCAATCCTAACAGCAGAGCCAGCAAACTCATCAACAGAGTTTCACCCCAAAACTGCCGCATTAAGTTACCGCGATGTGCGCCCAATACTTTGCGCATGCCCACTTCCAGCGACCGTTGCGTCGAGTACCCCAGTGACAGGGTTGTGAAATTGATACATGCGATCAGCAACACCACCATACCAATGGCTGATAGGACATAAGCAAACATCGGGCTGATCTTTTGCGCGTATCCTCCGCGCACCTCATTTTGAAAATGAATATCTACGAGTGCTTGCAACTGTAATTGGAACGCATCGGCGCGATCTTGAATACGCCCGCTCTTGATCCTTCTGCTTCGCTGCTTGTCCAGAAGGTCGCTGGTAAAAGAAGCGAATTTTTCATTCAATGCTGTCGCCTGACTCGCGTCCTGGATTTGAACATAAGTCGATACAATATTTCCACTCCGGGACTGCGACGTTCTAAAATACCAGGTGTCATCTCGATATGCATTCTCAAAGGGTATTAGAATACCATTCCCACGCATACTCGAGGTCAACGGCAAGGCTTTCATAATGCCTGTCACTACAAAATCTTGCGGATCTCGAGTGCCTTTAATACGCAGCGATTGGCCGATCACCTGGGCGTAATTTTCTGTCTCTCCAAAGTATTTTTTCGCCACGCGCTCGCTGATGACCACGCTGTGTAAATCGTCAAGCGCAGAATCTGCATTTCCCGCTAACAGTGGAAAGGTAAACATCTGTAAATAAGGCGGATCTATTAGTGAAATGCGTTCTTGAAACAGCTTGTCCTCACGCCCGGCAATCACATACGAACTGGCAAATCGCGTTGTGTGAACGATTTCTGGAAATGCGTCCTTCAATGTGCCTGCGAGTTCTTTCGGCTGTAATACCGTGAATACGACTTCGCCTTCTCTGGTGATTTCCCGCGTTAATACCCGAAAGATCACATCTCTGTTTTTGTGAAACCGATCAAAAGACCATTGTTGATACACCGTCGAAAAGATCAGCACACAACACGCCATTCCAATCGCGAGTCCCAGGATGTTGATTGATGCGTACAATTTGTTCCGCATCAAATTGCGCAGGGCGATTTTGAGATAGTTTTTGAGCATGCGGTTCTTCCGCTATCCCCTGATGTTCTCTGTGACGACATGACCGTCGAACAGGTGGATGATGCGGTGCGCGTATCCCGCGTCGTGCGAGTTGTGCGTCACCATGACGATTGTCGTGCCGTTTTTGTTCAGTTCGGTCAACAGATCCATGACTTCGTTGCCGTTTGCCGAGTCCAGATTACCCGTTGGCTCGTCTGCCAGGATGATGTTGGGGTTTGATATGACGGCTCTGGCTACGGCCACGCGCTGCTGCTGACCGCCCGATAATTGTTGCGGAAAATGCTTTTCGCGGTGTTTGATGCCCATGTATTCGAGCGATTCACTTAGGCGCTGTTTGCGCTCGCTGGTTGGTAAGCCCAGATACAGCAGGGGCAGTTCCACGTTTTCGGCGACGGTCAGTTCGTCGATGAGGTTGAAACTTTGAAATACAAAGCCGATATTTGACTTGCGGGAGTTGGCTCTTTGTCGTTCGGTGTGTTTGGAGACTTCTTCTTCGTTGAGAAAGTATTCCCCACCGCTCGGGTTGTCCAGCAGACCGAGTACGTTCAAGAGCGTGGATTTGCCACATCCCGATGGCCCCATAATGGCGACAAATTCGCCTTCGTCAATGTCTATGTTGACGTTGTTCAGGGCGGTGGTTTCCACTTCTTCTGTGGTATAGACTTTCTGGAGGTTGACGGTTTTGATCATTGTGAGACTCCTCTTTAAGGTGAGATGTAAGACGTTAAAAGCATCTACTTTGAGACACTATTCATACCGCAGCGACTCAACGGGATTGGCCATAGCGACTTTGACCGCTTGATAGCTCACGGTGAGGCAAGCGATAATCAGAGACAAGACGCCAGCAAAAACAAAGATGCGCCACCCCATAGATGTGTGGTACGCAAAATCGTTTAACCAGTCGTTCATAAAGTGATAAGCCAGCGGCGCGGCCAGTGCAAAGGAGATGACCACCAGCCTGACAAACTCTTTGGAAAGCAAAATGACGAGATTGGGGATGGATGCGCCGAGAACTTTTCTAATGCCGATTTCCTTGGTGCGTTGTTCGGCGGTATAGGACGCCAGGCCGAACAGACCCAGGCAAGAAATAAAAATGGCGAAAATGGCAAAAAAAGTAGCCAGCGTGCCCATCGTGCTCTCGTTGCGATACATCCTTTCAAACTGTTCGTCCTGAAAAGAAAACTCAAAAGGACGGTCCGCATTGAATTTCTTGGATGCCCTCTCGATACCTGCAATCGCCTCAGCCGTTTGTCCCCCGGCAATACGCACAAATAAAAACTCGGTACGGGTGGGGCTTAGAAGAATAATCAGCGGTTCGATAGCCGTGTACAGGGATTGAAAATGAAAATTTTTAACCACGCCAATAATCGGGCCTTCGCGACCAAACCGCAGACGGGTGCCAACCGGGTTTTCCATGCCCATAGCCCGGGCCATTTCTTCATTCACAATAAAACTTCTGAGATCGCCGGGAAAATCTCTGGAAAATTCGCGTCCGTGAACAAGCTCCATTTGCAGGGTATTGACCACATCGTAGTTTGCCTGTAACCTGTGAAAAATATGTTCTGAATTGGGGTCTCTTCCCGCCCACATCGCATTTGTTCCGGTACTCGTTACCCTGAGTGGATTGTGTCCGGTACTGGTCACGCCGACAATGCCTGGCTGTTGCAAAAGTTCTTGTCTGAAAGCCTCATACTGCCGCTTAGCTGCCCCTTCCAACCTTATATACACCAGATTATCGCGGTCAATTCCCAGATCTTTATTTCGCATATACGCAATCTGCTCATAAACCGTCAGCGTGCCGATAATGAGCAAAATAGAAAGACCAAATTGGAACACCACCAGCACACGGCGCAACTGACTCGAACCCGACCCCGGTGTAAACGTACCGCGCAAAACAATGACGGGATTAAAATTGGAAAGATAAAAAGCGGGATAGCTTCCCGCGAGCACCCCGGTTACAATCGCAATGCCAAAAAAAATGAGCAGGATTTCAATACTAAAAAGATCGGTCGTGAGCGTCTGATTGATCAAATCGCTAAATGACGGCAAAACCAAAATGACCATGACCAGCGCCAGAATAGCAGCGAACAGGGTCATCATGAGCGATTCGCCCATAAACTGCCCAATCAGAATGGTTTTATGCGCCCCAACAGCCTTGCGAATCCCGATTTCTCGGGCGCGTTGCGTAGAACGCGCAGTCGATAAATTCATAAAGTTGATACTCGCAATCAGGATGATGAACAAGGCCACGACAATAAACATCTGCACATAGTCAATCCGACCACCAACCAGTTTGCCATTCCTGTAGTCGGAATACAGATGCATATCCAGATAGGGCTGCAAAAAAGCATCGCTTGTGACCGTATCATCATTCTCCTTAATGATATTTTTGATCTTGGCATTGAATTGATCGATATTGACATCCTTTTGCAACTGAACATATAGCCGAAGGTGATTTACCGTCCACCGATAAAAACTGCGTTTATTAGCCAAATAAGATGCCATTGGCAAAATACAGTCATATCGCTGCGTCGAATTTACGGGCATGTTTTCATAAACCCCAGCCACCTTAAAACTTTTGTTATCGTATTGCACCAGTGCGTGCGTATTATTCACCACGAATATCTGCCCCATCGCGGTACTTCGCCAATCCTCTCCGAAATACTTCTCGGCCAATCGCTCTGAGATGGCGATGTTATCGGGTTCCGAAAGCGCGGTTTCGGGATCGCCCAGGATGAGGGGAAAGGTGAAAATCTCAAAAAAGGCCGGGCCTGCGTGATATCCGCTCTCCCGAAAAGTCTGTTCCCCATGTGTCAAATACATGGGCTGATTCCAGGTCACAAGCACGGTCTCGGTCACTTCTGGATATCGCTCTTCCAGCAATTTGGCACTCGGATGGGGTATCGAAGACAACGTCGAGATCTTATTCATGCCGTGATGATGCCGCATGAAGCGGTAGATTCGGTCGCCATTCACATGGAACTGATCGTAGCTGAGTTCGTGGGCGATCCACATAAAAATTAAAAAACTACAGGTCAGGCCCACGGAAAGACCCGCAATATTGATTATAGAATGGGTTTTTTGTCCCAAAAAATTGCGGACCGCGATTTTGAAATAATTCTTAAACATGGGGGTTCTCCAGTTCAGGTGTAAGTTGTGGCTTATTATAATCAATTTACCTGATTTTGGGCGGTGTTGGGTGGTCGTCTTACTTCTTACGTTTCACCTCTTACTGCTTTAAAACCAACTTGTCGATTTCTTCGTAATTGTCATAAGACGATGTGACCACGCGCTCGCCGGGAGAGAGGCCGTCGAGGACTTCGAAGTATTCGGGGCTTTGGCGGCCTATGCGTACGTCGCGGCGTATGGCTTCGTCGCCTTCGACGACAAATACCCAGTTGCCGCCCGTTGTTTGATAAAATCCGCCGCGGGGGAGCAATAGGGCTTCTTGGGGTGCGTCGAGTTCCAATCGGATCTGTTCTGTTTGACCGCGCCGAATGCTTTGAGGTGTCGCATCCACAAAATCCATATCGACTTCAAATTGTCCCTCTAAGACTTCGGGAAAGACCCGACGGATTGTGAGGTCATATGTTTCATCGCCGATTTCAATGGTGCCTTTGAGTCCCTTTGTGATTCGCGTGATGTAAAATTCATCGATGCCCACCCGCATCTTGTAGGCGTCGAGTACATCGACCTGACCAATGCGCCTTCCCCTGTTCATCAACTGACCGATTTCTGCATTTAATTGGGATAATTGTCCTGCAATGGGGGCGCGCACGGTCAGGTTTTCCAATGGGCGGCGCACATGTTCCAATTGTCGTTGCAAACTTTTCGCGCTCGTGTCCAGTGCAGCGAGTTGATTGATGCGATACAACGAGTCCTGGCGTACTGTTTCCAATGCAAATGACCTGCGTTTCTGATCGTTTTGATATCGATCTCGCGCACCTTCAAACAGGTCTTGGGAAGTCAGTCCGCGTTCATATAAAACTTTCTGTTTTTCGTATTGGCGTTCTGTCTCTCGCAAGTTCAATTCAACGCGCATCAGTTCCTGGCGGTTGCGAATGGCCCGATTTTCCAGATTCAACCGCGTGTTTTCCATGTTGTTGATTTGTTCGAACAAGCGGGCTTCCTGGGTTAAAATATTTTGTTCCAGGGTGGGATTCGACAATTTCAAAATGGGCCTGCCTTTTTCGACCATGGTCCCTTCTTCCAGGAAGATTTCCTCTATTTGTCCGCCTTCGAGTGCGTCGATATAATAGGTTTGTATCGGCAATACGGTGCCGCGCTGGACTGTAAATTCCTGAAAGGGACCGCGCGTGACTTCGGAGATGGTAATCCGATCGACCTGTACATTGAGCCGGGCGCTGTGGTCGCCAAAGATCGCCATGTAGATTACGGCACACACAAATATGGCGATTCCGCTTATGGTCGCAATACGCTTTGGTGTCCATACTTTTTTTTCGACCCTGCGGTCCATGCCCGGGGTGTCTGTTGCCGATTGGGACGATGAAGAACCGCTGCCGACAAAACTGGGTACGGCTTTCTTACTCGGTGCATCATCTCGTTCGGGTGTTGACATGTTTATATCCTCTATCCAAAAGTTTGGTGTATCATAGAATGCTGAATGGGGAAAATAGTCATACTTTGAACAATATTCAACTTTGTTTTGCGTCAATGTGCCTCTATCCTATCCATTCTCGATTTTTACTCATCTCGCAAGGCATCAATGGGATTGGATCGCGCGGCGCGAATGGCTTGCAGGCTTACGGTTCCAAATGCGATGATCAGTGCCAGTATCGCGCCTGCGACAAATGACAGGATATTTAAATCTGTCTGATAGGCAAATCCAGACAGCCAGTCGCGCATCAGATAGTAGGCGATTGGCCAGGCAATGAGATTGGCAAGAAGAATGAGCAATATAAATTCGCGGGAGAGCAGCATGACCAGGTGCGATGTGGATGCGCCCAGTACCTTCCGCACACCAATTTCTTTGGTGCGAGATTGAACCATGAATGCGGCCAGTCCGAACAGTCCCAAACAGGCTACAAAAATTGCCAGTAGTGAAAACACGCCGAGCATTTTACCAGTGAGCCGTTCGTTGAAATAGTACCGCTGTATGATCTCGTCCAAAAACATATATCGAAAGGGTGCGTCTGGCACAAAGCGTTTCCACTGTGTTTCGAGAAAGGACAGGGTTTGCGCGGTGTTTTCTGGTCGGACGCGCAGGGCCAGGGAATAAAATAGCCTCCAACGGGCTACGAATCCCATGGGGGCTATTTCTTCTCGTAGCGATAAACTGTGGTAATCTTTTACGACGCCAATTACGGTCAGGGTTTGGTTGTTAAATGCTGCTGGCGTCTCGATCTGTTTGCCAATCGGGTCGTCCTCCCAGCCGAGCAGGCGCACGGCTGTTTCGTTCAAAATAATTGCCTGAGATGTATCGCTGGCAACATCGGCTGAAAAGACGCGACCGCGAAGCACGGGAATGTCGAATATTTCAAAGAACGAATCATCGACTTCGTTTATGCGAATTGTCCGTTCTTTTGTGCGGTCTCCATCGGGCCAGATCAGTCGCGGTCGTCCACCGTATCCAGAAATGTCGTATCTCAATGCCGATGCGCTGAGGATATTGGGGTGTTCGAGAAATACCTGTTTCACCGTCTGGTGGCGTGCCGAAAGGCGCATTTGTGGGTCAAATTCATGCTCGCGATCATGAGCAAAGATTGGCAAACTTACAATGTAGTCGCGTGCAAAACCCATATCTTTGGTGTCTATAAATCGCAGTTGTTGATAAACCACCAGGGTGCAGATCACCAGTAAGATGGACATGCCAAATTGAAATACTACGAGTCCTTTCTTTAGTCCTGTGGAACCCGATGAGGAAGACGCCCTACTTTTTAATGCTGTGACCGGACTAAAGGATGAGAGGAAGAACGCTGGATACCATCCCGCCAGCAGTCCGACCAACAATGTTAATGCCAGTACTGCTGGCGCACCTATTATTACTGTAGCCGCGTTGAGGTGTAAATTGCCGCGTACAAATTGGTTGAATAAGGGCAGGCATAACTCGACCAGTGCCAGAGCAATCAGCAGGGCGACGGAGGTTAAAAGCAGAGATTCAGTTAAAAATTGAATCATCAGTTGTGGACGATGCGCGCCGACCACTTTTCGCACGCCTACTTCGCGCTTACGAGTGATAGCCCTTGCAGTTGCCAGATTTGTAAAGTTCACGCATGCAATGACCACTACGATCAGCCCGATAGCCACCAGTATGTAAATTTGTTGTATGGGGCTGTTGGCAGCCGGATTAAAATCGGATTCGCCATACAGGTACACGCGGTGCAGGGACTGTAGATGATAGGTGTTTTTTGCCGCAACTTCATCTCCCATATATTGTTTGATCAACGGCTGCATTTTTGTTTGCAGGGTTTCTGCGTTTTGTCCTGTTTTTAATAGTACGTATGTGTTTACTGGACGCCACGATTGCCTGGGTAGCCACATTATCCACGGCATTTTTCCTACGGAGGGTATTGTGGTTGTGAGTAAGTGAAAATGAAGGTCTGATAAAAGGTGTGGCGCCTTTACGATACCTGTTACTGTGTACTCGCCTGGAAAAATGCGATTGTCAACAGAAACTGTTTGGCCCATCGGGTCCGTATCGCCAAATAAATGTTGCGCCATGTCGTCAGTTATGACCACAGAGTAGGGTGTGCGAAATGCGGTTTCTGGATCGCCTTTTATGAAGGGAAAATCGAACACGTCCAGAAAGTTGTCATCTATCAGTGTCAGGGTATATCGATTTTTGCGTTTGCCGTATTGTACAGATACAGTCCACCGCCAGATACGCACCGTTGTTTCTACTTCGGGAAATGTTTCTTTCAACACAGGTCCGAGTGCGCCTGATGTGCCTTCTTCATAAGTTGTTTGCGTACTGCTGCGCTTTTCTCGAATCACTTTGTAAATGCGGTCGCTTAGGGTGTGGGAGCGATCTACTGCAAACTCTTGTTGGATGTACAACACGATCAAGATGCCACACGCCAACCCAATGGCAAGTCCCAGTACATTGATGGATGTGTACAGTTTGTGCCGCATCAGATTGCGGATCGCAACGGTCAGATAATTTTTAATCATGAGTGCCTTCCGAAGTGCGATCTTTTGTAATGAAAAATAACGGTTGCACAATTTTACTGCAATAATCGTGCCAAAACAATCAAGTCGATCTGCAAATACGTAAAATCGTCTTCTCGATCTGTATCTATTGTGAACCAGTAAAAGAATGAGACGCTTGTTTTTACTCCGTCCGCAAAGCATCCACTGGATTCGTGCGTGCGGCTTTGAGTGCTTGATAGGTCATGGTTGTAAGTGCGAGCAAGAGCGCGAGAGCACCGCCTATGAGAAAATACATAAGGTGTAGATCGATGCGATAGGCAAAGTCCTGCAACCATCTGCTCCCAAACAGATAGGCTATTGGACAGGCGATCACACAGGCGATGATTACGAGTTTGACAAATTCTCTGGCTAATAAATTGAAAATACTAAATACCGATGCGCCCAGGACTTTCCGTATGCCGATTTCTTTAGTTTTTTGTTCTGCGCGAAACGATATCAGGCCGAGCAGCCCCAGACAGGCCACAAAAATTGTCAGTCCGGAAAACACCGTTAGTGCATTTCCCGTGCGGATTTCATTTTCGTAACGCAGGCGTGTCAGGTCTTCGTTTAAAAACCAGAAAGTGAAAGGGAGTTGTGGTAGAAACTCCTGCCATGTTTTCTCTATAAATGCGAGGGTTCCCGGTATATTCTGTGTGCCCAATTTGAGATAGAGAAATTTGGCACCTCCCGTGAAAACTCTGAATACAACGGGCTGAATGGCATTGTGCAATGTCTGAGTATGAAAATCTTTCATCACGCCTATCACGTATCCCTCTGGCTCTTTTTTTTCCTTAAAACGCTTGCCAATAGGATCGTCCCATCCAAGGTGCTGTGCGGCTGTTTCATTTAAGATAAATGGTCGGCCTTTTTCTCGATATGCTCGCACTAATTCTCGATATTCTTCCAAATCCTGAATACTTTCTATTCTTTCTGGTAGCTTTGGTGGTTCTGGGGCCAGACGGCCTGCTACGAGTTCGATGTTGAAGAAGTCCAGAAAATCGCGGTCAATATCAAACAGGCCCATCTGCCAATCGGCGTCACTGCCTTCAGCCCGAAACGTATCGGTCGTATGAGATCCGCCCTGGTGAAAACGGATGGCTGTTGCTTTTAAAATATTTGGGTGTGCCGTGAACACCTCTTTTACCGTGGGAATGCGCCATCTCAGATCGTCTCGATTCCCTTGATGTAGTTGCCGAGAATAGATGAAAAGCGGTATGCCGACCACGAGTTCTTTGTCAAATCCGAGGTCTTTGTTTCGGATATACGCCAGTTGCTCTTGTACGACAACAGTACCCGTGATGAAAGCAATAGAAATTGCAAATTGGAAGATCACGAGTGCTTTTCGCAGCCCAACGTGTTTCGATCCGGGTATCCAATCTCCTTTTATTACTTGCGTGGGCAAAAACGATGAGAGTACAAATGCGGGGTAACTTCCCGCGAGTACACCAACGGCAAGTCCAAACCCGATTAACCCGATCAGCCACCACAGATTTTCAGTGCTGTACAATGTCAGATCCCGCTGGATAAAGCCATTAAACCACGGTAGGATCAGTTCAAATAGCGCGACAGCTACCACCATTGCAGCCAGTGACACGAGCACGGATTCGCTCAAAAATTGCCCGATCAATTGCTGGCGATAGGCGCCTACTACTTTTCGCAATCCCACCTCTCGTGCTCTGGTAGATGATCGCGCTGTTGAGAGATTCATAAAATTGACGCAGGCTAATAAGAGAATAAAGCCCGCCACCAGCCCAAAAGCATATACCTGCTTGATATCGCCATATGCGGCACTTGTAAGTCCCAAATCCGCGGTGCTATAAAGGTGCCTGCGGATGAGGGGTTGCAAGATGTACCGGGTCGTTTGGCGGACTTCATCTCCCATGTATCGCGTGATAAGATCGGGCAGTTTTTGCTCTAATGCGCGATGGTCGTAGCCTTCGGGCAATAGAATATACGTGAAAAAGGGACGCCAAACACCCGTGGGT
Organism: Candidatus Latescibacterota bacterium; assembly: GCA_965220765.1. Lineage (GTDB taxonomy): Bacteria > Latescibacterota > UBA2968 > UBA2968 > UBA2968 > VXRD01. The sequence goes on from OZ244847.1 coordinate 457,358, forward strand.
TGCCATATAGACCACATGTCCGCCATGTTGCCCTTTGGCGTGGCGGTCAGGCAATCAAAATAAAAGGTCGAATTGGGCGGAAAGTCTCGTACAATACCCGTTACAAAGTAGGTGCCGCTCAGTTCCTGGTGATCCACTTGCAGGGCTTTTCCCATTGGATCTTCGTTTTGAAAAAATTTGCGCGCCATGGACTGGGTCAATACCATTGCGCCCGACTGCGTCAATGCCGTGTTCGGATCGCCGCTTATAAATGGAATGGTGAACACATTGAAAATTTCGCGATCTGCTACACACACGTCTTGCTGAAAAAAGTGGGTTTGGGTTTGCACCCAGGCGTCGAGCCGTTGTACACGAATGGCCTCCTGTACTTCGGGAAAATCGCGCTTTAGTGCCGGTGCCAATGCGCCAGATGCACGCGGACTGACCGATGTGGTATTTTCCATTGACATGGCGCGAAAAACGCCGTAGATGCGATTTGCATGGGCATGATGGCGGTCATAGCTCAGTTCGTACTGAATGTAGAGGATGATCAAAATGACAGACGCCATTCCAATTGCCAGGCCCAGAATATTAATCGCTGTCAATCCCCTGTTTTTCAGCAAGGTGCGAATGGTGGCTATGAGGTAGCTGCGAAACATATTGATCTCCTGTGTCGTTATTCCCTACTCATCTCTTAAGGAATCTGCTGGGTTTGCGCGTGCGGCTTTGAGGGTCTGGGTGGTGACGGTTGTGAGTACGATGAGGAACAAGACGAGACTGCCGAGTAAGAATATACCAATACCCAATTCAGTGCGGTAGGCGAAGGTTTGTAACCATTGATTGGTTGCGTAATAGGCGATGGGGAATGCGATGAGGCTTGATAGGGCGATGTAGAGGACAAATTCTCGTGAGAGCAGGGATAAGATTTGCGCCTGGGATGCGCCTAAGACTTTGCGAATGCCGATTTCTTTGGTGCGTCGTGCTGTGGCGAGAGCCGCCAGTCCGAATGCGCCGAGAGCTGCGATGAAGATGGCGAATCCGGTGGCGTATTGGATCATTTGATTCCAGCGTTCTTCTTTACGGTATTGTCTGTCTATGTTTTCATCGACAAATGAAAATCTGAATTCCAGAGCAGGAGCGATTTCTTTCCATTGTTCTTTGATAAATGCGATGGTGCCAGGCACATCTTCGGGATGGATGCGAACCAGCAAGCTGGAATGATCCGTTGTAAAGAGGGGCATAATGACAGGCCCGATTTCGTGGTGCAAAGAGCGAAAATGAAAATCGCCAACGACGCCAATGATGGTCTTGGAGCGTGAAATAGTACGCTTTTCACGCGGATTATTTCTCTGCGAGACTTTTCGGATGTCTTTGATCGTTTTGCCAATCGGGTTTTCTATGCCGAGTTTTTTGACCAACGCTTCGTTGACGATAATCGATCTTCTTTGATCGGTTGAAAATTCCTCAGAATATTCCCGGCCAGCAACGAGTTTTATGTCGAGCGTCTTGAACACATCGTAACCAATGGACATCATGTTAACCGGTTGTTCCTGACTGTCTTCATAACTCGCGAAAATATTACCGGAACGCGAAAACCTGAACTCACTGCTGTATAAATGGCTGCCACTAAACCAGGTTGTACTGATCACCCCCGGATAAGACTGTATCGCATCTCGAAAAACAGCGGGTAGGGTTCTGTATTCTCCCCGTCTCAGGACCATATCAAATGTCGAAATCGAGACGAGGTGTTCGGCCTGGAACCCCAGGGGTTTGGTTCGCAAATAAGCGAGTTGATTACCCATCATTAAGGTGGCGATGATGAAGAATATCGAAAGGGCAAACTGAAAGATGACCAGTACACTGCCAAATCGATTGCCCGTTTTGACTCTCAATCTGCTCGTTATAATCTGGGTCGGTTGCCATCGGGATAGCACAAAGGCGGGATAACCTCCTGCCGTGATCCCGATGAGGCTAATCAGCAGAATGAGAAAGGCGAGTGTTGTGAAATTGAGACCGTCGCTTATGGACAGGGATTGGTAAGCCAGATTGTTGAATGTTGGCAGGGCGAGTTCTGCGATGGCAATGCCAGCGATACACGCGATGGTGATGAGTAAGAGTGATTCGCCAATAAATTGTTTTGCGATTTGTAGTCGTCCTGCGCCAACGACTTTTCGCAGGCCGACTTCTCGCGCCCGCGTTGCCTGCCGTCCGAGGGTCAGGGTGGTGAAGTTGACGCACGCGATAAATAGCACGAGTAGGGCAATGCCCGATAAGATGTACGTATAGATGGGATTGCTGACATTCGAGGTCCGGAGAATTGGATCAAAGTGCATTTGTGTGAGTGGCTGAAGTTTGAGTTGGTTCTCGTTCTTTTCACCCCACCAGATTTTGGTCCATTTGGGAAATTGCTGTTCAAGGCTATTGGGATTTACATTTGGCGGGAGCAGCATATATGTGTCCGACATAACGTGTTTATTTTCTGTCACCCCGCTTTGTTCAAAGGGTAGCAGCATGTCAAATTTAAGCGTAGAATTTTTGGGTATGTTTTTTAGAATGCCCGTGATGGTGTAATTTTTAATTTCGTTTTTACGCAGTATGGGATTGAAACGCTGGATAGGAAGTACCTCGCCAATCGCATTGGCATCTTTGAAATACTTTTGAGCAGTTCTTTCTGTTATAAGCGCGGAGTACTTGTCTTGAAGAGCCGTTTCGCCACCAATGACTGGAAATGAAAATATTTCGAGGAAGTTGGGATCGACATAACTCCAAAAGGCTTGAAAAGCCCGGTCGTCTGTGCCAATTTTTCCATGGCCGAATACGAAACGAGATGTCTGCATCTCGGGAAATGCCTCCGTCAGTGCGACACCGTCAGGGACTCGGGGCAATTCTGCGATTCCGGATGGCGTTTGTACATAAACCCGATAGATGCGGTCGGCATTTTCGTGAAAGGTGTCGTAGGTCCATTCGTGATGGACAAAGAGGAAGGTGATCATGCAGAATGCAAGGCCAATGGCGAGGCCGATGATGTTGATGGCGGAGTAGATGCGGTGTCTGGCGAGGTTGCGGATCGCTGTTTTCAGATAGCTAATGAATAAAGACATTCCAGCGCGGGCGTTAGACATTTTGGTTTCTCCTGTGTAGAGATAGGACTTGCACCATACAGGTCGAGTGAATGTATGAAAATAGTAAGCAATTTTTGTGCCAAAAGTATCTTCTCTATGTTTTACAAGTAGTTATGAAGATTTGTGCCATGAACGCCGTTCAATAAGTGTCCGATTTTGATACAGTAGTGTCCGAAAATGAACACTTTCTATACGCTAAAAGATCTTGAAATTTTTATATGAATATGGTAAATTTACCATAAACTGAGGAAAGGTACAATTTTGAATGAAAAAATAAAAAGTGTAACATGGGTTGGGGATTCTCGTAAGCAAGTCAGAAGCTTTCCCAAAGCTGCGAGAAGAACAGTGGGTGAAGCGTTGCGTTTTGCTCAATGGGGCGGTAAACACCCAAAGTCAAAACCGCTACGATCAGTGGGGTCTGGCGTATTGGAAATTGTCGTTCCTTACGATACAAATACCTATCGCGCTGTTTATACCGTCAAGATTGGCGAGAAAATCTATGTGCTTCATGCGTTCCAGAAGAAATCCACTCGTGGTATCAGAACACCTAAGCACGAAATTGACCTGATTAAACGGCGACTAAAAATAGCGAGAGATATGGAGAAAAAAAATGAATGAAAAGGTCAAATTTGAGCAAAGCTCTGGAAATGTATTTCGGGACATCGGGTTCTCAGAATCAGAGGCTGAACGTGAGTTGCTGAAGGCAGACCTCGCATTTGAAATCTATAGTATTCTTGAAGGGCGGAAGCTGACGCAGGCAAAAGTGGGGGAAATTCTTGGTATCAATCAGTCCGATGTGTCCCGGCTGAAGAACGGCGATTTTAGCCGTTTTAGTGTAGAGAGACTGTTTGGGTTTCTGAATCGGCTGAACCGCAATATCGAGATTCGCATTACGCATTCGGAAGATAGAGGCGGTCATCAGCGGGTCGTTGCGGTTTAGTTCTTTGCTGCCTCTTTGGCGGTGCGCTGGATCGCGCAGATTAAAGACTCATGCGTTCTTGAAATTTTTGTGCCTGACGTCGGGAGATTTCAATTTCATGGCCTCCTTTCAATAGCATTTTCAGGTTGCCTTGAAACCATGGCTCAATTTTTTCGATATACTGTAAATTGACAATTTGTTGGCGATTGACGCGAAAAAATATGCGTTTGTCCAAACGCTCTTCAAGGTGGTTGAGGGTGCGCGGAATAAGGGGTTTGAATTTTTGAAAATAGACCCGTGTGTAATTGCCAGAGACTTCGAACAATTGAATGTCTGAGAGTTTGATAAACCAGCATTGATCACCGTCTTTTACAAAGACGCGACTCGAATCTGTCAATGCTGGTGCAATAGCTTCATCGGAAGAAAGCGTTTGGGCTTGCAGTTTTTCAATCGCGCTTGCAAGGCGTTCAGGCTGAATGGGTTTTAGCAAGTAGTCGAGCGCATTTACTTCAAATGCTCGAATGGCATATTCGTCATAGGCGGTTGTAAAGATCACCTGTGGTACCTGGTCAAGGGTTTCGAGCAGTTCAAAGCCGTCTTGCCCGGGCATCTGAATGTCGAGGAAGATCACATCGACAGACAATTTTTTGAGTTGCTGCCGTGCAGCATCTGCATTTGCGGCCTCACCTGCGACAGTGATAGTCTCAACAGCTTTGAGTAAGTGTTTTAATTCCTGGCGGGCAAGTCGGGAATCATCGACGATCAATGCATTCATGTTTGTTGTCCAGTGAGCGGTACCTGAAACTTGGCACAGACCTGATTTTGAGAAATATTTTCAACTGCCAATTGCGCGGTGTTACCGAATAAAAGGCGCAGGCGTTCTCTGGTGTTTTGCAGGCCTATGCCGTCATTTGTTGCGTTATTTTGCATTTGACCGGTGTTTACAATGCAGACCACCATCGCAGTTTGCTGAAGGGTTGTCCGTATTGAGATTTCGCCACCTTCCGGATGCTGTGCAATGCCGTGTCGAATCGCATTTTCGACCAGGGTCTGTACGGTCATCGGCGGAATTTCGACTTGTCGTGTTTCCGGTGCGATGTCAAACCGATAACGCAACCGGTCTTCCAACTGGGTGGCTTCGAGTTGGAGATAGTTTTTCACAATTGCCAATTCCTCTTTTAACGACACACTTCTGATGTTGCTGACCTGTAGCGCGTATCGAAATAGCTCAGACAGTTTTGAGATCATGTCGCGTGCGCGTTCGGGGTTTTCAATGACCAGTGCGCGGATATTGTTGAGGCTGTTAAAAAGAAAATGGGGATTTATCTGGGCTTTTAGTGCCATCAATTCGGCTTCTTTAACCGCTGTTTGCAATTCCCATTTTTCGCGTTCTCCGCGTTTGGTTATGTCAAACATGTGGAAGATGACGTACAACAGCGACCATATCCAGAGGATAAAGTTCGTGTTGAGTATTTGTATGCCATACAATTTCCAACGGAATTGTTCAAGCGAGATCTCATCTATATAAAGATAGCCAAAGATCTGAATATTCTGGCTGATAATCGCAATGACCAGATCGGCTATCAATACTCTGATAAATAGTTTCCACAAAGGCAGTGTGACCCAATGCCGCTTTTTGAATATGGTTCTGAGCAGGTGTGTCCACAACAAAAGTTGCACAGATCCAAAGACGGTGATTCCCAAATTTTGTGCCGTAATGGTCTGAAAAGCCGATAGGAAGACCGTGTTGAGCAGGCCGTATATTCCCCATCCCAAAATCTGACAGGTCCAATACGCTTTGTTGTGGTTTTTGATCTCAGACATGTTGTACTCATCTGGGAGTCTGGGGCGCGGTTGTCTTGTGAGCAAGGAACGCATCAATGGTCTTAAAGTATCCCTCTGGGTCGTCCCACATGATAAAGTGTTTGCCCGTGTCCGTCATCCATATTTCGCAATTCTCAACGTGAGCGTACTGTTTTTGATACGCGGATAGTGAACTTTCTCGCGTTGCGCCCTGAGATTGGCCCGAAACCCAGGCACCCAATACCAGTACAGGTGTTTGTATTTTTTTGATTTCGGTTCGCAAGTCTGTCAAAAATATTTCGTACATGGCTTGTGCAACGGTTTTTGGATCCGAAGATAGACTCCACGCGACAGCCGTATCTATTTTTGCGGGGTCTGTGATCATCATTTTGAGCATAGATGGCGTTGCTTTTTCTCTTTGTTCAGGCGTTTGAGAAAGTATCCAGGCGCGTGTTTGTTCTGCTGGCACACGCATAAATTCAACTGTTGCTGCTGGATTTTGTAATGCAGGTAAAAAAGGCACGGCATCGACTATAATAAGCGGTCCTGCGCTTTCGGGTACGCTTGCCGCAACCCACAAGGATAGAAAACCGCCCAAACTGTGTCCTGCAAGGATTGGTTTTTTTAGATTGTTTTCCCGGATATATGCAATAAGCGCGTCTCTCATGGTTTGCAGATAATGGTCTGTTTGCACAGGTGGCTGTCCTGCAAATCCCGCGAGTGTAAAGACATGGCATTCAAAGCTGTTCTGGTATCGGCTGACTGTTTCGCGCCAGACGTCTCCAGAACTACTTAGACCGGGTATTAAGATCATCGGATGCCCGGATCCTGTTATTTGTACCTTGAAAGGTTGCGGATTATCTGTTTGTGTAAGTGCGGGAATCGGTGTTAGAAGCGCGATGAAGATTGCACTCATTTGCAATATGGCGCATTTCCATTTTGACATGACATCCTCCTTTTGACGGTGGATACTTCTCTTTTGTGATCAATCAAAAGGTAGGCATTTATCGCGTTCTAAGAAGCAAAAGATGATAAGCGGTTTGAATGGCTGATGAACGGTCAACAGGTGTGATGGATACGGGTCTTTCAGAGAGAAAGGCGACATTAAAGACTTGCTTTATGATGCCCTGTAACATATCATTCGTGTAAATAAGCAGTAAAAAATATTGTCAGAACCAATATTTTGCGTCAACTGAATTGATGGCGCGGGGGAGCTTCTATAGGAGAGATACATCTCCTATGGTAAATCGCCCGCGCTTTTTTTTGTTTTCGAGGCCAGTGATGCACAAAAATTCCTTTGAAGCTCTCTCACTACAAGGAGGTACGTATGCGAATCGCCGTTATCTCTGATATTCATGGAAATTTAGTGGCTCTGGAAGCTGTTTTGAACGATCTCAAAACAGAATCTGTTGATCATATTGTGTGCCTGGGTGATACCGTCTCTGACGGTCCCCAACCATGTGAGGTCCTCGCTCGTTTGAAAGCGCTGAATGGTCCTGTTGTTATGGGGAACATGGACGTGTGGTGTCTCGACCCACGTCCTGGTGAGGGAAAGAGCAAGAATGCGAGGCGAGGAAATGAAGTTCGATTCTGGGATATCCGTAAGCTTTCATCTGATGATCTCGACTACATGCGGACGTTCCAGGCTACGGTAGAGATACCTCTGGATACGACTACTAATCTTCTTTGCTATCACGGTTCGCCACGATCTAATGAAGATGGAATTGCTTCTCACACGCCAGATGAGGAGATGGAACGCATGCTGTCTGGTTATCACGCGATGGTGTTGGCTGGGGGACATACGCATACACAGATGGTTCGTTATTACGGAGATTGCACGATCGTCAATCCCGGAAGTGTTGGTGCGCCTGTTTCCGCACAGGACCGAATACGCCGGGTTCTTCGAGGTCCATTGGATAATCTGCACGATAGGGGATATCCTCCCTGGGCAGAATATGGCGTTATTGTGTGGGAGAATAGGAGTCTTCGTATTGAGTTACGCCGTGTGCTTATAGATATCGATTTGCTGGTGAAAAAAACGCACGAGAGTGGGATGCCACACGCGGATTGGTGGATTCAAAATCGGTATCCGGAGGTGGGTTCCGAGGTATAAATAATGGGTGGATTCAAATGGTAGCAGTGGGGATTTTATTCGATCGTTCTACCCTATTTTTCTGGGACTGGATGACGTCGAAAAACCAGATATGGACCCGTCTATTGACGAGGGCCTGAAATAGAAATGGCTCACTCATCTATCTAATTGGTCCCAATCTGGCGGGATTTGGCTGGGAATTTTTTTATTTAAAACAGCGTCAAACGCTTCCAAAATTTCTCGTTTGTTTTTGCCTGCATATTGATTTTGGAAAAAGGCTGAGGTTTCGGGTTCGGCAATTTCACGCGCAAAAGCATAAATCGCAAACTGATTCATAGACACGCCCACCACTTCGTTCGATGCGTTGTAATCGAACACCATGCCCGGCGAGACCTCTTCTGATTCGACGATAGCAGAGTCGTCAAGGCGCAGATAGACTGCGTTAGCTTCCTTATCGATATGTAGTTTCATAATTCGTTATTCCTGTCACCCAGCATCTCGCCCCTCTTGGATGGCGCGAAGAAACTCATCTACGTCGAAAGGTTCACTAATAGTAACGACCTTTTCAGGGTCAAAAATCTTCGGGTTGGGATTGTTGCGAAATGCCTCAGGGAAGGTTCATCCGGCATCAACCTCTATCAACAAATCCGCTGGAATGCCCAGATGTGCTCGCAATGCGCCAATTTGTTCAATAGAGAGTGGCCGAATTCCTTCAAAAAATTCCACTGTCTGACTGCTACTGCCCAGCCACTTTGCCAGATCGTCCCGGCAAAGCCCCTTCTGCTCCAGCATAAAGTCAACTACTTCTTGGGGTGTCGATTGTTCATAGGCCGGTACATGCGTGTCTTCATAAGCCTGCACCAGTACAGATAAAAACTCCAGTCGCTCATACGCTTCTGTTCCGGACTGGGGATCTGTGTCGAGAAGGGTGTCGATTTCAGCGACGGCACAATCGTATTCTTCTTCGTTTCTCAACACATGAGGTTTGGTGAAATCGAGTATGTCAGCCACTGGGTACTCCATTGACTCAGCATTTACAAATATCCGCAATTTAAGCGAAAAAACAAGGGGTTATATAGCTCACTCATATCGCAGAGCATCCACGGGATTGGTGCGGGCAACTTTCCACGCTTGATAACTCACTGTGGTCAATGCGATGAACAACGCCAGAAAACCACTCAATACAAACGCCCATATCTCCAGATCAATGCGATAGGCGAAATCCTGTAGCCACCTGTGCATCGCGTAATAAGCGATTGGCCAAGCGATGAGATTGGCAAGCCCGACAAGTATGGCGAACTCTTTTGACAACATGAGCACGAGGTTAGAAACGGATGCGCCCAGGACTTTGCGGATGCCGATTTCTTTGATACGTTGTTGCGCGGTGAAGGATGCGAGGCCGAACAGTCCGAGGCTGGCGATGAGTACGGTCAATGCAGATGAAATGCCTGAAATTTTCAATTTTCATCCATCGTTGTTCATCCCAATAGACACGGTTAATATTTTCTTCTAACAGCGCGTATTCAAATGCTTGAGTAGGTACAAATTGTTTCCAGATTTCTTCAAGAAAATGGAGTGTTTGAGTAAGATCACCTTCTCTTATTTTCAGGCCTATTTGGGTAAATAAGGAGGTACGCTTGGCAAAAATCTGTGGCCCGATATTTTTCTTTAGTGAACTGAAGTGGTAATCTTTAACCATGCCAACTACTGTACCTGAGCCAGAACCCACCCATTCGATTTGTTTGCCAATAGGATCTTTCCATCCAAATTGTTTGGCCGTGGTTTCATTGATTATGAATTCAGCAGTAAAATGTCTTGCTTGTCCAGGTGAAAAAGTACGGCCAATGACCAGTTCGATGCCAAAAGTATCAAAAAAGTTTTCATCAACTTCGTTGATGGGAATCTGTTGTTCTTTCTGCAATCCTTCCGGGCGAATGCGACGGGTAATGCCGCCACTAATGGGACCATTAATTATTGGTACGAGCCGGAAAGCTGTGGCCTTTTGAATAGTGGGATTTTGAAGGAACGCCGCTTTGATTTGTTCATATTGATTGGACAATCGATCTTCTTGTTTAACCATTTCCTGATTTTGCTTGAATATGGGCAGTAAGATAATACGTGCGGGGTCGAACCCCAGATTCTGGTTAAGCATGAACGCGATCTGATTATGCACGGCGAAAGTGCTAATGATCAGAAAAACTGAGATGGAGAACTGAAAAACCACCAGTCCTTTGCGCAGCCAGGCACCGCTGCCGCCAGTTTTGAAGATCCCTTTCAGGGTTTCGACAGGTTGATAAGTTGACAGGCGAAAGGCCGGATAACTGCCTGCGAGTAAGCCCGTTAAAAGCGTGATGCAGATCAAACTCGGGAGCAAATTTATAAAGGACTCTGCTGTCAATTTTATTTCGCCGCGGATCAGGTCATTAAAGGAGGGCATTAACAATTCTATCAGCCCAAAGGCAACAAGCAGGGCAGCACTTGCCATTAAGAGGGCCTCGCCAAGAAATTGGCATATGAGTTGTAATCGATGAGCACCTACCACTTTGCGCAGTCCTACTTCTTTGGCGCGTTCGGCAGATCGCGCAGTGGATAAGTTAGCGAAGTTAATGCAGGCCAGAAGGAGCACAAAAGCAGCAATTGCCGAAAGCAGGTAAATTGTGCCAATACCATCCCGCCACACGCCATAGTCAGTATAAGAATAGAGGTATATACGTACGAATGGTTGAAGATGATATGTTGTAATTTTTGCCTCTTCTAGCCCAAGGTGGCGTAAAGTAAAGTCGTGTAGCTTTTTTTTCAAAATCTTAGGATCATAACCTTCAGGAAGTAAAACATAATTTTCTACGGGCCGAATATTATCTGTCTGCGCCCATTCTTCCCAATACCTTCGGGTAGAGGCAGATCGATTTGGGTCTATTACCAGCACGTCGAACCTTAGTGTGGTTTCGCGGGGAAGGTCTTTCAATATTCCGGTCACCAAATAATCACCTCGAAATTGCCTGCTATAAATCGTGATGATTTGCCCCATCGGATCGGTGTTGTCAAAGAATTTTTTCGCAGTGCTTTCTGTGAGTACAATACTTTTAGGATCTCGCAAAGCGGTTTGTCGGTCGCCTTTGAGAAAGGGAAAAGTGAAAACGTCAAACAGACTCTTGTCCACAAGAGAAACGGTTTGTTGAAATGTTTTGCCATTGCCTTCTAAAATAGATGCGCGTCTCAGAAATCGAACGCCTTCTTGAACCCCAGGAAATTCTAATTTTAAAGCTGGACCAAGCGCACCAGGTGTGCCCGAGCTCCAGGAGAGCGTTTTGTCTTCTCTATGCGTCTCCTGAATAATCCTGTAAATACGATCTGCTTTTTCGTGAGATCGATTCACGCGAAACCCGCGTTGCACAAATAACAGAATGAGAATACAACTGGCCAAACCAATAGCCAGGCCAACAATGTTGATCGTAGAGAATGTTTTGTTTCTGGATATGTTGCAGATTGCAATGGTTAGATAATTTTTGATCATGATTTTAACCCCCATTTTCACTCATATCGCAGGGCATCAATCGGGTTGGATCGCGCTGCGCGAATGGCTTGCACGCTCACGGTGCCAAAGGCGATGATCAGAGCTATTATCGCGCTCGCGACAAATGGCAAGACATTCAGATCTGTCTGGTAGGCAAATCCGGAGAGCCAGTCGCGCATCAGATAGTAGGCGATTGGCCAGGCGATGAGATTGGCGAGCAGAACGAGGAGTATAAATTCGCGGGAGAGCAGGATGACCAGATGCGGTGTGGATGCGCCCAGTACTTTCCGCACGCCAATTTCTTTGGTGCGAGATTGAACCATGAATGCCGCCAGTCCGAACAGTCCCAAACAGGCTACGAAAATTGCCAGTAATGAAAATATTCCGAGCATTTTGCCGGTGAGTTGTTCGTTGAAATAGATCCAATCTATGATCTCGTCCAAAAAGTGATATTCAAAGGGTGCCTCTGGCACAAAGTGTTTCCACTGTGTTTCGAGAAAGGACAGGGTTTGCGCGGTGTTTTCTGGTCGGATGCGCAGAGCCAGCGCATAAAACATCTTCCAGCGGGCCAAAAACCCCATGGGGGCGATTTCTTCTCGCAGTGTCAAATTGTGGTAGTCTTTTACGACGCCTATTACGGTCAGGGATAGGTTGTCATATGCTGGTAACACAATCTGTTTGCCAATCGGGTCGTCCTCCCAGCCGAGCAGGCGCACGGCTGTTTCGTTTAAAATAATTGCCTGAGAGGTATCGCTGGCAACATCGGCTGAAAAGGCGCGACCGCGAAGTACGGGGATTTCAAATGTTTCAAAGAATGAGTCGTCAACTTCGTTTATACGAAATGTTCGTTCTTTTGTGCGGTCTCCATTGGGCCAGGCGAGTCGCAGTCGTCCGCTGTATCCTATAATGCGGTATCGCAGTGCTGAAGCACTGAGGATATTGGGGTGTTCGAGAAAGACCTGTTTGACCATCTGATGGCGTGCCGAAAGGCGTTTTTGTGGGTTTGGCTCTCCGGCAAAGTCAGGGACAAAAATGGGTAAACTCACAATGTGATCACGTGCAAAACCCATATCTTTGGTGTCTATATATCGCAGTTGCTGATAAACCACCACGGTGCAGATCACCAGCAAAATGGACATGCCAAACTGAAATACTACGAGTCCTTTCTTTAGTCCTGTGGAACCCGGGGAGGAAGACGCGCTGCTTTTTAATGCTGTTACCGGACGAAAAGAGGAGAGGAAAAACGCAGGGTACCATCCCGCCAGTAATCCGACCAACAATGTGAGTGCCAGTACCGCTGGCGCACCTGCCATCACGATAGCCGCGTTAAGGTGTAAATTGCCGCGTACAAATTGGTTGAATAAGGGCAGGCATAACTCGACCAGTGCCAGGGCAATCAGCAGTGCGGAAGAGGTTAAAAGCAGAGATTCAGTTAAAAATTGAACCATCAGTTGCGGGCGATGCGCGCCGACCACTTTTCGCACACCGACTTCGCGCTTGCGGGTGACGGCCCGTGCCGTTGCCAGGTTTGTAAAATTCACGCATGCAATGACCACGAGGATCAGCCCAATAGCTGCCAGCATGTAAATGTGTTGCATGGGACTGTCGGCAGTTGGGTTAAAATCGGATTCACCATGCAGGTACACGCGGTGCAGGGGCTGTAGATGATAGGCGTTTTTTGCTGCAACATCATCTCCCATAGACTGCTTGATCAATGGCTGAAGGGGATAATGAGGCCAATGAGACTTATGTTGAGCAGTAACTTCATCCCCCATATACTGCTTGATCAACGACTGCATTTTTGCTTGCAGGGTTTCTGCGTTTTGTCCCGTTTTTAATAGTACGTATGTGTTTACCGGACGCCAGGATTGCGTGGGACGCCACATCGTCCATACTTGTTGCGTTTCTTCTACAGGGGGTATTGTGGTTGAGAGTATTTGAAAATAAAGGCCTGATGAGAGATGTGGTGCCTTTACGATGCCGGTAACTGTGTATTCGCCCGGAAAACTGCGATTATCGATTGAAACGGTTTTGCCCATTGGGTCCGTATCGCCAAATAAATGTTGCGCCATGTCGTCAGTTATGACCACAGAGTAGGGTGTGAGAAATGCGGTTTCTGGATCGCCCTTTATGAGGGGAAAATCGAATACGTCTAAAAAGTTGTCATCTACCAGCGCAAGGAGATATCGATCCTTGCGCTCGCCGTATTGTACAGATACAGTCAATCGCCAGATACGCACAGTTGTTTCCACTTCGGGAAATGTTTCTTTCAATACGGGACCGAGTGCGCCTGATGTGCCGCTATTGTAAGTTGTTTGTGTGCTGCGCTCTTCTCGAATTACTTTGTAAATGCGGTCGCCCAGTGTGTGGGCGCGGTTTACCGCAAACTCTTGTTGGATATACAACAGGATCAAGATGCCACACGCCAGGCCGATGGCAAGTCCCAGTACATTGATGGATGTGTACAATTTGTGCCGCATCAGATTGCGGATCGCAACGGTTAGATAATTTTTGATCATGGTCTTATCTCCTGTTCCATCCTGTTATCTTGCGGCAAGCGCGACGATTGCTCATCTCTCAAAGCGTCCGCCGGGTTTGCGCGTGCGGCTTTGAGGGTTTGGGCGGTGACGGTTGTGAGGACGACGAGGAACATGGCGACGCTGCCGAGTAAGAATGCGCCAATACCCAATTCGGTGCGGTAGGCGAAGGTTTGTAACCATTGGTTGGTTGCGTAATAGGCGATGGGGAATGCGATGAGGCTTGATAGGGTGATGTAGAGGACGAATTCCCGTGAGAGCAGGGATAGGATTTGCGTCTGGGATGCGCCCAATACTTTGCGAATGCCGATTTCTTTGGTGCGTCGTGCGACAGCTAATGCTGCCAGTCCGAATGCGCCGAGAGCTGCGATGAAGATGGCGAATCCGGTGGCGTATTGGATCATTTGGTTCCAGCGTTCTTCTTTTTTGTATTGTTTGTCCAGATCTTCATTGATGAATGAAAAGTTGAATGTGTGATCAGGGGCGACTTTTTCCCATTGTTCTTTCATAAATGCGATGGTGCCGGGTACATTTTCGGGGCGAATGCGAGCCAACAAGCGTCCGGTGTATGTCCTGAGTGGCAGGACAGCGGGTTCAATTTTGTGATGCAGGGAGCGAAAATGGAAATCGCGGACAACGCCAATGATGGTTTTGTCTCGTCCATGTTTGATGGTTTTGCCAACTGGGTCTTCTATGCCGAGTTTTTTGACCAGTGCTTCGTTGACAAGGATTGCTTCTTTGGCATCTGTTGGAAATTCTCTGTTGTATTCTCGACCTGCGACGAGTTTTATGTCGAGTGTTTTAAACAGACCGTAATCAATGTAGATGTTCTCAACGTATTGCGTAGAACTTCCTTCATAAGTCACATCAGCCCGGGAACTCATATTGTTGGTTAGAGAATGATTAAGCCAAGTTGTACTGATCACTGCGGGATGTGACAGCAGGGCATCCCGAAGAACGGTTGGCAGGGTTTTGCTTTCTCTTCGCAGTGCATGGGTCTGAATAGCGACAACATGTTCGGTTTGATATCCAAGAGGTTTGGTTCGCAAAAAGGTGAGTTGTTGGGCCATCATCAGGGTGGTGATGATGAAAAATATGGATAGGGCAAACTGAAAAATGATCAGTAATTTACCGAAACGGTTGCCCGTTTTAATTTGTAACCGGCTTGTTATGATTTGGGTCGGTTGCAAGCGGGATAGCACAAAGGCGGGATACCCCCCTGCTGTGAAACCAACGAGGCTGATCAGGAGGATGAGAAAGGCGAGTGTTGTGAGATTGAGGCCGTCGCTCATGGATAGAGATTTTCCGGCCAGATTGTTGAATGTGGGTAAGGCGAGTTCTGCGATGGCAATGCCGGCGATGCATGCGATGAGGATGAGTAAGAGGGATTCGCCGATAAATTGGTTTGCGATTTGTAAGCGTTTTGCGCCGACGACTTTTCGCAAGCCGACTTCTCGCGCCCGCGTTGCCTGTCGTCCAAGGGTTAAGGTGATGAAGTTGATACAGGCGATAAATAGCACGAGTAGTGCTATGCCCGATAGGATGTATGAATAAACGGGATTACTACTATTATATACCCTCAGGTTTTGAGCAAAATGCATTTGGGTGATAGGCAGGAGTTTGAGTTCTTTCTCGTCGCCCCACCAGAGTTTGATATGTTTGAGAAATTGCTGTTCGACACTATTTGGAGATACATTTTGGGGGAGCATCATATACGTATCCAGGTAGGATGTATTCCATTCGTTTTTAGCCTGGACCCAGGATGCCCGTTCAAATGGCAGTAGTATGTCAAATTGAAGTGTGGAGTTTTTGGGCACGTTTTGCACAATGCCCGTGATGGTGTAGTTTTGAATTTCTTTCCCGAAGTACTGAATTGGAAGCTGTTTCCCGACGGGGTTGGCGTTGTTGAAATATTTCTGTGCGATTTTTTCTGTTATGATTACAGAATACTTGTCCTGGAGTGCTTGAGCGGGATCGCCGTGAATGACTGGAAAAGAAAAAATGTCGAGGAAGTTGGGATCAACAAAACCTAAAGTTGCTTGAAAAGCGCGGTCTTGTATGCCAATTTTACCCCCGCCACCTCTGAAACGAACCGTCTGCATGTCTGGGAATGCTTCTGTTAATGCAGGCCCGAGGGGATCTGGTGTTATACCAGAAATACCGCTTTCATCCTGTTTATAAACCCGATAGGTGCGATCGGCATTTTTGTGAAAGGTATCGTAGGTCCATTCGTTGTGGACAAATAGGAAAGTGAGGATGCAAAAGGCGAGTCCGATAGCAATGCCGATGATGTTGATGGCCGAGTAGATGCGGTGCCTGGCGAGGTTGCGAATCGCTGTTTTCAGGTAGCTGCTGAGTAAAGATATTTCAGTAAACATTGGTTTCTCCTTTGTATGGCGTGGCGTAAATTCTATATTTTATTTTATCAGGTGTGATCAGCCCGCCCAGCCTCCGACCTCTTGTTTTTCCAACGCGCGTTTTAGCTGATGGCGCCCTCGGTAGAGCCAGATTTTCACAGAGCCGAGGGGTGCTTGCATTTCCCATACGATTTCGCGGTAGGACAGTTCTTTTATGTAGCGTAGCCACATTGCGCGTTGTTGTGTCTGGGGCAGTGTACGCAGGCCTTGTGCTAAGAGTTGATGGCGTTCCTTTTGTATGATGCTATCTTCTGGTGTTGTCAGAGGGATTGGTTCGGGCATTTGTTGCGCTGCTGTTTCCATGCCGTTTTTCCGGGATAGCCGGGACCGGAGGTGTGACCGCCCGACGTTGATGGCAATGCGCGTTAGCCATGTTGTGAATGTCGATTCGCCGCGAAACTGGCGCAGGCTCTGAAAGACTTTCATGAATACCACCTGCATTAAGTCTTCGGTTTCGTCGCGGTCCTGCACATATTGCCCGACAATGGCGCGTACGCGGCTCTGGTGCAAATAGTAGAGTTTGCCAAACGCGCTTTTGTCGCCAGCTTTTATCATGTGGATCAATTGTATATCGTTTTCTATGTCTGATTGTTTATTCATATCGCAATGCCTCCACGGGGTTCATTTTTGCTGCTTTTATGGCTTGCAGGCTTACTGTTCCGATTACGACCAATAGTATTAGTACACCGCCCAGCGCGAATGCTCCGATGCCCAACTCAATTCGATACGCGAAGTCCGATAGCCATTTGCTCATTGTCCAGTAGGCAACTGGCCAGGCCAGTACATTTGCAATGCCGACCAGCAGAACAAATTCGCGCGATAGCAAACGCACGACGTTTGTGACGCTGGCACCCAATATTTTGCGAATGCCAATCTCTTTGGTGCGCCGGGTCACGGCGAGTGCTGTTAATCCAAATGCGCCCAGGCACGCAATGAAAATGGCAAACAGAGTTCCGTATCCGATCATGCGATGCCATCGTTCTTCGGTTCGGTATTGGCGATCTATGCCTTCGTCGAGAAATGAATATCGGAATCCAGGGGATTGTGTTACGGCTTCCCATTGCGCTTCCATAAATGTTAGTGTGCCGGGGATGTCGTCAGCACGCACCCGAATTAGCAGGTGAGTAAATTGATGGTCTGGCGCGCATTTCAGGAATGCGGGGCTAATTTTGTGATGGAGAGAGCGAAAATGAAAGTCGTTTACCACGCCGATTACTGTCATATCATCAAAAAATTTCAGTGTTTTTCCGAGGGATGGTCCCGGTCCCAGTTGTTTGGCCAGGGTTTGGTTGATGATTACAGATGCGGTGGGGTCTGTTACAAGGTCCCATGAATAATTTCGGCCTTTGATCAATTTGATGTCGAGGGTCGGCACAAAGTCGTAATCGACAAAGAAGACCTCCACGCCTTTTAAGCTTGTTCCTTCATGTATCACATTCCCACGCGACTGATATCCATTGCGCATCATGTGATATATTTGGGTCACGCCGAGAATTGCGTGATGGGATAAGAGGGCGTCCCGATAAGTTTCAATGCCTTTTGGTCCCAGGTCTCGCAGTTTGCTGAGGCGACCGACGGCAATGAGGTGTTCGCTGTCAAATCCCAGGGGTTTGGTCCGCAAATAGTCGAGTTGAGAGGTCATGATGAGGGCACTGATGACGAGAACCGCGGACATCGCGATCTGGAAGACCACGAGAAACTGGCTGAAGAATCCCGCACTGACAATTTTCAATCTGCCTTTGAGTACGTGGATTGGCATAAATCCGGATAGGACAAAGGCTGGATAGGTACCTGCGAGCAGGCCGACGATTAGAGTTAGACCGATTAGTGAGGCAAATGCCAGACCATCCAGATGTGCAACTATGGATAGTTTTTGCGCCATGAGGTTGTTGAACAAAGGCATTAAAAGTTCTGATAGGGCGAGTCCGATTATAAATGCTATGAGGCTCAAGAGTACGGATTCTGCGAGAAATTGCACGATGACCTGGGGCTTGTGTGCGCCAACGACTTTGCGGATGCCGATTTCTCGTGCCCGAGAAGCCGACCGTCCCAGGGCGAGGGTCATAAAGTTCACGCATGCGACAAATAGTACGAGAGATGTGATACACAACAGGATGTAGCTGTATGCCGGGTCAGTAGCGGGTTCGGGGGCGCGGATATTTGGGTTGAAATGGACATCGGCAAGGGGTTGCAATTTCAGCTTTTGATTTTCCCCCATGATGGGCCAGGACCAGTTTATAAAACGCGGAAATAATTTTTCTATGTCTTCGGCTTGAGCCTGATTGTGGAGCAAGACGTAGGTACTGGTGTTCCCTGTGTAATTCCACGAGTTGAGCGCGTCTTCGACATTCTCATAGGACTGAATGCAGCCGAATTGTATGCTGGATGTTTCGGGGATGTCTTTTACGATGCCCGTGATTAGAACCTGATGGATTTTTGAGTTTCTTGTGTAAGAGATCGTTTTCCCCATTGGGTCGGTGTTGCCGAAGAATTTTTGGGCGGCTGTTTCTGATATGATCATGGCGTCTTTGCTATTCAGTGCTGTTGCGGGGTCGCCTTTCACGAGGGAAAATGAAAAGACATTCCAGAAACCCGGGTCGATATAAATAACGCGCTCTTGAGATGAATGGTCGCCGTATTGGAGTGTGCGAGAAGTATTATAGATTCTCACGACGTGCTGCATTTGTGTGGGGAATGCTTCTGCCAATGCAGGACCGAGAGGACCCGGCATATAAGCCGAGGCATCGCTGCCTTCTCCCACTTCTCCTTTATTGTAAATGCGATAAATCCGGTCCGCTTTTTCGTGGAATGCGTCGAAGGACCATTCATGTCGTACGTACAGGAATGTCAAGATGCAGAAGGCAATGCCGATTGCGAGTCCAGTAATGTTGATCGCTGAATACACCTTGTAGCGGATGAGGTTGCGATACGCTACGGTCAGATAATTGCGGAACATTTTGTTCTCCTTGGCTATCGCTGCGAGTTCTTTGTGCCGATTTTATATGCAATAATCGTGCCAAAAGAATCAAGTATTGAAATAACAATGGGTTATGAAAAACCGCTTAAAATTGACTAATTGGAAAGTGTCCGATTTTGATACAGTAGTGTCCGAAAATGAACACTTTTAGGGAGGGATGGGAGGTGAGAGGGGGTGGGTTGCCGCGCAAATCAGGTGCTTCTGTTTGAGGACAAGGAGTTCTCGAAAAAAAGTGATGAATGACGGTTTTAAGATAAGACGCGGAGGCGTTTTGCAGGAGTGATAAATGGTGTGGCTAAGTTCAGCACTGCTTCTTAGGGTTGCGGGAATGTATTTGGGGGCATAATTTAGGGGCTGGGACGGCACAGGGGCCGTCCCCTACGATGGCGGTTTGTTTGTAGGGGCGACCCCCTGTGGTCGCCCGAGGACTGTTCATTTCACGAAGGGCAATAATATGTCTGATTATCCCCCCATTCGCGCGATTACTCGGGGACCTGAGTTCCACTGGTTCGGTTATTACGACAAGTGGCAAATAGACCCTTCAGGCCGGTACGCGCTCGGTATGGCGGTGGATTTTGAACACCGGTCGCCTGAGGCGGATGATACGGTCGCGCTGGGTATTGTTGATATGGCGGATGGCGATACGTGGTCTGAGTTTGGGCGCACGCGGGCCTGGTGCTGGCAACAGGGGTGTATGTTGCAGTGGATTCCCAATTCGGATACGGAGGTTATTTTTAATGATCGCGAAGGGGATGCATTTGTTTCGCGGATATACAATGTAAGAACAGGGGCGATTCGCACGCTGCCGCATGCGATTTATACGCTTTCGCCCGATGGCAAGACAGCGGTTGGGGCTGATTTTCGCCGGATTAATCACATGCGGCCCGGGTATGGGTACGCGGGGATTCCCGACCCCAATCGCGATGTGCGTGCGCCGGATGATGTGGGTGTTTATACTGTGGATCTGGCGACGGGTGAGTCAAGGCTTGTTGTTGCGATTGCCGAGGTTGCTGCGATTCCGTATCCGCATGGCGATATTTCTGGGGCGCGGCACTATTTTAATCATTTGCTGTTTAATACGGATGGGTCACGGTTCATTTTTTTGCATCGCTGGCGATTTGGAGCGGGTGGTTTTGATACGCGGATGATGACGGCAGATGCCGATGGGTCAAATTTGCATGTGGTTGATGATTACGGCAAGATGTCGCATTTTATCTGGCGCGATCCAGAGACGATTCTCGGGTGGGCATATCACCCGTCGCACGGGAATAAGTTTTATCACTATCGGGATCTTTCCGAGGCAGAGCCAGAGGTGATCGGTGACGGGGTTATGACGGTTAATGGTCACTGTACGTATTTGCCGGGCAATGAGTGGATTCTCAATGATACGTATCCGTCACAGGGTGATCGCAGTCAGATTCCATATCTTTATCACGTTGCGACTGGTGAGCGCGTCGATCTGGGGATTTTCCCGTCGCCGGAACCCTATACGGGCGAGTGGCGCTGTGATTTGCATCCGCGCTTTAGTCCCGATGAGCAATTTGTGGTGATTGATTCAACTCATGAGGGCAATGGACGACAGATGTATCGGATTGAGGTTGGTGAAGTGGTGTCATAAAGGAGAATTACGATGGCAATAGCTGAAGTACCTGCAGTACTGACGGAAGAGGAGATGCTGCATTTTCGCACGAAGGGCTATCTGGGTCCGTATTCGCTGTGTTCGGAGAGGGAGATGGCGGATCTTCGCCCGGCGATTGAAGAGGTGCTGGAGACGGATCCATCGAATGGCAAGAACCGCATTCACAACCGGCATCTGGATAGTCGCGTGGTTTACGATTTGTCAACGCATCCCGAGATTCTCAGCCGTATGGTGGCTCTGTACGGGGCGGATTTGTTGTTGTGGCGCACGAATTTTTTTATCAAATACAAGGGTACGAAGGCGATTCCATGGCATCAGGATTTCAATTATTGGCCGCTCGAGCCGCCGATTATTGTTTCGGCGTGGATTGCGGTGGATGCTTCGACTAAGGAGAATGGGAATTTGCAGCTTATTCCCGGGTCACATCGCAAAATTATTCCCCATGTCAAAGCCACGCCCGATTTGCAGTTTCAGGAGATGGCCGATGCGGGGTATTACGATCCGGAGCAACTGGTCGATCTCGAGATGCAGCCCGGCGAGTTTATTCTGTTTAATGAGCGCACGTTGCATCATTCGAAAGCCAATTTCTCGGATTTGCGGCGCATTGGTCTGGCGGTGCGCGCGGTTCCTCCGATTGTGCATGTTCTCAAGTACGATTCCGAAGATCATGGGCTTCCGGTTATTCACGGCGAGGATACGATGGGGTTTAATCGCGTTACACAACCGCCGTTATAGGGGAAATTATGACAGGACTTACGCAAAAGTCATAGACAAAAGGGTATTGGCTCCTTAAACTTCAGGTATAGTCCTGTAACCTGAACGAGGAGGTAGGATGGGATGGACAAACCGACCCGGTTAGATTACTGTCAGTATTTGCTCAGCAGTCCGATCAACTATACACTGACGCATTTTGCAGACCACAGCGAAGGATTCAGCCATGATATGATCAATCGGTATCTGGCCGGAGATCGCATTGCGCCACGCTTGGTCTGGGAACATGTCAAGTCGGCTATCGCAGTAACGCCAAAAGGCTATGTGATCTTCGATGATACAGTCTTGGACAAACGCCATGCACGCAAGATAGACCTTGTTCGTCGTCAATATAGTGGCAATGCCAAAGGGGTCATCAATGGCATTGGGGTGGTCACTTGCGTTTATGTCAATCCCGCACAAGACCGGTTTTGGATCATTGACTATCGCATATATGACCCCGCTGGCGATGGCAAGACCAAGTTAGATCATGTCGTTGAGATGTTATCTGTCCTGGTTTATAGTAGAAAACTGCCTTTTCAAAGTGTGTTGATGGATAGCTGGTATGCGACGAAAGATGTGATGCTACATATTGAGAAGTTGCAAAAAACCTATTACTGTCCGCTCAAGTCCAATCGGCGTGTGGACGATTCTTTAGGCCAACATCCCTATCAACGAATAGATAGCCTCACCTGGACAGATAGCGAATCTCACGCAGGCAAACGCATTAAAATCAGGGGCTTTCCAAAATACCATAAGGTGAAATTATTTCGGGTGGCGTCCTCTACTGGGCGCACGGAACATGTCGTTTCTAACGACCTTGCACAAAAGGATACCCAAGTGGCACAACAGGTGTGTCACTGGCGCTGGAAAATTGAGCAATTTCACCGAGAGGCAAAACAAGTGACCGGCCTTGAACGCTGTCAATGCCGATTAGCAAGAATTGTGCGTAACCATATCGGATGTGCCTTCCTCGTTTGGATCCGTCTTGCACAGGTCGCCTATCAAACTGGACAATCTGTTTATCAGGTCAAATACGGATTGTTCGATGACTATCTCAGACAACAACTCAAAGCTCCATCTATTCGCATGACACTTGCGTAAGTCCTATATGATATGAAGATTACCAATATTGAGACGTTTATTGTGGATGCGGGTTGGCGCCCGTGGATATTTGTTCGGGTGGATACAGATGCGGGTATTAGTGGCTGGGGGGAGTGCAGCGATGGGCGCAGTCCCTATGGGGTTACGGGTACGGTGCGCGATTTGACGCCTTTGCTCATCGGCAAGGATCCGCGCGCTTATGAGATGCGTTTTTGGGATATGTTGCGGGGGACGCGGCAGAGTCCTGGGGGTATTGCGGCGAAGGCTATTGCGGGTGTTGAGCTTGCGCTTATTGATATTAAGGCGCGTGCGCTCGGTATTTCTGTTGTGGAGCTTTTTGGGGGTCCAACGCGCGAGCGGGTTCGCGTTTACTGGTCGCATTGCGGTACTTCGCGTGCGCGCAATAGCGAGTTGCTCAATACCCCACCGCTTCGCACGATGGACGATATTGCCGCGCTGGGGCGAGAGGTTGTGGCGAGGGGCTATACGGCGTTGAAGACGAATATCGTGATACCGGGTGATCCGGCCGGTGTGTATTTTGGGGGTTTTGGCGGCGAACCTGGGACGACGGATGGCGTGGTTTCGCGGCAGATGCTCAGGCATATTGAGACGCTTATTGGTACGTTTCGAGATGCTGTGGGTCCCGATGTTGATATCAATCTGGATCTGAATTTTAATTTTAAACCCGAGTCGTGTATGCGTATTGCCCAGGTGCTGGAACAATTTGATTTGCTGTGGCTGGAGATCGATATGTACGAGCCAGATGCGATTCGGCAGATTAAGGATGCGACGAGTACTAAAATTTGTACGGGTGAGAATCTGTTTTATATGCGCGAGTTTATTCCTTATTTCCAGGCGCGATCTGCGGATGTGTTTATGATCGATGTGCCGTGGAATGGGTTTGCCCAGTCGAAGAAGGTGGGGGATTTGGCAGAGGCGTATCAACTCAATGTTGCGCCACACAATTATTATAGCCATCTTTCGACGTGTATTAGTGCGAGTCTGTGCGCGGTTTTGCCGAATGTGCGTATTATGGAGATCGATGTTGACGATGTGCCCTGGCGCGAAGAGATGGTGACGCATGTGCCGCATATTGAAAATGGGTATTTGACGATTCCCTCAGGTCCGGGATGGGGTATTGAGATGGTTGAAGAGGTGCTCAAAGCACATCCCTGGGATAAGGGGAATGCGAATTGGTGAGGAGACAATATGAATAATCAACAACACTTGTTTGAACTCGATGTTTATGGCTTTACGGTTGTTGAAGATGTTTTGACGACTGAGGAAGCGGGCGAGATGCGCGAGGCACTTATGCGCTGTGAGAAGGAATTTGGCACGGAGGCCAGAAATCGGGGAACCGCTCGGCATGTCGCCAATTTGCCGGTGATGGATCGCGTTTTTCACAAGACTATTGACCATCCGCGGATCCTTCCGCTTCTGGAGCATTATCTGGAGAAGTCGCTTATTCTGGGCAGTCTCAATGCCCGGATTGTGCGCCCGGGCGATCCAGACCAGGGTTTGCACAGCGATATTCCGCTGGAGATGCTCAATTTTAGTTCGCCAGTTATGATGAATACGATCTGGATGCTGGATGATTTTTCGCCGATAAATGGCGGTACGCGCGTGGTGCCGGGGTCGCATAAGAGCGGGTTGGTTATCCCGCCAGAGGATGTGTCCGTCAAGCATATTGCACAACCCGAAGGATCGGCGGGTAGTGTTATTGTTATTAATGGTCAAATATGGCACGCGGGTGGCGCGAATACGGGTACGACGAATCGCCATGCGTTGTTCGGTCATTATCGCAAACGGATGTGTATGTTTCAAGTTGATCCCCACGATGGGTTTCCGCCTGAGTGGTTTGACGGGCTTACAGAGAGACAAAGGCAATTGATGCGTATGAGCAAGGGGCTTAAATCAGCCCATGCGGCGGATGCGCATTTTAGATAATTGGAGATCAATATGCTCGTTGGTATATCCCCACTGTTCAGTCCCGAGTTGTTGGCTGCGATTTATCGCATGGGACACGGAGATGAGATTGTTCTGGCAGATGCACATTTTCCCGGGCATTCGGTGAATGCCAATACGCTGCGGTCAGATGGTCTGGGGGTTGCGGATTTGCTCGAAGCAATTTTGCCGCTGTTTGTGCTGGATACGTATGTGGATAGTCCGGTTTTTATGATGGATGCGGTGCCCGGCGATACGCTCGATCCCGCGGTTGAGGCGTCTTACCGGGCTGTTATTGATAGGGTATGGCCCGATACACCCCCTATCGCGCGCGTTGAGCGTTTTGCGTTTTACGAACAGGCGAGAGACGCTTTTGCGGTTGTTATGACCGGAGAGACGGCAAAATATGGCAATGTTATTTTGAAGAAGGGTGTGACGCCGGTGTAGGATGACCTGTCCGAAAGGACAGGTTGTTTTTGTCCCTGGGGACGGTGTTTTGGGGTTTCGGATGGCGTACTTTTGGGGTGAGATTAGTTCATTCCAATTAAAAGGAGGCATACCATGGCTGTGACGACACTCGATTATGTGCCCTGTGCGCGTGTGGCGGATATTCCCGAGGGTGGGATTATGGCGGTGAATGTGGAGGGTCATGCGATTGCGCTGGCAAAGTCGGATGGCGAGATCCGGGCGGTGGATAATCGGTGCCCGCATATGGGGTATCCGCTGAGTGAGGGGTCGATTCACAATGGGTTGATTATTTGCCACTGGCATCACGCGCGGTTTGATCTGGTTAGCGGGTGTACGTTTGATCCGTTTGCCGATGATGTTCGGAGTTATCCGGTGGATGTGCAGGATGGTGAGATTTATGTCAATGTGCATGCCTCGCATCCCGATCCGGTGGGTCATTGGAAGCGGCGGTTGAGCGAGAGTTTGGAGCAGAATATCAATCTGGTGATTGCCAAGTCGGTGATCGCGCTTCGGGGTCAGCGGGTCGATGGGGATGAGATTGCAGAGATTGGCGCGCGGTATGGTGCGTTGAGGCGGCGCCAGGGGTGGGGTCCGGGGCTGACGATTTTGACGTGTATGGCCAATGTGGTGCCGAAGTTGTCGCCCGAGGATCAGGTTCTGGCGCTGTATCAGGGGTTGTTGCATGTGGCGAGCGAGACGAGTAATGCATCGCCGAGGATTGTTTTTACGCCGCTGGAGACGGAGGAGTTGACGCTGGCGCGGATTAAGGAGTGGTTCCGCTATTTGATTGAGGTGCGAAATGCCGATGGCGCGGAACGGGCTTTGTTGACGGCGATTCAGATGGGGGCAACGCCTTCGGAGATGTGCGATATGCTGGTGGCTGCAGCGACGGATCACTTTTATCGCGATGGCGGGCATGTGCTGGATTTTATCAATAAGGGTTTTGAGGTGCTCGAGCGCATTGGATGGGACAAGGCCGATGAGATTTTGCCTTCTCTGGTGGGTGTGCTTTCGGGTTCACAGCGGAGTGAGGAGTTGAACCGCTGGCGCAGTCCCGTTGATCTGGTGACGTTGTTACACGAGGCGTTTGATGAGCTTGAGGATCTGGTTCGAGAGGGCGAGGGGAAGACGTGGGACGATGCGGATGCTTTGACGGAGGTTCTGTCAGGTGATGACCCGCATGCGATTGTGGATGGGTTGAAGGCGGCTTTTGCCGGGGGGGCGACGCTGACGCAGTTGACGCAGACACTAACTTATGCAGCGGCTTTGCGGATTGCGCGGTTTCACGTTAAGAATGAGTTTGCGGATTGGATTGCTGTGCTGCATACGCATTCGGCGGCAAATGCGCTGCATCAATGTGCAAAGCGCGCGCCGTCTCTGGATCTGGCGCGCGGGATTTTCCACGGTGCAATGGCGCTGTATTTTGATCGGTGGTTTAATAAGCCGGCAGCCCGTTTGCCGCAGGATCAGCGTGCGACCCAGCAGTTGCCAGAGGATGCGGATGCGTTGCTGGATTCTTTTGTGGCGTTGCTCGATACTCAGGCGCGGGTGGATGAGGCGGGGCGAATTGCGTATCGGTATTTGTCGCTGGGGCATCCGCGCGGTGCTTTGTGCGAGCGGTTGGGCCATGTGTTGCTGCGAGA
The DNA here is from genome assembly GCA_965220765.1 of Candidatus Latescibacterota bacterium. Lineage (GTDB taxonomy): Bacteria > Latescibacterota > UBA2968 > UBA2968 > UBA2968 > VXRD01. The sequence goes on from OZ244847.1 coordinate 484,266, forward strand.
AGATGCCGAGTTTCATTCGTTTCAGATGCTGGAGTCTGCGTTTAGCCAGGCAGAGGAGTTGGATGAGGAACGCGCACGGATTACGCTGGTGGGCGCGGCGCGCTATCTGGCAGCGCATGCACCAACGGCGCGTGCGTTGGGACAGACAGCGAATTTGGCGCTTCGACTCCACCGGGGAGAGGATCTTTCGGCAGAGGATCCGGATGAGGAGGTATGATGTAGGGGACGGCCCCTGTGCCGTCCCGTGGCGGGATAGAGGATTCCAGATCACACAGATGGGTATTGCAAAAGCCTGTACCGGAAACGGTACAGGCTTTTTTTATATCCTCGATTCCCATTTTCCCTTTACGCGGTAGGCTTCATCATCGCCGGGCCACGGGGGCATGGTGATGGCGACGGCGCAGAGTGGTTCGCTGTTGTGGGCGCGAAATTGGAAGCGTGTGCCTTGCGGTATGGTGAGGCTTACGCCAGGGGCGAGGGATGCGATTTCTTCGCGGTTGCCCTGTTTGCGCCACATTTCGCCCTGTCCGCTGATGATGTACCAGATTTCTTCGACGGTGCGGTGGGCAACGGCGATGGATGTTTTTCCCGGGGCGAGTTCAAAGTGGGCCATGCCGCCGTTTTTGAGTTCGAGAAGTATGCGAACGTCAGATCCATCGGGCGCGGTGACATCGGGTTCTCGAGGCAGGCGTTTTGTGCTGAATTCGGTCATGGTGTTCTCCGATTTACATTTCTTCTCCAATGGTTTTTCGAAGCAGGACTCTGCCGCGGTACAGCCAGGTTTTTACGGTGCCTATGGGTACTTGCATTGCTTTTTCGATTTCGGCATACGAGTAATCCTCAATATAACGCAGGCGCATGGCTTCGCGATATTGTTGTGGCAGTGTTTGTATGCTTTTGCGTACGAGGTGTTGGCATTCTCGTGCGTGCAGGTTGGTTTCCGGGTCTAGTGTGCAGCGCGGGGCGATTTTTTCCATGCCTTCTGGCGTGTGAAAATAGGTTGCCCATTTGCGCCGCACGGATTGCGATTCGCAGTGCGAGAGGCATACGTTCATTGCTATGCGGGTCAACCAGGTTGAAAATGCCGCGTCACCGCGAAAGCGATTGAGTCCCTGGTATGCTTTTATAAATGCGATTTGTACCAGGTCATCGATGTCGTCCTTGTTTTTTATGTGGCTGGCTACAATTGCATAAATTCGAGCTACGTTTGCTTTGTACAGTTTGTTAAATGCAATCCCATCACCCATCCGCGCTTTTAGTACCATTGTTTGTTCTTCGTTCGGTGCCATGATACTCCTCTTGTGTCGTGAGGTCATGTTGTTTTTTTGATCATCTACTGTGTTCTGCACCGATGGGTGGTTGTGGTGGTCCCCGGAGGGCAACAAAAAACCCGACATCGAATTTAGCTCGATGTCGGGCACGTAGGGTATAGGCACCAAAAACCCCACTCAGGGGTTGGCAAAATTTTAGCCTCCAGGGCATAATCGCCGCCTCCTGGAGGGATAATGGCAGTGTAAATGGACCATCTATTTTTACCTAAGAATATGTAATTTCAGGTATTTATCTCCTACAAGCAGAGGGCTTTTGTTTTTGGGATTGGACAATATAGCCCGTTCTGTTTTTTTCTGCAAGAAAAAATCTGTACCCTACAAAAAAATTGTTTTTTTGAAAATGAGGCGGGACAGCGATTAGCGGGCGATCACAATGTCGTCGTAGGGGACGATCCCTTTGCCGTCCCAGCCTGTATATTAGACCGGACAGGTGAAAATTGTACGTCACAGGGTACGGCAAAAAGTGCGTCATCAAAACTGGACGACTTATTTTATTCCCTCTTTTCATACCTCAGATACCGAAAGTACTGTGGTATAATACGCAAGCATGGCGTTGTCGGCGTCCGATTCAGTAATTTCATAAGGGATAGATTCAAATGACCTGTGCTCCTGTGCATCAAGTTCTTCTGAAAGGTAAAATTCATGAAGAATATCGTTTCTGCCAAAAGAAAAATTTCTGTCACCCTTATCGGCTATACGCACATCCGCTAAGAATACAACAGCGGAAAATATGACTTTAACCTTTTTAGCGTGGTGGTTCTGTAGTGTTCCTCCGACAGTAACAATATTGTCTATCTTGCTTATAGATAGACCACTTTCATCAATCTCTACTGCTGATGTATCCAGCATCATAGTTTAATCCTCCTGTGTGGTTTAGCCATTATATCTTTCCTTATTCGTCGAGACAAGCGTAAACTTCACCACAAATACGGGAAAATTCGGTTTAGACCCTCTAATTTTGACGGTCAGATTTTAACCCTCAGAATATTTCTGTTACAATGGCATTCAAGCTGTAATCCGGCAGGTCGAGTACCACATAAGATGGGAGATCCAATTGTTGCCAGAGGTTGAAGCCATTTGCCTGGGTTTTTTGTGCGGTGAATAAAGAGATGACGGTGCCGTGGGTGGCGATGGCGATGGTTTTGTGCGGGTGTGTTTGCACGGCTTTTTCAACGGCTCGGGTGAATCGCAGGCGGGCCTGATCTGCGGTTTCATTGCCAAAGATCAGGTCGTTGGGGCGTGCAAAGAAGGTTTTTACTGTGGTGTGCCAGGTTTCCTGGGGGATAAAGGGGACGCCTTTGCGGTCGTGTTCGTAAAGGTTGGGTGCTGACGAGTAGGGAATTTGAAGGGTGTTGGCGACGAGTTGACCTGTTTCTCGTGCTTTGGGTTCTTCGCTTGTGATGAGAAGGTCCGGTTTATAGGGGCGCAATGCATCGGCGAGCGAGGTGCAACTTGCGCGTCCGCTGTCCGACAGGTGCCAGTCTGGGGCGGATTTTGTTTTGTCAATTTGAGGCAGGGCGTGTTTGATTAAGATGAGGTGGTTCATAACAAACCTGAATACCGCCCTAATAAGACGGTGTGTCCTTTGGATCCTTCCACAGTCGCACGGTGAAGCGGTGGTCCTCTTCGATCAGGTCTGGCTCGGTGCCGTTGTGGTCGCGCATGGATCCGATGATTCGGTTGCGTACGCCCATGCCGAGATGCTCCACATAACCATAATCGCGCAACACGTCCTTCACGAGTTCGTTTCTGGATACGCGCAGAACGCCCTCGCGCATTTTTTCTACTGTGACGCTATTGGGTAGCCGCCCTGGCGAGATGACTTCGAGGCGGTCACGATACATAGAAACTTCGACGTCTGTACCAACGAGCGTGTAGTCCCTGTGAACAACGGCGTTGACTATTGATTCCCGAACAGCCTCCAGTGGAAGTGCCTTTTTGCGGATGCGACGTCCGCCTTCGAGCCAGGCGGTGGTGTGCAGGTTGCGGTTGGCGAAGTCCACGGCCCGGTCAATGACGCCCTTCTCTTCGGCGCGCCCGCGTTCTGACATGATCGAAACGAGAGGGCCTCGTATTACTTCTTCGTCAACGGTATCGTATTCCTTCTCAGTGCGAGGAAAGGCGGTCGCCGTGATTCCGGCCTGCGGTACGCGGTAATTTGGATTTTCGCCGAATAGCAATAACCCGGCGACGGTGGCGGCAGTGATTCCCCCTGCTTCGACGAGGAGGCCCGTGTTCAAGAGAAGCCGACGCCACGATTCGCGATCGTTGACAGACGGCGCATCGCGCTTTAACAGAACGCGGAAGTAGTTGTTGAGCCGGTCTATATCGAGGGTATCCAATCCCATATCGAGCACGGGCTTGATTTCATAACGCATCAGACGGCTGGCCTGATAAAGTCGGCCTTCTTCGTCTCGAGTCGCCTCTCGCGAGGTGCTGCCGACGCGCACGAATGTTACCCAATAGGATCCACGCTTGGCTTTATAGGGTTTGCCTGGGCTGTCTGCTGCGATGCGGATGACGCCCACGCATTTGCCGCTATCGCAGGTAATGGAATGCCAGGAAGGAATGAACTCTGGCTGTATATGTGTACGCGCGATCTCCATGACCCATCGCTCGGCTTCCTCCCTATTCCTTGTCAGACCGGAAATTGTGCCGTCGTCTTCCACGCCCAACAGAATCAGGCCACCCTCAAAGTTGAGCAGGGCGGACATTTCTCTCGCAATGGAATTGGGATGGCTATCGTCGCGCTTAAATTCAACGCCGGAGTTCTCGCCGTTTTTGATTATTTCTATCAGATCGGTTCGGTTCACGTTTTTTCTCCATGAGGTGAGGGACTTTCTGTTCTCAACCATTCTTACAAGTCTTAGCCGTCCATAGTGGTCATGAACCGGATCGGTTGTCTAACAATGCGAATAAAGCGTTGAAAAGATCGCGTTCTTGCCTATGATTGAGGTGTCAAATAGCCCTCAATCCTCAAAAATAGGAGCAAGAACGCGATGGACTGGCAAGAGCGACTAATCGGTTTGTATCTGTATATTTGCACACATTACAAGACCCATCTGTGGGTGCATGCCCAACGGTTGAGCAATAATAATGCGCCTCATTTTACCGATGAGGAAGTGCTCACCCTCTACTTATTTGGCATCATGCAAAAATGCACGACGATTAAAGGTATTTACACTTATACGCAAGACCATCTGTCCGACTGGTTCCCAGCACTGCCGACGTATGCAGGCTATGTGCAGCGGTTGAACTTTCTGGCGGGCACCTTTTCACCACTGGTGGAACAAATTGTGGCAGACTGTCCCATATCTGATTGTCTTGCAGAGGCTTACCTGCTTGATTCCTTCCCTTGCGTCATCGCCAATGCCAAGCGTAGTGGCAAAGCGCGTGTGGCACCACAAATCGCCAGCAAGGGCTTTTGCGCCTCCAAAGGCATGTGGTATTATGGCGTCAAGCTCCATATCGTGGCAAAACGCACAGACAAAGGACTCCCTAAACCCGATTATATCAGTCTCACAGGCGCAGCAGACCAGGACCTTTCTGCCTTGCGACCCCTCTTGCCCTATTTACACAACAGACAACTCTATGGCGATAAAATCTATGCCAATCAGACCTTAAAAGATACACTTTTTCAACAGCAAAACCTCGCCTTTTATACGCCGGTCAAAAAAAAGAAGGGACAAGATATGCGCCCAGCAGCCGATCAAGTCCTATCACGCACCGTTTCGCGCATACGCCAGCCGATTGAGTCTTTGTTTCATTGGATTGATGAAAAAACAGGCATTTCTATCGCCTCTAAGGTGCGATCATATAACGGATTACTCGTCCATATCTTTGGGCGATTGGCCGCCGCTTGCTTCTTAATCGCTTTTTACTCTTAATTCGCGTTTATACCTATAAGACGAATAGTAAAAAAACGTGCTTAAATACCCTTGATGATTTTGGTAAGTGAGAGTATAATAGTGTAGAATTGAATTTTAATAAAATTTAAACTTTTATTTTACAATAATTTATGTAATTTTTTGGCTGAAAATGGAGTATTTTACCATGCCTTATCCCAGAACCGTAGAGGAACTCAAAGAAAATGCTGTGATCTATTGGCCCTCTGAGATAGCTGAGAAAGAGAGAAATTCCAGTATTATTCCATTGCTCCTCGCAACGCAAGATCATTTTATCAGTGTACTCCATCTTGCGGATAAAGATCCCTATGCCTGGACTCAATTTTTGTCTCTCACGGATGCGCTCTATCCGAATCTATTCCTAAAACACCTTCCTTTGTATTTTATCCGACATAGGTGGAGAAAGCTTAAAACGCTTTGCAACAGAGCTTCCGAGGGAATTCCAAAACGAAGATTTTCAATTTCTCTTTCGCGATGAAGTTTATGGGCATAAAATGAATTCTCTTTTTGAGGGCAAGAAGTGCAGCAATCCCAATTTAGGGCTTGATGGAGATAGTCTTCAGCAACGCTTTGATCTTACAGATGGTATTCTTGATGTCAGTATTCTGATTCTCTTTGGCAGTTTATCAACCAATACTTTGCCAGAAGAAATCGAAAACAAATGTATTATTGGCTCAATGCTTGGCGATAAAACGCGATTAGAGAAATACATCAAAGAACGATATATCTGGGTGAGTCGAATTACTGGGGGCGCAACATCCAACAGGATGGGTAATCTTGCTCAGGATTATGTTAAAGAACGTTTGGCACAATATCTTCCGCGTTGGGATTTTTCTAAATCGACTATTCCCGGCATCAGCCAAAATGAGGGCAGAACAGATACGAGATTTGACATCGTTGGTACAAGCCCTGATGGTAGTACTTCTTGAGGCATTGAAGTGAGCTTTCAATTCACGACAAATAGCGTTGTAGAAAGGAAGGCCAAACTTGCATCTGATAGACAAACACTTCTTCATGACAAAGGCCATAAGGTTGCGTATGTTGTTGATGGCGCAGGTAATTTTGAACGTCGTTCTTTTGTACAAGATTTAATCGACTACAGTGACTGTATTGTCAATTTTAGCGAGGGCAACATCAAATATCTTGCACAGACTATGGAAGGATAGGTTTCAAATGGCACATAGAAGTGAAGACTGCAAACCTTTAAGCATCTCAATGAGAAAATTTGAAGGTTTTCCAAAATTGTCTCCAACACCATCACAATCGGATGTATGGCTTTTTCATTTGCCAACGGAAGTCGATTTTGACAATAAAATCCCCACAGGATTTTTTGAGCAAAATTTTGTCCGTTTGAGGTATATTCAAAAGTTGTGGATGAGAAAAAGGAAAGAGCGTATCCTATAGTATCACAAAAACCTAAAATCCCTCCAGGAGGGAGAAAGGACACGCTCGTGAAAGAATATACCCCATTTGAAGTGGAAAGCATAGTGCAAGATACACTGGCCGAGAGCCTCGAAGAAGTCATAAGAAATGGTGCGCGTAAGATGTTATGTGCCGCCTTGCGGTATGAAGTGAATGAATATATCGCCCGATTTTCTGATCAGGTAGATGAAAAGGGTCATCGTGAGGTGGTCAAAAACGGGTATCATCCTGCCCGAGAAGTCACCACTGGTATTGGTAAAATACCCGTCAAACAACCCCGCGTTCACGATCGTCGCGAGGGGCATCACTTCACCAGTGCGATTCTGCCTAAATATGCCCGTCGCAGTCCAAGTATTGACACGCTGATCCCGACCCTGTATCTGAAAGGGGTCTCCACCTCGGCCTTTCCCCAGGCACTCGAAGCGATCTTAGGCAAAGGCGCACCAGGGCTTTCTCCGGCCAATATCACGCGCTTAAAGCGTATTTGGGAAGACGAGTATAAACAATGGCAAAAGCGCGACTTGCACGATAAAGACTATGTCTATATCTGGGCAGACGGTATCTATTTTAACGTACGCCTCTCTGATGATCGTCCCTGTGTGCTCGTGCTGATTGGTGCCACCGCACAAGGTAAAAAAGAGGTCATCGCCATAGAAGAAGGGCAACGTGAGAGCACCTTATCCTGGCAAAGTCTCTTACAAGAGGTCAAAGCACGCGGGTTGAAAAAAGCCCCTGCCCTTGCCATAGGCGATGGGGCAACCGGCTTTTGGACCGCATTGGAAGAGGCATTCCCTGCCACGAAACACCAACGCTGTTGGGTGCATAAGACAGCTAATGTGTTGGATAAGCTGCCCAAATCTGTGCAACCAGATGCCAAGCGGCTGATTCAGGAGATGTATCAGTCTCCCACAAAAGAGAGTGCCCATAAGGTCTATGACCACTTCTTGAGGCTGTATCAGGATCGCTATGAAAAAGCCTGTGACTGCCTGACCAAAGATTTTGAGGTGCTCTTCACCTTTTACGATTTTCCTGCCAAACACTGGCTCCATTTACGCACCACCAACCCGATTGAATCGACTTTTGCCACCGTCAGGCATCGCACGAGGCAGACCAAAGGCTGCGGATCGGTCAAAGCGACGATGGCGATGGTGTATAAACTGGCGATTGAAGCTGAAAAAACATGGGTCAGGTTACGCGGTTACAGGCTCATACCCCTCGTCATTGAAGGGGTGAAATTCGTAGATGGTGAACGCAAAATCGCTGCATAATCATCAAGGATGCGTTCTACACCCATCCACAACATTTGACAATATCTCTGTCCGTTTCCACGAAAAGCTACCGGAAGAAAGCGTGGTTTGTTTTTTGACCCATCCCCATATCGCTTGCTATGTGATAGAAGAACTTCAGAATATTATCAATTTCAAACTCTGGATTGCTGTTAAACGCAAGCAAGCAATATTGAAACAAGGTGCTTTACCCGATGATCATGTCGCGCTTTTGGTTTTTACCAATTACAAAGGTTCTTTACAACATAACAAAACACAAATCGCATATACATATTGTCCTGCCTGTGGCAAAACAACGAAGGACTATGGCGGGAAGAAGCATCTTTACAGCCCCTATGGAACGCTGATGTCAGATATTTGGCGCGATATATCTTACGAAAATGATGGAGAACCGAAGGCGATTCTGAACAGGCTAAAGGATCTGTTTGGACTCGATCCTCACAAGCAGCTTGTTTATTGTGATGGCAGAGATTTTTTTTCGTTCTCAATTAAAGAGAAAGTGAAACTGCCTCACTCTTCAGATGACGTTCTAAATGATCCCGGTGAGAGCCGCTTGCTCAACGGAGATTGCCTGGATATCCTCAAAACTATGCCTGAAAATTCCGTAGATTTTATTTTTGCAGATCCTCCATATAATATTAAAAAGAAATACGACAGTTGGGATGATGCACAGGATATTACTGATTATTTTTCCTGGTGTGATCAATGGATCGCAGAATCGGCCAGGATATTGAAACCTGGTCGAACTTTTGCAATGATAAATATTCCGCTTTGGGTCGTTAGACATTTTTCTTTTGCGAAAAGGATTTTAGATTATCAAGACTGGATAGTCTGGGAAGGATTGAGCTTACCCCTTAGAAAGATCATGCCTGCACATTATGGGATAATCTGCTTTAGCAAAGGTAAACCAATTGAAATTGCCAATCACGAAGAGGAACCCGATTGGGAAATTTTTCAGGAGAGTATGAGCCTTAAGCCCTGGTATTGTGTTAGGAGTGCTTGCATCAAGAAAAGGAATACTATCAAAATTACAGATCGACAATCCATTGGCAATTTGTGGTGGGATATTCACAGACTGAAACACAATTCAAAAAGGGTTGATCATCCGTGTCAGTTACCGCCCGCGTTGATGAAGCGGCTTATTCATACTTTTACTAGAGAAGGCGACCTTGTTTTGGATCCGTTCAATGGTGCAGGTACAACAACCTTGACTTCAGAGATGCTTGGAAGGAAATTTATTGGTATTGAACTTTCGACTACATATCACGCGATTGCCAATGAAAGACATCAGGAACTGAGAAAGGGTAAGGATCCATTTGCAAAAAATGGTACAACGCCAAAGGCAAAAAATAGCAGAGTCGCTCGCTTACAAAAACAGAAATACGAGGTTCCCAAGAAAACACTACAGCTTGAGGTAAAAGAAATTGCGGTCAGACTGGGGCGGAGGCCCGACAGAGAGGATATTGTTAAGTTCAGCAAATATCCCATTCGCTATTTTGACGAATATTTTATTGACTGGGGAGAAGTTTGTAGCGCAGTGGGTGATAAAGGTATGAATGAGATACCTTCCCCATCTTCATCAAACGCGCGGCAAACTGAACTGTCATTTGGAGCGGATTGAATTTATCTACAAGTGAATGAACTTTTGGCGAAGTTATACACCCCTTGGCTGGTATTGACCAGAGGAGACTATTATGAAGATCACGAGTGTTGATTTGACTCCCGTTGCATCGATGCGTGAGACGGGGCATTTGTCTCGTCACGTTATTATTCGCATGCATACGGATGAGGGATTGATTGGTCTGGGAGAGATGTCCGATGTGGGCGATTGGGGCGTTATGTACGATCTCAATGATGTCAAGGGTGCCTATGAGTCGTTGCTCGTGGGAAAGGATCCGCTGGCGTGGCGCACGATTACCATTGCAGCGAGGTCTCGGTTCCGAATGGGCGGGGCGATTCGAGCCGGGTTCGAGATTGGTCTTTTCGATTTGGTCGGCAAGATTCAGGGGCAGTCAGTCGCAGGTGTGTTTGGCGGGTCGCTGAGAGATAAGTGGCGCGTGTGTTATCCGATTTTCAGAAATTATTCCAGGGAAGATGCCGAGGCGAATATCGCGCGGGTCAATCGCAGGATGCAAGAGGGGCAGGATCTCTTTCGGTTGTATCACGGCGGCAATGTGGAGGCAGATGAGATATTTTTGGATGGGGTGAAGTCGTCCTGGGGCGATCAGTTTGTATTGAAGTCTCTCGATTTTAGCGGCGCGCACAAGTGGAAACGGGTTGTGCAGGCGCTGGATGTTTTGCTGAGGTACTACAGGCCTTTTCATCTGGAATCTGTTTCTGATCGCAAAGATCTGGAGGGGCAATACGAGGTGCGCAAGCGCATTGATCTGCCGATTAGCGAGCATGTCAGTTCGCTGGATCAGGCCTATCAGTTTGCCCGGCACCGGTATGTCGATATTTTTAATATTAGTTTGTCGGGTGCGGGCGGGTTTACAAATGCGGTGCATATCGCGCAGGTGGCCGATGCGGCTGGTCTGTCGTGTTTGGTGGGTACGACGCAGGAACTTTCTATTGGCGTGGCGGCTCAGGCGACGTTTGGTTCTGTGGTGGAGAATCTCGATTATCCGGGCGATCCAACAGGTGGGTTGCTGTATGAGAGCGATGTGGTGAAAGAGCGCATACAATACGAGAATGGTTATGTGATTGTACCTGAAGGTCCGGGGTTGGGGATGGAACTGGATGAGGAGAAAATTGCCGCGATTTCAGAGCCTTTGAGTTCTGTGTCTTAAGCTGTGAGAGGAGAAAACACGATGTCTCAAACAGCGATCTGGTCCCCTGTTGAGGGTACTGTTGATGAGATTCTCGCGCAGGTTCCGCGGCCGTTTGATGCGATGATGACGAGCGAGATTCCCGCTGTTATTGTGCGTTGCGCGTTTCCGTCGGATCACTGTGCGGCGCTTATCGAGCGGTTTTACGAGCGCGGTTTGCTCTACGATCCGCGCAAGGTGGATGATGGTAGTCCTCGGCGGGTTGATATTGGTACGAGTCTGGGGCACCACGGGAATGATCCAGATGCTTTTTACGAACATTCTCGCCAGACGCACGATCTTTTCTCATATTTGTTTGATGGGTACGAGGATCCCGTGAAGACGCTGTACGACGCGCTTGCCAGAATGCTTCCGGACAAGCAGGTTATGACGGCTCGGAGCGTTGATGGGCGTCTTTACGGTCCCTCTATTTTTAGAACTTATCACGAGGGCGTGGGGCATTATCCGCATTACGATTCCGTGTCCAAGCGGTCCAAGCGCTACAATTTTACGGTTTCCCGGTTCAGACATCAGTTTGCGGGTGTGCTTTGTTTTCAAAATAGTGAGGATCGGGGTGATAGCGGCGAGGGCGTTCTGTACAGGGCACCTATGTCGCCCGAGTTTCAACGTCCCCTTGAAGAGAAGCGGTTTCGCGAATACGCGGAGGAGGAGGGGATTGAGCGCGTGCAGATCAGTCTGGAGCCGGGTGATCTCTACTTTTTTTATTCGGAGACGATTCACGAGGTTCCTTTTGTCGTAGGCTCTCAACCCCGCGTTGTGCTGGCGTCGTTTATCGGTATGTCTGAGGATGACCCAGAGATTTATTTGTGGTCTTAGAGGTCGTCCTTCCACTTTTCACTTTTGGATTATTTTTATGAACCAACCTCCCGAATCTTTTGTTCAGGTCCAGGAAGATCGCCTTCTGGATTTTGCTGCGGCTTGTTTTGAAAAGGCGGGGCTTGAGACCGATCACGCGCGGGTGATCAGCCGCCTGCTGGTCAATAGCGATCTGCGAGGTGTTCGCAGCCACGGTACGCGCACTGTTAATGGCTATTGCAAGAGTTTTGAAAATGGGAGTCTCAATCCGCGTCCCAATGTGCAGGTGATCGGGGAGACGCCGACGTGTGCTGTTATTGATGGCGATGGTACGGTGGGGTATCTGCCGATGGTGCGCGCGGCAGAGCACGCGATTCGCAAAGCTCAAGAGGTGGGTATGGGTATGGGGCTGGCGCGGCATGTGGGGCATATTGGTTCGGCGGGTCATTATGCGAGGATGTGTTCCGAGGCGGGGTGTATTGGTTTTTGCGTGCAGGGCAGGCAGCTGGGTAATGCAAAGAGGGATGGGAGGGGACCTCTTCTCGGCTATTTTGGCAATCCGCCGATATGTTTTGCGATTCCCTCTGGGGAAGAGCCTCCGATTGTTCTCGATGCGGCGACCTGTATTTTGGCAGATTACCAGCGGGGTCCGGAGTATGAGGCTTTGTTCGAGATGATTCCGGCGGCGTTTTTTAAGAGTATTGGGTACACGGCTGTGGCTTCGATTATGGGGGGTGGATTGGCAGGTGCCAGTCTTCCGTCTTCTCATGAGATGAAAGAGAAGTGGCCCTCGTCAGGTGCGGGTGGTTGTGTTCTTGCGATCCGCGTTGATCAGGCGGTTTCCGAGGAGGTTTTCCGGGCTGAGTCAGATCACATGGTGAGAACGGTGCGCGAGACGTACGAGCCGATGCCGGGACATGACCGCGCGTTGCTGCCGGGTGCGATTGAAGAAGAGCGCATGGCGCTCCACCGCGCCGAGGGTATTCGCTATGGCGAGATGGAACAGGAGAACGCACGCGAGGTTAGCGCACGTCTGGGGGTGCCGTTGCCCTGGGATTGAGAAGTGTGAAGTAGGAAGTGAGAAGTGTGAAGGCAGGTTGTCATCGCGGCATGCTTAAAGCCGCGATCCAGGAAGTTTTTAGCTGACCTCTGATCGTTACAAAAAATAAAAGCCCTATAGCTTATTGCTCCAGGGCTTTTATTATCGGGCTTCAAATCATACACATTGACATTGAGAGAATCGGAACTTATTTTGGCATTTAACGCATTATTGCAGTTCTAACTTCACAAATTGGAGGTTACCATGTATATCGGAACGCAGGTGGGTTGTCGGGACGACACGGATATCGAAGTTCTCGCGCAACTCGGGGTTTTTAATGTTGATCAGACGCCGGAGGGACCCTGGGCGGAGTGGACTGCCGATGTGATTAAGTCCATGCGCGATCGGTATGATAAATACGGTATTAATTTGGAGATGATTCACATTCCGTTGGGTTCCAGCAGTGCTTTCCAAAACGAAGCAGGTGCGATTTTCTTGGGTCCCAGCGATGAACGTGACCGCGCTATTGAGCGGATGTGCGAGACGGTTAGAATGGCGGCGGAAGCGGGACTGCGCGGGCTGAATTACAATATTACCATTTTGGGGCATATGCGGACAGAGCCGCGATACGGGCGCGGGGGCGCGAGGTTGTCGTCGTTTGAATACGACAAATTGGATCAGTCTCTGGGCGAGTTTGAAGGCGGTGCTGCGGATGAAGATGAGATGTGGGAGCGCATCGATCACTGGCTACAGAATATCATGCCCGTGGCGGAGGAGTACAAGATCCAGATGGCGTGTCATCCTTCGGATCCTGGCATTGGATATGGGACGACGTATCGGGGGGTCGCGCGCGTGCTCGGTATGGTGGATGGGTTTAAGAAGTTTATCGATCTGTACGATAGCCCGTACAATGGGTTGAATTTCTGCCTGGGCTGTATGTCCGAGAGCCTGGAAGATCCCAGTGCGGACGCGTATGATGTGATCCGTTATTTTGGAGAGCGCAAGAAGATTTTCAATGTGCATTTCCGCAATATCAAGGGCGGTCTTCGCAATTTTGTCGAGGTGTTTCCCGATGAGGGCGATGTGGATATGCTCAAGGCTTTGCGGACGTTTAAGGAAGTGGGCTACGAGTATATGATTATGCCTGATCACGTTCCGGGTATTTCCGGTCCCGAAGCCAGGCAGGTCGGTTTTGCGTACACGTACGGGTATATCCACGCGCTGCTGCAAGCGGTTAATGAGGAATAAATAATTGTAGGGGACGGCCCCTGTGCTGTCCCCAGCAGTCCACCATCAATCCCAACCCAAAATTCTCGCTCTATCTATGTCTGCATCTCCAGAACCACGCCTTTCCAAATCGGAGACCTCCGAAGGGTCTTCTGTTATTACCAAACGATCCCTCCTGATTGGGCTGGGTATGGCTGTGCTCATGCCCCTGTGGCCGACCTATACCAGCTTTGTGGTGAATTCAACGCGGGCTGATCATTCGCATCTTTCGATGGCGATGCTCATTCCTTTTGTGGGGCTTCTGATTCTGAACGCTTTTCTCGAGCGGCGCGGTATCGGGTTCTCTCCAACGGAATTGCTCACGGTTTGCTGTATCGGTTTTGTCGCATCTACCATGCAGGGCGAGTGGCTCACGGTGTGGTTCTTGCAGATGCTGACGATGCCGGCGTATTACGCGTCGCCAGAGAACCGGTTCGATGAGCTTCTTTTGCCGTATATGCCGAGTTGGACGACGATTACCAATCGCGATGCGGTGCGCGGATTTTACGAGGGACAGGTGCCCGGTGCAGCGTTTCCGTGGGGCGAGTGGTTTTCGGTGCTTTTCTGGTGGGGTGCGCTGATTGCGAGCATTTTGACGATTCACCTGTGTTTGAGCGTTTTGTTGCGGAAACAGTGGATGGAATACGAGCGGCTGTCTTTTCCGGTTGCTACCGCGCTGCTGGAGCTTACGGGTGTTTCGGGTACGACGGGTACGCTGAGGACGCTTGTGCGCAATCGCCTTTTTCAATGGGGATTTGGCCTTACGTTTGCCATTATTGCGTGGAATGTGTTCACGTGGTTCTCGGTCAATCTTCCGATGTTTCCTTTTCTGGCGGGGCGATATGGGCGGAATGTGATTTCGGTTGCGCCGGGCTTTCCGAGTATTGTCACCACATTTGTGTTGCTCACGTTTTGTCTGGGGTATTTTACCAAGCTGGAGGTGCTCTTCAGCCTGTGGTTTTTCCATGTGGTTCAGATCTGTGTGGTGGGGCTGTTCAACCGCTTTGGCTTGGATCTGGGCCCGAATGATCCGTGGAGTTCGAGCCATCCGGCGATTGGCTGGATGACATTTGGGGGGATGGCCGTTTTTGTCGGGTGGGGGTTCTGGATTGCGCGGTCTCATTTTCGAGATGTTTTTCGCAAGGCGTTTTTGCGCGATGAAAGTGTAGATGATTCCGAAGAGATTATGTCCTATCGCACGACTGTCTGGCTTTTGCTGGTGTGTTGCGGTTTTGTTTTTCTCTGGCTTTGGCGCGCGGGGATGGGGCCGGAGACGATTCTCGCATGGTCGTTTGCGATGCTCGTTCTGTTTGTGGGGATGTCCCGCATTGTCGTGGAGAGCGGTCTGGTCTATCTTCGGGTGCCTCTCACGGCGCCGGGATTTACATGGCATGCCATCGGCGTTGGTAACATGGGGCCTGCTGGTGCTTCTATTTTGACGCTTACGATGAGTCTTGTGGCGGATGGGAAGACGTTTGCGACGACGCAGATGGCGCATGTTCCGCGGTTGAGCATGGCGATGGCAAAGCGCAGCCGCAAGGCCGTGGCGCCGACTGTGCTCTTCGGGTGTTTGCTCGGTGCGGCGGTGGTTATCGCATTTGTCATATACCAGGGATATTACGGTATTGGCAGTGCCAATTTTGGGCGGACGACATTTAAGGGTATTGGATCTCTTAATGGGGCGGGTTTTAGTCGGCTGGCTGTATCTCGAATTCAAGGCGATGTGCTGTTTACGGACTGGAATCGCGTCTTGTTTATGGGTATTGGTGGCATTTTTACGGGTACGCTCTACTTTTTGCGGTATCGCTTCCCGGGCTTTCCGATCCATCCCATTGGTTTTACGATCTGTGGCATGGTCGAGATGCAGGATAATTCTTTTAGTATTTTCCTGATGTGGGGTGTGAAGACGATTATTATGAAGTTGGGTGGTTTGGAGCGCTATCGGCATTACGCTCCTTTTTTTCTCGGTATGATTATGGGCTATATCGCGGGTGTTTTTCTGGGTGTTTTTGTCGATGTTTTCTGGTTTCCCGGAGAGGGGCACGAGATTCATTGCGATCCATAGTCGCTGGGCCCGGGCTTAGGTGTTGATCTGGTGGATGAAGAGATCGAGAGATATGCGTGTGAACTGCTGGGTGGACACTCGTCCTACGCGGAGGATAATACGTACGATAGTCAGTACGTATATGCGCGGTTTCCTCGCAAGCGGTGGTTGGGATAGCGAATCCATCTTGACAAAATAACATATTTAGGTAGATCTCTTTTACCACCCCAACGTAGTATTGTTGGACCGACGCCCCGAAAGGGACGTTTCTTTTTTTTCCGCTGTGATCCTTTATTTTAACAAGATCGCCGCCATGAGCGTAATCCAACTCCCGCACATAAGGGTGACAGTCCACTTTTGCCAACTTCGGGCTTCTCGCTGGTCTTCCTCATAGCGGCTTACAAAAGACCTCTGGTCTTCCTCATAGCGGTTCATGCGGTCCTGGTTTTGCTCAATAAGTGTTTCCAATCTGATAAGCCGTTCCGCGTGTTGGTTTTGTCGGTCTTTTAATTCTGTAGTTTCGTTCATGCATTCTCCTTTTGTTACGTCTAAACCGGGATATCCGTTTTTTGGACACACACAACAGTTAGAATGCAAGCAAATATCAGGCCAAAAATGCGATTATCACAAAATTGAGTGATAAAAAGGCTCAAAAGAAGTTCAGGCATCTCATTATGTCCTCAATATGCAGTATTGCGGTCTTGTTTACAACTTGAATTTGTGGATCGCCTGTTGAAGTGAGGATGGATGAGCGCAGGCGTTGGGGGTGAGAGTGTATATTTTGAGCGATGGATGAGCGATATTTTGAAAGATATGTTCCTTTCAAATCTCGATGACGGTCTGTGCCTCGATTCGATTCCAGTCGATTTTTCGCCCGAGTCCGGGCGTTTGTGGGACGTACATGTAACCGTCTCGTACTTCGGTCGTTTCTTCGATCAAGCCGGCAAATGCCGCGGAGAGGGATCTGTCTGCGCCCGTGGGTGGCCAGGCCGAGACTTCCCACCAGTCGTCGTTTCTGACTGCGGCTACGACATGGGGATTCCCCCCGTGGCAGTTCAGTCCAAACATTTCCGCGAGGTTGGCCAATTTCATCTGTCCGGTGATTCCCAGTCCTGTTTGGCGCACGATGTCGATGGCGCCGATTGACAGGTACGGCGCGGCGAGGTAGGGGTTGCCCTGGATGGATTCCAATGCCATTACTGGAAGGTCGATTGCGTCTGATAGCCGCTTCAGGCCGTTGATGTCAAATTCCTGCAGGGGTTCTTCGATCCAGAGATAATTCAGTTCTTCGAGGCGGCGTCCGACTACGATCGCGTCTTCGACGGAGTATTGTTGTACGGGATCGTGCATGAGCACCATGTCGTCGCCGACGAGGTCCCGGATGTCTTTGGCGAGGGCGAGGTTGGTTTCCACGCCGAGCATGGAGTGGTCTTTGAAGCCTTTGTATCCCTCGTCAATGGCGCGTTGGGCGGATTTCAGGGTGTCTTCGTAGGGGATGCCGGTTTCTGTGAGGTAGGCGGGAATGCGATTCCGAAATCCGCCGAGCAATTTGTGGACGGGTAATTGTGCGTGAAGGCCCGCCAGGTCCCAGAGGAGGGAGTCGATGAGGGCGAGCGGGGCGGTGGATGCCATGTGGAAATACCGCCGCGCCATCCACATTTTGTGCCACATGTACTCCCGGTCCAGCGCGTCCGTGCCTGTGATTTCCGGTTCCCATTGGACTTTGAATGTGCGCGCTGCCCATTCGAGGTCTTCCTCTGCCCAGCCCATAGAAAAAATACCGCAGGTTTCCAGGTTTGCATCTGTGCGGATCCGAAGCAGGGTGAGGTAAGCCGGCCTTTTTGTGAGTTGAATCCCATCGCCTTGAAAGAGTCGGTGGCCGAATCGCACTTTGTGTGCGCCGGGATATTCCCGCATGGTGCGCAATGGTCGCCATTCCGGGGTTACGGGTTCGCTTTTGAGGATCAGAAAGTCAATTGCTTCAATTTTCATGGCGTTATCCTCCTATTTTCCTACTGAGCCGAAATACACGGCAAAATGTTCGACGCCGTCGAGCTTGAGTGCCCGGTTTAATTCGTCGTCATTGAATGCCGCACTGGTGCAGGCGCGGCAGTTTACGGCCATGGCGCCCAGGTACAGGTTCTGCCCCACATGGCCGGCATCAAGGTGGATATAGCGATATCCCCGGTCGCCGTAGCGCCAGGTCATCCGCGTGGCTACTGCTGTCCAGATAAATGTGGCGGCACTGGTCTGGATCAGTTCGGGTTGCAAGGTGGTGTTGGCTATTCTTGCGCCAATTTCATCTGATTGGTCGATTATTCCCAGTTTGTGTCCCATAGATAGGTACCGGTATAACCCGCGATCCAGGCCTTCTACGTTGTTTATCACGATATAGGTTTCAAATGCGTGGCGCGCACCCGCCGATGGTACGGTGCGAAATGTTTCGCCCTGTTCAAATTCTTTCACACCCTGCGTTGCCCAGAGTAAGTAGGTCAGTTCATTCAGTGTGATGGGGTCATCAAAGAATACCCGCTCGCTTTTGCGCTCATCTATCGCGCGACGCAGGGCGATCTCCGTAGTTTCGATCTGCATGGGGTCGGGCAGGTCTATTGTTTCGCCCCGGTAATGCAATTCGGGCATGGGCGGTGGTTCTCTGCGCGCCTGCCCGGTTGGGCCTAAGTTTTTGAACTGCGTGCGCCGCATAAATTCCGGTCCCGCTTGTGGACGTCGTTTGCGTTTTGCCATTTAATTTTCCTCTCCGATTTGTGCGCCTATCGCTTTTACTGCTTCTATGCCCAGGCGGTCTTCGAGTTGTTTTAAGTACAGACTGCGCGGAGCTACTTTTTGCCCATGGGAATCCCAATATCCATCCTCGCGCGCGTGCCGTCCGTCTCGTTTCTCGCCGATGCAGCCAATGGCGTAATTCTGCGATGTTGGGGGTTTTTGTAAGATAAAACTCTCTGCTTCGCAATTCCACAATACTTTTTGCGCCCCCGCCCAACCGTGACCAGTGCCCGAACTTTGCCGATCCTGTACGTTGATGGCGTTGCCGTTTACGATTACGTTGTCAAATAGGGTGCAAACAGACCAGCGGTGATGGGGTCCGGTGTCGGAGTGGGCGATGTCTGCTACGCAATCTACAAACGCGTTTGGTCCCGGTACGCGGGCGTGCAGTACATAATCGTGGCGACCGCGTCGGGTATAACACCGTTGTACGAGTGACAATTGTCCGTGGATAGGGAAGGAGTAGCGCCGCGATCCGGTGATTTTTGATACGGGGTCGAGACATTGGCTATCCTGTACGGTCATCCATTTTGCCTGGTTGCCAATGGTCACACATGCATATCCAAAGTGAACCGAGGTGATGTCGCGCGCCCAGGCGTTTTTTAGCTGGGAGAATACGACGAAATTCCAGGCGTGGTCTTCGTCGATGTATTCGTTTTCTCGCCGAGAATCCTTTTTTTCTTTATCAAATTCCGATACGCCGCGGAGGTTCTCTATGCCGACCTGTTCAATGCGCCCGGGATATTCGTATTTGTAAATCGATCCGCCGCCGTATTCTCGTTCAATTGCATTGCCTATTGGCGCGTCGATTGTTATACGATTGCCATTTATGGCGGTTATGGTGCGGTCAAAGTGAAAGTCGTAGGAGCCGGGTTTCCATTGCCGAACGTCGGAATGTCTCATTTCGATGCGGTCCATGCCTATGGTTGCGATCCACTTTGCCGTGCTGGGGCGATGTACGATGATGTCATCGCCAGGCGCAAGACCCGAAGCGTCTGCGATGGCGAATGTTTTTGCGCCTACGGGAACATAGTCATCTACAATTTCCTGGCGCGTGTTTTCTATTTCTCGCGGTCTGCGTCCCCGTCCTTTAAATTCGATTAAGGTGCGCTTTCCTGTTCCGGTTGCGATCAATGCTGTTCCGTTTTCATCTACGCCCTGACCGCGGAGTACGACGCCACTTGTCCGTATCTGCAGGGTTCCGCCAATCCGATATTTTCCGCGCTCGAGTAATAAGGTTCCGCGAAATCCATTGGCGTCCGGTGCGCGTGCAGAGACGTCGTCAATTGCCGCTTGTAATCGCGCTGTGTCGTCTCCTTCGGCCTGGGGTTGAACGGTTAATACGACTGGTATCTCTGGTAGTGCTACACCACCACCCATGTACCCGCAGTGCGAGAAGTCCGGGATTATATTGCCTTTTTCGTCCGGTACATAGACCAGCCGCCCGCCAGGTCCTGGATATACCAGTTTGCTGTAGTTTCCTTCTGCCCACGCGGTTGTGGTGCAGGAGAGAAATACGCAGAGTACGACGGTAAAGCTCAGTAGATCAATCACATGCAACCTCCTTATTATCAATCCTGTGAATAGATTCGATAGAAGTCATTTAAGATACTCAATCGCCTTGTGATCTCCAAACTGTGGTTGCTTTTTTGAATGGCCATCTATTACAAAATTTACAGACGCTATATTGCCCTGTGTGCTCAATTTCCATATATTGGTTTAGGCAAGCTATTTTTCCGATCCCTCTAATCAGGCGATGGATAGAGATAATCGGATACATAGTCTCATCGACTCTGGCGAAGTGTTCTGGTATCAACTGAATTTGGAAGTTCTGGAAAAGGATAGAATCTTATGAAGCCAAACAACGACAAAGCGATGGTTGACACCAAAACCATCGAGGTATCGGAGTTCAAGATCAAGTGTCTGAAGCTCATGGACGAGATTGCTGAAACTGGCGAAGATATTGTCATTACCAGGAACGGCCGCCCGGTTTCGAGGCTCGTGCCGTATTGGGAGAAGCCGAAGACACTTTGGGGCATTGACCGCGGAAGATTCGAGATACTTGGTGACATCATCGAGCCAATTGACGTGGAATGGGAGGCCGAAACTGGTAAAATACGAGACGGTGACAAGTGATTCTACTCGACACGCACGTTATGCTGTGGCTCAGATTGGGTGTGCCGCGATTAGGGACCAGTGCCCGACGCGAGATTGACCAGGCGTGGCAGTCCAATGAAGTGGGAGTCTGTGCAATTTCGTTCTGGGAAGTGGCAATGCTCAAGGATAAAGGACGGATCAGGTTTCCTATGAATGTCGGACTATGGCGCCGGGAGCAACTGGCACAGGGCTTGGTCGAGATTTCCGTTGATGGTGAAATCGCCACTCGTGCCGGCCTTCTTCCTGACATGCACGGCGACCCGGCAGATCGCCTCATTGTCGCCACTGCATTGGCTGGTCACAGGCTGGTGACCGCCGATCAGAGAATTCTCGATTGGCCCGGGCAGTTAAGCCGATTGGATGCAGCCAAGTAGAAATTCCTTATTTTTTTGCTTGGCCTCAAACAGGCGGCGGAATAACCACCTGCCCTCGATTTTACGCGATGTCCTCGTATCGCGGCAGTGTGTCTATGAAGCGATACGAGTTGTTTTTTCGATCAATTGCACAGCAATAATGCTGCAGTCCATTTGTCACAATGAGGTAGGTGGCCTGTACGACTGTATTGTATCGCCCGATCTGGTCAAAGACCTGTTGGGTGATTTTTACTTCGGGGGCTTTGCATTCCACCATTAACAGTGCTTTTCCTTTTACGTCATATACGAGTACATCGGCGCGACACTGCATGCCCTGAAATACAAATCCGGTTTCGATTGCGGTGCGTCCCTGCGGGTAGCCGAGTCCTTCGATTAAGTACCGGACAAAATTTTGACGCACCCATTCTTCGGGGGTTAATACCACGTATTTTTGACGGAGGGGATCTAAGATCATTTCGCTTCCGTCGCGATTTGCGATGTCAAATGTGGATGAGGTTGGAAAATTCAATTTTTGCATGGTGTGGTTATTCTCTCAATGCCACAACGGGCGCGAGTGAGGCGGCTTTGCGGGCGGGCAAGAGCGCGAATATAAAGCACAATCCCAAAGATGCGAGGGAGATGTATGCAAAATCAATGGCGAGCATTTTTACGGGTAGTGCCTGGATGATGTAAATTTGACCGGGTAGTTTGATCCATTCAAAGGTTTGTTGCGACCAACACAGGATATAGCCAATCGCATTGCCCAAGACGACGCCTGTAAGGCCAACGCCCAGGCCCTTGAGTGTAAAGATTTTGCCAATTGAACGCGGCGTTGCTCCCATCGCTTTTAATATGCCGATGTCGCGCTGTCTGTCGCCCACTGTCATGGTTAAGATGCTGACGATGTTGAACCCGGCTACCATTACGATGAGGCACAGTACCAGGGAGCTAAACCATTTTTCCAGGCGGATGGACGCATATAAGTTGCGGTGGGTGTCCATCCAGGTTATGACGTCAAAATCTGTCCCTATGGAAAGGGTGGGCGCGATGCGATGTGCTTCAAATGGCTCGTCGAGCCGAATCTGGATGCCCGAGATCTGGTCGCGCCATCCCAGGTCGCGTTGTGCCGCTTCAAGCGATACAAATGCGAGTGCAGAGTCGAGTTCGTCCATGCCCGTGTGAAAGATGGCGGTTACTTTGTAGGGCCACAATTGCGGTTGTTGTCCCATCAGGACTTCTTTGGGTACTAATCCCAGCATGATTTCGGTGCCGACTACTGCGCCGAGCCGGTCTGCGAGTACGCGGCCAATGGCGGTGCCATACACTTTGGCGCGTCTGGTGGCGGGCGTAGTCTGATCGGGGTCAGGTGGTTGAATATTCAGGTCGAGGTCACCTGCCCATAAATACGCATTGAGGTCTGTAATTTTTGCCAATTGTGCGGCTTCTATTCCCCGCACGGCTAAGCTGGCTTGAATCATTTCGCCGCCGGGTGGTCGCCGAAGCGCGAATCCCTCAGTCGCTATAAAAGGTGCTGCTGCGCGTACAGGGTCCAATTTTTCCAGTTGTTCGATTTGTTCTGCGTTGGGCGACATGGGCTGTGCATGGGGTTTTTGCACGATGACATGTGGGCTTACGCTCAACAGGCTGTCCCACAACAATGCCGAAAAGCCGTTGAAAACGGACAGGACAATGACGAGGGCGGCAACGCCAATGGTTACGCCTGCAATAGCAATGGCCGCGGTTAACGATATCTGGCGCTGCTGGCGCATGGCGCGCATGAGTCGCCGCGCGATGAAGTATTCGTAGGTATTACTCATATCTAATAGCTTCTACAGGGTCCAGTGTTGCCGCTCGTTTTGCGGGCCAGCGGGCAAATACGAGGCATAGCAATAATGCCAGTGCCGAGGTCATCGCGAAGTCCAGTATGTTTATGGTTACGGGCAGGGCGTTGATAAAATAAACATCGCCGGAAAGAGATAAGGGGGCATAGACCTTTTGTATCCAGCACAGGCCCCCGCCTAATATATTGCCCAATAATACGCCGCTCGCTCCGATTATTAGACCTTCTCGGGAAAAAATTTGGGCGATGCTTTTGGGGGCTGCTCCCATTGCTTTCAAGATGCCAATTTCGCGTCTGCGCTCATTCACAGCCATGGTTAGTATGCTGATGATGTTGAATCCCGCGACGACTACGATCAGGCTCAAGACCACGAAGCTCGCCCATTTTTGCAACTGGATCCACGCGTACAGATTGCCCTGTGCATACATCCACGATGTGGGGAACATATCGGCATGTGTTTCCACCAATGTCTCTCGCAATTCAACGCTGACGCGATCGGCCTCAAATGCATTGACGAGGCGCACTTGAATGCCCGTTGCCAGGTCGCCCCATTGCAGGTCCCGTTGTGCAGCCGCGAGGGGCACATAGATTAGTGAGGCGTCAAATTCGTAAAATCCCGTTTCAAAAATACCGGTTATCACATATTGGCGAAGAGGGGGTATGTTGGTCAGGTCTTTGGGAGCGACCAGCAGACGAATTTTTGATCCTGCGGAGGCACCCAATTTTTCGGCGAGTGTTTTGCCTATTACGATTCCAAAGGTGTTGCCTTCTATGCGGGTTAATTCCATTTTTCCTTCGGTTATGTGATGGACGATGTCGCTGCTCTTCACAATGCCATCTACGCCCCGCACTAAGACGCCCGATGTGACAGTGCCCACATCTTTAACCCTGTTCAATATATAACCTTCTGTTTCTACTACGGGATTGGCGCCGACTACTTCGGGGTGTTTTTCGAGCAATTGGATAATGGGTGCGTAATTTTCGATGCGTTCGCTATACGGGCGCCGCACGGTTATATGGGGATTTATGCCCACCTGACGGTCAAAAATCATGTCTGCATAGCCATTCATTACCGATAGCGTGATGACGAGTGCCCCAACCCCCAGGCCGACACCTATGATGGCTATGATTGTGGTTAATCCCATACGACGACCTGTGCTGAAGAGGTGTCGTCTAATTATGGTCCATTCATATCCCATATCCCCTGATCCCAGCCTTTATACAAAAAATCCCGATTCAGAAACACACCGGTGTTTAGAATCAGGATTTTTGTGTTGTGATGTTCAGGTTGCAGTTTTCACAAGTTATTTTTTTTCAGAGAACTGAGCCTGTCTCTCAACCGAGCCGCTTGTTCATATCGCTCTTCGACAATGGCTTTTTGGAGTTTTTGTGCCAGTTTTTGTTGTAAAGTGATTGGGCGATCGCGTTCTATTTCTTCAGCCCATGCAGAGAGGGCTTCGATCTCTTCGTCTGCCTCAACGCCAGAATTTGCCACGCATGTTTGAATTTTGTCGATTCCTTCTTCAATGTTGTTCAGAGCACCGGCATAATCGCCTTTTTGCAAACAAATTTCACCCCGCGCACGGGTGTGAATCATGAGTACATACGGCCGATAGTGTTCGAATATTTTTCGGTCCTCTTCTTCTTCGGCATAAGCCCGCACGAGATCCAGAAGTGCCAGATTGTGGGCGGTGTCGCGTACGACTGACTCAAAATCGCCCAGGCGCATCAAACAGACATAGCGATGATAAAATAATAATCCCTCTTGGCTCAATTCAATGCACGCATCTCTGTCGAGATAAAAATTCTCATCTGTACCAGAATGCGTGTGTTCGGCTTCGAGTTGATCTAAATAGTAGTCCAGCAATGAAAAATGGCCGTTTGGACACGTTCCGTCAGGTCTATCGTTCATTTCCATCTGCATTACGCCCAGATCCAGACGTACTTGCAATTTTTCCCGTCCGTCCAGGCCCTGAATTTTGCGTACACAAATATCGGTAGGGTCAAAATCCCAGTTAGATAAAAATGGGCTGAGGTCGTGTTTCATTATTTTTCCTTTTTTTATTCAGTCTGTAAATGTCGGGGAAATATGAAGAAAACCCCACTAAAAGTCAACCCGTTTGCAAGGACTACGGCACTTGACAATTACATCTGGTGGGCGTTATTTTGGGGCGTTCATCACAGTGGGAAGGCTCTGAATAGATATGTCCAAATCTGACAATGAAGGTACTGTTATCCGCCACCACCTCGGCCATTATGTCGTCCAGACTGCCGAGCGCGTGGTGATGTGCGCGCTGTCAACTCGTTTGAGGAAACAACTCGAATATCCCGAAGCTGCGCCGGGTTCGCGCCGCCGCCGCGTGCAGTCAGTGCGCCGGGTTCGCGTGATCGATCCGGTTGCGGTTGGAGATCGCGTGGTTTTTTCTGAGGGTGCGGATAATAGGGGTATGATCCGCGAGGTGTGTCCCCGCAATAATAAGGTTTCTCGGCGCGCGTCTGGCGGGTCTCATAGAGAGCAACTCTTAGCTGCGAATGTCGATCAGGTTGTCCCCATTATTTCTGCGGATGAGCCTGCTCCAGACTGGCATTTGCTGGATCGCATGCTGGGTATTTCAGAGTGGCAACAAATACCGGTGTCACTGTGTTTCAATAAGCTCGATCTCACCGATGAGGCCTGGGCAGATCGGGTTATGCATCCGTACAGGGCGATGGGATATCCGGTGGTTTATACCAGTATTATTTCCGATGCGGGTAAGGGGGCGTTTTACGATGTTCTGCGTGGGAAAACTACCCTTTTTATGGGGGCTTCTGGCGTTGGGAAGTCGAGTTTGCTCAATTGGTTGCAACCCGGATTGCAATTGCGTACGGGACCTGTTAGCAAAGCGACGGGCGAGGGCATACATACGACGACCCATACGGAGTTGGTCGCGCTCGACAAGGGGGGATTTGTCGGCGATATGCCCGGTGTCCGGGAGTTTTATCTGTACGATATAAAGCCCGAAGATGTTCCCATGCTTTTTAGAGATTTTCACCCGTTTCTCGGCGGGTGTCGCTTTCGCGATTGCGCGCATGTCCACGAACCCAGTTGCGCGGTGAGGATGGCTGTGGATGATGGCGATATCGCGCTTCAACGCTATGAGAGCTATCTGAGGCTGCGGGAGAGGCCTTAGATATTTAAAAAATCCGTTTCAGGAATAGAGATAAAAATGCTTCGGCATCGACGTGCATCGCGCAATCGACGGGTTTTCCGAGACGATAGGGCGGGGGCAGGCCGCGGCGGTCTGTGACGATCTGACCTATGGTGAGGTCGCCCGTTGTTTCTATGTCGATGTACAGGTTTTCTGAGCGGAGGAGTTCGGGCGTGATAGCCGCGCCTACGGCGAGTGGATCGTGCAGGTACACGATTGGCTCGCGTCCGAGTTGTCGATAGAGGGCGAATACGTTTTGTACGGCATCGACGGCGAATTGAGATGCGACTGTTTTCAGGGGGGCGATTTTGTTTTCGATATCCGTTTCGGATAATACGCCCTGACGCGTTGCATCTAATGGTACGAGTAGTAGTGTTGCGCCGGAATGGATGACTGTGTGTGCAGCGTGGGGGTCGGCGTAAAAGTTGAATTCTGCTACGGGTGTTGAGTTGCCCGTTTCTGCAATGGCACCGCCCATGATAATGACCTGTCTGGCTTTTTGGAGTGTTCCGGGCTGGCGTTGTTCGGCCAGTGCCAGATTTGTCAGGGGTCCGACGGCTATTATTGTGATTTCGCCGGGTTGATCGGATAGGGTTTGTACGAGGAAGTCAACCGCATTGCCACGCACGTCCTGGGCGGGTTCTGGCAATACGGCTTGTCCCATGCCGCTTTCGCCATGGACTTCGGTGGCAAATACGGGGTCGCGTTTTAAAGGCTGGTCTGCGCCCGCATAGACGGGTATTTCTGTGCGTTCTAAGAGTTGTAATAATCCCTGTGCATTGCGCGTGCCAGTGCTGAGAGGGACATTGCCGCTTACTGTGCAGATGCCCATTACGTCGAGTTCAGGAGAACCCAATGCGAGCATGATGGCCAGCGCGTCATCCACGCCGGGATCGGTGTCTAAAATTATTGGATGTGTGTTCAATGGTTGCTCCATTCCAGGTGAAACGTAAGACGTGAGACGACCACATAACCAGTCCCCAGCCTCTCGCCTTTAATCTGCGTCATCCTTTAATCCGTTTAATCCGCGATCCGTCTTTGCCGTTCTCTAAATCCCATACAAGGGTTCGTATTTTGCCCTCAGATGCCGCATTAAAGGTTCATGGCTCAGGGGTTTGCCGGTTACGACTTCGATGAGTTCATTTGCGCGGTAGCGCTGTCCTTGCGAATAGATTTTTTCCGTTAGCCAGTTTTTCAGGGGTTCAAATACGCCTTCGGCAAATTGTGCGTTCAGGTCGCCCACTTCCTGGCGCGCTTGTTCAAAGAATTGCGCGGCGTACAAGTTGCCCAGAGCATAAGTTGGAAAGTACCCTATCCCTCCACCACTCCAGTGTATGTCTTGCAAACACCCCTGGGCGTCATCCGGGGGGGTGATTCCCAGATATTTTTCAAATGTTTCGTTCCAGACGCCGGGGACATCTTCGGCTTTTAACCCGCCATCGATGAGTGCTTGTTCGAGTTCAAAGCGCAGCATGATGTGTAAGTTGTACGTGGCTTCGTCGGCTTCTACGCGAATATATGAGGGGGCGACGGCGTTGACTGCGGCGTAGAAGTCGCGTTGGGATACGTCGCTTAGTGCGTCTGGGAATGCGGTTTGTACTTTGGGGTAGAAGTGTGTCCAAAATGCCTCACTGCGGCCGACAAAGTTTTCCCACATGCGCGATTGAGATTCGTGTATGCCCAGGGATATAGAGTCTCCCATGGGCGTGCCGTAGTGTTCGTCGTTCAATCCCTGGTCGTAAATGCCATGGCCCGCTTCGTGCATGATGCTGAAGAATGATTCGGAAAAGAAGTGTGTGTTATACCGCGTGGTCAGGCGGGTGTCGCCCGGTCCAATGCCGCTGCAAAATGGATGGGTGGTGATGTCTAAGCGACCGTTGTCAAAGTTGAAGCCGATTTGCGCGGCTGCGATTTTTCCAAATTCTTCTTGTTGGTCTATGGGATATGTGCGCGTGAGGATATTTTCGTCGGGTTTTTTGCCGGATTCGGCGATTGCACCCACGAGTTCGACGAGTTCGTCGCGCAAGCCAGAGAAGACGCGGGTCAGGTTTTCCGAAGTTTCGCCGGGTTCATAGTCGTCTAATAGGGTGTCGTAAGGTGTTTCGCCCGTGTTCAGCGCATTTACTTGTTGATGTTTTAGATCGAGGATCTTTGTGAGGTGGGGTTGGAACATGGCGTAGTCCGATTTTTCGCGTGCTTCTCGCCATGCTTGCTGCGCGATGGTGGCTACGCGGGCGAGTTCTTCGACGAGGGATCGGGGTAGTTTGATAGCCCGGTCGTAGTCTCGGCGGAGTTCTCGGACGTTGACTGCGGCTTCGGAGCGTGGATCGGATATTAGATCGCTGTTTTCTATTTCAGAGAGATAGTCGCCAATTTGAGGGGCGGTTGCGCGTTCGTGTATCATGCCGGTGAGCAGTGCGAGTTGCTCGGCGCGATGCCCGGCTCCGCCTTTGGGCATGTAGGTCTGTTTGTCCCAACCCAGTACACCGGCACAGGATCCCAATAGGGAGATTTGTTTTATTTCTGCGATTAATCGCTGATATATAGATTTGACATCGGCCATTTTTGCTCCTCGTTTGCCATTTCAGTGGTTAGTGATCAGGGGTTAGGAAATTGTGCATTGTAGGGGCGAGGCATGCCTCGCCCGTCATTGCGGCACGATTGTAGCCGAGATCCAGGTGATGGTTTTTCAATGCGACGCACAATAGGCCAAAATCTACGTGCCTTCCATGCACCCGTCAAGGCGAAAAACCGATTGGGAAAAGATACAGGCTCTACATATTGCAGAGCCTGTAGATAATACGCTTTGGTTGGGGTGGGTTTAAACCCGGGATGTACAGAGCATCATATCGTGACTTTCATCATGGTTTGTATTATTGAACTAGTGATAGAATTTAGAGTTATATTACCCCGAAGTGCAAATATATCTTGTGATTTTAGTTGGGCAACGGCGGTTTTTATCCCGACTGTTATTTTCTTTATTTCTGCCACCCTTATGGTTTCGAGCTTTAGACCAACATAATAGTTCGCTTGGAAATACGGCTTCATGTCAAAGCCGAAGGGTGCAAGCACGAATTTGATATTAGCACCACTCAAGCACATTTTCATTTGTCCCAAACCCAGAAAAATTTTCATTTCCCCACCAGCGAGCATACTCTGCTTACCCCCCACTGTGGTACCGGCACTATTTCCTACGACCAACTTGTTATCCGCCCCCAATACGATCTTATTGTCCGACCCTCCAATGTGCTTTTCGAGATCGCCCGTTACCCATGTATCTTCACCGCCTTCGACTTCTTCCTTTTTGTCTCCATCAACAGTGACGGTCATATTCCCATCCGTCTTCACATCCACGTCCCCAATCGCCTCAATCTTGATTTTCCCGTCCGCCCGAAGAAGCATATCATTGTCAGTGTCCACGACAGATAGATTCTCTGTGGCTTCTGCACCTGCGTGGATGATCACTTTGGTACCCGACAAAAGATGCTGAACCACCGATCTCGAATAGGTCTTGTTGGCTTGGGAATTTATGTTATCGGGCGTGTATGCATAGATACCCTCAAAGCTGCGCATCACTTCAGTTGAAACAGATTCCCCTTGCAACTCCGAATTATAAACCCCCTCGCGTTGTTTGTCCGGATAACCGAGGCGCAAATACGTACTGTCTGCATTTGCACGTGACCGCAACAAGATCCGCGATTGGACATCCGTAGCATCATGAATGGCGTCGTTAATCTCGAACAAGGCACCAGAGGAGGTCTTGATCAAGTGAGCCGTTTGATTGTCTTCAACGACAGGGCTTGGAGTGGTTTGATTGGGAAGTGCGCTGGTAATGATTGGTCGATCTGGATCACCATTGCAGTAGGTCACTATGACTTCGGTCTCCCGTTTCAATGGGAAATGCTGTCCAACATTTTCTCCAGCGTAGGGTTCTGCTTTGCGAACAGGGATGGAATTTTGACCGGCAGGGACATTCTCGCGCTCGTCAAAGTAATGCCTGATGCGATAGCATCCATCAACGTCTAACTGAGGACGTTCATTCTCATCGGTATCGACGGATGATGCGTCGATCTGCGCGGTATAAACGCCGGATAGCCGGGGCACTGGTGTCACACGAGGGGGGCGAAACACGATGGGATCGGCTGATTCATCAAAATCAATGCATCTAAATTCGTTCCGGAGATTAGTTGGCAGTATCTGACCATCTGGATCTGTTATTGTCTCTCCCGAGACGGGATCTGGACGTTCCCAGGCTATCTCTATAGTACTGTGGGTAACGAGATATTTTGGATTATCTGAATCAGAGATAATCCGTCTGAAAACACGCCCCGGTGTCACGAATGGCGAAGAGGTGATTCCAACATAGTAATTATTGGCAGAGTAGATTTCCTCGTAGCGGGTCCTGGCAAACTTTGTCCCCTCCGCATCGCTTGAAAAATGCGTATGGTGATCGGTATATGTCCCCAATCCCGTGTCTGCTACGTACTCCTGCTGTAATCTTCGTGTAGCTGACGCTGGTTTAGTGGATCCAGGATTATAGTCAATAACTCTTACACGTCTGGGAGTAGGGCGGCTGATTTGTTCGAATGACAGCAAATTGCCTTCGGCAATTGATCGATCAGGGTTATAGATTGAGTCACTGAGTAATCCGTTCCGACCCTCAGAGAATAGCTCGATTGTCAAGTCCAGGTTGGCTGTGCTGAAAGGGGTATTGGTATTTCCGAAAGTGACGATGTCCCGAGTATTGGATTCATCGGCTTCAAAGAAAAAATATACGCCATAATTTTCACATAGACGGCAGATGAAATCGAGGTCTGTTTCGTCGTACTGTGTAATATGTGACAATCTCTTCTTGGGAAGCCTTAAATTCTCAATACGTAATCGGACATCCTGTATTGTGAGGCCCGCCCGATAACTGGTTTCATCTCTGTAATCGGCTCCTTTCCCAACAAGTTTGAGTCTGATGAGTTTTTGAAGTATCTGTGGTTCCGATGTGGCGTGAATTCTGCTTTGTCGGTTATGGGCGAGTTTCGCCAGTCGAGGCACTATAGTGAGGCGATAGTGCTTGCCATTCAGATCGCTTGCGCTCAATTCCCGAAACTCCTCAATAATGCCGTGGAATTTGTGAGGTTCTGTCTTTTGTTTTAATCTCCTCTGCCCTTCGGGCACATGCGATATGAACACTGAAAGCGTTGCGGACTTGCCGATCACCTGTTCGGCACTGAGGGGGTGATATGCATCGTTTTTAACGCGGATGAGATCAATTTCATAGCGAAATAATTTGGAGATAGCCGCCTTTCCCCGTACGCGATAGACTTTGAGCTCTGCAGTTGGTATTTCTGTGTCTCCACCTTCAATGCTCAGATTAATTATCATTCTTCTTTTTCTTCTTTTAGGAAGCATAATGTCATCCTTTTTAAGGTCGCCAGATCACACGACACGATGTTACAACAAATGATTCGAGTGAGATTATCTCATGTGCATGACTTTGGTTTGCGATGGAGAAAGCGCGGTGCCTACTGTGTTGGGAGCCATTCCATTTTGCCCGGTCATACTCAGCATTTTGGTTGCTGGTGCAGTGCCTTTGATGATATTGGTTGAACCCATCAGGTGGCGCGAAGGCCCCATAATCATGCCAGATGCAACACCGCCGTTCACACCTGCCTGATCACCATTCGTCATACTGACCATAGTCATCAGATTGTGAACAGGCATTGCCATGATGAACTGATTGTATATGTTGGGAATTGCCATTGTGGTCATGGCAATATTCGGATAGGGGATGGGCACGGGCACCAGAGCAGGCGTTAGACATACGTCGGGAAAGCCGAGGTCAATGCCCGGCATTGGCCCCTGAGATCGGGCGAACATAGCGAATGATTCTCCAAGAATGAGGGATGGTTCTGCTGATGAATAACAACGGGATCGTAGATTTCTGCAATATGGCGTATGGGATCATGGGGCAAACAACGCCTTTTAGCACCTCTATCCCAGTGTGACATGTCGGTTTTGGCACCGTGCAAATCAAGGCGAAAGACCTTTGCGCCTCGAAAATCTGCGCCTCGAAAATCTGCATGCCGTCCTATGGCATAGCTCAGGTCGGCGCGGCAAAATTTTGTATTGATTGCCTGTGTGTTTTCCAGGACTGCCTGCACCATAGAGGTATTCTGAAAATTGGTTTCGGTCAGATTGGCCTCGTTGAAGATGGCATTGTCAAAATTTGCATTATTTAACTCTGCATTGCTCAGGTCGGATTTTAAGAAGACGGTTGACGTGGCTTGTGCGCCTGTTAACTTGACATCGTTCATTTTTGCAAAGGTAAACTGGCACTGGGTCAGGTCTGCCCCACTCAGGTCTGCCCCGCTCAGATCGGAATCCTGGAAATTGCATCGAAGCAGATGCAGACCGCTCAAGTTCCAGCCTGATAGGCAGGCGGAATTGAGCATCAGTGTATCGACATGCATGCCCTCAAAAGCGATATCCGAGAGGTCGCATTTTAAGATGACCGAATTTTTGATCTCCACATGGCTTAGATCGGCTCCGCTCAATGTGCCTTCCATGAAGGCGCATTCCCACAGGCGTGCTGAGGCCAATTGTGCGTGCGACATAGGCAATTGGACAAAACCACAGCGATCTATCCGGGCTGCGGTCAGATTCGCTTTGGACAAATCACCCTCGACAATTTGTGTATCTTCAAGATGCGTCCGAGTTAGACCAAGGTTAGTTGCCACACACTGGACGATCTGCACTTGATCGAGATGTGCCTCGTCAAAGCGCACATCCTCCATAAGGCACTGGACAAAGCGGACTTCTTCAAGGCGACAGTTGGAAAAATTTGCCCGCCTGAGATCGCATTCAACAAACGTGCTGCCTTTCAGATGCTTTCCCGAGAAATCGCGACCAGAAAGAGACATCTGCACCAACTCGCCGCCAAAGTTCAAAATCGCATTGGCCATCGCGCTGTTGGTCGTGGTGTTAGTCATCGACATGGGTTGGCCTCGTCATTGCAGTAAGGGTCAAGTTCGCCCCGGTAAAGTCACACAGGGTGAACACCGCATCGGTAAGATCTGCCGAATAGAGATTGGCCTTGTGGAACGAGGCCCCGGTAAAATCGGCATCTTGTGCCTGTGCTTCGTACAGGGTCGCGCCAAAAAAATTTGCCTCTGTTGCATTGGCCTTGTGCAAAATTGTCCGTTTCAAAGAAGCCCGGTGCAAGCAGGTATTGACCAATATTGTATCGCCCATATCCGCGCCATCCAGACGGGCACCCGTAAGATCGGCACCCGTAAGATCAGCACCTCGCCAACCCGATTTTGGCGCCACCAGTCCAGCCATAAGTGCATGGTTTAGCTTTGCTCCGCCAGGACATACACTTTTGATAAATTCCATACCCGTCAAATCGGCATTTTCTCCATCCAGTCCGACCAGTGCACAACGCTCAAACCTGGCCTTACGGGCAGAAAGACCAGTCAGGTGTGTCTCTATAAAAGTCACCGAGTGCAGATTGGCATCGTTCAGTGAAAAACCCGACAGATCGGATTTGATGAAGTTTGTGTCGCGGATTTCGGCTTCGGACAGGCAGACGTCAACCAGGCTGGCTTCAATAGCATTAACCTGAGTCAATCTGGCCCGGCTCAAATCTGCCCGGTCAAACCGGCTTTGATAGAGCAAGGTGTTTTCTATGCGTGCTTCGCGCAGGCAAGCGTCTTCAAGGTTCGCACCGCTCAGATTGCTGTCGGTCAGATCGGCCCCGCTTAAATCCGCTTCGGTCAGATCGGCTTTGGTAAATACGGCTTTGGTCAGATTTGCGCCCGTTAATCTGGCCCCTTTGAGCACGGCTTGTTCCAGGAAAATACCACTGAGATCCAGCCCTGAGAGGTCGGCTCCGGTCAAATCTACTCCTGCCAGATCGCGCCCTTGCAGCCCTTTATTGCGGCGTGCCAGATCAAGTGCAAGAACGCCCAGGGCGCGTGCATCTTCCTTTGACAGAGGTTCTTGCGGAAACAGTGGCTCGGGGCTCAACCGCCGCCCATCGGCTTCGAGTGTTTCCATATCCTCGCGTGCATTTTCGATCTTATCTCGCGCTTCATCAATGGTTTTTTCGGGATCGGCGGCCTTGTTGGAATCCGCAGATGTGATTGCTTCACTTAAAAATTCGACACGAGGATCGGCAAGAGCCTCACGCGCTTTGTCCGCACCTTTCTGGGCTTCGGCATTATTTACCCATTCTTTGCTTCCAAGAGCTTGCAAAGCAGTCTGAAAAGGGTTGCCTGCTTGCGGCGTGGGCGTGCAGCTTTTTTTCTTTATTTCTGCGTTAGCCTTTTTTTGTGCGTCAGCGGCCTGATCTAATCCAGCAAGTGCTTGAGAGAAGGGATCCTGGTCGTCGCGAATACGCAAGGCGCGATTGCGCGCCGTGTGCAGTGCAGGACTCATCGCTTGTTCTGATTGGGCTTTGATATTTTTTTCCGATGCTTGGCGCTTGATGGACTCCTGGGCTTGCTTAAATGATTGTTGCATCATCGGCGACCCTGAAAAAGGCGCCGTGCCATGAGGGGTAGTGGAAGGAATGTCAATGTTTTTGCCCTGTTTTCCACCCAGATCGTTTAACACCTTGTCCAATTTATCTTTCGCTAATTTCTTATTTTGTGGGTCGAGATTCTCCAAAGTTTGCATTTGCGAGGCCGCCCGGACGGCCTCTTGTTGAGCCTGTGCCTTGATTTTGCGTTCTTGTTTCTCCGCGTATGCCTGCAATTGATCGGTCGCTCGCAATATGGCAGAAACATCAACTTCCATCCGGCGCATCTCGCTCGGTGTAATAACCGGTATTGCAACGGGCATGGTATGGTCGTTTTTGAAAAGACCAGCAGGGGGCGTTGGCATGCCCGCCTGGCGAAACGCAGAGGCGATGGCGTGTTCTTGCGCTTGTTCCTGCCGTTTGTCTCTTTCCTCGATAATTGCCTGCCGCTCGGCCTCAATGGCCGCATCTTCTTCGGGCAAGCGTTCGGGCTTGAGGGGTTTCTGGTCAAACATTTTTTGTGCTGCAAGCTCCGGGTCTGTGCGCTCGTCCATTGCTGTTTTGTAATGGGCAAGCGTGCGCCTATTATCTTTCAGGCGTTCGTAGGCCAACAGTACGTGCTCAACATCGCTGGCTTCTTTGTCGGCGACATCTATTCCGCCGCGAAAGAGTACAATGCCCATGCCCGCGTTGGGAAAGAGCCAGACGGTATCGCAGCGCATGGGCACTTCCGCGAATGCTTCGCCTTGACGGGCAAAGCCGCGCACGCGGAATCCGGGCAAGTGGCCGCAAATTTCGGGATGATCGGGGTGCATCGCGGTGATCCGATAGGGTTCGTCGCCGCACAGTTCGGTGTCGGTCTGCTGATCTGGGCAGGCGGTGTTGCAATATCGCCAGTCAAAATCTGTTGCGAAATTGGGGAAATCATCGCGCAAATAGGCGTCGTCATAAGTGCCGGCAAAGCGTCTGCGGGCGGGGGCGTCTGCGGCGAGGGGTCCAAGGCCCGCGGGGGGAGGATGGTGATCGATGTCGAGAATCAATGCGCCCGGTGTTTCAACCTGGGGGAGTTCGGTTGGTACCTGTTCGTGCATCAGCTTACGCACGTTGGCACCCTTACCCAGGGGGTTTTCGGAAAAGTCGGGACCGCCAAAGGCGTTTTCCCAGCCGAGCCTCACCCGCTCAAAGGGTTCGGGCGCAGTCATGGTGGGGCCGTCTGGGCCGCGTTGCCACCAGCGTCGCCCAAAGGCGATGACGCGTTTTCTAATGGGGCCGAGTTCGAGGTTGACGACCAGACTACATGTGGGGGTGTTGTTTGGGGCACGAACATCGCCTGCGACCAGAACCTCGGCGCGTGGCTTGGGCAGGCCCGCGTCCAGTGGCGTTGTTCCCAGCGCGGGGGCTGCACTTTGCCACAATTGTGCTTCGGGCAAAAAATCCCCTGGCGATAGGAGGTTAAATGCACCGAGTGCGGTAATCCACAGGCTGTTTTGCCCACGAACACACGACACTTGTTGCAAAAAACCGATTTGCAAGGGTTTGACAATCACCCTTTTGTTCCTTTACGAAAAAGGTGGATCCGACAAATTGACGAACCCACCATATCCAGGCGTCCTGTCCGGTTCAGACAGAACTGTTAAACATCCCAACTATCGCTACCCGATGTACCCCCAACTTCGTGGGTCGTTTCAATAGATTTGTACTGGAACAACAACTCTTCCATATGCGCAAAATTCTCATTTTCTGGATCAAGCGCGTTGGGAATATAAGGACGAAATTTGACCAGCGTGGCTTCGCCTAACGCAATGGTATAATAGTGTTCTTGTTGCCCAGAAGAGGCCGTGCGGTAGAAGAGCACCTTGACTTCGGCGAGTTGCTCTCCGGTGGAGATTGCTTGCATCAATAAAGGCGAGGTCTTGTCGATGTACTTGACAACACGCATACCTTTGTGCGATCGCACCCCAGTGGGCTGACCACTTTGTGGGTCTGTAGGAATAACCACATCCAGGTCAAGTTCTTGAATTTGAATGGTATCTTCCTGTGCAGCAGTCGAAAGCGTACCAACTGAATCGGCCGACATACCACCAGCGGAAATATCACCTTGTGTTGCGCCGGTGACTGTTAGATAAGCAGGTTGTGCCATCTCTTAACTCCTCCTTCAGGGTTGGGGTTGATTGACTGCTTTTGCAGTTCCAAAACAAACATACCAGTCAACGGTAACAATTCAGTGACGCCTTAAAGACGTTTAGGTGGTATCTTTGCGACATTTGGATGATATTGACCGAGGGGCAGGTATCACTCAAAAGATGAGGGAGAGTATTGCGCTGGTTTTGATGTCCAGGCAGCATGTCCCGACAATTGGCAAATCAGTGCGCTGTCCGGTTTCTGGATCCTGTGATCGCGCTATTCCCCGAAAGTTGATCTCAAAGACGGAACGTTTCTTTTGTTTGATGCTGCGCGTCTGTTCCGCTTTGAGGTGCAGTGTTAGCCCTGGTATTGCGATCTCTGCGTAGTCGATGTTGTCATCGCGTTTTTGCCGCACGAGTTCTGGCAATGCCGCCCGCAAACCGGCGCGCAACTGTGCCGAGAGGGTGTCTTGCTCTGTGTCTTTGAGGGCAGGCGTCCATACGGGATCAGACATGAGTGCTCGCTTTCTCCATAGAGGTCTTGATCGGGATATTGGCGCAAGCCTCTATCAGCCCATTCCACGCGCCATCGATATCGCGCCCGACCGCCTGCGCGGTGGGGTACCATTGTGCGCCTTCAGGTCCGCAGGGTTGCCAGTACCAGGGAATGTCGCATTGATGGCATAAGACCAGGGTTTGACACCCCAGATTCGCCGCGAGATGTGCAACCGGACTGTCGATAGCGACAATCATGTCCAGCGACAAAAGCGCAATGACCATGTCCAGCAGGTCTTCGGCACTGTGATCAATGAGAATCTGTGGGGGCTGACCATCGGGCAGGATCAGGTTTTGCGATGGATGGGGTTCGCGCAATAGCACCGGGGTTGTGGGCAGGGCATTCAACAGTATTTGTGGGTCGGGTCCACCTGACGCATCGTCCCACCAGAGGCCGATCCGAGGGGTGTGCTCAGGAGAGGGGAGAGGGGCTTCGAGATTCAGGCGCAGCGGGGTTGTGGGCGGGCTATCCGCCTGCAGGATGCGCGCCAGATCGTCCAGGAGGAGCACTGTTTCTTCAGCTTCGATGTCTTTGGAGAGGTCTATTTCTTCCTGGGGATGAACGCTTTCGATACCATCTATTGCCCTGAAAAATCTGGCAAAAGCGGGCAGGCATAGCAGTCGCACGCGTTGTTCGGAAAGCTGGGGGAGAAGCCGCAGGCTCACGAGGGCTGAGGAGAGATCTTCGACGAGTAGCACGAGTTTTGTACTCGCTTCTAACTGTGCTGTTGTGTCTTCGGGCGCGTCTATACCAAAGCTCTGCCAGCCTTCCTGATAGTTGCCGGATAAGAACAACAGATCGGCTACTATTTGGTGCGCGATTTCGTTTGGCGTCTCGCTGAGTTCGATGGCCTGGCGCGCTGTGGTCAATGCGGCTTCGGGTTCATTGTTGCGCCGCAAAAGCAGTGCGAGATTGATCAGCGGAGCGGGATTTTGCGGGTCGAGTTCCGATGCGGCTTGAAGCGCAGTCAGTGCCTCGGCAAAGCGGCCTCTGTGCAGCAAAATTGCGCCTTCGGCATTGCGCACTTCCGCATCGCTGGGCGCGATTACAGCGGCCTGTTGTATCAGCTTTTCGGCTTCTTCAAGCTGGCCCATTGCGGTCTTGCATTCGCTCAGGCGGGTCAGGATGTGCGGTGCGTCGGGATCTTGCAGGCGAGCGGTTTCGAGATATTCAATTGCTTTGTCCGGCTCGTTGATTAACTGAAACAGCGTTCCCAGATTGGTCAATGCATTCATGTTCTGGGGCGCGAGTGCGAGAATTCGTTGGAAAAGGGTAATCGCCATGGCGATATTGCCGCGTGCTATTTCGACTTGTGCCATGACTTCGAATGTATCCGGAGAGTCTGGGGCAATTTCAAAAGCTTGCTTTGCCTCGGCATACGCGCCTTCTATATCCTGCTGTATCAGCAGGACCAGAGCCAAATTTGTGTGTGCTTCCGGCAGGGTGGGATCAAGGCGGGCCGCGCGCCGAAGGCAGGTTTCGGCATCTTCTGCGCGTTCGTTGAGCAGATAAACCGTCGCCAGGCCAACCAGAAATTCGGCATTGTCCGGCTCTATGGCCATGGCGCGTCCGAACAACTCTTGGGCCTTCTCAATTTCACCAGCGCGAATAGCAATTTTCCCCAGACCCGCCATTGCCCGCGCCGCGCTTTCGGGATAGTCCAGTGCTTCGAGGAATAGCTTTTGCGCCACTTCAACGCGGTCGTTTTTCAGGTGATCTTCCGCTGCGCTGAGCAAGTGCGAGATATTCATTGGCTCATCCCATGCTGATGCGCTCGCCATTGACGCGCACATCGCCGCGTGCTTCAATTAAGGCGAGGTCCGAGCGCAGGCTCATCACTTCAGAGGCGTCGCGCAGGATATGCCCGGCGCGCAATGTATCGGTATTTTTTACCGTACGCACGCTGTCGTTTACCGATGTTGTTTCGTGTCTGGCCACGCGCTTGAGCCGATCTGCCACCAGGTCGAGGCCATCTGCCACCACGGATATCAGGCGCGAGAAGAGATGAAATTGATCCACCTGTGCCCGCGCGCGGGTTGCCGTTGCGTTGAGGTCCTCTGCGCGGATGTCAATCGCGGTCTGTTCGAGAATGAGTCGCTCAACACCGGGAGCCGAAAGTGTTGCACTTTCAGCGGCGTTCCGTTCGAGTACATGGAGAATATGGATACCCAGAGAACTGACGCTGCACATGACGATATCGTCGGTTTCTGGACTCAGCAGACAACTGGCGGCTTGACGTGCGGCATGGCACTGCCCCGATACATCTACCAATATGGTGTTTTGCACTGCGCTGACCACGCGTGCCAGCGCTATTTCTGGCTCTTTGTTCTCGGCGACTTTGTCCGGGATGTGTGTGTTTGCTTTGCCGTTGCGCTTTTCAGTCATTGTCATTGCAGGCTTTCCTCGCATTTGAAGTTCTTGGGCATGAAGGGGTTGACCGTGCTGTCAGCTATGATGCGGAAACGGGCCATTATATCACCGATGCTGACCGTCAGATAGAACTGGTCGGGTATGTGGGTGGAGCGAAGTTCGAAGTGATCGAATATGCGAAACCATGCCCAGGGGCCTTCCGCGCGGCTGGTGTGGACCGTACCCGACCTATCGGCGATGCCGATTGACACAGTTTCATCGGCAAATGCCATGTGAAACCGACGCGGGGGTTCGTGGCGATAGCTGAGGGTTTCGGTTTCGGTTTTTACGGTTACGCGCATGGCTTTGTTGTCCAGATAGGTGGGGATAATCGTGAAGCCGAGATCACTCAGCCCTGCGCCATTGAGACCAAAGGCATTGCGAATGGTATTGGCGTTGCGGAAGATCTGGAGTCCGGCCTTGGAGAATCCGAGCTCATAACCGTATATGCTGCGTTCCACCCAGGGACCACCCGAGGTTTCGACAAAAGGCATGACTCGTTCTTTGAAGAACGTGTTGATGGCCCCGTCTTGTGCGAAGAATGATTCAAAATCATCTGGCGCAATGGCGGTTTCGGCGCGTCGGTTGATGGGATAGCGCCCGGCTATTGCGCGTCGGCATTCCGATAGCACACTGCTGCGCCAACTCTGGTCCAGATATTGCTGCGCCAACGCCGTCAGCATCTGCAGCGAGTGTTCCGACAGGTCGAACAACATCTGGCGGAGGGGTTGGGGTTGCGGTGTCGCTGTACTGCGCAAGACACTCACCTCGGCTTCGCGTGGGTTGTCGATCCACCGTCGCAGTTCTTCAAAAGCCGCGGCTTCGGGTTTCGATGCGTGGGTTACGGCTGAGATGACGCCGTGTAGATCGCTCAACGCTGTGCGAATATCGGATAAGCCGGGCAAGTCCCCGGTATTGTCGTCTCGCAAGTCGCGATAAGCGGCAAAGGCGCGGCCAATGCGCGTGCCGGGCCATTGGTCGCGTTTGCGCTCGATGGCTCTATCAGCAACATTGCCCAGCGAGGCCGAAATGCCGCCATCTTCGGTTTCGCCGCCATCCGCTGTCTCTTTTTTTTCTTCAGAGCCGCGCACCAGTGGGAGAGTCGTGTGTTTCGAGACCATCTCAATAAGACCATCGAGGGGCGAGTCGCTCGATAGCAAGGTCTCTATCAGGTGTAGCATTTGTTCTGGTGTCTTTGCAGGTTGCAGTGCCAAACTGTCCAGAAATTTTTTCCAGGTAGCGATATAATCCCGCGCATAAAGGGATTTCACTTCATCAAAAAGCTGTTCATCGCTCACTACTGGTCCCGCGTGTTCAGACAGCCAGTCCCGGTTATAGTTGCGGATTTGCCCGGGGGCATCCATCAGGAAGTGCTCGTAAAAGCCCGGTTCGGAGTAATACCCTTGCACACTGGCACTGGTAGTGGCAAAGACCCCGAGTGCGGTTTCGCCGAGCGCGGTTTTGAGAGAAATTTTCTGAATTGTTTCGGTGCCTTCTTTCATTCGGGCGTAAATCCGTTCGACAGGCGGTATCTCATTGAGCCGTTTGCGCGCAGAATATAGGACGTTTTTATCAAGGGTTAGAGGCGTGTCCAATTCCTCAAAAGCGTCGTTTACAACAGCCGCGATAGTTGTCTGTTGTTGGGGGTGGAGCGGATAGCGCGCACGCGTGTACTCCGCGACCCAAATTTTCAGGCGTGTGGCATTGAAATGAGAGAGGTCTGACAGACTTAGATAAAGCCGAAAAAGATCGCGCAGTCGATCCGTTGATTTTCCTCTCGCACTGGCGAGGGCCGCGACCTCATCGCCCAGATCTTTTATGACTGCAAGGCGCACCATGGTATGCAGGGCCGCGTCGTAAATAGATGTCATCTGTTCCGATAACACTACCGGGCTTCTCAGCATGAAGGCTCCCGAGGCAACAAGGGGCTGAAATACTGCGGTGGTTTCGTTGGGTATGTGCGAAAGCGGCGCAACAGCGAGGGCGACTTGGGTAAAATCGGTCTGATCGTGCAAGGTTGCGCGTTGTGTCTCGTGTGCGTCGAGTGCTTCCCGGATCGCGATGGCCTGCTGTTTGGTGCTTGCGCTGGCGAGCCACCATCCGCCGAGAAGGCCCACAAATACAACGCAGGCCATTGTCCAGGCCGATCCGAAGGTAAGGCGTCTGCGGCGTTCAATTTTTGGATTGACCCCGGCGAGGTGCTGTTCGGGCAAGATCGCTTTCTCAATAAGTCCCTTAAAGAAAAATGCAGTATTGCGCCGAGGGCTGTGTACACGCGCCATAGACGGTTGTAGATCATAAGCTTTTTCGTGCGCCTTCATCAGCAAGTCTGTTATAGGACCTTCCTGGCAGGCACTACAAAAGTACACGCCGCGCAGCAGTGCATCGCGGTGGAACCGGCTGGGCCCAAAAATGCGCTGTAATGCGGTCTCGAGTGGTTTATGGAGCATGTGCATCTGCTGCGGGAAGGCAAATATGTGGTGGCGGCTATCGAGTTCCCGTTCTGCGGGCATGCGCGTTGATACCCATTCTGAAAGATGTGCGATAAAATCGCGGTATTGATCGCTAAAAGCCACAAGGCCTTTACCTGGGGTTGAGTGGG
Source organism: Candidatus Latescibacterota bacterium (assembly GCA_965220765.1). Lineage (GTDB taxonomy): Bacteria > Latescibacterota > UBA2968 > UBA2968 > UBA2968 > VXRD01. The sequence continues at coordinate 526,709 of OZ244847.1, forward strand.
TGCTCTTTGTCTCCAGCGGCAGTGCAAAGCCCAGGGGACCTTCGCGTTCCTCTGCGTTGAGATCGGAGAAATACTCGACGAATCCGGCAATTTTGTCGCATTTGGTAATCAGAATATAGACAGGGAGTGCCGTGCCGAAGTGGATCATTATTTCTTGCAGGCGCTGGCGCATCATGTCTGCAATTTTGAGGTCTATTGATTCGCCAGTGAGTTGATCTACGGACAATGTCAGAATGACGCCGTTGAGCGGACAGCGTGCGCGCGCGGATTTGAGGCAATCCAGCAGGTCTTGCCACTCGGCGGTTCCCGATGGGCCGTCGGGTGTTACAAAAGCACCTGGCGCGTCGATAAAGACCGCCTCATCTGTAACCCGCCAGCCGCAATATCCGCGGAAATTCGGGACAGAAGATGGTCCAGCGTCGGATGCCAATTCCAGAGGAAAATCCAGGCCGGAATTGCCCAGTGCGGTAGAACGACCTGATCCGGTCTCGCCCAAAAGCAAGTACCATGATATGTCGTAGATATAGTGCCGGTCTTTTGGCCGAACGCCCATTCGCTCGCGCAGGGTTTCACACAATGCCGTAAAGCTTTCGCGCACATTGCCCACGCGGTCCGATATTTCGGCTGTTTCGCCCTGTGCTCTCTCGATATTGTCCAGGACGCGTCGATTTATCCGGGCAAGCCGCCAGCGGCGAAATACCTCGAGCAATAAGAACAAAAGTACCAGGACGCCAATGGCGATCAAACGACTGGTTTGACTCGCCAGCGGAGTGGCCTCGTCAATTTCTATTTTTGGCCCGCCAAACCAGATCAGGCAGGCGAGCAAGAGCAGGATCAGTACGCCCAATGTGAGGCGCGAGGTCGCAAACCGATTTAAGAAATAAAAGAAACGCATGATTAATTGAGTTTATTGCCTTAAGAAGCCACTGGACGCCTGCTTAAAACATGCAGAGCCTGCGAAGAATGGCGGTTGTCATTGCGGCAGGGTGTAAGCCGCAATCCAGAAGGTTTTGCCTTTTATTATTTTGCGGACCGATAATCTCCAATAAATTGCTCAATCCGATTCGTCAACGGCTCGGTCAGGTGCTGGGTGTGTAGGTAGAAATTCAGATAGCCAATCAGCAAGATGAGGGCGGCACCTGCAGCGCAAAGTGCGAGAAATCTTCGCCCCATGTAAAATCGGGGTGCGCCGCTACCCGTCGCGGGTTCGGGGGGACGGATCGGGCTGGATGCTCTGGGCTTGTTCGCGCAGATGGTTTCGTGCAAGTGCGTGCGGATGATTTCGTGCAGGTATGCACCATCTGGAGCTATTCTATAATGTCCTTGAAATCCCAAATCCAGAAGCAGCACCAGCAACTCCAGGAGATCGAGGTCTTGTTCTGGATTCAGGGCGAGGTCATCCAGATATTTGAAAACATTTTCGCCGCCAGAACCATCGTTGTGAAATGTCCACAACAAGGTCTCCTTTCGCCAGTCGCTTTCACCTCCCCAATCAGAAGTTAGAACCGCCTCGTCAAACGCACTGCAAAGCACATAGCTGGCGATTCCCACGTTTTGCATGGAGACTGGTTTTCGCGATATCATCTGACTGTGAAATTCCCTGATTGCGCCAGCAGCGATCCTGTGCAGGGTGCTGAAGTTCTGATGCATGGCCCCTTCATTTACGACGAGAATTAAATTCACAATCGGTGCGGCCGCAGCAATATAGGGGTTACGGGCATTGTCGAGGTGCGTTTGTAATTGGTTCAGGCGTTCGTTATCGCCCATTTGAAGCCCGTTTATGCCATTGGTGTTGATAGAGAGGCGACCATCCAGGGATTGGAGTGGGACCAGTGATTCTGACATTGGGGCCGATTCAATGGGTTCTACATCTGTTTCATCAAAAATATCGGCGCGACGTTCTTTTGTCATCTCATACCCTCCTGAGCAACGGGAAGTTGCGTCGTCTCACTGCTGCGCACTGTCCACAGTTGCAGGGTGTATAGTGAATCTGTCCATGCCAGATAGACCGCTACGCTTGCCGTATCGCGCACTTCTTGCCAGAGGGGGGCTGTGGTATCGATTTCCAGGTAGGTCGCGTCCGGATAGTAGGGCAGGCCCCGCGGCGCCATGGCGAGAATTTTGCAGGGGACACCCGAAAGTTGCAGGTTGACAATCTCGCGCAGGCTTTCCACTGAACTGATTTTGAGGCGGTTTTCGATTTGCGTCTGCACGATATCGCGCGGTGAGTTCAGGCGCAGAAGAAGAATAAAACGCGCAGTATCCAGCAGATTGCGATCGTGGATAGCGGCGACATGCGAGCCATTTGGCTGACGCTCCAGAGGCAATTCCACGCCGTGTCGATCTGAAATTCGGGCAAATGCCGTGGTAATTGCTTCAACGAGTTTATTCCACCCCGGACCAGGATCGTTGTGATCGTAAGGTGGCGGTGCTTCAACGCGACGTTCGGGCAAAAAAGTTCCCACCTCTCCATAGAGTTCGGCGATGGCGTGATAGGCTCGTTCGGGCAAGAGATGCTCGAGTTGCGTCAGGTGGCTCAGGCTCGCCTGGTACCGGTTGACCATCTGGAGCAAAAGAAAATCCAGCATGTCCGACAATCCGGTCGCTGTCACTGGATCGATTTGTTTGGACAATGCCTTGGCACGGCGTTGCAGGATTGCGGAAATGTGGCTGAGCGAGCGCATATATCCGGGATGGGTGATGCAGTTCAGCACAGGTGGGAGATAGCCTTTATCCAGTTCAATTCCCTCGTCCGATGCGCTCTCGATCCGTGCGATTGGAAGGGTTGTATAGGCGTCCATATCTTCCCCTTCCAGCAATAGTAGGGGCGCGAGATGACCTATATCTATATCATTGTAATCCTCTTTCTCACTACTTATATCGCGTATCGATACCGAGAATTTTGTCAACCGGCGTGGTTCAAGATCCGTTTCGTTCATGGATATTTCGTCATTCATAGACACTTCGGGCACATCGGTTCGGCGAATGGGCAGGGCCAACGCCACGCGCTTGCCCGACGCGTTGTCGTCGAAATTTCGGGAGGGCGGCAAAACAGCATTTCCCGGCGCACTAAGCGGTGTTCCGTCCGGGAGTATGGCAGATATCGCCGCGATCTGGAATTTTCCCAGCGTGAGTGCGGTTTCGTCAATCTCGAGGCGTCTGAGGCCCCAGCCATATCCAAATTGGGCCGAGATATAGTCGTTTACAAACTCCTCATAGTAGCGATCTTGTTGCTGAAAGTGTTGTGGGCGTATGAATACGCCCTGAAACCAAATCGGTTTGCCAATTTGCGCCATGGTTCTTACCGTTCTCCGGACAATTGTTCATTGTTATTGGCAGGTGCGCTGGACGATTCTGTAATTCTCGGGAAGGACAATGCCTGTGGTCCGATGACAACGACATGTTCTTGCACCGTTTGGGGTCTTACCCCGGTCAAGAGACGCCAGCGTTTTTGTTCGATTTGTCGATATCCAGCCACAAATCCCAGATGTTTTGTATTTGAATTGAGTATGCGAAAGGTTCTGATGATCTCACCAGGGGTAAGCCGAAATTCCTGGCGCGCCAGTACTTCTTCTCCCAGTGCTTTGCTGTCGCCGTAGAAGAGCAGATTAAAGTCAGCTTCTTCAAAGAGCGCGGGTTCGGTCAGTTCGTAGAGGATAAGGACTATGGGGGAAGGCGCGCCGGCGATATTTGGGTTCAAATTGTCTGTGGCGATCAGGTTGAGTTGCGTCGCAGTTTGCGGCGTCTCTTTGGGGACTATTTGCGGCATCTGTTTGGGTGCCATCATTGTACAGGCCGTGAGCGTGATGAGAAAAAGCGGTGTCAAAAGGGACAGGTTCAGACTGGCGATTCTGTTATGAAAAGTCATAGTTAAACTCTCCCTTCTCGCCAATGCCCACCGTTACATGGCTGAGACTGTCATCGCGGTTCATCGCTGTCAGGATTTCTGTGGAGATGCGCGGCAACAGGATCTGGTTGACCAGCGCGTCGATATTGCGGACACCGCCATCGCTGCGGGCGCATTGTGCCGTGATATGGTCGAGTGTGTCGGCATTGCAGGTCAGTTCAATGCCTTGCTGATTACTGAGCCGTGCGCCCACGCGGTCGAGCCGTTGCACGACGATTTCGCGCAGTGTTTCCGCGTCGAGTGGCATATAAGGCACCACCCGCATGCGAGCCAGAAGCGCGATTTTGAAATGGTGGTTCAGAATAGGACGCAATTCCTCTATCATGCCGTCGGCATCCGGGGGAGTTGGACGCGCTGCCAGCTCCGTAATATGCTCGGCACCGAGATTGCTGGTCAGCACGATAACCGTGTTGCGAAAATCGATTTCCCTGCCTTCACCATCGACCATTATGCCTTTGTCGAATACCTGGTAAAAGGCGTTTAGTACCTCTTCATGAGCTTTTTCCACCTCGTCGAGCAAGACTATTGAATAGGGTTTTTGGCGCACAGATTCGGTCAATACGCCGCCTTCGCCATAGCCGACATAGCCGGGTGGCGAGCCAAAGAGTCGGGAGACGGTGTGTTTTTCCTGATATTCCGACATGTTGATGACTGTGATATGTCCGCCAAACAGGATATCGGCTATCGCGGTTGCGGTTTCGGTCTTGCCAACGCCACTCGGCCCCACCAGCAGAAATACGCCGCGCGGTTTCTCGGGATCCCCAACACCAGCGCGGGCAATGCGCAATTCCCGGTCCAGGATGCTTATCGCCCGTTTTTGTCCGCGCACCCGATCGCTCAGGTTTTTGGCAAAATTCAGCGCATCGCCAGCCTCGTTGCGCGCCATGGCACCCAGTGGCACGCCGGTCCATTCTGAAACAGTTCTCGCCACCGCATCGGCTGTCACTTCGAAGTGAACGAGCGGCTCTCCGTCCTGCACTTCGGTCAAACGGTTGCGCAGATCGATTAGTGCGGTGCCATTGCCCGCCGCGGTATCTTCGATCATATCGGCTTCATCGGCAATTTGATCTATGAGAGCCTTTTCGTCGTTGTGGCGGGTAATGAGGGTTGCGCGTTCTTTTTCGAGGTCTTTGATACAATCTCTGATTTCGACCTGGCGCGGCACCTCGCAGGTAAGCCCATTGGCGGCATGGTCTCTTATGAGCGCGGCTTCTTCTCGTTGAAGCGTGGCAATGCTCGCCGAAAGTTGCTCAATTTCGGGCGGCTCGCTGCTACGGCTAATGCGTACGCGCGCGGCCGTTGTATCCAGCACGTCAATGGCTTTGTCGGGCAATTGACCACCAGCGATATAGCGCGTTGAAAACTGCACCGCTGCTTCGATTGCCTCATCGCGGATGAAAATTTCATGCGCTTCTTCAAAGCGGTTGCGCAGACCGCGCAAAATGGTTATGGCATCATCTATAGAAGGCGTATCTAGTCTGACCAGTTGAAAACGCCGGGAAAGGGCCGGATCTTTTTCAAAATATTTTTTGTATTCTTTCCAGGTTGTGGCGGCAATGGCGCGGAAATTACCGCGTGCGAGTGCGGGTTTGAGGAGATTTGCCGCGTCTGCTCCCCCTGGTGCAGCACCAGCGCCGATCAGCATGTGCGCTTCATCAAAGAACATGACTGCTGGTCGGGCTATGTTTTCAACGGCGGCGATCACTTCTTTGAGGCGTTTTTCAAACTCGCCTTTGACGCTGGCTCCAGCCTGCAACAGCCCCAGATCGAGACCCATGATTTCGACGTCACGCAAAAATTCCGGAACTGTGCCTTCGGAGATTTTCAGCGCCAGCCCTTCAACGAGTGCAGTTTTACCTACGCCGGGTTCGCCTACCACAATGGGATTGTTCTTGCGACGCCGTCCCAGAATATCAATCATCTGGCGGATTTCGGTATCGCGCCCAAACACGGGGTCAACCCGTCCGGCGCGCGCTTCGGCACTAAAATTTATGCAGAATTGCGCCAGTGGTCCGTCGTCTTCGGCATTGGTTTGTTCTGCAGTGCCACCACCGACTGCTGGCGCGGCGACAAATTCGTCGAATCGCTTGCGCAGTCCAATTATGCCGCTCGCTTTGAGAAATTCCGAGGTTTCATTTCCCACATAGCGTTCTGATCGCGCTGCCAATGCCGTCAATAGAGCGCCAGAGGTGATTGCATCGCGCTTTTTCTCGATGGAGCATATAAGCCACGCATCCATTAGCCATTCGATCAAGAAGGGCGAAAAAACGGGGCGGCCTGTGTTGCCCTGTGTCAGTGCTTCCAACCCCTTGTGCAAACACTGGCGCAGACGCGCCGGGTCAATTTGATATGCTTCGAGAATCGAGGCGAGTTCTTCATCCGGATTGTCAATCATGGACAGGAGAGCGTGTTCAACTACCAATTCGTAATGGGTTCTGGCAACGCATTCTCCGGCGGCGCCGACAAACGCATTGCGGCAAGAGAGGGCCAGACGTTCCACGAGATCTGTAAGGTTGATGTCTATCATATCAGGCCAATTCAAAAGCAATGGTGCTTTCGCCTGCGGGTGTCCCCAGCCACAGATTTACTGATAGCTGGATATTTTCGCCCAAGGTGGCAGGCGTAACGGCTTCCGTGCTGCCACGCAGAATAATTTCGCATATCGTCGATACGCCAAGTACCTTTTCCAACAGTCGGATAAGGGTCTCTCGTCCGAGGCCACCGGGGAGAAAATTATGCCATTCGTCTTCGTCCAATGGGCCAAGATAAATACATATCTTGCTGTCACAGCTTGCCAACTTATCGCCTATCAGAGTGGTTTCGCCCAACTTATTGCCCTTTGATCCCAAGCGGTTCTGCAATTCATCGCTGATATCGAGACTGTAGGGTACAAATTCTTCAACGAACACCTCAAGGCCATCAAAACAGTCGGAGATGATTTTTTCCAGGACTTCGGCAGATACGGTGAAGAGGCCCAATTGCGGGGCATTGCGCAACCAATGTGCATGCGCTTCATCTAACTGATGAAGTTGATCTGCGTCTCTTCCGGATTCGGCAAAGGGATCGCATTCTCCAAGTAGCGCAGCGCAAAGTAGCGATATTTCATCGGTTGCCTCGCCATCAAAGACCCTGTGATGCCGGTAACGCGTGCCGATTCGGCAAAGCAACATCATCAGGCGATGGTTGAATAGATCGAGAAAATCGCGCAGTGCCGTCTCATCGCGGTCATAGGCGACAATGCGTTCATTGACATAATCTGGCAAAGGCGAATCAGGGCCATAAAGCCCGAAGCAGGTCGTCTCGATGAGAAAGCGCACGGGCGACGGTTCCTCATCCAGTGGCGCGAGTGTTTGCGCTTCCTGATCAATCCGCTCCCAATCGAGGTCTATTTGTGAGATGTCAGCGGCGGGAAAGCCGAGACTTTTGACCCCGCGAAAACGGATGTTTTCCCGCGTTGGCGATATGTATTCGGCCTGGGGTATTTGGTCTGGATCCGTTTTTTCAGTGCCTGCGGTCATCAGGATGGTTTCTGCTACGATGCCATCAATCAGATCCACAGCCTGCAAAAGCGAGAAGTCGTGGCCGTTTGATAGGAGTTCTTGCATTAAAGTAATCCTCTAAAGCACGGGTCTGTGTCCTGTACGCACCGGGCTTTGAAAGGACCGGTTCTGTCCGTGTGCGACAACAGTTATCCGATGAACGGTATTGATCCCTGCCATCGCATCCATAAACGCGCTGAGGGCGACGGAAAAGAGATAGACGCTTCCAATGTCTTCAAACTTGCTTTCATCCACTGTGACAGTGATATCTGATCCGCGTACCAGTAGCCCTCTGATGATCCAGTCGAGAGGTGTGACCGAGACATCGACCAGGCCTTCGTTCATCAGGGCGTGACGCTGGCGTGCCTGATAATCTACGTGAATGCGTGTGTTGCAGGTCGCCATGACTGTCCTGAGTGCCTCAACATTGAGCAAAGAACCAAAATTTATGGCCATGCTGGCAATCAATCGGCGCATCAAGGCGGCACCCAGGGGAGGTGGTATTTCCGGGCGCATGGGTTGAATATCTCGAAAAGTGGCGAAATTAGGCGAACTGTCGGTCATCTGGTCGATATATCCCGTGGGAATATCTGCGGCCAATGTGCCATTGGTACAGCACACGTCAATGGAGATGGTTTCGGTGTCGGATATGCGCGAGGCAATCTGTTGCGGACGGCTAAGCGCAATGGTGGTATTGACTTCGTCGGTCACGGGATTCGGATGACGGCGCAAAGAATAAAAAGCCGGGGCTGTTGCACCCACCTGTCTTAGCACCTCAAATGTTTCGAGAGGGGCGTATTCAATTGGCGAATTGCCCGAGATTTGCCCGGTGACGCACCTGACCGAATGGATCATGTGGCGATTTCCGGAATTGTCGCGGGCAGTCAGGAGGTATTCCATCTTTTGGTGCTTGATGTTGATCGGGTCGGCAGTGGCGTCGAAGAGATTCACTGCTGGCGTGGCGTTTAGCCGAAGGCGATCGGCGACCAGGCTCGCGCTTTCGGGCAGAGGTTCTTCCAGATCGAATACCAGGATGAGGCGTTGGCCCTGAAACTCGGCTGTTTGTTCCAGAGAACGGAGGTCGAGAAACATGAACTTGTCGGGGAAGAGGAAATATTCCTGAAATAAGCGATAGCCAGAGGCGACCTTTTCGGGATAGGGTAATACCGCTTCATCGGGATGGAAACCCACGGGAGAGATCGCGTCGGAAGGGAGATCGAACCCGTTGCCAAAGGCGTCTTCGACGCGCACGCCACGACACTGCGTGCGCAGTGCTAGATAAAGTGCTCGCGCGTGTGCGCCATTGCGCCACGAGACGAGATAAAACCGAAGCGCGTCTAATTTGAGTTCGGCAAATTCCGCCTCATCCGTTAGCTGGAGTTCCAGGCGGATGCGCCCCCGTTGGGCCAGTATCTCTGCCCTCGCATCGACAATTTGGGCCGGCGTCAATTGCACGTCATAGCAGGTGCGAAACAAGCACCGTCCGCCCCGAATTGGACGCGAGCCGACTTCGGAACCGCGCTTGACCACCCGGCGGGCGCGGCCAGCGGCTCCGATGGGATCGAACTGAATCACAGTCATGGCTGGAATCGGCGCCAGGAGATGCGGCCAGACAATCTGTGTTAGAGAGTGGCTGAGTTCGGGCAGTTCGTCATCGAGCTTTTGCCGCAGGCGCCCGGTGAGGAAAGCAAAACCCTCCAGCAGACGCTCCACATCCGGGTCAAAGCTTTCGCGAGATAGGAAGGGTGCCAGACTGGCGTTCCTGCTGGCAAATTCGGCACCGAGTTCCCGGAGGTATTCCAGTTCTTCCTGATAGTACCGGTTAAAGGCCATTTTTTTATTTTATATCGACGGAGCCGTTTGAGCGAATTTGCGTTTCGAGTGTCAGCGGTGTTCTTTGATCTGCAAACACGAGTTCGGCGTAGATCCGAAAACAGGCTGTCATGAAAAGATTGCGTTCCCGTTCCGGTTCGTGCTGAACGCTGACGCGGCGCAGTCGGGGTTCAAATGCCTCAATCTGTTGTTTGATTTCCCGTGCAATCTGAGGGGCGGCCTGGGCTGTCTGCATAGCGAGATCGGTGAAATCCGACAGTCCCCAGTCCGCTCGCGTGGGCGCACCGCCAGCATGAGCATTCAGGCAGGTGTGCAGGTTGCGTATGACGGATTTGGTGACTGCAGCGGGATCTGCAACGCGAACCACCTGTCCATCCTGCGCTGCGGCGAGCCGCTCAAACAGGGATAGGACAGACCGGGGCGGAGTTGCGTTGAGAGCCTCTGAATGAGCGAGCATCAGGTGGTCTCCAGACGGCTACTCAACGAGAGCGTGAAATCCGCTCCCATGTATTTGAAGTGTGGTTGTACGAGGATGGTGGCGCGGTACCAGCCGGCCTCGCCTTCGACATCGTGGACTTCGATTTGGGCCTTGCGAAGAGGACGCCGACTGCGGACTTCGGCAGACGGATTCTCTTGATCTGACACATAGGCACGGATCCAGTTGTTGAGTTCGTCCTGCAACTCGTTTCTGTCCTTCCAGGTGCCCAGATTCTCGCGTTGCAATACTTTGATGTAATGCGCCAGGCGATTGATGATGAACATCGACGGCAGTTGCGTGCTGAGTTTGTAGTTGGCCTGCGCGGCGCGTCCTTCTTCAGTGTCGGCAAAAACCCTGGGCTTTTGCACGGAATTGGCCGAGAAGAAAGCGGCATTGTCGCTGTTTTTGCGCAGGGTCAGTGGAATGAGGCCCTGTTCGGCCAGTTCAAATTCGCGGCGGTCTGAGATCATCACGTCAATAGGCGATTTCGCGGTAATTTGGCCCATTGCTTCGAAAAAATGCACCGGCAAATCCTCGACAGCACCCCCGCCCTTGGGGCCGATGATATTCGGTGCCCAGCGGTATCTTGCGAAGCTATCGGCAAGCCGCGTGGCAAGGGCAAAGGCCGCACTGCCCCACAAATAGGCCGAGGAGGAATGTGTGGCCTTTTCCTCATAGTTGAATGCACTCACGGGGTTGTTTTCCGGGTGATAGGGCGCGCGTAACATGAAACGCGGCATGGCCAGACCGACATAGCGTGCGTTTTCGGATTCGCGGAACGAGTTCCACTTGGCGTACTGTGGTCCATCAAAGACCGAAGCAATGTCTTTTAGACCGGCCAGTTCGCCCCAGTCCTCAATGCCCAATATGCTCGGCGACACGCTGGCAATGACCGGCGCATGTGCCATGCTGCCCACACTGGCGAGTTCCTGCAGGAGGGCGATGTCGGGGCTGGAGGCGTCAAAATCGTAGTTGGCGACGATTGAGGCGACTGGCTCTCCGCCGAGCTGACCGTATTCGGCTACATAGACATGTTTGTAGAGACCGGATTGGACGGTTTCTGGCGCGTCGTCAAAATCATCTGCCAGTTCTTGTTTGCTGACGTTTAGCAACTCGACTTTGATATTTTCGCGAAAGTCCGTGCGGTCAATGAGAAATTTCAGGCTGCGCCAGGACGATTCGAGTTCTTGGAACTCGGGATGGTGCAATATTTCGTCGAGTTGCGTGGAGATGCTGCCGTCAATATCGGCGATCATTTTGTCGATGCGCGAGGCATGGACCTTTTCCCCAGGCTGGGCAGTTTTTACCAGTTCGGCAAAAAATGCTGCCATGCCGTCGCGTGCTGGCGTGTACCACTCGTCATTGGGGTCTATCTTTGTTTCTTGCATGACCTGACTGAGCAAGGTCTCGTCTGCGGCGACTTCGGTCCCGGCAACTTCTGCTACATCGTTCATTTTCATGGTCTCCTTGGTCATGGGTTTTGTCTTCCGTCGTGCAGATTTACTCGGAGGTCTCGTCCTCTTCGTCCGGGTTAATGCCCAGTTCGTCGAGGAGTTTGTTGCGCAGGTCTTCGTCGTCGAGAATATTCTGAACCGCTTTGCGGAAGGCGGGTACGTTACCCAGCGGGCCTTTTAGTGCCAGCAATGCTTTTCTGAGCTCTAACAATTTGCGCAATTCGGGCACGCTGTTGACGATTTGCTCTGGCTCGAAGTCCTTGAGCGTTGCGAAGCTCAGGCTGATCGGGAGCGAGGCGTCTTCTTCACCTGACTGGACATCATCTACGCTGATATCCAGTTCCAGGTTCTGCGCAGTCATGATGTTGTCGAAGTTGTCCTTAACGATGTCAATCCTTTCGCGTTCTTCCAATGGAGTCTCGTCAACCGATGTGTTGAATTTGCCAATTACGACTTGCTTGAAGGGCAGTTCAATATCTTCTGCCACATCGCCAGTGGCTGGACTGAATCGGATGTTTACGCGCTCTTTCGGCGCAACAGATGTTTCATCTGCCATGGGTGGTACTCCTTCCTTTATAAGGTTGTTTGGGGGAGAGCGTGTATCAACACACCCTGTTGTATCGCTTTCTCAGGATTTTGACCTGCCCAGCCACCTTCCCATCCCGGATACGAGACTGGGTTTTTCAGGCTCTTCTTCCTCGGGTTCTTGGAGTTCTACGATGCTCAACCACTGCCGCGTGGCCGGGTCGGCAAAGGGTGTTCCATCTCTGAAATTCAGTGTCGCGAGCGCGGGCAGACGGTGCAGTAATGCCATGGTTTCGGAGCGCACTGCTTGTGCTGCTGATAGGTGGCCTATTGAGGTGAGTATTTCGGCGGTCATTCTATGTCCGTCCAACCAGAAGAGGCTATTTGCCACGGTATCTTCGCACAGGTCGATCGCTATTGCGTAATTTTGTCCGATTATAGCGGTTTCAATCGCTCCCAGAACCTCTTTGGAGGGGTAGGGCAGTTCGGTTTTGCCGTTGATCGCCGGTGGCAATTCGCGGATCGGTAGCCAGATTGAGACGCGATGGAGCGCATAGACACGCGGGTCGGCAATGTCGGCGGTTCTCAGACGGCGCACAAAATCCAGTAGAGATGAGCGCAGTGCTCCCAGGGATTGTTCGCGCGTTTTGGACGTACTCATGTCGCCGTCAATGGGGATTGCCGGTGCTTTGGGTTCGGGTTGTTGGGCGACGGGAGGAGATGGTTGAGCCGGCGCAGGAGATACTGACGGTAGGATAATGGGTTCTTCGGCCTGGATTTCCTGCTGCTGGATTTCTTCCTGCCTTTTTTTGAGAACAGGTACGAGATTCCAGAGTGCGTCGCCGGCTTCGGGCGCGTGTTCGGACAGGTTGTCCATTAGTCGATTGGCTTCTGATAGGGCGGTTTCACAATCGGAGATTTCGCCTGCGCCCGTGTCTCTTGTCAGCGCGGCGCGGGCTTTTTCAGAGAGCCATTCCAGTGCCATGATCCGCCCGCGCAGCCGTCTGAGGGGGGGATCGAGGTCTTGCCAGAAGGTTTCGACCATGTCGGCGAGGACGCCCAGCCCAGCGGCAAATCCAGGTAAGCCGTTGGTTTCGTACAGGCCGTAGGTCATATAAATGGCGATGCGCAGATTTTTGCTGTGATCGCGCAGGATGATTTCGCTTTTTCTTACGACAATCTCCCAGTTGACAGCGCGTACTCCGTCGAAATCCAGGCGGGCAATTTCGTCGGCTATATCGCTGTAACCGGGGAGTTCGGTCTCATGCTCGAACTCGTCGCCAGTAACGGGAGATGTGCCAATAGATTTTAGCGATTCAAATGATGACATATCCGGCATTCAATCCTCGGGATTCACACGTTTGTCTGTGCAGATTAGCGTTAAATGCTTATTATCCAATATCTTGTATATTTTATTTTAAGAGGATTATAAATCACAATATATAGGGCTACTTTTAGGACGTAGTTTGGATACAAAATACAGGGGAAAGACGACAACTTTTTGTCGTTTTAAGTGCATTTTATTGTCAGTTCTATTGCATTTATGTGACATTGATTTGAGAACAGAGTCAGAAAAGCACTTGATAGCATACGCAATTCTGAGTATGCTTTGGGGAAGCCGGGCAGAGTAAACAATGTGAGGACTGTTGGAAAAAGGGTAGTTTGGGTCAGGGAATATGAATAAACGTCACTGGAGAACATTTAATGCGATCTTTGCACATCCTATATCTGGCAATATCAAATGGCGAGATGTTGAAGCCTTGTTGAAGACCTTGGGAGCAGTCCTCAGTGAACGTGCGGGATCGAGAGTTGCTGTGTCGCTTAATGATAGAATTGCTGTTTTTCATCGCCCACATCCGAGTCCAAATATGGATAAGGGTGCAGTAAGAGCTCTGCGAAGATTTCTTGAAAATGCGGGGGTTATGCCATGATTGAATACAAAGGTTATCTCGGGGATGTTGTGTTTGATCCAGAGATTGACGCATTTCACGGAACGGTGATCAATATTAATGATGTGATCACGTTCTATGGATCATCCGTGACAGAACTCCGGAAAGAGATGCAGAAGTCGATTGAGGCGTATTTTGCGTTTTGCAAGGAACAGGGGAGAGAGCCAGAAGAACCTTTAACAGATGAAGCCCTTGTGCAAGTGGCTGATGCAAGTTTTGTCGAACTCGACAAAACAGAGGCAAGAGATGCCGAGTCCAATTCGAAGAGAGGTCACGATGGCACATCGCAACTTTGATCAGGAGAAACGCAGGAATGCTATAGAGACCTTCAAAATGGACAAGAGCGTCCTTTCAGTGATATCCCTTTCTGAAGAATCAGATGAGAAGGCATATTGGCACGCCAAAACGCCACAGGAACGCCTAAAGGCCGTTGAACTGATGCGGCAGATTCACTATGGCTATGATCCAGCTACCACGCGGATACAAAGGGTTCTTACAGTTGTTCAACTAAAACAGAATAAGTAAATGTGAGGATTGTATGGCAGTCGCTACGGAAGACATGATTGCAGAAATGGTCAAGGCCATTGTGGATGAGGTCGATCCCGTGCAGATTATTCTTTTTGGGTCTCAAGCTAAAGGAAATGCGAAACCAGATTCAGATGTGGATTTACTTGTCGTAGAAGAACAGCCATTTGGTCCACAACGCAGCCGTTATAAAGAGATCAAACGGATCAGACGCTCCCTTTCGTCCTATCGCGTTCCCAAAGATATTCTGGTGTATAGTCAGAATGAGGTCGATACCTGGCGAAATTCCATCAATCATATTATTGCGCGAAGTTTGCGAGAGGGAAGAGTAATTTATGAGCGTTATTGATGATGCGCGCTTGATGCAGACCAAAGCAAAACAGGATCTTTCTGCATTGCGTGGAATGATGGATAAGACAATCTTTGCAGAAGAAATATTCGGTTTTCATGCACAACAAGCTGTCGAAAAATCACTTAAGGCTTGGTTGGCCTTGATCGGTGTTAGCTTTCCCCTTATTCACGATCTTGAGGAACTTTTTGCATTGCTCAAAGATCAAGGACAAGCTGTTCCAGATATATTTCAGTCGCTTGTCGATCTTACTGATTTTTCCGTTCAGTTTCGATATGATACCTATATAGATTTTGAAGACGAGTTGGATCGTGATGAGGTCGTACAGAAGGTTCAAAATTTTGTAGATTATGTCGAGCAGCTTCTCAATAATGCCTCAACAGAAGCATCCTCTGAAGCGTCACAATCGGAAGATGATGCATGAAAAATAATCGCGATGATATCCAGACCCTTGTCGATGCGTTTTCGACAGAACCCGTGTGTGTGGCTGATGCGCTGTCCGACGGGCGGTTTTTTCTGGATGAGAAATACGATGCCCTGTCCCGGCGGCTCGGCGATTTGTTCTGGTTGCCCGTGTCACATGCTTATGTCGTGTTTTGTTATGCGTATAGCGCGCTGTTTGGCATTCCCAATTTTACGCGTGAAGCCCTGATGCGGCAGCCGGATCGGTTTTCGCAAAAGCGTTTGGCGCTGACGATTCGCTCGACGAGTGGTTTTGTTCTCGATGGTTTTGGGTATGACCGTCGCACAGATCGGTATCGCAAAGATATTTATTGGCCCGGCCCGGTTATTCGCACTGTGCATGTGGAGAGTCCCAGGCACAATAAGGCGCGGATCTCCAATCCGGTAATGGCGTATTTTGGATATCATCTTATCCGCGCAGCGGAATGGCTTTCTGTACATCGCGAGGATGCGAATTTTTCCAGAGAACGTCGGCGGCACTATGATTTTGTTGGTGACTTTTTCCGCACGGCTGATTATCCTTTCCCTGTGGATCGCCGCGAGGCGAAAGAATTTTCGAGGCAGGTTGATGGGTTGCTCGCTGGGGATGACTGTGCGGATTGCTGGGATAACTTATGCCATGCAGCAAGAGAATTGGGCGTGGATCTCGATCTCGAAGATCTCGCGTCTTTTTTGCCCAGGCGCACGGGTGTATTTTTTAGGCAAGCGGTTTTTTAATTGGTTATAATAGGAGGCATGATATGTCGAAGAGCCTCTTTAACAAGGTCGCTCACTTTTTTTTCACTCTTTTTAAATGGAGGCGTCACATGGCCCGGGTAGAAATTGAATATTGTGCAGCTTGAGGCTATGAAACACAATCCGTCGGGATGACGGATCAAATTGTCAATGCGTTTAAGCAGGATATTGAAGCTATTACCCTGATTCCGTCCAGCGGTGGTCGCTTTGAGGTTACGGTTGATGGCGAACTGGTGTTCTCCAAACTCAAGGAGAAACGCTTTCCGGAATACGAGGAGATTCAACCGCATATTCAAAGTCGGGTTTCGTGAATTGGGGATGCAGGAAATAAATGAGCCGGGGCAAGAAAAGCTCCGGCTCAAAGGAGGCTTTCATGAGCGATCTCAATGTCGGCATTGTTGGACTCGGCTGGGTAGCTGGGGCGCATATTGATACTTTTAAGGCGGTGAATGGTGCAAATGTCACGGCGATATGTTCTCGTCGGGATCACAACGAAGACGATCTTGCTGCAGAATACGGCACGCCTTTGAAGGCTTATAAAAATTACGATGATATGATCGCAGATCCCGATATTCATATTATCGATATTTGCACGCCACATAAATTTCACGCGGATCAGGCTGTTGCGGCTGCCGAGGCGGGCAAACATCTGCTGATCGAAAAACCTATTTGTCTGTCTTATGAGGATCTCAAACGGGTGCGCGATGCGATTGTAGCAGCCGGTGTGCAGTCATGTGTTTGTTTTGAGTGTCGCTTTAGCGCGCACTTTTCTATGATTCGCTCGATTATTGACGAGGGGTTGCTCGGCGAGTTGCACTATGGCGAGGTTGATTATTACCACGGTATTGGCCCCTGGTATGGGCAATTTGAATGGAATGTGAAGAAGGATTTTGCCGGATCGAGTTTGCTCACCGCAGGGTGTCACGCGCTGGATGCATGTCTGTTTTTTATGGATGGCGATGTGGAGGAAGTGACCAGCCTGGCTACGAGATCGAGGTCCGATATTTTTGAACCGTATGAATACGATACGACCACGGTTTCCATTCTCAAATTTGCCAATGGCAATGCGGCAAAGGTGACGTCGTGTGTCGATTGCTTGCAGCCGTATTATTTTCATATTCATCTCGTGGGTTCCGAAGGTAGCTTGCTGGACAATCGCATCTATTCGCACAAGTTGCACGGTATGAGCAAAGAGAGGTGGAGTACGCTCGAGACGTCGCTGATTGACTCTGGCGATGTGGCAGATCATCCTTATGAGCCGCAGTTCCAGGCTTTTGTGGATGGTATTAATGCCAATGAGCCGATGCCGCGCACGAATTTTGATATTGCTTTTGAGACCCATCGCGTCAATTTTGCTGCCGATCTTTCGGCGTCGGAGGGGCGCACGGTCAATCTTTCGGAATTTGATTGATGGGATGATGAGGATCGCAGAAACCCACTCGCGAGGATAGCGGGTGGGTTTTTTTATTTATGCGAGAGATTAAAGAGGAGGATGCCGCTTGCGACTGCGATGTTGAGCGATTCGACCGGGGCGGCCATGGGTATGGTGACGGTGTGATGGGATAGGGCGAGGAGGGCGGGGTCGATGCCAAAGGCTTCGTTGCCGAGGAGGAGGGCAACGGGTTTTTGGGTTTGGAGTCTGTGGAAGGATACGCCGCTGGTGTGTGCTGCGATGATCTGGATGTTGCGCTGGCGAAGTTGGTGTAATAGATCGCATCCGTCCTGGAGGGTGAAGGCGGGCATGCGAAAGATGGCGCCCATGGTGGCGCGCACGACTTTGGGGTTATAGACTTCGACGGATCCGCGAGTGAGAAAGATGCCTTTGCATCCGGCGGCTTCGGCTGTTCGCATGATTACGCCCAGGTTGCCGGGGTCGGAGACGCGGTCGAGGATGAGAAAGGGACCATTGGTATTGAGGATGGCTTTGCGGTCCCAAGTCGGCATTGATACTACGCCGAGTACGCCTTGCGGTGTGTCCGTGTCTGACATGTGTTTGAAGGCACGCCAGTCGGTTTGCTGGATGGGAATGCGTTGTGCGAGAGTCGCCTGGTAGAGGTTTTCGAGGCGTGTGTTGCGGGCGATGCTTTCGCGGCAGAAGATGAGTTGTTCGAGGGTGTCACTGCTTTTGAGTGCTTCTTCGCAGAGACGAATGCCCTCTATGAGGTATTTTTGTTCTGCCTGACGCATTTTGCGGCGTTTCAGGTTCAGGATTTTTTTTGCGTTTTTGATGGCCATGGGCTATGGGGTGTTGTCTTTGCTGATGGTGGCGCGTAGTTCGCGCAGTTCTTCCCATATCGCTTTTTCGCGTTTGGACAGGCTCAAGAAGTAGAGCAGGATGGCGATCCATATTATGATGTACGCCGCGGTCATGTATTCGAGGTGTTGCATAAGTTCCTCCGTGAAAAAGTTATATTTCAGCTTTGAGTGATTCGAGTTCGTCCCGCGCTTTTGCGAGTGATACGCGTTTGAAGAGCAGGGCGAAAAAGAGCGCGAAGAAGGTGATGACGCAAAAGAAGAAGGCCGCTTTCATGTCGGGTGGCAGGCTGATTTCTTCGCCGCGAACCACTTCGGGATGGTGCGTGCGCCACAGTTTGGTGGCGTAGTGGATGAAGGGTACGTTGAGGAAGCCGATTATGCCGAGTACTGCGCGATAGCGCGCGCTTTGAACCGCGTCTTCGATGTAGGTGCGCAACATGTGATACGCCGCGAGAATGAGCCAGAGTATGAGGGTGAGTGTGAGTTGTGCATCCCAGACCCACCACGCGCCCCAGATGGGTTTTGCCCAGATCGCACCTGTGATTAAGACCAGAGTGCCAAAGAGCAAGCTCACTTCGGCTGAACAAGCGGCCCACAGGTCGCAGTTTTTGTCGCGTTTCCACAGATAGAAGATGCTGAAGACGAAGCAGAGAAAGCTTCCTGCGAACATTGAGAAAGCAGATGGGACGTGGTAGTAGAAGATTTTTTGTGCCAGTCCCATTTCTTTTTCTATTCCGGCGTACATGAATACCAGATAGGGGGCGATAGTCAGGCAGATGAGCGCGAGAATGCCGAAGACAAAGGGAAGGATGTAGGGTTTTTGGTGCATGTTCAATCCTCCAGAACATATTCAAATAAGAGCAGGCATGCAGCGATGTAGAGCGCGACAAAAGCACCGCTGAGTACGAGCCAGTCTGTGATTTCACTGCCTTCGAGAACTGCGCGAAAGGATTCGATGGCTGCGAGAAGTGCCGGGATGAAAATGGGCAGTGTGAGCAGGGGTAAGAAGGCTTCTCGCAATCGGGTGTTGAGCGACATCGCAGAAAAGAGGGTGCCAATGGCCGCAAGACCGAGGGTGCCCAGCAAGATGGGCAGGATTAGACGCGGGAGTGCTTGTGTGACTTCTACGTTGAGGAAGATGACGAGGATGGGCAAGATGAGTGCCTGGAGTATGAGCATGGTGAGGGTGTTGCCCAGCATTTTGCCCAAAAAGATCGCACCCGGGTCCGCAGGTGTGAGGCGCAAGCCCATCAGGCAGTCGTTTTGTGTTTCGACGGCATAAGATCGGCTGAGGCCCAGCAGCCCTGCAAAAGCTGTGGCGATCCAGAAGATGCCGGGGGCTACTGTTTTTATGATTGGCGATCCAGGTTCATATATAAAATTGAAGATGATCACGACCAGAAGAGCGAAGAAGGCCATGGCGCTGAGGCGTTCTCTGGTGCGCCATTCGGTTTTGAGATCTTTTTGGAGAATGGCGAGGGTTTGTGTGAAGAAAAGAGGCATTTTTTAGTGGATGGTTTTGTTTTCGTACAGGGTTTGCAAGTCGGATTCACTGAAGTCTTTTGCCGATGCTTCGTGTACTAATTGGCCCTGGAAGAGGATGCCAAAGCGGTCTGCGAGCGCGAGGCCCCGTGCGAGGTCGTGTGTGACCAGGAAGATGGTGCGTCCTTCTGCTTTGAGGGTGGTGATTATGCTGGATAATACCGACTGTGCCGATGTGTCGAGGCCGGTAAAGGGTTCGTCGAGTAAGAGGATCGATGGGTGGTGCAAGATGGCCCGGGCTATGGCCAGTCGCTGTTTCATGCCCCGGGAGAATTTCTGTATCCGATCGCGCTGGCGATCTTTCAGGCCAACGGCGAGGAGGACTTTTTCTATGCGGGTGTTGAGGTTTTGAAGGCCGTACATGCGTCCGTAGAATGCGAGATTTTCTCGCGCCGTGAGGTCGTCGTAGAGCATGGTTTGATGCGAGATGAATCCGATGTTTTTGCGTATTTCATGCGGGTTGCGCCGGGTGTCTATACCGCTGATCCAGATGTCGCCAGATGACGGTTTTGATAGTGTGGAGATGAGGCGCAACAGGGTTGTTTTGCCCGCTCCGTTTGGGCCAAAGAGTGTAAAAATACATCCCGTTGGTACGGTGAGGTTTATGTCTTGAAGA
This sequence comes from Candidatus Latescibacterota bacterium, assembly GCA_965220765.1. Classification (GTDB taxonomy): domain Bacteria; phylum Latescibacterota; class UBA2968; order UBA2968; family UBA2968; genus VXRD01. The sequence goes on from OZ244847.1 coordinate 546,879, forward strand.
GCCGTGATATGACCAAAACGGCGGGTTGTGTTCTGTATGTCGATGGCCGTGTTCATTGGTTGCTATCTGATAGATCAATGACTTCGGCTTTGAGGGCATTGCGCCTGTTTTTGTAATCGGTTTCCGAGAGGTTGCCGCTTTCATATCGCTCGTCGAGGTCGGCGATCTGTTCGAGCAGTATTGTGCGCCGATTGGGCGTTGTTTTGAGCGAGCGCATGTAGATGATGAGGATTGCGAGTGCGAGCGCACTGGCAGCAATGATTCCTATTGTGGTTTGTAAATCGGGTGTGAGGCTGAATTCGGATGATGAGAGTCTGATGTCGATCTGTGTGCCGGGCGCGAGTTGTTGGGCGCCAAATCTCTGAAAGGCGTTATTGCCCAGGTTTACGATTCCGAGGTCTTGGAGTACTGTTGTGGAGACGGGGGTTTCGGGCGGTTGGACGAGCAAGTCCATGCCCGCGGTGGGATAGGTGATGCGTTGTGCGATGCGGTTGGACGGGGGTATGGAGAATGTGAAGAAGGTCTGGCTATTTCCGGGGATGATGGGGCGCGGATCAATGAGTAGTGAACCGTGCAGGTGTACGCCTTGCGGTGCGCGAAGAATGTCGGTTACGCCGTCGGGCAGGGGTATTTCCAGGCCGTGACCGTCGTCGCCGCCCGTGAGGTAGGTGCGGTCGCCGTGGTTGTGTACGATGAAAATATATGTGACTGTGCCAGCCTGAGCATCGAGGAGGATGTGGTGTGAAGATAGGGATATGGCGGTGTCGGAGTCCGTGGTTTCAAATACAGGAATGTCAACAATGTCACCCACAGGTGCCGGATTGCCCGGGTAGTCGATGCCGTTGTATCGGGCAAATAGCATGGGCGGTGGTTCGGCTCCCGGGTCTGGGGGGACGTCAAGGATAAATTGGCCCTTGCTGTCGGTGGTGTCGCGCACTACGGTGACGTCTCCGGCTTCATGGAGGATATAAGAGACTTCCACATCGGGTTCGATACGGTTGAGGGTCTGGTTGATGACGCGACCCGTGAGCGCGAAGGTAGGGGTGGAGATAAATAGTGCAAGCATTCCGATGAGGAAGGCGGGATGCGGAGCGGATAATAGACGGAACATGGTATGAAGGTGAGTAACCCGTGTGGTCATGATCGATGGTCCCATTCTTTTGTTACGCGGTATCCCTATATCTCGTCATGTATGGAAAAATCGCGTCACGCATCTAATACGCGCTGAAATGCCTCGAGATTGGACACCTGTATCGCCGCACGGTGCAATTGCTTGAGGTGTTGCAAATCGTCTATAGCGGTAATGCGGTCAGAGATAGGATGTGCCTTACCCAGACCAAATCGAATCTCCAACACATCAAGGAGATCTTCAATGGCGCGTTGCCTACCCCCCTGCTCAATGCCTTGCTCAATACCCAGTTGCTTAATGTATTGTGCAAACGACGATTCACGCATAATAGCGTCCATAAGACCCTCCTGTAATAGAATACGATTGATCAGCCTCCGATCATACTCTAACCCACTCAATATCATCAACCTCCCCAAAAAGTCAACCTTTATTGATTCATCCACCCGCAGCGCATTCGTCGCGTCAACACAGTGATGTAACCACGCCTCCGAATCCATTCCAACAGGACGTTGCATCAACGGCACGAACGGAAACAAGCCCGAAGGTCCGCCATCTATAATCTCCTGTCCCTCTATCTCACCCAACCGGATCACTGTGTACTCCATCAAAACAGGACGGCCGGATATTTCATGATTAAAGTATCCCGGATCGCGCCGACCTGCATTGCGCCGCAAGTAGATCACACTGGAATAAATCGGCAAGTTGTGACGCTCAATCGCACGTATAATATAGCCCGCCATGCGCAGCGGCATAGATGGATCGTCAGTGGTTTGAAACTCGTGATGTATCAATGCCTCCTTGCCCGCGATATGGACGCGGATAAGGCTATCGGCATGTCGTGTATCAACCGTGTTTTGCTCTGTGTTGAGGATGTCCAGGACTTCTACATCGTCCTGTTCAAGTGTGAGTCGGATGAAGTCTTTTGGATAGGTCTGGATGAGATCTTTTGAGACAGAGTCATATTCGGCCATGTGGGATGCCCTGAGTCTGATAGGTGAATTTTACACGTAACAGTCAGACACAAAGCAAATATCAAGCCAACGTCACAGAAATTGAGCGATAAATTGTATGGACAGAAGCTCAAGTCCCTTCATCATGCTTTTAATATGCTGGATTACGCCCTTAACTTGAATGTAAGGGTCGCCTCTGGAGGCACGGACAAACGGAACGCGCAGGGATGCGAAAGGGTACATTTTGAGCGATGAATGGGCGGTTATGTGAAAGATATGTACTGCTTGACCATGTGGTGGTGATTCTTGCGTAATCTATAACTTCTGGCAAATAACAAAGGCTACGTCTTTCGAGGCGTAGCCTTTTCTCATAACCTGCTTCTGTACTATCCTAATATGTCTGCGGCCCCATGTATCCCTTGTTTTTTAAATATCGGTTGCGCTTTAATCCTTAATGCCGTATTCTCAAAAGGATAAAGGCCGCGTGCAGGAGCGCGGGCCATCGGAGAAAATTCCTATACAAAAGATGTGCCATGAATATAGAGGTTTAACTACTGCGGTTAATGCTTTTAATCGCAGAGTTTGGCAGAATAATCCGCCTTTTACTCACGCAGTGAAAAGCCTTTGGAGGTTGTTATGGCTGAAGCCACCGTGAAATCAATACAGGAAGAAAATCCTATCTATCCATTCTCTTATCAGTTGTGGAGAAATGCTTTAGGTTTAGATGACAATTTAAATCGCTCCTTTGAGAAAAATATAGCAACATCTTTTCAATTACAAACGGAATTTGTACTATCTACTACTGGTCAATGGCCTATTGTTGCTGAAAAATCTGATGATGGGTCATGGGCGGTGTATTTTAAGGATTCTCCAGATATAATCGCGGGTAGTAATGATAGTTTGGAAGACGCATTAGTTGGTTTAGCAGAAATCGTCAATGACGATCTCCAGGACAGCAGAGAAAACAAAGATAACATCTCTCCATATCAGGCAAAACGGCACCAGTTTCTAAGAAAGGTTTTCAATTGTGGAGCTGAAATTATTACTTAATCTATAAATTTCTGGCAAACAATAAAGGCTACGTCTTTCGAGACGTAGCCTTTTCTCTATGGAGTTACCCAGCTTGAGTCGATAGTGTAGAAGGTTCTTCTCAATCAGCCTGTTCCATTAGTTTTTCATAGGTGATGGGGGATTTATGCTATTATCCGCCAAAACGATGCTGTTGCCGAATTCCGAATTCTGTCCATACAGAGCTTGTATCCAGGCCACAAACAGCCGTTTTTACAACTGCTAACTACCTCTCGACCAATTCGGCAACAGCATCCAAAACGGGATAACTCCACGCAAGAATTAAGCAAATTATGTAGAGTAGTGACGGAGCAAGCGCAGGCTGTTTAATTTGGTTTCATGCTATCCCTATTCAACTTTTAGTACCGTATAAGGGGTTTTGCGTAGGATTGGGTATAGAATATTTTTGCGAGATAACAGATTCTTGCCCACTCGGATTCACTGAGAGGTCTGTCTTTTATATCTTTTGACATAGTACACGACAAAAAATAAAAGACCTGTGCAAATTGTGAAAAAGAGTTAGGTTTGAATATGCCAAAACAAACCCCTCATCTTAACAAGGCACAGGTCTATGTCTGGTCAAGTTACACAACTTTGCAGTGTATTTCAAGGTCATTTTCATTGGCATAAAGCGCGATTGATGTTCCTATCGGCCTTCATATTGTCTCTCATCAAGCTGACGACAGTCAACTTTGCCAAATTGGCCAATGCGCTAAATGGAGAGGTCAAACAGCAATCAAACTACCGCAGGATCCAGCGTTTTTTCTCTGAGTTTGATATCCCTTATGAAGCCGTGAGCCGACTGATCTTACACTTATTACCCATAAAGACCGACTTTACAATCTCAATAGATCGCACCAATTGGAAGTTAGGAAAATTCAATATCAACATCCTAACCGCCGGGATTATCTATGAAGGGGTGGCCTTTCCTATGTGTTGGATGCTGTTGCCAAAGCGAGGCAATTCCAATAGTGAGGAACGCATCTATTTGATGAAGGAGGTGCTCACGCGCATTCCACCATCTCACATCCGGGTTGTAGTCGCAGACAGGGAATTTATTGGAAGAGAATGGTTTAAGTGGTTAGACACACAAAACATCCCCTTTGCTATCCGCATCAAGGAAAACGCGCTTGTCTCAGCAGGCAGTAAAGAGATACCCATAAGAAAGCTGTTTTCAAACCTGCAAATCCATCAGCAAACCCGCTTGTGCCAACCCCGACGTGTTTATGACCTGCCTGTGTATCTGTCTGCGATAAGATTGAAAGATGAGGTCCTCATTATTGCCAGCAACAGACAAGAACACTACGTATTAGATGAATATAAGAAACGATGGGGCATTGAAGTCCTTTTTGCCAATTTGAAAAGTCGTGGCTTTGATCTGGAAGCGACTCACCTCGTGCATGAAGAACGCATCGAGAAACTTATCGCGCTTTTGACCATTGCCTTTACTTGGGCACATATCGTAGGCGAGTGGATCGCACTTACAAAACCCTTGAAGGTCAAAACACACGGACGGAGAGGTATATTCAAAAGTTGTGGATGATCAAAAGGAAAGAGCGTATCCTATAGTATCACAAAAAACCAAAATCCCTCCAGGAGGGAGAAAGGACACGCTCGTGAAAGAATATACCCCATTTGAAGTGGAAAGCATAGTGCAAGATACACTGGCCGATAGCCTCGAAGCGGTCTTAAGAAAAGGTGCTCGTAAGATGTTATGTGCCGCCTTGCGGTATGAAGTGAATGAATATATCGCCCGATTTTCTGATCAGGTAGATGAAAAGGGTCATCGTGAGGTGGTCAAAAACGGGTATCATCCTGCCCGAGAAGTCACCACAGGTATTGGTAAAATACCCATCAAACAACCCCGAGTTCACGATCGTCGCGAGGGGCATCACTTCACCAGTGCGATTCTGCCTAAATATGCCCGTCGCAGTCCAAGTATTGACACGCTGATCCCGACCCTGTATCTGAAAGGGGTCTCCACCTCAGCCTTTCCCCAAGCACTCGAAGCGATCTTAGGCAAAGGCGCACCAGGGCTTTCTCCGGCCAATATCACGCGCTTAAAGCGTATTTGGGAAGATGAGTATAAACAATGGCAAAAGCGCGACTTGCACGATAAAGACTATGTCTATATCTGGGCAGACGGTATCTATTTTAACGTACGCCTCTCTGATGATCGCCCCTGTGTGCTCGTGCTGATTGGTGCCACCGCACAAGGTAAAAAAGAGGTCATCGCCATAGAAGAAGGGCAACGTGAGAGCACCTTATCCTGGCAAAGTCTCTTACAAGAGGTCAAAGCACGCGGGTTGAAAAAAGCCCCTGCCCTTGCCATAGGCGATGGGGCAACCGGCTTTTGGACCGCATTGGAAGAGGCATTCCCTGCCACGAAACACCAACGCTGTTGGGTGCATAAGACAGCTAATGTGTTGGATAAGCTGCCCAAATCTGTGCAACCAGATGCCAAGCGGCTGATTCAGGAGATGTATCAGTCTCCCACAAAAGAGAGTGCCCATAAGGTCTATGACCACTTCTTGAGGCTGTATCAGGATCGCTATGAAAAAGCCTGTGACTGCCTGACCAAAGATTTTGAGGTGCTCTTCACCTTTTACGATTTTCCTGCCAAACACTGGCTCCATTTACGCACCACCAACCCGATTGAATCGACTTTTGCCACCGTCAGGCATCGCACGAGGCAGACCAAAGGCTGCGGATCGGTCAAAGCGACGATGGCGATGGTGTATAAACTGGCGATTGAAGCTGAAAAAACATGGGTCAGGTTACGCGGTTACAGGCTCATACCCCTCGTCATTGAAGGGGTGAAATTCGTAGATGGTGAACGCAAAATCGCTGCATAATCATCAAGGATGCGTTCTACACCCATCCACAACATTTGACAATATCTCGTATTCAAGCCAGAAGAGACTTCATGAGCAGATGAAAGAACATTTCATAGCCTGGTTCCCTACTTTGAAAGATCGCCCTGCCTTTGTGCGTCAATGTGCCAATTTGTGGTCTGTCAAGATGTGGATGCAACAGCGGATTGTAGCCTATCTTGAAGGGCATCAGGCACCGTATCAGATCATAGATACCTTGCCATTACCAATCTGTAAACTGGCAAGGCGACATAGGCGCAAGATATTTAAAAGTGAGCCAGTCTTTGCGTTCCCACCCCCTACCAAAGGCTTCTGTGCTGCTAAAGGCGAAGCGTATTTTGGCTTTAAGGGTGGCCTTAGGATCACGGATTATGGCCTTATTGTCCACGCGCCGATCCTGAAAGCGTATGGGCACGACAAGAACTGCCGAGACGCACTCATCAATGGCACAATGGGAGAGACAACCGTCTTGGCAGATAAAGCATTTATGGATTTGGACTGGCAAAAAAGGTGTTTTGATACCTACCGAATACGCATCCAAACGCCCTTAAAGTCCAATATGAAAGAAGATCCACAACGCACCCCTTTCATTTTGCCCAAAGCTAAGAACGCCACAAGGCGATTAGTCGAAACCGTTTATGCACAATTGACAGAACGTTTACATATTGCTCGCATGAAAGTGCGAGATGTATGGCATCTATTAAACTTGTGGCATACCAAAATCTTAACTCATACCATGTGTGTCTTTCTCAATATCATCAATTATCGAGACCCCCTTGATTTTGACGGCCTCGTAAAATTTTGAAGTCACACATCGCGTATTCAGATATGTCAGATTGGTTAAGTTAGACAGTGCGGATACATCTGAAATTTTGTTGTTGCGGCGGAGATTCAGATATGTCAGGTTGGTCAAGCCTGAAAGAGACGAGAGGTTGGATATTTCGTTGCTGTTGTTACCTATCCCATTCACCACCTCTTCACCAAGACCAAGTCTCGTCAGCCCAGTTGCAAACTCAAGGCCGGTCAAATCGCTAATATTCTTGTTCGGCACCTCAAGGCTCGTCAATCTCGCCATCTCTGCCCTGGTAATCGGCGCACCGCTCGCCTTGCCGAGACTATCCTCAATGGCAGCACGCAGGTTCGCATCTGGAATGTCAACGGTCGGGGAAGATACATCTTTGCCGAAGTTATCGACAAATAGCAAAAAATCTGGAATACCAATTACACCATTGCCATCCAGATCATACTTGGCGTCATACGTCCCATCGCCACGACTTGACCCGAAGTGATTTACAAATAGCAAAAAGTCTGGAATACCAACCACACCATCACCATCAAAATCTGGAGAAGGTGCCGCAACAGACGTGACCGCTTGTTCGTCCACCGCACCATTCGCATACAGCGAAATGGAAAAGCTATTCTGCGCCGAAAGAGACAAAAGCGCGAGTGTTGATAGAGTGCATAGGATCAGGTTACGCATTAGTTTTTCTCTATCCATATTGTCATTTCCAACAAGCGTGGCCGATCTGCTGTGGACAAAGGGGAACAAATGCGCCAAATTGGCGGGTTTGGTATATCCGGCCTGCTATAGATAAAGGAGTGACCTATTTTTTATAAATAGGCCGAATGATACTTCCAGAGTTTGCGAGAGTGATTTCAACAGAACCGAACAATTGAGAATGCTACATACTTCAATCTGGACATACAAAGCTTCTTGCTTTGAGCGTAAATGTTTGTTGAGGCTGCTTTTAATTTTTCCCTGCCCCACGCCTTTCATCTGCATCTATCTGCGTCATCTGCGGATAGTATTCATCCGCGTTTTCTTCTGGTACGACGAATAGCGGCGATTTCTTTTTCTATCTGGTCGGAGATTCCCTGCGGTTTGGGCGCGGGCTGGTCTGTGCGTTCAGCGGCTTTGTCGAGGGATTTGATGAGTTCTACGGCCTGCGCTGTATAGCGGGCGCGGGTTTGCCGGTAGTCGTCTTCTTCGACTTTTCCCATGCGGTGGTCAAAGTCGAGTTCGCGGATGGCTTCATAGACCATGTCGCGCTGTTCGATCAGTTCGCGTCGTCGCGCTTCTCTGCGGGAGATCTGGTTGATGGTTTTGGCGTCGTCGCGGGGGTCGAACAGCGGTGTGAATATAAAGAGCAGAACGCCCGCTGCGATGAGGATAAAAGCGACAATGATCATTACTCGCGCTCCTTGAGGTCGCTTTCAAGGCGGTCGAGGTACGGATCATCGCGCGCGGGTTGTGATGCTGGTGTGGCGGGTGTTTTTGTTTTTGACCAGGTGCGGAGTACGCTGCGTACGCCGAAGAATCCGAGGAGAAGAACGAGGGGCGGCATGATCCATGCGACGAGGTTGAAGCCTTTGGCTGGCGGTTTGGAGAGGATTTCCAGGCCAAATTCACTTATATAAGCATCGATAATGGCCTGCGACGTTTGACCGGAGGCCAGCATTTTTTTGATGCGTTCTTTCTGTTGCAGTGCATACCCACAAATGCATTCGTCCAGGGGGCGGCGCGGGCAGTCCCCGCACAAACAGGCGAGTTCTTTGCCCACTTCATCAACCTGTTCCTGGGGCACTTCGGCGCGGACGGGTATTGCGAAGAGGAGGAAGAATATTGGGATCAGGATTGCGGGCTTCATGCCATCGCCTCCCGCATTTGCAATGCCTGTTTTTCGCGCTTGTCGGGCCACATGACGATGATGGTGCCGATTGTGATGATCCACGCGCCTATCCAGACCCACATGACGAGGGGGTTGATGTACAGGTGAAAGAGGGCGATTTCTTCGCCGTCTCGCATGTCAACGCCCTGATAGAGCGCGTAGAGGTCTTCTCGCAAGTTGGAGCGGATGGCGACTTCTGTGGTTCTTTGTTGATCTTGTCGTTTGTAATAGACTTTTTGGTGGGGCCACATGGTGCCCAATCGCTGTCCGTGTTTATAGACGCCGAGTTGGGCGGTGATATCCGCGGTGAGTGGGTTGACGGATTCGGTAATGCCTTCATAGGTGAGGGTGTAGGGTCCGATGTCGGTGGATTCCATGTATTTGAGTTCGACCTGGGAATCTTTGTTGAACGCATTGCCGGTAAATCCGATGAAGAGCAGGACCACGCCAAAGTGGATGATATAACCGCCGTATCGACGGCGATTTCGCCGGGTGAGGTTGACGATTGCGCGGAGATAGGATTCGCCAGAGCTGCTGCCGCGCGCGCGTGCGCCGCGATGAAATTCGGTGATGATGGTGCCTGTGACAAAGCCGCAGAAGACGAAGGAGATGATGGCGTAGATGTCGCGCACGCCCAGGGCGATGGCGACGATGCCGCAAATCAGTCCCATGATGCTCGATCCGGTGAAGTGCTTTCTCAGGCTTTTGCCCGAGGTGCGCCGCCAGGCGAGCAAGGGTCCTATGCCCGTGAGTATGAGCAGGAGCAGGCCAATGGGTACCATGACGGTGTTGAAGTAGGGGGGACCTACGGTGATTTTGTCACCGGTAACGGCTTCGGAGATGACGGGAAACATGACGCCCCAGAAGACGGCGAATGTGGCGGTGAGGAAGAGCAGGTTGTTGAGCAAAAAACTACCTTCGCGCGAGATGGGAGATTCGTATTGCGTTTTGGTTTTGAGCAGGTCCAGACGCGAGATGAGGAGGAGGCTTGAGAAGATGACGATCAGGACGACGAGGACGCCAAACCAGGGCCCAATGGGGGACTGGGCAAAGGCGTGTACGGAGGATACGACACCGCTTCGGGTGAGGAAGGTGCCGTAGATGCACAGGGTGTAGGTGGCGATGATGAGGCCCATGTTCCAGATTTTGAGCATGCCCTTTTTTTCCTGGATCATGACGGAGTGCAAGAAGGCCGTGCCGGTTAGCCAGGGTAAGAGGGCGGCGTTTTCGACCGGGTCCCAGCCCCAGTATCCGCCCCAGCCGAGTACGACGTAGGCCCATTTGCCGCCGAGGAGTTGTCCCGTGCCCAGGAAGAACCAGGCGAGGAGGGTCCAGCGGCGGGTGGTGCGAATCCATTCTTCGTCGATTTGTCTGGATAAGAGGGCGGCCATTGCAAAGGCAAAGGGTACGGTAAAGCCGACGTAGCCGTGATAGAGCATTGGGGGGTGGATGGCCATGACGGGATGGACGAGCAGGGGGTTCATGCCGGTTCCATCGGGCATGGCGCGCGGCATGGTGACAAATGGATTTTCGTGGATACAGATGAGCGCGAGGAAGAAGACCAGCGTGAAGGACATGATGGCCGTGGCATAAGAGGCGAGGGGTCCGCGAAAGGCACGGGTTTTGATGACGGCAAAGAATATGAATCCGGATAGGATCAATGCCCAGAGGAGGAGCGATCCCTGCATGCCGGACCAGACGGCTGTGAATTTGTAGCCCGTGGGCAGGTCGCGGCTGGAGTGGGTGGCGATGTAGTAGATGTCGAAGCGGTCTGTGAGGAAGAGCACTTCGAGAATGGCCATGGCGGAGAGGCAGAGTATAAAACCTGTGAGGACTGCGCGTTCCGTGCTCAGGATGAGGCCCATTCGCCGGGTTTTGGCAGCGAGAATTGCGGCGATGACCGCATAAGCCGAGGTGAATAGGGCGATATAAAGGAGAAAGTTACCGAGTTGTGGGAGCATGTGTTTGGGTCTCGTTTATTCGTACGACGCTTTGATTTCTTCGTAGCTCTGACTTTCGTATTTTGAGGGACATTTGGCGAGCATGTTTTCGGCTATGAAGATGCCATTGGGTCCGATTTTGCCTTCGAGTACGACGTCGGCTTCTTCGCGGAAGGTGTCGGGTACGACGCCGCTGTATCGGATGGTGCGTTTGTTGGCAGAGGAGTCCTGGTCGATGAGGTCAGAGATTTCAAATTCGACGGTGCGGTTGCCGTCGCGCTTGATGATGGTGCCGGGGATGACTTTGCCGGCGAGTTTGAAGCGGGTGTTGGCAAATTCGGTTTCGCGCGCTTCCAGTTCGGAGACGGTGAGGTAATATAGCGACATTTTTTCAGAGCTGTACACGATCATGGTGAGCAAGCTGGCGATAATGACGGCAAATCCCGCGATGAATTTTATTTTTTTGGTGGTCATTTCAATCTCCGCGCTTTTTGGCGACTTGATGGGATCTCAGAAGATTAAAGATAGATAAGTCGCTTGAAATTAACAACTATTTTAACCCCAATTGTGCGCGATAGGCGATGTCTTCAACTTTGTTTTTGTTCCAGTAGTCGAGCATTGTGGTATGCGTTTTGCGCGCTGTGGTCGTGGTCCAGCGGCCCCGGCGTTGGATGGATTCTTCCCAGCCGAGGATGGCGTGGGGATAGTTTTTTTCAAAGGTTATGGCGAGTTTGCGGCCGATGGAGGTGTAAGCGAGGGTATAGGTCTGGGTTGTGTCGCTTTCGGTGCGTTCCGCATTGGCGGTTTGGACATCGGGGAGGGTGTGCGTCAGGCGCTGGAATAGCATGCCGGGGATGATCTGGATTTCACCAGTGGGCAAGCGTTCGGGTGCCAGTCGGATGCGTGTCCAGATTTCGTCTTCGAGAATGGCGTCCGATATTGTGAGGTCGTGGTCGCCGTCGCTTTGAAAATAAGACCGTAGCGTGGCTTTGTATTCGCCGTTGCGATGGTTTATTTGGGCAAAGGTGTGTCCGCACCATTCTTGGGCTGTGCTGGTAACCTTGAGTGTGCGCGTTTGGTCGGGTGATACGGGTGTGAATACAGAGGTCATGATGGAGTAGGGATAGAGGCCCGTTGTAAATTGGCGCATGGCGTTGAGTTTGAGTACGGAGGTGCTGGGGCCGTCGCCGCGTTCGTGCTTTACGTGTTTGTCTGTGAGAAAGTTCTCGGTTACGAAGATGAGGACGGCGTCGCCGTCGTATGTGTCGCGGTATTGCGCCTGTTTGAGTTCATAGCGGGTGATTTCCGCGAGTCCGGCGTACCACTGTTTTTTGAATGCGTCATCATAGGGTTTGACTTCTGCATGGGTCGGGGTGATGAAGATGAGGGTGAAAAGGATGGTGACTAAGTGTCGCATTGCGTGCTCCTGTTGAGGGATACGGGTGGGGGCAATATAGTACCGCGAAATTTTTGTATTGGTCGTATATTGGTATGTACGCGGGCATAAATATAACAATATTTTCACTCAAAGGAGAATTGTATGGCTAACAAACCAAATGTTATTGTATTTTTTACGGATCAACAGCGTTGGGACTGTATGGCAGCGCATGGCAATCCATTGGGGATTACGCCCAATCTGGATCGCGCGGCTCAGCACGGGACGCATGTGTACAATAGTTTTACATGTCAGCCCGTGTGCGGTCCGGCGCGTTCGTGTTTGCAGACGGGGATGTACGCGAGTGAGACGGGGGTGTATCGCAATGGGATTGGGCTGAATCCCGATCACAAGACGCTTGCACAGTGTTTTAATGATGCGGGCTACCACCCGGGGTATATTGGGAAGTGGCATCTGGCGACGACTGGGCGCGGTTTTGTGCCGAAAGAAGCGCGCGGTGGGTACCAGTTCTGGCTCGCGGCAAATGCGCTGGAGGGGACGTCTGATACGTATGATTGCGTTGTTTATGATAATGATAATCAGGAGGTGAAGTTGCCCGGTTATCGGGTCGATGCGCTGACCGATGCGGCGATCCAGTATGTGGATGAACATCAGAGCGATCCCTTTTATCTGTTTATTTCGTTTTTGGAGCCGCATCACCAGAATCATCTGGATGATTATCCGCCGCCGGATGGGTATCGCGAGATGTATGCCGGGCGATGGACGCCGCCCGATTTAGCGGCTTTGCCCACGCATCCTTCTGCTGAAGGTGAATATCCCGGCGCGGTTCCCACGGGGGGGAGTACGCAGCAGCATTTGGGTGGGTACTGGGGGATGATCAAGCGGTTGGATGAGGCTTATGGGCGTTTGCTCGATGCGCTGAAGAGTTTGGAGCTGTTAGAGGATACGATTGTGTTATTTACGTCTGATCACGCCTGCCATTTCCGCACCCGCAATAAGGAATACAAGCGTTCGTGTCACGAGAGTTCTATCCGCACGCCAACGGTGTTGACGGGTGGTCCGTTTACAGGCGGGGGTACGTTGGGCGAGTTGGTGAGTCTGGTGGATTTGCCGCCGACGCTGTTGGATGGCGCGGGGTTGGAGATTCCCGATCAGATGTCGGGGCGTTCCGTGCTTCCCATTTTGGGCGGTGGCGGGAGGTCGCTTGCAGATCCCTGGCCGGATGATGTGTTTGTGCAGATTTCAGAGAGTGGTATTGGTCGCGCGGTTCGCACAAAGCGATGGAAGTACGCGGTCCAAAGCGATGCGGTGCCGTCCGGTGCAGAGGGTGCGAGAAGTTATGACGAGGCGTATTTGTACGATCTGGAGGCAGATCCGTACGAGTTGCGCAATTTGATCGGCTATGAAAGCCATCGTCCCGTTGCAGATCGAATGAAGGCGCGGTTGCTCGGGTATATTCGAGATGTTGAGGGATATGTTCCCGAGATTGTCGATGCGGAAGAACGGCAAGGTGGTCAACGGCGGGTGTCCGATGTCGAGGTTGAGAGTTAAAAATTAAGGAACGGTACAATTGCTTAGCAGTTTATTGGGATGCGAGAGGTGGTAAAAATGTATATTCAAGATCAGGTTCATTACGACAATTTGGACGATGATATTTTGAGTTTTTACAGGGCGATTAGCGTGGATTCGATTCATCTCGAGTTGCGGGGTGGACGACCGCCCGCAAAATCGGCTAAGCGCAGTGGCACGGGTGTGGCGAATACGGCGCTGGCGCAGCGGCTTCGCGCGGGGGAGGATTGTACGGAGGAATTTGAGAAGGCGCGGGAGTTGGTGGAATCCCATGGCATGAGGTTGAATAATATTTTTATGCCGTGCTGGGAGGAGATTGCGCTGGCTATGGAAGATCGGGATGAGAAGATCGGTTTCTGGTGCCAGATGCTGGCGTCGCTGGGCAAGGCGGGAATTCCGTGTTTGGGCTGGAATTTCAAGCCGATGGGAAATTTTCGCACGCCTTCAGATACGGGTCGGGGTGGGGTGAGCTATAGTACGTTTGACTATGAATATTTTAGTGAGAATCGTCCAGAGCAACACGATCCGCCTGTTTCAGAGGAGACGATGTGGGCAAATATGGAGGTGTTTTTACAGGCGGTGATTCCCGTTGCGGAAAAGGCGGGGGTGCGTATGGCGCTGCATCCGGATGATCCGCCGGTTCCAGAGCCTTTGGGTGGTATTGCACAGATTTGTTCGTCGCTGGATCAGTTCAGGCGCACGCTTTTTGAGATTGCGCCGGGCGAGCACAATGGCATGTTATTTTGCCAGGGGTGTATGACGGAGTTGCTGGGTGAGGGTGTTTACGATGCGATTGCCGAGATGGCTTCGAATAATAAAATTGTTTGGGTGCATTTCCGCAATGTGAAGGGTCAGTTGCCGCGGTTTGTCGAAGTTTTTATGGATGAGGGCGATATCGATATGAAACGCGCGATGGCGGTTTATCGCGATAATGGGTTCAATGGTCCGTATATGATGGATCATACGCCGAGGTTTGCCCACCCCACATATACGCAATTGCACGGGAAGGCGTATGCGATTGGGTATATCCGCGCGTTGATTGATAATGTTTATGGATGACGCAAATTTTGGAATTGACGATGTGAGATAGAGTATTTATCCTATGCGGGCGTTTTTTTGATCGGAGAAGGGAAACTATGTTTGGATTTTTGAAGCGGTATATGCACTGGTTGCACACGCGGTGGCCCGCGGGCACGGTGGAGAAGTTGCCCGAGATGAATGAGGATGGGTCAACGGCGGTGCCGGGGTTGTACATTGTGGGCGATTTGACGGGGATTCCGCTGTTGAAGTTTTCGTCGGATACGGGGGCGCGGGCAGTGCAGACGATTGCGAGTGATGCGGGGTTTGAGAGGCGGACGCAGAGGGACGGGGTGCGCGATCTGGTGATTATTGGTGGGGGTGTGTCGGGTATGGCGGCGGGTATTGAGGCGAGAAATCGAGGATTGGATTTTGTGCTGTTGGAGGCGTCAGAGCGGTTTTCTACGGTGGTGAATTTTCCAAAGGCGAAGCCGATTTATACGTATCCGACGGATATGGTCCCGGCAGGTGATTTGCAATTTTCGGATCGGGCAGATGTGAAGGAGCGGTTGTTGGAGGAGTTGGAGGAGCGGACCACGGATATCGAGCCGGTGTTTGCGCGTGCAGAGTGCGTGCAGCGAGAGGGGGATGTGTTGCGGGTGGTGATTCCCGATGGGGAGGATTTGCTGGCGCACCGGGTGATTGTGGCGATTGGTCGGTCGGGCAATTTTAGAAAGTTAAATGTGCCGGGTGAGGATCTGGATAAGGTGATGAATCGGTTGCACGATCCTAAGGATTATGCGGACCAGGATGTGCTGGTGGTCGGTGGTGGTGATAGTGCGCTGGAGACCGCGATTGCAATTGCCGAGTCCGGCGGGCGGGTGACGCTGTCGTATCGGCGTGCGGAACTGAGCCGTCCCAAGCCCGAGAATGTGGAGAAGATTGAGGTGCTTTCGGGTGGGGATCATTTGCGGATGGCACTGGCGAGTGAGGTGAAGGCGATTGGTGAGGATGAGGTGGTGCTTTCGACGGGCGAGGGTGATGAGGCGATGCCCAATGATGCGGTGTTTTCCATGATTGGGCGCGAGGCTCCGCTGGATTTTTTCAGGCGGTCAGGTGTGCCGATTAGAGGAGAGTGGCGTTTGGGCACATGGGTGTCTTTTGGGTTGATTATGCTGGCGTGTGTGTTTGTGTATCACTGGAAGACGGGTGCGGGGATTCCGATTTACGAGTGGTTTAAGGGGGCAGAGCTGTTTCCGTTTAATTTGACGCCAGCGGAGGATAAGTCGGGTCTTTTCGGGACGGTGTGGACGTCGATGATGCAGCCGGGTTTTTATTATTCGCTGGCTTATTGCGCGTGTGTGGTGGGGTTTGGGATTCGCAGGATTAATCGACGACAGACACCTTATGTGACGGTGCAGACGGTGACGCTGATGGTTATTCAGTGTGTGCCCCTGTTTTTGTTGCCGTACATTTTTTTGCCGTGGTTGGGGCACAATGGTTGGTTTTCCGATGGTGCTTTTCTGAAGCCTGTGGCAGATGCGTTGTTCCCGGCGACGGAGTGGGATGCACACGGACGGGAGTACTGGCGGAGTCTGGGTTTTATTCTGGCGTGGCCGCTGTTTTTCTGGAATGTGTTTACGAGTCAGCCGCTGGGGTGGTGGTTGGGTATTAGTCTGGTGCAGACTTTTGTGGTGATTCCGTTGATTATCTGGCGCTGGGGCAAGGGGGCTTATTGCGGATGGATTTGTTCGTGCGGGGCACTGGCAGAGACGATGGGAGATATGCACCGGCAAAAGATGCCGCACGGTCCTGTTTGGAATCGGATGAATATGGTGGGGCAGGTGATTTTGGTTCTGGCTTTTGTGCTTCTGGCATTGCGGATTGCGGGCTGGTTGTTGCCTTATGATCACTGGGTGAATGCGGGGTATATGGGGCTGTTTATGGGGAAGGATGTGAATTGGGGCGGTCTGATTTTTCCGCTGACGTTTTTGAATTATCAGTGGTTTGTGGATTTGTTTTTGGCGGGTATTATTGGGGTGGGTTTTTACTGGCATTTTAGCGGGCGGATGTGGTGCCGGTTTGCGTGTCCCTTAGCTGCGCTGATGCATGTTTATGCGCGGTTTTCGCGGTTTCGGATTTTTTCGGATAAGAAGAAGTGTATTTCGTGTAGTGTGTGTACGTCGGTGTGCCATCAGGGTATTGATGTGATGAATTTTGCGAATAAGGGTTTGCCTATGGAGGATCCGGAGTGCGTGCGGTGTTCGGCCTGTGTGCAGAGTTGTCCGACGGGTGTGTTGTCGTTTGGGCAGATTGATCCCGTGACGGGTGCAGTCGCCAGGATAGATGGGTTGGCAGCGTCGCGGGTGGTGATGGCAGAGGAGGGGGAAGTGTGATCCGCAGATGACACAGATGAACGCAGATGCAAAAGAAGGGCAATGATGTGTGTAGGGGCGAGGCATGCCTCGCCCGTCATCGCGGTATGTTGTTGAGCCGCGATCCAGAATGTTTTGCTTTTAATTCGTTTAATATAGAGTCGGGGTCAATTTTTCACAGGAGGGTGTAATGTTGAGCGTCATACGTTTGTTGTGTTTGGGACTGGTGTCGTCGCTTGTGATGGCGGATACGGGTTTTGCCGAGAAGTACCAGATTGATCGGTCGCATTCGTCGGTCGGGTTTTCGATTCGGCACTTTGTGAGCCGCACGGCGGGCAGGTTTAATCAGTTTGGTGGGATGATTGATTACGATCCGGCCGCGCCCGAGAAGATGATGATTGAAACGACGATCCAGGCACGGAGTATCGATACGGGGAATGAGCGTCGCGATGGTCATTTGCGCGGTGCGGATTTCTTTGAGGTGGAGACTTATCCGACGATTACATTTAAGAGTACGTCGGCTGTGAAGGAAGGGGAAAAAATTCTGGTGACGGGTGATTTGACTATGCACGGCGTGACAAAGAGCGTTACGTTGCCGGTGATGGTGCTCGGTATTGGTACGCATCCGCAGCGCGGCACGCCTCTGGCTGGTTTTGAAACCGAGTTGACGCTGTTGTGTTCGGATTTTGGCGTGAATAGCTGGGCGAATTTTGCCAATGTGCTGGGGGATGAGGTGCGCGTGAATATTACGATTGAAGCGGGTCCGCCGAGACAGGCTCGGGGCCAGCAGGGTCGTCGCGGTGGTGGCGGGCGCGGTGGTGAAGGTGGCCGTGGTGGGCGCGGCGGTGGCGGGAATTGAGTTTAATAGAGCACAAAAAATCCCATCCTGTGTTCAGGGTGGGATTTTTTGTTTCAATCTCGTGTCTCACATCTCAGTAATGGTAACTCTTTTTTTGACAGGTCGCGCGCGTCGTCTCTATTGCCCGCATAGCGCAGGACAAAGTTGTAGATCGGACACTCCCAGCGTTTGACCAGGGTGTTAAAGGCCGCGATTTGCCCGGCTCTGAACAGGGCAATTAATTCCGCATCGTTCATACAGTGAACCTGAGTTGGCGTTCTGTGTGATGTTCACCTTTCAAGACGTTTGGTTGAGGCAAAAAGTTTTAATGATTGTTCAATTTTTTCATATTTTGAAGAAAAGGGGCTTAAACACTCAGTTTAACAGAGGTAATATATGAGGATTTTAATTCTGTTTACAGGCATTGTGATCGGGACAGGTTTGGCGAGTGCCGATGAGTTGAAGAACTATTTGTTCGATATGGGTGCTGCAGATTCAAAGGTAGTATCGGGCTATATACGGGTGACGCCAGAGGATGTTTATACAGCCGAACGCGGGTATGGGTTTATCTCGCGGGTTTCCGGTGCGGTTGAAGTTGACCAGGCGTTTTCCCGGTTTGGCGCGTTGTTGACGGATGGTGTTGGTGGGCGCTACGAGCGTCGGGACTATGCGCGAGAGGGGCTGGTGTTTCGGGTGGATGTGCCAGCGGGGTATTATATGGCTGAAGTCGGTGTGCCAGATGGACCGGATGCGCGGTCGCTACAGGTTTATGTGAATGGCGTGTTTGCGGCGCGTACCAGGGATAACCCGATGCGTCAGAGGGGGTGGTATCAAACACCTCCGGCACTGTTGCGTTTTCCAGTGTCTGTGTCGGGAGATTCTGTGCTGATTCGCGTTGAGGGTGTGGGCAGTGGCAAGCTCTATGAGTCGCAGCGGGTGGGGTTGATGTCCGTGGCGTTGCGCCCCGGCTATCCCCATTTGTTCCAACGGGTGGGTGGTCGTTTAGAGGCGGTTGATCCCGTTTTTGCATTAGAACCCGATTTGCAACAGGGGATTGCCCGGTATGATCGCGGGGATTTTGAGGGTGCTGCGTCGGCTTTTCGAAAGGCGGATGTTGCACCATTAGTGAAAGCTGAGCTTTTGTTGTGGACGGCGGGCCATGTGTCTTGTCCGAATCACCGCGCTTTGATTGAGGAGGCTCTTGGTTTATTAAAAAAAGATACTGCGGATGTTCGCACTCAAAATCGCGTGCGGGATATTTTTACCTATTTAGAAGGATTGGACCGGGTTGAAGCGCGCAATTGGAGTTGGGCAAGAGAGAAGTTTGGGATGGGCCAGAGCAGCCGCCTGTGGTATGCGCAAGTGCATCTTCGATTGGTTGCGGGCGATCCCGGAGATCCCCTGCGGTTTCGAGCATTGTACGCTCTGGGCCAGGTGTATTTTGGCTATTTTATGGAACTGCATGATGTGCGTTTTGTCGAGGCGTCGGATGAAATTTTTTTGGAGCTTCGAGAGGCATTTTTAGAAGATCAGATGATTCGCATGTATTTGGGCGAGCGTTTCACTTATGACGATCCCAAATATACCGAAGGCGCTGAAGATGCGCCGGTTTGGGCGACAAAACAGCGCGAGGCACTCAAGCGGCTGCTCGATGTGATTCATTACTGGACGGATGAGCGACAGGCTGAAAATGGCGAGATGGGCGGGCATTATGAAGATGATTGCGAAATGTTTCGGCATTGGCAGCCCGCCCTTTTTGCAGCAGATGATGCCCGCGCAATTAGAGCAATACGGCGTATGGCCGATGGGGTTTGGGATAGCGATTTGATTGCGGATGGGTACAGCAAGCGCGCGTATGATGTGGAGCATTCTTCAGAGCTGATTTCCGATACGCATCCGATTCTTTTGGCGGCGGAATACGGGAATCCAGAGTATGTGGAACGCGCGATGGCAACGGCGCGGGTGATGCGCGATGTGTGGGTGGGTAAGACCGAGCGGGGCAATTTGCATTTTAGGTCGATGCGCATTGGGGCGCACGAGGTGGATGAACGGGCGCCGTATAATGTGGATGTGCCTTATAATGCGCGGGCGGTGAAACCGATTCGCTGGTTGGCCTGGTACAATCGACATCCAGAGGCTGTGCGTCTGATTTCGGAGTGGGGGAAGAGTTGGATTGAGGCGATTGCTCGAGAGGCAGATGGGAAGCCCGCGGGGGTGATTCCAGCGGCGATTACGTTTCCGGAGAATAAGCTGAGTGGTCCGGGGGATACGTGGTATGATACGGGTATGGGATGGCTTTATTCTTTTCCGAGTGCTTCGGGGATGATTTACGATCATCTTTTGGCTGTTTGGTGGATTACGGGAGACGAGGCTTTTTTGCAACCGCACCGCGATGGGTTGGCGGTTCTCGAAAATTTGGATGATCTGCCCGCCGATGCCGAGGTCGGTTCTCGCGCATGGGCTTTGCGCGAGGTGCTGAATCCGGGACGCTTTTCGAGCTATCGGTTGCTTACGGGTGATGCGCGATACGATGCGCTGTTTCGAGAGGGTGGGTCGAGTTATTTGCGGTGGCGATTGACGGGAGATGTATCGTATCTAATTTCGGGTTGTGAGAGTAGTATTAATAGTATGCGGATTAACCGCCCGTTTCTGACTTCAGAAGTTTATTTTACGGATCGCGTGTTTGTGCGAGGGGCAGAGCATTTGCTGGCGATGTACACGGGTGATGTGACCCGGGCAGGCGATTTTCCGAGTTTTGCCGTGACGTGGAAGAATACGGGTGCTGATTTTGCCGCGCTGGTGACAGAGGGTACCGATGAAGCGCTCAGTGTGTTGGTTTATAATTTTGAGGCAGGGGAGAGGACAGTTGGCATGCGTCTGTGGCGTTTGAGGGATGGGGTTTATTCGGTTGTTGGCAAGATGGGGCAGGTAGATGTTTTCCGGCGGGATGGGGTGCGTGTTCGCCGGGGGACAGAGGTTGAAGTGGATTTGCCTTCACGGCAGTTGACGCGGATTTCAGTTGATCTTACAGGTGAGGTTCAAGAGGTGGCTGAGTATTTGCCAGATGCTGGTATTTCCGCGCGCGATGTGGCGGTGGATGGCGATCATGTGCGGGTGACGGTACACAATATTGGCACTGTGGAGGTTGAAAATTTAACGGTTGCTCTGTACGATGGTGAGAAGGCTCTGGGGCGCAGGGTAATTCAGAATTTGGAAGCACCCCTGGATTTGCTGCCGAGAACAAAGCAGGTCGTGTTTTCCCTTGGTTCCGGTATGCCGGATGCTGTCACCGTGGTTCTCGATCCCGAGGAGAAGTTGGAAGAGATTACGCGGGTGAATAACCGGGTGACTGTGAATAGATAGATGGAGAAATGATGCCTTCAAGTCAGTTCGAGTTTTTCGGCCTTGCTCACATCACTGCGATGGGCGTGATTCTCGCTGTGCCGATTGTTTTGACGCTTGTTGTCAGGTGGCTGGATTCGGCGAAGGCGATCCAGGCGATTTGCTATGGGTTTGCAGGGGTGATTGCGGTCAACGAGGTGCTGAATTGGAGCTATCGCCTGATAGAGGTTGGGGTACACGAGTTTGTGCGGGAGTATATGCCGTTGCATGTTTGCGGTATTACTGTTTTTGCGGTTGTGGTTACGCTCGTTTTCCGACGGCAGATGGCTTACGAGATTGCCTATTTCTGGGGACTTGTCGGCGCAACGAATGCGGTTGTGACGCCTCAGCTCGATATTGGATATCCGCAGTATCGCTTTTTTCAATATTTTATCGCGCACGGCGGTATTGTGGCTGCTGCGCTGTTCGCCACATGGGGCTTGGGCATGCGACCGACAACCAGATCGATTTTGCGCGTTTTTGTTTTGCTGAATGTTCTGGCTGTTGTTTTGATCGGCGTCAATTTGATGCTGGGAAGCAATTATATGTTTCTCTGTCAACCACCCGCTACAAAATCGCCTTTTTTCTTTTTGCCGTGGCCGTGGTATCTGTTGTTTCTCGATGGCATAGCTCTGGCGTTATTTTACGTGCTGTTTATTCCATTTTTGCGGAGAAGGTCATACGATCCAAATTTGTTGAGATGATAGATCAATACGCAAAATATCTGATTCTCCTGATGCTCGTGGGTGCGAGTGCGTGTTTTGGGGCAGAGCCTTTTACGCCTCGTCATCCGGATGCCGTGCATGAGTCCTGGCGCTGGCGATCTTTTCCAGATTTGAAGGGGCAAAGGGCGTCGTGTTTGGCGCAGGATGGGGATGGAAATTTTTTATTTGGGACGGATAAGGGTATTTATCGATACGATGGGATAAACTGGCATCTCTTTCCGTTTGATGAGGGGATGGTTGGGGCGCAGATCAACGCGCTTTATGTCGCACGGAACGGACGTGTTTATGTGGGGTCTGATCAAGGTATTAGCCGTTTCGAGAATGGGATGTGGGAACGGGTATTTCCATTACAAGGGGATAAATGGAATACCTATGATTTGATGGAGGCAAAGGATGGGAGTTTGTGGGCGGGTACGGAATGGGGTGCGCTCAGGTTGACGCTTGATGGGACAAGGTTGTATGTGGCTGCGGAGGATACGACGGGTATTCGGGAGATGGTGTCCGATGCGGTGACTTTTGTTGCTGTTCCAGGTCGCGTTTTGGACAGTCGGAGGTTGATGGTGTATGATGTGTGTGAAGCACCCGACGGAGCGATCTGGTTTGGGACGTACGACGGCGATTTGATTCGGTTTGATTTTGCGTCGGGCTATCGGCGTTTCAGCGATGAAGATGGGATTGATCAGGGCGTGTATCCGAGGATGTGTGTGACAAAGGATGGCGTTGTTTGGGTCGTGTATGGCGATAATAGCGAGAGCGTCAACCGGTTTGCTGACGAGAGATGGGAGGCTATTGAAATTGGTGAGGTCGATCACAGTCATCATTATACATCTATCCTGGAAAGTCGGGATGGGACGCTCTGGATTGGTGGCAGCCGTTTGATTGCTTATAGGGATGGCGTGTGGCGCGTTTATGATTCGAGAGTGTCTTCGCATCACACGGAACTCCACGAAGCCACGGACGGCGCGCTCTGGATTATGGGAAGGGGAGAGGAAGCTGTGCGTCTGGATCTGGGTGAGAACCAGACGCAGACTTATGAGGGTCTCATTTTTCAGTGTGATACGGCGGATGGGGCGCAGTGGTTTATCTCGCAGGATAACGGTGTTGTGCGTCGTGATGGGCAAGGGTGGATGCGGTTTGGTGTGGAAGATGGTTTGATGGATATGCCGAGTAAGCTGATTGTGACGCGAGAGGGCGCGTTGTGGGCTGTGGGTAGTCACGAGCGTGTCGCGGCTACAGCGCGGTTGGATGGTTCTGAATGGGTTATGAAACGCCATCCTCAGCTTTCATGGGGTGTTGATCCGCGCGGGGTTTATGAGGCTTTTGACGGCACATTGTGGTTTGTTGCGGCTGTGGATTGGTGGTTATACGATGGCTTTCTCGGTGGGGTGGTGGTTTTTGATGGGGCGAGTTGGACACATCATACTTCTCCGATGATGACGCGCTATGCTTATGGGATCGGGCAGAGTTCTGATGGTGTTTTGTGGTTTGGCGGGCGGCTGTTCGGTTTTGATGGGGTGCGAGAGGTGCAATTTACAGGTCCGGAGACACTGACGAATGATTTTATCGATGCTGTCTATACCCAGGGAAACCTGTGGTTAGGGTCCCGAACTTATGGGGTTTTTCGATATGATGGGACGGAGTGGCACCAGTTCGATTACCAGGACGGGCTGGCGGATAACAGGGTCAGTAGTATTTTTCAGGATCGAGCTGGTGCGATTTGGGTGGGAACAGCAGAGGGTGTTAGCCGGTTTGATGGGCGCACGTGGTTGCCACAGGCTTTACCTTCTGGACTTCCGCGTACAGAGTTTTATGATCCGATTCTTCAGTCTGGAGACGGGGCACTCTGGCTCAATTCTGTATCTGATGTAGATGCTTGGCTCAGACGGTCAGAATCCGAGGGCGTTGCGGTGTCCTGGATTCTGCGTACGATCCGATATGTGCCAGAGACGGATCCACCTGAAACCCTGATAACCATTGTTCAGGATGAGGTCTCTCAGAGCGGAAAGATAAATTTCGCGTGGACAGGGATAGACGCCTGGCGAAGTACGTTGCGCGAAGATCTGCAATACGCCCATCGTTTGAACGGTGGGGAGTGGTCGCCATATACCGGGGATACGATCCTATCCTTTGAAGGTCTGAATGTGGGGACGCATACGGTTGAGGTTAAAGCGCGCGATCTGGCGTTTAATGAAGATCCCACACCGATTGTGATGTCGTTCAATGTTGTTCCGCTGGTGTGGCGCCGTCTGTGGTTTATTAGCCTGATTGGGGGATTTGTGATCCTTACGGGTTATCTGATTTCGCGGATTATTGTCAGGGATCGGAGGCTGCAGAAAGCAAATGAAGATCTTGCATCTGCTAATGAGACGCAACTCCTGCAGTCCGCGCGTCTGGTGTCGCTGGGGCAAATGGTTGCGGGCGTGGCGCACGAGCTTAACCAGCCGCTGACCGCTGTCGAGACAAGTGCTGGGGATATTTGTCTGCGGTTGAAGGAGGGTCTGCCGCTTGAGACAGACGAGTTGAGGGAGATGATGGAGGATGTTCGGGGTGTGGTCGATAGGATGGCGGGTACTGTTGATCATTTGCGCGTGTTTTCGCGCGATGTGTCCGAGGAGCCGCGCCAGGCGATGGATGTGAATGAGGTGATACAGAGTAGCTTGAAGTTGATGGGTTCGCAGCTTGAGAATCACGGGATTGATCTGGTTCTGGATCTTTCTGACGCGCTCCCAAAGGTCTGGGGACATTTGCATCCGCTCGAGCAGGTTGTTCTCAATTTGCTGTCGAATGCCCGGGATGCAGTGGATGAGCGGACGGAGATGGAGGGGGTGGGGTATGATAAGCTGGTCCGGGTCCGAACGCGGGGTGAGGACAATGTGGTTGTTATTGAGGTGGAGGATAATGGGGTTGGGATGGATGAGGCGACAAGGCAGCGTCTTTTTGAGCCGTTTTTTACGACAAAGGATGCGGATCGGGGTACGGGTTTAGGGTTGTCAATTACTTACGCTATTGTTCGCAATCACGATGGACAGATCGCCGTGGAGAGTGAGCAGGGCGCAGGGACGACGTTTAAGGTGATGTTGCCGGTGATTGAAAATTTTAATTTTACTATGAATGATAAATATTATTTGTTTCTATAGGATAAAAGAACTTTAGTTTATTTTTTTCGAGATTTCCTTGAAAAATTCGAATTGTGTTCCGATTGTGTTTTGCAAATATTAAGAAATTTTGAGGATTATTTTTAGGATATAAAATGTTAATTATGAATAGTTTAGTTGCTGAATTAAAATAGAATGTCTAAAATATGTTAATTTTGAAAATGCGATAGAGTGTAGGGATATATTTTTTTCCAATAAGAGAAAATGACTCCGCATAGGACGCATAAGCCGATCGCACGATTTTCTCGGACAGCTTATCGCGGATGGCATAATTGCGGCGACGTGCCCAGTATCCCGCCCACAGTTCGTCGCTGGTTATCCAATTGTCCCAATAGAAGACACCATTTACGATTCCGGGGTACTGAGCTATGGTGTTGATTAATGCCTGGTAGATGTTGGCCTGAGTTTCCCGCCCGTCATCCAGCCCATTGCGGTTCCAATCGGTAAATACGAATCGCCGGTTTTGCGCTGATGTATCACCAGGTCTTTGGGGTGTTTCAACCACATCCATAGCACCGTATTCGGTAAATAAAATGGGCCGGTCGGGATTTCTGTTCGCAAAGGGGATGAGCAGGTTTTGGAATATCTGCCTGTAACGCGCCTGTAAACTTTCGACGCTCAGTACTGTTGACGGACGCGAGTCCGTCAGTGGAAACCACGCACTGAGTCCAATAATGTCGAGATCGAGGTCTTCCCATAGATGACCTGCGCCCGATCCCGGTCCGTAAAAGTGGGATGCTGTGAGTACGTCGTAGTGCATGTCATAGGTTAGCAGGCCACTGTACACGGCGCGTACGCTCTGTACCATTGATCTGAGTTCCCGACCAAAATCATTCGTCATATAACCTCCTGAACGCGTTCGAAAAAGCCGGTCAGTCTCTGTGCCCAGAGAGTATAAACGCACGCCTTCGTCCTCTGCTATTCTGGCAAAATGTACTGCCTGTTGCGTATAGGTTGCCCAGAACTCGGCGATAAAACGCCGGTGATTCGGGTGATCGGGATGCCAGGGCCAGTATTGGGGCAATATTAATCCATAGATATTCGGATTATCAGGCGGAACGCCGGTAGGTGCCGGGTCTCCGAGTTGCCACCTTCTTACCGGACGTGCGGCGGTTTCAGCCTTGTCGGCTTCGAATGCCAGGGTCAGATAGACGTCAATCCCGTGATTTCTAAATTCTCGGATCAATTGTCTGAGTGCTTCATCGGTAAAAGTGGGGATATCTACATCTGATGAGTACACGCGCTCGACCGTGCTATCCATACTGTCGTTGTAATGCAGCGCGGCGGATAGGCCGATCCAGTTTACATGCAGGTCCTTTAGCCATTCGATATAGTCCAGAGGGATGAGTGTTCCGACTCTCCCAGTGGCTTCCCATTTATCTACGACATCGCCCGTGTCTCCCCAATTGCCCGCAGCATGGATGGCGCGTAGTGGGAAATTTATCATCCTGTCCACCTGGGGCACTGTTTTGCCAAAGTTGCTGGCAAAGATCAGAAAATCTGAAAATGCAATCGCGCCATCGCCATCCAGGTCGAATCGGTCTTCATACGTCTCATCACCTTGTTTTGAACCGAATTTGCTGGCAAATAGCAAGAAGTCTGGAAGATCCACAACGCCGTTTCCGTCAAAGTCGGGGAGAGGTCTGGATTGTGATGCGTGCGCCCAGGTCCATAGACAGCTTGTAATGACCACAAGCAGGATGCAAAAACGCTTCATACTGCGCCTTTCTGTGCGTTAGAGATATATCTCACGGTCAAAATATATTTTCAGGGGCGACAGGTAAAGCGTATTTGACCTGTTTCATTAAGAAAAGCCCAAGGGTTTAGAGGATGCCGTTGGGCTTTTGTATGGTTTATTCTCATTCTATGCGTACTATATCTCAATGGTAAAGAATGATTTATATCGTTTTTCAATTTTTGTCAACTATTTTGTTGACATTTTTTTTGGAAATATTATTTTGTCAACTATTTTGTTGACGACAATTTTGTTGTCAACAATTCTGTCAAGGTTTTCAAAAGAGAAATGAATCATCAGGAGACGCGCAATGAACAATTTCGAGCAATCAATCCGCAAATTCAATCCGGGGTCGTTCCAATCCGATGAGGAGGTGATCGAGCAGTTCGCGGTGAGGAGACGAGAACTCAATATGGTGCTTGAGAGTTTGCGCGGGAATATCGATTCACCGTTGTGCGAGCATGTTCTGGTGGTCGGACCTCGGGGGCGGGGAAAGACTATGTTGCTCGCGCGGGTTGCGGCGGAGTTTAATGTTGATGAGGAATTTTCCGAGTGTCTTTTGTCGGTTCGGTTTATGGAAGAGAGTCAAGAGATATTCAATATCGCCGATTTTTGGCTCGATACCCTGTTCTACCTTGCGCGGGAGAGTGTTAGGTACGATCCCGATCTCGCGCGGGAGCTGCGAGAGACGCATGCCGATTTGGCTGATCGCTGGCGCGAGGAGGCGTTCGCGGATCGGGTTTTTGATACTGTTCTGGACGCGGCGGAACGGTTGGGAAAAAAACTTGTTCTCATGGTCGAAAATTTGCAGGCGCTCTGCGAAGATGTGGATGACGATTTTGGTCGGCAGTTGCGCGACGCGTTGGCGTCCGAGCCTCGGATTATGTTGCTCGCTACTGCGACGAGTCGCTTTGAGGGTTTGGATGATGCGAAACAGCCGTTTTTTGAGTTGTTTCGCATTGTCGATTTGGAACCGCTGGATACCGAAGAATGTCGCCGTTTGTGGCAGGTGATCAGCGGCGATGTGGTGAGCGAGCACGAGATCAGGCCGCTCGAGATCTTGACCGGTGGCAATCCCCGTCTTCTGGTGATTGTCGCCGGGTTCGCGCAGCACCGATCACTGCGCCGGTTGATGGAGGAACTGGTTGCGATGATTGACGATCATACCGAGTATTTTCGCGGTCATCTGGAGGTCTTGGGCAGGGTTGAACGCCGCGTGTATCTCGCGTTGATTGATCTGTGGCAACCGTCGAGTACTGGCGAGATTGCGGCGCGCGCGCGTATGGAGGTTCGGCCCGTATCGACTCTGCTGGGACGACTGGTTAGCCGGGGTTCGGTGAGATTTGAGGGTTCTGGTAGAAAGCGACTGTATAGCGTCGCGGAACCTCTTTACAGTATCTACTACAAGCTGCGCCGCGAGCGCGTTGCGGCGACGGTTGTGAGAAATTTGATCCATTTTATGGTGGCGTTCTACGGGATCGGCAAATTGTACCAGATGTTCGGTCAGCCGAGTTTGGAGTCGGCGATTGTTCGAGAGGGTATTGAACGTGCGCTCGCCGGACAGCCGCGTTCAGAGGATAGTTTTTTACGCGTGGCATGGTCGGCGGTTAGATATGTATCGGATAGGGCGACGGCAAATGCTCAATTTGCGGCGGAACTGCGTTTAAAAGAGGAAATCCAAACGGCGCTCAAGGAGCAAGAATTTGAAAGGGTTGTGGAGATTGGTAACCATTTTATGGATTCAGGAGGCGTGGATGCATCTCTAATGCCAGAGTCACTCGTTGCCTACATATTGCATATGAGGGCTATTGCGTATGAGAAATTAGAAGATTTCGAGGGGGTGATCGGGGTGGGTAATGAGATGGTTGAGCGTTTCGAAGATGCGAGCGACCAAACAGTCCTGGCGCGGATGGCTCGCGTATTGATCCACGGGGCAAGAGCACAACAGGAACTCGGAGAGTTGGGGTTGGCGATATCGGCGTATGAGGAGGTGATTGAACGTTTTGGCGAGCGTGAGGCAGCCGACTTGCAGTTTCCGGTCGCTTTGGCGTTGTTCGAAAAGGGAGATATGCAAATACAACGTGGAGAGTTGGGGTTGGCGGTATCGACGTATGAGGAAATGATTGGGCGCTTTGGCAGTAGCGATGCGCGAGAGGTCCAGGTTCTGGTCGCTCTGGCGTTGTCCCAAAAGGGTGATGTGCAGGTGCAACTCGGAGAGTTGGGATTGGCGGTATCGGCGTATGAGGAGGTGATTGAACGTTTTGGCAGTAGCGATGCGCGAGAGGTCCAGGTTCTGGTCGCCTGGGCGTTGTCCCAAAAGGGTATGATGCAAATCAAAATGGCGCGCGCGGCAGAAGCTCTGCGCCTGTGTGCAGAGCTTGAAGAAAGACTCGGTGCTCTGGCTGATGATGAGAAGGTGGTGTTTGTATGGCGAGCAAGGTATGTCCATGCTTTGGCACTGTTGCTAAAGAACAGACGACGGATGGCTATGGATGTGTTTCGGTCGGCGTATGCTGTGTTCGTGCCCAACAACGAGATGATGATGTCCGAGATGCTACAGATCGTGCCCGATTTGATTGCAAATGGTGTGTTGGAGCGCGATCTTGTCGAGATTCTATCTGGGGGGAAATCCGATGCGTTGGTACCTCTTATTGTTGCCCTGCGACAGCGTGCTGGCGAGGTGGTTCGCGCGCCTGTAGAAGTTCTTGAGGTGGCGGCGGATATCAATAAGCATATTGAGGTGTGAAGTGAGGAACGGATAAATTGTAATGCACAGGGACATTGAGATGTATAAAAACATATTCTGAGTGCGTGGTCTTGCTTTTTACCAATCCCGTCTTATTTTCCCAGAATTTCAAGTATGCGATTGAGAATGTGGGGGAAATAAGAATGGCGCAACAGGTCAGTATGACGGTTTTGGTGATCGATGACGATGCACATATCCGAACTGCTATTGGAAAGTTTCTCATTGCGAGGGGGCATACGGTTATTGAGGCGGCGAATGGAGAGAAGGGTGTGGAGGTAGTGGAGAGCCAGGCTGTGGATATTGTGATTACGGATGTGAAGATGCCCGGTGTGGATGGATTTGAGGTGCTTCGGCGGGTGCGGTCTGTTGCGCCCGAGGCGGAGGTGATTGTGATTACCGGGGTTAAGGAGTCGGAGAATGCGTTTCGGGCGTTGCGAGAAGGGGCGTTTGATTTTTTCAGTAAGCCGTTCAAGGTGGAGGAGTTGAATGCCGCTATTCAGCGCACGGTGCGCTATCAGGTGCTCCGAAAAGAGAAGGATAGGGTGCAAGTCAGGTTAGATCGGTTCGTGGCACAGGAGCGGGAGAGGAGCGGTTTGAATGCGCTGATAGGGGAGAGTGAGGCGGTTGCGAAGATGAAGGCGGAGATTCAGCAGGTGGCTGCGACTGATCATACGACGGTGCTTATTGTTGGGGAGACGGGTACGGGGAAGGAACTGGTTGCTCGGGCTGTGCATTGTGAGAGTGATCGCGCTGGCGGTCCGTTTGTTGCCGTGAATTGTTCTGCGATTCCGGGTAATTTGTTTGAGAGCGCGTTTTTTGGGCACAAAAAGGGCGCGTTTACAGATGCGAGGGCAGATCAGAAGGGTCATTTTGAACTATCAGATGGGGGTACGCTGTTTTTGGATGAGATCGGGGATATGCCGCTGGATATGCAGGTGCGTTTGTTGCGTGTTCTGGAGGAGCGATGCATTCGTCCCGTGGGGAGTAGTGATGAGATCGCTGTGGATGTGCGCGTGGTTGCGGCGACGAATAGAGTGCTTGGTGTAGCGGTGAGGGATGGGTCTTTTAGAGAGGATTTGTTTTACAGGTTGAATGTGTTTGCGATTCAGGTGCCGCCGTTGCGCGAGCGAGCGGGGGATGTGCTGTTCCTGGCACGGCATTTTTTGGCTGATTGTGCACGCAATTTGCAGAAGCCGCTGGTGGGATTTTCGAGAGAGGCGGAAGATTTGCTCCAGCGGCAGGTGTTTCCGGGTAATGTTCGGATGCTGAAGAATGCGATTGAACGGGCGGCGATTTTGTGCGGTGATGGGGAGATTGAGGCGGATGATCTGGGTTTTGATGCGGAAGAACCGATCGGGGATAGTGGCGTTGATCGCATGGTGCAGAGCCTTTCCGATATGAATTTGCCCGCGGTTGAGCGGGCTGTGCTCAGGGAGGCTTTACGGCGTACAGAAGGAAACCAGGTTCAGGCAGCCGCGCTTCTGGGTATTTCGCGGATGGTGCTGAGGAATAGGATGAAGAGGTATAGGTTGTAAAGCCGTCATCGCGGTATGCCCCCTGCTTAAAGCATGCAGGGGCATGCTTTAGCCGCGATCCAGAAGGTTTTGGTTGTCTTTTTTTGCATTATGTGTCTCCTGGTATGCGAATGTACAATGTGCCGCTGAATCGCACCTGTGTGCGTTTCAGTGTTTCGATTTTTTGTTTTTTTTCTGTAATTTCTTGTTCCATTCGCCTCAGTTCGAGGTAATGAATGGGCGGATAAGCCATTTTTTTGGTTTCCAGTTTTTCACGAATTCTCCACATTTCCTCTGATAGATTTTTTACGCGCTCTGATAAATTTTGAAGGGCGGGCTGAAGCCGCGTGATATCCCCTTTTCGGGCAAATTGAAATTTCAATGATCGGGAGGTGAGGGTGATGGCATTGGCAGTTTCATGCCCGGGCGAGAATGTATCAGATGCGTTGAGCTGTCCAGATACAAAACTGTTTTCGGGGATCTGATTTACCAGTTGCCCCCAGGTTTCGTTTTTCAATTGGCGCGTCTGTATTTGCACGGGGCGATCTGTCTTCCGCACGCGCACTTTGTTCGGTAAGATGGTGCCGTGTTCTCCGCACGTTTGAACCTGTCCATTGACTATGATCCAGAACATGGTGGGTCTGGCATCGAGGATTACACCTTCTCCGCGTATGTGCTCCCGCGTGTATCTCCAGCGTCCTTCAAAGGTTAAGATGGTTTCTGTGTCGGATTGTCGGTAATCTGCATACGCAGCAGAGGACGTGGCCATGAGGTATCTGAATGATTGCCAGATGCCTCCCATGTGCAATATGGGCAGGAATATTAGGAGCATAAGCAAAAGTCCGATTAACAGATAGTGTTCTCCCATAGATCCGGTTTTGATTCTGTATTTTGCACTGCCAGGGAAGACACAGGCCGCGAGATGGGGATAAAACAGGGGTACACCGCTCTTGGTGGCGCAATCGGCGGTTATATGGCTCATATAGCCCAAGAGCAGGGCCGCGTAACACGAGGCTTGATAGATGAGCAGGGGCCAGATCATAACCGATAGGGCGAGCAGGCAGAGTAGCGAGTGTGTGATGGTTCGGTGTCCCCATTGCCTCTCGATGGGGATGGATGCATAAGGGAGCACGCGACCGATATAGCTCTTTGGTGAATCTATATCCGGGAGCACGCTTCCTATAATGGCGCATGCGACTGCGGGGAGATTGCGGTGGAGAGGCATGGAGAAGAACGAAAAGGACCCCGCTACGGTGAGTAGTCCGAATGCAATGTGTGTCGGTGCGGTCATCGTTTGAACCTGTACATGAAGAATCGAATGCCTACGAGTATCGCGCTGCCGATGCCAGCGAGTACATAGCCCTCCATGCTCCCGATGCCACGCATGAAGAATCTCGCTGCGACGACTGCGAGTAAGAGGAGGACGACTACGACGGTGAGGTCGATCTGGTTTCGGGCGCCTGTATGAGATACCTGGCGCACGGCAGATCGGGTTACGGCGGGTTCTTTGCGGAGTCTTTCGACGATTTCGATGATGGCGCGCGGGTTGCCTGCACTTTGTTGCAAGATGTGGGTTTCGGTCATGCGGTAGTCTTCTATATTGGCACCGGTAGCACATTGTCGGATGAGTTTTTTGGCTTCGGGAGTGGATAAGGGTTCTATTTCTATGCGGTCGAATTTCCAGAAGTGTTTTTCATACGTTTTTTTGACTTCGTGTAGAGCGGCTATGATGATGTATTTGCGGTTGAGTTTGTCGATTAGGCGGCCGACGGAGGGTGTCATATAGGACAGGTCATCTACGATTAAGACGAGTTCGTTTTTTACCACTGAGTCGAGTACTATGTCTGTCCAGGCTTGAATGGTTTCGCGGGCGTGTCGTTTTTTTATTTTTTCAAAGTCCTCAATATGCGGATATAGTTTTCCGTGTTTGTGAAGTTCTTCTGCAATATTTATGAGGGCTTCTTTTATTGGGGATAGGGTTTTTACTTTGATCACATGGTCTGCGTCGAGCTGCGCGAGGAGATGACTTTTGCCTATGCCGATGGGACCGATGAGCAGGGTGTCAATGCATTTTGTCAGGTTTTCTTTTAAAAGATGCAGTTTTTCCCTGCGCCCGATTTTTTGTTCTGATGATTGGTGAGTCATGAGAAATGCCCTCTTGTATAGGTTGATATTGCAGGGTTTTCAAGATTGATTTTTCCCGTTTGAACGCGCATCGCGTTTTGTGATGGTCACATTGACTAGGATGCCGGGGCGGACATATTTTCCCGCATTCAAAAAGAGACCCGTTACTTTGCATGTCCCGCTTTTCGGATCAATGATGGGACTGATCCCGATAATGCGACCAGACAGCGCGCGTTTTCCGCCGCTGGTCGGCACGGCAGATAGCGGCATATTTATCTGGATCGCGTTCAGTTTGTCTTCGGGCACAAACATAAACACCTGAAGATCCTTGGGGTCAATGATCCGTGCGACCGCGGTGTAGGCCAGTATCCAGTCGCCTGGTTTTACATTGACCTCGACCACCATCCCGTTCTGGGGTGCGATGATTGCGGTTCTGTCCAGTTCCATACGCGCGGCAACCCAGTTATAGTGTGCGACCTCGGCATCGAAGCGGACATTTTCGAGTTGCTGGTCACTGATCAGCTTCTTTTCGTGCAACACTTCCCATCGCGCTTGCAAGGTCTGAGCTTTCTTCAGTGCAATTCGGGCCACGGTTTCCTTCACGCGCAGACCTCGGTGGGTTAATACCATGAGTGTATCCCCTTTGACCACCCGGTCTCCCACCTCGAAGTTGACCTGCTGCATCCGCGCATTCATGCCAGCATAGATGGTCGCTGATCGCGCAGGTACTAAAGGTACTCGCAATATGAGTTCTTCAGCACTGGCTCGTGTGGTAATGAGGAACAGACCGCAGAGAAACAAAGCGTTGTGTCCTATGAGACGAATACGCAACATACGACTGAGAGTTGCGAGTGACTGGTGTACCATGGAAGTGCCCTCCTGTATGGGTTAGAACTGAAACTTCGTGCCCTTTAAATAGTGCAAAAACCGTGCCAAAATTTGCCAAAAACCTGTAACTGATTGCAGGAGAGGGTGTTTTTTAAAAATGCCCAAAAATGGACATGCGGAAAACTGTGTCATATGAAACAGCAAGTGTTTCATATGACACAGTTGGGACTATAATGAACCAGGGGGATTACAGAGGAAAATCACACAAAAAATGCCCTGAAAAATACAGGGCATGCTGGAGGATAATTATGGTGTTCGGAGAATCACTGATGAAAGAGAACAAACCCAATTTGTTGAGGCTATTGGGCGTGCGAGTCGCTCCCTATCTATCAAACAACAGCCAGATTCTCTGAGTGAGAACCTGGCTATTTTATTACTGAAGAAAACCTGAATCTGATTACTTTAAGATCAACATCTTGCGCGTGCTCGTAAATTCACCTGCGGTGATCTGGTAAAGATAAATCCCGCTGGATACCGAACGCCCAAAGTCATCCCTGCTGTTCCACACCACGCGGTAGCGACCTGCGGGTTGCAACGCATTGACCAGCGTGCGAATCTCCTGACCCAATACATTGTAGATTACCAGCTTGACCTGTTCACTTTGAGGCAACACGTAAGAGATAATGGTTTCTGGATTGAAAGGATTTGGCGCGTTCTGAGATAACGAAAATACCAGAGGCGCATCTTCTGTTTCCAAGACAACGGGTTTTGTGCTACTCTTACCACCGCTGGACACAGACGTATATTCCGCAGTGCCACCATACCTGCCCAGGTTGATACGTGAACTATCAGCCTCTGTCAGGGTTGGATCGCCTTTATCGATCAATGGTGAAGTAGCCTGAAGGTGAAAATCATCTGCATCTGCATCGACAAACTTCGGATCATAACCGTAATTGTCGTGATTGCCAGAATGGTCACTGCTACTGGGCGGGACAGACCATCCGCTCAAATCACCGTATAAGGCTGTTGAGTTAGTGTAGAAATCTGAGTATTTGACAGCGACAGCAGGCGATTCTCGATAGTCAGCATCTATCCCATAACTATTGTTGTCTATGATGGTGTTTTTGACAGTGAACCCATGATCGCTGGTGCCACTTGAAACCACTGATATACCATAATAATTACCTGTGATTGTGGCGTTGACCAGTTCCGTCTCATTTTCTTCATTGGAATAAGAGAAAATATTCAGACCGTTCATGCTGTCGTGCAATAGCACATTGTCCAAAATCACTTCTAAGAGTTGGTTGCGATAATCGAGTTTGATGCCTGTATAATTGCCAATAAAATCGGTTTCTGCAATATCAATGGTCGTTACAGTGTTGCTACTCGGCTCGACATCCACACCGACTTTGGCATCATAAATCTGACAATTTTGGAGGGTCAGAACGCCACCTTCTTCGACCTTGATACCACCCCAATCGTCTTTGCCTGGTGAATCATAGGAATCTATATTGAGTGAAGATTGAAAAGTAATTGGGGCATTCAGGGTGCCATTGGCAGTCAACGTGCCGCCTTGCTTGATAACGATTTCAATTTTTCGAGCTTCCAATCCAGATTCATAAACATCTGTATTGGGGCGCAAAAAAATACGTGTACCAGGCTGAATCGTAAGCGTAACACCGCTAATGACCTCCACATCACCCACAAGGACAATCTCGTTGCTCCAAGTCGTATTGCTTGTAATCTGTCGTCCTGGCACATCATATCCAGTCGCCTTGAGATAGTTGGCGACCATCTCTGCTTCCCACTGATTTACAGACCGGCTCCAATCCCAGTTTGAAGCTCCATCTTCCCAGAAACGGGCGGGATAGTCATAACCATCAGCGTATGGAATATCGCGAAAGGGTTTGACAAAATTATTTTCTGATGGTGGTGGATTCGTATAATTCCCAGAGCTTGGAGGAACTCCAGGCGTACCGATATGTTGTTGCTGCGCGTTATCAAGGTAGTGCAACTGATACCATAAAGTCGGACTGCTAATGTTTTTATTTGCAGTATATACGCTATCTTCGACCATGCGAATAAATGTCTTAAAATTCTCCCAATTATTCTGATACGTATGCCTGGTGTCTATCCATTCCTGATCTCCCGATAGAATATTAGCAGTCGATAATGAAGGCGCAATAAGCATACTATTCAATAATGGTGCTGTATCTCTAATATCCTTCATTACCGTTTTAAGAGCACCATCAAAATGACTTGGATGAGCGGACATCAGCACACCAAGACAAAAAAAGTCAGGTGCGTTTGGTCCGGCAGAAAGGACTTCCCAATCAATGGAATGTCTCCTGTATTCATAATTTGGATCATCACCTCTCACCTCATGGGCACTGCCGAATACCCATAGCTTGGCATTGGGATAAAACTCTTTCAAGATGCTTTTGTATTTGTGGAGTATCTTTGCATGCAGACCACTGACCGCTTTGGGTGTCCATAAACTGACTGTATCAGCCGCCGAGATTGTGCCACGGCTGATCGCCGAATCTATCGTAGTGCTATATGGAAACTCGTTATTGTAAAAGACATGGGCAATTGCATCAGAGGCAAGAGCAGGAGTCGCGGTACTGTCCCGCCAACTCGCAAGACTGTCCTTAAAAGTCCTGATGGGATTGCCCGGCTGATCACTGTTAGCCAAAATATCGCCCGGCCAATGGTGATGAATTAGTGACATATGACCTTCCGCCAAACCAATCATGATCTTCTTTTTTTCGATCCGTGCAATAGAATCAATCCGTGCTCTGTTTAAGACATTACTGGATAGTCTGATTACATCAAATCCCTCCAGTTGACCAATCGTTCTATTTTGGAGCCAGAATGCGCCGTTGTAAAAGACGCGGTCCCCTCCAAGACACCGAACAGGGTAGGCCAGCATCAAACAAAAAACAAGCGTTGCTATGCTCAAAATCTGGGTTTGAACCCTCATTTTTAATTCAGAAGTGATTTTCATAGTTTTCCTTTCAGGTGATATACAGGTTGACAACAAAGGGACAGAATCTATGCTATGGCCTTATCTTATAGGTGCAAATCGTATAAGTTGAAAAGGATTGTCAAATTGCATGATTCGTCCTCTGGTATTGGCTTTTAGAGAATCCAAAAGAGATGGGAATTCCTCTCCACTCATTGACATTACAACTGGTGTGACACCTATTGTATCGGGTAAATTCAATATCTCCCGGAGATCGGCCTCGGGCACACTGTGAAGTGTGAGGATATCGACAGGATGAGGCACAGCACCTATCATGTCAATACTATCAGTGAGTCTCGCTAGGTACAAGTAATACCGATCCTCGGGATTCTCTCTCAGACGTCCGATACTGAATGTGCCTCTTATACCAATGTACGGATCATTGAGAAAATATTTTCCACGGAATTGCTCATAAAATCTAAAGAATACATAATTCGACTCGATATAACGGAAAGAACTATCTGCACGGGTGCCCAGGAAATATGACAGGTTTGACTCTCCTGTCCAAAAACCAGCGAGGTTCTCATAACTCAGTTCTTTATATTGGGGTTTTAGTTCTGGTCCTGTATTATTACTACCACAACTCAGGATGAAAAATGCAAGCAGAATACACAAAGAGCGGCTCATCACAACCTCCCGGCCTGTGCAGGCTTGCCTGCTTATGCACGTTGCACGCGCAGACACGCACTTTTAACGGCTTATCACATCGGCTTTCAACTTATTGACCAATCCCCGAAAGTCGCTCACCAACCAACTGTCGCCTACGCGAAGCATTTGAAGGGTGAGTGTTCCGGGGGGCTGGTTTTGGTAAGGACGACTCAACCGCGTAGCATGACCCACAATGTCATA
Organism: Candidatus Latescibacterota bacterium; assembly: GCA_965220765.1. Taxonomy (GTDB): domain Bacteria; phylum Latescibacterota; class UBA2968; order UBA2968; family UBA2968; genus VXRD01. The sequence continues at coordinate 584,785 of OZ244847.1, forward strand.
CTTCCACTGTGCGGTAACCGTAGCCGTCTGACCGTGATACTGAATGCTGCCCAACGCAATCACGATACGCACATCCCGAGGCAAACCATCAAACATGCTCAAAAAGGTCTTGCGAATCTCTCTACGCTCTGATTCGGTATAATCGCGCTCGCCTGTTGTGGCCACTGCGTGCCCTTCACTGAAGAATATGGAGCGACGATCAATGCGCTGGGTATGCGTGACAGCATCTGATTCGGTTACCACACCTGAAGGGGTGTTTTCTGTCGTTAGACTGTCGGGCATATCTTGAGGGGTTGGCTGCGTTGAAGAACTGTCATTGACAGAGCCTACAGGTCCCACCTGCGCCACTGTGAGATAGCGGTCTTCTTCAACAGGTCCTGTCAATGCGCCCAACTCAAAGTTTCTGAATTGTTTGACAAATATGTTTGCCGTATGCCAGATGAGGCCTTCATCGTAAATCTGTTGGGGTGACTTCTCGCTGTTGGGAAATTGTTCTGCGATTTGGGCAATCGCCTTTGCGCGAGAAGATTGTTGTGCTTCAGCGGCATGGCTCAGCACAATGAATCCCACAATGGGTATTGTCCATCGCGTCAAAAATCGTTTCATCTATAATCTCCTTGTTTGGGGTATCCGTGTCAAAAAGTATTTATTCTGAACCTGATAGAGACAAGTCTCCTGCGTGCAAGGTATAGACAGGCGGACCATATCTATCATTCCATTAACCAAAGTCAGCTTGTGTCATGTTGCCATTGTCATGTTGTCCTCCATTCTGTGGTAATGGTTTTCGCTCTTAATCTGCGGGTGAACATCAACGGTTATTGAAAAAAATAATGCGCGTTATCAATTGACTTGATGTGCTGAGATTATTACATTTATCAGGTCGCGGGGTAGAAATATCCCGTGATTCGGTGGCCGAAGGGGGGCTTGTCTTGTGGGACTCCCCTCTTCGGCGTTTTATTTTTTTAAAGGTGCTTGACGGTTCAATTTGTAAACCAGAACAGTATTAGAAAAATTGAATATACAGGAATCGGAATATTAAACAAAATAAATAATGAAAGTCGGGTCAAGTCCAGATAGGCTTAACCCGATTCATAAGCTGAGCATTTCCCAATTTCTTGTATCTTAAAAGCGGGCGAAATATGTTTCGCCCCTACATTCACGCACCTGCCACCTCAAAGGCCGTTATATTGCGGGTATCCTTGCTGAACTCTACCCCGATCAGGTGGATCGGCTGATCCAGACTCCGGTATTTGTCCGCGTATCCCTTCTCCTTCAGTTGCGCCATTGCCGCACCCTCAGACGCCAGTTCCACCACCTTGAACTCGAACAGGTAGATGTTGTCGTTGAAATGAACAGCCATATCCACACACCCCTGGCTGCTGCTGTCCTCTACGGTGATATTTAACCCCAGTGCCGCGAAATAGGAATAGAACACGCTGGCATAGTAGCCTTCAAAATTGGCGATGTCGTTGTTGGTGTACCACTCGTAGGGAATACTGGCATAAAAGGCGTGGAATAAGGTTTCCATGCCAGCAAAGTCATTGGCTTCGAGCAGGCGGTAGAGTTGCACCCTGTTCGCCATAAGGCGCGTTGCGTCTTTCACCAGGTAGCGCAAGAGGCTTCGGTTGAGACTCTGGCGCACCTCCCGATTGGGATAGCCCAGGCTATAGAGGGATTCGCCGCCGAGGTTCTCCTCACCAGTAATGGTCAGGTATCCGGTCTGAAACAACAGGGCCTCGGTCGCGATTTCATCCACATCAAAGGTCGATAGCAAGTCGTTACTGCCGATCATCTCGTCGAGTTCTAAGGAACTGACACGGCGATTGAATAGGGTCTCGATGAGGAAGGTGGGGGTGCCGGTCTCGAACCAGTAGGCTTCGAAGCTGTGCCTTCGGAACAGCAGGAGAATGTCAAAAGGATTATAGACCTTCTCATCGCCTCGCCAGCTATACCCGTTGTACCAGTCGCGAATCTCATCCCGATCCAGACCGGGCAGTTCTGGCGCGAATACCGTGTCGAGGTCCTCTTGGGTGTAGCCGCACAAGGCGGAATATTGTGAGTCGATAGTGATGTCTGTGAGATTGTTGAGGCCAGAGAACAGATGTACTTTGGAGAACTTGCTGACGCCCGTGAGGAATGTGAATTTGATATGGGCATCATTGGACTTGATCGTGGAATACAGACCGCGCAAGAAGTCGCGGTTGGCACGGGCTACTTCAGGCTCGTCTAACACATCCAAAATCGGCTTGTCGTATTCATCAACGAGAACAGCCACGCGCTGTCCTGCCTGGCTGTGCAACATCTGGATGATATGGCGAAAGCGTGCGGAAGCCGTGTCGTAATGGCTCTCTACGCCTGTTTCTTTTTCCACAGCGTCCAGTTGTGCCATAACCTCTTTGTGCAGGATCCCAGGCTCATCAAAATTGCCGCTACCAAAGTCGAGGCGCAGGACAGGATAGCGAACAGACCAGTCCCAGTGGTCGTGGATGTACAGCCCCTCAAACAGCGGTTCATTGCCCTCAAACAGTTCCTTAAGTGTGTCCAGAAACAGACTTTTGCCAAAGCGACGTGGACGCGACAGGAAGTAGTGCTTACCCTCGTCGATCAGTTGCTGTATGTGGGCAGTTTTATCGACATAGTAGCAGTTTTCCTCGCGGATTTCGCGGAAGGTCTGGATGCCGATGGGCAGTCTGCGTTTGGTCATGGTTCCCTCTGTATTTTGTCAGCAGGCGCAGGTCTTGCAGGTCTCCGCGCAGATAAGCAATGCCCCAATGGATATTATCCGAGGAGAGGGTCACTTGAGATTCGGATGTTTCGACCAGAGATTGGCTTTTTGTGATGAAGATATGCGATCACAGCAAAAAGTCAATGGACTATGTCCGTTTTTACCACACAATATCGTGGGCGTTGACGACGGGTCCTTCGAGGCAGATGCAGCGATAGCGGCGGTCTTCGGTGGGGTATGTTTTGTATTCGATGACGCATCCGACACAGGCGCCAAAACCGCAGGCCATGTGGTTTTCGAGGGAGGCAAAGCAGGGGGTGTTTAATTCGGCGGCGATATGGGCGACGCGCGCCATCATGGGATGGGGACCACAGGTGAGGATGGTAGTGTGGTTTGGGAGGGTGTGTTCGGCAATGCGTTCTGTGACAAATCCGTGGTGGCCCACGCTGCCGTCATCAGTGGCGATGTGGAGGGGGAGGTCGGCGGGTAGGAGTGCGGACATGTCGGGCAGGCGCGCGGCATTTGCTGCGCCCATGAGGTAGATCATGTCGGGGCGGCGATCGGGGTGTTCCCACGCCAAAAATGCGAGGGGGACGAGGCCGACGCCTCCTGCGACGAGGAGGATGCGTTTGGTTTTCGGGGGGGCAAAAGGGTTGCCCAGTGGTCCGCTGACGTCAAATTGGTCGCCGCATTGGGCAGCGGATAAGCGTTCGGTGCCGGGTCCGATGACGTCGTAGATAAGGTCGAGCCAGCCGGCTTTGCGGTCTGCGCGCAATACGCTGAAGGGACGGCGGAGATATGGCGAGAGGCCCGGGTCGGTCAGGATTTGCAGGAATTGCGCTGGGCGAGAGGTGGTTGCGAGTTCGGGCGCGTGCAGGCGCATGAGATATACGCCCTGTGCAATGGGTTCATTTTTTTGTACGATGGCAGTTTCGGAGATGAAGTGTGGGATTTCGGGCATTATCTACTCTGGCGGTTCAAAATAGATGGATATGTCTATCCACATGTCGCGCGGCACGTCTTCGTGTATTCCGGGTTCAAAGGTGTATCGCTGTACGGCTTTTACTGCGGCATTGTGAAATAATTCGGGTCCAGAGGTTACATGGACTTCACTCACGCTGCCGTCTTTTAAGATTAGCAAGCGCAGGATGACTGTGGCGGGTTTGCCATCGGCTCTGGCTTCTTCGGGGTATTCGGGTTCGATTTCTTCTACGATCTGAGGTTCTTCGTCGGCATCTACGGCTTCCATGATACCGCCTCCGATAATGACATCGGGTTTGAAGGCGGGTTTTGGGGCGGGTGTTTTTTGCGTTCTGAGCTTTGATATATCAGATGGGATATCCGTTGTCTCAGATCGCGTTGTGTCGGGCTGGGTATCCGACGGTTGCGTTTGGGTGGAATCTGCTGGCTCAGGCGGGGGGTCAAGGAATTTACCTTCGAGTTTGTCGGTTGCAATTTTGCCGTATTGTGTGAGGGGATATCGCGCCTGCACTTGTTCGTAAATGGTTTTTGCCTGTTCGCGTTGGTCCAGGTCGTTTTCATAGGTCCAGGCGAGGGCAAAAAGTGCCTTTGGAGCAAAGAGGCTGTTGGGATATTCGTCGGCTATTTGTCGGTAGATGGGTGCGATATCCCGTGCGGGTGTGCCTTCTGCGATGAGGTTTTCCGCTTCGAGAAATCGCGTTTCTGCCAGGTCATCATCGGCGTGTTTTTGATTGAGGCGCGTCCTGGCTCTAATGGCATAAGGCGTATTGGGGTATTGGTCGAGGAGCAGTTGGAAGTGTTCGCGCGCTGCGGTTTCGTTTTTCAGGCTGTCGGCATAAATCAGTCCGATGGCATAACGCACTTTGGGTGCCAGGTCAGTTGTGTCGGTCAGGGTCAATACGCGCTGATAAATGCTCAGGGCTGAATCGGGTTCGCCGAGATTAAAGAGGTATAGTTCGGCGAGATCAAAAAGCGGTCCCAATGCTTTTTGCGGGTCTTCGGCTTTTTCGGCTTGTGTGGTATAGCGTTCGAGTGCTACGAGGTCTTTTTGCCGTTGCAAAGCGAGTTGGCCTTCGTCCGAGCTTCGATCTTCGCGAACGGCTTTTTCAAATAGTTCTTTGGCTTTTTCCAGGTTTTTACGCGATTTTTGTTCGATGAGGCCCAGGCGATAAAACGCTTCTGCGCTGTATTCGCTACGGGGGTATTTTTTTCCGACATCACTGTAAATTTCTTCCGCAGTTTCAACTTGATCTTCCAGTTGGTATATAAGCGCCTGTTTGAGGCGGATTTCGGCTTCGTAAATGCGAAGCCGTTTGATTTTTAATATTTTCTGGTACGTGTCCAGAGCCTCGTCGTATTTCTGCTGGCGCTCGAGGGTTTCGCCAATTTTGACGCGGGTTTCAAAATTTGTTCTGGTATCGGGTTTTGATTTTAGCACGTTTTCGTAGGCTTCAAGTGCTTCATCGTATCGGTTTAATTCGAGGAGGTTATTGCCCACGCCTTGCCAGGCCCGCGCGCGCAATTTATGCTTTTTGTCGAGTGTTTCGAGTAGTGTCTTATAGGATATAATCGCATCTTCCCTATTGCCCTGCGAGGCTTCCATTTCCGCGAGTGCCAAATTTGATAGGCCGTACAACTCCGGATCGGTTTTTTTGTCGAAAAGAGAAAATGTAGTCCGCGCTTCATTGGTGCGGTTCATTGCCCAGAGTGCGAGGCCCTGCCAGTAGCGCGTTTCGGGGATTAGTTCGCTTTGTGGGAAGAGTTTTTGCAGTTCTTGAAATTTGGTCAGTGCTTCGGCGTAGTCTGCACGCCAATAAGACGCTTTGCCGATGAGTAGCAGACTGTCGTCGAACCATTTGCTATCGGGAAAGTATTTGAGCACGATGGATGCTTTGACAATGGCCCGCTGGTAGAGCGCGCGATAGGTCGCAGGCGTTATTCGGCTGCCGGGATTTTCGGATTCGACGCGTTTTAGTTCGGCAATATTGTACTGTTGTTTGGCGTTGTAAAAGGTGTTGTAGTACACACTTTTGCAAGCCAGACAGAGGAAGCAGATGGACGCGATGTAGATGAGACGAGACATGGGATTTAAGAAGTATGAAAGTCCTGGAGTGAACGGATGCGAATTGCGCTGTTGTTTTTGAGCGATTGGATGCCGGCAACAGCCGCCGCCGCGCCCGATAAGGTGGTTGTGTAGGGCAGGCCGTATTGAACGGCGGCCTTGCGAATTTCGGGGTCGGCGGCTTGAGATTGTTCTCCTGCGGGCGTGTTGATCATGAGAGAAATTTCGCCGTTTTTGATGGCGTCGAGGATATTTGGGCGCCCTTCCTGAATTTTGAAGATCAGGTTGCAGGCTATGTTGTGGTTTTGGAGAAAGGCGCGGGTGCCTCGGGTGGCAATCAGGCGAAAGTTCATGTCGGATAGTTGTTGGGCAATCGGTATAAGTCCTTCCTTGTCGTGGTCGTTGACGCTCAAAAATACGGTTCCGTCCTGGGGCAGGCGCACGCCTGCACCGAGTTGCGCTTTTTGAAAGCTGAGGCCAAAGTCGGTATCTATGCCCATGACTTCGCCCGTGGATTTCATTTCGGGACCGAGTACGGTATCAACGCCGGGAAATTTGTTGAAGGGCAAGACGGCTTCTTTGACGGCGATGTGGTTGATGGGCACTTCTCGGGTAAAGCCCTGTTCTTTGAGTGTGCGTCCGACCATTGCGCGGACAGCGACTTTTGCCAGGGGCACGCCGATGGCTTTGCTGACAAAGGGGACAGTTCGGGATGCCCTGGGGTTGACTTCTATAATAAATACGTCTTCGCCTTGAATGGCAAACTGAATGTTCATGAGGCCGACCACGTTGAGTGCTCTGGCCAGGGCGCGCGTGTGGCTGCGCAACTCATTGAGGTTGGCGTCGGAGATCTGATACGGGGGCAAGACACAGGCACTATCGCCAGAGTGAACGCCCGCGCTTTCGATGTGTTGCATGATGCCGCCGATGACGACTGCTGTTGGATCTGCTACGGCATCGACATCAAATTCGTGTGCGTCTTCTAAAAATCGGTCGATGAGGACGGGCCGCTCGGGCGAGGCTTCTATTGCATTGCGCATATAGGCGATGAGGGCGTCGCGGTCATATACAATTGCCATTGCGCGACCCCCGAGTACGTAAGAGGGGCGCACGAGAACTGGATATCCGATTTGTTCGGCTATGGCGATTGCTTCATCGGTGCTTACTGCGGTGCCGTTTTCGGGTTGTCGTATGCCCAGTTTTTTGATGAGTGCGCCAAAGCGTTTGCGATCTTCGGCCAGGTCGATGGCGTTGGGCGATGTGCCGGCGATGTTGAGGCCCCCGCGTTCGAGGTCGCGCGCGAGATTGAGCGGTGTTTGTCCGCCGAATTGAACGATGACGCCGTCGGGTTGTTCGATATCGGCAATGCTGAGTACGTCTTCGGCAGTGAGTGGTTCAAAGTAGAGTTTGTCAGATGTGTCGTAGTCGGTGGAGACGGTTTCGGGGTTGGAGTTGACCATGATGGTCTCATAGCCGTCTTCTTTGAGGGCATAGGAGGCGTGACAACAACAATAGTCGAATTCGATGCCCTGTCCAATGCGATTGGGACCACCGCCCAGGATCATGATTTTTTGGCGATCGGATCGGATGGCTTCGTTGTCTGTCTCATAGGTCGAATAGTGATACGGTGTATAGGCTTCAAATTCGGCCGCGCATGTATCTACGGTTTTGAATACGGGCGCGACGCCGAGTTCTTTTCGCAGGGCGCGAACAGTCCATTCGTCACTTTGCCACAGGTGGGCCAGTTGGCGGTCAGAGAAGCCGTGGCGTTTGGCTTTGAGCAGGTCTGCGCGAGAGATACGCGATTTTAAGTCGTTGAGTGTGTGCTGTTTTGTCATAGTTAGTCCATTAGAGCAGCGAGTTCTTTTTCGACTTCGACGAGTTGTCGCATGTTGTCGAGAAACCAGGGATCAATTTTGGTGGCGTCAAAGATTTCCTGTACAGACAGTCCGGCGTCATAAGCCGTTTTGAGATAGGCCAATCGCTGCGAGTTGGGTTCGCGCAGACCGCGTTCAAGGGCTTCGCGCGAAAGGGTGTTGGGGTGGATGTCTTTGCCGTCGGCACCAAATCCAGCGCGGCCGATTTCGAGAGAGCGCAAGCCTTTTTGCAGTGCTTCTTTAAACGTGCGACCTATGGCCATGGTTTCACCTACGGATTTCATTTGTGTACCCAACAGGTCATCGGTTTGGGGAAATTTTTCAAATGTCCAGCGCGGGATTTTGATGACGCAATAGTCGATGGTGGGTTCAAATGAGGCGGGTGTTTCGCGCGTGATGTCGTTTTGAATTTCGTCCAGGGTGTATCCAATGGCGAGCTTGGCGGCTATTTTGGCTATGGGAAAGCCCGTGGCTTTTGAGGCGAGTGCAGAACTGCGGGATACGCGGGGGTTCATTTCTATGACGACGCGCCGGCCCGTGTTGGGATCAACTGCAAATTGGATGTTGGAACCGCCGGTTTCTACGCCGATTTCGCGGATGCAGGCGATGGCGTCATCGCGCATTTCCTGATATTCTTTGTCGGTGAGCGTTTGCGCCGGTGCCACGGTGATGGAGTCGCCCGTGTGTACGCCCATGGGATCAAAGTTTTCTATGGAGCAGATGATGACGACGTTGTCGTTTTGGTCGCGCATGACTTCAAGTTCGAATTCTTTCCAGCCGATGATAGACTCTTCTACGAGGATCTCTGTGGTAGGCGATAGGCTGAGGCCGTGTGCAGCAGCGTGTCTGAATTCTTCGATGTTGTACGCGGTGCCAGCACCTGTGCCGCCGAGGGTGTAGGATGGGCGGATGATGGCTGGAAATCCGATTTCAGCCGTGATGTCGAGTGCTTCTTTGAGGGTGTAGGCAAATCGCCCTTTGGGGAAGTCGAGGCCGATTTTATTCATGGCTTTTTGAAAGGCTTCGCGGTTTTCGGCTTTTTCAATGGCGTGTGGTTTTGCGCCGATCATTTCGACATCGAATTTTTCGAGTGTTCCCCGTTCGTGCAGGGCCATGGCGGTGTTGAGGCCCGTTTGTCCGCCCAGTGTTGGGAGAAGGGCATCCGGGCGTTCTTTTTCGATGATTGCCGCGCATACTTCGGGTGTGACGGGTTCGACATAAGTCTGGTCAGCCATTTCGGGGTCGGTCATGATGGTGGCGGGGTTGCTGTTGACCAGTACGACTTCGTATCCCTCTTCTTTGAGGGCTTTACAGGCTTGTGTGCCGGAGTAGTCAAATTCACAGGCTTGTCCAATGACGATGGGACCAGAGCCGATGAGCATTATTTTTTTGAGGTCGGTTCGTTTGGGCATTGGGAATAGGGTCCAAAATCAGGTGGTGAGGTGCAAATCGAAACAATCTGTGCTGCTGTGTATCTGGTGAATGGCTGCGGCAAAGTTTTCGATGATGTCACTGGCTATCAGACTTATCTGTCCGGTTTTTTTTGCTGCGATATCGGCGGCGAGGCCGTGAAGATAGACGGCTGTGCATGCAGCGTCTGAGCTTTCGAGTCCTTGACCGATGAGCGCGGCTATGAGGCCCGTTAGTACATCTCCTGTGCCGCCGGTGGCCATTCCCGGGTTGCCGGTTGGGTTGATGTGCGCTTCGCCTTCTGGCGTTGCGACGATGGTCGGCGCGCCTTTCAGGATGATGGTGGCTCCGACGTGGGAAGCGAATTTCAGGGCCAGGGCTATGGGGTCGCGCTGTATTTCAGCGATGCTGTATCCGGTCAGGCGCGCAAATTCCCCGATATGCGGGGTGAGTACCAGGGATGTTTCACAGGCGCGGATCGCATCGAGGTCGCTGGCGAGGGCATTGAGTGCGTCGGCGTCGATGACTGCGGGACAAACGCAGTCGCGCACGAGGCGGCGGACGAGTTCGACGGTTTCCCGATGGGTGCCTAATCCCGGCCCAATGGCTATGCTGTCGGCTGTGCGACAGGCGCGTTGTATATCGCCCCGGGCGCGCAGGGACAGGCATCTGACTTTTTTTACTTCAGGTAGCGGGTGGGTCATTGCTTCGGTGACTTTGATTTCGAGTATGTCGTTGAGGCTTTTGGGTACGCCGAGTGTGACGAGGCCCGCGCCTCCTTTGAGTGCCGCGTTTGCCGAGAGTGCCGCCGCGCCTGTGAGTCCCATGGATCCGGCGAGGATATACACTCTGCCGCAATCTCCTTTGTGTGCATCGGGTTCTCGGCGGGGGAGCAGGTGAGCGCAGCGGCGGTTGTCGATCAGGTAGGTGCTGATGCGCTCGGGCTCAATTGCCGAGGGGGGAATCCCGATGTCGATGAGGTGCAATTTGCCGCACCGGGTGCGTCCGGGGTAGAAGAAGTGTCCAATGCGGGGCCGTGCAAAGGTGACTGTGCATGTTGCGGTTGCACAGGGTCCTTCGATTTTGCCCGTGTCGGCGTTGAGTCCAGAGGGTATATCTACGGCGACGATGGGGCATTTGACGCGGGTGAGTGCGTCTATGAGGTCGGTGTATATGCCGCGGGGAGGTCCTTGAATGCCCGTGCCCAATAGGGCGTCAACGGCGATGTCGGCATTGGTGAGTGCGTTTTTTACTGTTGCGATGCGGTCAACCGGCTGCACGATGTCCGGGGACAGTCGGTCGAGGTTGGTTTTTGCATCGCCTGTTATTTCGCTGGCGGATGTGGCTGTGAATACCTGGACTTTTGCACCGCTTTGGGCAGCTTGTCTGGCAACGACAAAACCGTCGCCGCCATTATTGCCTTTGCCACACAAGATGACGATGTGCCGATTTTGGAGTTCGCCCAACAGGTTTTCTACAACCTGGGTTACACCCTGGCCGGCGGCTTCCATAAGTTCAATGCTCGGCACACCACTGTCAATTGCCCGACGGTCAATTGATGCCATCTGGGAGCCGGTGATAAGCTCAGTCATAGGGGAGGGTGCGAGGTTAAACGCGCGGTGTGAGATTCTCTAAGTCATGTTACAGGTTTGTGCCTAAAAATACAGGAAGGGCACGGGCAACGCAAATTCTTTTTTGGTGGATGTGGTCATTGGGTATTTGTTTGTAAATGAAGGAAAAACAAAGTTTAAGTGTGTTTAAGTTGCGTTGATACAAACCGCTTGACAGAGATGGTGCGCTTGTCTATACTTTTCGGATGATGCGGTGGGGTGCGAGAGCGGTCGAATCGGGCGGTCTTGAAAACCGTTGACCTTCACGGGTCCGTGGGTTCGAATCCCACCCCCACCGCCATTTATCTTGCATTTATACAGGTCCTTTGTTACTTTCTGCTGTCCGTTTTTGTTCGCGGAGAGGTGCTGGAGTGGCCGAACAGGGCAGATTGCTAATCTGTTGTAGGGGGTTTCCTCTACCGAGGGTTCGAATCCCTCCCTCTCCGCCAAATAATTCACAGGTCATTTTAGATGTCGGATACGGTTTTGCGTTTCGCGCCGTCTCCCACAGGTGGGTTTCATGTGGGGAATGCGCGAACGGCGATTTTTAATCATCTTTACGCGAAGCACTATAAGGCAAAGTTGTTGTTGCGCGTGGAAGATACGGATCGAGAGCGTTTTACAGAGTCGTCGCTTCAGACGATTCTGGATGGTTTGAACTGGCTCGGTGTTGGTTTTGACGCCGAGCCAGTGTTTCAGTCGCGCAATGCCGAGGCGCATAAGCAGGCTGCAGCGCGTCTGGTGGAGACGGGTCATGCGTATTACGGCTATGAGACTGCCGAAGAGCTTGACGCGATGCGCCGGCAGGCACAGGTCGAGAAGCGGCGCGTGCGCTACAATCGGGATTTGACACCGGAACAGCAGGCGGCTTATGAGGCTGAGGGGCGGCCAAAGGTCGTGCGGTTTAAGGTGCCTGCGGGTGAGACGGTCTGGCACGATCGCATTCGGGGTGTGCAGCGGTGGGATAATGCCGAGGTGGAAGATTTTGTTTTGTTGCGGCCCGATGGCTCGCCTGTTTACAATCTTGCGGTGGTGGTGGATGATCACAATATGGGTGTGAATCTGGTGTTGCGGTCTGCTGATCATTTGTCGAATACACCGAAGCAGATTATGCTGTTTGAGGCGCTTTCGTGGATGGTACCGGAGTATGGGCATTCGACGCTGATTTTGGGTCCCGATGGCAGTAAGTTGTCAAAGCGCCACGGTGCGACGACGATTTCGGAGTATCGGGAGCGGGGTTTTTTGTCGGATGCGATGTTCAATTATCTCGCGCTGTTGGGTTGGGCACCCGGGGATGAGCGCGAGGTGTTTGCGCGAGATGAGTTGACAGAGGCGTTTTCGGTTGAGGGGTTGCTCAAGAGAGACGCGATTTTTGATGAGAAGAAGCTGGTCTGGCTCAATGGCGAGCATATGCGTCTCCGTCCGGTGAGCGCGGTTCTGGATGATGCGATACCGATTTGGATTGCGGAGGGGTGGCTTACAGAGGCAGAGGCTTCTGAGCGGCGGGATGAGTTGATGCGGATTGCCGAGTTGTTGCAGCCGCGGTTGCATACGCTTGAGGATTTGAAGCATACGGGTTATTTTTTTGTGGATCCGGAAGGGTATGATGCAAAGACGGTTAAGAAGAACTGGAAGACGGATACGCCCGAGCGCGTTCAGTTGATGATTGAGCGTTTGCAGGATTTGGATTCGTTTGGTGAGGGCGATATCGAGGGTGTGACGCGTACGCTATCTGGTGAACTGGGAATTTCGGCTTCCAGGCTTATTCATCCAACGCGGCTCGCGCTTTGCGGCGTTGGGTTTGGGCCGGGGTTGTTTGAACTGATGGCTGTCCTCGGAAGGGAGACGTGTATTCGCAGGCTGAAGAAGGCACTGGAGGCTTTGGATTGATGATGGGAAGTGCTATCACGAAATTTTAATTATATATTTTTGCCCCCTCGTCTAATGGCAAGACATGCGGCTCTGGACCGTAGAATCGGGGTTCGAATCCCTGGGGGGCAATTTTTTTAAGGCCGTAAGTTTTTGCTGTAAATGTACAGCACTTACGGCCTTTTGTTTTGGCTCTGCATTAACAGTGCCGTCATCGTGGCCTTTGCTTAAATGTTGTAAAGGCAATTCGGTGAAAACAGGACGAAAAGCACAACGACAAGACTGGATACAAAACTTTGATTATGCAGGCAGAATCTTGGTCAGAACTCCAGGATGTGATACAGTAGAAAATGACCTATTACAATCAAGATCGACGACATTTGGAGGCTTTACTTCCATTGTATTGGACTTCTTTATTGCCATCTTGGAGGTCTGTGAAAAGTGCCATTCGCATCAGTCAATGTATTAGGTAGTTGACTAAGTGAGAGAACACCAGGTCTAATTTGACGTATAAACGAGGCATATTTTAGAAGCGTTTGTGATTTTCGGAGTTTATATCGAGTGCCAGTACGCGGATCAATCGCACCCGCAGGGAATACAACACCTACTTTCAAGTTTATATCTTGAGTCACAATGCGGATAGCCTCCCCTAAGTCGGAGTCGTTTGATACCACAATAGCAACCTCATAATCCTTGTTATGAGCATCGTTTAATAGGTGAACAGCAAGGTTGACATCTGATCCTTTTTCTTCCGTTCTCCAAACTTCCGCAGTATTTGATCCTTCGGGGGAAGGCGTCACCAGTGGCATTCTGACTTTGCTGGCATAGTACACGACAAAAAATAAAAGACCTGTGCAAATTGTGAAAAAGAGTTAGGTTTGAATATGCCAAAACAAACCCCTCATCTTAACAAGGCACAGGTCTATGTCTGGTCAAGTTACACAACTTTGCAGTGTATTTCAAGGTCATTTTCATTGGCATAAAGCGCGATTGATGTTCCTATCGGCCTTCATATTGTCTCTCATCAAGCTGACGACAGTCAACTTTGCCAAATTGGCCAATGCGCTAAATGGAGAGGTCAAACAGCAATCAAACTACCGCAGGATCCAGCGTTTTTTCTCTGAGTTTGATATCCCTTATGAAGCCGTGAGCCGACTGATCTTACACTTATTACCCATAAAGACCGACTTTACAATCTCAATAGATCGCACCAATTGGAAGTTAGGAAAATTCAATATCAACATCCTAACCGCCGGGATTATCTATGAAGGGGTGGCCTTTCCTATGTGTTGGATGCTGTTGCCAAAGCGAGGCAATTCCAATAGTGAGGAACGCATCTATTTGATGAAGGAGGTGCTCACGCGCATTCCACCATCTCACATCCGGGTTGTAGTCGCAGACAGGGAATTTATTGGAAGAGAATGGTTTAAGTGGTTAGACACACAAAACATCCCCTTTGCTATCCGCATCAAGGAAAACGCGCTTGTCTCAGCAGGCAGTAAAGAGATACCCATAAGAAAGCTGTTTTCAAACCTGCAAATCCATCAGCAAACCCGCTTGTGCCAACCCCGACGTGTTTATGACCTGCCTGTGTATCTGTCTGCGATAAGATTGAAAGATGAGGTCCTCATTATTGCCAGCAACAGACAAGAACACTACGTATTAGATGAATATAAGAAACGATGGGGCATTGAAGTCCTTTTTGCCAATTTGAAAAGTCGTGGCTTTGATCTGGAAGCGACTCACCTCGTGCATGAAGAACGCATCGAGAAACTTATCGCGCTTTTGACCATTGCCTTTACTTGGGCACATATCGTAGGCGAGTGGATCGCACTTACAAAACCCTTGAAGGTCAAAACACACGGACGGATGGAGAAAAGCCTCTTTCGGTATGGCTTAGACCATCTCCAGTATGTCCTGCTCAATATAAACCTGCAATACCAACAGTTCCGAAAATGTATTCGATTACTGAGTAATCCCACACTTTGTGACACAATTTAACTTTTGTCGTGTACTATGCTTTGCTGGTCAAAAAGTGACCAGCAATAATCTCAATGTTCGGAAAAGTACGTAAAGCCCGTAGATAGATTTGTTGGCGCGTTGATTGTCCGGGATCATTAGGACGCGAACTCACAATCGAAGTGAAATACTTGATTTTGCTAATGGTATTTTGGGGACATATTTTTTTCAGTAATGCATCTATATCCAGCCATTTATACTGCGTTCCTCGCACGGCTCTGTAATATAGATTAAGCCCGTCAATATAGACATTTGTTTTCATTAAATCTCCAAAATGCAGAAGCCGTATAGAATTCTATACGGCTTCGCGCCCTGCTCCCGAAGCAACAGGGGTGGTTAATTATTTACAAATTCAACCCGGACCTACTAACAAGTCCGGAGGCTTCAGCACTGAATGTCTGAAGGGGCAATGCTCAAAATATATAGGAATATAAAAATAGTGTCAATTATTTTTGACACTTTAGTATATAATTCCACATCTTGGGGGATTATGTAGCACAGTACATGACTCCCAACCGAATAGTGCCGAAATCTAATTTATGGGAGGAATTGATGATGAGGGATGATAAGATGCGCGGGATCAAAATATATTAAAAATCATGGACAGACATGAAAAATGAGTGTAATTTTCAAAGCCCAATAATCACAACTCTCTCAACGGAACAGACTTTGCAATAAAAAGAGAAAGAGATGCCCAAAACCAACGAAATTGCCTTCAATGTCCGGCTATTAGATGTACTGGAGTTACCCCGTTTGAGTAGATAAGTGTACAAGGTTCTACCCAATCATCCTGTGCTATCAGTTTTTCATAGGTTATGGGTGAGTTATAATGACGTCATGTGTAATTTTAGAATAATGATGAAAAAAACAAGCAATCAGTGGTCAGCAGTTAGCAAAATAAGGATTTTAGAGCCGTCATTGCGGCAGGGGGTTAGCCGCAATCCAGTGTTTTTGACTTTCTTATGTCTATTTGTCGGCATTATTCTGTGGCGATTTTAAAGTCACACATCGCGTTTATAATGTTATACACCAAAGCGGGGTAACCCCAAAAATTCTTGACTTTTTGAAAGGGGGTTCCGTTATATATGGTAATAGGTGAAGATGCCCAAGAGGTTAAACAGTAACAACAAAGGAAGGTGGGTATGAGTGACTGGACACTTAAAAAAGAAATTGCCGCATACAGAAAAATGTGTAAAGACGGTCTTGAGCTTGAGCACTTTGGTAAATGGATTATCGTTTACGAAGGCAAGCTCAGGGGTGTCTTTGACACACAGAATGAAGCGGTAATTAGTGCTGTCAAGAAATTCAGAGACAACGCTTTCTTGATAAAACAAGTGGGAGCAACAGAAAGCCTATACAGAAGTGGATTACCCACAGTTTTGGGGGCTGTTTCCTCTATTAACTTTGAGGGAGCACAATGCCTGCAAAATCTACCAAAGTAGGATTCGTAAACCCGGAAAGTCTAATTAGTCAAGGCCCAACCATTATGGTTCGGGTCGGGCTTGATTATGACACATACCCAGATCCCAATCTGGATACAATGACATCACCAGTATATGCACTAATAGACACAGGAGCCTCCAATACATGTATTGATAAAACCTTTGCTATGCAGATGGGACTACCAATTCACGGAGAGCCTTTTCTTATCGCTGGTATTTCGGGCCCAGAGACGGTCAATATACATTTGGGACAGATTTATATTCCAGCACTGGGAGAGACGCTCTCTGGGCTGTTTCCTGTTGTCGATCTGGCTGGTGGTAGTCAGCATCACAAGGTCTTGATGGGTAGGGACTTCCTGAAGTCCTGTCAAATGTTCTATGATGGCATAACAGGAGATGTGCAAATAGATTTATTGCAAACCACCTAAAGACGTTCTAAAACATAGTCGATTGAACATACCTGAGGAGATACCTAAAAACGCTGTCGCTGGTAGGGTAACGTGACAATGTATTTTCCAGTGGCACTTTCGTATATAATCCCCATTCTCGGGTTATTGCACTATCCGCTGTAATAGATGAAATTCTGGCCGGAGGCGAAAATGCCTCTGGCCTTAACTTTTTAGATCGCGCTTCATGGCTTGAACAAATGAGGGGACGGCAGGGAGGGATACCATTTACCTTGCCGCCCCCGAAGACCGAGCCTGAAGTGAAGGGATATCTCGGCCCGGTCGTTGTGTTCATGGGGATCTGTATTAACACTGATCAAACACTTAGACGGGCTACAAACGTTTTTGGTGTCAAATTTCGAGGGAAAAAATGGATCCCGGTACAAAAATATGGAGCGGTATAAAAAAGCTGAGTATTTGTGGGATTTTTCCACTAAATTATACTGCCAACATCTTTCGTGTTATGTGTGGCATGAATGATTCCTTTTCCACCCTTTTGGGAGATTTCCTATGATTTACGACATGCGTACCTATGACCTGAATCCCGGTGCTTTGCAAGCCTATATGGATGCGGTGCGCGAGGTGGCACTTCCTCTGCGCGAGGATTATGGTATCAAACTTGCCGGGTGGTATTATACCGATATTGGGAAATTAAATCGCGTGGTTCACATCTGGGCGTATCGCGATTATACCCATTTTGATCAGGCGCGGCAGGCTGTCCGCAGCGATCCTCGATGGGTCAATGACTATCTGCCTCGCGTCAAAGGGCTTGTGGTGCGCCAGCAAGATCAAATTATGCTCGCGTCCGATTTCTTCGAGTCCCGGGTTCCGGCGCTGTCGGAAGATGCATGATCCCATTTTATTTCGTCGTAAAAAAAGAACGGGTAGAGAGTATTGCAATTCTCTACCCGTTTCCTTTTTGCCTGGGAGATTGATTAGTCAGGCAATGTCAGTCGTCATCTTTGCTCGGGATGTTGAGGCGGAATAGCACGGGGTGGTGATCCGAGTAGTGCTGTGCAAATAGATTCCCATTGTACGGGTCGCCGGGATAGGTTTCGGAGCCTCGCCAGGTATCGCGCATCTGGTCGATGAGGTTGATGACTTGAAAGTCAAATTTTTCATCTATTTCGTCGAACTTAGCCGGGCGGTACATGACGTGGTCATAGGGTTTGCTGCTTTTAACCGCTGTGTTCGTTTTTCGGCATTCGTCGTTGAGCGATACAAATCCCTGCGGTGTTGCTGCTTTAAGTTCCGCGGCGTTTTCGATGTTCATATCCCCTACGATGTAGAAGTCCTGCTCTTGCGCGTCATTGAGATCGATCCACTGGACGATGCTCAAAAGTTCGGCTGTGCGTTCTTTTTTCTTGTTTTTGCCGGGGGATAAGTGGACGTTGATGACGACAAAGTCCATTTTGTCATCTATAGTGCGGAAGCTGTGGGCGTGCGGTACGCGGGGATATACGGGATGGGCAGAGCGGTCTTTTGCGAGGAATCCATTGGGTAGGTCATTGGCGATGGTCAGTTTGTCGGGTTTGTAAAAGACTGCGGACCATTCGGTGCTCGATCCTCTGTTGTGGATGTTTTCGCCTCTTCCCGTGTCTTCACAAGATAGGGAGAATTCAAAGCCCTGTGCGCTCATGGCATCGAAGAATGCATCGGCTTCGGGGTCTTCACTATAGGGTGTGCCATCGCAGTATTGACCGTTATCGGGTGGGGCGACGAGTTCCTGGACGACGACCAGGTCGTATTTTCCGACCAGCTTTGCAAGTGCTTCGTTGTCTTTCTTTTTGTACAGGCCGACGAATTTGATGTTGAAAGAACAGACTGTGATTTGTTGGTCAGAGACTCGTGGTTGGCAACCGAATAATAACAGTAGAATGAAAAATAAAAGGTGTTTTTTCATGGCTTTTCCTGTATTGGGTACAATTTTTATCGCGGTTTTTTTTATAAATATAAATAGGGTGACAAATCCAATATAGACGATCCGGCTTTAGCCGCGAGCCATTGGATGTGATGTAAGGACCCATTGATAAATCTGGGATAAAATTCAAAAATCTTGTCTCGGTACAAGTTCAGGCAGAATAATACTTGATGCGGCTCATACCTAAAAGCTGAAGCCCGCAGATCTGAGCCTACAGGCTTCAGCGATAAGGCATCCGATACTATGCTTAGCGTCTTCGCCTGATTGTCTCGGTCACGGTCGTTGAAGGACGTCGTTTTGCCTCACGCCTCTTTACGAACCGTCCTGTTCGCGCATCTCGGACCACTTTCCTTGTTCTTCTACTCAAGGCTATTCACCTCCTTTCATTCCTGTGTATCGTACATACCATTCTTATCATTTTAACGGGCCTATCTTGTGGGCCTCAATGGGCAATGACTTTAGGTACGTCATTGGCACATCAACGTTGGTTACAAGGCTGTCGTCGATATTAGATGGATCTGGTGGGAATCCAACGATACGTTGGAGACCTGTAGCATTTGCCCTAATCCATTCGACACGTTTTACATGCTTGTCTAACTCATCCTTTGCTTCCCCCCGAAAGCGGTGGCAGATTTCGGCGATCTCAGTAATAGTCCGGGCCAATTGCAGACGCTTGCACTCAACGATCTGTATTTCTCCGCTTGGCCTCCACGCTAAGACATCGACATCACCGAGTTCAGCGGAAGCACCTAATTCGGTCATTTGCACTTCATTACGGGTATGCCATCCTTTTTTTTCCAATTTATTAGCAACAAATTGAGCAAAGGCATGCCCTTTTTCGTCGTTTACCTTTCCAACATATTTTTTCATCTCTGCCGAGGTGAAAAATTCTTGCGGTAGATGCCCCTCGTCAATCCTGCTCAATAGATTAAGGATACTTTGTTTTAGTGTGCCAATTCCAAAAAGTACCTTATCATTTTTTTTCTTTCCAAAAACAAACAAAGGTTTCGCTGTCACAGATAGCCTTCGTTTGAATCGCCAGGGGTAAATATCTTTTCCCGTAAAATCCGATGGAGGTTTATCCCATTTGGGGCGATGAAAAATTCCAAAAGAGCGGACAAATGCTTCACTTGCTTCTACTGATAAACTGTTGTTCGAAGTCAGTTGAGCTTTGATTTCACCGAGCGTTTTTTCGACGATTACACTGTCGTATTCAATTGCAAGGTCCAAGAGTTTCGATATTCCGTCTATCGTTTCATCCAGCGACAAACCGAACTCAGATCGAAATGCCTGAATTAATTCTGAGGAAAATATTTCGTCAGACCTCTTTCGTACATCAGAAGACTGGTTTTCGTATAACTCGCGGTATTTCTGTACAGCCCTTTCGAATCCTTTCGAGAAATAAGATTCCAAGAAAGGTTTGATAACAGTACTTTGAAACTCACGATCAATAGTGTACTCACCATTTGGATGTAAGTCGATTCGGGGTGTAACCAGATCATTTTTGACAGATTCGGAGTCCCTTGCAACTTCGAGTAATAGCATTGCTTTGGCTAATAGTTCGTCCAGTTCCCAGCGTGAAAGCTGACGACCACCTGTTTCAGGGCATTCACAAACAGCCATTTCTATAATTGTGCGGGCTGATAGTGCAGTGCTGACCCGGTCCGCTTCCCGACCTCGTGATATGGCAATAACATCTTCTTCTGATGCATAAAGAGCTTGGACTGCCCGCGCGGTACGACGCCAGTGGTCACGGTCTTGAATAATGGCTTCATGTACCAGGAGCGCTTCACGTACCACTGATGCCCGATCAAGTTGTTGCAACTGGCTACGTATTTGATCCCAAATTTTATCTACAACTTTGTGCAAAAATTCATTGCATTCAGCTTTCGAATCTATCTCCTCAACTGTCGTTGCTGATGTGCATCCTTCGGACAGCTTCAACTTGGAAAAAGCGAAATCCTCTTGGGCTACGAATATTGGATGTTGGTTTTGTTTCGCTTTCAGTGGTTCAATGGGATCGTATGAGGAAAAGACATGAAAAACTCGTAGACCCGGATCACTGATCACCTTGTTTACTATGGCTTCCAGTATGTCCTTATCAACATCCTTGTTTGTATCTTGATGTAGGCGAATAAGACCTTTCGCGATACTTCTCAGGACTATCCGCTCACCAGTATTCTCAGGCTGCTGAAAATATTGTAGGAAATCCGAAGGGAACTTGACCACAGCGGTTCGCTGTTTGGGGTGAACAGTAACTTCAAAATCGTTGACTTTCGTGGTTATTTGAGATTTTATAGGGTCCTCAAATATGACGTCATTTACATCCAGTTTGATTTCTATCGGACCGGCTGGGGCGTTTGGATAAAGGGACTCAACTTCCAATACGAGCCTATCGTACAGACCGATAAATCCTTCCCATATCTCATAAAGAGAGCGTGGGAATTCGTCACGCTCGCCTGACATAACCAGCCAACTGGGACCTCGCATCGTTTCTATAGCCCCCGCAAGTATGCCTGAACTCAGATGGAGCAGACTCACATAAGTTGGACTATCGCGCACAGACTTGAAGTATGCATCACTAAGAGATCGCATTACGGGTACGTAGATACCATCTGTTATCTTGAGGACATGTCGATCCACCTGCTTTCGGACTTCTCGTCGGAGCGAAAGAGTGAAGTCGTTATTAATGAAAAGCATAGATCCTGAATGTAAAGGCAGATCATGAGGCACAAGTTGGTAGCCCGATTGACGCCAGTAGCTGAAAAAATTGAAATCGCCATTAAAGTTTGGAATGGCGACGCCTTCCTGCTCTACCCAGGTCCTCTGTTTGATGCACTTGAGATAGGAAGTGACTGATCGATCAGGCATGTGGCCCAGCATGAGAAGGTCGGATATCCAAATATCTGACAAATGCCATTCATCTGGCCATTCTTTGAAGCCTAAGGCGAAGCCACGGCCGAGTCCCCCCATTACCAAGAGTGCCATTCCTTCTTCAAAATCTGGTAACGACATACAGTAATTGGCAGTTTTACATAGATAATCATTAAGGCCCGTCATCATTTCCTGCGGATACTGCATAAAACTGGATAAATCATAGGTCTCCGACAAATCTGGCCGGTCGTGAAGAAGCACTACATGAATGTACTTGTTAATATCGTATTTGAGCAACCAGGCATGAAGTGGTGGTGGCTTTTCATCGAATTCAGGTGGCCTGAGAGAGGAAATGTCTTTCTCCAATTTCAATTTATTGAACACATCTCTCTCGATTTGTTTGGCTTGATAATTGGCCAACGCACGAGAGAAGGCCGACAAGTGACCCTTTCGCCGCAACTCAAAAAGAATAAATCTCCTGATTGCTGGGCTAACCGCGTTTGGTAAAGCCAAAATCACTTTATCTCCAAAGGCTATAAGGGGTCGTTGTTCAAGGGAAGAATTTCCGAGTGTCTCAGTTTTGAGGGCTTGCCTATCTTCATCTCGCAGGATAAAGGGCTCCAACAGGTGACGTTCGATACCCAGTGCATTAAGTTCGCTATCTGAGAAGGTTACGGCATGGAAATGGTCTGGTCTCTGGGTCACCTGCGCCACTTCGATTTTACCTTGCGCAGTCGAAGGTTCACTATGCCACCTCTGTAAACCGACACGCTCCGCGACACTATCACTCAGCTTTAGCAATGCAAAAGCAGGGCTTAGAAGATTTCGACACTCCTGTGGAGCACGATGGCTGTTTAGGGTATTGATAGCTGCTTGAACGAAGTAGTCACTTGATTCCCATATCCCAGGGAATATGCGCCGATTGCCCTCGTGCGTCTCGACATTAGTAATAAAAACATCTTCCACAGGGTCTTCGTATATTGCGATTCTGTTGCCGAGATATTGATTTAGCCAGTGGTCTATCTCGGCTAACTTGAGATTTCGAGAGCCTTCGCAGTTCGCTACAGCCAAGTGAATGGCTGTTTCTATCCGGAGTGCATTCGCCTGCAAAGAGGGGACGGTGAGTAAGCCAGCGAGTTGAGTAACTGAAGACTGTAGGTCATATTTTTCAAAAAACTTCGCAAATCGTCTAAAATCAGAAAAATTAATTAACACCATAAACGTATCCTTTCTCAGACACTTTATATTTTTAAAGTGTTACAATGATAGAACGGTATATTTCAAAGCTGTGGGTGAGCAACTGAATCTGCTTTTGCCATCGTGTGCAGACCGTACTTGAGCAAAGCAACGCAGCACTTCTGTTCCCAGGTTGCCGCTAACCCGGCTTGCCGATGCAGCAGATTTCCAGCTTTGAATTAAATTAGATGTGTCATCCCGCCTTATATTTGATTGTTGACTTGACCCCTGAGATTCTTATATTCAGGCATCTTTGATCGGGGTTACCGGACGTTCCGGTGACTTCTACAGACCTCGGCAGTTGCAGCTGTCGGGGTCTTTCTTTGGCGAAAAATAACAAAAATGCCCCATCGAGAATTATCTGAAGGGGCTGATCTCACGTAGATATATCCCTTCGGGTCGGGAGTAAAAAATAGGGGAGTTTAAGTAGGGGAGAGGAAGCTGCAAGGCAGCACCGGGGGGAGAACCCGGAGAGGAATTACACACACAATATATGTAGTTTTAAAAAAGAGTCAAGCAACTTCTAAACCATCAGTCATCAACTTGACTTGGGACGTTCAGGCGGAATAACACAGGAGGTGATCCGAGCAGTATGAACTTCTGTCTAAGTTGTGCTCCGCTCGTCCTTCTTTTTGTATAGACCGACCAATTTGACGTTGAAGATATTTTTTATAACCACACGTATCTTGATTTCTATGATACTATAAAGCGATCAAATATAGCTTAACCCGTATCACTATCTGCAAGTAGCTCATCAACGCTGGTCGCCACCTTGTACTGAGCTGGTGACTCTCCAACTGTGAGTGCTTTGAAATGTTTCTTTCCACACTCAATTTTGGCGGTTTCCGTGGGGCGCAGATCATTGTTATACAAGCTGCCCTTTGTTTCGACTACGAAGTATAGCCGCTCGCCCGTGTCAGAGCCGATCAAGACGGCCCAGTCTGGATTGTAACTTCCGAGAGGTGTCGGCACTTTGAACCATCCGGGGAGTTTGGCGTACAGTTTGACGTCGGTAGCCTTCTCAAGGTTGTCAGCGAAGCGGGATTCGACATCAGACTCATAGAGGATCTTTTCATAAACAGATTTTTCCACGTCGAGCATGTTTCGCAAGTAGCCGCTGAGTTCTTCCTTCTCAAATAGTTCTTGTGCGTAGTAATATTTGTCTCCCAGACGTCGGTACTTGATACCATCTACCAACGCCTGGCGCTTACAACGGTTGATCGCTTGAGAGGAAAGATCAATAAACTGTTGCGGATTGCGCTTGAAGTCGTCGAGACGCCCGCTGCTTGTCAGAATGCGATGGATGCTGCGCCGCGTGAGTTGTGTCCGGTCCTGAAGCTCTGTCAGCACATCGGGTATCTCAATGTCGGCCTCTTCCAATACCGAAGGTGTGTCTACAGCTACTTCAGTTGCCTCCACACCAGATTGGCCGATGGCAATGTCGGCCTTGCGCCACTGGAGCCGGGTTTTCGAGATTGGCGGCGCGTCCTCAAGTGCCTTGATGCACTGTTCGATCAGGTCCTCATTATCGAACGCCAGGCTGTAGATGGTCTTGTGCTTGATGCGGTTCCAGAGTGCCTTGAACTCGGAACTATGTAGAATCGCCTGACGCGGACGTACCGAACGGCGTTCATCTGCATTCTTGATCTCCAGGCGTCCTGCAAACTTACGCAGAAGCTCGATAATATCCATATACTGATCGGCAAATTCCTCGGGCAAGCTGACGGTCTCGTTTTTGAGAGCCTCGCGGAGCGAGTCTTGTACTTGTCCAGTCGCGTCGATATAGTTTTTTTTGATCAGATGCTTTCGTAGAACCTCTGCCCGTTCGAATCCAAGAATGGGTGCAAATTTATTTGTATCCACGATGCCAAAGCGAATCCCCGTATCCCTCTCGATCTCTTGCTGCAGGTTCTCTGCGAATTCCTCGTAACTCTCTGTCGCGACGACTGTAAGTGTGTTGACCTCGAAGCCGTGCAGACGTTCACCCTCTTGATTGACGCACAGACGCAGTCCGCGCCCAATTGTCTGCCTGCGTTCTCGTTCGGTGCGAATGTCACGGAGCGCACAAATCTGGAAGACATTGGGATTGTCCCAGCCCTCGCGCAGTGCCGAATGAGAAAAAATGAACTTGAGAGGTGTCTCAAGATTCAAGAGCTTTTCCTTATCGCGCATAATTAAATTGTAGGTATCATCATCGGCCTTGCTTTCGCCCCGGGTATCCTTAAACATCTCAACTGTCTTGTCACCCACTTTTTTTCTGTCGATGGAGAAGTAGCCCTCGTGGGCTTCCTCAATGGCTGAGTCGATATTCACGTTTTCAAAAAGGGACCAGTAGTCTGGATGATTGGCGAGACGCTTATATTCCTCCTCGAATATCCGGGCGTAGTCTCCCTTGAGGGCATTGCCTTCCTCGTCGTATTTGCGATAACGCTCTACGGCATCGATGAAGAAGAGACTGAGTACTTTGATTCCCTGCGGATGTAGCCGCTTTTCTTTGTCGAGATGCTCTCGGATAGTCCGGCGAATCATTTCGCGTTGAACGGCGAGGGCGTCCACGTCGCCATAGGTGTCTCCCCGTCGAAGGAATTTTTCATCCCCAGGTACGCGCAGTTCGACAAACTCCTTACCCTTCTCGGTGCGGATTTCTCCAATTCGACAATCACGGTACACATCGCGGCCCGTTGTCTGTTGGAGGTCGTCACCATCTTGGACAATCTTCTCTCCTCGTCGAACTCTGCCAGCTACCTCGACATCAAGTTCTACTTTCGCACTGATAACCCCGCGGCGGTTACTCGTTGATACGACTCGGACATAGGGCTTGTTGTGCGCGCCTTCAACCGTGGCCGAAGCCACCTCGATTTGTTTCACCAACTTGCGCTCGTACGCATCGATAGCGTCAAGCTGATAGACCATGTGGTGGTGATCTACATGTGTCGCCGAATAGCGCAGCGTGCAGAGCGGATTCATGGCCTTGAGGGCTTCTTTACCGCGGCCCTGTAAACCGCCATCTACGCTTTGTGGCTCATCGACGATAATGATGGGGTGCGTGGCTCGGATCAAGTCAATCGGCTTTTCACCACCTGTGTTCTCACTGTCCTTGTAGAGGTTATTGACGTCCTTTTTGTTGATGGCACCGACTGTTACCACCATGATCTGGATATGTGAACTGGTGGCAAAATTTCGCACCTGACCGAGTTTTGCAGAGTCGTAGAGGAAATACTCAAAAGGGGTCCCAGAGTATAACGCTCGGAAATGCTCCTCTGTGATCTGGAGGGATTTGTAAACGCCTTCCTTAATTGCTATGGATGGCACAACGATGACGAATTTCGTGAAGCCGTAGCGTTTGTTCAGTTCAAGAATCGTGCGCAGGTAAACATACGTCTTGCCAGTCCCTGTCTCCATCTCTACTGTGAAGTCTCCAGAGTCGAGAGAACTGGATGGCGGTAAGCCATTGCTGCGCTGGATGCCATTCAAATTTTCGAGGATTTCTTCGTCGAGAAGCGTCAGACGGTTGCCGATGCCAAGGCCGCTTTCAGCGAAGGCCAGTTGCCCTTGTGGGGACATCGTTGGATTTGAAATAACCGTAAATTCGGTCTGACAAATCTCCTGACCGCGGAATAAATCGCAAACGGCTTCAATTGCCTGAAGTTGAAAATCGAGATTGGGTTCGAAGTGGAGTTTCATTACTCGCCTATAATGATTTGAATACCTCTTCCTGGACTCGTTTCTCAAGGTCATCCAGGTTAACGCGCTCTTGTTCAACCGCTGCAGCAAGAATCTTTGCGACACGTCCCCTTGATAGCCGAATATATCGATTCTCTTCTATCGCTGTAATGACATGATGAGCAACATTTCCCAGGCGGACGTAATCGAGCCGACAAACATCAACATGGTGCTCAATCAATTCTGTAACATGTGTTCGCCCTTCAGTATTTTCCAAAATTTGACCGTCCGTCTTTAATGCATCTTCATCTACCCAAACTATGTCGAGCTTATCTACACGGTCGCTTGCTGCGGCAATCGCCAGGGCTGCATCTTCGACTTCGGTCTCACGACCACACCGCCAGAAGGACAGCTTGTTCTCTCGTGTACGTAGGTCCGCGGTTACGGCATCCGCCGAAATTTCTCCTTTCGACAACCCCTCTTTGGCGTCCCACTTGGCGCGTGAGATCTTCCGAGCCAAGAACATCGCCTACTCCCCAAGGTCGTCAATGACGTCAGAAATATAATCT
Organism: Candidatus Latescibacterota bacterium; assembly: GCA_965220765.1. GTDB lineage: Bacteria > Latescibacterota > UBA2968 > UBA2968 > UBA2968 > VXRD01. Next base: position 611,489 of record OZ244847.1, read on the forward strand.
TGCAGCCATGGTTCCGGCTCAGAATGCGATTTCAGAACTGGCAGCATGTCACGGTCGCCCCATAATTCCGCTGCTTGAACTGCGGCGTCCCTAATCTCAATATCATCTACAGCTAATGCATCGCGCACGAGTTCAGAACGCCATGGGCTTGTTCCCGGATATTCCTGGCGACCAAGACAACGCAGAACAGACGCCGCGAAGACCGGTTGCGTATCGTCTGAGGAAAAAGCTCTCAACCACTCGAGAATGCGCTCGTTTTCCCCGTATTGTAATGCCTGTTCTATAATGTCCTCAGCCTTATGGTGCATACCGTCCTCAAGAGGCTCGGCTTCAAAGGCCGTGTGCAATTTGTGTGCAAGTCGCGTTTGTTCGTGCTCGTCGATAAGCTCCTGGCCTGCGGTTGCTAAAACAAGGTACCATTCGCGTAACAGCCTCCTCATATCTTCTCGTAGCAACACGGCCTCATCAGAAATCGCGAACGATTCCCGAAAAAAAGTGCGTCTATCTGAACTCTCTTTCTCCCGTCCGGGAAGCGGTGTGTATCGCCGTGACACGCCGTGCTCAGAAGCCGCCAGTGATTCCTTCACGTCGTCAGTGCACAAATGCGTAGTAGGCGCACGCGGTTGATCCATTGTATCGAAAGTGCCCGGGACGAAACCCGAAACCGTGGAACGTACCCGTGTATCAATTACCATCGACATTGAATAACTCCCTTGCTTTATCTGTGATAACAGCTTCAAATGCTTCTCTTTCGCGATCGCGCAAATCGGCGGCTTTTGCCAATGCTTCATCTTTCCCAATCGGCTCTGTATTTTCCCAGATGACATCCAGATCGAGAAGAAATTCCACTTGGTTCAGCGATGTATTGAGAGATCTCTGCGACAAAACGAGATGCACACCATCGCCATAGACATAATCAACGCGGCTCAAAAAGTTGTTAAGATGGCCTGGCAATCCTTTCACAATCGGCAAGGCGCTATTGAGATAGTTCTCAACAGCTACCGCCTTCTCGGGAACGACAATCTTATTGAGGTATCGAATACCGACCCGGAGAACGCCTTTTGGCTGTACCTCCTCCCAGTACACATTTAGTGCCTGCTTGATCCGGTCTTGGAACTCGTCCCAACCGCTATGGTCAGGCCGTTGAGGATCTTGATAGGGCCGCAGCATGTGAATGCTCAATACGTCTTGCCCTACAGCGACAATCCTTTTGCCATCCTCTGTGAAGAGTTGAACCTTTTCTAATCCTTCACTATAACTCAGTTTAGGTGGTTTTCCCTTTTGATGAGCGTCTAAAGACACATCCACGACCTTTTGCTCTTGAGGGTTGCCACTATATTCTTCTTTGAGTTTGACATGGAGCCTACCGGGAATGGTGAGGTTCCACTCCTGACTCGGTTCGAAGCGAAACTCACAGAGTGCTTCCTCAATAGGTGGATTTCTATATCGACGACGCTGCGCCATTTTATTTCTCCCTGATAGGTTTTAATTGGGAGAAGTAGGGTACAAAACTTGTTGTACCCAGTTCCCCGGACTCGTTCTTCGGCCAGTTGTGCATTGCTTGTCTCAAAGTTTTAACGCCTGATGGTTTTATAGGCTCCGCAGATTTTCTATCCCGTGCTGTTCCAGAGTCGCCGCAAGATTCGTCTTGGCAATATCATTCTCGAAGGCACTGTCCCGGAAAACAACGGTGCTGTCGCCAGCCGGTGATAGCTCGGCATGCCATTCCGAAATACCGATGGCGAGTGGCTCGGCCTCCTTTTGAGTGATCTTCTCGTCAAGGCAGACGATCAATGTGCCGATCCCAATAGAGCGCACAGCCTTTCCTGCAATGGTACGGGTTTCAATGGGAACACAGAGATCAAGCCCCAGCTTCAATAACAACTCCTTGAGAATATCTTCTTCGCTTCGATCCGATTTGATGTGGTCGATATTCTCAAGTAGCGTCCCTTCCAGATCATCCGGATTCGGCTCCCAGGCACGAATGTTGGATGAATCGAGCTTGAATACGCGAAAGCCGAGATCGCCCGCGAAATTTGGGTTTTCGTCCTTAATCTTATTGGCGGCGCGGCGGATTCGTTCTTTTGTCAGTTCGGCGATATTGCGAGGCTTGTCAAGTCTGTCGCAGAAGTCGGCGGCGATTTTCTGATCTTTATTTTCTGGATCGAGTGGTTCGGGTAGTTGAACGAGAATGTAGCGGCGTTTACCATTGTCATCGGTATTCTGTTTCATTAACGAATGCGCTGTTGTGGCTGAACCAGCAAAAAAGTCCATGACAATACTATCTATCTCTGGTGCCCCGAACTCAAGAAGTTGTTTAATTAGTCCTGTCGGCTTCGGAAACGGAAAAATGTGAGTGCTTTCGAGAAGCTCGAGAAGCTCATTAGTTCCATGCTGTGAGAATACATTGTCGATTATGGAGAAAGCTTTTGCCTTTCGAACTTCTCCATTCTCATCCTTTAGGTACTGTTTGGAGTGAGGAGTCCAATTTCCATCCTTATCTCTTTGAAACTCAATCTCATCCATTTGTAATGCCTTAATGACGCGATTCTGAGACCAAAGCCACTGTCTTTTGGGAAGGATTTTCACACCTTCTGGACCAGGGATTGGAAAGACCAAATTTGGCCGATCACCCATGCTTTTTGTTGCCTCAAGAGGATGGGTGCGATAGGGTCCACGTTTCTCGAAATTTCTGTCGCGTTTTGTATAATACCTTTGAATCGACTCTTGAGACTGCGGTACGTACAAGTTACCCAACTCATTGATGTTTTGAGCATATACGAGTACGTAGTCATGAAGTGAGACAAGATGTTTTTCCTTGGCACCACCCCCATAGCGTTTTTTCCACACTATACTTTCGATAAAATTTTCTTCACCAAAGAGTTCATCACATGCCGATCTTAAATTGTCTCTTTCGCCATCATCAATCGAATTAGACCATCATCCCTCATGAGGTCCCGTGCCAGCTTCAACCTCGGATAAATCATATTCAGCCAATCAGTGTGGAATCGACCTGAGGATTCCGTGTTTGACGACAGTTTCCGATTTTCACCGTCAACCTGACCCGTCAACTCAAGGTAGTTCTTCATGTTGTCGCGGTAGTCGTCGGAATAGACGAAATCCTTCCCCGTGTTGTATGGCGGATCAATGTAGATGAACTTTACTTTTCCGGCATAGCTCTTTTGCAGGAGCTTGAGCACTTCAAGGTTGTCGCCTTCGATAATCAGGTTTTGCGTCGTATCCCAATCCACGCTGTCCTCTGGGCACGGGCGCAGGGTGCCGGTGGAAGGCGTCAGTGCGAGTTGTCGAGCCTGACGTTTGCCGTGCCAGTTTAGTCCGTATTTTTCCTCGCGCTCATTGATGACACCGCCGAGAAGCTGTTTGAGTACTTCAAAGTCAATCTTGTCTTCGGTGAACGCTTCTGGAAATAGACTTTTCAGTTGCTCGATATTCTCGGCGACAATGTCAGTTGAGCACGTTTCGGGATCGTTGGCTATGATCTTTTTCACGGGTTCCCTTGGTTTATAGTTTGACTCGTATTGCATCGCGGTCGTTTCGCAGACGCTGGAGTTGCAGATTCATATCTACTTGACGGGAGATTTGTTTTTCCTTGTTGGCTGCTGCGCTGAGGTCGGCGATGCTTTTTTTTAGATGTTCGTATTTCTGCAAGGCTGCCGCCCGGTCTGTTGCCTCCCTCGCCGATGTAGGGATCGAAAATTTACCTGTCACCCTGGCGGCGCGCAACGCTTGAACCGTATAGATCCAGCCCTGGTAGAGTGCGTGGAGCGTCGTGCGGGGTTGTCGGTTTATTGCAAGTGCGTTGTAGAATGCAGTGGTTAGTTCGTTGGCGCAACCATTTCCAATCGGGGTCTGGACGACATCGCCATCGAGTACGGTTTTTCCTACTTCGCCTTGTGACCAGCGTTTGTGAGCCAGTGAAAGTACTGGCTTATCTCCCTGATAGGTGATAAGCAGCACTGGATAGGGCACGGCACGGTGTACCAGTTCAGTGAGTCGTTCAGTCTGTGCCCCAGGGCGAAGGACTGACCGCAATACGGCGATTTCAATATATTCGCGTACTTCATCACGATATTCAGCTATCCCGATTGTCGTGGGTTTGAGTACAGCGAGCCACCGAATTTCCTCTATTCCCTCTCGAATGCGTCGTTTGTCGGTCGCTGTGGGTGCACCGTTCTCGATTAACAGTGTTTTTGGTACGCGCCGGTTGACGAGCACGCTATCTGGTAGCGCGAGAACTGCAATAGGATCGAAAGCCTTCATGACGCAGCGCTTGATACTACGACGAGGAAGGCTACCACTTCAAAGTCGTTAATGCCTGGAAATTCGGTCGCCATTGCATGTGTTCCTCCGGGTGAAAAGAGGCTGGCAACCGCTCGTTCCTCGGTTTTTCCCGCAATAGAAGTGACCGCGGCGGCTAAGAGGCGTTGCGCGGCGCGCATGTCTTTGTTCTGTTGGGTGCGTTTGTCAAAGCGAGTGCATGCGCTGGCGTCGGGTATATTGCGTCCGAGGCAGAGGCGTTTGAGGCGATCAAGGAGTTGCTTGGTCTGAGTGAACGGCAAAAGCACGGTGCTGTCTTCGCCAATATGGACCAGGTAATGCGGTGCGAGAGGATAACCCGGCTCAAATTGTCGAGTCGCTGCCGAACCCTCTGCCCGCAGGCAGAAAATTATGCCGGGCGGAATATCGGCATCATCGGTTGTGGTCACTGCGTACAAGCCGAGCGGTAAGGTTTCCAGGACATCTGAGCTACCTTTCATAAATTCAGCCAGATCGATTCGGAAATCGGTTAGTGTGAGGTCCGCTATGGAAACGCCAGATGAAAGGTCTTCCAGATCGATGACAGCGTCTTGTAGCTTGAGAAGTTGTTTACGACGGTACTCCAGGTCATTCATAGGATTGCCAGACTGTTGCTCAATCAGGTTTTCCTCACCGGTCGCAGAGATGTCGAGAAGCACCATGCGCCCACTTACTCGCTGTTCCAGCCTGAGGTATTCTTCGAGTTCCATATTGGGCCAAAAGTTCACGAGTTGGATACGGTCGTTTGGCGAGCCAATTCGATCAATACGCCCGAAGCGCTGGATGATGCGCACGGGGTTCCAGTGTATGTCGTAGTTGATAAGACAATCACAATCCTGCAGGTTCTGGCCTTCCGAAATGCAATCCGTTGCGATAAGGAGGTCTATCTCACCTTCCGCCTCGAAGTCGGCAGGGCGCTCTTTTGCCCGAGGTGCGAAGGCGGTCAGGATGGAGGCAAAGTCCTTTCGAAGGTGCGGTAGCGTCGTCTGATTACTACCTGCACCTGTCACGAGTGCAGATTCCAGTCCCAGGGTATCATTAGCCCACGGCGCCAGTTCGTTATACAAGTAGCGCGCTGTATCGGCAAACGCGGTAAAAACTATTACTTTGCGGTTTTCGGCGTTAATGGGATTGTGATATTTCTGCTCAATGACTTTGCGTAATTCGGCGAGCTTGGCGTCGCGTGCGGCAGTGATCTGGCAGGCTGCTGTGTGAAGGGTTGCCAGACGGTTGCGATCTTCAAGGAGATCTTGCCGCCATCGAATCAGATCTACATCTTGAAGTAGGACTTTGACCTTCCTTCCGACCAGGAGACTTTCAAAAGCCGCATCTTCGATGTCAACATCGGCGATATCGAGTTCTTCCAATTCATTGGCTTGTTCTTCGATACGCGCGAGTATGGCCTCCACATCATTGAGTTGACGCTGTACTGTAAGTGCAAAGGAGATGACGGAACTTTCCATGCGTTTCAGCGCATTGATGCGCAGGAGTTGGATGAGGCTTTCTTCGCGATCCACTTGTCGGAAGAAGCCCTCACCACTTCGGAGTTTTGTGCTGTACTTCTCGTCATACGCATCCCGCTTGTGCGGCAACACATAGCGGAGTGGCGCATAGGCGGCCAGATTCAGACGCTGGATTTCGAGATTGATCTCACGGATGGATGGGAATTCTCCTGAGAGATCTACGTCGGGTTTGACATTGATTGGTTTAAGACGCTCTGGAAAACGACCAGTCTCCAATGTTCCGTAATACTTCTCGATATGTCGCCGCGATCGCGCAATGGTGAGTCGATCCAGCAATGTGAAATAGTCGAACCCAAGCATTTCAATAAGCTGTGACGGGGTGCGGTCGTGTTCATTCAGATCGAGCCAGCGGTTGAATTGTTTCTGTGCGAGTTGCGTTGTGCCGTCGATACTGGAAATGCCTTGATCGGCGAGTGCCGTGTCATCTCCCTCTGTGGCAAAGGCGATCTGATTGCGCAAATCTGCCAGTCGGTTATTAACTGGTGTAGCGGAAAGCATGAGTACCCGCGTTTTTACGCCATCGCGGACGATCCGATGCATCAGTCGGTCGTAGCGGGTCTCTCCACCCTGACGGGGCGTGCGCTTATTGCGGAAATTATGTGATTCGTCTATGACCACGAGGTCGTAATTGCCCCAATTTACATAGGCGAGATCAATATCGCCCGATAGACCGCCATTGCGCGAGAGATCTGTGTGGTTGAGTAGATCGTAGTTGAAGCGGTCGCCAGCGAGAAAGTTGCGACGGTCATTCGCGCGATAGAGGCTCCAGTTGTCACGCAGGCGTTTGGGACACAGGACGAGAACCCGATCATTGCGCAACTCGTGATATTTGATAATGGCAAGGGCTTCGAAGGTTTTTCCAAGTCCGACGCTGTCGGCGATAATACACCCACCGAAGCGGTTGAGTTTGTCAATAGCACCAACAACGCCATCGCGCTGGAACTTGTAGAGTTTCTTCCATACTTCAGTATTCCGAATACCTGTGGCTGACTGGACGACTCGCTCCTCGTCCAGTTCATCACCCTCGGTTTGGAAGATATGGTGCAAGATCAGCGCATAGATGTTGAGTGGGGCTTGGTGCGCGGCAAAGGAACGCAACAGTTCCAATATACTGGTCTTCGCGGTGTCATCTGTGTTCAACGCAGACCACTGTTCATTGAACCACTCGCACAAGCGATCACTTTCTTCCGATGTTTCAGATACTTGAATCAGGTTGAAGGGATTTCCGGGGGCGAGGCCGAGGCCATCGGTGCTAAACGAAAAGGAGCCGAACACTGCTTGTTGTGGGTGTCCGTCACTGTCGCGCAAAACAATGGCGCCCTGGGGGATGGGTCGCGTAGCCCGGCGGACCTCGACTGTATTCTCGATCCACTCTGCACAGCGTCTGGCCAGCCAGCGGTTCTGTAATCGGTTGCGTGCGATTCTATCTGCGTCGGTTCCGAGGAGATTGAGTTCCATTTCATCTGGTGGCAGAACAAGGCGCGTTTTCTGCATGCGAGTCAACTCTTTAGCGAGTTTTCCGAATGCATGGAGAGATAGAGCTTCAGAGGCCAGATCGATATAATAGCCAGGTCGGAGCCATGGCTGAATAAGGTCAAATATGCGATCCGCCCCTGTGTTGGAAACAATTCTCATCGCAGCTTTCAATCTCGACAAGTCATAGGTGGTATATTTAAGAAATATAAAAACAATAACAAAACAAGACAAATATGCGGCCCTTAGCGTGGCTCAAACACCATTGACGTAATTTGTTCTCTTGAGTCTAAACAGTCTAACAGAGGGATTTGCATAAACCAAAGATCACCGAACAATTAGCCAAAACCATCCCGCACAGCGCGCAAGTCCGATTCGCACCCACTCCCAGGTACTCCCAAAATTTGCAGGCCACCTTCCATCGTGCGAACCCCAAAAACGATTTGCGCTGTGCAAGCCCCCCGCAGGGACGCCCTTTTTTGAACTGGCCTGAGATACGGCCAGTTGTACCCCGCTCGCTTCATTTTTTGGGCGCAAAAAAATGAAGTCGCCGAAGGCATGAAAAGGAAAATGATAAAAAACTTTGATTTCGAGAGAAAAAAATACTTGAAGAACGGCTGAATTTTATCGACCTTGAGGGCGTGTATATCTGATAATTTTGAACAGGAGATTTATGATGGGCGATGGACAAATCATTTTTCAAGACACATTTGATGGCGCGCTCGATAGCGGGTGGTCGTGGTTGCGGGAACATCCCGATGATTGGCGGATTCGAGATGGCGGTCTGGAGATTTGCGTGCGTCCCGGTGTGAAGGACACGGTGCAGAATGCTTTGCTCAGGTCCGCGCCAGATCGCGGTGAGGGGGCTTATGCGGTTGAGGTTACGATTACAAATCACAGCCAGCCGACGCAGCAATACGAACAGGCGGGTATTACGTGGTATCACAATGGGGAGCCGGTGTTCAAAGAAGTGAAGGAACTCATTGACGGCGATCTGTACATTATTCCCGGGAAGCAGCCGATGCCAACGCAGAGCGTTCGTTTGCGTCTTGTTGTTACCGCGAGTACATGGGAGGCGCAGTTTCGCGCCGAGGGTGAGACCGCATTCCAGACTGCGGCTTCGGGCGAACTGCCTCCACCGGGCGATGATCAGGTGAGTATCCAGTGTTATAATGGTCCGGAAGAAGGCGATCATTGGATACGTTTTTCGGATTTTTGTATTAGAAGCGTATAAAAAAAGCACCATCTCGAAAGAGGTGGTGCTTTTTGGTTAATTCTGAATTAATTTCAGATTATTGCTTGGTGACATTCGCAGCCTGGAGCCCTTTGGGGCCCTGGGTAATGTCAAATTCGACCAAGTCACCTTCGGACAAAGACTTAAAGCCTTCGGCCTGGATCGCTGAGAAATGGACGAAAACGTCTTCGCCATCATCTTGCTCGATAAAGCCGAATCCTTTGGCGTCGTTAAACCATTTAACTCTTCCTTCTGCCAACGTACTTCACCACCTTTCTACATCGAAAATTGCACATCAGATCGAAAAAAAGGCAAGAATCAGAAGTTTCGATTCTTGCCATACCGTCTTTTCAGGCCGATTGTACAGGAAACAAAACAACACATTCTTAATACTTGGGCACAAATACCCATTATACAAAGGCAAAGATACCCTTTATCATCTTAGAAGTCAACGTTTTTTCAAAAAAAAAGTTCCATCTTAAACTGTAGCTCCGGCGAGCATCATCTGTCCTTTTTCCGTGTACTGCGCCTTATCTTCTGGTGCTACGGTGCGCCAGATCAGGAATTGCTTGCGCAACGCGTTCATAAAATTCTTGTTGACCCGCCGCCATGACGAGGCATCGCCCGATAGCCGATCTATAGTCAATGTCATGGCAAAGATGTTGTGCTCACCTGTGGGTATCGCTTCAAAATGCACCTGCTGGCTCACGCCCAGATCATAAGGTGCCAACCAGATTGTTGTGTCAATTGTGTGTCCCTGTCCGGTTGCGGTTTCAACTGAGCCGAGCCGCGCGCCATCTGTGTAAAATGTGCCCAGACTCTCACCTGCATGCGCCTGGAAATAATCGACGAGGAACACGGACAGGCCAAATACGTCTTTGCCGCCTACGGTAAATGGAAATTCAAAATGCCAGCGGTCGCCATCTGGATCGGGGAATTTCCATCGGCGCGTCACGTCGGGTACGGCCATCAGGGATGCCTGGCGTGCGGGATAGATAGACGAGAGCAAGACCACCAGCATGACCAGCATTGAGGATGTTACGGTCGAGAGTGCCGAATAATTTACGGTAAGCCCTTGTAAGGCATCTTGCCACAGTAAAATTTTGACGACACTCTGTCCCAAAAGATACCCGCCAACGGTTCCCAAAACAGCGTAAACACATGCCTCGGCAATAAACAAGAAGGCGATGTGTACAGGTGCTAATCCCACGGAAGAATAGATGCCGATTTCACGGAAGCGTTCATACACCGATCCCATCATGGTATTGAGCACGATCAGCGCGGCGACCAAAATGGGGATAAACAAATTGGCCATGCCCTGCAAAGATGTATTGCCCAGGGAACTGTAAACCGCGACGCGTATGCCGCCATCTGCTGTTGGAATGCCTGCAAATAATACCACTGATAACCGGGATAAAAAGGACTTGATCTCGGCTTCGACATCTACTTCTTCGTGAAATCGCACGGCTACGGACTGCAGTGGACTGCCCACATCGCGCAACAGGGCATAGGGTACGATCAAAATATCATCGGGATCCAGATGTTCAAATGGCATGGTCTCGACTTCGGGGCGCTCTAATCCCTGCCGTTCGCGGGTCTCGGTCTGAGACATAACGGTAATAAATTCGTCTTCGGTAACCTGAAAATCTGCCGGCGTTATCTGTTCTTCATCCAGATCGACAAACAGACGCATTTTCTCAGAATTGATCAGTCCAATTACTGTGAGTCTTTTGCCAAAAAGGCGGATGTACGCCTTGCCGACATCTCGTTCTGTTATACCCAGGGTCTCCGCTACTCGATCGGGCAAAATACAGGCAGACTCACCCGGTTGAAACCAGCGCCCGATTCGCAGCAGGGTATCGATCTGCGTCACCTGGGCTTCTTCGGGTGACGCCCCCAGGATTCCCTGAACGCGCGAATTTTTCTCCCCATAACGCAATACAGCTTTTGATTTTTTGTCTTCTCTTGTGGCAACATACCAGCTTCGGGGGGTTACGGTGCCTCTGTCTTTGAAATTTATTCGCGCATAATCATAAGCCGTGTCTTCCAGTGGTCCCCAGAATTTGCTTCTGATCAGTATGCCGGGATACGCGCCTTCTGTATCGCGTTGAAGCTGGTGAAATTCCAATGCGGATTTGATAGAGGTAAAAGATAGCACGGTAAATGTCAGCAAGACCAGGGTTGCAAATGTCAACCAGGTGCGTAGTTTGCGCTTTTTCATATTGGCAATGCCCAGTTGAAATGCCGCCACTGATGCGCTGACCCGTCCTACATCGATTTCGTGCAATAATACTTCGGCGTTGCGGAGTCGCCGGATGTTCTCGTTGAATCGGCCCGATAAAATCGAGATCACAAAAATCGCCAGTGCCAGAATTACAAAAGCCAGCAAAATTACAAAGGGATTGGAGAGGTCAAATGCGGGGTGTACCTGGGAGAGAAATATCCAGATGATGACAAAGACGATGCCGATTCCGCCGATTTGCATTCGAATATCGGAAAATGTAAAGATCAACCGCTCGAGGAAAAATGCACAGGGGATGACGAGTAGCATGAAGAAAATCACGCCGCGGATCACATCGTTTTGCGTTGTTTTTACGTCTGGATATGCCCGCGATTCAATACCCATGCCCGCGCGTGTGTGTTTTACAAAAGCATCCCATTGCTTTTCCTGCAATGCGGTTTCTGCTTCGTCCAGATGTTGTTTTGCCTGCGCGTGCAATACTTCCAGTCGCTGGTTTTCGATTGAATACTGGCGCAGTTTTCGCATGCGCGACTCGTTTAACATCCACATATCTCGCGCTGCCTGATAGGGCGTGCGGATTAAGGATCCCGATGACAGGGTGTGAAATCCCTCGCCCCGGGCATCCCACTCGGTGTCTGCGCTTTTTGCGTTGAGCAATAAATAGCGCACGCCAATAGCGCCTGCGCGCATGGCTATTTTCACTTTTTCACCCGGGGATGTATAGACTACGCCGACGGGTTCGTCCGGCCCAAATCCGATGTCATAACCGTATTCTTGCGGTGCGGTATTGCCCACGCCATAGACGCTGATATTGGATAGTGTGTTCAAATATCGAGGATCGACTGTGCCGTAAAAATCGGTTGCCACGCAGGGGAATAGGATGACGGTTTGCTTTGTGATCCACCAGTTCATGTTGAAATGACCGCTGTAAATTTTACCCTGCCGTCCCTGGTTGGGCGCGTACGTGATTTCACCGCTGTGCGGATCAATATAGTACGCCCGGACGTGTACGCGGCGCTCAGCTACGCCCGGGATATAGTATTCGCCGTTTTCATCTGCGAGGTCGTAGTAAATGCGCCGCACGCCTTTGATTGATTTTTCCAGGCCCATGCGCATGGCGGCTATTGCACCTGGTCGCGATTTGTCGGGTGTGATACTGCGCCGAGGGAAGGTGCGTACATATCCTTTTAGGCCGCGCATGCGGTCGATGGGATCCAGTTTGTAATCGGGCAAAAATTCTTCGCTATTGAAGGATATATCCAGCATGCCCGCGAGTACGCGAATCTGTTTGGTCAGGTTGGCGTAGTTCACATACTCGGCCCGATCCAGAGGGGTATCCACGCGGAATCGCGCGTCGTTCACGGTTGTCAATGACAGTGCCGGGGTGCCGGCATAGAGTACGACTTCGCTGTCGCTTTTGATATTTTCGCCGGGGATGTACATGTCCCAGGTCATGCCGCCTTTGGGGTTGATGCCATCGACCATGACGTCTTTTGATGACACACCCATGCCTTCGGCAATGGCGGTTGCATAGCGTACAAAGGATTTGCTAAATGTGGCAAAAAATCGCGTGGAGAAGTAATTGACAGCGGTATTGACGCCAAATCCCGCTGTTTGGGTCGATACGCCTATTTCGTCTGTTTGGCTCGAGAGATCCAGGCCGATGAACAGGTCGATGTCAATGGGTTCGGTCATGAGTGCGGCAAAGTGCTCTTCTTTGCGCGAATGCCGGTTCAGGAAGTCGCATATACCCCGGAATCCCAGGTGGTGTGCGGAGGATGCGAGGAAGAGTACGGTGTATTTGGGAGGGTGTGCTTGAAAATATTCAGCGAGGCGCATGAGTGCGACAATGCCACACGCCATTTCAGCGCCGGGTGCCTGTGCGGGTACGACAGACATGGCGTCGTAGTAGGCGTTGATGACTACGATTTTTTTCTTCATTACTGGATCCGATCCTTCGATCCAGCCCAATACGTTGGCTGCGTCGTCTTTCTTCCAGGGCATCCGGGATTCGAGTTGTACTTCTATTTCGCCCTGGTCTGCCAACAGAGTGCGTAACTTCTCACCGCGTTCGCGGTCGATCCAGAATCGCTCTACAGTGTTGGGTACTTGCAAAAATTTTGTTTCGGCCTGTGTATAAGATGTGGTGTCTGGCGCGATGAAAATGATTTGCTGCGCGCCGAGAACAGCGGCGTTGAGCCATTTGTTCCAGGTGTTAAAGTTCAGGAGGACGACTGTGTTTTCTACATTTTTGCCGTCATAAGCTTTAAATTCGCCGTCGCCGCCGTCGATCAGGCGCGTTCGCACACCGCCCGGTGGCAAGGTAGAGGTTTTCACGAGGTTGGGCCATAGTCCGGAGAGCGGATATACTTCGCCGGAGGAGAGGATGGTTAATTGACTGCCTTCATCTACGGGTGAGGTTACGCCATAAGTTTCTGTTTCTACGTTTTTTAGATCCAGCGCCCGGAAGCGTTGTTCGATAAATTTCGCGGCGTCGTCGTGTCCTGGATAGCCGGGTACGCGGGATTTATATTGGGTAAAGGTCGCCATTAATGCGCGTACTTCGGCTTCTGTGATTTCGCGTTTTACGCGATCAGCTACGACTTCAGCACCCGGTACAGGGGTTGGTTCTACGGGTTCGGGGGGTTGTAATCCCAGCATATTACGTAGCAAAGGGTCAACCGTACCGGGCCCTGAGATGACCGCGCCAAACCCAAATACGGCAACCCCGATTATTGCCAACCAACCGATGCGACGATACATGGAGGGTCCTTTCAAGAAATGCGATAATCCAGAATTCAAATACTATTATGCACAAAAAGACAACTTCTTCCAAATAAAATTAAGGCTACTAACTTTTACAAAAAAGGCAGGCCAGGTCGCGCTTTAATGATCTGTGCGAACAAGTCTGCCTTATTTATCAACGTCTGAGATTATTCCTCAGAACCCGGCTTCTGATTTGAGTATGCGACCTATGACACCATTGTGGATATAGTTTGCGGCTCTGTATCGATGTTGTCATCTGAAAAGCTGACAGCGTTAAAGGTTTCTGGATCAAATTCTGATTCTCGGCGAACTAACTCGCTGAATGAGACAAATTGGACAAGCAGTCCCACGTCAAATGCAGCACAGAGTTTGTGCAATATTTGTACTGATGGTGGACCACTATCAGGGTCTTCCAATTCGGCTATTTGGCTCTCGGGAATGCCACTGTACTTTGCAAGATCCGCTTGTGTCCACCCTCTCGCCCTCCGGAGTGCTCGAATTTGGAAAGGTACCTCAATATCAAACTGTCCCTCAACGTAACCTTCCCGATATTCTTTATTTTTCAGTTCTTCCCAAAGTTCAGAGCTTGAATTCAAGTTCATGAGCTTCTCCCCTCTTCACAGTCCCATAAGTGTACAAATTAAAATTAAACGATGACAAGATGAAATAAATTAGCCAAGCGCATATCTGAAGGCAAGGGAATAAATTTTGACCTGATATAGCAGCATTTGCGAATTTATACAGAAATAGTTTCGATCAATACCATTTGTGAACCGTATGTCCTTGAGGCATGAACCAGATTGCATCTACGATGAGGCCCAGGGCGGTTGACAGGACATAAGCCACGAGCATGCCGACGAAGAACGGTTTTGAGCGGCGGTAAAAGGGTGCTCCGCCTATGCGCAATAATGTGAATTTGATCAGCCAGGCGACAAAGATGGTGAAGCTGGTGAGGCGGGCGAGCCCGGTGCCCGATAGGGCGAGTCCAATGGGGTGCAGGGGCCACCAGGTGAATTGGTATCGCAGGAATAGCAGGGCGTACATGGCAAGTGCCCCGATAAGAAAGAAATAGTAGTCGATCTCTTCCATCGGTTGGGGGGATATAATTGCGTTGACGGAATTTTGATATCCGCCTACGCCAGCGCGAATGATGAGCCAGTTTGGCGAGAAATTGTACCCGCCAATGCGATAGCCCAGCCAGATTGTAAAGAGGGTGGATGAGACGATGCCGACTACAAAAGCCACGCAGAGGCCGCCGAAGAGGGGGCGTTTGTTGCCGGTGATGAAGTCGGACAGGCGGTTGAGGTGCGTGCCCACGGAAAAGGTAAATCCGCGGAAGTGATCGATGGCGACAGATGCCGGATAGATCAGGGCATGAGACGCCGCTGGGATGGCGCGGGCACCGCCCATGAGTGCAGTTGTCAGTGTCCAGGCAGTAGATGGTGCCTTTATGTAAATAAGTCCGGAATCGGCGAGGATTTTCGATACGGCGCCATAGGACAAAAACATGAATGGCAACAGGATAGCGAGAACTTTCCACGCCATGCCCGATGCGGACAACCAGACCAGTGTGTAGGCAATTGAGGCGGCGAGGCAGCAGAAGGCTGCGCGATAGGATATGAGTTCTCGGCTGTCGTCTATGTGTTCGCTTTTTGGATGGAGCGCTTTTTGAAATGCCTGTTTCAGATGCGCCCGCGCTATCCACACCCACCACAGAGATAGGGCGATAAATGCGCCCGTTGTTTGCCAGAGATAGCGTTTGGAGGCGTAGTAGCGGTTAAAGGCCGTTATGCCCAGTTGATCGAGGATGCCCGATTCTACGATGAATATGAGATCAAAGAGCCACATGCTGAACAGTAATTCCAGGCTCGCAAAATACGAAAAGCATATTCCCACGGTGCTTATGAATACCCACTGTGGTGGAAAGTTCCGGCCAATGGGTACCCAGGTGCCAGCGGCGGTTGGAAATTTTGGCAGTGCGGGATGAAACCACGCGATGATGTTCCACGTAAATATTACGCCTACGACGCCGAATCCGGTCCAGAACATCCGCCCCTGCATAAATTCGGGCAAATAGGTGCGTCCGGTGCCGGGTTGTGTGGTTAGTTCGATGATGGGTTCCATCGCGGGATAGACCAGTTTTTCGTGCTCTGCCCATTGTTTCCGCATGATGACCGAGGCACAAAAGCAGGCGAGTGCCACGGCACATATAAAGGTGAACCACCAGAAGAGAGGACCGAGCCAGGCTGCCCAGGGTACGGGTGCGCCCGCGGGCAAGCCGTCGTAGAACCAGGATATTGCGCCGTCGCGATTGGATGGTATGATCCATTCGGGCAGATAGGGGTGCAAAAACTCTGCCCATCGGTTTTCGGGTGTGGAGAAATAATAGGGGGTTACGATGACGCCGACCAGATATCCACTTACGCCATAAGTGGGACCGAGCGAACAAATAAAGCCCATTGAAAAGATCGCGAGCCATTCGCTCGGGGAAAAGGCAAAGCGTTTGCCAAACCATCGCGCGAGCACGCTGCAGACGATCAAACACAGCAGTGTGAGCATCAGATTGCCCATGGGCATGTGGCTGTAGGCCATGAAGGAACTGTGCATGATATATCGCGCGACTGTGGCCAGTGCGTTGATTGCAATGACCAGCACAAGCCCGAAGAGCAACGACCGCACGGTTACGCCTTTGTCTGTGCGAGCCGCCGGGTCTGCGATTGGATGTGTTTGTTCTGCGGTCATATGAAGGGGGCTGGGGGCTGGGGTTGCTCACCTGTTTGCAATTCGGAATATGCCTTCTCGAACAGTGGTCTGGGCGCTGTTGAGGTCTTTTACCGTCATGATCAAACGATACCGCCCGGGTTCAACGCGGCCGATGTCCAGTTCGACGTAGTCGGCTATCCAGAGTTCGCGGCCCGTTTGTTCGTATTGTACGGTGATGAGTTCCCCGTCTCTTCGCTTTATTCTGGGTTGCGAGGCGAGTTCGCGCCCTTTTTCCGGTGCTACGGCAAAGGCGACTTTGTAGCGCGTTTGTCCAAATGTGTCTCGCGTGAGGTTGTAAATTTCAAAATAGGCGAAGATGGGCGTGCCCTGAAAAAAGGTGCGGGATGGCGATGTTGTGATGCGCCATTTGTTGCGTGCAGATAAGGTATCGCTCTGGCTTTCGGTTGGAGGTGGTTCTTCAATATGCTGTGCGATTTGCAGGTCGCTGAGCATTAAGCTGTCACCTGAAAAGTCGTGCAGGCGGACCTTTTCCCGATAATTGCCCAGGCGGTTGGTGTGGATCCGCCACATTTGTACGGCGAGGTCGTATTCGCCGGGGGATAGGGGGATGTCGATGCGGTCTCTGGCGATCAGGCTTTTTCCGCGGAGTCCAGGGGGAAGGGGGATGGCGACATTTTCCCGAAGGCGTTTTGCTTCGCGGTTCTGATCATCTACGAGGGCGATGCGGCGTTCGACTACGACTGTGGTGTCCGGATCGGTGGATATCGCCACTTCGTCTATTGGGAGGCCGATGTTGATCTGGAGGTCTGTTTTGCCATTTTTTCCGCGGAACGACAGGGCTTCGTAGTAAAAGTTGAGCGGGTCGAGGTCGGATGTGTCGTAGCGTTCGGGTTTTTTTGCTGCTGCTGCTGCGACTTGCGATGCGGGTGAGTAGTCGTTCATGAGTCGGAGGAATCTGAGTGGGGATCCGCGGGAAGCGACATCGTAAGTGTCTTCTCTGTCGATGGTCGGTACGGGGGCATAGCCGTAGATATTCGTGTGCATTTCGTCGGTGAATACGACTTCTATTCCGTGGTTGATGTCGGGATAGATCCACACTTCCCAGGGTACGCTGGAGAAATCGTTCCCGGCTGTGACGGGTTTCCATCCGCGCAGGCCGAGGGTGCCGTCGTCTTCTTCGAGGGGGAGGTTGCTTTCGACGTTCCGAAGCGCGATGCGGACGGGAAATACGGGTCCGGTGTAGGTCGCGGTTGTGCCGGGACGGCCGTAGAGTTGAAATGCGAGTTTTTCCTGGATGCGTTGTACGGGGATCGGCACGCTGGCATTGGGTTCTCGCCAGGTGGAGCGGTAGTCCGGTTCGCCGTATCGGATATAGATTTCGCCGCGCTGGTCAAAGGGGTATTTGTAACGCCCGAAGAAGGTTCGCGCATGCCAGACGCGGCGGTAGTGTTCCGCTCGTCTCTGGCTTCCGCCAGTTGTGCCAAAGGGATCTTTGCGGATCCAGAAGGCGTTCAGAAAAGCGTCCACATCTTCGTCTGGGATTGCGCGATACGATGCGATCTCTTCCGGGGTGGCGATCAGGGACATATCTTCATAGATCGCTTTTTCTCGTTGAGATAGGGTGTCCAGATATTTTTGAAATACGGATAGGGCGTCTTCATAACGCCGTGAGGCCAATAGTACCTGCGCCAATAGCGGAAGTCTGCGCGCATCGGACATATGCGCGGCAATCTGGGTCACGATGTTGTAGCGTTTTTCGGTCAGGAATTCAAGGGCGAATTCAAGGGCAGGCGTTTCGTCCTGTGCGCCATGGGACAGGTAGGTGTTGTAGTGGGATAGTGCTTGAAGGGTATCGCCTTTTTTGCGATAGAGACGCGCGAGTAACAAATGGGTGGGACCATAGCGGGGGTTGATTTGCAGTGCTTTGTTGGCCGCTTGCATTGCGTCTTTTTCTTTGCTGCGCGCCAGATAGGTTCTGCCGAGAACTTCGTAGCTTTCAGCGCGGTTGGCGTCGGCCTGTATCGCCTGTTTGAGGTGAGAGGTCGCGCGTTTGAGTTTGTTGCCATATTCCAGAAGTACGCGTCCCATTCCCAGGTGGCTCTCTCCATGGTGCGGGTCGTTTTTCAGGGCGCGAACAAATGAGGCTTCGGCACTGTCGGGCAGTTGGAGTCGGAGATAGAGATGGCCGATACGAGCGAGTAGTAAGGTGGAGTCCGCAGAACTCGGCACGGCTTCGTTTAATGTTTTGAGGGCTTCTCGGATAAGGGTTTTTCGACCAAGAGTCTGAGCTTTGAGATACAGGGCGTCCAGGTCTGTGTCTTCGGCGGAGGCATGACCGATAAAGCAGAAAAGTAGAAGGAAGTGTACCCAATAGCGAATATTCATAATTATCTCACTGTGCTACGACAAAAAGGGCATTTTTAGAGGCGGTTTGTTCGCTGTTCAAATCGGTTATTACGACTTCCAGTGCGTAGCGTCCCGGTTCTCGGTCGCCCAATTCCAGTTCTGTATAGACGGTTTCCAGGTTCATTGTTCCGACCTGTTCATATCCCAGTAATACTTTTTCTCGTTTGCCGCCGAGCGTTCTCACCATGCGAGATACGGCGCCGCCCACGCCTTTGCCTTTTGGCGCGACTGTGTATTCTACCTGGTATCTGGTCTGACCGAATTCATCGCGTTTTAGATTGTAGATTTCGTAATAGACAAAGATGCTCTGTCCCTTTGGATAGGTTCGCGTGGGCATGGGTACGACGTGTAACTCGCCTTTGCGGAATTTGTCCTGGGGACCGCCTTCTGCGACGCGCCATGCCAGTTCCAGGTCGCTCACTTTCATTGAGCGGGTCTGATATTTTTCCAGTTCGATTATCTGGCGATACCGTCCCTGTCGTCCGGACAGACGGTCCATCAGATGTACTTCCAGCTTGTAATATCCCGGCGGGGCGTCCAGGCGCACGACATCGGGTACAAAGGCGCCCAGTATGCCAGTTTGATTGCCTTCATTGCGATATCGCACATCGCCTGTGCGCCGATATACGTCGCCGGTCTGTTCGTTCAAGAGGGATACGGTGCGCTCTACGACCATCTCGGTGGTATTGTTTTCGGCGAAATACCGCCCCAGTGTTCGCGGGATTCCGGTATAGACTTCCAGCGCGCTCACGCCATTGCGGGGACTCTGAAAATCCGCGAGGTCGTAATAGAATTCCAGGGGGCGGGTGTTTTCCGGGGTCGCGTAATAATCCGGTGTTACCCGAGCGGCAAATTCGGTAACCCTGCGGGGGTTGTACCGGTTGAGTAGAGCCAGTGTGCGGATGGGGAGGTTGGGATCCAGGGGCGCGGGTGCGTAGTCGAAACTGCCGGTCATGGCTTCGTCGGTGAAGGTTATTTCGATGCCGCCGTTCACATCGGTATAGATCCAGGTCTCCCATCGCACCATAGAAGCGTCTTCCGGAACGGAGACCGCGTTGAAATCCGGCTGGAGATTAAAAAATTCACTTCCCATGTTCCCGGCGTTGACGACTGTATTCGCCAGCCGTTCGTAAGTGCTGATGTCCTCTCCGGTCTGGTCATCGCCTGTTGCCTGTGCCGAACGCACGGTTCGCTGTTCTTCATCGCCTGACTCGAGTCGCTGTTGCTCTCGTTCCTGTGATTGTTCGATAGCTTGCTGCATGGATGCATCCTCGCGTTGCATCCTGATTGGGGTTGTGCCACTTAGCTTGGTTTGAAGTCCTCGCACTGGATATACCGGACCAAAGTAGGTCTGTTGCGCGGCTTCGCCACCAAATAGCGTTTGGGCCACGCGCTCTTTTACACGCTGTACGGATAGGCTTTGTTGCAGGTTTAACATGTTGGATCGGGACCGATAGTCAGGCTCTCCGAAGCGGATATAGACCTCGCCACGCCGGTCAAAGGGTTTTTCCCCTTCTGAGAAATTGGTGAGGGCATACCATACCCGTCTGTAGTGCTCCAGTTTGCGTTCGTTGATCGTTGTGATCAGATTTGGATCTTTCAGTGCCCAGAACTGGCGTAAAAATGAGGAACGCGTCGCATCTGTGTCGAGGCTGTTGTATTCTTCGAGTTCTTCAACGGATGCGAGGAATTGGATGTCTTCGTATAGTGCGCGATGTTGCGGGTCCAGGTGCGCCACATAGCGGGAAAAATAGGTTTGTGCCCAGTTCGGACGCTTCAGTTCAAGACATGCCTGCGCCAGGATGGGCAGGGATGCTATTTCTTCGGGGTACTGTCGGATGTGGTCTTCCAGCAATTGGACGATGCGGTCGAAGTTTTTGCTTCGCAAATAGGCTCTCGAGAGCAGTTCTCTGCCTTCCGGGTCTTCGGGCGCGAGTGTTATGTAGCGGGCATAGGCCATGGCCGCCTGTTCGTAGTTTTCTTCCTGCTCTTCCCACCAGTTGCCCAGGAGTTTGTAGGTCGGCGCGTAGGTCGGGTCCAGTGCGATGACGTGATCGAGGTCGCGTTTGGTGTCGTATTCTTTGAGCTTATATCGCGTCTGCGCCATGTTAAAGCGGGCATCGCGGTGGATATTGTACAATTGCGATAGCCGTTCATCTGGAGGCCACTGGAGAGCTTTTCTGAAATAGCGGATGGCATTGTACAGGCCTTTGGGGCGATTTTGGAAGACAACTCCCAGTCCGTTGTACGCCTCGGATAGGCGGTGGTCGAGGTTTATGGCTCGTTCAAAAGCGTTTCGCGCGCGGTCGTAATCCTCTACCTCTAAATAGGCATAGCCCAGGAGGCAATGCCCCAGTTCCAGATCGGGCGCGACATGGGTGAGTGCGGTGAGTATGGGCACGGCGAGGGTGTCGTTTTGCGATAGAAGCGTCTTTCCCATTTCTACGAGGGAGTCTATTTGTGTTTGTCCAATGGACCGGTCCTGCACGCGGTAGTTTTCGGTGTGTCGGACCAGTTCTACGAGGCGACCGGGATAGAAATAGCTTACGACAATGGCTTCACCTGTAGCGGCGTTGGGTCTGTAGAAATAGCTGATGGGCCGCGTGTTGTCCCGATCTGCGGGTGCGCGGAACAGGCGGGCGATGGTCCCGGGATCTGCCCGGGATTCCGCGATGGCCCATGTTTGTAGCGTGGCGAGTTGGTCGGGCATTTCTCCGCGATGGTCGCGGCGATATGCGGTTAATAGTCTGGCGATTGCGGTGAGGTGGTCGCGGCAAACCCAGCGCGATCCATTTTTTCGAATTTCTTGCGCGGCGCTTTGAAATGCCTGCACGTAGTCCTGCATGGGGGATTCGGATAGGCCGTTTTTCGCGGATTGTCTGGCCAGGGATTCAAAATGGCGCGCGGCTTGTTTGTAATAATCAGCGGCTTGTTTGAATTCCCAGCGAGAGAGGCTCAGTTGCGCCAGGCGCACGGCGTTAAAGCCCGATGTCAGGTTGGGCAGGGCGTTTTTGCCAATAGCGGGTGCGGCTGGTTTTAATCCTTTTATCGCTTTTTCAGTGGTCCAGATGATGGATTCCAGGTCTGGATCGTCTATCATGAGGATATCGCGTTCTGGCGATTTTAGTTCCCAGTATCGGGATGGGGCGAGGGAGATGGTGTGTCCCCTGTGCAAGATGTCGCCGGGGGCGGGCAATAATAGGGGGATGGATTGGTAGATGATGGTTCCGGTTTCTGTTATTCCCAGTTGACCGGGTCGCCCGGGGAAGATGCCGAGACACTGTTCCCGTTCCGCACCATTGGTCCATAACTCTGTCAGTGCGATGCCGCTCATCTCTCGAGAGATGGTCCACACATGACTGGTCGCTCCGGTGCGGAGGATTAGATCCTCCTGAGCGTCTGCGGTACTCCAGAGCACGACGGCTATGAGCAATGCGTATCTGACCATTGGTGAAGTGAACACGGTATGTCTCCTCAAGGGATACACCGTTCAATGCAGTTTGCGAAAAGCAGTCCAGCACACGCGCAATAATAAAAAGCCGTGCCGAAAGCGGTGGATCTGCGTGGTTCCGTACACCCGATCCCGATAGCGCACGGGTACTTCTGCGATTTTGCGAACGAGTTTGGATGCGCCGAGGAGGAGATCGAAGTCGCCAAAGGGATCGAAGTCACATACGTCTCGACGCGCTTTTGCCAGTTTTTTGTAGTCCGAGGCGAACAGGACTTTGGTGCCGCACAGGGTATCTATAATGCGTTGTCCCAACAGGCAGCTCAATACCCAGCCGAAGAACCGATTGCCCAGAAGGTTCAGGAATCGCATGGCTTCTTGCTCCATGGGATACACGAGGCGAGATCCCACTGCGAGTTCGGCGCGGCCGGATATCAGGGTGTCGAAGAATTTGGGCAAGTCCTCTGGCGCGACGGTTAAATCGCCGTCCAGGATCATCAATACGTCGCCTCTGGCTGCGTCGAATCCTTGTCTTACGGCGTCCCCTTTTCCGACGCCGGTTTGTCGGATCAGGCGGATGTCTGTTCCACTATGTAATGCCATGCATCGCTCGACTTCTTCGGCGGTGCCATCTGTCGAATTGCCTACGACAAAGATTAGTTCTGTGTGCGCTCCCATTACGGGTGTGCGCGCGATTGCGGCTTCTACTGTCCCGCGCTCGTTTTTGCAGGGTATGATGACCGAGCAGGAGACCGCGGATGCTTCCCGTGCAGGAAAGATGGGACGGGCGACGAGTGTCTGTATGAGGCACAGGCGTCTCAGTCCCGGTACTCTCGCCAAAAGGCGATTTGCAAGATATGCGAGTAGCGGTACTCGGCGGGGCAAGAGCAGGCGGCTCTCCCGCCGAATTTCTTCAAAGTTTGATAGATAAAGTAAATTCTGAATGTCCCGGTGTGTCAACCAGTTTTGTACGGGTTCGGGCATTTTAAAGCGAAATATTTCCGCGGTTTTTAGTACGGGTTTCCACAGGGGGTTGTAGTGCGTGATCAGGACGCGGGAGCCGGGGAGTACGACTTTCCACAATTCGCTGAATACGCGCTGGATGTCTGGCAGAAAACCCAGGAGATCCGATAAGATGATCCACTCGAATCGCTCCCCTTCGGGCAAGTTCTCGACGTGCCCTACGCGAAATTCGAGGTGGGGGTATTTTTTGCGCGCGCGTTTTATCATTGCTTCGCTGAAGTCAATGCCGAGTCCCCGCTCTGGTTTCAGACCCGCGAGCAGGTCGCCGGTGCCGCATCCAAGGATGAGTACAGACGCCCCTTCGGGTATCGCGCAACGGCAAAATCGCAAGACTTCTTCGTGGTAGGTGCGGTTGCGCCTGCGCCAACGGTCCCGGTTTTCGGCGGCCTCGTCGAAAAATTTCCGAATGGCACGGCTATCGGGAAGGGGGGTTTTCATGTGGGGTCTCGTTGTTTTTTATGAGGATTTCCAATTCTCGCCGCGCCAGTTGCACCACCTGAGGATCTCCCCGCCAGAGTTCTATGAAGCGCGTGTACGCCTGTATGGCTGCGGTTTTTTCGCCGTTGTCCCGATGGGCTTTGCCCAGGTTAAAATACGCTTCAGCCCAATTTGGGCGCAGTGCGATGGCGCGGGCATAAGCAGTCGTTGCCTGTGCGGGATGGCCCATTTTTTCGCGGACGACGCCGAGGTTGTAGTAGATCTCCGCGTTGGTGGGGTCGCGTATGGCAGCTTTTTCAAAGGCCGAGTGCGCGTCGGTTATTTGTCCGGCTTGCATTGCTGCGAGGCCTTTGTTCATATAGGCTTCGACGTAGTCCGGTTCTATTTGTACTGCTTTTTGATACGCTGCTGTGGCGTGCTTGAAACGACCTGTTGCAGCATAGAGATTTCCCAGGTTGTTATAGGTGAGGGCGCTTTCTCGAATCGATAGCGCGTTTGCATAAGCCGTTTCAGCTTCGGATATTCGACCGCGTTCGGATAGGGCGTCGCCCAGGGCGTGTTGCATTTTCGCGCTTTTGGGATGCGCTGTGACGGCACTCTGATAAAGTGTTAAGTCGTTTCGCCAGTCCGCGTTTCGGATAATGGTTCGGGTGCTATAGGCCACGAAGATGAGGGCGGCGAGGGCAATGGCGATCGCTTTGCGGTGTTTTTCGAGGTGTTCAAATCCCAGGCCGCACAGTGCGAATAATCCGAGGACGGGGATGTATAGAAATCGCTCCTGGAAAATGGCGTTGATCAATACGAGTGTTTGCGATACGGCTGAATAGGGTACAAAGAATAATGCCAAAGAAAAAAATACGCAGGGCCAGCGTTTTAAAAAAGCACCCGCCCATAAGAGCAGACCTGTGATGCCGAGGGTTATACCCGCTATAGCTTCGGGCGTGCGTATTGAGGTGATGACGGGTATGGCGTTGTAAGAGTAATCTACGGATAGTTTGGTGGGAAACAAAATGATTACGCAATATTTCCAGAAGAGTCCGGCGGCTGTCAAGAGTCTGTGGTCGAGGGGCTGGTCTATGAGTGGGTTGTTGAGAGATAGTATGTTTTCGGCTGAGAATCCCAGATCCGCAGCGACTTTTCGCACGGTTAGATAGAGAATAAAAGTTCCGATGAAGCCAGCCCAGCGCGCGCTGCGTTGCCACACGAGATTGCGTATTACATTTCCGTGGGACAGGACAAAGGTCAGGTCGATGGCGATGATCAGTCCCAGTACGGTTATCGCGCTTTCTTTGCAGAGCAAGGCGAGAAAGAATCCCGCGAGGGCCAATCCGTAGTACTTCTCTGCGCCCCGGTTGTGCCACAGGATGTACAGGAGCAGGGTTGCTATAGAAAACAGGCCAGTCAATAAATCCGCGCGTCCAAATGTGATGCCGGCGACGACTTCGGCATGGATGGGGTGTACGGCAAATAGCAATGCGGCGAGGATCGCGCCCCGCTTCAGGCCCAGACTCAGGCAGAGCAGATAGGCGAGGAGGCTGTTGACCATGTGCAAAAGTACATTGGTCAGGTGATATCGGAACGGCCAGATCCCACCCAGGCCATCCAGCATAAAAGACAGGACTGTGAGGGGACGATATTGCCCGTTGATATTGGCTTCACCTTCGTATCCGGCCCAGTAGTGCGTGGTTAAAATGCCCCACACATCGGCTTCGAGAAGCAAGCGATTGCGCTCGATCAGAAAGTGGTCGTCATAGACCAATCCGTTGCCCAGGCTGTTTGCGAATACCAGAAGGGCCGCCAATCCCACCGCGACGAGAGGCCAGGTTTTCCCGCGTTGATTTGTAGGCATTTTTTGTACAGAATACAAAGGGCGATTGCCAGGGTGCAACCCCGGCAGTCGCCCGAAAAATGTACAAACTGTAGAAATCGCAGAAACTGCGATAGCCGTTTGTTAGAACGTGCCGCCTATTGATATGCGCAATGGCGAGTCGAATAGTGCCACGCCGTCGATATCTTTCAGCAGCGAATAGGACACATCTACCACGAAGGTGCGTCCACCCACTGTCTGCTTGACGCCAGCGCCAAAGGCAAAGGATTCGAGGTCGTAATTCCACTTATAGCCCGCGCGCACAGCTACCATGTTCTGGACCCAGAGTTCGGCGCCAAAGTGATAGCGTTGCTCGAAATCTACGGGGAATACGCTCTCGGCTGCCAGCGTCAAATAGGTCGGATCGCCCTTTTCGCCATAGACTTCGGCTGCCAGGCCCATGTTGTAGGTCAAGGGCATCAGGTAGGAGAATGCCTCTTCCCTGGCTTTCTGATCTGGGCC
The DNA here is from genome assembly GCA_965220765.1 of Candidatus Latescibacterota bacterium. Taxonomy (GTDB): domain Bacteria; phylum Latescibacterota; class UBA2968; order UBA2968; family UBA2968; genus VXRD01. Next base: position 637,412 of record OZ244847.1, read on the forward strand.
GAAGTTCTTGAACGACATTGCCACGCGCAGGCTTCTGAACCCGGTGTAGAAATGACTGCCCAGGTCTATCGTAAATGTGCTGGTTTTTTGCGTGTAAAGCTTTTCCTGCACATAGTTGGCTTTGGCACTGAACGAGAATTTGTCTGTGAATTTTATGGCGTAGAGCAAGCCCACTGCCATGTAGTTCACATCGACAAACTGACCGGTTCCACTCGGCTGAAAGATGGTGGTTTCTTCGATGGGTTCAACCTGCTGTGTAATCAGGCTGATCCCCAGGACTTCACCCCGAGACGAGTGGGTGTTGAAGACGGCTGCTGCCGAATACAGTTCTGTGCCTGCCAGCCATTTGGTGTAGTTGGCCTGATAGGCGAATTTTTCCACGTGGGTTAGCCCGGCGCCGTTCCAGAAGATGGCGTTGATATCATCGGCAATTGCCGTGTATGAATCACCCATCCCCACGGCACGAGCACCCTGTCCGATTTTCAAAAACTGCATGCCTGCGATGTTGACTTTCTTGACCCCTTCGATCGCGGTTACGCCTTCATATTCAAGCCCCAGAGCGGGACTGGCGATCAGCAGCAGGCTCAAGAATGCTGTAAGTATGAGATTTTTTTGTTTCACAATGAATACCTCCTCCGGCTACTTGATCACCACAAAAGTACCGCGCTGAATCTTGTTTTCGCTACCCGGGGTTTCGGATACGACGACGAAGTAGTACAGTCCGGTCTGGATTTCGCCAGCCAGATTGTACGTCACCTGCCGAAACGAGGCTTCGCCCCGGTCTGGATTATCGTGCGTGACGGTATAGACTCTGTCCCCGGAAGCTGAAAAGATGTGGATTTTGCACTTTTGGGGAATCCCCACAAAGCGCAGATTACGGCTTCTGGGATAGTTATGCTTGTCATCCACAAAATAGGGATTTGGCACCACTGTCACCTTTCGGTCGAGCTGATCGGTTTCAGAGGTGGTCGGCTGGAAGGGCCGTCTGTCATCGGCGTCGTAGGTGCGCGCAGTGGCAGGTCCCCAACCGCTTTCGTACCCACCCGTGGCATTGGCACGCGCCCTGCCCGTGGGCAGATCTCCTATTGCCATTCCACCGCCCATCCAGTCGCTATATCCACTGTTGTAGGGTCGCACCGAGTAGTGGTATGCAAAACCGGCGGCCGTATCCAGATCTTCATACGTGTATTTCCCGCCAGCGAGCGACCACTGGCCGTTGAGGCTGGAACTGCTTTGCCCTTTTAGCACGGTGTCGTGCAATTTCCAGGGACCCCATCCGAACCAGGTGGAGCGATAAACGTTGTAGCCCGCGATGTCCTGTTGTCCGGTGTAGGGATTGACCGCGTGGTCGGCATCGTCGATCCACGAAATCTGTTGGCGGGCAAATCCACTGGAAGTCAGGTCATCGGCGGCGATAAATGTATTCGTCGGTGCCGGTGGATGATGGAAATTGGAATCGTAAATAAAGTGCGCGAGTTGCAAATTCTCAAATGCCGCTTGCTCGCCCAGGGTTTTGAATTCCTGGATCTTTGTTTCTACCGACACATTCGAACGGTCCCAGGTCAGTATATCTTGGTTCTTTATCTGAGCCGGGTGACCGGCGACATAAGCCATCACGATCTTGGCACTTTCGCCTGCCTGAAGCGTGTACGGACCATAGACTTGCGAGAAAATGTAAAATTTTCGGTCATCTACATTGTTCTCGTTCGGGTTGTCTTTGGCTCCCCCTTTTAGCATGGCACCATACATCTGGGATTCGGTGTCTTTTTCCGTATAGGGATCGTCAAAGTCGTCTTTGGACCGCGCCTGCCACCACTGCGCCGAGAAGGGCTGGTCGCCCTGTGGCTGGACGTATTTGCCCATGTCCCGGCTGTTAAAGGCGTGTAGCCCCGGTGCATCGGTAAACGCGATGGGCGCCATCACGATGTGTTGTGGTGCTCGAAGCTGGCCTTCGGTTGCATCAATCGCATCCGAATCGGTATGGCCCAGTCGTTTGAAATACGGGTCGCCCGTGTCGTCATATGGCGACAATGGGTTGTCGGAATCGCGGAAAATGCTCGCCTTATACCCGGGGGCAAACGCACCCGCGTAGTTACTCGCATCGGAATAGAAATAAATATCATCCACACCGCGACCACCAGACGTCACATAACCATCCCAGCCAAAGGCTTGCAGAACGCCCATTGCTGCGGACACCCAGGAGTTTACAAACGAAAAATAGATATCGTGCTGGGTCGGCGTGGCGCCGGGATTATCCACCAGTCCGTCTCCGTCGAAATCACCCGTATTGGTGAAGGTCAAATCGACGAGATAGAAATCGTCAAAGTCCGGGTGGCTCCAATTATAGACCCGCCGCGTTACTTGAATGCCCTGCTTGATGTGTACCCAGCGGGTGATGATGGTTTCTTCGGGGAGCGACAGATCGGCGATATAGCCACTCAGATTGTAGTTTGCAATGACCAGGGGGCTGGTTTTGGAGGGATCTAACTCGTTTCCGTAATAGCTTCCAAAATCTGCCTGTGTCACACCGGGCCAGTAATTGGACAGCCACGGTTCTGATCCACCACCGCTCCAGCCGCCCGCAGTGGCAAGCACGTTTGAAGCATCTCCGAGTGTCCGCAGTGGGTTGGGGACGCCCCAGTGTTCTTCCGGGTTGCCTTTGGGGTCATAGGGCAATGGACGGATAAAATCCCTGATCCACGGCGAAGGCCGTGGCCCGGTCAAACTGATTTGTCCGTCGGATGTCAAAATCCACAAACCATCGCCCATCGAGGTTTTGTAGTCGTTGTACACCTGAGATTTTGGTCCGCTTGTGAATTGCGACAGCACTTGTCCGAAGGAACCCGGCCCCACGCCATTGTGGGGATAGGCATTTCGGTCGCCGCCGCGGTTAATTTCGGGGCTGCCGCCCTGGATACCCATGTTGTTCCAGGAATTGGAGATCAATGCCCTGGTGTTTTCCCTGAAAGGGATTATGTTCGGGTCGAATTGCGCTGTGGCATCAGTAGCTATAATAGCTCCTACCACAGCAAATAGTGCGACCCATCCTGTAAAAATTTTAAATCGCGTCATATTATTCCTCGCCCTCCTTCAATGGGTTTCGGAAAGGGTATGCGAGTGGGCACGCGGCCCACTCGCACGACCCGCTACCAATTAAATCGCACGCCTACCTGGGTCAACCTGGGTGTGTGCGCGTAAGTGCGATCGCGCACGTCGCCGTATTGCAGGTAGGTGCTGTCGGTCGGTCGGGGTCCGTCAACCCCTTAGTACGTGTAGTCATTCCTGTTGGTTGGACTCGTTCGGTCTTTCTGATTAAATAGATTGCGTATATCCAGGAAGACCGAGGTCTGAACCCGGGACGTCATGGCAAAGGACCTTTCCAATGCCAGGTCTGTTCGAGAGTCCATAGCCAGTTCGCGGTAGGGCCGCACGCCACCTTCTGGCGGGCTATAGAGGAATAATCCTCCCGTTTCAACCCGCGTGACCAGATTGATGCGCGTATTGCGCAACACTTTGCTGACGATGGCACCACCCCGTTCGTAATCGGCCGGGAAGGATGCCAGCATTGAGGCGGTTCCAAATTGCCGTCGATCTCCTCCGCGCGGTTTCAGGAATAGCTGGGTATAACCGCCAGTGAGCAGGTAAACGCCCCTATCTTTGGTCGGTCCCTCGAGGGGGCGCAGGCCATCCCATTCGCCCGTACCCAGGGTCTTGCCATAAGCCTGATTCACAGTAGCGGACTCGTATCGGCTATTGGCCCGCCCAGCAATCAGATCGATGTCTTCTTGCGACATCATCTTGGGCACTTCACTACCAGAGGAATGAGGCTCCCATTCTACCCACAAATCGGGAACCGGCACACCGAATTCGGGATGCGTATAGGCGATGTTGACGGCAGCTCTTCTGACACCTTCCTCATCCATGTAGATGTTGCGTATCACGTTGCCGCGCTTGCCCGTGGTAAATGACGCCCACTGGTAGTTGTAGGACAAATTGAATGAGAAATTGTGGCTGAACCGCTTGCGCAATGCGAGTTCTACTCCCCGCGTATCCCCATAAGCACCGTTGTCCAGGGTGCGGGAATAGCGAATGGAGCTGATGCGCGGTCCCTGCCAGGTTTCGTTGGGATAGTGGGTGAATTGCTCGACCTCGGAGCGATAATAAGCCGTTAGTGCTATGGTATAGTCCGAGACAAAGTTCCAGTCTGCACCCACTTCAAATGCCGTGGTTTTGGCGGGGCGCAACAGGTGCGTGCCGTTTCGACCGCTATAAGTCGTTTCCAGGTTGTTGTAGCGTTCTGTATCGTCAATGCGGCCGTTGCCGTTGACATCTCTGTCTTCGGCTTTGCCGGCTACCCAGAAGTCTTCGCCAAAGTAGAACCACAGGTCGGCCCATTGCAGGTAAACACCCGACGAGAACCGGAACTGCGCCCGTTCGGTTATGGGATGCGAAATCCCGATGCGGGGGCTAAATACCACGTGCCAGGGGGCTTGTGTTGACCAGATCGATCCTTCATTATAGGCGTAATCTCGCGCCAGAGTGGGTCTGCGGAACATTTCGGAACCGCGGGCACTACCGTGCGTTATTCTGCGGGCATTGGGATTGAAGGCATCCATGCGCAGGCCCAGGTTCACGATCATGCCCTCAAATTCCATCTTGTCCTGCACGTAAGCATTGATGGAATACGGCTTGACGCCTTCCTCTCCGAATCGACCTTCATCTGCCACAAACATCAGGTGTCGATCTGCAGGGGTGGCATTGGCGATGATCATCATCATGATGTCCCGGCGCATAAATTCAATACCGCCCTTGAGCAGGTGGCCCTTTGTCACCTGAGAGGTCATATCGACCTTCAGGCCCAGGCGGTTGCGGTCTGCCACTTTCCAGCGGGCGGCTGTTCGTCCGGTGTTAAACCAGTTGGCGTCGCCCGTGTTGTTGACCGTTGTTGCGTGATATACGCCGCTGGTATCTGTTAATGAGCGGCTGCGCGAGATGCGCACTTCGTAAAATGTTTTGGGCGAGAGTGTGTGGGTCGCGACCAGATATTGCACCTCTTCGCTTTCCATGCGTTTTCCAGCCCCGGACCAATCTGGCGGCAAAAACAGATCCCGACCACCGTTGCCCAGACCCCGATGCAAGCCCGGAAGCGAATCTGCCGTGCGGATATAGGGATCGGCCACGCCGTCTGACCAGTATTCGTATCCCTGGTAAAGCCCGCCCAATTTGAGCTTCAAGTTAGGGCTTGGTCTAAAGGTGAAACTGCCGGAGAGCGTCAGGTTGTCTGGACCCGTGGGGACAAATCTGTTGGTATCGTTGTAAAATCCCGTCTGTTTGGATCCCGGATAGCGATTGGCTAAACGGCCGTGTTTTGCCGTGGCGACAAAGGAGACATTGGTGCCAATGGGACCCGAGAGATTTGCCTCTGCATCCCAACCGCTGACCTCTGTGTAGTCCTCTCGGATATGCAGGGGTTCGCCAGCTAATTCTGTCAGTGTCTGGTTGTCCAAACCGAGATCGGGACGCCGTTCCGTCAGCCAGTTGGGATTGTCCCACTGCATTTTGTCCTGATGTTGTGGGGCGTCATAGACATTCATGCCCCAGTGCTTTTTCCCGGCAGGCTCATAGCGAAATTCGCCCCAGCCATTGTACTGATTGCCGCCGTCTTTTGTGACGATTTGGACCACACCGGCCTGTGCATTGCCAAACTCGGCGGGTGTTACGCCGGTGAGTACGGACAATTCTTGAATTGCTCCGCGATTCACGGTTTTGAACTGCCCGCCAGCACCGCGGCCATCATTGTAGTTTATCCGTATGCCATCGACCATATAGGCCACGTCGCTGCCCCATACAACATCGCTGTAACCGGATCCGGGACCGCCGACCCGGCTGCCGCGCAAGCGGTTGCTACCATCTACGGACACACCGGGCTGCAATTGCAAAAGCTCGGATGTGTTTCGCACGATGCTCAAAAGGCGTTCGGTTTCTTCGACGGTTACGGTGTACTTACTCGTGGTCTTGTCCGGTTCCACGAGTGGACGGTCGGCAACGACGACCAGTTCGCCGAGTTCTACAGCGGCTTCTTTGAGCGAGAAATTCACGGTGACGGTCTGATCGGCGATGATCAGTACGTCTTGAACCTGGACGGTCTCATAACCGACGAGAGAGCCGGTGAGGGTAACGCGCCCCGGGTCTGCCTGGATAATTGCGTAGTACCCATCGGCATCGGTAACCGAGCCGCGCTGAGTGCCTTTGATCACTACATTGGCTCCCGGCAGTGGTTGTCCGGTGTTGTCTCGCACAACCCCGTTGATTTTACCCGTGCTGCCCGCCCACAGGTCGCCGGTTCCAGCAATCAGGAAACCAACAATCAGGAAACTGAAAAACAACAGTCTGTGCTTCATAGCACGACCTCCTTAAAGGGTGAATGGGTTAACGCCAGAAATAAAACTTAACTCCGGCTCCTATATCGAAGAACATTAACGGGCGAGTGCGTTCCAGGTCGTAAAAGAGCATGGGTCTCAATTCTCCCACGACAAAGTTTAGGCGCCCGCGTACATCCAGACTGATATTATCGGTGATAAATGCCTCCATACCCGCACCAGTGGTCAGCGCAATGGTGGTGCGTTTGTCGATTTGCGGATCCATTACGGTGTTTAAGTCGATAGGATCGCTGGTTTGAGCTGGCCATACGAGGTTGCTGTTTTCGGCGTTATAACGAAAAAAACCACCACCGAGAGCTATGTAATGGCGATAGTCTTTTGCCCGAAATCCATGCTGCCGGTTCTCTTCGCCCACAAAGACGAGCGCGTTCACAGCTACGCTGTTGAAGGTCATTGTCGATGAGGCGTTGGGGCTGGTGTATTCCTGACCGTCAATTGGATATACAAACGATTTGGTCGCGAGTTTTCCGTTGTCGAATTTGGAATAGTGATATTCCACTTCAACAGTTACCAGTTCGCTCGCAACATAGTTCACGTTCAAGCCGTATTTTCCCGCTTGATCATAACGGTCTCGCAAATTGGACAAGGGTACGTGGTAATTGGCAAATCCACCGAGGCCCCATCCGTTCTGCTGGGCAAATAAATCACCCGATACAAGCACCAGTAATACGCTTGCAAGAAAAGAAGTCAACGTGCGTGTCATAAACTCTCCTTTCTACAGCTTAAAACTGCAGTGATGCACTTCTCTGTTACATGTTGACGAGATACTGAGTGTGCTAACCCGGTTGTTTCAGTGCATTGGCCTCACCCCATTCCTGTTTTTTAGAAGTACTAATAATAAGTAAAAATAAATTTTAAAAATTCTAAAAAACAATAAGTTATATATGATAGCTCTATTGATATAGACATGTCAAGCCCTTTTTGATTCGGTTGTAAACTTTTGTAAAAAAAATCTCAAATCCCGTTGCGCGCTATCAGGACGTCAATTTGTCGAACAAATTTTTCACTTCTTTGTTACTCCGGCAATCCCACGATCAATTCCTTTGATGTCAGAGAGTAGTGTCCGAACATTTCCAGGAAGAGTACGGCGCCCCGCGTTTGTCCGAGGTTTTCGTGCGTTTCAAATGATTCCATTCCCGTGGTGCAGTCCCGCAGGAGGATGATTTCATATCCTCGGCGACCCATTGCGAGGGTTCCGTAGTCTCTCATCAATATGCAGGCGTTGGTGTTGAAGCCGAGGTAGAAGAGGAAGAGGATGCCCTGTTGTTTGCACCAGCGGTGGAGTTCTTCGCCCGTGGAGATGACGGCTTCTTTGCCTTCGACCTGTACGAGGGGATGCATTGCGAGTCTGGCGCGGGTTTCGGTGAGTTCTGCTTCGCGCGGTTCTACGGGGCGCGCATAGCGTTCATATATTCCCGTTTTGCTGCGGAATTCTGAGGGGGGCCAGTTGTTTTTGGCGTTGGTGGATACGTCTCCTTTTTCGATCAGGTTCACCCAGGATGGATGCGCTTCGGCCAGTCGCGGTGCCGGGGCGTGAACGATGGGCATTTCCGCTTTTCTGCAGGCGCTCAGGAGGGGGACTATTTTGTTTCTTACGATTTCCTCAGATCGAGCTTGCGTGTCTTTCAGGTAGTGATGCGACCAGATATCGACGAGTACGAGCGCTGTTTGCGCTATCGGGATTTTCCAGTTGAGGTGGGCATAGCTCGTGTTCTTTTCGATCCAGACGACGCCTTTGTCAACGTGCCAGCGGTAGTAGCGAGGGGCGATGGTTATTTTGTTTTTCATGTGTTCTCCTTCACGCTATGCGCCTGCTTTCTCCATGGCCAATGGTGTGCGTGCCGTCTTCTCCTGCGACTTTTACTTCTGTATGTTCGGAACTGGAGACGTAAAGTGCTCCGTCGGGGATGGCGTCTATCCGGGCGTTGCCTTCTATGGTCAGTATTCGGGCCGCGCGGAGCAGGCAGGCTGATTCGCCGCCGATGGAGATGCGGTAGTGTGCGCGGTTTCCATGTGTTTCGAGGATGGCGCCGGGGAAGATTGGCAATGGGTCGGTTCTGTTTGTGGTGAAAGTGCATATTTGTTGTGTGGGACCGAAGTTTGCGGCGGCGAGATATCCTTCGGCTATGAGGCCAACGCTGTTTTCCGATGCGGTCAGTATTTCGAGGGCGGTGTCGGGTGTGTCGGTGGCGTTTTGTTCGGGGATGAGCAGGGCGGTGAGACGGCCCGCTTCTTCGCCCGCACGAAGGGGTTTTTCACCCGATAGTCGGGAGAGTGTGAGGTCGTCGGCTATGGCGCGGTAGGGGTTGAAGTAGTGCCGGTTGTGATAGACTGTGTCGCCGGTTCCGGTATAGTGTATGCCCAGACGGTTGTCTATGTTGAGATGGGGGGGATGGCCCAGGTTGTCGATTATGTCGTCGGATTCCAATTCGCCGTGCCAGCCTGCGTACCGGGTCTCGCCGTCGGGGCGATATAGTACGCGCTCGCCGCGACAGTTGGGCGTCATGTGTAAGAAGTGTTCGTTGGTGATGCGCAAGAATCCCTGGTTGAGTTCTTCTAATACGAGGTCTTCCTGGGCAGTGAATTTTTCAAATGATAGGGCGCGTCCGTCTGGCAGGCTGGCAAAGAGTACGTGCTGTCGCAGGGATTCCTGGCAGCGGTCTATGACGAGGGCGGCGGCAAAGCTGTCGTCGTATTCGGCAACGCGCACGGTTTTGAGGCGGTGGCTGTCAGGGCGATTTTGCACGATGGGGGTGCCGAGCCATGTGTCTGAACACGGGGCGATGGTGTAGATGCCTTCTCGCGTGAGGGGCAGGGCCATGATTGAGTTGCGCCAGGCAAATGAGGTTTGTCCGTGCGGATGTCTGTGGTGTACAAATCCCGCGTGGGGAAAGTGGCGTATGCCCGAGAGACGCGATTCCATTTCTTCTGTGGGTGAAGGCGATGGGGCTGGTCCAAAGAGGCGATGGAGGAGGTACAGGTCGGCGACGCCCGAGATCGAGACTTCGCGCATGATCATGGGGTCTTGTTGGTCGTGAGCTTTCTGGGCGAGTTCCTGGTCGTACATCCGTCCTCCATTTCCGCGCTGGCGGTGTTCGGCATGTTCCAGTCCCAGATGTTCCAGGGCTGCGGCGTCCGCGTCGTCAAAAAATAAGGCGGCAATCGCGTGTGCCGAAATGGTTGAGAGTATGTGTAGATAATGCCAGTCCATGCCCTGAACGGCCTGGGCATATCCGCCGCCGTCGGTGAGTGCTTTGAGGTTTTCGTACACGCGCTGTTTGTTCCAGAAGAGTTCTGGCGGTAGTTCACGTCCCCAGAGCTGGTATAGACAGCCGACGCTTATGAGGGGAGAGAGGCCAGATGCCGTGTAACTGGGGTGTACCATGCCGTGGTTTTCCGCGAGATAATCGGGTAGTGCTGTGAAGATTTTTGCGGTCAGGGTTCGCGCGGTTTCGTCTCCTACGAGGCCGAGGTCTTTGGTGTCTTGCGGCGCGGCGCAGGTAGAGAACATCCATCTGCGGGCGGTTGCTTCCCAGGCTGCGGCGTCCGCGTGTTCGGATAGGAAGAGGAAACAGGAGGTGAGTCCGTGAGAGGTCCAGGCGTTTTCTTCCATTTGGGTGTCTGTATAGACGCCGCTTTTGGGGGCCATGGCTCCGAATCGCGCGGCGTAGTCTTCGTGTACGCGGGCGACCATCATCCAGGTTTCTCGGTCGATCCATTCCCGCAGTAGCAGACAGATACGCGCCAGGCCAGCAACGGTGCTGCCACACTGGCTTTCTCGGAAGAAGCCTTTGCCCCGTTCTCCCCATTTGGTGCCGCAGTTTTCCGGACGGCCCAGTCCTTCTGATGGTCGCACGCAGTCTTCGGGACCAGAGTCGTGTGTGTAACAGAGGTAGCGCACGCCTTTGATCGCCATTTCCCGCAGGGTGTCGCGGGATACGCCCGTGGATGTTTCGTCGTATTCTGGAGATGTGCTGACATAGGCAAAGGTTTCGGCACAGCTAATGGTTTCGATTCCGTACCAGTGACATCCGCCGAAGAAATGCCCGCAGTTGGGGCGGTCGGGCCAGTCGGCAAAGTACGCGATGCCGGTTGGTATCCACTGTTCGATCATCCGAAGATAACGGCGACTCATTTCGTTTTCAGTGTCGGGAAGGTGCGGATGCTGCAGGTCTGTGGTGTCGGTTATGCGTACCATTTTGTTCTCCATGGATAATAAGCGGTCAGTGGTTAGTAGCCAGCGATCTCAGCGATCAATCCCATCCATCGTCATTGCGGCACGCTTAAAGCCGCAATCCAGAAGGTTTTGTTTTTAGCCGTCAGCGATCAGTTTTCCATTCATAATCAATGGTCGCACATAAGGTCTCGATTTCGCCGTTGGCAATGTGAAGGTGAATTGCGTTTTGTATTTCGCACGGGTCGCCTGTAGAAAGATCATAAATAAAGCCTTTTGTGTAATCCTCGCGGGATACGAGTCCTCGGATAAAGGAGGTGTCGCCTACTTCTACGCGGACTTTGTTTTTTTTTATGGGCGATATGTCGGTGATGGTGTAACAGGCGTCCCGGATGCCGTCGTTTAAGATGCGTAGATGTGCGCCGATGAGGCGTTTGTCTGCGGGGAGATGGCCTTCTATTTCGACCCAGGCTGGGCCGGTTTCTTCGCGGTGAAAGTTCGTTATGGTGCCGAGGTGCGTTGGGGTGCTGATCCGCAGGGTTCCAGAGGGGGTGTTTACGTGGGTTCCGCCGACTATAAAGATGGATGTTTGTCCGTTGTCCCGGGATATGATTGCAAATCGCCCTGCGGCTGCGATGTTTTCGTTCAGGTCGAATACGCGGTTCGGGTCGTCGGATGATAGTATCCAATCTGTTCGGCCTGTTCTGGTTGTTACCCTTATAGCTGCTGCTGTCAGATCGTCTGGTTCTGTACCGAGGTCAATGCGGGTGGCGTCTGTTATATGAGCTTGGTTCTCTCGGTAAGGTTCTATGATGGAGGCAAAGAGGCTTTGCTCTGAGCCGGAGTTGTGTAATAGTACGTAGCGGATGCGCCGGGGGTTGCCGGGTTTATTTTGCGGGGGATCGCCCCATGATAGGGCCGCGTCTTCTACGTTGGATAGTACGCGGTAGTGCAGGTGCAGGGGTGTTTCACCGTGCTGAGTTTTCCAGGTGTCTGCGAGTTCCCAGTCTGCCCACCATCCGGCTGCGGGGTTCTCGGCGCGGTGAACGCCGTAGAGGTAGGCGAAACCACTGCCGCGGTAGCGTCCGTCATTGGGTCCGTCGTAGTGCTTGCCGAAGGGGATGGTTTCGCCCGCATACGTTCCTTTTTCTTGTGGGGTGAGGTCGATTCCGCGGGTGGTGACGTGGCCTTCTCCGGCGTGGAAACTCATGACGTGGTCGTTGCCGCCAGCTATGCGGAAGACGTCGATGAGGTAAGATTCGGTGGGCGATGTGTCGATCATTGCGAGGGTGCGCCGATAGTCCTGTACGTCGGGATAGACTTCGGGGGATGCGATTTCGACGACGCCTATGCCCTGTGAGGCGGCAAAATATTGGCAGTGTCCTATCCAGTTCACTTCCTGTTGCTGCTGGTTTACCATTACTGTGTTATGCGAGATGGTATTTGTTGTCCAGCCCGCTCGTTTGGGCCATTTGCTGTCGGCGTATTCGGGGTATCCCAGATCGGGCAATACGTCCATTCCGCGGTAGTACATGCCAAAGTTCAACCGGTCTTTGTGGCCGTGTCCTCCGTTGCGTCCGTAATATAACCAGGCCGCCCGCTGGTCTTCTCCTTTGCCATGCCGGAATACGGTTAGTCCGTATCCGTTCAGGTTTTCGCTTTTTAGTTCTATTTCGCCGTGTTGTTTTACGATGTCGAGGACGGTTTTCTGGATTGCTTCGGGTTCGGTGTCGAAGATGGAGGTGTGTAGTCCGTCGGTGCTGTTTCCGTTGAGTTTGTACGCGAGGCGCGCGAGGTCGGTGTCGCCGAGCCGGGCGAAGGCGCTGATGACGGTTTCGAGATCTACGTTGACCATGCCTTCGCCTCCGGTGTTGCCGGTGTCGCCGATGTGAGGGGTGTAGCGGTCCAGTGCGGTGAGGCGATAGGGCGCGCCGTACATGCGTTTGAGGCGGGGATAGTCGCGGTATAGATCGAAATCTCGATATTTGTGACACCGATCCAGTATCCAGGCACAGCGGGCAAATGCGTTCATCCAGCCGAAGCAATAGCCGGGTGCTGCTTCGTTGCCAACGCCGTCTCGATCCACTTCTCCGATCAGGGTTGCCGGGATGTGTCCCCCACCGGTGCCACGGGATCCTCCGGGTTCAAAGAGCCAGTCGAGTGCTTCGGGCGTTTCCTGTGGGTCGTCCAGTACTGCCGCCGCAGTGGCCATTGCGGTTTGGGTCATGCCTTCGTTGCCGCGGATGCGCCGGTCTCGACAGGAGCGTATGAATTCTCGCAGGAGTCCGCGTTCGATGTTTTCGCGGATGTGGGCAATGCTCGTTTTGGGGTGTCTGATCTGCCATTTTTCCGCTTGTGCGGATAGGAATTTGACGAGTTCACCGTCGTGTTCTATTCCTTTGGAGATCATGTCGCAGGATAGGGATAGGGTTTCTGCCATACCATTTTCCCATATACAGCCTTTGATGCGGCCCATGCCCGTGCCGCCGTGGGAGTTGTAGAGGCCCAGGTCTGAATAGGGGGTTAAGTCCATGTCGGGATAGACGTCTGCTATGCGGTTGAGGATGATGGCGCCTTTGTGGGCATAAGCGGTGTCGCCCGTGTAGAGATACGCTTTGCCCAGGGCGAGTGCCGCTGCTGGCAATTCGGTCCAGGTGCAATAATGGCTGTAGTAGGCGATGAACCACCAGCGGTTTCCCATATCGTCGATCCAGCCCATGCCGTCATCTACTGCGAATTGGAGATCATTGGGGTGTTCGGCGTTGTATAGCAGGGATTCATCGGCGAGTTTGCGATCGAAGATACCACCGGGTCCCAGGCCGCTTTTGTAAAATGCCTCGAAGTCATTTTTGGGCCAGATTTGTCCGCACGACGGACATTCGAGTTTATAGGGGCGGTGCAGCGATACTTTCCAGGGGTAGTTGCCGAATGCATAGACGTCTCGGCCGCATTCGGGACAGCCGAGGTCGGGGTTGACGTGGATGCCGCGGGGGATGGTTTGTCCCGTGATCAGGTCCCAGATTTCCTCGTCGCTTCGCGCCATATAGGGCGCACAGGTTTCGATTGCGGCGTCTCGCTCGGCTCTCGCCCAGGCGTAGCGTTGGATATTTCGCCGGGCATTGCTTATTTCTTCGGGGGTGTACAATCCCATTGGGGTTCTCCTTATGACGACCAGCGATAAATTTTTGTGGCTTATCGCCGCTATGTGTGACTATATTAGCGTCGTTCAAACAGAAAGTTACATGACGTATTTTTAAATACAAGAAAAATTGAAATAGCTTCCGAAAACACTATGGCCCTACCCGAATCCCTGTCTCCCACATCTGAAGATGCCCAAAGAAGAGCGACGCGCATTACGCCTCGCAGTGTCGCGTTGGGGCTTCTGATTTCTTGTCTGGCGAGTGCATGGGTGACGTATTCCCGCACGGCTGCAAATACTTCTGCGGTTAATATTACCCATCTTCCGGTTTCTATTTTTGCGATTTTTTTGTGCGTTTTTGTTCTCAATACGCTTCTGAAGATTCGGTTTGACAGACAGGGGCTGGCTTCTCGAGAATTGGCTGTTATTTTCGCTATGGGGCTGATTGGGGCGATTATTCCCGCGCGTGGGTTGACCGGTGTCTGGCTGGGGCTGATGGCCGCGCCTCATTATCTGGCTACGCCGGAGAATGGGTGGATTGACAATGTTCAGCCCTTTCTTCCGCCCTATCTTTTTCCGTCCAATGATCACCAGCAGACGACGTTTTTGTACGAGGGCTTGCCGTCTGGCGTGTCTATTCCGTGGGAGGTGTGGATTGGTCCGATTTTCTGGTGGGTTACGCTGATTTTGGCGGGGTTTGTGGTGTGTTTTTGTCTGGTGGTTATTCTTCGCAAGCAGTGGGTTGAAAGCGAGCGTCTGGATTATCCTTTGCTCGCGCCTGTTCTGGAGATGGTTGCCGAGGCTCGCGATTCTTCGGGGCGAAGTGGCTGGCCGGTCCTGTTTCGGGGGTATCTCTTCTGGATTGGTTTTGGGCTGGCGTTTGGGATTATTGGGTGGAATATTATTACTTATTTTTATACGACGGTTCCCCGCATTAGCATGAGTCCCAATGGCGGGCTTTTTTATTTTGCGCGCCTTTTTCCGCCGCTGTTGACGCATATCAATACTTATACTATTGGTTTTGGATATTTTGTGAATCTGGAAATTCTTTTTTCGATCTGGTTTTTCCACTTTTTGCTGATGGGCGAGATTGCGCTTATTCGGAAGACGGGTTTTCAGTTTGGGCGGATGCACCAGAAGGGCGGCGGTTGGGGTGATCCCCTGGTGCAGTGGCAGTGCATGGGCGCGCTTTTTGTGTTTGTGGGCTGGGGGCTGTGGACTGCGCGGCGGCATTTGAAGGTGGTTTTCAGGAAGGCGTGGCATGACGATCCCGATGTGGATGATGCGAATGAGCTTCTTTCCTACCGCACGGCTGTGATTGGCCTGATTGTGGGTGTGGCTTATATCATAGCCTATCTTTTGAAGGCGGGGGTTGCGCCGGGTCTTTTGATGATTACGATACCGGCTGCGATTGTTATTTATATCGCGCTTGCCCGTTTTGTGTGTGAGTCGGGCACGCTGTATCTGGGTATTCCCACGACGCCTCTGGATATGGGTTTTCAACTGATCGGTACGGTTACGATTGATCCGAGGACGATTGCCGTGGGTTCTACGGCTCATGCGCTGCGCTGGATGCTGTTTATGCCGGCTTTGTCGCAGAATGTCAAAGTTTTTGATCGCGTGCCGGGCAATAAGCGCGTGCTTTTTTGGGTGTTGCTTTTGGGGTTGGTCGGTGCGCTGGTGGTCAATATTTCTATGGTGCTCTATCTGGGCTATACACATGGGGCGTATAATTTTACGGAGTATCCGTTTACCCGGTACGCGCCCCGTCTTTACGATGCGATTGTTACGAAGATCAAGTCTCCCGAACCGGCTTCGTGGGAGCGGATGGTGCTGTTCGGCTTTGGGGGTTTCATTTTTGCGATTCTCACGGCGCTTCGGTACCGCCTGCCCTGGTGGCCCATCCATCCCGTGGGTTTTATTATTACGACGACGAGTATTCTCCACGAGATTACGTCTCTTATTATCGTCTGGCTGTTCAAAGCCATTGTGATTCGGGTAGGTGGTGTGTCCCTGTACGAAAAATACCGTCCGCTCTTTTTCGGGATTATTGCAGGCAGGGCGACGGGGGTGCTGGTTTCGTTTGTTGTCGATTTGATCTGGTTTCCTGGCGGAGGTCATGGGGTACACGGTTGGGCGTGATGGGACCACGTAAGAACACAATCCGCAGAAGAAACGCGAATAATTTGAGCGTTTCACACAGATAAATGGTAGAGGCAAAAAACCTTTCGCCCATTGTTATGTGTGTTGTAGGGGCGGGTCCCCGTGCCTGCCCGTCATCGCGTTTAAGCCGCTCTATTGCATTATTAGAAATTGAATGTGAGTGCGGCGCGAAGCCCTTTACTGGATGTGCCTGTCTGCCGCGGCCAAGCAGGTAGGGGTGCAAGGCTCAGGTTAAGGCGTTGGGGTGATACCTTGACCCATTTGTCGGATTTTGTTATTGCACCAAGCAGCGTGGAAATACCAATAATTGAGGGTACGTATATCAAAGTCATAACAGATTCTGTAAATGCTTCCCATCCATCTCCTTCAAATCCTTCACCTTTGACCTGGGTCTTTATCAGGATAGCTACACCGGCTCCCGCAGCAAGCCCAATTATCAAGCCTTTGCTTGTATTTCTATATTGTCCCATGCTTACTTCAATATGAGAGATTGCAGTAATAGGTACTTGATAAAATGTTGTATGTCCTTGTTGGATACTATCTGGGGCACGAAGTCGGCGGGGCGAAGTTGCACGTTCTGCTTGGATAACGAGCGTGTCATGGGTCATTTTAATGAGCTTGCCAACCATCTGACCCTTCTGAATTGATGGGGCATACACACGCACTCGAGCATTGTATTTGGCTCCGGTTTCTCGATATTGCTCAATCTCTGTCAAGTGTTTGGCGACAATGAGGGTGTCAATATCATTGTATGCTATGTTATAGGTATCAGCCCCATATTTGAGCGCGATATGGCTTGAGTCCTTGTCTGCGATCTGGCTAGTGGCTTTTCCCATAGCACCTTGAGATGTATAGACGATATGGGCATACCATCCCTTTACGATCTCTGATGGGGCAATCTGTCCGCGTGGCATCACTGTGACGGTCTTTTGATTAAGCCGTTGTATAGCAGCCTGCTCTGTCTCCTTTGCTCCTGCCTCTCGTTTTTCCATCTCTCGAATAAACCGATTTACCTCATTGATTTGCTTTCCTCGTGAGGTTGCTTTCTTGCTCATGATCACTGATAGCACTTTGTCGTAAGCAATGGTCTTCTTTCCAAAAAGTGCTCCGCTTCGAATCAGAAATGTGGTCTCGTCAATCGCATCAATCCAGCCCTTTTCCAATTTCTGTTTATTCTTGCTATCGTAATAGGTGACTACAACGTAGGCATCTTGAATGAGCGTGTCGGCATTGATCTGTGCGCCTTGCAGGTATGTGGCTGCATACGCCAGCGTTGGAGCCATTATATTGAGCAAGATGGTTGCAATTACAAAGACAGCAGCTAATTTTTTCATGTGTCTCTCTTTTTGAGACAAATATATTTCATTGATTCTACTTAAAAGTCAATCGAACTGTAGTCTATTATACCAGATTAAAAAAAGAATAACTGGAAAAAAAACAATGATAGCTATAGCTTGTTCTCTTGAGGCCTTTTTTTTTGTAAGCAATTCTATCTTCTTGATGTGCTTAAAAGAGATATGGGCCTCCTTATCTTTAAATCCATGGGTAGAGGTGACGATAACAATGGCATCTGCCGTGACAGATTTCACTCGTCCTATCTGGCGTTTTGGTTTTGTAGATGAGCCATCCAGATAGGTAATGCGAATGAGTTGTTCCACTTTCAGGTTCAGTGGTTTGTGCTGCTCTGCCTTCAGGTCTTCCTGTTCAATAGATTTCAGAACTTTTGTCGTCTGGCATCCCGTCTGAATCAGGAGCACGCACGCCAGTAGCAGGCATAGGACTTTGCGAGAGATCTCAAAACCATTGGTTAGAACTTTACGTATTTTCTGGTTCATCAATAATACCTCCTTCAAAACACAAAGGTACGGGTAGCTGTCTCCCATCATTAAAGTCGCCGATTAGACTGACAGACATAGAGAAACTGCCTGTTCCTGTCCTGCCGTGAACATCGGTCACTATCACGGTAAGTTTGAAGTGCGAAGTGGGATGAGACAATGGAGAGGTGTTGGGAGGTTCTTACTTTTTACTTTTTACTTCTAACTTCTTTCCACCTCCACCCACAATTCATTTAGTCCGCGCAAAGTGATCTGATGCCTACGCACGGGTTCGGCGCTTAGTCGAATTGAGGGGTATCGCTTCAACAGGGCGGCAAAGGCCACTTTGGCTTCCATTACGGCAAGTGACGCGCCCAGGCAGTAATGGATGCCGCGTCCGAAAGAGAGGTGACTCGTTTGCTTTCGGCCTATGTCCAGGGTATTGGGATCGGAAAACACGGCGGGGTCGCGGTTTGCTGCGCCGATGAGGGAGATGACGGGTTGGCCTGCGCGGATTCGCTTGTTTTTGACCACGCTTTGAACCGGTCCAGGTCCTCGGTGTGGACCCCCAGCATTTGGGCGATGACAATAACCGGCAGGGGAAATGCGAAGGCGTTCATAGGTGAGCAGTGCCCGTGCGGCAAGCGGCTTGAGACTTTTCTCGATTGCCCGAGTTATTGAAATCATCGTTGCGTTCTTTCACACAAAAGCCCCGTTTGACTTTTGCCAGACGGGGCTTTCGATATTGGCGGGTATATCTCATGCATTCTTCAGGGCATTTACCGCTTCAATCAGTCGCCGATCGGCTTTGTAGCGCAATTCTAAGATCGCGTCTATATCCGATAGTGCGTTCGACTGAGCCTGTAGTCGGCACACGTCAATGCGGTCTGACAGGGCATTCATCACCACGTCGAGCAACATCAAATCTGTGACATCGTCGGCAACCATACACTCATCGGCCAGAACTTTGCGGATCATTTCCAGGGGCTTTTTGAGCCTTTCAGCGTCCGGGATGGATTCACTATTTCCATTGTTGACCAGTTCGGGCGACAAGCTGCCGAGAAAACCTTCACTGATGAATTGCCGCGTTTTGTCTTCGGTCCACGATTGCGCCAAAATTTGTGTCAATTTGTTCGATGGTTGTTCGGGTTTCTTTTCTCGACTGCGACTGCTGCGATCGCTGCTGCGCTTTGAAGGCCGCTGTTTGTTCTGGTCGCTCTGATTGCGTCCTTTGGGCGGGCGAGATACTTTGCGCGTGTCTTTTTGCACATTGCGAGTATCTTCTTTTTTTGGTTCATCCCGCTGGGCCTGAGCAGGTGTTTCGGTTCGCGCTGGTTCTGCTGATGCTTGAACGGTTTTTTCCTCTGTGTCCGCGTTTTGCTGTCGCGTGGGTTGAACAGGTGTGCTTACACCGGCGCGATCTTCCCAGCCAATTGGAGCTGATCGCCTTGTCCGACGCCCCCATTGCATTTCTTCTGTTTGCACATCCTGGGGCGTTTGTGTTTGCGCGGTTTCTGCTTCTTTTCGATTCTGTTCGGCGGAAGCCTTTGCCTGGACCTTTTCCCTGCGCCGTCTGGATGGCGGCGATGAGATCACTGTGCGCTCTTCCTGTGCAGCAGGCATTTCAGCCTTTTTCGCAGGTTTTTTGGCCTGTTTTACAGGTTTTTTGGCTGTTTTTTTAGTTGCCTGCTTTTTGGCTGTTTTTTTAGATGGCTGCTTTTTCGCAGGCTTTTTGGATGACCGCTTTTTTGATACACGCGGTGTAGAAGATCTGGTGCTCGTTTTCTTAGCTGGCTTTTTGGCTGTTTTTTTAGTTGCCTGCTTTTTGGACGGGCGTTTTGCTTTTTTTGCTGTGGATGTTGCGCCTTCAGTTTCCCGAGGTTCATCGGTCTGTGATTTCGTTTTTGCCATAATATCCTTTCGTCAAATTTGGTTTAAGTCTTTGCATAATATAGATAAAACTGCCCATAAATTCAACCAAACACAAAAAAAAGGCTGACCATTGGTCAGCCTTTTGTGGAGGTTGAGCATATTTTGACAGTCCGATTTAGTGCATGTGCCCGTGATGGGGGTCGTGGGCGGGCGCAGCACCTGCGTTTTCTTCTGGCATATCTGTCACCAGAGCTTCGGTTGTCAATAACAGTCCCGCGATGGACGCTGCATTTTCCATTGCAGTGCGCACGACTTTTGTGGGGTCAATCACACCGGAATCTACCAGATCTTCATATTGCTCGGTGCGTGCATTAAACCCATAAGCGCCTTCGCCTTCGTTCACTTTTTGCACGACAAGGCTGCCTTCTATGCCGGCATTATCGGCGATCTGACGCAGCGGGGCTTGCAATGCGCGACGCACGATATCTACGCCTGTGCTCTGGTCGCCCTGCACATCTGTTTCGTCTAATGCGCCAAGACTGCGCAGGAGAGCGACTCCGCCGCCGGGCACAATGCCTTCTTCAACAGCAGCACGCACGGAATGGAGTGCATCTTCGACGCGGGCTTTCTTTTCTTTCATCTCTGTTTCGGTTGCCGCACCAACGTTGATGACGGCTACACCACCAGCCAATTTCGCCAATCGCTCTTCGAGTTTTTCGCGGTCGTAGTCAGAGGTGGTCTCTTCAATTTGCCGACGAATTTGACTCGTTCGCCCTTGAATATCGGCGAGAGATCCCGCACCTTCTACGATTGTGCTGTTGTCTTTGTCGATTACCACGCGCTTGGCCTGCCCGAGATCGCTAATCTCGACGTTTTCGAGCTTGATGCCGAGATCTTCCGTTATCACGCGCCCACCCGTCAGTACGGCGATATCACCCAGCATTTCTTTGCGGCGGTCGCCATATCCCGGTGCTTTTACGGCACAGGCAGCGAGGGTGCCGCGCACTTTGTTGACGACAAAAGTGGCGAGGGCTTCACCTTCAACATCTTCGGCAATGACCAGAAGCGGCTTGCCAGCACCGGCAACTTTTTCGAGCAGAGGCAATAAGTCGTTCATGTTTGACAACTTCGCCTCGTTAATAAGAATCAGCGCGTCTTCCAGTATGGCTTCCATGTTTTCCTGATCGGTCACAAAATAAGGCGATAGATAACCGCGGTCAAACTGCATTCCTTCGACCACATCCAGTGTTGTCTCAATACTCTTGGCTTCTTCGACTGTGATTGTGCCGTCTTTGCCAACTTTGTCCATTGCATCGGCTATAATCTCTCCGATGCTGCTGTCACTGTTGGCGGAAATTGTCCCTACTTGTGCAATTGAATTGCGGTCTTTTACCGGCTGGCTCTGGTCTCCCAGTGCTTTGACCACGGATTCAACAGCCGCGTCAATACCGCGCTTGAGGTCCATCGGGTTGGCTCCGGCGGTTACATTGCGCAAGCCTTCACGGAAAATCGCTTCGGCCAATACTGTCGCTGTGGTTGTGCCGTCGCCTGCAATGTCAGAAGTCTTGGAAGCGACTTCTTTGACCATCTGCACGCCCATGTTTTCGTAAGCGTCTTCGAGTTCGATTTCTTTGGCTACAGTCACGCCGTCTTTTGTCACGGTGGGAGACCCCCAGGATTTCGCGATAACCACATTTCGTCCAGCAGGTCCCAATGTGGCCTTCACGGCTTTGCTCAAGAGCGTTACACCATCGAGAATGCGCTCTCGAGCATCTATTCCATAGGCAATCTGCTTTGCCATAATATCAATCTCCTTCTACTGAATAATGCCCAATACGTCATCTTCGTTTACGATTACGTAATCATCGCCATCAACTTCAATTTCCGTGCCGGAGTATTTGCCAATTAAAATCTTTTCTCCGGATTTTACCGCTGGCGCGATCACGTCGCCATTCTTATTGCGTTTGCCCGGTCCAACGGCAACGACCTCAGCTTCCTGTGGTGTTTCTTTAGCAGTATCGGGGATGATAATGCCCCCCTTCACTTGCTCATCAGCATCCACCCGTCGCACCAGGATGCGATCGGAAAGCGGACGGACATTCATGAGAACCCTCCTTGAAAAGCAGTTAAATGTAATAAATTTAATTGTTTATATGTTGTTAGCACTCTGTTATTTTGAGTGCTAAGGCGGGAAAATATACAGAAGCACCAATATTTGCGCAAGTGTAAAAGGGCTATATATCAGCCAGTTTTGTTTTTTTCTGAGCCAGTACTTTTTCCAGATGATCAATTTGCTCTTTGAGCAGTTCGGGAGTTTCTGGCGCACCCGTTTCTTCAGGTGGAGGTGGAATTTCAGCCGGCAAATGCGCATCTTCCCAATCCCCGTATCCGCCGTCCATCGAGATCACTTTTTCGTATCCCAGGGCTTTCAGGGTTTCGCCAGCGAGGAGGGATCGCACGCCGCCTGCACAAATCACAATCACTTCACGCGATTTATCGGGCATTGCCAATTCAGCTTTATATTCCAATTCACCGCGCGGTATGTGTACTGATCTTTTTAAGTGCCCGCGCTCCCATTCATCCAGTCCTCGCACGTCGAGTAATACGGGATTATTGCCCTCGTTCAAATACTCATTTACTTCCTGTACAGTCATTTCTGGAATATTTTGACGCGCATCATCCAGCAAATTTTCACGCGACTTCATAGATTCATCTCCTCATTGATTTCAAACTCTTCCATGACAATGCTTGAACTTCTTGCCGCTGCCGCACGGACATGGCGCGTTTCGCCCCACCTTTTTTTCAACGCGCACCGGCTGTTTTTTTGCCGCATCGCCTTCTGTAGAATTGGCGGTCAATTCATCGGCGCCCGGTTCGGGCATGCCAGCAAAGCCCATTCCCGTGGCATCGCGGTGTTCCAATGACAGGCGTGCAGGCTGCTGGGTGCGCGGTTGTGCGGGGGTTTCTTCAATAGAGATGCGGAATAACAATCGCAATGTTTCTCGGTTGATGTCTTCGAGCAATGCTACAAACATCTCGTAACCTTCGCGCTTGTACTCGATCAATGGATTTTTTTGTCCATAACCGCGAAGACCAATGCCCTCTTTCAGCTCGTCCATTTCGCGGAGGTGTTCTTTCCACTTTTCATCAAAGACGCTCAGGTAAATCATGCGTTCTATCTGGCGCATACGGTCTTCCCCAATGACCCTTTCGCGTCGATCATAAGCCTCGCGAACCCCGCGCAATACACGATCTCGCAAACCCGCTTCGCGCAATTGGGGCAGATCTTCATCGGGTATGACAGGTGCTTGCAAAAACACATTGCGCAAATCGTTCATTAATCCATCGAAATTCCAGTCTTCGGGATGTGCGTCGGGCGGTATATGAATATCGAGTAGCGCATCGATGGTTTCGTCGATCATTTCGCTGATCATCGCCGAGATATCTTCTTCTTCCAGCGCGTGTCTGCGTCTGTCGTAAATCACTTCGCGCTGTTGATTCATCACGTCGTCGTAATCCAGTACCTGTTTTCGAAATTCAAAATTGCGCGCTTCAACCCGTTTTTGCGCGGTTTCAATGGATTTTGTCACCCAGCTGTGTTCGATCACTTCGCCTTCTTCAGCGCCCAGGCGGTCCATGACACGAGCAATGCGTTCGGATCCAAATAGACGCATTAAATCGTCTTCCAGTGAGATGAAAAACCGCGAGCTTCCCGGGTCCCCTTGCCGCCCAGAGCGACCGCGCAATTGCCGGTCGATGCGCCGGGATTCGTGTCGTTCGGTGCCGATGATATTCAAGCCACACGGGACTTCATCCCTACATCCGTATTCGTCTATGTAGGGACACAGGGGCCGGGTGTTATCGGGATCTGCAATCAATGCACACTGGTGTCCTTCGGGTGCTTTTACGATGCCTGGTCCCAGTTTGATATCTGTACCGCGCCCGGCCATATTGGTCGCTATTGTCACGGCACCGGGTTGCCCGGCCTGCGCGATGATCTGCGCTTCTTGTACATTTTGTCGGGCATTGAGCACCTGGTGTTTGATTTTTTTGCGCGCGAGCATCCGCGAAATCAACTCGGAGGTTTCAACGGAAATTGTGCCGACCAGGACTGGCAATTTTTGTTCGTGCAAATGCACGATTTCATCGAGAAGAGCATTGTATTTTTCGCGTTTTGTGCGGTAGATCCAGTCGTTAGAATCGATGCGGCGCACCGGCTCATGCGTTGGAATCGATACCACATCGAGTTTGTAGATTTGATGAAATTCTTCGGCTTCTGTTTCAGCTGTGCCCGTCATTCCCGCCAGTCGGTCATAGAGTCTGAAATAATTTTGCAACGTAATGGTTGCCACTGTTTGCGTGTCGCGTTCGACTTTTACCTTTTCTTTTGCTTCCAATGCCTGGTGCAATCCATCGGCAAAACGGCGTCCGGGTTGTGGCCGTCCCGTAAATTCATCGACGATGACAACCTTGCCGTCGTCGATCATATATTGCACGTCTTTTTCGTATAGAGAATAGGCTTGCAACAATTTTCGCACGCTGTGGATGGATTCATTTTTTTCTCCATAGTCCTGATAGGCGGCTTCCTTTGCGTGGTCTTTGTCTGAATCGGATAGCGATTTATTCTGTTCGATATCCCGAAGCACTTCATCGAGGTCTGGCAATACAAAATCGTCTGGATTGAGGCTGATTTCGTCGCGTCCTTTTTCTGTCAGGTCGATGATGTGGCTTTTTTCGTCGATGCTGAAATAGAGATCTTCGTCGAGTTCCCCGGTGCGTTTGTCGCGGATATAATCGGATTCAACCCGCTGCACGAGACGCTTGATGCCCTCTTCCTGAAGTCGTTTCATGAAGCGACTGTTTTTGGGCATTCCGCGCTGAACCTGCAATAACAAGATGCCGGCCTCGTATTCATCGCCGGATTCGAGTTCTTTTTCTGCTTCTTTTAAAATATTGTTTACGACTCGGGTTTGCGCTCGCACCAATTTTTCGACCAGCGGACGCATTTCTTCATACCGATGCGATGTGGATTCTGCCACTGGTCCCGAAATGATCAGCGGTGTGCGCGCCTCGTCGATCAGGATGCTATCTACCTCGTCAATAATTGCAAAATAGTGCTCGCGCTGTATCAGGTCTTCGGGACGAATCGCCATGTTATCGTAGAGGTAATCAAAACCAAACTGGTCTTTTGTACCGTACACGATATCCATAAGACAGGCGTCTTTGTGATCGCATGGGCGCATGCGATACCCATCTTTTCCCTCTTCTTCCATAATAAAACCTTCCACGCCCAACGCGCGATCCTGAATGACGCCTACGGTGAGGCCCAGGAACAGAAACACGGGTCCCAGCCACATGGCGTCGCGCTTGGCGAGGTAGGAGTTTACGGTGACGAGATGCACGCCGCGCCCGAGCAAGCCATTCAGGTACAAAGCCAGACCCGCAGCCAGTGTTTTGCCTTCGCCCGTGGCCATTTCGGCGATTTTGCCCTGATGCAATACGGTCGCGCCGATCAATTGCACGTCGTAGGGTATTTCATGCCACACGATTTGATCGCCAGCCCGGTCCCAGGACTTC
Source organism: Candidatus Latescibacterota bacterium (assembly GCA_965220765.1). Taxonomy (GTDB): domain Bacteria; phylum Latescibacterota; class UBA2968; order UBA2968; family UBA2968; genus VXRD01. The sequence continues at coordinate 662,591 of OZ244847.1, forward strand.
TCCCGCTCTTTGAAGCGCCTGCACGTTTCCTTAAAGACGGCAAATGCCTCTGGGTGAATTTCATCGAGCACATCGCGCTCAATATCCTTGATTTCGGCCTCGATTTCTGCAATGGCTTCCAATTGTTCGGTGCGGTCTTCGTCTCGTTGCAACGCGGCCAATTCTTCTTTGAGCTGAATGAGATGTTTTTGAGCATCATCAGTCGCTTCGGCAACGCGCGTGCGAAATTCTATTGTTTTGCCTTTTAATTCCTCGTCGGACAAAGAGGCATACGCTTCGTAGAGTTGATTAATTTCATCCACAATCGGTTGCATTTTCTTTACGTCCCGATCGTGTTTGCTGCCGAAAATTTTTGTCAGGAAGTTCATTGTGATTATCCTGTGGATAATGAGGTGTCACATTCCAAGTTCGATGCGTTCGGCCAAAAAAGGCGGAAGTCCCGCCGATAGAATTTTGGCCTGCGCTGTTGCCACATCGTAAGACACGCGGCGCAATTGGAGGTTCCCTTTTTCTCGATCCCACACGACAAAAGCCGCTCGCGCATCGCCGTCTCGGGGTTGTCCTACACTGCCGACATTTACGAGATAGCGGTCATTGTCGGACAACTGCACTTCTCCTTCGCGTGTAAGTACCGTTTTTTCAGATGCCGAGCACACAAATGCGCGGTGAGAATGTCCGACAAAACACATCTCGAAATTGGTTTGAGCGAGTATTGACCAGCCATCTTCGGGGTCGAATAAATAGTGCCACAACTCGGGTTCAATTGGCGAAGCATGGGCATAACAATAAGCAGATTCGTTTTGAAAGGGTTGGTAAGATCGCAATAGCGAGGCGTTTTCATCACTCAGCATTTGAACAGTCCATTGTATTGCCGCCAGTGCCACAGGGTTAAAAAACCCCGGATCTTCCAGGCCCACTGCCGCCCAATCGTGATTGCCCGCCAGCACGAGGTCCGATACTTCGCGCACGCGTTCTATACACATATTGGGGTCTGCGCCGTATCCAACCATATCGCCCAAACAAATAATTCGATCTACCTGTGCTTCTGCAATTTTTTCCAGCACTGTTTCCAAGGCTTCGAGATTTCCGTGTACATCTGAGAAAATCGCGATGCGTCCAATATTATCCATTGGGGTGTCCCGCATTCATCTTGGACAGGGTATCGAGAATACCGTTGATAAAGTTAGAAGCATTGGCTTCGCTAAATTGCTTGGCCAATTCTATTGCTTCGTCAATAGAGACTTTGTAGGGAATATCTTCGAAATAGCGCATTTCGGCAAGTGCCATCCAGAGGACGATGCGATCTATACGCGACACCCGATCCAATGACCAATTTTCCAGTACGGGTTCAATAGATGCGTCCAGTTCTTCGCGGTGCTCCCAGGCTGTTTGGGCCAGAGTTATCGCAAAATCCGAGGTTGATGCCGAAAGGCGCGCACGGATGCACATGGTCTGCGCTGTCTGTTGTACTGGGTCGCCAACGCTCGCGGTCCAATAAAGTGCTTGCAGCGCAGCCTGACGCGCTTTGCGTCTCGATTTTATCATTTTTTTGACTCCCAGGCAGCGATAACGCCAATCATTTCAATCGCGCCCAGTGCCGCTTCCCAACCCTTATTGCCGGCTTTGGTCCCTGCCCTCTCAATCGCTTGTTCAATGGTATCGGTTGTTAAAATACCAAATATGGTGGGTACACCTGTTTCGCGACCAATAGATGCCACGCCTTTTGCGGCTTCGTTGCATACGTAGTCAAAATGCGGTGTGCTACCTCTGATTATTGCGCCCAGACAGATAAGCGCGTCATATCGACCGCTTTGCGCCATTTTTTGTGCCATCGTGGGAATTTCAAAACTTCCCGGCACCCATACCGCGTCTATGGCATCTGTATCGCCACCGTGGCGCGCAATACAATCGAGCGCGCCACCGAGCAATTCTTTGCTGATAAACGCATTGAATCGCGCCACCACAATGCCAAACTGTTTGCCTTTTGCCGATAGCTGACCTTCATAAACTTTGGGCATCGCGATCTCCTTCTTCGCCTAATTGCAATTCGTCCTCTTTAAATAAATGTCCCATCTTTTCTTGCTTAGTCCGCATATATGTCAAGTTCCATTTGTTGACCTGAATGGCGACCGGGATGCGGTCTATAATTTCTATTCCATAAGCTTCCAGGCCCACGCGCTTTGATGGATTATTGGTGATGAGCGCGACTTTTTCGATTCCCAAATCCGACAAAATTTGCGCGCCAATGCCATAGTCTCGTTCGTCCATTTTAAATCCGAGTTTCAGGTTGGCTTCTACGGTATCATATCCCTCTTCCTGCAGTTTGTACGCGTGTAATTTTGCCCGCAGGCCAATACCTCGCCCTTCCTGCCGCATATACACCAGTGCCCCGCGTCCTTCTTTTTCGATCATCTCGAGTGCGGAGTGTAAGTTTTTTTCGCAATCACATCGCAATGAGCCGAGCGTGTCTCCCGTCAGGCATTCGGAGTGCATCCGCACCATTACGGGTGCATCGCCGGAAAGATCGCCTTTTACCAGTGCGACGTGTTCGCGTTGATCTACGTCGCTTTCATACAGGTGTAATTGAAATACGCCAAATCGCGTGGGCATATCTATTTGCTCGACACAGCGCACCAGTTTTTCGGAACGGCGGCGATAGGCAATTAGATCGTGAATTGTCGTCACTTTCAAGCCAAATTGGTCGGCAAGTTCCACAAGCTGTGGCAAACGTGCCATGGTGCCGTCTTCATTCAGTATTTCACACAGTACACCGGCGGGATACAGGCCGGCCAAACGCGCCAGATCTACCGCTGCTTCTGTGTGTCCTGCTCGCCGCAAGACCCCGCCGGGCATTGCGCGGAGGGGGAAAATATGACCTGGGCGGCCAAAATTTTCAGGCTGCGATTTGGGATCTACAAATTGTCGAATGGTTTCCGCTCGGTCCTGTGCAGAGATACCGGTTGCCACGCCGTAGAGCGCGTCGATGCTCACCGTGAATGGCGTGCCGTGAAGCGCTGTGTTGGTATTGACCATCATGTCCAGGTCGAGTTCTTTGAGGCGGTCGGGGGTTGCGGGTAAACAGACCAGTCCGCGGCCATGGCGCGCCATAAAATTAATGGCTTCAGATGTTACTTTTTCCGCGGCCATGATGAAGTCGCCTTCATTTTCTCGGTCTTCGTCATCGACCACAATGACGATTTTTCCCGCTCGAATATCTTCGAGGGCTTCTTCTATTGTTGCGATTTTGCCCATATACACCTTCCTGTAAACTATTGGTCGCTCATCATCTCCCGAATGCGATCTTCTGTGAGCTTATTTTTATCATTCCCAAGTTGCACCAACCGCTCCAGATAGCGCGCGATCATATCCACTTCGATATTTACCCGGTCACCCGGATATTTTTCCGACAATGTCGTCACTTTTAGCGTGTGCGGAATTGCCGCGACCGAAAAGGTGTGATCGGTTACTGAAATCACTGTCAGGCTGATTCCGTTGACGGCGACAGAGCCTTTTTCAGCAATATAGGGAGCCAGTTCAGACGGAACTTCAAACTCAAATACAATTTGATCGGGAGATTCCGTGCGGTCTGTCACGCGCCCCACGCCATCTACGTGTGCGGCAACGAGATGACCGTCGAGGCGGTCGCCGAGTTTTAATGACCGCTCCAGGTTGACGCGGTTGCCCACGCGGCAATCACCCAATGTCGTTCTTTGCAGTGTTTCTGCTACGGATTCGATCGCAAATGTGTCGGCATCAAAATGTACGACGGTATGACACGCCCCTTCGATGGCAATGCTGTCGCCTATTTTTACGCCGTTGAGTACCTGCTTCGCTGCTATGGTCGTGCGCTGATAACCCGCGCGCGATTCAATGTGCCGAATTGTTCCCACTTCTTCTACAATGCCGGTAAACATGGTTGCTCAGATGTTTTTGGACGATTTTTTACGCGAGCAGTGAACAAGAAATCATTGCCGATGGATTCGACTTTCACGTTTTCAAGTGCTATTGCATCGGCTATCGAAGTAATGTTTAAGGATCCGATTGCGGGTATTCCCGCGCCCAGTATTTTGGGTGCGACAAATGCGGCTATTCGATCTACCAGGCCCAGGCACAATGCCGATGCAGCCACGCGACTGCCGCCTTCGATCAGGATGTGTTGCAATCCCATTTGAGCGGCTTTTTGCAAGACTGCCTTCAAATTAATTTGACCATTCAGTATTGGCAACTGCCAGATCTGCGCCTGTTTTTTTTTACGTTCTTCTATTCGTTTTTTGCACACCTCTTCAGCGGTTGCTATAATCAGAGGTGCCCCGCTAAAAATTTTGGCGTTTAATCCGATTTTTAGCTGAGAATCCAGTACGATTTTTGTCGGGCTGCATCCATCGACATACCGCACGGATAATTCCGGGTCATCAGTCATCACAGTGCCGCGTCCGACCAGAATCGCGTCGGCCTCTGCGCGAAGTTGATGCCCGCGCACCCGCGATGCTTTTGATGTGATCCATTTCGAGTCGCCCGTGCAGGTGGCGATGTTGCCGTCCAGTGTTTGCGCCAGCTTTAAGGTGACAAAAGGCAATCCGGTTGACCGATATTTGGTTTCGAATTTGTTCATTATTTTACTTCGAAAACAGTTTTTCCAACCCCCACGTTGCCCAGTGCATCTTCCGCTTTCACTACGAGTGTATAAGAGCCGGTTTTCAGATTTTGAATAGAAAAATTCAGTGTCTCTGTCGGCGAATCAAATATCTGGTCAGTGGGGAAGACGACCTTCCAATCGTCGGAGTTGAGTGAGTACGCTGCCTTATGAATTGCAGTGGCAGCGTCCTGGATTGAACCGGTTACGCTTATCTTTTTGTCGATCTGCCTTATGTCGTGCAACTGCACCGTTGGTGCCGAATTATCAATTTCAAAGGGCGGACTGACCGCCTCGGCTGTTAATTCGATGGGGTTGTCCAATCGGTCTGATGCAACGACCTTAACTTCGACTGTGCCATCGGGAACAGCTTCGGTGTGCCAAAAATAATGTGAGGTCTTCAAATCGTCTTTTAACAGCCGCCAGTGCGATTCGCCAATACTTCTAAAATACAGGGTATAAATCAAGGCATCGTCGTTGGCATCACCGGCAGTCCAATCAATTTTCCACACGCCTTTTTCCATAAATTCTGAATTTTCACCTTCGTTGCCAGACAGGTCGGTCTCGGCTTTAACCCTTAATATTCTGGGATGAACATTTTCCTGCAAGCCCGCGAGTTTGATAAAACGCACCAGAGGTGTCGCATTTTCTGATTGTGTCTTCAAAACCAACCGATATTGCAAAAAGCGCCCAGGGCGACTGGTAATGGGTTTTCCCGATGTGGTGATTGGCTCTGACCACGCACTCCACGTATCATCGGGTTCTTCGCTGTTGCCGGACCGCGTTTGAACAGCGACTGATGTTTTTGCTGGTGTTTCGCTTTGCCATGATACGCGCCCCCAATGCGATACCCGATCAAAGTCGTAGGGTTCAGAAGTGAGTTGCCCTTCTCTGGCAAATTCTTTTTCTATTCGATAAATTTCACCGGATCCACTGCATCCAATCCACAGTGCATTTTTGTGCGCGGCAGCCATAACATAGGGATTTACATCTTTTAATACTGTGAGCAAAGTGGCGTTGCCATCGGGCCAAATGCGATGTATGCGGCCGTGTTCTCCCGTGACTACTGTTACTGTTCCATTGGCATTAATTACAGAATCTAACAACATCGGATCATTCGTATTCCACAGTCGCATTGCCAATCCCGAAGGTTGGATCGCATACAGTGTTGCGCCGGATTGATCTGATCCTTTTTGCTCTCTCCCATTTCCTTCTGTTCGACCGCTTTGCGCCATCGCTGTTGCGTAAATTGTGCCATTGGGCATTACACTCAGCGAGTGAATCTCTTTTTCACGGGCGTCGTAAAGCACATCTGCCCCCCCCTTATCGCGCACCTGATAAATCAGACCGCTGTTGTCTGTGCCCGCATAAATTTCGCCCTGAGCACCCAACGCGAGCGATACGACATTGGGGTCCTTGCTCGCGTACAGCGCGACGACTTTGCCCTGTTTGTCAATTTTCAAAATGCGCCCGCGGTCACCACCTGTACCCGCATATAATCCACCGCTCGGACGTGCGACTATTGCAAATACATGGCTGTCACCTGTCTGACAAAATTCCGTGGGTTCTCGTCCTGGTGCGATGCGATAAATCAGCCCGTCGGGCGATGTGCCCGCATAGAGCGCGCCATCTATACCAATGGCGAGGCTAAATATGTGAACTTCAGGGGAATCAAATAACAATTCTGCCCGATCGCTGTCGGGCTTGAGCATGTAGATTCGACCTTCTTTGCCGGTTCCGATGTACAGGGTTTTGTTTTTATCTACAGATAGTGCCCATACAAAGTCTTCACCTGTGTCTGCTACCCGTTTATAGGATGGTGCCAATGTCACTGTGCCTTCCCGCGTGAGCGACACGCCATCGGATTCTCCTTTTAGGAAAGCCGTCTGTGAATCTTCTCGCCAAATTTTGGGCGACACTGCGTTTGCGATTGTTCCAAGGAGGACAAAAAGCAGCACATGTGTCATCCCCGATCTCAATATTCTATCTTTTTTCTTCACCCGAACCTCTCCTGCCTGAAAAAGTTGCACTACCGTCTTTACCCACGACCAGAAGCACCGTTTGACTGCCGGTCAATACATAGTTAGTCCGTACGTGTTTTTGGCTATATACCGACTGCTGTGATTTTTGCACGACATCTGATCCACGCGCCAGCGATAGTGCTGACAGAACCGACGTGGGCAATCCAGAAATTTCGCGGCCGCCCATTGTCACGCCGGGACGGGAAGCTACAAATCGCGCAACGAGTACATCATTGCGTCCCGATTTCTGGATCAGACCAATCAGTTCTTCCAGTGTTTTGGGTTGATAAGCGGTGCGTTTTATATCTTGTAATCGCTGTTGTTGCTCATTCACAACCTGCAATATCAAACGCCCTGGTGTTATAAACTCGGGGATTGGCAGGGCGACATCTACGATTTCTCGCTTGCCCAGCAATGGAGCCAGAGCAACAGAGACATGTACTGTATCGCCCGGTTCGTATTTCAAACGGTCCAATCTCAGCCCCTCAACACGGGCACTTTGGGCGCGTTCCTCAACGGATAATTGAAATACAGCCGAGTCAATATTGGCTTCGACAAAAGGATTCTGAATCACTTGTGCAAGGGGTTGTGTCAAGCCCAGCACCGCCAATCCAAGCCCCTGAGTACCTGCGTATTTATTTTTTAGAATCACGGGTTCGCGTTTGGGCATGTGCAATGTCAATTGCCCTGCGACAGTGGTTTCACCCGTCAATTTTTCAGCGGAGATAACGGAGGTTGCTACAGCCATCCGCACCAGCAACGGGCCCAATTCTCTGTGGCGAAATACCTCCATATTAAACGAAGCGTCGTGATTGGGAGATACGACAGAGATACGCACGGGCATCATTTCTGCTTCAGATCCTATCAAGCCAGCAATACCCGGTGCGCGGTCTTGCAAGATCACACCGATATGTTGCGATGCAGTGCCCACCTTAAACGAAAGCATCTGGCTGGAGATTACTTCGTGAATAAATGCTGCGGTCATAGACATCGCCGTGCGACCACCAAATAACAGGGGATGACCAAACCCCACGACTTTATTACCCACGCGATGTGTCAGTGTGCCAATACCCGTGACACTGAGATCGCCCCGAACCAATTGCACGCCCAGAGGTGCGCCCGGTTCAAATGGACCGACAGACAGGGATGGGTCTGTTCCGCCGCCGCCCTGCATGGGCAACAGGCCGTATTTTGACAGTTCTTCGCGAAATTCCGCGACTACTTGCGGGGCAAATCCCGAAAGCATCAAAGGTACAGCCACGGGTTTTAGCACACCGCCGTGTACATCAGCTATTTGTCCATCCCAGGGCGCGGATCCATAAGTCGCGTTCGATGTGGTATCCCGCGATGCGCGTTGGAGTACCGTCATCATCTCGCCAATTGGCGTGATCCCCGCGATTGGCTCTTCTGCGAATGCACCAATACTATAGCCGACTGCGCCGACGAGTTTGCCTTCTATATATACCGGGCTGCCACTCATGCCGGCGATGACGCCAGTTTGCGCCATGGGACCGCCGGATAGACGAGCGAGAATCATATCGCTTTTTGGACCAAAGACATTGCGCAAGACACCTAATACTTCAACGCCAAATGTATCGATGCGGGTGCCTTGAAATACCGTGCGCCCCACGCCTTTCATGCCGCGCTGGATATCATCTACAGGCATGTACAATTCAGCACTGGTCGATCCGTATAGCATGCAGATCGTAAAAAATGTCAAAAATCGAGAAAGCATGCGTTCACTTCCGTATAGAAGGGAGTGAGAGAAAATTTTTGCATCTTGATATTATACCGTTTTTTGGGGCGGTGAACAAGTTTCTTGTAAAACATATCTAATCTGTGTATAATGGCAAATATGCAGATCACTTTGCTCACTGTGGGTAAGTTCAAAGACGCGTGTTATCGAGATGCCGCACAAAATTATATCAAGCGGCTGCAACACTACGTCGCTTATGATGAGATTGAAGTGCGCGAAGAGCGCGTGGGTAAAAATGCCCGTGTGTCTGATATTATCGAGAAAGAAGGCCATCGCCTTTTAAGTGCGTTGCATCCAGATGCCACTGTGGTTGCTCTTGGGCCTTCTGGCAAATTGTGTCGTTCTGAAGCCTTGGCCAAACGTTTGAACCTTATGCGCGTACAAAGAAAAAACCGCCTCGTTTTTCTCATTGGCGGCCCTTTTGGGCTTGCATCTCGAGTTTTGTCGCGTGCAGATTGGCATCTGTCACTTTCACCTATGACTTTCCCACACGAATTGGCGCGTGTGATTTTGCTGGAGCAACTCTATCGCGCTTTCACGATTATCAGAGGTGAAAATTACCACAAATGAAAAAGCGATCCCATTTGGCAAACAGCCCGGGGGCAAACGGCTCACACAGCCTGGGAGAGATGATTCCGCGAGAATCCGGCTACGTTGAGTCAACTCGCCCCCGGGTTTTTTTAACATGTCAAAACCAAACAAGAGATAAGTCAGTAATGGCGAGTTCGCTAATTCAAATGTATAGTAGAGAGAATAGGAACGGGGGAGTTCGACAATTCAACACTTAGATGACCGAGAAATCCGATGGGGAATCGGTGTCACCACTTCGACTCGAGGGGGATTGACGAGTTTTTACCACAAGAACGCGCTTAAGATAAGCCATTGTTTTTATTAAGTCAAGATTACTTTTTTTTATATTTGATATGCGCCAGATATTGTGTATCACATCATTATTTACCACAGCCCAATGTGGTTCTATTTTTAAATAATCGCGTGTACGCGGTCGGTTCTTCAAAAACTCCTCCGCTTTGATCGTAGTAGTTTTCCTCCAATACATAAGCACCTCCTCGGGGTCGCAACCACGATGCATTGGGTATGGGATATTCTGAGAGCATGCGATTCCAGGTGCCGTAATTTTCCGGACCGTTGGATTCCATTAATCCCCCTTTTACTCCTGGAAATGCGGGCAATCGCGTAGCTACGTTTTTGTTCCATTCCACCAACACGGGTACACACGCATTATCCGCTACAAAACACGGCACATTAGACAGTGTTGCCGCTTCGATCATGCGAAAAGCCAATGACAGGGTTTTTCCCGCGGGTTTGATCGCCATAGCACCGTATCCCTGCTCCAATCGGGTGTGTACATCTGCAACGGTTTCGATGCTTTCATCCCCTGCAAAACGCGCAGGTAAGCCGTGTACATCGATATCTCCCGGATGCAAAAAAGGTTCTTCAATCAGGACAATGCGATCCAGAATACCTTCATTGTCCGCATGATCTAATAAGCGCGCCATGCTGTCTTTTTTGCCATACCGACCATTGGCATCGAGATAATAGAGCACATGGCCCGAATCGGTCATTTCCGTTTCGTATTGAGATGCCAGACTGTGAACCTGAGATAGGCAGGTCATGTCTTTTTCTACCATTTCAGTTTCATCTCCCGGATGCCCAATTTTGATTTTTAGTATGTACGCTCCATCATCTAAAATCGCCTGCAATTCATCTATGGGCAGAGTATAACTCACCGCAGGTACGAGCGCGACATGCGATTGACGATGGGATAAAAATGAGCGAAATTTTTCTGGGATTAAGGCGTCGAACGTCGCCAATTCCATCCGTTTTGCATGCAAGATCCAGGCGGCGTTGTCCAGTGCTACCAGCGCAATCAGTGCAAATGTTCGGCGCAAATCCCCATGGCCTGTAATGGCTTTGGCAAAAGAAAAGACATCGTTTTCAACAGTGTCAAATAATGCTATCGGGTCGGCAAATTCTTTTCCCTTGATCTGTTGTAGTGCAAATTCCAGAAGAGATGCCTGAAGCAAATTGCCGCCTATTTCTGTATGTGCAGCAAATACGGCAGCGTCTGACCACAGTACGGCCAAACCACCTATACCAAAAGCTTCATGTCCGTCGGCATCTTTTAAACGCACGATGAGATTCCACTTTTCGTGAAAAGCCGATCCCTTAAACGCAAATGGCCGCGCAAATGGTTCGCGCTGAATTTCTAAATCTGTTTCGACAATGTTCATTTGTTTGTATTCCTAAAAATAAAGGGGAGGTCTAACAAGACCTCCCCACCTCGCCTGGTCGCATCTGATTAACCACGCCACGAAGCAAACCAGAAATGCTGACCCGGATCGAGAATTGAATAACTTACTGCCCAAAGCCGATGCTTACGCCTCCCCAAATCGTGCGGTTGTCGGGATTGACTTTTGTATCGGCATAAGAAAATCCAAGGGTGGGCGCGATCGAAATTGCGCAAGCATTACAACTGAGAGAAGCTGTAACTGTTACATCGTTAAAACCCGTTTTATTCTTACCCGTTTCATCTGCGTAATTGCTCATGGCAACACTTGCACCGATACTCAGTACTTGCCCCTCTTCTGAGCCGAGCGGAATGTCATAGCCACCCGACAAAGACACGTACCATGCCTCGACCAGACCAAAGTCGTAATAAAATGTCACTGCCGGTGATATGGCGTTATCCAGAGAAAGCCCGAGATAAGCTTCTTGTGAGAGATTTGAGTCTTCATCTGCACTGGGAAATACATATTGAATATAACCGATGGACATACCCAGGCCCATGTCGTCGCTCAAGGATCTCGAATAGTCGGCATAAAAGTCAAGTTCATCGACATTTTGGGTTTGTGTATCGGGATTTCTGTCATCAATGCGGTCCTGCACAAACCACGATCCCCACGCACCTATAGACAAACCCGTTTCACCGAATCCCACCTCAATACCCGGCTGGGCCACAATTTTGTCATCGGCTCCGAGCACATAACCACGCCAGATATATCCCGTATAACTATCCAGAGTAATACCGACCGACATCTGGGCGTTTGCGGGTGCGATTAGAAAAATTCCCACAAGTAAAATGCCACATAATTTTTTCATAATTCCCTCCTGATGGGTTTATACACAGTGATGCTATGACCTGTATGCAAAACTCTGTGGCGTACACACAGACCATATTTTGAATTTTGACACTTTTAGTTTTTCCTTTTCTCCTTTCTAAAAATATAGGTGGAAGATGTTTCATTGGGATTTCTTAAACATAAAAAAAAATGAAATAAAAACCAAAAATACGTCCAATGTTTCAAATGTGTAAACGGCACACTTGTTTTGCTAAAAATAATAAATCAGATAAATTGCGAGAAAAATAATTGCGAGAAGCACATTGCTTTGCGATAACCACGATCGACCAAATAATCCCCTGTTATTGTGTTGCGTCCGAATACCGGCAATGAGTTTTCGAATCAGCGCCTTTCCTCCATCGAAAAAGGCATCGACAAGTGGGCCGCCCGTTCGAACAATGGCGCGAATACCTTTGGGTAAAGCACGTCGATAAATCCAATCGGCATCGAGGTTGACACTGGGCTGTTCGGACGGGTAATTGCCCGTTAGCATAAGGGCCGCAAATGCCAGCACGCCGAAGAATACCAGTTGCAGTTGGAGCACGACATGGGTTGTCGTGTAAGATATATAATCTACAGGATATGGCAACAGATTGTAAAGAAGTGGCGGATAGGATCCGATGGCGACACAGAGTATGGCTGAGATTGTCATGGCGATCCGCATATTGAGCGGTGCTTCAGGGCAGCGAATTTTTGAATCGTGCGCGAAAAATGTGAAAAATGGAATTTTGACACCTGCGTGGTGAAGCACGCCTGCCGATGCAGCTAACAGCACCAGCCAGATTCCCACAGCGCCCATGTTGGCGACGCCTTGCATAACCATGGGCTTGCTGATAAATGCATTGAATAGCGGAAGCGCGGAAATAGATGCGGCACCTATCAGACAGCACGCACAGGTCCAGGGCATGGATTTGTAAAGGCCGCCCAGATCTGTGGCATTCATTCGCCCGGTGCGATACAAGACAGCACCCATGGACATGAATAGCAGCCCTTTGAAGATCACGTCATTGAAGGCATGCGATACTGCGCCGTTAATACCCAGGGCACCCCCCACACCAATGCCCACGACCATAAATCCGATCTGGTTGATCATGCTGTAGCTCAATACGCGGCGCAGATCATTTTCGATAACTGCAAAGAAAACCGGAAATATGGTCATGATTGCGCCGATGTAGATGAGTAGTTCCTCTCCAGCAAATCCGCGCGCGAGGGCATATACAGCGGTTTTGGTGGTAAATGCGCTCAGAAATACCGTGCCTACGGGTGTGGATTCTGGATAGGCGTCGATCAGCCAGTTGTGGAGCAGGGGAAAGGCGCATTTGATTCCAAAGGCCAAAAATATCAGGTAGTGATGTCCCTCATTTAGTCCGATGTGTTCGAATGCAAGGGATTTTGTGTTCAAAAAGTAGAATACAGCGCCCAGTAGCAGCAGCAAGCCCGACGAGATGTGCACGACCAGATAGCGCATGCCAGAGCGCAGTGCACGCTCACCGCCGCGCGCCCATATCAGGAATACCGATGTGATCGCCAGCAATTCCCAGAAGATGAACAGGGTGATCAGATCGCCGGCAAATACAGCGCCAACCGCCGATCCCGCGTAGATTAATCCCGTGCCGATTTGCAGTCGATCCTTGAGATGCAGGGCGTAGATTGCGCCGAGAAAAGCCGCGAGATGGAATAGATATCCAAATAGCATGCTCAAGCGGTCTGCGCGCAGTACGGTCAGTTCGTATCCGCCCCATGTGATGTGCCACAGGGTTCCATCGGCAATGGTCAGCAGGTTTAAAAATCCGAGCACAGGCAAGCACACCGACACAATGCGGCGCGGTGTGCCTGGCAGACAAAATAAAAATAGGCCGCCCGCCAGCAGGATCAATGCGGGATGAAGCTCACTCATCGTAATAGTCCTCTGATCGCATGATCATTTTTCGCAAAGGTATAGCCCCCAGAACGATCAATGTGCAAGCCACAAATCCGTAAATGGCATAAAATCCAAACCAGCCTTCAACTGGCAACGCGCCTTCGGCAAACGTCAGGTGCCGATGCACGATCAGGTCGGTGAGGATCAACAACGCACAACAGACAAAAAAGCCCAGAATCAAGCGGCGCACATTACCGGGATTGTCAAAAATATGTGGGCGTTCATTCTCTTCAGGAGATTCGGGATTGTTCATGGTCTGGCCTCTCCGATCATAAGCAACAGATTTAGAACAGGGTCGGGATAGATATAGAGCAGCAGGCAGCCCGTGGCCGTAAATAATAAGGGGAGCACACAGGCAAGCGGTGCTTCGTGCAGGCCGTCTGCGTGATGGTCATTTGTTGCGGGTGCAAAGAATGCATAAATGGGAATGGGCAATAAATAGAGGACATTGAGTAGCGAACTGATGAGCAATACGCCTGCAGCCACATATTGATGGGCTTCAATTGTAGCCATAATTAGATACCACTTGCTCCACGCGCCCGCAAAAGGCGGAATTCCGATAATGCTCAGAGAGCCAATCAAAAAGGCGAACATGGTAAATGGCATCTGCCGTCCAATGCCTTTCATGTCGCTGATTTCTGTTTTGTGCAGGGCCACCAGGATGGCTCCGGCACAGAAGAACAGGGTGATCTTGCCAAAGGCATGGGTTGCGATGTGCATGCTACCGCCCAGCACACCCAAATCATTTGCAAGCGACGCCCCCAGTACGATATAGGCTAACTGGCTGATTGTGGAATACGCCAGTCGCGCTTTCAAATTGTCTTTTGTCATCGCTACCAGCGACCCCACCAGAATGGTGAAGCCGGCGATGTAGGTCAGCCATTCGCTAAGACCCGCATCGGAAAGCAATTCTGTGCCAAAGAGGTAGATCACCACTTTCATGACGGTAAATACACCGGCTTTTACCACGGCTACGGCGTGTAGCAATGCGCTGACGGGCGTGGGCGCGACCATAGCTGCGGGCAACCATCGGTGGAAGGGCATTAACGCGGCTTTCCCGGTTCCAAAAGCATAGAGACCCAGCAGGACGATTACAATTCCTTCGCTCGCTTTGCCGGTTAAAATACCGCCCGGCGCAAATTCCAGTGTGCCGGTCAATTGCCATGTCCACACCATGCCCAGCAATAGAAAACCCACCGATGTGCTCATCAAGATGCCCATGTAAATTCGCCCGGCGCGCATGGCTTCTTCGCTTCGGTGGTGCGTTACAAGCGGATAGGTCGATAGGGTCAATAGCTCGTAAAATATGAAGAGGGTGAACATGTTGCGGGCAAAAGCAACGCCCAGCGCAGCCGAGATGGCAAATGCGAAGAAGACAAAAAACCGCGTCTGGTTTTCTTCGTGATGCCCGCGCATGTACCCGATGGCATAGACTGTGGTGACAATCCACAAGCCCGACGCGATCAGGGCAAATATCATGCCCAATGGCTCTACTTTAAATGCCAGTGATAGGCCCGGCATTACGTCTATGACATGCGCGACGGGTTGTGCGCCATCCATTACCGAAGGCAGGAGTGAAAGCACTGTGCCAAAGGTCAATACCGCCGCAATCAATGTGATTGTTTCACGCATATTGGGACTGCGCGAGGTCAGTGCAATAAAGGGCATGCCCAGAAGTGGTAACGCGATGGATAGGAGTATGGCGGTTGATCCACTCACGGCATTACCCCTATCAATAATCCGGCGGCGCGTTGTGCCACGTTGACTGTCAAGTCCGTTTGAATACCAAAATACACTGTTGCTCCCGTCAAAACCCACATAGAGATCTGCATCATTAACGGTGCTTCCTTTACATTGGAATCGTCATCGGCTTTCTGAAAATAGGCGACTTCAACGACGCGCCACATATAAACTACGGCGAGTAGAGAACTGAGCAAGGCGAGTAGTGCTATGGGCCACCACCCGGCTTCCAGCGCGGCCAAAATTAAATACCATTTGCTGATAAAGCCCACGGTTAATGGCACGCCGATTAAGCTCAAACCCGCCAGTACAAAAGCCGCCATAGTCACGGGCATGCGTCGTCCAAGGCCTTTCCAGTCGGCAAGGTCAGATGATCCGAGGCGCAATACCACGCAGCCCACAGCCAAAAATAGTGCGGCTTTCATCAGTGCGTGGTTAAACAGGTGCACAATCCCTCCCGTCAATCCAGCGAGTGAAACAAAGCCGATGCCCAGCATCATGTATCCGATTTGCGCCACGCTCGAATAGGCCAATAATCGCTTTATATTGGTCTGGTAAATAGCGGATAGGGATGCCACGTAAATCCCGATGAGGGATAGGGGAATTAAAAAGACATCGAGGTTGAGTTTTTCAAATACAAACTCGGCACCCCATACGGTGAATGTGAATCTCAAAAATACGTAGATGGATACTTTTGTCGCTGTTGCAGCTAAAAATGCCGTGACCACAGAGGGGGCGTAACAATAGGCATTGGGCAACCACATGTGCAGCGGGAACATTGCCAGTTTGATTAACATGCCCACGGTTAAGAAGGCGAATGCGACCATTGCTGTGCGGGTTTCGAACATGGCGGGCAAGCGTTGGGATAGATCAAACATATTTAGCGTGCCGGTCATCATATACATCAGTCCGATACCGATGACAATAAATGTGGCTCCCAATGTGCCCATGAGCAAATATTGATAAGATGCCGTCAATGCGCGCCGGTCGCGTCCCATCGCGATGAGGGTATAGGACGATAGCGATGATATTTCCAAAAATACAAAGACGTTAAACGCATCGCCTGTGATTGTAATGCCCATCAATCCGGTGAGGCAGAGCAAATAAGCTGTATAAAACAAATAATGCTGCTTACCGGAGATTTCATCAGCCACGCTCGGCAGTGCAAAAAACGTCAGCACGGCGGCGATGATCGAAACCAGTAGCAGCACAAAAGCATTGATTGTATCGACGCGGTATTCAATGCCCCAGGGCGCAATCCATCCGCCTATTGCATAAGAGACCACGCCTTCTTCAAGTACGCGGATGAGTAGCATAGACGCCATGCATAGGGCGGCCAAACACACGAGAGATGCAAAAGCCCATACCAGCGTCTTTTGCCGCAACAACACACATAAGGGGGCTGCCACAAGGGGTACAACGATCAACAATATGGGCAGGTGCATATCAATCATTCACGAGGTCCCGTTCTATAATTTCATCTTCTTCAATTGTATCATAAGCTTCTCCGATTCGCACGACGAGTGCCAGGCCCAGGGAGAGGGTGGCGATGCCCACGACAATTGCGGTCAGGATGAGTACATGGGGCAATGGGTTCGAGTACACTTCAATACCTTCGCTCAAAATTGGCGCAGTACCTCCGCTGACTTTTCCCATGCTGATATAGAGCAAGAAAACCGAAACCTGAAAGATACTCAGGCCAATCAATTTTTTTACGAGATTGGGACGCGCGATTGCGGTGTACAATCCAATCATCATCAAGACCATACAGGCCCAGTAGTTGAATAATCCGACGGAGATCATCGCAATCGCCTCCGGCCTGCAAAAGAAAAAAAGATGGCTATCATTACTGCAGCTACAGTAATACCCACGCCGAGTTCGACCAGAAAGATGCCGAGATGTTGTCCGTGCGGTGGGTCGGCCGGATCCAGAGCAGTATAATCCAGAAAATTGTAGCCGAGAAATAGGGAAATTAATCCCGTGCCCGCATAGAGCAAGACGCCGAGTGCAACGAGCGTTTCAATGATGCGGGGTTTTACAATTTGTTTTGCGGCTTGCAGGCCAAAAATTAGCGTGTAGAGGACCACTGCTGCGGCAAAAATTACACCGGCTTGAAATCCTCCTCCAGGCCCGAAGTCGCCGTGAAATTGCACGTAGAGCGCGAATAATAGTATCGGAGGAATGAACCACTTGCTCACTACGCGGGGGATACTCTCATGTTTCATTGCTCGTCCTCCTTGCGCCAGATATGTCCCAGGAGCAATATTACGCCGATACCTGCTGTAAATATCACGGTTACTTCACCCAGTGTATCGTATCCACGGTAGCTCGCCAATACCGATGTTACAATATTGGGGATTCCCATTTCTTCTCCCGATTTTTCAATATAGCGGTCGGCAACGTGCTGGTGAACGGGGGCGTTGGGGTCGCCGAACATCGGCATGTCCAGTGTGCCGTAGATAAGCGCGCTACCTGTAATGAGTACGACGAGCAGTGCCAATGCGTTATTTTTTTTGACAATTTTTTCTTCGCGTGTTGTCAATGATAGTGTGCCCAGCAGGAGCACGGTTGATACGCCAGCACCAACAGCCGCTTCGGTAAATGCGACATCGACGGCGTCGAGCAATGTAAATACGATAGCCGATAGGAAGCTGAATATGCCCGTCATCATTGCGGCCATAAATAGATTGTGCATTCGGGAAACCGCAATCGCGAGTACTATCATAAAAGACAGCAAGGCGATGTCCAGAATTTCAGTCATGCTCATTTTTCCCTTTGTTGTTGGGATCACCAAAAAAAGGCTTGAGACCCGACGTCAATGCCGCTTTGCCCACTGCGTGGGTCGATGTGGGACTGGTGAGGAGCAATATCACCAGTATCATCACTAATTTTACTGTGACCATTGTCAGACCGCCCTGAAACATCAGTCCCAGCAGGACGAGGCTCGCCCCCAGTGTGTCGGTAATACCACCGCCGTGCATGCGGCTGTAAAAATCGGGTAAGCGCAATAGCCCCAGGCCGCCTATCATGCACAGAATACTTCCCAGGATAAGACAAATCCAGCTCAATATATCGACAATCATCATGGTGTTTGGGTCCTTTTAAGCAGTCAGCAAATCAGGTGCTGTATCTGAAAGCCGTCATCGCGGCATGATGTTGAGCCGCGATCCAGAGGTTTTGCTTTTTCTACTCTTCTGGCTCAGCACCTAAGTCATTATAGCTCACAAATTTTAGAACGGCCAATGTGCCTATGAAATTGATCAATACATAAATCAGGGCGAGGTCTAAAAAATCGGGTCGGCCAGTCAAAAATCCGAGTACAGCAATAAATAATACGGTTTTGGTGCCAAACATATTTACCGATAGGATGCGATCGTACACAGTTGGGCCCAATAGTGCGCGGCAAAGTGCCAGTGCCATGGTGACCAATATGCCGATCATTGCCGCAATAAACATCTCATCGCTCCAGTGCCGTCACGCGGCGGTCCATATCGCCGCTCTGCACGTCGTCAGCGGCTTCATTTGTTAATGCATGTACTACAATATCTTCTTCGTCCAGTTCAAGTGATACGGTGCCGGGGGTCAGGGTTATTGAATTGGCAAATATGACGCGACAGAGATCGGTTTTTTGCGTTCCCTTTACGCGCACTATGCGCGGGGCAATGGGTAACCTGGGGCTCAATATTCGTTTTGCCACGTCGATATTTGCTTTGATAATGGCCCAGATTAACCAGGGAATATACAAAGCGAGGCTCCAGATCAGATGAATTGAATACCCTTCTTCATCTACAATAGATAGACGACCGGCCAGATAAACGACAAAAGCACATGACAATATACCCATGGCGAGGACGAGCGTGTGTTCAAGCGTATAATGTCCAGACCAGAGCAGCCATGTGCCAAATGCCACAATGCTCATGAAGATGTAACGCATATAGACCTCGGGTGAAAGCGTCGGGGACGGTTCCTGCGCCGTCCTCAGCAGTCATCAGGCACCCATCCTACAGGAAAGGCACAGAAAACCCACTCGTTCGCTCGAATGGGGTGGATATGCGAACTGTTTTATTTAATATTTTTTAATGCAAAAAATCAAGCGAAATATCGCGTTGTGTTCTATCTTAAGGATGAGAGACGATTTAATTAATAGAAAGGTACAGTCGGTGTCAACTATTCTGATCGCATATTTGTTTACAGCACTTATTTTTGGTTTTTTTCTCTATTATTTTGTTTGGCGAAATCGCTACATGACACAGATTCGCCTATCTGTTTACAAAGTTGAAGGGCGGGTTGTGAGTATTGAACGGGTTGTGAGAGATGTTCATGTGACTCCGCATCAGGATCTGCTGGCGTTAAAACGCATTGAGTGGAAGGTTATTTACAAAGATCGCGATGACAATCTCTGCGAGACCCGCTGCCGTGTTAGAGATGGACAACTCGACTGGCATCCTCCGCTGTCGTGATTTTGTTACATGCCCCAGATATCGATCTCGATTCCACTGCTCAATGTTCGGCGATTGTGGAATACCTTGTCCGTCCAACGCCTGCCTTCACGACGGTCAAAGATCACCAGATGACCCGCCTCTGCATCACACCGATCCATGTATTCTGCGGTCTGATCCAAACCATCGGCGATGGTCTGTTTTAGGCTCTTGTGGAGTATTTTACACTCGATCACGATTTTGCGCGTCTGATCACCCTGCGGCCAGACGATCAATAGATCCGTACGCATCCGCCCAAGGCCATACTCCCGTTCAATGCGTCCACCGCTGTTCACGATACGCTGCAAAAACGCCTGCAATAACAACTGTGGACCCGCCTCCTGGTATTGAAATCGTCTCACCCAGTGCTCTGAGTGCTCGCGGAAGAAGGTCTGGAACTCGGTCATCAGTTTGACCACATTCAGGCTACCATCGGCATTGACGTACCAGGCCGTATCCTCATTGAGTCCCACCTGGGCTGCGTAGGTCAATTCGCGGGGGACGATCTCCGCGTAGATCGGATTGGCAATGCGGAGTGGGTCGTTTGGAGCGATCAAACCCAGATCGCGCACATACTCTATGTCGCGGGTCGAGAAATCGCTGTCCTCTGATCCACTCAAAAGTGGCTCGACAACGCGACGCACGCGTTCTTCCTGCAATTTGTCGGCCAGCTGGTCAAGGTGCGTCTCACGACGCAGGATGAGTTGCTCTTGTGCATTGTGGATTGTGTCGGCAGTGATCGGAATGCCGCGGTCTTGTGCGGTTTCGCCATAGAAACAGGTTTCTTCTGCCAGTGCGTTGACCAACCACGGCTGCCCTTGCGTCTGCGTCCAGATCAGTTCCAGCGCGTCGGGGGCGAACACCTGTCCCGTCTCCTCAGTGTGTTGTCCGATCAGGGCGAGCACCTCGTCTTGCGAGAAGTCGCCCAGGCGCAGGGATCGCGCTTTGATGTTGAAGGCACTGCCTCCTGCGATGATCGCATTCTCCGCCGTTGACTGGATGCGGTAATCGCGCACATCTCGTATCCCACACAGCACCACGCTTTGTGGAAAGCCTGCCGGGCGGCGGACATAGCCTGCCCGCAACTGTCGCAACACCGACAACAGCGCGTCACCGATCAGCGCGTCGATTTCGTCAATGAGCAGTACCAGAGGTTTCGGAGTAGCCTCAGACCAGCGCGTCAATGCCTCGCGCAGGGCACCGTGGGGGCCGTACTTTACCAGGATGTCGAGCCAAATCTCGTCCAGAAACTCGTCGCTCAGTGTTGAACGCGCCCAGGAAGCCAGTTCACCCAGGATCGTGCGCATCACTTGTTCCACATCTTCGCGTGCTGCCTGTCCGCCTTCGACGTTGACATACACGCAACGGTAGTCGCCTTCGGCGTTGAGGAGTTCGCGCAGGGCCAGTAGTGCAGAGGTCTTGCCCGTTTGCCGGGGCGCGTGCAAGACGAAATAGCGTTTGTCGCGGATAAACCGGCGAACCTCAGTTAGGTTGAGCCGCTCCAGAGGCGGGATGCAATAGTGATCCGCAGCTACTACGGGTCCGGTGGTATTAAAAAAACGCATCGCTGGATCTCCCTGTCCCAGGCATCAGTTACTCTGAATATATAATATTGCGACAGAAAGACAAAAAAATCCGGATGACTCAGTATCCGGATATGTTGGCATTAAAACGCATCGCGTGGCAGTACTTTAATGACAATCATTTTTTGCGCTTTCGGCCAATCCCCCTCATCGGAAACAATAACCTTTTGTGGTTCATAATTACCTTCTTCCTTTATCATTCGCATGGACGAGTCCGAGCGCATCCGCCGCCAGTTTGGGTTCCCATCTCAAATTTAACGCCTTCAATTTTCTTGTTTCTTCGCAATGCATATAAAGTTTTCCGTCCAAATATCCTGACGTTTACCCGAACTGATTCTTCGCATCATATTCAACCCTATCTTTAATACGTGCCAAAGCATGTATCTCATTTTGCTTTTCAAACCCCTGCCTGGAAATATAGACTCTTTCACACCCACAATTTCAAATCCTGTAAATCTCAAAAGTTGCCTCAAAGACTGTGGCGTTAATATGGTCATGTGAGTCAGATCACCATAGATTATTTGACTTGCAAACATTCCTTGTCCGTTAGGGGTTCGCAAAATTAAATGGCCGTTTTTATTCAGAATTTCTTTGATGCTATAAAGAAGCTGGATTAATTCCTGACGTGTAAAGTGTTCGACAAAATCAATAGCGAGAATCAGATCATACGCCTGATGGTATGCTTGAAGAAAATCAAATACATCCGAGTGATAGACCTGTAATCCGTATCGCTTTGCAGCGATAACCTGTTCTTCTGAGGTGTCAATACCCTCTGCACTTGAAAATCCTTGCTTACTCAAAAAATCAAGCACCTCACCTCGACCACAGCCTAATTCTAAAATACGGCTTTGTTTGGATAATTTTTCCAATAAGGGCTGAAGATTTTGTTCACACCAGTTATGCAGGATAGCTTGTTTTTTCTCCCAGGTTCCATCGTCCTTAAACGTTGACAGATATCGGTCGTATAAAGCCTGTCTAAACTGTGTCATCATGTGATCAGCCATTTATTTTGTTAGCTCTTGCATAATCATATCCGTCGTATCGTCCCAACCTGCATTCTGTTGTGAAAAGTCCTTTTCTGCCCAAAGCATTCTTTCTAAAGTCGATATAATCTCGGGCGCGTCTGGGCAACTCAACCGACCGAGGCTAATCAACTCCCTATTGATTTTCATGTCTCGACCACCAATATATATAGCTGGCGTACCAAGCAAAGCAGCCTCTCTTGCAACAGTATCTCCAGACGAGATCACACATTTGGCATAGTATAATAAGGTATGCATTTCACTTGTAGATTCCGGTAAGACATATATGTTATCAAATTCCGAAATTTGGGTAGCTCCTTCTTCAACAGAAGCGATTACAGAAAATTTATTCTGATATAAATAATTCAATATCCCTTTCATATTTTGACTTGAATCGTCAGACCAGTAATCCAAACTTATATGTGCAATTTGTCTTATAAAAACGTACTTCTTTTTTTGAACGCCATACTTTTTTAGAATTTCTTTTGCAGGCTCAAAACGGTTGAGATACGCGAGTTCCTTATACCCATTGAAAGTACCAATATTCTTTCCCTTGATTCCCAGAAGCTGTGGAATAATAAATTTTGAAGAGAATTTTCGGCACAAAAAAAATAAAAGTTTGTATTCGGCATTGTCATAAAAAACCACTGACCTCTTGCCCATAATCCAACAAGCAATTGAAACGTAAAATCCCCCATGGCTTGTTGCGACATCGTAAGGATTCTTCCACCCTTCCCAAATCAGATAGGCTATGCGGTGAAATAAGCCGAACAGTTTGCCAATACGCGATCCATAATGCCTACCAATAACCTTAATGGGAACATTGAGCTCTTTCTTAGCAAAATCGACCAAATCCCCTCTATGTCTAATCAGGACAGTTACATCATGTTCAGCCTGTAGATTCCGAATGGTTTTCTTGTAGAAATTTAGATGGGCTGGATGTAAAATATCAAATAGAATACGCATCTTCACCTGCCGTATAGATTGGTGTATAAAAAGACAATCTATTGATCTCGCAGTCCAAAACCACGCGCAGTTTTTTTAGCTTCTTCAGACTTTTTGTAATGAACCTCTGGTGCGTGGCTATGCTGTAAATCATCAGCCTGAATGTTAGGAATATTTTCCACATTGACCCGCCTGAGCCATCTTCTAACTGTCCAGTTGTAAATCTCGCGTAATAGACTGTACATCAAATAGACGACTGTCGATACAATGATTTGAACATCGAGTTTCACAGATTTGTTGTTGATATAGTAACAGTCACAAGATAGGCCAAGACTGCGGTCTGTATTCTCAGGATCAATAATTTGAGAGATGCCAGTAAGGCCGGGTAAAGTTTGGTATCGGCGTTCAAAGTTTGGGATATTTTTCATATAAAAATTGTGTAGTGGTTCTCTGATCGGCCTCGGTCCTACAAAATCCATATCCCCCTTGATGATATTCCAAAGCTGAGGTATTTCGTCAATCTTTGACATCCTGAGCAGGCGTCCGCTTTTTGTCGTATATTTTTCCTTATCTACAAAGAGATCATTTTGATCTGTTTTTTTACAATCAATCATTGTTTTAAGTTTATAAATGGTAAACGTTCTTAAGTTTTTTCCCACCCGGATTTGTTTGAACAAGCATCTATCCCGAGTCTCTATCCAGATCAATATGATACCCAGGATCGCGAGCGGTAATAGTAAGAAGAGAAGACTCAGAGCACACAGTACTCTTAATATTTTATTCAAACGGCTCATTTCCTAAACCTGATTGACGAGTATGTCAAGGGTATGAGCGAGCTGTTTTGCTAACTGTTTTCGCTCAAACGCCCAGAGTCGCCTATTGTTTTGCATCTTACAATCCGAAATCTGGCGATTTTGCACTAAATTTGAAATATGACACGCTATCTGCCCGGGATCTCGACTTGCAAAACAGAAACCCGGGTTTACTCGTTCTATAATCTGTACAGCGTCTGAATCCTGGTCTGCTATTGCCAGTATTGGTCGGTTGGCTCTTAAGTACTCAAAAATTTTGCTGGGAATCCACTGTTTATCTGGAACAGAAAAAGTCAATACCTCAGCTCCCAATATGTACTGCAAACATTCTCTGTGTGGTATTTGTGAGATGATATGCACACAAGGTTCTAACTCGTATTTCTTTATCGTATCTCGGGTAAATGCGTCTTGCCTTCCCAAGAGGACCAATTGAATTTTTTGTCGCAGTTTTGGACATGTTCGCAGCAGCACACCCAATGCTTCGAACATTGGCAGGGGAGACAATTCTTTAAAAAGTGATCCGGCATATAAAAAAGTGAATTTGGAAAATACATGAGGCGTTAGATCTTTGAAGTCTTCTTCATCAAATCCATTCGTCAAAACTTGCGACTTTCCCTCTATATCAGGCTCAAAACTTCGGAGGATACCAGGCCAAGCAGCAAGAATGCGATCTGAATCGCGGAGCACAATTTTCTGTAAATACTTCTCGAACTGTTCAAGAGGCTGGATGCGTTTGGGACGGTGTTGTTTCTCGATCCAGGGATCCCTGAAATCAGCTATCCAGGGACGCTTATATTTTAGATGGAGCGTTCTTCCAATGAGATGTGAGGTCTCACGAGGAGATGTAGAATAGATCGCGTCTATATTCTCCACCTGGAAAATCTCTCTTGCCTTACGAACTCCCGTAAAATACCAGGCAACATATTGATCAGGCACGAATAAGGATCGGATTAAAGAAGCCAGGGGATTTTTAGATAATGAAAAAGACCCTTGTTTTGCCCGTCCACCTATGAGTCTGTAAAAGTCATATAGGGAAGGAGCATTTACCCGATAAATGCTTAAATCTTCCGGAATGCCATCTAATAGTTTTTCATCCACAGCGTCTAAATGATTTTCTGACCGTTTGCAAGTCAGAACAACTGGTCGCCATCCAAAATCCTGAATATACTTCACGAATTTGGTAACCCTCAGAACTCCAACACCATTAAAAGGAGGAAATTTTTGTGTGATTATCAAAACTGTCTTCAAAATCATACCTCCTAAATAAATTGATCGTGACCCGTATTTTCTAATTTCTTAATGTCATAGATTTCTGTCACATCGGGGAATGGCAAAAACTCCCAATTATATCCACCATCTGTTAATTTTGGCGGTTGTCTCGCATACCATAGCCCAGCCTCTCTCCATTTCTTTTTTGCGGTAGAATGATTTTTGGTTGTACTCGCACCTGCAACGATTTTATTATCATCTACATGCAATCCGCGTATATATCCGCCGGGAAGTTGTGCCACATGCTCAATTTTTCCACTGTTTGATATCCGACATATCCTGTGATCAACAGATTCACAGACATAGAACCAATTGTCAAAAAACTGAATGCTGTGAGGGTGAATTATGCTTTTATATATGATTTCATAGCGAACAGGCTCTCGCTGTTGAGATAAATTGTGTTGTGCTTGTATATCCTCCCATTGAATTAAAACCAGAACACCATCAAGCATTTCGCTCCATCGTTTTTTTGAATTTATATCTCGGCCTTTTAGTGAAAACATGGTCATATACAAACCATTGGGCGCAGGATAGATCGAGTTTACATGTCGCAGATCGTCATCATGAGTGTCGATATATATAAATCCCAAAGGGTGTAATATTCTTTCTTGCTCGACTTGAAACATAGCGATACAGTTGTACCGAGACATGACAACATATAGAACGTTTTGGTAAATACTCAAGTCGTGCAAATCCAGTGACATTCTACGCAGGGGAAGCCTGGGCAAAAGACGCTCAAGACCGCGCGTTATTTTTCTCACGAATGCCGAAGAGGAATCAGGCCCAATGACCAGGTTTCGAAAGAAAATATTGCGCCTGAGTTTCGCGTGTAGTCCTTCGGCGGCAATTCGGTATTTGTGATTAATTTTAAAATTCCTGTCCAATCGTATTAAATTGCCATTGCAGGCAACCCAGGCACCATTTTCACAAAGCCCAATTCCCCGCGAATTCCCCGCAAAAATAGGCCATATTTTTTTTTCTTCTAAATCGACCAAAAAGATGCGCCCATTCGATCCACAGGAAGAAATCAGGTACAGGGATTTCATACCCTGATCTCTTCTATAATGGCAATCATACGTTCCGTTGAGGCGGTCCAGTTCAGTTCTCTTTCAACTCTTAATCGACCAGCCCTTCCTTGTGCCATAGCGAACTCTGGGTTTTCGAGATATTGGATGAGCGTATCAGCACAATCGTCAACAGAAAATGGATCAATAACAGATCCTGTCTGACCATGTAAAACAGCGTCTTCAACGCCACCTGACTTGCCACCAATAACCGGTGTTGCGCATGCATTTGCTTCGAGGAAGGCGATGCCAAAGCCTTCGACCTGACAAAAATTTTCCACAGCTTGCGAAAGCATAATGAATATATCTGCAAGGTTGTAATAGTCTCTCAGGTCACTATCTGTCACAAAACCCGTGAAGATAACGTATGGTTCCAGATTCAAATCTTTGACTAATTCTTTCAGGTAATCCCGATGGTGTCCTGTGCCTGCAATGAGGTACTTGATCTGTGGGATTTGGCGACAAACCTTCGGCAAGGCGCGAATTACAGTCTCATGGCCCTTATGTGGTACAAGTCGAGATACTGACAGGATCACCTTGTGGTCTTTCAGCCCATATTTTCGAAGCAAATCATTTGGTTTCTGAGTAGGATAAAAATCTTTGGGATCTACAGCGGGATTTACGATATGTGTTTTCCCCATCGAAAGCCCCATCTTTTGCAAAAGCGACTTCGTATAAGCACTGTTTGGGAATATGCCATCAGATGCTTGCAAAACTTTGTATCTGAGAAATCCTAACCGCTGCCATATACGATGTTTCCATGTGAGATTTGTATCCTGAAGTTCGGTTCCGTGGGCGATTGTGAAATATTGGAATGCCATTAGATGTCGAATTAGATAGGTATGGATGCCAGACCGCCATTCACCATTGATCACCACATCAATTCTTTCACTGAGCGCGTAATAGAATAATCTCAGGGTCCAGATGGGAGTCCAAAAGAGGCGTTGAGGAATGCGTTTTGTTATAAAAGGCTGTTTTCTATCAAAGGCTTTGCATCCTTCGCAGTACGAAGCGACCACACAAATAGAGTGTCCTTGCGAAACCATTTCTAATGCCAGATGATGGAGATATGTCTCAATACCACCTTCTTTGGGACGATAATTTCGGGATGTAATTAGAATACGCATGTGCTACTGACCACTTAGCATCCTGTAGATTGATCTTAAAATTTGTTCTTCATCATCCGCAATGCGGAGAAACTGATCCTGCAAGTCGGTCAATATTTTATCATCCTTTGTCATATAAATTCTGGTGAATGACCGGGCAATGAGCATCCATTGTTTTGATATGGATTCCCACTGGTGTTCTATGCGATGAAGATCAGAGGTACAACCTTCCACTTTTAAGCCAGAACAGACAGCCATAAATTCCGATCTTTCCTGGTTCAACATAAGTGCTTCGCTACAGGCTTTTCTCGCTTGTCGCTCAAGCACATCTGGAGATTCTTGAATCCACAAAGGAAGAGCGGCTGCAAAGTTGCGAATGCCTTGCGGCCCTGCAATAACAGATAATGGCGGCAAATCTCGAGATGACTGGTTTCTTAAATATTTCCAATAGACCTTTTGAATGAGCCGCTTTAGTTTTTTTGATGAATAGAGATTGTTCTCAACTTTGTTTTTTAACAACCGAATCAGGGTTTTAGTCTCAGGGATACGACAACTCTCTGGCACATGAAAATCATGGAATTGTTTATGGGCCAAATGGCTCCCTACAAACTCAATGGGCATCCATTGAAAAGGCCGCGCACCATTACTCACCATCAGAATAGTGTCTCGGGCATCATCAATACCACATCCAACATAAGTCGCGTGATCAGAACCATCATCGGAATAGCTGTTGCGATTTTTTGCTGCAATCCACAATAGCAATGGCCGGTTATTCTGTATTAAAATAGTGATGTGTTTGCGAAACTCTGAAGGGGTTGAGCAGATAATTGGTTCTATTCGCACATTGAAAAGCTCACGCAAATTATGGAATACACGCCCCCGGGTATAAGCATGACGAAAGGTATTTGAGGTAGGAAAGTGCCAAAAAGACCATCCCAACTTGAGCAACTCAAAAGTTTGTAAATTTTCAAAAAGCGGATCATGATAGGCCAAAATATTCATGACATGCCCAATGCAAAACATATACTGATTGCCAGCGGTTCCATCAGGCCCGGGGTATGGTTTTACTCTGTCTATTATACAGTTCATTTTATTATGCAATCATCATGCGTATGAGAAAAAAATCTGGTGATCAATGTGAGACTATTCTCTGTTTTTAGGAAACTCAGGAGTGAAAATAAATTTCACATAAATGTAGGCAATGATTTCGCCTATAATCGACCTGAACCCTGCACTTGAATCATACCAGTAATCGGGATCGTAGTTATAGGGAGGAACAGCTATAACGCCTACTTTTGACACGCCATCAAGAGCGATTTTAAATAAAATAAACGAGCGCCGGGCATGATGACCTCTGGTAACTATATCAACTTTTTTTTCTTTTTGATTCGCATCGCGTAGCCAGTGACGAAGTCCTAATGCGGAATTGAAAGTACGATCTCGTTCAAACTTCCCATTCGGCATGTCGCGAACGGCCACCTTGACAAGATCAGGATCAATTTGCCATTCTGAGACAAGAACCTTCGCAGTGTTATAGGCAAAATGACCTCCCGTCACCACTATCTGAGCGTATTTGCCAGTTCTGTAAATTTGTAATGCTGATCTGAGTTCTTCGGCGTGCAACCATCCCTCTACTACCATAATGTCGCCATGTAACGGTTTGCTTATCGCAAAAAAGGGATATGCATAGATAGCAATGACTCCGCTTCCCAAAAAAATAAAAATCAAAAAAATGGTCGCTTGCTTAAATACTTTGTACAAAATCGTCCTGAAAATTCTCTTAAACTTATTATTCATAATCATCTCATTTGGGATTTATTGACGTTGGTGAGTGGTCATACGATGTATTTCACCACGAACAGAATTGATTAATCCCACATTCCCATAAACTTGAGCTTTGAACTGCTGCCTACCGCCGACACGCGACTTGCCAGGGTCTGTCAGTGGATTTTGTCTGGGAATACTTTACGAAAGTCCCACACTTCTTCGAGAAGAAAAAAGAAAATGGTCGAGAGAAACAGGTGTAGATTTGAAAAAAAACAAAAAATAACAGCAGAGTAAGAAGACCAAATCCTGGAGCAACGCGACATACAAACTGGTTTCATTGAACCCAAAACAACCACAGGCGATGTCTGCACCGCGGAGAATATTAATGCCCACTGCTGCTGCAAATATTAAAAAAAGACCAAAGCTACTGAGCACAGCACTCTTGTGCCACAAACCGAGAAATAAAAATAAACCTGTCACAAGCTCAATCCAGGGCAAGAAGATCCCCCATAGCACGACCAATCCCTCAGGGAGCAAATTGTAGGCTTTAACAATTTTAATAAATGCTTCGGG
Organism: Candidatus Latescibacterota bacterium; assembly: GCA_965220765.1. Lineage (GTDB taxonomy): Bacteria > Latescibacterota > UBA2968 > UBA2968 > UBA2968 > VXRD01. The sequence continues at coordinate 692,421 of OZ244847.1, forward strand.
ATTACGGATTTTTACAATTCCAGCCCACCCCAGAATAACTCCCAGAAATATCCTGGCCACGGTTCCTGCCCATGCTATTTTGGGAGATAGAATCATCTGTCAAAACCAGTTTGAATCGGATTTACTCCCTTTACCCATTCCTCCCATCCGCCTTCAAAAACTTGAACATGTATAAATCCAAATTTCCTTTTTAGAGATCTCGCCAATTCGACACTGGTATTACAATTTATGCCAGAACAATAGACAATTATTGGGGTCTCGCGGGCGACATCAGCCAAAAGCTGCTTGGAGAAATAATCGTGCTGAATATACGGTATGTTCACTGCCCCTAAAATATGGCCTTTTTGATAGGCAGATTCAGAACGTCCATCAATGAGTAATATTTTTGATTTCGATTGAATTATATTTCGAAGCACCTCTAAAGAGAGATATGTTATATCACCTTTTTGTTGAGAGGTTTCAGCTTCACTCAACAGAAGCTGCTCGCTAAAAATGACAGTATAAATCAATCCTGCGCCTATTCCCAAAATTTGGATGACCAATGCACGCAAGAGGACTAACTTATAATTGTAGAATCCCACACTCACCGGCTGCGTTCCTTATGCGATAAGTTGCTTGCGAAAAAGATGCCAATAGTGTCCTTTCCTCTTCACCAACTCGCCATGGAGTCCTTGCTCAACCACTCTGCCCCCATCCAAACAAATAACCTCATCTACCTGCTGGATGGTGCTGAGTCTGTGGCTAATCACAATCAGGGTCTTATCTTCATATAGATCCTGTAAATTTGCTATAATTTTACCTTCGCTTTCAGAATCCAGTGCCGATGTTGCTTCGTCAAGGATCAGAATATCCGAGTTTTTCAAAATTGCACGCGCAATCGCAATACGTTGTCTTTGACCAGCCGAAAGCGTGTTACCACGATCACCGATAAGCGTAAGCACCCCATCTTCAGACTTCTCAATAAATCCATCCAAACCAGTTAGCCTGATCGCTTGATTGACCTCTTCGGGTGTACTTTTGGGCTTGCTGTACCGGATATTGTTCCAGATCGTATCATGAAAAACTTGATTTTCCTGGGTTACCAGACCAATATGCTCTCTCAGATCATACAGCTTGATATTGGTAATCGGTGTGTGATCAATCGCAATCTCACCTGTATCGGATTCGTAAAAGCGACACAGCAAATTGACTAATGAACTCTTGCCACAACCGCTTGACCCCACCAGAGCATATTTTTTCCCTTTCTCAAGTCTTAAACTGAAGTCCTGCAAAACGGGTTGTCCGTTATATCCGAAATTGAGGTTGGTAAACGCAATCTCCTTTTGAAAAGAAAACGGACTGGTGGCAGACCCATCTGCTGTTTTCTGAATATCAATCTCGAGAAACTCGAATACCCGCTTCATTGAAACAGATACACGGACGAGTTCTACATAAAGCTGATTGAGATTTCTAAATGGTTCAAAAAGACGCGACAGGTACTGCAAAAAAGCAACCAATGCCCCCAGGCTCATGGCCCCCAACATGACTTTATGGCCTCCCCATCCCAAAATGAGTGCCGGAGTCAATGACGTTAACAATCTCGAAATCGATCTCATCGCTCCAGAGTAGGTTACATTTTGCATACTGATATCCATGAGACCATTTAGCTGTGACCGCAGTCTATTATTTTCATAATTATAGGCATTATAGACTTGAATCAATTGGATAGACTCGAATCGCTCAATCAAATAGCTCATGACTTCAGAGCCTTTCTTTCGCCCGCGTTCCGTAATATCTCTTATTTTGGGCTGGAAGTAGCGAATATTGAGTGCCAGAAAGGGTATGACAATAATAGAAACCAAAAATAGCTGCCAGTTTAACCAGCACAGAGCCACAGTAAGCCCTATGAGTGTCAGCAAGCTATGTATAAGACTCAAAGCACTTGAAGTAATAAACGACTGTATCCGATCCACTTCGTTGCTCATTCGATAGACCACATCTCCAGATTTATTGCGATCATAAAAGCTCAATGGCAACTGGATCAAGTGATCAAAAAGATGGCTTCTTATATCCAGCATAATGCGATTGTTTATATAGGCAAATAAATAGTTTGAACAAAAACTAATGATGATATTCCCTACCGTAACACCCAATAGCAGAAGTAAAATCCATATCAATAGTTCATAGTCTTCGTTTGGAAACACGTCATCAATGATAATTTTCATGATATAAGGGAAGGCCAGCGAGCTAATAGTCCCTAAAATCATGAGCACGAAAACAACGCTTTGATGTATCCAATAAGGTTTCAGAAATTTTAAAAAATGATAAAAGACATGTCTCTGCTTAGAGAGACTGAAAATGGCGGATATGACTTGTTGTTTGTCCTTCATATTCACCCGTGATGTAAGCAACTTAAAGTGTGCGTGTGGAATAAGACACACCTTACTCGATAAGCTCAAGTAAACTATTCTCTCAAGCTCACATTCCCAAATGCTTGAACTTTGAACTGCTGCCTGCCCGCGCCGTCGCCTGTCCGCATGCAGGTGTTCCGCACAGGCAGGCACGGCAGGCAGGTCTGCCGCCGACATTCGACTTGCCAAGGTCTGTCGGCAACTTCGTTATACAGAAACGCTCGAATACGACTTGACTTTCTTCACTGTCCGGTAGAGGCTCCTTGGGGTTCAGTTAGACGATAGACACGAATCCTGCCATTGGTATCTTCGCCATCCTCAGGAGGCGAATACGCATATATAGAATTCCCATGGCAAGTAAAAATATTGTACCCCAATTCATTCTTCACTTCCTGTGCATAAGGCTGCACATCCAAATCCGATAAAAGTATAAGTGCAGTACTCATTGATAAATCCTCAAAAGTGTACCTGAGCAAAATATCTCCCGAAGACAAGATATGCATGCCGTACAACCTGCTGAACCTATGTTGGGATAATTGTCTTATATCTTTGCTATCATCTACTTCATCTAACTTGAGACTGACAAATTTGGGATGATTTGTGACTATGGGTGTAAGAAACTCCTGTGCTGTCAAATCAATTCGCATAACTTTATCTTCCCAAGGCAGCGCAAAGTATATGATTTTTCGCACTTCGTCATAAGCAAGCCCTTGGTAACGCTGCAAACCAAAAAATAGTTTTCCGTATTGTGTATCGCAGACCTTGAACTTTGCGAGGTCGTCACCAGTGTCAAGGGAAGTGACGCAAAGCATACCGTTTTTGTTTTTATCTACATAAGTATGAATGAGATTATGACCATCGGAAACCGCCAAGCGATTAATAAAGCGTCTCTCAGATAGCTCTACTTTCCCTACAAATTCACCTTTGAGTGAAAATCGAAGCGTCTGTCCGGTTCCTCCATCGTAGATTAGTATTTGGTCGGTATTGGGGATAGTCGTTGGGTGAGTCGGTATCTTGTACTGGCCTTCTCCTTCCCCCCGACTGCCAATAGACCGCTTATAGCTTCCCTCTCTGCCAAAAACTTCGACACTTTTTCTCATAGTATCTAAAATAATGATGTAGTCCTCCACAACCACAATAGATCCGACACGCCCGAGAAACGGTCCCGCCTCTGGGTGTTCGAGGGTAATAACATCAATCAATGCGATCTGGGGGGGGGGGCCTTGTGTTTGCACCTTAGGGACGACCCTATCGAGCTGGTTTTCAACAGTACTTTTTTCGCAACTTCCAAAAATAAGAAAGAGGAGTGTCAGCCACCTCGCGGAAACCAATAACTTTTTTTTATTCATCGGTTTTAATCCTTTTCTATTTGGGCTCGATATTCCTGAGAAGTTGTTTTAAAAATGGATCGTTTAATCGAGTCTGTTGAGTAAGAGGTAAATCATAACAATGTGAATAAAGGCTTCACTATTGTCAGTCAAGTCTTCATAATCCTTTGACAGACGGCGAAAATTTAATAACCAAGCAAAGGTGCGCTCAACGACCCAACGGCGCTTGGCGACCTGGAAGCCCTCACCTTTAGGCTTAACAACCTCAAGATCAATTTTATACGTGCGCTTCCTATCAGCGACCCATTCCTTGAGGTCATCGCCGCGATAGCCGCCATCAACCCACAGCTTGCGTAAGCGTGTTGTTCCTTGCTCAAAATACTGATTCAGCAGATGCTTGAGGCCGTCACGATCTTGGAGATTGGCAGGCGAGACAAAGGCGTTGATCACCAGGCCGAGGGTATCGACAAACAGGTGGCGTTTGCGTCCATTGACCTTTTTGCCAGCATCGTAACCTTTTGAGTCTTTTTGTGTTGCACTCTTGACACTTTGACTGTCAATGCAGCCTGCTGATGCGGTAGCTTTGCGTCCTTGTCGTTTTCTCTCTTTTCGTGTGAGTGCTTGTTGCATACGCTCAAAGACACTTTGCTCGCGCCACTTATTGAAATAGCCATACACGGTTTGCCAGCAGCCAAAGGTATGAGGCAACATGCGCCATTGGCAGCCCGTCTTCGTCAGATACAGGATGCCATCAAACACGTTCCGCAAATTGACAGGGGGACGTCCACGGCTACCTTTTCGCCATTTGCGCTTGGGCAGGAGTGGGATGAGCAGTTGCCATTGCGCTTCGGTTACATTTGTCGGATATTGCCGGTGCGTATTCATCGCAGGTCCTTTCGTTTCAGGGTGATATGCACTACCTGAATTTGGACAGATGAATACGCTTTTTCAACGCTTTTTTTCTTCTTTCATAATTTTAAAACAGCTTCTGAGGATTTACCGAGAATACCGAGCTAAACTGGAGTACATCAAGTGCGATAGCACATTTTTTACAACTCCTTGCACTTAAGTTGAGTTTACATCAGTCCTCTTGAAGGGCATCTATTGGACTTTCAGAGGCGACCTTGAACGCATGTATGAAGCCACCTATCAGCGGAAGAAGAATGCCTAAGAAGATTGCTACCAAAATCGTGCCAACACCAAATTGAAAGCGGTAGGCAAATATTGAGAGCCATTCATCCATAAAGAAATAGGAGAGCGGAAGCATGATGATGGCGGCGATAAATCCAGGTACTGCGTAGTTCAGCACAATCCCACTGGCTATTTTGGAGGGCACAGCCCCCATGACCCTTCGGATGACGATTTCCTTTCTTCTGCGTGCCACGGCGAGGGAGATCATGCCCAGGGCACCCATTGACGCGATCAGGACAGCACACAAAGTCGCGCCAGAGACGATCTTGCTCCAACTGATTTCTCGGGCATAAAAGTGTCGCCTGTCATCTTCTACAAAGGAAAATGTCAGGTGATGCTCCGTTTTGAGGTCTTGCCATAGTTCCTTGAGAAACGCACTAAATGCTTTGGCATTGCCATCTTGAAGCCGAATCAATATTTCACGGTCTTGTCGCTTGGTTGTTGCACCATCTGGGACAATCGTGATGATAGTCGGTGGGACCTTGTGGTGTGAACTTTGGAAGCGAAAATCCTTGACTATACCTACAATACGGCCACTGACATCGCGACCAAACACGGGTCTTCTGAACTTTGTATCCGCCTGCGTGATCACCTGTCCAAGAGGCTGTGGTGATGTCAGGTGTTTTTGCAAGGCTTCATTCACGATTACATCGCCCGGGATAGGATTTGGATGTAAGGCTCTTCCTTGTAAGAGTTGCAACCCGACGGTCTTCAGAAAAGGGCCATCTACCTGATAATAGTTTACATTATCAATGAGTTTGTTACCGCTGTCTTTGATTAGAGTTGAGTTTGACGAATTTAGAGACAGATTCGTCCGAACAGAGGATGTCACGAGAGGAGACGCTGATAAAGACGCTTGCAGACGATCAATCTCATTTTCTGTCAACCCACTGGTATTGAGTCTGACCAGGTTCGCGGGTTCAAACCCTGGATCTGCTGTGATGACGAAAAAGGTCTGTTCAAAGATAATGATCGTGCAAAATACAAACACCAATGTCACACCCGACTGTACAGCCATCAGTACCTTCAAAAAAGGACCAGACCTGACGGCCTTTGAGGTTTTGCTCAAAACGCTGATGGCAGACACAGACGACATAAATGTCGCCGGGTAAATGGCTGTGACCAGACCTATTAGACAGGCAAGTGATAGGAAAATGATCGCGGTCTGAATAGGATCTACCGAAGACATAAAAGGGATCCGCAAAATGCCTTCAATAGGACTTGAGGCCAACTCTGCGACTGCCAGACTTATGATGCAGGCCAAAATGCTGTATCCAAAGCATTCGGCCAATAGCTGGTATCTGAGTTGCCGTCGGTTCGCGCCAAAGATTTGCCTGATGCCCAATTCTTTTGTACGCGAGTTGAACCGCGCTACATAAAGAAGCACGTAATTCAAACACGCGATAAACAGAACCAATATACTGATACCGGCGAGAATATATCCATATAAGGGATTTGTTTTGCGAAACATACCATCAACAAATAGACCGATATAATGGTGCAGGTCTGTGAGGGATTGCAATTTGGCCTGAAAGGTCTCTAAGTCCCATATTGAGTTGATAGAGGACTGCTTCTGCATGAACGTAGTGAGCTTTCTGTCCATTTCTTCCACATTTGATCTGTCTGCCAAACGGATGTAATGTGTGGATTCAAAGCCCCAGTCCCATTGTCCTTCTTCATTATCGAGAAAGGTCGTGGACATACTCAAGGGCAAAAGAATCTCGAAATATAAGCTCGAATTACGTGGAGGAGCCACGATGCCCCCGATTTCAACAGGGGCTACTACGGGTTTTATATCTCTCAAAAATCTGCGAGAAGCAACTCGCATCCATAACACTTTGCCTATCAAGTTGTCAATATCGTTGGTAAGCGTCTGAGCAAATCTACGTGTGATCACGACTTGCCCAGGGCGAGAGAAGAATGTACCGCGAATAAGGGGGAAGGAAAACATCTCTTCAAAACTTCTATCGACGAACAAGACATGTTGGATAGGTCGCAAAAACTCTTTGTGAGTACCTACCTGGCAGGTCGCTGTCCCAATGACACTCTTTACACGGGTTGTATGCTCAATCTCAGGAAATTCAGCAGCCACCATGGAGGATAGTGCAACAGGAAAACTGGCGGTCTCTGTCCATGTGCCCGCCAACGGTGTCCCTCTTATTGTTTTTTCATACTTGACCTTTCCGACAACGCAGTATATGCGATGATGGTCTTTGTGGAATCTATCAAAGCTCCAATCGTACAGGAAGTAAAGCACGCAGAGATAGCAGCAGGCAATTCCTATCCCCAAACCCAGCAGATTAATGGCTGCATACGTTTTATACTTGAGGATATTGCGAAACCATGTTCGGAAGTAATTGGCAATCATCGGTCATCCATATTTTGTTAATAGCGGTGTGGATAAAAAACCGTGCCATAGTCGGTAACCTTCGCTACTCAAATAATCACACATTTTCCCTGTCTTGGATGTTATGAGGAAGAGTGTTGAAGTTTTTGACAGCGTAAAATCAGTGTTATCGGTAAATAGGCCGATAACACGAGGTTGTGCCTATATTAGTTGAAATAGTAGAGGTCCCAATGTAAATTGGATACAGCAGTTTCAACCGTGAAAACGCTATATCCTCAACCAAAGGGGCCCGTAATCTGCCTGTGCGTTGCACGCAGACAGGTGAATAAAATATCGCACAAGCCCCCAAAGTCAAATCCACAAAGACGATGCAACGCCACAAACACCCCCTGAAGAAGAACTGGACACACTGAATACACGCATCGCGCCAAGCCTTGATCCCAATAGGATTAGATGCCGTGGCAGAAGAATTACAGCAGGAAGTGACCCGCTTAGCCGGGGACAGATATGGACTTGACCCGATAACACCGAACTAAATTTGAGCCTACCAAGAGGGTTGCACACTTTGCTTTTTTAAAGGGGCATATAGAAATGCTCTATTTTAATGAACTATCTCAAGTGAGACAATCATTGTATCAGCATGGTCCCCAAGTTTTTCTCGTACTATATGCCTCCTCTGATCTACATTCGTAATAAGGAAAATACTCCCGGCACTCATAGTAAGTGGTTATGGTCACACACCTAACCGGATCTCCAACAGTCTCTCTTATACGACCCGTCTCAATCCAGATACCCCAGTCGTGCCACTCATATCCATAAATACGTGGAGAAGACAGCGGAGACTTCTCAGGCTTGGTCAAGATCTTCATAATATCACCTCCTTTCCTTTTGGGTCAAGTAAAAGTGTGCTTGCCCTTACTTGATAGGCTCAAGTTCAAGTAAAACCATTCTCTCCCGCTCACATTTTCCAAATGTTTGAGCTTTGAACTGCTGTGGTAACCCGCCCTTGGGAGCTACCGCCGACACTTGACTTGCCATGGTATGTCGGCGGCTATTATATCAACACTTTTGCCATGGCTACATCTTGTTCATAAATATCAATAAACAAATGTAGATAAAGGATCTATCTCAAATTTCTTGGCAATAATTCGAGAATAGGGCACCCCTTTAAGATGACCGTTTAGAAGTGGTTTTTGTAAACGCAAATGTTTTTGAATCACACCAAAAAAGAGGACTGTGTTTTGAGGGCGGTCTTTTGAAGGCAAATGACAATGCGTTATGATATTCTTTTCATTGACAACAAAGACCGCTGGCGTGCGATGGGTGAGTACTTTATTCTGGAATAGCATGTTCTCAGTATCCGAAAGCAACTCGTAATGCAGATTAAAACTTCTTTTGTATCTTTTCAACACGCCCGCAGGAGCATTGGCAAACGCATAAATTGGAAAGCGTTTTTCGGGGTCCTGGCTCTGGTACACATGCTCCAGTAACTTTATCTGGGTGATTAGACAGGGCTGACAGTCTTGAGGCTTGAAGACGAGAACCAATCCTTTTCCTGTTTTAGAAAAATCCGTTGAAATCCAATCGCCATTTATATTCTTCAATTTCAACTTCGGAAATTCTTGCCCTTGATAATTGGAGGCATAAGTAGAAGTGTTTATATGCTCCTTGTAATCAGCATTCTCTATTCGGAGACCTCTGATTTCTTCCCAACGACGAGCGTTCGTATTTCTCAACTTCCATACCCCAAATAACGCAACAAAAAGAAAAACAGATAGCAGGATATTTAAAATCAGCGATATTTTGCGAATTTCTTGCATTTACTTTCTCCGCATCGTTAAGGTATTGATCTCAAAAAAAATCAACAACAACATCGGCCATCTTTTTTTGTCCTTCTACGCTGATTATCTCAGTGGCTGGAAGGCCCTGCGTTGATTCTATGCGCGATGTGATTTGGCAAATTTCCGCTTTAGAGAGCGGCTGGTTGACGACTGTATTAACCGTGTCATTAACAATTTTTTTCTTATCACTAAAAACGAGCAGAATAACTTTTCCTTTTCCCAGGCCCTCTAACACGCGGATATTTTCCTGTATAAATTCAGGCTCGTCGATAGAATTAACGAGCAGGATATAGGCATCGGGAACGGTTCCAAAGAGCAAGATCAATGAGGGCAACGTATAACTCTGAGATTTTTCGTAAAAGCTATGAGGTATGATACCGGACTGACCACCAACAATGATGATATCCGGGTCTGAGTGTTCAATGCCGACCATAGCGGAATTTAGAAGTGGAATGTGTAAATCTATGGGAATTTGGATGCTCTGATGCCCGTCATATCCATTTGGAAATGTAAAATCGAAATCAAATAATGCAGATTGGTGTTCTGTACCCAATTGACCCACTTTATAGCCAATTTTCTGTAATTGTTTTCTCAGTGCCAATTGTGCAGTGAACTTGCCTTGTTGCGGTCCTGTCCCAAACACGCCCACGACAGGTTTCTGGCTTCTGTTTCTCCAATCATAAGTTTTGGTCAAAGCCTCATAAGTTGCAAAATCAATGGTCGGTGCTGCACAATGTAGATATTTTTCTTCAAATGCTTTACTTATGCTTTCGTATTGCTTATTTGCAATGGGGCTCAGACTGTAAACATTCTTGTTATGCTTCAATGCCAGTTTTAGAGATTCTTGTAACACATCGCGTTTCTTAATCCGGCTAATTTCATCCAAATAGCCCAAAACGAGCGTATCGCCGTATTGCAGACAGTCTTCCAAATTTTGTTGTATGATGAGATCAGATTCGACCCCACCAATAACCTCCCCACAATCTTTGCCTATGGTTCTTTTTCCAACAACGTCAACTACCCTTGCAATTCTAAACGGCAATAACTCCTGAAACCGCACCAGCCCATGCATTTCTTTGTTATAGGGGAAAATCACAGCCTTTTCTATCCAGTCTGGCGTATTATTTGCCTTATTTAGGTCTCGGATAGAAACGTCTGAGCGAGACCTGGGCATTTCGCTCATTGCATAAGCACTGCTATCTACCAACTCGGGACATTGACTTAAGGAGTGCATCTGCAAAATTTCTGTCAGATCGTTGAAAGTTATGCCATCATATTTCTCTATGATCAGAGCAATCAAGCCAGAAACATGCGGAGCCGCAAAACTCGATCCGCCCATAAATATCTGTTTGCCTACCAGCCAATCGAGGCGTTGACGATCACCTCGTGCGACAAACTGTATTTTTTCGTGCGGGTCAAAAAAGTAATCAAATTTTCCACTCACTTTTCCTCCTGCTACGCCAAAAACATTGGGAAAAGACGCGGGAATACTCGGTTGTCCATCATTTGATGTCGCCGCAACAATGAACGTCTGGTGTTTGTGTGCAAAATCACAGGCCTCCTTCAAAATATCGATATTCCTCTCATCCAGAGTGCCTAAACTCAAATTGATAATGTGACAGTGATGTTCAACACACCAGTAAATCGCCTTGCACAAAATGTCCATTGTCGCTATCAGCTCTGATTCAAAAATTTTGACAGGCAAAAATTCTACATTGGGAGCCTTAGAGTGGATGACGCCAATACATGCTGTACCGTGGCCTATCATATCCTTGTAATTTGAATCCTGACCGCCATTGCAGAAACTGGTACCATTCAACACATGTACATCTTTGTGGCCGACGTTAAAACCGCTATCAATGACGCCGATCCGAGTCCCAGTACCTGTCAGCCCTGAAAAAAAATGCGCCATCAAAAAACCTTTCAATACGCGATGTGTGACTTTAAAATCGCCACAGAATCATGCCGACAAACAGATATAAGAAAGTCAAAACTACTGGATTACTGGCATTGTGCCTTCGCGGCTAACATCCTGCCGCAATGACGGGCGAGGCATGCCTCGCCCCTACAATGGATAACTGACCACTGATTGCTTGTTTTTTTCACCATTATTCTAAAGTCACACCTGACGTCTTTCGATATGTTTCAGTGGTTAATTTCCCATATATATACTGCGCTACCGAACGTGTCGAAGTGAGCATGTCTTCTGTGAGTTCTTCGTCCTCTACGACCACGTCAAATGTATCCTCTAAGCCTGTCACCAGGGCCAGGGTGGAAATAGAATCGAGTATAGAATTCAAAGGAAGATTACCCCAATCTACATCATCGGATGGGACTTCACGGTCTAATGCTCTCAGGACCAGACCTTGAATCTGATTCTCAATCTCAGCTATTGTATTTTCTGTCATAAAATTTTATATCCGGTTACACGATAGTTGACATCCTATCCCTCAAAAGGTATCTTACCATCAAGCTCACATTCCCAAATGCTTGAGCTTTGAACTGCTGTCTGCCGCCGACACTCGACTTGCCAGGGTCTGTCGGCGGCTTTTTTGTGATGTATGTAATATAATTGCCCTTATAGTTTCAAGCCCGAAAGTTTGTCCTGACCTGCAAAATTTGTCCCAGATTCTACTTTTTTGCGATATGTGGTCGGACTAACGCCATGCTTCTCTTTGAAAAACTTGCTAAAAGTCGATAAAGATGCAAATCCACACAGGTAAGCAATTTCTGAAAGGGTATATGATGTGTTCTTCAACGCTTCCTCAGCCTTTGTTAGACGTACATTCCGAAGGCACATCCTGAACGGCATTCCCAGGTGCTTCTTAAACAATTTATATCCATAGCTTTCCGAGAACCTGAAATGACGTATGACATCTTTAAATTTCAGCTTTGGATTGCTGTAATTCGCCTCCAAAAATGATTCCAACCAGATCTTCCACATATCTTGTGGAGGCATATATTTTTTGATCTTCGCCAAAAACACATCTCTCTTGATGGGTTTATCAAATACACTGACAGCACCGGCCTTGATCAGTTGCTCGCCCAATTCTGCGGATTGCAAATCTGTCATGACCAGCATAGCGGTCTGTATTTTCTCCGCCTTCACACGCTTCAATAGGGTTATTCCATCCATAGCGTCTATCTCAACGACGGCAAGGTCAATGTTCTCCTTTCTCAAAATTTCAAGCCCTTTGAATCCATTTTCCGCAGTGAATACGTCATAAGATTCATCTCTCAAGAATCCCACGAGTTCTGATATGACCAGTGGTTCATCATCTACAATCAGAATTTTCTGTTTGTCCATTTTTCCTCCCGTGATAATCAAAAATAATGAAAATCATCAATTGACTTGATATGCTGAGATTGTTAAATTTATCGCGTCGTGGGGTAGAGATACCTTGCGATTATTGTGCCGAAGGGGGTTCTTATCTTGGCAGATACCCCCCTTCGGCTTTGTATTTTTTAAAATTTGAAGGGGAAAAGACCTGTCCATTAACTGATCGAGACAGAATTTGATGTGCCTTTTTTGCGCCGTGGGCATGTAAAGCACGCGGAGTCTTCGTCCAAATCCTGTTCCTGGGTTTCTAAGACGTCGCCACAACAACTCTGCTGCTTTTTTTTATATTGGGCAAATGTCAACGCGCCTGCCATGAACGCAAATGCCACGATGAGAAAGATTGTCGCTGTTAATATGGTTTCCATGTTGTCCCTAATGGAATTGCGCTTGAAAGCGGAAGGTGAGATGGCTATACTTATGCGTGTTCTACGCGAAAGGCATTCGAAAGGACTAAAAAATGAAATTTCAACGCATTACTATTTCTGCCGATCAAATGGGGGGATTGCCCTGTATAAGAGGTCTTCGTATCCCCGTTTCTGTTATTGTTGATCTCGTCGCTGCAAATACACCTGATGAGGAAATTTTGAGACTCTATCCCGATCTCGAAACCGAAGACATACGCGAAGCACTCGCTTATGCAGCGGTTGCAGTACGTGAACGAGAACTTCCTCTCTTACTTCCCCTCTCGTAACATCTTCTCAAAGCCGGACGTCATTTTTTCCGCGAACCCATCCCCCTGTCGTACTATCATAAATACAGCAAGTTTGCGGTTTTCCGCAAATGCAAATCCCTTTTCCGGTCCCATTACATTGATCGCCGTGGCCAGTCCATCGGCATAGGCGCAACTTTTGTGTAGTACTGTTACGGAGGCCAGAGCGTGCGTTATTGGCCGTCCTATGCGCGGGTCAATGGTGTGGGAATACCGGATGCCGTCGCGTTCAAAATAATTGTGGTAATCACCCGATGTCGCCATTGACAGGTTATTTAGAGCGAGTGTTTTTTGTAGTTCACCCTGTCCGGCTGGACTTGCAATGCCTATCCGCCAGAGTTGTCCCAGAGGGTTGTGTCCCTTTGTTCGCAGTTCGCCGCCGATTTCAATAAAATAGCGATTGATGCCCAAACTGTCCAGATAACTCGCTATGCGATCTACACCATATCCCTTGGCGATTGCGGATAGATCGCAATAGATTTCGGGCGATTCTTTTTTTATTGCGGAAGCAGATAGATCGATGTGAATTTTTTCGTATCCGATCAGTGTTTTTGCAGCTTGTATTGAGTCGGGCGATGGTACGCGTTCGGGGATGGCGTTGGGTCCAAATCCCCACAGGTTGACCAGTGGCCCAATTGTGACGTCAAACGCGCCGTCGGACCAGGTGCTGATTTCCCGGGCGATGTGTAAAACATAAGCAAAGTCCGATGAGACTGCAAACCAGTCCGTTGAAGGTGAGCGATTGAATTGGGTGATTTCGGAGTTGTGTTGATAAGTGGACATCTGGCGATTGACTTCTTCCAAGCGAGCGAAGATTTCTTTGCTCAATACACCCGAGTCCAGTGTCGCCTCTTCGCGTGTGATCTCTACTGGCAATAGTTGAATAATATGGTAGAAAAGCACCGTCTGAAAATCTCGTGCAATTTTTACCTGAAACGTCGTTCCCATCGTAGGACCGGAAATCGTTGTCAGAGGATCCTGACATCCGATAATACATCCGATAATAGCGGAGATCAAGATTGGAAAGAAGCAACGCCAAATCCTGCCCATGTTCTGTAAATTCCGATACAAGCTTTTGTTGCAGTTGTACATATATCTGTTACATGCCCCAGATATCGATCTCGATCCCGTTGCCCGATGTGCGGCGATCGTGGAATACTTTGTCCTCCCAACGCTTCCCTTCACTACGGTCGAAGATTACCAAGTGTCCCGCTTCCGCATCACACCGGTCCATGTATTCTGCGGTTTGATCAAGACCATCGGCGATGGTTTGTTCCAGACTCTTATGAATAACTTTGCACTCAATCACGATTTTGCGCGTCTGATTCCCCTGCGGCCAGACGATTAGCAAATCCGTGCGCATGCGACCAAGACCATACTCCCGCTCAATGCGCCCACCACTGTTCACAATCCGCTGGAGAAATGACTGCAACAGCAACTGTGGACCCGCCTCCTGATATTGAAATCGCGTCACCCAGTGCTCTGAGTGTTCACGGAAAAAGGTCTGAAACTCGGTCAGCAACTCAACCACATTCAAGCTGCCATTGGCATTGACATACCAGGCTGTTTCCTGTTCAAACTCTTCTTGAATCACCCACGTCAGTTTGCGCGGAACAACCTCGGCATAGATCGGGTTGGCGATACGCACGGGACGGTCGCGAGCCACGAGGCCGAGATCGCGCACATACTCCAGATCGCGGTCAATAAAGCGACGTTCCTCAGCACCACTCAAAAGCGGTTCAATCACGCGCTGCACGCGGTCTTCCTTGAGCTTGTCGGCCAACTGATCCAAATGCGTTTCTCGGCGCAGGATGAGTTGCTCTTGCGCGTCTCGGATCGCGTCGGCAGTGATTGGGATACGTCGGTCCTCTGCGGCTTCGCCATAGAAACAGGTTTCTTCCGCCAGTGCGTTGACCAGCCACGGTTGCCCCTGGGTCTGTGCCCAGATCAGTTCCAGCGCGTCGTCGGTAAATCGCTGTCCGGTCTCTTCGGTATGCTGCCCGAGCAGGGCGAGCACTTCGTCTCGCGAGAAGTCGCCCAAGCGCAGGGATCGCGCTTTGATGTTGAAGGCACTGCCTCCTGCGATGATCGCGTTGGCCGAACTGGAATGGATGCGGTAGTCGCGCACATCGCGCACCCCGCACAATATCACGCTTTGCGGAAAACTGCCCGGACGGCGGTCGTAGCCTGCCCGCAACTGCCGCAGCACGGATAGCAGGGAATCGCCAATCAGGGAATCGATCTCGTCAATGAGTAGCACCAGAGGCTTTGGAGCAGCCTCAGCCCAGCGCGTCAATGCCTCGCGCAAGGCACCGTGAGGGCCAGATCGCGTCAAGATGTCGGGCCAGACTTCATCCAGAAATTCGTCGCCATTCGAACGCGCCCGGGACGCCAGTTCGTCCAGAATTGTGCGCATCACCTGTTCCACATCTTCGCGCGCTGTCTGCCCACCTTCAACGTTGACATACACGCAGCGATAGTCGTCTTCGGCGTTGAGCAGGTCGCGCAGAGCCAAAAGGGCAGAGGTCTTGCCCGTCTGCCTGGGGGCGTGCAAGACGAAATAGCGTTTGTCGCGAATGAACCGGCGAATCTCAGTGAGGTTGAGTCGTTGTAGGGGCGGGATGCAATAGTGGTCTGCGGCCACCACTGGTCCCGTTGTGTTGAAAAAACGCATCGCTGGATCTCCCTGTCTCAGGCATTAGCTACCCTGTCTTGAATATATATAACATTTTGACAGAAAAACAAAAAAGTCTTCGATTGCTGGTGAACCGAAGACTTTTTTTTGATTGCTTTTAATTTTTAAATTACCCACCAAAGTCGTCGAATAAGATATTTTCGGGTTCCACACCCATATCGTCCAGCATGTTCAGGCAGGCGATTAACATCGGTGGGGGACCGCAGATATAATATTCACAGTCTTCGGGTGCCGGGTGATCTTTTAAGTACTCGTCGTAGAGGACCTGGTGAATAAATCCGGTCAGGCCCGTCCAGTTGTCTTCTGGCATGGGGTCGGATAGTGCGACATGCCAGGTAAAGTTATCGTACTCGCTCTGCAATCCGTCGAAGTCTTCGACATAAAACATTTCATTCAGGCTGCGCGCACCATACCAGAAGGTTACTTTGCGGTCTGTGTCAATGCGTTTGAATTGATCGAAGATGTGCGACCGCATCGGTGCCATGCCGGCACCACCACCGATGAAGATCATTTCGGCATCGGTTTCTTTGGCGAAGAACTCGCCGTAGGGGCCCGAGATGGTCACGTCATCGCCGGGTTTTAGGTCGAATGTCCACGACGACATTTTGCCCGGGGGAATGCCCGTTGTGCCCGGCGGTGGAGACGCCACGCGGATGTTGAGCATGATGATCCCTTTTTCTTCGGGATAATTCGCCATTGAGTACGCGCGGAAGACGGGTTCATCTACTACCGAGACATTGTCCCATACGTTGAAATGATCCCAGGTGCCTCTAAAGAGGTCTTCGCCGTCGGCGGCTTTGATGTCGAAGTTGCGATAGTCAACGGTGTGGGGTGGGCATTCGATTTGAATAAAACCGCCGGCTCGAAACCCGACGTCTTCCCCTGGCGGCAGTTCGAGAACGAGTTCTTTGATGAATGTGGCGACATTGTAATTTGAAATTACTTTGCAGTTCCACTTTTTGATGCTGAATACTTCGGCGGGTACTTCGATATTCATATCGCCTTTTACTGTTACCTGGCACGAAAGCCGACACCCTTCCCGCGCTTCTTTGCGGTTGATGTGCGACCGCTCGGTGGCTAAGATATCGCCGCCACCGTCGCTGATCGTCACTTTGCACTGTCCACAGGTGCCGCCACCGCCACATGCGGAAGATACAAAAATTCTATTATCGGCCAATGTGTTGAGCAATTTACCGCCCACGGGAACCGAGATGCTGTGGTCGGGATCGTCATTGATGGTGATATGAGCCTGTCCTGCGGCAACCAGCCGCGATCTGGCAATGAGAATAACCGCTACCAGCATCAGCACAATGGTGGTAAACATCCCTACACCGAGTAAAATCAGCCTTACGTCTTCCATATTATCTCCACGCTTGCCCGAATCTAAAGTTGAATCCCCGAAAAGAGCATAAATGCCATTGCCATCAAGCCCACGGTCATAAACGTAATGCCCAGCCCGCGCAATGCAGGTGGCACGTTGCTGTATTTCATTTTTTCGCGTATGCCTGCCAGCCCGACAATGGCGAGTGCCCAACCCGTGCCACTGCCGAGTCCAAATACGACACTTTCTGAAAAATTAAAGTCGCGTTCGACCATGAGCAGGGAACCGCCTAAGATCGCGCAGTTCACTGTGATGAGAGGTAAGAATATGCCCAGGGCGTTGTACAGGGTGGGTACGTATTTGTCCAGTACCATTTCCAGAATTTGAATCATCGCGGCGATTACGCCGATATATGTGACCAGGCCCAAAAATGTGAGATCTTCGTTTGGCAAACCCGCCCAGGCGAGCGCGCCTTCAGTCAGGACATGGGTAAAAATTAAATTGTTGATTGGCACTGTAATCGTCTGTACCACAATCACCGCAATGCCCAGGCCCACAGCGGTTGTCACCTGTTTGGAGACAGCGAGGTATGTACACATGCCCAGGAAGAATGCGAGGGCCATGTTTTCGACAAAAACGGCTTTGACAAATAAGCTGATATAGTGTTCGGCCATTTTAATCCTCTTCCACTTGCTCGGGTTTCCACGCTCGCACGACCCAGATGAAGAACCCGATTAAGAAAAACGCACTCGGCGATAATAACATCAAGCCGTTGGGCATGTACCAGCCACCTTCGGTGATGAGTGGCAAAATGTCAACGCCCAGAAGTTTACCCGATCCCAAAAGTTCGCGGAAAAATCCCACCACAATTAAGATGGTACTGTAACCAAATCCATTTCCCAGGCCATCTAATAAGCTGTGCGTGGGGGGATTTTTCATTGCAAATCCTTCGGCACGTCCCATGATGATGCAGTTGGTAATGATCAGTCCGACAAAGATCGACAATTGCTTGGAGATATCGTAAGCAAATGCCTGGATAGCCTGATCGGCGATAATCACAAGCGAGGCAATAATGGTCATTTGTACGATGATGCGCACGCTGGACGGAATGTGATTTCTGATCAGGCTTACCGATATATTGGAAAGTGCCATAACAAAAATGACCGCCATAGACATGACGATTGAGGTTTCCAGCTTTGTGGTCACCGCGAGTGCCGAACAAACTCCCAATACCTGACGT
This sequence comes from Candidatus Latescibacterota bacterium, assembly GCA_965220765.1. Classification (GTDB taxonomy): domain Bacteria; phylum Latescibacterota; class UBA2968; order UBA2968; family UBA2968; genus VXRD01. The sequence continues at coordinate 710,823 of OZ244847.1, forward strand.
CCGATGGGATTGTCATCAAAGACGGGCGTCCATAACAGGCTTTTGGCTTCTTTCGCCGTCAGAGACGGAGATGGTGGCACTTCTGGTGCTTGTTCTTCCCTTTCGATTACTTCAGCCACGAACACCTCCTTGTTTTAGCGTGTCTAAAAATCGACCGTATCCTTCGTTGCCCAACCAATATTTGAGCATACTGTCTAATCCCCGTGTGGTGATGGTCGCTCCCGATAGCCCATCGACCTGGTATTTTGCTTTTTCACTTTTGTGATTTACCTGGCCTTTGATCACAGAGATCGCGACTTTGCCCGCATCGTCATAAGCCTGTTTGCCGGGCCATAATCCCTTCCATCTGGCGTTATCTACCTCGCCACCCAATCCCGGGGTTTCGCCGTGTTCGTAAAATGTGATGCCCTGGATGCTTTGCAGATCATTGCCCAGAGATACAAAACCGTAGAGCGTGGACCAGAGGCCATAACCGTAGATGGGCAAGATAATGCGCTGCAATTTGTCGTTTTCCATCACTTTATAGACGAAGATGTATTTCGGACGGTTGCGAATATTTGCAATGTCTCTATCCGCATCAACAGGACGCCCAAAAGTGGGGTCGGAGGCCATTTTTTTCAGATCATAGGTATCCACGTTGATGCCATCGGGATATTCTTCGCTGTTCAAGATCTGTCCCGTGTCCAGTTCAATAAGCAGTGGTACGACTTTATTTTCGTAAACGGACTGCACATCGACCGAGGGGTCGTACAATCCACCCGCAATCAGGATATTTTTTACTTTGTCGAGGCGTTTGTTTTCTTTCTGGATATCGTATAAGGACACAGCAGTCAGAGAAACAAAAAGAGAACAGACCAGACAAAGGGCCACCGCAACAAAGATCGTTTTTTGGATGCTGTCATTCTGCACGGGCCAGTCTCCTTTGGATATTGCGGTTGATAAAGACGCGGTCGATGATGGGCGCGAATACATTGGCGAATAATATGGCCAGCATGATGCCTTCGGGATAGGCCGGGTTGGTCACGCGGATCAATACTGTCATGACGCCTATTAAAATGCCATAGAACCATTTGCCCTGGCGCGTCATGGCTGCGCTGACCGGATCGGTTGCCATGAATACTGTGCCAAATGCAAAGCCGCCGATGACGAGATGCCAGGCCGGAGATACGTTGAGCAGCGGGTTGGTGGTGCTGCCGATCCAGTTGAAGAATAGTGCAGATACAATCATGCCGATGGTTACACCGGCCATGATTTGCCACGAGCCAACGCGGGTGAGGATTAGAATGCCGGCACCCAGCAAGCAGCAAAGGGTCGAGGTTTCTCCCATGGATCCCGGGATCAAACCGATAAATGATTCCCACCAGGTGTAGTCCATCTGGATATGCGTATCGGCATAGGCCGCGAGTGGCGTTGCCTGACTATATCCATCGACGGCGATCCAGACTGCATCGCCTGAGATTTGCGCGGGATAGGCAAAATAGAGAAATGCGCGGCCCGTGAGCGCGGGGTTTAAGAAGTTCATTCCCACGCCACCGAATATTTCTTTGCCTATTACGACGCCAAAGATGATGCCAAGGGCGACTTGCCACAGGGGAATCAGGGGTGGCATTGTAAGGGGAAATAGCGTGCTGGTGACGAGAAATCCTTCGTTGATTTCGTGTTTGCGAATGACCGCAAATATGGCTTCGCATAAGCCGCCCGCGGCTATGGTTACGAGTTGTACGGGTACAAAATAGATGGCACCTATTGCAAAACAACTGATTATATCAGAGGGCAGGAAAGACAGGCCCAGTGCCTGGGCGAGATAGACGTGCCAGTCCCCAGTGCCGATTGCGCCGATATTTTGATAGGCCAGACTCGCTTGTAAGCCCGTATTGTACAGGGCAAATAAAATACAGGGTTGTAGCGAGAGTACGACTGTGATCATCATGCGCTTCAGGTCCATGCCGTCGCGCACGTGGGCATCTGCCTGGGTAACCTCGCCGGGAGTGTAGAGGAATGTGTCCCCGGCTTCGTAAAACGGATACAGTTTTTCGAGTTTGCCGCCTTCTTCGAAGTGTTCGGCCTGTTTGTCTAATAAATCGCGTAGGGGCTTCACTATCCTTCCTTTTCAATTTCGGTGAGGTTTTCGCGCAGAATGGGTCCAAAATCCATTTTTGACGAGCACGAGAATGTGCATAGTGATAGGTCTTCTTCCTCCAATTCCAGTATGCCGAGTTTTTCGGCGTCGTCGAGGTCGCGGGTGACGAGTGCCCGAATCAAAAAGTTGGGCAATATGTCCAGCGGCATGACGGCGTCGTAATTGCCATGCGGCACGAGTGCGCGATGGCTGCCATTGGTGGAGGTGTTTAATTTGAGGCGTTGGCCGAAGAACATTTTGGACAGGGCCAGGTTCTTGATGGTGAAAAATTCGAATCCCGGCGTGAGCCAGCCCAAAAAGGCGCGTTTGTTGCCTTCTTCGAGTGCGGTGATTTGCTGGTGATATCGTCCCAAAAAAGCGCGGACTTCGTCTGTTTTGCGCCCGGAGAGGACCGAGCCGCTGATGACGCGGTTTTCGACGTCTTCGAGTTCGCCTTCTAATAGGTCCATTATTGAAGCACCCAGACGGGTGCGGATCAATTTGGGGTGTTTCACGGTGGGACCGCCCAGTGCGACGATGCGTTCGGTCATGATCCGCCCGGTTGTGAACAGGTGTCCATAGGCAATCACGTCCTGAAGGCCGATGTGCCAGACTGTTTTGTTGCGGTGTACGGGATCTAAGAAGTGGATGTGCGTACCGACCAATCCGGCGGGGTGGGGACCGGAAAATTCTTCGACCTGTACGCGGTCATCGTCGATTTCGGGCAGGTCCAATTCCGGACCTCTGCATACAAAAATCGTCCCATCCACGAGTTTTGAGACGATTTTCAAGCCCAATGCGAAATTTTTTTCCTGTCCGGCTAATATATGCGCCAGGTCCGGGGCGAGAGGATTGGTGTCCATTGCGTTGACAAAGATGGAATTCGCCTCGGTCGCGGGGTCGGCTACTTTGCCAAATGGCCGCGCTCTCAGGGCGGTCCACTGTCCGGATGAGATGAGTTGTTCTTTGACTGTTTCCCGGCCGAGATTGTCGATTTCATCTTCTCGATGGGATTCAAAGGTGATTTCATCGTCGCCTTCCAGGCGGATGACCGTCGATAAGAAGGCGCGTTTTATTCCCCGGTTTATGGAGATTACTTCGCCTGCACCGGGTGAGGTGTAAAGAACACCTTCCATTTTTTTGTCGGTGAACAATACATCGCCGAGTTTGACGCGGTCTCCCACTTGCGCCACGATTGTGGGACGCATGCCCACATAATCTTCACCCAAAAGTGCCACAGTTTGGACTGGCTTGCCATTTTGTACTGTGGATTGATCGGGTACGCCGCTAATGGGAAGGTCGAGTCCTTGCTTAATTTTTGTCAATGCCATTATGCGCCTCAATTTTTTCCAATAAAAAAAGCAACTACGACCATCACAGCCTTACAAATTAAGGCAGAAGACAGACAGTGAAGTTGCTATTTTGCAGGTGCTATGAGCACTTGCAGGCATTGGAAACAAATCCATCGTAATCCAGATAAAGAACAGATGTGTTGTTCAAAAATGCAATAGTTTTCTTGTTTGCGAATAAATTTATTATAAGCGTTTTTAATTGTCAAGGAAAAGGCGTTGTGTTAGGGGAAATAAATTGTGTGAGGGTTTTCAGGATACAGGAAGGGAACCCGTATGTTTCCCAATTCGTTATAAAGTTCAATAGAAGATTTGCACTTGTGCAAATGGGATAAATAGGGTATTTATGAGAGCGGTGGGAAGGTTCTTGAAAAACTCAAAAAAGAAATGGAGTTGACGTGAGATATTTGATACTGAATTTGTGGATTATTTTGCTTGTGGCATTCGCTGGGCGGGCAACTTCAGAGATCGCGGATTCGCTGGCTGTTTTGGAAGAAGCTGTGAAAACTGCGCCCAAAGATGGCGATGCATGGGTTGTGTTGGGTAATTTGTATCTCAATGCGGGGGAGATCGAGAAGGCCGATAATGCGTTTCGCAAGGGGATTCGGTATGCCGGGTCGGCAGAGGCTTATGTTGGTTTGGGACGGGTGTATATGGCGAGGGGACCAAAGCGGGCGCGACAGGGGTTGCCGTATTTTCGGATGGCGCGGGCAAAGGATCCGAAGTTGATAGATGCCGAGTTGTATCTGGCGCGGGCAAAGGTGATGCTGCGCGATCTGGATGCTGAGGATGCGTTTCGCCGGGTGATTGCAATGGCACCGGATTACGCGCCGGTGTATTTGGAGTTGGCGGATTGGTATGTCAATAACAATTTTGAAATGTATTACGGCGAGATTCGCCTGCTGTACGAAAAGTATCTGAGGCTGAGGCCGGGTGATGTCGATGCGCTTTACGGATTGGCGGTGTCTTATACTGAGGAGCAGAATTACCGGTCTGTCGTTGGGATTGGTGAGATGGCGTTGACAAAGAATCCAGATGAAGCGCGATTGTTGGCATTGCTCGCACAAGCTTATGCAGGTATGGGCGATCCGGATCGAGCATTGGCGTTGTTCGCGCAGTATTTCGATGCGATTCCAGCAGAAGAACGGGCGCTTTACAAAGATTTGCAATTGGTGGCAAGGCCGGAGGAGTTGGAGGTTTATGAGTCGCTATCAGAAGATGAACGCGCAACGTTTTTGACGACGTTTTGGCGCAAACGCGATTTGACGTTGATATCGGGTGGTCTTGCACGCGAGGCAGAACACTACCGCCGGGTGTGGTTCGCGCGGACGCATTTTGCGAAAGGTGTGCAGCCGTGGGATAGGCGCGGCGAGGTGTATATTCGGTATGGGGAGCCGGATTATCGGTCGCGGTCACACGCGCCCAATGCGTTGCCCAGTGCCGAGGCTGAGGCGGTGAAGGAGCGGTTGACTCTGGGTTTTGAGGGATATTTTATCGAGTCGGGTGACATGACTGCGGAGTCGTTTTTTGGCGGTGTGGATGATGATGAAGAACTGGCGATTGGGGATTACGATTTTATTGAACCGGCTTATCCCGTGACGTTTAACGAGCGATCGATGCCGTGGGAGTCGTGGATTTACACGCAGGTTGGCGGCGGTGTGGAGTTTGTTTTTGTGGATGAGTTTCTCAATGGCAAGTGGCAGTTTCCCCCGCTGCCAGATGGTACGCGCGTGTCAGGTGAGCGGTTGACCGCGCTTTTGCGATCCCATCCGGGCGTTGTGTTGAACGATGTGGTGGCTTCAACACCGGAGTATTTTGATTTGCCACCGGGGATTGAACCGCTTGAGTTTTATTACGATGTGGCGCGTTTTAGAGCAGAAGAGGGCAAGACCGGGGTTGAGGTGTATTACGGGGTGCCGACGCTGGAGGTGGGTATCGAAAATGAGAATGGGCATGTGCGCCGTTCGGTGGTGATTTCAGACGATGAGGGCGATGAGGTGTTTCGGACTCGGGATGATTTGTATTTTGGAGGTATTGATTCCAGGCAGTTGAAGAAGGGGACATTTGTGCCCGATGTGGCTTATTTGGAAGTGCCTCCTGGCACCTATCGCATGGCGGTGCATTTGGCCGATGTAAATTCTGGGAAGTGGGGGGTTTATGTGCAGGATTTGGTGGCTCCGACATTTTCCGATTCACTGGCGATGAGCGATCTGGAATTGGCGTGGGCCATTAGTGAGGGAGGGGGGTTTCACGACAAATACCGCAAGGCCGATGTGTGGGTAATGCCCATGCCGTCGCGCAGTTTTGTGAATAATCGCAGTGTATTCGTTTATTATGAGGTCTATAATTTAAAACGCGATGAATTTGGGCAGACGCGATACAAAGTGTCCTATACGATTCAGCAGGATGTGCGGTCAGGGTCTTCGATTTTTGGGCTGTTGAGTGGGGGATTCAAAAGATTGATGGCGAGGGGTAAAAAACCACAGGTGGCGGTGAGTTATGAGCATGTGGGGCGAGATGTTTGGGAGCCGATCCATCTGGAGCTGGATTCAGAAAAGATGATCCTGGGCCTCAATCAGGTTGAGGTTGAGGTGACGGATTTATCGAGCGGTCAATCCGTGAAGCGCGAGGCTATTTTCAGGTTGGAACCAGCGCCGCAGATAGCCGAGAGACAACGGGGAATTCAGGGTGATGATGCGCGGCAGGGTAGGCGCGGGAGGCGAGGTGAGAGAAGAGAGCGTTGAGTGGTGAGTTTCAGAGGAAACAGGAGAGGCGATCGCGTAATGTGATCGCCTTTTTTTATGCGCCGGGTGGTGTCCATCCCCAGCCCCTAATCCCCAGCTCCCAGCCCCTGTTTTGCCAGCGCGACTGCGCCGAGAAGTACCGAGCGGTTTTTGAGTTTGGCAGGGGCGATTCTGAGGTCTGGACGGTGAACCGACATGAGGAATCGACGGGTTTTTTTGCGTAGCGTTTCAAAAAGAACGCGCCCTGCGTTTGAGACGCCGCCTCCGATGACGATGACGTCGGGGGCGAATGCATTTACAGCCATTGCCAGACCTTGTCCGAGGTCGGTGCAGATTTCATCGACGAGTGTTCGGGCATAAAGGTCTCCAGATCGCGCGGTATCAAATAGGGTTTTGGCTGTGATGGGGTTGTTGTTTGCGGTTCGCGTGATTGCGATGCTTTTGCGCGGATGTTTTTTTGTTGCTGCTTTTGCGCGTCTGGCAATGGCAGTGCCCGAGCAGAGGGCTTCGAGACAGCCGCGATTGCCGCAGTCGCATTGGGGGCCGTCGCGCAAGATGGACACATGTCCAAGTTCGCCGGCATATCCGTTGCCCCCGCGGTAGATTTCGCCGTTGATGATGATGCCCCCACCAATGCCGGTGCTGATCGTGTAGTAGATGATGTGGCGACTGTTTTTGCCTGCGCCAAAAGTAAATTCTCCCAGTGCGCCCACGTTGGCATCGTTGTCGATTATTGCGGGTAAGCCGAGGTGTTGTTCTACAATTTCCGGCAGTGGGCAATCGTCCCATCCGGCGATGTGGGTGGAGTTGACGATGCGCTGGGTGTCGAAGCTGACGGGGCCACCAAATCCAATGCCACAGGCCGATACAGATGATTGTGAGATCAGTGTTTTGCTTGCGGCGAGTATGCGGTCAATTCTTTTGTCGGCGTGGTCTGCGCGATCTATTTGGTGCTGAATGTGTTTGACGACGCGGCCGTCGGGCGTGGCAAGGGCCAGGCCAAATTGGGAACCGCCGATGTCAATGGCGAGGATCATGGTGTGGCTCCATAAGGCAATAGCGTGCGGCGCACGAGCAGGGCAATGACGCCTGAGATGGCAATGGCTGTGACCATGGAGATGGATGAGGCGCTGTAGAACTGGCTGAAGAGGGTGACAAATAATCCCGCCGTGCTCATTTGTATAAATCCCATGAGGGCGGAGGCAAGTCCGGCTTTTTCCGGATAGGGTACGATTGCGCCAGCCATTGCCTGGGGGCGCACCATACCGCCGCCTATTGTGAATAAACACATGGGGGCGATGATGCTGATGACCGAAAATACGCCCGCGAGCTTGAGCCCCAGCAGGAGCAGGCCCGCGCCCGCTGCGATCAGGCTGCCAATTTGAATGATGCGTGCGCTGCCGAGGCGATTGTTGAGACGGCCAGATAAAAATGCGCCGATCATGAGTCCCACGGCGACCGATCCAAAACAGAGGCCGTAGAGTTGGGGAGAGACGCCCAACTCGGTGATGAGTACGAAAGATGAGTTTGTAATAAAGGCAAACATGCCCCAGAATAAGATGGCGACCATAAAGGTATATCCGAGGTACTGGCGGCTGGACAAGAGGTCGCGGTAATTGGCTATCATGCGCGTTGGATTCATGGCTGTGGGGTCGATCATGTTATTGGTTTCAGGCACTGCCCAGAGGTAGCCGAAGAAGAACAGGGTGCCCAGCGCGCTGAGTACGACAAAGACGGAATGCCATCCAAAATGGGCTTGCAAAAATCCGCCTATTATGGGCGCGAGTATGGGGGCGAGGGCAATGGCTGTGGCCATGTAGGACATTATTCTGGCGGCGTGGATTTCGCCGTATATGTCGCGTACGACAGCGCGGCTTACAGAAGGACCACTGCCTCCGGCAAATCCCTGCAATACACGCGCTAAGATGAGTGCGCCCACTGTGGGGGCAAATAGGCAGCCCAGGCCCGCGAGCGCGTAACAGGCAAGGCCGATGAGCAAAATGGAACGTCGGCCAAATCGATCAGAGAGGGGACCAAAGACGAGTTGTGCTGCGCCCAGTGCTATTAAGAAAAAGGTGACGGCGGGCTGGATGTGGGTGGGATGGGTTTGGAACTCCTCAACCATTGCCGGCATTGAGGGCAAAAACATGTCAATGGACAAAGGGGGCAGGCCAGATAGGCCGGTTAGCAAGACGGGAATGAGGATGCGAGAGGTGGGTGGATGTGGTTCTGCGCTCAAATTATGTCCTTTTATGGGTAGGAGAGGCATTACTGAATACAGGCTCCCCGATAGAGTCATTCGAGGAGCACAGGCCCAGCCTCGATTTCTTTTGTGAGAGAGGGGACTAAATCAGGGATATGACAAACCAGATAATGACCAGGGCGACAAAGGGCGAGATGTCCAGCCCACCCAGGTCGGGTAACAGACGGCGAAGGGGTACGAGTACCGGATCTGTGATGGCGCATATTATTCTGATGAGTGGATTGTATGGATTGGGATTTATCCATGAGATGAGTGCTCGCGCAATGATGATGTAACCGTAAATTGTGAGGAGGTTTGCTAACAAGAACATAAGAGGCCCTTTCGCTATGTGGTTTCAGAGGCGATGTGATAAATTATTGCTTTGCGCGAGAAAAGCAACGGAAAAGCCACGGCTGATCGGCGCGCCTCGAGTACGCGCAAACGGCCTTGAGTGATCAAATACTCAAGGCCGTTTTTTGTCAAAAATCGAGATAAACTTAAGAAGATTTTTCTGACGAAGATTTCTCTGGCCGACTTGGCGACAAGTCTGCTCCACCATCTTTTTTGGGAGGCTTAGCTCCTCGGGGCATGGGGAGACCTACGTCGAAAGTAGGTATATTCCTATCTTCCTGGAACTGATGTCTTTTCCTTGATGGTTCTTCTTTTTTTATGGAATTCGTTTTTTTAGCCATTTTAACTCTCTCCTGTTGTAAAGGCCCTGATATAGGGCTGAAAATAGGCCCTTGTTCGTTCCTCTGCTTCGGTGATGTACTTTGATTTTATCGGTAGAACTTGATCTTTGAAGTGTTTGTGTGATGCCTCCAGTTTTTGCTGCTTTAGTTTGGTTACGAGGTTAAAAATATCCTCGTCGGTAAGTTTGCCTTCAAATACCGAATACAACTGGCCTTCTGCATCCAGGGCCAGCTTTTCCACTTCTGTATTAAGGCTCCCGATCTGCTTAGCTCGTTTCTGAAATGGCAAAAATCCTTTGATGGCATTGATCACTTGTGAGACGGCAATTACGCACCCCCAAATTATGCCATATTCATTCCAAATAACCCATCCACCAATGCTCGAACTGGAGGTGATAGCCAAAAACATCTGTATCCTGTTATCCCATTTTTCAGAGTGTATCTGATAGGCTTGTAAATAATAAACACTAGCCCTGAGTTGTACTAAGGTATCCCAGTATAGGCTTTGATAATTCAAGTTAAATTTCCCCTTCCCATCCCCACTATTCGCCGGTTCGCAACACGCGCAGAAAGTATAACGTGTGTGAAATTCTTTTCAAAAAATATAGAGTTATTTCACTCTCTGTCAAGCGGTAGTATTGAAAGCAATAACGGGCCATTCCGCAATTCTCGTGATGCGCGTGTTTTTTGGGCGCCAGAGGTTTTTTGAGTGTTGCACACGTTGGAAAAGTTTGATATAAACGCGAATTAAGAGTAAAAAGCGATTAAGAAGCAAGCGGCGGCCAATCGCCCAAAGATATGGACGAGTAATCCGTTATATGATCGCACCTTAGAGGCGATAGAAATGCCTGTTTTTTCATCAATCCAATGAAACAAAGACTCAATCGGCTGGCGTATGCGCGAAACGGTGCGTGATAGGACTTGATCGGCTGCTGGGCGCATATCTTGTCCCTTCTTTTTTTTGACCGGCGTATAAAAGGCGAGGTTTTGCTGTTGAAAAAGTGTATCTTTTAAGGTCTGATTGGCATAGATTTTATCGCCATAGAGTTGTCTGTTGTGTAAATAGGGCAAGAGGGGTCGCAAGGCAGAAAGGTCCTGGTCTGCTGCGCCTGTGAGACTGATATAATCGGGTTTAGGGAGTCCTTTGTCTGTGCGTTTTGCCACGATATGGAGCTTGACGCCATAATACCACATGCCTTTGGAGGCGCAAAAGCCCTTGCTGGCGATTTGTGGTGCCACACGCGCTTTGCCACTACGCTTGGCATTGGCGATGACGCAAGGGAAGGAATCAAGCAGGTAAGCCTCTGCAAGACAATCAGATATGGGACAGTCTGCCACAATTTGTTCCACCAGTGGTGAAAAGGTGCCCGCCAGAAAGTTCAACCGCTGCACATAGCCTGCATACGTCGGCAGTGCTGGGAACCAGTCGGACAGATGGTCTTGCGTATAAGTGTAAATACCTTTAATCGTCGTGCATTTTTGCATGATGCCAAATAAGTAGAGGGTGAGCACTTCCTCATCGGTAAAATGAGGCGCATTATTATTGCTCAACCGTTGGGCATGCACCCACAGATGGGTCTTGTAATGTGTGCAAATATACAGATACAAACCGATTAGTCGCTCTTGCCAGTCCATCGCGTTCTTGCTCCTATTTTTGAGGATTGAGGGCTATTTGACACCTCAATCATAGGCAAGAACGCGATCTTTTCAACGCTTTATTCGCATTATTAATAAGCGATCAATTAACCACTGACCACGAGGACTTTGCAATGCGCTCTGTATATTTTCTTCTGATCTGTCTTTTGCCGATGCACGCGCTGGCAAGTCCGCCGTCCTATCAAAAGGTCGCCGATGTTTCGCTTGCGGGCGCGCTTTCTCTCCAGCATTATCGCCTCGCCAATGGTTTTCAGGTTGCGATTGTGGAAGACGATACCCGACCCGTTGTGACGTGTCAAATTGCCTATCGCGTGGGGTCTGCTCACGAGACACCCGGCCGGCAGGGCATAGCGCATCTGGTTGAGCACCTCGCGGTAGTTCGCTCTTTTCCAGAGTCGTTCTACCTTTTGGATGCACCACACGCCAATGCCAGTACGTCGAAAGATGGTACGAAATACTATGCGACGGTTCCCAAAGCGCAATTGGATACGCTGATCGCCAGTTTTGCCTGGGGTATGACACGGTTTGATGTTTCGCAGAAAGAATTCGATCTCGAAAAAGAGGTCGTTCTGGCTGAATGGGCGAGAGATGCCGGGAATCCGCGTGGTCTTCTTGCTAAAAAACTTCATGCCCGCATGTTTGCAGGGCATCCCTATCAGTACGATATTTTGGGTCATCGAGATACGATTAAGACTTTTACTCTGGAGCAAGCGACCGCATTTCACAAGCGTTATTATGTGCCAAATAATGCCTGTCTTGTAATTGTCGGTGATGTGAAAGGGGCTAATATTTTGCCCGTTGTGGTTCAACATTTTGGGGAGATTCCAAAGCGCGAGAGTTTTATTCTCGACGATATTGATTCGCTGGATGTCACATCTGTTCCCCAGGATTCCATTCAATATACAACTGCGTTACATTCTTCTGTTTGGGGTGTCTGGCATGTTCCAATAGATACGCATCCAGACTCTTATCCTTTGTATTTGTTTGATAAAGCTCTTTTTGACGGTGAATATTCTCTTGCTCGTCAAAGACTGGTCGGTTCGGGAAAGGCCCTTGGGATAAATTCTCATTTTCTCATTATGCGCGATAAAGGGCTGTTTTATTATTACGTTGATTTACCCTCGGGTGCGCGTTATGAACCCGTGATTTCGGCCATGCAACAAATTATTCAAGTAGCTATTGATTTTTTTTCAGAAGAACATCTTTTAGTGGCGAGAAACGAAGCACGTAAGAGTTTATATGGCACTATAACCAGCCAGTCCCGTATGGCAAATGCGATCTCTTCCGGATTCATTCGTACCAATGATCCTGCCCTTATTCTCAAGTGGATGCAGAATCTCGATGGTGTTACTGTAGCGGATGTCAAGCGGGTGGTGAAGCAATATCTTTTGGATCAGCCGCCCCGCACCTTTGTCCTGATCTCATCGCCAAAGCAACCACCATCGCGGCCTGTGTGGCTTTATGTGGGTATTTTGGGGGTTCTCGCAGGTTTGGGAGGATGCTGGTACTGGCGACGGCGAGTACTTGCAGTGGGGTTATTTGTAGTCCTTTGCAATATTTCGGTAGCAGATGCAGAAATTCCCAATCACAAAATATATTACGTGCAGGATACGCGCGTGCCGCAAACGCGGCTTTCAATGAGGTATTATACAGGGGGGGATCTGCAGGAGACAATGGATACGCGCGGTTTGTCCTTTGCTTTTCTTCGCCTGAATGATCTGGCATTATACAGGGAAGATAAAAAAGAAATGGATCGGCTTGGCGCAGAGTTCTGGTTCAATATTTCTAACCGATATGTCACCGTTGGTATGACCGTCTTTAGCGAAAATTTGGATGCAGCTTTAAAACACCTGAAGGTGATGATGAGAGATCTCACATTCTCTAAAGAACTGCTGAACAGGGAAAGGGCGCGGATCATAGACGATTTTGAAGATTACATTGAGGACAACGCGACAACAGAGATTTTTCGCTATCATTTGTACAAATCCGACAGAGACCGACGAGAGGGTACGCTTACAGCACTTGAAAATTTGACAGTGAAAGACTTGCAACAATTTTGGGATCAGACCCTGCGCGCAAAAGTTCTCTTTTTTAGAGTGACTTCCGATCTGAGTAAATCGGAAATTGAGCGTAGTTTGCGCGTGATGACGGATAACCGACCTCGGGATGGTTTTTCGCCACATCCTCGACCAAAACGCAAAGAAATCAGGGGTTTGCACGCTCTAATTTATCCGACACTACGTGTAACTGATTTTTGCAATTGGATAACCAATGGCTTGCCACGCACAAATGAGGATTGGTTTGCACAAGCGGTTCTGGTCAATGCGCTAAACCGTCTGTTGTTCATTCGGCTTCGCGACCAGAAAGGCTGGTGTTATTCGACTGGTGTGAGTATTGACGAAAGGACGTCACCGCCAGTACTGTATTTTTGGGCTGATCCGCGAGGTGTTTATACCGCTGAGCTTGTTCCCGAGATGTTTCGGTTGATTTACCATTGTTTATCCGAGTCAGAGTTTTGGGCAGAAGTGGAGAAAGGGCGCGAAAGGCTCAAGCGGGCATATCATTTGCAACTCGGTCCACAGACTAGGCTCAATCAGCAGGTGCGCTACGACCGCGATGGGGTGCCTGCTCTTTCTCTGGAGGAATACGAATCGGCTATAGATCGGGTGACGGAAGAGGATATTCGCCGTGTTTTCAGGCGACTGTTGAATTATCATGTCAAGAATTTTTTGATGCTTTTTTACGGGGATGTCGATCACATTAAAGACGCATTGAGAGGGGGGGATATCATGGGCAGGACAACGGTTTTTGATATTCAAACGCTGATTGAGTAATAATTTTCGTTTATACTCTTGACGTTATTTTTGAAGTTGGGTATGTTTTAGGCACAGCGGGTTGCTGCGGTATTTCTGTTTATTTCCTCCCTCCCGATAAATAGAGTGCTGTTGGCAGCCCGCTTTTTTTATTGACAGGGTTATTTTTGGAATTTATTTTGCTTTTGTAGCAGAAGTGCAAAGCTTTTGAGGGTGTCGGGAGGGAGCCCTCAAAGGCTTTTTTATTTTATAAAAATATAGAGCATGCTTTACGCGATTGTCACTTGACAGAAACGTGGTTGTAACATCCTGTGGGTATTTTTGCGCCAAATATCGCGCTATTCACTCACAGGAGGAGAAGATGGTTCCCGTTTCGGCAGATCGCACGACGGATTTGTTGCATGCTTATACGGTGGATCTGGCCACTTGCACACCCCTCTCTCCCGAAAAAGAACGCGAATTGGCTGTGCAAATCAAACAGGGTGATTTAGAGGCGCGAAACCGGTTGGTGGTTGCCAATTTGCGCTTTGTGATGCGCGTGGCCAAAGGGTATCAAAATTTGGGTCTGCCCATGAGCGATTTAATCGGTGCTGGCAATTTGGGTTTGATCAAGGCTGCGGAGCGATTTGATGAGGAAAAGGGTTTTCGGTTTATCACGTATGCTGTTTGGTGGATCCGCCAGTCGATTCAGCAGGCTATCGCGCAACACGCTCGCACCATTCGGTTGCCGGCCAGTCGCGTTGAGCTTTTGCGCAAAATTGTCCAATTTTCAAAGGAAGAACCCCGCGATGATCCCCAGGGGGATATTGCGATGGCTTTTAATTTGACACGCGAAAATGTGGCTGATTTGCTCTGCGATATGCAGCCTATTATGTCTTTGGATATGCCATTTCACCCCGATGATAGCTTTTGTTTGAAAGAAAAATTGTCAGATCCGCAAACAGGAGCAGATACCTCTCTGTTTCAAAACGCGCTTCAAGATGGTATTGCATCGGCACTGAATTTGCTCGATGCACGCGAAAAAGAGGTGATTTGTCTGTATTTTGGGCTGGATGGTGCCCCTCAGATGACGCTTTTGGAGATTGGGATGCGGTTTGAGTTAAGTCGCGAGCGCGTGCGACAAATTAAGGCTCACGCTTTGCGAAAACTGCGACATCATCCCGATATGAGGTTGTTGGTGCGAAATGTGCATAATAATTAAAGGAGGTTTGTATGCGTACAGAATTTGTTGATCCGCGTTATGGGTTGAATCCCGATGAAACGCATTGGGTTTATACCGCGGATGATGTGCGGTCTTTGCTCAGGTTTATTGAGCAGGGACAAAAAGATAAAGCCAGGCGTATTTTGCAGGAGCGGCGGTTTCCGCTTGGCTGGCAGTCCAATAAGTGAGGATGTAAGCAGAAATGGCGCTGCAGATCAACTCCCCGAGGGGAGTTTTTTGTTTTTTGACGTAATCCTAAAGCTGAAGCATTGGGACCCTAAATCCCCTTCAGCAAGGGATTGTGGTATCGCCAGCGATAGCATACTATACGAGCTATGTCTCACGTCGCCTCCTCCAGAGCTGGACGCCCCCACCTGTGAATATTTGTCGCCGCGTCGAGGTCTCTGTCTGATACGAAACCGCATTCACAACGAAAGGTTCTTTCACGCAATTCAAGCTGGACTTGACCCGATTTTCATTATTTATTTTGTTTAATATTCCAATTCCTGTATATTCAATTTTTCTAATACTTTTCTGGTTTGCAAATTGAACCGTCAAGCACCTTTAAAAAAATAAAACGCCGAAGAGGGGAGTCCCACAAGACAAGCCCCCCTTCGGCCACCGAATCACGGGATATTTCTACCCCGCGACCTGATAAATGTAATAATCTCAGCACATCAAGTCAATTGATAACGCGCATTATTTT
Organism: Candidatus Latescibacterota bacterium; assembly: GCA_965220765.1. Taxonomy (GTDB): domain Bacteria; phylum Latescibacterota; class UBA2968; order UBA2968; family UBA2968; genus VXRD01. Next base: position 726,345 of record OZ244847.1, read on the forward strand.
TTTCAATAACCGTTGATGTTCACCCGCAGATTAAGAGCGAAAACGATTACCACAGAATGGAGGATAACATGACAACGGCAACATGACACAAGCTGACTTTGGTTAATGGAATGATAGATATGGTCCGCCTGTCTATACCTTGCACGCAGGAGACTTGTCTCTATCAGGTTCAGAATAAATACTTTTTGACACGGATACCCCAAACAAGGAGATTATAGATGAAACGATTTTTGACGCGATGGACAATACCCATTGTGGGATTCATTGTGCTGAGCCATGCCGCTGAAGCACAACAATCTTCTCGCGCAAAGGCGATTGCCCAAATCGCAGAACAATTGCCCAACAGCGAGAAGTCACCCCAACAGATTTACGATGAAGGCCTCATCTGGCATACTGCAAACATATTTGTCAAACAATTCAGAAACTTTGAGTTGGGCGCGTTGACAGGACCTGTTGAAGAAGACCGCTACCGCACAGTGGCGCAGGTGGGACCTGTAGGCTCTGTCAATGACAGTTCCTCAACGCCGCCAACCCCTCAAGATATGCCCGACAGTCTAACGACAGAAAACACCCCTTCTGGTGTGGTAACCGAATCAGATGCTGTCACGCATACCCAGCGCATTGATCGTCGCTCCATATTCTTCAGTGAAGGGCACGCAGTGGCCACAACAGGCGAGCGCGATTATACCGAATCAGAGCGTCGAGAGATTCGCAAGACTTTTTTGAGCATGTTTGATGGTTTGCCTCGGGATGTGCGTATTGTAATTGCGTTGGGCAGCATTCAGTATCACGGTCAGACGGCTACGGTTACCGCACAGTGGAAGTATGACATTGTGGGTCATGCTACGCGGTTGAGTCGTCCTTACCAAAACCAGCCCCCCGGAACACTTACCCTTCAAATGCTTCGCGTAGGCGACAGTTGGTTGGTGAGCGACTTTCGGGGATTGGTCAATAAGTTGAAAACTGATGTGATAAGCCGTTAAAAGTGCGTGTCTGCGCGTGCAACGTGCATAAGCAGGCAAGCCTGCACAGGCCGGGAGGTTGCCATGAACCGCTTTTGGTGCGTTCTACTTGTATTTTTCATCCTGAGTTGTGGTGATAAGAGCACAGGACCAGTAATAGAGCCAGAATCCATCCCCAATCACGAGACTGGTGATCTGATTGTTGATCTGCCGGGTGGGGCTAAAATGGCCTTTATATGGGTTGAACCGGGTACGCTTAGAGCTAGAGTGGGATCATCTTCAGGCTTTCGTCTAATGGAAATTCCCGAAGGCTATTATCTTGGGAAGTATGAACTCACGCAGCGACAGTGGGAGAAAGTTATGCTCACCTCACAGTGGCCCAGGAGAGACGAAGACGAGGATGGTTTCCCTGAACTGGATTATCCTGCCTATAATATTTCCTGGTTTGATGCCAAAGATTTCGCGAAAACGTTGACAGCCCTTCAAAATGACGGCGGCATATACCGATTACCAACATCAAAGGAATGGGAATATGCCAGTCGAGCAGGTGCAATGACACCCTATTTCTTTGGTAGTCGCTCTGATTCTCTAAATGACTACGCCTGGTGGGGCAAAAACGTGGACAGGGCACAAATCGTTGGTACTAAACTGCCCAATCCTTGGGGATTTTATGACATATATGGCAATGTGTCGGAATGGACAGGCACAGAGGGACACACCAGTGGGTATCCAGTGGGGGTAGTTCTTCTTGTGAAGGGCGGCGGTTATAATACGACGTCAGCATGGATGGTAAGCTCTAGATCTTTGATTGAATTCCCCGCTGGCTTGCGTCATCCAGAATTTGGTGTGCGAATATTGCGCGAAGGCCCAAAAGTCTCGCAACCTTAAAATGGGATTGGAAGAACAGTCATTAAAACTTAAAAGGAGAACAGAATGCGTTGTAACAAACCGAAATCTATTTTTGGGAGATTCCAGATTTTATGTAGCGTCCTCATAGTCAGTGTGACTCTGGGGATAAATGCTATTTCTTCTGTTGAAGCCGTGACAGAGATTGGTCCTGGTGATAGAATCTTGTTTTTGGGAGATCAGTGGGCGAGAAATGGCACAGCAGCACAGACTGGATTTGAGGTGATCCGATTATCGAGTTATGCAGACACAACGTGGTGTGGAACAGCAGGGATGACTTTGGGCGTTCGGTATCCAGCGGGATTTATCTTTACCAGATCACCGCAGGTAAATTTACGAGCACGCGCAAGATGTTGATCTTAAAGTAATCAGATTCAGCTTTTCTTCAGTAATAAAACAGCCAGTTTCTCACTCAGAGAATCTGGCTGTTGTTTGATAGATAGGGAGCGACTCGCACGCCCAATCGCCTCAACAAATTGGGTTTGTTCTCTTTCATCAGTGATTCTCCGAACACCACAACTACCTTCCAAAATGCCCTGAAGAATCGCGATTACAGATTCTTTGCTCGGCCGAGAAAGCAGTTGTGCATCGGGATGCAGCAGACAGTGGGACGCGATGGGAGAATTACGCTGGCTCAAAGACAATATTGAGTTTATAATAAAAAAGAGGCGTCGGTCGGGAGGGAATAACCAACGCCTCAAGGGATGTTGCATGGTACCGGATTAGACGCATTTGTACAGAAAAGAGTTCCAGGAAAGAGTAACGGCGTTGACTCAGCCGGGGTATAGGAGTCAACGCCGATATTTTTGCGACACGCTTTGTCGCATATTCTTTTACTTTTAAGGGAGGGAAAGGTTCCCAAATGGTGTGATTTTTTGTTGGCTTAAACAAGTTTTAACTTTTTGTTTTAGGGTATATATTGTTGAATCTTTAAAAGATGTGACCAGGGAGAAGCTATGCTGAACAAAAAAATAGAACGCTGGGGGCTGTGGCTCGGTCCGGTGATTGGGGTGGGGATCACGGTTTTTGGAGATCTCAAGCCAGGGCATCCCGAGGTGACACATACGGCAGGTGTGGCATGCTGGATGGCGGTTTGGTGGATGACAGAAGCCGTGCCTTTGGCTGCGACGGCACTGTTGCCCGTGGTGCTGTTTCCCCTGCTGGGTATTATGAGCGGGCAAGAGGTTGCGCCACTTTATTTGAATCATATTATTTTCTTATTTGTTGGTGGTTTTATGGTGGCACTGTCCATGCAGCGCTGGAATTTACACAGGCGAATTGCCCTTCGCTTGCTGCTTCTTTTTGGGGGGTGCCCGCGATGTATTCTGACGGGATTTATGCTGGTAACGGCGTTTTTGTCCATGTGGATTTCCAATACGGCGACAACGATGATGATGGTGCCAATTGCGCTTGCAATTGTGGTTAGAATGGAAGAGCAGGGTGTGGCAAATCGTTCTTTTGGCACGGCGGTATTTTTGGGGGTGGCTTATGCGGCTTCAATTGGCGGAAGCGCAACGCTTGTGGGCACGCCGACCAATTTGTCTTTTGTGAGGATTTTATCCATTCATTTCTCAGAGGTTCCCGAGATTTCATTTGCGACGTGGTTTGCGTTTGCTCTGCCTCTGGCATGCGTGATGCTCGTTTGTGCGTGGGGCGCGCTTTGTCTCGTTTTTGGCATTCGCGGTCGCGGCGATGATATTGATATGAGTGTGGTGCGAACGCAATATGCCGAGTTGGGACCGATGTCGTTTGCCGAAAAGATCGTACTGACCGATTTTGTGTTGTTGGCGCTGTTGTGGTTGTCGAGACGCCCCGTTCAAATTGGCGATTGGACGTTGCCGGGCTGGTCTCAGTTTTTCGAATCTGGCGGATTGATAACCGATGGGTCGGTTGCTATGGCAATGGCTCTGATTTTGTTTGTCGTGCCCGCGCGAGATGGCGCGAAATCCAGGGTGATGGATTGGCAAACGGCGGGCACCGTGCCATGGCATATTGTGTTGCTGATTGGCGGTGGATTTGCTCTGGCAAGTGGGTTTAAGGAGTCGGGATTGTCGCTCTGGTGCGCGCAGCAACTGGAGGGTATGGGGCGCTTGCATCCTCTATTTTTGGTCGGTGGTTTGTGTGTGATGATGACTTTTTTGACTGAGTTGACTTCCAATACGGCGACGGCTGAGATGTTTCTTCCGGTTTTGGCGGCGTTGTCTGTGGCTGTAGGCCTCAATCCATTGTTGCTGATGATTCCAGCCACGTTGTCGTGTTCGTGTGCGTTTATGTTGCCGGTAGCTACACCGCCCAATGCGATTGTGTTTGGTACGGATAGAATTTCTATGCGCGATATGGCGCGCGTGGGCGTGGGGTTGAATTTGGTTGGGGCAGTGATGATTACTGCTGCAATTGCTGTTGTTGGTCGCGTTGTGCTGGGTATTGAACTCGGGGTAATGCCCGATTGGGCGAGGATGGAGTAGGCGGAAGGTAGCATCAATCCGCGACCTGCGACTCGCGGGTTGCAATGCGCGATAGTATTTCTCCATTGCGCGTGAGGTCTTGCGCCCGAACCATGCGTGCATAGAGTCCATCGCGGTCGATTAGGGAACGGTGATTGCCCGTTTCGACTACGCGACCTCCGTCGAGTACAGCAATGGCAGGCGACCGGCGCACAGTGGAAAGGCGGTGGGCAATGACGAGGGTGGTGCGGTTTTGCGTGAGGCGATAAAGAGCTTCTTGAATAAGTGCTTCGGTTTCAACGTCAACAGAGGAAGTGGCTTCGTCAAGGATGAGGATGGGGGCGTTTTTAAGCAGTGCTCGGGCTATGGAGAGGCGTTGTTTTTCACCGCCGGATAAGCGCACGCCGCGTTCTCCAATGATGGTGTCATATCCTTTGGGCAGGTCTCGGATAAAGGCATGGGCATTGGCTGCTTGTGCGGCTTTTCGCACCGTGCGTTCGGTCGCATCTGGATGACCGAAGATCAGGTTTTCATATACTGTGCCATGAAATAAGAAGACGTCTTGAAGGACTGAGGCGATGTTTTGGCGCACAAAAGAGAGGGGCAGGTCGCGCAGGTCATATCCGCCAATGCGAATCGCGCCCTGTTGGGGGTCATAAAATCGGGGCAAGAGGTTGGCAAGGGTTGATTTACCTGCGCCCGTAGGGCCGACGAGTGCAAGAATATCTCCTTCGTCAATGTGCAGGTCGATGTCGTGCAAGACGGGTGTGTTGGGATCATAGCCGAAGGTGAGTGCGTCGATGTCAATATCATAGGTGATGGTTTTGGGCACGGTGACACCGGGCGCGTCGGTAATTTCTGGACGGATGGCGAGGAGTTGAAAAACGCGGTCTGTGCTGGCGGCGGCTCTTTGCAATACATCGTTAAAAGACGCCAGTTGCAAAAAAGGCTGGTAGATGTGGCCCATATAGACGATGAAGACAAATAGATCAGCTACCGAGATGCCGTCGCTGAGGGCCATGTTGCCACCGCTCCAGATGACGAGCACAATGCCCAGTCCTCCTGTGGCTTCGATGATGCCGGCGGGCAAGAGCGAGACTGTGTTGGCTTTGATCAGGCGATCGTGAAAGGTGGCACTGCGGTGGGTTACCTGGCGGGCGCATTCCCGCTCGCGAGCAAATGATTTGATGACGGCAATGCCCGACATGTTATCCTGTATGAGGGCGGCGAGTTCAGAGAGCCGCTCGCGCACCGCATGCCACATGGCGCGTACTTTGGATACATAGCGATATACGAGAAATGCGGCGAGTGGGATGGGCAATATGGCGATGAGGGCGAGTTCTGGATTGAGGTAAAAGAGCACGGCGACCATGGATATGGGGATAACCGTGGCGAGTGCGGTTTCGGGAATGCCGTGTGCGATAAAGTCTTCGATGGCTTCGATGTCGTTGATGGAGCGGGCCATGAGATTGCCGGTGCGCTGGCGATTGAAAAAGCTGTGGGATAGGTTTTGCAGGTGCTTGTACACGCGCGTCATAAGTGCGTGCATCACGCGATAGGCGGTGACGTGAGAAAAGAAACCATAACCATAACGAGAGATACCGCGGAGCAGATAAATCCCGAGGAGTAAGAGGCTGACTTCTATGAGGTCCCCTGCGGGTTTTGCTTCGGTGAGCCACTGGATGAGTTTGCGTATGAGTAATGGCGGGATCAGGTTGGCCGCTGCAAAGATAAGTCCACAGGCGATGCAGCATGCCATAAAGAGACGGCGACCTTCGAGCAGGTCGTAGATTTGTTTGATAAAGGTCATAAATCTGTTGGTGGTTTGAGGTTCCGGTTGTGATCCAAACCTATTATTTGATGGCATAGAAGTCAAGAGAATAGAATGGAGAGAATGACTATGGTGATTAAAACAGAAGAAGAGTTGATCGATCAGATGACTACCCCGTCAGCCGAGGTTGTCGAGGCTGTGTCAAAGTTAGATGGTCCCGTGATGATTTTGGGTATCGCGGGAAAGATGGGACCGACGCTATCGGAATTGCTGCTGCGCGCTGGCGCGGATGAGGTGGTTGGCGTGTCGCGGTTTTCCAATCCATTGGATCGCGATGGTCTGGAGTCGCGAGGTATTGCGACGATCAAGTGCGATTTGCTGGACGATGAGGGGCTGGCGCGGTTGCCTCGTGTGCCGTATATCTATTTGATGGCCGGACATAAGTTTGGGGCAACGGGCAATGAGCCTTTGACCTGGGCGATGAATGCGGTATTGCCCGCAAAAGTTATGCAACAGTTTCCAGATTCGCGCGTTGTTTATGTGTCTTCTGGCAATGTTTACGAATTTGCTTCGGTGACGGGTTCGGGTGCTCGAGAGGAGAATGCCGTCAATCCGATTGGCGAATACGCCATGTCCCGGCTGGGCGGTGAACGGCTTGCCGAGTTTTATTGCAAAGAAAATCAAACGCCTCTGGCAATTGTGCGATTGTTTTACGCGACAGAGTTGCGCTATGGCATCATTTTAGATATTGCCGAAAAGATAAAATCCGAGACGCCTATTGATCTGTCTATGGGCCATGTCAATCAGATCTGGCAGGGCGATGCCAATGCGTATTTGGCGCGGATGTTTCCGCTTTGTACATGTCCCGCACGGGTGGTGAATATGACGGGTAGAGATGTGTTGTCGGTGCGCGATTTGGCTTTGCAATTGAGTGAGCATATCGGTATTGATCCGGTGTTTGATGGCGAAGAGCGCGAGACGGCATTGTTGGGCGATGCAGGGAGGTTGTTTGAGGAGATGGGGGCGCCGCGGGTTTCCGTTGAAGAAATTGTCTCGTGTGTTGCACACTGGGTTATGAGCGATGGCCGCACGCTGGGTAAACCGACAAAATACGAGTCGAGGACAGGGGAGTTTTAGAAATGTGATCCGCAGATGAACGCAGATGAAAAAGAGGGCTTCGGAGTGTGAACAACTGTAGGGGCGAGGCATGCCTCGCCCATCGTTGCTAAACTGAGAGGATAGGACCATGATAAAAGCAGGGATTTCAGAGGTGAATATCACGCCACCAGTAGGGATTTCGATGTGTGGATTTGCCGCGCGCAGAGGTCCATCTGAGTCGATACACGACGAGTTGTACGCCAGAGTACTGGTACTGGATGACGGCAAAACGCAGGTCGCAATTGTGGGGGCTGATGTGATTAGTTTTGCGCCGGATCTGGTCAATCAAATCCGGGAGTTGGTTGAGCATTCGGTTGGGATTCCCGGGAGACATATTTTGCTCAATGGGTCTCATTCCCATTCGGGCCCCTCTGTGATGGCTTTCCGATGTATGGGCGATCGCGATGCAGCTTATGAAGATGTACTGTGTCGCAAGATCGTTGGGGCTATTAAAATGGCGTCAGAAGGATTGATACCCGCATCGCTTTCGCACGGGCGTGAATCCGTGCGTATTGCACATAACCGCAGGGAGATGCGCGATGGACGCATTGTGCTGGGCCATCATCCCAAAGGTCCCGAAGCGCCCTGGGTCGATGTGGTGCGCGTGGATACAGCAGGCGGCGTACCTGTGGCTGTTGTATTCGCGACGGCGGCGCATCCCGTGAATTTGAACGCGCTATCGATTAGTGCAGAATTTCCGGGATATGCCGCGCAGTTTGTGCGGGATAATTTGGCGATGCCTCTGTTTTTGCAGGGTTGTTGTGGAGATATTAACTGTTCTCCAAAGGATGGGAAATTTGAGGGATGCGAGTTGTTGGGCACGCGTCTGGGCGCGGCCACGGTGACGGCTGCGTTACATGCCGAGAGGCTGGAGGGTGATGAACTGAAGGTGAATAATCGAGTTGTCGAATTGCCTCTTATGGTACCCGATGTCGATGAAGCAGAGCGTGCATTTGCAGATGCCACGGCGAATTTGCAACGCGTACGAGAGGACAAAAACATAACGCCTTACCAATGTCGTCAACAATATGCAGGGATGGTCGGGTGGGCAAAAGATTATGTGCAGGCTGTGAGGAGAGGCGGAAGTCCAACGGAACCGTTTGAGATTCAGACCATGCATATTGGCAATTTGGCAGTGGTGGGATATCCTGGGGAGATGTTTGTCGATTATCAGTTGTTTTTAGATGACACTTCTCCTTTTGATAGAACTATCGCACTGGGATATACCAATGGGTGTATTGGGTATGTTCCGACTGCGGATGCCTATCCTGTTGGTGGATATGAAGTCGAACAAGCTTTTAAGTATTATGGAACATTAATGATAGGTGCGGAGTGTGAAGAGATAATTAAAACGACGACGGTTGACATGCTGAGAGAGATGACATAATTAAAAAAATGTCTATATATTGTATAATAGAGCATTTATACCACCTGAAATTGTAGAAATCGCTTGACAGGGAGCTTGTATATTCATAGATATATATTTTGTAAGAGTATTTATTCGGTGGTGGTTCTCTATAAGCGCGGGTTATATGTACACGGAGATCCATCATATCGCATCAAGCCATATGCCGAGAGTACGCATGGTAATGGGAGCCATTATCGATACTGTTGTGAGGGCTGCAATGTATCGAAAAGTTGTCTATATGATGCTGGTCGTGCTTTTTCCCCTTTCGGGATACGCGCAATCAGATATCGATATCGATTTTGACAATAACGGCGTCGTTGATGAGCGAGATCTCGCTGCTCTGACCGCAGCTTTTGGTACAAATCAAGCGCAGTATGATTTGCACCCAGATGGCGTGGTTAACTTTCAAGATCTTATTATTTTTGCTGGTGCTTACAACCAGAGAGATACTTCTGAAGTCGTGCCGATTACCAGGGATGTCGAGGAGCGTGAAGCCTCTGCTCAGGTCAAATTTTTTGAGCTTTCGACGAATAGCCGGCCAAATGATCTGGCGATAGACCCTCGAGGGTATATATGGTTTACAGAGGTGGGGGGCAATGCAATTGGCCGATTAGAGCCGCGCACAGATATGATTCTCCGATTTTCTTTGACCACGCCGGGTGCGCAACCACACAGTATTGCCCTCGATAGCCAGGGGCATGTCTGGTTTACTGAAATTGCCGCTAACCGCATTGGCCTGCTGGACCCCGTTTCCGAGGATATCCAGGAGTTTACAGTTCCGACTCCGGGCAGTCGGCCAATGAATTTGAAATTTGATGATCAAGGGAGGCTCTGGTTTATCGAGAGTGCAGCCGATCGCATTGCCCGTTTGGATCCCGTCACCGAAACGATAGAAGAATTTTCAATTGGCGAACAAGATGTCGCGCTTGGTTCGCTTCAGATAGATGACAGTGGGCAGGTCTGGTTCGTCGATCGCGAGCAAAGCCTGTTGGGTACGCTCGACCCTGAGACCGAAGAGATTACAACCTTTTCGCTTCCAAGTGATAGTCTTGCAATTGGGCAAATGGGATTGGATTCAGTGGGGAAGGTGTGGTTTACGGATACGGACTCGACAAGGCTGGGCATGTTTGATTTTGTCTCCAGGCAAACGCTTTATTTCCGATTTCCCGAAGAGATGGAATCTCCTTATGCTTTGGAGGTCGATTCGAATGATCGCGTGTGGGTCGGTGGACAATCGTCGGGATGGCTGACCAGTTTTAGTTTGCAAGATACGACGTTTACACTCTATGGGATTTCCGATGATGATGTTGAGGTCAAAAACTTGCGCGTTGATCCCAGAGGTGTTGTCTGGATTGTCGATTCAACCGGGAATCGAATTGGACGGATTGAAACGTCTGATTAACTGTTTGTCTAATCGCCAGAGGAACAGATTTTTAGGACAAGCAAGAGCAGGTCTGCAAGCAAAGCACTCTATATTTAGAGTGCTTTTTTTATTTAAAAAGGCGTTGACACACCAGCGGGGCTATACTATATACTTTTTACGCTAAACATGAGGGGCCAACGGTTATGAAATATTGCAATGCCATTTTTTGTTTTGCTCTTATCGGATTGCTGGTTTTGCCCTGTGATGCCGATCAGTTGGTGCTGATGTCGCCGCATTCAGATGAGATCCAAAACGAGTTTGAGTCGGCGTTTGTGGCTTTTTATCAAAAGACTACAGGACGAGATGTGCGGGTAGAATGGCTCGATATCGGTGCGGGTACGAGTGCGATTTTGCGTTATATCAAATCGGAATTTGGGCGGTCGCCAGAAGGTATTGGCATCGATATCTTTTTTGGTGGGGGCACCACGCCTTATGTGGATTTGTCTGAGCGGGGGCTGTGTCAATCCTATCGGTTGTCCGATGCCGCGCTCAATCGATTACCCGCGCAGATTGGAGGGGTTCCGCTTTACGATTCGGCCTATCAATGGTATGGTGCAACGCTGTCTGGTTTTGGTATTGTGTATAATCGGCGCGTGCTTGAAATTTTGAATTTGCCCATCCCTCAAACCTGGGCGGATTTGGGTGCGCCGGAATTGTTCTCATGGGTTGGTTCGGGCGATCCGCGCAAGAGTGGCAGCGTGCATATGGCTTATGAATTAATTTTGCAGGCTTATGGCTGGGAAAAGGGATGGGAAGTGATTACTACAATGGGAGCCAATGTGCGAAATTTTGGACAAGGTGGTTCTTATGCCCCCAAAGAAGTCGCTGTGGGCGAAGTGGCTTATGGTTTGTCTATCGACTTTTATGCCTGGGCACAAGTCGCAGAAGTAGGCGATGAATACGTGGGCTTTGTGATGCCCGATAATTTGACTATTGTCAATCCCGATGGTATTGCAATATTAAAGGGTGCGCCAAACCTGGAGGTGGCACAGGTGTTTTTGGAGTTTGTGATGTCCGATGCGGGGCAAAAACTCTGGTTTTTAAAAAAGGGCGTACCGGGCGGTCCTGTCGTGAAGCAGTTGAATCGGTTTACCGTATTGCCCGATTTGTACACGCGCTATCAGAGTGATGCTGCGGTGACGTTAAATCCCTTTGAATGGCGTTCCGATTTGATATACGATGCTGAACTGGGCAGTGGGCGATGGCGCGTGTTGAACGATTTGATCGGCGTGATGGTTATTGATTCGCATCAGGTATTACAAGTTGCCTGGAAGGACGCGATGACAGATGGCGTGTCAGAGGAAGAACGCAAGACGCTGTCATCTGTTCCCATTTCAGAGGCTGAAGCACTGAAGTTGGAGCAGTCATGGGGAGATGCCGAGATGCGCAATCGGACAATGGCTGGTTGGACGGATTTTGTGCGCGACAAATACGGTGCTCGCGATGTGCCTTTGTCTGTGCGTATCACCAATGCGATTACTCTGTTTTTTCCTATGGGTGTTGCCAGTTGTGTAGTGGCTTATTTGTGGCGTTTGCGCAGAAGTTAAAAAGGGTGCGACATGTTCGGAATCAGGCTGGAAAATGTGACCAAGCGTTTTGACAATGTTCTGGCATTGGATCGCATCAATTTGGAAATTGACGCGGGGGAGTTCTTTTTTTTATTGGGTCCCTCTGGTTGTGGAAAAACTACGTTGCTGCGTATTTTGGCGGGTTTTGAGCAGCCCGAGAGTGGTCGGGTGCTTTTTGATGAACGCGATGTGACTGCTGTGCCTCCGCACGAGCGCAATACGGGCATGGTGTTTCAGAATTATGCCTTGTGGCCTCACATGACGGTTTGGAAAAATGTGGAATACGGCCTTACGATGCGCAATATGCCACAGCATGAGCGCGACCAAAAAGTGAAGCGCGCTCTGGAAATGGTTCAGATGAGCGGTTATGCTAGGCGGTCGCCCAATCAGCTTTCGGGGGGGCAGCAACAGCGCGTGGCACTGGCGCGGGCACTGGTTATAGAACCGGATGTTGTGTTGTTGGACGAGCCGCTTTCCAATCTGGATGCGCGATTGCGGTTGGAGATGCGCGAGCAGTTGCTGGATTTACAGCGGACTCTGGATGTTACGATGATTTATGTGACACATGATCAAAAAGAAGCGCTGGCTATGGGCGAGCGCATTGCGGTTATGCAGATGGGTAAGGTGGCGCAAATCGGTACACCACGCGATGTTTACGAGCAACCACTCACGCGCTTTGTCGCGGATTTTATTGGCGAGATCAATTTGATTTCTGGGGAGATAAAATCTGTGGAATCCGGGGTGGTTGCTGCGACAGATGTGGGAGATATTCTCGGGCAGGCGGGATATGAGGATATTCAGGTTGGGGACCGGGTGTTGTGCGCGATTCGGCCCGAGGCGATAGGTTTTCTTTTAGATGAATCTGGGGCGGTAGATAATGTCATTTTTGGGCATGTGCGGCGTGCAATTTATCTGGGCGAAGTCGAACAATTTTTTGTTGAATTGGCAAGTGGAGATCAGGTCAAATTAATTAAGTACGACGCGACTATGCAGCGCGTACAACCCGGCGATGAGGTGCGACTGGAGTTTTCGCAAGTGGTCATGTTGCGCGATGAAGCGGAGGACCGCGATGAAGCGGTTTGATCTCAATTGGTCCACGCTCATTTTTCTGGTGGGGTTGATCGGCTTTTTTGTCTTGTTTTTGTTTTATCCTCTATGGTATGCCTTTGTGCAGTCGCTGGTGGTGGATGGCAGGTTCACGTTTGCGTTTTACGAATTAATGGTGACGAGTCCGGTTTATCAGGAATCTATTCTCAATAGTTTTCGGCTGGGGATGATTACGACTATTGCGACTACGTTGCTCAGTTTGCCTCTGGCGTTTTTGTTGGTGCGATACGATTTTGCTGGCAAAGGATTTCTCAATGGTTTGATTCTGGTACCGATGGTTTTGCCTCCGTTTGTAGGGGCGATTGGCATGAAGCAGATGTTTGCGCGTTTCGGCTCCATCAATTTGCTGCTTCTGGATTTGGGGCTTATCGATCAGCCCATAGATTGGTTTGGCGGCGGTGGCTTTGTGGGTGTGGTGATTTTAGAGGTGCTGCATCTTTATCCCATTATGTATCTCAATGTGGCCGCCGCTCTTGCCAATGTCGATCCGAGCCTGGAAGAGGCGGCGCGCAATATGGGTAGCCGCGGGTTTCGCCTTTTTCGCACGGTGACGTTTCCGCTGATGTTGCCGGGCTATTTTGCCGGGGCGATTATTGTTTTTATCTGGGCTTTTACCGATTTGGGGACGCCGCTTATTTTTAATTATCGCCAGGTTGTAGCGGTCGAGATTTTCAATTCTATTGAGGATATTAACGAAAATCCGATGGCTTACGCGCTCGTTGTTTTTGTGTTGCTGTTGACGGTTTTTTTCTTTTATCTGTCAAAGGCTACGCTGGGCAATCGCCGCTATGAGATGATTGCGCGGGGGTATATCAGTTCGGGATCGCGTCCTGCCTCTCGTGGGATGACTGTGTTGATTTACGCCGCGATGTTGTCGCTTACGGGCATTGCTCTGATTCCGCATATGAGTGTGTTTTTGACGTCTATTGCCGAGCGCTGGTTTATGGCTGTGTTGCCCCAGGAGACGACCGGACGATTTTATACGATGGTTTTTGAACATCCGATGTCTCTGTCCAGTATTGAGATGAGTTTGATGTTGAGTGTGTTGAGTACGACGCTGGATATTGTTCTGGGTATTGCCATTGCGTATTTGTTGACGCGCACCCGCATACCATATAAGGGCGTTTTAGATGCGATGGCGATGTTGCCCTTAGCACTGCCCGGTCTGGTGCTGGCTTTTGGGTATCTGGCGGGATATTCGGGTACTTTTTTGGATGCGCGGCACTATCCCGTGCCACTGCTGGTTATTGCTTATGCGGTGCGGCGGTTGCCCTATATGGTGCGCGCGGCGTATGCGGGGTTTCAGCAGACGAGTGTGACGCTGGAAGAGGCGGCTCAAAATTTGGGGGCTTCCCGGTTGCGCACGCTTTTTCAAATTACATTTCCGCTGATTTTAGCCAATCTGGTGGCTGGCGGTATTTTGTGTTTTGCGTTTGCAATGCTCGAGGTGAGCGATAGTTTGATTTTGGCACTTAAGGATGAGTACTATCCCATTACAAAAGCGATTTACGCGCTTATGGGGCGTATTGCAGATGGCGCGTATTTGGCCAGTGCAATGGGTGTTTTTGGCATGGTGTTGTTGATTGTGAGTTTGTTTTTGGCCGGGCGATTTTTGGGCAGGCGCATGGGCGAGTTGTTCCGCGCGTGATCTGGATGCCGAATGGTGAAGCAGAACCCAGGGGAACACAAAAAAATAGTTCTTTTACCTCTATCACGAGGTTCTTTGTTATGATCAACTCACTTGACCGCAGAGGCACCTGGAAAACTTATTCTATCGACAGTGGCCTGGCTGGGCTACGTATTGAACACATTGCCGAGGATAGCGAGGGGTATCTCTGGTTCGCCACATGGGACCATGGTGTCAACCGCTTCGATGGGGACGAGTTCCAGAATTTCACCCAACGAGACGGTCTTTGTAGTGACCGGATTTTTTTTAGTGCAAAAGACAGTCGAGGCCGGATATGGTTCGGTACATTAAATGGGGTCTGCTGGTACGACGGGGCAAATTTCCACCATCTGGAGGACGATGGGATTGCAGGCCGTGCCGTACAATGCATCTACGAAGACAATGAGGGCCGTGTATGGTTCGGTGGCACCCGAACTCTGGGATATTACGATGGTACTGCTTTCCACGACCTGATTCCACTCTATCTCAAGCACTATGAGCAACCGCCTTCTCCTCGGTCGCCCAAGCGGTGTCGGGGCATTGCTCAGGACCCACAAGGTCACCTGTGGTTTGGCTTTGATTACCTCATTCACTTCGACGGATACGCCTTCCGCCGCTATGGGGAAGAAGAGGGTTTTCCCCAACGCCAGATGAGTTATGCCGTAGGTTGCGACCATACCGGCAAGGTGTGGTTTGGTCAGCGTGGACATCAGAACGATCTCTGGTGCTATGCCGATGGCAACTTACAGCCTGTTCAGGTAGAAATGGGTGGCGCACTACGCCGAATTCAGAGTGACCGAGAAGGTCGGATGTGGTTCAGCACTTCAAAAGGGGTACTCTATCAGAATGGTGATGAGTTCAGCAGATTTACTTTTGCCGATGGGTTGCCCCATCCCTCAGTCAAAGCCGTGTTCCATGATCGCGAGCATCAGTATTGGTTTGCCACTTGGGGCGGCGTTGGGGTTTACGATGCCAGTATCAGTGTTTTTGACCTGAGTGTGGAGTTTCCTTCTGTCAAGAGCCCGATCTCTCGGCTGGTGCAAGACCAGCGAGGTGATATATGGATCGGGTATGCGTCTCCCAATATCAACCGTTTAAGTGAAAGCCTCTTTCGCTTTGATGGGGAACACTTTGCACTGGTATGCACTGAGGATGGCTTTGATATCGACAACTGTTTCGCCATTTACGAGGATCTTGAGGGATATTTATGGTTTGGCGGTGGCAAAGGTCTGTTCCGCTACGAAGACCAGAAGATAAAAAAAATAAAAATAATTTCGGATTCAGGAGAAGAAAGTGTCAGTGCAATCGCCCAGGACCGGGAAGGCCAATTTCTTTTTGGACACTGGGAAAACAGCATCACAACCACGAGGAAAGACCTTTTTGATAGTCCATTGAAGATTATTTACTGGCGGGGTGAACAGTTCCAGACTATTTTTGTAAAAAATAAAGTAGAAGATCCTTTCAGCCGCATCGGTACTATCATTGCCGGACGCAATGGCGAATTCTATTTTTATTTATTATCTCAAAATGACAAAGGCTTCGCACGTTGGCATCCTGAAGATGGCCTTAAATTTTATGGGATTGAAAATGAGATGGAAGATCAGAGGATCACTGATCTGCTGTTAGACCGATCTGGAAATCTTTGGATCGCCACTCAGAATGGTCTTAGTCGCTTTGATGGCAAATCTTTCCGCACTTTTATGACTAAAGACGGATTGCAGAGCCAATATATCCGTTGTCTGTTTGAGGATCGGCAAGGACACCTCTGGATCGGTACAGACAATGGTGTGGTTCACTACAATGGTCAGCTTTTCCAGACCATCAACTCACCACATATAGGACCGGTTTGCCAGATACTTGAAGATCGCGATGGAACCTTTTGGTTTGGTACTATCCTCGGTTCTCTAATACGCTATCGTCTGCGGCATATTCCGCCTCAGATTCGCCTGATTCGAGTAATCGTTAAGCGAGCTTATGAGAACCCAAAAGAAGTTGTCCTAACCAGTGCTGATCATCCCGTGATTTTCGAATACAAGGGCCTGAGTTTTTCTACCCATCCCCACGATATGCTCTATGTATATCGTCTGAAGGGCTATGATCTGAACTGGCAACCAGCGACTCGAGAAATGAGGGTGCGTTATCGAAATTTACCACAGGGAGATTACACCTTTCAAGTCAGGGCTATAGATCGCGATCTAAATTATTCCGAGATAGCTGAGGTACAAATTTCAGTAGAGTCGGACTTGCGTATTGAAGGTCTAATCGCTGTACTCAACAGTCAAGAGAGCAATGAGTTTATCGGTCAGAGTAAGGTATTGCACCAGTTTCAATTCAGGCTTAAAAAGGTGGCATACACTGATATGACCGTACTGATTATGGGAGAGACGGGTGTGGGTAAGGGATTGGCTGCGCGTGCGCTACACGGGCTGAGTGCCCATAGCAATGGACCTTTTATACAGGTCAATTGCGGTGCTTTGCCCGAATCACTGATCGATAGCGAACTCTTTGGTCACGAGAAAGGGGCTTTTACCAATGCGGTATCTCGCAGGCTGGGCAAGGTGGAATTGGCAAAAAATGGTACGCTCTTTTTGGACGAGATCGGCGATATGACGCTGGAAATGCAAACCAAGCTATTGCGATTGCTGGATGAGGGTACGTTTGAGCGCGTTGGGGGCAACCAGACTCTAAAGGCGCAGACACGGATTGTGGCAGCAACGCATCGCAACTTAAAGGAAATGGTCAGCACGGGTGATTTTCGCGAGGACCTTTATTTTCGCCTCCTATCTTTTCCGATCTATTTGCCCCCTCTGCGCGAGCGCAAGGAGGATATACCGGACTTAGCCGATTTTTTCAAGAATCGTACGGCAGCTCATCTGGGCAAGCAAGTCGATGCTTTGACGCCCGAGGTTATAGAGTTGCTTCAAAACTACAATTGGCCGGGAAATGTGCGGGAATTGGAACATACAATGAACCGGGCTCTGATCTTATGTCCTGATTCTCAAATCGAAGTCGAGGATCTCGAACTGTACGGTTCTCGAATTGAAGGTACACTTTATGAAGATAAGAGCGGCACCTTACCTCCTTCTCAAGACGCTGAAATCATGCCTCTGAATGAATTTGAACGTCACTATATTCTTAAAGTGCTCAATATCACTAACTGGCGGATAAAAGGGGCCAGGGGCGCAGCGACCCTGCTTGGATTACCACCTTCTACTCTGTACACCAAAATGAAAAAATTGGGCATCAAACGCATCTAACCATGCTACACATCTGTGAGACAGACCAAATTATTTGCTGTCTGTTTTCTTAATTTGTTCTAATTAAGACGTTATAACGCCTTAAGGATGTTATAACGTCTTTTATTTATAACTTAGACCAGCTTTTTTGCTTTAAAATTAAATATACATCTTAATAAAAAATAATGCTTTATTAGTAAAATGATTTGAAATAATTTTTATTGGCACGAATATTGCATTATTAAAGTTTAGACAATTCGATAATTTTATCGAGGTATTCATTATGAGCTTACAAATAATAGAAGACACAAAGGAGGCGTATATGAACTTGCAAAGATGTTTGGCTCTTGTTGTGGGTAGCGTGCTTGGCCTGACCAATACTATGATGGCTCAGGATACGCCGTGGCACTATAATTTTGAGGAGGTGAGTATTTCTTCTTCCTACCGGGCGGATTCGAGTAGCCACCTATCGCTTTCGACGCGCCATTACAAGTCGGGGCGGCAATCTTTGATGTGGTCCTGGCAGAATGGTGGTCGCCTTTTGTTTACAGACCCTGAGCCGGAACGCAACAAGAG
Organism: Candidatus Latescibacterota bacterium; assembly: GCA_965220765.1. Taxonomy (GTDB): domain Bacteria; phylum Latescibacterota; class UBA2968; order UBA2968; family UBA2968; genus VXRD01. The sequence continues at coordinate 744,570 of OZ244847.1, forward strand.
ATTGACCGGATTTCGGGCGTGGGTGTACAACGAACAGGCTTTAGAGAATGGAGTACTGACATTTAGTTTTGGCTCAGAATCTGAACTATCGGCAAATAATCCGCGTTACCAATTTGAGTTTGATCTGAATTTTACAGGTTGGCGTGCGATGTGGGTTGACCTTCGAGAGGATGCGGGCAATGTGTCTTATAAGGGACGAAAAAATGGTCGGGCCACGGCCTTTGAAATCCGGGCACCACACAATATACCTTCTGGTTCTGTGTTTCTGGACATGATGGAAATGGTGAGAGAAGTTAAACACGCCGCGGCAGATCCGCAGATTCCATTTGTCAGTGGCGGTATAGACAATGCGAGAGGGGGCCGAAACCGCGAATACCGCTGGAGTTTGAATACGTTGCCGGGGCCTGTTCCGGAGGAGATTACTGAGGAAGATCGGCAGGCTTTTGAGACCATTGCCAGGCGATACGAGACCTGGGTTTTGGGGAATGAAGCGAAAACAGATATGCGCGAGCCTGTGCGCATTCGTCTCGATGCATTGGCAAACAGTATTCGAAACGGCCACCGCAATCTGGAAAAATACGAGATTCGACGCGAGAGCGACGTCATTCTGGGTGTACCGCTGTTTGCAAGTCGTGCGCCGCATAGACCTGGTTTTGAGTCTGTTTTTGCGGAGGTTTTATTGCGCCTGGTACTGGATTATCGTCTAAATGCCACTGAAGAGAAAAAGAACCAGATTCTGGATGTTTTTGATTATCTCCACGATCAGGGATGGGCGTGGGGTAGTGGTCTGGGCACGCTGGTTCACGAATTTATGCGTATCGCTGGATATGCCCACGCCGTGTTCTTGATGCGAGAGGACCTGCGCGCCACAGGTCGGTTGGAACGCGAAGCATTAACTCTGGAATGGCACAGCATGTTTGGTGAGGTGTATGAGGAGAGTTGGGATCCAGGTACGAATGCAGATTTTTTGCGTACGGTGGGGATGTATCGTTTGTTGCGTGTTTTGATGATGGAAGATACACCTGAGAAGGTGGCGATGATGCGTTGTTATCTGGCTTGGCTGAATAACGCGCTTTCAATTGCGCCTGGTTGGCTGGATACGATCAAGCCGGATTATTCGGGATTTCACCATCGGGGGATTTATGCCAATGCGTATGCGCCAAATGCTTTTCATGTGGCTTCGCTCCTGGTGTATCTCTTGCGCGATACGCCTTTTGCGGTTGGGGATGATAAGCGCGAGAATGTGAAGCAGGCACTGTTGACCACAAGGGTCATGGCGAATACCTATGATATTTCTACTGCCCTCAATGGGCGTTTTCCGTTTAGAACACGCCTGGCAGACAAGCTGTTGCCAGCGTATATGTATGCGGCTTTGAGCTATACGCCGGTTGATATGGAGCTGTCTGGTACTTTTATGCGGCTTTGGAGACCGGAATTGCCCTTTGTGCAAGAAGTATTTCAAAAGGTATCTGCGGGGATCATGTATTTAGACACACCGGGTGGCGCACAGATGATGGCGGATTTTGCAGAGGCGAATTATGCCCCTCCTGAAGCGGCACCTTCTGGGCACTGGACTTTGCCTTATGGCGCGTTGTCCATTCACAGACGGGATGAGTGGATGGTGAGCATGAAGGGATGGAGCAAATATGTGTGGGATTTTGAAGCGTCGAAAAATGGGGCGAACCAAATTGGTCGGTATTTGAGTTATGGTTCGATGCTGATTTACGGCAGTGGCGATCCGGTTACCCGCGAGGCGAGCGGGATTGTTCCCGAAGGGTGGGACTGGAGCATGTGGCCTGGCACTACGGTAATCCGTCTGAGCCATCCAGAGCTTGGCGAGTTTAGACGCGACCGCAATTTTTCAGATGAGACTTTTGTAGGTGGGGTGAATCTGAAAGGTCAAAACGGTGTATTCGCATTAAAGTTGCACGATACGCAACACAATCCGAGTTTTCGCGCGGTCAAGACCGTGTTCTGTTTTGACGACGTGCTAATCTGTCTGGGGTCGGGGATTGAGAATGATGATGCAGGACATGCGACTGTGACGCCGCTGTTTCAGGCGTCTATATCAACAGACCATCCCACAGTGGTAAATGGCACAAGCGTGCAGGCGATTCCCTATACTTTTTCGGGAACATTAAACCAGAAGGTATGGTTGATGGATGCGTCGGGTAATGGCTATGTTATTCCCGATGGAGAGGGGCTGCGGGTGCAGCGTCAGATTCAGGAACCTGCGGGCGATTTCGGCAAACCCTATATCGGCGGCGAGGGGACTTTTGAATTGGCCTATCTCGATCATGGCAATGCGCCCTCAAATGAAGGGTATGAATACGCGGTGCTGGTGCAGCAACCATTGGGACGGGTACGGCAGTTTGCCGATGCACCGGAATATGTGGTGTGGCAGCGCGACGCGCAGGCACATATCGTGCATCACCCGAAGTTGAAGACAACGGGTTATGCCGTGCTCAATGTTGATGCAAGGCCCGCCAATGGTGCACTTGTGTCGGTTGATGTGCCGAGTTTGGTGATGACTCGCGAGGTCTCTGAAGGCTTATTACTTTCGGTTTCGGATCCGGATTTTGGATGGAATTGGATTATTCAAGACCCGCATCGACAGAACAGGAATTTGGTTGTCAATCAGCCGAGTGTACCTCGCAAAGTAAAGGTGACGCTGCGAGGGAAATGGCGTTTGGACGGTGTGTATGACCTGGTTGAGGCAACGGTTCAATCTGATCGGACGATGGTAGAATTTACCTGTCAGGACGGTAAGGCCGTGGAAATGAAATTGATAAGGACAGACCAGTGATATAAGTCTGGATTTTGATTCAGGTGTGAGAGATTCTCTGTTTGTTTTTCGCCGGATCAGGAGAAAGCTAATATGTGGTATCGTATGGGCTTAGTGACTGTCTGGAACTTTGTAATCGTATTCGCGGATATGTTGAGTATCCCTTCTCTGGATGCACAAGGGACAAGCTCGGGGGCTGACCTATCGGATACGCCAGAACAGGGGGTGATTAACTGGGAAATATGTGCTCGCACCACACAGGTTCGTACTGCCATTTTAGATCAGATAGACGGTGTGAGTGATTGCGGTCTGGTCACGCTCGCCGATCTCTCCACTATTAGAGTGTTGAGTTTGAATAATTCGGAGATTACCGCTTTGCAAGCCGGTGATTTCTCCGGTTTGTCGAGTCTTGAAATCCTGCGTCTTAAGGATAACAGTTTGAGCGCATTGCCTGCTGATGTGTTCTCTGGTTTGACGAGTCTGAATAGGCTGGATTTGCGTGGTAATCCGGGTTCAGATTTTACCCTTAATCTGCGATTAGATCGCACCGATGATGCGGATGATGCGGCACAGGGGCCTGCGACTATTGTTGTGAAAGTAGCAGAGGGTGCGCCGTTTGATATGACGGTTGGTTTGTCGGTGACGGGTGGTACATTGTCACCTTCTTCTATTGTGACGATAGCAAAAGGTAGTACTCAAAGTAGTCCCATCACCGTGACGCAGACGGGGATGGATCAAGCCACTGTGAGTCTTGGTGTTGCCCCTGCGTTGCCAGCTAATTATCGCGGTATCCAGACTGCTGTGGGTGACCCACTCATCTTGTTTGAGGGTGCTGTACAGACCAGCGGTTTTTCCCTTTCTATAGATTTGGATGGTTCTGAAGGCGATCAAGCTGTCCAATCTTTTGTTGTCCCCCCTTCTGGTAATCAAATTATTTTCATTCAGATTTTTGGCACAGATATTCAACATGCGTTCGGTCTTTCTACACGCTTTGAATATGATGTAAATCAGGTTGTTTACGAGGGATTTGATGCAGGAGATGTGTTGCCAAATCCCGCTGTGATTCCTGATGAGGGGCCAGGCTTTGTCGCGATCAATATTTCATCGTGGTCTGGTGGGGCTGCAACAGTCAATAGTGGTCTGATGGGCACGTTGCGTTTCCGCACGACAGATACTTTTGGGGGCACGACGATTCAACTGGTGCATGCTGAGCTTGGCCGCAATGATCAATTTGAAAGCCTGAGATCTGACGGCAACTTTGAGTTGGAGATAACTAAGCCTTCTTCTCCCGATATTGATGGGAGTGGGGTGGTGGATATTAGCGACTTTTTGCTATTTGTAGGACACTTTGAAGCAAGTCGTGGCAATGAGACATATTCAGATCGGTTCGACCTAAATGGCAATGGCAAAATCGATTTTTCTGATTTCTTTATTTTTTCCAAAAATTTCGGCAAGCTCGCACCTGTGGCTGTGAGCGCGCTTGCTCCCGTGACGCTTGGAATGAATCCCGTGACTGTGGATGTATCAGACAATTTCAGCGATGCGAACAGCGATGTGTTGCACTATACGGCTGTGTCGAGTGCAAACGCCATTGCAACGGCAAGAGTCGCGGGGAGCGAGGTAACGATCAGCCCTGTAGATGCGGGCAGTGCAAAAATTACGGTGATTGCGACCAATGCAGGTGGATTGAGCGCGACTCAGGACATCGCCGTGACGGTGCAGCGTGCGATGGTATTTGCGGCTTCAAGAATCAAGCGTGCTGTGGATGAGAATACGCTACCTGGCGAGAAGATTGGCGATCCGATTTCTGTAATGAGTTTCGATTCTCGTACCTATCGCCTGAGCGGAGCCGATGCAGAGTTTTTCGTCATTGACACCAGCAGCGGGCAGATTCGCACACGGGAGGGTGTAACGTATGATTATGAAGACAAGAGATCCTATTGGGTGAGGGTGGTTATGATGGACCAACATTACCGGGATCTGGATAGCATTGGCGTGACCATTGCCATCAATGATGTGAACGAACCGCCTTCGTCGCCTCCATCGAATTTCTTGGTCGTTCCGGGTGATCGGTCACTTAGCATTCATTACAGTCCATGTGTTGATGAACCTGATAAGCCGCCCATCAGGGGCTATTATGCAGAAATTCGCACGGGTGAGGACGGGGACTGGGGCAACCGAAAGACTATCTATGGTCGCAACACTACCACAGTTTATTATACGAAATTGAATGTGCCTCGGTATCACGATCTAAACTTGATCAATGGTCAGTTATATCAGGTCCGAGTTTGCGCTTGGAATTCAGAAGGTGCAGGTGACTGGTCTGCGCCGGTTTCAGGTACGCCAGAATCGAGGGTGATTTTCCTGGGGACAGAGTTTGGACGATTCGAGGGTACGGAAAATCTGGTATATGCGGAAATAGACCTCTCGAACATTACTAAGTCAGGGGGCAGAATCACGGTCTCGCAAGCCGCTCTTCCTGTGCATATTTCACCAGCCGAGGCTGAGGGGGTTTTCTTATATGCAGCCGTCGTTAATAGTTTTTATGTCCCGCATGTGTCTGCTGGGACAGGCTTTACCATTCTGGAAGGTTCGCCGATTTTCGATATAGAACTGAAGGTTGTTGTCAATAAGCGCAGGATTGACATCGGCGATGAATTAATGGAGCCTGTGGAGATTTGCCTACCTGTGACTGCTGACATTTCCAGGCCGTTTATTATTCGCTACAGCGATGAGTGGAAAATACTCGAGAATCAGCGTGTGGATGGAAACGATATCTGCGCTCTGACAGATGGGTTCTCTCTCTTTAGCATTGGAGTGAAAAATACCCCGAAGTTAAGTTTTGGTGGTGTGACGATAGCCGATCAGACCTACAAGCAGAATGCCCAGATTACTGATCTGGTATTGCCAACAGCGACAGGTGGCACTGCTCCGATTACTTATGCTCTCAGTCCAGAGACGAATGGCACACCCAACTTACCGACTGGGTTGGGCTTTAATGCGAATACGTACACGATTTCGGGCACACCCTCAGCGGCCTTCCCTACGACGACATTTACTTGGACGGCCACAGATGCTGATAACGACACAGCCGAACTGATGTTTAACATTACAGTTCTCACAGGGATATGTTCTCGCACTTCACAGGTTCGCGATGAGATTTTGGATGAGATAGACGGTGTGAGTGATTGCGGTCTGGTCACTGTCGCAGATCTCTCTTCTGTTACAGTGTTGAGTTTGAACAATTCGGGTATTACGGCTTTGCAGTCCGATGATTTCTCCGGTTTGTCGAGTCTTGAGACCTTGCGTCTTAAGGATAACAGTTTGAGTGCGTTACCTGCTAATGTGTTTTCTGGTTTGACGAGTCTGAGAAGACTGGATTTGCGCGGTAATCCTGGCACGGACTTTACCCTTACCTTAGTGTTAGATCGCACCGATGACGCGGACGATGCGGCACAGGGTCCTGCGACTATTGTTGTGAAGGTTGCCGAGGGTGCGCCGTTTGATATGACGATTGGTTTGTCGGTGACGGGTGGTACGTTGTCGTCTTCGAGTGTGACGATAGCCAAGGGCAGTACGCAGAGTGGTTCTATCACAGTGACACAGACGGGGATGGATCAAGCCACCGTAAGTATGGGTGCTGCACCTGCGGTTCCAGAAGGTTATGGATCTATCCAGACTGCTGTGGGCAATTCACTCGTCTTGTTCACCTCTTCGGTATTACATTTTGGCGGTGCGACGATAGCCGATCAAATCTATAAGCAGAATGCCCAGATTACTGATCTGGTATTGCCAACAGCGACAGGTGGCACTGCTCCGATTACTTATGCTCTCAGTCCAGAGACGAATGGCATACCCGACTTGCCTGCTGGGTTGGGCTTTAACGAAAATACGCGCACGATTTCGGGCATACCTTTGACGGCCTTCCTTACGACGACATTTACGTGGACCGCTACAGATGCTGCTAATGCCACAGCCGAACTGATGTTCGACATTACAGTTCCCGCAGGGATATGTTCTCGCACCACACAGGTTCGCGATGAGATTTTGGATGAGATAGACGGTGTGAGTGATTGCGGTTTGGTCACTGTCGCAGATCTCTCTTCTGTTGCAGTATTGAGTTTGAACAATTCGGGTATTACGGCTTTGCAGTCTGATGATTTCTCTGGCCTGTCAAGTCTGACCAACTTGCGTCTTAAGGATAACAGTTTGAGTGCCCTGCCTGCTGATGTGTTCTCTGGTTTGACGAGTTTGAATAGGCTGGATTTGCGCGGTAATCCGGGTTCTGCCTTTACCCTTACTCTGCAATTAGATCGCACCGATGATGCGGATGATGCGTCACAGGGTCCTGCGACGGTTGTTGTGAAGGTTGCCGAGGGTGCGCCGTTTGATATGACGGTTGGTTTGTCGGTGACGGGTGGTACGTTGTCGTCTTCGAGTGTGACGATAGCGAAGGGCAGTACGCAGAGTAGTTCTGTCACCGCGACACAGACGGGGATGGGTCAAGCCACTGTGAGTTTGGATGCTGCACCTGCATTACCAGCTAATTATCGCGGTATTGCTACTGCTGTAGGTAATTCACTCGTTCTGTTCCCTGTAGTGAATCGTGTGCCGGAGAAAGTAGGGACAATTGCTGCACAGAGCTTAACTGAAGGTGCTGCTGCTGTGACGGTGGATGTGTCAGGCAACTTTTCTGACCCTGAGAATGATCCTCTAACATATAGTGCAACATCGGATGATGAGGATGTTGTGACGGTGAGTGTGCAGGGGTCTGTTGTGACGATTAGTCCTGTGGGTGCGGGTAGTGCGACGGTCACGGTGACGGCGTTGGATGCGACGGGGTCGAATATGAGTGTGGATCAGACCATCGCTGTGACAGTGTTGCCTGCAGGACTGAGTTTTGGTAGTGCGACGATAGCCGATCAAATCTATAAGCGGAACGCCCAGATTACTGATCTGGTATTGCCAACGGCCACAGGTGGCACTGCTCCGATTACTTATGCACTGAGTCCAGAGACGAATGGCATACCCGACTTGCCTGCTGGGTTGGGCTTTAACGAAAATACGCGCACGATTTCGGGCATACCTTTGGCGGCCTTCCTTACGACGACATTTACTTGGACGGCCACAGATGCTGCTAACGCTACAGCCGAATTGATGTTCGACATCACAATTCCCATAGGGATATGTTCTCGTACTTCACAAGTTCAAGCAGCTATCCTGGACGATATAGACGGTGTGAGTGATTGTGGTCTGGTCACTGTCGCAGATCTCTCTTCTGTTACATTGTTGAGTTTGAATAATTCAGGGATCACTGCCTTGCAAGCCGATGATTTCTCCGGTTTGTCGAGTCTTGAAATCCTGCGTCTTAAGGATAACAGTTTGAGTGCATTGCCTGCTGATGTGTTCTCTGGTTTGACGAGTCTGAATAGGCTGGATTTGCGCGGTAATCCGGGTTCTGTCTTTACCCTTACTCTGCAATTAGATCGCACAGATGACGCGGACGATGCGGCACAGGGTCCTGCGACTATTGTGGTGAAAGTTGCCGAGGGTGCGCCGTTTGATATGACGATTGGTTTGTCGGTGACGGGTGGTACATTGTCACCTTCTTCTACTGTGACGATAGCGAAGGGCAGTACGCAGAGTGGTTCTATCACAGTGACACAGACGGGGATGGGTCAAGCTACTGTAAGTCTGGATGCTGCACCTGCATTGCCAATAGGTGATAATGTAAGTTATCGCGGTATTACTACCGCTGTGGGTGCTCCACTCGTTTTGTTCCCTGTGGTGAATCGTGCGCCGGAGAAAGTAGGGACAATTGCTGCACAGAGCTTAACTGAAGGTGCTGCTGCTGTGACGGTGGATGTGTCAGGCAACTTTTCTGACCCTGAGAATGATCCTCTAACATATAGTGCAACATCGGATGATGAGGATGTTGTGACGGTGAGTGTGCAGGGGTCTGTTGTGACGATTAGTCCTGTGGGTGCGGGTAGTGCGACGGTCACGGTGACGGCGTTGGATGCGACGGGGTCGAATATGAGTGTGGATCAGACCATCGCTGTGACAGTGTTGCCTGCAGGACTGAGTTTTGGTAGTGCGACGATAGCCGATCAAATCTATAAGCGGAACGCCCAGATTACTGATCTGGTATTGCCAACGGCCACAGGTGGCACTGCTCCGATTACTTATGCACTGAGTCCAGAGACGAATGGCACACCCGACTTGCCTGCTGGGTTGGGCTTTAATGCGAATACGCGTACGATTTCGGGCATACCTTTGGCGGCCTTCCTTACGACGACATTTACTTGGACAGCCACAGATGCTGATAACGCTACAGCCGAATTGATGTTCGACATCACAATTCCCATAGGGATATGTTCTCGTACTTCACAAGTTCAAGCAGCTATCCTGGACGATATAGACGGTGTGAGTGATTGTGGTCTGGTCACTGTCGCAGATCTCTCTTCTGTTACATTGTTGAGTTTGAATAATTCAGGGATCACTGCCTTGCAAGCCGATGATTTCTCCGGTTTGTCGAGTCTTGAAATTTTGCGTCTTAAGGATAACAGTTTGAGTGCATTGCCTGCTGATGTGTTCTCTGGTTTGACGAGTCTGAATAGGCTGGATTTGCGCGGTAATCCGGGTTCTGCCTTTACCCTTACTCTGCAATTAGATCGCACAGATGACGCGGACGATGCGGCACAGGGTCCTGCGACTATTGTGGTGAAAGTTGCCGAGGGTGCGCCGTTTGATATGACGATTGGTTTGTCGGTGACGGGTGGTACGTTGTCGTCTTCGAGTGTGACGATAGCGAAGGGCAGTACGCAGAGTGGTTCTGTCACCGCGACACAGACGGGGATGGGTCAAGCCACTGTGAGTTTGGATGCTGCACCTGCATTGCCAGCTAATTATCGCGGTATTGCTACTGCTGTAGGTAATTCACTCGTTTTGTTCCCTGTGGTGAATCGTGCGCCGGAGAAAGTAGGGACAATTGCTGCACAGAGCTTAACTGAAGGTGCTGCTGCTGTGACGGTGGATGTGTCAGGCAACTTTTCTGACCCTGAGAATGATCCTCTAACATATAGTGCAACATCGGATGATGAGGATGTTGTGACGGTGAGTGTGCAGGGGTCTGTTGTGACGATTAGTCCTGTGGGTGCGGGTAGTGCGACGGTCACGGTGACGGCGTTGGATGCGACGGGGTCGAATATGAGTGTGGATCAGACCATCGCTGTGACAGTGTTGCCTGCAGGACTGAGTTTTGGTAGTGCGACGATAGCCGATCAAATCTATAAGCGGAACGCCCAGATTACTGATCTGGTATTGCCAACGGCCACAGGTGGCACTGCTCCGATTACTTATGCACTGAGTCCAGAGACGAATGGCACACCCGACTTGCCTGCTGGGTTGGGCTTTAATGCGAATACGCGTACGATTTCGGGCATACCTTTGGCGGCCTTCCTTACGACGACATTTACTTGGACAGCCACAGATGCTGATAACGCTACAGCCGAATTGATGTTCGACATCACAATTCCCATAGGGATATGTTCTCGTACTTCACAAGTTCAAGCAGCTATCCTGGACGATATAGACGGTGTGAGTGATTGTGGTCTGGTCACTGTCGCAGATCTCTCTTCTGTTACATTGTTGAGTTTGAATAATTCAGGGATCACTGCCTTGCAAGCCGATGATTTCTCCGGTTTGTCGAGTCTTGAAATTTTGCGTCTTAAGGATAACAGTTTGAGTGCATTGCCTGCTGATGTGTTCTCTGGTTTGACGAGTCTGAATAGGCTGGATTTGCGCGGTAATCCGGGTTCTGCCTTTACCCTTACTCTGCAATTAGATCGCACAGATGACGCGGACGATGCGGCACAGGGTCCTGCGACTATTGTGGTGAAAGTTGCCGAGGGTGCGCCGTTTGATATGACGATTGGTTTGTCGGTGACGGGTGGTACGTTGTCGTCTTCGAGTGTGACGATAGCGAAGGGCAGTACGCAGAGTGGTTCTGTCACCGCGACACAGACGGGGATGGGTCAAGCCACTGTGAGTTTGGATGCTGCACCTGCATTGCCAGCTAATTATCGCGGTATTGCTACTGCTGTAGGTAATTCACTCGTTTTGTTCCCTGTGGTGAATCGTGCGCCGGAGAAAGTAGGGACAATTGCTGCACAGAGCTTAACTGAAGGTGCTGCTGCTGTGACGGTGGATGTGTCAGGCAACTTTTCCGATCCTGAGAATGATCCTCTAACATATAGTGCAACATCGGATGATGAGGATGTTGTGACGGTGAGTGTGCAGGGTTCAATGGTGACGATTAGCCCTGTGGGTGCGGGTAGTACGACGGTCACGGTGACTGCGTTGGATGCGACGGGGTCGAATATGAGTGTGGATCAGACCATCACTGTGACTGTGAATCCTGCGGGGATATGTTCTCGCACTTCACAGGTTCGCGATGAGATTTTAGATCAGATAAACGGTGTGAGTGATTGCGGTCTGGTCACTGTCGCAGATCTCTCTTCTGTTACGACGCTGAGTTTGAACAATTCGGGTATCACCACTTTGCAGTCCGATGATTTCTCCGGTTTGTCGAGTCTGGCCAACTTGCGTCTTAAGGACAACAGTTTGAGCACATTGCCTGCTAATGTATTTTCTGGTCTGACGAGTCTGAACAGACTGGACTTGCGTGGCAATCCGGGTTCTGCCTTTACTCTTACTCTGCAATTGGATCGCACAGATGATACAGACGATACGGCGTCTGGTCCTGCGACTATTGTTGTGAAGGTTGCCGAGGGTGCGCCGTTTGATATGACGGTTGGTTTGTCGGCGACGGGTGGTACGTTGTCGTCTTCGAGTGTGACGATAGCCAAGGGCAGTACACAGAGTGGTCCTATCACCGTGACGCAGACGGGTGTGGTGCAAGCCACCGTAAGTCTGGGTGCTGCCCCTGCGTTACCAAATAATTATCGCGGTATCCAGACTGCTGTGGGCAGTCCACTTGTTCTGTTTTAAGGTTGAGTTCGTTGGGAGTTTTAAGACAGCTTCTCAAGGAGGATAGATATGAACTTACAAAAATGTTTGGTTCTTGTTGTGGGTATCGTGTTTGGTCTGGTCAATGCGACGGTGGCACAGGATACGCCGTGGCACTATAATTTTGAGGAGGTGAATCTATCTTCGGCCTACCGGGCAGAAGATTCGGGCAGCCAACTGTCGCTTTCGACGCGCCATTACAAGTCGGGACGGCAGTCTCTGAGGTGGTCCTGGCGAAATGGCAGTCGCCTTTTGTTTACAGACCCTGAGCCAGAACGAAAAAAGAAGTTGGTTGCATTTCGGGCATGGGTTTACTGCGAAGAAGCATTGGCAGATGCTACGTTGACATTTGGGCTTGGAACGCCGGCTGAGCTATCAGTAAATAATCCGCGTTATCAGTTTGAGTTTGGTCTGAATTTTACGGGATGGCGTGCTATGTGGATTGAACTTACCGAGGATGCGACCAATATCTCTTATACAGGGTCTGGCAAAGGGAAGGCACTGGCTCTTGATATCCGGGCACCAGACAATGTATCTTCTGGTTCTGTGTATCTGGACCTGGTGGAAATGGATAGAGATATTCGTCGGGGGGCGCCTGATCCGCAAGTGCCTTATATCAATGGAGGTGCTGCAGAAAACCGGGAGTACCGCTGGAGTTTGAATACGTTGCCGGGGCCTGTTCCGGCACAGATTACCGAAGAAGAGCGGCGAGCTTTTGAGACGATTGTCGAGCGATATGAGACCTGGGTTTTGGGCAATAATGTGAAAGAAGACATGCGAGAGCCTGTGCAGGTGCGGCTCAATACGGTGAGCAAAGTTGCTCGTTTCGGACGCCGCAATCTGGAAAAATACGAGATTCGGCGCGAGGGCGACGTCATTCTGGGTTTGCCGCTGTTTGCGAGCCGCTCGCCGTATAGCCCACATTTTGAGTCTATTTTTCAGAATGTATTATTGCGTCTGGTACTGGATTATCGGCTGAATGGCGACAGTGAGTTGAGAGATGATCTGCTTGATCTTTTTGATTATCTCCACGATCAGGGATGGGCTGCCGGCAGTGGACTGGGCACGCTCCATCACGAATTTTTGCGGATAGCCGGCTATGCCCATGCCGTATTCTTGATGCGAGAGGACCTGCGCGCCACAGGTCGGTTGGAACGAGAAGGATTGACCCTCGAATGGCACAGCATGTTTGGTGAGGTGTATGAGGAGACCTGGGATCCGGGTACGAATGCAGATTTTTTGCGTTCGGTGGGGATGTATCGTTTGTTGCGTGTTTTGATGATGGAAGATACACCTGAGAAGGTGGCGATGATGCGTTGTTATCTGGCGTGGTTGGATAACGCGCTTTCTATTGCGCCTGGTTGGCTGGATACGATCAAGCCGGATTATTCGGGATTTCATCATCGAGGTATATATGCCAATGCGTATGCGCCCAATGCGTTTCACATAGCTTCGTTGCTGGTATATTTGTTGCGCGATACGCCTTTTGCGGTTGGGGATGATAAGCGCGAGAATGTGAAGCAGGCACTGTTGACCACAAGGGTCATGGCGAATACCTATGATATTTCTTCTGCTATCAATGGGCGTTTTCCTCTTCAGACAAGTGCGGCAGACAAGCTGTTGCCAGCGTATATGTATGCGGCTTTGAGCTATACGCCAGTTGATGCGGAGTTGTCAGGTACCTTTATGCGGCTTTGGAGACCGGAATTGCCTATCTTACAAGAATTATTTGATTCGGCGTCTCCAGACATTATGTATGTAGATACACCGGGTTCAATACAGATGATGGCGGATTTTGCAGAGGCGAATTATACCCTTCCTGAAGTGGCACCCTCTGGTCACTGGACATTGCCTTATGGCGCGTTTTCCATTCACAGGCGAGATGAGTGGATGGTGAGCATGAAGGGATGGAGCAAATATGTGTGGGATTTTGAATCGGGGAATGATGGCTCGAACCAACTCGGTCGTTATTTGAGCTACGGATCGATGCTGATTTACGGCAATGGCGACCCGGTTACCCGCGAGGCGAGCGGGATTGTTCCAGAAGGATGGGATTGGAGCATGTGGCCTGGCACTACGGTAATCCGTCTGAGCCATCCAGAGCTTGGCGAGTTTAGACGTGACCGCAATTTCTCAGATGAGACCTTTGCAGGTGGGGTGAATATAGCAGGACAAAACGGTGTGTTTGCATTGAAGTTGCACGATACGCAACACAATCCGAGTTTTCGCGCGGTCAAGACCGTGTTCTGTTTTGACGATGTGCTGGTCTGCTTGGGGTCGGGTATTGAGAATGATGATGGTGGACATACAACGGTGACGCCGCTGTTTCAGGCATCTATCTCTGAAGACCGTCCTACGGGTGTGAATGGCAAAAGTGTGCGTGAAATTCCTTATGCGTTTTCGGGAACACCGAACCAAAAGGAGTGGTTGATGGATGCGTCGGGCAATGGCTATGTGATTCCCAATGGGGATGGTCTGCGGGTGCAACGTCAGATGCAGGAACCTGCGGGAGGTTTTAAAAAATCTTATTTCGGCGGCAAAGGGACTTTTGAATTGGCTTATCTCGATCACGGCAATGCGCCCTCAAATGAAGGGTATGAATACGCGGTGCTGGTGCAGCAACCATTGGGACGGGTACGGCAGTTTGCCGATGTGCCGGAATATGTGGTATGGCAGCGAGACGCGCAGGCACATATCGTGCATTATCCGAAGCTGAAAACCACGGGCTATGCTCTACTTGATGTTGGAGCAAGGCCCGTGAATGGCGTGCTTGTGTCGGTTGATGTGCCGAGTTTGGTGATGACCCGCAAGGTATCAGATAGTTTATTGCTTTCGATTTCGGATCCGGATTTTGGATGGAATTGGATTATTCAAGATCCGCATCGACAGAACGAGACGCTGGTTGTCAATCAGCCGAGTGTGCCTCGTAAAGTGACGGTGACGGTGCGAGGACAGTGGGATTTGGATGGCGCAGAGGCGTTGGCACAGATTACAGATGTGCAGTCTGATCGGACGGTGGTGGAATTTACTTGTCAGGACGGCAAGGCCGTGGAAGTAAAACTCGTTTGGGTAAGTGCGGTATCACGCATGGATTTTGATGGGAATGGCGCGGTTGATACCAGGGATTTTTTGCTGTTTATCAATAATTTTGGCCTGTCGGAAGGTGATGTAGGTTTTAAAGCAAAATACGATCTGGATGGGAATGGTGTAGTGGGAATAAGCGATTTTATAATTTTTTCGGAGGGTTTTGGCAAGCGGATGAGTGGAAAACCAGTGGCTCTTAGCAATGGGAGAGAAAGGTTGGGCTCGTGACAGTTTGAGGTCTTATAACTAAAAAAAGCCGCCACATTATATGGCGGCTTTTTGCGTTTCTTATTTAGAGTGCGACTTGTCCCAGATGGGTTTTACTTTTTCGATGACTTCGGCATCGGTCGGGCTGGATGCGACGATGTTCGTAAATTCTTCAGCTTCAACTCCGAGTTCCTCCAGGAACTTTCTGTCAGCGGGTCACGGATAGATGTAGTCACCGATGCAGCCTCGCAATTTTGCGCGGGCTTTATCTGTAATGCGCGGTAGCCAGGGCATGTCGCCCATGTAAAGCTGACGGCTGCGCGGTCTAAAATCAACAGCGGAACTGAGTTTGTCCATTTCATATCCCTCCTTGTGTTGTGATTTTTAGAACATAGTGATTTTGGCAGTGAATAGCAAGTTAGAAAGTAAGGGTGTATGTGCTCAGCATTGTGTCGCCGTATTTTTTTTGTCGAGAGAGGGAGAGGTTGGGAAAGGATTTGGGTAGCGGTATTTGAGCGGCGTGTTGGACGAGAACGCGGGCATTGGGCGCGAGGATCGGCGTTGTTGCGAGGCGGGTGAGTATGGCGCAGGACATGGGTTGGCCGTCTAATTGTTGGTGATAGGGAGGGTCGAGGTAGATGATGTCGAATAGGGCATTCAAATGCGCGAGTTGGGGCAAGAGTTTTTGCGCGGGACGCGCGTAAAGCTGGATGCGGTCGTTGAGATGCCAATTGTCTATGAGCTGTGCGATGAAGAGGTTGCAGCGGCGGTTGGGTTCATTGATGACCACACGCGCACCGCGGCTACAGGCTTCGAAGCCGATTTGACCAGAGCAGGAGAAGAGGTCGAGGAAATATTTGCCGCAGAGGATTTCGCCGAGGGAAGAGAATACGGCTTTTTTGACAAAGTCGGATGTGACGCGGGCATTGCCGTATTTTTTGTTGTTAAAGGGGATGCGGCGGCCCTTAAATTCTCCAGAGATGATGCGCATAAGAGCGTGTTTTAATTCCCATACCGGAAGCGCACTTCGCGTTCGATGCTCTTGCCACTGACCAGATCGGTTACGATGATTTCGAGTGCGTTGACCCCAGGTCTGACTTTGTTGAGTACGATTTCGACGTATTCGCGCTCGTCGGCTTCGCGTCCGGTGCGTTCGTTGGTGATGGCCACCTGGGGTTTGCTGGTTCTAAAGATGGTGCGCAACCCCGTAGCCACAGCGCCAAATACGCCAACAGCGGGCATGGCACTGGAGCGAATGCGGTATTCGGTTTTGTAGCGGGTTTGTCCAAAGGTGTCTTTGGTCAGGTTGTAGATTTCAAAGTAGGCATAGACATTTTGCGTTGTAGCATAACTGCGCGTGGGAATGGGAATGATCCACACGTCTTCTTTTTGAAATTTTGTCGCGCCTTCTTCCGCGATGTTCGAGGCCAGCTGAATTTCGCTAACTTGAAGCTCTGGGATTTGATAGTCCCTGACTTCGAGTTCTTGCCGGTAGAGTCCGGTGCGTCCAGAGATGAGGTCTTTCATTTGTACTTGGAGTTCGTATTTGCCGGGTGGTACCTGTGTCTTGATGATTTCAGGCACAAAAGTACCCTGTTCAGTTGCGTTGGGTACTTGCGCGCCGCGATACGCGAACTCATCGGTTGTGCGATAGATGGATGTATGACCTTCATTTGCCAGCGCAACGGCCAATTGTACGTGTATGAAACTCGAATCGGCTTCTTGCTCAATTTCGACCTGCTCGGGTGGGATGCCGTAATAAATCTCGAGATTGGTTTGACCATCAGGGCCGCGGAAGTGCGCCAGATCATAGTAAAAATTGAGTATATCGCCGGGAAGTCCAGGGCGATAAAAATCGGGCGAAGTCGATACGGCTTGCTGATAGATGACTTCGGGTGTGTGTTCGGTCATGCGGGCGATATAAGCGATGGCTTCGGCATCTTCGGTCGTGGCTTCGGGCAGTGGGGCAAAGTCATAGCGTCCATTGCCCATTTCGTCGGTAAATGTAATCTCTATGCCCCCATTGAGTTGAATATAGGTCCAGGTTTCCCAGGGCACGGTATCAATTTCATTGCCAATGGTAATGGGTGCGTATCGGCCAAATTGCAAGCGGGTGTTGAGCTGTCCTGTTTGCTCATCGAGGACGCTTTCGATGGTGCCGTCGCGCTCAAATGGATTGCGCTCAAAACCGAGTCTGAAATCCGCAGCTTCGCCGCCTTCGGCCTCGGGGAGTTCGGCCATACCTTCATCGGCAGCTTCGTCGGCTTCTTCGCCCGTAAAAATCTCGTCAGATGCTATGTCGGAAGGGGAGTCTGGAGCAAAGAGAGAGCCTGTTTCGCGGCTGGTGCGAATGGGAAAAACGGGACCTGTGAAGGTGAAGAAGGCCGCTTCAGGACCGTAGATGTCAACGGCCATCTGCGTGCGCACGCGCTCTACTTCGGCGGTTTGAACAAAGTTGCGGTCATTGGAGCGCGAGCGGTAGTCGGGTTCGCCATATCGGATATAAACGGCACCCCGCTCATCCCAGGGATAGACATTGGATGAAAAATAGGTGCGTGCATACCAGGTGCGGCGGTAGTGTTCAATGACGCGCTCGTTGAGTTTGGTGAGAATATCGGGGTCGCGCCGTGCCCAGAATTGCTCGCGATATGCCTGTTGTTCGGGTCCCGGTGTGGCGGCGTGGTATTCCTGGAGTTCTGTATCTGAGGCAACGTAGGCAATATTGGTGTAATGTGCGCGTTCACTACCTTCGGTGTTGGCGAGATAGCGCTCGAAGAGTTCGAGGGCTTTTTGCGCCTCGTCGTTGTAGAAATGACCCTGTGCCACAATGGGGAAGAGATGAACGACGTCGGGGTGTGCCGAGAGATAGGGGGCAATATGTTCGCGAATTTTGTCAAATGCTTTGGCCTGTACACAGGCTAAACCGAAATAATAGAGACCCTCGGGATTGTCGGGTTCGAGTTCGACGTATTTCTGATAGTACTGCATGGCCTTGTTGTGGTCTTCTTGAAATCGCTCATAGACTTCGCCGAGCAAGCGATAGGCCGGGCCGTAGTTGGGATCGAGTTTGGTGGCGCGCTTGGCCTCGCTAATGGCTCTGCGGAAATTGTAATAAGATTGCATTCCCCGCGTGGGTGCTTCGGCATACGTAAGGCCAAGTCCGACATAGGCTTCGACGAGGCTTTTGTCGAGTTTTTTGGCTGTTTTGAAGGCGCCTTCGGCTTCTTTGTATTCTTTCCGTTTGAGATGGATATAACCCAGCTGGGAATACACATGGGCGTCTTCGGGAAAGTTTTCTAAAATGCGTTGCAGGGTCGCCATGGCCTCGTTGATTTCACCTGCTTGAATCTGACGCTGACCCAGGGCAAACATCGTATTTCGATAGGCTGTGTCTTGTTGAGGTGTCTCATCTTCTTCTGCAAGAAGAGGCAGTGCAATGCAGGAGGCACAGCAGACCACCATCCAGAACCGCAATCCTATTTTCATGGTATTCTCCCGATGGAAAAGTCGGAGGACCAGATGTGTTTTGGTATTCGTTAAAATATTGTAAGAACAGGTCTTTGTCAATAGATTCCAATCAGTTAAACATCGTACATGAGACTATGTTGATAACGCCTGACTGATGGGGCGGTTCCGATTTTTGCGATTCTGTACTTGACCCCCCGAAAAGAAGAGTCTTATGTTGAAGCAATGGACAAAAGAGGATCTAAAACATTTAGGGGGATTTAATGCGGTGTCGGTTTTGTTGGATTGTCGCGTTTTGTGGGCTGATTTTTGAAGGTGTTTCCACAGATGCAATGGGAATTCCATGGGACTTGTCTGCGATACTGGGTTCTGTAACGGTTGAGCAGGAGCAGAGGCAACGCTATAATATACAGCCTCGCATACGCATGGGGGACTTGTCTGCAGCTTTTGATCTGGAGATTTTTTTGGATCATGAGGGGCGTATTCGAGATAGTGGCTGGGATTTTTCGAGTCGCCGAAGTGGTGTGGAGAGTCTGTTGCGAAAAATTTACTACGTGCGCTATGGGGATATCGATGACCGCAATCGGCGGTTGTCTCTGCATGTCGGTGCTTTAGAATGGATGACACTGGGCACGGGGCTGGTGATGCGCAACTATCGCAATACGCATGGTTCGCCGGGAATAAAACGCGCGGGTTTGGATATGAGAATTCGCCATATTTTCAGGCGTTTGACAGTGCGCGCTCTGATCGGAAATTTGCTGGATTTAGAAGGCGGTGGACCCGTTCTGGGGGGGCGCGTCGAATTTCAACCAGTTCCGCTATTGGATATGGGCGTCACGGCAATTGTGGATGCGGATCAACTCAGTGCTCTGCCCGATTCAATTCGCGCAGGCCTGCCGCGCGATGCATTTGCAGTCGCGAGTGTTGATGTGGGCTATCCGTTTATCGATAGACGGCATCTAAGGGCGAGGCTATATGCAGGTATTGGGCGAATTTTGGATGAGGATAGTGGTACGGGTCTCGCTTTGCCCGGTGTGATGGTCGATGTGGGGCCAGCGCGATTGCAGGCTGAGTATCGCCGGGTCAACGGTCGGTTTCAGGCCGGGCATTTTGACGCGCTTTACGATGTTAATCGAGCGATTGTCGATCCGCGTACGGGGGCTATTACTACGCGGGAAGCTACATTGCAGTCTGAGTCGATGCAAGGGGTGTTTGGCAGTGCTCTTGTGAGATTTTACGGCATTTTTGTGGCAAGTGGGTCCTATCAGCACTTGCGCGGAGATGTCGGCGGTGCCCAAATTGTGGAAGGCCGCGCGGGTATGATACCAGAATTTTTGAAACAGATGCCCAAATTAAAAAAAGTGACACGGGCAGAGGGGTATTTTGAGAAGCGTTTTCAGAACATCAGCCTGAAAAATTTGTTCGATGGCACGCCCAATACGCGATTTGGATATGTGGTTGCGCTGGAACCCGTAGAGAATACGGTGGTGATAATGGAAGCCGAATTTACTTATTTGCCAGATGGCTCCGGCGGGTTTCGACGCGAACGGATTTTGAATATTCAGACAAAGATAACGCTTTGACTCGTTTAGAATCCCTCAAACTGGCTCAGGTCTGCAATGCCGTCGGGCAGAGCGGCGATGTGCTGGGCAAGGGCGAGGCGCGATTGCTTGAGGTCGGGATCATCGACCATGATGAGTACGTCTTCGAAGAAGCGGTTGATGGGGTCGCGCAATTCGGCCATGACCTGGATCAGGGCGGCGAGTTTGTCGTCGGCTGCGTCCATTGTCTTGCGCGCGGCGAGATAGGCTTTGTGCAGTGTACGGGAGGCTTCTTCGTGGTCGCGGTCGGGATTGAGGTCGTAGTGTTCCGAGAGGTCGCGCACAATGCGTTTGCACCGCGCATGGGCGTGCAGGATATCGAGCCATTGATCGGAATGGATTTGTGCGGTAAATGCCCGGGCAATCCGCTGGATTTGATAGGGGTCGTCCAGATTTTCCGCAATCGCAGCGGAAATTGCGTCGTGGCGCAGGCCCTCGTCGCGCAAGACTACTTCGAGGCGGCGAATGATGTAGTCAAAGGCTTCGTCGAGGGCTTCTCGTTTGACCACAACGGGCAGGTGCTTGGCGGCTGCGTTGAGGCCATGGCGCAGGGGAAAATGCATTTTGTAACCGAGGAGATTTGAAAGCAGGCCCAGGGTGTCGCGCCTGAGACCATAGGGATCGGCATTTGAGCGAGGTTTGATGCCCACGCCAAAAAGACCGGCGAGGCTGTCGAGACGATCGGCTGTTGAGACGGCGAGGCCGGGGTGTGTTTGGGGCAGTGAGTCGCCCGGAAAGCGCGGATGGTAATGGTCTTCAATGGCGCGCGCAACGGCTTTCGTTTCGCCGGAAGACAGGGCGTAGTAGCGGCCCATGATGCCCTGTAGGGATGTCATTTCGACGACCATACTGGTCGCCAGATCGGCTTTGCACAATACGGCTGCGCGCAGAGCCGTTTTTTTATTTTCTCCCTGAAGTTCCAGCGCGGCAGATAAGTCGTTGACGAGTTTTTCAACACGGCGGGTTTTGTCGCGCATAGAGCCGAGTTTTTCTTGAAAGGTGAGGGTGTCCAGGCGCGATAGAAAGTCTCCGAGTTTTTTGTTTGTGTCGTCTTCGTAAAAGAATCTGGCGTCGGCATATCGGGCGCGTATGACGTTTTCATTGCCTTTGACGACGAGGTCGGGGTCGTCGGGTAGGCCGTTGCAGACGGTGATAAAGTTGGGTTTGAGGTCGCCTTTTTTATCGAGCACGGGGAAATACCGCTGGTGTTTTTTCATGACGGCGATGAGCATTTCGCGGGGTAGGGAAAGGTGTGCGCTTTCAAAGGTGCCGCAAAGCGCGTGCGGGGCTTCGACGAGGTCGGTGACTTCGTTGATCAGGTCGGGGTCGTCGGGCACGTTGCCGTCGATTTGTTGGGCTACTGTTTCGACTTGTTGTTTGATGGCTTCCCGCCGTTTGTCGCGGTTGACTACGATGCCGTGTTTTTGCATTTGCGCGCGATAGTCAGAAGCAGAAGCGATTTCGATTTCTGCATTGGAGCGCAGCCCGCGGCTCGTGCGTCCTGCTGTTGCACGCGCATAAGTGAATGGGATAATTTGATCGCCAAAGAGGGCGACAATCCAGCGGAGGGGGCGTGGATATGCGATTCCTTCAGAATCCCAGCGCATGGTTTTGCCAAAGCTGAGTTTGGCGATGAGTTCGGGTAGCAGTTCAGAGAGGATTTCCTGGGTTTTGCGCCCGTAAATGGTGATGCCTGCCCAGACGTAGTCGTCGCGCTGTTCCACTTCTGATGGATCAATGCCCTGTCCTCGGGCAAATCCCTGAAGTGCCCGGGTCGGATTGCCGTCATTGTCATAGGCGATGCGGATGGCTGGTCCGCGCGCTTGTTTGATTTCATCGGGTTGCCGTCCCAGCAGATTTTTGACGATGGCATATTGTCTGCGCGGGGTACCGCTGACTTCGATGCTGTCGTACGTGAGAGTTGCTTCGCCGAGGTGTTCGGGTAGCAATTTTTTCAGTTGTGCTATCGCGCTGACCACATCGGCAGGTGGCAGTTCTTCCGAGCCAATTTCGAGGAGGAGATCGGCGGCGTTTAATTCGGGCAGGTCTTCGGGTTTGGATACCGGTGGAGGTTTGTCCCTTGATGTTTCTACAAGGGGATGTCCCTGGTCTTCGCGTTGTTTGAGATATGCTTCGGCTATTTGGCGCGATAGGTCGCGCATTTGGGCAAAGAAACGGGCGCGTTCGGTTACGCCAATGGCACCGCGCGTGTCGAGCAGATTAAAGGTGTGCGAGCAGCGAATGACGTAGTCGTGTGCGGGAATGACGAGGTCGCGGTCAAGAGCTGCCTGGGCTTCGGCTGTAAAGATGTCGTACATGGATTTGAGGCGGTTGACGTCGGCCCAATAGAACTCGTAGTTGCAATATTCTATTTCTTGTTTTTTGAGGATGTCGCCATAAGTTACCGTGTCATTCCACTGTAGTTTCCAGACTTCATCGACGCCTTGAAGATACATGGCAATGCGTTCGAGACCGTAGGTGATTTCAACGGCAACGGGATCGAGCTGCATGCCGCCCGCTTGCTGGAAGTAGGTAAATTGCGTGATTTCCATGCCGTCTAACCACACTTCCCATCCCAGGCCCCAGGCACCCAGAGCGGGGGATTCCCAGTTGTCTTCGACAAAGCGGATGTCGTGTGCTTTGCAATCGAGCCCCAGAGTTTCGAGGCTTTTGAGATACAGTTCCTGCGGGTTGCCGGGGTCGGGTTTGAGGATGACCTGATACTGGGTGTGCATTTGCATGCGGTTGGGGTTTTCACCAAAGCGCCCATCGTCGGGGCGATAGGAGGGTTCAGTGTATGCGACGTTCCAGGGTTCGGGGCCGAGTACGCGCAATACTGTGGCGGCGTTCATAGTACCTGCGCCCACTTTTTCACTGTAGGGTTGCCAGATTATACAGCCGTTGTCGGCCCAGAAACGCTCGAGGCGCATGATCAGGTCTTGAAAATTCAGGTGGTTGCTCACGGTTGGTTCCTCGGTTGGTGGTTCGTGGTCAAAGGCCAAATGATACCCTGATTTTTAGTTTGTGTCAAATTGTGGTCGGTTTCAAGCGTTTTTTCCTCTTGCAAAATCCGTTTTTCTCGCCTATATTTTGGGACAAATGACAATTGGCAAAATAAATAGGTTGAATACAAACGCTCCCTAAATGGGGCGTTTTTTTTATACGCGGAAGGAGGTAAGAGATGGACAGTCTGTTTCACGTAATTGAGGCGCAGCAATTTAGTCGAGATATCATGAATGAGATTTTTGGTGTGACGCGAGAGATGGAGAATGTGGTCAGCCGTTATGGTTCGAATATTTTGAATCGGCGGATTATGGCGACTTTATTTTACGAACCGAGTACGCGCACGCGGTTGTCTTTTGAAGCGGCGATGTATCGCCTGGGTGGCGAGGTGATTACTACAGAGAGCGCGCGGGAGTTTTCTTCGGCGGCAAAGGGTGAGACGCTGGAGGATACGATCCGTATTGTAGAGGGGTATTCCGATGTGATTGTGTTGCGGCACTACGAGGGCGGCTCTGCGCGACGAGCAGCAGAGGTTGCGTCGATTCCCATTCTCAATGCAGGTGACGGACCGGGGCAGCATCCCACGCAGGCACTTTTGGATGTGTACACGATTCAGAAGGAGATCGGCAGGTTAGATGGTATTCATGTGGCATTGGTCGGCGATCTGGCAAATGGTCGGACGGCGCGGTCACTGGCTTATTTGTTGACAAAGTACGAAGATGTGAAGTTGTATTTTGTGGCGCCAGATATGGTGCGTATGAGAGATGACATCAAGGGGTATCTGACAGAACACGGGGTGGCGTTTGAGGAAGAAGACGATCTGATGAGCGTGATGTCGAAGGTGGATGTGGTGTATCAGACGCGGATTCAGCGGGAGCGGTTTGGCGATCGGATACAAGATTACGAGCGGGCGCGGGGAAAGTATATTATCGATGTGGAGACGATGTCGGCGCTTTCGGAGAATGCGATTGTGATGCATCCCCTGCCCCGGGTTGATGAGATTGATCCGGCTGTTGATACAGATCCCCGCGCTGCGTATTTTCGCCAGGCACATAACGGTGTTTTTATTCGCATGGCGCTGTTGCAGATGGTGTTGGACGTGTGAGGAGGGTTTAAGATAACGTCCCCATATCTCTTTCAAATACGAAGAGTACAATAGAACCAGATAGTGATTCCGTTACGGCAATCCGGCTTTGTTTGTCGTAGAAAAATCCCGAAAAATTTCTTCCTGACGTGGAAAATGTAATTTCGAGTTTCGAATTTACAGCGTAGTTTCCATTGACCTCCCAAACACTTTGTTCTGGGCTGCCAAAGCTCGCAGATAAGCGATAGGTTCTGTCCGGGTTTAATTCAATAAATCCAGTGGGCGGATTTTTTTCCGCTTCGCGATTCTGATAGACCAGAGCGCGTCCGCGACCCGAATCAATTTTGACTGCCTGCAATGTGTAAATCCCTGCCACGGCCTGTGGCGATGTGGGTGACTCCGCGCCACAGGTACTCAAGAGCAATCCGAAAAGAATAATCGCGATCCGTTTCATAACAACCTGTCTATAGGTGCTCTTTTCCGCTCAAATCATAAGTTTTCTAAACTTAATCCAACTGTTTTGTTTATGCGAGTATTTTCTATCACCTTGACGGATTGGCTGTTGTGCGAGTATATTGTGCTTATGATTTCTGATGAGATGAGAAGACGCATTGCCGCGCTCAATCGCCGCGACTTGAAACACGCAGATGAGGTTTCTGAAGCCGAGGGACAATCGGAACCCGAGGTCCGTCCTGCCCGTGGAGAGAGACGCGCGTCCGACGATGTTATGCGCGCACCCGATCCCGGCGAGTTGCACGTGATGGCTACTGCGTCCGATGCGCGATTGCATCTTTCGCTGGACGAAGTAGTACAGGGCGAGGAGATTTATACGCCCGCAGGTACATTTCTGTTGATTGATCAGACTGTTCAAGAGGTTCTGCGCGGCGGGCACGCGTTTGGTGCGCGATACGAACGCGCGATTGGCGCATTACATGCGGGCAATGTGCCGCATGATCCGTATGATACGTTTCATTCTTTGATTGATGTACGCGCCGAAGATGTGATTTATGTCGATATTGAGACGACGGGATTGACGGCTGGCACGCCGCTGTTTTTGATTGGGATGTTGGGGCATTTTGATGGCGAGTTGCGCGTTGTGCAATTGCTGGCGCGAGATTATACGGAAGAGGCCGCGTTGTTGTCGCATTTTGTGACTTTGCTGGATGCTTCGCAGGTGATCGTAAGCTTTAATGGCAAGTCGTATGATTTGCCCTATATCCGCGACCGGTGTTTGTTTATGGGTGTGCCGTTTCGGCTGCGACAAGCGCATATCGATATGTTGCATGTGGGGCGTCGCATTTGGGGCAGGCAGTTGCCCAATTGCAAGTTGCAGACTCTGGAACAATATATTTGCCGCCGTATCCGGCAAGGCGATATTCCGGGTGCTGAGATTCCCAATGCGTATCACCGATTTGTTAAGTCGGGAAATGCCGTGCAGATGCGCGATATTTTGCATCACAATGCGCTGGATCTGCTGACGACGACAGAGGTGTTGTTGCGTGTGCTGGAGGGGGAGAGGAAAGTGTGAAGGGTGCCTTTCACGCCTTGTCCAATATGGCATTAAATGTCGCGCTCGGGCGCATGGCCGCTGTTATTTTTTCGGTGTCTGGAAGATAATAACCGCCTATGTCAACGGGTGGACCCTGTGCTGCGTTGAGTTCGTCGATGATCGTTGTTTCATTTGCTTCGAGTTGTTGCGCCAATTTTGCAAATCGCGTTTGAAGTTCTGCGTCTTCGCTTTGTTGGGCCAATGCCTGTGCCCAGTACAGTGCGAGATAAAAATGGCTTCCGCGGTTGTCCAATTCGTGTACTACGCGCGAGGGCGATTTTCTGTTGTTTAAGAATACGCGGGTTGCCTCGTTTAGTGTTTCGGCTAATATGCTGGCTGTTTTGTTGTTGGTGTTGTGTCCCATGTCTTCGAGGGATGCTGCAAGAGCCAATATTTCTCCCAGTGAATCCCACCTCAAATGCCCTTCTTCTACAAATTGCTGTACGTGCTTGGGAGCAGAGCCTCCTGCGCCGGTTTCAAAAAGGCTTCCGCCTGCCAGAAGGGGTACAATTGAAAGCATTTTTGCACTGGTTCCCAGTTCGAGAATGGGAAACAGGTCTGTGAGGTAGTCGCGCAAGACATTGCCTGTGACAGAGATGGTGTCTTTTCCATCTTTTGCGCGTTGCAGGGTTGCGCGCATGGCTTTTGTTGGGGATAGAATGCGGATGTCTAAACCGCTTGTGTCACAGTCTTTCAAATAGGTATTGACTTTGTCGATTAAGTTTCTGTCGTGTGCCCTGTTTTCGTCCAGCCAGAATATGGCTGTGGATCCGGTTATTCGCGCGCGGTTGACGGCGAGGTTGACCCAGTCCCGTATCGGAAGATCTCTGGTTTGACACGCGCGCCAGATGTCTCCTTTTTCTACTTCGTGATTGAGCAAGACCTGTCCCGAAGTATCGACGATGCGAACGCGACCCTTTGCAGGTATTTCATAAGTTTTGTCGTGCGATCCGTATTCTTCTGCTTTTTGTGCCATTAATCCCACGTTGGATACATTGCCCATTGTGGTGATATCGAATGTTCCGTGTTCTTTGTGGAAGTCGATGATTTCCCGATAGATTTGAGCATAAGAGCGGTCGGGGATGGTGAAAATGGTGTCGCGGAGTTCGCCGTCGGGTCCCCACATTTGTCCGGATTCGCGGATTGCAGCGGGCATGGATGCGTCGATGATTATATCGCTGGGTACGTGTAAATTTGTGATGCCGCGGTCTGAGTTGACCATGGCGAGGTCCGGGCGATGGGTATAACAGGCTTCGATGTCTGATTCGATTTCTGCGCGTTGCGATTCCGGCAGGCGCGCAATTTTTGTATATACTTCTCCAATGCCGTTGTTTGGGTCGATGCCGAGTTCCTCAAATACAGTGGCGTGTTTTTCAAATACGTCTTTGTAATAGACAGAGACCGCATGACCAAAGAGGATCGGGTCTGATACTTTCATCATGGTGGCTTTGAGGTGGAGTGAAAATAACACGCCTTTGTTTTTTGCATTTTCGAGTTGGGTTTCGTAAAATGCGCGCAATGCGCGACAGCTCATGGCCATTGCATCGACGACTTCGCCAGCCTGGACGGGTATCTCGTCTTTGAGAACCGTTGTGTTTCCATCGGTATCCACAAACTCAATTTTGAGAGTGCCATCGTCTGTTGATACGACAGATTGTTCGCTGCCGTAGAAGTCTTCACCACACATATATGCCACATCCGATTGGGATTCTGAGGTCCATTCGCCCATGGGGTGCGGGTTGTTTTTGGCGTATTCTTTTACGGCGGATGCTACCCTGCGATCCGAGTTTCCCTCTCGCAATACAGGGTTTACGGCACTTCCCAGAATTTTTGCATATCGGTCTTGAATTTCTCGTTCTGTTTCGGTTTGTGGTTCTTCTGGATAGTCCGGAATATCATATCCCTTTTCTTGTAATTCACGAATTGCTGCGGTCAATTGGGGTATGGAGGCGCTGATATTGGGCAGTTTGATGATGTTGGCTTCGGGTGTTTTTGCCAGTTCTCCCAGTTCCATCAGTGCATCGGATTGTTTCTGGCTTTCTGTCAAGTTTTCCGGAAAATTCGCAATTATTCTGCCGGCGAGAGAAATATCCTGTATTGTTATTTCAATGCCGGCGGGTTCTGTGAAGGTTTTGATGATTGGGAGCAGAGAGCACGTTGCCAATGCAGGTGCTTCATCGGTTTTTGTATAGACGAGTGAGGCCATGATATTCCCTGAGTTTTTGTTGTGGCGGATTTTGAAGTCCGTATTATACGAGTATGGGAAGGCGTACGTCAAGTAGATATTTGCAGAAAATCGGGAACGTGGATATTGTTTGTGAATCTAAAAAGGGAGGTGGAGGCGGACTTGGCCCTTTGTCATCGCGGCATGCTTAAAGCATGTCCCGTAGAGCCTGCCCCTGCATGTTTAAAGCAGGGGTTGTAATACGGGGCCGCGATCCAGAAAGTTTTTAGCTGATTGCTATATCATTTGGGTGTTATCGGAGGAGACAAAGTATGAATATGCGATGGATCATTGGTTTATTTTTTGTCGGGTGTGTTGCCGTGCAACAGGTTTGGGCGGAGACGTCATTGGGGTTGCCGGTTGAGGGGGTTCAGACGATTGTGTTGCGCAATGAGGTGGGTAAGAATCAGATTCGGTTTGTGAGTTCGGCACCGCTGGAGGAGATCCACGGTACAGCGTCGGAGATTTCGGGTGCGTTGAAGCTGGATCCGACAAATTTGGAGGGTTTGACCGGAAAGATTGAGGTGCAGGTTGCGAGTATGGAAACGGGTATTGAGAAGCGCGATGAGCATTTGCATAGCGAGGATTGGTTGGATGAAAAACAGTTTCCGGTGATTGGGTTTGATATTGCGGGGTTGAAGGATGTGTCTGTGGAGGCAGGAGAAGATAGGGCGGTTATTAAGGGGTCGGCTATGGGGACGTTTTCACTGCACGGTGTGGATCAGGAGATGGAGATTCCTTTTGAGGCGACGTATTTGCTGGCGTCAGAGCAGACAAAGAAGCGCGCGTCAGGGGATTTTTTTGTGGTGAAGGGCGAGTTTGAGATTGCGTTGAAGGATTTTGATATTGCAGGTGCGCGCGGGCTGGTGGGCAACCGCGTTGGAAAGAAGATCGATTTGAAGACAAATTTTTTTGGTTCAACAAGGCGGTGAGACATGAGATGCAACCGTAGGGGCGAGGCATGATCCCCGTATAAAAACACTACGGGGCATGCTTGAGCCGCGATCCAGTGTTTGCGAACTGTGGATGGGAAAATAATCTATCCACAGTTTTTTTTATGTACTAACCTCAAAATTAAAAAAAACAGAAATACGCGGTGGAAATCACAAATACACGGGGACTTTTTGAGTTGAATTTACAGGCGTGACAGTATTATCATAAAAGAGCCGCTGACAAGACTCGGCTAAGTCATCTGTCAGCGGCGGTAAATATCTCAAGCTGGTAACTTGAGAAAGCTGAACTAATGTAGCGACCCCAGGCGCGATTGTCAATGCGAATTAAAGCTCATGAGGTGCAAGGGGCGTCAAGTTGTTCAGGGACAGGTGAACAATGGTTTCACTTTGTTAATGCTATATTCGGTCTAAATTTTGCGCGATAATAATTCTATACGCAATGAAAACAATGGTTTATAAACATTGTTTTTTGAAAAGTTCAGGTTGGCACACAGGTTGCATATATCTGTCTAAGTGCAAGGCGCATGTTTTGAATATGGGTGTAGAAATTTTTGGCGTACGGAGACAAATATGAGCGAGCAGAAAGTTCTGATTGTAGATCGCGACTCCTGTGTTATATCGACTCTTTGTGAATACTTGAGCGATGAGCTTTACGATGTATGAACAGCGAGAGATGGGGTAGCAGGGTTTAAAACTTTGAGACGTGAGAAGATCGATCTCGCTGTGGTTGACAAAGATATAAGAGACCTCGATGCGATAGCTCTTTTGACTTGTCTAAAGGTCGAAAAAATTCAAACAAATGTCCTGATCATGGGGGGGATGGAACGCCTGGAATCAATGGAAAGAATGTTCAAGCTGGGTACTGTAGGTGTACTGGATAAACCGATCTGCAAGGATAAATTTTTGGCGAAGGTGAAAAAATTTATGCCTTCTCCTGACTGGATAAAAAGGAGTTTTGAGTCGTTTTTGGAGGAGCATTACAGCGATCCGGGGCTGAATTTTGATGACGTCATGAACCATTTCGGGTTTTCCAGGTCGCACGGTTGCAAACTGTTCAAAAAACATGTGGGCAAGACTTTCTCAGAAACATTGCGAGAGATCAGGGTTTCACGAGCACAACATTTGATAAAAGAACCTTCAATATTCGTTTATGAAATTGCAAGTGCATGCGGGTTTCTTTCGCCAAATCGTTTGCGCGAGGCTTTTAAGACCATACACGGAATGCCGCCTACCGAGTACCGCACAAAAGTTATGCGCGGAGAAATTCAAGCGTTTTCGGAAGATGTTTGAATTGAGTGTTCATTTGTTTGAGCCAAATTCACTTTTAACAGCGGACTATATGAGTTATGGCACAGAGTGAAAAGATTGTAAAGTTCAATGGCTATCCCCAAAAAGAGGTGTCTTTTGAAAGTACAGAGGCGCGAGAAGCTCTCTCAACTTCGGGGATTGGCTTTCGGTTTGTGCGCTATTTCTTGCTCACCATTTTGTGCGTTGTAGGAAGCATGGTCGCGCTGATTGGTCTTTTGGGCTGGCATCTGGGCATGGAAATTACGGTTGCAGGACAAGGTCGCTTGCAGCCTACCGCGCGTTATGAAGTGAAAGTGCAACGATCAGGCTTGATCCAGGCGGTTCATGTGCAACACGGGCAAGAGATTGCACAGGGTGATTTGATGCTGACACTGGATGATACCGATTTACGCACGGAATTGGAGCAACTCGAACATGAACTGGCGATAAATCAGAATCGGCGTGTAGCTCTGGTTGCAGAATTGCAACGCGAGCGTGCTGTTTTGGAAACAGAGATTGCGCGTGCTGAAGTGGCGTATGAGACCGCGCAGTTGCAATTGGAACAGGTTCGGGAAGAATACCAGATTTACCGCAAATACGCGCCGTATCGCGAGGATGGGAGTATGCGACCGCCTGTTGATACCTTGATCCCTATTCGGGTACACCAGACGCGAGTAGAGGGTGCAAAAGTAGAAATTGAGCGGGCAAAAAGACGGCTGGCTGCTCTGGACACTCGCAGGCAGGAACTTGGAACATTGGAAAAGATGTATGAAAAATTACAGGTCAGCCATCGTCTTGTCAAAACACGTCTGGAACAGATGAAGATATATGCGCCTGTTTCTGGAACTGTGTTGACGCGCGATCTGGACAAGCGCGAAGGAGATCGCATTGAGGCAGGTGAGGCCGTGATTGAGTTGGCGGAATTGCACAGTTGGCAAGCTGAGGTACTGATTCAAGAAGTGGATATTCCCAAGGTGAAAGAGGGACATAAGGTGCGGATATATGTGAATGCTTTTCCTCACATGGAATATAAGATTTTTGAGGGCAGGGTGACAGATGTGCCGAGAAAACCTAAACCCATCACACCTATGGGTGCCGGTCTTGTACCGGGCGGTATGAGTACTGTTTATCCGGTGAAGATTAGTGTGATAGATCCGCATTTATCCGATGGTGACAAAGAATGCCCGCTTGCTTATGGCATGGGTGTGGAAGCCAAGATCGTGACAGAACGCGGTCCTATCGTTGACTTGCTGTGGAAGAAGTTTTTGAAAACCGTAGGCAGAATTGGGCGGCCGGAGATTTATCGGCTGGAAGAATCCTCTGAAACCGCACAGATCAGGAACTGAATAATATAATGCGTCAGATATTCAAAATCATCAAAATGCTCCGGCCTTACTGGCGGTTTATCTGTCAGTCTCTTCTCGTGGGCATCATGGTCATGTTCTTGCAAATTCCGGGACCGTACATCACCAAGGTTTTGATCGATGATGTGTATCCCCACAAAGACTCCACACTCCTGACCTTTATCCTGATTCTGGGTGCCGTGCTCTCGACGGGATTGGGATTCACAAATCTATTGAGCAGCTATTTTGCTCGTTATGTGGGTGTCAACATGGGACTGGATTTCAAATCTCGATTTTATTCCCATGTGCAATCGCTGGACTTCAGCTTTTTCGACAACCGCCAGACGGGCGAAATTCTGTCTCGATTCAGAGATATGGATAGTTCTGTTAACAGCACCATAGGGATGGTGAACAGCTTGATTATGAACTCGCTTCAGTTGCTCATTTTCCCACCTATTTTGCTTTATATCAACTGGAAACTCGCCTTGATTAGCTTGGCAGTGCTGCCTTTCGATACGGTATTGGTTATGGTATCAAAAAAATATCTCAGCAGAGTCTCAAAAAAACTGACTGAAGCATCGGCTGAGTCATCGGCGACGTCCTATGAATCGCTTTCGGGCATTCGCACTGTACAAGCACTGGGACTGGAAGCCGCGTTTTATCACAAGATCAGAGACATTTTTATCAATGTTTCTAAATTGCAAATCAGATCAACGCATTTAAGTGGTGGATTTGGTTTTATAGGGTCACTGGTGAAAACAGCAGGCACTTTGGCGTATGGCTGGTATGGCTGGACGCAGGTGCTGAACGGTAATCTTTCTTTGGGCAGTTACATGGCTTTTTCGGGGTATGTGGGTTATCTCTACGGTCCTATCGACAATCTCATCGGCCTTGTGGGACAGGTTGAGATGGCTCTGGTTCGCATCAATCGCTTTTTTGAAGTCTATGACTTGCAACCCGAAATCCAGGATCGTCCCGATATGCCTGCATTGCCTCAGGTGAGTGGTGAGATCGGTTTTCACGATGTGAGTTTTTCGTATCAAGAAGATCAACCTGTTTTGCGCCATATTGACCTGCACATCCCTGTGCAAGCCACCATTGCACTGGTTGGCAAGAGTGGATCTGGCAAATCAACGCTTGCCAAATTGATCCCGAGATTTTATGATCCACAAGAGGGGTATGTGTCTCTCGATGGGTACGATATTCGGAACTATCGCTTAAAATCTATCCGTCAGCAGGTGGGATTTGCCATGCAGGGCAGCACCTTGTTTCAGGGCAGTATTTTGGATAATCTGACCTTTGGGCACGATATACCTATGCGAGATGTTCAGGCTGCGTATATTCATGACTTTATTGCCTCATTACCCGAGGGTTATGAAACACTGGTAGGCGAACAAGGGGCACAGATGTCAGAAGGACAGAAACAGCGCATTGCCCTATCGCGTGTGCTGTTGATGGATACGCCCATCCTGATATTAGATGAACCCACTGCCGCGCTGGATATGGAATCCGAATATCACATACAGGAGGCATTGAAAACCGTGCGACAAGGTAGAACAACGATCATTATCGCGCACAGACTTTCAACGATTCAAAATGCAGATGAGATTGTGGTATTGGATGAGGGACAAATTGTAGAGCAGGGAACGCACGATTGGTTAGTCATACGAGGTGGGATTTATACTCACTTGTATGAAAAAACAGCGAGTATATAATATGCAACGGTTTACCTGTCTGTGCCCATCACGGCAGACCCACCTGCGCTCGTCTGCACACAACGCACGGCATACAGGTGATAGCTATTCAGTATGGCCTTCGGAAGCTTCACTTTTTTACACGCGAGAAGAACATGCAAAATAGCAAAATAGATGTAGGTGATGATTTAGAATCTGATGTCGCTCAGCAACTACAACTCCCCTGGTCTCTTAAAAGAATAATCCTTTGGATGGTTTTATACGTGGTGATTACTGCTGTTGTTAGTGGGCTGTTTGGCTTAATGATAGTGCATTTTGATCATGTCAATAGATGGGATTTAACAGGCCATGATGTGATACATATTACGCAAACATTTCTCCTTGCAGTGGTGATTTTTGCCTTTCTTGCCTTTCTTTTATGGCAATGCAAGAAAGTGGATTTATCGATCAGGATAATTTGGGGAGCAATATACCATGCGACTCAAGTTCGATATATCATTTTTGCCTTCGTCTTCGGTGCTATAGTGTCCCTATTAGAGGCCGGGATAATTGTAAATTATAGTAATCCCCCATCCAAATATTCTTCTGATGTGATATTTTACGGCCAAATAATATTCAGAGGCATTTTAGGTCCATTTCAAGAAGAATTGTACTTTCGGGGGATATTATATAGGATTTTACGCGAACGAAATGATATCGTTATCTCAACTTTGATTTCAGCTCTTATTTTTTCAGCATTCCATGTCTTGGGGACAGATATTACAGGTCTCTTCTTTATATTTTCTTCTGGTGTTGTGACAGCATTCCTGGCAGAACACACAAATTCACTTACTGCCAGCTTTATATACCACGCTATTGGTAATTTAGTCCCTGTAGTGGTATTTCAGTATAGAGAATTTTTAATTTTATGATCAGAAGTCATCATCACTTTTCAAGAAAGGAGCAAAACAATGCCTGAATTCGAAACGACTCAACGGGATGCAACTAATGTTGTTCCTCCAGACCCAAGGGCGGAAGCAATTTATGATGCACATGCCGATGCTCTTGATTCAGTTGCAGCTAAGACATGGGTGGCAACTGAGCTGACATACCGAAATACTAGAAACGTGCCAGCTGCTATTATTGTTGGAGCAGTTACGGCAACAGCGAGAGGATACCATGATTGCTATGCCAGTTGCCACTATCAGAATCCCCCCAAGGAACCGCCAGTGCCAGAAATAGATACGGGGGAGGAAGAAGAGGAGAAGGAAAAGGAAAAAGAAAATGATAATTAGGTGATGTCAAAAGATCAGATAAGATCTCGGATTTGATCATTGGCAGTCGGAAAGAAATAATATATATGACCTCTGATCATTGGGTGTTCAATACTTATCGAATTGCCGAACTGGTGGGTTTTGGACACCCATAATACATTTCCCAATGATTTTGAAGATCAAACCCCTATCTGTACTGAGGGTACAAGTTAGTTTGTAAGGATAGTTCATATTGGAAAGGAATGTGTCATGAATGACAAAAATGAAGGCTTTCAAGCCAACGGCAAAAGGGAATTACGTTCAATTAAAGAGAAGGAAGTGAGAGAAAGCGTACACTCGCGCTATCGAGAAGAATTGGAAAAAGCATCTTTCATCCGCAGGTATTTATTGTATCTAAAAATCCAATTTATCATCCGAAAGGAATTGTCAAAAAAGTTAAAAGATAGTCCTTCGGATTCTACGGTATATCTCAAAAATCGAGTTTGATAAACCCATTCAGATAGGATGCCCGCGACCTGAGAAAATAGATTTGAAGATAAATTTTTTGGTTCGACAAATCGGTAAGAGGTAAGAGGGGTGCTTTTAACATCTCACGTTTTACATCTCACCGCCTCTTTCACATCAATTTTTTGCGTTTGGCGAGGTAGTTGAAGAGGGCGGTGTCAAAGGGTTCTGAGGTTTCGAGGAGGACGTAGTCGATCATGGCTTCGCGGCATTCGCGGCGGAAGCGGTTGATGAGGGTTTCCATGTGGTCGCGGTACGCGGGTGCGAGATGCCAGGGTTCTGTGGCGATTCGCGTGCCGGATTCGAGATCGACAAAGCGCATTTCGCGGTTGAAGTCGAGGTCGCGCTCCCGGGGATCTAATATGTGGAAGACGATGACTTCGTGGTTGCGATGGCGAAAGTGTTTGAGGCCGTTGAGCAGGCGATCTGGATCGTCGAAGAGGTCGGAGATGACGATGACGAGGCCGCGGCGCACAATGCGTTCTGCGAGTTCGTGAAAGGTGGCGGCAAGGTCGGTATCGGTGCCTTCGGGGCTGGTGTTTTGAAGTGTGGTGAGCAGGGTGTGCAAGTGACTGGTGACAGAGCGAGGCGGTAGATATGTGCGTATGTGTTCGTCAAAGGCGATCAGGCCAACGGCGTCGCGCTGGCGCAACATGAGGTGGGATAGGGCGGCTGCGGTGTAAGATGCGTATTGGAATTTGGTGATGGCGTTCGAGCCATAGGCCATTGAGGCACTGGCGTCTATGAGGAGATGGGCTTTGAGGTTGGTTTCTTCTTCGTATTGTTTGACGTAGAGGCGGTCGGTTTTGCCAAATACTTTCCAGTCCAGGTCGCGCAGTGAGTCTCCCGGCATGTATTGTCGGTATTCGGAGAATTCGACGGAGAATCCGTGGTAGGGGCTTTGGTGCAGGCCGGTGATAAATCCTTCGACGACCATGCGCGCGATCAGGTCCAGACGCGCGAGCCGGGAGACGACTTCGGGTTTGAGATATTCCTGGTTCATCCCTATAAGCCCGCAGCGAGGAGGATCCAACCCACAACGGCTCCACCGACGACCAGCCATACTGCGCCGACATTGCGCCACAATATCAGTATGGATGCGATGCATGCGATTGCCATTTTGGGTATTGAATCCAGGGTTAGATAGCCCAGTTCTATTGTTACGGCGGCCATCAATCCCACGGCGCAGACGTTTACGGCGTCGAGAAAAGACGCTACCCATTCAGATTCTCGCAGCCTGGGCAAGAGGGGGTTCAGGGCAGCGACAAATACAAAGGATGGCAAGAAGATCGCGCCAGCAGCGACGAGTGCGCCGGATAATTTGCCGCCGGTGACGAGATAACCGATGAAGGCTGCGGTCGATAATACGGGTCCGGGTGTGAACTGGCCGATGGCAATGGCTTCCAGCAATTGTTCCTGGGTTAGCCAGGCATATCCAAGTACGAGTTCTTCTTCGAGGAATGCAATGAGCAAGTATCCGCTG
This sequence comes from Candidatus Latescibacterota bacterium, assembly GCA_965220765.1. Lineage (GTDB taxonomy): Bacteria > Latescibacterota > UBA2968 > UBA2968 > UBA2968 > VXRD01. The sequence goes on from OZ244847.1 coordinate 781,119, forward strand.
CCGTAGAGGATTGCGCCAATTTTTAGAAAGAACAGTCCCAGTGCCCACAGGGTTGGTCCCGAGGCTACTGCGCCTTGACTTGCCAGTATTGTAAATCCCGTGCCTGCTATGGGCGCAATTACAGCCATGTGTTCGCGGTCTCTGGATCGGGTCATTCTAAGCCAGAACATCCCGATGATTCCGCCGCCAATCAGTGCGAGCACGCCGCTAAATGTCGTGAGGGATACGAGCATTACAGCCAGGCCGAGAAAGCTCAGTCGCCAGCCTTTTACGGCTTTTTGACCCAGTCGCCAGAGTGCGCCCAGAATGACGGCGAGTACCGCTGGTTTGATGCCATAGAGCAAGTCGGCGACCTCTGGGATGGCACCATAAGTCATGTAGGCCCAGGCGAGGATTGTTGTCAATGTAACGGCGGGAAAGATAAAACATCCGCCAGCCAGCAATAGGCCGATCCAACCGCCGCGCAAGAATCCCAGGTGTATCGCCATTTCAGTCGAGTTTGGTCCGGGAATAATACTCGTTACGCCGACGAGGTCTAAGAATCGCTCGCGCGATAGCCACGCGCGCTTTTCAACGACTTCGTCTTCCATCAGGGCGATGTGCGCTGCGGGTCCACCAAAGCCTATTACGCCGAGTTTAAAGAATAATGCTGCTATTTCGCGCAGTCGTCCGGGTTTTTCGTTTGACATATTAAATCCTCGAAAAGCGTTAAACGTGAGATGTGAAAGGTGAGACGTGAAAGGCACGTCATCGCGGCATGGTTGAGCCGCGATCCAGTGGGGTGTTGTTGGGTGATCGTCTTACTTCTTACCTCTTACCACTTCATCTACAACTTCAGCAAGTACCTGTAAGCCGTCTTCGAGCGCGTCTTGTTCAATGGTTAAGGGCGGAGAGATTTTTACGGTTTGTCCCCACGCGCCCACAGGGGCAAAGAATAGCAGTCCTTTGTGGAAACAACGCAGTACAATTTCGTGCGCCAGGTCCGGGTCGGGTTCTTTTTGGTTCGCTTTTACCATTTGTACGCCGCCTACGAGTCCTTTGCTGGTTACGTGTCCGACTACATCGGGATGTGCGGCTTGAATTTTTTTGATTCCGTTCATCAATATTGGTTCGAGGCGCGCTGCATTGCCGGTTAAGTCGTCATTTACGATTTTTTTCAGGCTGGCAAGTGCCGCTGCACAACAGACGGGGTTGCCCGTGTGGGTGCTTGTCATTGATCCGGGGGGATATAAGTCCATGACTTCGGATTTGCCGATTACGCCCGATAGGGGCAAGGAACTGCTTACGCCTTTGCCAAAGCAGATGAGGTCGGGCGTTACGCCGTAGTGCTCAAATCCCCACATTTTGCCGGTGCGACCAAATCCCGCCTGTACTTCATCAAAAATTAAGAGGGCGCCGTGTGCTTTGCACCATTCAGATAGTGCCTGGACGTACGCCACGGGCGCGAAATCAGGTCCTACGCCCTGGTATGTTTCGAGCATGACGCCGCATACGTCGTCTGCATTTAGTCCTTTGTCCTGGAGTGTAGAGCAGAAGTAATCGAAATCCACGTTTTCCGTCCAATATCCGTCGGGAAAGGGTACCTGTACGATGGCGGGGTCTTCGTTTCCGATCCAGTCTTTTTGTCCGGGCATTCCGCCGACTTGCTGTGCGCCCATTGTGCGTCCATGGAATCCGCGTTCAAATCCCACAAAGCCGATTTTCTTTTTTCCCCCGGTTGCTATGCCGTATGTTCGCGCGAGTTTCAGGGCGTTTTCTGTGCTTTCAGATCCGGTTGTTAGTAGAAATGCTTTGTCCAATCCATCGGGAGCCAGGCTGACCAGGAATTCGACGAGTTGCGCCCGTTCTTCGCTGGGGAATACGTAGTTGTGCAGTAGCCCGGTGCCGACCTGTTCTACGATTGCGCGCCGCACTTCGGGCATGCCGTGTCCGGCATTGGTGACGAGTACGCCGGAGCTCCAGTCGAGCCACATGTTGCCGTATTTGTCATAGACCTGACAATCTTCTGCGCGATCCCATACAATGGGCGGTTGTCCGCGCATGGAGATGGGTTCTACCCGGTGCAGGGTTTCCAAAGTTGCCACCGAGTCTGGATGGGGTACAGGCGTTATAATGCGGCGATATTTTGTATCGACTTTTGGTACGTTAACAGGGGTGATGTCAAATTCTTTTCCCATTGGATCAGGATTTCCCGGATTAAAGGATTTACAGGATGCCACCCTTCCTCCACCCTACTTCACAGGGCGACCACAGGGGCACCGCCCCTATAATCATCTGCGTTCATCTGCGTTCATCTGCGGATCACACTGGCTTATCGTATATTTTTTCAAATACTGCGTCGGGTCCTTCAGATGCGCGGTTGGGATCGACGATGGTGATGCCGTCTGCGCCGAATTGCGCTGTGACAGTGGCGCCTTTGCCTTCGCGCATGTATTCAAAATTGCGGTCGCGGACGATGCGCGCGGCATCTACGATTGCCGTTGTGATCCGGCCGTCTTCAGCGGTGGGGTAAATTTCTTTTACGTCTGATAGGGTTTCGTCCAGGAATTCGATGCGACAGATTGCGACGAGTGCTACGATGATGCTGTCTGTGCCATATCCCACATAGACTTCTGAGCCGTCGGGGCGTTTGACGTTGCGCGTGAAGTGGTTGTTTGAACTCTGGCTGCCGCCGTCCGCGTACCAAAAGCGAAAGCCGCGATATTGCTGGTCGGATTCCACTTTGCCGTCGGTGCCGACTATTTCGTGTCCCTGGTTGACGGGACCTTCAAAATCGTCGGGCGTGATCCAGTTGTTGTGGAAGTAAATGCTCATGCCGTTGTCGAAATCTACGCGGACCTGGACGGCGTCATATGCGTCAATTCCGTCGCGTATGAGGCGTTTTTTTTGTCCTACGGCTGTGAGGGATACGGGTTTGCTGCGGTAGTAGTTGTAAAATAGATCGACCCAGTGGGGTCCCACGTAGGAGAAGGGGTCGCTTTCTTCTGCCCACTTAAATGTGCTGGTGGATACTTCGAGGGGTTCTTCCAGCATGGCGAGTCCGTAAATGGGGTCGCCGATGCGGTTGGCGATGTCGTGTTCGATGCGCATGTGATCCGGGTCGTAGCGTTTGTGCATATCGACCGCACATACCAGTCCTTTTTCATTGGCGAGTCCGATCATTTCATCGGCTTCGCGAATCGATAAACACATGGGTTTTTCGGTGATGACATGGGTGCCGTTGTTCAATGCTGCGAGGACCACGGGTGTGTGCAGGTTGTCGGGTGTGGCGACGGCCATTACGTCGAGGTCTGGAAAGTCGCGCAAGACATCTTCCCAGGGTGTTTCGCCCCAGTAGGGTGCGGGCACGTGTCCGGTCCATTGCTCAAAGTTGGCTTTTGCGCGTTGTGCGGATGCTTCGCTGCGCGTGGCTACTGCGACCAGATCAAATTCGATGTCTGCAAGGTCGCGCGCCCAGGCGTCGAGTCCGACTCGCCCCATCAAGCCACTGATGCCGTTGCGCTGCAAATCCGCAAACGCCCGGGCGTGGACATCGCCGCCAAACATCCCGGCACCAATCAATGCAATTGTTACTTTTCTCGCCATTCGATACTCCATTCAAGGTTGGGATTTACTACGTAAGAACGATAGGTCGGCTTGTGCCGCTGTCCAGAGGTCGTCCATGTTTTCGCCGGGTTCGCGCGTTCCTTTGGAAAATTCAACGGTGATGGAGCCAGCGAATTTGTATTCTGCCATGAGGTTCAGGGATGCCTGGGCGCGCTCGGGATGGTCGTGAAGCAATTGGACATTGGTGTTTTCATCGCGCAATTGGGTGTGTGCGTGCGTGACTTTGGGTCCGAAGAGGTCGAACCATCGCTTCAGGATATCCATCTCGGGGATGAAGCAGTGTACGATGATTTCCCAGCCTTCGATGCCCAGGTCATTGAAGAATGCCTTGGCGTCATCGGGGTGTTCAACGATTGTACCCGGGTGGCATTCGCAGAGCAGTGTACAGGTTTGTGGGACTTGTTCGCGCCAGGCGCGCAGGTTGTTCAAATAGGTTTCGCGCAGGGCAGGGTCTTTGCCCACGTTGAATTTCACACCGGCTGAGCTGAATAGGCCGATCATTTCTGCCGCGTGTTGGCGCGCATCGGCAGCGTTGTCGTCGAAGTCGCAATAAGTATTGTAGATTGTTGCTGGGAAATCAGAGGACAGCAATTTTTCGCGTTCGGCGTCTGAACACAGTGTGGCGTGATATTCCCAGAGTTCCATTCCGTCAAATCCGGCTTTCCGAAAGCGGTCAGTCCAATCGCTTACTTCGTAGGTCGGTGTTTTGGGATCGCCCCAGCGGTTGAGGTCCAGGAGTATGGAGCCGATCAAGATTTGTCCTTTGAGATTTGACATGTTATATCTCCATTTACCTGTTCCAATTTCTCATTAACCGACGCCAGACTTTTATGATTTCGTTCTTTTCCCGGATGGCATCTTCCCAGATGTCGGGGAAACAGGCGAGCGCGTATCCAGAGCCTTGTGGTCCCAGTTCGGGTACGATGTGGAGTGTTTGGCCCGGTTTCGCGCCCTGTATCCACGCTTCGAGGGCGGGTTCGAGGTAATTCGTCAGCCAGATTTTGAAATCGCGATCCAGTCGCCCTTTGCCATTTGTCACGGGGGTTTGACAATGGCTGCCTGTGAAAGGGCGAAAGTGGATGAGTTCGTGCATTTGCAAGAGGTCGGTGCGCTCCGATAGCCGTTCCCAGTATTCGTGGGGGCGGAGTTGTTTGATGATTGCCGGGTGCGAGTGGTCGAAGTTCATTCGCAGTTTCTTTTTGTGTTTTTTTCGGTACGCATCGGCCAGTGCAAAGGCTTTTTCCGGTGTTTCTGTGCATGTGTCGCGATGGATTTCGATTGCGGGTTTGACTTTGTGCTTTTTTCCGGCTTTTACGACGGCTCGCGCGACTTTTACCGCGTCTTTTGTTCGCGTGTCGTGATCGCACAATTGGACGTTGATGTGTATCACGCCTATGTCGGCAAATGCTTTCATTTTTTTGTCGGCTTCTTTTTTGCTGCCCACATCTACGCCGCCGACCATTTCCAATCCCTGTTTTTGCAATTCCGCGGCTAACTCGGGGTCAGCCCCGGATGACATGCCGTGAAATCCCGCTTCTTTTACTTTTCGCACTTTGGTCTGAATTGTCCAGGGGTTTCTTGCAGAAGGGTAATCTCTCAATGACCAGTCTGCTGCCATGATTTTAATTTTTGGTTTTTGAACTGGTTTTTTTGCCATGTAATACCTCCGCATAGTGTTTTTACATCGGTCCAATGCGTTCTGGACCTCTATCCATTGCGAGCATTGATGCATCAAAGCTGCGTTGCATTAAGTCGAGTTTTACATCTGCATGATCGGGACTGTCCCACAGATTGTCAAATTCGTCTGCATCCTCCTGCAAGTCGTAGAGTTCGCCCAGGCCGTGTCCGTGATAGACCACGAGTTTGTACCGACGATTGCGATACATTGTGGCAAATGTTCCGTCGGCTTGATCGAGTGCATCGTAATATTCACAGCGCACAAAATCGCGGTGTTCGTCGGGGGGGTGATCCCCGCTGAGCATGGGTGATAGCGAATGCGGTTGCATTCGTTCGGGCACTTCTATGCCAGCCAGTTCCAATAAGAGGGGGGCTATGTCGCGCAATTCGACGAGCGCGTCACTTTTTTGTCCGGATTTTACATAACCCGGCCATGAAAAAATGAGTGGTACGCGTACCAGTCCTTCGTAAAAACGGCATCCCTTTTGAATCAGTCCATGGTCTCCGAGAGTTTCGCCGTGGTCGCTGGTGAAGATAATCAATGTGTTGTCGCGCTGTCCAGTTTCTTCCAGTGCGGCAATTATGCGCCCGAGTTGGTCGTCGATCAATTTGATCATGGCGTAATAGGCGGCGATGAGTGTTTTTGCATCGCGTTTTCCGGCTGATTCGGATTCGTGCAATCCGCGCGTCGGCGTCCTGGGGATTACGGGGCTTCGTATATCCAGTTCATCGGGGTGTCGGCCTTTGGACTGGAAGTCGATGGCTTCCAGTTTTGCTTGTTGCGCGAGGTCGCTTTCTCGAAATAGGGGACCGTTTACCTGTTCGGAGTCAAACATTTCGCGGTACGTTTTGGGTGGGTTAAATGGCGGATGTGGGTCGTAGATGTTCACAGAGGCCAACCAGGGTCCGTCGCGCTGTTCGCTCAAAAATTCGATGGTTTTTTCCGCACACCACGTGGTCTGGTGCAGTTCTGCGGGGACGCCGTCGGGACTTTTGATGAGTTCGCCCAATATCTCGCCTTTTGATCGCACCCAGTCGGCATAATCGTGTCCGGTTTCCCAATCGTCCCGGGGCGCGTGGCTGTATTGCCAGTAGCGGTATCCGTCATCTGTTCTTTTTTCTATGCGTCCATGCGCGCTCGATAAGTGTAATTTGCCGATTAGTCCGCAGTCGTATCCGTTGTCTGCGAGTATTTTGGTGACCAGGGGGGGCGCATCTGGGAAATGCGAGTTGCCATTGCCATTTACGTGTACGGCGCTGGCGTATTGTCCGGTCAAAAAGCTCGTCCGACTCGGTGTGCAAATCGGACTCTGGCAATACGCATGGGTAAATGCAAATCCTTCGGCGATTAGCCGGTCGATATTGGGGGTATCTACATGGGGATTGCCCAGTGCGCCAATGGTGTCATATCGCTGCTGGTCTGTACAGATCCACAAGATGTTTGGTTTCGTTTCTTTCATGAATGCTCCTTTTCAAAATCTACTAATTTTACGCCTTTTTTCATCCATTCGCGCAGGCGCGTTATGTCATTCACGGCTCGCAATGCGATGTTTCGCGATGCCTGATGGAGATCTAATTTGCGGATTATGATCTCGTCGGTGAATATGCCAGCTTCGACTATGACGTTGCCATTTGGATGGATGATTTTTGATTCGCCGTGGGAAGATCCCGCGCGGTTGATGTCCAGGGGGTCGGCGGGCGCGTTTGCCATGACGACGTAAATGTCATTTTCGGTTGCGCGGCTGATGGGCATGGCGCGATAGGCGGACAATTTGTGCTCTGAGGTGACAGAGCTTTCACAACTGGCGAAGAAGCAGATTTTTGCACCGGCTGCGGCGGGCAATCTCACGAGTTCGGGATATCGTATGTCGTGACAGATTAAAAAACAACAGGGTACGCCGCACAAGTGGTAAATGGGCAGGTGTTGCGCGGGTTCACACCATTTTTCACCCGCCAGATGTATTTTGCCATAGCGCCCCTGTACTGTGCCATCGCGATCTATGACGAGTAAGCTGTTGTAGCGTTGCCCGTTTTCGAGATGTGTTGAGCCGACGATTGCGGCAATGCCTTTTTCACGGCATATCTGTATGATTTGCCGTTCGGCTTTTTCAATGCGCGTTTGATCCAGGTTTGACCAGAAATTGGGGCAGTTGCTATAGCCGTATAAAACCCCTTCGTGAAACGCGGCTATTCCAACTTTTTCACGCGCACAGGTGTTCAGGCGGTCGATGACTTCATATGTGTTTTTTTCGATGTTCTCATCGGCATGCATTTGACATGCGGCAACGCGTAGCCATTTTTTGGACATTGTCTTCCTCCAGATCAATAGTCGGTCGCAGAATATAATCACTATTTTTCAGAAATGAAGAAATTTTTGGTTGTGGAGTAATATTTGGTTTGAAGTGTCTTGTGTGATATATTTTGAGAGGCGAGACGTTAAAGGCACTCGTCATCGCGGCATGGTCCCCTGCTTAAAGCATGCAGGGGCATGGTTGAGCCGCGATCCAGGAGGTTTTTGCTGATTGCCGCTGGAGACCATCCTGATCATCCTTTAATCCTGATCATCCTGATCCCGAAAGGAGTTCATTTATGACCGGAATAAATTTGGAACGATACAATATCACCAGGCCGCTTATTTTGCGCAATGCTTCGCCAGCGTTGCTTTACGAAGAGGCGCTGACCCACGAGACCGGATCGACTATTACGAGTACTGGGGCACTCATTGTGCGTTCGGGAGAAAAGACCGGGCGCAGTCCCGAGGATAAACGCATTGTGCATCATCCCGATAGTGCGGATGATATCTGGTGGGGTGAGGTCAATATTAAACTCGATGAGCGCACGTTTCTGATCAATAGAGAGCGGGCTATCGATTATCTCAATGTTTGCGACCGCATCTATGTGGTTGACGGTTATGCGGGTTGGGATCCCAAATATCGCGTTAAGGTGCGGGTTGTTTGCGCCCGCGCGTACCATGCTCTGTTTATGCACAATATGCTTATGCGTCCCTCGCGCACAGAACTCGAAAATTTTGGCGAGCCGGATTATGTCATTTTTAATGCGGGTAGATTTCCCGCGAACCGTTACACGGCTGAAATGACTTCGACGACGAGTGTAGATGTGAGTTTTGAAATGCGAGAGATGGTTATTTTGGGGACGGAATATGCGGGTGAGATGAAGAAAGGTGTTTTCACGGTTCTGAACTATGTTTTGCCCAAGCAGGATATTTTGTCGATGCACTGTTCGGCCAATGTGGGTGCAGCGGGTGATACGGCGCTCTTTTTTGGTCTGTCTGGTACGGGAAAGACGACGCTTTCCGCCGAGCCACGGCGCCGTCTTATTGGCGATGATGAACACGGGTGGAGCGATCGCGGTATTTTCAATTTTGAGGGCGGTTGTTACGCCAAGTGCATCGGTCTTTCGCAAGCGCGCGAGCCGGAGATTTACAATGCGATCCGTTTTGGGACGGTGCTCGAAAATGTCGTTTTTGACGAGAACACGCGCGTGGTTAATTACGACGATGATACGATTACAGAAAATACGCGCGCGGCATATCCCATTGAGTATATTCCCAATGCACAAATCCCCTGTGTGAGTGGTCATCCAAAGAATGTCATTTTTTTGACGTGTGATGCGTTTGGTGTTTTGCCTCCGGTGAGCAAGCTCACGCCGGCACAGGCGATGTACCATTTTATCAGCGGTTATACGGCTAAGGTCGCGGGTACAGAAATGGGTGTTACCGAACCACAGGCTTCTTTTTCGGCCTGTTTTGGCGCCCCTTTTCTCGTGTGGCATCCGGGGAAATACGCCGAGCAATTGGCAGAAAAAATACAGCAACACGATTCGGATGTGTGGCTGGTCAATACGGGCTGGTCGGGCGGTGGCTACGGCGTTGGCAAGCGCATTACGTTGACGAATACCCGCTCAATTATTCGGGCGATACACAATGGTGCTTTGACAGATGTCAAATGCGAAACAGACCCGCGCTTTGGTTTCGAGGTTCCCAAAACCTGTCCAGATGTTACGGGTAGTATTTTGTCTCCGCGTGCAACGTGGTCGAATCCGTCTGAATACGACGCGAGGGCTACATATCTGGCGCGGTTGTTTAAGGAGAATTTCAAGCAGTTTGAAGATGGGATCAGCGATGAGATTCTGAAGGCGGGTCCTGTTTGAGGAGAGATTACAGGTAGGGGATGACCAGGGGGCCATCGGGCAATACGGCTATGCGGGCATCTTCGGCTTTTAAGTGGTCGCGTATGGATTCGTTGAGATTGGGTATGACCTGTAGTTTGCAGGCGCGGACCTCGTCGCTGTCCATTTCGGTATAGACTTTTACATTTACGCGGTCTAATATGCCCGATAGAATTTGCGCCTGCCACTGGTCGAGGATGGGTTCGCGTGCATAGACCGATTCTATCACGTCTGCAGGTGTATGCCCTTCGCGCATCAATGCCGCAAAATTGCCGTGATCGGGTACGCCATCGCTGCACGCACTCGCGACCAGTATTGTGCCGCCGTCATTTACAATACGCGCTGCGGCTGAGATGCCTTTTACGGTTTGATACAGGTTTTGATCCAAAGGAAAGCCGCTGTTGGATGTGACCACCAGTGGGAAGGGGGTCTCGACAGGGACCATCGCCGAGGCTTTTACATCGGCGCATCCCTTTGTATGGGCCAGGGAGAGGTCGCCCGCGTAATATCCCGAGATTTTCTTTTCTGCGTTGAGTGTCACGTTGAGCAAAAAATCCGGGGGACATAGTGCGACGCATTCGCGGATTTCACTGTGTAGTGGGTTTTCCTGGAGTACGCCATAGGTGCTGTTTGGGTCGGCGATCAGTTCGGCGCGGTGCAGTCGAAAAATGGTTTCAATACTCGCCACGCCAGGGGCGACGGCTTTGGGACCCCCCGAGAAGCCCGCAAAAAAGTGCGGTTCGATAAATCCGAGGGCAATGCGCACATCTGCATTGATGTATTCCCTGTTCAAAAATACGGTTGTTCCGTCCGCAGTTTTGCCCACCCGTTCGTTTTGCGTTTCGCTAAATGCATCGTGATTGACAATGCGTACGCGGCGAACCATCTCTTCGCCAAACATTTCGACAATTTCGCGCTTTGTATTTGGTCTGTGCGTGCCCGTGCCGATCAATACGGTTACACGGTCGGGGGATACGGGCAGTTCTTCGAGTAGATAGGGGATGAGTTGTTTGTTGGGTACGGGGCGGGTGCCGTCGGATGTTGCGATTACGACCCGGTCTGAAGGCTTGACCATTTCTCTGAGGGGTTTTGTGCCGATGGGGTCGCGCACGGCTTTGTGAAAGAGCCGTTTGGGGTCTTCAAGTGCGGGTTCAAATGCGGGGCGGATTACATCCCAGTGCGCGAGTTTGGGATCTGTTTGAACAGATACGGCTCCTCGGCCATAGGGTATATCGATTTGTTTCATTTTTAATCCCGTGCTAAAGTGTCTGCTGTTTGCAAGATGATCTCTTCTTCGCCCCGATATGGCGCGGGTTCCCCGTAATACGGATAGGCATTGGGTTCGTAACCGCCTTCTTCGTATTGCCGCTCTGTACACAAATATCCCACCTCGTCATTGGCATAGCCCACGGGCCACAGGTCCTCGCTGATGTTCCTCAGCCTTTTTTCCATTGCATGCCCAATTTCCTGTACGGGTTCGCCCGGTATGGTGATCAGTGATAGTGGTCCCACCTGCATCAGTTGCATTTCGGTGGGTTTTTCGGGTGGGACGGTGCCTGATGCCGCCATTTCCAATACTTTTCTTGCCCAGGGACCTGTTAATAATTGTCCGCTTTCGTCTGCGGCCATTTTTTTTAGTTCGTCTTCGGGCATGAGGTCGCCATAAGGTATTGCGATGTCGGTGCGGCGGGCAAATATGCCTTCTGCGCTTCTGGTGTTCAGTCCTGTGGCTACGCGGCATACTTCATCGCCGAGTTCGTGACCGCAAGCGTCCAATTGTTCTCTGGTGGCGGAGGCAAATCCTCCGGTTTCGCTCAGGATGGCGGGGCGGATGTTGCCAAAGCATCCGGGTAAGAAGAGTGCTTTGCTATCGAGGGTTTGTTCAATTCGGTTGCGGGCAATGCCGGGATAATCGGGCGAGATGATGCCGTTGGCGCCGCTCAATGTGGTCGGGTGACAGGCGTAGTGGAATAATGTGGCGAGGAGTGCGCCGTTTGCTCCTGTTACGTGTAAGACCCGCACGCGGCGATCGACGATTCCGCCGTAGTTCAAGGTCATGCTCGAGGCTCCGGGGAGCGGACGGCGGTTGATGTTGAAATGCGCGGATCCACATCCGAGACCGAGGGTCGCGGGCTGAAGATTTGCGGCTGCTTCGACTATGCACGCGGCGGTGGTTTCGACGATGCGATCCATATATTCGGGGTCGGGTGTCATGCCCAAACACGGCAGTGTGGGGAGGGCGCAGTGCGTGTGGCTGCACGCTACCATTACGCTGTCTCCAGGAATGATATTTGCCACCTGTGCTCGGATTCGGTCAGTGATGACTTTGGTTATGCCGATGACGTCGAGTGTGGCGATGGCTATTTGTGCGTCTCCGTCGGCAAATACGACCGCTCGCACTTCAAGAGGATAGAGTACGGAATGCGATGGGTTGGTGTTCCAATGCCCCTGAAGCACTGGACCGGGTTCTGGCGTGATGTCTCCGCTTGCAACACCGCTCTGGATCATGGTGGGTCTCCTTGAGAAAAAACTTCATGGTGTGCCTTGACGAGATCTGCCATGCTATTGAATTGAAAATTGTAGTTTGGCATTTCGCCCGGGTCTCTGGTTGCGCCGAAGCCTTCGTCGTTGTAGCGCCTGTAGATCCAGCAGGTGGCGAGTCCGTTTTTGTTCGCCGGAATGTGGTCGTGGAATAAACTTTCTGCGGTGTGTAAAATTTCCGACTTTTCGATGCCGAGCGATTTCAGGTGTTCCAGCATGTATTTGAAGTTTCGATCCGCAGGTTTGTACGATCCGATGTCTTCAGCCGTGTATATGGCGTCAAATTCGACGCCGAGACGGTCGTTGCTGTATTTGAAGCTGTCGTTATCGACGTTGGACAGGATCGCGAGTTTGTAGTGCTTTTTGAGATATTGCAGTGCGTCGGGAGAATCGGGAAATGCCGGCCATTGTTTTATCGATTGGCCGTATGCGGCGCACTCATCAGGCGTGACGGCGACGCCCCATTCTTCGGCGAGGCGTTTATAGACGATGGCGAGGAGTTCGGAATAGCGCATGCCCGGGGTCCAGGTTTGTTGTGTTGATTCGTGTCGCGCATGCGCTTGAAGGATTTCATTGCGCGGCAATTCTCGTTCGACCTTTGATAGAAGCGGTGCCAGCCCTTTGATCATCCCGGTTTCCCAGTCGATGAGTGTGCCATAGCAGTCGAATGTCAGAACTTTGAAATCGGTGAGTTTCATTTTTTCAATAACACCCCAGTTGATCGGCGAGGTCGTGAAAGTCATGGGCTATGATGTCGAAGTCCAGATCGGGAGGCAGGTCTTTTTTTGTGTTGGGTCCCCGTTCGAGGGGTCGGAATACATAAGCCGTTTTCATGCCGACGCGCGCTGCATGGTGCAGGTCGCCCTGATGGGCGGCGACCATCATGACTTCCGGGGGTTCACAACTGAGCAGTTCGATGGCTTTCAAATAGGTCTCGGCGTCGGGTTTGTAATGCCCGGCCAATTCGGCGGATAAGATGCAGTCCCAGGGCAGTCCGCCGTATTTCGCCATGTTGGCGAGTAGCGATACATTGCCGTTGGAGAGTGTGGCGATCAGGTACCGCGATTTTAACCGCCATAAGCCGCCTGCGGCGTCGGGCCAGGGGTCGAGGCGATGCCAGACGCAATTGAAGTCCTCGATTTCTTCTTCGGATAATCCCGAGATGCCGAATTTTTCTATGAGTTCGTCCAGTATCATGCGGTGCAGGTCGTCGATTTTTGTCCAGGGCAATTCGCCCGTGCGCACGCGGTTCATCGACGGACCATAGCCCCCGCGCCACGCATCGGCGAATGCGGCCCAATCTACATCCAATCCCATGCGCTCGCCCAATCGCTCGCCGTCGCGGATGACCGAACTGCGCCAATCAACGACTGTGCCGAATACGTCGAATGTCAATGCTTTGATTGTCATTTTTGACCTCTACGGTACCGCGCCCACTGCCTTGTTCAAAGCCGGCATTAGTTCACGGGCGAACAATTCCATGCTGTACACCCAACTATCTTTGTCGTCCCAGTCGTAGCCCATGAGCACCAGAGTGCCAAAGGGGCCGGTTTCCTCGAACAGAGCCAGCAAGCGGCGCAGGGCTTCATCGACGTCGCCAGCGATGATTTGTTCGGTCATCAAATAGTCCAGATTGCACTCGGAGTCGGGCATGTCCAGGTCGCGCTTGTACACCTGGCGCCCCAGGCCCTTGTCGAATAGACGCCCGATGTATTCGTAATTTTTTGCCAGGGAATTGTTCTGCGCCTTTTTTACGGCTTCGGCTGTGGTGTCGGCGAGAAAGATTGAACGGGCGATTTTCCAGTCGGTTCGCTGCGGTTGCCGTCCCGCTTGCAGGGCGCTCTGCTCATAGATCTGCCAGTTGTCGGCTACCACGTTGCCCGATATCAGGCAGGCGGAAAAGGGCTGGAAGCCGCGCTCGCCAGCGGTTTGCATGCTGTGTGAGTTGCGGCTCATTCCCGGCATGGCGATGGGCGGGTGGGGCTGTTGAAAGGGTTTGTGGATGAAACCGATCAGGGTTTCTTCGTCAATATTGTCTTTGAGCTGGAATTGCCAGTATTTCCCCCGGTGCTCATAGGGTGGATCCGATGTCCACAAGTTGAGGATGGCGTCAATGGCTTCCCCGGTCATTGCACCGCCCGATTTGGGATCCAATCCGTATAGTTCCTGGTCTGAAGTGACACTGCCCGGGCCAAAGCACAGATTGAGTCGGCCTTTGGATAGGTGATCCAAAAAAGATAGACGGCTGGCCACATAGGCGGGGTGGTGCAGGTTTAAACAGACCGGTGCCGGTCCCAGGCGAATGCGCTGGGTCTCACCCAGGGCGCGTCCGATGAAAATTTCGGGCGTGACAATGGTCTCGTATTTCATGGTATGGTGTTCGCCGATCCAGAATTCATCAAAGCCCAGTTCCTCGGCTTTGACAACGAGTTCCAAATCCTCGTCAAATCCCTGACTCAACGGTTTGTCCGGGGCGTGGAAGGGCATGATGAACATACCGTATTTGATTGGTTCCATAGAGGTGCTCCTTAGTGGTATTTCAAATGAGTTTATTGACTTAAACCACTGGACGCCTGCTTAAAACATGCAGGCGTGACGAACGGGGGTTGTCATTGCGGCAGGGTGTAAGCCGCAATCCAGTCTATCAGATAAAATGTTAGCAAATTTTTTTGAAAGAGCACTTAGTCTCCATATTTGTTCACGATTACCAGATCAGAGGTCTCGGAATGGATGAATTTTACGAGTAGCGAGACGCGGTTGTCCGCATCTAACAGGTTCCAGAATACATCGGCGGTTTGCTGTATGTCGTCGAATAATTCGACAGCATAAGGCTCTCCTTGGAATGAGGGCAAGGGGTTGCCGTCGTCCGTGTATGTTGTGATGCAGTGGCCCGTGCCGGGGATCGCGGTTTCATAGTCGAAAAATTGGCGCGAACAATAGCGCGCATCACCGCCAACGGTTTTTAAGACTGAGAGTCGATAGGCTTGTGGGGCGCTCAGGTCGGTAAGGCCAGAGATGCGCGGTGTAAAGTTGGGAGCATCGGGTTCATAAGTGCGCGTTTTCAAGGCCGATTCAAACGAGCCGCCGTTTTGCAGGGTATGGACGATGGTGTCGGTCTGGTCGCCATTTGTGACGATGTGTGCATCGTCCAGTACGCGGATGGGATAGTACATGGTCAGCGGATCAATGTCATGGGATTTATCCACGGTGTCGGTTTTAACCGCGTCGCCTTCGCGCACAAATACGCGGTTGCGGCTGCTGGGACTGCGGCCCATGATCCAGTAGATCTGAACCATACATGAGGTATCGGGCGTTTGTCCTATTACAATGCCACGACCGGGATAGGTGGCATTTTTTAAGCGATCCATGTCGGCGTCTATGGTCATTTTTCAGCTATCCCTTCTTCCGGTAGTAAGACGAATCGCGCGTAGTTTTCCATGTTGAAGTATTGCTGTGTTGCTTTTTGGACATGTTCTGCTGTGAGTTTTTTGATGACTTCGTCTTCGTATGTCAACCACGCCATCAAGTCCCTCTCATTCTGGTAATATGAGCGTAGCGTACTGCGCCAGTAACCGTTTTCTTTTTTATTGGTCTCCCGACCCCGCAGATCCATTTCGGTCACTTTGTCGATGTAGGATTGTTCGACGGATATTTGCTTCATGCTGTCAATTTGGGCAAAGACGAGTTGTGTCAATTCTTCCAACCGTTCGGGATCGCATCCAAAGCTGATTGAGATGCTGTATCGGCCTTCGGGCCAACGCGAAAGAGATGTGCGTACGCCAACGCCGTACGTGCCGCCCTCATCTTCTCGGAGTACTTCCCGAAGTTTTATCTGCAAGACATCGCCCATTGAGCCAAAGACATACCGCCTGAATCGATCGTTGTAATCAATAGGCCCGGTGAAGATCAGCCGTGTGCTACTTTTGGGTTCCTGTCCCCGTTTCACGGTTTTTTCTATGACGCCTTTTGGTGCTCTGACGCCTGTGTCGCGCCAGGTTTCTTCGCGGTTGAGTGCGGGCAAGCCGCCGAGATAGGTTTCTATTAGCGGTTTTATTTTTTCTGGCTCAAAGTTGCCGACAAATACGAATGTGAAGTCGCTGGCATCGGCAAATCGGTCTTTGTAAAATGCCAGTGATTTTTGGAGATCCAATTCTCCCAATATTTTATTTGTCCACGGGCGCGATCTAAAGTGGTATTGAGACATGGTAACCTGGATTGTATCGGAATAAGCAGTCGTTGGCCTCAGGTCCCGATTTTGCAACATGCCTCGATAGCGGTCCAGAAGTGCTTGGAATGCCAGTGAGTCTGCACGCGGTTCTGTGAAGATGAGATAGATGAGTTGAAACATGGTTTCTATGTCTTCGGGAGACGCGCTACCCGATACGCCTTCGCTGAGGCTGCTGATGCGGGGCGATACGCGCACGACTTTGCCGGCGAGTTTTTTATTGAGTTCAATTTGATTGAATTTGCCCAGACCGCTTTCCATTATGGCTGATGTCGCCGTGGATGCCGCCATGTAATTTTCATCGCTTGATAGAGAATGTCCGCCCGGGCTGAAGGATGTGAACAGGATTTCGTCGTTTTTGAAGTCCGTGGGCTTCATGACGACTTTTACCCCATTGCTCAAGGTCCACTCGGTGACGTCAAAGGTGTCAATTGTGGTTTCGCGTATGACCTTTCCCGGCGTTGGGATATTCGCGATGAGGGGGTCGTCGGATACATCCTCCACATAGGGTTCGACCTCTTTTTGTTGTACTTCGTTGATAATATTTAGCAGGTCCGCTTCGGAAGGTACAGCCAATCCTTCTTTCTCGGGTGCACTGACTACGATGACGCGGTTTTTGTCGGTGATCCATTCGCCGACGAGGCGGTTGATTTCTTCGACTTGAATGCCGGGAAGTAGTTCACGAAATAAGTCGCGTTCGATTTCAATGCCCGGGATGGGTTCGCCCGTCAATATGTGACGGATGTATTCCGATGCAAAACCGCGCGAACGGCGTCTGTCGCGTTCGCGATAAGATTGTTCGATGCTGCGCAACATGTTGGTTTTTAAGCGATCTACTTCGGGTTGCGTAAATCCGTGGCGTTGGACGCGAATGGCTTCTGTTAAGACGGCTTCCAGACCGCGTTCTATCCCCCCTTCTTTGACGCCTGCGCCCAGGATGTACGTCGCTTTGGTTCTGACGAGGTTCCCGCGGCTGGAGCCTGCGCCCAAAAATGGCGGATCGGGCTTTTTGGTCATTTCTCTAAATCGCTGATTGAGCATGCTGTTAAACATGTTGCGAATGAGCATGCTGCGATAGTCTTCCACTGTTCCTTCGGGCGCGACATCTTGCATGAAATAGATATCGATGGAAGATTGAGAATTTTCCGGGTCGGTTGTAATCGCAAACAGGGTTTCACCGTGGTCGGGAACCGTATAGGCGGTTCTCGCACGCGGGTTCTCTGCTTTTGGTATCGGATCAAAGGTCTTTTTGATCAGGGCCTCAATCGCGTCTGTTTCAAAGTCTCCCACTGCAATGACTGCCATGAGGTCGGGGCGATACCAGTCGCGATAAAAGCGCGTGAGGGATTCGTGCTTGAATGTGTCGAGCAATGCTCTTTGACCGATGGGCAGACGCTCGGCATAACGCGAGTCTTTGAGCAAGACTGGCAATTGTTTGTCGCGCATGCGCGCGCTGGCTCCGCGTCCCGAACGCCATTCTTCAATGACCACACCTCTTTCTTTTTCTATTTCTTCGGAATCAAATTTTACCCGATGCGCCCAGTCGCCCAGAATGCGAAATGCTTTTTCCATGACTTCGGTGCTGTCTGTGGGCACGCGAAGCATATAGACGGTCTCGTCAAAACTCGTGTAGGCGTTTAAGTGCGCGCCAAAGCGCATGCCAATACTTTCGAGGAAATCGATTATTTCCTGTTTCGGAAAATTGGCCGTGCCATTAAATGCCATGTGTTCGGCAAAGTGCGCCAGTCCCTGCTGGTCTTCGTCTTCCAGAATGGATCCAGCATTGACGACGAGGCGCAATTCAGCGCGGTTCTCCGGTCGTTTGTTTTCCCGGATTACGTAGCGAAGACCATTTGCCAGTTTGCCCGTTCGCACAGCCGGATCGATGGGCAGGGTGGGCGATGGTGGCGGTTGGGGAGCTGGTGGTTGAGGTGTTTCAACTTCTGTCTGTGTTGTTGCACACGAGGTTATGATACAGGCACAGCAAAGGAGGGTAAAATAGTTCCGCATGATATTCCCTTCTATTTGAGTTGTTATTCCGGACGCCAGACCGCATCCATTTTGCGATGTGTAAATGTTCTGGCATTTTCGCCGATGTAATCGTCCGCAATATGTCCGTCACCTGTTACTATATACTTGTAGATAACGAGACCTTCGAGGCCGACGGGACCGCGGCTGTGCAGGCGATTGGTGCTGATGCCCACTTCGGCGCCGAGGCCATAGCGAAATCCGTCTGCAAATCGGGTTGACGCATTGTGCAGAACTGACGCCGAATCCACGGCTTGCAAAAATCTCTGCGCGGCTTGCAGGTTTTCGGTTACGATCGAGTCGGTGTGATGGCTGCTGTATTCGTTGATGTGGGCGATTGCTTCGTTCAAATTATCCACAATTTTTACAGAAATAATCATATCGAGATATTCGGTGCGCCAATCGGTTTCAGTGGCGGGAAGCACCCCTTCGCTCAGTTCAAGAACAGCCGCATCGCCGCGCACTTCCACATCGGCGTCCCGGTAAATGTTCACCATCTCCGGCACAAAAGTTGATGCGATATCCCGATGCACGAGCAGGGTTTCCACAGCATTGCACACCGATACATATTGCACTTTGGCATCGAGTGCAATGCGCTTTGCGCGTTCTATATCCGCCGCCTTATCTATGTACACGTGGCAGATGCCGTCGGCATGCCCCATGACGGGGATTTTGGTGTTGTTCATGATGTGTTGCACGAGTTCATTGCCGCCGCGCGGGATGATCAGGTCGATGAGGTCGTGTAATTCGAGAATGGCTGCGACTTCTTCTCGCGCTTCCAGAAGGTGCATCCATCCTTCGGGAATGCCGTCCAGGTCGGCCGTTGCAGCTATCATAATTTCGGCCAAGGCGCGGTTGGTGTGAAATGCTTCGCTACCGCCTTTGAGCATGACGGCGTTACCCGATTTTAAGCACAGGGTCGCGATTTGTACCAGGGCGTCGGGTCGCGATTCAAAGACCACGCCTATGACGCCGATTGGGACGGTTACGCGATAGAGATTTAAGCCTTCGTCCAATTCGGTCGCGGCCTGTGTTTTGCCAATGGGATCTTCCTGGGCTGCGACACTGCGAACGCCAACTATTATTTCACTGTCCAGTTTTTCAGTATCTACTTTCAGACGCTTGATTAGCGGGGGGGTGATTTCACCCTGCGCCAGCATTTTTTCTGCTGCTGTTAGATCGCGTTTGTTGGCGTCTAAAATGCGGTCGCGATTTGCATGCAATGCCTGTGCTATGGCTTCAAGTGCGGCATTGCGCTGTTTTTCCGTGGTCTGACTCAATGCGAGTGCAGCCTGCCGCGCAGTTCTCGCCGCAGCTTTTATATCATCTGCCATGTTTCCTCCTGAGATATCTAACTAAAAGAATTGTCGTTTTGTGTCAATCCATCGGCTGATTGTTACTTTTTGTCGCGTGAAGAACGAAATGCCTTCGGTGCCCTGTACATGTAAGTCGCCGAAGAAGGAATTGTTCCATCCAGAGAAGGGGAAGAATGCCATGGGCGCGGGGACGCCGATGTTGATGCCGATCATGCCGGCGTTTACTTCGTGGCGAAATTTGCGCGCGGCTCCGCCACTGGATGTGAATAGTACGGCTGCGTTGCCGTATCCACTGGCATTGCACCGCGCAATGGCTCCGCTCAGGTCGTCCGTGTGCATGGTCGATAATACCGGTCCGAAAATTTCTTCCCGCGCAATGGACATCTGGGGTTTTACCCGATCGAAAATTGTGGCACCGAGGTAGAAACCCTGCGGTGTTGCTTCGACTTTTACATCGCGTCCATCTACGATCAGTTCTGCGCCTTCTTTCAGCCCGTTTTCAATATGTTGATGGATGCGGTCCAGATGCGTTTTGGTCACTACTGGTCCCATATCTACACCGGGATCGCGGTCGGTTGGTCCCACCCGAAATTCGCGTGCGGTTTCACTGAGGGGTTCAAGGAAACGGTCGCCGGCTCCTTCGGCACAGACGAGTACACTACCAGCCATGCAGCGTTCGCCCGCGCAGCCATAAGCAGATCCCATGACGGCAGCTACGGTTGAGTCCAGGTCGGCGTCGGGCAGTACGATCATGTAATTTTTTGCGCCACCGGCTGATTGTACGCGTTTGCCATTGCGAGTGGCTGTTTCATAGACATAGCGCGCTACGGGTGTTGATCCGACGAATGAGATGGTTTTTACTTCGGGATGGGCGAGCAGGGCATTTACCGCGTCTTTTCCACCGTGTGCAATGTTGAATACGCCGGGCGGTAATCCGGCTTCGGCCAATAATTCGCCAATTCGAATTGCGCTCAAGGGCACGCGCTCCGATGGTTTTAATACGTAGGTGTTGCCGCATACGAGGGCAATGGGCAATGTCCACATGGGTACCATAGATGGAAAGTTGAATGGCGTGATACCTACAGATACGCCCAGGGGTTGTCGGATGGTGTCGCAATCTATTCCCTGTGCGATATTTTCCAGCGCGTCGCCCATCAAGAGCGCGGGCGCACCACAGGCAAATTCTGCGACTTCGATCCCGCGTCGAATTTCACCGCGTGCATCTTCTATGGTTTTGCCGTTTTCGAGGGTTACGAGTTGGGCCAGTTCTTCGAAATGGGTTTCCATGAGTGCGACGAGCCGGAACATCACGCGGGCGCGATCAACGGCCGGTGTGTTCGCCCATTCGGGAAATGCGTTTGCGGCTGATTGTACTACGCGATCTATTTCCGATGCGTCACATAAGGGTGTTGCCGCTATTTCCGTTCCATCCGATGGGTTGTAAACGGATACAGTTTCCGCTGCTTCAGATGTCACCCATTCGCCATTGAGGAATAATTTGACTGTCTCGGCCATGATTATCTCCTGTGCTCACTCCGTTCCGTGCTGTCGAAATTTTGGTGCTTCGCCGGGTACGGGCGAGTTGTCAAATGCACCCCGATGAATGACGGCTTCTTCCCCACCCAGAGATTCAATCATTGCTTTTTGCGAGGCTTTGGCCTGAGTGTCCATGACTTCGGGATCGAGGAGGTCGCGCAATTCGCGTTCGAAGGTTTCCAGGACTTTCTGGTGATCGGAGGATTGCGCGAGGTCGCGGCACTCTTCGGGATCGTCTATTGTGTCGAATAGTTGCGGTGGATTATTGGCGTGGTATATGTATTTGTATTTTTGGTTTCGCAACATGTACGCCCCGTTCTGCGCGCCTATCGCGTGATATTCGCTGAAGACCGTGCGGTCACGGTCTTCTTCCTGTGCAATGGACCACAGGGATTCGCCCGGTAAATCCGCGTCTTCCTCGGTTTGTTGCGCGCCCACGGCTTCCAAAATTGTTGGGAAACTATCGACGAGCGATACGGGTGTTTCCGCGACTTTACCCGCGGGGACGTCGGGACCTGCCATCAGAAATGGCACGGCGGCGGATTCTTCATACATGGTAAATTTGCCGTAGATACCGCGTCCGCCCAGGTGTTCACCGTGGTCTGTTGTATAGATTATGCGGGTTGTGTCGGTTAGTTCCAATTGGTCCAGGGTGTTGAGTACCCGACCGATTTGCCGATCCAGATATGTGCAAACTCCGTAGTACGCCGCATTTAGCTGTCGTACGATGGCTTCGGGAAATTGGGGATCAAATGTGAAAAATCGCCTGAAGTAGTCCATTGCGGGATGATCGGGCCAGTCCTCGGTTCGCCATTGCGGCGGCATGGGCAATTCGTCCGGGGCGTAGATGTCGTATGCGTCTGGCGGCGAAATATACGGCGGGTGTGGGCATACAAATGATAAAAACAGACACCAGGGTTTTTCGTCGTGCCGATGCTCCTGTAACCACTTTATGGCGTTGTCTGCATTGCGCTGGTCGTATTGCAAGTAGGTCGAGTCACCCGGTCCGGCCTCTCGGATTCCCGGCCGTTTGTTGCGAAAGGGCGGTTGTTCCCGGATACAGCCCAGTACATCGCCTGTGCCATCGACGACGTTTAATGGCTCGATTTCTTCAGTGAATCCATGATCCGTGTCCTGGCCCTTAAAGTGTAGTTTGCCAATTGATGTGGCGTTAAAACCCTGCTCGCGCAAGCGATGATGCCAGCTTGGCGTGTCTCCGATGTATGGATGTCCATTGTCCCAGTTGCCAATTTGATGTACGTAGCGTCCGGTGGCGAGAGATGCGCGCGCCGGGACGCAAATTGGACAGTTGGTGTAGGCATTGGTGAACCGCGTACCCTGTTCGGATAGCCGGTCCAGGTTGGGCGTTTGTACCACCGGATGCCCATAACATCCGAGTAGATTGCGATTGTGTTGATCGGAGATGATGTAGAGCATGTTTGTCTGTTGCATAAAATCCTCATAGAAAGGTGGAATATTAAATCAGCGATAGCAGTAGGGGCGGTGCCCCTGTGCCCGCCCGTTGAGTGGTAGAGTTACGCCGCCTATTACTATTTCCATAAATTCATTACGGCACCATTTATTCCAAAGACGGGATCAGAAACGGGCATTGGCACTTTGGGGATATTTCCCAGCGCGTGTCTGTGTTCATGAGCACTTTCTCGGCACAGGTCCGGGTGCTGTCCATCGGGATATGCGCCTACGACCAGTAAATCTGAACTCGCGCCCAGGTTTTTGTGTCCCACGCCCGCGGGAACGACCATGACATCGCCAGGTCCGATTGTCAAGCGCGCGCCCTGTTCACCTCCCATGCATACTCTGGCACTTCCCTGTGCGATGCCCAACACTTCGTGCGCTGTGGCGTGGTAGTGGTGAAAGGGATAAATCCCATTGCGCCATGAACGCGACCAGCGATTGGCCGCAAATACCTGCTCAAATGCCCGCGCAGGGTCGTTTTCGGGCAATGACAGTGCGCCTTGATAGACGATGAGTGGGAATATACTATTTGGAATCGTACCGTCGTCTGGAAAATAATGCGGTGTTATTTGTGCGTCTTTTTGAACGAATTCCATAACTATCCTTTCGCGTGGTTTCAAGGAATTTTAAGTCATTTTTCTCATTACTTCGATGCATTCGGCTACCTGTACTTCTGGGGATGGGGCGTTATTTTCTTCTTCCAGTACCAGCCAACCTGTAAATCCTTCTATCGCGTTTCGCAATGCTGATAGATCTAATACGCCTGTGCCCAATTGCGGTCGAAGGGCATTGCCTTTGGCGTCTTCTGAATGATCCGCAAGGTGGATGATGTGCAGTCTGTTTGAGAGTTCTCCCACTAATGCGATTGCGTCTTTGCCCGCTCGTATGTGGTGTCCGGTGTCAAAGGCAAATCCCACGTATGCCGGATCGGTATATGCCGCCAGTTTGACCAATCCTTCTTGCTCAGATTCCCACCAGTGGTTGTGATAGGCGAGTTGGATCCCTTTGGGCGCGCAGTGTTCGCCCAGGAGGTTCAGACCTTCTGCGGTTTTTTTCCACATTTCATCTGATACGGTGCCCTGTGTTGGACGCCGTCCGCTGCAGACGATGTACTGTCCGCCGACAGCGGATACAAAGTCAGCGATCTGATCCCCTTCAGTTCTGATTTGCTCGCGTGACGATTCATCCCAGTGTGCGGCACCGTAATGCGCGCCAATCAGTTCGAGATTGGTTTCGATCAAAATGCGTTTGAATGTTTCGGGGTTTTGAAAATAGCGCTCCAGATTTTTCCAATTTGCTTCCAGTCCCTTAAAACCGAGGTTTCCGATCTGGTGGACAACTGTGAGGAAATCCGCTTCGCTGGGGTATATGCCTTTGCCAAATGATCTCGCCTGACATCCGAGTTTCATTTTGTTTTCCTTCGCTAAAGCGCGACTGTGATGGCTTTTCCTTCGCGGGAAGAGAAATACGCGCCTTCGCTTACCGCTACTTGTGCGAGTCCGTCTCGCAAGCTCGCGCCGGGCGATACATCTGTGCGCCCTTCTTTTACGCATTGCGCGAAATGCGTCCACATGTCTGTCGGCGGCTGTCCCGAGCCCGTCCATTCTCCTTTTTTCAGGTCAATCGGTGTTTTGTCTTCTTCAAATCCGCGATGGGTGACGTATCGGATTCGATTGCGCTCTGTCGCCGAGATATTTCCCTTCAAGCCCGCCATCTGATAGATGTTCTGCATCTGGATGCCCGCCATGCTGCCGGTCATACACACGATTTGTCCGTTTTCGCATCGGGTCGTGATGTTGACGAATTCTACGGCGTCTTTGTCGGGTTTGAATAAGCCGCAACGCTCGTGTCCCATGACTTCTACGGGCAAAGATCCCGTCCACCACAAAGCCAGGTCCATGGTGTGCGAGAGCGCGTCGAGGATGCCGCTGTAGTGTTCGGGGAAGAAATACTGCGGGTTAAAAAATCCGCGCTGAAGTGTTACATTGGTTTGTATCAGGTCGATCTGTGAGGCAAGGGCTTTCATTTCCTGGGCAAAAGCCGTGAAGCGAGATTGATATCCCACCATTGCTACGACGTTATTTTTTTCTGCCATTTCACAAATTTCTACGCCCGATTCAATGCTGTCGCAGTATGGCTTTTCGACCAGAAATGGTTTGCCTGCCGCGGCTGCGTCGCGCATGACGCCTGCGTGGTGTCGCGTGTGCGTTGCAATTGCCAGTGCGTCGATGTCATTCCGCGCGATGACTTCCCGATGGTCGAGTTCGTATTTTACGTTGAAATTTTCAGCCGCGTTTTTGGCGCGTTCTTCGTCCAGGTCGCATACGAGCGCGAGTTCGGCTTCATCACATCCCAATAGCTCGCGCGCATGTGATGGTCCGCGCTGTCCTGTGCCGATTACTGCGACTCGAATTTTGTTTGCCATAATACGCTCCTTTCATCCGTGAACATGATTTTGAGGGTAAGAAATAACTACCAATCTCCCAATACGTCAACAAAAATAGCCCGTTCTGTCTTGACAAGTGCTCAGAGGTGTCAGTACTTTTGGTTTAACAGGTATTGAGATACCCGTAAAGTGGATACAGGAGGATTAAATGAGCGATATAGGTGGAAAAATAGGTGCTGCACCCATTACGGCTCCGGGCTGGACCGCGAAGTCCAGAGAAGGTGTTGCGATTGTCGATTGCGATGTACATCAAAATTTTCGCCGTCCGGAAGATTTGTTGCCGCATCTTTCGAAGTTCTATCAGGAGCATCTCTACGATCAGGGTTTGCATTTGCCCGGCGGTGGATATCCCAATATGCCTTTCCGCGCCAACCGGCCGGATTTGAAAGATCCGGATCTCAAAGAGCGGGATTTCAATTTTTCCGTTGAGTTTTTGCAGAAGGAACATCTCGATCGCTGGCATATTGATTACGCGCTGTTGACGGGTCCACCGCCTTTTTACGGGTATTCGGGTTTGCCGGATCCGGATTGGGCGGCTGCGCTGTGTCGCGCGTTTAACGATTGGACGATTGAGCACTGGCTCAGTCGCGATGATCGTCTCGTCAATGCGATTCTCGTTTCGCCTACTGACTCCTCTCAGGCGGTGGATGAAATCAACAGGCTGGCGCATCGCAAAGATACGGTTGCGGTGATGGTGCCGATGGGCGCGATGATGCCTTTTGGGAATCGCTTTTACCATCCGATATGGGAGGCGTGTGAGAATCACGGGTTGCCGGTGGTTTCTCATGTGGGCGGTGGTGGTGGGGCGACGCGGACTGTTCCGACTCCGGTGGGTTTTCCCACGTATTATATGGAGTCCAGGATGAGCCGACCGTATATGGCGAGTTCTCATGCGGCGTCGTTGATCTGCGAGGGTGTTTTTGAGAAGTTTCCAAATTTGAAGTTTGCGCTCATTGAAGCACAGCAGTTTTGGGCTGTTCCGCTGATGTGGCACATGGATTCGGATTGGAAGGCGTTGCGCGACCAGACGCCGTGGCTCAAGCGTTTGCCGAGTGAGTATTTCCGCGACCATATTCGGGTTGGTTCACAGCCTTTGCACGAGCCTGAGCGTCCCGAGCAAATACACCAGATGCTGGATATGTTACACGCCGATGAGACGCTTATTTATTGTTCGGACTTTCCCCATTTTGACTGGAATGATCCCGTGACGACATTTCCCAGGCTGGCGGAGGATTTGCACCAGCGCATTTTTGCCGATAATGCTCTGGAGATGCTGCGTATGGAGGTTGTGTAAATGGCGCGTATTGTCGTTGCCAGGGTCTCGGAGATACCGCCTAGGCAGCGCAAAATTGTGGTGCCATTTCGCGGGCGCGCCGGTATTGGCATTTTTAATGTCGGGGGGACGTTTTACGCGGTTCGCAATATTTGTCCGCATAAGAATGGTCCGCTCTGTACAGGGACACTCGGCGGTCGGGTGACGACTCAGGCACCGCCTTCCGCGGGAGAAGGCGAGATTTCTATTGATGGCGATGGCGAGATTTTGCATTGCCCGTGGCATCAGTGGTCTTTTGAAATCTCAACGGGACGCTGTCTGGTGGATCCGGAGGTGTATGTCAAGACCTACGCGGTAGAGATTGATGGCGATGATGTTGTCGTCACTTATGATGACTAAGGTCGTTATGGCACGCGCTCAACCTTCAGAGGATGTATCCGAACAAAAACGGCCGGTTATTACTGTGCGGGCGGTTGTATTGGGCGTGGCTACGGGGATTTTGCTCAATACTTATACGAATTATACGGGCATGGTGCTCGTCAATAGCGCGCTGGTTAAGTCGCAACTCCCGATGTCCGTGTTGTTGCCTTTTGTGGGATGGATTGGCGTCAATCTCGTTCTCAGATTTTTTTGGCCCCGCATTGCGCTTTCCAGTTCTGAACTCGTCTTGATTTACAGTATGTCGTGGATTGTGGGGACGATGCCCGTTGCGGGATGGGCCACGTACTGGGGCGGTATTGTCAGTTCTCCGACTTATTATGCCTCGCCGGAAAACCGATGGGAGGAGTTTCTTTTTGACGTTATGCCCTGGTGGGTATTGCCCCAGGTGTCTAAGGGGTCCATAACGACCTTTTACGAGGGGCTGCCGTCGGGCGAGAGTATTCCGTGGGGGAGTTGGGTAGGCACACTTTGCTGGTGGTTCAGCTTGTCTATCGCGCTTGTGGTGGCTGCGCTTTGTGTTTCGGTTATTTTTCAGAGGCAGTGGGAAGATGCCGAAAAGCTGACGTTTCCTCTGGTGACTTTTCCCGTCGCTCTGACCGAGGGTTTTGACGGTAAAGAGCGCATTCCCGCGATGTTCAAAGACGGCATCTTCTGGGCGGGCGTTCTGGTTGTGCTGCTGGTTTATGTCTATAATATCATCACGTATTTTGCGCCCAATTTGCCCCATATTGGGATTTACGATTCGGTTCGTATCGCGAATAAGGATGTTATTATTGCAGAACATTTCCCGCCTTTGAGGCTGCGTATCATGCCGCCCGTTATTGGGCTGACTTATTTGTGCAATCTCGATATTCTTCTTTCTTTTTGGGCATTTCGACTTTTTGCGATTTTGAAAGAGGGATTTATCAACCGCGTTGGATATACGGTGGGATATACGGGTCAGCAGGCAGATGCGTATGAGATTTTGCTTTTGGAATCTCACGGGGCTTTTGTTTTTCTCGCGCTGTGGTCCGTGTGGATTGCTCGGGGGCATTTGCGCAGGGTGTTTCAGGCGGCGATGGAAGGCTGTCGGTCTCCCAAAGATGATGGTCTTATCCCTTACCGATTCGCGCTTGTAGGGTTGGTGCTCTCTACGGTTTTTGTCGTGGGGTTTGTCACGTATATGGGGCTTTCGCTGCCCCTTGCGATTCTTCAGGTGGCGCTGCTCTATATTGCCTATTTTACGATTGCGAAATACACGGCGGCGAGTGGGTTTTCCTATTTGTTTCCGGTGGCGGTTCGAGGCGGGCGAATTATTGAGAGTCTGATTGGCTATTCGACGTTTACGCGCAGGGAGGTCGTTGGTCTGGGTCTCGTCAATTCCAATATGTTTTTTGGGAATTACCGCATTCCGGTCTGGCCTTCGCTGCCCCATCATCTCAAAATTTTTTCGTCCGAAGTGAGACGGAAGCGGGTTGTGTGGACGATTTTTTTGGCTTTTTCGACGTGTTTTTTCGCGTCTATGCTCTATACGATTTATCTCGGCTATGACAATGCGGCGCAGAATTTGGGGTTGGGTGGATTTCAAGGTGGCAATAAGAATCTCTATAATCGCATGGTTTCAATTATTGTGCAGGCAGATAAGACGGTGTTCGATCCGGCCAAGGCGACTGTGTGGGTTCTGGGTGTGCTTTTTGCCGGGTTGCTTACGCTTTTGCGAAATCGCGTGCCGTGGTGGCCGCTGCATCCGATGGGGCTGGCTTTTCAGATTAGTATAGGGTCGAGGACTTATGCGTTCAGTATGTTTCTGACGTGGTCGGCCAAGCATATGATTCTGCGGTTTGGCGGTATTCCGCTTTACAATCGCGTGCGTCCGTTTTTCTTTGGTCTCGTCGTTGGATATGTGACGGGGTGCGCGCTTTCTTCGCTTGTGGATTATGTCTGGTTTCCGTCAACGCCGCACTGGACGCATGGATGGTAGAAGTGTGAAGGTAGAAGTGTGAAGTGTGAAATAAAAAAGATGATACAGATGTAGGGGCGACCCCCTGTGGTCGCCCGCGCACAGAACTGTTAGGAGGGAGAAATAAAATGAAGACCACGGTAGAAGATACTATGGATGCTTATGTCCGCGAGGGCGAGGAGATGGCGTTCGCGCTTGGGAATCGCGGTGCTATCAAATTTAATGCGGACGGTACGCTGGATGAGGGTATTGTAGAGGCGTATTGCCGCGTGGGTTTTTATGTGTTTGAGGGTGCGCTGGGCGATGAGGAACTCGAAGATTTGCAGGCGGATCTGGCGCATGCGTTTGAGCGAGCGCCGCATACTAAAGACGCGGTGGTTGATGCAAAGGGCCGCAGAGCACTTGGGGCGGATTTGGTGCGGCAGCCGTTTCGCTTTGTCAGACCACTGAGCGATCCCGTGGGGGGTACGTCGAGCAATAATGGGCGGCATCCGGCCAGGATGACAGAGCCAGAGCCTCCGGCAGATGCGCCGGATTATGTGATTTCCAATATCGCTGCGCCTCTGCAAGTTATGGATTCTTGTTTGCGGCTTTACGGACATCCCGAACTGCTGTCTGTTGCAGAGCAGATCAATGGGCCGGATTTTACGCCGTTTACCGAGTCTGTTATTGTCAAGCAGCCGGGGCTGGGGGCATCGGTGGCCTGGCATCAGGATGGCACCACGCAGTGGGATAGGCCCGATTGGGATGAAGGGACGCATGGGTTTAATTTTATGGCTCAGCTTTTCGGTAGTACGGCGGCTAATGGGGTGTGGGTGGTTCCCGGATCGCACAAGCAGGGCAAGCTGGATATTAAAGCGATGATTGCGGATAACAATGGTTCTGACCGTTTGCCGGGGGCAGTTCCCATGGTGTGTGAACCCGGCGATGTGGTTATGTCCAATCGCCAGGCTTTGCACGCTTCTTTTGCCAATACGTCGCCGGATAAGCGGATGACGATCAATTTTGGTTTTCACCGCCGGTCTTCTGTTCTGAATGCGCGGGTGAGGCGCGGGGATGAGGAGGTGATTTACGACGAGGCGCGTATCTATGAGCGTTCCCGTTTGATCGCTTTGGGGATTGATGCGCGACAGCAGCGATTTCCAGATGAATCTCGCTATGTTTATCAGCCTCTGGTTGGGGAGGAGGATGCCAACCGCTGGAATGAAGAGACGCGGGAGAGTGTTTTGAAAAATTACAATCAGAGAGATCTGGGACTTTGAGTAAGGTATGGAAACAATTTCGAAAAATCTCTTGGCAGGTGTTGCAAAGGTGGTTATAACCGATCCAGAAGCGGGACCGGCCAATGATCCCCTTTATGTCAAAGCGCTGGTGTTGAAGTCTGGTTCTGAGACCGCTGTTATTGTGACTATAGATGCGGTGGCTATAGCTGAGATCGGTTCTATCAGAAATGAGTTTCTCGCCAATGTGCGTTCTCGATTGAACAGGGAGTTGAATCTCGATCCTTCGCATATTCTGATCAATGCCAGTCATTGTCATGGCAGGGTCTGCGCAGATGTGGAAGCGCGAACAGTGCAGGCGGTCAAAGAGGCGTGGCAAAATATGGTCCCCGTACGTATAGGTGCTGGCACTGGCTACGAGGACAGGATTATGGAGAACCGCAGGCTTGTGTTGAAGAATGGAAGGGAAGCCGATGTTCGTCACGCGTATTCGCTTCCGCCCGATGAGGAGGTCGCTTCGGTCGGGCCAGTTGATCCGGAGATCGGCATTCTTCGGCTGGACCGGGAGGATGGAGAGACGCTGGTGATTGTTTTCAATTTTGCGTGTCATCCGATTCTGGAGGTGCCGAGCAGAGAGAATACGGCGGATATTTCCGGGTTTGCGTCAAGGGTGATTGAAGATAATTTGAGCGAGGGTACGATTGCTCTGTTTTTACAGGGTTGCGGGGGCGATGTCAATCCGATTTTGTATAAGGATGTCAATAATCCTCGGGATGCCGAGATTCTGGGGAATATGCTGGGGCTTAGCACGCTGCAGGGGTTGAAGAAGATCCGCGGTAGTGGAGGCGGGGAGTTGAAGATCGTTCGTGAGACCATTGAACTGCCGAGGGCCAATCTTGCGGAGCGTATAGAATCTCTACAGGCCGAACAGATACAATTGCTTCGGGCGCTGAAGGGGACGAGTCTCAATTTGAAGACGTTTATTCCTCTGTATGTGAAATACAATCTTTCCCGCGATTTTCCTTCTTATTATTCTCATCGTTATTTGCATGAGGAGATGATGGAGAGAGATGGTTTGAAGAAGCTGGATGCCGAAAATAGAGCGAATATGGACCGGTATATTGAGAATATTTACGCGATGGAGCAATTGACGAGGATCCAAATCAATCTGAATTTGCTCAAAAAACATCAGGCGCGGAATGTTGATTCTGGAGAGAGGACAATTGAAGTTGAGATGATGGGTTTGAGAGTTGGGGAGTTTGTGCTGGTTACGTTTCCGGGTGAGTTGTCGGTGGAGATTGGTCTTGATATTAAGCGGAGGTCGCCGCATAAATTTACTTTTGTCGCGGGTGTTACAAATGGCTATATCTATTATACGCCAACGGCAGAGCAACTCAAAAATCGGGGTGGGGCACAAGAAGATAGCGATTGTATGCTGGCGCCTGAGTGGCAGAGGATTTTTGAGGATAAGGTGAAAGATATATTGGCGGTGTTGTGATGCACCTTTTACTCATCTGTCTGAACAGGTAGAAAAATATGCATTTTCGCTTTTACATTGATCCAGATACTAATCAGTTCCACATTTACAACCACGGCGTCGAAGAATACGAAGTGGAAGACGTAATGCACAACGCGCTGGAAGATCGCGCTGGTCGCAATGGCACTCGCGAAGCCCTGGGCCAGACCCGAGGCGGCCGATATTTGCGTATTGTTTATGTGCGCGACGATTATCCCACAGATAGCTTTTTCATCATAACCGCTATTGAGATGCGTGGCAACGAATTGCGGGCTCTCCGCCGTCGCCAACGCAGGAGGCGATAAGTATGGATCAAAATAAATATCCTAATGGGTGGAATCAGAAGCGCGTCCAGGAGGTCATCGAACATGTCGAATCCCGGACGGAAGAAGAGACCATCGCTGAAGACGAGACCGCCTTTGAGCAAGATTACACCGCTATGCAGGTTCCCCGCAAACTGGTACCTGTTGTGCGCCAACTCATCGTGCTGATGGATGAGAAAAGCGATGTCTCTCTCTGACGCAGTATTCTGAATGCTTCAGGGCTTCAATAGAGTTCAACCGAACCGCGCCGCGATGCGAGATTTCTCGCGGTTATTGTGCCGCATCGAGAGGGCGAGAACAGGCCATGCGTGCGAAAGGTGGCGCCGAATGTGGTCGGGGTATCGCTGAGAGAGGGCGAGGAAGATGTGATTGCGTTTGGAAAGGGGTGGGAGGGCGCGTTTGCGACGGTTGATTACAAGGCGATGAGAGGGTAAAAACTTATTGGAGGGTTCCCATGGAATATGGACTGAGTGTGGAACAGGTGGCACAGTTCCACGAAGATGGTTTTTTGATCGTTCGCGATCAGCTTCCAGAAGAAGCTTACCAACCGTTTGTCGATGAACTTGTGGCTAAAATTGATGAGGTGGTGGGCGCGGCAGTGAATGAGGGATTGCTCGATCCGGGGGATACGTTTCCCGATGCGTCTTTTGAGACCCGATTGGCGCTGGTGTCGAATGCCTGTTCGGAGCCAGAGCGGATCTGGAAGAATTTTCAAGGGAAGAGGTTTAAGACGCCCGGGATGTTTGCGCTCAGGACGCATCCGGCTATACTGGATGCGACGGAGTCTCTGATTGGTCCCGAGATTTACGCCCATCCGCAGTCCAATCTGCGCGCCAAATTGCCAGATCTGGAAGCGACTGTGGTGCCGTGGCATCAGGATCTGGCGTATCTCATACCGGAGGATGCGGGGGAGACGCTGTTTGTCAATTTCTGGATCCCGCTGGTTAAGGCGACGGCTGATAATGGCTGTTTGCAGGTGCTTCGCGGATCCCATCGGGTCGGTCTTTTGCCACACGATTATCGGACACCCCACTTCAAAGGGGTCTTTGAAAGCGATCTTCCGGATTTTGAGGTGGTAACTTGTGAGGTGGATGTGGGGGATGTATTGATGACGATGGAGCGCGTTTTGCATCGCTCAACTCCGCATACGACAAAATCCGTCAGGTGGAGTCTGGATGTTCGCTATAGCCGCATTGGGCTTCCGACCGGACGTGAGAATGTGCCGGGTTTTATCGCTCGCAGCCAGGTCAATCCGGAGCATGTGGCGAGGTCACATCACGACTGGATCAGGAATTACGAGGTGGCAGGTATCGATCCGGTCGGTAATTGAGGAGGAGCGTTTTATGGAATTGACAGGAGAACAACAGGCTATTCTGGATGGGTCGCGGGGAGACTATCTGGCGAAGTGTATGCGCTGGCTGGTTGATTGGGGCAAGGTGATGGGGGCAAAACGGCTGATTAAGGTGGATAATACACACGCTTTGCTGCCGGTGCCCAATTTGATGGCTCAGGGGGCGTCCAAAGAGACGATGGATCGATATATGGCCGATCTCGTGGAGGCGTGTTCCCACGGGACGCATCCCGGATGTACCTGTACGGTGCATGCGGCGTTTGTGACTCTGGACGATGTGGATGTCCCCGAAAATGATCCCGAGCAGGTGCAGATGCAGAAGGATCTGGCGGTTCTGGCTGCGGATGCGGGGTTTATCCCCACTTTTACCTGTGCCCCGTATCTGGTGGGCAATGTGCCGCTCAAGGATGAGGTTCTGGCGTGGACGGAGTCGTCTGCGGTGGTTTATGCCAATTCTATTTTGGGCGCGCGGACGACGCGACACGGCACGGAGAGCGCGATTGCTGCCTCGCTTCTGGGTCTGGTTCCGGAGTTTGGCGTGTTGCTGGATGAGAATCGCAAAGGTACGCTTCGGATAGAGGTGACGGCGGAGTTGGAAGATCCGCCCGATTGGGGTGCTCTGGGCTATTTTGCCGGGAAAGCAGCGGGTCTGGGTATTCCGGTGTTCAATGGCATACGACGGCCCTCTCAGGACGAGGCCAAGCAACTGTGTGCGGCGCTGGCGACTTCGGGCGGGGTGACGATGTGTCATATCGCGGGTGTTACGCCAGAGGCACCTACTCTGGATGCGGCGTTTCAGGGGGATGTTCCCGAGGATTATCTGACGTTTGATGCAGAGACGTTGAAGGAGACTTATGAGTCACTGAGGGTGCGCACGGGCGATGAAATTGATTCGGTAATTCTGGGTTGCCCGCATGCGTCTATTAATGAATTGTCGAAAATTGCCGCTCTTTTGAAGGGAAAAAAGGTGGCAAAAGGCGTGCGTTTGTGGATCGATACGGCGCGGGGTACCAAGGGGAATGCGGACAGGATGGGCTATACGGAGATTATTGAGGCGGCTGGTGGGCGCATTCTTTGCGATACCTGTCCGACAAATATGCGGATTCCGGCGAAGCGCATTGTGACCCACGGTTTTAAGCAGGCGCACTATGCGCGGGGGATGGTGGGTGCAGAAGTGATTATTGCCAAGACGGAGGCCTGCATACGCGCGGCAGTTGCCGGGAGGTGGCTCGGAGATGACTGAGACCATTGATATCAGGGGGCACGGTGTGGTTAAGGGATACGCGGAGGGCGAGGCGCTGGTGGCTGATACGACGCTGTCGTTCTGGGGCGAGGTGGATGCAATTACGGGCAAGGTGATCGGTGTGGGGCATCCTCTGGAGGGGATTTCTCTGGGGGGGCGCGTGCTGGTTATCCGATCGACCAAAGGTTCTTCGGGGACGCCTATGGTTTTAAATCTGGCACAGCTCGAAGGCAATGCGCCTGCGGCTTTTGTCAATGTGGAGGTGGATGGATTGGCCGCTCTTGGATGTATTGTCAATGAGATTCCTATGATGACAGAGTTGGAACGGGATCCGTTTGAGCTGATCGCTACGGGCGACCATGTGGTGGTGGATGCCGATGAAGGCGTGCTACGGGTGACGCGAAAGTGAGGAGATGACCCGACATGTCTTTGTCTTTTAGATCTCGCGTTCCCGTATTTGATGCCAATGTCGGGATCGGCAATCGCCACGACCGGCGGTCTCCAGTCGATTCTTCCGGTCAGTTGCTCGAGGAAATGTCGCGCCACGGGGTTGATCGCGCGCTTGTCTATTCCGTTCAAGGCGAATGGATTAGTCCGATGCAGGGCAATGATTCGCTTGCGGTGTTGACGGGTCGGAATGACGCGCTTGTTCCGCAGTTCGTCGCCGGGTGTGATTCTGGATCGCTGGGGCAGTTGTGCGATTTCCACCGGGATGGTGTCGTTTCGAGCGTTCGGCTGCACAATACCGAGGAATGCAGGCTGCCATTTGTTTCGTGGCTTTACGGTGATTTGCTCGCCTGGCTGAGTGCTGAAGGTATTCCTCTCTGGATCTCGTTGGCGGATACGCCTCCGGCAGAGATCGTCGATACGCTGGGTGGGTATCCAGATCTGACTGTCGTGCTGTTCGGCGCGCACTATACGCATTCGATGATGATCCGTCCGATGATGCGGGTGTTGCCCAATGCGTTTCTCGAACTCAGCCGTTATGAGAATATCTGTGGGATCGAGAAGTTGGTTCGGGAGTTTGGTGCGGAACGGCTACTTTACGGGTCGTTCTTTCCGCGATATGCGATGGGTCCGATGCTATTTGCACTCCATCACATGGAGATATCGGAGGATGATCTCAGGTTGCTTTGTGCGGCGAATCTGGAGCGGGTTCTTTATGATTGACGGTCGGGAAATTATCGATTTTCACGGGCATGTCGGCCGGTGGGACATTTTTGAGATGAGCGATGATGCCGACGAGATTCTCCACGCGATGGATGCCGTGGGCATTGATCGCAGTTGTCTGTTCAATATCTTTCATCCAGATGGCGCGACGGGCAATGATCAGACTGCGGCTTTTGTGAGTCGCTACCCGGAGCGGTTTATCGGTTTTGCCTATGTCTCTCCCCTGATGTCCGAATTTATGGTACCGGAGTTGGAACGGGCGGTTGACGAGCTCGGGTTTTTGGCGATTAAGATTTATCCGCCCTATTCTCGCTGGCGGTTGAATGATCCCGTGTGGAATCCAGTCTATCAGTTCGCGGATGACCGCGGTCTGGCGATTATTTCGCATACGGGTGCGGAAGAGACGTGTTGGCCCGTTTATGTTGAGGATATTGCCGGGTGCTATCCGAATGCGAATTTTGTGATCGCGCATGCGGGCAATTCCGAGCCGTACAGAAGTCAGGCGATTCGGGCGGCGCAGCGGTTTTCGAATGTTTATGTCGAGACGTGTTCCACTTTCCGCGAGCCTGGTGTGATCGAAAGGCTGGTGGCCGAAGCGGGTGCCGATCGCGTACTTTTCGGTTCGGATGTTCCGCTTATGGATCCGCGAACGCAACTGGGGAAGATTATTACTGCGAGGATTGGCGATTGCGAGAAGCGTCTGGTGCTTGGGGAAAATGCGAAACGTCTGTTGAAACTGTGAGGGAGATTGTGCAATGTCGCAAGAGACGATTGAAGTTAGATATCGCGAATTGACGCCGATGTCCCGTCAGATGTTTGAGGACGGGCGGTCGGTGAATGCCGGCGCCGCCAAGGGTGCCTATTTTTTTTCGCCGTATCCGATCACGCTGCGGCGGGGAAAGGGGTGTGTGCTCGAAGATGTTGACGGCAGGTCCTATGTCGATTTCTCGAATCACCACACCGCGCAGGTTTTGGGGCATAACCATCCTGCGATTATAGAAGCGGTGGAGAAACAGTTGGTCGATGGCATCGCGCTTGGCGCTGCAACGGGTATCGAGACCCGGTTGGCTCGGATGATGTGCGAGCGCATATCTTCGGTTGAGCGCGTCCGTTTTGTCAGTTCCGGAACCGAAGCCACGTTGCATGCTGTCCGGCTGGCGAGATGTTTCAGCGGCAGGCCGAAGATCGCGAAGTTCGAAGGCGGTTACCACGGGAGTCACGATGCTGTGGAGATCAGTACTGCTCCGCCGCTGGAGTCCGCGGGCGAAGCGTCTGAACCCAATGCGGTGCCCAGCGCGGGGGGTATGGCGTTGCACGCGCTTGAGGATATGATTGTTTTGCCCTATAACGATGAGGAGAGCGTCGAGCGGCTTTTGTCGCGTCACCGGGATGAACTGGCGTGTGTGATTCTCGATCCAAAGGCGGGTATTATCCCGATCCGGCACGATTTTATTCAGCGGGTGCGCGCAATTACCGAGGAACTCGGCATTTTGCTGATTCTCGACGAGATTGTCGGTTTTCGCCAGGCGAAGGGCGGTCTGCAAAGTCATGTGGGGGTCAGGCCCGATTTGACGTGTTTTGGCAAGATGATCGGCGGCGGGTTTCCCGTCGGGGCTTTTGGGGGACGAGCGGATATTATGGATCTGGTGGATAATTCCAGCGGGTCTTCATCTGTTTTTCAGAGTGGTACCCATAGCAGTCACGCGGTGGCGATGGCTGCGGGGGTCGCTACGCTCGAATCTATGACGGACGAGGCTTACGCGCATCTGAATCGTCTGGGGAATCGGTTGAAGACCGGTCTGGAAGATTTGTTCGCCGAACGGGGTGTTGTGGCGCAGGTCGTTGTGACGGGGTCGGTGTTCGGTATCCACTTTGGTATTGACCGGTTACGCGATTATCGCGATTTGACCCGATCAGACAAGGCATTCGCACACGCCGTGTTCCTGTCTCTGCTCAATCAGGGCTATTTCTGCGGGCAAGGATTGACTATGTGTGCGATTAGTTTGCCGACGCAGGATGAACACATCGATGGTTTGATTTTGGCTGTCGGAAATGTCCTTGATGAGGTTGCATCATAGGCACATGTCTCAGCGATCCAGATCAATATATTCTCAAGCATTTGCAATTAATGATCGGAGTGCTTTATTCACAGATTCAGAATTGGGAAAGTGCTGTTTTACATCCGGATCGAGCATGACAGAACCATCTGCGGGCGTAAAATAGTGGACTTCTGTTGAGCCACCCCGTTTTTCTATTTTTACTGAATGCCCCTGACGATACGCCTGATAGTGTTTTCCACGAACACCACCTGAAAAATCGTATTCCGCGCGCATTTCATTTTTCTTCATAACGCCAGCACTCCCTTTTTGTTGCCATTCTGCTGCTGATTAAACGAATGGTCTCGTTTCTCTCTGTATAAACTACAACCAAAATTCTTTCTTTTGATGAACGGCCCAAATCTATAAAGCGATCTTCGTTTATAGAATGATCTGGATCATAAATTGTGGTTGCAGAAGGGTCATTAAAAACAGTTTTTGCCTCTTCAAAATCGATACCATGTTTTCTATAATTCTCCAGGGCTTTGTTTTCATCCCATTCAAATGTCAGTGCCAATTATTCGCCCTTTCTTCAATTCATTTGTAGAATTATAGCAAAAGTTTCATTGAGTAGCAAGGGGCTTGAGTACGTTTTACATATTCTCTCTCTCGTCTTTCTTTGAGGTATTTCAAATAGAAGGAATTTAATATGCTACTTCGCATGCGTTTATTACAAATCATACTCATCGCGCTGTTGGTCCAACCGGTGTCTGCGGTGCCTTCACCGGATTTTGACGAGAGTGGTGTGGTCGATTTTACTGACTTTTTGCTCTTTGTGAGCGCGTTTGGTGCTCGAGAGGGTCAAGAGAGGTATGATGCAAAATACGATTTGAATGGCGATGGCGCGATTGGGTTTGGCGATTTTCTGCTCTTTGTCAGCGATTTTGGCAGGACAGCGGAATTTTTCAGGAACGCGACGACCTTTCAACAGTTTGTGAAGGCCAAAGAGAATGGGACAGAACCCATTTTACCCGATTTTTCTTATTCGGGATATCACTATTTCAATAAGCCCGTGCCCAATGTCACGCATCCCATTTTTGACGTTACGAAGTATGGTGCCATTCCCAATGATGATGTGTCTGACCAGCCTGCCATCCAGGCGGCTATTGCCGCGGCAGAGGAAAATGGCAGGGGTGTTGTGTTCTTTCCGCCAGGTGAATTTCTTGTCAATACCGATGCGGATAAAAATGACGAGGGCTACAATAAGCCTATCTATGTTCACAGCAGCAATATTGTTTTGCGAGGTAGCGGTAGCAGAACGGGTGGTACTATCATCCGAATGGTAAACTACATGGTCCCCGATCCCGAGAGACCCGGTTATGTGTCCAGTATGTTCAATTTCCAGCCTGTTAGCTTCGCTCGTTCTACCTTAACGCGTATTACAGAAAGTGCGGAGCGAGAAACTTTTTGGATTACAGTGAATAATGCTTCCAGGCTCTCAGTCGGTCAGTGGGTTTGGATATCTATGAATACTGTGGAGGAAGATGCAATAAATGAGTTTATTGTCCCTGTTTCGTCAGCATCCGCTGGCTTGCGGGAACTTTTCGGAGTGGGGCTTGATATACGGGAAGAACACAGCATTGCCGAGATTCAGGGCAATCGGGTTCGCCTCAATGAACCCCTGCATACCCATATTAATCATGCACATAATTGGCGGGTGCAGTCCTTGCCGCATCTCGAAGAGGTCGGCGTTGAGGACATCAGTTTTCACGGCTCGTTCTTCGAGTCATTTGTCCATCACCTGAATCTCATCCACAATGCGGGCTGGAAGTTGCTCGCATTCAATCGGTGTGTCAATTCCTGGGTTCGGCGCGTTTCTTTCATGCATGTCAATGGCGCACTTGGTTTTACTGTCAGTGCTGCCTCATCGGTTTACCAGGTTACAATAGCGGGAAATAAGGGCCATTATGCTTTTAATAGTCAGGGGAGTTATGGGATATGGTTTGGTCTGTCAGAAGATATTGCAGGCCAGGCGCCTTATAGCACGGCTCCTCTCATCAATGCTCAGAGAAATACCCGTGCGATTCCAGGGCAGCATCACGGCACGGGTATGAGTCATAGCTCAACGGGCAATGTGATTTACCGCTATGATATGTCTCCCGACCAGCCCCTTGATATCCATAAGACCGATCCCAGCTATGCCAATTTGTACGACTGCGTGAATAATGGCAGGTTGTCTGGTAGCAGCGGTGGTGGAGTCCCGCCACACCATCTCCGGCGTCTTGTGTTCTGGAATTACAATCACGGGGGGGATGTTACGCACTACGATTTTTGGCAGGGGTATCTCAAATTTTTGTTTCCGATTATTGTGGGCTTTCACGGCAATCCCGCCACCTTTAATGAGAGTGATCTCGAGATTCTGGAATCGAATGGCGAGGCGGTTGCTCCAGAATCGCTTTTTGACGCCCAGCTCGCATTGCGTTTGGGAACTTTGCCGGTTTGGGTAAAAAATCTGCGCACGGAGTGGGAAACGATTCGCAGTATTCCACTTACAATCTCAAGAGGCAAGCCTTCGGGAATAGGACTTACTGTGGATTTAAACGCGGTTAGTCCAAATATTTATAGCTGTTATTAGGATCAGCGATACCGATCATTTGATGACGGAGTTAGAACGGGATCCGTTTGAGCTGATCGCTACGGGCGACCATGTGGTGGTGGATGCCGATAAGGGCGTGCTGCGGGTGACGCCAAAATGAGGGGATCAATGGCATCTGGACAACTATCATGGGGTTCCCTGGTCAGAGATCATTGCGTGGGGTGACGAATAATTGTGAAACAACCTGACTGTGAGGTCTGAAGGCAAATAGGGTCACCAAAAACTTTAATGACCCTATTTCTTTTTTACACTTGTCTCAGGGATACAGGTTAAATATATTTTCAGATAGAGTCATACAGAGTAGCAAGGGGCTTGAATGCTTTTTGCATATCCCTGTTGTTCCATATCGAGTGTTTAGAGGATTGATAGCTGTTTTCAGGAGGTATTTCATATGACTCGGTTACTTCGCATGCGTTTAGCGCAGATCGTATTCTTCGCGCTGTTGGTCCAACCAGTGTCTGCGGCGCCTTCGCCCGACTTTGACGAGAGCGGTGCGGTCGATTTTACCGACTTTTTGCTACTTGTAAGCGCGTTTGGGTATCGGGAAGGCCAAGAAGGGTACGATGCAAAGTACGATTTGAATGGTGATGGCCAGATTGGGTTTGGCGATTTTCTGCTC
Organism: Candidatus Latescibacterota bacterium; assembly: GCA_965220765.1. GTDB lineage: Bacteria > Latescibacterota > UBA2968 > UBA2968 > UBA2968 > VXRD01. The sequence goes on from OZ244847.1 coordinate 821,945, forward strand.
TTTGCCAGCGACTTTGGCAGAACGGCGGAATTTTTTCAAAACGCGGCGACCTATCAACAGTTTGTGAAGGCGAAAGAGTATGGGACAGAACCCATTTTACCCGATTTTTCTTATTCGGGCTATCACTATTTTAATAAGCCAGTTCCCGATGTCACACATCCCATTTTTAATGTTACAGATTACGGTGCAATTCCCAATGACGATGTGTCTGACCAGCCTGCTATTGTAAGTGCTATTGCCGCAGCAGAGGAAAATGGCAGGGGCATTGTGTTTTTTCCGCCAGGTGTATTTCTCGTCAATACCGATGCGGATAAAAATGATGAGGGCAAATACGAATCTATCTACATCCGTAGCAACAATATTGTCCTGCGAGGCAGCGGTAGCCGTAAGGGGGGCACGATTATACGACAGATCAATCACATGCCCCCAGCAGGCGAGGGCATGTTTTCATCGCCCTATATGTTTGTTTTTAGACCTATCGGCACCCCCCAACGTACTTTGACGCGTATTACAGAGAGTGCGAAGCGAGAAACTTTTTGGATTACAGTAGAAGATGCTTCCCAACTCGCAGTTGGTCAGTGGATCAAGGTCAATATGAATAGCAATAGTATGGAAACAATTCATGAGTTCCTCGCCCCGCGTTTACCAGCAGCCGGTTGGAGACGACTTTTTGATGAGGGAATTACCATAAATGAAGAACACAGCATTGCCGAGATTCAGGGCAATCGGATTCGCCTCAATGAACCTTTGCACACCCATATCAATGCGGAGTACAACTGGCTGGTGCGATCCTTTCCGAATCTCGAAGAAGTCGGCGTTGAAGATATTGGTTTTTACGGCTCATTCTTTGAATCATTTGAACATCACAAAAATTTCGTTCACGATGGCGGCTATAGCTTGCTCGAACTTAACCGATGTGTCAATTCTTGGGTTCGGCGCACCTCTTTCATGCACACCACTCGCGCATTTAAGACAGTTGGTAGTGCAGCTATCTCTGTCTATCAGGTCACTGTGGCAGGCAACAAGGGGCATTATGCGGTTAAGAGTCAGGCCAGTTATGGGATATGGTTCGGGCTTTCAGAAGATATTGCCGGTCAGCCTCCTTATAGTACAGCCCCTCTTATCGATGGTCCTAACAATACCCGTGCGGTTCCAGGCCAGCATCATGGCGTGGGTCTTAGCCATAGTTCGACTGGCAATGTAATCTATCGTTTTGATATGGCTCCAAAACAGCCCCTTGATATCCATAAGACGGTTCCCTGCTATGCCAATTTGTACGACTGCGTGAATAATGGCAGGTTGTCTGGTAGCAGCGGTAGCGGGGTTCCGCCCCACCATCTCAGGCATCTCGTGTTCTGGAATTTCAACCACGGAGGTGAGGATACGCGCTACAATTTTTGGACGGGAAGTCCCAAATTTTTGCATCCGATTATTGTGGGCTTTCACGGCAATCGGGCCACCTTTAATAAGAGATATCTCGAGATTCTAGAATCGAATGGCAAGGCGGTTGATCCGGAATCGCTTTTTGAAGCACAGCTCGAATTGCGTCTGGGCACTTTGCCAGCCTGGGTAAAAAATCTACGTACAGAGTGGGAAACGATTCGCAACACGCCGCTTACAATTTCAGATAACAAAACTTCGGAGTAGAGATTTTTATGGTGATAAGAAGGGTACAGCAAAGTTAGTCGGTTCTTGAATGCTACACATTCCTCTACTAAAACTGCCATTAGGAGGAATTTTACATGGCTAAGTTATTTCGCGTGTGTTTGGCACAAATGCTTACAATTGTGCTCACCGTGCTGTTGATCCAATCGCTGTCTGCGGTGCCTTCGCCCGACTTTGATGAGAGCGGTGTGGTTGATTTTCCCGACTTTTTGCTGTTTGTAGGTGCGTTTGGGTCTCAGGAAGGTCAAAAGATGTATGAGGCAAGATACGACCTGAATGGCGATGGTGCGATTGGATTTGACGATTTTCTAATTTTTGTCAGTAGCTTTGGCAAAAGAACCACTGGGTCCATCAGTGATCTTCAAGACGAATCGCGCTTTGGGGTTTCCACGCTTGCCAAAACAGACGAATCCATTGGTGTCGTTCTTATAAAGGAGAGTAAATCTATTAGCCATTACGTTTTGGAATCCACACAAGAAGATTACCAACAGAAAGCAGACACTTTTGCTATCGATGAAAAAACAGGAGAAGTGCGATTGAAAATCGAATCCGCAAGTTGGGAAAAAGAAAATTATCTTCTTGATGTTGCGTTGCTGTCGCAAAAAAGGGAAAGAATCGCGATAACGAGGGTGTCAATTTACAAGAAACATACGGTTATGATTTCTCCTTCCTCTGATCTCAACGCAGTCCTACAAAAAGTATCGGGTCCTGCAACCATTGCTTTTGCAGATGGTATGTACACAGACTTAGGGCACATTGCGTTTTCAAAAAGCGGCGACAGTCGGTACAATACCGTTGAAATGCGGGCGATTAACCCCGGTGCCGTCACGATTACTGGAAATACCGCTTTTGATATTTCGGGCAATTACAACGTATTTTACGGATTGATATTTCGCGACATCCGTTCAAATATCAAAATAGGTAGATCTCAGTTTCCCACACCGCTAACTATCAGGGGTGATCACAATCGCATCACAGAGTGTGTTTTTTATCCCCGTGCCCAGACAGATAAGCATATCGTCATCCTCAGCAATTCCCTCAGAGTCAATGACAAAGTAGCCCGGTTTACTCGTATTGATCATTGTGCTTTTCTCAACAAGGCTTATCTGCAATTTGATAACACCCATTTCCAAAGGGGAAACGAATTTGCGGAAAGTACAAATAACCCCATCAGTGTGCGGGTTGATCACAACTTTTTTCAAAATATAGATGATAGCTTTTTTAGACTTGGTCGTATGGGTAATCGGGATTCTGAGAGTATCTTTGACGCAAATCTCATCGCGGGCAATCGCACAGGCGATGAAGAACATTTTGTCGGCAAAATGGGTGGTTTTCTGTGGCTCAACAACACGGTGGAAGACTGTAACAAATACCTCAGTTTGCGAGCAGGAGGCTATGCGTATATTATTCACAGTTATTTTTTACAAAGATCGGCTATGGCCATTATCGGTTGGGATAGAAACCACATCATAGTCGGCAGTTATTTTCGCGTCAATGGAAGAAACACGCCAGATGGCCAGCGGCCATACACCGCTGTATTTCGAATGGGTGAAGGTGCAGCAGGTCCAGATGGCGGACACAATGCCACCACCGATTGGTGTGTCGCATATAACATATTTGATGTTCCCGCCGATGTGCCTTTTGTAAATTTTATGGGAAAGTATTCCCGAAGAGCCTATCTCGCACAACAACTCAATGCGACGCAACAGAGAGTCCAACAGGGCACTTATATCCATACCACACCCCCAGAAGAACGATACAGATTCACACATCCCATCAATAATGTTTTCATAGGTAATCTTTTTTATCACCGCGAAGCTGCTACATCCAAACCCCAAACAAACTTTTCATTCATTCATTATGGCGTTTGGGAACAAAATACGTTTATCTCCAATCTCATCGCAAGTCCCGTAAAAGAAATTTATGAACACGATACCTCCAACGGCAAAGAAGAAAACGCAAGACAAATAACTCAAAACCTTAAAGGGCTTACTTTCACGCAACAGGCCATTAGTCGAGACCAAAACGGCTTACTCATTACGCCGATTGAGATACCTCCGGACTTTCGGATTCCAAATTACAATATGCTTCCCATTGATCCATCTGCGGTTATCCACAAGAAAAAAGATAAACTCATCGACAAAGGACATTCTCTTTATAAGCTCATTGACCTCAGGGACCTGGGAGATAAGTTAGACCTAAATCGTCCTCTAACCACAAGGGATGTGGGCCCGGGCTGGGATTGGCAGCCGCTTTACAGTGCTTTACATGGGGCAAATCCCTACCAGGACAACTATCGGTAAAACCCCCTTACCAGTGATCTTACCCCAGAATATCAGGCTATCAACCGTTATGCAGGCGGCTGATGGCCTGTTTTTTATTGCGGTCCGACGAATACTTCTACTGCGTCAATATATTACCTCTTAATTTTTAAAATTTTTATTTACAATATGTTGTAGAACTTTTATACGATAATAAAACAAGAGCGTAATTTGTGTTGAAACCTTTAGATGTATGGCGTGTATCTAAGATGTAATAGGGGATGGACAGCAATCGAAAAATATATACGAGATTGTGAAACTTTGTAAATGTTAAATGCGTTTAAGAAGGTATCTAACAACTCATTAGACAATGCTGGGAGGGGGTGAAATTATTTTCGCAAAAGTGGAAACACCAACTGTTGTACCAAAATCCCGCACCGGGTCGGGCAAAGAGGAGCAAGTGGTAGGAGATACAATGGAATACACGCAAAAGGAAACGCAGTACGCACGCGAAGCTTCTGTTCAGAGTTATCTCAGGGAGTTGCGCAAGTACCCCCCATTGAGCCGAGAAGAGGAACAAAAAGTTCTTCGCAAGGCCAAACAGGGAAATCAAGCGGCGATTGACAAGATTATTACGTCAAATTTGCGTTTTGTCGTCAGTGTTGCACTCGAGTATCAGGGGCGAGGTGTGCCCCTTGCCGATTTGATTGCCGAAGGCAATATGGGATTGATGGAGGCGCTCAAGCGATTTGACGAAGAACGCGGGTTTAAGTTCATCAGCTATGCGGTGTGGTGGATTCGGCAGTGCATTCTCAATGCACTCAAGCGCACGTCTAATGTGGTTATGCCTGCAAACCGCCAGGAGGATATGGACCGGATGGCGCGTCGCTGGGGGCAGATGACCCAGGAATTGGGGCGCGTGCCCACGCTGGACGAAGTTGCCAGCGATATGAAGATCAGCAACAAACGCGCAGAGCGGGCATTGCGCTGTGTGCGTCCAGACCTGTCTTTGTCCGCGCCTATAGACACGGCGGGCGAGCAGCCGCTTATGAATCTACTCGAGGCCAATGAAGAGGATCCTGATCAGCTCGTGATATACCGGGACCAATCCGAGTTTATATTGCGGTCTCTCAATGATTCTTTAGATCCCCGAGAGCGAGATGTTATTCGCGGTTATTTTGGTCTCGACGGAAATGAGCGCCAGACGCTGAGTGACATTGGCCAGTCTCTGGGTGTTACCCGAGAGCGCGTGCGCCAGATTCGCAACCGCGCGCTTGACAAGTTGCAGCGATATTTTCGAAGAAATGTTCCGGGTGGAAAAGTGGAAGATCTGGTCTGATACCATCTTATTTTTGGAGTAGAAAAGGCGGTTCTGGTTTTTCCAGAGCCGCCTTTTCTGTGCAGGCTCTTTCAGCGAAAAGGGTTGATTTATTTAAAAATGGAGTGTAGATTCTATTTGCTTTTTGGATCCTTTTAACCCGCCTCTCTATTGGGCTTCTCTATGAGCCGATTATTAGCATTCCTCGGTGGGCAACTCGCCGCATTTTTCATCCAGGTTTTCCAGATGTTCTGCTATGGCGTCCAGTGCGTGACAGAAATGCGGCATCTCTACCTCTATCGACATCAGATTATTGAACAGTGTTATGCTGTTGGTGTTAGCTCTCTGCCCCTGGTTTGCCTGATTTCGGCTTTTAGCGGGATGGCGGTCGCTATTCAGACGGCTTATCAGATGGAAGAGTACGTGCCCGATTATATGGTTGGTGCGCTTATGGTCCGCTCTGTGATACTCGTGCTGTCGCCTATTTTGTTGGGTCTCGTGCTCGCGGGCAGGGTGGGTGCGGGCGTCGCGTCTGAACTCGGCACGATGAAAGTCTCAGAGCAAGTGGATGCGCTCGCGTCAATGGCTGTCGATCCAGTGGGATATCTCATGTTGCCCCGAATGCTCGCTGGCGCGATTATGGTTCCAATTCTCGTGATTTACTCCTTTTTAGTCGCGATTATCTGCGGGTTTGCTATGTCGATGATCAAGATGGCTATTACGCCTACAGAATTGGTCAAAGGTATGAAGCTCTATTTTGAGGTGTATGATGTTTTTGTCGGGTTGGTCAAATCCGTTGTTTATGGTGGATTGTTGACGTTTATGGGGTCTTATAAGGGGCTGTGTACCGCAGGTGGTGCACAGGGCGTTGGACGGGCTGCCACGGCTGCAGTTGTGATATCTTCTGCGCTCGTTCTCATTCTCGATTATTTTTTGACACACGCGTTGTTGTATTAAACTATGGCAAATGAAACGGCTATTGAGTTTGTCGAGGTGTTTAAGTCTTTTGAAGCACAACCCGTGCTGAAAGGGCTTGACCTGTGGATTCCCTGGTCTGAGATTACGACTATTTTGGGACCGAGTGGATGCGGCAAAAGTGTGACTTTAAAGCATGTGATTGGGATTGAGCAGGCAGATGTGGGAAAGGTCGTCGTTGCCGGTTATGACATGGCGCAGATTCGCCATGGCGAGTTGATCGAGTTGCGCAAGCGGATTGGGGTTTTGTTTCAGTCTTCGGCACTTTTTGATTCGATGACGGTGAAGGAAAATGTGGCTTTTGGGCTGCGTATGCACACCAGGATGTCCGAAGAAGAAATTGCAGAGCGCGTGCATGTCTGCCTCGATGCCGTGCGGCTGGCGGGTACAGAGGCCAAGATGCCGGTTGAGTTGTCGGGGGGAATGAGAAAGCGCGCGGCACTTGCGCGGGCGATTGCGATGGAACCCGATTTTATTCTTTACGATGAACCCACAACGGGTCTGGATCCAAATACATCCAGTGTTGTGGGGGACTATATACTCAAGTTGCAATCGGAACTCAATGTGACATCGGTGGTCGTCACCCACGATATGCCCCTTGCCCGGCGCGTTTCAGACCGGGTAGCTCTGCTCTATGACGGCAAAGCAGTGGTTCAAGGTGCGATGGAAGATGTCGAGGCAGCTAACAATGAGGTTTTCGAATTGTTTGTTCAGGGCAGATTGGGGTAGCTATGAGAAATCGTCGGCAAGAAATTATCCTGGGCGCAGTTGTATTTTTTGCAGCCGTTATTCTGGTGGTTGGCACGGTGTGGCTTTCAGAGCGTTATGCAGGTGCTGCTGGCGGGTATCGCATCCATGCTAAATTCGACAGTGTGCCGGGGCTTCAGGTGGGCAATCCCGTGACGTTTCGCGGGGTGCGGGTGGGAAAGGTGCTGTCTATCGCTCTTGAGGATGGTCTGCCTTATGTTGCACTCGGGTTTGCCACAGTGAGAGATTTGCCTGTGGATTCGCGTTTTTTACTTAAGTCCGATGGTCTGCTGGGGGGGCAGATGATCGAGATTCAGTTGGGAGAGTCGGAACAGCGTCTTTCAGATGGTGCTGTTGTGCAGGGGACTTCTGCTTCTGATCTCGATGCGATGGTGTCTGAAAGCAGGCTTATGATCGAAAAAATTCGCGGTGCAGTAGATGGCGTAGCCAGTGAGAATAATCTCGCGCATCTGGAAAGTGTTCTTTCGCGTATTGATACGACCACGTACTATCTCAACCGATTATTGAATGACGATAATCTGGGTAAGGTCGATAAGATGCTCGACAGTCTGGCGGTGGCAACGGGCGATGCGAGTGGTTTGATGCGGGATAATCGCGAAAATTTGAGCATTGCCGTGACCAATCTAACTGTGACTTTGGAACGCCTTGCGCGGATTTCGGCACAGATGGAATCGACTTCGGTTGCTATGCAAAATACATTTGCCAATCTCGATGATATTTCCAAGGGGATACGAGATGGACGCGGTACGGTCGGGCGTTTGGTTAAGGACGAAGCGGTGTACGAGCATCTGGATCGCACACTGACGTCTGTGGATAGTCTTATTGAAGATATCAAGCGGAATCCCAAACGCTATCTCCATATTAGTATATTCTGAGGAGTTCACTATGGTTATCAGGATTCTGCTTTTGCTCGTTGCTCTTACAGCTACTATCTCAGCGACCGATCTGGCATGGTTTCATTGGAAGGACAATGACGCGATCTCTTTTGGTGGGTTTGTACCCGAAATGAGAGCTGTAAAAGCAATTGTGGGAAAAGGTGATGAGGCACCGCGCATTGTGTATGGTGACCGTCACGGGGCAGTTTACGTGTTGGAAATGCAAGAGGGGCGCTTTCGAGAGGTGTGGAGAAGTCCTCCGCTGAGAACAGAGATTGCAGAAGTTTTTGTTCTGGATATCGATGTCGATGATGAGCTTGAGATCGTTGCATATACCCGTGCTGGAGATATTGCGTTTTATCGCGTCAGCGATTTTCAGGAGATATGGCGAAGTCCGGACGATGAGTTTGCATCGGTTTCGGCTATGGTGATTGAAAATATTGACGACGATCCGCAGCTCGAACTGGTGTTTTGCGGTGAGAATGCTGCAGAGAGTCGGAGCTATCGGTCGCCGACCGGATCGCGCGATAATCTCGACCAGGATCGCGCCGCACAGATTGGGCGGTTGTTTGTGTTCGATTGCAAAAATCTATTTTTAGAATGGAGTAGTGAGCAGGGGCTGTGGGCACAGAGTATGGCTGTTGGCGATCTCGACGATGACGGTGAGCTTGAGATTGTACTCAATACGGGGTTTGTTATTGGCGCGACTTATCAGCGCGTTGAGTGGGAATACCGCGATGGTTTTGGTGAGAAGATTGGCTACGCGGATCTCGATGGCGATGGCATTCCCGAGTTGATCGGCGAGATGAAAAAGCCCCATCAATTTATTCGCATTTTTGATGTGGATCTGCAGTCTGAGAGTTTTTTGAGTTCGGGGAGGTAGAAGTGTGAAGTAGGGAACGGTGTACAACTGGTCGCTGTTCAGACCAGTTCACTGTGAAGGGTGAAGTGGGAACAACCGTAGGGGCGAGGCATGCCTCGCCCGTCATCGCGGCATGTTTTTAGCCGCGATCCAGGCGGTTTTCGCTGATCACTTGTTTATCTTGACGGTCTCTGGCAAAATGGGTAAATTCATTCACGAACGAGTTGTCGGAGCGTAGCGCAGCTCGGTAGCGCACCATCTTGGGGTGATGGGGGTCGCTGGTTCAAATCCAGTCGCTCCGACCATTATAACGGGGGTTATGCATTCATTGCATAACCCCTTGTTTTGTGACTATTAGACGGATTAAAAATAAATAGCATCGAGAGGAGATTTGTGCAATGTCAGACATGTTTTCAGGCGATATAACGAATGCAGATGGTTTGCAAATCAGTGCGATCTTTGGATTTATGGAGCCGGAATATCACGAGGCTGTGGTCAGACGCGCGCTTAATTCACGGGATAAGGTGTCGAAAGCAGCGCGAGGATTGCTCAACTCGGCTATAAACAGCACAGCGAAAGTACCGCAGTTCCCAAAAGAACCCGCTAAGGCACCAACGCCTTATCTCATGGAGCCTATCCTGAAAACTGTAACTAAATCGGACAAACTCGCTGGCGCGGTTTTGAAAGTCTGGGCAGAGTCCCATGACGCGCTCGGCGATGTGGTTGTTAAACATCTCGACAATCTGGCGATGCCGGCTGAATATCCAGATTTTTCGGAGAATCAATTTCAAGGTTTCTGGTTCCGTGATGTATGGGAGCGGGAGATAGATAAAATTCTCGAACGCCACGGCGAGTTTGATAAAGATGATGTTGCTCTGATGCTGTGCTATGTGTCGGGCAAAATACCTGGGGATCAAAAAAAGGACGATGTTTTGGCGCAAGGACTCGAATATCTGAGGTTCTTACCGCCCAATGCACCGCAATGGGAGCAGGAGATTCCAGACTTTGTCGAATCGGTGCAGGCCATTATAGAAACAAAGAAGGCGCAATACGAGCAAGCCAATAACCTTGACACTTTGATCGCCGAGGTGCGGGATGTTTTCTCATTGGAACTGAAATTTTTCCAAAAAGATCTCGCGTCATGGTCTGCGGCACACTTATCGCTCGATGCGGACCTTTCAAAAGTCCTTCAAGATACCCAGAAAGTGCAGTCTTTGCTGACAGAGTACCGACCTATTCACAAACCTGCGCCTGTTCTGGTGGAGGAACGCGAGAGAAGGCCCAGACGGGCGAGGTTGGAGAATCGCCTCTTGCCGCTTATAGACCGCATTGATCGGTTCATGAGCGAGTCTCACACTCCGCCGATAGAGCAAGAACAACAATCCGATGTTCCAGCCGAGCAACGACCCGCCCAAGTCCTCGATGACCAACGCGCGTTTTCAGAGGCAGACTATATCGCATTGAAATCAGAGCATAAAAAAGAGATCGAATCGCTGCAAAGCCAATTGCACAAGCGTCAGAATGGGAGCGAAAAATGGCAGAAGGAAGCCGAGAGGTGGCGAAGGTACTATATTGAGGAGGCGAGCAAGGAGGCGGCAACCGCGGGTGAAGATGAGGACTTGGTCATTGAGAGCGTGAATGATGCTGTTGAGCTTGCCAAAGAAAGATTCGACGATAAACTTCTCTTCCAGCTCAATGGAAAATCGCGCGTTGAAGATAACCCATTCAAGCATCCCAAAGCCGTGTGGGACGCGCTGCACTGGCTGGCAACCACATATTATGGGGCGCGCCAGGGAGAGCGCAGTCTAACAAATCCCGATGTGTCCATTCGGAAAGCGTGTAAGTGGTGGTACAAGGGGCACCAGAGCGATATAACAATGAACAAATACGAGGATTGGTACACCACCAGAGTTGGTAATAAGATCTATTGGCTAAAAAAACACATTGGAACGGGAAGCAATAGGAATGCGCGTTATACCATTCGAATCGCTTTTGATTGGGACAAGAGCACGGAGCGGATCGTTATTGGTTTTATCGGCCAGCACCAGCAGACAGACGCGACATGAAATGTAGGGGCGACCCCCTGTGGTCGCCCGTTCGTAGGGGCGAGGCATGCCTCGCCCGTGCTTGTCATTGCGCCATGATGTTGTAGGGGCGAAAAATTTTTCGTCCACTACCCTCCAGCCTGCCCTGTGTTCTTCAGGGCATTTTTTGTGTGATCTCTCCCATAATCTCCCTGTCTCATTACAGTCTCTACTGTTTCAAATGAAACACTTACTGTGTCATTTGAAACACCTACCTGTAGTTTCCCTCAGCGGCATTTTCTGAAAATACACTCTCCTGCAATCAGTTACGGGTTATTTGCTTGTCTGGCACGGTATTTGCATTACCTCAAGGCACGAATTTGCTTGAGGCCCTGCCGTTTTACTCAGTTGAACAAAGCTGACTGCTAACCACTAAAAAGTGTGAAGTAAGCGCGTGGAAGCGTGGGTCTGACTACAGACAGGCGATTTTTCTCTCGGAAGTGTAGAAATATGAGGGAAAATGAGCAATACAAAGAATATTTTTGAATTGCGATTCAGGAGGCTGCGGTGGTATAATTAAAAGCCGCCGACAAGACCTGAATAAGTCATCTGTCAGCGGCGGGTTAAATATCTCAAGCGGGCAACTTGAGAATATCTAAAAATAACGATCCAAATCTCAATTGTCAACCATCGAGATTTGTGACTTGCTGCTGGTGCTATGGATAAGCAGAAAATTCTGATTATAGGTCATGCAACCTATACTATGTCGGCGTTCATAAGATTCTTGATAGATGGCCCTTATGAAGTATTTACTGCGCCAGATGGGCGAGAAGGGCTTGAAATTTTAAGAAGCGAGCAGATAGACCTTGTCATAGCCGAAATGTATATAGAGGATGTTGATGGGATACACTTTGTGAAGTGCGTATCGGCGGAGAATATTCAGACAGATATTTTGATCAGGGCAAGGTCTGGATCCCTGAAGTTGAGCGAAGAAATCCTCGAGAGCAAGGTTGTAAGTGTGTTTCCCATCATGAGAGATAAATTTCTGGTGAAGATCAGAAAGTCTATGCCTTCACGATATCCGTGGAAAACAGAGTTGGAATCATTTCTGAATGAGAAATACAGCGATCCAGAGCTAAACTTTAGCAACCTTATGGACCGCTTCCATATCTGTAGATCTTATGGCTGCAAGCTGTTCAAAAAACATTTTGGCAAGACCTTCTTGGAGATGTTAAGGGAGATCAGAGTTGCAAAGGCACAAGAGTACTTGATAGAAGAACCGACACTGCTGATCTATGAAATCGCAGATAAATGTGGGTTTCGTGAACAAAAGCAATTGTATGAGGCTTTCAAAAAGATACATGGCATTTCGCCTACTGAGTACCGGAGAAGAAATGTAAATCAGGGCCGGACATGAATAAAATTCGATCTCACAAGATGAATGAAACATCGTGTATTTGATTCTAATTAGACAACCGATATAGGGGATGATGTCTTAGCCTGACTAATTCAGGAATTTGCTAAAAAATTCCATAATTTTATTTTTTACAATTAGTTATGCAATTCAGGCCAAAAATATTTGTTTTTAGGAAAGAGCCGGCAAGTCCAGTATTTACGCTAATTTCTCAGATTTTATGAATTTTTCGGGTTAGGTAAGACTTGGCAAAAATCTATCATTTATGATCCCCTGCAACTAATTTTTATTTGGAGAGGCTTCCGGGCTATGGGTTTGGTCTTGAGAAAGGAGAAAGACAATGACTCAAACATTGCCGAAGTTATCAAAGCCCGTTCGTAGTGTTAAGAACGGGGAAAGTGTTGTACATGCCTATAATGACGAGACCAGAGAATTGGCACAGTGCATTTTAGGAGTTGCTGCAAGTGCTGCATTTGTAATTAGTTGGGCTGCCCTGGTGACTATTCCTCCAGCATTTGTCGCGATGTCTGTGGTTGGACCAACAGTTGTTGGTCTTACAGTCGGTCTTAGTTGTTCTTAATAAATCAAGGAATTTTTCAGGATTTCTTTTTTATTTTGAACCGTTTTTGAATGATATTAATCAAGGCCTCATACGAAAGTAGTCTCTCCAAATTTTCGCCAGAATACCCTTTGATCCACTGAGTGTTTTTTTCACTAACTTTACAGAATTGAGATATTGCCAAGGAAAAAAATATGGTTAATGGCATTTTTAGACATCCATACAAAATGAATCAGTGGTCTTGACGTAGCACAACATCGCATTCGCGCCTTGCGCCTTTCTGATTGGATCAGTAAAAAATAACTTGACCTGTTTAGATAGGACACTTTTAGACATCCTCTTAATACGAAAAATACCAGCTTGATTCTGCAAGCAGAATCTATAGAAGAACTGCAGTATGTGACAGAGAAGCAAATGACATATTACAATCAAGGTCGACGGCATTCTGCATTGAGCTATCGTAAGCCACAACAGGTAGTTTCGGCCGTTCATCTGAAAAATATCACGACTGAGATCCTTAGCCCAAATTAGCCTGCCAAATTGGTTCAAATTTTGGGTCACAGATCCCATCCAAATGGCATCTAAGATGCGATCTTATCACGGATTGGTCGTGCATGTCTTTGGCCGTTTGGTCGTTGCCTGCTTCTCACTTGCTTTTTACTTTTCATTCGCGTATATAGATGTGTCGTATCTGAATATATGCGGGACTTTCTACGACTTATTTGCACTTTTAGATAGCTATAGTCGATACCTCGTCCATTTTGAACTCCGACGAAGAGATGCGAGAATCCGATGTCCAGATCATTATTCAAAGGACCAATGCCTCAGCCATCTATTTCCTTGACCCATTGGAATAAGTTACTGGGAAAAAGAATGCATCTTGTTCCGGGGTTTTATTGCTTCGCTGTTACAGGTAGTGCGATCTTTATCATCTTTCCGGTTATGTTGATCAGCTTCAATATACTTCCAGTTATTAATGATTGCGAGCAACTCCAATATTTGAATCGTTCCTCATTCTATCTTCTGTTTTTTACCATTCATATTTTTTTTTGGAGTCGTTTGGCTACAAAAACAACCATTCTGCCTACACACCTCGTTCTGTTTCCTCTGTCTGATATCAGTAAATTCAGAATGCTTATAAGAATTAGTTTGAGTGACTATAGAATCATTTTACATTTCATCTTTTTGCTGACCTCCACATTGCTTATTGGTCGAGAAAACATTATAGCTGGTATTTTAGCACTTGTAATTTGTGCTATTTTTTCTTTTTCAATTGAGTTGCTATTATTCAACATATTGTTGCTAATGCTCACTGTAACAAAATTACCAATTAAAAGAGAAATTTTTCTAGTTATCTTGATGTCTTTACCTATGTTTCCTTTAATACTTCCCTACTCAAAACTTATAGTTGAAAATTTTCCTATTACAAGCTGGGCAAGTAAAGCTTTGATGTCCGCTCAAATTGCCGTATGGAACGAATTTGTAATTTGGACTTTCGTCTTAGGTATTGTTGTATTTTTTGAAATTTTATTGGGAATTTATTTTATTCGAAAGTCTAAAATCAATTTTATGGTTTAGTTTGTGAATGAGACCTTTCTTTTGCTATTCACTATGGCATTTTCTTTTAAAAATATTTATCGGCTTATAATGTGGGACCTGTTACTTGTAAGACGTTATTATGGTTTCCTTCTTGTTTTGTTATTTGGTTGCAGTACTGTAATTTTTGGCGTTTTTTTTATCAAAAAATGCGCTTTTGCACATTTTATAGTTTTGATAGTCTATTTCTTTTTTAAACCATTATTTTTTAACATAAATAGAGTGCCTCATGAATTTTTGCTTTACATTGTTACAGGTAGCAAGCCAATTGAGATATTAATAGCAAAGAATATTTCATTGCTCTTGATCACTGTTTGTATTATTGCAAGCTTTGTGCTTTATGCAATTCTGACTTCTCCTGAGTTTATTCAAATAAGCATCAATATCATTATATGTTTTACTTCCTCTATATTCTTGTTACTTCTGCTCGTGAATTATGTATCTGTTTTCAGGATACCTCTTGGACTAAGAAACGAGAGTCAATTTCGACATCAATTGATAAGTTTGATTTGTTTAATAATTGCCTGTGCCCCTTATGTGTATGTATGGTCAGAATTTCCATCTCGTTTCTTAGGAATTATTATTTCCGCTCTGGGAATTAGTTCTTGGTACATTCTGTTAATATATCATATTCCTAAACTGTTGCCTACTACCAGACAATTGGATGATCTCGACCTTGTGTAAGAGCATTATTTTTATCTATGGATATTGGGCTAGTAACGGTCTCGGTTATTTTAACTATTTGGAGTATCTCAATGAGTGCGATTCAAGTCAGAAATCTATGCAAAAGCTATAGAAACGGTAGTGTTAAAGCATTGGATAAACTATGTATCGAAGTCCCTACGGGTAGCTTATTTGGTTTAATGGGTCTAAATGGTGCAGGCAAAACCACGTTAGCCTATATACTCGCGGGTCTTATAAAAAAAGACAGTGGAGACATGTCTATCAAGGGACAAATCATAGATAACGATGATTATTTGTACAAGCAACATATAGGTTTTGTATTAGACAGGCCGCTCTACTTTGATAAGCTAACTGCCAAAGAATATTTACGATTCGTTGCAGAAATGTATGGTTTAAAAAATAAAGATATAGACAGTAGGGTCGAAGAATTGGTAAATTTTTTTGAATTTCCAGAATCGGGTACCACTCTGATTGAAACTTATTCCAAAGGTATGAAACAGAAAGTTTCACTAGCTGCGGCTATCATTCACAAGCCAGATATCTTGATTCTTGATGAACCTTTTGATGGGATTGATGTGGCCTCTACAGAAAAGATGCAGGGCGTTTTGATTCAGATATCGAATCAAGGCAGAACAGTGCTGATTACTTCTCACAATTTGGAAATGGTAGAAAAATTGTGTTCTGATTGTGCCATTATTGATAAAGGAAAATGTATTTTTCAGAGTAGTATGCAAGATTTGGTAGTACGACTAAAAGATCAAGGAATGGACGAACAATCATCTCTACGAGAATTATTTTTGAAATTAACTGATTCTTCTTCCGCCCAAAGCCTATCTTGGCTCTAAAATTTTGCAGCAGAAAGGATTAGAATAGATGAAAGATTTTTTATTTTCTATTAAATTCTGGAATAGACAAGAATATAGTGGCTTTCAATTCAAATCTTGCTGCCTTCCGGATGAAGGACGGGAGCTTTTTAAGCCATCTATGGAAATATTTCTCTACGAAATGAAGCACATTTCCAATGAAAAAAGAAAAAATACCGCCATATTAAAATATCAGAAAGGAGATCAAAGGTTTGAGCATTCAAATTTTCATGAAGCAGTCCATTCTTATTCGACTTCATTGGAAGCTATAGAAAGTCTATCAGGATATTTGTCCTTAGGTGTTTCCTTGATGATGATTTCAGAATTTCAAGAGGCGGGTAAAAAATTTGAAATAGGTTTAGATCTAGCAAATCAATATCAGGATAAGCAATTTCAAATCGTGTTTTTAATTAATTTAGGTCAAACATATATTGATTTGGGTAAACTAAGTTGTGCTCAAAAGACACTGGAAAATGCACATGCGATCTGCCAGAAAATCGAGAATCAAAATTTAAGCAAAATGACGCTTTTACAACTAGCACTTCTACAGTTTATCCAAGGCTTATACGATGAAGCAATAGATTACTGTAATCTTGTAGGCCAATTTTCAAACAAAAAGAAAAATGATTTAAACTTTGCTAAATCCCTTTTTGTTAAAGGAGTTCTATTGATGTCAAAAGGAAGCTTTGAAGATGCAGAAAGTATATTAAAAAAAGGAATAAATCAGTTAGAAGATATCCAGAATTCTTATATTGAAGCACGTCTATATTCTCAAATCTCTCAACTCTATTTGCTTAAAGGAAATATACATCAAGCATTGGCAACTGCAAAAAATGCGCTTAGGATTTTTCAAAGTGTTTTAAATCCTCAAGGAGAAGCCCGAATTTTGGGGCTACTCTCAGCCATTCATTTTGCTATGGGACACATAGAAGAGGGAGACCAATTTCTCCAAAAAGCTCTTGATTTAGATAGAAAATCAGGGTATAAGCGCGGTGTAATCCGTCAACTTCTCATGCAAGCCGATGTATATCTTAAACGAAGTCAACTTGATGAAGCATATGATTCATTTCGAAAAGCTCATGAAATGGCTAGATTAATAGGACATAAAAGCACACTTCTTACTACGACCCCAATGCTTGCAATATTAGCAAGAGATATGTCAGAGTCAGAACGAATCTCTGTTTTATTTCAATGCCTTGATTTGAGCAGAAAAATC
Source organism: Candidatus Latescibacterota bacterium (assembly GCA_965220765.1). Lineage (GTDB taxonomy): Bacteria > Latescibacterota > UBA2968 > UBA2968 > UBA2968 > VXRD01. The sequence goes on from OZ244847.1 coordinate 839,025, forward strand.
AGCATGCATGTACAGGAGATACATATCCTCCTCTCTCTCAGTTCCCTCTTCAATACTCACGAGAAACTGGATAAAGCGGAAGAGTATTGCAAAGAAGCTTTAGCAAAGAGCCGAAGTTTGGGATATTCTCTTGAAGAAGCAAAAATTCATGGAGTACTCTCACAGATCTTTGAACATAAGGGTGAGAAAGATTTGGCGATAGAACATATTGGTATCTCACAGGCTATTCTACAGAGCATAGGCATTCCAATTCCATCTTAAGGAAAAAATTTCTTCTTAGCGCAACAGACCGTCCACATAAAACGCTATCCTGGCTTTCGTAACGAGATAACAACAAAATGACAATGATACTTCGTCTTCTCCCTTTTCTCAAGCCTTACTGGCTACGCGCTGTCGAAGCCGGTGTGTGTATGGCCTTCACCACTGTGCTGGCATTGCCCATGCCCTTGCTTTCCGTTTATATCATCGATCACGTTATCGCAAATGGGCAAATGCAAACCCTGCATATTGTGTGCAGCGCACTCGCACTTGCTGTCATGCTCGGTTTGGGGCTTAGCTTTCTCCAAAGCCTGTTGCTGCTTATTTTCACTCGTCGGGTCTTTTTTGATCTGGAAATTCACCTTTTCGATAAGACGCATATCCTGCCGATTCATTTTTTTCAAAAATACGGTTCGGGGTACATCGCTACGCGCATCACTGACGATGTGCGACAACTGCGTTCGCTTATGGCAGGGACATATATTGAAGGCTTGAGTAGTATGGTTCTGCTGCTCGTCGGTCTGGGTATTATGGTTACGATTCATCCTGGGCTGGCAATTGCTGTGCTCATAATTGCGCCCGGTTTTTTGTGGGTCAATCTTCATTTTGGCCGCAAAGTGCGTGGGTTGAGTGATGAGGTACAGGAAAAAAAGGCGGTTACTACGGCTACGCGTCTGGAGTCTCTGGATGCTGCACCTGTCGTCCGTGCTTTTGAACGAGGCCGTGGAGAAGCCCGTCGCCTTGCCCGCGATATGCACAGTGAAGTGAATGCAAGGCTAAAACGCGATGTGACCCTTGCCAGTGCTGGCGTGCTTCAGATGGCTCTTTACAGCATGGGTGGGTTATTTCTCCTGTGGTATGGTGCCCACGAAATTATGGCGGGTCGGCTCACATTGGGTCAATTTGTCGCGTTTAATACGCTTATGGCTTATGTGTACGGTCCGATGAATCAGCTTTCCGGTCTCTATGTCAATGTTCAAAAAGGTCTCGGCATTCTCAAGCGCGTCTGTGAGATTATGGATATGTCGCCGGAAAAAGGGCGGAAAATCGGAGCGCGCAGCATTGATACAGGCGAGATCACCTTTGAAAATGTCTGTTTTGGTTACGAGCCTCACCAGCCAATCTTGAACGATCTCAATTTTAGTCTGAAATCTGATCACATCACTGCTATCGTTGGTCCCACAGGTGTGGGTAAAACGACACTTGTGAATCTCCTGCTCCGGTTTTGCGATTTGAACACGGGTCGCATTTTGATTGATGGTACAGATATTCTTGAATTTAACCCGCGAATTTTGCGTCGTGCAATTGGCATGGTTGAACAGGACATCAGGATATTTTCTGGAACAATCCGCGAGAATATCGCGTATGGCAAATTCGGTGCGTCCCAAAGAGAAATTATCGATGTGGCGGAGGCGATGAACTGTATGGAATTTATCGAGCGTTTTCCCGATGGTCTGAACACGCGCATCGGTTCAGGCGGTGTGCAGCTTTCCGGCGGTCAGAAGCAGCGTGTGGCACTTGCGCGGGCGATGATTCGCGATCCGAAAATTTTGATCTTAGATGAAGCGACATCTTCTCTTGATCCGCGCTCAGAAGGCCTTGTGCATGACGCGCTCAAACGTGCGACACAGGGGCGCACAACACTTCTGATTGCCCACCGGCTCTCCACAGTGTCCATTGCAGATTATATTTATGTGCTCGCTGATGGGCGCGTTGTGGAAGAAGGTCATTTTGACGATCTCATTGAACGAGATGGGCACTTCAAAACCTACTATCAACAAGAGAGGGTTGCGGCGACGGCATGAAAATTCCTCGAAATATAGAATGGCGTGCTGGCGCGATTCTGTTGTGCGCTGCGGTCATTCTTCTCGGTCTGCTCATAGCATTGACGCTCGTCCGCATGGATGTGGGTCTGGAAGTGAAGGGTGTGATGAGCAAAACGGAAACAGGATGGACGCTTACCACTGAAATTCCCGAAGGGCAGTTGGCTTTGTTACGCAGTTGCAGACATATTTATTTATCTAAAAGCAAAGAATATAAGCAAATTTTTAATATTGATGTGTCTTTGGCAAGCCCATCGGGCATACGAGCGAAAATAAAAATTAAAGATTTGAAAATCGAGGCCGCACCCGATACAAGCCAAACGGTTATGCTGATAAAAGAAAAAAATGTGCCGGTTCTGAAAATGCTGTTGGATAACGTATTCAATCGGCAGCGCGCATAAAGGGGTATATTCGTGGTGACTTCAAATCGGCGACGGATCGCCCTGGCGAGTCTTGTCGTTATTGTGGCAGGGGCAGCAGGCAGCTTCTTTTTTTTATACAATTATTTTCTTCCGGATAGCATTTCAGAAATTGACCAGGCTCTTCCTATTTTAACTTTGCAGGATATGGATGGACGGCCTGTGAACATAGATAGCTACTGGGGAAAGCCACTCTTGATCAGTTTCATTGAGGTCAATTGTCATCATTGTCAGAATCAGCTTTCCGTACTTGAAAAACTTCACCACGAGATTTCAGACGAAAATTTTACTTTTCTTGCTATTTCGACCAGTTCGGTCGAAAAAACGGCTGTTTTCTTTCAGGAACATCCCATTTCGTTTCCCATCTGGATTGACGCAAGTCGCAATCTGTACAAGAAATTGGGCGTCTTCAATATTCCAGCACTGTTTTTTATAGATGAAACAGGCATCTTGCGCTATAAAGCTGTGGGGTATCAATCAACCGATGCTGTGAGTGGGATTATCGACAGTTTGTTTCTGCGGGAAAGCAAAATATCTCAGGAATAGATTGCCATGTTCAAACGACTGGCCTTGACAATTTGGACGCCAAATAGGGCTTTTGAGGATATTCGGGAAAATCCGACCTATTTGGGTGCGTTCATCTTGATAGGTCTGGGTTCAGTCCTTGTCGCCTATGCTACGTTGCCTGTATTTCAGAAAATCTACCTTCTATCCGTAACAGAATCTTTGAATCCCAGCCAGTTGGAACGCCTGTATCGCTATCAAAAAACCATGCGTTATGTTTATCCCATCGGCACATTGCTGGGTATTCTGCTTTTCTGGTTCATTTCTGCATTTCTGATCTGGTTACTTGTTCAGGTTTTCGAATGCCGCGGGCGGTTCAAATCCATTTTCTCGGTCATTTCTCATGCCAGCATTACGTCTTTGATCTCCAGTATTCTCGTCGCTGCGATTATCTACTTCAAAGCGAGTAAAGGGCTGATGGATTTGTCAAATCTGGAAATCAAACTCGGTGCAGATCTGTTTATAAGCGGCACTGTACATCCCGCTTTACAAATTGTACTGGCAAATCTGAATCCATTTACATTTTGGTACTACGCATTGCTCACCATTGGCATTGCAACAGTGTGCGAAGAGTGTAGCCGCGTCCGCGCCGCTGGTGTGGTCGGTACATTCTGGGCTATTTCAATAGCTTTTAGCGCGGGTATCGCGTGGGTGTTCTCCATCTTTCAGGCATTGGATACTGCTTCATGAAAGGTCTATGTAATGACTTCGGATAAGACAACCAAAATTGCTTTCTCGCAATTGACGGGACGAAATGTTAAGGTTGCCATTATTGACAGTGGTATTGAAACTGAGCATCCCAAAATCAGACGTGTTGCGGGAGGCATAGGGCTTACTGTCAAGTCGGGTGAGCGCGTTATTCAACAACCAGACCACGCCGATTGTGCCGGGCACGGTACAGCCTGTGCGGGTATTATCCAAAAAAAAGCACCTGATGCCGAACTCTACAGTATTCGCATTTTCGATGAGACCCTTTCAGCAGATGGTCATGCTCTTGTCGCTGCCATTCAATGGGCGACAGAACAGGGTGTAGATGTTATCAATCTCAGCCTGGGTACAACGGATGCTACGTACAAAGAGGTCATTAGTGAAGTATGTCAGCGTGCTGTTGAAGCAGGTATTGTCCTTATTGCTGCCGAACACAACGATGGCGTGCCGAGTTACCCGGCGAATTTGCCTGATGTTATTGGAGTAACCGGCGGCAAAATTTATGATCGCTATGGTTATTACTACAGACCAGGCAATACCATTGAATGCGTGGCTCGAGGCGACGAACAGCGCGTGTGCTGGAAAGATGGGCGCGAGATCATGATATCTGGAACCAGCTATGCGGCTCCCCATATTACAGGCATTGTCGCTCTGATTCGAGAAGCCTATCCCAACGCGACGCTGAAAGAAGTGCGCGAAATTTTAAGAGCCAATGCTCTGGAGAAAAGAATAGAAGGGATTTCCAACGCTGCCACACAAATCGCGCCATCTTTTCCCATTTCCTTTTCAGAACAGTCAGATATTTCAAATTACGATTGGATCAAGAAAGCCGCCCTGTATCCCTACAATAAAGAAATGCATGCATTGGTCCGGTTCCGGGATCTATTGCACTTTGAAATTACAGCCGTGGCGGACCCCGTTGGCAAAGGGCTTGTTGGAAAAGATCCAGGTGAAGCAATAGGAACGGAACCTGCAGGATTAAAAGTCGTGCCGAATTTGCAGAAAGCACTTCGGGGAGCAGATACGCTCATTCTTGGATATGTAGATCAACTGGGCCGCATTAGCAAGCGCGATTTGCTTCGGGAATCGATCCAGACAGCGTTGGATCGCGGCGTTCACGTCTTTAGCTTTTTGCAAGTTCCTGCAGGCATATACGGCGACCTGTACGCTCAGGCTCGCAAAAAGGGCCTCCGCATTGTCTATCCGTCTATTTCTATGGGTGAAGTGCAGAATATTTTACAAAAGGATCAAAAAAGTACACCTGTTGATGTTCCCGTTCTGGGTGTTTTCGGTACGAGTTCGCAGCAGGGTAAGTTCACCTTGCAACTCGCGCTCAGGCGCAAGCTCATCCAAATGGGTTATAAAGTCGGTCAGATAGGTACCGAACATCACGCGGAATTATTCGGCATGGATCTCGCATTTCCGATGGGCTATGCATCACCTCTGGAACTGCCGCTTCAGGTGTACGTTCCTTATCTCGATTACAAAATGCGCGAAATTAACCGGAAAAAACAGCCAGAGATCATTCTCGTTGGCTCCCAGTCCGGCACGATTCCTTATGATGTCAATGAGCACAAGACGCATTCTCTGTCTTCTATTGCATTTATGCTGGGCACAAAGCCCGATGCCTGTATTCTCGTGGTCAATAGTATTGATGCAGACGATTATATCCGCGATACGATGGATGGGATACGCGCTGTGTGCAAAGCACCGACTATATTGCTGGCGATGAGCGATAAGGAAAAACACATTCGGGCAGCTTATGGACGCACTATGATTCATCCACAACAGATGTCTCGTGAACAGATAGATGAAAAATTGCAGTATTTGGAACAGACATTTAATCTGCCCGCTGTCGAAATTGTCTCCGAAGAAGGCCAACAGAAGATGCTGAAGACTGTACTGCAGTTTTTTGTTGCAAGTGAAGATACAACTGCTTAGTTCTTCTTTTTGGATAAGGTTAATTCTATGCTCTCCGAAAGAATAGAAGATCGTGTTAAACGTGTCATCGTTAGTACGCTTAACCTGGAGATTGATCCGGCAGAAATTGGGGATGCGGATGTTTTGTTTGGCGGAGAAATGGGACTTAACTCTATGGCTATGATTGAGCTTGTCATAGGTTTGGAAGAAGAATTTGGTTTTGAAGTATCCGATGAAGATTTGCGTGCCGAGGTCTTTGAAAGTGTGCAGGCTATGGTCGATTATGTTCGTTCTGCGCTCGAGGGCGTTTCGACTGTTACTTGAACGTTGTATCTGAGGCTGATAGATGTTAAAAAAACGCATTGTTTTTTATAGCCAACATCTCGTAGGTGTTGGTCACCATTTCCGCAATCGACAGATTATTCGCGCATTGGCCGATGAATACGATGTCTATTTTGTTGACGGGGGGAGGCCGGTGCCGGGGGCGACGCTACCAGTTTCGGTTCAAATACACCATCTCACACCTGTCTTTAAAGATCTGGTTACCGGACACTTAACTTCAGAAACCGGATATGATATCCAGACAGTATTAAAGACGCGGAAACAGACTTTGAACAGTCTGATTACTCGTGTTTGTCCCGAAGTATTCATTATCGAATACTTCCCCTTTGCGCGTTGGGAACTGGCAGGCGAATTGCTTGAGGCTATCGATACAGGTCAAGCGATGAACCCCGATATTCGCATTATATGTTCGCTGCGCGATGTTCCCCGGCGCGTGCCGGATTCCGACCAGGTATGTTCGATTTTGAATCACCACTTCTACGCGCTGTTGATACACGCAGATCCCCAGTTGACCCGATTGGAAGATCATTTTTCAGATACAGACAATATTCACATACCGGTTCATTATACGGGATATGTCGTAGAACCATTGGATAGCGTTGGGTGTGAGTTACAGACACAGAACTACGTGCTGGTTAGTGCTGGCGGTGGGGCTGATGGCTACGATCTGATCAAACCGTGTATCAAAGCCTGGCAGCGATTATCTCAAAGAGGTATTGTTGAGGGCCGGAAGATGGTCATTTTTACAGGTCCTTTTATGCAGCAGGCGCAATACGATACGCTTGAAAACATGTGCAAGGGCGGTCCGTTTCATATAGATCGGTTTACATCCCACTTTCTCCACTGGATGCGGTGTGCTGATCTCTCCATTAGTCGTGCGGGATACAATACTTGCATGAACATTTTGGAAACTCGCACAAGAGCTATTCTGGTTCCTGGATCGCTCGTTAGCGACCAGGAATTTCGCGCTCACAGACTGTCTGAGTTGGGGTTGGCCTATACACTTTTACCGCAAAATCTGACGAGTGATAAAATGGCGAAAGCTATTGTGCAAGCATTATCAAATGTGCCATCTGTTCACAGTATTGCCCTGAACGGTGCAACCACAACTCGTGATCTGATTAGAGTCATTTAGACAAAGATGAAAAAAATACTTCCCATCACTATTCCTCCGGTTATCGGCTATTTACATCACGCCTATCCGCTGTCTATCCTGGCCAACTATAAGGCTTATCTGCCGTGGTTCTACAGCAATTACATCCAGCTATACTGCCCTCCAAATTTTCAGAACCCGAGCAGTAACCGAACTATGAAATTCAATTTTTATCGCAGGCCCGATCAGCGTGTCTCCTTTTCGCCCCATTTGAAGGTTCAACTTCTGAACAGAGACTTGATTTTCAAATCTCCGACAGACATTCTGCCCTTTATTGTCGCTTGCCTTGATAAGGGCTACTACATCCAACCCACTGTGGATGAATATTTCTTACCCGACAGTGCCGCGTATCAGAAAAGACCTCTGGTTCACGAAACCCTCATCTATGGCTACGACAAACAGACCTTCGCTGGTATAGGTTACAACAAAAATGGCGATTATGCCTCATACCACATCGCGTTTGCTGAGTTGAAACAGGCGGTTGTGCAGGCCGACCTGACCGGTCATTACGATCCCGATGGGTTGCGGCTGTTTAAGTATGACTCACAGGGTAGGTATGATTTTGACATACATCTGGTAAGGGAACAACTTGACGACTTACTCCATTCGCGAAATACATCTTATCGATTTCGCATGATTGCAAACCCCGCCGATGGCGCGTATGGCCTGGCGACATATCCTCATCTAAAAAGCTATATTGAATCCCTTTTATATTCTCCTTTCTCTTTTGATATTCGTCCTGCTCATATTCTATGGGAACACAAAAAATGTATGGTCAATAGGCTCAAATATATGGAAGGTCATGGCTATTTGAAGTCTGAAGATGGATTTTCTATGCAGTATGAAGAACTGGCGCGAAAGACCGGTATGCTTAGAATGATGTTGCTCAAATTCAAAATCACACGTAGTCCCGATCTCATACACCGCATGCTTTCAAATTTGGAGGATATCGGAGAAGCAGAACAATGCCTCCTTCAAGATTTGGTCAAAAAATTCGAGACAGTTTGAGATGATTCGAGATGAACAAGTGTTCGATACCAGTTTGTCTATCTGGTTTATCCGCGTTCTTCGCGTAATTTTGGGTGCACTGTTCCTCTGGGCAGGGCTTAGCAAAATGCCGCAGCCGGAAAATTTTGCCAGGACCATTGATGCCTTCCATTTATTGCCTCAAATACTCATTCTTCCCACTGCCATCATCCTTCCCTATGTCGAATTTATCATCGGTTTGAGCCTCCTTTTGGGAGTTAAAACGCGATTGAGTGCCTGCATCTGTCTGGGTCTATTATGTCTGTTTACCATCGTTTTGGGTATTACCATCGCTGAGGGCATCAACGATATTCCCTGTGGTTGTTTTGGTATTGACGGAACGCTTTCTACGGCATTGATCCGAAATATTGCGCTGATGGCCTTGTGTGTACCCCTTGTACTTATTCGATCATATCGCTATTGATTTTGTCTGATATAAGGTTATTTTTTGGGCAACCGCATAAGTTTTTTATTTTTTCACAGGAGGGTGTTATGGCAAATTCAACAGAAACAGGACAGGTGGAGGAAATGGGACTTGGCAAACGCATGGTGGGCGTGTTCTTTTCCCCGGGTGCGACATTTGAGTCAGTGCGGTCGCGTGTCAGCACGTCAGATTGGTTGGTGCCGCTCATTTTGATAGCGATTGTGACGGTCATTACTGTGTACATGACTGCGCCTATTATTGAAAAAATAAGTACGGAACAAATGAAGGCGAGTATAGAACAGATGTCCCAGGACCAACAAGAAAAAGTATTAGAGCAAGCGCAGACAATCGGCAGTGTAGCGACATTGATTAGCGCACCAGCCGGTATCGCTATCATGTTATTTGTGACATCTCTGGTTTTTCTCGCGCTCACGCGATTTATTCTGGGAGGCGAGACGACTTATAAACATGTGCTAACGGTCAACTGCCTCAGTTCTCTGATATGTATTCCGAGTGCGATTGTGTCAGTACCCCTGATGCTTGCCAAAGAATCGGCATTTGTGCAGGTTGGATTTGGGCTGTTATTACCCGATTCGATGGCAGAGACTTTTCTCGCGCGTTTGTTGTTAATCCTGAATTTTTTCTCAATCTGGCAATACGCACTGGTCGGTATTGGGTTGGGGATTGTATCGGGTATTTCCATCAGGAAGGCTGTGGTTGGTATTTTTGTGTTGTTCATTCTTTACGCGGCAGGCAGCGCGGCATTGCAAGGGCTGGCAGGAAGCTTGGGAGGATAAGTGGCGACATCGTGGTCTAACAAGCGCAAGTTGCTCCTCGGCGCAGGTGGGCTGATCATTGTGGTTGCGATGGTGGTGCTCAATTTGCAAAAGGAGAGTAAAACCGAGAGTTCGACTCAGGATGCCGAGACTTTGCCCGTGCGCCGGGGATCTGTGGTTGAACAACTGAAGGAAACCGGGCGTATTGAATTTGTTCGCACGGTGGAGGTCAAGTCAACGGTATCGGGTGAAATTGTGCATTTATTTGCCGAGGCGGGAGATGCAGTGTCCGAAGGCGATATGCTGGCGATCATTCGACCAGATCCCAACCAGACGCTTCAGCTTTACAACAAACGCGCGGCAGTTGAGCGGGCGCGTATTGATCTCGATCGGGTGCGAAAGGATTTGGCGCGCAAAGAAGCGTTGAAAAAACGGAATTTGATTGCCGAAGAAGAAATTGAGCGGATTCGGGATCAGTTTGAAAAGGCATTAAATGCTTATCAACTGGCGCAACTCGAACTGGAAACGCTGGTGAAGCGGTCGAATATTCAGCAATCGAAAGGGGGTTCGTCTTCGGCGCAACTGGACAATGTGCGGGTGCTGGCTCCCGCTTCGGGTATTGTGATTGCACGTCCCGTAGAAATCGGCGAGGTAGTGGTTTCGGGCATTCTTTCTACGGTGACGGGTACCAAACTGTTTGAAATTGGCGATCCGAGCCTGATGATGGTGAAAGCCTATATCAGCGAAGTGGATGTGGGAAGGCTGGCACCGGGACAGGCTGTTCATATTATTGCAGATGCGTATCCAGATACGACGTATCGGGGCGAGGTGTATCGCATTGCACCTGTGGGGCAAATCAGGCAGGGTAGCAATATCGTGTCTTTTGAAACCGAAATCCGCGTTCTGGATCGCGAGCCGAGACTGCGCCAGGGCATGTCGTGCGATGTGGATATTGTTTTTGCCCGGCGCGATTCCGCGCTTTATCTGCCCCTTGAGGCTGTGTATGAAGATTTCGGAGATGATGTTCGGGAAGGCGACAAGAAAGGGATTCAAGGGCGATTTGTCGTCTTTGTGAAAGAAGATACTTTTGTCGTACGTGAGATTCAGGTGGGTTTGAAGTCAGATGTTCGCATTGAAATTTTGTCGGGATTGGCAATCGAAGATTCGGTTGCAGCCAATGCTGAAAAATTGTTCAAGGAGCGTGCAAAGGAAAGCGATGAATGAGCGTGCTTGATTTGTTTTTGGTCGGCCTCTCCCAATTGCAGGCAAATGCTTTGCGGTCGCTGTTGACGATATTGGGCATTACGATTGGGGTGGGGGCGGTGATCGGGGTTGTATCGATTGGAGAGGGTCTGCGGCGCAATATTGTGTCGCAGTTTTCACAGGTGGGCGGTGCCAATCTGGTGATTGTTCAGCCGCCTCGAACCTATGAGATCAAAGACGGACGGCGGGTGCCGCGCTCCTGGCGGGCGTATTTGACGGCACGGGATTTAGCCGCGCTTGAGGAGGAAGTCAATCACATCCAGGCAGCGTATCCTCTGGTGGGATGGAACACGCAGGTGCGCTATCAAAAAGCATCGGCAACCGGCGAGGTGCAGGGTACGTTGCCGGGGTATCACCAGGCGATGGATTGGGAACTGGATCAGGGGCGGTTTTTGTCGAATTGGGATGTGAAGACCTGGCGGCGCGTGTGCGTGATTGGAGATAAGATCGCCGAAGAGCTTTTTGGAGACCTGAATCCCGTGACCCAGGAAGTGAAGTTACATGGTGAACGCTATACGGTTATCGGGGTGATGAAACCCCGATTGTTGTTTGGTCGCGACTGGGGCCGCCAGGTTGTTGTGCCGGTGACGACATTGCAAAAGCGCGTGGTGGGCAATGATTATTACAGTGTGATTTTTGTGTATGTGGAAAATGCCGCACATGTGAAGTCCGTCACGCAGAATATTGAGAAAGTGCTGAAGCGGTTGCATGTACACGGAGATGCTTTTCGCGTGTCGAGCGGCGAGAGTGTTTTGGAAAATGTAGATCAGGTAACGCTGATTATGAAATTGGTGGCCGGGGGCATTGCGGGCATTTCTCTCTTGGTGGGCGGTATTGGCATTATGAATATTATGCTGGTGTCGGTGACAGAACGCACGCGAGAAATTGGCATTCGCAAGGCCGTGGGTGCCAAGCGCGTGCATATTCTCGTTCAGTTTATCATCGAGTCGGCTGTGCTGAGCTTGTTCGGTGGTTTAATCGGTATTTTGTGCGGGCTTGGGTTCGGGTTTGGCATTTCCTATTTGATCGAATATTATTCTGAGGCCGAGTTTCCCAGTGTGGTTTCGTGGAGTGCGGTGATGCTGGCAGTGGCTGTTTCAGGGGGTATTGGCGTGTTTTTTGGCGTTTATCCGGCAGCGCGGGCATCTGGGCTGGATCCGGTAGAGGCGTTGCGTTATGAGTAAGGTGCAGATTCAAATTGACGCGGTTCGGAAAATTTATCAGATGGGGAGTGAAACCGTTTACGCGCTGCGGGATATTTCTTTTCGCGTGTTTCAAAACGAGTATCTGGCAATTATGGGGCCGTCTGGATCGGGGAAATCGACACTGCTCAATATTTTGGGGTGTTTGGATACGCCTTCGAATGGTCGATATATTTTAGATGGTGAAGCGGTTAGTGAGATGAAGGGAGATGCCCTCGCGGATGTGCGCAATCGGAAGATCGGATTTGTGTTTCAGACGTTCAATTTACTCAGCCGGGCGACAGCCCTTCAGAATGTGGAATTGCCGCTGATTTACGCGGGTCTGTCCAGACGCCGCCGCAGGGAGAAGGCCAGGGAAACTTTGGAGCGCGTGGGGTTGGCAGATCGAATGACGCATCGGCCAAATGAGTTGTCGGGCGGTCAGCGTCAGCGCGTTGCCATTGCGCGGGCACTGGTGAACGATCCGGCGATTCTGCTGGCAGACGAACCCACCGGGAATCTGGATACGCGAACAGGTGAAGAGATACTATCTACGTTTGAAGATCTTCACCAACAGGGGCAAACGGTTTTGGTGGTGACCCATGAAGAAGAGGTGGCGCGGCGTACCCGGCGCGTTGTGCGGCTTCGAGATGGTCGTATTGAAAGCGATGCACCTCCATGAGGATGGGAAAATTCAGTGGTTTAACTTTGTCAACAAGGAAGTCGAGAAAAATGATGAGAATACTGGTTATTTTGTGTTTGGTTCTTTGGGAGGTGGTTGCTTTTGGTGAAGAAAAGGCAATAGAAAATGAGGATGCGAAAAAGAAAAAAGAAAACGAGGAATGGATTGGAGTTATGGGAGGTTTGTCGCAATTTTATTTAAAAGATGAATTGGGGTCCTATTTGCGATTTGAAGGTCAGACGCGATCCATCGCTTTGACCGGGCTGACCGAAAAACTCAAGAGCTACCATTGGGGGGTTGGTGCATTCGGTATCGGTAAACTCCACACATCCTATGCAAGTGTTGATCTAATGTATATGCAGATTGAATTTTTCTATGGTCGCTATTTGGCATCCTATTTCGACAAAAAAATGAAGGTGAGCATAATGGGAGGCGGAACAATGGAAATATATAGCAAAAAGTATGCCTATCCGCGTCTCAGTGAGCATTCTGAAGGGGTTTCAGATATGATTTTGAGTCTGAATTTTGCGGTGGCAGGTGACTATCGTCTCAATGTAAAACACCATCTCAAAGCATATATGGGTAGCAATGTCGCGTCGTACAATAATATCTATCACGTACCGGGAACCAGTCTTTTGCTCAGCAAGTACCGTTTTGCATTGTGGAACCGCTTTTTGCATGTCAATATGGGTGTTCAATACGAAAACAGGCTACTATCATCCATGCGGCTTTATGTACTCTATCGCATGGATTTTCAACGCTTGCAAAGGCGTGATCGCACATCCTCAACGTTCACGCATAATCTGCTGATCGGTTTTGCTTACAAGTACAAAGGTCAATAGATATGAAACGATGTGTACATATACTATGGGTCGTTGTCATCAGTGTTCTTATTTTTTCCTGTGGGAAATCCATCATAGGTGGAGACCAGGATCTGTCTCCCGAACACAACTTTGAAATTCTGTGGCAAGAATTTAACGATTTTTACGCACTATTTGAGACCAAGAATGTCGATTGGGACGGGATTTACAGGTTTCTTCGTCCCCGTATCACGCCTCAATCTACTCAACAGGAACTTTTTTCAATCTGTGCTCTCATGTTGGCATATCTCAATGATCGGCATGTCGCTCTCGTTACGCCATTTAGTGGTTTTGTGTCAGGGCGCAGTGATGAGCCTCTAACTTTTGATCCGAGCATATTTGGAAGAGATACGACAATTGCGCTTGGTGGTGGGAGAGATGAGCCTTTTGATTTTGACCGAGTCAGAAATTATGTTGGAAATATGCACAGTCAGGGTAGTCTCCAATATGGTATTATCCAGAATCATATTGGGTATCTTTTTATCCCTGGGTTCTCAGGGTCTGTTGAAGACTGGGAACGCGATATTGATGCTGTATTAGAGCAGTTGGGGAATACGTCTGGCGTAATTATTGATCTGAGACAGAACTCGGGGGGTGTAGCGGGCATAGCCAGAGCGGCCATGGCGCGTTTTATTGAGACAACACAGGTATATGGCTATGAAGAATTTCGCAATGGCCCCGATTGGTCTGACTTTACATCTCCTCGTGAACTGAAAATAGAACCTGCGGGCGCACGACAGTATATTAATCCGATTGTCTTGCTTGTCGGGAAAAATACCGCGAGTGCGGCTGAGCGCATTGTTTTGGTTCTTAGAGAATTCTCGTATGTCACGGTTGTCGGCAGCCCGACCGCAGGTGCGCTTGGCGGCACTAAGCGAGGTCAATTGCCCAATGGATGGATGTATCAACTCACGATTTCTAAGTTCGTTTCTGCGAATATGATAAGTTATGAAGGCACAGGTATTCCTCCCGATATTGCCATCGGTTCTTCCGATTCTCCTGATGCGGGAGATCTGGTGCTTGAAAAGGGGATTGAAATTTTGGTGGGAGGCCCTGAAGGATAAGCTGCACGGGCCTATGGATTAAAGACCTCAAGTTTGCCATTCCTGACGATCAGTACAACCGGGTTGTAAATCCCATCTCCATTGGCGTCAAAAGAGAATGTGCCCAGAATTGTGTCCAGGTCTCTGGTTTTTGCCAGGGCGTCCCGAATTGCTCTTGAATCAATTGATTGGGCATTGGCGATGGCGTTCGATAGGATATGGACGGTGGTGTATGCTTGTGCGGTGAATGCGCTGGGTTCAACGCTGGCTCTCATGGTGTAATTTTCGACGAAGGCGCGATTCCCCGGCGTGTCAGCCGTGCTGGTCCATGCGGTAAAGCTAATCGCTCCTTCGGCGGCAGCACCTGCGCGTTCTATTTCGCCTGGGGTCAGAGTTTGTGTAATGAAGTGAACTTCGGGAGGAATACCGATTTCCCGAGTCTGGATCAGAATATCATTCGCCTCTGTTATTGGTAGCGCAGAGAGGAAGATGGCGTCTGGATTTGATTCTTTTATTCGTGTTAATTGTTCCGAAAAGTCGGTTTGACCAACCTGGAAGGACTCTGTGATCAGAACTTCGACGCCGTTTTGATGGAGTGTTTCTTTGATTATTGCGTCGCTATTTTGGGCAAAGACATCGCCAGCCTGAAATATTGTAGCTACTTTCTGATAGCCGAGTTTCTCATGCGTTGTTCTGACGCCACCGGGTATAAGCCAGTTGATCGTGAGACTGGCGCGGAAGAGGAAATCACCCATTGCGCTGAGGCCAGGGGAGGCTGAGGTTGGACTGATCGCCACGACTTCATTTTGTTGGGCAATGGGAAAAGCTTCACGGGTTGCACTTGAGGTGAACGGGCCGATGATAGCTGATACGCCGTCGCGATGAATCAGTTTGTTATAAGCTTCAACAGAGCCTTCTGGGGTGCTGCGATTGTCTTCCAGGATGAATCTGATTTTTGCTCCGCCGAGTAGCGATGATCGGTTGATTTCTTCGCGCGCGAGTTCAATGCCAGCTATAAGCGACTGACCACCTGCACTGAGTTGGCCCGTCAGAGGCAGGACGATGCCAATGGTAATTTCTGCGGGGAGACCTTCTGATGTTATATGTGCTTTTTCGCCAATGGGCAAGTTGAGCCTTATCCCGTAGCCTTCGTTAATTGGGATACTGGACCAGGATCCGATCTCGATCCCGTCTTGTGAGGCGCGCGCTTGATAATACCCATTGCCCGCTGTGATCTCTATCCGCGCTTGACCATTTTCATCGGTCATGCCTGACCACTGATAATCTACTTTTTGTCCTGCAATAGAACGCGCAAATTCTATTTTTGCACCGCTTATGGGTGCGTCATCCTGCTGCACTGTAGCTATGACTACGGCGAGATTTTGTTGTGCGGCCAATTTGCTCAGGGGACGGCCAATTTGTTCGTCTGTCCCGGTTTCTGACTGCGTTACGCGGTCACCACCGCCACAGTTCCATATTATGCCTGTGGCAAGGGCTATTGCAATTATAATGCGGATATTTTGCAACATCGAGGTCTCCTTAAAGCGGTATAGAGAAAATCCCAGAATATGGAAAATCCATTCTGGGATTTTTTGTGCGAGAAGGACGGGTGTCTATCCCGTCAGTTGTGCGTGAAATTCTGTCCAGTCATCGAGGTTGTTCAGGTTGACGGCGTCGAGAATGGTGCCGTCGTCGTCAATGCCTGCTGCACCGAGGATGGCCCCGCGGACATCGTCTGCGTGGTTGTAACCTTCAATTGCGGCGTTGAGTTCTGCAACGGCATTGCTGTCGAGGCTGCCGCCGCTTTGTTCGATAACCCATGCTTCGAATTCCGGATAGGAGGGCAGATTTTCGGTGAGATAGGCGACGGTGGCATCGCGGTCGAGACCCAGACCATCGAGAACCATCTGGTCGTAACCCATGCCGCACTGGTCATATCCTTCTTCGAGGTTGCCCGTGGCGCCCAACAGGACTTTGCTCCACAGGCGAGGAAGATGGAGTACGCCCGCTGGTCCTGCAACACCTGAACTGATGAGGGGGATTATTCCTGCCATTTCTTACTCCTTTTGAATAATGGTTCATCGACCAGCACGCGAATGATTGGGGAGGTGCTGGTGCGATCTGAACCGCGTTTTGAGAATGACTTTTTATTTTGCCAAAACACCTTTTTGATCTTTGTTGAGTGTCCAGGTATCGACCACACCGTTTGAATATGTTATGGTAAGTTGTGTGCCGATAAATTCAAATTTCGTTCCGTTGTCGTGGGTGAGTGTGACGCGCGCATCGTCAGAGGAGATTTGCCCCGTGCCATTTTGGGTGGTTGTGTCATAAACTACATCTGTGCTATCTGTCGCTACATCGCCGATTCTGAGGTTGGATTGATATGTAAATGTCGTGCCTTGCAGATCGTATAAACGGTCTATGATTCTGATGCTCTGTCTGTCGTCGGTTAGGGAAAGATGTACTTTAGCCTGGGTGGGTGTGGTTGGGAACCATTCGATGAGGCCGCTGATTTGCGGACTCTGGATGATTTCTCCCTGCGCGGGTTTGCGAGACTCCAATAGCCAGGTTCCGCGAAGCTCTGCCTGGTGTTTGGTGTCGTCGCCGCAACCAATTAGTAAGGTACAAAAGACGAGTGTTATAGATGTGCGCAACATAAAAATCTCCTGTCAAGACGTCAAGGGTCAATCAAAGCAAAACGGTTGCGTTTCGCGTGCGAACAATAAAAAGGGAATTATTGCCTTGTCAAGGACAAACTGTTGTGTGTAGTGGGTTCTCGTTCTATATTCTGGAATGCTGTGGTGTTTTTTTATAGGGAGAGTATATGGAAATGGAAGAAATGGCGCACAGACCAAAGCGGTCTTTGAGAAGCTATTTCGGTATTGCGCTGAGGGGGGTGTGCATGGGGGCTGCCGATGTTGTGCCCGGTGTGTCGGGGGGCACAATGGCGCTGATTACGGGTATTTATGAAGAGTTGATTCTTTCGATCCGTTCTTTTGATGCGCGATCTGCACGGCTTCTGATGGGGTTGCGAATAAGAGCGTTGCTCGATTATGTGCGCTGGCCTTTTTTGTGCGCGCTTGTCGCGGGGATTCTCTTTGCGATTTTTTCACTGTCGCGCGCGATTACTTATTTGCTGGAGAATGAGCCTGTTTTTCTGTGGTCCTTTTTCTTTGGTCTGGTGCTGGCGTCTGTTTTTACGGTGGGGAGGCGCATCCCGCAGTGGAATTTGAGAACGCTTTTGGGTGCTGTTGGGGCAACATTGGGCGCGTATTTTTTGGTCGGGTTGGTGCCGGTTGAAATGCCGCACAGTCCGCCGTATATTTTTGGTTCTGCTGTGGTTGCGATTTGCGCGATGATTTTGCCCGGTATTTCCGGGTCCTTTGTGCTGGTTTTGCTGGGGCAATATCCGTATCTTCTCAACGCGGTCAATACGCGCGATCTGTTTACAATTGCACTGTTTGGTGCAGGTGCCATAGTTGGGCTGATGGCTTTTTCGCGCGTTCTGAACTGGTTTTTTCGGCATTATCACGATTTGACGATTGCGCTGTTGACCGGGCTGATGCTGGGGTCGCTCAGAAAGATCTGGCCGTGGAAAGAGACGCTGGAGACGATGGTCAATCGGCACGGCGAGGTGGTGCCGCTCGTTCAGGTGAATGCGTTGCCCGAGGTGTGGTCGGGCGAGGTGATGGGGGCAATAGGACTTGCGCTTTTGGGCCTGGGTCTGGTGCTCATTCTCGAGCGTTTGGCCGGGCGCAGGTAGTTAGTTCTTGACAGGTTCGCGTTTTGAAAAATACATTGTTATGAAATATTTCTTCATCCTTAACCTATCGAGGTAAATATGGCAAATTCAGATTATACAATTGGCGTGGTTGGCGTCGGTCGAATGGGCGCGAATATTGCACGCCATCTCAATGATGAGGGGTTTTCGGTCGAGGCGGTGTACGATATTCGCGCAGAGGTCGCATCGGATCTCGCCAGCGAATTGGGTTGTGAGGCATATACAGAACTCGCGGGTGTGACGGCTGCTGCAGATTATATCATTACGGTTGTGACAGATGACGCTGCGATGGGAGCTATTTATGCCGAATCTGGCGATAGTCTGCTGCAAGGTGCTCAGGGCAAGGTTTTTATCAATTGCGCGACGATTACGCCACAGCTTCATGTGGATGTCGAGGATCTTGCAGAGCAGGCGGGGGCAAATAGTCTGGAAGGGTGCATGGCCAGTAGTATTACACAGGCGCGTGAAGGGACGCTCTATTTGATGTGTGGCGGTAAGCGCGCTGTATTTGACCAGGCGAGCCCGATTCTCGAGTCTATGAGTACAAATTTGATCTATATTGGCGAAGCGGGGCAGGCCGCGCAGGTCAAGGCACTCGTCAATATGGTTATGAATATCAATACCGCTGGTCTGGCAGAGGGGCTGGGGTTGGGTGCAGCGCTCGGCCTGGATTTGAATATGCTCATGGAAGTGTTTTCGCAAACGGGGGCAAATTCCCGCGTGTTGGAGACCGATGGGGAAGATATGGTCATCCGCGATCACGAATGTTATTTTTCGGCTGACCATGCGGCGAAAGATTCGGGGATTGCGCTTTCGCTCGCTCAGGACGCGGGTGTCAATCTCCCATTGGCAGAGGCGACAAAAGCCCAATTTGAGCTTTTGAAAGAGAAGGGCAAGGGCGATTTGGACAAATCGGGTGTTGCCGAGTTGACTTTCCCGGGGCGTGATGATTAAACAATGCAGACACAAGATCTCATAGCGGCTATTGACCGGGAGTGGGTGGCAGAACGGACGCTGGAGTTGGTCGATATATACAGTGTTACTATGGACGAAGCGGAAGTCTGCCGCGCGTATTGCGATATGATGTGTGGGGTTGGGTTGGAAGTGGATGTGCGGGAAGTTACTCCGGGGCGGAACAATCTCTATGCGCGTATCGCAGGGCAGGGGGATGGTCCTGCGCTTATGCTCAATGGCCATCTCGATACCATTCCTGTTGGAGACTGTCCGCCCGCTCGTCGCGAGGGCAACCGCGTGTACGGACGGGGGGCGACCGATATGAAGGGGGGAATGGCTGCGGCGTTGGGCGCGGTTAAGGCGCTCATAGAGAGCGGTGTGGAATTGCAGGGTGATTTGTGGCTGACGGCGGTTGTGGGGCACGAGGAGATTGAGGCGCAAAAGGACGGGCCCTGGGCGCTGATTGCCGATCGCAATAGTGGCCGGATTGGCGGAGACCGGATCTTGATTGTCGAGGGGCGCGACGCGCTGTGGGTGATGAGCATGGGGTCAATGGTTTTTACTATTACGCTCGAATCGGACGCTGGCGGCAAGCACACGCAGTACGTGCCTTTTGCGGAGAATCCGATCCGCTTTGTGGGCGCGCTTATTGAGCGGATCCACCAGTATCAGCTTGAACTCGACGCTGGTCCGGCACACGCTCTTGCCGGCGCAGAGCGGATTGATCTGGGTATTGTCACCGGGGGCGACTATTTTAATCGCACGCCTCTGTGTTGCACGTTGACCGGGACCCGACGCTGGTTGCCGGGGCGTACTGCGCCACAGGTTTTGGCGGAGTTGGAAGATCTGGCGCGGCCTTTTGCCGATGCTGGGACGTTGCGTCTGCGGGTTGAGATGGAGCACGAGCGCGAGCCTTTTGATACCCGTGCCAACGATGCGGCAGTGCAGGCGGTTGCCCGGGCGCACACACAGGTGACGGGCCAGGATGCGGAACTGGTGGGGATGCGGATTGTGGGGGATGCCAATTTATATGTGCATGGGACGGGGGTGCCGACTTTTTATTACGGTCCCTCGAATGAGACGGCACACGCAGATGTGGAGTGGGTAGAGGTGGATCGGCTGGAGCGGGCGGCGCAGGTGTACGCGTTGGCTGCGGCCGATTATTGTGGTCTCGTGGGGGAGGGATAGAGGTTTAACGCTCCGTACAAAAGACAATAGGGCTGTACATTTCAATGTACAGCCCTATTTTAGTTATCTTTTCGTGTCTTTTGGAGGGTCGAGGTATTTGACAAAGGCCACTTCGTTGCGCGCTTCGTTGTAGATCAGTTCGTCTGCGCTGGTTTTGACCATTAGCAGGCCAAAGCCGCCCGGGCGTAGCCCCTGGTTTTCTCTGACGCTCATGTGGGCGATAGGATCGTCGGGGTTGTTGAGGGCCGCATGTTCGAGTTCATCCATGTCAAAACCCGATCCGGGATCTGCGATGCGGAACATGAGCATGCGCTCAAAGCGGAGAAATGCGATTCGAACCTTTTTGCTCGGGTCGAGCTTTCCGCCCCATTCAATGGCGTTGGCGAGGAGTTCATAGAATGACATCGCGATGGTCTCGCGGAGGTCTTCGGGGAGGTCGGCTTCTAATTGCATTACAAAATTGCGCATCCGTCCCGCTGCTTTTTGATCGCAGGGTACCAGGATTTCAACCCAGTTTGGGGTTGCCGATGTTACTTCGATAAATGTTTCCTGGCGACTTACACTGAGGCCATCCTGGACGAGGCGTATCAATTCTTGAGGATCTATGGGTTTTGAGATATAGTGGTATGCCTGTTCGCGGATTGCTTTGAGGAGCGTGTCTGAGGTGTCATCGGAAGTCATGACGATGACTGGCGGCGGTGAGGGCAGGGTTTTTATTTTAGACAGTAATTCCAAACCGTTGAGTCCGGGCATCCATATATCTGTAAGCAGCAAGTCGAATGAAGTTGTAGAGATTCGGTCATAAGCCTTTGTCCCATCGGTAACCGTTTCCGTTGTGTGCCCGGCGTCTTCGAGTATGGCTTCTACCAGCACTCTGGTTGAGCCATCGTCTTCTGCGATTAGTATTTTGGACATGTCTGGTGCTCGGTTCAAAAGGATAGGGTGAGTTCTTTGAGTGCATTTTGGACAGCAGATAACTCGTGTTCGAGCTTTTGGCAAGTTGCGGAGGCCTGGCTCAGGTTGTTCGATTTGCCCATCTGCTCAAGTGCGAAAGCTGCTTCATAAGCTGTTTTGGCGTCAAAATTGGCGATAGCGCCCTTCAGCGCGTGGGCTGCCTGGCGCAGGTCTTCAGGCGATTGTTGGTCAATTGCCCGGTGTAATGTGGCAATCTGGTCGGGTAATTCTTCTGTGAAAATATCAACCATTTTTTTTAGAATTTGCCTTCTTCCGCCTACCCGTGTCATGATACGATCGATGTCAATAGGAGGCGTTTGGACGTTTTCGGGCTGTATATTCAAATTTTGCAGGACGGCAAAGAGCTGGTTTGCAAGAACGGGACGGATGAGCGTTGCTGCGGCACCTGCGCTGAGACAGGGTTGATCGTGTTTTTCGTGTGATACGAGACCAACAATGGGTATGCCCGATTGTGTCCGCGCAATTTGCTGTTCAAAATTTTCACACTCATCTATGTCCATCATCGCGAAACGATAAGACAGAGCTTTTTCAGGCGGTTCGGGAACTGCTACGACCCGATAGCCCATTTGATCGAGTAGCGCGTAGAGCAGGTGGCGATGGATGGGGTTGCGATCTATAATGAGCGCGTCACAAGAAGTTGGGAGATGGTCCATCGAATCTGACTCCAGGATTGTTAAAAAAGTCATTTGCATAATAGGTACAACAGATTGGCAGTTTATGTCAACCACAATTGTTTGAGCTTGTGGGTGGCTCGAACTAATATGGAGAAGTAGATTTTTGATTGACTTCTGTTTTTGTGTGTATAATCTTAGTGGTAAAATGGTTCCTCGCAATCGTTATTCCCATCGTGTCAGGAGGTGTGTATGGATCTTAAAGATTTGGACCGTATCCACAAGGAGCAGGCTGAAAGACAAAAGTTTAAAAGCATTCTTCAACGTTTTGAAGAAGGGAAAAATTTGAGGAATGGGTTTATTGTCATTGCTATTGTGATTGTCCTGGTTATTTTGATTTACGGTGTGAAAGAAATGAATTTTCTCTTTGAATCTATTCCGGGTGGTGACCCGGTAGAACAAGTAACACCCCGGGAGACAGAGGGTGAATAGAGCTGATTGAATGGCAAAACGCGATACACATACGGTTGATTCTACTGGTGGATTTCAACAGATTCGGGATGCGTTAGACGCATTGCAGCGGAGTGAAGAGCGTCTAACACACGCGCTCGAAGCCGGTGGGGTTGGTCTGTTTGATTGGAATATCCAAAACGATAGCGCTGTGTGTACAGACCGGTATTTCGAACTTTTTGGTTTTCCCCCACGAGATACAATGGTCTCTGAGGCCGAGTGGTTGGCGTGTGTTTATCCAGATGATCGCGACCGCGCACAGAAGGAGGTCAGACAAGCCCTTGAAGGACGCGCTCCTTATGACACTGAATATAGAATTGTACATGCCAATGGCGAGGTGAGATGGGTCAGTAGCAAAGCCAAAGTATTTTTTGATGCGGGTGAAGAAGTGCCGGTTCGCATGATTGGTGCGATAGAAGATATTACCCGACAAAAGCGGGCAGAAGGTGCACTTGGCGAGCAGGTGACTTTTCAAAACGCGCTTATACAGGTCAGTCGCGCCGTGCAACAGATGACGCGGCCAGAGCATCTCGAGGTGGTTGTGCGCGTGTGTAGAGAACAGTTGCTGGCTCTTGATGTATCAGTTGTCGCCATTGCCGTGCATCGATTGCTCGATCCCCAAACGCGTACTTTCGAAACGTACGAGGTGATGCCTTCGGGGCAGATCAATTGCATGGTGCGCCAGGTGCCGAATGTATATCGGATGTGGCAACAGCAGAAAACAATTTATCGCGAGAATCTCGTAGAAAATATGGGGGGGTTGTCACAGGTGGGATTCAAGGCCATAGCTGCGCGATATGGGGTTGAGGTGCGGTGTATTCTCGATATTCCCCATGTGCGGGGCACGCTGGCTTTGATGGGTGATGAGGTTTCTGCCTTTTCAGAGGCCGAAGTTCTGTTTTTGGAAAGTATTGCAGAACAGGTCTCGATGGGTATTACCCGTTTAGACGACCTCGAGCGCCTCGAAGCGCAGAACAAAGAGCTTGAAAATGCCCGCCTGGCAGCTGAAGCAGCAAATCAAGCTAAGAGCCAATTTTTGGCCAATATGAGCCACGAAATTCGCACGCCAATGAATGGCATTATGGGGATGATCGAGTTGCTGGGCAATACCGAATTGACAGAGCGGCAAAAAGAATACGCCGATCTCGCTTATAATTCGGCAGATACGTTACTGGTGTTGCTCAACGATATTCTCGATCTGTCCAAGGTAGAGGCCGGTAAGCTCGAATTGGAAAGCATTCCGTTTGCACTGAGAGATACGCTTGGCGATACGTTGCAAACCCTGGCTGTTCGGGCGAGTGAGAAGGGGCTTGAATTGACCTATCGGATTGCACCAGAGGTTCCCGACGACCTGATAGGCGATCCCATTCGCCTGAGACAAGTTGTTGTCAACCTGGTGGGCAATGCCATCAAATTTACAGAACGGGGGAATGTAGATATCGATGTTGACCTGATAGAGATGCGCGAAGAGGACGCAAAAATGCGATTTGAGGTGCGCGATACAGGTATCGGTATTCCACCACAGGTGCAACAACAGATATTCAGTGCGTTTGATCAGGCCGATAGTTCAACGACGCGGCAATATGGCGGCACGGGACTTGGCTTGACCATTTCTGCCCAACTTGTGGAACTGATGGGTGGAAAACTCGATGTGAAAAGCGAGCCGGACAAAGGTAGTATTTTCTTTTTTGAAGCCAATTTCTCGCGTCGGACCAATGGTGCGTTGTACCGAGATGTTTTGCCCGATACATTGCACGGCATGCCCGTATTGGTCGTTGATGATAACAATACCAATCGGGTGATTTTTGAAGAGATGTTATCCTGCCATGGTTTGAAACCCGCTCTGGCCGAGAATGGTCAGATAGCATTGGAAGAGTTGCTGCGCGCACAACGGGCAGGTAGCCCATATCCACTGGTTTTGCTCGACGCGGAAATGCCGGTTATGGACGGTTATGCGCTTGCAAGGCAAATTGCCGCTGATGCAACGCTGCAATACACGCGCGTGGTGGTTTTGACCTCTGCTGGCCGCCCGGATGTGGCTTCTACCAGCGAAATGCTGGCCGGATACTTGTCCAAACCCATCAAGCAATCCGATCTTTTTAATTTGATCGCTGACATATTTGAGGAATCTGCACCAGATGCTTTGGGGGCGGGCGATATTGTAACCGATAAGGCGCAGAAATCTCTGCACATTTTGTTGGCCGAAGACGGTCTGGTCAACCAGCGCGTCGCCATTGATATGTTACACCAGCGCGGTCACACAGTCGTTGTGGCAAATAATGGTGTGGAGGCTCTGGAAGCGCTTGAAAAAGACGATGTTTTTGATCTGGTGTTGATGGATGTACAAATGCCCGAAATGGATGGGCTTGAAGCTACAAAAAAAATTCGCGAGCGAGAGAAGGAATCGGGAGGGCATATTCGCATTGTTGCGATGACAGCCGATGTGATGAAGGGCGACCGCGAGCTTTGCATAGCGGCCGGGATGGACGGATTTGTCGCCAAACCACTTCGATCTCGCCTCCTTTACGAGGCGGTGGAAGCGACGGGTCCCGCCTCGCATCAGACGCTCGATTGGGGGGCATCATTGCAACATGTTGGTGGGGATGAAGCACTTCTCGTGCGGTTAGCCGAGATGTTTTTAGAAACGAGAGGAGATTTGATAAGCCTGCTCGAAGATACAGAAACGCTTCGCCAGGGCGCGCGTGAATTAAAAGAAAATGCCGAATTGTTTTACGCGAATGACCTGAGGGAAGTTGCCGCGAGAATTGAGGAACTGGCAAAGGATGAGAGTTGGGCAGATGTTGATCGCTTTATGGAAGATTTAAGAGGGCATGTAGAATCCCTTGCAGCCGCGCTCGAGGTGCAGGGACATTTGGTTCACAAATAGGAAGGAAAATAGAATGGCTTTTGAAGAAACTATGCAGGGGAATATTCGCATTATAAAGCTCGACGGTCAGGTGACAGATCGCGAGATGTCGGAGTTGGCCGATTATGTAACTGAATTTCTCGAAGAGAATAATGGAATGAAAGTGGTTTTGGATTTGGGACAGGTGCGATGGTTAAACAGCATGGCATTTGGGGTTTTGACCGCGCTTTTGCAGCGTTTGCGCCAGGCCAACGGCGATTTAAAACTCGCCAATGCCCACGATCATGTGATCAGTGTTTTTGTGCAGACGCAGTTGATTAAAGTTTTTGATCTGCACAATTCCGTAGATGAAGCTGTTGCGGCATTTCAGGCGACGTGAATCTTTTCCTTGCCTGAGAATGAAATTGTGGTATTTTTTTAAATAAATAGCAAACGGGGCGTGGCTCAGCCCGGTAGAGCGCCTGCTTCGGGAGCAGGAGGCCGGAGGTTCAAATCCTCTCGCCCCGACCAATAGATTTAAGGGGTCGCGTTATTTAACGCGACCCCTTTTTTTATACACCTGGCAATGTCAATCCAAATGTCGATCCCTTGCCCTGTTCACTCTCGACATAGACCCGTTCGCCGTGTGCATCCATGATGTGTCGAACAATTGACAAGCCCAGACCCGTCCCGCCCATTGCCCGTGACCGCCCTTTATCGACCCGATAAAATCGCTCAAAAATGCGATCTATATCTGAAAGTGGAATCCCAATACCCGTGTCTTTTACTTCTAATGCAATGCGGGTCTGCGTATTTTCACCATGCTCGAAATCCCGCGTCTGAATCCAGATTTTACCTTCTTCAGGCGTGTATTTTACGGCGTTGTCGAGCAAATTGAACAATGCTTGTTCGATGAGCTTGTGATCGCACTGCACCTGCACATTTTCTTTTATGTTTATCTCGATGGTAAGGGTTTTTTCTTTTGCCAGTGGGCGTATTTGTCCAACGACGGAATTGATCATCTCATGTATGGGATAAACGCCGGTCTCAAGAGGTAGCGCACCGGATTCTATACGCGATAGATCCAGAATATCTTCTACCAGATTGTGCAGGCGATCCGCATGGGTGTTGATCATTTTCACGAATCGCTGTGAGGCTTCCCGGTCGTCTAAGGCGCCATCTGCCAGCGTAGATGCACATCCCTTAATGGTGGTAAGCGGGGTGCGCAATTCATGGGAGACATTGGCGACAAAATCTTTGCGAATGCGCTCCAGGCGGCGCAATTCCGTGATATCGTAAAAAATAGTTACAGAACCCGCGATATGATCATCTTGTAAAATAGGTGCAATTTGCACATCGAAATGGCGTTCTCGATCGTCTGAGCGGGTGAGATCTAAAAATACCGCTTGTCCGGTTTTCAGGGTTTGATCAATTGCATTTTGCACATCCCGATGGCGCACAAGCTCAATGGGCATGCGCCCTTCAATGGCGTCAGACACTCCAAATAGCTTTTCAAATGTCTGATTGCCCATCAGGATGCGACCACTTTGGTCCGTGACCAGAATGGCTTCTGTAATGCTCGTCAAGACAGCTTCTAAACGCGATTTTTCAAGTGTGATTTGTCCGATGTGCGTCTGGACCTGCCGACGCATGTCGTCTAATGCTGTGCCCAAATCGTGTAATTCTCGCGTGGATCCAACGCGGAGTGTGCGGTGTTTTAATCTTCCCGAAGCAATGTTTCGGACGAACCAGATTGCATCTAAAATCGGACGCGAGATATATCGCAAGGTGGCATAAGCCAATAACAAGGTGAGGCATAATCCCAGTATCGATACTATCCATATTGCCTGTGAAATCAGTTGTTTTATATGCCCCATATCGCGTAAGGGCAGGGACAATCTCAGGACATAATGTCCGTCGCCAATTTCCGGTATTGCCGTTGCTACATATAATATTTCAGTATCCAGTGTATTGCTATAACGCAAGCTGCTTCCCCGCCCCTGTTGACGTGCCGCGCTGATTTCTGGATGGTCGGTGTGATTTTCCAGAGCACTCAGATCGGATGGATCGGTTTCCGAATCGGCCAATACACGTCCCTGACCGTTGATCAGCGTTGCACGCACGCCCAAACGCACGCCCACTTCGTTGATGAGTGGGACGAGTCCCTCATCGGTATTTGCCATATCGCTGAGATACACACGGGCAAAACGCACCTCGCGCAAAAGTCTCTGCTCGACATGAGAAATCCAAAAGTCGCGTATGGCGTGATCCAGATATAGACGTGCAGATGCCAGTACCAGTATTAGCACAGAAAGGCAAGCGAGCATCCATTTCCAGTGCAAACGCATTTTAGACTCTTTCTCGGCGGAAGCGATAGCCCACGCCCCGCACGGTTTCGATCCATTCGCACGCTTCGCCGAGTTTCTCGCGCAACCGCCTGATGTGCGTATCGACTGTGCGCCCATAGCCGCTGTACTCATAACCCCATACTGTGTCGAGTAAATCGTCGCGCGTTTGCACGCGCCCGCGGCGTTCGATCAAGGTCAAGAGCAACTTAAACTCTGTGCCGGTCAATTCTAATGGATCGCCATTTAAGAGGGCCTGGTGTGCGGCTTTATCGATAGAAATCGGTCCCGTATGTAACCATGCCTCGGTCTCTGTGGTCGATTGCGAGCTACCCTGACTGCGCCGCAGAATCGCCTGCGCTCTCAAGACGAGTTCGCGTGGGGAAAAGGGTTTGACGACGTAGTCATCGGCTCCCAGTTCCAATCCCACAATGCGATCTACTTCCTCTTTGCGCGCGGTTAACATCAAGATGGGTATGTGACGGGTTCGAGCATCTTGTTTTAATTGTCTGCACATGTCCAGCCCATCGATGCCCGGTAGCATCAGGTCCAGTATGATCAAATCTGGCAGAATTTCCTGAACGCTCTGGAGGGCACACTCGGCATCTTCTGCTGTTTCAACGTCTAACCCAGCCTGATCGAGGTTGTAGCGCACCATTTCCAAAATATCGGGTTCGTCTTCAACCACCAGAACTTTATTCATTTTAATCTCCTGGTCTGAAAATGAAAGTACATATCTCTACAGTATAAATATAATACGGTGGTCAAGTTATTGTGACCGTTTAAGGACAAAAACCATGTCGATGGCTTGCAATTGTTCGGCCAGCTTATCTAAGGCGTTCAGTTCAGGCAGGTTGACAGGTGTTTGCAATAGACGCTGAATATCGCGATGGTCAAAAATGCGTTGGGGTAGTGTTTCGTAGCCTTTTGCTTCTACGTGGATCTGGCTGGTTGCAGACACCCAAATTTGAAATGTTCCGCGTGGAGCTTCTGTTTGCAGGACTGTTCTGCCTGTGGGATCAACGGCTCGAACAATGGCTTTGGGCGCGGGAGAATTGTCGGCCATTTCAATTTTGCCTCGCACAATAGCCTGAACAGGTTGGGGGGGCGCGAAATTCTCTGTTTGGAAATAGATTGGGTTCGTCAATGCCACGCGCGATGTATCTGCACCGTAGCACCGCGCGAGATACCAGCAGTTGACAGAGTCTTCGAGTGCTGTTGATATCCGGTATTTGCGCGGCTGTTCTTTCAAGTCCCAACTCTGGATTACCCGTGAATTGCGAACCAGTTCAATGCGCGTTAAATACGCATCGGATTTTGCGGCCGCCCAGGCGTTAATTGTAGCTCGTCTTTTGCGGCCTGTGGGCAATTGGTTACCGGGTCCGGCTGCAAAGACGGATAATGAGATTAGAGGTCCGTTGGTTATCATATTTTGGCCGTTGGCAATTGCGCGCATTAGTCTATCAGCGGTCAGGTCGCCGGGCACCTGTGTGTATGTGCGAAAATGTTTGGTAGAAAGAGCTGTACCCGCAATGCGGTATCCCCGATTGAGCAGAGCAAACCACAGTGCTCGTATATCGGGATGCGCGACGTCGAGTGCGTCAAAAGCCGGGCCTGCGAGAATATCGAATAAACTCGATGTGCCAAAAATATCTGTATAGCCAACAATACCGCGATCTAAATGCGTCTGGGCCTGTACCTCGAATCCGTTTTTTTCAGGGGTAAATAGCCTTGTGGTGCCCAATACCCATTGTTTTCCCCCGCGTGTTTCAACATATTTGCCGGGTAGTGTCAGTATCGAATTTCCATTCGCATTCACCGGCAAGGCTACCCAGTCCAGTCCGCGTGCCCGCGCATCATTGGCTGTGCTGTTGAGAAGACCGCCGGCCACCCATCCTCGTGCATGGAGGTCTGTCCAGGGTTCGAAGGGCAATTCTACCAGGTGTTCTCGACCAGCCTCGAGGTGTAAGACCTGTGGTTCTGGCGACAAGTGCGTAAGACCGCGCATTGCGGATACGGTGACTGTTTGGGGGGGCAGATCAATTGCAAATGCACTGTCGGCAACAAAACCGCGTTCCGCAAATCCCGTTTGTAAAATAGTACCCAGAGAATCGGCGACGATTACCTGGCCCAATAGGGGGTGCCCGGTTTCGGAATTAAAAAGACGACCGCGCAGTCGGACCGCTTTTTTGTCGCCAACATAGGTTTGGGCGCTGAGGTGAGCCAACCGCGCCCGCACATAGACGCCGCCCACATTTTCATCGGCGTCGCGCAATGTGGCTGTCGCTGTGCCATTTTTTATTTGTGCCCAGGGGGTTATTTGTCCGCGACTCGCTTCGAAGATGACCACGGCTCCATCATGAGAAACCACACTGTCCTGTCCCGTTGCCTGCATGTGGTGAGGCAGCGCAATAATACTGTCTTGTATGGTCACGCGCACCCTTGAGACGCGCGCACCACGTATGGGAAAATCCGTTGCTTTTAATTGAAGACCGAGGGGCATTTGCGGTGCGATTTCGTGCAGACGCATATCGTCAAAAGCCGCTTCTTTTCCGTCGTTGGGCACGTCTGCCCAGAGGTGTGCGGTGAAAAAGAAAAATAGGCACCAGAAAGGTGATAAGTAAGACGTAAGAGGTGAAAGGGACGCCTTGCTTCGCTCCAGGATTGATGCCTTTAATCTGTGTTTATCTGTGTAAAACACTCAAATTACTCGCGTTTTTTCTGTGGTTGCTTTTCTCGTCTCGCGTTTCACGTTTCCATTACAAATTGAATATCATCTGCCCAGGGATCTACCCGCGTCAGGCGTACGCTTATGCGTTCACCCGCGCTGATTTGTCCGGATAGTCGCATGTCAACTTGTAAAGCGTAGTCCAGGATTTCGATCCGGGCGCGCTGATCCCAGATATTTAGTACGAGTGCGTCAAATACCCGTCCTCTGCGTTGCGAGAGATGGTGGAATATCCAGTAGCGCTCTCGTCGCTGTTCCAGGCGATTGATCAGGCGGAGGCGTTCTTCGACGTAGGGACAGAGTTCTGTCAGGTCGTCCAGAGAATAGGGCAAGGGTTTATTGTCGATGATGGCGACGAGTTGTCGCTGTGATATCAGGTCCAGAAATCGCCTCAAGGGAGATGTGGTCTGGCAATAGGGTTCTACCCCCAGGCCACCGTGCAGGCCGGGTTGTAGTGAGATTGCCGCTGCGCGCATGCGCGTCAATACGCGATACCGGTGCAATTGCTCGATGTCCGTGGGTTCTAAATCGGAGAGGTCGGGCGCGTCCTGTACGCGAAAGATCGCAGGCGCGTTTTGTTTAACACACAATTTGGCGGCTTCGACATTGGCTTTGACCATCAGTTCGCTGACCAGCAAATCAGCCCTGGAGTCGCGTTTTTTTATTTTGATGTTCACGGTTCCGTCTGCCGAGACATTCACGTGGCGATCAATTTGGTCAACTGCCACGGCACCGGCTTCTACGCGGTGTATCAAAAGTGTTTCTGCCGCGTCAAATAGGGCTGATAACATCGCGTGCTGGGGGTGTGTTATGTCGTCGAGTATTGCGTCTGCTTCGTCATAACTCAGTTTTTCGCAACACCGGATGACGGAGAGTTTCCAGGTTGGGGTTTTCATTACGCCATCTGGTCCTATATCCCACAAGAGGCTGACGGCCAACCGATTTTCATGTGGGATAAGACTGCCCAGGTTTTCCGATAAGACGGGCGGCAACATGGGATATTTTGCTTCTGGCAAGTATAGACTTGCGCCACGGTTTCTGGCTTCTTCATCGAGAGATGAATGCGCGGGGATCAGTGTGGAGACATCGGTGATATGCACGCCAACTTGATAGCTGCCGTCTTTTCGAAATTGAACCGATATTGCATCGTCCATGTCTGTTGTCGATGCGTCGTCAATGGTTACGGTATCCAGATATGTCAGATCCTGACGGTGCGCAAGTTGCGATCCGTTATACATTGCCTGGATCTCGTCTGCTTCTTTCATCAACAGGCCGGGAAAATTCAGGGGTATGTCTTCGCGCATCAATTCGACAAAGGCATGCTGGTCCCATACGCCTTCGGCAACTAAGCGATCAAAGGCTTTGCGCGCGGAGAAGGTCTTACCAGCCATGCGTTCCAGCCAGTGTGCATGTTTGCTCTGGTCGCCGTATATTGCGATGTCTTTTAGCCGGTTGATCCAGTCGTTTTTGCTGGTGCCCTTATATTGGAGCCATTTCAAAAATGCCTCTCGTTCCGCTTCGCGCTCTTTGCCACGGGCGACCACTTCCAGTCTGTGGCTGACCTCCGACCGATCAACTGCGCGAAATCCCCGTCCTTCAGCATCGAAGTGGATACTTGTTTCCAATGCGACTAAAAATGCCGATATATGTTCCGATGTCGGCGTATTATTGTAATACAGTTCGGCCAGTTCGTTCAGATGCCAGATTTCATCTTCTTCTACGACGAGTTCCCACAGGTCGCACAGGTCAATGTCGGCGCTTGTGGTTTCTGCACGATTGAGCCACGTCGCGCCAGCGGTTTTGTCATTTCCGATGTGTCCGGTTGTCTGAAGTATATTTTCTATGGGTACATTGTGCGACGTACGTGTCGATACCGCAAATCTGGCTCTGGTATGTGAGATGTTGACGCACACGCCCGCCATGAGCCGATTTCTGTAGCGGAATAAAGCTATTTCGTTTTCTTTGGGTAAGGTGTTCATAGACGATTTGTGTACGTCAAGTAAAACGGCAGACGAATACAATCCGTCTGCCGCCAGTCGATGCATCCCTATATTGTGGGCAATAATGCCTCGGGATGTTTTCGCGCATCCACGTTGGTATGGATTTGCGCGATTGTCCCATCGGGTGCAATGAGGTATGTCATGCGTTTGGCCGCACGGTCCGATGCCGATTGACAAGCCCCATAAGATAAACAGATTTCGCGTTCTGTGTCGCACAACAGGGGATATTCAAATTCCTGTGTTTTTGCAAATTTGGCGTTGGCGGCAACGCTGTCTGTGCTCACGCCCAGAATTTGCACATTTCTATCGGCATAGTCACGGATTCGCTCCTGGAATCCCACACCTTCAGCCGTTCAGCCACCTGTGCTTGCTCTGGGATAAAACCAGAGTACGACGGTTTTGCCGCGATAATCACTGAGTTTTACTTCACTGCCTGTGTGGTCTTTGACCAGAAAATCAGGCGCGATATCGCCAACATCGAGCATTATGACCTCCTGAGAGAAATTGAAGTGTTGACAGACGGTGGCAATATAGGCAAACAGGATGTGTAAATCCAGTGGGAAAAAGGGAGAGAAACAAATCTTTACCGCATTCCCTGTTCTCTGTATCTTGGAATTGACGACTGATAACCGAGGACTGATTTATGAAAATCGCACATATTTCCGATTTCCATCTTCGCCACCATCTCACTGGCGAGAATATCAGGTGCGGGCCTGATCTCATAGCCGAAGGTGCGCGTCTTATGGCCGCGCATTCTCCCGATCTGGTCGCTATTACGGGTGATCTGGTCGATTATCCGCTCGATGCATTGGACGATCCCGATACGGTTGCGCTGGGGGAGAAAGATCTCCATCTCGTGCGCGAATGTTTTGACAGTCTTTCTTGCCCTGTTGCGTATGTGCCTGGCAATCACGATCATCCCACGTCTTTTCGCCGCGTTTTTTCCGATCAGCCTTTTGATTTTGATGTGCAGGGTTTTCGCGTGGTTATTTTTTTTGATGAGGAAGGGGATCACAATGTGCCGCAGCGCGTTGGGGCGGAACGAGCGCGGTTTTACTCTGTGTTGGCAGATGACGACCCGCGTCCGCAAATTCATTTGCAACACTATATGATTTTTCCCGAGCATAGCGGAGGATATCCATATAATTATGGCGATGCGGCGGAGTTGAAAGCTGCATTGCTCGCAGATTTGCGCCGCAAGTTCGTGCTTAGTGGGCATTATCACGAGGGAGAGGATCTTATGGCAGAAGGCGATATATCTTTTGCGACGGCGCGTGCTTTTCGAGAGCCACCCCATCCCTTTCGCGTGTACGAGATTACGGATGCGGATATTACACAGGCTGAATACACTTTGTGAGTGGAGGATGTGTGACGTTCAAGGCGAGATATATTTTTATACTAATTGCTACAATCATTTTTGGGATCTGCGTTTTTGTGATTTTCCAGGATTACCGAGATGCTTTTCACCGCGCTCTCAATGTACCGCCAACTTCGCATTATGCCGATGATATCCCCAATTTGGTTACGGCGTATTACACGCGTTCGGATGTATCAGATATAGAGTGGACGCTTTCCGAAGCTCTTGCACCCCAACAGCCGATTCGCCGTTTGGTTTTTGCACTTTTTCTGGTGTACACACCACAGGAGAAGCGCGTTGCCACATTTTTGCATTACGCGCAGTTTGGTCCCGTGCGCGGTCTCGAGCAGGCTGCGCTATATCATTTTGATATTCACCATTCAAAGCTCACGGCTGGCGAAGTTTTGCTGATGTGCGATCTCGCGCAGGGTGCTGATCTTCCGGTGAATGATCCGATTGCCGCGCTGGAGCGCCGCGATGTACTTCTGTCCGATTTGTTCACGCGCGGTTTTTTGTCCCAGGTTGTTTATCACAGTGAGCGCGACCGCGCGCTGTCCCTTTCTGTGAATCCCATACCGGTGAAGTGATGGTTTATGCAGATGAATAGAGATACGCAGTCCTGGATGTGTGATTTTCTGGCGGGTCGCATTGGTTCCGCAGATCCACTTGCGAGGGGTACGGAGATTGTGCATATCGAGGCGCATAAGGGGCGGCTTTATGCCGGAAATGGCTACTGGATGGATCATCCTTATACCGCGATACCCTGGGCGCAAATTCTGGCGATTGATTCGCCGACTGAAGAGTGGCGTATAGACCACAGTCTGGGGGTGTCGCATCTTCGGGTTACTGCGCTGAAGTCGGTGGTGTTTGAAACTGATGATTCGGGCAATTCCCTATCCGAGAAAGTACATCTTTTGCTCGCTGGTTCTGACCGGCGCAGGGATGTTCGCGGGATGGGTGAGTCGAATATTTTTACGCGAGACGATGAGAGCGGTTCGTGGGTGAGGACTACGCTTCAGTCCGGCAGGGGATATCGGCGCATGGTGCGCGCGTTTTTTGTTCATCGCGATGGCGTGACAGGGGTGGATCGCATTTTTGTTTCTGCGGGGCAGTTGGGGATTTATTCGGGGGTGTATGATCCGGCTCAGTTGGGGAAGATTCGATGGGATGAGACGTCCGAGTTTGGGCCGATTGAGGCACGTCCTATGTCTTTTGCAGAGGCAAATGGCGTTTTGTACGCTTCGGTTGGGACGTCGGTTTATCGCCGCGTGGATGGGCAGGTGCCCACATGGGAAGAGGTGTACACGGATGATACGCCGTATAGTTTTGAACAGGCTGGTATCCGCGGTCTGACGGCGATTCCTTCTCCAGCAGGGAGAGGTGAGTCTCTTTTGTTTTCTCACACAGATCGCATTATTCGCATGGATCCAGAGGCGGATTATGCAGCGACGGTTGAGTTGAAGATCGATGCGTTGCTCAATAAGGCGTGGCGGCGTTCTATCAGGGGTAGAAGTATTATTGCAGCGTACAGCGATATGGTGCCTGTTACAGATCCTGCGACGGGACAGATTGTCCATTTGATGGGTGTTCAGTCAAAGGTGAATGGCGGACTGACTTTTGGGGAGTGGTATCCGGGTGCGGCATATTTGATCCGATATCCCGATTTGAGCTATCGGGTCAAGGAGGTGAATGGACGATGGAAACCCGGCGATCCGTTTCTGGTGGCGATACGCACGATTGCGTTGTCGCCTTTTTCAGAGGATGCGGGGCAATTTCTCTACTTTGGCGGTTTTGATGCAAATTTTCTCGATGCACACGATACGGCCTGGATTTACCGCGCGCATGTAGATACGGTTTTGGAGCGTTAGATGCCGCTGCTTACGGGTAGGGTTAGTGATTTTTTGAAGATCGGTGTTGCGGCTGCTGGTCGCGGCGATTTGGAGACTGTGCAGTTGGTGCTGGCAGAGAGGCCAGACTGGTTGTTGCGCGTTGGGTCGCACGGGCGGACGATGCTCTGGGAAGCAGCGTACCGGGGGCGGTTGGCGATGGTTGAATGGTTGCTTGACCAGGGTGCAGACATCCATGCATGGGGTTGTCATTTTACGCCGTTGCTGGTGGATATTTCGCCTTATTGTGCGGCGCGGTTTAAGAATCACGATGCGGTTGCCGATGTGTTGTGGGCGCGGGGTGCGAGTACCGATATCTATACGTTTGCCTATTTGGGCGATAGGGATGCAGTTGCCGAGTACCTGCGCCGCGATCCGGGTCTCGCCACTGCGGAGCGGGTACAGCACGATACGAATGTCCGCGCTACGGTGTTGCACTACGCGGTTGGTGCTGGTTATCTGGATATTGTTCGTTTGTTGCTTGAGTGGGGTGCAGATCCGCGACCCTATAGCAACTGGCTGGTGCGGTTCTGTATCTGGCGCGACCGGGCGGATATTCTGAAGGTGTTGCTCGATGCGGGTCTTGATCCAGCGACCGCTGAATTGCCTCGTTCTGGTCTTACCAATCCCGAGATTATTGCCCTGCTTTCGAGCCGCGGAGTGGATTGCGATCCGAATCGCGCGGAGGATGGGTGGCCGCCGATTGTTTTTCAGGCTCGCGGTGACCGCGGCGGCAATGTTGATCGCATCCGGGATTTGATCGCGCGTGGCGCAGATGTGAATGCGCGCAATTACAAGGGTCAGACTGCGTTGCATTGTGCAGCGCGGGCGGGTTTTGTGGAGATTGTTTCTCTGCTGATCGATCACGGCGCGAAAGTCGATTTGCAGGATAACGGGGGACATACGCCACTTATGACTGCGTTGCGTTCGAAGATTAAAAATAAAGATAAGCTCCGCGAGGTTGTTCAGATTCTCACAGAAGCAGGCGCAGATATGGATAAATAGAGAGCCGTCATCGCGGCATGATTTTAGCCGCGATCCAGTAGTTTTGGCTGTCATTGCGGCATGGTTTTGAGCCGCAATCCAGTCTACCGCTTCTTTTTCTCTACTATATCATGATGAGGTATTAAATGAGTCGTTATCACGCTGATAGGAGTCTAGAACGGATGCTGGATGCCAGTCAATATTGGAAAGAGGTTGCTTTGCTATCAGATGGGGCAGTATTTGTAAAGGAATCGTTGTGGACATTACCGTATCTTCAAGACTTGAAGCAATACTTTATCAATCAGCCTGACGTGGGTAAAGATAGCTTTTTCGTTAAACTGGAAAAGCAACTCGAACCTACGCAATCAGAAGTCAAGAAACTAGCCGCAGAGATGTTGTGGGTCATATACTTATGTCCAGACACTGTTATTCTTGCTCCGGCAAAGCGTATGCACATTAGGCGTGTTTGGGAATGGTCAGGTGAACCCTTTCCTGAAAATTCTGATCGAGTAACAAATGAGATTCTTGATGGGGCAGGCAATCCCGGGCAGGGTTTTCTCAATTACCGCCAAGAAGATTTGGAGTTTTTCATCCTTATGATGCTTGACTTCAAAAATCTCACTGAATTGGAACGAATTAGACTTCTCTCTGATGGCTGGAAGTTTGGCGAATGGCTCGAAAAGATTCCAGGATGTAATGATCGACAATTTCGCAATATGATCATGTTTTTACTGTTTCCAGACGACTTTGAACACATATTTGCTGGAACAAAGCGAAGGGAGATTGTCCAGAAATTCACAGGAAAAACCGATGCAGAGGCCTGGGAACTGGCAGCATTGGAAATAGACCAGGAACTTCTGGATATACGGCGTCAAAAAGAAGAAGAATATGGCACTACGAACCTGGACTTTTATGCCTCTCCTCTTTATGAGCTTTGGGAAGGTTCTAAGCCCGAAAATGATTCTGAACATAATCAGGACGATTCGCAACCGAAAGCAGATACTATGAAATATCCTTTAAACCAAATCCTTTATGGCCCGCCGGGTACGGGTAAAACATGGAATACCGTCAATTATGCCGTGGCGATTATCGAGGATAAGTCTGTAGCTGGTCTTCAAAAAGAAATTCGTAAAGAGATAAAGGAGCAATTTGAGAATGACCAAAGTGATATTGAAAGAGAAATCCGTAAAAAGATAAAGGAGCGATTTGATAAATTGAAAGAAGGCGGTCAGATTGCAATGGTGACATTTCACCAGAACTTTACTTATGAGGATTTCATTGAAGGCATCAGGCCTGTCTTGGCGGGTAAAGGGAGCGAAGAAGATGAAGGGAACAAGAATATTGCATATAAACTACATGAGGGTGTTTTCAGGGAAATTGCAGATCGAGCTAATAAAAACAGGACGCAATCTGAGCAAACAGGCGCCGAATCATGGGGCACGGATGAATTACTTGAGGCATTTGCTAAATCAATTGAGGAAAAACTGAAATCAAAAAAAGAAATTGATCTCTCCCCTGAGGCTAGAAGCGGTGCCACCATTACAGCAGTAAACAAGTCAGAAGATGGAAATTTCGAATCTATATTGCTTGGTGGTTCCGTAACGAGTGGTCATACACTCAACGCAAATTTAATCAAGCAAGAATATGAGGCTTATTACAAAGGGAAGACCACCTCGCCAGAAGATATCAAAGGAAGAACGGGGAGACGGCAGGGACTGGCCACGTACTACTTTCCTTTATGCAAAAAGATAAAACAATTTCACGATAAGAAAAAGAAGCAGAAGTATGTCCTGATCATTGACGAAATCAATCGCGGTAATATCGCCAAGATTTTTGCTGAGTTGATCACGCTAATTGAGCCATCCAAGCGGATTGGGAGCAAGGAGGATGAAACAACAGTTACTTTGCCTTATTCCAAAGAGGAATTTGGAGTGCCAGACAACCTCTACATTATTGGCACGATGAATACTGCTGATCGCTCCATCGCCCTGTTGGATACCGCATTGCGGCGGCGATTTGAGTTTATTGAGATGATGCCGGATTCAAAGCATGACAGTATCAGTACGGATATCGAGGGAGTGAACTGTCAGAAATTACTTGCTGCAATGAGGGTAGTGATCCAAAACACGGTATCAGCCAGGCTGATATGTATCAGTTGTTCGCTTATGGGAAGAAGTATAGATGCAAGCAGGTCGCGCTTATCTATCCGAAGACGGGGCAATTTCAGGAAATGTTGCGCTATAAGTTTGATGATGAATTGTCTTTGTCTTGTTTTCCCTTTAATGTGACCAAGCCCAAATGTAGCGTAAAAAAAATACTAAATGACCTGCAAAACAAATCATAATGATACAGTTCTGCACAGCGCGCGAGTCCGTCTCACAGCGAACATTTTTGTAGCATCTCAACTCTGAAGGCCACCCCAGGTGATATTTCCATAGAAGCGATTTGCGCTGTGCCAGCCCCTCGGCGTTTGAGAGCGGCCTTTTTTGCCTACTTTTTGTGGCTGTTGACAAAAAGTAGGTCGCCGAAGGCAGGAAAAGAAAAATTTTAAAAAAACTCCATACGTCGTTGTATCACAACAAATGAATTATACACCCCCTATTCTTAAAGGAAGAGAGATATGAAAGCAAGAATCATAGGAGAGCGGCAGTCAGATGTGGTGCCGGCACCGGTGCCAGAGCCGAAGGAGGATTGGGCGGTGGTGAAGGTGCATGCTTCGGCGATGTGTACTGAGTACAAGACGTGGTTGGCGGGTGATCGGCGCGAGGTGATCGGGCACGAGGGTGCTGGCGAGGTGGTGGCGGTGGCGCAGCCGGGGCGGGTGAAGGTGGGTGACCGGGTGACGGTGATGCCGCAGTATCCGTGTGGCAATTGCGCTTTGTGCCGATCTGGCGATTATATTTATTGTGAGGATACGTACGATTTTGCCGAGTTCATCGGTACCCGCGAGGGCAGTGGTACGTTTGCCCATTATGTGGTCAAGCCCTCATGGCTTTTGTTGCCGATTCCCGAACGGGTTACGTACGAGCAGGCGACGATGGCGATTGACGGTATCGGTGCTTCTTTCGGGGGCATGCAGGCCATTGGCGTGGGTTCTTTTGATACGGTGCTAATTACGGGTCTGGGTCCGGTGGGGCTTGGTGGGATCATTAATGCCCGGTTCCGCGGGGCGCGGGTGCTGGCGGTGGAGCCTGCGCCGTGGCGCGCTGCACTCGGTCTCGAGTTGGGCGCAGAAGTGGTGTTACATCCTCAGGATGATCCGCTTGCGCGTATTCGAGATTTGACAGATGGTCGCGGGGTTGATTGCGCGGTGGATTGCTCTGGTTCGGTGTCGGGCGAGCGGTTGTGTATTGATGCGGTGCGGCGGCGCGGGCGGGTGGCGTTTGTCGGCGAGTGCTCCCAGGATTTGCCGATTAAGGTGAGTCCGGATTTGATTCGCAAGGGGCTGCTGGTGGCGGGGAACTGGCTGTACAATATGCAGGATTACGAGGGCGTGATGCAGGTGATTGCGGAGTCGCCTCTGATCGATAAGCTGATCAGCCACGTTATGCCGATGAGCAATATTCAGGAGGCTTTTGGTCTTCTCGCTGCTGGTGAAGCTGCGAAGATCGTGCTTCACCCCTGGGCGTAGTGCGTTTCTTTTAGGACACTTTCAAGCCAGGCTCTGGCGCGTTTTCGATACTGACTTTCTCTGTGCATCCACAGATCCGTATGCGGGTGGACGATTTTGCCTTCGGGGATGTTAAATATTTGATCGGTTGGCACGTCCAGGAATGTGAATTGCGCCAGATCGGGGTGTGCTTTGAGGAATTGATCTTTTACCCTGCTGGCGTTCAGACCGCAGATGAGCACGGGCCTGCCTTTTAACCGTGCGAGGCGGGTGAGAGCGGATGCGCGATTACTTTCTGGATAATCCCATTCCCTTTCGCCGTCAAAATGGTCGTGGGTGAAGATGCCTTTCCAATAGGCTGCGATTTCATCATCTGCAAGGCCGATGTAGCTGGTGCCGATGGCTCCGCGCGAGAAGCCGCAGATGAATATGTTGTGTGGGTCGCCTCCAAATTTTTCACAGATCCGTGGGAGATTGGTTTTGCAGTAGTTCACGGTTGCTTGCTTATCGCCCCACCAGGTGACGGCATTTTCTGTTTTCCCTTTTTCTATATATGGCATGGATATCCAGATAAATCCACGCCCTCCACTCATGCCATAGCCCAGGTTCGCGTCTTCTACTTTCCCAGTTGATTTGCACGGTTCCCATTTGTTGCCGGTGTATTCGACGATGACGGGGTATTTGCACCCGGGTTGCAAGTCTATGGGAAGGTATAGCGCGTGGTGTACGTCGGTCCCTCTGTACTCTGGTGCAATTTGACGCACACGCTTGCCCGGGGCAGGTGGTTCATCCGTCATAGCCGGTGTTACGAGGTCTAATGGCATGGTCTCTCAGCTTGCGAGATCTGTTCAGGATTCCAAATCATTGAGCCATTGTGATACAACTTGACTGCCTTTTTGTATTTCAGAGATGGCTTCGTGGTCGGGTTGTTCTTTTTCGTCGATCAGGCCTTTTCGCCGGAAGCGGTTTCGGAGATAACCGCCGCAAAGATGCGCGCCTATTGCGCCGGGGTTTTTTAGAAGGCCGTAGAGGGCTTCGGCATACCATTCCCCATCCACGAGATGATATTCCCCATCCAGATATTTTCCGCTGTCGTCTGTGATGATTTCACGTGGGCGGGAGCCATCTGCCCATAAAACCGGTTTTCCTGTGGCTGCGTGCCATTCGTGCATGTGTGTGACCGGGTCTCCGAAGTCCTGAAAGCTGAGTACGTCAACGTACGGGTCGGCAGCCTGTACAATTTCCATTGGGAGTGGTGCGAGTGCTTCGTATCGGTCTCCGAGGATTAAGTGATGGGGATCATAACGGCGAATGGCGTCGTGGGTAATTTTGTAGTATCGCTGTGCCATGTTGAAGAGTTCAGTCTGGCCCGCTTGCGATTCCAGTCGTGCGGGATCAAACATGGGTCCGCGCCATGCTGTGTGTGGGGTTCGGACGTGAACCCAGGTTGGACAGTCCGAATAAAAATAGCCGATTAAGTTCGGTTCTTCTCTTAGTCGCGCGCATTCGGATCTGGCGACATAATCGCACCAGTCCTCGAAGTCTTTGCTGAAGATGTCGGGATTTCTGTGCCATGCGTTCCATTGATGTGTTTCGATGAAGGGCAACAGGTGGCAGTAGGGCATGGATAGTGCGCGATATTCTTCCAGGGTGAAGCTCGGACTGTGCGCGTGTTTTAAGATGGTTACGTCCTGTACCCAGCCGACGGTGTTGAATCCCCATGCTTTCAGGTCGGGTGATACGGATTCACAGATCCATTTGATGCTGTTGTTGTCGTATTTCTGTTTCCAGCGGGGCAAGTTTTCTGGATATAGCAGTGGGGAGGCGTCGATGTGATTCAGTCCGACTGAGAAAAAAGGTTGTCGATCTGGCGTGAGCAGAATCCAGCGTTTGCCGAGTTTTCCGAGAGTGAAGAATCCCTCGGGGGATGTTTGCGTTGTTTCGACTGTTTCGAGTATGGTATTCATTGAGGCTCCCTGGTAGTCGTTATACTTTGACTTTGTATTTGAGGTCGTTATCAGGCTGACTACCCCATCCTCAGGCTGCGGTCTTCGAGGGACAGGTCTATGCGGATGTTGCCGCGGCGGTGAGATTCTCTTATGGCGATGCCGATTTCAAGGGCTTCGCGGCCAAACTCACCGGGGCAGATGTCTTCACGGCCCTGTTCAATAGAACGACAGACGCCTTCGATGGCGTCAACCATTGAGCTTCTGGGATGCCAGGGTCCCGGGAGATGCGTCTGGGTGGGGGCGCCGGTTTCGGGATGTGGAGTCCATAGCTCGAATTGGGCATGGGCGTTGCGGGAGATGATGCGGCCGGTTTCGCCGATGAATTCCAGGGACCAGGCAAAAGGCATGGTTTCGGAGCGGGAGTTTAAGATGGTGCGGATGCCGTTTTCATAGACGATGATCCCCGATCCGGGGATGTCGGTGTTGGACTGTGCCTGTT
Source organism: Candidatus Latescibacterota bacterium (assembly GCA_965220765.1). Lineage (GTDB taxonomy): Bacteria > Latescibacterota > UBA2968 > UBA2968 > UBA2968 > VXRD01. Next base: position 881,689 of record OZ244847.1, read on the forward strand.
TGTCTGTGTCGATGAGACCGAATACCCATTGGGCAGGGGCACCGGCAAAGAGGCGGAGTAGGGTCAGGGTATGGCTTTGAATATTGGAAAGGCTGGAGGGGCTATGGCAGATCATTGTTTTTAAGGATCCAATGGCGCCGTCGGCAATGAGCTGGCGGGCGTTTGTGTAGTAGCTATACCAGTTGAGATGGCAGGCCATTGAGAGGATGACGTTGTTTTTGGCGCAGGCGTCGATCATGGCATCGGCTTCGGCCAATGTGCGGCACATTGGTTTGGTGGCGAAAATGGCTTTGACCCCCAGTTCGGCCAGACCGGCCGTGATTTCAGCGCGGGGTTCGGGTCGGGTGGTCAGACATACCACATCGATTTGTTCTTTTTCGACCATTTCCCGGTAATCGGTGTAGAGAGATGAAACGTCCCAGCGCTGTTTGAAGTCCGCAAGTTTATCGGGGTCATCATCAGCGGCGGCAACGAGATCGATTCCCCGGGCTTCAATCATTGCAGGCGCGTGCGCCCAGGGCCATGGGTAATGGGGCATGCCGATGTGTTCGTCGTCAATGGTACTGCCCATTCTGCCGCATCCCACAACAGCACCCCGATAGGTATTTTGGGGCGCGGTATCCCGCACGGTCTGAAAGGCTTTACCTTTGGGTTCAGCCATTGGGTTCTCCTCTGGAAACTGTTAAGCGTTCTTCTGTACAATAAGCAACTCGCGGTGTTCGTTGGTTTCGATGCCCCGCTGAGTGGTGTATTTCTCGAGAATCTGGTTAACGCATTGCCAGTGTTTTTCGATTTTAAAATTTTCGGGCAACGGGACTGTGTGTAGCCACAAGAGAAGTGATTCAACGTCACAGAACCAATACGCGACGTCATATTCCATGAGCGCGATGATGCGATTGCCGCGTTGCTGGAAAGTTTTGGCGAGTTCTTTAGCAGGCGACCACCAATCCTCGCCAAAACTGTTGCTTGTCCAACCAAATGCTGCCAGGATATTGGACGTATTGCGATGTCCCACGCCCTGCGTGATAAAATACCCTCCCGTGCGTAGAACACGCAAAACCTCATCTATATTGACAACAGAATGTCGATTCAAAACAATATCAAAATCCGAATCTGGCAATTGCAGAGCATCAGCACTCATGACATTGAAAGAGACGTTGTTTATCAGCATTTTAGATTGATTCTCATGAGCTGTTTGAATCATTTCGTCGCTGATGTCGATACCAATGCCCCTGCCGAAGTTCGATGCTAAAGTGAGAAACTTTTCACCGCCACCCGTTCCTATATCAAGGACGCGAGATGATGAGGTGAGGTAGTTGCGAACCAGAGTCATATAATCCCAGGGTACGGGATCCCGTCCATCTCTTACGGCGGAGAAATCCCACCCCTGAATTTCACCAACAGACGCTGCGATTTGTTTTAGCCCTTTAAGCGTCATCGTGTTACTCATATTTGATCAGCAGCAGCAATCTCAGCTTTTAATTCATCGACGGATTGGCTCCCTTCTTGCAGTGGAATGCCCCGTTTGAGGAAGCGTTGTCGCAGTTCTTCTCGATGGAGGCCGAGAAGTTCCGCTGCCTTGCCGAGGTTAATATCACGATCGAGATAAGCACCAATCACAAGTTTTTCAAGGCGTACAGGGTTTGATCGGTGGAAATGATGGAGTACATCATCTATCAAATCGGGATCCGTTTCGCTCATTTTTTCGAGTTGCTTAATTTGCCAGGAAGCCATTTTTCTATTCCTGATGTAAAGAGGGATGAACAACGGAAATTTCTGGATCAGTTTGTCTATTCAAATATGGGCAAGGTTAGAATGAATTGCAAGTCCAGATGGGAAAGATGATATTCTGAAGTTCTGTGTTGGTTGACTTTGGTGAAATAGGGTTTTATTTTCGGTTCTATATGTTGGACCGATGTATGGGAGAAATTATGAAGATTACGGATGTTAAATACCATCGTTTGCGCTATCCCGTGACCGAGAAGTTCGGAAATTCTTTTGCGTGGATTACGGAGCGTTCATCTACCCTGGTGGAGATTTTGACCGATGCGGGCATTACGGGATGGGGACAGGGGACGGGGTCACTGGGTGAGTCGGATATTCAGCGGCATGTGATCGGGAAGGATCCGTTCGATTATGAAGTGATCTGGAACGCGCTAAATAATTCGGGGAATCTGAAGAATGTGGGCGCGACCAGCGGTGTGGATATTGCGTTGTGGGATATTATGGGTAAGGCGTTTGATGTGCCGGTTTATCGCCTGCTGGGAGGCGCATTTCGGGACCATATCCCCTGCTATGCCAGCGGGTTGTTCAGGAAAGACAGGCCGGATAACACACAGGCATTGATGGATGAAGCCAGAGGATATGTAGATCGGGGTTTTCCCGCGATGAAGATGAAGGTTGGGCTTGGGAAGGCTTATGATGAGAAGAATGTGGCTGCTGTGCGGAAGGCGATTGGCGATGATATTCTTTTGTGTGTGGATGCAAATTTGGCCTATGATGTGGGTACGGCGATTGAAGTGGGGCGCAGGATGGAGGCGTACGATCTGTTCTGGTTTGAAGAACCAATTTCGAGGGATGATGTGGCCGGGTATGTGGAAATTAAAAGGGCACTCGGGATGCGGATTGCGGGATGCGAAGGTTTGCAGGGGCGCTGGGCTTTTCGAGAGTTTATCCAGCGACGGGCGGTAGATATCGTGCAACCGGATATTGCGATTGTCGGCGGGTTTACAGAGGCGAGAAAGGTCGTGGCAATGGCGAGTGCCAATTATATCCCGGTTATGCCGCATATGTGGGGGGCAGTCGTTGGTCTTGCCGCTACCCTGCACTGGCAGGCGTCGATGCCAGATGCGTCCGGTTCTGTGAATCCAGTCCCTTCTTTTTTTGAATGTGATATGACAGAAAATGGGCTTCGAACAGCGTTGTCTAAAGAGCCTATCTTGCCCGTGGATGGGTATCTTGCGGTTCCCCAGGGTCCCGGGCTGGGAATTGAGATTGATCGGGATGTTCTCGAGAGATATTCGGTTTGACGCGATGTCTTTTCAAAGGAGCGATGCGATGGACGAGATGCTGAGATGTTTTGCGGAGAACGGGTATGCCGTGGTGGAGGGGGCGCTTTCACCGGAGGAGGTGACGGCGATTAACGATGGGATTGATGCCGATGTGGCCGCGCATCCGAAGGAATGGGAGCCTGGACCGCGTCCGGGGCATGTAGCGGTGGGCTGCAGGGCGCCGGAGTTGATGCACAGGACAGAAGCGCTGGATGGCCTGATTCACCATCCGTCGGTTGCGCCACTGGTGCGCCGCATTCTCGGAGAGAGTGTTCAGTTTAGCAGTCTGAGTTTTTTGCGTCGCGAAGCGTGTGCTGCCGATCCGCCAGAGGATATTGACGGCGGCGATCCGATTTGTCTCTCGCGGCAGTGGCACCGGGAGTACAACGGTATTGTGGAGGGTGCTGATAGGAATGCGTTTTTTGCTCCGGCGATACAGGTGATTTACTATCTGGACGATGTGGATGCCGAGTCCCACTGTACGAGCCTTATTCCAGAGAGTGCCGAGACCAAGCGACAATTGCCCAAGACGCGGGAGGGCAAAAGCGGATGGGGCGAGGGTGTTTTGCGGATTGCCGATGGTGAGACGGCGTATGTAGATCCAGATAAGCCGATGTGGACAGATTCCTTTGGGCGCACAAATCCCCGACGGATTGGTCGGGTCGATGTCCACGCGCCAGCGGGGTCTGCTGTGATGTTCAATATTGCCAATTATCACTGCGGGACTGTCCGGCAGACGCAGCGGATTCGGCGCACTGCGCATTTGATGTATCGACAGCCAGATCCGATATTCTCGCGGCACGCACTGGGTCCCGAGTGGGAGAGTGTGGCGGCATTCAGAGCCGCACTGCCAAAACGATCGGCGATTGGATGAAGTGAATAGAGGCTAATTGTTATGTGTGTTGTAGGGGACGGCCCCCGTGCCCCCGTATAGAGTCATTACGGGGCAGGCTCCTGTCATCGCGGCATGATTAAAGCATGTCCCGTAGGTTTGTAATACGGGGCCGCGATCCAGGAGGTTTTTGCTGACTACTAACCGCCAATTAGCATTTAGAGATAAGATCCGAAAAGAGACGCGGAGCCTGAAGGCTTTTTGGCTGTGAGTCTTTGTTTGCTCTGAGGTTTGATGCTCAATGGTCTGGTGCTTTGCCGGACGTTATGAGCGTCACCCCTCAAGAGGATGGCTTTTACAGATACCATGGTCTGGGCTATGCTCCGTCACCGAAGCAGTCGCACTTGCTCCCCTGTCTCTTTCCGGATTGGTGATTACTACTCGTCCTGAAAGGCTACGATGGCTTCAAAAGATGCTGATCGTAGCTTTCTGTTTAACTCCCGAAAAGCCAATCGCACACTTTCCAGGTCCTGTACGCTGTCGGGGTATGACAATTCGTTGGGTTCTACAATGTCGCGGTCTTCTTTGTAGATTACCCGCTGGTATGCTGCATCCACGACTTGCGTGTGTAGCTCGCCGATTTGCACATTCAAGCCTTTTCGCAATTCCAGCGCCTCGTTGAGATTGATGGTGTCGCCATCGTGTTCCATCTGGTGCTGAAAATTGGTCTGCTGAATGGCACTGTTGAGCTTGCGCCGTTTGTATTCCAGTGCTTTGATCTGGTCACGCACTCCAGAGATGTCGAACCCGGAATTGGGGCGATATTGGCCCTCTTCATCGCGATTGAAAAATGATCGATTGCGATTTTGCTTGGTTTCTGGCAGGCAATCTTTCAGGGTTTTGATCCTGGCATCGTATTCAGCTCTGAGTTCCAGAGCTTCATAGAGGTAGAGTTGGTTGCTTTCGCCAGGCATGTTTTCAGCCTCCTTTCCTCTCCCATCATTTATGCATTTATGCATCGTTTTGGTGCGGTATCGACTCTGACAAAGCCGAAGAGATGAAAGATTCAGAGGATGTGAAATTTTTTTAAATAAAAAACGGGTAAAGAATTACGAGATCTCTACCCGTTATGCTGGTTTTTAGTGAAACTTGATCTAAGGCTCTTCATTATTACACAATAGGCTTATGCTGAAAAAGCTTCGGAGATAATTCAGATATTGTAACCCAAAGTGTTCGCCACCTTAATATATATACCTGTATCGGACATTTTTAAGTATTTATAATATTGTTATATTGTCCGGTATTGGGTATCTTCTTGGCACAGAAAAAGGAGCGGCCTTTGGGCAAATTGGATTGTTTTCAAATGGCAGGTGTGGATCTATGGTTCAATTCCTCGGATCACGAACCGCCTCATTTTCACGCCCGCAAACCAGACAAATGGGAGATCCGCATCTTTTTTCGTGCGTGTAAACGCGGCAATTTGGTTTTCAACGTGAAGTTTCCCCCTTCCGGATCGGGTCCTTCGGGCAAAGAGCGTCGGGAGATTTTAAATCTGGTGCTTCAACATCGAGACGCACTTTATGCCGAGTGGGAAGCCAAAGTAGATACAAGGAGCTAAGCATGCCAAAGACTGCTGATATGACCGTCTGGGCTCAAGACCCGTTCAGCGATGACATCATCCCGCGTTCTTTCAGGGTTTTTCGAAAGCCAGACTTGGGAAGGATAAATTCTCGGGATATTTTTGTGCTTACTTCTGTTCCCGATTTGCCAGTTGTCACTGAATTTGTACGTGCTGCCAATCACCGAAACCATCTTCGAACTCTTTTTGTCCGAGAAGACGACAATGCTCAGTTTTTACCGCAGATGCTTTACGCGGCAAAACTGAGAATGACTCGAAACATTCTTGTGCATTCAGATAAAGATGTGCCAAAGCGCGTGCTCACTGCTTGGAGTCTTGGATGTCCGGATCAGCTAATTGCCACTGCACAGGTCATTGATGATGAGCTTTTTGTCGTGGCTTGTGACCATACCCTGTTCAGAGTTGGCTTTGAAGAAATGTCCGCACTCAAGCGTATTCCAGAAGAACAGCGTTCTTCATTTACCATCTCCAGCGAAGGTAGTTATATCCATTGGCCTGAGGCTGATGTACATATCGACCTGGATGCTGTTCGCTACCTGAAAGATGATATGTGGCGGGAGCAAAAGGATCGGGAAAGATTGATGTCTGACATTCGGTTCGGAGAGGCAGTTGCCGCATTTCGGAAACGGTGCGGGCTTAAGCAAGCCGATATTCAGGGCATTTCGGAACGCCATGTGCGCAGAATCGAAAAGGGAGAATGGACAAAGGTGGATACGCTGGGGATTCTGGCGAGAAGTCACGGATTGTCTCTGAAAGCATATCTGGATAAAATTGCTGAAATACTTTCTGAAGGTCTTTGATGAGATAGAGGAACCATAGTATGAAACAACCCAATGTAGTGTTTATCGACTGTCACGATTTGGGCGATTGGCTCGGTTGTTATGACCGGCCCGATGTATCAACGCCGAATCTGGATCGGTTGGCTTCTCAGGGTGCTCGGTTTACGCAATTTATCTCGACGGCACCTATATGTATCCCCAGTCGCGTTGGCTTGTATTGTAGTCAGATGCCGCACATGATCGGTGTGTGGGGACAATTTCCCTATGCGGATGATGCGGTGTGCATGGCGTGTTATTTTCAGGATGCGGGCTATGAGACAGTGCTGAGCAATCGGTTGATGATTCCGAATGATCCATCCTGGGCGGGATTTGTGCGCGTGTTGGGAGGGAAGGCTGGTGTGGAAGTTTTGGCTGAGCGTTTTTTGCGAGAAGAAGCTCCGTCTATCGAGCATCCCTTTTTTTTGCAGGTCTCTTTCTCGGAGGTACATAGACCTTTTGGTCTGGATTACGATTCAGAGCTTGCGAAGAGAATGGATGTGCCGCTGTTTCTACCCGATTGTTCGGAGGTGCGTAAAGATCTCGCGGCGTTGTGTCGGCAGATTGGGGAGTTGGATAAGAAAGTGGGGCGGATTCTGAATGCACTTGATGAGAGTGGGATGGCGGATGAGACAGTTGTGGTGTTTACTACCGAACACGGTGTGGCGACTGCGCGGGCAAAACACACACTTTATGATGCGGGTATCCGTACGGCTTTGCTGATGAGGTACCCGTCTGAGATTGTTGCTGGAACTGTGTATGGCGATTTGATTAGCAACATGGATCTGTTGCCGACGGTGATGGATTTGTGCGGTCTGGAGAAACCGGATGGCATTCTGGGGCGGAGTTTTCGAGGCTTGTTTTCCGGTGGGGGTTGGGCTGGCCGGTCTGTGGTGTTTGCCGAGCAGACCTGGGGGCGGCGTTCTGGGAACTGGTATTATACGCCGATGCGGTGCGTTCGGTCGGATCGGTTCAAGCTGATTCGCAATTTTGCGCGGGTGCCAAATTATGTCGATAATGGGTGGGTGAATCGTTTTCAAAACAGGCGAGAGGTTGTTCAGGCGCTTTTTTCAAAACCGGCACCGGACCGGGAGCTTTACAGTTTGGCAGATGATCCGTATGAGTTGAACAATGTTGCAGATGATCCGCGTTTTTCAAAGGTTCGCGATGATCTGGAACGGCAATTAACCGCGTTTCTCGAGGAGACAGATGATCCCATTTTGATGGGGTCTGTGCCGAATAGAGAAGGTCATTCCGATGTTTCGCAGTGGATTAAACAGTCAGACGGCACGTTTCTTCTGGAGGCGGATCGGGAGATTTATCACGCGGAGCAGCCTTTTGATCAGGAGAAGACTGTATGAGGAAGCTCAAAAATGGATTGAGTGAACGGACGCTGGCTTTTGAGCCTGGGTTTGAGATACACGGTGAGGTGGTGTGTCGCACGTTTCAGCCGTCGTATGTCGTCACGCGCGACGGCGTGTTGATCGCCTTTTGTCAGGGCAGGCTGCGCGGAGGCCGCGACGACGATCCAAAGGTGATTCTGACGAGTAGAAGTAGCGATTGGGGCGCGACGTGGTCGCCAGCGAGAGCCGTTTCGGGTCGGATCAACCACTACGCGGTATCTGCGTATCTCTCCGATCGAGATGGACGCGAGCGCGTGTCTGTGCTGTCCATGGTCGATTTGCGAGGTACGGAAAATATTTACGACAAGGACTATGGTGTGATGCGGGAGCAGTCCGGTATCGATATCGACGCCGTGGGACGCGATACGCCTATGGTTCTTTGCCGGTTCGATTCGGATGACGATGGCGATACCTGGACTATGGAGACGTTGCTCGGGGACCGGTCGCCTCTGAATCACCGCTATGCCGATGGTACGCTGATTATGTTCAACGCTGTGGGGCAGGTTCACGCGATTTCTGAAGGTCCGTATCGGGGGCGGTACGTTCTGGGCGGACCTGTTACTGTTGTGCCCGAGGGGGAGGCCGTTACGAATTATTTTCGCAACCATCCCCAGTCCGGTTCTGCCGTTATCTATAGCGATGATCAGGGCGAGACCTGGCAGGTGGATGGCTTTATTACAGATTATTTGGCCAACGAAGCCTCTACCGTGTCGATTAATCGCGGTGAGGAGTTGCTGGTCGTCCGCAGGCTGAATTCACGGGGTATGCTTAAAGCCCATGTCCCTCTTTCGGAGGTGCGCCCCGGTCCTGTGCAGCGCATTGCCCATACTTCGACTGATTGTGGCAAGACGTGGTCTCAGCCCTTCCTCGTCGATATTAGCGGCGTGCTTTGCCACGGCACACTTGCCCGGGGTGGCCAGCGTCTGCTCTTTTCTATTCCCAATGGTTCCGACCTGCTCGAATCCGAGCGGCAGCACGCTTCCGAGCGGCAGCGCGGGGCGATCTATTTTAGCGATGACGAAGGTCAGACCTGGCGCCACAGGGTTATCGAGCTAGAGACCTTTTCGTACAGTACTGTTGGTCCCCTCAATGAGTCTCAGTACATTACGCTCTACGCATGCAGTTCCATGGGACAGGAAGGCGTCGGATGTCGGGTGTTTGAGGATGTGTGGTTGGATGCGTAGAAGGATATTAGTTCGTTTTCGCCTTGGTCCGTGATCCCCTGAAAATCAACCCGCGAACCTGGCCCCTGTATAAACCTGACTCTCCATCATTCGTTCCAGGATCCTCAGTTTCAGAGAATTCTCCACGTCAGCCATATCGGCTCTTCCGGCCAGGTTATTCACCTCACTCGGGTCGTTCTTCACGTCAAACAGCAGGTAGGCCTCTCCTTCTTTGTTGAGTGCAATCTTCCAATCATGATTCAACAGCATGACATCTCCGCCATATTCCGAAATCGCCTCGCTCCGGTGTTCGATCAAGGGGTCTGCAAGCATCGGGCAGAGGGATTTCGCAAACTGGGGATACTCGATTTCCCCTCCTGCCAGTTCAGCCAGTGTCGGCCCCGCATCAAACCACTCCGTATGGCTTGCGCAGGTCTTTCCAGCAGCCGAACGACCGACGGTGTCAGGGGTCCGAATCACCAGGGGTACGCGAACGGCGCCATTCATAAAATTGCTTTTCGCCAGAATTCCACAATCACCGTTCATTTCGCCGTGATCAGAGACCAGAAGAATCACCGTATCGTCAAGCTCACCACGTGCTTCGATCGCCAATAGGATCTCTCCGATCTGGTCGTCAATCAGAGTCACGTTACCGGCGTAATCCGCTCGTAGTATCTTTTCTTCTCCAGGATCGAATGTGGGCCTGTTGTCCAGGATATCATCCAGGGTTCCCCGAGGTCGCTTGCGCTCATCTCCGGGATAAGGAACCGGACTGGGCATGGAGTCGGGGTGGTACTTGCTCGCGTACGGTTCAGGTGTGTCATAAGGCATATGTGGTCCGCCAAAACTCACCCAGCAAAACCACGGCTCGGAGCGATCATAGTTTTCTATATAGCCTTTGGCCTGCTGGCCTACATATACATCGTAATAGTCCTCCGGCCCCACTGCCGAGGGCCGGACCAGGTGCCGTTTGGTTCTGGAACGCTCAGCGAGGTCCGCTTTGTACTTTTCCCACAGACCCTTTTTTTCCCACATCGAAGTCATATGAGAAACGCAGTTTGCGCACGCCCGTGGGCCTCCAATTTCATTCACATCATCCAGCCCATAGGCGTGCAGCAGGTGCTCTCGACTGCGCAAGTCACCTGACGTAGGATGCAGGTGTGTCTTGCCGAACAGGCTGGTTCGATACCCACAGGACCTGACAACCTGGGTCCACGTTTTCGCGTCGGGCGACAGGGTATGGCCCTGATGATTCCACACACCCGTATTGTGAGGGTAGTGTCCCGTAGCCAGGCTCAGCCTTGCAGGTACACAGATAGGCGAATTCGTAACGCAATTAGAAAACCTCACGCCTTCATTTGCGATCCGATCCATATTCGGCGTTTCAACCCAGCCACCAGTACAGCCCATCGCATCTGCACGCTGTTGATCCGTCATCAAGAGCAGAATATTCGGTTTCGCCATATTTGATGCTCCTGTCATATTCAATTCTAAGCGAGCGTGTAGAACGATTGAAAAATCCAAGTAAATGTAGCTTTGTGAACCAATGGCTGCAAGACGAATTTCTACAACTACAGGCCTGGTATATGCTTAAAAAGTTAGATTTTTATTGCGACGGATAAATTATCGGGACATTTTTGTGCGCACTTCTGTCTGATCTTCCTCGTGCTCTCATTTGGCTCTCGATGATCCAGCATTTTTTTTCAACAGGTTGATCTGCGAGGACAAGGCTTCTTCGAGATTTTTTGCATTCATCCGCTGTAGAATCTCCTGTTCGTATGCGGGCATGAGGGGCGTTTGAATACCGTTTGCTTTTGCATTGTTCAGGTAGCTAATGCCATCTCGCCCCTGGTCTTTCTTTTTTAAGCTGACGCTTTGAATAGCCAGCTTTGCCAGGTGTGCTGGTGTCAAGGGTTGGATATTAGAGGCGATTCGGACGTAATAAACCACATCGATGCCCTTGAAATGTTCCAGCGATTCCACATACACCTTATTATCACCGAGGTTTGCATGGGGTTGGTAAAATTTCCGAGTGTCAAAACAGTTCGTTTCCCGGCGCCAGAGCATATTTTTAGCTTCTGTTTCAGATATGCCGTCTCTCAATATGAGGATAACGCCTTTTACAGAAGCACCACTCTCAGCAACCGGAACTAAAGTGGGTGCATAATTGCGGCTTCGGCTCTTCCGGGCGAATTCAACCATGAATGGCGTATTGACATTTTCGATTTTTGCAACTGTGTTCGGTCCAAGTTCGGGACCCGGATTGTCTATTAGAGAGCCGTAGGCGAGAATACCGATTCGTTTCATGTTCAGAATTCCTTGAAAGGCTGCATCCAGATGGGCATCAAAGGAAAATGGGTTACGCGTAAATTTGCGTAACCCATTGTTTTTAATGGTGGGCGATACTGGACTTGAACCAGTGACCTCTTGCATGTCAAGCAAGCACTCTAACCACCTGAGCTAATCGCCCACTAATTTGAAAGAACACACGGCCTGGTATGAGCAGAAACTATATGGATACAAAAATGTTGTCAAGCAGATTTTCTGACCATTTATTTTTCTGACGTTACACAGCACCTCTGTATGATTTATTTTAAATGAGATATACAAGATATTGTGGCAAAATAGAGTATTTTTCTGTAAACTGCGTAATATCAGTTACTTAAATAGCAGTCCAACGACCGCGCAGCCCGCAATTACCGCCGCGATAATAAAAGACCATTGCCACCGGCGCAAGTTCCCCAATTCCTGAAAGCCTGCATCCATTCGCGCTAACAGAGATTTGTTGTCCTCTCGCAACCCACTTATGGCTTCGGTTAATTCCTTCCGGGTGTTGTCTGATTCGGTTTGCATGCGGTCAACTCGCTTGTCGAACTGAGTAAATTGCCCTTTCAATTCGGCTTGTTCTTTTTCAATGGTTTCAATCGCCATTGGTTTATTCCTGTAAAACGCCTATAAATGCCATTCGAGATTCCAATTCAGAAATTTCAGAAAAAATATAGCGCATTGTCTGCCTTTGTGCAATAGGAATTGCCTTCAAATCAATAAACGCGTGCTTTGCAAATTCCTTGTCTATAAGCTATAATGACAGACCAAAGTATTGCAAGACAGAGTTGATCGGGTTCTTTACTGGAGGTGTGCATGTCAAAACCCAATATTGTTTTCATATATTCGGATCAGCATCGCGGCGATGCGGTGGGGTGCGCTGGGCATCCGGTGATTAAGACACCGCATCTGGATCGTCTGGGGACCGAAGGGGTGGTGTTTAGTCAGTGTTATACCAATGGGCCGATTTGTATGCCTGCGCGGGCGACGATGATGACGGGGCGGTATGTGCGGGAACACGGTGTCTGGCAGAATATCGTTGCGGCCGATCAGCACGGTCCCAGTCATGTGCGGAATGTGCGCGATGCGGGCTATCATACTGCTCTGGTGGGCAAGACCCACTTATATACGCATACGGGCGGGACAAAAAGCCAGGAGAAGACGGCAATATTGGAAGATTGGGGGTTTGTAGATATTCAGGAGATGCACGGTCCACACGCATCGGGGGTGAACAAATCGCAGTATTCGGATTATCTCGAAGAATTGGGTTTGTGGGAGACGCATCGAGACTATGTGGTCAGATCAAAGACGCGTCTGGAAGAGGGCAAGGCACGGGCATGGGAAGATCCGCCCTGTCCATTGCCTTCTGAATGTCATCTGGACAGTTATACCGGGCGTACGGCTGCGGAATGGGTGCGCGATTATGAGGAGGATAAGCCATTTTATCTGCAGGTGCTGTTTCCGGGTCCGCACAATCCCTTTGATTCGCCACAGGAGTATCGGGATATGTACAGTATGGATGATATTCCTGTGGGTATTATGGATCTGCCCAAAGAACCGTATCCCAAATATATCGTGCGGTCGCTCTTTCGTGCTGGCGATGCCAAAACAATGACCGAAGAAGAAAAGAAACAACTGGTTATCAATTATTATGCAAAGATTACATTGATCGACAATGCGATCGGGGGCATTATCGAAGCACTTGAGGCAAGAGGTATGTTGGATAATACCTGGATTATTTACAGTTCGGATCACGGCGAAATGGCAGGGGATCATCGGTTGAGCCACAAAGGGGTCTTTTACGATATGGCTGTACGGGTGCCTCTGGTCGTGCGTCCTCCGGGGGGACAGTCTGGATGGACCTCTGAAGGGTTGACGGATTGCTTGAATATCACGGATACGATTTTAGATGTTGCAGGGGCAGAATCTCTGGAAGATAGCGATGGGGTTTCGTTTGCTCCTCAGGTGCTGGCAGGTCCAGATGCTGACGGCGCTCAAGAGGGCAAAGATGCTGTGATTAGTGAGGTCGATGGGTTTACGATGGTTTTTGATGGGCGATATAAGCTGGTGGTTGAGTCCGTGTCTGAGAAGCCGGTTGAAATGTACGATTGTCAAGACGATCCCCGCGAACTGAATAATGTGTTTGAGGATCCAGATCTGGAATCTGTGCGGCGAGATTTGATTGAGACACACCTGAGTACGATCAGAGACCGGCTGGATCGAGAGAAGCTGGAGATTTATCGAGCGATTCCGGCAAAGACGTATTCTCCACCAGATACTAAATCTTGAATGGTTGTGAAATACGACTAAAAATACGATATACGACGATATAATAGAGTTTATAAAGCGTTTTGGGCGGGACCAGATGTGCAATATTTCCGGACAGATATTTTTCAAAGTATGGAAATCTTGTTTAAAAACGCATATATTCTGTCAGATGACCAATGCGCGACTTCTTGACGACTTAGGAAAAATAAACAATGGATGAAAAAAAACTCCTGGAACGAATTACGATCAACCCGAAGATCTTCGGGGGTAAGCCTATTGTTCGGGGACGTCGGCTTGCCGTTGAACATGTCCTTGGCATGCTCGCAGCAGGAGATACCCCCGAGGTGTTGCTTAAAGGCTATCCCTGGCTGACAGAGGAAGATATTCAAGCCTGCCTCTTGTATGCTCGAAAGGTGATTGGGCACGAGCGTGTTGAACCGATGATTCTGGAATCCAGTTCATGAACGTGTTACTGGACACTTGTGTGTATGGTGGTATCATCGGGGATCTTCGCGTTGCAGGTCACGACGTGATATGGAGTGGAGATTGGCCGGAAGATCCAGGGGATGAAGAGATACTTGAGTACGCTAATCGGGAAGGCCGCGTCCTAGTGACGCTGGATAAGGATTTCGGCGAACTGGCAGTCGTCCACAACAAACCCCATTGTGGAATTCTACGTCTGGTCAATTTATCCTCCAGACAGCAGGCTGAAATCTGTATTCAGGTACTTGATCAGTATGGGCAAACTCTTCAAGAAGGGGCCATTATAACAGCAGATGTGGATCGGTTGAGAATCCGACCTGCTGATGCGGAAGTATGAGAAAGACCATTATGGATGCGATTCAGGTTGCCGATAGTATTACAAAGCTGGGTTCGCAGTTGCGGGGAGCAGTTCTTGTTGCCGCTTCTCACGGGGGACGATTTTGCGGGTATCTCGCAGCGTTAGCTGGTCTTCGGGGCGTTATTTTTAACGATGCGGGCGTTGGGAAGGACAATGCGGGGATTGGGTCGCTCGATTATTTGCAAGGTCTCGGGCTTGCGGCTGCCGCGATTGCACATACGTCTGCGCGTATTGGAGATGGGACAGATATGCTCAAGCGCGGGCGCATTAGTTTTTGTAATGAGATAGCCCGATCGCTCGGCTGTGAACGGGGTCAGTCTTGTCGAGAGGCGGCTGAAGTTTTGTGCAATGGCAAGCCATTTGAAGGGGATGTTCCGGGCTACGAGGAATCGCGCTCTGTGTTGCAAGAGGTGCCTGTTCTCACTCTTGCATGTGATTCTGCTTCACTTGTTACGCCTGAGGATGCAGGTGCGTTTATTATTACGGGATCGCACGGTGGGGTGATTGCGGGCAGGCCCGATTATGGTATTGCAGCAGAGGCGAGGGGCGCGGTGTTTAACGATGCGGGGATCGGTATTGATCGGGCGGGTGTTCGGCGTCTTGAGGTTCTGGATCGCGCCGGTATTCCCGCGGGGACAGTGGATGCGATGACCGCTTGTATCGGCGATGCGGTTTCTGCATGGGAAGGCGGTGTTTTGTCGCATGTCAATTTACAGGCGGAGAGATGCGGTGTTATAGCGGGGATGACGGTGCTAGAGTTTGGGGAAAGGCTTAGTTAGTGTAATCCATGGAGTTTCTATGTCTTCAGTTATACACATGAATGGCGGACAGGCGCTTGCTGAGATGTTTCGCCTGCACGATCCTGCGCCTATGTTCGGTATGGGGGGCTTTCAGCTTCTGCCTTTTTACGATGCCGTGCGCGAGTTGGGGCTTTCGCATACGTTGATCAATGATGAGCGGTGTGGTATTTTTGCCGCCGATGCCTGGGCGCGCGTAACGGGTCGTCCGGGTATATGCGATGGGACGCTCGGTCCCGGGGCGACGAATCTGGTTACGGGATTGGTGGAGTCTCTGAATGCGGGTGTTCCGCTTATTGTTGTTGTGGGCAATAGCAATCGCGAGCATTCGTGGAAAAATATGACGCAAGAGGCGCGTCAGACGGAGATTCTGGCGCCAGCGGCTAAAGCGCTTATTCGGATCGAGAGCGGCTATCGCATTCCCGAACTTGTGCGACGCGCTTACGCTGTTGCTACATCGGGGCGACCGGGACCCGTTGTGCTTGATGTTCCCGAGGATATTGCTCATGGGGAGTATGATTATCCCAAATCGGATTTTTTTGTGAATCCAGAAACGCTGCGTATTCCCGCACAGCGTTCGCGCCCGGGGCGAGATGCGGTTGCGCGTGCGGCGGAGTATTTGCGCGATGCCCGGCGGCCGATTATTCTCGCTGGCGGTGGTGTCCATCTTTCTGGAGCGTATTGTGAACTTCAGCGTTTTGCCGAGGCTTTTGGTATTCCGGTGGCGCAAACGCTGAGTGGCAAAGGTGCGATTCCCTGTATTCATCCGCTCAGCGTGGGGTTGTTCGGGCGCTGGTCGCGGATTGCCAATGATTTGATCGCGTCTGCAGATTGCATTCTGTCGGTTGGTTGCAAGATGGGCGAGATTGCCACGAAACGCTATGATTTGATTCCGCGCGGTGTGCCTTTTATTCATCTCGATATTGTGGCTGAAGAGATTGGGCGCACCACGCCTGCTACCGTTTCACTCTGGGGCGATGCGGCTGAGGGCTTGCGCGATCTTCGAGATAGTTTGTTTCCCGATCGGGGGACGATACAGCAGATGCGCGCGGCTTATTTGACCGAGGTTTCAGAACGGATGGCTGCCTGGCGAGCCGAGGCAGAGCCGCGTTATGCTTCTGACGAGAGCCCCGTCAATATGGCGCGGGTGGTGCGCGAGTTGCAAAACGCGATGCCCAAAGACGGGATTCTGGTTGTGGATGGTGGGTTTGCCGCGCATTGGACGGGTTTGCTTTACGATTCGACCCGGTCTGGGCGCACGTATATTGCCAATCGCGGATTTGCTTCTATCGGTTACGGGTTGCCGGGTACGATGGGCGCGCAACTCGCGGCGGGGGATTCTCCCGTTGTTGGCTTGACTGGAGATGCGGGGTTTAATATGGTGCTGGGCGAACTGGAGACAGCCCGGCGCCTTGAGCTTGGTTTTACGCTCGCGATTGTGAATAATGCGGCTTCGGGCTATGTCAAAGCGCTTCAGCACAATATGTATGCGGGGCGCTATCAGTCGAGCGATCTGAGCGAGACGGATTACGCCGATACAGCCCGGGCGCTCGGCTGTCAGAGTATTCGCGTGGATGATCCCGGGGCATTGCAAGACGCTTTTGTCGAGGGTATTGCCAATCGCAATATCCCTACGATTATCGATATTATTGTTACGAGAGATCCATCAAAAATGTTGCCAGGCGTTGATAGCCGAACAGCGCCGGTTAAAAAGGGCGATAGGCCCGCTTAGTGGAGATTATCGTATGGCTCTTACACAAGAGAAGCAACGAGAGATGCTGCGGATTATGCAAACGATCCGACGCTTTGAAGAGCGCGCGTCTGATGATTATCGCGCAGGGGATATTTACGGCGTTGTCCATTGTTATATCGGCGAGGAGGCCGTTGCTACAGGTGTGTGTGCCGCGCTCAATCCGGATGATCAGATTATCAGTACGCACCGGGGGCACGGGCATTGTATTGCTAAAGGCGCGGATTTGAAGCGGATGATGGCTGAGCTTTATGGGCGGGAGACCGGGTATTGCAAGGGCAAGGGGGGATCGATGCATATTGCTGATTTTAGCATTGGCATGCTGGGTGCAAATGGCATTGTGGCAGGTGGCATACCCATTGTTACGGGTGCTGGTCTGGCCGCGCAGCTCGAGGGCAAGGGGCGCGTTGCGGTCTCGTTTTTTGGCGATGGGGCGTCAAATGCAGGTCCTTTTCACGAGTCGATCAATATTGCTGCGGCGTGGCAGTTGCCCATGATCTATGTTTGCGAAAATAATCTTTACGCGGCGAGTACTTCGGCGGCGAGTACGCTGGCGCATAGCGATGTTGCCGCGCGTGCTGCGGGATACGATATCCCGGGCGTGGTTGTCGATGGGAATGATGTGATGGCGGTTTATGATGCGACGCAGGAGGCTGTTGCGCGTGCGCGCAATGGCGAGGGTCCTTCGCTGATTGAGTGCAAGACTTATCGCTGGCGAGGGCATACAGAGAGGGTTGGGGGGGCTGATCCAAGGCCGCAGAGCGAGATCCGCGCCTGGAAGGAGAGAGATCCTATTGAGCGTTTTGTCGCGGGTTTGATGGATCAGGGTTGTATTACACAGGATGCGTGGCAAGAGATGGATGAAGAAATTCTCGCGGAGATTGAGGAGGCGGTGCAATTTTCCAAAGAGAGTCCATTTCCAGATTTAGAAGCCGCTGTCGAAGATGTTTTTGCCGAGTGATTTCGAGGACAATACGATGCGAAAAATCTCTTATGCACAGGCCGGAATGGAAGCCCTTGTAGAAGAAATGAGGCGCGATCCAACGACGTTTCATCTGTCAACCGATGCGCCCGATGCGCTCGTCGAAGAGTTTGGGTCTGAGCGCGTGCGCGCTACGCCTATTGCCGAGGGCGCGCTTACCGGGATTGCTGTTGGTGCTGCTGGGTCGGGTTTTCGGCCGATTATTAACTGGAGTATGGTTACGTTTTCTTTTGTGGCGATGGATCAGATTGTGAATCAGGCAGCTAAAATTTACTATATGTTCGGGGGGCAGGTGAAATTCCCGATTACTTTCCGCACGTCGGTCGGTGGCGGCAGAAGGGTTGCGGCGCAACATTCGCAGAGTCCGTATTCTATGTTTATGAATCTGGCTGGGCTGAAGATGATTTTGCCTTCAACGCCTTATGATATGAAGGGGCTTCTCAAGACTGTTATTCGGGATGATAATCCGATTATTTCTTTTGAGTCCAATCGCCTCATGGATTTTGCGGGCGAGGTTCCCGAAGAGTCATATACCGTGCCTTTGGGCAAAGCAGATATTAAACGCGAGGGTGCTGATGTCACGATTGTCGCGCTGGCTTGGCTGGTACACGAAGCGCTGGCGGCTGCGGAGGTGCTGGATAAGGAGGGGGTTTCTGTCGAGGTGCTGGATCCGCGCTCATTGGTTCCGCTCGATTGCGATGCGATTCGCGCGTCTGTGCAAAAGACCGGACGTCTGGTTATTGCCGATGAGGCGGGTCCCACAGCGGGTGCCTCAGCCGAGATAGCCGCTGTGGCGACCGAAGATGCAGAGACTTTTGCAAAGATGAAAGCGCCCGTCAAACGCGTCTGCGCTCTCCATGTGCCCATTCCATACACGCCCCAGTTGGAAGACCACGTTTTTCCTGATCGAGATAATATTATTGCAGGTGTCAGAGAGGTGATGGATGCCGGTTAGGAAAGTGGGGTAACTCCAAAGATCATATTTAGACCAAACAAAAACCACGTCCTTCAGGCGTGGTTTTTTATTCTATTTTCCCAAGAGGGTAGTTTGATGCGAAATCCAAAATTTTCAGTCATTATCCCAACATATAATCGTGCGAACTATGTTGTGGAGGCTGTTGAGAGCGTTTTGCAACAGACGTATCAGGATTTTGAACTCATTGTGGTGAATGATGGTTCAACGGATGATACAGCAGAGGTGATCAGGCGGTTTGGGGATCGGATTTGCTATTTTGAAAAGGCAAATGGTGGGAAGGCGTCTGCTGTGAATCTGGGTCTGAAATATGTGACGGGGGAGTATGTTTGGGTTCTGGACGATGATGATATCGGGTTGCCGAATAAGCTCGAGTTGCATGCGGCGCAGTTTGCAGAAGATCCGGATTTGAGATTTGTCTATACGGGTTATGAGTTTATAGAGGGGGAGAGAAGCGATTTGCCCGTGCGGTCTTTTGATGCGAGGATGCCGCCCATAGGCGATATGGTGATGTATTTGTTCGGGCGATTTGAATTGTGCAGTCCGACCGTGGTTGCCCATCGGATGTGTTATGACAGGGTCGGTTGTTTTGACGAGCGTTTGATTCGCGGGCAAGATTACGATATGTGGATTCGCATTATACGCGCTGGGTTTAAAATTGGGATTATTAAACACCCCACGCTCCGGTGTCGCATGCATGAGGGGGATCGAGGTTCGGCGTCTGATCGCTTTTCTGCGGGCGATATTGCCAAAAAGAACCGGGAATATCTGGGGCTTATTGTGCAGAAGTTGTATTGGGAGTTGCCCCTGAAGGCTTTTTATAGTCGTTTGGCTCAAGATCCAGATGACCCGATTTTGATTATGAAGGCGCTGTTGCGGCGTTTGTGGGTGATGCCACTGCCCGTGCTACAGGATGAGGTGTTGCGCGATCTGGATATGTTGGAAGCACATGTCGAGCAGCATCGTTTGTCGTTTGATGACTCTGCCCACCGTTTTTTGATAAGTCTAAAAAATACAACAGAACAGACTGTGCCTCGTGTTGCCAAAAAGGTTGAAAAAATCCTGAACATTACACATGATTAACCATCGAATTAAAAATACATTAACCTTCTACATCACTCAACCCTATCAATAGAGCCGTCATCGCGGCCCCGTATAGCATCATTACGGGGCATGCATGGGGTTGAGTCGCCGTCATCGCGGTATGCATCCCTGCTCAAAATCATGCAGAGCCTGCTCCGTAGTGTTTTTATACGGGGGACATGGTTGAGCCGCCGTCATCGCGGTATGCCGTTGAGCCGCGATCCAGTGTTTTTGACTTTTCTTATTACCTGTTCATCCGTGGTTGCTTTTATGTTTAAAACCGGCACAATTCTCGACAAAAAGTATCAAATCCAGGCGCATTTGGGAGCCGGGGGCATGGGAGAAGTTTATCGGGTTTTAGACCTGGAGCAAGACCAGGAGTGCGCGCTCAAAATTTTGAATACAATGGTGGATCAGAAGGCTGTGTATCGCCGTTTTCACAGAGAGTTTCAAGTGTTGAACAGATTTCAGCACTCGCGCCTGGTACGCACACACACCTGGGGATTTGCCGAGGAGCGTCCCTATTTTACAATGGACTATTTACTCGGAAAGACATTGGAAAAAATAATTGCTGATCGTGCAATGTTAGGGCAATTCCGGGCGTCTCACTTTTTTGCTCTGGTGCAACAAATTACCGAGGGGTTGGCGTACATCCACGCGCAGGGTGCGGTGCATCGCGATCTAAAACCGTCCAATATTATGGTTTTGGAGACAAAAGAGGGGATTGAGACCACGATCCTGGATCTGGGGCTGGCTAAACTCAGGCATCTGCAAAGCGTTTCCATTACGCAAACGGGCGCGACGCTTGGTACGGCGGAGTATATGTCGCTAGAGCAAGGTAAGGGGCTGTGGGTGGATCATCGGTCAGATTTGTACTCGTTGGGCATAATTTTATACGAGATGCTTACGGGTGCGCCACCCTTTTCTGGACAAAACCCGGTATCTGTTATTCTGAAGCATATTCGCGAGTCACCGCCACCAATAGGTGAAGCCCATGTCGAGGTTCCCGAAGAGACGCAACAAATTGTGTTGAAATTGCTGGCAAAGGAGCCTGTTGATCGCTATCAGTCGGCAGAGGAGGTGGTGCAGGCGTTGAATGGTGTGGCATCATCGAGGTTTGTGCTATCCGATGACGAGCAGCGCGATGTGCATAGAAAAGTTATGCGCCCGCAATTTGTCGGGCGCGAGTCCGAGATGAAGACGTTGCGCGCGATGTTGCAGGATGTTCAGGCTGGCGAGCAGCGTGTGGTTCTGATCTCCGGTGAGGCGGGGGTAGGCAAATCGAGACTGGTCGAAGAACTATTGGGCGACGCTTTGATCCATGATTTTCTGTGTTTGAGAGGTGCAGGACGAGAAGAGGGGGGACAAATATACGGTGCGTTGATCGATGCATTTCGGCAGATAAAGACGACGGATTTGGTGGGGCGGGTGCCAGATTCATTAGAGACGGACAAGTTTTCTGTTATGGAGCACTGGTTGCAGTTATTAAAAAGTCTGCGGCAGAAACAGCCCGTTGTGTTGTGTTTGGAAGATATTCAATGGCTTGATGAATTGACATTGGAATTTTTGCAGTATGCGTTGCGGGATCCAGAACCGTGCCCGTTTTTGTTGTGCCTGACTTGCCGATGGCCTAACTTGGAACCGCTTTCAGAGGAAATTGAAAATTTTATACACGGCAATGAACTTGCCGAGGCGACCCGGATTCAGTTGGAAAATCTACCGCGAGAAGAGGTGGGGTATTTAGCGGCGTCGATGTTGGGGGAGCGGTCCATATCGCCGGATGCATTGCAAACCCTGTTCAGAGAAACGGGTGGGCAACCCCTGTTTGTCATGGAGGCGGTGCGGACACTGGTGAATGCCGATGTGGTTCGGCAGAATGTGTCCGGCGATTGGCAATGGGGAGAATTTCCCCAAACATTATTATCCGATGATATTTCAGAGGTTTTACACAGGCGTATAACTACTCTTCCCTCGGTGCAACAGCGGGTGCTGGAATACGCTTGTGTTTTTCTAAATGATTTTTCTTTTGAGTTATTGGCTGCCATCTGGCTCGGTGATGAGTTGGTGTTGGTGGATGTGCTTGATAGCCTGATTGAAGAAGGGCTGTTAATTACTTATGGTGATGAAGAGCGGTATCGTTTTTCACAGGGTTTATATCGACGTACCATTTACGATCGCATGCAGAATGTGCGCCGACGTCTATTGCATCGAGAAATTGGCAATATTTTGGAAGAGGCGGAACAGTCAGAAGAACTGACGGAAGAATTGGCGGGTCATTTCACGGCGGCAGAAGAACGAGATAAGGCTACGAAATATACGCGTCTGGCGGGCAAAAAAGCACTGGAAAAACACGCTTATCGTCAGGCATCGAGACGGTTCAAGGCTACACGGGACTGGACATCAGATGACGCTTTTGAATCACAGGAAGATGTGATCGACTTTTTGTGCGATTATGCAGATGTGCTACTCAATCGCAGTCAGCACAATAGCGCACTGGAACTTTTAGATGAGGCAAGGACTTTATTGCCCACTGATCGTAAAGATTTGAAAGCACGCATTTTAAGAAATATAGGTAATGTTCAGTGCTTACTTCAACATGGAGAAATTGCAGAAGAATATATGCTGAAGGCATTGCAACTTTATCGGGAACTCGATGATATCGACGGTGAAATTCAAGCGTTAGGCAGTTTGGCTTATTTGTACGATGTATCTGGTCAGAACGAAGAAGCGATTACATATCTGTATCAAGAAATAGAGAAACGTCGTGTGTCGGTAGATCCGCAAAAGGACACTTTTATACAAGGACGAGAAGGTCAAGCTGCATTAATGGGATTTCGATTTGAGATAGCTAAGGGGTATTTGGAAACTGCTGTAAAGACTTTTAAGCAATTTGGGCTTGAGCACCATCGCCTTTGGGCACTCAATTTGCTTCAAAGAGTTTATTTTTATCTGGGTGATCTCAATCGTGCGGAAGCAATTTGCTATGAAGTCATTGGTGAGTGGCAGAAGCGAGGGGTTGTGTATTGGGAAGCAATGAATTTTCTCCGGTTGGGAGAATTGTCTCTGGAACGCGGTAATTTTTTGGCGGCATTGGAATATGCTGAGACCTCGGTAGAGCGTTTTTTGGAAACATCGCGAAGAGATTATGTCTATCGCGCTTATGCGATTGCAGCAGCGGCTGCTGCAAAAAGGGAAGATACAGAAGCTGCACTTGAATGGGCAGAAAGAGCCAATGAAGGTACGCAGCAAATATCGGGTATGTACACGGGCATATTGCCCCTGGTGTATTGTGGTATTGGTGTCGCTTCCGCTCAAGCTGGGCGGATTACTCAGGCTGAAGAGGCTTTTGAGCAGGCTATTGAATGCCGACGAGAGTCGAAAGGTGACCACTGGGCGCGTGCATTGCTGATGGCAGGAGAGTTTTATCTCGAGCGCGATGATATGACAAGAGCTACGGAGTATCTCAAAGCGGCAAAACAGGCGTTTGGAGAAATGGAAATGGTCTATTTTCAGGAGAAAACACAGGTGTTATTAAATCAATCAAGTGGATCTTCTCGTGGTAGGGATACCGCACTTAGTTCTGAGATTTCAGTCGATACATTATCTGTTGATCGCTTGCGTTTGCTCTACGATGTGAGTAGCGAATTGACCACAGAGCGCGATGTCAAAGTGTTATTGGACCGTATTGTGGGTAATTTGTTGGCTGTCTATTCAGCAGAGCGGGTGATTGTTGCGATTAAAAATGATACGCCAAAAGGTTTTGTGGTCGATGCCGTGCGCTATCATAATGTAGAAGCTGATGATGCAGAAGAATTGAGTCGGGGTATTATTCGCCGGGTTATTGAGACAAATGAACCCGTTTTGAGCGTTGATGCACAGACAGACGACAGGCTCAATCAGTACCAGAGCGTGATAGACTATCACATTCGGTCTGTATTGTGTGTGCCCGTATTCCATCTGAACGAAGGTGTGATGGGTGCGCTATATGTGGATCATCGCGGTATCGGCAACGCATTTTCTGATGAAGATCAGATATTTTTACAAGCATTTGCGAATCTGGTGGGGGTGGCACTGGTCAATGCCAGTATGTATGAACAATTGGAAGAGAGAGCACAATATTTGCAGCAAAAGGTCGAAAGGCGGCACCAGCTTGGCGACCTGGTCGGACAAAGTGATGCCATGCAGGCGATTTACCAACTTATAGAAACTGCTGCAAAGAGCGATATTCCTGTGCTTTTGCAGGGCGAAACAGGTACGGGCAAAGAATTGGTTGCGCATGCCATACACTACAATAGCAGACGCAAAGACCAGCGATTTTTGTCGCAAAATTGCGCTGCACTATCACCAGAGTTGTTGCAGAGTGAGTTGTTTGGACACAAAAAAGGGTCTTTTACTGGTGCGAATGAAGATCACATTGGGGTTTTTGAAGCGGCTGATGGGGGTACAGTTTTTCTCGATGAAATCGCCGATGCCTCGCCACAGTTGCAAAGGAGTCTGTTGCGGGTTTTGCAAGAAAGGGAGATTCGGCGTGTGGGAGAAACAGAGGATCGCGCAGTGGATGTACGCATTATTGCAGCGACCAATCGAGACTTGAAACGGGAAGTTGAGAAAGGCGCTTTCCGCGAAGATTTGTATTATCGGTTGCACGGGATTCAGATCGATATGCCACCTTTGCGAGAACGCATGGAAGATGTGCCGTTATTGGCTGAACATTTGCTTATTCGGGAAAAAGAAGATGTAAACAAGTCGGTTGGAGGGCTGACAGTGGGTGCAATCAGGGCGCTCACAAGTTATGATTGGCCGGGTAATGTACGCGAGTTGGAGAATAAAATTCGACTTGCGGTGGCATTGGCAGAAGAAGGCGGTGATATCACGCCCGATTTGTTTTCGGAAGCTGTCGAGCAGGAATTTCAAGGGTATTTACAAGATCGCATCCAGGAGTATGAAAAACGGGTAATTCGCAACATGCTCGAGAAACACGAGGGCAATATTACCCATGCAGCCAAAGAATTGGGGATAACGCGCGTTGGTTTGCATAAAAAGATCAATCGTTTGGGGTTGAGATAGACTTAGAACATGTGTATCCCGTTGTTTATAGTAGTGTATATCGGCATTTACACTTACTTATCTTTATATTAATCAAATATTTATGCGTAATTTTTTTGAATAAACGATTATAGGTGTAAACTGGTGTTTATACTTGTGTCTGAATGTCGTATTTGCAACACACATAATTCTTAAATTTTATCTCATTGTTTTTCAAGCACTTGAGGCTCTTCAAGTGCTTTTTTTATTTTGAAACGATTTTAGGCACGGTTCTTGCAATATATAAGGCAGATAGTGACCGCATTTTAGATTTTTGTAATTTTTGCATTGGAGGAGGGTAAAATGGCGATTCGACGCAAGTTGACTTTGATCAATGGAGTGATAGATCAAGAAGGTGGTATCCAGATATATCGGGCTATGAACAGTTTTGAAAATGGTGGCTGTCCCTCCGGTGGTATCGGTGTTCCTCCCTTGCCCTTTCCCGATGACGATGACTATTGGGACGATTTTGACCAGGTTGATGATCAGGCTAAGTGATTTCGATTCTCAGGGGTGCGTCTATGTTGTGCATTCAAAAATGCGACATGCATCTTTTTCAAAATGAAGATCAAAATCAGCCGATTGTCTATCAGGTTGAGACAGGTCTGTTTTTTGAACTGGATACCCTTTTCAAATCAATTTTAGAATGTTGCGAGGGCTTATCTGCTTCACAGGTTGTCCAGGCGTTGACTGACCAATACGAGGCAGAGGAAATTGTCGAGGCCATTGAGGAACTGGCGCAGGTGGGGTTGATTTCAGATGGTGCACTACCCCTGGTATCCAGTGTGCCGACGACAGAAGGGGTGGCAGCCTGTGGCGTATCGCAGACAGACCGTTTACAGGTGTCGTTGCACGTTTCACATACGTGCAATATCCAATGTGCTTATTGCTTTGCCCACGGCGGGGATTATGGCGGTAAGGCCATGCTGATGCAAACGGACGTTGCCGAGCAAGCCATACGTTGGATTGTCACCGAAGCTCAGGTGTTCGGGCGATGCCAGATTGATTTTTTTGGCGGGGAGCCACTTTTGAACTTTCCGCTGCTGCAGAAGCTCGTTCCGCTTGCCAAATCTCTATCAGCGCAATTGGGGGTGCAGGTTGGTTTTGGCATTGTGACCAATGGCACATTGTTGACCGACGAGATGAAGCAGTTTTTGGTTGATGAGAAGTTTCAGATTAAGGTCAGCATAGATGGCGGACGTCAAACACAGGACCGCATTCGCAAGTTTCACAATGGTTCTGGTACTTATGATGTTGTGGCAAAGAATGTAAAGAAGTTGACTGCTGAGGCACCTGAGCGCACTCATTTGCAGGCTGTTATGACAGCGTATGATATGGATGAGGATCAGATTGCCGATGCGTTGCGTTCATTGGGTACTGAAAACGCGCTCATTGGCCCTGCAGTTGTTTCACCGGATGCGCCCTACGCTATTCGAGAAGAACATATACCCGTTTTGAAGCAACAAATTTACAAGCGAAGTCGGCGTGCGCTCAAAGCCATTTTAAGTGGTGAAGAGAGTGAGGATGAAGAGTTTGATCCGAGGATTCAAAAATTGCTGACGCGCGCAAAATCCTGTCACGGATGTCTCGGTGGTAAGCAGTATCTGGCTGTTGCAGCAGATGGGGCGATTTATTTTTGTTCGAGTTTGGCTGATGCGCCCGAGTTTAAGATGGGTGATGTGTTTACGGGTATTGACCGCGAAAAGCAGCAGCATTTTGACGCGGAGTTCAATGTCAATAATCGTCCTGAGTGCAAAACGTGCTGGGCGCGCAACTTGTGTGGTGGCGGATGCCTTTGGGATGCGCGGACGACGACGGGTGATCCGATGTATCCCAACCCGGTCTCTTGTGAACAGACGCGCTATCGCTATGAACTGGCGATGGAGATGTGTATGGAGATTGCAGAAGTGGATGCGTCTTTGTTGCAGCGACGTTATGATCTGGAAGTGGCTTCATAATCAGAGAAGCGAGACATGCATAAAATTTCAGATTTAGAAATGCCGGAACAGCTTAGTCTGGGTGCCGGCTGGAGTATCGGTGAGACAGCGTTTGAGAGAATTACAACTGCGCTTCTTGAGATGTCTCCAGTAGAAAAAATTCTCGAATTTGGAAGTGGTTCGAGTTCTATCCGTTTGGCAATGGCGTTTTCTGAAGCGCAGGTTTTGTCTGTGGAAGGCGATTGGCGGAATTTTTCAGAGACCACGAGTCTGATGCGGTCATTCTGGAATAAACGCAATCTATCGATCAAATATCGTCCGATTACACTTGAATCTTATGATGACGCGGAATTTTTGACTTATGAAGATGGGGTGTTTTGGGATGACCAAAAAGAGATAGATTGCGTGATTATTGATGGTCCGCCTGTCTATACCTTGCGAGGTCGAGAGGCGTGCCTCTACCAGGTTTATGACCAGATCAAGATTGGTGGTCTGGTCATCCTGGACGATTTTAGAAGGTCTTATGAGAAGCAAATTTTCGAGAATTGGTTGTCCGTCTATCCCGGCAGTTTTAAAGTGGAAATTATTCGTGAAGACCACCATCTGGCCGTGTTGCGTAAGATCAGGTCTGTGACACCATGCTGGAATGCGTCTTATAGGCTTTCTGATGTTCAGTCTGTCAGTGAAACGCTCTCCCGCATTGCAAAGGCATTATCGCATGTTGATGATGTGTATTTGAGAGCACTGGCTAAAGCGAATAACTGCTGTGAAAAAGATCTGATTGGTCTGTTCAATACCCTTCGGAATATCTATGGGGTAACTCCTGAGCGCATCCAGGAGTTTACGGGCCGAAATTCTACGCTTCCACCAGAAGCTAAAAAAAGAAAACAGAATGCCTGTTATATGATGATCGTCAATACGTTTTTTCGCAACTGTTAATGGAACTTGTACAGACACTATGGAACGCTATAGAAACAGCGGCGGTGATTCTGGAGTCGTGGCATACGATATAGGACCTGATTCCATCACGGTGATGTTTAGTGATGGCTCCATCTATCTCTATACGTATCAGAGCGCGGGTAGTGCTAATATTGAGCGCATGAAGCGGTTGGCTATTGATGGCGAGGGCCTGAACAGCTTCATCAATCGTTGTGTAAAAAAAACTACGCCAAGAAGCTCCGCTGAGAACAAAATTTGATATATCAAAATCCAAAGCATCCGAGATCAGTTGGGTCTTCAGATGTACGGCCATTGCTTGGTCAACCGCATTTTTAGAAGAGAGAATCCGTTTGGAGCCCGCAGAAAATTTTGATTGTAGATGATGAACTATGTGTAATATCAGAACTTGTAGGATTCTTAAGAGATGAACCTTATGAAGTATTCACGGCGAGAAATGGGACAGAAGGTCTTGAAATTTTAAGAAAAGAAGAGATCGACCTTGCTGTCGTCGAGATGAAGATAAAGGGTATGGATGGAATGACAATATTGAAGCGTGTGAAGGCGGAAAGAATTCAGACTGCTATACTGATCATGACAGGTTTGGGAAACATGGGATTGGGTGAAGAAGCGACCAAGGCTGGCGCAGTGAGTGTGTTTGATAAACCCATCAAGAGAGATGTGTTTTTGGCGAAAGTAAAAAAATACATGCCTCCGCAAGATATTTGGAAGACTTGGTTGGAATCATTTTTGGAGGCGAATTACAGCAATCCAAAGCTGAGATTTGAAGATGTCATACGTCATTTTAGGTTCTCGGAAAGCTATGGATATAAATTGTTCAATAAGCACTTGGGAATGCCGTTCAGGATGTGCCTTCGGAATGTACGCTTGGCAAAGGCTGAGGAAGCGTTGATGGATACATCATATACTCTCTCGGAAATTGCTTACCTGTGTGGGTTTGCATCTTTATCGACTTTTAGCAAGGTTTTCAAAGAGAAGTATGGAGTTAGTCCGACCACATATCGAAAAAAAGTAGCAACTGGAACAAATTTTGCAGGTTAGGACAAATTTTCAGGCTTGAAACTATAAGGGTAATCATATTACATTCACATCACAAAAAAGCCGCCGACAGACCCTGGCAATTAGAAGAGAACCCTTGCACATTCAAAAGATAGTGTTGATGAGAATAATCGGATCCGAGCGGATAACACAATGGCTATAACAGAAAGAGAGTCTCGGGAAATTACCGATTCCAGACAGATACTGGAGGAAAAAATCGCATCGCACGAAGCGCGGATAGCGGTGATGGGATTGGGGTATGTGGGATTGCCTTTATCTGTGGCATTAGGCAAGGTGGGATTTTCCGTCACGGGAATCGATACATCGGCGCGCAAAGTAGAGCTAATAGAATCGGGAAAGTCCGATGTGCAGGGTGTATCGGAATTTGAGGTGACAAGTCTTAAAGCTGTAGGAAAATTGACAGCAACGCGAGAATGCGATGTGCTCGATGAGGCCGATGTGGTTGTCGTATGCGTGCCCACACCCTTAAATAAAACACGCGACCCGGATATCTCATTTATACAACAAGCGTGTGATGCAATCAAAGACCGACTGCGCTGTGGACAACTGGTAATTCTGGAAAGCACCACGTATCCAGGGACGACTCATGAACTGGTATTGCCACTCCTCGAAGAAAGTGGCTTGAAGGTCGGTCGAGATTTTTTTCTGGTATTTTCCCCAGAGCGCGTCGATCCGGGCAACAGGGTTTATACCATCACCAACACGCCCAAAGTCGTGGGTGGTATTACCCCTTCTTGCACAGAAATAGGCACGCATTTTTACCGACAATCAATCGGCGAAGTCGTATCGGTCTCATCGACCCAGGCCGCAGAAATGACCAAGTTGCTGGAAAATACTTTTCGCAGTGTAAATATCGGCCTTGTCAACGAAGTGGCACTGATGTGTGACCGCCTCGGTGTGGATGTATGGGAAGTAATTGATGCCGCAGCGACCAAGCCGTTTGGATTCATGCCGTTTTATCCCGGTCCTGGATTGGGCGGGCATTGCATCCCGGTTGATCCGCACTTCCTGGCCTGGAAGCTGAAGACCTTGAATTACAATGCGCGCTTTATCGAATTGGCCAGCGAAGTGACGCGCAGCATGCCGGGCTATGTGGTCGAAAAAATCACCGACGCGCTCAACGAATACGAGCGGTGTTTGAAAGGCTCGAACATCCTGATATTGGGCGTGACATACAAACCCGATGTACGCGATATACGCGAGTCACCGGCATTGGATATTATAGAAATGCTTCAGGAGAAAGGGGCGAAGGTCTCGTATTGCGATCCGTTTGTAGATCACTTGCAGACAGAAAGTTTGGACTTGAAAAGTACCTCTTTGAATAAAAAAACTATAACTGAAGCTCATTGTGTGGTGATAGTGACCCATCACAGCGATTGGGATTATGAATGGATCGTAAGGCACGCGCGCTGTATTGTCGATACGCGCAATGCCACGCAGGCAGTATCTGGAAAAAAAGATCACGTCTTTAAATTGTAACGCGGGTGGTACCCAGCCAGATTTTTCAACATCACTGGTTTCTACCCTGCAAGTTTCATCGGGACAGAAGCCGGAATTCGGCAACATCACCTAAAGCGGAGTAACTTCATCATGGAGGATGCGTTAGTTATGCCTAACAATGATTTTTGGGTAAAAGATCTAAGTCTTGCACCCAAAGGCACAAGTGAGTTGGATACTGCTATGATTGAGATGGAAGGATTAGAGCGTGCTGTCGAGCACTTTCGTGATAAGCGTCCGTTAGAAGGTGCTCGTATAACTGGTTGTGTCACAGTAACAAAGGAAACAGGAATTTTTATTCGGGCTCTAAAGACACTAGGGGCAAATGTTCGCTGGTGTAGTGATAATAGATATGCAATCAATGATGCAGTATCGGCAACATTAGCTACAGAAGGAATACCGATATTTGGGGTAGCAAACCAAAGCGAGGAAGAATATTATAAATGCATGCAATATGCGATGAGATTTCTTGATGAACAAAAGCGATATATAGGTCCGACTCAAATTATTGATGATGGCGCTGATCTGACTAGTTATCTAGTTCGGCATGCACCATCATATTTTGACAGTGTCATCGGTATAACTGAACAGACTACTTGTGGAATTAATGAAGTCAAGCGAATAATTACATCTTCAGATCAACCTCCAACAGCGATTATCAATATCAATGATGCCTTTGCAAAGAAAAATTTTGATAATTATTATGGCGTTAGAGAATCACTAATATACGCTCTTCAAAAAGCCATAGGTCTACAATTTTCAGGCAAAAATTTCATAGTATATGGCTATGGTCCCGTAGGTAAGGGATGTTTAGAAGCCATAAAAGCGCTCGGAGGCCACGGCTTTGTTGTAGAAACAGATATACTAAAAGCAGTTGAGGCCCATATGAATGGTTTTATAATAGTGAGTAGAAAGGAGGCATTGAGTATTGGACAAGTTTTTTTAACAGCTACAGGCTGTGTGAATGTTATATCTAAGGAAGAAATCATGCAAATGCAGGATGGAGCGATATTATGTAACATAGGCCATGGTAATAGCGAGTTTGATTATCTAGGGATTCTGAACAGCCAAGTTATTAGCAAGAGACAAGTCAATACGCATGTTCTAGAGCTTTGTCTTTCCTCTATGCAACGAGTTTTCATATTATGTCAAGGAGCGTTAGCGAATATGATAGCAGGTCCAGGAAATCCTCCTATGGTTATGAGTCTGACTTTTATATCTCACCTTTTAGCCCAAATGGATATCTTTAATAATCCATCAAAATACAGTGAATCAAAGATATACGAATGCGGAGAAGATTTCAGTCGCAAAGTAATGAGATTTGTTTTTCCGAAAATTGCAAATAAACTATATGATCTGAATGAGGAACAAAAATTATATCTTAATTTCCCAGAAGTCTTGCAAGGTGGAGTTACCCCGCTTTAGTGTATAAAAATCCTAATAACAAATACGTTCCTCTCTGTACCTGATGAAAAAAGTTCTTTAGCAAAGGGTACCCTAATTCTTCGTCTATATATGCTTTTCAGAGTTTTGGAAAATCAAATTAGAGAGACGATATAGCTTTCATAAGCTTTGGAGGAAACTCAATGAAGATAAAAATACGTAAATTCAATGTGTACGATTCTCAGGACATTGTGGAAATTTTAAGTTTAAATAATCAATATCAGTATCCAGAGATAGAAGGACCAGAAGCGATGCGAAGAGTAGCCAAGTGCGATGCTGCTATTTTTTTAGTAGCAGAAGTTGAGGGAGTCGTTCGTGGAATCATTAGGGGTATATATGATGGATCACGAGCTCTTATCCACCTTCTATCAGTACACCCCGATTACCAGCGACTAGGTATAGGTAGTATGTTAGTTGAAGCGATTTGTGAGGAGTTTACCCATCGGGGAACCTCGACTTTCAGTGTTACCGTTACAAAAAAAAGTGCCCCTTTTTGGGAAAGGCACAAGTTTCAATGTCTCCCTGTATTTCTTATGCTCAAAAGTGATGGAAAATGAATTGTAAAGCTACAAACTAAAGAGGCCATTGCCATGAAGAATGTTCAGCACAGCCGTCGCAGAATAGAAAATGACGTTTGTTATTCTCCTAAGAATATAAATGTGGTCGGAATGATTACAAAGGATAGAGTCGAAGGGGTGAGACGAGGACTTCCGTCCTATATTGAAAATACCAAGATATTTAATCGAAAAGTCGACTTTATTGTAGTAGATGATTCAAAAAAGGAAAGTACCAGAAACGAATATCTTCAGGTTTTGCAAGATATCCAAAAAAAGTTCAATGCAAACATTTTTTATGTTGGAAAAAAAGAAAAGATTGAGTTTTCTAAATCTCTCAGCAAAAGAGGATTGCCACCAGACGTTGTCAATTTTTCTCTTTTAGATGCTGAGGGATATGGTCGAACAGCAGGTGCTAACAGGAATGCCCTTCTACTGGCAAGTCTTGGTAGCATGATCATAGCCGTTGATGATGATACTATCTGCAATGTGGCATCACATCCAAAGCTTCAAAAAAAATATAAAAACTTAAATTTGGTAACTGAACGAGAATCTTTAGGCCTTAATCTTTGTACAGATAGAGAGATGCCTCTTGATCTGGAAACTTGGAATTATCCAGATCGTGATACTGCCTTCCGTGCCGTAACTTTTCATCCAGATCAAGATTTTTTGGGGTTACACGAACAGCTTTTAGGAAAAAAAATAGAATATATTACCCCTCCTAACTTCGAGCAGGCCGTTGACATTAATGGACTTGGAAAAAATAAAAAATATAATAATGGCAAAATATTGGTCACATTTAATGGTTTGGTTGGTGATTGTGGTAGAGGAACAAATAGCTTCCTGTTCTTAAAGGAGAACTCACTTAGACGACTGACTCAAACTGAGAAACATTACACTATGGCTCTTAATAGCCGAGAAGTTGCACAGATGGTTACCGCAAAAACAGTGACTAACAATCCGACATATTCTATGGGAGGATTTTTAGGACTCGACAATAGAAAATTGCTACCACCATTCATGCCGGTTCTGTTAGCTCAAGACCATCTCTTTGGACATACAGTTTGGAAATGCTTCAAAAACGGATATTTTGGACATCTCCCATTTATGGGAGTTCATTCCCCCTTAGAGATGCGCCAAGTTACAAAAGAGAAGTTAAAGCCAAAAGTTTTTACAAACTTAATTTTACTCATAATGATATTGCAATTCAAATCCGATTTAGAAGATTCCGATGAAATACAAAATCTGCGACTAGTTGGCAATTACCTAAAAAGCATTGGTTCTTTAAAATTATCTGCATTTAAGGAACTAATAAAAATGAGCATATGTGAAGGAATAAGTTCAGACATAGGCTCTCTAGAAAAACGTATAAGTAACAATTCTTATGTTCCTAATTTTTGGAAGAAAGATATTAAAAAATTAATTAATCTCTTAAGAAAAACTCTTCCTAACTTTAAAGGACCTTACGATCTAATCAATCAAGGATATACTACTAATGATACTTACAAAATAACTCAATGCTTGATCTTTAAGTTTGGCGAACTCTTGGATTGGTGGCCAGAAATTGTCGAAGCAGCGAGAGATATGCAATGGACAAAAGATAGCGTAACTTTGACTAGCTTCAAGTAATCTCCAGCTTTAGCTAAGGATTAGCAAGTTGGAGTGCACCTGTCATTTGCTGCACACTCACATTCGAGAGGTAACCTTACTATGAATTACCGTAGCATTGCAGATCTGAATCGAGATATTCAGGATTGGATATCTTCTCTACCATCTGACATAGGAATCGTAGTAGGTGTGCCAAGAAGTGGCCTATTAGTAGCAAATATACTTGCTCTACATCTCAACCTACCTCTTGCTGATGTTGATAGTTTTGCATCTGGAATCTCATTCCGTGGAGGAGAAAGATGTCCAGATTGGGACCAAAGCAAAAAGGTACTTATAGTTGACGATAGCGTCTTTACAGGCAGACAACTCCATGAAGTTAAAAGCAAATTATATCAAGCAAGTGCGGACTGGGATGTCTTGTTTGGTGCAATGTACGTTACATCCCAGGCAAAAAACCTACTTGACCTCTACTTTCATATCGTGGACTTTCCGCGTATCTTCGAATGGAATCTCCTGCACAGTACCCTTCTATCGAACTGTTGCTTAGAGATCGATGGCGTTATTTGCAGAGCGTGTACGTGGGTTTCAGAGCCTAGTGTATTAAGAAATGCTCGTGCTATTCATATACCTTCAAAACCAATTGGTTGGCTTATTACAAGTAGGCCTGAAAAGTATCGAAAGGTGACAGAAGAATGGTTACAAGAGATATTGTCAAATGTTGTGGATGGGTGTAGAACGCATCCTTGATGATTATGCAGCGATTTTGCGTTCACCATCTACGAATTTCACCCCTTCAATGACGAGGGGTATGAGCCTGTAACCGCGTAACCTGACCCATGTTTTTTCAGCTTCAATCGCCAGTTTATACACCATCGCCATCGTCGCTTTGACCGATCCGCAGCCTTTGGTCTGCCTCGTGCGATGCCTGACGGTGGCAAAAGTCGATTCAATCGGGTTGGTGGTGCGTAAATGGAGCCAGTGTTTGGCAGGAAAATCGTAAAAGGTGAAGAGCACCTCAAAATCTTTGGTCAGGCAGTCACAGGCTTTTTCATAGCGATCCTGATACAGCCTCAAGAAGTGGTCATAGACCTTATGGGCACTCTCTTTTGTGGGAGACTGATACATCTCCTGAATCAGCCGCTTGGCATCTGGTTGCACAGATTTGGGCAGCTTATCCAACACATTAGCTGTCTTATGCACCCAACAGCGTTGGTGTTTCGTGGCAGGGAATGCCTCTTCCAATGCGGTCCAAAAGCCGGTTGCCCCATCGCCTATGGCAAGGGCAGGGGCTTTTTTCAACCCGCGTGCTTTGACCTCTTGTAAGAGACTTTGCCAGGATAAGGTGCTCTCACGTTGCCCTTCTTCTATGGCGATGACCTCTTTTTTACCTTGTGCGGTGGCACCAATCAGCACGAGCACACAGGGGCGATCATCAGAGAGGCGTACGTTAAAATAGATACCGTCTGCCCAGATATAGACATAGTCTTTATCGTGCAAGTCGCGCTTTTGCCATTGTTTATACTCATCTTCCCAAATACGCTTTAAGCGCGTGATATTGGCCGGAGAAAGCCCTGGTGCGCCTTTGCCTAAGATCGCTTCGAGTGCTTGGGGAAAGGCTGAGGTGGAGACCCCTTTCAGATACAGGGTCGGGATCAGCGTGTCAATACTTGGACTGCGACGGGCATATTTAGGCAGAATCGCACTGGTGAAGTGATGCCCCTCGCGACGATCGTGAACTCGGGGTTGTTTGATGGGTATTTTACCAATACCTGTGGTGACTTCTCGGGCAGGATGATACCCGTTTTTGACCACCTCACGATGACCCTTTTCATCTACCTGATCAGAAAATCGGGCGATATATTCATTCACTTCATACCGCAAGGCGGCACATAACATCTTACGAGCACCTTTTCTTAAGACCGCTTCGAGGCTATCGGCCAGTGTATCTTGCACTATGCTTTCCACTTCAAATGGGGTATATTCTTTCACGAGCGTGTCCTTTCTCCCTCCTGGAGGGATTTTGGTTTTTTGTGATACTATAGGATACGCTCTTTCCTTTTGATCATCCACAACTTTTGAATATACCTCGGTTACAAAAATATGGGATCGTATACAATGAGCTTCTTATGTTTGATTCGGATCCACAATCACGGATGCAGACAATTGAGCAGGTAAGTAGGTTTAAGGCTAAAAAATACGTATCGACTGATTCGTTCCTTTTTATTGAAGGATCTAGAAAACAGGCATCAAACATTGCAAGAATATCATCTAGGCCAGTCCTCAATTTCGCGGAAGGGAAAGTGTACTAAAAGGAGGATAAGTGCAGCGGGAAATTGACATGCTCAAAAGCTATTTTACAGCCGTTACTCGTTATCTTATCAGGTACAAAATCTATTCCCTTATCAACATTCTCGGTTTGGCTATTGGAATGGCTTGTGTCTTGCTTATTGTCCTATTCATTCAGGATGAACTTAGCTACGACACATTCCATAAAAATGAAGAACGGATTTATCGCGTACTTCGAGAAACCCGTTTGGCGAACGGAAAGCGAGTTATTGGAACCGGTACATCAGGCATGCTTGGTCCTGCACTTGTGCAAGACTTTCCTGAAATAGCGCAGTATGTACGCCGCATAGGAGGTGCCGACAAATTGATTTTATACCGAGAAAAGCATTTCAGTCAGCGTTTCTATTATGTTGATCCCTCGTTTTTAGAAATCTTCACCTTTCCGCTTGAAAAAGGAGACCCCAAAACAGCGCTTCAGGAACTCGGTTCTGTCCTCTTAACAGAAGAAACAGCTAAAAAAATTTTTGGTCAGAAGAATCCTATCGGTGAGGCCCTCACGGTTGATGACCGTTATTTCGGCGGAGAATACACAGTGACTGGGGTGCTCAAAAACGTGCCACACAATTCCAGCTTGCAGTTTGACATAATCGCTTCGCCGCTTCCGAATACCTGGGGAGGCAGTTATTTTCACAACAATACCTCGCGCTCGCGGGTCCTGCACTCAACTTATCACCCCATAATCACTTATATTGCTCTTGCTCCGGGCGCTTCTCCTGAAGACATAAAAAAAAGACTCCCGGAGTTTACAAAACGACGCTTGGGAGACGAAGCAGTCCAGATGATAATTTATCATCTTCAGCCACTTAATGAAGTTTACCTTCGCACTGCATCGGACTATGGGGACGTTATTTCAGACACCGATCCCGATCTTCAGAATAGAGGCGATATTCGCTACGTTTACGCCTTTGGCGCCATTGCAGGATTTACTTTATTTATTGCCTGTGCCAATTTCATCAATCTCTCTACTGCTCAATCATCTAGACGTATCCGTGAAGTGGGTCTGCGTAAGGTAATTGGAGCACATCAATATCAGATAATGACTCAGTTCTTGGGTGAATCATTTTTCATT
The DNA here is from genome assembly GCA_965220765.1 of Candidatus Latescibacterota bacterium. Classification (GTDB taxonomy): domain Bacteria; phylum Latescibacterota; class UBA2968; order UBA2968; family UBA2968; genus VXRD01. The sequence goes on from OZ244847.1 coordinate 919,165, forward strand.
GCGGTCATTGCTTTAATTTTTGCTCTTTGTTGTGTTGAGCTTGTGTTGCCCATGTTTAATGTCTTTGCCGAAAAAACGCTCTCTTTAAGCTCCAATAGTGTGTTCATTCTCTGCATAGCCCTAGGTGTAACGATATTCGTCGGTCTGCTGGCGGGCGCGTATCCTGCACTTTACCTCTCGGTAGTTCAACCTGTTTCTGCACTTAAAGGAGCACGAAGCAGTGGCGGACTAGATACCTGGCTTCGTAAAGGTTTGGTCATTGTACAGTTCTCGCTTTCTATTTTGTTGATTATTAGTACTACTGTGATTGATAGGCAATTGGTCTATATCAGCACCCAAAAACCCGGATTGACCAAAGATCAGATCATCATCTTTCCCCTATCAAAACATCCCGATTTGAAGCATCGGTTCGGTATTGCCACGGGGCACCCGATTGTTGAAACATTGCGACAGGAACTAAAACAAAATCCCGATGTGATCAATGCCACGACGTTCAACTATTTCATTTACCACAAACTTCTGACCGAAGTCTATCCCGAAGGCATGGAAAAGCGGCAGATGAGCATGATATCCGGTGATGAACATTTTCTTAATACCTTTGACATTAAACTGATTAAAGGGACGGGATTTAAAAAAGATTTGCATATCAATGTAAATGGTCGTCGCGACGCAGATTACGAAATGCCGTATCTGCTCAATGAAATGGCGGTGAAATATCTCGGATGGGAAGATCCCATTGGTAAAAAATTTCAGTGGGCAGATTTTCAAGGTGTTGTTGTAGGCGTTGTTCAGAATTTCCACAATCGGTCACTACGAGAGGAAATTAAACCCGTGTTTATTATGCCGAGTTGGAAGCACAAATGGTTTGCAGTCAAAATTCATACGGCAAATCTCTCAGAAGTGATGCAATTCATCGAAAAAACTTGGTCTAAGCTTATTCCAGTTCCATTTGAATATGCGTTTCTTGATGACCTCCTGAACCAGATGTATCGTTCTGAAAAGCGTTTCAAGCAACTTTTAAGTATGTTTTCACTACTGGCCATTTTTGTCGCCTGCTTGGGGCTTTGGGGGCTGGTCACATTCACAGCGGAACGACGCACCAAAGAAATTGGGATACGAAAAACTCTTGGCGCATCTACTTCAAGTATTTTTGCCTTATTATCAATAGAATTTGTCCGACTGGTGTTGATTGCCAATTTTTTTTCTTGGCCTATCGCTTATTACACGATGAGCAAATGGCTTGAGGGCTTTGCCTATCGCATAAACCTTGATATTGGCGTATTTGTTTTTGGCGGTATTGTCGCTTTATTGATAGCTATTCTTACCGTATCCTATCGAGCTATTCGAGCCGCTCTAATCAATCCTGTAGAAACATTGAGAGATGAATAAAACAAGGTAATATAAGTGGGAGAATAATCAGTTTTAGACTACTGCGATAGGCGCCTGAGTCTCCCCCACTCGGTTATTTCAACTAAAGTTTGAAGCTTAATGTTTTTACATGTGATTTAATTGAGGGGTGTGCATAAATACTAATTGACATAGTCGGTAAAAGTCGCCACTTGTAGAAGCAACCCACTTCACAAGGAGGCGACGGATGGCAAAACCAAAATTCACCGACTATGTCGACCTGATACATACGCTGTTTGACCGCTTTACACAAGCGCAAATGACCAAGCCTAAACGGGGGCATCCCTTCGATTTCAAGGATAAATCTTTTCTGATCTTCTTCCTGTGGATGCAGATGCGCCACATCACAGAATTCAGTGCCCAACATCGCTGGTTAGAAAATCATCTTGAACATCGTAAACGCCTAAATTTTAAGCGGTTGCCACATCGCACGACGATTTCGAGGCGGTATAAAGCCCTGTATCATACGCTTGAGGATTTCATTGCTTTCGTGGGCACCTTTGCACAGGATTTAGAGCCAGACTTTAGAAGCAAAGAACTCTTTGAAGATAAGAGCCTCTTCAAAGCAGCGGGACCTGTTTGGCATCAGAAGGATCGCAAAGCCGGTCACATCCCAGACAAGCTACGTAACCTTGACCGTGATGCCACTTGGAGTAAAAGTGCCTATCACGGCTGGGTCTATGGCTATGGCCTGCATGTCACGAGCACAGAAAATGGCTTTCCAAGACTGGTGCAAGTGAAAACCGCATCAATTTCTGAAAGCCAAGTCTTAGAGGAAAAAGAAGCCCACATTTTCAAGCATTTAGACCCCTACAGCGTTGTCGCTGATAATGCCTATACCAAAGCTATGCGGATCAGAAATTGGGCGAAAGATGGCGTGGTCTTGGTCACACCCGCACTCAAATGTGTCAAGGGACGCTATGCCAAAAATTATCATCGCTTCCTGCAACAGACAGAAAATCAAGACCTTAGCCGACTGCGTAGAACAGCGATTGAACCCATCTTCGATCTGATTGCCAAGCTGATTGATGCAACTGATAATCACAAACAGATCGCCTTGAAGTGTTTAGAAAATGTGCGGACATATCTGACTTTGGCGGTCTTTACCTTGCAATTGGCGATGATTATGAATAGCGTATGGGGACTGCCAATCCGAGCCATTGCACATATCAAGGTGGTGTGGAATTGAATTATGCACACCCCTCATTTAATTCATATTAAAAATAGGACTATAAAATGAAAATGTTCGTCATTATAGCACTTCAGAGATCAGGCTCTGCGTACCTCTGCACAATGCTAAATAGCTGCCCGCAGATACGGTGTTTTTGGGAGTGTTTCCTGCTCAAGGGACGTGAAGATTTCCAATTTGCAACCTATCTGCAAAGTGCAGGATCTTCGAATGAAAAATTTCTTAAACTACCTCCTTATCCTAGGAAGGTTCAGCTAGAACGGTACTTTAAGGATGTAGTCTATAGGCCAAAGTCGGGTGTATTGAGTTCAGGATTCAAGTTCATGTATGATCAGACTTTCGTGTTTCCTGATGCGCTACAATGGTTACAGAACAACAACGTGAAAGTCATACATCTCATAAGGCGAAATTCGCTCAAACAGTTCCTTTCATGGGAAATAAGAAGTCAGCGAGGAGTCTCTCATTCATATGTACCACTCAAACCCGTGCAGGTTCAGGTTGACTGCAAAAATCTAATGGACAAGCTTTTAGAGATGGAAGAACAAAAGCAGAGATTCAAAGAGTTGCTTCCATCTGCGTTTGACTGTATAGAAGTCTATTACGAAGATCTGACTGAAAACCTTTCTGACCAATTAGATCGGCTCTCTACATTTCTCGAAGTACAGGTAAAGGAAGTCTCCTCTCCTCTCGTAAAACTGAATCCCAATCAAGTGGAAGAGTTAGTAAGTAACTACGAAGAAGTAGCCTCTTCTTTGGCAAACACTGAGTTTGAGTCTCTGTTGGTTGACTAAGTTAGACTTGACCCGTTTCGGTAGGGTACCCTTCGCCTATCACGCGCCGATGGCCTACGAAGCATGTGTCGTAATGATTCTATACGGTAAGTTGCATCAATCACCGGCTTAATACCCAAGCCCTAAACTCTCCACCGAAGCGATGCTATTGCCGAATTGGTCGAGAGGGGATCTGTGGCCTGAATACAGGCACTGTAAACCCTATGTTTAGTGCGGCAGGACAGCAATTAAGAATTCGACAACAGCATCCGAAGCGGGGTAACTCCAAATTCGGCAACAACATCATTTTAGTGGATATGCTTGAAGGTTCTGCTCAGGCACTGATCGTTTGGGGGTAGATTCAAGTTCTGTTATCGACTAAAACGGGTCAAGTCCACGCCATCTTCTATTAATTAAAAAACCACGTCCTTTGGGCGTGGTTTTTTGGTTTATACTGCTAATTTTTCGATAGGGATTAAAACCGCGATTGTTTGCTCTCCATACTGGTATGCACATCGATCAGCACGGTTTTGCCATCGGCATTTAGTCGCTGTGCTTCTTGTAATACGGGGCGCATTTCGCCCGCTTTTTTCACGATGATACCCACAGGGCCCATGCCTTCGGCAATTTGGGCGTGGTTGCGGTATAAAATGGCACAATTGAGTCCCTGAGCATAATTTAATACGGCTCGTTGACACCCTTTTGGATTTGGGCTATATTGCACAAAATATCATCCGCAGAAGAAAGATCTTATACATTGACGGAGACACTATACGGAGACGCTATGATGACACAGGAACAAAATGAGAAAGTCCAAACCATTGTCCGTTGATTGGATGGATGAGTAACAAATGGGAAAGCTTATATTTAAAATGTTTAAGGCGAGTATTGTCATTGCAGGTAAAATTCTTCAACATAGTACTTATTCCCCAATATTTATAATAATGGTTTTGGGGATTTTATTTTTCAACTGGAACGCTCACGCACAGGCTCGGGTTATCAACCTGCGCACCCTGCATAACTTGTCAGTCTCAGAGACCATTCCCCCATGGTTGATCAATGAATCTATCCAGAAAGCAACATCAGGCGATATAGTAGTATGTGACTCTCTCGTTGTTGAGGGAAATCTGGATATAAATCGCGCCCAAATTGATACTGTACATTGCAACCTCAATTTTCGCGGCACAGAGTTCAGAGGTGATGTCAAATGTACGGGCATTTACTTTCTGGGCAGCCTCAACTTCAGTCACGCGACCTTTCACAAAACCGCTGATTTTAGCGGTGCAATAATTCAAGAGCAAGCGACTTTTGACCATGCCAGATATGAAAGTATGGCAAACTTTATGGGAACAACATTCAAAAGTCCCGCTATCTTCAAAGATGCTACATTTAATGTATTGGCGCATTTTCAGACAGCAGAATTTCAGGATTGGGCAGACTTTTCTGGATCTGATTTTAGGGTCGCGAATTTTGTGAGTGCAAAATTTCTACAGAGTGTGCGGTTTAATAAAACCGAATTCCGCGAAATGGCAGACTTCATCGGGTTACGCGCCCAGGGGACAGGCAATTTCTGGAAAGCCAAGTTCCATCGTGAAGCGCGCTTCTGGAATGTTGCCTTCCATCAGGGTATCAGCTTTGCGGAAGCCGAGTTTCTCCACGATGTCGCCTTTCGAAACTCTGAGTTACGAGGAGATATCCAATTTGATGACGCCCAGTTTAGAAGAAAAGTAACATTTCAAGATGTTGTGTTCGATGGCAAAACCTCTTTTAGCCAGGTGGTATTTCGGGGAGAAGCCATATTTAAAAACACAAAATTTACATCTCTTACGCAATTTATCCAAATAGAAGGCCATAGAGCAATCGATTTCACAGGCGCGAATTTCCAGGACAAAATGACCATTGATAAATCGCGCTTCTATAGCGATGTCATTTTTGCGGACGCTGTCTTTGAAGGAAACACAGCCATAAGTGGCGAATTCTTCGCGCTTCTCAACTTAAAAAATGCGCTATCCACAAAACGTCTCGACCTGCAAAAACTATCCTTCTCCAAAGAAAAGGAAGCCGAAGTCACCGGGATTATTCTGGAACAGGCATTCTTCTTATCTCTAAAATCGCATTGGGATCAGCTCAGAAGCTGGCTTCTTTTTTCTCCAAAGGATTCCGAAACACCAGAGCCGAGCGCAGTCCCTCAAGAACTGGCAGCACGCAAATCCGTATCAGGCGTTTATCTCACTCTGCAAAACCAGTATAAACAATCAGGGCAACAAAAAGACCTTGAAGCCTGTTATTACGATTTTAAGGAATACGAACACCGGGCAGACTACAGGGACGGGGATTGGATCGGATATAGCCTGAATACATTATTGTGGCTATCGAGCGGATATTTTACGAAACCGGGTAGAGTGGTGGGTTCTGGTATATGTGTGATCTTCCTCTTTGCACTTTTATTTTTCCAAAAAGGAGCGATTCAAAACCGAGATCGAGATGAGTCAGCTACTCGTTTCGGGCATTACTTTCTCGATGGGATTACCCTGAGTATCCAGGCATTCACGCACATAAGACACCATCAACCATCAAATAACCATCTGAAGATAGGAACCGCAAATATTCCCTTTCTCACATTTCAGAGACTGATTTTTTTAGAAGGCATACTGGGATGGGCATTCTTTGCCCTTCTTCTGCTCACAGTTGTAAAGTTTTGATTCCTTTAACCAAACTTTCGAGACAGTATTCGGAATTCGGCAACTGGAGTTACCCCGACTTAGTAGATATGCTTCTGGTGAGTTTTCAACAGGGATTAAAACCGCGATTGTTTGCTCTCCATACTGGTATGCACATCGATCAGCACGGTTTTGCCATCGGCATTTAGTCGCTGTGCTTCTTGTAATGCGGGGCGCATTTCGCCCAGTTTTTTGACTGTGATGCCCACAGCGCCCATGCCTTCGGCAATTTGGGCGTGGTTGCGGTATAAAATGGCACGATTGAGTCGCCGGCATAATTTAATACGGCTCGTTGACACCCTTTTGGATTTGGGCTATATTGCACAAAATATCATCCGCAGAAGAAGGATCCTATACATTGGCGGAGACACTATACGGAGACGCTATGATGACACAGGAACAAAATGAGAAAGTCCAAACCATTGTCCGTGAGACCATTGCGGAACGTTTCTCGTCGGATGAGTTCGTGTTCGACCCCATTGTGGTGGTCCCAACTGTTGATGAATACGGTTCTGACGCCAGCGGCGAAACGTATCTTAGTATCATTATTGTCTTTGAGGGCGATCAGAAGCAACTCGACTCCAGTTGGACATCCAGCTTTATCAGACGCATTCGCCCGAAGCTGATTGAGGCAGGCATAGAAGAGTTCCCCAGCCCGTCATGGGTCGAGAAATCTGAGTGGTGGAGTCTGTATCCCAAATGGCGAGAACAACACCCAGAGGTAACCATTGAAACCGCTTGATTTTATTGTAACAGCTCGGGATTTGGTTCAGGCAAATAGAAAGGGCAGGACACGAGAGACGAACATTCGCAGGGCTGTCAGCACAACGTACTACGCGCTGTTCCATTGTCTCGCAACTTCCAACGCCAATATGCTCGTTGGCGGCCCCGGTGCCCGCCGCAGTCAACCGGCATGGCGTCAAACATACCGGGCATTGCAACATGGGACTGCGAGACAACGCTGCGAACATCAGGGTATCATCATAAAATTCCCAGACGAAATTCAGGACTTCGCAGAACGATTTGCTGATATGCAAAAAAAACGTCACCGTGCCGATTACGCTCCTGATGCGACCTTTTTCAAATCTGATGTCATTCAAGATATCACTGAAGCAGAGGATGTTATCCGTTGCTTCAACAGCGTTCCCGCACGAGACCGGCGTGCCTTTGCAGTTTATGTGTTGCTACCTCTCCGAACTGATTAAAACCGCGATTGTTTGCTCTCCATGCTGGTATGCACATCGATCAACACGGTTTTGCCAATTGCACGATAGATACGGAGAAAAAAATGAAAGCAGGATCAGTAATCTATAAAAGTTTTATACTGCTGATTTGCATCTTTGGCACTAACTTGGCCAGAGGGGAAACCGCAATAGACGCACTGTTTCAGAATGCAATAGAGCAAATTGGTCAGGTGAGTCAAAAGGAAAGTATCAAAGCCTTCGAGGAGATTATTTCCAAAGACAGAAATTATGCCCCTGCATATAACGAATTGGCCAAACTGCATCTGCTGGATCGCAGCGTAAATGGCCGACAGCGCGCAATGCGAATGATACAGCAGGCAATCTCAAGTGATCCCAACAATGCTGAATACCGGCTGACACGCGGAAAAATCTGGTGGGTACAGAGCTTTCGATTTCGGGCATTGAACCAATTCAAGAACGTGATGAAAAAGCATCCAGAAAATACGGATGTCCTCAATAGTCTGGGTATGTTTTGGGTGTATGATTTCCTATCACAGAAGGATAGAAGAACTGCACAGCATTCTAATGATTTCAAGATCTTTGCCCAGGAAGCCAAACAAGAAGCCATTCAGGTCTTGCGAAAAAGCATCCAATTGGATGAGACCAATCAGCAACCCTATTATTTGTTGGGCATGCTTTACTTTGAAGATAAATACTGGGATGCCTTCCATGCCCTGATGCAAGCCCTGCGCGCACAATATCCAGATGACAAAAATGCGCTCTTGTTTTGTGGTCTTGCCGCCTATCAGATTGGCGAATTCAATGACTCGCATAACTATTATCAACGCGCCTTTGACTTGATGGGTGTTGAAGAGCGTGAGCTACTCGAATCTATTGATCTGCTTGTGACCGAAGAAGAGCATGCATCCCGCGATACGACGCAGACGATTGATGAATTATTGGAACGCGAGATGTTTTGGAAGCGTCAGGACCCACTCTATTTGTCTGATTTTAATGAAAGAAAGATGGTGCACTTTGGTCGTATGGCATACTCGAATTTGCGGTTCAGGCAATTTTTGGATGATGTCGAGGGCTGGCAGACGGATATGGGGAAGACCTATATCAAATTTGGAAGATATAGACGTCGTATGACAACCTATAAAGCGACCTGGGATTCTAAAGAGGTCCTGGATGCCGCAATGATGGAGTTCTGGTATTACGAAAATTTTCAGTTCACATTTTGTGGCACTACGGATGATATCTGGAATTTTTGCGGCGGTTCCTGGTATGTTGTCAGCGACCGCCTCCCTATGGGAGCAAGTGCCTTCATTGAATTCGGCTTCGGAGCTCAGCTTCCTATATTGGCGATGCTCAGGTCAAGGAATCCTAAAGAAGCGCTGAGACAAGCCTCTGCTCCTGTGCCTCGTACGATTCGGGAAGCCTCTCATCATATATTCCAAAAAACAGAGCAACGGTTTGTCGATCCGTATTTGTATCGAAAATATTCCCTCCCCTATCAGGTTGCAGCTTTTGAAGAACGAGACAGCGTGCGGGTCGAACTCAGCTATATGATTCCCAAAGACCGATTAACAGAAAATTTTGAAACGGGCAAGGTGCGTTTTTGGGACGGCGTCTTCTTCTTTGATCAGCAGTGGAATGATATGTATAACGACCGCGAGTCCAGGACCTTCACATTGCCGCCACAGAAGCCTGCCTCAAACACCGCAGCACAACATCGCAGCGATCACCTGTTGGTATCGCGCGAGGTGTCTGTACCTCAAGGACGCTATCATTTTTCAGTAGAATTTATGGATCAAACATCTGGTCTCATTGGCATAGCACGCGATGAGAAGCAGTATGTCTATGACGACGAGACTTTTCATCTGAGTGATCTGCTCGTCGGCAACGATATTCAAGCGAAGAAAGCATTGCCAGAAAGCCGTGGTGATCTGCACATCACCCCCAATCCCGTCCGTACATTTTCACCATCTGAACCAGTCTTTATCTATCTGGAACTGTATGATCTTCAACGCGACGATTTCGGTAGCACGCAATATGAGATCTCCTACACCATCGGCAAGCCAGAGGTAGATACGCTATCGCCCACATTATTCGCGTCTCAAGATCTGATTGAGACGATGGGCAAAACAGAGATAGATCTGGAGAGTGAACAAGCAGACCAAATTGCTGCCGAGGATTTGCAGAGTGGACAAACAGATCATATAGCTGCCGAGGATTTGCAGACCGGACAATCGCAGGATGACGATATTGCTGCTGAGGATTTGCAGACCGGACAATCGCAGGATGGTGATGAAATCAGTAGCGTATTTCCCGATAGCGATATATGGGGGGAGACGAAGGTTTATACGAGTGGTGGACAGGTCCATCACATCGCCGCTGAGGAATTGAAGATCAAGCGCTCACAAGATGGCGATTTAACGCGAACCGTGACAGCGAATTACGAAGGCAATCGAGAAGATGATTTCACGTATTTGCAGATTGATGTGAACCAGGTGCCTGAAGGGATCTATCAATTAACCGTATTGGCAAAGGACAAGCGGACGGATCAGACGGATAGGAAATACGTCTATTTTCGCATCGTAGAGTAAATGACCTTTCCAACTTTTGTCGCAGCCAGTGGATCCAAATTCTGTTACCGACTAAAACGGGTCAAATTCACAACCAAAAAACCACGTCCTTTGGGCGTGGTTTTTTGGTTTATGTCTGGTGTTTTGACAGAGATTAAAACCGCGATTGTTTGCTCTCCATACTGGTATGCACATCGATCAACACGGTTTTGCCATCGGCATTTAGTCGCTGTGCTTCTTGTAATGCGGGGCGCATTTCGCCCGGTTTTTTGACGATGATGCCCACAGCACCCATGCCTTCGGCAATTTGGGCGTAGTTGCCCTGCATATTGGAGACGCCATAGCGTTCGCGCGCTACGGGAAATCCGCCGGGGTAGGTCGCCATGCCTCCGTTGTTCAGAATCACGGTGGTGATGGGAATGCCTGCGCGAGCAGATGTTTCAATGTCCAGGCCGGACATGCCGAAGGCGCCATCTCCCATCATGTTGAGGCAGAATTTATCGGGATGGGCCAGCTTTGCGCCGATCATCAGGGGGATGCCAAAGCCCAGGTGGGTTGTTTTGCCCCAGCCGATGTAACTGTGGGGTGTGGTTGCGGTGTAAAATGGCACGATTGAGTCGCGGGGGGCACCGGCATCGTGTGTGACGATGCTGTTTTCGCGATCGAGTGTGTTGTTGATTTCGTTGATGACGCGATAGGGGTTGAGGGGTTCTTCATTTGAGGTTAGGATAGGGGTCCATGTGTCGAGCCATTCTTTTTTGGCATGTGCGATATCAGCGGCGACGCGATCAGAATTTTTGGGTTCGCCAATTTGAGCTTTTACCTGGTCAATGATTGCTTGTAGGGTGAGTTTGACATCGCCGATCAATCCGATATCTACGGCTTCGTCTTTGTTGATGTCGTCTGGATTATTGGTGTTTTGGATGAGTACTTTGGCAGGGGGGACGGATTGGGCATAAGGCGTGCGCGTTAAACTGGAGCCGAGCGCGAGCAGTACGTCGCAATTTTTGAGCCAGTGGTTTACGGGTCCCGTGGTTGCGCCGCTGCCAGCGCCGAGGGCGAGGGGATGGCGTTCGTCAAAGGCCGATTTGCCGGGCATGGTGCAGAATACGGGTATGCCGGTTAGATCGACGAGTTCTTTTAGTTCATCTGTCGCACCGGCAAATACGACCCCGTGTCCCGCCCAGATTACGGGGTTTTTTGCAGCGAGCAGGGCTGTGACGGCATCTTTGATGTCTCCGGGCGAGGGCATCTGTTGCGCGCGTTTTGGCGAGTGATAATTCTGTGCATCGGTGGGTATTTCTTCTGCGCAGACGTCGGAGGTCATTTCGACGACGACTGGACCTGAAATGCCATTGCGAAGCGCGTGGAATGCGCGCCGCATCACGGTGCCGACATCTTCTGGCCGATAGATCGCTTCAACGCGTTTGACCCATCCGCGATAGGTGTGGGTTGCGGAAAAATTGGGACGGACTGCGATTTGATTGAGTCTTACGCCGCCTGGGAGGACCAGAATTGGGATGTTGTCGGCATAAGCCTGGGCAATGCCACCCATTGCGTTTTCTGCACCGGCTTGTGCCTGTATTGCCACGACGCCAAATCGCTGTCGGTTACTGGTGCGGCTAAAGCCGTCTGCGGCCATGACTGCGCCGCGTTCGTGGCGAAATGCGATTGGGCGAATGCTTTCCTGGGCTGCGGCTTCAATTAGAGGATTGCTGGGGTAACAGGAGATCCACTCGACGCCTTCTTGTTTCAATATGCGAGCGATATATTCTATGCCGTTCATGAAGATTCCTTGAAAAAAATTATTCCTTCAACGTCTCATTAAAAAAGTCAATCGTGCGTTGCCATGCCAATTTTGCTGCGGCTTCGTCATAGCGCGGCGTTGTGTCATTGTGAAATCCGTGGTTGGCGTTTTCGTATATATGAGCCGTGTAATTCACGCCTGCTTCTTTGAGCGCAGCTTCATAAGCGGGCCAGCCCTGGTTGATGCGTCTGTCGAGTTCGGCATAGTGGATGAGCAAGGCGCCTTTTATTTTTGGCACATCTTCGACGGCAGGTTGGCGGCCGTAAAAGGGGACTGCAGCGGAGATGATGTCGGGGATGCGGACGGCAAGGGTGTTCGACATGCCGCCACCAAAGCAGAAGCCTACGACGCCGACTTTGCCGGTGCATTTTTCGTGTGTGTGTAAATAACGCGCAGAGGCGATAAAGTCTTCTGTCATTTTATTGCGGTCTATCTCGCGCTGCATGAGCCGTCCTTCGTCATCTGTGCCGGGATACCCGCCGAGGGGAGCGAGCGCGTCGGGGGCAAGAGCCAAAAAGCCGGCCGTTGCCACGCGCCGGGCAACGTCTTCTACGTAGGGATTTAAGCCCCGGTTTTCGTGGATGACGACGACGCCGGGTACTTTGCCTTCTGCCCCTGCTGGGGCAACGAGGTATCCGCGCGTTTTTTCGTGTCCTTCTGGGGATGGGTATTCTATATATTCGGCACTGATGCGCTCGTCGTCTTTGGCGATTTGCTGAGCGAGCGCGTAATTGGGTTTCAGGCTGTCTAACAGCGCGGCAGCGGTTACGCCGCCAACTGCGAATTTCGCAGCGCGGTTTAAGAAGCCTCGCCGGTCTGTTTGTCCGTGGACATATTCATCGTAGAGGTCGAGGAGTTCCTGGTCAAAGTCAGTTGCTTGTTGGCGTTTCATAATGGATTTCCTTTCTGTGATTTGGTTTATACTACGCCGATAGTCTCGCGTACACCATCCCATTCGCGCCATATATCTGTGAATGCATCTACTCCAATTTCGTCGATTTGGGCGTGTTTGGTCCTGAAGATCACGGCATATCGAATGTCTGGCGAGGTGTTGGGGCAGCCGGTATGTACCATGGCGTGATGGGCAAAGACCACGTCTCCCGCTTCCCCAGTTACAAATACCGGACCTTCGGGCAGAGCGACATGGGGCATGTGGTCATTTAGTACCTGATGCCCGTGTTCTTTGAAGTAGTTTTCAAAGAAGTGATGCGATTTGGGCCATACTGTAAAGTTGCCACCATTGGGAACGGGGACATCGTCGAGATATACTACGGCAAAAGATGTAAAATTTCGGTGATATGTTCCGTCTTCGCGCAATCCGCGCAGCCGGTCGCCTACGGCTTTAATGCCGTCCAGATGCCCGCCACTTCTGCCCCAGCCTATTTTTTCCGTTAAGGTATCTTTTGGAAGACTGCCTGGTGGGCGCGGAAAGTTGAGTTTGATACCCCCTGTCTGGCTGCGCTGCAAATTGCCTTCTCCCAATGCGGATTCGAGGAGTGAGAAGGCGGGTGTTTCATTGAACAGGTCCGTAATGACGGGTGTGGCGTTGATTTCGGGAAAGGGGTTGGTATTTCCTTTGCCTATTTCGGCATTGATCGCTTGCCGCGCCGCATCTACCATTACGCGGGGTACGGCTCCCGATACTTTGAGATAGCCCTCTTCGTAAAAGAAGCGCTTTTGGCTTTCGGTTAGTTCCATTGCGGTCTCCTCGTATTCGCGTTTCAATTTTATCCCGCCTCAAATTATACCACTTTTTAAAAAAAGCAACATTTTTACCATTGGGACGGCACAGGGGCCGTCCCCTACGGTTTGTAGGGGCGACCCCCTGTGGTCGCCCGCTGACCACTGACTACTGATACCTCTTGATAAATTTTTTATTTCATGCCATAATTTCATTGGGAATGGGGAAAAGCAGATTTATCACCTTAAGATTGCCCCCAATTGGCACGGGGCGAAAGGAATGAAGATGTCCAATTCTCAATCACCATCGACGGTTTATCGCGCTACGGCTTTTGCCGATTTCAAACCGGAGCTTTCGGCGCCCGGGGCTACGCCAGAGCGATTGGCGCATCTGGAGGAGCACGGTTTTGTGATTATTAACGATTTTGTCGATAATCCATGGATTCCCGTTCTCCGCGAGGCGGGGCGCCGCGTTACTGAGGCATGCGCGCCAGAGAATGAGTATAGCAAGATCGATTGCTCGAAGGGCTATGTACACCGCACGGGTAATGATGAGCCTTGGGCGATTCGGGGGCTTATCCATCCGGCTTTTGGGGAGCCGTGTTTTGCGGAGTTCCACGGTTCGCCAGATTTTCTGAGTTTTGTTCATTCGTGGTGTGATGGGGGGCTGGAGCCAGAAGATATGGTGCTGGGTGGTTTGCTGCTGTGGTGCAATCCGCGGCAGAAAGAGAATAAGCTCAGTTGGCATCGGGATGTGACGTGGTGGGGCACGGGGGAGCGCTATTTTGCACAGCGGGATGAGCGGGGTAGTGATCCAGAGGCGTACTCTGAGGCGGTTGAGAGGAAACGCTGGAAAGAGATCCGCGCAAATAACGCGAAGTCTTTGAAGGAGCGAAATGGCGTGAGTATGTTTTTGGCATTGGCGGATGATGAGTGCCACGAACTCATACCGGGGAGTCACAATCGGTGGCGTACGCCGTTTGAGCACGATGTGCTTTTGCCGAAGGCGGTGAAGGAGCAGGGGGTGCCGCATACGCCGAGTTGGAATGGCGAGGATCCATTGCCGGGTCAGGTGGCGATCCGTCTCAAGGCCGGGGAAGCGCTTATTCGCAATGGGACGACGATCCATACGGGGCACACGGTTCCCGAGCGCGAGCGCAATACGTTGTCAATCGGTTGGTCGAGGTGGTCGGGATCATCTGACGAGGAGCCATCTGTGAGCGATGTGCGACATGCATGGCAACTTGATCCCGCTGTGCGAGAAGCACTGCCACACGAGTGGATGAAGACGGCGTGGGATCGCTGGGCCGAGAGAACGAAACTCGGGGATACGCTCGAGGATCGGTATCCGGGATTTGACATCAAGCGCATCAAAGCTGGCGAGGTGGTCGGTTGGCGCGGTGAGCTGGAGCGGCAAGCTGCGGCGGCTGGCGAGGCGTGGGAGCGTTTCCAGACTTTGTCGTGAGGATTGTGAGATAGCGAAAAGCCCCCGGTGCGGTTATGGCATCGGGGGCTTTTTTTGTGGATGGGATATCTGTCAGGATATGTAGATATTTTCCATCTGATAGGCGTCGAGAGACAGGAGTTCGCTGTCTTGTCCCTGTGACCGGAGGGAGACGCCAGTGCTGTCTTCGCGCCCGGGATAGACGCGCAATGCCACGCATTGTTTGCCGTTTACAAATACTTCTACGACGCTTTTATCGACGAATACGCGCAATTTTAAGGTTTCATTTGGCTCGATATAGACCGAACCGGTTTCTGGCGCGCGGGTGCGCACATCGGGTAGGATTGAGGAACACGATGAGTCGATTGTGATCAGGCTCTTCTGTGTGTTGCGTTCTCGATTTCTGAATCCGCGGTCTTTGAAGAACATGATGCGCGTGACTTCTTCTTTGTTGGGCGACCGCAATACGTCCATTTCGACCATGGGCGCGTTTTTGGTATCGATTTCAGCGACGATCTCCATTGCATTGCCCTGAATATTGTCGAGGACGATCTCGCTATTGGCCGCGAGTGTCATGCGTCCTACGTGCTGGTGATCGCGGCGCAGGGATTCCACATCGCCCGCTGGTTCTATGCGTATATCTTCTTCGCCGATGAGCGTCATTTTGCGAGGCAAGGTCATGATCTGGTTCCAGTTCTCTGTCGGCTTGCCCGGGTTCATGTTGAAGATGACGATGATATTGCCATTGCCATCCGGGGTTGCCGAAGGCGCGTGTACGCCACAGGGACCATAAGGCCCAAAATTGCATTTGTCATGCGCTGTCACTACAAATTTGTCGCGTTCTTTGTCGTAGTCGCCCAGGAGATACTGCCCGCCGCTCATGTGGCTGTAAAAGAGCAAGATATGGCGATCTCCAATGGGCCAGAAATAGGGGCAGGCGCCGTCGTCGCCAACGAGTGTGAAGAGGTCGTCTTCGACAAATGGATGCAAATACGTCCAGTTCGCGAGGTCGGGTGAGCGGAGCAAGAAGTTCGCGCGGGTGCGCTTGCCGCCCGGTCCGGGCAGGGTGCCGCCCGAGAGGGAGTAGTAAAAGTCGCCCTTTTTCCAGATGCAGGGATCAAATACCCGATAGGGCGGTGTGGAGCCATCGGGATTTTGCATGGGGATTACGGCTTGTCCGGTCACTTTTTCCCAGTTCAAGAGCAGGGGATCACTGGACACGGCGACTATGTTGCCGACCATGGTGCCGTGATACATGGCGATGACGCGGTCGTCTTCTACGAGTGTTGAGCCGGAAAAACAGCAGCGTTCGGGATTGGGATATATCGCATAGGGCAAGTCTTCCCAGTGGATCAAATCGTCGCTGATGGCGTGTCCCCAGTGCTGGCGCGGGTCTTCGGGGGGATATGCCTGGTAGAACAGATGCCAGCGCCCCTGCCAGAAACAGAGTCCATTGGGATCGTTGAGTGTGTGTTCTGGGTTCACATAGTGGTAGATGGGTCTGTGTGGGTCGCTTTCATACCCTTTTCGCGCTTTGTTCATCCGCTGTAATAGCGGATTTGTGGCGAGGGCTTCGCGCTGTTCTTCGAGTGTGTTTGGATATGTGTAGTGCGGTACGAGTGATGTGTAATCTGGCGTGTCGCTCATGGTGCTTTGTCCTTTCTGTTTTAGGGAATCCTCAGGGCTTCCAATTCGGGGTGTGCGTCCCAGTGTGCCCGAATTCGCTGTCCCCAGTTGCCGATTTGACGGGTGGGTCGCTCGTGTGTGATTTGCCGCCGTTCCAATCCCGCTTCAAAATTTAGCAGTGCCTGGCGGCATTGTATCAATAATGCGCGTTTGTTTTCGTCGTAGGCGAGATTTTGCGTTTCGCCCGGGTCGTTCTCGAGGTCAAAAATTTGTTCGAGGCCGATGCGCTCGGGGTCGGGGCCGGGTGGGAGGAGGTCTTTTTCATGGCCGTAGGGAATATACTCACAGACGTATTTATATCGGTCAAAAAGCAGTGCGCGTCCCCAGTAGTTGCTTTCGACAAAACCAAAGTCGCGCCAGGGTATGTCCCGGCCTTCGACGAGGGGGCGCACGCTCATTCCACGCGCCTGCTCGGGTGGATCGATCCCGGCATAGTCGCATACGGTGGGGAGGAGATCGACACCGGAGATAAAGTGTTTGTGATCATATGCGCCTTTGGGGATGTTCAGGTTGTGTCCGAGTGATGAGACGATAAAGGGTACGCGAATGCTGGCTTCGTAGAGGGAAAATTTTTGGAACATCTGGTGCTGTCCAAAGGCTTCGCCGTGATCTACGCTGAAGATGATTACAGTGTTGTCCGCGAGGCCGCTTTGCTCAAGTGCGGTTAAGATCAGGCCGATTTCACCATCTACTTTTTCGACAAAGCGGTGGTGGTGCCATATAAATGTTCGCCATTGAAGTTCGTCCCATGTTTTCAGGGCTCGCAAAATCGGCCAGTGGATCAGGCATTCGTCTATGCGCCTGCATACGCGGTGTAAGACGGTTTCGCGGGTGTCGTAGTTAAAGTTGTCAGGTAGGGGGGGTAGTTCTTCTTCGCTGAGCATGCCCCGTCGTATGGCGTCGGGCATTTCTTTTGTTTCAAAGTTGTGGCCATATTCGCAGATGTCGTGCGGGTTGACGTACCAGACCTGGAGGTAAAATGGGTCGGTTTTGTCGTAAGTGGTTAAAAAATCTATGACTGCGTGCGTCATTGCCGCGTCGTAGTATTCGCCGCCGCCTGCACCGATTCGCTGTTGGCCATAGTAGAGGACGTCGAAGCTATCATATACGTTTCGGCCATCTACGTGCCATTTGCCGCAGTGGATTGCGTGGTGGTCGCTTTGTTGTAATATTTGACCCAGATCGGGTATGTCTTCGTGCAAATGGCCGCCGTTGAATGGGGTGCCGGCTTCTGAGGTGTATCGCCCGGTCATCCAGCTCGCTCGCGCAGGGGCACAGACCGGGTCGCTGCTATAAGACCGCATGAATGAGATGCCGTTGTTGTGCAGGCGGTCGATGTGTGGCGTTTTTACGTGTGTGTTGCCGTAGGCAGATATGACGTCCCAGGTGTGCTGGTCGGTGTTGATGAAGAGGATGTTGGGTCGGTCACTCATGCTGCACCTCCTGAGATTACAAAGGTCTGGAATGTGGTCGATGCGATGATGACCTGTTCTTGTTGATCCAGCCACCAGTACGAGGGTAGTGTTCCCGCACCATAGACGAAGAAGCCGGAGAGTTTTAGTGTTCTGTCGCTGAGTGGTAATGTGCAGTCTTCCATATAGCCAATATGTACGGGCGTGCGGATTTTTTCGAGGTCTTCCAGGATTGTGAGAGAGATTTTTTTGCCGGACGATTTTAACTGGTGTGCGAGGTTTGGGATGACGTCGAATAGCGTCCAGTTGCAGGTGATGGGGTGGGCGTTGTCGAAATGACCGACGGGTAAGGTTGTGTTGTTGACGACGAGCGAGACGCGCTGCTGGTCTCCCTGTGATGTGATGTGTCCCTCGCAGGTGAATTGGCGATATTTATCCCCCGCACTGTTGGTCGCTGTTACGCGCCAGGTGTCCCGGAGGGTGCGGAGGTCGTCGTCTGTAGTATGAAAGTCGAGGTGCAGATTTTCGCCACTTGTGGTGTTGAGAAATCGGATATCGTAATGCCAGTTTTTCGATGGTTCGCGCGTTCGGTTGATTATTGCTTCGCCAATTGATAGGTCGCGCGAGGCTTCTCCACCACGTCCTTTATATCCTTTCCAGTAGTTCGGGAGGACGGTGTATTTTTTTTGAGACGTTGGCGTAGTACTTCTATTCAGTATTTTGATCAACTGATTGCCAAAATGCGGGGTCTGACTTCTGCCATCGTACTGAAATGTCCAGTGTATGTGATCGGATAGTTTCATTGGATAAGTTCCTCTCAATCAGATACATATAAAATGACTTCAATTTTTCATTTGCAACACTTTATTCATTTGATCATCCTTTTGGGTGGTGGAACGAAGCAGCGACAGCAATGGGATATTGAAACTGCCCGACAACTCTGGCGCGAATACAAACGCCGAAAACGACAGGAGACGTGAGACCATGCCCCCTTTAACGCGACCTTCTTGGAAAACGCTCCAGGAGCGTATAGAGCGCGAGCCAGCTTTCGGCGCGGAACTGCTCAACGTCATGTTGGAGTGCCTGCTTGAAGGCGAAGTGGGTACAGGCAGAGTGATGTTGTACGATTACATTAGGGCGACTATCGGTTTTCAAAAATTGGGCAAGCTGATCGCCAAATCGCCCGATAGTCTGATGCAAATGTTCACATCCAAGGACAGTCTTGACGCACATACTCTCTTTGAGGTCATCCACTGTCTTCAGCAACAGGCAGGCTTGCAACTCAAGGTCAAAGCTGTCCCAAAACAAAGCCAACCCACACAACAAGCCGCCCTTTCGCATTAGATCAATATTGCGAGGGAAATTTGATTGATGAAACTATGTCGGCGGTGGCGGAGAATACGGCCCGGTGATGTTGCGTCTGTTCTCCCATGCTTTATGCCTTTGTCGCATAAGTTCTTTTTCTTCACCAACAATTTTTTCGTTCTTATCCTTGCACTTCACACACAATCGTGCGTCAGGAATGGCCTTGAGGCGTTCTTCAGGTATAACCGCCTTGCACTGGTCACACCTTATCCCTTGTTCCGCATTAAGTTGTTTTCGTGTTATATCGTCCTTTTCAGCCGTTGCTGTCTGAGGCTGTGGTATGCCTTGGGATTGAGACACTTCATCGCCATATCCAATGTCCATTCCTATATCGCTACGTGAATCCAGCATTTGCATGTCACGGGCAACCACTTCGGTGGTGTAGCGCTTTAGCCCATCTTGCCCTTCCCAACTGCGCGTTTGCAACTTGCCTTCGATATAGACTTTGCTGCCTTTGCGCAAATACTGGTTGCAGATTTCAGCCAAACGGCCCCACACGACAATGCGGTGCCATTCGGTGCGTTCTTGTCTTTCGCCACTGCTGTCGGTCCAGCTTTCGTTGGTGGCGATGCTGAAGTTCGATACGGCTGTGCCTCCTGGCGTGTATCGAAGCTCGGGATCGGCGCCAGCATTGCCGATCAAGATGACTTTGTTGACTCCTCGTGCCATACGCGGCCAGCCTCCTTGAGATTTTCTATCATGTTTCTGTTGCCTACTCCGCGGGTTAGGCAATTCTGTAATCAATCCGCAATTTCGAAATCGAGAATACGAAATTCCTGATTGTAACGTTTTGCAGTGGTAGAGATAAATCGTGTTAGATTCTTGTGGTCATGTAGGAGGGAAATCCTTTTCCCGACCTGATCGCGGCAAGGATGCCGCTCCAAAAGCGTCTGTTCTGACCCACCTATCGCGTCGTATCGTTGTGCAGGAGAGAAATTCTTTCCCGAACAAGTGCCGAAAGACAAAACCACTGCAATCCGTGCTTGAAGCGTTGTGATGATGCCTGTTTTAGACCAGGGCTTTTTGGACAACGCATGGAGATGCCATCACATGCCCCAAATATCGATCTCCACTCCGCTTTCCACTGTCTGGCGACGGTGAAACACCTTCTCCTCCCAACGTCTGTCTTCTCTACGATCAAAGATCACCAGATGCCCCGCCTCTGCATCACACCGATCCATGTACTCTGCGGTCTGTTTCAGGCCATCGGCAATGGTCTGCTCCAGGCTCTTGTGGAGAATTTTGCACTCAATCACAATTTTGTGCGTCTGATCGCCCTGTGGCCAGACGATCAACAAATCCGTACGCATCCGCCCAAGGCCATACTCCCGCTCAATGCGTCCACCGCTGTTCAAAATGCGCTGCAAAAACGCCTGCAATAACAACTGTGGACCCGCCTCCTGGTATTGAAATCGTCTCACCCAATGCTCTGAGTGCTCGCGGAAGAAGGTCTGGAACTCGGTCATCAGTTTGACCACATTCAGGCTGCCATCGTCATTGACGTACCAGGCGGTTTCCTGCTCAAACTCCCCTTGCACCACCCACGTCAGTTCGCGGGGCACGACTTCGGCGTAGATGGGATTGGCAATGCGGTACGGCAGATCTTGAGCTACAAGACCGAGATCCTGCACATACTCCAGGTCGCGGTCAGTGAAGTGGCGTTCCTCACCGCCGCTCAGTAGCGGCTCAACGACGCGCCGCACGCGGTCTTCTTTGAGCTTGTCGGCCAACTGGTCGAGGTGTATCTCTCGACGTAGGATGAGTTGCTCCCGAGCGTCGCATATCGCCTCGGCTGTGATGGGTTGGCTGCGATCTCGCCCACTCTTGTTCTTAAAACAGGCTTCATAAGCCAAAGCGTTCACGAGCCACGGCTGTCCCCGCGTCAGTTTCCATATCTCGTTCTGTGCGTCCTCAGCGAATATCTGTCCGGTTGTCTCGGTGTGTTGCGATATGAGTGTATGCACCTCGTCCGGCGAAAAGTCGCCCAGGCGCAGGGATTCCGCTCGAATGTTGAACGCGCTGCCGCCCGCGATAATCGCGTTCTCTGCGGTGGATTGGATGCGGTAATCACGTACATCGCGCACCCCGCACAGCACCACGCTTTGCGGAAAACTCGTCGGACGCAGAACATAACCCGCTCTGAGTTGCCGCAGTACGGCCAACAGCGTATCGCCGATCAAGGAGTCGATCTCATCGATGAGCAGCACCAGCGGTTTCGGATCGGCCTGTGCCCAGCGCGTCAATACCTCGCGTAGCGCACCTGCGCCGAACTCAGCGAAGATGCCAGACCAATTCTCGGTCAAAAATTCGTCGCTTAACGTCAAACGCGCCCAAGAAGCCAGATCGCCCAAGATGACCTGCATCGCCCGTTCCACATCTTCGCGCATGGCTTGGGCACTTTCGATATTGACGTACACGCAACGGTAGTTGCCCTCGGCGTTGAGCAGGTCGCGCAGGGCCAGCAGAGCAGAAGTCTTGCCTGTCTGCCGGGGCGCGTGCAGGACGAAGTAGCGTTTGTCGCGGATGAGTTGCTGAACCTCGGTGAGGTCGAGCCGTTTTAAGGGTGGGATGCAGTAGTGATCCTCAGCTACCACCGGCCCGGTCGTGTTAAAAAAGCGCATGACGCAGGTTTCCTTTTTTGTAAAAGCGGCATTTGAACGCCTGTTCCACTAACTGGTAGGGACAGGACACGCCCTTACTTTGGCGTAATTTTTAAGACGAGCGCGTGGTCGCATGGTTTTTCTGCGGGTAACTGGACTTTTAGTCCGCGCATGGTTTGCGACCATTTTAACGGTCCTGCTCCTAACAGTTCGACTTTGTCGATTGGTTTGGTTAGCAGGCGGAGGGAAGAGCCGAGCGATTGGATTGTTACTTCATCTTTTTCGGGTATTGCCAATACGGTTGCGTAGAGGATGTCTCCGCGCGTGGTGAAGCGGATGTCGCGTTCGCCAAACATTTGTCGTTTTGTATCGGTGAATGAACCTGTTGTGACTTCTGTGGGTCCTTCGCCAAATACTTTCCAGGGGCGCGAGTCGTAGATCGCTTCGCCATTTACGTTGAGCCATTTGCCGATTGCGAGTAAGAGTGCCTCTTCTTCTTCGGGGATTGTGCCGTCGGCACGGGGACCTATGTTGAGCAAGAGTGCGCCGTTTTTGCTTACGATATCCACGAGGTCGCCGATTAGTTGCGAGGCGCTTTTGTATCCCCGTTCATCTTCGATATATCCCCAGGATTTTTTTGCTACACAGGTGTCGGTTTGCCAGAAGAGCGGGTTGATGTCGTCTAATTGTCCGCGTTCAATGTCGTAAACCGCGGCCTCTGGGGGAAAGGTACTGTGTTTGTAATTGATTGCCACGCCGCGATCCCATTCGGCACCGCGGTTGTAATAATACGCTGCAAAACGCTGTACGTAGGACGCGAAAGCAGGTTCTTGTATCCACCAGTCAAACCACACGATTTGCGGGTGGTATTTATCGACAAGTTCGCAGGTGCGCGCGAGCCAGTCGTCTAAGAATTCTTCGTTGGGCTGGCTGTCTCTCGGCTGCGCGGGTCCGTATAAGCCCGCGTATTGTCCGTCCTGTACGTCGGAGTCAAATTGCATCCCGCCATCCATGAACCACCAGTGTTCTGCTCGGTGCGTCGATAATCCGAATATCAGCCATTGTTTCCGTACGGCTTCGGCGAGTTCGCCAATGAGATCGCGTTTGGGGCCCATTTTGCTCGCGCACCAGTCCGATAGGTCGGTGTCGTACATGGCAAATCCATCGTGGTGTTCGGCTACGGGGACGACAAAGCGGGCGCCAGCTTTGCGGAATAAGTCTGCCCAGTGATCGGGATCGTATTTTTCCACTTTGAACATGGGAATGAAGTCTTTGTATCCAAATTTGCTGTGTTCGCCATAGGTCGCTTTGTGATGCTCGAATTCTTTGGAGCCTTGTTGATACATGTTGCGGGGGTACCATTCGCTTCCATAAGCGGGTACCGAGTACACGCCCCAGTGAATGAAGATGCCAAATTTGTCGTTCTGATACCAGTCAGGAACGCGATAATTTGAGAGTGAGTCCCAGTTCGGTTTAAAAGGTCCTTCGGGTATTTGTATTGCCATGGTTTCTCCTGTGGATGGATTACTTGGGACGGCACAGGGGCCGTCCCCTACGGCGAATGGTTGTTCACGCATCTTCATTATTACGTGTATTGTAGGGGCGACCCCCTGTGGTCGCCCGCTTATCAAAATTCTACATAAGGCTCTGATTCTATGGGTGTAAATGATTTGGGGGGATGTTTTGCTATGACGTCTTCTTTCAAATCTATGCCCCAGCCAGGTCCTTCGGGTGGGACGCAATAGCCGTCGATTACTTCGATGGGCTGTGTGAGGACTTCGTTGTAGAGGCCGATGGACGATAGGAATATTTCCTGCATTAAACTGTTGTGTACGCAGAGGTCCAGGTGCAGGCTGGCGATGGTGGAGATCGGTCCGTTGGAGTTGTGTGGTGCGATGGTTACGTAATAGGTTTCGGCCATTGCTGCGATTTTTTTGAGTTCGGTGATGCCGCCCGCGTGACAGATGTCCGGCTGGATGATGCCTACGGCGTTTAGTTCTAATAGGGAGCGGAATCCCCAGCGGGTGTACAGTTGTTCGCCGGTTGCAATGGGTACGCGCACTTCGTGGGCAAATTGTGCGAGGGCTTCGGGGTTGTCCCACAAGATGGGTTCTTCCATCCACGCGATGTTGTACGGTTCGAGTGCTTGTGCGACCCGGCGCGCGCTCCAAATGTTTAATCGCGCGCGTATGTCTATTCCGATTTCGACCTGCGGTCCGGCGGTTTCCCGCGCGACTTCTACGAGTGCGATGCCGTGTTCTATGCGGTCGATTTTTGCGACTTGTTCGCCGCGAAAGGGATAGAATTTTAAGGCTGTGTAGCCCTGATCTACGACCCGTTTTACGCCTTCGGCAATGCTTTCGGGTGTGTATCCCTTTCTGAGCCAGCCGTTGGCGTACATGCGTATTTTGTCGTGGGATTTGCCGCCGAGCAGTTCATATACGGGTACGCCGAGTGCTTTGCCTTTGATGTCCCATAGGGCGAGGTCAATGGCGCTGATGGCACTGGTGGTTACGGGTCCGCCAGACCAGGTGACGCGCCGATATAGGGATGTCCATAGTCGCTCGATTTCAAAGGGGTCTTTGCCGATCAGGAATCGTTTGAATGCGCCAAATTCCGCTATTAATCCTTCGTCCTTGTATTGCAGACTGGCTTCGCCCAGTCCGTATATGCCGGCGTCGGTTTCGATTTTTACAAATGTCCAGTTTGTTCCCCCACCCTTTCCCGGTGTGCCCATACGCATGACGTGTAGATCGGTGATTTTCATTCGTGCTCCTTTATTTTTTGACGGCGATAGCTTTTTCTTCTGGTTTGTCCAGTTGCGGAATCCACTCATAAGGGACGCGATAAGCGCGATAACACGTTTCGCGAGGGCTGATAAATTCCCAGACTATTTCAAGCTCGGGAGTTACTTCAAAAAGCCGACCTCCTGCGCCTTCGCAAATCAGTGTATTGCCATTGGGCAAGCGCTGTGCAGAACTCCACGGGCGGCTGTAAAAACGGCAGGCGCGGGTCCGGTCGCCATCTGCCTTAAGCGCGGAATATTCCCATATGAGTTCCAGTGTTATTGGATCGAATTCTACCACACGAGAATAATCTCGTACCGCGTTCATCCTTCCGTTGGGAGCACCCGGGTTCGGTGCGCCATATCCAGCAGCACCGCCATTGTCAAATACCAGGATATTGCCTTCGCCGGGCAAGCCTTTTGGTATCATATGTGCGTGATGCAGTCCAATGATCCAGCCCAATGCCCGCAGTTCGGATGTCAGTGAATAATCCGGCCCGACTTTCCAGGCGATTTTACCCGTTTCTTTGCTGATTACTGCGATTGTGTTGGTATGTCGGCCATCCCAAATAAAATTGTCTGGATGAAATCGCTCATCGCCAGCATCATACCATTTGTTTGGTCCCAGGTAGGATACACTGTTGGAGTGTACCCAGTCATAAGGATCTGCGCCGACGCGCCCACCCCGGTAGATCGCATTTTTTGCTTCTTCGCTAAAGTCCATTTCATCAAAGTGATCTACACTTTGCCATTCCCACACGATGTCACCGTCCCAGTTTACTTCCAAAATACAATCGCCATGCAGCACCCCAGGTGCGATATGTGGCCTTTCGACTTCTTTTGCTGCGAGCACTATTGTCTTTCCGCCTTCTATGATGGGATCTAACCCCGGTGCGTAATACCCGGTTGGACTGCCTTCGCGCTCAAAATCGTGGTGTTGCTTGGCGGACCAGATTTTTTTCTTATCGATCTCGATTTGCTCGGTTTTATTATAGTGCCAGACTTCATTCCCATCCCAATCCAGCTGAACGAGTTCGCGCCCCCGTTCCATTCGGGGACCGTTGTAACGCCGGTCACCGAGGATATGCCCGCCAGGCATTATTTTGCCCAGTTGTGATAGGTCAAAATACTTTACGAGGTTGCCGTTCATGTCAATTATTTCACCGCCAGCATAGACCGTATAGCCATTCCAGCTACGCTCGGGGTCGTAAACAGATATACCTACCGGTCGAGGGACGCCCGTTATGCGTGATGCCATTTCTAAATTCCTCCTGTATCCACTTCTTCTGCGTCGCGCAAATCTATTAATGCATTCAAATCATCTGGAGAATAAACAGGTATCTCGGCTTTTTCAAAATCAGATGCATTGCGCGTGACAATAAACTCAGCACCAACACGGCGAGCAGATTCATATAAAACACCATCTTCAAAGTCTGAAAAGCTGCCGTCAACAGCCATTGACAACACAGAACGGTTGACCAATGCAATCTCAAAAATATCGAGCAATTCTCGGATGCGATTCAGAGCAACAGCTTTGCCAACTCTGGGCCTTGCGATATAATAAATATTCGTTATCGTCGTTGCACAAAGATATCCATGAATCGCTTTTTGTTCTGCGTGATCAAACAAAAGTAGCGCAGCTTCGACGAAAGGTGTGCGATCTAGCAAAACATCTAAAACCACATCTGTATCAAAAAGGACAATCATCGATATTTTTCCTCAAGATAGCGATAATAGTCTTCTTCATTTACTTTTGCACCTTTCAGCGCACCCTTCAAAGACTCTGTAATGGGGCCATATTTTTTTTCTAAGGGCGGCTCCTGTTTGCTCTTTTCCAGGCTATCCAAAAATTTGATATAGTCTGCAACGAGCTTTGAAACCGACTTTCCGCGTTTCTTTGCATGTATTTTGGCCAGTGCAACCAATTTATCATCCATCTGCAATGTGAGTCTGGTCTGCATTATGATCTCCTTTCTCGATATATACCTCGAAAACGAAATGTGATTGTGTAGCCCCAGATGGCTAAGTGGGACTGATTCTCTTCACATAAACATAGTAGGCTCCAGGTGGCGCGTCAATGCCATCGTCGAACCTGGTCTGTATGCGGGTTGGGCCTTTTTTGAGTGATAATTGAAAGGTGACGCATTTATCTTCTTCGCCAACTGCTTTTTGTTGGACGATATTGCCTACTTGTAATTTTGCCGTTTTGATGGCGAGTGCTTCTCCCGGTAATAGATCATCTACATAAGGTACGCCTGTTCTGCCCGGTAGTGCGGCGCAGATCGGTGTGTCGATTTCAATGGGCCAGCGGCGGAGTTCAAATTCGTATTCTCCGTCTTGTTCGATGTCGATGGCCCAGAATCCGTTGTCTCGCTCTTTTTGGCGCACATGCCGCTGGCTGTATATGCCTTCTTTTCCGTGCCAACTGTGCGCGGTTAGTGTTGTGGGGGTTTCGCGATCTGATCCGATTGCGATTTCGCTGTATTCGCCAAATCGCCGGGAGATGTCAGTCCACCAGGTTTCATAATCTTCGCGCAGTGTTTGTACGATGTCGGGATGGTGTTCTGCTATGTCGTATTTTTGTTCGGGGTCGCGTTTGTGGTCGTATAGTTCATATTGTGGTGCACGCCATGTTCCGGTGTGTACGAGTCGCCAGCGGTCGGTCATGGCGGCGAAGTCTTTGTATTTTTTGGGATGGTCAATTTGTTGCTGGTGTACGAATAGGGTGCGCGCGGGCCAGTTGTTAGAGGCGTTGTTCAATAGGGGGGTGAGGCTGGTGCCGTCGAGTTTTGCGTCTGGTGGTTCAAGTTCGCAGAGGTCAATCAGTGTGGGCATGATGTCGATGTGTGCGGTTAGATGATCGATATCGCGACCGCCTGTCAGTTTTCCGGCGGACCAGTGTATGAAACACGCGTTGCGATGGCCGCCGTCATAGACCCACGTTTTTTTGCCGCGCATGCCCGCGTTATATCCGTCTGTTGGATATCCATCCTTCGTTATTCCCGTCCCCATGGATGTGCCGTTGTCTCCCATGAAGATCAATATGGTGTTTTCTGTCAGGTTATTGTCCGCGAGCCACTGGCGGAGGCGTCCGATGTTTTCGTCGATGTTTGCGATCATGCCGTAGAATCGCGCGCGTTGTTTCGGTATGCCCTGTTGTAAATAAGGTGCGCTGTATTTTTCGTGTACGTTGAATGGGCCATGGGGGGCGTTGGTGGAGATGTAGCAGAAGAATGGGGTTTTATCCGCCTCCATAAATTGCATGGCTTCGTTGAACCATACGTCTGTACAATAACAGGCGTGCGGTTCGGGTGCGCCGTTTCGGAGATATGTGGCGGTGAAGTTGTCGTTGTCCCAGTAGTCGGGGATTTCTCCAACTACGCCGCCGCCAAAGCTCAGGGATTCTCGAAATCCCCGATCAAAAGGGCGATAGGGATAGTTGTCGCCCAGATGCCATTTGCCAAAGATGCCGGTGCGATAGCCCGAGTCCGCAAATACGTCGGCGATGGTGATTTCATCCCGGCGCATGATATATCGGCCCCGCAAGGTGCTCCATACGCCGGTGCGCGCGGCATATCGCCCGGTCATGAGCGCGGCTCTTGTGGGGGAACACATGGCATCTACGTGATAATCGGTCAAACGCACGCTCTGGTCGTATAATTGGTCCAGGTGTGGTGTTTTTAATACGGGATTGCCCGTGCAACTCAAGTCCCCATATCCCTGATCGTCGGTTAAGATCAGGATTATATTGGGGCGTTCTGTCATACGCGATGTTCCTTAATAGTATGGGCTGAGGTCCATTTCTGGGTAGGCGTTTTTGATGAGGTGAAGCGTTTCTGGCGTGTAGAAGTCGTCGCCGGGATTGGGCCAGCCAAAGAGGCTGCGTACTCTTGCTGTGGTTTTTGTCAGGAAGGGGCGCAGGCGTGCGCGTTCTTGTATGTCTCGTTTTTCCGTGAGTGTCCAGGTGCTGGTGTCTCTGCGGCCTACTGCGTAGAAGAGGACAGCGCGTTGTTTTCTGGGGTTGGTGAATGCCTGGGCAGAATGGGGCATGTGTGAGCTGTAAAAGAGTACGGTTCCGGTTTTTCCGGTGGCGGTGACGGGTTCGAATTTGAAGGGGAGTTCGCGGATGTCGTCAAAGCGATAAGATGCGTGTTCTGTGCCTATTGGATCGCGGATGAGTTTGTTCATTTTGCTGTGTGCGCCGGGCAATACGCGGACCGGGGCGCAGTCTGCGTCGTTGTCGGTGAGATAAACCCAGGCCTGGATGTGGCCATAGCGTTGCCATTCTGGGTGTGGGGGCAGCAGGGGTTTTGCCCAGTCGATGTGGAAGCCCTGCCAGGGTTCTTTAGGGGTTCCCCGGTCTAAGCGTCCGCTGCGGGCATAGACAAAGCCGTGGTGGTAGTGCATGTCGGGTGTGTCTAAGAGTTGGGATAGGGCGTCTAAAAAAGGTTCGTGTTCAAGGGTCTGATCAATGGCGTCAATCCCCGTTGGGATGTCGTGAAATTGTGCGCGGGGTCCGCCAAAGCTACGACGGCCTTTTGGTCTGATGAGTGTTTCTGCGATTTCGGGATGGGCGTCTATTTCTGCGTTGAATTCTTCGTGAGATTTGCCGTAGGCATTTTGTTCTGCGACTTCGAGCGCGGGGGCCAATTGCTCTTTTGAGAAGAGGTCGGGGGCTAAGAGATAGCCATTGCGCTGGTATGATTCGCATTGCTCAGGAGTCAACATTTTTGGCCTCCATTATGACGGGATGCAGGGGGTGTTCCCAGGGTTTGCCGATTTCCATTTCGTCTTGCGCGCCCGCTGCGTCATTTTTGCCGGTGAAGAGGACGTAGTCAGGGATGTAGATGATGGCGAATGCACGGCGGGGTTTGTCGCTGAGGTTGGGTCCCGCATAGTGGAAGTTGCATCCGTGGTGGAAGGTGACGCCGCCGGCTGGCAGTTCTATGGTTTCCGGTTCGGCGACTTTGTGTCCGCGTTCTTTCATTTTTTGGACGATGCTTTCGCCCTGAGTGGTCAGGCTTATGCCTTCTTGTTTGCCGAATTTGTGGCTTCCGGGGACGAAGTGCATGCAGCCATTTTTGACATAGACATCATCGATTGCGATCCAGGCGGAGAGTGCGCCCGGGCGATCCATGCCAGACCAGTACGGGAAGTCCTGGTGCCAGTTGGTTTCCCGGCTTTTGATGCCGGGTGGTTTTATGAGTGCATGGTCGTGATAGATGCGGATTTGTTTGGCTTGTGATAGTCGGCGAGCGGATTCTGCGAGGCGTTTGTTCAGGGCGATTTTTCGCGCGCCGGCATAGTCGGTCCAGAGGTTGACCATTTGATTAAATACGAGTTCGTATTCGGGTCTGCCTCGTCCCGCGTTTTCTGCGCCTTTGATTCTGGCGCGGTTGATTTCTACGGCGTGGCCGAGTGCGTCTGCCAGTTCCCGGAGGTCTTCGGAAGAGAAGAAGTCGGGATAGCTGATGAATCCGTTTTCTTGATATTGCGCGATATCTTCAGGGGTTGTGGGGCAATCTGCGGTCATTGCTGTTCCTCCAGTATTATTTTATTTCTTCCACTTCTACCATTTGTCCGCCGCGTTGTGCCGATAGATATGCCGCATCGACAATTTGCATGGTGTATAAATTTCCTCGTCCACTGTGCATGGGTTCTGTGCCGCGTCGCGCCGAGTCCATCAGGTGGTTCATGCTTTCACCCATGGCGTGTGTGAATGCCCCTTCGCGGTGGAATTTGCGTGTTTCCTTTTTTCCGTTCAGGGGATGGATGTGTAATGTGGCTGCGTCGTCAAGTACGACTTTTTTGACGGATAGGATCGATCCTTTTGTGGCATCTACGCGCAATCTACATTCCGATAGGGTTAAGCCATGCCAGTTGGATACCATGGTGCCGACGATGCCATTTTCAAATTGTACTGTCAGGCTGGTAAAGGTTTCGCCTTTGACATCTGGATTCCAATGGCGCGTTACGGCTGATACGCTTTGGGGAGGGCTGCCCGCCAATGTGCGGATGCGGTCGATTAGGTGTATGCTAAAGATACTGATTTCCAGGCGCTGCTCCCGGCTTCGCCATCCGCGTACTCGCGTCCGGTTTTTTAATTCGTCGTGCGATATATAACGTATGTCGCCAATGTCACCCGAGTTGACGATGTCGCGCATTGCGACGATGTCTTCCATGAATCCCAATTGGTGGTTTACCGCCAGGGTTACGCCTGCTTTTTCCGCGGCTTCGACAAAGGATACTGCATCGCACAATGTTTCGCCGAATGGTTTTTCGACCAGGAGATGGATTCCTTTTTCAATTGCGGGGAAGATTACGTCATGGCGCACGGCAGGGGGTGTTAACAGGCTGATGACATCGACTTCTCCCGATGCGATCATGTCTGCCGCATTTGTAAAGCGGTGGGGTATGTCGTATTGGTCGCAATATCCATTCAGTTGCGCTTTGTCTATGTCACATCCTGCGACGACTTCTCCCAGGTCGTGCGCGACTTTCCGATATCCCGCAATGTGCCGATGTGCTATTCCACCGCATCCTACAATTCCAATCCGATATCCGTTCATATAGGAGATCCTTTATAATTCAGGTGCGCCGTGATTCCACGCGATATAAGACCGCGGGCTCAGTTCGATTAGTTTATCCAGCAAGCGTTTTTGCAATTTGGATTTTAATTCTGCTATGTCCTGGCGGTCCCACAGGTTTTCTTTTTCCCATGGGTCGTTTTCCAGGTCGTAGAGTTCGCCATAGGGTTTGTTCCAATAATGCCCGATTTTCCAGCGTCGGGTGCGCAAACACCGAATGCCCGATGCTTCCATGTATAACTCATCCCGGTCGTCCAGGTCTTCTGCATGGGACCAGTAATGCGAAAGGTCGCGTGAGGCCATGTGTTCGGGTACTTCTGCGCCAGCAACGGTCAGACTGGTGGCAGCAATATCGATTGCGGAGATGAGAGATGATTCCACTTTTCCGCGTGCGCCGCCTTTGGGCGGTTTGATTATAAAGGGGATGCGCATGAGTACTTCCATTATGTTTTGCCCTTTTGCCATGAGCTGAAAGTCGCCCATGAAATCGCCGTGGTCGCTGGTGAAGAATATGAGGGTGTTGTCATAGGTGCCGCTATTTTTTAATGCCTGTACGATTGCGCCGATTTTTTCGTCGATCAGTGTTACGTTTGCGTAATAAGCGTGCCTGAGTTTGCGAATTTCATCGTTTGTAAAAGGCTGTTGGCGCACAGGTCCACCTCGCAATGAGTTGTGCGGGGGCTTTTGTGCCAGCATTTCGAAACTTGTCTCAGGCATGTCAATTTCAGCCGGGTCGTACAGGTCGGCCTGGGGAAGGTTGCCACAGTCGATTGGTCCGTGCGGACCTGGGAATGAGATCCAGCAAAACCAGGGGCGGCCTTCGGGGCTTCCGCTTTCGATCCATTCGCGGCCCCGGTCGCCTACGTAGTGATCGACGTGGTATTTTGGATCTGCCTTCCATTCCGAATATCTTCTGATGTCGGGATTTCCCTGTATCAATTCGCTGCGGTGCTTGAATCCAGAGTCCCATAGCCACTGATTATAGGAGTTGCGGTTTGGATTCTGAGGCGCGGGGCTGTGGCTGTCGATAATGTCTTCGTAGTTATAACCCCGTTCGATTTTCGATTCGCCAAAGTGTTGTTTGCCAATTACTGCGGTATAATAGCCCGCTTCCTGCAAATAACTCATGAACGTCTTTTCGTGCGCAGGCAAATAGGTGATAAAGGTGGGTGCCGCACACTGGTGGGGATATTTTCCGGTGAAGATTCCCGCTCGCGCAGGTACGCACGATGGATTGGGCGTATATGCCCGGCTGAATAGAACGCCGTCATTTGCCAGGGCGTCCAGGTGTGGTGTTTTTACCGCGGGGTTTACACTTCCCAGATGGTCAAATCGCTGCTCATCGGTCATTAAGAACAGGATATTTGGTCGGTTCTGGTCCATGGGTTCTCACCTGATGACATTTTGACCGGCATATCGCTCTCTGAACAGGGTCTGGCGAATCGGGGGCATGGATTTCAGTATGCGGGGGTCTGGTCGCAGTAGTCCGGCGTGACCGCCATCCACGAAGTTGTAGAGGTTGGCAATGGCAATGCGATCGTTTTCTTCGTTGATCCACGGATACGCGCTGTGTGTGGTTGCTTCTGCAAAGAATAGAACCGATCCTGCCGGACACGAATAGGTCGTCCAGATGCTGGAGTCGGGGTCTTGAATTTCGTCGGGCGCGGTGTACACGGCTTTGTGGCTACCCGTTACGAGCAGTGTGCCGCCCTGTTTGTGTTTGACGGGGTTCAGTTCCCATATCACGCGGGTATGTGGGCTGTTGGCTTTGCCGGGAAAGGCGTTGTAATAGTGCGCGTCGCCGGGCAGGCGATATAGTCCATTGCCATTGTGTGGGCTAAACTGACGGGCTTCTCTTTTGCCTTCATTTCGCCTGTTGGGTGCGGTTCTATACCACAGTCCATTGGCGGCCAGACTGAATCCATAACAGTTGGGGCTTGATAAGCGGGGATTGGCCATGAATTCATTCATCATGCCGACTACCAGAGGATGATCTATTAACTTCTGTGTGGGACCCGCCAGCGGGGTGCGTTCGTGTTCGGGGAGCGATTGGGGATCGAGATGCAGTTGGATACAAAATTCCCGCATTTCTTTGATGTCCTGTTCGCTCAATACGCCGGGGACCAATAACCATCCGTCTTTGTCGAACCGGTATTTCTGCTCTGTGGTCGGTTCGATGATGTCTAATCCGTCGCCATTTTTCTTTGGCAATACATCTGAGTAGTCGTCCATTGGGCTGCCCAGATTTTTGTCGATGATATAAGGTGTTACTGTTCCGTTGTCGCTCATGTTGTTCTCCTTTTCAGTTATCCGTCCATATACGCCGTTGTGCGCGGGAAAAATGTATCCACTTTTTCGTTGTACGGTTCGCTGAAGAGCGTTTGCCTGAGGGGTGGCATGGATTCGATGAGTTTTTCGGGAGGCAACCACGAATGCCATCGGCTCGCGACGATGTTGTAAAGGTTGAATACGGCGAGGCGATTGTTCTCGGTATTGGTCCAGGGATGTGCACTGTGTGTGATTGCTTCGGTGAAGAACAATACGGATCCGGGTGGACAGTCGTAGGTTTCCCACATGGTTGATTCGGGGTCGCGGACGGTTTCGGGTGCTGGATAAGCGGCTTTGTGGCTGCCGGTTACAAATAATGTGCTGCCCTGGCCTTTTTTGACGGGGTTAAATTCCCATATGACGCGCGTTAGACCGCTCCAGGCTTTGCCGGGGATGCACCGGTAAAAGTGGGAATCCCAGGGCATGCGAAACAGGCCGTTGCCGTTATGCGGACTAAATTTTCCGGGTGTTTCGGCATCGCGGTAAAACAGATGGGATGTTTCCAGTCTGAATCCATATCGCTCGTCGTTGGCGAGGGGAGGATATGCTACAAATTCGTTCATGAATCCGACGACAACGGGGTGGTCGGTCAGTTTTTGCAATGGTCCGCCAAGTGGGCAGCGTTCGTGTTCGGGAATACTTTCGGGGTCTTTGGCCAATCGCTCGGCAAAGGTCCGCATTTCGTCGCATTCGTCTTTTGAGAGTACGCCGGGGATTAAGAGCCACCCATTGCGATCAAAGTCGTATTTTTGTTTTTCCGTTGGCAAGACTACCGGGAGACCGTCTGCATTTTTGGGCGTTAGATCTCGGGTGGATATCGCCAGCGGGCTGCCCATGTTTTTGTTGATTACAAAGGGTTCCGACCGGACGATTTTTTTTGTTTCTGCCATGAGAGACTCCTTTCTTTATTCAATCACTACGATCTGATTCATTTCGACCTTTGGCACGGTAAATGACACGCGCCCGTTCGCTGCTGCAAATTCAATGTCCTCATCCTCGGGGGCGAGATATACGCGAGATATGTCGCGGTCCGTTTTTAATGAGACCGGAATATCGTATAGTGGAATAATGTCTTCAATTACATTTGTGTCGCCCCGTTTGATGGGGTTGGCGTACATGAGGTGCAGGATTAGTCGGTTTCCTTCCTGGGGTTGGCGGGTTAGATTTACTCGGCCACACGATGGCAGGCCGACCTGCAATAAGGGGTCGTCGTAGAGCAGGTCGATACAGTTTTTTACCAGGTCGCGATGCAGTTGCATGCCCTGGTCGTCATAGACTCTGAAGATGGGTTGTGCGATGTGTATGACGTTGCCTTTGCGTATGACAGAGGGCCAACCCGCGTCGCTTTCATAAGGGGTGTTTCTGTGGGAGCAGAATTTTCCATAAGTGCGGTTAAAATACGGTTTCCAGGCGGCTGCGAGGATTTCGCCGTCTGTCACTTTTGTGGTTACGCCAGATTCATAGACGAGGAATGGGGTGCGTACCATATTTGCGGCGATGGCGTCTCCGACGACTACATATTCTATGTCATTGGGCGAGGGTCCGGTATATTCCGCGCCGATGTCATACGCAAAATCTTTTCCCGCAGGGGCCAGGCCGCTTTCGCCAGACGATAGTAATTTTCCGCCATCCGCCAGAAAAGTATCGATTTTTGCTTTTAGGGCGTCGTCCACGCGCACGCTGTCTGGTAAAATTAATAGCTGGTAGGGGGATAAGTCCATTGTTTCGTCGAGCATTAAGAATGGGATGTGGTTTTCCATTAACATGAGTCCGGCGCCGACTTCGCTGTCTTCCAATTCTCTGTCTTTGTGTACGCCCGAGGGTGCGAGGACTGCCACATCTACTACGTGTTCGGCACCTTCCAGCCAGGGTTCGCGTTCTTCAACGCGTTTGTACGCTTCGCCTATGATGCGATAGGTTTCTTCGTCCATCTCTCCTTCTGGATGGAGTTGATCGCCGACCATACAGCGGCAATTTAATGAGATGATTTGTCCGACTTCATATTCCAATGCGACTGGATTTTTGAAGCCGCCAAATTCACCCCACATGCGATGGAATTTGCCCGTTTGT
This sequence comes from Candidatus Latescibacterota bacterium, assembly GCA_965220765.1. Classification (GTDB taxonomy): domain Bacteria; phylum Latescibacterota; class UBA2968; order UBA2968; family UBA2968; genus VXRD01. The sequence continues at coordinate 954,787 of OZ244847.1, forward strand.
GCGATTGCGTTGCAGTCGGGCAGGTTTGTGAAGTAGCGCGCGTTTGTCGGAAAGTGGTTGTATCCCCACATGCCGGTTGGCAGGGATTCGATTTCGTGGTGCGACCAGTAGGGGTAGAGGTCGTGCCTACCCTTTTTGTCGCTTCCGTTGTGATAAATTGTGGCGTCGGGATTTCGGCTCCAGATGATGTCGGTGGTTTTGGTTAGATAATCTTTGTACACATCTTGTGAGTGAATAACCCGATCGCCAGCGTTGTCGGGGTCGAGTCCTTTTTCGTGCATGCTGGCGATACACCAATCACAGGTGCATATTTCTTCACCGGTGATGTCCAGGAAGATGCCAGAGGGGTTGTACATGTCCATTACTTCTGTCAATACGGGCAAGACACTCGCTTCCAGATAGGGCGTGTTGCAACACAGGCGATACCATCCGCCGTGTGGCAGAGGGGTATGGGGATGCATGGTTGGCCGTCCCACATAGCCCCCATCGGGTCGCCTGACACGCCATTCGGGATGTTCGCGGGCGGCTTTTTCCTGCCATTGTACGGTGATGTACACGGGCATGTTGATGTCGGCTTTTTTGGCTGCGGCGAGCATGCGTCCAACGAGGTCGGTTTGCAAGTTGGGATGCTCCATGTCCGTTTTTGTGGGGTAATAGCACCAGCCGTGATGACATTGTGCAAAGATGGTTACGGAATTGACATGGCCTTTTTTTAAGGTGCCGATAAATTGATCTTCGTCAAATTTGCCACCGACATTCGGGCAGTGTTCAGAGGTGTGAAAGTCCAGGTGTACCTGTCTGTAGCGGAGTTTAGCATTTTTCATTGTTTTTCCTTTGCGGTGTTGGTGTCTATCGTTTGTAGTAACGCGTTCATCTGCTTGCGCGTTTGAGGTATGTTATCGCTGTTAAATATTTGTTGTTCTATTTCGTCTGTCAGGTCCGCTTTTTCGCGTTCATCTCGTAGCAGTGCTCTCATTTCGGATACTGTTGAGGCGTATTCGGGGTCTTCCGATACATCGCGGGTTTCGCTGGGGTCTTTTTGGGTGTCGAAGAGTTGGTAATGGTCGTAGTTGTGGTTGTACCAGATTAGTTTGAAATTTTTGGTGCGGACGCCGCAGTTTGCCAGTTCGCCGTCGGGGTGGATGTCGAAGTGCTGGTAGTAGAACGCGGTTCGCCAATCTTCTGGTGTGTGTCCCTGTAGGAGGGGTACCAGGCTTCGTCCCTGTATGTCTGCGGGGATGGGCTGTCCGGCGTATTCCAAAAAGGTCGGTGCATAGTCGAGGTTGATGACCATGTCATTTGTGTGGGTTCCCGCTGCTATTTCTCTTGGGTACCGGATTAAGAAGGGAACTCGTAGGCTTTCTTCGTACATCATTTTTTTATCGACCCAGCCGTGTTCGCCCTGAAACATCCCGTTGTCTGAGGTATAGACTAAAACTGTGTTTTCGACGAGGTTTTGTTCGTCGAGGTAGTCGAGGAGCCGTCCGATGTTATCATCTACCGAGGCTACACAGCGGAGGTAGTCTTTGATGAAGTACTGGTAGTTTCTGTGTTTTTGCTGCTGCATGGATAATCCTTCGGGCATGGCGTCCCAATGCGTGATATTCCATTGTTCGTGTACGGTTTCCAGCTTGACTTGCAATGCTTCGGGAGGTACTGGGCTGTCTCCGAAGTTGTGGTCAAATGTCTCTGGTTCGGGGATTTTTTCATCCTGGTACATGGTTTTGTGTTTTTCGTCTGGCTCCCAGTTGTAGTGGGGGGATTTGAAATGACACAGGAGCATAAAGGGGTTTTCGGTGTTTCGTCCTTTGAGCCAGTCCAGGCATTTGTCGGTTACCAGATCTGTCGAATATCCCCGGCTTTCTTTCCATACGGGGCCGTGTTCGCCGGGTTCAATAAATTTGGGATCAAAATAAGAGCCTTGATTCCACATGACGCTGTAGTGGTCAGAGCCAGTTGGTATGCTGTGGAGGTGCCATTTCCCGATGATTGCTGTTTGATATCCCGCGTCCTGTAATAGGCGGGGGAATGTTTGTTGTGTGCCGTCAAAGATATTTCCACCGATCGATGTTTGTCCATGGAGATGTGCGTATTTTCCGGTTAATATGGAGGCGCGGCTGGGCGAGCACAGGGAGTAGGTGACGTAGCAATTGTCCAGGCGCATTCCACCGTGGGCAATCCGATCCATGTTGGGGGTGTGGTTGATCTGGCTGCCGTAGCAACTCAGGGCGCCGGTTCCATGGTCGTCGGTCATGATGTAGAGGATGTTGGGGCGTTTGTCTGGCATTTTATTTCCTTTTAGAGGTCAGATATTAACTTAATCCCAGCGGTTTTGATTGTCATTGCGGCAGGCTTTAGGCCGCAATCCAGAAGGTTTTTGCTGATTGCTAATTGCTATATGTTGAGATTCGAATGTCGTCTTCTGTCAATGTTCGACCCAGGGCACTGTCCCAGTTCATGCTTTCTTTTTCGGGCGTTGTCTGTATGGATCCGGGCACTCCGCAGATGTACATTTCATTTGTGCCCCAGTGCTCCGTTTCTTCGGCAATCCTTTGCCTGTTCCGGGTATTGGTATTCTGAATGGTCGCTTTCATATAGTGTACGATGTAGGCTCGCCGAAACCGATCTGATCTGTTGGGGGTGCTGCGGTGAAACAGGGCGTTGTTGAAAAATACGAGCGCGCCTTTTGGAACTTCTACTGGTAGTGCCTGTTTTTCCATTTTGTCGGATACGGTCAATCTTTTTTGCAATAAGTACTCGTCGCTTTCGACCTGGCTGTGATCTACCACGCCCAGGCGGTGGCTGCCGGGGATTACCCATAAGCATCCGTTTTCTTCGTCTGCATCATCCAGTGCCAGATAGGTTCCAATTGAGGCTTGTTCTATGGCGTCGCCTATGCTGCTGATGTACGTGTTTCGGAAATACCAGGAGTCCTGGTGCCACGCGATGGGCCGCCCGGTGCCCGGGGGTTTGAAAAAATATAGGTCGTTGGGACAGAATAAATCCGATCCTACGATCTGTGTGACTGCTTCCAGTCTCCTTGGGTCGCGGATGTGGGATCGCACCAGTGCGCTGAATCTGTGAAGTCGCGTTATACCGTTTAACGATGCGGGGCCAGAGGCCGCTTCGGTTCCGATGTTGCGTTTTAGAATTGCTTGTTTTTGTTGCTCTGGCAATACGTCAGAGGTTTCGATGAGTTCTACGAGGTCTTCGATTCTGTCGCGTAGTGCGTCAATTTCGCAAGTGTCGTAGGCTTTGGGGCGGATGAAGAATCCGTCTTTCGCGTAAGTTTCGCGTTCTTCCGCGGTTAAGCCATGTGTTCTGGTGTCAACTGCCATTAAATATCTCCTCTAAAATCCGTGTACCAGATGTCCCTGCCCAAAGAAAAAGATGCTGTCTATTACGCAGGATAAAAATGTCGCTATGGCGTATCCGATTAGCAGGCCGATGAAGAATGGTTGTCCTTTTCTGTAGAGGCTTACGCCACCTATTTTTAGTATGGTCGCTTTGTAGATCCAGATGAGAAATACCGAGAATACAGTTTTCTGCGCCATATAGGTGCCCTGTAGCATCAAGGCTACGGGATGGAGGGGCAGGTGTACGAAGCGGTATTTCATATAGGTGAGTACGGCTGTGATCAATACGCCAGATCCCATGAATAACATGCGCTCTACATCGGGTGCTTCCGGGTTGCGGATCCAGGTTACTGAGGCGTCGTAGGATCGCTGCGGTCCAATTAATAGATTCCACGCGGCTCTGAGGTTGAAGCCGCCGCCGGAATAGCCCATGTATATGGCGTGGAGTATTGCAAATGTTGCACCTGCTACGACGGCGAGTACGATTACGCCGAATAAACGCCCCCTTTCGACGCGTAGCGGTGTGGTCAGTTTTAGCATTTGCGCGATTGGCGGTCCCAGAAATCCCCGGGTTTTTCCGAACATGGCCCATAGATAGCCCTGGCAGGTCAGTGTGGATGCTGTTACTGTTTGCCCGCCCATGATGTGGAGGGGTGTCCAGGTTATTGAGTGGTAGGCAATATCGCCATAGGGTAGCCCCAGTTCTGCGGCGAATCGTGCCATTCCGATATAGGCTACTGCGGTGAAAAACAGGTACAGGACGACGACCCGGATTTCCATGCCCGCTGCGTGCAACCACGCGACCATGTATAGCAGGGATACTACGAGGGCGATTAGTGCCGCGCGGTAGGACATTGCTTCTCGAGAGTCATCTACGTCGGAGGCATTTTTGAAGACTTTCCGAAATACGGCTTTTAGATGTCCACGCGCCATCCACAGTCCGAACACCACGTATGCGCATAGTACTCCAAAATTTTGCGACCGCACGGCTTCTCCGCCTCCGTGTCCTGCGGCGATTCCCAGGCGATCAAAGGTCGCGACTTCAATTTCTGTGAAGAGAAAGAATAGCCAGAAGCTGAACAGGGTTTCGACTCGCGCAAAGTAGGCAAAGCCTATGACGTAAATGCTGATTTGTACCCAGAAGGGTTTGGCGCCTTCCAGCCAGCGGAACCACTGGCCTTCGGTGTGGGTGGTCGGCAGTCCCGGTATTAAGGGATAAAAGTACGAGATGATGTTCCAGAATACTGCAAATATCCCGATCCAGAAACCCACGCGAAAGAGCGGTTGGTTGAGCAAGGAGGGGCCGCCATTGCTTTTATCTACCTGAGCGACCTGCATGCCCACTTCCATGAGTGGAAATTCCAGGCGTTCGTTTTCCACCCACTGTTTTCGCAGTATTACCATGAGGCAGAGGGCCACGCATGCCGCTGCGGCTACAAAGGTCATCCACCAGAATACGGGTACAGCCCAGGCTCTCCAGGGTATGGGCTGGCCCGGGGGCAGGCCGTCGTAGAAATGGGTCACGGCTTTGTCTTCGTTGTTCATGACCAGCCAGGAGACCATGTTGGGGTGCAGCAGTTCTGCCCAGCCGTTTTCCGGGGTGGCGAAATAATAGGGCGCGGCAATGGTGCCGACCACGTAGGATGCCAGACCGTAGAATGGGAATAGGGATCCGATCAGCCCCATGCCCAGGGCTACGCACAGTTGTCCCCGGTTCAGTGCCCACCGCGGTTTTACCCATCTGAGTAGTAGATTGGTCCCTACGAGCATCACAAAGGGGAAGAACAGGCCCATCGGGAATAGGGCTTTGTTGTTCTTCGACGCTCGTAAGATTACGGTGGACCAGTTGATGTAGTAGTCCGATGCGACGATTAACAGCAGGCCCGCGACTACGACTTTCCACGATATCAGCTTCGGTTCAGTCGCCGGATATATTGCTTCTTGAGCAGAAGAAAGAGCCAATTGGGATCTCCATTTACCATCGACTTCGCAGTGCCAGGCGGGGCATGTCGCGCACGTTATTGGCAGCGGCGTGGATGCAGAAGTGGGCGAAGAATAAAATGTCACCGCATTTTGGTTCCAGTTCTACGGGGTCGCCGATATCGACGGTGTGCAGGTCTTGTTTTAGCTGCCACATGTATTCGTATTTTTCGGAGTCGGATTCTGCGAGTACGCGAATGGGTTTGTGGGATCCGGGCCACGCGACTGTTCCCCCGCCGTGTTTTTCGATGTCGTTGAGATAGATGATGGAGTTGATGATGAATGGGCCGGGGAGTGTTTTGTGCATTTTGGCTTTTACGCCACCGTCAAAATGCGCCCCTTGCCACGCCCATTCTTCATTTGCAGGAAAGATGTTTTGTATGAGTGTGCCGTCTGGTGGATGAAAGAGATCTGCACTTTTGCCGGTCAATTGCGCCATTGCTGCCATCATTTCGGGGGTGTAACAGGCGAGGAGGTCGGGGTGTTGGTTGCCGAAGTATTGGAATAATTTTGATCTGGGTTTGAATCCGGCCTGTACCGTGGATGCTTTCGCTTCGTCCGAAAAGTTGTCCCAGGTTTCCGGGGCGTCAGGGTCCATGCCCATGACTTCCCACATTGCGGCTTCGCCCGTGCGTGCAATAGCCTCGGGGATTAATCCCGAGGCGAGTATAAAACCGTCTCGATGGTATTGGTCAATTTGATTTTCTGTGAGGGGTAGTATTTCAACGGCCATTGCGTTTCCTTTCTTTATAGGTGAGACGTGAAATGTAAGTTGAGCCACAAAATGCACAAAAGACACAAAAGAAAGGCACTTGTAGGGGCGAACCCTTGTGGTCTCCCTCAAACGTAAGATACAAGATGTTAAAGGCAATCCAGTAGGCGGTGTTGGGTGGGGTTGTCTCACCTTTTATGTCTCACCGCCTTTCAATATAAAAAATGAGGAGTAATTATCCAACTATCCCCTGCACAGGGGTTCAAAGAGGACAGGGTCGCCTACTACATAGTCCACGACCTGTATCCAGGTGTCCGGGGATAGGTTCCGGCGTCTGTTATTGTTCGGGTCGATGGTGATGGTGGTGCGTATTTTTCCGGGGGGCCAAGTGCTCGCGTTTTGGGCGTTTGTAATGACTGCCCAGTCATCGCTGGTTTCGGTTTGTAGTCGCGTGCCGTGGAGGTTGCCGGTTTTTGCCATGATTTGAAAGCCGAGGTCGATTTTGTTGCCTTCGATAGCGATGATTTTTGCGCGTCCCAGGATAGAGGTGACGTCCAGGGTGAGGCGGTGGCTGTGGGCGTCGAGTTGTTCGGCGGCTTCGATGCGGTAGCTGTGTGCGCGGCCGTCCGGGTTGATGGTGATGCGGTCGTCCTTGGTGATGTTTTCCATGCCTTCGACGTCAATGGTGCAGGTGTCCCGGTTGAGGGCGATTATTCTACCGGTTTGTCGTGCGCGGGTGTTTGTGAGGGTTTTTTCTGCGTTTTGAAAGGCGGTTGCGCCCATGGTTGAGATTTGGCTGTCTGCGACGACTGCGAGGGCACCTGTGAGGATGGTGCCGTTTTCGAATTGGGTTTTGTCATCTGGACCGGCATTCGGCGCCCAGTACAGGGCGATTTGTTTGCCCTGTGCGGTGGTGAGGTGGATGCCCGCGGCTGTGGGGTTGTTCGATGGTATGGCTGTGGTGTTGGCGAGGGTGGGATTGCCCAGGTGGGGTTCAAAGACGAGGTCGATGCAGGTGGTGTCGTTGTCGGGTGTGCGGCGCCAGATTACGGGGTGGTAGAGGTAGTTGGATTCTTCGGGGGTTCCCATGGCCTGTGCCGCACGGGTGTTGACGACCTGGGTGTTTTGCGAGGTGTTGAGTTGATGAAGGTCCAGGTGTGCGGATGGCTCGATTTGCGATTGCCAGGTGCCCCGGAAGGCCGGTGGTGCCTGAGCAGTTGTTACGTTGTCCATGTACGCGAGGGCGGTGTGGTCTGGATGGGGCAGGTTGTCTGTTTGGGCGCGCTGGATGTGCGGGCCGGCGACTGTGCCGGGTTGGGGTTTGAGATCCGCGTTGTCGGTTTGGAATACGCCTTCCAGGCCGCGGCAGGTGCGCCAGTGTTCTGTGCCGCCGGTGATGCGCGAGAGGTCGAGGAGGGCGATGCCTTCGCCGTCGGTTTCGATCAGGGCGATGAGGCGACGGTAGGTGATATCGGCTTTGCGCCATCCGCCCGATGCGTCGGGTACCCAGCGGGTAGCTTCGATGTCCAGGATCTGGATGCCGTCGGTGAAGAGGGCGCGTACGAGGCGACCACGGCCCGCGCTGGTGGATTCGCCGGGTGGCAGGTCTGCCCAGATGGTGTTGTGGGTTGCCCAATGGGCTTCCCAGGGCGATATGCTTGCCCAGGATTGGGGATAGCCGAGGTCTGTGAGAAATGGGCGGTCAAAGGCGAAGAGCTGGACGTCCAGGAGGTCTCGGTGCCGGTGGTGCATGGTGTCGCCATAGGCTATGCCCACGGCGGCTCGTTCGGGGGCTTCGGGCGTGCGCAAGATGGCGATGCCTGCGCCGTCGAGGATGGTGGGTCCGAGTGCGCGGTGCTGTTTGTTCTGGACGGTGGTTTGAATTTCTTCGAGGTGTGGGTCGCTTGTGAAGGCTATGGCGCGTTCCAGTACGCTGGGGTTCATGGGTGCGTGGAAGAGGTCGTCTTTTAGGCGGATTGAGTCTTCTGCCTGGATGCCAGCAGAACCGGGGGCGGAGCCGTCGCCGAATTGGAAGTAGGATTTTCCGATCATGGTGATTTCGCACAGTGCCCTGGGGACGCGCGCGGCACGCGGGTCGTTGAATAGTGAGGGGTACAGGGGTTCCGAGTACGCGTCGGGTTGCTGGTTGCGGAGGTTGCGGAGGTGGTATTCCAGGTCGAAGAGGCCGTCGCTGTGGATGGCATTGTACCCGCCTGTGGCTTCCAGAGGGGTGCCGTCGGGCAAGAAGTCGTTGGTGGTGAAGACGCGCAGGGTGTCGGGACCTTCGTCATAGACCCAGTCCATGACGTCCCGGGCGTCGGCGCGGTCCAGGCAACGCAATAGGATGAGTACGCCCTGGCTTTCGCGCGGCAGGTTGCTGCCTGCGCCCCGGTCCAGGGTGACCTGGAGGAGGGCGGCGAGCATTTCTTCGATGAATAGACAGGTGTCTTCGGGATTTTGCAGGGATAGGCCGAATGTCCGTGCGCGTTCGACGAGTTGCGTGTCTTCTCTCAGTAGGGGCCAGGCTGTGTCGTAGGCGAGGGCGAGGCTTTCGATGAGGTAGGGGGTGTCGATGCTGTAGCGGACGGTGCCTTTTCTGCTGAGGGCAGCAACGGGGTCGGGTTCTTCTGCCCAGTCCGGTTGTCCCCATTCCCAGGGTTCTTCTACGCTTTTTGAGGGTCCATAGCGGAACTGGGGGACTGCGGCGAGGTAGAGTTCTTCTGTGGCGTAGCGCAGGAGCATGAGGCCGAGTTTGCGCGTGCGTTCTTCGTCGAGGTCGCCAGTACGGAGGCTGTCTGTGAGTGCGTTGATGCCGGCGTGATAGGCGCGGCACTGGTCCCGGTGATAGGTGGCGGCAAAGAGGTAGATGTGGCCCTCGGCGTCGAAGTAGCCATATCCGTCGTCTGCATACTCGCCTGAGATATAGTCTTCTTTTGTGAGGTCATTGCTGGGATAGACGAAGGCGCAGTGGGGGCATTGCGATTTGAAATCGCAGGGCAGGTGGTTGCGCTCCCAGGGATAGAAGCCACTGTATTTGAAGATGGCGGTTCCGCAGTTTGGACAGCCCTGATGGCAGTTGGCAAAGTGCGCTTTGGGCAGTTCTGCGGGTGGTAATTGCGACCAGAGGATATGGTCGGGTTGGGATGACCAATAGGCGAGGGTTTCTTCGTTGAATCGTTCCGTTTTGGGGTCGTTTTGTAGCGTTTGCCGGGTTTTGGTGGGCTGGTAATTCTGTCCCAGAGGCCATCGGCGGGGCCATTGCGCGCCGTTGTAGGTGTGAGGCTGTCGCAGGTCGTCGAGGGTGCGGACCTGGATGGTGGTTTCCGCGGTGTTGCCATTGTGTGTTGCGATGAGGGTGTAGTCGCCTTGCTGCTGGGGAGATCGCAGGTAGTAGTAGCGCGCGGTGTCTCGTTCACACCATCGGGTGGCGATGGTTTCGAAGTGGTCGGCTGTGAGGGCGATGTTGTCGTCGGTGGCTTGTACGGGCAGGCGGAAGCTGCGGCCGGGGAGGATGACTCTGGGCCGCCAGGGTATGCTGGGCATGGCGAGGTCCTTTGGTTAAGTAGTAGATACAACGTCATGTGTACTTTATTATCGTATTCATCTAAACAAGCGATCAATAGTCAGCAATCATCCCAAAAAAGGGTTTTAGAGCCGTCATTGCGGCAGGGGGTTAGCCGCAATCCAGAAGGTTTTGCCTTTGCAGGGTGGAGGACGGAAAGCTGAATATCGTTGCCCGTTATCTATGATTTATTGGTATTACTCTGTGGCGATTTTAAAGTCACACATCGCGTTAGATACAATCAGAATATATTGAGAAGCGAAATTTATCAAGACCGATTTTGCCTGAAGATGATCCTTAAAACTTGCATTTACAGGTTTTTTTGCTTAAATCATTGTGTTACGCAGCTTTAAGGAGTTGGCGATTATGAAAATAGAAGTTTGAAGAAGACAACGCCAAAGAGGACTGCAAAATGGCCAGGATAGAAGGCTTTAGAGTAAAAAATTTCAAGGTACTCAAGGGTGTTACGCTGGGTCCCTTGTGGAATCAACAGGATGCCCAACTGCTTACCCCTATGACAGCGGTGATCGGCAAAAATGGCGTGGGAAAGAGTGCCCTATTCGATGCGTTTGGGTTTCTTGCGGATGCACTTAAGTTTGGCGTTGAGGAGGCTTGTGATGCACGTGGGCGCGGTGGGTTTGAGAAACTGCGAACTCAGGGACAAACAGGCCCCATTGAGTTCGAGGTGTATTACAGAGAGTCTGAAAACGCTTGGCCTATTAACTACGAAATATCCATTGGAGCAGACAGGTTCGGGCGTCCTTGTGTGTTGCGAGAACGAATGCGAGAGGACCAGAGAAATGCCCGATCACTTTTTTTTCTTTATCTCGTGGGAGGCTATGGCTTTGTGTGGAAGGAAAACAAAACGGCAGAAGGTTTCGATTTTTCCGAGTTTGAGAAAGAAGGGAAAAAACCCAAAGATGCCGAACTCATCGAGTTAGAAGACAAGCGCAAGCTGGGTATTGCCACGCTCGGTGCTTTGAAACAACATCCGCGAATTTCCGCGTTTCGCCGCTTTATCGAGGGTTGGTATTTGAGTTACTTTACTCCGGACGCGGCACGCAGTCTGCCTCTGGCTGGTCCGCAGGACCGTCTCAATATCCATGGCGATAATCTCGGCAATGTCGTGCAATTTATGGAACGCGAACATCCAGAGCGTTTTCAGGCTATCTTAGAAAATATCGCTGGGAAAATTCCGGGCATAGACAAGATTGATACGGAAAGAACCAGTGACGGGCGGTTGCTGCTCAGGTTCAATGACAAAGGCTTTCAGGACCCTTTTTACGCACAACAAGTGTCCGATGGGACGCTCAAGGTGTTCGCCTATCTTTTGCTGCTCGAAGATCCGAGTCCGCCTCCATTTCTCTGTATAGAAGAGCCGGAGAACGGCCTGTATCACAAGCTGCTGGAGACTCTGGCCAATGAGTTTCGTGAACACGCCGATACTCCCGGCGGTTCGCAGGTTTTTATTACCACACACCAGCCATACTTTGTCAATGCGCTCGAGCCGGATGAGGTCTGGATTCTGGAAAAGGGTGAAGATGGTTTTTCGACGATTCGTCGGGCAAGCGAGGATCCAGTCGTAAATAACATGGTCGCAGAGGGATTGCCATTAGGTAATCTCTGGTACAGTGATTATTTCGACGCATATCGCCCCGCATATGAATGTAAATAACAACAAATCGCCCAGTTTCCGCTACTTTCGGCAGAAGATTCAAGAGCTTATGAGGTATTCCGCGCAATGACCGATTGCGTTGTCTTCAGGTGCTCGGCAAGTTGCGCTTGCGTGAGCTTGGCACCAATGCGGCCCTCAATCAGTACGCGAGCCAGGTCAAATTCCAGGCCGAGTCCTTCATAGGCCGCCCGGTATTCTGGGGTATGGCTCCATTTCTTGTGCAGGTCACTTACTTTACTCATTTTTTTATCTCCTGACGGCTCACCTGCCAGGTGTTCCGAGCTTCTCAAGTCGTTCAAGCCACGCATTAAAGTGGGGGCATTTGGATCGAATGTTTTCCAGACCAATCAGTTCGGCCATCTGTGGGCCTACTGTTGTTTTTGAGTAGTTGGGAAATTGGGCGATGATTCTCTTCGAGGGTGCTGTATGTTGCCCGTCGTCAATCTGTTCCGGGGACGAGGCGTCGCGTTGCAAAGCGGAGATTTGGGAATTTGCATTGTCAAAGAAGAAAGCAAACTGGGATACGTCAACGAACAAGTAGGCTTCAAATTCATGCAACTGAATGAACGGGATAAAGCGGCGGTCACCGGTCTCATCAAACCACGATTTTTCGAGAGCATCCACGCGCTGATACGGGTCGTGACGTAATTTTTCAGCTTCTTCCGTGCCGGGGAAGTTTGCATGTAAGGCATAAAGGTCAACCATCGTGGAAAAAAACACGTCATTCCCCGACTCCTGCTTGAGAAAACGGTTGATATCGTTTTGCATTGCGATAAAGTTTCTGCCACCTCCGCGATGCACTTTTCCCTTTTTGCGAGCGTGTGCAATCACAACTGAATTCTGCATGTAAACGCCAAAATTTGCCAGATGTGGCTTCAAAACCGTATTGGCAAATGTCTGCTCTGTTGATCCTTCGGCGAAGAGATAGAGCCGAGTCATCAGTGCGGCCCGCCACCAATGACGTTTTTCTCCCAAATCTCTCCAAGCGAATAGTCTTCCAGCCATGCGTCGAGTTTTTCGGCATCTGGCCTGATAAACTCTGTAGTCTCATCATTGCGTTCGACAACCACAATGTCCTCTGGTTCAAAAGTGTTGAGAAACGCGCTGGACTGCGTACTGACGAGGACCTGTGCCTGGTCACTTGCTGATTGAAATAGAGACGCAATTACCTCGAGCGCATACGGGTGTAGCCCGAGTTCTGGTTCATCCACCACAATCAGGTATGGAAGATTTTCCTTTGGTTGTAGCAGCAGCGAAATCAGACAGATTGCCCGTAGCGTACCGTCCGAGAGTTGATGGGGACCGAAAATGAGATCGGACTTGCGATGGCGCCAGTTGAGAATGATGTCTCTGGAATTGGTCGGCTCGAGATCAAAGTCTTCAAAGAATGGTGCTACCTGTCGAATCGTAGCCACAATCCGGCGATATACCTTTTCCCTGTTGGACTTGAGTGCATACAATACCGCTGCCAGATTCGCTGCATCGGGCATGAGCCAGCGATCGTCGCCGAGATAACAATACTGCCGGACTCTCGAAGTCGGCGATGTATCGTGGAAGTGATAGACGCGACAACGATTCAACAAATTTCTGAGTGTTCTTGCAATCGGTCCGCCTTCTTCCGCTTCATTAATAATCCGCGTTTCCTGATGACCACTCCCCAGTGATACGGCCATTGGTCTTGGATAGCCTTTTTGATGAAAGGCGAGTGTTTCTTCAGCAAAAATTACAGAATCACCGGCCGCGTGGAACAGTCTCATGTAGTAGGTATCTGTACCATTCTCCACCTCAAATACCATTTTCGCTTCCAATTGAGGGGTTATATTAGGGCCGAAGTGCAAATTGCCTGTGGCCCGTCCCGTTGCTCCTATATGTTGCTGAAGCCGTCCGCCCATCAATTCATTCACGAATTTAAAAAAAGCAATGAGATTGCTTTTACCCGCTCCATTAGCACCAATCAAAATATTGAGGGGGCGAAGCTCCAATGACATCTCTTTGATGGATCGAAAACCACTGATCTTAATACTTTTTAGTACTGGCATCCTGCTTTCTCCTTCTCCCCTGTGCGCGATACACAAGTAATCACCATGTCTCCACAAAACGCGATTCCACTCTGGTATATCGCGTGTTTTTTTGCGTCTATCGCCCGGTTTTCAGGCCAGGTATCGCATGGATTATCCCAATCGCAAGGAGGTTAATGGAAAATATAGCCTTTGACATATAGGTGCAAGTCAAATAGGTATTTGCGCTTTTTGAAGGTTGCGTTCCGTGGAGTGTATCGCGTATATTGCGGGATAATTGAGGAGGAGATACTATGAATGTGGCAGTGATTGGCGCGGATCGCTCCTGGGGTGCGCTGTTGGCGACGGGGTTGGGTGCGGGCTTTGAGGTAGTGGCGATTGGTTCGGAAGTCGATTTGCTTGAGCGAGCGTCGGTAGATCCGGTGCTGGAAGGCGTAGAGGCTATTGTGTACGCGGCGGCGGGTGATCCGATAGGGGATAGTGAGCAGGTTCTGCTCGATGCAGCGGCGCGGGGTACTTATGTGACTCTGACGGCTGCTTGTGCCGCTGGTGTTGAGAAGGTGGTGCTGTTGAGTTGTCTGGATTTGGTGCGGGATTATCCGGAGGAATATATCGTTGATCCGCGGTGGAATGCGATACCGCGCGCAGAGGCAGAGTCGTTAGCACCGCTTATGGCTGAGTTGGTGGGGCGAGAGATTGCGCGTACGGGCAAGATCGAGGTGCGTTGTTTGCGTCTTGGTGCGCTGGGTGAGGAGACGATGGCGGAGGATGCTGTGGCGGCGGTGCGCGATGCGCTTACAGCCGCGCGCGAGGGGCACCACTGGTCGCTGGCGCATGTGGCGTCGAGTGGGCGTTTTGCTTGAGGGGGATGTTATGGCAACGGTAAATGAGGGCAATGTGGTGTTGTTTGGAGCCGGTGGTCCGGTGGGCGCTGCGGCGATTTCTGCGCTTAAAGACCATTATACTTTGCGGGTGACCGATCTTCGTCCGATGACAGAGATAGCGGAATCGCCACCGCAAAGTCCACGGGCGCCGATTCCAGAGGTGTTGGGGCCACCGCACGAGAATCGGGTTGTGGATATTACGGATTACGAGCAGGTGCTGGCCGCGTGCGAGGGGATGGTTGCGGCGATCAATGTGTCTGTGATTCGGCCGCATCCGGTGCTGGCTTTTCAGGTGAATATGGTGGGTGCGTACAATGTGGCTAAGGCCTGCGTGGCATGTGGGATTAAGCGGCTGATCCACACGGGACCTTTTCACACGTCGCTGGACCACAATGCCGATTATTGGCACGATTTTCAGTTGGATGCCGATATTCCGCTGCATCCGGGCGATGATCTCTATGCGCTGACCAAGTTTCTGGGTGGGCATGTGACACGCGTTTTTGCCGAGCGCGAGGGTCTGGAGGTGCTGACGTTTGTTTATACGGGTTTTCGGCCGGGAGAGGTGTTGCCCGAAGAATATGGGCGGGGTGTGAATCCCTATTCGACGTCGTGGGAGGATACGGGTACGGCATTTTTGTACGGATTGCGAGCGCCCGAGATGCCGTCGCCTTATGAGAATTTTTTCATTTGCGCGCGGTTGCCGCACGATAAGTATCGGCCGGATAAGGCGAAGCGGTTGTTGGGATGGGAGGCGAAGGATCGCTTTGAGGCGTTGTATGTGCGGACTTCAAGAGTGGGTGATTAGGCGGCTTTTTCGTATGACTGCCTCAACGAAATCACTCTTTGCGGCCTGATAGGCTTTTCGGTCTCCTTGCAGTCTTTCAGGTAGATCGCGTTTCAATTTTTTGTATTCTTCGGCGGTGTTTTGATGCGATCTCAGATAGTCTCGAAATAAGATCAGCTTTTCCCATTCTTCGCTATCTTTTTCGAGCATGTGGATGTGGTGGGTGCATGGCTCGCCTTTTATGAAATAGTGTCTGCGAGGTATGCCATTCTCTCCTTTGAAAGTGTACCCCATATCGCAAAGAGGATTTATACATATTCTGGCTTCTTCAAAGTTTTTGACGGCGATTGCAATGTCCAGAATTGGCTTGGCAGACATCTCTGGAATTGATGTGCTGCCGACATGCTGTATGTCCTCGATATAATCTCCTATTGCTTCTTCAATATCCCTCTTTTCTATCTCGAATAAGACTTTCCATTCTTCCCGATAAGGGGAAACGCGCAATTCCCCACGTTTCAATCCGAGCAAAGGCTGTTTGTTGGTTTGAGATTCCTTACTGTTCATTGCCATTCTTTCCTTTAAGAAAAAGTACTCAAGGTTTCCTGGCCACTGCCATAATGTGCGGAGAAGCGCCAAGTAGAGATGGCTCTGCCTCAAGTTTCTGTATTGCATCGAGAAGTATTTCGCGGCGTTCAGAATCTTCCAATTGTTCTTTTATATCTCCGAGCAACCAGGCGGCACCTTCTACGGCCAATGTCTGGCACTGGACGAATCCACATTCAGTGATTTCGATAGCCAGTTCCTCCGGGCGATGGAAGTAGGCAGTGGTAAAGTAATCTTTGTTTTCTTCGGGATTGCGATGTTGGCCGTCTTTCAGGTCACGCTCTACAATTGCTCGGAAGGCTGGATCGAGGATCGCCCCGGATCTTAGTCCGTCAAGTAGAGATGCAAATCGCGTAATTGCGGCTGCAAACAGGCGTCCTCCGGGTTTCAGAACTCTTCTGGCTTCGCGAAGCGCCTTTTTTCGATCTTCGGCCTTTGTCAGGTGATATAGTGGCCCCATGAGCAAGACGATGTCCATGGTTTCGTCTGACCATCTCAGGCTACGCGCATCTCCCTTCTGGATGCTTTTTAGAGGGTGCTTTCTGGCGCGTTCTTCCGCTTCCTTGAGATGTCGCGGGACGGGGTCAACCAGGTGGACTTTGTGTCCTTTCTCGGCTAGCCAAGACGAGTACGCGCCTGGACCGCCACCGACATCGAGGATGTTGACAGGGGCCTGGGGTAAGTACCGATCCAGAATCTGTTTCGAGCGTATGTACTCCAGGCGACCGCTGCCGTCATCGAATCGGTCAATTTCATTATAATAGGTTCCGTAGTAATTAAGGATGGATGAGTCCATATTTGACAATATCTCCGGTTTATGGCTTTTCCGTCAGAGCTTTTTTTCGCTATATATTCCAAAAAGCCCATGTCGGTAATGGCAGGCGACTTCTTCAAAGCCGACTATCTGTAAATCTTCAAGTTGGCTCTCCAGGGTATCATAAAAGATATTTCTGCACTTTTTGGGGATTGATGGGTTCGCAGAGATAGATTGGGTAATGATTCCCCTGTTTATTCGCGTAAGCCAGAATGTGATCTGTGACGTGTGGGAGCAATTCCACTTTATCGAGATCAACGAGAGGGATCCATTTGACCGCTGTCTGATTGGGATCCGGGATTTGCGGCATCCGGGGTTCTGTATCACCTGTGAGCCTGCATTCGAAGATCACTGTGAGTGAGTGACGCGTTCCTCCCCAGAATGCGTTTCTCTTTGGTTCGTATTCCGTAATGATGAGAGGCCGACCTATTTCGGCTTCAGCACAGGTCTCTTCTATCACTTCTCTTTTAAGTGCCTCTTCCAGAGTCTCATCCGGTTCAACACCGCCTCCCGGCATGTTGTAGTGTAATCCCGATTCATCATCGTATTCCACGAGCAGAATGGCATTGTCTCGAAGTATGAGAGCTTTTGTGCTGACTCTGATATGTGTATCCATTATGATCATTCCTTCAGTTTGATGTTATTTCGCAGCAATTGCGACTATCTCTACGAGCGTATTTCCTTCGAGCCTGGCTTCTATACAGGCGCGCTGGGGCCAGTTGTAGGGACCGATCCATGCGTCCCAAATTTCGTTCAGGATGGGTTTCCTGGACATGTCTGTAATGTAGATCGTGACGGAGAGGAGACAAGTCCTATCGGTTCCAGCCTCAGCGAGGTTTGTGTCCAACTGTTTGAGTGCCTGTTGGGTCTGGCTCTTGAAGTCTGCAGATAAGTCCGGTGCAATGACGGCTGTATAGAGGATGCCATTGTGTTCGACGGATTCACTGCGACCGACAGCTTTTCCCGGGTATCGTATGATGGTCATGAATCCTCCCTGATAGATAGCGTCTTATAATGGAAATTTATCTTTTGACAGTTCTATCAACCAGAGGGTTTCTATATTGCACGGGAGGGGTGGGTAAAGATTAATGCCGCAAAAAAGCCTTACAGAATGATCTGTAAGGCTTTTTCATATCAATACTGTGGACAGTTTTTATAACTTGTTGTTTTTTATGAAGTTATGAAAACAGTGATTAAAATAAACAACTTATTGTTTTTTAATGACTTAGAATAATTATGGTTCTCAAGTTAGGCCAAAATTGCAAAAAGTGTCCGAACTATTGCATATAATAGGAACAATATATCGGCGATTTTTACTCGCTTTCTTCCAATGCCTCCAGATCGGCCAAATCCTTTTGGCGACCAGTAAGACGTTTGTTTTTCACCAGTTGAGGTCGTCCGATATAAAAGACTTCAATGCCGCCATATATTCCCGTTTCCTTATTTTTTGCTACTTCTTCCCATGAAACACCTGTAATTGACGTAATTAGATCAACACGCACGGGAGGATATCCAAGTTGAATGACATGATTGGGCATGGTAAAGTCTGTCAATGTCAATTCCAGATTTCCGAATCCAAATTCTAATAGAGCATCTAAAATTCGTCGCGCATTTTCGGTTTCTGCCCGAATCAAAATGTCCAGATCCCCGGTGTATCGCGGTACACCATGATGTGAAAGCGCGTACGCACCTACGATCACATATTCGACATCATGCGCGTTTAATAACGCGAGCAACTCTTTGAAGTCTTCCTGTACTTCCATGGTGTTGTCGCCTGAGATATTCTACGGCTAAAACCCGCTCTTCTGCGGGCCGGCTCAGCCAGTAGGCCAGATCTTCTTTTGCCTGGGAATGGGTTGTCAGGTTTCGCTTTCGAACGACTTTTTCTATCATGTGCTTTCTCCAGGATCCTATTGTTTGTATAAAGAAATATAGTTTAAATTTGTTAAAAAACAATCATATAACTGAGGGGTGTGCATAAATCCAGAAGAAGCCATCCCTTCATCTATTTCGCAGTAATCGCGCCTATTTTTATCCCCAAATCGATTTTATAGGCCATTATCACCCTGCGCTTGCCCAGGTACGCGATCTCCTCTATGCGAGACCATCCGAGTTTTTTGTAATAACTCGGAAGCGTTCCCGATGTGTACAGATAGAGTATCGGCCTGTTCAGCTTTCGCGACTCTGCAATCGCACCCGCAATTAGCAATGCGCCAGCACCCCGACTTCGAAAATTTGGAAATACAAATAATTGAGCCAACCAGGGCGCAATATCAGGACGGAGTGGCAGATCGTTTTCGAGTATGTTTACCGAGCCGAGGACGGTTGTGTTTTCTACGGCAACGAGCGTGGTCGGCAGGCTCTCGGATTCGGCGGCAAAGTGGAGTAACTCGCGATATTCTTTTAGCGTGTTTCGACCTGTAAGAGGTCCCCACAGTTCAAATTGCGCCTGTGATAGCGTGTCAATGGCGTCAAGGTGGTGCTTGATATTCTCGATTTGCATGGCGATTGCTGTGTTATTAAGACGGATTATTACACATGAGGTACTGGTGAGCCTGGGTAATACGCCACGATTCCTCGTACGGCCATTCGGAGAAGACCTTCACATATAGACGCGCGCAATCTCTCAGGTCCTCTGATGTGATGGTTCTTATCATTATCTGATTCCTTAATAAAAGGTTCCCGGCCTATCCAGCAAGAACTCATATTTGACAAGTACAAGCGTATTGGTTCTTGATTTTCTGTCGCAGGTTTATATATTTTTTTCTAAAGATCTATTGCTTCATACCATTGTCAAAGGATTTTAGCCATGAATAAAACGATAAAAACAAAAGTAACAGCCCAAGGCGTTTTGATCCCTCGGCAGTTGTTGGAAGGAATTGAGGAAGTCGAAATAAAAAAAGAAAATAATGTGATTACAATTATGCCGACGGAACAGATGAATTCTAACGGTAGCGGTTCACAACTCGATCCTATTTGGAACCTGGGAGAAAATCCAGTGGAATGTGATATTTCAGACGCTTCTGAACAGCATGACAAATATCTGTATGGCACATCTACATGAACTCAAATTTTTTAACCATTCCTTGAATCCCTAATAACCTTCCAAGCGTACCAGATGGATATCGACCATCGTCTCATCTTTGACTTCGCGTACCGCAGCTTGCGCTGTCGGTTTCCCTGAACCAATTGCACATATCTGGGTAGGTTCACCTACCTGATCCTTCTATCCTCCATAACGAATTTGAGTAGTTCTATGCACTTATCCCGGTTCTGTCTGTTACGATTACCAAATGCTGCGTGTGTTAAAGCAGTCCAACCTCGATTATCTTGTGCGAATATATTTGCTCCTGCCTGCAGAAGGAGTTTCAGACCTTCGATATTTCTTCGTTCGGCAGCTACCATTAACAGGGTTTTGCCCTGATCATTGGCAAGCGAGAAGTAGTCGGCGCCCTGATCCAATAGCATTTTAGCACATTGCGTGCGGTCATATAATAGCGCGAATAACAATGGCGTTCTTCCCAATGCATCCCTTTTATTAATATCCATTTTATTTTTTAACAATGTCTTTAACAATGTTGTGTCGCCCACGCCAGCAGCCAGATGTAAGATATATCTCTCATCTACACCACGTCTCAAAATTGTTCGCACGAGTTCTGTGTCATTTGATTCAATAATTCTCTGAAGAACTGTCCTTCCTCTTTCGTCTATGCTATTGATTTCGATTCCATGCTTTAATAATAAATCTACCATTTCGAAGTCTTCCCGTCCTAGGGCTATTAGTATAGGAGGCACACCCTCACCATTGGGAGCTGATGAAGTAGCCCCATTTTTGAGCAAAATTTCAGCGGTGTTCACATGTCCTCTATTGACTGCTGCAAGGAATGCCGTTTGGTCGAAATGATCTTTGGCTTGAATATCAGCATGAGATTCGAGCAGCATGTTTATGATGCGATCATGGCCATTCAGAGCCGCATAGATGAGAGGTGTTCGTCCGAAGTTATCTCGTTCATTTATATCTACGCCTTTTTTGAGTAAGTTTTTTACTTTGGTACTGTCTCCCATCTGCGCCGCGATATTCAACTCACCCCCCATTATATTTTGTGTATTACAAAAAAAGAGAATTGAAAAACTCCCCAGAGTTCTCAGGATGAATCTTGAATACATGATCTTTCTCCTTACGCCATATAATTTTTTGCGCCTCGCCAAAAGCAGTTTCAAATTCCTGTTTTCTCCCTGGCTACACGTCCAATATTGCAACTTCTAAAATTATTTTCTGTTCCTTTTGTTTGTTGAGATGTCAGCTAACAAGTCTCTCAGCCGGTCCGCAGACTCTCTGCGATCACGCGATACATCAGTTCTTCAATGGTTCCTTCCCGCTCCTGGACATATCTGGAAATGAGTGGCCAAACAGTTGGATACAAGTCTTCTATACTGCATCCACGAAAATACTTGCGGACGCGATCAAGGTCATCGGCGAAACCTTGAATGTGACAGTCGAGGGATACAACAAGGGCTTGCTCGTATTTGCTCTGCCAATTCTTCCAAAATGGATCCGTAAATCCTCTGCTTTCTATGAGGGCATTTATCCGTGGATTTTCAGCCCACTTTTCGTCGAGAAGAAGATGGAGTCCTTCATGCACAAAGCCGCTGTCACTGCCCGCTTGAAGTGTGCCAATACAAGTACACTTACCAAATGTTAGCGCACTTTCTGCAGTGGCTTCTACAAAGAATAACAGCATCTGGCCATGGAACGAGGATTGTGATAATTCTGCCATCTGATCGATAATTTTAGGCCAATCAATATCCTCAATTATTTTTCGGTATATCCTCAAAAGCCGGTCAAATTTTTCTGTCCAGTAGTCCTCATAAAATAGTTTCCAACTGTTGGCCAGAGCGGGGGGAAATGCTTCGGAACTGATCTGATCCAAAAGATGTGGTGTCACCTTCTCGAGGTAGAGGTTTTCTTCTACGATCTTCTTCAGGCTGGCTTCATAGATGTTCAAATCTCCGCGCGTGAAATATCGGTCTTTCCCGGTTACTTGTGCGTATAAATCGGATATGATGGCTTTCCTGGCCTGCACGTTTTTGCGCAGGGTGTATTGCTTTCCATGTCCGCCGAGGAGATCATACAAATTCAGAGTGTGGATAAAGAGGTTTACAAGGGGACTCAAGCAGATGGTAAGTTGTCCCTCACCAGCAGGAATCTGCACATGGGCGGTTTTTGCCTTGATATTGACTTCCACATAAACCTCCTCATTTGCGAAGGCTAAATAATAAAAGATTCCCGCTAAATAGCCTATTTAGCGGGAACTCGTATTTTTATTTATAAGCACATTGGAGTTACCTCTGCGTTAGTCCTCCGTCTCAACGAGAGACCAGCGCTCGCTCATGCGCTTAAGTTCAGGAAGATGCTCAGGCCAATCATGTAAAGTGGCTGGATCAAAATCAGCCCCATTTGGCCACACCAGAGTATGGACCTCTGGATCGATCCGAACTTGATTGAATAAGGATAAATCCCGAAGAGGCCCAAATAATTCACCTTCCAATATGGCTTGGAAATCAATAATCTGTTCCGTATTATCGTCAAAGCAAACGCGAAGCGTATAGGGTGACCGTATTTCAAAAAATACCACGCGATATATGGGATGAGACATGTCGGTCTCCTTCATTGAAGAGGATCAATTTTGAAAGGTGCTTGACCTGATTGTAATCGTTCCCAATCTGCCAGTAATTCTTCGTGATGCAACTCTATCCAGGCTTCAACCAGACGGTGCTGTCGCCGAGGAAGTTGACCCGCAATCAGTTCAATGGTATCAATGGCATATACTCCAACGTCTCCTTGATAATAAGCGTGAAAATGAGGTCGATGATGAGGTGCATAAGGCTCAGCATACATACGTATTATGATGCCAAAAAAACGAGCAATCTCTGGCATTACACTCCTTTCCCATCCTATCAAAGTGTACTATTGTGAAGCACAATCATCAAGAGAAATTCTGAGTCAACAGATTTTTTATAATCGTTTAATGGGCCACTGACGGAATGTGCTCATGATTATCCAACTGAAACGCCATCAACTTCGATTTTCTCACCGATCTGTCCTATTTCAGTGAAATACTGTTCATAGAAGTCATTGGGCGATAAACCTGAACGGGTCAACATGTCGTATATCTCTCGACGACTCAGGTTTGGATCCAGTGTCCATACTCTGTCCTGTACACAAGAAACGCCTGTGATCCCACGCATGGCATCAGCGATTCTTCGACGATGCCACCATGTAAATGGTTCGGGCAACTGATCTGGGCTGAAATAGCCGACATCTAAAACCTCTTTCGCTTGAGGTACTGGTTTGTCATTCTTAGGAATGGCTGCGTAAACGATCGCATGATCACCGCCTGAGTGCCAGTTTGGACTTGAATATATACCAACCAGGCGCATAAGATCAATGTCGATTCCCGTCTCTTCTTTGACTTCGCGTGCCGCGGCTTGCGCTGTCGATTCGCCCGAATCAATTGCACCACCGGGTAATGCCCAGACCTCGACATCCCTCTGCTTAATGAGCAAGACTTGTCCGTCTGAGACAACGACTGCACTGGCTCCGAAATTTGGCACTGGTTTTTCTCCTTTCACTCATAACGCAACGCGTCAACGGGATTGGCGCGTGCAGCGCGGATGGCTTGAAAGCTGATAGTGCAGAATGCGATCAAAAGCACCAGCAGGCTTCCGGTGAGAAACACGCCTGGATCCAGATCAATTCGGTAGGCAAAGCGGTCGAGATAGGAACGGGTGAAGAGATATGCGGCGGGCCATGCCAGCAGACTTGCGACAATGATGAGTACTGCAAATTCCTTCAATAGAAGAATTAGAATATTGCCAGACGATGCCCCCAGAACTTTGCGAACGCCGATTTCTTTGGTGCGGACTTCTGTGGTATAGGCAATCAAGCCCAAAAGCCCCAGACAGGCGACAAAAATGGCCAGGCCCGAAAGATAAGAGAAGGCTGCCTGGGTACGCATTTCGCCCTGGTAGAGGTTATTCAAAAAATCATCGACAAAGAGGAATTTGAAGGCGTGAGCCGGCACAAAATCCTTCCAGACTGAAGCGAGAAAATCCAGTGTTTTAGGCAGATTGTCCATACGCACTTTCACGGTGACATAATCGTACGCTCGTCCCTGGTATCTAAGCATCAAGGGTCGCACGGGATTGTGCAGACTGCTGTTGTGAAAGTCTTTGAAGATACCGACCACAGTAAAATTTCTATCCCAAACGCGCAGGACGGTACCCGGTTTTACACCACCCAGTGTCTGAGCGGCTGTTTCGTTCAGGAGCAATTTGAATTGGTCTTTGTCAGTTAAGGCCAATGGCCTACCTTCAAGGATGGGGATGCCATAGACTTCGGTAAATTTGTGATCCACCGGCAGGTAGTGAACATTCATGGAATCTGCATGGTCTATCTGTCTGATCGTTACGCGATCAACGGTGTTTTCGGCACCGGGTGGAAATAGCGAAACAGTCGCGCCCAAAACATCGTGACCTGTCTCAAAACGGTCTCGAATGCTTTCAAAGTGCCTGCGTAAGCGTCGATCTTTTTCAAGCAGGGGCATTGTAATCAAGCCCTCTTTCACAAACCCGAGGTCGCGTGTGCGAATATAGTTTATTTGCTGCCAGGCAACGAGCGTACCGATGACGAGGGCTACCGAAATAGCAAACTGAAAAGTTACCAGACCCCGCCGAAGTTGGGATCGTCCGCCGGTCTTCTGTCCTGATCCCTTTAGAACTTGCACAGCAGCAAAGGATGATAAGAATACTGCTGGATAGATCCCGGCGGTTAAGCCGACAAAGAGTGTGAGTAATGCAGTACCGACGATGGACCAGGCATTTAGCTGTAAGGAAGAAATTAGCAGGTTGTTGACCGTAGGAAGGGCAAGCTCGACAATAGCGAGTGCCAAAATAGCCGATATCCCGGCGAGGAGAACAGTCTCTCCGAGAAACTGGACGACAAGCTGGGCGCGTGTGGATCCCACGGCCTTGCGCACACCAACTTCCAGGGCGCGGTTCGCTCCACGAGCCGTGGAGAGGTTTACGAAGTTGACACATGCCAGCGCCAAAATGATTGCCCCTACAAGGCCAAAAGTATAGCAGCGGTTGATGTCTCCTAAAACAAGACCGACCTGCCGGTCCGACCCATCCATCTGCAATTGGAAATCGCGTCTGGCATATAAATGCTGACGACGCAAAGGCATAAGGTCGTAAGTATCACGCAGATCAGCACCATCGCCCAGATGACGATGTGCAAAATCCTGGAGCTTGGAACGAAGAGATGACGGGGAAACATCGGGCGCGAGCCGAACAAAGGTTCGCAGAATGAGGAATCCCGTTGTGGGAGACCACTGTCTTCGATTCCATGCTGAACCTGCAGGTCCCCTGGTTCCCTCATGAGTCACTAACAGGTCAAACATAAACTCACCCGATGTGGTAGCTGGCTGGTCGCGGAGAATACCGTCGATGTAGAAGTCGCCTTCCACCCACTTGTAGTAAATCTTGAGCGTGCGTCCAATAACGTCTGTGGTGCCAAAGAGCTTTTGTGCAAAACTTTCGGTGATATAGACGGATCCGGGCGTTAGTTCGGGTGGCTGGCTTCCATCAATTAATGGAAAGGTGAAAAAGCGCAGGAAATTGGGATCGGCCACAGTACCGCGCACATCAAAGCCACGATCTTCAAGGCCAGCCCACATGGGGCGCGTGAGAAAGCGAGTCATATCCTTAATTTCGGGCAATTCATCGATCAGTGTGGGACCAGCCCGGTCCTGAGTGCCGAGTGCGTAATATGGGAGGTCGCTACCTGATGGATGTCGAAGCCGCATCACGCGATGAATGCGGTCTATGTCCCGATGATAGGCGTCATAGCTGAACTCGTGCTGCAAGAACAGACCGACGAGGATACAAGCCGCCATCCCCACGGCAAGGCCAAAGATGTTGACGAGTGTGTAAAGGCGGTGCCGAAAAAGATTGCGGAAAGATGTGCGGAGATAACTCAAAATCATTTTGACCTCATCCTAAAAATAACACTCAGGAATACCTGAATAGATGGGTTTGCCATCTCGATAAGGGGCTTTGTTGCGTTTGATCGAACAGCTTCAAAGAGGCCCGAGCGTCCAGGCTTTCAGATGGTTGCAACGGGTTGCAGAAGGTGTATTCGAGTCCGCCTCTGTCTTCTTCAATCGCGTACGATTCCAAACAGTGCATCAGGTCTGGTCGCGCAAGATCAAATGGGACACAATCCGTGGTCGCCAGAACGCCTTCGTGATGGAATCCCGGGACGTCTTTTTCCAAATTGGTAATCCGCGGCATGCCGTACTGATAGGAGATGCTGAGGAATACACAACCCCCGCTGGCGAGGTATTCTCTGGCACCGCGCAGAACGATTCTTCGGTACTCGAATCCGTCATCGTTCTCGCTGGACGGCGGGTTGGCCAATATAAAATTCACTTTTCCTTTCAGGCTTTCCAGTTCACGTCGGTCTGTATCGGAAAATGGGTCGAAGGAATCGGAGCGCATGAATTTGGTCTTGGCTTCGACCTTGTTCAATAGCGCGTTCTCGCTGGCTGTTGCCACATTGTCTTCAGTGATGTCGAATCCAATTATGCGGTTCACTTCGGAAATCCGACTGGCAGCGATGGAGAGACATCCACCGCCACATCCCCAATCAATGCCGATGCCGTGAAGCAGGTGTTTGTGTACACCTATTGCCTCAATTGAGATATAAGTGGCTGGGGTAATAGGCGTCGTTTCGGGTGGATGCTGAAGCGTGATTGCTCCAAGTCCGTACGTGGCGTCGTCTCTTAGAGTGGTCTGGTGTGGTGTGTGTTTCATTCTTTCTCCTACTCATCCCGCAGCGCGTCAACCGGATTGGCGCAGGCCGCACGCCAGGCTTGTCCGCACACGGTTACAAGTACAATTCCCAGTGTCAATAGTCCCGTGGCAATGAACATGAGTGGTCCCAGATCGATGCGGTAGGCGAAATCATTGAGCCAGGAGGACATGAGATAGTACGCCACCGGCCATCCGATTACGTTGGCTATGATAGTTAGCCACAGAAAATTTCGGGTTAGCAACAGAATAATATTTCCTTCTGAGGCACCGAGTACTTTGCGTATGCCGATCTCTTTGGTGCGTTGTTGTGTGGCAAATGCAATCAATCCGAGCATTCCCAAGCAACTGATAAAGATGGACAGCGAGGCAAAAACGCCGCATACTTTTTGTAGCGTTATCTCTGACTGATAATACGCATCGAGTACTTCGTCGAAGAATTGATACTCAAAGGGCCGGGCTGGCAAAAACTGCTTCCACACGCTTTCCAGCGTGGCGAGTTGCGCCCTCAGGTCCCCAGGTGCCAGGCGTACAGCAACCCAGTGCAAACTGGGGGAGTTTTCCAATATCAGAGGTGCGATGTCGTGGTGTAGAGACTGGTTGTGATAATTCTTGACTAAGCCAATTACATTTATCTGAACCCGGCCATCAGAAAAGAAAAGAGACTTTCCCACGGGATCGTCCCATCCGAGTTCCCGCGCGGCTGTCTCATTGATCAATGCGGAAACTTCCCATTTGTTTTCGCCGATTTGGCGAAAGTTAGGCATACCAACAAGGCTCCTGCCCGATGCTATGGACAATCCAAACAGATCGAGATAATTGTCGTCAATGCCGTTCCAGTACAGCTTGAATGTCGTATCGCCATGACCCTCGGCGTGCAGAATGCGTCTATCCGGACCGATCCGTCCAGGCGGCGTGTGAAATGCCGATGCCTTCAACACACCCGGCTGCGCACGAAACTCATTGACGATTATTTCGGCCTTTGGCCGCAGTCCGCGGTCTCGCAAAAAGAACGGCATCATGACGATGTGTTCCTTTTCAAAGCCCAGTTCTTTGGTTCTCACGAATGTAAGCTGACTATGCACCACCAGCGTAGTGATGATCAGGACTACAGACACACCGAACTGCAGGACAACCATCACCTGATTCAAACCTATGCGCCGAGATTGCAGCGTGCCTTTTAACGCGCGAACCGGCTCGAATGCCGATAAGACAAATGCCGGATAGCTTCCGGCGAGCAGGCCCGTACCCAATAATACGCATAACGAGAGTGCCAGAACGAATACTGAACTTGCGTCGATCAAATGCAGATCGACATCCATGAACTGATTAAAAAAGGGCAGTGCCTCGAAGGCAAATAATACCGCCAACGCGCCTGCTAATAAGACGACGAACAGGGACTCACCCAAAAATTGACCCATCAGTTGCATTCGCGTTGCGCCCACAACCTTGCGCATGCCAACTTCGCGTAGCCGGCTGGCTGACCGCGCTGTTATCAGGTTGATGTAATTGATGCAGGCGATCAACAGCACGAGTAGTCCAATGAATAGCAGCGTATAGCAGCGCGTGATGTCCCCGGCATTGAGTTCTGCTGTGCCGTAATCCTCCATTGAGTACAGGTGGATGCGGTCGAGCGGTTGCAAGTAGAAGTCATAGTGCTCCTGATCGTCAATCTGGTGGTCGGCTGCAAAAGCGTGTAGTTTTTTCTCGAGTTCAGCAATATCGGCTCCCGGACGCAACAGCACATAAGTCCGCAATGGTCCGATGAACCAATTTGAAGGCCATTCGTCCCACACACGTATTCGCCATCGGTTTTCTGGATATTTCTCCGATGGTTGTGGATATGTGGTGGTGAGAAAATCGAACTGTAGCTTGTCATTTGATGTCCTGGGTTGATTTTGCAGGATACCGGTAATTGTGAAGTCGCCTTTAAACCACTTGTAGTGAATATTGACGGTTTTGCCTATCGGGTCTTCATCGCCGAATAACTTGCGAGCCAATGTCTGAGAGAGAAACGCGGTGTGAGGATCGTTTAGCCCGGTTTTGGGATCGCCGACTACCATTGGGAGCGTAAAGACATCGAACATCTCTGCATCGGTTATGCACACGCGCGTATTGAAACCGCGATCTTCGTTCGATGCCCACATGCCTCTGACGAGCATTCGGGTCACTGCCTCAACTTCGGGAAATTTGTCGCGCAGATGCGGGGCGACGGGTTTTGTTCCCAGGTCGTAGCGCTCGCCGCTGACATCCTTGATTTTTCGGATGACTCTGTAAATGCGGTCGCTCTTTTCGTGGTGCTGGTCAAAGCGAAACTGATAACCCACGTACAATACCGCCAGCAACATACACGCAATCCCCACAGCCAATCCCAGGATATTCAGCAGGGAATAGAAGGTGTGCCGGCGCAGATTCCTGAATCCAACGGTGAGATAATTCCAGATCATATCGGGTCTCCGTCTCTGTTGCGAGATAAGTACAATGGGTTATACAATTATGAAGCAAAAATTATGCCAGAAAAGTCAAATGTTGGAATTACAACAGGTTACGAAAATTCCTTAAATTTAGCGTCTTATACAGTGTCCGGTTTTGATACAGTGGTGTCCGAAAATGAACACTTGGGCGAGGAGAAATGCTTGAGATGCTTCTGACATTTTTCGTTTGCTTTTTGTAGCGTGTACGCTACATTCTGAAAATGACTAAAAAACAGGTTTTGAAACACACGGTCAGTTATGAAGAAGGACTGATAGAAGCTCTTAAAGATCCCGAAGAAGCTCGGGCTTATCTGGAAGTGGCACTGGATGAGTGTGAAGCAAGTGGGGAGACGGATGGGCTGTTATTGGCCCTGCGCGATGTCGCTCAGGCACAAGGTGGGGTTGGCGCGTTGGCAGAACGCGCCGGATTGAACCGCGAACATCTCTATCGCGTGCTTTCAAGTCGCAGCAAACCAAAGCTCGACAATCTGATGGCCATTATCTATGCTCTGGGGTTTCGGCTGAGGTTAGATTGTGTCAAGCTGTAGCAGCAATGACTGGTTAGTCCTGAGTGCGTTTGTCTCCGAAAGCGGCGATTCCAAATATGATTATCGCTGCTACGAGTATCCCCAGAGACCAATTTGAGGGCAAGGACAAGGCAGGTACAAGTAGCACTATGAGAATACCAAAGGAACCTATAAAACGACGCAAAGACATTTGACCTTTCCGCCATTTTATATAATCCATTACTTGAAACGCAACCAGAACGCCTATAGCCAGGATCAGCAAGATCGTCTTCATCGTTTTCCTCTCCTGAAATAAATTACCACCCGTGAACCCCGTGTCCTTGATCTGGAAACCAGATCACATCTACGAGGAATGAGATTCCTATCGCAAATACAAATCCCACGATTAACCCATAACAACACGGGAGCACCCGCCGGTAGAGCAAGATCCCACCGAATTTCAAAACCAGCAATTTGGCCAGCCATACTATGAAAATGTCCAGAATATAAATGCGCATATACCAGCTATACATCACCATCAATCCCATGGGGTGGATGGGCCACCAGGGGATCCGCGCCTGAAGTACGGCAAATATTAGCGCGCCCAGAGTGCCCAACAGGTACACGCCTGTCTTTTCCATATCTGGAACAGACCGGTCTGTGTCGCCAACCGCTCCGGCGATAATATTGTAACGCTCCCGCGCCGAACCCTCCAGTGCCCAGGAATGGAAACTGGCACCGCCCCAGGTATAACACAGCCAGACCGTATAAGAGGCGCCAATGAGCACGCCGAGGAGCACGCCGATCCAGATCAATCGGTTTGTCTTAGTGGATCTCGCCATCGTCCGTTCTATATTGGGAAGCGCTGTTGGCACGCGCCAGCCCGCCAGCAAACGGTGATTCACCATATGCGTGCTTACCAGCGTGGGGGTGGACATATTGCGCGTGCCCACAAACATATCGCCCAGTATGGTTGTTCCTCCTGCCCAAAAGGGAAATAAATAGGCGAAACCTGTGGCGGCCACGAGCTTCATGGATACAAAAAGGCCGATCCAGAATGCCGCCATCCACAATATCAGTGTTGACGGGCTGTTGCCCGACTGATAGAGCCAGAATGCCATATAGATCAACCCACCCGCAAGCACCAGCAAAGTGCTACGCGGAGACAGAATCGTTGTTTCGGAGGCTTCTCCTGCAACTGGACTGCGGACCTGTCTCCAGACGCGTTTCAGATGTCCGCGTGCTGCCCATATCGCCCAGAGAGCCAGTCCCAGCATCGCCCCGTTGGAAAAAAGGTTCACAATGACGCCCGCATCGGCTTCTTGCCCGCTCATGCCCACTGTGAACCCCACGCGGTTCATGGCGTATTGTGCCCCCAGTCCTACGAGATAAACCGACCAGATGCTGAACAGGATGTTCAGATCGCACAGAAAAGTAAATCCCATCAGCGTGGGCAGGATGCGGTAGGAGAAGGCAAATGGCGGCAAATACCGGGATAGGGGCGCGCCTCTGCGCCCGGTTCGCCCGAACATGGGGTCAAAAATTGTAATGCGGGGAAAGTCGGGGATGAAGTATTCTGCGATGTTCCACAGAAGGGGAAATGCTGCGATAAGAAATCCGGCCCAAAATGCCTTGCTTTGCATAAAAGCAGGCCAACCCGGTTTTCGATCAAATCCTTCGGTGAGTTCCAGGGATACTTCGGCGAGTGGATAGACCAATCGCTCGTGTTGCGCCCATTGCTTTTGGAATAATGCGGTTAATCCCAGGCCAATGGCTGTGATTGCCAGAGCGATGGATCCCGCCCAGAAAATTGGTCCCAACCACGCGCCCCAGGGTACGCCTGACCATAGTCCCTGATAGAAGCCATCGACCACGCCCGGAGTGTTTAACGGCAGCATCCAATTGGGCAAGTCGTCAAAGTACAGTTCTTCCCAGCGGTTCTCTGGCGAGGCAAAATAGCGCGGTGCGGCCATCATGCCAGCCCACTGCGTTGCCCAGTTAAAACCGGCGAATAAGCCGCCGACCCACAAGAGGCAAAATAGTATCCGCATCTCTGTTGCGGACAGGGACAGTCGGGGCCAATAACGTTTCAATACGGAATTGCCCAGGAGCCAGAATACAAAGGGCAATAATACGGTCATTGGCAGATTGGACATTGCCAGGAGACCGGATCGCGTGCTCAGTTCCACGTATGTTGACATTGCACATGTGAATACCAGCGTGCCAACCATCGCCAATACAGCGGTTTTACGCACCCGGCTCTCTATATCTGGCGTTTCAATGCTTTGTAATTGGGCCATAAATTAATAAGGGATCTTCCCATTTACATTTTTGGATAAAAAATAGGCGCCGACGGATGGGTGTACTCCGTCAGGCGCCTGTGTACGACGGATTCAAACGCGGTCTTACTGTCCAAAGTCAAATCCGACCGTCACGACATGTACTGAACCCAGACGGCCAAATTCGATATAGGCGTAATCCACGCTGATCCCGTATTGATCGCGCTTCAGATTGAGACCCCCGCCAGCGGTGAGGCCCTCTTCATCGTAATTGAAGCGGTACCCGCCGCGGATATAGGCCAGGTTTCGCAATCCGTATTCGGCGCCCACATGCATTTTTTCGTCGCCGTCATTGGGATGCGTAAACTCGGTTGCCACTGTGAGGAGATGGGGCTGATCCTCTGACTGTTCGACCAGATCAATAGCCGCACCGAGTTTGAATACCATGGGCATTCGCACTTGCGATGGTGGGATTTGGATCTGTTCGTCGTATTTGGTGAACTCGGTATCGGGACCGAAATTCTGCCCGAGCATTGCAAGCCGCAAGCTTTTGATGCCGGTGTGATAGTACGTGCCGATATCAATGGCCCAGTTGCCGGTGGTGGCGTCGTCTAAGGTTTCCTGAAAGTACTTCACCGTGCCGCCTATCTGCAAGCGGTCCGTGATGCGCCGACCGTAGTTGATGCCCACGGCGAGGTCACCGCCTGAAAACGTGCCCAGGTCGTCTATAATGGGCTGGGTACGGCCCAGGGTTTCGCCATCGGAACCAAATAGTTCCTGGTTTTCCGTGCGTACCATATCCCCGTAATCGAGGGTACTGATGCTGAGACCGAAAACACCCCACTGGTCAAAATTTTTGACCACAGCACCGGAATAATAGGTAATGTCGGCAATCCAGTTCATGCTGCTGCCCGAAAGGCTGACATTTGTTATGTCTGAGATTGTAGCTGGATTGGTCAATGCGGCGTTGGCATCCGCTTTGCTCATCACTGTTGCAATACCTCCCAGACTCGCCATGCGCGCCGAGGAGGGCAATTTGGCAAATTGCCAGCCTGACCGTCCCACGCGGCTATAGGGCAGGGCCTCAATGCCCGGTCCCACTTCTGCTTCGAACCGCCGCTGTGCGAACCCCTCACTTGCAAATCCCAGCACGAGCAAAAGGATTGGGATTATTGTCCATTTAAATGTACAACGTTTCATTATAGCCTCCGCTTATCGAATGATCATGAACTTCCCAACGTGAGACTGGCCTTCTTGTCCCGCGACATGAGAGGTTACGTGATAGATGTAAAGTCCTGCGGCCGGGCTTTCGGAAAAGTCCGTTTGGAGATAATTGCCATCGGACTGACTGCCCCAGGTGGTTTCGCCAAAACCGTCGTGTTCAATAATTTTTATCAGATCGCCCGCAAGCGTGTAAATCCGGATGGTGCATTTGGCCGGGATATTCACAAAAGCCAAACGATTATTCTGCGCCGGATCCAATAATCCGCTGCGCTGCCGGAAGGGATTGGGCACGACGCGGATCTGGGTCATATCATCTGAAGGTGCCTTGGGGGCTTCCGCAGCGAAAAACGTATAGGCCGTTATACCGCTTTCCAGTCCGTGCCTATCGTAGGAGGTCACAGCAAAGCGAAAGGGGATACCGGGATCGGTCTCGATTTGAAAAACGATCTTATCGCCCTGCTTATAAGCTGCGGCTTCTGAAGCGGAAATATCCTCAAGCAGTTCCCAGGGACCGGTGATGTGAATTTCTGATCGGTAAACCCGATATCCAGCAAAGTCATTTTCGCCTGTGCCCGGGTCTTGGTAATTGTCCGGAACGGCTTGCCAGGTCAAGGTGAAACCCTGTGTCCCGGTACTGGCGTCGGCAAATGGTTCAGCCTCCAGCTTGGGGTATCCGTCTTCGACAAATGGTTGGGTTCCCACAAGAGGGGGCGGATACTGATCGGCGGGCAACTTGTAGTTATTGGCGATCAGTTCCAGAGCCGAATCCCAGTTTTGCTTTAACGCAGCAATACCTTCTGCCTGGTATCGTTGTGCAGCTTCCAATCCACCGCGTTGCGACACATTGCGGTCCATCTCGCCAAAGCAATAGAGGATGATCAGTTCAATTTCATCGCCGGGCTGAAAAGTGTAGGGGCCAATGTAGGAATATAGCATGGGGGATCGCTCGAAGAGATTGCCATCCGCCGATCCGTCTTTGGGGCGACTTGGGTCGTTCCACAGGTCAATCCAGCTTGCGCGTTCTTGATCGTGTGAAAAGGATATCAAATCCTGTTCCCAACTCGCGCCAGCCCACAGACGCCCGGATTCGCGCGATGGTACGCGATCGTCGCTCATCCTTCCCGCGAAGTTGCCCGTTCGCGTGCCAGACTCGGCCGCGGCCAGGATATTGTAATGGGGTTCTTCAGGCTGACCGTTGAGAGTCAGATTTAGAATGCCCCACGCCCGGGCTTCTGGTTCGTAAAGCCTGCGATCCAGGGATCCTGCCTCGGTGATATTGCCGGGGTCGCCAGCATCGCCCGTCACGTCTCCCGGTGACTCGTATATGCTAAACGAAATGGGTGCACTTTCCGTGGTGGGCCACTGCACATCGTCGTAAAAAATGAAAATTTCCCGTTCGGGATCCCAGTCGAATTGCATGTCGTTCTTGAACTTGAAGGCGTTGTTCACAATCTGACCGTTGTTGTATTGCACCTGAGCGGGAAAACACATGTAGAAATCTTCAAAGGGTACGTCATCCACATGTTTGATCTTGATCTTATGGATGACAAAATCATCGTACTTAGGCACGCTCCACACCATAGTCTTGGTGGTAATTAACATCGCCCCCATTGGCTGGCCCGCGCTGGATGGATCCATTTTGAACGTCTGGAAAACCCCTTCGGCCCATTGCTCGGCCTCATTGGGTCCGCCCGTCCCCGCAAAATTGTAATTGTAATTGTTGACCATCGTCTGTGCAGCACCACCATACGAAGTAATACTGCGTTCTGTTAAATTAATCTTAACCCGTCGTCCCTGATTGTTGACCCAGATCCAGGGTGCAATCATATCCATATGATCCGGTGCCTGGTAATAGCCAGGATACGAAAGGACGTTGGGAATCGCCGTCTCTGCGTAATTTGCCGCGGTACTGGTGCCCCACCACAATCTTCCGGCGGTAAACTCAATTGGGTTGTTGCCCACGAGTTGGCTCTCGGGCACTGGCTCCGTAAGCACTTGGGCATTTACAACCTCCGGCAACATCAGCATCAGGCACATCACCCAGAGTGGGAGAAGCCTGCGTATTGCATTCATCTAAAACTCCTTTGTTGTTTGAGAAGGAAATTCGCAGGCCGGGCATCGTCCATTCATTGTGATACCCGGCTATTTGTGCTAATACTCAATCGATAACGAGAAGAACAGTTCTCTCGGCTGCAAGTCTGGCCTGTAGATCAACCACTGGTCGGGTTCGACGTGTTCTGCCGGAGATCCATCCGCCTGCAGGTACGAGGCTTTTACCACGGGCAATTGTCCGTCATTCTCCATGTAATTGAACATGTCCTGTCCGCTGAGTAGCCGCAATTGCTTGCTGTTGAACAAATTGTGTATATCTATGGCAAATTCGCCTCTCATGCCTCCCAACAGTCCGAATCGCTTTGAGAGACGCGCATTGGTGCGGTGATAGGGTCTCCACGACTGGTTCAGCGGCTCGGTGCTGGTGGATCCTGGAGAATGGTAAGTGAACCGCTCTGGCGAAGCGTAAGTGTAGTGCAAATTCAGGTACCAGTTGCTCAGGGGGTTGAAATTGCCCATCACGGGACCGAAGTTGTTGGGCGTGCTGAGCAATGCATTGAGTTTGAACGTGTTGTGCGGGTTCCACAATTCGAGATTGTTTTCGCCAGAGCCGTGATAGCTATTCCGTCCGAGTTGCTTGATCGAACCATCTGGTTGTGGAATGGGAATATAGAGACTTGTGGGACCATAAGCACCTGTGCTGGAATAGGACAGATCGTACTTGATCTGGAACTGTGCATTGGGCCAGCGTTTGGTGCTCAATTCCAATTCCAGGCCTCGCGCATCCAGGCGTCCACCTTGAATAGACCACGCGCCGCGGTTTGTGAAGTTAGCTTGAGGCGTCTGTTTTTGCGGGTTAACAGGATCCATAAACAGGTTTACTTGAAGCCCCTGATTCGCGCCGTAAGCATTTTCTCGTCCCATCTGGTAGCCGCGCTTTGTCAGATCTTTGGCGTCCTTGTAATACATGGTCACATCCAGGCCGAGCGCGCCAGCAATATCCTGGTCAAAGCCCACTTCGTATTGAATCATCTTCTCGTATCCAATCTCAGGGTTGCCCCCTTTGCCCCACCAGTGGAGATAATTGTAGTCTTCCTCTGGATTGTGGTCATAAGTTGGGGGAAGCAAATGCCCGGTGACGGGTGCCCCGCGGTTCCAGATCGTTTTGTTTCCGGCGATTTGTGTCCAGCCAGGACGCTGGTTAAAATGCCCGTACATAAAATGCAGCACGGTGCTGGCTGTAATCGGATGTGCGATACCCACGCGAGGTGATAGTGCGACCTGAAGCGGTGTCTTGACGGCATGGGGACCTTCCGGATCAAAGGACAGAATTCCACCCGCGATATTGCCCTGTGTGTCCCCTGCCAATGCATAGGGATCCCACATGGTGTAATTCACCATCTTGTTGGCATTGAACAGGTCCAGGCGCAAGCCCAGATTTACGATCATGCCCTCGGCTTCGATCTGGTCCTGTAAGTACGCGCTGAAATCCCACGGATAATAGTCTCGGTGCGGCACTTTGTTGAATGGCGTGGAAGGGGGACCGAAGTTACCTGCATGCCATTCGTCTATGTACTGCGGCTCGTAAGAAAAGCCCGCTTTGAACAAATTGTGTTCATTGACCTGGCTGGAGAAATCCATCTTGACGGTGGTTTTCCAGTTGAAGGAATGAAGCCTGGCTTGATCTACTGGCTGCAGCCTGCGGCTGATCACTGTGCTTATTGGGCTGGTGGGGAACCATTTGGGTTCTAATATTACGGTCGTTCGGTTTTCCCAGTCTTCGAAGGTATAGTCATAGAGACCTTCGTAGTGCATGTCGTACCGAACCTGGTGGTACTGAACGCGGAATTCCAGGAATGTGCGCGGACTGAAAATGTGTGTCAGCCTGGACATCAACGTGTTGGTGCGAATGTACTGCGGAGGCCGCGGGTAAACATTGTTTCCGTGTAATACGTTGGAAGAGTTTGCAGACCACTTATGGCTATCGTAGGGCGTTTTGATTTCCCCTGTTTTGTGGTTGCCCGTCGCGTGCCCAATGTCGTCCGACGAAAGGTAGCTCATTCTTGGATAGCCGCTATTATCAGTTCCCTGATGCGTATAGGACAACGTGAGTCTGGTTTTGTCTGTCAGGTGGTAATTGAGCTTGGAAAGAAAGCTCCATTCCGGGCTGTAATTCAAGATAGATGGCCACCGGGTCACACCGCGCAGATACTTGCCGCTCAATAGCAAGTCTATATTTGAACTGATGGGACCAAAAAGAGAACCCTCTCCTTCCCACTGATCTAGGTCGGCGTAATTTCCCATGGTTTCTGGCGGCGTTGTGAATTCCAGGTACTTTTGCCAGTTGAACTCAGCGTCAGGCGTGATGCCGTGTTCCTCCTGCCAGTAATTATTCCACGAGGCACCCATGTCGTTGTTTTCGAAGTATTCTCTGGAGATCAATGTGTGTTCGATATTTTCTTCGCTGTAAATATTGCGCCCCCAGTGGTACTTCCCGCGTGGCCGCATGCGCGTCTTTGCATTCCAGTGCCAGCGGTCTCGCGCAGACCGGGTCACGATGTTGATGATCGCATCGTTGGCCTGGCCGTATTCCGCGTTGTATCCACCCGAGAGCACTTCCATTTCCTGGATGGCAGAGGTATTGGTCACGACAAAGCTGGATTGGGTGAAATTATCCCGCATGTCAACGCCATCGACCATATAGGCTGCGTTGATGCCGAATCCGCCGCGTATGGATCCGCGGACACCCACTCCTGACTGAATTTCTACGGCTTCTTCGACCGAGTTGACCCAACTCAATTCCAATTCCTCAGTGGTCATCGTCTGCTTGCTCCCCGTGAGGTCGAGTTCTACGGGGGGGCGTTCGGCCATGACCAGTATCTCGGCTGCTTCAAGGGTTTCTTCGGTCAGTTCAAAATTGAGTTTTGTGGTCTGGTCAATTTTTACGCGGACATCGGTCTGCGTGACCTTTGTATATCCCACCATCGACGCCTGTACTTCCAGCATACCGGGGGGGACATTGAGGATAAAATAGTTGCCCTCGGTG
Organism: Candidatus Latescibacterota bacterium; assembly: GCA_965220765.1. GTDB lineage: Bacteria > Latescibacterota > UBA2968 > UBA2968 > UBA2968 > VXRD01. The sequence continues at coordinate 992,629 of OZ244847.1, forward strand.
TCTGTGGTCGCGCCCAGACGGGTACCAAGCACGACGACGTTTGCGCCGGGCAATACTTCTCCCGATTTGGCGTCTTTTATTACGCCAGCAACTTTCCCCGTGGTACCCGCAAAGGCTTGAGACACCAGGAGAAGGACGAGCATACTCAACAAACACATTCGCTTCATGTGTCAACTCCTTTGTTTATGGTTTCGCCAGGGCGATGATGATTGAAATTGCCGTGCCGATGTTGGCAAGCAACACCGTGACCAGCAAGCCAAACATCCATCGTGTGTTTTGCCGTGCGTCCTGGCGGATGGCTCGCAACTCTTGCTCAATGTTGCCCAGACGCTCATTGATCTGCGACTGGATGGCTTCAAGAGAAGCAACGCGGGTTTCGATAGTTGGCATTTGCATCGTGTTTTCTTTCGTGAAGGTGTGGCGGATTTCCTTTGAACCGTCCTATGTTTGTTTATGGTTCTGACAAGGATGATCCCGTGCAAGACTTTCTCTACCAACGACTCGTTTTTCCCATCTTCAAAATCTACTAACTCTCAGCATTAAAAGGACCTCCTTTCTCAGTGTAGATTGTCTGTTCTCAATATCCAGTCCAACGGGGTCCAATCGCGTTGTGGTGGCCCCGTTTTCGGGATGTATTGGTATTCTGGGTCTGCTTTTAGCCATCCGTGTAGCCCAACGCGTACGTGGTCGCCCCGGTTGGCGGAAGAGGCGTGTACCATCAGATAATGGCATATTGCCACGTCGCCCGCCCGTGCGACGACGGGGGTTGGGTTGTTGAGCGGGATGTCCGGTGCGCCCGTGCTGCCGGTTGTGCGCCATTTTTCTCCGAGGTCGATGTTGTTGGTATAAGCCCACGAAAATACCTGTCGCGGGCTACCCGGCCATACGGTGAATGCGCCGTCGTGTTCGTCCGTGTCTGTGAGATAGGCCATGACGAGGAGGAGAAAGTGGGTGGGATATGCGGTGAGGCCATTGCCCTGGCGCGTGCCATCGATATGTGCGCCACCCGGTTCAAATCGTTTGGGTCCCGGCTGCGGAAATCGCAATATAGGGCTTAATCCCGGCTCACTGGTGATAGCTGGTCCGGCCAGTTCACGCACGATAGATTTTAGTTTGGGCGAGATACACAGGGTCCGATCAATGGCAATGCCTTCCTGAGTTACATGCATGCCATTTTTGTCTTTGGGCCATGTTTTTGACTCATCTGGTACAATGCCGGTTTTATTTTTTAATTCTTTTAGTCCCGCGTGTACGCGGTCCGGATCGACGAGACCCGGGACGATGACAAATCCATCATTGACAAATTGCGTGACCTGCGCTTGCGTGAGATGCGCTGTGCCTTCTGGCTCAAGAATAGATTGCGACATGGAAATGTCCGGAGTTTTTGAAGGTTGGTATTACAATCCCGCGGGCAAGAGAATGAGTTCGGGTATTCGCGCACGCGAGGGCGTGGTCGCTACATATAAACATGCATCGGCTACGTCTTCTGGCTTTAGTGCTTTGGCCATGACTTCTGGGGGCGTGGGTACGGGGCGTTGCAAGACGATGGGTGTGTCGCATAGCCCGGGGAAGATTACTGTGGTGCGAATGCCGTTTTCTTGTTCTTCTTGGAATGTCCCGTGCGCTAGGCCAGACATGCCGTGTTTGGATGCTTGATAAGATACGCCGGAGACATCGGGCGATTGTACGCATCCAGAAGATAGATAGATGATCAGGCCCGATTGCTGTTTTCGCATGGTGGGTAAGACCGCTTTTGTGCAGTTGAATGCGCCGGTCAGATTTGTGCCGATCATCATTTCCCACGTTTCGTGGGTTAAGACTTCGAGGCTGCGGTCCGGGATATTTGTTCCCGTGGCGTACACGAGGATATCGATTTGCCCGAATTCATCCAGTGTTGTCTGGATTAAGTGGTTCACCTGTTCTACATCTCGCGCGTCTGTGGGACAGGCGATTGCGCGGTTTCCTATTTCTGCTGATAGGTTGTCTAATTTGTCTTTGCTTCGCGCTGCCAGTACCACGCTGGCGCCTGCCTGAGCATAAGAGCGCGCGGTCGCTTTTCCCATTCCCGAACTGCTTCCTACAATGATAGCGACTTTGTTTTCCAGCGCGAGATGCATAAATTCTCCTTCGGATTTGAACGCACTTAGATACAGTTATATACGTCATGTGTGACTTTAGAATAATGGTCAAGAAAACAAGCAATCAGTGGTCAGCAGTCAGCGAAACAAGGATTTTAGAGCCGTCATTGCGGCATGCTTAAAGCCGCCACGCCGAAGGCACAACGCCAGTAATCCAGAGGTTTTGACTTTCTTATCTCTGTTTGTCAGTATTACTCTGTGGCAATTTTGAAGTCACACATCGCGTATAAGGTAATAAGGTCTATAAACACGCGCAAGTGTGAATAGAGGTAAAAGGTGAGCGGGCGACCACAGGGGGTCGCCCCTACAGGCTGGATTAACAATACCATCGTAGGGGACGGCCTCCGTGCCGTCCCGCACGCGCAACCCAACCAATCCCAGTCCCCAGTATTCGTATTGCATCCACATGCCCATAACCGTATCTTTTACTGTCAATGGGAGATTGTGTAGATACTGAAAAATCGAAAGGACAAAAGATGAGCGATTTGTTGATCGAAAAATATATGGCAAGAACGCCAAAGTCCCGCGCTTTGTACCAGCGGGCGCGGGAGACTTTTCCCAGTGGGGTGACGCACGATACGCGCTATTTGATGCCTTATCCGCTTTCTGTTGCTCGGGCACAGGGTGGGCGCAAGTGGGATGTGGATGGGTGTGAGTATGTCGATTATTTTGGGGGGCACGGTGCGCTGATTTTGGGGCACAATCATCCGGAGGTGACCGAGGCGGTGCGGGAGCAGTTGAGCAGGGGGACTCATTACGGCGCGTCGCACGAACTGGAATTGGAGTGGGCAGAGCAGATTATTCGGATGGTGCCGTGCGCGGATAAGGTGCGTTTTACGTCGTCGGGAACAGAGGCGAGTCTGTTGGGGTTGCGCGTTGCGCGGGCTTTTCAGAATAAGTCGAAGATTCTGCGTTTTACGACGAATTTTCACGGCTGGCACGATCAGGTGGCTTTTGGTGCTTCGACCAGTTTTGACGGTACGCCTCCGAGCGGTATTACGGAGGATCATGTCGAGAATGCCGTGTTGTGTGAGCCGAATAATATCGATCAGGTCACACAGGCGCTTGAGAGTCGGGATGATATTGCTGCGGTTATTCTGGAGCCGACGGGTGCGAGTTTTGGGCGGGTTCCCACGCAGGGCGAGTTTTTGCGCCAGCTTCGCGCTGTTACACGCGATTACGGGGTTTTGCTCATTTTTGACGAGGTGATTACGGGTTTTCGCGTGGCACCTGGGGGTGCACAGGAATATTACGGGGTGACGCCGGATCTGGCTCTTTTTGCGAAAATTGTTGCGGGTGGTTTTCCCGGTGGCGCAATTGCGGGGCGCGCGGATTTGCTCGATGTGATGACGTATCGAGACGATGCTTCGTGGAATGATAAGCATCGCGTGCCACACCAGGGTACGTTTAATTCCAATCCCGTTTCAGCGCGGGCGGGTTTGACGACGCTTAAAATTGTTGCAGAAAATGAGATTACTGAGCGCGCCAATCAAAATGGCGAGGTGTTGAGGAACGCGCTCAATGATGTGATTCAGAGACGCGGGTTGAATTGGCTTGTGTACGGCGAGTTTTCGGGGTTTCACTTTTTGCCGTTGTCCGAGGATCAGACGTACACATGTTCGGATATTTACGATGGTACAGTGCCTCATTCGATTCTTAAGGGCGGGATTTCGATGAAGCAGATTCACTATCTTCGCTGCGGTTTGATTGCGGAGGGCGTCGATGTGATGCCCTGGCCCGGTGGCGTTATTTCTGCTGTTCACAGCGATGCGGATATCGATCAGACGGCTCAGGCGTTTGATCGGGTGCTGGCAGCGTTTAAGGCATGAATATTCAGGATTAAAAGCATATGTTGTAGGGACGGCCCCCGTGCCGTCCCGTGCGTCATCGCGGCATGGTTAAAGCCGCGATCCAGAAGGTCTTTAGCCTGTTTTAATCCGTACATTCCGAAAATCAATGGGGCTGCGATGGTTTTGAAGGCCGATGTATCCGGTTTTCAAGCGGTCTTTGAGGTCTGAATGTTTGCTTGTGTCACAGGATATGACTTCGCGTCCGTTGATGATGACGTTTACCATTGTTCCCTGGCAGGATACTTCAATTGCGTTCCATTCTCCCGCCGGATGAGACGGATCAACGGTGGGGGCGACCGCGTCGTAGATGGCGCCGTTTGATTTATTGTTGAGTGGGTCGTGCGGTACGTCGTAAATTTGTATTTCCATTCCCTGATAGGCGGGGCGCCCTTCTTCGCTTGTCCGCAGGAAGATTCCGCTGTTTCCTCCCGCGCTGTTTCGATAGTCCAGGCGCAGTACAAAGTCTGTGTACATGGCTTTGGGGCGGATCCATCCCCTGCCTTCGCCATTGCATACCATCAATCCGTTTTGGACTTCCCAACCTTCTTCCGGTCCGATAATTTTCCAGTCGTTCAGGTCTTTGCCGTTGAATAAGGGCGCAAATCCCTCCGCTTGTTCTTCTGGGGATAGGTGTGTTGCCATTGGAGTTCCTCCGTAAATAATGATTGGTTCGTAACCTTTGGTGCAGGTTATCCATATAGTAAGGGCCTATATAGGGTTATAATCGTCATTGCGGCATGCTTAAAGCCGCAATCCACACGCCTCTACTCCGCACCAGTTTCCCGCCATTTGATGAGGGCGTGGGCGACGGTTTCTACCATTTCTTTGACGTCGGCGTTGTGCGCGTCAATGCTGTCGGGGATGGCTTGCAAGAAGGTGCGGATTGTGCCAGCTTGTTCACAGATGTGTTTGTCGCCATAGACGTTGTGTTCGGGTTGTCGCGGGTCGATTAATACTTTTCGATTTTTTAGCGGTTTGACGTGGTAGTTTTCGAAGATTGCTTGTTCGAGGATTTCCGCTTTTGCCCGAAGATGGTGCGGCATGGATGCTTTGTCGTGCATGCCAATGCTTCGCGTGAAGTCTGGTCGGGTGAAGTGGGCGTGGACTTCTATGGATGCATCTGGTTTTTTGTCGAGGAAATATTGCCACAGTGCCGCGGTTTCTCTGGGTGCGCTTTTTCCTTCGACGAGGTGGTTAATTCCAAATTTTGGCACTTCGCCTATGGCATTGGTTACGCTGCGTCCTTCGCAGACGCCGTCGGGATTTGTGATGGGCATGAGGCAGAATTGTACGTGGTCTAATAATCGCTGTGTGCGTGCGGTTGGGATGGTCAAGCTGTGGGCTATGTGCAAGATGCCCCATGATACGGGTTCGCACGATTGCATTGTGGCATCGACGAGTAGCGTCAGGTCGCGGGGTTCGGTTTCCAATACGCAAATTGGTCGTCCCTGTGCAGAGTGGCCGATTTCCCGATAGGTCCAGATGTCGTATTGTTCGGAGAGTTGCCGCGCTTTTTCGCAGACGACGGATGGGTCTTCATGAGGGGCAGATGCGATGCGGATGGTTTCTCCGGGTTGGATGTGAACGGATATGTCGATGTGTTCTGCCGGGTGAAAGTCCGTGTTTTCATAAGGTACCCACGCCCATCCCGTGTTTTCTCGCCAGATCCACCAGGGTGGGTACATGTAGCTCGCGCCTTTTTTGCTGAGTAGAAATCGCAACGTTGTCCACTTTGCGCGGTTGCCGAGATGACGCACGCGCACATGGGCCATGTATTCTTTGGGTACGCCTGCGCCGTCGAATAGTTCGTCTAACAGGTCCTGAAACCATTGCGGGATTTCTTCTGGTTTGTATCCGATTTCACTTATGCCGGTTTCTATGATCCGCATTTCTCCGGCACTGCTGCACGGAAAGTTGTCGTCGATGATGATGTCGTTGTTTTCGAGTTTCACTCAACACACCATTCCGCGTTTGGCGCGAATGCCATGGGCAGGTGGGTCGTCGCCAATCCAGCGTTCGTCAACAGGTTCCGATGCGAGTTGATATCGCGTGTCGGATGATATGCGGTATTGTTTGGAGTGGTTGTCGGAGCTTGAGTGCAGGGTGTACATCGAAAAGATTAACAGGTCTCCCATTTCGTATTCCGATACCAGCCAGCGTCCGCCCAGTTCTTTGCGGGTGGCTATCGCATTAGAGGAATAAGATCCGGTCGAGTTCCAATTTACAGAAGCTCGTTCTTGATTGGTCAGGTTTCGCCCTTCGGCGCGTGCGCGTTCTACAATTTCCTGGGCATCGCCTTTGTTTTCACAGTATAGATCGACGTCTGTTGAGCCGTATCCCGATTTTAGATCGTGCAATTTGTGTGAGTTTTCGAGCAGCATCAATCCGCCCATGTAGGCGGGTACATCACCGTATGGTATCCAGGCGGTGTAGAGGTTTTTTGTCCCGCGGCCCATATAGACGATGTCGCAGTGTGGATTGGTGGCGGTGTGCAGTCCGGGTTGTTTGGCTCGAAACCAGGTGTAGTCAAAATAGCGCGCAGTCCCGCCGAAAAAGAAATCGAAAAACGACATGATCGGGCCTTCGTGGATTACTTTGTCCAGGGGGGGATTGTTGCGCGCGAGCAAGGGCATAAACGATCCCGTCGCGCGTCCGTCAATTTTCTTTTTTGAGGCTGCAATGCCGTCGATTGCTGGATAGCGTTCGTCTAAGACACCCGCACCCATGAGCCGGTCCATGACTTCCTGGCGAGCGGCTAATATTTCGTCTTTGTTCAGGTGATTTTTGAGAAATAAGTAGCCATCGTCTGCCATTCGACGGTGGAGTTCGTCGCGATCATCTATCGCGTCATTGGATTTGCGTAAGCCGCCAAAGTCGTCCGACGAGTGGCCCAGGGGTTCGCCCTGATATGTGAGTTTTAATGCTTTTTCCATTTCCATTATGTGCCTCCAGGATATTTTGTTGTGTTTTTAATATAAGAAAATAATTTAGATAAACAATCCCCAGTTCCCAGCCCCTTTTTTAAGGAGTTTTTATGTTTCTCGCCAATATGACTTCTCCCGATGTCGATGCTTTGTCGCGGGATCTGGTGGTTATTATACCCGTGGCGTCGATTGAGCAACACAGTCTGCATTTGCCCGTGTTTACCGATTCGATGATTCTTCAGGAGGTGGTCAATCGCGTTGAGAAGCGGTTGTCTCGGGATGTGTTGATACTTCCCGTTATGTGGCTGGGGTATTCGCAGCATCATATGAAGTATCCCGGTACGGTTTCTGCGTCGTCCGAGACGCATCTGGCGATTATGAACGATGTTCTCGTTTGTATGATTGAACACGGTTTTTCGCAGTTTCTTCTGATTAATAGCCACGGGGGCAATGAGGCCAATATTTCGGTTTTGCGGCAGCGCGTTATGGAAGGGTATGACGATGTCGATCTTTATACTACGACGCCGTATGCCGGATCGTCGGATAAGACAATAAATGATGTTCTGACCTTGGGATCAAAGGGGTCTGGGCATGCCGGCGAGTGTGAGACCGCTATGATTATGGCGATATATCCCGATCTGGTGAAAACAGATGCGCTACACGAGGATGGTCAGCGCCGCCGGGAGAGTATCTCGGGGTTGCGTCTGTACAAGCGGTTTGATCAGAATACCGATCACGGGGGGTTGGGAGATCCGCGTCCTGCTACGGCAGAGATGGGCGAGCAAATTTTTCAAGTTGCCGAAGATTTTTTGGTTGGGGCTATACAGGAGATTTATCGGGGTTAAAAAAGAATTATAACATAAAAAGCCCGCACAGAACCGTGCGGGCTTTGTCGTTTGTATCGCGCCTAAAACGGCAGGTCGTCGTCTGCGGCATAAGGAGGTGGCTCTGGATTGGCCGTGTCGTCCGATGCAGAAGAAGCGTCTGACTGTGGTTTTGACTGCCCTCCGCCCTGCGGTGCGCCACCGCCATAGTTGCCATCCATACTGTCCATTTCGCCGCGGGTGTCGAGCATTTGCATGTCGCGGGCAACCACTTCGGTGGTGTAGCGCTTTAGCCCATCTTGCCCTTCCCAACTGCGCGTTTGCAACTTGCCTTCGATATAGACTTTGCTGCCTTTGCGCAAATACTGGTTGCAGATTTCTGCCAAACGGCCCCACACGACAATGCGATGCCATTCGGTGCGTTCTTGTCTTTCGCCACTGCTGTCTGTCCAGCTTTCGTTGGTGGCGATGCTGAAGTTCGATACGGCTGTGCCTCCTGGCGTGTATCGAAGCTCGGGATCGGCGCCAGAATTACCGATCAAGATGACTTTGTTGACTCCTCGTGCCATACGTGGCCTCCTCAGGATTGGGTGTACGTTTCAGGGATCATGGCACGACCCTGTAAAGATTTAGTACGAATATACTTTTGCATTTGGGATTTGTCAAGGCGACATTGGTTAAAATAATGGCGAGGGATGTTGCGATATCCTATATTGGATACATTCAAAGGAGGTGTTATGGAATATCGCATATTGGGCCGCACGGGTTTGAGGGTTTCGATTATGGGTATTGGCGGCGGTGGGCCTACGCAAATGGGACAAAAGACGGGTGTCGATCAGGCGGGTGTGAATCGTTTGGTTCAGCGCGCGCTTGATCTCGGTATCAATTTTTTTGATACGGCTGCTGCGTATGGCGAGAGTGAGACGATTCTCGGAAACGCGCTTAAGGGTGTGCCGCGCGATGATTATATTTTGGCGACCAAATTTCACGCCCATCTTCACAATAGCGGTGAGCTTGTGAGTCCAGAGGATGTCGTCGATTCTGTCGAGCGCAGTTTGAAGCGTTTGCAGGTGGATTATGTCGATGTGATGCAGTGGCACGGTGTTCGTCCATACCATTATTCTGAGGCTATTGAGCAGTTGTGGCCCACGGTGGAGAGGTTGAAAGATCAGGGGAAGTTCGGGTTTATGGGGGTGAGTGAGACGTATGCCGAAGACCACAAGCACGAGATGTTTTCTATGGCTTTGGCGGATGATTTGTTCGATACGGCTATGGTGGGTTACAATTTGTTGAGTCCAACGCCCGAGCACGAGGTTTTGCCTATGTGTCAGGAGCGAGATGTGGGCGTGATTTGTATGGTTGCTGTTCGGCGGGCACTGGCTCGGCCCGATGTGCTCGAGGAGCGCATTGCGTATGCGAAGGATAAGGGGTTGATTGCGCGAGATGCGCTGGAAGATGAGGATCCGTTGAGATGGTTGGTTAAGGGCGATGTTACGTCATTGCCTGCGGCGGGCTATAAGTATGTGAACGCACATCCCGCGATGGGTGTGGTGCTGTCGGGTACGGCAAATATCGACCATTTGGAGGAGAATGTGAAGGCGATTCTCGGCCCGCCTTTGCCAGATGAAGATATGGCGCGGTTGCGGTCTATTTTTGGCGATGTGTGGGAGCCGTTGGGGAATTGAAGGAGGTTTTTTGAATAATCCAATTTCTGAGTGGAATCGAGATTTTCGTTTGCTCGCGCTTGCGGTTGCTTCGCAGGGGATTTTTTTTGGTGTGCAGTTGACGCTTTACAACAATTTTGTTGTTGATCGCCTGAATATCGACGCACACGAGTTGGGATATGTGGAAGCCCTGCGCGAGGTGTCGGGTTTTATGAATGCGTTTTTTGTCGCGCTGATGGTGCGGTTCGCGCCTCCTGTTGTCGCTGCGATTTCGCTGATGGTTATGGGTGTGGGGATTATGGCTTATGCCCAGGTTGATTCGGTTTTTATGCTGGCGGTGTATTCGTTTGTGTGGGGTGTGGGGTTTCACTGCTGGATCCCGATGGAGCAGTCGATGGCGTTGCTTTTTTCGCCAGAGGGTAAGAAGGGAAAGTGGTTGGGGCAGTTGCGCAGTGTGAATAGTGTGGCGTGGTTGTTGTCTATTCTGATTTGTAAATTGGCTTATGATTTTGTTGGGTACAATGGTCTGTTTGTTATGGCGGGTGCCGCTACTGTGGGCGGTGGTTTTGCCATTTTGTTTGCGTCTCGCAAGCGGCCAGCCCACGAGCGGAGTTTTGTTTTTAAGCGGCGGTATGGTCTGTATTATGCGCTGAATTTTTTGCAGGGTATGCGGAAGCAGATGTTTATTACGTTTGCGATTTTTGCTCTGGTGAAGATACACGGGATGCCCGTGCATACGACGATGATTCTGGTGCTGATGAATCAGACGCTGATTACGCTGACTGCGCCGACGATGGGCAAGTTGGTGGATCAGTACGGCGAGCGAAAGATGCTGTCGGTCAGTTATATCGGGTTGACCTTTGTGTTTCTCGGATACGCGGTGGTGATGCATCGCCCCACGTTGTACGTTTTGTATTGTGTCGATAATATTATCTTTTTTGGTGGGATTGCACTGACGACTTATTTGCACAAGATCGCGCCTGAGTCAGATCTCAAGCCGTCGCTTGCGATGGGTGTGACGATGAATCATGTGGCTTCTGTTGCGGCACCGCTTTTGGGCGGTTTCGCATGGCACTATTTTGGCTATCAGGTGATTTTCTTTAGCGGTGCTGTTCTGGCACTGATTTCGCTGATTGTGAGTCAATGGGTCGATCCCGAGGGACAGCTTGAGCGGGAGCGAGAAGAGATGCCCGAGAGCGTGGCTGCACAACCTGTATCGTAAATCAGACGAATAGACGAATCAGGTAAGTACATGAAAGCCGTCATTGCGGCAGGGTGTAAGCCGCAATCCAGAGGTTTTGGGTGGTGGGGCAGGGTTCATTGATTCGTTGATTCGCAGATGGAGATGTCCGATGGCTGATAAGGCGTTTGATACATGGGAACCGATGGTTGAAGATGACGAGACGATCAGGGCGGCGTTGGAGGATGCGAATATTCCCGCGCTGATGGTTTCTCTGGTGCATTTGACCGGGGATATGGGCATTGTTCGGGGGGAGATTCGCCCACGGGCGAGGAATCTGGCGGATCCGCAGGCGGGTGTGAAAGAGGAGCAGCAGGCGGTTGTTCGGGAGATTGCTTTTGAGGTGTTGAAGGCGTATCGGGATCGCGGTTGTACTCTGCCTCCTGCACCGGACCGGGCGCGGGTTTGGGAGATGATGAATTTTATGATTGGAGAGGAGATTCCCGAGGATTACGGGGCGTTTTTGGAGGGGGAGTTGTCTTTGAATGGCGAGGATCCGTTTGTGCCTCCGGGTATGGATGATTTGCCCGGGGATAAGAAGCGGGATTTTCGCGTGTTGATTATTGGGGCGGGGATGTCCGGGCTGCTGGCGGCGCATCGGCTTCAAGAGGTGGGGATTTCGTTTACGGTGGTGGAGAAGAATGCCGATGTGGGGGGGACATGGCTGGAGAATACGTATCCCGGATGCCGCGTTGATAGTCCGAATCACTCGTATTCTTATTCTTTTTTGCCCAGGAATTGGCCGCAGTATTTTTCTACTCAGCAGGTGCTTCTCGATTATTTTAAGCAGTTTGCCGCGGATTTTCATTTGCGCGAGCATGTCCGGTTTCAGACAGAGGTTGTGTGTGGTCGTTTTGATGAGGAGCGCAAGATCTGGAAGGTTGAGGTGCGGGATAAAGAGGGGGTGCGGCAGATGATTGAGGTGAATGCCATTATCAGCGCTGTGGGACAGCTCAACCGTCCAAAGTTGCCGAATATTGCGGGGCGCGAGCAATACCGGGGAATTGCTTTTCATTCTGCGCGATGGCCGGGGGAGTGCGATTTGACGGATAAACGCGTTGGGGTGATTGGTACGGGGGCGAGTGCATTTCAGTTTGTGCCGGAGATTGCAAAGCAGGCGCGCGATGTTTTTGTGTTTCAGCGCACGCCGCCCTGGATTCAGCCCAATCCGCATTATCACGCGGATGTGCCCGAGGGACAGCACTATCTTTTGAATCATGTGCCGTTTTACGCCAAGTGGTTTCGGCTGTTTATGTTCTGGCGTTCGGCAGAGGGGATGCTCGGCGCGGCAAAAAAGGATCCGGCATGGCCGCACCAGGAACGCGCGGTGAGTAAGGCGAATGACAAGGTGCGCCAGCGGATTATAGAGTATATCGAGTCGGTGCTGGGCGACGATCCCGAGTTGATGCAGAAGTGTATTCCAGATTTTCCACCGGCCGGCAAGCGCATGTTGTGGGATAATGGTCTGTGGTTGCGCACGCTGAAGCGGGAGAATGTGCATCTTATTACGGATCCGATTGAGAGAATTACGGAGTCCGGTTTGGCGACGCAGTCGGGTGAAGGCTATGATTTTGATGTGCTGATTTACGGTACGGGATTTCAGCCGAGTCGAATGTTGTGGCCGATGACGTTTGAGGGGTTTGGGCGCAGGGATTTACAGGCGCATTGGGATGGCGATCCGCGCGCGTATAAAGGCGTTTCTGTTCCGGGATTTCCCAATTTTTTTTGTATGTATGGACCCAATACCAATATTGTTGTGAATGGGAGTATTATCTTTTTTTCCGAGTGCGAGATGAGATATATCCTGGGGTGTATCAAGCTGCTGATTGAGATGGGATGCGCAGCGATGGATTGTAAGCAGGATGTGCATGATCGGTATAATGAGCGCATTGATGCGGGTAATCTGGAGATGGCTTGGGGCGCGCCAAATGTTCGGAGCTGGTATAAGAACGAGGCCGGGCGGGTGACGCAGAATTGGCCGTTTTCTATGCACGAGTTCTGGAAGGAAACGCGGGCGCCCGATCCCGATGATTATGTGTTTATTTAATTTCTCATGTTCTCAAACTATTTCACCATCGCATGCCGCAACCTGTGGTCGCACAAGCGCGATACGCTGATCAATTTGCTCAGTCTTATTGTGGGGCTGTCGTGTTGTGTGATGGCGATTGTGATTATTCATTGCGAGATGAGTTATGACCGGTTTCATCCGGATGTGCATCGCATCTATCGCGTTTTGCGGGAGCGGGTGAGCAATGAGCAGACGCAGGTGCGATGGCTGACTTCGGGGGCGCTCGCCCGGACACTTGAAGCGGAGATGCCCGAGGTTGAGTTGGCGTCCAAAAATCGCATTTATCCGGTTGTGGTGCGATTTGGGGACCGGGAGCTTACGCTGGCGCAGGGGCAGGTTGACGACCGGTTTTTTGAGTTGTTTCATTTTCCTTTTTTAACTGGTGATACCAGTGTACTGTCGCAGCCGTATAGTATTGCGATTACGGAGTCAGCGGCAGAGCGGTTGTTCGGCAAGGTCGATCCCATAGGCCAGGTTCTTACGATTCGCGAGCGGTATTACGGCGGCGATTATACGGTTGCCGCGGTTTTGCAAACGCCTCCGAAGTTTTCGTCCATTCAGTTTGATTTGTTGCATTTTACCAATGGGCGAACACAGGAGGCTATTTTTGATTGGACGCAGTGGCGGGGGTTGGTGCAACAGGCGGGTATTGAGACTTTTGTGCGTTTGCGCGATGGGATAGATGCGGGTGAATTCGAAGCAAAGATGTCGGGTGTTATTGAACGGTACATGGGCGCGGATGTGCGCCGCATTCTTTCGTTTCGCTTGCAGCCTCTTGCGCGGGTGCATCTGTATGGGGTTCAGGATTACAATTTGCCTTCGGGCGGCGATGTTCAGACGCTTTATCTTTTTGCGTCGATTGCGGTGCTGGTTCTGGCGATTGCGGCGATTAATTTTGTCAATCTGGCTACGGCGCGTTCGATGTATCGCGCGCGCGAGGTGGGGATGCGGAAGGTGGTTGGCGCGCGGCGCGGTCAGTTGATTCAGCAGTTTTTGTGCGAGACGGTTTTGCTGGCGTTGATCGCTGTGGTTATCGCTGTGCCTATTGCGCGCGTCTCGTTGTCGGAATTCAGTGCGCGGACGGGCGCGCATTACGCTCTGGATGCGTCGATGCTGTTCGGGATTTTGCCGGGTCTTTTAGGACTTGCCGTGTTTGTGGGTTTGATGGCGGGGGTATATCCCGCGTTTTATTTTTCGGGGTTTCGGCCAGCGGATGTGCTTAAGGGCGTCGCGCATTTGCCGGGTGCGCGGCTTCGGCAGGTTCTGGTTGTGGCGCAATTTGCGATTGCTATTTTGCTTATGATTGTTGTGGATGTTATTTATCGGCAACTGGATTATATTCAGTACAAGGATCTCGGTTTTGATAAGGAACATCTCGTTTTGTTGCCTATTTTTAAGCTGGATCGTCGGCTCAAGACCAATGATGATCCCTGGCTCGTGGCACGGTACAATACTGTAAAGCAGGCGTTTTTGGAACATCTCAATGTTGTTTCAGCGTCTGCTTTTCGTTTTTTGCCCGGGCAAGATGGCGGTGGTTTTGTGCGGATTGTCAAGCCCGAAGGTCAGGACCATACCGAGTGGCGGATGCCGGTGCAGGAGGCAGATGAAGATTTTTTTGCTACTTTCGGTGTGCCTATTATAGCTGGTCGCACGTTTTCGCCCGGGGTTGAGCGCGATCGTACGCATGGGTATATTCTCAATGAGACCGCTGTGCGCGCGCTTGGTTGGGCAGTGGAGGATGCCGTGGGGCGGCGTTTTGGTCGGGCGCGTTCAGAGGAGGATGCTAAGGGAACTGTGATTGGCGTGATTGCAGATTTTCACTACGCCTCTCTTCGACAACCGATTGGGCCTGCGGTTTTTGCCTATCGGCAATGGTTTTACGATTATCTGGCGTTGCGGGTGCGCGATTTTTTAGCGGTCCGACCTTTTCTGGAGGAGACCTGGGATTCATTTATGCCAGCCGATAAGCCTTTTGAGTTTACATTCTTGGATGATGAACTCGATGCGATTTATCGGGCGGAGAGGGATTTAGGGCAGGCTGTTACCGCTTTTGCCGGGTTGGTGTGTTTGCTGGCGTGTTTGGGTTTGTTCGGTTTGGCGGCTTTTACGGCTGAACGCCGCAGGCGCGAGATCGGTATTCGCAAGGTGCTGGGTGCATCTGTTTCAAGTGTTGTTTTGCTGGTGTCAAAGGCGTTTTTGAAGCTGGTGCTTGTCGCCAATCTGATCGCCTGGCCCGTTGCCTATTATTTGACTAATACTTATTTGCAAAATTTTGCGTATCACACATCCCTGAATTTATGGTCGTTTGTGTTGTCGGGCTTGCTGGCACTTTTAATTGCGCTTTTGACCGTTGGTACACAGGCGTTCAGGGTTGCGCATACCAATCCCGTGGAAATACTGAGGCATGAATAAATAATGGAGGTCCTCCCATGTTCTTCACACTTCTTGTCATTACCCTCGTAGTCGCCGCTCTCGTGTCTTTTATCGCCGTGCGTGCGTTTAGCAGCGCGATCAATAGTATTCTGCACCGGCTTATTGACGATGCGATAGCAGGCGCGTGGGTGCGCTATATGAAGTTTGCGATTTTTGTGGTGGGTATCTCTGGCGGTGTGCGTGTCCGTTCGCTGGAGCGCTATATTTTGCCGCAGGAGTCTTTCGATTCCGCAGGTGAATCCCGCGATATGCCTCCCTTTGAACTGACGACCGAACGCTGGGTGCTCGAGATATATCGCACGATTATCGAATCTCTGCAATCTATCGCGTGGATGTTGCTCGTCTTTTTTATTGTTTCACTGGGTATGTACATTGTTGTGCGTATTTTTGAAATGCGCCGAGGGACGAACGAGTGATGGGTAGAGAGGGGCGATAAAGCGGTGGACATCGGATTGTAGCAAATTATATTGACGCAAAGGGGTCTGGTATGGAGAAAATAAAGAAAAAAGTGATACCGGGCTGGACCGGGAGATGCTATGAGGATTTTGAGGTGGGCGAAGTCTATCGAAGCCGGTTCGGGCGGACGGTGACGACGACTGATAACCAGTTGTTCACGCACCTGACCCTGAATACCAATCCGCTTCACTTTGACGAGGAGTATGCCCGCCGGACGCGGTGGGGAAAGATCCTGGTGAACAGCACGTTTACGCTCGCGCTGGTCGTGGGGATGAGTGTCCCGGATGTGAGCGAGCGGGCGATGGCGAACCTGGGTTGGAGCGAGATCCGGCTTCCGAACCCGGTGTTTGTGGGAGATACGCTCTATTGCGAGACAGAGGTGCTCACCAGGCGGGAGTCGAAGTCGTACCCGGAAGCGGGTATCGTAAAGGTGCGTACGCGGGGCGTGAATCAGGATGGCCGCGTCGTCATAGATCTGACTCGCAGCGTGATGGTCTATAAGAGGGCGCACGCGCCGTCGGAGGATGCCTTTCCCGAAATTCACGAGGAGAAAGACGGGTGAAGTCGATGCGGTCCTGGCTTTTTGTGCCGGGGCACCAGCAGCGGATGATCGACAAGGCTCTGGGTCTGCCGGCGGATGTGCTGATATTCGATCTGGAGGACGGCGTCCCGGAGGCTGAGAAGGACGTTGCACGCAGTCGTGTCGCTGCCGCGCTGGACGTTGTGCGTGGTGGCCCAACGCGATTCGTCAGGGTTCACGATGCCGGGTCCTCCGAATTGGAGGCCGATCTGCAGGCGATTGCGCGTGCGGGATTGCAGGGACTCGTGTTGCCCAAAGTGCAGGGACCGGAGGATGTGCTTCAGATGTGCCGGTGGCTGGATCGGCACGAAACCAGAGCGGGTATTCCATCTGGAGGCGTCGGGCTTCTGGCAATCATTGAGAGCGCCGGGGGTCTGGTTCATGCTCCTGCGATCGCATCCGTTACACCCAGGCTGGTGGGGCTTATGTTCGGCGCGGAGGATTTCGCGCTGGATCTGGGCCTTTTTTCGCACCCGGGACAGGGATTGGTCAACTACGCCCGGTCAGCGCTGGCGGTGGCCGCGGCAAGCGGACAAATCCGGGCTATAGATAAGGTATTTACGGACATCCTGGATCCTGACGGACTGGCCGTGGAGGCGCAGCGGGCCAGGGCTCTGGGGTTTGCCGGAAAAGCCGTGATCCATCCGGATCAGGTTGGGGCAGTGAATGAAATTTTCAGTCCTACGGAGGTCGAGGAGAGGTGGGCACGGCGAATTGTTGAGGCTTTTGCACGGCGGGCGGACGAAGGCCCGGCGACCGTGGATGGCCGGATGGTAGATAGGCCGATTCTGGAACGGGCGCGGCGGATTCTGGCTCGTCTTGAGGAAGAGCGCAATGACCGGCAGGCCGATTGAAGAGGAAGAGGGTTACATGCACGATCAAAACCGACATCCGCCCCTGAATGGAATAAGGATTGTCTCGGTGGAGCAGTTCGGGGCGGGTCCGTGGGCGACGATGATGCTGGCGGACCTTGGGGCGGAGATCATCAAGGTCGAGAATCCCGAGACGGGTGGCGATGTCGCGCGTTATGTGCCACCCTATACCGCTGAACAGGACAGCGTGTATTTCCAGAGTTTCAACCGGAACAAGAAGAGTATGACGCTGAATTTGCAGCATCCGGGGGGGCGGGAGGTGTTGCATCGGTTGGTGGGGATTTCGGATGGGGTGTTCAACAATCTGCGCGGAGACCTTCCATCCCGGCTGGGTCTGGATTACCCGGCGCTGAGTGCGGTCAAGGCTTCGATTGTATGCTGCTCGCTTTCTGCGTTCGGACGGCAGGGGTCTCGAGCGGGCGAACCGGGATACGATTATTTGATGCAGGGATATGCCGGATGGATGAGTCTTACGGGTGAGCCTGACGGTCCACCGACGAAAACAGGACTTTCCCTCGTGGATCTCGGCGCGGGCACAATGGCGTCTCTGGGCATGGTCAGCGCGATCTTCCGCGCCAGACAGACGGGCCTGGGATGCGATGTGGATGTGAATCTGTTCGATACGGCGCTGGCGAATCTGGGATATGTGGCGGCGTGGTTCCTGACCAAAGGGTATCAGGCGCATCGGACGCCCGATTCTTCTCATCCGTCACAGATTCCGTCGCAGGTGGTGCCGACTAAGGACGGATGGCTCGTGATCATGTGCGCAAAGGAGAAGTTTTTTCAAAATTTGGCACGCATTCTGGGGGCGCCGGAACTGGCGGAAGATTCCCGGTTCTGTTCTTTTGCGGATCGCCTGGAGAATCGGGACATTCTGGTTCCGATTCTGAAGGATCTCTTCCGCAAGAAGACGACCGCCGATTGGCTGGCGCTGCTCAAGGGCGAGGTGCCCTGCGCGCCCGTGAATACGGTTGAGCAGGCTTTTGCCGACCCGCATGTGGCCGAGAACGAGATGATACTGGCGTTGCCGCATCCGGAGTTCGGAGCCGTCCGGGTGGTGGCGAGTCCTTTAGAGGTCGGCGGCGAATCGGTTGAACCCCGGCGCGGGCCTTCACTGGGAGAACACAACGAGTCGATTCTGAGCGAATATCTCGGATATTCGATGCCAGAGATTGAGAAACTCCGAAGCGACGGCGCTATTTGAATGATTGTATTCTGCGGGCGGCAAGGCCAATGCCGGGTCTATCCCCGTACACACGGGGAAACCGCCATCAAATCTATCATGCGGCCACTCCCTCAAGGTCTATCCCCGTACACACGGGGAAACCTTCGATGTTGAGTACGGCGACCATCTGATTGAGGGTCTATCCCCGTACACACGGGGAAACCATGGACATTGACAGAGCCGCAGCGTTATCGGGAGGTCTATCCCCGTACACACGGGGAAACCGCCGGGAGTGTGGCAAGGCTGGAGTACTCGAGGGGTCTATCCCCGTACACACGGGGAAACCGGCTTTTTTTGCCCCTTCAGTTGCAATTGCAAGGGTCTATCCCCGTACACACGGGGAAACCTCGGCGATGCCATCACTGTGCGCCAGCCAGAGAGGTCTATCCCCGTACACACGGGGAAACCATCTTGACGCAGATCGACATGGGCAACCCCGTAATGGTCTATCCCCGTACACACGGGGAAACCTCGCCAGACGAAGGCACTTGTTCGGGCTGCGCGGGTCTATCCCCGTACACACGGGGAAACCTCGTCGCGCACCCCGATCAACAGACTTTTCGGAGGTCTATCCCCGTACACACGGGGAAACCCAGCGGACCCGCCAGCCGAAAATAAATGGAAAAGGTCTATCCCCGTACACACGGGGAAACCTGGCAAGATTCCAATGCCGTTATCGCTGATATGGGTCTATCCCCGTACACACGGGGAAACCTCGACTTTTTCCATCGCCGCGACCATCGTATCGGGTCTATCCCCGTACACACGGGGAAACCCTCTTTCGCCAGCGTGTCGATTTCACCCAACCGGGTCTATCCCCGTACACACGGGGAAACCAATGGCGTCGTTGAATATCGGGCTTTTAGAGGAGGTCTATCCCCGTACACACGGGGAAACCAAGACTCTTAATAATATCAGCTTCGGCACCCAGGGTCTATCCCCGTACACACGGGGAAACCTACTCTTGTCCAGGTGCACTCACCCTCTCGTATGGTCTATCCCCGTACACACGGGGAAACCGAGTCGGGGCCGCCTTCGACAAAATCAACCCAAGGTCTATCCCCGTACACACGGGGAAACCCACGAAATACAACTACAAGAAGGTGAAGGTTAGGGTCTATCCCCGTACACACGGGGAAACCTTCAGGCGCTGGGCTATCAGACGGTCGCACAGAGGTCTATCCCCGTACACACGGGGAAACCGAAGTTTTGTTGCGTCATGGGAATACGTTACAAGGTCTATCCCCGTACACACGGGGAAACCTGTCGCCATTCGACACACGCTTTCGTTTCGCAGGGTCTATCCCCGTACACACGGGGAAACCGATGTCCGCCTGGTCATATCCGCGAACTCTCGGTCTATCCCCGTACACACGGGGAAACCCCGGTCAAATCGGCGTCGGCCAAATCGGCGCCGGGTCTATCCCCGTACACACGGGGAAACCCACTCGCTCCGACTTATTCTTAATATAAACACAGGTCTATCCCCGTACACACGGGGAAACCCGGATATAGTCATCGCTGCGACCATCAAGTGTGGGTCTATCCCCGTACACACGGGGAAACCAGAAAGAAGCGGTGGCGTATGGGATTAGGAAAAGGTCTATCCCCGTACACACGGGGAAACCTTTTGCGCGGCGCCGACGCTTTTGCTGCCTCCAGGTCTATCCCCGTACACACGGGGAAACCCTCACATAAACCATCGCCTTTGGATGTTTGACGGGTCTATCCCCGTACACACGGGGAAACCCGTCGGCATAATCTTGATGCTTTCCCCCTTCGGGGTCTATCCCCGTACACACGGGGAAACCGCCCAAATCGCATCAGACGTCCTTTACCAGTATGGTCTATCCCCGTACACACGGGGAAACCTCATGTGGGTCGATGTCGTGCTCATCACCTGCGGGTCTATCCCCGTACACACGGGGAAACCGCCATTTTCGTGTTCCTTCCTCAAATCCCATATGGTCTATCCCCGTACACACGGGGAAACCTCCTGAAAAAGCATCGGGATTTCAAGGGCAAAGGGTCTATCCCCGTACACACGGGGAAACCGGCGTCAAGTTTTGCTTCGATGATCAACATAGGGGTCTATCCCCGTACACACGGGGAAACCATCGTTGCCACGACCAAAATCTATTCGGACATGGGTCTATCCCCGTACACACGGGGAAACCCGCGTCGGCACTTGCGTATGTATATTCAGAATGGGTCTATCCCCGTACACACGGGGAAACCAACATTTTTCGCATCAATCCCTGTCCATAGTGAGGTCTATCCCCGTACACACGGGGAAACCTTTCGGTTACGTTCTTTCTCGCGCTCCGCTTCGGGTCTATCCCCGTACACACGGGGAAACCAACAAATCTTCGCGTGCGCCATCGGGTGCTTTGGGTCTATCCCCGTACACACGGGGAAACCATACCCTCTTTCGGGTATCGACTGGCAAGGTCGGGTCTATCCCCGTACACACGGGGAAACCATCCAAACGCTTATGCAGAAACCAGCCAGCGCGGGTCTATCCCCGTACACACGGGGAAACCTGGCTCGGTTTTCGCAGGCTGCGTGTCAATCACGGTCTATCCCCGTACACACGGGGAAACCTGTACAAACGTATACTTCTTCTTACCCCGTAAATAGACGGGGAATTTGTGGGCTATTTTTATAGCCTTTTCACCAATAAAACGCCATCAGCATCACGGATTTCCTTGGGCGGATCACCGAGATGACGGAGGGCGAGGCCACCGGATGCAGTGGTATCACGCCACATCATGACCACGGCACCGCGGTTCAAAATATCATACCAGGTGCTTATTACGGTCCAGATGCGCTCGCGCACGCCTTTGGAAAGTTCGGGAGAAACATACACACCAGGGGCGACCTCCAACATCGCCGAGGCCAGAAAGCCACGGTAGCGCGATTCGACATCGCGTGTGACCACAACAGTCATGGGCACTATGAATCCTCCTGATCGTCTATGTTTTCAAACATCTCCTTGATACGCTCAATCATGTCGGGTATGATCTTTTCGCTGGCGAGGACACGACCAGCCTCCCGTCTGGCAAGACGTTCGATATTTCCATAGGGCGGGGACTCTGCCTGCTTTGCAGCGCGGAAAGCAGCGGGGATGGTGACTGTGGTTCGATAGAGATCGGCAATGTCCAGCACAAATGATTGGCCGGGGTCCTCGTGGATAAAGCCAAGTTGTGGGATAGTTGACGTGGCTGATACTGCAATAGCGGCGGCAGCCTCCACAGCACTCACCGCATGATTTAATGCCTGATTGGGCAGATCGCTCGCGGTAGGCTGAGATCGGTCATAACGTCTGCCGTGCCACTTGATCCCGACCTGCGTAGCGATCAGTTTATAGCTTTTCTTCATCCTCGCCCCTTCAATACCGCGCAGCACCTTAATATCGCTATGTGGCAGGACAGTGCCAAAGCGCCATGCATACATGAGTCGGGCAATATTGAGTCGCTTATCGAGATCGGCCCACGCCCGTACCTGACGCCTTGCAAGGCCGGACCGGTTGGCAATCAGTGGTGGCGCGGTGTAGTGACGCACACCATCCTCACCCACCGCGGCCAGAGCTGTACCTTGTCGAGCGAGGAGGCGTAGCGCGTCATGACTGACTGTGGATCCGGGACCGAGCAGGATCATGGAGACGCCCTGCAGTGGTATCGCATAATACCCGGGATCGAGTGGATTGTTGTCAGCTTGTTCTGTATTGCGTTCGAATGCCAGGGTGCCATCGCGGGCGGTTAAGGCGCCGCGAGACAACCAGAGCAAGCCAGCCCGATCTGCATGAGGTATTCGGGCGGTTTCCAAACCAAGACGTCGCATCAGCATAGCGAACCCCGCAAGGTTATTTATTTTTTCTTCCTAATAGGCTACTGCTGTCCCGGGCGGGCGGAGAAGCAGCATGCCATACCCATAAGCCTTATGTCGTCCGATCCCATTTCGTATGCGGACAGCAAATTCATTCGGATTTGTAACTGTCAGAACGCCATGAAAGATTACATCCGGTCCCTCGGGAGAAAATCCGTCACCGCGTAGAGAGCGACTGCGCTTGAATGCGGCGATGCGGCACGCATCCTTCTCGATTGCCGCGACGCCATCAAAACGTTCGTCGAGCCATTCCGTATAGATCTTCTCTCGCGTCTCTCCTGCTGCCCGCGCATTGATAGTCTCGTCTGCCCAACCATTGGGAAAATGACGAAGCGCGTGGACAAGAAATGCGTCAATCTCCGCGCCTTTTGCAATTGTCTTACCGGATTTTTGGTCGTGTATTTCGGTTCGGAGCCGCCGTACTGGACGAACTCGCAGGTCAAATCCCAAACGCTGACCAGTGGTAAATTCAGTATGCATCTCCTTCGAACGTATTTTTTTGGGATCGAGTGCATCCAGGCAATCGGGCGTCGCGACGAGGTTTGCTGTGGATTGTAGCGCAGTTTGGTCCGTATCGGTGTATGCGTAGAGAGAAGCGTTGCGGCGTCGCTCTGAGGCAAACAGACGAAATGGTCGCAAAACGCCTGGTCCAAACATTCCTGTCAACAATATGTGTAGTGCATAGCCCTCGTCAAATACGCCGCGTCGAATGAGTCCGCGTTGTCCCGCCCATTGATTAAAGGCGCGCATGTCCATCGGAATGTGGATCATATAAGTGGTCATTACTCATCCTCCCTGCCAGAAATCCTACCCTCGCAAATGCGACGAGCACCCCCATGAAGTCCCGTTATCCAGTTGCGTTCATCGGTCACAAATGTCGTTCTATCCGAATCGTCTGTCCCTTCTGATGCAGGCCAGAAGGCTCGAAAAGGCCCTTCACTTGTGGGTGCTGTGTTGCGAAGTGCGGTGTGCATATCCGGTGCTTTTATCCAGCCGCTGAAGATGGGGGCAGAGGGCAGACAAGGCTTCCGCCCAATGAATAACGGACGTGCGGGATGCTCCAGTGCATTTGCCAGGTCGTCAAGGGTCGGTGGTATCTCGGCAGGATCGAGCCGAATGACGCCCAACATACGCAAGTCGGCGTGGTAGTCGCGCCAACGCTGGTGTGCGCCCCTATAACTGACAGCACCACCAGCCCGGTCTGCGGGTACTCCCCGCGTGGTCCATGACTTGTCGTTCTTGGAAAGTTGCGCGGTCTGATAGTCCGTTATACGACCGAGCATCGGTTCCTCTTCATGTAGTACGCCGTAGATGATTCTGTCTTGGAGTGCTTGATGTTCTGCCCGCATAGCACGGGTCCAGCCAAGGGCATTGGCAAAGAGCCCTGTCAGCATGGATTGGGCGGGAAAATCACGGATCACACCATGGACGTCAATTGTTTCGCCACCAAAGGATGCGAGTGGTGCATGGAACCGGATTTGCAACCAGCGCATCACGCAACTCCTTCCTGAATCGTGGAGCCTGCCCACGCCGCGAGATCGGAGAGGGGCAAAAGTTCTGCTCCTGAAATCGGTGTGTTTGTCAAACTCATTGAGCGGCGGGCTTCGTTTGTACCGTAAGCAGCATCAATTTTCTCAATATGAGCGTTCACTTCGGCTTCAGCTTCATCTACCAGTGCCTTGCAGGGTTTGCGAAACGCCTCAGCTAAGCTGCGCGGCTGGTGTTCACCGGCTTCAACGAGTAGCCAACTCGCATAGTCGTAGGGCGCGGTAGATCCTAATTTTGCACCGGGAGTCACGGTGGCAATCAGATGCACGAGGCGTCGGGTAACTTCACCAGCCATTTCGGAATCGCTGCCGAGATTGCGAAGCAACATTTCTCGATCGAGGACGACATAACCATAGAACAGGCCGGAAGTCAATTCGGACTCGCCGATATGATCTGCGCCTGCATCGTCTTCGATACGATGAAGGTCATCGACAACGGTGAAGTAGTCGCTTTCGCTTTCTTCCTCATGGATGGTGAAGGCATGGGCTACATGAACAGCAGCGTCAATATTCGCTTCTACGTCTGAAGTTACCATACGCCCGAACAGGGCGGCAACCAGGCCTCCTGGGAGTGAACAGTTGTCGCGCAAGGTTTTCATGTTGGCATTGACAGCTTTGCGCCAATTTTTGGCGGCCTCCTCTGCTGCTTCCGAATCAGTGCCATGGGCATCCGCAATTTTTTGGGCTTCGCGAGCGAGATACTCGATTTCCGGTTCACCGAGCAAAAGCGGCTGACGCCCCGTCCTCGTACCACCTTTATCGCCGTAAATTGCGAGTTGAAATTCCTCTCCAATTACTTTAATTATCTCCTCACCGTGGCCTGCTTCTATAAGCGGTTCAATGACTCGCCGGGTCACGATCTCACGCGAACGGATCGCAGCGGTTGCGCCATCTATGCTACTCAAGGCGTAGATATCGTCCGAGACGCGCCAGTGCCGCTTGAGACATTGGGAAGAAATACGTGTCCTGGTCGTGCCGCCATAGGTCATGCGTTTGGCAAGACCCGAATCATCGCGGTTGAGGAGTGCAGCGGGATAGCCGTGGAGGCTGTGGATCTGAAGAAAACGAACGTTGGGCATGAAAATCTCCTAATCTGTAGATTCATTGGATTTGCGTTTTGATTCCGCTTCAGTGCGGTAGTAATCGCGGGCAATTCGGCGATCTGTTTCGTCGTCGGAAAAGAGAATAAACCGCGCCAGTGTTTCGAGATTAAAACGGCTGTGTTCGGTTCTGGATAGCCGCCGACATAAGCGTACGGCGAGGTCTCGCCGCATCTCCTTTGGGGCGTTCAGAAGACGAGCGAGCCGCAGTTCTAAGAATTTGGCCTTGGACAGGGCAGAACCCATGGGCAAGCGGTATTCGTGTGCCGATTTTTTGTTGGGATCTGTCCCCTTAGGCGTTAGTATCGCGATTCCCTGAATGAGTGCTGCCCAGCCCGCGTCGTCATTGGTTCTTGGTTGATGGGTAGCCATAAGTTGCCAGAAGGCCGCTGCGCCAGCTCCTGATAATGGTCCGCGTCGGAGCGCAGCGGCTGATCCCGGATCAAGTCTGGTGATCTCCCCAGCCAGTCTGGAAACCACTTGGCCGAGGCTGTGAGTATTCACGTTCTTTTTCGGTGCAGTCGGGATTTCTTTAATCGACATTATTTGTCTCCCTGGTATTGAATATCTCAGACTGATCGCTGAAGATGCCATTCGCTCGGCGCAGTCTGCCCTCAAACGCACTGGTCGCTCTCGCTCTCGCCCGATGACGGTGAATGGACGCGTAAGGTACGCTGTCTATCGCCTCGTTGAGCAATTTTCGCGCTGTGCAAATTAAAAGACGTGCGAATACGGCGCGATGGCGTGCGGTTGTTGTGTCGTCATTCTCGGCAAGAAAACGATCTTGCAACACCGTGAAGAACGCTGTATCCGCCACGGCTTCGAGCCGTCTTACAAAGGGTGTGGCATGCGCTCGGTCAGACTTGGTGAGGTCGCCAGGCTCTTTTCCGCCGCTCGCTGCGATGGCAATGCCGAATCGCAGTGCATCTGTCACTTCGGATATCTCTTCTATCTGCGCCTGTGCGATTTCGGCCAGTTTATTACTTTCAGCTGTCCTGAAAAGACCTGAAGCTGTTTTGTTAGCAAAGGCGATGTCGGTGCGTTCGTGATAGCCATCTGTTTTGCCCTGACCGCCAGCAATACCACGCGCAACCAATTGCCACTTGTCGCCTGTGCCACCATCTACCCGCATTGATGGAGGCTTATTATAAGTCTCATTTTCAAAGAGCAATTCAACCAGCCGTTTGTAGGGAAAACCTACTGAGGACAAAGAGAGGGCTTTGCTTTCCTTATTTTCTACTGGTGTCCAGAAGTCGCCAAGATTTCCCTTTGCAGCTTTTGCATTGATCCGCGCACGCTTCGAGGATGATGTCCACGCGACGAGTTGGTCGCTTTCTAAACGAAGCCGTACGCGCCGGCAGATTTCGATGAAGTAGGGGTCAAGGGTTCTCAGGTCTGCTTGCTCTGTGCCGTTCCATGGTTCTATCCACAACAAAGCCAGTCCATCCGTCGGAGCGTAGTAATTGCTATATTCCTCCAGCAATTGATCGCGTCCTGCAATCATGCGCTGGATGTCGTGGAGTAGATGTGCGCCGACAAGACCGTTTGCTGGAACTAATCCGAGGCAAGGACGTGCTGAGAACCCACCGTTCATACGGGCGATGCCGTAATTGCCAGCACCGAGAAAGCCCGCCATGGTCTGGAGGTCAATCAGCGCGAATATCCAGTCTTCAGGTGCTCCCCCGTGTGCAATGGTCCGTTTCACATCGTGGTTCTTGGATGTGACCAGAACATCGAGGTCGTCGGGTGTCGTAACTCGACCGCGATAATCGTCGAGGCCATTGGGTGACGGACATTGCATGAATGCAGGTCTCGTCGGATCCTCCACAATCAAGCACCAGGGTTCATCGTTAGCATAATCCAGTGTCAGGCTGCGCAGCAAATCCTGCCATTCTGTAGATGTCTGTGGCGGCACTCTTGTGTTCGTCCTGTGCATGGCGATTGTTGCCAGTTGCGCTAAAAATGCATGCCAGGCATGGCGTTGGTGGGGGCGAAGTGCGGGGAAGGCCGCTACACGGTCTAGTACCATCGCCTCGTACATTTCAGGTAAAGATTGTATTTCGACTTCGCCATCGGACAAGCGAGTGCGAATTAACTGATCAGTCAGAAGGTTCATGGTGGTTGCCTGTTATGCTGTTTGGGGATATTAGAAACCCCGCTTGGGCGGGGAAACGAGGATGCTGGTGCTCGTGTTGCGCCTCGCAATGGACTATCTCCGATGAGTCGGAGGATGCAGACTTTGAGTTTGAATACTTCTCTTTGGGATGAGATTTATGATCATCTTCCCAGGTCTCTATTTGGAAACTGATGCGTTCGGTAATGTGTTCTCGTTGAATAACAAGGGATTCCTGTCGTCTCATATTTGACCTCCTCAATTAGAATAATGGAAGGCTTAATATACATATACGTGTTGCACCACGCAAATTAAAAATAAAAAGATCCCGAACAGTCAAATTAAGCCCAAAGTTTGCCATACACTATTCCCCTGTCTCTATCAGCCGGATACCCGTCCGATCATATAGAAATGTCTGTGTTCCTACATGTAGTATCAAGCCATCTGCTATCTGTTCAGCACGCGCTTGTTCGATTTCATCTTGTGTGAGGGTTTGTTTAAAAAAGAAGGCTGGTAGATTAAAGGTTTTCACCGGTTTGCCAAACGGACCTGGCATCGCTTGACCGAGGTTGATTCGCGGACCATCTTCACCCAATCGTGTACGTACTTTTTCGTCCAGATCAAGAAATGTCTGATCATTGAACAATTCTTGTCGGTCAAGTTCGTGATTTCCGGCGGCTCCGCCTTCCGCAGCCATCTCCGCCCATATATCTTGTTCATGGGTCAACCAGGGATCGCCGAGCATATTGGCTCGTTCTCGAAGTACATCCGGATGGGTTCCTTGTTCCACCAGCATCCGGTTCATGTCGGGAATACGCCAAACAGCGTGATTGACAACCAGATTTTGCGTCTGCTCCACTGCAAGCAGGTTGCGATAAATACCTCCATTCTCGGACATGCCAAGCCCATGACTCAAGAGACCACCTTCCAGCCCGACTTCCAATCCGTCCTCTGGTGTGAGTACAATGCAATTTGGCGTAGAGAACCTGTGGGGACGCACCGTGTCTGCGTGCCGATGCAGACGTCCGATCCGTTGCAGAAGGATATCTACGGGGCACAAATCAGAAATCAGTATATCGGCATCAATGTCGAGTGACTGTTCGAGGGTTTGAGTACCAATGACCACCTGCCCATTGTCCGGTCTGTCACCTTTTCCAAGTACGAGTTCTACAGCGTCATCAAGCAGTCCGCGATCCTCTACGGCGAACCGGCTGTGATGTAGTGTCGGGATACCCTCCACCATCAGAGCCAGTTCACTGCCATCTTGATTGAGCAGATTTTCGAAGACTTCCTGCGCTGTGGCAACAGTGTTGCGAATGATCAGTACCTTGGCACCTTCGCGTGCTTGTGAGTATGCAAATCGGGCGATCTGTGCCGGGTCAGACATCCATGCCTCTACCCACATAGAGACTGCCTTGCTTTGCCCGGTATGTCCGATTGGGCAGATATCAGGTGTGCCATTGCCTGCCAATGTGAGTGCGGGATACGGGGCTTTCTCCGCTTCATCGGGCGCAGGCAGATCGCGAATCGAAGATCCAGTAAATATTGTGCGGGCAGTTGCCCCCAGAGTTGCTGACATGAGGAGTGCATGACCACCGAGATCGAGATGTCCACGTAGAAGGGTATGTAATAGCCGCGTCATGTAAGAATCGCTGGCATGCACTTCATCCACCACGAGCAGGCTGCGGGTAAGGGACGCTCCGCGAAGGTGTGCCCACTTGACTTTGAGAGCACCGAGGAGTGCCTGATCTACGGTGCCTACCGCCGCTGTGGAACTCAGGTAATGGCGCGTGCTCTCCGCCGACCAACGGGCGGTACGCTCCGCCTCATCGGGTTCGTCCTCCCAGAAGACCTCAAAGTTGCCGATATATTGCCCTTTCGCCTCGTCGGCACGATAGTAGCCAGGTACAGCGAGCACAGTTGGGATTCTTTGCGGCAATAGACTTTTCAACGCCTTTGAGATGCGACCGTGAAGTTGTTTCGCCGCCGCACGAGTCGGTACTGCAAAGTAAAGCCCATCAACGATCCCCGCCCGCCACAACGCAGCGAATCGCATCACCGCTGCCTCTGTCTTGCCGGAACCTGTCTCGCTTTCCAGGATTAGAAGCGGACGGTCAAGTGGCGCATCGGCAACAGCCTGCTGCAAAGGACGAGGCGATGAGTGCCCGAACATGGTCTGAAAATTAGCCTGCTCAGGACATGCTTGATGACTGGCGCGACACAGACCTCGCGTTTCCAATACCTCTTGTGCCTTTTTACGCGCACGAATGATGTATTCCGGATCGGGATCGGGTTTAAATGAAAAAAACTCCTTCGCAGAGCCAACTTGATCCGCAAGGGCAACAACTCCAGCGAAGAGATGCACAAGCTCGGGTGAATCGGGCAACGGTGGTCCTTGATCAAACGCGGCTGGAAACCACTCGCGGATGCGGCTATATAGGAGTGAGGCAGCTTTGGCTGGATTGTAGCCAGCGAAAGGCGACCAGATTTCCAGAGGGCCAGACCCACTATGGGGAGGCTGCGCTGGACGCCCGTGATGGGCGAGTGCGGCTATTAGCAATGGATCACATCCCGGTCCCCAGGTTGCCATGTCTGGGAAACCGAGTGCTTTGAGCATGTGATCTTGCTGGCAGCAAAAAAAAGCCTCTACTATATGTCCATGTCCTTTGCCCCATGGTGGGGCAGCCGGTAGTTCGCTTCGTTTGTGAATCTTGAACTGGAAGCCTGCATTCAATTTTCCGAAATCGTGTAGGAATGCTATGGCTGTCAACCGAGCTTCGGTTACAGCACAGAGGCTAATATCTCCCAACGCCTGTTCAAATCGGCGGCGCAAGACCGGTTCCTGAAGAAGTATCTCGAAGCAGGCGGCAACATCGGCACAATGATGCTCAAGACGATGGTAGCAATGCGGAGACTCGTACTTTCCCCAGGCGGGCCGGTCATCCGTTTGTTCGTGTATTGGTAGGTGTTTCAATGATCAACTCCATTCAAAAAAAGAAAATACTTGCTCTTTGGCAGATCACTTTCTACATTTATATACAAGTTATTCATAAATAATAACATAATCTAATAGTTTCCCTCTCCCTTGCGAAAGAGTAATCAAGGAGACATTTATGGGTTACTCTGCATTTGCTGTAGCGAATTACTTTTTAGACCTTGCCAAAAAGGATGGTGTTGAAATAACACCATTGATGATACAAAAACTGGTGTATATTGCTCACGGCTATTATCTCGCTTTTACTGCGAGAGATAACCCACCTGATGGAAGACCATTAGTTAATGATGAATTCGCGGAGGCCTGGCAATATGGTCCGGTATTTCCATCACTTTACCATCATTTCAAGCACTTTGGAAGGGATCCAATAACAGTGTTTGCAGAAGATATTGAGTTTTTATACGATGATGGTAGTGGAAAACTCGACACAAAAGTTACAACTCCTAAGATAGATCAGGACGATGAGTTCTCCTGTGCTTTATTAAATAAAATTTGGGAGGTTTACGGAGAATATACAGGGTTACAGCTTTCTGATATAACACATAGAGAAGGAACACCCTGGGACAAAACATGGAAAAGAAGAGAAGGATTTAGAAATGCACATATACCGAATAAGGCCATAAGAGAGTACTACCTGAATAGAATAGGAGGCCAATAGATGGGAGAACTCTCAAAATTAGATATTCGACCAGAACAATCAAGTGAAACGATTCAAACTCGTACTGAAGATGCGGTCTTTGCCACTATTAAGGAATTACAGAAAGAATCTCAAGAGCTCAATCAAGAAAGTGCATCTGTCAACCGCGATAACCAGATTCAACAATCTAAGACCTCTTCTATGACTTCGTATGCACTCTCGGTCGCCGGACTTATAGGCGGATTGATGGCTGGTAGTTCTTTTGGAACGTTAGGGATTGTCATTGGAAGTATTATCGGCGGTTCGTGCGGATACTGGGTGGAAAGTAGAGATCAATGACAATAAATAGAGGTCTGATTCTCGGTATAGTGCTTCTTCTGATTTACTGTGTAGTCTGTGCCTTTCGTAGAGAAGTTCCTGATCTTCCAAAACTTGTTTCTGTTGTTGCAATCGGTGTTGGGATTGATACCGGACTATTTCTCGGATATAGTGTGCTTTTTTTTGAGGATATAGCGTTTGGAGAATTCAGTGACCATAGATTTGCGATTCTTGTAGGCGGTATTGCCATCATCTATGTATCTATAGTCGGTCTATTCAGATGTTTTAGCCGCTCGGAGACGAAAAATTAGGTGAGGTCGTTCAAAACCACCAGTATTGTGATTGGGACGTGCTATGAACACGTCCCTTTTTTTGCCTATTCCCCACGTTATACAATTCCGCCAGCCTTGTCAATGCACCGATTTTCGGCACTATCCTGCATAATTCCCCTTTTTTAAGGCAACTTCGTTCGCAATGCGATTTTTTCTTCGGGCGTTCCCGCGCCTTTTAATACTTCCAGATACGCTTTGTGTAGTCGTTGTGCTACGGCCATGTTTTGCTGGTTATATATGTTGTTCTTTTGTGCGAGGTCTGTTCGCAGGTCGTATAGTTCCGCGGGCCAGTTGGGGCCGCGATAGTGCAAGGTCCAGTTGCCGTCTGTGATGCTGGAACACACGCTGCGGTCTTCACGCACGGGCAGGGTTGCCGATGTGACGGCGACTTTTCGTCGTTCTTCTGCCTTTTCGCCTTTCAGGATAGGAGCGACGGATACCCCGTGCAGTCCATCGGGTTTTTTTATGCCTGCCAGGTCGAGAATTGTGGGCATGAAATCAACGGGTTGTGTCAGGAATTTTGTGCGTTTTCCCGCTGCGTTGCTGCCGGGTACATATCCCATGAAGGCTGTGTGGGATACTTCTTCGTAATAGGGCCAATCGCCATCAGGCCCCTGTCCGCTTTTGCCAATGCGTCCGTGGTCGCCGATATAATGTCCGTGGTCAGACATGAAGATCACGGCTGTGTCTTCCCAGAGGCCCAGGTTTTCTACTTTTTCTAATAAATGGCCGACCCATGTGTCCGTGAGCGTGACTTCACCTGCGTATAGTGCCCGCGTGTGTTTGATTTCTTCTGCGCTCAGGTAATCGCAGTAGTCGTAAATGGGATGGTCGATGACTTCACCTGTGTATCCGGGGTTGTACATATTGACGTAATGCGCGGGGGGATCCCACGGTTCGTGGGGATCAAAGGTGTCGATGTACAGGAAGAATTTTTCGTGGGTGTGGTTTGCTTCCAGCCAGTCTGCGGCGCGTTGCATGGTGCGTGCGACAAAGGTGTCGCGTTCTGTTTCCCAGTGTGCCGCGCGCCAGCGATAGTGATATTGTTGCATGCGCTCAGGTGTGCGAATTTTTTCGGGGACTGATTCGAAGGGGACGGGTACGGCGTCTGTGATTGAGCGGTCGCCTTCTTGCCCGCGAATCCATTCCCAGCCCAAAAATCCGCGATCAAACTGATGTCCGTCTCTTACCAGATGCGGCGTGTCGCACAAGAGCATGGTGACATATCCCGCGTCTGTGAGGAGTTCGGCCAAGATGACTTCATCTTCGGGGAGTGGCGTCCAGCCGCGAAAGGGAAAGGTGAGTCTGCCTGTCATCATGTCTGTGCGCGTGGGTATTGTTGGGAATGATGCCTGATACGCGCGGTCAAATAACATGCAGCGTTTGGAAAATGCGTCTATATGCGGTGTGCGGATCCATGGATTTCCGTGACAGCCCAGGTGGTCGTAGCGCAGGGTGTCGGACATTACGACGATGATGTTCATGGTAGTCCTCCCAAAAAAGGTTTCTGAATGCTGAGAATTGAGCCTGTCTAAAATAATTCCTTTTTTAAAATCTGCAACACGAACGCCAGACGGTTCAGAATGGGGTTGTTGTTAGGGGCAGGATATAACGCCTGTCGGTGGTTGACAGCATATAAATTTCTGTCTATGTTGAAAAAACAGGAGTGTATAGGGTCATGGCAATCGTAAACCTTGCTCCGAACGCGATATATCACGGTGATTCGCAGGAGCTTTTGGGGAGAATTGAACGAGAATCCATTGCGCTCAGTATCTGGTCGCCTCCGTATTACGTCGGGAAAGAGTACGAGAAGGATTTATCATTTGAAGATTGGAAGAATCTTCTACGAGAGGTGATCAAACTTCATTTTCCCATTGTAAAACCCGGTGGATTTTTAGTGATCAATATTGCCGATATATTGTGTTTTAAGGATGAGACGATGCCCAAAATTATGGCGGAAAACATTTCTCGTCGGAAAATTAATCTTACAAAAGAAGACATACTTAAGGTTGTACAACAGCATCCCGATCGGAACAGGTACAAACTTGCAGAACACTTTGGGTGCAGTGAGCAAACAATAGATCGACGGCTTAATGGTAACAATATTAGAGGCGGGAAATATCAATCCCAAACAAGGGTCTATCTCGTTGGGAATTTGATAGAAAAAGCTGCTACAGATGCAGGTTTTTATTTGTATGATCGACGTATATGGGTAAAAGACGCCGCTTGGGAGAATTCGAGATGGCATACCATCTCATACCGTTCTGTAGATGAGTCAGAATATATTTATATTTTTTGGAAGCCGGGTATAACGAAGGTTGACCGATCAAGGCTTACAAAACAAGAATGGGTAAATTGGGGTTCCAGAGGCGTATGGGAGATTCCCTCTGTACGCAGCAATTCAGATCATGATTCTAAGTTTCCAGTTGAATTGCCGCGCAGAGCAGTTAAGCTATTTACTGAACCTGATGAAATTGTGCTTGATTGCTTTATAGGAAGCGGGACGACTGCTTTAGCAGCATTGAGTGAGGGAAGAAGATATATCGGTATTGACAAGGAAAAGAGGTCGGTGGAGATTGCAACAGAGGCTGTAAAATCATTCAATACGTACGAAAAAGAGCCTGAGCAGATGGATCTTCTGATACGGGAATTGGAAGCAGGGTATGAGATAAATGAAGGACGTCAGATGTGACTTCAAAAGTGAGCAAACACAAGGGTGTACCTGCGACTGACTATTGACCGCGAAGTGCTATGGATAAAGACATCAAACTTTTAGATGTGGTTGCATTGACCGAAGATATTGCTAAGTATGATCTCTGTCAGGGTCAGGTTGGAACAGTTGTTGAGGTGCTTTCGGATGGTCAAGCGTTTGAAGTTGAATTTTGTGATCGCGAAGGTCGCACTTATGAATCAGTTGGTTTACGTTCCAACCAGTTTATCGTATTA
Source organism: Candidatus Latescibacterota bacterium (assembly GCA_965220765.1). GTDB lineage: Bacteria > Latescibacterota > UBA2968 > UBA2968 > UBA2968 > VXRD01. The sequence continues at coordinate 1,026,779 of OZ244847.1, forward strand.
CACTACGCGCCGGTCACAAATGTTTGAGATATTGTGTATAAAAAGTTACTTGCAAAGCCCCGGATTTCTCCAGGGCTTTTTTTATGCAATCACCGATTCGTCTTCTTTTTATGACTTCAGCCTGATTGGCATTAATAGTGCCAGCCATTCTGCATTCAGGGGTGTGCGTAAGATAATAGCTTTGTTCTGTTCTCGAAATTCCATTGTGATTTCATCGCTGTCTTCAAAATCCAGCGCGTGCAGGATCTGTTTTAGATACGCGAAGTTCACGGCAAAGCGGTGTACAACAGGTCGTTCTTCAGATCCGTTCAACCTGAGTGTGTCTTCTGGTGGTGTTTCAAATTTGGCATTGAGGGGGACCTGAAATATCCAATCTGCAACGCCTCCCGGCGAGTCGTCATCTTTCGCGTCGAGGAGATATTGGTATTTGCCATTGTCTTCTCGGGCATATCCCGTATCTCGGGATGTGAGAAAGGTTATGGTCTGGGTCAATGGCGAGAGATGCAAATCTATCCGGGGGCGGTATTGCCAGGTATCTGATTCTGGGTGCCGCGCTTCCATGAAATCTTGTAGTAGGTTCAGGGCGTGTGATAGAAGAGTCGAGGAGATGGAAATTCGCATTGAGGGAGTTTCTTGCGGGATGACCTGTTCGTATTTGACATAAGGACCTTCGATTAAGGGTACCTGAAGGGTTGTGCCGTTGCTCTGAATTTCCGCGGTTGTTTCCGCAATTTTCAATGTGGCCTGTTCGGGCAGTTGAATGTCTGACCAGGGTCCGATGACGATGGGTGCGGCGAGTTCCGAGAGGTTTTTTAATGTGCGAATGATCATGATATGCCCATTGGTCGCAGTCGCGCGACCGCCTATGTCGAGACATACGCCCTGTAAAATTGGGCGTTTTTCATCGTCGCTTACAAAATCAATTACTTTTTTGAGCGCGTCCATGTCCGCGCGGTCCAGTTCCATAGTTTGTGTTTGAATATCCGACATTTTGTGCAACTCTCCTTTCAATTTGAGACGCGCACGCCTGAGACGCCCGCGCACGGTTTCCACTGTGAGGTCCAGGAGGTCGGCTGTTTCCGCGTAGGAATACCCTTTGAAATAGTGATGGGCAATTACCTGGCGATGTTCAGCCGATAGGATGCGAAGTGCGGTTCGCACAATATGTTTGATTTCTTCTTCCTCGTGTGTTGCAGGTTCTGGATAAAATGTCTCTTCCAGTCGCAATTGTACGGCTCGACGGCGATGATGGGAGTTGACGGCGTTGCGTACGATGCTGTGTAGCCAGGATCTAAATCGGTTGGGTTTGCGTAGCTGATGCAGATTTTCGTACACTTTGACAAATACGATTTGAGCTATGTCTTCCACGTCATCGACCAGTCGCACAGATCGGGCAATTTGGGCATACACGTATCGCGAATAGCGTTGTACCAGAATTGCGAATGCTTTGCGGTCGCCGTCCAGAATTTGAGCGATGAGCGCGCTGTCTTCAATTTGTTCCACGAATACTCCAGAAGAAATCAATCCACGCGTGTTTTAATAAAAGACGAGGCTGCATCCCGAAAGTGTCGCATGGATATAAAAAAAGCCCCGGATTGTTCCGAGGCTTTTGATTTTATGGTCTGTTAAGCATTGGGACACTTAAAGTCCAGGCCATCCATGATGACTTTTATCTGGTCGGAGGGTTTGAAATAATCTGTCGCCGTATAGTTTTTGCCCAGGTCGCCCATTAACCGACGGCGGCGCGGTGTCATGCGGGATAGAACTTCTTCGGGACACTTTTCGTAATCGTAGGGTCTGCACCACATTTGTCCATACCGGAAGGTGATGCTGCGCCGCACGACATCTGTATGATTTGGCGCGACCGCGTGCCACATGGTATTGGGAAAGATCGCACAATCTCCCGCTTCGGCAATGAGTTGTATTGCGCCGGGCGGTGTTTCATTGCGCGACCCTTTGGGCATTGGGCGGCGATGGCTGCCGGGCACCAGACAGAAGTTTGCACAATTTTCGTGTGGAATATCGGTGAGGAAGAACTGTATTTTGAAGTTTAATGGCAAACTGTCTGGCGTGACCCGAATTTGTGCCAGTGAGCGTCCGGCATCGGTGTGCCAGCCGATCAAGTTATCGGATTTATCATTCGGATAGCGTACGTAAATTTGCGATCCCATGATCTGGATATAAGGTCCCATCAAGTCGAGGATCGTGCCAAATAAGTTGGGGTGGTCCATCAATCCGTCGATCCGACTCGTTCGGAAGAGCGTTTGGATAATGGTATAGATGCCTTTTTTGAGTACCTCGGGATATTTGGCTTCGTACTCCGCGATGACTTCATTGGCTGCGTCGAGATATCCCGCTGCTTCGTCTCTGGGGATTACATTTTTGAGATGTAAATACCCCTGCTCCTGCCACTGTTGCCGCATGGATTTGCTCAAATGGTTCATGTCAAAGCTCCTGTTTTTGGATGTTGTTCTCACGCGGTGGACGCGCTTTCGCGTAGTTGTATCATGGAGACTCCTCGTTTTGTCCGGCTTCAATGCGGATGATTTCCCCGCGTTTCAGGTCATTCAGACGATTTAGCAATTCGGGAACCAGCGGTTTCAAGTCATTGATGTCATTTGTTCTCGCAACGAGAACAACTACCGCGACATCTACTTCCGTGATGTTTTGCTGGTATGGGATGCTCTGGTCAGCGGTGATGAGAACATCAAACTTGTCTCTGGCCAGCGTCATTAGTTCGCCATTGCTTTTGCTGTCCCATCCCAGATATTTGGCAGTCGCGACTTCATGTTCGCCTAGCAGGATGGGGCGTAAGGCCCATGTAACTGATTCATCAAATAGTATCTGCACGGGCCTTTTTCTCCAGGACTTCTTGGGCCATTTTCAGAATGGCTACCAACTGCTCCTGGTTCGCTGATGGAAATTCATAAAAAAAGTCTTTCAGGCTATATGCGTTAGCCAGACAGTCGAACAGATTTTTAATCGGCAACCGGGTTCCCACAAATACAGGAGTTCCGCTCACGATTTCGGGATCGCTGTGAAAAATGCTGTTCGGGGCATTATAGGCTTCCTGCTCCAGAGTTTCTCTGGCCATTTTAAGCACGGCATACGTCTGCTCTCGGAATACCGTTGGAAAATCGTAATGAAAATCCTTCAGATTGTAGCCCTTGGCCAGGTAGTCAAACAAGTTTTTTACAGGCACGCGGGTTCTTTTGAAAATGGGCGTGCCCTCCATGATTTCTTTATCGCAGTGAATCACGCTGTCCTCAATTACAATGGACACGCTTTCGTTCGTTTGTGCCATGGCGATTCCTCGTGTTTTTACGTGGTTGGTTAAACCTTATCCCTTGCCTGATGGTGTACAATGCGATATTTTTCGATGAAATTATCAAACTAAATAAAAGGAGGCTTTTATGCTCGTGTTGACAACCCCCAATATTGAAGGGAAAACAATTGATAGCTATCAGGGCATTGTGACTGGCGAAGCCATTTTGGGTGCCAGTATTTTCAAAGATATCTTTGCGGGTCTCCGCGATATTGTCGGCGGGCGTTCAGCCGCGTATGAGTCAGAACTCCGCAGAGCCAAAGATATTGCTATTGAGGAAATGGTCGAACAGGCACGCGGCATGGGTGCCAATGCCGTCGTTGGCGTGGACCTCGACTACGAGACCGTTGGCGAGGGTCGTATGCTTATGGTCAGTGCCAGCGGTACGGCTGTTACTTATCGGGATTGAGACGTTCGTTATTTGTATTGTGTTTGGGTAAATTTCGTTTCTTTCAATACGGTTTGCGATTCGTAAATGGATCCGCTTCGAAGTGCGCCCGGCCAGGGCATTCGTACGGGGACGGGTTCCACGCGAGGGATGTTGGTCGGCTCGCCGCGCACGATTGTGTCATTGAACAAATCCCAGTTGTTCAGGCCCGATAGGGGATACGCATCGATCGCGCAATATTGAAATAGGAGCAGTCGGCGGGGTGTGTCAGATGTATTGGATACGGATCCGTGTAGCATGCGTACATGATGGATTGTGATGCCGCCTGCTTTGACCATTACGGGTACGGCGCCTTTGTCGCTAAAGGTCGAGTCGGTTACGGCGCCGCAGAAATGGCCGTCGAGGTGATGGTCGTACACGGGCCCTTTGTGCGAGCCGGGGATGACGAGCAAGGGACCATTTTCTTCTGTCATGTCGTCCATTACCACGCCCACGGCGAGCAAATCGTCGTTGGTGTGCGGATAAAATGCCCAGTCCTGATGCCACTCGACCGGGCTGCCATAGCCGGGTTGCTTCATGTTCAGTTTGTTGCCATTGCACCGCAGACCGTATCCGATCAGTTGCGATACGATTCCCAAAATTTTTTCGTGATGCAGGGTGTTGCGATATACTTCATGTAGCAAGATCGGACTTTTCAGGCGTCTCAATTTTGGATTTTCGGGCGTGTGCCCGGGTTCGAGGTCGAATACTTCGGTGTGTTCGGTGGCCTCCCGCGATTTTTCCACATATTCATCGGTTATCCGCCGCAGGTCATTGACCTCGTTTTCGCTTAGCACATTTTCCACACCGAGATACCCGTGCTCGCGATAAAACGCGACTTGTTCCTGGGTGAGCATGGTTTACTCCTTCTTTTATGGATGGCGGTATTTGTTTTCAAATTTTTCGCGCAGTAAGACCGCGCCTTCTGCACGGTCGGTTTCTGCAAGGCGGTCGCAATAGTCTTCGAAAGCTCCCCAGGTGTGCATTGGCCCGCCTTCTTGCATGACTGTCCAGAGGGGGTCGTTGTCGTAGGGCCGCGGCATGGTTTCCATCATGTGGTCGTGCCAGTTCATCAGCCGATACGCAGCTTCTCGGCATATATCGGGGTTTTCAGCCGCTACGTCGCGCATTTCCCAGGGGTCGTCTGATAAATTGAATAACAGTTCGCGTGGGTAAAGTCGATATCCGTCGTGATAGGTGCGGATGTAGATCCAGTCGTCAAAGCGGACAGCCCGCTGACATACATGCGCGCACTGGCTCAGGATTAATTCGCTGCGCCCGGCATCTTCACCTTCTGTAATGACAGGGGCATAACTTTCGCCATCCCACAACGCCTGTTTTTGTCCACCTAAAAGATCGGCTAATGTGGGCGATAGATCAATATTGTAATGCAGGCCCTCGTCTGTGATTCCAGATTGCCCGCCGGGCCATTTTACGATCATCGGTATATGGCAGGTCGCCTGATCGGCTGTTCCGTGTTCGCCGTATATGCCGAGTTCGCCCATGTTTTCGCCGTGATCTGCGCTGATGATGATCGCGGTGTCGTCCAGTACGCCTTTGTCTTCCAATATTTCCACAATGATGGCAATTTGATCATCTACGTACCGGATCGCGGTGTCGTATCCATCGATCATCCGCCGCAGGTCGTCCATGTTGTCCAGGCGCCCGGGGTGCCGGGGAAAGCGGGGATTGGGGCGGTCGTTCCACATCATGATGTCCTGCGCGGTGTGGGGACCGACGAGTTTTTTGTGTTCTTCCAGTAGTTCGGGTGTTAACCAGTCCGGCAGGGGATCATTGGCAAAGGGTTCGCCGTATTCCGCTGGCGCGCGATAGGGCGTGTGTACGTCCCAGTAGTTGATGTGCAAAAACCAGTTGTCGTCCGCAGCATTGTCATTCAGCCATTTTTCGACTACGGGTGTTACTTCTTCGGCTGATTCCATGCCGCCTTTGCCGGTGTTGTGTATTTCGTTGAAGCCAGCGTAAAAATGCCACGCGGCATGCCGCTGTCCAAAGGGGCTGATCATGGATGTTTTAAAGCCCCGACGTTGCAAGAAGCCAGCCAGGCCTTCGTTGGCGAGTCGATCTCGAAAACCGCGGTTTGGCCCATTTATCCGCCTTTCTGACGCGGTGCCGCCGTGCCCTATGACGCCCGAATGAATGCCAAATTGCCCGGAGTAAAATGCCGTGCGCGATGGCAAGCAGGGCGCGTCTGTTGTATAGACCTGGTTGAACCGAATGCCTTCGGCTGCGATTTTGTCGATTGTAGGCGATGTGTTGCGGTGATATCCGTAACAGCCCAGGTGCGTGGGATTTAAGGCGTCGAGATCGAGGTACAGAATGCGCATATACGTTCCTTTCTATATTTTGTTCGTTCAAGGAGTAATTTACTTCTAAACGGGTTTCTTAGCAAGTTTATCAGTGGTCTGTAGGGGACGGCCCCTGTGCCGTCCCGCACGACCACCTGTGTCGGACCTTCTGCGGGCGACCACAGGGGGTCGCCCCTACAAAACGGATTAACTTGACGAATTGGCCCGTTGACATTATTCTGCATCGCACAAACAATGGAGAGGAGGACGCAGATGCCAGAGCCAACAATTTCTCTTTCACAGGCACAAATCAATTCGAAAAAAATAAATTAAAAAATCACAAAGGAGATTTCATGAAAGTTCTCGTTACAGGTGCCGCCGGACAGGTCGGTTGCCGATTGGTGCGCCAGTTGCTCGACCAGAATTGTGAAGTTCGGGGGACCATTCTTCCCGATGATCCCGCGCGCAGCCGTCTCGATGGTGTCGATATTGAGTTGCGCGAGGGAGATTTGACGGATTTATCTTATGTTACAGATGCCGTCGAGGGTGTCGATGCGGTTATTCACACGGCCAATCTCGTTGGTCCGCATTTTGAGCTTAATAACCAGATCAATCTCCAGGTTACACGCGCGTGTGAGGGCGTTGCCGATCGTCTCGAACGCTATGTTTATACCAGTTCTTCGGGTGTGTTTCCCAATAATGGCGAAAATGTTCCGTGTGCGTATCACCCGGTTGATGAATTGCATCCCAAACGCCCGGATGGCGAGTATTCTATGTCCAAGTATTTCGGGGAGATAATGGCAGAACGCGCTAATCGAGAGACGGGTTTGCGCTATTCTATTGTGCGCCCGAGTCACGTTTTGTCCGGGACTAAAATTTTGAATCAGTTCAGCGTTGCGCGCGTGGTCAATTTGCTAAAGAAAAGCCAGGAGAAGCCCGGCACTGAACTCTATATGGCAGATGGTACGGAACTCTGGCACGATATCGAAGCGAGGGCGGTTTCTCCCAGTCAACCGTGTAGTATTACGGATGAGGATGGACGTCCCTGGCTTTATCAGCCGCAGGATGCCCGCGATATTGCCCATTGTCTGGTTTGTGCGCTGAATTCTGGCGCGGCGCTGGGCGAGTCGTTTAATGCAGGCGCGCCAGAGCCATTTCCTTTTACCGAAGGGGCGCGGTTGATTGCAGAAAAGAGAGGGGTTGATCCGCTTGAGGTCAGGGTTCCGCTACAGTACATGTATGACCATGCGATTGGCAAAGCTAAGAGTCTGATTGGTTATCGTCCGCAAGGCGATTTGAATACGATGGTCGAGTCGGCTTTTGCGTGTGAGGAAGGCGCAACGGATTATACTTGGGATTAAAGGCGCGTTCGCAAGGCATGGATCAGATTATCTGCTGGTTCGCAGGGTAGTTCTACGGGGCGATGTTCCAATGCGCTTGTGTAGATTCCCAGAATGATGTTGAAGTCGCGTAAGGCGAGATCGAGGTTCAGAGGATGGACCTTTGTGTCGTCTTCAATCCATTGTAGCATGGCATCTGTCATGGCCGCTTGTCCGAGTATGTCTTCGTCCGGGTATTCGTGCGTGCCCCGCTCTATGTGGCCGTCGATGCCTATTTCCCACGACCACATGGTCCAGTGTACATATCCCCGCGTGCCATAGGCGGCGATGCGCTTGTGGACATTGGTGCGGTCTTCATTTGTTACGCGGGGGGCAAAGGGTCCCGAGATGAGTTGGGCGCGCAGGCCATCGGCATATTCTATTGCGCCGATGCACTGGTCGGGCGCAAAGTGTTTTTTGGGCGTGTCTTCCAGGCCGTCTGTGCCAGAGGCTTGTCCCATTACTTTTATGGGGATGCCATCTGGATGGAAGGCGGCGATGGATTGTAGTGCGTGGGTGCCCTGATACGCCAGGTTCATGCCGCAGCTCGCTTCGATAAATCGGATGTCGCCGATTTTTCCTTCCTTTACGATGTTTTGCAAATGCTGTCTGCGCGGGTGAAAGTGAAGTTGGTGATTTATCGCGATTTTGGTTTTTGCGGTTGCCGCAAAGTTTTTGATCGCGCGCCAGTCTTCTCCCTGAATTGCTATGGGTTTTTCTACGAGAACAGCGGGTACATCGGCGTTTTCCGCGGCTTCGAATATCTCCAGTCGCACGCTGGGCGGGGTATTTACGTGTACCAGGTCTGGCTGTTCTTTTTCAAACATTTCCCGGTAGTCCAAATATCGCGTATCGACGTCAAACGCATCGCCAAATGCGTGCAGGTTTTCTTCTGTTCGCGTGGAGATTGCGGCGAGTTTGCCGCGTGTTACGTGTTGATACGCTTCCGCCAATCCCCGCGCTCGCCCGCCACTTACGCCGATTATTGCACATTTAAGCATTGGGTTCTTCCTCCTCACTCCCACGGCTTTAATACGACTTTTGCACACGCGCCTGTGGTTTGCAATTCCCAGGCTTTTTGCACTTCGTCCAGTGAGAATGTGTGTGAAATCAGGCGATCCAATTTGTCTGTGTTTGCGCGGACGACTTGCATGAGTTTTGGTACGTCTTTTAAGTTGTAATGCCATGACCCGACGAGTGTGATGCCTTTTCGGATCATGTCCTGGCTGATGCGCAAGGGGGTTTCTTCTCCGCATTCACCGACGAATGCCACTTGTCCGCGCCGTCGCGCGCCGTCGATGCACAGGCGGTGTGCAGATACGGCGCCTGAGCAATCTACGGCAGCATCTACACCGATGCCGTTGGTGAGATCCATTATTTGTTGCAGGGCGTTTTCTTCGAGGGGATCGATTGCTTCGTCTGCGCCCAGTTCGAGGGCTTTTTCGCGCCGATAGGGGTTGATATCGACGGCGATTACGCGTGCGCTCAGGTGTTTGCCGTTGATGACGCCTCCAAGTCCTACGGGACCGAGACCGGTGACCATGAATGTGTCATAGGCGTTTACTTGCATGCGCTGTATGGCGCCAAATGTGGGTCCCAGACCGCAACAGGCCATTCCCCCGTGTTCATAGGAGACGTCGTCTGGGATTTTTGGCAGTAGCCAGTCGGGTTTCAAGAGGTACTGTGCCATGGTGGCTCTACCTTCGTTTCCGCCTGTGAATTCGGCGAAGTTGGTGCTTTGCTGGCAGTGGATATAATCGCCGCTGATACACAGAGAGCAGATGCCGCACGGATATTGGGGCATGACGGCGACGCGGTCGCCGACTGATACGCGTCCGGGTTGGGCGATTTCAACGACTTCACCGGCTGCTTCGTGTCCCAGTGAGGTGGTTTTTCTGCCGCCTGTAAATCCTTTGTATTCTGTACACATCGGCGCGGCGTGAACTTTTACCAGTACCCAGTTGTCTTTTGGCTTTGGATCTGGGACTTCTATTACGCCGCCTTTGCGTTCACCAAATATTGCAGCTGCTTTCATTTTTACCTCCAGAATGGGGTTGACAGAGGTTGTGGATCGCTATTCATTCACATTCAATAGAACATTATAACCTGTAGTCGAGGAATTTTTTATGAATAAACCCATCCGCATGGCCGTGGTCGGTGTTGGGCGCATTGGCGTTTTTCACGCCCGGCATGTTCAGGAACTCGCCCGGGAGACGGGTGTGTGTGAACTCGTCGCTGTGTCCGATACTTATGGCGATACAGCCAGTCGCGTTGCTGCAGAGCTTCAGGCAGATCAGGCGACTGAGATTCACGCATTTGATGATGTGTCTGATCTCGTTGCGTCGAATGCAATCGATGCCGCGCTTGTTGCGTCGCGAACGGAAGACCACGAACGCGATGCGCGTATGCTTATTGACGCGGGTTGTCGCGTGCTTTTGGAGAAGCCGCTGACCCATTCGCTCGCGTCTGCCGAGGCTTTTGTTGCTGATTTGAACCGGGATCCCAGAAGGAAAAACGCGCTGATGCTGGCTTTTATGCGCCGGTTTGACGCCCCGTTGCTGAAGGCAAAAGCATTGCTGGAACAAAAAGCTATCGGCAATGTTTTCAAAATTGTCTCGGTTCTGGAAGATCCAATTCCTCCACCCATTGGCTATAATAGCGCGGGTTTGCTCAGCGATATGGCTGTTCACAATTGCGATGAGATTCTCTGGTTGCTCGGCGGTCCTTTGCCCGAATATGTCGCTGCGTTTGGGTCAAATCTTTACAATAGTACCATCACGACTGTTAAAGAGGATTACGACGATGCCTTTTTACAGATGTGGTTTCCCGGTCGCTTAGTCGGTCAGGTTATGGTCAGTCGTAATCACGTTGCCGGGTATCGCAATGCGACCTGGATTTATGGCGATGATGGAGTGATTCACGTGGGTCATTTTCAGGAGAATCCGCGCAAGGTTGAGGTTGAGGCTTACGGTCGCGATGGCGTGATATTTAAAGATTCTATCCCCTTGCGGGATTACGGTCCCGATGTGCCCGTGTTTATCACCCGGTTTGGCGAGTCGTATAAGACTGAACTCGATTATTTTATTACGCAGTGTATCAATGATGCGCCGTTTAGCGTTACGCACGAAGACGGTCTTCGTGCGATGCGCGTTGCCATTGCCGGAGGCGAGGCGGTATGTCCCAGGGAAGACGCGAGAAAGGTGTGACATACGTCTAACATGTCACGTCCTTGCCTTCGCTGCCATAGACCGCAAGGCGTTCTTCTGAGGAGATCGTCTCGATGGATCCGGGGATGTAATGCAGTTGCAGGGCGCGGCGACGTCGGTCTGATCGATTCTCCGGGGAGCCGTGGTGCAATCGCCCGTGCCAGAGCAATACGCCGCCGGGTTGTAGGGCTACTGCGGTTATGTGGTTGCGGGCGACGTCTGTGTCGCAGATTTGCCAGTCGCGTCTTTTGAAATGTATGACGGGTCCTGCTCGATGGCTTTGGGGGATGACGTGCATACACCCATTTTCGGGATCCGCGGGATCGAGGGCGACCCACGCGCTGACGATGCAGGTGTGCATGGGCAGGTCGAAGTAGGCGTGATCCTGATGCCAGGGTTTTTCGCGTCCAATGCCGGGCGGTTTTAGCATGGCCTGATTGGCGAATAGTTTGGGCGGTTCACCCATGATGCGGGTCAAGATATCTATCAGTTGGGGGTCTTCGCCAAATGCGTCCAGACGCGGGTCGAATCCGACAAATCGGGTGAGTTTTCGCACGAGTAATTCGCGGGCGTGACCCGTTGAGCGTTTGACCTGTTTGGCGCGCCCGCGCTCGAATTGTACGCCTCGGAACTCGCGATTTTGTCCCGCGATCAATTCTTTTACTGCGGCCATGCCGTCGTTGACCTGTGCGCTGGCATACGCGCTTTGAATTGGCAAAAAGCCCTGTGCGTGAAATTGTGCGATGTGTTCATCGTTCACGTTTTCAAACCCGTCAACACATTCGGCGATGCGGGCGTAGTTGTAGAGTGCGGGGTCGTATTCGCCAGGCGTGTACGTGTCTTGCAGGTTATCTGTTTTTTCATCCACAACAACCTCCTTTGGAGATGTTATGCTCGATCTCGAATTTATTGAACCTTCAGAAGTTGACCGCGCAGCCTCTGTTTTTCACCGCGATGGGCTTGCTGTTGTGACGGATGCGCTGACTGATGAGCAGTTCGCTTTTTTGAAGGATGGCGCGCATCGCGTTGTTGCAGAACAGACGAGCGCGGTTCCACTGGAGAAAGCGAACAGGGGGTTTGCGCGTTATTCGTTTGGTTCGCAGATCCATCACCCCGAATGGGCGATGCTGGTCAATCTGCCTACTATTCTACCTATTATTGAAGCTATTTTCAATAGTAATCAGTTTGTGTGCAGTGGTGCTGGCGGCGATTATTCGTTGCCGGGTGCAAAAATTCAGCATTTGCACCGCGATATGCCCGATTTGATCAATGATCCCGAACAGCGGGTGACGATTATGGATGTTCCGGTGCCGTTTATTGTGGTCAATTTTCCGATGATTGATTTTAGTGTGGAGAATGGGGCTACGCGCTTTATCCGCGGCACCCATCGCTCGCGCCAGCCGATTCCCAGTTTGGAGGATGAACCCGATTGGATGAAGCATTCCTTGGCTTGTGCGCCGAGTAAGTCGGCGATTTTTCGAGATGTGCGCTGCTGGCACGGGGGGACGGCCAATACCTCGCAGGATGTGCGTATTATGACGAGTGTGGGCTATTACGCGCCCTGGTTTCGCCGACCCGGTCGAGATGGCGAGATGCCCCGCGCGATTTACGATTCTCTGTCAGAGCGCGGTAAAGTGCTGTGCCGGTCTATTGTGGCGTTGGATTGAGAAGGGAGAAAATGTATGAAGCTGGTCGTTCTTTCCTATAGTCACCACGGCCGCGGTATGGCGCGTACGGCGCACGGTCTCGGTCACGATATTGTCGGTGTTATGGATGGCGATGCAGGTCCCCGGCAACAGTTGGCGGATGAGTTTCAATGCCGTGGGTTTGAGTCGGCAGGTGCGTGTCTCGATGCGTGTCTGCCAGATGCGGTGCTTGTCGCGGGAAAACACGTCGAGATGCCGTCTCATGTGCAAGCATGTGTGGATCGCCGCGTTCCCTATCTTCTGGATAAGCCGTTTGCCGATTGTGCTGATCGCTTGCGTCCCGCTGCGGAGGCGTCGGAGAAGTACGGTGTGTTCAATGCGCTGGTGTTGCCCAATCGCGCGAGCCGAATTGTTCGCGTGGTGGAAGATATGGTGGCAGATGGTAGTTTGGGCGATCTGGTGCTGTATAATAGCAGGTTGAATAATGGGCCTCCGTCCCGCTATGATCCGACGCCGTCAGCGTGGCATAATGATCCGGGTATTTCCGGTGGTGGCTGCTGGGCAGTTGAGGCGGCGCATGGGATCGATACGTTTTTGCAATTTGTTGGCGATCGGCAGGTTTCCGTTGTTGGCGCGGTGATGTCCAATGCGATGTATAGCCGGGGTGTGGAGGATAGCGGTGTTGGCGTGTTGCGTACGGATGACGGGATTACCGGGATTGTTGAGTCCGGTTATTCTTATCCGTCGGGTACGCGCAGTGGGGATCATTTTTTTCGATTTGTCGGTACAAAGGCTTCGGTTTTTGAGCAGTACGATCGCAATGGCGAGCCTTTGATTGAGGTTCACACGACTGAGGGCGTCCAGTTTAGCGAGGATATTTCGCACGGCGAGCGCATGCAGCGCGTGATGGGTACGGCGTTAGATGCGAGCCGTGAGGGCAATGCGTTTGAGCCGACGATTGTTGATGCGGTGCGTATTCTCGAGATTCAAGATGCGGTTTATGCCCACGCGCGACAGGATGTGATGACCCATGGTCCGCATCCGATGGGGGCGCAAGATCTGTAAAAAAAGGAGAGTACTATGTCTAAAACGGCTGTTATTTCAGGGGTCGGTTCTGGTTTAGGTGCCGCACTGGTGAGGAAGTTTGCAAGCGAAGGCTATCAGGTGGGGTTGCTGGCCCGGTCCCCTGATTATATCCAGGATCTGGCTGAAGAACTGCTGCAAGAAGGTGTGAGAGCTTTAGCTGTACCCACGGATATCACCGATCCCCAGCAGGTGACCCGGAGTTTTGCCCGGGTGCGCGAGGAACTGGGTCCGGTCGATGTCCTGATTAACCACGCCGGCAATGCCGCATGGAAAGACTTTCACGAACTGACTCCGGATGAGTTTGAACTGTCCTGGCGCGTGTGTGCCTATGGCTCCTTTCTGTGTGCCAAAGAAGTGGTCGGCGATATGCTGTCTGCGGGTAGCGGCGCTATCCTTTTTTCCGGAGCTACCTCATCTATTCGGGGTCGGGCAGGTGCGCTTGCCTTTAACAGTGCCAAGTTTGCGGTGCGCGGTTTAGCCTGGGCACTGGCCCGCGAGTTGTGGCCCGAAGGCATTCATGTGGCCCACGTTATCATAGATGGGGTGCTGGATACCCCCTTGTTGCGAGAGAGAGGGGATGTCGAGGAGAGTGAACCTCTCATGAATATCGTCGCCGTGGCCGACGCCTATTGGAGCCTGGTGCAACAGGACAAAGGCGCCTGGGGTTTCGAGATCGATTTGCGCCCCCACGATGAGGGGTTCTTTGAGTAAGGTCAACTATTCGGTTCAACAAAACTACTCCCGATGCGGTAGGCGGTTGGGAATCCAATTCGTAAACCGTAAATGACTGCATTGGGATGTTTGGCAAGTAGCTGTTTTGTAGCGACTAAATCGTCCGCATTGATCTCGTATTCCCCTGTTTCAATGTCTATGACCAGGAACTTGCCTTTGTGCTTGGGCTCCACTTTGTTGCGGATCTGTTGCACATATATTGCTTCACCGCGTGATTCGACTTCCTGAGATGTATAATTAGTATAGGACATGGTCGTTTGGTCGTTCTCTTATCACTCTGAGGAAGCCAATGGCTCCAGAGCATTTCTCACACACCCACATACGCCCTGCCAATCGCGGTCAGATAGATGGCCGACAAGCGTTGGTTGGGTAGCGGAGGGTAGCGTGACGAAAAAACTGCGAAAAACTGAGGGTATCCTCAAGCCAGCCTGCGACCAATCTTGCAATACATAGTCCGTAGGACCAGGTACCTCGGTTTGGCTCGTAATCAGGCCAACGATCACATCAGGCCGCGAGGCATGATAAACTGAAGAGGAAACAACCACGGATGGTCGACGTTTGGTGCCGGTCACGCCAGGAAAGTCAAGCACCACTACGTCTCCCGGCTTAAACAAGATCCTCCTCCTCTGGATAAAGTGTCGCCGCGTACTTTAAGGAGGCTGTGGTTAAGTCTTTTTTTTCTTGTTCACTCCAGGTGTCACTCTTGTCCACGGGCTGTACCTGTAAAATCGTTTTCATATCTTGCCAGTGGATCTCCACAAATCGGAGACTTGTTCCCAACTCTCCCAATTTCAGCAACACTTCTAACTTGTCCGAATCCTTCAGGGCATGATGCAACTTGCTCAGGGCACTTTCATCATGCTTCACAAATTCTTTGTACCTCGCTGCACACTCTGGACATAAAGCCAGAAACTGTGCCTCGTGTTCCTTACGAAAATAGTCTCCAGAAAGTGCCTCCACTGCCTCAAAGTAATACTCACCATCGCGCTTCTTGAAGGGCATCTCCTCTTTGCACATCTGGCATATCAATTGATCTGCATTATTAGTGTAATTCTCTTTGAGATATAAGGGAGGATCAATAGTTTTTCTGGTTGTTCGAACGCTTCTTTTTTTTATCTCGTAATCCTTCTCTGAGTCGTCTTTCACTTGATTCCTAAGTTGCTTCTTTCGGCGTTCAGGATTAGCAGAAACTCTTTCAGGAAATTCTGGTTTTTTTTCTTTTAATTCTCTTTCAGCTTTCCACTGTCTGAATCCTTCGGGGTCTTTTGTTAATAGTTCAATATCCTCAGTTGAAATGCCAACTTCTTCCGCAAGTTTTGCAACGACATTCTTCTTCATACCAAGTTGATCCGCTAATTTCTCATCGCGGACGAATGATTCAGGCAGATCATCAAGGGTAAGTTCGCTCGGTGTATGCATATTTCCATTAGAGTCCGGCAGCCATTCATTTGCAGTCAATAACTTGCCAAATTCGGATATTTGCGGGTTTCTGTCACTACGCTCATAAGATTGCCTTGTTGATATTTCCACAATTCCGCGAATGCAATCAGAATTGCGGATAGCTATTTCATTCCAGATAAATGTACTTTTTTTTGGATTTGGATTAGCCATTGCACATTCCAAACCGTCAATACGCATACCAGGATCAAATCCATTGAGTCCTCTTTTGTGATGACCGTGACGACTTTCGATGTTGACGTTTCCTTCCCCATTCTTCTCTCTCCGGTGTATCCTTACGGTTTTGCTAACTTCCAAGTCTTGTAACAATGTAGATTGGGGATGGTCTGGGTTGACACAGGCAAAAGAATCATTGCTGGAGAAATACATACACAAATCATCGCTTCCAAAATAGACTTGATCTGGCTTGCGATAGATTGTTTTTCCCAAACTGGGACACTCTGCAAGAATGAATGGTGTTGCCCGCAATTGTTCCTGAAGCCGCTCTTTCTTCTCTTGGGAATCCGTTTTGTATGCCCGCTCAATTTTTCTGAGATCGTGTTTGTTCTCGTCAGGGTCAATCCTTACTGAATCGTCCGCATATTTCGGTAGTATTTCCCTGATTACCTCTTCGACAATATCCAACTTCGGAACGCCCAACTCTTGTAGGAATTTTTGGACTTTTTCATCCGACGAGAGAGTTATTTTTACGATTGGCAACAAAGTTTCGGTATCCGTTCCAATGGCTAAGGATGCGTTTGGTGAGCCGTCATACTGGAATGGGTTGACGTGAGACCCATCTTGAAGACGCAGAATAGGTTTATTTCGGAGAACACTCCACGAGTGTTGCCACAATGCGTTTTGTCCAGACAAGAATTCATAGAACCTAATGAACCATTCGTCGTCTTGGGTGGCGAGAAATTGTTTAGATAGATTGCGTGCGAACACCTCCGGGTCAACTTCTTCGGCCTCGAGTTCTTGCATCAAATAAGACCGTAGGTCGGGTGTGCGGTCTTGGGTGATTTCATCCGACAGCCACTTGATCTCATTATCCGATTGAAACAATGCACTAAGTTGTTCTTGATTCAAAATCTTCATAAGTGCAGCACCACGGACGAGTTTAGCGTTCCGGGCAGCGATAAACGTGCCATCATTAGCCGGGAGTAGTTCCTTTTTCATAAGTGCTTTGCGCACTTTTGTGAAGATGAGGTAAAAATCTCCGTAGTAACCACCATTGCTATAGTAATACTGACTATCCGAACACCTAATTGGTAAGGCTTCCAAAAGAGAGACCGACAGCAAACCCATGTTCTTTAACTGTCTCAGTGCTTCAACAACCAGCTCAGCAGTTTCTTCAATTAGCTTTTTATTCCAATTATCATTTTCTAGAATATCGTTGCGTGCTGGCGTTGTGCGATATGGCCCCTGAATCAAGAAGCCCATTCTTGTATCTTTTTTTGTCGGGAAATAGACAACCAATGGCGAGTCGTTAATTTTTTTTATAAACTCAGTATTATCTTCTTGGTTGACTTCAAGTTTGAATCCTACCTCAATATGGACATAGTTACTATTATCGGGAGCCATCACACTACGCTCAAAGAGCAGCCAATTTTCCTCCTCATCCTGATCATTTTTCTCGCCAATTACAGTAACACGGTGCGCGGTTTTACAAATATTATCTTTTTTTCTTTCCTTCAGGTACTGTCCCTTTTCTCCATCCGGCTCGACGCTCCATTTGATTTCGTCAATTCGCCTCAAGAATAGCAGCACTCTCGGTCCAAGGTCTCGCAATTTATTTAAAATGAGATTAAAAGCTTGTTTTGCGGATAAATTTTTATGATCGAATGGAAAAACGAAGACAGTCTCACCAGATGCTATTGAAAGGCTGTGTGTTGGCTCTTTCGCTTCCGGTCTGATATATCGTTTGATAACAAAATGTTCATCGCCAGAATGAATTTCTGGGGAAGCTGTGAACGCATACACAGACTTGAATCCGATACCAAATTTGCCAATCTGAACAAAATCCTCTTTCTTGGTCCCTTTCAAGACATCGGATATTCCTCTAACGTCTTCTTCGTTAAACGGTACGCCGAAATGTCTAAACTCAAGTCTGTCACAGAAAAGTCGAAACTGAACTGCACAGGGGGAATGGTCGTTAGGATATTGTCCAAAGCGTCTCTCTAAAGCATCTTCGGCGTTTTGTAGTAACTCATATACGAAATGAGATCTATCGCTGTATAACTGTTCCGAGATGAGTTGTCCAATATCGTCAAATTCTTCGCCACGCCGACGTATATTGTCATCTCGTATTTTTTTATAATCACTCGGCATGATACCTCCTTATTTTGGAATTATTCCTAATCTCACCGAGTACCTACGAATCTATAAGCTCAACTGAAATTTCAAGATGAAGTGCCTTGGCAACATCTTGAATATATCTTGCCTTCTGTTCTGTGCTAGAATGCGTTTCAATAAAGTATCCATCTATTTCTCGCACCTGTCCTGCTGACTCATTTTCTTCACGCGATACAATCGGATGGCCACCATGGCTTCTGATCGAGTTCAATTCCGAAACATGCTCTAAGCCAATATATTGGAAAGACTTGATAAACGTATCTACTGCCTTGTTTTCAAAAATAACCATTCCATCGGAAAATATAACCCGTAGTTTTTGGGAAGATGTTTTTCCGCCCTTGAGTTTTCTTAGATGGCGGTTGATGTCTCTTGATAAGGTTGAAAGTTCATTCGCCAAATCAGTCAGTTTTTTTATTTTTTCCGAAGCACCGATAAATTCTTCAAGAGATTTTTTTTCTGATTTTATGTCTGGTGATATGGGTATGTCCAGTTTTTTTAACTGGTCAATTACCTTTATGATTTCGCGGTATCTGGTCGTTGCTGTCGCCACTGTATCTGGAGATGAAAGCGATTTTTCAACCCAAGCTCTTAACTGATGGACTGTTTGGAAAGGATCGTAATTATCCATCTTATGTATCCTCTATGGTTAAGGTTCCATACGCCACTGGCTCGGCGATAATATCCGCTTTATCTAGGGCCTTATCCAATTCTTGGAAGCGTCTATTGTAGTCGGCGGTTGCGCTCTTGATCTGGGATTGGCGCATTCTTTGTATTTTTTCGTCGTTTGCCTGTTCATGCTGTTCTCTAAGAAGAGCCATGCGTGCCTGGTGGCTCGTTGACAGGCTCTCTTTGCGGTACTTCGCTAACTCCTGATTTCGTTGCTGGTGATCTGTGCATTCCTCTGACCACAACTTGTAATGATGACTGTCTAATTCATCCCATACGGTAGCGTTGCTTTCGTTCTGATTATCTGAATCTACGGCTTTCTCAAGAAGATGGCTCAAATGTGGCGTTACGGCCTCTGATGAGGCAATTGGCTTGAGCATCAAATCCTCCCGTATGCCCTGGAATCGCCACTGATAAATGGCAAATTCATAACGACCGGCAGGTACTTCATTGGATTGTGCCTTCAGGCTTACTGTGACTCGTTCCTTCGTATCGAATGACTTCGCCGCTTGTTTTACCAAAGGGTGGAGTGGCATGACAAAAGCGGCTTTGGGATACTGCGTGGCGCAGTCCGGTTCGAAGGTTATGGATAAGTGAGGGTCTCCGCCCTTCAGCCAATTCTCCCAATCGCGATAGGCCGTCGTATTCTGTCGGGGAAGTTGCCGAAAGTCACGCAATAGAATATGGCGTGCCTCTTGTGAGAGACGAAGCGTTTTTAAGGGCCTCTCTCCAAGAATAAAGGCAGGATCTTTCCCGCATTTTCGCTGTAGATAGAGCGTGACGAGTCTTTGCAGGGAAGGCGGCGACAACCAAAAGCTCGAGGCGTCTTCAATTTCCTTCTTCATCTGGTCCTCAGGAAGACGAATACCGAAAAGGTCCATCTGGTTCTGTTCCAGTTGGTCTTGTTCTTGTATCAATCGAATCTTGTTATCTGCCAACTGCTGCAACTTGGCCCTTCGATCCTCTTCGGTCAAAGAATAATTTTCCGCGATATTTTTGATCTGTCTGGTGATCTCCCCGAGTATTTCTTCGCTGCTGCCAAGAGCACTATTGAACACGCCTATGCGAACAAGACAACGCTCATAAATGTCTGCGTCAACTGTTCCAAGAGTGATCAAATTGACAATAGCGACGGTCTCACTCTGCTGGCCGTTGCGGTCAATGCGACCAATCCGCTGTTCAACGCGCATTGGATTCCACGGCAGATCATAATTCACAATACAATCGCAAAACTGGTAGTCTAATCCTTCGCAACCGATTTCCGAAAATAATAAGACATCGAGAGTGTCGTTATCTTCTCGTGGCTTCTCAAAACGACTTCGAAGAGCAATTCGCTCTTCGTCGGGCGTCCCGCCGTGAACCATGCCGACGCGGATGCTATCTGCTTTGAGATGTTTATAAAGATAGCCAAGTGTGTGTCGAAAGCTACTAAATAGCATGATTTTGTTGTTGGGTAAGCTTTGTTTTTCCCGGATGACTTTGCGAAGGGCCTCCAACTTCGGATCATAGGGATCAAGAGATCGTGCCTTCTCGAGAATCACTTGGATTTGCGATTGGATGGAACCAATGTCATCGCTTGATGGGACGGATCCCATATCGTCGGCTTCGTCCCATTCTAATTCGTCGAGATGACGGCTCAAAATATCCTCAAGAAAAGGAGCTAGTCCATACAAACAACTCGCGGCTTGCCGCCGGATTGTGGTCATCATGAACTTGACGTTGCTATCCCCATGGAGCCTACGGTATATCTCTGCTTGTATCTGAAGCAAATCGTCGTGAAGTTGTTGCTGTGAAGCGGTAAATGAAACGTTAACAGTTTCCGGTTTTCTAATGGTAAACGTGCCGATATCTCGCCGCCGCGTTCTGTTGATAATTCCCGAGAACGTATGCAATGATTCAATGTCGGTGATGAGTTGCACTCTTTCATCGGTGGTAATACGCCCTTCAGACAGTCGTTCATAGACCTGCTTAAATTCAGGATTGTCGCGGAGAATTGCTTTTCCCCAAGCAGTTTCAGTTGCCTGGTCAAGGGCTTCTATAGCCCGCGCCGTCCAGTCCTGCTCCTGTGTACGTACATAGTCCACAGCTTGGTTTATAAATGGGTTTGGCTCTGCCATGTGCTCAAAGCTCTCATGATCCAGGATGAGGTCAGGACGGAGCGTATTTAGCAGAACAAATAGGTCATGGCTACCAAGCTGGATAGGCGTAGCAGTCAGAAATATCGCGGCTTCGGCGTGATCACAGAAAAATCGCACGGCCTGGTGAGAGTAAGTAATCTGATTGCGAATATGGTGGGCTTCATCGACAATCACAAGATCAAATCGTGGAGGTGGGTCCAAATCCAGCAGACCTTTTCTGCTTCTTCCTCTGCCCCTCCCTTTTGAACCGTGAAGGAGCACTTCGTCAAATAATGAGTAAGGAAGAATTGTTCTCTGATACTGTTCGGGCCATACGCCTTCCAGATCCATCTCATTGATACAGTATCTCAAGGTAGGTCCGTTGAGATGGGTGAAACGCTCATCAAACCGTTTCATCTCGTTCTGCCATTTGCTCTCGGTCACCAATGGGCGGGGGCATATAATGAGGACAGAGTTGATGTCTCGTCTGGCCTGCAATTCTCGGAGGATCAATCCAGCCTCAATAGTCTTGCCTACACCCACGCCATCTGCGATCAATAGTCTCGGACGGTCTGATCGAATGAATCTCAGCACTGGACGAAACTGGTAGGGTATAAAGTCAACGCGAGCCGCATTGAGTGAATACAATTTCGACAGGCTCGGATGCCGTATTTGTAGGGCGGTCAAGTAGGCGTGGAACTGATCGCGTGAAAGAGATTGAAAGTCGTCATCGAGTTGCTCTTCAGTTTTCAACTGAGAAGCGTAATACGTGTGAATACTTCCTTCTGTAAAAACTCTGACTCGATCCTCATCCCCACCCGGCAATACTTCAACAACTGCTCCCTTCACAGAAGAATCAGACTTCAAGAACACAATTTGTCCTTGTGAAAATTCCATCTCCATCTATTTGTCTTCCTATTGAGTTTAGAGGTGAGTTTCTCTACCAATTCATCCAGTATTTCTGGACAGGTTTATCCTTCAATTTTCCCCTGTCGTGCCAGTTCAAGACAGCGAGACGGATTACCACCCCAGCCGATACCGGACAACAGAATGTTTGTATCATAAACGACTATGGGTTGCATTCGCGGTCCTCATGGATGAGGTCATCGACAAAATTCTCGCGTTCCGCTTCGGTCATCATGTCCCAATCCAATCCCCGAGACGCACATAACTTTCGAAACTGCGCTTCAGCATAGTCCATGCGTTCCGCCCGACTGGTTTCTGCCTGCTCTGCAAGCGCGAGCAGTACTACTCGCTTCTCTTCCGGTGGCATTTGCTGGACCAAACCAATGACCTGATCGGTTGTTAATTCAACGGTCAAATTCATGTCAATCACTTTCTCGCAATCATATATACCGAGAAAAGTCAGTTGGTCGCAGCCGGGGGCCTTACCTGCTGAGCGGCCAAACGACGTGGTGG
The DNA here is from genome assembly GCA_965220765.1 of Candidatus Latescibacterota bacterium. GTDB lineage: Bacteria > Latescibacterota > UBA2968 > UBA2968 > UBA2968 > VXRD01. Next base: position 1,048,880 of record OZ244847.1, read on the forward strand.
CAAGTTGATATATAGTCGGCCGCTTGCCTTCTCTTGTGCTTTGATATCTTTTACAATCAAATCCAAGTTGTACTTGAACCGTGCTGCATGCTCATGCCTGATTCGCCGCACTTCTGCGACAATGGGATCGTTTTTCATATTTCATCCTCCAAAAGTTGCTCCGGCGTACAGATGATCGCTGGCTCGTATCCTTCATCCCGGCAGAATTCTTCAAATTGATATTAACTGTTGAGCCTCCTCGAATAAAAATATCGAAGTTTTTCTGCCCCATCGCAATATTTTCAAGTTTCATCTTCCGATATTTGTGCGAGTCTATAGCGGTGCTATTCCCACCGCCTGAGTATAATAGCAAAGTATTTCTCCTGGTTATTCTCATGCGCGGGCTGTCTCGAACCCCACCAGATTGCGGGTCTCTCGGCTGAACTCTACGGCGATGAGATGTATCGGCTCGCCGCGGTCACGGTACTTGTCGGCGTAGCGTTTCTGTTTCAGTTGCGCCATTGCGGTGCCTTCGGGTGCTAATTCGACCACTTTGAACTCGAACAGATAAACGTTGTCGTTGAAGCGAACCGCCATGTCCAGACGCCCATGGCCGCTGCTGTCCTCCACAACGATGTCCAATCCCACTGACGCGAAGTAGGAGTAGAACACGCTGGCGTAATAGCCTTCGTAATTCGCTATGTCGTTTTTCGTATGCCACTGGTAGGGAATGCTGGCGAAGAACGCCTTGAACAGATTTTCCAGGCCAGCGAAGTCATTGACCAGCAACAGGTCGTACAGTCGGACACGGTACTCCGCACGCTGCGATGGGTCGCCAGTCAGGTGGTTTAGCAGGCTTCTGTTCAAGCTCTGGCGCACTTCCTGATTTGGATAGGATAGTCGATAGTACATCTCCCCGCCACGCGGTTCGGTATGGTGTATGGTCAGATAGCCAGTCTGAAATAGCAGTGCTTGGGTGGCGATATCGTCAACGTCAAATGTAGATAATAATTCGTCGCTGCCCAGCATATCGTCCAGGTCTATGGAACTCACTCTGCGATCTACTAACGTGTTGACCAGAAACGTCGGTGTGCCGGTCTCGAACCAGTAGGCACCAAACTGGCGCTTGTCGAAGAGCAGGAGGATATCGAATGGGTTATAGACCTTCTCCTTTCCCAGCCAGCTATAGCCATTGTACCAGGCGCGGATTTGATTGCGGTCCAGGCCAGGTAGCTCGGGCGCGAATACTGTGTCCAGGTCTGCATCGGTGTAACCGCAGATGGCTGAGTAGCGTGCATCCAGTGTGATGTCCTTAAGGTTGTTGAGTCCGGAAAAGAGGCTGACTTTGGAGAATTTGCTGACGCCAGTGAGGAAGGTGAACTTGATATGCGCGTCGCTGTCCTTGATGGTTGCGTACAGGCCGCGCAAAAAATCGCGGTTAGCGCGTGCGACCTCTGGCACTTCAAGCGCGTCCAGGATCGGCTTGTCGTATTCATCTACCAGAACGCCCACCGGCTGTCCAGCAAGATCATGTAGTGTTTCAATTAGATAGGCGAAACGCTCGGGCGCGGTGGTGTAGTCGGACTTTATGCCCTCTCGACGTTCAACTGCGTCCAGTTGTGCCATCAAGTTCGTCTGTAGATATCCCGGCTCTTTGAAGTTGCCTCGACCAAAACTCAGACGAATCACCGGATGGCGAATTGACCAGTCCCAGCGGTCGTGGATATGAAGCCCCTCGAACAATGGTTCGTTGCCTTCGAACAGTTCCTTCAACGTATCCAAAAACAGGCTCTTGCCAAAGCGGCGCGGGCGTGACAGGAAGTAGTGCTTACCTTCGTCTATCATCCGCCGAATATAGGGTGTCTTATCGACGTAGTAGTAGTTCTCTTCTCGCATCTCGCGGAAGGTCTGAATGCCGATGGGTAGTCTGCGTCTGGTCATGAATTACTCCTGTTTGCCCTCTTCAAATAGATCCTATAGCCGGATCAAATCCGATAGGTTCTCGTGCTGGAAGATCATGGTCTCCTGGATGCTCGACATTCGCCCTTTTCCCGCTTCTTTGGCTCGCAGGTACATGGCGTATGCAATAGCTACATCGACATAGGCCAGGCCAACTGCGTTGAAGTAGGCCCGTTCTTCGGGGGTCTCCCTTCCTCCTTTTTCACCGGAGACGACTTCGACGAGGTTCGCATAAACGTCCTCGTCTGAGAGTTGACCGTCCTTGTACATACGACTGAGCGTTTGCGTTCTGTGCTTTACGGTTTCCCAATCGTCGCACACAATTTTATCGGATTGTCTCGCCACGTCGTACTCGTCCTCCCAGCCGCCGATATGGCTGTAGAAAGTGCCGGGCTCTATCCATGCTGCTTTGAGAAGCGGGGCTTGCGCGCTCGTGGCTGTGACGAGAATATCGGCGCCCTCTATGGCCCGCTGTGCATTTGTCTGGGCGGCGGAAAAACGCATGTCTTGAAAAAGGGAAGCCATTTCGTCGATGAACTGCTGCTCTTCGTGGTCATGCTTGGCTGAAACCCGGCACTCTTCAAGGGCTGGGAACACCGTTTTCATGGCGATTAAGTGCATCTTTGCCTGCTCTCCTGCCCCAATAAAAGCAATGCTCCTGGAATCCGGTCTTGCGAAATGCCTGGCGGCAATGCCACCCATCGCGCCCACGCGCATATTCGAACACAGGGTGCCATCCATAAAGGCAATGGGGTAGCCTTTCTCGATCTCGGATAGGATGATGACCGCAGAGAGGTTCTGCTGGCTGTATTTCTCGGGATTGAACGGGAATACGGATACCCATTTGGCTCCGCATATCTTTTCGGGTAAGAGGGTAGCCGGAAGGCAGTTAATGCGGTCCTGGGTGTCTTCATTGAAGATCTGAACTACTTTTTCCGGAAAAAGGATGTCATTTTTTTCGTAGGCGAGCATGGCGTTTTCCGCCGCGCTCATGGCCAGTCGTATGTCCAGGCATCCGGCTTGCAGGAGGTCTTCTTGCGAGAGGAAGAGACATTCGATGCGATGCTTGTCCGTCATGGGTTCTCCTTTTCTATAGATCAATTCGCACATTGCCCGCGTGATGAGAGTCTAATATGCCCAGCATGATTTGAAGTGTTTTTCTGGCTTCGCGTGCTGGCGAGACGAGTGTGCCGCCGTTTTCTAGGACGTGGATGAGTTCCGAGACTGCGCCAATTTGTCGGATTTCCATATAGGGATCCACGGGGACTGTTGCATGCGACCACCAGCGCGGTTCTTGTGGGGTAATGACCTCGAATTTTTGATCTGAGATTTCAATTCTTCCATTTTCACATGTCAGAGAAAATTTCGATCCATTAAACGCCATTTTGCGGCAGTTGTAAAATGCGCGTACGCCATTGTCAAAATGGATGTACGCAGAGGCATAAGGGTCTGTTGCCGGGTCGTGTCCACCATCGCCTTTGTATTCGGTAAAGTGTTCGAATCCGGGTTCCAGTTCGCCGACCAGCCATTCGGGGTTTGCTTCGGCAAAGAAGCACATCATGTCGATCATGTGCGTGCCGTTGCGGAACATCATGGCGCGCGTACCAAATTGGTCGCAGACGATGGTTCGCAAGCGGCCTAATTCGCCGGATCGGATCATTTCTCTTGCTTGTAGATAACTCGGATACCAGCGGCGCGTGTGTTCTATCGAGAGGAGTACGTTGTTTGCTTCCGCGGCTGCGATCATGCGGTCGGCGTCGTCCATGGTTGTGGCAATGGGTTTTTCGCACAGGATAGCCTGTGCCGATCCCTCGGCGGCGGCTACTGTGATGTCGGCGTGTGCGTGATCAGATGTCACGACACTGACGAGGTCGGGTTGCTCTTTGTCCAGCATTTCCCTGAAGTCTGTGTACGTGTTCACATCGGGCCAGACGTCGCCCCAGCGCTCGCAGAAGTCATCCAGTACCTCCTGGCGCAGGTCGCATATGCCGACGACTTCTGTCTGTGCGTGTTTGTGATATGCCGATGCGTGCGAAGGGGGCATGGCACCAAAAACGGGTCCTCTCGTTTCAGGCGGTCGGCTGGCGCCAATGCCCGTCAAGCCTACGATTACGGCGCGATAGGTGTTCATCTTGTCCCTCCTATTAAAAATAAAAAACGATTTGTTTACATTCAAATGGACAAATAGAATGACCAGTTATATATTATGCTAAATTCAAACGGAGCACACGATATGAAAACAATTGGAGCCTCAAAGTTCAAGGAGCAGTGTCTGGCCTTGTTGGATCAATTGGATGCCGAAGGTTTGGTCGTTACCAAACGCGGCAAGCCGGTCGCGTGCGTCATACCTTATGACCAACAGTGCGCTGACCTGATCGGCAGTTTGCGTCACAAGGTCAAAATTCGTGGCGATATCTTTACGACCGACGTCCAATGGGAAGCAGATGCTCAATCTTGACACGCATATTCTTATTTTCGCGGTCAGTGGCAATCTTCGACCAGCGGAGCAGGCCTTATTGTCGCAGAACAGGTGGTCTGTTTCAGCCATTGTGTTCTGGGAATTGGCTAAGCTCGTTCAACTCGGTCGTATTGATATGGATCTTGATGATCGGGATGTGGTCCGCACCCTGAGTCGTCTGCATGTGTGGCCGATTGATCTTGCCGTTGCGCGTGCTTCAACGCAACTCGACTTTCAGAGCGATCCTGCGGACGAACTCATTGCCGCCACCAGCGTTGTACATGATATTCCATTGCTCACACGCGATCACACTATACGCCGTTCAAAAGTTGTTCCCCTGGCCTTGCAGGTCTAATGGTCAGACCGTATTTTAGTCCAGTAAACGGTCAACGACGTGATCTTCTGCGGCGATGAGGGGATGTTGCTCATTTTGCAAGGGTAAGGTGACTGGTTCGCCTGTATGTGCGGCTTGATAGGCGGCTGTTGTGAGCAGGGCTATGGATAGTCCGTCTTCTGCACTGGTGACGGGCGTTGCGTCTTGTTCGATGCAGTCGATGAGATGCGCCACACCTGCTGCCATACCCGCCGCTCTGGGCGGTGGTGTATCGACGAGCTTTCCGTTGACGGAATATCCCAGGCGATCTACCTGAACCCACGCGCCTTCGCCCGTGATGTTGACGCAATCGAATGTGGCGTCTTCACTTCGCGCTTTTGATCGCCCCACGGTGAGTGTTGCTGTGAAATCGGGATATTCACACCAGAGTGTGGCGATGTCTTCTGTGCCAAATTGCGCGTATTCCTCAAAGTAGAGATTTTGCATCTGACAACTCACCCTGTTGGGCATGCCAAAAAACCAGAGCAGAGCATCTACGGTATGGCTGCCCAAATTCATCAGTTCACCCCCACCATTTTGCACGGCTGGCGTCGGATAGCTTACATAAGCCATGAGGTCGCCAAAGAATTGCTTCACGCTGTTGTGAGCATAAGCGGAGATGCGTCCGTATTCGCCCTGGTCGAGGGATTCTTTGAGTTTTATCATTGTCGGTGAAAATCGGGAGGGGTACGTCAGCAGTACTTTGTTTGATGCGTCGGCGACAGTATCGACTATTTCTCTGGCTTCGACAACGGTTCGTGCTATGGCTTTATCGACGAGTACGTGTTTGCCGCAGTCGAGTGCTTTTTTTATTAGCGTGCGTTTGAGATAAAAGTCCGTGCAGATGGAGACGATATCCACGTTCGGATCTTCCAGGACCGCGTCGTAGTCTCGCGCGACTTTAAGGCCGTAAAGTTGAGATAGTGCCTCGCCTTTGCCCGCGTGGTGCTCTGCCGCTGCGACGATTTTGCAATCTTCTCGCTCATGCCAGATCGGGCCGTAAGTATTCTGGTGCGCCCGATTGCCAATTAGTCCAATGCGATACATGGGTTATTCCTTTTCGTAAGTGGGCGATGAAAATTTGGGCTGTTGCGACCAGTGATTGACTTTTCCCATGATGCCGTAGAGTTCGGGACGCCGGTCGCTCAGATGGTTTTCATCCGATGCGTCTTTGAGATCGACATCGTGGATTAGTACATCGGGTACGTTGGATTGCAATTTTGCCGCGACCTTGCCACCAGAGTCTGTGATCAGGGCTACGTTGGGATGCGTGAAGCACACGAACATCTGATTTTCATAGGATCGCGTGCGCATCCACCATTCATTTTCTTCATGCCACATGCCATAGGTTGGCATGAGACAGATTTTCGCGCCTTTGAGGCGTAATGTGCGAATTGATTCGGGCCATCGGCGATCCGCACAAATGACTATGCCCACGGTGCCAATGTCGAGGTCGAATACGGGCAGGTCATCGCCGCGCACAAAACGGTGGTCGTGCGTTTGCAAATGCGTTTTATAATATGTTCCGACAATTTTGCCCGCGCGGTTCACTAATATAGCGGCATTGTAAAAATATCCCGCGCGTTTTTCAGTGTATCCAAAAACGATGTGGGTGCGTGCTGCGCTCGCCATCTCGCATACTTGCCGGATGTACGCGCTCTGATTGATGTCCTGAGCGACTTCGGCAAAGCGCTCTGCGGTCCAATTTTTTTCGGTTACCGCGTATCCATCCAGGAAGCATTCCGGGGTTATGAATACGTCTGTATCTTTTCCATGTTTGGCAAATTGTTTTTTAAATACGGCCCAATTTCCCGCGACATCCCACTTCTTGGGCATGGCTTTTAACATGCCGATTTTAATTTGCATGTTATTTCTCCTTTAGACCTATTTGCCAATGTTATTCAGTATTTATACTATGCCAGAAAGCCGTCATTGCGGCATGGTGTTGAGCCGCAATCCAGGGGTTTTGCCTTTCATTTTTGATTTTCTTATACCTGTTCCTTTTAATCTTAATTCATATTTTTGGCAAATACTAAACACCTCTCAGAGCTTGCTCAAAATCCGCGCATAAGTCCTCTGCGGCTTCAATACCGACTGCCACGCGGATCAATCGTTCGGAGATTCCCGCGTCGCGTCGTTCCTCTTCAGTGAGTCCGGAGTGCGATGTTTGTACGGGGCGGGTGATCAGTGTTTCGATACCGCCCAGGCTGGGCGCGGAGATTGGCAATTGTAGTTTCGATATCACCGTATCGGCTACGCGGCTGTCGCCCACTATTTCAAAGCTCAATACCCCGCCACATCCGTTAAATAGCTTTTTTGCACAGTTGTGTTGTGGATGAGTGGATAAGCCCGGGTAATTTACGTGTATTACGGATGGGTGGTTTTCCAGGAAGGAGGCCAGGGCGTGTGCGTTCTCGTTTTGTTTTTCCATGCGCAGGGCGAGTGTTTTCATGCCGCGTAGCAAGAGAAAGCAGGCGTGTGGGTCCAGGCAGCCGCCCATGACATTCAGGCGGTGCGTTATGCGGGTGATTAGTTCGCGTGATCCGATCGCACAGCCGGCTACGATGTCCGAGTGTCCATTCAGGTATTTTGTGCAACTGTGCAAGGAGAGGTCAAAGCCTATGTCTAAGGGGCGAAAGTTCACTGGCGAGGCAAAGGTGTTGTCGATCATTGAGATGAGGTTGTGGGATTGAGCAAAGGCGACGACGGATGGGAGGTCGGCGACTTCCAGCAGGGGGTTGCTCATGGTTTCGACATAGATGGCGCGGGTTTCGGGACGTAGTAGTTTTTTCCATTCATGTGGTGCGTTTCCCGATACGAAATCGACGTCGATCCCAAAGTCGGCGATGTCGTGCGATAAAAAAGCGCGCGTTCCGCCGTAGAGACAATTTTGTGCGAGGAGGTGATCGCCTTTTTTTAGTACGGTTAATAGGGCGGTGGTTATCGCCGCCATGCCCGATGCGGTGACTACGGCGGCTTCTCCACCCGCGATTTGTGCCAATTTTTCATGGACTACGGTGTGGTTGGGCGTGTTGTTCAGGCGGAGATATTTTATGTCGTGATAACTGTCTTCACTGCTGTATGAAAATGTGGCGCTCTGAAATACGGGTAGCGCGACTGCGCCTTCGTATTTTTTTTCTTCTTCTCCTGCGTGGATTAATTGCGTTTCAAGGTTCATGTGTGGTTCCTCGGTTATGTAGGGGCGGTGCCCCTGTGCCCGCCCGCGCTAAAACTGACCGCTGATCGCTTATGGCTGTTTTCCAGCCCCCAGCCTCTGCCTTTCCCTATGATTATACATTCCGGCGTTGGGGGCAACCCAAAATACTATTGCCTTATGCTATCCGGTATAATAACCCGTTTCCGCTTGACAGTTCTTCGCGGTTTTGATACCTTTTTCTGCCTTACGGCGTTATGATGTATTGCAAATATACTAAGTCCCTGATTTTAGCGGACGTAGCTCAACTGGATAGAGCACCTGACTACGGATCAGACGGTTCCGGGTTCGAATCCTGGCGTCCGCACCAGATCAAGAGAAAGGGTTGCATCGCAACGGTGTAACCCTTTTTTATGTACAAAATGGAGAGTATTTACATGACGCGTTTTCTAAAACATAGCCTGTTTGTTCTGCTCGCTGCTTTTCTGTCTTTCCACCCGATTTTTGCTGCTGAAATTCCCCAGGGAGATCCTGTAAAGATGGGGTTTTCTGCGGAAGGTCTTGCGAAGATCCAACCGGCAATGCAAGCGCTCGTGGATTCTGGGAAGTTTGCCGGTGTTTTGACGATGATCGCGCGAAGAGGTAAAATTGTCCATTTCGAGACTGCGGGTTTGCGCGATAGGGAATCGAATAAGCCGATGACTGAGGATACGCTTTTTCGCATTTATTCTATGACCAAACCGGTTACCAGTGTAGCTATTATGATGCTCTACGAAGAGGGCAAGCTAAAGATGGACGATCCGGTGTCTAAGTTTATTCCCGAATTTGCCCAGACAAAGGTCTATACGGGTGGCGGGACGGAGAATCCGGTTCTGGTGCCGCTCAAGCGTGAGATAACGATTGCGAATTTGTTGTCGCATACATCTGGTTTGACGTATGGCATTTTTGGGCAGACATCCGTGGATACGCTTTATCGGATTGCGAATCTGTATTCGTTCAATACAAATGTCAAATATGCCCAGAAGGTAGCACAGTTGCCTTTGCGTTTTCAGCCTGGGACCCGGTGGCTTTACAGCGTAGCGACCGATATCCTCGGTAGCGTGGTCGAGGTCGCTTCAGGTATGTCTTTGGGCGAGTTTTTCTCGCAGCGTATTTTTGTGCCTTTAGAGATGGTTGATACGAGTTTTTATGTGCCCGAGGAAAAGCGCGACCGCTTGGCTAAAGTGTATGGGAAGGACGATGAGGGCAATTTGGAGGCGCGTAGTCTTCGGAGCAATACGCGGCGCGACGCACGGGAGTCCGGTGGTGGTGGGTTGGTGAGTACGGCTCGGGATTATCTCCGTTTTTCCCAGATGTTGCTCAATGGAGGTGAGTTGTACGGTGCGCGTATTTTGAAGCCGGAGACGATTCAGCTTATGACGGCTAATCATTTACCCGAGACGGCACGTTACCGACACCGCCAGCGCAAGAGCGATGGTTTTGGATACGGTTTTTCTGTGATTGTGGATGAGACGGAGACGCGTTGGGAGGATAGAAATGGGACGTATTATTGGTCGGGTATTGCCAAGACGCATTTCTGGATTGATCCGCAGAATGAGATGATTTCTATGGTGTGGACCCAGTTGCGCGGGTCGGGCAATATTACGCGGCCTTTCCAGCCCCTGGTTTACAAAGCGCTTGTAGAGTAGGCAGGCTTGACAAAACTATCGAACTTTATTAGGTTGTCGCCATCATGTTGTGCGTGACCCCGTCGTTCAGTGGCCTAGGACACCAGACTCTCACTCTGGAGACGGGGGTTCGACTCCCCTCGGGGTCACCAAAAAATAATAGTGTTTTTTTGATATCAAAAAGGTCGTGAGGAATAAATTCTCACGACCTTTTGTTTTTTTGCGGTATGTGTAAGTCAGTATCAATCAGGGAGATAGATATTTTGTTCGATATCGTCTTCGACTCCCAGGCAGGATAGCACTTCGTCTATGACATCTGAATCAAATTTCACCTGCTCTGCGAGGTTGATCAATTTTCTATACGTGATTTTGTCGCGCCGATAGGCTTCGATAGCCATACTCATGAAATTGAGCACAAAGCTGCTATAAGGATATTCTCGCCCTGCTTCAATGTTTAGATGTCGCGCCAGTTGAGACAAGTTGCGAATAGGGTCAACCCCTAACTCGATACGACCGCGTTCCGCCTCTGCCGCATGTCCGTCTATTTGAATGGATTCCCATATATTTTTGGATGCAACATAGACCCCTTCCTGATCCAGACCTAATAGTTCTTTCAGGTTTGTATATTCTCGCAAAAGTTCGTTAGCGTTTTGAAGCGAACCACCGGAATTTTTATTTGCAATAAGGTCTGGATGAGCGCGAAACAGAACAGCAAGCGCGTCTTGCTCGACAGGTCTTTCTTCTAAGAGACTGGTCATATCTTGCCCGTAAAGACGCGATAGACGCATGAGTTCAAGTGAACTGACCGCCCGGTGCCCCGACTCGATTTGAGAAATTGCAACACGGGTAAGTTCAACCTGATCGGCAACTCGCTTTTGGGTTAACCCGATTGCCTCACGCGCCCTTTTTAATCGCTGTCCCAAATCCCGTTGTGTCAGCATTTTGTCATTTCCGCTTCTCGCTGGTTGTGCTCAAGAGTGGTCAATCTGTGGTAATTGGTCGGAAAAAAATAAAAAACCCTGTATCGGGAAAGTTGGTCGGTCAATGGCTCTCGGCGAGTAGGTATGCTTGAATCGTTTGGAAAATTTCATGAATGTCAGTAGGCAGACTTTTTCCCTTAAATAGATTAGATTTCTCCAATAGCCAACATATTCTGTATCGGTCACAAAGAATGCAATCAATAATGCGGTCTGGAGATACATCCCATTTCTGGACAGTTGTTCGGGGAAAGTGAGGTATCATCAAAAAATTGGAACTATTCACTTGGAGATCAACGAATGCCAGCAAAGAAGAATTCGGTATTGCTTCATGTTTTTTGCGCCACCACTCTTTCGCCACCGTGCATTGTGCGAAGGCAAAAAACGGATACTCTAACTTATCATCAAAAGAGCAAATGGCGACAATGTCGATGCCGTATTCGTTTTGTGAATCTGGAATTTCGTCTTCCCTCTTCAACAGGGCATTTAACTTTGCTGCCAAAACAGGAACAGCCTGACTAGCAGAGATCCCGAAAATTTCTCTGCGATCTTTGCTGTGCTTGCTAAATAGCAATACCTCCGCCCAATCTGGAAACAACGCTTGCATCGCCTGTTTGCAGACAATTTCAAAATTGATCGGTAAAGAACTTTTTAAATCTGGAAACGAATCATGGAACGAGCAAGCTAACAAAAAAAGATATGACAAGTGATTTTTTGTTCCAGCCTTGATCGAAAGGCGAACTTCACGTTCTTCGCATTCGAATGGGTACACATCTTTCAGCCAAAACGTGCGTGACTTAATAAGGCTAATTGCATCATCGAAATTTGACTCATATTCATCTATCCACTCATTCCCTTGAAGATGTGAATCATCACCTGAAGAGATATCGTCTTTAATAATATCGACAAAATCGGCATAATTAAAGCAACCATCATATTCATCGGAAAACGCGACATAACACTCTATATGATCAGCTAACCCGACCGCATCCTCAATGGTTATTTTATCCCAAGCCGAATCAATCATCGCTCTACCGTAATCTTTAAGCGGTCTATTGCAACATCAAGTACTTTCATTGCCTCGCGGACCTTTCCCACAGCTTCTTGGTCATCGGATGACACAGAGTGCAGATTCGAGTTTACCCGTTTAAGGTGGTCTGTAGCTCTGGTTATATCTTCTAAAAACTCCTCTCTATTGTCCACCGTATTACTATAAGCACTCTCCAATGGCACACCTTGTCGGAATGCTTTCAGTGTGTCAGGGTTTTCTATTATCGCACTTAATTTGCCGATGTTTCGAGATTCACCAAGACGAGTGGAACCATTCTCATCTTTTTTAAACAACCACTCCGTAAGTTCTTTAAGAGGTGCTTCTTTCAATGATTCTGGCTTGTCAATGGGGTATGTTGGTTTATTGTCTTCTCTGACGCCAACAAATGATGCGATTTCCGAGTCTCCTATTGCAGTGTAGAACACGCCGAACTGAAAACTTCCTTCGTCCAAATCCTCAATATCAAAAAAATCGCGTTCCTCAATGGCTTCGTACGCCGCTAAAGCATCCAAGTTCCGTTGGACAGTATTACTTCTGCTTCCGATTTCACGGGCAACCTCAATACAGCGTTGTTCCGGTTCAAGTTCATCGGATGTTCGTTCAAACAACAATTTCAAGTATCTTGCTTTTGCCAAAGGATCCCATCGTTGTACCCCAGAAATGTGGCGAAAACCCAGATATTGTAAGGCATCATTCCTTGAATTGACTACATGTGCTGGGATCTTTGTTGGTTTGTATTCAGCTTCTTCCGAAGCTCTTGTAATACTACGGATGCTGCCTGCTAATTCTGGATTTTGCAATAGCCGCAACGCTGCCAGTCTGCGATTACCCTCCAGAACTGTGTATTTGTCGTTTTTTGAGGGAGTTACGACGATGGTCTCACCAGGAAAGAAATTGTTCACTCCGATTGAGGTCATCAAGTCCATAATGCCGGTTTTTCTCGCTAAATATTTGATAATTTCGCTATCATTTCGAGGTAATGTTTTTGGCAACCGAGGATTTTGCTTGTCAAACTCGATCTGGTTGATGTTGAGCATTTCTAACTGGCTCATGAGAACACCTCTTCCGGTAGTGCTTCGAAAATTTGCCGGAAAATCATTGGCGGTACTGCATTGCCAATGACCTTATATTTGCTCAGCAATCCCGCTGTGTCTGGAAATTCCCAGCCACCGAGGTCTTGAAGGGCTGCAGCTTCCTTATAGGAAAGCCGGCGAGCTTTATTGGGATCTCCTTCGAAAACCCACTGATCTGTGCCTATTTTTTTTAATGGCGGACTCATTGGATGCAACGGCAGGTGGCGTGCGTTTGCGAGTATTGTTTTGCTTGGTTCATCCCATCCGCGGTAGCGGTCACGGGAGAGATAATACCAATGAAAATCCTGATCACAAAACTCGCCTTGAGGCCATTCTTCTTGCAAATCTTTTAAAACTTCTCGCTGTGTTTTAATCGGTTTCAATCCCGGTCCATGTGTAGGTTTGGGAAATTGATATTTCACTCCAAAATCGGAGCGGATGCCGACAATAAAAATCCGCCGTCGCTCTTGGGCCAAACCGTACTCAGCGGCGTTGATGATGTCCCAGGTGACGCGGTATCCAGCTAAACGGAAACGAACGAGTTGAGCATTCAAAAAATGTCGATTGTCGCTTCGCGCCATGCCAGACACGTTTTCTACAATAAAGATCTTAGGGCGGATCTTCCGCAGAGCGCGATCAAATTCGCGATACAGTACATTGATTTTGCGACCAGTATCGCGTGCCCCTCCTTGACAGTAGCCTTGGCAGGGATAACATCCGGCCAGAACGTCCGCTGCCGGAAAAGATTTGATTTGGTCAATACTATCGGTTTTGAAATCGGTTTCGGGCAGATTGGCTTCATAGACATCCTTAGCATAGGCCAGAATGTCATTTGCCATTAGAATTTCGCAACCAGCGTCGATCAGTCCCCGATCGGAGCCTCCGCATCCAGTAAAAAGAGAAACCGTTTTCAATGGTTGTTTGAAAATGGATCTATTCCGCATTGCCCCATTCGCGTCGGTCAAACAAGTGTCCTCTTCAATCTGGAACGCAGTCGCATTCTGCATGCTCTGAAATTCTACTTTGATAGATTCCATGCCTTACTCCCAGTCGTATTAAATTTACTAGGGATGTATGTTGTGTATATTGTAGGGAGAAATATGCAGGGGGAAAAATAGTGCACATTTTGACACATAATACGACATGTATATATTTTTTGCAATGGGATTGTGAATGAATAAGAAAAACGGATTCAAATCCGTAGTGAGCGGTGTTTCGGAGGGTGACTTCCCTCGACATTGTTTTTTGATGGACTTACAGGACACAAGTTGAGAACAAGCGCATTTGATTTGCTTCAGACGACCGCTGCTTCATCTATGGAAAAGAGATTTTGTTCAGAGTCAAGCGTCGCTGTAATCCCGTTTGGAAGAACCATTTGAGGACTGGTATGTCCGATATCTACTTGTGTGAGGATGGGAAAGTCAAATGCCGATGTATAATAACTGATCAACCCTTGCAGTAACTCTTCTTGGTCTTGAGATAGGTTGTTCATTTTTCCCACGATCAAACCAGAAATCTCATCAAAAAGATCGATCTGCTGGCATTGTGCAAGGGCTTCCTCGGCATACATGAGAACAGTGTTTCCCATATTGACTTCTTCCAGATAAAGAATTTTACCGTGAAATGAAGGCCAAAATGGCGTGCCAAACAGTATCGGCAGGGTATGGAGATTGCCACCTATCAGAGGTCCTTGCGCTTTGCCACCTTTGAGCCAGTGCCAACCAGCATTATTCTTCATTTTGCGCGGGCTGTTTTCACTGGGCGCATCATCTGTCCAGGTCTCCGGGGCCTTCAATAAGCCCGGGGCGGTTGATGTAAACAGGACATCTTTTATACTTTCGAGTGTGTAACTCAAGGGTTTCGGAAATTCGCTGAGACCGTTGAGTAGGGTTGGTCCGTGGAAAGTGACCACATTGAGGCGTGCGTAGATGCCGAGTAGCAGGGCTGTATTCGCGCTGTATCCCATCAAGATTTTGGGGGAATGCACAATCAAATCCCAGTCGAGCAAGGGTAGGAGGGCATTGGTGCCAGATCCTCCTGAGAGACAAAAAATCGCTTTGATGTCCGGGTCAGCAAATAGGTCGTGAAGATCATCGACACGCAATTCGGGGGCTGGATTCAAATGTTCGCGTTGATGGCGTGCGTTATTCGCTATTTGAACTTTCAAACCGAGATCTTCAATGGCTGCCTGGGCACGGAAAAGCCAATTGTTAGCAAAAGAAAAAAATGAGGCAGCGGGCGAGGCAATCCCCACAGTATCACCGGGTTTTAATCTCGGCGGTTTGATTGTGTTATTCATGCTCTGATATCTCTATTCACATTGCTCTTTTCTGCTGCACGAGGCATGTGCAGGTCAGTATTAATCTGGAAGATAAACCTCTTGTTTGATATCGTCTTCAATTCCCAGACAGGATAGCACTTCGTCTATGACATTGGAATCAAATTTCACTTGTTCTGCGAGATTGACCAATTTGGTGTACGTGATTCCATCGCGTCGATAGGCTTTAATAGCCATCCCCATGAAATTGAGCACAAAGTTGCTAAAAGGATATTCTCGCTTTTCTTCAATGTTCAGATGTTGCGCCAGTTGAGACAAGTTGCGAATAGGGTCAACCCCTAACTCGATACGACCGCGTTCCGCCTCTGCTGCATGTCCGTCTATTTGAATGGATTCCCAAATGTTTTTTGAAGATAGACCCCTTCTTGATTCCGCCCCAAAAATCCTTTCAGGTTTGTATATTCTTTAAAAGGGAATTACATACGAAAGTAATCATAGTGGCGGGAATCGGATGCACCAGCAGCCGGAGGTCAGGATAGAAATAACTTACTGTTTCGACCAAAGGCACTAGAATGATAAAATCTAAACTGATTTTCAGGTAATGAATCCGATAGGTGAGAAGGCAATGACTCAAACAAATGATATTTTTCAATGTGACACTTTAATTGCTGGCCGAGATATTTTTTGCTCATACAAAAATAAAAAAGAATAAAAAGTTCAGGTGGCGATAAAGACCACCTTAACCGGTCTATATAGCTTGTCTTATCTTTAGCATCAAGGATTGTATCCTCTTCAATTTTTTTAATGAAATTATGCAAAAATGTAAAATAATGATTCAAATAATTTTCCATTAGAGTAAAATATCGAGAGGTTTCTATATCAATTCGTTCTTCTCTTTCAAATACTCCCGTATTTCTAAATTCCTGTGTCATCCTTATTGCCAGATTATCGAAAAGAACCAATCCCTTTTTTATATATGGAATCTTCCCTGTTTGTAGTCGTCTGATCGGTTTACCCGTTTCATCAGTTATTACTCTAGAAGAGCTTCTCTCTATTTCATAGGCGACTGATATTTTTAACGTATTAAGATCGCCCAAAAGTTTATCCAAATCGCTTGTTATTCTGGTTCTTTCTTGTTGTTTTTTTTGCTTAAACCAATAGATAAACCTTTCAATTATATGTGCTATTGCAACAGCCAGTGCAATAGAACCCGAAATAATAATTGCCGTATCCACTATAGACTCTCCTTAGTAACCATGTGATAGGCGGTAGATGGATGGGGTACGACCATCGCAAATGCGAAAATCAACGGATTCCTTTCAGGTAATCTTCCCCTGCCAGAGTTATTTTTAGCCAGTATGCCCTGTTTTCTTTTTTTATCTTCTCAAAAGAATACAAATACCCCGATTCTCTCAGAGATTTGCATATAAAGGATTACTATTTTGGCATTAGTAACCCTTTATTTTTTGGAACGTTGCTTATTCCCCAGGCAGTAAGTCTAATAACATCTTGGTCAATTCGGTACGAGTAGCGTCCAGAATGCCTAACAGATCGGAAGTTTTCCCATATACTCTCACGGGGTGATCTGAAACGGATGTGTCTGGAGATGTGTTTGACATGAGTTCATTCAGTGGCATATGCATCATAATAATGCTCTTTTCGAGTGGCTTAGGTGATTTTTCAATCTTTGATTCGATATTGGAGATTGATTCTGTGTGTAACATTTTTATGGGGTAAAAGTTCTCAGTATCTCTTCGCATGAAGTCAAAAATAGTAGATGAGTTTTGGTCTCTTCCAATATACTGAAAATTGAGTTCTACATAAGGAGTAACAAAGACCTCAACAAATCTATATTTGGGTACATTCTCTGAGTCATTCACCAAATTAGATTTTTCCCAACCACCGAGTTCATGCCGACAAAAATTCTTCAGATTTTCAAAATTGTACTTCAGTGCAAGATCAAGAGCTTTTGCAAGACATTCTGAAAGTGTAGTAGTTCGTGACTGGACGTCACTAAGAAGAGTCGAAATATCTGTGGTTTCTGGATCTCGTTGGAGATCAATAGTTGGAGACTGAGACTCGAAAATAGGTGCGATTGCTCCCATCAATTTCACAAGTCCCAAACTGTAATTTTTTCTAAAATCAGCGTATTTTTTTGGTTTTAGTAAGTTTGGAATTTTGCAATCTTTGAGCAGTACCGGTAATACGAAAGTTTCATTCTGTTCAATCTCATCCCCATATTTCGACTGCCACTCTCTCTCCACCCAACCTGATTCCACGGCATCAGGCGAAAGAACAATAATCACATAGTCTGCTTCCTCAATAGCATGATCAATCTCCGAGGGAATACATTCACCGACTTTTATCTCCCATTCATCTAACCATGGTTCGTGACCAAGAGCACTCAGGTCTTCTCCGAGCCGAAAGACAAAGTTTTTGTCTTTTGATGAGTGTGAAAGAAAAATTTTGGCCATGGATTTCTCCTAATAAATATTTCAAGTACCAACTCTCTGTGACCCATACTTCGGTTCTTTCTTTTGCCCTACAGCCCCCGCAGTGCCGATAGTGCCTCGGCGACTTCTTGCCCTTTTTGTTCGATGATGTTGAGCAGGTCTTCGGGAGTTCGGGTGTCTTCTTCGACGATGCTGTTGGGATTGACGGCTTTGAGGTCATAAACCGCGTCCTCAATTGCCTGTGCCCGGGTTCTCAATTCTCGCGCATCTCGCCGTAGTTCTCCTTCCTGCATTTCCAGCACTTTGTAGTCATCCGCTTCCTTTGTCATAGCCATCAATTGAATTTTGATTGCATCGGCTTTTCGATTTTTGGAATCGGCTTGTTTGTAGAGGGGTGCAGATTCTTTGAGGGCGTCTTTTTTGCGTTGGGGGAGATCTACTGTCCAGCTTTTTTCGCTTTCTTCGCGTTTGGGCATCCTTTTGAAAAAGTCTTCGAAGTGTTTCGACGTCAGGGGTTGCGTTTTTGTTACTTTTATGTCTGACAGGTCGTAATACCAGATTTCTGTTGTGGATTCACCTTTTGAGAAGAAGAGCAGATTGGTTTTCACGCCAGCGCCAGCCGATGTGAAGACACCAGGGGGCAGGCTTACGATACACCACAGGTTGCACTCTTCGACGAGTTTACGTTTGGTTTGGACAAAGGCTTTTTCGTTTGTTCGGAATAAAATGCCTTCGTCCATCACAATGCCGCAGCGTCCGCCTGGTGTGAGGCTGTCTATGATATGTTGTAAAAAGAGAACCTGCGTGGCTCCTGTTTTGTAAGCGAATTGCGTTTGGGCGTCTTTGCCTTCTTTACCGCCAAAGGGCGGATTCATCAGCACCACGTCAAATAGCGGTGGTGCATTGAGAAAAAGCCCGCCATAGACTTCATTGCCCGTGAGCGTGTTGCCATGCCAGATGTGGGGCTGGTCAATGTCGTGAAGTACCAGATTGGCAAGGGCGATGGGATAGATCAAATTTTCTTTTTCGCGTCCGTAGAACGTTTGTGTTTTGAGGATGTCGAGTTGATCGGGAGTGGCGTCGTCGCCGAGGTTGTGATGCATGTGCTCATAAGCCTGAGCCAGAAAACCGCCAGTGCCACACGCAGGGTCGTACACAGTTTCACTGATTTTGGGATCGACCGTGCGAATCAAAGCGCGGACGACTTCTCGAGGCGTGAAGAATTGACCGCCATCATTGCCCTTTTCGCCCATGCGAAGTAAGAGACCTTCATAGACTTGCGATAAGGGAAAGACATGGGTTGGGTCGATAGTTTCGTCTTTGATTTCGTGGACGCGGTCCAGCACATCGAGCATGTTCCGTTCGGTATCAATGCGGACTCGCTCGACGCCGGACATGACTTCGCTGATGATTTTTTGCCGTGCGGTGGCGTTGGGTTTGTCCCGCAGTTCTTTCAAGTGGGACAGGAGGTCTTCGTTCACGAAGGTAAAGAATGCACCCAGTGTGCCTTCTTGAAGTTCTGTGCGTTTTGCGCCATCTGGTGCAGCCCAATCGCGCCAGCGATACGGTGCTTCTAATGATGGGATATAGTGCTGCCCGACAGCTTCCGCCATCATTTCTTCTCGTCCTTCGCGCTCGTCCAGGATGCGGAGGAATAAGATCCATGTCAGTTCTGGTACATACTGCATTGCGCCCGCGCAGTTGGAGCGCCGCATGATGTCGCAGATGCTTTTGATTGCGCTATCGACGGATTGCGCTGTGGATAGTCCTGCTTTTGTCATGAATACCTCATTGTAATGTCAAAGTTCGCCGTTGAAGGCTTTGCGAAGTATCGAGGATGGGAGTTGGTTAATTGTCTCCAATTTTTTCCTAATTGCAACACAAGCGCGTGAGATGTCGGCCATGCGTTCTTTTAGAGTGTCGGCGATTCGTTTTTGCTCGGAGAGAGAGGGGAGAGGCATTGCAAGGTCTTCAAGAAAGTATGACGGTACCCTTTGCTGACCCACTGATCCTGTGAAGTGTGTGGCTGCTTCATTGAGAATCGCCGGTTGGCGGATGTAGAGGTGTATCCATTCAGGTATGACTTCGTCTCCTGGTCTGATGACATGAAATTCGGTCGTGCCAAAACCGATACCATCAATCAAATTTCTCGCTATAACGTGTTTCCCATTCTGCATGCAGGGTGTAATTTTGGCAAATAGAACATCATTTTCTTCAAAGTAGGTGTATCCCTTCTTAATTTCTTCAAAAGGTCTTTCTAACGGATCTGAGATGTTCCCCGAATTTCCATCGACAGAGGGCATGGGGACAAAGGTTGTCGGTGCTTCTTCTATCCGCTTAAGACCTCTGGGGCGACGAGGATTGATTCCTGCAATTTCCTTCAATTGGGGCCAACGCCATTCCTTTGCCTCTTTACTCTTGAAAGTTTCCCGCAAATATGCAGCCGATAAAGCCTCGGCAGCTTCTTGTTGTGCCTCAGCAGCAACACGGGCGCTGGCAATGTCTGCCATGTGGTCATTGAGAATGGCGGCGATGCGTTTTTGTTCGGAGAGAGAGGGGAGCGAAACTGAAAGATTATAAACATCATTTCTGTTTAGCCCAGGTATAGCAGCAGCCTTATTCAAATTTGGGAGATTTAGGCTTTTGAGATAAAAAGACAACCACATTAGGTCGCATTTCGTTACAGAAGAATCTATGTAATAGGTAGTATCAATCGGCCAGCATTTGTCCTTTACCAAATGTATTTCTCCTATGGACCCCTTTCTGCCTATGACAATAGCTGGTCCAAAAATCAAGTGTTCATCATGGGTTCCAACAGGCCCATTCGATCCATATACAGGTACGTTGCCAGGTACTCTGGATCGTGCAGGTAAAGATTTGCCGTAAAGCAATTCACAAATCTCACCCAATTTTGTTTCTTTCCAATCTGTCATCGAACTTTTCACGCTGCAAATATCCTTTCCTATGGGCAGATCAATGATTCGGATTCGCCTCAAAATACTCCTTATAGCGTTTAGGAAAATCTCTCTTTGTACGATAACCTTCTTTCGCTTCCATCATTAAAAGCCATGATTCTTCGAGTAATTTTATATTAAATTTTCGGTCAGGATGAAGAGTGTCTAAAAGGTGAAATCTCGTGAGAACAGTTATTTTCTTAAAAATATTTTCTTTTAAGTCCGAATAAACAGAAGGATTATTGAAATGAGTAACCTCACCTCTGTACTTATTCGCTGCGTATGCAAAATGTTCAACCTCTGTTTCGTCCTTAAACAAACACCCAATTAAAAGCTTTGATAGGATTTTTATTTTTTTTCTTAAGTTTTGTATTTTTTCTCTGCCAGAACAAGGATGATTTTGATTAAAAATTGCAAATAAATACTCACATAAATCAATGGCTTCCTTAGCATAATTATCTAAAATTCCCTTTTGCATTCGGTGAATATAGGAAAGAAATACTGTCGAGAAACTATCATCATCTTGATCGTTCATCTTTTCTAAGAAAGACACCAAATATTTAGCAAACAGATTAGAACCGCCACTTGACTCCGAAAAATTTTTATACCTGCCAGAAACATCTTTAGATGGTTGTGTAGCATCCCAATCGTCATTCTGATAATGAATATCGTTCTGTACGAGATGCTTATATATTTCTCCTTTACTGCTTACCATGGAAAACTCTCTTCCCCTTAGTGCTCCTGATAAATAGGTAATTCCAATTCTGCAGTTGAATATAAAAGCAAAAAATGATTTAATTTGTTCAATCATTTTTACACACTTCTCCAGTGGTAAAGGTTTTGGAAATTCCAAAACACATCGTACATATTCTTTTATTCTGCGTTCTTTGCTACCACTTATTGGTGTGTTATCATAATCTATTTGGTTTTCTACTCTTAAAGTAAAATCGTTGCCGAAATGAATCTTTAGAGTCTGCTTTTCCCAGTCAATTTTCGCACCTGTTTTACTTACTAGTCTATCATATTCATCTTCATCATCAGTAAGATCATTGAAACCAGTAATTTGGAAGAAGCTATCAATCCCATCGAAATAGAATTGTAACGTATCAAACTCAGTGTCTGTTACATCGTCAAAATCTATTTTCGCGCTATCATTGAAATCTTCGACTTCAGGATATTTTTCTTTTATTGCCTGTTTGAAATCTTCGTTTGCTCCTCCTCGAATTAGATCTTTTTTCAGCAGTGGAGTAAATTGATTTCTTATTATACAGAATCGTGGAGAGTATTTTTTTATGTTTGTGCCCAATCTATTCATGACACGAGAGTGACCAATTTCCTGGCAATCTAACAGAATCACAAACTTGTTATCTACTATTCCATGAATGCGAGACAGATCATGAATCCCTCTATTGTGCATACCCCAGAATCTATCGAAAGCCTTAGAACCTGCACTCCACGATGGAAAATTCAAAGAAAGTGACACAGAACCATCAGTTTCAATGGTCAAATGACCTGCAATTTCCTGTAAAGAAGGGTATATTTCGCCAATCTTTTGTCCCTTCCCATTTCCAATCCTGTTTATTAACTTTGGAAACCAGAAGCGTCCTTCATATTCTTCTTTATTCTCAAGTCGCATTATGTACCTCTTTTTTTAATTCCAACGGAGAAAATGATGAATACACTCGATGTGCGAGGCCTGCCCGATGAATATACCATCTGGCTGCAGAAGGTGGTCGATAGCTTGAGGGAACAGGCCCAGCGCAGAAAGGCGTGCAAGGACAAAGAAATCGTGTTTGCAACGCATAAGTCCCACTTGATTGACGGATATGATCGAACAGCGGCCTATGAATCATAATCCCGAGGATTAGGCGTTACTGGATATCCAATATCCACATTACTATTCCTCTGGTGGATCTACGTCCCCTACCTTTGCCATTGCTGCCAGAAATTTCTCTTTGATCCCGCGATTTGCACGCGCTTCAAGATATGCTTCGGTCGCCATTGCTGATGCTTTTTCGGCCATTGCGAGCAGAATAAATTGTTCGAATGATATACCTTCGCGCTCGACAATATCCCGGACGGTTGCGTGAAGCGAATCGGGTATGGTTATACTGATGGTCGTCATGGTCGTTGCTCTATCTATTCAAGAAACTTCTATCTTGCGTTCAGCCTGTTCATTCGTTTCGCGATAATAAGCAACAGAAGCCGTTATATAAAATAATGCCGAAAGCCTGTGTTTTAAGAGGCTCTCGGCATTTATTCTCAGCAAGCAAGCCACAAACTTATCACACAGTCAGTTTATTCTCCTGCTTTTGTCCCCTTGACAAAAGCCACCGTTGAATTGATTTCGGACTTTCGCTGCTTGGACGCCCGTCTAACAATCCTTCAACAGAAATATGCTCGTCGAGACTGTCCCAGGCGATTGCACGGTTTTCAAATCCGAAGGGACGCCAATTCTTTCTCTCTTTGACTGTCCCATAATACAACCGGGGATACCATTCGAGAGGCACAGATATGAGGCGACCGTCCTTTAGAAAGACGGTCAAATGTGTCTCATCTGTTTCAACATTGACGACAGAGGTCGGTGATTTAGATGCCAAAGTGCTCATACCCTTTTCTTACGATAGACAATTTCGGATTTATGTCAACCAAAAGAAGTATCAAAGCCCCAATTTTCAAAGCACTTTTCGGAAGTGCTTCCCGGGAGCATTTTTCAATCTGCCATTGACTTCCTATTTGTGTTTTGTGATTTTAAAAAACAACTTTATATTTTTAGACAAGCGAAAGGAGGTCTATATGTCATCCA
Source organism: Candidatus Latescibacterota bacterium (assembly GCA_965220765.1). GTDB lineage: Bacteria > Latescibacterota > UBA2968 > UBA2968 > UBA2968 > VXRD01. The sequence continues at coordinate 1,072,062 of OZ244847.1, forward strand.
TAAAGATGCCAAAATTTAAAGAACGGAAAGCTGCTCAAGTTACACGCTTATTCATACGGTGCAATGGTGATAAAAGTTTCAGTACACGCAAACTGCTTAAGTTGATCTATCTTGTTGACAGAAAAGCACTGGAGCTATGGGGGTTCCCGGTAACCTATGATACGCCAAAAAATCTCCCGTATGAGGGCCTCATGCCTGCCCACACGTATGATCTGATCGACCCTCCAAAGAAAAAAAGAAATGCCCTCAGTATGTTTAGGCCCGGACTTAGCTACTGGTATGATTATTTTTCCAAATCCAATATGGGTCATTATACCATACCAACTGAACTAAATCCAGGAACAGCAGATCTATCTCGTGCTGAGATTGAGTTGGTCGAGAATATCTTTGATCAATTTGGATATAAGACCGATAAACAATTGGATGATTATTGCCGCACTTTGCCCGAATCACACCATTCAGAAACACCACACGGGGACATCGATTGGAAGGTTCTTCTTCAGGCTGTTGGTTGGGCAGGTAAAGATTTGGCAGAAATAAAGAAAGATCTTGAATTCCAGGCAAAATTTGAAGGTCTTATTACAGCAATTAGCTGATTTTTATAAGGCTTATTTGTGCGGGGCCTATCTCCTGTTTTTGGCAGGGATAGGTCTTTTTTTTGGGAACAGGACATGTAGCACAATTTTATTACACGCTGTGTAATAAATCTGATCGATCCCTGAGTGAGCGAGATAAAACCGCATTTCCCTTCACAAGGCAAATATCCTTTCCTTTATTTTTATCAGCAAATCTGCAGGTTGTCCGATCTGTACCAGGGCATTGATGCCGCCAGCCTGGGTGACTTCTGGCGTGGCGAAGACACGGGGATTTTCCAGTCCGTCTGTACCCGTGCGTGCAAATTGCATGGTGAGCGCTTTTAATGTATCAGCGGTTGGGGTGGGCAGTGTGTTGAGCCACTGGTCGTGTTTGTAGAAGAATGCGTCGGCGCGGTTTATTCGGGTTTTTGGCGCAAGGCCATAGCCGAGTTCGGCCAGGATGTCGTAGAGGTCGTAGTCGGTCATGTCGTCCAGAGATTGTACTACCTGAGCGGACCGCCCCTGATCTGGCAAACGCGCCATGAAGGCACTGCGATTCTGGGGATGAATCCAGCAGGTTCGGAAGTCGTCCAGATTGGGCATTTCTTCTACGATTCGAGCGGATAGGCGTTGTTTGTATTCTTCGACGGTAATGGGCATGGATTTGCCATCTACTTCGGATAGGATGTATTTCCCCGCATCTGTGACCTGGACTTCCAGGCCTTCGACTATTACGGTGGGTTGTGCTGGGGGGCCGCCTCTGTCCCCATCGCCTGTGCTTTTGCTTTTGATTCGAGATTGGAAGTCTTCTCCAAATAATCGCGTGGCGTTTGTGTAATCGTAGATTCGGAACATCAGTTTGTTTGTCACGGGATCGAGCCGCGTGCCGCGGCCAACCATTTGATAGAATGCGATTGGGGAACGCACGTACTTGAAGAAGACGATATTTTTGACAGAAGGAACATCCACGCCTGTTGAGAGCAAATCTACAGTTGTTGCGATGAAATGATGGCGGGAAGCACCGCGCAGATCGGCGACATAATCGCTGCCGCCACTGGCTGCGGTGCATTTGAAGGCGTAGGGATCCACGCGATCGCGGTTGTTGTCAGCGCACCATCTGGCATACAAATTGTTCATCGCGTTGGCTACCTCATCGGCATGGGTATCTCGAACGCAAAAGATAATGGTTTTTTGCTCTGGCCCACCGGTTGCGATAAGGTGATTGAACAAGTCTTGAGTCATTTCTCGGACGCGGTCTGGCAATAGTATTCGGTATTCGTACTCGGTTTTGGAGAAGGATTCCGGGAGTTCATCTCTTCCGAGCGGTTGACCCGTTGTGGCGTCTTTGGGACCCAGCGCATAGATTTCATCGGCGGTGAGTTCGGTATAGTCGATATCTACCAGTCCGCGCTGGATTTCACAGGCTGCGAGGTAGCCATCTTCATTGCCCTGGCTGATGTCGTATTCATAAACTGGCTCGCCAAAGTGACGGATGTTGTCGGCTGAAATTTGTTCGTCGGCCTGGGTTTCAGAGGTATTTTCACGGGTTTTAAGCTGTCTGGGCGTGGCGGTCAGACCGATTTGGGTGGCTTCTGGATTGCGCGTCAAGACCATGGACCATTTGCCCCAGGCAGATCGGTGGCATTCGTCGATGATGATGTGCGAAAAGTAATTTTCGGGGTAGTTGGCTGTGAGAAAGTTTGCTTCTGCTGTGTCGGTATCTACATCGAGGGTTTGATATGTGGCGATGAGGATGCGGGCGTTTTTCTGTGGATTGCCGCTGGATACGGCGGCGGCATCTGCACCGAATACATTTTGAAATGCGCCGAGGGCCTGGGTACGCAGTTCGTCCCGGTCACAGACGAATAATGCTTTGCGAAGTTGCCCGGCGTCGGCAATGCGTTTGAGCAGGTGTACGGCGATGAATGTTTTGCCTGCACCTGTTGCGAGAGATAGCAGGACGCGTTTGGCTTCGCCGCTTTTTTCACATTGGGCGAGTTTTTCAAACGTGGCGCGAATGGCTGCGTCTTGATAATAGCGGCGCGTGGCTTCACCGCCGGGATAGGGTACGAGCAGGGGTTTGGCCTCGTCGTCGTCCAGAGAGAATCCCTGAGCATTTTCATAGCGTTGGCGCAGATCGTCGGGGGTGGGAAATTCAGAGAGTGGATAAGGCTCTGTGGTTTCTCCTGTTATGCGGTCATATTCAACAACCTGATGTCCATTGGTGGAAAAAACAAACTGGACATTGAGTCTTTTGGTCGCTGCTGCATATTCTTTCCCTTGCTGAAGGCCATGTCCCGGAGAGAATTGCTCAGATTTTGCTTCAATCAATGCCAGAGCTACTGGTTGCGTGTCCGAGTTCACGCGAACACGAAGAGTGTAATCGATCCGTCCCTGAGAGCGTTTGCGCGGTTTGCCATCTACGACGTCAACGGCACCCGGCGTCTCTTCCCGCTTAATTTTGTCCTCACTCCAACCCCTTTGATGCAGCGCGGGATCAATTAGCTTGGCTCGTGTATCGGCTTCGTTATGAAGTTTTTGCATTATTGGATTTCTTGGAATAAGAGATAGCATATATATTTAAGGGGTGTGCATAAAAAAATTACACCTCAATAAGCTATTAGAGTGCACAGCGCGTGAGTCCGATTCGCAGCGGACATCTTTATGGCATCCCAACTGTGCAGGCCACTACATGGTGTATTTCCACAGAAACGCTTTGCGCTGTGCAAGCCTCCCGGCGTTTGAGGGCGGCATTTTTTGCCCACTTTTTTTTGCTGGAGAAAAAAAGTGGGTCGCCGAAGGCATAAAAAGAAAAATATTAAAAAAACTCTATACGTCGTTATACCACAACACAAGAATTATGCACACCTCTCCTATTTTAGTGCCTGAAAATAATAAGCTATGTGTCTATTTTTTGCAATAGGGCTATGGAATGAAAAAGAAAAACGGGGTTAAACCCATCGTGATCGGTGTTTCGGGAGGATCTGCCGCGGGCAAGACGACTTTTACGGATATACTATCTGATAGGCTCGCAGATTTTGGCCCCGTCGTGCTCAATCAGGACAGCTATTTCCGCGATTGGTCAGCGCTGCCAGAAGAGGAGCGCGAGATTAAGCGGACGGCAAATCATCCGCGGGCTGTGCTGTGGAAGCATTTGATCGCGCATGTGAAATGTCTGCGGGAAGGGCAGGCGATTGAAATACCACCGCCCGGTACGCGCGCTTTTCGGCGGGGGGATGATCCCCAGAAAATTGCGCCTGATAGGCTAATTATTGTAGAGGGGCACTTGATTTTTTCGCAAGAGGCTCTGAGGTCTTTGCTGGATATCAAGCTGTTTTTGGAAGTGGATACACACGAGCGGGTGCTCAGGCGCATGTTGCGGAATACAGAGAGTGGGATGTCACTGAAAGATGCTGTGGCATGGTATCGCCGGGATGTCATACCTAATTATCGCATCTATACTGAGCCGACGCGTGCGTACGCGGATTTGATCGTGCCGTTTGAAGGGGATGTGCAAATCGCAGTAGATGTTGTGGCAAATGGCATACGCAGGATGATACACCATAGATAGCAATATGGCTTGCCTCGCGTGTTTTCTGGTCGTAAATTTGTTTGTGTATGTTGTTCCGAGTGAATGAAAGGAGATGATTACTATGACCGTTCAATCCGATTGGGCTGTTCTCACAGATGAACAGCGCCAGTTTTTTGAGGACAATGGGTATCTGGTGATCGAAGACGCGCTGCCGCCCGATGTTGTTGCCGAGCTTAATGAGGCTGCAGATGAAATTTACGACCGGGAAAAGGCCGCCGATCGCCTGGAGAAAATGGGCAAGCTCAATTTGCGGAATTGCATTGTGCATCACGATGCTTTTCTTCGGTTGCTCGACTGGCCGACTACGGCTCCTCTGGCGTGGCAGATCCTCAACTGGAATATCCAGATGATTACCTCGCACCTCATTGTTTTGCCTTCTGGGCCAGAGCCTCCGGAAGAGGTAAAGCGCAAGGGTGGGTATCACCGCGATGGCGGTTCGTCTTCTCGGGAAATGACCGAACCCCATCCGCGTATTTTGCTCAAAATTGCCTATGCCATTAGCGACCAGACAGATCCCGCGTCAGGGGCGACGCAACTCGTGCCGGGGAGCAATCGGCTGTTTGGCAAGCCTGCGATTGATCCGGCAACGGGGCATCCCCGGGGGGCGATTAATATGAATGTCAAGGCTGGCTCGGCATTCATTTTTGAACAGCGCACGTATCACGGCATTGGCAAAAATTGGTCGGGTTTTCCGCGCAAGACCATTTTTATGGGCTATGCGTATCGCTGGGTCAAGCCTATGGATTATATCAATATGCCCGATGAACTCGTTGCCCGCGCAAATCCCATTCAAAAACAACTCTTAGGCGCGGTCTCCGATCCGCTGAGTTTTTATATTCCGCAAGCGCAAGATGTGCCGCTTAAAGAGCTTGTGGAAAATGGTGTGTGATTACTCGTCTGTAACACATCCCTCAGAAGCCGTTTTTACGTTTTTGATGTATTTGTAAAGGGTGCCGCGGTTGGCTTTGTACGGCGGTTGGGTCCAGGCTGCGCGGCGTTTTTCGAGTTCTTCGGAAGAGACGTCCATGTTGATCTCTCCGTTTTGGCTGTCGATGGTGACCTGGTCGCCGGTTTGGACGAGGGCGATGGGTCCGCCTTCGATGGCTTCGGGAACGACGTGGCCGATGAGAAAGCCGTGCGATCCGCCCGAAAAGCGCCCATCGGTAATCAGTGCGACATCCTGCACCAGTCCCGCGCCGGCCAGTGCGGACGTAGGGGTGAGCATTTCCGGCATGCCGGGTCCGCCTTTGGGTCCTTCGTAGCGGATAATGATGACATTGCCTTTTTCGATCTTGCCCTGTTCGAGGGCGGCGAGCATGTCTTCTTCGCAGTCGAATACATTGGCCGCACCTTTGAAAACCTCGCCTTCTTTGCCCGTGATTTTTCCGACTGAACCTTCCGGTGCTAAATTCCCTCGTAAAATTTGCAGATGCCCCGTTGGTTTGATGGGGTCATTAAAGGGCTTTACGATGTCTTGCTGTCCTTCACCCGTGCCATAAGGGGGAAGGGTTTTTATGTCGGCGAGATTTTCGGCTATTGTTTTGCCTGTTACTGTCATCTGGTCGCCATCGATGAGGTCGGCGTCGAGGAGCAATTTCATCATTGCGGGTGTTCCGCCGATGTCGTGAAGCTCTTCCATAACATAACGTCCGGAGGGTTTGAGGTCACACAGGAGGGGTGTTTCGTTGGATATGTGTTGAAATTCGTCGATGTCGAGGTCTATGTCATAAGCTCTGGCAATGGCGAGCAGGTGGAGCACGATATTGGTGGAGCCGCCCGTGACAACGGCGAGGCGGATGGCGTTGAGAAAGGATTGTTTGGTAACGATGTCGCGCGGTTTGAGGTCGGCTTCGAGCAGGGCGCGAACAGCGTGACCGGCGTGGATACATTCGGCGTGTTTATCGGGGTCTTCGGCGGGTGTGCACGAAGAATAGGGCAGGGAGAGACCCATGCATTCGATGGCGCTGGCCATGGTATTGGCGGTGTACATGCCACCGCAGGCACCGGCACCAGGGCAGGCGTGTTCGACGATTTCCTGGCGTTCGGCATCGCTGAGCGAGTCTGTGAGAAATTCGCCGTAGCTTTGAAAGGCAGAGATGATGTCGAGTTTGCGTTCTTCACCTTGAATGGTGGCGCAACCGGGCTTTATTGTGCCGCCGTAGATCATCAGGGCAGGGCGATTGAGGCGGCCCATTGCCATGACCACGCCGGGCATGTTTTTGTCGCAGCCGGGCAGTGCGATCAATCCATCGTACCACTGCGCGCCCATGAGGGTTTCGATGGAGTCCGCAATGAGGTCGCGGGATTGAAGAGAGAAGGACATGCCGTCTGTGCCCATGGATATGCCGTCGGATACGCCGATGGTGTTGAAGCGCATGCCAACGCATCCGGCTTCGGTGACGCCTTTTTTTGTTTCGGCGGCGAGGTCGTTGAGGTGCATGTTGCACGGGTTGCCTTCGTACCAGACCGAGGCGATGCCGACCTGCGCTTTGTCCATATCGGCGCGCGTCAGTCCCGTGGCATAGAGCATGGCTTGAGATCCGCCCTGGGATTTTTTTTGGGTGATTTGAGAGCTGTACTTGTTCAGTTTTGCCATTGAGGTTTTCCTTTCGTAGATGAAACTTCGGATTTGTCTTATCTTTGCGGGGTTGTAATTTAACCGAATTGTGGGAAACGTGTCAATAAGGGTGTGGAATATGGCTGATTATGTGTTGCAGGATTATTTGCGTGTGGGACTGAATCTGGTGTTTGTGGGGTTTAATCCGAGCTTGAGGTCTGCGGAAGTTGGTTATTATTACGCGGGGCGCGGCAATCAGTTTTGGCCGTTTTTGTACGAGGCCGGGCTGACAGATCGGTTGTTGGAGCCGCGGGAAGATGCGACTATTTTGAATTATAATATCGGGCTGACAGATATTGTGAAGGGGCGCGCGACGCGCGGGATTGGTGATCTGACGGATGGCGATTATGTGTCGGGTTTTGAATTGTTGCGAGAAAAAATGCGGAAGTACCGACCCCGGGTGATTTGTTTTAATGGGAAGAGCGGATATGCCAAAGTGATGGGCGGGAGGCGGGATTACGGTTTACAAGATGAGTTGTTGGAAGGCGCGAGGCTGTTTCTCGCACCGTCAACGAGTGGTGCGCTGCCCATGCCGAGGGTTGAGAAGTTGAGGTATTATTGCGAGTTGAAGTCTTTTGTTGATAACCTGTGAAGGAGTGAAGATGAAGCGACCGAATATTTTATTTGTGATGACCGATGACCACACGCCGCGCGAGATGAGCAGTTATGGCAATCCGATTTTGCATACGCCCAATCTGGATCGCATTGGGAAAGAGGGTACGCGGTTTAACAATTGTTTTTCGACCAATGCCCTGTGCGCGCCTGCGCGGGGTACGGTGCTGACGGGATGTTTTTCACATGTCCACGGTATTCGGGGAAATTCCGAGAGGGCCGATGCGATTGAGTTTCTGGATCCGAATGTGCCGACGTTTCCCGAATTGCTTCAAGCCGAGGGGTATAAGACCGCGTTGTTTGGCAAGTATCATATCCGGCAGGATCCGCGTGGGTTTGATACGTGGTGTATTCATCCCGGGCAGGGCGTGTATTTCGATCCGACGTATATCGATAATGGGAAGGAAGTCGTAAAGGAGGGGTATGCTACGGATATAACGACGGATATGGCGCTTGAATTTTTGAGGGGGTTGGATGGGGAACAGCCCTTTTGTCTGGTGTATCAGTTTAAGGCGCCGCATCGGCCGTTTACGCCAGCACCCCGGCACGCGCGTCTTTTTGAAGATGTTGAGATTCCTCAGCCGGAGACGTATGGCGATGATTTTGCCACGCGAAAAATTGCGGCTCTGGCTGAGGATATGAAGTTTGATATCAGTCTGGCGCCCGATTACGACGATATACCCGAGGGCTTGAGTGATGGGGAAAAGAAGGATTGGATTTATCAGCGTTTTATGAAGGATCGATATCGCACGATTTACGGGGTGGATGAGAATTTGGGACGGGTGCTGGATTATCTGGATGAGACGGGTTGGGCTGACGATACGCTGGTGATTTACACGTCGGATCACGGGTATTTTTTGGGCGATTACGGATGGTACGATAAGCGGTTTATGTACGAGCCGTCGATTCGCATTCCGCTGGTGGTGCGCTATCCAAATGGGGGTATAAGCGGGAATGTTACCGATGCGCTGGTGATGAATGTGGATTTCGCACCGACGATTCTGGATTTTGCCGGTGTAGAGATTCCCGAAGGCGTGCAGGGCGAGAGTTTGCGCCCGTTGCTCCAGGGAACAGAGCCGGATGATTGGCGCAGGTCTGTTTATTACGCCTATTTTGAGGACTCGTGGGTGCTGCACGGCAAGGGGGCAGAGGCGATGTCAGAGCCGTCGTTCCAGTATTTTACGCCGCATCGCATTGGCCCGCACCGCGGCGTGCGTACAGATCGCTACAAGTTGATTGAATATTATGCCGAGGGCGATTATTGGGAGTTGTTCGATTTGCAGGAAGATCCCAATGAGTTGCGGAATGTGTACGAAGACGCCGCGTATGCAGATCTGGTGGCTGATTTGAAGGCTGAGTTAAGACAATTGCAGGCGCAGTATGGGGATTTGTAAGAACAGTTATTTTTTCGGCATGTACACATCGGTCGCGGAGCCGAGGTGGATTTCTGAGGCTATGCCGATGGATTCAGACAGCGAGGGATGCGGGTGAATGGTGTGGGCAATGTCTTCGGCGACGGCAGCCATTTCAATGGCGAGTACGCCTTCGGCGATGAGGTCGCCCGCGTTTGGTCCTACGATGCCCATGCCGAGCACGCGTTGGGTATAGGGATCGACAATGAGCTTGGTCTGGCCCTCGATGCGTCCAATTGCATGCGCTTTGCCCAATGCAGCCCAGGGGAAGCGCACGACATCGATTTTTCGGTTTTGTTCGCGGGCGTCGGTTTCGGTCAGGCCCACCCATGCAATTTCGGGATCGGTGTACACAACTGAGGGTATGAGTGCGTCAAAAGACGCGGGTTCACCGGCGAGAATTTCGGCGGCGATTTTGCCTTCGTGCGCGGCTTTGTGGGCAAGGCCGGGACCTGGAATAGCATCGCCGATTGCAAAGAGACGGGGATCGTTTGTACGCATTTGCGAATCGACTTCGATAAACCCGTGGTCATTGGGTTCAATGTCCGTGTTTTCAAGGCCGATATTGTCTGTGTTCGGGCGTCGGCCAATACAGAGGAGGACGCGGTCGAATATTTCAGATGTTTTCGATCCTTCGCCTTCCCAGTGTACTTCAATGCCGGTGTTGACTTCTTCGATATGCGTGACGCGCGTGCTGGTGTGTATGGCGCTGAATGCCTGACGCAATCGGGTTTCGAGGGGTTTGATTAGATCGGGATCGGTGCCGGGCAAGAGGGTATCGGTCATTTCGACGACTGTGACGGCGCTTCCCAATGCGGCGTAAACACTGCCGAGTTCGAGACCGATGATGCCCCCGCCAACGACAAGGAGGCTTTTGGGTATTTCGTCGAGGTCGAGCGCTGTTGTCGAGTCCAGTATGCGCGGTGTGTCGAGCGCGAAAATTGGGAGGATGATAGGACGTGATCCCGTGGCGATGATGGCGTGTTCAAATTCGACGTGGTCGATATCTCCATCGCCTGTGATGGACACGCTTTGCGAGTTTTCGAATTGCGCGTAGCCCGTCAGGTGGGTAACCTTGCGCTGGCGCACCAGGCCAGACAGACCAGTCGAGAGGCGGGTGATGATGCTGTCTTTCCAGCCGCGCAGGGCGTCCAGATCGATTTTGGGATCGCCAAAGGTGAGGCCATAAGTTCTGGCTTCACTGGCTTCGGTGATGAGTTCGGCAACGTGGAGCAGGGCTTTGGATGGGATGCACCCGCGCAATAAGCAGGTGCCACCGAGGTTGTCGTCGGCATTGACGAGGGTAACTTGCAGACCCAGGTCAGCAGCGCGAAATGCCGCTGTATATCCGCCGGGACCGCCACCGATTACGAGGAGATCGGTTTTGTGCGTTTCGGCCATGTGGTTTCTCCAGTTTATCCGCCCATGAGCATGAGTTCTGGGTTTTCGAGTGCATCGACGATTTTTCGCATGAATCGCGCACCGTCGGCGCCGTCAATAACGCGGTGATCATAAGAGAGTGCCAAAGGCATGATGAGGCGCGGTTCGATGCGTCCTTCGCGCACGGTGGCTTCTTCTCTGGCGCGTCCGAGTCCCAATATTGCAACTTCGGGGTGATTGACGATGGGGGTAAATTCACCCACGCCCAGGCTACCCAGGTTGGTGATGGTGAATGTGCCGCCCTGTAATTCATCGAGGCCAATTTTGTTGGTGCGCGCGCGCTGGCTGATGTCGCCGAGTTCGAGGGCCAGTTCCAGGATGTCTTTGCGATCGACGTCTTTGATGACGGGAACGAGCAAGCCGCGTTCGGTATCAACGGCGATGCCGAGGTTATAGTAGTGTTTGAGGATAATTTCATTGGCTCCCGCATCGAGACTGGCATTGAATTGCGGAAAGGTCTTGAGCGCGGTGATGATTGCTTTTAGCGCGAGGACGGTCGGCGTCAGTTTGGCTCCCAGAGCTTCGGTTTTTTCTTTGTTGCGCTGCCGAAATGCTTCGAGATCTGTGACGTCTGCGCGATCAAATTGCGTGACATGAGCCACCTGTTGCCAGGCCTGGCTCATATTTTTTGCAATAATCTGCCGAACTTTGCTGAGGGGTTGGCGCTCGATGTTGCCCCATCTCGAGAAGTCGGGCAATTGGACGGGTGCAGTTGGTGCGGGACCACCTGTTTGCCGATCGCGTACTGAGGCTTTGATATCGTCTTGTGTGATGCGTCCTCCGGGGCCTGAGCCAGCGACCTGTGTGAGATCTACGCCGAGTTCTCGTGCGAGCCGCCGCGTGGATGGCGCTGCGGGAATGGGGTCGCCGTTGGATGCGGGTGCAGGTGGTCTGGGTGCGGGAGGTGTTGGCTCGGGTGCTCTGGCGGTGGGTTCGGGTTCTTCTTTTGGTGCAGGAGATAGTGCTTCGGCTTCTGGCTCCGGGGGTGATGGGGCGGATTGTTCGCCCTCTTCAACGGAGATCAATAAGCTGCCTACGGGCACGCGGTCTCCGGCATTAATGTGTATTTCTGTGATGGTGCCAGCAACACTACTGGGTACTTCGACCAGGGCTTTGTCGGTTTCGAGTTCGAGCACGCTCTGATCGACTTCAATAGTATCGCCCTCGGCAACGAGTACGCTGACTACATCGCCTGCTTCTACGCCTTCGCCGAGATCGGGAAGTTTAAATTCGGTTGCCACGAGACCTCCTTATTAAAACTGAAAGCTTATTATCAGCTATCATCGGTCAGCCTACACATTACAGATCTGCGGAATAAATGGTCAGTAAAAGTTCGGATTCATCAATAAGTTGGTAAATTGGCTTCTTACCAGAAAGTTTCTCGCTCTCGCTAAAAATGATTGGAACACCGTCACCTCGTTTTTCCATGTAAAAACCGCGTCCCACATCGCCAACCGTTTCTGCCACAGGTGTCTCTGCAAGCAGACTTGTAATCAATTCGTTTCGAGTCGCTTGGCGCAGAGCTATATTGTCAATAGTAACGGTGTTCGGAAGGTTACCTGGAGAGTAGATTTCCAGCCGATCATCAAACATGAAAAACCGAATTTTCGAGCCAAATATGGCGTAATCACGATGTGCTACAGCATTGACAATGGCTTCGAAAACCGCTCTTTCGCTGAATTGTTTCATTTCGACCCTATGCGGCGTTTTCACGGCCGAGACAGTCTGATTTCTTCGAAGAAAGATCATTGCTTGTTCAATCTGTTGATTCAGCGGACCGCGAATCTGTTGCGCGTCTATTTGGTAATTAGAATCCTGATTTTTGCCACGATAGCGCACAGCTTCGATATAGGCATTGGGCAAAAAGCTTTCTGGCGTCTCGCAACAGAGCAAAATGCCAGCAACCGAAGCCCGTATGTCTCCGCTTTCTTCCTTTGACAAAAGGTTGCGTTTAAGGAGCACAGTGGGGGCAGGTTCATTAGACCGAGTCGTATAGTTAATCCACAGTTTCTCTGACAAATCGCTCATGCTCGATTGAGGAACCGGTTGTTCCTCAAATCGAATCAGCCGGGCCTGGCTTCGCTGTTGGAACAACCGTGCCAGGTATTCAGGAGGCATCTCACGCCGTGAACTTCCTTGCCGAAAGAAATATCCCCCAGGACTCCTGTGAACGAACAGACTGCGTGAAACCTCCACCTTAAGCACGGGCCGAAGAACGCCGCTGCTATCTGGAAGTTGCATGCGAAAAGAACGAAAAAGGATAGGTGGTCTGATGCTCTCATTACATATTTCATAAACATAACGTTCGACAATGTCGAGACGGTCTATGGGTATCCCGATAATATCTCGCGTCTTATCATCCACGCCTAAAACGAGTACGCCATCATGAGTATTGGCAATAGCCCCTATCTCGTCAGCGAGATCATTACGCCTGGGATCGGAAACTTGATCGCCTCTAAATCGAACGGTTTTAAATTCCAATGATGTATCTTCGCCAAGACGTATCTTTGCCAGTAGTTCTTCAGGACTTTCAAACACGGTGTTCCTCAAGTGTAATGCGGCGATAGCGATCTTCAAACGCCTTGCGACCACCCTCCATAATGGCACAAATGGTCTCCCTTACCCGCCTCTCTTGCAGACTACCTTCACATTCTTTTTTCGTTTCCCCCCAATGCGCCTCAAGGGCAACCACTAATTCGGCATCACCGTTAACGACGATATTTGCATTGTGCGTGACTACGATGACCTGTCGATGGCGTTTGACCTGCCGCAATTGGGTCACAATTAAGTCATAGATCAGGTGGTTGTCCAGATCGTCCTCCGGCTGGTCTAAAATCAATGGCTCCTCACCATAAGAAAGTAGGAAAGCTAAAAGTGCCGCTGTTTTCTGTCCAGGCGAACCCTCTCGGATGGAGCGGAAGTGCTTTCCGTCGCCGGTTGGGCTGTATTGAACGTCTAAAGAATCTTCAGGAAACCACAGATCAAGACGGTCTATGACTTCGGGCGGTAGTTTGCGAATGTGGGTTTTGAAACGTTTGTCTGCTACGGTTTCCGAATCAATTGTCCTGATTTTGTTCTTGATATTTGCAAGATGCTGTTCAATGATCTCAGCATCGTTGCTGTCTCCATAAAGTTTGCCGAGCAATCCTTCGCCGCTATCCGGTGTTCCAATATCTCTGTCAAATCCCCCGTCTGGTCTCTGGAGTAATTGGCGAAATTCATCTTCCACAGTCTCGCTCGCGCCGTAAGGGAGAACTCGTATTTGGATATATGGGTTCTCTCCGAGCGTATTGCGGAGAAATTCCCTTCGGATCCCGGTCAGTTCCCGGCGGATTTCCACGAGTCGATGTAACTGTTCCATCGACTGATTATTCAATTCAACGATCTGTTTTTTGCGTTCATCTAATTTTTTTAATTTTTCCTCAATGATTTGCCGGTACTGTACCAGCTCGCCATAAGCGGCTGGATGACCAGCCCCTTCTTGGTCCAGTGTTTCTCTCAGTGTCTGGTAAGCTTGTGCAGCATCATCAACGCCCTGTTTCCATCTCGACTTATCCCTGTTTTCTTTCCACTCGACGACAACGGCATCCACTTGCGATGCAAGAGCTTCAACCCCTTTGCGGATTTCATCCAGACGAGCGAGTACCCTGGTGGCATATTCCTGGAGTTCATTATCCGATGCTGAATTCGCATCAAAGGCCATTTCGTCCAGAATATCTGGTACGATTTCAGGCGCGACTTTGCGGAGTTGGTCTCCCATATGAGTCCAGCTTTTTTCCCATTCTTCAATATCTCGCTGTTGGCGAATTCGCTTTTGGAAGGATTGAAGGATTTCAGTATGTCCTGTCTGTTCAAAGAGGGCCAGTTTGCGTTTGACGTCGTCAAGTTCTCCCAGAAGATGTGACTCCTCGTCAAGACCGGCCTCTATCTCTCTGACCTTGGCACGTAAGGAGAGAAAGCGACTTTCCTCCGTCTTCCATTTTCCGCCCCAGGCTTGGTGATTGACTTCTGGGGCATCATCCACAACCCGGAGTAATGCAAGCGGTGTATTTGCGAGTTGGAATATTTGTTTTTGGCTATAAATGCGTGCGGAAAACCGTTGCCGAATGTCACCTTTTGTAGGACTCCATTTTCCATTGATCTCTTCTTGAATGGGTTCAAGGCTCCCAGCAGGATTCCACTGGATGCGAAATCGCGAACCATTTTTTTGGTAAATCACCCTGATTACAGCGTCGTGTGTAAGCAGTCCGCTGTCTTCTCTATCCAGATAGACCTGACCATACTTTTCAAACTCCGGTTGCAAATCATCTGGCAGTTCATACTCCCGTCGAAGGGCAATGCGGAGGAACTCAACAGCGGTTGACTTGCCAGTGCCTCTGCCGCCGATAATGGCGTTGAGCCAGGGGTTGAATTTGAACGTAAAGGGGCAGGCACGTCCCAGATGGCGCGTATTAGAGACCTCAATTTTTTCAATAATTGAATCCACATGCGCGTTTGGATCACGGTCCACCTGGTCGGACCGAAGCACAGAAAGCCCACCGTCTAATAATGCCAGCCTCAATCCCTCAATACCGGGTGATCCCATTTTGACCCATGTGAAGTGGCTACCGGGATACTGTTGTCCTGTTTTTCCAATAGGATGGTGAGCGTCTGAGCCAAGAATTTCAGTCCAGTTTACCTTCTTATTGATATAGGCCTGTGGTTTTTGGAAATTCAGATTCAGGAGTTCCATGGCAAAGATATCGTCACATTCCAATACCTGCTGTAACGTCGTTCCCGACAAGCGAAAAAGCCCGTTTTGTTCTTCATCCACATGGGCGGGAATAGCAATTCCACCAGCCGATACAATGGCCTTCACTACCTCGACAAATGATTTGGTTGTAACGCCATCGCTCTGCCCTGGCTTTCCCCGATATCCCACAGCACCGCGAAGAGCGTCGAGATCCGATGTGGTCTTATCGCATCCCAGGATTGCCAGGAGATGTACACCACTGACGACTGAAATTTCCATACCGGGAAAAATATGGAGTTGTCTGAAATCCTCTATTTCTTCGGATTCGAGTTCACTGTATGCTGTTTTGACACGATCAATCCAGGCACCTGTGTTGTGGTCTGTAATCGCAATGCAATCAACGCCAGCACGCATAAACTCGAGCAACCATTCTCTGGGGGATATTTTTTTTAGAGCCGCCTGATTCGGCCCTTTGCCGTAATCGTTTGATGCCGGTGTATGCGTGTGAAAATCGAATTTCCACCATCGCGCACCATTCCATTGTAATTCACTATTGTTCACAATAAATTCCTATTCGTTTCCGGTTGCCAGTCGCGGATGACCAGAGCCTCCAGCGTTCGAGTCTGTTGCACACCCTGAGTGAATGCTGCTGAGAACTGGACGATGTCGCGGAACATGCGAAGCTGGCGTCGAAGTTCGGGATTGTCCTCATCTGAGAGGTGCTGCAAGAGGCGCTGCCGCACGCAGACCCGAGACATGCCGACGTACAAACAGTCGTAATCGCCTTCGTTACCGATGGGAAGCCACATGGCGTACACGCCTGAACGACCTTTTGGCAAACCGCGCACGTTATCCCAATTGAACGGACGAATATCCCGCTCAAGCTGGTATTTCAGGGCGAAGGGTGTTGTTGAACTGCTATCGTGTTCTACGCTTATATCCCCAGCGTTCCTTGACCTTCATCCTGCATTTCGTGGATAATATCCTGCCAGGATGTAACGAGATTATTGAAGATGACCGCATTTTGAGAGTCGTCTTTGCGGTCATAATGTCCGTAGAGGATGCGTGCCAGTCGCTCGATAGAGTCCACATTACCGTCCATCGCTCGCGCAACCATGCCTGCGCCTTCAATGCCTCCACCATCCTCGCGGCTCATATGATATGCCATTCGAAAACATCCTTCCCATGCCGTCATATTGCCGAGTGTCAATGGTCGGTTGTCTCCAAACTCGTCAATCGGCAGCAATTTTACCCGGCCTCCTTCAGCAGTGAGCAGGCGGTTCAAATTTAAGTTACCGATAGCTACATTTTTGGCGCGTGCCAGTGTCTCTGCCTCGCCGTATTGCCCTTCTCCATAGTCATATTGTTTCAGCCAATCCATGCAGAAGCGACTCTCCGAATCTAGGTCGCCCTCTTGTCGCTCGTCGTAATCGGCAATGGCCTTGTTAATAGCTGATAGAGCCTCGCGTACCGGCACCGGCTCGCCACTTATGGTCTCCACGCGGCTGTAGCGCGAGTAAATCTGCATCCCCGGCCCAATGGCTGCTTGCGCCAGATCGGTTGGAGCGATATGCCCTTCTTGCGTGAGTTGATCAAGGGCTTCGGGTATCTCTTTCTCCAGCGCATCAAAGAATTGGCGACGCGTGGCAACGGGCGCATCTTCTGGACGAGGACGGCAGACGAGGACGACGGACGAGGCGAGGACATTGATATGTTTTCAGGTTGGTCGTCAGTTCGGTGCGCATAGGCCAGGTGCCGACTATCTGAAAGCCTGTCGAGACGACGGCACTAAGAATCGCTTCCCATCCCGTGGATATCCGGCCTTCGCGTTCCTCCTGCTGCTTATAGGCGTAGAAGATGGAAGACGGAAACTCATCGGAGCAACGTTCCTGTATTAAATTTAGCGTCTTACTTAGCTGTTCCTCAAATCGTTGTCTTGGGTCTTCAAAACGAAATCTGTTTTCGATCATCTCTTCTTCTTTGGGCGTCAATATTCCTGCGAAAAGGTCCGGGTACGTGGCACGGAGCAATGGACGCAGCCATACATAAAAAAAGTCAGACGAGTCGGCATAGTGTATGTTGCCGTAGTAGGGTGGATCGGTTACGATGACCGGACCCTCTTGGGCGTGTATCGTCGTAGAGGCATCCGCCTGATACACTGTGTCGCTGTTGAGGCTTGCGGGGAGACGCTCAACCACTTCAGCGATTCTTTCAACATGAATCATGAAGTTCTGCGTTGAGTTCGAGAAAGGATTTGATTCAGCAAAATCCCAAACCATCGGAATACCTTGGCGTGAAAACACTCCAGGAATTTTTTGTGTGGAACTATCCCACGTACAGAAACTGCAACCACCATTGGCAAACTTGCTAATGGTAAAGGCAAGATATGTACAAATGGCGTTGATATATTTATATTCCGCTCCATCCTGTGCAATCATAGTACGAACTTCGGTCAGCAGATCGCTGAACGTGGTCAGCCCGACCAACTGCCGCTCGGTGAAAAGTTTGTTCCACTCCGTGAATCCGTAAATTTGCACACTAATACTTCTTGCTTGTTCTGGGAGGCTGCCGCTAGGCCGCCAGACAGGAGTAGCATCCTGCGCGACCTTGATGTGTTCATCATTAGGTGAAAGGAATAGCCGCTTGCGGTCTCCTTCGGCGACGATGGCGGTCATTTGCTGGCCCATGTTGCCAGCACGCGCCTGTTCGCGCACATAAGTCAGCTTCACTGTACCGCCACAGCCAAGGCAGGTTGCGCCATTGCGATTTACTGTGCCGGTTGATGGAACGCCATTGGAGTTGTTCTGCACGGTCCACGATATAGTATTCGCCCCTGCGTCAACAATGGGCCTCGTCCAGTGCGTGTTACCGCGCTTCTTCGATAACTGAAATGTTCGCATAAGTGGCATGTTCATCCCGCACGCTGGATTAGGACAAGGAATAGTTCGCGTCCACAGCCACGCGATTACAGTGGACTCGCTACCGTCGGGTAGTTTCACCATTGGGTAAAGATGACCGATGCGCTCGAATGCTTCCTCGCGCATCCACTGTCCGTAGTAACGAATATCGTCCGCGAGACCTGCCACACCACGCCAGGGAACGCGTTGCGCCCTTCTGCCCTTGCCCACGATTATGCCCATCGAATCAGCATCGGGATTCACAGGCGGGTGATTTCTAAATTTGGGCGGTATTTCGATCAACGCCTTGTTTATCAGGACAGGGATGGGGTTGAGATCGGAGGCAACGGCACGTAGCCCGAGTCGTTGCGCTTCAAGGGGTATAGAGCCACCGCCAGCAAAGGGATCGTAGATGGGTAAAGTCTTATCATTCAGATAGCGTAGCACTTCAACTGGATCGGAAGGCGCAGTTTCACTCCGAGAACGCGCCACTGACCGCGCAATTTCGTACCGCGCTTCCTCCATTAGTACCTTCACCTCAGGTTTGCTTTCGTCTGTATTTACCCATTTGACCAGTTTTTTGATGATCCCATGCAGCCGCTCGCGCTCAATGTGTTGCGTCTCCTCGTCGGGAAACTCTTCAGGACATGCTGATGGGTCATCTACCATACTGGCGAAAATGACAGCGCGGCAGGCGGCCAGAGGACGGCGTGCCCACCACAAGTGTAGAGTCGAAGGATGTCCGTGCCTGATGGATTTCTCGCGTGCGGATTCGCGGTTGATCTCGGCCAGAGGCAGATCAACTTCGATGAGTTTACGGCGGTATTGAGTTTGGGTGGTCATAAAATTCTTTCTGCATTAACGCGGTCAGTCGTTGGCACGATTTCCGGCATAATGCATACTTCACAAATTATTCTGGTAGGAAATGCCTGTTCACTTCTCGTTACTCAGCTTGTTTTCCAGTTACATGGCTATTACGCAAATTGACGAGCTTGCGATTCTTTTTTTGCAGTTGAATACGCCGGTCATCATGGAACAAAGAGAAGTGAAACTCTTCTACAATATCAGACGAGTCGTTGACTTTCCAAAGATACAGACCGATTAGGCTATCCTCGCATACTTTTTTGTACCGATGAAACGCTTCTTCCATTTTGCTACGCGCTTGAGAAACTGACTCTGCGATGTACTCTCTAAACTTTAGTTGAATAGTGCTGAGTGATTCCATATAAACCCTGCTAACCGACATCAAATCGATTTTGTCATTACTTGATATGGACTCGAGTTCATTCTGCTTAAAACCTGTGGCTGACGATTTTGACAATCCAAAATTTAGCGAATGCTCGAATTTTGGATCTGAATCATCAAACGAATTCGTCCGATTTGAAGAGAAACTGACCCAATTAGTTGGCAGGCTCGAGTGCAGCACCTCATTTCGGAGGTCCCACATGAATTTATACTCAGGCTTATTGGCCTTCTCGGTATCGCAGAAACATTTAACAACAGTTTTGACATCTTCAATGGACTGGCCGCTCACGCAGTCTCCTCCCCGTTTTTGAAGATGTTCAATATGCAGGCGAGCCGTTGCTAAAAAGTTTACCATCCGTCGATCTAAAGAGAGTGTTGCGTTCAAAAAGTCATCTCTCGACCTGACTCGTACCATCTCAAGCGTTGCCCATGATAGCCGCTCATTTTCCAGATCGATGTAGTTTGAGAGCAGAATTTCGTAGCTTTTCTCAAACGACAAACAATTTTTGAGCACCTTATTTGATTCCTTGTAGTCCTCGTAGCGGTTTTCATCGATTTCAAGATCGGTCGCTCCAATTGTTCCACGGGTTAAATAGTATTTCATAGCTTTTCTTCAAAATCAATACTAAGCTGGGTGCTGTTCTCTCGCACGGAGCGAGCGATACTTTCAGAGAAGCCATCTAATTTTTTGGCATTGATGGTAATGCTAATGGTTATTTCTCCGCCATCGTCGCGCAGGTTGCGGATAATCTCTTCGCGCAACAGATTGACATCATCCAGGGAAATATCGCTCTGCATTGTCTTGGTGGCAGTGATGTGCTTGGGGCCGCCGCGCTGTGAGGGTGCTACAGTATCCTCGGTTTCGGTAGTTTCTTCTTCGGTGGTGTAGGTATCTGTGTCATCAGTTGATGTCTGTGTTTCTTCCTCCGGCGGCGTTTCATCCTTTACGAGTTGTGCCATTTCGGGATTGACCAAAAGTCCTGAACCGCTATCTGCTATAATTGACATATCAGACATAGGCTCGCCAAAGCGCAGACCCTTGTAATCGTCTTTATAGTGATTTTCAGCATATCCGAATTTGCGCTCAGTCACGCCTTGCCCAATGCACCTTATCAGTATGTCCTTATTCCGCAGGCGATGCAGGTAAATGTTATTCGTCATCATATTCCACAGGGTATCTATATCGATATGGTCGCAGTAGGTCTCGTTATTCCATACGTATTGTTCCAGCATACTGGTAAGTGCGGAAGGAGATATGTTTCCCACGAGTGCTTCTTCTTCGATAAACATATTGAACGCACTCTGGATAATCTCACCGGTATCCCGAGCATTGATCTGCACCTCGTTCATTCGGTATTCGGCTTTTTGTGGGTTGTCTTGCACCGGTGCTAAGGCCCAGCGGTAGGCATTCACCAGAGCAGTCCGTATCTCTGATTCCGCTGTTCTGATGCTGTTTTGTGCCTGTCTTAGACGGTCACCTGAGAGGTTTTCGAGCCGATTGGCACCATTGACGATGGAATCCCAGGCCAGATATTGCCTAACCACATTGCGCAGGGTGCGAATTTCGTCATTCCTCGCAGTCAGGAAGAGCAGGGTGTTTCTGCAAATCCGACTCGCGTCGCCGCGGTTCTGGAGGATATGCAGTGCCTCTGGCGTGGCGTCATCGCGTTCACTTGACCTGCTTGGCAGGGGTTTGTCAGGTGGTAGGATCACCAGGCGTACCGCATCCGATTCAGGCACGGCACTGGAATTATTTGGACATATTATAACTTCCGATTGGCGTCTAACAGCCTCTTGAAGCTCATTGACTATGTGTGCGTGGATTTCCCTGTTGTTCAATGCGCCCGCATGATCGGTGGCGACTTTATTGAGGTTTTCCTCTGCGTGGAAATAGTACCTATCGTCGCTGCTGTAGAGGTAGTAGAGGTCGCCGCTCATGCGATTGAGGGCTTCATTATAGACTGAGACACCCTGTCCGGGTTGAACAACGCCCAGACGAATCTGGCGAGCATCAATACCCTTGACGGCACCACTGGTGGAACTGCCGAGAAATACAGTACGAGCTATGCGCCGCGCTGCGCCTCCGACATTGGCAAATCGCTGGTAAGAATGATCTATGTTGTCGGTCCTGGAGCCATCGCTATCTATTTCAGACAGGACAGGACTCCATTGGTTACCAAGCAACCTGACAAATTCGTTGGCCAATGCAGCATCGCTGAAGGTCAGATTGCCCGGCATGATCAGTGGAGAAGAATCGCTGTTGAGATACAGGCGGCTGACGCAATGCGCCATCATCCGAAGTACGCCGCGCGTGCGCTGGAACTGAGGAATAGCAGACCAGTCTTCATAGAGACGGTCGAATATTTCTGGGTGGATGGGATAACACGCTTTCATGCGCTCCAAATAACGCTGCTCATTGGTTCCTTGAGGATAGTCTCGAGAATTGTACATCCGCGCGAAGGTTTCGCAAGTGCGGTTTCTTTCCGCTTCGTCTATGACATTGCCGAAGAGCCGTCGGCGCACCACTTCAAATGCCTCGTTGACTTCAAGGGGTTCCCACACGGCTTCGATGCGACCCAGGAGGTGCTCAAGTCGACTGAGGGCTTCCATACCGGCATCACTTCCCGCCTCAATGCTGCTTTCGGGTAGGGTTACGACGAGGGAAGTTTTGTCGTTTCTGCGGACAGATTGGGTAAGTGCTTGGACGAAGGTGTAAATGTTGTCCTGTGCGCTTTCGGCATTGCGTACGTACGCTACAAGTTCGTCAATGAGGATGACGCAGGGTGCAACATGTGCGAATAGTTGATCGAGTTGAGCACCGCCGGGTGCCGTGCCTTGGCGTGCGGCTTGACCTACGAGGTCGTAAGCCTCCTGTCCACCCAACTGGTAAGCCATCACGCCCCACAAGGTATTTAATGGGTCGTTTTTTTCTTTGGTCTTTGTTGTATCGGTGGATGAAAGATATGTTCCATCGAGCACGGCGACGCGGGCTTGAATGCCGCTGCTTGTGTCCAGCCTGGCTTCTTCCATCAAGCCGCGTATTTCGTTGTAGGTCTGCTCGGATTGTCCATTCCCTGTAGGATTGGTCAAGGCGTCGGTGCTGTTCACCAGGTGATAGAGCGCGATCAGGCTGTGGGTCTTGCCACCGCCAAAGCCCGTTTTGGTTTGGATAACCGGATCGCCACCCTTGCCGCTAAGCCGTTTTAGGGTGTTTACCAGTAATGTGCGGATGCCTGGGGTGATATACGTGTGATTGAAGAAACTGACCGGGTTGCCGTAATTTGTGGCGCTGGCGCGTCCATCATATACCTGCTGTAAGTCTGCTGCAAACTCTGCTTCCTGAAAAATTCCTTGCTGAACATCTGTATTGGGTCGAATCACCTCGCGCCAGGGTGTGAGGTTGCCACTTGAACGGGTGGGTTGTCTTGTGGGTTCGATCTGGGTCTGTGCTGGAATGGTAGCAAGATCGCTTTGACTGGAAGGAGTGACGAGTTGATCCCTGATCTTTTCTACTGCCCGTTGCTGCGTCGGTACATTGATCTTGCCGAGCACATCGGCGATTTGATACAAGTTGGTTCGCACGAACTCTGCATCCATATCCTGCTGCCCAGGATGCGCTGCTTTATCCCGTGCATCCTTAATCAGCCACAGCCTATTCTGCACAGTCAGGTCTCCATCGAACTGCTCCCAGAAAATGTCACGCCAGTTTCTACTGATGAGTAGCGGGAAATCATTGATATCTATCGCCGCTTCAATATTATCGTTCTGACGCAGATTTTGGTTGAACTGCTCGGCTTGCCGGTCATTTAGCGCGTCCCGTATCACATCTTCGACCTGTGTGCCTTGGACTTTCTTTAGACACCGGACAATAAACGAACGCATGGCGTCGCGGTAGATGTCCAGCGCACTATTTAGCGCGTCTCTGTTTGGTCGGTCAACAGTGTTCATTGATGTGAACCTCTGTTAAATCAAGCATGCCCAGAAACTAATAATACGTCGTGACCGGGCCTGCCGATACCGGATCGACTTTCGCGGGGTCGATGCCGAGTTCGTCGATGGCTGTGGCGACTTGTTCGCGTTTGATTTTGCCCTGTTTTGCCAGGGCGTAAAGCGCGGCCACAGCGATGCATTCGGCGTCAACTTCAAAATGCCGGCGCAGAGCCTGGCGCGTGTCGCTGCGCCCAAATCCATCTGTGCCGAGGACCATCATATCTTCGGGTACCCAGGGGCGGATCATTTCGGGCAGGGATTTCATGTAATCGGATGCGGCGACGATCGGCCCATCGGTTTTTTCGAGTACTTTGACGATATACGGCTTTTTCTTGCGCCTCGTTGGGTGTAGCATGTTCCACCGCTCGGTCTCAAGCGCGTCTCGCCGCAATTCCTTGTATGAAGTGACGCTCCACACGTCTGCGGAAATATTGTATTCAGTTGCGAGGATTTCTTGCGCGCGCAGGGTTTCGCGAAGGATGGATGCACTGCCAAAGAGCTGAACTTTGTGCTGGCCCTGTTGCATTTCGTGCTCTTTGAGCGGATAAATGCCTTTGACAATGCCTTCTTCAACGCCTTTGGGCATAGGGGGGTGTTCGTAGTTTTCATTGCCCAGAGTCATGTAGTAATAGACATCTTCCTGTTCCTGGTACATGCGTCGGATGCCGTCCTGGATGACGATGGCAATTTCGTAAGCATAGGCGGGGTCGTAGGCGATACAGTTGGGAACAGATGAGGCCAGAATGTGGCTGTGTCCGTCTTCGTGCTGGAGACCTTCGCCGTTGAGCGTGGTGCGCCCGGCTGTTCCGCCCAATAAAAAGCCTTTGCAGCGGATATCGCCAGCCAGCCACATGAGGTCACCCACGCGCTGAAAACCGAACATGGAATAGTAGATGTAGAACGGGATGGTGTTGACGCCGTGCGTGGCATAAGCTGTGCCAGCGCAGATGAATGAGGACATGGCACCGGCTTCGTTGATGCCTTCTTCGAGTATTTGGCCGTCTTGCGCTTCTCGATAGTAGCTGATGTTGCCCGCGTCAACGGGTTCGTATATCTGCCCCATGTGCGAGTAGATGCCGAGTTGTCGAAATAGGGAATCCATACCAAAGGTGCGGGCTTCGTCGGGGATGATGGGGACGAGTAGTTTGCCGATGTCTTTGTCGCGGGCGAGTTTGGCAAACAGACGTGCAAAGGCCATGGTCGTAGAGGCCTGGCGGTCACCTGTACCTTTGAAGGCTTCGTCGAATACGTCGCGCGAGGGTGCTTGAATGGGTTTGGCACGCACACTTCGGGCGGGCAAATATCCGCCGAGTTCGTTTCGGCGTTGTTGCAGATACTGCATTTCAGGGCTGTCGTCAGGGGGACGATAAAAGGGTGCTTTGCCCACTTCGCTGTCGGAGATGGGGATGTCAAAGCGGCGTTTGAAATCTCGCATCTCGTCTTCTTCGAGCTTTTTTTGCTGGTGGGTCATGTTGCGGCCTTCGCCAGCTTCGCCCAGGCCATAGCCCTTGATGGTTTTGGCCAGGATGACCGTTGGTGCACCTTTGTGTTCCACAGCGGCTTTGAAGGCGGCGTACACTTTTTCGGGATCGTGACCTCCGCGACGCAATTTTTGAAGTTGTTCATCCGAGAGATGTTCGACTATTTTGAGCAGGTCGGGATGGGTTCCAAAAAAGTCGCGGCGGATGTATTCGCCGGATTCGACGGTGTATTTCTGGTATTGACCATCAACGACTTCTTCCATGCGTTGCTGAAGCAGACCCTGGGTGTCTTTTTCGAGTAGTGCGTCCCAATCGTCTCCCCATATCACTTTAATGACATTCCAGCCGGCGCCGCGAAAGACCTGTTCGAGTTCTTGAATGATTTTGCTATTGCCGCGCACGGGACCATCGAGGCGTTGCAGGTTGCAATTGATTACAAAGATGAGGTTGTCGAGTTGTTCGCGGGTTGCCAGGCTGATGGCGCCGAGGGTTTCGGGTTCGTCTGTTTCGCCGTCGCCAACGAAGACCCAGACTTTGGAATCGCGAGTCGATTTGAGACCGCGGTCTTCGAGGTAGCGGTTGAAGCGGGCCTGGAAGATGCCCACGAGTGGGCCAAGTCCCATTGATACCGTGGGGAATTGCCAGAAGTCGGGCATGAGATAGGGATGGGGATAGGAAGACAGGCCGCCAGGATTGCGGAGTTCTCGGCGGAAGTTTTCGAGGTGTTCGGTGCTCAGCCGGCCTTCGAGAAAGGCGCGGGCATACATGCCGGGTGAGGCATGGCCCTGGAAGAAGACCTGATCCCCGGAGAAATCGCCATTGGGCGCTTTGAAGAAGTGATTTTGACCCACTTCATAGAGCGTGGCAGCCGATGCAAAGGTGGAGATGTGACCGCCAATGCCATCGGCTTCTTTATTGGCACGGGTGACCATGGCCATGGCATTCCAGCGCACGAGACTTTTGATGCGGCGCTCGATTTCGCGGTCGCCCGGATAGGGCAGTTGTTTGTCGCGCGGGATGGTGTTGATATAAGGCGTATGGGAGGCGAAGGGTATGTCAACGCCCAGACTTGTTTCTGCTTCTTGTTCGAGGCGGTCGAGCAAATAGCGCACGCGCTCGGGGCCACCGTGTTGCAGAACATAAGCCAGAGATTCGATCCATTCTTCGGTTTCGATGGGATCGGTATCGCGATGTGTACCTGGTGCGACAGAATCGGCCATGGTAAAACCCCTTTGTTCTGGAGTGCAATGACAGGTATTTAATAATATACGCTCGTATCCAAATGTCTCTTCTGTGCGTGAAATTTACGAGGGATAATGAATTTTGTCAAATGTAGAGCGTGTTTTTTTGCAGGAGAAAGACAAATTTTAAGAAAAGGAGTTTGTATAAGATATTGTTAATTTTAAAAATAATATAATTAGTTGACTGGTTGGTAAAGTATAGCAAAAAAACGGGATGTCTCGCATTCTTTGGGGGGAGAGGAGGTATCATGCGTCCGGTACTTGTTGTCCCCGATGGCAGGTCTGGCAGGTGATCTGCGTGAATTGTCCTTCTTTGAAGTCTTTGAGGATTTCGCCATTGATTTTTTGCGTCATAGTGATCATGAGGCGCGCAACGTCTTTGCGGGGGTTTTCGTCTGAGGCAAAGTCGTAAGTGGATAGGGATTGTCCTTCTTCTCCTTTGTGGCAAGCGTGACAGCGCACGCCCAGTGCTTTGCTAAAATCTTTCATGTATTGCATGAGTTGCGCTTTTTTGATGTCTTTGGGCAGGACTTTTAAGTTGGTATAAGTGTCGGGAATTTGGGCGAAAGATGCGGTGACAATCAAGGAGATGAGAGAACCGAGTGTGAGAGTGAGTGCGATGAGTAGTGAGCGGTTCATGGTGCCTCCATTTATCTGTGATTTTCCAGCCATTGCAGTTGAGTTGTGGATGGAAAAGCGATGATGGGATTTTCGAGAGGTCCAATGCCTTCAAAGGTCATGCATACGCGGTCGCCTTCTCGCAAGCCGCTTTCGAGGTCGTCGTCGGAAAAAACAATGGGTGTGCCCCAGTAGAGGATTTGCAGGGTGTCGGGTTCAAGGGGTAAGCGGGAAAAGAGCGACCGCTCGAGGTGAAAGAGGCCGTCGGGCATGTTGAGATGGTTTTGTCCGGTATGTCCTTCTTTGTAGGCGATGCGCGTGTTGTTGCGTATCACTTCGCAAGAGACGGCTACGCTGCTGTCGTCATAAGCGGAGTCGGTGACCATCAGGGGGCCGAGGCTGGCGCAGCCGTGGGACCAGTTTTTGGCCTGGGGCAGGTTGAGCGGGTTTTCGGCTTCGATACCGTTGTCGGTGTAATCGTTGCCGCCGGTGTAGCCCAATCGTTCAATTTGACCTGTGGTGTTGAGGCCGTAAATGGTTACGAGTTCTGTTTCGGGTACAAGGCGCTGGGTGTTGTGGGGGTGCGATATGTGTCCGCCGTGTCCGACGAGGGCGGCGGTGTCGTTTTTGGCAAAGAGTTCGGGCGTGCCGCCCTGCGCGCATTCCCGGTATTTTTGATCATAGACGTTGACGGCGTCACCAGTGGCCTGTTTGGCTTCTATTTCGCGCAATTTCGCGCTGTCTTCATGGGTGACTCCCGCCAGCCAGATCCGCAATTTGTGCGGTGCATCTGTCGGTGCGGTTACCGGGCTGATCAGGTGCGGTCGATCGGGGTCGCCCGTGTTGTCGAGGAGGTCGCGGAGTGAGAGGCGCGGCGCATTGCGGATATTGATTGACTCTACTGTGGTTTCAATACTGTTTTTGTTGCCCCCGTGGCGGTAATAGAGGTCGTGGAGCGAAGTCGGGTGTGGGGCGCAGGCTGTGAGGTCAAGGACATCGTCTCCTTTGACAAGTCCCAGGCGAGTTCCTTGTTCGGGTTGTGCGAATTGCAATAGTTTCATAGTTGCCTCGGTGATTGTGGGATGTGAAACAAGAATAGTTATTATTGGAACACCTGTAAAGCAGATTTATCATTCGCGGTTGCGCGATTTTTTTTGCATATTGAGGTAAAAGGAGGCGGGTCTTATGGCAATAGCACTGATTACAGGCGCGTCGAGTGGTATTGGTTTGGAATTGGCGCGGGTGTTTGCGGCTGATGGGGTTGATGTGATTTTGTCGGCGCGGTCCGAGGATAAGTTGCATGCGCTGGCAGAAGAGGTACGGGAGGAATACGGTGTAAGAGCTGAGGTGATTGTGGCCGATTTGTCGGTGCCGGGCGGGGCTGAGAAGGTTTATGACCGGGTCGCAGAGATGGGATGGGATGTGGATTATCTGGTGAATAATGCCGGGTTTGGGGTTTATGGTTTTTATGCGGAAACAGATTGGATGGCCGAAGCGGATATGTTGCAGGTGAATATTGTCGCCCTGACGCATTTGACCAAGTTGTTTTTGCCGGGTTTGATTGATCGAGGGCGGGGAAGAATTTTGAATGTGGCTTCGACTGCGGCGTTTCAACCGGGTCCGAGGATGGCTGTGTATTTTGCGACGAAGGCGTATGTGCTGTCGTTTTCAGATGCGATTGCCAATGAGTTAAAGGGTACGGGCGTGAGTGTGACTGCGCTGTGTCCAGGGGCAACGGAGACGGGGTTTCAACGCGCTGCGGGTGCAACGGGTTCGCGTTTGTTTGATATGCGCGGATTGCCCACGGGTGCCGATGTAGCAAAATATGGGTATAGAGCTATGCAAAAGGGAAAGCGGGTCGCTATTCACGGGTTGATTAGCAAGATGCTGGCTTTTACTGTGCGCTTATTACCCCGACGGATTGTTGCCGCAACGACGAGAGCGTTGATTGCGAGGAGTGATTGAATAGGGATAAGGTGAAGATATGTTGATGCAAAGCGAAATCGCCGGGATAGGACGGCGTCTGTTGGCAACGGTGTTGGATTTTGTGATTTTGCACCTGGTATTGACGGTGGTTCTGCGCAATATGCTGCTGTCGCCTGCGGGTGTGTGGATGGTGGATTTTATTTTTATTGTGGTGTATTCCGCGATATTTGTGGGGCTTATGGGCCAGACGCCGGGCAAGATGTTGTTGAGATTGCGCGTGATTGATGCCCACGGTGGCGGGTTGAATTACGTGCAGACGTTTCGACGTGCGGTGGTGAAGTGGGCGCCGGTTTTTGTGCTGTTTATTGTGATGGCTCTGTTGACGCCAGAGGAGGTGTACCGGGGTCCTGCGGATGGGGAAGTGATGGATACCGTTGAAGTTGATGCGCAATCGGCTGTGGCTTCATCGACCGCTATGGTGATCGGTACGGTGGGCTGGATAGTGTTGATTCACATGGCGCGCCGCCATCCCGATGGACAGGGGATTCACGACCGCGTGGCGGAGACGTATGTGATTAGAACGGGGTGAAAATTACCGGGTGCCTGGTACAAAGAAAACAGCATCTTTTTTTATAATCTGGTCGGCGTTTTTGTCTGTGATTGTGAGTTTGAGGGTGTAGCGTCCGGATGAGAGGTTGGTGAGGGGCATTTCGAGATAGGTGTTTTCGTCGGGGTTTGTACCGACTTGATCAAAGCTGAGGCCAACGGCCTCGGTATTTTTTTTCCCCAATTTGGCGAGGAGGGATACGAGGGCGAAACCGGTTTCCTGGCGTTTTTGTACTTCGTATGAGATGGTGTATCGCGTCTGTCCAAATTCGTCGCGTTTGAGGTTGTAGATTTCAAAGTAAACGTACATGGACATGCCGGGGACAAAGGTTGCCGAGGGCTGCGGCTGAATATAGAGGTTGCCGCGCACAAAGGATGTGTCGGGTGCGCGATCCGCTTCGATGATGAGGGAGGCGATCTGGATGTCGCTCATCATCAGATGGCTTTTATCGTGATAGTCGGGCAGGTGAAGATTGGGCTGACGATATGCGCCAACACGGTTGGTATTTTGACGCGACGCTTCAACGGCCAGTTCATATTCCCCGGGTTCGGCGATGTGATGCACGCCGCTGAGGGCTTGTAAACCCCGGTCCCGAAGATCATCGGTGATGTCGATGGCCAATGCGCTTTTGGTGTTCTGAAAATTGAGGGCGCGGGGATAGATGAGCGCGGTGCGGCGTTCGACGACTACAGTGGTGTCCGGATCTGTGGGCAGGGCCACATTGTCTAAAGGCAGGCCAAATATGACCTGTAATTCGGTTTTGTTCTCCGGTCCCCGGAAGGTGAGGGTGTCGAAGTAAAAATCGAGGGGGTCAAGTGCTTCTATGCTGTACAATTCGGGTTCTACTGCGGCGAGCGATTGGGCGAGGGTGGCGGGGTTAAATTCGTTGAGGCGCTGATAAACGCTCATGTACGGCCGCCCGGAGGCTTCGATATTGGCGAGGTCTTCTTCGGTTAGCGATGGGACGGGGGCAAAATCGTAGTTTCCGCCCAGAAATTCATCGGTAAATGTAAATTCTGCGCCCTGTCCGAGGTTTTTATATACCCACACTTCCCAGGGCACAGAGGTCCAACCGCTGGTCGTTGTGACGGGTCGGTAGTCGGTAAAGCCCATATTGCCCACGCGACCTATGCCACCTTGCTCCATGGTGCGAATCGGATAGACGGGACCGACGAAGTTTGCCTCAATGCCCACATCGCCGTAAATCGCATACGCTCTATGTTCTTGAAGGCGCTGTACATCGAGTGGTACAATGGCATTGAGTTTGCGAGAGGTGGAGATGTAGTCGGGTTCGCCATATCGGATGTAGATTTCTCCTCGACGATCCCAGGGCCACTTTCTGCCAAAATGGGTTCGCGCATGCCATACCCTGCGGTAGTGTTCGGCTCGGCGCAGTGCGCCTCCCGAGGTTTTAAAGGGGTCTTTTTGCAACCAGAAGCGTGTGAGAAAACGCTCGCGTTGTGTTTTGTCGTCCGAGGCCGACGCGAGGCGGTAAGCGCGCGCTTCGGCTTTTGATCCGATGTAAGAGATGTCGTCAAAGAGAGACTGTTCTTCTTTGGATAAGGTCTCGATATAGCGTCGAAATGCCGTTAGTGCGCCTTCGTGGTTGCGTCTTTGAATGAGGGCCTGGGCGAGCAGTGGCAGTGCGCGGGGATCTCGCATGCGCGATGTGATGTCTTCGAGGTCGCGGTATTCTTTGGCTTCGTATAGCGCGTAGGCAAATTGGTATGCGGTTTCGTGGTCTTCGGGGTTGCGCTCGAGGTATTTTTTGTAGTAGTATAGCGCGACCTGATGCGCGCTGCCTTCTTCGCGATGGGCGCGAGCGAGCAGGAGATAGGGCGAAGCCCGGTCGGGAAATCGCGCAATGGTTTGTGAGGCAGCTTTTCGCGCGCGGCTTCCGGTATCTTCGAGTGCGAGCAAGGTTTTGATGAGGTCGTCGTGGGCGTCCGCGTCTGTGGTGTCGATAGCGACTGCTTTTTCGTAGTGTGACAGCGCGCGGTCGGGTTTGTTGCGCAGGTTTTGATGCACGCGGCCCAGGCCCGTGTGGGCAATTGCGAGGTTGGGGCGCAAAGCGAGCGCGTTTTGAAAGGCTGCTTCGGCACTGTCGGCTTCTTCAAGACGCAAATAGAGCAGACCCATGCGCGCGTAGTTCGCCGATGAATCAGACGCGATAGCCAGATCTGCTTTCAACCGGTTGATGACGTCGTGGAGGTCGCGGTTTTGCGCGAATCCCGTGTTTGCAAAACTGATGAGGAGCAGATAGATGGTTGAGAGGAAAATTTTGTGCATGGACAATCCTTAGTAAGTGTCGGGGTAATTTTTACACGTTTGTCTGGGTTTTTGGTTTCTTTTCAACATTAAAAACTTTTGTCGAATTTCTCAATGACTTTTGCGGCTTATGAGGCTGTAAAGGTATAAATATATCTAATTTTCTTGACTTAGTTGAAGGTGAGTTTTATTTTCCGTCTGAAAGCGATGTGTGCGCAGGCAGGGATGTCTATGCTCTCACTCAAATGAAAGGGCATTTATGACGTTGATGGAGATTCTGTCGGGCAAGTCGGTCATTATCGGGCTTAAGGGGCAAAACAAGCGAGAAATTCTCGAAGAGCTTGTTAATGAACTCGAAGTAGGCGATAAAATTACTGACCGAGATAAGGTACTTCAGGCGGTTTTGGACCGCGAAGATATTATGAGTACGGGTATTGGGCACGGTATTGCCATTCCCCATGGGAAGTCGGAATATGCCACGGCGTTGGGCGGTGTGTTGGGCATCAAGTCAGAAGGTATCAATTTTAATGCTTTAGATGGTAAAAAGACCTACATTTTTTTTCTTTTGGTTTCTCCGCTAAATGTTTCGGGACCGCATATTAAAGCCTTAGCGCGTATATCAAGAGTGCTCAAAGGAGAAGATTTTAGACAGCGTTTGATTGGCATTAGAAATCGCGAGGAAGCTCTGGCGATTATTGCGGCAGAAGATAAGAAAAACTAATAAATAACATAAGATTTTGCCCAATGCCTGCTTTTCTGTAAAGCAGGTTTTTTTGTTTGAGCGGTTTTTTTATGTTCGGTATTTCATTTACAAATCCAATGCTGTTGCACGGTTTGTGGGCGGCGCTGTTGCCGCTTGTGATTCATTTGTTGAATCGGCGTCGTACGGTAACGGTTTCGTTTTCAAATGTGGCACTTTTGCAAAGACTCCAGCACGACCGCATGCGACGGCTAAAATTAAAGCATCTCGCGTTGCTCATTTTGCGAACTCTGCTCATTGTTTTGCTGGTGCTGGCTTTTGCGCGTCCGACTTTGAGTGGGGGTAGTGGGCAGGTGGGCGATGCGGGAACGTCGGCGTTTATTTTGCTCGATCGTTCGTTGAGTATGCAATATCGCACAGCAGAAGGTACGTTGTTTGAGCGGGCGCTTCGCAGAGTGCAGGCTCTGTTGTCCCTGTTTGATGAGCGCGACGATGTGCGTATCGCACTGATTGACAATGACGTTGAGAAGGTTGATATGACCTCTCCAGAGCGGTTGCGGCTGCTTATGGATACGCTACAACCCGGTTTTGGCAGTACAGATTTTGAGGCGGGATTGCAATTGGCTTTGTCGCATTTGTCCGGGTCACAGATGCCCAACCGCGAGTTGTATTTTGTAACGGATCGCGCTTATAATGGGTGGATGAATTTGCCCGATACACTGTCTAATTTGGCCGATGTCTCGGTGTACATCCTTTCCGAGCGGCCTTCGCAAGTTGCCAATATCGGCATTGGGCAGATTACCACCACTTCCCCAGAGGTCGGACGTTCAACCACGCTGGGGATCGAATTGATCAATTATGGTGTGGCAAGTCGAGGCGATGTGCCTGTGCAGATATTTTTGGATGATCGGCGCATTGGCCAGGATATTGCCTATGTGCCTGCTGGCGGGCGTCACAAATTGCATACGTCGTTTGTGCCCAAAACAGGGGGGGATGTTGCCCTGCGTGTGGAAATAGGAGAAGATGACCTCGAGGCCGATAACAAGCGCGTGACAGTGTTGCGCGTTCCAGAGCGCGTCCGCATTTTGCTGGTAAGCCAGGCAACCCACGAGTCTTATTATCTCGCAGAGGCTTTGTCGGTTGTCTCAAGCGAGGTGGTGCATGTTAAACCCGAGCGCGTATCAGATCAGGTGTTGGAAGGCGTTGATGTGGTTTTTTTGTGCAATGTCGCACGGCTTTCTACGGGTGCGATTGCCGCTTTGCAAAATCGGATATCGCGGGGGGGTGGTCTGGCTATTTTTTTAGGGGATCAAATAGATGTCCGATATTATAATGAGCATGTGTTGCCCGCGCTTTTTCCGGCCAAATTGCTCGGTACGCGGGGCGCATTGTCGGGTGCTTATCAGGCTTTGCAGACGGTTTTGTCCGATCATCCCATGCTATCGGGCCTGGAACTCAATGGGGCATTTCAAAGCCCGCGTTTTTTTGTCTCTTATCGGGTTTTGCCCGAGACACATGCACGCCCTGTGTTGTCCTTTGCCTCGGGGGCACCCGCGCTTCTCGAGTCTCGCAGGGGCAATGGACGCGTCGTGCTGTTTGCGTCTTCGGTGAGTGCGAATTTGGGATGGAATGACGCGCCGCTTTCCGGATTTTTTGTCCCCTTTGTACATCGCCTGAGCGGATATCTGGCGGCTGGGGCGTTTGGTCGATCTGACTATCGCGTCGGTCAGGTTGTGTACAGAGATATCCGGCGAGAAAATGCTTCTGAAGCTGTTCTCCGGGCGCCGGGTGGAGAACCCAGAACAATTTGGCCTCAACAACGCGGCTTGCAATCGGTGTGGCCGGTTGGCGTGGTGGATGCGCCAGGACTGTGGGAGATTTTTGCGCGCGAGCGCGTCTCTGATCGCTTTGCCGTTCAGATTGATGCGCGCGAACCCGATTTGACTCCGGTTCCGATGGCGCGCCTCGAGGCTCTGTTTGGTAAAGATCGTTTGCGCGTTGTAGATGGCAAGACCGATTTGAAGGCGGCGATTCTTTCCCAGAGGCATGGTCGGGAGCTTTGGCGATGGGTGTTGTTGTTGGCCTTGATGGCGATGGGTGCAGAGATGCTCGTTGCACAGTCTGCGCGCACGAGCCGCGAGACGCAACCTTGACTTTTGTAATTGGTGCGCGTATTTTTTGATTTTTGAGCGGGCACAGAGCCTGCCCCGTGATGCTTTCACACGGGGGCGCCGCTCCTACTTCATTTGAATGAAAAGGATGTTTTGATGGCGAAAAATTTGATTATTGTCGAATCACCTGCTAAAGCACGCACAATTTCCCGATTTGTGGGCAAGGACTACAAAGTGGCCGCTTCTATGGGACATGTGCGCGATCTTCCCGCACGCGAATTGGGTTTTGATGTGGAGAGTTTTGATCCCAAATACGTGGTGTCGCAAGATAAGCGCAGTGTAATTCAGGCGCTTAGAAAAGATATTCAAAAAGATACGACTGTATATCTGGCGACGGATGAAGACCGCGAAGGGGAATCTATTTCGTGGCATCTGATTTCTGCGCTCAAGCTCAAGAATCAGCCCATTAAGCGGATTGTGTTCCACGAGATTACCCGGTCTGCGATTTTGCACGCGCTTGAAAATCCGCGCGAACTGGATCAAAATTTGGTGGATGCACAACAGGCGCGTCGCATTCTGGATCGCGCTGTGGGATATCAGTTGTCGCCTTTGTTGTGGCGAAAGGTAAAGGGTGGGTTGTCAGCAGGACGCGTGCAGAGTGTGGCGGTGCGGATTATTGTCGATCGGGAGCGGGAGATTCGGGCGTTTAAGCCAGAGGAGTATTGGAAGATTAAATCTGATTTTAAGGATCCCAAATTTCAAGCTGAATTGACGCGGCAAAATGGCAAAAAAGCTGCTGTGAAAAATGAAGCCGAGGCCAAAGCTATTGAGGCGAGTGCGCTGCAGGGACAATTTATCGTGACAGAGGTGGCCGAGCGCGAGGGTGTGCGGCGGCCCGTGCCTCCGTTTACGACATCGACGCTGCAACAAGAGGCGTCTCGCAAACTGAGTTTTTCCGTGGCGCAGACGATGCGGGTTGCACAACAACTTTACGAAGGCAATTTTGAAATTCCCGGATATACTGGCGGTTTGATTACGTATATGCGTACCGATTCGGTGAATTTGGCCGAGCAGGCGGTGAATCAGGCGCGAGAGGTGATTGCGCGGGAATTTGGCCGAGATTACACTGTGGAGAGTCCCCGGCGATTTGCCAACAGGACCAGGGGGGCACAAGAAGCGCATGAGGCGATTCGTCCGGCGGATTTGTCGATTAAACCCAACCGTGTTAAAGCACATCTCGATCCCCGACAATTTCGGCTTTACGATTTGATCTGGAAGCGTACGTTGGCGACGCAGATGGCCGATGCGCGCATTGCATATACGACGATTCGCGTTCGGGCTGGTGAAGCGGGCGAATTGATTTTTGAGGCAAAGGGACAGCGGGTTTTATTTCCCGGATTTTTGAGGGTTTATACCGAGGGGTCCGATAATCCAGATGCAGATGTTAGCAACAAAGATGTGATTTTGCCAGAGGTTGCAAAGGGGCAGGTGCTCAATTTGGAGAAGTTGCATTTGGAGCAGTTGTTTACCAAACCGCCCGCGCGTTATACCGAGGCTTCGCTGGTGAAGAAGCTCGAGAGCGAGGGTATTGGGCGGCCTTCGACTTATTCGCCGACGATTTCAACCATTCAGAGCCGGGAATATGTGGAACGCACGCGAGATAAGAAACTCAAACCCACAGATATCGGCGAGGTGGTGAACGATTTTTTGATGGCGCATTTTCCCGATATTGTCGATTTGGGTTTTACGTCGCATCTCGAAGACGATTTTGACGAGATTGCACAGGGCAAAAATTCATGGAAAGAGATGTTAGAAGCGTTTTATCCGCCGTTTAATGAGCGGGTGGAAGACAAAAAGTCTGTTGATAAAATTGGGCGCAATCTGGGGAAAGATCCCAATACGGGGCGCGAGGTGAGTGTGCGTTTTGGGCAGTATGGTCCCTATGTTCAGATTGGTAGTGCGGATGAAGAAGAAAAGCCTTTGTTTGCATCTTTGCCACCCAATCGGAGTATTTTTGATATTGAATTGGCCGATGCGCTCAAGTGTTTTGACTTGCCGCGCAAACTCGGGCAAAATGATGCGGGCGATGAGGTGCAGGTCAATATTGGTCGATACGGTCCCTATGTGCGAATAGGGCGCAACTTTTTCTCTCTGCCAGAGGGGGAAGATCTGTTTGAGGTGACGCTGGATCGCGCGCTGGAGATCGCGGCGGCTGAGGAAGATCGCAAAGCCAAAAATGTGATTCAGGATTTTGACGATTTCCAGGTGCTCAATGGGCGGTATGGGCCTTATATTCGCAAAGATGGGAAGAATTACAAGATTCCCAGGGGGATGGATGCGGCGACATTGGACCGCGAGACGCTCGAGAAACTCATGCAAGGCGGGTCGGGTGGCGGGCAGTCGCAGAATGTGATCCACGATTTTGATGGGATTCAGGTTCTTGCCGGGCGGTATGGTCCTTATATTAAACACGATGGAAATAATTACCGCATTCCAAAGGACGTGGAGGCGTCGTCTTTGACAAAGGCGGCTTGCGAGAAGATTATCGCGGAAAACCCGGCGACGAATAGGAGAAGGCGTAGGCGTAGGAAGTGAGATGTAGTTTGCCGTTTCAAACGGCAAAGGTGAGGTGGTTGGTAGGGGCGAGGCAGGCCTCGCCCGTCATCGCGGCAACATGCAGGGGCAGGTTATGGTGTTGTAGGGGACGGCCCCTGTGCCGTCCCATGTGTCATTGCGGCAGGGTTGTAGCCGCAATCCAGAGGGTTTTGAAAGGCGGTGTCGGGGTATGGAATGGCATGACATTGCACAGCGCATCAAAGCGGGCGAGGATGGCAGTACTGAATTCAAACGCGACCTGATAGAGTTTTCGGGAATCGGTCGGGCGATTTGCGCCTTTGCCAACGCAGAAGGTGGGCTGATCATCCTGGGAGTTGATGACCAGGGAACGGTTGTCGGGGTGAAAGAGGATCCGGATGCAGTGCAGGAACGGCTGACGAGTTTTCTGCATTCGGGATGTAGTGCGCCGGTTTCTGCGCGCTGTGGGCGGTACAATGATCAGAACGGGTGGGTGCATTGGATTGAGGTACCTCGCCAGCGAGGATTTGAGCCGCTTCACTATCGAAGGCGCGTTTGGATTCGGCGCGAACGCAGCAGTGTGGAACCGTCTCCGACCGAACTCCAGGAGTTGTATAATACCTTCGGTTTTATTGTGACGGAAGAGCAGGTTATTCCGTCCGCGAGAATGGAAGATATTGATCTCGACGCGTTTCGGGCCTTTCTGCGTATGCAGGGTCTCGATACAGAGGAGGAACCACAGCCTGAGATTGCTGATGATTTGTGCAATAGACGTATTCTAATTGAATTCGACAATGCTTTACGTCCTACAGTCTATGGATTGATGGCGTTTGGCAAAGAGCCACAGGCGCATCCGCAGACCGCCAATTTTTTTGTCGAGTGTGTGGCCTATCTGGGTGAGGATCGGGCGTCGGATATTATTCTCGCAGGTGAGGGAAAAGGGCGTCTCGAAGAGCAAATACGCCGGTCAGTCGGATGGATTCGCGGTTTGGGATGGACCGAGAGCTACCAGGGCCTTGAACGAGAGGAGACACCGCTAATTCCCGAGAAGGCACTGCGCGAGGCAATCGTCAATGCCGTTGTCCACCGGGATTACGCGATTACAGGGTCGAAGGTGATGCTCGAAGTGTTCCGCGATCGCATTGATGTGACGAGTCCAGGGACACTTCCAAATCATATGCGTGTCGAGAATGTTCGCTCTGGCGGCAATCCCCGATCCCGCAATGAGTTGATGGCAAATGCCATGCTCGTCGCACGTTTGATGGAACAGCGAGGGCGCGGATGGCCCATCATGCGAAGGGCGATGCGGGAGTTTAATGGGACTGAGCCAGAAATCGTGCAAGACGAGGGCGGGAAGTTTGTGCGGGTGACGTTTCGCAGAGGGGCAGAGGGGTAACGTATGGCTAATAGAGAGGACACCCTGGCAACTTTCCGTCGCGTGCGTGCGATTCAAGCAGTTGATGAACTTCAAAAGCAATCGGTTGAAAATGGTTTTGATAAGATGGATTTGGAAGAGGTAAACCGCGAAATCCAGGCCGTGCGAATGTCAATCTAACCAAGGGGAAGAATCAGTGAAGGGTTAAGCCTACCACCCAACAAGTTGAAAACAGAAAATCTCCGATTCTACATGGTCAACCGGAGATTTTTTTTGGGTTAGGAAGAACGGATATACATGAACGTTTATGATTGGTATATGACGAAATTGCCCTTCAATCATTTCTTGGCATTAGCAATGGGTGCTTTAATTTTTGTATTGCTACAACTCGACTTTGTCCAACAGAGTGTTTAAGCTTCGTGTGGCAAGTCGTATAGCCATAAAAGGTTGTAGATTTGGTTGGGTAATTGCACAAAGTCGGGTTTTTGGTTCGAGTTGGTAAAAAACTTAGCCTGCCATAAGTGTCGTCTCACGATAAGGAGACAGTCGGCAAAGGTCGGCTTGGTCTTATGATACCATGCGGTGGTCTGAATAGGCAACTTGCCTTTTGGATAGAGCCGCTTGATCATCAGTGTCACGATAGAGAAGAGCGCTAATAAACACGGTGTGGTTCTGGCAATGGCAAGTTTGGACCATTGGCGTTGGGTTTCGATGCCCAAATGGGTTCGCGCCTCTTGAAAGGTGACCTCTACGGACCAGCGCATAACGAACCACGCAACGATTTGTGCAGGTTTAACCTGCTGGTTCGTGCAGAAGAAGACCTCATCGTTGCGTTTTCTTTCCAAGTCGCGCACAATGACATACCGAATGGGCACCGGGTCGGCCCCTGTGCGATACCAAAGGGCAGTGCGTGAGAAGATCAGGATCTCTTTGCGTTTGCCCCCATACCAATCAACAGTGTGTTTTCTCCAAGGGGTATCACACCGTTTCGCCCACGTTCTCAAGCGTCGTTGTCGCTGCCCTTTCTTGGGCTTGCGTCCACGTTTGCCCACAGGTTGTGGCTCTGCGGGATGGTGCAGCACAGCGTCCCACCGCAGTCTTGAGACAAACGTGGTTTTATATTTTTCACAGGCAGCCGCCAAAGAGACAGCCGCATAGCCGCCATCTGCAACCAAGACGATGTGGCGATGAGGCAGCCACCGACGCACCTGACACATCATCCCGCGTGCCCAATCAACATGGCTTTTGTGTCGCTTTGTGCCTGCTTTATCCGGGTCACACAAGACCGTGAGAAAGGGTAATGCCCAAACACGAGAAGACCATGGCACTGGCACAAGCAGCATCATACAGACCCACTTCAAGCCAAAACAGCGCACCACGACGTGCTTTGTTGATCGTGCCGCATCTCGATAGCAACCGACCTGTGCGATCTTTCTTCC
Organism: Candidatus Latescibacterota bacterium; assembly: GCA_965220765.1. Lineage (GTDB taxonomy): Bacteria > Latescibacterota > UBA2968 > UBA2968 > UBA2968 > VXRD01. The sequence goes on from OZ244847.1 coordinate 1,111,514, forward strand.
TTTGCGCCGTTCAATCGTCTCATCAACGCTTAAGACCACCCAACCAGAAGGACAAAACGCACACACCAAGAGACCCAATAAGATGCGACTGCCTTGCCTCGTGCTCCAGACCGCACGGTTGAGCACGCGATGGTAAGTGGCGAAGCGTTTCGTCTTGGACAACCCCATCACAGACAGGACGGACGTGACCGTGCGTTTACCCGGCGCAAGGAGCGCACCGATCATCAAATTTTGAGCATGACACCAGACCTGAGAAGAAAAAAGTGGCGCAAAGGCTGTGAATATCGCTATAATACTTTCCGGCAGAGGATGCATGGAAAACTCCTTGACTTGGATCGTTTTGATGGACAATCCAAGATAGAACTTTTTTCCATCCTCTGCTATCTTTATATGGACAAAGTCGAGGTGAAGAAATTGCCCCAAAATTCAGCTTGTTTTTGCCTGAGGTGGATTTGAAAGAGGCGGTTCAAGAGGCTTTTCAAGTCCTTGCAGATAGACATTCGGAATTTATGGAGGATCAGTCAGACTATCTCAAAACTGCACTCGAAGCGCATTTCGAGCAAGTATCTGCATCATTTGAGCCTTTTTTAGAAACTCTCAACGACACCAGTGACATGCTCAACAAGGCGAGTGTCTCCAGCGCGCAAGTGAGCGAGCAATGGAGCAGCACACTTGAGGATTTCTCGCATAGACATTCACAGATGGTGGCAGATCAAGAGAAACATATCAAACGTGCGCTTGAAACGCATTTTGAGAAAATATCGGCCTCGCTCGGGCCACTTTTGGAAACTCTCAACAACGCCTGTGATGCACTTAATTGTGGGGCTGAAGATATTCGCGAGTCGGGCGAGAATTTTGTGGAACACATATCTAATTTTACCAGGCTCAGTGAGCCGTTGGAAAACTTAAAAACCGCAGTAGAACAAATGGTTGAAGACTTTGATCAGAGGATGGATACCCTGGCATTGACAATGGGAGAAACATATCAGGTAATTCAAAAACTCAACCCCGATGAACCAACTTATAAACCCGTTTTTGATAACATAAAGAGGCAATTGGACGCCATTCACGCAACAGAACAAGCTATACTGAAGTTGCATCAAATATCGAGTGATCAGGACAAGGCTGGCTTAGGTGAAAAGGCTGACCCTGTAACCGAAATCATTCGGGAAACTGAACGAGTTCTGATGGAGGTTCCGCGGGATCAGATATCGGATGGCGAAGATAAGACAGGCTTAGATAAAAAGGCTGATCATCCTCTGTCCCCAAGTCCTTACATGGGTGATGGTAAAATTATAAAGTCGAATACGGATGATATACTTGTCAAACCGAATATAGATGATTCACCCAGAGAACCAAATACAGATGATTCACAAGGTTTTATGAATAAACTGAAGCGTTTCTTCAGCCAACGGGATCGTAAGTAAGTGGCGATGAATAAAAAACGAACGCGCAGGGATACATCACTCAATGTATGGCCGTCTTTTACGGATCTTATCACATCTATTTTTATTTTTGCGATGTTCCTTCTTATATTGATGGTTGTGCAGAACCATATTAGCCTGATTCAGTTGAGCCGTCTGCACGAAATCGTCGGCAGTATTTTTAGAGATTTAGATGAGTTAAAACAGGTTATGGTAGATGAAGAAGTCGAAGTGGATAAGGGGACGATTGTCATCAAAAGCGATATCATCTTTCCCTTTAATAAGTGGAAAATAGAAGATATACCTCCGCAGGCATTAGAAGATTTGGAGCGTATTGGAGAAAAGTTGAAGAGCTACCTGGAGAGGCGTGGTCGAAGTCAAAAATTCAGGATTGTTGTCGAGGGGCATACAGATACCATAGGACCTTCCGAAAATAATGACCGTCTTTCGTATCAACGCGCTCAATCGCTTGTACTGCTCTGGAGAAATATCGGCTTTACGTCAGAATATTATGAACTTATTCCGGCAGGTTTGGGGGAGTCCAGACCTAAAATTGAAGTGAAAAGAGATGGCGTGATCACCATCTACAGCGATGTATTTTCGCCTTTGGGTATTTGGGAGGCCAATACTATACTTCCCTCAGCAAAAGAGGGTTTGGAAAGTATTGGGCAGATACTGAAAAGTTCTTTAGAGGTACGTCAACAGAATGGAAAATTCGCAATTTCGATAGAAGCACCAACAGATACCCAAACGGTTTCCAATTTTTCTGAAGAACGCACCCAATCGCTTGCGCTACTCTGGCAAAATATGGGTCTAACGCCTGAATATTATGAACTGATTTCTATGGTACCTGCGAAAGAGTTAGAGATTCGAAAATTCAGGACCACTGCTATTGATAGTAGTTTGAGAAAATCTATAGAGAAAGTAAACCGACGAGTTGAAGTAAAAATTATTCCCAAATTCAGCGAACTAAAGCCTTTCTACCGCAGCCAATGAAAACAATAGATTATTACGCTATGTTGAAGCGCGTTGTTCATCCCGGAGAGATTCTACGAGACGAATTGGCGGAATTTGGGGTATCCCCAGCGACGTTTGCACGCCAGATTGATGTGCCGCCAGATCGCTATTGATGCTAAAAGGCTTGATTTTGTGAGTGTATTGCATATCTTTTTTATATCGTTCGCTATTGTTGATTGTTCGTATTCGCTGAGGAGTTCCCCAAATGGCTGCTACAGAGGAAGGGTCTGCATTAGTGGGCCTTGAGACGTATCTTAAAAATTTGGAGTCTTTCCAAGAGAACCAGATGGGGATTCAGGAGACCCAGGTTGAGATATTGAAGGAATTGATGGCCAGCCGTACCGTTCAGAACGATCTGTTAGAACGACAGGATAAGCGGATTGAACAAAATGAAAGACACATCCGCGAGAATGAAAAAGCCATTGCTAATATTGATAAGCGTCTTGTCAAAGTGGAAGCTACAGTTGAACGTATTGAAGTGGAACAAAAAGCCTTGAAAATCTATGTGGATGATCGGTTTGATAAGATTGATGAGAAATTTGATAAGGTGGATGATCGGTTTGATAGGGTTGATGAGAAATTTGACAGTATGCGCCAACTGATTTTTTGGAGTGTTACAGGTGGTGTTGCTTTCTTGACAATTATGTTGGGGGTTATGACGTATATACTGAAGTTATAATTCCATAAGAATTTTACAGATGGACCTGGTACAGAAGAAGGGACGCAAATTGTAATTGCGTCCTTTTTCTCAATAGTCCAGTCACTTTTTTATGAAAACAGCTATTACCCAATTCCTCACCCATCTATCGCAACAGCGGCGATTGTCCGAGCATACGTGTGCGGCTTATGCGACGGATCTGGATCAGTTTGCCGCTTTTTTGCATGGGCGTCAGATAGATCGCGTGGAACAGATTGATCGGAATGCGGTGCGGGATTTTTTGGGCTTTTTGCACAATAGGGGATTTGGTCGGCGGTCCGTTGCCCGCAAGCTGGCGGCGGTGCGAACGTTTTTGAGTTATTTGTGCAGTGTGGGCGATTTAGGTCGGAATCCAGCACTCGATGTGCGTCCGTCCAGGCAGGATAAGATATTGCCTGTTCATCTGAATGTTGACGAGGTTGCCCGCGCGATGTCTCTGCCGTCGCCCAATACGGTGTTGGGATTGCGCGATCGGGCGATTTTGGAGTTGTTTTATAGCGCGGGGATTCGATTGCGCGAGCTTGCGGGTCTCAAAATTGAAGCTGTGGATCTGGCAGATAAACTGGTGCGGGTTGTGGGCAAGGGCAATAAGGAGCGATTGGTCCCTTTTGGGGAACCGGCCCGGGTCGCACTGGTGGCTTATTTGATGCGGCGGGAGGAATTGGTTTCTGAACAGACGACGGATAAACGGCACTTGTTTTTGGCGCGCTCTGGGCGTCCGCTGAGTCCCAGCGGTATTCAAGGTCGCGTCGCCCGGTATCTCAGCAAAGCGACTGGACGGTCTTTGTCCCCCCATGCATTGCGCCACGCCTATGCAACCCATCTGTTAGATGCGGGGGCAGATCTCAATGCGGTGAGAGAATTGCTCGGCCATGCGAGCCTTTCTACCACGCAGGTTTATACACATGTGAGTGTCGAGCGTTTAAAAAGAGCCTATCGACAAGCACATCCACGGGCGTGAAGAAATAATGTGGCATTATCACCAACACTTTCACCGGGCTACTGCTCGTGTCTCACGCCTCACATCTTACCTTTTTTTCTTTTTAATTTTTTTTGCCTGTGCGCGGCAGATGCCTCCGCCGGGGGGACCGGTCGATAAAACGCCGCCGAGGGTGATTGACACAGTGCCCGCAGATGATTCTGTGCGAGTCGGGTTGGATACTCCGATTCGCATTCGCTTTTCTGAAGCGATGGATCGCAGGTCGGTTGAGCGGGCATTATTTGTTTCCCCACAGGGTTCTGAGGAACCCGGTTTCAAGTGGCGTGGAAATGTGCTGGAAATTCGGTTGCCCGATGGATTGCAAGCTGATCGGACGTATCTGGTTACGGTGGGGCAGGAGAGCGCGGATGAGTGGCGCAACCGCATGCGGGCTTCTTATAGTTTTGGATTTGCGACGGGAGATCGCTTAAATCGCGGGGAACTCAATGGGCGGGTGTTGAAGTCTAAGGAGGAGAGGGGACAGGTTTCTGTCTGGGCTTATGATCTGTCTGTGGTAACGGTACCCGATCCGGGGAGAGACCGTCCCACTTATGTGACGCAACCCGATGAGACGGGTTATTTTGTATTGCCGCGGTTGGGGGCTGGGAATTATCGGATATTTGCTTTTGGTGATCAGAATAATGATCGCATGTATTCATCTGGGGACTTGTTGGCACTTCCGCCCGGCGATGTGGCGTTTACGGGTGAGGAGCGCGTTCGCCTGGGCGATCTCAAACTCGCGGTGCGCGATACGTCAGCACCTGCGCTCGTTGCCGCACGAACGCCCGATCAACAGCATGTTTTGATGCGTTTTGATGAACCTGTGCGCGTTTTGGGCGTTGAAATATCTGGGCTATCGGTGTTGGAGATATATCAAGACCCCGTTGACTCGAGTGGGGTGGGGTTGATTACCGAACCGCAAACGCAGGGTGCGGAATATAAAGCTCGGGTTGATGTCGCAGATCGGTGGGGCAATCGCGATGCTACAGATGTAATGGTGCGAGGCGATGGGACGCGCGATCGACGCGCGCCAGAGGTGCTGGTACGCATACCAGCGGAGAATGCCGAGCATGTTTTGCCAACGGCTGCGATTCGCATGTTGTTTTCCGATGCGATGCGTGTAGATGCCGTGTCCGACTTCTGGGTAGCGTCGGATTCGACGGTTGTTCCGCAGGGGCATTTTGAATGGGTTGCGCCCAATCATCTCGTGTTTGCGCCGGATAGTCTGTGGACGAGCGGGGAGACGATTCGACTTATTGGAAATCGCGAAAGGCTATTGGATATTGGCGGCAATGTTCTTTCTGAACCGATTTCGTTTGTTTTTTCTGTGATGGATACCGCGGCACTGGGGCATATTTCCGGGACGACGTCTTCTTCTGATGTGGTGATATGGGTGGAGGGATTGGCACATGAGTTTTTCCGGGAACAGGTTTTGCGGGATACGACGTTTAGTTTGACGGAGTTGCTTCCGGGGACGTATCGCATTTCCGGATTTTTAGATCGCGACCGCAATGGTCAGTGGATGCCTGGGCAAGTCTATCCGTTTTTGCCCGCAGAGCCTTTGATCACGCGTGCCGATACTGTAGAGGTGCGGGCGCGGTGGGAGACGGAGGTGGAGAGGTTGGAATACAAAATCTGGTGGATGTTGCCAACCGGTGAGGAGATTCCTTAATGTTTTTTGGGAAATATCGAGGTCAATTGCGTCAGGCGGGTGTTATTATTGGTCTTTTGGTATTGATATGCGTGGTGTTGTTTTATCAGTTTACATATCGCACGCCCGAAGACGCAGAGCGAGAACGCGCCCGTATTATGTTGCAACGCATTGCGGCTCTACAACACGCATATCGCGCAGAATATGGAACTTATTTGCCTATTGATGACGAAAATAATGGTCGTATTTTACAACTCAATAATGTGCCCGGACGTTTTCGCTATCGGGTGACGATTTCAGAGGATGGATTCAAAGTGTATGCAGAAGCGGATTTTGATCGAGATGGTAAAGCCGAGGTCTGGGTGATGGATGCAAGGGAATCAGAACCGGTACTCAAACATGAGGATTAAATTGTGAAAAAAATGTGTATTGTTGGCCTTCTGCTCGCTCTGTGTGTTGGTGCAGAGGGGTATGTGATTCTTACAGAACAAAATTCTCGTGGGCGTATTGTGACAAATCGCTGGTCACCTTCTCGAGCCGGGGCTGGTATTCCCTTTGTGGTCAATGCCGGGAGTTTTCCCTTTCCCGAGACCGAGGTGGTACGGATCGCACAGCAGGGGTTTAACGACTGGGGCGCTGTGCCATCGGCATTTATTACATTTGAATATGAAGGTACAGCACAGCTTGAAGTGTCGGGGAATGATAATCGCAATGTGATTTTTTACGATGCGACGGGAGAGGTTATTGGAGCACCCGAGGGATCGGGGATCATTGCAATTGCCCGGATCATCAATAACGACGATGGTTTGATTACGGATGTGGATATCGTTTTTAATGGGCGGGATCACGAGTTTTCGATTGAGCAGAATACTACGCCTGAAGATTTGACCGATCTTCAGGCTGTGATGACGCATGAAATCGGCCATTTGTTGGGTTTGGATCACAGCCCCTGGGTGGGGGAACCCGAACTGCGCGCGACAATGTTTCCCTTTGCTTCGTCCCAGGCACCGCGCGCGGAGCGTTCTCTGGAAGTCGATGACCGCGCCGGGATAACGGCGTTGTACCCGGTGGAAGGGTTTACCGGCGGTGTGCGCGGGCAGGTATTAGATGCCGATGGCCCCACATTTGGCGTGCATGTGGTGGTTTATCAGGCAGACACTGTGTTTGTCGCGAGTGCTCTGTCGGGTTCGGCCGGTGAACAAAAGGGACCTGACGGCGATGGTCGGTATGAAATTCTCGGGTTGCCCCCGGGTGATTACCACGTTGCGATTGAGCCACACCATTTCGCAATTTCTGCTGATAATTTTGGCGGTATTTTTCAGACATTATATGAGGAAAGATTCGAAAAAGAGTACTATAACAATGCGTTTTTGCAGGACAATGCCCAGATTATACGCGTTGAAGTTGATCGCGTGATAGAAAATGTCGATTTTGCGATTGGGCCTTCTGTGGCGGGCGCGCCTTTTATTCGGGAGAATATTTTTCCGGCTAATACGCCCGATCCCAATGGTCCCTATCGCTTTTCGGCAAGGGTGACCGATAATACAGGGGTGGCAACGGTTGAATTGCATTATCGTATCAATGGCGGGAGCGTGCAGGTGTTGCCAATGTTCCCCACGGGTAACGATATTTTTGCCGCTGAACTCGGCGGACAAAGTGTGGGATCGCGGGTTGAATATCGGGTGGTTGCGCGCGATGGCGATGGGAATGAAACACCTTCACCGCCACTTGAATTGCCCATGTTGCAATTCGATGTGATATCCCTTTCTGGATCTCCCGTACTTTTTGTCGCATTGCGAGATGTAGATGTAGTGGCCGTTATCGATATGGGATCGGAGGAAGAGGTGGCGCGCATTCCCACTGGCGTGGTGCCCTTAAGTGTTTTGATGACGCGAGATCAGCGCTATTTGTTTGTCGCCAATACGGGGGGATCTGCCGGTACATCTGAGAATCGGGTCACGGTTATCGAGACTGCCACGCATCAGGTGGCGGCGAATATTGAGGTTGACAATGCGCCTTTGGATCTCACTTTGAGCGCAGATGGGCAACTGGTCTATGTTACCAATTCACAGTCTAAGAGTATTTCGGTTATCGAGGTGGCGAGTTTGACTGTGCGCAATCGCATTCGGGTGCCGGTTGTTAATGACGGCGGTCCTTATGGCGTGGCGGTTCATCCGGATGGGAAGCGGCTTTATGTCACAGATATCCAGGCCAATCAGGTGCTGATTGTCGATACCACACTCAGGGCGACGGTTGGTCGCATTGAAGTGATTGAGGACCCCCGCTCATTGGTTATATCTGCGGATGGAAATCGGTTGTATGTGTCGGGAGGGGACTTCGGTGACGTTGGCAGTGGCGGTATTGCGGTGATTGATACCGAATCGGAATCTGTGGTGACAACGATTTTTGTAGATGGTGGGGTATTTCGCCTCGCTTTATCGCCGGATGGTTCGAGGTTATACGGAACTGATCGTTCGAATGCCCAATTGATCGTCGTTGATGTGGCGCAAAATCGCGTTGTGAATACTGTCCAGGTTTTGCCTGAGGGTGAAGAGACGCGCGATTTGTTTGTGTCGCGAGATGGGGCACAGATATATGTGGCGAATCAGAATTCGAATGAGCTGGTTATTTTTGATGCAGAGTCGTTTCAGATTTTGAAAACGCTGAGTTTTGAAGATATGCCGCGCGGTATCGCCGTGCGCTCTCAGCCGGCTGTGTTTTTGCCTTTGAAGGAGATAGCCGCTCAAGCGGATTTCGATGGCAATGGGAAGATCGACTTTGGCGACTTTCTCCTGTTTGTCGCCGCTTTTGGTGCTGAGAATCCCGATGCGCGTTTTGACTTAAATGAGGATGGGCAAGTCAATTTTGGCGATTTTTTGTTGTTCACCAGTGTTTTCGGAAGAGCGGTAAGTGCGTAATATGCGATAATTTTCGAAAAAAGCTCTGGGTTTCCAGAGCTTTTTTTTGTTTGCGCTCAAATTGTGGTGTATATTGCAATGATGTGTGATTGACGTACGCATTTTTGAAACTTCAATATCGAGGCAGAGATGCCTCTCTTACCTGACAAGGAGGATATGATGACGTTTGGACAGGGTGATTATGTCTATACGGTGGAGGAAAATTGGTGGTCCCTGCCGGAAGGCTGGTCGTTTGGATGGATACCGGCGGTGGCTGTTGATTCGCAGGATCGCGTTTATGTGTACAGTCGCAGCGAGCACCCGATGGTGGTTTTTGATCGCGAAGGCAATTTTTTGTCTTCGTGGGGCGAAGATGTGTTAAAGGACGCGCATGGTATTTATATCGATGCGGAGGATCACGTCTATTGTGTGGAGCGCAACACGCATTGTTTGCGGAAGTTTAGCTGTGATGGCGAGTTATTGATGACGGTGGGGACGCCCGATCGGGAAGGCGATGAGGGGGAGCCGTTTCGGTTGCCAACCGATGTCGCGTTTGATTCTCAGGGGTTTATGTACGTGTCCGATGGGTACGGCAATGCGAGAATGCACAAGTTCACACCCGATGGCGAGTTGATCAAGTCCTGGGGGGAACCGGGTACGGGACCGGGGCAATTTGATCTGGTGCATTCTGTGCGGGTCGATAAAGATGACCGTTTGTGGGTGGCAGATCGGAGCAATAATCGCATTCAGTTTTTTGATACCGAGGGCAATTTCCAGGGCGAGTGGACGGGCTTGCACCAACCCGATACGGTTTATATTGATGATGAGGATGGTGTGGTTTATATCGCGGAGTTGGACCAGCGGGTGAGTATCTGGACGGTTGATGGCGAGAAAGTGTCTGAGTGGGGGCGCGGTGTTGAAAGCGATATCCCCGGGGAGTTCAAGAAGTGTCCGCACGGTATCTGGCTGGATTCTCACGGCGATTTGTACGTAGGGGAAGTGCAGGCAGATGCCCGGTTGCAAAAGTTTATCCGGCAGAGATAAGACTGTGATGATTGAGGGTATTGTCACTTATGGTCGGATGATTAAATTCGGTCACAGTATTTTTGCCTTGCCATTCGCGCTTTCGGGCGCGGCATTGGCGGCGGCTGGACACGGGATTTCGTCCGAGCAGGTGTTCTGGATTGTGGCAGCGATGGTGGGCGCGAGAAGTGCGGCCATGGGTTTTAATCGGCTTGTGGATCGGAAAATGGATGCGGCCAATCCACGCACGGCCAATCGCGAATTGCCGCGAGGGGTTATTTCTGCGGGTGCTGTGAAGGTGTTTGTTTGTGTGTTTTCTGTGCTACTCGTTTTTGCGGCGTATAAGTTAAACCCACTGTGTTTGATGCTGTCTCCCGTAGCATTGGGTATTGTGTTTTTTTATTCTTATACAAAACGATTTACGTGGGCTACGCAGCTTTTTCTCGGTTTGGCATTGTCTCTCGCGCCAGTGGGGGCGTGGATCGCGGTGACGGGACAATTGGATGCGGAAATTTTACTGCTCGGTGGTGCGGTGTTGATGTGGGTCGCGGGGTTTGATGTGATTTACGCCTGTCAGGATGCCGAGTTTGATCGGCGGTTTGGGGTGTATTCGATCCCGCAGCAGTTTGGGGTTGGTCCCGCATTGTGGATTGCGCGGTTATTTCATGTGATTGCTTTTGGTTTGATGGTGTGCGTGGGGCAGGTGTTTGAATTGGGGATGGTTTATGTAGCTGGCGTGGTGTGCGTGGGATGTTTGCTAATTTACGAGCATTATTTGGTGAGACGCCGGGATTTGTCAAGGGCGGGCATGGCGTCTTTGACGATGAATGGTGTGGTCAGTGTGGTGTATTTTGTGGGGACGCTGGTCGATTTGTTGTTGTAATTCTGGAGGCCTGTTTGCTATGAGACGTATTACGGTTGCAATTACTGGGGCAAGTGGGGCTATTTATGCGTTGCGCACATTGCGCGCATTGCTGATGCACAAGGTTGCCGTGGATGTGGTGATATCCGAATTTGGCTGGATGTTGCTGCGAGATGAGGCGGGCTTTGAGGGAAAACAGCGAGATTTTGGTGGTTTTATCCGAGAACTTTACGGTGTTTCGGTGGATAATATGGCACTGCACCCACTTAAGGATCTCGCTGCAACGCTGGCGAGTGGTTCGGCGCAGTCAGATGGCATGGTGGTGGTGCCGTGTTCGATGAAAACTCTGGCGAGTATAGCCCATGGGTTATCGCGTAATTTGATTGAGCGCGCCGCTGATGTCGCGTTGAAAGAACGCCGGACGCTCATTATCGTGCCGCGGGAGACGCCGATGAATTTGATTCAACTGCGCAATATGGTGGCGGTGGCCGAAGCGGGTGCTGCCGTGGTGCCGGCGATGCCGGCATTTTATCAAAAGCCGGAGACGTTTGATGATTTGGCGGATTTCGTCGTTGGTCGAATTTTGAGTTTGTTGCGTATTGAGCACGATTTGTATCCGGCGTGGGAAGGGGGCTAAAAGCCAACCGCTGATTGCTGGTAGCTTTTTTCCGTGAAGTGTGCCCAGCCTTTCCAGCGGTCGATACCTGTCAGGCGCAGGTCAATTTTGTCGCCGATCTCTACGGGATAACTTGGATAGATGACGGTTTTGAAGGGATGGTCGAGGAGTTCGACGAGGACACCGCGCATTTTGAGATAGAGAACAACGGCGCGAAATTCCCGACCGAGTTGGTTTTCCCACGATTGTAACATTAAGTTGCGAGTCTGGCGATGAACCAGACCGTCAATTAGGTCCAGCGTTTCCCACATGCGGTAGCGCAGGGTGTTGAGGTCGTCAACTGAGTAAAGGGATTGCTCGGTTTTAAGGTAGTGATCGATCTGGCGTTGCATTACGAGATCGGTGTATCGGGTGGTGGGTTGAGTGATGGGACAATAATGCGAAATGCCATAGCCGTGATGTGTTTCTGGCGTTGTATTGAGGCCGGTGTTTGGGGTTTGGCGGTGAAGTTCGTGGCGGCGGACGACGGGGTGGGAAATTTGTAGGATGGATTCGTCATTTTCAATGGGATCGCGTATTTCGTAAATTGCGGGGATGTTTTTATTACCGCACCACCGTCCAACAGCTATGCCAGCGAGCAGGGATAGTTCAAGGGCGATGTGATGCGCGGGGTTGGGGGATGATTGTTCCTCAAGGTCGTGTATGGCTGTTTGTCGCTTTTTGTGGAGGCGCGTGGATAATTGCGAGAAGAATTGTATGGCGCGGTGTTGCGGGTGAGCGGGATCGTCCAGTGCCCGATCGATGTCTTCTGGTAAAAGGTCGGCTTTGTTTATTGCGGCCGTTTGCGCGATACAAAAATTTTTGAGGTGGCCGTCCCGATTTACGCGCCAGAAGATGCTGAGTGCTGGATGCGCTTTGTCGCTTTGGAATTGGCCCAGGTCATGTGCAAACCGCGTGGGTAGCATGGGAATGGGATGATCGGGAAAGGGTATGTGCGCCATGCGCTCGGCAGCGTCGCGGTTGATGTGTGAATCTTTGGGAATGAGTGCGCCGATATCTGGAATGTGTACGCCAAACTCTGCGCCCCTGAAGAGCTGGCGGCGGAATGAGAGGGCGATGTTTGGGTGATCGGGTGGGTGTATTACAAAGACGGGTTGTTTTTCGCGGTTGCCATAAGTGGGCACGAGTGTTTCTGCCTGGCGGATGGCGAGGTCTGAAAATGCAGTTGGAACTTCGGCGCGGAGTAAGTCGAGGTTTTGATCGCGTTTCCAGACCTTTTTTTGTATAAGCAATTCGACCGCAGATTTTTGGCGGTTTTTTTTAGTTTGGCAAATTTCAGAGATCAATGCCTGAGCCTGAGTTGCGTGTTGGGATTCTCTGCCCCATAATGCGTATTGTCGAATCTGTTCCAGATAGGTTTGCTGGCGTGGGGTTAGCGTGTGTTCTGCAATGGATTCGGCATTATTCTCCATGGCGTGGATAAATTCTTCGCGTTCTTCATCCCGATCTTTTTTAAGTTTGTCGCGTTGGTAGAGAATATTGGCTTGACCAGCCGTATAGGGCGAATACGAGTTGGAAGATTGAGGCTGAAAATAAGGAGAGGCATGGTGCAGGTGAAGATAGAGGGCAATCCACTGTGTGGCATCGATTTCCGTGTTGTAGTAAAGGTCGGCGATTTCTGAAAGCGGAAGCGGGGTTGCAGATTCAACGGCGATTTCCCAAACGTCTTTGAGGTCTATTTCTCGGCTCAAGGTACGGACGCTCATTGCGTAAGTTTTGAGGGGTACATCGCACGATGAGATACCGGTAAGATAAACGAGGTTGGTGTGGCGAAAGCGGAGGCGCCGGCCATCTTCTGATAAAACTGCGATTTCGGAAATTTTGCGGGGTAAAACAGCCTGGCAAGTTCCTATGAGCAGGCGTTTTCGAAAGCGAAACAGGATAATTTCATCCTGGACAGGTGTGCCGGGTAGTCTGCCCGTTGTATGGGACGCATCCTGGGAACTCGGTATTCCATCTTCATCCAGACGGCCCGTATAGCGCTCATTGGGTTGGTTTTTGTGTTCATTTCGGATGATCAGACCGTAGATGCGTTTGACCAGGCTGGCGTAGAAGTAGAGATAGCGATTGGAAATTGTGACTTCGCGTTTGGGTTTTTGCATGGGTTTGCCTGGTCTCTGTTGCCCATTAGTAAAAAGCCCCGGTGTGTAACCGGGGCTTTTATGTTTCAGACGATACCGTATGCTTAACGGTTTCGGTAGGCATCGACAAATTTCAGGAAATCGCCGAATCCAACGTTGCCATCGCCGTCTAAGTCGAATTTGGCTTCGTTACTGCCATAGGCCTGGGCAAATTGGATAAAGTCGTTAAAGTCGAGTTTGCCGTCGGCATTAAAGTCAACCTTGGCGAGATCGAGCTTTGGCCTGAGAATGGGTATGTGAGACGTATTGGATGAAAAGATACTTGAGAGAACATTTTCTGGCACGTCAAACCAATCGTTGAGCACCGAGGCATAGACATGGCGGAAGTCGTGGTCGTAGTAAAAGTCACCGCGTCTGTCAACCCTTCCATAGTTGGGCTCTGGCCCCGAAATGCCCGCATTGACCGATGTGCCAAAGAAGAACATGGGTGCCGATGTGCCGTGATCGGTACCTGCGCTGCCGTTTTCTTTTGTTCGACGACCAAATTCCGAAATGCTCATGCCGAGTACGCGGTCTTGTAATTGATGTTGTCGCAGGTCCTGAACAAAAGCCGTGACTGCTTCGTTGAGATATCCCAGCAGGATGTTGTGGCGATTGAGCTGATTGGAGTGTGTGTCGTATCCGCCTTGTGAGACCAGATACACTTTGGATTGTAAGCCGCCAGCGATCAGCCGCGCGACCAGACTGAGCTGGGTGGCGAGCGAATTATTAGAGGGATATTCAACCCTGTTCGCGCCTTTATCTGCGGCATCTCTGACCAGTGAGGAATATTGCAGGGATTCAAAGTTGATGCGGCGAATAAAGTCGAGTTCATATCCAGCCGGTGTGGGGATTTTACCGTCTTCGATAATTTTGTTGCCCCGCTCCACGAGATTGACAAATTGCCTGGGGTTGCGCAGGGCAATGCCCATGGCACCGTTTTTGCCCAATAGGGAAAGAGAAAGCACGGGGCCGATGTCAACGGCGAGAGGTTGTTCTGGCAGGGTGTCTGGGAAGCCCGGGGTTTGGGATTCAAAATAGCGCCCCAGCCAACCGTGGCTCAAAAATTCGTTGGAATTCGATGCGGTCAACCAGATATCGGTCGAGCGGAAGTGCGATCGATTGGGATTGGGATATCCCACCCCCTGCATGATCATCAACTGACCTTCGTCGTAGAGTTCTTTGAATCCGGTGAGTTGGGGGTGCAGGCCCTGTGTTGGGGTGAGTCTGAGGGCTTCTTCTTTTCTGATGTGGATTTTGGGACGCGCCTGATAATAGGCGTCGTTTTCAAAGTTGACCAGGGTGTTGAGGCCGTCATTACCGCCATTTAAGCGAATGATAACGAGCACGCGGTCGGTCTCGCTGAGGGCCGTTGCAGATAGGGGACCAATAGCTTCGGCACGCCCATAAGCCCGCGTCATAAAACCGCCCAGCGCAAACCCGGCACCACCGCGGGTCGCATTTTTCATAAAGTCGCGTCTGTTCATAACGAACTCCTTGCCTCAAGTCTAATTCAGTTGATAGTCGGGCAATTCAAAGATGAGTTTGAGAATATTTTTGATGCGTCGAGGTGCTGCAACAGCGTCGGGGTTCCAGTCATAGACATCGGCACCTTCGAGTAGCGTATCCAAAAACATTTCGTGGCGATAATCGTCAACTGGAAAGGCCGTCAGACACTCTCCCATGTCGCGAACGAGTTTTTCCGCGTCGTAGGGGTCGGGAAATGCCTTGACGAATCCCACGGCATCTGTATTGAGGATGGTGTAAAGGTTGGGATTGCGCGGTTTGGCATCGACAATCTCGTCGGTCATTTTGTGGCGTTCGGGCAGTGTCGATGTGCTGATCCATAGCCGATATCCCGACCACCCGTCTACATTGGGCGGATCGAGCAGTTGCTGACCGAGCACCTGGGCGATGTAAACGAGGTATTCGGAACTGATGCTCCGGCCTCTACCCGCTTTGAAACCGAGACTGCGCGCTGTGCCGGCGACGAGTTCGACGGGGCTTTTGATTTTGGCGCCGATGGTGGCGGGATCAAAAAAGTGCGCGCTCAAGAGCAATGCCTTCAGCACCGGTTTGATTTCGTAATCGTTATCGCGCATGATTTGCGCGAGTTCCGAGACGACGTTTTTGTCTGGATGCTCATAGACAAATTCGCGATAGAGTTTGCCGCATATAAATTCGGCTGTGATTTCTTGTTGGAAGATGATGTCGATAATGTCTTGCTCATTGAAGTTGCCGGTTTGCCCCAGGAATGTCTTCTGGCCTTTGTCAAATCGGTTCTCTCTAAAAACGGGTTGCCTGCCTACGACAACCCAACCTGTGAGGGCGCGGGATGCTTCTCCAATGTCGTGTTCTGTATATTGATTGCCCTCGCCCATGGTGAACAGTTCCATGAGTTCTCGGGCGTAATTTTCGTTAGGCTTGTTCGCAGTGCTGGAGTTGCTGTCGAGATAGTAGATCATGGCCGGGTCGCGCGTGACGCCCTCGACGAGTGTTTTGAAATTGCCGACGGCGTGTTTGCGAAACAGGAAATTTTGAAGATACATCCACTGAGGACGTCTGACATCTTTGGCCTGGGTGGCAAAGTGATCGTGCCAAAAGAGCACCATGCGCTCTTGAATTGAGAACCCTTGATTGACGATGAGTTCCATCCACCATGCGCGGGTCTGGTTAACGCGCTGGCGCTCAATTTTGCGCTGATCTGAATTGATGGGTCTTTTAAATGGATCTTCGTTGACCCAACTATCGGGTGGATTGGGTGGCAAAAAGGACATTTCCAGAAGGCGATCTACAACGGCTTCTGGCGTGCTTTGCACGGCTTCTGCGATTTCTCTTGGCGTTGGGCCAATGAGGGTGCGCCGCAAGAGGTGTGCCGCCCGGTGCTCATTCCACGGCTGTTCTGCCGAGGGGATATAGGGTTCGAGTCCCGTGGATGCATACGCAAGTTTGGGCGCAACAGGAAAATGTTCGCGATTGGACACGGATGCTCCTCCTCTTGTTCAAAATTTTCGGGATGCCTAAACGCAAGCATATGTATGAATATTATAACGTCATGTGTGACTTTAGGATAATGGTGAAAAAAACAAGCAATCAGTGGTCAGGCGTCAGCAAAACAAGGATTCTATAGCCGTCATTGCGGCAGGGTGTTAGCCGCAATCCAGTGGTTTTGCCCCCTGCTCAAAATCATGCAGAGCCAGCCCCGTAGTGCTTTCATACGGGGGGCAGGCTTTTCTTATCTCTGTTTGTCGGTATTATTCTGTGGCGATTTTGAAGTCACACATCGCGTTATATTATAATAAATTTACACTATTAGCACAAGTTAATATTTGTAAACGATTTGTAAATACCAGAGCCTCAAGGGGAATATTTTGTGAGTGAATCGAGCAAAGCGCGTTGCGCCGTCAGATTTCTTTCCGATGCCATGACAATGGTTTCCTGAATTTTGATACGGGCGTGTTCTATTTTCTCTGCCTGTTCTTTTGGAATGCCCAAAGCGATATTGCGGCGAATTTCGCTTTGCAGGCTGTCGCGCAGGGTTTGCAGGCGGATGCGTTCTTCGCGTAGCGTCTTTTGGGCTTGTGAGACCTTCATCTTTTGACTTTCGAGTACGGGATTGGTTCCCGAACATGCAAAAGTCAGAATAATAAATAAGAGAAAGCGAGGCATAGGATCGGCTATTGAGTTTGACTATTGAGATAGTGCTGGATGTGGCGGCGAGCGCGATAGGTTTTTACGCGGCTGACCCAACTCTTTTTGGGATATTGGGTTGGGTCGGTATCAATTTCAACGGTATCGCCCCAGGTAAGTTTGGAGAACGGATAAGCCCGCGCGCCGTTGATGCGACCTCCTTTGCATTGCAAGCCGAGGTCGGTATGTACGGCAAAGGCAAAATCGGCAAGGGTCGCATCTTCGGGTAAAATAAAGGGATCTCCTCTGGGTGTGAGTGTGACTATTTCTCGGGTAAAGAGAATGCGTTTGAGTTCGGACATCAGGTGATGGGAGGCGTCGGCGCGGTCGTACCAATCGACAAAATCGTGCAACCAGCGCGTGCGCCGCTCTTCGTGCTCTGCATCTCCGCGCAATGCGGCAATGCCAAATTCGCCCAGGCGATGCATTGCGGGGGTTTGAATGTGGAGTTCGTAGCGTTGGTCTCTGTGGTGGACACAGGTGTGCAGGGCCTGGTAACCATTGCGTTTGGGCAAGGCAATAAAGTCTTTGAAACGCTCCATTACGGGCAGGAATTGCTCGTGTAAAATTCCCAAAGCCGAATAACACAATCGACGACGCGAGACAATAACTTCAATAGCGTAGCGATCCTGAATTTGACTGAGGGGACGATGTTGCATTTTGCGGTAAATGCTGCTCAAACTCTTCTCTTGCACGCGCACGCTTGTCCGCACGCCGTTTGCATTGAGCAGGTTGCGAATAGTGTCCTGGAATGTTACGAGGTGCTCGGTCAGAGCTGTTCTAAACGTCGTCTGTATCTGATTTGTAATGCGCGGTTCGAGACAAAAAAGACTGCGGTCTTCAAGCTCTCGACGGATGCGGGCCATGCCCAACAAGTGCGATAGGGGTGCGTATATATCAATGGTTTCTCGCGCAATGCGTTGCCGCCTGTCGAGTTCTGCAATGCCATCGAGGCTGCGCATGTTATACATGCGGTCAGCCAATTTGAGAATGAGAACGCGCGGGTCTCGGCTGGCATGGGTGAACAGGTGTTGCAAGGTGGCAATGCGCCGCGCAGTGCGTCCAGCTTTTAAGCCTTCAACTTTTGTAACGCCGCTGACGAGGGTAGCAATATTTTTTCCAAAGGTGGGTTCAATGTCGCCAAGGGTCAGGGCAGAGTCTTCAACGGCGTCGTGTAATAGTGCCGCCGCCATCATTTCCGCGTCGCGTGCAAAGCCCAATTCAGAAGCCAGAATGAGAGCCACGCCAATGGGATGGGTGATATACGGTTGCCCGGCGTCGCGGTCCTGGCCTTCGTGGCTGGCATTGGCGAAGTGATAGGCATGCCCAACGAGCGGATGATTGCGCTGAGGAATTTTTACCAGTAATTCCCGAAGGGGTTCGCGTATGGCAATTTGGTATTTGGTATTCACGCCACGCTCACTTTGTCGAACCAGCTTTTGATGGTTTGTAATAAATGGTCTGGTGCCCGAAACGCCCGATGTTGAACTGGGAGTGCTTCGAGAAAGGCCCGCCCGTAAAAGGTGGATAAAACCCGACTGTCGAAGACGATGACAATACCTCTATCGGATTTGTTGCGTATCAGGCGACCAAAACCCTGGCGGAATTTGAGAATGGCTTCGGGGACAGAATAGTATAAAAATGGATTTTTGCCCTGTTTTTCGAGTTCTTCCATGTGCGCTGCAACAAGGGGTTCAGATGGCACGGCAAAAGGCAGGCGAATAATGCCCAGTATTTCGAGGGCTTCGCCGGGGATATCTACCCCTTCCCAGAAACTGTCGGTGCCAAGCAACATTGCGCGGCGGTGGGTCTTAAAGCGATCGGTAATGCTGCCGCGCGCACCGTCTATCCCCTGTCCCAGGAGTAAGATGCCATCAGACGATAGATCGTTTTTGAGTGTGTCATAAGACTGGTTGAGCATGCTGTAGGACGTAAATAATGCCAGCGTGCCCCGTCCGATTTCGCGTGCGAGATGGCGTAATAAATCGTCAACGGCGCGTTGAAAATGAGGAGATTTAGGTGATGGTATAAATTGCGGCACACAGACAAGGGCCTGTAAATCGTAGTCAAAGGGAGAACCCAGGCAACTTGTTTGCACGCGCTCATCGGGCATAGTATCGAGCCCCATGCGCTGAAGAAAGTAGATGAGTTTGCCGCGAATGCCCAGAGTAGCCGATGTGAAGACGATGGTGCGCATTTTGTCGTAGAGTGCGTCGCGCAATACATCGGCGACATGCAAGGGCGCGGAAAACAGGCGCGTGTCACTGCTGTTTTCTCGGGTTGGCAATTCAAACCAGTAAACGCATTGTTCGTCTTCGGGATTGGTCAAGTGATTGAGGGTTGCGAGCAGGTCGCTGCATTCTTGTGCGCGTCCGTCGAGTTCACTGACGAGTTCGTCCTGGTTGGGAAAGGTGTCGTCGGGCAAGTCTTTGAGCCAATCGCACAGATTTTTTAAGCTGTTATTGAGTTCTTTGATCGCTTCGGCAAAGTCTTCAAGGCTTTCTTTGACTGTTTCAAACGTATTTTCACCCGGACGATAGCGCTCTTTTGGCGTGTAGTTAAATTTGCGACTGCCCTGTTTGCCGTACAAAAATTCCGTGAGATCTTGAAAAAAGGTCTGCGCTTTGAGATAGATGTCTTCGGCGGCGTTCACTGCCCGTCCAATGCCTTTGTCAAAGGTGGCGAAGATATTGTCTTTGAGATCGGCTACACCGATCCAGTGGCGCAATGCAGGCAGGGTGCCGGTGCTTTGAAAACCCGGACTGCGCAGTTGATCAGAAAAATTTTTGATGTGCCATATATTGAGTTCGCGTCCCAAATATTGTGCGGCAATTTTTTCGATGTTGTGGGCTTCGTCCAGAATGAGGTCTTCGTATTCGCCCAGCACGGCATTTTCCGAGACGATGTCGGAAAAAAGCAGGGAGTGATTGACAACCACGATATGTGCTTTTTGGGCAGAGCGGCGCACGATGTTGGCAAAACACTGCCCGTTGGTGCGGCACTTTTGCGAGCGGCAATATCCCGAGTCGGAACACACTTTTGCCCACAGGCCAGCATGGCGACGCATATCAAAGCCATTGTTTTCCGAAATGTCGCCCGTTTGCGTTTGCTCTGCCCATATAACGAGAGATAAAGCTCCTTCGCGCTCGTCTTCGGTAAAGAAGGTATCGACATTGGCGAGTGCGGCATGCCAGCGGTTGAGGCATATATAGTTGCTGCGACCTTTGAGCAGGACATAGCTGAAGGGTATATTCAGAGCGCGTTCGAGGTGGGGCAGGTCTTTGAAGAACAATTGTTCCTGAAGATTTTTGGTATTGGTGGAAACAATGATGCGGCGGCCATTTTGTGCGGCGTGGTGAATGGCCGGGGTGAGATAGGCCATGGATTTGCCCACGCCTGTGCCCGCTTCGGCGACGAGGAGGTTGTTGTTGTTGAAGGCGTCGGCAATGGCGCGCACCATTTCGATCTGTTCGGCGCGGACTTCATATCCTTCGGTTTGGCGGTCAAAGGTGCCGCCGGATTCAAACAAGGTGCAGAGCATGTCGATGTCGAGAGGCGCGTGGTCCTCTGTTTCCGTTCGGGGTTCGTCGCCGCCTATGTTGGATAGGGGGAGGCCTTCTGCCCCGCCACCGCGAATGCGGTTCATGAATTCGCTTTTGACCGCTTCGTTGCCCAGATCGACAAAGATGTTGAGCAAGGGGCTATTTGTGCCTTGTAAAAGCTGGAGTATTTGTTGTTTGGTACGGAATGAGGTTTCGCGCAAGATTTCGATGATACCCGGGTATATGCCCGCGAGTTGCTCGGCATCGCCAAGTGCTTTGTGCGCTGATTGGGATTTGACTTCAAAATAGTCTGCAAGTGTGTTCGCCCGATGATCGGGTAAACTGGGCAAGGCCATCCGGGCGAGGTCGCGCACGCTGTGTATGTTGTTGCCAAAGGGCAGGCCAGAGGCTTCAGATAAAAAGCGAGTTTCAAATCGACCCTGGTGTACGATGAGGGGCTGGTCGCCCGCAAAGGTCATGAAGTCTTCGATTGCTGCGTTGATACGGGGGGCGTTTTTTACGTCTTTGAACGCTATGCCCGTCAGGCGCGTTGTTTCTTCGGGCACCCCCATTTTGGGACGCACATAAGTCTGAAAGCGGTCGGCAATTTCGCCATCTTTGACTTTGACAGCACCGATTTCGATTATTTCGGCTTCTTTCGGATTCAGACCCGTTGTTTCGAGGTCGAGGGTTATGTAGGTGCGGAGAATGGACATGGGGAAAATTGAAAAACCTTATGTGTTGACTCTTTGATTTCTGTTCGGTATCATAAATGCCGACCAGTTTTGATTTTCCGATCGGCTCTTGCATGGCGGCGATTTGATATGGTGTAACATACATTACAAAGCCCTGAAGTTCAAGGGTTATTAAGGAGATGGGATGAAAGCGTCTGTTTATCTGGGTCCCGAGCGGGTTGAATTGCGCGATGTTGCGGAATCCAAATCGGGCGATAATGAGGTGCTCATCAAGGTGGCGCGGGCGGGTTTGTGCGGCACGGATTTACATATTTATCAGGGTCATATGGATCAGCGGGTGCAAATTCCTCTGGTGATGGGACACGAGATGTGCGGTGAGATTGTAGAGGTTCCGAATGATGCCGAGTTCAAAGTGGGGGATCGCGTGGTGGTTGAACCCACCGTGGCATGTGGCGTGTGTGCAGCTTGCCGACGGGGGCATCGACATGTTTGTCAGAATCTGAATTTTTTGGGTATTGACTCTGCGGGGGCATTTCAGGCTTTTTGGAATGCACCACTCGATCGTCTGCATCGCGTACCCGATGCACTGGACGACGATGCCGGCGCGCTTATCGAACCGCTTGCAGTCGCTGTCCACGATGTTCGACGTGCAAAAGTGGAATTGGGCGACCGCGCGGTTGTTATTGGCGGCGGCCCGATTGGGATGCTGGTTGCAATGGCGGCGCGATTGGATGGGGCCGAGGTGGTAATTTCCGAAGTGAATCCCTTTCGTTTGGCAAAGGCAAGGGCATTGGGCTTTGAGATTGTGAATCCATTGGAAACAGATCTTATCGCTTATGTAGAAGATTGGACCGAGGGTGCGGGTGCAGACCTCGTGTTTGAAGTTAGTGGCAGTGCGCCCGGTGCAAAGGTCATGACGGAGTTGGCACGGGTTCGCGGGACTATTGTGCTGGTTGGGGTACACGCTGAACCGCCACCTGTGGATTTACAGCGGTTTTTTTGGCGGGAATTGCATCTGGTGGGGTGTCGCGTGTACGAACCCGTAGATTTTGAGCGGGCAATTCGATTGGCGGCATCTGGCGCGGTTGATGTAAAAGCTCTGATTACGGATACGCTGCCGCTGGATGATGCGGCAAAAGGATTTGAACAGATGGTGGCGGGTGGCGAGGTGATGAAGGTGCTTTTGGACTGTCAGGCGTAACAGGGGTTATTATGGGAATTTTGGATAAGTTTGATTTGAGCGGTAAGACTGCACTGGTGACGGGGTGTCGGCGCGGTATTGGCCGCGCTTTTGCCCGGGGGTTGGCCGAGGCAGGTGCCGATATTGTGGGGGTGAGTGCATCGCTGACATTTGGTAGTGAGGTAGAAGGAGATGTCGCGGCATTGGGCCGTAGTTTTCGCCCTTATGCATGTGATTTTTCCGATCGAGATGCTTTGTGGGCTTTTATAGAAGAGGTGAAAGCAGATGTCGCTCAGATCGATATATTGGTGAATAATGCAGGCACAATTTTGCGGGAACCCGCGGCGGACCATCCGGATGAGTACTGGGATAAAGTCATTGAAGTAAATTTGAACGCGCAATTTGTTCTCGCGCGCGAGTTTGGCAAAGAGATGGTGGCGCGTGGGCGAGGTAAAATTGTTTTTACAGCGTCTTTGCTGAGTTTTCAAGGGGGTATTACCGTGCCGGGTTATGCTGCGGCCAAAGGAGGTATTGCGACTTTGACGATGGCACTGTCAAATGAGTGGGCAGGCAAGGGGGTGAATGTCAATGCTATTGCACCGGGGTATATTGCAACAGATAATACCGAAGCTCTGCGCAGTGATTCTGTCCGTTCCGAGCAAATTTTGACGCGCATTCCCCAGGGGCGATGGGGGCAGCCGGATGATCTGAAAGGCGCGTGTGTGTTTTTGTGTTCAGATGCAGCCAATTATGTCAATGGTACGACTTTGACTGTGGATGGGGGATGGATGGGGCGGTAATTAATCAACATTTTTCTTGGAGGTTCGATATGGAATACAGGCCGTTTGGAAAGACCGGATTGGATGTTTCGGCGATTGGATTTGGGTGCTGGGAGCTCGGTGGGAATTATGGTTATTTTGATGAAGGCGAAGTGATTGCGGGTATTCACAAGGCATTGGATTTGGGGATTAATTGCTTTGATACAGCCGAAGGCTATGGGAAGGGAAAATCAGAGGCTCTGCTCGCGCGTGGCCTGGGGAATCGACGCAAGGATGTGATTGTGGTGACAAAGGTCGGTATTGGATATACGGATTCGGGACGGGAGAAGGGACGCGACAGTCGCAGAGAGCGGATTATGGCATCGGTAGAGAATAGTTTGCGGTTTTTGAATACGGATTATATCGATGTCTATTTGATTCATTGGCCCGATCGGCACACGCCTTTTGAAGAGCCAATGCAGGTGCTGGACGATTTGATTCAGCAGGGTAAGGTGCGTTTTGGAGGGGTATCGAATTTCAAGGCCGAGGAGATCGATGCGAGCATGAAGACGCGGCGGGTAGATGTGGGGCAATACGGCTATCACATGTTTGATCGGCGTATGGAGAGGGATGTTTTTCCATATTGCGAAGCGCACGGCATTGGGATGATGGGATATGGATCTCTGGCGCATGGGCTGCTCGCCGGGGCATTTGATGAGAATACGACATTTGACACAGAAGATTGGCGCTCTAAGGGCGGGTTGTTTAATATGCCTTTGTTTACAGAGGAGAATTTTCCGCGCAATTTGAAGGTGGTGGAAGCGTTAAAACAGATGGCTGCGGATCGCGGTACAGCTATATATCACCTCGCGCTGGCGTGGGTGTTGTCCAATCCTATTATTAGCACCGCACTTGTTGGCGTGCGTAAACCCGAGGAGGTGGTGTCAAATATGGGAGCATTAGAGTTGACGTTGTCCGAAGACGACAAGTGTGCTATTGATGCGATATTTGAGAAATACGAGGTGGATACGCGTCCGGATATTTGGGTGGAATAGGCTAAAAAGACACAAATAATGAGGAATGGGCAATCTATACTTGACAAATCAAAGCATGCTGGACTATAATTAGGGTATAGCCTTTGACCTATCTGCCTGGGGCATTAGGTTTGAGATTATAACCATTTTCACAAAGGGAGAGAATTATGTCGCAAGCTGTAACAAAACGATGGAGCAAAGCCCAGATTGTAAGCGCGATCGCCGAAAGCACTGGTCTGAGCAAAAAGGATGTGGGTAGCGTTCTCGATGGATTGGACAGTACCATTGAAAGCCATGTCACAGCAGGTTCTGTTGGTGAATTTGTGTTGCCTGGTCTGCTCAAAATCAAAAGGGTCGAAAAACCGGCCCGCGCAGAACGGGAGGGCGTCAATCCTTTCACTGGCGAAAAAATAACAATTGCCGCCAAACCCGCTTCGCAGGGTATAAGAATTTCAGCCTTGAAAAAACTGAAAGACATGGTTTAGCAATTGCCGCATTGTAGGGAACTATCGTAAAGCCCAGCCTTTTAAGGTTGGGCTTTTTTATTTTTATAATCACTTTGGGTATATTTTGTGGGACTGGACAAAATACCGCGAAATGATTACTTTCAAAGTTGGAACTAAAAAGCGATAATCCAATCGCCAAGGAGGCAAAATGCGGCGGTATATTATGGGAGTATGCTTGATCGTGTTTGGGATCTTATCTTGCCTGGTCGATACAACTGAGGCTGTTGAGGTCGTTCTCAAATCGGGTCGCGTTGTGCGAGGCGAACTGATTCGAGAGACTGCGACTTCTATTACGCTTCAGCTATCTTCCAGCCGGATCGAAATTTCCAAGTTGAGTATCAAAACAATTGATGGACGTTCTCCTTTTGAACGGCGCAGATCCCGTGAGACAGTATCTTCCGATAGTACAAGTCAAATGGAGGTGCAAATTCCCGCAGGCCATTTTCTCATGGGAGATACCCGAGATAAAAACGCACCTGTACACAAGGTTTATCTCGATGCCTACTGGGTTGATACACGCGAGGTCACCAATGCCCAGTACCGCGAATTTGTGACGAGTACAGGGCATGCGGCCCCACGGTATTGGGGCGAGGTCAAATACAATGGTCCCAACCAACCCGTTGTGGGTGTTTCCTGGAATGACGCCAATGCCTATTGTTCATGGAAGGGTAAACGCCTGCCCACTGAAGCAGAGTGGGAACGCGCAGCACGGGGGGTACAAAGCCGTCTTTACCCCTGGGGTGACCGTTTTGACGTCACGCGAACAAATACCAGGGAAACCCGAAACCGACGTCCGCTGCCTGTGGGAACTTTCCCCGAAGGTGCTACCAGTGAGGGCTTGCTCGATATGTCGGGCAATGTGTGGGAGTGGTGTTGGGATTGGTTCGATGCAGGATATTACCGCGTATCTCCCCTCAATAATCCCACGGGTCCAGAGGCCGGGAAAAAGCGCGTCATAAGGGGCGGGGGCTGGAGTGCTCCACATATCCACATGGCTCGACGACGGGGTGAAAAGCCCGATAAAACCTATCCTTCCTTGGGTTTTCGGTGCGCCAGATCGGATACTGAGGCACAGGCGAAACAAGAATAAAAATAAAAAAAGCCGCTGATCAGCGGCTTTTTTAGGAATAACCATTTGGGAAATCACTACAAGTCGAGGTCGTCCAGGCCCTCCAATTCATCCAATACCTCTTCTTCGCCCACCACGGTATTCGACTCGCGAATGACAACGAGAATCGAAGCCTGGGGCACAATGAGATATTTTTCTCCTTCAAAAGAGATCTCCATCGCGGCTTTTTGTAAAAATAAGGCAAAATCTCCTTCCTCAACTTGCAGGGGCAAATATCGCGTTTCTTTTGGCGTATTGCGCCAGGGTTCATCGTCTTCGGGCGTTTCTGGCAACGGGAGACCAGGCCCTGTGGCCATAATGCGACCACTCTGTACTTCCTCTTTTTCGACCACGGTTTGAGGCAAATAAAGCCCCACTTTGGTTCGCTCTTCCAAATCTTCCCGCTTGACCAAAACGCGGTCGCCAATAACGACGAGTTCTTTGTTTCCTATTTGCATTGCATTTTCTCGCTCAATGAGTCTCGTACACATCCAAACAATTGTTGGTCAAACTTAAAAAATTGTATCGAAAGTGTCAATAGTTTAGAGAAAGAACAAATTGAATAATAAAATCTTGACAAATGGATGGATAAGGCATATTATTTTTCACCGCGTTGTGATATACTTTTGATTATGGAGCCGTTCCATGTTGTTTTTTGTGCCAACAATGCAAATGCCGATGCCCGTCGTTGTACGGGCTATACATGTTGTACATTTCCATTGCGAGCAGGAGCATGGATAGCGGATCATTTTAGTCGTTTGAATTAGAAAAAAGCCGTTGGAATGTTCTGTTCCAGCGGCTTTTCATATAAGAGGCGATATTGAAACGGGTGATTGGACAGGAGCGCGCGGTCCGGTTTTTGACCGAATTGATTGAAAGAGATCGCGTCCCACACGCGCTGTTGTTTTTGGGCACTTCTGGCACGGGTGCAGTGGCGGCGGCATTGGATTTTGTGCAGGCGTTGCATTGTCGGGAAGATGGTGCTGTGGCCTATGGGCATGGTGCCGAATGTCACAAGGTGACTAATCTCAATCATCCGGATAGTACGCTGCTCTTTCCTTTTGCTCGGAGTGTGAAGGAGGAAGATAGGCGGACCGCACTGCTGCAGGTGTGGCAATCGCCTTATCACTATCCGTTGCCCGACAAGAATGCGGGGATTCTCATCGATGATGTCCGGGAGATGCAGCGACAGTTTACGCACAGTGCTTTTGCGGGGGGCTGGCGCACGACTCTTATTTTTCATGCGGATCAAATGCGCGCAGAGGCGGCTAACGCCATGTTGAAAACTCTGGAAGAACCGCCTGTTCGGTCGCTGATGATCTTGGTTGCAGCCCAGGGCGATGCGTTGTTGCCCACCATTGTGTCGCGGTGTCAGTTTGTGAAATTTCCCGCGCTTTCGCCCCAGGATATCAGTGCCGGGTTGGCGGCAAGGGGCGTTGATAAAACAATGGCAGATTTTATTGGACGCACATGTGGCGGCGACTTTCGCAGGGCATTGGATATGACCGATGGCCATATCGCAGATAGGCAAGATCGATCTTTTAAGTTTTTGGCAGCCTTGCTGTGGGAGCAGGATGAGCGCACGTTTGAAGCACTTGCAAAACTCGACCGACAAGAGGCGTTGGATATTTTGGCAGGTGCTGAAATTTGGCTCAGGGACGCGCTGTTGTTGCAATGTGGCCGGGGCGATAATATAGCCAATGCCGATCAGGAGGACAATGTCGGGCGATTAGCTGAGGTTTTTGATCTGGACCAACTTGCCGCAATAGTAAAAAAGATTGAATCACTGCGGGAGATGAATCACCGAAATGTAAATATGAATCTGGGCTTGATCTCGCTCTGGCGACAGATCAGGTCCTTTTGAGTGGGCGTAAAAAAATGGGCACATTTTATATTACAACACCGATTTATTACGTCAATGATGAACCCCATATTGGGCATGCGTACACGACGATTATGGCCGATGTGTTGTCGCGTTTTCATCGCCTAACTGGCGATGATGTGTTGTTTTTGACGGGTACAGATGAGCACGGGCAGAAAGTGGATGAGGCGGCGAAAGAGCGCAATTTGTCGCCTCAGGCACACGCCGATGAAATGGTGGTGCGGTTTCAGGCGTTGTGGGAGGATTTAAATATTTCTCACGATGATTTTATTCGCACTACCGAAGCGCGGCACAAGCGCGTTGTATCCGAGATTTTGCAACGCATTTACGATGCGGGCGAGATTTATTCCGATAATTACGAGGGGTGGTATTGTATCCCGGACGAGCGGTTCTGGACAGAAAAGGACCTGATTGATGGGAATTGTCCGGATTGCGGGCGGCCTGCGGTGAAGATTTCGGAGAAGAATTATTTTTTTAAAATGAGCAAATATCAGGACTGGCTCATTGAGTATATTGAGACACATCCCAATTTTATTCGTCCGGAAAAGCGGCGCAACGAGATCCTCGGATTTTTGCGCCAACCGCTGGGCGATCTGTGTATTTCTCGACCCAAAGAGCGTTTGGAATGGGGGATCCCGCTTCCTTTTGATGAAGATTATGTCTGTTATGTTTGGTTTGATGCGCTGATCAATTATATCACGGCACCGGGTTATATCGCCGATGACGCGCGTTTTGAGCACTGGTGGCCCGCGTCTTGCCATCTGATTGGTAAGGATATTTTGACTACGCACTGCGTGTATTGGCCCACGATGCTCAAGGCGATGGATGTGCCATTGCCGGAAACGGTTATGGGACATGGTTTCTGGCTCGTGGATGAGACAAAGATGGGGAAGTCGCTGGGCAATGCAATTCGGCCTTTGGATCTGGCGGATAAATACGGCGTGGATGCGCTTCGGTATTTTCTGGTGCGCGATATGACGCTGGGGCAAGATAGCGATTTTAGCGAGGAGGCTTTTGTCCAGCGTTATAATACCGAGTTGGCGAATGAGTTGGGCAATTTGCTGAATCGCTCGGTGGTTATGGCTGCGCGATATCTGGATGGTGTTGTGCCTGAGGTTGATGGCAGCCATTCTGCGCTCAACGCTTTGAAATCGCAGACGGATGAGACGCTCAATGCGGTGAGCGAGGCTATTGATGCGATGAATCCCAATGCGGTGCTGGATGCGGTTTGGCGGTTGGTGCGGGAAGCCAATCGGTTTGTCGAGGTGCAGGCGCCGTGGCATTTGGTGAAGGATGCGAGCAAGAGGGCCGAGCTTGAGGTGACGATTTACGCGCTGTTGGAGACGATGCGACAACTATCTGTGTTGCTGTTTCCCGTAATTCCCTCAAAGGCATGTGAGATTTGGCGACAACTCGGCGCAAAGGGTTCGCCCGAAGATGTTCATTTGGATGACTTAAAAACATGGGGAGGTCTGGATGCCAATTTGAAGGTTGCACCTGGCGATCCGGTGTTCCCGCGTATTGAGGAGGTCGATGTGGCAGAAGAAAAACCAGAAGATTTGATTTCTTTTTCAGAATTTCAGAAGCTCAAGTTGCGCGTGGCAAAAATTGACGCAGCCGAGCGCGTGAAAGGGGCAGATCGCTTGTTGCAGTTACAAATTAGTTTGGGAAATGAGCAGCGCCAGATCGTCGCCGGGATTGCTGAATATTACGAGCCGGAATCGCTCGTTGGGCAGCAGATTGTGGTGGTTGCCAATCTGGAACCCGCGACTATTCGCGGTGTCGAATCCCAGGGTATGCTGCTCGCGGCTTCCGATGATAATGGCCTCACGCTCGTAACGCCAGATGGCGAGATTAGCGATGGGGCTGAGGTTAGTTAAATTAAGAAGGAACTGTAAGCATGCGCTTCTTCAATACGACCGGGCCGGTGGTCGCTGAGGACCACTACTGCATCCCGCCCCTGCAACGGCTCAATCTCAACGAGGTTTTGCGGCTCATCCGCGACAAACGCTACTTCGTCCTGCACGCACCCCGACAGACGGGTAAGACCTCGGCACTGCTGGCTCTGCGCGACCTGCTCAATGCCGAGGACAACTACCGCTGCGTGTATGTCAATGTCGAGGCAGGGCAGGCCGGGCGCGAAGATGTGGAACAGGTAACGCGCACCATTCTGGGTGCCCTGTCTTCTTGGGCACGCATGACGCTGGATGACGAGTTTTTGGACGAGGTTTGGCTGGACATTTTGGCGAAGTACGGCCCGCACGGCGCGCTGGACGAAGCATTGACGCGCTGGGCACAGGCCGACCCAAAGCCCTTGGTGTTGTTCATTGACGAGATTGACGCCTTGATCGGCGATTCTCTTCTATCCGTGTTGCGGCAGCTGCGGGCGGGATACGTCCGCCGCCCGGAGGGGTTTCCGCAAAGCGTGGTTTTATGTGGTGTGCGCGATGTGCGCGATTACCGCATCCATTCCAGTTCGGCCAATGCGATCATTGCTGGCGGTAGCGCGTTCAATATCAAGGCGAGATCGTTGCGATTGGGCGACTTTTCACGGGATGAGGTGGTTGCCTTGATAGGCCAGCACACTAAGGAGACTGGACAGGTGTTCACGCCAGACGCACTGGAGACGATTTGGACGCAGACGCAAGGGCAGCCGTGGCTGGTGAACGCGCTGGCAGATGAGACATGCTTTCGGGATGAGGCCGCAGAGAATGAGGACAGGCCAATTACTTCGGAGGACATCCGCGAAGCGCAAGAGCAACTTATTCTGCGTAGAGAGACGCATTTGGATCAATTGGCCGACAAGTTGCAGGAAGAGCGCGTGCAGCGCGTAGTTGAGCCGTTGCTCAGTGGTGGAGAGGCCAGCGATTTCTCCACTCGCGATCTCGAATACGTCCGCGATCTGGGCTTGATCGCCCCAAACGAGCCACTCCGCATCGCCAATCCGATCTATGCGGAAATCGTCCCACGCGAATTGACCTACGCAGCCCAGGTGGGACTTGACGAGGATACCGCCTGGTACGTCAATGCCGATGGCAGCCTGAATGTGGTTAAGCTGATGACCGCGTTCCAGACCTTTTTCCGCGAGCACTCAGAGCATTGGGTGACGCGATTCCAATACCAGGAGGCTGGTCCACAGTTGCTATTGCAGGCATTTCTCCAGCGGATTGTGAACAGTGGTGGACGAATCGAGCGGGAGTATGGTTTGAGGCGTGGGCGCACAGACCTGCTCATCTTATGGCCACAGGGCGATCAGACGCGCAAGATTGTGGTTGAGTGTAAAATTCTCCACAAGAGCCTGGAGCAGACCATCGCCGATGGTCTGGATCAGACCGCGAGTTACATGGATCGCTGCGATGCAGAGGCAGGTCATCTGGTAATTTTTGACCGTCGTGAAGGCAGGCGGTGGGAGGACAAGGTGTTCCACTGTCGCAGAGCAGCAGACAGCGGGGTAGAGATCGATATTTGGGGCATGTGATACAGGTGGGAGGTAAGAGGTGAAATGCGAGAAGTACATAGAGGTTACAATTCGCCCATTGCGGCTCAGCGATGCAGCAGCAGTACAGCGCTATGCCTCTGATGAACGCGTTGCGCGTACTACTACTATACCTCAGCCATATCCGGAAAATGGCGGAGAAACTTTCGTCAAGAAAGGCGTTAGAGCACACAGAAATCGAGAGGCTTTCTATTTTGCTATTGTCGCAGATGGCGATATGATTGGGGTGGTAGAACTCGGGGCGGTTGACTACGAGAAACGCAGTGTCCAGTGTGATTTCGGGATCGCATCGTCGCACTGGGGCAGGGGAATCACGACCAGGGCTGTTGCGCTCGCGCTACACTATGCGTTCTGTGAACTCGGTATGGAGATCGTCCATTCGGCTTGTCTAAAGCGCAATCCGGCGTCTGCTCGTGTTTTGGAGAAGAATGGGTTTCAGGAAATGGATGGGTTTATCTATAATAGTTCCAAGTTTAAAAATGAACCCGCACGGAGGTTCCAACTGACCCGACAGGCGTGGATCGCGGCGCATAAACAAAAATTGGAGGAATGACATGAAACTAAAGGTCATCATCCACGAAGCAGAAGAAGGTGGATACTGGGCAGAAGTTCCGTCAATTGAGGGCTGCGCGACTCAAGGAGAGACTTTTGACGAACTGCTCGAAAACATTTATGAAGCGGTTGAAGGCTGTTTATCCGTAGATCTCGAAAATATAAAGATAACTCCAAAAGATAAAGTGATGGAAATAGCGGTTTGAAATCTGTAAATGGGAAGGTGTTTTGTCGCTTATTGAAAAATCGAGGCTGGGAATTGAAGCGTATCAAAGGCAGTCATCACATTTACGCCAAAGAGGGAAACCCCGCTCGAATCTCAGTGCCCGTTCACGGCAATAGGGTACTCAAAAGAGGCTTGCAAATATACCTTATGAAGATCGCTGGCATTGAGGAAAGTGAATTGTAGTACTGGCCCTAACAAGCCACACCCGGACATTAGGCAGAACGGTTATGAGACGTGATATCTGAAACTTGGGGAGGGTTGGAAGGTGAATCAAATCTATACTGCTCTTATCCAAAAACATGAAGACTGATGGATCGGATAGGTTAAAGAAATTCCCGGTGTGAACTGTCAGGAGAGGACCAGAGAAAAATTGCTCAATTCTCTGAAAATCACACTTCAGGAAGCCCTGGAATTTAATCGCGATTAGCAAGTGGAGAGAGGACTATGGATAACGGGTAGTATATGGATGAGGTAAAAAAGGCACTCGATAATGATCCCACGCTATACGGTGAAGTCTGGCGACGTAGTAAAGAAAACAACACCTCCGACGAGATAATAGCTGAGATAGCAAAGGAACGGGGTACTGGAACACAGCATATTGTTTCACGTTGGAAGTTCATACAGTACATTTTGGGGGGCGATCCGCCTACCAGTCCTTCGGAAGCTCGGAAGTATGGATCTCGTCTGCGAGGTTTCCTAAAACGCCACCGTGAAGCCTTCTCCGCGGAGACCATCCAGAAACTTGAGAAGCGGGCAGAAGAATGCGATCGCCGAGCGAGTAATCCTCAAGCCTTGGAGGAGGAGGACGCCAAGGTTGAAAAACAAACGAGCCAAGCCGTGGAAAAATTTGGCATCAAAGGGATCTATGTGTACACCTTTCCGCACTACAACCGCTACCCGGTCGTGCCTGAGCCGGAAGATACTGAAACTCGGACATATCTAAAAATTGGGATGTCTGAGAAAGACGCCTTTAAGCGCGTTATGCAACAGAAGACGGGAATGCCAGAACCTCCAATGATTTTGCAAATCTGGGAAGTCGAAAACGATAGTGACCCGCGGGAAATTGAAAAGAAGATTCACGATCATTTGCGTACCATTGGTCACGGAGGCCACCAACGTAAAGAATGGTTCCTGACAAATGAACAGTCCGTAAAGTCAACCGCCAATCTCATTGGTCTCAAACTTCACTATGAACGCAATCCTGAGACAGACGATTAGCCAGCGCTTGTATCTCACATGAATCTGATCGTATGAACGAAAAATATCTGGATAAAATTACACAGGGCGATTGTCGGGACCATATTCCACACCTGACGGATAATAGCATTGAACTCTTCCTATCGGATATTCCTTATGGTATCAACCTGGATGATTGGGATGTGTTGCACGGCAACACGAACTCGGCACTGTTGGGGCAGTCGCCTGCGCAGGTTGGGAAGTCCGCCTTTAAGCGGCGAGGCAAGCCCATCAATGGTTGGTCTCAGGCTGATAGGAATATTGGAATTGAGTATCAGGAGTGGTGTCAAAGTTGGGCTGAATTGGTCTTTCCGAAATTGAAAAATGGAGCTTCTGTCTTTGTTTTTGGCGCACGGCGCACAATACACCGCGTTGTCAATGCGTTTGAAGATAGTGGTTTTCTTCTCAAGGACATGCTTGCCTGGAAAAAAGGATCGGCACACCATCGCGCTCAGAGGGTGAGCATTGTCTTTCAGCGACGCGGATTGGAGGGTGAGGCCGAAGCATGGCGTGGCTGGCGTTTGGGGAATATGGCACCTGTATATGAGCCGATAGCCTGGTTTGTGAAACCCTACAAAATTGGTGGAACCATCGCCGACAATGTCCTCGATCACGGTGTGGGCGCAATGAATATAGAAGCGTGTCAGATTCAGGGGACGAGTCCAACAAATCTCCTTGAGTTTGTTTTCCAAAAGAGTGAACAAAAAATTCACGAGGCGCAAAAACCATTGAAGCTGATAGAGTTTCTTATCAAGCTCACAACGCGGGAAGGCCAGGTGGTGTTAGATCCGTTCATGGGAAGCGGTACTACGGCTGTTGCCGCTAAGCGACTTGACAGGCATTTTATAGGCTTTGAAATCGTACCGGCGTTCCATCAAGGCGCACTTCAAAGGTTGGACTCAGAATGTGGCACGGAATATACAGAAGCCTCTGAGGCGTTCCAGCCAATGCTTTTTGAGAAGGCAGAAGATGAAGTGTGATGCTACACAGTACTTCATATTAAGACATCACTGGATTGCGGCTTTAAGCATGCCGCAATGACAACCGCTTGGGAGCCTGCCCCGTAATGCTCTTATACGGGGTCACCCCGGCGCAGGTCGGAGTCCAATGGGAACTTATTTGAAATACCATTGAGTGTTGGTAGTAGGAGGTTCACGACTTTATCTGCATTTATCTGCGTTCATCTGCGGATACTCGCCTTTACAGGATTTCAATATGCTTGTCGATTCTCACGCGCATTTGATGTTTCCACAGTTCAAAAAGGATCTGGACGATCTGCTCGCTCGGGCGCGTACCGCGGGGGTGGAGCAGATCGTGAATGTGGGTACTAATTTGGATACGAGCCGTGCGGCTATCGCCCTTGCTGAGGCAGAGGCTGATGTGTTTGCTTCGGCGGGATTTCATCCGTCGGATTCTGCAAAGGCGGATGAAGCGGCTCTGAAAAAGTTGCCCGCGCTTTTGAAGCATCACAGGATTGTCGCGGTTGGCGAGACAGGGCTGGATTTTTATCGCGATTACGCGCCGCGCGAGGTTCAGGAACGGGCGTTTCGGGTACATATTCGTCTGGCGAGAGCGATGGCTCTGCCGCTGATTATTCACAGTCGGGGTGCTGAGACGCGGGTGTTAGACGTGTTGGAGGAAGAAGGCGGATCGGAAGTGGGGGGCGTGATGCACTGTTTTGGGGGGGATGTCGAAGGAGCCAGGCGTGCGGTCGGTCTCAATTTTTATCTGGGTTTCGGCGGTATTGTCACTTTCAAAAATTCGGGTGCGTTGAAGGTCGCATTGGATGTGCCCGCTGAGCGGTTGCTTTTGGAGACGGATTGTCCGTTTCTGGCACCGGTTCCAGAACGCGGCAAGCGCAATGAGCCGGCTTATGTGCGCTATGTCGCCGAGTGTCTGGCCGATGCGGGATGCGGGGATACTGAAAGTGTGTGTCGGCAGACGACGCAAAATGCTCAGACTTTGTTTGGGTTGCTATCGTGAAAACAAAGACGCGGCTGGGGCAGCATTTTCTTACAAATGGCGCATCTATCGAGCGAATCGTAGAGGCCGCACAGATTGATAAAGAGGATCTGGTCGTAGAAATTGGTCCTGGACGAGGTGCGTTGACTGGCCTTCTGGTTGAGCGGGCGGATCGGGTGGTCGCGATTGAGATTGATGGGGAGTTGTGCTCCGCGCTTTCCGATCGATTTGGTTCGCGGCTAAAAATTGTATCAGATGATGTGCGGCAGGTCAATTTACCCGCGCTTGTCGAAATTGAAAAACGAGAAAAGGCGATTCTGGTGGGCAATTTACCCTACCATATTACGGGTGCGCTCATCAGGCAAATTACGGATTCTCGAAGGGTTTGGAAACGCGCTGTGATTACGGTGCAGCGCGAGGTGGGGCAACGCATGATCGCGCAGCCGGGCAGTAAAATATATGGCGTGCTGTCGGTTGTTACACAGGTGCGGTGTGTCGCAAAACGGTTGTTTGATCTGCCCCCCGCGCATTTTTCTCCGCGGCCCAAAGTGCATTCTTCTGTGTTGATGCTGGATTTTGAAGCGAATTCTGCTTATGATATTGTAGATGAAAGGCGTTTGTTTGGCGTGGTGCGCGCCGCATTTCAGCAGCGGAGGAAAATGGTGCGCAACGCACTATCTGGTGTGGTAGATAATGAGATTTTGATGGTAGCGAATATCGATGGCCGAGCGCGTCCTGAAACCATATCAATAGATGGATTTGAACGGATTTGCCGCGCATTGGCTATGAGATAGTTTTATAGAAAGGGTTTTCTTATGCCCATTCCAAAGTCAGACAAGATCTGGTTTAATGGGGATTTTGTAGGTTGGGACGATGCCAAAATTCACGTGCTGTCCCATGTGGTGCATTACGGTTCGAGTGTTTTTGAGGGGATACGGTGCTATCATACCGAAAGAGGACCGGCCTGTTTTAGGCTTCGAGATCATGTGAAAAGGCTTTACGATTCGGCCAAAATTTATCGCATGGAAATTCCCTATATGCAGGATGAACTGGAAGCGGCCATTTTGGAGACGATTCGCATTAATAAATTGCAAGCGTGCTATGTCAGGCCCGTGGTTTTTCGGGGATTTGGGGAATTGGCCGTCAATCCAATGCCCTGCCCGGTCGAGGTGGTGATCGCGGTGTGGGAATGGGGCAAGTACCTGGGGCCAGAAGCTCTGGAGAAAGGCGTGTCGGTCCGGTTTGCATCGTGGAATCGTCTGGCGCCCAATACCATGCCTTCGCTGGCTAAGGTGGCGGCAAACTATATGAATGCACAACTGATTAAGATGGAGGCGATGGCCGATGGCTATGCCGAGGGCATTGCCCTGGATACACAGGGTTATGTGAGCGAAGGCAGCGGCGAGAATATTTTTATGGCGAAGAATGGGCAAATTTACACGCCTTCTACCGGGTCGTCCATTTTGCCCGGTATTACGCGACATTCGGTTATTACACTTGCCCGGGATTTGGGACATACGGTGACGGCGCGGCCGATTCCAAGAGAGTCTTTGTATATTGCGGACGAGGTGTTTTTTACGGGTAGCGCAGCAGAAATTACACCGATCACGGCTATTGACCATATCAAAATTGGCTGTGGTTCTCGGGGTGAGATCACAAAGAAGCTGCAGGATGCCTTTTTTGCCGTTGTGGAAGGGCGTGCGGAAGATAAACGCGGCTGGTTGACGTATGTTTAATGAGGTAAAACAAAAAAGCTGATTGCTATGAAAAATAAAAAAATCGCTGTTATTGGTGCAGGCAATATGGGGGGCGCGCTAATGGCCGGTTGGATTCGGTCGGGAGAGATCGCGCCTGAAAATATCACGGCGGTGGATCTGATTGCTGAGGTATTGGATCAGAGAAGGCGCGAGTTGGGTATCCATGTTGCGGCAGATGCACGCGAAGTGGTGGGGCATCAGGATATTGTGGTGTTGGGTGTGAAGCCTCAGTTTTGGAAGCAAACCGTTGTGGGATTTCGGGATTTGTTGCACAGCGATCAGGTGATTATTTCTTTTATGGCGGGTGTGCGAATTGCGGCATTGGAAGCGGAATTGGAGTCATTGCCCGTCGTTCGCGTGATGCCCAATATTCTGGCACAGGTCGGTGCTGCGGGTTCGGGGGTATGTGCTGGCACGCATGCGAGCGAAAATCACATAAGTCTGGTAATGTCTCTGTTCAACGCGGTTGGCGCGGCAGTCTTTGTTTCAGAATCACAGATGGATGCGGTGACTGGGCTTGCAGGCAGTGGGCCTGCGTATGTGTACGCGGCAATTGATGCGCTGGCAGATGGAGGAGTGCGGTCTGGTTTGTCAAAAGATATGGCGTTGACACTGGCGACTCAGACTGTGCTGGGGGCTGCGCGTATGGTTGCTGAGAGCGGTGAACATCCGGCAATTTTGAAAGATCAGGTGACGTCGGCGGGCGGAACGACTATTGCGGGTTTGCACGCGCTGGAGCAGGGCGGTTTGCGCGCTGCTTTGATGGATGCTGTTTTGGCTGCGACGGAGCGGTCGAGCGCTTTGGGGGAATGAGATGATTGCGATTGTCAATTACGGGATGGGGAATTTGCGAAGTGTTCAAAAGGCGTTTGAACACGTTGGTGCGAAGGCCGTTATTGTCGATAAACCCGAAGATATCGATACCGCCGAGCGCGTTGTACTTCCCGGGGTGGGGGCGTTTGGCGACGCGATGAGTAATCTGAAAACAGCGAGATTGATCACGCCCATTATAAGGGCTATTTCAGAAGGCCGACCTTTTTTGGGTATTTGTTTGGGATTGCAATTGATGTTTGCCGAGAGTGAAGAAATGGGACAGCACAGGGGATTGGACATTTTGCCGGGAAAGGTGAAGCGTTTTTCCGAAGGACAGCGCGTTCCGCAAATTGGGTGGAATGAAGTGCGGATTCAGCGCGAGACAGCACTTTTAGATGGCGTGCCCAATGGGTCTTATTTTTATTTTGTTCATTCTTTTTTTGTTGTATCTGAGCGCGATAAAGATGTGGTGGGGATGACGGATTACGGAATTGATTACGCGTCAATTGCTGGAAATGATCGGGCTTTTGGCGTGCAGTTTCACCCCGAGAAAAGTCAAGATGCTGGCTTGAAGATTTTGAAGAATTTTGCGGAGAAGGTGTAGGATGTTGGCAAGGCGAATTATTCCGTGTTTGGATGTGAAAAATGGTCGCAATGTGCGCGGGGTCAGGTTTTCTGCCGATAAAGACGCTGGCGATCCCATTGCACTGGCGAGACGCTATGATGCAGAAGGCGCAGATGAACTGGTGTTTTACGATATTACGGCATCGGCGGAGAAGCGCGATATTGTCGGCAAACTCGTGCGGCGCGTGTCCGAAGAGGTGTTTATTCCCTTTACGGTTGGCGGGGGCGTTCGCACGTATCAAGATATTCGAATAATTATCGAAGGGGGCGCAGAAAAAGCGTCGATCAATTCGGCTGCTGTACACACGCCTGAAATTATTACACAAGGGGCTGAAAGTTTTGGATCGCAGGCAATTGTGGGGTCAATTGATGCAATTCGACGGCCGAATTGCAATCAATCAGAGGATGTGCGCTGGGAAGTAGTTATCAATGGCGGACGCACATATACTGGACGAGATGCCCTCGAATGGGCTGAAGAACTGGTGGATCGCGGCGCGGGCGAACTGGTTTTGAACAGTATTGATGCGGACGGGACAAAAGATGGATACGATATTGAGTTAAATCGCATGGTTGCCGAGCGCGTGGATGTGCCGATTGTGGCGTCTGGGGGGGCTGGGGGGCCAGAGGATATGTACGCGGTGTTGTCGGAAGGCAAGGCGAGCGCGGCACTGGCTGCGTCGATTTTTCACTACAATCAATACAGTATTGCGGAAGTCAAAACGTATCTCGCAGAACGCGGGGTCCCGGTGCGCCCCAAGATCGAAATTGATTTGACATGAGTGGGACAAAAGAACACGAAATTGATCGCAGAGCTTTACTTGCCGATGTGCGGCGGGTGGTGGTAAAATTGGGTACGCGAGTGGTGACGGCAGATAGCAATACATTGAATCTTGCGGTGATTGATCGCCTGGCCGCTGATGTGGCGTCTTTGATCGCACGCGGTTTACAGGTGGCAATTGTGACATCCGGAGCAGTCGGTGCTGGCATGGGGCAATTGGGGTTGAGTAATCGACCGAGGCGTTTGGCCGATTTGCAAGCTACGGCTGCGGTGGGACAGGGATTGGTGATGGATGCTTACAAACGAGCATTTGAAGCACACGGTATTTCGGTGGGGCAGGTGCTGTTGACGTCGGATGATCTGGACAATCGCACGCGGTATGTGAATGCGCGCAATACATTAGATCAATTGTTTCGGTATGGTGTTGTGCCTGTTGTCAATGAGAACGACAGCGTGGCGGTGGAAGAATTGCAATTGTCCGTGGGTGAAAATGATCGCCTCTCCGCGATGGTGTCACATCTGGTAGATGCGGATATACTGGTGTTGTTGACCGATGTCGATGGGTTGTTTTCAAACGATCCCGCAAAAGATCCAAACGCGCAATTGGTTCGGTTGGTACGCGGGATGCCCGAAGAACTCTACGCGACTGTGGGATCTTCGGGGGGTACTCTGGGGCGCGGGGGAATGCGCACAAAACTCAGGGCAGCCGAGGCCGTGATGCAGGGTGGGCAGATGGCGGTGATTGCAAATGGATGTACAAACGGTTTGCGCGAAATTTTGGATGGGGCAGATTGTGGCACGTTGTTTGTAGCGGATAATCGCAGTTTGAACAGTAGAGATTTGTGGTTGGCGCATTCCCGAAAGCGAGGGGGTGTGGTTGTAGATGATGGCGCAGTAGTTGCTTTGAGCGATGGAGGCAAAAGTTTGTTGCCTTCGGGTATTATCCGCGTTATTGGCGATTTTGAAGTTGGTGAACTCATTGGTGTTGAATCGGAACAACGCGTTGAGATCGCGCGCGGTTTAACGCGATTTGGTGCCGATGATGTGCGCCGTATTCGCGGAAAAAAAACGCCAGAAGTTGCAGAAATTCTCGGGATTGACAATGGCGCGGTGGTTATCCACCGAGATGATATGGTGGTGTTAAATCGGATGTAGGACAACTGATTTTGGAGATTGTATTATGCGCTCATTTTATCGGGGACAAAGTACGGTATTGCCGGAAAATAGTCCGATGTTACCGGGAAGTGCGAGACGACGCCTGAACAGATTTTTGATATTTGCACCGATGGTACTTTCCCTTTATTTGTTTTTTGCAGGAGATAGTGGGATTTTTCAACTCATAATGCGCAAGCAGCA
The DNA here is from genome assembly GCA_965220765.1 of Candidatus Latescibacterota bacterium. Taxonomy (GTDB): domain Bacteria; phylum Latescibacterota; class UBA2968; order UBA2968; family UBA2968; genus VXRD01. Next base: position 1,152,055 of record OZ244847.1, read on the forward strand.
AATTGCCGCATTGGAACGGGAAATAGCAACTATTCGCCAGCAAAATGCGATGTTGGAACGCGAGGCGAAGCTGCTGGAAAGCAATTTGAAGGAAATTGAACGCATTGCTCGAGAGCGCTATGGTATGGTGTATCCCAATGAATCGATTTATATGATCTATCCCAACCCACCAACAGCATTGGAGTCGCCGTGATTTGCCATACCGATGGGTTGGTGTTGCGCGGTTTTCGCATGAGTGAAAGCAGCAAGGTTGTGGTGCTGTTTTCGCGCGATTACGGCAAGTTGCGTCTGGTTGCCAAAGGAGCGCGACGGCCCAAAAGTAAATTTGGTGCGAGTCTTGAACCCATGACATGGGGGCGTTATGTTTTTTATCGGCAGGATAATCGAGAGTTGCAAATATTGAGCGAGGGCGATATTGCACACGCTTTTGAACCGGTAAAACAACACTACGGTCGAATGGCAGCCGGAAGCGCGATATGCGAATTTTTGGATCATATTACCGAAGATGAAGACCGCAATCCACTTTTGTTTAGTATTGCACTTGAAGCGATGCGATGGGTGGGGAGCATTGCCGAAATAGCGCTGGATGTACCGGTGTGGTATTTCCAGATTCGCGCTGCGGGTGCGGTGGGGTATCGCCCCCATATGAGTGGGTGTGTTCAATGTGGTACGCGGCTCCAGGGGCACCGTCTGGGGTTCAGCCCCGGCCTGGGCGGTACTCTGTGTGACAAGCACGCAGGAGTGGGCATGCGCGTGCAGCCCGAGACGGTAAATTTTATGGCGCATCTACAGGTGGGACGTCCCGACCGCATTGATCTTTCCCTCTTGCGGGGTGTAAATCGCGCAGAGGTGACGCGAATATTGCGCGCTTTTTTTGACCAGCACATCGAATCGCGCTATCGCCCAAAGGCACTGGATTTTTTTGAACGCTTAAGGGCGGCAGAACCTGCGTTGCCTTATCGCGCAGGGGTATAGGATTTGTGATGAATCGACTTCTACAGCGATGGTTGGAGCGCGAAAAGCCACTATTTCCCAAATTGCGCGCCATTCCACTATTTCGAGACCTGAACCGCCGGGAGTTGCAGGCGGTAGTGGAACTTATAGAAATTCGCAAGTATTCAACAGGTGATGTCGTTTTTGAACAGGGTGATCCGGGAGATGGGGTTTACGTGGTGTTAAAAGGATGTGTAGAGGTGGTTCAGGAGGATGGCGAAGACGGTGAGAAAGTACTGCTTGCCCAATCTGGATCCGGTTCCTTTTTTGGTGAAATAGCACTTTTGGAAGATGCGCCGAGAACAGCAGCAGCAGTGGCAGTAGAAGATACAAAATTGGCACTTTTCCCGCGAGACGCATTGTATCAGTTGGCGGAACAACGACCGCATTTGGGAGTAAAAATTGCCATTCAACTCGCGCGGATTGTCGCGGAGCGATTGCGGCAGACCAATCACAGTTTGCAGGTTGCTCGAGATGAACTGGCGGTAAAACAAAAAGAGGGTGGGGAGGCGAGTCATGAATGAATCCTCTTCTGGCGGCATGAGCACTGCTCAGATTTTGCGTATTGTGATTTTTTTGGGCCTCATCGTTGTGGCGGTCTGGTTGCTATATACTATTCGAAGTACGCTGGTCCCTTTTTTTATTGCGTTTGTGCTGTCGTATTTTCTCATGCCCGTGGTTGATTTTCTCGAATCGTACCGCTTAAATCGTCTTATCGCCGTGGTTGTCGTCTTGCTGGCTGTTTTTGCAATTGTGGTCATTCCGCTTATTGTGGTCGCGCCTATGATTGTGCGCGGTACGGAGGATATGGTCAAGAGCATTATTGGTGAGCAGGGTACCTGGTACTGCGTGGTGGAAAATACGGGCGATACTGTGGTGACGATTGATCGGTTTGAGAGCGAACTCGAAGATTTTAAGGTTGATGGCTTGCCTCTGGAATTGGCATCCGGTGGGGGAGACGCGGAATCCGCTGCCCCACAGGCCAGCTCCAAAATGGTCGGTGGGCGAGATACCCTGCGCGTGGTATTTTCTCCACAAGTGCCTGAGCCGCGTCAGGCATTTGTGAGATTGTACGGTTTTTCTGGCGGGCAAGAAGATTCTATTGTGTTGATGCTTAGAGGGAATGTGGAGGATGTGTCATCGGTTTCGGATACAATGACTTCGGTTCAATTTGGCACATCTAAAATTTTAATCTCGGCGACAGAACATGCGTTTGGCAAATACAAGCCCAGTTCTTTGATGGCACTCAAGTCAGTTTATGAAACTTCATTCCTGCCGTGGCTGAAATCAGCTCAGACCTATCCCGAAGAAATTTTGCCAATGCTCAAGGGCCGCGATTGGATACAGGCCGCGAATCAGTACCTGCAAAACGTTGTGAGAATTTTGCTTAAGGAAACTCCCGGATTGGTCGGGCAATTGCTATCGGGACTTACCTTGTTCATCATTGTGCCTTTTGCTTTATTCTTTTTTTTAGCAGAGGGCAGAACGATCAAGCGTGCGATTATCGAGCAGGTGCCAAATCGATATTTTGAACTGATATTAAATCTGTTGCATCGCATTGACGTGCAATTGGGTAGCTATATGCGCGGTATGGTGTTATCTGTAATAATTGTTTCGCTTCTGTCAAGCACCGGACTTTATATCATCGGTCTGGAACATTTTTTGGTGATTGGTCTTCTCGCTGGTTTGGCCAATGTAATTCCCTATATGGGACCTGCGATTGGGATTATTGCCGGTGTTGTTGCCGCTGTATTGCAATATTCTGCGCTGAGTTTTGGTGTGGTTATTCCAGTGATTATAGTGTTTGCGATCGTTCAACTCGTGGATAATGTTTTTGTCGCTCCTATGGTGGTTGGGCGCAGTGTTAATTTGCATCCTCTGCTCGTCATTTTTGCGGTGTTCGTTGGCAGCGAGTTGTTTGGCGCAGTTGGCATGTTATTGGCCGTGCCTACAACAGCGGTGATTAAAGTATCTGTGCGGACGATTTATGAGGGATGGCGAAGTTATTCGGTTTAGGAGAGAAGGAGTAATGGAGACGATGAAAAATAAAGCTTTGGATCGTGCTTACGATCCAAAAGATATTGAAAAGACGTGGTATGATTTCTGGCACAGGAAGGGATATTTTCGCCCGGAGTTTCGCGAGACAGGTCCCGCCTATACGGTGACGATTCCACCGCCCAATGTGACGGGGGAATTGCACATGGGCCACGCACTACAGCACGCGATTCACGACGCGGTGATTCGGTACAAGCGGATGCGGGGATTTCGCACGCTGTGTTTGCCCGGTACGGATCACGCGGGTATTGGCACGCAGATGAAGGTAGAGCAAGAGATCTGGGAGACCGAAAAGAAGACGCGTCGCGAAATTGGTCGCAGAGATTTATTGAAACGAATATGGGCCTGGCGGGAAAAATATGGCAGTACAATTTTGCGGCAGTTGCGCGAGTTGGGCTGTAGTTATGATTGGTCGCGCGAGCGATTTACAATGGATGAGGAGTACGTTCGGGCGGTGTTGGAGACATTTGTGCGTTTTTACGAGAAGGGCTGGATTTATCGGGGCAAACGCATGGTGAACTGGTGCCCGCAGTGTGGCACTGTGATTTCCGATCTCGAGGTGGAAGAAAGAGAGGTCGATAGCCACCTGTGGCATATTCGGTATAAAGGGATAGATGACGCGCCCGATGTGGTCGTGGCGACAACGCGCCCGGAAACCATGCTGGGCGATACCGGGATAGCGGTGCATCCATCCGATGCGCGATGGCGCGATGCCGTGGGTAAAATGGTGATGTTGCCGCTTATGGATCGCCCCATTCCCATTGTGGCAGATGACTATGCCGATCCGGAAATGGGGAGCGGTGCGGTGAAGGTGACGCCGGCACACGATCCCAATGATTACGAGATAGGACAGCGTCACGATTTGCCCGAAATCGCGGTTATTGGTCTGAATGGCGAGATGACGGAGAATGCGGGTGCTTATGCTGGGCAGGACCGATATGCGTGTCGCAAGGCGGTGATCGAGGCACTCGACAGGCTGGGGTTGATGGAAAAAATCGAGGATTATACCCACGCGGTGCCTCATCACGACCGCTGTGGTACGGTGATTGAACCGATGCCTATGGAGCAGTGGTTTGTGGCGATGCGCGATTTGGCCGATTTGATTTTGCCCCTGATGCGCGAGAAGAAGATCGATTATGTGCCGGATCGATTTCGGGAATATTCGATTGAATGGCTGGAGAATATCCGCGACTGGTGTATTTCGAGGCAACTGTGGTGGGGGCACCGCATTCCGGTGTGGACGTGTGAAAATTGTGGCGAGGTGATTGTGAATACAGAGCCGCCCGAGGTGTGTCCAACGTGTGGCAGTCAGCAGTTGACGCAAGATCCCGATGTGCTCGATACGTGGTTTTCCTCGGCGCTGTGGCCCTTTGCAACGTTGGGTTGGCCCGAAGATACAGAGGATTTGAAGCTGTTTCATCCGACGGATTTGATGATTACGGGACGGGATATTTTGTATTTGTGGGTGATTCGGATGATTATGACGGCTGTCGAATTTGTAGATGAGATTCCGTTTAAGGTGGTGCTGGTTCATCCCACGGTGCAAACGCGCGATGGCAAGCGCATGAGCAAATCGCTGGGTACGGGGATTGATCCGCGCGAATTAATTGACCGCTATGGCGCAGATGCCACGCGCCTGTCGCTTTTGTATCAATGCGGCAGTTCGCAGGATATCCGGTTTGATGCCGATGTGAAGGACAATAAGTTGCAAGATTCGCCCATTGCGGAAATGTGCCGAAATTTTTGCAACAAAATTTGGAACGCTGCGCGGTTTGTACAAATGAATCTGGATGATCGCGACATTCGCGATGAGGCGTTGCAGACAGTGCCCGAGCCGGTTACAGATCTTTCTGATCGGTGGATTTTGAGTTTGTACAATCGCACGGTGTTGCAGGTTACAGAGGCTTTGGAGGCGTACCGCTTTGACGAAGCAGCGCGCGCGTTGTACGATTTTGTGTGGAGCGCGTATTGCGATTGGTATGTGGAGATGGCGAAAGTGCGCCTGTATGGCGATGATCGAGACGCCCGTCAAACCGCGCAGTCGATTTTGTGTGTCGTGTTTGAGGGCACGTTGCGCATGCTGCATCCTATCGCGCCTTTTATTTCTGAGGCGTTGTGGCAGACCTTCCCACGCGAAGGCGAAGCACTTATTGTCGCTTCCTGGCCCAAATGCGACAAAACGCAATTTGATAAAGCAGCCGAGCGAGAAATGGCTTTGATGCGGGATGTGGTCGGTGCTGTACGCCATATTCGAGGTACAATGCGTATTCCACCGGGCAAGCGCGTGGATGTGGTGTGTAAGACGAGTTCTGAGGAGGCGCGTGCGATTTTGACGTCTGTTCAGGGTTATATGAAGGCGTTGGGACGAATTGAAAATTTGACTCTGGGTGAGGCTGTGGAACGTCCGGCTGCGTCCGCGAGTGCTGTGGTTGGCGATGTGGAAATTTTTGTGCCTCTGGCCGGCGTGATTGATCTCGCTGTGGAACGCCAGAGATTGGAGAAGGAGATTGGGGGATTGGAAAAGGCACTGGGCGGATTGGAAAAGAAGTTGAGCAATGCGGGTTTTTTGAATAATGCCCCCGCAGAGGTTGTGGCAAAAGAGCGCGAGCGCGAGCGCGAGTATCGGGATACATTGTCGAAGTTGCGAGAAAATCTCGCGGTGCTTTCGGAGACCAATAATTAAAAAATGTCTGAACAGTTGGAAGTAAAGCTCGGCAAATTGCTTCGAGAACGAGACTGGACTATTGCTGTTGCAGAAACCACAACAGGGGGGTTGATCAGCGCCCGCATTGTTTCGGTTCCGAGGAGTTCGGCTTATTATGAGCGCGGGGTTATTGCGTATAGCGCGTTGTCTAAACGCGAGATGCTGGGGATAGATGAAAAGGCGATGGATACGTATGGTGCAGTGAGCGCGGAAGCCGCGTGCGCAATGGCCAAAGGCGTGCGAAAAGTGAGTGGTGCAGATTTGGGATTGGCGGAGACCGGGATCGCTGGTCCCATTCGCGGACGGTCGCCCAAGCCCATCGGTACGGCATATATCGCAGTTGCGGGTGCAGAAGGTGTGGTGTGTAGAGATTTTCAGTTTGATGGAGGCCGCGATGCGATTCGCAATGCGATAGCAGATGCTGCCCTGCAAATGGTGATTGAGGTGGGAAAAAAAGCAATTGATAACTGATAATTGATGTTATGCAGTTTATCAAAAAAGCTTTATTTTGCCACAATATCTTGTATATCTCATTTTAAATAAATCACAAGATATAGAGTCGCTGCATAATATCAACTGATAAGCTTGATTTTTTTCTCGTTCAGCCGTATTTTCAGTGCCCTGTGTGATGTTCAATAAGTGGAGGCTTGTATGAGAATTTCGGAAAAGATCCGCGACGATGTCGCTGTCTTAACCCTGTCGGGTGAATTGATGAGCGGCCCCGAGGTTGCCCCTTTCCAAGATCATATTAAGAAACTTGCAAATGAGGGGGTAAAAAAGGTAGTGGTTGATTTTTCCAGGGTGAGATGGTTTGGCAGTGCCATGTTAGGCGTGCTAACGGCGAGTTTGACGACGCTGCGCGGTGAAGGCGGCGATTTGAGATTGACGGGTGTCACCAGGAAGATTGAAAGTATTTTGATGGTTACGCAGTTGGCAAATATTTTTACGACCTTGGATACGGTAGATCGGGCTGTGGAAAGTTTTGCAGATCAGGATGCGTAGAGATTTTTGTACATTGTGGATTGAGCAACGTCCAATTTTTGAAGAGCTGTTCGCCAAATTGATGAGAGTGAAAATTGACATTCGCGATCACGTCGCTGTTTTGACTGTATCGGGGACTCTGATGAGTGGTCCTACGGTTGTTCCTTTTCAACACTATGTCGAAGAGGTCATGGCCGATGGTATTACAAATGTCGTGGTCGATTTTTCCAGGGTGAAGTGGTTTGGTAGCACGATGTTGGGCGTATTAGCGGTCAGCCTGGAGATGTTGAGAAATGCCGGAGGCGACCTCAGGTTGGCCGGTATTGCAAATCGGATGGAGAGTTTGATGATGGTCGGAAAGTTGTCGTCGCATTTTCGCACGTTGGAATCGGTTGACGCGGCCGTCGAAAGCTTTGTATCCGATCCGCCGGGGAGACGGGAAACATAAATCGCCCCAAGCTATCATATTTCGTTCATAAAAAAGGGGTGCGATTATATCGCAATCCCTTCTTCTTTTGGGAAAAATATTAGCCCCATTGACCCGGCGATGAGGCTATGTATTGAAAGGAGACACATCTATGTTGCATCGTATGATTCCCCCAGCACTGATGTTCTTATGTGCTTTTGTACAGTGCAGCGAAAAACAACCCATACCGCCGCCCAAATATACGGGCGACCTTCCGAAATTACCGGCTCGTGGCACATTGCGGGTGATAGTTAGCGAAGAGCCGATCACCTATATGCCTCGGCAGGCGGAGCCGGTGACCCTGGACTACGATATCGCCCATAGTTTGGCCGATGCACTCAATCTGAAGTTGGAACTTGTAAAGGCCGATAATTATGTTCAGATGTTGGAAAAACTACTCGAAGGCGAGGGCGATATTATCGCTTCCAGCTTGACGATTACGCCTGATCGAGAAAAGATAGCAGCGTTTTCAGTTCCCTATCTATACGTCGATGAATATTTGATTACAGCGTCTGGTGACAGTTTGCCCGAGAAGATTGCAGATCTCGCTGGTATGGCGATCAGCGTGCGGCAGTCCAGTTCGTACTATCAGACCCTGGTCAAAATTCAGCAACAGGTTCCGTCTTTGAACATCCACACTGTACCGGAAACGCTCAGTATCGAGAACTTGCTGGAAGGGGTTGCAAGCGGCAAATACGCAGCGACCGTATCCGACGCGCATTTGTGGTACGCCTTGTCTGGTTATTACGACAGTTTGGTCACGCCGATAGTACTGGCTGAAGATCGTCCGCTCGCCCTGATGATGCGCCCAAACGATACAAAGCTCAAGGTCGTGGTGGATGAGTATTTGCTGGCACATCAATTTACGCGCCATCGCCAACAAGCGTTTACCGATGATCTACCCGGTCTGAAAGAACGCCGCCGGTTGCGCATGATCACGCGCAATAATGCGATGACGTATTTCATTTACCGGGGGCAGCAGATAGGGTTCGAATACGAACTTATGAAGCGATTTGCCTCGGAACACGACCTGCGCCTCGAAATTGTCATTCCTAATAGTCACGCCGAACTGTTGTCGTATTTAAACGAAGGCAAGGGCGATGTCGTGGCGTCGGCGATGACCATTACTGAGGAACGACAAGAGCAGGCGACATTTACGCAACCGTATAATGAAGTGGACGAATTGGTGGTGGTGCATGCGGATGACGATTCGATTGCCAACCTTCAGGATCTGGCTGGGCGGACGATACATGTGCGTACCAGTTCTTCGTTTTATACGACGCTGATGGCGTTGCGGGATTCTATCAAAGGCATTGAGATCGCGCTGGTGCCCGACAATGTAGAAACCGAAGAGATTTTAGCTGGGGTTGAAGAGGGTATCTATGACCTCACGCTGTGCGACTCCAATTTGCTCGATATAGAACGCGCGTATGGCCGCCGTCTCAAAGCCGCTTTGAGTATCAAACCCACGACATTGGGCTGGGCGGTCCGCAAGGACAATTTAGACTTGCTGGCGGCACTCAACGAATATATAAAACAAGAAAAAGGCGGCTTGTTTTTTAATATGATGAAAAAGAGGTATTTTAAGAGCAGACGCGCTGTCGCCAGAGCCAAAGACTCAATGCGAGTCGGTTTGAGCGGGCAGTTGTCGCCTTATGATGATCTGGCAAAAAAATACGCCTCTCAATACGGGCAGGACTGGCGTATGATTACCGCACAGATGTACCAGGAATCCAAATTCGATCCAGAGGCCGTTAGCTGGGTCGGCGCACAGGGATTGATGCAGGTGATGCCGAGCACCGGGCAGGATTTGGGATTTATCGATCTCCAGGATCCCCAGGAGAGTATTCACGCAGGGGTGAAGTACATGCATCAACTCATCAATCGGTTCGATCACAGTTTGCCGATGGAAGTGCGGATTCGCTTTGCTCTGGCTTCTTATAATGTGGGATACGGCCATGTGCTGGACGCTCGCCGGCTGGCGCGGGAAATGGGATGGGATCCCAACCGCTGGTTTGGCCATGTGGAACAGGCGATGCGCTTGCTGTCCCAACCGGACTATTACGAGCGGGCGCGATACGGTTTTTGCCGAGGCGGCCAGCCCGTACACTATGTCAAAAATATTCAGCGTTTCTACGATGCTTATGTCGAAGTACTGAATACGGCGATACCCGCGAAGGTGACACAACCGCTCAGCTCGGGTTTTGTCGGACCTCCGCTTGCTGTAGAAGACCTCCGCTGAGTTAATAAACAATGGTTAGATTATCTGTTATTGAGCGACCATATAGAATTGCAATTGTCATTGCGGCATGGTTTTGAGCCGCAATCCAGAGGGGGCAATCTAAATCTGACTCCCCTCTTTGTTAGTCAGGTATTTCTCTATTTCCTCAAAGAGCAGGAGTTGTTCCTGCTCTTTGACTTTATAACGTACTTTACCTTTTGCAGACATCACTTGATTGACGTAATCATCAAGCCGTTGCTCCAGTTCCGTAAAAAGCCTCTCCTCTTGTTCGATATTCCCCATTTTGTGGGCTTCGCACAGAAAGCATCCCATCAGGATGACTTTGGCATCGCCGAGGGACATCTTAATACCGGCTGATTTCAGATTTAATGCTTGTTCCTTAGCTTTGTCAATCGCGGGATGATGTGAATAATTTGTCCGGCCGTTTACGGTCTTGTTTTGAGCTTTGCGACATACAAGAACGAGGTCTAAGTGAATCGGTGATGCGGCCTGTTGTAGAGGCATTGACACCGACATCTCGGCCTTTATCGGATAGACTTGTGTACAAATAAGTCCAGCCTGTCTGATTGCGCGATGAATAGAAGTCCAACCCTCGTGTCGTGAATGGTGATAAGTAAAAACAAACAGGCCTTTGTCGCGGAGGATGCGATTACACTCAGCAAAAACCGAAGTGAGTTTGCTTGTGAAACGTTCGGGATGAGTGTCTTGCACCTCACTTGCACACCTTGTAGTCTTTTTAGAGGAAAATTCTAGTGCTTGATTGAGCCAATAATAGAAAAAGTCGGCGAGTTGTGAATAGTGAACATTGTCAAAAAAAGGAGGGTCTGTCACGACAAGATCAACACTTTTGTCAGGAATATCCAGGGAACTGGAATCGCCAGAGGTGAGATAGACCATGTTTGGCTGTGCAGCGAACTGAGCGAAAGTGTCTGCTATCTGTACAGAGACGGGATGATTGATACCGCTAACCTTTGTGCTCTTTGATGAATTAACCTGTAATTCAGACGGATCGGATTTATAGGCGAGTGCCTTCTCAATGCGCGAACGAAACAGTCCCGAAAATGCTCCTGAAGATTTGCTGGTTCCCCAAATATTTGCTTCAAGGGGCATTACTTCTGGCCTCAAGACGTGATGAGAAAACATGTGTCGTACGGCTCCAGTGCCTTCTCCCTTAAAAGACGTAAACAAATTGTTGAATTCTAAAGTCCCAGAGAAGAGGCAGGCAAACAGGCGTTTCAAATCTGGATTTTCAATACCTTTGATTGCCTTGAGAAGATGGTCGATACAGACGAGTTGCCTATCGGAGAAAAGTTCGTGCCAGTGACGATAGTTGTGATTTAACATCTGGTCTGTGTTGTAGCCTGGCTCAATAGCTACGACCGGAAAATTGTTCGAGATTGCAGCGTACTCTTCTGCTACTTGGCGTTCAAGCTCTCTATCGAATTCGTTCATCGGCTCATAGAGTTTCTCTCCATCTTTTGTCAGAAGCATCTTTGCATAGCGACGAAAGGGTAAAGGACCTTCAACAGTTTTCATTTTTTCAATCAGACGGAAAGTGTGCTGGCAGCCATCACAATGGACTACTGCGCCTTTGATATTTCCTCTTTGAGGATTATATTCAAGCGAACATGTTGAACAGCGGACACTATCAGCGTCGTAGACTGTAAAATTGATAGTATCACAGGCCGGGCAGAGCGTCCGTGCAGAGGGGTCTTTGCGGGGGGTGGCGTTCTTGGAGAAAATCCGTGTTTTGAAAAGGTCAATCTTCTTTTTGCATTTCGGACAAGAGACCACTTTGACAAGAAAATAGTACAAAACGGTCGCGTCCTGTCCCGTATTTGTTTTTGTTTGGAAGTAGCTGAGAAGTTTTGAGGAGAGAGACTGCTCTAAATGTCGATAAGCAGAGAGAACTTCTGCGGCTGCATATTGGGAAAATGCAGCGCGACAGGCGATGTATGAGACCGGATTTATATCTCGGCCTGCGGCTTTGCAGCCGAGTTTGACGGCTTCACCAACCGCAACACCACTTCCCATGAAGGGATCGAAGACGACGGTACTATCAAAATTATTCCTGTTGTAGAAACGGTCCCAGAAATCCTCAGAATCGTCTAAACACGCGCCTAATACGATTCCGCGGAAAACTGAGCCGAGCCGCCGTGCCCACCACTTGTGGAGATAGTAGATAGGACGATGGACCTCCTTACGCCAGGATTCTCGCTCAGCAATAAGCGAGAGTTCTGCAAATGGAAAGTCTTTCTCTATGAGTTTGGGCATGAGGATTATTCTGGCAGTTGAGGCATGGCTGCCGTACGTTCTCTTGGGCGGCGGGCCTTGCACGCTCGAAAAATGTCCCGACGAACTGGCAATTGATCAAGAGGAAGCGGATGGCTTCTGGGGTTGTCAATCACGACGTAATGGAAGGAATTCTGGTACTTATCATCTCTGATAATGAATTCAGTGCATTTTGCCGTGCGTGTAGAGAGATATGACAGGTCATGCTGTTTGATCACAAGTATGTGGCGAAGATGAAAGAAATTTAGTTTGTAATTCAGTGGATTTGGATATGTGTACATTCGTCGGTGCCGAACAGAGCCTTCTCCATACGGACCATGGCCGTACTCGCTTTGATTGGCGTACTTTGCATCCTTGTGCAGATCGAAGTCGTAATTGAGAAAATCACCGTCCATCAGAATGGAAGTTACCATTGAGGAACTGTCGTTGCGCAGCAAGGCAAAGAAGTAGAAACAGGGGACTTCCACAGTATCTCGTCCAACCTTGACAAGTGCCTTCCCGCATGGAAGACTGCTATTGTAATCAATTGTTAGACCTCTTGGATCTGCCCCGTTGGCCTGCTGAATGAGCTTTTTTACTTCGAGCCCCAGAATCGCGTTGCTCGGTCTATGTCGCAGCACGATATCGGGCGTTGTCAGCTTTCCAGCATGAAACACTTCGATATCGGGAAGGGCTTTCTGGATCTCATTACCGACCCACGAATCGAATGGATCGTCTTGAACGGTGCCAATTAACGACGGAGGCCGCAGAGAAATTGGGATTACGCCTCGCCGTATCTTCGCAGAAAGTTCTGCGTATATTTTTTCAACGATCTGTATGGGATTCATCTTTGTCTAATATATGGAGAGCCTAACAATTATCACTCATAATCGGCACTCCTTTATATCCTCTGGGAGTTGCTTGATCTTTCCATACTTCAAGTGTCTCGCAAATATTTTTCCGTGAAGTTTTGGCGTTTTGCTAGAATTACCGTCAATGACGTGGTACTGAATTGCTTCCGTAATCAGGCGGTCATTCAATAAGGGTTCCACTGCTAATCTGGCAATTTTCAGATAGTCGGTGGTAGTGCCTAAAAAGAGATAAATGGACTGAATATCATTTGAAGTCACATAATTTCTGAGAAATGTCGGAAAGGCGACTTTCCATATCGTGTATGCAGGTCGATCTGACATCTTCAGATTGTAATCCTGTATATCACTCTCCGGATGTAATGGTCCGTAAAGTGCCGACAGAATGAGAACATGACGATTGCATTGGTTTTGAGACAGGTTTCTGTCAACTGCTAATGTCTTCGGAATACTTTCGTACAGCCTTCCCTTATACCTCTCTATCGCCGAAAGATACTGTCCAGAGGTGTAGCGTCCACCAAAATCCGGACCAAGACGTACACTCCGATTTTTTTTGTACTTGCCAGACACGTACCCCTCGCATCGGCTAATGCGCGACAAGACATCTCGTCTGGCTTTAAGTATGTCGGAGTAGATAGAGTGCGAAACCAACTTGGATAGAGGTTCGGTCATTGCCGCTGGGCTGCGCCCATTAGGCTTCTTACTTGCACAGCAAGGTATTAGAAGAAGCTCTTTTTGAAATAATGCCAAATCCCCTCCTCTATCAGATTTTATTGAGAGCTGGACTACAAAGGGCATGGAGTGTCATTTCAATCCGCGACCTGGTAAATCTCAGACCCTTTTTCCTTAAACTCACGCGCTTTTTCAGCCATGCCAATTTCGAGGGCTTCGGCTGATTCTATGCCTTTTTCTTCGGCATAGGCGCGCACGTCTTGTGTGATTTTCATGCTGCAGAAATTGGGACCGCACATGCTGCAGAAGTGTGCGATTTTGGCGCCCTGAGCGGGCAGTGTTTCGTCGTGATAAGAGCGGGCCGTATCGGGATCGAGCGAGAGGTTGAATTGATCTTCCCATCGGAACTCAAAGCGCGCTTTTGACAGGGCGTCGTCCCAGGCTTGCGCGCCTTTGTGCCCTTTGGCGAGGTCGGCGGCGTGAGCTGCAATTTTGTACGCGATCAGGCCGTCTTTTACATCTTGCTTGTTCGGCAAGCCGAGGTGTTCTTTGGGGGTGACGTAGCAAAGCATAGCTGTGCCATACCATCCGATCATTGCTGCACCAATGGCCGAGGTGATGTGATCATAGCCCGGCGCAATGTCTGTGGTGAGCGGTCCCAGGGTATAGAAGGGGGCTTCGTGACACCACTCCATTTGTTTATCGACGTTTTCTTTGATGAGGTGCATCGGGATGTGCCCGGGCCCTTCGTTCATGACTTGAATATCGTATTCCCAGGCGATTTTGGTGAGTTCGCCTTGCGTTTGCAATTCGGCAAACTGCGCTTCATCATTGGCATCGGCAATGGATCCTGGGCGCAACCCGTCGCCGAGAGAGAATGAAATATCGTATTGTTTCATCACCTCGCATAAGTCGCGAAACCTGGTGTAGAGAAAACTTTCCTGGTGATGGGCGAGACACCATTTGGCCATGATGGAGCCGCCGCGAGATACGATGCCCGTGACTCGTTTGGCGGTGAGGGGGACGTAACGGAGGAGTACGCCAGCGTGCACAGTGAAGTAATCGACACCTTGTTCGGCCTGTTCAATAATGGTGTCCATAAAGATGTCAAAGGTGAGGTCTTCAGCAATGCCCCCCACTTTTTCTAAAGCCTGATAAATCGGCACTGTGCCAATGGGCACGGGGGAGTTGCGGATGATCCATTCACGGGTTTCGTGGATGTCTTTACCCGTGGATAGGTCCATTACTGTGTCGGCACCCCATTGGGTGGACCACTGCATCTTTTCGACTTCTTCTTCTATAGAGGAAGTAACCACCGAGTTGCCAATATTGGAATTGACTTTGACGAGGAAGTTGCGCCCGATGATCATGGGTTCGCTTTCGGGGTGGTTGATATTTGCCGGGATGATGGCGCGGCCTCGCGCGACTTCTGAGCGCACAAATTCGGGATCGACATTTTCCCTGATGGCGATAAATTCCATTTCGGGCGTGATTTCACCGCGTTTGGCATAGTGCATCTGCGTGACGTTGCCCGTACCGCGAAGAACGGTTTTCTTTTTCGGAATTTCCGGCGCCTCTGGCTGTGGAACGTAAGTTGGTGCGACGTCTTCGACATCGCCCCGCGCTCGAATCCACGGTTCGCGCAAAGGGGGCAGACCATTTCGCACATCCCCGCCTTGTGGTCCGCTGGTGTCATAGACGTAAACGGGGTCTTCACCATTTGTCAGAGATATTTTGCGTGCGGGGACGCGAATTCCATGTTTGCCTTTGATATAAACTTTTGTAGCATTGTTGCCATTCTGGTTACTCATGGCCTTCTCCTTAAAAAAAATAACCGACGATGTGTGCGAAGGCATCGGCGGTTTGTATCTCCATAATGCGCCGTGTTCCCTTCGCTGGCATTACCCAGAGCAGGTTCGTAGGGTGTGTTCTCAGCCTTTCGGCACCCCTGTACGGTCAGCGTTGTTTTGAACAACGTAAGGAATATATTGGTGTCTGTCAAGTCATAAGGGGAACGTCTTGACCTGAAGATGTTAAAATGGTATCTTTGCAAAACTAAAAGAAGACAGGGGTGCTTGCTGTTGCGAGCTGAGATTATACCCTTTGTACCTGATCCGGATCGTGCCGGCGTAGGGAGTTTGTTGAACGGATGGTGAGACCACTTTTCGACTCTATGCGAAGGGTGGTTTTTTTTACCTTGAGGTTGTGATGGCACAAAAGCGTGTGCTCATTGTGGGTGGCGGAGCGATTGGTCTGGCGATTGGCTGGCGGTTGGCGCGTGCGGGGTGTGCTGTGACTCTGTTTGATCGGGGTCGCGTTGGGCACTCGGCGAGTTGGGCTTCAGCGGGTATGTTGTCGCCGCTGTCTGAGGTGCAATTTGAAGAGGAAGACCTATTGCATCTCGGTCTGAAGGGGCTGGCGGTTTATCCCGAATTTGTCAGTGAATTGGAGGCTGACACCGGGTGCTGTGTGGGCTATCGCCGCGATGGGGTGCTGCTGGTGGGGATTACGCAAGACGATCTGGAGTACTTAAAATTTCGGTATCGCTATCAGCGCGATTTGGGATTGTCTGTAGCTTATTTCTCGGGCGATGAGGCGCGGGAACGGGAGCCGCATTTGTCGGCTCAGGTGAGTGCGGCTGTGTGGTGTCCGGGCGATCATCAAGTGGATAATCGACGTCTGGTGACGGCGTTGAAGAAGGGGCTTGTGGCGGCGGGTGGCGAGGTGTTTGAAGAGATGGAGGTAGATGAACTTTTGATAGATGGGACGCGGGTGCGCGGGGTGCGAGTTGGCGAGGAAGTTTTCGAGGGCGATACAGTGGTGTTGGCTTCGGGGTGCTGGTCGCGTTTGATACCGGGTTTGCCCGATTGTGCCAGGCCGCCGGTGCGACCCGTGCGAGGGCAGATTATGCGTCTGGCGATGACGGAGGATTTCGCGCTCAATACAATGATCTGGTATTCGCGGGTGGCGACTTCTACGGTGGCGTATCTCGTACCGAAGGATAATGGGCATCTCGTTTTGGGTGCTACGTCAGAAGAGATGGGGTTTGATGAAGATGTGACCGCGGGGGGGATGTTTGAGTTGTTGCGCGCCGCGTGGGAGGTGGTGCCGGGGGTTTACGATTTGCCTCTGGTCGAGTCCGCGGCGGGATTGCGTCCGGGTAGCCGGGATGATGCGCCTATTTTGGGCCAAACGCCTATTGAGGGTTTAATTATGGCAACGGGCCATTATCGGAAAGGTATTTTGCTGACGCCGCTGACAGCACTATCTGTTGCCGAAGTGATTTTGGAGCGGCGTACCCCGGCACTTATTCGGCCTTTTGGGATTGACCGATTTGGATTGTGACCCATGCGACTTATAGTGAATGGTCAAGAGCAATCAGTGGATGATGCATCAACGCTGCTCGATTTGCTGATTGAGATGAATATTGGTACTGAGCAAAAGGGCATTGCCGTGGCACTGAATGCCGAGGTCATAGCGCGTGCGATGTGGACAAATACGCAGTTGTGTAGTGGCGACCGGGTGGATATTATTCATGCGGTTCAGGGGGGATAGACTGAGGATATTATGACAGGCGATTTTAAGATGGCAGGCGTAATATATGGTTCAAGATTGCTAATAGGCACTGCGCGTTATCCCAATATGCAGGTGATGCTGAAGTCCGTGGAAGCCAGTGGCGCAGAGATTGTAACGGTGGGCATTCGACGGCTCAATATGAATGACGAATCTGGCGAGGGTGTTCTCGATTTGCTCGATCGATCGCGATACACCATTTTGCCAAATACTGCCGGATGTTTTACCGCTCAAGATGCGGTGCTTACTGCGCGGTTGGCACGTGAAGCGCTGAAAACCGATCTGATTAAGTTAGAGGTGATTGGCGATGAACGCACGTTGTTTCCGGATGTGGTGGGGTTGCTACAAGCAGCCGAGACACTGGTGAATGATGGGTTTACTGTGTTGCCCTATTGCAATGACGATCCGATTACCTGTAAGAAGCTGGAAGATTTGGGGTGTGCCGCTGTGATGCCTCTGGGTGCGCCCATTGGTTCGGGAATGGGGATTCGCAATCCGTACAATATTCAGATTATTCTAGATTCGGTCAATGTGCCGGTCATTGTCGATGCGGGTGTGGGAACCGCATCGGATGCTGCTCTGGCGATGGAATTGGGTTGCGATGGCGTGTTGTTGAATACGGCAGTGGCAGGTGCTCGGCATCCGGTGAAGATGGCGATGGCTATGAAAAAGGGGGTTGAAGCCGGGCGGTTGGCTTTTGAAGCCGGGCGGATTCCCAGAAAGCTGTACGCAACGGCTTCGACGGCGATGGAAGGACGGGTGGAAATTTGAATTCATTGCCCCTTCTCTATCTGATTGCCGATCGGGCAACGTGCGGTGATCGGCCGATGCTGGATGTGCTCGCACATGCGCTGGATGCCGGGGTGCGGCTGGTGCAGTTGCGGGAAAAAGCTCTGGATAGGGATAAATTGAAAGCTTTGGGTGAGAAGGTGTTGTCGCTGGTGGCGCGTTATGATGCGAGGCTGTTGATTAATACAGCAGTAGATATTGCCGTGAAGATCGGCGCGCAGGGTGTGCATTTGCCAGGTGATGCAAAGCCGCGGACGGTCCGAGATCGGGTCGGGCCGTCATTTTTAATTGGTTATTCCGCGCATACCCATACGGAATTAGATTGCGCTGGCGGGGCAGATTTTGTGACTTATAGTCCCATTTTTATGCCGGGATCTAAACTTGGGTATGATGGTGTGGAAGTGGGGCTTGAAGGGTTGGCAAATGCGGTGAAGCACTCTCGCTTGCCCGTTTACGCGCTGGGGGGGATTACGCCCAAACGCGCAGCCAAATGCCGTGCAACGGGATGTGCAGGCGTCGCGGTGATGTCGGGTATTTTGGCGGCGAGAGATCCGACCAAAGCGGTATGTGAATTTTTGAGGGCATGGGAATGAAACAAGCCCTGACAATTGCGGGTTCAGATTCCGGCGGTGGCGCGGGTATTCAGGCGGATTTGAAAACATTTCACGCTCATGGCGTGTTTGGCCTGTCTGCGATTACATCTGTCACTGCTCAAAATACACAAGAGGTGCGTGCGGCTTGTGACTTGCCCGAAGAGATTATCCGCGCTCAGATAAGTGCCGCGTTTGACGATTTTGAGATTGCTGCGGTTAAGACGGGGATGTTGTCTTCGCGTGAGATTGTAGAGGCTGTGACCGATGAGTTGATAGTTCGCAATGAGCAGACGATTGTGGTTGATCCGGTGATGATTTCGACGAGTGGGTTTTCATTGCTCCGGGATGATGCCATACAATGTGTTACGGACCGTTTGTTGCCGCTCGCTACATTGGTGACGCCGAATTGCCATGAAGCGGAATTATTGAGTAAGACAAAAATAAAGACGCGAAAAGATGCCGGATTTGCTGCGCGGAAAATTGCCGTTTTGAGCACATGTGCCGTGCTGGTGAAGGGGGGACATTTGGAGGATGCGGCGGTGGATGTGTTGTGGGATGGAGCGCGTGAAACGATTTTTGAACGTGAACGCATTGATACCGAAAATACACACGGGACGGGTTGTACACTATCATCGGCGATAGCAGCCAATTTTGCGCTGGGATACGGGTTGTGCGATGCGATAGATCGTGCAAAAAATTATATTACCGAAGCTATCAGGCATGGCTTAAATATTGGCAAAGGTAACGGTCCTACAAATCATTTTTATTTTTTAGACTGTACTGAACGCTAATTCTAACATGAAAAAAATTGGCAGACTTCACGTCATTACTGATGTTGTTTTGCAAGATCGCTTTTCGCACAGCGCACTGGCGCAAATGGCTGTTGCTGGGGGAGCGGATGCGATCCAGTTTCGACAGAAAGAGGGTTCGACGCGTGCGTTGATTGAGACCGCTATTGCCGTGAAGAATGCGTGTGGCGCTGTGCCTTTGATTGTGAATGACCGGGTTGATGTGGCGATTGCTGCAGAGGCTGATGGGGTGCATTTGGGTCAGGATGATTTTCCCATTGAAAATGCGCGCGTTTTGCTCGGTGAAGATGCGGTGATTGGCGGGACGGCAAAGACGCTTTTACAGGCGCGTCAGTGCATTGCCGAAGGTGCGGATTATATCGGTTTTGGACCGATTTATGCAACTGGTTCAAAATCCGATGCAGGTATGGTAAAAGGTCTGGAGGATTTGCGCGAGATGGTCAGTGGGGTGCGTATGCCAATTATTGCTATTGGGGGAATTGGGATAGAAAATGCTGCCGAGGTGATACGCGCAGGAGCGCATGGTATTGCGGTGATTTCAGCCGTGTGCTGCCAGCCCGATCCCACTGAGGCGACTCAAAGGCTGGTGGATCAAATTCACAGGGCGAATGGAAGGTTATAGATGAACAAAAAACAGGCCGATGTGCCCGATTTGCTCCAGATTGGCGGCGGATTAAATTCAGGCGTGTCGCGGGAGGTATCACAACAAACGGGTGTTCCCGAAGCGCAGGTCTATGGTGTGGGTAGTTTTTTTGATTTGTTGAAGGATACGGACAAAAAAGTGCGGGTATGCACGGGTTTGTCGTGTCGCATGACGGGTGCAGATCAGGTGTTGCAGGCGATGAAAGATGCGGGTCTGCCCGCGATGGGGTGTTCGTGTCTGGCGGCTTGTGATCGTCCGCCTGCAGTGTTGCGAGACCGCGATGTGTTGCCCACTGTATCGGTCAAAGATGTGGTGAGGGCAGATGGCGATTGGACAAGGCTTCTGCCAGAGATAGTGTCCAGTGACAAAAGCTGGTTGGGGCATGTGGGACCAGAGGTGGATGATCCAGATACTATGGCGATCAATTTGTTGGGGCAGGCCGATTGGTCGGGTAAAGCGTTTGGAAAGGCAGCGAAGATGCGTCCCGAAGAAATTATTGAAGAAATAGAGACGTCAGGGCTGCAGGGGCGCGGTGGCGCGGGTTTTTCTGCATCTTTTAAGTGGAATGCCGTGTGTTCAGAAAAAGAGACCGTGCGTTATGTGGTCTTAAATGGCGATGAAAGCGAACCAGGTACATTTAAGGATCGCGAGATTTTGATGCGTCGTCCCGATCTGGTCATCGAGGGATTGGCGATTGCGGCTTATACAATCGGGGCGAGAGATGTTTATTTGTACTTGCGGGGCGAGTTTGCATTTCCAAAGGCTGTGATGGCAAAAGCAGTTGCGGAGTTTGAATCGCACAATATATTCCCCGGTATCCATTTTCACATTCACTCGGGGCAGGGTGCGTATATTTGTGGTGAGGAGACCGCACTTTTAGAGGCATTGGAGGGCAAGCGTGGGATGCCGCGTTTGCGACCACCCTATCCCACAGAGTATGGTTTGTGGGGAAAACCCACACTTATTCACAATGTGGAAACTATTGCGTGCGTGCCTTCGATTATTTCAAAAGGCGGCGATTGGTTTCGCGGTCTGGGGCGCGCAGAAGCGGGGTCAAAAGTGTATTGTATTAGCGGGCATGTCAAACGTCCGGGTGTCTATGAATTGCCACTGGGTGTGACTTTAGATGAGTTGGTCGAAGAGGCGGGCGGATATATTGGTAATCCGAAGGCGTTTAGCCCTGGGGGTGCGAGTTCGGGTTTTTTGCCAGCTAAATACAGAGATCAGCCATTGGATTTTAAGACAATGGATAAATTGGGTTCGCTGCTCGGCTCGGCCGGTGTTGTTGTATTGAACGACACGGTGGATATGAAATGGTCAGTCAGTCAACAGTTGAGATTTTTTCACGATGAAAGCTGCGGGCAATGTGCCCCCTGTCGCATTGGTACGCGGTATTTACACGAGGCACTTGAAAATCGCATTTGCAATCGGGAACAGGACGACAAACCTCACTTGCAACACACAGAAGATGTGGCGTGGCAAATGAGTGAGGGTTCGATATGTGGTCTTGGGCAAATTGCTGCTCTCCCCCTGACGAGTGCCCAAAAATTTTTCCCCGAGGAATTTGATGAATGAACTGACATTGAACGGACAGACGGTATGCTTTGCCGAGGGCGAAACCCTGCTGGATATTACATCCCGTCAGGGGTTGGAAATTCCGACCCTGTGTCACGATCCGCGTTTAGAGCCCGCGGGTGCATGTCGCTCTTGTCTGGTGGAAGTTGTAGGAGAACGATTGATGACACCGGCCTGTGCGCGTGCGGCGCAATCTGGTATGGTGGTGGTGACCGAGAATGAGCGCATTGATCGGCACCGCCAAACCCTGATGGCTTTATATATGACTGATCATCCGCACGAGCGAGAAGTATCGGAAGTCGGTTCGCCGGATTTATTGCTGGATATGGCTGCTGAGTTTGATGCGCCAATGGATTGGGGATGGATGGAACCGATGCGGGGAGATCGAGAAGATCGCAATCCTTATGTGGATTTTAATCCCGATACCTGTATTGCGTGTGCTCGGTGCGTGCGCTATTGCGAGGAAGTAGAGGGTGTTTCGGCTATTACTCTTGCGGGTAGAGGGTCGCATACGACGATTTCTACAGTGGAAGAAAAATCACTGCTGGATACGACGTGCGAGTTGTGCGGTGGCTGTATTGATGTGTGTCCAACTGGCGCAATGAATGAAAAATTGCCCCTTACGCGCGGGCAAAAATCCGAGCGCGAATTGGTAAAGGTGCGGTCAACCTGCAACTTTTGTGGGGTGGGTTGTCAGCTCGATCTCAATGTGGATCCAGAAGGACGCGATGGTCAGGGGCAGATTGTAAAGGTGACGAGTCCACCGCCGGGCACGACGACCAATGATGGCAATTTGTGTGTCAAGGGACGCTTTGCCTATGATTTTGTCCACCATAACGACCGGTTGACGCAGCCACTTGTGCGGGGTGAGAATGGTGTATTGTATCCGACCACATGGGATGATGCGCTCGAAAGAGCAGCGGAAGGATTGTTGGATGTTGCAGATCGGCACGGCGTAGATGCCCTGGGTTTTGTGAGTTCGTCGCGGTGTACGATGGAGGAAAATTTTCTCGTTCAGAAAATGGCGCGCGCACTGTTTCGGGCAAATCACGTCCATCAGTGCGCGGCCACGTGACACGCGCCAACAGTGGCCGGTCTGGTCGAAACATTTGGTGCGGGTGCTATGACAAATTCAATTGGCGAGATACGCGATGCCGATTTTCTGTTTGTGATTGGTAGCAATACGAGTGAGGCGCATCCAATTATTGCCATGGAGATGAAGCGCGCGGTTCGCAAAGGTGCGACCCTGGTTGTCGCCGATCCCAGAGCGATATGGATGACGTCTATTGCGAAAAAACATTTGCAACTCAACCCCGGTACAGATGTGTGGTTGCTCAATGCCATGGCGCATGTTATTGTGACAGAGGATTTGATCGATCGCGAATTTATCGAAAATCAGACGGAAAATTTTGAGCAGGTCAAAGCGACCGTTGCGTCTTATACACCCGAGAAAGCGGAGGAGATAACGGGTATTTCAGCAGATGATATTCGCTGGACAGCGCGTCAGTATGCGATGACGGAAAAAGCGGGTATATACTATACGCTGGGCATTACGGAACACGCACACGGTACGGATAATGTGTATGCGCTTGCAAATCTGGTTTTGATGACTGGGCATTTGGGCAAACCAGCGACCGGGATGAATCCTTTGCGCGGACAGAATAATGTGCAGGGTGCGAATGACGCGGGTGCCACGCCGATGTTTTATCCGGGTTATCAGCGCGTGGATGATCCCGATGTGCGGGCAAAGTACGAAAAATCCTGGGGTGTTCCACTATCTCCTGTGCCTGGGTTGAATCTCAATGAGATGATGAAGACGGTGGGGGAACAGATGCGCGGCTTTTTTGTGATGGGTGAAGATATTGTGTTATCCGAACCCAATGTTCTCGAACTGGAAAAGGGATTGAATAAGGTTGATTTTATCGTGATGCAGGATGCGTTTATGAATGAGACGGCGCGTTTTGCCGATGTGATTTTGCCCGCTGCCGTGTTTGCCGAGAAGGAGGGTACGTTTACCAATTCAGAGCGTCGCGTGCAGAGGATTCGCAAGGCGGTTGAACCTCCTGGGGAAGCGCTTCCAGATTGGGAGATTCTGGTTATGCTGGCGAATAAGATGGGCGCGAATTGGTCGTACAAAGATCCGGCAGAGGTGTATGCCGAGATGGTTAAAGATGTTCCTCAGTTTGCCGGTATTAGTCACAAAAAATTGGAAAAGATAGATGCAGGAGAAGAGAACATAGCGGGCTTGCAGTGGCCGTGCCCCGATGCGGATCATCCGGGTACAAAATTTTTACACGAAGATGGGATTTTGCGCGGCAAGGGATTGTTTATGCCCGTGCATTATATCCCACCGGCGGAATTGCCGGATGAAGATTACGGTCTTTTTCTTTCTACGGGACGTACGTTGTATCACTACAATGCCGCAACGCAGACGCGCCGAGAGTCCGGGCTTGATGCAAAACAGTCCGAGGCTTTTGTGGAGTTGCATCCGAGCGATGCGCGGATGCGGGGTGTTCACCACGGGGATATGGTGGAGGTGACGACGCGTCGCGGGCGTGTGCAGTTGCGGGCTATTTTGTCGCGGCAAGTGCGCCCGGGATGTATCTGGATGCCATTGCATTTTGCCGAGGCACGCGCCAATGTGCTGACTAATGATGTGGGCGATGCGGTGACGGGGACTGCCGAGTACAAGGTGTGTGCGGCAGAGGTGCGATTGGTCGAATCTATGCCGGATAATGAAAAGCTCTTTCCGGGGAGCTATTACTACCAGAAGGGGCCGGGGTTGCAGCGCGTGTAACTCCACCACAGGCCCGCCGCGAACAATAATCCCTTGATTGACCGTGGTCACGGTTGCCCATTCTCAACCAGAAAAGTCTGAATAGCGAAATCGAAGATGAATAGGAAAAGTGTATCGTTTTTTTTTAAGTTTATTGTATTGTGCGCCATAGTTTTATTTTTTGCAATAAACTGGCCCAAGGAAATCGTAGAACCAGAACCGCCAAAAATTTCATCTCAGCCACTTGTAGTGCCGGAATATACGTCGATATTTGAAATACCTATTGAGGTGGATTTGTTTAAGCTACAAGATGAATTGGAAAAATTAATACCAAAGACCTTCAGCGGAGAGTTTGGTGTCGATATACCCGTATTGACGAGAGAGCGATTGGCGTATCAAGCACGTCGATCATCTGTCCGGACCAAAACCTCAGAGGACAGGCTGATTTTACAGACAGACTTTAGTGGTCAGGCTATTCTTCGTGCCAGGTTACTTTTTCCTGCTCGGAAAACTGTAAATTTTTTGGGCAGTATTAGGGTACTTCCTTCAAATGTATATATAGGAGCAGATTGGAGAATCAACAGCGATATTGATATCAAATACGATTTTAAGAAGGTATCTACAAGTATCCTGGGCAAAGAAGTTTCCATATATAGGTGGTTGCGAAACCCCATTGCAAATGCAATTCCAAATTTGGAAAAAAAAATACAGAAGATAATTAATAATTTTGATCTTCGCGAAGTCGCAGAGAATAAATGGGATCAAATAGATCCTGTCTTTCAGGTAGCGAGATCTATATGGGTTGCTGTAAATCCGATAGGTGTTGGTCTTGCACCATTGCAGTTTGGAAGCGACAGAGTAACAACTTCGGTTCTCCTGATAGCGAACTTTAAAACTTATGTCGGCGAGCGGCCAGATATCGAGAAGATGCCGTTACCCAAGATTGTGAGTACAATAGGCTCAAATCAGTTTAAGCTTTACGTCCCAGTGCTGATTCCTCTCGATTCCATAGCAAATACGCTGAATGAGAAGAGGAAATCTTATGTGGTCAATATCGATGATAAACGGCAGGTTATTTTTAGCGATTTTGACTTGAAAGAGGGGGGTGGGCGACTGGTTATCAAGGCGCGATTTAAAGTGGATGGACTTGGCTCTCCTGAGGGCACGGTTTACTTGACTGGCTATCCCGATATGCAAGAGACCACACTGCGCTTTAACGATCTCGAATACGATATTAGCAGCAATAGAGCATTGTTGGATGACGCGGCAGACATGCTCAAATCCATGGCGAAAGAACAACTACACGATCTTTTGACGGTGGATTTATCAAGTTATAAGCAAAAGGCGATTGAACAGGCTAATGTTACTGCAAATGCGCTTGAACTTGGTGAAGGCGTCAATTTGGGCGTTATAGTAGATACAGTTGACATCGGAGAAATTCTACTTGGCGACGGACAAATAGCCATTGTTGCACAAGTGTTGGGTACAGCATCCCTCCAGGTTACAAATGAATAACTGATGTTACGCAGTATCCAGTCACAAAAAGAAAAAAGCCGCGAGCATAACTCGCGGCTTTTTTTAAATATTTCGGCAGATTGAAATTGACCGAGTTATCCGTCTTGTACCTGCGGATAAAAGCCAGAGAGCAGGGTGAATTCCATGCCGGTTTGTGGGTTGGTGATTGGGATGGCATAACTTATTTTTGGTGAGCCAATAGGATCGCCTACCAATTCGCCATCCCCATTCTCATCTACTGCTGGATTATCAAAATAATATTCGACAAAACCACCACCTGCAGCGGCTGCAGCGATGAGTTCCTGGGCGTATTTAACGCCGTTGGGATCTTCAAAGTCGATCAGGTTTTGCCCTTCGAGAGCCGAATTGGCTGCGTGAAATACGATGACGCCATCGCTATTTAAGACTGCGAGATAGATGGATTCGTGTTTCCACTTTCCGCCTTCTTGTCTGAATTCTTCTGCGATGTTCTCGGAAAAGGGGAAGCTTTGCGCATATTTTTTTGCGGTTTCGACAAATGTTTTCAGGGTTTCTTTATCTACTACATCTCTGGCCGAGACCTGTTTTGCTGGCTCCAGGGAATATGAACCCTTTACCTGTGCTTTTCCACCAATGGGCAAATTGAGGATGACCTTATAGCCTGCGTTAATTGGTATGCTGGACCAGGTGCCGATCTCGACTCCGTCCTGCGAGGCACGCGCTTGATAATAACCATTGCCCGATGTGATTTCTACCAGCGCTTGACCTTTTTCATCGGTTGTGCCCGACCACTGATAGTCTGGTGCCTGTCCTGCAATAGAGCGCGAAAATTCTACGGCTGCACCACTGACTGGTGCGTCATCACTATGCAATGTGACCATGGCCACGGCCTGTGCTTTGTGATGGGCGACTGCCAATTTGCTCAGGGGACGTGCGACCTGTTCCTCTGTTCCGACTTCTGATTGCGTCACGCGCTCTCCACCACAGTTCCACATCAGTCCTGCGGCGAGAGTTATGATAACAATACTGCGAATGTGGTTCAACATGGAGTCCTCCAAAAAAATTTACGGCGAGAATCGATAGACTACGGGCAATTGCGCGGGGTCTGTGATGTTCAAATCTGTGTGGTGGTATATATTTATGCGCCCGGTGCCGCAGTCTCCAAATTCGTCGCAGTTGAGTGTGCCCAGGAGACCTTGAAATCCGGATGTCGCGTGGAGTTCCCGGCGCAGCGCGGCGCGATCTACATACAATTTTCCGTCATCTTCACCTGCAACAATCTCGATGGCGTTGAGCAGTAGCGTTGTGGCGTCGTAAGAGTGCGCCCAGTAAGGCGTGCCTGGAAATCCGCCATACGCGGCTTCATACGCGGCGAGCACGTCATCTACGCTCTTGCCGGTTATGGCATTGACATTTGTGCCGAGGTCCGCCTCTGGTCCCGCAGCGTAAACACCCTCTGATTGCGGTGTGGCGAGGAATTTCGAATCGAGGAGAGCAGCACCCGTGATGAGTGTCGCGTCTTTCAGGCTGTCGTGTTCACGCACCTGTTCGGCGAAAGGTATGCCTTCCTCTTCGAACAGGGGGAAGAAGATGCCGTCTGGTGTGGCTGCTGCAAATTCTGTGAGGACGGATGTCATGTCCGTCTGCCCTTTTTCGATCTGGGCGCTGACCGCGACCTCACCGCCGATGGCACTAAACGCATCGCCAAACGCGCTGACGAGGGCTGTCGTGTACGGGTCACCGTCTTTGAGGGATACCATGCGCCGCAGGCCCAATTCGTTATATGCGAAGTCGGCGACTGCCCGCGCCTGATAGAGATCGTTGACAGAAACGCGAAAATAGCCTGGGTGATAGTTGGGATTCGCGTTGCCTGCGAGGTCGGAGGTGAGCAAAGGCGAGGTGTTGGATGGCGAGATCATTACCAGCCCCGCCGTGCTGATCACCGGTGAGGCCGCCACTGCCGCGCCGGAGCAGGATGTGCCGATGACGCCGAGCACCTGTGGGTCGGCGATGATCTGCTCTGCGCCCATTTGTCCGCCTTCAGGTCCACACCCGGTATCTATTGGTTCGCCGAGTTCAACCGCGTGACCGTGGATCATGCCGAAGTCTTGCACGGCCAACTCAATTGCGTTCCGCGATGGACCGCCAAGCGACGCCGCGATGGTATGTGTGAGCAACGAACGGATTTGCACGGCTTCGCCCTGGTCAATCTCGACCAGGGAAGGCATGGATGAACCAGTTATATGCGCTTGTCCACCAATGGGTAAATCGAGCATGACCTCGTAGCCCGCGTTGATTGGAATGCTGGACCAGGAACCGATCTCGACTCCATCCTGTGAAGCACGCGCCTGGTAATAACCATTGCCCGATTTGATTTCCACCCACGCATGACCATGGTCATCGGTCGTGCCCGACCACTGATAGTCAGGGGCGTGTCCGGCAATAGAGCGCGAGAATTCTACAGTTGCACCGCTGACTGGTGCGTCCTCTTGATGCAAAGTGACCTTTACCTGAGCCTGTACAGCATCTCCGTGCGCTACCAATTTGCTCAGGGGACGGCCAATCTGTTCGTTTCCAACTTCTGACTGTGTCACGCGCTCGCCGCCGCAGTTCCACATTAGTCCTGCGGCAAAGGCTATGACAACAATATTGCGAATGTGGTTCAGCATAGAATTCTCCATTGGGGAAAAGAGTTGTGTGAAAATACTGTCGATCACGCAAGTGCTATGGCTTTTCTGGCAGCTTTGGCCTGAGGTGATTTGGGATCGCGTCGTATGGCGCGATTCATAGCAATATACGCGCGTTCATCTCCCGCTTTAGCCAGTTCGAGGGCTTCTACGAAACCTTTTTCCGAATAGCTGAAGTCGCGGGGTATGATGCGGTTGTTCAGGTTTTCCCAATAGTATTTGAGGTCGTCGGTTTTCCAGTCTTTGTACACGTCTTCCCAGGTGAGATTATTGAAGATGTTCAGATGGGGTTCGAGCATGTGCTCAGATAGGGTGTCGCCGAGTTTTTGATAGCGGTTGTCAAGTGAGACGCGAAGGCGGTCTTCGGTGAGATTTGGTAGAGCCTGGTGTACTGTGAGTGCCGGGAAGATAAGGGTATCGCCGATTTTGTAGTTGGTGCTGTGCCATTGGCCTTCCAATTCGTCGGTGTGGATGCACAGGCTGCCCGCGCCCAGAGAGAAGTGGTGTTCCATGACCGCATTGATTTTGTGAGAGCCGGGCAATACGGCGAGGCCACCCAGTTCAATGGGACAGTCTCCGACAGGTGCCCAACAGGTGTAGGTGTCGAAGTTGCCCTGAAAGTGTACGAAGTCCTGGTGTATCGGTGTGGTGTGCGCCGTGTATTTGGGAAACCACAGGCGAGCGACTTTGTGCGGATGCGGGAAAACAGGACCATCCATCACTTTTTCGAGCAGGTCGAGTACTTCTGGTTCGTGGGCAATGCGGTGAAAGGCTTCGAGTTTGTACACTTCGTGATATACGTCGGTGTATTCAGGGTCGCCTTCGGTACACTGCCTGGATATATCGGCGATGCCATTTATGGGATCGGTTCCTTCGACGAGCCAGGGTGTCATTTTGTTGAGCATTTGTCGCCGCAAATCCCAGAGTTTGTCCGGGTTCTGCAATTTGCGGAAGAATAGATAGCCTTCTTCACGGATGCGCCGCCGCAACTCTTCTGAATCGTCAATCGCGTCGTTGGATACGCGCAATTCTGCAATCTGGTCCATCATGGCCTGCTCCTGTGTTAATGAGGGGATTTGGACGATTTCTCTGCGGAGGGGATAGCCAAATTCCCTATAATGTATATATTCCGTATATTGGAATGCAACTTAAATTAGCAGAGATAAGTTTAATTTATATGATAGGGATCGCAAACTTTGTTTGCTAAATCTGTGCAAATCTACGATAATTAAGAGCGATACTCTGGTGACGCTAATTAACTACTGAGTTTACCATGCAGCCCAAATCTTCTCTTTTGCCGCGTATTTCGGTGTTGCGGCCCGTTTCTGTTACCATGTGCCTTGTTGCGCTATTGGTGCTGGGGGCGGTGGCATATCTGCGTATGCCCGTCGAGATGATGCCCGATGGTTTGACGCCGCCATTTTTGGTCGTATCCATTGGGTATCGCAATGCCTCTCCGCAGGAAACCGATCAACAGATTACCCTGCCGCTGGAAGAGACGCTGCGTACCGTAAAGGGTATTAAGAACATGCGTAGCTACAGCTCTCGGGGCACGCGCGTGTATATGGAATTTCGCCAATATACAGATATGGTGGCTGCGTACAATCAGGTTTCAGATCGGCTCGAGCGCCTCAAGCCCCTGCTGCCGGAAGAGGCGCGAGACGAGGTGCGTATTCACAAATACGATCAGGATTCGAAGTCTGTTATGTATGTGGCTGTGTCGATTGACTCGGCCATTACAGAACCCTTTCAGTTTATCGAGACTTTTGTTCAGTATCCTTTGGAGCGCGTGGATGGGGTTGGGCGCGTGGATATTTTTGGCGCAGATCGCAAGGAAGTAATGGTGGAGGTAGATCAAGAGCGCATGAGGGCGCGCGGTGTGCGCATTGGCGAGATTGTTTCGACCTTGAAGAGCGACAATTTCGCGCTTGCCGGAGGCTATGTGCGCGAAGGCACAAAGAAATTTTACGTGCGGTCGCTGGCGCAGTATGTCACGTTGCGAGAAATTGAAAATATCCAGATTCAATCGCGGGCAGGCAAAGTGCGCCTGAGCGATGTGGCTTCGGTGGTTTTCGAGGTGCCCGAAAAATCGTGGACGCAGCGCATTGATGGCAAAAGAGGTATGAGTTTTGGCGTCAAACAGGAATCGGGTGTAAATATCGTGGATGTGACCGATCGGGTTGTGGCAAAATTGAAAGCTATCGAAGAAGATCCGCGCATGGCCGGGCAGGTGTCGTTCCAGGTGATGTTCAATCAGGGTTTTTTTGTCAAGGAATCGATTCGCAATCTTCAGGAAACAGGGCTTTGGGGCGGGCTATTTGCTGCGCTGGTGTTGTTGTTCTTTTTGCGTACCGTGCGGATGACGGCCATTATCACATTGGCTATTCCGCTGTGTGTGATGATTGCGATGACCGCGTTGTATTTTGTCGGCTGGTCGCTCAATGTGGTGACTATGATGGGTCTCATGGTTGGGATTGGGCTGGTTGTGGATAATGCCATTGTGATTTTGGAGAATATTTATCGCTGGCGGGGCGATGGCGAGGCACCCGAAGATGCCGCTATCTTTGGCGCGAGTGAGGTGGGGCAGGCCATTACTATGGCGACGTTTACAACAGTGGTGGTGTTTTTGCCTATGATGTTGTTTAGCGGCAATATGTTTATGACTTTTTACATGACGCGTCTGGGCGTTCCGGTTGGGGTGGCTCTGGTGGGGTCGCTATTTGTGGCGCTGTTATTTATTCCTCTGGCGTCGGTGCGCTTGGGCAAGGGGCGGGTGCGTCCCAGTGCCAAAATTATTGTGAAGGCGCGAGAAATTTATGCGCGCATGTTGAGTTGGACATTGAGACACCGCCGGGACGCGGTGTTGATCGCGCTGGCACTTGCGGCAACGACGATGTATCCCATGGATAATCTGAAGCGCGCAGATCGCCACCACGGTGGCGCGTTTAACGATTTGGATGTGCGGTTGAGGTTGCCGCGTCACTTTTCGCCGGAAGAAACCGAGAATATTGTGGGGGAGGTTGAGGAATTTTTGGAGGCGCGGCGCGAAAAATACGGCTATGAAACCCTGCGCGTTTATTATCGACCTGGCTACGGTAACCTGAGTTTGTATATGCCGGCTAAGAGCGATGATCCGTGGTGGTATGTGGCGTACAAAAATACGCGCAATGCCCTGGGGATACCCGTTGCTGGGCCAATGGAACGGGCTGAAGTCGCGGAAGATATTAGCAAAAATATGCCCAGATATGTGGGTGTGCGGCATTCCGTGGAAGGGGTTAGCAATGGGGGCGGTGGTAGTGATCCGGGCGTGTCGATTTATCTGGTAGGCGATGATACTGAGGTTTTGGTCAGTCTCGTCGATGAGGTTGAGCGACGCTTGCGGCAGATCCCGTCTCTCGTCGGTGTTGACACGGATTTGGAACTTGCCGATGACGAGGTGCGGGTCGTGATTGATCGGGAGCGAGCGAAACGACTTGGGATTTCCGTGCGGGATGTTGCGCGCTATATTTCTTATGGTCTGCAAGGGGTGTCGTTGCCCCGTTTTAAGTCCGATGACGGCGAGGTGCGGGTGCGGCTTTTTCTGGAGAGGACAGACCGACAAAATTTGAATCAGTTGCGCAATTTTCCGTTTGAGACCCATGATGGTACAGAAGTGGCTTTGAGCGAGGTCGCCTTTTTCCAGGTCTCGCGGGGGATGGGGCGTATTTCGCGGTACGATGGCAAGGTCAAGTTGCGTATCAGGGCTTATACGACGCGGGCAGATATCAGGGGTCTGGCCGAGGAGATTGACAAAGTGATGGCTGGCCTCGAGTTGCCCCGCGGGTATTCGTGGGATAAGGGAGAGAGTTTCAAGCAACTTAAAGAGGACGAAGCCTCTGAACAACTGGGAATTGTGATGGCGGTGACGTGTGTGTTTTTGTTGATGGGCGTTTTGTTCGAGTCGTTTATTTTGCCGTTTTCAGTGCTTTTTTCAATTCCATTTTCTTTTTTCGGTGTTTACTGGACGCTGTATTTGACAGATACGGCCATGGATAGAATGGCATCTGTGGGAGTGATTGTGTTGATCGGTGTGGTGGTGAATAACGCGATTGTGCTGGTGGATATGGTCAATCGCTTGCGTGCCGATGGTATGAATCGCTTTGATGCAATTATGGAAGCGGGTCACAATCGCTTTCGCCCCATTTTGATGACGACGTTTACAACGGTATTTGGCTTGCTGCCTATGGCAGTGGGCGATAGCAATGCAATGGGTACGTCTTATGCGCCTTTGGGACGCACGATGATGGGCGGGCTGTTGGCCTCGACATTCCTGACGTTGTTGGTTGTGCCTTTGTTTTATACTTTGCTCGACGATTTGCGTCTGGCTATTCGGCGTTTGAGTGCGGGTGTGTTTGCTTCTCGCGCGAGGGATGAGGCTTATGACACGGCAGATGATGATTGATTGTTGAGAGGATGCATAATGGAAACAGTCATTGGCATGGTTGCGGCCTTGATAGTGAGGTGGCAGGCAAAAAAAAGATAACGATTGTGGCGGTTTTGAGGCCGCCACTTTTTTGTTGGATTGTTTTATGGTTGATAACGACAGTTTGGACAAACGCCCGCTGATGGGTATTACGATGGGCGATCCGTGTGGTATAGGACCGGAAGTGATTTTGAAGGCTCTGGCACATGAGGAAAGCTATCGCGTGTGCAGACCACTAATTATTGGGCATCCGGAAATATTGAAACGCGATATGGCTATGGCCGGTGTGCGACTGGATGTGCGGGTGGTGGAGCAACCCGAAGATGGTGCGTTTGAATTTGGGGGCGTTGATATCTGGTGCCCGGTGGAGGTGGAGGTGGATCAGATCGCAATGGGCGAGGTGTGTCGCGAGGCGGGAAGAGCAGCGGCTGAGTGGGTGATTCGCGCAGTTGATCTGGCGATGGCGAGTCGCATTGACGGGATTGTGACGGCGCCTTTGAATAAGGAGGCGATGAATCTGGCGGGTTATCCCTTTGCAGGTCATACGGAGTTGTTGGCTGAGAAATTAGGTGCAGGTCGCGCACATCTTATGCTGGTATCTGATCGCATGAATGTGTCGCATGTGACGGGGCATATTGCGTTGCACGAGGTTCCCGATAGGCTTACGGTCGATCTGATTTACGATACGGTTCGGCTTACCCGAGATGTGCTTATCGGCATGGGGAAGTTAGAGCCGAGGATTGCTGTGTGTGGGTTAAATCCACACGCGGGTGAAAATGGCTTGTTTGGTAGCGAGGACGCAGAGGTCGTCCGTCCGGCTGTTGAAAAGGCTTTGAGCGAAGGCTGGCGCGTTGATGGTCCGCTGCCTGCGGATACGACTTTTTTAAAGGCCTACAACGGAATTTACGACGGGGTGGTGGCGATGTATCACGATCAGGGCCATGTGCCCGCAAAGTTGGTGGCGTTTGACGAGGCTGTCAATGTGACCCTGGGGCTGCCGATTGTGCGGGCGTCTGTGGATCACGGGACGGCTTATGATATCGCGGGCAAAGGCGTTGCCAAAGCCGTGAATATGTTGCAGGCGATTCGCGTGGGGAGTAAGTTGGCGGTTCAGATTACTCCATCCCCGCAATGATGTCAAGGAGTACCAGGTGTGCGCCGGTATCGCCGAAGATGGGTGTGCGCGTGGGTGCGTTTTCGGGGAAAAATTCGGCGTAGGCGTCGTTGAAGTCCGAGAAAAGAGAGCGGTCCTGGAGGATGACTGTTACTTTCAGGACGTTGTCGAGCGATGTTCCCGCGTCTTCGAGTATGCCCGAGATATTGGTGAGTATGCACCGGGTTTGCGTTTTGACATCGTCTCCGACAATTTCATCGGTTTCCGGATCGACCGGGGGTTGGGCAGAGATGAAGATGAGGTCGCCGTAGATTATGGCTTGCGAGTAGGGGAATTTGGGGATGTTGCCGCGTTTGCTGGTGAAGGGTTGTTTTTTCATTGTGGTCTCCTTTTGAAATGAATATTGTGAATGCGTAAATATAATTCTCTATAAAAAAAAGCAAAGAGTTTTAGATGAAGATTTTTCGCATGGAAAGATCTCTTATATTGCCAATTTCAATGGATGAGGCATGGTCGTTTTTTTCTAATCCGCAAAATTTGAGCAAAATTACGCCCCCCAAAATGAATCTCGTGCCGACCCATTCGCTGCCGGATGCGATGCACCCCGGGCAGGTAATTGTTTATCGCGTGCGAATCGGGCCTGGTATTTCTGTGAATTGGGTGACGGAGATTACGCATGTGGATGCGCCACATTTTTTTGTAGATGAACAGCGTTTTGGACCGTATAAATTCTGGCACCATTTGCATCGGTTTGCGCCGCATGCTGAAGGTGTTTTGGTTGAGGATATTGTGCATTATGGGCTTTATGGTGGCGTTTTGGCGGGGGCCGTAAATGCTCTAATTGTGCGCCGTCAACTCGAAGAGATTTTTGATTATCGCACGCGGGTTTTGGATGATCTTTTTGATTAGATATGGGATGAAGGATGATAGGTGGGAACGTTCTGGCGTATTGGGTGGTCTAAGGTTTAGTGATTAAAAAATAGGAATGCGTTTTGGATACCTCAACTCAACGATCTTGGCGGGGAGACGCCGACCTGCTTCGGCGTTTTGTTCTCGCTATTTTGATAATGGGAATTGTTGGCACGGGAGCCGAGCTTGTTCTCCTTGAACATATGGAGGATTTCTGGCAATGGGTGCCTCTCGTGCTTTTTGTGGTGGCGCTTTCGGGCGCTGGCTGGCTTCTTGTCGCGCCTGGCGTGGCGAGTGTCCGCGTTTTTCAGATTGTGATGGTGCTGTTCGTTGTTTCGGGTTTTGTCGGGCAGTGGCTTCACTACAAGGGAAATGTCGAGTTCGAGTTGGAGATGTATCCATCCCGCGGCGGGCTTGAGCTTGTTTGGGAAGCTCTGGGCGGTGCCACCCCGTCGCTGGCACCAGGTACGATGACGCTTCTCGGATTGCTCGGTTTAGCAATTTGTTTTCGCCACCCCGGCTTGCGGGCTGGCAAAGTGAAAAATTCTCAGGAGGGAACATGAATATTTGCGGTAGAAGAGAGAAGTTTATCAATACGGCGGTGTTACTCATGTGTTTTGCGATGCTCTGGGGTTGTGGTGGTGCGAATGTGGATGAGACACCTGCTTCTGATGCTCCCGCAGAAGAAGCCGCGAGTAGCGCAATGGTCGTCAATCCCAATCTTGCAGGAGCCGACGAACTCGGCACGCTTCCCGGGATGAGCAAGGAACTCGTTGATGCGATTATGGCGCAGCGCCCGTTCCTCGGTATGGACGCATTGCACTCGGTCGCCTCGCAACATTTCGGCGAGGAGGAGGTCGAGAAGCTCTACGTTCAGATGTTTATTCCGATTAATCTGAATACCGCCAGCGAGGAGGAGATTCTTCTGGTGCCTGGTGTAGGCAAAAAGATGGCGCACGAATTCGAGGAGTATCGTCCTTATATGGCTATTGCCCAATGGCGCCGTGAGATGGGTAAATACGTAGATGATACCGAAGTTGCGCGAATGGAGCAGTATGTTTTTGTGCCTATCGACTTGAACACGGCTACTGAGGAGGCGATCCTCGCCATTCCCGGCGTGGGAAAGCGGATGGCACACGAGTTTGAGGAGTACCGCCCGTATTCGAGCATGGAGCAGTTCCGGCGTGAGATTGGCAAGTACGTCGATGATGGCGAAGTTGCACGCCTGGAACGGTATGTGGAAATAAGGAGGCCGTGATGTCTGTTAATCGCCGAAGTTTTCTCTATCAGTCCGCTGCATTGGGTGCGGCGGTTTTTGTGACGCCAGGGGTTTTTGCCGAGCAATTGACGCTTACACCCCGGCAGACCGAGGGTCCGTATTATCCGGATAAGATGCCGCTGGATGTTGATAATGATCTCGTGATAATCAACGATGCAATTACGCCAGCCGTGGGGGAGATTACGCATTTGACCGGGCGCGTTTTGGATGTGAATGCCAATCCCGTAAAGAATGCCATCGTGGAGATCTGGCAGGTTGATCGCAATGGGGTTTATATTCATTCTGAGGCCCCGAGGCGGAACCGGCGGGACACGAACTTTCAGGGTTTTGGGCGTTTTGAGACGGGATCTACGGGTGAATATCGCTTTCGGACGATTAAGCCCGTGCGGTATGGTGGGGCGCGAACCGCTCATATTCATTTTGCGATTAATAAAAATGGGCACCGGCTTTTGACGTCGCAGATGTATGTGAAGGGTAATCCGGACAATGAGTGGGATTCTATTTTCCGGAATACTGGTCGCGCTTCTGACGATTTGCTGTCCGTGCCGTTTAAGCCATTGCCCGGGTCTGAAATTGGCGAGTTGACGGCAAATTTTGATATTGTGATTGGTGAAACGCCCGAAGATCGGGGTCGGCGAGGCCGACGGCGCGGGTGGTGGTAAAAAATACGATATGTGCCTCTTGACGAAATAATCGCTTTTGGCTATTTTTTGCAAAAGTTTTCCAACTTCTGGAGATTGAACTGTGTTTTGTCGTTTTGCTCACATTGTTACTGTTGCGCTGATGGTTATTGGAACGATTGCGCCCTGTCTATGCTGGGCGCATCAGGCTTCGATGCCAGAGTGTCATGCCGCGGCAGAGATGAAAGATTGCTGTTGTAGCAAAGAGGCGGCAGTTGATCAGCAGATGCCTGCGCGCGATCTGGCTGTTTTGCCCGGTGAATGGCAAAATCCAAAGTTGGATTTGACATGTGTAACATTGTATCCCTCTGTTGTTCTTTCCCAGAGTAATTTCCTTCCTTTTGTGGCGTATGATCGCCAAGATGTTCTGCGATCACCGCCCGATCTGTACCTTCTCCACGCTGCATTTCTTATCTGATTTTCCCTTTCTGCGCTTGAACGGCGTTTGGGGATAGGTGTGTACAAATCGTTCCCCAATGGTCGTTTTTCCTGCCGCATGTTTTGTAGCATTTTTTCTTTTTAAATAATAAATACAAATTTTCTGGAGGTGGCTTGTGTATGCTATCCGAGCCATGATCGGACTATGCCTCATGGGTATATCTATTTTATCTGTGCGGGCAGATGAACTGGATCTGGATACGCTGATTCAGGAGGCTTTGAAAAATAATCCCAATTTGTCGGTTTTGCGGGCGCGGTTGGCTGCTTTTGAAGCAAGAATTCCCCAGGCGGGGGCATTGGAAGATCCGTCTTTTCGCTTTGAGGTGAGCAATGTGCCGTTGCGCGATTTCAATTTGAGCAGTACGCCGATGAGTGGGAATCAATTTGTGATCAGCCAGAAGTTTTCTTTGCCGGGAAAACAGCGGGCGCGCGAGAGATCGGCGCAGTTTGCCTCGGATTCTGTTGCATGGCTGTTGCGCGACCGAGAACTGGCAATTGCCAATGCGGTCAAGCAGCCTTTTTTTGATCTGGCTTATGTGACCCGTGCTATTGCAATTATGGAAAAGAATCGGGTGTTGTTGCAAGACCTTGTTCGCATTGCCCGCACGAAATACGCCGTTGGAAAGGGTTTGCAACAGGATGTGTTGAAAGCTCAGGTTTCGCTTTCGGCACTGGATACGGAGTTGATTGCTCTTCGGGCTAAAAAACAATT
Organism: Candidatus Latescibacterota bacterium; assembly: GCA_965220765.1. Taxonomy (GTDB): domain Bacteria; phylum Latescibacterota; class UBA2968; order UBA2968; family UBA2968; genus VXRD01. The sequence goes on from OZ244847.1 coordinate 1,189,841, forward strand.
GGCGGAGGCGCGTTTGAATCTGGTGTTGAATCGGTCTGCGCAAAGTCCTCTGGGCACGCCGCCAGATACTATTGGTCTTTCGGGTGTGCCGTTGACGGTTGATGTCTTGCAAGCACAGGCCGATGAGGGACATCCGTCCCTGAAGGCGATGGATCAATCGGTTTTGATGTGGCAAGCAGAGGTTGAGGTTGCGCGAAGAAATGTTTGGCCGGATATGACGGTGAGTTTGGGATATCGCCAGCGTGCGTTTGCGCCCAATGATCCAGTAGGGGGAAGTGATTTTATATCTGTTGGTGTCGGCATTCCGCTGCCCGTATTTGGCGGGCGCAAGCAACGCCAGCAGATTGCAGAAGCGCGGGCCAATATGCGAGAGGTTGAGGCGCAAAAGGCCGCTGAACGCCAGCAGATTCACTACGAGATTCAGCGTCTAATTATTGAGGCAAAGCAGCACCGAGAAAGTGCCGAGTTGTTTCGCATGGCGATGTTGCCTCAAGCAGAGCAGTCGCTGGCGTCGGCGTTGTCGGGATATCAGGTGGATAAGGTAGATTTTTTGACGCTGTTGAATAATCAGATGACGCTGTTGAATTTTGAGGTCGCACATTATCGACATGTGATTGAGCATGAAAAACGAGTGGCAGATCTGGTGGTGGCGGTAGGACGTTAGGTGTAAGGTCAGGGCAGGCTCCTGTGCCTGCCCTCTAACAAGGAGTTGAGATATGAAATATCTCCTTCCAATTTTAGTATTGATCGCGGTATTGGTCGCGGGATTTGTTGGTGGGGTCTGGATTTCGGGAGATACGGATACAGAGCAGGTGCAAAAGGAGATGAATGGCGGGCATCGTCATGACGCGCAGATGGAGCACGCGACCTATATCTGTCCGATGCATCCGACGGTGGTGTCGGATAAGCGCGGTACTTGTCCAATTTGCAATATGGATTTGGTCGAGAAAGAGGTCACTGGATCGTCTGAGGGAGATGTGCAATCGGCGACTGTGCAGATCGATCCTGTGACGATTCAGAATATTGGTGTGAAGACAATGGTGGTGGAAAAGCAGCCTTTGAAGCGTACGGTGCGCGCGGTGGGCAGGGTGGATTATGACGAGACGCGGATTATGGATGTGAATAGCAAGATCGCCGGGTGGGTTGAGCAGTTATATGTGGATTATACCGGTCAGTGGGTGGAAAAGGGGCAGCCTTTGCTGGCGCTTTATAGTCCGGAACTGGTCGCGGCGCAGGAGGAGTATTTAACGGCTCTGGATTATGCGGAGAGAATGCGCGATGGTGCGGTCCGAGAGGTGGCGCAAAGTGCCGACGATCTGCTTGCTGCTGCGCGGCAGAGGTTGTTGTATTGGGATATTTCGGAGGGTCAGATTGCCGAGTTGGAAAAGACGCGACAGGTTGGGCGAACAATGCCCATTCTGGCGCCTCGGTCGGGCATTGTGACGCATAAAGATGTGCTGGAGGGCGCGTATATCGGATCGGGGCAACATCTGTATCGCATTGCGGATCTGTCGGTGGTGTGGATTTATGCAGATGTGTACGAATACGAGATGCCGTGGGTTTCCAAAGGGCAGCGCGCAGAGGTGTCGTTGTCTTATTTGCCGGGCGAGCAATTTGGGGGAAAAGTGGATTATATTTTTCCCTTTATGAATGAAAAGACGCGTACGGTGCAGGTACGGATGATTTTCGATAATGCAGATGGTGCGCTTAAACCGGATATGTATGCCGATGTGGTGATTCGCCCCGAGGTGGGGCGTGAGGGCATTGTGATACCCGTGCAGGCGGTGATTCATTCGGGGACGCGCAGGGTTGTTGTGATGGCTCACGGAGATGGCAGGTTTGAACCGCGCGAGATTCACACCGGGGTCGAGACCGAGGATGGATATGAGGTAATGCACGGACTAAATCCGGGGGAGCAGATTGTGACTTCGGCACAATTTTTGATTGATTCAGAGAGCAATTTAAAGGCTGCACTGGCGGGGATGCGTGGACATGGCGAACATGGTGGACATTGAAGCGCGTACTTTGAGAGGATTGAAACGCGATGTTAAATCGAATTATTGAAGCGAGTGTGAGGAATCGGTTTCTGGTGGTGATCGCCACTTTGATGGTGATTGGATGGGGGGTGTATGCGATGCTGAATACGCCACTGGATGCGATTCCCGATTTGTCGGATGTGCAGGTGATCGTATATAGCGAATATCCGGGCCAGGCACCGCAGGTGGTGGAAGATCAGGTGACGTATCCGCTGACGACGGCGATGTTATCCGTGCCTTATGCAAAGACGGTGCGGGGTTATTCGTTTTTTGGCATTTCTTATGTGTATGTGATTTTTGAGGATGGTACGGATATGTACTGGGCGCGCAGTCGGGTGTTGGAGTATCTCAATTCCGCATCTGATAGATTGCCGCAGGGGGTGACGCCGAAGCTGGGGCCAGATGCGACAGGTGTGGGCTGGGTTTATCAATATACGGTGCTGGATACGACTGGAAGATATGATCTTTCAGAATTGAGGTCGATTCAGGATTGGTACTTGCGGTATGAGTTGAGCAGTGTGCAAGGTGTGTCGGAGGTGGCGTCTGTGGGTGGATTTGTGAAGCAGTATCAGGTGATTGTGGATCCCAATCGCTTGCTGGCATACAATATTCCTTTGCAGAAGATCCGGATGGCGATTCAGCGCAGCAATAACGATGTGGGAGGGCGATTGGTCGAGCTGGCAGAGACAGAATTTATGGTGCGTGGGTTGGGGTATATCCAATCTGTGGCGGATATTGAGCAGATAGCCCTGGGCGTTGATGAACACGGTACGCCAATTCGCGTAAAAGATGTTGCGACTGTGCAGGTGGGGCCAGAGCTTAGAAGGGGATTGGCTGAGTGGAACGGCGAGGGGGAAGTGGTGGGGGGTATTGTGGTGATGCGGTCTGGGGAAAACGCGCTTAAAGTTATCGATCGGGTGAAAGAGAAGTTGGTGTCACTCAAACCCGGTCTTCCCGAAGGCGTGGTGGTGGTCGCCAATTACGACCGCTCGGCACTTATTCTGCGCGCGGTTGATCATTTGCAGAAGAAGCTGATTGAAGAGATCGCAGTGGTGGCTGTGGTGTGTATTGTTTTTTTGCTGCATTTTCGCAGTGCTTTTGTAGCTGTTTTCACATTGCCGATGGGGATTTTAATCGCTTTTGCAGCGATGTATCACCAGGGTGTCAATTCGAATATTATGTCTCTTGGCGGCATTGCGATTGCTATTGGGGCGATGGTGGATGCAGCTATTGTGATGATCGAGAATGCACATAAGCATATCGAACGCGATGGCGGGGCAAAGTCGCATAGTGAGATGATCATTGCCGCTTCGAAAGAGGTGGGGCCTGCGCTGTTCTTTTCGCTGTTGATTATTACGCTGTCGTTTTTGCCGGTTTTTACACTGGAGGCGCAGGAGGGACGGTTGTTTAAGCCGCTCGCATATACCAAGACTTATGCTATGGCGGCGGCGGCATTTTTGGCGATTACGGTTGTGCCGGTGCTGATGACTTTTTTTGTGCGGGGCAAAATTCGTTCTGAGGCGCAGAATCCCATCAGTCGCGTTTTGATTTATCTGTATCGGCCTGTGATTGATTGGGTGTTGCGACATCGGGTGCTGACTGTGGTGTTGGGGGGGCTGGTGTTGTTTGTGACGGTGTTTCCATTCCGGGATATCGTGGTGTCGCGTTTTTCAGATCGGCCACAGAGTTTGACTTATAAGGCACTGGTGAAGTTGGACGCGCTGTTTCCTATGGAGAAAATTGGATCTGAATTTATGCCGCCCCTGTACGAGGGCGATCTGTTGTATATGCCCACGACATTGCCGGGGGTGTCGATTACGAAGGCGCGGGCGTTGTTGCAACAGACCGATAAGATTATTCGCACTTTTCCGGAAGTTGAACACGTATTTGGCAAAATTGGTCGGGCAGAGACTGCGACAGACCCGGCGCCGTTGTCGATGATTGAGACGACGATTATGCTCAAGCCCGAGTCCGAGTGGCGAGAAGGCATGACGCCTCAAAAATTAATTCGGGAATTGGATCAGGCGGTAAAATTTCCGGGATTGACCAATGCGTGGACTATGCCGATTAAGACGCGCATCGATATGCTTTCAACGGGTATTAAGACGCCTGTGGGTATCAAGGTCGTGGGGGATGATCTGGAGACATTGCAGATGTTGGGCGAGAAAATCGAGACTGTGATGCGCGATCTGCCTGGTACGCTGAGTGTGTTTGCCGAGCGCGCAGTAGGCGGCAATTATCTGGATTTTGAGATCGATAGGCAGGCTGCTGCGCGTTATGGGCTGACGGTTGGGGATGTGCAGGATGTTATTATGTCGGCGTTGGGCGGGATGAATATCACGCATACTGTAGAGGGTTTGGAGCGCTATCCGGTGAATTTGCGTTATGGTCGGGAGTTGCGCGATAATTTGCCCGCGCTTCGGCGCGTGCTGGTGCCCACGCCGATGGGGGCGCAGATTCCCATTGAGCAGTTGGCAAATCTTCGCATTCGGAAGGGGCCGCCGAGTATTAAGAGCGAGAATGCGCGGTTAAATGCGTGGGTCTATGTCGATATTGAAGGTGTGGATGTGGGGACTTATGTCACGCGGGCGCAACAGGCGGTGTTGGAGCAAGTGCAGATGCCGCCTGGTTATACCGCGATCTGGAGTGGTCAGTATGAATATATGTTGCGGGCAGAGAGAAAGCTGAAGGTTGTGGTGCCTGTGACGCTGGCGATCATTTTTGTGCTGTTGTATCTGAATTTTAGAAATGTGGCTGAGACCGCGATTGTGATGCTTTCTCTGCCCTTTGCTCTGGTCGGTGGGATATGGTTGTTGTATATTTTGGATTACGATATGAGCATTGCCGTGGGTGTTGGGTTTATCGCGCTGGCGGGATTGGCTGCCGAGACAGGGGTGGTGATGCTGATTTATCTGGATCAGGCTTATGAGAGTATTAGACGCGAGACAGGCGATGTTTTGGCGCTGGCTGATTTAAATCGGGCGGTGATGTCCGGTGCTGTGGAGCGGGTGCGGCCCAAGTTGATGACGGTGTTTTCTACGATGATGGGTCTGTTGCCGATTATGTGGTCAACGGGCACGGGGTCCGAGGCGATGAAGCGCATTGCAGCGCCTATGGTGGGGGGGATGGTGTCATCGACGATTTTGACGCTGTTGGTGATTCCGGCGATTTATGCGTTGTGGAAGGAGAGAAAAGCATCCGCAGAATGAAGGCGAGTAATTCGAGCAGGAACGCAGAAAAAACGCGAGTAATTTGAGCGTTTTACGCAGATGAAAGGCGAAATGTAGGGGTGGGTTTTTAACCCACCCGTCGAGAGGTAAACCCCGAATCATTCATTTTTCAGGAGGTGTGTTATGAAGTCTCGTATTTTTGCATTACTGGTCATTGGCGCGACAGCGATAGGCATGGCGGGATGGGTTGGCTGTTCGTCAGAGTCGGAGGCGACGACTGTCGAGGTGAAGTTGTCAACGATGCAGTGCGCTATGTGCTCGAATACCATAGAGAAAGCACTGAAAGAGGTCGATGGCGTTCAGAGCGTGGAAGTCAATCTGGAGGCGAAGACAGCGAAGGTGACGTTTGATAACAAGGTGACCAGTGTTCCCGCTCTGGAGCAGGCCGTTACTAAGACGGGTTATGCAGCGAATGACAAAAAGGCCGATGCCGATGCGTATGCAAAGTTGCCCAGTTGCTGCCAGGTACCTGAGAATTAATCTGTCGATTGTTGGATCAAAGCCCCGGATGTTTGATAAATTCGGGGCTTGTTTTTATAGAGGTCGGGAGGTTTTTGAATCAGTTGTTGAATTATTCGTGGGTGATGAGTATATTCGGCGTGAAATAGTCTTCGGTTTGGCGAGATACCTGGATATGCAGGTTCAAGGAGGGATTTATGGCTCTTGCGATGACAGAGCAGCAAGAGAGAGATTTTGATGAGAAGGGATTTGTTATTCTTGAGGATTTCTTTACTCAGGACGAAGTGAATCGGCTTTTGCTGGCTATTGATCAGGTGGCAGAGCGGATTCGAGAGGCCGAGGGTCTGGGGCCTGATGATCCTTTTGCCGTGCGCAATGCCCTGTCGCAACACGAGGCGTTTCTCGATTTGATCGATCATCCGCGCATGTTGCCTCTGGTGGTGGATGCGATTGGCTGGAATATTCAGATCCGAACGACGCACCTGGACTATCGACCGCCGTATCCTGAGGGTCTGAAAGCGGGCGATGTTGGCATTGGCAAGGGCGAAGATCAGGAGGTTGGGTACCGCAATGTGGCATGGCATCCCGATTTGGCGAGCGATATGCTATTCCTGGGACCTTCGCTGGATGGACGTCTCCCGTTTATGGAGATCAAGGTTTTTTACGTGCTTTACGATATGACTGAGTCCAATTGTGGCAATCTGTGGTTGGTGCCGGGCAGTCATAAGCGCAAGCCAGAAGAATTGCGGGAAATGGGACGCGAGGTCAATCCAGAAGAGGCGGTTGAGCTTAAGTTGCGGGCTGGTTCTGCGGTGTTGTGGCGAACCGCTGTTTGGCACTGCGTGGGTCCCAATTTGTCGAGAAAAACGCGAAAGATTATGCATGTGGGGTATAATTATCGGTGGCTTCGTCCAACTGATTATATCGAGCAGGATGCCGCGCTCATTGAACGAAGTTCGCCAATTCGGCGTCAGTTGTTGGGCGCGCTGGCATCGGGAAAAGACCCGCTGGGTCCAGAACCAGATTTTCACCCTTCGTCACAATACTGGCTGACAAAGAATTGGGATGATGTCCCGTTGCGAGCCTGGGCACAGGCGCGAGCTTAAATGTTAAAAAAACCCCAGGCGTGTGCTTCTGGGGTTTGTGATGTGTCGAGAGTTATTTTTGAATATCAGGGGTGATCAAATTTGTAGCCGACACCGCGCACTGTGGTAATGGCTTTGCCCGATTCTCCGAGTTTGGATCGCAAGCGGCGAATGTGGACGTCAACGGTGCGCATGCCGCCGTAATAGTCATAGCCCCAGATGCTGTCGAGCAGGTCCGATCGGGTAAATACGCGGGCTTCGTGTGTGACCAGATGCTTGAGTAATTCGTATTCTTTAAGTGTGAGTTCGACAACGCTGCCCTTGACGCGCACTTCGTAGCGCGCCATATTGATGACGAGGTCGTCTATTTTAAGGGTGTGGTCGTCGGGGGGATGGTCGTCGTTCCAAAGGGCCAGGCGCAGGCGCGCTTCAAACTCGCGCAGGCTATAGGGCTTGATGACAAAATCTGAAATGCCGAGTGAAAAATCGAGGTTGAGTGCGGTCATTTCATCGGTGATGACGAGCAGGGAACAGTCGTTGGTAGAACGTTGTTGTTGCAGGTCTGCAATGGTCTGTGCGAGGCGATCGAGGGAGGATTCGGGGTCAATGATGGTCAAATCAATGCCGTCAGCGGGAATGGGAGGCAAATTGCTCCGCCCGCGCAGGATCACATGTTCAACCTGATGCCCGATGTATTCAAGGTCTGATTTAAGACGCGCGCCGTAGGCTTCGTCCGCGAGAAGAAGAATGGTTGCCATTGGAGACGAAATTGGGAATAAGGGAGGTTCTGATATTACGCATTTTAATGCGCCCGTGTGTACTATCAGTACTGAAAACAGAAAGCCGAAAATTAGTGGCCTCATGGCATTTTGTCAAGGTGTATCTAAGAATACGGGCGCGGGCGTTAGTAAAATACTTTAATCAAAACCGTCTCAGGAGCACATGATGTCTTCACCTCATGCAATTGTCCATCCCGCCTTCAGGCCGTCCATTATGGGCAAGAACGGCGTGGTCACATCGGGACACCATCTCGCCTCTCAAGCAGGTATCCAGATTATGATGGCCGGAGGCAATGCCATTGATGCTGCTATTGCGACAGCCGCTGCGCTCGGCGTGGTTGAACCGCAATCTTCAGGCGCAGGCGGCGATGGGTTTATTTTGATTTACTCAGCTAAGACGGGCACTGTGTCTGCCATCAATGCCACGGGCGCAGCCCCAACGGGCGCGACCCGGGAGTTTTATCTCAAACGCGGTGGTATCCCGATGAAAGGTATTTTGAGTGTTTCCATTCCCGGCCTGGTAGATGGTTGGCTCGTTGCTCATGAGCACTTTGGCACGCGCCCGCTCGAAGATATTTTTGCACCGGCAATCGCCCTTTGTGAAGATGGTTTTCCGCTCAGTCACAAATTGGCGAACAGTTTGCGGGGGGAGACAAAACGCTTTGCATCGGATCCATATACGCGGGCGGTCTTCACAAATGATGGTCAGCCTCTTCATCCCGGAGACATTGTCTATCAGAAAGATTTGGGTAAGACCTTGCGGAAAATTGCCACAGAAGGACGCGACGCCTATCGCACGGGTGAAATAGCTCAGGCTCTCGTTGCATTTAGCCAGTCGCGAGGTGGTTTGCTCACCGAAGCCGATTTGAAGAACCATCGCGCCCACATTGGCGACCCCATTGCTGTGACCTATAAAGGCTATACTGTGTACGAAACGCCGCCCAATTCGAGTGGGCATATTTTACTTCAAGAACTCAATATTGTCGAAAATTTTGATCTTCGAGCGCTGGGCTGCAATACTGCCGAGAGTATCCACCTTATGGTCGAAGCCAAAAAACTCGCTTTTGCGGATCGAGAAAAATACGTGGCCGATCCAGATTGGGTCGATGTGCCAATTGATGGACTTCTCTCAAAAGATTATGCAAAAGAACGGGCTTCGTGTATTGACCTCGAATGTGCTGCTATCCACGTTCCACCCGGTATCCCGGAATCGGTCGAGGATACGACATGTTTCTGCGTGGCTGATAGCGGGGGCAACGCGGTTTGTCAACTGCAGAGCATTCAATCCGGCTGGGGGTCAAGTCTTATTGCGGGTGATACGGGTATTCTTCTCAATAACCGCATGACGTACTGGCATCTGGAAAAAGATCATCCCAATTGTCTGATGCCAGGAAAGAGAGTTCGGCACACTATGAATCCCGTTATTGTCGCGAAAGACAACAAACCCGTTCTGATATGCGGCACGCCGGGCGCAGATACACAGGTACAGACCAATTTGCAACTGGTGACACATATTCTGGATTTTGGCATGACACCTCAAGAGGCGGTTGAAGCTCCGCGCTGGCGTTCTCTGCAAAATCCTATGGAATCCACTGTTCCCCATACCTGCGAAGATGTGCTTCAACTCGAAAGTCGTTTTCCTACAATCGCGTGCGAAGCTCTGGCTCGGAGAGGTCACGACCTTCGCTACCTCTCAGCTTGGGGTGGGCCAGGGAATGCACAGGCCATTCAGATCAATCCCGAGACCGGTACCCTGATGGGCGGTTCAGATCCCAGGCGAGACGGATACGCTATTGCTTTTTAAGAAGGAATAACTATGAAAATCAAAGATATTCGCGCAGTTGCCGTCAATATTTCTCCTGCTCAAAAAACAAAATCTCGCGTCCCGAAGTTACCTACAGATGGTTTTATAAGTCCTATGGCGCGGTATCCCGAATTTAAAAGATCGGGGTGGAATCCTAATTGGACTCGCGCTGCCTGTGTCGTGACCGCGCAAGACGGCACATGGGGGGTGGGTTTTACCAATCACAGTGGTCCGGTGCTCAGTATTATCAACGATCACTTTGCCCCTTTGCTCGAAGGGCAAAATTGCATGGCGACCGAAAAGCTGTGGGACATGATGCGGCGGGCTTCTTCGCCTTATCATACGGCGGGTTTGTCCAGCTATGCCATCAGTGCCGTGGATAATGCCCTGTGGGACTTGAAAGGAAAGGTTTTGCAGCGTCCTGTTTACGAGCTTCTGGGTGGCCCGCAAAAAGACAAAATTTTCTGTTATGCCAGCAATACAGATATATCTTATGGTACGGAGAATAGCATTGAATGGTTTCTCGAACTGGGTTTCAAGGCGGTCAAGCTCTTTGCGCGATATGGGCCGGAGTCCGGTATTGAGGGCATAAATAAGACGGAAGAACTGGTTGCCAAAACGCGCGAGCAGATCGGCGATGATGTGGAACTCATGCTCGATGCGTGGATGTCACTCAATGTCGAGTACACGGTTCGCCTCGTCGAAGCATTAAAACCGTATCGCCTCAAGTGGCTTGAAGACTACGTGCTGCCCGAAGATATGGAAAGCTATATGAAGGTGCGTCAACGCGTCCCCGAGCAAATCCTCGCAACGGGCGAACACTGGTACACTATCCATCCTTTTGCCACAGCCGCGAGTCAGGGGCTTGTCGATATTTTGCAGCCCGATATTCAGTGGGCAGGTGGTGTGACGGCTTTGATGCGGATATGCCATATTGCCGAGGCGCATGGGCTAACGGTTATCAGCCACGCGGGCATGAATTATCCCTACGGACAGCATCTTTCTTATGCTATGCCAGCGATACAATGGGGCGAACGATCTGAAGGGGTATCGCCTCCGGGCGTTCCGCTCGAAGAACGCGTTGCGCTGCCGGGAACTCCTGTGATTAAAGACGGTTATCTCATTCCGAGCAATGCCCCTGGCTTTGGTCTTGAAATTACTAAGGACTGGTTGGAACAAAAGGTCGTATAACTATTGGAGACGACATGGCGCAAGAGTGGAAACACTTGCTCAAGTTTCGCTGCACTCGCTGTGGAAATTGCTGTCGAGACCCCATTGTGCTGGTAACAGACGAAGATGTGCGCCGCATTGTTGAGGGCACAAATCAAGCAGCTTGTGATGTTGTCGATTTTTATAAGCCCAGCGAGATTGAATGGGGCGAAGATCAGCCCGGTTGGATACGTCTGAAGTCTGGTCAGCGCATTATGGGATTGCGTCGAACCGAGCGCGGATGCCAATATCTGGGCGAAGATGATTTGTGTACTATCTACGATTATCGCCCGGTGACTTGTCGAAGGTATCCATTTGATCTCGAGTTTGATGAAGAGGGCGATATCGAGTTGCTCAGCATTAGCCAATCTACCGATTGTCCGTATGAACTCGACGGGTACACGCCATTGGGTGAAATTAAGGCTATTGCAAAGTGGGAGACGTGGGAAGAAGAACCCTATTATGCCAGACTTGAAGCGTGGAATGCGCGAAAAGAGACGGGTGGAAAAAAGACATTTCTAAAATTTATTGGGTTGGGGTGAGAAGGATTATAGTCTATGAGTTCTACAATTTTTGATCGTGCGGAAGAGTTTATCTATAATAATGCGCGGCTGCTCGAGCGACAGTTGTTTGCCTATCATTTCAAAGGGGGTTCGCGGGAGCAGGTGCTCACAGCGCTTCGCGCCTATCAGAATGAAGATGGCGGATTTGGACATGCCCTTGAACCGGATATTCGCTGTCCAGAAAGCCAACCCGTGCCGGTGCAGCACGCGCTTGAATTTCTCGATGCGGTGGGGTTTGATGCCGAGATGGTGCAGCGCGCCTGCGATTATCTGATGGCGATTACAACATCTGAAGGCGGTGTTCCGTGGTTGTTGCCTTCTGCACATCGCTATCCGCGAGCATCATGGTGGAATACAGTTGAAGACCCACCGGCATCTCTGAATCCAACGGCTGCAATTGCCGGTTTGTTACACAAGAATCGCGTTCAACATGCGTGGGTAGATCGCGCGACTGCGTACTGCTGGTCAAAAATTGCCGATTTACAACCTGTAGAGATGCACGAAATGGGTGTGGTGCTGGCTTTTCTCTACCATGTGCCAGACCGGACGAGAGCAGAGCGCGAACTCGACCGTCTGGTCGGTGAGATGTTCTCTACGAGTCTCGTTGCCGATGCAAATGCTACGGGCTATGTCCGCAAACCGCTCGACTGGGCGAGTACGCCCGAACATCCGCTTCGCAAGTACTTTCGGGAAGAGGATGTTGCGGCAAATCTCGACGCCATTGTCGCGGGACAACAAGCAGATGGAGGTTGGAATATTACCTGGCAAGCTGTGAGTCCGGGTTGTGAACTCGAATGGCGGGGCTGGGTGACGTTGGGAACACTGCTCACGCTCAGGGCGAATGGGCGGTTGTAATTGTACAGAGAGTTATCATGTTGATTGCCAAGTCCGAAGGACACTACCACTTTCTCAAGGGTATTGACCCCTATTCCTGCGGCGTTATTGCCGATCCCGGCTGGGAGATTGTCCATGTGACACTGGAGCAGGCTTTGCCCTGGCGGCAGGGTTTTGAACGGGTCGAGGTGCATTTGAGGGAGGTCGGGCGAGATCGACAGGCGTTGTGCGGCATGGAATTGCGTTCGCCTGCGCCTTTTACTATGGCGGGGTTTATTGCCTTCAATCGGGATTATTGTCTGGTGCTCAAAGCATGGGACCTGTACGTGGGGGAATTGAATCCAGTGGCGCGTACCAATGTGGCACCGCTGTTCGATCCACCCGGAGAACCGGTGCTGCACGCATTTTCCTATACGGTACCAGCAGCGACTGATGCACCGCGGACTCTGGTGATCGCCGGGGCAGGGGAATTGCGCGAGGGGGTATTATTAGAGCAGGGTATTGTCCGTAGAGGAGATACCAGCGAAGACGCTATGCGAGAGAAGGTTCGTTATGTGGTGGATGTAATGGTCGAGCGCCTGTTCGGCCTGGGTGGGGCGTGGGAGATGATCAATGCGGTGGATGTGTACACGGTGCATTCTCTGGGCGGGCTGGTAGAGGATATTTTGTTCAATCGCATTGGGCCAGCACAGCGGCACGGATTCCGCTGGCATTTTACCCGGCCGCCAGTGGTCGATATTGAATTTGAGATGGATATGCGCGGGGTGCGGCGGGATATGGTGATATAGGACTATGGATAGGAATGGGGTGGGCCGACTGCGAAATGATATTTTTTCTTGACATATTCCACTGAGATTGCGTAAGTTATTCAGTCTCAAACACATTATCAATTTTATTTTTAAGTCTTCTACTATGCGCTCAATTTCCACATTGGCGATTTCCACTATGCGAGGCGGTGTACAACTGTTCATCCGTTCTTCGCGCCTTTCTATTGCAGGGCGAGCTCTGCTCATTCTGCACCTTCTCCTGCTTGCGAGCCTTTCTCTATCTATTCTCGCTCATTAGTTTCAGGCTCTTTCCCCAATTCTTGTGACAACACCCATAAAAGGATAGAGCCTGTGATTTACTCATAGGTCGTTGTCACTTCATGTATTCAGGAAATGTTTAATGACTCAAAAACACACGATAAGTGCTCTGGTCGAAAATCATTTTGGCGTTCTGTGTCGCGTTGCTGGCCTTTTTTCCAGTCGTGGATTCAATATCGATAGTCTGTCCGTTGGCGAGACAGAAGACCCGAGTATTTCTCGCATGACCATTGTCGTCGGTGGCGACGATAGCGTGCTCGAGCAAGTGGTCAAGCAATTGGATCGCCTCATTGATGTCATTCGGGTGATCGATATTACGCAGGGCGCTTTTGTCGAACGCGAACTCATGTTGATCAAGGTCAAAGCCGATACAACAACGCGTGCAGAAATTATCCAAATTGCCGAAGTGTTTCGCTCAAATATCGTCGATGTATGTCCCAGATCGATGACCATAGAAGTTACGGGCAAAAATGATAAGATTCAGGCTATCATTGGCATGCTCAGTTCTTTTGGTATCGAAGAAATCGCGCGCACAGGCACGGTTGCTCTGTTGCGAGATTCCGCAACGCAATAAGGAGGTGATGCAGATGGATCCCGATCTCGGTGATCTTACCGAAAAACTCGCTCTTGTTTGGCAGATGGAAAAAGACCGCCAGAGCGTTCCAGCTGCCCATTTCCACTTCGATTCTGGCATGTTTAAGGGATAAAAATGTCAAACGCCAAAAACAAAGACCGCGTCATTATTTTTGATACTACTTTGAGAGACGCGGAACAGACGCCAGGGGCTTCGCTCGCGTTGCGCGAAAAAGTTGAAATTGCCCATCAACTCGCGCGGCTCAATGTCGATGTTATCGAGGCCGGATTTCCCATATCGTCCGATCAGGACTACAATGCGGTGCAGCGCATTGCACACGAGGTCGAAGGCCCTGTTATTTGCGGCCTATCTCGCGCAATTTTCAAAGATATTGATCGCGCAGGTGAAGCTCTGAAAGACGCGCCAAGACCGCGCATTCACACGTTTATTGGGACATCTCCGCTCCATATTTCTATGGTGGGCAAAACGCCTGATCAGGTCCTGCAAATGGCTGTTGATGCAGTTGCAAGAGCCAGGTCGCATTGCGAGGATGTGGAGTTTTCGCCGATGGATGCCGCGCGTACAGAGCCGCAATACCTCCTCGACGTGATTGAAGCTACTATTGAAGCGGGTGCGACAACCATCAATATTCCCGATACCGTGGGCTACGCTGTTCCCGGCCAATTTGGCCGCATTATTCGCAATATTTGCACGAAAGTGCCCAATGTTGATCAGGCTGTTATCAGTGTTCACTGCCACGACGATTTGGGCATGGCAACTATCAATGCTCTCGAAGCACTCAGAAATGGCGCACGTCAGGTCGAATGCACCATCAATGGATTGGGTGAACGCGCGGGCAATACTTCGCTTGAAGAAGTGGTCATGGCTGTCAAAACGCGCGGGGATTATTTCGATCTCTATACGGATATCAAAACGCGCGAAATCGTAAACACAAGCCGTCTGGTCAGCCGCCTTATGGGTATTGTCGTTCCGCCCAACAAGCCCATTGTAGGAGCCAACGCATTTGCACATAGTTCTGGTATCCATCAGGACGGGGTGCTCAAAGACCGCGAAAATTTCGAAATTATCGATCCCAGGTCTGTGGGTTGGGAAGAATCGAGTATTGTGCTTACGGCGCGTTCTGGTCGCCACGCATTGCGCCATCGCCTGGAAGAACTCGGCTATCATCTCAATCAGGATGAATTAAATATCGCTTATGAGCGATTTGTCAAAGTTGCCGATAAGAAGAAGGAGGTTTATGACGAGGACCTCATGGCTATTGTGGAAGATGAAATTCGAGACTTTCCCATGCGGTTCGTGCTGGACTATTTGCATACTGTAAGCGGTACTGGCACGGTTCCTTCTGCGACTGTTCGCATTGGTATTGACGGCAAAAATCATGTTCAGGAATCTGCCTGGGGTGATGGTCCGGTAGATGCAACGTATCGGGCGATTAAGAAAGCCACGGATAATACGAATACCAAAGTGGAAGACTATACTATCCGCGGCGTTACCGGGGGTGCCGAAGCGATGGGAGAAGTCACGGTCAATGTGTCGTGCAATGGTCGCATAACCAGAGGGCGCGGCATTTCAACTGATATTATTGAAGCCAGTGCCAAAGCTTTTCTCGACGCTCTCAATCGCCTGGCCATTCAGCAAGACAATCACAAGGAGCGAGAACCAACCGTTTAGAATAGAGGTTATAGATGGGGCAAAGTTTATTTCACAAAGTTTGGGACGCGCATGCGGTGCGAACGCTGCCATCGGGGCAAACGCAGTTGTTTATCGGCCTGCATCTCGTCCACGAGGTTACCAGTCCGCAGGCTTTTGATATGCTCAGAGAGCGCGGTCTCACTATTGCGTATCCAGAACGCACATTTGCCACGGTTGATCACATTGTACCCACAAGTGATGTTGCCCGCCCATTTGCCGATGAGATGGCCGAGGATATGATGGTCGCCATCGAAGAAAATGCCCAACAGTTCGGCCTTTCTTTTTTTGGTCTGGACGACGAGCGTCAGGGTATTGTCCATGTTATTGGTCCTGAACTGGGTCTGACACAGCCGGGCATGACCATTGCTTGCGGCGATAGCCACACGTCAACGCACGGAGCTTATGGTGCCATTGCATTTGGCATTGGCACATCGCAGGTGCGCGATGTGCTCGCCACACAGTGTCTGGCGATGGACCCTCTCAAAGTGCGCCGTATTGAAGTATCCGGTACGCTGGGCAATGGGGTTTACGCCAAAGATGTTATTCTCAATATCATCCGCAATCTCGGTGTAAAAGGCGGCACGGGCTATGCTTATGAGTATGCTGGATCCGCTATTGAAGCTATGGATATGGAAGCGCGCATGTCGGTGTGCAATATGTCGATTGAGGGCGGCGCGCGTGCAGGGTATGTGAATCCCGATCAGACGACTTATGACTATCTGCAGGGACGCACTTATGCACCTTCGGGCGAAGCCTTTGATCGCGCGGTTTCCTGGTGGCGTTCTATGGCTTCCGATGCCGATGCTGATTACGACGATGTTTATCATCTCGATGGCTCTGCCCTCGAGCCTACCGTGACCTGGGGTATTACGCCAGGGCAGGCACTTTTCGTATCCGAAAAAGTGCCGGCTTTGACGGATTTGCCCGATGATGAGCGCGATGTTGCAGCCGAAGCGTATGATTATATGGACTTAAAGCCGGGTACGGCTATATCTGGTATGCCTATTGACGTGGCTTTTGTGGGGTCGTGTACCAACAGCCGTATCTCTGACCTCAGAGAAGCTGCCAGAGTTGTCGAGGGCCACAAGGTGGCCAATAGCGTCAAAGCACTGGTCGTGCCGGGGTCCAAATCCGTTCTCAAGACTGCCGAATCTGAGGGATTACACCACATTTTTGAAGATGCGGGCTTTGAATGGCGTGGGGCCGGGTGTTCGATGTGTTTGGCTATGAATCCCGATAAATTGCAGGGACGCGAAGTGTGTGCGTCTTCGAGTAATCGCAATTTCAAAGGGCGTCAGGGAAGCCCCACGGGACGCACCCTCTTGATGAGTCCCGCAATGGTAGCAGCCGCGGCTATCGCCGGTGAGGTTATTGACGTACGCGCTATGTGAAGGAAGGGTATTTATGAATTCATCTGTGATTCAGTATGTAGAAGGACGTGCGATTCCCGTTCGGGGAAATGACATCGATACCGATCGCATTATTCCCGCCCGGTATCTTCGCGCTATTACGTTTGATGGTCTGGGTGAACACGCATTTGAAGACGACCGAAAATCAAATCCCGATCACCCATTTGATGATCCGCGCTATCAGGGCGCGTCCATACTCATCGCCAATGACAATTTTGGGTGTGGATCATCCAGAGAACACGCGCCCCAGGCTTTGATGCGCTGGGGGATTTGTGCCATTGTGGGCGAATCTTTTGCCGAAATTTTTCTGGGCAATTGCACGGCTATGGGCGTGCCTTGCCTGACGGCTTCAACCGCGGATATTGTCAAGATACAGGACGCAGCCGAAGCAGATCCGCAACGAGAAATGGCGGTTGATCTCAAAGAAAAAAAAATGACATTTGGCGATATAGAAGTCGATCTCCAGATTGCAGAAGGCAATCGGCTCCAACTCATTGAGGGGGGGTGGGATGCGACGGGTATGCTCCTCGAAGGCCGCGGTGCGGTGCGGGAGATTGCCGATAAACTCCCCTATGTTACGGGCTTTTAATCTTTTTTTTGCCCGCTTCTCGCGGGTTTTTTTGCGAGTTATTATGCATTCTCACATGCGAACAGGCAGGAGATATTATCCGGGCACTCGTTGCCCGGAGGCCATTGGTTTGGGTATTGGATCGTTTTGCATGATCTCTCTTTTTTAATCCCAAACCAGAGGAAATCACATGTCTGAACTTGTACAAATCTACGATTCGACCCTTCGAGACGGCGCGCAGGCAGAGGGTATTTCATTTTCCGCTGAAGACAAAACCGTGATTGCACAGCATCTCGATGCGATGGGCATTCATTATGTTGAAGGCGGTTGGCCCAATCCTACGAATCCCAAGGATCTCGAATTTTTTGATCGCGTGCGCGATCTCGAATTTCACAACACCAAGATTGTCGCCTTTGGCAGTACATGCAGGGTTGACAATCCGCCCGAAGACGATCCCACCCTCACCACTTTGCTCAGGGCAGGAACAGAGGCCATAACGCTCTTCGGGAAAAGCTGGACGCTTCACGTGACCGATGTGTTGCGGGCAACACTGGACGAAAATCTGCAAATTATCAGGGATTCCTGCGCCTGGCTCAAGGAAAATGGTCGTGAAGTTATTTACGATGCCGAACACTTTTTTGACGGTTATAAAGCCGATCCCGAATACGCACTGGAAACTTTGTTGGCCGCGCAAGAAGGCGGAGCCGAGGTGCTCGTCTTGTGCGACACCAATGGCGGTACGATGCCATATCATATACAGGAGATTATCAGCGGTATTCAACCCAGGCTCGATGTTCCTCTGGGTATTCACACGCACAATGACGCGGGAATGGCTGTGGCCAATAGCATTGTCGCTCTCGAAATGGGCGCTACACATGTGCAGGGGACTATCAATGGTTATGGGGAACGCTGTGGCAATGCCAATCTGTGTTCGGTGATTCCAAATATTGAATTTAAGCTGGGGAAGACAGCTATTGGCGCGAAAAATCTGAAAAGATTGATGGAATTATCGCGCTTTGTGAGCGAAATAGCCAATGTATATCACGACCACCGCCAACCTTATGTGGGCGAGAGTGCTTTTGCACACAAAGCAGGTGTTCACGTAGATGCCATGCTCAAACAACCCGTCGCGTATGAACACTGCGATGCGGAATCTGTGGGCAATCAGCGCCGTTTTTTGCTTTCCGAACAATCGGGCGGCGGGGCTATTGCTGCAAAATTGCACCATCTGATTCCGGGTTTGGACAAACGCCATCCAACGGTCCAAAAATTGCTTCAAAGAATTAAGCAACTCGAACACGAGGGCTATGTTTTTGAAGCCGCTGAAGCGTCGTTTGAAATTATTGCCCGCCAGATATTGGGTAGTATTCGCAGACCGTTCAAGCTCATCAGTTACAGGACGTTCAATCGCAACAGTGCTGAAGGCTCTGAAGTAGAAGCTATTGTGAAAATAGAAATTGAAGGAGAGATCTATCACACGGTTGGCGAAGGCAATGGCCCGGTCAATGCTCTTGACTCGGCTTTGCGCCGGGCACTTGAAGGCGTATATCCCACGCTTAAAGACGTGCGCCTTGAAGACTACAAAGTGCGCGTGTTATCCAGTGCCGAAGGCACTGCAGCCAAAATAAGGGTGCTGATCGAGTCTTCTGATCGGCGGCGCGTGTGGAGTACTGTGGGTGTATCTGAAAATATTATCGAAGCCAGTTGGACAGCGCTGGTCGATGGTTTGACTTATAAATTGCTGCTCGACGGCGTTATCGTCGTTGACTAATCCTTTTCAAAGAGTATTGTATGCAAATCAATTCTCGCCGGATTGAACGCTTGCCGCCCTATGTTTTTCACGAGGTCAATGCCCGCAAAATGTACCTGCGTCGCAAGGGGGTGGATATTATTGATCTGGGCATGGGCAATCCCGACCAGCCGACGCCGCCACATATTATTGACAAACTCACTGAGGTTGTCCGCGATCCCAAGACGCATGGATATTCGCCATCGGCGGGCCTTCCGGCTTTGAGGCGGGCGATTTGTCGCCATTACAAACGCCGTTTTGACGTTGATCTCGATCCGGAGACTGAAGCGATTGTCACGATTGGTTCGAAAGAGGGGTTGGCGCATATTTGTCTCGCACTTCTCGATCCGGGCGATCTCGCCATTGTGCCAAATCCGGCGTATCCCTTGCATCTTTATGGTGTTGCGATTGCCAATGGCAATGTCTTCAGCATGCCTTTGCGACCGGAAAAAGAATTTGTGCCAGATCTGCAAATGATTCCGCGGGAACTGTGGCCCAAACCCAAAGTGATGATTTTTAATTTTCCTCACAATCCTACGACAGCTACTGTCGATATTTCTTTTTTTGAGGAGATTGTGGATTTTGCCCGCCGCCAAAATATCATTGTTATTCACGATATGGCCTATTCGGATATCGCGTTTGACGATACTCGCGTGCCGAGTCTTTTGCAGGTTAAGGGTGCGAAAGAAGTCGGGGTCGAATTTTACACGATGTCCAAGTCCTACAATATGGCCGGTTGGCGCGTCGGATTTTGCCTTGGAAATCCGGATGTGATTAAAGCACTTGCTATTATTAAAAATTACTACGACTACGGTGTTTTTACTCCTATCCAGGTCGCAGCAATTTCCGCGCTTGATGGTCCGCAAGATTGCGTACAGCAATCGGCCGCTATGTATCAGAGCCGCAGGGATACGCTGGTAGAGGGTCTCAATCGCATCGGGTGGCCCGTCAACAAGCCCAAGGCGTCGATGTTTGTTTGGGCGCCTATTCCAGAAAAGTATCGGCATCTCGGTTCTATGAATTTTTCCCTCAAGCTCATGGAGGAGGCCGAAGTCGCGGTTTCTCCCGGTATTGGTTTTGGCGATATGGGCGAGGGATATGTACGCATTTCGTTAGTCGAAAATGAACACCGAATCCGCCAGGCTGTTCGCAATGTCAAACGCGCGCTTTTTTAATACGCAGAAAAGCAAGCACAGGCATGTCCCGGTGAAAACAGGATAATAGACCATGATTACACAAATCGAGATCGGGGGCTACCGGCTTCTTGATGATTTTGAAGCTGACCTCAACCCGCTGACAGTGGTCATAGGCGCGAATGCCGTTGGCAAGAGTACGCTGATTGACTGTCTGCAACTGATTGCTCAGTGTAGCACGGTGCCGGTAAATACCGCGATAGGTTGGCATGGGGCATCATCTCTTCTTACAGTAGGGAACGAGAATAGGCAGTTGACCTGGAAAATCACTTTTCATCAGCCCGATATATGGGACGCTTCGCCATTGAAGAAGGAACAGTCTTTGGTGTACGAGGTCGTTCTACAGGCCGATGAACTGGGCCTGCAGATGCAACCGCAATACGAGGTTCTCAGGACTCGAGAGACATTACTGGGATACAGCGATCCCCTCAAATTTCTGGAGGTAACCCCATATCAGCGACATATCTTTGACATAGAACAACGTCGATTGATACCGTTTGATGAAGCGCAATCTTCGCCTGATGTCGTCCGCGAGTCCGATTCAGCGGAAGCCACCTCAAGAAGCGGTTTGCAACAACCCGTACAACAGGAGCCAGCGTTGCTGCTTTCACAAATTCGCTTCTTCAACGAGTTTCCCATTCCTTCTCGGGTCCGCGTTCTATTGGAGAGCATGGCATTTTATCCGGGTTTTGATGTGACACGGTCTTCCGTACTTCGCACCAAGGCCGCCGATATCAAGCCAGTTACGACATTATCGGCTAACGGAGACAATTTGGGTACCGTGCTCCACGAAATTCTGACCCGATATGATTTTCGTTCAGCAGCAGAGGAGTTGCGCGATTTTCTGCGCGTAGCCTATCCTGCATTTGAGGAAATTCATTGCGATACCACGTATGGAACGCCGCCACAAGTGCTCGTCAGAGTGCGCGAGAAGGGTATGTCTCGCTCTATGGAGTTAGGGGAATTATCGGACGGCATGGTGCGTTTCCTTTGCCTGGCGACAGCCCTGTTAAATCCGCGACTTCCGCTCTTGGTGGCGATTGACGAACCGGAATTAGGCTTGCATCCCGGTCTGTTGCCGATTGTAGCCGAGATGATCAAATTAGCGGCAGAGCGCACCCAGGTGCTCGTGACGACGCATAGTCCGGACTTGCTCAACTGTTTTGAGATAGGCGATGTAGCCGTGATGGCGCGGGATATATATGACGCAAAGGTCGTGTGGCATCGTCCCGCGAGTCGCAATACGCTTTTGCCAATGCTCGACAACATTACCGGCGAAACCCTGGGCGACCTTCACCGCTCCGGCGAACTGGAGGCTGGCGCATGAAGGTGTGGGTTTTTGTGGAAGGAAATTCGGATGTTCAGGCATTGTCGGCATTATGGAGCGGCTGGAAGCAGCAACTTAGGGAGAAAGGCTGGGGTATTCAGCTAATATCTCTTGGAAACAAGTCCAACTATTTCAGAAATATTGGCCCCCGAGTGATCAGGAAGTTGTTGCATGATACAAGCGATCTGGCTGTGGGATTACCGGATCTCTACCCTAATCGAGAATACGCGAATACGGACTACAAACACGACAATTTGAAACAACTTCAAGATGTGCAAACGCAACTCGTAAAACAGAATTTGCAACAGCAGGTCAGAAGGGCTGACTTTGATAGCCACATGGCGCGTTTTTATGCCAGTGCGTTGAAATACGATTTGGAAGTGCTTCTCCTCGCTGCTACGAGTCAACTTCAATCCCGACTCAAGATGCGGAACAGGCCCAGCGGTTGGCGGCGGCCTCCTGAGGATCAAAACCAAAACAAGCCCCCAAAGAAAATTGTTGAGGAACTCTTTCGGCGGCATCTTAAGCGGGCCTATCTTGAAAATTCCGATAGCAATGCCATTCTCAGCAAAGCAAATCTGCGAGAGGTGGCGGAACAGTGCCCGGCATTCCGCGCTATGATTGATTGGATTGGCGATAAGACCGGCGTACCTGGGTACTAAAAGATAGACATTCCGAATTATTACAATTGAGGTGTTTTGTGGACATTACAGAAAAAACTATCTATCCCCCAAAAGGTTATGTGGCCGCGGGGCTTCATTGCGGTCTCAAAGATGGGGATGAGAAAGACCTCGCGCTTATTGTGTCTGATCGAGCGGCTTCGGCGGCGGGGATGTTTACTATAAATCGCGTGTGTGCAGCACCCGTGCATCTCAATCGGGAACATTTGCGAAATGGGCGGGCGCGAGCCGTTGTGGTCAATAGCAAGAATGCCAATGCGTGTACCGGAGATCAGGGCATGGCCGATGCGCGCCAGATGGCGCAATGGGTGGGCAGTGGATTGGATATTGCACCAGAAGATGTGCTGGTCAATTCGACGGGGGTCATCGGTGTGCCGCTTCCGATGGAATGCCTTGAAGCGGGTATCCGAAATATTGTTCCGCAACTCGATGTCAGTGGATGGGACGATGCTTCAGAGGCGATTATGACGACTGATACTGTGCCAAAAAAAGCATCTGTGCGATGTGAAATAGATGGTAGCGAGATTACCATTGCCGGGATCGCCAAGGGCGCGGGTATGATTGCGCCAAATATGGCGACTATGCTCGCTTTTGTGCTCACAGATGCGGCGCTTTCCCCTGGGGTGCTCCAAAATGCGCTTTGTGAAGCTGTTACACAATCTTTTAATTGCATTACTGTTGACGGCGATATGAGTACCAATGATACGGTTTTGGCTCTGGCAAATGGCGCGGTGAGCAAGCGTGAACTCGTGGGCGAAGACCTCTGTACCTTCCAGGATGGGCTCAATTCAGTCTGCATTAGTCTGGCCAAACAAATTGCACGCGATGGCGAGGGGGCGACTAAGCTTATTACTATTCGCGTTGATGGCGCGCCCACAGCAGCCGATGCACGCACTGTGGGGCTGTCTGTCGCCAACTCAAATCTCGTCAAGACCGCTGTTTTTGGACGCGATCCCAACTGGGGGCGGATTTTGTGTGCAGCGGGTTATGCTGGCGTGGCTATAGATCCCGATCGCACGACTGTTTCGATGGCTGGGATCCCCATTTATGATAACGGTAGTGGGCTTCCTTTTGACCAGGACCACGCTATCGAAGCTCTGAGTGCTTCCGATATAGATATCGACATCAATTTGAATATCGGCGAGGCATCGGCTACCATTTATACCTGTGATTTGACTTATGACTACGTCCGCATAAATGCGGAATACACGACATAGAATTGCGGATGTCCCACACAACATCACCTTAGGGCGGATGCCTTATCACACTTCACAGCCCTCTTTTTCATCTGCGTCCATCTGCGTCCATCTGCGGATCACACTTCAAATGGAATTTCCCTTTACACAGCGCGTTCTCAATATCCAGGCTTCTGCGACGGTTTCGGCTTTTGCCAGGGCAGGAGAACTGAAACGACAGGGCGTTGATCTCATTTCTCTCGTTGCAGGGGAACCCGATTTTGAGACCCCTGAACATATACGCGATGCTGCGATTCGCGCTATTAATGCGGGTCATACGCGATATACCAATCCCGCGTCGGGTATTCCAGAACTCAAACTCGCGATATGTGAAAAATTTGAGCGCGACAATGATTTGCATTATGACCCCTCGCAAATTATTGTGACTTGTGGGGCAAAACAAACGATCTTTGACGCCATTATCGCTTTAATAGAGGAAGGGGATGAGGCCGTTATTCCCGCTCCTTATTGGACGAGCTATGCCGATCAGGTGCGCTTAATGGGGGGCAATCCGATTATTGTGCCGACTACGCAAGACTCGGATTTTTGCATGACGGCGAAGCAACTTCAAGATGCCATTACCCCAAGAACAAAATTTGTGCTTTTAAACAGTCCCTGCAATCCGACGGGTAGTGTTTATACCCGTGAAAGTCTGAGTGCACTGGCCGATGTGATTGCGGGTGCTAATATTTATGTGATTGCCGATGAAATCTACGAGAAGCTTCTCTACGAAGATGCCGAGCATGTGTCTATCGCGGCTTTGTTGCCCGGGTTGGCAGATAAAACGCTGACGGTCAATGGCGTATCAAAAACCTATGCGATGACGGGTTGGCGCGTCGGGTACGGCGCAGGACCTCAGAGTTTGATTGACCTGATGATTAAAGTTCAAACTCAGGAAACTACAAATACCTGTACGATTTCCCAATACGCCGCGCTCGAAGCTCTTACAGGACCTCAAGATTGCGTCGAAGTGATGCGACAAGCTTATGTTAAACGACGCAATCAAATCGTTTCTCGACTCAATCGGATGCCGGGTGTGTCTTGTAATATGCCCCGGGGCGCGTTTTATGTTTTTCCCGATATCTCTGAATATATTGGCAAGCCGTCATCATGCGGGCATATTGACAGCGATGTTGCGCTTTGCAATTTCCTGCTCGAAGAAGCGCGTGTTGCCTGCGTTCCCGGCACGGGTTTTGGAGCGCCGGGATATCTGCGGTTTTCCTATGCCGCGTCACCCGAGCAAATCGCCCGGGGCATGGACCGCATTGAAGTGGCTTTGACTGCACTTTTATAAAGGACGATCATTCATGAGCGACCGATCTTATCTCGATTTTGAACAGCCACTGGCCGAGTTGGAGGAGAAAATCGCCGCGCTTCGGGAACGGGCCAAAGCGGAAGGTCTGGATGTGACTGACGCTATTGAAGTTCTCGAGAAACGCCACGAGAAACTCGAACGCGAGATTTTTCGCAATCTCACGCGGTGGCAAAAATACCAGCTATCGCGCCACCCTCAGCGACCGTATTCGCTGGACTATATCGACCGTATAACTTCTGATTTTATCGAACTGCACGGCGATCGCTGTAGTGGAAATGATCAGGCCATTATCGGGGGGTTGGCGTATTTTGAAGACCAGCCCATCGTCGTGATCGGGCAACAAAAAGGGCGCAATACCAAAGAGAACCTCAAGCGCAATTTTGGCCTTCCACATCCGGAGGGATATCGCAAAGCCTTGAGGTTGATGCAGTTGGCTGCCAAGTTTGGTCGTCCCGTGCTTTGTATGGTCGATACGCCGGGCGCGTTTCCAGGCCTGGCCTCGGAACAGCGAAGTATATCAGAAGCCATTGCTCGCAACCTGTTAGAGATGGCGCGGCTACCCGTTCCTATTGTCGTTGCCATTATCGGTGAAGGCGCGAGCGGAGGGGCACTCGGCATTGGTGTAGGCGACCAAATTCTCATGCTCGAAAATGCCTGGTATTCAGTGATCAATCCCGAATCCTGTTCGCTCATTCTCTGGCGCAACCGGGACAAACGCACGGAAGCTGCAGAAGCTATGAAAATCGCGGCAGAAGATCTTCTGGACCTCGGTGTTATTGACTGCATTGTGCCAGAGCCTTATGGGGGGGCACATCGCAACGTTGAGTTGGCAGCACAAAATCTGAAAAAAGCCGTTTCAGATGCACTTGCAGAGATTGTTAAAATACCCGTTGAAAATCTTTCAAAATTACGGGTTGAAAAATTCAATCGAATGGGGATTTGGGAAGAATCTCATAGATAGCGAGATATTACATCCGGCCTGAAATTCATGTCGGAAAATCTTGCAAAAACTTTTTTTATATAGCGATGTTCTTAAGTTTCAAGACCTTATTTCAATCGCGGAAAAAAAACCGACAATAAAGGTCAATTTAGTAGTTGACGAGCGGACTTTCATTGTATATACTTTATTTGTGATTCAAATGAGTCTTTTGTTGTATCTTCATATTTTTAATATGGTTATGGATATTTCTATTTAGGTGGGTGGAGGTTGCTCTAATCTTTAAGCCCTGAATTGGTCCAGGAGGAATTTGGGTTGGACTTTAACGGTCAAACTATGGTATTACCGGGGGAGATAATACTATAGCACTGGCCGACAATATGAAGAAACCACATCCCTATTTCGGTGCACTCCAATTAGTGAAGGCTGATGGAAAAGATACCTTCATCCACCTGAACAAAAAAGCGGTCCTATCTGGATCGTTTTTTTTTATTTTTGTTCAGTTTTGAGCCACGGCACGATATCGATGTGTCCGCGATCTATTCTCATTGCGATTGCACCCGAATGATCGGTTCTCCAAATTTGTATCCCCATATCGCGAAAGCGTTGTACAACTTCTGGCGAAGGATGCCGGAAATTATTGTTTTTCCCGCAAGATATGGCTACAACGCTGGGATTGACACCCGCGAGAAACTCGGGTGTTGAGGATGTGCGCGAGCCGTGGTGCGCAGCTTTGAGGATGTCTGACCTCAGGCGATGATTCCAGAGCATCAGATCGCTATCTGTCTCGTGTTCTATATCTCCAGTCAATAATATCGCTGTTTCCCGATAGACGATTCGAATGACGACCGAACCATTATTCAAGCCATCGGGCGCCGGTCCCGAGTCGGAGACATAAGTCGATGTCGGATGTAGCACCAGACCGCCAATACCCACCAGACTATCTCCCGCAGCCACAGCCTGATATCTGATGCCTTTTGTTTTTACGACCTTTTGAAGTCGTTTGCCCGTAAAAGAATCAACGTGCTGTCCCGCATCGAGATAATAACCTACCGATATCTGTTCCAAAACGGAAATCAGGCCACCAATATGATCGGCATGTGGGTGAGATCCCACCACGACATCTATATGATCAATATTCTGACTTTTGAGAAATGGCAGAATCACACGCTCTCCCATGTCGGTGTATTGCGTGCGAATACCACCATCGACCAGAAGTGTTCGTCCATTCGGATATTTAAAAAAAATAGCATCGCCCTGACCGACATCGAGAAAATAGATTTCAAGGGCTGACTCTGTTTGCCAGATATTTTTCCAGATTCCGATATTTGCCAGAACAAGGACGATTATGAGACAATAAGTACCCCAAAGCCGTCTAACAGTAGGGTGAATCAGAGGAATCAGGACCAGATAAATAGCAAAGATAACCCAGGAGGGACGCGCAACTTCAAAGGCAGCCCACTCTGGCTCGGCCATGAATTTTGCACATTTGATTGTCCCACTCAAAATTAGCCAGTTCGCGGCGTTTAATATCGTCGCCAGAGGTTCCCAACAGGCGAAGGCCAATACAGTCAGGAGGCCCAGTGCGACGCCAACACCTATGAGTGGTACGACAATTAAATTTGCAATTAAGCCAATAACCGATACCAGCCCAAAATATGCCACAACAAAGGGTAGAGTCGTTGCCTGAGCAGCGAGAGAAACAGCCAGAGGCCCTGCGATAAAGGTATCGTACCATCCCTTTTTTTCGGGTAAGAAGTCACGCAATGGTCGATAAAAAAACAAAATGCCGCCCGTGGCTACAAATGACAGTTGAAAACCCACATCGAACAGGTCCTGTGGTCGAGCGATCAACAGTCCCAAACCCGCTATGCCCAGGATATTTCCACCGTCTATATCGCGCTGTCCCACCATGCCCAAAAGTGCCACACATCCCATTGTCGAAGCGCGCACGACCGAGGGAGGCAATCCGGTTATCAGCGCGTAAAGTACCAGCGCAAAGATTGTCAGCGTGGCAGTGATACCCCGCCCAATCCCCAGTATCTTTAGGATAAAAAATACAGTTCCAGCAATCAAACCTACGTGAAGTCCAGATACCGCTAAGACGTGATTGACACCCGTTTGTGCGAATGCGGTTTTAACTTCTTCGGGCACCGCATGCTTTGCGCCTAAAAGCACCCCTTTTAAGAGGCCAGCAGGTCCCCCGGAAAGATTCTGATCAATGGCACGGCGGATGAGATTTCTAATGGGCAATACGATCTGCGCCCACCAGTCATCTTTTTTTTGTTGATGTGTAATAATCTGATTGCGCTTTTGCACCGTGCCCAGAGCATCAATACCCCTTCGTTTCAGAAAATCCCGGTAATCAAATGCGCCCGGATTTCGCGGGGGACCAGGTTGATAGAGCTGTATCTGCAATTGCATTCGATCCCCGTAGGTGGGCAATGCAGTACCCGCCTTAAACCTGATTAGCGCCTTGCCGCTTACAGCGCGTGCCGTGTCTTTGAAGACGATTTGAAGTACGTTAAAGACGGTGCGATAATCGCCATCGATGCGTTCTGGGTCCGACGATACCAATCCTTCGACTTCGGCAAGTGTGCGGTCTGCAGGCAAGAACAGGACAAAGTGATCTACAGCGCGTTCCAGGCTCTGCGCGCTTCTCAATGCACCCAGCAAAATGAGAAGGCTCGCAAAAAGGATGCTCATTTTTCCCTTATTCCAGTTTCTCCACAGCCCCACGCCACAAAAACAGATAAGGGTAAAGGCGCAGAGTATGGTGGGTGCTGGAAATACCCCAATATACCTGTGTAAACCGATTCCCAAAGCGAAGTACAGCGCAGTCCACAATGCGGGTCGTCTCATGTTGTTTCCTTTTTTGATCCCGTATTGTGGCAATTTTCGTGCCAGCTCTCATGGCGTGCTCATCTCCGCTATTTGAGGAAAAAACTGTTCACATGATTAAAAAAAATGTTCCCCTTTTCGTCATTGACTTTCCCCATGTGAGATGGTATATTTCCAAAACTGTATGCTTTAGTGGAAGTTAGGATCGTTACTCTTTTTGCGTTTGGTGCGGGCCGTTATTATGCAGATTCGCCTGACGCTCGAATACGATGGGACCGACTTTAAGGGCTGGCAAATTCAGCCTGACCAACGCACGGTCCAGGGCGAGCTTCAGGCACGCCTTGAGCAACTTTATGGCGCACCGGTCCCTGTTATGGCATCTGGTCGTACAGATGCAGGCGTTCACGCACTCGGGCAGGTCGTCAATTTTACGCCTATACGCGATATTCCGCTCAATCGCTTGCAGCACGCGCTCAATGGCATGTTGCCGCCCGATGTTGCGGTCAAAAGTGCCGATTATGTCGGCCCTGACTTTCACGCGCGTTTCGATGCCCAACGCCGTCATTATTTTTATTGTATCCGGCATAACAAACAGCCTATTGGTCGGTATTATGCGTGGTATATGCGTGGCGAACTCGATCTCAATGCAATAAAACGAGCGAGCAAAATTCTCATTGGCCAACACGACTTTACGTCTTTTTGTGTGGCGGCCAATGAAAAAGAAAATCGAGTCTGTCAGGTCTATACATGCGATTGGCAACGGCAGGGCGACGAACTCATATTTTATATTTCCGGTAATCGCTTTTTACGCGCAATGGTGCGCAGCATCGTTGGCACCCTCGTAGAAATGGGTCGAGGGGCGCGACCTGCCGAATCTATGCATGATATTCTCGGTGCTCGCAACCGCCAAAGTGCCGGAGAATCCGCTCCTGCCCAGGGTTTGTTTCTCGAAAGGGTGATTTACGACGATGAACTCCCGTGAGGATGAGTGCCGTGAAGCACCCCCTGCTGATTTTGCTATTGGGCTTGTGCATTGGCCTGGCACTATTTCCCCTGCTCAATCGGTCTTCGTCCAACACGAGCGCGGTAAGTACGAGTATTGAGACTTCGCGCCGAAATGCCATTGTTCGAGCGGTTGAAAATGTGGCACCAGCAGTCGTTAGCATCAATACGGTTTACGATCGGGATTATCCCCGATACCCCGATAGCTTTTTTGAACCCTTTGAACTTTCCAACAGGCGGCGCATTCCTGGAATCGGCTCGGGGTTCGTGATACAGACCGATGGTTATATCCTGACCAGCAGCCATGTTGTCGATGGTGCGCAGGACATATTTGTAATTTTTCCCGACGGTCGTCGCTTTGATGTTCTCGATGTTTTTATCGATCGCCAATGGGATCTTGCCGTTGTGCAGATTGATTCCGATAGTCTCTATGTTCCCGAGATTGGGACATCTGAAAGCGTTATTATTGGCGAATGGGCAATCGCGCTTGGAAACCCTTTTGGCTTGCACTTTGAAGATCTTAATCCCACCGTTACGGTTGGTGTTATTAGTGCAGTAGATCGCATTGTTCGCCCAGAGCAAAACGAACGCGCCTACAAAAGCATGATTCAAACGGACGCTTCAATTAACCCCGGCAACAGCGGCGGTCCTTTGGTGAACAGCCTCGGTCGGGTTATTGGCGTTAATTCGTTTATCTTTTCACAAGGTGGATCGCTGGGCATCGGTTTTGCAGTGCCCATTGATCACGCAATCCAGGTGGCCTGTCAGCTCATTGACCAGGGTAGCCGCGAGTTCTGGACCGGGCTGGATATTCACAACCTCAACTCGCATATTGCCAGCACCCTTGGGGTTCAGACAATTAAAGGTGCTTTGATCACTGTCGTCGATCCCCTCAGCCCAGGTGAAAGTGCCGGGTTGCTGCTCGGTGATGTGATTGTGATGGTCAACGACAAAAATACCAGTAGTGCTGATGATGTCGTAGATGCTTTTCGGTACGCGGCTGTTGGCGATACATTTAATCTCAAAATTTTGCGTGGTCGAGGTCACGTATTTGATACCCAACTCGTCTTAGAAGCCGACCCGCGCAACGAGTAATCCCCGATTGGAGCCTTGTCAATGAATGCCAAAGCAGCCCTGCCCAGCCTGTTTACCATTAGCAGTTTGTTTTGTGGCTTTTTATCTATTTACTACGCTGTGAATGGACGTTTTATCGATGCAGCACTTCTCATCGTTATTGCGGGGTTTCTCGATGCGTGTGACGGAAAAATTGCGCGATACTTCCATACGTCCAGCAATTTTGGCGTCCAATTAGACTCCATTGTCGATGTCTGTTCTTTTGGCGTGGCCCCGGCTCTGCTCATGTTGTACTATCTCGATACTTTGCTGGTCATTCGCTGGTTGCCTTTTGTCGTTTGTTTTTTATTTTTGTTGTGTGGTGCATTGAGGTTGGCGCGTTTCAACGCACAATTAAAGGGATTCGAGAAAGAAAATTTCTCTGGCCTCCCGATTCCAACGGCAGCGGGTACTTTGGCCGCCTATATTCTTTTTACAGAACATGTGTGGCAGAGCAGTACCCACGCGCCTCATTTTGCCATCGCCCTATGCGTTGTGCTCTCATTTCTCATGATCAGCACAATGGAGTACAACGCGTTTTCGAAGTTATCTATTGAAACCAGACGCGGTCGCATCCGCTTGATTTTTTTACTATGTATTATTGTGCTCATGTTTTTTTATACTTATGAAGTATTCTTTCCCGTGGCACTCGCCATTTCCCTGTCTGGCCTGTTCAGGTGGTTGTATTATGCCATCACAGACCGCGAAGTGGCAGATGTACGGGACTAAAATTCACCTTTTTTGCAAAGCGTGGTTATGGGGCGAAGAAGTCTGGGAATTCTCATTGTTGCGATTTTTGTCGGCATTCTTGCTGGCAACGTGGTTGGTCAGGTTCTGGCTGTTATTTTTGACAGTCTTGGCCTGGAAAATAATGTAGCACAAAAAGTACTTGTTGAATCTTATGTCTATAAGCTCAATCCCATTGAGATTAACTTGATCATTATGACTTTTACATTGGGTTTTTCGATCGATTTCAATGTGTTGAGCTTTCTCGGTATTGGGATAGCCTGGTACTACGTTAAGTATTCCTATTGAGTTATTTCAGGAGGTATGACATGTTCGGCATGGGACCGTGGGAAATCGTATTGATTTTGGTCGTTGTCCTGCTGGTGTTTGGTGCAAAACGCATTCCCGAAATTGCCCAGTCTCTCGGCAAGGGCATTACCGAATTTAAGCGCGGCGTAAAGGACGTTCAGTCGGAAATAGAAAATAACGTCAATACTGCTCCGCCTCCCGAACCACAACCCACACAGACCACACAGACCACACAGACCACACAGACCACATCGGGTACAGAAACAAAATCGTAATCTGGAGGCAGGGTGGCTGACGGTTCTGTTTTTTCCGCCCAAACAGCGCGAGGGCTTGTACACGGTATTCGCAGAGGGATGCACACAGCCCGCGAAATAACGGAAGAGATTCTCGCGCACATCCAAAATACAAATCCCGATATCAATGCCTTCATCACTATTGATGAAGAAGGTGCGCTCAAAGCAGCAGATGCTGTCGATCAAAAGGCCGCGGAGGACCAGGTCCTTGGTCCTCTCGCAGGTGTCCCGATTGCGCTGAAAGATGTGTTGTGTACCAAAGGGCTGCGCACGACCTGTGCTTCAAGAATTCTCGATAATTTTATCCCACCTTATGACGCAACCGTTGTTACTCGCCTGCGTCAAGCCGATGCAATCATTCTGGGCAAACTCAATATGGATGAGTTTGCCATGGGCTCTTCCAGCGAAAATTCCCATTTTGGTGCGGTCAAAAATCCACGTGATCAAACCCGAGTGACAGGCGGGTCCAGCGGTGGTTCTGCTGCTGCTGTTGCTGCCGATCAGGCTCTTGTGACGCTGGGGTCTGATACAGGGGGATCTATTCGTTTGCCCGCGTCTTTTTGCGGGGTGGTGGGTCTCAAACCCACTTATGGTCGCGTTTCGCGTTATGGCCTGATCGCTTATGCTTCTTCGCTCGACCAGATTGGCCCATTTGCGCGTGCTGTCGAAGATGCCGCCACCCTGCTCGGCGTTATTGCCGGGCACGATTCCCGCGATTCTACCTCTGCCCATGTACCGGTGCCCGATTACCTTTTGGCCTGCCAAAGAAGCGTTGATGGTCTCACCATTGGCTTGCCGACAGAGTTTTTCGGTGAGGGTCTGCAGTCCGATGTTCGCGATGCCGTTATGCAGGGGATTGACATTCTGAAAAAAAATGGCGCGTCTATTCGCGAAGTTTCGCTGCCAACTGCTGGACATCCCGCCTTTGCTATTGCCGCATATTATATTATCGCTACGGCTGAGGCGTCGTCAAATTTGTCGCGTTACGATGGGGTGAAATACGGCTTCCGCGATGAGGCGGAAAGCCTGATTGATATGTATGTTCAAACGCGCAGCAAGGGGTTTGGCGCAGAGGTCAAGCGTCGCATTATGCTGGGTACTTATGCGCTGAGTGCGGGGTATTACGATGCGTATTACCGCAAGGCGCAACAGGTGCGCACGCTTATTTGTCGGGATTTTGACCGCGCGTTCGAATCCTGCGATCTCCTCGCTTCGCCCGTATCGCCTACTCCGGCGTTTAAGCTGGGTGAAAAACTCGACGATCCACTTCAGATGTATCTTTCCGATATTTATACTGTTTCCGTTAATCTCGCGGGTATTCCCGGTATTTCAGTGCCTTGTGGCACATCGACGGAAGGTCTGCCCATAGGCTTGCAGTTGCTCGGCAATGCCTTTGCCGAAGAAACCATTTTGAGCGCGTCTGCGGTTGTTGAAAGAGAATTGGCGTTATGACTTATGAATCCGTCATCGGCCTGGAAGTGCATGCCCAGCTTGCGACCACGACCAAAATTTTTTGCGGATGCAGTGCTGAATTTGGTGCCGATCCCAATACCCATGTTTGTCCGGTGTGTTTGGGCTTGCCGGGTGCGCTTCCCGTGCTGAATCAGAATGTCGTTGAACTGGCGATGCGCATTGCGCTGGCCGCAGGTTGTACGATTCAACCGCGCAGCCGTTTTTTGCGGAAGAATTATTTTTATCCCGATCTGCCCAAGGGGTATCAGATTTCGCAGTTTCAATCGAATGAAGAAATGCCTCTGGCCACTGGCGGGGGTGTTGACGTGCCCACGGGGGACGGCGGTACAAAGACGATTCGCCTTACGCGTATCCACATGGAAGAAGATGCTGGCAAGAGCATCCACCAGGAGGCTTTTGTGGCTGCGGGGGAGTCTCTCGTGGATGTCAATCGCTGTGGGGTGCCGCTTATCGAGATTGTGAGTGAGCCGGATCTTTCGACCTCCGAAGAGGCTTTTCACTATCTGACGAGTTTGCATCAATTGCTGGTGTACACTGGGGTGTCTGAAGGCGATATGGAAAAAGGACATATGCGGATCGATGCCAATGTGTCGATTCGGCCCGTTGGAGAAACGCGACTCGGCACGAAGGTTGAGATCAAGAATGTCAATTCTTTTCGCAATTGCCAGCGCGCTATCGAGTCCGAGATTCAGCGGCAGATTGGTTTGCTCGAAACCGGCGGTGAAATTGAGCAGGCGACGATGCTCTATGACCCCGATCGCAATATTTTGCGCGCTATGCGTACAAAAGAGGAATCGGACGATTATCGCTATTTTCCCGATCCGGATCTGGTTCCCCTTGTCGTAGATCATGCCTGGGTTGAGCGCGTTCAGAACCAGATTCCAGAGTTGCCAGAGGACAAACGCGCGCGTTTTGCAGAGGATTACGATATTTCTGGCGATCAGATTGAGGTGCTTACTGCAGGTCGAGATGTTGCGGATTATTTTGAAGCTGCGGTTGCGGCGGGTGTGAAGAGCAGGATTGCGGCCAATTGGATACAGGGCGATGTGATGCGCGTTCTCAATGATCGGAAGGTCGCGATTGGCGATTTGCGCGTTTCAGCCGAGTATCTCGCAGAATTGATCGGTTTGGTCGATAAGGGCGATATCAGCACCAATATCGCCAGGACGGTCTTCGACGATATGGTGGAGACAGGGGAGAGTGCATCGTCTATTGTTGAGAAGAAGGGGCTTGTGCAGATTAGCGATGCGGATGAACTCGATGGCGTGATTGATCAGATTATTGCGGATAATCCCGAGGAGGTTGAGCGGTTCAAAGGCGGGGATCAGAAACTTATGGGTTTCTTTATGGGCCAGCTTATGAGAGCTACTAAAGGCCAGGCGAATCCACAAAAAGCCAGTCAGTTGTTGCGGGAGAAATTGGGGTAAAATACGCGGAAATATCAGGGTGGGATTTGCCGTGCGGCTGTTAAGGAGGGACTTATGGACCTCGAGTTAAAAATTCAGAATTTTGGGCCTATTGACGAGGCAACCATCCAGGTGGGCCGGTTCACGGTCTTCGCCGGACCAAACAATACTGGCAAGACCTTTGTGGCGAAGATGCTCTATTCGATGCTTAGAGCGATAAACGCGAATCCTGCGCTCGTGTTTTTTGAAGCGCACGACGTCAGTTTGATTTACCGCATCTTAGAATTGAATAGAGATTTTGGTGCGGCAGGAGAACGCGCCAAGTCTGTTATTAGAAGGGCATTGCAAAAAATTGACTCTCTCTTGCGGGAAGCGGCCTCAAGTCGTGTGGGCCAAAATGAACTCGATGTGTTCAAGTCGGTACAACCCGAAATAATAGCAGAAATTGAGGCGATGAAGACCCATTTCCAAACCCTGAAAAACAACATTGAAAGAGAAGAAGACCGCTCCGAGGTATTACAGCTTCACGGATACATCAAAGATAGCATAGATGCGTTGGACAAGGTTTTCAGGAATGAGGAACGGATGATTAATATCGGATGGGCCTGGAAGTTTCGCCAGAATGTAAGGGGAAATTTTCAAGTATCTGATATTTCACAGCTCAAAGGAGTCGGTGATTCCCTCTTGTCTTTCAGCGTCCAAGGATTAGGGAGTTTGGAAGAGGCAAACCAATTCAATTTCATACCCGATCCGCAAATCGTTCAAAATTCGCAATCATTTCCCGAAGCCTTCTATTTAGAGTCCCAACTCTATTGGAAGCTGAAAAATCCTCTGGAATCAATTAAGCTCGACTCGAGCTCCTCTTCTTGGCCTTACTTGAGCGGAGTCCCATCTTATTTTTACGATGTGGTCGTCGCTCTCAGAAGACAGCGCATTGATCATCCTTTCGCCGAGATTCACAAAGGTCTGCACAATGCGATTGGAGGAAAAATTGTGCTGAGTGAGGCGAGCGATCTCGAATTTCAAACAAGTGGCGGGTCATTTCCGCTCTCTCTTACGTCGGCTGGGGTTGCCAACATGGGTATGCTGGCGTTGCTAATTGAACGAGGGGCATTAGAACCCGGTTCTTTCCTGTTCATTGATGAACCCGAGGCGAATCTGCATCCAGCCTGGCAGGTTGAGATGGCGGAGTTCCTTTTTGAGTTGGCTCGTCAGGGGGTCCATGTGGTGATCTCCACCCACAGCATGACGATCCTCAAGTGGCTTGAGGTGCATCTAAAGAAAAAACCGGAAGACCGGGCACTCGTCAGGTTGAATAAGTTTCCGCCGGATGCCGAATGGAATGACGATATGGACGCGGTGATGGCAGAAGCCAAACAATCGTTGACTCAGCCTTTCTCCGACCTCTACATCACGGGGTTGTAGAATGCGCTTATCCCAATTTGCTGAGGAAATTGAGTCTGTCAGCGGCTTCAAAGCATATCGGATGGACAACACAGCAAACGACATGCGCCACGCCGCCGGGCTTGGAACCTGTGAGTGCTGCGACTATGTGACGGTCAGCAAGGATGGACGAAGCGTCGTTTTGATTGAGGAAACCGATTTAGGGCGGACGATAGTTGATTTCAAACAAAGACATGCCTACCTTAACAAAGAAGATCAAACTGCCTTGCTTTACGAAAACGTTCTCAGAGAGCACCGCCTTAAACTTTACGGTTCCATGTTGGTCCTTTGTCGCCTGTCCAGTTTGTGGGCGCGAGTAGAAGCGTTTTTGCCAGAGAATCAATTTCACTACTGGCTCATAACGACTACGGATTCGTCGGATTCTCCTGTTCTGCTGGACCACCTGAGAGATAAGCTGCGAAACTTTCTAAAAAGTACATTGAAGAGAGAGATGCTGACAGAGGTCGATATTATTCCGTCAACTGAGTTGGATCGAAAACTTTCGGATGATGTCATTCAAATAGACTGACCTTTCTCAGACCATTTCCAAGACCAGCGAAATCGCCTTCAACGTCCGGCTGTTGGACAGGCTAAAGATCAAGTATCCCGTTGGCGTGACCGCATCCGTGTCCACATGTTGCCTATCTCACCGCTTCAAGGATTGTACCATGCCAAAAAACTTTAACGAAAAATTGATCGAATTGCTCAAAACCGACGTCCGTTTCATTGATGAAGAGGGCGAGTTGGTCAAGGCTGCAGTGACAGATCGAGCCTGGAAGATTGACCAGGACCTTGTGAGACTGCTGCTCGGTGATGCGGATATCAAGGCAAAATTCTTTGACGAGATCAAAGGCCACTGGATTTTCGATATCAACACCTTCATCGAATACGTTTCAGATAAAAACTTTCTCGCCAATGCATACACCCGATTCCGCAACAGGATTGGTTTGAATATTGACGACAAATTTCTACAGGAGCGAGGCGAGGTGTCCCTGGTATGGCCTTATAAGGATTGCGTATTGGAAGGTGGGCAGACAAATGATGAGGAAAAGCGCAAGGAAATTTTCTTCAATGAAATTCTGGCACAGGATGAAATTGACCGGCTATTTGATCCGAAAGTATTGACCCAATGGAAACGCTATACGGTAGATGGCGAAGAGGACGTGATGGGGTTGAGGCGCGATGAGCGCAGTACGATCCGAGAGAACCTGATTATCAAGGGCAATAACTTGGTGGCATTGCACACGCTCAAACAGCAGTTCTATGGCAAGGTAAAGCTGATTTATATTGACCCACCGTATAATACAAAATCTGCGGCCAATACATTCACCTATAACAATACTTTCAATCACAGTGCTTGGCTTACTTTCATGAAAAATCGGTTGGAAGTTGCCAAGTCTTTTTTATCTGATAACGGCATTTTGGTAGTAGCCATTGACCATTATGAACTCTTTTATCTCGGTGCATTACTTGATGAGATATTCGGTGTGGAAAACCGGATGGGAATTATTTCCGTGGTGAATAATCCAGCCGGAAGACAGGATGCCAAGTTTTTTCCTACTGCTCATGAGAACATGCTTTTTTATGCTAAAAATATCGAGATGACTGATTTAGGCAGACTTTCTTTGACAGATGCAAAACGGCGAGATTTCAAATATAAGGATGTATATGGAAACTATAAACTGAATGGATTTATGAGAAGGGGGGATAACGTAAGAAAAGAAGATCGCCCTAATCTGTTTTACCCAATTTTCTATAATGAAATTACCAACCAGAGCCATTTGGAGAGTCAATCAGATAATGACATAAAAATTTTGCCTATTGATAATCAAGGGACAGAAAAATGTTGGCGTTGGGGAAAGGATACTTTTGCCCAGAGGAAAGACAAATATATTGCGGTCAGAAAAACAAAAAATGGTTACACTGTCTATTCCAAACTATATGAAGATGAATACGAGGGTGAAAAAGCCAAAACGATATGGAACAAACCCTACTATTCTGGACAAACTGCCACACAAGGGATCAAGACTCTGTTTGGTAGTCGGGTATTCAGTTACCCGAAGTCACCTTATGTAATACGGGACGTATTGGAGATCACCACAAAACCCGGTGATATTGTCCTTGACTTCTTCGCTGGCTCCGGTACCACTGCAGCAGTCGCCCACAAGATGAACCGCCAATGGATCACTGTTGAACAGATGGATTATGTGGAAACCATTACTGTGGAACGGATGAAGAAAGTCATAGGAAAAAAAATTCAGAAAGAAGAAACTCTACTCGAAGAAATTGAATATGACACTGGCGGTATCTCTAAATTTGTCAATTGGCAGGGCGGTGGCGACTTTGTCTATTGTGAACTGATGCAATACAACGAAGTCTATATGGATAAAATTCAAGCCGCGCAATCTTCAAAAGAGCTTGTAGAACTCTGGCGAGATATTGCTGAAAACTCGTTTTTGAATTGGTATGTGAATCCTGAAATCCCGGAAGATGCAGTCAACGATTTTATCGCCATCGCCGAAGGCGAAAATGGGGTGAACAAACAGAAGAAGTTGCTGGTGGAACTGCTGGACAAGAATCAGTTGTATGTGAATCTTTCGGAGATTGACGACGAGGACTTTGGCATAAGCGCGGGAGACAAGGAATTAAACGAGGAGTTCTACGGACATGATCCCGACGAGGGGTTGGAATTGCGCGACGAATTTGTCGCAGAACTCCAGCAGACCATCGCCGATGTGAAAGCCGGTGGAAAGACTACCCCTGCCGAGAAAGTCGCCGAAGAATTGGGGCTTAATTGGTAATGTATGATGTGGTATTTTCGGATCGTGCTCAATCTGATGTACGACGTTTGGATAGGGCAACAGCACAGCGCGTAATTGGAAAACTGCGGTGGTTAGCCGAGAACTTTGAGGCTACCAAACTGACGGCACTCACTGGACCGGAGCAAGGCCGGTTCAGACTGCGCGTGGGCGATTATCGCGTCGTCTATGCTGTTGACCGAAAAAAGCGAGAGATTGAAGTCTATCGGGTCCGGCATCGTAGAGAAGTGTATAGAGATTAGATATGATGGCTGATAATTTTCTATATGAGCAGCTTGATGCTGTTTCCCAAATGGGATTTCTCCAAAAAGAAATCCCCTCCTACCTCAAAGACAATCTGAATCCTAAATTTGAACTCCGCCCCTATCAAGAAGAGGCGTTTACCCGTTTCTTCCACTGTCTTGATAAGGAGTTTCCCGGCAAGGAACGGCCACTGCATTTTTTGTTTAACATGGCGACAGGTAGTGGCAAGACCCTCATCATGGCGGGGCTGATTCTCTACTTGTATGAAAAGGGCTATAGAAACTTTCTCTTTTTTGTCAATTCCACCAATATCATCGAAAAGACGCGGGATAATTTTCTCAATCCCGTCAGTATCAAATACCTGTTCAGCAGGGATATTCACATCGCCAACCGCTCCGTGCGAATCACACCAGTAGAGAACTTCGAGTCGGTTAATCCCAACGATATCAATATCTGTTTTACCACCATCCAAAAACTACACTCCGATCTAACCACTGAAAAAGAAAATGCCATCACTTTTGAAGACTTCCGCAAGCACAGAATTGTGTTGATTGCCGATGAAGCCCATCACATGAACGTTACGACCAAATCTCAGCAGGAGATGTTCGATAGTTGGGAAAATACCGTCGAGCGTATCTTCACTCAGAATGAAGATAATCTCATGCTGGAGTTCACCGCCACGCACGATTACGAGACGCCTGCTATGGTAGAAAAATACCGCAACAAGGTATTATACCGCTATGACTTGCTACAATTTCGTAACGATCGTTTTTCAAAAGATGTGGTTATTGTGCAATCCGATTTCGACCTGAACGAGCGTATTCTGCAGGCTCTAATACTCAGCCAGTACAAACAGGAAGTGGCTGCGAAATATCAGATCAATCTCAAGCCCGTGATTTTGTTCAAAGCACAGCGTACGATTGCACAATCGCAAGAGAACAAGGCCAACTTTCACACACTTGTTGATGGCCTCACAGCAGGACAGATTACTCGCATTCGCAGATCGGATATTCCCCTTGTTTTGCGGGCGTTTCAATTCTTTGATGACCATAATATCAGTGACGCGCAGTTGGCAGAACGCCTGAAACGGGTATTTCAGGAAGACTACTGCATCTCGGTCAACGCGGAAAAAGAGAAGGAGAACTACCAAATACTGGTCAACACGCTCGAAGATCGAGACAATCTTATCCGCGCTATTTTTGCTGTACAAAAACTCAATGAAGGTTGGGATGTGCTGAACCTGTTCGACATTGTTCGCTGTTACGAAGCGCGTGACTCGGGAAAGAATAGAATTGGGAGAACAACCATTTCCGAAGCGCAACTCATTGGTCGTGGAGCGCGTTATTTTCCTTTTGTTTTACCCGAGAACACTGAGCGTTTCTGTCGAAAATTCGATGATGACCTTGAAAATGAACTGCGCGTGCTGGAAGAGTTGCATTATCACAGTATCCATGATTCCCGCTATATTTCCGAACTTCGTACCGCCCTGGTTGAGCAGGGCATGATGGATGAGCACGAAGTGACCCGCAAACTGAAGCTCAAAGATCCGTTCAAGCAAACCGATTTCTACAAATATGGTGTGGTCTGGCTCAATGACCGTCTTCCCAAAAATTATCAGAGGGTACAATCTTTTGAAGATTTAGGCGTGAAGACGCAAAACTACGTTCATACCATCGCCACAGGTCATGGCGGCGTACAAACAGTCTTGGCAAGCGAATATCAGGGCACAGTGGTAAAAGACGAAAATCGCCGAGACGTCAAGGTTAAAGACATCGGGCGCAACATTGTTCAATCTGCTATTGCACGCAATCCGTTCTTTACGTTCGCGTCCCTCAAACGCTATTTCCCCAATATAGCATCTATCCGAGAATTCATTAGTTCTGAAAATTATCTTGGGGGGCTGGAGATCACCTTTGAAGGCCAGGTGTCTGCGCTGCAAGACAACCGTGCTGAACAACGGGAAGCTATGTGTGGACTGTTGCACCAAATCGAATCCGAAATCCGCCAGCAAATTACCGAATACGAAGGCTCGCGAGATTTCAGGCGCGATAGGGTGCATAAAATTTTCAAGGATAAAGTGTTAAAATTTGACGCTCAAAACCCGCAGGCTGAAGAAGACGCGCAATTCGCGTATTTCGTATCTTCCAAAGACTGGTTTGCCTTCAATACAGTTTATGGCACGAGTGAGGAAAAGGCATTTGTGCGAATGCTTGACCGCCAGATGGGCAAGCTGACAGAAGATTACGACGAGATATATCTGCTGCGAAACGAAAGGCATTTCAAGATTTATAACTTTGACGATGGACAGGCATTTGAGCCAGATTTTGTCCTGTTCCTGCGCGAGCAAGATGGAAACCTGCTTACCTATCAGATGTTTATTGAACCCAAGGGCAAGCACCTGAAAGAGAATGACCGTTGGAAGGAAAACTTCTTGCAGGAGATCTCTTCCGAATTTGATTGCAAAACCTTGATGTTTGAGAACGAGAACTACCGTTTGATTGGCGTGCCGTTTTACAACAACGAAGATGAGAATAAATTTAAGGACAGCCTATATCAGGCACTAAAAATAGATGACCACGAGCAATAAATGAAAAGAGATATGGACCTGGTTAGGGGAATTCTTTTGGCAATAGAAGAGAAGGAAAATCTTGGAGGTTGTGCCTTTAGTGAGGTCCTTAATTGGCTGATAGACAACAAATACATAACTTCTTCTGACAAGGACAATGATAAAGTTTCAGTGCATTGTGGTATTTTGGTTGATGGCGGCTTGGCAGAGAAGTGTTATGACGATTCTGAAACGGATGCATCCCGTCAGGACAAATGGTTCTTTTTTCGTAACTATTTAGGTCATTTAGATGATTAGCCACAAAAGGCACAAAAATCACAAAAAGATGCTGTAGGAGCGACATTACTGAATATAGGCTCTTCAGCACAGGCCCTGCCGCGATCAAGGTCGGGAAAAGGATTTCCCTCCTACGCGACCACAAGAACCTAAATAATTACCTTTTTTCCTAATTCGAGAATCAGGCTGTGTTGGGAAGGCCATGAGTTTCTAGTGCATCTTGGCGTAAGTAATGCTCCATATAGAAGTAAACAGCAAAACCTTCTGGATTGCGGCTTTAAGCGTGCCGCAATGACAATCGCAAGTATAATTGATATGACCAGATTCTTTTGCCACGATGCACTAGATAACGCCAGACAGGACAAGGTGTGGCAAAAAGTAAAAGATAAAATGGCCAGTGCTGGTGGCTCACTTTCTTTTGAGATTGTAAAAACGTTGACTGCAGAGTTATCTAAGTCCGCCGTTGGACTATAAATTGGCCGTAGGCACACAGACCCTGTTTTTTGTGGCATAAAGTTACATCAAAAATAGGCTTGAAATCCAAGCCCTAAATGCTTTACCAAAATGGAGTAACTCCAGGTAATGCGACTTGAGAATAAAGAAGAATATGAGGGATATTTCTGGTTTCCGAATTTGACAAATAGGACTGGAAATACGAAAGGAGAAAAGATAGGAGAAATATATCCTTATTTACAATCAATTATAGGTCGTTTAACTATTGATATAGATGGTTCGGTGTCACTTTCTTTGAATTTTCCATCGTGGAGTGGAGATACTGATGCTTTCAATAGATTTGTGAGTATGGGCAATAGAGGCAATTATGACCTATCGCGTATTCATGGGATAATAGATAATAAAAAGTTTGTGGTTCTGTTAGGTTGCCAAGAAAGGGGCTTCCATGATGTCCGGAATATTCTAGGCATAGAGAAAAAAAATTACACTTCTCAGTTCTGCATAATACGCCAGCAATTTAATTCATTACGAAAAGACGAGCTAGTTAAAGAAAAGGCATTCAAAGAGACAATGGAGGAAAAATATCCTGACGTCGAGGATTTCAATGTGAGTGCAGAAATAGATTTCAATGATGTAACAGACATTGAGTTTGATACGTTATATTTCTCTTTCGATAGGCTTGATAGCTACTTCCAAATTACTGGTCTTAGTAGGCTTGGTGATGATAACGATGAATATGATAGAGCAGTAAGGCGGATAGGCGCAAAAATTGAGTGGGAAAATCAGGCACTGAATATTCATTGCGGTAACGATTTTACTTTAAGAGTAGAAACCCAAATAGATTATAATAACCCACTAATAATTGGTAGCAAGAAAAGCACAATACAAGAATATGTGCGATGTGTTTTAGATTTGCCAAATCCTCTGCCACTTGAAATATGTGTAAAAAAGATTGAACAAATTAAAGCATTTTTCACTTTTTTATTTAACCGTAGAATTGGAATTACCTATCTGTCAGGGTCACTGCGGGGAAGAGAGTTTGCTCATGTGCTCAGTAATGGAGAAATACATAAAGAGCTCATTCGGCATGAGATTCATTATCAGAATAATAACTGGGATCCTAAGCAATCTCCTCCAAATGGATATGTACCCGGCAGATATAAAGATTTTGAGGAGTCAAATGGCGATCCCGAGTTGTTTGGTAAATATCTAAGTTCTTGCGTGGCAAAGCTGGAATCAGAGGTATGGTTTTCTGACTATTTTCATTCTCATCTTCTAAGTTTTTCATATCTACCTTTGGCAGATCAATTTACAAGACGTATTCAAAATTTTGAATACTTGTTTCAGGAGTATCTGGTTCCCCAAAAAGCAAAAAGAAAAAGGATTAAAAATCTAGCTAAAAAAATAAAAATTCTAATCAATAAAGCGAATTTTCCTTATCAGGATGATTTGACTGAGAAAATTCGTGTAGCTCTTCAAAAATCTAATTCTTTTTGCAGAGCCAAACTATATTCCGAATTTATTGCCAAAATGCGCCACTCCATTGTCTATCCGAAAAAGAATCAGATGGATTATGACCTGTTAGAATCCTTGTGGCGTTGGCTAGAGAGGATTGAGAAGTTCTACTTTTTGTCTATGATTCAGGAAAATGATAGAATGAACAAAAAAATTGTAGAAAGGATATATGATTAGAACGGGGATTATATACCAACACTATGAACAGTTTTTGTAACTTGTTGTTTTATATGAATTTATAAATTTCACTGCTTAAATACGTAACTTGTTGATTTTTAAAGATTTAGGAAAACATCCTGTCCCAAATCAGGCCGAAATCGCAAAAAGTGTTCACCATATTGTTACGATGAATCGACATCAAAAGCTCTTGCTTCAAATTTTGCGTGGTACATCGG
The DNA here is from genome assembly GCA_965220765.1 of Candidatus Latescibacterota bacterium. Classification (GTDB taxonomy): domain Bacteria; phylum Latescibacterota; class UBA2968; order UBA2968; family UBA2968; genus VXRD01. The sequence continues at coordinate 1,234,538 of OZ244847.1, forward strand.
ACGCCAATATTCATTTTCAATCTCTGTGTCGCTTGTTGCGCCATTTGAAATTTGAAGTGCGGATTCGCGGGGATCATCATATTTTTACCAAAGAAGGTATAATCGAAATCTTGAATATCCAGCCAAAGGGTAAGCAAGCCAAACCTTATCAAGTAAGACAGATTCGCAATGTAATTCTCAAATACCGATTGGGAGATCTAGGCGATGACTAATAATCACAAATACGAAATCATCATTTATTGGAGTGAGGAAGACGAGGCATTTATCGCTGAGGTACCGGAACTTGCGGGCTGTGCAGCAGATGGTTCGACATATTATGAGGCATTGCAAAATGTTGATGTCATTATCGAAGAATGGATTGAAACGGCGAAAAATTTAGGTCGTCCCATTCCCGAGCCAAAAGGACGGCTGATGTTTGCGTAAACAGCTATTAAAGATTTCCCTCCTTAACCGCGTAGCCAGGCGCCTTCTGTGAATCTCTCGCCTAACCGACTGCTGAGTTTCTGTACGATATCCGGGTTTTCACGCGCGATATTGTTCAGTTCATCTGGATCGTTTTTCAGGTCGTAAAGCTCATTCATATCGTTTTGGTTTTCGACCAGTTTGTGTGTTTTGGTGCGGATCAACCTGAAATTGCGAATTTGGCTGACCGATTCTGTGCGGTGATCATCTGTCTCGCCTCTCAAGACGGGTCCCAGTGACTGCGCATCGATATTTTCCTGTGGTGGCAACCCGGCCCATTCGCAGATTGTCGCGTTGGTATCGATCAATTCTACGGGTTCATCCGATACCCTGCCCCCTTCAATGTTAGGTCCTGCGACAATAAGCGGCACGCGCAGCGAAGCCTCATAGGCTACGCTCTTGCCGTAAAGCCCGTGGTCGCCGAGCATTTCACCGTGGTCGCTGGCAAAAATAATGTACGTATTGTCCATCATTCCCCGTTTTTCAACCGCGTCTAATATTTCGCCAATTTGAGCGTCAATCAGTTCGATATACGCACAATATTGCTGTCGCGTCTTCAGGATTTCAGCTTCGGTCAGACCTTTTCTGCTATTTTCAACATTTTTGGGTTTCCTTTTGCTCGTTGCCGGAATTGGATCTGGCATTTCGGCATTGCGATAGCGATCGGCATATTCAGTTGGGGGATCAAATGGGCTGTGTGGTCCCACAAAGCTCACAAACAGATGCCAGGGGAAATCGTCTGGGATATCTTCGATCCACTGTACAGATCGCTGTCCGATGTACGTATCTGCAAATGCTTCGGTCGGCAGTACCGAATCATGACTTGTTTTGGGACCACTTCGCGCTGAATAATCATCGACAAACGCATCGAGTAAGCCTTTTTTCTTTAAAAAATGATTGTAGGGTCCCTGGGGAATTCTGCCCCTGCCAGCATGGCTTTTGCCTTCGACTTCAACGGGATGCGTAAAGCCCCACATATACGTCGCTGGCCTGTCTCCGTCGCGTCCATTGTACCCATCGGGTTTTGCCAGATCCAGTTTGCCCACGCAGCCTACGTAATAATTGTGATCGCGTAGCCGTTGATAGTACGTTGTGGCCGTGCGCGGTAGAAAGTTGTTGTTACCCAGTGCTCCCAGGCGAACGGGTTGCAGGCCCGATGCGACTGCAATGCGAGATGGCGCGCAAACCGGACAATTTGTTATACATTGTGTAAACTGAATGCCGCGCTCGGCCAGCCGGTCCAGATTGGGCGTTTTGACAAAATCAGCGCCCATTGATCCCAGATAATCCCATCGGTGCTGGTCGTCCATGATATAGAGAATATTGGGTCGTTTCTGAGACATAGGTTCTCCTTTGGGGTTGAGAGAGTTAATAATTTGATTTTTAGATCTTTTTCCGGTACTATGTCCATTGGCTTTGTTATGATACAAAAATTTAATAGTCTATCAACTCTTATATGACAACCCTTATTGTTTTTGTCAAAAATCCAATTCCCGGAGCGGTTAAGACCCGCTTGCAGACGCGCTATGCACCCGATCAGGTTGCAGCTCTGTACACCGCGTTTGTGCGCGATGTGTTGGCGCGGGCAGACCGTATCGATGTCGATAGACGGGTGATCGCTTTTGATCCGCCCGATGCAGAGTCCGAGGTTCGCGCACTTTTTGGTGGTGGAGAGGCTCAATGGCAGTACGTTCCACAGGTGCAGGATGATCTCGGTGTGCGTATGCGAGAAGCGCTTGTTCAACAACTCGGTGCAGGTGCATCAGCAGCGGTTCTCATTGGCACGGATATTCCTTCTCTGCCAGCCTACTATATTACACGGGCATTCGATCTGTTGCGCGCAAAGGATGTTGTTTTAGGTCCGAGTACAGATGGTGGATACTATCTCGTCGGTGTCTCAAAACCTATACTGGAAATTTTTGAGGATGTGGAATGGAGCACGCCCGGCGTTCTGACGCAGACCATTGACCGCGTTCAGCAGGCTGGACATACGCTCGGTCTCGTTCCTCCCTATTTTGATGTCGATACGCCCGATGAACTCGATTTTCTTCTCACCCATGCGCGTGCTACAATACTCGCCACGGGCATAGATCCCCTACCGCACACCCATGCCTGCTTGTCTGGCTTGACTTGATCTTTTGGGGCGCGTATCTTGCGAAGTCTTCGATATAGGAGTTCTCAATGATTATTCGCTATGTTCTCGCGCTTTTCTTTGCTTTTTCTTGTTTGCACCCCGCAATTGCTCAGGAACGCTACAAATTTGCTTTTGTCACGCATGGTGGACCGGGAAATCCATTCTGGAATGTGGTGATTAAGGGTATGGAAGATGCGGCCAAGCGTTATGATGTCGATGTGCAATGGTTGAGTAATCCCACATTTTCAATCGCGGATATGCCCAATTTTCTCGATGATGCTATTGCAAATAAGGTCAATGGCATTGGCATTACGTGCCCGGATCCCGAAGCCATTCGGGAGAGCGTTGAGCGCGCACACGCGGCGGGTATTCCCATTATTGTGCTCAATACGGCGGATCCCAATGCGGGGGGAGATGATGCACTGCCCACGCAATTTTACGTGGGTGCCAGCGAGTATCTCGGCGGTCAATCCAATGCAAAAGCCATTCTCGCCGAGGCGGAAAAGCGCGGGATAGCGGTTCAACGCGCGGTATGTCCTATACAGGAACTCGGGCACAGTGGCCTCGAAGCGCGATTTGCCGGATTTTCGAGTATTTTTAAAGAAAGGGGCATTGTCGTAGATGGTTTGACCATATCGAACGATGTCGAGCAGTCCGCGGGTTTGTTGCGCGACTATTTTCTCGGGCATCCCGAAACCAATGCCATCGCTACCCTGGGACCACTGCCAGCGGATGCTTTTTATCTTTTTGTTGAGGAAGAGGGGAAAGAGGCTGGCGAAATTTTGCATGTTACCCACGATACGAGTACGTCTATATTTGATCATATTCGGAGGGGATATACGGTTCAGGCTGTCGATCAACAGCCCTATTTGCAGGGCTATCTGACAGTTTCTTTTCTCTATTTGAATAATGCTTATGGTCTCACCCTCGCACAGGATGTGCTCACAGGTCCGTTCGCCATCAATGCAACAAATGTTGATCGCATTGCCAGATTAGTGGCCACAGGTTATAGATAGGATTTCTGTTGAAGCCTTATGACGCCATTCGCACCCGTCTTGCGCGCTCTCCAGAAGCTGGCGCTGCAGCGGGTTTTTCTGTTATATTTTTGGTTTTCGCACTCGCCACGCCAGATACATTTCTCTCCCATAGCGCGATTTCATCCATTCTCAACAGTCAGGCTGTTCCAGGCATCCTCGCGATCGGTATTACGCTTTTGATGATTTCTGGGGAATTTGACCTTTCGGTTGGTTCTATTCTGGGGGTGTCTTCTCTTGCATTTCTCTATGCAACTGTAAATGGTGTACCTATTTTACTCGCGGCGGGAATTGGTTTAATTGTCGGCTGTCTGCTCGGTTTGATCAACGGATTGCTTCTCATATCGACGGGTATTCCCTCTTTTATTATTACGCTGGGGACGATGCTCGCGTATCGCGCCATTCCTCTTACGGCTATTTCTGGGGGACGCATTGTTCGATATGCGGACTATTCGCGCGAGTCTCCAATTCTCGAAGTGCCCGGTCTGCTGGTTTTTGTTTTGACGCTCGCGCTTTTTTTTATTGTTCTGTGGGTAGTGCGGGATATCTGGCGGGCGAGAAATCAATCCATAAAGTCCAGAATCCCGATTGCTGTTGCGCTTCTTTTTTTTGCTTATTTCGTGTTCGAGGCACTTGTATCCCATCCTTTGATGCCGGTTAAAATTGATTTTTTTGACGCGCTCAACGGGCGTATTGGGACGGGTAACTATCGCACCAGCATTCTGTGGTGGATAGGGCTTACTTCAGTTTTTGCAATTGTGTTGCGTCAAACGCGTTTTGGGAACGCTGTTTTTGCCACCGGAGGCAATGCCCAGGCGGCGCGTTTGCAGGGTATTCATATTGACCGCGTGCGCGTAACCAATTTTGTCATTTCGGGTTTTCTCGCCGCGCTTGCAGGTATTATTCAGGTCGCACGTCTCAAGAGCGTTGATCCATTGCGCGGTACGGGGTTGGAGCTTGAGGTTATCGCCGCGGTTGTTATTGGCGGGACACTTCTTACGGGGGGGTATGGCAGTCTGATCGGTTCGGCTATTGGTACTGCGCTGACGGGCATGTTGCGCACGGGGCTTGTTCTCATGCAGGTTCCCTCCAATGCTTTTAGGGGGGCTATTGGCGCTATTATGATCGCGGCTGTTGTGATTAACAATTTTGTGCGGAAAGAACGCTGAGGCTATATTTGGTTTTACTTGAGCTAAAAAATATCGGTCGTCGCTTTGGGCATATTGTCGCGCTGAAAGGCATTGATTTCACGCTTGAGGATGGTGAAGTTCTCGCGCTTTTAGGCGATAATGGGGCGGGCAAATCTACGCTGATTAAGGTGATTACGGGTGTTTATCCACCGAGTGAAGGCGATATGTATTTTGAGGACGAGGTCATTCGATTTAACTCGCCACAGGATGCCCGTGATCTGGGTATTGAGACCGTTTATCAGGATCTCGCGCTCGTGCCGAGTATGAGCATTTCGCGCAATTTTTATTTGGGGCGAGAACTCGTCAAGCAGGTCGGTCCGTTCACGCTTTGCGACCAGGCAGCGATGGATACAGGCGCGGCTTCGGCGCTGGGTGAGATAGGTATTCACATTCGCAACGCCGGTGAATCCGTTGCCCGTTTGTCCGGTGGCGAGCGACAATCGATTGCCATAGCCCGCGCCCTTCACTTTGGGTCTCGTGTGCTTATTCTCGATGAGCCGACTTCTGCGCTTTCCGTTGGCGAAACGCGCAAGGTGCTCGGCTATATTACGGCTGCTAAAGAAAAAGGTTTAGGTGTTATTTTTATTACGCACAATATTTCCCATGTGTTTGAAGTTGCCGATCGGGCGACTGTTCTCAGTCACGGCGAAAAGGTCGGTGATTTTCCGATCTGTGATGTCACGCAGGACGATATCGCAGCCATGGTGATGGGCCAGGGTATTCCCGAGCATCTTTTAATTCCATGTCCAAACCAATCGAAACAACCATAGAATCCACCGGGCGCAAAGTCGATTTTTCGCTAACCAGTAAGGTCCTCTGGATGACCTTACCTGTTGCAGGGGGAGGCATGATCGAGACAGTTGTGCATATGGCGCAACTCTTTATGATCGGGAAGCTCGGTCCTGTCGCTCTTTCTGCGGTGGGTATTGCCCAGGTATTTACGCGCGTGCTCTTCACTGCGATGATGTCCATTTCGAGAGGCGCACTGACGATGGTCGCACAGGCGATTGGTGCGGATTCTATGCGCGAAGCCAGCGCAGCGGCAAAGCAGGCGTTTTCCCTGCTTTTTTTGTTTAGTATTGCTTTTGGTCTGGGCAGTTTGGCTCTTTCGCCTTTTTTGATTCCGGCGATGACCTCTGATCCCGAGGTGGCGGCTTTGGGTACGCCGTATTTACAGGTTTTTTTTATCGGTGTTCCTTTTATGACGCTGAATCGCGCGATTGCGAGTTGCTTTCAGGGTGCTGGGGATACGCGCACGCCCTTTTATTTGAGCTTGATCAGTAGTAGCATTCAAATTGTAATGTGTTATCTCCTCATCTTTGGTCACTGGGGGTTGCCAGCATTGGGCGTTGTGGGGGCTGCTGTAGGCGGTCTTTTGGGGCGCAGTGCGGCAACTTTGATTGGGCTTGGGTGTCTTTATAGCGGGCGTTTTGCGCTCACGCTTTTGCCCGATACGTCCTACCGGTTTAACTGGGATGTTGCGCGGCGCATTCTCAAAATTGGTGTGCCTTCTGGCTTACAGGGCATTTTACGCAACGGCTCAGGTGTGGTTTATCTCAAATTTATTGCAATGTCCTCATTATCTACAACTGCGGTTGCGGCGTATGCGATTGGGAATCAAGTGGAACACATTTTGCGGCGAACCGGACTGGCTTTTGGCACGGTTGCAACGGCTATGGTGGGACAGCATTTGGGGGCGAGAGAGCCTGCAGGTGCAGAGCGTCACGGTTGGGCGATTCTCTTTATTTCTGTTGTGACCAATATTGTCCTGTCTCTGCCCGCCGTGGTGTTTGCGGGGTTTTTCATGTCATTTTTTACCGACGCACAGGAGGTGATCGGCATCGGTGTTATCTACCTTTATGCGATGGTCATTGCCGAACCATTTTTGTGTGCCGCCAATACGAGTAGCGGGAGTCTCAGAGGTGCCGGCGATACGATGCCTCCGATGTATTATACCCTGATTGCACAGTGGCTGGTTCGCCTGCCTGTGGCCTATGTTCTGGGGTTTACACTTGGGTTTGATATCTACGGTATCTGGGCCGCGCTTATTGTTTACAGTATTGTACAGGGGGCGCTGACCGTTCGCAAATTTGCCCAGGGCGATTGGAAAAAGCACCAGATTTAATTTTTCCCAAATTGTTAATAGACAATTGGCTGATTTAAGTATATAACGTCATGTGTGACTTTAGAATAATGGTGAAAAAAACAAGCAATCAGTGGCCAGGCGTCAGCAAAACAAGGATTTTAGAGCCGTCATTGCGGCAGGATGTTAGCCGCAATCCAGTGGTTTTGACTTTTTTATCTCTATTTGAATGCTGGGACTATTTCTTTTTTCACAGTCATGATCGAGTCAAGCTCACTGTGTCCTTACTCGTAGGATCGCTCTTGCGTATGGGCTGTATTTTATCGAGCCCGGAGCTATGCAAGGGTTGGAGACACACGAAATGCATTGATGCTGAGGGATGTAATAAAAAAGAAAAGGCGGTCTATCATGCGATGGATCGCCTTTTTGCTAATGCAGAAGGAGACGTTATGGGATCAATAAAGGCAGCAGTTGTAGGGCTTGGGTTGGGGCAGCATTTTGTTCGTGCGCTGGCTGGGCATCCGGATGTAGGCAGGCTTGTTCTGGTGGATCCAGACGCCGATCGAGCCGAAATGGTTCACAGGGAGCACGACGAGGTGGATGCCATCTATGAGATGATTGAGGTTATGCTCGAAAAGGAGCGTCCCGACGCGGTGTGTGTTGTGACTCCCGACCATCTCCATCGGCCACATTCGACAGCTTGCTTTGAGGCTGGCGCCCATGTGTTGCAGACAAAACCGCTTGCGACGAACCTCGAGGATGCGCGTGCAATTTTGGCCGTGGCAAAGGCGACGGGAAAGAAAGTGATGGTAGCGCACGAGCGCAGGTTCCGGCCAGAAACGCTGGGCGGACGTTTACTTATGTCCGCCACAATTTGCCTTTATCTGCGTTTATCTGCGTCCATCCCAGCTTACACCCGCAGAGCCTGCCCCGTAGTGTTTTTATACGGGGGACATGCCTGCGGATAATGTTCTTTTTATGTCCGCCACAATCTGGGGACCCTGACGGGTGTTTCCGTTACTGGCCAGTATTCGGGGGGCGCGTCTTCCCAATGGGGTACGGTGCGTGCATCTCGATCAAAAATGATCTGTCCATTGCGAATGGTGAGCCGACAGATCAGGCGTTGATCGGTATCTATTCGCGTATAGCCGCAGTCTTGAAATGAGAAGTTTCCATTTTCGAGAGCGAGGACTGCAACATCCGCTTCTGCTCCTACCGATAGTGTGCCCAATTCCGGGCGTCCGATTGCACGCGCTGGCGTCGCGGTTGATCTGTAAATTACGTCTTCGAGGGTCATGCCCATTGCCAGACATTTTGACATGGTGTCTTGCATGCTGAATACGGTACCAGAAATATTGCCCATGTGCAGGTCTGTGCTGATGGAGTCGGGGGCAAATCCATTGGCGATGGCTCGCGCTCCGTTTCGATACCAGAAACTCGCGGCGCCGTGTCCCAGGTCAAACCAGATTCCGCGTTGTCTGGCTTCAAACATATACGGCTGGACGTTTCCGTTGTCATCTACTACGGGGAATTGCCTCGCATAGACATGGGTGTGAATATCGCCTGGACGGAGTTTGTCGAGAATCAGTGCGGGATAGGGCCGTTCGGGACGCGGCCAAAAATCGACCATGACGGGCATACTACATCCATCGCCCGCTTCCACTGCTTTTTCAACCGATTCCCAGGGCGGGTGCATGTCGTCAAATGGCGCGCTTGTCCAGTAATGTGCTGTTTTGATGCCGACGACGACTTCGCTGTGTTCGAGGGCAGCTTTTGCAGCGCCATCTACGTCAAAGGTCCGGATATCCTGCTCGGGCGCGCCCATACCGGGTGCAGAAATATTTACATAAGCCAGTACTCGCGTTTTTGCCTGTTCCATGACGGTTTGGCGAAAATGCGCTATTTCCTCACATCCCGCGGTGCCCGTATCTACGCATGTTGTTACGCCAGAATGTGGAAAATGTGCGTCTGGATTCAGGCTTGCACTGAAGAGGCCCTCTCCCAATGCTCGGGTGAAGTAGGCGTGGATGTGAATGTCGATTAATCCGGGTGTTACTATCAGATCTGATACATCTACGACATGGTCTGCTTCTTCTGCGGCGATATCCGCTTCTACCTTTGCAATTTTCCCCTTTGCAATTCCCACATCGCATAATCCATTTACCTTATTGGCGGGGTCAATTACCCGCCCGCCTTTCAACATCAGGTCGAATTTACCTTCGGCCATAACTAACCTCCATTCGCGTCTTTTGGATATTCATCTACTTGAGTATTATGTGTCATAATCGTATATTTAACAAGTGTTGCGCCAACCGTCCAAACAGATGAAAGTTTTTGGGATTAAGCCATTGATTGCCAATGCCAAGAGATGTGTGCGCGTTTTTTGTATTTGTTGGTGCATATTCTTTTTTACGATGTGCAAACAGACGCCGCCTCTTCCGGGTGCAGATTCCTCTTCTTCTGAATCCACGCTTCCGTCTATCTATACCTATACTATTGTCAATACCTATTTACACGATCCCAATGCGTTTACTCAAGGGTTGGTTTTTGAAGGTGGTTTTTTTTACGAGGGTACCGGACAATACGGTGCTTCAACGATTCGCAAGGTTATGCCCGCCACGGGCGCAGTGTTGGCGCAAGAAAGTATTGCACCTAATTTTTTTGGCGAGGGTGTCGCGATTTTTGGGGATCGCCTGTATCAGCTCACCTGGAAATCGGGTATATGTTTTGTGTACGACAAAGATACATTTGAGTTACAGGTCCAATTTACATATTCTACAGAGGGCTGGGGACTTACGCACGATGGCGAAAAGTTGATTATGAGCGATGGCACAAATATTATTTATTTTCGGGATCCCAATACATTTAGAGAAGTTGGGCGTATCGAAGTGACCGATAGCACGGGTCCCGTTCATTATCTCAACGAGCTTGAATATATTAAGGGACAAATTTTTGCCAATGTATGGCAAACCGACCGCATTGCCCGCATCGATCCCAAAAGTGGTAGGATTACAGGATGGATCAATCTCGCGGGTATTCTCCCTCAAACTGATCGCTTGCACCACCGCGTTGGTGTGCTCAATGGCATTGCTTATGACGCCGCGACTGACCGCATCTTTGTTACGGGCAAGTGGTGGCCCAAATTGTTTGAGATCAAACTCGTTCAGTAATAGGAGTTACCCATGAAATGGACAGACGAACAACTCGCACGATACGATGAACAGGGCTATCTCTTTATGCCCGGTTTGCTTTCAGCCGACGAGGTTGATGCACTCAATAGCGATGTTCCGCTTTTGCTCAATGGAGAGAATGACGGGTTGCATCGGGAACGCGAACGCGGTGGGGCTGTACGTCAGGTTTATCTCGCCCATCGGAGTGTTGACGCTTTTCAGGAGCTTATCAGTCATCCCAAAATCCTGCATCCCGTTCGGCAGGTTCTCAAAGACGATGTGTATATCTGGCACTCGAAACTCAATGTCAAGGATGCTTTTGAGGGTACGGTCTGGCTGTGGCACCAGGACTATGGGTACTGGATGTGGGATGGGGTTGGTCCGCGTCTCGTTTCCGCTATGGTTTTCCTCGATCGGGCAACGCTCAATAATGGCTGTTTGATGGTGGTGTCGGGGTCTCATAAATGGGGGCGGCAGGAGCACTATGCGGATATGGTTACGACGAGTTATAAGCAGTGGTGTATTGATACAGATACTTTGAAAGAAAAAATCTGCGAGGAAGATATTGAGCATATTACGGGAAAACCGGGCGATGTGCTGTTTTTTGATTGCAATATCGTGCATGAATCAGGCCACAACATGTCGCCATTGCCCCGCAAGACATTTATCATCGCTTACAATGCCATATCCAACAAGCCCCGTGCGGTAGAAAATCCCAGACCCGACTGGGTGGTGGCCCGCACGTTTGATATTGTTTGACTTGACATTCAAAAGGAAGTAATCTATTCTCCTGACTATCACTTATGGAGGCTGCGATGTCTGCTACAGAAACTGTCCCGCGTACAAATGGCAGAGCTAATGCTCTTACAAAATTCAAAATTGTAGATTGCGATGTACACCATTCGCCGGGCAAAGGCGATGCGCTTTATCCCTATATGCCGCGCCACTTTGTCGAGTATATCAAAGATTTTGGTACGATGATGCCAAGACTCGGATATACAAATATGCCGGGAGGCGGTGCGCGAAAAGATCTGTGGGAAGATCCAAAGCAAAATCCCTCCCATCAGCCGCAAGTTTGTATTGAGAAGCACCTCGATGTGTATGATATAGATTACGCAGTTCTCACGGGAGGACCTTATGCGGCAGCTGTTCACAATAATCCGGATTACGCATCGGCTTATTGCAGTGCGTTTAACGATTGGACAAAAGACCACTGGATTAGTGCTGATCCGAGGTTTCGGGCTTCGATCCATATTTGCCCCGTAGATCCGCAACTCGCGGTAAAGGAGATTGATCGCCTGGGTCCCGATCCGGATTTTGTGCAGGTTATGATGCCCGCGGGTGCCCGTATGCCTTTTGGCAACCGCCACTACCATCCCATTTACGAAGCCTGTGAAAGACACGGATTGCCCGTTTCGGTTCATTTCGGGGCTGAAGGTGCTGGTCTTGCAGCACCGCCCACTGCTGCGGGATATCCCACCTATTATCTCGAGATGCGTATGGCGCGGCCCCAAATTGCACAGGCTCATGTCACGAGTCTCGTTGTGGAGGGCGTGTTTGAGAAATTCCAGAATTTGCACTTTATTTTTGTAGAGATGGATACTTTCTGGCTGCCGGGTCTGATGTGGCACCTCGATCTCGATTGGCGCGCGCTGCGCGATTACACGCCGTGGGTTAAACGCCTGCCCAGCGAGTATATCCGCGAGCATATTCGTCTGGGTACGCAACCCATGCCCGATATACCTGGTGGGAAAGAAGATTTGGAGACGTATTTGCGCTGGATGCACGCGGAAGATACCCTCATTTTCGCCAGTGACTATCCACATTGGGATTGGGATGAGCCAGGCCATGTCCTTCGCAATATCGATCCCGATCTGAAGAAGCGAATTATGGGCGAGAATGCCGCTGAGATACTTGGGCTTTTCTGATGTCGAAACACAGGGTAGCGAAAATAGCGGATTTGCCCCCTGGCGAGCGCAAAATTGTGACGATTAATAACAGGGAAATTGGTGTTCTCAATGTGGATGGCAACCTCTATGCGCTTCGCAATATTTGCCCCCACCGCCTGGGTCCGCTCTGCAAAGGCCGCGTACGTCCACTCGTCGTTTGGGAAGGGGAAGAGGTGTGCGATGAGCGCTTTACCGATATCGGCCATGAACGGGAAAACGAAATTATCAAATGTCCTTGGCACAACTGGGAATTTGACCTGAAGACCGGCAAATCGATTACGGACGACGATTTGCGCGTGCGTACCTATCGCGTGGAGGCCGAGGGTGATGATGTTGTGCTTTATCTCAGGTGAGATGTGAGGGGAAGGGCGGACCTGATTACTGCCAACTTTTTTATAGAGATACTTTATGCAACTTACTTTTAGCACCACGGTTTGTCCCGATTTACTTTTGCCCGATGCTCTGAAAGTTGCCACAGAAGCGGGTTTTGATCGCATTGAACTTTTTCGCACGTTTAGCGAGAGTTCGCCGGTTCACGTGGATACATCGGTGCGTATGGTGCGCGAGCGTCTGGACAATGCGGGCGTTACGCTCACGGGTCTCAATATTCGCAATATCACGGGACGTAATTCCAGCAAGGACGAACGCGATTTGAGATACAATATGCGCCAGGTCGAATGGGATATCCATCTTTCTCGCGCTCTGCGGCTGCAGTGTGCCAATCTCAAAGGGGGTGCTCGCACAGACGAAGCGCGGGAAGATTTTATTACGGGTATTAATCATGTGTTCGAGCGCATTCCCAATTTTACTCTCAACATAGGCAATCACAAGGGGAATTTGTTCGAGAATATCGAAGATTATCAGGGCATTTTGCCCCAGCTTCCCGATCGCGCCAGGGTGTTGATGGATACGGGTCATCTCCTTTCAGCAGGTGTTGATGTGCGGGCTTTTGCAGAAGCTTTTGCCGATCGCATTGGTCTTGTTCACCTGAGAGATCAGAAGGGGGAGACACCTGTGCCTTTTGGCGAGGGAGATTTGCCTTTTGAGGATGTTATCGGTATTCTCAAAGGCGTGGGTTATGAGGGCGAGCTTGTGATCGAATTGGAAAAAGTCACCTGGGGAGAGCCAGTCCAGGCCTGTGCTGCTGCGCGTGTATATGTCGAAAAAATTTTATCCTGAATGAGCCTATGTCCCATGCACTGAGCAAACATCTGCTCGTCGATCTGCACGGTTGCCCCGCCGATCTGCTCAATGATGTCGCCGCACTTGAAGCGGTTATGGTTGAAGCTGCCCAACGCGCAGGTGCTACGGTGATCAATAGTATGTTTCATCACTTTTCGCCCTTTGGTGTATCGGGTGTTGTGGTCATTCAGGAGAGCCACCTGACCATCCACACCTGGCCAGAGCAGGGTTTTGCAGCCATTGATCTGTTCACATGTGGTACGCAGACCAGACCGAGACGCGCTTTGACCCACTTGAAGCGCGCACTTCAATGTACACGGATCGAAGTGCGACAATTCAGGCGTGGGCAAGGTGATGTATTGGCTGCAAAGACCGACCGCAACTTTGGGGAAGATAGTGACCCGTAACTTTATGAGATGACAAGTAAACGCCCGTCGATTGGTGTAAAACTGCAATATGACGGGCGTTCTTTATACACGCCTATTTTAACACTTCTAAATACAATGGAGGGCGTATGACCTCAGATCAAGCTACAGATATTCGATCCACGCTTATTGCGATGTTTGAGGCCATTGATAAAAAAGAAAATATCGCCGAGCATTTGCTCAAACTCGACGATATTCAGCGCAGCCTTGGTCGCGATACGCCAGCACAACTCAGACATTTTCTCGAGCGCCGTAGTTATACCAAGGCTCTCGAATATCTCGATACGGGCACTTTCACTGATGATCCCAACCGCCCCGACTGCGACGACCACCCCCATTAGTCTTCAGGAGTTCATCTATGTCTGTCGAAACCCGCACCGATATCAAGGGCATTTCTCGTTTTCTATTTACCGAAGGTACAGATGCCGATCGTCTGCATCTGCATGTTTCAGAAGTTGGTCCAGGCCAGCGCGCTCACCCGCCACACCGGCACGATGGTTGGGAGATTTTCTACGTCATCAAAGGCAATGGTGAAGTTCTGTACGGCGACCAAACACATCCGGTCAATACGGGTGAGGCTATGCATCTCGAATGCAGTATTTTGCACGGAATAAAAAATATTGGTGATGCCCCGCTTCAATACGCCGTGATCATTAGAAAATGAGTGGGAATCAGTAGCGTTTTCGCAATACATCCATAATGTGTGCAGAGAGCGATTGTACGGTTTCGTCAAAATTTATATTCTCAACATTTATGATGCGATGTGCTTCGCCTATTTCTAAGATATGTTGTTGAATTTCCAAAATGGCATCGAGATTTTCTACGTAGTGGTGCGACGTTCTTTGCATTGCCTCTTCACTGCGAAATTCAAAACGCTCGGCATATTGCTTTTTGTCGTCTAAGTACAAAATCATCCAGATAAATGTCGCTTGATCTTTGTACGCGCTCAAATCGATCAAGTCGGGCAAGAGATGCACACCGTCAATTACCAGGTTGACATGCTCTTCAATGGTGCGCTCAATCATCGCTCTCACGCCAACGCCAACGCGAACAGCCTGCTCGCGAAATGCCTGCACAACCGGTGGGTGCTCATCGTCCAACTCTGCGCCCGTATGTTTCCAGGCAGAAAAAGAAGAGGTATGCAACGCGGGCATCAGTTCAGGTGCGATCATCAGTCGCATAATCTGTCGAATGGCATCGGTGGATGCGACGCGCGAAATTTTTAGCTGGTTGGCCAGTGCCAGTCCCACAGAGGTTTTGCCTACCCCACTTGCACCACTGATGAGAATTATGAGTGGCTTGTGCTGTCGATCTTTGCGAAATCGATACCATGCCTCATAGCGCTCGGCATAACGAGAACCGTAGCTGCCTTTTAAGGTTTTCAGCGTGGTCTTAAAGAGTTGGGATCGCTTAATTACTGTGCCTTGTGACCTCGAAAGTTGTTGCTCGACTTCTGAGGCAATCTGGTGTGTGAGGTCGTGATCCAGTCCAATGGCTTCGAGCGAATCGGCGAGTCGCTCCAGCGAAAATAGTGTCCTGTCTTCGCCTTCTTCGATAAAAATTTGCCGTGATGTGGGTTCCCAAAATATGGCATCGCCAATCATTCGGTCACCAAATTCGCGCTGTACCTGTTTTCGCACGAGATCGGCCATGTCTTCGGCTTTGATGTCTTTCGCTTTTTGAAGTGACCGACGGATGCCATCTGCGAAGTTGTATGCCTCTTGAAATGCGAATCCATGCTCAATTAAATAGTGCGCCAGCATGCCACGCAAAAATGGAATTCTTTTTTTGCCATCAACAATTGTCGCCACGGCAATCTCCACGAAATATAGCTTTTTGAGAGACAACTAATAGCTAATACTCGAACTTAGTGAACCTTTTGCACGGTGTCAAGTCTCCGTATCACGGCTCGCCAGAGAGACTGATAACTATCAACCGAAACGCGAGGGATTTTATGTCTGTACAACCGAACGTCTTGTTAATTTCAACAGATCATTGGCCTGCACACCTTTTGGAATGTGCTGGTCATCCTGTTATTCAGACGCCAACACTGGATGAATTGGCGCGAAGTGGCGTGCGTTTTTCCAATTGTTATGCCGAATGTCCGGTGTGTATTCCGGCGCGGCGTACGTTGATGACGGGTACCACGCCGCGAACACACGGGGATCGCGTGTTTAAAGAGACACTCGAAATGCCCGATGTGCCAACCCTGGCGCAGACGTTTCGCAATGCGGGTTATCAGGCGTATGCCGTGGGCAAGTTGCATGTGTTTCCACAGCGGGATCGCATTGGGTTTGACGATGTGATTTTAGACGAAGAGGGACGCACGCAGTACGGGGTTCTTGACGATTACGAGCTTTTTTTGGGCGATCGGGGCTATACGGGCGAGCATTTCAATCACGGTATGAGCAATAACGAGTATGGCGCAGTGCCATGGCATTTACCAGACGAAACCCATGCGACGAATTGGGCGACTCAGAATATGGCGCGATTTATCAAAAGACGAGATCCCACGCGTCCTTCGTTCTGGTTTGTTTCTTATCGGCATCCACATCCGCCGATTGTGCCGTTGCAGAAGTACCTGGATTTTTATCGGGATATGGAGATGGATACGCCGTTTATAGGCGATTGGGTTCGGTCTGGGAATCTTCCCTATAGTCTTCAATCGATGACTGCGCGAGGAGACAAGCACAGTGCAGTGCAAATTGAGATGGCGCGGCGGGCATTTTACGCGCTGTGTACCCATATTGATCATAGCCTGCGCGTGCTGATTGGCACGCTGAGGGAGGAGGGCTTGCTCGACAATACGATTATTTGTTTTACGTCGGATCACGGCGATATGTTGGGCAATCACAATATGTTGGCGAAGCGTCTTTTTTATGAGGGTTCGGCCAATATTCCGATGATTCTGCTGGGTACGGCTGGCGATGAGCGCGTCGGGTTCAACCGCGTGGATGACCGTCTGGTGGGGTGGCAAGATGTGATGCCCACGTTGTTGGATTTGGCGGGTGTAGATATTCCCGATACCGTGGAGGGGATGTCGATGGTTGGCGAGCAGAAGCGGGATTGGTTTTACGGCGAGGTTGGCGAAGATGCCCATGCGACGCGGATGATTTGCGATGGACGCTACAAGTTGATTTACTATTCTGTGGGGAATTACAGGCAGCTTTTTGATCTGAGTACGGATCCCCAGGAACTCGTGGATTTGTCGTCCGATCCGCAACACGCCGAGACTCTGGCGCGGTTGACTGCGCTCTTGGTTGGCGAACTTTACGGCGAGGATGAGAAATGGGTGGAGAATGGACAATTGGTGGGCCTGCCAGACCAGCCGTATCACCCCGGTCCCAACCGGGGGCTGACCAGCCAGCGGGGGCAACACTGGCCCCCACCCCCAAAATCCGATATGCCTCAGATTCAATGGCATGCGTGAGAAGGAGGATTTATGCCATCGCGGTTGTTTAATTCACATCCAGATCACGGGATTCGCGTGCCATGCGAGGTGATGGAAGCTTATGTGCGTGCGCTTTTTCTCGCTGTGGGTACGTTTGAAGAACACGCGCAGCACATGGCGGTTACGTTGACGGCAAATGATTTGCGCTGTGTGTTTAGCCACGGTACGCGCCAGGTGCATAGTTATATATCCGAAATGAAGAATGGGCATACCAATCCGCGGCCCAATGTGACGGTGGTGGCCGAGTCAGAGGCGACAGCTATACTGGATGGGGATGGCGGGTTGGGGTATTTCCCATCGCATCGGGGAACGGAGATGGCGATTGAAAAGGCGTTAAATGTGGGGGTGGGTACGGTGACGACGCGCAATCACTTCCACTTTGGCGCAGCGGGCAATTATTCCCGCATGGCGCTTGCCAGCGATTGTATTGGGATGGCTCTGTCTTCCCATCGCTATCGCCCGCGTCCAGATGCGACGGTTATGAGCGCGTCGGGTGGGTCGCCGATTAGCATTGCCGTACCCACTGGAGAACAACCCCCTCTAATTGTGGATATGTCGGCGAACTTTATCCCTTATAGTGAAGAATCATTTGAGAAGTTTCCCGCCGCGGTTTTTAAGGGGTTGGGACTGGGGGCTATGCTACAGGCGATGGGGGGAATTTTGGCCGGTATCTGGAATGAGGGATATGAGTTTACCGGTGAAGGTGAAGGGGCAGCGCCACATCAAGGGGCGTTTATTGCGGTGTTTGATGTGAGGCGATTTGCAGATGTGGAGGCGTTTAAGCAGGAGATGGATCGCTATGTCGGCGAGGCGCGCACCACGATACCCCTGCCAGGGCACGATCGCGCCGAGTTGGCTGGCGGTATGGAATGGCAATGGGAAAAGGAACACCGCGAGATCGGTATTCCCATGACTGATGATCACCGCGATCTGATGGAGAAAGTGGGTGATAGTGTCGGGGTTCCATCGCCGTTTGGGGAATTTGAGAGGTCGCGGTTTTAGAAAGGTATTAACCAACAGGAGGATCAACGCATGAGCGATAGACCGAATATTCTTTTTCTTTTTGCCGATCAGATGCACGCTTTTGCAATGGGGTGTATGGGTACGGAGGATATTCATACGCCAAATCTGGACAAGCTGGCGCGAGAAGGGGTTTTGTTTCGCAATTGTTATTCCAATGCACCGGTTTGTACGCCGTTTCGCGCGACGCTAATTTCGGGGCAATATGGATCGCAGACAGATACGTTGTGCAATGGCCGGTATATTCCCGAGGGGACGCGCACACTGGCGGGTGCGCTGAATGACGCGGGGTATCGAACCGGTTGGGTGGGCAAGTGGCATTTGGGCGCAACGGGTAATGTGTGGATCCCACCCGAGTTGCGGGCGGATTTTACGGAGTTTATTGGGTATCAGTGTTATAACGATTTTTTGCACGGTGTGAAGTTTTACGATGAAGCGGGCGATGAGCATTGGTACGATCATCACCGAACAGATGTGACGAGTGATATTGCGATTGAGCGCATGGAGAAGATGGCGGAAAACGCGCCTTTCGCGCTTTTTGTGTCCTATCAGAATCCGCATTATCCCGAGCAACCGGGATATAAATACGACGAGATGTATCAGGACGTGACTATTGAGCGGCGTCCAAATTGCGTGGAGGTTGATCCCTATACGAGGACGCATAGTCCGCCGAGCCCCAAACCGCAGGAGAACGATCCGATTTACCAGCGCTATGGTGATGATTTAGATGAATATCTGCGCGCGTATTACGCGATGGTGACGCATTTGGATGCAAATGTAGGGCGGATGATGGATGCGCTGGATCGCCTGGGATTGCGGGATAATACGGTGGTGATGTTCACGTCGGATCACGGGGATTTGCAGGGCAGTCACGGAGAGATAAATAAGGGCAAGGCCTGGGAGGAGTCGAGTCGGATTCCCTTGATTGTTCGCGCACCGGGGGGCGCGGCTGGCGCGGTGGTGGATGATCTGGTATCTGGTGTGGATTTTTTTGCGACATGTGTAGATTACGCGGGACAGTCTCCCGTTCCTTCGGTTGAGGGCGATAGTTTTGCGCCTCTGATGAGCGATCCTTCTCAAACTTTGGATCGACCGGTGTTTTCAGAGATGCAGCCCTGGTGTATGGTGCGCGAAGGCGCGTTTAAGCTGGTGGTGCAGAAAGAGGGTTTTGAGGCAATACATCTGTTCGATTTGGAAAATGATCCCTACGAGATGAATAATCTATTGGGAGATCCCGCAAACGCCGAGAAACAAGCTCATTTGTACGATGTGTTGCAAAATTGGTACAGGCGCGTGACGAGGTGATTACGGATCGTGCTGAGAGTGGAAAGAGGAGAGGAATAATTATGAATAACATAAGGTGTTTTGCGTTTGGTGTTTTGTTTTTTTTCTTAGTTTTCACACCCAAAATTTGTGCTCAAAGCGAAAAAATGCATATCCAGATTGGCGTACTTGTAGATGCTAAGCAACAGCGGGTAAATATGTTGATTGAGCAATTAAAGCGCGAATTGGACGCGCTTTTGGGAGCAAAGTATCATATCCAAATTTTGGAAGAGCATATTCTCAGCGCGGATTGGTCTGCCGATGTTGCCGCCAAAAACTATCAACATCTAATGCAAGACCCTGATATAGACATGATCATAGGTTTTGGGATCCTGAACGGTTCGGTAATCGCGCAACAGAATACCTTTGAAAAACCCGTTATTGCACTGGGCATTTTTGATCCCAAATTGCAGGGCTTGCCCACGCCAGAAAAAAATAGGTCGGGTGTGCATAATCTCACCTATATTCTCTGGTCTCAGCGATCTTTGGAAAGAGATTTGGATGTTTTTTACGACATTTTTCCATATCAAAAGGTGGGCATTGTTTTTTACGGCGAAGTGTCGGATTTTCTTGACGGATATATGACTTTTGTAGAAGAAGTCATGAAAAAAAATCGAACTTCATTGGTATTGATTCCATTTACTGACAAACTTGAAGCCCTGTCTATGGTTGCCCGTCAGGATATTGATGCTGTTTATATCGGATATTTAGGACCACATGAAGGCACTGAGAAACGCGCATTGATTAACGCTGTAAATGAGAGCGGGATGCCTTCTTTTGGTTTTTCTGTCGCCGATGTTCAGCAGGGCGTTTTAGCTGCCATTGCGCCAGAGGAAAATTTTGCTCAAATCATTCGGCGCATTTCTCTACATGTCGAAGCGATTCTCAATGGCGAAGATGCCGCGCATTTGTCTGTTCACATGAGCTTTGAAGAAAATTTGACGCTCAATATGCAAACGGCCAACAAAATTGGATTCTCACCCAAATTTACCGTTCTTACTCGGGCTGAATTGATCAATGAATTTATTTCGGGAGATGTACGTACCGTGGATTTAATTCAGGTGATGCGAGAAGCGATGAACGCCAACCTCGAGCTAAAAATCCAGGAAGGCACTGTCAATGCCGCGCAAAAAGATGTGGCCCTCTCGCGCACTCATCTTTTTCCTTCTCTGAGCTTTTATGCAACAGGGGTGCAGATCGACAAAAAACGCGCTGAAAACTCTTTTGGACTGCAACCACAGCGAAGCATCACTGCAACAGCGGGAATTGAGCAATTAATTTTTTCTCAACAGGCCATAGGCAATGTGTCTGTTCAAAAAGATCTGTTGCGTGCGTCACAACACCGATACGAAACATTGAAACTCGACATTGTTCTGGATGCGGCCGTGGCTTATTTTCAGGTATTAAAAGCCAAAACAGGGCGCGAAATACAGCAAGACAATGTGATACTCACCAAAAGAAATCTCGAAATTGCCAGACAGAGGGAAGCTATCGGTTATTCCGGACGTTCGGATGTCTATCGCTGGGAAAGCCGATTGATTGCGGTCAATACGTCATCGCTAGTAGCCAATAACAATGTGGAATTGGCAGATATCCAATTGAATCAATTGCTCAATCGCCCTATTGATGAGGCATTTATTACACGCGAGACTACGTTGTCCGACAGTCTGTTTGGTTATCTCCACACTGTGAGAGAATATATTGACACGCCCAAATCTTTGAGTATTTATACGGATTTTCTCATTGAAGAAGCGCGGCTCAATACGCCTGAAGTTCAGCAAGTTGAGGCAAATATCAATGCGCTCAAAAGATCGCTTCGATCATTGGAGCTTGCACGCTTCGTTCCAACCCTTGGCCTGGGTGCAGAATGGCAACATGTTTTTTCCCGCACAGGTGCTGGCTCAAATGTCGCTGGCGTCAATCCAATCGATAATCCCTGGCGTGTGAGTCTCAATGCTTCGCTGCCACTTTTCCAGGGTGGTGCAATCCGCGCGAATATTCAGCGGACGCGAATCGAAATTGACAAACTCGAGGATCAAAAAGCGCGATTGATGCAGATGCTGGAGTTGCGCGTGCGGGCTGCAATTCTGGATTTAACTGTCAAAACGGTTGATCTTGAGTCATCCCAAAGATCGGCGGAGTTGGCGGATAAGAGTCTGGCACTGGTACAGGATGAATACGCGCAAGGCCGCGTTTCTATCGTCAATTTGGTCGATGCACAAAACGCGGCATTGAGCGCGAAATTGCATAAACTGGATTCGGAGTATGAATTTTTGATCAGCGTGTTAAAAACCGAGCGTGCTGTGGGAAAATTCAGTCTGTTGAGCACAGATGAGGAGCAACAAAATTTCCTCAATCGCTTTGAGGTTTATTTTAATCAGCACGCCCATTGAGCAACCCTTTCATCAAACTGAGAGAGGTAGTCCTATGAAACCAAAACATATATTGACCATTTTTTGCACAGTTTTGTTCTTTTCCTGTGGTGGTGAAAAACTCGAAAAACAGGAAATTATCAGGCCTGTTCGCTATCAGCAAGTTTTTCTTTCTGGTAGCGAACAAAGCAGAATTTTTTCTGGCGTGTCCAGAGCTGGCACCGAATCAAAGTTGAGCTTTCGCGTTGGGGGTATTGTCGAAACGGTGAATGCCAAAATTGGCGAAAAGGTCAACAAAGGCATGAAGCTCGCTTCCATTGACAACTCAGATGCACAACTCAACTATGAAAAGGCACTCGAAACTTTGAGAAAATCAGAGATTCAAAAAGACAATGCGCGATCAAATTTGGACCGGATAAAAGAGTTGTACGAGAACAATAATGTGTCTTTAAGTGAATACGAGGTTGCTAAAGACAGATACGCTTTGGCAAATTCCGCCTATAACACAGAAAAGAGAAATGCAAATCTGAAGAAACGAGAGCTGGACTATTACGCGCTTTACGCACCGATGGATGGTATTATCTCACAGGTCGCCATTGAAAAAAATGAGCAGATTAGTCCGGGTCAGGCCGTTGTTACCATTACATCAGAAGATGATATTGAAGTCAGTGTGGGTATGCCAGAAGCATATATCTCTCGCGTTAAAATCGGCAATAATGTCTCTGTAAAATTTTCGTCTCTATCCGATAAAATTTTTGATGGGACGATTTCGGAAGTATCTTTTGCCACTGGTCTCCAATCGTCTGTCTATCCGGTGATTGTAACAGTTGAACATCCAACTAGCGACATCAGACCAGGCATGTCGGCAGATGTAACATTTAATTTTCCTGCTCCCAATCGCGCATCAGAAATAAAATTAATTGTTCCGGTTGGTGCTGTGGGAGAAGATGTCGATGGCAATTTTGTATTTACATTGACAGAAAAGGAAAATGGCCTTGCCATCACGCAGAAAAAAAAGGTGACGATAGGTGAATTATCCCAGGAGGGATTTGAAATCATTGAGGGATTGCAAAATGGTGCACTCGTCGCAACCGCAGGTGTAGAAAGTCTTAGAGATGGCATCACGGTGAAATTGTTAAAATAATGGAAAAAAAACTATGAAGATCACAGAATTTGCCATTAAAAATAATGTCGTCACTTTGTCCCTGTTATTTGTAATTTTCGCGGCAGGATTTTCCGCTTTCGAACAGATGCCGCGAGATGATATGCCGCCGTTTCTGGTGCGTGTCGCCAATGTCGTGACAACTTTTCCAGGTGCCAGCCCAAAACGGATGGAACTGCTCATTTCAAATAAAATCGAAGAAGTGTGTCAGGAAGTACCAGAAGTAGATTATATCCAGAGCGAAAATCGTACCGGTGTATCGATTGTTACGATATTTCTCAAGAATAGCGCACGCGATCTTCAGCCCATTTTTGATAAGTTGCGCAGAAAAGTTGATGCGGTTCGCAACCAACTGCCCTCTGGTGTTACAAGTGTGAATTTCAACGACGAGGGTCTATCAGATGTTTATGGTATCATCCTGGGGCTAACGGCAGACGGGTTTACGTATGCAGAATTAAAGGAGGCATCAGACGCCATCCGCAATGATTTAATTAAATTGCCAAATGCTGCAAAAATAAAAATTGTGGGTGCTCGTGAGGAGCGCGTTTATCTCGATTACGACAATGCGCGTCTGGCGGAATTGGGGCTTACGCAACAAAAATTAAAAAATATTATTTCCAGTACCAATATCGTTTTTTCTGGCGGCGATATTGAAGTTGGTGATGAGCGGATTATCCTGGAGCCGACGGGAAATTTTGACCTGATGGAAGACATAAAAGAGATCATTGTTTCTTCGGGAGAAGGCGAATTGGTATTTCTGGGCGATATTGTCAATATTTATCGCGGCTATGTCGAACCTCAAAAATCGATAGTACGCATTGATGGAAAACCGGGATTGGCCATTGGCGTCAATCTCAAAAAAGGCGGCAACATTATTGAATTGGGAAAAGAAATTGATGCGCGTCTTGAATATTACCAGACTGTTTTGCCCTGGGGATTCAAAATTATTAGAGCAGCTTCTCAGGATGAGGTTGTAGATGATTCCGTGAAGAACTTTCTCGGAAATCTATACCAGGCCGTGACCGTGGTGCTTCTCGTCATGTTGCTCTTTCTCGGTTTCCGCACAGGTTTGATTGTGGCTTCTTTGATTCCGATGGCAATTATTACTACGATATTGTTGATGTCGCAATCTGGCCTGGGGCTGAACCAGGTTTCGCTTGCTTCTCTGATCATCGCGCTCGGCATGCTGGTCGATAATGCCATTGTTGTTTCCGAATCTATTATTGTCAAAATGGAAAAGGGGGCAAAAGCCATTGATGCGGCGATTACGTCTGCCAGAGAGTTATTTCTGCCATTGCTCATATCCTCATTGACGACATCCGCCGCTTTTCTCGCTTTCTATCTGGCAGAATCGGTCATGGGTGAAATCATGGGCGAGTTATTTATAGTGGTGAGCTTAGCTCTTCTCGCTTCCTGGCTTCTCTCAATGACATTGATACCGTTGTTGTGTATTTATTTTTTAAAAGTAAAACCAAAGTTAGAACATACCGGGCCGAATAGATTGCAGATATTTTACGAGAAAATTCTGCTGGTCAATCTACAGCGGCCATTCCTATTCCTGGGAGGTGTGGTCGTTGTCTTCGCCATCACCTTGTGGTGTTTTCGCTTTCTCCCCTTCATCTTTTTTCCAGATAGCGAACGCGCCCTGATCACCGTTACTATAGACCTGCCCCTGGGTAGTACCATCGATAAAACAGACGAGGTCGTCACAGCCATAGAGAACCACATTATAGAAGAACTGCTGGTTGAGGAAGGCCGTGCGGAAGGGGTGATTTCGTTTTCTTCATATATCGGCGAAGGTGCGCCCAAATACGATCTGGGCTACACCGCGCCAGAAGCTTTGCCCAGTTCTGCACATATTTTGCTCAATACCAGTTCTTCCGCTGTCAATCAGCCTGTAATTGATGCTGTTGATAATTTCATCTTTCAAAATCTACCGGAAGCAAAAAGCAAGGTGAAGCGATTATCCGGTGCTGGCAGTGGCGGCGATGCCATCGAAATTCGCATTTCCGGAGATGATCCACAGGTACTCTACCAATTGGTGGAAAAAATTGAGGCCAAATTGCACAGCATTGAGGGAACAAAAAGTATTCGCGATAGCTGGGGGCCACGCACAAAAAAATTGATTGTTGATATAAATCAACACCGCGCGCGGCTTGCAGGTGTGACCAGTCAGGACATTGCCGTATCTTTGCAGACCGCACTGGTTGGTTTGCAAACCGGGCAGTTTCGGGAGGGCGATAAAATTATTCCAATTATGATGAGAAATAATCAGGTTGAAGGTCGGCGCATTCAGGATCTGGAGAGCCTGCCTGTCTATGTACAGCAAAGCGGCGAGAACGTGCCTCTCAAGCAGGTTGCAGATCTCAAAATTGAATGGCAAGCCGCAAAAATTTTGCGGCGAGATTTGACCAGAACGATTTCGGTTACGAGCGGACTGCAAACTGGATATACTGCTGCGGAGATTATGAATCAAATGGAATTATGGTTGCAACAACAAGAAATGCCTTCTGGCTATGCTTATGAATTGGGAGGGGAAGCAGAAGAAAGTGCAAAAAATATTGGGGCGATTATGAACTATCTACCCATGTCGTTTTTTATTATTGTCCTCTTGCTCATCGGTCAATTCAATTCCATCCGCAAACCCTTGATCATTTTGCTGACCATTCCATTGGGCTTAATAGGGGTGATTTTGGGGTTGTTGTTGACCGGCTCCTATTTTGGCTTCATGCCTTTCTTAGGAGTTATTTCTCTATTTGGCATTGTGATCAACAATGCAATTGTCTTGATTGATCGCATTCAAATTGAAATGGATGAGTTTAAGCGCACAAAACAAGATGCGATTGTGGCTGCTGCCCAACAGAGGTTTCGCCCCATTATGCTCACAACAGCAACCACGACTTTGGGGTTGATTCCGCTATGGATAGGTGGTGGCGTCATCTGGGAACCCATGGCGATTACAATTATCTTTGGATTGCTCTTTGCCACGATTTTAACACTGTTGGTTGTGCCCGTGATGTACAGGCTCTTTTTTAAGGTGCCTGCCCCTTAATCATGTGTCAAAAAATACGAACAAAAAAACGCCCAGTCCTGACAAGATTGGGCGTTTTTCGGGTTTTGGGGACAAACCTATCTGGCGGTGCTGGTTGCTCGCCTGGTGGGGTTGCATTTAAGTGGCAGCGGTCGATTCGATTGAGGATCGTGTTTGGACAAAAAAGTCGGGGATATCGACGGGTTCACCCAGGGAAAGGTTCATGAGCATGTCGTGCATGCAGAATGCGGGTTCGTTTGGGGCGGGTGCAATGTGACGGTGTGTGCCATCGGGCAGTATTTCACGCGATTTGGCATTGTCGGCAAAACATGCACTGAGGAGTTCTGATTTTATCCGTGCAATCAAATCCGGGTCTTCGATCGGGCAAAGCGTTTCTACGCGCCGGCGCAAATTTCGAGGCATCCAATCCGCACTGCCGATGTACACATCGGGATTTCCGTTATTTTCAAAGTAGTAGATGCGGCTGTGTTCCAGAAATCGCCCGATGATGCTGCGCACTCTGATGTTGTCGCTTATACCGGGAACACCCGCACGCAGGCAGCATATACCGCGTACAATCAGGTCAATTTGCACGCCGTTTTGCGATGCGCGATACAGCGCGCGAATGACTTTGGGGTCTTGAAGTGAATTCATTTTCGCAACAATGCGGGCTGTGCGTCCTTTGTTGGCATGGTGGATTTCGCGGTCGATTTTTTTGAGGATGGAATCGAGCATGGTAGAGGGTGCAATGAGAAATTTGCTGACCTGGGGATGCGCAGATTGCGTGGTGAGCAGGTTAAAAACTTCGGCCACATCATTTGTGATGTCTTCGCGTGCTGTGAACAATCCCAGGTCCGTATAAAGTCGAGCTGTTGAGGGATTGTAATTGCCCGTGCCGATGTGGGCATAGCGCCGCAGGCCATTGTTGGTTTCTCGCCTGACCAGCAGCGAGAGTTTGCAATGCGTTTTAAGGCCCACGACGCCATATACGACGCATACACCCGCATCCTGAAGGCGGCGCGCCCATCGGATATTGGATTCCTCGTCAAAGCGCGCTTTGAGTTCAACGACCACCGTAACCTCTTTGCCCGCTTCTGCTGCGCGGATTAGAGCATCGATAACGGGCGAATCTTCGCTGGTGCGATAGAGCGTCTGTTTGATGGCGAGTACATCGGGGTCGGTTGCCGCTGAATTGACAAATTGAACAACGGGTGTAAAAGCATCGTAGGGATGGTTGAGCAGTATATCTTTTTGTCTGATCTGATCAAAGAGGGTATCGATTTCTTCATACGTCTGGTCGGGCGGGTGATAGGGTGAATATTTCAAATCGGGTCTGGGGGTCGCGCTATAGAGTTCCATCAAACGGTTGAGATTCACGGGTCCGTTGACCTGATACACCTGATTGTTTTTTAGACTGTATGTCGATTGCAAGCGCTTGACAAGTGCCTTGCTCGCATCGGCTTCGATTTCGAGACGGACTGTGTCGCCTTTGCGCC
The DNA here is from genome assembly GCA_965220765.1 of Candidatus Latescibacterota bacterium. GTDB lineage: Bacteria > Latescibacterota > UBA2968 > UBA2968 > UBA2968 > VXRD01. The sequence goes on from OZ244847.1 coordinate 1,262,022, forward strand.
GATTTTGCAATTCGTCTTCAATGGCGAGCAATAAGTCGTCGGTTTCTTCTTCGTCCAGGTAAAGATCGCTGTTTCGGGTGATGCGAAAAGCGGCTGTGTCGAGAATTTGATATCCCCGGAAGAGTTCGGGAATATGTGCCTGAACAATATCGGCGAGGAAGACAAAGTCTATGCGCTGGCTGTCTTCTTCGCGGGGCAAGCGAATCAGACGCGGCAACAGACGAGGAACCTGCACGACGCCGAGCAGTGTTTCGCCTTCGCGGTTTTTGAGCAAAAGGGCGATGCAGAGGGCTTTGTTGATCAGGCGCGGTAATGGGTGTGCGGGGCTGATGGTGAGTGGCGTTAAAACCGGGTAGAGTTCTGCGTGGCAATAGTCGTCGAGGAAGGATTTTTCGCGTTTAGAAAGCGTGCTGATGGTGCGTATGTGAACATCTGCATCGCGCAATGCGGGAAGGAGTTCGTCGTTCCAGCAGGCGTATTGCTCATCGACCATGCGATGGGCTTCTTTTGCAATGGCTGAAATTTGTTCTTCGGGCAGGAGGCCATCGGGGCCGTAGTCGGAAATACCCGCTTCTACTTGCTGGAGCAGTCCCGCTACGCGCACTTCAAAAAATTCGTCGAGGTTGTTGGCTACAATGCCCAGGAATTTGACCCGTTCCAGCAGGGGATTTTCAGTGGTACGGGCTTCTTGTAATACGCGCTGATTAAAACGCAGCCATGAAAGTTCTCTATTGAGATAGAGACTGGTATCGCCGAGGTCCATAACACACTCCGGGGGAAGAGAAAGCGGACGCGCTATTTGTCTGATATTATAATGATACCGGGCAGATTGTCAAATAAAAATAGCGGTCAGCGATCAGCTTTTTATCGTGCAAAGTCCTGTAGAAAGGCCATTATTGCCTGGAGACTTTCGGTTTCCTCGTCGCGGCGAAGGGCTGTGGCATAGGCGCGGGCAAAGTCGTAGGTGAGGCGCCGATATCGCGTATCTTCTGGATGGATGAGGTAAGCGGCTAAGGCGTATTGGAATGCATAAGGCATATCGCGGTGTTCATAAGCGGCAAGGGCGCGGTTGTAGAAAAATACGGCGAGAATTTGTACGGGTGTCAGGACGCGCTGGCGATCTTGATAGGCTTTAAATAGCGCATCTACACCGGTTGTTGATAGGTCATAAGGTGTGATCAAACCTGCGTTGAGCAGATTTGAAAGTACGTCGTCGCGGGTCTGTGAAAAGCCAAATCCGCGTTTGGGTAGTGTGAGTTCAATTGCGAGGGATGGACGGGTATTGAGACGAATGTAGGCGTGCATCGGGGTTTCGACAACTGCAACGGGCAGGTCGTAGCGACGGGCAAATACAAAATAGAGATAGGAGGCTGTGATACAGTTGTAGCGTCCGCGTGTCCAGAGGTCGAGTAGCGTGACAGGGCGGGTTTCGAATTGACGGAGGATTTGCCTGTGAAGATAATAAAAAAGTTCGGCTGCTCTGTGTTCGGTGCGCAGGAGGTAGGGGATGGATAAGAGCGCGTGTTGTTGGAGGTGTTTGAAGCGGCGGCGGTTTTGAGAAAGGGATACCGGAGTGGTGGCACCAGAAGCGATCAGGCCGGCGTCGAGCAGGGTGAATGAGTTGAGAAGGCCATCGGATGTGTCGGATAGGAGTTGAATTTCGAGGGGTTTAAAAAAGACGGGTAGATCACCAATGAGCCTGGGGACGTGATCGGGGGGGTAGAGTTGGGCAAAGGCGTTTGTCCCAAATAAAAAAAATAGGCTGATGCTTGCACACACCAGCCCGGGAAAAGAGATTTTTGAGAAGTTAGTCGTCATAACTCAATAAACGGTAGTATCGCTCTTTTTCGACAACAGAACCCAGGATGTGCAGGTCGCGTTCTTTGCCTTCGGGCGTTTTGACTGTGAGTACGGTACCTCCGCGCAGTTTAAATGTTTTATAATCGCGTGTGGGGCTGGTGAACCGAATGCGCACAAAGTCGTAATTTTTGCCACCGTAGTTTTGCACCCATTTTGGAATGCCTTTCAAGTTCCTTTTGTTGAGGTTGCTCCAGGCAAATTCACTGGTGAAACCGGGGTTTTGTGGAAATTCTGGCCAGAGTTCGTCAATGTACTGGTCTTTATCTACGCGCAAGTGGAAGAGTTGCTCGGCAGATTTTGCGTTGAGTGCCGACACAACGGCGCGTCCCAGTTCTTCGGGCGTTTCGCCATATCCGCGTTTCAATGTGGCGTCACCACAGGCACACACGACAAGTGTGCAGCATGCAACAATAAGTTTAAGACATTTCATATGATACTTCAATCCTTTCATAGTAATCAATACGCCATGTGTGACTTTAGGATAATGGTGAAGAAAACAAGCAATCAGTGGTCAGCAGTCAGTGGCCAGTTATACATTGTAGGGGCGAGGCATGCCTCGCCCGTTATTGCGGCAGGATGTTAGCCGCAATCCAGTGGTTTTGCCCCCTGCTCAAAATCATGCAGAGGCAGGCTTTTCTTATCTCTGTTTGTCGGCATTATTCTATGGCGATTTTGAAGTCACACATCGCGTAGTAATCAATCATGAGGAATGGCGCAATAGAACCAACTATTTAAGATACTCAATCGCCTTATGATCTCCAAATCTCAAAAGAAATTCCTGTTTGCCTAACCCAACGCCCTCAAAAAGTACTTGTTATTTCAAATAAGCGGGCTTAATTTGTTTCAAGTTTAGCAGAATTTTTTGGACTTGACCCTCACCATTGTGGCTCTGCTCATCATTTCCGCAATATGGCAAAGGCCTTTTATGACTGCCCCAAAAAACATATTAAAGTATTGTATTTTAACAATTTATGAGAATTGGGGGGGGGGGTAAAATCCTCTTTTTATCGCTCTTACACTCATCCTGCCTTTCGCGCATTCGCGCACGCTCTTCTCTTTTTTGTACCGTCTTGCCTCAACACTTTCCAATCACAGCTAACGCTCACTTTATCAGGGCGCATCAACCTTTCCTGCATCCTTCTGCCGCCTGTCTGTCCAGTAGATAGGCCCTTTTTTTGTTTTTTTCGTCGTGTTCCAAAGCATAACATTCTGAGAAGCTGTTTTGAAACCTTACCTTTGTGAGATAAGGAGTGAGATATGTTTTTGAAAAATATTTACTGTCTATTATTTGCCTTTGCAATGCTGGCTTGTGCGAGCCCAGCATTTGCAGGTCCCAACGCCAACGCCACACTGTCGATTGATCTAATTGCCGATGGTGGAACCGGCAATCAGACGGACGATGGTATTACTTCAGGCACGGTCTCAGGACAGGGCACAAAAATTGCCGTTGAGGTTTTCGCAAAAGGTGTGACCACGTCTTTGAATGCTGTGGTCATCAAATTTGACTTTGATGCTTCCGTTTTGAAAGTTGACAAAGTCGAGAGCAGTGCGTTCTCCCCAATTCTTGATGCTATGGGTGCGACCTTCCTTGCTATTTCACCTGTCACCTTGCCACAGTCTGGTTTTCTGGCACGGGCTGAGTTTTCTACTGTGGTGGATGTCACCGGTCAGACGTTTACCCTTGGCATTGGGACAGTTAGCTTGCAAACCACCACATCCAAAGATGATATTACAACAACAGATGTGATATCATTTAATGCTAATAACGCCAATCTCTCTCCGGACTTTGATGGCAATGGTGTGGTTGGTGTTCCGGACTTTCTGCTATTTGTAGATCACTTCGGGACGAGTCGAGGTGGTTTGGGTTATGACGCGAAGTATGATCTGGATAGCAATGGCGCGATAGGGGTTTCAGATTTTCTGATTTTTGTGGATAGTTTCGGTAAAAAAGTTCCTACTTCTGGCGGTGGTAATGGTGGTAGCAGTCCAGACCTGATAGTGGAATCATCATCGGTTAGCGACGATACCTTGACGACAGGACAATCGTTTATGCTGAGCGCGACGGTTCGCAATCAGGGCAATGGTCAGGCTGCCGCTACGACCTTGCGCTATTACCGCTCGTCAGACGCAACGATCTCAACGAGTGATACAGAAGTCGGTAAAGATAGCGTGGGTGGTCTATCAGCGTCTGGTACGAGTGCTGAATCTATCAGCTTGAATGCCCCATCAAGTGCGGGGACGTATTACTATGGTGCGTGCGTCAATTCGGTAACGGGAGAATCCGATACAGGTAATAATTGCTCCGATGCCGTAGCCGTCACGGTCAGCAGTAGTAGCAGTGGTGGCGGAGGTGGCGGAGGTGGAAGTAGTAACACTTACAGTGTTGGTGAGTCGCTTCCAAATTTCCCCTCTGGCTTCTTTGTTCCTGCACAGGTTAGTAAAGCATCGTTTCAGTTTAGTAGTGGCCGCGCAGTTCTCGGCTTCCAAAATGGTGGGCTAATAAAGCTACAGGATGGCACCACCTATACTTGTATCGCCTCAGGTGGATGCAGCATTGAAGGCGGGCGCGTCACAGCAGGCACGATTGGAGTGACCACAGGCTCCAGTGGCGGTGGTAGTGGTAGTGGCGGTGGTAGTGGTAGTGGCGGTGGTAGTGGCGGTGGTAGTGGTGGCAGTCCTGATCTGGTGGTTGAATCACCCTCAGTGGATAATAGCAGCCCGGATGCCGGAGAATACATCAGTCTAAGTGCGACAGTGCGTAACCAAGGTACGGGGAGAACTAATACTCTTACGACCTTGCGCTATTATCAGTCAACAGATGCGACAATTTCGACAAGCGATACGGAAGTGGGTACCAGCCTCGTAAGTCGCCTTGATGTTTCTGAAAGTAGCGATGAGTCGAGGCGTGTGCGAGTCCCTTCAAGTCCAGGTACATACTACTATGGTGCGTGTGTCGACGGCGTTAGTGGTGAGAGCGATACAGGTAACAACTGCTCCAGTGCGGTCACTGTCACTATTGGTAGTCCTGATCTGGTGGTTGAATCACCCTCAGTGGATAATAGCAGTCCGAATGCCGGAGAATACATCAGTCTAAGTGCGACAGTGCGTAACCAAGGTACGGGTTCGGGAACTTATGTTCTTACGACCTTGCGCTATTATCAGTCAACAGATGCGACAATTTCGACAAGCGATAAGGTAGTGAGTACCAGCCTCGTAAGTCGCCTTGATGTTTCTGAAAGTAGCGATGAGTCGAGGCGTGTGAGAGTCCCATCAAGTCCAGGTACATACTACTATGGTGCGTGTGTCGAAAGCGTCAGTGGCGAGAGCGATACAGGTAACAACTGTTCCAGTGCGGTCACTGTCAATATTGGTAGTCCTGATTTGGTGGTTGAATCACCCTCAGTGGATAATAGCAGTCCGAATGCCGGAGAATACTTCACATTAAGTGTGACGGTGCGCAACCAGGGTAATGGCCGGACGTCTTCTATTCTTTCCACATTGAACTATTATCAGTCGCCAGATGCGACAATTTCGACCAGTGATACAAGAGTGGGATCTGACCTCGTCAGTCGCCTTGCGGCAGGTGAGACTGGTGAGGAATCAGCGAGGGTGCGAGCCCCTTCAAGTCCAGGTACATACTACTATGGTGCTTGTATCGAAAGCAGCAGTGACGAGAGCAATACAGGTAATAATTGCTCCGATGCCGTGACTGTCACGGTCAGCAGTAGCAGCAGTAGCAGCAGTGGTAGCAGTGGTAGCAGTGGTGGCAGTGGGGTTTCTCATGGTGCTTGCAGGGCTGGGTTAGTTGTAAATCCCAGCGAAAGTTGTACTTACAAAAGTTATACCTTCTCAGTTTCCAGTTCTGGAAGGGGATCTATCGCGTTTTTCAGTGCGGGGACCGGCATAGACGCCAGGGGTTCGACGATAAATGGCGTGCGTTGGAATTTTCATGCGACAAAAAATAGTGGTAGCAATAGTTGGACGATTCATACTGCGGATTAAGCCTTAAAACCTTACAGCTTCCACGGGGGAGATATGTTTTTGAAAAATATTTACTGTCTATTACTTGCCTTTGCAATGCTGGCTTGTGCGAGTCCTGCATTTGCAGGTCCCAACGCCAATGCCACACTGTCGATTGATCTAATTGTCGATGGTGGAACCGGCAATCAGACGGACGATGGTGTTACTTCAGGCACGGTCTCAGGACAGGGCACAAAAATTGCCGTTGAGGTTTTCGCAAAAGGTGTGACCACGCCTTTGTCTGCTGTGGTCATCAAATTTGACTTTGATGCTTCCGTTTTGAAAGTTGACAAAGTCGAGAGTAGTAGTGGGTTCTCCTCAATTCCTGATGCTATGGGTGCAACCTTCCTTGCTATTTCACCTGTCACCTTGCCACAGTCTGGTTTTCTGGCACGGGCTGAGTTTTCTACTGTGGTGGATGTCACAGGTCAGACGTTTACCCTTGGCATTGGGACAGTTAGCTTGCAAACCACCACATCCAAAGATGATATTACAACAACAGATGTGATATCATTTAATGCTAATAACGCCAATTTTTCTCCGGACTTTGATGGTAATGGTGTGGTTGGTGTTCCTGACTTTTTGCTATTTGTAGATCACTTCGGGACGAGTCGAGGTGGTGTGGGTTATGACGCGAAGTATGATCTGGATGGCAATGGCGCGATAGGGGTTTCAGATTTTCTGATTTTTGTGGATAGTTTCGGTAAAAAAGTTCCTACTTCTGGCGGTGGTAATGGTGGCAGTCCTGATCTGGTGGTTGACTCGCCTTCAGTAAGCGATAGCACCCTGACCACAGGACAATCGTTTATGCTGAGCGCGACGGTTCGCAATCAGGGCAATGGTCAGGCTGCCGCTACGACCTTGCGCTATTACCGCTCGTCAGACGCAACGATCTCAACGAGTGATACAGAAGTCGGTAAAGATAGCGTGGGTGGTCTATCGGCGTCTGGTACGAGTGCTGAATCTGTTAGCTTGAATGCCCCATCAAGTGCAGGGACGTATTATTATGGTGCGTGCGTCAATTCGGTAACGGGGGAATCCGATACAGGTAATAATTGCTCCGATGCCGTGACTGTCACGGTCAGCAGTAGTAGCAGTGGTGGCGGAGGTGGCGGAGGTGGAAGTAGTAACACTTACAGTGTTGGTGAGTCGCTTCCAAATTTCCCCTCTGGTTTCTTTGTTCCTGCACAGGTTAGTAAAGCATCGTTTCAGTTTAGTAGTGGCCGCGCAGTTCTCGGTTTCCAAAATGGTGGGCTAATAAAGCTACAGGATGGCACCACCTATACTTGTATCGCCTCAGGTGGATGCAGCATTGAGGGCGGGCGCGTCACAGCAGGCACGATTGGAGTGACCACAGGCTCCAGTGGTGGTGGCAGTGGTGGCAGTGGTGGCAGTGGTGGCAGTGGTGGCAGTGGTGGCAGTGGTGGCAGTCCTGATCTGGTGGTTGAATCACCCTCAGTGGATAATAGCAGCTTGACCACAGGACAATCTTTCACGCTGAGCGCGACGGTTCGCAATCAGGGCAATGGTCAGGCTGCCGCTACGACCTTGCGGTATTACCGTTCGTCAGACGCAACGATTTCGACGAGTGATACAGAAGTCGGTAAAGATAGCGTGGGTGGTCTATCGGCGTCTGGTACGAGTGCTGAATCTATCAGCTTGAATGCGCCATCAAGTGCAGGGACGTATTACTATGGTGCGTGCGTCAATTCGGTAACGGGGGAATCCAATACAGGTAATAATTGCTCCGATGGTGTGAGCGTCACGGTCAGTAGTAGTAGCAGTACTCCGCCGCCACCGCCACCGCCGCCGCCACCGCCACCGCCGCCGCCACCGCCACCGCCACCATCTGGTGATGCGGTTACGGGATCCATTACGGACTGTTCGGCCACACCTGATGGTTTCATATACAATATCCGAATAACGGGCACTGTTCACGCAAGCAGATCGGTGTCAAATTTACTTCTTCGGGGATATGTTGGCACCTCATTTGTAGGTATTGCCTCTCTTGGTTCTATGTCGGCGGGTCAATCTAAGAATTTCACGATCACAGGCATTTCGGGTAGCCAACCCCCCAGTGGGCGTTGCCGGGTAGAAATGGAGTGGCTCGAAGGAGGTAACAAGTCTCAAGGTGTCGTGGATGAACAGTAACATTTTTCAAATAAGAGGAGGGGAAGTATGCAACTTCTTTGTAATCAAATCTCCGCTATGAAGTCCAAGCTGTGGCTTCTTGTTGGGGGCATTTTGATGGTTCTGTGCTTTGCTTATGCTTGCGGAAAGGACAATGCGAGTGGATCGAGTTCATGGTCATGTGATGTGACGTTGACCCTTGTCCCATCGACATTGGGAAATGTTAGTTCGCCCTCTGGATCGGGGAGTGGTAGCGGCACGGGTACTACTCAAGAGGAAGCTTTGCGTGCTGCCCTTAAAATCGCGTGTTCACAGCTCAATCTCGAAAGCGATGTGAGGAGCCAGTGCGAGAGTGGGCAGGATTTTGGGGTGGCAGTATCAGTTGATAGTATTCAAAGTCCTGGGGTGACAGTATCAGCTGGCGGAGGAATAACGCTCGTCAGTGCCGTAGAGAGGTCTCAAAGTTGCTCGGGAGAATTGAGATAAATTTCTAATCAGGAATGGGATTTCTTGTTCTCGGTGAGGGTCTATGGTGGGGTTATATGTGCAACACAACGTTATGCAACCCTGTGTTAAGCACAGGTCGGCGTGTGTTGGTCAAATCCGCTTATTTAGAAAGTGTTAAAACGATTGTGATGGCCGCACCAACATTGGCAATGAGAAGCGTAAAGAGCAACCCCACAATCCAACGCTGACCAGTCTCAAGGTTTGCCATGCGCGTTTCAAGGCTGGACAAACGCTTGTCAATTTGCTCAACAATGCCCTCGATCCGAGACAAGCGAGCGTCAAATTCTGCGAACTTGTCTTGTGGTGTCGGAATCTGCATGGGTTTTTCTCACGCTTTGTGTAATGGGCATTTGCTTTCAAAAAGCAACGCAACAGATTTCAATGTATTGTGTTTTTCTATTTGTGCAAGTAGTTTTTTGCAAAGATGCACCTGAGGGGATGATAACATGTCCTTTAAAAAGTGTTTGATACCTTACCTCACGCTGGTGCTGATATTTGTCTGTGAACAAACTATGAGTTTCAGTATGGATAATGATGCTGAACACTTGCGTTTACATCCCAATACCGATGGAGATGATACCGCTTCTCTTCCCGACTTCGACGACGATGGGACAGTCGGTACCTCCGATTTTCTGATTTTTACGCGCGTGTTTGGGTCAAGTCAAGGTGATGGGGAATACGAAGCCAGATATGATCTGGATGCGGATGGCAAAATTGGACTTTCCGACTTTTTTATTTTTATTCAGCACTTCGGGAAACAGGTACCTTCTGATGAGGGTGGCGGTGGGAGTATCACTAACCCGCGCATGGTGCGGCTCATTTACTTCTTACCTAACGATCGGCCGTATCGCGCCGAGGTAGTTCAGTGGATGAAAGAAGATATTTGCAAGGTTCAAACCTTCTTTGCCGAGCAGATGCAGGCGCACGGTTACGGCCACAAGACCTTCCGCTTTGAAACCGATGTGCAGGGTGAACCGCTGGTGCATCGCGTTGATGGGCTACACCCTGAGAGCCGCTATTACATCATAACGGATGAAGGGGTGAGAATCTGGCAACGCTGGCACTTCGCCGAAGTTGAACTGGCGGTTGATTTTTATCTTCATCAGAACATTTATGTCGTCTATAGTGATAAGGACCCTGCCAACGGCCCTGACATATCGGCGAGCAGAAATTGGAAAGGGAGCGGCGAGGTGGATATTTTCCGTGAAGAGCACTATCCGAGCTGGCAAACCTTGGCCCATGAATTGGGACACACCTTCGGACTCGGGCACGACTTCCGCGATGGCGCGTACATCATGTCCTACGGTGGACCGACCCAATTCCCGGATACAGATGACAGAATCTCCGCGTGCTTTGCAGAGTTTCTATCTGTACATCCTTACTTCAATCCCGCTATCCCACTTGGAGACCCGTCCCCCCCCACCATCGAATGGGGCAGGTATTGGGATTTCTATCAAGACTACCCGCCGCCGTTTCCACTTGAAGACCCGTCCCCCCCCACCATCAAACTCCTTTCTCCAACAGAATACCCGGCCGACTCAAGAAGCGTCTCCATCAAGTTCCAAGTCAGCGATTCAGACGGACTGCATCAAGTGTTATTCTATGCTAGCCCAGGCTTTGGGAGTGCTTTTGCTACCGGAGGCTTGAGGGAATGTCGTGCATTAGAGGGTGAGAGAAATGCTGTCGTTGAGTTCGAATATGACGGGGCGTGGCCCGCGGCGGAACCTTGGGGGCGTCCAAGCTCAAGTCTTACCGACCCTCTCCATTTGATTGGTGTCAGCGTGGTTGATAGGGAAGGGAACAGGAGCAAGATGAGGTTTAACCTTACGAAAGCCGGATCGGCAAAGGCCAGTGCGGAGAACGCCGCGGCTATGCCTTTAGCTAAAGTAACTGATGTTACGCACAGGCACAAAATCTGGTGCCTGTCATTCTGAGCGGAGCACAGCGGAGTCGAAGAATCTATTACTTCAGAGACGTCATGTGTGACTTTAGAATAATGGTCAAGAAAACACGCAATCAGCGGCCAGCAGTCAGTGGCCAGTTATACATTGTAGGGGCGAGGCATGCCTCGCCCGTCATTGCGGCAGGGTGTTAGCCGCCACGCCGAAGGCACAACGTCAGTAATCCAGTGGTTTTGACTTTCTTTTATATCTGTGGCCGATTTTACCAGGATTCAACGCAGGATGTTGCTGAAATAATGTCGAAAGGGCTACATCTCAATTGATTACGAAGGAGGAGGTATGAGACGTTACTATTTGCAATCCGGGTTATGGATGGGTGTGCTGACAGTGCTGATTTTTGGGGGCTTATACGTTGCCGCCGACCTCAATGCGACCGATAGGCCCTCAAATGCCCTAAATATTGATGGCGAATTCTGGAGTGACACAGACTTTGCTTTGGATAAGATGTCCGCTCGAAGCACAAAAATTGCACTTGGTCCCAATGCAAATGCTGTTGTGGCAGTTGACATTGATGCCAGTGACAATAAGATGAATGATGGCAATACATCGGGTACTGCAGTTGCAGGCACCGATGTTGTCGTTGAAATATTTATCAGCGGGTTGGCAGGTCCCATTGTCGGTGGTGTGGTAACCTTTGATACGGATAAGCTGACGGTCAAAAGCGCGACGGCTGCTGCGGGATTTTTTCCGCTGGGCATAACGGCGAATACCGTTTCTTTTGGTGCTGTTCCTTCTGGTACTTTGACCAACGATTATTTCGGGACTGTTACGCTGTCGCCCGTAGAGGGTTTGATGGCAAGTACCGAATTTACCGTTGGTGTTAGTATTACGAATCTGGCCGGTGCTGCCAGTCCCACAGATACGGATAATATTACCACGGCGATGATGAGTCCGATCAATTTTAATACCGCGTCTTCCCCTGTCGCGTCTTCTCCTGCCGCGTCTTCTTCCGATTTTGATGGGGATGGCATGGTTGGCACTGCCGACTTTTTGCTGTTTGCATATCATTTTGGATCAAGTCTTGGGGATGGGACATATCAAGCAAAGTATGATCTGGATGGCAATGGCGTGATAGGGCTTTCCGATGTTCTGATCTTTGTCGATAACTTTGGTCAGCAGGTTCCGCCCTCTGGTGGTGGCGGTGGCGGCGGTAGTAGTGGTATTCCAGACCTGATTGTAGAATCGCCATCGGTCAGCGATAACACTTTGACGACAGGACAATCGTTTACGCTGAGAGCAACTGTTCGCAATCAGGGCACGAGGTCTTCTGCTTCTACGACCTTGCGCTATTACCACTCGTCAAACGCGACCATCTCAAGCAGTGATACAGAAGTTGGCACAGATAGTGTGAACGGTCTGTCGGCGTCTGGTACGAGTGCTGAGTCCATCAGTTTGAACGCGCCATCAAGTGCGGGGACGTATTACTATGGTGCATGTGTGGCAAGCGTCAGTGGCGAGAGCAATACAGGTAATAATTGTTCCGATGGTGTGAGCGTCACCGTCACACGCCCGACTTCTCAGGGCTTCGCACCAGCCGATCAGCAGGGATTTAACAGCCTTGTCGTTGGCAAACGCATAGACGCAGAATCTTATTTTGTCGATTTTGAGTCTGCTGGTCGCTTCAAGGAAGGCTTTGATAGGGATCAGGGACGCTATACATATTCGAATACGGGTGCGAATACAGGCACACTTACGCAAAATTATGATGAAGGGCTGTTCGGTGGTCGCTGTACAACCCGACTGACCTTTGCTTCAACGACCACCGGTACTTTACGCTCCACCTGTGACAATGGAGCCACTGGTGAAGAGGAGCGCTGGCAGTTATCCGATCTCACGGCTCCCATCTTTACAAGAGCTAATGCCGACACACTGGTTTTTGTTTTTCTGGACACCTGGAGTGCTTTTGAAACTCGAGCTTATGATTTTCAAGTTCGTCAAAAAACGCGTCAAGGGTCCTGGCGTAGTGGCTGTGTTGCATACCCGAATAGATCGGTCAATTCAGTAACTACTTACGCCTCAGTGTCGCTTTTTGGACTTGAGCTTAATACGATTTATGAGATGCGTTATCGGTATAGGAATTGGTCGTCTTGTGGTAGCAATATCAGCTCTCCTGGACCCTGGTCTGCAATTGCTGAGGGTACTACACCAAGCTCTGGCAGTGGTAGCGGTGGTGGCAGTCCAGACCTGATTGTTGACTCGCCCTCAGTAAGCGATAACACTTTGACGTCAGGACAATCCTTCACGCTCAGAGCCACGGTTCGCAATCAGGGCACGGGGACTTCTGCTTCTACGACCTTGCGGTATTATCGCTCATCTAATTCAACGATTTCAAGGAGTGATACAGAAGTTGGCACAGATAGCGTGAGCGGTTTGTCAGCTTCTGGTACGAGTGCTGAATCTGTTAGCTTGAACGCGCCATCAAGTGCGGGGACGTATTACTATGGTGCGTGTGTCGACGGCGTCAGTGGCGAGAGCGATACAGGTAATAATTGCTCCGATGCCGTGACTGTCACGGTCAGCAGTAGCAGCAGTGGTAGCAGTGGTAGCAGTGGTAGCAGTGGTGGCAGTGGGGTTTCTCATGGTGCTTGCAGGGCTGGGTTAGTTGTAAATCCCAGCGAAAGTTGTACTTACAAAAGTCATACCTTCTCTGTTTCCAGTTCTGGAAGGGGATCTATCGCATTTTTCAGTGCGGGGACTGGCATAGATACCAGGGGTTCGACGGTAAATGGCGTGCGTTGGAATTTTCATGCGACAAAAAATAGTGGTAGCAATAGTTGGACGATTCATACTGCGGATTAAGCCTTAAAACCTTACAGCTTCCACGGGTGAGATATGTTTTTCAAAAATATTTACTGTCTATTATTTGCCTTTGCAATGCTGGCCTGTGCGAGTCCAGCATTTGCAGGTCCCAACGCCAATGCCACACTGTCGATTGATCTAATTGCCGATGGTGGAACAGGCAATCAGACGGACGATGGTGTTACTTCAGGTACGGTCTCAGGACAGGGCACAAAAATTGCCGTTGAGGTTTTCGTAAAAGGTGTGACCACGTCTTTGAATGCTGTGGTCATCAAATTTGACTTTGATGCGTCCATTTTGAAAGTTGACAAAGTCGAGAGCAGTGCGTTCTCCCCAATTCTTGATGCTATGGGTGCGACCTTCCTTGCTATTTCACCTGTCACCTTGCCACAGTCTGGTTTTCTGGCACGGGCTGAGTTTTCTACTGTGGTGGATGTCACAGGTCAGACGTTTACCCTTGGCATTGGGACAGTTAGCTTGCAAACCACCACATCCAAAGATGATCTCACAACAACAGATGTGATATCATTTAATGCTAATAACGCCAATTTTTCTCCGGACTTTGATGGTAATGGTGTGGTTGGTGTTCCTGACTTTTTGCTATTTGTAGATCACTTCGGGGCGAGTCGAGGTGGTTTGGGTTATGACGCGAAGTATGATCTGGATGGCAATGGCGCGATAGGTGTTTCAGATTTTCTGATTTTTGTGGATAGCTTCGGCAAAAAAGTTCCTACTTCTGGCGGTGGCGGCTCACCACCAGTCACAGACTTCGATCTGGATAGCGACAATGGTTTTGCGAGAGGTATCACGTATGCGAACAACAGGTTCTATGTGGTTGATGGTGCTAAAAAGGTCTATGTGTACACCAGTAGTGGTCAGCGTGATACAGGTGCAGACTTCGCTCTGGATAGCGACAATGGTTTTGCGACAGGTATCACGTATGCCAACAACAGGTTCTATGTAGTTGATCAGAGAGATAAAAAGGTCTATGTGTACACCAGTAGTGGTCAGCGTGATACAGGTGCAGACTTCGCTCTGGATAGCGGCAATAATGATGCGACAGGTATCACGTATGCCAACAACAGGTTCTATGTGGTTGATTGGATTGCTCATAAGGTCTATGTGTACACCAGTAGTGGGCAGCGTGATACAGGTGCAGACTTCGATCTGGGTAGCGGCAATAAAGATGCGACAGGTATCACGTATGCCAACAACAGGTTCTATGTGGTTGATTATTTTGATAACAAGGTCTATGTGTACACCAGTAGTGGGCAGCGTGATACAGGTGCAGACTTCGCTCTGGATAGCGGCAATAATGATGCGGCAGGTATCGTGTATGCGAACAACAGGTTCTATGTGGTTGATAGGAAGAATGATAAGGTCTATGTGTACACCAGTAGTGGGCAATCTGGTAGTACTGGCGGTGGCGGTGGCGGCAGTCCAGACCTTACTGTTGACTCGCCTTCAGTAAGCGATAACTCCTTGACGACAGGACAATCGTTTATGCTGAGCGTAACGGTTCGCAATCAGGGCAATGGGTCTTCTGCCGCTACGACCTTGCGGTATTACCGTTCGTCAGACGCAACGATTTCAACGAGTGATACAGAAGTCGGTAAAGATAGCGTGGGTGGTCTATCAGCGTCTGGTACGAGTACTGAGTCTATCAGCTTGAATGCCCCATCAAGTGCGGGGACGTATTATTACGGCGCATGTGTTGAAAACGTCAGTGGCGAGAGCAATACAGATAATAATTGCTCCGATGGTGTGAGCGTCACCGTCACACGCCCGACTTCTCAGGGCTTCGCACCAGCCGATCAGCAGGGATTTAACAGCCTTGTCGTTGGCAAACGCATAGACGCAGAATCTTATTTTGTCGATTTTGAGTCTGCTGGTCGCTTCAAGGAAGGCTTTGATAGGGATCAGGGACGCTATACATATTCGAATACGGGTGCGAATACAGGCACACTTACGCAAAACTATGATGAAGGACTGTTTGGTGGTCGCTGTACAACCCAACTGACCTTTGCTTCAACGACCACCGGTACTTTACGCTTCACCTGTGACAATGGAGTCACCGGTGAAGAGGAGCGTTGGCAGCTATCCGATCTCACGACCCCCATCTTTGCAAGAGCTAATGCCGACACACTTTTTTTTGCTTTTCTGGACACCTGGAGTGGTCTTGAAACTCGAGCTTATGATTTTCAACTTCGTCAAAAAACGCGTCAAGGGTCCGGGCGTGATTACTGTATTGCATACCCGAATAGATCGGTCAATTCAGTAACTACTTACGCCTCAGTGTGGTCTTCTGGACTTGAGCTTAATACGATTTATGAGATGCGTTATCGGTATAGAAATTCGTCGTCTTGTAATACCGGCTCTCCTGGACCCTGGTCTGCAATTGTTGAGGGTACTATATCACCACTACTACCGCCACCGTCACCACCGTCACCACCGTCACCACCGTCACCACCGTCACCACCGTCACCACCGTCACCACCGTCACCACCGTCACCACCGTCACCAGAGCTTGGTGTAGTTACACCGTTAGAGGGGCTACGCGTATCAAATGGCCGAATTCAATATCTATTTTTTTCAGTAGGGAGATGTCTCATCGGGCTTGGTACCATTAATGGGGTTAGATACACGATTCATACATCAAAGTGGCAGAAAAGGTCTGGGGCTTCTTGGGTTGATATTCCAGGAACAGAACGCACGGGAGAAATGTGTTCCTATTCAACGACCAGTGCTGGCGAATATCGATTGGTTGTAGAAATGAGCATTAACGGTGTTAGAGGAAATTACACCAGCGAGAATACCCTTATAGTGAACTGACATCGTGCCCAAGCGGCGGTTAATCGTCCAAAGAGGGACGGTCATACACTGGTCGCCCAACGTATAGAAAGTCTATAAGTCCAAAAAGAAAAGGTCGGATGGGCATAAATCCATCCGACCTTTTTGTGAATCCGCTGCGTCAGCTTTACTGACCTGCAGGTCTTTCATTGGTCGTCCAACCGGCCAACCAATTTCTCAGGGGATCAACGCCACCGATAAAGTTGACAGATGTGAAAAATCCGTCGTCGGGAGGCGATGCCACAGGCACTGTACCATCAGCAGCAGGGGAATTAGACTCGGGTGTGAAGTCGGGCGTAGATGTGCTGTAGGGCGCCATCAACATGGGATTGACTTCAGAGTTGTTGAAAGCAGGCATTCTTGCCCAGGCCGCTTCGTCAAAGCTATCCGGAGCCCCTTCCTCGCCATCGTTATCAACCTCAAAGTTGCCAGGTGTGCCATCAACCTTGTTGTTGTAAAAGATGGTGTTCTGTACCGACAATTCACCGCTGTTGGCCAGTTGGATTGAAGAGCCAGTATCGATGTCGAGTCCACCCTTGTTGAAACCAATTACGATGAAGTTGCGCAGGGTTCCTGCTGTGCCTTCGCGCAGCAAGAGTCCCGTGTCTGATTCGGGACCGTTGGGATCGCCGACGAGGGTCACGTTGTAGATGGTGGGGTTGGATCTTGGCATGGCTTCGTTGTTGTCGCCTTCGTTGTCAGATTCAAATCCGTTGTCAGCGTCGTCGCCGCGCTGCTGTGCGACCCAGAATTGTCCTTTGCCTGTCCATCCGTCTGTCCAGTCGAAAGAGTCATCTCGGATGCCCGTGCAGTAGAGGTGCTTGGCGTTGACTGTGCCACCGAAGAATTCGATGCCGTCGTCCTGATTGAAGTGTACTTGCACATAGTCAACGACTGTGCCAGAGCCTACGCCCTGAAATGCAATGCCGTTGAGTTCGTTGTCGGGTGAGAATTCGATGCCAGCAAACTCGACGCGCACATAGCGCAGGATGCCTGAGTTATCTGCCGGGTCAGAGCCGCCATAGGTGCCTGTGTCGCCTTCGCCCTGTGCGACAGCCCCTGTGTTGACGGGTGCGCGGCCGTTGATGATCAGACCACCCCACTGTCCTCGGTCTCTTTGGCCTTCTACCGCGTCAGAGGTGAAGACGATGGGTCTGTCAGCGCGACCATTGGCGATGACTTTGCCGCCTTGCGCGACGATGAGCGTGCCGTTTGTGGCCCCTTCACCGAAAATCTGTGTGCCGGGTTCGATGGTGAGAGTGGCACCGTCTTGTATGAAGACTGCGCCGGATAAGAGATAGTATTTGTCAGATGTGAGGAGGCGATCAGAGGTGATCATGCCTGTGAGGATTTCGGGCATACCAGATGCCATGCCCGAAGGGGTGGTCATTGCCATAGCAACTGAACCTGGTTCCGAGGGGCCTGCAGCACTGATGACCACAATGCGATAATCATAGTCGGTTCCGGGAACCAGACCGGTATCTGTATAGCTTGTACCAGTTACATTTTCGGCAATAGTTGTGAAGTCGGGCAAACCCTGCATTCTGCGCTCCACATTATAACCTGTTGCATTAGCAATAGCTGTCCAACTTATGGCAATGGACATGTTGCTTTCTACTGCAAGTGTTGGGGTAGGAGCTGCAGGGGTTATCCCAGATGATTGCCCGAAAACAGAGACAAATTGGAGGAAATCGGGAAATTCAATCGCCCCATTGCCGTCAAAGTCCATCCTGCTATCAAACTCTGGGTCTGCTGAAGTCTTGCCGAAAAGAGCGACAAACTGGAGGAAGTCGGCAAATTCAACCTTTCCATTGCCATCAAAGTCAGCTTGTGCCGAGTCTGTTTGTGCATGGGCAAAACCAGCCAGACCATAAGTTAACCCCAGAATGAGGCATACGCGGTAAAAACGTCTCACAAGTGTGTCCTTTCATTTTGAGTGATGAGCCTGTTTAGATCAAATATTAAGGATGTACAGTATATAGACAGGATATGGGTCTTATCCTGTCTTATTGTCTGTCACCCTTAAGGTGCTAAATGGCGCCCGCGACTACGCCAAATGCGATGACCTGTTTTGGCCCGGTGATGAAACTCTTAACTGATATTGGTTTGGGATTCCTGCGCCCGGGAGCAAGGGGGGAGAAATCAGACCTATTCTATCTCTTGTCGACTTACTTTACTGCGTTTATCTGCGTTTATCTGCGTCCATCTGCGGATTAGTATTCATAACTTATGCCAAGCGAAAGGGAGCGCCCGATTTTGTATTCTCGGAAAACGCCTTCCTTTTGCTTAAAGAGTACTTTACTGTCGAGCAGGTTTTTCGTCGATACCTTCAACGCGAAGTGACCGAATTTTTTCTTCATATTAAAATCGAGTTGATGTCGGGGTTGTTCAAAGACATCGGGCAACCCCTGCGCGCCTACTTCGCTGATCCGTCTGCCAAATACATTGTAGAGCAGGTTGGCTTGAAAATCTTGATTGAGTTTGTCGTAGCCGAGGGTTACGTTGACCGCATAGGGAGATTGGCCCTGGAGGGCGCGTTCGTTGGATGTCTGTACGCCAATGTCGGGATTAATTTCAATCTGCGATTTGACCAGCGTGACATTGGTGTTGATGGATAGCGGTTCAAGAGATGGGGATAGTATGTCGAGGCGGCGCCGAAATTCAAATTCGACACCGTAGTTCGTCGCAGCTTTGGCATTTTGAAATGTGACACTGAGTTGTGCGGTGGGGCGAATGATTTGCTCGATGGGATCGTGAAATTTTTTGTAGAAAGCACTGATCG
Source organism: Candidatus Latescibacterota bacterium (assembly GCA_965220765.1). Taxonomy (GTDB): domain Bacteria; phylum Latescibacterota; class UBA2968; order UBA2968; family UBA2968; genus VXRD01. The sequence goes on from OZ244847.1 coordinate 1,280,931, forward strand.
CCACCAGTTCGCCCAGGCGCGGAAACATTTCGAATCGGAAATCAAAATTGTCGATGGAACTGCGCTGGAGTTCGGGATTGCCCGAGACCGCCCGTCCGCCGATAAAGTCCGTAAATTCAAAAGGCGCGAGTTCGCGAAAATCTGGACGCGCCAGTGTACGCGAATAAGCCGTGCGGAAATTGGTGCGGTCATTTAGCTTATAGACCAGATTGAGTCCGGGCAGGAGATCTGTGTTGTCCAGGGTTACCTGGATAGGCGCAACAGTTGTGCTAAAAGGATCAAAGGATGTAAGCTCCTGTTTGGATTGCTCAACGCGTAGTCCGCCTACAAAACGCCATTGGCCCGAGAACTGAAGGTCGGTCATTGCGTAAGCAGCCCGGGTGGTCTGAGAGGCACTGTAGTTATCGACATTGCGGGTGGTTTCGCGCAGTTCAAATCGGCCGGGCGCAATATTGTCTAAAATAAAAATTTCTTCGGGGTCGAGTGTCAGATCAACGTGTCGCCGGATGCCACTGGATTGTTCAAAGCGAAAGCGGCGGGCATCAAAGGTGCGGTCTTTGGAGAGAGCTTTGCCACCCAGTTTAATTTTAGAAGAGAGACTGTTGAAACCCGTAAAGGGAATTGTCCAATCGAGTTTGCCGCTTTGAGCATTGTCAACGAGGTCAAAGAAGAAGCGGCTGCCGCTTTGCGTGATGTCAAAAAAGGTCCAACTGCCGTTGCGGTCTTCGTAGAGTACTTCGCGGTTATCGGGTTCGTCGCGTGTGGCTTTGGATAGACTGTACAGCCAATCGATATTGGAATTGAGAATGTGATGCTCTCCAGACAGTTGCCCCGTGAAAATACCGCGTTCGACAAATCGCAAGCGGAAGTCGCGCAGGTCCGTGCCCCGGTCAGAGTTGTAACCGGTGTACGTGCGTGCCTCGTTGTCGGTGTTGCGATTAAAGAGGGTTTTTAAGCTGATTTTATGGAGCGGCGACAACCGCAGGCTGCTGTTGAACAACAGGCCCCACAGAATATTATTGGTGGTGCTGTTTACTTCATAAGAGGTAAAAGGCGTGAGTATTTGTTCGCCCGATGGGTCGGCAGTTATGCGGAAGGAGTTCCAGTTTTCACTTCTGTTGTTAAAGCTGTTGTCATAAGTAAATGAGAAGACATACCCGAGTTCTCGTTCGCCTCCACCAATGGCGTTGCCAATGCTGATGCTATAGCCCTGATTGACCGGCGCGGTTCTGGTTTTGGGCTGCCATACGTTGGCAAAAGCCTGTCCAAATTGCTGGATTTCTTCAGAGGAAAATCCGATTTCTGGGGTAAAACGCCCGCTTTTGCGCACTGGCTCCTCAGCGGCTTGAGTTTTGATCTGTTCGGGCAGAGAACGCGTGCCGTCATCCACACCCAAAAAGTCCCAGGAGCCTCCATCGTAGGTCTGAATATCTTTGAAACTGGTTTGGCTGTGATACCCGGCTGATGTCGAAACCGAAAATGTAAATTCACTGGGAAAATCGCGGGTTTTGATCTGTACGGAGCCGCCTGAAAAATCTCCCGGTTGATCGGGGGAGAAGGTTTTGGATACCTGAATATTTTCCAGAAGGCCAGCGGGGAAGATGTCCATGGGCACAACGCGTTTGTTTGGCTCGGGGCTGGGAATGTCTGCGCCATTGACCTGCGTGTTGCTGTAGCGTTCGCCCAGGCCGCGCACGTACACGAATTTATCTACAATGGTGATCCCGGTTACGCGCTTGAGAGCATCGCCCGCATCGGAAGACGAGGAGCGGCTCATCAATTCGGCGCTGATGCCGTCCGTGACTACGGGTGCTTTTTGCTGTATGCCGAGCATCGATACTTCGCTGTCTTGTACGGCTCGGGCCGTGACGACTATTTCATCGGCCTGCATGGCTTCTGGCGGCAGTGAAATACTGAGTGATGTGGGATCGTCGGTTTTGAGTTCGACGCCAGTGACTGTTTTCGTGGCGTAGGAGATGTAGCTAAATTCGACGTTGTGCGTGCCTATTGGTGCCGTGAGCACAAAGCGACCATCGAGGTCCGTGGAGGTGCCATGAGCGGGCATGCCTGTTTCGTCTTTAATAACGACATTGGCACCGATGAGCGGTTCTCCGGTTTCCCCATCCACGACGACGCCTTGGATTTTGCCCATGTCCTGTGCATGGATTGAAATGCTGGTGAGGGCAAATAAGAGCAATAACATTCTTTTCATAACGACGTATCCTTTCATTAATATGGTTTATATCACAACTTCCGCGACAGAAATAAGTGCTCTTTATAATTCTATAATTCTGTGTGAATTTAGTTTGACTGTGTTGAGTTGGAGTTACAAATGAGTTACGATTTGGCTACAAAGCAATGGTTTGCGAGGCGAGGAGAAGGTTAGGGAGATGTCGAGGTCACGAGTTTGATTTTCTACAAAAAATCCCTGGAGAATAGGAAAATGGCGTATTTGTAACACAAATGTCACAATTACGTGACTGAGCCGTAACGGTTTTGTAGGTGATTTGTAACATTATGGCGATGTCTTGTCGCGGAGAACGCCGTTTATTTACCTATTCGAAGGGAGAGCACATGCGTATTTGTAAAGCAATTTGGGGAATACTGTTGTGTTTGGGTTTTGTGTTGGCAGGACAGGGTGAAGCTGTAGATACAAGGCTCCAGGGTGTTATGTTTGCCGATTATTATATCGTCAGGGGAAATGGAGAAGAAGAGAATGGCTTTCGGTTTCGACGCATTTATCTCACCCATGACCTGAAGTGGAATGATGTTTTTTCTGGACGGGTTCGGCTGGAGGCCAAAGATGCGGGATTTAATAGTAAGAAAAAAATAGAACCTTTTGTAAAGCACGCGTATTTGCGCTATCGCAAAAATGGCCATGCGCTCTATATGGGGCTGTCGGGTACGCCAACATGGAACGTATCGGAGTCTGTTTGGGGTTATCGCTCGGTTGAGAAGACCCTCATGGATCGAAAGAAAATTGCCTCTTCGGCTGATATAGGCATTGCATATCGCGCGCGATTGGATGACGCTGGAAAGTTAAATGCCCAGATTATGCTGGCCAATGGCAGCGGACAGCAGTCCGAGACAGATCAGTACAAGAAAGTTTACGGTCTGTTGCACTTTGAGCCTGGTACCCTGAATGTGACGACTTATGTAGATTGGGAAAAACGCCCAGATAATCGCGATCGCACGACTTTCGCTACGTTTATCGGGTTAAAAAAGAAAAATTTTCACGGTGGATTGGAAGGCTTTGTGCAATGGCGCAACCATACCGCACAGGTGCGGGGGCTTTCACTGTTCGGCGCAGGACAGTTTAGTGAGAAGATAAAGGTGTTTGCTCGCAGCGATTTTTTTGATCCAGACGATAAGTCTGACGACGATGGGGAATATTGCTTTCTCGGAGGGCTTGATATTGAGCCGGTAAAGGATATTCACATTATGCCCAATGTGATGGCCACAAATTTTCAGGCTCCAGATGTAGATATTGAGATGATTCCACGGCTGACGCTATATGTTAAGTTTTGAGCAGGGGTTATCACATAAATGTCGTGTTTTCGTCACATAATTGTAACGCGATATAGGTTTATTTTTTGTATTCTATCACATTATGCCAGGAGAAATTGAATGACCAGATTTATTTGTATGATTGCATGTGTGGCTGTTTTGACACAGGCTGCGGCTCAGGCACAGCAGGATTCGCCTGTTTCCGCGTATCAGAAAGTGAGTGGGATTTCCGGAAGTGCCAATAGCATTGGGTCAGATACGATGAATAATTTGATGACCCTCTGGTTGGAAGGCTTCCGCAAGTATTATCCCAATGTAACAATTCAGGTTGAGGGCAAGGGATCGAGTACTGCCCCGCCCGCGCTGATTGAGGGGACTGCACAATTCGGACCTATGTCGCGTCCGATGAAGGCTTCGGAAATTGACAAATTTGAAAAGCATTTTGGATATCCACCAACATTGTTGCGAACTTCGCTGGATGCACTGGCTGTTTTTGTCAATAAAGATAATCCCATAAAAGGGTTGACTTTGCAGCAGGTAGATGCCATTTTTTCTAAGACGCGCCGCGGTGAATATAAGGAAAATATTGCGAGATGGGGGCAGTTGGGTTTGGAAGGCGATTGGAAAAATGCCGCATTCAGTCTTTACGGGCGCAATTCCGCGTCGGGTACTTATGGTTTTTTCAAAGATCACGCGCTGTTTAAGGGCGATTTCAAAGATGAAGTAAAAGAGCAACCTGGGTCTGCCTCGGTGGTGCAGGGCGTGGCCGAAGACAGGTATAGCATGGGTTATAGTGGCATTGGTTATAAGACATCTGGCGTGCGCGTTATACCTCTGGCATTGGAAGCTGGCGAATCCTTTAGAGAGGGCACGATAGAAAATGTTATAGATGGATCTTATCCTCTGGGGCGTTTTTTGTATTTGTACATCAACAAGGCACCCAATAAACCTCTCGATCCTCTCGTGAGGGAATTTTGTAAGTTCATTTTTTCCAAAGAAGGGCAAGCGATTGTGGTTAAAGATGGCTATATGCCCGTGCCCTATCAGGTGGTTAAAGAAGAACTCGAAAAGTTACAGTAGTTAGCTACCCAAATATCCAACCTCAAAGGTGGGACGTTAGACGTTAGAGGGCCATCCAGTTCCCAGTCAGAGGCGAGGAACTACGACCAGCCCCCAGCCCTCAGCCCATGTCTCTTGCGTCTCACCTTTTGCGTTTTACCTCTTAATTATGGCACTTTCCAAAGAATCAGCATCAAAGCGACAATTGCCCGGTATTACGCCAGGCGCACGCCTGATGGATCGCACCGGGCAGTGGGTGATCACTGCCGGCGGCATCGGGGTGATCCTGTCGGTGCTGGGCATTTTTCTTTTTGTGTTGATGGAGTCCTATCCCCTGTTTTTGAAGCCGAGCGTGTCCAGGGCGCATACTTTTGATTTTTCGCACCGCCAGCCCGTTCTGTGTACGGGGGTTGATCCCTATCAGGCTGTGATGTTTGTCGTGCATGAAGCGGGGATTGATTTTGTGGATATGAGCACAAAGTCGGTGACAAAGTCTGTGTCTGTTCCCGAATTACAGGGACGGCGTATTCGGGCAGCTTATCGCGCTCTGGATAACACGCATGTTGGCCTGGGGCTGGACGACGGCACAGTGCTGGGTTGCCGCGTGAATTTTGCCGTGGATTACGATGCGGAGGGAAAGCAGATTGTGACGCCGTCTTTTTCCGTTGTATCAGTAATGGACTTGACCGATCAAGCTCTTGCACATCTCGTATTTCGGCACGATGGGGAATCCCGAGGCACAGTACTCGGTATTTCGGATTCCGGGCAACTCGTTTTGGGAATTTCCGAAACACAACGCGGTCTTTTAGGCGATGGCAAAACAACTGTTCGCAGATATGATTTGACCGATGAGATCAAAGGGCGTGCCAGAGTGGGTGCTGTGGTGAAGTCGGGACGCTATGTTCTGGTGGGCACAGACCGCGGTGAAGTCTTTCGGTGGGAAATTGGACGGGCGATTTCCAATCCCAAATTGTTGGATTATTTTCAGGTTTCCGATCAGGCGGTGACTGCGCTGGATTTTGTGCTGGGTGATGTGTCGCTCATGGTGGGCGATGTGGGCGGTCGTGTGTCCGCCTGGATGCCCGTCAGGACGAGCGAGGGCGACAATAAAAGGATGTTTAAAAAGATTCACACTTTGCAATCTCATCCGATGGCGGTGACTGCACTGGCGGCGTCTGCTCGCGACAAACAGTTTTTATCGAGCGATGTATCGGGGATGGTTGCGTTGCATCACATGACATCGGAACAGACGTTTTTTCAATTGCGCGGTGATAACCCCATCCAAACCCTATCTTTCGCGCCCAAAGCAAATGGTTTTTTGGCTGTGAGCAAGTCGGGGCAGATAACGGATTTCGACCTTCAAAATCCACATCCCGAAGTGACGTTACAAACGCTTTTTGGCAAAGTGTGGTACGAGGGATATACGGAGCCTCAACACGTGTGGCAATCCACGGGCGGGTCGGATGATTTTGAGCCTAAGTTGAGTATCGTACCTCTGGTATTTGGTACATTTAAGGGTACGCTTTACGCCATGTTATTCGCGCTGCCTCTGGCTGTCCTGGCAGCGATTTACACCTCGGATTTTGCCTCTCCCGGTGTGCGTAATCTGGTCAAACCCGTGGTGGAGTTGATGGCCTCGCTTCCCAGCGTAATTTTGGGCTTTTTGGCTGGTTTGTGGTTGGCTCCTCTGCTGGAGACGAGAATCGTCGGTGCGCTGCTGTTGTTGCCCTGTGTGCCCATTGTCGTGGTGATATGCGCCTGGGGCTGGGGGCAGGTGTCCGAAGATTTTGCACGCAGAATACCGGATCACTGGATTCTAACTTTGCTGGCTGGCATTGCGTTGGTCGCGCTCTATCTGTCGTTCGCACTCGGTCCAGCAGCCGAATCGCTTTTGTTCGGCGGCAATTTTCAAAGCTGGCTGCTCGGTACAACGGGTACGCGCTACGATCAGCGCAATTGTCTCGTGGTGGGCTTTGCGATGGGCTTTGCCGTGGTGCCCATTATTTACACGATCTGCGAAGATGCTCTGTCGAGTGTGCCGCAGCATCTGCGCGCTGGATCACTCGCGCTTGGCGCAACGCCCTGGCAGACGGCTATCCGCGTGGTGCTGCCCACGGCGAGCCCGGGTATTTTTTCCGCGACTATGATTGGATTTGGTCGCGCTGTGGGCGAGACGATGATTGTGTTGATGGCTACGGGCAATACTCCGATTCTGGATTGGAGCATTTTTAATGGCATGCGCACGATGTCGGCCAATATCGCCGTGGAGATTCCCGAAGCACCCCATGAAGGTACGCTTTATCGCGTGTTGTTTTTGACAGGGGTTTTGCTGGCGGCGATTACTTTTTTGGTGAATACACTGGCAGAGGTGGTGCGACAGCGTTTGCGCGAAAAGTACAGCAGAATTTGATGTTCTGGAGATAGATGTGAAAAATTTTTGGAAAACAGGTGTGCCATTTATCTGGTTGACCGGCAGCGCGCTGGCACTTTGTCTGCTTATGATTACAGGGTTGATCGCGCTGGTTTTGTACAATGGCACTGGATTTTTCTGGCCCTCGGATATCGAAGCAGTGGTACTCAAAGATGGTCGAAAGGCGATGGGACAGCGGTGGGATAAACAGGAGATTCCCGCGTCAAATCGAACGGGGTCTGGGCAATTTCGCATTCAGCTCAAAGTGGGCAATCGCGATGTGTATGGCAGCGATTTTCAATGGATAGATGAATCGGATATTCAATCGGCGGACTATCCCGTAGATGCGGTGGTTTTTGAGCGGCGCGAGTGGGGCAATTTTTACGGATTTATCGAAGCTCTGTACGAAGGTGAAAACCGCGTGTCGAATACCTGGGATGTGCTGCAAGCACAATTGGATAATACCCGGAAACGACACGAACATATTCGGCAAATTGAAGAAGATGCTATTGGCGACTTAAATCGGCAAATTGAAAGCCTGCGGTTAAAAAAACGCGAGATAGAATTGGGTGGTGGAAATGTCGATGAAATTGATGCGATTGATCGAGAGAGCAGATCCTATTGGGAAGCTTATGAACAATTGGCTGACGAACTGGCGCAATTGCGTGAAGCCAACGAGATTTACCGCATAGATGTGCGGTTGATTGGCGGCGAGGTGCGGCAGATTGCCACGGCCGATGTCGTGCGCGCTTATCGTCCCAATCAACTGGGGATTTTGGGAAAAACGGGCGTTTATTTTTCGCGCGTTGGGGAATTTTTATTTGATGAACCCCGCGAGTCCAATACAGAGGGCGGGGTATTTCCCGCGATCTTTGGCACTGTTATGATGGTTTTTTTGATGAGTTTGGCGGCTGTGCCATTTGGCATATTAGCTGCGCTCTATTTGCGCGAATACGCCAGGCAAGGTATCTTAGTTCGGGTGATTCGCATTGCGGTTAATAATCTGGCGGGTGTACCTTCTATTGTTTTTGGTATGTTTGGGCTGGGATTTTTTGTTTACGGCATTGGCGGAAGTATCGATCAACTCTTTTTTTCTGAGGCGTTGCCCACGCCCACTTATGGTACTGGCGGCATTCTATGGGCGTCGTTGACTCTGGCATTGCTGACTGTGCCGGTGATGATTGTTTCAGCCGAAGAAGCACTTTCTGCCGTGCCGAGTGATGTGCGTGCCGGGTCGCTGGCATTGGGGGCGACCAAATTGCAGACTATTTTGCGCGTGGTTTTGCCCGGTGCGTTGCCGGGCATTCTCACGGGTATTATTCTCGTGATTGCGCGCGGTGCTGGCGAAGTGGCACCACTGATGATTACTGGCGTTGTGAAATTGGCTCCTTCGCTGCCCGTGGATGGTATCTGGCCCTTTTTTCACCTGGAACGCAAGTTTATGCATCTGGGTTTTCACATTTACGATGTGGGTTTCCAGTCGCCCAATGTCGAGGCGGCTCGCCCCATGGTATATACGACGACTTTGTTGCTGATGGGTATTGTATTGGCTCTGAATCTGGTGGCGATTCTGGTTCGCAATCGGCTTCGCAAGCGCTTTGGTGGCGCGACGTTTTGAATAGATGAGAGGGGAAAGGAATCGCGATGGCTGAAGCAGAACTTGCAAATACACGGTCCGAAGCAATTGTTCCAGATATTCAGGATCCCATTGTCACCGTGTCAAATCTGAGCCTGTATTACGGTGAAACGCAGGCCCTTTTTGACATTGACATGCAGGTCCCCGAGCATCGGGTGACGGCTCTTATAGGTCCTTCGGGATGCGGGAAGTCAACGCTTTTGCGGTGCATGAATCGGCTAAACGATTTGATCGATTCAGTGCGTATTGAGGGTGTGGTTGAAATTGATAATGACGACATTTACGGTCCCGGATACGATGTGATTTCGTTGCGCCGTCAGGTCGGGATGGTATTTCAAAAATCCAATCCCTTTCCCAAGTCGATTTATGAGAATCTCGTTTACGGTTTGAGAATTGCAGGTGAGAATCGGCGGGAGATGCTCGATGAGGTGGTGGAACGCAGTTTGCAGGCTGCCGCGCTTTGGGATGAGGTAAAAGACCGACTCGATGACAGTGCTCTGGGCCTTTCGGGAGGCCAGCAGCAGAGGTTGTGCATTGCGCGTGCAATTGCTGTTGAGCCTTCGGTGATTTTGATGGATGAACCCTGTTCGGCACTGGATCCAATTGCGACAGGGCGTATTGAAGAGACAATTGAAGAGCTCAAAAAGCAATATACGATTGTGATTGTAACACACAATATGCAACAGGCATCGCGCATTTCGGACTATACGGCGTTTTTCTATTTGGGACGTTTGATTGAGATGGCCGAAACGAGCGAGATGTTTACCAATCCGCAGCTCAAACAAACCGAGGATTACGTGACGGGACGGTTTGGTTAAGAACGGAGTGATTATTATGGAGCGTACTCTCGACCAGCATCTCGACCACCTCAAGGGTGAGTTGTTGAAGATGGGTAGTGCGGTAGAAGAGTCGATTGAACAGGCAGTACAATCACTTGTAGAACGCGACAATCACCTCGCCGATGTGGTTGAAGAAGGTGGGCATCACATTGACGATTGGGAAGTGGCGATAGAAGAAGAGTGTTTGAGGGTGTTGGCTGTGCAGCAACCCGTGGCTGGCGATTTGCGTCTGGTGGCGAGTATTATTAAAATTAATTACGATCTCGAGCGCATCAATGATCAGGCGGTGAATATCGCGCAGCGCGCGCGTTTGCTCAATCAGATGCCGCAATTGAAACCGCTGATCGATATTCCGCGGATGGCTGTGCTGGCACGGGGTATGGTCAGGGATGCTCTGGATGCTTTTGTCAATCGCGATGTGGAATTGGCCAATAAGGTGCGTAAAATTGACGATACAATGGATGCGTTGCGCGATCAAATTTTCCGCGAGTTGTTGACGTACTTAAATACGGGTATGTCTTCGACTGTAGATCAGGCTATTTTGCTCATTCTCGTGTCCCGGCATTTGGAGCGCATAGGCGATCATTCATCCAATATTGCCGAAAATGTCGTCTATCTCGTGCAAGGGCGCATTGTGAGACATCAAAAAGAGGAATTGCGCGCAGGAGAAGAGTAATTAACGACTTTGTCGTATAAACGACACGCGATTGTAACACGGCAATGATATCATATTCAAAGCACGACGTATTCTCCCTCTTGGGAACCGGCCCGCGACCCGGTTCCCATTTTTTTTGCCCCGAATTTGAATTCGGGGCTTTTTCGTTGACCCAAAACACATCCCTATGTATTTTACTCTTTAGATATATTATTATCTAATATTAATAAAAAGTTAAGGTGGTTAATCTCCTTGCCCAATTGCATAAAATCCGAAGCCCGGTTTTGCGAGCGCTGCGGGACTTTGCTGGTTGTAAAAGCAGTTGAAGATCGAGAGAGACCGTGTTGTCCGTCGTGTGGATTTGTGGTTTATCTCGACCCCAAGGTAGCGGCTGGCGCTATTGTTACTCTCGATGGTGGCGTTGTCTTGCTCAAGCGCAATATTGAACCCGGATTTGGCAAGTGGGTGTTCCCTGGCGGATATGTGGATGCGGGCGAGCCAACCGATGTCGCGGCTGTACGCGAGACCCGCGAGGAAGTGGGGTTAGAGGTTGAGATCGGCGAGTTGCTCGGCGTGTTGTCTTATGAAGGGGAACGGGTGGTGTTGATTGTTTATACTGGACGGGTTGTGGGCGGAAAGTTGGAAGGCAATTTTGAATCGCAGGCTGTAGCTACATTTGCCCCTCGGGATATTCCGTGGAATGATCTGGCTTTTGATACGACCAGAGAGGCATTGCAAATTTGGGTGGCACAGTATGGCGAAATGTACGCAAAAGAAAGGTTATTATGCTGAATTCTATTGAAGATGTTGAAGAGCGGTTTGCCGAGCAGGGGTATATCACGGACCGCACATTGGCAACGACGATTTTTTTGGCGCAGTCGCTTGGCAAACCGATTTTTCTGGAAGGAGAACCAGGCGTTGGAAAGACAGAAGTGGCCAAAGTTATGGCCGGTATTTTTAATACCGAGTTGATTCGATTGCAGTGCTATGAAGGCATTGATGCCAATACTGCATTGTACGAGTGGAACTATCCGCGCCAGATGCTGGAGTTAAGGCTCGAAGAGGCGCGAGGCATCGACAAGGCCGAAATTGGTCAGAATATTTTCCGCGAAGATTTTTTGCTCAAGCGTCCCCTTTTGTCGGCTCTTGAAGGCAGCGTAGAAAAGCAACAGGTGTTGTTGATCGATGAGGTGGATCGGTCGGATGAAGAGTTTGAAGCGTTTTTGCTCGAAGTGTTGTCCGATTTCCAGATTACGATTCCCGAGATTGGTGCGATAAGAGCGATGCAAGTGCCGTTTGTCGTACTTACGTCCAACCGAACGCGCGAGTTGCACGATGCACTGAAGCGTCGGTGTTTGTATTTGTGGATTGACTATCCCACGTTTACCAAAGAAATGGATATTGTGCGGTCGCGAGTGTCGGGTGTGCAGGACGAATTGGCACAACAGGTTTGCGGGTTTATGCAACTGTTGCGCAATCGCGATTTTTACAAAAAACCCGGCGTTGCCGAAACGATTGATTGGGCACTGGCTTTGATGGCTATGCAAGTTGAAGAACTGGATCCTCAGATAGTTGATGCGACGTTGGGATGTGTTTTGAAGTATAAAGAAGATATTGAAAAAATTCAGGAAGACGGCCTGCCACAACTGATTGAGAAGGCTCGATTGTTAAAAGAACGCACACAAGTTGGTGTTTAGGAGATCACATGCCAAGAACCATGTTGGGACGAGTTGTCGGTTTTTCAAGGGCTTTGCACAGTGCAGGCGTTGAAGTCAATGCGGGCAATCTCATCGATTTGTGCGATAGTTTTCAATATATCAGTCTGCACAATCGAAGCGATTTTTATGCTGCTGCGCGGGCAACACTGGTGTCGCGCTATGACGATCTGGAGACTTTTGATGAGGTTTTCAGGGCTTTCTGGGCGCGGCCGATTTTGCCCGACGATATGACGCTGACCGATACTGATGCCGGCGGAGATCCGGATCTCGATGTTCAGGCAGATGTCAATGAGGTGGTGGATACCGCAGATTTGCAGGAAGAGGCCGAAGGGGAGGGCGAGTCCGAGGAGGTTGGATATAGCCCCGATGAGGCTTTGATGGGAAAAGATTTGGCCGCAATGTCCGATCGCGAGATTGAGCAAGCCCGAAAGGTGATTCACGAGATTGTGAATATTATTGCCAATCGCCGCAGTCGCAGGCGCGTGCCCGAAAATCGAGGGGCTGAGCTGGATTTCAGGCGCACATGGCGGCGCAATGCGCTATATGGTTCTGATGGTGTGGAATTGATGATGAAGCGGCGGCGCATCAAAAAGACCAAGCTGATGTTGTTGTGTGATGTGAGCGGGTCTATGGATTGTTATAGCCGCTTTCTAATCCGCTTTATCTACGCGCTCAAGCGCGAAATCCGAGATGTGGAGGTCGGGGTGTTTTCCACGCGGATGACCGCGATTTCGCGACTGCTCAAGACAAAAGGCATTGAAGAATCGCTCGTCGAAGTGGCTGATACAGTACACGACTGGGCGGGTGGTACAGATATTGGCGGGTGTTTGCGCGAGTTTAACGATCAGTTTGCGCGCGATATGTTGCACTCGCGCACTGTGATGATTATTGTGAGCGATGGCTGGGATCGGGGCGATCCCGATTTGATGCGACAAGAGATGGCGCGTTTGCGAAAGCGCGTGCATAAATTGATGTGGCTCAATCCGCTTTTGGGCACGCCGGGGTATCAGCCCCTGTGTCTGGGGATGAAGACAGCACTTCCCTATTTGGATTATTTTTTACCCGCACACAATCTGGAGAGTTTGATCCAACTTGCCCGAACACTGCGGTCCGTTTGGAAGTAGGGGGATGTTATGGCTGGTCGTGATGTTTTTCAAGAGGCGTTGGCTCTGGTTTCACAGGGTGAAAAAGCCGCCTTATCGACAATTGTGTCGAGCAAAGGGTCTTTGCCGATGAGTAAAAAGGCCAAGATGCTCGTGCGTCCCGATGGCAAAATTATAGGTACGGTGGGCGGTGGTTGTTTGGAAGCCGATGTGTGGGCCGAAGCCCGTCATGTGATGGAAACCGGGGCGCCGACTTTGCAGAAGTTTATTTTGACGGAGAAACACGCGGGCGAAAATGGCCTCAATTGCGGCGGCAATGTCGAGATTTTTACCGAGCCTCTGTTGCCCGGTCGCGCAGATGATATGCTCGGCGATATTGCTCGGGTTCGCAAAGTGCGCGGTTCGGCTGTGTTGGCAACGCTGGTTTCGGGCGGTGATCAGGTGGGCGCGAAGTTATTGGTACATCCCGATGGCAGGATGGTGGGGAGCCTGGGCCATGACCTTGCCGAAGCATGTGTGAGGGAAGAGGTGGCGGCTTTTGAGGCGATTCCAGAGAGTTTGCTCAAAGTTATAAAGATCGGCTCGGAACCCGTTGTGGTCTTTTTGGAATCTATTTGTCCCGAGCCCACGCTGTTTTTGTTTGGTGGGGGGCATGTATCCTTTGCCATCGCGCAGATCGCGCATTCGGTCGGGTTTCGGATTGTGGTTATTGATGATCGGCCCATGTTTGCCAACGAAGAGCGGTTTCCCATGGCGAGTGAAACGCTGACGCTGGAGATGGAGACGGCTTTTGATCATATAGTTATTGACGATTTGTCTTATGTGGTGGCTGTGACGCGCGGGCACCAGCACGACAAGCCGGTCATTGAGCAGGCGATTAATACCCAGGCGGCGTATGTTGGTATGATTGGCAGCCGTCGCAAGATCGCGCTGATGTGGAAAGAGTTTGAAGCCAAAGGCATTTCGCGAGAAAAGTTGGATGCGGTTCACGCGCCGATTGGATTGGATATCGGTGCAGATACGCCCGAAGAAATTGCCGTGAGTATTGTGTCAGAACTCATTCAGGTGCGCCGGTCACAGGGAAAGCCCATTCATCAGGGTATGTCGCTGTCATCGGTGTGAGGTAAATGACTTATTGTCGGGGAAACAAGGAGGTGATGTAGTAGCGCATAGCTGAGAACAATTGGGGATGTGACAGTGACGCGCGAGCGTCTTTTAAGTCTGGTTTTCGAAATTATTTCAGAAGGGAGTTAACCATGACAAGATGGATAATCGCACTTGTTGCGATGTCGTTTTTATCCGCATCGGCGATGGCCGGGGTGACGGGTAAAATTGCGGGTCAGATTGTTGACAAAGATGATGGTGGTGGCTTGCCCGGTGCCAATGTGGTGGTTCTGGGCTTGCACAGTGTCTATGGTGCGACATCAGATCCCGAAGGTGATTATGTAATTTTGAATGTGCCGGCAGGCACTTTTGACGTAAAATGCAGCTTTATCGGGTATCGTGACGTGGTGCTCAAGGGCATCAAGGTGTTGCCCGATTTGACCACCGACGTTGATTTTGTGCTCACAGAGCAAGCTCTGGAAATAGAAGCTATTGAAGTGGTGGCGGTGCGTCCGCTGGTGCAGAAAGACAAAACCAGTTCGATGCGCCTTGTAACCAGCAAAGAACTCGAGTATATGCCGGTCCGCGGGTATGCAGCGGCCACGTCCTTGCAGGCGGGTGTGACGAATCGGAACGGCACACTTTATATACGCGGCGGGCGGTTTTCCGAAGTTGACTACATCGTCGATGGGGTATCGCAGAAGGATTTGCAATTCGGTTCATCGACCACGACCCTGAGTAATGGAGCTATAGATCAGGTATCTGTAATTGTGGGTGGGTTTGAAGCGGAGTACGGCCGCGTGATGTCGGGCGTTGTCAAGGTGGTGACGCGCGAAGGCGGGCAGAATTATTCGGGGTCTGTGGAATACATCACCGATGAGATGAATGACCGCAGTTGGGCCGGTGCGCCTTCTTATGGGTATAATACCACCGATGCGACATTTGGTGGTCCGCTCGTTCCCGGGACGAACGGGCCTTCATTTTTTGTCTCTGGAGAATACATCGATCGCCTCGACCGCAGCCCGCGCTGGGGAGTGGAAGTCCACGAGTGGGAAAAAGACCTGTTATCACAGGAAGAGTACGATTTACTCAGCGAGGGCATCTTGCCGCATTATACGCTCGAACGATGGGGCTGGCAGGGCAAGCTGTCGTATCGGTTGTCCGACGAAATTGAGCTAAAAGCCGGGCTTGTAGGCTCAAAAACGGATCGTTTGAGCTATAGTCACACATATCGCTACAATTTGCGGCATGCGCCGCGTGTCAAAAGAGATAACAGTTCGGCATTTGCCCGCGTGACCTATACGCTCGGTGCAAAGACCTTCTTCACCTTGCAAACAAGCATGTTCGGCCAGAATTTCAAGGGAGGCGACGGGGTTCATTTCGACAATTTGCACGACTATGCCCGGCCCCAGGGCAATCCGCTTTATGACGCGGAAAGTTTGTTTGCACGCGGCGATATAGATTCCACCGAGATTACGCGGACAACGGAAACCATCAATGACCGCTCCATAACCTATTTTGAAGGCGATGAGGGACGCATATATAATAGCTTTGAGCAAAGTAGCTCTTTTTATCTCACGCCTATCGACTTTGATTTGACCAGCCAAATTAGCCGCAATCACCAGTTTAAGCTCGGTTTTGACGTGCAGATGCATCGGTTGCGTTATTACCGGCATCTGGTCCCCAGTTTGATCTTTCGCGGTCCGTTCGTCAACTCAGACGACAGGGGTGGCTTTCAAGATGTGAACCGCTACGGGTATGATTACGACTGGAATAAGCAGGTAATTGTGCCTCTGGATTCGACTCGAGACGCGCTAAAAGAGCCTATTTTGGCCTCTTTTTACGTGCAGGACAAGATGGAATACGACGGGCTGATCATCAATGCGGGTGTTCGGTACGATTATTTGAATGCGAGTACCGATGTGCTCGCCAATGAAGGCGTGCCACTGGGTGGCGATTCCACGCTGGATCCGTCGGATCTCGCTGGCAATAGCGTGTATCACAAGCTCAGTCCGCGTCTGGGCGTTGGGTTTCCCGTTACAGATAAGACCGTGTTTCACATGAATTACGGCATTTTTTACCAGCAACCCAAGCTGGAAGATTTGTATGTGGGGCTGGATTATCTGGAATACAAAGCACCACTGGGGGGATATTATTTCGCCTTTGGCAATCCGAATCTCAAGCCGGAAAAAACTACGGCTTACGAAGTGGGTGTGGTGCAGCAGTTAGGCGGTCATGCCAGTGTCGATGTGACGGCGTATTACAAAGCCGTGGAAAATCTCGTCCAAGTGACGACAATTCCGTCTGATCCCGCGGCTTTTGCCTCGTTCCGCAACACCGACTACGGAACCATCAAGGGGCTGGACTTTGGTTTGTTGATGCGGCGTACAGGACGCACAACTGTACGTCTATCTTATTCACTCGCTTATGCGACGGGCACGGGGTCATCGCCACAAACTCAGCGACGGATCGCGTGGACATTCCAACCCGGTGTGACCGAGCCGCCCAAAATGACTTCACCACTCGCCTTTGATCAACGCCATAAAATTTCGGCATCGATCGACTATCGCTTTGTAGATAAAGACGGCCCGAGGTTTCTGGGCGGTCAGCCGCTGTCCAATGCCGGGATCAATGTGTTGTTCACTGCCGGAAGTGGGTTCCCCTATACCCCCACGTTTACTTATAATGAAGTGACCACAGGAGCTTCTTCGTCACGTCCTTCGGGACCGGTGAATTCCAGCTATGGCCCCTGGACATTCAGAACCGATGTGAAGGCGAATAAGCGCTTCAAAATTATAGGGCTTCAGGGCGACATATACGTGTGGGTGCTCAATTTGCTCAATCGCGCCAATGCAACCAGTCCCGTGTATTCGAGTACGGGCAGCCCAATGACTTCGGGCTGGTTGAATACAGACGAAGGCCGCAAATTTGTGGAGCGCTTTGGTCAACTGGGTGAAGACAAATACAAGCTCAAAGAGAAAAGCCCATTCAACTTTGGCACGCCGCGGCAGGTTCGCTTCGGACTCGCGCTCAGCTTCTAAATGGGAGATCAGGACATGAAAAGCTTCTTGAATATTTTGACGCTGGCTTTGATGAGCGTGAGTATAGTCGGCACTGCACTGGCTGCATCGCCCTCGCAAAAGCCGCGATTGGGTAAAATTAGCACTGATCAATTTTTCGATGTGAACAATATCTCAATGAGAGTGACAAACCAGGGATCATTTGCCTCTGATCCCGCGACCGGGGGGCCGGGCCTTGAATTTCCCAAGGGTACGGGCAAAACCGCGGTCTATGCCGCCGGTCCGTGGATTGC
This sequence comes from Candidatus Latescibacterota bacterium, assembly GCA_965220765.1. Taxonomy (GTDB): domain Bacteria; phylum Latescibacterota; class UBA2968; order UBA2968; family UBA2968; genus VXRD01. Next base: position 1,298,275 of record OZ244847.1, read on the forward strand.
GGGCAAGGTCAATGGCGAGATCCGCGTGGCGATTGCCGAGTATTCATTTGAGTATGCGCCCGGGCCTATTTTGCCCGGCGGCACACCCGCCGACCCGGCACTCGACCGCTATCGCGTGTATAAGATCAACAGAGGCGATGGTCCGGAAAACCCGGATTACGCGCAGTGGCCGGTCGAAGACGGCGCGCCGGTCAATCCCGATGGTACGCCGATGGTACTGGGCGATCAGACCCTGTGGGCGGTGTATAACGATGCCGACCCCGGCGTTCACACCAATATGCAGACCGCGCCTTTGGGCCTTGAAATACAGCAGACGACATTTGGGTTCGACCGCACAGGTCCACTGGGCAATGTGGTGTTCATCAAATTTTTGATCATCAACAAGGGTGGTAATACCATCGATAGCACGTATGTGTCGCTGTGGTCTGATCCCGATCTGGGACAGTTCGATAACGATCTGGTGGGGTGTGATGTGGAGACCAGTTTTGGGTTTTGTTATAACGGCTCAAACGTAGATGCGCAGTATGGTTCGTCACCGCCGGCCGTGGGGTATGACTTTTTCAAGGGTCCGATTGGCGATGACGGTGTGGAATTGCCGATGACGTCGTTTAACAAGTACATCAACGGCACGGACCCTCGTACCGCATTACAGACTTATAACTATATGAAAGGTCTTGACCCAGACGGTGGTGTGGCCGATCACACCGATCCGATTACGGGGCAGGTGAAGGCATTTATGGTCGATGGGGATCCGGTTACGGGCGCGGGCTGGCTTGACGAAAACCCGGCCGACCGCCGATTGATGCTTACGGCGGGTCCGTTTACCTTTACGCCCGGCGATACGCAGGAAGTGGTGGGTGCCATTATTATAGGGCAAGGTCAGGATCGTCTCACGTCGATTACGGCCGCGCGTTTTAACGATACATTTGCACAATCGGCGTTTGATGCCAATTTTGAATTGCCATCGCCTCCGCCTGCGCCCAAAGTGTCTGTGGGTGTGACGGGCGATCACGGAGGCAATGGCAGAATTCAGTTGACCTGGGGAGATGACTCAGAAGTCGCTTCGGGCGATTATGCATTTGAAGGTTATAATGTTTACCAGGGCGAGTCGGTCGCTGGTCCCTGGCGGCGTCTTATAACCTATGACGTGGTCAATGGCTCGGCCATTATTTTTGACAATGAGTTCGATGAAGGTGCCGGTGTGGTGGTCAACTCGCCCGTGCAATTTGGCGGTGACTCGGGTATTCGGCGCTTTATCGAACTGACCGAGGATAAGGTTTTGGGCGGCAGGCTGGTGACGGGTAAAACCTATTATTTTGCGGTGACGGCCTATTCGTTGAATGAGAGCAAATCGCCAAAAACGCTCGAGACATCCATCACACCTCTGGCTGATGGGCGCATGACGTTTAAGCCTCTTTCGGATGAGATGATTCCTGCCAATGGCATTGTGCCGCGCGGGCCCACTGCGGGTACGCGATTCAATACCGTGGAGGTGGATAGTGTCGTAGAGCACACATCGGGTGTAAGCGATGGTATTGTGTCTGTGGAGGTGGTTGACGATACACGGGTTACGGGCGCGTCTTACGAAGTGCGCTTCCGCGATACCGAGGCCGGAACAGTGTGGGATCTGGTCAATCTGTCGAGTGGTCAGGCCGTGCTTTCAGATATGCAGCAGCACGCAAATCTAAATGATGCGATTACCAATCCTATTGTCGAGGGTTTGCTCGTGCGTGTCACCGGTCCTCCCCTCGGCATGAAAGATTGGGATATTCCATCGGGCGAGCGGTGGATGACCCCGGAGAATACCCGTCCCGATTTGGCTGGTTTTTCTACTGAAGGCTTTGGTGGTTCGATAACGGGCGATGCTGCCCATAGTTGGTTTGGTCCCACGAGTGTGTCGCCTTCGCAGTTGGTCAATGTGGAATTGCGATTTACCAGTGTGGTTGAGGATGATGGCGAAGATCAGTATAAACCCCTTGACCTGACCAGTCCCAATGTGTCGTGGGGATATCGGTATTTGCGCGCCGCGAACAGACCTGCACCTGCGCCCGATGAACTAACTCTGTCCAAAGTGCCTTATGACTGGAGTGCTTACATCGTCAATACAGAAGGTCCCGGTGTTTATGTGTATCAGGACCGGAGGCCCATTGCTCTGTCGGCTTGGGATGTCGAAAATAATCGGCGCCTCGAAGTGGGTTGGCTGGAAAACAATCTGGCCAGCGGCCTGGTCAATGGGGCCTGGAACCCGCCATTTTCCGACGATGTACCCCATACGTTTGTCGCCCGTGAGTGGCTGTTCATTTTTGATCGGGATTATACCGAGCGGGATGATGATTCCAATTTGGCGGAGTTGTCTCAGGGCTTGATCAACGACGCGCCGGCACCGCCCATTATGTATATCCTTTTTGTTAATCGCCGCGCGGTAGATCGGTTTCCGCAGGATGGCGATTCGTTTTTGATGATCGCCAATAAAATCAATACCCCCAACGATGTGTTTTCATTTAACACGCAGGGGATTCTCCACGGTGATCAGGAGATAGCGGTGGAGGATTTGACAAAAATTCTGGCGGTGCCCAATCCGTATCTGGGGCGTTCGTCTTATGAATTTAATTCGCTCGCACGCCAGATGCGTTTTACCAATCTGCCCGCGCAATGCACGATCCGAATTTTCAGTTTGTCGGGCGATCTGGTGCGGACGATTGACCACAATAACGGTCTGTCGTTTCATACCTGGGATCTGAAAACAGATCAGGGCGTGCTGGTTGCCAGCGGCATTTATATCGCGCATTTTGACGCGCCCAATATCGGTACGCATTTTATCAAGTGCGCGGTGTTCATGGAAGCCGAGACGCTGAACTCATTTTAACGAACCGCTGAATGGAGGAATAACTTATGTTCAGGCAGATGATCTTTCTGTTTGCCGCGCTGGCATTGATCGTTCAGGATGCCCGTGCAGGCGATGAGAGCCGTATCGGCACAGCCGCGGCACAAGAGTTGCGCATTCCAATTGGTTCGCGCGGTACAGCACTTGGGGGTGCCATACTGGCTCATGTAAAAGGTGCGGAGGCATTGCAGTGGAATCCTTCGGGATTGGTATTTGGTACGCACAAGCGCGAAGCCGTGTTTTCATATCTGGATTATATCGCGGATATGAATGTGAACTATTTTGCGATTACCACGCGTCTAAGGGATGATATTTCGGTGGGGATCAGTGCCCGCGTGTTGGCAGTGGGTGATATTATTGTGACCACTGAGGAATCGCCCGAAGGCACGGGTGAGATACTCTCGCCGAGGTTTTCGTGCGTGACATTTACTTATTCGCAGTTGTTGACAGACCGCGTGGCATTTGGCACCACGATTAAATATATCCACGAGGCGATTAAGCGCGAGGTCGCCAATGGCCTGGCGTTTGACTTTGGTTTTCAGTACAAAACCGCGCTAAAAGGTCTGACGTTGGGTATTGCCATGCGAAACTTTGGTCCAGACTTGCGGTTTGATGGTCCGGATCTGGACCGGGTGGTGAGATTGCAAGACGCGGTTCCAGAGGCTGATCCCCAGGCCGGGTCGCGCACTTTTCGCACGTCGCTGGCAGCGGCTGAGTTGCCCACGTCCATAGAAATCGGTTTTTCCTATGCTTTCTATGAAGACGCGCTGGGCAAAGCTGCTTTTTCTGCGACCTTCCGCAATAACAATTTGGCGACTGATGAGTATCAGGCTGGCGTTGAGTATTCGATGAAGCAAATTCTTCAGTTGCGCGGCGGGTATGTGGCTTCTCCAACGGGCGATGCCCTGCCCAGTGGGTTTAAGAAGGAGTATATTCTGGGCCCGACGTTTGGATTTGGTCTCAATGTGCCCATGGGAAATATGGCTTTTCAAGTGGATTATGCCTATGGCAGAACCGAGTACTTTCAGGATAATCACTGGGTGACTGTGGGGCTTGGGTTCTAAATAGCTTCTCATAGGTGTATTTAACCGCCTGTGTTGGCTTATTTCGCCAATACAGACGGTTTTTTTTGTTCTTTGGAATTTTATTTCTATAAAAAACAATGAGATATAATCTGAAGGTATTTTGGCACGGATATTGCATAGAGATATATGTGATCGATAACCAAAAACCAGAAGGAGATATACCATGAGTGCCTTTTCGAGGATAAGCCATGTTGTCCGTGCTGAGGTTGACGATGTTCTGAATAAGATAGAGGATCCCAAAAAGATGGTGCGGCAGATGGTTCTGGATATGGAGGACGCGCTGGATGATGCGGTGGTTGCCGTGGCACAGGCGATGGCAAGCGAGAAGTTGCTGGCGCGTCGGATTGCTCAGAAACGGGAAGAGTCGGCTTTGTGGGCGCGCAAGGCAGAGGATGCTATGGATGCTGGCGAGGAAGAGTTGGCGCGCAAAGCGCTGTTTCAGAAGGTGGCGGTTGATGAGGCGGTCAATACCCTGCAGAAAGCGCGGGATGAAGCGGAAGAGGTGACGGCGACGCTGAAGCAGCGACTCGCAGAGCTGAAGGCGAAGTTGGCGTCTGCCCGCGCGCAACAAAGCACGCTGGCGATTCGCAAACAGATGGTGGTGCAGGAGATGCGACAGGATGCGCGTGTAGAGGCTTATGATCGGTTTGTTCGGGATGTGGCGCGCGAGGAAGCGACCGCTGAGATTTATGCGGAGATGGCAGACGATGCACAGTTGCAAGAAGAGTTTGAGCAACTGGAGCGAAAGCAGCGGGTCAAAGCCGAGATGCAGGCGTTGAAGGAGAAGATAAAACAAAGCGCAGACCAGGATGATAAATCTGAATAGGAGAAGTAATCATGTTGGCAAAATTATTCGGCATTGCCTTGCTAATCGTCGGTGGGTTTGTTGCTTTTTGCTTGCTGATGGCTCTTATCGGAACGATTTTTAGTGTTTTGATTTTTGCGTTGAAGGTCGCAATCCCCGTGGTGCTGGTGTATCTGGGATATCGGTTGGTTACGAGAGATAGGCATCAGGTTACGTATTGAATGATTGGCTGACCGCTGGGACGGCCCCTGTGCCGTCCCCTACGATGATTGTGGTTTGTAGGGGCGACCCCCTGTGGTCGCCCGCTGTACGCTAATAATTAAAGCCTTGGACGTTATATGACGTCCGGGGCTTTTGTGTACAAACCTTGACAGAGAGACGTATTGCAGATTATTTTTTCCATTCAGTGGAGTGGTTTATGATCAAAAAAAAAGGTGGGTGTATTGGAAAATCTTTTTTTTAAATTGCGGTCGCGAACTACTGACCCGTTTGCGCGAGTAAAAAATTATCTGAAATTTCGCGTTGAGCGACTGTTGTTGCTGGGTGTCCATTTTCATCTGCTGGTCATTGCTTCGGTAATTGGGTTGGTCGCCGTTGGTGGTGGTTTGCTGGTGCAGGCTACGGACGCGCCTTTTGATGATCGCGAAACAGCTATCTGGTGGGCTTTTTTGCGTTTGACCGATCCGGGTTATTTGGGAGATGACGAAGGGCTTGTCCGCCGTGTGATTTCAACGGTGGTCACGGTGCTTGGATATGTACTTTTTATGGGGTCGTTGATCGCGATTATGACGCAGTGGCTCAACCAGACGATTCGAAATTTTGAGCGCGGGCTTACGCCTATTGTGCGTCGCAATCACATTTTGATTTTGGGATGGACTAATCGCACGTCTGAAATTGTTAGCGAGTTAATGCGCGCTGAAGGGCGCGTGCGCCGATTTTTACAATTGCGCGGTGCGCGTGGGGTGCATGTGGTGATTCTCTCTGAAGATGTGAGTTTGGAGCGCACAGTGGAATTGCGGAGAGCTCTCGGTCCTGTGTGGAATGCCAAGAAGATCACATTCCGGTCGGGAATACCCCTGCGGATAGAACATCTGGATCGCGTGGATTTCAAAAATGCGAGTGTCATTATTTTGCCCGGGGCTGATTTTGCTTATGGCAGTGCGGATGAGTCGGATATGCGTATTATAAAAACACTGATGTCGATATCGAATCAGCGTGAAAGAGGAGAGAGGACAGGAGATCTACCTTTGCTGGTGACAGAAATTTTCGATTCCAACAAAGTGGTTATGGCAAAAAGAGCCTATCGGGGCATTTTAGAAATTTTGGCGAGCGATGTTTTTATTACGCGATGTATGGCGCAAAATGTGCGTCACCCGGGATTGTCGCATGTGTTCCACGATATTTTGTCGCACGGGCTTGGCAATGAGGTCTATGTGCGAATGTCCGAGGAGTTTACGGGTTTTCGTTTTGGGGATCTATCAGATGCGTATCCCAAAGCGATTTTGCTGGGCATAGTGCGTCCTCAAGGCGAGGGATTTTTCCCCCTACTCAATCCTCCCGGGGATCTAATTTTGGAATCAGAAGACCGGCTGGTCTTTTTGGCAGAAGATTACAGGGACTGTGAACCCCTGAGAAATTATCAGATAGAAGGCGTATCGCGTAAATTTCAAGAAGTGCCTTATGTGAGGGAAAAAAGCAAACGGCGCGTCTTAATTTTGGGATGGAACCACAAAGCATCGGATTTGCTCAAAGAGTTTGGCAGGCAGATCAATGAGCAATTTGAGGTCGCGGTTTTGTCTCTTGTACCCACGGCGCAAAGAGAAGCAGAGATAGAACAAAAAGGCATTGATCTGCGCCGCGTGGTTGTCACCCATCGCGAAGGGGAGACTACTTCTCTATCAAATTTAAGAGAAATGGAGCCAGGCGGGTATGATAATGTGGTGATTTTGGGCAGTGACTGGGTAGAGACACAGGAAGAGTCGGATGCGCGGACGATTGTGGTACATCTGGTGCTGAGGAATGTGCTGGAGGAGAGCACCCATAAACCAGAAATTCTGGTCGATTTGATGGATCCCGACAATGTGGCGTTGTTTGAAGATTACGACACCGAGGTATTGATTACGCCCATGATCGCAAGCCATGTGCTGGCACAGGTTGCGTTGCGTCGGGAACTCAATGTTGTTTATGAAGAGTTGTTTGCCGCTGGCGGTGCAGAGATTTTTTTTCGCCGGGTTTCAGATTATGGCATAGCAGGTCAAAATGTGAGTTTTGGGCAGCTCCAGGAGATGTCGGCATGTCGGGGAGAAATCGCGCTGGGCATTCGCTTGCAAAACGGTGAGGTCGCGCTCAATCCGGCGCATGATGAGTCGTATATGCTGGATGAATCAGATGATCTTATTGTATTGGTTCGGGAGGATGAAGTATGAATCCCTGGGATAATTTGCGCAAGGTAATTGAGGAACCACTCATTTCTTTTGGCGAAATAGAAATAACGCCAGCTATTTTGCTGACGGCTACGCTGATTATCCTCATTGCGTATGGGATATCGCGGTTGTTGCAGCGTATGTTGCGGCGTGGCGTGTTTGAACGCATAAGCTTAAATAAAGGTTCGCAGTCGGCTATTTGTCGTCTATTGCACATTGTTATCATGTGCATCGGCATATTTATCGCCATAGAATATACCGGGATTAATCTGACGACATTGGCAGCGGTTAGTGCGGTATTGTTGGTGGGGATTGGTTTGGGGTTGCAAACTATTACCCACAATTTTATCAGCGGACTCATTATGTTATTTGAGCGCCCCGTACAGGAGGGAGATTTTGTGGAGGTAGATGGTGTGCAAGGCAGTGTGCAGTCGGTCAATGCATATAGTACGAAGGTTGACACGCTGGACAATGTGACGATTATTGTGCCCAATTCAAAATTTCTATCTGAAAGTGTCACAAACTGGAGTTTCCAAGAGTCAAAAGTACGTATTCATGCATCTGTGGGGGTGTCTTACAGTTCCGATGTGGAACTGGTCGCGGAGACGTTGTTGGAGGTGGGGCGGGCGCATCCAGAGGTTTTGTCCGATCCCGAGCCGCAGATTCAGTTTCTGGCTTTTGGCGATAGTTCGCTGAATTTTGATTTGCTGGTTTGGATTGCGGATCCAACCCGTCAGTATTTTGTGATCAGTGATTTGAATTTTGCAATTGTCCAGGCATTTCGAGAGCGGGATATTGCGATTCCATTCCCACAGCGGGATTTGCATGTGCGGAGTGCCGTGCCAATGAGTGTGGCTACACAATCGGATGATAATAACAAAAAAGAATAGGAAAGGAATTTGCAAAAACCAATGAGCTTTGTGCTGCAGCGGGGTATTTATTGCGTCTTCGCTTGTTTTTTATTTGTTTCTTCTTTATGTGCAGAAGATATACGGCTTACGGTAATTCACAGCAATGATGTATCCGGGCAACTGACGCGGCGAGGAGATCGCGGGGGGATGGCTGATCGCGTGGGATTGATTCGCAAATTGCAGGCTTCTGAGCCAGCAATTGTTCTGGATGCGGGGGATGCCCTGGGGCCAAATGCGATGTCCCGATTTGACGCGGGTGCAACGATGTGTGCGGCGATGAATCGCGCAAATTATGCGGCTATGACGGTGGGGAATCACGATTTGTCTTTGGGATGGGATGTTTTGGAAGCGCGACAAAAAGAAATCGATTTTCCGATGCTGGCGGCGAATCTCGTGCGAAAAGATGGTGGAAAGCCTCCTTTGCCGGGTTATACCACGGTCGATGCTGGCGGTGTTCGGGTGGGGATCATCGGTGTATTGGGGCCGCAGGTCGCAGATAAAATTAACCCGGGTCATCTGTCGGGGCTGAGGGTTGGCGATCCCGTAAAAGTTGTGGATTCATTGGCTGTTGTGTTGCGCGAAAAGAAGGCGCAGTGCGTTATTGTATTGGCGCATATGGATGAAACGAGTGCGCTGAATTTTGCCCGCGAGATTGAGGGGGTGGATCTGATTGTCGCTGGTGGATTTAGCGATCTGGATCGCGGTTTACAGGTACCGGGCCTGATCCGTCTGGTGAATGGCCTGACGCTGGTTGTTACACCAAGTAATGGGGTATCTGTTGGTCGCGTTGTGCTCCACCTTTCGCAAGATTCGGGGGGTAATATGAAGGTGGTGGATGTTTCGGCAGAGCAGATTATAGTGGACCGTTCTGTGGAGCCCGATCCGGAGGTAGAGCAATTGGTCAACGATCTCAGAGGGCGGTACGAACAGGTCGCGAATCAGAGGATAGGTCGAATTGCAGGCAAGACATATCGGGATCAAGGGCGCATTGTCACGGGCCTGATGCGCCGATATTTGAATAGTGAGGTGGGTATTATTAATCGGGGAGGATTGGGGCTTGTGCCTTCAAATCGCGTGCTCAAAGTGGGCCATATCGATCATTTGATTCCTTTTGATGACCGTCTGGTGAAGATGAAACTGACGGGGGCGCAACTTTTGAGTATTGTCAAACGCAGTCAGGATGCGCTGGGGGAAGATGCACAGTTGATTTTTTCCGGTTTGGAAAAAAATACAATTAATGGGCGTCCCATTCAAAAGAATGAAATGTATCGCGTTGTGGTCGTCGAGTTTTTGGCGAATGGCGGCGATGGATATGGCGAATTTCACAAGGGAACAGAGGTCGTTTTTACGGGTATGCCACTCCGCCAAATGGTCGTTTATGCACTGCGGGATACGCAGGCTGTGCTGGTTCCTCGCGAGTTTGACACTTTGAGATCAGATGGCGTTTGGCACATAAACTGGACTGTCAAGGGCGCGTTTAATCGCAACTATATCGATGGTACAACACTCGCATATCGCGCACAGAAAGAACGCGTGTCATTTCTCAGTGGTAAGACCAGCCTGGCATGGCATACGACGATGAATTTGATGATTGTAAGAGATATGGGAAAACAATTACTAACTCTTGATCAGAGTCTGGCGATTGGGCAGGTTGGAACAACGTTTGGCGATTTAGCGCGGTCAGAAGATCAATTGGAAACGGATTTGATATATCGCTATCGCACGCAATCTGTGGCTGATCCTTTTGTTTTGGCAGGATATAGCACCGCGTTGAGCCAGATAGATGGACAACGGCCCAGGCTTCTGCGCGGTAGCATGGGGGTGCGGCGACGTTTTGGGCGGACGTTGACGGTCAGGTTAGGTGCTCGGGGACAGCGCGATCTGGCGGTTGAGGCAAATGATATAGGGGTAGAAGTGTATTTGGACTATCGGCGATCATTGGGTAGTGGGAAGTTTCGCTCGCGGGTGCGCAGTTTTACGGGGTTTACAGATCGGCATGTGGTGTCTTTAGAGAATTATAATTCGCTCGCTTTTCCATTGATTGGCGCGTTGAGTTTGTCTGTGCAACAGAGCAATTTTTTGTACCGGGTCAATAAAATTCGCAATACGCCTGTTGACGGTATTGCCAATCGGTGGGATCTGACACTCGGTCTGGTTTATGATTTGGGGTGGAAGTGGTATTGAGATCAAGTGTGCGGAGAAAAATAATGTCAGTAGATAGACGACCTGTTGCTGGTGCGTTGATGGTTGGTTTTGCGGCGAGTTTTTTGTTGTGTGGCTATGAGTTTGTGCGGAGTGTATCCACGTCGTTGTTTATTGGCGCGTATGGGGCGCACAATTTGCCTTTTGTTATGACGCTGGCACCTGTAGGTACGTTTGGTATGGTTTGGGGGTATGGGGTGTTGTTGTCGCGGTTTGGGTCGCGGCAGACTTTGTTTTTGACGTCGGTGCTTTCGGGTGGGGGTATTCTGGCGTGTTATGGGGGGATTTTATCTGGTTTTCATCCGGCGGTTGGGGTGTTATATGTGCTGCGCGAAGCGTATATTGTGTTGATTATTGAGCAATACTGGTCGTTTATCAATAGCATTTTGCGCGATGAGCAGGGGCGAAAATACAATGGTCCGATTTGTGGTATTGCGTCGGTGGGTGCGATTTGCGGGGGCTTGATTGTCGGGCAAACGGCGAAGGTGATAGGCAGTGAACATCTGCTGATTTTTGCAGGATTGTCCCTGTTGCCAGCAGCGGTTCTGGCGTGGTGGGCTTATGATCTGGGGGGTGTGCCGGCTCAGGAGCCGGAAAAGCGAGGCAAGCTGGCGTTGGGTTTGTTTCGAGATATTCCGACTTTGCGCTATCTCGCGGGTTTGATTTTTGTCACGCAGATGGTGTCGGCGGTGCTGGATTTGCGGTTCAGTGGGCTGGTGGAAACGGCTTTGCCGATGCAGGACGAGCGCACTGCTTATTTGGGGCATTTTTATGCATTGTTGAATGCATGTGCATTTGTGTTTCAGTTTGGCGTTGCGCCCCTGTTGCTGCACTTTGTGTCGTTGCGAACCGCACATCTCGGTATTCCGGTGATTCATCTGATAACGTGTGGGGTGTTGTTGGCGTATCCCACTCTCACTACTGGTGCATTGGCCTATCTGGTGTTTAAGACGTTGGATTATTCGGTGTTTCGGGCTGCAAAAGAATTACTCTATATTCCGCTTTCGTTTGATGCGAGGTACCGAGCAAAAGAAGTGATTGATGCGTTTGGTTATCGCGCGTCAAAGGGAATGACTTCGGGATTGATCGCTCTGGCGGGGACTATTGCTTACAGGGTTTTCAATATTGGACGGTTGCCGGGTTCGGTATATCCGCTTGTCGCATTGGGCGCGCTGGGGATATGGAGTTGGATCGCGTGGGCAATTACAAGATCGGGGGATGATAGGGGGCGGCGACCATTGGTCTCAGAGGAAGTTGCCGATTTATAGATGAATGCTTGACACAAAATGTCAAAACTTCTATTTTTAATCGCGCTGATAGGAAAAAGGATTAGTAAATGAACACAACCCATCAAACATCCCCACGACTGAGAAAGGGTCCTGCCCAGGTGACAGGTTGTCTGACACCGGGCAGTGCCATTGGGGTTATACGTATATATGCCGCGGAGACGCTTGTGGGGTGTTGTTTGTCGTAAGCTATATACTTTTTGTATGACACACCGCCAGAGGCGTTTGCCGTGGCGGTTTTTTTTTGGAATAGTTAGGATAATTTTTTAAATAAATTTTGGCATCTAATCTAATGGGTGGGGTTGGGGGTATCCTGTTCATCCTTTCATCCTGCCCATCCTGATTCAGACAGGAGTTTTTAATGTTTAAAAAAGTAGATACACATGTGAATTTTCCCAAAGAGGAAGAAAAGGTGCTCGCTTTTTGGGATGAGATCAGAGCATTTGAAAAGTCGCTCGAGATTAGAAAAAATAACGATGAGTACGTTTTTTACGATGGGCCGCCTTTTGCGACGGGTCTGCCGCATTACGGACATTTGCTGGCTGGGACGATTAAAGATGTGATCCCGCGCTATCAAACTATGAATGGCAAATACGTAGATCGCGTCTTTGGATGGGACTGCCACGGCTTGCCCGTAGAATACGAACTCAGCCAGGAACTGGGCTTGAGTAGCAAGCACGAGATCGAAGAGTACGGGATTGCGGAATACAATGAGGCCTGCCGGGGTATTGTTTTGCGTTATACTGCCGAATGGCGACAATTTGTCAAGCGCATTGGGCGCTGGGTGGATTTTGATAATGGGTATCGCACGATGGACCGCGATTACATGGAGTCGATCTGGTGGGTGTTCAAACAACTCTGGGACAAAGGCTTGATTTACGAGGGGCACAAAATTTTGCCTTATTGTCCCCGGGATGCGACGCCTTTGTCCAATTTTGAAGCCAATCAGGGTTATGAAATGGTACAGGATCCGGCTATTACCGTCGCTTTCAAGCTTAAAAATGAACCGGATACGTATCTTCTAGCGTGGACGACAACGCCCTGGACATTGCCGTCAAATCTGGCTCTGACCGTGCACGAAGATGTGGATTATGTGTATGTCAAAGATGAAGATGTGACGTACGTTCTCGCTGAAGCGCGTGTGGATACCTATTATCCCTCGGGCAAGCCCGAGATCGTGAAGACCGTAAAGGGGAAAGAGCTTCTCGGCCTGCAATACGAACCGCTTTTTCCCTATTTTGAAGATTTGCGTGCCCAGGGGGCGTTCCGCATTATTACAGCCGAGTTTGTCACGACTGAAGAAGGAACGGGTGTTGTCCACACGGCACCTGGATTTGGCGAAGACGATGCCGAAGCCGGTCGCGTTCACGGCGTTCCGTCTGTTTGTCCGATTGATGCTGAATGCTGTTTTACGTCTGAGGTCCGTGATTATGAAGGGCGTTTTGTCAAGGACTGTGATAGCGATATTGTGAATCGGCTAAAGGAAGAGGGCAAACTCGTACACCGTTCCACATATCACCACAGTTATCCCCATTGCTGGCGGTGTGAGGCGCCCCTTATTTACAGGGCGATTTCAACGTGGTTTGTCAATATCGAGAAGATTAAAGAGAAGATGCTCCGTGCAAACGCGCAGATCCACTGGGTGCCCGAACATATCAAAGCGGGGCGTTTTGGCAATTGGCTGGAGGGTGCGCGGGATTGGGCGATTTCCCGCAATCGCTATTGGGGTTGCCCGCTTCCCCTGTGGCGAAATGAAGAGACGGGTGAGACCGTGTGTGTTGGTTCCATCGGCGAACTGGAGGATCGTACGGGTGGCAAGTTTGACGATATCCACAAGCATTTTGTGGATCCGGTTATTATTGAGGGAGAAACGGGGCCATTGACTCGCGTGCCCGAAGTGCTCGATTGCTGGTTTGAGAGCGGTTCTATGCCTTATGCACAACGCCATTATCCGTTTGAGAATAAAGATTGGCTGGACGCACATTTTCCGGCGGATTTTATCGCTGAGGGATTGGATCAGACGCGGGGCTGGTTTTACACGCTCGTCGTGCTCGGTGCGGCTCTTTTTGACCGTCCGCCGTTTGAGAATGTCGTGGTCAATGGCATGATCCTGGCCGAAGATGGGCGCAAAATGTCCAAGCGGTTGAAGAATTATCCCGATCCGATGCATATTATGGATACTTATGGTGCCGACGCTTTGCGTCTCAATATGTTGTCGTCACCTGTGGTGCGTGGGGAAGACCTCGCTTTTTCGGAACAGGGGGTTCAAAAGACGATGCGCAGCGTCTTGCTGCCTTTGTGGAATGCGTACAGTTTTCTCGTTACTTATGCGCGTGTTGATAACTGGCAGCCCACATCGGATCGGTCAGATCATCCGCTCGATCGCTGGATTCGCGCGCGTTTGAATCATCTGGTGCGCGATATTCGTCAGGGTCTGGATCGCTGTCATTTGCAAACAGCGGCCACGCGATTTGCAACGTTTATCGATGATATGACCAACTGGTATATCCGACGCAGCCGGCGGCGTTTCTGGAAGAGCGATAATGATAGCGATAAATTGTCTGCTTATGCGACGCTTTATCATGTGCTCTTGACACTGGTCAAAGCGCTGGCGCCTTTCGCGCCGTTTATCACGGAAACGATCTACCGGAATTTGCGCGCGAGCAATATGCCGGAGTCCGTTCATTTGTGTGATTATCCCGATGTGATCGAAGCCGATCTCGATGAGAAACTCGAACAGCAGATGGCGCGTACGCGAACAGCGGTTGGTTTGGGCAGGTTCTTACGGAGTCAGGCCAATGTCAGGACCCGACACCCGTTGCGTACGGCGATTCTCGTGTCTATGCAGGAGGATGTGCGCGAAGATCTCAGGGCATTACAGGATATTATTGCGGATGAGTTAAATGTGAAAGAGGTGGATATTCGTGACGATGAAGAGGCAGTTGTGACGCTTTCTGCAAAAGCCAATTTCAGAGTGCTGGGTCCGCGTTTGGGCAAAAATATGAATGTGGCTGCGGGGAAGATTGCGGGTCTCGGCTTTGAGGATATCCAATCTTTGCGCCAGGGCCACACCCTGTCATTGGAATTGGATGGTGCGGAGCCTTTAGATCTCACGGTGGATGATATTTTGATCCAGCGAGAGGAGAAGGAAGATATGCCTGTGGCAAATGAAGGCGATATTACGGTGGCGCTGGATTTATATAGGGATGAAGATTTGGTGCGCGAAGGTCTGGCGCGCGAGATTGTTCATGTTATTCAAAATATCCGCAAGGAGAAGGGGCTGGATGTTTCAGACCGGATTGCCGTGACTTATGGTGTGCCAGATGAAGTGGCACCTGCTTTCGATCAGTTTCGGGATTATATCATGGGTGAGACGCTCTGTACGAGATTGGTTCGCGCAGATGAGGTGGCAGGCGATGCGGTTGATATAGAAGGTCACACGGCGATGTTTGAGATTAAAGTTGAGGAATAAAAAAGAGCGTCAGGAGAGGGATGGTTTATACCCTTTTCTGACGCTCGATTAAAAATTTGAAGTGCTTCATTTTCTGCTTTTGTATAAACCAAAAATTCCCACCGCGATCAACACGCCCGCTGTTGGTCCCGCTATGTCTAATCCCAGCCAGAATCCTTCTTTCCATTCGACGCTCTCAGTGCCAAACATTTCATCTACTACCACCACTTGCTGCTTGTTCTTGGTAAAGATCTGCGTTCCGTCTATTGCCCACTTTGCGCTTATACCTATCGCGAGTATAAATGCGATTATGCTGATGATTTTCCACATGGGTTACTCCACATTGGTGTTAATAGAACACATGCAGTTGTAATGCGTAGCGCGATGAGCGAAAGGTCTCTGTGTCGAGGATGCGATATTCGGGGCGCAATTCTATTTGCGGTGTTAGAAAAATTTGCATGCCAAATACAGCCTGCTTCGTCGTCAGATCAACAGAGCGCGCTGATGTGCGGATATGCGTTACTTCGCCGGTTTCCCCCCGTGCGAACAAGAGCAGTCCGGGTATTGCTTGAAGTGTGATGTCAAGCGAGGCGGTTTTTGCCTCGCGCACACCTTCCTTATCGGATAGGACATATTCGGCCATGAGGGCGATCTTGTCCTGTAATCCGGCGCCTGCAAAGAGATTTGTCATCAAAAAATCGCCGTTTTTGAGCCACGATCCTCCCAGATAAAAATTCATTTTTTGTTCGACCAATTTGGGCCATAATACGATACGCCCCAGGAATGAGGGTTTATCGCGGTCTTCGATCAGGGAGGCGTCTTGTTGTACGGTGTTTTCAGAGAGTGCGCGGGCAGAATAAATACCCGCGGTTAGCGATATCCACAATTTTTTGTAATAATGCACTTCTGCGCCATACTCTGCGTAATTGGGTGCGACCAGTGATGTGGCTCCGGCAACATCGGGCGTTTGGCGCACGAGCATGGTGTGGTCGTCATACCGCATGCCAATGGATGGCTGAAAATGTCCCACGCGCAATGCGGGCCAGTTGTAATTGGGTTGATAAATTGCCGATGCTGTCCACGCGCGCTGTCCCGCGTATTTTTCGGGACCAAAATTATAAGAGCCTTCGATTTTCAGGGCATTTGAGGGGCGGACAACGCTATATAGTGCGACTTGCATTGGGAATACTTTGCGCTCGGCTTCTGGCGATGTATGAGATCGCGCCATTTGTCCGCGGAGATCTGCACCCATGAGTACCAGGCCATCGGCATAAGCGGTTTTGCCCGGTAAGACGTAATTGGGTGCGAGCAATCCCACGCCGTCCATTGAGTATTGCCCCAGTTCGTCTCGTTGCGCCCCACCCTGCGCGGTGATGTGACAGTTCACACACCGATTGGCCGTCAATAATGCAAACTGCGAGAGCGCATCCGCTTGCCCCACAGAGCACAGCAGGATTAATAAACCCAACAAATGAAAATACGATATCTTGCTCATGTTATGCCTTTATTGTCTTTTTGAGTCTTGATCTGATCTTTTCAAAGCGTTTTACGACATCCGGCGTGTAAAAGCTTTCGCCGCAGCGAAGACAAGCTTCGGCTTGAGCTTTTACGATTTCTGTAAGATTCCCACCTCGCAAAATTTTCTCGACTTCTTTTTCAACAATCTCGCCACCACATAACGGACATTTATCAAGCGGCGTCATCATTCCGTTCTCCTTTCCACCCATCCCCATTTATAGCCTGACCCTGCGTAATTCTTCCAGCAACATCAGGCATTCTCAAGTAGCGGAACGTCGCAAGCAACGTCGATCTGATTGATCCCACATGGCTCAGCTTCTATTAATTGGGGCCAAAAGACATTTTCGTAGCTAGAAGTGATTGCCTCAATCTCTACCGACGTCCGAAAAAATAATCCCGCGTCGGTTTGATAGAGCCACGCATAGCAAAGATCATATAGCACTTGTTCTACCGCTTCGGGGACTTCATCTTTGAACAAGACGCTTAGACCTTCCGGATAACATCCATCAAGGCAGACGTATCCTGTATTGTCAAATAAGGTAGCCAATCTGTCTCCGTGTTCATCCTCACAGTCTGAGACCTCCTGCTCAGAGATGATTGCAGCAAATTCAAGCATTTCTTCTTTATGTGTAATCAATTCATATACAACTCTGTCAAACAGTATATCGAGTTTTACAAGATCCTCAAGATCGCCCCCAAAGACAGAAAAGTACCCGGTAGGATTCACAGCAATAACGCGTTCTGGATCTCCATCAACGGAGGTATTGTATATATGAGCGACCAATTTCCGAATCCCATACAAAAGGTCGCAGATCATTTGAAGTTGGTCGAGAACATCGCTGGAAAGCCGAAGGCCAAAGTTGGTTAGAAGGCGCGAGGATAACGAATTGGTAAATATCAAGAGGTCTTTTTGAAAACTTGCAAGAACTCTCAAGTCAATCCCCTCCTGAGATACGGCTTTTTGGAGTGTATGGTTTAACGCCTGTCGCAGGTTGTTTTCAGCTACCTGCATGTCTATGCGTTCAACTTTCGTCATGATATAGTCAATTTTCTGTTCAATGCGATCCATTATTTTTTGTAAATGGTCTATTTTACTGTGAAGGCTATTAATTCTGTGTGTGATGTACACAGAAACTCCCGGGTTCAAGATAGAACTAATGAGATTGGCTCCAGCCAGACCAGCAAACATGCCCGATGTGCCTGTACTCATAGTATTGGCGGGTATTTCAAGGCTGTCTGGCGGTAAATAGCGGATGTTCTGAGGGTTAAAAATTGGTCCGTTCTGGCCGAGTACCTGATACGCGAGCCTTCCAGACTGTCCAGGTCCCAATTGGTCAAAAGGCACTGTATTCATTATTTTTTTCCTATTATTTTTTCTTTATATCAATACTCAATGATTGCCACAATTGCGCTGACAATTCAATCAAAATCTCCTGCTTGCCATTCGGTTCGTTCAGTCCTTGTTTGTTCGTAGTGACTCTTCATCTGTTTGGCCTGTTGCTCTAAAACTCGGCGACGTTTATCAATGGAGAGGCTTGCAAAATTCTCTTGAGACACCGTATTTCGGTCTTTGTCAACGAGGTTTTGCAAAAAATGAATGGGGCACCGTCCCTGCATTTGCTTTTGATCTTAAAAAGTTTGTCCATCTCCGGGTGGATTGTCGCCGAAAGTGACTGGCAGGCCGGTCAGGTCGCGCAGGAATATCTGGAGGCGAATGATGTGTACATTGCCCGCTCCCATGCGCATATTCAGGCCATCAAGAACTTCTGGCGTCATAAAATCGAGATTTTGCAAAAGAAAAGTGGCCCCATCGAGATAATCTACAAAGGCGGCTTCAAATTCCTCGGTGTGCAATCTGAGCAGATACGGGTTTGCGGGGCGCATGTCGTGCAAGGTAGATTGAATGGCGTGAATCCGCGCGATCATGGTGTTTATAAATTCCCGCGACCAATAGGTAGGGATCAAGCTATTCGTGATCTCGACGGTCACACCGCTATATTCTATAAAAAAGACATCAATAGATGTAAACGCCTGTTGGATATTGGCAACATAGGCATCGGCCTCATCCACAGTGACACGGTCATATGCCTGTTCGGCAGATGGTTCGGGCGCAGGGGTCACGGGGTTAGACGAACCACATCCCGTGTACAACACCAGCAGTGCAAAACACAAAATCCATCGTTTCATAAAATACCTCATTCGTTTTGTCCCATATAAAGCAGGCGCCGTTTCTGATATCTTCTGGTATTGTTCAAAAAGCGCGCGATTTCGTCTTCTGACAATGTGCGACGCGGTTTGGCGGGTACGCCAGCGACAAGTGTGCGCGGCGCGACCTCTGCGCCTTCCAATACCAGCGCGTGGGCAGCTACCAGTGCGGATTCTCCTACCGACGAGCCAGTCAACACGGTTGCCCCCATTCCGATGGTCACACCCTGTTCTATTTGACAACCGTGCAAGATCGCATTGTGCCCTGCGGTCACATTTTTACCCACATTACAGGGATAACCCGGGTCGGTATGCACGACAGTGCCGTCCTGAATATTTGAGCCTTCGCCGATTACAATGGGTTCAACATCACCCCGAATCACGGCGTTGAACCAGATGCTCGCGTGTGCTTTAATCACTACGTCGCCAATTACGACAGCACCGGGCGCGATATAAGCCGACGGATCGATATGAGGGGTTTTGTCCTTATAAGGCAAAATTGTCATTGCGCTATCTCCGCTTGTCGCCCTCAACAGGTCCCAGCGTGAAGGTCTCGCCGCTTTGCGTGGCTCTGGCACCTGTCACCAGCCCGCTTACAAAACCAAAGATGCCAAAAATTGCGGCGGCCCAGATTGTCGTCTCTTTGACGTCGGCATTGGCCTGCCAGGCGGCAAGTGCCCCGGTTAATGCGCCCATCGCAGCACCTCCAATCCCCTGTACAATTGCCCGTTCCATCGCTACAGAGCCGCGTTCCCCAAAGAATTGCACTTTGTGAATTTCATCTACGGGGACCTTTTGAACGCTCAATTCCGTCTCGATCAAAATATTATTATCTTCATAGGCGGGTAAAAATTCGCCTTTGATTTGTTTTTTATCCTTCAGGGTGACCATTCCGGGAAAACGTGTTTGTACTCGAAAACGCACCCTGCGTTCTTCAAAAGAGATGGCATCCTCGGTATATTGCGGGTAGGTATTGTCTATTTTGGAGGAGTCTGCAATTGTGTACTCGCCTTTTACGATTTCATCGAAGTGTTCGATGTATTCTCTCAGGCGACGCAGATTATTTTCACTTTGCACATTCACCAGCCGCGTTTCAATGCGAGGACCGGATCGATACTGAATTTTTATGGCGAGTTTGCCGTTGTCTTGTTTCATAAATTCGGCAAATTGAAATCCCGCTACGCCCAGATGTAAGATCGGAAGATCTATTTTTTGAGTATAAATGGTTGCCCCCTGAAACAAAGCGTAGCGATTGCTTTCTTCTAAGTCGATTTGAGGACCCACCCGGGAGCTTAACACGATGCGCGTGCCCGATACCTGCCGCACATCGACTATCTCCCAGCCATCATGTCCCAATTGGTAAATCCCGCGCTCGTATTGTGTTTTCTTTTCGCTTTCCGCTGCCCGAACAGGACAAACCGCAAGCAAAAAGCTCATCGCAGTGATTAACGAAATCGATTTTTTAATCATGAAATTCTCCTCTATGCACCGCAAATTGCCTCGGAAATGCCATCTAAAATATATGGGCGATACTTGCGAAACCGCAGGCGGGGATGAAACCATGTGCCTTCGGGATCTGCTGTGCCGGGGATCGGGACCATGCTGGTCAGATCAATTCTGGACAATGTCGCCTCTCCCAAAAACCATTCTGCAATTTGTCTGGCCGTGCGATTTGGCCGACCATTTTCGATGGGAATTTCTCTGTCCATAGGAAAATATAGCACGCTATCTCCCAACACAGATACATCGTTTTGATATGCCAGTGCGGCTTCGGTTATTTGCCCGGGTTCCGATATGACGACACCTGTCACACACGCAATGTCCTCTTTGGACACCACGTCGCTAAATAGCGTGCGAATGCGATTTTGCAGCCCGCCATAGTCATTTAAAAGATGTGATGATCGGGGGTTCACGCCAGCTTGAAGAAGGCCCAGTGTATTGTAGCGCGAACACTCGGATACAAAATCGTCTTCATTGTCAAACAGACCCACGCCAATCAGATTTTCGTCATCCATTACATTGAGTTGCGTGAGGCCCAAATCTGGTTTGTGCTGAAGCAAATCGTAAAGACGCCGCACATCCCGCTCGTTAAAACGCTTCATCCAGACGCCTCTCCATCGGTCAGCAAACGCCGCCCTGCTTCGATCTGTCTCAAAACAGAATCGCGCCCTGTTCCGCCGTCCAGATTGCGCTGTGCTGTACTGGCTTCTGCGGACAAAATTTCTTGTACATCGGTGTCGAATACCTCAGATGCAGCGCGCAATGTCGGCAGGTCCAATTCTTCCAATTTTTGTCCGCGCGATAGGGCGGTTTTCACCAGTTCTCCAACGATGCGGTGACACCTGCGAAAAGGTACGCCTTTTCGCGCCAGATAATCGGCCAGATCGGTAGCTAAAATGGTGCCATCTATGGCATCGGTCATCCGCTCGCCTTTGATTTTTACGGTCTGCCATACACCCGCAAAGACCGATAGGGACATCTGCACGGTTTCTGCGGTCTCAAAGACGGGTTCTTTGTCTTCTTGCATATCTTTGGCATAAGCCAGTGACACGCCCTTCATCACGGTGAGCAGAGACATCAGGTTGCCGTACACGCGGCCTGTTTTGCCGCGTACTAATTCCAGTGAATCGGGGTTCTTTTTTTGCGGCATCATGCTCGATCCGGTGCTGAAGGCATCGGCCAGTTCGACAAACCCAAATTCAGAAGACGACCAGATGATCAGATCTTCGCAAAATCGGCTCAAGTGTGCCATCAATATGGATGATGCCGATAAGTACTCCAGGAAATAATCGCGATCACTGACTGCATCGATGCTGTTTTCAGTGATGCGATCAAACCCCAGTTCCTCGCGCAAAAATTCTCGGTCAACCGGATATGCACTTCCCGCCAGTGCGCCCGATCCCAGGGGCATGGCATTGGCGCGTTTCCAACAGTCTTCAAACCGCGAGCGGTCGCGTGACAACATCCAGAACAGGGCCATGGCATAATGCGAGAATCGGATCGGTTGTGCCTGTTGGACGTGCGTATATCCCGGCATCAGGATATCGAGATGCGCTTCGGCAACATCTAATACCACGCGCATTACCCGTTCGATCTGCGCGATTGTGTTGGCGACTGCTTCGCGTAAGAACAGACGCTCATCCAGGGCGACTTGATCGTTGCGGCTGCGTCCTGTGTGAATTTTTGCGCCGGCATCGCCGACCAGTTCCGTCAAACGCTTTTCCACTGCGGTGTGTATGTCTTCCAGATCATCCGTCAATGGCAAGGTGCCCGCGTCGAGTTCACGCTCTACGCGATTTAGACCTTTGAGGACCTGTTCCAGTTCCTGTTTTGTTAAGACACCCATTCGGGCCAATGCGCGGGCATGCGCCCGGCTGCCTTCAATGTCCATTTTGTATAGGCGCTGATCAAAACCAATGGATGCATTGAATTTTTCCATTAGCTCTTCAGTCGATCCCGCAAATCGCCCTCCCCAGAGCTTTTCGGATGATTTATTCATAGCATTGTACCTACCAAGCACTTTGTCCCGCTGCGTGTTGGGCTTTTGCGCCGACGCCGAGTACGTTTAAGAAGCCCTCGGAGTCGCGGTGGTCATAGTCGCCCACGTCTTCCATTGAGGCGGTTTCTTCGGAATAGAGAGAGTGCGGCACATTTTCCGATGACTGAAATAATATCGTGCCTTTGTATGCGGCGACTGTGATTGTACCCGTCAATAGCTTTGCTATGGGCGCGAGCGCGCCTTGCATCATTTGAGTGGATAGATCGCAGTAATATCCCTGGTAGATTTGTTCGGCGAGGGATGAAGAGATCGAATCGTAAAATCTTCGCGCGCGTCTGTCCAGAACTTGTTGGAGCAAGAACTCGTAGCAGGCGCCGAGGAGACAAAGCCCCGGGCTTTCATATACGCCGCGCGATTTGATGCCGACAAAGCGGTTTTCCACGGTGTGAATACCAATGCCCACGCCGTTTCGTCCGCCTATTTCATTGGCTTTTTGGATCGCGGTTACAATGTCGGTGTCCACGCCATTGATTTGTACCGGGCGGCCTGCGTCTATTCTGACGCTAAATGATTCGGGTTTGTCCGGTGCTTGCGCGGGAAATACGCCCATGCCCGGTTCGATAAAATCGGCTGCGACATCGAGATATTCGAGTTTGCCCGCTTCGTGTGTGAGGCCCAAAAAGTTGGCGTCGGTGGAATAGGGTTTTTCATACGTCGCTGTGATCGGCAAGTTGTATGCATTGCAAAAATCGATCATTTCTTTGCGCCCGCCAAATATATCGAGAAATGCGGGGTCGCGCCAGGGGGCATACACGGTTACGCTGGGCTTGAGCATATTGGCGACGAGTTGAAAGCGCACCTGATCGTTGCCGCGTCCGGTCGCGCCATGTGCGAGTATGTCGATATCGCGACGGTCCATTTCTTCCAATAATCCCCGCGTGGTGACATATCGCGCGATGCCCGTTGTATTCCAGTAGCCGCCTTCGTAACGCGCTTGTCCAATCAGCATCGCAATACCCGCTTCTGCCAGATCGGTTTTTAGATCGATCAGCACGGCTTCACTTGCGCCACAGGCGAGCATGCGTTTGGATATGTCATTGATGTTCACTTCATCGGGTTGTCCAATGTCGGCGGTCAAACTCACCACGTTCACGCCGCGGTCAGCCAGCCATTTTGTCACGGTGCAACTGTCCAATCCTCCCGACGATGCAAGTGCTACTGTTTTTCCGCGCAGTTCATTAAGCGTCATAGTTCATCCCTCGTCTAAAGAAAATCCCGCACTGGTCAACATATCTATCACATTTTCGCGTGCGTGTCGGATGCGAATATCGATTTCTTCAGCGGTAAAATCGCCACCTGTGCCGTTTACGCGCTCGACGACCACTGGACCATTAAAGCTCGCTTCGAAAGCCGTGGCAAAGATGCGTTCAAAGTCTATATCCCCTTCGCCGGGAATGGGGAAATTGTTTTCTGCTTTCGGGCCGATGTGATCTTTGGCTATTAATTTACAGGTTTGGTCTGCAATATGGGGAAAATCATCTTCGGGAGAGATGCCTTCGTAATAATGGACATTTCCCGGGTCGTAACACGCCCGCACCGACGGCCGATCAATTTCGGGGAGAAGGCGGGCCAAATGTTTGGCGGTCGCGGTATTGCCCGTATGTGGTTTGGGGGCGAGGATAATGTCTCGTTCCTGTGCATAGGTCCCCGCTTCTTTCATGTCTGCGACATAGGCTTCGTGGGCAGCACGAAAGACTTCGGGCGCGAGTGGTTCATCCGGAAAACGCCGATACCCGCCCGCACCGGCCATCTGAATTGTTTCGGCACCGAGTGCTCGGCACACATCAATTCTGCGCATAAGATAACGCGCGTTATCTCTTGCAGGGGTCGATCCAAGGCCAATTACGACAGGGGTTAAATCCGCTTGTTCGCACAGGGTCCTGGTTCGATGCACAAGGGGTCCATCGGGATCAAAACCGAGCGTATCTTCACCTTCATGCGACCAGCCCAAACCCACGTAGGAATATCCCGCGCTGGCAACCCCTTCAATCCCTCTCTCGAGGGAGAATTTTGAGTAAGGCAGTGTGAGACAGACGAGTTTGACCAAAAGAGACCTCCACACTGTTAGTCGTTTTTTCGCGTTACAAATAGTGCGAGAAATCCGGGTAAAAAGGCAATGGTCCAGGAAAGCAACTTGTAGAGATAATGTGGCCCGCCAAGCGCGTGACGGGTCCAGATGCCCAAAATCAAGAAGGCAAGACCAGAAGTCACGGCGGCCAGAATACCCCGGAGCAATGTGCGTTTCAGGCTTTCGGAGATGGTGCCCACCCACCAGTGGAGCAGGGCCGCGAGGATCCACAATTCCATCCATGCGACGACGATTGCGTTAGCGCGAATGAGCGGGCGCATGAGGTAATATCCACCGGCTGACAATATGCCAATTGCGAGGCCACCGAGTGCGCCTAACAAGATCGTTTGTGCTGTTTTGCCGCCATATCCGAGAACAACGCCCAAACAGAGGCACAATAGTGCGCCGTGAAGGATGCCGGCAAACATGCGGTGTTTGATCCCGTGGTGCGCCCACAAAAAATCGCCCAGTGTGCTGAGTGCGGCGAGTATGATCGCAGCGACGAGTGCGCGTAATATTCCGTTGTATTGATTGGTCATGTGCTTGCTCCAGAGATTTATTTCCGATACGCGGGATTGGGTGTGGGTATCACGGCGCCGGTATCTGTCAGGAATTGGTCAATGAGGTCATTCAATTCCGATACGTGGTCGGGGTGTTCATCCGCCAGATTATTTGTTTCGCCAATGTCTTCTGTCAGATTGTACAGTTCTACCCGGTCGGTCTGGTCGTCGTTGTCGCAATAGAAGCGGATGAGTTTCCAATCGCCTTTGCGAACATAAGTCGATGGCAAGCCACCTGCTGCTGGCGTATAGTGCGGGAAGTGGCAGAAGATGGTGTCCCGTGCAAGGGATTCGCCGCGAAGCGCGGGTGCAAAACTGATGCCGTCAACCGATTCGGGGGCGTTGAGGCCGCAGAGTTCGGTCAGTGTGGGAAAGAAGTCGATGCTCTGTACGATTGCCTGGTCGTTGCGAGCACTCGCTTCAATCTGACCGGGCCACGCGACAATTAATGGTTCGCGGGTGCCGCCTTCGTAGATATTTGCCTTTCCGCCTCTCAGAGGCGCGTTGCTCGTGATGGGCACATCGATATAATCGGGATGGACGTTTTCTTTTGCGCTCCAGTGTACTCCGCCATTGTCCGAAAAGAAAATTATGATGGTATTGTCTAAAATCCCCTCTTCTTCAAGTGTTCCAATTAATTGCCCTACTGCGTCGTCCATTGTTTCAACCATGGCTGCGTAAACGGGATTATGCTGGGGATCTTCGAGATCGACTTCTTGCGCGTATTTTTCTATTACATCCTGCTTGGCGTGCCATGGAGAATGTACGGAAAATTGCCAGAATTGGAGATAAAAAGGTGTGTCTTTGTTTTTTCGGATAAATTCAATGGCTTCCAGTGCCATGCGATCTTCCAGATGCTCGCCGGGTTCGCCTTTGTTGGGATAGACTTTCCACGGCGCAAACCATCCATCGGCCAATGGACTGGGGGCAGGTGTGTGCGGGATGTCGATGTCGAATCCGTGTTCAAACGGGCTATAAGGCTCTGCGCCCAGATGCCATTTCCCAATGTGCGCGGTTTTGTATCCCGCATCGCGAAATACCGAGGACAGGGTCTGGTATTCTGTGCTTAAGCGGGTAACGCTTTGCGCGATCAGAGCTTTGTTATGCGGTGGACCTTTTTCGCTTAAAAAGGATTCGAGTACAATGCGGTCCAGATGGCATCCCGGCGTTGTAATGCCAACGCGTGCAGGCCACAAGCCCGTCATGATGCTCGCGCGAGTGGGCGAACACAGCGGATTGGCGGCGTACGCATTGGTGAACATCATGCCGCGCTGGGCAAGGGCGTCGATATTTGGGGTTTTGCAAAATGCGCTGCCGTATAACGACGTATCGCGCCAGCCCAGGTCGTCTGCGAGAATGAATAATACATTTGGTTTGTTTTTTTCCATGAGACTCCTCTATTTCAGACTTTATCAATTCCCTCTTGGGTTTCGGCGATTAGCTGATCGACAACGTCGCGCAATGCCTCTATTTCGGTGGCACCTTCCAGGAGACGGATGCGGAAATGGTCAACCTGTCGATCCGCGCTGCTGCCGTCGCGGATGATTTCAGATACGCGATGTAATTCGTTTTCGCAGCCGAGTGAGCGGGCGTCTTCGGCTAATTGTTCAATTAATCCGCGTGCGTAGTCGTCGATGTCCATGCGCCCGCCGTCGTGCGTATCCCCCAGGAACGCAAATACTCCGTATCGCTGTGCAAGCCAGCGATTCTCGGCGATGATTTCGGTGCGCGGCTCAGGGGGCAAGGTGCCTGCCCGCGTCTGTCGTAGCAGCATGCGGATGAGGGATGCGTAGAGCGCGACAATGCATACTGCGTCTTCAACGCGCGAACAGGTGTCGCAGATGCGTATTTCTACTGTTGGATAAGCGTTGCCGGGGCGGATGTCCCACCAGAGTTCGCCGCCGTCTCCGATGAAGTTCAGGCGCTGGTAGTCTTCTACGAGTTGCTCGTATTCGGCAAGAGAATACAGGGGTCCGGGAAGGCCGGTGCGCGGGAGGGCACTGAAGATGTTCAGGCGATAGGATTTGAAGCCAGTGAGGTTTCCGCCACTGAATGGCGATGAGGTGGATAGCGCGTGGAAGAGGGGTAAGTACCGGCGAAGTGCGGTCATGACGCGGATGCGTTCTTCCGGGTTGCCAAAGCTGGCGTGGATATGCATGCCCCCGATGAGTAGCCGCCGCACGGATTCCTGATATGTGACCACGAAGTCTTCGTAACGCTTTTGGGGCGTGGGCATCTGTGCTGACCACGACGCGAAGGGATGGGTGGAGGCCGCTATTACTGCAGCACCGTGCTGTGCAGCGCCCTCAATGACTATCCGGCGGGTCTCCATCAGTGCCGTGCGGACTTCGGCTATTGATGTGCAGACGCGGGTATTGGTCTCGATTTGGGAGCGCAGAAATTCCGTTACTACTTTGTGCGGTCCGCTGTTCTTTTCGCAAGTGTCGAGTATGCCCGGGGCGGGGTCGGAAACGAGGTCGCGGGTGTCGGGGTCAACGAGAAAGAATTCTTCTTCGACGCCGAGGGTGATTTTGAGGTCTTCATTCATATTGTGCCTTTTATGCGATTGCTTCTGCCAATTCTGTAAAATCGGCGACTGTTACATCTGCGCGATATGGGGAGTCTTCGTAGGGCAGGTTATAGCGGTTCACGTACGCACCTCGCAAACCGCACGCACGAGCGCCTACCACATCAAACGAGTTGGCCGATACCATCATGCATTCGCCTACTTCCAGTCCGAGGATTTGCGCGGCGCGGCGATATACGGCGGGGTGCGGCTTGAATGCGCCCATTGTCGTTACGGAGATGACGTCGTCGAAATCCCACTGGATTCGATTTTTCGCCAGATGATCGAGAAAGGCGGGATCGCCGTTGGATAGTCCGACGAGTTTGTAACGCGCGGCCAATTTTTCCAGTCCTGATCTGACCTCGGGGAAGGGTGACAGTTCCTGCCAGCAGGTTAGAAATGTCTGTACTTCCCCTTTTGACATTTCAATTTTATTCAGGGCGAGCACATATACAAATGCCCGTCGCACGGTTTCCAGGTAGCCTCCGTGTCCGAGCATCAGGATTGTGTCCTGAAATTGCTCCAGTCGTTGACGATAGCGCCATTGTTGCCAGAACTGTTCTGCTGTGGTGTCGGCTCCTTTTTTCCGAAGCATTTCGTCGATAAACGGGGTTAAACTGCCACCCAGATCCAAAATCGTGCCAAACAAGTCAAATGTCAATGCCTGTACTTGTTCGAATTTTGCCATTAAAACCTCCAGTTTTCTTTATTTTTTATTTTTGACTAAGGACAATCAAGGGTTGATTCGTCACTGTAAATAGTCTATTTTTTCGGATGCTTACTTCTCCAGATAAAAAGACAGTTATCGCAACAAACGTTCGTTTTGACCATGACCTTCTATATGTCGCATTAAGCGATGGGCGCGAAATAAGTCTGCGGTTGGACAATATTCATTGGCTGGACTGGTTATACAGGGCAACCGACGAACAACGCGCCAACTGGTCAATAGAACCGGGCGGTTTTGCCATTTATTGGGAAGAATTAGATGATGGCATCGAACTTTGCCATCTCTTGAGTCTTGAATCCCTTTTTTGAACTGTTCGACATCATTTGGGCTAGCGTACCGGTACCTCCACTTTGCGACCTGTATGCGCAGATTCATGGGCGGCGAGAGAAATTGTAATGGTGCGCCGACCGTCGAGACCGTTGGATTGCGGTTGTTCGCCTGCGCGGATGCATTGTAAAAAATAAGTCATTTCTTCCAGCAGGCTGTTGTTTCGTTCAAATGTCATGTGTTCGGGTTTTTCGCCTATTCGGTTGAGTGTGAGTTGCGCGCCTGTTCCACTGGTAATTTTCACTGAGCCTTCAGTGCCCGCCACGCCCAGTTCATAACTTCCGCCTGGATAAATTCGGCTGCTGCTCAGAGATCCGATTGCGCCTGAGCTGAATTCCAAATTGATAAAGATACTTTCTTCTACGGTGTTGTCTGACGCATCGTCGTATCTCATCACTGCCTGAACTGCGCGCACATCGCCTGCCATCCAGGTCAGTTGATCCAGTTCGTGGCTGTGCATTGAAAAAAGCCCGCCGTATCTCTCCCGATCCAATTGCCATCCCGCCACGCCTCCAGGTGCTCCTGTGCCCAAACGCACGGTATGCGCCATGCGAATCTCGCCGATTTGTCCTTCGTCGATCAATCGTTTCATTTCGCGATACGCATTTTGAAATCGCCGCACATATCCGATCATTAAAAAGACACCGGCATGATCAGCCGCTTCAATCATCGCGTCGCAGTCTTCAACGGAGAGTGCCATTGGTTTTTCGCAGAATACGTGCGCGCCCGATGTGGCGGCATCGACTGTGATGGGGCTGTGTACAAAGTTGGGGGTTACGACCAGTACGGCGTCTGGGGAGTGCTCCGATAACATGGTCCGGTGGTTGTCGTAAATAGTCGGTTGGGACGCGAGTTTGTCGGATAGAGCCTCTGCCGAAGCCCGTTCATGATCGCAAATTGCTACGAGTTCTGCGCCTTCTATACTCTCTACGTTGGCGGCGTGACGCGATCCCAGCCCGCCACAGCCTACGAGTCCTATTTTGAGTGTTTGGCCTGATGCCATGTGGCATCTCCTCCTATAGGTGAACTGGTGTACCCCGATCCCGCGCTGATGCTTCAGCGGCGAAGCAGGCGAGATGGGTGTTGACTGCTACGGATAGATTATCGTGGGATTCCGCGTCGGTTGTGATACAGTCGATGAAGTGGTCAATCATTTCCTGAAAGGGATGGTGTGATACTGCGCCGCTGTCTGGCAATACGGTTGGAATTTCAGATAGGTCGCGTTGTCCCGGGATTTGTTTTGTATAAAATCGATTGTTGCGGATTACGCCTTCGTCGCCAAATACTTCCAGGTTGAATACATAGGGCATAAAAAATTCGGTCGATCCAGAAATTTTTCCCGCGGTACCGCGTTCGAACTGAACCGTAGCTGCGGTTGTTGCGAGATATGTTTCGGGATGACTGGAATTGCGGGCGGAGACTCCGGATACCTGAACAATGGGGTCGTTATCCAGCACGTATCGCGCAGCATCCATTGCATGACAGCCTCCGTGTACAATAGCCCCGGCATTCATGGGATTCCACCCGGGTTTTTCAAATTTTTTTGGGCGCTGATGGGTTGGGCCGTGCCAGTAATCGGCCTGTACGAGAAGGGGCTGTCCGATCCATCCTTTTTCAATGGCCTGTTTGATGGACAGCACCATTGGGTTCCATCGCAAGACAAAGCTCACGACGGTTTTTACTCCGGCTTTTTGAACCGCTGTATCCATGGCGTGAAGTTCGTCTGGATTCAGGGCCACGGGTTTTTCGATCAGGATGTGTTTGCTGGCCTCGGCTGCTGCGATGGTTTCTGCTGCGTGTAAATCAGGGGGGGTGCAAATCGATACCAGATCTACGCCGGGATGGGCGAGCATGCGGTCGTAAGAGTCGAATAGTTCACAATCTATATTGCAGGCGATGGCCTTTTTTTTCGCGCTTTCCATTGTGCGACTGCCAATGGCTACGACCCGGGTATGGGGATTATTCTGATAGGCTTTGATGTGTTCGGTAGATACATTTCCCGCGCCCTGAATTGCTACACCTATCATCGCGATTTCCTTTTTAATAATTGTGTACATTGTGCCCGCGTGCGGGGAACCACACACAATCGATGGCAAAGACCAGGGCTGTGCTCACGGCCTGGGCGACGATCAATCCGATAAAAAAGGGCTTGCCGCGTTCGTAGAGATCCACGCCACCTATTCTCATCAGCAGGGATTTGATTGCCCAGACGATCAGGATTGAAAATACGACCTTTGTGACGCCATAGTTGCCCTGTATGGCCAGGCCAATGGGATGCAGGGGCCACCAGGGGAGCCAATAGCGGGCCATTGTGAACGCGGCCATAGCTGCCGCACCGATTAAAGCCCATATCGCCAATCCGCCTTTGCCACCCATTGGAATTGGGTTGCGGATGGAGTTGATCGCGTTGTTAAATGCGCCCGGCGCAGCGTTTTTGAGTCCCATGTTGCCCAGGTTGTACGCGCCATAAGCATATCCCAGGTACAGTGTGTTGGCAATGGAAACCACATAGCCCAGGATGAGTGATACCCCGATCATCAGGGCAATTTGTCTGGGTTTTACCACGCGATCTACGGCTTTGACCGATTGTGTCATAGCGGGCATGACATAGCCTTTGCCCGCGCTGTTAAATATCCGCATAAATGATAGGATTGTGACACTTTGCCCGTTGATTGTTGGTGTGCCCCAAATTTGCAACGCCGCGTCAAATGGCTGTACCTGGTAGTACACGTACACGAGGCCGAGTTCGGCAACCACGCGAGAGAGCCCCAAAAATGTCAACAGGGCAATTGGCAAAAATGTGAGGATAACGAATAGTGCCAGGCCCGCAGCGTATAACCACGCGGCGACAAATGATAGGGAGACAGCCAGGCCGATCACAGCCGTGCGATACGATAGTAATTCGCCGCTGTCATCGACATCGCAACCTGGATGCACAGCTTTTCGCCAGACATCTGTGAGGTGCGCGCGGCCCATCCACAGGCTCCAGATCGCCAGAAAAATGAGTGCGCCTCCGCTTTGCCAACCCAGTGCTGGACTTTGCCACTGTCGGTCTGCTGCGCCCGGCGTGTACCCAAATTTGTTAAATAAAAGGACCTCAGAGCCCGATAAAAACACCCATACCCAAACGCTGAACAGCACGTCCAATCGCGCAAAATAACCGAAGCCAATTGCGTAAAAACTGACTCTGCGAATTAAAAAAGGATAGTCGGGGTAGAACCGAAACTGCCCACCTTCAAACGGGATGTGCGGAAATATCGGTGTGAAGTACGATCCGATATTCCAGACTTTCAGCAGCATCACGAGACCAAACGCGATCCAGAAAAGCGGCGACGAAAAAACCTGGGATAGCTTGCCCCCTTTTTGGGTCTGGGTCAATAGTGTGCCGACTTCTACGATGGGATAGGTCAAACGTTCGTGATCTACCCACTGTCGGCGCAACATGACGACCACACAAAAAACGGCAAATGCGACTGCGCCGAGGAAACATGTCCACCAGAAAAGCGGGGTTATCCACGCGCCAAGTGCGGGGATATGGCCTGCGGGCGTGCCTTCGTAAAACCAGTTCATCGCGCCCGTATCATTTTGCGGTGCCAGCCACGTTGGGATATTGTGATGGAGATAAAAATTCCATCCGTTCTCTGGCGTGGCAAAATAGTACACCCCGGCTAAGACACCGATGAGGTGCCCGGTAACGCCGTCATAAGGCACAATTGCGGCGACGAGTCCCATCCCCAAAACCACGCGCAATTCCGGTGGTGTGAGCACGAGAGAGGGCAAGAACCGGCGTGCGATGATGTTCAATACGGCAAGCGATAAGAATGGAAAGAACAGTGCCAGGGGGAAATGGCTGCGACTGATATTGGAGCCGCTCATGTAGTAAGCCATCCACTCGTCCCACAAGACGGTTGCGACGATGATTACAATGGCTACAAAAATGGCCCGGGGCGTTACGGCGCGGCCGCTTTGAACCTCAGTTGCCCGATATGTCGATGTTTCTGCCATCTTATTCTATATGCCAATCGGAGTCTTCGAGGGCTTCGTAAACCACGCCGCCTTCGACCTGCATCGGCATGGGAACACCGGTGAGATAACAGATTGTGGGGGCGACATCGATTGAGCGCACTTGTTTTGTGAGCAGGCCAGTCTGCTTAATTCCCGCGCCCGCAATCACAAATGTCGAATGCTGCCCGGCCATGCCAAAGCTCACCGAGGGCAATTGTTTGCCGTGCGCGCCGTCAAATTCGGGATGCAGTGCATAGACCACATCGCCAACCAGATCGCTCCACAAGTTGACCATTTCGGCATTTTCGCGGGACAGTGCCAGCGCAAAGGGATGGCGTCCAGTGGCTTCGTCTTTGTATTCCATCAGCGCGGCAATTAGCTCTCGGCGCACGGTTTCGTAATCGTCCTGGGAAACAATTCCGTCGGGTTCGCGTCCTTCCAGATTGATGAAGATATGCACCAATCCCACGTCGCAGGCGCGCGTTTTGCTCCAGTCGATTTGTCCATTTTCGTGGTATTTCACAAATCCCGTTTCTGTGAGGACTTTGCGGATGTTGACCGCGGGGAATTGATTGGACGTGCCGCCGTGATCGGCTACCACTGCGACGACGGTATCATCATCGGCAATATCGTCAACGATGCGCCCGATCATGCGATCAATTGACTGATAGGTGCGGAAGACGCCTTCGCGCGACCGCTCGAGGACGGATTGCTCGGCACCGCTTGTGGGATCGGCCTGTCCCAGAAAGAAGTGGCTCGTATAATCCGATGCGTGCGTTTCAATCATCAGCAGATCCCATGAGCGAGATCCCGTCAGGTACTGCGCCACATCGGCCAGTCGCTGATGGTGGAATTCCAGCACTTCGAAATACGTGTCGTCGTCGATTGTGCCCAGGGCATCGCGGCCGGGGTTTTGCAAGAAGTTCCCGACGTTTTCATCGATTTCTCGCGCGATTGACGCCGGTTTGGTATAGCCATCGGGCGGCCAGATTTGCGGTACGAATAGCTCAAACATATCGGCATTTTCGGTCAGGGAGATCAGCTTCATCTGTACGTAGCCGTTTACTTCTTCGCCGTCAATTTCAAATGTGTCGAGCCACCAATCGCTCCATTCGCCCACGCCGAGGTCACATACTTTTGAACCTCCGTCGCGCGTGCGACAGACGGACACGCGGTCGTATCCCTTTGCGGTTGTCGCGTAGATCAAACCGTGGAATGGTTTGGGCGTGCCCTTTTTTCCCCGGTTCATGGGTGCGCGTCCGCGCGCCAGAGGCGTGATCACCATTTCGACTTCGAGCGGTGGTTTTTCGGAGTCGGGCAGTGCTGTCCATCCATCTGCCGCTTTGAGGGTGACGGGATCAAATTCCGATACTGTTTGCAGGGCGCTCGGATCCAGTGTTTCGGGGTCGCGCTGTACGACCAGTCGCCGCGGTGCCCATTTTCCCCCCACAAATAAGTGATAGCCCGCGACCTGATGGTGATTGGATACGCCGGGTCCCGTACCTTCTACCTGGATCCCGGTCGTGACAGTGGGCGGCCACGACATTTCCCATTTGACCAGAATTGGCGTTTTACCCACACGTTCAAATGTGTTCCAGATATACTCGGATTTGGACAGATCGGTGTTGATGCCCCAGACGGTCTGATCCAGCCGTTTGCCCAGGGCGCGGATGTTAAAGTCCATGACCTCGTGATTGCCGGGCCACGATCCCGTGGCTATAGCCGTCCATCCCGGGGGCGTGAGGGTGGGAAACACGCCGACCATGGGGCGCCAGGCTCCGCGCTCCATGAGCTTTGCGATATTGGGCATGTGTCCCCAGTCGGCCAGGTTTTTCACAATTTCCATGCTCGCCCCATCCATCCCTATGACAATAGCCTTCTTTGCGGGATTTTCCATATATACTCCTCCTCAAAGTGATTGAAGAACGTCTCGCGTTATCACACGTCGCGTTTGTAATAATTTTCCCAGCGTTCAGCCGGTTCGTAACCCAGAATGCGTTGTGCTTTTTCCACGGTGTATTTCTGGTGCGCTGTCATGCTCACCATGTTGAATTCCTGATAATTATCCGGCACGGATTCGATATCCAGGGCGAGGCAACACGCATGCGCCAGGTCTTTCCAGAATATGCGAAATGGGGGGAAGTCCTCACCTTTGATCGGTTCATTCGGTTCCAGGCCCAGGCCGTTGAAGACAAAACAGATTGTCTGAATATCGTAAATCCGCGCGTACGTGCGACAAATCTCGTAACTGAGCATTTTGGTTACGCCGTAATACCCGGTGCCGGGGGCGCGGGGGACATCGGTGATTTCAAAATCCTGATCGTAATAACTCCGCACCAGTTGTGGTCCCGTATGCACCACTTTTTTGATGCCCAATTCGGCTGCGGCTTTCATGACGTGCAATGCGCCCAGTGTACTGACGTGAAAGCTCAAGATGGAATCGGGACGATTGACCGTAAAATTCATCACCGCATCCATGCCCCGCATGGCATCGCGCACCTGGTCGTAATCGCGCATATCTACATGTTCGATGGGTCTGCCGTCGGGATAGGGCTTTATATCGGCCAATGTGAGAGCGCAATGCGATTCCATATCCGGTATAATATTGGGTGCGATTTGCCCGGAAGCACCCAGCAGAAGTACTTTTTTCACGCGCCACCTCCACGCCAGATGGCTTCAAAGTTGTGCTGTGGTTGAAAACCCCGCAACTGAAATCCACTAATTTTGCCGACCAGATATTTTGGATTCGGAATGTCCGCACAAATGTGATGGAGGGCAAACCGCTTGTTCCACTTCAGTTCGGACTGTGCATCTCGATTGAGAGATAGTCGAAATGCCTGCGCCGCATCGCGATAATCAACCCACATGAGGTCTGGATCTTGTGCGGTAGCGTCTTCTTCTGCAATCAGCTTGCCCAATCGCAATGCTGTGACGGCTACGGGAAAATCGCGCGCAAATTCGCGCGCCGTCATTTCGCCGAGATACCGCGTAAGTTGGAATTTGTCTGTCGATGGCATAGGTCGCCACATTTCGCTGATATATACATCATCGGGATAGGCTTCGAATATTTGGAGTGTGCTTCCATATACGAATCGCTTTATACCGGCTTCTATTCCGGCTTTGAATAGGACATGGGTGCCCCGCGTTGCCAAATCGAGTAATTCACGTTCGCAGGCGAGGTCGTCTTCGGGCAGGTTGGGTGGTGGCTCACCTGTGTGTACAATAGCCTGCATGTTTCGAACAGCACGCCACGCTACGTCTGGGTCGCGCATGTCGCCTTCAAAATAGGTGATATTTTCATCCTGTTCAGAAGGCGGGTCACCCGTTCCCCAGAGTCGCAACCGGTTGCCCGGTGCCAATTCTCTGGCGATGGCCTGTCCCAAACGACTCTCGGCTCCTGTTATCAGTACATTCATAATTTGTCCTCCAGATCAGATTCCCAGCCAAATTGCTGACATAAGCGCTGAATTGGGCCGGGGATTGGCGCAGAGATTTCAGTCCATTTCTCCGATTTGGGGTGTGTAAAACCGATGCGGATAGCCATGAGCAGCAATCTGTTGATTTCAAAATGGGATTGAAAAAAGCGATTGTGATGGCTGTCGCCATAGCGCGTATCGCCGATGATCGGATGGCGAAGATGCGCACAGTGGCGGCGGATTTGATGTTGCCGACCTGTTACTGGCATTGCGCGCATGAGCGAATACCGCGCGGTTTCATATCGCCCCACGGGGTATGGTAGTTCAACTGTACCATCACAGTGAAAATCTGTGATGGCATCGACGGGTTCCGACGCATTGGGCGGGCAATAGGCGTGGTGTATCCGCCCTTTGTCTGGCAAGTACCCGCGCACTACGGCCAGATATTCTTTTTTTATTTTTCGCGCTGAAAATGCAGCACCCAATGTGCGGGCACTTTCAGGATGCAGTGCGAATAGTACAACGCCCGATGTCCCGCGATCCAGACGGTGAACCGGATAAACCCACTGCCCGAGTTGATTTCGCAATACGGGCATGCAACACATGGCCGACCGGTCCAGATGGGTCTGGTGTACAAACCAGCCACACGGCTTTTGTATGGCGACAAGATCATTGTCACCATACAGGATGTTTAGCTCCAAAATCAATTCTCGCTACTTAATCTCGAGCAATTCCAATTCGAATATAAGCGTTGAATTGGGGCTGATTTGTCCGGCTTGCCGCGTGCCGTAGGCCAGATAGGATGGGATATAGAGTTCCCATTTTGATCCCGCAGGCATGAGTTGCAGGGCTTCTGTCCAGCCGGGAATGAGTTGATCTACGCGAAATTGCGCTGGTTCTCCGCGGCTATAAGAACTGTCAAATTCCGTGCCGTCGAGCAATGTTCCGCGATAGTGGCATACTACTGAGTCGGTTTTTTGGGGTTTCTGTCCGTCGCCGGCTTTGATCACTTTGTATTGCAAGCCGCTGTCCAATGTCACTACGCCTTCTTTTTTGCTGTTTTTTGCGAGAAAAGCCTCGCCGGATTTTTTGTTTTCTGCTGCCATTTTGTTTTTCTCCGCCATTTGTTGTGCTCGTTGTTCTTGCTCAATCTCGATTAGAATTTTTATTGCTTCGTCAGAGGAAAGCAGGGGGGATTCCCCGCTATAACCATCTTTGAACCCCTGTACAAATACATCTATATCAATTGTCATGCCTTGCTGCTTTTTCAATTGATCGGATAGATTTAAGCCCAGTGCATAACTCAGTTTATGTTCCTTGTCCTCGAGGTTGACTTCTACAAATTCGGGTTTTTCCTGTGTCTGGCAACCCAATAAGCCAGCAGCAATGAATACTGCAAAAAGACGCTTCATGTTTTCTCCTGAATAATAGGTAAACGTCCACCTGCGAGGTCTGTCCCGGCAGGTTTGTGAGGACGTGTACAGACTAAATAGCCTGAAATCGCGTTTTTACTTCTGATAGCACAATATCTGGAATATCCTCTGTGCGTTCAACTGCATAAACACAGATGTGATCTGCATCAGCAGCCCGCTGACGGAATCGTTGGGCGTCCCGGTTTTGCGCTACGTGAACAGCGGTTACCCGGTTTTCTTTTTGGATAAGAAATTGCATTAGTGCATCGAGGTTGGTAATCTGCATATCTGTTATGAGAAAAATATCCACATGATTTTTGAGGAGAGGTTCCAGGTCGGGCAGGTGCAATGCTGTTCCACCGCCGAAGTAGCGGCACAGTGCGAAGAATACGCGCTTGCGATCTCTTGAGAAATCCAGCACTTCTTTCCCACCGGCCTGTGCATCGCTAAAATTGTAAACGGCTACGCGCTTGCCCCGTCGCAAATACGCGTCGGCCGCGCATCCGGCACCTAAGACAGCGTGGGATGTTTCTCGACACGGATCGACCATACTACCCGAGGAATCGACAATGACCACACAATCGGGTATGCCATCGCCATCGCCGTGGGTTTCGCCATCTCGCCAGTTCCACATCTGGGAAATACCCGGCATGACGCGCCCAAAACTCGTCCACACATCGATGTGTTGAACGGGTTTGCCAATTTCCCAGGGCGAGTGAGAATGCGGATGTAATCCGCCCACTTTTTCCAGGGGTATGGTTTGCACGGGCAAGCGAAATGCGGATGCGCGCGCCATGTAGAACAAGAGGTCGGCATCTGTAGGCGTGCCTTTGCCCCGGCCCATATCGGGCATCATATTGGCGTCTTGTAGTTCGTCGGCAAAATCGCGCACCATTTCTCGAAAGGCGTAGAATCCCTGCTCGGCAAATTGCGCCATTCCCTCCGCGAGTTCGCCCGCGGAATACTGCTGGGTATCGCCCATCATGCCACCCTGTCCATTTCCATCGTCCATTTCTTTTTGGATTAACGGGGCAATTACCTGTGCAAATGACCGAAGGCTATCGCCCCACTGCGAGGCGTCCAGATAGGGTATGCGGGCGAGCCGATCTACTTCACCGCGATCTTCCACGCCCAAATTTTCTCCCCAAAGGCGCTGATACAATGCCCGAATTACGTCTGTTACTTCACTCGATTCAGTATGGCGATACACTTCGGACAATTTTGATTCGCGCTCGCGCACGGCATGGGTATCGACCACTACATCCGAGAAATATTCGACTACCTGCTTGACCAATGCCCCATCCAATAACACGGGTTTGAGCGCGGCATATAGCTTTAAATGCGTCTCAAAATCCCAGGGACAAACAGTGTGATGCCCCACGCCGTGGTCCAGCAGTGCAGAGGTGGCGTCTTCTATGTCCATTACTTGCGCGAGGGCGGCGAGCCGATTGGCATTAAGTTGGATCACTTTGTCCTTCATTTGAATGCTCGCGGCTTCGTCACCTGTTTCGGTTACTTCTGGCGTCGGCAATTCGGGAAATAGATGACGCTTGCGAACAGCAGGCCAGACGCGATGTATGATGTCGTTGAAGTTCATGGTCGGTTTTTTGTTCCTCTGAGCATTTGGTTGCGGTGATAAATCGCGCCGCCTTCAGCATTGCCCACACCTCCCAGGCGTCCATTGATGTGGATTTCGCCGGCTTGCATTTGTTCGCCAATAGATCTGCCGGCGTCTCCCGATACTTCAATCCGTCCGTCGATCATACCTGCGCCCAGATAGTGTCGGACATTCCCCTCGACCTTCAGGCAGCCCCCCAGCAGTGAAATGCCCGTGAGGTCGCCCAGATCGCCCACAATGGTGAGTGTGATGTCTTTGCGAAGGCGGTATCCCATGAGAGACAGGCGCAAATCGTGACCCGTGAGATCGAGATGAATATCCGGCTGGGACGATGCGTTGCAAAAGGCCGATAAGAACAAGCCGAGGGGTTCCATGACAAAAAAAGCCGCGTCATTACTTTGAAGGGCGTGCGCGCAAAATGCTTCGAGATCAGTCATTTCCCAATCGATTTTTCCCACTATCTGCGATGCCGCAGCATAGGTCGATTCAATGGTT
This sequence comes from Candidatus Latescibacterota bacterium, assembly GCA_965220765.1. Classification (GTDB taxonomy): domain Bacteria; phylum Latescibacterota; class UBA2968; order UBA2968; family UBA2968; genus VXRD01. The sequence continues at coordinate 1,337,798 of OZ244847.1, forward strand.
TTGCGGTCGGCTTGCCAGAGCCCCTCGCCGACGCATTCGGCGATCAGGGTGCTGTAAGCTGCTGTCAACCTATCCATTGTCTCGGTGTGAGATGCGAGAATTTCATCCATGGGCAGGGCGCGCTTTTTGCGTGTGTTTTCGACAAATTCGGCGAAGGGATTGCGCTTTGGGGATAGCAAGCCGTTGACGTGCACTGCGTTTTCAGGGGTCAAATCGGATGATGCAATTTGATCAAATTCGCGGAATGGATTTTTTTGCATGTCTGGCTCCTGAAATTACGAAAATTCTGGACGCACAGACTCTTGTCCCAGATCGCGCATAATTTCCATGTAAATGGGGTGTTCGCCCTGAATGGGTTTTTCTTCGGCACCGTTTAAGATGCGATTGGCAGTCATGAGAGCTGTTTGGATGCGTTCACTTTGCTCGGTATAGCGCCGAAAGACCTGGCGTACCGCTTCTCGCGCTCTGTGAATGGGCAATACATCATCCCGGTGATCTTGCGTTTCTACTTCATCTCGCCATTGGATGCGGTGAGCACATGTGTATGGCAATATCGTGCGGATATGTTCGATATCCACTTCTTTGTCGCGCAGCACCCAGGCGAGTGCCTGTGCGTAACGCCGGATGGAAATGGGCAGGCGATTGGACGGGCATGTTTGCACTTCGTAACACAGATAGCCCGTGTAATGACAGCCTTCGCCACAGACTTCATTTGTGCGTTTTTGTCCGTATTTGCAGCAGAAAGACAATTCGGCCAAAAAGGTTCGCACATAAGCACTGGCATCGGCCTGGAAAGGCAATGCACTCATTTCATTGCGAATGGTTTCGCGCTCGGCACGCCCCAGGGTTGGTACGGACAAACGCTCGGAGATCGCTTGTCCATAATCCTTGCAAATCGCTTCCACTTCTGCTTCGGCATTGGGGTTGACCAGACACGCCTGGAGTGCCTGCTCGCGTTGGGGATCTCTCAGGAGATGTGCGGGAGAGGATTCAGTGCCGATCATCCAGGACAAATTCGCGCCCGGATATTTGGATTCTACCATTACATCAAAGCGATCCAGGAGAGGTACAACGATGGTATTTGTTCCCCGGTCCTGATAGTTGGCCGTTGCGAACAGACAGTATTCATCGTTGATTTGCATCTGGTTCAAATAGCTCCAGTTGCCGCGATCCACGCCGTTGAGAATCAGGCTCTGCTTGGTTTCTGGCAGGCGATTGATTTCATCTACGACTTTGACGGGCAAGACGGAAAATGCCGACCAGACCACATCTTCTTGGCCGCGGTTGAGTGCGCCGAGGTTTGGGCGTCCGACAATTTTTTCTTCGGTCTGTTCGGGATGGCCACTTACTTCGGCTTCCCACACAGCCCCCAATGGCATGCGATATAGTAGTGCGCCGATATACTCTGCCGATGTTGTTTTGCCCAGGCCGGGTTCGCCCACGATCAGAATTTTGCCACCTAATAATCCCGTTAGCGCACTGAGTAGTAAAGCGGCATTGTGTTTTTGTCCTTCGATCTCCAGATCTGCCCGGTTAAAATACAACCGGTCCTGGATAAAGGCCAAAATATCGCGTACTGTTGTTTGTAAGTCGGCCATGTCTGACCTCAGTCTGTCTGGGAAGCGTCGGCACGTCGGCGTAGCCATTCGACGGTGAGCAGGAGCAATACGGCAAAGGCGATCAGGAATGTTGCCACGGCGAGGATGGTTGGGCTGATTTGCTCGCGAATGCCGGCCCACATCTGGCGCGGGATTGTGCGCTGTTCAATACCGCCCATAAAAAGGACGACAACTACTTCGTCGAAAGATGTTGCAAATGCAAAGAGCGCGCCAGAAATAACGCCTGGCGCGATTATTGGCAGTTGTACTCTGCGGAACGAGAGGAACGGTGAGGCACCAAGGCTTGCGGCAGCGCGCGTCAGGTTTGTATCAAAGGCGGATAGGGTAGCGGTTACGGTGATTACGACAAATGGCGTGCCCAGTGCGGCGTGAGACAGGATCAATCCGATGTGGGTCTGCGCGAGGCCCAGGGCTGAGTAGAAAAAGAACATGCCCGCTGCCGAGATGATCACCGGTGTGACCATCGGCGAGATCAATAGTGCCATTGCGATGCGGCGACCGGGCATGGCAGGGCTGGATAGACCCAGCGCGGCGATTGTGCCCAGCGCGGTTGCCAGTGCGGTGGAAGCGATGCCGATGATCAGGCTGTTGACCAGTCCGCGCGTCCACAGTTCGTTTTCGATGATCTGCCGGTACCAGCGCAGGGAATACGCTTCGGCATCCAGGCGCAGCATGCCCTCGGTGAAGGTGAAGTAGGGTTCGGCATTAAAGCTCAGGGGTACGATCACCAGAATTGGCGAGATCAGGAACGCAAATATCAGGGTGCAGGAGGCCAGGTACGCGCCCCGGCCAATGCGTTGTGTCGATATCATGTTAGCCTAACCTCATGCGGTCAATGCCGACTATGCGGTCGTAGAGCAGATAGAGCGCGATTACGCATACCAGCAGGATGCCGCCAAGTGCCCCGGCCAGACTCCAGTTGAGCGAGGTTTGCATATGATAAGCGATCATGTTGGAGATGAGTTGTCCGGTGCTGCCGCCCACCAGCGCGGGGGTGATGTAGTAGCCGATGGCGAGGATAAATACCAGTAGCGATCCAGCACCTACGCCGGGCAGGCTCTGCGGCCAGTACACGCGCCAAAATGCCTGAAAGGAGTTCGCACCCAGCGACGCGGCAGCACTCATCTGGGTCGGTGGGATGGCGCGCATGATGGAGTAAAGGGGCAGGATCATAAAGGGCAGGAGTACATGGGTCATTGCTACCAGTGTGCCAGTCATGTTGTAGATCATGGCGAGGCGGCCGTCGTCGCCGATCAGTCCTATTGTGACGAGTAAGTCGTTGATTACGCCCTGAGTCTGGAGCAGTACGATCCAGGATGTCGTTCTCACCAGGAGCGATGTCCAGAAGGGTACGAGTACGAGGATGAGGAGCAGGTTTGCGATGCGCGGAGGCGAATGTGCGATTAAGTGGGCGATGGGATAGCCGAGCAGCAGGCAGATCGCGGTGATGCTCAGGCTCACGATAAAGGTGCGCCACAAGAGGGACAGGTAGATGCGGCGTTCTGGAGGCTGGCGCGCGATGGATCCGTCGGGCAGGGGTTGCAGGTCGAGGGCATTGAGGTAGTGCCGCGCGGTGAAACGGTCCCCAGCACTGCGGATTGCGTACCAGGTTTGCACATCGCCCCATGCGGAATTCAGGCCGATCATGGCTTCGCGATAGGGACCTTCGCGGACGTTTTGCAAATTTCTCGCGCTGCGCGTGAAAACACTGCGGAGTCCCGGATGCACGCGGTTGACGCGGGTGGCGACCCGACCCAGCGAGCGATCCTGGCGCGCTTTTAATAGCTCGCGCGCAGCTGCTGCGTACACCGCTTCGTCGGGCGCGCTCTTTCCATCCCACTCCCTCAGCAAGTCGAGGGTTTCGGGCAGGGCATTGGCGACTGTGGGGTCGTACACACTGTGTACGAGCATCATCGCCAACGGCGCGATAAAGGTGATGGCGATGAAGGCCAATAGAGGCAAGACCAATCCCGTCGCACGCAACCGCGGGCGGAGGATGGTGGTCTTGATGTTTGTGTTTGGTTTCATTTTACGGTGTCTCTTCGGCTTGTTTCAAGTATGTGCTTCCCGCGTGGGTTAAGCGGTAGCTCTGCCTGCTGCTACGCGGCTTGTCTGGAATGGTCATTTCGATCAGGCCGGCGTGCAGGGCTGGCAGTAAATAGGTTCTGCGAAAGTGTTTATTGTCTTTCAAGTCAAGTGCTTCCCTGAGTTGTTGGCTGGTCATTTCTCCCGAAATCACCCGAAGTAGCCGGACTTGGGGGGTAACTTAGTGCTCTGTCAAATAAGTTTATTGGCTGAATTCACTGGGCGCCTGCTTAAAACATGCAGGCGTGACGAACGAGGGTTGTCATTGCGGCAGGGTTTAAGCCGCAATCCAGTCCGTTTTTTATTTTTTTCGTAATGTACGGATTGTAGGATGGATGAACAAAAACACTAATTCGCCGATAGGTAAAGATTTGCGACTCGCTCTGCGTGCTCTTCAATGTATCTCAAGAGCCCCTCTCTTGCTACATCCTTTCCAGCGTATCCATAAAACATCTCCTCCCACGGCTTGATAACACGCTTGTAAGGTTTCTGGTTTCGATAAAAAATAAGCGGCTCTTCAAGAGATACCTTTACTATAAAAGCGACGATCCTTTTTTCTTCATTCCATAACACTTCAATACCAAGCAATAGGTAGGGATTGGACCAATTCGATAATGGCACACCATATCGTCTCAGCGTCAGCTCAAACCTGTCCCTCGCACGTTGTTCGGAAAGTATATCCTTAGCATCCTCATTCATTACAACGCTGACTGCCATACTGCCCAGACCTGAAAAGCATGTCTTCTCGTCAGCAAAAAGAGCAACCGACTCGGCAACCTGTCTTTCCCAGGCTTCCTCATAATGTGTGGGTATCTCAGCAGGCACTTCAACTCTCTTTATAATCTCCTTCTCCACCAACGTAGTGTCTCGTAATATAATCTTCTTTTCCACCAACATAGTATCCACCACTACAATGGTATCTCGTAAGGTGATGGTATCTCTCACAGTAACAGTATCTACTCTTGCGCCAGAGAAATAGGAGCCAGTTTCTCCCTTCTGTCCTGTGCGATCACAGCCTGTCATCAACATCAGGCTTATCGCAAGGATGGAAAGGATACTTGCTACTTTTGGACAACGCATTAATGCTGGTTGCAACTGGCTCATACTCTCTCTATCCTATCGCCACTTTTTTTGTCGCTCATCCTGAGCTTTTTTCATTCAACCAGATCTTCCATCGCCACGTCTAAAACGTTCGAGAGTCGGCGGAATATATCTACTGTTCCAGACTTTTGACCATTCTCAATCTGTGAAAGATGTTCCTTCGAGACGCCTATTCTATCCGCCAGCATATCCAGCGTGAACTCACGGTGCTGTCGCCATGCCCGCAGGGGGGTAGCACCATCCAGGATTGCATTTACGATCTCACCTGGAATGGTGTCTCCAGCCTCATCTTCACGCAATGCGCGGTCAATGGCGGCACGATCTGAGTTATTATCCAGCAAGTCAATCATGCGGCGGTAATCCTCAAAGGGAAGGACAGCGTATTCGGGCCGGTCATCCTTTTCTGCTTTCTATTCGCCTCTACCGCCAATCACGAGTAAAAAGGCGCTATCCTCCAGGGCTTTGACACTATGGGGTAAATGGGCTGCACAAACCGCGGCGTCGCCTGTTCTCAATGGCTTAGATTCAGTGGCCGTTGAGAACTCGATATGTCCAGATAGGGCTGTGACAGTGATTGGTCCAGGCGCAGTATGTTCGTGAAGTGCAGCCTGAGCCTTTAATACTATCAAGACAACCGTCAAATCATTTCCACGCACTAAGGACAAGGAGCTTCGTCCCACCTGGTCAATACCATCCTCCGTCATGAGTTGTTCGGCCATACGCAACAGCGAAAAAGACGTAACAGTGGAATCGTTTATTTCGACAGGCCGAAAGGGACGTTCATAGGCTTGGCTCATGCTTGTATCTCCTTAAGGATCTATGTGAGTTATCTCAAATGCCGCGATGTTGCGGCTCTCTCGGCTGAATTCTACTGCGATCAGGTGGATCGGTTCGCCCCGAGCGCGACAGGAAGTAGTGCTTGCCCTCGTCCATCAACCGCTGAATGTAGGCGGTTTTGTCCACGTAATAGTAGCTCTGCTCGCGAATCTCGCGGAAGGTCTGAATGCCGATGGGCAACTTGCGTTTATCTGTCCGTATGCTGGGACTCGGATTTTGCATGATTTTACCCGGTCGTTTCAGTCGTATTACTTAGATGGGCAGCATGATACTTTTTTCATTGAGCCAGCCAGGCGCTAAAACGCTCGTTCATTTCGTCGATGTGATCGCTCCACCATTCCCAGGAGTTTCGCAGGGCGCGTTTAGAATTTTGCGGGCTGTTGGGCATGTGGAGGTTCATTTCCACACCCTTTTCAGCGTGTGTCGATATCAGTGCCTCCGCAGAGTGGCGCGTGGGACTGTAGGCGATGTAACGGCCGACGCCAGCTATGGCTTTCGCTGTTGCGGCGAAATGGACAAATTTCTTTGCGGCTTCGAGGTTCCGTGTTCCCGCGACAATGACAAGCCCGCCTGTATCCAGTATTTGCCCGTCCCATATGATGACAAAGGGCTGGTCTTCCAATACCTGTGCATTGAAGATGCGCCCGTTGTAGGCCGTGGACATAACGACCTCGCCATCGGCGAGCATCTGCGGCGGCTGTGCTCCGGCTTCCCACCATACGATGTGATCTTTGATGGTGTCCAGCTTGCGGAAGGCGCGATCTATGCCTTCGGGCGTATTGAGCGTGGGATATACCTTGTTGAGTGGTACGCCGTCGGCGATTAGCGCGAATTCCAGGTTCGCCAGAGGTGTGCGGCGCATGCCTCTGCGTCCGGGGAATTTTTCTATGTCAAAGAAGTCTGCCATTGTGGTGGGTTTTTCACCCGGGATATTCTTCTCGTTGTACGCATATACGGTGGAGTAAAATATCGTTGCCGGACCGCAATCCGTCATCGTTCCGAGTGGAAAATCCTGTGCCGCGGGCGTTCCATCGGCTCCCGCTGGCAGCGAGTTGACCGGGATGGGTTCGAGCAGGCCCTCGTCACAGCCTCGCACCATGTCGGGGATTTCCATATCGACGACGTCCCAATGCACATTGCCCGACTCGACCTGTGCGCGGATTTGTGCCAGCCCGCCGTTGTAGTCTTCGAGGTTGATTTTAATGCCTGTTTCAGCGGTGAATGCCTCGTGATAGCCTTTGACACATGCGCGTGCATAAGATCCTCCCCAGGAAACCACGGTTAGCGGTCGATCGTTGGCTACTGCACGATCTGAGATCAATGTCGCCAGTGCGGTCAGTACAGTTACATACAATGCCGTTTTACACTTGTTTTTCCACTTCAAGTTATGCCCTCCTTGTATGGTATGAGTAGAATATTCCTTACTGAGCCAGCCAGGTGCTGAATCGCTCGTTCATTTCGTCGATGTGAACGCTCCACCATTCCCAGGCATTTCGCAGGGCGCGCTTGGAATTTTGCGGGCTGTTGGGCATGTGGGGTTTCATATCGATGTCCTTTTCGGCGTGTTTCGATATCAGTGCCTCCGCAGAGTGGCGCGTAGGACTGTAGGCGATGCGGCTACCGACACCGGCCATGGCCTTCGCGGTTGCGGCGAAATTGAGGAACTTCTTTGCGGCTTCGAGGTTCTGCGTTCCCGCGACAATGGCAAGCCCAGATAAATCCAATATTTGCCCGTCCCATACGATGACAAAGGGCTGGTCTTCCAGTACCTGTGCATTGAAGATGCGTCCGTTGTAAGCCGTGGACATAATTACCTCGCCATCGGCGAGCATCTGCGGCGGCTGCGCTCCGGCTTCCCACCATACGATGTGGTCTTTGATGGTGTCCAGCTTGCGGAAGGCGCGATCTACGCCTTCGGGCGTATCGAGGGTAGCATATACTTTGTTGATCGGTACGCCGTCGGCGATTAGCGCGAATTCCAGGTTCTCCTGGGGTGAGCGGCGCATGCCTCTGCGTCCGGGGAATTTTTCTATGTCAAAGAAGTCTGCCATTGTGGTGGGTTTTTCACCCGGGATATTCTTCTCGTTGTACGCGTATATGGTAGAGTAAAACAGCGTTGCCACGCCACAGTCTGTCGATGTTCCGAACAGAAAATCTTCTTCCGCAGGCGTTCCATCGGCTCCCGGTGGCAGCGAGTCGATTTCAACGTGTTCGAGCAGGCCCTCATCGCAGCCTTGCGCCCAGGTCGGGAATCTCAAATCGACGACGTCCCAATGCACATTGCCCGCCCTGACCTGCGCGCGGATTTGTGCCAGCCCGCCGTTGTAGTCTTCGAGGTTGATTTTAATGCCTGTTTCAGCGGTGAATGCCTCGTGGTAGCCTTCGACGCATGCGCGTGCATAAGATCCGCCCCAGGAGACCACAGTTAGCGGTCGGTCTTCCGAAATATCGCAGCCCAGAGTCAACATCGCCAGCGCGGTTATTACCGCGGTGCATAATGTCTTTCTCTGTTTGGTATTCATGTCGTATCCTCCTCGTCGTCCGGGTCGAGTACCCGGCAGTCTGTTGGTGTCCAGCCGATGCGGATTTTATCGCCTTTCAGCACGGCTCCGTGTCCCACGGTATTGGGTATTTTTGCGATGAATTCCAAGGACTCGCACACGTTCAGGCGAAAGCGCAGATGATCGCCTAAAAAGGTGATGTCCTCGACTTTTGCTTCGAGTTCATTGGTGTACAGGCCCGGTTCGGGTTCAATGGCAACGCGCTCTGGGCGAATCGACAGCGTGGTGGCGTCGCCGATCTGGCAAGGTGCAATGCGCAATGCATGGATGATTTGGCCGCCGGTTTCCACTTCGCAGATGTCCCCATTTACTTTTGTTACGCGGCCTTGCAGGCGGTTGTTTTCGCCGATGAAACGCGCTACGAATGAACGCTCTGGTTCTTCGTAGAGGGCCTCGGGTTCGGCAATTTGCTGGATGTCTCCTCCGCGCAGGACAGCGATGCGGTTCGACATGACCATGGCCTCTTGCTGGTCGTGCGTGACGTAAACGACGGTTACGCCGAGGCTCTGGTGGATAAGGCGGATTTCGTATTGCATCTCTTCGCGCAGGCGTCGGTCAAGTGCGCCGAGGGGTTCGTCCATCAGTACGAGATCGGGTTCGAACACCAGCGCGCGGGCGATTGCCACGCGCTGCTGCTGCCCGCCAGAGAGCTGGTTGGGGCGCCGGTCTTCCAGGCCGCTGAGGCGAACCAGGTCCAGGGCACGCACCACGCGTTCGCGACACTGCTCGCGGTCAAATCCTCGTACTTCAAGGGGGAAGGCGAGGTTGCCGCCCACTGTCATGTGTGGAAAGAGCGCGTAGTTCTGAAATACCATGCCAATGCCTCGCCTGCGCGGGGGTAGTGCATGTACAGAACGCCCGTCAATGCGGATGTCGCCCGATGTGGGTGTCTCGAAGCCGGCAAGCATCATCAGGCAGGTGGTTTTCCCCGACCCTGATGGGCCGAGTAAGGTTAGAAATTCGCCCTTTCGGACGCTGAAATTGACGTTTTGGACAATTAGTGTGCTTCCGTCGTAACTTTTGCAGACATTTTCAAATTCGACGTAAGCGTTATCGTTTGGGGGCATTAGTTTGTCCTATCCAGGGGCCAGAAAACACAGATCGACAAGTTGGTGGATCAAAGTTTGAAGTAAATTCAAAATTACTCAAATGTCAACGTCTTTCCTCTTTCGCCATGTCTCGCTTCGCTATATATTTTAGAAGCTATCATCAACATTTAATATTTTTGCAGAGGAGTCAGATTGTATGCGGTACAAACGCGTTGTTCTCAAACTCAGTGGCGGTGCTGTTTCAGGTGCTTTGGAATCCGGATTTGACCCGGAGGCACTCGAACATATTGCCGACGAAATTCTCGGTATTCACAGCCGGGGTATTGAAATCGGCATTGTTATTGGCGGGGGCAATATCTTTCGGGGCGAACAGAGTGTGCGGTGGGGCATTGAACGTTCCGAAGCCGATAATATCGGTATGCTTGGCACTATTATCAACAGCCTGATGCTGCGCGGTGTGCTCAATGCCAAAAGCGATGCTGAGGTGCGCGTAATGACCGCGATTCCTATTAACGCAGTCGCAGAGCCCTTTATTCGGTTGGTTGCCGCTCGGCATCTCGATAAGGGGTATATTGTCATTTTTGCCGGTGGTATTGGCAATCCCTTTCTCACGACAGACTATCCCGGCGTACAGCGTGCGCTCGAGGTTCGCGCAGAAGCTATTTTGTTTGCCAAGCACAAAACCAATGGCATTTATACAGACGATCCGAATAAAAATTCCGATGCCAAGCTCTATCGTCGCATCAATCACGATACAATTATTCAAAAGAATCTGGGTGCTCTGGATCAGTCCGCAGTGATTCTCGCGCGAGACCATCATTTGCCGATTCACGTTTTTGATTTTGAACAAAAAGGCATGATGCGCCGCATTGTAGAGGGTGAGGACGTTGGTACACTGATCACTCAAACGCCAGAAGATGTGCTTAAAGAAGAAACAATCGCTCAGGAGAATCCCATATGAAACTCCTCGTCGTTGGTAGAGGCGGGCGCGAACACGCCTTTGTCTGGAAACTTGCCCAGAGCAACAAGATTACCAGATTATACGCAGCACCCGGAAGCCCGGGCATGGCGCAATATGCCGAATGTGTCGATATATCGGATAGCGATCTCAATGGTCTGGCGGATTTTGTACAACGAGAGGGCATTGACATCTCGATCATCGGTCCCGAAGCCCCTCTTGCAGATGGGATTGTCGATATTTTTACAGAACGGGGTCTCGCGGTTTGTGGTCCGACACAGGCAGCGGCGCAAATTGAAGCGGATAAAGATTTCGCGCTTGAACTTATGCACAAATACGATATTCCAACAGGTGCTTACGAAACTTTTGTGGATGCGGAAACTGCGAGGGACCGGCTCAGGGAATGGCGACATCCGCTCTATCTCAAGGTGAGTGGTCTGGCTGCGGGCAAAGGGGCGATCTATTGTGAGACTTTGCAAGATTCGTATAAAACGGTGGATGAAGTGATGGTGCAACGCGCCTTCGGCGCATCGGGTGACAAGCTGGTTGCTATGGAGTTGCTCGAAGGGGAGGAAGCGTCGATATTTGGATTTTCAGATGGGAAAGATATTGTTTGTGTTGTGCCTTCGCAGGACCACAAGACGATTGGTGAAGGCGATGTGGGTCTCAATACGGGTGGTATGGGCGCGTATGCCCCTGCGCCGATTATTACGCCTGAACTTTTTGACGATATTGTTCAGCGTATTATGAAACGCACGATAAATGCCCTCGCCCGGGAAGGTTGTCCGTTCAACGGTATTCTCTACGGTGGTATTATTGTTACGGCTGATGGTCCCAGAGTGATCGAATTTAACTGTCGCATGGGCGATCCGGAAACGCAAGTGGTTCTCCCGTTGATCAAAACTGATCTCGTGGATATAATTGAGGCTGTGTGCAATGGTTCGGTGGCGGATCTCGATATTGAACTGGATAATCGCGCGGCGACTTGCGTGGTTATGGCATCTGGAGGCTATCCCGAAGTGTACGATACGGGCTTTCCCATTTCCGGGATTGATCGCGCCGAGGCATCGGGCGATGTGATCGTTTTTCACGCTGGTACGGGACGTAAAGACGACCAACTCGTCACCAATGGCGGGCGCGTTATCGGGGTTACTGCGATCGGCGATACGATCAAATCTTCTATTGATCGCGCTTATGAAGCAGTGGGCAAAATTGATTTTGACAATGCCTATTTCCGACGGGATATTGGATATCGCGCTTTGACAAATGCGTGAGTAAGGTTGCCTTCTTACGATGGAGATCTTCTGATCTTTGCCAACCAATTTGGCAACTAAGCGTTATAATGTGTATATTTTTATTGACCTGCCCATTGAGGACAGGTCGCTCAAAATTTTTTCCAGCGAGACACAGGCTGACCACACACCTGCGCGCGTGCGCCGGTTGAATCAGTGAAAAACCAAATACCAAAGGAGATTTTTATGGCAGATCCAGTTGTTGGCATTATTATGGGCAGTTCATCGGATGAACCCACGATGCAAAAAGGCTGCGCTATTCTCGACGAACTCCAGATTCCCTATGATATGATCGTATGTTCCGCCCATCGCAATCCCGAGCGTACCGCTGAATACGCCAGTACGGCAAAGGCACGAGGTCTCAAGGTGATCATTGCAGGTGCTGGTTTGGCCGCAGCGCTGCCCGGCGTGATTGCCGCGCATACGACCTTGCCGGTTGTTGGCGTTCCATGCGCTTCGGGTGCGCTCAACGGCGTTGATGCGTTATACGCTATTGTTCAGATGCCTCCGGGGGTTCCCGTTGCGACTGTGGGTATTGACAATGCACGCAATGCCGCTGTGCTGGCAGCGCAAATTCTCGCGCTTTCAGACGAGGGCATACAAGAGCGCCTGCAGGCGTATAAAGATGCTCTGGGTGGATAATATACGGAGGTCTTTTTTGAAACGTCATATATTTGTTTTTATTGCTCTTCTTTTTTTGAGTTGCAACGCACCCAAAACAGATCGCGCATCGAGTACTGACCAGTATCTTATTCCCGCTACGGCAGAGGAGATTCTAAAGAATGTCAAAGATGCCGATGCCAGGGTCGTTCTCGTCAATGTCTGGGCAACGTGGTGTCCCCCATGTGTTGAAGAGTTTCCCGATTTGATGGCTGTTTATAATCAGTACAAAGATCAGGGTTTAAAGATCGTCTTTATTTCTGCTGATTCTGAAAGCCAGGCCGATGGCGCAATTGCCTTTCTCAAAGCGCATGGTGTTGACTTTCCAAGCTACATCAAATTGAAGAGCGATGGGGCGTTTATCAATACATTAGACCCCGACTGGTGGGGCGCAATACCCGCTACCTGGCTATACGACAGCGAGGGCAATAAACGCCATTTTTGGCTGGGGAAGACCTCGCGCGAACAATTTGAAGTGAAAATACGCGATGTATTGATGGGGGGCGATCAAGGGGTGCTTTAGGGCGCGTCTATCCGAATCCAGACTATAGATACTCTCACACCAACAAATATCAGGAGGATTCTATGCGTAGATTATTAGCCATTGCACTTGTCTTAGCGATGGGTTTCAATGCCGAAGCAGGCAAAAGCGAAACTCTCGCATTGGGCGCAGAAGCACCGGCAACTGATCTGGAGATGAAAGGCACCGATGGTAAGATATACACTCTGGATAGCGTGCAGGGAGAGAAGGGTACTCTGGTTATTTTTTCGTGTAATTCCTGTCCGTGGGCCGTCAAATGGGAAAGCCGCGTAGCCAGTATTGGCAATGCATATCGCGACAGGGGTTTTGGCGTGATTGTGATTAATCCCAATGATCCCAAACGCGCTGCAGAAGATGGTTTTGATGAGATGATCGCGCGTGCCAAAGCGCTATCTTACGAGTTTCCCTATGTGGTAGATCCCGCATCCCAGGTCGCCCACGCATTTGGTGCCAGTCGTACGCCCGAAGTTTTTCTTTTTAATGACAAAGGCAAGCTGGCGTATCACGGCGCGATTGACGATAATGCTTCGGATGCCAATGCGGTGGAAGCGGCTTATCTCAAAGATGCGCTGGATGCATTGTTAGCCGGAAAAGACATTTCAATATCCGAGACCAAAGCCCTCGGTTGTAGCATTAAGTTCAACGAAGACTCATAGGATTGACGGTATCAAAATGCGGCAAAGCCTCTTCGCTTGAAGGGGCTTTGGTGTTCATGACAGACTCGCTAAATAATTTAACCAGTTTTTCAATAAAATTCAGTTATGCCCGAGCTTAGCCGATTTCTTGGAATTGTGATTGGTATGTTCCATCGAGAACATGGGCCACCCCATTTTCATGCCAATTATGGTGAATATGAAATTACAGTCAACATTTTGACAGGTGTTGTGACCGGACGATTTCCCAGACGCGCTCTAAGGCATGTGCTGGAGTGGTATGATTTGCACCAAAGAGAATTATTGGAAAACTGGGAATTGGCGCAACAACGCCTCCCTTTAAATAAAATTCCACCACTGGAGTAAAAACATGTTACCACGTGTAATTCAAGCTCGCTATGTTGAAGAGTATATTATCTGGCTTAAATTCAATGACGGAGTAGAGGGAGAGGTAGATTTGAGGGATGAATTATGGGGATCTGTATTTGAACCGTTGAAGGATCAAGAGGTATTCAGACGGTTCAGAGTGCATCCTGATTTACACACGATCGTGTGGGAAAATGAAGCAGATTTCGCGCCAGAATTTCTTCACAAGATGGTCAAAGTACCAGCGTAAATCAGAACGTTATGTTGAAACACCCGTTGAAAGGAGTTCTTATTATGACCCTTAGTGAACAACAGATTTCGGACTATCATGAGGATGGTTATCTGATTATTCGCAATGTTTTATCTACGAATGAGGCGAATGACCTTCGTCGCGTTGTGCAAGAAAAGGTCAAACGCGGTGCGTATCCACCAAAGCTTTCGTATCCCGAGCCGGCGAAGTACACAGTTAGTGGCAACAGACTATCAGAACCGGGACTTACTTCGATTTCCGAACATCCGACGGTTATCGGTGCGGTGGAGTCCGTGCTGGGGCAACCCGCGCATTTGACGGCTTTTGTGGCGTATCTGAGGACACCGGACGATAAAGGGGGCGGTGCTCACTGCGATTACAAGCGGTGGCGCCCCGTGGGTTCGTCGATGAACTGGGTGTTTGCCATTATTCCGCTGACTGATTTTGATCCTGTGTATGGTCCCTTTTTGGTGTCGCCTAAGTCGCACAAACTGACGCGGGTGATTGACGCGGATGCACATATATTAGATGTCAATCGTCCCGATAGGAGCCAATTGCCGGATTTTATTGATCCGGAGCTTAAAGCGGGAGATTTGCTGATTGTCAACGAGCATGTCTGGCATGAAGCTCCTGCTGGTACGAGTACAGAAGACCGTTGTGGTATTTTCAATAAGTATTGTGCGGTAAATGCGCCGCCTGCCGCGGGATATTATCCGTACAATCCCGCCGCTTTTGAGGCTTTGAGCGATGAGGGAAAACGGCTCATTCCCGTGTGTTTTGACAAGCCGATTGAGACGACCCGTTTGCTTATTGAGTGTCCAGATGGTGGGGAACCGAGGTTTTTGCTGCGACGCGATGATGAGACGGATCGTTGGGCGTTGCCGGGTGGCGAGGGATGGGAAGAGGAAAAATTGGTCGGCTGGGATGTTGGCGCGCGTGTAGGCTCTTTGCAAGAGCTTACGAGGACGCAACTCGAGCTGGAGGTGCCGTGGATGTCCTATATTGAAGATGTGGAAGAGGAAGATGGTGTGTGTCGGGTTTATGGCTTTTCGGATGAGAATATAGATGTCGATGCGCTGGCAAATAGGCACTGCGATTGGTTCACCAGGTCACAGATACAGCATCTCGGCGAGGGCGATGCGATTGGTCGCACTGTTGGGCTATGGCAGCGAGCAGATATTATTCGAGGTAAGGGCAAAGCGTGCAATCAGAGTAAAAAACAGTTTGAATAAGTTGAATAAAAAAGAAAACGGGCAGGAATGAAACGCTATGGGGAGAACGCATTTGAGGAGGTTTTACCTATGAAAATGAAACAGATTATTTCGCGGAACCCAAATGTGATGAGTGGTGCCTTAGTTTTTGCTGGCACCCGCGTCCCGGTTGAGATTTTGATCCAGCATCTGACGGCAGGAGATTCACTCAACAAGTTTCTTGATGACTTTCCAACAGTCTCCCGTAAGCAAGCTGTGGCGTACTTGAAAATGACACTCGAGGTCGCTGATGCGCGTGCTGCTTAATGAAAAATTATAACTATTCTTTTTTAAACACGACGACGCGATTGGTGTTTGTCCCTTTTTTAAGATTATCAACGCCCCAAACATTGGCGGTTTTGGTGAATTTTTGGTCGTTGATTAAGACGAGCAATGGCGTGAGTCCCGCTTCGATGCCACACGGGATAACCGCTTCTTCGAGTTTTATTTTGCCGTGTCTGACTTCACCGACTTCAAAGGCGATGTGTCCGCCGGGTTTCAAAACGCGCTCTAATTCGCGGAAAATTTTTGTCATTTCGCGTTGCCACTGTTCGACTTTTCTCGCCATGGTGATGGGTACAGTTGCGGGGTCTATGTCGCAAAACCAGCATCTCAACCAGTTGTCCTGCGCGTAGTTGACGACATCGAGAAACGGCGGGGAGGTTACGACAAGGGAGACAGAGTTGGAGGCGATTTGGGGAATGCTATCTGAGGGTCGTGTGAGGAACTTTGCCTGGGGAAAGATGCCTGTCAGGGTGTGCCGAGTTTGATCGTCGCAGTTTTTTAAAAGAGAACGCGTTTTTTTAAGTATGAGGTCTTTGACATCTCGTAATGGCGGTGTTTGATTTCTTTTTTCGTTAATTTTTTTTTGAGAATCAATGGAGACGGCCTGGTTGGGGGGCAGGGTATAAACCGAGAAAAAGCCAGATGAGTGACCCGTCAATCGGTTCAGTGCGACCAGGCGAATCCATTGATTGACCCAGTCGAGGCTGCCGGCTTTTTCTTTTTTTAACAGATATTTTTTGAGTGAACAAATCCGCTTCAGGGTTTCCGGATGATAAAAGACCAGTAGTTTTTCTGGATATTCATCGACATCTTCGAGTTCTATATGGGATAGTCTGTCGGCGACTTGATCAACTGTGGGTGGATTCAGGCGGGGAAGCGTCATAATGGAACTCAACGGATTAATATCGCATCCTATGGGAACGCGCCCCAAAAGCGCGGATTCAATGGGTGTTGTACCTCGCCCGGCAAAGGGGTCATAGACTGTGTCGCCCGGTGTGGTTAGTCGTTCGATAAAGAATCTGGGTAATTGGGGCTTGAAACACGCCCGGTATGATATTTCGTGGAGTGCGTTGGCGGCCCTTTGTTTTGCGGTCCAAAATTCGTTTACGTAAGTTTCAAGGCGAATTGGCTCTGTTTCCGTAGAAGTCACAATTGTATTTTTGCCAAATGCGTTGAAGTCCGTCAGTTCTCGTTTGAGCCAGTCAGATTCAGAGGATTTGGAGCGCGTGTTTATCGCTAATGTAGGTTGTTTTGCAGTCATATATGTGTTCGTTATAGAGAAGTTTACCTGATAGCCCGTAAAGCCCAACAGCTTCAGCGTTGGGAGTAGTCACCGCAAGTATTTATAGATACAAAACTGCCTGGTGTCAAGGAGGAGGGAATATTCCATTCGGTGAATGGAAACGGGTCATGAAGATAAAAAAAGAAATATGCCGAGATCTCGATCAGGCGATGGGGCGAGAGTGGCTTGAGACCAATGGCCTGGGGGGATTTGCGTGTTCGACCATTATCGGGATGAATACGCGGCGGTACCACGGTTTGCTCATTCCCGCGCAGAATGAGTCGCACGGTCGATTTGTTTCGCTGTCCAAATTCGAAGAGACGCTTATTGTGCCCGATATGGGGGCTTTTGAGCTGAGTAGTAATTGCTACGCTGGTGCCATTCACCCACACGGTTATATCCATCTCGAATACGTCCGCCTGGATCCCTTTCCCATTTTTACCTATTGCGTCGGCGATTTGCGTTTTGATAAGCAAATTTTTATGGTTTATGGTCAAAATACCACTGTGATCGCGTATGGTCCCTTTGATCGCTCCGTTATGCTCACGTTGCGACCACTCGCGGCTTTCCGAGATTACCATTATCTAACGCGCCAGAATGATACGCTCAATGGCGATGTCGATATTTGCGATGGTCTGGTGAGTTTTCAGCCCTATTCAGAATTTTCGCCTTTGTATATCGCGCACAATGGAGAATTTCAATCTCGTGGCGATTGGTATCACAATTTTGAATATGCTGTTGAAGCCTATCGCGGCCTGGATAATCGGGAAGACCTGTATTGTCCCGGAGAATTTACCTTTGATCTCAAAGCGGGCGAATCCGCGCATTTGCTCGTCAGCCTTGAACGCGGTACTTGTGATGAGGTGAATGCGCTTCGGCAGGCTGAGATAGATCGCAGAAATAAAATTGTTCAATCAGTTTCCAAATGCACTGGTCTCAGTTTGAGTGCGGATGCGTTTCTCGTTAGACGCAGCGACGCATGCGCCACGATTATCGCGGGTTATCCCTGGTTTACGGATTGGGGACGGGATACGATGATCGCGCTGCCCGGTCTGGCGCTGGTGACCGGACGATTTGAAGAGGCCTGCGATATTCTCGCTGCTTATGCGCGTTTCTGCGACGAGGGGATGATTCCAAACCGTTTTCCCGATTGGGGTGATATACCCGAGTACAATAGTGTGGATGCAACCCTGTGGTATGTCTATGCGGTAGATCGCTTTTTGGCGTACACAGATGATTATGATTTTGTACGCGAAAATCTCTGGCGAGTGCTCCAGGAGATTATCCACTATTTTGTTCGGGGAACGCGATATAATATTCATCTGGATTGCGATGGGTTGCTCTATGCTGGGGAACCCGGTGTGCAACTGACATGGATGGATGCTAAGGTGGGAGATTGGGTCGTTACCCCGAGGCAGGGCAAACCCGTTGAAGTTAATGCGCTGTGGTATAATGCGCTGTGTATGATGCGCGACCTATCTGATAGATATGGCGAATCCAGGCGCAGTGCCGAATACGCCAGGCTTGCGGAAAGAGTAGCTACGCGCTTTGTCGAGGCATTTTGGAACCCCGGTGCGGGATGTTTGTACGACTGTCTGACCGATACGGTGCCAGATGCGGCGATTCGCCCGAATCAGATTTTTGCACTCAGTCTGCCGCATCGTATGCTCGATGCCGTGCGTGAACGCAGTATTCTCGATGTGGTCGAACGCGAGTTGCTCACGCCTTATGGTTTGCGAAGCCTGTCGCCATCCGACGCGGCATACAGGGGCACTTATGGCGGCGACCCAAGTAGTCGCGATGGTGCATATCACCAGGGGACGATTTGGGCATGGCTTATGGGGCCATTTATCACTTCCTGGGTTCGTATTCACGGCAAAGAGGCAGGTGTTCGTGCTTCTGCCAAACGCATGTTGCGCCCTTTGTTGCGGCATGTTGAAGCTTCGGGCCTGGGACATATTTCTGAAATTTTCGATGGCGACCCGCCCCATGCCTCTCGCGGTTGCTTTGCTCAGGCGTGGAGTACTGCCGAAGTCTTGCGCGCTTTTGTGGAAGATGTGCTGGACCAGAGGCCTGAAAAATCCGCGGATGGACGCGGATGAACTGTGCTGGATCGTCGATTTGACAAGAAGGCATATCGGTTAGATTTGAGCGAGGATTATAAAAAATATGAATGACATAGATCAGAACGGCCATGCGCCAGTTGTGACAAAATGGGGACGCATTGAGATCGATTTTGAAAGTGATAAAGATTACGGGAATCCCATTCAAGAAGCGGCATTGCAGGTGGTGTTTACTTCGCCGTTTGGATCGGTCTATAATGTGATGGGGTTTTGGGATGGTGGGCGGCAATGGCGCGTGCGTTTTTGTCCAGATGACGAGGGCGAGTGGTCGTATGCGACGTTTTTTTCAGATGCGGAAAACGTGGGTTTGCACAATCGCGAGGGGCGTTTTGCGTGTGGGCCATCGCATACGATCAGTGAATTTGATGTACATGGCCCAATCGCGCTGTCCGCAAACAGGCGGCATTTTATTTTTGCAGATGAGAAGCCGTTTTTCTTTATGGCGGATACGGCGTGGAATGGGTGTTTGCGGGCGACGCGGGATGAATGGCGCTATTATCTCAGCGAGCGCGTGCGGCAGGGGTTTAATACCGTGCAATGGGTGGCTACGCAGTGGCGTGCGGCTCCAGATGGCGATGTCGAGGGCAATCTGGCGTTTTTTGGGATGGAAAAGATCACAATAAATCCGACCTTTTTTCAGCGGTTGGATGACTGGGTAGAGATGACTTTTCAGGCTGGCTTGGTCAATGCGCCTGTGATGTTGTGGGCACTGGGAGGGCGCAATCATCCGGAAAAGAGCCCAGGCGCATCGTTGCCAGAGGACCAGATGATCCTATTGGCTGAATATATGGTCGCGCGCTGGGCGTGTTATCCCGTGGTGTGGATTTTGGGGGGAGACGGCAATTACGATGGTGAGAATGCCGAGCGGTGGCAGCGCGTTGGGCGCGCGGTTTTCGGGAAAGGGCCTCACGCGCCTGTGGCGATGCACAGTTCGGGGCGGCGATTTCCGACTGATGAATTTCGGTCTGAAAATTGGCTCGATGTGGTGGGTTATCAAAGCGGGCATGGCGATAGCGACGAGACTTTGCAGTGGATTGTGACGGGACCGCCATCGGAGGATTGGAAGAAGACGCCGCGCCAATTTTATATTAATATGGAGCCTTCTTATGAAAATCACGTGGCTTATCATTCAAAGCGACCACACGATGCAGCGTCGGTGAGGAGGGCGATGTACTGGAGCCTGCTCAACGCGCCAACCGCTGGCGTGACTTATGGGGGGCATGGTGTGTGGGGGTGGGACGATGGCAGCGGTCCACCCGTTGACCATCCCAATTCGGGAACGCCTCTGCCCTGGCATGATGCGCTGCTGATGGATGGGGCAGAGCAAGTTCGCTATCTCGTTGATGCATTCGATTCTATCGGGTGGTGGACGCTGCGTCCGTCCCCAGAGTTGTTGGGCGTCCAGCCCGGCGAGCGAGATGTACACAATCACATTTTGATTTCTAAATCTGTGGCAAACGATCTCGTGGTTGCCTATACACCACAGGGTGAGGCGGTGGCGATAAAGATGGCGGGCCTGTCACCACAGCTTCGGGGTATCTGGTACAATCCGCGCGATGGCGATGTGGAAGCAGCAGTAGTGCGCGAGGGTAACGGCAAGCGCGTTTACGAAGCACCGGGAGATGGTGATTGGCTTCTGGTTTTGGCATGAGGAGATGATATGGAACAGAATTGCACAGTGTCTTATAAGGTTCTTAGTCCCAATACCAGCGGATCAGACCACCATTACGAGATAGATGTTTGTGCATCGACAGAGGAGTTGCGGCAATTTGACCGGGAAGGGTATTTGGTGCGCGAGGGATTGTTTGCAGGCGAGGACTTGAAAGCATTGCAAGATGCGCTGGATCGGTTGGAGGATCGGGAATCGGGTGTGTTTCGGGATACTGGAAAGCGGTCCTGGGGACGTATCCCACGGCATTTGATGGATAAAGATCCGGTGTTTTTGGATTTGTTGAAGTTTTCTCCTGTGTTATCTATCGCGCGGGCGATGATGGGGCCACTGGTCAGGCTTCGGGGGCTGAGTGCACGGATTAGTTATCCGGCTGCGACGCCTCATCAGACCCCATGGCACCAGCATTTGCGCGTGGTTTCCAATCCTTTGCCGCCGTGGTTTTCCAGGCCACACGGATTGGATGCTCTGATTTATCTGGATGATTTGAATGAGGATACGGGGGCTGTGGGAATTGTGCCGGGGTCGCACAATTGGTTGGATAGAGCACCGCCTCCCGATGTTTATGAGCCGGTTGAAGGTGAGCTTGTGGTTCGCGTGAAGGCAGGGGGCGGCGTGTTGATTCACAGCAATCTGTGGCATCGGGGATTGCCGACGTTGAGGACAAAGCGCAGGATGTTGATTTTGAGTTATACGCCAACTTGGTTGCGCCGATCACCACACGGGGGACCACCTCCCGATGGCGGGTTGACGCAGGCGATTTTAGAGGGCGATGACGAGGAGGCGCGTATTTTGTTGGGTAAAGGTGGATATACATGAGTTTTCAAAGGAGTGGTATATGAGCAGGGTAGCAGTTGGAGAATTGAATGTAGATGCCGCGCTCTACGCATTGGTCAAAGACGAAATTGCGCCCGATACGGGCGTGGATGCAGAGGCTTTTTGGCAGGGGTTGGAGGAGATTATAAGAGATCTGGGACCGGAGAACCGGCGTTTATTGGAAAAGCGCGATGTCTTACAGGCAAAGATCGATTCCTGGCATAAGGGGCGCAGATCTATTGATGGGGAGGCGTACAGGGCATTTTTGCAAGAGATCGGGTATTTGTTGCCCGAAGGAGATCATTTTCAAGTGTTGACAAATGGCGTTGATCCAGAGGTTGCGACAGTGGCCGGACCGCAGCTGGTCGTGCCGGTGGATAATGCGCGTTATTGCTTGAATGCGGCCAATGCGCGTTGGGGTAGCTTGTACGATGCACTGTATGGGACAGATGTGATTTCGGAGGATGATGGTGCGGATAAGGGTACGGCGTATAATCCCGTGCGCGGCGAGAAGGTGATTGATAGCGCGAATGAGTTTTTGGATGAGACTGTGCCGCTGTCCAGTGGATCTTATGCAGCAGTGACGGCATTTGCTCTGAGTGAGGAAGGCGGGCAGAAGGTGCTCGTCGCAGAGGTTGATGGTCGGGATACAGGGTTATCAGATCCGTATCAGTTTGCGGGTTATACAGAGCGAGGTGAGGCACTGGCCAGTGTTTTGTTGGCGCACAATGGGTTGCATATTGAGATTCAGATCGATCCAGGTCATCCGATTGGCAAAGACCATCCGGCAGGGGTAAAAGATGTGGTGCTGGAATCAGCAATTACCACGATTCAGGATTGTGAGGATTCCGTATCTGCCGTGGATGCTGCGGACAAGGTGCTCGTGTATCGCAACTGGTGCGGTTTGATGAGGGGCACGTTGGAGACGACTTTTGAAAAGAATGGACAACCTCTGAATCGCAAATTGAATCCCGATAGAACTTACATCCGTCCAGATGGCGGTGCGTTGACATTGCCGGGGCGAAGTACGCTGCTGGTGCGAAATGTGGGTATTCACATGTACACTGATGCGGTGACGACTGCCGATGGAGAGGCGATTCCCGAAGGGTTTTTGGATGCGATGGTAACGTCGCTGGCGGCTATTCACGATTTGAAGGGCAATGGCGTGTTTCAAAATAGCCGCTCGGGTAGCGTGTATATTGTAAAGCCCAAGATGCACGGACCTGAAGAGGTGGCGGCGACAGTAGAGTTATTCGGGCGTGTGGAAGATGCGCTTGGACTTGCGCGAAATACGCTGAAGATCGGGATTATGGATGAAGAACGGCGCACGACTGTCAATTTGAAACGCGCTATGTGGGAAGCCTGCGAGCGCGTCATTTTCATCAATACGGGATTTTTGGATCGCACGGGTGATGAGATACACACGAGTATGGAAGCCGGTGCTATGCTTCCCAAGAATGAAATTAAGGCGCAGCCGTGGTTGACGGCTTATGAAGATTGGAATGTGGATGTGGGTATTGAGACTGGGTTGATTGGCAAAGGGCAAATAGGCAAGGGGATGTGGGCGATGCCCGATGCGATGCGGGAGATGGTGGAGACGAAGATGAATCACCCCGAAGCAGGGGCGACTACTGCGTGGGTTCCTTCGCCAACTGCGGCCACATTGCATGCGATGCACTACCATCAGGTGAATGTTTCGGCGCGGCAGGCAGAACTCGCAAGGCGAGAACGCGCGAGTCTGGATGCGATTTTGACGCCGCCTTTGCTGGATAGAGATCTGACGGCTGAGGAGATTGTGCAGGAGTTGGACAATAATGCGCAGGGTATTTTGGGCTATGTGGTGCGCTGGGTTGATCAGGGCGTTGGCTGTTCTAAGGTGCCCGATATTCACGATGTGGGGCTGATGGAAGATCGCGCGACATTGCGTATTTCGAGCCAGCATATCGCCAATTGGCTGCATCACGGGATCGTGAGTGCCGAGCAAGTCCGAGAGACTTTTGAGAAGATGGCCGCGGTTGTAGATAGGCAGAATGCGGGCGATGCGGCGTATCGCAATATGGCGCCAAATTTCGATGAGAGTATTGCGTTTCAAGCGGCGCTCGATCTGGTTTTCAAGGGTCGCGAAGTGCCCAATGGATATACTGAATTGGTTTTACATACGCGGCGGCGAGAGGTGAAGGGATCCGCAGATGGGCGCAGATGAAAAGGGGTGGGCTGATTGCTGAATAGGGATCAAACAATGGGGCGAAAATTGCTGGTTTTTGATGTGGGCAATTCGCGCTTGAAGGCGGCGTTATACGATGATGATCACCCGATTGCGCGTGCGTCTCTGAGTGCGGTGCGAGATATGGCCGGTGAGGATTGCAAGGCACGGGTTGTGGATGTGCTTGAATCGCGTTTTGCCCCGAGAGGGACGCCCGATCGGTGTTTGGTTGCTTCTGTGGTGCGCGGTGCAGATGAGGTGATTCAAAAAGCGGTTCAGGCGGTATGGGCTATAGCACCGCAGGTGGTTGATACGGATATGGATCTGGGGATTGATGTCGCTGTGCCTCGTCCCGACCATGTTGGTATTGATCGGCTATTACAAGCCAGCGAGGCGTTTCGCGTTTGTGCAGATGGTGTGATTGTCGCCGCTTTTGGCTCTGCGCTGACTGTGGATCTGGTGACAGCAGATGGTGTTTTTCGCGGGGGGACTATTGCGCCCGGTTTGGGTATGGGGTTGCGCGCTTTGTACGATGAGACGAGTTTGCTCCCGCATGTGGCACTTCAGCCACCTGATTCGGCTGTTGGGACGGATACGACATCGTGTATCCGGGCGGGTATTGTTTATGGGGCTGTTGGTGCTGTAGAGCGACTGTTTAGTGAACTGGCTCCCGATGGGCGCGCGACGTTTGTTTTGACCGGAGGAGATGCGGAGTTGATTGCGCCTTTTATGAAATTTCCTCATCGCGTGGAGCCAGACCTGGTTATGCGTGCGCTGGTTTCGTTAGATCGCAGGATTTAAGGTAGCGGCGTTGAGGAGAACGACGCGGTCGCACGCGGTGGCGGGATAATCCCTTACGGTGATGGATTTTTCCGAGGCGGATTCGATTTCGTAGCCGGTGTCTGCGCACAGGAGATAGGTTCCAGGGAGGGTGTCGGGTTCGGACAGGGTTTGCGATATATGATAGGTGCGATTGTCAACTGAGGTGACGTCGAGTGGGGTTTGTGCCTGTGGGCATGTGAGAATGTGACTACCGCAGCGGAGTTCGGTGCCGCAGAGCAAATAAGCCCGTTGGAGATTGCCCTGATGGTCGATGGATGCATATGCAAATTGGCCTGTGATGGAGATGGGGCCGAGGTCATGGGTGGTGCCATCTGGGGCTGAGAGAATGTAGTCGGTACAACTATCGCGTTTTACGGCTATTGCCATGGTGCTGGTGTCGGGGTCGTTCAGGATCAGGTGTGCGGATTGAATGGGTGATGTGTCGGTGTAGGGTGCGATGACGGCGGCGTACATTGTGTTTGCCTCGTCTTTGCGTTCGGCCAGGATTTGCTGGATGGGTGGGGCATTGAGTTGGTCGCCCAGGTCCGAGCGCCAGCCGGGCGCGTCTGCGAGCAGGAGGCGATGGATGGGGTTGAGCAGGATGAGGTCCATTCGCAGGTCCTGGTTTTGCCATGTGGCGGTGAAGGGGGCTTGAGGATGGTCGGCGCGGATGTTGTCGAGCCATTCGATTTGTTCGTCAATGGGTTGGGGATCGGCACCGCGAATGCCCGTTAGATGGCCGTTGCAGTGGAAGCCATACTGGTGGAGATTGCCGCCGTTTATTCGGAAGAAGTCGATGGCGTAGGTCTGTTCACCGGGGATCTGGATGAGCGCACAGGTGCGCTGGTAGTGATCGCACTGCTCGTAAGGAGCGGCGGATGCCTGGACGATTTCGACGCCTGCACCCGTGCCGAAGAGTTCCAGAGTGGCGGATTTTGGGTTGCCGTTCTGATTTTGGCCGTCAACGGTGACGATGTTGTGAGAGAGGGTGCTTTTGGTCCATGCATTTCTGGGGTCGTCCCAGATATAACCCCGGTCTGCGGCCATTTCCCGCCCCTGGGCGATGTACATGATGCCCAGGCTGTCGTAGTGGCGATGGCCGCCGAAACCATAACCGTTGAAGTAGAAGGCGGTGTGACCTTTTGGGTTTCCTCCGCGCAGGACGGCGACGTGCCAGCCGGGGAACCATTCGGTGTGGTGGGGCAGGTCGGTGTTTTGTTCGGCTATCAGATCGGGATCCCGATGCCAGAGGGCGTATTCGCTGCCTTTTTGCGAGAGTGGGGCGTTCTGCGATTTTTCCAGCAGGCCAGCGTAGCGGTTGCCGTAGTGGGCGGATAGAACTTCGGCGTAGATGGGGTCGATGCTTCGGCCTTCTCGGGAATCTCCGATGACGGGGTCTTGCAGGTTTGGGTCGAGCATGCGGACCATGCTTTCCAGAGCCAGGCGGTAGCGGTCAAAGTGTTGAAAGGGGTCCAGGTTTTTGAGGGGTGGACCGGTTTTGGGTTCGTAGCCGTCGGGATCGGAGTATCCGACGAGTAGTTCTGGTATGTCGCGCAACAGGTTGAGGTGCATGGCGGAATAGGAGGGAGATTCGGTGCAGAAGCCGTCGAAGTGGAAGGCATCTTCGAGGAGGGTTTCAAGGCCTTCGATGGCGCGGCGCACGCTTTGCGGTTTGTTGAAGAGTATGCCGACGGCGGCGCTTAGTGCGCGGCCGGGACCGCATTTGTTGTTGATTTCGCGCCAGTTTTCGGTGTCTGCACAGCCGGATAGGATGAGGTCGTTGACGATGCGTTGATCCATTTCGGGTGTGAGGACGGGTGAGCCATCTGGATACTGGGCAGTTCGAATGAGGTCGTAGGATAGGGTGACCTGAAGGATGCTTCCGCCATCGGAGCCGCTGCAGCCAAAGCGTCCTGCGCCCCAGAAGCCGTTGTTGAGGACCGCATGGTCTCCTTCGCGATGGCGGCCTTCAAAGGCGGTGATGATGGTTTCGACAGGAAAACGCCCGGCGCGAGGATATTTGCCCAGGGAGATGGCGGCTTCGGCTGGCGGGCAATCCGCTATGGTGCCGTCGTAGGAGTGGAAGAGCCAGTTGGGGTATCGCCGCGCCATGCAGTCCATGATTCCGGCGCACCACTGGGCGTATAATACGTCATCTGTGAGGGCGTATAATTTGGCAAGTGGTAGCATTTGTTCAAAGATCCAGCGGCTTTTTTTTGTGCGGATGATGCCGGTCCAGCTCGTGTGTACGGGCCAGTTGACCCATTTGAAGGCGTGTTTGCCCGATTTGTCTTCGGGGTGGGCGCGTTCTTCGTCGGTGAGGTAGTAGGTGAAGGTCTGGTTCATTCTGGGCGCGGTGATGCTGCCGGTTTCGGGATAGTTGGCGTTGGGGTACTCGGTTTTACAGTATTTGCAGGTGAGTTTATCCGGATTGGTGGGATCCCATTCGTACAGGCCGGTTTCACCCATGGAGGAGAGGTGGTTGACGCAGACGGGACAGTTCTGGCCGTATTCGGGCCAGGGGGTGAGTTCGGGCATCATGGTGTCGATAAAGTCGCGGTTCTGGTCCATGAGGTGGGCAACCTGTTGTTTCCAGTCTTCGAGGATGGTCTGCGCCCAGGGGTAGCGGCTGAGGTTTTCACGGGCGTTTTCGACGTTGAGTAGCGGCATGGGTGCTCCTGTGGAACGCGTTGGTTTTATCGCTTTTACTTTTTGCAATATATTGAGAAATAGACTTTGTGTCTAACCAAAGAATGGACGCACAATATTGTCTCTCATTTCTTGCGTCTTGTGTCTCTCTTTTGTAATATCTTCACGGACCAGACGCATAATACTATAATACAGGTTATTCACTTTGGAGGAATACGATGGGAAAGCAGCAGATAGCAGCGACGACGCTTAACAAAGACGATTTGATCGTTATTTGCGGGGCGGGCGGTTTTATTGCTGGCGCACTGACGCGATATTTTCACGATCAGGGGTTTGTGCGGATTCGCGCTGTTGATAAGAAGCCCTTGCCCGAGTGGTACCAGCGCGTGCCGAGGGTGGAGAATCTGTGTTTGGATTTGAGCGATGAAGACAATTGCAAACGCGCTGTTGAAGGTGCTGTCGAAGTGTACAATCTCGCGGCGGATATGGGAGGCATGGGATTTATTGAACGATTCAGGGTCGAGTGTTTGCGGAGTATTCTGATCAATACTCATCTGATTGAAGCGGCCTATTGGGCAGGCGTAGAGCGGTATTTCTTTTCTTCTTCTGCCTGTGCGTACAATACTGAATTGCAGGAGGATCCCAATGTGCGCGCACTCAAAGAATCAGATGCTTATCCGGCAATGGCAGAGCGTGGATACGGTTGGGAAAAGTTGGTTTCGGAGATGTTTTGCGAAGAGTATTGGGATGAACGCGGGATGAAGACGGCGATTGCGCGGTTCCACAATGTGTATGGTCCTTATGGGACGTGGGATGGCGGACGAGAGAAGGCACCTGCAGCGCTTTGCCGCAAAGCGATTGAGGCCAAGGATAGCGGTAATCTCGAGATTGATATTTGGGGCGATGGCAACCAGACGCGCAGTTTTATGTATGTTGACGATTGTATCAGGGGCGTCGATATGATTATGCACAGCGAAGATTTGATTGCGACGCCTATTAATCTCGGTTCGAGTGAATTGGTTTCTATCAATGAACTGGTGAGTATTATTGAGGAAATCGGCGATGTTAAACTCAATCGCACGTATGATTTGACTGCGCCTCAGGGCGTTGCCGGGCGCAATAGCGATAATGATATGATTAAAGATATTCTCGATTGGGAGCCAGATACTCCTTTGCGCGACGGTATGGCTAAGACTTATGCCTGGATTGCACAGCAATACGCCGATCGCAAAGCGGGTAAGCGGACGGTGAGCTGAACTGGGGTATTTATTATATGAGTAAAGATATTACGAGCGTTATTGGCAATATTCCCTTTCGCATGGCTTTTGCCGGTGGATGGATTGATCAGCCGTTTTTGTCGCAGTACAATCCGTCGCCTCCCGGGTCTATGGTTGTGGTTTCGCTCGAACCTACCAGCCGTTTTATGAATCGCTGTGGTATGGCGACGAGTACGAGAGATATTGCGATGAAGCTCTGGGGTTCTACGTTTCCCGATCGAGTGCCATCCGATCTGGTGAAGGAATTGTACACGGTGGAAAATGAAGGCAAGGCCGAGCCGTCGGGTTCACAGGATATGATCGGGTTGCTTTATCCGGGTGTGAGCAGGCTCGACTACGATTGCGAATATGAGGGCGGCTATTTTCCGGTTCATATCGAGTCCAATAACGATCCCGATGTCGCGCGTTGGCTCGAAAATGTGATCTATATGGTTCCCGTTTCCCCTCGGCCCGATGGCTATGAGCCGCTGGGTGAAAAGAATTTAGATCCGATATGGATTGAAAGATTGAGTCAGTCGGGCAAGGATTGTTATGATGCGATTATTGCCAGAGATGTGCGGGGATTGGGCGCGTCTCTGAATGAGTGTATGGTCTGCTGGGAGACGCTTTTGCCGCATACGGTGCGACACCCAACTATCCGGATTGATCTTATGGGTATTCTGGAATATTATCAGTCCAGATATATCGGGGCGATGTATTCTGGCTGTGGCGGTGGGTATATTTACGTTGTGTCTGAAGAACCCGTGCCGGGCGCACTTCGCGTGGATGTTCGATATGACAGAGGATAGTGTATGAAGACTGTTGTTGTTTCAGGTAGTTTTGACGATATGAGGGCGCGCGATATACGTTTTTTGCAGGAAGCATCCAGATACGGATATCTTCACGCGCTGGTGTGGGGGGATGATGTCATTGAGGGGCAAACCAAATTTCCACAAGAAGAACGCATGTATATGATGGATGCGATTCGCTATGTGGATTGCGTGACGCTTGTAACGAAGTTGGGAGATAAAGACGGTCTTCCCGATGCGATGCAGGCAGATTTTTGGGTGGTGGATGAGCGAGACGATACACCGCAAAGACGACATTTTTGCGAGGCGCATAATGTCGCATATCGCGTTTTGACCGCAGATGATGTTAAAGGTTTTCCGGTAACTGAGATAGCGGATGGAGGTGGGAAGAATAAAAAAGTGATTGTTACGGGGTGTTTTGACTGGTTTCACTCCGGGCATATCCGTTTTTTTGAAGAGGTGTCCGAGTTGGGCGATTTGTACGTTGTTGTGGGTCACGATGCCAATGTCCGTTTGCTCAAGGGGGAACATCATCCCATGTTCGATGAAGACGAACGCCGATATGTGGTGCAATCCGTCCGTTTTGTCAAACAGGGGCTTATTTCTTCTGGCGATGGATGGATGGATGCCGCGCCAGAGATTGATGTTATTAAACCGGATATTTATGCGGTGAATGAAGATGGCGATAAGCTGGAGAAGAGAGTTTTTTGCGAGGAACACGGTCTGGAATACGTCGTGTTAAAACGCGCGCCGAAGGAAGGATTGCCCCGCAGAGAGAGTACGGTTTTGCGGGGGTTTTGATTGTTCACGATGAAACTTTATCGCGGAGCGTTTTGTCTTTGTATGTAGCGGAATTAAGACTTCAATAGCCTAACATAACAGGATTGTGCTATGTCAAATGTTCTTCTCGATAAACCCGATCTCGAATCGCATCTTAAGACGCTCGGTTTCGACAGGGAACTCGCTTATAGGCTCTGGTGTTACCGCAATGGGCTGGATACTGGTCTGGATAAAACCTCTGTTCAATGCAGGGCAGAAATTGATCTTATGCAACGCGAGGTTGAGCAGCGCGATCCCGATGTTAGCCCGAGGCACAATGCCCACCGCGCCAAATTTATCGCCCGTATCTTCAAAGGCGAGCTTCAGGATGAGACTGTCTCCGATTTGCTCTTTCGCATTCGCGCGATTTACAATAATCTCGACGGTGATCCCGATGCGCAACGAGCATTAGGTCGCCTTGTTCTCCACGTTGAAAAATACGGCGATTTGATGCGGCCCGCACGCGCCTGCAAGCGTTTTGGGCATACGGTTGTCAATACCTATATCGCCGCTCTTGAGCAACTCGCTCGCAATCACACAGATTGGATTCGGCCCGTTGAGGATTGGCGACCTGGTAGCTATAAACCAACGCATCAATTCTATAGCCTTGCGCGTCATCTTCTGGCACAATACGATGTGCCCGCATTTTTTGATACGGCATTTTTACAGGGTAATACACCAAAGGCGCGACAGGAACAAGCGTGGTTTATACACGTTGGCATGGGGCAAAATATCCGCACAGCCGGTGTGCCTATGCGGATTACAAAGCGCATGGCGCATTTGCTTTTGCAAGAAAAACGCAGTTATCACACCGTTGTTCAGTGCCTTCGCAAGGTTCAGTACATAGCTTATGGCGGCAACCCGAAAAGTGCCTGGGAAATTGCCCATGGGCCTCTGGGGGAAGGATTCGAGAACGAAGATTTTTGGGAGACCGTCGTACATTTTCTCGCCAAGCAGGCTTTTCTCGAACGCAGTTACATCAATCCCATTATCGACTATATCCGCAATCAAAAATTCACGCCCCAGCGCATTCCACAACCCGACGGTACGGAGATCGAAGGTCCGCCGCTACATCCCAACTTTTGTATGAAGGGCCGCAGTATCAATAAGCTTCTCCGCCAGGTCGATGTGTGGCATCAAGAGCTTACGGGTCTGGAAGATGTCGAATTGGAAATTTGGGCGTCCTCTGGATTCAGGGAGTTTGAACATGCGACGCTGGACCCCAGGCTCAAACGCAATATTCAGTGGACGGTTCACGAACTCATTACTTCGCAACAACTCTACGCCGAGGGGCGCATTATGCACCACTGCGCGGGGTCTTATGCCAAACGCTGTGCGGCGGGTGAGAGATCTCTCTGGTCTTTGCGCGCGCTGGACCTCGATGCTGCCGAAGAAAATCAGGTGCAGGAGCATGTGCTTACCATTGAGGTCGATAATAAGAAAAAATCCGTCGTTCAAAACGCTGGCAAATTCAATCTCAAACCCTTTGGCAAAAAGCATCTCGCCAGGCAACGCCAAACGGGAAATGTTTACCTCCATCTCCTCCGCGAGGCGCCAACGATTATGCGCCTGTGGATGAATCGCGAAGGGTTGTCCCATGGCTGATACTGCGATAGCCGGTCATGCGTTTCCTTTTGTCGAAGTGTCCGGTACGGCGTACGACCTGGGGTATCAACACGGCAAACAGGCCGCGGATCTCGTTCACAAATATCTCGTGTGGATTGATAAACTCACGGGCAAATCTCGCGATGAACTCTGCCAGAATGCGCGCGCTTTTTATCCCTTAATTGAAAAGCTGAGTCCGTTGCTTATGGAAGAGATTCGCGGGCTTGCCGAAGGTGCGGGTATTTCTTTTGATGAGGCGCTTTTGTGTCAGGCGCGGGGCGAAGCCGCCAGTGTTCCGCCCGAGGGGTGTACGGCTTTCGCGCTTACTGGTTCTGCGACTGCCGATGGGTATCCTCTGGCTGGTCAAAATCAGGATCTCGCGCCCGAATACGCCGATGTCGCCATTCTCTTGCACGTTTGTCCTTCTGATGGTCGTCCCCGGGCATTGCTTTTCACTTTTGCGGGACAATTGGGTTATTCGGGTATGAATCAGTACGGTCTGGCTCATTTTGCCAATGCGCTCTACGATTGTCCCTGGCAGATGGGGCTGCCTCACTATCCGCTCAAACGCATTATGCTGGAGCAGGAGGGTCTGGATACCTGTCTTCGGATTCTCAGACAACATCCTACCTGTTCGGCTGGCAATATGGTTTTTTGTTTTGGCGATGGGCAGATTGCCGATCTCGAGATCCGTCCCGAAGGTGTGATGCAATTTACCGATACACATCCCGATGCGATTGTTCACGCCAACCACTATCTCACGCCCGAATTTGCACCCTGCGAAACCAATAGTCTTGTGGATTCTTGTCCTCGACGCGATAGAATGCGCGATCTGGTCAAAGAACACTGGGGCGATATCACGGTGGATACGATGAAGGCCATTCTCTCAGATCACGATGGCGATCCCGCAGCGATATGTCGCCATGGTGCTGTAGATATGTATTCTATTTCGGGTTATATCGCCGAACCCGCAAAGGGGTTGCTCCACGTTAGACGCGGACTGGGCTGCACGGGAACGTGGACGGCTTATGAGGTGTAGTGTTTTTACAGGCGGGTTCAGGGGGTCCAGGTTTTGGCGCGTTCGGCGTAGTCCTGAGCCTGAGCGGGGATATCTACGCCGACTTCTTCGGACCAGGCTGAGAGAAGCTGTTGATAGATGGGACCGGGTTTGCCGGTGCCGACGGGTTGGAAGTTGAAGCGGGTGATGGGTACCATACAGATGGTGGTTGACGTGTACCAGGCTTCGTCGGCTTCGCGTACATCGTAGGGTTCGATGTCGGTCTCATAGACGGGAATATTCAGTTTTGCCGCGAGGTCCATGCAGACCTGCCGGGAGACGCCGCGCAGGATGTCGTGTGGTTTGGGTGTGTGGATTTCGCCATTGCGGGCGATGAAGAAATTGGTGCCAGTGCCTTCGGTTATAAAGCCGCGTTCGTCGGTGAGGAGGGCGTTGGCACCTTTTTCCATGCGTTGCGCCTGGAGGTTGGCAATCTGGTAGTAGATGCGGCTGCGGTTTTTGGCTTTGGGATCGATGTACCGGGCGGGTACGGATTGCTGGGGCGTGATGACAAAGTGAGCGCCCTGTTCGTAATAGTGGGCGCTGCCTCCGATGTGGCGCACGAGCGGGATGACGTTGATGGTGACGATGGGACTGGCACCTTCTGTGACGAGGGTGTCGTAAAAGCCCAGGGCTCCCCGGGTGACGTTGTGCATGATCTGAAAGTCCAGTTTTTCCAGGGCGGACAGATTTTTTTTTATGGTTTTGTGCGTGGCGTCTTCCATCTGGTCGATGCTGAGGCCACAGTCGATTTCTGCGTATTTCATGGAGGCGTACAGGCGTTTCAGGTGGTTGCGAAGGCAGTAGGGTTTTTGCTTGAAGGAGCGAGTCATTTCAAATACCATATCTCCAAACATCAGGGCGGAGTCGAAGATGGAGATACGAGCTTCGCGTTCGGGAACAAATCTCCCGTTGAAATAGACGAGGCGCTGGGGCATGGGGAGACCTTTCGTGAGGGCAAGAGATTGAAAAATGGGTCGTTATATATACGACAATTTTTGTGAAATTCAAGTTGTCCAGAAGGAGAATGGCGATGAAGATCACGGATATCGAGGTAATTCCGCTTCGGGTCCCGTATGAGGCGCGTATCCGGAAGGCGTATTATCATTTTGCGATGAAGGAAGAAGTGACGGTTTATAAATTTTATACGGATACAGGGCTGGTGGGGTTGGCAGAGAATGTGGGGTCGCCGTTTGGTCAGAAGATGCTGGAGGCCTATATCGGGACGGATCCATTTGATCATGTGATGGGGCAGGGGCGGTTTAATCTGGATATGGCGTGTTATGATTTGATGGGCAAGCATCTAGGGCTGCCGGCGTGGAAGCTGATGGGGCAGCAGGTGCGTCAGTGGGTTTCTATGGGATGGTGGATGCCGTGTATGTCGGTGGAGGATACAGCGGCGGAGGTGCAGGTGGCGGCAGAGCGGGGGTTCCGGGGGTTGAAGTGTAAGGCACGGGCGTTTTACGATGTGGTGGCATGCGCACAGGCGATTCAGGATGTTGCGCCGGTGGATTTCCGGGTGGAGTTCGATTTTAACGGGGCGCTGATTTGTGTGGAGAAAGCATTGCCGGTGCTGCGGGAGTTGGAGAAGATTCCGGTGGTGAAGGGGGTGGAGGAACCCATTTTTGCGTATGATGTTGAAGGGTGGCGCAGGTTGCATGAGGCGATTCGGATACCGTTCTATCTGCACGGGGTGCGGGTGCTGTGTGAGGCGGCGTCGCGGCAGCTATCAGGTCCGTGGATAGGGCTTCGAGCGGGCGATTTTGATGGGGCGCTTTGCAGCCACGAGTGTGTGCGGGATGCACTGGCGGCGGCCTGGACTTTTGCAGCGGCGAATACGCCGATTTTGTTGCAGTATGCGGGAACGGGGATTACAACGGCGTTTGCGCTTCAGTTGGGCGCGGTGATGCCGACAGCGACGCTGCCAGGGGTGACGGCGAGCCATTCTTATGAGGACGATTTGATTGTGGATGCACATTCGGTGCAGCGCGGGTTTATGAAAGTTCCAGAGGGACCTGGCCTGGGTGTGGTGCTGGATGAGGATGCCGTGGCGGAGTATCGGGAGATACCTGCTGTGGAATGGCCCCGGCACGTTTCGGTGGTGACGCTACCGGGCGGTATTAAACATTATTATCGCAATTTGCAGCAGGCAGAGCGGCTGATGAAACAGGGAGTGGATGAGTCGTTTGCGCCGGGCGTGCGTCTGGATGAGTGGGAGGACGATGGGAGCGAGGCATTTGACAGGCTTTGGATCCAATTGCAGGCGCAGGATGCACCGGTTTGGGATGGGTGAGATGAGATGGATTCTAACGGTATTTTTGCTGTGGCCTCTGTGTGGGCAGGCTGAGGAGAGAACAGTGATGCAGATTGAGACGACGATTGATTTTGGTAAAGATGTGGGGCAAAACTGGGGTACGCTGTTTGAGGCGCGAGACGCAGAGGGGCGCGTGGTTTTGGGCGCAGGTTTTACAGGCGTGTATAATACGGCGTTTCGCATGGATCGATATACGTTGCAGTTTTTTGTGCGGGATGATGAAGCGGAGATGGAATTTGAGACGTTGCCGCCTTCGACGGAGGATGGGGGGAGTTATTTGTTCGATCTGGATGGCAGGGTGTACGCGTGTAGCTACCATCAGGATCGGACTGCGAGAGCGTGGGACGATGTAGCAGGTGTCTGGCAGGTGGATGAGCGTTTTGGCATAGGTGAGACGGTGAGCGGGGAGGGCAAGATGCGGGTTGGGGGAAAGGTGCTTCAGTTTAAGGGGGGTGAGGCGTGGTATGATGGGGAGCGGGTTCTCGCAAAACCGGTGTCCGGATATTACCATCATTTTTATTACGCGCTGGGGTATTTGACATTTTTCTATAAGAATGGAGAGGTGGAACAGCCGTACACGAAATTGTACGCGGTGCCCTATGTGCCGGGAGATAGGGCGGTTGATCTGGAGAAAGCGGTGGTGCTCGATCTGAAGTACGATCGGGAGACACCTTTTGCCATTGGGCAGTTGGGAGATGAGATTGTAAATTCGTCCAATATGGGCGGGATATATGCGTTTGACGGGGCGAGGTGGAAGGTGTTGCGCGCGTCATTGGAGGGGGTGAGTTTTCAGCTTTATTCGATGTTGAACTGGTATGATAAGCTGTTGATGGCGCAGTATCCAACGGGTAATTTGTTTATTTACGATGGGGAGGAGGTTCGTCATGTAGAGGAATGGCCACCCGTGATGCCGGGGGTGTCGGGTAGGGTGCGAGAGGCGCAAACAACGGGGTTTTATGGCGGGGATCTCTATGTGGGCGTTTGGCCGTGGTCCGAGTTGTGGCGGTACGATGCGCACAAGGATCACTGGCAGTTTGTGAAGCGGATGTTCCGGCGTCCGCCAATTACAGATGAGATGAATCACCCGTGGGAAGATCGGGTTGTGGCGTATAATGAAAAGCACGATGGCGATATCGTGATCAATGAGTGGGGGCAGCGCGTTACGGGACTATCTCCGATGGGGGACGCGCTCTTTCTTTCCGTGAGTGCTAAGGGGTGTCCCGAGCGAGATATGCGGCTTGCGTTTTTGCACGATGACGAGGTGTGGGATGAGTACCGCGTGGTGCATCGGTTGAAAAAGCCGGGGCATGTTTCTGTGCCGGTTGTGTGGCGCGATGAGCCGACGTCGCTGTTGTTCACAGTTGGCGAGGCGGAGATCAGTATCAGGCAGGATGGGAAACTTCTGGGGACGGCGCCAGTTCGACGGGAACAGGCGGAGCGAGTGGTGAGGGATGCCGAGTTTCAGTGGGAATACGGGATGTATGGGCCGCTGCGAGCGGGGTTGCTGTCAAAGGAAGTGGAACGGTAGTGCGTGCAGGGACGGCCATTTGCACTCACATTCTTATCTTACAGCCCGTAAGACCCACTCGCAGAGAGCTTTAGCGTTGGGTCGCATGGCGAAGGGCTTCCGAATTTATGGTGCGGTGCTTCCGTGTAAAATCATCACGGAACATGCTTAGCATGGTGGCACATTGCTCAAGGCAATGTGGGCGGTGGAGCGGTGTACAAGTGCGCCAGCACTTCATCGACCAAAATCATCCGTTCACTGACTACATAAAACTTGCATAAATTACTGTTTTTGTGTATATTTATGTTATGGAATATTTAACATACAAATACAAAATGTATAGTCTCTGTGATCGCAATATGTATATCCATAGGGATATAGATTCTTTTGCTGAGGTGTATAATCATTTCATTGCCTTGCATAAGCGATACTATCGGCGTTTTGGCAAGTATCCGAGTAAGTTCACAATGATTAACCATTTGGCAAAGCTGAAAAGAACAACACGCTTTGCACATTGGCGTTTGTTGCCGTCACAGGCATTGCAAAATGTGGTTGAGCGTATAGACTTTGGCTATCAGAAATTCTTTGCCAGAGACAACAAGCGTCCGCCTACTTTCAGGTCTCGCTTTCGGTATCAGTCCTATACACTCAAGCAAGCAGGATACAAATTCCTTGAGCGTAACAAGGTGCGTATTGGCAAGCGTATATTCAGATGGTCAAGTCCGAAACGTTCTGTAAAAAGGTAGCCCC
Source organism: Candidatus Latescibacterota bacterium (assembly GCA_965220765.1). Lineage (GTDB taxonomy): Bacteria > Latescibacterota > UBA2968 > UBA2968 > UBA2968 > VXRD01. The sequence continues at coordinate 1,374,986 of OZ244847.1, forward strand.
GTAATAGGGGTCACAGGTTTTGTTTCAAATACCTCATGTCCAGATAGCGTCTGCCAGCGATTCACTCTTCAGACCATTCCATACACAAGGCGTCTATGAGGCGTTCACAGGCTTGCTCGTTGGGAAAGATCTGGACCACATCGGCACGTCTTTTGATCTCTCGATTGAGTCTTTCCAAACAGTTGGAGGTTCGAATGCGTTTACGATGCGGTTTTGGGAAGTCGAAGCAGGTCAGGCAATGGGCGACATCGCAATCGAGTTTGTCAACAAGTTTGGGTAAGACATTTTCATAGGTATCCATCAAGGAGAAAATCATGTCAAGATATTGTTTTCTGATCGGATTATTTTTGTGTCTATGTCTCGGATCGGTTGGTGCGGAAAAGATTCGAGGGACTCATTGGGGAATGACGATGGAGCAAGTAAAGGCTGTGGAGAAGTGGGAATATGTCCAGAAAAAGAAAATTGGGAATAAGGACTATCTTGCTTTTCGTGGGGAGTTAAAGCCTGGGGTTGATACAGACGTGCATTATGAATTTTACGATGGGCTGTTGGTGAAAATTACATATCTACTGGATAAGAAAAAGGAGACATATCAGTATTTTTTCCCAATACTGCTCAAGAAGTATGGATATCCTTATGATCGCAGAGTAGAATGGGAAGTGCGAAAGAAAGAAGCTGAAACGAATCTGAAGGTATTGCGAATTAGAGAGTTAGGACTTTCTTTGCCCTTCCCCCCCTAAAGTTCCTCTCTTTTTATATGAGAGATGGAAAATACATGGTGCTAAGAGTGAAGAGAAAACACACTTGCAACTTTATTATTCAGAGGGTTTTCGTAATACTATAACATACGAAAATCTCGAATATCAGCGGCAAAAGAAGCAGTTAGAGAAAGACAAAAAGCGAGACGGGGTATATTCGCTTGAAAACAGTGACGACCTTTAAGGCAAGGAGAGCGGAGTCACCCCGTTTTGGATGCTGTTGCCGAATTGGTCGAGAAGGAGTCTGTGGTTGGGAAAACGGCTGTTTGCAGTCTGAATACAGGCTCTGTAAGCCCTATGTTTAGTTGCATCGGGACAGATTCGGAATTCGGCAACAGCATCGTTTTGGTGGAGTATTTAGGGTTTGTGTTTCAAGCCTGTGATTGATGCAACTTTTCATAAGCCATCGGCGCATGATAGACGATGGCTAAACCTTTTAAATGGACTTACACGGGACGACCTTTGAAAGTATAAACCGACGGCATACTTCTGCCAAACAGCACTAGCCGCTGGGAGAATTAAGCACTACTTCACCCGCAACAAAAGGTGCCTTGTAATCCACAATCCCTACATCATCCTCTCGGATATTCTGGGAAGGCTTGAACTCAGGTGGCAAGATTTTTTCCAATGCCTCCGTAACAGCACTTTGATTTGAAAACATGGCGACCAATTCTACAGTCCTGTTTGTGACCAGTTGATTGTATGCATAAATTACTGCTAAAGCCTTCTCAGTCATTTTTTTGTCATCACCAATCATTTCTATAAACTCTTTAAACAGGTCGTGGACTTTAGAAGCGTGAAAGTCGATATGTTCCTCAATGGGCAGATTTTTTTCGATAAGTCTAATACCTATTCCGACGCCAATGGCCTCTAAATATGGTAAAAGATTTCCAAAGTGGATATCTTGGAGTTCTGACATTTCAAAGGCTAAAACTTGGTCTTCTGTCCACCCAAGAGTATCAGCAATCTCTTTTTCGGTGTACCCCGAAGAAATTCGGCGAAGGCGCAACCACCTTAACATCTCAGAGCATCTTTTCCATTGTTCAAATTCTTGGGCACCATCCTCGCCAATGGCTTCGTCCCATTCTTTTTGGAAAGTTGCATAATCAACCATTGATTACACTCCCTTATTTTTTTCCATCTATTTTTTTTACTTCTTCTTTGCAATACTTTATATCTTCAGATTGACGTGTCTTTGTGCCGAGGCACAACAAATAAAGAATTTTTTTTGACTCGTCAATGGAGAAATACAGGCGGATTGGCGTCAGCCCCACTCCCCCTCCCTGCGGGGATAACCTAAAAACATTTCCAAATTCACATTTAAGAGGGCCAAACTTGATCTGATGAATTGGAAGCGACAACTCACCAAGCATTTCGAGTGTGCTGTAAAGATTTTTTCTTATAGCCTTCATCTCCTTCTCATGCCTTTTTGTATATCTTTTGAAGCGCGAGCGAAACCTCTCAGATTGCTGAACTTTGAAGCCGTACACAAATCATTCCTTTCTGGGGAAGAATTTTCAAAAATATAAAGGAATCCCGTCAAGCATGCAAGCAGGGTGTGAAGCAACCTGAAATATCCCGGTTAAAGAATGGAAATTTTAATCATTACAGCGTTGCGCGATTAATGACATTTCTCAACCGACTAAATCGCGATATTGAGATCCGCATTATTCCCTCAAAAGATAGAAAGGGACAACAGCGAGTCGTAGCTGTTTAGCCCCTTTCTGTTTGTCTGTTTCTCATTGATAGACACCATCGATAAGCGTCTTTCCAAATTCTGCGACAAACAAAAGAAAATCGCTCATACTTATTGTTCCGTCAAAATCTAAATCGCCATGTCTCGCCCTGAAAAGAGAGTCTTGTGTCGCGGTAGAAATAGGAGCTATGCGGTTCGGGTCACTCCACACGCCCTTGTTTTGGGCCTTTGCTTCCTCTTGTGCTGATACAAACTCATTTCGCTTTTCGTATTCGTGTTCAACGTCTGCTACGCCATATCCCTCCCTCACCAATTCAAGGTTGAACAAAACGCCGCCCAAATACACATAAACGAGCAACCTGTCAAAAGCGTCTTTTTGCTGGTGGTCAAAAGATAATTTTACTTTTTTTTCGTGCAGTCTTTGTCGTGTGTATTCTTTCGCTTCGGGGCCGTAAAAACCAACGGGTTCGAATGGGTGATTTGTCTCTGGCGTATCTACTCCTAACAGGCGCACGGTCACTGTGTATTCTAAATGCGTAACGTCTATTGTATCGCCGTCTTTCACGTCGGTTACTGTAAAATACACGTCGTCAAGGTCAACGCATCCAGAAGGCGCATGGCAATGGTAGGTGTTATCCGATGTGTCAAAGTGACCGCCCTGTGAATCTTGCCCGCCTCCGTGGGCAATCGCTAATGAAACAAAACAAAGCAAATTGCCTAATATCAAAATCTTTTTCATGTTTCTACTCGCTTCGCAAAAATAGCAATTCTAAGCGTTTATCTCGCCTTTCAACCGCAGGCCGCGTGATACAAATACGCGCTCGAACAATTCAAATAGTCCCTGGACAATGAGTGCGAGCAATGCCGCAGGTATAGCCCCTTGTAAAATTAGACCGATGTCATCTAATCGAATTCCCGTTAGAATGGGTTGCCCATATCCCCCAGCGCCAATTAATGCCCCCAAAGTCGCCGTGCCCACATTGATCACAGCCGACGTTTTAATACCCGCCAGAATCGACCGCGAGGCCATGGGTAATGTTACCAATCGAAGTTGTGCCCAGTCGGATAAACCCAATGCTGCTGCTGACTCTCGTATCCCCACTGGAATATCGTGCAGTCCCGCGTATGTATTTCGCACTATGGGCAGCAAACTGTACAAAAACAGCGCCACGATCGCAGGTGCCCCGCCAATACCCAATAACGGAATCATAAATACCAGCAGCGCCAGGGATGGAATGGTCTGGATAATGCCTACCAATCCCAAAATAACTTGTCCACCTCTTGCCCATCGGAATGCCACAATTCCCAGGGGAATTGACACTAGAATTGCCCCGAAAAGAGAAATGCCTACCAGGGTCAAATGATCCCACGTATGCCGCCAGAATCTCTCTACTCAGGGTACCTGTGTAATCCGGATAGAGGTCAATATCGCCCGCGATCAGTGCATTCCACAACACCCGCGTTCCTCCCAACTCGCGCCGATGCGTAACCGATGCGTTTACACTGCGCCCGATATGAGACAGCACCTCACCCAAAATGACCGACTCAGTGAACTTCTTTGATCCCACAACAATTTCTTGTGCCTGGGTTGAGGTGCAGAATAAAAAGGAAAATAGAATACACAGGGCGGTGAATTTCACTGACGTTGTGGTGTCGTGCGTGCGCGTCATTTCGCTATCTCTCCCGGCGCCATACTTTCCAACGGACTTCTCTGCGCATGAATAAAGTGTGTCACAAATTTATGCGCCGGGTTCTGCATCAATTTTTTCAAGCTTCCAATCTGGACGATCTCCCCTTCCCGCATCAACACAATCTGATCCCCGAAAAATCCCGCTTCGCCCATATCGTGTGTCACCATTACTACTGTTTTGCCCAATGTCTGAAATATCGAACGCAAATCCGATTGCAAATCTGCCCGAATCATCGGATCCAGGGCGCCGAGCGGTTCGTCTAATAGCAATACGTCGGGGTCCAGCATCAATGCCAGCATCAATCCCACGCGCTGTTGCTGTCCACCTGACAATTCCCCAGGAAATCGGTCCAGTCCATCTGCTGGGAAATGCGTTAAAGTTGCCAATGTCTCGATCCGAGAATCGATCCGATCCTCCGCCCAATCCAGATAATTTGCCATTAACGCGACATTTTTTCGCGCTGTTAAATGCGGAAACAAGCCTCCCTCTTGTATCACATAACCCATCTTCTGCCGCAGCGGCAACACATTTTCTGGCGTCAGAATTTGTCCTCCATAAGTCACTGTGCCGTCATCTGGCCAGACCAGTCCCACCATCAACCGAATCAAGGTTGATTTGCCACATCCACTCGGCCCAATTAACACCGTCGTCTGTTTAGCCTGCACACTCAGGTCAACCTCGCGCAGTGCCTGCAAATCGCCAAATGTTTTCGAGACACCTGTCACCTCAATCATAATGCCTCCATTCACACGTGATTTCTCAACATCAATTCCATGGGATATGGGTTTAAGTAGGTTTGCTCGTGTACCCAATCGGGTACGCGGTTGCGGTTGAGATGGTGTTTTAATAATGTGATTGGCACGATGAGAGGCAGCAGTCGCTGGCGATAGGATTCGAATACGTCGAGCAGTTCTTTTTTGTCCGCGGTGGTCAGTTCGTTTTTTATAAATCCCATCAAGTGCATCAATACGTTTACGTGTTTGCCCGGTGAGCTCATTACTTTCAGGCCCTCCATTAGCAATTTGCCGTATTGAAGCGCTATATCTTTGCGGGAAGACTGTGCGACCAGTTGGCCCAACTCGCTGTAGTGTTTTGGGCTGTGGGCAAGAAGGCTCATTTTGATTCCGGTGTGAAATTTTACCAGGGCACCGGGTGCTGGATTATGGGTCAACATTTGCTGCCATCGGTAATAGACAAATACGCGTTCGATAAAATTTTCCCGCAAGGGCAGATCATTTAGCCGACCTTCTTCTTCGATGGGCAATAAAGGGAACCGGGCTGTCAATGCTTTTGCAAATAACCCGCGACCATTGCGCGCGGGTATCTGCGTCTTTGTATTAAATACCCGCACGCGAAATAATCCACAACTCGGCGAGTCCTTTTTGAGTATATAGCCGTGTAAGTTCAGGTCTGTCAGTTCGTTGAGCCGTTTTTCTGCCCATGTCTGCATGCCAACGGTATGATCTTTTCCCGATTTTGGTGCAATGAGTCGCGGTGATTCCGCGTCGCCCTCGAGCCGGATGGTTTCTCGCGGAACGCCCATTCCCATTTCTACTTCTGGACATACTGACACCCACTCGACGTAATTGTCCAATACGGTTGTCAAAAATGGCATGTGTTTGTGCCCGCCATTGTATCGCACTTCTTCGCCGAGCAGACACGCGCTTACACCGAGCCTCAGTTTTGATGTTTGCATTTCTGCGCCATTCTCCTCACAGACCTATGGTGCTCGATGCGAGCCACAAATGGGGATGTGTTTCCAATATCAAATCTGCCACCTTTTGCACTGCCTTTTTTACGCCCCAGGTGGGGCGCGGCTGACCCATTGGTGCCAGTTTGATCAATAGCTGATTGTTTTTGCGAAATAAGAGGGATATGCCGAAATACTGGACGAGTTCTCCTTCGCGTACCATGACGGAGATGAGGCCATGATCGTTGGGTAATTGACAGTAGATATCTGTCATTTTGATCACGATCTGTATATCCCGATGGTTTTCGCGCCATACCTGGCCTGTGGCATGTCCGATGAGTCCCAGTATTTCTTCGCGCTGGTATTCGCCTTCTAAAACGATATTTGGCATATTTCCGACCTTTTGAATGCGCGTTTCGACTGATCGTTCCGATTTCTGACGCCAGACAAAATAGTGGATGGGTACGCCTGCATCTATTGCCTTTTGTTCGTATTTGGTTGGGGTGCGTCCGGGTAATTTGTGAACAGATGGGGTTTCGTAAATAGATTGCAGGTGCGATTGTCGCGACAGTACGTCGGTGATCCACGTTGCGTAATCTGCGTGATCAGTCGCTATGGTTACTTCGCCGCCCGGTTTTAATCGCTCGGCAAGTATTTTTACGAATGTATCTTGAATTAGACGCCGATTGTGGTGTCGCTCTTTGGGCCAGGGATCTGAGAAATTAATCCAGATTTCCGATAGGGATTGCGGGGCAAATACGTGTTGCAATAAGAATGCGGCGTCACCTTCTATTGCGCGCACATGATTTGTGTTTTGAGCGTTTAAACACTTAAACAATCGGCGCATGGATCCCCAGGCGCGTTCGATCCCGATAAAACACGCATCGGGCCGCGACGCTGCCATATCGGATAGAAAATGCCCATTGCCAAATCCGATTTCGAGCACGAGGTCGTCTGGCCGGTCAAAAATTTTCGGCCAGTCTATCGGCCAGTCCAATTGCAGCCAGGGGACTGTATATTTTTGGATTTCCCCACTTAGCGGTAGAGACATCATGCGTTTAACTCACCTGCGGATTTCAGTAAAGCGTTTGATCTGCTCTGTTATCGCCACTTCCGTCGGCAGGCGTTCCATTGAACTGGCGCCGTAGAATCCATCGACTTCGGGGACCCGCTCAAGGATATAAGAGGCGTCGTCTGGTTCGGCAATAGGCCCGCCGTGGCAAAGCGTGATTACATCGCCTCGGATCGATTTACAGGCATTGCAAATTGCCTTTACTTCTTCCACGCAGTCATCGAGTGTTTTTGCCGTGTGCGCGCCGATTGTGCCCTTGGTTGTCAATCCCATGTGCGCCACAACGATATCGGCACCTGCCTCTGTCATGAGTTGTCCTTCTTCGACATTGAACGCATAAGGCGTTGTCAGCATGTCCATCTCATGGGCTGCGGCGATCATTTCCACTTCGAGGTGATATCCCATTCCCGTTTCTTCCAGGTTGGCGCGAAATAACCCGTCAATGAGTCCCACTGTTGGAAAATTTTGAATTCCCGCAAAGCCCAGGTCTCTCAGTTCTCGCAAGAAGTGATCCCGTAACATGAAGGGGTCTGTCCCATTTACCCCGGCGAGTACAGGTGTGTGTGTTACTGCTGTGATGACTTCATAAGCCATTTCTTTTACTATTTCGTTGGCATTGCCATAGGCCAGGACGCCTGAGAGCGATCCTCGCCCCGCCATGCGATAGCGTCCCGAATTGTAAATTACTATTAGATCTATGCCGCCCGCTTCTTCGCATTTCGCCGAGATTCCCGTGCCCGCACCGCCACCGATGAGCGGCAGTCCTTCTGCGATTTTTTTTCGCAAGCGTTCTAAAATTGATGTTCGGCTCTCTGCTGCCATTTTGGTCTCCTTTTATTTTATCTCCTGAAAACTCGCTACCAGTGCTGCTGCAAATTCTGGATCATTGATGTTATTCGCCAGCCGTTTGATTTGTCGATTTTCCGTCTGTTCGATTCGCGCTTCTATGGTTTCAAATAATGCCTTATCTGCATCTGGGTCGTGAAAGGGCTGTCCTTCGTCATCGATTAACGATACGCCGTTTTCTGGAATTAGAATTTGAATTGGTCCCGTTGATCGGTTCAATTTGTTCGCTATCCATTCGGCAAATTGGCGGTTTTCGTCCGCTGTCGTCCGCATTAATGTGACCTGTGCGTTGTGTACGTGGAGTGTGCGGTTTTTAAATTGTTCGGGTACGGTTTCCTCTGCGCCAAAATTTACCATGTCGAGCGCGCCCAGGCTTACGACATAAGGTATTTCACGCGCGAGAATGCGATCCATTCGCTCAGGTCCGGCGGGAAATACACCGCCCACGACTTCGTCGGCGACTTCGGTTGTGGTAATATCCAGAACGCCGTCTATCATTCCACTTTCGACCAGTTTTTCCATTGCCTGTCCACCCGTGCCTGTCGCGTGAAATACCAGGCAGTCATATCCGTCTTTTTCCAGTGCCTCGCGGACCATGGTTACACACGGCGTTGTTACGCCAAACATGGTCATTCCAAGCGTGGGTTTGTCTTCGGCTTCAGTAACAGTATTTACGACCATCCCCGCTATTGCATGCGCTGCATTACCCAATACTTGCCGCGATACGCGGTTGATTCCGGCTACATCTACTACGGAATACATCATGGCAATATCACAACACCCCACATAAGGCTCGGTATTGCCACTGGCGACGGTTGATACCATGACTTTGGGTACGCCAATGGGCAATGCCTGCATCGCTGGTGTAATGAGTGCCGTGCCTCCGCTGCCTCCTATGCCAATAATACCTGCCACGTTGCCTTCGGCGTATTCTTGCAACAAATAGGCGCATAATGCTTCTCCCATTGCTGTGACGGCTTCGCCCCGGTCCGTATGCCCGATTACTGCGCCCGTTCCGCCCGCGTGACAGGCGGCTATGGTTTCTCGCGATACATCCGGCGTGCCGTCCTGCGCGTCGCTCTGTGTGCCTACATCTATGACTGTTACTGCTGTGCCCGCTTTTCGGATGCATTCGGCGACATACCCGATTTCTTCACCTTTGGTATCCATTGTCGCAATTGCGTAAATACTGCTCATTATAATCTCCTTTAGTTGATAAGTTGCTTTTTGACCACTGTTCCATCGAATATTACCCGGTTCGGAAGAAGATAGCAATATCATTCTCTGCCTGCACGGCGATATCCTTTATAAAAAAACTACCATTCACAATTTTTATCCAAAAAGTAGAAATGCGCGTAACAAATAAGAAATATGCGTAATATTTTTGAATTGCAATTCTACAAACGATTGTGGTAATTAAATTAAAAGCCGCCAACAAGACCTGAACAAGTCACCTGTCAGCGGCGGGTTAGTATCTCAAGCGGGTAACTTGAGAACACTAAAATCAAAAGTAACTACTCGAAACTCTGTTGTCAACCATTGAGATTTATGGCTTGCTGATTATAATATGGACAAGCAGAAAATTTTGATTGTAGGTCATGCAACCTATACTATGTCGGCGTTCATAAGCTTCTTAGTTGATGGCTCTCATGAAGTATTTATTGCACCAGATGGGATGGAAGGTCTTGAAATTTTAAGAAGAGAAAAGGTCGATCTTGTCATAGTCGAAATGTATATAGAGGACGTTGATGGGATACACTTTGTGAAGTGCATATCGACAGAGAAAATTCAGACAGATATCTTGCTCAGGGCAAGGTCTGAATCTCCGGATTTGGGCGAAGAAATACGCAAGACAAGCGTAAGTGTGTTCCCCATAATGAGAGATAAATTTTTGGTGAAGGTCAAGACGCTTGTGCCTTCAGGCGATCTGTGGAAAACAGAGTTGAAATCATTTCTGAATGAGAATTATAGCAATCCAAAGCTAAAATTTGACGACCTTATGGACTATTTCAAAATCTCCAGATCGAACGGTTGCAATCTGTTCAAAAAATATTTGGGCAAGCCCTTCCGCGAAGCATTGAGGGAGGTCAGAATTGGAAAGGCAAAATCACTGCTCGAAGAAACGCTATTGCCTATTTATGAAATTGCGGAACGCTGTGGTTTTCGTGCATCATCGCGTTTCAGCGAAGCGTTCAGAAAATTATATGACATATCTCCTCGCGCTTATCGCCAAAAAATCGATGAGACGATAGGCATTTCTTGAGCTTTAGGCATTCATGCCGAGGCAACATAATGGTTACCGAAAAAAAACGAATCGTTTTCTACAGTCAGCATTTAGTCGGTGTGGGACATCATTTTCGCAATCGGGAAATTGTTCGCGCTCTGTCGCAAAATCATCAGGTCTATTTTGTAGATGGAGGTCGCCAGATTCCCGGAGGCGATTTGTCAGACACGGTTGAACGCATCCTGCTATCACCAGTTTTTGCTTCTGAGGAGGGATTATCTTCAGAAGAATCTGGACGGGATATTCAGGAGGTTCTGCAAGAACGCTGTGATGTGTTGTGTGAAGCAATTGAGAACATTGATCCAGATGTGTTTATGATCGAGTTTTTTCCTTTTGATCGGTGGGGATTTCGTTCAGAGTTGATTTCGGCGATTGAGTCCGCTCGGTTAACCAACCCAGATGTGAAAGTGATCTGTTCGTTGCGCGATATTCCGATGCGAGCAAAAACCGCTGATCTTATTGGGCCACCGATGCCCAATGCACTGGTTAGCAGATTGCGATTTGATTCGGTATCGTTTGGCGGAATGCAGTATATCCATACTCTGATGGCGCGGCAATATTATAACGAAGTATGTCCGACTTTGAACACGTATTTTGATGCGTTGCTCATTCACGGAGATCCGAAAGTGACGCAACTGGAAGAGCATTTTCCCTGGTTAGAGGATATTGTGATTCCTATCGAATATACGGGATATGTGTCAGAAAAATTAAAGTCACAACGTCGGAAGAAAGGATTGCCCAAACGCTTTGTCCTTGTCAGCGCAGGGGGTGGGGCTGAGGCTTATGAACTGATTGTTCCGTGTATTGAAGCGTGGAAACTGCTGTTGAAACAGAGGGCAACACAAGGCAGGGATATGGTGATTTTTACAGGACCTTTTGTCCAGGGCGATCACCTTGAGTCCTTAAAACAAATGTGCGACGGGGGACCATTCCGGCTCTTGCGCTTTGCCTCTGATTTTCTGTCCTGGATGCATGCATCAGATTTTTCAATCAGCCGGGCTGGCTACAATACGTGCATGAATGTGCTTGAAACAGGCACACCAGCTTTGCTGGTTCCTATCGTACAGGCGGGTGATCAGGTGTTTCGGGCAAATAAACTGGCTCAACAGGGAATTGCCGATGTGATTGCCAGCGCAGATATGAGTTCTGATATTTTAGCCGATATTATTGCAAAAGGATTATCTCAATCCCGATCAAGCCATGATATTGCTCTTGATGGGGCAAATGAGACACTTGAGTTTGTTTCTAAACTATCTACACGCAAACGACGTAAAAAGAAAGGCAGATTTTTTGAAAATCTATATTCCTCATTCTTTCAAGTCTAATAAAGATATCGAAATAGCGAGAAGCGGTGCTATGCTTTCGGGCTTTAATCATCTACAGGCACTATCGAAAAAGATAAAAATATACATGCCTGCTGACGATGATAAAATTTATACGGAATCAATTTTTGGCATTCGTCCAATCTATGATACCATTAAAACGTCCATTGATTGGTTTCAGGAACAAAACTTCGATGCTGTTTTGATTTTTGAACCGAATGTGGATAACTTGACTTTTTTGAGATATACCTGCCCTGCTCCAATTATACTCAGGCTGTCCTGCTGTTTTGGTGGGAATCGAGAGTTCTTTGATCAAGTTTTAAGTTGCTACTCTTTACTCCGGCCATTTGATGCAATATCGCCAAAATCTGCCTGGTGTGGAAAAGAAATTTCATCTGTGGTTTGGAACACATCGTGTATTAGGCCAATTACAAATGGTATAGACTTAGACTTTTTCGTACCTATGGATAAGGAACAGGCAAAAAAATCTATGGCTGAGCAAACCCAGGATGACAGAATTCTTAATATGCCGATAGTCGGTTTTTCTGGACGTTTTGAACCTGCAAAAGGAGCAAACACTTTTTTGACTATTGCAGATCTAAATCCCGATATTTTATTTGTTATTGCAGGACAACAATACGCTCCGATTACACATCCCGATAATGTGATTTTTATAGGCCATCAACCCTATAAAAAAATGCCAAATTTTTATAATGCAATAGATGTGTTATGTTTCTTATCCGTTTATTCAAGAGAATCTTGCCCTTCTGTAATATTAGAGAGTATGGCGTGTGAATGTCCAGTCATCGCCACTAACTTTTCAGGTACGCCAGAATTATTAGGTGATTGTGGAGAAATCGTAGCAATTGAAAATTTTAGCAATGAGCCACTGGACATTTCAGGTTATATCAATCCTGAGTGTGTGTCACTCCGATTGCGTGAACTTATCAAAGATGAACAAAGACTGAAGACATTGGGAAAAAATGCTCGTGAGAGGGCACACAAATTCTCCTGGGATAGTATTGCAAATTTGCATGTAGATCTAATCAATGATCTAAACGCAAGAAAATCACAACTCAAACCTGCTGTTCCGATAACAGTACAATTTGCCCAAAGATGTGATCGCGAGGGTAGTTTGGAGGCAGTGTCCAGAGTTTTCAATTTTTCAAATGATGAACAAGGACCTCTACCCAGGATTTCTTTTTTAGGACAAGACCTTGATTTTTTAGAAGGGCTTGGATTATATCTCAGTCAAAATATGTGCTCGAATGAGTTGGAGGCTGTAATTTATGGTATTGTTCAAGATAGAGTTACTTGTGAAAATTTATTAAAAAAAGTTGAGCAAATGACCGCCATGTTGACTACACCATAATCTGGAGATTAGCTGACATGCGAGATATAACTGAGAGGAGGTGAGTTACCAGAAGGGCTATTCACAGGAAGTAAAAAAGAAAAGGTGATATTTCATCCATCTCATATATGAGGAGGCAACATGAAAAAAAATCGTACTTTAACTGAGTCAGAAGCTTATTTTCCTCGGTGTGTGGCTCTACCAGCACGCGAAACGCTTTTGTTAGAAGAAGAAATGATGTTATATATGGGGCAGTCTGGTGGTAGTACTGGCGGATCATCCGGATCAGGGTCGGGCGGTTCTCGTCGAATACCTGTTCCTGTTACAGCTGCGGGTGCAACCAATACAATTAGCAATCAGATGCCTCCGGAAATTAAAAAAATAGAGGATGCGGCTGCTTGGGGAGTGATACGCACAGGAAATACGGATTCGACCAGAACAAGTGGGCGGCGATTGGCGGGGGATATACGAAATGCGGTTGTTGATACGAGTGGAAGTGCTCCTCCCACTCCTGATTCCTCTCAGGATGACAGCGAAAATTGGGAGTTGAGTGATATATTGACAATCCAGTTTTGGGAACGACTGGCAGGCTTATAAATAATCGCTTCAACTGCTGATTTATCGACTATTCGCAGTGCGAAATATACTGCGAATAGTCGGTTTTATTTTCATGAAATTGGGACTTTCTACTATGAACAAGATTAGCATAATCTTCGTGCTTCTGCCCCTTACAGCCATGCACTTTTTGCCAGATCAGATTGACGCAAAAGCAGTCAAAGCACCCTCTATATCTAATAGCATTGAAAATCTCAAAGAAAAGGGAGATTTTTACTCTCAACACAAGCAATATGAAGATGCCGTGCCTATTTATCAAGAAATTATAGAGAGAAAACCCGATTTTTATGCTGTGCGTTATTCTTTGGGGGTCGCGTTAGAGGCGTTAGCTCGATATGCGGAAGCAATTGAACAGCTTGATACTATTCCGAAAGAGAATAATTTATACTTTGATGCTTTATCCGTGAAGGGATTAGCTCTGAATGGTTCAGGACAAAATGAAGAAGCCCTTGATATCTTTGAATTTTTGACAACTTCTGTACCTGGGAGTGGTTCGTACTGGCACAATAAATCTAAAGTTTTGATTGATATGGGTTTATTTGAAAAGGCGATTGAGGCTGCTCAGGCAGGATTACAAGTAGATGCTGACAACATATTTCTTATGAATAATCTATGGATCGCTCAATTCAGGGCAGGACATTATGAAGAAGCTTTACAGACAAGCAAGAAGACTTTTGAGCTTGCACCAGAAAATTTTGCTGCTGTTGCTAATCTTGTTTCTGCCCTGGCTCAACTTGGACACTGTCGCGAGGCTTCAAAATACTATGATAAAGTAACAGCATTAGACGCAACCTTTTTTATTAGTAACAAAGGAGGCTGTTATGTGCTTGAAATGTGTGAACAAATAGACCAGGCAGCAGAGTGTTATCGTGAAGCGGTAAAAATAGAGCCAAGCATACCTGATGTATGGCGCCGGTTGGTGTACATCTTAGAGCAAAAAGGAGATTTTCGAGACGCTTTTGCCAACGTTGAGAAAGCACTAACATTTCATCCGAAAGAATTTTACCTTTGGTATGCTCGGGGGAGATTAGCTTTAGAGTTGAACAAGAAAGAAGATGCTTTACGCAGTTACAAAACGGCTACGGAAATCAATCCTATCAAGATGGTCATTGAATATGTGCTGGACGGAGATTTTGAGAGGGCTCTTAATTTTTTCAAAGAGGCAAATATTGCTTCTTTAGATGTGATTAAAACAATAGAGACAGACACTGAGTATCAAATGCTTCTGAGCGATTCGCTATATAGCAAAAAATTGCAGACATTTATTGATACCTTAAGGATTGAGTGAAGTTATGGAATTTCATTGGATATTTGCAGGTGTTCTCATCCTGTGTTTTATCTGGCTGTTCAAATTTCTGAAGAAGACAAGCAAAAGATGCTATGTCTGCCGTGAGAGCGTTTTGTCCGTTGATGCACTTGAAGAGAGCAGACGTGACGCGCTTGTGAATGTCCTCAAACAAGAGAGTGTCACCTTACATCAAGTAGAAATTTGTCCCAAATGCAGCAGGATTTACGATGAAGGATGGCTATCAAAAGATTGGGATATGAGCAACCGATATTGTGAATGTGGTGATGTTCTCAAAACTCCCTGGAATGTAGATCCACCGACCCTGAAAAAAATTATGACGGGGTTACCACCCCAAATTGTCCAATCTCTGGTCGAAGAAACAAGCCGCGAGGATGTCGCCAAGCTGTTGGGGGGATATCAAGATATGCTTTATCGACATGATAGACTTCCAGAAGGGCACGCGCTGCGCGTCTGTGAGCGATGTTTTAGGGTCTATATGTGGGCACAAAAAGGCGATGTGCAGCTATTCAAATGCGTACATCGGAATGTTAAAGAAGATGAATCACAATAACATCCCGTTTTTATGAATACCGATTCTGTAAATTGCCCTAATTTCAAATGGATAACCCATGTCAAGCTCAATGCGTGGACAGTTGCCCTCATTTCTCTGTGTGTCGCGGTAATCAGTGCGATTATGAGCGGAGCTTTAATGCTGATGCTTCCGTACGGCGATCCAGAGATTCTTGTAGGAGATTTGAAGGTCTATATCATCCTTTTACCTGTCCCTATCTTTCTGGTTCGAGATTTCTTGAAAATTATCGCGTTTTTGTTATTTGGCGATACGAGATTGAATCGCATCATATTTGCATATCCATTTGCGGGAAGTGGAATTTTTAGTCGCCCCAATCACCTATTGCGTATCAATGCGTACAAATCTTGTTTAATTTTTCTCGCAGTGGTTACGATAGTGATCGCTTGCTTAAGTTTGTTGATATATCCATCTTTGTGGACGGTCTTTCTCGTAGGAATGACAATTGGATGGTCTGTTGGCGATGTGTGGTTGCTTTATAGATTGAAAGATATGAAATCAGAATATTTCGTAAGGGTTCGGGCTTCAGAAATTGGTTGTGATATCTACGAGAAGCGCGGATAAGATTTCGATGAATATAGACCAGATATTTCAAGAACTGAATATAAGAGGCGAGTTGGTATCGGTTGACCTGGGAGCAGTAGTTTTTAATCGGGGCCAACCTGGTGATGGCTTGTATGTCGTTGAGTCGGGCCGCTTGCGGGTGTTAAAAGCGGATGGGGAGGGACAGGTAGAGACCGTGGGGTATCTGTATGAAGGCGATCATTTCGGTGAGGGTGCGCTGTTGACTGGAAATGGGCATCGGGCTACGGTGCGAGCTGCCGAAGATTCCGAAGTGCTTCGCATCAAGATAGAAGATTTTCAAAGAGCATTAAAAAATGATCCCGAACTCAAGGCGTATTTTGAAGATCAGGTCGCGCATGTTGCGTATCGGAATTTTACGCGGTTTTTGAAGGTTGGAAGCGAACAGATATCCGCGGAGGCGATGCAGCATCTGTTTGGTAATTTGAAACGACAGGCGTATCAATCGGATGAAACGGTAGTTAAACGCGGAGATGTGGGGAGCGGACTTTATCTGGTCGGTGGAGGCGAATTGGAGGTGGTCGGGCAGGATGGAGAAATAACAGTTCTGAAATCTGGCGATTTTTTTGGCGATCAGGCATTGATAGATGGCATAGTGGAACCCTTTACGATAGGCACCCGAGATCCTTGTATCCTGTTTCGATTAGATAAAAGTAATTTTTATAAAGTTATAGGTTTGATTCCGGCGTTGAAATCAGGACTCGAAGCTGGGCGTTGTGTTCAGAAAGCAGAAGACAATGAGCTACAGGCGGAATCGACAAATGGGATTCCCGAAAATGTGCATCTGCTTGATCACGCGCCTGAATCAGAAAAACACGCGCATCGTCCACCCCGGTCTCTTCAATTTCCGTTTTTGAAACAGCACGATCAATCGGATTGTGGGGCGGCGTGTTTGGGCATGATTTGCAAGTATTACAAGATGCCGATTGGATTGAACAGGTTGCGCGATATGTCCAATGTATCGCATTCTGGCACCTCAATGGCCGCGCTGGCTGAAGCGGCAGAGACATTGGGGTTCCTGACGCGGGGGGTGCGAACGGGATATGAGAAACTGATGCATACGGAATTGCCGGCAATTTTGCATTGGAAAGGCAATCATTTTGTGGTGCTGTTCAAAACCGCAAAAGACCAGGTGCGAATTGCCGATCCCGCAGTGGGGATTCGCAAGTTATCTCGCAAAGAATTTGAGGCTGAGTGGACCGGTGTGGCTTTGCTCATAGAATACACGGATCAAGTCGCTGAAAATGAGCCTTCTCGCACGACTTTTCGCCGTTTTATACCGTATGTCAAACCGTATATCCGCAGTTTGTGTGAGATTTTTCTCGCCTCGTTGGTGATGAGTCTTTTTGGGTTGGCGTCACCGCTTTTTACTCAGACGATTGTGGATCAGGTCTTAGTGCATCACGATCGGGATTTGTTGAACTTGATGCTTGCGGGGATGGTTGTCATCGCATTGTTCCAGATGCTTGTTTCAGCCCTGCGGACGTATCTGGTCACTTATATGAGTACGCGATTGAGTATGACGCTGCTCTCTCGATTTTACCAGCATTTGCTATCTTTGCCGATGCGGTTTTTTGCTTTGCGAAAGACTGGTGACTTGACAACGCGTTTTGGCGAAAATGCCACGATCCAGGCTTTGCTGACCGGCACGGTTGTCTCGCTTATTCTCGATGTGATCGTTCTGTTTGTCTATCTGAGCTTGATGATCTATTACCATCTTCAGTTGACACTGGTGGTTCTGGCTTTTATACCGCTTTCCATCATTTTGACACTGGTCTATACCCCTATTCTCAAATCTCTCAGCCAGCGCGCATTTCTCGCACGGGCTGAACAATCATCCGTACTGATTGATTCATTGCGCGGGATTGATACGGTCAAGACACTGGCTATAGAGCGTTCTACGCGGTGGCGATGGGAAGAGCGTTATATGAAATCGATTCAGATCGGGTTTTCAGGTATGAAGATCGGGCTGTTGTTCGGGTCAGCAGGCGGGTTGATGAACCTTTTCAGTAGTACGTTTATTTTGTGGTACGGTGCGACATTGGTGATGGACGGCGAGCTTTCTGTGGGACAGTTGATGGCTTTTAATTCTTTGATTGGCAATGTAACGGGGCCGATTATGGGGCTGATTGGGCTGTGGCCGCAAGTTCAGGAGGCGCGAATTGCGCTGGATCGGTTAAATGATGTGTACGAAACGCCTATGGAAACATCGCGTCAGGGTGCTTATGGTATTGTGCTTTCGGGTGTTGAGGGGCGCATTGCATTCGAGAAAGTGTTCTTCCGATACGGCTCGGGTTCTGATGAGCCTTATGTGTTGAGCGATATTAGTTTGACAACGGAGCCTGGCCAAAAGGTGGCTATTGTGGGACGCAGCGGGGCGGGCAAAACAACGCTGGTGAAGTTGATTCCCCGATTTTTTGATCCTACAGAAGGGCGCGTGACCATAGATGGGATGGATGTGCGAGACTTTGATCCGGGGTGGTTGCGGCAGCAGGTCGGCATGATTTTGCAGGAGTCGGTGCTTTTCAGTGGTACCATAGCTGAGAATATTGCGTTGGGGCAGGAGGATGTGGATATGGATCGGGTGCTGGAAGTGGCGCGGTTGGCGTGCGTACACGAATTTGTCGGTGATATGCCTCTGGGGTACGAGACGAAGGTGGGAGAGCAGGGCATGGGGCTTTCGGGTGGACAGCAGCAGCGCATAGCGATAGCTCGTGCGCTGTATCACGATCCAAAAATTCTGATTTTTGACGAGGCGACCAATGCTCTGGATACAGAATCAGAGCAGGCGATTCAGGAGAATCTGGAGATTATTTTGAAGGATCGGACAGCGTATGTGATCGCACATCGGTTGAGTACGGTACAAAATGCCGATTGGATTGTGGTGCTGGATAAGGGGCATGTGATTGAGCAAGGCACACACGATGAGTTGGTGGGCAAGCAGGGATTGTATCATCATCTTTTGGGACATCAGTTGCAGGGTGTATGATCTATGGCTGAATCATCGCTAAAAGCAGTAGCGGACAGTACGCAGCCTGTTTTACAGGCTGTGACCCGATCACCGCAAGCATCGGAGCAGCCCGCGTCAGAGGTCACGGAATTTTTCGGTTCCTTGCGTCCTGCGATTAGCCGGACGTTGTTGTACATCATTCTGCTTTTTGTGGCGGTTGCTATTTTCTGGGCGTGGTGGGGCAAAGTCGATGTGGTTGCATCAGCGCCATTTCGACTGGTGCCTTTGGGAAAGGTTAAAACCGTGCAGGCAGCACGCGCTGGCGAGATTGAGCTTATTGGGGTCAAGGGAGGAGACCGGGTTAAAAAGAAACAGGTGTTGTTCAAGTTGCGGTCGTGGGAAACATGGCATGAATTGCGCGAGCTTGAGCAGGCGAAAATTGCGCTTCAGAAGGCGAAATACGATTTGGAAGTGGCATTGCCTCAGAAACGGGCGTTGACAGCCGAGACAGTGGCAGCACTGAAAGAACGGTTGCAAATAGCACAGATGTTTGTTGCGACGCATCGGGATGTATTGGATGCGTATCAAACGGAGATGGGTGTGCAGAACACGCGAAATGTCAGCGGAAAAGATGCGGATTTGAAGGCGCGCATCAATTTGCGCCAGGCAGAAGTTGCACATATCAAAGCGCAGTATGAACGTCAAAAAGCGTTGTTTGACCGCAGTTTGATCAGCCAGGCAGATATGGAAAGGGCGCGGATGGCATATCTCAATGCGTTGGCGCAATTGCCTAACCGGATGTCCGAAATTTACCAGCAAGAAATGGCGATTCAGGATATCAAGCGGCAGATTTTGGAAGCCGAGTTATCGCAAGACCGCGAAGCATCTCAGGCAAAATACGCTTATGATTCTGCACGTTTGCGCCTACAACAGGCACAGCAGAAAGTGACACGCGCCTTGGATGCAGAATCGGATCTCATTCTGGCACCAGAAGCCGGAATCGTGACACAGGTGCTGGTGAATACAGAGAGACAGGTGATCAGTAAGGGGCAATCGCTGGCTATGATCGCACCGGAAACCGCGCCGATAGTGGCCGAGGTGATGATTTTGAATAAGGATGTGGGGTTGATGAAACCCGGTCAGGTTGTAAGGTTGAAGTACGACGCTTTTGCATTTCAGGATTACGGGATTAAAAGGGGCTGGCTATCAGAGATTGCTCCGGATGCTGTTATGGATGAGATGCTGGGGCCTGTTTTCCGTGGGATTGTTGACCTTGAGGAGACCGCGATACGGGTCAAGGGCGATGAGAAACCTCTGATGTTCGGCATGAAAGGCGTGGCAGAAGTGGTGACGGATCGGCAATCGGTTCTCATGTTCAATACTGTGGACAGTTTTTATAACTTGTTGTTTTTTATGAAGTTATGAAAACAGTGATTAAAATAAACAACTTATTGTTTTTTAATGACTTAGAATAATTATGGTTCTCAAGTTAGGCCAAAATTGCAAAAAGTGTCCGAACTATTGATGTTATTACTCAGTCCTTTGCGCAAGCTCTACGAATCCGCCACGTTTACAAATGGGGAGGAAACATAGGTGTCTGAGTGTGAAGACCCTGTGATGGTTGTTGTAAACGAACAATCGGTTCACCTTTCAGATATGATTCGGTCGCTGTCTGTAGAGGGCAATTGGAAATTGTTCGAGCGTTTTGCCCGAAGACAGGTGATCATCCAATGGGCTGATCGAGAAGGCATTAAACTGAGTCCGGAAGATCTGCAAAATGAGGTAGATGAGTGGCGCTATAAGAACCGACTGGAACGGGTGGAAGATACAGACGCCTGGCTTGAAACTCATGGTCTTACGTTATTTGATGTGGTTGTAGAGGCTGAATTTCTGTTGTATGAACGTTGGTTGATATCGCGGATTAAAGAGGATAACATCCGAGCTTTTTTTATTCAGCGTACCCTGGATTTTGAACGCGTGGAGGTGTGCTGGATTTCTGTGTCGGATGAGGGCGTGGCTGAAGAATTGTGTTTGCAAGTCGTGGAAGAAGGCGCCGATTTTTATACTCTGGCGCGGCGGTATTCGCAAGATGAAGCCACGCGGCCTGCTGGTGGGTATCTTGGACGACGGCGCAGGCGCGATCTTCCACAAGGGGTCGCGCCTTTGATTTTTGCCGCATCGGAAGGCGGTGTTGTCGGTCCTGTGAAAGTTGAAAAGGGGTATGCACTGTATTATGTGCAGAAACGGTGTCCAGCAGTACTCGATGAGACTACTCGTGAAAAGATCCGGAAGAAGCTGTTTGAATCCTATTTGCAACGCGAAATAAAACGCGCTGAGATCACTTTTCCGTTTAATGTAAGAAGACTAACTCTGGAATGATGAGGGAGCGTTTTTCTTTTGCGGCCATGGCGGTCCTTTCTGGGGTGATAGGTACGTACACTACGGCGATCGTCGTGGCGGTATTGGTTGGATAATTTTTTTCTGTTCAGGGGTCAAGCGCTCCAGCAATTCTTCCGATGGGATGTAGTGAAACCGCGTGCGAATAAACCGCGGGGAATACCGATAGACCACGGTGCGGCGATAGCCTTTGTTCGTGCGTTCGGCTGATCCATGTGCGACCGAATCTGTGAAAAATAACGCGTCGCCCGCTTTCATGTACATTTCTTTCATGCCTGCGGCAGTTCCAGCGGGTTCTGTGCCAGAACTCACCACGCCCTTGTCATCTACAAGCAATCTGGGATGCACTTCTGTGCTTTTATGGCTGCCGGGTACGAGGACTGTTGGTCCATCTCCTGGTTCTATATCCGTCAATGCGATCAGCACGTTGATCTGACCCACCATCCACGCGCCTGTGTTGTGGTGCCGAAAGGTGAAATAGCACCGGGGTGCGTGACCGCCACTGTGGATATAGATAAATCCGCCGGGTCCGCGTACAGTTAAAAAGTTTTCGTGGATTGAGATGCCGTTTACTTCGTCGTTGATGTAGCGTTTGGCCAGGTCAATCCAGGATGGATGATCGATTAATCGCTCGAATACCGGTCCGGCTTCGATGATGTTCTGAAAGTTCAATCCGTCTTTTTCGCGGTAGGTATGCGTTTCCACATGGCCGATCCACGCGCCCGTATCATCGCTCGTACCCCGACGCTTTTTGCCATGCACGTATTCCCAATGGTTATCTACCCATTGGTTCATTTCGCACACATCCTCCTGAGATACC
This sequence comes from Candidatus Latescibacterota bacterium, assembly GCA_965220765.1. Lineage (GTDB taxonomy): Bacteria > Latescibacterota > UBA2968 > UBA2968 > UBA2968 > VXRD01. Next base: position 1,396,937 of record OZ244847.1, read on the forward strand.
GCGTTTTTTAGATGCAAGTAGCCGTGCAAGTCGAATAAATAATCCTGTAGTTGCTGGTCTGTGTTATTCATGACTATTTTTCGATTTGACATGACGCGAGCCAACTCACTTTCCACTAAATCGGTTGTCCAACCGTTATATCTCTGTCAGTTCTGGAACGTGCTCATCCTCATATTTCTCAATTAGCACCCCAATAACTTCCATCAATGAGGCTAAGGGATGATTTTCATTCTCGCCCACCACATCAATCAAATCGTCCAGTAATGTCACAAGCTGTTGATATTCGCTCTCCGCATGGGGAACAAATACAACGGGTGCCATCCTGGGCCATATCTCTTGAGCGGTTTGTATTTCTGCTACCATAATTTACTCCTTCCACCTGTCTTGATCATACTCGTCGTGCGTTAGCACTGCGCGAATATAGACTTTATTCCGGTTGTAATGTATCGCTGCGATAAGACGTGCTTTATTGCCGCCTATGTTGAAAACTGTCAATTTTCCTACCTGATCGGCGTGAGGAAATGCTGCACGCAATTCAGCAAACGAACGGAAATTTTCTCGTTTTATCAATTTATACCAATGTTCGAGTGATACTTTGATATTGGGATGTTTCTGTGCAAACTCGTTCAGTCGTTTTCGCGTAATGATATGCATTCCTGCCAACACAGTATTTTGAGTGTACGCTACTTGTATGTCCAAATGGTCTAAAGAGGTTCGTCAAAGCATTCGAAGAGTTTGCTTCCCTCTTCGGGAGAAATATCTTTGGAATCTTCGTTTTTTGAAAAAACATACCCAAACTCGTCCTCCACCAGTAAGTGGTCAATGGTCTTACAGATGGTCTTTTCGGTCAGGCTTTCGACAATTATCATGTCAGATGCCCAAAAATACAGACCACCCGTACACTCCCCAGTCTTTTTGTAACGCTTCATTAAGGCTTCAATATTCCGAATGGTAAAGAAGACGGCAGAGAAACGCTCGCCATTGGGAAAAGTGACTTGAACATCGACGTTATCGTTGTTGGAATTCAGGGGTGTAGTCCCACGATAAATCGTCAATTTGTACTTGTCGCGTTGAACAATCGTGTAAGGCTTATCCATAGCTGCTGAATCACCCATAAGCACCTTTCTCATGCCGTCCCAGCAACCGCTGCATGCGCGCGTTGGCTCCCGTCCAGACGTATTCTGGCATTCGATAGTCGATAAATGGATATAACCGCTGTGCGATGATCCGCTGGCTGTACACGACGGAGCCTACATAGCGCACTTGATCGGATTTGTTTTGCGATCCCTGGTGCCACACTTGATTGTGGAACATGCACAGATCACCCGGGTCGCCGATCATGGATACGGGTCCCTGACCATTTTGTGGTGTACATCGTCACCTCACTATTTTATCAATCCCAATATATCCTCATACACGGCGAGACCGCCAAAATATGTAAAGGCGAGGCCCGAGATTATATTGAGCGCGACGAGGAACCAGCCCATTCGCAATGGGGGTGGGACGTATTTGCGGTCGATATAGATCATCGCAAAGCACCAGGGTCCAGCGAGCAGTACCCCGGTGATGTGTAGAGGGATTGTCATAATCGAAATTGGGTTCCAGCCTACGCCATTCGGGTCCTGGGTGGCTGTCCACCAGGCGTATAGTACCAGTGCGCTGCCCGCAATTGCGGTGTATCCCAGTGTCCATTTTCGCACTTCATTTAATGCCAAATCGCGCCATTTGGGAGTTATTGCGCGTATGCTTTCATGCGCCGTGCGGACATATAATTCATAAGCGCCGTACACGGTGCCAAAAATTGCGAAGAATACGCCGAGCTTATACAATCCCGAGAGGAATGCTTTGACGCCCGCGCTTTCGTGCAATGCGGTTAAAAATACGACCTGATGGTTGTAGAGATCCATGCCGGACGGTACGATTTCTCGCGGATGCAAGAGGGCAGCACCTAAAATTAAAAAGGCCGCTGTGAACAATAATACGCTGGCAAATGATACGAGTGTATCGACCAGCGGTGCTTTTAACCACGCTTTGCCCAATTTGAGGTTTTCTGGGGTTTCCAAGATCGCTTCTTCTCCATTGCTGCGACGACCAATCATTCCCCACACCTTTTCGCGCAGCATGCCCACATATCCCACATAGTCCTGTACCCCGCCGCCGATTACGCCCATATACGCGACCATTTCGACAATCAATGTTCGGTCTGTAAATAGCGGATTGCGCGATACCCATTCTGGATATACCGGGAATGTGGGTACTACTGCGCCCATTAGCGCGGCAACCCAATCGGGGTTTGCCGCTACTGTCGCGATTAACATGACGAGCAACATCAATCCCACGAGTGAGGTTTGCGCTTTTTCCAACAGGCCATAGCTCTGTTTCAGAGTTAATGCTATCAAAAATGCGATAAATATCAGGGCGATTAAATGCGGATACTGCGCCGGGTCGTCAAATAATATCCAGGACGATATCGTGCCGAGCATGATGGGTAAGCTGGATAGATAAAATGGGAAGCTCACGACCATTACTACGCCTACAACTGCTGGAAATAATCCTCTTGGTCCGGGCAGTTGTGCCCAGCGTTCCATGGGATGCTCGCCCGTTAGTGTCATATATCGCGCTGCGGAATACACTTGAACGACTTTTGTGACGCAAAATAGGCTGAATGCCCAGAACATCGCGTAGCCAAAGATCGCCCCGCTGCGCGATGCCCACACGGTTTCCCCACTTCCGATCGTTACAGATGCGATAATCGCGCCTGGTCCAAAGAATTTCAAAAAGTCGCCGATCTTCCGCGAGCGCAGTGCCGCCGCCAGTTCTGGAAATTCCAATTTTTTTGATTCTGCCATGATTTCTCCTATTTAAAAAACCCAGTCCAACCGATCTTGCGGAGGACTGGGGATTGGAAGGTGCGGCACTATTTTATGGCTATTGGATTTCCAGGGGAACCCGTGCCGCCTTTCAGGCGCAATGGAGAAAATACAAATGCAAATTCATATACCTGATCTTTTGCCAGTTCTTCCAGGTCCAGGTTTTCTAATATGTAAATTCCATGCTGGGCGATGAGCAGTTGATGTACGGGAAAAGCCAGCGTGCCATCCTCACCGGGTACGACTTCCAGGCCCCAGTTATCGCCTGCGACCATCGCAATTTTTTGATTTACCAGCCACTGGCCCACAGCCATTCCAATGCCCGGTTGGCCTTTGTTGAATGTCTCGTTGTCTTTCATCCACAGGATGCCGTGTCCCGTGCGGAAGATGACTACATCGCCTTCTCCCACGGATACATTTTGTTTTTTTAGTGCGCCCTCGGTATCGGCGACAGTGATTACGTATCCGACCTCTAATCGCTCGACACCTTTGTATCCAGCCACGTCTATCAGTACGCCGCGCGTGAAGAATGTCCCCACCTTTTCCACACCCAATTTTTCCAGGCCATAAGGTTTGCTGAAGTCTGAACCTTTGAAGCCATTGTAATACACATCCTCGTTTCCTACCCGCGTACCAATATGTCCCAATCCATCGAATTGTGTACCGATTTGACCGATTTCGCCACTGAACATTTCATCGTGCCACACGAGTTGGTTCTCACCGAGCGGCCCACCACTTGGCCCGCCGACGATTGTCAAACTGTAGTGCCGGGACCCAAATAGCGGTATTCCGTGTTCATATACTTTTCCCAATTGGTAGATTTTGCCGGTTTTGATCAATTTGGTCGCTTCCATCACTTTGGCGGATGTCAACCGGTTCGCGGCACCCCGTTCATCTTCGGGACCCCACTCCGATGGCGGTTGCTGGGCATATACTGGTACCAGCATCAAATTGACCAGTAGTGTTATAAACAGTATGCGTTTCACGATTTCCCTCCTTTGAGATCGCAGATTACACGGATTATGGGATTGCACAGATTAAAGCCAGCTCTATGATATTCCTCAGATGACACAGCAGTCAGCCCACCCAGTCCCCGGTCTTTTACGTCTTACATCTTTGTGTCTTCGTGTCTTCGTGTGAGGCCCTTTCACCTCTTACCTTTTACGCCTTACCGCTTCTCATATAGCGCGATGCTTACCTGTGTACCGGGGAATAGTGTAGATGGATACACCCACATGTCGTCTTCTCGAATGTACACCCGTTCATCTCCCGAGCGAATGTGTAAACGCCCGCTGTTTTCCTGACAAATTTGTTTCACAATGTATAGACCCAGTCCCCGTGTATCGCCCCGCGAGACGGTCTTTTGAATCGCCATTTTTATTGCCTGTCCGTGCGACCAATGCGCTGTATCGTGTCCTGTTGACAGGCTCTCTCGAATGCCAATGCCCAGGTCGCATACGCCGATGATCGCAAATTTTCTGTTCAATCTGTGATTGGTATAGCGCTGCGCGACCACAAACCCTTTGTCTCCGCTGTGGTCCAGGATATTGTGACACAATTCAGCTACGACATTTTTAAATCCCGTAATTTCCCGCACGGTATAGTGTAGCTCTTCACTCAAGATGGTGCCGACCCGCGATTCAATTACGCTCAGAACTTGCTCGATATCGCTCCGCTGTTCGATGGTCGTAATTTCCAGCAGGCTTTCGTTGCGGGTTCTCGGCTGTCCCGTTTGCGGTACGCGCGCTACTGTCACATAAGACGTCAGCGCGTCAAATACTTTCATGCGGGTCAAATAACGCTCAACGTCTGAATTTTCAGGCAGTCGGCACGTAATATCCCAGTATTTGGCACTCAGATGTCGGCCGATCAAACACAACATCCCCATCCCATAAGGATCGACAAAACCCAATTGAGACAGGTCCAGAACGATGTTGTCTTCATCTCGCTGCGACCAGAATGCTCCGAGGTCGCGCAGTACGTTGTCACACGAAACAGCCGATAAATTCTGTTCCGCTATTGCCAGCGTGTTGTTATCCATGTGATCATTAGTTACGCACGCGGAATATGGCTCGGCGTTTGACGAGTTTTTTGATCTGCAAATCCGTTACTGCGACCTCGAGTTTATAAACGCCGCGTGGCATTTTAGACAGGTCGATTTCCAGGAAGGTGAAGTCGTCGGATTTGTCGCCTGCATATACCGAACTGATCGATGTGCGGCTTTGCTGACCGGCTCGGCGCAGTTCTTCGACTGATTCGGCCATCAAATTGCGTTCGGCCGGCATGTATTGCACCTCAAAATCCACGGTTTGGGCTTTGAGATCTTCTTCACCGCCGGTCATGGCATCGCCTACCACGTCGTCCTGATCTTGCATTTCACCTTCCTCAGTTTCGGTCTCTGTACCGTCGAGCGCGCCGCCTGCGGTGAGTATATCACTGCTGGAGCGATCATCTATTTCCGCTTGCGCCAATTCTTCGGCGGTTGGCACGATCAGCAATCCGCCCACCTTTTTGAGGGCTACGGCGCCAAACATCGCGGGATTGACTTCCTGCTGATCGGGAACGCCGATGGTGTAGGTGATTTCATATTGGGTGCGCCCAAATTCGTCTTTTTTCAGGTTGTAAATTTCCAGATATACAGATGCCGATTCCCCGGTGCGATACGCGCGGAGAGGATTGGGCGCAATGCGCAAATCCATTCGCGTTTCGGGAAAGGGTTTGACCAGTTCAATTTTTTTGGCGAGTAGCAGATCGCTCATGTCCAGGCTTGATTGGGATACAGAAAAAAGGCGTTCTGTGCGAAATGTACCGATGGATCCGCTGTTCCTGTCTCCCACTTCGACCACGATATTATACGTGCCCTGGGGAAGTTCCATGGGGCGTTGGCTCAACAAATACTGCGGGGCATTGCCCCCTTTGGGTTTTTCTTGCGCAATTGGTCGGATATTGCGGTAGATATCACGCCACCGGTAATCGAACATAAATAAACCCTCATCCATGACGATCATCCGGTCGTCGTTTGCTTTTAATTTGCCCGTGGGAATGGCATAGGCGATTTCTACGCGCATATTTTTGCCTGCGCGGAAGGCGGTGATCTGGTGTGGCATGGAGTATTTTCTGTTTTGAAAAGGATCGACAAAGCGCGCTTCTTTTTTCTTGAATGCCGCGCGATTTTGTATTTCAAAATACTCTTCGCGCATTTTGTCGCTCGCCCATTGCGGGTTAGTAGATTTTCTGAAGAGCGTTCGATCTACTTGTGTTGCATCCACATTGCGCGTTCTCAACGCGTTGGGATCTCCGCCTATGACATCTACCGTGCTGCTGGGGCCCACTTCGCCTGCAAATCCCCAACCGTCAACGCCGTTCACACTTTGAAATGTGAATCTGTATCCTCCGTAATACCAGGTTTCCTTGAACATGGGAAATACGCCCGTTGTGCGGCGCTGATATTTTCCGTATTTGATATAGGTTTGGCCGCGAATGGTCTTCCAGCCTTCGATGTTCCGCGCAGGCACGCTAAAGCGCAGATTTGCGTAGGCCACGCGTCCGTAGTGCTCCATGCGCCGCTCGTTGTGATCAGTCAAAAACAGGGGATCGTTCTTGTTCCAGAATTGCGTCAATGCCGCAGAATCCTCCCACTCGCCATCATCGCCCACTTGCATGGCTTTTGCGATGCGTGCGCTGTCTTCCTTTGACGCGATGAGATCCACGGATTCCATCATCTTGCGCTGTTCGGGATCCATGGCGGCGATGGCTTTTTCATACAATTTATTCGCCTCTAAAAGCTCTCCTTGAATTTGATGGGAGTAGGCTAAAAATAACTGCGAGTTGGTGTCGCCAGGGAATCTCCGCATCATTCGCTGCATCACCCGTTGCATGGCGGGGATTCTTCTGTGTTCCAGATGCGCCAGTCCCAATAGATAATAGGAGTCCTGATAGTCTGGATCGATCTCCAGGCTTTTTTCAAATAGCATTACGGCCTGGTCGTATTCGTTTTTGGCAAAAGTTCGAATGGCTCGCCGCTGTGGTATTACCCGGTCGCGCGTGATCATGTATTCGCCGAATACATGGCGACCAGCATCATAGGCTGCTTCGCCTGCATTGGGAAATTTTTCTATGACTTTTTCATAGTGCGCCTTTGCTTCGCGCTGGAATCCCCGGTTCCACAATGCTTCGCCGTGCAAGAGTTGATATTGCAGATTTTCCGGTTCAATCCGAATCGCCTTTTCGCTGGCTTCTACTGCGCGGCGTCGAAACTCTGGTGTGTCCAGGCGAATGTAGAGGCGTGTCAGTTGTGCAAGTGCCGGGGCGTGTTTGCCGTTTTTTTTGAGCACTTGCTTAAATTCTTCCACGCTTTCTTTGGGTTCAATCTCATTCATGCGCGAAAGTGCGGCGTGATAGAGAGAATCTACTTCGCTTGTCCATGCCGGTGCTGCGAGCAGGCAACTGAAGATCAAAAGCGAGAGAGCTTTCATGGCGGTCTCCTTGTGAAGGGATTTTTTGCTTATTCGCGGACTCGGAACACGGTGTTGCGCTTTACTTGTTTTTTGGCTTTTAAATCCGTTACTGCGATTTCGAGTTTGTAAATGCCACGCGGCATCGTAGATAAGTCGATTTCCAGGAAGGTGAAGTCGTCGGATTTGTCGCCAGTATATACCGAACTGATCGATGTGCTGCTCTGCTGTCCGGCTCGGCGCAGTTCTTCGAGGGATTCGGCCATCTGATTGCGTTCGGCCAGTACGTATCGGACTTTCAAATTCGCTCGCTTTGTGCGCGTTTGTGCATTTCCACTGGCGGGTTTTTCATTGGCCGAACGTTCTTGTTCTCTGGCGGATTGTCTAGGCGGCGACACAATTAGTAATCCGTCCAGCTCTGTAAGGTCTATGGCACCGAACATTGAAGGATCTACTTCCCCTTTATCGGGTACGCTGATGCTATAGACAATCTGATATTGGGTGCGTCCAAATTCGTCTTTTTTCAGGTTGTAAATTTCCAGATAGACATAGGCCGATTGTCCAGTGCGATACGCGCGGAGCGGATTGGGTGCAATGCGCAGGTCGGTTCGCTTTTCGGGAAAGGGTTTGACCAGTTCAATTTTCTGGGCGAGTAACAGATCGCTCATGTCCAGACTCGATTCAGATACTGTCAAAAGGCGTTCTGTGCGAAATGTGCCGATGGAACCACTGAGCCGATCTCCGACTTCGACCACGATATTATACGTGCCCTGGGGAAGTTCCAGGGGGCGTTGGCTCAACAGATACTGCTGTGCATTTCTTCCCGATGGCCGTTTTTGCCCAATTGGTCGCACATTTCGGTATATGTCTCGCCACCGGTAATCGAACATAAATAACCCTTCGTCCATGACGATCATCTGGTCGTCGTTCGCTTTTAATTTGCTCGTGGGAATGGCATAGGCGATTTCCAGGCGCATATTTTTGCCTGCGCGGAAGGCGGTGATCTGGTGAGGCAAGGTGTATTTTCGACTGTGGAATGGATCTACAAAGCGCGCTTCCACTTTCTTAAATGCCGCGCGGTTTTGTATGTCGTAATACTCGTCGAGGATTCTTTGGCTCCTCGGTATCGAACTTCTCGGCCTCGAACTTCTCGACCTCCTCGGGCTGCTTCCGAACGAGCCTCTGCTGGCTGATCGCGTCACATCTACCGTGCTACTCGGTCCCACTTCGCCCGCAAATCCCCAACCGTCAACGCCATTTACACTTTGAAAGACGAAGTGGTATCCGTCATAGTACCACGCTTCCTTAAACATGGGATATACACCCGTTGTGCGGCGTTGGTATTTTCCGTATTTGATATAGGTTTGGCCGCGAATGGTCTTCCAGCCTTCGATGTTCCGCGCAGGCACGCTAAAGCGCAGATTTGCGTAGGCCACGCGTCCGTAGTGCTCCATGCGCCGCTCGTTGTGATCAGTCAAAAACAGGGGATCGTTCTTGTTCCAGAATTGCGTCAATGCCGCAGAATCCTTCCACTCGCCATCGTCGCCTACTTGCATGGCTTTTGCAATGCGTGCGCTGTCTTCTTTTGATGCGATGATATCTACGGATTCCATCATCTTGCGCTGTTCGGGATCCATGGCGGCGATGGCCTGTTCATACAGCTTGTTCGCTTCGGGAAGATTGCCCTGAAGCTGGTGCGAATAGGCCATGAACAATTGCGCATTTATGTCGCCCGGGAATCTCCGCATCATCTGCCGCATCACCCGTTGCATGGCGGGGATTCTTCTGTGTTCCAGATGCGCCAGCCCCAATAGATAATAGGAGTCCTGATAATCCCTATCGACCTCCAGGCTTTTTTCAAATAGCATCACGGCCTGGTCGTATTCATTCTTGGCGAAGGTCCGAATCGCACCTCGCCGCTGAATGACCCGATCTCGCGTGATCATGTATTCGCCGAATATATGGCGGCCAGCATCGTAGGCTGCTACGGCTGCATTGGGAAATTTTTCTATGACTTTTTCATAGTGCGCCTTTGCTTCGCGCTGGAATCCCCGGTTCCACAATGCTTCGCCGTGCAAGAGTTGATATTGCAGATTTTCCGGTTCAATCCGAATCGCCTTTTCGCTGGCTTCTACTGCGCGGCGTCGAAACTCGGGCGTGTCCAGGCGAATGTAGAGGCGTGTCAGTTGTGCAAGTGCCGGGGCGTGTTTGCCGTTTTTTTTGAGTACTTGCTTAAATTCTTCCGCGCTTTCTTTGGGTTCGATCTCGTTCATGCGCGCGAGGGCAGCGTGATAGAGCGAATCTACTTCGCTTGTCCAGGCAGGCGATGCGAGCAGGCAGGTGAAGATTAAAAGCGAGAGGGCTTTCATGGGGAGACTCCTTTTGGCGGATTCTCTTGAGTTAAAGTCTGTAGAATGCTTTTGCATTTTCGTACAGAATTTTTCCCAGCAATGCATCCGACAAGCCCCTGGGAATTGCGTTTGTTGGCGCGTCGAAATGATAGTGTGGATAGTCTGTGGAAAACATGAGCATGTCATCCGAGTCCAGGTGTCCTATAACTTGCAACAGATGTTTGGCTTCGGGCGGGGCGTCCATGGGCTGTAGCGTCATCCGAATGTGTTCGCGGATGTATTCCGACGGTGGGCGTTTGACCCACGGGATATCGCGTCGCAGTCCTTTCCACTCTTTATCCAGGCGCCACATCCAGGCGGGCATCCATGTCCAGCCGCCTTCGATGAGTGCTATGCGCAATTCTGGAAACCGATCAAACGCACCTTCTACCACCAAACTCATGACCTGTGACTGAAATATTTGCGACATGTCGGCCATTTCTTCCGCGTAGGTCGCAGGCCAACCAACGGGCGTGGGCGGTAGGCTCGATGCACCGCCGTAGTGTATCCCGATGGCGAGGTCGCGTTTTACCGCTGCTTTGAATAATGGGTCGTACACGCGTTTCCCATAAGGTTGATATGATCTGACCGGCACAACGACTTGAACAAAGCCTGGATGGTCGCCAAATTTTTCGATCTCTCTCGCGGCGAGTACTGGATTTTGACTGGGTACTACGAGAGAGGCGCGCAATCGATGGTCTTTGTTTAACCACGCGTCGATTTGCCATTGGTTGATCGCGGTTGCAAGCGATGCGGATAAGTCTTCGTTGTGTACACTTTGCACGCGATAAGCACAGGTTAAGATCCCGATTTCGACATCCCATGCGTCCAGTGCCTGTTCTTTTAGCAGTTCAAAATCAGATCCAGGCGGACCATTTTTTGGCTTTGTCCCTTTTCGCGCAGATGTAGGTGCCCGTGCGGGATAATCGCTTGCATTGGGTCCCACAAATGCCGATTCGTCGATGTACGCAACCCAGTGTTCTTCCAGGTATGGAATCAGTGTTTTCAAACTGGGCAGTTCATTGTGAATATCACAATCGATGATGGGGTGATAAAAGGGGTTGGCAGGTGTATTACGCGCCATGGTAACTGTCCTGATTAATATCCCACACTGCGACAATACTGATACATTTTGGCACTGCGGGTTGCTTCATTTATTGCGTCTTCGCCTTCGTAAACTGGCGCGCCCGGGCAGGCTGTTACCCACCGGTCATAGCCCGTATCTTCAAGTACGTTTGCCAGATCGGGGAAATTTAGGGCTTTGCCGACGCCTACAGAGACCCATTGGGGCGTGAATCGTCCCTCTGCATCCCGCGTGATGTTCTCATCTGCCCAGTCCTGTAAATGTACGTAGTTGAGTTGGTCTTGAAAGTCGCGTAACGATTGTGCGGCGTCATAGTCCCAGAGTTGGGCGTGCGATACGTCGATACACAGTTTCGCTTTTTCGAGGTGTTGCATGTACAGCGTCCAGTCTTCTTTTGAATCTACCAGCAGATTGGTGTGGATGTGATAGCTCAATTCCAGATCGTATTGCGCTGCGTAATCAGCCCAGTTGTCCGCGGCTTCAGCCGCCTGTTTAATATCGTCTTCGGTGATATCCCGATCTTTGGGTTTGGGACCGCTCATGTACATAAAGCAATCCACTTCCATTTCAGCGGCAAAATCAATTCGCCGTTTGTTGCGTTCCTGGTGTTCCCAACCGGATATTTCGGGCGATCCCTGCGCTGTGTAAACCGCCATGGGCAATCCCACGTTGTCACAGATTTTCCGAACCCGACCCGCTGATCCCAACCAATCCAGCGGCAACCGACATTCCCAGCCGTCCCAGCCCGATTTTTTGAGGGCTTCAAGGGCAGGCTCCAGGTTCGGGTTTCTCCATCGCAATGCACAATATCCGAGTTTAAATGCCATGATGATCTCCTTTATCCAAATAATTCCCGATATTCTCGTTCAAATGCGTCCGTTCCGTCGTCCAGTTTTAATTCCAGGCCGATGCCCGGTAGAAAGCCCGTTAGTCGGCCCGCCAAAAAGTCTTCGCGATAGCTTCCGTCCGGATAATGGGTCTGTCGTCCGTCGGGCCAGCATATTGTGTGAATTTGTCGCTTTTCTTCGAGTTTGAAATCGGGATCAACGCGATAGTGTTCAATGATGTCCCAATCGAGTTCAATGCCCAATCCGGGTGTATTGGGTACGCGAATATGCCCGCCTTCCACTTTAAAGTCTTTGACGAGTGGATGCGTCCAGATGTTCACGCAGGGGATCGCGGGCCAGCGCGCGTGAGATAATACAGCGCCCAAATGCACGCCCCACATGGTGGTCAATCCCGATCCTACCAGTTGTAGCCAGAATGGCATGTTGGCTTCTGCTGCGAGGGTGCCCTGTTTCATGACGCGACTCGCGCCACCGCCTATGACAAATCCATCGCATACGCCTTCGCGCACTGCCGTCATAAAGGGCGGATTGCCAAAGTGCATGGCAATTGGACTGGCGATTTTTTCCCGCAACAGGGCGTTGCCCGCGACGTCGTTCTGCGGGATTGGCGTTTCGACCATTGCCAGTTGGCTATATGTGTCTTCCAATCGCCGGATTAGGGGCGCGGCTTGATCTGCGCCGAGCAATAGACCGTTGAAATCCGCGTCGATTTTGAAATAATTCGGTACAGATTTTCTGATGGCTTCAAGTTGTTCTGCGGGATAAAACCAGGGGCGTGTTTTTACCTTCATTGTCGTAAATCCGTGATCTATCGCTGCCTGTGCTTCGATAACCCATTCTTCGGGGGTGCGATCCTGCGACCACCACGATACGGGGCATGTTTCTCGGTATTGCACGCCCAGCAGCTTGTGACACGGCACGCCGAGTGTTTTTCCCGCTGCATCGAAGAGTGCCATTTGCAAGCCCGCGCCCAGGCTGTCATCCCACAAATGATCGAAGATGTTCTTTCCGCGTACGCGGGCAAATTGCTTTTCATTTGATTGTCCCCACGTATATCGCGTCAGGGTTTCGCCATATCCCGTTACGCCCGCAGAGGTCGTTATTTTGCACACATCTACAAGTGCCCAAAACGGTACCCGAATTTGTTTTACCTTTGCACACCGCGGATGAAATGGGACGTGCAGAAGGATGTGTTCAATATCCGCAACTTCGCAGTCTTTGGAGGTCATTTTGAACTCTCTTTTTTATACGATTAATCGACCGATAGCACAATTGTGCGCGTCGCAGTACCACAGGACGCCGTCGTGCATGGTCATGCCGTGTACTTCATCGGGTGCTTCTACGCGGATCACGTCGTACACGCGGCCATCTGCTGTGCCCAGTAAATTTACGGTGCCTGCGGATGTGTCCGCTACCCATAATTTGTCGTCTTGCCAGGCCAATCCGTGGTTGCGGAGGCCGGGGGTTCGAAATGCGTGTTCTTCTGTCCATGTCTCGGCATCTACCACATGTACAAATTGCGAGGGCGGGGATGCAATATAAATTTTGCCATCGCGCCATTCCAATCCGTGTGCGCCGGTTTCTGAGGCGCCTGGTAAGCCTTCGCGCCAAGATGCGACGCCAACGCCGGGGGAGTCGTATTTAGCAATGGTTTTGCCGGTTTTTATATCGAGTTTTGCTATTTGTAATTCAAATGTGGATGCGATCCATACATGTCCGCCGCCGACGGTAATTCCACTGGAATGTTCTGTGTCTGTTTGCGCCTCAAATATAACGTCGCCCGTGTCCCAATCTACTTTGTAAATTTTCAGATCCACCTGGTCGATAATCCACAGGCCATCCGGCGCGGCTTGCAAACCATTGGGTTGGGGACCCGGACTCTTGAAACGCTTTTCGACCTTTGCTATTTTTATCATGGTATGGCTCCTGTTTTGTAAGATGGTACTGATCCTAAAACCACGTATGACCTAATGTAATACATCTTTTGCCTGAAGCAAGACATTGTACTATGCTACATTTTCTTTGACTTGTCGATTTTCAAATGCCATTTTGTTTTACATGATTCGATTTCTCGAAAATATCAAGGCAGTGCTGCTCCATTTTCGCGTAAGGTATCTGCGTCCGTTGGCAGTGACGCTGCTTCTGGTAGCCCTGATCGGTGCAGGTGTTGCCTGGAGCGAATACCATACTAATTGGTTTGCGCGACGCCTTGGTGCTTTTTTGCTTTCGACCAATGCTTTGCGCCCTGAAAGTGGTGCGATCTGGAAGGATATTCAAGCACAGGCGCGAACCCAACAAGCTATTGATACAACCGATCCTTTGCCCGTGCCACGAGTGGGTTTGCCCGATGCGGTTACATACAGTCGTTTTGAAGGTTCGCGCGTGCCCGAATCTGGTGTTCCGAGCTATGTCGCGATTTACAAGGTCCCTTTGCCCGGTGTTGATCTCAATACCAGACCGCTCGGCGATGTGATCGCCAGTTTACGCGTTTATCGTCAGGGGCTTGCGATTGTCAAAGCATTGCATTTGCCGGATGTGCATTTCCACGCAGAGGTACGCAAACAGATTGATCGTCTCTACGCCCAGGTGGGCGATATTGAGGCTGTCGCGCCAGATAGCCTTGGGGTGGTCAATCCCGATTCGCTTAAGGCTGCTGTTTTTTTCGAACTCGCCACCGAGGTTATTCCCGATTTGAGACTGCGCGAGAAAGATGCTTTGATAGATGCTTATGAAAATGGAGAGATTGCACAAATTTTCTTGTATCGCGACCTCGGGCGTTTTCGCGGTGAGCTTTTCCGCGAGGGAAGTCAGGTTCCTGTTGTTTTTGAAATTGAGGCGGGTGCTGTTTCCGAAATTGTGGAGTAATTGTAAACCTTATGAATTTAATCTCACATCGCGGTTTTTTCCTCATCATTTTACTCATTGCCGATGTTTTGCTCATTGTGTTGGGCGCGGCATGCTGGCTTGTTATGACATTGCCGAGGTTGCCCGATGATCCCGATAGCTTATTGGCGGAGTCCGGTATCAATATTTATGCAGCTTCTGGGGAGTTGCTCTATACGGTTAATCAGCGCGTTGGTCGCGTTGGTCTCGATGAGGTGCATCCGCATTTTGTTCAGGCTGTGCTGGCTATTGAAGATGCGGATTTTTATCATCACCGCGGGTATAGTATTAAAGGTATGGTCGGTGCTTTTTTTAATAATATTAGACACTGGGACAGGGTGCGGGGTGGCAGCACGCTCACGCAGCAGATTGTGAAAAATATTTTTCTTACACGAGAAAAGTTTTATGTGCGAAAATTGAAAGAAATACTTCTCGCAACGCAGCTTGAAGCCCTTTTTGAACGTCACTACGGTGCGGGCTATAAAGACCGATTGCTCGAGATTTATATTAACGGTAGTTTTTACGGTGCCAATGCTTATGGTATTGCGGATGCGGCGCAGACCTATTTGGGCAAGCGTGCCACAGATCTTACGCTTCTCGAATCTGCGATACTTGCCGGGCTTCCCAATGCGCCGAGTGTGCTCAATCCTTTTCGCAAAGACCAATCTCGCGTTCTGGCGCGTGCCAGGCTTGTCTTAAACCGCATGCAGGCATTGGGTTTTATTGGTTCAGAGGAAGTAGAGCATGCACTAACTTCGGATTTGCAACTCGTTTCTGGACGTATGCCCCAGAATCGGACGCCGTATTTTGTCGAGACGATTAAAGCCGAGGTTACACGCCTGTGGGGTGCTCAGGCGCTGAGTTTTGGCGGTTTGAATATTTATACGACGCTTGATTTGTCTATGCAACAGGCTGCCGAACGAGCCGTGGCCAGAGGGTTGGCGGATCTGGATGCGCGTCTGGGGTTTTCGAATTATGGCAGTGCATCATCTGATCAGCGCGCCGATTATGTTCAAGGTGCGTTGATTTGCCTGGATCCGCGTACCGGATATGTCAAAGCGATGGTGGGTGGGCGCGATATTTTTGTCAGTTATTATAACCGGGCTACGCAAGCGCGCCGTCAACCAGGGTCGGGTTTTAAGCCTTTTGTGTATCTGGCGGCTTTTGAGAGCGGTGCTTTTTCGCCGGTTTCTCTTTTTGCTGATACGCTGCGCACCTATCGCGTGAACGATGAGGACTGGTCGCCCAGAAATTTTGCAGATAAGTATCTGGGGCTTACCACTGTGGCGAATGCACTGGTCAAGTCGGCAAATGCGACGAGTGTGCAAATTGCAATGGATATTGGTCCCGAACGCATTGTCGATCTGGCCCAACGCCTGGGGATTCGGAGTCGGCTCAGACCGTATCCCAGTATTGCCCTGGGCGCGCAAGAGGTCACGTTGCTCGATATGGCTGTTGCCTATGGCGCGATTGCCAGTTATGGTTTTCGCGTGATGCCGACATTTATCGCGCGGATTGAGGATACTACAGGGGAAATACACTATGAGCATCGGCCAGATCCCAGGCTTGTTATCGACCCCGAACAGGCGGTGATTATGGTTAATTTGATGCAGCATGTTGTTAACCGCGGCACGGGTCGCGCGATTCGCGCGTTTGGATTTCAGGGTGCTGCCGCGGGGAAGACAGGTACGACAAATGATAATACAGATGCCTGGTTCACGGGGTTTACGCCCGATCTGGTTGCGAGTGTGTGGATTGGTTTTGATAACCGAGAGGGCGGTCGTCGGCTGGTCGAGAAGAGGAGCAGACGCCAGATTACCGGCGGGAGTGGTGCGGCACCGATATGGGCTGCGTTTATGAAGAGTATAGGTAAACCATCACATGACTTTATTACGCCTACAGGTGTTGCCGCGCATACTGTGAACTTGCGGAGCGGTATTGTCGATACTTCTGATGGGGCTGTCACGCTTGTCCTGCCCGAAGGTATTGCACCCAATACACCGGCAGATACATTGCGGTTTTTCAGGTCGCAAAAGTAACGCAAGTTGCGCGTTTGGAGCAGGTCAAGAAGGGCTTGCCAATCGTGCCTATTTACCGCTGCTTTAGTATAGCTATGCCCCAGTGTGCTGACCGATGGGACTATGGCGATTCCATTTGGGGTTCTATCGTTTTGACGTGACAGACGCTGGTATAACTCGTACATTTATTCCGCTAACTGAAGAATTGCAATCCAACGAGGGTTAGGGTCCCAGGGGTCATCCCCATTCTGAAGGACGCGACTATTTACTCGCGTTAGAGACTGGGGATTGCAACTATATAAAGAGGAGAGACGAGATGAATCATTTGCACGAACTCGACCCTGTTATCGAAGTGTACAAAAAGGATGTTGACCGAACACTTATTCGCAAGAATCTCAAACTTTCTCATGAAGAACGGTTGCAAAATGCGATGGAGCTTCAACGCTTTGCACAGGAGTTGCGAAAAGCTGGGCGTCGTAAAAAATGACAGATTTTACCAAGATCCTGCAATTATTGTCTGACCACAGTGTTGAATTTATCATCATCGGTGGTGCAGCAGCTATTGTTCATGGTAGCAGTCGTTTGACACAAGACCTCGACGTGGTGTACCGAAGAACGCGTGAGAATATCACACGTCTTTCCAACGCATTGGAGAAACAAAATCCCTATTTGCGTGGTGCACCGCCAGGACTTCCTTTTCATTGGTCAGAAGATACCATTCGAATGGGTCTAAATTTTACTTTGCAAACGGATCTTGGAGACCTTGATTTGCTCGGTGAGGTGACAGGTGGTGGGAAATACGAAGACCTTTTGGATCACACATTTGAGATTGAGGTTTTCGGTGTTCACTGTTTATGTCTCGATCTGGAAACGCTGATCCATGTCAAACGAGCGGCAGGCAGACCCAAAGATCTCGAAGCAATTTCAGAACTTGAAGCTATTCGAGAAGAGGAGCAAAATGAGGAGTAATTTTTTGCCTATTTTATACATTTGAGTCAAGAGGCTTGTCAATCGCGAATGGAAATGCCCTGGTACAGTTGATGCCGGGGCATTTTTTTAAGCTGTTTGCAACCGCGTGCGTGAAAGTCGTTGACAAGGCTGGAGAGCCGTCCATAATTTTGATTTGTGAAAACAAAACCTTTTAAAGGAGACACCATGGAACCCTGGTCTTTTCTTCATATCTGCGATATGCAACCCGGTTCGCCCCAGTCTTTTCGCTTCAATCAGCGAAATATGGACAATTGGCAGACGGCGTATCGTCAGATTCAAGGTATTACTGATGCGGATCTGATGCTCGTAGGTGGCGATCTCACGCGGGATGGGGCACTCCACGACTTTGAGTATGAGGTTGCCAAACGCGAACTCGATGCTTTGCCTTATCCGTATTATGCGATTCCCGGCAATATGGATACGTGCAATAAGCATACGGATAAAGATGGTGCTACCGGGCGCGAGGATATTCGCCTGAATGTCACCGCCGAGCAGTTGGATCGGTTTGTGCCCTTTTTCGGCGATTTTCCCTGGAGCTTTGTTCACAAGAATGTGCGCTTTAGCGGATTTTATGCGGCTGTGGCGGGTTCGGGATTGCCCCATGAGGCGCGCATGTGGGATTGGCTCGAAAGCGAGTTGCCATCCCTGTCCCGTGCGGCGCATCACGTCGTGACGATGCATTATACCCTTTTTATGGATACGCTCGATGAACCCAAATGGGATATTACAAAGGCGGATGAGTATAGAGACTGGTATTTTTCTATTGATCCGCCACATAGACAGCGGATTTTTGAGGCGTTTAAAAATTCCGGTGTGTCTATTGTTCTCAGCGGGCATATTCACTGCCGCCGTCCGCCCCAGGTTGTTGAGGGTATTTCTTTTTACCGTTGCGCGGGTATAGCGATGCCTCAGGGGGCTGACCGATGGGACGATGGCGATCCCACGTTGGGCTTCTATCGTTTTGACGTGACAGATGCTGAGATAACCCCTACATTTATTCCTTTGATCGAGGAATCACAATCTGCCGCTGGTTATGGTCCCGGGGGTCATCCCAGACCTGAAGAACGCGATTATTCACTCGCGTGGGAGAAATAGGAGTATCTTATGTCCGTTTTACATATTACGTCACCTGTAGCCCCTCCGGAGTGGGCACTGTTGCAACGGGAACTGATGCGCGCACAGGCCACGGCTTGCGAGGTTTTTTATCACCGCTATTTCGACAGCCGGGGGTATCTGAAGTGCATTCCGCGGTGGGGGGGTAATGATGGGCCAGATGATGCGATAGAAAATCTCACGGGGTATTCGATGGTGCATACGCTGGGTGGACCAGCGCTTATGCTCGATCTTTACAAGCAGGCGTGGGAAGGGCATATCGAACAGTATTCCGAGGCGAAAACCGAGGTTGTGCCCATTGGACGCGATGGTATGTATTACAAGGAGTTTCCCGCGTGTTTCGACTGGTTCCATCACGGGGAGTCGCTCACTATTTTTAATTTACAGGGGCTGTCCGATCCGCATGAGGTCACTTTTGGTCATCGCGTGCGTCGGTACGCGGGTTTTTATATGGATGAAGATCCGCAGGCGAAGAATTACGATCCCGAGCACAAGATCATTCGCAGTCTTTTCAATGGGAGCCGGGGACCTTTGTTGCGAAAAGCCACGGGTCTGGATTGGGCAGGGGATCCCTTTGAGGTTGAGGGGCGGTTTCCCGCGCCGCGTCACGGTGAGCGCAATTTTGAAGAGATGCTTATGCATTTTCAAGATTATACCGATGTGATTGGCGATCATCCCCTGAATCTGGCGGCGACTACGCTGGGGCTGAATGCGTTCGCGCTGGCTGGTGAGGAGAAATACCGCTCATGGTTGCTGGAATATGTCGATGCGTGGGCTGAACGCGCGGCTGAAAATGACGGTATTCTTCCGTCCAATATCGGTCTTGACGGTGCGATTGGCGGCGCGTGTGATGGCAAGTGGTATGGCGGCTGTTATGGCTGGGGATTTACGGTGGTTGTTCCGCAAACAGGCGCGCTTGCCAACCGCAATTCCATAGCCCGCGGTATTGCGGGTTTTGGCAATGCTCTTCTTTTGACGGGTGATTCCAAATATCCGATTGTCTGGCGTACGATGCTCAATGCGGTGAATAGCAATAGCAAGGATGTCGATGGGGAAATACAATATCCGCATATGTACGGGGATGATGGCTGGTATAGCTATAGTTCCCAACCCTTTAATCAGGGTGCGCTCGATGTGTATTATTGGACAATGGACGATGCCGATCTACAATATATTTCCGCGGATCCATGGATAGACTATCTTCGAGGAAATAATCCCGATCATCCCACACGCACTTTGCGAAATGCGTTGAGCGCGATTCGCGGGAAGATGGAAAATGTGCGCAACGATACGTCTTCTACAGATACCCGTTTGTCCGACGATCCATTGCCTTACAATCCCGCGACTACTGTTAATGCGCTTATCCAACTCCAGCTTGGAGGTTTGGCACCGCGCCATGGCGAACCCTTGCATTGTCGCGTGCGTTATTTTGATCCCGAGAATCGCCGTCCCGGGCTGCCGTCTGATGTGGCTGCTCTCGTCGAGTCGCTGAGCGCGGATGGTGTTGTGTTGTCACTTGTGAATGTCAATCAGACAGAATATCGCGATCTCATTGTCCAGAGTGGTGCTTATGCCGAACATCAGATTACTGCTGCGGAGATCGATGGCATTTCATCTGATATTGACGCATCGTGGATGTCCGTTCGCCTTGGTCCCGGTTGCGGTGCGCGATTTACGCTGAGAACAGAACGCTATGTCAATCCACCTACTTTTGCATTTCCCTGGGAAAGATAAATTCAGCAATCAATAAAAGGAGTTTCTTATGTCCAGAGTTAATGTTGGTCTTGCCCGCCGCGAAAATCGCCGCCAGAATGTATTTGGCGCGCTCGATCTCATTCGCGATGATGTGGTTCCCAAGCTGGCTGAGCAGGTGATGCTCAAGCCCAATTTTCTTTCGTCTAAAAATCAACTGGCGTCTTCCCATCCCGATGCGATGCGAGGGGCTATTGATTTTTTGCTTACCACACCCAATCCACCGGATGAGATTCTCATTGCTGAGGGGGGTAACGAAGATGTTCCAGGAGAAGCTTTTGACAATTTTGATTATCACGCTTTGAAAGAAGAATACGATGTTCCCATTCGACTGATTGATCTCAATTCTGAGACTCGGTGGGAGACTGTGCCGATTCTCCTCGATGATCGTACGGAATACGTTATACATATGCCCAAAACTGTGCTGGAGTGTCCTTGCACGATTTCAATGGCGGTTGCTAAGACCCACGATGTCACGGTTGTTACGCTCGCGCTCAAGAACATGATTATGGGTACGATCCGCAAAGTGGACCGCGTTAAGATGCACGGATTTCCCTCTCATCCAGAGCGCCAGCGGCCCAATGAGTCCAAACGGCTCAATGTCAATCTCATCCGGCTCGCCAAATATCTGGCGCCCGATATCGGTGTTATCGATGGTACTGTGGGTTTGCAGGGTAATGGTCCTGGGGGAACGGATTCGGTTGATCTGGGCGTTGCCGCGGCGAGTGTAGATGTTTTTGCTGTGGATGCGGTTATGACCAGTGTTATGGGTTTTGAACCGGCGAAGCAGGGGCTGCTCTATTATGCCAATCAACTCGGTATTGGTGTGACCGATCTCAACAATATCGATATTCTCGAAACTGCTATTGAGGATGTTGCTATGGCGTTCAAACCGCATAAGTGGATCGAACAACAACGCCAGTGGCACGAACCAAATGCAATGGCCGATATTTTTGCGTGATTGCGCTCTCGATAGCAGAGGAGCTTTTCTTGCCTACTATTGTTCTCATTGGCGGTGGTACCGCCGGGCATGTTATGCCCAATATCGCGTTGTTGCCTGCTTTGCGGGATTCTGGATACGATGTGCAGTATATCGGTACGCGGGACGGTATTGAGCAAGAACTGATCTCGCGGGAGGGTATTCCCTATTACGCGGTTCCCGCAGGCAAACTCCGCCGCTATTTGGACTGGCAAAATTTTACCGATCTCGCCCGCATCAAATTTGGATTTCTCAAGTCGTTGTTACTCCTCGTTCGTATCAGGCCCGATATCGTTTTTAGCAAGGGGGGATTTGTCACGCCGCCCATTATCTGGGCTGCGTGGTTGCTGGGTATTCCCGTGGTGTGTCACGAATCGGATCTCACGCCGGGGTTGGCCAATAAGCTCTCTCTTCCTTTTGCAAAGCGCGTTTGCTATGCTTTTGCCGAGACTGCCAAATATTTGCCTGCTGGCAAAGCGGTTCATACGGGTATTCCGGTTCGCACAGAGCTGGCAAATGGCGATGCCCAGAAAGGGCGCGATTTGTGCGCTTTTGCGTCTGAGAAACCCATTATTCTCATCATGGGGGGGAGTCTGGGATCGCGTGCAATTAACGCGGCGGTTCGCGCTGCACTTCCCGATTTGCTTGCTGAGTACCAGATTTGTCATTTGTGCGGGCAGGGCAATCTCGATTCGGCTCTCGACCAGACCGAGGGTTACGCGCAGTTTGAATATGTCGCGGATGATTTACCCCATCTTTTTGCGGCAACCGATTTTATTGTTTCTCGCGCAGGTGCTACCACACTTTTTGAATTTCTCTCGCTCCAGAAACCCGCGCTTTTGATTCCCCTTTCTCTGCAAGCAAGTCGCGGAGATCAAATCGAGAATGCCGAAGCTTTTCGAAATGCCGGTTATAGCCACGTCCTCTCAGAAGAGGGGCTTACGCCCGACAGGCTTTGCAAAGCCATCCGCGATCTGGGCGATCAGTGTGACGCGCTCCGTCAATCTATGTCCGAGTGGCGCAGGCGCGACGCCGTTGAGGAGATTCTCTCAGTCCTCGCCGATTGTTTAAATAAGAATTGAGTACTATGGCACAAGAAAGACATCCATCTGTTGAACCCACACGGTTTGTAAGAGAAGCGGTCACGCTGAAGTCCATTCTGGCGGGCATTGTGGTCATTCTGCTATCCGATGCCTATATCACATGGGGCATGGTGCATCTGGCGTCTCGTATGAATAAGTCCTATCTGCCGATGGGGCTGTTTTTTGTGTATGTGGTGCTGGTTTTGATAAATATCGCGTTTGATCGGGCAAAGAGCAGATGGGCACTTTCCCAGGCCGAGTTGCAAGTTGCGCTCGGTATGGGATTGATTGGGGCGTTTTTCCCATTTTTTGGTCTGGCGAGTTTTTTGCCTACGGTGATTGCGGCACCCTTTTATCTGGATACGCCAGAGAATGGCTGGCGCGAGCTTTTGCACGAGCATATTCCAAGCTGGATTGTGTTGCACAATGAAGATGGGGCAGCAACGCTGTTTTACGAGGGTCTTGCCCCGCATCAGCCGATTCCGTGGGGGGCGTGGGTGGTGCCGATTTTCTGGTGGGGGTCGTTGATTTTTGCAATTGGTTGGCTGACGTTGTGTATTATGGTGATTTTGCGTAAGCAGTGGGTGGAGAATGAGCGGTTGGAATATCCGTTGATGAATGTGAGTATTAAGATGGCTGCCGGGTCAGATGATGCGGAGGGCATCGCGCATATGGTTCGGCAGCGCGGGTTTAAGATTGGATGTTTTCTGGGTGCTATGGCTGTTTTGTGGAATATTGTGACGTTTTTTTATCCGCTGATACCGCGATTGCCCACAACGCCCAATGCCGCCAGTTGGTTGCGCTGGATGGAGGGCGCACCGACGTTTTGGGTGCAGATCAGTATTTATATTATTGGTTTTGCCTATTTTGCGCGCGTGGAGGCGCTGTTCAGTTTTTGGGTGTTTTTTGTTCTGACGGGTATTGAGATGTCTGTGTTTGACCGTCTTGGTGTGGGGTCTTCTGTTGGGCAGGGTGGATTGGAGGCGGTTCGGTCTCAGAGTTTTGGCGCGTTTGTGATGATTGTGCTGGTGAGTTTGTGGATGTCGCGAGGGCATTTGAAGGCGGTGTTTCGGAAGGCATTTAAGGGAGATGCGGAGGTCGATGATTCTCGGGAGGTTTTGTCTTATCGTACGGCGGTGTTTGGGATGGGGATTGGGTTGCTTTATGTGGGTGGCTGGTTGCATCTGGCGGGTATGGAATTGAAGGTGCTGGTGCTTTATATGTTTTTTGCTGTGACTGCTTATATCGGCTTGTCGCGGATTGTGGCTGAGATGGGGTTGCCCTATGCGAATATTTCAGATACAGCGCTGAATTTCGCGCCTATTTATATTTTGGGTTCGCGTGCGATTTCAGCACCTTCTATGGTGAGTCAGGGTTTTATTTATGCGCTTTTTGCTACAACGCGCGGGTTTCTCGGTCCTCCTCTGGCGCAGACGTTGAAGCTGACGAGTGGGTTGAAGTTTCGGCGCAATCGCTTAATTGGTGCGATTGCGATTGCATTGGTGTTGGGGTTTTTCGTATCTATCGGCGATACGGTTTATACTGCTTATCGGCACGGTGGATACAATCTGGGGGGGTTGACGCGGGTGGCGGGCGTTCGGAATAATTATCAAAGAGCCGTGACGTGGATCCGCAATCTCCAACCGCCGGATTGGGACAGGCTCACGTTTGCCGGGTCTGGTATGGTGATTGTGTTGTTGTTGACTTTTTTGCGCTATCACTTTATCTGGTGGCCTTTGCCCGCTGTTGGTCTGGCACTGCAGGGTATGTATATGGCGCGTCGTCTGGTGTTTCCGGTTTTTATGGTGTGGGTTTATAAGTCGCTTATTCTGAAATTTGGGGGTGTTGGGATGTACCGCAGGGGACAGCCGTTTTTTATTGGTTTGATGGTGGGCTATGCTTTTGCGGTGTTTTTCTCGACGTTGATCGATCATATCTTTTTTTATGGGCACGGTCATGTCGTACATGATTTTTGAGGCAAGGGACCTCTATAACTGATAGGAGTGAATAATGGGAAAGAAACGGATTAACAGATGTATCGAGCTTCTCGAACAGGGCGAGTATCTCTATTATACGGGTGCTGGCCCTCTTACTTATGAGAATGGGAAGAAGCAGGCAAAGACGTGGGCAGATTTTTTGATGGTGGATTACGAGCACAGTCCGTTTGATGTGGTTGGCCTTCGCGCGTTTATGCAAGGGCTGGTAGATGGTGGTCCCACAAATTCGGGACACCGTACGCCGACTGTGTTTGCGACGTTGCCGTCCAATTGTCGCACTGTGCAGGAGATTCGCGCCAATGCGTGGCAGGTCAGGCATGTTTTGAGTTCGGGGGTACACGGTATTTTGCATACGCATGCGAGGCAGGCCGATGCGGTACGGGCATTTGTCGAGGAGTGCAGGTATCCCTTTCAGACAGCCGGGCTGGATCGCGGGCTGGTGCAGGGGCAGCGCGGGGCGGGTGGTCAGGGATATGCCGCGGGTATCTGGGGGCTTAAAGGACCGGAGTACACGCAGGTAGCCGATCCGTGGTCGCTAAATCCAGATGGGGAGTTGATGCTGGGGCTTAAAATTGAGGATAGGGAGTGCGTTGCAAATGCCGAGTATATATGCAAGGTACCGGGTCTGGCATTTGCAGAGTGGGGACCGGGAGATATGGGGATGTCCTACGGTTTTGCGGATGCACACGATCCGCCGTATCCGCCGGTTATGGAGGAGGCTCGAAGTATTGTGAAGGGTGCGTGTGATGATAATGGGATTCATTTTTTGTGTTCGTGGAAGGATTCTTCGAAGAGCGCGGAAGAGAATATCCGGTTTTTGATGGATTGGGGCGTTAGAATTCTCTCCGGCGGCGGAGAAGATCAGGCGAAGATTGGTCGCGCAATTTCAGGTAGGCAGATGCCTGTGTGAGGGGGGAAGGTCGATGGGAAAGAAGCCCAATATTCTGTTCATTTTTAGCGATCAACACCGCCACGATGTGCTCGGCTGTGCCGGGCATCCGCTGGTCCAGACGCCGAATCTGGATCGACTGTCGGATTGGGGTATGCGTTTTGAACGGACGTGGACGCAGTGTCCGGTTTGTATGCCGTGCAGGGCTACGATGATTACGGGGCGATATACGCATGAGTTGGGGTTTACATCTAATGTCACGGCGGATCGCGGAGATACGGTAGATGATAGTCCTTTCAAGCCCGCATGGCCGACGATTATGAAGCAGTTGCAGGGCAGAGGATATGAGACTGCGTCGATTGGCAAGACGCACTACCACAGCCGGCCCGGTTCTCTGGAGGCGGGGGAGCTTGGGGAGCGTTTCGATACGCGGCAGTTTGGGGATTTTGTGAAGGGTTTTGGCTGGGATTATGTGATGGAGGAGTACGACCGGTATGGACACGTTCAGGGCCATGTGAAAAGTCCATATATGGATTTTCTCGAGACGCGGGGGCTTCTGGAGGCGCATCAGGAACAAATCAAAGGGATTTACAGGCTTACGCCCACGCACTGGCGGGGTGAGACGAGTGTGTTGCCACAGGAGTGCGAGTTGTCCAGTTTTATTGCCGATCACGCGATGGATTGGCTGCAATCGCGCGATTCCGAGAAGCCGTTTTATCTCCATCTGGGTTTTGTGCAACCGCATGTTCCGCTGATGGATGATCCGGTTTGGGCGGCTTATTATGCGGATGCGGATATTGAATTGCCCGATATGACGATGCCGAGTGCCACGAATGAGGTTTGGGCAGAAAAGGTCAAACGGCTCAAGGGGCATTCTCAGGTTCAGACGATGACGGATGATTTTGTGCGCGAGGGTATCAGGCATTATTTGGGTGCTGTTTCTCTGGTTGATCAGAAGATTGGCGAGGTGATTGATAAGCTGGATGCGTTGGGGGAACTTGATAATACGTGGATTATTTACAGCGCGGACCACGGCGAGATGCTCGGCGAACACCATTTGTGGGCAAAGCATTGTTTTTACGAGGGTTCAGTTCAGATTCCGTTGATTGTCAGTCCGCCGGATCGCAGGAGCAGGGGTGTGTGTAGTGATCTTACGCAGTTGATCGATGTGGTTTCGACAATTGCAGAGATTGGGCAGGTGGCACCGCCAGAGGGTGCTCGCGGGCAATCACTGTTGCCGATGTTGGAACACGGCTCTGGCGGGTATGAGTACGTGTTTTCGACGATTGAGGATTGGACCGGGGTGCGGAATGGGGATTATCGTTTTACGCTGCATGTTCCAACGGGGACGCCCTGTGAGTTGTACGATCTGGCGAGAGATTCGGGCGAGTTGAATAATTGCGTGGAAGATCCCGCATATCGAGAGATTGTGGATCAGCTTAAAGCGGTTGTTTTGGACCATCGCGCCGATTGAGGTCTATAGATGAGTGAACAGGCAGAGATATTGATTGTTGGCGGTGGAGCAATCGGTGTTTGCTCGGCTTATTATTTGAATGCTGCGGGTAGAGATGTCGCGTTGGTTGATAAGGGCGATATTTGTTCGGGGTGTTCGTATGGGAATGGGGGGCTTGTTGTGCCGAGTCACAGCATGCCGCTGTCCGCTCCGGGGGTGGTGTCGCAAAGTCTGAAGTGGATGTTGAATCCAGAGAGTCCGTTTTATATTAAGCCGCGATTGAATCGGGATCTGATTTCATGGTTGTGGCATTTTTATCGTGCGTGCAATGAGAAGCATGTTGTGAGGGCAACGCCTGTTATTCGGGCGATGAATATGGCGAGTGTGGCGTTGTTTGAAGAGATGGCATCGCTTGAGGGGATGGGTTTTGGATTTGAGAAGAGGGGGACGATCACGGCGTATAGAACTGAGAGGGGTTTGGCAAAGGCCGTCAAAGATGCGGATTTTTTGTCGGAGATGGGGGTTGAGACACGGGTTCTCAATGCGGATGAGATTTTGGCATTAAATCCCGGGATTCGGACACGGGCGATTGGTGGGATTTATTTTCCTCAGGATGCCCATCTCGTGCCGCATCGCTTTGTGCGCGGGTTGGGGGAGTACGTCGGTGAAAAGGGCGTTCGCATTCATAGAGAGACAGAGGTTCTGGGGTTTAAGACTTCACGCGATCGCGTGGTTGCTGTGAAGACGACTCGGGGGGATTTTCAGGCTGAGCACGTTATTTTGGCGGGTGGATCGTGGTCGCCTGTGATTGCCAATGATCTTTGTATTAATTTGCCCATTCAACCCGCCAAGGGGTATAGTATTACTTTTAAGCGGCCTGATGTTTGTCCGGTAACGCCATTTTCTCTGGGGGAAGCCAAGGTCGGTGTTACGCCTATGGGCGATATGCTGCGGTTTGCGGGTACGCTCGAATTGGCGGGGCTTGATTTTTCGATTAACGAGCGGCGCGTGCAGGCTATTCTCAAGGCTGTGCCGGACTATTTTCCCGATTTGAATCCCGACCATCTCGATATGATAGAAATCTGGTGCGGTTTGCGGCCCTGCACGCCCGATGGAGTGCCATTTTTGGGTCGCGCCCCCGGGTTTGAGAATGTGATCGTGGCTGCCGGTCATGCTATGATTGGTATTTCTCTGGGTCCTATTACTGGGAAGTTGGTGGCAGAATTGATTTCCGATGAGATACCATCTGTTGATCTATCCTTATTAGAAGTGGATCGGTTTGGGTAGGCTATTTTATTTTTTGAGAGGTGAAATATGGTGAAGATGTTGCTGGGGGATGTTGCGATGTCCGATCTGGCGGAGATTTACGAGCGAAATGCTGATCGGTCACCTGCGTGATTTTTACACCGGAAGAACTATCGCAAGACTTCTGTTTGCGATTTGCGATGGGGTGAGTGGTCTGTCAAGAGCGGTTTCAGGGATTCGTTTTTAAGAATCGAAAAAATACTTGTGAGATTATCCATGGTTGGGTTGCCTTTCGGGGATAACATTCGGTGAACACTTTTTCCCGATTTGCCCAATTTTTTTGCCAATTGCTCGAAGCCAATAGTCGAGTTTACTAGTTCTCGAAGTACGAGACGCGCGGTTTCAGGTTCGCCATTTAATATAGACGAAATGGCTTCATCCATGAGCGCAGTAGCAAAATGGGGATCTCGCTCAGCTCTTTCTTGGATGGTCTGTTTGTAGTCGCGTGTCAGTGCCATGTTTTATCTCCTGAGCTTATATTCTTCCAGCAGTTTTTTGGCTCGGTCAATATCTCTCTGTTGCTGCTTTTTTGTGCCGCCACCAAACAATACAATAAGGTCGTCGCCATCTTGGAATAAATAGATCCGGTATCCTGGTCCCCAATCTATTTTGTATTCTCCAAGTCCATAAAACCACTTGATGTTTGATGTGTTTCCCTGTTCGAGACGAACCAAAGCGACAGCCACTTTAGCCGCTGCTTGAGCATTCAGCTTATCGAACCATTGCTTAAAGGGAATTGAACCGTCTTCTCGCATGTATTCTGTGACGCGCATATATTAATGGTAACGTATATGTTACTTTATGTCAATGGTTAAGATCGCATAAACTTTTGGAGGGATTCGTTATGTATAGAGTTTCTTATGACGGTAGCAATAAGAAGGTGATGTGGCAGGAGATGTGGCGGCAGGAGTTTGAGGACGCTTTGGAGCGCGATCCCGTGGTGATTGTGCCGGTGGGGTCTGTGGAGCAGCACGGGCCGCATTGTCCGATGGATGTGGATATTTCGGCACCGTTCTATATGGCGGTGGCTGTGGCACAGCGCGTGGATGATTTTCCCGTGATTGTCGCGCCGCCAGTGTGGTCGGGGTTTACGCATTATAATATGGGATTTCCCGGTACGATCAATTTGCGTTTGGAGACGTTTCAGAATTTGCTGGCGGATATTTTTCGCAGTATTTATGCCAATGGGTTCAAGCGGATTATTTCCGTGAATGGACACGGGGGCAATGCCGCGCCCTGTCGCGCTGTTTCGTGGCAGGTGGCAGAGGAGAATATTTTTACGCTATCATTTAGCTGGTGGGATATGGTGGAGAAGGAGTTGCGGGAATGGAGTGCGACAAATGAGGGCGTGGGACACGCCGGGGAATGGGAGACGGCGGTGCAGCTTCATTTGCGGGAACATCTGGTTGATAAGAGCCGTATTGACAGCGATATGACGGGGACGAGACCGTTTAGCGATGAGCTGTCATTTGCGGAGTTTGCCGAGCGGCGACGCGATACGAAAAAGGATACGGGTATTATGGGCGATGCGTTTGCTGCGAGTGCGGAAAAGGGTGCGCGCATTTTTGAACTGGCTTGTGAACGCCTGGAAAAGCTGGTGCGGGAGTATCACGAGTTGCCCGTGCGCGAATACCGCGAGTTCGGGTCTCACTGTATTTGAGCGTTGAACCTATGAAGATCGTCGATATAGATACTATTATGATTAATTCTCCCGGCCGCAAGTGGACGATTGTTCGGGTCCATACCGATGAGGGACTTGTCGGGTTGGGCGAAGCGACGTATTCCAATAAAGAACCCGTTGTCTGTGCGGCGGTTGAGCATATGAAACAGGAACTCATCGGTTGCGATCCCGCGCGGATTGAATACCTGTGGTACTATTTGTTTCGGCAGTCTTCGCTCAGCGGTATCTGGCGCATGAGTGGGCCAGTGTGGATGAGCGCATTATCTGGTATTGATCAGGCTTTGTGGGATATAAAGGGCAAGGTGGCGGGTATGCCGGTTGTGGAGCTATTGGGTGGGGTATTCCGCGATCGGATCGAGGTGTACACCCACTTTGGCGGGGGTACACCAGAGGCGGCTGCGGCGCACGCGCAACGTCTGGTGGCGTGCGGCTTTCAGGCACTTAAAGGGGGGATGGGTAGTGTTAGTGCCGATCAATTTGATCCGTATGTCGAGACGGGTAATCCCCGACAAACAGCCGCTCGTTTTGAGGCTGTGCGCCAGGCAGTGGGTCCCGATGTCAAGCTGTTTATCGATTGTCACGGACGTTTGACTGTGTCTGGCTGTATTCGTCTGGCACGGGCACTGGAGCCTTTTGATCTGTACGCGTTTGAGGATCCGGTGCCGCCAGATGATTTGAGTGCTTATCCCAAAGTGCGGCACGCTATTAATATTCCGGTGATGGGGTCAGAGCGGCTCAATACGAGGAGCCAGTTTCGCCAGTTATTGGATCTGGATGGGATCGATATTGCTCAGCCGGATTTGATGTATGCCGGGGGGATTACAGAGGTGCGTAAAATTGCTGCGATTGCCGATACGTACCACGTTCCCATCTCACCGCACAATACCAAGGGGCCAGTGGGCATTGCCGCAGCAACGCATTTGATGGCGTCCATACCCAATGCCGCGCCTATGGAACTGGTTACCGGTATTGATTGGCGGGATGAGATTATCACCGAGCCGCTGAGAATTGAAGGTGGGTGCATATTGTTGCCACAGGGACCGGGCTGGGGCGTAGAACTCGATATGGATGGTGTTGAGAAACACCGCTGGCGGTCAGGGGATCCGCGGTAAAAATTCCTATTACAGAAGGAGATTTTCCATGCGTCACTTCACGCGTACGCCCTATTATAGTGGGCCGGATGATCCGGCTATTGGCGAGGTACGCGGTACGCTCGCCCTGAGTGAGACCGTGGTTATTGAGACGATTGGCGGGGCTGATAATGATTTTGAGGCCGCTGGTGAGACCCGCGCGGGGATGATTACTTCTGGGGAAAGCCACCGCCGCTATGCCCGCCGTGGCGGTCCTTTTCGCATTGAGGGGATTGCGCCCGATGACTGGGTCGCGATTGAGATTATCGATATTGAGGTGGGTCCCTACGGTTTTTATCGCAATGGCGGTCCCAACTGGGGCAACTGGCGCTGCGTGGCGCCTGTGCGCGATGGGTTGATCCACTTTCCGCCGGATTTTGTGGTGCCGGTGCGGCCTATGGTTGGCGTGGTTCAGCTCGAACCGTGGGCTGCCCATTCGATTGACCACGGCGGCAATATGGATTTTAATGCGGTGCAGCCGGGTAGTACTATACATATTCGCGCCCAAAAGCCCGGGGGATTGCTCTCCTTAGGCGATGTCCATGCGCGAATGGGCGATGGCGAGTTGACCGGTGCGGGTGTTGAGATTGACGCGGCGGTTACTATAAAGGTGGATCGCTCTCCCGGGTTTCCCAATAGCAGTCCGGTGGTGGAGACGACCAGAGTGGTAGAGGCTGCTGAGGAGTATCTGACCAGTGCCCGGGCGACTGAGTGGGGCGAGGCGCTCAGGCTGGCATGGCTGGAGATGGTGGCGCTGATTATTGATCGCTACGATACGACGTACGAATATGCCAATATGATTGTGGGCACGATTGGCGATGCGCGGCCCGGCTATGCTACGGGCTATATGGGTGGTTATGTTACGTGTCAGATTGCAGTGACTAAAGAGTTGCGGCGCACCGGAGTGCCGTATGAGGCGTAATAGCTTTTTTATCATAACAAACTGGTACCTATCGTGCGCCAACTCATCGTTCTGGTAGATGAGAAAAGCGATGCCTCTATCTGATCGCGGTAGCGTTCAGCCGCGAAACCCGCGACATAGTGGCGTTCGAGACAGCCCTCGCATAAGGAGTAGAGACCCGCGAATGCAACCTATAGCCGTTAAGGTAGGAGGGAAAAATATGAAAAAATGATCCCATCGTCGCAGAAGTGCGGCGAATTAGGCCTGAACATGCAGCGCGGTTCAAATATGACACCGAATATGGTGCGTTTGCTATGAGTGCAGAAAAGGACACGCGCGTTTTTGAACTGGTCTGTGAACGACGGGAAAAGCTGGTTGGGGCGTGGAATTCGATATAGAAGGGGTTGAGAAGCACCGATGGTGGCCGGGGAATCCACGCTAAAATTCTGTATCAAACTTTATTGGAGAGGAAAACATGAAAAAAATAGCGGTAATTGGAATTATTATAGCGGTAATTGGAATTATTATTACTATCTCTGGTATTAAAGTCTTTGATATTACACTCTCTGAATGGGAATGGCCGAAAAACTACTGGCCGGGAAAGTCTCCTACCAAAGTTGAGTATGTTAGAGGCGAGCCAAAGGATTCTAAGAGAACAGTTCCGACTAAAAATAGGGAAGGTAAAGTTGCAAAACTTTCTGTCTCCGAAGTGAGAATATCTCTGAAACCCATGTCATATGATCAGGACTTACGCAAAAGTCATAGACAAAAGGGTATTGGCTCCTTAAACTTCAGGTATAGTCCTGTAACCTGAACGAGGAGGTAGGATGGGATGGACAAACCGACCCGGTTAGATTACTGTCAGTATTTGCTCAGCAGTCCGATCAACTATACACTGACGCATTTTGCAGACCACAGCGAAGGATTCAGCCATGATATGATCAATCGGTATCTGGCCGGAGATCGCATTGCGCCACGCTTGGTCTGGGAACATGTCAAGTCGGCTATCGCAGTAACGCCAAAAGGCTATGTGATCTTCGATGATACAGTCTTGGACAAACGCCATGCACGCAAGATAGACCTTGTTCGTCGTCAATATAGTGGCAATGCCAAAGGGGTCATCAATGGCATTGGGGTGGTCACTTGCGTTTATGTCAATCCCGCACAAGACCGGTTTTGGATCATTGACTATCGCATATATGACCCCGCTGGCGATGGCAAGACCAAGTTAGATCATGTCGTTGAGATGTTATCTGTCCTGGTTTATAGTAGAAAACTGCCTTTTCAAAGTGTGTTGATGGATAGCTGGTATGCGACGAAAGATGTGATGCTACATATTGAGAAGTTGCAAAAAACCTATTACTGTCCGCTCAAGTCCAATCGGCGTGTGGACGATTCTTTAGGCCAACATCCCTATCAACGAATAGATAGCCTCACCTGGACAGATAGCGAATCTCACGCAGGCAAACGCATTAAAATCAGGGGCTTTCCAAAATACCATAAGGTGAAATTATTTCGGGTGGCGTCCTCTACTGGGCGCACGGAACATGTCGTTTCTAACGACCTTGCACAAAAGGATACCCAAGTGGCACAACAGGTGTGTCACTGGCGCTGGAAAATTGAGCAATTTCACCGAGAGGCAAAACAAGTGACCGGCCTTGAACGCTGTCAATGCCGATTAGCAAGAATTGTGCGTAACCATATCGGATGTGCCTTCCTCGTTTGGATCCGTCTTGCACAGGTCGCCTATCAAACTGGACAATCTGTTTATCAGGTCAAATACGGATTGTTCGATGACTATCTCAGACAACAACTCAAAGCTCCATCTATTCGCATGACACTTGCGTAAGTCCTAATGATGATAAAGTGCAATTTATTGAAGACAATATTAACTCTATGCCGGATAACCTTTCCTTGGAGGAATTGAATTCCATTCTTGCCCTGTTTGTTTTTAGTGATTCTAAGGTAAAAGTTACAAAAATTTTTGCGCCTCGGGTTAAGCGTAATTTCTCAGAGAGTGAACTTGAAAAATTTGCGAATCTTTTCAGCTTTAGCGATGACAGGAAGGAGGCCGTAAGTTTATTATTATCTAATGTTACGCAGTCTATGTGACCTATCCCCCCGGCCCCCTTTCCTACGAGGAAAGGGGGAGAATAGCTCCTTTGAAGACCTTGCCCAAAGGGTGCTCTGATGGCTTTTACGCGAATACATCATGCCATAAAAATAAAATCTCCTTATACACATAACCCTTGCAGAACGCATCAACGTTCCCCCCCTCGCAGGGGGGGGTAGGGGGTCTGTGCGTAACATCAATTATTATATGGGCGTAAGAGATAAAAGATCGCTCAGCACAACGAAATCCAGCACATACACAAATCCACATATTCTTGCGAAGAATGGTGGATTTGTCAGGGCAAGTGTCAAATTTTGAAAGGTTGCAAAACACATGCATAAATTGATTCTGTCAACCCTCTCTCTAATCGCGCTATTGATGTGTCTACATCACATCCCTGTGTCCCGTATTCTGTCGTGGATATTGACACTCACATTGCTCTTCCTCTCATCTGCCAGCTATGCTTCGCCACCACCATCAACTGACGTACATTTCTGCAAGGTTTTCGATTACGAGGAAATACGAGCACGCAACAGCCGCTATGCCGCCACAAAGCACGCGCTTGACTTGAACGTCGGCGAACCGCGCACCGTGCGAATGATCTACTTCTTGCCGAATGACCGTCCGTTTCGCCAAGAAGTGGTGGATTCAATGAAAGTCACCATTCGCCAGATTCAGACCTTCTTCTCCGATCAAATGGAAGCACATGGGCATGGCCGCAAAACCTTCCGCTTTGAAACCGATGCTCAGGGCGAACCAGTCGTTCATCGCGTGGATGGTCAACATCCCGAGAGCCATTATCTATCAGGTGCTTTTCCTGACCCTAACGATGAGATTTACAGGAGTTTTGATCCCTTGACGAACATTAACTTCGTCGTTCTTGAAAATAGTACAAGAGGAGTTGGAGGACCAGGTGGTGTCGGAGCCGAAAAAGGAAAAAATGGTGGCTATGCGTTGGTTTCAGGCGAATTTCACTGGCAAACGGTTGCCCATGAGCTTGGGCATGCATTCGGATTGCCGCACGATTGGCGGGATGGAGATTACATCATGTCGTATGGGGCTAATGGTGGAAGATTGGATAGATTATCTGCCTGTGCCGCAGAATTTTTGGCCGTACATACCTACTTCAATCCTGATAGTCCAATTGAAGAGACGCCACCGCCAACCATCGAACTCATCTCATCGCCGGGATATCCAACAGGCTCAAAGAGCATTTCTATCCAACTCAAAGTCAGTGATCCAGATGGGCTTCATCAAGTCATCCTGTTTGTTGGATACGGAATAAAGGCGTGTCGTGGATTGAACGGCGAAACAGAGGCTGTTGTTCAATTCGATTATGACGGCGTTATTCCGTCTTCCAGCGATCCTCACGGCACGGGTACGAACCTTTCCAATCCTAGTGTACATAATATTTATGTCGAGGCCGTTGATACTGGCGGGGATGTAGGCATTACGGATTTTAATCTGTTTGATATTTCGACACAGCGCAATCTCATTGCCACACTTGAAGGACATAAAGATGGGGTTAACTCCATTGCGTTTTCGCCCGATGGGGCAACACTCGCTTCAGGGTCATGGGATGCCACGGTTAAGCTGTGGGATATTGCTACAAGGACAAATATCGCTACAATTACAGGACATACGGGGCGGGTCTATTCAGTATCATTTTCGCCCGATGGCACAACGCTCGCTTCAGGGTCAGGGGATGGCACAGTTAAGCTTTGGGATGTTGCAACAGGGACAAATATCGCTACAATTGCAGGGCATACGAGTTGGGTCACTTCCGTGTCATTTTCACCCGATGGGGCAACACTCGCTTCAGGGTCATGGGATGCCACGGTTAAGCTGTGGGATATTGCTACAAGGACAAATATCGCTACAATTACAGGACATACGGGGCGGGTCTATTCAGTATCATTTTCGCCCGATGGCACAACGCTCGCTTCAGGGTCAGGGGATGGCACAGTTAAGCTTTGGGATGTTGCAACAGGGACAAATATCGCTACAATTGCAGGGCATACGAGTTGGGTCACTTCCGTGTCATTTTCACCCGATGGGGCAACACTCGCTTCAGGGTCATGGGATGCCACGGTTAAGCTGTGGGATATTGCTACAAGGACAAATATCGCTACAATTACAGGACATACGGGGCGGGTCTATTCAGTATCATTTTCGCCCGATGGCACAACGCTCGCTTCAGGGTCAGGGGATGGCACAGTTAAGCTTTGGGATGTTGCAACAGGGACAAATATCGCTACAATTGCAGGGCATACGGGTTGGATCACTTCCGTGTCATTTTCACCCGATGGGGCAACACTCGCTTCAGGGTCAGCGGATGGTTCGGTCAAGCTGTGGGATACGTCTGAGTACCTGCGTCCCCGCCCTTTTGAACTGGTGAAAATATCGGGCGATAACCAACAAGGCACACCCGATGTAGCGTTAGCCAACCCTTTGGTTGTTGAGGTGAAGGATCAAAATGGAGATGTGCTTGAAGGCATTACGGTTACATTTACTGTCACCGCTGGCGGTGGGATGGTCAGTACCACGACCGATACAACCGATGCCAGTGGTCGCGCACAAACGACGTTGACGCTTGGAAGTGATGCAGGGACGAATACCGTTTCGGTGACAGTCACAGAGATTGATCAGCCGGTGGCCTTTACCGGAGAGGCTGTTGTTGCTACACCCGACTTTGATGGCGATGGTGCTGTCAATATTGCTGATTTTTTGCTATTTGTCGGACAGTTCGGGTTTAGTCAGGCTGATGAGGGATATGAAGCGCGGTTCGATCTGGATGGGGATGGTGTAATTGGGATTGGGGATTTTTTGATTTTTGTCGATAATTTTGGCAACGCAGGGTCATGACTTGCGTCTTTTGGAGTTAGACTTTTGAAATTGTTTACTGTATTGTTATGTACAATCAACCTTTTTTGGCTAAGTGCTGGCATCACAATCTGGAGGTGAGAGATATGAATGCCCATCGCGTTGAAACGTTTATACGCCAAGATAAAACAGTTGTGCTCAAGAATTTGCCTTTTCGAGAAGGCGAGCCTGTTGAAATCCTTATTTTTTCCTGCCCTTCTCCGTCTGCACAGGGAAAAAATAGCAGCGAGAAAGACCAATATCCACTGCGTGGCACTCCAATAAAATACCTTGATCCCACGGAACCCGTAGCGGATGGAGATTGGAGTGTATCACAGTGATTGTGCTTGATACACACATCTGGATTTGGTGGGTTCAGGGAGATGCTAATCTCACCGGCCAGCAAGTGGCGTGGTTGCAACAGTATGAGTCTCAAGGTCTTGGGGTGAGTGCAATTTCGTGTTGGGAGGTTGCTAAATTAGTTGAGTATAATCGGCTCGTCTTGCCTTGCCCAGTTGAAGAGTGGATGGATCAGGCACTCTCATATCCAGGCATTCAGTTTCTCAATTTGACGGCACAAATTGCAATTGAGTCCACACAATTGCCTGCTGGATTCCACAAAGATCCAGCGGATCAGATTATTGTTGCTACGGCGAGAGTCCACAACTGCCAATTATTGACAGTGGATGCAAAGATACTTGACTATGGCCATGTTAATACACTGAAGTAATCGTGCTGAATTCATGAAAGGATTTGCTATGTATTTGTATGGGATTCGCAATGCGAGTTTGAATATGGATTGGGGAGAAGATGCTTTTGCCACAGCAGGGGATATTGGGTTTGATGGGGTGGAGATTGTGCTGCGAGAGGAGGAGCGGTTGGATTGGCTTTTGAGTGCTGCGGGTAGGGAGGAGGTTGGGCGATGGGTTCAGGAGACGGGCGCGCAAGCGTGTTCTATCAGTTTTGCTCTGTTTCGAGAATACAAGGGGCATGAGGAAGATGAGGCTGTGCGCGATCGCGTGGTGGAGCTTGTGCAAAAGGGGATTCGCGCATGTAAGGGGATGGGGGGTGTCGGTATTTTGCTTCCGTATTTCGATGGAGAGAATCTCGATATGTCGAGCACGCATGCAGAATTGCTGATTGAGGACTTGAAGCGATGCGCCCCTGTCGCTGAAGACGAGGGTATTAGAGTTGCTCTGGAGACGAGTTTTTCACCGGGCCTGTTGAGGACGATTTGCGATGGTGTGGGGTCTGAGATGGTGGGGGTGTATCAAGATACGGCGAATGCGCTGCAATACGGGTACGATTCGGTAGATATGCTCGTTACTTTACCGGAACACACACAATTGATTCATATTAAAGATACGCGGCGTTCAGATCTGGGTGAAGGCGATGTGGATTTTCCCGCGTGCCGAGATGCGATTGCACAGATCGGTTATGAGGGTTGGCTGATTTTTGAAACGCCAGGAGGCGCAGATCCCGTGGCATCGGGTAAGAAGAATTTGGCGTTTGCAAAAGAGATGTTTGGGTAGGCTGGCAGAGGGCGAGGGAATCGAACCCTATGCGGTTGCCCGCACCACCGACCAATGTCAGGCGGCCCACCTTGAACCGTTCGCCCCCTACCTATTTTGACAAAGCTGCGCGCTCAGGGGTTTCTTCAAGGGTGAGGGCGCAGTTCACCCAGGGATTGTTCACCGGGTTGGATATATTCTACGGCTGGGCTTTCGACGCGTCCGTAAGCATTCCACACTTTGAACCCGAGTAAAGAGAGAAGATCGGGTGATGCCTCGGCGAGGACTTCGGGAGCCGTGCCTATGGTAAAGTTCTCCTGTGGACGGAATTGAGGTCCGCAGAATGTGGTGAGTATGGCCCAGCGCATTTGGTCGCTTATATTGGCTCCCGTGCCGTGCCAGATGCGTCCGTCGAGGAATCCAACTGTGCCGGCTGGTCCTTCGAGGGCGACTGTTTCGATGGTGTTGTCGTCGGGGGCGTCAGGACGTCGTCCCCACAGGTGACTGCCGGGAACGATGCGGGTGCCGCCGTTTTCTGCTGTGAAGTCGCCGATCATCCATACCACGTTGAGGACTACGCGAGGCCAGATGGATGTGGTATCGGGTTCATCTGTTTGTTCGCGGGTGATAGAACCCGCGGGTAAATGCGTTCGGTCCGGGCGCGTTGGCATGGGCATCCACCACTGGTCTGTGTGCAGGCGCATGGCAACGCCGCCGGGTTTGGCGATGTTGGCCGAATGACTCGATAGCAAATAATCATTGCCGAGTGCGTGATCTACGATGTTGCGAACCCTTGAGTGTAATAGCATGTCTTGAAATACCCGACCTTTGTTGATTAGCATCCACACGCGCTGGTTTACGCCTCCTGCTGATTGTGTAAACACCTCCGTGCGTACCCGCCCTTTTTTATTTCGAAAATCCCCCCAGTTTTGTTTTGAACCCCCGTCTTCAAATGCGAGCCCGCGCTGTTTTTCGGCTATGGCCTGTTCTTTTAGACGGGTTTTAATTTTTGAGAGGTCTTCCGCATTGAGCGCGTTGGCGAGCAGGCCATAACCACAGGTGTCGAGTTGGGTTTTGACCTGTGCGAGGTCTTCGGTTGGTTGTGGGAGTTCAGACATGCGTATTCCTCATAATTATCGTGGCAAAATGCCATACTGGCGCAGGGTGCTTTCCAGTGTTGGCTTGCTAAGGCGAATGCGGTCGTCGTTTAGCAAATAGGAGAAGACGTAGCCGAGGCCGAGCATAAAGATCCCGATTAAGAAGCAATATATGACTGCGCGGTCGGGGTATTCGTCTTTCAGGTATCCCACGTAGAGCGGTCCGAAGATTCCCGCTGCTGCCCAGGCGGTTAGGATTGCCCCGTAGATGTTGGACATTTTTTTGCTGCCAAAGACGTCGAGTACAAAAGATGGCATTGTGGCAAAGCCACCGCCAAAGCACAACAGGACATAACAGACGAGTGCGGAAAAGATCCAGGGGTTGCGCTCTGTCATCAAGATACCGAAGACGATCATTTGACTGGCGAGTAAAATTCTGAAGACGCCAACGCGCCCTATGCGATCCGATAGCAAGCCCCAGAAGAGCCGTCCCACGCCGTTGCACAGGGAACTGACGGCGATGAGCGTGGCGCCGTACTCGGCGAGTGTTACCGGTTCCAGGGATGGATCCGCAAATCCCCAAACTTCTTGCAGGAGTTCCGACTGAAAGCTGATGACGGAGATGCCCGCGGCGATGTTGAAGAAGAATACGATCCACATGAGGACAAATTCAGAAGATCGCAGATAGGGCGCGACTGTGTCTTCGTATTCCATGGGGTCATCGTCAGCAACGGGTACAACTGCGACTTTGGGATCGCTCAGCACAAAGCTGGAGGGCAACAGGATGCAGGCAAATACAATGCCGAGCCATAAGAAGACGAGGGTCAGGTCCGACTCTGTTCGGAGCACGAGAAAGGGTGCCAAAATTTTGCTTAAGAGAAATGCGCCCACGCCAAATCCCATCACGACGATGCCGGTTACCAGCCCCTTGCGATCTGGAAACCACTTTGCCGCGGTTGCAACCGGCGTTACATAGCCAAGTCCAATTCCCGCACCCCCGATAACGCCGTATCCCAGGTAAAAGAGTGGGATAAAGTCTATTTGAAGGGCGAGGCTCGCAATCATATAACCACCGGAAAACATGACGCTGCCCGCGACTGCGAGTTTGCGAGGTCCGAACCGCGGTAGCATCGCGCCTGCCCAGGCCGCGGATGTGCCGAGGGAAAAGATTGCGATACTAAAAGCCCAGGCGGTTTCTGTGAATGTCCAGCCGAGTTGCCTGACCAGAAGCGTTTGAAAGAAGCTCCACGCGTACACGGTGCCAAAACAGAGTTGCAGGAGCGTGCATAAGAGCGCGATGACTGAACGCGGAATATGTATTTCCCGTTTTGCCATTTTTATGTATCCGATTGCTCGCTTTTTTTGCCTTCAGAAATATAGAAGAAGAGGTTGGCCAGATGCCCGACCTCGTCGTCGCGCGATAGCAGTTTGTCGTCCGAGGCTCCATCTTCACCTCGCGCGCGACCCACTGCATAGGCGAGGAGATCGCCGAGGGGATTCGCCGCGAGGTTGACGAGCCATATCGCGGCAAAGAAGCCAACCACGAGTATGATGCAGATGAGATAGACCTGCCTTCCGATTGCTCTCTGAATTTTCAGTGCAATCAGCCCCGTGTCCATGCCTACGTGAACCGTGCCGGCGATTCCTGCTAAAATCGGACTGCCCACCTCTACGAAATCGCCCATTCCAGGCAGATTGCGTTCTATAGCTTCTGTCTTGAATGGGTCGTCTGCTCGAATGACCTCGGGAATGCCGGGCACAAATGTGTGGGCGAGAAATTCACCTGATTCATCTGTGATATAGATGTATTTAATGCTCTGGATCTCGACAAACTGATCGATGAGCGACTGCAAAGCCGCGAGGTCCCGATTTAAGAGAATATCGACACTGGAGTCGGCGATGGTCTTCGCGATGTTTTTGCTGTTGTTTTCGTATTCTTCTGACAGGTGTGTATCGACTGTGTAAATACACAGGGCGGATGTTGACAGGCTGATCACACCAAATAGCGCGAAGATGCCGAACCGCGTTTTTTGAAAGAGTTTTTTGATTTTCATTTTATGCCAAACCTGTCTTCCCAGTTATCCAGCGTGACAAAACGGCCGTTTTCGACAACGGTGTAATAGACTCGCTGTAGCCCCTGTCGTCGGTCTGGACCAAAAGAGACCTGTTCGCCGATACCCAGATCAAAATCTCGAATGCTGAAGACCGCGTCTTCGAGCTGGCTTCGCTGCGGGTCGTCACCGAGGCGGCGCAGAATTTCAACCATCAATTTGGCGTTGAGAAATCCCTCGAGGCTGACAAAGCTCTGAGCGAAGGGGGTGTAGTCTTCTTTCACCAGTTCTTCGGGCGTTTGAGGGGCGTATTGTTGCATCATTTCGCGATATTCTTTGACGGCTGGTGTAGATGTTTCTTCGTAACTGGGCACGACCTGAGAGTTTACGAGCAGTTGCGTGTATGAGTCGCTGTTGTCCTGTCCTTCGGTGAGGAGTTTCAAGAGGTTTTCACTTCCGACAAAGGACAGGTTGGCAATGGGAACCCGCAGGCCCAGGTCAACGGCGTCGCGTGCAAAGGCCGCACACGCCGCATAGGCTCCTATGCAGATCACCGCTTCAGGGTCTGATGCTTTCAGTATTTCGACCTGTTTTCGCATGCTGCCGGTGAATTTTTCTCCGCGGCGATACGTGGCTTCACCCGCTATTTGTTCTCCGTGCCGCTTCAAGGCACTTCTTACGCCTGCCCATCCACTGCGACCATAAGCATCGGCTTGATAGAATACGGCAATGCGTTTTCGGTTGATGCGAACAAAATTATCCACGAGACCAGCGGTTTCCTGGCGGTAGGAAGCGCGCAGATTAAAGGCGAAGTCGCCATAAGGCGGTTCTCGCTGGGGTTGCGCGCCGGTGAATGGAAAGAATAAGAAGATGTTTTTGTCTTGGAACTTTTTGAGCATGGGGAGTACGCGGGTTACGGTGGGCGTTCCGACATAACCGAAAAGCAAAAATACTTCATCTTCCAACATCAATTTCAGGGTGTTTTTGACGGAGGGGTCGGGTTGATAGCCGTCGTCATAGGTTTTGAGAACGACTTTGCGTCCCGATATACCTCCCTGTTGATTGATGTGTGTGAAATACGCACTGGCACCGCGATATAGTTCGATGCCCAAACCCCGGGACGGACCGGAGAACGCTGCGGATATGCCGAGTATAATCTCGGTGTCAGTGACGCCAGATGATGTCTGTGCCATGGTGTGCCTCCTTGTTTGTGGTTCAAGCTGGTCGGTGTTGGCGACCGCTGTCAGAGTTTTCAACCAGGGGGCGATCGCGCAACAGGCAAGGCCGGAACGGATGAGTGCTCTTCTCGTTATTGGTTTCATACGGGATGTACTCTTTCGCTGATGCTCAGATCTGATCATTCTTCGAGCGTTGGGCGATTTAGCCGCGTGTGATAGGGCGGTTCCATGACCGCGCGTTGCCGTTCGTTTGCCCATTCGGGTATGTCGTAGGCGCGTACATAAGCCATGTTGCCAGCGGTGTAGCGGGTGAGCGTTGACCGCCGCGGATGATCCGCTTTCCAGGGCAGGGTGCCGTGTGTGACGGCTTCGGTGAAGATGATTGCGTCGCCTGCCTTACATGTGATCTGACGAATGTGTTCCTGATGTTTTTGATACAGACGCATTTCCTGTGGACAGGGATAATTGCTTTTGTGCGATCCCGGGATGAGAGAGAGACCGCCGTCGCCCGGGTTGACATCGGTGATCTGGATGGAGACGACGGTGAGTCCGTTGTGCATTTTGCCATCTCTGAATATATAATACTGGTTGGGGTCAAATCCAGGTCCAGAGGAGCCGTGGAAGCGATGGCCTTCGGCTCCTTTATCCATCCAGAGCAGAAACATCTGGTGATCGATGCGAAAGCCTTTGCCGAGTATTTCGTTGAGGTAGGGCACAATGCGAGGGTGCGCCAGCATGTCGCGGAAGGGATTGCACCAGGGTTCGTCCCAGTGGATGAGGCTGCCGAGTTCGCCGCGACCATGCGTGCCTTCAAGGGCTGGTGAGTCGCCGTCGAGACGCTGTTCTCTCGGGCGAGTGCGCCCCCGGTCAAGATGGCGATCAACGGCTTCGTTCGCCAGGGCGAGTTCGTCTTTGGTCAAGATGTTTTTGACGACGAGATACCCGTTGAGGTCAAAGAGATATTTTTCGTCTTCAGTCATGGTGTTATGGTTCCTGGGGTTTTCAATTTATCAGACTCGCATACGCCTCTTGCCCTTGTCGGAACAGGTCTTTGACTTCTTCGCGTTGCTGGTCGGTGTTGTAGCGGCCATAGGTGTCGATCCATTTGAGCGCGTCTTCAATGCCGTTAAGAAAATACTGCGCGGATTCATTGCGCTCGGCAGGTGGACGACCACAGGCAAAATAAACCGGGCTGCTATGCGCGTAGATCGATTGGTCAAAGCTGTCGCGCTGGTTGCCCCAGAGCCGGGCGGCGACCCAGCCGTCGCGGTCGATATTTACCCGATGGCGAATGGCGCCCTCGCGTTTGCCTTCGGGATAGTTTTCTCTGTGAATGATGCGTCCATTCATCGCGATTTCAGCGCAGTGAATGGGGTAAAAGGATGTGAATGTGGATTCTATGTCGAGCGAGCCGCCTGAAGGCAATTCGACTGTGGCACCCATGGGGTGATCGTTTACGTTCAGGTCAATGGCGGGACCATTGGTGATGAAGGTGTTGCCCGATTTCATGCCGTCTATCCAGTTTTCGTAGGAGAACGCGCCACTGGTATTGACATAGACGCGGTTGTTGGAGCAGACGAACCAGTCGGTGCCGGTGGAGGCGGGCAAGGCGATGCCGCAGTTGAGCAGTTTGTACCACAGGTCGTATTCGGGATCCATCCAGAAGGGGTCGAATAGGTTGAAGGCGTCCAGTTTGCCCAGTGCCGCGGCAATAGGGGCTTCCATACCGCGACCGTTGTGACACCATATCACGATGCCGCCCTGATCTCGGGCTTCGTCGCAGCAAAAGCACAGCGGGGGATAGTCGGGGTCGAATTGCGCGGTGAGGATGTGGCCGCGGCTGACGGGTTGGATGAGGTTGCGGATGTTGAGGAACATGACGTGCCCATATCCAAATCCCCAGGGCGAGTTTTCGCCGTAGTGGCGGTTTTCTTCGCCGATGTCGAGTACGTGATGTGCGGTGGTAAATTCGTTCATCACGCCGATGGGATATTTGTTGCTGGCGTAGGGGAGTTGTCTTTTGTCGAGGACGCTTACGACGGTGACGTTATAGCCTTCCACGCTACAGTCAATGGCGAGTCGGTTGTCGGGGCGAGTTTCTTTTTCGTCGTAGTGGATGTGCGTGTTGCCTGGATACCAGTTGTTTTCCTGCGGGTAATACCAGCGGTTGAGGGCG
Source organism: Candidatus Latescibacterota bacterium (assembly GCA_965220765.1). GTDB lineage: Bacteria > Latescibacterota > UBA2968 > UBA2968 > UBA2968 > VXRD01. The sequence continues at coordinate 1,441,744 of OZ244847.1, forward strand.
ATTTCGACGTCTTTGACGCCGTTTTCCGGCATTTCGACCACGGTGCGGATGGGTTCGTATTCCGTGCCGCGTTCGACCAGTATGTCGGTGCGTCCGCGTGAGGCTTGAACTTCAAATTCGCCATCGCAGAAGAAGAAGGGCGTGCCGGGTCCGCGTTTGAGCATGGCATCGCGCGGGTGGCAAAAACGACCGTTGGCGGTCAGGACGTGTACTTTGGCGTTGATGTGTTCGCCTGTCGCGCTGTCAATAATATGTCCGTGCAGGGTGCCCATCGTACGCTCCGGTTATTCGAGATGTTTCTGCAATAGCGTTTCGAGAATTCGATCAAATATTCCTTGCAGCCCCTCTCAGAGCCACAAGGAACGCCTGATTATAAGTCGAGCTTGTCTGCAAATGCCAGCATTTTTGCTTCAACCTCCTGGGCAATCGGTTGTAGTGTTTCCTGGTCGATCTCGATTTTCTGTATCCTTTCATCCGTGTTTGTCGTGAGACAAAAACGCAAGTTGTGTGTCAGGTCGTGTATTGCGTGCCCGATATGGTCTCGAACCGTTCCGGGGGGGTACATCCATTGCCTTGCCCGGGTCTGTTTCAAATTGATATGGCAGTGACCTTTCCCTCCGTGTTTTTTTGCCTCGCCAAAGCAGTCCAGACGCAAAACCTCCTGGTTGTAAGCATACACAGATGCTGCGGGACCGTAACCCGCGCGGTCGTTCCGCCAATAGACTTCCAGCCGCACATCGTCTTGTATCGGATATGTCGTCCGATCTTGTCTGCCTGGTTGTGTATCCATGTCATGTCCTTTCTGTTGTGGGGCAGATGACTACATGATCTATGGGTCTTTCTTCAGGATATTATTAAAATTTCTTGAAGTCAAGATACATCTCTTGTGGAGAAAAAGAAACACTTCTACCGGGGCGTTTTGCGTTCCGTATTTGTCCGCAGGCTATTGGTCGCCTGTCTGGGAAAGAGATCGAATTCCGCATTCTATGTGATCGACGACAATATCCCCGTCAATATTTTCTGCAGATTTTGAGATGGTCAGGCCCAGGTGGTTGTCACCATAAATAAATGGTGGGTTTGATAGTACAATTGTACACGATGGAGGTTGGTCGTCATCGGCCCATGTCCATGTCAGATTTTGAGATGGGATTTTTGTGCCGTTGATGTCAACTGTGAGTGCGTCGTCTTTTGACAAGCCCTGTGCAAAGAAAGTCAGGGTATTTTCCGAGGGAATGGGTTCTGAGGGTAAGTTCTCACACAGGCGAAATCTGAAGGTGTCTCGTTGTCCCGTTTTTTGGCGGGAGAGGACGAGTTCTTCTTTGATATAGACCTCGCCCAAACTTTTGCTATTTGCCCAGAGTGAACGGAACGTGTAGTGTCGATCTGGTCCGATGCTTTGCGGGTCTTTTAATTCTTTGAGGTCGTTCATTGCCGCGGGATACATTGCGGGGATTTTTGCGCCATTAGTTCCCGGGGGTTCAAACTGAGGTCCCCAGTGAAAGAAGTAATTTTGGGTCGAGAATCCGTCGGCTCCTGCGGCGTAGAAGTTCTGTAATGCAGCGCGGTATTGGGGCATGTCCATGAGAAATTCTGTATCTATACTGAGTCTGGGTTGTACCTGGGGATAGACATAACAGTTGTGTTGCCGGGCTATTGATACAAAGTCTTCGTATTTTTCGTTGAAGTCGGTGAATCCAAAATCTCCAGGTGCAACATAGTCGATCAGCCCCTCTTTGATCCAGGTGGGTACGTCTAAGCTCAGGTTTTTGCAGCCCGCCATTTGCTGGGGTACGCGTACGCCGAGGATGAGGTCCCGCTCTCTGCCTGCTGGGGAACGGGCGTTGTCCAGCATGTTGCGGACTTGTCGGATAAAGCCGGTCATGGTGCTGTGGCTGTGTGATAGTTCAGCTCTGGGAAAACATTCTGCCAGACGGGTGAAGTTAAATTCTATGCCGTCGATGTCGAAGCGGTTGGCGACTTCTTCCATGATGGCGAGGAGAAAGGCGCGTACTTCTGGTACGGCGTAGTTTAAGGAGCATCCGTATTTGCGGCTTTCGGGTGACGCGCGTCTTGTGGAGGGTTTGTATTCTCTGAGTACCCATTCGGGTTTTTCGTCGCAGAGTTTTTTGAAGAATTCCGTGTGGTGGCCGTGGCGGTCGTTCATTCGAAAGCCAGCGATAAATTCCATGCCCTGTTTATGGCATTCGTCGATATAGATTTCGACGGGCATGACGCCCGTGTCCATGATAGGTACCAGGCGCTGGTGCTGGTGCCGGATGTCGTAGGGACATTTGTCGGTTCGCCAGAACATGGTCATTGCTTCGGCGAAGATTTCCTGTACGAGGGTGTCGATGCTTCCCGCAGAGGCGTAATTGCGAACGATCTGGCGCAGTTCTTCGGGTTTGGCCGCGGGGACGCTGAGGTGGCTGGTGGTGTTTGAGGGGTCGCTGACGTAGATGAGACGGCGTGTGCCACGGGGTTGCAAGTGACCCAGATGTGGGGATGATGTTTGTGATGTTGGCATTTGGTCCGTCCTTGTTCGCGTTTACGGTGGGTCTGTCTGTTGTGACCGTGCGCCATCGGGCAAGGGGGGAACGTCGATGCCGGCTTTGGGGAGCGTACCGGTCATTTCTTGCTGCGGGTGGGCGACAAAGCCAGCGGCACAGCAGTAGATCATTTTCAAGGGTACGGCGCCCGTGTTGGTGAGTTGATGGTATTCTCCCGGGGGTATGTACACGGCCTGACCGGCTTTCAGAGTTTGTCTTTCGGTTCCAAGACACATTTCGCCTTCGCCTTCGATGACGAAGTAGATTTCTTCCTGTGCCTGATTGTGCCAGGGCACCTGTCCCCCGTTGGGTTCGAAGGTGACGAATCCAACGGAGAATTCTTCTGTGGGGATAGGGGTGCCAGCACCTGCAACAGGCTGTGTTCTTCTGCGTGCGGGAAATTGTCGGCCTTCAATCTCGCGCAGGTCTGAGATGATCATGTCGAGGTCCTTTAATCCGCTGCGACTGTTTCACTGGTTTTCATTCTTTCGCGCTCTTCGATGAGCAGGTTCATCCAGTGTTTCATGTACTGACCGTGGTCGTTCCACACGCGGCCGCTGACCAGATTGCCATCGATGACGCACGGTTCATCAACGAAGATGCCGCCGCAGACTTCGAGGTCAAATTGGCATTTCCAAACGCAGGCCATGCGACGCCCTTTGACTACGCCTGCGCGGCAGGGGATTTCAACGCCGTGACAGACGCTGGCAACGGGTTTGTTGTGTTCAAAGAAATAGCGCGTGATACGAATGAGGTCGGGGTCGTCGCGGATGTATTCGGGGGCGCGACCGCCAGAGAAGAATATGCCGACGTATTCGGAGGGGTCAACGTCTCGAAAGGCGATGTCGGCATTGATCGAATATCCTTTCCATTCTTCGGTGATGTCCCAGCCAGGGGAGATTTCGTGGAGTACCATTTGATAGCGTCGTTTGTCTGGCCCCGCGACAACGGGGGTGAATCCGTCTTCCTGTATTCTGAGAAATGGGTATAGCGTATCGACGGTTTCTGTGGCGTCTCCAACGATGATGAGTACTTTGTCCATGATGGTCTCCTTTTGTATTGTAAAAAAAATAAGCGACCAGGGGCAAAAGCCCGGGGTCGCTTAAAATGTAAACACAGTGCTGCCAAATGACAAGCACTGTGTGGGAGAGAGGTTTTTATTCTTTTCTTCCGTATTGGCGAATAAAATCACTCGTCATTTCGCGAGCTTGATCGTCGCTGAATTGTTTGGGAGGTGATTTCATCAGGTAAGACGATGGTCCCATCAAGGGGCCTTTGAGGCCGTGGTTGAGGGCGAGTTTGCAGAGTCTGACTGCGTCGATGACCACGCCCGCTGAGTTTGGTGAGTCCCAGACTTCGAGTTTGAGTTCCAGATTGAGTGGCACGCCGCCAAAGGTTTCGCCTTCCATGCGGATATGACACCATTTGCGGTCTTCCAGCCAGGGGATGTGGTCGCTGGGACCAACGTGAATATTGTCTTCGCCCAGGTCGTAGTCGAGCTGAGAGGTGACGGCCTGTGTTTTGGAGATTTTTTTGGATTCTAAGCGTTCGCGTTCGAGCATGTTGTAAAAGTCGGTGTTGCCGCCAAAATTGAGCTGATACGTTTTACTGAGTTTGACGCCGCGTTCGCGGAACAGGCGGGTGAGCACGCGGTGGGTGATTGTGGCGCCGACCTGCGATTTGATGTCGTCTCCGATGAGGGGCAGGCCGCGTTTTTCAAAGCGCTCGGGCCAGTGTCCGGCACTGGCGATAAAGACGGGCATGCAGTTGACAAAAGCACATCCGGCTTGCAGGACTTGTTCCACATACCACTTGGTGGCCTGTTCGCTGCCCACGGGAAGGTAATTGACGACGACATCTGTGCGCGTGGCTTTGAGGACTTCGGCAATGTCAACGGTGTCGCCTTCGGCTTTTGTGATGACTTGATCGAGGTATTTGCCCAGTCCATCGTGGGTCATGCCGCGGTAAACGGGAACGTCGAGGTGGGGGACATCGGCAAATTTGATGGTGTTGTTGGGGTGTGCAAAGATGGCTTCGCTCAAGTCTTTGCCCACTTTTTCTGCATTGACGTCAAAGGCAGCAGAAAATTCAATGTCGCGGATGTGATAGCCGCCCAGGTTGGGGTGCATCAATCCGGGGATGAAATCATCTTCAGAAGCGTTTTTGTAGTATTCGATGCCCTGTACGAGGGAGGATGCACAGTTGCCTGCGCCGATGATGGCGACTCGGACTTTGGAGGACATGGTGCTTCTCCTTAAAGAGAAAGGTGTTTAAGGTATTGTCGGACAAAATGTCAGTGATTTTTACTTATTCGACAAATCAATAATTACTATATTATGTATAGGTAAAATCTATAGATTGCATTTCGAATAGGAGCGAGATATGAATCTTTATCATTTGCGCTATTTTCTGTCTGTTGCACAAACCGGGAGTTTTAGTCAGGCTGCACGGGAGATGCATGTGACACAGCCAACGGTGAGCAGTGGTATTGCAGAATTGGAAAAAATGATGGGGGTGAGGCTTTTTAACCGGGGTGGCAAGCGCGTGGCGTTGACAATGGAAGGGCGCACGCTGGTGAATTATGCGATGCAGATTCAGGATCTGGTCGAAGAGGTTGAAGACCACTTGCAGCGGCGCGATGTGTTGCCTGGGGAAGGATTTCAGTTTGGCGCGATTGATGCGGCTGTGACGTATTTGCTGCCGGATATTTTGAAGGATTATATGCGCGCTTATCCCTATGTTTCTCTGTCTGCACAGGTGGCACCGTCGCGTTATCTGGTGGATGATCTGCTGATGAATCGCTCTGAGTTTGCGGTTATTTCACTGCCTTATGATCATCCGCGTTTGGAGACGGTGTCGATTTATCGGGATTCTATGCCGCTTGTAGTGGGGGCATCTCATCCTTTTGCCGGGCGAAAAAGCGCGACTTTGCAAGAGGTGGTGCAAGAGCCGCTGATCCTGTTTCACACGGATTCTATTTCGCGCAAAATCGTGGATGAGCGATTTGCAGAAGCGGGCGTGTCTCCCGGCGTGGTGATGGAGATGCGAAGTCCAGAGGCGATGCGTAAGCTGGTGGAGGTTGGGGTTGGGATTTCGTTTCTGCCTATGCTAACTGTGCAGGAGTCCCTGGATTCCGGGGCGTTAAGGGTGGTGGATGTGGCGGGGGTGGCATTTAGCCGCGAGATCGGCGTGGCGTGGAGGCGAGGTCGCTATTTTAGTGCGGCGATTCGGTATCTGATTGAGGCGATTTTTGAGGCATACCAGGGGCTGGAGGTCTGGCAAAAGAAGGTGGGGATTGCAAAATGAGTATGCTAAAACTTAAACGTTTTACATTCGGTTTGCTCAAGGGTTTGTTCGATGAGGGAGGCGAGGTCGAGCGTGGATTCGATTTCGCGGACTTTTTCCAAATTGGCGCGCGTCTCAGGGTGTTTGGGTACAAAGACAGAGCAGCAATCTTCGTAGGGTTCGATGGAGATTTGATATGTGCCAATGCGCCGTGCTTCGTTGATGATTTCTTCTTTGTTGTCGCCGGCCAATGGACGCAAGATGGGTAGCGGGGTCACTTCTTCGATGGCGCGCATGTTCGACAGGGTTTGCGAGGCGACCTGTCCGACGTTTTCGCCTGTGACGAGTGCCTGGGCATTTGCTTTTTTGGCAATGGCTTCTGCAATGCGCAGCATGGCGCGGCGATAGAGAATGACGCGGTAGCTCGCAGGTGCTCGCATCATGATGTGGCGTTGAATTTCGACAAATGGCACCAGGTAAAGGTCCGACACATATTGATGCCGGGTGAGGAGTCTCACGAGGTCTTCGGTGTTGCGCTGTGAATTGCGATTGGTATAGGGCTGGCTGTGAAAATGCACATAGGTGAGTTTGACACCGCGTTTCATAATTTTGTAAGAAGCCACGGGTGAGTCAATGCCCGAAGAGATGAGGCTTACTGCGCTTTCATTGGATCCGACGGGCAACCCCCCTGGTGCCGGAATTTTTTCGGCGTAAATAAATATGCGTTGTGGGGCAATTTCAATAAAACAAATGAGGTCCGGGTTGTCCATCAGGACGCGGGCACCGGACAGGTTTTGAATATGCTTGCCCACATCCCGGTTGATTTGATCCGAATTGAGGGGAAAGGTTTTATCGCCGCGTCTGGTGACGATTTTGAAGGATTCGAAATTGGCTTTTTGTGCAAGTGCCCAGGCTGTTTCTCGAATGGCTTCGATAGTGCGTTTGGCGACCACTGCTTCGGAAAAGTTGGCTATGCCAAAGACTGTTGAGAGTCGTTCTCGGATTACATCTATCGGCGATTCTGAGGTGAGTGCGAGCATCATGCGGCCCGATAGGCGCTCGGGTTTTCCACAGGGCACGCCTTTGAGTGCACGGGTGATGTTGGTCATCAGACGCCGTTCAAATCTGCCTCGATTTTTGCCTTTGAGGCCAATTTCGTGATAGTGTATGAGTATGAAGCGGTCGTTGGTCATCATGAAATGGGTCAGGAGTTAAGGGATAAATCGCGCTGGAGAATAACGAGGGTTATGTCGTCGGTGCGCCGCGCGTTGCCAATAAAAGATTTGACATCGGCGACGAGGTCGGCAATCAAATCTGTGGGTGTCCGATCTATGGATGCGCGTTCAAGGCAACGTATAAATCGGTCGTCGTCAAAGAAGTTGCGTTTGGCATTTTGGGCTTCGACAACACCATCGGAGTAGAGCACGAGGCGATCACCAGGCGCGAGTGTTAAATGTTCAACGCGATAAGGCGTTTGGGGGCGCACAAGTGCCGGGATCCCCAGGGGATATCCCGCGAGGTCGATAAATTGAGAGCGATTTGAAAGATGGATCGGAGGACAGTGTCCTGCGCTTGCAATAGTGACTTCGCCGGTGGGGACGTCGAGCACAGCGATGCAGCATGTGATAAATGTGGCAGGGTCAATCTGACCTTCCAGTGAGTCATTAAGACCGTCGAGAATATCGGCTGGCGCAACGCGATTTTGACATTCATAGCGGAGCATTTCATTGAACCGCACGGCGGTCACGGCTGCTTCCATGGCTTTGCCAGAGACGTCGGCAACGACGATGCCGAGTTTTGTTTTGTCTTCATCCAACCAGCGGTACGTATAGTAATCTCCTCCGACACTGTTGGCGGGAATACACGTTCCGTCGAGTGCAAAACCCGGCAGGTCAGGACTGGATTGCGGCAGCAGACCCATTTGCATGTCGTGTGCTGTTTGCAATTCATCGCGCATTTCCGAAAATTGTTGTTTGTAGCTTTCCCACTGTCGCGCTTCTTCGCAAAGGGTCTGGTTATAGGCAGATGCAAAAATCCCGAGCGCGAGGGGTTGAAAGAGGACGAAGACACAGAACTGGACGAAGGTATTATCGATGACATTCCTGGTGAGTGCAACTGAGCCTATGAGGATTCCGAGCGCGGTGAGTATAAGCGCGCAGTGGCGAAAAAAACCGTAGCGTTCAACGGCTTTGCGACTTTCGACATAGGCTTCATCGATGTGTACACCCCGGTCTGCTGCCAGAAGATAGATGTAGAAGCATTTGACAACAAAAATGATGCCGGGTAAAAATAAGAGACAAGCTGTCAGAACGACGGCCCAAAAGATATTTTTTTCTTCTAATAATTTTCCAATTTCTGGTGCAACGTGGATGACCCAGGTCGTTTCCTGGGCGATGACCTGTTTAAATGCATTGAGCAGAAATGCAAAGAAATCGCTGCTCATGAAAACCAGTACCAAAATGATGACTAAGCCGATAATAAAAAATACAAAAATAAAAATATTCATCGAGAAAAAACGGACGAAACGAATGATTTGCCCAAATAAATCTCGCATACGGGGTTGTTCCCCTTGTTGCGCGTGCAAGATCATGATGGCAAAGCCAGCATATAAGCTGCCCAGGAGCAAAGTGCCCGATATCGCGCTCAGGAGTATTGCCAAAAATGAAGTGAGAAACAAAATAGGCAGATGACTTGCCCAGGAGGATATGCTGTCGTTGAGACAGCGGAAGTATTGGAGATTTGCCCGAACGGGGATGTCGAGAGCCATAACAATCAGGGTTTTTCTTTGTTGAGTTTGTATTTGCGGTACAGGTGGCGAAATTGGTCGTAGCTGAGTTTGAGTTGTTTGGCGGCTTCGCGCTGGTTCCAGGAGACTTTATAGAGAATGCGCCGCAATAGACTCAGTTCATAGGATTGAACTTGTGATTCAAAACTGTCGTTCAATTCGGGTGATTGGGGCGCTTGTTGAGAAACTTCGGGGGGCAGATCGCCGGATTCAATCTCAGTTCCACGGGCGACACAGGCTGCGCGTTCAGTCGCAAATTTGAGTTCGCGCACATTGCCCGGCCAGCTATATGTCATCAGGCGCTCTATTGCCCCATCGGAAAAATCGCGTTTCTGAAGGCCCGGTACTTCCTCAACGATTTGCGCGACAAAATAATCGGCTAATGCGGGAATGTCTTCGCGGCGTTCGCGCAATGGGGGCATGTGCAAAACTTCAAAGCGCAATCTGTCGTAGAGGTCCTGCCGGAATCGGCCTTCGGCAATTTCCGTTTCGAGATCGGTATTTGTGGCGGCAATAACGCGCACATCGATAAAGATGGGGGTCGCACTGCCCACGCGCTGGATTTCGCTATATTCAATGGCGCGCAGCACATTTTGCTGAAATTCGGGGGTGGTGTTGCCAATTTCATCAAGGAATAGAGTGCCGCCACTCGCGGCTTCAAATTTGCCTGGGCGGGCTTCTGTCGCGCCCGTATATGCCCCTTTTTCGTGTCCAAAGAGTTCGCTTTCGAGCAATTGGTCGGCAATGGCGGCGCAGTTGACTTTGACAAAGGGACGGTCTTTGCGGTCACTGCCATAGTGGATGGCAGCGGCGACGAGTTCTTTGCCCGTTCCGGGTTCGCCCGTGATGAGCGCGGGCCTGGGGATGGGGGCTACGGTTTGCGCTCGCTGGAGAATTTGCTGGAGTTTGGGGCTGGAGCCGATGATTTGGTAACGCTTGCCGAATTCGTCTCGGTAGAATTGGTTTTCTCGCCCCAGATCCTGAACTTCGGCCCGCAGTTGGGCATTTTCTCTGAGTGCTTGATACACGCGGTCGAGTTTTTCAAGGCTGAGTTCGATTTTGTCTTCGATATAAAAGTCTTTTTCAATAAAGTCTGTTGCGCCCAATCGCAATGCAGCCACGGCAGTATCTATTGTGCCCTGGCCGGTAAGCATAATGACAGGCAGGGCGGGAACCGCTTCGAGCATTTGCGGTAAAATTTCGAGGCCATCGGGTTCATTGGGGCCGTAATCGAGGTCGAGAATGGCCAGACTAATCTGATCGGGATGCTGTTTGAGATATGCCAGAGCTTCGCGCCCGGTTGAGAAGGCATGGACAGTGCGCGTGTCGTCTCGCAGGCTTCGAATGAGCATGTCGAGGACTTCGATCTGGTCGTCAGCAACGATAATTTCGGTCATGGGAGAAATATTGAAAAGGGTCTTATTGAATAAATTCTTCTGCTATTGGATCGCGCGAGGTGTCGGGAACGCTGTGTTGCAGACCAATACTGTCTTGTTGTGTCGAGACTTCAAAATCGACGGGCAGGTCAATGCGAAAAACCGCGCCTGCGCCGGGACGGCTGATCACGCGCAGTGTGCCGCGGTGTGCCGCTGCAATGCGAGAGCAGATGCTCAGCCCATATCCATTGCCCCTTTTCCGCGTTGAAAATCCGGGGTCAAATATACGGGTTTGCAAGTTTTCGGGAATACCGAGACCATTGTCTTCCACTTCAATATATACCGAACTGCGCTCTGTGTCGGCGCCGACCTGTACTGTTACCACGCCATTGTCTTCAACGGCTTCGATGGCGTTGAGAGTCAGGTTTGTGACGGCTTCAGATAACATGCCTGCGTCCGCTTTTACCTGAGGTACATGAGGTTCGGCTGCAAATGTGAGTTCTTTTTGTCCTGCTCGTGCAGAGAGTTTGTGGGTCATTTTTTTAATGAGTTGAGGCACATCGACCAGCGCGGGGTTCATGGTGTCTTGTTTCATAGACCGCAAATAGGCAACCCATTGGTTGTAGATGTGTTCTTGTTCGTGTGCGATGTCTTTTAGATCATCCAGGCCGTGTGTATCTGGCGGTAAATTGCGTATGGCGCGACGCATTCGGCTGCCGGAGAGGCCCATCAGATTTTTGATGCGGTGGCCGTGCGTGTAGAGGCTTTCATAGACTTGGGCACGGCCCAGGTCTATGAGTTCGAGAGATAGGCGGGCGAGAATACCCGGTGCTCTAACACCAAATTCTTCGGTGATGCTTTCGTATTCGCGTTCCATTTGTGTCGGACTCATGTGGTGAAAGAGCAACCGAGCGAGATTACCATAGGGCAGCATGTAATCGGGTTCGAGGTGTATGGCGATTTTAAACTCGCCAAGTGCCGATAAAATTTGCCCATTTTGCATGAGCAAAACGCCCAGGTTGTTGTGCCCGGGCGCAAAGAGGGGATCGGCTTCCAAACCCCGGCGGTAAACGGCAATGGCTCGAGATGCGTTTTCAGGAAAGTCATCGAGCAGGCTGCCCAACAAAAAACAGACGCGGTCAATAAGGGCTTGTTCGCCTCCCCGGTTATCGACAGACAAAATGTATTCGAGGTGCTCAACCGCTTTTTTGTAGTCGTCTGAACCCGGTGCTGCCCCGCGAGCGTGTTGCAGGGCCGTTTGGAAACGGGCTTCCAGATCGGGGATTATGTTCAGGGTGTTGGACATGGTAGTACTTGCGCGTTGTCGCCTACGCCTCTGTGTCTTCTATGGTATCGGGTTTGCCGTTTTCCTCTACCGTTTGTTCGCCGTTCATTTTGCCCAGAAATTCGGGTAATTCAAGCCCGGCGAGACGCGCCAGATCGTGCATGGGCGGTATGGCACCCATGAGACGTTGTCCCAGATTGGACATGCCACTTTCGCCATTGCCGCTGTCCCAGACCATTACTTTGTCGATGGGCAGATTGCTAATAGCTTCTGCCTGGATATTGGCGACGTCGGTGAGGCGCTCAATGATCAGGAAGGCCGCTGCTGCCTGGTCGTTGTTGCCACAGGCTTCAACGAGTTGTCTGTATCCTTCGGCTTTGGCGTTGAGAATGGCCTGAGTCCCCTGAGCTTCGGCCTGTTTTTCTGCGAGAATGGCTGCGGCTTCACCCTCGGCAACAAGCCGTCGCTGTTCTTTTTCGGCTTCTGCTTGAACGACCTGGCGCTGTTTTTCGGCTTCTGCCTGAACGACGATTTCTGCACGTAGGCGCGCTTCTTCGCGCAGTGCTCGGGCTTCTTCGGCTGCTTTTTCCGCGGTTTCCTGGGCGACGCGAATAGCACCGTCGGCACCTTTGGCTGCTTCTTCTGCTTTTCGGCGCGCTTCTTCTTCTGCTACGCGTTGTTGTGCGCGATAGCCCGCTGTTTTTGCTTCTGCTTCTGTTTCTGCCTGTACGGCTTCTGCTTCGAGAGCCGCGACATTTTGGCGTTTGTCTCGTCCTGCCTCAGCTTCGCCAATTTCTGCTTCTGATTCGAGTGCGGCAACTTGTCGTCGTCTGTTTCGCGCGGCTTCTGCTTCACCAACTTCGGCTTCTGATTCGGCTGCGGCGACATCCCGACGTCGATCGCGTGCGCGTTCGGCCACGCCGACCTGTCCGTGTCGTTCTTGTTCGGCCACGTCGATAGATGCCTGATTTACGGCTTCAGCCGCTGCTTTTTGGCCGATGGCTTTGATGTAGCCGCTTTCGTCGTCGAGGTCTTTGATGTTGACGTTGATGACGGCCAGGCCAATTTTTTCCATTTCAGTGGAGACGGCATCATTTACTTTGGTCATGAATGCCTGTCGGTCCTGATTGATTTCTTCAATTTGCATGGTTGCAATGACTGCGCGCATCTGGCCGAGGATGATGTCTTGTGCCTGGCTCTGAATTTGATCGCGGGAAAGGCCCAGGAGGCGGATGGCCGCGTTTTGCATGATGCCGGGCTGGTTGGAGACGGCTGCTGTGACTGTGGTGGGCACGGATACGCGGATGTTTTCCTGTGAAAGCGCGTTATCCAGATCGATGGGTACGACAAAGGGTTCGAGGTCGAGGTATTCATAGTCCTGCAAAAGGGGCAGGACAAAAGCTGCGCCGCCGTGTACGCATTTTGCGGCTCCGCTCCCTGTTTTGCCGTAGATGACGAGGATTTTGTTGGATGGACAGCGCTTGTAGCGGGAAATGAACGTGAGGAACAGCAATAATACAACGGCTGATAAGATGACGATGAGGATAAATTCAGTGGGCATAGGGTCCCCTTTGTTCAGGTTTGAATAGGTTCTACTTCAACGGTGATTGTATCTAGTGTTCGCAACACGCGAACCGGCGTCTTGTTCTGGATGGGCTGCCCGTCTTTGCTGCGCGCAGAGACATAGTTGACAGCCCCACTTTCCATCACGCGAATTTGACCGGCGCCATTTTCGGGAATGTCGATATAGACTTCGCCTTCATTGCCGATGCAGGACGATAGGTTTCGGTTATGAGATTCGGAGAGTTGTTGCACTTTGTAGAAGAAGTACGCGACCAGAACCATCCCTGCGCCACCCCATACGAGGCCGCGAAGAACCGACTCTTCGATTGAGAGACCCAGGTCGAGGTAGAGTGCGCCAGCCCATCCAAAGAGCATGCCAAAGGCGATCACAGAGCGCAGCGAGAGCAGTTGAAAGGTTGCGGTACCGTGATCATAAGGACTATTATCGACATCTGGTCCTGCATCGTTGGCATTGAAGTCGTCGGCAAGGCCATCTGCGGAATCGCCCAGGCCGATGAGTGTCGTGATAAATTGCCAGAGAAATAGGACACTGAAAAAGACGGCAACGCCATAGAACGCCTGATTGAGAGGCGCGAGTTCTGACCACCATGCCTGCATATTGACCTCCAGAAATCGATTGCGCGTTCCATTAACTGATCTTTATGTTTCTAAATTTGTCCATGAGAGAGACGAAAAGCAAGGGTTATTTCTCATCCGGTCATCCGGGCTGTAGGCCGAGTTTGCGAAATTCGTTTTTGAGCTGGCGGCGGGCGCGGCACAGCCAGGTTTTGACGGTTCCAAGCGGAACGCGAAGCGCCTGTGTGATTTCTTCGTAGGACCAGTCCATGACATAGCGCAGCCACATGGCTTTGCGATAGCGTTCGGGTAAGTTTTGAATGCTTTTGTGGACCAATTGTATGCGTTCGCGTTTTTCGACTATTTGGTCTGGTAGCGTGCCGGGTATGATGTCGCGGATGACGTTGCGAACGACTTCGGGGTCTTCGGTTTGATAGACCCAGTTTTGCCGAACTTGTTGCGAGCGCAGGTGCGAGCGATAGACGTTGAGGGCAATTTGTGTGAGCCAGGTCGAAAATGCCGCCTGGCCTTTGAATGTGTGGAGCGAGCGATAGGCGCGGAAAAATGTGTCTTGCATCAGGTCGTCAATGGTGTCGCGATCCGAAATGCGCTGTGCGAGGGTGCCGTAGATCTGACTTTGATATTTGTGGTAGAGCGTTTCAAAGGCTCGGCGGTCGCCCGAGAGGGATGCGCGAATCAGAGTTTGATCCTGTGTTTTCACTTTTTTCTCCATTCGTTAAGATAATTCGTTTATTACTACTCTTTTGTTTGTGACAAGACGGATTGTTCCGTCAGTCTCTTTTGATCAAGCGATAACCGATCCCAATACATATAACGGCGATGGCGAGTTTGAGCAGGAGAAAGAGTAGCCCAAATAGAGAGCCGATGAGCGGGAAGAGAACCTGGATGGCGAAAATGCCGCCGATGATGATGAGTACGATGCCGATGAGTTTTGCCAACATGGGATGTCCTTTTTATTGTGTGAGGTTGTCCGTCAATCCGAGATGGTCTGCGGAGGTGAAGGTGACTTGACAGGAGAGCGGTTTTCGAGACGCTCGAGTTTGTCGTCGTTGGTGATGACGATGTCCTGAAGGTCAATGAGGCGTTTTTCGAGTTCTTTCACGCGTTTTGAAAGTTTTTCAGACAGGTTGTTGTTTTTTGTCGATCTGTTTCTTTTTTTCTCTTCTGAGTCAAATGTATATACGATGGTAACAATAGTAATGATAGCCATGGGGACCCAGGCCGCCGCCAGGATGAGACCACCTCCAAATGTTGGGTTTTCGATATAGACAATTGTGCCGCTTGCAAGAATAATCAAGCTAATACCAACCGTGAGTGTAAGAAAGATACGCATGGTGCCCTCCCTGTTAGTTTAAGTTAGCGCGCAGTGGGTGACCGGTCGAATTTTTCGTCCATGGTGATCAGAATATCCTGAATGTCCGTGAGCCTGCGGTCGAGTTCGTCCATTCTGGCGTTTATGCGTTCTTCCGCATCGCTGGGTATGGATCCTTTGGTGCGGCGATCAATGTATTTGTGTACCGCTGATGCAATGGCACCTACAATGATGATCATCAATATGCCACCCATAGTGACACCAATAACATTAGTCATGTTACCCCTCCTTATTTTCTGCTGAGTTTTTCGTCAACGGTGATCATGACGTCCTGAATGTCTGTGAGCCTGCGGTCGAGTTCGTCCATTCTGGCGTTTATGCGTTCTTCTGCATCGCTGGGTATGGATCCTTTGGTGCGGCGATCAATGTATTTGTGTACCGCTGATGCGAGAATGATTATCGCTACCATGATTCCAATTTCAAACATCATTTGTTTGCCCTCCCATACACATTAGAGTTCATCGACGGGTCTCGCGCGGTATTTTTCATCCCAGCGTTCGATTTCCGGAAAATGGTAAACGACCAGTCCCGAATCTGAGATTCGCATTTCCGCATGACCACTTATGGTTAATTCTCGCAGGATTTCTTCGGTTTTTTCAACTGTTATTCTGGTGTCCATAGCAGCTTCTGTTACGGTGAGGCTGCCCCCTTTGTCCCGGGCGAGACGGAGTATGCGATGCTGATTTTTGGCATGAGCTTTTTTGTCTCCCGATCTTTTGACCCGGCGACCCGCCCACCATATAAGTTGAGAGATGATGATTATCACGAGGCCACCACTGAGTTCTTCGTGCATGAATGGGTTTGTGCCATCGACCCAGGGAGGATATTGTATCACTACCATGAGTACGAGCATGAGGCCGCAAAATCCCAGGAGTGCGGCCATTCCTATTAAACCATAAGCGAAGAGATAACGCATGGCACAACTCCCATCGGTGGCGAGATCAGAGAGGCGGTCGGGTACGCGCTTGAATGAATTGGTTGCGGTTTGGAAATCGCTGCTCGCGCTGTGAACGCGCGCCTCCCAATTTCCCTTCCATTTCTTTTTTATTTTTCGCTCCGCATTGTTGACCGCGTGGTCAATTTTGCTGGCGATTTCATCGGCGAGTTTTTCCAGATCACGCATCTTTTTGTCCCATTTTCTTTTTTAGTGCACTGAGTTCGTCTTCTACTGTGCTTTTGCGCTCGAGTTTGGAAAATTCTTCTTCCAGAGAGGGATCAGCACTCGCCATTTCTTGATGGGCTTCTGCTTCTGCTTCTTCGGTTTCGATGCGCTGGCGGAACCGTTCAAAGCTCGAAAATGCGTCTTCACCCACTCCCGATAGGCCCCTGGCGATTTGCTTGCGGGCTTCGGCTGCACGGCGACGGGCAATCAGGGTGCCCTGGCGGGTGCGAGCTTCGTCGAGTTTGGCTTTGAGTTGGGTGAGTTGTTGTTTGAGTTGGGACGAGGTTTTACGGCTTTCTTCGAGGGCTACTTCGAGGTCGTGTGTGGCTTCCTGATTTGCAGCTTTGCGCTCGAGGGCGCGGCGAGCAAGATCGTCTTCGCCGGCTTCAACAGCTAATTCCGCCTTTTTTTGCCATGCTTCAATTTGATCTTGTTTTTCGAGATGTTGTCTTTCCAGACGTTTTTCATTGGCAACAGCCGTGCCGACCGAGGCGGTGGCTTTGTTGACGGCTTCTTCCATTTCCAGAATCATCTGGCGGATCATTTTTTCCGGGTCTTCTGCGCGGGTAATCAGGTCGTTGACGTTGGCTTTGACGATGTCGGCCATTCTGTAAAAAATTCCGCGTGCCATGATCTGCTCCTTTCACAAGGTGCTGCATTTACGGGGATTCTGATGTTTTTTGTTGTCGCACTCTTTTTATGCAAAGTCTGTGCCAGGGGTGCGATATGATATTAAATGTTGTTTTATATATATATAGGTGTTTTTGAGAATTGGGTTGGGTCGATAAAGTTGGTGAAAATTCCCATGTGTTCTGGCGAAAGAGACCAAGTTTACCATTTTTGATCGGATATTTTTAGAGGGTCATATCTTGTCTTTTTTTTCTAAAAGGTCTATTATCTATCGGTTTGTCGCAAGTTGGTCTCAAATATCATCACTTTTCTCTCTATATACTGAATTTTTTATGTTTCGATATATCCGAGTGTCTTTATTGGCTTGCTTCTTGTTGTCTTGTGCGGCACATGCGCCCGCTTTAACAGAGACTTATGTGGTGCAAAGAGGGGATTCTCTGTGGGAAATTGCCGATCGGTTTTCCATGAGTGTGACCGAACTTAAGCGGAGCAATGGGTTGAGATCGCATCACATTTATCCCGGGCAAAGACTGCTCATTCGCTCACAAGGACTTCGCTCTCGTCCCTCCAGTGGGGTAGAATACGTGGTGAGAAGGGGAGATTCGCTTTCTAAAATTGCCGCACGGTATTCTATGAGTGTGACCGAACTGAAGCGGATCAATGGGCTGAGGTCGAATAATATTTATCCCGGACAAAGGCTTCGCACGCGTTCTTATACTGTGCAACCGTCTCGTACTGTGCAACCGTCTCGCTCCCGCCCATCTTCTGGCTATGTAGAAATGGACTATGTGGTGAGAAGGGGAGATTCGCTTTCTAAAATTGCCGCGCGATTTTCAACAGGTTTGACCGAACTTAAGCGGAGCAATGGCATCCGGTCGGATCGCATTTATGTGGGCCAGAGGTTAAAGGTACGGACTCGGCTGCAAAAGATCGCAATGGATAATGGACCGTATTATTTTTATCGTCCCAAAGCCGCTGTGCAACGCAGTCGGGGATATCGAGAAGTGTCACCCAAAAAGCCGATTGAAGATTATAGGAGTGCTCAAAATTTGATGGGCGTGTTTAATGCAAGTATTAATTCTGATATGCGTCGAGATAGCCGATCACAGCCGTTGAAAGGCTGGCGCATTGTGCTCGACCCGGGGCACGGGGGGCGCGATCCGGGTGCTATTGTTTCCAATTTAGATGGTAACAACCGTTCGGTTTATGTGGTTGAAGACGAATTTGTTTACGATATTGCGTTGCGTTTGTACCAAAAACTGAGGCTTGCAGGTGCCGAGGTGGAGATGACGGTGATTAGTCCAAATCATCTCATTCGGGAAAATAATCCGCCTGCAAGGACGTTTGTACACGAACAAAACGAAGTCTATAACGATATAAGTGTCAACAGAAGAAATAGTTTTTCAGTGCGTCCGGGGCTTCGCAATATTGAACAGCGGGTAAAAATAGCCAACCGTTTCTTTGCAAGGCGCGGAAAGACTCTGTTTATATCGTTGCATGCAGACAACACGCCCAGTCGTCCAAAGGGGCCACTGGTTATTTATTGGAGCAGGCGCGGGAAGATCGATTCCCGGTCCCGGTCATTTGCGCGGATTATGGAAAGTGCACTTGATCTGCCAGATGTGCCCGCTCAAATTGGGGGGCGCAATCTGGCGGTGTTGCGAGGTAATCTGGCGCAGGCAGAAATTCTGGTGGAGATACGCAATGTACACGATAAGGGCGAAGCATGGGCATTGCGGTCTCACAAGATACGAGACTCCGATGCGAATCGAATTTTTCGCGGGATATTAAATTACGCGAAGAGGTATTAGGTATTACGGAGAAAATTGTCTTAACCGCAGGGCATTGGTGACAACGGAGACAGAAGAGAGGGCCATAGCAGCTGCGGCGAGCATGGGACCGCCCAGGGGATTGAGCAGGCCCAGGGCAGCAATGGGAATGAGAAGGGTGTTGTAGGCAAATGCCCAGAAGAGATTTTGGCGAATGACGCGCATGGTTTGTCGCGATAGCCGGATAGATGTGGCTATGGCCGATAAGTTGCCCGACATGAGGATCATGCCCGCGCTTTCTATGGCAATGTCTGTGCCCGAACTCAGGGCGATGCCGACGTTGGCCTGGGCGAGTGCAGGGGCGTCGTTGATGCCATCACCAACCATGCCCACGTTTACATTTTTTTTCTGGAGTTGCGCGATTTTTTGAGCTTTGTCCTGGGGCAGAACTTCGGCAAATACCTGATCGATGTTGAGTTGTTGTCCAATGGCTTTGGTCGTGCGCGCATTGTCGCCTGTCACGAGGGAGACGTCAAGGTTCAGGTGCCGGAGGTCATGAACGGCTTGCGCGGCGTCGGCTTTCAGGTTGTCTGAAATAGCGATGAGGCCTGCGGGCTGATCATTGACGGTGACGAATACGGTGGTTTTGCCCTCGGCTTCGAGTTTTTCGGCTGGATATTTTGCGCGTTCAGATATGGTGCGTGGGTTGCTGAGTACGACGCGCTGTCCGTCAATTGTGGCGGCGACGCCAACGCCGGGCAGGGCTTCAAAATCTGTGGTTGGATGCAGGGAGAGGTTGGCTTCTTGCGCGGCGTGAACAATGGCTTCGCCAAGGGGATGTTCCGATCCTTTTTCTGCAGAGGCTGCGAGTGTGAGTATGTGATCGGGATGGTAATTTTCTGCGGGGATAATATCGGTAACAGTGGGTTTGCCCTCTGTTAGCGTGCCTGTTTTGTCCAGGACAATGGCATTGAGGCGGTGTGCATTTTCGAGCACATCGCCTCCTTTTATGAGGATGCCGAGTTGCGCGCCCCGTCCTGTGCCGACTGCGATGGCAGTGGGCGTGGCCAATCCCATTGCACAAGGGCAGGCGATGATGAGGACGACGACGGCATTGATGAGGGCGGTTTCGATCCCAGAGCCAGAAATCCACCACAGGGCGCAGGTCAGCAGGGCGATGGCGAAGATTATCGGGACAAAGATGCGGGCGACCTGGTCGGCGAGATGTTGTATGGGTGCTTTGGACCCCTGTGCCCGGCGCACGAGGTCGATGATTTGAGACAAGACTGTATCGGCGCCGATCTGTGTTGCTTTGAAGATAAAACTGCCGGTTGTGTTGCGCGTGCCGCCTGTGACTTTGTCGCCTGATTGTTTGTCAACGGGTAGGGATTCGCCCGTGAGCATGGATTCATCGATTGCGGATTGTCCGTTTTGTATGAGACCATCAACCGGGATATTTTCACCGGGCCGAACGCGAATGTGGTCGCCGACCTGGATGTGTTCAACGGGCGTTTCAACATCCCGTCCGTTGCGAACGATGTGGGCGGTTTTCGGGCGCAGGTCGAGGAGTTTTCGGATGGCGGTGGATGTTTGGCTCCTGGCGCGCGTTTCGAGCAGACGACCGAGCAGGACGAGTGTAATGATCATGGCAGAGGTGTCGAAGTAGGTCTGGATATTCTGCGTGCCGAGTGGGGCAAAGGTTACCGCGACGCTGTAAAAGTAAGCGGCGAGGGTTCCCGCAGCTATCAGGCTGTTCATGTCGGCTGTGCGATGGCGCAGCGCAGCCCATGCCCCTTTGAGAAAACGCCAGCCACACAAGAATTGTACTGGTGTGGCCAATGCAAAGAGCAATATGTAAATGTGATGGGGTGAAATGTTTGCGCCCCACATGGTGCGGGTCATGCCCGTCGCCATGATGAGTGCGGAGAGGATTGCGGCGATAGTGAATAGAGAACGCAGCTTGCGATATTCGATTCTGCGTCCGATTTGATCGGCGTCTTCCGATGTGTGAGGGGAGGCTTCGTAACCGGCACTGGAGACGGCATCCACGAGTGTGTTTATGAGGACGGCTTTGTGGTGAACCGTGGCCTGATGGGTGGCAAAGTTGACCTGGGCATCTGCGACGCCGGGGATGGTTTTGAGGGCATCTTCAACCCGCGCCACACACGCGGCACAACTCATGCCTTCGATGGAGAGGGTCAGGGTTTGCATGGGGTGTTTGGTTTTTGTCATGTTTATTTGAGGTTTTCGGGGTTTAGTCCTTTGAGGTCCTCTACGACAAAACGCCCGTCTTTGCGAATGCACTCATCATCGAAGTAGATTTCTCCACCGCCGTATTCGGGCGTTTGGATGAAGACCATGTCCCAGTGTACGGCAGAGCGGTTGCCGTTATCGGCGTCATCTTGATAGGCATTGCCAGGTGTAAAGTGGAATGATCCCGATATTTTTTCGTCGAAGAGAATATCGAGCATAGGCGATGTGATATAGGGGTTGAATGCGATGGCAAATTCACCAATATAACGCGCACCTGCATCGGTGTCGAGAATATCGTTGAGTTTGGCGGTATCGCTTGCGGTCGCGTTGGTGATTTTGCCCGCTTGAAAGGTCAGTTTAATATCTGAGAATGTCGTGCCGCGATAGATGGTGGGGACGTTGAAATGGATGTGACCATTTACGGAGTTTTTAACCGGCGCAGTGAAGCACTCGCCATCGGGGATATTGCGAAGCCCCGTACACGGTCTGACCGGTATGTCTTTGATGCTAAAGGACAGATCGGTATCGACCCCTGTGATACGCACGCGGTCGGTTTGTTCCATGCGTTTTTTAAGGGGTACAACAGCTTCGGCCATTTTGCCATAATCGAGCGTGCAGACGTCAAAATAAAAATTTTCAAATGCTTCGGTACTTTGTTGCGCCTGTTGTGCCATCGAAGGCGTGGGCCATCGCAAGACCACCCATTTTGTGTGCGGTACGCGGATGGCAAAATGCACGGGTTTGAGCCAGTGTTTTTCGTAGATATCCATCGCGGTACTGGATACATCTGATAATTCTGAGATGTTGCGGCTGCCGCGCAGACCGATGTAGGCCTGTACGCGCTTCATTCGGTAGGCTTCATAATCGCCTGCTTGTTGCATGGTGGCGATATCGCCTGCGTGGATGAGTTCGCGTTGGATGCGGTTATTTTTTATGGATATTAGGGGAATACCACCGACTTCGCGCACTTTGCGAATGAGTGCAATGATCATGTCTTCGGGCATGTCGTAGCCCTGAATGAGGACGGTTTCACCCGCTTGTAACTTCGTGGAATGGCGAATCAGGACATCGGCGAGTTTTTCAAGTCGGGGATCTTGCATGGATTCTCCTGGGGATGATTGCGGTTGATGTTGATACAAAAATAAAATAATATAATATGTTAGCAACCCCCATTATTATAAAATAGGTATATCACATGAAATTTAGACCGTGTATTGATTTGAAAGATGGCCGGGTTGTACAAATCGTGGGGGGCACGTTGCGCGATGGGGATACCCAGCGTGCGGTGACGAATTTTGAGACCGAGCGTTCTCCTGCGGATTATGCCCGGCTGTATCGCGAGGACGAATTTTTTGGAGGCCATGTAATTGCGCTTGGCCCGGGCAATGATGCGGCGGCATTGGAGGCTTTGTCTGCATTTCCCGGGGGTCTGCACATGGGTGGGGGTATCACGCCGCACAATGCAGAAAAATTCTTGCGTGCGGGTGCGAGCCATGTGATTGTGACGTCTTATGTGTTTCGCGATGGGCAAATTGATATGACGCGATTGGGTGAGATGATACGGGCTGTGGGTAGGGAGCGTTTGGTTCTGGATTTGAGTTGTCGAAAGCGCGGTGATGATTATGTTGTTGTAACGGATCGCTGGCAAAGATTTACGGATGTGACTGTCGGCGAGGCGATATTGCGCACGTTGGCTGGTTATTGTGCTGAGTTTTTGGTGCACGGGGTTGATGTAGAGGGCAAACGCGCAGGTGTAGAAGAACCTCTGGTGGAAATGCTGGGCAGATGGTCACCCGTGCCGGTAACTTATGCAGGTGGCGTACGCGAACTATCGGATTTGCACCGCGTCAATGTGCTGGGCCAGGGACGGGTAGATCTGACTATTGGCAGCGCGCTGGATATTTTTGGGGGCGATGTGGCATATCGAGATGTTGTAGCATGGGCGAGGAGGTACGTGTGAAATGGACCGGTTTAAGGATGTTGGAGAATTCGGTTTTATTGATCGCATTGCCGCGCACGCACAGCGCGCTCGGGTTCTGTGTGGGATTGGGGATGATTGCGCTGTTATGGCTGTCGGGCAGGAGCGCGTGCGATTGGTGACGGTTGATGCCATGGTTGAGGGCGTGCACTTTGTGCCACAGGCACCGCCAGAAGGCGTGGGGTACAAATTACTGGCCGCGAGTTTGTCCGATGTGGCCGCTATGGGCGGGAAACCGACTGATGCTGTTGTGGCGGTTAGCGCGTCAGGTGATTGTGATGCGGGATATGTGGAGCGAATTTACAATGGGCTTTTTGCCTGTGCAGATCGGTTTGGTGTGGCTGTTGTGGGCGGTGATACAACGCGCACGTCTGGCGCGCTGGTTTTGAGTTTGACGCTTACGGGCGAGATGGCGCGAGATCAGGTGTGTTATCGGTCTGGCGCACAAGTGGGTGATGCGGTCTATGTATCGGGGACGTTGGGCGATGCTGCAGGTGGTTTGGGAGTGGTATTGGGTGACGTGGATCTGCCGGGCAAGGTGCGGACAGCGTTGTTACAAAGGCATTATCGACCCGAGCCGCGGTTGGATTTGGGACAGGCGTTGGCGGAAACAGGTGCGGTGACCGCGATGATCGATGTGTCGGATGGGTTGGCTTCAGATTTGAGCCATATTTGCCGGCAAAGTGGCGTGTCGGCTGTGATTCGAGACGCGGCGATTCCCTTGTCGCAGGCGTTTGTACAATTTTGTGAAGTGAGTGGTAAAGAAAAATTGGATCTCGCACTCACTGGTGGGGAAGATTTCGAGTTGCTATTTTCTGTGTCACACACACAGGTCGATAAGGTGGAGGCATTGGCGTATTCGATTTGCCGCATTGGCGAGATTGTGGCTGGCGACGGCAGTGTGATGATAGAAGGTGAGGATGGAAAGCGCGTGCCATTAGAACAACCGGGTTATGATCATTTTGAAGGGGAGTAGCCAGGGGGGCAGGTCGTTAATCGCTGAATGCTGTACGTTGTCGCTGGCGTTTTTTTTCTGAGCGCTGGCGTTTTTTTTCAAGGCGTTTTTCGATTGAAGATCGGTTGGGGCGGGTTTTAATACGCGGTTTGCGCTTTTTGTTGCGCTCGTTCAGACGGTTTTGCAGACGCTCGAGGGCGAGTTTTTTATTGCGGTGTTGTGAGCGGTGTTCTGTGGCGATAACGACAATACCCGTGGGTATGTGGATGGCGCGTACGGCGGTTTCAACTTTGTTGCGATGTTGGCCGCCGGGGCCAGAGCCGCGCATGGTTTGAAATCGAACATTCTTCAGGAGCGCGTTGTTGTCGGTGTTTTTAGACATTTTGAATTATAAAAAAAATAGCGGTCAGTTTTGCAATGATCGCCCATGAGACGTGATGGCGCAAAACTGACCGCTGAATTTTAATAGCTCAGGCCAGTCCTGCACGACGAAGGGCGTCGGCCATGGCATTGTCGCTTTGAGACTCTTGCGTTTGCTTGGACTTAAATGCGGCCATATCCTCAATTTCGGCAGTTTGCCTATCTTGTTCTTCGATGGCGCGCATCGAAAGTGAGATGCGTTTTTTATCCGAATCGATTTCGCGGATCAAGGCTTTGACTTCTTGACCGGCTGAAACGACTTCGCTGGGGTTTGAGATGCGTTTTCCCGAAACGAACTGCGAGATGTGGATCAGCCCTTCAATACCGGGTTCAATTTCGACAAAGGCACCAAAGTTTTGGATTGAAACGACTTTGCCTGTGATGATGCTGCCCGATTGGTAGCGCTCTGCTACCGTATCCCAGGGGTCTTTTTCCAGTGCTTTGATGGAGAGCGATATACGCTCATTTTTTTTCCCCAAATTTTTGAGGCCGATTATTTTGACGCGGACTTCTTCGCCTTTTTTTAAGACACTGCGTGGACTTTCTACGCGGGTGTGGCTGATTTCCGAGACGTGTACCAGGCCTTCAACGCCTCCGAGGTCAACAAAAGAGCCGAAGCGTTCTATACGTGTAATAGTTCCCGTTCTTTCTTCACCTTCCGAGAGTTGCTGGCGCATCTCGTCGGCTTTTTTGCGATTTTCTTCTTCCAGATAAGCGCGGCGTGAAACAACGACATTGTTGCGTCCTCGCAGTTCAACTATTTTGAAGTTGTGGGTCTGGCCCGCATACGAAGCCGGATCGTTGCAATATCCCGTGTCAATTTGCGACATGGGGCAAAATGCGCGAAGACCGCCGATATTCACCACAAGGCCTCCGGTGTTGAAGCCGGTGACTTTGCCGGCGATGGGCATGTCGTTTTGATGTGCGTGACGCAGGAGTTGGCGGCTGGAAACGCGCAATGAAAATGCCAGGCGTATTTCGCCATCGGTGTTGGCGACAAAGGCTTCGATGGTATCGCCAGTTTTGTATTTCAATTCGCCCGATTCGTCGCGTAGTTCCTGGATGTCTATTGATGCTTCACTGCGCCCACCAAAGTCGATAAAAGCTGTGGATTCACCGATTTCGCGGAGGGTTCCGGTAATTTTATCGCCAGTAGAGACTTCGCGATAATTTTGCTTATCGCTTTCTTCGAGCAGTGTAGCAAATTCGGTATCAGGTGTGTCTTCAGCGTATTTTTTGTCGAGTTCTTCAACAGTGGGCGCGTCGTCTGATGGGGCAGGAGATGGTTTATCGCCAGCCGTTTCGCCTTTTTTTTCGAGGGTGCTCATAGTTTGTGACCTGTGGAAATGTTTTTGAGGGACGGGGGTTATTAGACAGAATGAATAATTTATAAAGGATACTGAAAATAAGCAACCAAATTTTCCTCCTCAGGCGGGCGTTTAAATTCACCCGGGTCTTGTATCTGCAAAAAAAAAGTAACATTTTGGTCTGTGCGATGTGTTAAAAAATAAAGCGATGGGTTGTTTATGAATGTCGAATTGTTATATCAAAAATACGGTCCCATGGTGTTGCGGCGTTGCCGGCGGTTGTTGCGAGATGAAGATCGCGCCATGGATGCGATGCAGGATGTGTTTGTGCGGGTATTGCAACGCGGGGATCGTTTGAAAGTGACCTATCCGTCGAGTTTGCTGTATCGCATTGCGACCAATGTGTGTTTGAATCGCATTCGCGATCAGCGGCTCGATCTGCCGGGCGATGAGGTGTTGATGCATATTGCAGGGATGGAAGACCCTGAACCTCGATTGGATGCCCGGGCGATGCTGGACCGGCTTTTTGCGCGGCACAGAGATTCGACGCGAACAATTGCGGTTTTGCATTTTGTGGATGGGTTGACATTGGCGGAAGTCGCCCAAGAGGTGGGGATGTCGGTTTCTGGGGTGCGAAAACGGTTGCGGGGGTTGCGAGAATCGCTGAAAAAGTTGGAGGAACTATGAGGAGGCAAGGCGGTGATTGGAAACTGGAGCGTTTTCGGCTGGGTGAATTGCCGGACGAAGAAATGAGAGCTATTCAAGGGGCACTGGATGAGGATCCGAATTTGAGAGCACGCCTGGAGGCACTGGAAGGGTCAGATCGAGAGGTTCACGAGTCCTATCCGACTGAGTGGGTGGCGCGGCAGGTGGCGCGTCGATTGGAGAGACGAGAGGCGCCGAGTATATCGCGGTCAGGTCCGCGTTTGGCATTGGCCGCTGTGATTTTGCTCGCCGCTGTTTTTGCGATCTATTTGCCGGGGCCTGAAGTGCCGCCGACCTGGGATCGGAAAGGCATGGATGGCATTCGATTAAAAGGCGTAATAAAAGGCGTAAAGCCGGATTTGTTGTTGTATCGAAAAAGGGCGTCTGAGGTTGAACAATTGGCGGATAGCAGTGTGGCTTATGCGGGCGATTTGATTCAGATTTTTTATCGCGCAGCGGGCAAGCCTTTTGGGGTGATTGTATCTGTGGATGGACGCGGTACTGTGACGCGGCATTTGCCCGCTTCGGGAACGAGAGCCGTGCGCTTGATACAGGGCGATCCCGTGTCTCTGGATTATTCTTATGAACTGGATGATGCTCCAAAGTGGGAGCGGTTTTATTTTTTGACAGCAGATACGTCTTTTGACGTGCGCGATGTGACACAAGCGGCAAAGGATGGGCTTGATTCATTGCGGGTGGGAAGAGAGTTTGAGCAGTTCGCCATTACGCTTTATAAGGGAGTTGAGTAATGTTGCGTCAATGGATAATGTTGTTGGGGATCGGTTTGCTGTTATGCGCTCAGGGAATTGAGGCAACACAAGTTGTGCGGCGTTTTGTGTTCGCGGCTGGCGCAAATTTTGGTGGGGAGAAACGCACGCCTCTGCGTTATGCCGTATCGGATGCAAAACATTTTGCTCGCGTTTTAGAGATGATGGGTGGGGTTGAATCGGAGGATCAATTTTTGTTGGCCGAGCCGAGTTTGGAAAATTTTAAACGGGGTTTGGCGGATTTGCAAGTCCGGGTTGTAAAAGCATCCCAATCGTCGAGTCGCATCGAAGTTGTCCTGTATTATTCGGGGCACGCCGATGAAAATGGATTGCTGTTGGGAGAAGATCGGTTGACCTATCGCGCTTTGCGCGATGCAATGAATAGCGTTCAGGCGGATGTGCATATTACTGTGCTCGATGCGTGTGCTTCGGGCGCTATTACGCGCCTGAAAGGGGGGCAAAGGCAAAAAGCTTTTATGGTCGATACGTCGTCGGATATGCGGGGGTATGCATTTTTGACTTCGAGTTCAGAAAATGAAGCTGCACAAGAATCGGATCGCATTCGCGGGTCGTTTTTCACGCATTATCTGGTGTCGGGGCTTCGGGGTGCCGCAGATGTGACTGGGGATGGCAAGGTGACACTCAGCGAAGCGTATGCATTTGCATTTCGCAATACGTTGAAGCGAACGGAAAAAACGCAGGGAGGAGCACAGCATCCGGCTTATGATATTAAAATGACGGGCACAGGTGATGTGGTGATGACCGATGTGCGAGAGACATCGGCGAGTTTGATTCTATCAGAAGAGTTGAATGGACGATTTTTTGTGCGCAATTCGCAGGAACTACTGGTGGCAGAGCTGGACAAGACCGCCGGGCAAACGCTCGAGTTGGGATTAGAACCCGAGGTTTATGACATTCATTTTGAACAGCGAACGCAATTGTTGCATTCAAAGGTCGCGTTGAAAAGGGGTGAGCGGTTTTTGCTTGAGAATCGGCATTTTCGCTCTCAAGTGCGCGAAAAAACCACGAGCCGAGGGCCTGCGTTGAAGAAACCAGCAACCGGGAGATCTGTCCAGCATCGCTATCCACACAGGCTATCCGGCAGATGGCGTCTTGAACGCAGCAGGGGTGTCTGGCAACTGGGGGATGATAGCAAAGCCTGGATTTTTGGATTCTGGCCCACAGAACATGTTTCGATCAATTATTCTCGTTCGGGATTTTCGTTTGCCGACTTGACCAACGATACCAAAACGGGCGTGTCATCGGAACTGGTCAGTCTGCGTATTTATATGCCTTTGAATATGTGGCGTTCCCCTTTGCGCCCTTATGCCGAAGGAGGTGTTGGTCGGTACACGGGTAAAGTATCGGATGAGAATGTCGATGAAGTGAATGGATTGTATTGGGACGGTGGACTGGATGTGCCGTTTTTGAAGTCTTTTGTTCTGGGTGGACGCATAGGCTATAATCGGTTTGTCGAGCCTTTTGCTGTGCCGGTGAATGGGCAAACGGATTATAGTGGAATGGAGTACAGCGTGGGGTTGGGTTTGTTGTTATTCTGATTGGAGGGGCATATGTGCCGGATGATTTTGTACGCGATTGTCATTTGTTTTTTCATTTTTGAATCCGCGAATGCACAAGAAGATATTGCCGGTCATTTGGGTTATGTGGAGGTTGAGGCGCTGGATGTGTTCGAGGCCAGGGATGTCACTGTGGATGTGTCTATTGGTCAATTGATGTTGAAGCAGGTCGCTGAAAGGGTGAATAAAAAAAATAAAAAAATTGGTGAAGCCTTATCAGATCTGAAGCTGGTGCGCGTACACGTTCTGGCGGTTGATGAGATTGAAATGCGTATGGACAAAATTGCGCGATATTTAGATGCGACGGGTTGGGAGATAACCGTTCAATCACGGAAAAAACGCGAGCGCGTGTCGGTGTATTTGCAGAAGGAAGCAGATGATACTGTTGGCCTGTTTGCAATGGTCCATGATCGCAAGGCTGGCACTTTAACGCTGGTCAATGTGGTTGGCGTTGTTCAAGTTGATAAAATGGGAACTGTTGGTCGAGAATTAGAGGTGGAGGCTTTTGATCGCGTTGCTCGTTTATTGCCCGGATATAAACCGTCAGTCTCTAACGTACACCACCGCCTGTGGTCATGGAAGGCGCGTATTGCGCCATTTTCGAATATTTGGCGCGTTGATCACGAAGATTTTTTGGTGCGTTACAATCGAGTAGATGGCGTTTTTATTGGCTGGCGCTTGCCATTGAAATACCGCGCCTCGCGCGGCGTGGCGCACTATGGCGAAGTGGGGTATGGATTTGGGAGTAATCGATGGGATTATCAGGCTGGTGCTGAGTTCTTTACTTTTTCTGGTGCATCAAAGGACAACATAGCTGGGCTGGGTTTTGAACTTCACGGGTTGACAAATACGCAGGATAATTGGCGAATTGATGAAATAGAAAATTCGATTTTTGCCTTTTTGTTTCGACGAGATTTTAGAGACTATTATCGTCGGGAGGGTGTCAGTACTTATATTTTTCGGGATTTCGATCGTATGGTAGAGGTCCGAGGACAAGTGGGTGTAGATGTTTTCGAATCGATGCCCAATAGCGTTTCCTGGAATCTGTTTGGTGATCGATGGGGCAGTCGGATGGGTTTTCGGCCCAATCCAGAGATTGATGCCGGGCAAATGCGGAATGTAATGGGTACACTACAGTTAGATAGTCGTGCGAGCCGACGGTCTCGACAGGGATGGCGTTTAATGGCACAGGCTGAGAAAGCAGGTGGTATTTTGGGAGGCGATTTTGATTTTGAACGGTATATCGTAGATGTGCGCCGGTATCAGTATGCGGGGCGTGGAACCCAGTTGAATTTGCGCGTTCGCGCAGGTACTGGACGAGGACGTGTGCCCGTGCAATTTCTCTATCGTCTCGGAGGTCCTTCTTCGCTTAGAGGGTATGAATTGAATGCTTATGAGGGAGATCGCATGGTGTTGTTTAATGCGATTTATTGGGTCGATGGCGAAGCCCATTTCAGGGATGATTGGCCTCTGGATGATGTTGGCATCGGTGTGTTTTTTGATGCGGGTAAGGCGTGGTTTGCAGATGGAGAGCCTGTTGGGACACGGGTTGTGACGAGCGCGGGATTGGGATTAAAGACCGATAATTTGCGCGTGTTTTTTGCCCGTCCGCTGGATGCGAATGATCCGGTCGATTGGCGGGTGTGGGTGCGGTTTCGCAGAGCATTTTAGATTATAGCACAGAAGGAGGAAGAATCGCAATGCCTGGTCGCGTTTTGGTTCTTATGGTGGGACTCTGTGTTCTGATTGTTCAAGATCTGTTTGCTGTAGATGGCGTGCAGCGGTGGGTGCTGGCGGTGGGTGCCAATGATGGCGGGGCAAAGCGCGAGACCCTGCAATATGCTGTATCAGATGCTCAAAATTTTGTGCAGGTCATGGAAACAATGGGCGGTGTTGATGCTGGCGTTTTGTTATCCGATCCGCGCATTGAACATCTTGAGGAGGCTTTGCACGCATTGCACAATCGGGTCGCGTCTGCTGAAGCAGCGCGGAGAGAGGTCATTATCTATTATTCGGGCCACGCCGATGAAAATGGCCTTCGTCTGGGTGAATCGCTTTTTTCCTACGCACGTCTTCGCGATGCAATAGATGGGATGGAAGCCGAAGTGCATATTGCTATTTTGGATGCCTGTGCTTCTGGTGCAATTACGCGATTGAAGGGAGGACGACGTCAAAAGGCGTTTATGGTGGATGCGTCGTCGGATATGCGGGGGTATGCGTTTTTGACGTCGAGTTCCGAAGATGAAGCGGCGCAGGAGTCGGATGCGATTGGAGCGTCATTTTTTTCGCATTATCTGGTGTCGGGATTGCGCGGCGCAGCCGATGTGACTGGGGATGGGCGGGTTACGTTGAATGAGGCATATCACTTCGCGTTTCAAAATACATTGGAGGGTACGGAGCGCACCCAGGGTGGGGCACAGCATCCAGCTTATGATATCAAGATGACGGGTACGGGCGATGTGGTGATGACGGATGTGCGGCAAACGTCGGCGGGACTGATTTTGGCAGAGGCACTTCAGGGGCGATTTTTTATTCGAAATGCCAATCGACAGTTGATCGCAGAGTTGTTTAAGCCCGCTGGACGGCGCGTTGAGTTGGGTTTGGAACCCGGCACGTATCGCGTTCACATGGCCCGTGAGATTCAATCGGCTACAGCTAAGGTCGAATTGGCGATGGGACAACGCGCGATACTTGATGAAGATCATTTTGAAATTATTGCACGAGAACGTACCACAACTCGTGGTGGGATTAAGTATAGCGTAAAACGGTCTCGGATCGAAATGCGTGGGGGATATTGGAATCCAATTGGAAGATCTACGACAAATGCGGGCGGGTTGGCACGGCAAAGTGTGGAAAGTGGACGGGTGTGGCACAGTGTAGAGAATGTGATGGGATCCCTCGCTTATACCTATCAGCTAAAAGAGAATCTGGCGCTGATGGTTCGATGGCCCATGTTGGTCGCAGAGGTCGAACAAAATGTGGGTGTTCTGGGTATATCCGAGGACGCCGTCATTGTTATGCCCCTGCTTTTTGGAGCGCGCTACTACTGGCCTTTGGCACCATCTCCTTTTCGCCCCTATGTTGTCGCAAGCGCAGGTCCGTATTTTTTATCAGACACTTATCAAAAAGTTGGTACAGGACAAGATGTGCCAAAAGTCGATATTGAGGCGGAAGGTGTTAGCGTTAAGGTCCAGGAGGGCGATGAGGGGCGAACAGTCAACGTTGATGTGAAGGGCCTCAATGTTCAAGCTGACCTTGAAAACATAAATCTCGGCTCGGATACATCGGGGATTTTTCAAGAAGCCCGCCTTCAAGCCACTATCGGAACGTATGTCGGCGGCGGTGTTGATTTTGCCATCGGAAGGTATTTGATTCTCGGCGCAAGCGCGGGCTATCATCTGATTGCAAATTTTGCAGAGCCAGTAAGAAATCGCAAAAATTTCAGTGGTCCGGAATTGAGCTTTAGTTTGAGTCTTTTGTGGGGGAAAGATGTGGGAGCGGTCAAGAGTATTCGCAGATGAAAGGTGAGAGGTTTTTCAAATAACTTTTTTGCTTTAACTCATTCCTATCAACAAAGCCGTCATCGCGGCATGGTTTTAGCCGCGATCCAGAACTCACATCTTTTCCAATACACACGAGATCTGATTTTATGGGGAAGTATATCGTTTTGGTCCTGGTCGGTTGTTTGTTGATCGCGCAATCTGTGGAAGCCGAGACAAAAAATACGCGACAACTCGGCTTGGGTGTCGGTTTGTTTATGATGCGAAGCTAGGACAATTTGGCTTCGCCATTTACGTAATAGCCCGTAAAGCCCAACTGCTTCAGCGTTGGGATATAAAGGGCTTCCCTTTGTAGCTTTAGTGTATATGGACATTGCCTTGTCGCCAAAAATGGGCTACTTTCGCTTGACAAAAAGTTTATATAAATGTATATTTTATATATGTTTAAGTCATTCAAATACAGGTTGCGGCCAACGGGAAAGCAAGAGAAAATCTTGCTGGCGCATATTGAAGAATGTCGCTTGCTATACAACCAACTTGTGGCATCCAGGGTACAAGCCTATAAGAATAGCAAGACGTCCTTGTCCTGCTATGACCAGCAAAAGATGTTGCCGGTGCTGAAACATCAACACAATGGATTTGTCCAGGTGTATAGTCAAGTCCTACAACAAGTCGCGGTACGTGTCGATTTGGCGTTCAAAGCGTTCTTCCGCCGTCTCAAAGAGAAAGCAAAGACCGGTGAGAAAGCAGGCTTTCCCAGATACAAAGGTCAAAATCGCTATGATTCTATCACGTATCCGCAGTTTTCCAACGGATGCCGATTGGACGAGAAGGGCTTGCGATTGGGCAAAATAGGCTGTCTTCGGATTGTCCAGCACAGGCCCCTTGCTGGAATGCCCAAATCTTGCACAATCACACGCACGGCGACGGGCAAATGGTTTGCCTCTATTTCTTGTGACATAGGCGACGCGCCTGATAAAACGGACGCTGGTTCTGCGATAGGCATTGACGTGGGTCTCAATTCCTTTGCTGTGACCAGTGACGGCGAACATATCGCCAATCCTCGCTTTTTCAGAAAAGAGGAAAAAGCACTTGCGAAAGCCCAGCGCAAGTGGGACAAAGTTAAGAAAACCAAATCGCCACAAAGAGAAAAGTGTCGTAAGACTGTTGCCAGAGTGCATGAGCGTATCCGCAATAAACGACATAATTTTGTGCATCAAGAAGCAAGAAAAATGGTCAATCGCCACGGGTTCATTGCGGCAGAGAAACTCGATGTTCAAGACATGCAACAGAACCGTCGGTTGTCTAAATCCATAAGCGATGCGGCCTGGTCAATGTTTCGGCATTGCCTCCAATACAAAGCGGAAGAAGCTGGTATTGGATTCAAACCCGTCACCCCCAAATACACAAGTCAGACATGCTCAGGATGTGGTATTGTAGAGAAAAAGCCACTCTCCCAACGATGGCATGAATGTGCGTGTGGGGTGTCTCTCGACAGAGACCACAACGCTGCCATAAACATATTGACGTTGGGGCTACAACGTCAGGTGGAATGCATGTGCCCGAATGATTTTATCGGGTAACCACCAAGAAGCCCAACTGCTTCAGCGTTGGGAGTAGTCACAATTTGTTGAATTTTCAGATCGTCAAAATATTTTACTGCACCGCGACGAGAAAGGAAGGAAAGCATGTCACAAAATAATTCTGCTATTGCACCAGAACTCGTCAACCAATTTGTCCAAGATGCCCACGGCGACTTCGACAGTGTGAAAAAGCTGCTTGAGAAAGAACCGGCGCTCGTCAATTCTTGCTGGGATTGGGGAGGCGGCGACTGGGAAACAGGACTGGGCGCAGCAGCACACATGGGTCGCAAGGACATTGCCGAGTTTCTGCTGAACAAGGGCGCGCGTATCGATTTGTTTGCGGCGGCCATGCTGGGTAAGCTCGAAATCGTGCAGGCGGTGGTGAACGACAATCCAGCGGTTGTAAATGAAAAGGGACCACACGGAATTGCGCTGATGAGCCATGCCAAAAAGGGGGGCAAGGAGTCGGCAGAAGTTGTGAAGTTTCTGCAGTCCGTTGGCAAGTCGGCCAAGAAGAAGGCGTAACAGAGACGCGGGACCACACGGATGGATGGACATCTGTCTAAAGATGATGCTTTTCTTATTTACCTATTCTTGTTGTGTTATTAGCGAATATCGGCATTAACGCTAATAAGCATCATTCTTGTTTTCAAATGTGAAGATAAGAGGGGGAGCAGGAGGGATACTCTACGGGTTTCTGGCACTCTTTCTTGCGTTTTTATATGGTCTAATTTAGACTTTATGCATAAATTTTAATAAGTGTGTGACTTATTAAGTTATGCTTAACAAGGACGCTTCTCTATGAAACGCGGCGAGACCGGACGATACGAAACTACGACCATTGTTGGTGAGACAGTACGAGCTTTTGTACCCGCCCGCCTGCCGCCCAGGCCCGCGCTGGATTTGGCAGCCCTACAAAGCCCTTTGGAGAAGGCGTTGCTGGCACTGGGTCGTTTGGATAGCCTTGCCGTATTGCTACCCGACACCCATCTTCTTCTTTATACCTATATCCGCAAGGAAGCAGTGCTGTCCTCTCAGATTGAGGGCACCCAATCTTCGCTATCGGATTTTTTATTGTCCGAGTTAAAAGAGTTGCCAGGAACACCACTTGACGATGTCATTGAGGTCTCGAATTATGTGGCAGCACTGGAACACGGATTACACCGCATGCGCGACGGATTCCCGCTTTGCAATCGCCTCATCCGCGAAATCCATGCCGAGTTACTCTCACAGGGACGCGGTAGCGACAAAGCACCGGGTGAGTTTCGACGCTCGCAAAACTGGATAGGCGGCAGCCGTCCCGGAACCGCACGCTTCGTACCTCCGCCAGCACACGCCGTTCCCGATTGTATGTCCGATTTGGAGCGTTTTATCCATATACAAAATTCAAGGGTGTCTGCACTCCTGCGGGCAGGACTCGCTCATGTCCAATTCGAGACTATCCACCCTTTTCTCGACGGCAATGGACGGGTTGGTCGTCTCCTAATCACATTCATGCTGTATCACGACGGGATATTACGCGAGCCGTTGCTGTATTTGAGCCTCTATTTCAAACAATATCGAGAGGATTATTACGCGCTTCTGAATGATGTGCGGCAAAACGGCGACTGGGAAGCGTGGCTATTGTTCTTCCTCGAGGGCGTGACCCAGACCGCAGAGGGGGCTGTTCAGACCGCACAGCGGTTGCTATCCCTATTTCGAGAAGATCAGGAGAGATTACAACAGACGGGCCGTGTGGCAGGTTCGGCATTGCGCGTTCACCAGGTTTTGCAGGAACGCCCAATAGCATCACTCCAGGAGCTTGCCAATCGTGCGGAACTTTCGTTTCCTGCGGTTACTGCTGGGATGCAGATACTCGAAAAACTCGGCGTGGCACGCGAATTGACGAACAAAAAGCGGAATCGACTTTTCGGCTATGATCAATACCTTGCCATTCTCGGCGAGGGCACCGAAGTGCCGTGAACATGAAGACGCTATTGAGGTGGTTTGATTGCTGGGACCGGGACGAGATGGAGTACGGGAGATTTCAATGTGAAGAATCGTTAATCAGGCGGCGAACGACTTCGGCGGGGTCGCCGGTGAGGGCAAGGAGGTCCATCTGTCGTTGCGCCCATGTGGGTTGGTGAGCCATGTCGAGGACGTGTTTGAGATAGGGTACGCAATTGAGTTGTTTGGCCATGGGGAGCAGGACTTCGACGAGTTCCTCGATTATTTGTGGGACAGATTTGAGGTCGTGAGAGGTGGAATCGACCAGTTGTGCATTGATGCCGTATCGCGAGGCGTGCCACTTGTTTTGACGGATGAGCATGGGGTGGCTGTCGTGTTGATAGATTCCCTGATCGATTTCGTCGGACAGATTGCAAATTAAACACTGAATGAGTGCGACCAATCCCAATGTGTCTTCAAGAGTGCCGGGAATGTCGCAAATGCGGACTTCAACGGTGCCAAATGCGTGGTGCGGACGCACGTCCCACCAGATTTCGCGGATGGATTCGATATAGCCGGTGTCGATGAGGTGGTTGATTAGCCAGACATATTCGCTCCAGTTGCGCATTAAGGGGGGTAGCCCAGCGGTGGGGAGGCCCTCCATTATTTTTGATCGCCACGAGTGCAAGCCCGTGACCCGACCCTCCCAGAATGGGCTGTTGCAAGAAAGCGCCAGCAAGACGGGCAAATAGCGGAGAATCCGATCGCAGATCATTATGGCTTTGTCGCCGCTGTTGACGCCTACGTGTACGTGGAGGCCAAATGTGACCAGTTGTCGAGCAGTATCTTGAAGCATATTGACGAGGCCCATGTATCGGTCATTGGGTGTGATTTTTTGTTCGCGCCAGGTGGAAAAAGGGTGCGTGCCCGACCAGTAGAGTTGGACATTCTCGGTGGCCGCTACGCTGGATAATACCTGGAGTTTGGGCTTGAGGTCGGCTTCTACATGGCTGACACTTTCACATATATCGGTGTTGATTTCGACATAACACTGCATGAGTTCGGGCTTGATTTTGTCGGCATATTCGTCGGGAATGCGATTGAGTATCGCGGCGTTTTTGCTGCACAAAGCCATGGTGTTGGCATCGACCAGAGCCAGTTCTATTTCCACGCCGAGGGTGGGTTGAGTACTGGGATTAAATTCAAGTCGGGTCATGGCTGTCTCCGTTCTTTTTTCGCGATGGATCAAAATAGTTGACGACGCTGCGCGCGAGTATTTTGGCGCCTATGATCAGGGCGCATTCATCAATGTCAAAGTCGGGTGCATGTAAGGGCGGGGCACTTCCCCGGGCGGGCATGCACCCCAGGCGAAACAGACTGCCGGGCACATGGTCGAGATAATTGGCAAAGTCTTCGCCCCCCATGCTCGGTTTGGCAATGGTCTGAACATGTGTTTGGCCCAATAGATCGATGGCATTTTGACGGATCAGTTCGGTGAGTGCGGGATCGTTGTTGACCGATGAGGGACCGGTGAGAAAGCGAACATCGATTTCCGTGTCGGTGAGATTGGCTATGCCATTGGCAATCTTGAGGATGTGGTCCATGGCATGGGCTTGAGAACTGCCACTGAGGGTGCGAAGGGTGCCGCGAAGCAGAGCCTGGCCGGGTATGACGTTGGGATTTTCGCCTGCAGAGATATGCCCAATTGATATGACAATCGGGTCGTAGGTATCTACATTGCGAGGCAATGATTGATAGAGTGCAGTGATGACCTGAGCAGCAGCGACGATGGGGTCTCGCGTTTCCCGGGGGCGCGCAGCATGACCGCCCCGGCCCTGGATGCAAATTTCTATTTCGGCACAATTGGCTGTGAGTACGCCCTTGCGTGTGCCCACAGTACCTGCTGGTCGCGAGGGATCGAGGTGAAGACTGAGCAGGCCACAGACGTTTTTGAGGGCTCCAAAGGCGATCATGTCTTTGGCGCCGCGATTGGTTTCTTCAGCAGGTTGAAAGATGGCGCGCCAGTGGACAGGCCACGGCAATACCTGGTCGCATTCCAGAAGGCCCAGGACAGCACCGAGCACGGTGGCTGTATGACCATCGTGCCCGCAGGCGTGCATCACGCCGGGTACGCGACTGCGGTAGGGCGCGTCTTTGGCATCTTGTATGCGAAGCGCGTCGATATCGGCTCGCAGGCCTATACGCGTGGTTTCCGATGTATTGTCGGCTATAACGCCACAGCCTCTGGGTCCCGTCTGTACCTGGCATTCGGTTTGTTGTAACAATTTGACGAGATAGCGCGTGGTTTCCACTTCGCGACCGCTGGGTTCGGGATACATGTGCAGATCGCGGCGGACGCGTACAATTCTTTTGCGTTGTGCGTCAATGGCACGGTCGAGTTTTTGTGTCCATGTATTGGGCATATTTCTAAAAATACTGATAAATTTTTTTTTGCGCTATAAATTGTTTTAAGTGGTTCGCATGCGCCTGCAATACCTGTTTTCTCTTGACTTCCTGTCGTGTATGGTTGAAATTAGGTCGTCATTTTTGTAATAATAGATAACCGTAGATTATTTCTAAGGAGCGTGTTATGTGGCGACGACAAGAAACAAATCGCGATTTTTTTTGGATTGGCGTCGTAGTTGGCCTTGCTGCCATTGGCCTCGCCGTTGTGGGATTTTTGTTGGGAACGGAAATGGGACGAAATACGCGCACGAGATTGGGACAGACCGTTCAGCGCGTGCGTAGCCGCATCGATGGTTCGGCAGAATCCAATGGTTCAACAGAATCTCGGGAATCACCCGCTGAAGAATATATAGATTGAAAAGAATCCCGGGTGTGTTTCTGGATTGAATTACCCGAGTGGTTAACCGATAAGAGGTGAGACGCAAGAAGTAAAACGCGAGGGCGTTTTACTTCTTGCGTTTTTATATGTGATGAATTTGCTTTATAAACCCGATGGCTATCCCATTTATGCCGTTGTGGAAAATGTTCGTTCACTGTTTAATGTGGGCGCGATTTTCCGCTCGGCAGATGGGGTTAATGCATCGGGGGTTTATTTGACGGGATTTACGGGATGTCCCCCGCGCAAGGAGATCAGTCGCGTGGCGTTGGGCGCAGAAGAGAAGGTGCCCTGGTATTATGAACGGGATACGGCAAAGCTGGTCGGCGATTTGCGCTCGCAAGGTGTACAGGTGGTTGCATTAGAGCAAACGCCAGATAGTGTCGATTTTCGAACTTTTTGCTATCGCTGGCCGGTGGCTGTGATTTTGGGCCATGAAGTGACGGGTGTGCGTCCCGATACACTGTGTTTGTGCGATAGCGTTGTTCACATTCCGATGTTGGGAACAAAAGTGTCTCTAAATGTGTCTGTAGCTACAGGGGTTATGCTTTATGAATTGTTGTCCGTTTTTGAGAGACAACGAGATAGGGTGTGATATACCTGGTTTGGAATCCGGGGCTGGGCGGCGGGCTGACAACATGGTATAACTGGCTGCTGACTACTGAGAAAGGACGTATCCCGATGAGTTTACGCTTTTGCGCTGTGCTTTGTATGCTTATGGTCTTGAACGGGGAGGAACTGCGGGCTGAAACGGACGTGTTTTGGGTGGCTAATGGTCCTATGGCATCGGATTTTGATGGCGATGGCGAGGTGACGTTTTCCGATTTTTTGCATTTTATCAATAATTTTAATGTGAATTCAGAGGATGAGAGCTATGATCCGCGCACGGATTTGAATGAGGACGGGGTCACGAATTTTAACGATTTTTTGGCATTTAGTTCTTCTTATGGTCAAGCGCAGACGTCTGCCGAATTGAGTGGAGATCGATATATTATTTATGTGGCGGATGTAGATGATAGTTCGGTTATGGCGCTGGATTCTGATTCACACCTGATACTTGATTATATGCCTTACCGCGGTCCGGGTGGGGTGATTGTATCTGAGGATCAGCAGTCGATTTATGTGACGGAGGTGTTTGGGTTTTTCAAGATGGATACGCGCCATGAGGTGGAGTTTAGCGTGCCTGTTGAATCTCGGGGTAAAGCGGTGCTGAGCCCAGATCAGACGCGGGCTTATGTGGCTGATCAGGTACAGGATCTGGTTCGGGTGGTGGATGTGGTGAATGGCGTTACCACAGATTCTATCCTGGTGGGAAATCGACCAATTGACGTCGCGCTCTCGCCCGATGGCACAAAGTTGTATGTGGCAAATCAAACAGATCAAAATGTGGTCGTTGTCGATCTGGCAACGATGGCGGTTACGGCGAGGATAATTATCGGTGATATTCCGTTAGAGATCTCAATTACGCAGGATGGCGCGCGCGCTTATGTAACAAATTGGAGTCGCGGTGTGATTTCTGTTTTAGATCTCAATACCAATCAGGTAGTGGGTGCGCTTCAGATTGATCAGGAGGGTTCGTTTGGCGCAGAATTTTCGCCCGATAGAAAATTATTATACGTGAGCGCGCAGGGCGTGTTGTTGGAAATTGATGTAGAGCACAATTTGATTGTTCGCACATTGCGATTGGGAAATGATTCGACGGTGCTCGGGGTTTCGCCCGATGGCTCTCGGGCTTATGTTGCAACGCTTGTGCAACAGGCTGGGGGACCGGGACTTACAGTGGTGGATTTGGATGAGTGGCGGATTCTCGGACGGCTACGGGGGTTCTTTTTTCCGAGGCAGATCGCGTTTCGGACTGTGCCGAGGAGCACGGGATCTCAGTGAGGTGAGCGAGCAGTTTTATCTATGGAGAAAGCGGCCTTTATGGTCGCTTTTTTATTTTTCGATATTTTCCGCAAACAGGTCGAGACATTCTGCCATGAGGATATTGATGCGTTCAAACTCGTGTTGATTTTTGAGTATTTCGCGGGCGGGCTGAATATAGGGTGCATCGACGATTTCGTCCCCACAGTGACCGATCAATGCCCGGGCAGCGTCGGGCGTTGTTTCCAGGTGGAATTGCAATGCGAGGATCTGATTGCCTACCGAGAATGCCTGATTTTTGCAGGCATGGCTTTTGGCGAGATGAGTCGCGCCATTGGGAAGGTCATAAGTGTCGCCATGCCAGTGAAAAACTTCGCCAGCATTGGAGATTACCTTTTCTATTGAACCGCTGGGCACCGCTCGCACGCCCTCAATGGGAAACCAGCCGATTTCTTTGTGGTTATTGGGATAGACCCTGGCTCCGAGTACTTCGGCGATGAGTTGGGCACCCAGGCAGATGCCCAGTATCTGTGTACCGGTATCTATTGCCTGTTTCAAAAATGCTTTCTCTCGTATGAGCCAGGGATAATCGCGTTCGTCATAGACGCCCATGGGGCCGCCCATGACGACCAGTAGATCAATTTCATCGGCTGATGGCAATGCCTCGTCGGCAAAGAGGCGCGTGCGAGAAATTTGAGCGCGACGCGCTTTTGCCCAGGATGCAATGCTGCCCAGCCCTTCAAAAGGTACATGCTGGAGATAGTGCAGTTTCATGATTTCAAGAAATGTCAACGGGTTGTTGTGTTCTGACGGACTCGTAAATGGCGTCCAGGGTTTTCATATTGCCAATGCTGTTTTCAGGTGGGATGCGGTGCGCTTGCCCGGTGTCGAGGCAATCGCACAGATGATCAAGCTGGTTCAGAAATTGAAAAACGGGTTCAAATTCATGGGTTTCAACGCCGTCTCGGGTGTGGACCTCAAGGGTCGTGGGCTGGTTTTCGTTGTTCCAGGCACGCTCTGTTCGCAACATGCCGTCGGTGCCGGAGATTTCGAAATATTGTGAGGAGGCCATTTTGAAGCTAAAGGTGAGTTGGGCGGTGACATGATTGGGAAATTCGTAAATGGCGATAATTGTTTCATCCACTTCTCGACCAAATTCTCCTGTGGCATAGACGCGGGTGGGATCGGCGTTGGCAATGAAGCGGGCATGATGGGTATTGTAACAACCCAGATCATAGACCGCACCACCGCCTTTTTCTTTGTTGAAACGCCAGTTGAGTTCGGGTTTGCGGCGGTCGTCTGAAACGCCCGTGCAAAAGGTGCTGCGAATGTTGCCCAGGGTTCCGATTTTTCCACTGTCGAGAATTTCTTTGGTTTTGAGATGTAAGGGGTGATGGCGAAATTTGAAGGCTTCGGCGAGGAGGATATTGTTGGCGTTGGCGCAGGCAACCATTTCTCGGCATTCTGCAGCGGTTTGTGTGATGGGTTTTTCGCAGAGGATGGCGCGGACTTTTCGCGATTTCGCGATTTGATTGCTCAGGTTGGCGTGAAAGCGGCCCCAGGTGCAGATGATGGCGATGTCGAGGTTTTCATTGTCGAGCATCAGGTCGAGATTCGTGTAACCTTTTCGGACGTCAAATTCGCCGCGATATCTCTCAACTGCTTCGGGCAAGACATCGCAGACTGCAATGATTTCTGCGCGATCAGATTGTGCAGCAGCCCGACCGTGAGCACGCGAAATGCCGCCAGCACCAACAATTCCAATGCGATAAGACATGTAAAACTCCTGAAAAAGATTCTCAGCCCAATGCATCCAATATATGTCGCGCAACAGACTCAGCCAGTGCGGCAGAGCCTTCTTTTGAAAAATGCACATTGGCGGGGAGTTGTATATCGTCAAGGCGTTCTATAGCATAAGTATAGAGGTCATGTGTGGGAATGCCGTGTGCGTCCATGACTTTTTGCGCGATGGCGTTGTATTCAACTTCGTCGCCGGGTTTGCGGATGGACGTGCCTTCGGGAACTGGTGTGGTGGCGCACCAGATTAATTTGGCACCGGTTTGTTCGAGGCGTTCGACGAGGGAGTTGAGGTTTTGTTCGTATTGGTCGGCAGGCACCTGGTGTTGGCCCTGAGGTGGATCGACGCGCTCACCCTGTTCTGTCATATAGACGATGTCGTGTAATCCCCAGTTGAAGTGGATGACATCCCAGGAACCATCACCGAGCCAGTTTTCGATTTCTTCTATGCCGCGTTTTGTCGGTCCGCAGTTGGTGAGCGGACGGTGGAGATTGGCTTTGCCTTTGAGTAATTCGCGCACAGGTAGGGTATAGCCGATAGAGATGGAGTCCCCTATAATCAGTACGCGAGGAAGGCTGAGGTCATCTTCAATGGATTCAAATGCCGGGTTATTCATGCGGTGCTCCTTTTTATGGGTCTTATGCGTTGTGCCATGCATCTTCCCAGGGCGTGCCTTCGAGCGATTCTGCGGCGATATCTCTGGGACCGCGTGTGAGTACTTGTTCTTTGTATTTTTTGATACTCAATTTGTCGGGCGATAAGGAGGTTTCTTTGCTGATGGCGCGGGTAAATGCGTCGGCAAAGGTTTCGATGCTGTCTTTTTCATCGTCGGGCAAGCGTTTGGGCCAGGGGCCGTCGTTGAGATTGACGGTGCGGCATTCTTCTTCCGTAGGAATGCGGTCTGGACCGGGATACGAGCGCAGCCTATCGCCGTCAAGCGAATTACTCAGGCCGTGTTGTCGTTCCCAGGCAATGATTTGGTTGCGAAATTTTGATGCCAATGCGGGGTGTTCGGCTATGAGGTTGTGCCGTTCGTGTGGGTCGTTTTCAAGGTCGTAGAGTTCTGCGATGCCGCCGTGGGCAAAGAAGGCGTATTTGTGTTTCTGATTGCGCGCTGAAATCCAACGTCCTTTGCCCTTGCCGTAGTCTATTATGGCGGATTCTCGGGGTTGGGATAGGCCGCCACCTGTTGCGCTCAGGAGGTTTGATCCCGGCAATGGGCCGTGTTCTTCTGGATATTGGAGGTCGAGTTCTTCGATGAGGGTGGGAAAGAAGTCGAGTAGGCTGACGA
Source organism: Candidatus Latescibacterota bacterium (assembly GCA_965220765.1). Lineage (GTDB taxonomy): Bacteria > Latescibacterota > UBA2968 > UBA2968 > UBA2968 > VXRD01. The sequence goes on from OZ244847.1 coordinate 1,484,879, forward strand.
GGTCATTGCATTGCTGTCCTGCTCGCGTTTTGCCGGGCCAGCGCAAGAGATATGGAATGCGCACGGAGGATTCATAAGGGCAGTTTTTTTGTGAGAGACCGTGTTCGCCCATCATTTCACCGTGGTCTGAGACAAAGAGGATGACGGTGTTGTCGGATATGCCGAGGGTTTCGAGTTCATTCAAAATGCGACCGATGCCGTCGTCAACATGAGAGATGAGGCCATAGTAAAGGGCGCGCAGGCGGCGCAGGCGGTCGGGATCTCGGTGGGCACCGTCCAGACGTCCGCGGCTGCTGTAAAAATTGGGTGGTAGGGTTTCGATAGGGCGGTCGGCAAAGGGCGGGAGGTGCATATCGGCGGGGTCGTACATGTCGTCGTACGGTTCGCAGGGCGCAAAGGGCGGGTGCGGTGATATCCAGGAACTCCATAAAAAAAAGGGTTGATTGGGACGGTAGCGCGTGTGTTCGCGGAGAAAGTCAATGGACCGGTCGGCGACCCAGGTATTTTTGTGGTGTTCAACGGGTATGCCACAGGTTTGGGGCTGGAAAAAGAGCAGGTCGCGTATGCCTTTGGGAAATCGGGTGCGGACGCCGTTTTCTCGCAGATAGCGGAGGTAGTCATCATCGACCCGGTGATCGATGCATTCTTCCATGGTGAGGAGGTTTCGGAAGCCGTAGTGCCGGCCGTGAAAGTGCATTTTTCCAATGCCCTGTGTCCAGTACCCTGAGCGCAAAAGAAGCGTCATGATGGTGGGGAGTTCGGGTAAGGGACCAGGTAGCGCACTGTTGTCTGTCCAGTGGTGCCGGGACATTCTGTGACCGGTGATGAAACTCATGCGCGCGGCAACGCAGACGGGAGTGGGGGTGACTGCCTGCGTGAAGCGAACACCAGAATTTGCGAGTGCGTCGAGGTTGGGCGTGTGGATTGTTGTATTTCCAGCACAGCCCAGGGCATCTGCGCGCTGCTGGTCGGTCATGAGGACAAGAATATTGGGGCGGTCAGGCATGGTGTTTCCCTCAGCACTTATGGCAATTCACGACATCTGAAATTTAATTTAATATGCCGAGTCGAGCCGATAGTTGGGTGCTTCTTTGGTAATGGCGATGTCGTGAACGTGGCTTTCTCGCATACCGGCAGAGGTGATGCGTACAAAACGCCCATTGTTGCGCAGTTCGTCGAGGGTGCGCGTGCCACAATAGCCCATACCCGCGCGAAGCCCACCTGCGAGTTGATAAATAAAACCCGAGAGAGACCCTTTGTAAGGCACCTGTCCTTCAATGCCTTCGGGCACGAGTTTGTTGGTCGCTTCAACCTCGCCCTGGAAATAGCGGTCTTTGCTACCGCGCTGCATCGCGCCCAATGATCCCATGCCCCGATAGACCTTAAAGGTGCGCCCCTGATAGATAACGGTTTCGCCAGGGCTTTCGTCCGTGCCTACAAATAGGAAACCGATCATGACCGAATGGGCGCCTGCGGCAATGGCTTTGGTGATGTCGCCAGATTGTGTGATACCCCCATCGGCGATCAGGGGGACACCGGTTTTTGCGGCGATTTCGGCACAGTCCATAATGGCTGTGATTTGGGGTACGCCAATGCCGGCGATTACGCGGGTGGTACAGATTGTTGCGGGACCCATACCTACTTTGATGGCGTCGGCACCTGCCGCGGTTAAGTCGGCTGCAGCTTCTGTTGTGGCGATGTTGCCTGCGATGAGGTCAGTTTCGGGATATTTGTTTTTAAAGCGCTCTATGGCTTCGAGCACGCCGCGCGAGTGTCCGTGCGCCGTGTCGATCACTATGACATCTACTCCCTGTTCGATCAGCGCGGCGGTGCGTTCTTCTGCGTCGTCCCCCACACCGACTGCCGCGCCAACGCGCAAGCGCCCGAGGTCATCTTTACAGGCGTTGGGATATTGGATTGTCTTTTCGATGTCTTTGACTGTAATCAAACCCTTTAAGATGCCCTGATTGTCGATAACCGGTAGCTTTTCTATGCGATGTTGTTGTAAAATTTCCTGCGCGTCTTCAAGCGAAATGCCCAGTTTGGCTGTTATCAGTCCCTTGGCTGTCATGACATCTTTGACCTGGCGATTGAGATTTTTTTCAAATCGCAGATCCCGGTTGGTCAAAATACCGACAAGGCGGTTGCCCCGGGCGACGATTGGCACACCTGAAATGCGATACTTTTGCATGAGTTCCAGTGCTTCTGAAATGTAGTGATCTGGCGATAAGGTCACGGGATCGACAATCATACCACTTTCTGATCGCTTGACTTTTTCGACCTCTTCAGCTTGTTCTTCAACGGAGAGATTTTTATGGATAATTCCGATGCCGCCTTCCTGTGCCATTGCGATGGCGAGGCGCGCTTCTGTTACGGTGTCCATGGCGGCGCTCACCAGGGGGATGTTGAGTTTTATGTTGCGGGTGAGTCGCGTGCTGAGGTCGGTGTCTTTGGGCAAAATTTCCGATTTGCAAGGCATGAGCAACACATCGTTAAAGGTGAGGCCTTGTTTGACAATTTTGTCTGTTGATTTATCCATCACATGTCCTTTCTATAAGAAAGTCGAGAAAGTCGATGAGGATTATTTTTCCCCTTTAGATAGAATACAAAAATCCCCTTGACGCAGACACATCAAGGGGATTCAAGCGGCAGGCACAGTTACACACTCCGCTCCGAGGCCTGGCGGAGGTGTAAACCGCCGTTTTTTTCGGCAACAATAAGTGTAAAGCCTCTGGTACATGATCTTCTCCAAATCGCGATTAGATTTGCCAAATATACCGCTTCTCTTTTATTCTGTCAATATGTGTGAAATAGATTTTGTTCACAAGGGTCTCTGGAAAAGGGGTTGACACCGGTCTTTACTGCTTATATTTTTATTTTTAATTAACTCAAACTTCTAATATTGCTATTGGTTAATTAGTTGTTTTAAATTTTTGAGACCGGGATAATTAACACTCCTCATAACGCATTGTTGCAGTGTTGGATATACCGGGAACTCTACTGATTTATATTTCGTTTAATCTAAAGCAGATTTTGGCTTGACAGGGTTTTTTTCATTCATTAGATTCTTCAGCCCTGTTACCTGTAATCGCATTATTTTTGGTGTGAGTTAGAATATTGTTATTAACAGGGAAGCGGCCTGTCTAAACTATGTGCCGTTTTCTGCGAATTTTTACCACAACACTATGGAGATTGGGATCATGATTTTAGATTTGAAATTCCGATCTGGTTTTTTGATTTTGCTGTGTGGTTTTTTTGTTTTGAGTACAGCGTCACTTTGTTTTGCCGAAGAAGGCGAGACCGAGATGACACAGGCGGATTCTATTAAGAGAGCCAGCCAACATTTGGGTTGGGGTGCTCGGTATCTTAATAGTGGGCAATATGAAGACGCCGAAACACAGTTGCTCAAATCATGGGGGTTTAATCCCAGAAGAGCAGCAACGGCTCGACGCCTGGGTAAATTGTATAATGAAACAGAAAAATATGAGGATGCTATTCAGTGGTATCAAAAAGCCATTGAGATTGACCCTATGACCAAGTACACCAGAGGAGTACACAAGATATTGGGCAGTATCTATGAAATACAGGCACAGCCTGAAAAAGCCATTGGGGCTTATGAAGCGTTGCTGGCATTAGACCTCAAGTTAGAAAAAATAATTAAAGAAGCATTGTCGGATCCCGAGTCAGAGGAAAAAATTAAAAAAGCGTTATTGGCCTTTGACCTCAAGTCAAAGGACATGAATAAACTCGAAGAGGAAAAGAATAAACTTGAAAAGGAAAGAATTCCAACTTACCATAAGCTGGTCAGTTTGAATGTTGAAACTGAAGAGTATGAAAAAGCATTGGAGTATGCCAAAAAATGGGGTGAATTGGCTCCCGATGATCCCGAAGTGCGGGATATGATTGGTAAATTGCATCTACAAACAGGCGGCGAGGACGAGGCTCTGGCCGAAATGGAAAAAGTGCTGGAGATAAATCCCGACGATTATGCTACGCTGGAAAAATTGGCGGGTATGTATGATCGAAGAGGCGATGATGATAAAGCCTTTGATGCCTTTGAAAAATTATATCAAAATGATGATTCGAGTGTTTTCTTTTTGGAAGAGACCATTAAATTGGGCAAGAGGATAGGAAAATCCAAAAGCTGGATTGTCAATCGACTTGAAAAATTACACGTCCTGCGGCCCGACAATTTAGGCGTGATCGAAGAATTGGCCGAGTTGACCGGAAGCCTCAAGTGGGTCAATAAAGGTCTGAAACAAGATCCCCAAAATGGCAGGTACCCCTACATGAGGGGCGACCATTATTTTCAGAGGTGGGAAAATTCAAGTGCGAAACAGGATTCGATCAATGCCTTGACATGGTATAGAAGGGCGTTGAAAGATCCGATGTGGAAAGGCAATGCCAACGCAATGATCCAAACACTTGATCCGCCCTTAACAGATGAAGAAAAGAAGCGTCGAGAATTTTTTGAAGGTAGTAAACAGAAAAAGGAGGAGGTGGAAACAGAAGGTAAGAAGTAGAAGGTTCTATGTTGTTAATCCATTTTTTGCAATTCATAACCTAACTTCGGGAGATGTGGCATGGTTGATCTTTTTATTAAAGGCGGAAACTTTATGTATCCGTTGCTGGTGATGTTATTTTTTGGTGTTGTGGTGATGATTGAGCGCTTTTACACGCTTTTTAAGGCGCATATCAATGCCAAAGAATTTATGGTAGAGCTTCAGGATGCCCTCAAGCAAAATGGACCAGAAGGTGCTGCCGAGTTGTGTTCCAATACGCGTGGCCCGGTCGCCACGGTGCTGCATGCAGGGCTGTTGCGTTTAGACCGCGGTATTGAGCATGTGGAAAAGTCGATTGAGGAATCCGGTGCTATCGAAATGGCTTTTCTCGAGCGTGGTCTCGTGTGGCTTTCCACTGTCGCAAACCTGGCACCTCTTGTCGGTTTTCTGGGTACCGTGTCGGGTATGATCCGGGCGTTTAACGATATTGCCGCTGCTGGCGATGTTGATCCCAGTGTTGTGGCTGGCGGTATTTCAGAAGCTTTGATTACAACGGCTTCGGGCCTGGTGGTTGCTATCCCGGTGCAGGCTGCATATAACTTCTTTCTGTCAAAAATTGACAAGATCATCATCGATCTCCAGGAAAGCTCCAATCAATTTGTCGATGACCTGATTCAGTTGGGCTACGGCAAGGAGGACTAAGACATGGCCCTTCAGCGACGCGAAAAATCTTCACCTGAAATCCCCACCGGATCTATGGCAGATATCGTGTTTTTGTTGCTGGTATTTTTCCTGGTGACAACCACGATGAACCAGGATAAGGGTATTGGTATGCATTTGCCCCCGGCAGGCGAGTCCAAGAAAATCCAGAAGAAAAATATTTGCAATGTCTGGGTTAATGTCAATGGGGATATTCTTATCAATTTGGAACAAGGTGTACCGCTGAATATGCTTCGAGCAGATATTGAGCAGCGATTGGCGCAAAATGAGAAGCTGATCGTTTCATTAAAGGCCGACGAAGAAACGCCCTATGAAAAATTTATCGATGTGCTCGACGAAATTAAATTATCAGGGGCAGACAAAATTTCGCTCGCCTCGCCCAGTGAGTGAGTTGAGGAGGTTCTCATGAATTTTAAGAAAAAGGGTGGTGTCTCACACAGTATCCCAACCGGATCTATGGCCGACATTACTTTTTTGCTGCTCATTTTCTTTATGGTCTCTACGGTTTTTGTCCGCTATCGCGTGACGGGCATTATTATGCCCAAGGCTGAAAAAATTGAGGAGCTTAAGAAACGTCGTCATATTAACTATTTATGGGTTTCTGCTGATCGCAAAATCTATATTGACGACAAATTGGCGAATCTCGATCAAGTAGCCGGGATTTTTTATGAGCGCCGCGTCAAAGATCCCCGTATGGTTGTGTCACTCAAATGTGACTATCGCGCGCCTTATGGATTGATCAGCAAAGTGATGGAAGAATTACGCGATGCCGATGCGTTGCGCATCAACTTTGCGACTAACCGAGAGGGATAAGCTATGGCAATGATTCGAGAAAAAGCACCGGAAGCCGATTTGCGGCGTTCTTATAATAAGGTTTTTGGATATTGTACATTGATCACGTTTGTCGTGCACACCGCCGTGGCTGTGATTTTTCCAACTTTTGAAGCCTCTGCGAGTGATCGCAAGAAGAAACAGATTATTATTGAAAATGTAGATATTCCAGAAACCCAGCAGATCAAACGTCCGCCACCGCCGCCGCGGCCTGCTGTGCCAATTGAGACAGAGAGCGACGATGTGCCCGACGATGTGACTATTGAGAGTACAGATCTCGATTTTGACGATGCAATGGTCGATATGCCACCGCCGCCGCCACCGGGCTCAGAAGAGGAAGAAGAAGAAATCTTCGAGTTTTTCATGGTTGAACAAAAACCCAAAGTCATTCATCAGGTAAACCCCAAATATCCGGAAATCGCTCGCAAAGCCGGGTTGACTGGAAAAGTGTTTTTGAAGTTTTTGGTCGATAAGGGTGGTCGGGTGAGCAATGTGACCGTTCTCAGAGGTCAAGAAATTTTCCGGCAAGCAGCGATTGATGCTGTTCTGCAATTCAGGTTTGAACCCGCCCAACAAAATGACAAGCCGGTTTCTGTATGGATGACACAGCCGATGTCTTTCCGTCTGAATTGAGGTGGTAGTTTTATGATTAAAAGGCCATTGTGCAGGGCGTACAATGGCCTTTTTTGTGTAAATATGTAAACAATACTTGACATATACGCCGAAATTTTACAATATATATTGCCTAATCCGAATTTTAAGTCTTTGTAAAGGTTCAAAATAGAGGAGATTTTCCATGCACACGCGTTCCTTCTTTGCGATGCTTTCATTGTCTGTGCTAATGGTTGGTTCTGCCCTCGCACAGGGAGTGAGCCCCGAATCGGCTGAAAAGTATAATGCTGGACAGGAATTATTCAAGAAACGACAGTTTCAAAGAGCACTCGCATCCTTTGAAGAGGCTGTAAAGATCGATGGTAAAAACGCGCAGGCATATCGCGCGATGGGCACGACATACAAAAAGTTGCGCAATTATAAAAAGGCCATTGAAGCTTATCAAATGGCGACTTCAGTTAAGTCGGATTATGCAGCCGCTTATTTTGAGATGGGCGAATTGCAATTTCAGACCAAAGACTATAAAGGTGCCCAGGCCAGCATACAAAAGGTGATGACGATTGATCCCAGCTTTGAAGCAGATAAAACACGGGAGATATTGAAGAACGCCTATCTTCAAGAGGGCACCACATTGTTCAGGCGGCGCAATTACAAGGATGCTGCGGCTCAGTATGAAAGTGCCACGCAAGTCGATCCTTCGGATGCGACCGTATTTTACTATTTGGGATTGGCACATAAAAGTGCGCGGAGTGTAAATGCCGCACGCGAAGCGCTTGAGACTGCTATTGAACTGAATCCGAACTATGGCAAAGCACATCGCGTTTTGGGCGATATCTTCAGGGCGACAGGAAAAAATAGCAGTGCAGCCAGGGCGTACTTAAAGGCGATTCAAGCCGACGCAAAAGATACGAGGTCTCGCTTGAGCCTGGCTTTGGTCTATCAGGCGATGAAACAAAATACCAAAGCGATTTCCGTGCTTTCAAAAGCGGCACAGGTTGACCCTAAAAATGCAACGGTTCACACAGCACTTGGCAAAGCCTATTCAGATTCCAGACAATACACAAATGCTGTTGCTTCCTACAAAAGGGCACTGGGCATTAAGAGTACTCCCGAGGTGAATTATCGGATATCTGAACCTTATTTCGGACTCAAGCAATATCAAAATGCCATCAGGCACGCCAATCAAGCTCTGTCTTCGTCTAAATGGAGAGTGTCCGCCAATATCATTTTGGGCGATTGTTATCGAGAGCTTGGTCAAAAAGAAAGAGCAATATCGTACTACAAAAAAGGGGCCACTGATCGCCGATACAAGAAATATGCCGAAGACCAGATTGATCGCATCCTCAATCCAATGGGCGGTGGAGAAGAAGAGGCACAGTAAGCAGTGCAGTGATTTGTGTTAAAAATGAAAAGGGACTCTTTTGAGTCCCTTTTTTTTTAGGAGAATCCTCTTTTTGTGAAAAAAGATACTTTTTTGTATATCAATGCCTTTTTAATGGATTGTTGTTTTGCCATTGTGGGCGTTTGCGTGCCATTGCACGCCCTGCAATTCGGTGCGACTTATGACGATCTCGGCTGGATAAATACCAGCGGTGCATTTGCTTATACTCTGACCAGTCTCGTGTCGGGCCGCCTTGCAGATCGAATGGGTTATCGCCTGGTTATGACTGTTGGATGTGTTTTTCTCGCGCTGTCATTTGTGGGATATATCGGTGTCAATCGCATCTGGCACTTTATTTTGCTTTCTGTGCTTACGGCGGTTGCCATTGCACATTATTGGCCCCCGATGCAAGCCTATCTTGGGCGTGGAAAATCGCGAGATATGCTGTTACCCGCGTTGGGGAGATTCAATGTGGCGTGGACATTGGGCGTGTGTATTGGTCCGGCCGCAGGTGGTGAGTTGTTTGAATTTCACCCTTTTAGCGGATTTATTCTGGGTGGTTTTTTGGCCCTTCTGTTATTTGCCGGTTTGCTCGTTGTTCCGATTGTGGAATCGGAGCCTGATGTTGTAACGAAACGGGCGGTTGCCGCAACGTCGGGACATTTTTTGCCGCTTGCATTGCTGGCCAATTTTGCAACGTTTTTTGCGATTGGGCTTGTGCGTGCGCTGTTTCCAAAGTTGGCGACAGACCTCGACATTTCACCGAGTCTGCTGGGGTATTTGCTCGCGCTGATCGCTTTGACCCAACTTGCAGTTTTTTATTTTATGTCGCGGACAGATAGATGGCAATTTCGCATGTCACCCATTATTTTTGCTCAGCTTTTGGCCGCTTTTGGTCTCGGTTTGATCGGGATAGGTACACAGCCGATTGTTTTTGCATGTGGTTTTTTGCTGTTGGGCGGGCTTATTGGGGTGACGTTTACGGCGAGTATTTTTTACAGTTTATACGCCGAAGGTCCAGGAGGTCGTCGCACGGGTGTTCACGAAGCGATTGTGGGGAGTGGATTTTTATTTGGTCCCCTTCTCGGCGGTCTTGTTGCCGAGCATTTCAATGCGCGATTGCCCTATCTGATGGGTAGTATGGTTATTCTGATGACGATAGGTATTCAGTTGTTTATCCATAAAATGAAAGCGCCCAGAGGGTTTGTGCCACAGGCGGGCGATTAGTTTTCAATCTGTGTGGAGGATGAATTTGAAAAAGCGTTTTAGTAAAGCCGAAAAAGCCGAAAAAATTGCCGAGATTTTGGACGAATTGTATCCCGATCCCGAAGCATCGCTGAGACACGGGAGTGCTTATACCCTGCTGGTCGCTGTGTTGTTGTCGGCGCAGTGTACCGATGTGCGGGTCAATCAGGTGACGCCGGTTTTATTTGCCAGGGCAGATACGCCAGAGAAAATGATTGCACTGTCGGTTGAAGAAATCGAAGGTATTATCCGTCCGTGTGGGTTGGCGCCTCGAAAAGCGCAGGCGATTTTTGATTTGTCCCGTATTTTACTGGATAAACACGATGGCGAGGTGCCCCAATCTTATGAAGATTTGGAAGCATTGCCCGGCGTGGGACACAAGACTGCGTCGGTGGTGATGGCTCAGGCTTTTGACGTGCCAGCATTTCCCGTGGATACGCATATTCACCGTCTCGCCTACCGATGGGGGTTGTCCAATGGCAAAAATGTGGTGCAGACCGAGCGCGATCTGAAACGCATTTTCCCCGCGGAAATTTGGAATAAGTTGCATTTGCAGATTATCTTTTTTGGCCGAGAATATTGCCCGGCCAGGGGACATGATCCTCATCAATGCCGCATTTGTAGTGTGTATGGACGCAGGAGTTTGCTTTGAGAGACAGGAGGTGGAAGTGAAGATTCGAGCGGTTTCGATTTCGGTTTTTGAGTTGCCTGCCAATACGGGGCGGTTTCGGATGGAACAAACCGGTCGTGGTGCCCGCAAGCGATGGGCAAAGCGGGGTGCGGGTAAATCGGGAGAGCATATACATGTTTTGCATGTAAAGACAGACGAAGACATTGAAGGGGTGTGTACAGTGGGGGATGCGCGGTACACGACGATGCGTCCTGAAGATCTGGAGCAATTGCGGTTGCTAACGATTGGTGAAGATCCATTTGATCGCGAACGACTCGGTCAAAAATTACACAAAGCAACGCGCGGCATGTTTACACGCCCTGGATGGTTTGGTGCTTTTGACAATTGTTTGTGGGATATTGCTGGCAAGGTTGCGGGGCTGCCCGTTTACAGTCTGATTGGTCGGGCGCGGTCTTCCTGCGCGACTTATTACAATTTTAGAAGTGGCTCACAAGAGGAGGCTGTAGCCGATGCTATAAAGGCAGTGGAACGGGGATTTTTGGCTGTAAAAGATCACTTTGGGGGTACGGCAGATGAGAATATCGCATGTTTTCACGCTGTGCGCGATGCGGTTGGGAGTGATGTCGATATTTTGCACGATGCCGCAGGGTGTGATTATACGTTGCAAGATGCGATTCAGGTGGGTAAGACTCTGGAGGCGTTGCGGTTTGGGTGGTTTGAAGAGCCTTTGGCAGATCGAGATCAAAAGAGCTTGCAGCGTTTGTGCGCCGCGCTGGATATTCCCATTTTGGCGCCTGAGACTTTGATGCATGATGTGGATTTGAGTGCGCAATGGATTATTTCCGGGGCAACCGATGCTCTGCGTGCCAATGCGCGGCTGGGCACAACTCCGACGTTGAAATTGGCACATTTGACTGAGATGCACGGCGCAAATATTGAATTTAATGGACCAGGTGGGTTGTTTGGACTGGTGCATGCACATCTGGTTTGTGCCATATCGAATACGAGTTATTACGAGTTTTTCCCAGGAGGTTCCCGGGATGTGCGCGGTCGTGAGATTGGATTGCTCAATCCACCTTTGCCCGAGAATGGTCATATTACACCGCCCAATGATCCCGGTTGGGGTGCCGAATGGGATTGGGCGTTTTTTGAGAAAAAGCGGATTGGGGAGTTGTGATCCGCAGATGGACACAGATAGGACGCAGATGAAAGGCACCGCGGCATGGTTTTAGCTGACAACTGACTACTGAAAGGAGACTTTATGGCTTCTGATAAACCGAATATTATTCTGATTTTGTCCGATGATTTGGGATATGAATGCCTGGGGTGTTATGGGGGTGAGTCGTATCAAACGCCCGTGCTGGATGGTTTGAGCGAGAAGGGGATGCGTTTTGACCATGCGTATGTGCTGCCGTTGTGTACGCCGACGCGGTTACAGTTGATGACGGGTAAATACAATTTTCGCAATTGGAGAGCTTTTGGCGTGATGGACCCCGAGGAGCGCACTTTTGGGCATTTAATGCAGGAGGCTGGGTACAAAACGTGTATTTCGGGCAAATGGCAAATGTATAGCTATAATCCGCCAGATTTTGAGCCTGAGTGGCGCGGCAAGGGGCAGTTGGCAGAAGATTCGGGTTTTGATGAGTATTGCTTGTGGCATACGGAACACACGGAGGATAAGGGATCGCGGTATGCCGATCCGGTGATTCAGCAAAATGGAAAATATTTGGAGGATACAGAGGGCAAGTACGGTCCGGATATTTATACGGCTTATATTTGCGATTATATCGAGCGGCATAAGGATGAGCCGTTTTTTGTTTATTATCCCATGGCGCTGACACACGGTCCGTTTGAACCCACGCCCCATAGCGAAATATGGCCTGAAAACCGACACGATAGTGGTGTGAAGTATTTTAAAGATATGGTTGAGTATATGGATGTGGTGATTGGGCGGATTGTGAATAAATTGGATGAACTCGGTCTGAGAGAGAATACTTTGCTTTTGTTTATTGGCGATAATGGTTCGCCCCGTCAGGTGACTTCTATGATCAATGGTCGCGAGTTCCAGGGGGGAAAGGGCCTTTCGACGGATGCGGGTACGCGGGTGCCATTTGTTGCGAGTTGGCCGGGTACGATTCCACCGGGATCTGTGTGTGATGATTTGATCGATTGCAGCGATTTTGTGCCTACTATGATGGATATGGCTGGCACGCCTTTGCCCGAGGATGATGTGTTTGATGGGGTGTCTTTTTTGTCGCAGTTAAAGGGCGAGACGGGAACGCCGCGCGAGTGGATTTTTGCCCATCACGATCCTTTGCCTGGATGGGGTAAGGAGGGCTATTACTTAAAGCGATGGGCACAGGATAAACGCTGGAAGCTCTACGATACGGGCGATTTGTACGATGTGGTAGCAGATGAGTTGGAAGAACACCCGGTCGTGAATGGGGGCGCAGAAGCAGAGGATGCGCGACAAAAATTACAGCCTGTGATTGATCGGATGAGGTAATGTCGCGCTGGTATTTCCAACTTGACACATTTTGTGTTCAGCAATAAAATTACATGTGATCGTAAATCACTTACATCCAAAACAGAAGGTAATCAAAATGGTAGATCAAGAAGAATTTCTCGAGCAGATGCAAGAGAAATTGACGGACGTGGTCAGGCCCTATCAACAGCAGCAAAACCGCCGTCAGCGAATGGCCGATTTTGTGAAACAATGTATCCGCAGTGCCGGGAGGAATGACTTTTTTCAACTCGACGAATTGCTCAAGTCCAAAATGGCGCGGGATGTGGAAGAAGAAGTGGGACTAAAGGACGGTGCAGAGTTTTTAGATCAATTGCGTACTTATGCGGATGAACAGGTGGAGCGATACCGAATCCAATTTATAGAAGATCTGACGACATTGGCGCGTGAAGCGGAACTTCCAATAGAGGTCGATTTTCCGCGTATTGAGGTGCTCAAAGGCATAGAGGGAGATGTTGACTTTGCACAGCGGAAAACCGTGATCAATAAAAAAACCCTGAAATCCGTCGATCCAAAGCGCATCATTACTGCTCTCCGCAGGGTAAAGCAGCAACTCTATGACCGCCCTTATGATCCACAAGTGTTTATTGATAAGTTGTATAACGCATACATGGAAATTCTTAAAAAAGAGGCGCAAGAAATAGGCCACCCGGTCCCCATGCAGCAGTTGTATCTGGAATATGTGTTATCTCTCCAGAGTCGGGCATTTTATCAAGATATGGACAAGGGAAAATTTCGAGGGTATAGTCTGGATCAATTTGCGGTTGATTTATGGCGTTATTTTCAAGCCGGTATTGGGGGCACTTCAGATGGCTATGCCGTGCAGCTAAGACCGGGGCGGAACAATGCGCTATGGCTTATTGACAGCGATGGAGAGCGGCGACAGATTACGCGCATTTCTTTTTTGAACAAGCGCGAGAAAGGGCGTGAAAAATGACACTGCAAGCTCTGGAGCAACTCAAACCCTTTGAGGCGCGGGCCATTATTGAAGATCTCCGCAAAGGCAGCGTGCCGATTGATTACGTGCCCTTTTTTAGTGTGGGGCGTCAGAACTGGTTGAAGTTTATCGAAGAAGACTTGGATAACTACATCGCCGAAGGGGGCGCGAAGGTTCGCTTTATCAACGGGGACTACGGTGATGGCAAAACGCATTTTATGTCGGTTATCAGGCACCTCGCGCTTGAAAAAAAGTTCGCCGTGTCTTTTGTGGTGCTCACGCGCGAAGTGCCCATACACAAATTTGAGATTGTCTATCAAACCATCGCGCGCCAGCTCTGCGGTTCTTTTGAAGGCGTGGGTATCCGCCAATTCGTGGATGATTGGGTCGAAAATCTGAAAGCCGATCTGACAGATGATGCACCTCTCGAAGAACAGCTCTTCTCTATGGGGGAAAGCCTGCGTGCGCTTTCTGGGATGGATCTCAATTTTGCCAATGCGCTGATCGGGTTGGCAGACAATCGCCTCAGACCGCTCGAAGCAGGTGAAGACGAAGAGGCACGTGCATATCATCGGGAAATTCTCTACCAGTGGTTTGAAGGTGCGCGGGTGAGCAAGCGAGAGCTCAAACCGTTCCAGATTTTTGAAGCTCTCGATAAGACCAATAGCAAACGCTTTTTGACCTCGCTCATTGTCTTTTTGCGGCATCTCAACTACAAGGGCCTCGTGCTGTTGATGGACGAATTGGAAACCGTAATCGCCCAATCGACAACCATTCGCAATGCGTCTTATGAAAATGTCCGCTTGCTGATCGACAATGCCGAGCAAGCGTCTTATTTGCACATTTTTATGTCCATTATTCCCGATGTGACGCTCTCGGAAAAGGGATTTAAGTCCTACGACGCGCTGTGGAGTCGCGTGCGTTCTATTGGCGAAAGCAAACGGCTGAATTACCGCAGCGTGTTGGTTGATCTTCACAGGACACCTTTGGAAACCAGCGAACTGGTCAATCTGGGGCTTTGTCTGAAACGCATTCACGAACTGTCCTACCGATGGGATGCCCAGGAACATGTCGGCGAAGATTTGTTAAACAAAATGTGTGTCGCTCAAAAGCGCATGGGGCTTTTAAGCGAGGTCCGGCTCTATATCAAGCAGGTCATTCGCATACTCGACATGGCCGAGCAAGGTGTGCCGCCAGACGAAGATATGGATATGGCCGAGCAACTCGTGGTCAGCCAGCGAGAAATGGAGCAAGAAAAAGTTGAACAACTTCAACCGACGTGGGATGCCTGATGACCTCTTTCCAAACGCGATCCAATGAAACGGCATTCCACCTTCGGCGTGCCATAGAACGCCTGCGAGAAGGACTTTTTGATCCTGTTGCGGTTCGTCTGCTCACAGCCCGCGAAAGCCATCTAAAAAAAATTATTGACCGCGATTTTCAACAACTCGACCAAAATAAGCCAACCCATCTGTGCATCTGTGGGGCTTATGGGCAGGGCAAATCGCACAGTTTGAATTACATCCACGACCTGGCCCTGCGCGAAAATTTTGTAACCACCTTCATCAATTTAGATCCTCGAGAGATTCCCTTTCACGATATGCGACGAGTCTATCATGCCCTGGTCGCCTCTATGAGATTTCCCGATGCAGACACCACGTTGGCAGCGCGATGGCGCGCCTGGGCAAGTGACCTATCACGCGAAGACTTTGAGTCCCGAGTCGCACCGATTTTGCAGCGGGAAATGCCGCACCTGTTCCGATCTGTCCTGACCGCGATGGCTCAAAAAACAATCTCCCTTTCAAAGCGACAGCGCGGCACTAAAAAACACGCGGCATACCGCCCGCGCGAATTTCCCTACCTGCTTTCCCGCGCACTTGCAGGTGATGTGGTGCCAGTCTATCGCTTGCGCCACGCGCTCAAATACCGACAGGTTGATTTTTACAAAGATAAATCGCTTACCTGTAAAGGTGCAGAACCCTACCTGCAAGTAATTCGCGGATTGGGGCGGCTTTTTCAATTGATGGGCTACCGCGGATGGGTGTTGCTGTTTGACGAGGGAGAATCGATCTCTCAAGTGCGCGTGACCAGCCGCAGTCGCAGTTATCAGAATTTGGATCAGATGCTTTTCTCCGCCGTTCCATCCGCATCTATTTATCCGGTTTTTGCTTTTACAGACGACTTTTTTCAAAAAGTAGATGAAGAAGAATACGACCGGGTGCGAATCCGCAATGAAGAGGAAATTCCGTATTTTGAGAAAGATTACGCCAGTGCATGGACAGATATGAAACACTATCTACTTCACGATTTGTCTGCGAAAGAATGGCACGCGTTGATCGAGAAGTTGATGCACTTACATGCTAAAGCCTATCAATGGCAGCCACTCAAGGCCGCTGTGCAGCGCGAAATGACCCGGCGATTATCGCACATGCAAGGGCAGGAGACGCGCTATCGGCTCAAAGGTCTGGTCGATGAATTGGACCTCGCCCATCAAGCTCAAATTTCGTAACTTCCATGTCTGAATCCATCTCCCCCCTGCGCCAATTGCCCAATACCTATCGCCCATTTTACGGCTCTTTTCCCTATCTCTATCCCTTTCAAAAGCAAAGTATTGAACCGATCTTACAAGGCAAAGACCTGATCTTGCAATCGGCGACTGGCTCTGGCAAAACCGAAGCCGTGCTGGCGCCGTGCATCGAGCGCATTATCCAGTCGGGGCGGCAACACACCGCGCTTTATGTGGTTCCCACACGGGCCTTGGCCGTAGATTTAGAACGCCGTCTCACACCTGTATTGAAGGATAGACTCGGCCTGCAAATGGGGATACGCACGAGCGATTTCAAACGGACAGGCGGGGCACTGCCCGATCTGTTATTGACGACGCCCGAATCTTTTGACGTGCTCTTGGGCAGTTCAAATGCGGATTTGAAATATTTTGTCCAGCGCATTCGCACGGTCATTATCGATGAAGCACATCCCCTCATTCACCAGTATCGTGGGCGGCAATTATCCTATTTGCTCACGCGCTTGCAACGCCGCATCGCCCATCCCCTGCAAAAGATCGCCCTTTCCGCCACGCTCGCCGATGTCGAGGAGGTTGCCCGTTTTTTTGGGTTTCGACCCGATGCGGTATGCCTCACCGAATCCGTCCAACGCGATATCATTCCCCATTTGATCCACCTCAAAAACGACGAGGTCGAACTCGTCGCGCTCTTAAACGATCTCTACGAAACCTACGGGGATCGCAAAATTTTGTTGTTTGCCAACAGCCGAGGATGTTGTGATCGGCTGTTTTCTCTTTTGTCGCGTCAAGGTGCGTTTCAAGGCGTTACCGACCTCCACTACTCCAACCTGAAGGCCAGCACGCGCCGCGCCGTAGAATACCGATTTCGCCGCCGCGAACACGCCCTTTGCATCGCCACGAGCACACTCGAACTCGGCATTGATATCGGCGATGTCGATAGCGTCTTGCTCTACGAACCGCCGGATGCCACATCGGCTTTTCTCCAGCGCATCGGTCGATCCAACCGGCGAGAAGGACACACGCATTTTTGGGGGATATGCCGAGGCGCAGATGCACAGACGCAATTGCTCAGATTTTTGGGCATGCTGAACATGGCGCGCCGCGGCCATATTGAAACACCGCAACCCAAAACCCTGCCCAGCGTTCTCGTCCAGCAAATGCTCTCCTGCTTGTACGAAAAGAAAACCATCACGCAGTCTGCTCTTTGCGATTTGTTTCCCGAGCAGCGGGACATGATCGCCCATTTATTTGAGGCTCTGGCGCGGCAACAGTGGTTGCGAAAAGATCGCGTCACGGGTCTTTTTAAGGGGGGACGACGCTATCGCGATTATTTTTTAGAACGGCGTATTTGGAGCAATTTCCCCGAGACCGAAGAGGATTATGTGCTGGAATTTGCAGGGGAAGCCATTGCAGATTTGCCCAAATTCATCGTTCGACAATTGGAACTCGGCGACCGCGTGCAACTGACGGGCAAGCGATTGCGCGTTTTGAATATTGAAACGGGTGAACGCAAAAGAGTGATTGCCCAACCCACAGATCGAATAGACGAGAAAGAGCTTTTCTGGCTGGGTGCGGGATTTCGGGTGTCTTATGAAGTCGCGCAATCGGTTCGAGATATTCTTCATAAGGATACCGAAAAAAGCGCGTTGGGCTTGTTTTCCCGCACGCGAAAATTGTTCAACGATGCGGCGAGAAGTCTGAAGCGCACGGTTGTTTTGCACAATAGCATTGAAGTTGAACGCAGTTTGGGCGGCCTGTATCGCTATCGCACCTATCTCGGTTCTGTGGGCAATCTCGTGTTACAGTGGATCATTGAACGCGAGTATGGCGATCTGGAAGATTTTACGGTGACTTCAGACAGTATCGGTATCGACTGTTCTCATTGGGTCAATTTTCGAGCGATCCCTCTCCCGCAAGACCGAGAAGATTTTGCCCACTGGGTGAAAGAACACCTGGAATCCCTGTACAGCCTGTTTCCTCTCAATGCCTTTTGTGAGGTATTGCCCCGCCCTCTGTTGGTCGAAGAAGTAACGGATTTCCTCTTTGATGCGCGCGTTGCCAAAACCTTCCAGCACTACCTGAAACACCCTTCGGAAATCGCGTCTGGCGATCCCGCCCTGCTCGTGGAAACTATTTATGAGATCGAATCTCACCCCATTTTTCTCGATACAAAAATACAAACCGATCTGCTCGCATGGGAAAAACAGCGGTGGCCTGCGGACCGACACGCGGAACAGACCTCCGATCTGGAGTATCGCCCGCGGTCACTTACGGGCACAATGGTGGGCGCGTATTTTTTGCACCATCAATGTGAACGCTGGTTGGCCCTCAATTTTGTACCCGCTGAACAAACCCAATGGCGAGATAGCGATACAGACTTGAACGCGCTTCGGATGGCGCGGGGAAATCTGCACGAAAAACAGGTACTGAATCGCATTCGGAAGGTCAATGTTTTGCACGAAGTGATGGCATGCGACCACACGGGCATGCGACTTTCCCTCAAATCGCGGTTTGAAAAAACGCTCGTGCTGTTGAAAGACATAGACACAACCTCCGATCAATCGACATTTTTGTTTCAAGCTGTCCTGATCCAGCCATCTGTTTTGGGGCAACAAGACCACTGGATGAGCCATGTAGATGGCATCGGCATTCCCGATCTCATCCGCATTTCAAAAGAAGACCGCGGCGTCGTGTTGCAGGTGGGCGACATCAAAAATAGTCGCAGGCCCTACGAGACACAGAAGTGGCAGGTTGCATTTTACGCCTATATACTCGACGGCGTGATCGCGCAACACGAGTTGCCCATGCGCGTGGCATCTTCGGGGTTCTTGATGCTGCGCTCTTCTCGGCATGATAAAACGCCCGAACCGCACATTTTTGATCTCGAACCCTACCTGGCGGCACTGCCCACGCTGTTTCGAAATATGAACAGCGTATTGCAACGCGCCCCAGCCCGCGCGCGTTATCACCTCCAAACCCACTGTACGACGTGCCCCAATTTTGAGGCGTGTTATCGGGATGCACTTCAAGAGGATATTCAGCTTGTGCCGCATTTGAGCGCGGGTGCGCTGCAAAAGTTTCGCCAATGCGATCTCAAAACCATCGCATCTGCCCATGCGTGGTTTGAATCTGTTTCCGTTTCCGGGGACGATCTTTTCAGCCCACACCAGAAAACACAACTTTCGGGCCAACTCGCCGCGCTACAAGCAAATAAAATCGGTCTGAAGGAAGAACAAACGCGGTCTTATCCGAGTAATTTATCCACAGCCATTTTCATACACATCGCAGAAGATCCCGTTTCGGGACACCCACGCGCGATAGGTTGGGGCGCCCTGCAGGGGAAAACGGTGGTCGAGAGCCAGATCCTCGAAGTCGCATCAGAGGGCGAGTTGCCAGAGGCGTTGCGGGATTTCACGGCGCGTTTTTTGTCCGTCTGGAATCGAGGTATCAAAGGCGGACGAGGGCCACATGTTTTTCATTTTGGAATGCGCTGCTGGCAGGCTTTTGAGGATTGGTGCGAGGGATCAGAAGACCTGTCTTTTTTGTTTTTGCCCCATCGCAACCACCGCACAAATTTGCAAAAGCTGATTGCTTCGCAATTCGATTTTCCCATGCCGGGCAATCCCACGCTTTTCGCACTCAACCGCCTGTTGGGTCTCAATGCCGAACTCAATGAGCCGCAAAGTCTGTTTCATTTTGATGATGGCGAAGGGATACAAGAAAAAAAAATTGTCGAATATCTCAACACCGTATTGCGCTTGCAAATATCGCTGTGGCAATGGGTGTCTTCGCACTTGACGAGCGCGTGGGAAAAGGGCGAATGGGATCCCGCGGTGGATGATATGCAGAGCACACAAACGGCCTATTTGAATTTTCTGTCCGAGGAGCGGCGGCTCCGCGAAGAAGATGTGCTCTCCGTACAAGCTCTTCCCCTGTCTGAGCGCGTGGAACGCTTTCGCGCCCTGGGCCCCATCCGTTTTCGAAAAACCACGCTTGACCGCGAAGGCCGTTTTCTCTACGAATTTCAAATTGTACCAGAAACCGGCCTCTCAAAATTCCGCGCGGGCGATTTTCTCAAACTCGCGCCCGTTGGCCTGTCAGATGTGCAAAACGGTTTGCCCGTCATCCTTACAGATTACAGCGCAGAGCACTTATGGGTACAATCTCGGCAGGGACGATTGGCCTTAAATCCGAGGCTTATGTATTCTCTGGAAGAGGATTTGACCGATTGGAATGGCCCCCGGTTGGTTCACGCTGTTCAGACCGTTTTTTCCGATGATCATTTTCATCCCCTATCCCGGCTATTTTCCGGCAACTGGCAGGCGACGCGAGAACCCGATGCGTTGAGATGGGTGCAAAATTGGATGCGCGGATTTGGCGCGATAGCAGGACTTAATGAGACGCAACAACAGGCACTATCATTGCCTTTTACACATCGCTTGAGCCTGATTGAAGGGCCGCCTGGAACGGGCAAAACGCACTTGTTGGGTTGGATACTCATTGCATTGATCCTGCATGCTCAAGAGGAGGGCAGGCCGTTTCGGATTGCCGTTAGCGCGTTGACGCATCAGGCCATTGACCAGGTGCTCGCCAAAGTGGTCGCGCTCGTGGAACAACACGGCTTGCAAGGCTTTCCCGCACGATGCTTCAAATTGGGACGGTGGGATTTGACAGAGCGCGGGGTAGAACGCTTAGAGGATGTGGAAACACTTGCAGAGTCTTCTTATGCGATTTTGGGTGCCACGGGATTTGGCCTCTATCAGCTTTTTGAAGGTCACAAGGGAACTTTCCCACAGGTGTTTGATTGGGTTGTATTCGATGAGGCATCCCAGATGCTCATTCCTCAGGCCCTGTTGAGCTTGCTCTATGGCAAGGGGAATTTTCTATTTGCCGGAGACCCCAAACAATTGCCACCCATTGTCCTGTCAGATCGCAAGGAGGAAAATAGCACACACCATTCCGCGCTGTCTTATCTGCTCAGTCAATACGACTCTGTCCACCGCGTCCGCCTGGATCGCACGTATCGAATGAACGAAGACTTGTGCTCTTTTCCCAGTCACATGTGGTATGATGGCGAACTTCGCGCAGACGCTGGCAATGCGCGAAACCGCCTCGTGCTGCAACACACCGACCACCGCGACCTGTTAGATCGCGTTCTCGACCCGGCAAAACCGGTCGTACTCCTCATCGTAGATCACCGCGGTCACCACCAGAAATCCGATGAAGAAATCGGGATCACAACCCAACTCGCCCATCGGTTGATCGCCGAACACGGTTTGGATGCCGATCAACTCGCCCTGATTTCTCCCCACCGCGCACAAAATAACGCCACCGCTGACAGCCTTGCAAAGCGACTGGGCGATGCCAATGCCAAATTGCCCTTGATCGATACGGTAGAACGCGTTCAGGGCGCGGAACGCGATGTCATCTTGTATGCTTTCACCACATCCGATCCCGACTATGTCACCAGTCCATTTTTGAACAATCCCAATCGCTTTAATGTGGCGATCACACGCGCCAGACAAAAGTTGATTGTGGTGGGCAGTCAGGCATTTTTCTCTGCCATTCCACAATCAGAGGACGCATTAAAAGCCAACCGATGTTTCAAGGCGTTTTACGAATTTTGTCGAGAACGAGAGAGTTTGTTTTTTTGGAGTGGTTAGTGGTTAGTCCGCCCAACTCCCAGTCCCAAGTATTCAGCCCCTTCTTTGCCTTTCTTCGTGTCTTTGTGTCTTTGTGTGAGGCTCTCGCACCCTGCACTTCCCCTGCACATTTTGTTCTCTCCGAACTACCCATTCTGAATAGATCGTTCAATATATGTTTACCTTGATATGATATAAATGATTTTATAACAATAAGTTATTAATATAGGGAGTTCTGGCACACTCCTTGCCTGATTCTATTGCTTCTTTTAGTTGGTTCCTTTCAGGCAAGGAGGTTTTGATGACTGCGCGTGTGTTGAGTTGTGCAACGCTGGGTATAGATGCGTATATCGTGCATATTGAGGCGGATATTTCGCGTCGGCTTCCCGCATTTTCAGTGGTGGGGCTGCCCGATAGTGCTGTGAAGGAGAGCCGGGATCGGGTGATGGCTGCGATTAAAAATGCCGGGCGAACATTTCCCAATAATCGGATTACGGTGAATCTGGCACCGGCAGATATCCGAAAGGAAGGCTCGGCATTTGATTTGCCGATTGCCATAGGTATTATTGCCGCGATGGGCGATTCAATTTCTCCCGAGAAGCTGTCGCAATATCTCATTTTGGGCGAGTTGGCATTAGATGGCACGGTGCGGCCCGTGCGCGGGGCACTGTCAATGGCTGTGGAAGCCCAAAAGGCGGGTTTAAAAGGTTTGCTCGTTCCTGTGGAGAATGCGCGCGAGGCGGCGATTACAGGCGGGTTAGATGTTTTGCCGGTGCGCGATTTGAGCGAGGCACTGGATTTTTTCGAGGGGTACTGCGATATCATGCCCTTTGAAATCAATAGCAATGCGATTTTTCGGCAGGCGCGGGTGCATCGGGTGGATTTTAAGGATGTGCGCGGGCAAGAGCATGCCAAGCGTGCGCTGGAGGTGGCAGCGGCAGGCGCGCATAATGCGATTCTCATGGGGCCTCCCGGGTCGGGTAAGACGATGCTTGCCAGACGATTGCCGACTATTTTACCCGATCTGACCCTGGATGAGGCTCTGCAGACGACAAAAATTCACTCGGTGGCAGGACTGCTACCGCCAGATACGGCACTGGTGGCGATAAGGCCGTTTCGCTCGCCGCATCACACGATTTCAGATGCGGGATTGATCGGTGGCGGTCCCTATCCCCGGCCGGGAGAGGTGTCGCTGGCACATCACGGGGTGCTGTTTTTGGATGAGCTTCCCGAGTTTAAGAAACAGGTTTTGGAATCTCTCCGACAACCCGTTGAGGATAGTTTTGTGACGATTGCACGCGCGGCGATATCGCTTTCGTATCCCGCGCGGTTTATGCTCGTTTGCGCTATGAATCCGTGTCCCTGCGGGTATTTGGGCGATCCACACCACGAGTGTATTTGCTCGCCTCCTGTGGTCCAGCGCTATGTCAATCGGATCTCGGGACCGTTGATGGATCGCATTGATATTCATGTGGAAGCCCCGGCTGTGTCGTATGAAGAACTGGCTGAGGAACCCGCTGGCGAGTCTTCGGCAGAGGTTCGCAAGCGCGTGCAAGCCGCGCGGCAAATACAGTTGGACCGGTTTGCGGATTATAGCGATTTGTTTAGCAACGCGCATATGGGGACGCGAGAGATTCGGATGTTTTGTAAAATAGATGATAAGAGCGAGGAGTTGTTGCGGATGGCGATTACGCGATTGGGGCTTTCGGCGCGGGCTTATGATCGCATTCTGAAGGCGAGCCGCACGATTGCAGACCTGGAGGGCGAAGAGGATATCCATTCGCGCCATGTCGCCGAGGCGATTCAATACCGCAGTCTGGATAGGAGATTGTGGGAGTGAGATTACAATTGTAAAACTGTATTCAGGACGGTATATTATGATATCAGGAGGGGAAAACCATGCAGATTCCAACACCAGGTGAAAAGCTGGCAGAGTATGACGCCCGCTTGTCCCGCATTGAAGGTATTGTTGAGCAAATGAACGTCCGCTTGACAGGGCTTGAAAGCGGTATCCGTTGGGTTATCGGAATCCAGATTACTACCTTGCTCAGTCTCGGAACGCTCATTCTGTTCAAACTTGGCTGATAAACTCATCTTGAGCAATGACAAACGAATCGTAAAACAAAAAGCGGAGCTTTAAAAGATGCTCCGCTTTTTTGTATTCTACTCGATCTATTTGAGTTTTACCATTAACCTCCCGACGCCATGAGAGCCTTTTCCGCTACTTCTGGCAAGTCAATAGGTACAAAAATTGACGATGGATAAAGGTAGCCATCAAGCTCTGATCTGTCTTCATCAATAATACGGGACAGACCCTTGCTTTCTGCATCTGCATCTGGCAATTTGCGATAGGCTTTGCCCACAATTAGACTTGCGGGATTACTTTCATTGCTGATACAAATTACAAAATCATTCATTGAATTACCCTTTTAATTTTGAAAAAACAAAATAGCGTGATTTTATAACAGAAACAAGTGGAATGTGTAACGAAGAACAAGGTCAATGCATGAAACGCGATATAAAAAAAATTATAATACCAGGCGTAACGGGGGAGGTGTGTATTCGGCGGATGGCGCATGGGTTTCCGCATATCTCGGCGCGGGATGAAGGGGACCGGTATTACGGTCTGGGGTATGCCCATGGACGGGATCGGCAGATGCATATGTGGTTGCTCAAGCTCATTGGGCGCGGGAATGCGTCGGCATATTTGAAAGCGGATGAGAATTTGATTGAGGCAGATCGGTTTATGCGCTGGCTCAATATAGCGGGTGATGCGGATCGGGAAGCGCGGCATTTGTCACCGGAATTGCAAGCGGTTCTGGATGCGTATTGCGAGGGGGTGAATCAGGCGGTTCGCGCTACGGGAACGCCTTTTGAATTTAAGCTGATGGGGTATCGCCCAGATGAGTGGACGCCAGCAGATGCCCTGCTGATGGTCAAGCTGATCGGGTTTGTAGGGCTTTCACAAGTGCAAGGCGATATGGAGAAGTTGATTGTTCAGTTGATTCAAAAGGGTGTGGATACGGGGCGGTTGAGGGAGCTTTTTCCGGCGATTCGGGATGATGTGTCAGAGGAGTACATCGATCTGATAAAGAAGGTGCGTCTGGTGCGTCCGATGATTCCATCTTATGTGGTGTGGCGCGATTTGTTGCCCGATTTTTCTGCGAGCAATAATTGGGCTGTTCGTCCGTCAAAGACGGCATCTGGATGGGCGATGTTGTGCGGGGATCCGCATCTGCAATTGCAATTGCCTTCGGTGTGGTATCCGGCGGTGCTGGCTGGGGATCAGGACTATTTGATGGGTGCGACTTTGCCGGGGTTGCCGGTTGTGGCTATGGGACGATCACCCCATCTGTCGTGGGCAGCGACCTATGGTACCGCCGATGTGTGTGATTATTTTGTGGAGGAGGTGAAGGATGGGAAGTACAGATGCGGGGATAAATGGATTCCGCTGCGCGTGCGGGAAGAGGTTATTCGGCCCAAAAAGCGGGATTCGATAGGGTTGCGTGTTTGTGAGACGGATCGCGGTTTGTTGGAAGGTGAGGTCGATGAGGATGGGTATTATTTGTGTTATGCGTGGACGGGCAAGCAGCAGAAGGGAACGGGTGCGGATTCGCTGGATTGTGTTTTGCGGATTACGAGATCAAAAGGCGTTGAAGAGGCACGGGATTATTTTGTGGGGTTGACGTTTGGCCCGTTTAATTGGGTGTTTGCAGATCGGGCTGGGAATATTGGCTATCAACTCGGTGGGCTGGTGCCCAAACAACCCGAGGGGACATCGGGTTTGCTTCCGTATTTGGGGTGGGATGAGAAACAGAATTGGGATGGGATGGTCGATCCAATATTGTATCCGCGTGCGATGAATCCAGAATGTGATTTTATTGTGACGGCAAATCAGGATCTCAATTTTATGGGGCAGGCTGAGCCGATGAAATTGTCGATTTCGTCTTACCGTGCGGATCGAATTTGCGAGTTGTTGCGGGAAAGGAATGACCTGACCGTAGAAGATATGAAGCGGATTCACTATGATCTTTACGCAATTCAGGCCAGGGAGTTTATGGCAGTTATACGTCCGTTGTTACCCGAATCGGAGAACGGGGATATATTGCGGGACTGGGATCTTTGTTATGATGCGGATTCGCTGGGGGCGACGCTTTTTGAGCGCGTTTATCGCGAACTCGTTTTGCTCGTTTTTGGGGATAGTGGTTTGGGGCGAGAGATGATGATCCATTTGCTGGATGGTACGACACTGTTCAGTGTTCTGCATGGATATTTTGATCGCATTCTTTTGAGCGAGGCATCGGTCTGGTTTGGAGATCAGTCGCGCGAAGACCTGTATCGAACGGCGATAGAGCGCGGGTTGAGGGAAAAAGCCGTGCCGCACGGCGAGGTGAGTGAAGTTTATATTGAGCATATTTTTTTCAGGGGAAAGTTGCCGCGATTTTTGGGTTTTGATTATCCGCTTGAAAATATTGGGAGTCGTTCGACGGTTTCTCAAGCTGGCGTGTTCAAAGGCGGCGCGCTTGCACCCACTTTTCGAATGATTTGCGATTTTGGAGAAGATGTGCTGCACGCAAATGTCGCAGGGGGGGCTTCTGATCGCCGTTTTTCCAGATATTATACGTCGGGGTTGGATGCCTGGGCGCAGGGTGAGTATGAGGTTTTAGGACCATAAGGGGCTGACCGCTAAGAGCGGGCCGCTCTGTTGATGCCTTTGATTTTTTGATTTGCTTTGGCGCGCTGATCAATTTCTTCGGGGTTGACGATGTTGTAGAGGTCGGTGCGGAGGTCGGAGAGGATGTCGGCACAGGTGGGGTCGTCGGCGCGGTTTTTGGTTTCATCGGGGTCGTTGGCGACGTTGAATAATTGGTCGGGAAGGCCGACGTAGTGGATGTATTTCCAGTCGCCTTTTTTGATCATGAAGCCGCCATTTAGCGCGCCCTGAGCGTGGTATTCGCTGAAGATGGGGCGGTTGGGGAAGGGATGTCCGAGGATGGCGGGCATGAGGCTGCTGCCGGGCAATGGCGCGGGGTCCTGTTCGGCGAGGTCGAGAAGAGTGGGGAGGATGTCGATGAGGTTGGAGCCTGCAGCGATGCGCTGGTTGCCCGAGGCGTTTGGGTGTCGAATGATCATGGGGACGCGTACGGAGTGTTCGTAAAAGCATTGTTTTTGCCATATACCGTGGTGTCCGCCCATTTCGCCGTGGTCGCTGACGTAGATGACGACGGTGTTGTCGCGCAGGGGCGAGTTATCGACTATGTCGAGTAGGCGACCGATGAGGTCGTCCGTGAAAGAGATGAGGCCGTAGTAAGCAGCGGTTGCTGTGGTGGAGATGGCGTCGGGCAAGGGTTCTTCGTTGCGTAGCCAGTGGCGGAGTTGCTGGATGGAGGGGTGCTGGGTGTCGCAGGGGTCAGTTCTCGTGTGTGGCAGGGCGACGCGGTCGGGGTAGTAGCGGTCGAAGTATTCCCGAGGGCACAGGAGAGGGAAGTGGGGGTTCATGAAGCCGGTGTAGAGGAAGAAGGGACGGTCGGCGGGGTATTGCGCGCGGGATCTGAGGAAGCGTTCGGAGAGGTCAGTAGCCGTGCTGTCGTAGTCGATTTGCCAGTTTTCGCCGGGGCCGCATTCGGTGACGTGGCTGTTGCTGCCGCGCCGGTTGTCGGGTGTGCGCGAGGGGGCACCCATACTCCAGTGTTTCCATTTTTCGGCGTCGTCCATGAGGCGTTTGCCAAAGCCGTGCAGGCGTTCGGGGCCTATGAAGTGGGTGCGGCCGCAGACTGCGGTTTCGTAGCCCGCGGCTTCGAGGTAGCTGCCCATTGTGGGGATTGTTCCCGCGAGAGGCGAGCCGTTGTCATAGGTGCCGATCTGGTGGACGTATTGTCCGGTCATAAAGGACATGCGCGCCGGTACGCATATCGGGCAGGCGGTATAGGCGTTGTCAAAGGTGGCGCCTTCGGATGCGAGGCGATCCAGGTGTGGCGTTTCGATATGGGGATGACCGTAACAGCCGGTGACTGCGGGGTCGTGTTCGTCGCTCATGATGAGCAAGATGTTGGGTCGCTGGTTCATGCTAATATCTTCCTATGCGTTTGGGACCGGGGTATGAATTGGGTGTTTCGAGATTCAGGTCAGGCCTGGTACAGGCTCTCTGTCGGAATGTCGGTGATCATTGCGTGGCCAGGGGTGTAGGATATCATGAACGGGAGCCTGGCCTGCTCGGCGACAATGCGGGGTGTGATGCCGCAAGCCCAATACAAGCGATCCGTTCCTTTGGGTACTTCAAACGGGTGACCGTCTATGTTGACGTTCAGTTCTTCGATGCCAAGTTCGTCCGCATTGTTTCTTCCGATTGGGGCGCCGTGACACCCGGGGAAGTGGCTGGTGAATTCCCATACATCGTCGATTAAGGCCGGATCGAATGAGCGGATGGTGACGGCCATGTTGCCCGAGAAGGGTCCGACTGTTTCGCACGGGAGCGACGTGAGTTGGATGGTCGGTCCGAATGCGGCGGAGTAGCCTTTCTCGGTCAGGAGGCCGTCGAAGGAGACGCTCGATCCGATCAGAAAGGTAACGGTTCGGTCGTCGAACAGATCTACGATGTCCTGGCGGCGTTCGGTGACTTCGCCATCGCGTACGATGTCGTATGAACCCAGGTCGGTTCGGATATCGAGGGCGCGTGCATACTCTGGGCAGTCCGTTTGGCCGGGTTCCATTTTAGCAATCAGCGGGCAAGGTTTCGGGTTGGCGCGACAGAATGCCTCGAAATCGTCGGCGTAGTCTGTGTCCAGAAAGGCGACGTTGACGCACAGGTAGCCGGGAAGGGCTCGGGATGCGAAGCCTTCGAGTTCGTTGGCCCTACAAGCGAGTCTGACGTCTAACGGTGTTTTGAATTTCATGTTGTGCTCTCCATTGAAACGCTGACTCGTGTTAATACCTTCCGATGCGCTGGGGACCGGGGTCGGCGCATATAATGGTGTGGTCGAAATTTTGTTTTGTGAGCTGGTATTTCAGGTCTGTGTGGGATGGGTCTTTCCAGAGGTTGTGAAATTCATCGGGGTCTTCTCGCAGGTCGTAGAGTTCGCCATAGTCTTCATCGTGGTAAACGACGAGTTTGTAGCGGTCGTTGCGCAACATGGTCGCCCAACAGGGTTTGTGTTTTTCAGAGGCGTGTGGGGCGAATTTATCGACGACATCGTAGTATTCACAGCGCACAAAGTCGTGGTGTGCGTGCCCGGGATGTTCGCCCGTGAGAATGGGGATGAGGGATTTGCCGTGTGTCCACTCGAGGGGGATGCCGGCGAGGTCGGCGAGGGTGGGCGCAATGTCTAAGAGCGCGGTGAGGCCGTCGGCGCGGTGGCCCTGCAGAAAAGTGCCGGGCCAGGAGATGATGAGAGGAACCCGCACGAGGGCTTCGTAGAAACGGCAGCCTTTGCCGGTGAGGCCGTGATCGCCGAGCATTTCACCGTGGTCACTCGTGAAGATGACGACGGTGTTTTCGCGTTGACCCGTGCGCTCAAGTGTATCGAGCATGCGACCGACGTTTTCGTCGATGAGGGCGATCATGCCGTAGTAAGACGCTTTGTTGTGCTGTTCGCGGTCGCCGGGTGGGTTGCCTTCCTTGTCAGCAAAAAAGCGTTTGAGCCGCGTTTGTGTTTGCAGGTCGTTTTCGCGAAATAGCGGCGGCGGCAAGTCGGCGGGATTGTATTTGTGCGTGTCGGGCGCGTCAAAAGGTCCGTGCGGGTCAAAGGGGTTGACGCTCATGAGCCAGGGACCGTCGTGAGGGGATTCGATAAATTCAATGGCGCGATCCGCACACCAGGTGGTCTGGTGGTGTTGGGGATTCATGTCGGGGCGATAGTTGCCGTATGTGCCGTCTTTTTTTGTTTGAAAGACGTCGCCGAGGTCTATGCCCTGTTCGGTGATCCAGTCGGTGTACTGGTTGCCAATACCGATGCCCTGATTGTGTGAGTGGCTATACCAGAATTTGCGATATCCGTCGTCAACGCGTTGTTCTTCGCCGTTCCAGGCAGAGGCGATGTGGAGTTTGCCCGATAAGCCGCAATCGTATCCGGCATCTGCGAGGCGTTTGGTGATGAGTTGTACGCGTTCATTTGTCGGGAAATAGGCATTGCCATTGCGATTGCCGTGTACGGTGCTGGGATAAAGCCCGGTGAGAAAGCTGGAACGGCTGGGCGTGCATATCGCGCTCTGGCAGTGGGCATGTGTGAATGATACGCCTTCGGCGCAGAGGCGGTCGAGGTTGGGCGTTTGGATGTGTTCATTGCCGAGGGCGTGGATGGTGTCGTAGCGTTGTTGATCTGTGCAGATCCAGAGGATATTGGGGCGTTTTGATGTCAATGGGTGGTCTCCTCAATCGCGCGCGCCTCTGATAACGCGGCCATTTTCGATCCAGTGATCGCGGTAAAAGGTAATGGGTTCAAAGGTGTCGTTTAATGCGTCCATGCGCGCCCGAATCTGGTCGCGGTAATGCTGGATTGTTCTGGCATGGTCAGGGTGGCTGGCGAGATTGTGCAATTGCAGAGGGTCTTCGCGGTGATTGTAGAGGGATTCTCCCTGGTTTTCAATGGCGTAGGTATATTGTTTGTCGCGCAAAGCACGCCATTCAAAGCCATCGTCCCAATCGACACTGGGCCCCATGCCCTGTAAGAATGCAGCTTCTGGTTCTTTTCCCGGCTGACCAAATGCGCAATGCGAAAGGTCAAATCCATCGATACCATCGGGGATATCGACGTCTATAAGTGAGAGCAGCGTGGGCATGATATCGGGTGTGTTGAGGCAGGCATCGCTTTCGGATTTGGGTGCGATGCGATTGGGCCAGCGCATGAGAAAGGGGACGCGAGCGGCTTCTTCATAGTAGATGTTTTTCTGAACGCGACCGTGTGCGCCAAACATTTCGCCGTGGTCTGATGTGAAGACGACAAGGGTGTCGTGCGCGAGGTTGAATCTGTCTATCGCGTCTAAAATTCGGCCTATGTTCCAGTCGAGATTGGCAGTCATAGCGGCATAGATTCGCTGCCATTCAACGAGGTTGGGTTTGACGGATTTCATCCACCAATCGCGGTCGAACCATGCGTGCCAGTATTCTCCTGATCCGTCCCGGTAATTTGGCGGCAGATCAAAGGCCATGTCTTTGAAGTGCATACCCCATTCTTCGGGGACATTGTCCCAGTTCCAGGGCTGATGAGGTGTGCCATAAGAGACGAAGAGCGCGAAGGGGTCTGGATTTTCGGATGCGTTTTCGAGATAGGAGATGGCGAGGTCGGTCATGGCATCGGATTCATAGGCGGGGATGTCGATGCGTTCAAATTTGTCTTCGTAATAAAATCCCTTGTAATAGCTGTGGTTGAAGTTGTAGGCCGCCCAATAGTGGTCAAATCCCAATCGGTGCGGGCCTGGGGGCACGAATTGATTGGCGGGATTCTTGTGAAAATCGCCGGCCTGTTTATAAACTTTGCCTTCGGTTGCGTAAATGTGCCATTTGCCGATGTAGGCACAATTTATGCCGTTCCGCGTCAATGTGCCGGCAAGCGTTGGCAAATCGGTGCGGGCGCTCAATTCGTTCATGACGTAGCCATTGGTGGTGGGATAGCAGCCCGTAAAGAGGGATGCGCGATGCGGGCTGCACACGGGATAGACCGAGGTGGCGTTGACAAAGTTTATGCCTTCAGATGATAGGCGGTCGATATTGGGTGTGTGGGCGCGGTTGTCACCCATATATCCACAGGATTGCGGGCGGAGTTGATCGGCGAAGATGTAGAGAAGGTTGGGCATAGATTACGCACCTTCGTGTTCTGCTCGCATTGCGTTGAAGAAACGCACGTCGATCCGCGCCAGGTCAATTACGGTTTCTATCGGCTCGCCGCTGTATTCGCTGTGGAAACTCACGGGTCCTTCAAAGTTCAATCGATCCAGTGTTTTTACGACTGCGGGCCAATCGCCAAATCCCTGTCCCAGTCGCATTGTTCCGCCAGAGGGTGTACCCTGTACAGTTCGTCCAAGAGGTCGCTGGCGAATGAGGTCTTTGAATGCCAGGACTGAGAGATACTCGCGTACAATATCCAGCGCCATTTCTATGGGTTCGCCACATATCGACAGGTGTCCCGGATCGGAAAATACGCCGATGTGTTCGGGATTGAATCCCTTGACCACGTTCATGACGGCACACGAATTTAATCCCATTGATTTGCCCGAATGGTTGTGTACTACGGTTTTTACGCCGTGTTTTTCCGATAATTTCTCAAAGTCTTCCATCCATCCCCGAATTTCATCCAACTGATCCCAATAGTGTTTCGCATCCGACCAGTGCCAGTAGCCGAGTTTCACATGCGCTACGCCAGCTTCGCCCAGCGCGCCGTAATAACGCTCGGCGTAATCGATGTCCGGGCGACTAAAATCACCGGGGGCTGTTACGAGTGGAATGCACAGGCCCGCTGCTTTAAACTGTTTGGCGGCTTCGGGCAGTGCTTTGTCGATATTGTCTGGGTTTACAGGATATCCCTCTCGCACACACAGATCTGCGCCCTGTACGCCTACCAATTGGAGAGCTTCGATGATTTCGGAAACGTCCAGGCCTTCGAGGTGTTTTGTGAACATGATGTACGTGAGCTTCATTTTCTTTCCTTTCTCTGGTGTCGTTTGCATTTATGAGCACTTCAGGATACGCAATTATGTACCTAAAATCAATGGCGAGTTGCAAGCTCAAATCTTGACATGCTGTGTAAAATGTATATATTGTCGTCAAATTGTTGTGAAAAATGACGACGAGATAGACAAATGACAATTCCACGTATTTTTGAGGTACCTAAAAAAAGTTTTTTTCTTTTGGGTCCGCGCGGTGTTGGCAAAAGCACGTATTTGCGAATCGCTTTTCCCAATGCTTATGTCATCAATTTGCTCGCCGAAGATATTTACCAACGTCTGCTTGCAAATCCAGGCCTCCTGTCTGCAGAACTTCGAGCTGTGCCCGGTGACCGCTGGGTGGTTTTGGACGAAATACAGAGGTTGCCAGCGTTGCTCAATGAAGTACACCGTTTTATTGAGGAAAAGGGGCTGCGTTTTGTGTTATGCGGATCGAGTGCGAGAAAACTCAAACGGGCAGGTGTCAATCTGCTTGCTGGTCGCGCCCTGTATCGCGCAATGCATCCCTTTATTCCCGAAGAGTTGGGAGCACAATTCGCACTTGACGATGCTTTGCAACACGGTTTGTTACCTATTGTATGGGATTCAGAGGATAGGGCAGAGACGCTGACTGCCTATACGCAAATGTATCTCAAAGAAGAGATTCAAGCTGAGGCTCTGGTGCGCAACCTTCCGGGATTCGCGCGTTTTCTGCCGATTGCAGCGCTTTTTCACGGTCAAACCCTGAATGTGGCCAATATTGCCAGAGAAGCTCAGGTTGCACGCACGACTGTGACGGGATATCTGGATATCCTGGAGGAAACGCTTCTCTGTTTTCAACTTCCGGCTTATGAAACCAGATTGCGCGTGCGCGAACGCAAATTGCCCAAATGGTACTGGTGTGATCCCGGTATTGTGCGTGCTATGAAAAGGGTTACGACGCCCCCAACACCAGAGGAACGCGGTGCTCTGTTTGAAGGGCTGGTTGCACAGTTGATTCGATCCTACAAAGACTATCGCAATTTGTGTGACGAATACTTCTACTGGGCAACAGTTGCACAGACTCAAACAGAAGTTGATTTCCTGCTCAAACGCGCGGGAGAATTTGTCGCGATTGAGGTCAAGTCCGGCGGCACATTTTCAGAAGCCTGGTGCAAGGGATTGAGAGCGCTGTCCGGCCTGAAGGGTTTGTGCAGACGCATTGTCGTCTATCCCAAAG
This sequence comes from Candidatus Latescibacterota bacterium, assembly GCA_965220765.1. Lineage (GTDB taxonomy): Bacteria > Latescibacterota > UBA2968 > UBA2968 > UBA2968 > VXRD01. Next base: position 1,518,282 of record OZ244847.1, read on the forward strand.
GGCCTGAATTGCAAACTGTAGATGGTATTGAGATTCTTCCTTTTTCACAGTTTTTCAACATGCTGGCCGCCGATGCGCTGTGGCCCTGATCACCTGATGAAAAATAAGCCATGAAACTCAGTCGCTTTGCCATTTTTAAGCCTATCAGCACGATTATGATCGCACTTAGTCTTGTGGTGATGGGTTTTATTTCCCTGTTCAAGTTGCCGCTTGAATATTTGCCCAGCGTGACGTTTCCGGTCCTTTTTGTGTCTATCCGGTATCCCTCTTCGTCCCCAGAGGAAATCGAACGGTTTATCACGCGCCCAATTGAAGAGATATTGGGCACCATGCCCGGCATTGAAAACATGGGATCCACATCCAATGGGTCTTCTTCGACCATTCGCCTGGAATTTGCAATGGATGCAGATATGGATCTCGTCGGTATTCATTTGCGCGACAGGCTCGATCAGGTTCGCGCAGATTTGCCCGATGACATGGATTATATTTCGATTAAAAGTTTTGATACCGAAGATATTCCGGCTCTCGAATATACTGTTTCGTGGCTCGGTGAAGATCCCGAAGATCTCATCGCGGTTTATAGCCAGCGCCTGTTGCCGAGATTGCAGCGGCTCGATGGTGTGGCAAGTGTTGAATTGAGGGGTTTACAGCAGAAAGATCTCCTCGTCGAGGTCGATCAGCGTGCTCTGATAGCGCACAAATTGGATTTTCGCACCATAAATCGCGCGCTTCGCAGAAATAATATCAATATCTCGGCGGGTTATGTCACCGATGGCGACAGGCGATTTGCTGTGCGAAGTGTGGGCGAGTTTGAGACCGTTGATCAAATTCGCAACCTGCCCATTCGGCCAAATCTGACGCTATCCGATGTCGCATCGGTTACTTACGATTATCCCCCCGCTCGTCGATTTGATCGCCTCGATGGCATACCTTCTCTTTATCTTTCTGTGCATAAATCTTCAACGGCAAATATGGTCGATGTTTGCAAGCGCGCCCGCGAAGAACTCGTCCGCATCAATGAAGAGGTTGGCAAAGATAATCTTCGAATGCTTCTGGTTCGAGACCAGTCAACTGCTGTTATTGCCAGTATAACCAGCCTCAGCCAATCGGCGATTATGGGCGGTCTTTTGGCAGTTATTGCCATTTTCGTTTTTCTCCGCAACTTCCGCAGTACCCTCATCATCGGCTCCGCCATTCCAATTAGCGCGCTCACGGTGTTTCTCATTATGTATTTTCTGCGGCAATCGGGTACTGATATCACTTTGAACTTGATTTCGATGATGGGGCTGATGGTCGCTATTGGGATGCTGGTGGATCCCGCTGTTGTGGCTCTGGAGAATATTTTCCGCAAATGTTTTGATGAAGGTCAAGATGTCACACAGGCAGCGCTTGAGGGCAGTGAGGAAATTGGTCTTCCGGTTCTGGCTGCTACGCTTACTACTGTGTGTGTATTTGTTCCGGTCATTTTTGTGACTGATTCGAGTACTTCGCTCTTTATGCGGCAATTTTCTGTGACAGTTGTCGTGTCTGTTATTGCGTCGTTTTGTGTCGCGCTTTCCCTGATCCCGTTGGCTGCATCTCGCGCTTTCAATACAGGTGGTCAAACTTTTGATCGCATTCTCAAAAGTATTTTGGTGCTCGCGGCCATTGTCGGGGTGGGCGCGTATATATATTATACGGATTTTAGTAAGATTGATTACGCTGGTTTGTGGGACACAATTGCGAGTACTATCGCTGCTCTGCCTTTATTTGCCAAAATGGGTTTTCCCGCCGCCATTGCCCTCACTATTTTTCTGTATTTTCGTTACCGCGCCATTGGTGCCAGAGCCTTTTATGCGAGGGTGGTCGCCAATACTTTGCACTATCGCTGGGCAACACTGTCTGTTGCTTGCGTTCTTCTCTTTTTTGGGAACCACATCTACGGCAAAATAGAACAAGAACCCTTCCGCTATCAACCCACACGCGCGATCAGGCTGACAGTGGAGATGCCGCGTACGTACGATTTGGAGCAGGCGAGTAATACGTTCAAAATAGCTGAAGATATACTTATTCCACTGAAAGAGGAACTCGATATAGAGGCGATTGCGACGAAGTTCAATACGGGTAATCGCCAGGGAAAGAGAAATGCACTTTTGACCATTTATCTCACGCCTGCAGAAGAGAGCAAGTTGACGACAGACGAGGTTCAGCACAGGATCATCGCGCTTCTTCCAAAGGATATTCCCGGTGTGCGTTTCAGATCTCGCGGGGGCAAGTCAGGCGGAACCACTGGGGTGGGTGTTGAACTCAAAGGGCGAAAGCAGGAAATTCTGGAGGTCCTGGCCGAGGACATTGAAATGAGTATGCAGGGGATGTCCGGCGTTCACGAGATCGAGACCAGCCTTGAGACGGGTATGGAAGAGATTCGCGTGGTTGTAAATCGCGAACGGGCGCAGCGGTATGGCATTTCTCCGCGCGATATTGCCACGAATATCGCTTCGGCTCTTGGGTCGCGCGGGGCTTCACACTTCAAAACACCCCATGGTGAAATCGATATTACCGTTCAACTCCGCGAAGAAGATCGCGCTACTCTTGAGCAGATCAAAACAACGGAGTTTGAAAGCGATAAGGGTGGGATGGTCACTTTCTCGAGTCTGGCGGATTTCAATCTCATACAGGGACCCAATGCCATCTCTCGCGAAGATCGCATGCCCACGCTAACTGTTTTTGCCAATACTGAGCAAAAAGCAGTGTTCAGCGTGGGGCAGATTATGAAAGCGCGCATGGAAGATGTGCCCCTGCCCAAGGGATATACCTATCAGATGGACCGCCGCTTCCAGTCTATGGATGCAGAACAGGATCGGGATTTTGAGACGATGATTTTTGCGCTGATTCTCATTTATATTATCATGGCTTCGCTTTTTGAATCCTATGTCCATCCGCTCACCATTATGTTCTGCATTTTCTTCGCATTCATCGGCGTAGCGCTCGGTCTCTATACTTTTAAGATCGCTATGGATAGCAATGCAAAATACGGCCTTCTGGTGCTTTTTGGTATTGTGGTGAATAATGGTATTGTCCTGGTCGATCACATCAACAGATACCGAAAACAGGGGCTTGTTCGCCGTGAGGCTATTATCCGCGGGGGACAGGACCGCCTGCGTCCGATTATGATGACCGCCACTACTACCATCATTGGTCTGATGCCACTGGTTATTCCGATGCTTTTTGGCCATGCCGAAGGCACAGCCCGCCGCTGGGGTCCCATCGGTCTGGTCGTGGTGTCGGGATTGTCTATTTCAACAATTCTGACGCTTGTCCTCCTGCCCACCATGTATTCCCTGATGGATGATCTCTCCCAATTTGCCAAGCGCGTTGTCGCGGTGGCTCGTGGATGAAAAAATTGACTTCGAAAAGCACTGTTCTATCAAAAGTGACACGGCGGTCGCTTGTTATCGGTTTAGTCATGGCGGCGTGGGTCAATTTTTGGCCTGTGTACGCGAGTCTGGTGTTGCATTCCACACGCGCTGATCACGCGCATTTGTCCGTAGCTCTGCTCATTCCGTATTTGTTTTTGCTGGTGGGCAATCTGTTTTTGGGACGGCGCAGCTTGTCGCCGTCTGAGTTGCTGGTCGTGTGTTGTATAGGCATCGTGGCTGCGTGTATGCAGGGGGAGTGGTTGTCGAACTATTTTCTCGAAGCGCTCACTATGCCACACTATTTTGCGTCGGCGGAGAACCGGTGGGGGGAATTGCTGTTGCCGCATTTGCCGGGGTGGGCTGTGGTAAATGACCGCGCGGCAGTGACGCATTTTTACGAGGGATTGCCGCCTGGAGAGGGATTTCCGTGGCGTTTGTGGATTGCCCCGCTGTTCTGGTGGGGCACTTTTTTGGGGGCTATACTGGGTGTCAATCTCTGCTTGAGCGTGATTTTGCGAAAGCAGTGGATAGCGCACGAGCGGCTGGCGTTTCCCGTGGCGCGCGCGCTTTTGGAACTGACGGGTGTGTCTGGGACGCGCGGCACACTTTCATCTCTGGTGCGGTCGCGATTTTTTCTGGTGGGATTTGCGATCACTTTTTTGATTCTTTGCTGGTTTATGCTTACCTGGTTTTATGTGGCTGTGCCGCCGCCGCCCATTTTGAGTGGGAATTTTGCATCTAAATTGTTGCCACTTGCGCGGGGTTTTCCGCCTTTTGAGTTGCGGTTCAGTCTTTTGACACTGGTGTTTGGCTATTTCACGAATCTGGAAGTGCTGTTTTCAATCTGGTTTTTTCACGTGCTGGCTATTGTGCAGGCGGGGGTGTTTAATCGCTTTGGTCTGGAAGTGGGGAGTGTGGATCCGTGGGGGTCTTTTCACGCGGCGGTGGGATGGCAGAGTTTTGGGGGGATGATCGTCTTTGTGGGCTGGGGGCTGTGGATTGCGCGGTCGCATTTGCGGGATGTTTTTCGCAAAGCGTTCTGGGGCGATGAGTGCGTGGATGATACGGGGGAATTGATGTCGTATCGGACCTCTGTGTGGATGATGCTGGGCTGTTCTGTATATCTTCTGTTGTGGTTGAAAAGCGCGGGTATGGCCTGGGGACCTATTTTGGCATTTTATTTTGCCACGCTGGTCTTGTATTTGGGATTGGCGCGGATTATGGTGGAGAGCGGGCTTATATTTTTGCGCGGGCCGATCACGGCGCAGGCTTTTACCTGGCATTTGTTCGGCGTTTTGGGCATGGGCCCGGGCAGTGCGGTGATTTTGACGCTGACCAATGCGTTTGCATGCGATGCCAAGACGTTTGCGATGACGCCTATGGCGCATGTGCCGAGGTTGGGTATGGCGATAAATAGCAGGTTGCGCAAGGTGCTCGCGCCGGGCGTGATGTTGGGGGCATTGATTGGGGCTGTGACGGCGGTGGGATTTATTTTGTATTACGGCTATTACGTGATGGGAAGTTACAATTTTGGGACTGTGAGTTTTCGGGGTATTGGGGCGCTGAATCTGGCGGGGTTTAACCAACTCGCCGCGGGCCGCATTCAAGCCGGGACAATGGGCACGAGTTGGGATCGCATCGGTTTTTTGGGGATTGGTGCCGCATTTACGGGTTTGTTGTTTTTTTTGCGGTATCGGTTTCCGGGTTTTCCGCTTCATCCGATTGGGTTTACGATTTCGGCTTCTGCACCGCTTCGCAATACAACGCTGACGATTTTTATTGTTTGGGCATTGAAGACGATTGTTTTGCGGCTTGGTGGGCTGGAGCGCTATCGCAAGTTGACACCGCTTTTTTTGGGGATGATGGTGGCTTATATGGCGGGTACGGCACTGGGAGTTGTCGTGGATTGGATATGGTTCCGCGGGCAGGGACATATGGTCCATGTCGCGTGGTGAGTGGACTTACTTTGCTCTTATCTGGCGGTATAAATTGGGGATGGTCTCCCGGTGGTCGCCCTGGATATAATAGCTTTCGCCGCCGTCTTGCACGGTGCGAACGAGGATGGTTTTGAAAGGGCGATAGTAGTAGCGGGGGTCGGTTTTGGGGGCTTCGGTGTCGAGGTCGTCGCCGAGGGGGATGAGGTCGAAGACTGCTGTGGTAAATCTGGCGATGCTGCGATTTTCCTGGCGGGCGACATTGCGGGCCATGGCGAGGGCTTTGAGATAGACTTCAGGGCCCATGATGGCGGTGCCGATGTTGAGCAGGACGCCGCCTTCGAGTTGGGTGATGGATTCTGTGAAAATTAAGAAGTCGGTATAGGTGCTGGCGCCAATCGCGGCTCCGTCGCAGTTGGGGTGTTCGTGGACGATGTCATAACCGATGCTGACGTGTGTGGTGATGGGGATATTGAGCCGGACAGCTGCGGCAAAAATACTGATGTCTTTGTGTGGGTAGTTGCTTTCGAGGATGTTGCGCCCGACGGCTTCGCCCAGTCCAATGCCCTTTTGCGCCGCTGTTTGGGCAATGAGGTTGAGGTCGCCAGTTTCTGTCCATAGCCCAAATTCTCCGGTGCGGATATATCTGCCCACGCTTTCGGTGGTCGCGCCGATGCGGGCAAATTCGTAGTCGTGGATGGCACAGGCGCCATTGCCCGCAATGTGGGTGATGAGGCCGCGTTCCATCAGGTCGATGAGATAGCGCGCGGCGCCAGCGCGAATGACGTGTGCGCCGATTATGAAGATGACTGCGCGATTGTTTTGTCTGGCGCGTACTATTCGATCTGCGACGATGGGAAGGTTGGGGTTGTCAAAGGGAGGTATTGGCGCGTTGAGGGCGGGGATTTGATCGACAGAGAGGTCGTGTTCCCGTTGGTTGAGCGGGCGGAGTTTGAGTTTGGAGCGGTCGAAGGTTTTGTAGGGCATGTTCGCGGTTCTAAATGTATTGGTATTCTTTCATCGCGGGATGCAAGAACTCAAAATCATAGACGCCATCATCGGTTTTCCACCTGCCCACGGAATCGGGACGCACGATTACTTTGCCCAATGGAAATCCGAGAAATTCCTCTACCTTCGCAAATGTCTCATCCTGATTTAATATCGCATCCTCAAATCGCACGGTGATGCAGTGTTTGGGCACGGGCGTGGATTTCATAATTTCATACTGATACAACCAGGAAATTGCCCGCCGTTCGCGTATGTCATCTGTGTGCGGATATTGAATATCGAAGTCGCGCAAATCATCTGTTTTGTGTCCACTCAAAATACAATCGCGGGGATCGCGCACCCAGTGAATGTATTTGGCATCGGGAAACATGCGCACAATCCACGGATAGACCAGTGTGGTTTCGGGTAATTTCCATCCGTAGTTCTCGTAGCGATTTCTGGGGGGAAGCACGTCTTGCAAATAGGTTTCGACCAGGTGGATGAACTCGGGATCGATGTCCATGGTGTGCAGGTCATCAAAATCCCACGATAGATCGCCATTCCATTTCACGTATTTTGCCATTACGCGGCACGCATCGTACAGTGCCTGGGGAGGCATTTTATCGCCCGATGCATTGATCAAGCGTCCCATGTACATACCGCTGGCATAGAGCGTGTGCGAGATTAACCGCGTGCCCGAATGTCCGCGTCCGATAATTGTGATTAACGACAATGTTTTTTCTCCTTATAATTTTTTTTCAAACTCATTTTTGATGCGAATTTTATCGGCTGCATTTCCAAAGCCCAGGCTGAACCATTCTTCGTAGCCCATGGCGTTTAAGCGTTTGAAGAGTGCGTCAAAGTCGATTGTTCCTTCTCCTGGTACCAGGTGTACTTCATAATCTCCATTGTTATCATTGACGCGTACCTGGCCGATGTTATCTACGCCAAATGCGTCGAGAAATCCCGCCCAGCCTTCGGGCACGAGATGTCCGTGCGCGACGTTGAAAGCCCATTTGAAGTGATCGGATTGTATGGCATCAAAAAACCACTGTGTCTCTTCGACATTGTGCGGCAAATAGTGAATCTCGGCGTGTTCGGGTTCCAGGTTGTGATTTTCAAAATAGATCGATACATCGGTTTTTTCCGCGCGATGAACCAACCGTTTCATGCGTTCTATAGCAGCTTCGCGGCGCGGACCTGTGTCGCCAAAGTGATAGCCCCCATGGCCGACGACCCAGCCGCATCCCAACCGAACCGCGAGGTCAAAATTGGCGTTTACATAGTCATCGACTGCTTCGGATAATATCGGTACGTATTCGGCATTGTTAATGGCGGAGGAGGGATGTACGCCGATTTGCACTGCGTGTTTTTCACACAGGTCTCGAATGCGTTTTACGCGCGCATTGTCAAAAGAAGCGAGATTATTTGGGGGCATATCGGCCTGAAAGTCGATATAGCGAAATCCATTTTCTGCACCCCACACAATACTCTCTTCAAGGGGTATATTTTTGTCCATGTTGTATCCAAATCGTCCGCTCATTATTGTCTCCATACAGTTTCCGATGAAAAAAAATCATTAAGTAATCAGTGCCTGGTACACCAGTGTCTTAAATTCAGCGCGAATGCGGTAGTAATTTGCGGGCATAAATTGCGTGAGCAATAATCCGACGAGTTCTTCTTCATAATCGATCCAGAATGCAGTTGTTGCCGCACCGCCCCAGCGAAATGTTCCCACACTGCCGGGACCGCCAGCGGCTGCATCGAGCAAAATTGCGCCTCCCAATCCAAAACCTTCACCCGACAGATTTGACAGTCCGAGGGAGATGGGCATCAATTCGTCGGGCAAGTGGTTCATTGTCATCAGTTCTACAGTTTTGCGCCCCAATAGCCGCACGCCTTGAAACACGCCCCCATTGAGCATCATGTGGCAGAAGCGAATATAATCAGCGGCTGTGGAGACCAATCCGCCGCCACCGGAAAAGAATTTTTGCGGACTGGAAAATTTGCTGGTCGCCGGGTCGTCAATCACGCGAATCCCACCTTCTTGTGCCGGGCCGTAATTTGTTGCAAACCGATGTCCCTGTCCCTCGCGCACCCAAAATTCCGTGTCTTCCATGCCGAGGGGATCTAAAATTCGCTCTCTGAAAAATGTATTGAGAGGCATGCCGGAGATCACTTCGACAAGATGCCCGAGTACATCGGTCGATACGCTGTAGCGCCAGGCAGTGCCCGGTTGATTTGCCAGCGGTAGCGTTGCCAGTGTTTGTACCATTTGTTTTGTAGAATGGTCTGGCCGATTAATTTTTGCCTGATTATACATTTGTTCGACGGGCGAATTGCCCATAAAACCATACGTCAGCCCCGATGTGTGGGTCATCAGATGGCGAATCGTGATTTCTCGCTCCAGGTCTTCTGGTGGAGTGCCTGTACCGGCGAAGACTTGTACATCTTTTAATTCTGGAATAAAATCCGATACGGGATCATCCAGTTGAAAAAGCCCCTCTTCAAAGAGCATCATAGCTGCGACAGTTGTGACGGGCTTGGTCATTGAATAAATCCGAAAGATCGTGTCGCGCGTTGTGGGTACTTTTTTGTCTTGCGTTCCGAAACATGAAAAATGCGCGATTTTACCCTGCCGGCAAACCATCGTTATAATGCTGACGAGTTTGTCTTCGTCGATATAGCGTTGCATCAGGCGATTGATGCGGTGCAAGCGCGTAGCTGATAGCCCCACATCTTCTGGAGCAACGGTGGGAAGTCCTGGATCACTGTTCAAAATGGTCTCCTTTGTATAGAATGATTTGACTGGGGAGAAATTATCCTTTGCGCCACCAGGCGTTGGCATATTTGAGGTCTGGCGCAACGACGAGTTGGCGTTCCCATTCAATAAGACGTTCCCGGTGTTCTTTTAAAACAGATGCGTATTGCGGATCGGCTGATAGATTGCGGGTTTCTCCGGGGTCTTCATGCATGTCGAAAAGCTGATCGACTTCGTCTTTGGCATAGGCGATGTACTTGTAGCGACTGGTTCGCACCATACGCCCCCGGTTGTTGTTGGACTCGCAGACGACGGCGTCATCCCAGGCTGGATTGGGCTTTGTCAACAAGGGGCGGAGGCTGCGGCCACGCATGATTTCGGGTAGTGGAATGCCCGCGAAGTCGCATACAGTTGGAAAGATGTCCATCCCTGTGATGAGGTGCGAGGTATTGGTCTGGTTTTGTGGCAGGTGACCTGGCCAGGAGATGATGAAGGGGACCGCCAGCGCTTCTTCGTAGAGCGAGCTTTTGCGTACGGTTTGATGGTGGCCCATGCCTTCGCCATGGTCGGATGTAAAAATGACGACGGTATCGTTGAGATGGTCTGTGTCTTCCAGCGACTGGAGAATGCGACCGATTTCGGCATCAACCATTTCGACGTGGCGGTAATAGCTCCACCGATAGTAACGCCACTGCATTTCGTCCCAGTTGCCTTTGGGGGGATCGCGCCGCTGGCGGTTGCGCTTTACATAGTCGGGTTCTCGCGGATCGTATTCAAAGTTGTCGGGCAACGGCGGTAATTCGGATTCGAGTTCTGCGTAACGAAGCTGATCGGGTGGGTAGGTGTTGATGCGCAGCCACTCGCAGATATCGTGGGGTTGGAGAAATGAGGCGACCATGAAAAAGGGGCGATCAGACGTGCGATTGTGCAGATAGGTTTCACAGGCGCGCGAAGACGATGTGTCGCAAACATTGCCTTGTCCGCCGATGCCGGTGTTTATGACGTTGAATCCGGGTATAAAGTGCGTGTATCCCTCTGGGACGTGCCACTTGCCGGAATAAATCGTTTCGTAATCGGAATGCTGTGAAAGCCATTGCCCGAGGTTGGGAATGCCTTCACGGATGGGGCGACCGTTGACTGGCACACCTGCTTCGGAGGACGTGCGTCCGGAGAAAATGCAGCTTCGGGAGGGGCCACAAACCGGGTTGCCGCAATAAGATTGGGTGAAAAGTGTCCCTCGATTTTTCAGCTTGTCCAGTGCAGGCGTTTGGATATGGGAACAGCCTGCGGCGGATATGGTGTCAAGGTGCTGCTGGTCTGTGAGAATCAATACAATATTGGGCATTGAAGGGGCCTCGGCGGCAAAGATGCGTTTTTCCTGAGCTGTGAGCGCCAGTGCGGCGCCTCCGCTGATTTTCATGAAATCCCGGCGGTTGATGGGTTCCTGGGTTTGTTCAAGCATCGCGATCCCTTCTCGCGTATTTCCTGTGACGGCGCTTAAACGCGCGCGTTCCCCGGGTTTTCTGATGTGTTAAATGCTCTTCGGCGTCGTCTGATAGAATGTAAGTACGCGCGCCGGTGGTGACCATCTGGAGACGATGATGATCATCGAGCCAGTATTCATACGGCAGCACACCGTGGCCGATCTGATGAAACCATTGCAGGGCATTGTCCGCACGGGTGTACAGACCGCGATAAGACAGGCGTTGATTGTACTTGTGTACGCTTAACCCTTCGAGGATATCGACAACAAGCGATGTTGAGGATTCGAACGGCAATCGCTGCACTGCTTCAAATAAGCACCAATCTGCAGTGATTGGGTTGGCACCCGAAGCGATGTGCGTTCTGTTGTTGATCGTGATTTCTGCGGTCGTGCCGTTGGCTTTTCCCTTTTCTTCCAGTGTTCGCGGATCACTTTGATTGGGGGCTGTGAATTGATTGGATAGCCGCCAGGAAACAGGGCTTGCAGATAGGTCTTTCCGACAGATGATTTCTGCGGTGTACTTGTGTAGTCTGTGTTCGTCGTTGACGATTTCACAATCAACCCGCAGGCGAAAGGTGTCGTCTGTATCGGGAGATTTCGAGAGGCGCAGAAGACCGATGTCTTCATTGCCATCTTCCCGATAACCATGACAGGTCATGATGCGATAGGTATTGGTCCACTGACCATTTGGATCAAAGTCTGCGGGTGTTTCTGGAAATCCCCGAAGCAAATTCATGTCGCTTAGAAGATCGGGCACTAAGGGATATCCGACAATGGTGCGTTTTTTTGCCATAGGACATACTCCTATCGTGCATCGGTTGATGGATCAATCAGATTGTCGTTAATATAGTCCCAGTTGAAATCAAATCCCAGACCCGGTAGCTGGGGTAGGATGACGTTGCCGTCGTCATCCAGGGGATCTACAATGGAATTCAGATAGGGGGGTGGGGTTTCGTAGTCGAAGTCGGGGCGCAAGAGGCCGCGTTCGTAGTATTCACAGGTTGCTTCTGTTGTTGCGCCCAGGATTTGGCAGTTTGCCCATCCGCCATAGTGCATTTCACACTGAATGCCGAAGGCCTGTGCCACGTTCACCATTTTGTAGGATCCTGTGATGCCGCCATAGTTGTGGTCAATGCGCAGCATGTCAGATGCACCCTGGAGTACCCATTCGGCGCGTGTGAAGACGCCGCCGGGAATGTGTTCTGGCGAGAGAATGGCGATGTCCAACTCGCGGGTCAATCTTCGGTATGCTTCTGTTCGCGTTTCTACCATGGGGTGTTCGAGCCAGTAGTAGTTCAATTTTTCCAGTTCGCGACCGACCCACAAAGATTGCTCCAGGGTATATACGCCGAAGGGATCGAGCATTAAGACCATGTCATCGCCGACAGCTTCGCGCACGGCTTTGCATACTTCTATGTCTTCTTTGGGGAATCCGGGTACCTGTGGGGCAGGTTCCCAGGTGTGTGGGTTCCAACAGATGTACGCGTGAACTTTGTAGGCTTTGTATCCCTGTTTTTTGCACTCGAGAGCATGTTCGGCATAATCTTCTGGTTTGCCGATGTTGGGATAGGTGCTGGCATAAGCTTTTACTTTGTCGCGGGCACCTCCCAGTATTTTGTGAACGGGCAGGTCAACCATTCTGCCGAGCAGATCCCAAAGGGCGCAATCGACTGCGCCCATAACATGTTCGGGCAATGAATGACCGAAGGTGACGAGTTGGTCCATCCAGTTCCAGATGGTTTCACGGGATAGGGGATCTTCACCGATTAACATGCGCTTGATCGGGCCTTCGAGGTATCGGCGGTCGCCACCGACCATATATCCTTCGAGACCTTCATCTGTTACGATTTTGAAGATCGAGCTTGCCGACTCTTTTTGCTCTTCTCCCCAGATGCCGTAGCCCCACTTACTCGGTCGAGACCTACCGCCTGGCACGCGGAATGTAATCACTTCGATGTCTGTAATTTTCATGGGGTCCTCAATTCAAAAGACGGAAAGGAATACAAATTACTCGCGATGTTTCAAATTAGCTTCTTATACTGAAAAATCAAGAATAATAGATTGACATTCGTCCATGAGTTTGAAATTAAAAAAGGCTTACAAGAATTCTTGTAAGCCTTTTTTTGTTTATGGTGGGCGATACTGGATTCGAACCAGTGACCTCCTGCTTGTAAGGCAGGCGCTCTAACCAACTGAGCTAACCGCCCGGATAATAAAACCTATCTCACATCGGTTGATGGTTCCTCTTCTTTCTGCCTGCTGAGCAGGGCTATTGGGATGAATACGCAGTAACCGAGCACGAGCAGCAGCGGGGCAAGGGTGAGCGACATAAAACCATCAACGGGCGGTAGGGAGAGAAAAACATATCCCAGTGCAATGGTGACAAGCCCCAGCCCAAAAAGCCATATATTCCGTTCCGAATAGGGCAGCTTTGGTCGGGGTTTGGGACGTTGTCTCGCTCTGCGAGGAGGCATAATAGAATTCCTATCGACGTTCTGTAATGCGGGCAGCACGGCCGCGCAGATCGCGCAGGTAATAAATTTTTGATCGCCGTACTTTACCGCGACGCAGCACTTCTATTTTAGCTATGCGAGGCGTGTGCAGTGGAAAGATGCGCTCTACCCCAACGCCACCCGTGCTAATTTTGCGAACCGTAAATGTCGCGTGAATACCCGGTCCCCGGCGCTGGATGACCACACCCTCAAAAAGCTGGATGCGTTCTTTTTCGCCTTCTACCACACGGACGTGCACGCGCACGGTATCGCCGGCTTCAAACTTGGGCACATCATCGCGCAGTTGTGCTTCGGAAACAGATTTCAAAATGGCATCCATGATTTACATACTCCTGAAAAAAATGAAAGTTCAAACAAAGTTGGTTATTCCAACAGATCGGGGCGTCGCTCAAGTGTGCGTTGTCGCGCGTTGTCTCGCCGCCATTGCGCGACTTTTTTGTGATCTCCGCTGAGCAATGCCTCTGGCACGGTCAGGCCTTCAAATTCACGAGGTCGCGTGTACCAAGCACAATCCAACAGGCCATTTTGAAACGAGTCTTCGAGTGCCGACTCGGCATTGCCAATGGCACCGGGAGTCAACCGAATTAACGCATCGATCAAAATGAGGGCGGGCAATTCGCCGCCGCTGAGGACATAATCACCAATCGAAATTTCATTATCGACATAGTTTTTGCGGATGCGCTCATCAATGCCGCGATAGTGGCCGCACAACAATACGAGATGATCCGACAAAGACAATTCATTAGCCACAGATTGCGTCAGTAGCCGCCCTTGAGGCGTGAGAAAAATCACGCGGCCACCTTCGGGGAGTGTTTCGATCGCGCGTGCAATGGGTTCGGGTTTGAAGATCATCCCCGCGCCACCGCCATAAGGCGTATCGTCGATTGTTTTGTGCTTGTCGTCTGCGTGGTCTCGAAGGTCGTGCGCCAAAACGTCGATCAATCCCGCATCGATGGCACGTCGGGGGATACTGTACTTCAGTACATCCCGAATCAAGTCGGGAAAAATTGTGATCACGTCTATTCGCATCACAGATGGTCGTCCTACAAAAGTCCTTCGATTTCCTGAACGACAATTTTGCCGGCTTTTTGATCCACGCGGATAATCTCGCGTACGGCCGGGATCAATACGTCTTCGCCATTGCGATCCACCACATACACATCGTTGGCCGGATACGACAAGACTTCTACGACATGTCCCACCATTGCGCCGGATGCTGTTTCAACTGGCAATCCCTCGAGTTCAAAAACGTAAAACGAATTGTCGGGCAAGGGATACACGGCATCGCGGGCTACTAAAATGAAGTGCTCGCGCAATCGCCCCACATGCTCAGGGGTGTCAATGTCTTGAAATTTGATTGCCAGGCGAGAACCATAAGCGCGTACATAAGCCACATTCAATACAGAATATGTGCCGTCGGGGGCTTCGACGCACACAGAGTCCAAATCGTCAAATCGTTGCGGGAAATCGGTCAGCGGTAGCAGAAAAGCTTCACCCCGAATGCCTCGGGGTTTCATAATTTTGCCAACCGTGATAAAGTCTGTGCTGGAGTGGTTTAATTCAGTATCCGGCTCCAAGACTTATTCCTCAGATGGGGCTTCTGACTCAGCATCCTCAGGTTGTGCGTCTTCATCGCGATCTTGTTTGAGCAGACCCTTTTGGCGAAATAAACTGCGCACTGTATCGGAGGGCTGTGCGCCTACGCCCAACCAATATCTTATGCGGTCTTCTTTCAATTCGATAATCTGGGGGTCTTTTGTCGGATTATAATGCCCCAAAATCTCGATGAATCGACCGTCGCGAGGTGAGGAGGAATCAGCCGCTACCACGCGGTAGAACGGCGCTTTTTTTGCGCCCATACGACGTAAGCGAAGTCGAACCAAATCAAACTCCTTTGTGTTACCCGAACATCGGGATTGCCATTTTGCCCTGTTTTTCCATACGGGACATGCGTTTCATCATTTTTTGCATCATGTTGAATTGCTTGAGCAATTTGTTGACATCTTGGATACTGCGCCCGCTGCCATTTGCTATGCGTTTGCGCCTGCTGCCATTAATAATATGCGGTTTGTCGCGTTCTGCTGGTGTCATTGAATAGATGATTGCCTCAATATGCGAGAAGGTCTTTTCATCCACCTGCAAATCCGGCATGGACTTGCTTACCCCAGGAATCATTTTCATCAGTTGATCTAAGGGACCCATTTGCCTGATTTGCGCCATTTGCTCGAGAAAATCGTCAAATGTGAAAGATGCCGAGCGGAGTTTTTGCTCGACTTTTTTGGCCTGTTCATCGTCAATGGTCGCCTGTGCTTTTTCCACCAGTGTAACCACATCGCCCATGCCCAAGATGCGGGAGGCCATGCGGTCGGGATGAAATACTTCCAGACCATCGATTTTCTCACTGACACCGATATATTTAATTGGAACGCCTGCAACCTCGCGGATGGATAGTGCTGCGCCGCCGCGGGTATCGCTGTCCATGCGCGTGAGTATCACACCCGAAAAATTGAGCTTTTCGTAAAAGGCAGAAGCTGACGATACAGCATCTTGCCCGGTCATGGCGTCGCACACGAACAGAATTTCTGAGGGTGATACGGCCTCGCGGATGCGAAATACCTCATCCATGCGTTCGTCATCGACGTGTAGCCGCCCCGCCGTGTCGAGAATTACCACATCGAGATTTTCATTTTGCGCCCGATCCATCGCTTGCGTGCAAATATCGACCGGATCGGTACCTTCTGGCACCCGATGCACGGGTGCGCCTACTTGCTCGCCGAGTACGCAAAGTTGATCAATTGCCGCGGGGCGATAAATATCAGCCGCCACGAGCAGGGATTTTTTGTTTTCCGATGCCAATAATCGGGCCAATTTTGCAGCGGCTGTCGTTTTGCCCGCTCCTTGAAGCCCGACCATCATTATTGCTGAGGGCGGCGATTCTGCAAATTGCAACGCGGCATTTTGATTGCCCATCAACGCGATTAATTCGTCGTGGACAACTTTTACAACTTGCTGCCCGGGCGTGATGCTTTTGAGCACTTCACGCCCTATGGCGCGTTCTTTGACCCGCGCGATAAACGAGCGGGCGACCTTGTAGTTGACATCTGCCTCGAGCAATGCCCGGCGCACCTCTCGCATGGCGTCGTCGATGTTCGACTCGCTCAATCGACCGCGGCTGCGAAGTTGCTTAAAAACGCCATTGAGGCGCTCTGTCAACATTTCAAACATAAATAGACCTTAAAAAATAACGGGGCAAGACAGAGAAATATAGAAGATTCGTCGATTTTATGCAAGAAATAAGCTGACGAAAACCCCCTCTTAGCTATCCCATTGCCGCCTGGCGAATGGCCTGTACGTTTTTTGCAATAGCCCCGTCGCGAAATACTGCCGAACCGGCTACGAGCACTTGCACGCCGGCTTCGACCACCCGATGTGCGTTTTCCACGCCAATGCCACCGTCAATTTCTATTTCTACATCCAATCCCCGCCGCGCGATTTCGGCTTTTAATGCCCGCACCCGATCGAGAGACGCCGGCATAAACGACTGGCCGCCAAACCCCGGTTCGACCGACATGATGAGTGCGAGGTCCAATCTGGATAGCAGCGGGAATAATGCCTCGATCTCCGTGCCCGGGCGCAGGGTAGCGCCGGCTTTCATATTGGCTTTTCGGATGCGATCCAACAGTGTGGGTACATCTTCTTCGACTTCGACATGAACGGTCAAAATGTCTGTGCCAACATCGGCAAAATCTTTCAGGTATTTACCGGGTTCAGAGATCATGAGATGCACGTCCAGCACCAGGTCTGTTGTTTTGCGAATGGCTTCAACGACCAGCGCACCAAATGTGATATTGGGCACAAAATGTCCGTCCATAATATCCAGATGGATATATTCGGCGCCGGCCTCTTCAACCAGACGCACCTGATTTTCGAGCGTGCGGAAATCGGCAGAGAGAAATGATGGGGCGATTTTTACCATTTTAACCTCAAATAAAACTTTCTCACAGTTTACTTACAATCAACAGTACAGGAGATCCGCGTTTTATTGGCGTGTCCGATTCTGGCTCCTGGCGGATTACGACGTCGGGTTCATAAGCGGTGCTAAATTCGTATCGAATATTATTTGGCTGCAGACCGAGCGACAATAACAAACGCCGGGCTTCGTCTAATTTTAGCTCGGTAACCCGGGGCATATTGACAAATGCGCGAGGTGGACCCGTGCTTACAATCAGTTCGACCTGCGTCCCCTGGGCGACTTTCTCGCCAGCTTTGGGTTTTTGATCGATAATATTGCCTTCTTTTATTTCTGAAGATGATATTTCGATGACTTTACCGACGGTCAAATCTGCCTGTGCAATCCACAACTGAGCCTGTCGCAAATGGCGGTTGAGAAGATCGGGTACGGCGTGGAGACGCTGTCCCAAACTCGGCGCGACATAGACCGTGCGATTGGGTTTTACGTGCGAGAGAGGAGATGGATTTTGCCATACGATTTGTCCTGCAGGCACCGAGGGGTCCCAACGCGGTTCCCGTTCTTTCATGCGCAGGCCCTTGTCTTGCAATCGCGCCTGTGCCTGTGAAGGAGTAAGCCCGATGAGGTCGGGAACAGCGACTTCTACGCCTTGCCGCACATAGATCGGCATTGCAATTTGATCGACCACAATCAATCCGATTATTGCCGTAAATATGGCACACGCACCAAAAAGAGCGATTTCGCGCAAAATTTTCAAACCCAAATTCATGATCCCAAAATAGCCGGAGGCCCAAATCCTGTCAAGCGCGAATCCCTTGAAGCAAGGGGTTAATACTCGTAGATCACCGAAGCGCGATGCGTGATTCCCAGTATTGTATGCCATACTGCGGCATAGTCGATCGCAAAGCCGCTTTTGCGCAGGCCAAAGCCCGCGCTCAATCGTTCCGGCTGGCCGCCTGCACCCGTGCGTAGTACGAGTTGGGGGTGGATATGATACATTATTCCAATACCTGCACCTGTGGGGAAATTCGCTTCTTTCTGTATATCTGCTACCAGCGCGACCTGTGGCATGATGGCTATACCCATTCCCGCGGTACCACTCTTTCCCAAAAGCGATGTGTGTCTGCCGCCTGCATTCCAGATTGCTGCGCCCAGAAAGACGCCTTTGCGTATCTGCCACCTTACTCCCGCGTCGAATACCACCCAGTGTTGTGTGGGTATTCCCGCTGTGTTCAGTAGCAAGGCGCGTATGCCGAGTCCCAGGCTCAGTTGTTGAAATACACGCAGCCCATAAATGAGACCAAATACCTGTTCTTTGTATAGCGCGAATCCAAATCCGGTATATCTCGCGCCCAGACCGTGGCGCCCAATCCGCAGGCCAGCACTGAACGCATGGGTTGCCAGTTCGGCTATTCCAAAGGGGCGGTCATACATGCCAAATAAGCTTATTCGCTTGCCCCATGTCAGTGCTGCGGGATTCCAAAATGCGCCTGAGGCACCTGCGGCGAGTGCCACACCTGTATCGCCAGTGCCCGAGGTGTGGGCACCAATGGGTTGAAATTCAAAGGCTGTGTGAGCAGATGAAGGGAGGAGTGAGAAAAGTAAAACAAGGACAATCTGACGATGTTTTGTTCGCATAAGCGAACTGAGATACAGTTGATCTGGCATGTGAGACCACTTATGGAATGGGTTAGGGATGCGTGTGTTTTTCCTGTCTATCTGCAAATAACATGCCAGAGTTATGGTTTAGTCCATAACTCTTTGATATTACACGCCAAAATCTGTTTATTACCGGTCAGCACAGGCGAATACCTGTCGGCAACAATGCGACAGAATATTTCAATCTGTCGCGTGTTATGAGACAAAAAAATCTCTCAATGGGGTGAGATAATCGCGGTTGCTTTATGGGAAAAAAGAACCGATATTTTAATCATTCGATTTCTACAAATCTTCACCTGGAGAGAGAAGGTTATGGCTTATTTTACCGATGAAGAGAAATTGCATTTCAAAGAACAGGGATATGTTGTCAAACGCGATGTCGTGCCAATGCATTTGATCGATAAGGCGGTGGATGTGTTGTGGGAGGAGATTGAGGCAGATCGCGATGATCCCGAAACGTGGATCAATGCGGGACCGAAGGGAAATTTGAAATGCAGCAGTCATCCAGATGTGCGGGCGACGTTGACGGAGACGCCGATTCAGGATATGTGCGAAGAGATGGTGGGTAAAGGGACTCTGGCAGTGTCGAATTACACGTTTGCCAAGATGATTTATCCCGAAGGGCACGACAATTGGACGACGGCCAGACAAATGCATCTGGATGGCTATACGTGTGAAGGCGTGGTAGATACGTTTGCGATTGCGGTGACGGTGAATATCAATCATGTCAAGCCGCGTTCGGGAGGGTTTTCGATATGGCCCGGCGCACACAAGCGGGCTTATGAATATTTTAAGACGCACAGTTTGGTGAATGGGTTAGATGCGTTTCGCAATGAGCAAGGGGAATATTACGACCTTCCCACGCCGGTTGATGTTACGGGACCGCCGGGTACGGTGACGTTCTGGCATCATCTGATGTTGCACAGCCCGGGGGTAAATTGCGGGCGGGATATTCGCATGGCGTTTGTGAGTCGTTTTCGGCGAAAGGATAATAACGAGATGCGCTTTGAGACGCCGGATGATATGTGGGCGTATTGGGATGGATTATAGGCGGATTTCGCATTGAAATACCGAAGGCCAAGACGTTTGCTGTCTTGGCCTTCTTTGTGAGTTTGAAAAGTTTGCTGATTTGGAAAGACAAAGAAATTGTGAGAAAACCCGTTTTGAGTAGAATGAAGGTCACAGAAATCAGACTATTTTTCATCTCCGGGAATGGGCGGTTTATTCGCTTGGTGAACAGCGTCGAGTACGCTTAATGCTTTGTTTTTAAATCCATTTTGAGCACGTTCCTGCATCATCCGCGCACCTTCTTCTGCACCGATGTATCTCAGGGCAATTTCGTTGATGAGATGACTAACCGATACGCTCTTTCTGCGTGCAATTTCTTTGAGTCGATTCTGTGTAAACGCACTCAGGCGGATGGTGGTTTTGTTCATGATTGCTGTTCCTTATAGGTTTTGAGAAATTCGCCCGGACGCTGAATCTGAAAAGAAACTTGATTTTGAAGGGTCTGAAAGTGATTCACGTTAAAAGTGATCAATACATCGACATTGGCATTGTAGGCCGATTCGGCAACAATGGCATCATCTTCATCAAGCAAAATTCCTCGCCAGACAAAATTATTACGCACGGGCCGGATCACCGATGCCAGATAATCTAAAAAATCATTGATTTGTGTGAGCGAAAGCGGTGTGAGTTCTAAGAAGCGTTCTGAATGAAGTTGTTCTTCGTATTCGGCCCAAAGCGCAGGAGTTGCTGCACAGGTCAATGCACCTCCAATCGCGAGTGACAGGATCTGATAAGATGCGCCGTGAGGAGATATCAAACCAGCGAATAATACATTGGCATCCAAAACGACCAGCATAGTAGTCTCTAAGGGATAAGATGGCGGATACGCCATAAGATAGCTGAAATTATTGGGACTGTCAAGCCAGTGTCAATTGACAGTTGATATGACTTTACACATATTAGGGGCTACTAAACCAATTGGCATTTTAGACCTATGTCCTATAGAAACGAACAAACAAAAAAACGCAGATCGCGCAGAAAGCGGCCGAGTCTGATGTCGGCAGTGTGGTCTCTGCTACCCGCGTGTATGCTCAAAGACGGCATGGAGATTGCGCGGCAGTTGCGGCAAATACAGCGACAAAAGCGGCGCGATACGGGGCAGTTGAAGAATCTGAAGGCGCAGGCGGCGCGGTCGGTGGCGTTGAGGAAAGGCCGGGGGGAGAATCCGCTGCATCTGACGTATCCAGAGGCGTTGCCGATTACAGCGCGGAAGGATGAGATTGTCAGGGCGATTCGAGAACATCCTGTGGTGATTGTGGCGGGTGAGACGGGGTCGGGTAAGACGACGCAGTTGCCCAAGATGTGTTTGGAGGCTGGTCGCGGTGTGGCGGCGAAAATTGCGTGTACTCAACCCCGGCGTGTGGCGGCGCTGTCGGTATCGCGACGCATTGCAGAGGAGTTAAATGTTGCGTGGGGTGCCGAGGTGGGGTGCAAAATTCGGTTTAAGGATGAGACGGCGCCCGAGACGCGGATCAAGATGATGACGGATGGGATGTTGCTCGCGGAGATTCAGGGCGATCCGGATTTGTATGAGTACGATACGGTTATTATTGATGAGGCGCACGAGCGCAGTTTGAATATCGATTTTTTGCTGGGGTATTTGCGCCTGTTGCAAAAGCGTCGCCCCGAGTTGCGGATTGTGATTACATCGGCGACGATTGATACGGAGGCGTTTTCAAAGGCGTTTGACGATGCGCCCATTATTGAAGTGTCCGGGCGGATGTATCCGGTGGATTTGCAATACTGGCCTATAGAAGATCTCGCCGGGGAGACGTATATCGATGCGGCGGTGACCGCAGTGGATATGGTGGTTGATGCGGGGCGAGGCGATATTCTGGTTTTTATGCCCACGGAGAAGGATATCCATGAGACGCGCAGGCGTTTGGAGGGGCGACACTTCCGATTTACAGAAATTTTGCCGCTGTTTGGGCGGTTGACAGCGGGCGATCAACAGAAGGTGTTTTACAAGCAGAGATATCGGCGCATTGTGGTGGCGACGAATATTGCGGAGACGTCGATTACGATTCCGGGTATTCGATATGTGATCGATACGGGACTGGCGCGAATAAGCCGGCACAATCCGCGCAATCAGACGCATCGGCTACCGGTGGAGGAGATTTCTCAAAGCAGTGCGAGGCAACGGGCAGGGCGGTGTGGGCGCGTGCAAAATGGGGTGTGTATTCGTCTGTACGATGAGAAGAGTTTTCTCGCGCGACCAGAATACACGCAGCCCGAGATTCAGCGGTCGGATTTGGCCGAGGTCATTTTGCGGATGATTGCGCTGCGGCTGGGCGATGTCGAGACGTTTCCATTTATTGATCCCCCCCGTTCTCAGGCGATTCAGGGGGGATTTAATGTGTTGAGGGCATTGGACGCGATTGATGATAATAAGCGTCTGACACCGCTGGGGCGCGATATGGCGCGTTTGCCGCTCGCGCCAACGGTATCGCGGATGATTTTGCAAGCGCAAAAAGAACGCGCTTTGCGCGAGGTGCTGGTTATTGCGTCGGCAATCAGCATCCAGGATCCGCGCGTGCGGCCGCTCGAGCAAGAGAAGGCGGCAGATCAGGAGCACCGGCGATTTGTAGATGGGGAGTCGGATTTTATCGCGTTGCTGAATATCTGGAAGGCGTATCACGATACGTTTGAGAAATTGAGAACGCAGAGCCAGATGCGGAGATTTTGCAAGCAGCATTTTTTGTCTTTTAATCGCATGCGCGAATGGCGCGATATTTATATGCAGATTCGACACACTCTGCGCGAGATGGGCGATTTTCGAATGAATCGGAACAATGCGGGATACGATGCGATTCATCGGTCGGTGGTGAGTGGGCTGTTGGGCAATGTGGCGCAAAAGAAGGAAGGCAATATGTATCGCGCAGCGCGCGGGCGCGATGTGATGTTGTTTCCCGGGTCCGGTCTGTTTCAGCGGAAAGAGGGAAGAGAGGAAGAAAAAAAGAGTACGCCCGGTTGGGTTGTGGCTGCGGAGGTGGTGGAGACGTCGCGTTTGTTTGCGCGTACTGTAGCTCGCATACAGCCGTCGTGGCTGACGGAATTGGGCGCGCATTTGTGTCGGGCGTCTTATAAGGAGCCGTTTTACAGCGTGCGGTCGGGGCGGGTGCTGGCGACCGAGACATTGACGCTGCACGGTTTGCAGGTGAGGCAAAAGCGCGTGGGGTATGGGCAGATAGATGCCGGTGCTGCGACGGAGATTTTTATCCGCGAGGCTCTGGTGAATGATGAGGTGGCGTTGCCATATCCATTTGTGACGCAGAATCGGGATTTGCGCGCGCGCGTGGAAACATGGCAGATGCAACAGCGTTTGATGCAGTTTCTGGATCTGGACGAGGCTGCGTATCGGTTTTATGCCGAGCGATTGGAGAATGTATCTTCCACGCACGATTTGAATCGCCTGATTAAGAGAAAGGGTGCGGATTTTTTGCTGATGTCCGAAAAACATCTGGCGGGTGAACAGGTGGATTTTGATCGGGATGCGTTTCCCAATTTTTTGGAGGTGGATGGTGAACGGGTGCCGCTTTCTTATGCGTATCGGCCCGGGCAAGATCGGGATGGCGTGACGTTGCAATTGCCGTACAAGCTGGTGCATTTTGTACAGCCGGAGGTGCTGGACTGGCTGGTGCCGGGATTGTTGGAAGAAAAGATCACACATTTGTTACGCGGGCTTCCAAAAAGTATTCGCAAGCGGTTTGTGCCCGTGCCGGACAGAGCGCGAGAGATTGCCGCGGTTTTGAAACCAACGCACGGCGCACTTTTGGATTCGCTATCTGCCCATATTTTGAGTCGTTATGGTATTGAGATTTCTCAAAGCGATTGGAATGTGCGCGATTTGCCCGACCATTTGCAGATGCGCGTGGAAGTTCGAGACGAGAAAGAGAAGGCAATTGTTGCCGCGCGGGATTTGCGCGTGTTGCGCGAGCAGTTAGAAGCGCGCGAAGAAGATGTGCAGTCCGATGCGTGGATGCGCGCGCAAAAGCAGGTGGCGCGCCGAGATGTAACGGGGCAGGCGCTGGGCGAATTGCCCGAGCGCGTAGAGGTGATGCAAGCCGGTGGGATGCCGGTGTTTGGCTATGTGGGGTTGAAGCGCGAGGGAGATCGCGTGGCTGTGTGTTTGTTTAAGCGCGCAGACGAGGCAGAACGCGAGACCCAGGCGGGTTGGATGCGGTTGTGCGAGCGTGAAATGCGGGATGAGATGCGGGCGCTGAAGCGGTCTTTGGGCGATTTGGCACAATTTGAGGGTGGACGCGAGGCTTTGCGCGAGGGCGCGTACGCCAATTTAATGGCGCATCTGTTCACGCGCGATGCGGCGTTTCCCATAACGCGCCAGCGCTTTGAATCGCGCGTTCAACAGGCGCGGTTGTATTTGCAGCATCTGGCACCACAATTGATTCAGGCGCTGGAATCGCTGTTTGAGACGCACCGAGAAATTCGCCTGTTGCGCGGTGGATATCCCGAGATGGAGGCCGATCTCGCGCGTTTGATGCCGACGGATTTTTTGCGACAAACGCCTTATGATCAGGTGTTGCATTTGAGTCGGTTTTTGAAGGCGATTGTGATACGCGCCGAACGCGCGATGCTCGATCCGATGAAGGACCGACAAAAGGCCGAGCAGGTTCAACCCTTTCAAGATGCGGTGGATGAATTGATGGAGTCGGAATTGATGGGGGAGAAGCGCGATGCCGCGCAGGTGCTGCGGTGGATGGTCGAGGAGTTTCGGGTGTCGGTTTTTGCGCAGGAACTCGGTACGGCGCAAAAGGTGTCGCCAAAGCGATTGTACGATAAATTGGAGCAGGTGAGAGGGATGGCGTAGTTTATGAGTCTCAATTTTTTTAAACCCTTTGCGGAATATGTATATCCCCATCGATGGAAGATTTTCTGGGGGTTGGTGCTGTTGCTGGGTACGCAGGCGGTTCAGGCGCTCGTTCCGTTGTTGATGAAATGGGCGATTGATACGGCCAAAGCCGGGCTGGATGTCGGGGATCTTACAGGCGATGTGGTCGATACAATCACGGGTAGCCCGATGGGCGATTTGCAGATGTACGGGGCACTCATGGCCGCGCTCGGTATCGCGCAATGGGGCATGTCATTTGGGATGCGCTGGTTTATTGCCAGTGCTTCTCGTTTTATAGAGCGCGATATTCGCACGATTTATGTGCGACATATTGTGCGGCTACCGCTGAGTTTTTTCCAGGCGCAGCGCGTGGGCGATTTAATGGCGCGGGCGACCAATGATGTGGAAGCAATTCAGCGGTTTTTTTATTTTGCATATCGCTTGTCGCTACAGGCGGTTTTGAGTTTTGTGCTCAGTCTCATTTTGATGTGCATCATTGACTGGCAGTTGGCTCTTTTGGCACTGGCTCCTATGCCCGTGATGGCTTTTTGTGCGCGGTGGGTTGGGCAAAAGGTGCGCGTGGGATACCGACGGGTTCAGGAGCAATTTGCTGCTGTTAGCTCAAAAATTCAGGAAAATTTGACGGGTATGCGAATGGTCAAAGCCTTTGCCATGCGCCCGCTTGAGATTGTGGATTTCGGGATTCTCAATGAAGAATACGTCACGCGCAACCGCCATTTGATTAAAATCCGCAGTTTGTATTATCCGTTCACGTTTTTGTTGAGCGGTGTTTCTATGATTGTGATTTTGTGGTTGGGTGGTCTGAGGGTGATTGAGGGGAGTTTGAGTCTGGGCGCATTTGTGGCGTTCAATGCGTATTTGCTGCGTATGAGTAGGCCGATGTCGATGTTGGGGAGAATTGTCGATGAGTATCAACGCGCCGTGGCTTCTCTGAGGCGTATTGAAGAGGTTTTGCAAATATCGCCGCAACCCGATGTGGCGGGTGGCACAACGGGGGCTATCAGGGGAGAGATCGAGTTTCGCAATGCGAATTTTTCGTACAATGGTCAACGGGTGCTCAAAGATATCAATCTTCGCATTGAGGCGGGAAGTACGCTTGCTGTGGTGGGGCGCGTGGGTTCGGGAAAATCCACGCTGGCGCGGTTGATTCCCCGGTTGATTCAGGCGGATGAAGGGCGGGTTTTTATCGATGGCAAGCCGGTGGAAGAGATACCGCTTCAGACCATTCGAGACGCGACCGGGTATGTGCCGCAGGATGCTTTTTTATTTTCGGATACGATTCGGGAAAATGTGGCTTTGGGCACGCGGGGAGAGGGCGATGTTGCGCGCGCGACCGAGATTTCGCAATTGGCTCCCGATTTGCACCTTTTTCCCGAGCAGTTGGAGACGATTGTGGGAGAGCGAGGGGTCACGCTTTCGGGGGGACAAAAACAGCGTACAGCAATTGCGCGTGCGGTGATTCGAGAGCCGCGGATTTTGATTATGGACGATGCGTTGGCCAGCGTGGATACGCGAACAGAGGAAGAGATTCTCAAATATTTGCGCGAGATTATGGCTTCGCGTACGACGATTTTGATTGCCCATCGCATTTCTACTGTGAAAGATGCCGATCATATTATTGTGCTGGATGAGGGACGCATTGTAGAGCAGGGATCACACGATGAATTGGTTGCGTATGATGGGATTTACGCCGATATGTTTCGACGCCAGCATCTGGCTCAAGAATTGGAAATACTGTAATGGAAGAAGAGGAAATTGGTCATAAGGGTTTTGATCTGCGTTTGATGGCGCGCCTGTTGAATTTTCTCAGGCCCTACGCGCGGTGGGTTGTCCTTACGTTTGTACTCATTATTGTCGCGGCGATTGTGCGGCAGGCCGGGCCTTATTTGACCAAGATTGCGGTGGATGATTATATCGTGCCGGGAGATGTGGATGGGTTGACCTATCTGGTCATGATCTATATCGGTCTGCTTGTCGCGCAATTTGGCGTGGGATATTGCCAGAGTTGGACGACCAATATGATCGGGCAATGGGCGATGCACGATGTGCGGTTGCAGATTTTTATGCATTTGCAGCGGTTGCCCATGCGATATTTCGACCGTACGCCTGTGGGCCGTTTGATGGCGCGCAATACAAATGATGTGGATGCCCTCAACGAGTTGTTTACCGATGGCATTGTGTCGATGATCAGCGATATTTTTACGATTGTCACGATTCTCGCATACATTTTTTATATGGATGTCACGCTCGGCGCGCTGATCTGTCTCGCATTGCCCGTGGCTTTTGTCGCAACCGTATGGCTGCAGAATAAGACCTTTTTTGCGTATCGCGTTGCGCGCACGCTGTTCGCGCGATTTAGTTCATCGCTGCAGGAGACCGTGTCCGGGATGGAGGTGGTGCAGTTATTTGGCTGCGAAGATCGCTGTGTGAAGCGGTTTGAAGATCCGAATAAGGAGTATCTGGATGCGCGACTAAAGAGCACGTTTTACCATGCGATTTATTTTCCGATCATGGAGTTGGGCGGCATTTTGTTGTCCGCATTGGTGTTGTGGTATGGCGGCGTACGGGTGCTGGACGGGGAAATTCAGTGGGGCGTTCTCGTGGCGATGTTGCAGTATGTTCCGCGGTTTTTTATGCCCCTCCGCGATATTGCCGATCGCTTTACTGTGCTTCAGGTTGCGATGGCGTCTTCAGAGCGCATTTTTGAGTTGCTGGATACAAAGCCAGAATCACTTGGCGGCACGGTGAAGGCCGACCACTTGAAGGGCGAGATCGCGTTTCAAAATGTCTGGTTTGCGTACAACGAAGGCGAATGGGTGTTGCGCGATGTGTCTTTTCGCGTTGCGCCGGGGCAGAGTTTGGCACTGGTCGGGGCGACGGGCGCGGGTAAGAGTACGGTGATTGGTCTGGTGTGTCGGTTCTACGATATTCAGCGGGGTGCGATTCTGGTAGATGGTGTCGATATTCGAGAGTGGGATGTGGAGGCGCTTCGCAGACGCATTGGGGTCGTGCAACAGGATGTTTTTCTCTTTGCTGGCGATATTGAAGCCAATATCAGTCTGGGACATCCGCGCATTAGCCGTCAGGAGGTCGAACAAGCCGCGCGCGATGTCAATGCAGACCGGTTTATCGACAAGTTGCCCGATACATATCAGCACGAGGTCCTGGAGCGGGGGAGTTCGCTTTCGGTTGGTCAGCGACAGTTGATATCTTTTGCGCGTACGCTGGCTTCTGGTCCAGATATTCTCATTCTGGATGAGGCGACGGCGAATGTGGATACGGAGACCGAGATGTGGATTCAGGATGCGGTGGCAAAATTGATGCGGTCGCGGACTTCGATTGCGATTGCACACCGCCTTTCTACCATTCGAAATGCGGATAATATTCTGGTGATGCACCGCGGGCAAATCCGAGAGGAAGGCGACCACGATACGCTGCTCAAGCAAAATGGGATCTATGCCCGGCTCTATCAGTTGCAGTATCAAGAAGAGTAGGCGAATCAATGAATCAATGAAGCAGGTAATGTACATGAAAGCCGTCATTGCGGCATGCTGTAAGCCGCAATCCAGAGGTTTTGGGTCGTGAGGTGGGGGTCGTCTATTCGTTATTTTCAAGGAGGTGCGACATGTTGTTCGGAGAAGGCGATTATCGGTACGAGGAAGTTGAGGGATGGGCGAAGTTGCCCGAGGGGTGGGTGTTTACACAGGTGTCGGATGCCGCGGTGGATTCACAGGGCCGCATTTACGCATTTACGCGCGGGATTCATCCCGTGGTTGTGTTTGATAAGGATGGCAATTTTATTACGTCGTGGGGGTATGGCGATTTTGGCATTTCGCCAAATTTGATCAGTCAGTCACACGGCATTTTTATCGATCCGGACGATAAGGTGTTTTTGACGGATTCGTATCAGCATATTGTCAGGCGTTATACCCGTTTGGGCGAGTTGGAACGCGAATGGGGCACCCGCGGGGTTCCCGGCCCGACGTTTCACCGCAGGGAATACAATATGCCAACGGGTGTTGCTTATGCGCCAGATGGCAATTCGTTTTACGTATCGGATGGGTATGGCAGCCGGTGTGTTCACAAGTATTCGCGCGAGGGCGAGCATCTCGCGGTGTGGGGCGAAGGGGGGAGTGGACCGGGGCAGTTTGCATTGGTACACAATATCGGATGCGATAAGACCGGGCGGGTTCTGGTGTGCGACCGGGAGAATAGCCGCATTCAGATTTTCGATCCAGACGGCGAGTTTATGGAGATGTGGACCGATGTGATGATGCCGGGCGATGTGTGGATTACGGATGACAATACGATTTATGTGGCGGAGCAAGGGGGCGGGGGGCGCATTAGTGTGTGGTCTGCGGATGGGGAATTGATTTGTCGCTTTGCAGATAAGCGTGCCGTGCAGTCGCCGCACGGGCTTTGCGTGGATGACGAGGGTAGTATTTACGTGGCTGAGATTGGTATGGAAGGACAGGGACAGCGGTTGCAAAAATTTGCGAGGGTTTAGGGTTTTAAATAATCACAACATAGCGAGGTTTTTATGGCTACACCAAATCGCATTCTCGAGCGTTATCGCAATGGCGAAAAAGCCGTTGGCGTGCAGATGAGTTTTGTTTCAGAAATTGTGATCGAAGTGGCGGCTAAGATGGGGATGGATTTTATTACGTTAGATGGGCAGCACGGCGCATTGACGCTGCCGACTGTTGAGACGGTGTGTCGCCTTTGCGATGCTTATGGTATGACGCCGGCTATGCGGGTTGTGGATCAGTCCGAGGCGGCTATTTTGACGGCGCTGGACCGGGGTATGCAGATGATTACGGTGCCCAATTTGCAGACTGCCGAGGAGGCCGAGCAGATTGTCCAGTTTGGTTTTTACGGGCCTTTGGGACGGCGAAGCGCGATGAGCCAGCGCGTGGCGTATAGTTTGAATGATACCAGCGATAGTCGAGAGATTTTTGAGTTTACAAATGACAATACCATTATTGTGCCGCAGCTCGAGAGCAAGACGGCTTTTGACAATTTGGATGAGATTCTTCAGGTTGACGGGCTTATGTTTTTTGCGGGTGGTCCCCAGGATATTGCACAGTCTATGGGGTATCCCGGGGAGCCGGATCATCCGGAATGTATAGCGGCGTATGAGGCTGCGTGTGATAAGGTACGTGCGGCGGGAAAGCACATGAGTGGCGATGTGATGGTTAGTTTGGATGCTTTTGGCGCGATCTACGATGCGGGGAAGGCGTTGCTCGAAGCACACGG
The DNA here is from genome assembly GCA_965220765.1 of Candidatus Latescibacterota bacterium. Taxonomy (GTDB): domain Bacteria; phylum Latescibacterota; class UBA2968; order UBA2968; family UBA2968; genus VXRD01. The sequence goes on from OZ244847.1 coordinate 1,548,181, forward strand.
CCGCGAGTGTGGTATGAAGATTGGTTGAATTGCGAGGTGAGTTTGTCTAAGGCACAGGTTGAATCTGGGGAGGCAGAACCGCTGTCTCCTCGGGCGGCTCGGCGCGTGTTGATTAGCCTGATGTTTTCGTCTATGCTGATGCCTATGGTGTCTGGCATGTCGCGGGTTGCACTGCCGGTTATTCGGGATGATTTTGGGATTCCCGCGGATTTGACGGCGTGGGTTCTGGCAGCTTTTATGCTGCCTTTTGTCGTTTTGATGCCGATTTATGGGCGTTTGAGCGATGGGGTTGACCGGCGGTTGTTGATTCTGTTGGGGACTGTGATTTTCGGCGTTGGTTCCACGATGACGTTTATGGCGCCGAATATGCGCTGGTTGATGGCCGGGCGTGCGATTCAGGGTATTGGTGTGGGGGGGATGACGCCGATGGGTATGGCGCTGCTCGTGTCGATTTTTAGTGAGGGAGAACGCGGGCGCGTTTTAGGTACGTGGAGCGCGGTGGGTCCGGCGATGAGTTTTTCGTCGTCGTTTGTCGCGGGTCTTCTCATTGCTGTTTGGGGTTGGCGCGCCGCTTTTGTGCCGGGGCTTTTGCTCAGTGTGGTGACTTTTGTCGCGATTTACAGGGGGGTGCCTTCTCAGGTGATTGGAGAGGCTTCCAAGTTTTTGCGGCAGTTTGATTGGGGTGGGGTCGGGTTGTTGTCGGGTGGAATTGTGTTTTTGATGTTTTATCTGTCCAGTCGGTCTGTGACGGGGGTTGCCCCGTTTGAGGATTGGCGTTTGCTTTTGGGCGCGGGGTTGTTTTTTGCGGGTTTCTGGTGGTGGGAAAGAGGGCGGAGAGATCCTTTTCTTCCGCTCAATTTTTTTGGCAATCGCATGTTTTGCCGGGTGACGTTTTGCGCTTCGATGCGGATGTTTGTGCAGGGGGGTATTGGGGTGTTGATGCCGCTGTATCTGGTCGATGTTCACCGCATGGGTCCGGCACTGTTGGGCGTGTTTTTGATTATTAGCTCTGCGGCGATGACGCTGATTGTGCGGTTTGGCGGGCAGATGTCCGATCGTTTTCAGAGCCGGTGGCTGGTGATGATTGGGATGTTTGTGCAACTGACGGTGATGCTATCTTTTGCCCATTTGTCCGATATGATTTCGACATGGGTTATTGCTGGTCTGCTGGCGTATTATGGGCTTGGGGCGGGGTTGATGCTGGCGGCTTTGCACAGTACGGTTATGGGGACTGTCGATTCAGATCAGATGGGTGCTGCTGCGGGTCTTTATAGTATGCTGCGGTTTATGGGCATGGCGATCAGTACGGCACTGATCGGGGTGGTGTTGCAGTTTTTCTTTGATGCAAATCTGGCTACACTCGATGCGTATCAGAGGGTGTTTATGGTGCTTGCGATATTCCCCGTTCTGGGGATGATCGTGGGGTTTGGGTTGCGGGAGAAGAGGTTGTGAATAAATTTACAGGAGCGGAAGGTCTTGGTCGTCATTGCGGCATGTTCCCTGCTTAAATCATGCAGAGCCTGCCCCGTAGTGCCTTTATACGGGGGGCATGCTTTAGCCGCCACGCGCAGCACAACGCCAGTAATCTAGTCTATCGAAAAGGGGATTATGTAGTTGAGTAGCATGGATACATAATCCCCTGCTTCATAAGTCCTATGGTGCAATACCCACCAAAACAATGGGAACCGCAAGGGCCGAGGGTCCTAAGCGAATAATATTCAACAGGTCACGTTCATAGTATGGTACACCTGATGACATTTCTCGCTCCAATTCTTTCATAGGTAATATCTCTATACCTACCTGTATAATGCCAGATATGTAGAAGCTGAGATGCTTTACAAAAAGATCATGGGCGACAAAAGCATACTTTCCAAATTGGACTTCAACAGCAACGCCGTTTTTTACAAAGTCCGTTTGGTTATATGACATAATTGGCTCATATTCGGCAGACTGGATTCTCTTTTTCTGTTCTTCTGGTGGAGATGTATATATCTCACGCATCAATGTCTCATCTGCTGTTACCCAAAAGGTATGACGCCGAGGAGTCCACCCAGCATAGGAGAAGCCTTTAGAGAAGGCTTTGTTCATAGCTTCAGGGGAATATAGGAGCTTGTCCATTGTTCGTTTTTCCTGTGATACTTTGGTCTTGCAGGAAGCAGCATCCACATTGGCAATTACTTCTTGAATTTCTTCCCATAGATCCAATTTGTCGTAATAAAGGCGTGCTAAGCCATTTTGGTGCGAGTATGTGGCGGCAATGCGCATTAGTGACCGCCTTTCGGTTTTGAAGGATCGTATATGGGCTTTCCCATTGGGCGAGTCTTCAACGTACCAGCTTGAAGCTCTCGAATTCGAGCCTTGGCAATGTCGATGTATTCCTGAATAATGTCACAGCCATAGGCTATTCGTCCATGCTTTAGGGCAGCAATAGCCGCAGAACCAACCCCGAGGTATGGATCGAGGACACTGTCGCCCTCATCAGTCATGGACAAAACGAGGCGCTCAACTAACTCAACCGGAAACTGACAAGGATGAATGGTTTTTTCAGGGTGATTGCTTTTGACATTGGGAAATTCCCAAACATCTGCAGGATTTTTCCCTTTTGGATTTCCTGACAATTTGCCGACATTTGGGCCCTTGAAATGTCGCTTATTAGGATATTTGGCAGGAACACGAATAGGGTCCAAGTTCCATGTATAATCGTCGCCCTTAGTCCACCAATTTATAGTCTCATATCGACCAGAGAGACGTTTTGTGCAATGCAGGCCATGTCCAAAATGCCAGACAATACGGTTTCTAAGTTTCAAGCCATGTGAAGCAAATACCGGATACAAGATAACATCCAAAGGAAAAACCTCTCCGTCTTTGACATAATTCCCAACTTGCCAACAAAGAGAACCATTGTCCTGTAATAAACGGACACATTCGGAGATTACTCTTTTTTGGTCATTGATATATTCTTCCAAAGGCTGTCGAGAGCCTTCATAGGATTTTCCCAGGTTATATGGCGGAGAGGTCACGATTAACTTGAATGTCGCATCTTTTATCCCTGACATAAATTCAAGATTATCTTGGCACATAATCTCAGACAGGAATGATTTATCTCCTCCCATATTAAACTCCTTTCTGTGAAATTGTTCAGAGCGTCTCATGTAGTAAATAGTGGGATTATGCAGGAGAGATCAACAAGAAAATATGAATTTTCATTGACATTGTAAAAGGGATTCGATAGGCTATCAGAATCTATTAAGTCACTGATAATTTTGTCTTATTGAATATATGTTTTAGCCCTGACGGACAAACTCACGGAAGCCATAGGTATTTTGGGCGTGCTCGGTGTCTATATGCTATACAAGTGGCTATCCAATGACGATGCCCAAACGTCGTCCAATGACACCTCTGGTAACTCTGGTGACGCTTCTATAGCCAGTCGCCTTGATCGCCTTGAAGCGGACAATGCAAAGATTAACAAGCATATAGAGAATATGGAGAAAACCCTGGCCAGTTTGTCACTGCCGAAAGTGGTTTAAGCATATTGCAAGAAGTTGTTTCCAATGCATTATTGGGCTAATTTCCTGTCATAATAGTATGCCCGAAAATCGCCAAATTCGCAACCGATATGGGGGTAAAGCAGGCACCGAAATACTAACCAAATGAGCAGTAAAAGTGTTTGCGTTTCGGGGGTTACGATGTTATCTTATAGCAAATCGTAACCCTTTATTTTTTGGTTACATACAGGAAAAGAAGAAGGGCTTACGTCACCCTAACGTAAGCCCCAAAATTCACGGAAGATGCAGAGACTGTCACTTCTGTTTTTCGTGCCATCCTGTGAAGTAATACAGAGATAAGGGGTAGTCATATAAACGTCAAGAGGAAAAGGAGCTTGACATGGCTACCAATGCCCCCGGTATGCATTTCCGCAAGGGAATGTCTCTGATTCAGTTGTTCCGTATGTTTCCTGATGATGAGGCTACCGAGAAGTGGTTTATTCACACGCGCTGGCCTGATGGGATGGCTTGCCTGCGTTGTGGGAGCACTAATATCAACGAAAAGGCCACACATCCTACGATGTCCTTCAATGTGTCAAATACTTCTCGGCTAAGACAGACACCATCATGGCACGATCTAAGCTCGGATACGCTTGGACAAATGGCATTGAATTATTCTGGTCAGGGATCAAACGCGGCATTATGGGTGTGTACCACAAGATCAGCAAAAAACATCTGTGGGATATGTCTCTGAGTTTGTCGCACGCCAGAACATGCGGGCACGAGACACCATTGACCAGATGAAGCTCATCGCACAGAGATTTGAAGGGAAAAGGCTCAGGTATGCTGACTTGCTTGACAATACGGAGGGATTTTGATAACGTTGAAGTGTGTGCAAAGAGCACAAAGAAGCCCGCCCCCTGGTTGCACAGGGAACGGGCACTGGAAATATATACCAAGCATGCGAGGCACTTATACGATATGTAAATAGTGCCTCGCTGTCAACATTTTTGGAGGCCTGATATGCCCATCAATGTAAAAAAATGTGGAAGAATATACAGGCAGAGCGGGCACAATTAGAGGTATATCGGCACCGGAACGGAGAGACGCTGCAATCCATCCAACGACACATACCTGAAGCACCTGAGCCTATAGAATCAAAGCCGATTATACCTTATGCACGAAAGGAATAACATGAGAATGCCACGAAAAGATGTTACTGATCTGGACCGTTTTAATGCAATAAATGATCTTTCCATAGCAATTACAGACGCATTAAGTCACTTGCCTGTATGGGGCGATTGGGAACACATAAAAGAATATCGCAACCTAATGAAAGATGTTAGGGCTTGCCGGAGACTCCTTAAATATATTCTTCCCCAAATATGTCCTTCCCAAAATGAAGAATTTAACCCTTCAAGTGATATGTTGGCAGAAGATATAATGCGTTGTATCCAACCTATCATGAGCGAAACAGTTTTAGACGGGAACCCATACGACTGGGGGCATCGGTCTATGTGGACTCCCGAAGAAAACCAGCACTTCATACAACATGCGGCAGAACCTTTTCGGGAACTCCGGAAAGCACTAAGGGGGCACGCTGATTCTATCGAGTGTGCCGAAATTTCAGATTTATTTGAACCTTGGCGAGATTATTATAGAGAGAGAGCATTTTAAATTAAGGAGGCATAGAACTATGAACAGGTCAATAAGTGTTGGCATTCGCCCAACGCCTTTATCAGAAATAGGTTATGTAGATAGATATACACAACCAAAGCCGAGAGGGATCCAGTTCCCGGATGGGACAGTGCTGCGATTTAATGCTAACTGGTTCAATGTGCTGCGAATGACTGCCCATTGGCTTGCACATACAGGGAGATTAACCGCGAGTAACGCACGAGTACGTCATAAGAAGATCAGACATTTACGTGTTACAGATGGCGAAAACCCAACACATCCTACTGCCAGAAACAGACCATTCAGAAGCCCTGAACCTGTTGCTGAGGGTGTCTATCTTGAAAATAACTGGACTGCGGAAGATGCAAAAAATGGTGCAATAGGACTTCTTGAGCGTTTTGATATAGACCCCGATAGCGTTATAATAGGATTTTGATTTGTGTACTGGGGTCAAGCCTTTAGGGAGAATCAAATGATGGAACATATTCATGGACACCCAATAGAATTTGATTACGACCAAAGGACCGAAAGTTGGAAGTGGCATTGGGCTATGTGGTCTTACGGAAATCTCATAGCCCAATCAACATATCCACATGATGATGAAGAATCTTGTATAGAACAAATAGGGCAAGTCATCAATTTGATCCGTATTCAAAATGTTATCAATGTCACAAACAGATCTGGTGGAGCAGTAACATCCTTTACTGTTGTCGAGCGATAGCCTCTGGATTTTTTCGTTCAGCTACTCCTGCTTTTGCCCTGACCTCTGGCGAAATCTTGTCCTTGGGTATTGAACCATAATACTTTTCGATACCAGTCTTATCGCTGGTTTTTTGCTTTTCTACAGTACGCATCACTTACCTCCTTTCGCTCTGCTACTCAACTACATAATCCCCATCCCTTAAATTTTAAGGGGATCGGGTCATCCGGTCCCCTTTTTTTATTTCAATATGTGATTTCACAATACTGACCTGTTAAGCGGTTGATGCAGTCGCCATGTGGTTCTAATATTAACCATCACCCAATAGTTTCTGAGCATTTTGATATGTTATTTTGTCGAACGCTTCTTTGGGTAAGTTCAGACGCTGTAGATAGTCCATTAAGCGCGTGTCGAAATAATCCCGTCCAAATAACAGGGTATCTTGAAAATCGATCAGGAACTGCCTGCCAAATGTTTCGTCTCTGCTGATTGCGGTCAGTCCCGATCCCGCGGAGAGGTCGGCGTAGAGATTGTCGTATTGCCTGAGCATCTCGGGCACTTTGCCGCCCGGTTCAACGGGACCCGTGGGATAGGCTTCTTTGTCGAATTTGCCGTCGCCGGAAATGTGCGCCCAGAATCCCGGGGCATGGCCGATGAAGTTGGTTTCGGGACATGCGATAATCGCCCGTTCAAATGCTTCGATGCTGCCGCCATACCACCAGTTTGGTCGCGGGTAATCCCCGTGTCCGTGATCGATGGGGTAGTCGAGATGGATCGTGATCGGCAGGCCCATGTCACCGCAGACGTGGTAGAGTCTGATGGCATCCGGATCGTCGAATACGACGCGTACCTTTAGTTCGCTGGCAACCCGAATCCCGTGAATTTCTACGGCTGCTTTTAAGCGGTCAATCGCGTCGGGCCGCTTTGGGTGTGGCATATATCCCAGTACAAATCGGTCGGGGGCTGTGCGCCCCACCTGTATCACGTCTTCGAGGGGGATGCATACGCCTGTTGGAGGCAATACTTTGTGATAGCTGGGGCTGTATTCGTCTTCTGGTGCTTCCCATGAGAACAGCCACATCTGGTCGATGTTTTGCTCGTCCATGTTTTTTAATATTTTTTCGGCGTTGAATCCGTGCCAGTTCGGATGATTGTGCGCGTCGATTAACATGTGAAGCTCCTTTTACAAATAAGAGGCGAGACGACCAGAGGGGTTATCCCTACCTGCGATCATAGTAAAACACCCTGATCATCTGTGGTTGCTTTTGCCTTTCATCCTGTTCATCCTTTCATCCTGAGAATCCTGATTCAGACGGTGGTTGCTTTTCACCCCTCAAACCAGATATGCGCCATCCCGGATGATTTGGCGTGTCTTCCCGTCTGCTGCAATCAACAGGAGTGACGCCACTTGTATCGGGCTGTCTTTGGCATAGACGATGTCTTCGTGAACAATGTGCGCGGGAGACTTGAAATGTTCTGGCGCTATTGTGCCGCCGAGATGCTCGCTGCGCCCATAAGCCCAGTGAAAGCCCGCTTTTTCATCTTCTAAGACATTGCCCCAAACAACGGCTTTTGGATTGCAGCCCAGGGCGAGTTCGGCGATGTTGCCGCGTGTCGGGTCTTCCTCGAAATAGGCTTTGAAGTTCGCGGCCTGTGTTGTTTCTCCCGCGACATCTACGATCCGATTGTTCTCGACCCGAAATACGATGACATCGCCATTATCACTGACGGGTATTTCACCTTCCGTGAGACTCGGTTCGCCCTTTTTTTCTCCTTCATAAGGTACCTGGAAACTTTCCCCACTCGGTAAGTTGATGATGGGAAAGTCCGAGTTTGCCTTTTCTCGGGGGAGTTGCCCGTCGTCTTTGTGGGCTTCGCGGAAGCGCAGGTCAACGGTCCATTTGTGGCCGGTTGAGAAAAGAACCCGTGCGTATTCTGCTTCGGAGAGTGCGTCCATTAATATCTGGCAGCGTCGCGCCACTTCGGTATAATCTGCAGAGAGCGCGGTTTCTTCCATGCGTCGGGCAACGCCTGGCAATGACGCGGCGCGAAAGTCATTGTGCGAACGCGCCCACATAGAGAGTGGCGCGGTGGCGGAGAATTGCGTGAGTGCATTTACGATTGTCGCTCGCGATAGGCCGTCGCGCAAGGGGATGGGGTCGCCTTTATCGAGGGGCAAATTGCCATTGTGAGCACCGGTGGCGGGAAAGGTGATGAGGGGCAGGACGCCAAAGCCGATCTGTTCGCCGAGCGATACCCAGGCCGCACGCCATTCGGCGGCCATTTCTCTGCGCTCTCGCCAGGTCTCGCTATCGTGTAGTTCACCGTGCGGGACATCGGCAATGACGGCTACTGTTTCATCGGGTTCGGGATGAAATACATCTGTGAATAATTTGTGTAAGTCCATTTTACAAGTTGTCCAGTACAGCGCGCAGTTGCCGCACGCCTTTTAGCATGAGCTCTGGGGATCCCCAGTGTTCAATGCTCACATTGCCCGTATAACCGTCTGAGAGGACCATTTTGAGCAGGTCTTCGTATTTTATGTCGCTGTCTCGAATGGGATCCAGTTCTTTGTCGGGGTTGGGCTTGACGTGCAAGTGGGTGATCCGGCCCTTAATTTGTTCATATCCATCGGGGATGGCTTGTTCGCCACATCCGATGCCGTTGTTCACGTCCCAGCAGAAGCTGAATCCCGATGTGTCGCCGAGGGCGTCGGCAACCATTCTCGCTTCGGCGCAACTGCCGGCAATGGTCGCGCCTTCATTTTCCATTGATAGGGTGACGCCTTCGCGTTCGGCTGTTTTGGCTATGGGTTCGAGAAATGGCACGATGACATCCAGATAATTCTCAACGCCGGGTCGATTTGCCCGGTCTCCTTTTCGTCGATTGGGGTTCCACAGGGAAAATCCGCGGATGACGGTTGTATCAAATGCTTTTGCGAGTTCGATCATGCGGTCAAACATGCGCTGGTGTTCGGATTTTTCTGCGTCGCTGTCGTGCGCGCATTTGCCCACGGGCGAGCCGACGGACATGACGGTTACATTGTACTTTGCCAGTACGTCCTGGACGCGCTGCAGTTCGTCGTTGTCGATTTCCTGGACGCGTTTGCCCCAGATGCCGCCGCGCAGTTCAATTCCCGTTGCACCCGCTTCTACGCCCAGGCGCACAGATTTGTCAAAGTCGGCTTTGTCAATTTCATCTGCAAAATAGCACAGTTCCATTCGTTCCTCCTGTAAAGGGTTAAGATGACTTGATGCCATATCATATAACATCTTTTTGAACAGTCAAAGAAAAACGCGACCCACGCAAGTTTATTTTTGATTTTTCATTTTCAATTTTTCATTATCATGAGCGTATGAACGAACAGACGCGAAAGAAAATTCTGCAATCCACACCGCACCCAAAGGGGATTCGCAAGGTGGATAGAAAACGCCTGCTGGCACAGTTGTCCCAGGCTGATCCGCCGCCCGATTACGACCGTTATATGCGCTCCAAATCATGGCAGATTAAGAGGCAGAAGTTTCTCGCGCATTACAATTGCCAGTGCGTTTTGTGCGGGAGTAAAGCGCATTTGCACGTGCATCACCTGCACTACAAGACGCTGGGGAATGAGGGCGTGGAGGATGTGATTGTTTGTTGCAGGCGCTGTCATTTTATTGAGCACTTTAAGAAGTGAGAAATATTTCCGGAGATTTTCATGCCAAATATTATCATTATTACCACGCACGATACAGGACGGCATTTTGGATGTTATGGTGTCGATACGGTACACACACCTGCGATTGATGCGATTGCCGACGATGGGTTTAAGTTTACCAATTATTTTACGACGAGTCCGGTGTGTAGCCCCAGCCGAGGGGCTATGCTTACGGGGCGCTATCCGCAGAGCAATGGTTTGGTTGGTCTGACGCATTCGCCGTGGGATTGGTGTTTTAATGAGGGCGAGCGACACCTTTCGCATATTTTGCGCGATGCGGGCTATTATACGGCTCTTTTTGGTTTGCAACACGAGGCGTCTAATACGGATGATCTGGATTTTGAAGCGGTTTTTGCCCAGCGCGATGAAACGGGCCGTCGCGCAAATGCGCTTGTGGTTGCCCATGCGCTGGCGGATTTTCTCAGGGCAGACGCGGGTTCCAAGACGCCGTTCTACGCGCAGGTCGGTTTTTTTGAGACGCATCGTCCGCACGATTTTGGCGATGTGGGGCCTGATGATAGCAAGGGTATTGATGTGCCGCCTTATCTGGTTGATGACGAGACGGCGCGGCGAGAACTCGCTTTGCAACAAGGTGCGATCCGCCGCGTTGATGAGGCGGTTCGGATTATTACCGATGCGTTGCGTGAGAGTGGATTGGAAGACGATACGCTGCTGGTGTTTACGGTTGATCACGGTATTGAGTTTCCCAGGGCGAAGTGGTTTTGCTATGATGCGGGTATTGGTGTTGCATTGCTTATGCGCTGGCCCGGCGGAGGTGTTCGGGGTGGTCAGAGTTGTGACCATTTGCTCAGTAATGTCGATTTTTTGCCCACGCTTATGGATCTCATAGGCCATCCCATTCCGGATAATGTGGAGGGTTTGAGTTTTGCCAGTGTGTTCAAAGATCCCGATGCGGAACCCACGCGGGATGCGGCCTTTTCGATTTTCCAGGGTAGCGATAGTCGCAGTGTTCGCACCAATCGCTACAAGTTTATTCGCAATTTTAGTCCGCGGCGTTTGATAGATGTGCCCGTGGATATGACCGATCCCCCAAAACCGCGTATCAAGCAACCCGTGGCGCAGCTCTACGATCTGGAAAAAGATCCCGATGAATTTGACGATGTAGCCCATAAACCCGAATATCGGGATGTTTATAATGCGTTGAGCCAACGTCTGTGGCAATGGATGGAAGATGTAAATGATCCGTCGCTCAAGAGTCCGATTCCCACGCCGTATTATTGGGAGGCGATGGCGGAATACAACACGAGAAAGGAAACCTGATGTCCAGAGGAAAAATTGTAAATCTCGCGCTTGTCGGCTGTGGCGGTATTGCCGGCGGGCATCTTCGGCGGTATGGAGAGCTTATTGACAAAGGCGAAGATCGATTTCGCATTGTGGCTGCGGTTGATAGCGATATCAGTCGCGCGCAGGCTTATGCCGATCAGATTAATGGGAAGACCGGATGGGGGGTTAAAAGCTATCCGTCGGTTGAGGATCTGCTCAATTCAGAATCTAACCTCGATGGGGCCGATATATGCAGTCCTCACGGTTTGCATCATGTGCTCGCCTGTGAGTTGCTCGAAGGTGGTGTGAATATTTTGTGTGAGAAGCCCATTGGTATAACTGTTAAAGCCACGCAAAAAATTATCGATACAGCCAAACGCCATCAGAAGATCGCCGCGAATGCCGAACAGTGTCGCCGCAGTGTTGGGCAGCGGACCATTCACTGGGCGTTTAACGGTGGGCCGCTCGGCGAACCCAGATTGTGGTACGCCATCAGGTCGGGATGGCAGGATCCCGCGAATTATCCCGACTGGCACTGGCGCGTGGATCGCAAACTCGGCGGTTGCGGAATGGTTATGGATAGTGGCGCACATTGGGTTGATACGATGCGTTACTGGTTTGGAGAAGTAGAGAGTGTTTATGCGCGTGTGGAGCAAATGGAACAGCGTCCCCACAAAAAAGGCGATGATCTGGTCGATGACAGTCGCGAAGATTTTTGGACCAGTATTTTCAATTTTGAAAGTGGCGTGATCGGCACGTGGTCGTGGACGGTTAGTGCGCCTGGCAAGGGTTTTACGCAGCTCAATCTCACCGGGAGCAAGGGCACGATTGTCGAGAGCGATATCTTCCATCCAGCGGCGTCTCAGGCGCGCGGTGAATGCAATTTTGTAGATGGTACGGCTTATGGCGTGTCCCAGCTTCAGGATATGTTTCTCGGTACACTGAACCAGAGCGAAAAGGACCGCCTCTTTCCCTATGGGCTAACCGATGGTATGGCGATTGAGTTGTGGGATTTTATCGATGCGCTGAGTGTTGGGCGCGATGTGGAAATTGATGCTGAGGAGGGGCTGAAGAGCAAGGCTGTGAGCGAAGCGATTTACGAATCGGGCAAAAGCGGAGAGGTCGTCAAGGTGAGCGATGTGGTATCCGGGAAGGTCAGCGCGTATCAGGAGGATATTGATCGCATGTGGGGGTTGGTGTAAAGAGGTGGAGCGCTGAGTAAAAATGGGTCTCTATCTCGAAGGATAGCGACCCATTTTTTTATGTATTTCCCGGACGGCCGATTTCGATGAGGTTGCCGTCGGGGTCGTGTACGAAAACATAGCGCGTACCGTCGTGTGGGCGCACGCCGGGACCGGAGGCAACGCGCACGCGCTCCCGGTCGAGCGAGGTGATGACGCGATCGAAGTCGGCGACTTCAAAGGCGATGTGGCGGCGCGAAGGACGGGGGTATTCTTCGGCGAGGATCAGGTGGATTTCGATGTCGCCACAGCGATACCAGGCACCAGCAAAGTCGTAATTTGGCCGGGGAATGGGTTGCAGCCCCAGGAGCTTTTCGTAAAATGCCGATGCGCGCTCGAGGTTACCTGTAACCAATGTGATGTGGCTGACACGGGTGATGCCCATGCCAGCCGAGTCCGTGTGATTGGCCACCGGATCAATTCTCCATCAGTAAGGTTCTCATTTTTCGCATACGAGAAGGATGTTTGAGTGCCGCCAGGGCTTTGTCGCGTATCTGGCGCACCCGCTCTTTGGTCAGGTTGAGGATGTTGCCAATTTGCTCCAGCGTCATTGTTTCACCGCTGTTAATGCCAAAATAGAGGCGCAATACGCGCGCGTCTCGCGGTGCCAATGTGTTGAGCGCGGTGTGTATTTCCTCTGCCATAGAGTTTTCGAGCATAGCCTCTTCGGGGGTTTCCTGATCGTTGTCTGACAATATTTCCAGCAAGCTGGTGTCAGGACCGTCTTCAAGGGGCACGTCATAAGAAATATGCCATCGCGAAGCACTGAGGAGGTCTTGCACTTGCTTGGGGTGCAATTCGGCCTGTGCGGCAATTTCTTCGATACGCGGTTCGCGCCCCAGCGATTGTTTGAGTTCTGAGGATATGCGTTCCAATTTGCTCAAGTGTTTGATTTTGTTGACGGGCAGTCGTACCATGCGGGCTTTTTCTGCCAATGCCGATAAGATGCCCTGTCGGATCCACCAGACTGCATACGTGGTGAATTTGACGCCAACGGTTTCGTCATAGCGGGTGGCTGCGCGAACAAGACCCATGTTGCCTTCGGCAATGAGGTCTTCCAGGAGCAAGCCGCGTCCCTGATATTCTTTGGCTATGGTAATGACAAATCGCAAATTGGATTCGATCATTTTATTGAGGCTTTTGCGATCTCCTGCGCGGATGCGCTTGGCCAGATCAATTTCTTCTTGTGGTGTGAGCAATTGGCTAAAGGCGATATCTTTGAAATAGAGTTCCAGTGCAGAACTACTGCCTCCATTTGTTCTGGTTGTGGTGCTGGTACTCATGAGTGCGGCAGACATATATTTCCCCCGTGACTGAGAAAACGACTCTCTTGATCAGGAGAATCGGTTGTTGCCAAAATATATGGGACATTGATTTTGGGGAAACCAATGGCCTGATTATGTGACAACCTGGTTTAGGGGAGTGTTACTTTGGGGAGTTGATCTGGATAGGGAAACGATCACGAGCCGCAGGGGAGCGGTGTGCTCGACCAAATCATAGTATGTGGGGCAAGTATTGAGGGGAAAAATAATACTTGGGCAGACAAGATAGCGGATTCAATTCTGTAATGCAACTATTTTTCTATGCCATTCTCCTGATATTTTGAAATTCAAGGCCATATTTTTTAGTTTTTTTAATGAAATACTTATTGGCATGTTGAGAGAAAATAATAAATAGAGTTTCATTTGTCAATAAATAACTCTTGTTTAACAAGTTACAGGCTTGCTACTGGCCCTCGGCAGTGTCTGTGCCGTTGAGTCCTCGCTGGGCGAGGTCGCGGTCGAGCAAAAACAAGCCGTTGCCTTCTATGCCGACCAGCTTGATCGTGTCGATTAATTCCCTGACCACGGCTTCTTCTTCGACTTGTTCGGCAATAAACCACTGGAGAAAGGTGTGGGTGGCATGATCGCGTTCGGACAGGGCGAGATCGGCGATGTTGTAGATGCTTTGAGAGACCCTTTGCTCCTGAGCCAGGCTATCTTCGAATACTTCTAATGGGCTGTCCCAACTTTGTTTGGGGGTTTCAATGGCGCTAAAGCGTATATCGGCCTCGCGGTCGTCGAGGAAGTCGTATATCTTCATGCCATGGGTGAGTTCTTCCTGGGCCTGGACGCGCATCCAATGGGCAAAGCCATTGAGATTTTGCGTGAGAAAATACGCGGACATTGCCAGATAACTATACGCCGAGTAGTATTCCATATTGAGTTGCTCATTGAGCGCGGCGGTTATGTTTGTGTTGATCATGGTGTCCTCCTGTTGCGATAGGGAAGAAAAACAGTATCCAAAAAGGGGGGGATAAGTATAAGAAAAATATGGGGTTTGTCAACCTATTAAAATAATTGATTGATTATACTTTAGTTATAGAAGAAATTCCCAATGGTGTAGTGAATTTTTCTATTGATTCTTTTTGCGAAATTGCGTAAAACTTTAGCAGTTTCTAAACGCGGAGCATTTGACTACCCCAGTGTGGCCCCTGAGTCACCCGACAGGAGGTTTTTTTTTCATATGATTCCCAAAAAGGTCCTCATGGCCTTAAACGAACAACTCAATTTTGAGTTTCATTCGGCATTTCACTATCTCGCCATGGAGACGTATTTTCACGGGGTAAATCTGCACGGGTTTGCCCATTATATGCGCGAGCAATACAAAGAAGAACGGCAGCACGCGCTCAAGATTGTGGATTATATCAATGCGCGGAATTGTCGGGTCCTGCTCAAGCAGATCGCCGAACCACCTTCTGAATGGGCATCACCTCTGGAGGTTTTTGAAGATGCGCATCAGCAAGAGCAAAAATCCAGCGGGATGATCAATGATCTGGTCGATCTCGCACTGAATGAGCGCGACCATGCAACGGAGATCTTCTTGAAGTGGTTTATCGAGAAACAGGTAGAAGAGGAGGCGCAAATCAGCAGTATTGTGCAAAAGTTGAAACTGGTGGGCGATGACGCTTATGGTTTGTTTTTGCTGGATCGAGATATGGGGTGATAGATAGCTCGTTTCAGCAGGCAGACTAAATACAGACGCACCGCAGAAAAGCACCCTCAGATACACTGAGGGTGCTTTTTTATATGGGTACAATGAGAGGAAATTTTTTGACGGGATGGATAATTTGTTGTACGCGAATATCAAATGCATCTGAAACCACGTCTGGCGTCAATACCTGATCGGGAACACCACAGGCCACTTGTTCGCCATTTTTTAACACATGCACCTCGTCGGCATATTGGGAAGCCAGGTTGAGGTCGTGCAACACGCAGAGTACACCTGTTTCATTGCTGGCCCATTTCCGCGCCAGTTTCAACACCTGGTGCTGATGCGACAAATCCAGGCTTGTCGTTGGTTCGTCCAGTAGCAGATATCGCCCTGCGGTGAGATGTTTGTCCCAAATTTGGGCCAGTGCACGCGCAAATTGCACCCGCTGTTGCTCTCCGCCCGATAGCGTTGGATAAACGCGCTGCTCCAGGTGCGCTACGCCTACCCATTTCAAAGCCTCCTGTGCAATCGCATAATCCCGCGCGCTTTCGATGCCTTTTACGTGTGGGAAACGCCCCATGAGCACCACGTCTAAAACGCGGAAGGGGAAAGTTAAAAAAGATTGCTGAGGCAAAACCGCGCGCTGTCGCGCACATTCAACAGGTGTCAAATCGGCAATCGTACACCCATCTATCCAGACCGTTCCCTCAGAGGGGACACACTCGCCACACATCACTTTTACCAATGTGGATTTGCCCGCGCCATTTGGCCCGAGCACAGCTACAACTTTGCCAGACGCGATCTGGATCGAGACGCGCTTGAGCAGATGGTGTCCATCAATTAGAACAGAGACCTCGTGCGCTTCAAACATCAAAACACCTGTCGGTTGCGGTTTTGTAGCAATAAAAAGAGGAAGAAGGGTACGCCGATGACTGCGGTTACAATACCAATGGGCAATTCGGCAGGTGCGACAAGCGTGCGTGCAACCAGGTCTGCACCCATCAATAGAGAAGCCCCCAGGAGTGCTGCTCCCGGAATTAAGTAGCGATGATCTGGCCCAATTGATAACCGCAGAAGGTGCGGCACCACCAGGCCGACAAATCCGATTATGCCCACCACAGAAACCGATGCGCCCACAGCCAGTGCAGCCAGTGCCACAACTTCGCGCTTCATGCGTTCGACAGATACGCCCAGATGTCTGGCTTCGGCTTCACCCAATAAAAAGATATTGAGCGCGCGTCCATAGCGACCGAGCAAACACAGCGAGATAACAATAAAAGGCGTTACTGCGCCCACTGAATCCCAGGTCGCGCCGCCCATGTTGCCCATGCTCCAAAATGTGATATTTCGCAACTGTGCATCTGTTGCCACAAATGTCAATAAACCCGTTAATGCACCGCTCAACGCATTGATGGCTATGCCGGCCAACAACATTGTTGCAACAGCTACGCGTCCGCTTGTCGCGGACAATTGATAGACCAATAGTGTTGCAGCGACCCCACCGATAAATGCGGCGATGGGCAGTGTATAGATGCCCAAAATTTCCGACAGGCCCTTCAATACAGTCGCACCCAGGACGATAACCGATACCGCAGCCAATGCGGCGCCGCTTGATACGCCAATCAGACCGGGGTCGGCCAATGGGTTGCGGAAAAGCCCCTGCATGGCAGCGCCAGATACAGCCAATCCGGCTCCGACGAGCACGTTTAACAGAACTCTCGGCAGCCGAATGGCGACGACAACGGCTTCCTGATGCGATTGAAATATTTGACTAAAAGAAAACCCCATTCGTTTTGCAAAAATCGACAAAATCTGTGTGGGTGTAACGGATACTGCGCCAATGCCCACTGAGGCCATTATCAACACGCATAGCAAGACGCACAGTGCCAGCAATATCAGAGAGGTTCGTTTTATTTGTAGGCGAGAAATGCGAATACCATCCCGTTTTAAAACCGTTGGTGCCGCGCTCATGACCCATCTTTCAATTGTGGGTGTAATAGATGAGACAGGTCGCGCACGGCATCGGCCAACCGGGGACCGAATCCCAACAGATAAAGGCCATTCATCGTCACAATGCGCCGTTCCTGTCCCGCCGGTGTCAATGCGACGCCGGGTACTTCGAGCAGATCATCCACATCACCCAGGCTTTCCAGCCCACTGTCGAGCATCAGTATGACATCGGGTGCAGCAGCGACCACTGCCTCAGATGTTAATGGTTTATATCCGTCGTATTCGGTCACGGCGTTTACGCCACCTGCCAAATTGATCATGGCATCGGCAGATGTATTTTTTCCCGATACTAACATTGTGCCCTGTCCGCGTGCATAGATAAATAATACGCGGGGACGCGGAGATACTTTCGCAAGCAATTGGCGCGTTTGCTGCATATCGTCAGATAATTTTTGTGCGAGAGCCTCCCCTTTTTCTGTCTTTTTTAACGCGCTGGCAATCGCGCGGATCTTTTTTAAAGCCACATCGACTGCATGTGAGTCGGGCAGTACCACCACCCGCACATCGGCCTGGCGAATTTGTTCCAGGGCCGCAGGCGGTCCCGCATCTGCACTGACCAATACCAGTGTTGGATTTAGAGACAATACACCTTCGGCTGAGAGCCGACGCTGGTATCCCACTTTGGGCAGGGAGGTCGCGACTTCGGGATATTGGCTGGATGTATCTACACCTACCAGAAGTGAATCGGCGGCGAGTGCGTACACAATCTCTGTGACGTCGCCACCTACCGATACGACGCGCTGTGCGTGTTCATCGGCCTGGCTTTGTGTGCATAACCCACAACACAGGGTTAGAAGAATGATTACGCGACGCATTAGACTGTCTCCTTGCGCTCAGAGTCCAGAAAAACCTCGTGAATCTCCAATTGGTTTGAACCTGTAAACGCCTCTTTGGGCAACGATCCCGATCTGGCGTGGCCTTTTTGAAATGCTTCGGAATTGACCCAGTTTTTGAAATGTTCGTGCGATTCCCAAAAGGTGAGCACGATATAGGGATGATCCTTTTTTTGGGGGCGTAATACTTTGTTGGAGATAAAACCCGGCATGCCATCTACCAGATGTGCGCGATTGCGAAAACGCTCTTCAAATTGCTCGGCGTATTCTGGGTTTACAAAAATGCGATTGGCTACAGCTACCATAACAGACCTCCTGTCTCGTGTTTCAATTACCGAAGCGAGTGCGTCCCGTCGGGTTGAAACGTGTAAGTGAAATTGTAAAAACGCGATTGCGAATCAGCGGTTGGTATTGCTCCACCATCTTTGTAATAGCTCGTGAATTTGAGCTTGGCATAGCGTCCATCTGCGGTGCGGATAACGAGTACGACCCCCGGGTTCATCAATATAGCATGGGGTGGAAAACCCTCAGACCCGGTGTATGTGTACCAGGCTCTGCCGATAGCGGGGAGTCCGGCTTGATCCTGTACATATCCCGACTCGGGGGCTGTTGATAGGGTGTCGTAATCTGTTGCGATGAGTGCGATTGCACCGCCTTGACCCGGACCACTGGTGCCGCTGTTGGTTAAGACGGTCGTGGATTTAAACGCGAGATCCCATTTTGTGGAGTTGGAATCTGCTGGCGATACAATGGCGCTGTCTCGCAGGCTGTAATACGTGAAGACGTCCTGCCGATTCGGGTCGGCGGGTATATCCTGGACGACTACTTCTGTTAGCGTTGTAATCGGCGCAGGGGGCGGCGCGGCTTCACTGCCGAATACCTGGACGAAGAGTAAGAAGTCTGCAAAATCAACCATTCCATTATTATCGAGGTCATATACGGCCTCTGTTGTGCCAAACGCCTGGACAAATTGGAGAAAGTCGGCAAAATCGACTGTGCCACTGCCGTCAAAATCGGCATTGGACGATGTTTTTGCCAGGGCTGGCGCAGTTGCTAAAACAAAAATACAAAAGGCCAGCAGGTTTAAAGTTTTCACGACGGTATCCTCCCTGAAAATGTGAAGTGATTAGAAGCTCTTTGTCAATCCAGCATAGAGTGTTCGTCCGGGTAGTGAAGGGGTGTAGTCCAATCGTTTGTCATCGAATATGTTGTCGATGCCCAGTTGGACTGTCGCTACTTTGCGTATGTGTTGGGATAAGGAGATGTGCCAGAGGTCATAACCCGGTGCATATTCTTCTGGCGCGTCTAAGATGGTATTTAAGTTGCGGTCGCGATAACCGTACCGCCCCCGATAAACACCGCGCAAACTCCCGCTAAAACCGAGTTTCTCATTGTGAAAAAAGAATCGCATCGTGGCCATGTGTTTTGAGCGGTTGTACAAACCGCCGTATTCGGATATTTCAACGTGGCGCAGCTTGTTGGTTTCTGTGTCGATTTTTACAATTTGATCGGCTTCGATTTTGTCCAGGACTTCTTCGTCCCCGGTTTCCAAATACTGATAGCCCGCGGATAAGGTCACGCCTGAGAATGGGTTTAATGTGAGTTCGCTTTCTATGCCTTTTGTAAAGACGCGATTGAGGTTGAAATAGGTATAGACACTCTGCCCGCTCATTTTACGCGCGATGGGTGAGGCTTCGATGAGGTCCTGTACGTTATTGTGGAAGAAATTGATTTTGGCGGATATACTGCGCAGTGGGGCGATTTCAATGCCTCCGTTATATGAAACCGCACTTTCGGCGCGAATCTGTTCCAGGGATTCAACATCTTGCAAGATGGCGGCAATACGGCCTTCGCGTTGTAATAATGCCAGGCCTTCGCGCATGTATGTTGATCCCAGAACAGAATACCCCACGGAGGGATTTGTAAAATCCAGATACAATTGCTGAAAGGTGGGTGCTTTGAAACCACTGCCGATGGAGGCGCGAAGACGCAGAGAGGGTATCGGTTTGATGAGGAGTGCTGCTTTGGGGCTTAAACGGGTTGCGTAATCGCTGTGTGCATCAATGCGTCCGCTGAGGACGATGTTGAGATAGGTGGTGGGCAACCATTCTTCTTGAAGAAAAGCAAAGGTATTTTGCGAGGTTTGTCGCCCGCCTGTGATGCGGTCTGCTTCGACCGATTCCCAAATGCTTCCTGCGCCTATTGTGATCAGATTTGTTTTGCCTATGAGCTTTTGGGCCTGTACTTCGGCTTTGTGATAGTTTTGGGCAAAGGTTGAGGCAGAGTAAGTCTCGCCGCTGTTGCGATAGGTGAGTGCGCTTTTGGTGCGGTACCTGGTGGTATAAAATTTTCCCGTTATCTGGAAACCGGGTGTCCATTGGAAGACGATTTTGGGATTGATATTCCAATCCGTCAGTCGCGCATCGCTGTGGATGGCTTCTGTCGCGTTGTTTGCGTAGATCTCATCCAGACTGTACTGGTCTTCTATAAATACCCGCGCTGCAAGCGATAGTGTGGTTCGTTGATTGGGGCGGTAAACGATTTTGGGATTTAACGTGTAGGTGACGTATTCAGGCGCGGTTGGAGAAATCGTTTCGGGGGTGTGGTCATAGCCATCACTCTGGCTTCTGTCGATAAAGAATGAGGTTCCAATATTGCGTTGGCTGGTTTCTAATTCGCCGGTGAAATTCAAAGATCCGAAGCTCCCATAGCGCGGACGCACAGATATGGAGAATGGTTTTTCAGGCATTCGCGTGATGAGGTTAATCACACCGGCGAGTGCCTCGCTGCCATAGAGCGACGATGTTGGCCCTTTGACGATTTCTACTTGCTCGAGATTGTTTACCAAAAAGCGATCCAGGTCGAGCGTTCCCGCCGTGCGTCCGATAATGGGTTCGCCATCGAGGAGAATAAGCGTATAATCGGGGTCAAATCCCTGCATCTGAACGCCCATGCCGTGATCGGATATGACGGCCAGTCCGGTTTGTTCGGCCAGCAAGCCTCTCAGATTTATTACGCCAGATGCATCGATTTCTCGTTTGGTAATGACTTGCGTTTGGATGGGCGCATTTTCGACTTTGCGAGATGATTTGGTGCCTGTGACAACAATTGGCGGCAATGCAATATTCTCGGGGGTCAACATGATGGTCATGCGAGCGGTGGTGTTTGTCGAGATTTTTATCTCTTTTTTGGTGGGATGATATCCTACCAGACGCGCTATAAGGACGTGATCACCAGCCGGTACATTGTTGAGAGAAAACCGCCCTGTCGATGAACTCACAGTTCCCAATAATGTATTTGCAATGGTGATATTCACATTGTGCAGCGGCGTTCTTTCAGATGTTTGCACCACGCCCTGAATCCGACCTGTTTCATGTTTTGCCGCGACGGCATTGCATTGCCAGATCAGGAAGATGAGCGGTCCAATCCATTTCATTCCATTCATTACGTATCTCATAAGAGCCTCTTTTCCAGGTATTTGCTGCTGGAAATAGTATTGGTTTAGTTGAGATGAATGTGTTGTGGGTTGTGATGTATTTGAGGCAAGGGTGGTAGTATTGTATCTGAGAAGTCATCGCACTCTTTTTGTGTGGGCAAAATGCCTGCGATCTCGCAGTCTTCGATAAATTCCAGGCGTTCCTGGGCACTGGCGAGACTGTCGCTCATAAGGCAAAAGTCATCTGTGGGTAGCACCAGTGTTGTTGAGCCATAATTGACCGTGATATGCGATGCCTCAATCGTGCCCTGTTCGAGCTGACTGTGTATTGCAAAAATTGATTGGCACAATTTTGCGAAGCAAGTCAGGCACATGCAGATATTGACATAGCCGTAAAAGAGGCAGATGTGGTCCTCTTTGTAGCGATAGACACAGATTGGGTGTGTGCCTTCGGTGTTGTTCGCCAGGATTTGTGGATTGTCCATGGTGTGTTCCTCCAAATAGTTTGTGGTTTGGTTACAGTTGGATAGGACGGGCGATTTTTTTCGATATTCGCTGCCCAGGTTGTGCGCCAGTATGAGTGCCATCAAGAGTGTCCATAAGAAGACGCCAGAGGGGATGCACGGCAATACAGATGCCCCACTACTCACCAAAATGAGCGTTTTGGTTGTCAAGTCACAGACTCCTCACTGTGTTGTATGGCAATGTGATGGATTGCGGTCGTGAGAATTTTGATTGCATGGATGTTGCATAGGATTTATTTTTTTAAATATGCTGCGCCTCCTTTGAGGTGTGGCTCTCTGCCATCGGTTTTCTGCTTTGACGGGCGATAACCGATGGCATTTTTTTTGTGCAGAACGCTACAAGGATTGCAGAAAGGCGATCAGTGCGTCGCGGTCTGTTTTGGACAGGTTTCGCACGGCTTCGCGCGATTGTTCGGCTTCGCCGCCGTGGAACATTATGGCTTCGAGCAAGGTTCTGGCTCTACCATCGTGTAAGTAAGCCGGAACACCGCTGACGGTTTCCGTGAGACCAATGCCCCACAGTGGGGGCGTTTTCCACTCGCGACCATCGGCTTCAAAGTCCGGGCGATTATCGGCGAGGGCTTCGCCCATGTCGTGGAGCAACAAATCGGTGTAAGGGTGAATGGTTTGATTCGATAGTGACGAGATGCTGTGGTTGCCCGTTTGAAATGTGGTGGTATGGCAATTTGCACAACCGGTTGATTCAAAGAGTGCTTCGCCTCGCAATGCCTGTGGATCATCCCAATCGCGCCGCGCGGGCACGGCGAGTGTTTGTAAGTAGAATGTGGTGATGTCCAGTGTTTCCTGCAGGATTTCCGGATCGTCGTTGCGGCCGTCGTGCTGGGGTTGTCCCTGGACGGATTCCTGAGGGAAATAGGGGTTGGTAACGCCCATGTCTTCGTTGTACGCGCCGGCGGTCTGCTGCAAGAGGTCGGGGTTGTTGGCTTTCAGTCCAAAGCGTCCCAGTTCCATTTGACCCGTTCGGAAATTGTACACGTAATTGGGGCGGCCCGATATGCCGTCTCGGTTGGCATCTCCGGGATCTGATAGGGCGAGAATATCGGACTCGGGGATGGCTTCCAGGAGGCCGCGTCCAAATACGGGCGGGGCCATGCGCGCGGACAGGAGTACGCCCGCGGGCAGTGGTTGATATGCGTCAACAATGGTGTAGATGGGGTGTTTTAAATAAACCTGTTCGCCATCGGATAGGGTTTCCGTCGTTTCATAAAAGCTGACTTGTACACGCGCTTCGAGTGCGACACCATAGTTTGCGCGGTCGCCGAGTTGGACGCCAAAGCCGGGAACGGGTACAGGGCCGCCGTGCGTGGTGAATCCGGGCAGGCTGACGCGCATGAGCATGGATCCGACAAAGGGCGGTTCAGCACCAAATGCACCGCGGCCTCGCCCGTCGCGCAGATGACATCCCACGCAAGAGGTGTGGCTAAACACGGGACCCAGGCCGGGGTTGACGTCTGCGGGCGCTGTGACAAAGACCTGTTCAAAGGCGGTGTCACCCGCAAAAAATTTGTCGAGTTCGTCCGGCGAGAGTGTTGGTATGGGCATTTCAAAAGCCTGGCTGGATGCGTCAAAGACGGTTGCCTGTCCACCAGATAGGGCGCTGTCAGGCGAAGGAACGATATCGGGACCAGCAGGCTTGTCGCTGCCACAAGCCCAAAAGAACAACATTGCAGCAATGGTGCATAAAAGATGTATTTTCACGAGTGCAAACTCTTGATCTGATTCAAGGGGTGATGATGAAAGTCGGCCGATAGGGCGATGCCCTATCGGCTTTTCTTTTTTTACTGTTCCGCTAATACCAGAGACATAATATCGCCTTCGAGTGTTTGTTGCACGGTTGCAATGGCCTGTTGCGCCGCTGTTATTTGCGCGGCATCGGTGGCGAGGGCGTCGCGGAATGGGAAGGAGATTTTGCCAATTTCTGTGATGGCCGCCTGGATTTCAGCCTGAAAACGCTGGTCGAGGGCGGAGTCTTTGCTGTTGATAAATTCATCGAGACCTACGGCTTCAACATTGTACCCACCCAGGTAAACATTTTGAATGCTGCGCATGTTGTCTTGGAAATCGAGGAGGGAGTTGAAGCTGAATTGCGATTCCACGAGGCGCGTATCTTGCTCGGTAAAGGGATCGGCTATTTTGCCGTTTCCGACTTCGTCGGCAATGCCAATCATGCCGTTGACCATTTCCTGGACAGCGGCTTTTTGCGTGGTGTAGGTGCTGCTTCCCGCGCCGGCATTGACCACCTGTGCGCGGAAGTTTTCACCGGAGGCAATCCAACTGGTGTGCAGCGATACTGCCGCATCTTTGAGCAATTCTGTTGCCGCGATCAAATAATCGTATTGCCGCGGGGTGAAGTCGTCGATGGTTTTGCTGCCGCCTTCGTCAAAGAGCAAAAATTCAATGGTGTGAAATCCCTTGAGTTCGTTGGCGAGGTTGTTTACGGATGTTTTGCTCAGGGGATCGCTGCTGCCCAAGACGCCTTCGAGATCGGTGCGGTTGACTGGCCAGGAATCCAGCGCGGGGTCGTAGCCGCTAAAATCGACGGGTCCGAACAAAAAGCCCTCGCTTTTTTCCCAGGGAGTACGCGAGGCCACCCATTTTGCGCGGGCTGTTGCCAATGTGGCTGCCGAGGGATTGGTTTTGAGATTTTGTACCGCCGTGAGGAGTTCTGTGGCGACGTTGGCGAGGTCTTTGTAGGTCGGGATGACTGTTTTGTCGGAAAAATCAGTCAAGATGGGTGAAAAATCGTATCCGGGATCGGGTTCTGGTTCTGGCGCGACCGGATTGCCGTCATCGCTGCTACATGCCGCGAGAGAAAAGGCGAAGATGATACCGAGTAAGGGTTTAATGCGTTTCATGGTGATTCTCCTTTAGAAAAGTTAGAATTGAAAACCGAGTGCAAAACTGGCGGTGTTTTCGCCGTTGAAGTTGCCCGTGCCCAGGCGCCGCATGGCATAGTCGCCTTTCAGGACGACGGCATTGCCCATGGTGTAGTTGATGCCGAGCGTGTAAACGCGGCGTTGGAAGCGCGGGTTGTCAAAAAAGTTTTGTGGCATTTTTGCCATTGTGTCATAGCTATCAAATCGAAAAAACAGATGGCATTGATCCTCCTTGCGCGAAGTGAAAAAGGGCATGATGTCGTAACCGGCTTCGGCGTAAAATGCATACGCGGCACTGGCAACGGGCGTTCTCAAGACGTCGAGGTTGTTGGACAATGTGCGGTTGCGCTCGCTGACAATGTCCGCATTTTGCAGGTTCCCGTAGAGGTACATGCCCTGTGCGCGAAAGCGATTGTATCGCAGCACAGCGTGAACGTCAAAAATGGATACGTAGGCGTCTGTATCTTTCATGTCGGGTTTGGGGCGGTTGTCGGCACTGTTGCCGCGATATCCCGATACGCCCAGGGTGAGACCATCGACGATGCGGTAGTCCAACCGGCCCACAAGGGCCATGTTGGTTGCGCGGACTTCTTCAAAGCGCGTTTGATGCCCGCCCACAATCCAGCTTTGCGAATCGAAGCCCGTGGCGTCTAAGCCGTTGATGAGTTGGAGTTGATAGGTCAGGCGGTTGGTATGTCCACTGATTTCGATACCTGTTTCGTGCCATATTGCCGGAATAACCGCGGTTTCCGATTCGGGACGGCGGGTACCGAAAAAGTCCGTGGGGTGGTATTGCTCTGTGGTGAGGCCCACCGCGACGTAGAAGTGGCCCAGGCGGATGTTGAAGGCGTCGGTAAATTCGCGTTTGATGTAGAGTTCTTCGAGGATGACTTCCCCGCCTTTTTCCACTTCGGTTTCGTATTCGCCAAATTCCTCGTATTCGATTTCGAGGGCACCGCCCGTGCCGCCGTGTTCGATTTCCACTTCGGTTTCCAGTTCGACACCGCGCAGCAGACGCAGTTCCATTTCAAGTGCCAATCGCGCAATGTCTATGGTGGCGCGGCTATCTGGCGGCGAACCCGCTGGACCGCTCTTCTGGTCGGGACCGTAATCGAAGTAGGAGTAGATGAGTTCACCGTATCCCGTGAATTTAATTTTGGGTGCTGACTTCTCACCCTCGGCAAAGATGCTTATGGGCAACGCGAGCGTTAGACAGATACCAAATAAAAAAAGTCGTTTCATAAACCTCCCCTGTGTGAATATTGACGCTGAAAAGACTCGCTGTTATATTGTGTCTTGCAAGCGCAGAGGGTTTGATCTCTCTGGCGCGTGTGGGTGATCGGTGATGGACCGCCAAGTCAGAACCGATCGCCTTTTTTTTATGTACGACGGCGCTTTCGGGTGCGCCACCAGATGATCAGGCCAGAGATGGACAGGCCGATCAGACCCCAGGCCGCGATGTCGTAGAGATACACAAACCAGTCAGCGAAGAAATAACCGGTGTGAATCTGGTGTATGATCGTGTAGAGGTCGCGTCCGGGTTCTGTGGATTGGGCGACAGAGGCCCAGGTTTTTCCGCCGTTGGAACTGGTGAGCAGGCCACCTGAGGTCCACAGGTTCAAATTTTGGGTGGAGCCAATGCCGATGCGCTGAAGGCGAACACCTTCGGCGAGAGGCATAAATCCGAGGCCGACTTGCTCCCATACGATGCCGCCGTCGGTTGAGCGTATGAGGCCCAGGTCTTCGAGGACGATGTAGATGTGGTCGGGATTGTCGGGTGCATAGGCGATGTCAACGGCGCGTTCTGCCGCGAAGAGCATTGGGACCTCGGTCCAGGTTTTTCCGCCGTCTTCAGAAGAATAAAGGGCCGAGCGCGTGCCGCGATAGAGGTGTTGGGGATCGCGGGGGTCAGCCGCAAATGAGAGGGTGCGTTCAGAGGGCGCACCGAGCAGGCTGGGGTGATTGAGCAAAAAACCCGAGACGGCGAGAAGAGATAAAAATACGAGTGCGCCGATGCCGACATAGCGATGGAGTTTGCGAGAAAATCCGACGGGTTTTGTGCGCGTTCGGGGTTGATCTTTGTGAAGCGGGATGGTTTTGCTCCCACGTGTAGAGACTTGAGGTGTAGCACTCATGGTGTTTCTTGCTGTGAGTAAATGACATCGAGGACGGTGAGAACTCTCTTCACGCCCGCATTTAAGGCGCGTACCGATAGGGTTGCGCCACTGATGCCGATAATGTCGCGGTTGAGACGAATGTGATGATCGATGTTTTTATTTGTGTATTGGGTCAAGAATCGCTGCCGTTTGACCTCACCGCCTCGCGATTCGCGATAGACCATAATCCACACACCGCCAACGCGGTGGTCGGGTTTGACTTTGACGATGAAGGTGATGGGTTTGTAGAGGCCAATTTGATTTGTGATGATCGCATATCCCTGATGCCGGTCATTTTTTTTTGCCTGAAAAATAGTGAAATCGGGTTCTTCGAGGCGCCATCCCAATCGCCGTTCAATGCGCCGCCGTTCTTGTGGGGTTGGGGTCCAGACTTCGCTCCAGAGCGTGTCTGCATCTGGGAAGGCTTTTTTTAGAGCCTGTTCTTCTGTGAGATAAACAGTGATAGCCTCTGGGCCATCGGGCCCCTGCGCGAATCCGAGTCCCGCCAGGAGGCAGACCATGATGCAGAACACATACTTATTTTTTATCACTGTTTTCTCCAGCCCGCCCAACCCCAGTGAGTCATAACTCACACGGTCTCAGCATATTAGAAATACGATGCAATGGAAAAGAAGAGGCGTCCAATACCATCGCCTTTGTCGCCATTTGCCGGGGTTTTATAGGTGGTGTTGTAATCCAGCTTGAAAGCCGTGTCTTCAACGGGACGGAAGTTCAAGCCAAAGGTGATCCCGTATTCCGAATCGCCACTTACCGATGTATCAAAATCGACCCAGTCCCAGCGCGCGATGGCTGTGAACACGGATTCTGATAAGAAATGATCGTGCCCAAAGTGAAAGTTAGTTTGTGCATAAGCACCGCGCTGGTCGCCGTTAAATCCATCGGCGGTGGCCTGCCCGTATTCGCCCTGAAGTTCAAAGGGCCCCTGTGTAAATTGTGCGTCGGCACCGAGGATAGAGAGGCGGTTATTGCCCGCATCGTCGTATTTGCCCGTGTGGAAAGATGCACCGAGGTCAATACCCAGGCGCGGGCTGAAGCCGAATCGTCCGACGAGTGCTTTGTCGTGGTTGTTGTCCGATTTTTGGCTGCCTCGTCCGCTTCGAATGCGGAGTTTTCCGCCGGAGTTGACTTTTTCGTTGAATCCGTTGACTAAGTAGATTTCATAAGTTGCTACGGAGAGTTCAGAGGGATAGAAGGTGCCAAAGAAGCCCATTCCCGCTTCTGAGAGGGTGGATGGCATGATCTGACGGTTCACCGTGGGGCGTTCGGTCAGGTCGTTGAGTGGGCTGTCGTGCAGGAGGTTAAAACGCCCAAGCGGCGAGAGTATGACACCACCGCGATAGCTGAAGGCTTCTGTAAAGGTGAAGTCCATGATGGCAAATTCGAGCTTGATTTCGCCATCGGTGTTGCTGCTACCTTTGACGAGACCGCCGTGTTCAAATTCGATTTCGCACGAAACGTGAATTCGGTCGGTGATTTCCGAAAAGATGAAGGGGATGAAACGGTGCTGGTCAAAGGTGCTGTCTTTTCCTTCTGTCCACTCAAATTCATGGTCAATATATCCGCCGATAGCTACATTTCTACCCATGCGTTTGATATAGGGTTTGTCGTATATGCCGCCGGGCAATTCGGGCCGTTTGTCTTCTTCGGCTATGGCGGGTAGTGCGAGTGTGAGAGATAAGAACGAAACGAGCAATTTAAAGCGCATGCTTTTCTCCTGAGTGAAACACAAGGCCATTCAAAGTGGGTTGACATGATGCGCGAGAAACCCTACTTTGAATGTGAGTTGTGCTTGTGGCATAACTCAGACCATCTGCCGCGAGCTGGCTGGCTCCTTGAAACGGTAGGTGGTCTTTTTTTTGTTTGGTGGTCTATAAAAATGTTTTACTAATAAAACACTCGCCCAACAAATAAAACAAATGTTGGGCGAGTGTCAATATTTTTTTATAATTTAGGGGATCAATCAACACCGATTTGCCAATCGGTGGCGGCAGGCAACGATAATAACAGATAGAATGGCAACACAGGCCACGACGTTAAGCACTTCAACCAATCCGCGCTCGAACCCCTGGAAAGAGAGCCAACCCAATATAGATAACGCGATAACGACTATGCCGATTCGCTTTTGAGGAAAACGCGAATCATCCTTGCTGGTTTGAAATAGGAAAAAACCGATAAAAACGAGAGTTGAAAAAATAAGAATCATAAAATTTTCCGTAATGGACGTCAAGGAGACGAATCTGTGGCCGCGCGACTAACATTCACCTCTGCAACGACAGGGGTATCAACGGGTATTGGTGCTGGCGCTGTGGCCGCCTGATCTGGTGCTTTTTCTGCCAGATTTCGTTGCAGATACATGCCCCAGAAGATAAGCAAACCACAGCCCAGCAAAATAAGATCGACAACTGCAACGGGAAGACGCCCCTCGGCAAAAGCGACAAACAGGTGATCTTGAAATACAATTGAACGCAATATGGGAGCAGAAATTGCACAAATGGCGGCCCCTCGCAACAGGTGCTGGTTGGCTCGCTGTTTGTGTGGGGTGTAAAACGCATAGACGAGTGCACCGAGCCAAAGCGTGCCGAATAACCAGCCGCTATACCCGTACCCAACCGTGGGATCGATCAGAGTGCGCAAGAGGGGCCACAGTGCCAGCGTGGCGGCGACTGCAAAGGTCATGCCCCCGCAAATACCTGTGGTGAGATCATTCATGAACTGGCACTGTCGTTTGGCGGTGTCAGTGGCATGGCGGGTGAGCCGTTTGGCGATCCAGATATGTTGCCCGGAAGCCGCGATAAAGGCCCCGGCAATGCCCAGAATAAACCAGATTAGACGCGAGGTGAACCCGCCAAAGTCGCCAAAGTGAAGCGAAAACATAAGCCCGAAAAGTTTTGCGCCGGCAAAACTGCTCGGGATTTCAAGGTCAAGACCCAGGTACTTGCCTGTGGCGCCTTCATAGACGCGCGCTGGTGTGCGGGTGACTCCCCGATCAGAAAAACCGCTGATGAGCACGCGTGTATTGGCATCGTTGGGATGTTTGACTGTGAGCATCGTCGGGCGAAAATCAGGATCGCGCGTGATGGTATCGGCGAGCAGGGCGTCGAGGTTGTGGGTGGGGACGGTTTTGCCGGATGCTTCTGGCCATTCTTTGTGGAAAAGCGGTCCCAGGTTCCGTTCGCTGGTGTCACCACCTGTTGCGCCTATGGCCATCCATGAAAGCCAGGGGCCGGTGTGTAAGGCCATGGGGATGGCGGTGATGGCGATGACGATAAAAAAGGGCAATGCCCAAACGCCCAACAGGGTGTGGAAATCTGTCCAGATGACTCGTCTGCCGCGTTTGAGCCGAAAGTTAAAGAGTTTTTGGAAGAGTTTGCGGTGGGTGAAAACGCCTGTGATGAGCAATACAAACATGGCAAGAGACGCCGGGCCGAGCACATAGGGTGCTACTTGATATGGCAAATGAAGGTGGGTGTGCAATTCGGTAAAGAATCCCGCCATACCCGGTTCGGGGTCGGCTATTTCAACAAGTTGCCCGTCGTTTTGAAGCACCAGAGGGGTGTGTACTCTCTGGTGTTCGTCTTCGGTGCCTTTTACTTCTTCAGCATGATTGTGAATGTTGAGATTTATTTCGAGCAAAGGGTGGTGGGGTCTTGGCAACATGATCATGACCTCTTCGACCTCGCCCTCTGCTTTGGCCATGTGGTCTGCAACGATCTGGTGCAGGTTGATACGCGATTTGGTCTTGAGGTGCACGTGATATTCTGGGGGTTCTTGCCACTGTTCCAACTCGTGGTGAAATACGGCCACCGAGCCGGACAACATAAGCACAAAGATCAGCAAACCCAACAAGATGCCTGCCCATGTGTGAAGGGATAGATATTTGAGATATGTAAGTGATTTCATGGGCTTTCCTTTATGAAAAAAGGTAAAAGCGCAAAAAGCGTGGCGACAATCTGGGTTGTGCAGACGCGCTTGATCGACGGGTCAAAAAAGCAATGAAAAAACGCGGCGGTCCACAGCGCGGTCCAGAGCAAAACGACCGACACGATAAAACCATCGGTGCCGCGCAGAAAAAGAAATGTGAGTGCCTGGCTGGCGACTGTTGCAAAGACAAAGGGCAATGCGATTGCGACAACAACGCGCCAGGGGGCATGTGTAAAAGCCCGACGGAAATTGCCAACTGGTTTTTTGGTGTCTGCCATTTGCGGTCTCACTTTTACAGTGAAGGCTCTGGCATTCTGCAAGAGAATGCCAGAACTGGTGTACTAAAATCCGTAGCCGATTGTCCAGATGGCTTCGAAGGGTCTGCCGGGATGTACGCTTCGTCCCGTACCGCCCCACGCAGAGCTCACGTATTTTTTATTCGTGAGGTTGTGCAAAACCATGTCAAACCGCCAGCCATTGCGTGAATAATATAAGCTGGCATTGAGCAATGTGTGCGGAGCGATGCTGATGGTGTTGTCGTTATTAACCCACCGTCTGCTGACGTAATTGATACCTGCACCCAGACCCAGACCGCGCCACGCACCCTCTGGCAATTCATAGGTAAGCCACAGGTCGGTCGTGACTTCGGGTACCCTGATAAAGGCATTGCCTTCCACATCTGTGTTGTCTTCGAGCACTTTGGTGCGGACAAGGCCCAGCCCGGCAATGGCTTGCAAGCCAGGCGCGAGATTGCCGTTGAGTTCGAGTTCAAGGCCCCGGCTTCGTTGTCTGCCGGTGGCAATGGATGCGCCAAAAGGGAATTTGGGGTCATTGGGATCGGCTGTGGCTATGTTTTCTTTGGTCACCTGAAAAGCAGATGCTGAAATCTGGAACCGACTGTCCTCTGGTTGGATGCGCATGCCCAATTCTAATCCTTCTCCCACTTCTGGCTCTAACGGGTCGCCGTTGATGTCTTGGGCTGTGCTTGGAAGAAAAGATTCTGAATAGTTGCCGTAGAGACTCACTTGCCCGCTTGCGTGCCAGACCAGCCCTGCCTGAGGTGTCCAGGCTTTGTCTTTTTGGTCTCCAGGTGTGTTAGTGACCTGGTCATAAAGCTGTCCCTTGTTATTGACGTGGTCATAACGCAGTCCGGCACTCAGGATCAAGCCCTCTGTGATGGAGAAGTGATCTTGAAGGAAAACACCTGTCGCGGCAATATCGGAATTCCATAGAAAGTCGGGGTTCCAGGGCAGTTGAGCATCTGAGAGCGGCAGTTCACTGTAGTCGGGATTTAGAAAATTAATAATTGAAGCCTGAGAGGGGTCCCAGGCTGATATGCCCTCCGCTTCTTGCCGGCGTAAGTCCACGCCTAAGAGAAAGCGATTGGCATTGGAACCGAGTTTGACATCGCCTGCTAAGGTAAATTGGGCGGCCAATTGTTTGTTGTCTTGCTTTTGGCGCGCCGGAAAACGCGTGTAGTCTCCGGTTGATTCATCGTAGAAAGCCGGCAACCACAGGGAGCTAAATCTATAGTTTGTATCGAGGTATCGGAGGCGGTTTCCAACTGCCCAGTTGTCGCTGAGGAAGTGCTCAAAATCGTGACCAACAATGAGTTGATTGCGCTCCAGCGTGTCGTTTGGATGGTTGTTCACGCGTTCTACGGGTGCAATAAGCTCGCCGTTGTTGTTGATGGCTGTGCCAAAATCGGCAGGGCCATTATCACGGGTGACTTCTAAAAACAATGTGAGTTTGGTGCGTTCGCTCATTCGCCATCGCAGACTTGGTCCAAAGAAAACTCGCGTTTTCTTTGTGTCGTAATTGCGCCAGTGCTCGCCATAACTGTAAAGGCCTGGCAGGCGGTATGTCACATTTTTGCTTTGGCCAACTGGTCCGCTCATGTCAATTCGCGTTTCTGCAGAGCCAAAAGATCCGCCTTGCAGTTCGATGCGTCTGAAGGGTTCGATGGTGGGACGCTTGCTGACCATGTTGATGAGTCCGCCGGGGTCGCTCTGACCGTATTGAATGCTATCGGGTCCTTTTAATACTTCGGTGGATTCCTGGCCGAATATTTCGGGGTCCATAGCGCCGCCAAAGTTATCCACGTTGAACCCGTCGCGCAGCAATGGAGCATCAAAACCGCGAACGAGGAATGAGTGCTCCCGTCCATCTGCAGGGCCACCAAAAGCGACGTTTGGTGCCAGGGTGACTATTTCTTCAAGGCCCTGTGGGCGTATTTTTTGAACTTCGTTTTCGCTGAAGACCCGAATATTTCGCGGCACATCTTCAAGTGCGACCGGTCCGCGCAAGACAGAGGGTTTTTCGTTTACGGCAAGTACCTCAATTCGCTGAAGGGTAAATGCAGATGAAAACAGCGTTGCACGGATTTCGGCGATTTGACCATTTTCTACAGTAACTTTTTGGTTAAAAACGCGATACCCGACATGCGAAATAACCAATTCGTGGGTACCCACTGGCACGTCTGTCAGTGTAAACGCACCTTTGTTATCGGTATATGCGCCTAACTTTGTTTCGCGAAGTCCCACGTTTACAAATTCGAGCGGTGCGCCCAAAGAATCTTTAACAACGCCTTTAATTGTGCCCATCTGCGCATCTGCGCGCGATGTGACCACAAAACAGGCAATCAGCAACAAAATCGTTCTTAAATACTTCATACTTCCTCCTTACAGTTTAGAAATAGGCTGACCATCAGTCATAAGTACTTGTACTGCTCAAATCTTCCCTTACCCTCCTTTATTTATCTGTTGTGGTTGGCTGTGATTTTTTTATTTTTTCTTTATGCGTTGTGTTACCGCGCATAATACTATAGGGAGCTTAAGTTCCCTGTGGTTGCTACATCCGGGTGATCGGTTGCGGACCGCCAAGTCAAAACCGATCGCCCATTTTTTATGTCTTAATATTGCAAGTGCTACTGTACGCCACTTTGAACGCGAGCGGAGTCAATCCGTCACGTCCATCGCTTGCCTTCTGACCATTATGTCTTGTGGTTTGGGAGTAGTCTTTTTTGTTTTGTGATCTATAGATTTGTTTTGCTTATAAAACAATCAGATAACAAATAATACAACTGTTTTGTTTGTGTCAATACTTTTTTTAATACTTTGGGAGATGAGTCAACATTTTTCTTAATAATTAGCCGTTAACGATCAGCAGACAGGTGCTGTAGAGTCGTCATCGCGGCCCCTGCTTAAAGCATACAGGGGCAGGCTATGGTGTTGAGCCGCGATCCAGAAGGTTTTGCCAGCAGTCAGCTCATCACTTTGCACTTTGCACTTTGTACATAACCGTCTATTTTGCAGTGGTGTTTTGCCAATGAGGAGGTACG
The DNA here is from genome assembly GCA_965220765.1 of Candidatus Latescibacterota bacterium. Classification (GTDB taxonomy): domain Bacteria; phylum Latescibacterota; class UBA2968; order UBA2968; family UBA2968; genus VXRD01. Next base: position 1,582,379 of record OZ244847.1, read on the forward strand.
AAATGTCTGAAAAATTGAAGGTCGCTGTGATTGGTGCGAGTGGTATTGGGCAGCACCACGCGCGATGGCACCATTTGTCGGGGGCTCAGGTGGTGGCATTTGTGGGTACTTCCGAAGAGTCGTGTGCCAAAACCCGATCGCAATTGCGGGCGTATTTTGGATTTGATGGGCGTGCATATACGGATGTGGCGCAGATGCTGGTGGCTGAACAACCCGATGTGGTCGATGTTTCAAGTCCTTTTAATCTGCACAGAGAGCATGCAATTATGGCTCTGGAAAGCGGATGCCATGTGGTGTGTGAAAAGCCGTTGTGTTGGGATGTGGATAGGGATTTGGACGATATTTGGGCCGATGGGCAGGCTGTGATACATGCGGTGGAACAGGCGGGCAAGTCGCTGGTTATGTCCGCACAATATCCCGCGGGAATTTCAATTTATCGCGATTTTTACACGCGGGTGCGAGGGGCATGGGATAAGGTTGAATCGCTTGAGATGGAGATGGAGGTGAAGGGGCGCGGGGGACCAAAGGCGCGGGATGATATCTGGATTGATGTGGCTTCCCATCCGTTGAGTTTGGTTCTGGGGTTTTTGCCAGGGGGAGAAATCGATTGGACAACGGTCTTATGTGCAATAGGCGAGCGAGAAAATCGCGCGCGTTTTGAGGTGGTTACGCCCGAAGGACGGTGCGATGTGCGGTTTGTTTTGCGCGATATCGATGAAGGGGTGCCTGCGCGACAATTTGGGGTGAATGGCTTTTTGGTGAATTGGGAAGGGTTTGCCGATGATGAGGGTATTTATCGCGCGCGATTGGTTCACGGAGACGAGGCTGTGATTTGTCGCGATTTTATGCATATTTTAATCGATGAATTTGGCAAGCATGTACGAGGGGAAGGCGGGCGGGTTGTTGTTTCCGGTGCGGATGCGTTGAAGAATTTGCAGTATCAAATTGCCCTGTTAAAGCAGGCGGAGTGGCCCGTATGAGTGCGCGAGCAGACATTGGGGTGGTAATTACCACGCACAATTACGGGCATTATCTCGCCGCGTGTTTGGAATCGGTTTTTTCACAGACGCTTTTGCCCCGTCAGGTGGTGGTGGTTGACGATGCCAGTGAGGACAATGCAGCAGATGTTGTCGCATCATTTTCCGATGTCGCGTATTGCCGCGTCAATTTTCGCAATGGGAACCGCGCTCGAAATTTTGGTTTTTTGAAGATTTCGACGCCTTATGTCGCGTTTTTTGATGCCGATAATGTGATGATGCCGCGCTTTCTATATGTGCTTTACAGCGCGTTGCAAGAGGTTCCCTGTGCGACTTATGCTTATGGCGATCGCATTGTGTTTGCCGATGGCGATTTACAGCAGGGCGAACGCGAGGTGTCTGGCCCGTTTGACGTGCTGCGATTGCGCGCTGGAAATTATATCGATCTCGCCGCGTTGATTCGTGCTGATCGTTTTCCCGGATTTGATCCCGCTGTGCGCCGGTATCAGGATTGGGATTTGTGGTTGAATATCGCGCTCAAACAGGGGGGCCTGGGGCAGTATGTGCCCGAGACATTATATTATTATCGGGTGCATCCGCACAGTGTAAGCCAGCGCGAAGATAGGGATAGGGCTATGTGGCGTATTCGCAGAAAATACCGTCTTGGATGGGGGGCGCTGCCCCTGCTGCGCCATTCTTTCAGGCTCTATCAACTCGCGCGGAAGACAAAGTCTTTGTGGGCGGGGTGAGCGGTTGGGAGAACTTCTGACCGCTGCTATCTTGACATGATGTATTATAGACGTTACTTTTTCCAGGTGTGTACATATACTTAATAAAGGCATTTAGAAAAGTGGAGATTGCCATGTCATTCGATATTGCTGCAATTGCAAATGCCGATTATATCGACGCGATGTATGAGAAATACAAACAAGACCCAGATCTGGTGGATGAAAGATGGCATATATTTTTTGCGGGTTTTGATTTGGGGTTGCAACGCGATGGCGCCGAAATGACTTCAGAACCGTCAGGTGAGAGCCAGACTGAGGAAGATGTCATGGCGTTTCTCGATGCTTATGACTCTTTGGAAGATTACGCACGCACGGATTTAACCCGGCTTCAAGGGGCTATGGCTCTGGTCAATGCGTATCGCACCTGGGGGCACATGATCGCCGATATTGCGCCGATGAGTTATACGCGCCCACCGTATCCGCTGTTGGAGTTGTCCGAATACGGCTTTACAGAAGAGGATCTGGACTACGAAGTCGGAAATGGCGGATTTCTCGGTCCTACGGATGGTACGTTGCGCGATCTCGTCGCAAAACTCAGGCAAACTTACTGCGGTTCTGTGGCGGTAGAATATACCGATATTCCGTATAAGAGCCAGCACGAGTGGCTGGAACAGCGGATGGAGCCGATATTAAATCGGCCAAAATTTAGCGCGGAACAATGCCGAGACCTGCTGAGACAATTGATCGAAGCGCAGGAATTTGAACAATTTTTGCATGTTAAATATATCGGGAAAAAGCGATTTTCTATTGAAGGCGGCGAGGGACTTATCCCGATGTTGCACGCGCTTATTGAAACGGGGGCTGCGTTAAATGTCCAGGAAATGGTGATGGGGATGGCGCATCGGGGCAGGCTCAATGTGCTCACGCATATTATGCAAAAACCCTATCCAGAGATATTCAGCGAATTTGAGGGCGTTGAGGTGGGGCGCTCCGAGGGGTCGGGCGATGTAAAATACCACATGGGATTCGCCCATGAGTATGTCACGCGCGATGGTCACACCGTACATTTGGGTCTGACGCCCAATCCGAGTCACCTCGAATTGGTCAATCCCGTGATTGAGGGCATTGTTTGCACGAAGCAAGAGACAAAAGGCGATATTCAGCACGAACATATCGTACCGCTGATCATTCACGGCGATGCCGCTTTTGCGGGACAGGGCATTGTGCCAGAGACGATTTGTTTGTCCCATCTGGATGGCTATGATAATGGGGGTACGATTCACATTGTTGTGAATAACCAGATCGGTTTTACTGCGTTGCCTCGAGAATCCCGTTTTACAGCGTATCCAACAGATGTGGCGAAGATTGTTAAGATGCCCATTTTTCACGTCAATGCCGATGATCCCGAAGCTGTGGTACACGCGGCGCGTACGGCGATGGCTTATCGCCAGGCGGTAAAAAATGATGTGATTATCGACCTGTGGTGTTATCGCCGATACGGCCACAATGAATCCGACGATCCAGCTTTTACACAGCCCCTGCAATCTGCTGAGATCGCCGCGCATCCAACGGTTGTCGATCTGTATTCGAGGCGTTTGATTGAGCAAAATATCGCAACAGAAGATGATGTCGATGTGATGAAACAAGCTGTGCGCGAGAAACTCGAGGCGGCATTCGTCGATGCGAAAAATCAAAAGACGAAACCGCGCGAGCCAACATTTGGGGGCGCGTGGAAGGGGTTTGGGAAGGCGGGCGCAGATCGTACGGCAAAAACCGCGGTGAGTAGAGAAATATTGATTGATATTGCCGAAAAGGCGACGACTGTGCCCGAGGGATTTAACGCTTATCGCAAATTGGTGCGCCAACTCGATTACCGCATGCAAATGGTCCACGGCAAGGTGGGTATGGACTGGGGCTGCGCGGAGATGCTCGCGTTTGGCAGTTTGCTGGTCGATGGATTTCCGGTGCGATTGGCCGGGCAAGATTCTCAGCGGGGGACATTTAGCCATCGGCAAGCGGTGTGGCACGATGTCGAAAATGGCGCGATTTATTCACCGCTGAACCATCTATCGGATGATCAGGGTGGTTTCAGGGTCTATAATACGATGCTTTCGGAATTGGCGGTGCTGGGCTTTGAATTTGGCGTGAGTTATGCCAATCCCAATAAATTGACGATCTGGGAAGCCCAGTTTGGCGATTTTGTCAATGGCGCGCAGATGATTATCGATCAGTTTATTTCCAGTTCTGAGGCTAAATGGCAAAAGATGAGCGGGCTGGTGATGCTGTTGCCACACGGGTTTGAGGGCCAGGGACCAGAGCATTCGAGCGCGCGGTTAGAGCGTTTTCAGGCGCTGTGTGCCGAAGACAATATGCAGGTGGGTTGTCCCACGCTGCCCGCGCAGTATTTTCATTTGCTGCGTCGCCAGATGCTGCGCGCATTTCGCAAGCCTCTCGTTTTGATGATGCCAAAGAGTTTGTTGCGGCTCAAAGAATCGACTTCGGCACTTGAAGATTTGTCCGAGGGGGCGTTTTACCCCGTTTTAGACGATCCCGCACAGCCCGATCCCAGCGGGGTGAAGCGCGTTGTTTTCTGTACGGGTAAGGTTTTTTTTGATCTCAAAGAGGGACGAGATAAAAAGGGCGAAGAGCGGCTTGCGCTGGTGCGGATTGAGGAACACTATCCCTTTCCCTGGGATGAGGTGGGTGCTATACTCGAGAAATACGGCGACGCGGATATTTTTTGGGGACAAGAAGAGCCGCAAAATATGGGTAGTTGGGATTTTATGGAGCCAAAAATCCGTCGATTGCTCGATAACAAAAAGCCAGTGCGCTATTTGGGACGAAAGCCCACGGCTGCAACGGCCACGGGTATTCAGTCGGTGCATTTGGCCGAACAGCAAGAGATCGTGGAGACGGCTCTGGATTTTTCTTAGGGAGGCGCGTATATGCCTGTTGATGTGGTTTTGCCCGAATTGGGAGAGTCAGTGACCGATGCCATTCTGGTCGAGTGGTTGAAATCGGATGGCGAGGCCGTGGCGGTGGATGAACCCCTTGCGGTTATTGAAACGGATAAAGCCGATGTCGAATTGCCCGCGCCTTCGGCGGGTGTGTTGCATACCCTGAAGGCAGATGGCGATACGATTGAGGTCGGCGAGACCATTGCTACAATTGATGAGGATGGCAAAGCTGTCTCAAAGGTTGAAGTATCGGAGAAGGTCGATACGCCTGTAGAGCCTGTAGAGGCCGATGGTTTGAGTCCGGCAGTGCGTCGGTTGGTGACCGAGCACGATCTCGATCCCGCAGCGATTACGGGTACGGGAAAAGACGGGCGATTGACCAAAGGAGATGTGCTGGCGTACCTCGAATCTGCCGCATCCGAGCCGCCTGTTTCTGAACCCGAAGCCCCTGCACCACCTCCTGCTCCCGCTGTTTCGAGCGATGGCGAGCGGCGCGAACCCATGAGCCAGATTCGCACGCGCATTGCCGAGCGTCTGGTTTCTGCACAGCAAACAGCGGCGATGTTGACGACGTTTAATGAAGTAGATATGAGCGGTATTTTTGATTTGCGCGCAAAATACAAAGAGATGTTTGCCGATGTACACGGTATATCTCTGGGTTTGATGTCCTTTTTTGTTCGCGCCTGTGTTATTGCTTTGCAGGAATATCCCGATGTGAATGCCAGTATCGATGGTTCTGATATTGTCTATCGCGATTATGTCAATATGGGTATTGCTGTGGGTACAGACCGCGGTCTTGTCGTGCCGGTTTTGAAGTCGGCAGAGCGCATGTCTTTTGCTACTATTGAGTCTGAAATTAAGCGCGTGGCGCTCTCGGCGCGAGAAGGCAAGTTGGGGTTGGATGAGTTGAGCGGGGGCACGTTTACAATTACCAATGGCGGGGTGTTTGGGTCGCTGTTGTCAACGCCTATTCTCAATCCGCCGCAGACGGGTATTTTGGGCATGCACGCGATTCAGAATCGGCCTATCGCCGTGGGGGATGAGGTGGTTGTTCGCCCGATGATGTATCTGGCATTGACTTATGATCACCGCCTGATTGATGGTCAGACTTCGGTCACGTTTCTGGTTCGCGTAAAAGATTTGCTCGAAGATCCCGCACGTATGATGCTGGAAGTGTGAAATGTGAAATGTGAAGTGTGAAATGTGAAGTGTGAAGTGGGATGAAGCACCCGCCTTTGGGTGGTGTTGGGCGAGGCTTTCTAACTTCTTACTTCTAACTTCTTACTTTTTTTAGGAGTATCTCTTGGCAGATAATACATTCGATCTCATTGTTATTGGTGCTGGTCCGGGGGGGTATGTGGCGGCGATTCGCGCGGCACAGTTGGGCATGCGCGTGGCATGTGTTGAGAAACAGGCGTTGGGAGGCACATGTCTGAATGTGGGCTGTATTCCGAGTAAAGCCCTTTTGGAATCGAGTGAGTTGTTTCATCAGGCAGAGTCTTCGTTGGGTATTCACGGTGTGAAGACCGGTGGTGTGGAACTGGATTTGGTGGGTATGATGAAGCGCAAGTCCGGTATTGTGCGGAGGATGACGGGCGGTATTCGCGGTCTGTTTCGCAAGAATAATGTGACGCATATTTCGGGGCTGGGGCGGTTGGCTGGCGATGGAAAGGTCGATGTTGAGGGGGATATTTATTCGGCAGAGCGCATTTTGATCGCTACGGGTAGTTCTGCTATCGAGTTGCCCAATTTGCCTTATGACGGTGAGTATGTGATTGGTTCTACCGAGGCGTTGGCACTGGATGAGGTACCCGAGAAGATGATTGTTATTGGCGCAGGTGCGATCGGTCTCGAACTGGGGTCGGTGTGGCGTCGTCTGGGTGCAGAGGTGCATGTGGTTGAATTTTTGGATGGGATTACGCCGACTATGGACCGCGAATTGTCCCTCGGTTTGCAGAAGGTGCTGGAGAAGCAGGGGCTGAAGTTTTCGTTTGAGACGCGCGCGGAGTCGGCTGAAGTTCGCGATGGCAAAGTGGTTGTGACACTCGCACAGGGCGATGAGACAACTTCAGATACGTGTGACCGGTTGTTGGTCGCTGTTGGGCGAAGACCAAATACCGATGGGCTGGGTGGCGAAGATGTGGGCTTAGAGATGGATGACCAGGGACGCATTCTGGTCGATGACGTATTTGAGACAAATTTGCCCGGTGTCTATGCGATTGGCGATGTGATTCCCGGTCCGATGCTGGCGCACAAGGCAGAGGAAGAGGGCGTGGCTGCGGTGGAATATATGGCGGGTAAGGCGGGGCATGTGAATTATGATGCGATTCCCAATGTGGTGTACACGCATCCAGAACTGGCATCGGTGGGGCTGACAGAGGAGCAGGTTGCGGCGGATGGCATTCCCTACAAGGTGGGCAAGTTTCCAATAGCTGCCAATGGTCGCGCACATACGCTACAGGCGGTGGATGGAGAGGTGAAGATTATTGCACATGAAAAGACAGATCGCGTGTTGGGCATTCACATTTTGTCCGCACGCGCGTCCGATATGCTCGCCGAAGGGGTTCTGGCAATGGAATTTTCCGCGAGTGCAGAGGATATTGCGCGAACGATGCACGCGCATCCCACGCTTCCAGAGGCTCTAAAGGAGGCTGCGTTGAATGTGGAGGATGAGGCGATTCATATTTGAAAAAAAATGACCATTTTGGAGTTACATCATATTGCAATGGCTTACGGTGCCCAGGATGTGCTGATTGATGTGTCTTTTAAGATCAATAAAGGCGAAAAGGTTGGTCTGATTGGTGACAATGGCTGTGGGAAGTCCACCATTTTGAAACTGATTGCAGGTATTGAAACACCCGTTTCTGGCACTGTGAGTAAGGTAAAAGGCATATCTACGGGGTATCTCGAGCAGCACCTGAAATTTCAGGTGGGAAGGCGTGTTGAAGAAGAAATCGCCTCGGTATTTGAAGCTGTCAATCGGATGCAGCACAAAATGCGCGAACTGGAAGCTCAGATGGCAAACGGTGCGTCCAATCAGATCAATGCGGCGATGAAACAGTATGGGCGCTTACAGGAGGCTTTTGAGCGGGCAGATGGCTATGCTTGTCAGGCAAAAATTGATGCGGTCATAGATGGACTGGGTATAGGGACCTGGCGCAACCAATCTGTCGATGTACTGAGTGGCGGCGAAAAGAATCTGGTGGGCTTGGCAAAAATTCTGCTGGGTGAGCCTGACCTGCTGTTGCTGGACGAACCGGGCAATCATCTCGATTTTGAAGGGTTGGCTTGGTTAGAGACATTTTTGCAAAATTTGGACCGAACGGTGATTCTGGTATCGCACGATCGCTATATGCTGGACCGGGTTGTGAATCGGATCGTGGAAGTTGAAGATGGAAAAGCCAGCACATATATGGGCAATTATTCGGCCTACCGCGCAGAAAAAATGCGTGAATTGCTCTTGCAGAAAGCGGCATACGATAACCAGCAGAAGGAAATTCAACGACTGGAGGAGATGATCAAGCGGTTTGAATTGTGGGGTGGAGAAAAGAATATACGACGTGCGAGAAACAAGGGGAAAATGCTGGACCGCATAGATCGGATCCATCGGCCAGTCATGGATCGCCAGCGCATTGATCCTGCATTTGGCGCAATTCAGGGTAGTGGAAAAATTGCCCTGGAGTTGCGCAAGTACGGGCGCAAAGCAGGTCAACGCACGCTGTTTCGAGATGTTGATTTGCTGGTGCAATCGGGCGAGCGCGTCGGATTGGTTGGAAGCAATGGAACTGGCAAATCCCTGCTCTTTAAAGACATTGTTGCCGAGGCTGCTTGGGAACACCACACAATGCGAATTGGTCCACGCATAAAATTGGGATATTACGCACAAGAACACGAGACCTTAAATGACAATCGAACCATTCTCGAAGAGATCTGTTTGTCGGGTGAGTTGAACCGCGATCAGGGAGGTAGGGTGCTGTCCAGGTTTTTATTTGGATGGCGTGATCTGGACAAAAAAGTCGGCAGTTTAAGCGGCGGAGAAAAAAGCCGCGTTCAGTTGTCCTGTTTGATGGTGTCTGGGGCCAATATGTTGCTATTAGATGAGCCTACCAATCATCTGGATATCGCATCCCGCGAGCAGGTGGAAGATGCCCTTGAAGACTTTGACGGTACACTCATAGTGATTTCGCACGATCGCTATTTTCTCGATAAAATCGCCGAGCGCGTGATTGAAGTGCGCGACCTGAATTTGGAGTCCCATGTGGGCAATTTCTCAGATTTTTGGGCAAAACGAAGATCGAGTAAAACGCCGGATGGAGAGATTAATTCTGAGGTTGAAAAACAAATCGAGGCGTTGGAAGAGGAGAAATTGCGATTGGAACGGGGGATGGCATCGGCTTTTGAAAAAAGAGATTTCAAGCGAGGAGACCGCCTCAGCCGTCGGTTGCGTCTGGTGGAACAGCAGATTGAAAACCTCTATGAGGCTTTGTAAATCATATTGTCAGCATTACAAGAAAACACCACAACAAATCTGTTGCGGTGTTTTTGTTTTTCATCTGCGTTCATCTGCGTTCATCTGCGGATTATTTTTCCAGATCTTTGAGGGGGGTTGAAAGGGCGTCTCGAAGGATTTTGCCAGGTTTGAATCCGACTTTGCGCCGCGCGGGCACATAGACTTCTTCGCCCGTTCGGGGATTGCGTGCGCGGGGACGGGCATTGGTGCGTTTGACTTCCCAGCTTCCAAAGCCTCGAATTTCGATTCGTTCACCTTCGATGATGGCATCTGCAAGGGTTTCAAAGAGTACATCTACCGCCTGTTTCGCCATCGTGTTTTTGCAATCAATTTCATCTGCAAGTATTTTTGCCAGGTCTGCTTTGGTGATGGTTTGCACTCGCTACCCTCCACAAAAAATACCAAACGGTTGGATGGTTTGATAAAAATAAGGCGGAGTATCAAGAAAATAATGAAGTGACTGTTCACAAAAAAACGGCGACCTCGCTGGATGGCCACCGCGATGATTTATGGTGGGCGCACAGGGACTCGAACCCCGGACCAACGGATTATGAGTCCGTCGCTCTAACCAACTGAGCTATGCGCCCCAAAATTTAGTTTTGCTAATCCAATCTGAAAAGGAAAGATAAAGAACATAGATAAGTTGTGCAACTGAAAATTAGATACTTATGAAAGTTATTTTGGCTCAGCCATCGCTTTGCGCTGGGCGGTGAGGTGGCGGTGTTTTTCCAGTGTGGCGCGCAGGTCGTCGGGGGAAAGCGGTTGGCGCAATTGCTTTTCGATCAGTTCGATTTCGCTTTCGAGACTTTTGAGATGGAACTTGTGAATATAATCTTGAATGGGAACATCGATATTGGGATTCTCAATGCCAATTTCCAGAGATAGGTCGGTCAATATGCGGCACAAGCGTTCATCGTTGCACTGATTGATGAGGTGTGCGGCTTCAATGGATTGTTTTTGTTGTCGGTTGCGGGCGATCAAGGTGGCGATTTGCCGGTAGGTACTGTTTGTAAAATTGTCGGGAGAAATTTGATTGAATACGCTATCGGCAGTTTCGGGATGCTGCATCAGGAAGGTGAGTAATTCGCGCTCGGAACGGGGCCGCGTATCATAAGATTCGGGTTCTGGTTGTCCATTTTGCGGTCTTGTGGTGCGGCGTTGTGTTTGAGCAATGCCAATGAGGGTTTCTTCATCTATCCCGATTTTTTCGGCGATGTCTTTGATGACAAGCTGTTTGAGCGCGTTGTCTTTGATGCGTCCAACGAGTTCGGCAAATGCGTGTGCTGTTCGGGTTTTGCCATCTATGGTTGAGAGGTCGTCGCGTTGGGCAAATTGTTCCATGAGAAAGTCGATGGCGGGTGCGGCGTTTTCGGTGAGTCGCAGAAGGCCATCGGATCCCTGGGCGCGCACATAACTGTCGGGGTCGTGATCTTCGGGTAGTGTGACAACGCGGACTTCGAGGCCCACTTCAAAGAGCGATCCGATACCGCGCATTGCAGCGGTTGCACCGGCGGTGTCGCCGTCAAAGATGAGTATGGTTTTGGGTGCGTAACGCCTGAGCAGGCGCGCCTGGTCGGTTGTGAGTGCTGTGCCAGAGGATGCGACCGCGTTTTCAATGCCGTATTGCGATAGGGCAATGAGGTCCATATAACCTTCAACAACGAGTGCTACACCTGCATCGCGAATGGCGTCTCTATTGCGCCACAAGCCGTACAGGGTGGCACTTTTGTTGTACACAGGGGTTTCTGGAGAGTTGATGTATTTGGCCTGCTCGTTGGGGTCGAGGACGCGTGCGCCAAAGGCGACGGGACGACCTGTGGCGGCGTGAATGGGGAAGGTGATGCGATTGCGAAAGCGGTCGTAAAAACCGGTTCCTTTTTGGTTGGCTAAGACGAGACCGGCGCGTTCGAGTATTTGCGGAGAGAATTTCCGACGGGTGGCGACTTGCAAGAAGCCATCCCATTGATCGGGCGCGTAACCGAGAGAAAAGGCGTCGATTATGTCGCGGTTTATGCCGCGTTTTTCGAGGTATGCCATTGCATCGGCGGCTTTCTCGTCCTGTGTGAGCAGGTGATGAAAATATTTGACTGCGAGTTCATTGGCGCGATAGAGTTGGTCAAAGACTTCCTGCTGGTCCGGGTCTGCTGGCTTTGCATCGGGCAGGGCTATGCCCGCGCGGTCGGCGAGTTGGCGAACGGCTTCGATAAAGCTGATGTTTTCTATGTCGCGCAGAAATGTAAAGCTGTTGCCGCCCGCGCCGCAGGCGAAACACTTGTAGATTTGTTTTTCCTGCGAGACGTTTAGGGAGGGTGTGGAATCGTCGTGGAAGGGACATAGGCCGACAAAGCTTTTGCCCCGGCGGGTCAGCGCAACGTGATCGCCCACAACATCGACAATGTCGATAGACAGGCGCACTTGATCGATGACAGTTTCTGGAATGCGCGGCATGTGAAGGAACTCCCTGGGGAGAGGGAGGCTGTAAATAGGTGTTGTAAGCTAATTTTAAGCTGGATCAACCCAATCGCCACTGGCGCGTATCAGGTCAATCAGTTCGTCAACCGCGCCTTCTGTGGGGATATTGCGTTTGACGATGTCTTTGCCCTTGTAGAGCGTGATTTTGCCAGGTCCACTGCCTACATAACCGTAATCGGCGTCGGCCATTTCACCGGGACCGTTGACAATGCAGCCCATAATGCCAATTTTGACGCCTTTGAGGTGGTTGGTGTGGCTTCGAATCAGGGCGGTGGTTTCCTGCAGGTCGAACAGGGTGCGCCCGCACGAAGGGCAGGATATGTATTCGGTTTTGGATATGCGGGTGCGCGTGGCTTGCAAGATGCCGAAGGCCGTGCGGGTGCGGGCGTGGTCGTCTATTTGATCGGATGCTTCGAGCCACAGGCCATCGCCGAGGCCATCGACGAGCAGTCCGCCGCAGTCGGTGGCGGCGTAGAGCATGAAGGCATCACTGGCTGAGTACATTGTTGCGCTATACGTTCGGCGGATGACTACGGGTATGTCGCAATGCCAATCTGCAAGCAAGCAGAAGGCGCGGCGCAGTTCGGGCATGGCGTGGGTGTTGTGGGTTTGCAGGACGAGTACTGCATGGAGATCGTCCTCGACCGCGCAGATAAGCGGTTCGTCGAGTTCGTCGAGTTCAGCACAGACAAAGGTGATGCGGTCGGCTGTGTGATTGGATTGCAAGTATGCAGTTGCAGAAAAAATCGGGTATGCGGTGGAGGTGGGCGACCAGGCCCGGGCATTTTGAATGACGCCGAGTGTGCCCGGCAGTTCAAAATTGAGGGTGCGGTTGCCGGTGTAGATAAAGTCAACGGCCATGTCGGCAATGTGCCATTTGTCGAGCACCGCATCGTACGTATAGCCAAAGGGGGTCAGGGATTCAGGGGTGATGGTGCCTTGTGGGGTGGCGATGACGATTGGGACACCCGGTTTGCCGATTTTTTCAATCTGTCGCGTTTCGCGACGCGTGTACGAAAATGGATCGATATGGGGTGTTTGAATTTCCGGTATTGGCGCGTGATCGCTGCGGTTGCGATAGCGGGCGACCAGTGTTTGCGCCACGGGGATTTCAGCTTCGGGTTCTTCGGTGAGAGAGACGCGGATGGTGTCGCCCAGGCCGTCTTCGAGCAGCGCGCCTATGCCCACGGCCGATTTGATGCGCCCGTCTTCGCCATCGCCAGCTTCTGTGACGCCCAGATGGAGCGGATAGTTCATGCCTTCGGCCATCATTTTGTGTACGAGCAAGCGGTAGGCTTGAACCATAATTTGCGGATTGCTGGCTTTCATGGAAAATACGATGTCGTGATAGTCGAGGTCACTGCATATTCGCGCAAATTCGAGTGCGGATTCGACCATGCCGAGCGGGGTGTCGCCAAACCTGCTCATAATGCGGTCTGAGAGCGATCCGTGGTTGGTGCCAATCCGCATGGCTGTGCCGTATTCTTTGCAGATTTTGACCAGTGGTGTGAATCTGTCGCGGATGCGCTGTAATTCTTCGGCGTATTGGGCATCGGTGTATTCGATGATCTGGAATTTTTTTTTGTCGGCATAATTGCCGGGGTTCACGCGCACTTTTTCCACAATTCGAGCGGCGATTTCCGCGGCATTGGGGGTGTAGTGAATATCGGCTACTAATGGGGTGTGGTAGCCCGCGGCTCTGAGTTTTTTTTGAATGTTTTCGAGGTTGCGGGCTTCGTTCTGACTGGGGGCTGTTATGCGCACGTATTCACATCCGGCGCGGATCATGCGGATGGACTGGGCAACCGTACCATCGGTGTCCATGGTATCGGTTGTGGTCATTGATTGCACGCGGATGGGATTGTCGCCGCCGAGTGGCACACCCCCGATATCGACTTCGCGGGTTTTGAAGCGGGCGTATTCCGTGAGCGAATTGCAGTATTTTCCCTGGGAAACGAGCAGGTCACTGGTTATGGCCATTGGTCGTCTCTGTGGTTGTGAGTAGGTGCGGGTTTGGAAACCCGCACCTACTTGGATTCCTCAAGCATTTCGTTGATTTTCTTGCGCGCTTTACCGGCTTCTTCGTTGAGCTTTTCAATCAGAGGAGGCGTTTTTTCGATCTGAATGCCCAGGGCTTCGAGCAGAGTTTTTACGTTGGGAACATGGCCTGTACACCATCGGCAATCACCCGAGCGGATTTTTGAAGCGGTGCGCCTAAGGCAGAATTGTCGATGAATTCGGGCACGCGGCTGTGGATGGGCTTTGCATGTAAAAATATGGCGATTAGACCCAAAACCAATGCGCCTTGAGCCAGCCCCAGAGCAATGCCACCAAATGCGTCAATCGCGCCGAGGGGCGATTGACGCAACATTCCGTGAAGGGTGCGCCCGATAAAATAGCAGGCGGCCAGGACGCCCGCAAATACCACAAAGAACCCGGTTAGCGCGGTGCCCGTGCCGAGGTCTTCTGTTGTATCGAACAAAGCGCGCGCAGTCGTTTCGCCATAAGTGAGGGCAAAACCATAAGCCAATATCACGCTGAGTAGCATGATGAGGCTTTGTACCAGCCCAATTTGCCATCCTTTTCGAGCGAACCAGAAGAGGCCGAGGGCAAAAATGAGATCGACGATATTCATTTGAAGTGCAAAATGGGAATGGATAAAAAAAAAGCGATAGCCACCCTGAGTGATTATCGCTTAATTCGAATAATTGCGAAAGACTTAGCGGGTGTATTGCTGGTCCAATTTGATCCGCTTGCGTCTTGCTGCGGCAATTTTGCGTTTCCGACGTTCACTCGGTTTTTCAAAGTGCTGATTTTTCTTCATGTCGGAAATAACACCGGCTTTTTCGCAGGCCTTTTTGAACCGTTTGAGTGCTCTTTCGAACGGCTCGTCGTCGCGTACGAGGACACCAGGCATGCCGGGACTCACCCCTTTCTTTGGAGAATGTGATGAATAACCAAAACGAATTTCAATATAACATATAAAATGTCCCGCACTTTTGCAACCCGTTTTTCCCACGCCGCCCAACTCGGAATTTGCTCGCTACAAAAAACGTCTTTGTTCATTTCAAGGTGTTTTTTATTTTTAATACGGAAATTGTGGGGCTTTGGTTTTGAATGGGAACTCAAAAAAGTGTCGGGCGTTTTGGATGAGGGGGAAGGAACACCAGACGGAGGGGTAAATGCAGTTAATAAATAAAAATAAGATCGATGACAAGCTCAAGGATTTACACTTACGCCTGTCCAGCCAGAGTTTTTTAACGGCTTATTTTTTTCTTTTAGCGGTTATTATTGTCACCGCTTTTCTCATTTATACCCAGCTTTACGTGGTGCAACCCATGCGGCAAGAAGCCAGGCGTATGGGAGAGTTCTACGCTTTTATGCACAGTGTGGTTACGCTGGATACAATTGAGGTCAAGGGATTTTATAAGGATGTCATTTATCACACGGTCCAGAATCCCAATTTTCCAGTCGTAATCACAGACGAACAGGGTCTTCCCCGATACTGGAAAGCGATTGATATTCCCCCCTTTGGTGACCGTACCCCCGAAACCCTGGGCAAAGTGATGGACAAAGCTTACGCGCTCGATGGGGAAAAAGATCCGTTGCCGTTTGAATGGCCCGTCAACAAGGATCCGGAAATCTGGCATTTGCACTGGGGTGCGTCCGCGCTGGAGAAGCGTTTGAATTGGTTGCCCTGGGTTGCTTTTGGGGTGACAATTTTATTTACTGGGGGTGGATATCTCGGATTTCGGTATATTAAGAACAGGGAACAGCGATCTATCTGGGTGGGGATGGCTCGGGAAACAGCCCATCAGTTGGGAACGCCGCTGTCCTCGCTGTACGGTTGGTTGGCATTGTTGAAGGACGAGTTGGATGCAGGGGGTGATAGAGAGGGCAGTCAGAGGCTAAAAAATATCCTGGTAGAAATGGATCGGGATACGAGCCGGTTGGACAAGATCGCTTCTCGCTTTAGTCTGATTGGTTCTACGCCCGAATTGCGATTGGATCAGGTGCGCGATGTGGTGGCTGAGACAGCGGGTTATCTGCGCGCGCGCTTGCCGGAGAACGTGCAAATTGTAGAGGAATTAGACGATGTGCCGGTTGTTCCGATCAATCGGGAACTTTTGGGATGGGCGTTTGAAAATCTTTTCAGGAATGCCGCCGATGCGATGGAGGGGAGAGGGGGCCGCATTGATGTATCGTCGCGCCTGGAGGATCATCGGGTGGTTATTGAAGTGCGCGATACGGGGAAGGGCATGCCTTCGCATATGTTTAAGCAAGTTTTTTTGCCGGGTACCAGCACTAAGAAACGCGGGTGGGGACTCGGCCTGGCATTTGTGAAACGCATTGTGGAAGACTATCACAGTGGAAAAGTATATATCAAAGAAAGTGTGCCAGATCGGGGTACGACATTTGTCGTCTTGCTGCCTTTGTCTCCGGCAGATTTAGATGACTCCTAATCCTTTATCAATGAACAAAAGAGGTGCATGTGAATCAAACACAAGAAGCCAAGCAGATTTTGTGGGCGGATGACGAGATCGATTTGTTGCGACCCCATCAAATTTTTCTCAAAGATCGGGGGTATGATATAACCCCTGTGACCAATGGCGACGATGCTATTGCCCTGGTTCAGAAGCGCGGATTTGATGCGGTATTGCTTGATGAGATGATGGCTGGACGAGATGGGTTGTCAACCCTGGCGGCGATTAAGGATATCAATCCGCATATTCCGGTTATTATGATTACGAAAAACGAAGAAGAACGGTTGATGGAACAGGCTATTGGACAGCGGATTGACGATTATTTGACCAAGCCCGTGAATCCGAGTCAGATTTTGCTGGCGTGCAAAAAATTGCTCGACGCGCGTCAAATTCAAAAAGACCGCATGGGTCTGGACTATGCGGCTGCATCCAACAGGTTGCGCGAATCTCTCATATTGGCGGAGTCCTGGCGAGATTGGATTGATCTTCATGTGCGCCTGTCCGAGTGGGATTTGGAATTGGACCGCTTTTACGATCCGGGCTTGCGCACCATGCACGACGATTTGCGCCGTGCATGCAATTTGGGGTTTGGCAAGTTTGTAGAGGACAATTACAGCCAATGGGTGCAAGATGAAGAGGATTCACCCACGCTTTCTGTGGATATTGTATCCGAATTTGTCGCGCCCTGTGTGCAAGATGGGCAACAGGTGTTTTTTGTAGTGGTCGATTGTATGCGATTGGATCACTGGCTTGCCATTTTGCCGTTGTTGTCCGATATTTTTGATATTGAGCAACACTACCATTACTCTATTTTGCCCACTGCGACGCCGTATTCTCGCAATGCCATTTTTAGCGGCCTTTTTCCCATTGATCTCGCGGTTTTGTATCCAGATGAGTGGCAGGTGGCGCGTGACGACGACATGAGTCGCAACCGACACGAACACCAATTGCTCGATCAACAACTCGCAGACATTGATCCAGAATTGAATTTGGATACGCGCTATGTCAAAATACTGGATATTGCAGAGGGCAACCGGCTGGCGAAGAAGGTGCATTCGTACCGGTCTTTTCCGCTTATGGCCGTTGTGGTCAATTTTTTGGATATGCTCACGCATGGTCGTTCCGAATCCGAATTGTTGCAAGAAATGGCGCCCAATGAGTCTGCTTATCGGTCTTTGACGCGGTCCTGGTTCTCGCATTCTTCTCTTTTTGAGATGTTGCGCAAGCTGTCTGAGACTGATTCGACAGTGGTGTTGACGACAGACCACGGCTGTATGCTGAGTGCGCGGGCTTCTCTGGCTTATGGCAATCGGGATACTTCGACGGGGATTCGTTTCAAATACGGCAAAAATTTGCGATGCGATAACCGTCATGCGATGCATATTCGAGATCCCGAGGCTTTTGGTCTGCCAAGTGTGGGGCAAGGGACCAATTACATTATTTGTAGGGAAGATTACTTTTTTGTGTATCCCACCAATTTCAATGAGTACCAGGCCAAATACGCCAATAGTTTTCAACACGGAGGAATTTCCCTCGAAGAGTGTATTTTGCCGGTTGCTATTATGCGCGGGAAATGATTGGACACTATGTCGCCAGATAGAACGATCACACGGGTGTCTTCGTCACCCGATCAAACACATCGGTTTGGACGCGATCTCGCGGCCCGGCTCGAGCCGGGCGATTGCGTTGCTCTTACAGGAGATTTGGGTAGTGGTAAAACCTGTTTTGCACAGGGTATTTGCGCGGGCTTGAATGTGACCGATTATGTGACGAGTCCAACTTTTGTAATCGTCAATGAATACGAGGGGGTTTCGCCCGATGGAAAGCAGATGCCGGTGTATCATTTTGATCTTTATCGGTTGGGCAGTCCCGACGAACTCTATGAGATTGGGTGTGATGATTTATTTTACGGCGAGGGTGTGTGTTTGATTGAGTGGGCAGATTTGGGGGGCGATTTGATTCCCAACCAGGCAATTGATGTGCATTTTGCCCATGCGGGGGAGATGGTTCGGAATCTGACGATCTCTACCAGTATGAGGTTGTACACCACTTCAGAGGGGTGACGTGTCAAAAAAAAGATATAATTGCAGACCTTTTTGGGTTCGACCAGGACGAGGTACACTACTTGCCATGTGTGTTTACTTTATGGCGTTTGTACCGGTTTGGGCACAGCAGGACTTACAGCCGAGGCAATTGGTTGAAGCTCCCACGGCGGGTTTGTTGCCCAGTCGCGGTTTGGGGTTGGATCTTCGGTTTTATGGAGACGATGGCATTTTGGGCGGTGTATCGGTTGGTTTGTTCAGCCGGGGTATGGTTGGGGTGTCTTTTGGCGGTAGCGATCTTTTGGGCAACGAGGAGATAAAATTAAACCCGCGGATTGAGTTTTCAGGCCGCCTGCGGGTGATTGAAGAGGGATATACAATCCCGGCTCTGGCAGTGGGTTATACATCGCAGGGATACGGGATGTTCGATGATGGGTTGAAGCGCTATATCCGGAAGTCCAAGGGCGTTTATGTCGTTGTCAGCAAAAATTTCAAGTTGCCTTTGGGACATACGGGTGTTCACGTTGGGGTGAACCGAAGTTTTGAAGACGGCGATGGCGATAGTGATTTTACGGGTTATATCGGGGTAGATACAGGGCTTGGAAAATATGTGGTAGCTGTGGCGGAATACGATTTTGGGTTGAACGATAATTCGGACAATAGCCTGGGTTCTGGAAAGGGATTTTTAAATGCCGGTATCAGATGGACGCTGTCCGAGGCATTTGCTCTGGAATTTGATTTGAAGAATATTTTCCGCAATGGTACGCAAAATCCACATCCTGATCGGGAACTTCGCATTGCGTATTTTGGAAAGTTTTGATTTTTTTGAAGCGTGAGTTTTACCATCCTTCCCTCATCCACTCAAACATTTTGTAGTGGTTGCCATCCATTCCCATTGCGTTATAAGTTTTTTGCGCGTGTTCGTTTTCCCGTTCGACGTAAAGCCTGAGTCCGCGCAGGTCGGCTGATTGTTCGACTGTGGTCTTCAGGGTTTCATACATCGTCCGAAAAATACCGCGCCGCCGTGCGTTGGGAATCACATAGACCGAGTGAATCCACAAGACTGTTCCGTTGCGCCAGTCACTCCATTCGGGGACGGTGAGCAAGCAGCCAGCGACTTCATTGTCTAACTCGGCAATCCAATATGCCCCCTTGTGCGGGTCGTCAAAAACGGCCTGGACGCCTTTTTCAACGGTTGGTCGATCCAGTGTAAAGTCTTCTGTTTCTTTTGCCATCCGGATTTGAAAATCTACGATATTGGACGCATCCTTTCGTCGCCCCCGACGAATCTCTATCATAATCCCTTCTTCCATTTGCGATATAGCTCGAATGTTTCTTCATCTGGCGGATAGTATTTGCCCGGGGAGAGGTTTTCCGTGTCTAGGCGTCTTCTAATCCATTCTTCGAGGTCGTCGTATTCAATCGCTTTTTGAGCCATTTCTGGCGCAACTTTGCGCGGGATGACGACTACGCCGTCGTCGTCGGCTACGATGTAGTCTCCCGGTCTGACGAGGACGCCATCGACCTGTACCCAATCATTGGTCGAATAAGGCGTTCCCACGCGGGTGCCGAGGTTTGATGTTTTGCCATATCCCCACAGCATGATGCCGTAGTCTTTGACGGTGTGCATGTCGCGTATGCCGCCATCGCAGATCAGGCCATCTACGCCCCGCTGTTTTAGGCGAAGAAATTTGATGTCTCCGCCAATGGACATCAGTTTGGTGCGCATGGATTCCATGACAATGACGTCGCCCGGACCGGCGAGTTCAAAGGCTGCGTATTCAGGGGATTCTTCGCCGTCCGGTTTTTCTTCGTCGGCGTCGGGGCGCGAGGGCACAAAGCGCACGGTGATTGCTCTGGCGACCAATCGTTCTCCAGGGTTCATGGTTTGCAGATTGGGCATGTATGTGTACCGCGCGTCGTAGCCATTGCGCGCGAGTACATCGACCACAGCGGTTGTGTTCACGCGCTTGAGTGCTTCTCGCGTCGCTTTGTCCAGTACGTGATCAGGGGTGGGGTGTACGATTGCCATAGATTCTCCTGTTTTTGTTTTATTTGCTCTCGTTTTCGACTGCCTGGATCAATGCGATGATGTACCCAAACTGAAATGCCCATGCTTGGGTTACGCGGCTTGAGACGCCTTCGGGGGCTGTGTCGTCGGGATGGCGGGGGGCGTGGTCGGGCATGAGCATGTAGGGATAACCCGCCTGGTGTAAAACTTTTACAATTTCGTACATGTTGACGTCGCCTTCATCTGGCCAGGTTTCGCAAAAGTCGTGCAGGCCCCCGCGGATGTTTCTGAAGTGTACGTTGAAGATTTTTTTTCTTTCTGCGAAATATTTGATGATGGGCGGGAGTTCTTCGGCTGGATTTTCCAGGCCTTCGGCGGCTACGCCGCAGCAGAAATTGAATCCGTGATAGGGGCTGTCAAACAGTTCGCTGAATCGCTTCAGGCCTTCAAATACGGGATAATTCCACTTTTCTATGCCGTTTAGCACGGGTGCTGGCGGGTCGTTGAGGTGGCATGCGATTTGGATTTTGTATTCTTCGGCAACAGGTATTGCGCGTTCGAGAAAGTATTCGGCCCGTTCGAAAGCCTCTTCCCGGCTCACGCGACCGATTTCGGTGAGGGTGTCGTTGTCGTATTCAGAGAGGACAAAGGAGCTGTACGTTGTCCCGCCGCGCCCCGGCCTGCGTCCGGTGCGTTGTACAAGACCGCCCGAGGGGGCGCGCAAGACGCAGAAGTTGTAGTTTAGACCGCGCAGTCCGGCTTTGTGCGCGTTTTCGATGTATTGACAGAACAGGTCGATGTCTCTGTCGCGCTGCGGGTCTTTTGCCATGGGGATGCTGTCCATTGGGGGGACGTGAATCATTTCGAGTTCGACCCCATAGGCGGCGGCGTCTTCTCTGTGCCGCGTGAGGGTGCTGGCATCCATGTCATCTACTGTGGCATCAAAATGGGTGACGCCATGGCGGGATAGAAATTCCATTTCTATTTTTGATGTGCCAAAATACTGTGTGCCTACGTACATGGTTTGTCCTTTCAAGGGATGATTTGCGATAGGGCGTCGTCGAGTTTTTGGACGGTGCGGTCGATGTTTTGAAGTTTGTCCAGGCCGAATAGGCCCAGGCGAAAGGTCTGAAAATCTTCTGGTTCGTCGCATTGCAATGGTACGCCAGCGGCGATTTGGAGGCCCACATCCATGAATTTTTTTCCCGTTTGTATGTCGGGGTCTTCCGTGTAGCTGACTACTACTCCCGGTGCCTGGAAACCTTCTGCTGCCACGCTTTTTATGCCTTTGCTGTCCAGGAGTGCGCGAACTTTGTGGCCGAGTTCGCGTTGTTGCGTGCATATTTTATCAAGGCCGTAATTTTCTGTTTCTTTCATTGCGTTGCGAAATACGGTGAGGGCATCCGTGGGCATGGTTGCGTGATATGCATGGCCACCACCTTCATAAGCTTCCATAATTTGAAGCCATTTGTGCAGATCGCAGGCAAAACTGGTGCTGGTTGTGGATTCAATTCTTTCCAGTGCAGCGGAACTGAGCATGACCAGGCCGCAACACGCAGCGGCGCTCCAGCCCTTTTGTGGGGCGCTGATCAGGACATCGACACCGCAGGCTTTCATATCGACCCAGATTGTTCCCGAAGCTATGCAGTCCAATATCAGGAGGCCGCCAACGGCGTGTACGGCATCTGCTACGGAACGGATGTAGTCGTCGGGGAGTATGATCCCGGATGCGGTTTCGACGTGTGGCGCGAAGACAAAGTCCGGTTTTTCCGATGCGATTGTCTCTGTGACCTCTTCGATGGGAGCGGGGGCATAAGGGGCGTGTTTGTCATTGCCCGTGCGCCGCGCTTTGAGGACAATGGATTGGGATGGGATGTCGCCCATTTCGAAGATTTGGGTCCAGCGATAGCTGAACCATCCATTGCGAATGACAAGGCATTTTTTGTCTGTTGCAAATTGTCGCGCTACGGCTTCCATGCCATAAGTGCCACTGCCGGGTACGACGATGACCGCGCTGGCGTTATACACTTTTTTGAGTGTGGTGGAGATATCGCGCATGATGCTCTGGAAGGGTTGCGACATGTGATTGAGTGCGCGGTCTGTATAGACGACGGAGTATTCCAGGAGTTTATCGGGGTGTAAATCTGACATTATTGTCCTCACTGTGAATAGATGGTTTGATCTATAGTTCCACTTCGGCGATGGCTATACCGCTTTCTCCTGCGACGGCGTATAGCAAATAGATGTGGTCATTTTCTTCAAAGATTGCCGGGTCGCGCAACTGGTTGACGTGTCCATAAGCCACGCTGCGAATAGAGGGTTGCAGTGGTGCGTCCGCGCCTTCATAGGGATGTTCTGGGCGCAGGATTTCGATGCTTTCTGTTTCGCGCCAATTTTGCCAGTCAACCGAGATGTCAATGGTGCTTAGCAATATGCTTTCGGGCACGTCTCCGACCTGCGACCAGAATACGTACAGGGTATTTTCGCGTTTTAATAGAGCCGCGTGGCGCATGTTTTTGTTGAATAGCAATGGGCCTTCTTCAAAGGGTGAGAATCCGTCAGCCGACCGATAAAATTGGCCTGGCATTGCCATGCCATAGACATAACCCGCGTGTTGAAAGATTCTGAGATAGGATTTGGCGAAGGTTTCTGGATGTGCCGTGAAATTGATGCCATCGGTGGATGTGGCGACGCGGCTGATTTGATGTGCGAGGTTTTCGAGTCCGTGATAGTACATGACAATGGTTTGATCGGTGTGGTTGACGTGTACATCAGGTGATGCAATATGCGGTGTGGTGGCTTCTGTCAACAGGTCGTGGGACAATTTTTGAGGCCCTTTTTCCGCATGCCAGCGTGCGTTGATTTTCGCTATGTCTTTTTCAGATGCGGCGAGGGGCTGTGTGGGGAAATAGGAGTCGGCGAGTTGCAGGGTGCCCGGTGGATGTATTTTCCATGGTCCGCACAGGTTATTTGTGTATGCGAGGCGGATGTACCTGCCTTTGTGGTCGGCAAAGTAGAGGTAGTACGTTCCGAGTGGTTCGGGTACCCAGTCGGGTACGCGGATCAGCGAGGGGCCCTGGACATTGTGTCCGATACTCGGGTGTAAATCCGGGGTGATGATGGGTGTATCGAGTAGCCGCGTGACGCGCATGTTATTTTCCTTGTATTTGGTTTATTGAGACACGCCCCAAAGTTGGGGAACAGACACAGAGACACCGATCCTACACGCGCCTTTCTTTTGTGTCTTTTGTGCTTTTTGTGGCTAAAACCTATACCAGTCCCGGTGTGAAGAGTACCATGTCATCTTCGAAGTTTCTCAATGGCGCAATGCCGAGTTTTTTGAGTGCGTTGTGATAGATTTTGACCCCTTCTTCCGGGTTGACAAGGCCATCTGCGATATCGCGCAAGACTTCGACAAATGCCAGAGGATTTTCGGCGCCTTTGATGCGGCGGCCAAAGAGGGCGACGCGCGCGCCGTGTTTTTTGGCTTCGGATATGAGCTTGAATGAATCGTACGTGGTGCTCGTTGGCCCGCCGAGAATGCCGACGACGACTGTGGAATCGTAGTTGACGAGGCTCTCCATGGCTTCTGGACCGTTGTAGGCGATTTTCAAAAATTCGGGACGCGATGACCGGGGTATGCCGGCGAGCATTCGGGCGATCTGGTCATTTATGTATTTGGGGATGTCTTCTGGATTCAACCCGCAGTCGGCTACATTGGGGTTAAAGACTTCAAGGAAGTATCGAAATCCTTTGCGTATGGCTTCTGTTCTGAAGGCTTTAAACTCTGTTAGTGTGAGCCAGTCTGCGTCCAGATTGTTGTTGAATGTGACGGAGTACAGGCCGAGGTCGATGTCTGGCTTCTGGTCGGGCTTGGGCAAGAGTGTGCCGTATTGCGCTTCTTCTATTGTGGGGGAGGCAAAGGGGCGGGATGGCAAAGAGGTGTATTTTGCGCCTGTTGCATCCCACAGGTCGGTTGTGTCGTTGGCGCGTACGGCAGGGGTTACGGGCGATGTGTCAAAGAGCCGCTTTTCTCTTGCCAGGACGTCCATGGTGGAGACAGAGGTTAGCAGAACATCGATTTTTGCTTGTTCAGTGATATCTACAAGGTCATCGCAATAGGCTTGTATGGATGGTGTAGCATCTGTGAGTGTTGCAAGCCCTTTTGACATGTCGGGATCCGCGGCATACGCAATGATAAATGCATCGCTGTTGGGATTGCTGCGTATGTCGGCGAGTTTTTCGTCTAATGATTTTTTCATTTGTGTCCTTTTCCTGTTTTGTGAATTAAGATCACATCGGCTCCGATGAATTCGATTTCTGATTCATAGGTTTTTCCCAACCATTCAAATGTCGTTTTTGAAAAAAAACTTATGTGCGTTGGGTCTCTTTTGTAATGCCATTTTTCAAATGCGGGTTTGTCGGTTGCGAGTTTGGTCATGATGCCGAGTATGCCACCGAGTTTTACAAGGCGATAAAGTCTTTGCAATTCACATTGGGGATTTTTCAGGTGTTCGACGACTTCTGTTGCGGTTATAAAGTCGTATTCGCGCTGGAAGACTTCGGGGTTGTGCGCGTAAAATTTGTCGTATATTTCGACGGTATGTCCGCGTTCTTGCAACATGAGGGATAATGTCGGTCCGGGACCGCATCCAAAATCCAGGCCGTGCGCGTGTTTGGACAGGCGCGCTTTCAAGGGGTTGCAAATTCGCGATAAAAATGCTCTGTATTGTAGGTCTGTGGGGTCATTTTCGTGCAGGTCGTAGCGTTGTTTTTCCTCTTTTTCAGATAGGTGAAAAATTTTGGGGACAAAGATCAGGGAACAATCCGTACAGATCAGATATTCTCTGAGTGCGTCGCGGAGATAGTGGGCTGTGTTCTGGCTTTTGCAAAGCGGGCAGATGTCCGCTGGAGAGTTGTGCATGGTGTAGATTAAATGATGTGGCGTCTCAAAATCCCATTGTATTATTCGTGCAATCAGAATATCTTTGGCTCCGACCCTGCATAAGGTAACAATTTATCGTTTTTTCACAATACACAAAACGGAGAATTTCATGACTGGTTACGATGCTATGGCGCGTGTGCTCAAGGCAGAAGGTGTTGAGTTTCTGGTGGCTTTTCCCCATCAGACACTGATCGAAGCCTCGGCGAAGGCGGGGATTACCCCTATTATTTGTCGTCAGGAGCGTGCGGGTGTCAATATGGCCGATGGTTTTAGTCGCGTGTCCAATGGAAAAAAGTTTGGCGTTTTTACGATGCAGCAAGGTCCCGGTGCGGAAAATGCTTTTGGGGGCGTGGCACAGGCTTATGCAGATTCGGTGCCCGTGTTGCATTTGCCCGGCGGAGAAGCACTGTCGCGTCAGGGTATTCATCCCACGTTTGAAGCGGTGCGGAACTACCGTCATGTTACGAAGTGGGCGGCGCAAATATACGCGGTGGAGGATATTCCGGTTATGCTGCGTCGCGCGGTTGTGCAGATGAAGAGCGGGCGTTTGGGTCCTGTGTTGTTGGAGATGCCCAGAGAGGCTATGGCTGCCGAATATCCCGGTGAGGAGGTCGCTTATACGCCGGTTCAGGTCCGGCGCTCTGCCGCTGCATCTGAAGATGTGCGCGATATGGTTACAGATCTTCTCAAGGCTTCGCGTCCGGTTATTATTGCGGGTCAGGGGGTGTTGTATGCCGAGGCGACGGAGGAACTGATCGAATTTGCCGAGTTGGCGAGTGTTCCCGTGATGACGACGCTTGCCGGCAAGAGTGTTTTTCCAGAGACGCATCCACTTTCACTGGGCACTGGCGGGCATACCTATACGTTGATGGTGAAGCGGTTTTTGGAGGCGATGGATTTTGGGCTGGGGATTGGTACGAGTTTTACGCGCAATACATTTACCACGCCGATGCCCGAAGGGGTTCCTCTGGCTCAGGTGACGAATTGCGCCGAGGATATGGGTAAGGATTACGAGATTGTATTGGGCGCGCTGGGAGATGCGAAGCTGGTGTTGAGGCAGATGATTGAAGAGGTGAAGCGACAGGTTGGCGAGGGTGGGCGGGAGAATGATGCTGAAGATCGGGTTGCCGCTGTGACCCGGGAGTTTGCCGCTCTGTGGGAGCCGCATTTTACGTCCGATGAGATTCCGATTAGTCCTTATCGGGTGATTCGAGAGTTGGAGAATGCGGTCGATGTGGGCAATACGATTATTACCCACGATTCGGGGTATCCGCGCGATCAACTCGTTCCGACGTGGAAGCCCGTGTCTCCGCGCGGGTACCTGGGGTGGGGCAAGTCCACGCAGTTGGGCTATGGTCTGGGGCTGGCGTTAGGCGCGAAGTTGGCGGCGCCGGAGAAGCAGGTGATCAATTTGATGGGCGATGCGGCGTTTGGGATGGCGGGGCTGGATCTGGAGACGGGTGTTCGTGCAGAGATTCCGATTTTTACGGTTGTGCTCAATAATGGTGTGATGACGAAGTACGATTCGCATATGCCGTATGCTTCAGATCGCTTTGGGAGCAATGAGATGAGCGGGAATTACACCCAGGTGAGCGCGGGATTGGGCACACATGCCGAGCGCGTGGATACGCCCGACGAACTCGCCCCCGCGATCCACCGCGCACTCGCAGCAAATAGAGAAGGCAAAACCGCTGTGCTGGAGGTTATGACCAAGGCAGAGCCGAATGTTCCGACGTGATGCAGGGGCATCCGCTCAACACAAGTCCTTTTTTATTTTACGTATTTACATCCTGAGTAAAATCAGTGACCAAACGGAGGAGAGTAGCTCATGTGTGCAAAATTATCTAACGAGGAGCTTCATCTTCCCAGCCTGTCGGTTAAAGGCTTTCAGGGGATCAAAGACCTTTTGATTCCACGGTTGGGGCGCGTGACGCTGATTGCCGGGAGGAACGGGGTTGGCAAGACCACTTTGCTCGATGCTGTCCGTATCTATGCCTCACGCGGCAGCCTTACTGAGTTCAGGCGTGTATTACAGAGAAGAGAAGAATTTACGGTCATTGTTGATGAAGATGGCGATGAGGGAACTATACCCGATTTTGAGGCTCTTTTCTATGGTCGGCATTCCACGTTAGATTCTTGTATATCCATAGGTCCGGATAGCAAGGCACAGCAACTCAGCATTGAGTTTGACTCAGATCAGGAAATTGGTTATGAATCCTTAATTAAAATTGGATTTCAGGGTACAAAGCAAGAAATTCCTATGCGTTTCTTCTTGCGTACGCGTAATTTTCCCCCCTATCGCAGACCGCGGATTGACGAATCCAAACGACCATCTGAAATTCAGTGTGTGTCTATGGGGCCAGGTTTATTGAGCGATGATGATATACCTCGATTCTGGGATAGCATAGCCCTTACAGATGATGAAGCACGAGTAATACACGCACTACGGCTGATTTATGGCAATGAAGTAGAGCGTGTTGTTGTGATTGGTGATGAAAGATCTTCTGGTCGTTATGGGCGGCGGGCGATTGTGAAACTCAAAGGAGAACATCCGGTTCCTTTGAAAAGCCTTGGTGATGGCGCAGTGCGCTTGTTCGGCGTCGCTTTGGCACTTGCTAATAGCCAAGATGGTTTTCTGGTTATCGACGAAGCGGAAAACGGTATTCATCATTCCGTGCAGCGCGATTTCTGGAAGATGGTGATGAGGACGGCTATTGAGAACAATGTGCAGGTTTTCGCTACAACTCATAGCTGGGATTGTGTGGTCGGTTTTGCACAAGCGGCAGTGGATTTAGAGGAAGTGGACGGAATGCTTGTTCGCCTTGAGCGAGATGGTGAACAAATGAGTGTCGTAGAGTATTCCGAGGAAGAGCTTCGAGTCGCGGGCGAACAAAGCATTGAGGTGAGATAGGTTATGGCCAATCAAAATACATCAAATCGCGTCCTTTTAGTCGAAGGGGATAGTGATAAGCATGTCGTTCGTCGTCTTTGCAATCGTTACCCATCTTTTAAAATTGTGGACAACATTGACCATCTGCTTGAATTCAGTAGTCCAGAAAGCGAATCTCCAGGATGGCAGACTATTGACATTCTAAATAAGTTTAACTTTGAGCAACTGCGTGATTCCATTACCCCTGAAATCAAGGTTCCGGGACGGCAAGCCATTGGTATTCTCGTGGATGCCAATGATAATCTGAGGTCACGTTGGGATGCTGTAGGTTATAGACTTCGAATGGCGAACATTCAATTTCCGCAGTCTCCTGAACCAGCCGGAACAATCATCGAAGGCAAGCCCCGCGTCGGTATCTGGCTGATGCCCGATAATGTGTCAAGTGGCGAACTTGAGGATTTTGTTGTGCAAATGATTCCCGACGGTGATCCAGTGTGGCCGTTGTCTCAGCAATACATTAATGGGATTCCGAAAGATGATAGAAAATTTACTGAGAAGAAGATGTTGAGGGCCAAGCTCTATGCCTGGCTGCCAGAAGAGATCCCAAGCAGATGGGCTCAGCCATTCTCTCGCGTGATTTGAAAGTTGATGGATCTCTCTGTCAGGGCTTTGTTGAGTGGCTTATAAAACTGTTCAAGTAGAATTAAGCAAGTCACAGAGATAGCTATGTCAAACAGAAGAAGATGGACACGACAGGAGAGGATTTTCTTGCATACCATCGTGAAAGGATATTCACAGGAAACCGTTGAGAAGAAAGCACCGCCCTTTGAAGAAGACATTTGCCGCTGGTTCTGTTCCGCGGGAGATACGCCTGTTGTGGAATCAGTAGATGAACTCTTGCCCGATCTTCCACACCCCCTTTTCTCGAAAAGCGGGAATGGTCTGGCGACGGGCGGCGTTGGTGACAGCGGGTGCCGAGAGTCCATTCTGTCTGATGTAATCCGATAGCTTGATGATTGCCTCTCCCTTCAAATAGCTCAGTCGCTTGTGCAGCGACTCTGTGAGAGCCAGTGATAGAATCCTTTCCATCGTTCTGGTCGTTCTGCTATCTCCGTAATCTCTGAATGCCCGATAGTACGTCTCCTTCTCTGAGTTGCGGATGATGAGACGCGGCATACCGAGTTGCAGGAGTTGAAAGTTGATGAGGACCCGCCCCATGCGGCCATTGCCGTCACAAAAGGGATGGATGGTCTCGAAATCCAGATGAAATCGGGCAATTTTATCCAGGAAGTAGGTGTCGA
The DNA here is from genome assembly GCA_965220765.1 of Candidatus Latescibacterota bacterium. Classification (GTDB taxonomy): domain Bacteria; phylum Latescibacterota; class UBA2968; order UBA2968; family UBA2968; genus VXRD01. The sequence continues at coordinate 1,611,696 of OZ244847.1, forward strand.
GGTCACTGGAATACTCGACGAGGATATTATCTATCAGGCGTTCTACATGCTCGGGTGCAGGCGCAATATGAGTGCCCACCCGAACGTACTCTCCCTGCTGGCGAAAGCGACCTGCAATGTCATCGTTAATGCCGCCGATAAGCATCTGATGCAAGAGTAGCATCAGGTCTTTGTTCAGTTCACTATCTTTCGCTCTGTTGCGCTTATATTCTGTGACACGAGCCAGGTTTTTCGCCTCAAAGACTTCCCGCACAGATACATTCCGAGATAGCATCTGCTCCAACAGGATTTTCTCTGTTTCATTGAGGGTGAGAGTGGAATTTTCAATTGCGTTCGAGTTGTACACACTCTCGGGTACCTCTACTTCGTCAATCATCGACAGTAGTGATTCCTTACCCTGACGCAAGATATCGTACTCTCGTTTCAGAGCCTGGATACGATTTTTTGTCGGTCGTGTGCTTGCCATATCATTAGAATAACCGATTCACGGTATATTGTCAAATTTTAGTGAATTGATAGGTAAAAATGGATTCTATTCACGATATATTGCCAATTTTTAGTGAATGAATAGGTAAAAATGGGTGCCATTCACGATTTTTCAGGTCAAGTATGTGGTATTAAGACTTGGCTCAAGCTAATATACTGCACATAAGTATAGTTTTTCTTGCCCAAATATCAAGTATGTGCTATTTTCTTTCAAAAAGAGATAGGTTATATTTACGCCAACCTTTAATTGTTTGTACATTGGAGGTGGTTGCATGAATGAATCTCTTAATCAAGAGGTGTACAACCGCGATAGCAGTCCATTCAATGCACAAGTGTTTGATCTGTTTTGCAGCATTGGAGGTTTGACCTATGGGCTAAAAAGGGCTGGAATCGCGGTCAACGCAGGTCTGGACATTGATGGTTCGTGCCGTTACGCTTATGAAAATAACTGCGAAGCGACTTTTATTGAGGCGGATATTAGGAAAATCTCTTTTTCTGATATTTCAAGATATTTTAATGATGCGGAATATCGCGTGCTTGTCGGTTGCGCGCCCTGTCAGCCGTTCTCCAGTCATACGGCCAAAATGAAGTCTGATGAATCGGATTCGAGGTGGAATCTGATTGGTGAATTTCTGAGAATAATTCTTGAGGGCATGCCAGAGATTATCTCAATGGAAAATGTGCCTCAACTTATGGATAAACCGATTTACAATAAGTTTAAGCGCGAATTAGCCGATGCAGGGTATAGTATTTCTGATGGGGTTATATCCTGTGCCGACTTTGGGGTTCCGCAAAGCCGAAGCCGTTTGGTTATGCTGGCATCTTTATTGGGCAGGATTGATATGCCGAAACCCGAACCTCAAAAGCCCAAAACGGTTAGGCAAGCAATTGGGCACCTCGCACCTCTCGATCAGGGACAATCAAACGAGGATGATTTTCTACATGTTTGTTCTCGATTGGAGCCAATCAACCTGAAACGCATCCGGGCTTCTAAGCCCGGTGGGACTTGGCGAGATTGGCCTACTGAATTATTGCCAGATTGCTACAAGAAAGATAGTGGCTTAAGCTATGGGAGCGTTTACGGGCGTATGCAGTGGGATAAGCCAGCACCTACGCTGACCACGCAATTTTATCGTTATGGAACCGGACGATATGGACATCCAGAACAAGACCGTGCTCTGAGCTTGAGAGAAGGTGCAATTCTCCAAACTTTTCCTGGGCAATATCAGTTTGTTGCGCCCGATGAAAAAGCGTCATTCTTGAAAATTGGCCGTCAAATCGGCAATGCTGTTCCGCCATCTTTGGCTTATGCTATCGGGCAAGCAATTACAGGTCATTTGAGAAAAAGGACGAGGCGTGATGTCTGAAGAATACACTCTGGATATTGACTTAAATGTACTCAATCATTTGGGATTGAACCTGTATAGCAATGTTCCCGCTGTCTTGGCGGAATTGATTGCCAATGCCTGGGATGCTGATGCCTCTCGGGTAAATGTATCTGTAAAAGAACAGAGTGAAGGTAAAAGAATTAGCATTCAGGACAATGGTTGCGGGATGAATGATGCAGATTTACGTGAGAAATTTCTAACCGTTGGTTATCAACGCCGAAGCCCAGGAAGTGGTGATCAAACACCGGGTAAGGGGCGGCCCGTTATGGGCAGAAAGGGTATTGGCAAGCTGTCAGTTTTGTCTATTGTCCTGAGAAATAAAAGAAAATGGAAATCACAGCATGAATAGGGGCCTAAAATTTCTGGATCTTTTCGCGGGTGCTGGCGGGCTGTCCGAAGGATTTATACAAGCGGGATTTGAGCCTGTCGCACACATTGAATCAGATAAAGCGGCCTGTTTTACTCTACGCACACGGATGGCGTACCACTATTTGAAGGATCGTGACAGGGTAGAACTGTATGCAGACTATCTGAATGGAACACTGACCCGTCCAGATTTCTATGAACAGGTTCCGGAACGGATTATCAAATCGGTCATCAATGCTGAGATAAGTGACGAAACACTGCCAGATATTTTCCGGCGGGTTGACGCTCTACTGGATAATTGTAGGCTTGATTTGATTGTCGGTGGGCCTCCTTGCCAAGCCTATTCCCTCATAGGACGTTCTCGTGACTTGAATAGGATGAAGGGAGATAAGCGTAACTATTTGTATCACTATTACGCCGAATTTTTGAAGAGATACAAACCATTATACTTTGTCTTCGAAAATGTCAACGGTCTCCTATCAGCAAAAAATGAGGATGGCAGCCGCTATTTTGACGCCATGCTAAGCCTTTTTCGTGAATGTGGCTATAAAACCGATTTTCTGAATCTGTCAGCGGAGAATTATGGCGTCTTACAGAGACGAAAAAGAATAATTCTTGTCGGAAGAAGGGGTAAAGAGACTGATTTTTATCCAGAGCCAGACAAGTGGAATCCTGATACCTTTGTAAGGGAAATATTCTGCGACCTTCCCACCATTGCCGCAGGTGAAGGTGACACAGGCCCATGCAATGTCAGACCATATCTTGGAACATATCAGTATGAAGCAGGGATAAGAGATGACGAGCTTCCAGTCACTTGGCATCAAGCAAGACCTAATACGGAACAAGACCTTGAAATTTACTGGAGAGTTGTTAATCTCTGGAATAAAGAAAAGACTCGTCTAAATTACAATATGCTTCCGGAGCATCTTAAAACACATAGACATCGAAATTCGTTTCTGGATAGGTTCAAGGTCGTCGCTTCGGATCTGCGATTTTCTCATACCGTAGTTGCCCATATCGCCAAGGATGGTCACTATTATATTCATCCGGACATTAATCAGAATCGATCAATCACACCCAGAGAGGCTGCGCGATTGCAGACATTCCCGGATGATTATTACTTTGAGAGTGTCAGAGATGTTCCCGGACGCACGCCTGCTTTCCGCCAGATCGGCAATGCAGTGCCTGTGCTTCTGGCACGGAAAATAGCTGATAAATTGAAGGAGGTCTGGTTGTGAGCGCAAGCGGAACATACAGAATAAGACCGGCTGGTCGGCATATCCTGACCATCGGCCGCGATCTGATTCAGGATGTCTATGCGGCGGTCGTAGAACTGGTGAAGAACGCTTATGACGCCGATTCTCCTGATGTAAATATCGAATTTATGGCAGCCCCTGACCACAGCGGATATTCCATTATTATCTCAGACCATGGTCACGGGATGTCCAAGGATACTGTCATTAACAAGTGGATGGTGCCGTCAACCCGAGATAAACTTGATCGGCGCACGAGTCCTTCCGGAAGGGTTATGCAGGGACGTAAAGGGGTGGGACGCTACGCCGCATCTATTCTCGGCACAGACATGCTTCTCGAAACAGTCAGTGATGAAGGCGAGAAGACAATGGTCTATATCGCGTGGAAGAACTTCGAGACAGCCGAATATCTGGATGATGTGGAGATCCTCATTGAAACTACTGAGGTATCCGAACCGCCTGGTACACAACTGACTATGGAAGGAGATAGCGAACTTCTTGCTGGCTGGAACAAGAAACAGTTCAAAGAACTTCGTTTTGAACTAAAAAAATTGAAATCACCAGTGAATTCTGCTCTTAGCAATGATGACTTTTGTATAAACCTGAAAGTTGAAGGCTTTCCCGGTGTAGAGGACATCACTGAAACTATTGAGCCATTTCCTCTATTTGATCTCTTTGATTACAAGATAGCTGGCAAAATTGGTGCTGATGGAAAAGGCACACTGACCTATTCATCGCAGAAGGTTCGCAACACCGCCGACGAGAGTATTCCTTTTGATTTTGGTGAGCCTACCGGATGCGGGGAGCTTGATATTGATGTACGGGTGTATGATCGTGACAAGGATGCTATTGATTCTTTGATAGGCCGTGGTCTTCAGGATGAATCTGGTAACTACGTCGGAAAACTCGAGGCACGGCGGCTTCTCAACGCCTCCAACGGTATAGGTGTTTACCGAAACGGATTTCGTATCCGGCCACTGGGTGATCCAGAATTTGATTGGTTGAGGCTGAACAAGCAGCGTATCCAGAATCCGTCTCGTAAGATCGGTAGCAACCAAGTAATAGGGTATGTGCAAATTCAGTCAGATGAGCAATCCGGTCTGATTGAAAAAAGCGCGCGAGATGGACTAAGGGAAAATGCGGCCTTTGTTCAACTGAACAAAATCACCACAAAGGTCATCATAGAACTCGAAACGCGACGTTTTGAATTCAGAATGAAAGCAGGTCTGAGCAGGCCTGTTATCAAAGTCGAACGTGAATTGGAACGCCTTTTTTCTTTCGATGAACTGAAACGGGATGTTTTGGAAAGACTTACCGGATCTGGAATTGACCAAAGAACCTCTGATAAGATTATTGAAATCATCAGTGGGGAAGAGGAAGGCAAGAACAAAATTGCTGATGAAATACGCCAAGCTGTTGCCATTTATCAGGGGCAGGCCACCTTGGGAAAAATTATTAACGTGATCCTTCATGAAGGCAGACGGCCACTCAATTATTTCCGAAACCAGATACCAAACCTCCGATACTGGTACAAATCATTTCGGAAAACTGAGAATTTAAAAAATTTTGAGAAATCTCTGTCAATTGTTGAGGGCATAGGCATGAATGCAGAGTTTTTTGTCAATCTCTTCAACAAACTTGATCCTCTGGCAGCGGGGAAGCGCTCTAAAAAAGAGCCGCTTGCGCTGAAGAAAGAGATAGAAAACGTGCTTGCTGTCTTCGAACAAGAAATGAAGTCTCAGAAGGTAATCGCTGAAATTACAGGATCCGACGACTTTAGATTTTCCTCTTGGCGTCAGGATGTCAATGTGATTTTCACAAATCTTGTGGACAACAGTCTGTACTGGATGAGCGAAAAAAAAATTCTCAAACGAAAAATTATTATTGAACTCGCAACGGACAAGGATTCTCTGCTTCATGTTGATTATCATGACACCGGGCCAGGTATTGAACCTGACCACATTGCAAGCGAAGTGATTTTCGAACCCCATTTCTCCACCAAACCATCTGGTACTGGTCTGGGATTGGCAATTGCTGGTGAAGCCGCCGCACGGAACGATCTTGAATTGAAAGCTTTTGAGTCTGAAGAAGGAGCTTGGTTCAGGTTACAACCTAAAACAGAGGATGAGGAATGAGTGTGTTGCGACTGCTTATAGTTGAGGATGATGAACAGGATCTATCTACCTGTAGAGATACTGTCGAAAGATACGAAAATGAAAAGCAGCGGGAGGTTAAACTTGTCGAATGTAAAGATGTCGAGGCAGCTTCCTCCGTGCTTGATAATTCCTTCGATGGTGCAATCATTGATCTGACACTTGGAAATGATAGTGATGCAGGCAATCAAGTTATACGTAAAATCGAAGATTCACAGTTTCGGATTCCAGTCTTTATTCTGACTGGAACCCCTGTCAACACGGATTTTGCACATATAAAAGTTTTCAAAAAAGGGGACCCCGGAGCAGGATACGATGATTTGTTGGACAGATTCTGGAATATCTATAACACAGGACTGACCCGCATCATGGGTGGCAGGGGCATCATCGAACAAACATTGAGTCAAGTGTTTTTCGAAAACCTCATTCCTCAGATAGATAAATGGATAAATTATGGTGAGGACGATTCTTCCAGAACTGAAAAGGCTCTTCTTCGGCACACGCTGAATCATTTGCTTCAACTTCTTGATGATGACGCAGACAGTTGCTTTCCCGAAGAAGTCTATCTGCACCCGCCGCTTAGTGATGACGTCCGGACTGGTAGCCTTGTAAAAGAAAAGGAAAGTGGGAAGTGGTTTGCTGTCATGAGTCCAGCCTGCGACCTTGTCGTGAGGGAAGATGGTAGCCGTAATACTGACCGGATTCTTGTTGTGGAAGTTGATCTTGGAACGACGTTATTTCCGTGGTTTGGTGATACAAACCTGAGTAATAACAAAAAGGGAGAGTTAAAACGAGCGTTCGGAAACAACAAATCAACCTATCATCACTGGCTTCCTAAGACGGATTTTTTTGAAGGCGGGTTCCTCAATTTTAGAAAACTCTTCACTTTGGAAATTGATCAATTCCAAGAAAAATTCCACACCCCTCCTGAAATACAAATCTCGCTGTCTTTTGTGAAGGATATTGTGGCGCGTTTTTCGTCATACTACGCTCGTCAGGGTCAGCCAGATATTGATTTTGACAGATTTATCAACTCTTGAAATAGGTGTATAGGAAGTTGCAGTATTGAAGTTCGCTACATTTCGATGATTCCACGTTTTTTAACTCACTCCATTCCACCGCATCCTGTATTTTCTTTTTAAATCGTTCAATCAACGCACGACAGGCCAATCGGTCTTAATTTGCCTACGCTACTTATTGCCAATCCACCCCACCCCTCTCTCACAGTTTACTTCCTCCGCTATTTCATCTACATCGTATTGGAATGCTGAAACCTTGAACCGATCCAGTGCCGCGATAAATTCACTGCGGGATAGACCCGAAATTTCAGCCGCTCGGCTTTGGGAAACCACCGCCATTTCATACCATTTCACAGCGGCAGCCAAACGCAATTCTTGGGCGAAATGATCCGGGTCTTTTCGCACCGAAGAAAACGCGTCTTCTGATAGAACGTCCCATGTCCAGATTGGAAAAGAGTTGTTTCCAGAAAGGCTCACTGGTCGAAACGACACCTGATTCCAGGCCGCGAATAACATTGTCATTTATCGCCATCTGTGCATTTCCTGCTCCAGACAGCAGAAAAATTGCCTCCAGTAAACTGGTCTTGCCGGAATTGTTTTTGCCAACAATGAGGTTAATACCGCTCAATTGGTCAATTTTGAGTGCGTTGAAGCCGCGAAAATTTCGTATCTGCAAGCGTTTCAACATCCCTTTTGTTCCTCGCTTGGCGCACCAGCCACTTGTAATGAAGTGCCGAGTATTTGATTGTGTTTTATATCTGGATATTCCTGCCATTGTCGTCCGTCCAGCGTATTGCCGCCGGCCTTGGGCGTGCGCCCACCCCACTGCTTAAAGAAAAAAGCGACATTTTGCGCCTGACATTGATCGCGCAATTCACGCAACCACTCTATCTTGACCGGACGCGCCCCTGGTCCGCTCTCACCCCCAGCGATTACCCAATGAATATTCGTAAGATCCACCGATCCAAGCGCGCCGAGCAGCGGTTCGAATGAAACAAAGCGCGTTGAGGCGTTGGTCTGTTTTAAATGCCGTAAGCGTGTCATGGCCGCAGCGTTTTCGATAGAGACACCGAACCAGATATGTGGTGGGGCGGATAGGCTCCCATAGCGTTGATGGACAAAATCGCGCATCAGCGAACTGCGTTTGGTCAGCACTTGATAGATGTGCCAATCCGCCTGTTCCATCGTGTCAAATACGCGATGGATATATTGAGTTGGTATGTCCTTATGGAACAGATCGCTCATGGAATTGACAAAGATGAGTTGCGAACGCCGCCAGTGCTTGGGTTGCTCAAGGCGTTTGGGACGAAGCGTGAGATCAAAACCCGTCTCGAAAGGATTGCCCTTGACGCCTCGAAAACGCTCCGATAATCGCTCGGCATAACAATGATCGCAACCCGCACTCACTTTTGTGCAGCCAGTGACGGGGTTCCATGTGCTGTTGGTCCACTCAATAGTGCTTTTGCGCGACATGCAATTCCTCTGTGTGCCATTCGGAATCATTAAATACAATACTGCACATAAGTATAGTTTTTCTTGCCGAAAAAGCAAGTATGTAGTATTTTGATTTTGGAAGAGATTGAAAATTTATGTGGTCGTCGTAGAGTTTGGGAGACCACTTGCCGAGGTACAACAAAAATGATTGCGCTTGATAAATTTCACAATAAAGCTATGGAAGTAGCATTTTTCGCTGACCAAGAACGGCGGCGAGGCAATGAGGAACAGGCGGTGGAGTTGTTTGAGCAAGCACTGGATCTGGAGCTTAAGGCCCTTGATGAGATAACCGAGCCTGTTGAACCGAGGTAATCAGTACTGCACCGTAGTGCCGGGTGGCTGGCTTTGGACTGTAATAAACCACGCTTGGCAGAGCAACTGGCGTGTAAAGCTCTTGCCGGTGACCCTCATCCAAAAATCGCTGAGGAACTGCGCGACCTGCTGGCGGAAACCTACGCACGGATGCACGGCAAACCCAAAGGTGCCGCTGTGACCGAAACCGCTGATGACGAACCGCCCTTACAAGCGAGTTATTTGGGCATGTATTCAGATTTCTACAACGACAAGTGCTTTCTCTGATGCCCATCACTCCAAAAATTCAGGAGGTTAATCAATGTGGATGTACTCCCATTGTAATGGAATGGACCTATATAGCCGTTACTTAAACGTGGGCCTTTACAGGGATACGCCTCTCGCCATCGGGAGTTCTGCGAAGGTTTGCCATGGATGGTTTGGTCACTATCTTAAAGACAGATTAGAAATCCAGCGGATACCCTATGGCCTTTCAATTGAAGATATGATTGTCAAGCGTGCGCTAATTCCCGATTTATTCGTCGAGTTGCCTTCCGAATATTTTGTAAGTTGGGATAACTATCCGCTTACAGGAGGCTCCGAAACGCCAGAAAACTTGATACCGGCTGATTACAATAGCATTTCTATTCTTACCATGGGTGACTGGTCGCTTGAATCTCTTTTGCACCCTTATGATGAAGAACTGAAGAGCGATTTTGTCGATCGGTTCTCAGGAGAAGTCCCTCGAATTCTGAAGAAACAGAAGCACTCTAATGGGGATTATTTCCGACCGTATGAAGCATATTTTTCCTATTGGAAAAGCTATATTTTCGTAGAAGCTCTCGATGGCTATGAACATATTGATAAATTCCTATCGGGGAAGACAGGTCGAGAAATTTTGATATCGAGATTTACAGATGTGAGCCAGCAGTGGGAAGAGAATTACAAGGATGTTTTCACACGACTCTCCTTTTACAGAACAGCCAAAACAATTTTGACCCTATGGGAAGCTCCTTGCCTTTCAATTACCGATAAGGAACTTTCAGAGTTTATCCAAAAGGTAACGGATTGTAATCCTGAATTGTTGGAACAGGATATGGAAAAGCTCTTGATTCTGTTTGGACACTGGAAAAAACGACAGAAAGAGGGAGGACGGTATTATCTACAGGCGATAGAACTTCTCAGGCAGGATATATATTTTCTCCTTGAGTGGCTCTGTGCCCTGACTGGCAAGCCTCAAAAAGTCTATTTTGAAAAATGGAGCTATAATACAGGGCCACATGATATCTGGATACAACTCAAAGAGGTAATTTCTTATGAAGAATTTGAATTAGAAAGCAGATTTATGATATATGCGCCAGACTATGCTGAGACTTTAAAAAAAGAGGGATATCTAACGAATGCCAAAGACATCTATGCTCGGCTCGCTAAACACGAGAGCTTTTGGCCTTGGATACGCGCTTTCTCCGATTTACATGACGAACGGGGACATACCAGTTCCTCAAAACCTTTGGTCTTCAGGCAACCCCGAGTTCTTGATCATCTTCTTGTATTCGCAATTCGGACTGAGATATTGATTCGGGCGTTCTTTAGGAAAGCGACTCAGGTTGAAGAACGTCGAGAGCTACGCCGCGTATTTAACGAGTTCTCAAAAAAGCTACCTGATGGGTCAAAAGAGCGGAGTATTTTAGGTGCAATTTCCGATAAAAATACTTGGAAAAAGACTGAACTAAGCGGAAAACCTGAAGAGATTTTTGAAAATATAGATAGGATTTCTCGAAAAAAGAAATGGAATAAATCTCAGCATCATATCTTTTTATCTATACTGCGGTTTGTAGCCACACGGAATTATTTTGCTCACCACTTCTACGTAGATAGAGCATTGAATAATATAGCAGATGAGCTAACCGGAAAAATTGTTGATTCTTGCTTAAAAAGTGTGATTTATATGGATTATGTCGTTCAGGAAATTATCTCCAAATGTCAGATGTCAAAAGAGTAAAGCACTTGTCCTCGGCGCATCCAGTATCTTCCTCTCAAATCGCTCAATCAACGAACGAAAGGTCAATCGGTCTTAATTTGTCTGCGCTACTTATTGCCTATCCTCTCCAGCGACCTGTTTAAGCACGGCTTGGACGAATTGGTCGTATCCTCACTCACGGTTTACTTCCTCTGCTATTTCATCTACGTCGTATTGGAATGCTGAAACTTTGAACCGGCTCAGTGCCTCAATGAACTCACCGCGAGATAGTCCAGCAATCTCAGCCGCTTGGCTTTGAGAAACTTCCCCCATCTCGTACCATTTCACAGCGGCAGCCAAACGCAATTCTTGAGCAAAATGATCCGGGTCTTTTCGCACCGAAGAAAGCGCGTCTTCTGGCAGTTCAAAAGTGACTGTTACCATGTGATAAATTTGGTGTAAAGATCAAATTGTTCATCTAAGTTTCTAAAATATCCTTAAACTCGGTAAAGTTATCAGAACCATTTGACTGAATAACATACCGAAATCGGAGTTCATCTTTTTCTGCACCTCGTGTATCGTCCTTGATCTCCAGCACCTGTAAAGCAGCATAGAAGCCATTTACATTCCGGAAAATAACGATCTCACCTAATTGAGGTGTCCGGGTGCGTGACGTGTAGTCCAAAGCCTCCGCATTCGACACCTGTGCGATTGATGTACATCTTCGGGCCAGCGCAACGCCGTTGATTGATGGCGGATCATTATAAACATGGATGCTGGTATCGCTTGCTTTACTCCAACGCGTTTCAAATTCCAGCTGTCCATAACCGATAACGTAGCGCCCGTTATGGTTACTGTAATCGAATACTGCTTCGCCAGCCAGAGACGTCATTCGCGGGGGCGGCACATTCGAAGCCTTGCCCATAAAAGGCTTGACTCCGATCTTCTCGGCAATCATCGCTGCGAGCTCTGCTGGCGTATGATCGTCTGCTTGTTCGTACTTGATAGAAGTCTGCAAACCGGGAATAGGTGTGTCATCAAAACGCACTGGCAAAATATACTCAGCTTCTTCTTGTACTGCGCGACTCAAGATTGATCGTCTTTCATGACTCGGCCAAACTTTTTCGACGTACTCCTGAGAAATGAACATCACTACATGATCAGCCCTATTGGCGAATACGTCATGTAATTCTTCTACGAGGTCTTTTCCCCAGAGTTGGACCTTCTCAAAATCATCATAGAATACGGCGATACCTCGACTCTGAAGTGCCTCTGCTACCTCCTCAACATACACACGTTGTTCGCCAGCAAAGGATAGTGCTACTTCATATTGAGTATTCTTGTCCATTGATCATTCCCCTTCCGCTTTGTTCTCTCCACACCCGTCCCACCGCATCTGTATCTTCTTCTCGAATCGCGTAATTCATGTAGCAAACCTTGCGAGTATCTCTGCTTCTCTTGCTGTCATAAATTCTGAGCCTCGTGCAGCCGTTCAAAGCAGTAAGTCACAAATTGCGGCAGTGTGCCGTTCCACGGTTCGCAACTGTTTAAGCGTGCGCCGTGAAACAACCCGGCGAATGCAATCTCTTTTGAGGGACCAACGCTGATGGTAAGCATCACATCCCGGTCAATGACCCAGTCGAAATCCACTTCGCCGTGCGGTGTGGCGTTCACATCCGGCCTACCGACAGGAGGCGGAAATTCGTCGATAAGTTTCTGGGCAATATCTACTGTCTCCGGCGCAAGTGCAAGAGCACCTTCGCCATCCCAGTCTTCGGTTCCAGCATCCTTGAGCAGACCGTGAACTTCGCGCTTGAGTGAAGCTCGTTCCGTATCCAGATACATGTGTGTCAGTGCCATTTGTCAGTTCTCCATCGCCGACTTACTGTCTTCAGATATTTGATTATGTGTAACGACCACTTTTCTCATCTTCTCTACTGCAGTATCCGGACAGAAATTTACGGCAAACAGTGTAACGACGCAATAACGGGTTAGCAAAGAATAGTGAGGTTTTGATTCTAAAAGGAAAAGCGTTATATTTGATTTATGATCCTCAGTTTTCGTCACAAAGGTCTCAAATCCCTCTATGAAGAAGGAAATCGGCGATATGTTCAACCCGAATACGCTGACAAAATAGCGCGTATTTTAGCTCGCCTTGATGAGGCGACAGTGCCAGAGGACATGAACCTGCCGGGCTTCCGACTTCATCCGTTAAAAGGTAATCGCATGGGATACTGGTCGGTCCGTGTGTCGGCTAACTGGCGTATCGTGTTTCGATTTGAAGGAGAGAATGCCTGTAACGTGGACCTGATTGACTACCACTAAGGAGAAAAAATGCCGATGAAGAATCCGCCCCATCCGGGGCTGTCAGTACGCTACGATTGCCTGGAGCCACTCGGGTTGAGTGTGGCTGAAGCCGCGCAAAAACTCGGCGTTGACGACAAGGAACTATCGGATATCGTGACCGGCCAAGCTAGCATATCGCCCGAGATGGCGATTCGCCTGGACAAAGCCTTCGGCGGAGGCGCAATCACCTGGTATCGCATGCAGGCGGCATACGATTTGGCACAGGCCATGCAGAAGGCAGACGAGATTCAGGTTGAGCGCATCGTAATCGCTACACCATCCGACTGATTGAAACATTTGATGGCTCTACACTCTGATTTCTCTCCATCTATCCGGTCATCTCTTCACTCGCTATTTAGACAATATTCTCTCCCCCATACTCTCCCCACCGCATCCTGTATCTTGTTACTTTGGCATCTTGTATTAAAGCTCGTAATCTCGCATGGGCATCCAGTGAGCCTTCTGAATGCCTAAGGCAAGGTTTCTTTATCCCTTTTGATACTGAAAATATATGACACATTTAGACGACCTTCCCAAACGCGACGAAAATCATAGAATTGAAGAACTGTCAGAATCGGCATTCCGTACAGCAATAACTGGGTGTGGCGCATTCGTCATTCAATCGGAAGACAGGAGAGATTATGGAACCGACTTCCAGATCGAAGTGTGCGATGGCAGATCAATGACGAACATTAGAGTGCAAGTACAACTGAAAGGCACCAATTGTAAAGAAAACTCAGATGGCAGCGTCAGCAGAAAAATTTCCAGAGCAAACTTGAATTATCTGCTGATGCAACCCGGTTCGATTTTCGTTTGCTACCACATTCAGTCAGAACGTTTGCTTGTCTGCGAATCAGACAGTGTGATCCGGGAATATGAGCATAGTGGTAAAAAATGGAGTACCCAAAGAACTATTACAGTCAACTTTATTAAAGATTTTGATGCGGCATATCAAAACACCAAGAAAGCACACGCCTTAGCTTCCGCAAAAGCGGCAAGAGCGCATCGCTTATCTTATACTATCCAGCCTCCCGATAAGCTCCCCGCCTTGCTACAAGAAGGCCCTGATGTGCCTGCGGATCCAGAACAGGCGAAGAAATTGCTGATCGCGCTTTATAATATCGGAGAGGATAGAAGCATCAGTCAATCCTTCGAAAAATTCCACGCTGTTCTCGGCACTTCAACTGAGTACCTGATTTACACATACATGGCCGAAATCAACTTAAGCATTAACGATTTTCAATGCGATAAATCTCGCATTGAAGAAGGTATTAAAGTGAGGGGTGTGCATAAATCAAATTTTTCACAACTAACATTTAATCAATAAGTTAGAAAAATGGTTATATGTTGCTACACGGTTATTAAGTGCCTCGCAAGGGTATGAGATAGGTCCAAAAAATAGGAAAAGGACGTTTAAAACAATGAGACTCCATTTTTTTCGTGAATTACGCCTAAAATCACCAAATTAAGCGACATGCTGCCTCTTAATTGGTGAATGTAGGATAAGTCTTGGTAGCACAACGAGCGAATTATGCACACCCCTCATTAAAGTACTTCAAAGTGTTGTCGCCAAAGGCAACCATGAACCTGGATCGTTGCTTTATTCCATTGGCAATGGGTGGCTGGCACTCAACGATTATGAAAAAGCACGGGAAGCGTACAACTTAGCTCTAATATTTTGGGAACATGGAGGTCCCTTAGCATTAATCGCTCGATGTGTCCAAAATTTGGGTAGCACTATGGAAAAATTGGGCAAGTCTGATGAGGCTTACACACTCTACGAAAAGGCATTGGAGTTGGATCCCTATCTGAGTGAGGCTCATTACGCCTTGGCAGTTTGGCACTGTCGTCGGGATAGCGAACTAGACCGGGCACTGGATCATTTGGATGCGATAGTCTGGCCTGAAGACTCCGCCGGAAACGCAGCACAGGTACAAGGCTGGCGTGCATACATTTTGTTCAATACCGGAGACATCAGGTCTGCGTTTCGCGAGATAAATACTCTGTTGAGCGAAGGAAACAAGCCTGATTGGGTGTGGCCCTGGTGTGCATGGCTCGTCGCAATGCATGGTAGAATGTCGCTTGATGTTGCACAAAAGGCACTCCAGTTTTGGGATAAGTACCTCAATAAGTTTTCCAAAGATCTGATGGCCAAGACCGAGAGGTTACTCTGTATTTGGTACATTAAATCGAACGGAGGTTCAGTGGAACAGGATTTTAAAAGTTTCAAACAGGCTATCGCCAATGTCGTTTCCCAAGGTGCCTTAGATCCTGCATTTCTTTGGGACCGCGTCGGTCATTGGGCGCAAGATGAAAATAATTGGGTTGAGGCAGAAAAATGTTATCGAAAAGCATTTGAGTTGTCGCCAGCCGAGTATGGATATTGTTTGGGAACCGCATTGAATTTTCTGCGCAGATATGAAGAAGCACTGCCAATTCTCACTGATCAGGCGGAAAAACATATACCAGATGCTATGAGTTGGTTCCAGGTTGCCAGGGCTAAAGAAGGAACGAACGATATTGAAGGCTGCATTTCAGCTTACAAACGCGCCCTGGAATTGGACGAAAATTACGATCTCGCGTGGTTCAATTTGGGGGGAATCTACTGGAATTCTCAAAATAAGGAACTTGCAATAGCTATATGGCAAGAAGCAATCCAACGTTTTCCATCGCATGAGTTATCGTTGAAGTTGCTCCAAGATTTCCCATTTCTGCTAAAACTAAATTAGAGAAATTTTCAAGTTGAGTGTGTCCAAATTACATTCCCTCTCCTACAATTTTACGATGTCTCGTCTTCACCCCACACCCTTCTCACCGCATCCTGTATTTTCTTCTCAAATCGTTCAATCAATTCCCAGTTCGCATCCACCAGTGCTTGTTCGACTTTGATTTCAGCGACGATTTCTTTCTGATATTGAATAGGCGGAATAGGAATCTCCGCTTGGTTAATTTTCGTTAGCGTTAGCCTTCTGATAGCTACCCCTGACATCAAGGAAAGCAACCTACTTCGTCCCTCTATAGTATTTAGAAAGAAGCATAAGAATTGGTTGTTCAGATAGTTAGATTTCCCACGTAATACAGCGACGCTTGAGAGAAGTGAAAATTCCTCATCCAGAGTGTTTATTGCAGCAAGCCCTGTATTTGCGCCATCCTTTATATATAGAACATCTCCCTTTTGAACCGGACATCGCGCATAAATAGATTTGTGGTCTATTTCGGACACGTAACTGATGTTTGTGAGGTCAAGGTGGTTCTCACGAACATTCTTGGAGGTGAGATATAGGTGGGCTCCTTGTGCAGTATTTTTTGGAGAAAAGTGAGTTCCATCCATAATTAATTCACACGCATCACCAAGCTGAACCATTGGCCACTCGGGATCAACCTCAATGTGCGGTCGATAGTTTTCCACCACCGCCTGCGCCCCGTCAATTACTCGCTGATAGCCCTCTATTTCCGAGACGATTTCTTGCTGCACTTCGAGTGGAGGTAGGGGAATTTCAACATTTCGGACGATACTACTATTTAGGTTATTTACCACTCCTCCCGTTGCAGCTTGCTTGAACTGAGCAAAAATTTGGTCTGATCCTAAAATATGATAAAGAAAGTCTTTGTTCAGTCTGTTGGACTTTTCGCGAAGAAGGAGCCATCCATCATGGATACAGCCGTTCGTAGCCATAATGTAGGGACGACCAAAGCTCATAGAGTTTGAAAGAATGAAATCTCCTGGTTTTACCCCACGAGATTTTTCTGCACCTTCATGTGTGATCTTCTCTTCGGTCTGAAAAATAAACTTCGAGCCTACTTGAGCATCTCCAATTTTTATCCAATTAACGCCATCCGATGATTTGGTAATAAAATCGCGGATAGGACGTGGGGACGCCCCTCTCTCGACGACACACAACTCGTCAATTTTGACTAAAGGCCATTTCAATAAACCATGAGCCTTA
The DNA here is from genome assembly GCA_965220765.1 of Candidatus Latescibacterota bacterium. GTDB lineage: Bacteria > Latescibacterota > UBA2968 > UBA2968 > UBA2968 > VXRD01. Next base: position 1,628,399 of record OZ244847.1, read on the forward strand.
TTTTCCCGATATCGCTCTCCACTTAAGTTATACTCCCCACCCTCTGCCACCTTTGATTTCTCGATGATTAGCCCTTGCGTGATGGGTTCATCTGTTGTGTACTGCGCTTCGGGTTCTGCGGCCATTGATGAGGACGGAGAATCATCCACTGCTTCGCCTGCCCGCAGTTGTGTGAGATATTCGCAAAGTTCATCTGCTACTTGTGGCAGGTCGTTCTTGTCAATCTCCCGCCGTTGTGCTCCCAAATCAAAGCCATCGTTTTCTACCTTAAAAAAGGCGATGCGGTCTGTCTTTTTCGCCAGTACTTTGTCCAGAATGAGAATGGAAGTTTTGACGCCTGAGTACGGATTGAACACGCCAGCGGGGAGTGAGACGACGGCGACGAGGAATTCTTCTACCAGCATTTTGCGGAGTTGTTTGTGTGCGTTCTGGCTCTGGAAAATGATGCCCTCGGGTACGATGATACCGGCGCGTCCCGTGGGTGTCAGGTGTTCGGCCATGTAATCGACAAATAGCACTTCGCTGCGTTTGGATTGTACGGAGAAGCGGTTGTGCGGGCGGATGCCGCCTTTTGGCGACATGAATGGCGGATTGGCGAGGATTACGTCGGCGTATTCGTTCCAGTTTTCCTCACTGGTCAGGGTGTCGTATTCAGAAATATGCGGGTCGGCAAAGCCGTGCAGGTACATATTCACCAGTGATAGGCGTACCATGTCGGGCGATATGTCGTAGCCCTTAAAATTGTCTGCGAGTTTTCCCCGTTCATCGGGTGTAAGTGTGCTGTGGCCTTGCTCGTTGGTGTTGGCTTTGAGTATGTGCTTGTAGGATGAGATTAAAAATCCGGCGGTGCCGCAGGCAGGGTCGAGTACGCTTTCGTCTTTTTTAGGGTCAATGACTGTGACGATGAAGTCAATAATATGGCGCGGTGTGCGGAATTGTCCGGCATCTCCCTGTGAACCGAGTACAGAGAGCAGATATTCGAAAGCGTCGCCGAGTCGCTCGGAGTGGTCATATTCAAATTCGTCGATAATTTTGAGAAAGGCGCGCAGGGTTTCGGGGTCGCGGTAGGGCAAAAAGGCGTTCTTAAAGATGTCTCGAAAGAGAAGTGGAATGCCGGGGTTTTCTGGCATTCTGGTGATGGCGTCGGCGTAGAGGTTGAGCATTTCGTGTCCGCCCAGGCCAGAGCGCATCAACTTTGCCCAACCGAAAAGGGCGAAGTCCCCGGCGAAGAATTGTCGTTCTCCTCCGAGTTCTTCACTTTCGGCGTCCAGGTCGTCCATGAACTTGTAGATCAGCGCAATGGTGATTTGCTCAACCTGACTTTTTGGGTCGGGTACCTTGCCCACCAGAATATCGCGGGCGGTGTCAATACGGCGTTTGGTATCTGTATCGAGCATAGGGCTTCCTTTTTTTAGCCACATAAGACGCGAATAATTTGAGCGGCTGCACAGAAGGCACAGAAGGTTACAGCAGGTGTAATGACTTCATTCTGTATCAATTTTTTGTGTTTTTTGTGCCTTTTGTGGCAATTCAACAATTTACAGAATAAGTTTTTTTACCTGGAGTTTTGCGGCTCCGAAGTTGATGAGCATAGCGTCGCGTTGACCGGATGCACGGAGATAGCCCAGCGTCTGTGCGATATGTTCTGGAGCCAACGCCCTGGCAGCCTTAAGCTCAAGAATAAGGCAATTTTCCACAAATAAATCAGCAAAGAAGTTGCCGAGGAGCGTACCGTCTTCATCGCGCACCTGTAGAGGTTTTTGCTGCTCGACAGATAGGCCGATTTTTCTCAAACGATGGGCCATTCCATTCTCATACACCTTCTCCAAATGCCCATTCCGAAGATGGGTATGCAATTCAAAAGCTGTTTGCCGAACTCTATCACATAAAGCTCGAATACGCTGTTCGTTTCTATTCATTTTCACCTTTTGTGATTTCTTCAGACGCTCAAATTATTCGCGTCTTCTCTTTTGTGGCTATTGTTTTCCAGAACTTTGTGTTTTTGTGCCTTTTGTGGCTATTGATTTTATACGACAAACTGATTCAACGACACATAATCTTTGACATACTCGGGAATGAGTGCGCGGTACTTCTCTGGCACAGCTCTGAAGTCGCGGATGGAGAAGACCGGGTTGGTGGCGAGTTCGGTGTATGCGCGGTTTTCGATGATGTGACGCACCTGATCACTGGTGAGGTATGCTTTGAAGTAGGTTTTGAGGGCGGGGATGGAATGGGCGTCTTCTGGTTTGTTGTCGGCGACAAATTTGTTGAATTCTTCTTCCAATAATTCGTCCTTAGACTTGAAATGCGGGATGAGGTCAAAAACTTTTTCTAATATTTCGCGCAGGGTCAGGCGACGATCCACGGCTGCTGCCTGGCGGAGTTTGTTGAGGGTATAGTATTCTTCGGGTTTGTCAAAGACTTCGCGGTTCACATAGTCGATTACGCGATCCCACTGCCCGGCTTCAACGGCTTTTACTATGGTTCTATCCTCGCGCACTGTGTCTGCAAATTTGTCGAAGAACATGCGGTCAATTTTCATGCCGTCGTAGCCGATGCGTTCTTCCGTGATTGTTGAGAGAATATCTCTGCCCAGATGCTCGTACCCGTAGCGTGTCGTTGGTCCGGGGTCGTCTTCACGCTCATTTCTCTGCCTGTACGCAGGCAGTTCCAGTATCTCGTCGTAGTTGAATTCGTTTTCGAAGTATTCGCAGTTGCCGAAGAAGTCAAAGAGTTTGAAGGCGGTTTTCTCAGGGTGCGCGATGCGTTCCTTGTGGCTGTCGTCTAAGAGCAGGTCGCGGAAATCGTGTTTTCGCGTGCCTCGGCCTTTGATCTGGATAAAGTCTGTGGGTGAGAAGATGGGACGGAATAGGCCGAGGTTGAGGATATCTGGACAGTCGTAGCCGGTGGTCATCATGCCGACGGTGACGCATACGCGGGCTTTGCTCGTGCGGTATTGGGGCAGGAAGTTGGCGGTGCCGAGCAGGTTGTTATTGGCAAAGTTGATGGTGAATTGTTGTGCGTCTGGTATCATGGATGTGACCTGTACAGCGAAGTCGGATTGGTACTTGCGGGGAAACATCCGGTGAGCCATCTCGTTGAGTATGTTGGTTAAGTGGGCGGCGTGGTTCTGGCTGACGGCGAAGATGATGGATTTGCCAATTTCATTGCTGACGGGGTCGCGCAGGGCGTTTTCGAGAAATGTTTTGCAGAAAAGCACGTTGGTGGCATCGGAAAAGAATCGCTTCTCGAACTCGCGCTGTTTGTAGGTCTCGTCGTGGTCTTCGCCTTCGGCATCGGTGAACGAGACGACGAAGCCCTGCTCGGAGAGGAGTTGTGTTGTTACGTCGGTGCGAGCGTCAACAACGGTTGGGTTGATCAAGACGTTATCTCTTACGCCATCGAGCAGGGAATAGCGAAAGGTGGGTTGTCCGCTTTCGCATCCAAAGGTGCGGTAGGTGTCGAGTAGCAGGCGTCGCTCAATCTCGCGCGGGTCGCGCACCGCTGGGTCAGATGTTTTGACGCCGCGTAGGTAGTCGCGGGGCGTTGCGGTCAGGCCGAGTTTGTATCCGACGAAATAATCGAATACTGCACGGGCATTGCCAGAGATGGAGCGATGTGCCTCATCGGAGATTACGAAGTCGAAATCCGTGGGTGAGAAGATTTTTTGGTACTTGTTGTCGAATTGGAAGGATTGGACTGTGCTGACCACAATCTCGGCACGTCGCCAGTCATCGCGGCTCTCTTTGTAGATGACTGTCTCAAAGTCGGCTGACAGCAATTCTGTGAAGACCTTTTTGGCCTGGTCTTCCAATTCGAGGCGATCCACCAGGAAGAGTACGCGGCTGGCATTGCCAGTACGAAGGAATAGTTTGATGAGGGCGGCAGCGGTGAGGGTCTTGCCCGTGCCGGTAGCCATTTCAAATAGGAAGCGGTCCTTGCCGTCCTTTACGGCGCGTTGCAGGGCGTGGACGGCTTGTAATTGATATGGGCGGAGGAAGCGCAGTTTGTTGGCGTTGATGAAGCCGGAGCGTTCGACTTCGTTTTTCCATGCGGCTTCCGATTCATAATTGGGGCGTTGGGTGAGAACGATGTAGTCGTCGCTGACGCGCTCATCTATCAGACGTTGCGGGTTGGGTGCTGTCTTTTGGTAGCCAGTGACTGAATCTGGGGTTGGGAATGCGGTGATGATGTGGGGATTGCCCCGGTCGAGGTCCCAGAAGTAGTGGAGGTTTCCGTTGGAGAGGATAACGAAGCGGCAGTTTTGTGAGCGGGCGTACTTTCGTGCCTGTTCTTTTCCCACCAGCGGTTGCTTTTCCTCGGCTTTGGCTTCCAGAACGATGAGCGGAAATCCCCTGTCGTCCAGCAGCAGAAAGTCGATAAATCCTTTTCGGATCTTCTCGAAGTTGTCACCGAGAGCGTTAATCTCAACGCCTGCTTCAAGACGAATATTGGCGGGTTTGTCTCCTTCGTCAAAAAAACGCCATCCCGCTGACTCGAGTAGTTTATTGATTTTTAGCCGTGCAGTAGCTTCGTTCATCTTCTTCAATCTTGTTGCCTTTGGAGAACCTCGGGCGCAATAGCAGTCGGCTGACTTTCCAGATAGAGTGTGTCATAGCTCAAATCTAACTCGCCTGGCCACTCCACGGAACCTGCTACTACACGGACTGCCTGGAAGGTGGCGCAATTCTGAAGGCGCACAAAGACGCCGCGCTGGAGATAGGGCTTCACATCGAATATCCGCTGTTCGCCGTTCTCAAATATTAACTCCAGTTGGTAATCTTCGAGCGGGCGCACCTGCTTGACATAGGGATTCATTTTAATCTCCTATTTCAAAGGTTCAATCTTGAACACATCTTCACCATTTACGGCAAGCTGCCAATCAGCCAGCAATTCCTCGCGATGTATTTCAATCCACGCCTGTACTAATCGAGTTTTCCCAGATGGGAGACTGCCAGCCAATATCCCCCCATCATTGATGCTAAACACAGCTTGTTCTCCTGCATATTCGGCATGTATATGGGGCGTATGATGCTGCTTGTTGTCATAGAAATACATGCGAATTACGATGCCGTAGAACATGGATAGAATTGGCATGGATATTTCTCCTGAAAATATAGTTACCAACGGTGAAAAGCACAAATGTATGCTGTAAATAAGCAGAGCCTGACTTTGAGGGTTTATCTATCACCCGATAACTTCGCATACTCAATTTCCAGTGGCTGGGAGATTCGTTTTGTTAATTCCAGGAGGTCGGGCCGGTCGGGTGGGACATCTTTCTCCATCTTTCCGTCGGGATACACGGTTACTGTGTCTATCCTTTTTATGAATCCCTTCTTGGCTGTCGCTCGGTTGATCTGGAGGCCGTCTTTTGAAATTGCCATGCGAGTCTGTACAACACTTCCTTCGCCGATAATGCGAAAAAGAAAGCCCAGGATGCCGGATGTTGGGCGTCCTTTAAGCCCTTCGATCTCATCATAGATAACCCAATTTCCAAAATCCAGCAGTCGATAGGTCATCACCCGCCGATTGGTTACTTTGAGATTCGGCGTCGCAAGCGTATCCATGTACGAATACCGATTCGGCTTGCCGGGCTGGTCTTCCCACCAGATTCGCACATTTACTGCCAGTTCTGGTGTTGGGGCTTCCACTATCTCGCGGATGACCCGATCTACCCGATAATCTACTTCCATATTCTGTTTGTGTTGATAGGATAACTGAGCGTACTGGGGCATCGCGTCTTCCGCGCGTGCGGTCACGTCCATAAATGCCCGAAACCAGTTTTCGTACCCAATCAATAGCGGTAGTCCCTGCGGATCACGCGCCCTTGCCTTCTGTGCGAGATAAAGTATCATCTCCCCCTGAAAACGCGCACCATTGGTCGTGGCTGTCGGATCGTAATCGTCACACTGCCGCATCGCCTCTATTATCTCTGCCCGACTTACGACCTGATACCCAGGGCGCACGCCGTCTGCACAGGCCGGTCGATCGAATAAAAAGAAAAAACAAAGGAGGGTTGAGAATCGCAACCCTCCAATGTAGTGAAAGCCCGTCATGTTATCCCTTAATCCGTCAGTTACATCCGCGATAGCCATCATCTATCGCCAAATAACTTTCACATAATCAATTTCCAGTGGTTGCATGATTCGTTTTTCCAGTTCTATGAGATCGGGTCGGTCAGGTAGGACATCTTTCTGCATTTTACCATCGGGATACACCGTTACGGTGGTCGTTTTTTCTATGAATCCCTTTTTTGCTGTCGCTCGCATGACCTGGAGGCCGTCCTTTGAAACTGTCAGGCGAGTCTGTAAAATGCGTCCTTCGCCGATAAACCGAAAAAGAAAACCCAATGCACCGGATGTTGGGCGCACTGTAACGCCGTCGAACTCATCATAGGCAATCCAATTGCCAAAATCCAGCAGCCGATAGGATATCACCTGTCGATTGGTTACTCTCACATTTGGCGTCGAAAGCGTATCCAGGTAAGAATACCGATCCGGCTTGCCGGGCTGGTCCTTCCACCAAACTCTCACATTTGTTGCCAGTTCTGGCGTTGGGGCTTCCTTTACCTTGTTTATAACTCGATCTGCCCGATAATCTATTTCTGTATTCTGTTTGTATTGATAGGATAACTGTGCGTACCGGGGCATCGCGTCTTCCGTGCGTGCGAGCACTTCCATAAATGCCCGAAACCAGTCCTCATATCCGATAAATAGCGGCAGTCCCTGCGGATCGCGTTCTCTTGCCTTACGCGCGAGATAACACACCACATCCGCCTGAAACCGTGCGCTATTGGTCGTGGCTGTCGGGTCGTAATCGCTATACTGCCGCATTGCCTCTATCACCTCTGCCCGACTGACCACCTGATACCCCGGACGCGCTGTATCTGCCTCGACACATGCTGGACGATACAGTGATAAGAAAAAACAGAGGAGGGTTGCGATTCTCAACCCTCCAATGTAGTGAAAGCGCGTCATGTCATTCCTTAATCGCAATCACTGAAAACGCATCCCCTATCTCCTGCCAGGCCCCAATCCGCGTCATCCCGCAATCCCCGTAATCCGCGATCTAATTCTTCAACACGATGAGGATGCGCTGACCGATGAGCAGGGGGTCGGAAAAGGAGATGGTGAGGGTTTTGGCTTCTTTATCCTCGCTGAGTGTGTATTCTTTGTCTTTGCTCAGTTTGCCATGGTCGTCGCATACGGCGGCGAGTTCGCCCTGTACAGTAATGTTTTCTCCGATGGCAACTTTCTTAACGTCGGTGTTGTCAACATCGGGGAAATTTATAATTTTGTAGTTTTTGCGAATCCTTCGCCAGGTATGGAGGTACCCCTGTTCTTTCAGGTTATCTTCGATGCCGATATAGACGAGGACTGAACTGATAATTTCCTTGGCATCCTGAAGGTCTTCTTTGGTAACCTCAAGATTTTCTTGGGTAACCTGAAGATCCTGTTGGGTAGCCTGAAGATCTTCGCGCAATTTCTGGCTTTCTTTATGAGCTTTTTCAAGGGCTTCCGTTACGCGTTGAAGGCGACTGGTTTGCTCGAAGAGGCTGTTGCGGAGGCTATCGCGGGAGGCTGTGGCATTTTCGAGATCACTTCTCAGAGTGGTGGTGAGACGCCGGTATTCTTTCATCTCATTGGTAAGGCGGTGGAGGGTGGTCAGCAAAACTTTATTTGATGTGCTGGTACTATCCATTTGCGCACGCACAGAATCGATGCGGACATTTAGTCCTTCGACCACCATATTTAGAGAGTCTATTAGTACATCATCGCGTTTGGTTTCTTCCTCCATTTGCATGACGTAGGGACTTTCTTGAATAATTTCCTCTTCGCTGGGCAAAAACGCGATGTATAAAAGAAGGGCTACTGCGATGGCTGCAATGCCAATTACCAGGATGATTTGCTTGTTGTTCTGCATGATTACCTCCCCAAAAGAGATGGTTGTGAGAAATGAGGGGTGTGGGTTGGAGAGCGGGAGATTTTCTGCGGGGCTGTCCCCGCTCTGGATTATTTTGCGTGGTGAAGCTGTGTGGTCCTCCCTTGTTATGGTGTTATTATGGTTTCGCGGTTGGAAAACCCGCCGCCCAATGCGAGGTGAAGGTCAATGCGCGTCTGGAGTCTTTGCTGGCGCACAACGAGCAATTGGCTTTCGGTGAGGTAAGCCGTGTTGCGGGTTTGAAGCACGGTCAACAGGTCTGTAAGACCTCTGTAATATCTATCTTCTGCCAATCGACGTGCTTCCCGCGCCTGTTCAGCGGCGGTTTCTAACGCGGTCTGGCGTTTTGCCAGATGCGCTTCTGCTGAGAGTGCGTTTTCAACTTCGCTATATGCTTGCAAAACGGTTTGGGCAAATAGCGCAGCGGCTTCGTTTTCTCTGGCACTGGCCAGGTCGATATTGCCCTGTATGCGCCCGCCCTGAAAGAGGGGTTGTGTAAGGTTGCCGATCAGGCTCCACACGCTGAAGTCTCCATTGAGCAGGTTGCCCAATGCGTCGCTGCTGGTTCCGCTCGAAGCAGTCAGGCTGATGCGCGGATAACGCAGGCGTTTGGCGGCTTTGTGATTGGCCTGAGATGCGGCAAATTGGCGTTCAACAGCAATGAGGTCGGGGCGTCGGGAAATGAGATCTGCCGGGAGGCCCGCGGGCACTGGATGTGGTACCTGGGGGAGGTCTCCGGCAATGGCGAATGTGCCCGAGGGATAGCGGCCGATGAGTACTTCGAGTTGGCGCCTGGCCATTTCATAGCGTTGTTCGCGCTGGTGCAGGCGGTCTTGAGATAACGCGAGTTCGGATTTGCTCTGGCGCATGTCGAGTGAGGGCCGCACCCCCCGTTCGTAGCGCGTGCGTACCTGTTCGTGGTTGGTGAGGCTGTTTTCGTACGTCGCCTGCGCGAGTTCGAGTTGGCGCCTGGCTTCTATGGTGGCAAACCACGCTTTGGCGGTTTGTGCAGCCAGTGACATGCGCGCGCCTCGATACATAGCCTGTGTTGCCTGATAGGTGGCTTGTGCAGCCGCAGCACTTGCGCCAAGCCGCCCCCAGAGATCGATTTCCCATGTGGCATTTATGGAAACGCCATAGGTGGTGTTGGTGTTTGAGAGTACCTCTCCAGGCACCTGCCCGGGAATGGGAAATCCAATGAAGTTTTGTTTGCGTCTCAATCCCGATGATCCCGCGCTGATTTGCGGGTATAGCGGTGCGCCGGCCATTTTGGCCTGTGCGCGTGCGGCTTTGAGACGTGCCGCGGCAGCGTGCAGATTGTGGTTGTACGCGAATGCTTGGGCGATTAAACTGTCGAGACGGCTATCGTTAAATGCCGCCCACCAGAGGGTGTCTGCAGGTGTTGTTGCAGCGGTTTCTGTTTGGTAAGTTTGAGGTGGCTGAACCTGGGATTGTTGAACGCGAGGCGCAGACGCACATGAGGTTATAAGTGCAAAGCAGAGTGCAAAGAAGTGCCAGGTCGCGTGGGTACTCATTCTCGATCTCCTGAAAGAAGCTGACTGCCTAACGCGCTTATCATAAAGAAACTTTTATTTTTGTCAATATATATCGCAATCGGAGAGGATTAGATTATGGCGACGCATTGTTGTGAGGGCCTGCTCGAGAGTACGTCGGTTAATATAGGATTGACACTGGGATCGGGACAAGTGTTTCGGTGGGGGCGAGATGTCGATGGATGGTGGAAGGGTATTGCTTATGGTGTGGTTGTGCATCTGAGACAAATGGGAGATCAGATCGCGTATCGCGCATCGTCCGAGCAGGTGGCTACATACTGTGGTGAGATGGAGATTGATGATTTTTTGAGGTGGTATTTAAGGCTGGATCACATGCCCCGGATCAGGGTGCGGCGTGAGGATACCTATTTGCGAAAGGCGAGGGATTTGCTGAAGGGGCTGCAATTTGTTCGGCAGGATCCATTCGAGTGTATTATTTCCTATGTTCTCTCGGTTCAAGCACATATGTCGTTGACGAAAAAGCGGATCGGATTTATTGCGCGAACGCTGGGTGAGAGACGAGTTTTTGAGGGCGAGACGTACTGGACATTCCCGGGTCCAGATGCACTGTCTGAGTTGGATGGCGGATTTTACAGACGCCACCGTTTTGGTTGGCGTTCGGAGCGGGTGGCTGAAACAGCGCGTTTTATCGCCGGGTCAATACGCGATGGAGGGGCAGATCTGGATACCTGGCGGTGTGTTTCTGATGATTTGTACGCACTGCCCGGCAGTGGGGTTGGCATTAAGGTGGCGCGGTGTATCGATCTGTTTTCGTTGGATCGGCTCTATGCGGTTCCCGTTGATACCTGGGTGCGAAAATTTGCCCGAGAATGGTATGGTGTAACGGGTTCAGATGCGAAGATATGCCGGTGGGGCGAGGCGCGATGGGGCAAGTGGGCGGGCTATTGCAATGAGTATTTGTTCGCGTATTATCGCGAGTTGTATGGTCCAACACTGTACGATCGGGTGCTTTCTTTTGATGCTTCTGGTGAAGCGTCAGCGGTGATGCCGTTTGATGATCAAGTGTGAAGTGAGAAGTAAGAAGTGAGAAACCACCCAACACCTCCCCAGAGCGGGTGCTTCTTCACACTTCACACTTCATCCTTCACACTTCTTTATTCTCTCGCGTATTTGGGGTTGCCAAAGCCGTCGTTGACGATGTGGGAACGCGCGGGGATCTCGGATTTGTCGGGAATGATGAGATCCAGTTCGGTGCTGTTTTCGACGATTGTGCCGTCGCCTACGCGCACGTGATCTCCCAGGATGATTTTTCCAGGGTTTCGGGAACCCGATCGCACGGTGCCGAGTACGACTGACGATGCGATTTGACAGCCCGTGCCCGTTTCGACATAGCCGTAGATGTCTGTGCCACTGCCGATCGTGGAGCGGTTGCCTATGACGACGGGTCCGAGCAATGTGGCATCTGTGCCTATTCTTACAAAATTGCCAATAGTGGGATGTCGCTGCCGCGCTCTTCCTGTCAATCCGCCGAGCGTGCAGGGGTAGATGATGCACCCATAGCCTATAATACCCGTTTGACCGGTTGTGAGGCCGCGGTGCGGGTGTTCGAGAAAGTTGGCGTCTGCAATGGTGGTTTCCGGGTGGATATCGGCTTGATAATAACGCCCGCCGAGTTCTGAAATGGCACGGGGCAAGAGGGGGATGGGCGTGCAGTCGAAATTTTCAACCTCGCCGGTTTGCGTGAGGGCATTGGCGATGTCGTGATAAAACAAGACGCGCCATCCGGGATAGGCACTGGCGACGAGTTGCATCTGATATGCAAAGGCAGATTGCAGGTCTTTTTCGGCGAGAAATGTTTCGTAGAGATCAAAGGTGCGCGCTTCAATGGCTTTGTCAATGACGGGCGCAAATGTGAGGGCGGCGAGGTCGCTATCATCCAGGTTGTGTACTTTGCGTAAATACGCATCCCACACCGCAGGGTCTTTGAGCGATGCAAATCGGTTCCAGAGTGCGCGGGTTTTGAGTTGGGGCAGTCGAGAAATGAGCGCGAAGGCCGATTGTAGTGCTATGTCTTCTATGGGACCGTTTTCACCCTGTGCGGCTTGAAGTGATTGGTAGATCATGGCGTAGAGCTGGTCGGCGATTTCTTCGATATTTTCAGTCAGGGTTGCCTGTGCGGCTTCAGACGCATTGTGGGAGCCGGGTGCGACGCATTCGAGCAGGTTACCCAATACGGTTTCGAGCAGGTCGCGGTTGACAAAACCCCGGCCCGAACGCTGTGAGAGAATCGCGCGATTGATGGGGTCAATGCGCAGAGCGGTCAGTTCTTCCTCTGTGTAAATTGGTCGAATTTGATCGATTACTTTTTCGAGGAGCGGGCGTTTGCGATTTGCATACGCGGTGTCGAATAAGGTGGTGTTGTTCAAAGAAAATTCCTTTGTGATTCTGTTTATTTAACTTCCGGTAGAGCGATAATGGCGCACACCGATTTTCCATATCTGGAGGGCGATAATGAGAAATATAACGCAAATCAGGGGCGCGCTCCACTGCAAGATGACGGGAAATCCCAGTGGGTCGCCGCGTTCGAGAATTGCCAGTGATGGTAGATAATTTACACACGCAAGGGGTATGATGTAAGTAAAAAATTTGCGAAAATAGGTGCGGTAGATGGGTAAGGGATACTGTGCGGTCTCTACACCACCGTATGTCATGGTGTTCATGAGTTCGAGGGATTCGGTGGTCCAAAACGCAATGGTGGCTTGAATTATCATGAGGCCGATGAAGAGACAAGCACCTCCAAATATGGCGATGAAGACGAGATAAATTTTCGGTACAGACCACGCAATGTCGAGGGTGTAGCTTGCCCAGGAGAAGACCGCGAGGCCCTGGAGCAGGCGGCCGACGCGGCGAAGCGTGAGTTCATGGCCTGCGAGTTGCAGGGCGGTGCTGCGGGGACGAAGCAGGAGACGGTCGAAGTCGCCGCTTTTGACCATGGTGCCGAATATGTCGAAGCCGCGCGAGGCAGCGTCGGCAAAAGCAAAGGAGATGTTGATGAGGCCGTAGAGAAAGGCCACTTCGGGGAGTGCCCAACCCTGGATGTGTTTGAATCGCGCGAAGAGAGAGGCGATGGCGAGAAATTCGACGCTGGTGGTGAGGAAGTGTCCAAAGGAGAGCATGATGAATGACGCGCGATATTGCATTTGGCTGCGGACAGATTGGCTGAGATAGTGCATGTAGAGGCGAAGCGCGTTGGTCATTGCATTATCCTCCTTGTGCGACGAGGCGGCGAATACCGCGGGTGAGGATGAGGTGTCCGGCTGTGATCAGCGCAATCAGATAGGCGATTTGAAATGGCAGGTGATACCAGATTTGTTCCGGTGAGATGTGGCCCATGTAGAAGCGGAAGGGGATGTCCATGATGTATCGAAATGGGAGGATGTTGATAGCTGCCTGTGCCCAGTCGGGAAAAAAGAGCAAGGGGAGTATGATGCCGCTGAAGAGCCAGGTCAAACTGCTCAGAAGCAGGCCCAGACCTTCGCCAGATATGGTCCATAAGAGTGAGATGTTCAGGAGATTGGTAATGGCTGCGCTGATGAGGACGGCAAAGAGCATCGATACGAGCCAGGCACATGTAGCCGGGATATTGGGGGGCATTTGCAGGTTAAAGAAAAGACTGGCTGTAATGAACATGGGGAGGGCGCGGAAGACGCCGGGCGCAGTGCGTTGCGCTATGGCGCGGCTGTACCAGAAGAAATACAGATTGGTCGGGCGCACGAGTTCATAGACGACGTTGCCCGAACGCACCATGGCGCGTATGTCGGGGTCGGCACCTTGGTAGGGAATGAGAACGAGAAATGCCTGGCCGAGCCATATATAGGTGATGACTTCATCGACAGTCATGGGCTGGGGGGCCGTTGTCGATCTGTAAAAGGCTTCAAAGATCATGACGCGAATGAGGCCCCAGAAGAGTTGGGTGCCGAACCCTGCGAATGCCGCAGCGCGGTATTGCAAGAGGGTGCGAAATCTGGCGGAGAGGACGGCTATGTAGGATTTGATGGCCGGTGATGATGTGCGGTTAGCGATTTTCGGCATAGAGACGCGAGATGATTTCTTCGATGGGGGTGTTTTCGACAAAGAGGTCGCGCACGGGGTGTTGCGCCGTGATGCGGGCGATCAGGTCTGCCGTGGCAACGCGGTCGGGATCAAATGTGAGGTGTACGCGGTGTCCGTCGCGCAATACGACAGATGCGTCGGGGTCGGTGATGTCTTCTGTGCCTTCGAGATCGACGATGAGGCGGCGCTCTGTTGTGACGCGAGCGCGAAGGTTTTCGAGCGGGCCGTCGGATAGTATCTGGCCCTGCCCTATGACCATTACCCGCGTGCAGAGGGCTTCGATGTCGTCCAGGTCGTGGGTGGTGAGGATGACGGTGACATCGCGCTCCTGGTTGAGGCGTTTGATGAAGTCGCGCACGGCGAGTTTGGAGACGACGTCGAGGCCAATTGTCGGTTCGTCTAAAAAGATAATTGATGGCCGGTGAATGAGGGCAGCGGCGAGGTCACAGCGCATGCGCTGGCCCAGGCTGAGCTGGCGCACGGGTATGTCGAGTAGCGATTCGAGGTCGAGAATGGCGATCATTTCATCGCGGGTTTGCGCGTATTGGTGATGATCGACGCGATAGATGTCGCAGAGCAGGTCAAAAGATTCGATGACGGGCAGGTCCCACCACAATTGCGTGCGTTGCCCAAATACCACGCCGATTTGTGCGACGTGTGCGATGCGCTCTTTCCAGGGTACGCGGCCGAGGATTTCACAGCGGCCAGAATCGGGAACGAGGATGCCGGACAATACTTTGACGGTGGTGGATTTGCCCGCGCCATTGGGACCGATATAACCGATGAGTTCGCCGGGTTCAATTGTGAAGGAGATGCCGTCGAGGGCAGTTATCTGGCGGTAATTGCGGTGCATGACGCCGCGTAGCGCACCCCACACACCGGGCTGGCGTTGGGCGATTTGGAAGGTTTTGACGAGGTTTTCAACAATGATGTGAGGCATGGCGCAATGTGCAGGGTTTATATTTCTTCGTGTTTATTAGACGGGTATCCCGGCGGATGTGTTTTGGTTTGTGGGATTTTTTTTGGACTGGACGAATTACACCCTGAAAAGCGCGTGCCCGATTCTGTATGTGAGAATCGGGCACGCGCTTTTGTAGAGATGGAATCCAGAGCTTACTGCGTGGTCTGGTAATACGGATTGGTGCCTTCGGCGTGGTCTGTGATATCGCGGACGTTTGCGATTTCGGGAACGGCTTCTTTGATCATGACTTCCACGCCCTGTTTGAGAGTGACATCGACCATCCCGCAGCCCTGGCATCCGCCACCAAATTGGAGAAAGGCCGTGTCTTCTTTTACATCGATTAATGATACGTGACCGCCGTGTGCGGCAATGCCCGGGTTGATTTTTTCGTCGATTACCATTTGGATTTTTTCGGCTACACTGCCTTTGAGGTGCGGGGGAACTTTGTGCGGGTTATCAATTTTGAAGCCGCGTCCCATCAGGCCATCGACAAAATCGAGCGTGATGTCCTGGGCATAAGGCACGCTGCTTTCGTCAATATAAATGCTGAAACCGTCGTAGGATATCGCGGTGTCGCGGTCGGTGTCCTGTCCTTCGGCCACAAAGGCGAGGCGGTAGTTGGCCTGTAAGGGCGATGTTGCTTCGGCGGTGATGCGCACGCCTGTAATTACCTGTTCTTGCTCGTGTATCAAGCGGGTAATTTCTGTTTGTGCAACGTCTGTGACGGTGATGTCCATGAAGTTTCTCCTGTGTCAATTACGGCATTGTGACTTGTAAGAGTTCGTCTGCTTTATGTGCGAGATGATTTTCGAGCAGGTGTCCATCTCCCATCAGGTCTTGCAATGTAATGCGGTCGAGCATCTGGTCAACCACAAATTGGATGGCGTTCCAGAGGGAGCGAATTGAGCAATCGACAGAATGTGTGCAGCAGGCTTCATAGCCGGTGTGTTCGTCGCAAAAGTCTTCGTTGAAGAACGGGTCGCCGAGGGCACCGAGTACATCGGAGATCAGGATTTCACTGGCGGGCCGAGCCAATTTGTATCCACCGGCTTGACCGCGCACACTTTCGACGAGGTCGCCCAGGCGCAAGAGGCGGACGAGTTTGCCGACATGGGCGGTGGATAATCCTTCGGCGCGGCTGATTTCGGGAATCGAAATGCTGCCACCGGTTTCATAAGCGCGCTGTGCTACCTGCATGAGACAGCGCAGGCCGTATTCTTCTTGTGTGCTCAATTTCATAAAAAACCTTTTCAGTGAAAGGCACTGTCAAAACATGCCCAATTCGAGTTTGGCCGCTTCTGACATGCGTTCTGGCGTCCAGGGAGGGTCGAATACGAGGTCGAGTTTGACGTCGTAAACGCCTTCGACAGATCGGGCTGCGGATTCGATCTGCCCGGGCAAAATACCCGCGGCGGGGCAATTGGGTGCTGTGAGTGTCATTTGAACATAAGTATTGCCGTCTTCTTCTACTTTGATTTCGTAGATGAGGCCCAGTTCGTAAATGTCAACGGGGATTTCTGGATCATATACTGTTTTGAATGCTTTTACGATTTCTTCTTTTACAGCTTCGGTGTCGATGGGGCCTTCTGGCGAGAGTTTTTCGGGCGGTGATTCTGGCGCTTCAATATTGTGCATTTCTTCAGTATGGTCGGATTCATCGTTGGATGATGCATCTGTGTCTTTGCGGAAAATGTTCAGGAGGCTCATGTGTTATCTCTCTGTTGTTATGGGCGTTTGGACATTGTTTATGGCTGCCCGAAGCGCGTGCCACGATAGGGTCGCGCATTTGATACGGGTGGGATAGTCACGCACGCCAGAAAAAACGAATAATTTGCCCATCTGGTCGAGGTCGAGATTGCTGGATGGGTCGGTGAGCATCGCTTGAAAGTCTTTGAAATAGGTTTCTGCTTCACCGAGCGTTTTGCCTTTGATGGTTTCGGTCATTAAAGAAGCCGACGCTTTGGAAATGGCGCATCCCGAACCCTGAAAGCCAATGTCTTTTATGCGGTCGCCCTCGAGTTGGAGATAAACTTCTACTTTATCGCCGCACAGTGGATTGTCGCCTTCGGCAAAGCGGTCTGCTGGATCGAGGACGCGAAAATTTCTGGGATTTTTGTTGTGATCCAGAATGAGTTGTTGGTAGAGTTCGCGCAAATCTGACATCAGCCAAAAACCTTTCGCACACTGTGAAGGCCAGAGACCAGTGCGTCAATGTCTTCACGCGTGTTGTAAAATGCCAGGGAAGCACGCGTTGCTGCGGGTATGTCGTAGTGTTTCATAATGGGTTGCGCGCAGTGGTGCCCGGCGCGAACGGCGACGCCGGCCTGGTCGAGAATGGTGCCCACATCGTGGGGATGAATATCGGAGAGGGTAAATGAGAGCACGCCTACTTTGCGCTCGGCTGTGCCGATCAGGTTGAGGCCCGGCACGTCGCGCAGTGCGTCGTGTGCGTATTCCAGCAGATTGGTTTCGTATTTTGCCGCGCCATCAAAGTCGATGCTGTTGAGGTAATCAATGGCGACACCCAGGCCAATACTGCCCGCGATATTGGGCGTTCCCGCTTCAAATTTGTTGGGCAAATTTCCGTACGTGATATTGTCAAAGTCAACGCTCTGGATCATGCTGCCGCCCCCCTGGTAGGGCGGCATGGTATCGAGATATGTTTCGCAGCCATACAGGACGCCAATGCCTGTGGGTGCAAACATTTTGTGTCCCGAGAAGGTGTAGAACTCGCAGCCGAGGGCGCGGACATCCACGCGCTGATGAGGCACGGCTTGTGCGCCGTCGATGTGTACGGGCACGCCGTGTGCGTGCGCGATTTGCACGATTTCTCCCACGGGATTGACTGTGCCCAGCACATTGGAGATGTGTACGATGGAGACGAGTTTTGTGTGCGGGGAGAATAGGGTTTGATATGTGTCCATGCAGAGTTCGCCCCGGTCGTTCATGGGGATGACGCGCAGTTTGGCTCCTTTTTCCCGGCAAAGCATCCACCAGGGGACGATGTTGGAATGGTGCTCCATTTCAGTGATGATGATTTCATCGCCCTCGCCGATTTGTTCGCGTCCAAAGGTTTGTGCGATGAGATTGATGCCTTCGGTGGTTCCGCGCACAAAAATGATTTCTCTGTCTGAGGCCGCGTTGATAAAGGTCGCCACTTTTCTTCTGGCGGCTTCATAAACATCGGTCGCTATTTGCGAGAGGTGGTGTACGCCTCTGTGGACATTGGCATTCTGGTCGGTGTAATAATGCGAGAGGGCATCGATGACCGCGCGGGGTTTTTGCGCTGTGGCGCCATTGTCGAGGTACACGAGCGGTTGCCCCTGCACTTGTTGACCCAAAATGGGGAAGTCCGCGCGAATGCGGCGCACGTCAAAAGGCAGTGCTGGACGCACGGCTGTCTCGGGCGGCTGAAGTGTTAATATGTCCAGAGGCGAATTCATGCCGTGTCCTTTGCATCGATGTGTTCGAGACGGGTGTCGATTAAGTCGCTGAGGTGTGACCGCACGGGGGAAAGGGCCACGCGCCCGATAATATCATCGGCAAAAGCGCGGAGCAAAATTCGCTTTGCCTCGGCTTTGGGAATGCCGCGCGCTTGCAAGTAAAAGAGTGCGTTTTCGTCGAGTTGGCCTATTGTTGCGCCATGCGAGCATTTGACTTCGTCGGCGTAAATTTCGAGCTGGGGTTTGGTATTGACGCGCGCGTTGTCCGAAAGTAGAATATTCTCGTTTTGCTGGTAGGCATCGGTGTGTTGCGCTTTTTGATGTACGTGAATTTTTCCCCGAAAAATCGCGCGAGAAGATCCTCCCAAAATCCCTTTGTAGAGTTCGTGGCTGGGGCAATGGGGTTCGGCGTGCTCCAGCAGGGTATAGTTATCGACTTGTTGCGATCCTTCGAGGGCATAGAACCCATTGACAGTGGCTTCACTGCCTTCGCCGCGCATGTACGCGTTTACGTCATTGCGAACAAATGCCCCGCCGAGTGTAAAATCGTGAAAGGTCATTCTGCTGTTGCGCCCGAGTTGGGCTTGAAAATTGGCGACGTGCAAACCCGCTGTGCCCTGCAATTCGAGGCGGATACAATCCACGCTGGCATTGTCTCGGGCGATGATTTCTGTGACTGCATTGGTGAAATAAGTCTCTGTGCCCGTTCCCGCATAGGTTTCAACAAGTGAAAGCTGACTGTTCTCATCCGCGATGATCAGGTTGCGCGGATGCGATATTGTGGGGATTTCTGACGCCGTTGTGATAAAGAGGATATGCACGGGGGTTTCGACTGCGACATTTGGCTGAACGTGAATGAATACGCCATCGCGCATGAATGCCGTGTTGAGGGCGGTGAAGGCCAAATCTGTGGTTTGTGCGAGTTTGCCCAGGTGCGCTTTGACAAGTGGCTGATCGTAAACATCGGCGAGGTTGGCGATGTTTATGCCTTCTGGTGTGTCAGATGTGTGTTCTGGCGCATAATGCCCATTTACGAATACGAAGCGGATGCCTTGCAGGTCGGGATAGGTGAAGGGTTCGAGTTCTGCATCTGCAAGGGAGGCAGGGGCTGCAGGCTCAAAATCAGTTCTGATGAGCGCTGAGGGATTCACGCTTTTCCAGGCTTCATCTGCGGTGGTGGGATATCCCAGGCGGTCAAAGTCGGCTATTGCTCGTTGGCGCAATGCGCGCAATGACTGACCGTTGAGGCCCGATTCAAATTTTTGAACCCAGGATGTGTGATTAGACGCTGTGTGTCGCGTGTCCTTCTTTGATCCAGTCATAGCCTTTTTCTTCCAATTGCAGGGCGAGTGTTTTGTCGCCCGATTGCACGATGCGTCCGTCGAGCATGACGTGGACGACGTCGGGCACGATATTGTTGAGCAAGCGCTGATAGTGCGTGACCACAATGGTCGCTTTGTCCGCGCTGTGGAGTGTATTGACGCCGTTGGCAACAATGCGCAGGGCGTCGATATCGAGTCCAGAATCGGTTTCGTCGAGTATGGCGAGGCGGGGTTCTAAAACGGCCATTTGCAGAATTTCATGGCGCTTTTTTTCCCCGCCGGAAAAGCCTTCGTTGACCGAACGTTTGAGGAATTTTTCATCCATTTCGACCAGTTTGAGTTTGTCGCGAATCAGCGTGAGAAAGTCTATGGCATCGACTTCTTCTTCATCTCTGGCCGTTCGGAGGGCGTTGAGTGCTGTGCGCAAGAAGTACGCGCTGTTGACACCGGGTATTTCTACTGGATACTGAAAGGCGAGGAAGACGCCCTGTGCTGCGCGTTCATCCGGGTCCATATCGAGCAGGTCCTGGCCCTCGTAGATGACTTCGCCTTCTGTAATACTATAGGCTTCGTGCCCCGCGAGCACCTGAGCCAATGTGCTTTTGCCCGACCCATTGGGTCCCATGATGGCGTGGATTTCTCCCGCGTTGACCGTGAGGTTGATGCCGTGGAGGATTTCCGCACCTTCCACACCTGCGTGCAGATTTCGAATTTCGAGCATATTATTTTTTTCCTTAAATTGTGATCTAACCGACGCTGCCTTCGAGGCTGATGCCGAGGAGCTTTTGGGCTTCGACTGCAAATTCCATTGGCAGTTCTGCGAGGACTTCTTTGCAGAACCCATTGACGATCATTGAGACGGCGTCTTCAGTGGAGATGCCGCGCTGGTTGCAATAGAAGATCTGGTCTTCACCAATTTTGGATGTGGTGGCTTCGTGCTCGACCTGTGCAGATGGGTTGCGCACGTCGATATAGGGAAAGGTGTGTGCGCCGCACTGGTCGCCGATGAGCATGGAGTCGCATTGGGTAAAGTTTCTGGCGTTGTGCGCGCCTTTGAGCACTTGCACGGCGCCGCGATAGGTGTTTTGTCCGAGCAGGGCGGATATGCCTTTGGAGATGATGGTACTTCGGGTGTTTTTCCCAATGTGGATCATTTTGGTGCCGGTGTCCGCCTGTTGCTTGAGGGAGGTGACGGCGACAGAGTAAAATTCGCCCACCGAGTTGTCACCTTGAAGAATGCAACTCGGATATTTCCAGGTGATGGCCGATCCGGTTTCGACTTGTGTCCAGGAGATTTTGGAATTTGCGCCCCGGCAGGCGCCGCGTTTGGTGACAAAGTTGTAGATGCCTCCCTTGCCGTCTATGTCGCCGGGATACCAGTTTTGGACGGTGGAGTATTTGATCTGTGCATTGTCGAGTGCGACGAGTTCGACCACGGCTGCGTGAAGCTGGTTTTCATCGCGCATTGGCGCCGTACAACCTTCCAAGTACGATACATAAGCACCTTCTTCGGCGATGACGAGCGTGCGCTCAAATTGCCCGGTGTTGGCGGCGTTGATGCGGAAATAAGTCGATAACTCCATGGGGCAGCGCACGCCTTTGGGGATATAGCAAAATGATCCATCGCTAAAGACAGCCGAGTTGAGGGCGGCAAAATAATTGTCGGTGTGCGGGACGACAGAACCGAGATATTGGCGCACGAGATCGGGGTGATCTTGTACGGCTTCTGAAAAAGAGCAAAAGATAACGCCTGCTTCGGCGAGTGTTTCCTTAAAGGTGGTGGCGACTGAGACGCTGTCAAAGACCGCATCGACAGCGACACCGGCGAGCATTTTTTGCTCTTCGAGGGGGATGCCGAGTTTTTCATAGGTAGCGAGCAGTTCGGGATCGACTTCGTCCAGGCTTGCGGGACCATCGCCTGCGTTTTTCGGTGCTGAGTAATACACGATGCTTTGATAGTCGATATCGGGATAGGTAACCATAGCCCACTGTTCGCTTTTTTTGCGTTTGAGTGGGTCTGTCATGGTCAGCCAGTGGCGATAGGCTTTTAAGCGCCATTCGAGCAGCCAGTCGGGTTCATTTTTTTTCTCTGATATAAATCGAATAATGTCTTCATTCAGACCTGGCGGGGCAGATTCCTGCTCGATGTCTGTCACCCATCCAAATTTGTAATCACTCGTTGCGAGCGTTTCAAGTTCCTGGGTCTGTGAACTCATTGTAGAACTCCTTTTGAGGTCTAAAAAGTAGTCGCGCAATGGCTAACTTACCCAAAGCATACAAAAATGTCAAGATTAAAGACGAAAAAAATAAGCAAGGTATTCTACATCTGATCGGTCCTGTGCATACGACTATCCCCATGCCTTGCCGCTGGCACGTCTGCGACGCTTGCTGCCGGGCAGGTCTTTTTTGGCAACGGCAAAGCCGAGCAGTCCTTTTTGCCCGAGTTTTTTGAGATAGGCGAGGAGTGATATTTCGGCTTCTTTCACATTGAGTTGGTGGGTTTTGCTCAGGCGTCTGATGATGGCTTCGACGGTTGTACGCCCGTCGCACATATCCCAGACCTGTGCGCCTATTTCGTCGAGTACGAGTGTTTTCTGTTGGGGAATCCAAAAAATTTTAGATAGCGTGCGTACTTTCCACGAATCGCCGCGGGTAAGGGTGACGTGGATCTCGCCATCGTCGTTTTTTTCCCATTCGACCTGATTGTTGCGAACGGGCTTGGATTGGAACATGGCCTCGCGACCAATTTTGGGTTGTTTTTTGAATAGCATAACGGGACTCCGCTGAATAGACAGGATAAATGTATTCTGTCAGGAAATGGCTGTTACATCTTTGCAATAGGCATCGAGGTTTGGGGCACCTTCGGATTTTTTCCAGAAGGTCTGTACAACAAAAATTTTATTGGTCTCCATATCGGTCCAAATCCGTCCCGAAAGATTCTGGCGGGGACGCATGTTCCAAAAGGGCAAGGGCTGAAGAAAGCCCTGCCATCGGCTTTTAGGACGTCCATTGACCGATAGTACGATGTTGGCGCCCTGGGTTTGTACATCGGTTTCAATGTGAATATGTCGAAGGTCTTTGGTAAAAAATTCAACGTACCATTCATCGAGGTCTTTGCTATTGAGGATTGTGCGCGCTAAGCTGAAGCGGTCAATATTGAGCCTGGTGCTGTTTTTTTGAAATCTCAAGCCTATATGCCCGGATTTGAGTTCAAAGTTTTCGAGTTCGTATTCTGGGGGCGATTGGCAAATCAGATCGTAGAGTGCCCAGGTCAGGGGACCGCCGGGCGGGGTGTCTCGAAGGGTGTTGAGGACGAGGGGCAAAACAGCGTCGAGGTTTTCGTCTGTGCGTCCCATAATTCGAATGAAAATGAGCCGATCTGAGGCTGGACTATACGTTGCAAGGGTGTGTACTGTGTAACGCGATTGCCAAACAAAATACTGCGTGTTTTGCATGGTGGGAAGATTGAGGTCAATGGCCTTGGGGTTGCGTTCAACGCGCAGACGGCTTTTTTGTTTTTTGGCATTTTTTGCCAGGCCTTCGATGTAGCGATCCACAATTTGCGCCACGCGGTCATCCCCCCGTGCTTCTTTCCATTCGAGTTCGAGGCGTGCAATTTGGGAATCGTCGAGGCGCACTTCGCCCGAGTTGGCCTCTCCCGATATTTTGCCAGGGTTCCATTCTGATGGTATGGTCAGGCCAATGCCATGCCATGCAAAGGGTGTATATTCGTCAAATGTGAGATTTTTCATAGTGTTTTTCCGTTCATTGCTCGTGTGTCTGCGCTCACACAGATAAGATACAAGGGGGTATTTGCGGTGTCAAGAGAGGATATATAGATGTATTTACGGTGTTTAGTGTAGATGATATGGGGAAAGATAATACATTTTTTAAAAAATTATTTGAGATGATAACTTGACGGATGCACGAACGTTCACTATATTCAAATGTGCAGGTTATGGATATACGCGTTTTGGACTAATAATAAGGAGGTGTATTATGCGAAAAAAACTAACTGCGCGCCAACAGGAGATATACGATTTTATTGCTCAGGTGATTCGCGATCAGGGATATCCGCCTACGATCCGAGAAATTATGGAGGCTTTTGGGATTGCTTCAACCAATGGTGTGCGAACCACGCTGTCCGCATTGGAAAAGAAAGGGTATATTCGGCGGACTGCTATGTTGTCGCGCAGCATTGAGCTGACGGATTATCAGGATGCCTCGCTTTCCGGGGATGTGCGCGAAGTGCCAGTGATTGGGCGCGTTGCTGCCGGTGAACCGATTCTGGCGATGGAAAATATTGAGAGCACGCTTGCGGTAGATTCCGGGTTTGTGCCGCGCGGCGATGTTTTTGCCCTTCAGGTTGAGGGTGATAGCATGCGCGATGCTGGGATATTAGATGGCGATTTTGTGCTCGCGCGCCATCAAGAATCCGCCCATCAAGGTGAGATTGTCGTGGCTGTGATTGGCGAAGAAGCGACGGTTAAGCGCTACTATCGAGAAGGGTCACAAGTCAAGCTGATACCCGAAAATGAAGCCTATCAACCCATTGTGGTGGGTGATAGCCACGAGTCATTCCGAATTGCCGGTAAAATTGTGGGTTTGATGCGATCCTTTTAGATGTGGTGGGATGTTTAAGAGCACAAAAGAGAGGTCTTAATAGATCTCTCTTTTTTATTTTTTTATCTTGAAATGCATGCCGGATAGTTGTTCGACAAGGCCCTCGATTTCGAGGCTCAAGAGGATGTTGAGGGTTTCTCCAGAAGAGAATTCCACGGCTTTGGTGAGGGCGTCAATATGTACCGGGGTCGCATCGGCAGACAGGTTGGCAAGAGCGTCCCATACGCGTTGTTCTCGGTCAGATAAGACAGGTTGCTCAGAGGGTTGAGGGGGGAGTGCTGACTGATGTTCAATTTCGTTCAAGATGTCTTGTGTCGTTTGTACGAGAATGGCTCCCTGGCCGAGGAGGCTATTTGTGCCCTGACTTTTGCCCGAATAAATTGGACCGGGTACGGCAAAGACATCGCGGTTCTGGTCAAGTGCAAATTGAGCTGTGATGAGGGCGCCGCTCTGTTTGCCCGCTTCAACAACGACTGTGCCGAGGCTCAAGCCACTGATAATGCGGTTGCGTCTTGGAAAGTTGTGGGCTTCTGGGGTAGTGCCCAGTGGGAATTCTGAGAAAGCCACACCGCGTTCACATATTTGTTCAAATAGGGTGCGATTTTCAGGTGGATAGGGGCAATCCAGGCTGCTGCCCAGTACTGCTGCTGTTGCGCCGTGTTCGAGTGCCCCCCGGTGTGCATGGGTATCAATGCCAACGGCCATGCCGCTGACCACTGTGACCCCTGCTCTGGCGAGATCACTTCCCAGGCGATGCGCGGTTTCCCGTCCATAAGCCGTGAAAGAGCGCGAACCGACAATGCTGATGGTGGGTCTGTGACACAGGCTTATATCGCCTTTTGCAAAGAGCAGAGGTGGTGGGGCGTAGATTTGATTTAGTATTTCGGGATAGAGGGGATCGGTGAGCGTGCAGATCTGGATGTCGAGGTCTTTTGCACGTGCGATTTGGTCTCGCGCCCATGTCCAGTTCCGTTTGGTAGAGATAGATTGCGCGGTACTGGGGCCAATACCGGGGATCTCGCACAGTGCTCTGGGAGATTGGGAAAGAATATTTTCCGGCGTTTCAAAATGTTCGAGAAGAGCGCAATAGGCAGTGGGCCCCAGGCCCGGTACGGCGTAGAGTACCAGCCAGGGTAAAGTATGGTCACACATAATGTCTCGTTTGGGGTGAAGGTTTTTAGGGATATAGACAGCAATGTTTATGCCAAAAAAAAAGCCCGTTAAATGGGCTTTTTTTCTTTTTTATGTGAATATTTTGTTCACAATGCGGATGATGGGTTGAAATATTTGAATGCTGGAAGAGGTGGATTCAGTCTCTTGAATACCCGGGGATATTGTAGAGAGGAACTGCCCATCCCGCATCCTGAATTAACAAATTTGCATCTACGCTTTTGGGTTCAGAAATCGCGCCAAAGTCTTTCCATTGGTTGCCATCCAGGGGGTCGGTATAGCTTTCGTTTTGGAAAAAGCCAATTAGATTTTCGCGCATTGTTTTTACCTCGGAAGCGTACAAAATATTGTACGCACAGTTGCGCGTTTCCTCTGCATCTGTGCGGTGATCGAGCAGGTATTCCTTCTGGTCGCCCGCCGAATAGATGTATTTCAAATTGCCGTTATAGGCCATGTACATACCGCGTTGTCCGCGCTGAATCTGACCGTAAATCATTCGTTCACGCCCCTTGCCGACGAGATCGGCCATGTCCAGGCCGTCTAAATCTGCGTTGTGATCGGAAATACCTGCTGCGCCCAAAAATGTGGGGATCAAGTCCATTAATCCACACGGTGTTTCTTCTACGGCACCGCGAGGGAAGCGCTCGGGATAGCGCACCAGCATGGGCACTCGGGCTGCTGCATCGAGAAAGCTGCGTTTGCCAAAACAGTTGTAATCCCCCAATAGTTCACCGTGATCCGATGACCAGACTATGAGGGTATTGTCCAGTTCGACCTGTTGTTCGAGTTCGTCGATGATTCGGCCCACGCTGTAGTCAATGAACGATATGCACGCCCAGTAATACCCGCGCATGACCTGTAACATGCGATTATCCAATCCCGCATCGCGGTACTTGTATCGGTTCTGATGGCGGTTGAAATGCGTCCACAGGTCTTCCATGCCATCGGGGCGTTTGGGAAAGGGCATCAGGGAACCGCGATAGAGTTTGTTCCAGGGCGTTGGCGGTGAAAAGGGCGGGTGCGGATGGATATAACTCGACCAGAGGAAGAACGGTTTGGAGGTGTCGCGGTTTTTTAGAAAGTCAATGCTGCGGTCTGCGACCCAGGCTGTTGGATGATGGCGTGCGGGAAGTTGTGAAATTTGCGGGATATAATACATTTCTCCTCTTGCGCCCATTGGGTCGTGTACATAGTCATAGCCATGGGCATGTAGATATTGTAGATAATCATTTGCATCAGTTGCTCCCGAGATTTCTTCCTGGACATCTCGTGCGTGAAACCCCCGCAATCCTGTTCGATCACCGGTAAAGTGCATTTTGCCCACGCCGTGACAGAGGTATCCACCCTGTGCGAGGAGGTCCATCAGAGATGGGCGGTCTGTCGGTTGTGGGAATCCATTGTCAAAGCACCCATTTTTGTGCGGATATTGCCCGGTAATAAGGGATGCACGCGCCGATACACAAACGGGTGATGGGGTATAGCCCCTGGTAAAATTCACCCCTTCTTGACACAATCGATCCATCACTGGTGTGCGGATATACGGATTGCCAGCCGCGTGGATGGTGTCCCAGCGTTGCTGGTCGGTAAATACAAATAGAATATTGGGTTGTTTGGGCATTTTTCACTCCTTGGAAAATTTAATAATCTGACGCTTTCATGTAAAAACACAGCCAAAATCCCACCAAAACGGTGGCAGCAGATAGGACAAACACACCCTGGAGATGTACGAGGTCTGCGAGTACGCCTCCAAATATGGGATAGAGCGAACCAATGCCCAGTACGGTGTTGGTGATGCCAATATAGGTTGGGCGACGCTCTGCTGGCGCGATGTCCAGAAGATAACTTTTGAATCCGATAAAGATACCCGTTGTTGTTCCGCCTATTAAGAGAAAAATTGGCGAAAAAGACGCCGCGATTATCCATTCAGAGGCGTGTTGCAACAAACTCGTCTGGTTGCTCAAGATCAGTGCCATACACGGAATTAAAGCCACGCCCAGCACGGCGAACAAGACCACGCGGTGGTTGCCGTAGTTGAGAGACAGTCTTCCCCATATTATATTAAAAATAGCTGCACCTATGGTTTGTATGGCTAAAAAAAAGCCGACGGTGCTTTCCGAGATGTAAAATGTCTCCTGGGCGAGTACTACGTAAAATGGAAGTGAGAATCCGATGCCCGATGCCAGCATTTGAACCAGTAGAAACCGAGCAAAATTGCGATCACGGCGCAACAATAGGGGAATACCGCGAATTACCTGAATGGCATTACGACTGGTCGTGCTCATCTCGCCTTCTGGCTCTCGAACCAGACAAAAACACCCGATGCCCAGGCTCATCATTCCAGCGCCCAGCGCGAAGATCATGACGTAATTTACCGGAAAGTCATAACCGTTCTCTGAGTCGAGAAAATACTTGACCAATATGCCTGCGAGAATGCTCAATATGCCGCCGAGAAATGAACGGGATGCGTAAAACAATCCCGTGTGCGATCTCGGCAGAGATCTGCCCACGATATCTGTATAGGCATTGCCCGCGGGGCCGCCAAAAAGAGAAGCAATGCCGTATAGAATGAGAAAACTGCTCAATACCAAACTGGGGCGTTCGAGTCCGTACCACGCAAGCAGTAGCACGGTTGTCCAGATCAGCGACATGCGCATGAGGTTGGCCTGTCTGTAAACAGGTAGCCGACGCGCACGTCGCTCCAGATATCCCGCTACGAGCAATTGGGGCAAATGCCAACCTGCGCGGTGCAGAGAAGAGGCCAGGCCGACCAGCATATCTGAGGTTGTGAAGTGCCGAATAAAAACGGGTAAGACTGTGGTGGGGTCTAAAAACGCCGTGCCAAATGCGAAGATGCCACCATTTAATGTCCCCACAATAAAGTTGAACCGCGCATTGCCCTTTTCAGGTAATAATTCCATTTATTTTCTCATAGTTGGCGTATTATTATATCTTGTACATGCGGGGGATGCAAGATGAAAGTTGTGTTGTATGCGATGTGGCGTGCGCCGCTATTGTTCCTTTCTTGACAAGCGGAAAATTCGTTTCTATATCTTGGTTATAGATTGATTTTTAAAATAAGGAGAATCCGATGTCCAAAATTATTTATCTCGCCAGTCCCTATGGTTTTTCGTCTCAACAGAAACAGAAACTTTTGCCCGAGTTTGTTCAGGTGCTCGAGTCTCTCGGCGCAGAAGTGTGGGAGCCTTTTGACCGCAATAATCAGATTGATAAGGCACAGCCTGGATGGGCGTATCAAATTGGGCAGGCAGATGTGCGCGATGTCAAAGATTCAGACGCGATATTTGCCATCGTCAATGGCACGCCACCCGATGAAGGTGTGATGGTTGAACTCGGGATTGCCATTGCTTTGGAGAAAAAGACATTTCTCTTTCGAGACGATTTTCGCCGCTGCACCGATTCAGAAGACTATGCGCTTAACCTTATGCTTTTTACTGGTCTGCCAGAACACGGCTGGGAAGATTATTATTACACTTCTCTGGATGAAGTTGCCGATCCCGATAAAGCTCTGGTGCGCTGGCTAAATGGAGAGATGGATTGACAGATCTGTTATTCCTGAGTATTATTTTTGACAACCATCACTTTACCTAAACACAAAGAGGTTCAAGTATGGCCCTACAAACCGTTGCCACCATGACAGCCGATGAGCTTCTGGTAATGCCGCACAATGGCTATCGCTATGAACTCATAAAGGGAGAATTGCGCCAGATGCCTCCAGCGGGAAGTCAGCACGGACGAATTGCATTGAAGATAGGATGGCGTCTTGCCCAGTTTGTCGAAGAGAACGGACTCGGAACAACGTACGCCGCCGAGACCGGATTTATTATTGGTACCGCGCCTGATACGGTGCGCGCTCCCGATGCGAGTTTTGTGTCGAAAGAACGTGCGGAAGCCATAGACGAAGAAGGGTTCTTCCCTGGCGCGCCCGACCTCGCCGTTGAAGTCGTCTCGCCAAATGACCGCGCATCCGAAGTGACGGAAAAAGCATTTGATTGGCTGCGGGCAGGTGCTAAGATGGTTATTGTTCTCGATCCCAAAACGCGCACGGCAACCGTCTATCGCGGTTTAGATGATGTTCACATTCTCACAGAAGGCGACACAATTGACGGTGGCGATGTCGTGCCAGGGTGGCAATTGCCACTTGCAGATGCGTTCTAAAAAAAGGGGCAACCTTTTCCGGTTGCCCCTTTTTGTTGTCGTTGCTGTGTCTTATCGCGCGGCCTCTATGGCCTCGGCTTTCATTTTTTCCCTCTCCACGTCATCCTGCCATCGCGCTTGAATATCTTCGCGCAAACGCCAGAGCGGATCAAAATAAAAGAAAAATGTATCGGGTTTTACTACGGGACTGATATAAACGGCGATTCCGGTCTCTCTGTTGTAATATTCATAGGAGTGCGCGTCTCGCTTTCCGCCACCGCCCAATGTATCTACAATAAATGTGGGCATGTTAAACCCGGATGTGGTGCCGCGTATGGCTTTTTCAATGGCGAGGCCATCGTCGAGCGTTGTGCGCAGGTCTTCAACGCCGCGCACGAGGTCGTGGAAATACACATAATAGGGTTGTACGTTTAAGTAGCTCAACCGCTTGACCAGGAGTCTCATCGTCTCGGTGCTGTTATTTACGCCGCTTTGAAGTACTGCCTGGTTGCGTATTGTTATTCCGCGCGACTGTAGCCTATTAAGCCCATCCTGGGTAATGCCGGTGATTTCAGCGGGGTGATTAAAATGGGTGTGTAGAACGACTTCTTTGTGCATTTTGCGCCCGCGATCTACCACGCGCGTCAGCGCATCTACCCAGTCGTCATCTGTGACGAGTTTTTGCGGCATGACCGCCGGGCCTTTGGTCGCAAAGCGAAATCGCCGAATGTGGTCAATATCCAGCAGGCGATTACCCAGTTCTTCGAGTTGGTCGGCTTTGAGCTGATACATGTCGCCGCCGCTGACCACTACGTCTTCGATTTCGGGACGCGATTGAATATACCCAATTGCATTGTCCCAGCGTTCGCGATTGACTCGCAGATTAACTTTTTCCACATCTTCTGTATTCAGTCCTACGGCATAGCTGCGGGTGCAAAATCGGCAATATACAGGACAGGTGTCCAATACGAGGAATAACACGCGGTCTGGATAGCGATGTGTCAAGCCGGCAACAGGAGCATCCCCCAATTCATTGAGCGAATCGAGGTGCAGTTCGGGATGATCGCGCTCTTGCTCGCATCTGAGAGACAAAAATTGTTTGCGAAGCGGATCGCGATACGGGTCATCCCAATTGATCAAGCTCGTGATATACGGCGAAATCCGCACGCTCATGGGCGCGTGTTGCAGACCCGCTGCGACTTCCTGATAAAAGTCATTGGGTACCCGATTCTCAAGTACTCGCATCAATTTGCCCACGCTGGTTATTGAATGGCGCATTTGAAAGATGTGCGAGTGAAAGGTGTGCGCGTCTATGTCTGCAAAAGCGGGGATATGTCGCCAAAATTCGTCCCGACGCAACTCGCGATGCGCGAGATCCTCGGGGTCAACGGGCGGTTTTGTGCGATGTGAATACACGGTTTCGGTAATAGCCATCTTGCTGCCTTTTTAATTAGAATGCAGAGTAAGGTGTGGTTGCGCCATACTGCGCGTGTGCCTGGGCGCAAACTATCTATAATACATCCACAGTATATGTCTGTCAAGTCTGGGCGCGGACAAAAACCTTGTCCGACCCGTTTGTTTATTTTACTTTAGAAAATCTGTTGCTATCATTTTGAATGGAATTTTTTTATGCCAAAGCGCGCGTTTATTATCCTCATTTTGGGTTTTGCCATTTTTACAGCTTTTGTTGGGCTGAGGCTGCTCTCGGTGATTTATACCGATTTTCTCTGGTTTTCAGAACTCGGCTTTCAAAACGCTTTTGTCACTATTATACGCACCAAAACCCTCGCCCTTTTCGCATTTGGAAGTATTTTTGCACTGATCTGCGGTATTAGTATTGTCGCTGCCCGGCGCTATGGACAGCCCACCCGCATCATGGCGCTTGAGGTTATTATCGATGGCGATGTTCCCATACCGCTAGATCACTCTCTCCGACAGCGCTACGCCTGGATCGGGATTGTTGCGCTGTTGTCCTTTTTTATGGGCGTTGCGGGCACTTCAGCCTGGTCCGTTGTTCTCAAATACGCCAATCCCACTCCTTTTGATCTGACCGATCCCATATTTGGGTACGACATAGCATTTTATGTTTTTAGTTTGCCGCTGTACAATTTTCTGCAAGGTTGGCTCATTTCTGCAGTTATTGTGACGGGGATTGCTACAGTTGTTTCCTATCATCAGGATAGAGCGATTCGGTTCGATGACAAGCGCTGGATTACGACCCCGTATGTGCGGGCACACGTCTCAATTCTCGGCGCAGTCCTCGCTCTTTTACTCGCGTGGGGGTATTGGCTAAAAAGATACGAATTGCTCTTTTCTTTTCGCAAAGAAGCTTTTTTTGGCGCGGGTTATACAGACCTCACTATTCAGATTTGGGCTTATTATCTGATGCTTTTGGGGCTTATTGTTCTGGCGGGAGTGCTCTTTTACAACGTGCGCGTTCGTACATGGAAGATTCCCGGATTTGGCGCGGCGGGCTATCTCGGTGCGCTTATTGTCGTGAGTTGGTTTATCCCTATTGTCTTTGAACTGGTGGTTGTGCGGCCCAATGAATTTGATATAGAAAAGCCGTATATACAACATGCTATTAATTATACGCGCAAAGCATATCGTCTGGACAAGATCGAGGAGGTGCCTTTTCCCGGCGAATCTGATCTCACTGCGGATGATATCGCAGATAATCAGGCTACCATACAAAGTATTCCGCTTTGGGATCGCCGCCCGCTTATGGATACGTATTCGCAGATTCAGGAAATTCGGTCCTACTACAAATTTCGAAGTGTCGATGTGGATCGGTATCGCATTGACGGAACGTATCGGCAGGTTATGCTGGCCGCCCGCGAACTGGCGAGAAATCCGCGCGATTTACCAGGGGATACATGGGTCAACCGACGTCTTGTGTACACACATGGATACGGTCTGGTCATGAGTCCGGCGAATGAGATTGCAGCCGAAGGATTGCCGGGATTTCTGCTCAAAGATATTCCACCGGTTACATCGGACGGCCTTGAGGTTGTCCGTCCCGAACTCTATTACGGGGAGGATATGCGCGATTATGTTATCGTTCGGACCAATACACCCGAATTTGACTATCCCAAAGGCGATGAGAATATATACACGACTTATAAGGGACGCGGTGGTGTGCCATTGGGTGGATTTTTGACACGCCTTGTATTTGCCATTCGCTTTGTCGATCCATTTATTCTTTTTACCGATGCGATAACGCCTCAAAGTCGCATTGTGTTTGACCGGCACATCGGCACTCGTTTTGGCGAAGATGCCCCGCGGCGGTTTGACAAAATAGCTCCTTTTCTCCGTTTTGACAACGATCCCTATCTCGCTCTGGTTGAAGGTCGCCTGGTCTGGATACAGGATGCCTATACCATCTCCAATATGTTTCCCTATTCTATGCCTTATGGACGGCCTTATGTGCGAGAGATGAACTATATCCGAAATTCTGTCAAAGTGGTGCTCGACGCGTACAACGGCAGCGTTACTTTTTACGCCTGGGATACGAGCGACCCTCTTCTCAAGACCTATATGGCGATTTTCCCGCATCTGTTCAAGTCGGCGGATGGAATCAGTCCCGAACTTCGCGCACATCTGCGGTATCCGATAGATCTCTTTAATATTCAGGCGTCGCTTTTCAATACGTATCACATGACCACTCCGATTGTGTTCTACAACCGCGAAGATGTGTGGGAGATTCCCACCGAATATTATGGGACAGTTGACCGCCCCATTCGCATGCGTCCGTATTATGTGATGGCGCGTTTGCCGGATGAAGACAGCGAAGAATATATTCTTATGCTGCCGGCTACGCCTTCCAACAAACCCAATATGATCGGCTGGATATTTGCGCGCTGTGACGGGGAAAATTACGGACGGCTCGTGGTCTATAAATTGCCCAAGGAAAAGCTCATTTACGGGCCGATGCTTATCGAACAACGCATCAATCAAGATACTGATATTTCTCGAGAGATTACGCTATGGGACCAGCGAGGATCAGATGTCATACGCGGTAATTTGCTGGTTATTCCCATCCGCAATTCGTTCATTTATGTCGAGCCGCTTTATTTGCGCGCCTCCCAACACGGTATGCCAGAACTCAAGCGCGTGCTCGCTATTCACGGTGACCGCCTCGCTATGGGCGAAGATCTCAACGATGCCCTCAACAGGGTTTTTGCCAAAAAAACGGGTACGCGAGTTCGGGATACTGAAATTTTGCCAGAAGGTCTCAAAGCACTTGCTCGCCAGGCCTATCGGCAATTTGAAGAGGCTCAAAAGCAGTTGCGCGCAGGCGAGTTCTCCGATTATGGCCAAAGCGTTGAGGTGCTGCGTCAAACTCTGCGGCGTATGTATGAAAGTGAAGAACAAAATAGACGAGATGAATAGACAGGTCTCAAAGTGGGCCGATTTACTCACTGAACAGCGCAATCCCAATAGCACCCATATTGACCGGTGTTCGACGGCGGATGCATTGCGCCTTATCAATGCCGAAGATCAAAAAATAGCGCGTGCTGTTGAAGATGTGATAGATGATGTTGCCAGCGCTGTCGATCTCGTGGTATCGGCATTTCAAAAGGGTGGTCGCCTCTTTTATGTCGGCGCGGGAACCAGCGGTCGCCTCGGCGTTCTCGATGCGTCTGAATGTCCGCCGACCTATGGCGTGTCACCCGATCTCGTGCAGGGTATTATCGCTGGCGGTATTCCCGCTTTGACGCATTCACAAGAAGGCGCGGAAGACTATCCTGAAGATGGCGAAGAAGCACTCAAAGATCGCGGCTGTACCTCTGAGGATGTCGTTATGGGTATTGCTGCGAGTGGGGTTACACCATTTGTGCTCGGTGCGCTTGAATACGCACAACGCATTGGCGCGAAGGCTTTGTTTTTTACATGTAATCCGGATGTGGTAGAAAAAGTACGCGCAGATGTTGCGATCGTCCCTGTTATAGGGCCAGAAGTCATTGCCGGTTCGACGCGCATGAAAGCGGGTACGGCTACCAAGCTCGTGCTCAATATGATTACTACAACGGCTATGATCCGTCTGGGTAAGGTCTATGAAAATCTGATGGTTGACCTCGCGCCGACTTGCGACAAACTCATAGACCGTGCCGAGCGCATTTTGGGGATCGTATCTGATCTGACGCCTGAAGAAAGTCGCCGGGTACTCGACGATGCAGAGGGTGATCTCAAAACGGCTATTATCATGACAAAACGGGCTGTCTCTATAGAAACAGCCCGTGAATTGCTGCGGCAAAACGATGGCGTTATCAATAAGGTTCTGTGACGAATCAGCGAATCAATGAAGCAGGTAATGTACGGGAAAGCCGTCATTGCGGCAGGGTTTTAGCCGCAATCCAGAGATTTTGGGTGGTTGGGTGGGGTTCGTCTATTCGTCTATTCGTCTATTCGTCTATTCGTCTATTCGTCTATTCGTCTATTCGTTTATTTTGTTCTCCTTGATAGAATGCTTTTACCAGACTGTCGAGAAAGTTTTTGGGCTGGCGCACGGCTTCTGCAGTAATGACAAAAGATTGGTGCCCCAACAGCTTTAGCCCATGCCCGTAATCATCGAATAAATCCGGACACACTTCGTCAACTGTTCGATTTTCTTTTGCGGCCTTTTCGGCAAGTGCGTCCAGTGCGTCATCGTCAAAGATGAGTGCGATGCCATAAGCGTCCTGGAATCGCTTGACAAACGCGTTTGTGCCCCGCAGGATCAGCAACTGCTGAAGTGCGTGATCGGGATTTTCAATCACATTTTTTGTGACGTGAAACGAATTGATGTTTGTCGATGGCAATGATTTTTCAAATTTTAGCAATGTGCGTTCACATACGCTGACCAGACTCCGCGCGCCGGTTTGTTCCTGGGCTGCCTGTTCAGCCAATAACCTGAGCGCGTCGTCGTCAAAAGTCAGATCAATGCCGTATGCTTTGAAGTCGCGTTTCTTGCCCAGGATCACCGAACTGGTCTGGCTCTGCAAAATCGCGTAGAGGTCGTCAACGCTCAGGGGCGTTAAAACTGCTGTTACGGGCAACCGCCCCACAAACTCAGACTCAAAACCGTATTCGATCAGGTCTTCTGTTTTGGCGTGCTGCAAAAGTTCTGTGTGGTCCTGTTCGTGAGAAATATCGCGCCCAGATTGAAACCCGACTTTGCCCAGATTGAGACGTTTTCGCACGATGTCATCGAGTCCGCTGAATGCGCCGCTTACGATAAACAGGATATTGCGCGTGTTAATTTTTTGACGCTCTACTTTGCCACTGCGCTGAAATTGCATCATGGATTCCATCTGCGATGTGAGGTCGTGCGGTGCTTTGAGATCGACATCGGTTTCTTCCATGAGTTTGAGCAGGTTGCGCTGAACGCCCGTGCGCGATACATCTGGGCCGACCAGATTTGAGGCTGATGCGATTTTGTCTATTTCGTCGATGTACACGATGCCGTATTGCGCCATTTCAATGCTGCCATCGGCTTCGCGCACGAGTTCTCGAATCAGGTCTTCGACATCGCCACCCACATATCCGGTTTCGCTGAATTTTGTCGCATCGCCCTTGACAAATGGAACGCCAATGCGTTGTGCAATCAACTTGATCAAATACGTTTTGCCCACGCCCGTAGGACCAATCAGGAGTATATTGTTTTTGATTTGTCCTACATTTTTGCGCGAAAATTCCGGGTCTTCGCGGTCGAGTTTCATTCGGTTGTAGTGCGTACATATTTTGGTGGCTAATACTTCTTTTGCTTCGGACTGCTGTACCACATACTCGTTTAAGTAAGCCTCCAACTCTTCGGGCTTGAGGTCAAAATCTATGGTTTGTTCTGCGGGTTCTTCCACGCGGGGACCTTCCTGCATTCCGTCAGTCTCCCCTTCGGGAAATACCACCTGATTCCCGTATTTTTCTTCGAGGAAGTTTTTGAGATCTTTTTGCAATTCTGCAGGAGAAAAAGGTCGTTTTTCAGACATAAAAAAAGCTCCAGGGTCAAGGGGCTGGGGATAAGCTCTCAGTCCATCCAGGATAATAACTGAAAGCACCTAAACAATACCAATACTGCTTCTAACTGTCAAGTTATCATCAAAACATACTATACGAGGATGAGATACAGATATGAACCTCAGCCCACTAACACTTCGCAGATTATGCGATGAATTGCAGCCTCAGATTGACCATCGTCTGATCCGTGATGTGTACCTCGTAGGTCGGCACGATCTGTTTTTGCATCTGGGCGATGCAGGGGACCTCTTGCTCTCCTCACATCCAGGTCGAAGTTGCCTGATGCTGACCCAGCCACCTATCGACGCCCAGCATGTGCGCGTCCCCTGGGCGGATCGCTATTTGCGCGGTGCGGGTATTATTGGCATTGAGCATGTTCCCCACGAACGCATTGTGCATATCACAGTTCGCAAGCGCGACCGCATTGGCACAGCTACCGATTCCCGCATTATATGCGAATTGATCAACAGGTATGCCAATGTTGTTCTCGTAGATATGAAAACCGAACGAATCCTGGGGGCGCTCAGGTCCATTCGCGCGCGTCAAAACCGCGTGCGAGAAATATCCCCGGGAAAGATCTATCGGCCGCCGCCAGCACTTGACCGCAGGCCACCGGAAAGCGCGAAGTTTTCTTTTTTGATCGATATTCCCCGGGATATGCGCGCAAACGCGCTTGTGCAACATATTGCGGGGCTTGATCTTGTATCCGCACGCGAATTGCTTCATGTTGCTGGTTTTGTGGAAAAACGCCGGCTTTCCGCCAGCGATCTCGCAAATTTTGAAGAGATTATTCGCACCTTTTTTGCGAATCCACCATTTTGTGACGGGGGCCTGCGCGTGCGCGAAGGGGATAATCACAACGCGATTTGTGCTCTTGATGTTCGGCATACGCAGATAGAACAAGCGTATAGTACGCTCAGCGAAGCCATATCGGATGTTGTGGCGTGTGAAGTTCAGACGGAAGCACTTAAAGGGCGACAGAAAAATATCGAGAAGGATGTAAAAAAACGCCTGACTGTCTGCGAGCGGAAAATTGCGCGGATCCGCGCAGATATCGACGATGCGAGCAATGCAGATTTGTATGAAAAAATGGGGAATGTACTGATGTGCCATATCGCGCAGATTCCTCCGAATCTCGATACTATCACGCTGCCCGATGTGTTTAGTCCATCCAGTGGGGATATGTTTATTCCCCTCAACCCGCGGCGCACGGCTTCGGAAAATGCCAGCGCGTATCTCAAGCGGGCGCAGAAAGCGCGAAAAGGCGCACCCATTCTCGCCAAACGCCTCGTGACCGCGCAGAGGGAGAAGGATGAAATCCAGCAGTACATAGATCGCCTCAATACTGTCCGTTCAGAAGCCGAGTTCGATGAGATACGACGGGAATTGGAAGACGCACGTCTGATCAAAGCGCCAAAAAAGAGACCGCAAGTCAGGTCTAAACGCCAGAGCGGCGATATTCATCCCAGACGGTATCGCACACAAGATGGTTGGCGCGTGCTGGTGGGGCGAAATAATTCGGAAAATGACAGGCTTACCAAAAGTTCAGGCCGCGACGATCTCTTTTTGCATGTTCACGGATGTCCGGGATCCCATGTGATTCTCAAACGCGATGGCAGAGCGGACCGCCCTTCTCGAAAAACACTTGAAGAAGCAGCCAGTCTGGCGGCTTACTGGAGCAAAGCGCGGGGTGCCCATAGTGTGCCAGTCAATTATACGGAGGTGCGCTATGTGCAAAAGCCGCGCGGGGCACCGCCGGGCCTGGTGACTATTCGCAACGAAAAAACCGTGATGGTCTCGCCTCGTGAACTCAAGCGGGAGGATGAATAGACGTAAATTTTTACATTTTTTCAAGGGAGATATTGTGTCGAGAAAGAAGGTGTTGATTACAGGTGCAGCAGGGCGAATTGGCGTGGTGCTTACAGATGGTTTGCACGAGCGGTATCAACTGCGCGCGCTTTACAATCGCACGATTTTAGATCAGAAATATGACGAGGAAGTGATGGTGGGGAATATCACGGATCTGGAGAAGATGGAAGAGGCAGTGGATGGAATGGATGCGGTGGTTCACATGGCGGGCAATCCGTCGGGTGGGGCGACGTTTGAAGAAACAGTTGAGGCGAATATTATTGGTACCTACAATATTTACGAGGCGTGCAAGCGCAGGGGGGTGAAGCGGGTGATTTTTGCCAGTACAAATCACGTTACCGGCATGTACGAGAAGAAGGGCCCGATTTATACGACCTGGGAAATGCCCGTGCGTCCCGATAGTTATTACGGTGCGAGCAAAGCGTATGGCGAAGCGTTGGGACGGTATTATGTCGATGCGTATGGCCTGTCTGTGATTTGCCATCGCATCGGGTCTTTTCAGCCCGTTTCTTCTGTCCTCAAACGGGGTAGCGACCGCATTTTATCGACCTGGTTGAGTTATAAGGATACGGTGCAATTAACCTGGCGAAGCATTGAGGCATCGAAGAAAATTGATTTTGCGATTTATTACGGGATTTCGGGCAATACGCGAGCGTATTGGGATCTTCAGAATGCGCGCGAAGAGATCGGATATGATCCCGTGGATAATGCCGAGGATTATGTGTAAACGCATCCTCATCCTGGACGCCTGCTTAAGACCTGCAGGCGTGACGATAGGAATAGCCATTGTCATCGCGGCATGATTAAAGCATGTCCCGTAGGTTGTAATACGGGGCCGCGATCCAGGAGGTTTTTGCTGACCGCTGATTGCTGACCGCTGAGACGCAATCGGCGGTTTTTTTTATGCGAGGCCGTGTATGCGTTTGGCCGATGCTATGGTGTTGTACAGGAGCATGGTGATGGTCATGGGGCCAACGCCGCCCGGGACGGGTGTGATGGCGCGCGCTTTTTTGCTGATGGCTTTGTAATCGACATCGCCAACGAGGCGATAGCCCGCTTTTTTGGATTTGTCGGGTACTCGGTTGACGCCGATGTCGATGACGACTGTGCCATCCTGTACCATGTCTGCTGTGACGGTATTGGGATGCCCTGTTACCACGATGAGGATATCTGCCTGACGGGTGAAGTGGCCGAGGTCGCGCGTGCCTGTATGACATAAGGTGACGGTGGCATTTGTGGCTTTTTGCGAGAGGATATTGGCGAGGGGACGTCCCACCAGGGTGCTGCGCCCCACGATGACGACGTGTTTGCCGGCGACTTCGAAGTTGCCGCGTTTGAGGATTTGTTGAACGCCGTGCGGCGTGCAGGGCAAAAAGCCTTCTTCGCCGCGCATGAGGCGACCGAGGTTGACCGGGTGGAGACCATCTACATCTTTGTCGGGTGAGATGCTGTTGAGGATGGTTTGTTCGTCAAAGCCTTCGGGCAGGGGAAGTTGAACGAGGATGCCGTGAATGGCGGGGTCGTCGTTGAGTTGTTCAATGGTGGCGAGGAGGCCGGATTCGGGCTGGTCGGTTGCCAGGGTGTGTTCGATAGAATATATGCCGATGTCTGCACATGCTGTGCGTTTGCCTTTGATGTAGGAGATGGATGCCGGGTCGTCGCCGACGAGTACGACTGCGAGGCCAGGGGTGAGGTTGTGATTTGTTTTGAGGTTCTTGACTTCTTCGGCCATTTCAGCGCGCATGGTTTTGGACAGGTCTGTGCCGTTTATGATTTTTGCCATGATCGCTTTCTCCCATGTGAATGCCCAAAACAAAAATACGCCCGGGCGATGTGATTGTTTTCAGCCCAGGCGGTCGGCATGTGATATGGTCCAGTGCTTCCTCGTGGTTATTTCCACTTTTCCGCCAGTTACACTGGAGATTTCTGTAAATTTAAAGGATTTGGGCAGACAATCCAAATTTTTTCGGGTTACCAGCCCGTATTTTTTAAAGGGAGATCGGATACTCGAAATCACTTTCCATTGTTTCGGGGAGTTGATAGACGTTGCCTTTTTTGTCGCAGAAGTAAAGGCAGGATTTGGATGCACGTCGCGCATTGCCATCGGCCCAAAGGGCGTAGAAGTCGGGATGGGCATTGACGGGGCTTCGGGCATAGGTGTGGTTGCGGGTGCTGTTTTGCGTGAGTTGTACGACGCGCTTCCAGGTTTGTCCACTGCGTTCCCACATTGCCATTTCTCCGCCGGGATTGTAGGGTTGTGGTCCGGTTTCTGTGGGGGCGATGACGCGCCAGGTGCCGTCTATTTCGAGGTAGAGGGATCCCATGTCGTAGTTGCTGTCGGATGTGGTGATGGGGTGGGCGTGCCATTCACTTCCCGTCCATTGCAATAGGGTCCAGGTGCGCGGCCCATTTTCCGGTCCCGATTCATACCCTTTGCTGGTGATGACGAGGATGACGGGATTGCCCTGGGGATCGAGGCGAATGTCTTTGAGATAGACTTTTAATCCTTCGGTTTTGTAATCGCGCACGAGGGCGTTGTTGTGTGGGGTTGTAAGCGGTATTTCGACGGGTTCACCAGCCGCGTTTTGCCAGGTTTGTCCAAAGTCGGGGGTTTCGAGGTAGTAGAGGTTGGTGCGCCAATTGAGACCGAGAGGGGCGGGATGGTAGTTAAAGGCCGTGACGGCTTTTTGACTGGAGCAGATGCTGATTTGATAATGTCCTTTTTCGATGGCGGCCAGTCGCGTCCATTCAGACCATTTGACGCCGTTGGGACTGGTCATGAAAAAGAGGGTGCGGTCAGCCGGGTCTTTGTAGCGCGTGACAAAGTTGATGAAGCCGCGGTCGGGTAAGTGCCAGGCTTGCATGTAGGAGAAGTTGTCCATGGGCTGTTCTGCGCCATTGAGGCGATAGGTCGCGTCGATTTGTTCAAATTCGTCAATGGCATAGGGTTCCGAGCTTCGGTGGATATACGAGGGGCGCGATAAGCCGTGTGCGGTTGAGAAGATCCAGATATAGCCTTTGTCGTCTATGGATATGACGGGATTGTCGTGGGCGTCGGCTGTGTTTTTGTCGAGGAGGACGGTCGGTCGGGGAACCTGTCGGGTTTTGTGGTCGAAGTAGGAGATCATGTGCAGGAGAAAACCGCTGCGATTGCGCGCGAAAGATCGGTCGCCATTGAGGTCTTCTTCGGTGTGTTTGAGATGTGCGTCAACGGGTGTGCCACCGTAACAGAAGAAGGTTTTTTCGACTTCGGGACGGTACACGGCAAAGGGGCGATGTTTGGCACAGTAGGTACCCAATCCACCACTGTATTTGTACACGTATTCATCGCCGGATGGCTGATTGTAATACCATATTCCGCGATAGCCCGTGTCTTTTTGGTTTAAGGTGAGGGGCATGTTTTCTCCTTTGTATGAAATTTGAAGATTTTTAAAGAAAGAAGAAAAGGAGTTTGCGTCAAGTTTCTTGACAAAGGTTGGTTTCATGGCTTCATTGAAAAAATAATATGCCCGTCCATTGTAGGGGCGGTGCCCCCGTGCCCGCCTTCCCTTAGAAAGGATTATTATGTCGAATCCCACGATTGATTTGCTGATGTCGCACAGGAGTATTCGGAGGTTTGAAGATCGACCGTTGCCCGATGGGGTGTTGGAGACGCTTATTCAGTGCGGGCAACAGGCGAGTACGTCGAGCAATTTGCAGGCTTATACGGTGATTCATGTGGCTGATCCCGAGCGCAAGAAGAGTTTGGCTGAGTTGTGTGCCGATCAGGTGCAGATTCATCAGAGTGCGGCTTTTTTGGCTTTTTGTGCGGATTTGCACCGGGATCGGATGGCGAATCAGATGCACGGGGTTGAGCGGTTTGATGGGGATTATGTCGAGGCGTTGATGATTGCGACGGTGGATGTCGCGTTGATGATGCAGAATGTGGCTGTTGCGGCAGAGTCGATGGGGTTGGGTATTTGCATGATTGGGGCGATGCGGAATAATCCAAAGGCTGTGGGCGAATTGCTCAATTTGCCTCCTTATGTTGCGGCTGTGTCGGGTTTTTGTATTGGTTATCCAGCACAGGAGCCAGAGGTGAAACCGCGCTTGCCCGTCGATGCGGTGTTGCACCGGGAGCGTTATTTAGACGATGAGGCGCATTGCGCGATTATGAAGGATTACGATCAGAAGATGGTGGCGTTTTATGCGTCACAGGGGATGCACGAAGGAGACCAACGCTGGACGACGGTGGTGGGAGGGCGCACCGGGCAATTTCATGTGCGTGAGGAACTGGATGAGTTTCTGACTGCGCAGGGGTTTAAGTTGAGGCGGTAAGGAACTCACACGAAAGCACAAAGGGATATTTGGGACTTTATAGTTTTGTGTGAGAATATTCTTTATATTTTAGTGTCGTTAGTGTCGTTAGTGTCTTTGTGTGAGAATATACCATGAGCAATGTCATTGAAGAAATTGATCGGCTTAAAGAAGAGTTGGACGCACTGCGACCATTGCCTTCTGAGATCGTGGGCCAGATAGAACAAAAGCTCCGAATTGAGTCGAACTATCACTCCAATGCTGTAGAAGGCAATAGCCTGACGCTCGGAGAAACGAGAAGTCTGATCCTCCATGGGCTTACTGCCCACGGGAAACCGATGCGCGATCATCTGGATATTGAGGGGCATGATGAGGCGGTAAAGGCGATGGAGGATGCAGTAAAAAGAAATGAATCGCTCAACGAGGTTTTTATTCGAAATCTTCATAAAGTGTTGCTGAAGGAGCCGTACGAAAACGACGGGATAACACCAGATGGACAGCCGGTGAAACGACGCATTGCTATCGGGGAATATAAGACACAGCCCAACAATGTGCGAACTTCTACAGGAGAGATCTATTATTTTACACCGCCAGATCAGGTGAAATCGGCGATGGGCGATCTCATAGATTGGTACAGAGGACAAGAGGACGAGGGAGAACATCCGATTATTATAGCTGCTACGTTTCACTATCGTTTTATACGCATTCATCCTTTTGATGATGGTAATGGTCGCATGGCACGGCTTTTGATGAATATGGTTTTGATCAGGCACGGGTACACTGTGGCCATAGTCCCTATTGAGGAGAGAGGTCAGTACATCGGGATGCTGGAGCAGGCGGATAAGACCGAAGATTTGACCGAGTTTATCGTCTATATTGCAGCTTGTTGCAAATATGCCCTGAATCTCCATCTAAAAGCCGCCAGCGGAGAGGATATTGAGGATGTGGGGGATATAGATAAAGAGATCGCACTCTTCAAGCATTCTTGGCAAAAGGAAACAATTATGAATGTGACAGATATACTCGAAAAAGCCCAATTTGTCGTGGACGCTGGTGGCGAAAAAAAATCGGTGCTGCTTGACTACACGGCTTGGGAGACACTACTGACCTTACTGGAAGACCTGGAAGACATAGAGGAGATTCGCCATCTCCGCGATTCAGGTGAAGAAGTGATTCCAGGGGAATAAGCCAAAGTAGAACTGCAAGCAGATCGCTCATTTAGAAAAGCACTTGACCGGATTTCAGGCGTGTATTATATACGCCGATGCAAGTTTGGGAAGGAGATCGATATGAGTGTACCCGAGCTACTCGAAAAAGCCCAATTTGTCGTGGATGCTGGCGGCGAGAAAAAATCGGTGTTGCTTGACTATGCGACTTGGGAGGCGTTGTTGACCTTATTGGAAGACCTGGAAGACATAGAGGAGATTCGCCATCTCCGCAATTCAGGTGAAGAAGTAATTCCAGAGGAACAGGCTAGAGCAGAACTGCGATTGAATGACAAACCATCACGCCCTTTTGGATTGTGCGCTGGAGAGTTCACAGTGCCCGATGATTTCGACAATCCATTGCCGGAGTATGTGATTGAAGAATTTGAGGGTAAAAGATAAATGAGGCTTCTGCTAGATACTCACATCTTCCTCTGGCTCATAACCGGCGACCAACGCCTGCCAGAAGTCATGCAGAGGGATATTCTCAA
This sequence comes from Candidatus Latescibacterota bacterium, assembly GCA_965220765.1. Classification (GTDB taxonomy): domain Bacteria; phylum Latescibacterota; class UBA2968; order UBA2968; family UBA2968; genus VXRD01. Next base: position 1,672,498 of record OZ244847.1, read on the forward strand.
CACACTCATACGAGTTTGGAAATTACCATCACCCAGGAGGAAAAATGAAAGTGCTGATTTTGTCGGGACCAAACCATCGGTTTGATGCAAGTGCCGAGGTTATCAATGGGTTTTTGGGCGCTCAGGACGATTTGTCTGTGGCGCTTGAAGACGATAAGGATGTGCTGACTTCAGATGCTTTGAACGATTTTGATGTGCTGGTACACGGTACGGGATTCACGCGTACAGAGCGGGATGCAGATGGGACGGTGAACCGCGTGCCGGATTTGACGCCTGAGCAAGAAGAGAGGCTATTTGATTTTGTGGCGGGCGGCAAAGGTCTGGTGGGTATCCACGGTACGGCCTGGTGGATTGGTGGGAGAGCAGTGGATTTGATCGGCGGACACGCAAACTGGCATCCGCCGGGATTGACGTTCACCGTGAATATTGCGGATGACGCGCATCCGATCACACAGGGGGTCGATGATTTTGAAGTGGAAGACGAGATTTATATGTCGGCCTGGGATCCCGCCATTCACATCTTGGCAACCGCGGATTGGAGCGATAAGCAGCATCCCATGGCCTGGGTGAAGGATTATGGCGAAGGACGCGTATTTTACACGACTCTGGGTCATGGACCAGGTACATTTGAGCGTGCGGGGATGCAGCAATTGGTGACGCGGGGCGTGAGGTGGGCTGGAGGGAACTCGTAATGCTTAGATTTGCCGAAGAACTTATGCTTCTTATACTCGATGACGAGAATGGTAGGTTTGCTCGCGTGCCAGACCGGTTGATGCGGTATGCGCTGGCCGGTGGTGTGTTGATGGATTTGGCGCTGGAGAATCGGATTGATACGGATCTCAAAAATTTGATTCTGGTCGATTCTACCCGAGTTCAGGATAGCTTGCTCGATCCCACGCTGGCGGATATTGCCCAGATGAATGAGACCAAGGATGCGCGCTTTTGGGTGGAACGCACCGCGCTTCGCGCAGATACGATTCGAGAAGAGGCTCTCAATCGGCTTGTAGAACGGGGCATTCTCAATCGCGAAGAGGACCGATTCTTATGGGTAATCCAGGGGCGTCGCTATCCCGTTATTGACAACACGGCCGAGCGCGAGGTCAAGCTCAGGATTATGGAGGTGCTGTTTAGCGACCAGATTCCAGGTCCGCGCGATGTCGTGATTATTGGTCTGGCGCATGCGTGCGATATATTTAAGGAAATTCTGTCCGCACGCGAACTGGCGCGTGTTTCAGACCGCATCGACCAGGTGCGAAAGCTGGATTTGATCGGTCAGGCCGTGTCGCAGGCGATTACGGATATCGAACTGTCACTCGCCCTCGCCGTGCAGATGATGCCGTGAGAAGGAAGAAGTGTGAAGTGTGAAGGTTGAAGTGTAAAGAGAAAAGCCGCCTTGCTGGGACTTCAGTAAGGCGGCTTTTTTTTAAGTCTGAAGGTCTGCGGGGTCATTGATGCGCGCGCCTTCAGGGGCAGAAACTGAGCCTGCGAGCAATGGGTCGTCGGTTGTTTCCATCCAGGTTTGGAGGCGATCGCGCAGGTCGTTTAACGCGTCCTGGTGTTTGGGATCAGAGGCGAGATTGTTGGTCTCATGGGGGTCAAAGATGAGGTCGTAGAGTTGTTCAGGAGGTTGGTTTTTCTGTCGCCAGCCCTGGGCGAGAAAGTAGGATTTGCTGGGGCTGCCGTCGCAGTTGATGTCGCCAGGGCGCAATGTGGGATACCAGTGGCGGATGTATTTCCATTTTTTTGTGCGTATGGCGCGTTGTGGGTCGTAATAGCTGTGATAGCTGACTTCTGCGAAAATTTCATCGTGGATTTCATCTGTTTCTTCGCGGACGAGTGGCAGTATGGATTTGCCTTGTAGCCAGTCTGGGTGGTCTATGCCGATTATATCGCACAAGGTGGGGAAGAGGTCGATTTGAGAGACCAGGCCATCGATGACTTTGCCGCCTGAAAAACCCGGTCCGCGCATGATGAGCATGACGCCGATGCCGTGATCGGTGAGATTGCATTTCATCATGGGGAATGCGATGCCGTGATCTGTGGTGCTGATGACGATGGTGTTGTCGGATAGTCCGGCATGGTCTATGGCGTTGAGGACGCGCCCGACTTCGGTGTCGAGGATGCGAACGCAGGTTTTGTATGCGGCGGTGTCGTATCGGGTTTCAGGGGTGTCGGGCAAGGGCGCGGGGGGTATGCAATAGCGCGGGTCGTCTCCAGGGCCCGGTTCGGGAAAGCTGCGATGGGTGACGGTATAGCCGACGTCGAGGAAGAAGGGTTTGTCGTGAGATCGGTTGATATATGCAATGGCTGCGTCGGAGGTCGCCTGTTGATTTTTAGAGGTGTCGAATATTTCGTCATAACCGATTTCCGAGGGATCGGCTGCGGGGAGACGACCGACGTGCTGAAAACCCGAGAGAGCGGTTGTGTAACCCGCTTTTTTGAGTGTGTGAACGAGGTGATGGCTATAATTGTTGAGGCGAAAACCTCGGTGTGCCAACCCCAGCATGCCGCAACTGTGGGGCGATTGTCCTGTCAGGAGTGCGGCTCGGCTTGGCGAGCAGGTCGGGTTGGCGCAAAATGCCTGGCGAAAGAGAACGCCTTGTTCGGCGAGGTGCTGAAAATTTGGGGTGGGCATGGCATGCCCAAAAGGCTGAATGTAGCGACCCGTGTCGTGAGAGTGGATGTAGAGGATGTTTGGATGGGACATTGAATTCTCCTGTGATTATTACGCCTGAGATAGATACGCTCGAAGGTGTTTGAGAGCGTGACCGTTGTCTATTGTTTCTCGCGCCTGTTGAATTGCATCGTGGGGATCGGTGGTGAAACCGAGCAGGTAATCTGTGAGGGCAGCATTGAGTACAATGCGGTCGTAAACAGGACCTTTTTTGCCAGAGAGGGCTGCAAGGCCGAGTTCGGCAAAGGTCTGTGCATTGGCGGCTTTGGGGCGTGGATTTTGCGTGTAGTGGAAACCATAAGTGGCGGGATTGATGTCACAAGCATAAGTTTGATCGGCGCGAAAGCCCTGTGAAAAATTGATGGCGTTGCGCGTTTTATCGGTGGGTTTTCCCAGGCGAAGAGAAAAGTGGCTGGTGCCTTCTTCTCCCTTGATCGCTACCGCAGATGTGAACCCGGTCTCGCGTGCGATTTTCAGAAGGGGGATTTCGTATCCCGAATGGTAATAACCGATGACGATGTGATTGCTGCCAGCACAGGTGAAGAGTTGCTGCGCTTTTTCTGTGGCAGACCACGGGGGGCGTTTGCCTATGTGGGCGCGAAGGTCGCGGGCCGCGTAAGCCAATGGCGCATATTCGCGTTGGCTGATGTAAGCAAAGCCAATCTCGGGATTTTCGAGTCGTTCTGCTGCTTCTGAAAGCGACAAATTGGTGCGGGCATTGAGGGCGTTGAGGATCAGTTCGTCGGTTACACCCCATTTGGGGGGCATGGCATCTACACCGTGAAGCACAGTGGGGCGACCAAGGGCCGCGCGCAGTGCCGCGATAAAAATGGTGGGTTTGAAGTAGCGGGTTGAGCCATTGTAGGGTTGACCAAAGTGGGTGAGGTTATTCACCTGTACTGTGTGGATGCGTTCGGGTGCAAAGGTCGAGTGGAGGTATCCTCGCACCTCGTCATAGGATTCGAGGTTCATGCGCTGGCCGATCAGCGCGGCACCTTTGAGGCTGCCGCGGACGCTGTCGATGAGAATAGCTTCGCACATAAGATGCGTTTGGTCGTAGGTGAGGTGTCGTCCAGCGAGAATGGTTTTTAGCGAGGCAATGACGGTTTGCTCGTCGGGTGATTCTGCGGGACAGTGATCTTTTAGGCCGAAGATATATTGCAGGTCTGGTGGGAGGTGGGTTTGTAGAAGGGGAGTATATTGTTCAAATGCATTGATTTCCGCCTGACTCCAGGCTGTTTTGGGCGGGTAATTGCGCCGCAGACGCATCGCGGCAAAAAAGGCTCCCATCTGGATATTGGAGACCGGATGATGAGCTTTGTTTTGCAGCGTATTGAGGATGGCATCCAGTACGGGTTGTGGCTGTGGATCGCTGGATTTGTTGCCCAGAGGACGAGATTGCGTGGGGCCTGTACACACGCGAGATTGAGCTTCGAGGACGAGGGGATTGGGGTCGGATAGTGGCATAAGATGAAAATATTGCGGGGATGTGGCGTTGTCAAGCGATTGAGTGAGTGAGACGAGGGTATAAAAGTGCTATACATCACCCCAATTTGTTTGTATTATGTTTCTCATTAGGCTCACTCCGTGTTTCGTTGGAGAGTATAAATCAAAAACTGAGGAATTTTCCAATGTTTTTCAGGTGTTCTCGTTTCGCTTTTCTGATGGGGCTATTTCTGTCCCGCGATGCATTTGCACAGGAAGCTTTGGCTGGCGAGTCGTCTGGCGCGATACAGATGGTTATTGACGTATTGAATGCAGGCTTAAGTGCGATAACCAATTTTCTCTCTTCGATTATATTTTTTGATTTTGGCCTGGGTATTCCACTCGTCATTATTGTGCTCGTAGGTGGTGGCATTTATTACTCTTTTTATTTTCGCTGGATCTCTCTGCGCGGAATAAAACATTCGATTGATGTGATTCGCGGAGGGTATGACAATCCGGATCATCCCGGTGAAATTTCGCATTTTAAGGCATTGACCAGTGCGTTGTCTGCCACTGTGGGGCAGGGGAATATCGCGGGTGTAGCGATTGCTGTGAGTGCCGGTGGTCCCGGTGCTGTTTTCTGGATGATTGTCACGGCTTTTTTTGGTATGGCGTCCAAGTTTGTATCCTGTACTCTGTCGGTGATGTACAGAAGAATCCATCCCGATGGGCGCGTGTCGGGTGGTCCGATGTACTATCTGGAACAGGGCTTAAAAGAAAAAGGACTTGGGGCTTTGGGGCGCGTGATGGCCGTGATTTTTGCCGTGTTGACAGTTGGTGGTTCCCTGGGCATCGGCAATATGTTTCAGGTGAATCAGACAGTTGAAATGCTCGGTACTGTATCCGAGGGATTTAAGACCTATAACTGGGTTTTCGGGCTTTTAATGGCGGGGGTGGTGGGCGTTGTCATTAGTGGAGGTATCAAGCGCATTGGCACTGTCACAGCGGGCATTGTACCCTTCATGTGTGGGTTGTACGTGCTCACATCCTTTCTCATTATTCTCGCGCGTATTACCGAATTGCCCAATCTGATTGTGAATATCATTTCTCAGGCGTTTATACCTGAAGCTATGTATGGTGGCTTCATGGGGGCTCTGGTCCAAGGGGTACGCAGGGCGGCTTTTTCCAACGAAGCGGGATTGGGGTCTGCGGCATTTGCCCATGCGGCAGCCAAAACCGATGAGCCTGTGCGCCAGGGGATAGTGGCGATGATAGGGCCGTTTATTGACACCGTTATTATATGTTTAATGACGGCATTGGTTTGTATGATTACGGGTGCGTATCAGTTGGCCGAATTTCAAGGACAAAGTGGGTATCTCGTGGGAATCCAGATGACATCTGTGGCATTTGATTCGTTCGCGCCCGGGTCGCGTTATGTCATCGCAGTTGTGGCAATGTTCTTTGCTTATACGACGGTGATCGCGTGGTCCTATTACGGCGAGCGAGCGTGGGAATATCTTTTTGGATTGCGATCTACTCTAACGTATCGAATTGTTTTTGTGTGCTTTGTATTCATCGGGTCTGTCACCGCGCTAAAGAGTGTGGTCGATTTTTCCGACGCGATGATTTTTGCAATGGCGTTTCCGAATATTGTCGGCTGTATTATCATGAGTCCACAGATCAAAGACAGGCTCAAAGAATACTGGGGGCGTTACAAGGCGGGTGAGATAGAGGCGTATCAGAGGGACGACGTATATTGATAATTTATACCGACACACAAAACGAATTGACCATCACAAGTGAACCCGTTTTGTGTGTACTAAGAGTCAAAAAAAAGATTTGACTTTCGCATAGACAAGTAATATTTTGTCTGAGTTTCTCAATTCCCTGCAAGAATACATCTCGCTATGGGGCGCAATGGCTCTTGGTCGAATTTTCTGCACGCGATGGTACGGCCAGAGCTTTCGTAGATACTTTCACACATCAGGATAAAGGTACATGGAGATTAAAACCCAAAGAGAAAATGGAATTTTAATTGCGAACGTGAATGGCCGGGTTGATAGTGCCAATGCTCGCGAGTTCGAAAATGTATTAAGCTCTGCAATCAGTGACGACGATACATGCGTGGTCGTAGATTTTGGGGGGCTTTCCTACATTAGTAGCTCGGGCCTGCGGGTCATTTTGCTGGTTGCCAAATCACTCCGGAATCGCAATGCGGAATTCGCGCTTTGCTCGCTTTCTGGTCCCATCGGAGAGGTCTTCAAAATCAGCGGATTTGACAAGATCATTTCGATCTACGACTCACAGGCAGAGGCTTGCGCCGCACTGAGCGGATAACCTGACCTTTAGCTTTATCGAACAAGCCATAGATGGAGGGCCTGGCGTATCTCAACCTGTTGCACAGACCGATTTAGACTCGCCAGGCTTATTGTGTGCTTTCCTCAATCGGGTTGCAGGCGTTCTCGAATTCATGCGCCGATCCGTTTTTCCTGTGTATCTGGTCCATAGATCACTTTCCAGGGTATTTCTCATGCCCTGTATATCCGTTTTCAAAACCTCCCGAATAACAGCCAATCTTCTGCAATTCAGTAACCAATGACCGGCCTGGCATTTGTCCCTGTATTGTATTCTCCCCGTAGTCCTCTCCCTTACAACGCAGAGAGGTGAGATTCCTGAACTATCGCAATGATTGTACATCGGTCAAAGAGTGCACAACTTCAGTATAAGTAAGACACCATTAATACAAGAGGCGCATATATGAAAAAGGCGCAATACAAAATACTCGTGGTTGATGATGAACCCGATCTCGAACATCTCGTGAGGCAGCGCATGCGGCGCGATGTACGCGCGGGGCACTACGAATTCGTCTTTGCCTACAACGGCGTTGAGGCTCTCGAGGTGCTGAACGCGGATCCGGATATCGATATGGTGCTCTCGGACATCAATATGCCGCGGATGGATGGTCTCACGTTGCTCGAGCAGATGCCGCAAGTCGATCCAGACCTCCGGGCTGTCATTGTCTCGGCTTATGGCGATATGAAAAATATCCGCACGGCCATGAATCGGGGGGCGTTTGACTTTGTTACCAAGCCCATTGATTTTCAGGATTTGAGGGTTACAATTGAGCGCACTTTGGAACACTTGAAGATGTGGCGCGAGGCTGTGGCTTCGCGGGATGCGTTGGTGGCGCTACAAAACGAGCTTCGCGTTGCCCATGAGATGCAACAGTCTATCCTGCCGAAGGTCTTCCCCAACAAACCTGAATATCAGGTGTTTGGAAACATGGAGCCTGCACGCGAAGTGGGCGGTGATTTTTTTGATATTATCAATCTGGAAAACGGCCGTGTCGGTCTGGCAATTGCCGATGTGTCCGACAAGGGCGTACCAGCTGCGCTTTTCATGATGTCCAGCCGCACACTGTTAAAAGGAGCTGCTATCGGCAGGTCGAATCCGGCTGAGGTACTGAGCGAGATCAATAGTCTCCTGCAGGAAGACAACGACGCAGCGATGTTTGTCACCCTGTTTTATGCTGAATATAATCCGGCGGATGGATCGCTGTCGTACGCCAACGGAGGGCACAATCCCCCGGTCCTCGTCCACGCGGATGGCAGCTCGACTGTGCTCCCCCAGACCAACGGAATTGCTCTGGGTATCATGCCAGATGTTGAATACGAACAAAACTCGGTCACCCTGTCGCCCGGCGATGCCCTCGTGCTCTACACAGATGGTATCACCGAAGCCGTGAATGCCCAGAATGAGGAGTTTGAGATGGAGCGCTTGTGTGCAGTATTGTCCGAGTATTGTTCGTGTGGTGTCCGCGAAATTAATCAGGCGGTTTTTCAAGCTGTGCAGGCATTCGCGGGCGATATGCCCCAGTTCGACGATATGACCTGTATGACACTTTTTTGCAGAGAGATAGGAATATGACGGTGAAACGTTCTCTATGTATTGCGTCGGATCTCGGCGAGTTGGAGCGGGTTCACGATGCCGTGGCAGAACTCGGCGAGGTGGGGGATTGGCCCCCCGATCTCGTGTATCAGGTCGATCTCGTCCTCGAAGAATTGATCGTCAATACAGTGAACTACGGATACGACGATGATGCACGCCACGAGATTGAGGTCACGCTGACTTCGGATGAGGATGTTTTCACCGTTGAGATTATAGACGATGGACATGCCTTTAATCCACTGAAGGACGCTCCCGAACCAGATCTGGACGCAGGGATAGAAGATCGACCGATAGGGGGGCTTGGCATTCATCTGATGCGCGTTATGATGGATGATGTCCACTATCGCCGCGAGGAAAATAAGAATCATCTCACTCTGATTAAGCGGAGGAATGGATGAGGAGAACGCGCTACAGTTGTGCGGTTTTACTATTCGTCTTGCTGATTGTGGAAATCCGTGCGGAAGAATCTGGAATCTCTGACGAGCGCATCCTTTTTGGGCAGTCCGCCGCCTTTAGTGGCCCCGTTCGAGAACTGGGCAAGAACATGCGGATTGGTATTGAGGCAGCTTTTCAGGAGGCTAACGCGCGGGGCGGCATACATGGCCGGCAACTCACGTTGTTGTCTCTCGATGACGCTTATGAACCCGAAGCTGCTATCGCCAATACCCGTCGTCTGATTGAACAGGAAGGGGTTTTCGCGCTGATCGGTGCTGTCGGTACACCTACATCGCTCTCCGCTACCCCTGTGGCTGCCGCTGCGGGTGTCCCCTACATCGCCCCCTTTACCGGTGCTGCCTTCCTGCGTGAAGCCAGGTGGCAAAACGTGATTAACCTGCGGGCGTCCTATAACCAGGAGACCGAGGCTATGGTCGCTCGTTTGACTACAGACCTGGGTATTAAACGCATTGCCGTTATGTACCAGGATGATTCTTTTGGTCGGGCGGGCTATCGCGGCGTGCGGCAGGCACTTGAGCGGCGTGGCATGGAACCTGTGGCAATAGGGGTGTACCCGCGCAATACCACGGCGGTGAAGACGGGTCTGCTCAACCTGCATAGTGCAAACCCCGATGCAGTCATCCTGATAGGGGCCTACCAGCCGGTAGCAACTCTGATTGCCTGGGCGCGACACATGGGGCTGGATCCCGTGTTCATGACCATCTCCTTTGTGGGCAGCAACGCTTTGGCCGAAGAACTCGGTCGCAGTGGTGCTGGGGTCTTCGTCACGCAGGTCGTACCTTTTCCAACAGATAACACTCTCCCCGTTGGTATTGCCTATCGTCGTGCCCTAACGGCCCACGCCTCCGGAGCGACTCCTGGTTTTGTCTCCTACGAAGGCTATTTGGCAGGGCGATTGGCTATCGCCGCTCTCGAACGCTGTGGCAGGGAAGTTGATCGCACTCGATTTCTCAACAGTTTGCGTAGTGCAGACATCGTTGATCTGGATGGCTTTGTACTTCGCTATGGCGTAAATGACAATCAGGGTTCAGACGCTGTTTTTCTCACCGTGATTGGTAGCGATGGCAGTTATCGCTCAATCCAAACGTTGCGGGACGCAATAAAGCCATGATTGACATACTAAAACACCTGCTTGAAGGTCGCTACCGAATCTCGACGCAACTCTATTTGGGTATTGGCGGTGCTGTTGTCCTCACTATGGGGGCGAGTCTGGTTGCCTGGTTTTCCTTCAACAGCGTGGGTGACGCGCAAAGTCGCGTGAATGAAGGCAGTGTGCCCGGAATGGCCGCCGCATTTGGGGTTGCGCAACAAAGCGGTGCCATTGTAGCCGCAGCACCGCGTCTCATCGCTGCTGCAACGCCAGAGACATTTGATCAGGTTATTGACGAGATTGCCACAGAGCGAAGTGCTTTTGAAGTGCAGTTGGCGGCTTTGACACAGCAAGGTGGAGAAGAAGAACGCTTTAGTCGCATTCGCGCCCAGGGTAATACACTGATCTCAAATATCGAAGAAATTGAATGCTCCATAGCCGAACTATTTGTGCTGCAAAAACAGAATGAAACCCTGCGTGCAGAACTGGTCAAAGTGCGCAACGAACTGGTTGGTGTCATGGTTCCGCTTATTGACGATCAGTTGTTCTACGCTATGACGGGGTATCGCAATCTCGGCGAAGTACCCGCGTCGCCTGCACAGCACTTGTCGAGACAAGAGTTCGACCACTATCGCCATCTGTCTGCATTGCAAGCAGACGCTACCACAGCAATCCAGCTTCTGTCGAGTGCTTTCAATCTTTCAGATGCGCTCTTGATTGCGCCATTGCGAGAGCGTTTTGAGGCTGCTAAAGACAGGATTGAATGGAGTTTGTCGGCACTCGGAACGGCCCGTGCGCGCAGTCAGATCGCTCCGATATGTGCCCGCCTGTACCAGTTGGGGCTGGGGGAAGAGGGGGGCTTCGACCTGCGTACACGAGAACTCGAACACGTCGGGCACCAGCGGAACCTGCTCGCACGCAATCAGTCTCTTGCCCTTAATCTGGTCGCCGAAGCCGAAGGGTTGGTAAATACTGCCCGCATAAGTGCGAAGGAAGCGACCCGCGCTTCCACACTGGCTATCGGCACCGGGCGCAGTCTTCTGTTGGTTTTGAATGTGATAAGCATTACTGGCGCGTTGTTGATCGCCTATTTGTTCGTGGGACGAATGCTATTGCCCCGTCTCGAGCAACTATCCGAGCGGATGCGTCGCATGGCTGATGGTGATCTGGAGGGCAAGGTTGAGATCGGTGGGAACGACGAGGTAGCAGACATGGCCGCAGCCCTTGAAGTCTTTCGCCGACACGCTCTGGAGGTGCAGCGCCTGAATCTGGTGGAAAAACTGGCCGAAGAGTTGCAATCTAAGAATGGAGAGCTCGAAAAAGTGCTGGAGGATTTGCAGGTGGCGCAGGACCAGATTGTTATGCGCGAGAAATTGGCCGCGCTCGGCGAACTCACCGCAGGTGTGGCGCACGAGATCAAGAATCCGCTAAATTTTGTGAAAAATTTCTCGGAAGCTTCGGAAGAACTCATGGAGGAGTTGGCAGAGGTACTGGACGAAAGTTCCGAAGCACTGAGCGAGGAGCAGCGCGAATTGGTTGACGAGATATGCCAGGACCTCACCGACAACATGGGGCGCATCCTCCAACACGGCAATCGTGCCAACAGCATTGTTCACGATATGCTCATGATGGGGCGCGGCTCTGGTGAGAGACAGTCCATTGAAATTAACAATCTGCTCGATGAACACGCCCGCCTTGCCTACCACAGTGCACGGGCGACTGACGCGGATTTCAACTTGACCATTGAGACGGATTTCGACCCAGATGCGGGGCAAATCGAGGCAGTGCCGCAGGACCTGGGGCGCGTCTTTCTCAATATGGTGGGCAATGCCTGTTATGCTACCGACGAGAAACGGCGTGCTATTGAAGCAGATGATGGTGTGACCTTTTTTCCGACCTTGTCGCTGAGCACCAGGCGCATGGATGATCGGATAGAGGTGAGCATAAGAGATAACGGAAATGGGATTCCGCCCGAGGTTGTCGATAAAATTTTCAATCCTTTTTTTACAACCAAACCGACAGACAAGGGCACGGGTCTTGGCCTTGCCCTTTCCAACGATATTGTGCGCGAACACGGGGGAAATATCCGGGTTGTATCCGAACCCGGTGAGTTCACCGAGATGATAGTAGAATTGCCTTTGGTGCCGCCTGCGGTGACGACTGAAGAGGTAGCGAGTTGAAAGGAAGTGGAGGCACTGTCTCATCACTATGGGAGGATTAGTTATGCGAACGTTTTCGAAAGCCCTTATTCATCGCCGGTTCACTACCCCGGTGGGAAAAACACTCGCGGTGCTCGGGTTCCTTGCGTGTGCTACAACTGCCGCGCATGCGGCGGTTGACGAGGAAACCCTGTTCGTCTTCAATACGTTCTCATTCCTCATTTGGGGCGCGCTGGTGATGTGGATGTGTGCGGGGTTTACCATGCTCGAGTCCGGCTCTGTGCGCACCAAAAATGCCTCCATGATCTGCCTGAAAAACATCGGCCTCTATTCGATTGCCGGGCTTGCCTACTATTTCATCGGCTATAATCTTATGTATGTCGATGTGGGGAGTGTAATCGGTTCATTCAAATTCTTATACGGACCGTCAGGCGATGAGATTGCTCTGATAGCGGGAAATGAGGCCTCGAAGGCTGCGGTGGTTGAGAACGGCTATTCCACCATGTCCAACTGGTTTTTCCAGATGGTCTTTGTCGCGACCACTGCTTCTATTGTCTCTGGGGCTCTGGCCGAACGGGTCAGGATGTGGTCGTTCTTTGTTTTTATTCTGCTGCTGACAGCGATTATCTATCCCATCGTCGGTGCGTGGACATGGGGCGAGGGATGGCTAAGTGCGATGGGTTTCAAGGATTTTGCTGGATCGACCATTGTGCATAGCACCGGTGGTTGGGCAGCTCTTGCTGGTGCGATAGTCATTGGACCGAGGTTGGGCAAATTCCGCAGCGATGGTACGGTCAAATCCACACCACCCTCTAATATTTTGATAGTAACACTGGGTGTCTTCATCCTCTGGTTCGGCTGGTTCGGCTTCAACGGCGGGTCGCAACTGGCATTGGGAAGCGCGCTTGACGTGGTCGCGATGAGTCATGTGCTGGTCAATACCAATCTGGCAGCCGCAGCCGGTGTTGTGACAGCTCTTTTCGTTTCGCGTCCGATCCTGGGGCGCTTAGATCTGTTCGCCGGTCTGAATGGCGCAATCGCCGGTCTGGTCTCGATTACTGCGGGTCCTGATATTGTCGATCACTACTGGTCGGTCATTATTGGTGCTATTGGCGCTGTCTTGTGTACTGCCGGGATCAAGTTGCTGGAAAAAATCAAGCTGGATGATGTAGTTGGGGCGATACCGGCTCACTTGTTCGCCGGTATCTGGGGCACCATAGCGGTCTGCATCGCTGGCGGCGGCAACTTAGGCGTGCAATTGATCGGCATCGTGGCGATTGGCGCATTCGTGTTTGTGACCTCGTGGGTGTTGTGGCGCGCGATTGCTATGACGTTGAGTGTGCGCGTGTCGCGCCAGGTCGAACAATTGGGGCAGGATGTTGGGGAATTGGGAATTGACGCCTATCCCGAATTTGTGCTTATGCCAGAAGAAGATGATGAAGAATAAGCAAGAATCTTTTGCATATCCCCCGGGGGGCGTGCATCAAACATCATTTCTTTTTTTGTTACGGGATGCACGAATGTCAATTGAGTCGCGTGGAGCATCTGTCGATTTGTTTGCCCGAGCAGGTGGGCTGCCTTCCTGCGAAACAGGGGGGCAATCCCAGACAGCCGCTCCTCGCGTCCACCGTATCGCGGGTCGCCAAATACAGGACGATTGAGATGCGCGAGATGTACTCTGATCTGGTGTGTACGACCCGTCTCCAGCGCGAGAGATAGCAAAGAGAGAAAATCGTAGCGCGCCTTTATTTTCCAGCGCGTTGCTGCATATCTTCCATTTTGAGAAACGGCCATTCGCTTTCGATCTTTGGGATGCCTTCCAATGGGTGCTTCTATGCGCCCTTCATCTGCTTCAAAGCCCCCCCATATCAGCGCGAGATAACGCCGCTCCATTGCACGGGCTTCCAACTGGGCAGCCAATTTGCGATGCCCTTCATCACTTTTGGCGACGACCATCAGCCCCGATGTGTCTTTGTCTAACCGATGTACAATACCCGGTCGCAAAACCCCATTGATACCCGATAAATGCGTGCAGTGTGACAGCAGGGCATTGACGAGTGTTCCCGAGGTCACTCTTCCCGCTGGATGTACAATCATACCCACAGGTTTGTCGAGCACCAGTACATGATCATCTTCAAAAAAAATATCCAGAGGAATATCCTCTGGATTAATTGTACTATCTATTGGAGGGGGTATATCTATTGTGATGCTATCGCCAGCCACCACCCGATAGCTCGATCGCGTTGTCTTCTCGTTGACGCAAACAGCACCCTCGGCAATCAGTTTTTGAAGGCGTGAACGCGAAAGTTCAGGGCGTTGATCGGCCAAATAGCGGTCCAGACGCTGGCCTTCATGTTGGGGCAGAATTTTTAGATGAATCACGGTTGTGCACTGTCTCTCGGCGTTTAGATGTGATGCCAAAAGCAAAAATTAAGAGAGCGGTTCCCACACTGACACAGGTATCCGCGAGGTTAAAAACCCACCACCGCGCAGTTCCAATGCCAAAATCGAGAAAATCAATTACGACACCGAACCGCACGCGGTCGATAATATTGCCAATTGCACCTCCCAACACCAGAGTCAACCCAATGGCTGCGAGGCGGTCTTCGGAAGGGATACGCCACAGCAACCCACCAACGACGAGAAGTGCCACACAAGCCAGTAATAGATGCAGGTATGGGTTGCCCAATCGGATGCCGAATACTGCGCCTGGATTGTGAATGTAGGTCAGCTTAAAAAAAGATCCCAGCACCGGTACAGATTCGCCCAGGATCATGGTTTGCAACACCCACCATTTTGTAAGTTGGTCCAGTACCAATGCCACACCTGTAATCCACAAAAATTTCACAATTATACCTCATGCTGATTTGTTTTGTCTTTCTTTACAAGGAACGCAAACTTCCGTAGTTGGTACAGCTTCCAGTCTTTCTCTTGGGATGGGAGCTTTACACGCTCGACACATGCCAAATTCGCGATTTTTGATGCGTGTTAAAGCGGCTTCAATTTGGTCCAGATAAGCACCGTCGCGTGCTGCAAATAGGAAAGCCTTTTCGCGTTCCATGGTCGCATTGCCCAAATCGGGCATGTGATCTGAATACGTCAGGTCGCCCGACGATGCTGCCGAGGTGATCTGCATGGAATGGCTCTGCAAAGTGCCCAGGTCTTTAACGATAGAGGAGCGTTTGTTCTCTAAAAGGTTTTTGAAATACTCCAGGTCTTGGTTTGTCATTTTATTCCTTTCTATCCACAGCTTCCCAAATTTGACACGCATTTTCTTTGATTAGCGCGTGTTGTTCCGGCCAAAAAAAAGTAGGCAGTGGATCAAGCGGGACCCAGGACATGCTTTCATGGTGTGTTGTATCGGCTGGTACGGCATCAATTTGTTCGGTCAAATACAAAAAATAATGTGTTATTTTCCACTCTGTCTTGTAAAAATCAAGCCGTTCTTTTATGCCGAGTTTTTCTACGAGTTGCAGTTTTGATATTCCCACTTCTTCTTCGATCTCTCGTCTGGCAGCATATTCGATTTTCTCGCCCGCTTCTATGTGCCCTTTGGGCAATACATAGTCGGTGTGCCCTCTCTCGCGGGCGAGAGCCAATAATGCCTGATCGCCATCCCAACGCACGACTACACCGCCTGCAGCGTGCCGTTCTCGCAACCCTTTGGGGCGTATGTACCAGCTATTGTCGATCATAAAAGTTATTGTAGATGTGGGTTCCAAATCCACATCTACGTCAGGTCCAGTACTTATCGTATAGAAGACCGAGTCTTTCTTTTGCCGCGCTGGAAATTGCATCTGGCGATGTGATAATCGCAAATTGTGCGGCATTGAGACAATCGCAATCCGATGTTCTGGGCAACTGTGCGGCCAATGAGCATACAATTTGATTTGCGTGCTCGGCATTGGCTTTTAACACAGCGACTACGGCTTCTACCGATACATCTTCTTCTGCTTCATGCCAGCAATCGTAATCGGTACCCATAGCCAGCATCGCATAACACATTTCGGCCTCGCGCGCGAGCTTGGCTTCGGGCAAAGCCGTCATCCCTATCACAGTCGCATTGACTTCTCGACGATAAAAATGGGACTCTGCGCGCGTGGAAAACTGCGGTCCCTCCATACAGATATACGTTCCTCCATCGTGGGTGGTTACTCCGGAGTTTTTTGCAGTAGCCAGCAGTAAGTCGCGCAATTCGCCGCAAAAAGGATCGGCAAAGGCCACATGTCCGGCAATGCCTTTACCAAAAAATGTGCTCGCACGGATGCCGCGGGTGCGATCAAAAATCTGGTCGGGCACCACCATATCACCCGGTTTTATAGTTTCCCGCATAATTCCCACAGCACTTATCGACAACAGATGCGTCACGCCCATCTGTTTCATGGCATATATATTGGCGCGATAGGGTACTTCAGAAGGCAGCAGCACATGTCCGCGTCCATGACGGGGCAAAAAATATACCGATTGGTCGCCTATACGCGTTTCGACAACTGCATCTGATGGCTTGCCAAAAGGTGTGGCAAGGCGATGTTCGGCTACGATTTCCACACCTTTCATGTGATAAACACCAGATCCGCCCATAACACCCATTCGTACAATCTGTTCAGGCATCTTCGTCGTCCTGGTCTGTGGCGTCATCTTCTATTTTTGGAATATCCTCTTTTACCACATCGAAGGTGGTTATTTGCAATTGGTCTAAAAAATCAGTCTGAACCTGTACCAGAGCCTTAAACTTGGACAAGAACATATCGCGCTGATTTTGTAACTCTAAAAGCTCTGTGCGGATTTCCTGCACCTGTGTGCGCGCTTTTTCAATAGCCCGACTGCTGCGGATTTCCGCTTCTTTCACAATCAGCCGCGCTTCTTTGTGTCCATTTTCCTTGACTTCTTCAGCCGTTTGTTGAGCAGTTCTGAGCATCTCCTGGAGGGTTTGCTCTATTGATTTATAGTGATGCACTTCTGAGTGCAACGCATTGAGAAATTCTTTTAGTTCAACATTTTCGCCGCCGAGATTTTCAACCTCTGTAGCCAGCATTTCGAGAAATGCCTGCACTTCTTCTTGATCATAACCGCGAAAAGATTTCTTAAAAATCTGTTTGCGAATATCTTGTGGTGTGATGTTCACTGTTCCCTCCCCCAGGGGCTATTTTATAACTCAAATACACTTTGGATAGCACTCTGAACAATTTGCAAAAGCAAAATTAACAAAATAGGCGACAAATCGAACATGCCCAACGGAGGGACGATCTGCCGAAAAGGTCCCATAATAGGTTCAGTCAAGCTGTAAAGTGTCCACATAAACCTGCCCCCGCGCACAAAGGGCAACCAGGAAAATACAATACGCGCGATAATTAAAACCAGCAGGATCGCAACGGCCCCATAGAGCAACCAACCGATGACACGCAGGATTTCGCCAGAAGAGATACCTTGTAGCAATCCCATGAGTGCAAGCAGTACATCGCTGGTTAACCATTTAAAAAAAAATGCTCCAATCAATGTCGCTATCACCAGAATCAATGGTGCCGCAGCGGTATTTCCAGGCATGTGTTGCGCAATGGGCCACACGAGCGGATCGGTTATGCGCCGAACATAATATTGAGACCAGCCAAAAGAACTCATACGCACCAAAATAGCGCGTAATAGCAACAACGCCACCATGCCGACTACCAGTGCAACAAGCATCCAGTCAATGGCTTGTTGTATTAAAATAATTGCCTGAGCAACCACATCAACCATAGTTTATACCGTCCGCTGACCAAAAATCGCCGTGCCCACGCGAATCATTGTTGCGCCTTCTTCAATTGCAACTTCAAAGTCGCTGGTCATTCCCATAGACAGGATAGACACATGGGGCTTGTGAATTGCGATGCGATCCCTGATTTGTCGCAACAAGACAAAATTGGGTCGCGCTGTTTCAGGGGCTGGATCAAAGGCACCAATCGTCATTAGCCCTGCCACTGAAACGCCCTGCAGATCATCGACCTGCTCGACCAGGTCCAATGCCGCGTTGGGCGATATACCGAACTTCGATGTTTCGCCCGATGTATTTACCTGTACCAATACACGAACTGGGGTGTTTCTCCGCACAGCCCACCGGCTGATTTCTTTCGCCAGGCGCAATGTGTCAATCGAGTGAATCAGGTCGAATAAAGGCAACGCCTGTTTGACTTTGTTGCGCTGTAAGTGTCCAACCAAATGCCAGGATACGGTGCCTGCTATCTCTGTGACTTTATGCTGTGCCTCTTGCACGCGACTTTCACCTAAAACCCGTGTTCCCGCATCTACGACCTGTTGCACGACATCGGCAGGCCAGGTCTTTGTTACAACAATCAATTTAACCTCATCTGCCGACCGCCCGGATCGATGGACTGCCCTATCAATGCGGTCTTGAACGCGTTTTAAGTTCTCAGCAATTGCCGGCATAGATTTCGGTCTCAAAATTGAAATATAGATTTCATAATTTAGGTAAAAACCAGTGTAATGGCAACAAAAACGGCCTGGAGTACTGAGGCGAGCCGCGTGAGATTTTTGGCTATACAGGCCAAAAAACCGTTGACCCTACACAGGAGATATATGTATTGTACAGGCGCTCTCACGCCACGTCTTATCTTTTTAATCTGGAGTTATTCTTATGCCGCGAAATGGTTATGGACACATGGTGCTGGATGACTATGTCGCGCGCGTGCGGGCTGTAAATGCCGACCGTACGAAACGCCTATCATCCATCCGCACAAAAAAAGAAGCTTTCGCATACCGCGATGAAGTGCGCGAAGCGATTGACAACGCCTATCGCCCCTGGCCGAGTAAAACACCGCTTAATGCGCGTGTCGTTGGTACAATTGAACGCCGCCATTACCGCATTGAAAAAATCATCTTTGAGAGCCGCCCGGGCTGTTTGGTCACCGCCCACCTTTACGTGCCCGACAAATTCGATGGACTGGCCCCTGGTATTATTGGCTCTTGTGGTCATGCTGCCGATGGCAAAAATGCATCTCTTTATCAGGCATTTTGTCAGCGTTTGGCGCGCAATGGTTTTGTCGTTTTGATCTATGATCCCTTCAATCAGGGCGAACGCGATCAATACTATGCCCTGCACAGCCGCGAAAGTGTGCGGTCTTCAACACATGCTCACAATATGATGGGCAAACAACTCGAACTTGTGGGCGAATGGTTTGGCGCGTGGCGAGCATGGGATGGTATCCGCGCGCTCGACTATTTGCTTACCCGTCCCGAAGTCGATTCCGCGCACATCGGGCTTACGGGCAACTCGGGCGGCGGTACTATGACCAGTTGGATATGGCCGGTGGAAGAGCGTTTTACTATGGCTGCCCCCAGTTGTTTTGTCACCACTTTTGCCGCCAATCTCGAAAATGAATTGCCCGCCGATTCGGAACAGTATCCGCCGGGCGTGATTGGCGCGGGTCTGGACATGGCTGATTTTTTTATTGCCCGAGCACCATCTCCCGTCATTTTGCTCGGTCAAGCCTATTGCTTTTTTGATCGACGCGGTCTCAAACAAGCCTATTCTGAAGTCCGTCGTTTCTACGATATCATTGGCGCGCCAGCCAATGCGACTGATATTTTTATTGGGTCAGAAGGCCACGGTTTTTTTCGAGATAACCAGGAAGCTATGGTGAGGTTTTTTGCAACGCAGGCCGGCATTCAGCAGGTTACCCGTTTGGAAGAGACCGAAGACCTGAGTGATGTCTTAAATGTTACTCCCAAGGGCGAGGTTGTGCCCGAAGGTGCTACTCCTATTTACGATCTGATTGCCCAAAAAGCAGATGTTCTTGCATCAAAACGCAAAAAGTTGGGGAAAGACGAACTCACCCATCGTGTTCAGAGCACGCTCAACTTGTCTGACAACCGCGACCTGTCCCACTACCGCTGTCTGCGTGGTACGACAGAAGATGGCGTTCGCCTGGCGCGGTATGCGATTGAAACGGAGGGCAATATTCGCGCTATTATGCGGAAACGCCTGGCCAATCCTTCTTATGCGCATACGCTTGATGTCGAGCGCGAGGTTCATCTCTATCTGCCACATGTTTCTGCGGAAGAAGATTTGATAGAAGATCCTTTTGCAAAAAGTCTGAAAGAACAACATCCGCTTTATGCTCTCGATGTGCGCGGTCTGGGGGAATCGCTTGCCGATGATGAACGCGATTTTTTTCATCCTTATGGCAATGACTATATGTGCAATGGCTATGGTCTGATGCTCGGTCAAAGTTTTCTCGGACGGCGGGTACACGATGTGTTATCCACACTTGATCTGCTGGTTCATGAAGGTGCGCAAAAAATTCATCTCTATGGTCGCGGACAAGGTGCGATTCACGCGCTGTTTGCCGGTTTTCTCCATTCCGGGGTGACGACTATAACTCTGAAAAATTATCTGCCGTCCTATCACGCCTGGACACAAACGCCTCTGGTCAGTTGGCCCGCTGCCAATATCCCCAGGGGCGTTCTCACATCTTATGATCTGCCCGATCTGATGGATGTCTTGGATAAAAAACTCGCGCTTATACAGCCCTGGGGGGCAGATATGGGAGAGGTGGGAGGTGAGAAGTAAGGGAGGGCTGGTTTATCCTTCCAGTTGTTCGCGCAAATGGGATTCCATTGCTACAAACTGGGGGTCAGCGCGCAAGGTGTTTTCTCGAGGATGGGGAAAATTAACTTGCAAGTCTTCCGCAATTTTGCCGGGTCTGGCAGACATTACCACAACGCGGTCGGAGAGGAGCAATGCTTCAGGGATACTGTGGGTAATGAATAAGACAGCAGCACCGGTCGCCTGCCATATTCGCAACAGTTCAATTTGCATTTTTTCCCGCGTCATTTCGTCCAATGCCCCAAAAGGCTCGTCCATAAGCAAAACGGATGGTCGGAAGGTTAAGACTCTGGCAATAGCGACCCGCGATTGCATGCCACCGGATAGTTCGCGCGGATACGCCTGCTCAAATCCACCCAATCCGACGATGTCGATCATTTCAGAGACCCGGCTTAAAATTTCTGCGTCTCCAAAGACCTCTGCGGGCAGGCGCACATTTTCTTCAACTGTACGCCAGGCGAGAAGTGAAGGATGCTGAAACACAAAGCCGACCAACCGTTCGCGCCGCGCGATTTCGGGTATTTTCCCCAGTACGCGGACCTCGCCCTTTGTCGGTGTTTCCAAATCGCCGACGATCCGCATTAAGCTCGTTTTACCACATCCCGAGGGTCCGATCATACTGACAAATTCGCCCTGCGCTATTTGCAGGGAAATTTGCTCGAGTGCCTCTACGCGGTTGCTGTCGGTCACGAAAACCTTGTGAACATCCCGCAGTTCAATGGCTAATTCACTCACTTCGCGTCTCACCTTTAATGTTTGATCAAGCGCTTTTCCAGAGCTTTGACCACGGTACGCAGCGTTTTAATGCGCGCATATAGCTTGCAATTGGACTCGACAATGGTCCACGGTGCGTGATCTGTATTCGTGCGGTACAACATCTCATCCACAGCGTCGCGATACTGATTCCATTTCTCTCGATTGCGCCAATCTTCATCCGTAATTTTCCACTGTTTGAACGGTACTTTTTCGCGGTCTCGAAAGCGCTTCAATTGTTCGTCTTTGTCAATATCGATCCAAAATTTGAATAATAAGGTGCCGTAATTTGTCATCTGTTCTTCCATTTCGTTGATTTCGCGGTACGCGCGCTGCCATTCCTGTATTGTCGCAAATCCCTCTACGCGCTCGACCAGAACGCGCCCGTACCACGACCGATCAAAGATGGCAAAATGACCGGCTTTGGGCATTTTGATCCAGAATCGCCACAAATAGTGATGTGCCAGTTCAATATCATTTGGCGCGGCGATGGGGAACACGTCGTATCCTCGCGGGTCCATGCGACGCACCAGGCGTTTGATATTGCCTCCCTTTCCCGCGGCATCCCAGCCTTCGTACACAATGACCACTGACTGCCTTTTCGAATATACTTTGTGCTCGAGTTCCCATATCTTTTTTTGGTACATGCGGCGCAGGCGATCGTATTCTTTGCGCGTGAGTTCTCTGGACAAATCAGAAGTTTCGAGCATAGAATGCGGGATTGGGGATAGGGAAACGGATTTGGTCCGCGTCTTTTTGTTCAGAGATTCCAGTTTTTTTTCGAGGACTGCTATTACCTTTTCAAATACCGAAACTGTTGCAAAACGCCAATTTTGAGACGATACAATATGCCAGGGGGCGTATTTATTGTCCGTGCGTGAGATCATTTCTTCGATGACTTCCCCATACGATTTATATTGTTTATTCTTTTTCCAATCGTAATCTGTCACGCGCCAGGCGGTCAGGGGATTTTTCTCGAGTTGCTTAAAACGCTTCTTTTGTTCTTTGCGCGAGATGTGCAGGAAGAACTTGATGATTACATGGCCGTCATCTACGAGTTGTCGCTCGAAACTATTTACTTCTTGATACGCCTTATCAACCGGTAGCTCGTCCATCGTTGGATCCATTTTCTCTACGATGAAACGACTGTACCAACTCCGACTGTAAATTACCAGGCGCCCGCGTTCGGGTATTTTGGTCCAGAAGCGCCACATAAATGGTCGGTAAGCCTCTTCTTGGTTGGGGGCCTGGGTTGAATATACTTTGACGCCGCGGGGGTCGAGTACTTGCAATAATTCGTTGATCAACCTGCCTTTGCCAGAAGCACCCCAGCCTTCGAATACGATCGTGATGGGCACTTTGTTTTCCAGTGCCTTTCGTTCGAGTTGCCCCAGTTTTATTTCCAGCTTTTCCATTCGGGCGTTGTAGTCCGATTTTTTAAGTGTTTGTTTTAGATCAATAGCATTTAGCATTCCCATATTTTATTCCTCTAACCATGTGCGCGAGTTGGGTACGTCTAACCACGCGCCATCTTGCACAATTGATTGTTGGCTGATTAACCCCGGCAAGGTCATGTCCATGGCTTCATGAATGCCAATTGGACAGGCAATTTCGCCGTTGATGCTTTGAATAAAATCCATGATCTCGAAATAGTCGCCTCCGCCGTGCCCGGCTTTTAGTGCCGATTCAGTAGGGTTGCGCCACATGTCGGGCATGTAATCTTTTTCTAAGTCTGCCAAATTCATCCATTCATTTTTTTCTTCGCAGATATCTGCAAGCCATACGCGATTGATACCGCCGCGCTCTCGCGCTGATTCATAACACCCTTTTGTTCCTTGTAGTTGAAAATTGCCGGTTGCATGGGGGCGTTCCGATAGCATATCTACTCGGATTTTTACCAGTCCGTCGCTCGCCATCTGGCACAACATGACGCACGAATCTTGATTTTCATACTGGTCTCCTCGCGGATCAGTGTAATGGTGTCCGCTGCCCGCACAACACACGCGCACCACGTGGTCGCCCGGCATCCATTGCAAAAGAGGTCCCAGGCTGTGCGTGCAATAGGTGACACCATCAATGCCCGTTTGCCACTTGCGCCGCCATTTTGTGATTTCATTCAGGGCTTTTAGTTCGTGCAAATACTCTCCTTCACCGTAATATACATTGCCGAACAAACCTCGCCGCACGAGTTCTTTCACCAATACGTTGGGGCGGGTATAGGTGTAATTTTCAGCCATCATATAGATTGCTTTTGACGATGTAGCGGCATGTACCAGGTAGCGGCATTCCGCTACGGAGACCCCGGCGGTGACTTCGCTTAAGACGTGGATGTCCCGGTTCAATGCCTCAATTGCTTGCGGGGCGTGAAAATGCATGGGTGTGCCGATGACGACTGCATCGAGTTCCGAACGCGCGAGCATGGTTTCGTAATCCGCGTATTTTTCAGATGCTCCCAATCTCTCAGCAGCAGCGTCGAGTTCCTCTTCGCGCACATCGCATACCGCGTGAATGCGGGCTGTTTCATGCGCTTCAAAAGCGACTCGAAAACTCCCTCCGCGTCCAGCAGCCCCCACAATGCCCACGTTTAATTTTTCAGCAATGCCCATGGTTTACTCCCATGTTTTGTTCGTAAAGTTTAGTCGATTGGTGTTTTCAATATTGTAGAATTTGTCGGGAATGTCGATATGTTTCGGTCATCTTACGTCTGTTAGAACTCGTTTCAAAGGATCTCCACATCTGATTCTCTGTATGATTTCTGATTTCCCGCGAAAGCGAACTTTGTTGGATGTATTTCTCAGTCGTCTCTGCTCAATTTTCGAAAGCCTACCTGATGCAACAACTGGGGTAAACTTCGTACTTGCGCCATGTGGAATAATCTGATCAGCGACATCAGTACCAGCCTGCAGTTGCATTGCTACACCACTGGCACTGATTCCACCAGATTTCAGTTCTATGGGTACGGTCCAGGGACTTTCATCTGTATTGTCTAAAGATCCGATGAACAGGTAGTCACATCGCGTTTCATGCTGGCTTGGAGGAGAACCAGGAGAATCCATGTGGATCAAGACAAATTGACGCGAAACTCCTTTGAGTGAAATTGAGCACTTCCCTGCCCGACATTGCTTTCTCAGACATCGAGCATCCACCTTTCCCCTTACCGACTCCATCATCGTCATCTGGTTCAACTTTCCTCAATTCGGTTGGAGATTGTTGCCCAATCGTTGTGGGTACCGATCGCAATATCGTCGTAATCGGACCGGAATCCACCATAATCCACATCAAGGGGTATCTCCTTTACAATTGATCCCCTGGGGCGTTTTTTAGGCTCGAACAGCCATGTGCCTACCTGATCGGGACTGAGCGCGTAGTCCGCTCCACCGATCCCTTTTCTGTCAGATTCCGAAAGTTCCGAGAGGCGCACCAGATTGGCGAGTTCTTCCAGTACCCATTCGCTATGTGTGGTAATTATAATCCGTATGCCAGAACGCACCGCCGCAGCGAGATGCCGGATGAATTCGACTTGCATTCCGGGGTGCAGGTGGGATTCGGGTTCTTCGATGATCAGAACTTCCCCAGGTGAGACGACATGGCGAAGGTACAATACGACGGGTGCGAGTTCCGATACCATGGATGAGGTGTTCATTAGAGGCAAGTCTTCTTTCCACCCTGTTGGTTGGTAAGAAAATACGGGATACCCCGTTTCTGATTTTTCGTTGCGAATTGAACCACTCAGAATTTCTTTTTCAAGGCGTTGGGTGAGATTCTCATTCAGTCTTTTCCTTCTGCTTGACAAATCGCCTAATTCAAGGAGTTGTTCGATGAAGTCTGCGACAACGCCAGAGAGTGCCGGTAATGCCCGTGTGGGATGGATACCTCGCGATGCACCCCGGATCAAAGAACCTACAACAACCTTGTGCGCGTGCATAACGCCCGTGCGATCTGCAGGGAGATAATGGGCGGGCTGACTTATTGGATTAGCGAAGTAAGATGCGATGTTCGCAGAAAGGCCACTCATCAATGTAGCCACAAAAGACTTTCTTTCATCACTATCTGTCCATTTTTGTCCGAATCTTATTTTGCCTTCGGATGCGTCTTGGATATACTCCTTAAGAGCGTCTTTTCCGATCTGCAAATTGGTATCGGGAATTGAAGTGGTAAAAGCCTCTTTTGCAATGGTGAATTTATACAATGAACTGTGGTTATATTCGGCTTCTGGAGGGACCGGTGAGAGAGTGATCTTAGCATTTTCCTTACTTCCGTAGCGAATAAGTCTTCTGGTCTCGTCAATACCAAAGCACCGCATTATCTCGTCGGCAAGATCATTGGCGGGAAGAAGATGACTGAACATAGCACGGATCAGCGACGCAATTTCATCTGGTGGAATAGTAGAAGAATTCTCGTTCACTTGTGAAACGATTTCGTCTATTCTGCCAATCAAACGCGTGATGTCTTGCCCGTGTATCACGGCCTCATCTGGGAAACTCGGACTGCTAATATATAAAAAAGGAGGCTCTTTTCCTTCGTGACTATTAAAAAACTTATGCAGTGCGTAGATTAAAACCGCCAAATAAGACTTTCCCGTATTGCTCGGTCCGACAAATACAGTAAGCGGGCGCAGTTCGATTTCTGCATTATAAATCGGTCCAAAGTCTTTGACCGACAGCGTAAGATTTTTATCTTGTGATGTCACCATTGCTGCCTCCTCTGTATATCCTGGATGGCTTATTGGGCAAGTGTATCTTTACTAGAACTCGACAGGCGCATGTCTTCTACCAGCATTTGCACGCTGGTTCTGCCTTGCCATGTATTGGCCTGTAGTGCAAAGGCGAGATCGACGCGATCGCCCACTGATAATTCGTAAACTCGTTCGCCCTGGCGAAACCAGATTGCATCGCACAGATCCGCACCTGTATCTACGCTGAGTTTCAAATGCGCTCCGCGGCCTATGGCGCGCGCATCTGCAATTCGGCAATCGCGAGCTATAAAACGCGGCAACTCGTTTTTTGCACCAAAAGGTGCCAATTTGTCCAGGGTGTCAACGGTCACAAGCGAAATATCGGATGGTTTGAGTGCGGCATCGACCTCCAGTTGGGGCGTCAGTGCTTCCTCTGATAACCGCGCTTGAGCGTCTGCGATCAACCGGTCTTGAAATTCGAAATAATTTTCAGCGGGGACTGAAAATCCGGCGGCATCGGCGTGTCCGCCAAATTCGGTGAGCAGATCTGAGACGCGGAAAATCGCCTCGACGATATTGTATCCACCTGCTGTGCGCGCAGAACCCGTGTAGATGCCATTTTTCCGAAAGTTGGTACACACCAGTGCTGGGCGCGAAAATTTTTCGACCAATCGCCCGGCGATCAACCCGACCACACCCAGATGCCAGTCTTCACCGCGCACGACCAGAATGCGATATTGATCCAACCAGTTATCTTCTACCATGCGTTCTGCTTCGGCTATGCCGTCGTTTTGCAGAGCCTGTCTTTCGCCATTTAGACCGTTTAATTTCTCGGCGAGTTTTGCTGCCTGTTCCCGGTTTTTACAGCGTAACAAATCGAGTGCCAGATCAGCCGACGATAGGCGCCCGGCGCTGTTGATGCGCGGTCCCAGGAAGAATCCAATAGAGATCGTGTCAACGGGGCGGTTGGTCGTACCCGCGACGGCTTTGAGCGCCTGCAAGCCCGGTCGCTCGGTGGTGTTGAGTACCTGCATCCCCTTTCGCGTAAGCAGGCGATTTTCTGCGAGCATGGGAGCCATATCAGCCACAGTGCCCAATGCGACGAGATCCAGAAGCGAGTTCAAATATCGTCGGCGTTCTGAATCGGACAGGAACTCCGGTGCCAGAGCCTGCACCACCTTAAATGCCACCCCTACGGCAGCCAGTCCCTTGAAGGGATATTCGCAGTCTGCGCGATTGGGGTTCACCAGCGCCAGAGCGTCTGGCAATTTGTCCTGTGGATGGTGATGGTCAATGACTACCACATCAATTCCGGCGTTATTGGCAGTGTCAACAGCCTCAAAAGCTGAGATGCCATTGTCTGCGGTTACAATGAGTTGTGCTCCTTGTGCGTGTGCCCTCTCTACACCCGGTGGCTTCATGCCATACCCATCTCGAAAACGGTCGGGTAACAAAAATGCGGCATTGGCACCTACCATGTCGAAAAAATCCAGCAAAACAGCGGTGCTCGTGACGCCATCTACATCGTAATCGCCAAAAACCACAATGCGCTCTTTATTGTGAATGGCTTCTGATATGCGTTCAACTATGCGGTGCATGTCTTTCATTAAATAGGGGTCATTCAAAATATCGGGAGAGTCGGTCAAATCTTCTATTGTCAATGAACGGTTTTTGAGAATGACATCGGCAATAGAATGATAATTGCCCTTATGGCGTATGTTCCATATCGGGTACTTAGGTTCCATAAAAGCTCCAGAGTGGTTGGTCAGAGTGAGTATATGCGATCTATCCTTGACTTGAAGTCAATTTGAACGTTAATTTTTGAAACTAATATTTCGCTTGGGTATCTCATAGGCAGGACGGAGGGCAAGTTATGCCTCTTCCGCTAACCGCTTTCAGGAGTTTAAAATGTCAGAATATTTCAATACAGTCAAATCTTATCTTCAAGACCTCAATCTCGCGGTTGACGAGGAAGATACCGCTGAAGAACTCGTTGTGGTGAGTGACGAAGAGCGCGGTATCAATCATCTCATTGTCGATTGCGAGGATCCCATCCTCATTATTGAGCAGGCTATTATGCCCGTTCCCAATGTCCCCGGTGATCTGTACAAAAGGTTGCTCGAAATGAATCGCACACTTGTTCACGGGGCGTTTACCCTGGACGATGAAACCGGCACGGTTCTTTTTCGCGATACCCTGCGCCTGGATACGCTCGACCGCTCTGAGCTTGAAGGCTCGATCACTGCGCTCGAACTCGCTTTGGCCGAAAATGCCGCCGAATTACTCGAATATAGCCATCAGTAGGGCGCGGGTTTAAAACCCGCCCGTACAAAAACTGACCATTTCCAAAAAAGGAGTATCTTATGAGCATCTTTCAACGTCTCTTCAATGTGGGCAAGGCCGAAGTCCATTCGGCCATTGACAAGTTTGAAGATCCGATAAAAATGACCGAACAGGGCATTCGCGATCTAAAACAAGACCTCAATAACGCAATGACCAGCCTGGCAGAGGTCAAAGGGCAGGCCATTCGATTGCGAAAGCAAGCCGAAGACAATAAGAAGGCATCTGCTGATTGGGAGCGGAAGGCCATGGTTTTGCTCCAAAAAGCCCAAAGCGGCGATCTGGATGCTGGAGAAGCCGATCGGTTGGCTACCGAAGCCCTCAGCCGCAAATCAGAGGCCGATAGCCGTATCTCTCAGTTTGAGCAGGATGCCCAGATGCAGGAAGATATGGCCGCGAAGCTTCAAAGTCAGGTGGAGAAACTCAAATCTACCATTGCAACACACGAAAATGAACTCATTTCACTGCGTGCGCGTGCAAAAACAGCCGCTGCGACGAAGAAAATCAATAAGCAACTCGCCAAAGTCGATTCGTCTGGTACAATCGCCATGCTCGAGCGTATGAAAGAACGCGTTGAAGAAGATGAATCGCTCTCGCAAGCTTATGGTGAAATGGCCGATGAATCCAAGAGCGTTGATGATGAGATTGACGCGGCACTGAGTACCTCATCGGGGGATACAGATCAACGCCTTGCTGAACTCAAAGCAAAGATGGGGATGACTTCAAAAGACTGACGCCGGGTGTGTCTGTGAGGGAGACGCTGGCGCACCTGGATGAGTTTTTTACTCGCTGCATTGCAGGGAGAGAAAATGAATTGGAATCCTTTCAAAAAAAAGAAAGAAGAACCCGAAGCTCTCGATCCCCTCAGTATTACGCTGTCCGATCTCAAGCTGGGTTATGTCCTCGACTACGATCTCAAAACCTGGAAGGTCACAGCGCAGCATTATTACGATTATGAAGGTGACCGCGTGGATGAATGGGAACTCACCTGCGGTGATGATGTGGCATATCTCGAGCGGTCAGAAGACGATAGTATCACCTGGGGCCTGACGCGCAAAATTCACCTTTCCGATGTTGAAGGCGATATCCGTGGATATATGCGCGACCACGACAATGATGATCCCCCAGATGAAGTTAGATGCCATGGGATTGTGTTCTATGGCATCTCGTCAGCCGTTGGATCTTTTTACAAAGATGGCGGGGACGAGGGACAGACGTTTATCATCTGGAATTATCTCGATGAGTCGGAGGAACGCACCCTATCTATCGAGCAGTGGGACGAAGACGCTTTTGAAGCCGCGGTGGGTGAGTTCGTCGAAGAATATCAATTTAGCAATATCCTGCCTGTAGATTAATACCTTTACTCAAACCCCCATTCTGATTTTCGATAGTATCGATCCACGGTCGGTTCCATTTCTGTGCTGATCTCGACTGTATGTTTGTTGTCAAACATGCCTTTCCAGAAGTGCAACATTCCCCGCATTGTTTCTGCATTCAAAAATTGCGTTTCAATATCCTCAAAAGTGAGTTGTCGCGTCCGGCGAATGAGATTCTCTTCGCTCATTTCTTCGGCTTTCATTCCCAATACCCATCCCCAATCGCCCATCGTCGGTATATAAGTGTGATAGGGGATTGTCGAAAAGCCAGCGTCTGTCATCGTGCGTTTAATGCACAGAAATGCAAGCCGTGCATTGAGGGGACTCGACGCCTGGGTTACCAGTACGCCATCGGGTGTTAAGTGACGCGCACACAGGCGATAAAATTCCCGTGAATACAATCTGGCGAGGTCTGGTCCTTTGGGGTCCGGCAAGTCGATGATGATGATATTGTATAATGCATCTGAACGCGCCAAAAATGCGCCCGCATCGCCGATTACCACATTTACACGCGGGTCGTCCAGTGCCAGCGCATTCGCTTCTACAAAAACCGGGTGTGTGCGCGCCAGGTCGATTATCGCTTTGTCTAAATCTACCAGGGTAATCGCTTGTACATCTGCGTATTTCACGACTTCGCGCACGGCGAGCCCATCCCCCCCACCTAAGATGAGTACGTTCTTCCGCGATCCGGATAGTTTCATAGCCGGATGTACCAGCGATTCGTGATAGCGTTCTTCGTCATAGGTGCTGAATTGCACGTTGCCATTTAAGTGCAGCCAGTGGTGGCCCTTCCATTCTGTTATGACAATGCGTTGATAAGCGGTTTGCTCTTGATAGATTACGCGGTCGCGATACCGGCTTTGTTCTCCCCATATTACTATGGGACGGATATAAAGTCCCAGTACCAGAAGGCCCGCGCCCAGGGTCCAAAATGCCGTCAACAACAGCCAGCGACGCGCCAATAAGTGTCGATATTGCCACATTAATACCGATGCTACGATAAAGTTAATCGCGGCCAATGCGAGTGGTGTGTACGTCAGCCCCAGTTCTGGTAATAAAAAAAAGGCGAACAATAGTCCGCCTATCAATGCACCAAAATAGTCTTTTTCCATGACTGAGGCGATGTTGGTGCGCAGATCCTGGTACGCTTCGTTCATACGTGCGACCAGCGGAATTTCCATGCCGATGAGCACGCCTATTGCAAAGGCATAGCTATAGATGAAAACACCTGCCGATAACACCAGTGCCGATCCAAAGTACGCCACAACCGCGCAGGTGGCGCACAGGACCGAGAGATAAAATTCGATTGCGATAAAGCGATCCAGCAACCTGTCTGTCAATAAGCGGCTCCACCGACTGCCCAAGCCCATGGCAAATAACATCAGCGACATGAGTACTGCCCACTGCAATGTCGTATTGCCCAATAGATAGCTCGCCAGTGTCGATAGCGTAAATTCCGCTACAATGCCGGCACATCCCGTGGCGAATATACAGGTTTTTAAGAGGTAGCTTTGTCGCATAAAAAATAAACAACTCGGCAGGTGTTCATCCCGCCGAGTTGAAGAGATTTAATACAACTTCCTTTTTCACAAACTCCACACAATCAGGAACGATGCGCCGACGTAAGATGTGGCTTCGATGAAGCCCGCGGCCAGATTGGGGTGTTCTTGATTGGCGATTTCGTCGGTCAGTTTTTGTCCGGGCAAGAGGATCACATCGGAGATGAAACGGGCGATGGGTAGCAATATCAATCCCACAACCACCTCAATCGCAAAATCCTGCAGGTTCACAGCCCATGAAATAAAATCGCCCGCCGAAGCGTGAAATACGATGACGCCAATGCCGATCAGTGCGCCCGCAAACGCGACGCCCGCGGCGACGTTGTCTTTTTCAATTTCGTCGTGAATGCTATACGGGGTAATCCATTCGTACATCAGGCCAGCCAGTACCAGGGCAGCCTGGCCCAATGCCCAGAAAATTACTGTTGTCACAATTCCGCCAATTTCACCCGATACTGCGCCAAAGATTACCAATCCCGTTGCGATATACGACGCGGCGACCACGACGCCCGTACCCGCGTTTTGATCGTCGATCAATTCATCCCGAATTTTGAATCCGTGCAAGATCAATCCGTCGTTGACCAGACGCGATAGATTTAACAAGATGATCGCCAGCAATCCGTATATGCCGATGTCGATCAAATCGTTTTCCAATCCCTGAGATGGTCCGGATAAGGTACCACCAATGGCCATTATCAATCCGAAGTAATATCCCGCCATGGCTACACCCAGCGCAGCGTTGTCTTTTTCGACCAGTTCGTCCCGCACGCTATAACTCGTTGTCGTCAAATCTTTGATCAATTTGCCGAGCCAGAACAATATAAACGCGCTGATGAGATAAATACCCGTTGCGATCAAATCTTGTCCAATCATTTTCCAAACCCTCCAAAACTGCGGCTGCCAAATCCAGATCGGCTGCGGCTCGTTGAACGCGAACTGCCAAATCCACTGCGGCTCTGGCTCGTGCGACTTTGCACTTTTTGTGCGAACGATTGTCTCTTTTGCGCTATGTTTGCCTGGCGCCGCTGGAATGTCGTTGGTTTTTGTTTTTGCGTGACAGATCCCTGCGTGCCATACTCCCGATTGCGCCCGTAATACGGACGTTGATCTCGGCGATAAGACCGATAATCGTCGTAGTCGTATCGACTCATGCCAAATCCGCCGCCCCAACCGAGCAAATGACTCATGAGTGCGTATTGGCCGTAGAATTCCCAGAACGATGTGCCTCCGCGATCCGTCCAACGCCCGTAGCTCGGATTGCCCACATAGTGGTATCCGGGCGGATGTGGCGTGTTGTTGACGCCATCTTGCTCCGATTTGGCAACCAGCGCCATTCCCAAAAACGGTTCGTATTTTCGATAGATGGATTCCGATACTTCCATCCAGTCTGTTTGTACCTTTTTTTCTCCCTGTGTTATTAGATACCGGTGATAATACGTGGTGAAAAGAGTGCCTTCTTCGCGCAGGTCATCGAGTACAATCATATACGCCGGTGCCGAGGCCAGCGATTTCTGCATTTCGACTACGGGATCGCGTTCACCGCCGCACCCAGACAACAACAATAGGCCGATCAGCAAGATCGGCACTCGTTCTCGTGTCATAGTCTCCTCCAAATATAGGTGGTTTCAACTATAGTCTTCTTAAAATACGTCAATATCAGTTTTGTGCAATACTATCTTGGATCTTCGGGCAGTTGTGAAAAGTCAAATTCGTTTACTTCGTCGATGTCTGGTGAGAATGGGGGGATGGCGTGGGGGATATGGCTGTGTCCACAACGCGCGATGAGCGCTCGGGCGCGTGTTTGTTGTTCGGCTTGTTCCAAGATATCATCGGCAGACCAGCGTGCAAAGATTTTTTCGAGGCCCGATTTAATTACGTTACGATACAGGAGATCATTGGACAGGTCGCGGCGTTCTTCGGGGTCTTCATCGATGTTGAACAATTGGCAGGAGTCAAATTCGGAGTAGTAGTTCAATTTCCACGGTCCTGTGCGGAGCATGCACGCGGGCTGGTCGCCGAGCAAGCCGATGTATTCTGCAAAGACTTCATTGGGCCAGTCCGGTGGTGGGGCGCCCTGGAGGAATGGTGCAAAGCTTTTGCCCGAGACATCGGGCAGGGGGTCTGCACCCGCAATGTCCAATGCCGTGGGGCCTACGTCGATGAGGCTGACGATGGCATCTTCTGTGCGGTTTTCGTGAAGATGGCCCGGCCATGAGCAGATCAAGGGAATGCCCACAGAGCCTTCGTAAAAACTGCTTTTCCACCACATGCCGTGTTCATGGGCCATGTCGCCGTGGTCCGAGGTGTAGATGATGACGGTGTTGTCCGCATCGGAGGAGGATTGTACGGTTTGGATAATTTGACCGATGTATCGGTCGAGTTCGGTTGTCAAGCCGTAATAAGCGGCTAACCCGCGGCGGTTTTGTTCCGGGGTGATGTCGTCAACGCCGCGTCGCTCTCGCCATTTTTTCATGGCTGGATGCAGGGTGTTTAAGTATTCGGGTGATTTGGGTTCGAGCGGTGGGATTTGTGCCATGTAATACTCGAAGTCTTCTCTGCCGCAGATGAGGGGGTTGTGCGGGTTCATGTAGCCGACGACGAGGGCATAAGGTCTGTCGCTGTTTTGTCGATCGGCGATGAATTTGCAGGCTGTTTCGGTGACGGATTTGTCAAAGTAGCGATAGCCTGTTTCGCCATAGCCGGATACTTGAACGCCGTATTTGGTCTGTCCCGTGGTGCGGTTGTATCCCGCGCCGAGAATTTCTGCGGATAGCCCGCCGCAGTCGGCGTGGATACGTTTTTCAAAGCCGTGGAATTGGTCGGGGTTTCTAAAGTGCATGCGACCGCATAGTACGGCTTCGTATCCCGCTGCGCCAAATGCATGGGCAAATGTGGGGGTGTCAAAAGATAAGCTGCCGCTGTTGTCATAAACGCCCACGTCGCTGGGATATTGCGCGGACATAAAGCCCGATCGCGAAGGCGCGCAGAGGGGATAGGGGCAATACGCATTGCGGAACCGGGTTCCGCGACGCGCAAGCGTATCTAAATTGGGCGTTTGCACAATGGGATTTTCCGCACATCCCATTGCATGGGGGTTGTGCTGGTCAGAGATGATGATGATAATGTTGGGAGTCATAGGTAGAAGTATAAAGTGTGAAGTGTGAAGCGACTATAAAATCAAACAGCAATCCTTTAATCCTGAAAATCCTTTAATCCTGAAAATCCTGATCCTATTTTGTATCATTCCCATTATACAGCCCCTCTCCGCGCACGAGCAGGCGTTTGGGGTTGGGAATGTCCATGAGTTCATCGACGCTGTGATAGCCAACCGTCATGCTCATGCGCGTGTCGTCAGTGTGGTTTTCGCCTGCGCCATGGACGACCATGCTGTCGATTGCGAGCATTCCACCTGCGGGCATGGGGACGGGGAGTGCTTGACCGAGGACATCGCTTGCCCAGTCCGCGTCGTGAATAGATGTGGAGACACCGGGGAAGTGATGCGATCCGGGTACAATGCGGGTGCATCCATTTTCAAGAGTGGTTTCTTCGAGGTAAAAGATGATGGTGTAGATGTTGCGCGTCCACTGCCTGACATCGCGATGAAGATACGCGCCTTTGTTGTCCTCTGCCGTGCGTAAGGTGGCGTGATTGTGGCGGTTGGTGAGGATTTCGATATTGGGTCCCAGAAGTGATTCGAGTGGGTCGAGCGCGAATGGATGCGTGACTGCTTCTCGGAAGACCGGTGCGCGGTCCATAAGGGCAGAGATGCGAACGGCGCGGCCATCTTTATTGCGTACGATGGGTTCGATTTCATGGTCAATGTCTTCCGTGATAGCGGTCTTTAAGTTTTCAACCATTTTTTCTGGTAGGCGGTCTGGAAGACAGAGAAAACCGTTGTTTCGGAAGAGCTGAATTTGTCGCATTGTGAGTGAGGGCATTGTCCTACTCCTGAACGGGAAGCGAATAGGGATGGGGATGTCCCGTATAGACTTTTTCGCCGCGTACGAGAATTTTTTCCGGGTCGTCTTTGATTACGTCGTGGGCGTCGTGGGCGCGATAGGCAACCGTCATGCTGCGGCGAGAATGATCGGAACAATTTGTGTCAGAGCCGTGATAACAGCAGTCGTTAAAGAGCAAGACACCGCCGCGCGGCATGGGGATTGGCACGGCGCGGTAATAGTTGTCGCTGTCGTAAAAATTGTCTCTTTGTTTCTGCGGTCGGCGCGGGTTGAGAAATGGCCGGTTGTGGCTGCCGGGTACGATGCGTACACAGCCGTTTTCAACGGTTGATTCTTCGAGGTAGATCAAGCCGGTGATGAGCGTGTGGTCATAGGGTTCTTCACCGGCGTGCCAGGGGACGGGATAAGATCCGGATGGGCGCACCATGACGTGGTTGTGTTTGTTGGTGAGCACTTCGATGTTTGGGCCGATGATGCCTTCGAGGGCGTTGAGGATGATGGGGTGAGACGCGGCTTCAAAATAGACGGGGTCTCGCAAGAAAATTTTTGAGAGACGGCGAATATTTTTCGGTTCTCGATCTTCTTTTTCTTCCCAAACAATGGGTTCGCGCATGCCCGCAATTTGCTGGGAAGTGACTTCGTTTAGGCGATCAACCAGGTCGCGAGGCAGGGTCTCGCGGACTTTGTAAAATCCAGTGGTTTTGAAATACCAGAGGTCTTCTTCTGTGATCATGTTATGATATCCTTGTATTATCGCGGGTCCATTACCCGCCCGACAAACAGGGTGGTGTCGGTCGCTATGTCCCGGATGAAGAAGATGAATGGCCGATCGACCGCGACCTTGATCGGCGGTGGGGGCGCAGATTCTATCCCTATGACTACGGCGGTAGCCGCAGCGGCTTCTGTGCCTTTCTCATCTACGAGGACAAATGCCTTGTGAAACGCATCAAAAATGTATAGATCTTTTGTTCCATCCATGCCCGAGAAGTCCGCTAATTGCGGGTCAAAGGCGTCTGACATTCCCATCTTC
The DNA here is from genome assembly GCA_965220765.1 of Candidatus Latescibacterota bacterium. Classification (GTDB taxonomy): domain Bacteria; phylum Latescibacterota; class UBA2968; order UBA2968; family UBA2968; genus VXRD01. Next base: position 1,708,544 of record OZ244847.1, read on the forward strand.
TTGAGCGTTGCGCCCAACTCGAATCGCGCTTCAAACTCGAATGAGGGCATGGTGAGTTCTACGTGCTCAGGTCTCAGGTTTTTCGAAATCTGACTGACGAGTTCGGCGTTTAGCGTATTTTCGAACGTATCAAAAGTGCCTTTGTCGGGGAGCAGGATGACCATGGATATTTCACTGCCATCGTAGGGCAATTCCACGGCTTGATATCCCGTGCCCTTCGCATAGCCGAATGATTCGGTCTGCCGCATCATTGGCACTTTGATGCTGTTGCCAGTTAGAAGGTGAAAGTCACCTTCGGCTGTGGCTCTTACGTCGAAAGGGTGGAGCCACGCCGCGTTGAAGTAGATGGCGTTTGTCAGGACTAAACGAGTCAAGGGGTTAATGGCACCGGAAGGAATCAAATCTTTGATTTTCTCTTCCGTCTGATGGGCGACCCAGTCGTTGATCGTGACGCGCGAGTTCTCGGGTGCTTCAATGAAGTTTGCGATTCTCATTCCAGCACCGTAATTTTCAGCGAGTTTGTCCAGAAAGTTCTGCAGGAAAGCATAGCCCTGCTGTCCCCAGATTGCATTGGCGATGTTCAATCGAAATCCCTTGCCATCCTGGCCACTGCTTCCTTCGCCGCGAGAAGCGAGTTGGAGATCGAGGGCGTTGAACGCGGGGTGCAACTTGTCCTGGGACAGGATGAAGTGTAGTGCGTTTGATATCTGGCGTTCTGTTTCGCCTCTGGCACCGGCATAGGTCATCGCAAGTGCCAGTGAGATGCTGTAGGGCGAGTAGAAAAGGTTTCCGCTTTCTTCCTCTCGCAGTTTTTGATACAGGCCAAAGGCGAAGTCGTTGTTTCCACGTACCAGGTCTGATAGTTCTGAATCTGTCGCCAGAGGTACGGTTACTCGCGTCTTTTCTGATCGCACTTCGTTTGATTGTGTTTCTTCTGTCTCGGTTGAAGGCGGTGCCGTGGGAGAGACCTCCGGTATTTTATCGCATCCGAGTAGCGCAATTGATAGTATTATAGCAGGAAGGAAACAGTTGGTTGGCTTTTGTATCATTTTCATTTTGGCCTCCTTGCCCCGGCTATTGCCTCAATGGATAGGTATAGAAAAATTATCTCAAATTACGGTGTAAATCAAGGTTTATTGTTCGAGATGATCCGAGGTATCACATTTTTCCCAATCTGGATGCTCTCGTTTTTTCTATGAGTAACGAAAAAAATGTAGTATATTGAAACTATCAGAAGTCTTTGGTTTTTCATTTTGTGAAAGGATAGCTGTATGCCCAACGCGTTGCTTGTATATCCAAAGAATCCGGTGACGTTCTGGAGTTTTGATGAGGCTTTGAGGTTGATCGGAAAGAAGTCTGCTTTTCCGCCTTTGGGGTTGTTGACGATTGCCGGTATGATGCCCGATGACTACAGTTTGCGCGTGGTAGATGTGAATGTGCATCCACTGACAGATGAAGATCTGGATTGGGCAGATGTTGTGATTACGTCGTCGATGATTATTCACTGGCATTCTCTCGAAGAGATTATTGCTCAGTGCAATGTCGCAGGCGTGCCCGTGCTCAATGGTGGTCCGTTGCCCACACAGTATTGCGAAGATATTGAGGGCGATGCGGTTTTTTATTTAGGCGAGGCTGAAAATGGTTTTATGGATGTGGTCAATCGATTGGTGACCGAACCCTATCAGGGGGGGCGAGAGTATATTGATCGGCGAGGTGATTTTCAAAGCCTCTCAACAACACCGCTTCCTCGCTGGGATCTGATCAATTTTGACGATTATACTGTGATGGTGATTCAGATTACAAGGGGGTGTCCAGAAAGTTGTACATTTTGCAATATTCCCGCGCTTTACGGCAAGATAACGCGTTTAAAAAATAGTAGCCGTGTGATTCAAGAACTGGACGCGCTTTACGATAGAGGCTGGCGCGGTTCGGTTATGGCGGTTGATGACAATTTTGTGGGCAATCGCGAAGAGATTCGAGAAACGCTGGAAGAAGAGGTGGTGCCCTGGCAAAGAGAGCGCGGGTATCCTTTCCAACTCTTTACACAGGCCAGCATTCGCGTGAGTGATGATCCCGCTTTGTTAGAAGCGATGCACCTCGCTGGATTTGATAAAATTTTTGCGGGGATTGAATCGCCAGTGGAAGAGAGCCTGAAGTTTATGGGCGCGCAAAAAAACTTGCAGGGTGATACGCCTTTGCTGGACAAAGTGAAGATTCTGCAAGACTATGGCATGGAAGTTCAGGCGGGCTTTATCATGGGATTGGATACAGATCCAGATGATATTGCCGATCGCATGATTGCGTTTATTAGAGAAGCGGGTATTCCGGTGGCTATGGTGGGGGTTTTGGGCGTGCTGCGAGACACGCCCGACTTCAAGCGCTACAAGCGGTTGGGGCGCCTGCGTGAAGATGTAAAATATACGGGTGATTCGGGTATTTTCAGTCGGGAGTTGAGTTATGTGCCCCTCATTGATCCCGATGAACTGCTGGCGCGTCATCGCAAGGTCGTGGAAACGCTGAACAGTCCAGAGATTTTCTTTGAACGTTGCCGTACGCACTATGCACACCGCGCGCGCAGACCAATTCCATCAATGCCAATAGGTTGGACGGAACTCAGGGCGGGATTGCGCTCTTTTTGGCATCAAGGTGTGGTGGGAACTTATCGGTGGACGTTCTGGAAATTTATGGCCCATATGCTCGTACACCATCCCCGAGATTTTGGCGATGGCATACGCATGTCCATTCATGGTCGTCATTTGATCCTTACCACGCGCGACGCTCTGCAAGTCGATGATGTGCAGACATTTTTGGATGAGGCGCTGGATCACCTGAAGCGATTTAGCGAGGGATATAAAGAAGTGAGCGTCGGTGATTACGCGAGCAAGTTGATGCACGCTTTGCACGGGCGGATTGATCATTTTCAGGACGATTATCGCACTTTGCAACACAACGCCGAGGTGATGTTGAAGGCAGCTCAGGAATACTGCGGATTGATACGCGAAGAATTTCGCCATCAGGTTGCCGAACCTCTTGAACGTTTTCAACAAGAGATTGAAGCAATCCTCGAATCATATCCCACACAAAGCAGTTTACAGCCTGCGCGGTAGGGCGCGCTGCGAACAAAACAAAAGCCCGGTATCATAAAAGATATCGGGCTTTTTATTTTTTTGACTAAGAAGCCGGAGACACTGTCTCCGGCTTTTTTTATGCGAGTACGGCTTTGAGTTTGTCTTCTATCGCGCTTTTAGGAACAGCGCCGATAAGCTGATCTGCCTGTTTGCCGTCCTTAAAGATGAGCAATGTGGGGATGCTGCGAATGCCGAATCCCTGTGCTGTTTGCTGGGCGTGATCTACATCGACTTTGCAGACTTTAACGCGACCGTCGTATTCACGAGCGAGTTCTTCAATACTGGGGGCAATCATGCGACACGGTCCGCACCAGGTTGCCCAGAAATCCACGAGCACTGGAAGATCGGAATTGACAACTTCTGTCTGGAAATTTTCATCTGTAACATTCAATGGGCTTCCCACTTTGAGACTCCTTTCAGGTTGGGTTTTGTTCTGATGAGAATGTGCTAAACTACCAGATTTTTATGGGGTTGTCAAGGGGCTGCACGACAGATTCGGTAGGCCAGATGGGCGAGGATTTCGTGTGGTGTACCGCCGCTGGATTTGAGGCGATTGTCTGCATCGAGAAGAGCATCATGGGCATTCCAGAGCGCTTGTTCGTCAAATAAACGGGCCTGATCGAGGTAGTTGTTTAAAAAAAAAGCGGGCACTTTAAGACGCGAAGCCATTGCATTTCTGGGCAGGCGCTGGTCCGTTGCCCATCGCGCACGCCGCAGAATCCCAAAGTGACGGATGAGCAGTGCGATCGTGCCGGCGGGGTGTTCTCCCTGTTCGCGGAGCCGCCCAATAAGGATCTGTGCCTTGTTCAACTGGCGGTGTCCGAGTGCGTCGGCGAGTTCAAAAACCGTGACTCCTCGCGTGTTGTCGATTACCTGAGCGACGTCCTCGCGCGAGATTGGATTGGATTTGGTAATGATAAAGAGTTTTTCGATTTCGCCGTCCAATTCACGCAGATTTGATCCAATGCTCATGTGGAGCAGGTGAGCCGCGTCGGGCGCGATTTGCCTGCCCAGGGTTTTGACATGTGTCTGGATCCAGGCTGAAATTTCATTGTCGTAGGGCGGGCGAAATTCGATTGTAATTGCGCGTTTTCTAAGTTCGGCAAATAGTTTTTTGCGCCCATCGGGTTTGGCGGCTGTGATGATCATGGTCGTTGTTTCGGGTGGAGATTCGATGAGGGGCAAGAGTTCTGCTGGATCGGGTAAGCGGTCGGCGTTTTTGAGGACAATCAGGCGGCGTTGCGCCATCATTGGAAAGGTGAGTGCTTGTGAAATAACCTGTGGAATATCGATGTCTTCGGCGCGATAGATGTCGAGGTTGAAGGCGCGCGCTGCGGGTTCAATGAGGATTTCAACGAGAGCGTTGAGAAGCTGATCGCGTTGAAAGTCTTCTTCTCCGTAGAAGTAGTAGAGGGATGAGATTTCGCCTTTTTTTGCGGCATCGAGAACCTGAGCGGGCGATGGGCCAGTTTTGCGAGGACGTCGAGTAGCCATCTGTGTTATCCGAGGAGTCTAAAGGTCTTTGAAGTCCGCGTCTTGAATTTGTGAATCGTCAATGTCGCGCAGGGGTTTTTTCTTTGGTGATGTACGCGTGGCCAAGTGCATTAGTATGGCGCGAAACAAGCGACCGACAAAGCGAAAAAACAGGACCAGAATAAGGGCAATGAGAAATATGCGAAGCAACATGGGTGTCTCCAGAGCCTCAATGGCTCAATCTGCGGCGGTGTGGCGATATGGGGGTGCGGATTCAATATTGGGCGCGCCAAACCACCGCCAGATAAGGCTGATCAAGACAGGTACGACAATCAGTGTGAGAGCAGTGGCAAATGCGAGACCAAAGATCACAGCCACGCCCATGGGGCCCCACCACTGGCTGCTGCGTCCCCCAATTTCCCATGAAAATGCAAAAAAGTCAAAACTTATACCCGTGGCAAGGGGCAACAGACCCAGGATAGTGGTTATGGCTGTGAGAATGACGGGGCGAAATCTTACGATGCCTGCGCGTATGATCGCTTCGCGCGCTGAAAGGCCGCGCTGGCGCAATTGCAGGGTATAGCCGATGAGAACAATGGCGTTGTTGACAACCACGCCTGCAAGGCTGATCACGCCGATACCCGTCATGAGAATGCCAAAAGGGGTTCCGGTGACAATCAGGCCGATCAGTACGCCAATCATAGATAAAATGACGGATGTGAGAATGGTAAAGGGCAGGGCCAGGGAATTGAATTGCGTAATCAGAATGAGCGCGATGCCCGCCAATGCTATGAGCAAGGCTTTGGAAAGAAAGGCGGTGGCTTTTTGCTGTTCTTCATTTTCTCCGGAATAGGCGATCTGATAGCCCGGTGGCAGGGGAAAATCGGATAGGGCCGCCTGCACGTCGCGCATGGCTGCATCAGATGTGCGGTCTTGCACTTTGCCTTCAATGGAGATAACGCGCTTGAGATCCTTGCGCCGAATGCTACCAAATCCGCCGCCCGTTTCTATGCGTGCAACCGCGCTTATGGGCGTGATTTTGCCATCTTTTTCAATGGTTATGCGCTCGAGGTCGGCAAGGGTGTTGCGCTTGTCGGACTTGAATCTCACGCGAATATCGTATTCGTCTTCGCCCAGTCTATATTCGGATGCTTCTGAACCGTAAACAGCCGAGCGGACTGTAGCGGCAATCAAGCGCGTATTGAGGCCCGCTATTGCAGCGGCTTCTCGATCTACAACGATGCGGACTTCGGGACGCCCGCGGTCGTAGTCGTCTTTGAGATCGACAACGCCGGGTACTTCGGCCACGATGCGTTTGATGCGTGCGGATAGTTGTCCCAAAATTTCGAAATTTTCGCCGGATACCTCAACGCTGATGGGTGGGCCTACGGGTGGTCCGCCGCGTTCTTGAGACAATTCGATTTCAGCGCCGGTCAGGTTTTTGAGTTTGCTGCGGATTTCCTCAATGGTCTTAAAAGAGGACTGTTGTCGAAGGTCTTCATCGATAAAGTCAACGGAGATGCGGCTGGCATTTGAAACGCCTTCGCCAGACGCTAATTCATCGCCGCCCGAGACACCCACATTGGCGACGTAGGTTTCAGCATCGGGAATATCGGAGAGAATGGATTCGATCTGGCGCGCCAGTTGATCCGATGTTTCGAGATTTGTGCCAGATGGCGCGCGCACATCGATATAGGCTGTATTGGGTTCAATTTCGGGAAAAAATTCGATGCCTCGCCCCAAAAAATTGTACGCCACAATGACGAGGATGAGTGTGCTCGCTGCAAGCGAGAGGGTTATTCCCGGGTAATTGAGTGCCAGTTCGAGGCGACGCTGATAGGCGTTGAGGCTGCGCTGAAGACGGGGTGATGTTTCTTTGACTGTTCCTCGTACTGTCATGAAAGATGCACAAAATGTGGGATTGAGGACGAGGCCCACGAAGAGGGACGAAGATAGGGTTATGATCAGGGTGATGGGCAAATATTTCATAAATTCGCCCATAATGCCGGGCCAGACAATCATGGGTGCAAAAGCACACAATGTCGTCAGTGTTGAGGTGATCACAGGCCATGCAACTTCTCCCGTGCCTTCCAACGCCCCCTGGATGGGAGATTGGCCTTCTTGCCGGTGGCGATATATATTTTCGACAATGACGATGGCATTATCCACGAGCATGCCAAGTGCGAGGATCAGGCTAAACAAAACGATCATATTGAGCGTGATGCCCATAATAGAGATGATAACAAAGGCAATGAGCATAGAGAGAGGAATGGCGATACCGACAAAAAAGGCATTGCGTAAGCCCAGGAAAAAGAGAAGCACCAGAATGACGAGGATGAGGCCGGATACGATATTGTTTTCGAGGTCTTTGACCATCATGCGAATGTCTTCGGACTGGTCGCCCAAAATGGTGATTTGCGTGCCTGCGGGAAGGGTGGGTTTCAAGTCGTCGAGCGCGATTTTAATTTGATCTGCTATGGCAATTAGATTTTCACCGCTGCGTTTGACAATTTCGAGGCTCACACTGGGCTTGTGGTTGAGGCGGGCGTAATTTGCGCGATCCTTAAACCCATATACAACATCGGCAACATCGCGAATATAGACCGGGCGGCCTTGCGATGCTTTGATGAGGAGGTCGCCAATCTGGGGAACGGTTTCAAGCTCGCCGGGTACGCGCACGGCGTATTTGTATGCACCTATATCCACACTACCGCCAGGAAGGGTCAAGTTTTCGCGCTGGATGGCTTCTATTACGTCCTGGATGGCGAGTTTGTAGGCGATGAGGCGGTCGGGATCGACATCGACTTTGACTTCGTGTTCGAGACCACCGACCACGCGTACTTCGAGGATGCCGGGGATGGTTTCGATATGATCGGCAAAGTCTTCGGCAATTTCTTTGAGCCGAATCAGCCCATAGTCGGCCGACAATGCGACGATCATCATGGGGATATTGGAAAAGTTGACTTCGAGAACCACGGGGTCTTCTGCGTCATCGGGTAATTCTGTTTTTGCGAGATCGACCTTGTCTTTGACGCGCTGGAGTGCATTGTCAATGTCGGCATTGGGATTAAACTCGACTGTAATTGACGAAGCGCCTTCGACCGAACTCGATCGGATCACTTTGACGTTTTCAATGGATTGAAGTTCTTTTTCCAGAGGTCGGGTAATGAGATTTTCAACATCCTGAGGCGAAGCTCCGATATACGGCGTGCTGACGATGATGAGGGGTATGGTAATATCCGGCGCGGCTTCGCGAGGAAGCGACAAATAGGCCGAGATGCCCGAGATGATGAGGATGCCGACAAAGACGTAAACGGTGATGCGATGTTTGAGTGCGTACGCGGTAATGGTCATGGGATGAATTCCGCATATTTTATTGCCACGCGATCGCCATCAATGAGGTCTCGCCCGCCTTTGACGACGATCTGATCGCCAAAGGAAAGCCCTTTTTGGACGACGACGCGCTCGGCTTCCGATGGGCCGAGGTTAAGTCGATGCAAAAGTGCCCTGTCGTTTTTTACGACAAAGGCTACAGGCCCGGTTTCGCGTTCGATAATGGCTTCGCGGGGAATGACAACGACATGCCGGTGAATGCGGCGCCTGGCTTTCAGCGTGCCGATCATGCCGGGCCGGATATGCCCTTTTGGGTTAGGCAAGTGGATTTCAATGGGAAAAACCCTCTGGTCTGTATCTGCTGCTGGTCCAACATGGGCGATTGTGCTCTCATAAGTTTGGTGCGGCAGAGCATCGAGGATAAGGGTGACGAAACTGCCTTCGGCGAAGTCGATGATTTCACTCTCAGCTACCCAGGCCTCAATGCGCAAGCTGTCGGTTTGTACGAGGCGAAATGTTGCGTCACCTCGCGTGATATGTTGTCCCTGTGAGAGGTACCGCTTTGCTATAGTGCCTGAGAACGGCGCTTGTATCTGCCCATAAGAGAGCCGGTGTTTTAAGGTCTGCGCTGTTGATTTGGCTTTTTGAAAGTCGTATTCTGTGGCAAAATACGCCTGTTCGGAAATCGATCCTTCCGAGAAAAGTTGTTTGCTGCGCTCGTAATTGTAGGTTTGAAACTTGAGATTGGCCTCGGCTTCGATCAATGCAGCTTGCAGAAGCTCCAGGTTGAGTTGTGCGAGATGCTCTTCTCGTTTGACGTAATCACCCACATCTTTGTACGTGTTGATAACCTCACCAGATTCGAGCGCGCTAATCGTCACATCGCGCCAGGCTTTTACTGTGGCAGACAGCCTGCTGTATTGGACGAGCGAATCGGGTTTGATTACAAATGTAGATACATTGGTGGTGCGCTCTAATGGCATTTCTTTTTGCGCCGAAGATTCGTCGCCACAGCCCAGATGGACCGCAATCAAAAGACAGGGTATTAAAAGCCTGTATAAATTCATGGTTTATCCTCTTCACCCAAAGTGCCTGCACTGAGTTCTAAATGTACGAGGGTGACCGCAAGGTCTCGTTTTGCGCGCGCGAGTTCGGCTTCGGCGCGTTGTAAGGTGAGTTGTCCATCGATGACTTCGATCTGGGTGCCAACGCCATTTTCATAACGCGATTCCGCGATTTCCAGGCCCCGACGGGCGAGATCAACGGCTTGTATTTGCGCGCTTTTTTTTGCGCGAACTTCGAGGACAGTGCGCCACGCTTGCAGGACGTTGAAACGCACATCGCGCTCGGTCTGCTTTTGTACCAGTTTGGATTGCCGCGTGTCCGAGCGGGCCTGCGCGACCTGTGCACTGGTGCGAAAGCCATCGAATATGGGAATGTTGATGGCGATGCCCGAAAACCAACTCTGATGAAAATCGTCTTTTACAAAATCAAATTCGTTTTTTTGAGCCTGCCATTGTCCATTGACAATCAAATCTACAGTAGGGCGGGATTCTGCCTGGGCAATGGTCTCTGCATGCTGGAGCATTTCGACCTCAAGTCGGTACTGGCGCACAATGGGATTCATTTGCATTGAGAGGTCAATCAAACCTGTCTCGGCACTGGTCGATAAAAGGTGGGATTTTTCGCGGAAACTCCCACGAGGTGTAATGGATTCGTCGGGATCAAGGCCGATCTGATTTTTGAATGCGAGATCTGCCAATACACGCGCATTTTCCGTACTTATGGAATCGGTCAGCAGTTCGGCGACCTGTACCTGTGCACGTAGTAAATCGTAGTCCGATACACGCCCTGCCTCACGCAATTTTTCGACGCGTCTGAAATTTGCACGCGCACGCGCTACAGAAGATTTGCTGACGCGCGTGAGTTCCCGAGCCAACATCAGGTCGTAAAAAGCCGTTTCGACCTGGGTGTGTAATTGGTGCTTTGCAGCGCGTACCTTTTCCATCGAAAATTGCCGGAATAGACGCGCGGCGCGCATGGCCGTAAAAGATTTTCCCCCACCCCAAAGGGGTTGTCGTATGCCAACTGTACCGATGAGGTTGTTGTGTGCTCCTACGGTAAATTGTTGTTGGCCTGCTGGCGTATCAAAAAAAAAGGTGGGCAGCAACCAGTTGCGCGTGTACTGCATGGTGATATCGAGCTGGGGCAGAACATCGGCTACTGCATGGCGAACCCGTTGGCGTGATTTGTCCAGATCTTCGCGTGCAATTAGCAGGTTTTCATTGTGCGATAGCGCGTGTTGCAAACTCTCTTCGAGTGTAATAGATCGGGAATGCGCTCTGGGGAGCGCAAAAAAGAGGAACAGAAGACCGACGGTACACAGCCATCGACAAAGGGATATATAGTCCATCGACATTTGGAAGGCGTGAGGTTAATATTATTGACGTAAAAATCTACAGGGTTTTGCCATGTGATGTCAAGGTGTTTCACAAACTGATACGGCAGACGCTGTCTGATAGTGCCAATGCCTGGACAGTTTCCGCGACATCGTGAACCCTTATAATGTGAACGCCTGCGATTGCGCCCCAGGTGGCTGCAGAAATGCTGCCCGGTAGGCGCTCGTGAGGCAGACTTTGTGGCGCAGTAAATTGCTTGCGCGATGCACCTATGAGAAGGGGATATCCCAGCGTGTGAAAATCGGATAGTCGGGCGAGTATTTCGATATTGTGCGCGTATTTTTTGCCAAATCCCAGTCCAGGATCAATTACAATCTGAGATCGGGAAATGCCCATCGCCCTTGCGCTATCGATTTGTGCGCTTAAAAAGTCGAGAATATCGGACACGACATCGTCGTACATGGGGTTTTGCTGCATGGTTGAGGGCGTTCCCTGCATGTGCATGAGGATAACAGCAGCTCCGGTTTCTGCAATCAGGTGCATCATGCCAGTGTCAAAACGCAGGGCACTGATGTCGTTGACAATGGTGGCGCCGTTGTCAATGGCCTGTCGGGCGACTTCGGATTTGGTTGTATCTATGGAGATGGGTACGTCGAGTTGTGGGGCAATAGCCTCAATAATGGGAATGGTGCGATCCAGTTCTTCTTTTAGAGAGACAACGGTCGCCCCTTTGCCATAAGGCCCGGCTGGACGGGATGATTCACCCCCTATATCAATTATGTCGGCACCTGCTTCAACCAGTGCCCGTGCTCGTTCAATCGCTTTGCGCGGTTCAAAATAAAGGCCGCCGTCTGAGAACGAGTCTGGCGTGACATTGAGAACGCCCATCACGAGTGTTCGATGACCCAATTGAAGGGGTGTACCACAGCATGAAAGCTGGTAAATAGGGCGTGTGTGTTTCATGGGTGAGGTGTACAAAAAAAGAGATGGCGTTTGCCATCTCTTTTTTTAATCATCTGATGGCTGTTTTTCTTCTTCAGGGGTGTGCTTTTCCGATGTTTGGTCTTCCTGTTCTTCTTCCGATTTTTCTGGCTGTTTTGCAGGTTCAACTGGTTTTTCGAGTGTTTTTCCTTCTAATAACTGGTTGAGTTGTACATCGTCGAGGGTTTCAAATTCCAGCAGTGCTTTGGCGAGGATGTGGACTTTGTCGATGTTATCGCTGAGCAATTGTTCGGCGCGGGACTCGGCTTTGAGTACGAAGTTTTTGATTTCCTCATCGATCATTTCGGCCACTCTGTCGCTGTGATCTCTACGTTGTGCCATTTCGCGCCCGAGGAATATTTCGTCGTTTTGCTGCCCATAAGCAATGGGGCCCAGTTTGGGACTCATGCCCCAATCGCAAACCATTTGCCGGGCGAGATTGGTGGCCATGCGGTAGTCTTGTTGCCCGCCTGTTGTGATTTCGCCAAAGACGAGCTTTTCGGCAATTCTGCCACCCAGAGCGTAAGCGAGAACCGCTTCACAATAACTCTGGGGATAAGTGTGGCGCTCATCGATGGGGAGGGTGTGCGTGACACCGAGGGCACGCCCGCGAGGGATGATGGTCACTTTGTGCAGAGGATCGCTTTCTGGTATGAGTTTTGCTACCAGTGCGTGACCAATTTCGTGATAGGACGTGAGGCGTTTTTCTTTGTCGGAAATGACCAGGCTGCGTCGCTCTGCCCCCATCATGACTTTGTCTTTGGCATCTTCAAAGTCGTTCATGGTTACGCGGTCTCGATTATTTCTGGAAGCGAGAAGAGCGGCTTCGTTGACCAGGTTGGCGAGGTCTGCTCCTGCCAGTCCGGGGGTTCCTCGCGCCAGCACCTGTAAGTTGACGTCGTCGGAGAGGGGTGTGTTGCGGGTGTGGACTTTTAGAATGCCTTCGCGCCCTCTAACATCGGGACGATCCACCACGACCTGACGGTCGAAGCGCCCGGGTCGCAACAGTGCGGGGTCGAGCACGTCGGGACGGTTGGTCGCTGCGATGAGGATGAGGCCCTCTTTAGATTCAAAACCATCCATTTCAACCAGGAGTTGATTGAGGGTTTGCTCGCGCTCGTCGTGACCGCCTCCAATACCTGCGCCGCGGTGCCGTCCCACGGCATCTATTTCGTCGATAAAGATGATACACGGGGCGTGATTTTTCCCCTGTTCAAAGAGATCGCGCACACGTGAAGCTCCCACGCCGACAAACATTTCGACAAAATCGGATCCGCTCATTAAAAAGAATGGGACACCCGCTTCGCCTGCGACGGCGCGTGCCATGTGCGTTTTGCCCGTGCCGGGGGGACCAACGAGGAGTACGCCTTTTGGAATGCGCCCACCCAGACGTTGAAATTTGCGCGGATCTTTCAGAAATTCGATGATTTCCTGTAGTTCTTGCTTGGCTTCTTCGGCACCTGCAACGTCTTTGAATGTGATTGTTGTTTTATCTTCAGAGACGAGCTTTGCTTTGCTTTTGCCAAAGCTGAACGCACCTTTGGGACCTCCTTGCATCTGACGCAAAATGAAAAGCCAAAGCCCTATGAACAGGAGCCACGGCAAAAAATTGAAAAATATGTTGAGCCAATTGGAGGGTTTTTGAAAGCGAAAGTCAACGCCGTATTTGAGCCATTCTTCGCGGGTCTGGGCATCTACAACGCCCAGGTCAACGACAAAATCGCGAAAGGTGTGCTGTTGTCTTCGCCCCGGCGGGGTAAGCTCTTCTGCGACGAGGTGGCCGTGAAATTCGTTATCAATAATGATCGCGCTCTGGATTTTTCCCTCTTCGAGGAGCATTTTGTACTCTTTATAGCTGAGTACGACATCGCTGGAAGGGGAATTGCCAAAAAATTTGGAAGCAAAAATGATAACCAGCAAAAAAAAGACCCAGAAAGCCAGTGGTTTTGAGATTCGCCGCCAGGGCCACTTGCCATTCTCCGAAGCCCCATTGCGATCAGCATTATCCCGATTGTGTACGGACAAGTTGGGCCGCCGCTCTTTTTTGTCTTCAGGCGCATCCTCTTCGGGCTGTGTGGGAGTGCGATCAGGCGTCTCGTCGGATGACTGTGTTTCTTCATCCGGTTTCGAGTCCCTGTCTTTGGGGCCGGTCATAAATGCCTCTTTTCGCATTGTGTGATCACGCTACTATAGTTTGCTTTGAGCACGCGCCGAGTTGCCGGTGTGATGGGTGCAATTTGTGAGCGCCGAAGGCCAGCGACCCACAAAATGGTCGCACCGCTCACCAGCAGTGGTATTTCGCCGCGCAGCGGGCGGGGTATTTTGCTATCGCCGAGCAGTCTGCTGACTTTTTTTTTCCCCTGCATGCCAAAAGGGTGAAACCAGTCGCCCGGCCTGGGTGAACGAAGATACAACGCCCGGTTGGGAAGTTGATCCAGGTCAAAAAAGACGGTGTGTTTCGCTGTCTTTGAACTGCTGATACAGTTGTGCACCGCTTGCAGATGCTCACGGTTGACCCGGTTTAATATATTCATTGAGAATTTGCCGTTGATATCGAGCGGCACATCGGGTTCAACCAAAAAGCAATAAGCTCGGACGGGTTGGGTTATAATGAGTGTGTCATGCGTGCGATAAGCTGAGATTTCTGGCGTTATTTGAACACTGTGTCCAGGAGTGGAAGAAATTTCGAGAATTCGTTCAACAACCTGGAAACGCGCGGCTTCGACACTGGCCTGGAGGGCAAAGAGCATCTTCCGAATCAGGCGACGCCGAAGTGATATATGATAACCGAAAAATCGCCTAACATCAAGGATAAATTTTCGATTGTCGCGGTACAGGAGGGTTTCTGAAAGTGCCTGTTCCGCAATGTTTTCGAGGTGTGCATCATCATTTTGCAGCAGGGTTGCCGAACGCGAAAGCAGGTCTTCGATTTGGGGATTGTATGCCTTTTGCAAGTGGGGTATCAGATCTGTGCGAATGCGATTGCGCAGAAATTTTGGATCGCTATTTGTTTCATCGCACAGCACCTGCAAATTGCGGGTGCGTACATAAGATTCAATTTCCGGTCTGGAAAATGAGAGCAAAGGACGAATCCAGCATGATTCTGAAATCGGACGCATACCCCCCAATCCGGTGAGGCCTGCACCTCGAACAAGGCGCAACAGGACGGTTTCTGCTTGATCGCTTTTTGTATGGCCAAGCGCGATCCGGTTTGCGCCAGTTTTCTGTTTTACGGCGTCGAGAAATGCCCGTCGTGCATCGCGCGCTGCTTCTTCGAGAGATTGCTTTTTATCCTTTGCCCGCTGCACAACATCTTCCTTTTCGATATAGATGGGATAGTTTCGGGCGATTTGTTTGACAAACGCGACATCGCTTTCGGCATTGGGGCGAAGTTGATGATTGAGATGCGCGATATAAAGTGTGAGGTGCCATTTTGATTTGAGGCGGTGGAGAAGGTCGAATAAAGTAACGGAGTCGGGACCGCCAGACAGGGCTACGACCACCCCATCACCTGGTGTGAGGAGGCGTTCTTTTTGGATATAGGCTTCAACGCGATGTAGAATATCCAGAGACATGCCGGGTTCCATTTTGCAAGTGTTTGGACGCGCGAGTAGTGTCTAAAGTTTCTCGTATCACTTATGGCAAATATAAAAAAATCGGCTGTGGATTTACAGCCGATTTATACGCGTGTGACTAAAAGTAGGTATTGAGGCGCATTTCCACGCCTTTAAAAGGGAGTACCAGATAGCAGGTTCCCGATGTACAGGCGGTGCCTCCGCGCCGCTCGCCCGCAAAGAGGACGGCGTCGTAATGCGTGCCAAATCGCGCATTGAGGTTGAGAGATACGAAGGTGCGGCTGCCCGTTTCGATATCGAAAGTTTCGGGGCGGTCAACTTCAAAAGGGTCGGTTGTGTGATCGACGACAAGGGTTGCGCCAAAACCGCGCGCGTGTTGTGCAGAGAGCGCGCCATAAGTATTGGAGAAGTGCGGTTCGTCTTCAAAATGGACGGCGCGTTGATACTGAAGGTCGAGGCCGAGAGTATGACCTTGGGCAGTTGTGGTTTCAAAAATCGCGCCGCTCGTGCGGTGGCTGTCGATGCTTTCGATGTCGTCTTTGCCCCAGTTAAAGAAGAAGGTGGCGGTCAGATTGTCAAATTTGTACAGATCAAAAGAGAAATGTCTTTCTTTGAAAAAGGTCTGTACCGTCGGAGCCAAATCATTGCGTGCGTGACTGATATTGACCGTGAAATTGCCCAGGCTCAGGTTTGTATAAGTGCCTTCGATCTGATAGCCCTTTTCGCTGGCGAGTAGCAGTACATGTGTGTTTCGGTTGAGCAAAGCGGCGGTGTGTTCGCGGACGAGCGATGGGGGATCATTGAAGTGGAGGTGCATGTTGTCGTAATCTTTGTATTCGACACTCAAGCCCAGATTGTTCCAGCCCATATTGCTCGATAAGTAGAGGGCAGTTCCTTTTTCGTCGTCTTCTCGTCGCGCATATTCGCCTTCGCGCTGCGCGTATTCGCCGTAGAAGCTGCCGTATAGACCGGCCTTTTGCAGGATATTAGAGAGGTCGAGATCGACAAAACCAGACCAGGCCCAGTTTTTGTCGATGAGGGAATCTCTGGGGGTAATGTGGACGCCCGTGCTGCCAATTTTAAGATTGGAAGAGAGTCTGAGAGCGAGTTCGCCGCCTGTGACCCAATCTCCGCGACGGGAAATACCGCGCGGCGGGGTGCCAGTTTTGGCACCTGGGGGAATATCGCTGAGTGCTGATCGACCGATGAGTGCTTTGGCCTCTACGCGATTGCCAGCCCATGAGGCTGTCGCGCCTTCGAGGTCCTGAGCCGGGGCATAGCGCAGGCGATAAATGGGGCTTTCGAGCACGACGCCAGGCAGTTCATAAGCGCGAAGTGTGAGGCCCCGCCCGAGAATTGCGTAGTAATTGCCGATTTCCACATTTGTAGCGCCATAGTTCCACCGTGCGTATTTTTGTGTGATTTGATACGTTTCTCGGTCCGCCCCCCCCCAGGTGTTGTAAATTTCTGCTCTTAAACCGGCCTGCAAGCCCTTTTGCGTAAAGTCAATATTCACTTGATTGTAGGCTGTGGAGATGGCTGTGGAGTCAGATCCCGGCACTTCGCCGCGCTGCATTTCCGTTAATCCCGTGATGGTAATTTGTGCAGAAATGGGGGCAGTGAAGAGCAGGAAAAGGAGCAGGAGGCTACTTGCTTTCATCTGGGGTTTCCTTTTTTTCTGGGGTTTCCTTTTTTTCCGATGCTTCCATTTCCTCTGATGCTTCTGTTGCGGGTAATAGGATCTCTAAAGCGTCGATGATGGCCTTTCCATCGGATAAACCTGCCTCTCGCAATACAATTTCCCTGTCTGGCGCAATGAGAATTGTGGTGGGCAGGGCGCGAACTTGCATGCGTTGCATAACCGATCCATCGGCATCAATGGCGATTGGGAATGTGATGTTGCGGCCTCGCAAAAATGGGCGAATGCGATTTTGACCACGGGGCCCATCTTCGTTGACGCCGAGAACGGTGAGTCCTCTATCGGCGTATTTTGCGTGGATTTCTTCGAGCTTGGGCATTGCTTTGATGCAGGGTTTGCACCATGTGGCCCAGAAGTCGAGTAATACAGGACCTTTTTCGAGGAGGGCGGTTAATTGTACCCGCTCGCCACTGAGGCCCGGCAGGTTGAAATCAGGGGCTTCGGTTGCGCGGGCAGATGATGCGATGATAAGGCAGAGCCATAATGCGAGAATTTTTTTCATGAGATTACCTCGTGGGGATTAGAAATGAGTCTATCTTTCAGATATTATACGTAGAGGCGGTGCCTATGTTCCCACTTGTTATAGGACGGGCAGCTAATATAAAATATAACAAAGAGGGGTAAAAAACAATGGTGTAAAGGTGGAATATAGGGTTATTTTATTTGCTCCATCAGATCAGAGAATACCGAAAAATCGCAAAAAAATTGGAGGTTTGTTATGGTTTCGATAGGTATTATCGGATTGGGATTTATGGGTATGACGCATTACCGGGGGATTCAGAGGGTGCGCGGGGGCAAAGTGGCTGCGATATGTACGCGCAGTTCCAAAAAGCGGGCGGGAGATTGGCGGGGTTTGGGAGGCAATTTTGGAGAGCCAGGGGGTGTGGAAGATCTTTCGGGTCTTCGCACGTATGAGAAGATTGACGATTTGCTATCAGACGCTTCAATTGATCTGGTCGATATTTGTTTGCCGACATCACAACACTGTGAGGTTGCAATTGCTGCGATGCGCGCGGGTAAGCATGTGCTGGTCGAAAAGCCCATTGCGCTGAGTCTTGAGGATGCCGATCGCATGGTGCGGGTTTCCGAAGAGACGGGAAGGTTGATGATGGTGGCACAGGTTTTGCCCTTTTTCCCGGAGTTTGCCTATCTCAAGCAGGTGGTCGATGGTGGGGAATACGGCAATGTGCTCGGTGCGCATTTTAAGCGCGTTATTTCGCAGCCCAATTGGACGACTGCCTTCGGTAATATGGAAAAGAGTGGGGGACCAGGCGTCGATTTGCATATTCACGATACGCACTATATCCTGGTGTTGCTCGGTCGGCCAGATCGGGTGGTGTCTTCGGGGAGGCTGGTGCGAGACCGGTATGTGGAATATATTTCGACGAGTTATCAATACGACAGCCAGCCGGATTTGTGCGTGACGTGTGCTTCTGGTGCTATTTCTCAGCAGGGCAGGGCGTTTACGCACGGGTTTGAGGTCTATATGGAGCGGGCTACGGTGCTTTACGAGTTTTCGACTCTGGGCGGGAAGCCGGTTGTGACGATGCCCGTGACCTTGCTGACGGATGACGGGGAGGTGCGAGAACCGGATTTGGGCGATGCCGATCCCGTGGTTGCATTTACCAACGAGATTCAAGCCGCGGTAGATGCAGTGGAAAGCGGCGAGGTAGGCAGAGCAATTTCTGGTGAAAGTGCTGCCGATGCGCTGCGTCTGTGTTTTAAGGAGGTCGAGTCGGTAAGACGCAGGCAGGCAGTGGCAGTATGAAGAACGGCGAGTGCCACATCGGTAATAAAAAAATAGGGCGAACGCAGAGGTCCGCCCTTACGATTTGACTATCGCTTATACTTTCAACGCATTCTCACCTCTGCAACAGGTGTTCCCGCTGCGCCATCGAGAATGAGGCCACCCGCTTTGGCCAGGGTGGCGGATATGTTTTCGAGACTTTGTCCGTCGAAGGTTTGACCGCCAATGATTTTGGGACTGACAATGAGTGCCTGGCCGGCAGATTGATCGAATAGCGCGAATGTCACGTTGCTGCCATAGCGCGCCATAGCGCTCATTGTGTCGTGAAATTGGGAGATGGTCTGGGTAGAGACATCGCCGGCTTTCATTTCGATAAAGATAATATCGGGAAGAGCGGCTTCCATGGCTTTTTGCGCGACCTCGGTGATGAATGCGCTGCCGAGTTTGCGGCTTTCTTCGCTGTCCATCAGTACTCCGGATACCAGCCGACCAAACGCCTCATCTTTGATGATTTTTTTTAGTTTGAGCGCTTCCGGCGTCAGCTTGGGTTTCACCATACGGTCGATATATCGCTGCGATTTGCCCTGTTTTATAGCTGTGCCGAGTTGTTCTTCTATGGTGCCTGCGATTTTTTCGAGGCTGGGGGCGTTGACGGCATAAGGGCTGTATCTGACACCATAGTTCTTGGTTTTGCTAACTATGGGGGGGATTTCTTTTTCTCCGGATTGATAAAAAGCCAGTGTGCGCGTATGGGTTTTGTCCTCGATGGCTTTGTTGTGGTGTTCAAAGAGTGAAGGGACTTTGAGATTTTTGCCTTTGATTGCATCGGGTGAAGCCGTTTGAACCGTGGTCATCCATTCGCGCGAATTTTTGCCGTAGTCGATATTGTCGAATAATGCCCCTCTGTACGTCAGATAGGCGGGTATGTTCGTTCCCTGGTCCGATCCGGAGATCGCAACGATGACCACGCCTTTGGGCAAGCCCTGGTCTGACAGGACAAAAGATTCGAAAGCGTGTTCGAGCATGGCGTATTGTGCAGGTGTAAAATCGGTGATATTCAGACTGGGGCCTCCTCGTCCGCCTCTACCTCTGCCGCTGCGTGCTCCTTGCCCCCGGCGTCCCTGTCCGCCGCCCTGAAGTGCCTGAAATTCGCGCAAGATATTGCCGAATACAGCGTTAAATTCCTGGCGATCAGTGTTGGGGATTTTGCGGAAAAAGAGTTCGAGTTGCTGGTGGCGAACGGGAAACAGATCGTCCCATTTTTTTGCCTGATCGAGTATGTACATCTGTATGGGTGCTGGCATTTGGCTGAGAATTTGCGCGTTGGCATCGAGGAGTTTTTGGGCGTCCCAGGGGAAATCGTTGAATTGTCCACGTTGCTGAGGACGCAAATCTCCGCGACCACCGCCGCCGCCACCGCCGCGTCCGCCACCACCGCGACCACCGCCGCCGCGCTGTGCATAAATATCCGACAGATCTAAGGCACACAATGCCGTGCCCATCAGTAAGATCGATATCCATCTTGAAAATCGCATGGTTGCCTCCTGTGTGAAGAGATGACGCGCTTTCATAAACCGCTTTATAGGTTTTGGTCGAGCCAGTCCAGGACGGTTGTCCAGGCATTGCCCTGAGCGAGCAAATCGAGTCCACGCCCCGCGCCCTGGAAGCCGACTACGGCAGTAACCCCTCGGGTCAATTCAGACATGTTTTGGGACGAGGGGTAGGCATATCCATCGCCAAAAGCTGCGAGGTAGAGAATGTTGCGCGGCGCAAAATCGGGGATATTGGTGCCAATGAGAATTTCCTGAGCCTGGTTTTCGCGAAAGTTGGGCGAAACGGATACGGTTGCTTTTATATCGGGGAATAGCCCCGCGCTCACAAAGGCGATGTTGGCACCGATGTCTGTGCCGATGACGCCGATGCGGTTGGGGTCGGCTTCTGCACGAGTTTTGAGAAATGCAATTGCAGCGACGACGTCGAGCGGCATTTGATTGTAGTCGTCAATGGAGAAGTTCTGGATTGTGACGGGTCGCCCATTGCGAAAGATGCTGCTGCCATGTCCGCGAAGGTCAAAGGCGAGTGCCAGATAGCCCCGCTCGACAACGAGTTCGGGAACAAAGTCCGCCCACTGGAAGTGGTTTTGGTTAAATGGATGGAGCAGGATGACTGCAGGGCGAGGTGCGGGGTGGCTGGGAGAAGAAAAGAGCGTGCCAAATAACAGAAAGCCGTCTGGCGTTTGAAACTGCACGGGTTCCAGACGCGCGTGTTGGGCGGTGAGTTCGGGTTCGGTGGGGTGCGGCGCAGTGCTGCTGCCGCATCCGATTAAAAATATTGCGATCCACAGGTATTGACGCATGATACTATCCTTTGATCAGTTTTATTTTTGACTATTATAGACAAGTGTTTGTTCCTCGGAATCATGGGAACATAAGGCAATTGAATTAGAATAGCAAGCGAGCAAGCAAGCGTACCTTATTTTAAGGAGGAAAGATGCCAGAATTTACGCGCTATGATTTGATTTTGATGGCGATTACCGGTGGGCTTTTTATCGTGGGATTGTGGTGTACGATTTTTGCCTTTCTCTATGGATTTCTGAAGCGGTTAGATCAGATTATTTTGCTGTTAAAGCAGGCGAATCGAGATACCGATGCTGCTTCTTGAGAACGGTTGCCAATTTCACTTTGGGCATTTATATTGGACAAAATAGTTCCAAAAACAAATTCAGAAAGGACATTGAATGAGTAAACCGAATATTTTGATGATTATGACCGATCAGCAGCGGTGGGATGCGCTGAGTTGTGTGAGCGATTGGCTGGAGACGCCCAATATGGATCGCATTGCGGCAGAGGGTGTGCGGTTTTCAAATTGCGTGAGCAATTCGCCGGTGTGTATTCCAACGCGGTTGAGTCTGGCTACCGGGCACTATCCGCACAATACGGGGGTGTGGGATAATCAGGATCATACGTTATCGCCAGATTGTCCAACGTGGATGCAGGCGGTGCGCGATGCGGGGTATCGCACGAGTCTGTTTGGCAAGACGCATTTGCATCCGCACGGGGGCGATTTGAGGGATCGCGAGCATCTGATGAACAGTTATGGGCTTGATGATGTGGATGAGATCGGCGGGCCGAGGGCGAGTGCGCGATGTCTGTCGTATATGACGGCGATGTGGGAAGATAAGGGGTTGTGGGCAGAATATAAGGCGGATTTCGATGAGCGTTTTAGCAATAAGCCCTGGGTGACGCGGCCATCGACACTGCCTTTTGAAGATTATGCAGATGTATATGTGGGGCAGCAGGCGAAGAAGTATTTGGCGGGATATGACCGCGATCAGCCCTGGTTTTGCTGGGTGAGTTTTGGTGGGCCGCACGAACCGTGGGATACGCCAGAGCCCCATTATAGCCGGTACAACCCGGAAGATATGCCCGATCCGGTTGTTCCGATAGAGGATGATCGCAAGCGCCCACAGGGTTTGTTAGATGCCAAGCAAAAGATACCTTTTGAACCCGGGGAAGAGAAGTTGTTGCGCGCAAATTACGCGGGCAATGTCACGTTGATCGATGATCAGATTGGCGAGATTTTCGATGTGATTGAACAGCGCGGCGAGATGGATAATACGGTCGTTGTGCTGATGTCGGATCACGGGGAGATGAATGGCGATTACGGTTTTATTTATAAGAGCAATCTTTTAAATGGCGCGGTGCGGGTTCCCCTGTTGATTCGCACGCCCGAGACAGCGAGTGGTGATATTGCTGGTTCTGTGTGTGACAGTCCCATTGAGTGGTTTGATGTGGGACCGACGCTGGTCGAGCTTGCAGGTGGTGAACTCGGTTTCAGACAGTTTGCCAAATCGGCCTGTCCCGTTCTCGAAGATCCGGAGAGAGAACATCGCACAGAGGCGATATCGGAATACGGCGGGGAGATTATGTTGTTGAATCGCGAATGGAAAATTGTGCTGAATCGCGAGGGGCAACCCTATTTGCTTTTCGATGTGCAAGAAGATCCCGATGAGGTGAATAATCTCGCGGGTTTGTCCGAGATGGCCGAGGTTGAGAATCAGCTGCGCCTGCGGATTCTCGATCGCGTGGCTTCGTCACAGGTTTTGTCGGGGGCGCATTTTGCGTTGGGAACTTGAGATGGACATAGTGTTTGAGGGTGAGTATTACGATGATCAAGTGAGGGTTCTATGCTAACTACATATATTCAATCCGCTATGAAACACGCGAAATACGAGATCCTTGATGACCAAACGTTCTATGGAGAAATTGCAGGCTTTCAAGGTGTGTATGCCAATGCAAATACCTTAGAAATGTGTCGTGAGGAATTGCAATCCGTGCTCGAGGGTTGGATCATTCTCGGTTTGAGGATGGGGCATCCGCTTCCGGAGGTAGATGGGGTGCGTTTGGATACTGTATTGGAGTCCGTTTAATGCCCAAATTTGGACCAATTAGTCGCCGCGATCTAATTCGCTATTTGAGACAATTGGGATTTGAAGGTCCGTATCCTGGAGGCAAGCATCATTATATGATTCGAGAAACAAAACGTCTTGCCATTCCCAATCCGCATCAAGGTGATATTGGGCGTGGGCTTTTGCACAGGATTTTGCAGCAAGCGAATGTCAGCCGGGAAATTTGGGAGGATTTGTAGCATATTGATCAAATTATCGCTTGAGGAGAAATTATGTTTAATGGCAGGCCCCATATTATTTTTGTGATTACAGATCAGCAGCGTTTTGATACTATTCACGCCTGGGGATATGATTACATGGTGACGCCCACGCTGGATCGGCTCGCGCGTGAGAGTGTGTCGTTTCGGCAGGCGTATTGTCCCGGGGCGACCTGCGTGGCGTCGCGGGCGGCGATTTTTACGGGTATGTACCCGCATACGACGGGCGTTTATAGTTTTGATCACTGGGCGAATCACCGCAACTGGGTACAGGATTTATCGGATGCGGGCTACTATTGCGTGAATATTGGCAAGATGCACATGACGCCGCGCGATATTCCCGGTGGTTTTCACGAGCGCGTTATTGTGGAAAATCCCACGAATAAGGCGCTGGACGGTGGCGGGGCAGATGACGATTGGGGCAGGTACATGACGTTTCACAATGTGAAGCGGCCCAATGATCGCAATAAGGCAGATCCCGAATGGCTCAACAAATGTCAGGGGGTTGTGTGGCACGAGGAGGAGCGGTTTCACAGCGATGTGTTTATCGGAAATTCCGCGTTGAACTGGATTCGCAATCACCGGGGAGATAATCCGCTGTTTTTGCAGATCGGATTTACGGGACCTCATGAGCCCTGGGATCCCTTGCCGCGACATTTGGATCTGTATCGCGATCGAGAAATGCCGCCGTGTGTGAAGCGCGATGGGGAGTTGGAAGATAAGCCGCCGCAACATGCGGCGCATCTGGATATGCACGCGACGACTGATCACGAATCGCAAATCGATTTGCGCGGGCGCACAGATGATGAACTCGCCGAGATGAAGCGGCATTATTACGGAAATATTTCGACGGTTGATGAAAAACTCGGCGAGATTCTGGATGCCCTGCAAGCACGGGGGTGGGTGGAGAATAGTTTGTTGGTTTTTTGTTCGGATCACGGCGAGATGCTGGGCGACCACGGGTTGGCTTATAAGTGGTTGATGTACGATCCGATTGTGCATATTCCGCTGATGATTCGCACGCCGCAATCTGTTGAGCGGCCAGGCGAAACGCGCGATCTGGTTTCGCTTATGGATCTGGGTCCGACGATTTTAGAGGCTGCGGGAATAGCTGTTCCGGCCTATCTGGAGGGCCGCTCTTTGATGCCGTATTTGAATGGGGAGACGCCCGTGCCTCGGAAATACGTTTTTTGCGAGGATAACTATCAGATTATGATGCGGTCACAGACCCATAAGATGGTGTATTATATCGGGCAATCAGAAGGCGAGTTGTATGATTTAGATCGGGATTCCGGAGAGTTGTGGAATGTGTGGGATCAGTCCGAATACGCCGATGTGAAAGGCGAGATGTTCGCGGATTTGCTCAGTTGGATGGCGACGAGCAATTATTACAATGCCGGATACAAACGCCAGCGCAACAAGCAATATCGCATGCGATGGCCCTCGGAAAACGACGCGTTTTTGCACGGGCGCAAAAGCCAGCCAAAACCCCGAGTTGTCGATTTGTAGGGGTGATATTTATGCGCGTAATTACCGAATTTCCCCGACCTGTTCGGGAGATTGAGCATGTCTGGATTCCACTGTCAGATGGCACGCGATTGGCCGCGCGCATCTGGTTGCCAGAAGATGCAGAGCAAAATCCCGTGCCGGGTATTCTGGAATATTTGCCGTACCGCAAAAGCGATGGTACTGCTGTGCGGGATTCGGTGCATCATCCCTATTTTGCCGGTCATGGATATGCCTCAATTCGCGTGGATATGCGGGGGAGTGGCGATTCTGAGGGCGTGCTTTTAGATGAATATTTGCCGCGAGAACAGGAAGACGCGCTCGAAGTTTTATCCTGGATTGCAGCACAACCCTGGTCAACGGGCAAGGTGGGCATGTACGGCAAGTCGTGGGGAGGATTTAATGGGTTGCAGGTCGCCGCACACCAGCCTCCTGAACTCAAAGCTGTTATCAGTTTGTGTGCGACCGATGATCGCTACGCAGACGATGTGCGGTCCGTGACTTTCACATCGCAACCTTTAGAGGAATCGCTCGATATTCTGGGTTTTCCCGAGGTGTCTATGCGCTTGTCTGCGAATAGGGAACGCGCACTCATATCCGTGAGATTGTGTGAGGTTTTCCCAGACGGCACGTCAGCACTTTTGAGCTGGGGGTTGCTCAATCTGGCGCACGGCGAAACGCACGAGGTGGTCAGATATCTCAAACCCAACGAGATATTGGATGTCACTGTGAGGCTCAATGCCATTGGCTGTCGCATATCTGGAGGGAATGCACTGCGCGTATCTTTATCGACCGCGTATTGGCCCCAGGCCTGGCCGTCACCTGAGCCGGTGACTTTACGACTAAATGGTGGGTGTTTGCGTTTGCCTATATGGTCTGGTCAAGCTCTGAAAGCACCTTATGGTGAACCCGAAGGTGCCTTTGAACTGAAACACAGCGTGCTTCGCAAGTCAGGGCAGTTTCCCACTGGACATTGGCATGCGGTTGATGAAAAACTGATTTATGAAGTTTTGACGGACGGCGGGCGTTTGCGATTTGAGGATGGGCTTGAGTTAGATGAGCGGGCGAAAGATCAGTGGGAAATCAAAATGGCGGATCCACTTTCTGCGATCGCGAAGTGTGAGCGGAAAATTGCGCTCGTTAGAGGCGCGTGGCGTGTCCGGGTAGAGATGCAGAGTGACATGCGCTGTGATGAGAGCCTGTTTTATCTGACGAATAAAGTTGTGGTCCATGAAGGTGAAAAGGCGATTTTTCATCGCGACTGGTATAGTGAAATACCGCGTGAGGGATGTTGACGGTAAAGTGGACAGTTTTTTAGAACAAAAGCCCTCCTGTTCTTCGCAGGAGGGCTTCTTTATTTGGCATTTAGAATGTCCCCGAGTCGATATTCAATATTTTTCCTCATCTAAATGAGGGATGATACCCTTCTGCATCAACCACTGGTCAATTATCCTGTATATCTCCTCTATTATTTCCCTGTCAAAACTTGTCCAACCGCTTCCTGAGTCTTGCTGTTTCAAGTGTGTTTTCTGATGTGCCGGATAACGGCATCATATCTAAAACTCTACGTGCTTTTTGGGGTTGGTTTCTGTCGAGTAACGCTGCCGCATACACCAGGTATGGCTGTGCGGTTTCGGCCTTCAAGGGCTGAGAATCAAACTGCGTAAAAACGCGTTCCGCTGTTGCGAGGTCATCCATCGTTATCAGATAGTCTATGAGTTGGCCTGCCAATGCGCCCGAACTCGGCTGGACATCAAAGGCTCTTCTCATGTGTGAAAGTGCCGCGTCACGCTCGCCTGTTGACCACAGCAACGCGCTTTCTCTCAACGCATGAATAACCTTGTAACGCGGATGAGCAGGCAGGATAACGCGGAAATACGTCCGCCCTTCATCGTAGTCGAATAGCGGTTCTGGAGACCCATTTTCTGCCATCCGACGACGAATTTTGGGCAGTCCTGTTCCCCGGCCTTCGGCCAGTCTCAATTCTTTTAAAAACTCACCTATTCGGCGATTTCGAGCAGGTACAGGAGGTACAATACCATCCTGAACGAGATGGCGTGCCTCAATGCCTTGAAGCGGTCCCGGATAACTGATGATCTCCATGCGATCCGGGTATAGATATATCTTCGTGGGTTCGCGCAGGTTGTCATAAGAACGATGATATACGGCGTTGACGACCGCTTCCTCCATCGCCTCGTAGGGATATGTGACCGTGCGCTCTACTTCGGCCTCTTGCGGTCGTTTTTTTAGCATAACGTCTGTGAGTGAATTGAGGTGGTCTAAAGTGAGTTTGATCTGTTCGTTGAGCGGTCCGGTAATTGTTCTCTCTTCAATTAAATCGCCTCCCGCATCGTCACCGAACTGCACAATCTCGATTCGCGCACCGTCAAAGAAACTATCCGGGGTCTCGTTGAAGAACAGGATGGCTGCGTTGCGCGGCGCATAGTGGTCATTGAGGCGGACGACGATTCGCATCCGCTGATACAGGTCGCTATCTGCGACATTCGTTCCGGTCTGTATCAAATCGCTTCGTACATCCGAAAGAAATCGGCGGACCAGCATAGGAGATATGTCCTCGACTTTGGCAATCAGGCTGCGCCGGTCGTCGAACGGTATCCGTTTATCAATATTGATTGGTACACCTTGCATGGGACCCTTACCGATCTGTGATACTACGAGAGGTTTTGCGAAAGCGAACGCTTCTGTTCATCATATCCAATGTCGTGAACAAAATATGCGATCACAGCAAAAAGTCAATGGCCTCCTGAATATAATAGGACAATCATACACAGGGAGTGATACCCATGTTGTCGATTAAGACTTGTGCCTTTTGGATAGTCGTATATATTTTTGATCATAGATTTGCTAATGTTAATCAATATTACACAGAGGTGGATGTCTTGAAAAAAACAACTCCTATGGTACATCGCGTTCCTCTAACCAAAGCTCGCACCAATTTGGGACAGATCGTGCGACGGGCGCACCTCAACAACGAGTGTTTTATTCTGGAGAAAAACGGTATTCCCATTGCTGGTATTATGGATATAGATGATATGGAAGATTGGTTAGAACTCCAGGATCCCGAGATGCAGAAGCAGATTGCAGAGGGGTATAAAGAATATCGACAAGGCAGAACGAGATCTCTGGATGATTTTTTGGCCGAACTGCATGCCGACGACAATCCCGAAAAAGTAAAAACTCAGTAGGCACTATCTGTAATGCCGAAATCATTTTTCATTCGTACTTCATCCCGATTTCTGCGCGATGCCCGAAAACGCCTTAGACAAAATCCCAAACTGGTGGAAGCACTTGAGGAGTTGCGTGTCATTCTCGGCGAGGATCCCTACAATCGCACGCGACAATACCATATTCAAAAACTCAAGGATATAAAACCGGGAGAGGGCCAATGGCGCATTCGGCATGGCGACTATCGCCTGCGTTACGATATATTCGGTCAGGAAGTTGTTTTGTACTCTTTCCGCCATCGTAGAGAAGTGTATTGACTGATCAGCGAAAAAAAGCCCTCCTGTCTTTCTCAGGAGGGCTTTTGATATTACAATCCATCAAATTGGAGTTCGAGGTCTCAGGGCAGGCCCCTGGCAATCGCCTGAAGCGGTATCGAAATACGAGGATCATCAATTATGCATCCACCGAAAAACAAAATCCACCCCAACACGACCAAGGCGGTCATAACACCGGGATAAGACAGAATTTTTTTTACCATGTCGCTACCTCCTTTCAGACAACGAAGAAGGCGATTGACAAGGCTATCCTGCGCCGCACGATGTAGTGCCCTGAGACCTCGCATAACTACCAGACCTATGATAGGTTCTCCTGAGAAGTAACTACGCCACAACGGGAGTAATGACAAAAAATCTTTTGGATTGCCTGCCTGTGCCGGGCGCGGCAGACAGGCGGCTCAAAACCATGCCGCAATGACAATTCCCAACCGACTTTCAGCCTCCAAACCCTCAATGCTCATTACACAGAAACGACTTGTCGCGTGTCTTCTATTTCGGCGTCGAGATTGCCCGACAGGTCGTTGTTGTTGAGATGAATGCGGTCGGCTTTTTCACCGATGTGAACACCTATGCGCTGTGTTGCTGTTTCGTCATTGCCAATGCGGTTATTTGTGAAGGTAAGGTCGTGGGTTTCCCCCAGGATGCGTATGCCATAGCCATTGTTTTTGTCGCCGTTGTCGAGGATCTGATTGTTTTCAAAGGTGTTGCGATGCCCGCCCATGGGTTCGGATTCGTTGCGGAAGAGTATGCCTTCACAGCCGTTGCGCAGTGATCGGTTATTGGAAAACATATTGTCGGTGTCTTTGTGACCAATGGAGATGCCCGTGTCGCCGTTGCCGATGAGGTCGTTGTTTTCAAAGACGCCGTGTTTGACGCGCCAGCACAGGAAGAGACCAATGCGCCCGTTGTTTTCCGAGCGGCAGTTGCGGATGATGGGGTGCTGGCTGCCACTGCCCGGGTGCAGGCCCAGGTGGGTATTGCCCGCGCAGGTGCAGTTTTCGACTGTGACATACTGGCTCTGCTGGAAGCTGATGCCATCGCCGTGATAATTTCTCACCACGCAGTCTATCAGGGTGGTATGATGCCCGCGGTAGAGGAATATGCCAGCGCCTCGGCAACCGTTGAGGTGCGGGTTTTTTTCGCGGTTGCCATCTACCGTCAGGTTTTCGATCCGGGCATTTTCGATATGGTAGCCGCTGATGACCGGGAAGGTGGTGGCAGCGCGCGCATTGCGAGAGACGAGGTAATCGCCCCCCATGGGCACATTGACGCCAAAGGTGTTGTCCTTTTGCCAGAGGATGGTGCCGACGGCGGTGTGGAATCCGCCACCCTGATCGTCTGTGATGCTGACGCCATAGCCCACTTTGAAGCCATCGGGATTTTCAAGGGTGATCTGTTCTTCGCCAAAATCCCCATCCAGAAGAAGTGGCGTCTCAACGCCATCTGCCTTCCACAATATGGTATTTTCTCCCTGCCCTTTGACGGTGATGTTGCTGCGGAGATGGAGCGCGTCGCGCATGATGTACGTGCCGGATAGGATTTCAACCGTTCCTCCGCCGAGTGTGGCAATGTAATCGACCGCGGCTTGCAATGCGCGGTTGTCATTGCCGATGATGTCGGCGTTTTTTTGTCCGACGGTGATGTGTAAGACATTCATGAAAATTTCCCGTGCGATGAAGTGAAGGTGCCGTTGGCGATGTGTTGGTGAATGTTGAAATGTACGTCGAGCTATCGGTTACGACCTATAAGTTTTTCAAGCTTTTCTAACATCTCTTTCAACATCTGCTTACTCACAGTCCCGATGCGTTTCTGAATACGACTACGACCAATAGCCCGTAATTGAAATACAAGTGCCCCGATTCCTGCTTTAGTCCATTTGCTGGTGTAGGACGAATAAACGTCGTGCCGGAAAAACGCATCACGACACTTGCTGTGTCAGGGGTACCACAATCGCCCGGTTGCGGCTTGGACAAGGTCCTTCTTCACGAGGTGATCAAGGCGTCTAAGCAACTCTTTATACAATGTGACGGTGATTCTCGATGCTATCATTTCGCACTCCACTGAAAAGTTGTCGCGCGATAATAGCGCATCCTCCTTGAACAAAAGCTTATTATCTTCCCAATAACTGTCTGATATTTTCCTTCAATCTTTCACGCCTAGCATCGTAGAAGCTATCGAACTCCGCCATTTCCTTTGGGACCTCTCCCAGCAGATGGCGGTCTTTATATGCTTGTCTATCAGTAGGGTCAAAGAACTGTTGACAAAGCCACTTTGCTGGCATCTTGGCACTTTTTTCAATATTTTCCGCACCCTGAAGTAGTTGAAGGTTGGCAAGCATGTCTTTACGCTGAATAAAATCGTCTATCTTATCATCGGAAATGCTGGCATTACTAAGTAGCCGCCTATTGAATCGCGATTTTGGAAAAATATGGTCAATGTGGAATTGATTACGCAAATCAACAAAAGGAAAGAGCATAGACAACAGGGCGAAAGTAAGTCCGTTGCTGTATTGCATATCAGCCAACTCCTCAATCTCTTCGTCCTCAAATACAAGCGACCTACCTCGCAGCGTCAATACTTCACGAATCCGCGCGACAGGAAAATCGTTGTGGCAGCCATTCGCCTGGATAACTTGCCTGAGAGCAGTAAGTAGAGCATCTGAAGAACCGCCCCATACGCCTTTTAGCAAACTTTGGATTAACCACTCACGAATTTTCTGTCTGTCCTGTCTGAACTGATTGCTCGTCATATAGGCTGAAGGATTTCTTATATAGAGGTAATATGCAATGGGTAGTACAGCGTTATTCGCGCTCAGATTCTGACTATTAAATCCGAAATCTGAAACTAACTGTACAGCCAATGTCAATGCTTTCTTTATACTATCCCACTTATTTTCCAATACAGCCATGTTCTTTCGGTTAAAGTTTTCCACCTTGAAACCGACACTACCAATATCGCTCAGCATCAGACCAGCTTTTAAAACTAAGTCCTTGGGGAATGAGAAGCCATTGCCGATTTTGTTGAGATCATCTACCAGTGCATGGATTTCCTCCCGAGCGTCATAATGAGTCCATTGCGCCACTGCGACCGAAAGCAACAAATCCGAATATGTTAAAATTGTTCCGCCACTATTTGTGCGAATGAAAATTTGAAGGACTTTTTCTAAATCTTGACTACGCTCTTCGTAAAAAGCCACCAAGTGTTTGGTATGCACAACTTCATAGAGTTGATAAAGTGTTGTATGAGTCGGGACCATTTGTTCTGGCGATGTTATCCTTGAGTTTAACCACTGTGTCAGAGCAGGCCCTCCGTTTTCCATCTTCAGTATATCCCCAACGGGAAACCAACACGCTTGTGGGCGGGCTGTCGCTGCCTCTTTATCGGTCAGGAAACTGAAGCGATATTTTAATCCTTCGCCTTCGTCTTCGCCGGATTGCCAAAGCAAGTCCAGGTAAAGTTTGCGGATGGGAAAAGCGGCGGGATTGTTCCACCGTTTACGAGGCAACTTCCAGGCCATGGAACCGCGCAATCCAATGTTTAACGCAGTCAAAAGTTGCTGTCCATCAAGTACTGCGGTCAACGGCTGATTCGGCATCTCTGGCAAAGGCGGGCAATGGGGGTAATCCCGCTGATGATAGTTGAGAACGAAATCGTAGAACTTGAAATCGCCGCTGTTTTCTGATTCAACCTGCCAGTAGAGGAATGTGCCAAAAGGATAGCCTTGCATAAGGCTGTCGAACAGCCGACAAATTTGTTCAGGTTTCCATACAAATTCGCGCTGGATGGCAGGTAGCACTAGCTTATGGCTAAGAATTTCATCAAGCGTTTTTTGAATGGTGTTGCCGGTTTGATACATGCATTTCTCCTATATTGTCCTGCTGGTAAGACACTTGAAATGGCTAGGAATAGAAGCATCATAGTAAGCCGTTTATAAGCATTATCCAACGCGAATTTCCTGTCCTGTTTCGCCACTTTCGAGCACGGCTTCCATCATTTGCTGTACTTGATATCCGTGGCGCAGGGGTGCTTCGCAGGTTTTGCCATCGAGGATGCAGTCGATAAAGTGGCCCGCAATGCGGTCCCAGGCCTGGGTTGCGAGCGGAATATCGACGGCGATATCATGTGGGACGCCGTCCTGTGTTTTGTAGATTTTGAGCGGGCGGAATTGCGCGCCTGCTTCGTCGCCAAAGAGTTCGATCTGGAGTTCGTTGGGCTGGTGAGATGCCCAAAAACTTTCGACCTGGAGACCCGCGCCGTTTTCAAAGCGGATGAATCCGCCGGCATAGTCGTCAGCGGCGTATTGTTCGTAGGTGCTGCGCGGGACTTGTCTAAAGCCCCAGTACCCGCGTCCGCGCGGTCCAAATTTTGCGCCGCACACGCCTGTGACGGTGACGGGTTTGGGCATGCCGAGCAAGTACCACACTGCGTCGAGGACGTGAACGCCCATGTCGCGGAATGCGCCGCCGCCTTTTTGGATGAATCCGAGGTTCCACGCGGGGATGCCGCTTCGGCGCACGCTGCGGGCGCGGGCGTAGTACAGGTCGCCAAAATAGCCTTCGCGCGCGAGGTCGCCGAGGTATTGGCACTGGTCGGAAAATCGGGTGGAGAGCGACATCATGTTGACGACGCCAGACGCTTCGGCGGCTTCGACGAGTTTTTGCGCTGCCTGTTCAGAGTCCGAGAGCGGTTTGGTGACCATGACGTGTTTGTCGTTTTTGACGGCTTCGAGTGCGATGGGCACATGCCATTGGTTTGGAGTGCCTACAAAAACCGCGTCGATGTCGGGGGCTTTACACATTTCTTTGTAATCGGTGTAGAATTTTTGTTCGCCGGGCAGTTCGCTGGCAAATTCTTCCATTCTTTCGGGTATCAGATCGCACAATGCGACGACTTCGCCGCGATCATTTTTCGCAAGGGCGCGGCCATTGGGTTTTCCAATGCCCATACCGACGACACATACGCGGACTTTTTTTTCTGGCATGATGCACTCCTGTTGTTAAATTGGGTTGATTTTAAAAATGCGCCCTTTATTATGCAAAAAAAATGGGGATTTACCAACAGGATTTCACGGAAAGGACATAGTGTTATGCTCACTATAGAAGGTTGTCGTAGCAGGCAGCAGCGATTTCGCGCGCGTCTCTCCGAGGAGGGGATTGACGCGGTTATTATTACAGACTATCGGGATATCTATTATTTGACCGGCGTGCTCTTGGGGGCATATCCCTCATTTTCTTTTCCCGCGCTTCTTTATTTGGAGACTGAGGGCGGGTCGTGGCTGGCGTCAACGACTGATGAAGGGGATGTGGCTGTGGATGAGCGCGTGGTGTACGATTCGCATGTGCTCTATACGATGAATCCCGATCCGATGCGTTTGCTGAATGCGGCGGTGGCGCAGAAGCTCCGCGATTGCCGGGGTATTTCTCGTTTGGGCTGGCAGCAGGAAGCCACGCCCAAGTTGCTCGCCGATACAGTGGCAGATGCTTTGGGTGGCGAATGGGTGGGGATAGACGATTTGCTGATTGCACAGCAGATGAGTAAGGATACCGATGAAGTTGCGATGTTGCAAAAGGCGATTGATATTAATCTGCGGGCTTATGATCGCGTGCAAGAGGTGATTGCGCCGGGTGTGAATGAGCTGGATGTGCTCGCGGCGGGGCAACAGGTGGCGCTGCATGCGGCAGGTGAGGTGCTGCACCACGGGGGCGATTATCAATGTGGGCAATTGGGCGGGCCTGCCAGAGACCGGATTATTGAAGATGGGGAGTTGTATGTTATCGACGCGCAGACAGAATATCACGGGTACTGGTCCGATTTGTGCCGCACTTTTGCCGTGGGCGATCCCACGGATTTGCAGGCGTCGGTGTACGATCTTTTGAAAGCTATTTTAGAGGATGTTCCCAATCTGGTAAGGCCCGGTGGACGGGGAACTGCACTGTGGCATACCATTGATGAGAGAATCCGCGAGCATCCCCATCTGTCCGATATCGGGTTGATTCACCACGCGGGACACGGCGTGGGGATTCGCGCACACGAGCCGCCCGATTTGAACCGGGACCGAGAGGGTATTTTTGAGGTGGGCACGGTTTTTTCCTGTGAACCGGGTGCGTATAGCGAGGAATTGAACGGGGGTATCCGGTTGGAGAATACGTTTTTGGTGACGGAAGATGGTGTGCAAAATTTGACGGATTATCCGCTGGTGTTAAAGCGGTGAAAGAGCGATTACTTTCCCCGTGTCCGCGGCTTCGCGCGCTTGCAGGCACAGGCGCGTGACTTTTATGGCTTCGTCGGGACCGATGATGTGGGGTGCTTTGCCGGTGCGTTCACCGTGGAGGTTGACGAGGAAATTTTCTTCAGGGGGCAGGGGCAGGTCGCGGGGTGCTTCGCCCGAGCGAATCAGATGCGTGCGGTCGTCAATGACTTCGATGACGCCTTCTGATCCGGCGATTCGGAGGCGGTCGTCGCCGTGGGTGGGTGCTGTTGAGGGACGCAAATAATCGAGGTTGATCATTGCCGTGCCGCCATTGCTCAGGCGGAAGAGCATGCCGCCGTGGTCTTCGCAGCCGGGGTAGTCGGGATGGGCGAGGTTGCCGTGAAGGGCGGCGACTTGTGTGTATTCTTGTCCGGTTGTCCAGCGCGTGTAATCGACGGCGTGGATTGCGACCCAGGGGATTGTGCCGCCATAAGTTTCTCGCTGTTTGAAAAAGTCCGGGCGCGTGCCAAAGCGATAGGATTTTTGCGCGGTTGCCAGAATGGGTTCTCCGATGAGGCCGTCCTGAACTGCCTGGTGTGCTGCGCGAAATGCGGGGGATAGTCTCAGGCCAAACATGGCGGTGAGGCGGATTCCGCTGTTTTTGACCGCTGTTTCAAGGGCGTCGAGATCTTTCAGAGTGGTTGCTACGGGTTTTTCGCTGACGATGTCTATTCCCCGGTTTGCCGCGGCTATTGAGGCTTCGGTATTGAGGGAATACGGGCGGCAGATGCTGACGATGTCGATTTCTTCGGTGTTGAGCATGTGGCGATAGTCGTCATACAGGCGGGTGTGTGCGGTGAATGTGGTGTGCGCTTTGACTTTGGCGAGGGTGTCTTCGGGATGCCCTTTGGCGCAGGCGATGAGTTGTGCGCCGGGGATGTGCGCGATGCCGTCGAGTACCATGTTCTGATGTCCGTCGCTGCCGATTTGTGCGATTTTTAGTGGCATGGTGTTCTTGCTCCTGTTGTTGAGAGTTAGATTGATGGCTTTAATTAACGGAGGAATAAATGCTTTCGCAAAAGTATTTGGAAGACGTGTTAAAAGATATTTTGATTTCGCGGGATGACTGGCGGCCTTTTCCCACGGCGTTGATGCGTTATGCGTGGGATGCGTTGCCAGACGCGGTGCGGCAGGCGCAAATTGCGCGGGGGGAAGAACGCCTGAATTTTGAATGGCCGGGCGTGCCTGCGGTGCGGTTTTTGGATTATGCGCGCAATGGGAATCGCTCGCGGTACGAGAGCCTGAGTTTTGGGCGGCGCACGGCGCTGTCCGATCTGGTTCTGGCAGAGTGTGTGGAGGGCAAAGGGAGATTTTTGGATGATATTACCAATGGTATCTGGTGTATTTGCGAGGAGTCTTTCTGGGGTGTGCCCGCGCATATTGGCGTGCAAAAGGCGGGTAGTGGATTGCCGGATACGGCTGAGCCGATTGTCGATTTGTTTGCCGCAGAGACGTCGGAATTGCTGGCGTGGACGGTGTATTTGCTCGGCGCGCAACTCGATGCGGTTTCGCCTTTGATTGTGCCGCGCATTGCACGTGAGATGCAATATCGCATTTTGACGCCTTTGTTGGAGCGCGAAGATTTTGGCTGGATGGGGTATTCGGGTGCGCGTGTGAATAATTGGAATCCGTGGATTGTGTCGAATTGGTTGACTTCTACTTTGTTGATGGAGACCGATGAGGCGCGTCGGGTTGCTTCGGTGTTTAAGGCGATGCAGACTGTGGATCATTTTATCGATCCGTATCCAAAGGATGGTGGCTGTGACGAGGGACCGGGCTATTGGGGGCGTGCGGGGGCATCGCTTTACGATTGTTTGGAGTGGCTTTATAGTGCAACGGGTGGGGCGATTGATGTGTACGATGAACCGCTCGTTCAGAATATTGGCAAGTTTATCTATCGGGTGCAAATTGCGGATCGATATTTTATCAATTTTGCCGATGCGTCACCCGTGGTGATGCCAGCTTTTGCGGTGGTCTATGGCTATGGCAAGCGCATTGGGGATGACGCAATGGTGTCTCTTGGCGCGTGGGCTGTAAAACAACAGGGTGCTGACGAGAAGGGTGTTTCGGAGTCTTTTGGGAGCATGGGGCGGGTGTTGCCCGCGCTGTTTTCGCTGAATGAGATTCTCGATACAGATGCTGCGCCGCCGTTGCCGCGCGATGTGTTTTTGGATGAGATTGAGGTGTTTGTCGCACGCGACCAGGAAGGATCGGCAGATGGATTTTTTGTGGGGGCAAAGGGTGGGCATAATGCCGAGAGCCACAATCACAATGATATCGGGCATGTGGTGGTTTATTTGGACGGGAAGCCAGTGCTCGTGGATGCGGGGGTCGAGACTTATACGGCGAAGACGTTTAGCAGTACGCGTTATGATATCTGGACGATGCAGTCTCAGTATCACACATTGCCGACGGTGAATGGACAGATGCAGATTCCCGGGCGGGTGTATTCCGAGGCGGGGATTGATTATCACTACGATATTGCGGCTCGGGATGTGTCTTATGAGGCGAATGAGGCGGATGCGACGTTTACACTGGATTTGGCACAAGCCTATCCGCCAGAGGCTCAGATTGATTCCTGGGTACGGACGGTTGTTTTGCATCGCGGCGAGGGTGTGACGATTGCAGATCGATATGCGTTGAAATCCGTGACGGGCGATATTGTGATGAATGTGTTGACGGCGTGTGGTGCTGAAGATCGTGGCGATGGTACAATTGCCTTGAGTGAGGTGGCGTTGGCAGATGGACGCATGTCGGGCGAGGGGCGTTTGCACTACGATGCGGATGTGTTCGATGTGGCGATTGAGGATATCGCGATTGAAGATGCGCGATTGAAGACGGTTTGGGGCGATCTATTGCGAAGAATTACTCTGACGGTTAAAAATCCCGAGCCGCAGGGTGGGTGGACGATTCGAGTGACGCGGTGATGTTGGAGTTTTGAAAGTAAAAAGAGGAGCAATGTCATAAGGACTTGCTCCTCTTTTTATTCGATTAAGGCCTCGGAGATGGCGTCATGAAATTCGGGTCGGAGATGGGCAATTTGCGTGTTTTCGCGGGTGGGGTGTACGCGGTTGGTGAGGAGGATGACGCCGAGGTCGCGGATGGGGTCTGCCCATACGGATGTGCCGGTGAATCCGAGAGATCCGAAGGATTGTTCGCTAAAGTGACTTCCGCTCGAGCTTTTGCCGGGTGAGACGGTGTCCCAGCCGAGTGCCCAGGTGCTGTTGGGCGCGATGTTGGCACGGGTGGTGAATTGTCGAATGCCCTGTTTGGGAAAGTTGCCTGCGCCGAGCCAGGCGAACAGGCATTTTGACAGGTCATGCGCTGTGGAAAATAGACCGGCGTGAGGGGCGATGCCACCCATTGCGGCGGCGTTTTCATCGTGGACTTCTCCGCGTACGAGATGTTCGCGCAAGTTGGTGCCGTTTTCAGTGGGGGCAATGCGGTGTTTGAGATGGGGTGGTGGACAGTACCAGGTGTCGGTCATTTTGAGCGGTTCGAGTATGCGCTGTTTGACGAGGTGATCCAGGCGCAGTTTGCCAATGGTTTCGAGGATTTTGCCCAGGATTAGAAAGCCCATGTCGCTGTACGCGGTGTCTGTGCCGGGTTCATAAATCAGAGGGAGTTGGCAGGCTGCGTTGAGCATGGCATCGCGGTTATCAATGTCGTATGTTGCGGAATGGTCTTTATACAGATGAACATGTGCGGGCAGGCCGCTGCAATGGGCGAGTAGATATCGGACTGTGACGCGGTTTTTGTTTTTTCCGGTGAAAGAGGGTATATAAAATTGTACGGGTGCGTCGAGATTGAGACGATTTTTATCGACAAATAACATGCAGAGCGTTGTGGTGGCGATGACTTTGGTGACGGAAGCGAGGTCGTAGAGGGTGTTGATTTGTACGGGTGTGGCGTTGGGTTGATAAGTGTGGTGGCCCACAGCCCAGCAGGTGACGATGCCCGCCCGGCGCAGGACGAGACCGACAGCACCGGGGGTGGTGCGCGTATGCACATGGCGTTGTAAGACCTGACGGGCGCGGTCGAGTTTTTGCGAATTAAATCCGAGTTGTTCGGGTGTCATGTGTGTCTCCCAGTTCTCACTCTCTTGCACGTAGCATTTCTGTGTCTTATATTGCTGAAAGTACGGGAGAAAAACAAAGGAAATTTGACTGGGGAGATCGTTTTATGAGATATCGACATATCTTTGGCGCAGGCGCGTTTACCGCTTTGTTTTTTGCGATGTGTATGCCCGCTGAGGGACAGGTGGAGGTAGAACGGCTTGAGAGTATTGCGCGACATGTGGCGCGGGCAGTTTTGGCTGAGGGGGATTCTCTGACGGCAGAGCAGGTCGTATGGGTCGAGCGCATGACCGCGCAATTGGCAGAGGATGCGGCATTTCTCGACGAGCAAAAACAGCGGTTGGAAGAAGTGCGCATGGAAAGAGATGCGTCGATTCGGAATATCGCGAGTCAGGTTGCCAAGGGGATCGCTGTTCTGATCGCTCTGCTAATTTTGTGGGCGATTTTCCGCGTCTTTAGAAGGGGGTTGCGTGCCGAGTCGGGCGATGATTCTCTTGGGGTTTTGATTGCGATGCGTACAGAAGCGCGGGCGCAGAAGCTCGGCGAGACGCTTGTTAAAGAAAATTTGGCGACGGGCGGAACTGTTGCACCGAGTATCCGTTCAATCTATCGCAGAGAGGATGGGGTGCGAGAAGCTGCGGAGGCGATGGTTTTTTTGAAGACGACGCGAGCGCAACTCAGCCATTTGGTTGGTCGTGCAGAGGAATTGGGCGGGGGCAAGACGCCAGAACTCGTTGCGATACGTGAAGGGTGAAGGGCAGCGAGATGTAAGAGTGTAGGGGCGGTGCCCCTGTGCCCGCCCGTGAAAGGATACCGATAGTATGTTAAAAATCTGGACCATCATTCTGTTAGGATTTTGTTTTGCTGCGTCCGCAGGGGCTGAGGAAGAGAATGCTTCGCGTATTGCGCGCGAGATGGTTCGCTCGCTGTATGGTTCTGAGCGCGTGAAGCCGTTGCCGCCCGTGGCGAATGCACAGGTGCGCGTTATTGCGAGAAAGCTGGCTGTAGAGTCGGACGGGCGTTTTCAGCATGCGTTTTTTCAGGCGGAGGATCGGGAGCAGGGCGCGTTTTTCAGCGGGTTGATGAAACACGTTGCTATCGGGGTGATGATTTGTCTGGTGTTTTTTGTGGTGCATACGGTTGTGAAAAAGATCGATGTGGCGCGGCGTATGGGTAAAGATGATCTCAATGTCACGGTTCAAGGTGGGGTGCGAAACGCGCCTTATATTCTGGCTCTTTCTATGCCATCTGATGCGGAGGCAAATCGCGTTGGGCACGCGCTTGTTGCCGAGCGGTTGGCGGCGCGGGTGGATGTTTTTTCGCAGTATTTTTTGTCATCGGATCGAGATGAAGGTACCGTGCTTTTTGTGATGACTGTAAAAGGGCGCTTGAGGTCACTGAAAAAACGGCTGGAGAATGTGTCCATTTCATTTCCCGTGTCGCACGGTCACAGGTCCTATTTGACGTGGGTTGCCGATGCGGCTGATGGGAGAGGGTAGGATATGTCAGATATGTTCTCGTGTTGTTTCTGGCAGGGTTTCCGAGTTTGTAATAATCCAATATGATGGTTTTCTGGGAGGAGGTAGGAGGCTGCTATGTCATACCGTATTTCTCTCTTTGCGTTGTTGACGCTGTTTGCGTGTAGTCAAAAATCACTGGAAGATGCGCCACAATCCTATCCTCTGGAGACCGCGCGTATGGTGAGCCATGTGAGTGAGGGAGTGCTCACATCTACTGATCCGATTCGCGTGCGCTTTGTGTCGCCTGTTATTGGCAAGAGTCAGGTTGGGCAGGTGTTGCGACCGCGCGTGTTTCGTTTTATGCCTTCTATTGACGGTTTGGCGACATGGGAAGATGAGCGGACGCTTGTTTTCAATCCAAACACACCGCTGATGTTGCGTACGATCTATAGTGGTGAGCTCAGCATGACCGATTT
This sequence comes from Candidatus Latescibacterota bacterium, assembly GCA_965220765.1. Taxonomy (GTDB): domain Bacteria; phylum Latescibacterota; class UBA2968; order UBA2968; family UBA2968; genus VXRD01. The sequence continues at coordinate 1,748,833 of OZ244847.1, forward strand.
GTTTCCCCAGCACAAAGATCTGAAGCCGCTCGTCATCCAGTTTGAGGTTGCGGGACGAGAACTTGTCGCACTTGAGGCAGATTTTGAGTTGCCCGATGCGAATGATCCACAGCGTCTCGTTTTTAGCGGTCAGATTAGCTTTAACGACCGCGCGGATTCTTCGGCTGTGAGCGATGCGGTGGCGTTGCGTTTGGGAGATCAGCAGCTTGCACTCCATTGGCGCGTGTTATCAGATGGCAAGACGCACGATTTTACGAGTGCCGAGATCACGCGCACAAGAGAGGCCCAGGCACTCGCGATGCATATTGACCGAGCTGATCTGGAACTCTCGCAAGATTACGACAATACATGGTCTCTTCCCCCTTTATCGGCATTTTCCGTTGTTGAGATTGAAAAACACGCGGATCGGGACCGCCCGAGCGTAAGCATCATTTTTTCAGATGATCTCGATTTTGGTCAGGATATCGCGGGGTTGATCACAGCCGATCCACCGCAACAGCTTCAGCTCAATGCGATTGGCAAGACAGTGAGTGTTGTGGGCGATTTTCAGCACGGACAGAGTTATGCGTTGACCGTACATCCGGGGATTCGCAGTCGCTGGGGCATCGCACTGGCTCAACCGCATACAGAGACGGTGGCTTTTGACGATATCAAGCCCCGCATGCGTTTTGCGCGTGACGGTGTGTTTTTGCCCACTTCTGGCAATCGAAAAATCCGGTTTCAAACGGTCAATGTGTCGCGCGTTCACCTGAAAATAGAGAAGGTTTTTGAATCGAATCTGGGGCAGTTCTTGCAGAATCAAAGAGTGGATGGGGCGCGCGGTCGTACGCGAGGCGCTTATATGCGTCGCGTGGGCGTGACGGTGGCAGATACAACACTGGATATCGGCAGGGAAAAGAATGTTTGGTTGCAGCACGAACTCGATCTGAATGATCTGATTTCCAAAGACGAGAAGGGGCTTTATCTGATCAGTCTCACTTTTGGGGCAGAGGATATGCTCTACGGAGACCCTGTGGAAGCAGCAGAGGCGCAGCAACAGCGCAGGCGGTACCGCGGGGCTGCTTATTTGAACAATCCCTATTCGCGCGGTTATGTCTATCAGCACGGGCGCATCTATAAACCCGTGGTGGTCAGCGATATCGGTCTTACGCATCAAAAAACGCATGATCGGCATCTCGTTTATGCCACCCATTTGGAAGATGCGCGCCCATTGTCCGGTGTCACCGTAACCCTGCGCACATACCAGAATCAGATTGTGGAACAGAAAGTTACGGATCGGAATGGTTTGGCAGATTTTAGTCCCGTGGAATCGGATGTTTTTTATGTCGAAGCCGAGAAAGACGGGCAGCGCAGTTTTATCAAATTAGGGGATATGGCGTGGAATCTATCGACTTTTGACACGGGGGGACGAGACCCCGCACCCGATGGCATTCGGGCGTTTTTTTACACGGAGCGCGGTGTTTATCGGCCCGGCGATGATATTCATTTGTCGGCGATTGTGCGCAATCACAACCACACGTTTCCAGATGGACATCCGGTCTCGCTCGCGTTTTACAATCCATTGGGACAGCGCGTGCTCACGCAGACCAATCGCGAGGGGAAAGATGGGTTTTATACTTTTGATCTATCGACTTCGTCCGATGCGCCAACGGGCAACTGGCGCGCTGAAATTGATGTGGGTAGCCGCAAATTTAATCACAGGGTCAAGGTGGAAACCATTGTGCCTTTTCGCCTCAAGGTCTTTCTCGATCCGCAACTTGTAGAGCGGGATCGCGTGTTGAAAGCAGATCTGAGGAGTACATATTTATTTGGCAATCCAGCGGCGGGATTAAAAGCCAATGTCGATGTTATGTTGCGCAGTTCTCCGCCTGTATTTCCCAGGTATGAGGGGTTTTCGTTTGTCAATCAGGCAGTTCAATTCAAGCCGATTACTGCCAATATTTTTACGGGTGCTCTGGACGAGGAGGGCAAAGCCGCTTTGTCGTGGCAACTTCCGTCTTTGAGCGAAGCGCCTTCGCGCCTGTCAGCGATATTGCGCGCTCGCGTGCTCGAAAAGGGGGGGCGACCCAATAGCACAGCGCGCATGGTACATATCGATCCGTTTGAGGCTTATGTGGGGTTGCGAAAGCCAGATCTGGATTACGGTTTTACGCGCATTAATGCCTCTCTTGAAGTTCCCGTTGTTGCGGTGACGCCCGATGGGGAGGCTGCGCCTGGACGTACGTTGATGTATCGCGTTTTTCACAATGAGAATTACTGGTGGTGGGAATACGATTCGAAGGATCAGTTTCGCCTGCGTTTTAAGCGGGATTTTAGCACGAAGAAGATTCTCGAGACATCGATTATTTCTCGTGATCACCCGGTGCCGGTTGCGTTTATGCCTGAAAAAAAAGGAGAGTATTTGATTGAGGTGGCGGATGCAGATGGGCATAAGGCGTCGCTTTTTATTCGCGCGTATCCCTGGGGCAGTTTGCCCGCAAGTGGGCGAGATGCCGGCGCACTGGTGCTCAAGACAGACCGCGAAAGTTACGCGCCGAGTGAAACGGCTGTGGTGTCTTTTCCCGTGCCCGATACGTCGTCTGTGCTGGTGACGGTGTCGCGCGGTGGAAATGTGGTGCATTCGCGGTGGCACACGCCGAGTACGAGGAATACCGCGCAAATCGAGGTTCCCATTACAGCGGATATGGCGCCGAATGCGTACGTGACGATATCCGTCATTCAGCCGCATAGACAGACGGCCAATGATCGCCCATTGCGGATGTATGGGGTTGTGCCTTTGCGCGTGGTTGATCCAAATACGCGGCTCGATCTCGCGCTGACTGCGCCCGATGAACTCAAACCCGACGATTCTTTTGAGGTTGTGGTGCAAACGGGTGATGGGAAACCCGCACAGTTGACGCTGTCTGTTGTGGATGAAGGTTTGCTGGATATCACGCAGTTTTCCACGCCCGATCCCTGGCGCGCGTTTTTTGGCAAGTTGCGTTTGGGGCTGCATATCTCCGATTTGTTTGGGCAGGTTATAGGTGTCAATATCGGCGATGTGTTTAAGACTTTTGCGATAGGCGGCGATGCCGCTCTGGCTGCTTATCGGCGGGACAGGCTCCCCGAGGAGCAAAAACAGCGTTTTAAGTCTGTATCGCTTTTTGAGGGTCCGGTTGCAACCGACGATCAAGGGCGCGCTGTGGTTTCTTTTGTTATGCCCAATTACGTCGGTTCGGTGCGTATCATGGCTGTAGCTGCGCGGGGCAATGCTTATGGCAGTGCGGAAAAAACAGTGCCCGTGAAAACGGATTTGATGGTTATGCCCACTTTGCCGCGCGTGTTGCGACCCGGCGACCGCATTGCTGTTCCAGCTACTGTATTTGCCATGAGGGATAGTTTGGGGCCTGTTGATGTGGCGATCAGTACAGAGGGCTTGCTTCGCGTTGATGGGCAAGCGCGAGATACCATTGCGTTTCAAGAAGCCGGTGAAGAAGATGTGCTATTTATGTGTGTGGCGCCCAATGCAATTGGCGATGCGCGCGTTGCGATTACTGCGACTGCGGGCGATGTGATTGCCACGCATACGACAGATCTGACCATTTCGCCGTCGTCGCCGCGCATCAGTGCCGATGAGACGCGGGAGATACGGCCGGGACAAGCGGTTGTGCTTCCCATTTCCGATCGGGGCATTCCCGGTTCAAATCGGGCGCGTCTCACCCTGCACACGCGTCCAAATATGAAGCTCGGCAACCGCTTGCTGTGGCTGGTGCGATATCCCTATGGTTGTGTGGAGCAAGTGGTGTCGGCGGCGTTTCCACAGCTTTATCTCAAAGATATCCTCATGGCGTCGGATAAATCGAATGAGATTGCGCGGGAGATGGACGAGCACATCAATGCTGCTATTCGGAGATTGCGCCGATTTCAACTGCCGTCAGGTGTGCTCAGCTATTGGCCGGGTCGGTCTAAGCCCTCGATATGGGGCACGCTATATGCCGGGCATTTTTTGATTGAGGCCAATGCCCTCGGTTATTATGTGCCCGACGATCTGTTTGAAAGCTGGGTACAATACGAGCAATCCCGCGCTTTGACCACGCGCGATAATCTGATGATCCGAACCTATCGCGTTTATTTGCTCGCGCTGGCAAATCAACCCGCGCTGGCGGCGATGAATTTACTGAAGGAAAGCAGTTTGCGGGATATGACGGATGTGGAGAAATGGCTGCTGGCATCGGCATACCACCGCGCAGGTAGTGCTGCGATAGCCGGTGAGATTCTCAAGGGTGCAGGTACGCTTGCAAATCAGGGCAAGAGGTGGGAGAGCACCTTTGGGTCTGCGCTGAGAGATCGCGCGATGATTCTGGCGGCGATGATCGATTTTCAACGCTGGGGAGAAGCAGATCCTCTGGCCGATGAAATCGCGCTGGCTCTATCATCGGACAGGTGGTATTCGACACAGACGAGCAGTTTCGCGCTGCTGGCATTGGGCAAGCATATCCGGGCGACCGAGGGGGATCAACCGGTGCGGTTGACAGGTTCGGTGACATTGCCCGGTGGAGAGGTCGTGCCGTTTGATTCGGGTTCGCGTTTTTACAATGTCGATATCGAATCCGGGTTTGGACAATCTGTTCGCGTCCAGCTCAATCCCGAGAGCACGGTGACGCGGGCATTTGCAACACTCGAGTGGTCGGGCGTTCCGCTCGTGGCCGATGCGGTGGCCGAATCTCGCGGTTTGCAACTCGAGGTGCGCTGGCGCGATGACGATGGCTTTCCCGTGTATCCCGATACGCTCAAACAGGGGGCGACTTTCTGGGGGCATTTCAGCGTGAGAAATACATCTGCCGCACATATCCGCGAGATTGCATTGACTCAGTTGTTGCCTTCGGGTTGGGAAATTGAAAATACGCGCTTGTCGGGCGCGCCAATGCCGGGGTGGACTTCTAAATTGGGTTTGGGCCGTGAGGCTTATGTCGATATGCGCGACGATCTCGTGACGTATTTTTTTGATATCGCACCTGCGAGTAACACGCAGAATTTTGTCGTGAAGTTCAATGCTGTTACCGCGGGCACATTTACCCTGCCACCCACACTTGTCGAGGCGATGTACAATAATGAAATTAAGGCGGTTGTGCCGGGTAGAACTGTGGTGGTGAGGTGATGGGACGCCGATACAAAATTTTAGTCGGTATTTTTGCGGGAATAGTACTTCTGTATTTTGCCGTTCCGTTGCCGCATTTTTTAGCGGATTATAGCGCGGTTGTGCTGGACAAAGACGGACGCATTTTGCGCGCTTTTCTCAATAATCGTCAGCAGTGGCATTTTCCGCCTCGGAAAGATGCGCGCGTTTCGCAGAAGCTCAAAACGAGTGTGCTCTATTTTGAAGATCGATACTTTGATTATCACTTTGGCGTCAATCCCGTGTCTGTGGTGCGCGCGCTGTATCAGAATTTGAAGCAGGGTAAAACAGTGAGTGGCGCGAGTACGTTGACTATGCAAGTGGCGCGGCTGATGCATCCCAGGCCGCGCACATATTTTAACAAGACGCTGGAGATGCTTCAGGCGCTGAAGATCGAGATGCGGTATTCAAAAGAAGAGATTTTGCAACTTTATCTCGATCACGCGCCTTATGGCGGGAATGTGGTGGGCTATCGGGCGGCGGCGTTGCGTTTTTTTCGGAAATCGCCGGATCAGCTTACCTGGGCAGAGGCGGTATTGCTCGCAGTGCTGCCCAATGCGCCGGGAAAAATTTCGCCTCAGGCGAATCCCGATTTGTTAAAAAAGAAGCGCGATGCGTTGCTCACCGCGCTGCACAGGGCGGGATATTTTGATGCTGAGACGCTGTATCTGGCGAAAAAAGAATCTGTGCCGCGCAAGTCACACCCATTTCCCATGCTGGCTCCCCATTTGGCGCAGTACATTGTAGGTCGCCAGACGTCGTTTGTTTATCCGACTACGATTGATCGGGATATTCAGATTCGGGCAGAAGAACTCGTTGCGCGTCACGTCAGCAGGTTGCGGCAGCGCGGGATTCACAATGGTTTTGCGCTGATTGCGGATACCAAAACGGGTGCTGTTCGCGCTTATGTCGGGTCTGAAAATTTCACGGATAGTCACGTCGATGGGATTCGCGCACCGCGGTCGTCGGGTTCGTTGCTCAAGCCATTTCTCTACGCGCTCGGTATAGATGCGGGGCTGATTCTGCCGCAGAGCAAAATTCGGGATGTTCCGACGTATTACGGCTCGTTTTCGCCACACAATGCCAGTCGCACATTTCAGGGACTCGTTTCGGCGCACGACGCTTTGGTTTTGTCGGCGAATGTGCCTGCGGTGCGCTTGCTTTATGAGTATGGCGTGGTGGCGTTTTACGAACGGCTTCGCGCGGTCGGTTTGACGACGTTGTTCCGCGCACCGAATGATTACGGTTTGCCCCTCGTTCTCGGCGGTGCCGAGGTGACGGGCTGGGATATGGCGGTGCTTTTTCGCGGTTTGGGCAATGGGGGCGTGTTTCAGCCCCTTCATATAAATCCGGTAGATCGCCCGTCTGAGCCTCCGCCTTTGCTCAGTCGCGGTGCGTGTTATCTGGTCCTGAATACGTTGCGCGATCTCTCGCGGCCCGGAATAGAATTTTACTGGCATCAGTTTCAAAATCAGTGGCCCATTGCTTGGAAAACGGGTACGAGTTATGGATATCGCGATGCGTGGGCTGTGGGGGTGTCGCCGCAGTGGACGATTGCTGTGTGGGTGGGTAATTTCACAGGTGAAGGGGTGTCTGAACTCACGGGCGCGCGCTGTGCTGCGCCTTTGTTCTTCGATCTGTTTAACAGCTTGCCCCACGACCCCGATCAGCGATGGTTTGCGCCACCCCAGGCCGATTTGATCCGACGCGATGTCTGTGCTGATACGGGGTATCGCGCTGCGCCGCATTGCCCAGAGCGGATTTCTGTGGAGGCGCCTCGTTCTCTTTTGAGAAGTTGTCCGTATCACCGGGTTATAACTGTGAATGCCGATAGTACACAGCGGGTATGCTCTCTGTGCTGGCAGCCGGGTGAACACCGTCGCGTTGCGCGTCTTGTATATCCGCCAGATGTTGTTCACCACTTGCGGCAACGCGGTCAAAGTACGGGGGATTTGCCACCGCATCGCGCGGATTGTGCGGCGCAAGCAGATCACGCTCCTGTACATATTGTGTATCCAACGCGGAATGCGCGTCTCTATTTGCCTCGAGATTTTGACGGTGCGGTGCAGAATGTCGTGTTGCGGGTGACACATCGCGATAAAAATCGCACGTTGTACTGGTATCTCAACCATCGCTATCTGGGAGAGACGAATACGCGGCACGTCAAATCTATTGCCTTGCCGACAGGCCAACATACGCTCGAAGTGATCGACGAGATCGGTCACCGCGATCAGACGCGGTTTTACGTTTCATCCAGACAGGGATAAAGGGTATTTGGTGGGAATTCCATGTACATTCCAGAAACCTTATCGTCTAATCCAAAATGGGCTGAATGGATCGAACAACTGCCAGATATTGTCGCTGCGTGTGCAAAGCGATGGAATCTTCGCATTGAAGATCCTATGACAGAAGATTATGCCGAGATGTCCTATAGCTATATTGCGCCAGCGACGGATGCGAGAGGCACAGAGGTTATTCTGAAAATTGGCTCGCCCGTGCAACTGGCGGAAAATTGGCAGCAAGAGTGCCACGCGCTGCAACTTTGCAATGGTAATGGTACGGTTAAGTTGCTCGATTTTGACGAGGTGTTGGGTGTGCTGATGCTCGAGCGCATCCGTCCGGGTGTCCCTATGGGTGTTTGTCCAGATGATGATGAGAATACGCGCATTGCCGCTCGCCTGATGAAAAAGTTCTGGCAACCTGTTCCGAAAATTCACAGTTTTCGACCGACGGCGTATGAAATAGATGGTTTTGATAAGTTGCGAAGAAAATACAATGGTGGTACTGGACCGTTGCCCGAAAAGTGGGTTGTGCGCGCCGAAACACTTTACGATGAGTTGATGAGTTCCAGTACAGAAACGGTTGTTCTGCACGGCGATTTGCACCACTGGAATATCTTGAGTTCAGAGCGCGAACCCTATCTCGTCATTGATCCCAAAGGTTATTTTGGCGATCCGGGTTACGAGGTCGGTGCTTTTTTGGCGAATTATCCCGACGCTTCCTGTGAAGGGCGTGATCGGGGTGAAATTGATGTTCGTCGCGCGGAGATTATGGCTGAAGAATTGGATATCCCGCGCGAGCGCATTATCAAATGGGGCCTGGTTTTGGCTTTAATCTGGGCGAGATGGAGTGCGGATACGCCCGAAGAGTTCTGGCGTACGGATATCAATCGCGCTCAGGTGTTGGATCAGTTGCTTTAGATGATGTATCATATCACACTAACAGTAAGGAGATTTTATGTCTGACCGTCCAAATATTCTGATGATTATGTCCGATGAACACGACCCGGCAGTGATGGGGTGTTATGGCGATTCTATTGTGCAAACGCCGCATATGGATCGGCTGGCAGAAGAGGGTATTGTGTTTGATGCGGCTTATACGACTTCGCCGCTTTGCGCGCCTGCGCGTGCGAGTTTTACGGCGGTGCAATACGTGAGTCGCTGTGGGGTGTGGACCAATGATTGTCAGTTGCCCTCTGACGATTATCCTTCGCTGCCTCACGCGCTGAATGCGGTGGGCTATGAGTGCTGGTTGGGTGGTAAGATGCATTTTGCGGGCGGGCATCGCTATGGCTTTCGCGATGTTTATCCCGGTGCGAATCAAGGAGAGAGAAGCGGAAAGGGCGGGCGGCGAGCGTTCAATGATCTGAGTGAATCATCACGCGGTTGGGAAGGGCGGGCAAAGGCTTTTAAGACGAGTGACACATCGCCTATTTTGGAGAAGGATCGCAAGGTGACGGCGGAGTGCAGTGCGTTTTTGCGGAATCGATCAGCGGATGATAAGCCGTTTTTTTTGCTGGCTGGTTATCTGGCGCCGCATTTTCCGTTGACTATTCCAGAAGAATATTACGCGCCTTACAAAGACAAGGTTCCCATGCCCGAGATTCCCGAGGGTTTTTTGGAGACGTTGCCGACCAATTACAAGCATTTGCGAGCCGGGTTTGGTGTGACAAAGGCGACGCCAGAGCAGACGAAGTTGGGGCGCGAGCTTTACTGGGGCTTTGTGAATTGGCTGGACGATGAGATTGGCAAGTTGCTTTCCGCGCTCAATGATTCCGAAGTGGCGGATAATACGATTGTGATTTACTGTACGGATCACGGCGAGAACAAGGGCGATCACGGGTTGTGGTGGAAGAATAATATGTATGAGCACGCTTCGCGGACGCCGCTGATTGTATCTTTCCCAAAACGCTGGGCAGGTGGGCAGCGGCGGACGGGTGTGTGTTCGCTGGTGGATCTGGCGCAGACGATAGCGGAGATCGGAGGAGCGGAACGCTCGGATGACTGGGATGGCGAGTCGCTGCTCGATTATCTGGACGATGGGAATAGCGATTGGCGAGATGTTGCGGTGAGCGAATACTACGCCCACAATATTGCGTCGGGCATGGCGATGGTTCGGCAGGGTCCGTGGAAGTACGTGTATCACACGCGGTTTGACGAGGTGCACGGGCCAGAGCGCGAGTTGTACAATTTGGAAGAGGATGCCGGAGAATTTAACAATCTGGCAAATGATCCCGCGCAGGCCGATCGCATCGCGCAATTGCACGATTTGTTGGCGAGGGAATTGAGACGCGATCCCGAAGATGCCGAGGCGCAAAGCCGGGCGGATTTGGCGAAGGGATATTGATGAACTTATCGTTATACGAGACGATCTGGCTGGTCGGCGCGGTGATTGCCGCCGGGTTGCTCTGGGGCATTTTTGCCTCGGCGATAAAGCGAAAGGGCACGCCGCTGCCATTGTTGTTGCTGATTTCGGCGGGGGCGCTCTGGTACACGGGGGATGCGCTGCGCATTTTGATCGAGCAGGCGGCGCCAGATGCCGGTGCCGTGAATTATGCGGCGCACGTGGCGCGTTTTGGGCTGGATTTTTTGCCGTCTGCGCTGCTGGGAACAGTGCTGGCTTTTGCAGATGAGCACAAGGTGGCGCGTGGGTTGCGACGGTATCTCATTCCTATCACTTTTGTGCCGGGGGTGATCATCTTTTTGATTGGCATGTCCCAGGCACCGATCAAGCGCGTGAGTTTTAGCCTGTATGCCATTGCTATGCTTCTGTTTTCGGCGTATCTCTGCCGGGGTTTTGCGATGCGGGCGGAGACAGAGGTGCATAGGGTGTTTTGTCGGTTGATGGCATTTGCGTTGACGGGTATTGCGGTTTTGACGGTTTTTGCGTATCCGATTGGATTGCTCCAAAGTGCTGTTGTGGGACCTGTGCTCGCGCTGGTGCTTTTTCTTTCGCCTATCGCGCCGGCGTATATTCTGGGCTATTTTATTTATCGGTACAGCTTTTTCCAGATTGTGGTGAATCCCGCGTTGTTTTATTCTGCACTGACGGGTATTGTGTTGACGGTTTATTTGCTGGTGATTCGGCGTGTTGCAGAGGCATTGGGGCGTCTGGATAGTGGGTTCAGGGTGGAGGTGGTTGAGGCGATTTTGATTTCGCTGCTGATTTTTCTGTTTCAGCCGATTAAGAATCGGTTGCAGGGGATAATCAACCGCCTGTTTTTCAGGGCGAGATACGAATACCAGCATTTGCTGGGTTCGCTGAGTCAAACGCTGAATGTACCGCACGCGCTGGAGAGGCGGTTGAAGTCGGTGGTGGATGCGGTTGGAACTGTATTGAAGGTACATGCTGTTTCGCTGGTGGTGTTTGAGTACGAGGAGGAGCGGGTGAGTCAGATGGAGGTGGTCACGAGCAGTGGTTTGCCGGGGTTTGAGCCGCCTGTCACACCGTTTGGAGATGGGGAGGGGGCGCAGATTGAAGCGGTGGTCGGCTGGTTGTTGACCCATCGCCGTCCGCTGGATGTGGGCGATTTGCACCATCCGGCACTTACTACAATACTCGCAAAGCAAGGGGTTGAATTGTGTATTCCGGTGTTGCAAGAGGAAAAGCCAGTTGGTTTGCTGTGTCTGAGTGAGAAGAAACGCGGGGGCTCTTTTTCTTCTGAAGAATGGGATTTGCTGGGTACGCTTTGCAATCAGATTGCGCTGGCAGTTGAAAATACACGTCTGGTGGAGCGGCGGTTGCAATTGGAGCGGCAGATGTACGAAGCAGAGCGGCTTTCGGCATTGGGGTTGCTTTCGGCGAGTATCGCACACGAGGTGAAGAATCCCCTGAGTTCAATCAAGGCGATTGCAACTGTGTTGCGGGAGGATTTGCAGGGTGATCAGACAAAGGCGGGCGATTTGTCTGTGGTGTTGCGCGAGATTGATCGGCTAAACCGCGTGGTGGATCGCTTGCTCAGGTTTGCTCAGCCCAGGCAGGACAATGGGTTTCAGGTGTTGGACCTGAAGGATGTGCTGGAAGATGTGGTGTTGATTTTGTTCCACGAGGCGGAGCGACAGAATGTGGAGATTTGTTTTGAGGTGGATGATGGTCTCGCAGTGAAGGGCGATCCAGAGGATTTAAAGGAAGTGTTTTTCAATTTGATTTTGAACGGTATTCAGGCTATAGAAGGCGATCAGGTAGAGCGGCGGTTGACGGTGCAGGCGCGGCAATTGCACGGGGGTGTAGAGGTGCGGGTGTCGGATACGGGTCCGGGAATTTCAGAGGAGAATCAGGCTCGTATTTTTGAGCCGTTTTTTACAACAAAGGCTTCGGGTACGGGTTTGGGGCTTGCGATTGTGAAGCGCGATGTGGAGCGCATGGGGGGCGCGGTTGAGGTGGCAAATGCAGATGGGACAGGGGCGGTGTTTGCGGTTCAACTTCCCGGGGGGGATGATGCAGTATAAAATTTTGATTGTGGATGATGACCCTGCGGCGCGGTATGGGTTGAAGCGGGCACTCGCGGTGCTGGGGTGTGAGATTGTCGAGGCAGAGGATGGTGCGGCGGCGTTGGCGGCTGTGGCGCAGAGCAATCCCGATTTGTTGATTTGCGATATCCAGATGCCGAAGATGGATGGGTTGACGCTGGTGAAGCGGTTGGCTGATCAGGGGGATGCGCGGCCGGTTATTGTGATTACAGCGTATGGGTCGGAGCGGGTTGCGGTGGAAGCGATGAAGGCGGGGGCGTACGATTATTTGAGCAAGCCCTACGATGTGGATGAGTTGCGCTGTCTGGTGGAGAATGTTCTGGAGACGGTGCGGTTGCGGCGAGAGAATGAGACGCTTCGCAATGAGATTCGGCAGCAGTCGGGGTTCGGGTTGTTGATTGGTCGCAGCCGCGCGATGGCGGGGGTTTACGATTTGATCGGCAAGGTGGCTGCGACAGATGCGGGGGTGCTGATTGGCGGGGAGAGCGGTACGGGAAAGGAGTTGGTCGCGCGGGCGATTCACGAGCAGAGCGGTCGAAAGGCGTGGCCTTTTGTGGCGGTGAATGCAGCGGCGTTGCCGACGGAGTTGATCGAGAGCGAGTTGTTCGGGCATGAGAGGGGCGCGTTTACCGGGGCGACTGCGCGGCGGCAGGGCAAGTTTGAGCTTGCGGATGGGGGGACGCTGTTTTTGGACGAGATCGGCGATATGCACATCGAGACGCAGGCGAAGTTGTTGCGCGTGCTGGAGGAGAAACAGTTTGAGAGGCTGGGCGGTGCGGAGACGGTGACGGTGGATGTTCGGATTATCAACGCGACGAATAAGGATTTGCCAGCGGAGATTGCAGCGGGACGGTTTCGGGAGGATCTCTTTTATCGCTTGAAAGTGGTGGATATTTTTTTGCCGCCTTTGCGGGATCGGCGCGAGGATATTCCGCTGCTTATTCAACATTTTTTGGCGCGTTTTAATGATCAGCACGGCAAGGCGATGACGGATGTGCCGCCGGATGTGATGAAGATGTTGATGGTGTATGCATGGCCGGGCAATATACGGGAGTTGATGCACGCGGTTGAACGTGCGGTTATTTTTTCGGATGGGTCCGAGTTGCGTCTCGATTTGCTTCCCCAGGAGGTTCGGGGTGTTGAGTCTGTAGAGGGCACCGAATCTGTCTGGCGGGATGGGGTGTTTTTTCAAGATGCAAAGCAGGAGGTTGTGCAGTCTTTTGAGGTTGCGTTTATTCGATCCGCTTTGGAATACTACAACGGCAATATTAGTCGTACAGCACCGGCTATTGGCATGAAACGGCAGGCACTGCAACAGAAGTTGAAGGAGCACGGGATCGATCCCGGGATTTATCGGTAGCCAGCCCCCAGCCCCTGCAATTTAACAGATCCGGAGATACACATTGTGTCTCCGGATTTTTTTGTGCCTGCTGTGCAATGCGGGGTTTGCAGGTGCAATATTTAGTTTGCACTAATTGGGCAGTTTTTGGGGTGGATAACAGGGAAAATGGCCTTTTTCGAGGGTAAAATGGTTTTGGCACGGGATTTGCATATGACGTGTTGCGACCGAGTAGTTTGAGATGTGAACCTTTCAGAAGGAGGCTGAGATGTCAACGCTTACATCGACGTTTGCGACCGCGTTTCCAGGTCAGGTTGCCAATTTGATTACCGCTGCTCGAGTGGTGCTTTTGTTTCTGGCGACGGCTTTTGCCGTGTCTGGAGATGTGATGCTGGCGTGGGTTGCGGTGCCGCTCGCTTTTGTCGCGCTGGTGATGGATTGGTTGGATGGGTATCTCGCGCGGCGGTTGGGTTGCGAGAGCAAGGTCGGGGGCTTGCTGGATATTGTGGGTGATCGGATCGCTGAGAATGTGTGGTGGGTGGTGTTTGCGTGGTTGCATGTCATTCCGCTTTGGGTGCCGATTGTGGTGCTCAGCAGGGGTTTTGTGACGGATGCAATTCGCAGTTGTGCGCTGACGAAGGGGTTCACAGCGTTTGGTGAGTCAACGATGATGAAGTCGCGGATTGGGTTCGCGCTGGTTGCCTCGCGCGTGAGCCGGGCGACGTACGGTACTTCCAAGGTGGTCGCGTTTGTGCTGTTGTTCAGCCTGAATGCGGCGCAACTGATGCCGGGTTTGTCGCCTGCATTTTTGTCCTGGCTTGAGATGTTTGCTGTGATGGCGACGTATCTGACGGTCGCGCTTTGTGTTATTCGGGCGATTCCAGTTGTTACGGCTGCTAAACGAGTTGTTTTGTAAGATAGCTATTTTCAGGAGAATGACATGAAACAGGGAACGCATATCGTGCTTTGTCTGATCGGGTTTGTCGGCCTGGGTGTGCTTTTGCATCAGCTCAGTGCCCCAGAGGTATTGCAGCATGTTTTGATGATGGGTTGGGGGTATGTGCTGGTGATCGGTCTGTCGCTGGTGGTATCTTTTCATCATGCGTGGATGTGGCGGGCATGCTTTGATCGTGAGGCGAAAAGGCCGCGTTTGAGGCAGTTGCTGTGGGTGCAGTTGGTTGGCGAGGCGGTGGGCAATGTGGCGCCGGCATCGCAGGTTGGTAAGGAGGTCGGCAAGGCGATTGTGCTGCGCGATAAGATGTGCGTTTCCCGCGGGGTGTCGTCGCTGGTGATCAATAAGACGGGTGAGATGATTGGCGGGGTGATTTTTGTGATAGGTGGTGTTGTGCTGGGTTTGCAGCGGTTTTCGTGGCCGGCTGAGGTGCGAGGCGCTCTGATCGCTGTTCTGGCGTTGTCTGTTCTGGGGGTTGTTTGGACGGTTTTCAGGCAGCGCCGAAGTCCCTTTGCGCGGTTTTTGAATTTGATGCTGTGGTTGCGGCTTACGTTTTTGGAGCGGTTCCGCGATCGCGCGGTGGAGATTGATGAGAATTTGGCGCAGTTTTATCGGTTGAATAGGTGGCGTTTGGTGGGGTTGTTGGGTTTACATCTGTTGGGCTGGAGCATGGGGACGCTGGAGATTTACGCGATTCTTTACCTGCTGGGTGAACCGATGCCGTTTGTTTGGGTGTATCTGTTCCACGCGCTGATGATCGTGATTAATGCTGCGTTCTTTTTTGTTCCGCTCGGGATGGGCGTTTTTGAAGGTGGGCATGTGTTTCTGTTTCATTTGATGGGTTTGGATCCAAAGATGGGGTTGGCTGTGGGCATTGTTCGGCGGATTCGAAGGCTTTTCTGGATGCAGGTGGGGCTAACGCTGTTGCTGATCGGATCGCGGGGCAAGCAGGCTGATGCGGTGTCGAAAAATGATCGCCTTCAGCAGGTGTAGATGTCGTGCATCAATTTCGTCAACGAATAGCTAAAAAAGGAGAAAGTAATGACACGCTCAATTTCTTATCTGATATGTGTTTTTTCGATTGTAACCTTCAGTTTTCCGGCTCAGGCAAAAAAGACTGATCTCACCAAAAATTTCGGTATTGGTCTCCAGGGGGCTACACCCACATTTGGTGGCATTAGTTTTCGCTATAATGGACTGGCACCCGTCTATCTTCAAACCGTTGGACGTTTTATTCTCAATGGTGAGGATAGCGACCATATGTTAGGTGCTGGCGTTTCGTATGCCATATTCGAACACCAGAGCAGGTGGAACCTTGCCCGGCTTCATTTCACTCTCGAAGGTGGCTGGCAACAGAAAGAGGAGGGTCTCCGAGAGGAGACTGTCAAGACCGCGACGCTGGCAACTGGACTTGCCTTTGGAGGCGAGCTTGTGTTTTCACTTGGGGGGATTCCTCTCGGTTTGAATGTGGAGATCGGTCAGGGGTTTGGTAGGGAAAAAACCAGTTCTCAATCTAAAGGGCTTGCGGGTGTTTATGCTGGAGGAGGGATACATGCCTATTTTTAGGTCTATTTTTTGTATTTCGCGCTGCGCTTACGTTTAATTTTTAATTGAGGTTGGCGAAGACTAAATCCGCACACAAAAAAGGCGACTCTGAAGGTCGCCTGAAAATAATGCCTTAGTATCTCGCACTTTACACACGCTGTTTGGCGGGCCGTGCGGGTACGCCCATCAACATGCCTTCTGCACTGATGTCTTCATCAATATCCGGCCAGTGAACACCCTGACCGTCGCCGATAAATTCATAGTTTTCACGTTGAGCAGGCGTTGCGTCTGCAAGTCGCCAGGACCAAACGAGCGGGACGCTGATTGTTCGACCATCTACCAAATCTGCGATGATCAATTCCTCGGTGGTCTTGATGGCTTTGATACGAGGTTCAGTATTATTCACAGTGTTCACGCCAGGTCTCCAAATAGACATTGCCGATGTCTAATCCTCCGGTGGATCGCTCTTAAAAATCGCCATTTTTCCCTTCGCTGTGAGGCGGTATTTCTGATTTGGGCTCCTCGGCGATTCGGGTTGTGTCATTTCAACAAGCCCTGTTGTCATAACGGGTTGCATATAGTTGTAAAAAAACGTGGGACGATGATGTAATCCAAGGGCTTTCATTGCTTCGCGTGTGCTCAAGGGTTCATTTTTTAAGCAGTTCAGGATGCGTTTTGCTTGTTCGGTTACTTGTTCGGTTACTTGTTCGGTAGCTCGTTCGGGTTCCTTGTGGACCGCGATGTTCTCAAGTAAGGGTACGGTAACACGCATCCGCATACCGATTTCCTCAATACGCAACTCCGACAGCCCCAGTGCTTCAGCCTCACGAAAGATGCGGGGAATGCCGCTGCCCCATTGTTCAATCAGATTGAGTTCGCGAAAGATGCGTGCAATGACATGGTTGCGTATTTTAGAGATACCCTGGCGAATATCGTCAAAGGTCAAACCCGGCAGCAATATGCCGGGGTTTTCGACCTCGATTCGGTCATCAAAAAAAGCCACCCGAATGGGTGTTCCCTTTTGTGAATAGTCAGCGTGAACAAGCGCGTTAATGACCACTTCGCGCAAAATTCCAAGGGGAATATTCCAGGTGTCTTTGCGCCGGACTTCGGAGAAATCAGCACCGCGCATGGCGTGCTTTTTGAGAAATAATATGATGCTTTCGGCCAGGGGCAACGGATCGTGCAGCTCTATATGATCTAAGATATCCGCTTTGTCCCGACCAATGAAACGTCCGCATTGTACCCAGGCATCGGGAAAATGTCTTTCCCGCTCTTTTCCGGCGAGCAAAATCGCGCCTTTTGTCGGCACCTGTCGCCCCTGCTCATCCGTCAATAGCCTCAGAGTGTGTAATGCCCGTTCGCCAAGGTCGCGCTGATCCTGAAATAGATTTTCCAGTACCCCCAAGTCCAGATCATCAACCGATAACTCGGGCATCGGGAGTTCATCAAAAGCAATCCCTTCTACCGAGCGGCTCAATTCGGCGATCAATTCCCTATCTGCCACACGATTGGTGGAGCCTAAACGGACATAGACACCGCGATCAGGGCATTCGGCTTTCAAATAGTGTGGACGGACTCCGCTCAGAAAAACTTCTACTACAAGCAGAGTTTTGCCATCAACTGTCGTCATTTCGACATTGGGAACCAAACGCGGTCTGATCGAGTCGGCGATCAAACTACAAAGCCGTTCCTCTTCATCAAGCGGATTTTCTACCCCCACTGGCAAACGAGATATATCATCTACACCGATAATTACCCGCCCACCCGCCGTATTCGCAAATGCCACCAGAGTTTTCAGCAGATTTTTGGGTGAAGACAAGTCCCGCTTAAATTCCAGCGTCTTACTTTCTTCCTGCTTGATATGATCAGCAACCGTCATCGCTTCTTGGCCTCCCAATAAGTTTACAAATCACATCTCTCTGTATAATATTGGAAATAGTAATCACAGATAAATATATCCAAAAGAACCGAAATCGTTACCAATTTTTTTTATCTTCTGAAGGCAACACACGAAATCCATATCGCCGAAAGACCGCAGCCGCTGTGTCTGATTGAAAGAAGTGCATGGCGGCTGCGACTGTTGGTGTGTGTCGTCCTTTTGCAATGGCGATTGGATAGACAATGGGTGTGTGCAATAGGGAATCGGGGAGTGTGGCAATTACTTCGACGCCATCGCTGATTGTCGCATCTGTGGCATAGACAATGCCCGCGGCACATTCTCCGCGGGCGACCAGTGTGAGTGCGCCGCGCACGTCCATTGCCGGGGCGATGCGGTTTTTGAGCAATGCCCACCAGCCCAATTTTTTCAGGGCTTCTACAGCGTAGATACCCGCAGGTACATGAGATGGGTCGCCCAGGGCCAGTTGTCCTTCGAATGCGCTGGAGAAGTCAAAGTTTGCGTGGGGTTCGACAGCGAATTTTTCATTTTTGGGAGAGATGATTACGAGGGCGTTGCCCAGCAGGTTGATTCGGGTATTGGGTTTGATCAATTTTTCCGTTGCCAAAAAATCCATCCATTTTACATTAGCAGAGAAATATATATCCGCAGGCGCACCCAGGGCTATCTGTTTGGCGAGGATCGAAGAACCGGCAAAAGACATTCGCAAGGATATGCCCTGTTTTTCTGCGGTTTTGGAGAGGTCTTGCAGAGCGCTCGTCAAGCTGGCTGCAGCATATACGGTTACGGGTTCGGCAAGGGCGATTCCGTGCGTTGAGAGGCAGGTTGTGATTAAGATGTAGATGAATAGTTTTTTCATGGTATAAAGGAGAATAGTATGTCCGATTTTTGGGTTCAAGATGGCGAGACGATGTTGTTGATTGGCGATAGTATTACGGATTGTGGCCGGCGGGCGGCTGAGGCACCGCTGGGCAATGGGTATGTGCGGGCGTTTACAGAGATTGTGACCGCGCAGTTTCCCGAGCGAAATATCAATTATATCAATAGAGGAATAGGCGGCAATCGCGTGACGCATTTGCACGAGCGCTGGCAAGAAGACGTGATTGATCACGCGCCGGATAAGTTGTCGATTAAGATCGGGATCAACGATTTGCACAGCCTTTTGCGACAGGCGGAGGATGCGGTTCCGCCCGTGCGCTTTGAAGCGTTGTACGATGCGATTCTGGATACAACACAACGGGAGATTGGGTGTCCAATTGTGCTGATTACGCCGTTTTATATTTCGACGGATACGTCCGGACAGACGTTCCAGAGCGAGGTTATGGCGTTGATTCCGGAGTATATCGGCATTGTGGAGAAGATGAGTAAAAAATATGGGACAAAGCTGTTGCGGTTGCACGATCTTTTTCAGACGCATTTGAAATATAGAGGTTCAGAAACTTTTTGTCCAGAGCCTGTGCATCCCAATCGGACAGGGCATTTTGTTATTGCAGATGCGCTGTTTAAGATGCTTTGTGAGGCGTGAGAGGCTCTTACCTTTTCAGCTCTTTTAGCCGTTTTGCTGCTTCGCTCAGGCTGTCGAGGGTGCGGCAAAAGGCAAATCGCAAGTACCGGTCGCCGTTGTTGCCCGTTGCGTAGAAGTTGTCGCCAGGTACGGGGGTGACGCCGATTTTCCGGGTCATGTACAGGGCGGCATCGGTTGGATTCATGTCGCATAAGGTGGGTACGGAGCGGTAATCGGCAAAGAGGTAGTAGGAGCCGTCGGGTGGGGTGATTTTGAATCCGGTGGATAGGAGTGCGTTGAGGAGCAGGTTGCGTTTTTGTAAGAATGGTTTGTGAATATTTTTGAAGATGGCGTCGGGCAACCGCAACAGGTGCTCGGCGCCTTTTTGCAATGGGGTGGGGGCTTGTACGACGAGGGTGTCGTGAACTGCGCGGATTCGCGGGGTGTGTTGTTCGGGCGATATGACCCAGCCGACGCGCCAGCCGCTGGCGTTGGCGGTTTTGGTGATGGCGTTGATGACTATGGTGCGCTCGGCCATGCCAGCGAGTGCTGCGGGGCAGATGTGGACGCAGTCGCCGTAGAGGATGTGTTCGTAGATTTCGTCGGTAATTAAATATAGATCGCGTTTGCAACAGAGGTCTGCGATGAAGGCGAGTTCTGCTTCGGAGAAGACTTTGCCCGTGGGGTTGTGCGGCGTGTTGAGGATGATTGCGCGCGCGCGTTTTGCCGCGGTGGCCCATTCGTCTTTGTCAATTGCCCAACCATCGCTTTTTTCGCGCAAGGTGACATATTCGCAATGCAGCCCAAAAAGGCTGGCTTGATTGGGATACATTTCGTGAAAGGGTTGTAAGACGATGACGCTATCGCCGGGATTGCACAGGGCGCGAAGTGTTGAGGAGAGGCCTTCGGTCGCGCCTGCGGTGACGGTGATTTGCGTTTCGAGATTGGGGCGAAAGGCGTAGAACCGGTGAGTATAGTCTGCTATGGCTTCTCGAAGTTCGGGCAATCCGTAGGGGAAGGAATACTGGTTGTAGCGGTCGTGTTCGGGGCGGAGGATGGCGCAGAGGTCTTTGAGAGAATGGTTATCGTTTCCCTGATTGCGCGCGAGGAGGTCGCGGAGGGTGAGCGCGTGCAAGTGCTCTGCGCCTTCGTCTGAGCCGCCCAGTATGGCGGCGATGCCCGCCCAGGCGAGGTCGTAGAGTACGGGTTCGTCTGTGATCCCTTGAGAGAGGTTTATGGCATTGTGCTCAAGGGATAGGCGGGTCATGCGCCGGATGACGGATTCTTGTGGGGAAGAGAACATAAGCAACCACAGGTGAGAAGTGAGAAAGCACCAACCAGCCCAAATTTTCGCCTTTCATCTGCGTTCATCTGCGTTCATCTGCGGATCAATTTCTGTTCCCATGTTTTTATGTATTCTTCGGGCGATAGTTGGCTATCTGGGGCGCTTTGATGTTTGTCGTACATGTCTTCTGCTTGTGCTGCGATGACCTCTGGTTCTTCGGGGATTTCGCCCTGGTCGGCGTAGGTTTCGATCCAGTTGTCGAGGCGCACGCTAAGGTCGTTGAGCACATTCTGATGGTCTGGCGACTCTGCGAGATTTTCGACTTCGTGGGGGTCGGCTTGCAGGTCGTAGAGTTCTTCGTAAGGGCGATAGGATGCGAGGAATTTTGCCTGTGCTTCGGTGAGTTTGCCTTCTTTGCCGAGCAGGGGCAGGAGCGTCCAGAGGGGGTATTGCTGATATTTGTAGCGGTTGAATTGCATGTAGGGGCGGTCCGGGTGATAGTTGCGTATGTATTTGTAGTTTTTGGTGCGTACGCAGCGGATGCGATCTACTGTGCCGTCACATCGGTCGCGTGCTGAGTAGATTTCGCTGCGGGATTTCGCATCGGGACCGAGGAAGATGTTGCCTTCCATTTCCGGGGGGACTTCTAAACCCGCGAGCGAGAGCGCGGTGGGTGCAAGGTCTATGCCGCTGACGAGTTCGTCGCTTACGACGCCTGCGTCGATGTGCCCGAGCCAGCGCACTATGCAGGGTATGCGAATGCCACCGTCGTACAGGAATTGTTTGTCGCGGATATGCGCGCGTCCGTGGTCTGCGATGAGGAAGACGATGGTGTTGTCGGCTATGCCTTCGTCTTCGAGGCGCTGGAGTACCTCGCCGACTTTGCGGTCGAAGACCTGAGCGCTTTCGAGATACATTGCCCAATCTTTTCTGATGAGGGGATGATCGGGATAATAAGGCGGAATTTCTACGGCGTCGGGATCGACGGGGTTTTGCGGGTCGGGCGTGAAGTTGCGATGGGTGTCTGTGATGTTGTTCTGGGCGTAAAAGGGCTGGCCCTCGGCGCGTTGGGTCCAGTCGATGCCGTCAAAGACGCCTTTGCGCTGGAAGTTGAAGTCGGTTTTACCGGGTTTGTCAAAGGGCGGGCCAGGGCTGTTGCAGGTGTAATATCCCGCATCGCGGAAGTAGTCGGTGATGAGGCGAATGTGTTCGGGCAATGGGGTGTCGCGCTTGCTGCGGTGATTGTGCGCGCCAAAGCTGGTTTGATAGCGGCCGGTGATGATGGCCGATCTGCTCGGAGAACACACCGGGCAGGTGACAAACGCATTTGTAAATAGCGTGCCTTCTGAGGCGAGTTTGTCGATGTTGGGTGTTTGTACTGCTGGTGTGCCATAGCAGGCGAGGTTGGGATAGAGGTCTTCGCCGTAGATCCAGAGGATGTTGGGTTTATTGGGCATTGTGAGATATCTTTCTGTGTGTGGTTTGAGCTATCTTGCAATGTTGTAGGGGCAGGCCCCTGTGCCTGCCCGTTGGGTGGTTGGTCTGATTCGTCGATTCGTCTTTATCGCGCGCCGCACGCTTGCAAGGATGCCTGCATGTGTCCGCGGGTTTCCGCGCCGATGATGCAACATTGTTCCAGGCTGTGTCCCTGGGCCTTTGTGCCGATGACTTCGAGGTTGACGGGGCCGTCATAACCGTTTTCGTGCAGGACGCGGATATAGCCGACGAGGTCGATGTCGCCGCGGCCGTTGGCCTGGTTTACGGGGTCGCCTGGACCGCGCTCGCGTCCTTTGCAGTCGCGGATGTGGACGTGTTTGACGCGCGAGACGACGGCTGCGATAGCTTCGACTGGATTTTCGTTCGCGCGGTGGATGTGCGAGGGGTCCATGTCAATACCAAAGGCGGGGGATGAGATGGCTTCCATCACGCGCAGAGTGGTTGGGGTGTTGTAGATGGCTGCACCCACATGGGCTTTGACGCAGAGGGTTACGCCGTATTTTTCAGCCATGTTGGCGAGGCTGCCGAGGGAATCGACGCTTTGCTGGAAGGTTTCTTCGTCATCTGATTTTCCACCCGGCCCGCAATTGACGACTGGGATGCCGGCTTCGTTTGCAGCACAAAATGCTTTTTCCATCATTTCGGGGTCTTGTCTGGGTTGTTCCATGGCGAGGAGTTCGAGGCCGTATTCACGTCCCAGACGCCTGGCTTCCCGGGCTGTTTCGCGCCAATTGTCGAGGACGAGGTGCTGGCTCATGCCGCCTATTGCCGCGACTTCTATGCCGTCGTATCCGGCCATGGCCGTGTATTTAAAAGCCGTTTCCATGTCCCATGCGCCAAAAAGAACAGAGTTGAGTCCGAGTTTCATGTTTCCTCCTGTAAGGGGTTTATTGATTCTGCATCGCTGGCAAGTCCGTGCGCGAGCCTCGCACATCTATCGCTTCTCTGGAGAGCCGAGCATGGGGTGCTTCGCCATTTAAGATTCGCTCAAAATCATCGCCGATTACTTCGGCGACTTGTAAGTTCGCATCTCGCGTGCGTCCAGCTATGTGGGGGGTGTGGACGACATTGACTCGATTGCGCAATAGATCGTCGGTTGGTACTGGCTCATTGTCATATACGTCAAATGCACCGGCGAGTTCGTTGGCGATGATGCGTTCCCGCAGTGCGTCCATATCGACGGCGTGTGCGCGGGTGGTGATTATGACCAGGCTGCCTTTACGCATCCGATAAATGCGTTCGCGCGATAGGATTTTTGTTGCCGATGGCGTTGGTGGTATGGTGACGACGACTATCTCGCATTCATCTACGAGGGTGTCCATTTCCACGCCTTCTACGCCGAGTTCATCCAGCCGCGATTTTGGAATAAACGGGTCGTAGCCCAGCACGCGCGAGCCGAGCGCGTTGCACCACGATGCCATCCGTCCGCCGATTTGTCCCAGTCCCATGACGCCGACTGTTTTGGTTCCCAATGTGCCGTTGACGAAATCTGGGTTGTCGCAAAATTGCACGTATTCAAAATTCCACAGGCGTTCCCCCGATGCCATGCGTTTGTGCCATTGCGGTATCATGCGCAGGGCATTCAATGTCAGGGCGAGTGTGATTTCTGCGACAGACGCCGCCCACGCGCGCGTGCCGTCAACGATGGGGATATCGCGTTCAAACATGCCATCGACTGGAAGAGAGCGGTGGCCCCAATTATCCAGTACCCCTCCCACGGCTTTCAATTCGGGCGCACGGCTCAAGCACGCTTCTGTCAACTGTCCGCCGAAGAGCGCGATGGCCGATACATGCGATAAATCCGTCAATTCTCCAAGTGGCACACCGCGTTCCACCTGTACCACGCGCACTTCATCTATTTCATTTAGCCGCGCCGTCAATGCCTCTGGCACAAACGGCCACGATCGTTCCAGATTTTCTGTCCGAGCAAACAGAATCGCCATTATTCGTCCTTTCTATTGATTAAGAAAAATAAGGTAGGGCGACAAGATAATGCGTCTTGCCTGGACAAACAAGAACCAAAAAATGCGGATGTATTGTGAGGTGGGGGATGAACTTGTGCCTGTGCATTTGGCTGTACATAAATTTTTTGACTTATGCGTTCTGCATGTTATCATGCGTTAGATATAAACCACAACTCATCAGGAGATTTGACTATGAGTAGTAAAGTTGCAATCATTACCGGTGCGGGTAGCGGGATTGGCAAACATACCACGCTTGCCTTTTTGGATGCGGGATATTCTGTTGCTCTGGCAGGACGACGCGAAGAAACTTTGAATGCCACGGTGAGTGAAGCGGGTGTAGATGATTCGAAGACGCTTGTTGTGCCGACAGATGTTGGCGATCCTACATCTGTGGAAAATCTTTTTGCACGGACAAAAGAGAAATTTGGACGCTTGGATGTGGTTTTCAACAATGCGGGCGTGGGCGCGCCCGGCGTCAATCTCGAAGATCTGACTTTTGAGCAATGGCAAACGGTCGTCAATACCAATTTAACGGGTGTCTTTTTGTGTATTCAGGAGGCATTTAAAATTATGAAAGATCAGACGCCCCGGGGTGGGAGGATCATCAATAATGGGTCGATATCGGCGCATGTCCCCCGTCCAAATTCTGCGCCCTATACAGCGACCAAACACGCGGTGTCGGGTCTCACCAAATCCGCTTCGCTTGATGGGCGCAAATACGATATCGCCTGCGGACAAATCGATATTGGCAATGCAGCGACCGATATGACCGAGCGCATGAAAAACGGTGTGCCGCAGGCCAATGGATCTACTCTGGTAGAACCCACGATGGATGTCAGGGGCGTCGCCCAAGCCGTGCTCAATATGGCGAGCCTTCCGTTAGATGCAAATGTTCAGTTTATGACGATTATGGCGACTAAGATGCCTTATGTTGGGCGCGGGTAAGATAATCGCACAAAAAAGACCGGACGCTTTGTCCGGTCTTTTTTGTTTGTAACTGTGGGAGATGGATTACATTCCCAGCATGTATGAGACTTTTATGAGAACGGCCCGATTTCTTTCGTTCCATTCTCTCAAGACATCCCGGTCATCCAGGTTGTGATCGTAAGTCACATCAAATCCCTGATCATAGACAAAGTAAATATCACTGCCGGGACGGAAGCGGTAATTCAGCAATACGTTTACACTCGCCTGTTCGCGGTCATTATTCCACTGGGCGAATAGTTTGACATAAAAGTCTGTGGAAAATGAATAGATCAAGCGGTTGCTCAATACCTGAATATTGAAGTTGCCCTGGGGCAAGCGCAGCCAGTTGACTTCATAGTCGGTCTCAATTGAAAGTTTTCCAGAAGGCATGAAGGTATTTTCGAGTGAAAGTTTATATCGCCTTCCCGTGTAATAGTTGCCGATCTCAATGTCGAACTCGGGACGGACTTTCCGCGAGCGACTCGGATAGGGACCGGTTCCGAATTTTGTAAAATTGTATGTGCCGTGTGGGATAATTATATCTGGTCGCTTTTTCGATGGTTTGAATGTGCGCTCGACCACGTCGTGCGTTCGCGTAAATTCGACTCGGTACCAGTCTCCGGCATTGAATCGCGTGTAAGTCGCGACCTGTAAATCCCAGAATTTGACCTTATTTATTGGATCACTGGGATCTGTAATAAGCCTAAATCTCGGTCCCGTGGAAACATAGCGAATGAGATTCGTGTTGGCGGGTATTCGCGCTCTGACTCGCGCCTCGTATCGCCGAAGTCTCGTCAATCCAGCGCGGCGGTTGACAAATCCGGCTTTGGGTTGAAAATGCTCTCCAATATCGACGTATTTTATGGCGCTGGAATAAACACCCCCCGAATAGGTAGCCCCTAAAAATCCCGCAGCCCCTGTTTGCGCGCCTTCAGCAGAATCCCAGGTTTGCGCGTAAAATCCCTGAAAATTGAGGGCATTGGATGGGGAAAAACTGAAATCAAGCCCGGCAGCGCGGTTGTACTGGTCCCAACCCGCACCCGGAATAGGGGTTTGTTTGTTCACGACAATCGCACCGATATTTGACCGCGCCAGCACGTCGTGTTTCAGGCGCAAGACCGAGAAATTGCTGCGTTGAACAAATGTATCGTCCTGAAGTGTTTTGGAATCCGTCAATACATTCAACGCGCCAATGCTCGTTTTGCCGGCTTTGCCCGCCAGTTTGCTGCCCAGGAGAATGGGTACGGGTTCCCCCGATTCCAGGCCGATTCGGCGGCTGTAAAATAAAATAGTAGGTGGACGGCTGTCTCCTCCGCGTCTCGTGGCGGCTTCGCCAAAATCAAAGAGACTGGATCCCTCCAGGAAGAATTCGCGTTTTTCAGGGAAAAATTGTGAGAATTGCGTCAGGTTTACTTGCTCTTGATCACCTTCAACCTGAGCAAAATCTGTATTATAAGACAGATCCAGTACCATATTGGGCGTGAGGCCATATCGCACATCTACACCCGATTCAAAGGTCTCTTGTGCAGATGGGTCTTCTGCCCGCAAATCTTTCAGCGCGCCGGGCAATACATAAGGTTTGATCTGAAATACACGGCGAGTTTTTAAGGATTTTAGTCCCCTGAGTTCTGCGAGGTCTGTTGTGCGATAGCGTTGCGTTGGTGACGTCGATCTTTGCCCGACCATCAGTGCTGTCGATTCGGTTTTGCGGGCAATAAATCGCGCGAGGTTGATCCCCCATACCGCATCTTCTTCGTCCTTAAATCGCAGTTGATCGAATGGAATTGCCACCTCAACCGACCATCCTTTGTCGTCCCGATGTCCTTTGGCTTCCCAGATGCAATCCCAATCTTCGTTGTAGGTGCGTCCTTCCCGCGATAGGATCAGATCGCGTTTTGCACCCAGAGAGTTGACGAAGAAGAACGCCCCGGTTTGACGGTCGTTATAAGTGTCCAGAAGTATTTGCACATTGTCATCGCCCCACAATTGCGAATCGCGCCGCATATTATTTGCCACGATTTTATGTGGCTCAGAATCAAAACATTCAAATCCGAAATAAATTTTTCTCTGGTCATATACAATACGTGCTGTTGTGCGTTCGGTGCTCGGCACCCAGTAGCCCGGGTCGCGCTGGACAAATCCTTCAATGGGTTTTGCATTTTGCCATGCAGGGTCGTCCAAACGCCCGTCCATTTTGGGACCTTGATCCACGCGGGTAGCGTAAACAGCACGCGGTACATCGTCAGAAGTCTGTGTGGTGACAACGCGAATGCGATCCGATACCTTTACGGGTGAACCGTTTTCTTCGACCACGCGGGCTACGAGCACGTCGTCTTCGAGCTTTTTGATGACCTGAAGCGTTGACCCATTGTCCATCTGTAATTGGCTTCCCAGGGTCGCCGCTCCGTTGAGTCCAGATACATAAGCGAGATCGCCCGTGATTTCTTTTACAATACCGGCTGTGTCATCACTTTCAGCCGGATGCGCGCAAATCGCTATACAGATAAGCCCAAGCAAGCACGCTCTGATCATATTTTTGCTCCTGAATAGTGTTGGAAGCCTGTGGATAGTGGCTTCAAGTAAGAACTTACTTACTTATACATAATGTAACAAAAAATAAAAATTCCGCATCTTTTTTTGGAGGAGAGTGGGTAGGGGGCTCAGTACATATTGTCTTTTGTCGTGATGGGGCACCATCGGGAGTTGAACAGGGTGTGGAATAATATATCTCGTGCAGCAGGTGTGCCGATTTGTTTCAGCAGATATGCAGCGTAAAATCGGTTGTAGCGATTTTCGTCTTCGAGCATTGTTCCCAGTGCTTCAACTGCAATATCGCCCGATTTTCCAAATTTTGCAAGGGTGAGGGCTGCGTTGCGGCGCACGCGATAGTCTTCATCACTGAGTGCTTGTGTCAGATCAGAGCGTAGCTCTGGGGAAAGGTCACCGATTGCGCCCAGTGCTTCGATTGCGTTGCGGCGCACCCACCAGTGATTGTCTTTTATCGCGGTTCTCAAAGCAGGCACAGATGCAACCGCGTCTGATCCGATATGTCCCAATACATTGGCTACAACCGCTCGCACCCACCAGTGGTTGTCTGATAATGTCTCTGTGAGGGCGGTGACTGCGGGTTCTCCTATGGTTGCGAGGGAGAGTGCCGCGCATCCGCTCGTGGGATTTGTTCCATGGGCATTGTCCGGTGTTTTGGCTTCTGTTTCCTCAATTGTCGCGAGTGTTTCCTCTCGCATGGCGGCGATGAGTTCGGGTACGGCTTCTGCACCAAATTCAGCGAGTTTATACGCCGCGTCCAGGCGTTCAGATTCCGATCTATTTTTTAAGTTTTGGATTGAGTTTTTCAGATTGTCCTGTCGTGTGGCGCGTTCTTTTTGGGCGTTTCCACACATCCAGTCCCACACGTCTTTTGATATGGCTGGATGCCGATCTTCAATGCCCGGGGACCACGCACGGCTCTGGTGATCCCATGTGGGTTTTTGCGGTTCTTGTGTGCGCGCAAATTGGAATTTTAGCATGTACCGATTTTTATTGCTGATATTTTCGGTTGCGCGGTGCCAGGAATCAAAGTGGATTAGAGCTACTGTGCCCGCAGGCCCGCAAAATGCCCGCGCTTTTTCTTGCGTTTGTGCGGGATCTACATCGCTGATGGTTTTGTATATTTGCATGCCGGGCAATACGCCCGACGGTCCCATGTCTTCAGTCGTGTCCTGGGGAAAATAAAAAGCGAGCAGCCAGTAGAATTTTGGATGCCGCAAATTGTGATCATAGACATAACAGTCTTTATGCCATCGCTGTCCGTTTCGCCCCGGGGGATTCAGGTGACAATGTCGATGGGGATTCAAGATGTATCCCGGTCCCAGTAAGCTGGTCAGCGCCCCTTTCACATTGGGGTGTTCAAATACCTGTCCGATCTGCGGTATCCGGGGCAGGATATTATTGCCGGGATTGCCTTCTTTTTCAAAGACGGTCTCGATCTGGTCGTAGATATTCGCGTGGAAAGAGGGTGGATAATCCGCGTGAACGGTCATGCATCCATCCACGATAAATCGCTGTACCTCTTCATCGGTCAATAACCGCATTGGATCAGCCATGGAGGTCCTCCTCAACCAAAAATTTCCAAAAATTTTGCAGCGCTCGCCCTGAACCCGTCTTCAAATGTGCCGCTTTTGGGACGATAGACGCTTTCATAAGAGATTGCGCCCGCATACCCATCGCGTTTGAGCGCGTTTGCAATAGGTTCCAGATATGGTCCCACATCGCCTTCGCCCAGGGGATAGAATCCAACGGTGGCGCGCGCTATATCGGTTTTTGCGTCTTTGATGTGAATATGGCCGATATAATCGCGAATTTCATTGTAGGCATCGGGATAGGGGACATCCGTACAGTACATTGTGTTGGGAATATCCCATAGCAGTTTGAGGTGGGAGCTACCCAGTTCGTCGATCAACTTTCGCGCCAGATATCCCGATGTGATCATGGCATTATTACCCGTTTCAACGACGAGTGTTATGCCTTCTTCTTCGGCAATCTGAACGGGAACTGCCATGAGTTTTACCAGTTTATCCCATGCACCAGCCGTTACAATCCAGTCTTCAGCGCCGTTGTACCCAAATAGTATCATTTCTTTTTTATAACCCATAATTCTGACAATGTTTGTGCCGAGGGTTTTGGCAAGGGCGATGCACCGCCGCAATCCCGATACATGATCTTCAAATTCGGCATCTCCTACTTCGGTCTGCAATACGGGCAAGCCGCCAAAGTTGTGCCGCGAGATGCATGAGACTTGCATGTCGTGCTGATTCAGTAGTGTCTTCATGCGCGCTACTTGTTCGGCGTTGTGGTCCCCTACTTCCCGATCCCATACAAACTGGAGTTCTGGATATTTCAGTCCGTATTCCGCCATGACATTTAACGCGTGTTCAAAATCTCTGCTGATTCCATCTGTAATTACACCGAGTTTCACAAGTAATCTCCTTACGCCTCACCGCTTTTTTACTTCAATGCCCAGCATATCCTCAAAAATTTTGATGATGGCCCAGTTCGCTTCTTCGGGGTTCACACTGATGCCCGCTTGAAACCATTCCGCAGCCGATGAGAGTGTGAACAAGGGCACGCCGCATTCGCGTCCCAGTGTTTTTGCGATTCCAAGGTCTTTGTACATTGTGCCAATGCGGCTTTGTCCTACAAAATTTCGTTCCATGATGTTTTGCGTTGTGTCCCTGAACAAAAAGCTGCCGACCACACTGGTGTTGATGACTTCGTAGAGGGTTTCGGCTTTTACGCCGGCTTTTACGCCCAGTGATAGGGTTTCGAAGATGCCCGCATAGGTTACGCCTGTCAAGACGGCCAGACACGCTTTCACGGTTTGTCCGGCTCCGATTTCTTCACTGACATGGAAG
The DNA here is from genome assembly GCA_965220765.1 of Candidatus Latescibacterota bacterium. GTDB lineage: Bacteria > Latescibacterota > UBA2968 > UBA2968 > UBA2968 > VXRD01. The sequence goes on from OZ244847.1 coordinate 1,779,100, forward strand.
ATGTTTTCTCCGACTGCGTTGAGGACTTCTGTCGCGTCCTGAAAAACATCTTGCTGTGCCGCTACCATCATTGTCAGTGTGCCAGCCGCTGCGCCGGGTGCGCCACCGCTTACCGGGGCGTCTATGACGCGAATCTCTCTCTCTTTTAAGGATTGCGCGATTTCGACCAATTCCGACCGCAAGATGGTTGATGTGCAGATAAATGTCGATCCCGGTTTCATGCTGTTCAACAAGCCATTGTTTAAGATCGCCTTAATTTGATCGCCGTTCATGACCATGACGAACACAAAGTCTGAGCGCTCGCCTACTTCGCCAACATTTTTGGCTGCATAAGCGCCCCGCTCGACAAATGGTTCCAATTGTTCGGGGCGCAAATCATAAACGACAAGCTCATGGCCATTTTTCAAGATGTTCGCCGCCATCCCACTGCCCATATCTCCGACACCGATCAACCCAACACGCGCCATGTTTTTTCCTTTCCTGTCAAAAGCTACTCAAGATTTTGAAGCCCGATCTTTCAACTGATATGCAATCGCGTAAAATGCCATTGTGTTGCCCGTGCGATTTGGCTCGCTTCGATGCCAGGTGTAATTTGAGAAGAAGAGGCCGTCGCCCGGTTTCATTTCGACGAGGACTTCATCGGAGTAATCGATCTGATTCAGGGGGATGCGGTGGCGCTTAAAGGGTTCATAGGTTTCGTCGCCATTCACACGGGATTTTCTGAACATCGGCGGGTCGTCGTAATAAGATTCGTGTGGTACGAGTTTCCAGCCGATATGGCTGCGCGGCATGACCGATAATGCGATGGCGTTCTTTCCGACTTCTTGCATCGGGATCCAGCAGTTGCAACCCAATTCTGGATCGATTTTCCAGTACCACGAATCCTGATGAAAATAACTGCACCCACCCTGCTCAGTGTCAATCCAGCCGTGTTTAACCCCTATCTGATCTGTGAAGAGTTCCACATCGCCGCCCAAAACCGCCGCCATTGCATTTGCCATATTGCCGTGTTCTGCGACGTGAGCAAATACCTCTTCTTCCAGGCCCGGACGTTGGATGCCCTTGGGCAATGGTTCGCCTGATGTGGCGCGGTATATTTCGGGATTGAGGACTTGAAATCTGCCTTTTTTCCAATCTGGCGGATGATCTATTATTTCTCTTACTCGCGTCCAGGCGTTCGCCATGAGTTCGGCAGGGATCAATCCTTCCACATGGCAGTATCCTTCTTCCCGATACTGTTGGATATGTTGTTCGGTGACTGTGCCCATTCTTTTTTCTTTCAATCGCTTATCCAGTGCCGGAACAGGGGTTTCACGTTTTCCGGTAATTCCTCGTAAACACGGCGGGGTACAGGTTCTTGGTCGTTGTCGGTCAAGCCGGTTTCATCCACCATCATTTTGCGTTCTTCAGATCCCGGCATCAATACGCGCGTGTTCAACCACCACGGGGCATAGCGAACGACAACGGATACCCGGTCCTCCTGGGATTGATTGGGAGCGGTTGCGTGCCATATCCGGCTGTCCAGCACGAGGACGCTTCCCGCTGGACCCGTTGCATTCATTTCGGTTGAATAAGGCGCGGTCGGATCTACATCTATATTTCCGGTTGGATTATTAGACCATCGGTGGCTGCCCGGCACGATCAATGTGCCGCCATTCTCACGGGTAAAGGGAGATAACATCCACAGGGTTGTGAGATGCATTACCGCATCTGGATAGGGTGCAAGCACATGCGCGGCATTGATCTGGTTAAACGGCCAGTCTGCATGCCACCTGCCCCGCGGATTGCCCCGACGGTTGGTGGTCGCTGAGACATAAGACACTTTGACAAAGGAGCCCAAAAGTGCTTCGAAGAGGGCCATTAATCTTGCGTCTGCGAGATAGGGCGCGAGGGACTGGTCATAGCGTATAAACCCCGGCACGTGTCCGATGCCCTCTTTTGCGGCCTTTACTCTGCCGTGTATCCCGGTCGAATGCAATACGTGATCGCGTATGGCATCTATCTCATTTTCCGGGATTACATCTTCTATTACGGTCCAGCCATCTCTGCGGATTCGGTTTAGATCGGTATTTAGACCCATAGCACATCCATTTGTTTATACATCAAATATGATGATCTGTCGCGCGACTTCACCTGCGATCAGGGCATTGAACGCATTGTCGATGTCATCTAAGGCTATATTGTGTGAGATCATTTCGTCGAGCTTGAGATTGCCCATGAGATACATATCTACATACCGCGGCATATCCACGCGAAAGCGATTGGATCCCATGCTTGAGCCTTGAATTTTGCGCTCGCGCAAAAAGTTTTGTCCTGTAAGCTCAATTTTAACGCCCTGGGGAATCATGCCAATTATCGTGGCGGTGCCGCCTTCTTCGAGCATATAAAAACACTGTTCCGCAGTCTGTTTCAATCCCACCGCTTCAAAAGAGTACGCCACGCCTTTTCCGCCGGTCAGATCCATTATTTGTTCAACGGGATCGCCATCATTGGCATTGACCAGGTCTGTTGCACCCAATTCTCGGGCCAGTTGCAGTTTGGATGAGACGGTATCTACTGCAATAATACGCCCTGCGCCGCCTATTCGCGCACCCTGTACAGCACTCAGGCCAATACCACCGCATCCGACAACGGCTACTGTGCTACCCGCCTCTATTTTGGCGGTGTTGAGCGCGGCACCTACGCCGGTTGTTACGCCACATCCAATCAAGGCGGCTTTGTCCAGTGGCATGTCTTCGCGGACTTTGCACACTGCATTTTCGTGTACCAGCAACTGTTCTGCATAAGAGGCGAGGTTGGCAAACTGAAAGAACGCTTGACCATCCTGAGACAGGCGCGGTTTATCGGTCTCTTTGCGCTGGGTTGATTCTCTATCTTCACACAGATTTGGACGCCCGGTGGTGCAGTAGCGACAATGCCCGCAAAAGACCGATAGACAGGTGATTACGTGGTCGCCGGGTTTCACATAGGTCACGTCTGGCCCGACTGCCTCTACAATACCCGCTGATTCGTGGCCGAGTACGGCAGGTAGTTCGCAGGTATAAAGTCCTTGCTGATAATGAACATCGCTGTGACAGACTCCCGCGGCGGCGGTGCGTATCAATAATTCGCGCCCGATTGGATCGGCAATTGCAACATCTTCTACAGTAATTGGCTGATGTGCTTCGCGCAAAACAGCGGCTTTCATGGTGGACCTCCTGTTGTTTATCGACCTTCTTCTTCCCAACGGCGAATCACAATTTTGGGGTCAAAATAGGTGTTGTTCGGATAAAAATCGGGCAGCGATGTGCGATCTCCCTGTCTCGCACCTTCCAGATGCAATAGTGCGAGGGGTAGCGCGGTATCGATATTCGATTCTCCTTTCCGACCATCTGAAACAATCAGGCCGTTTACCTGATATTGCCGTAGCAATTGTTCTCCGAGAGAGGTGGCGGACTGCAATAGCGCATTATCGCCCGTTGCCGAGTGGAGTTCCAATAGACCGAATAACGCGCAGGCATCGTTCTGCCCTTTGTTTACCCACGCTTCATTACTTGCAGGCGAACCGCCAGTCCCAAAATCCACAGACGCGTTTAAGTCGCCCCAGCCCATTCCCCGGGCTAAGGAAAAAGCCATTTCTCGAAAACGCGCAATACCGGTCATGTGATATGCCCGCGCGTAAGATAAGAACATCAGTCCATTTGAAGGGACTTTTCTCAGTTTTGTGGGCGGGCAATAGCCGATTCCTTCATTGCTATTTTCTGGATAGAGGCGGGTGCCGTCATTGATGGCGGGATAAAAGCTGTGATCGTCGATATTATAACAGTGGGTTGCCAGGGCTTCTAAATCCGCGGTTACCACATTGAGAAATGCTTTGCCTTTTTCACTGCCCAGGACTTCTGCGGCATTGAGAAAGGTGACGGCGGCGCGTCCGTATCGAACTTGAATCACGCCATTGGTTATAATGGTCACTTCGTTGACATCTGTCCGTTCGCTAAACGGCGGTTTGAATGACTCTCGCACCCGACAGGGGTCGCGGTGATTAAACTGATAGCCCGCCAATCCCGCCTCGGGGTGCCGAATTTGATCGTATCGGGAAAGTAGATGGTTTGCCCATCTCAAAGGCGTTTTATCACCCGAAAGCGCGTGTAGTATTGCCCCGCTCAGGATTAAATCGCTTCCCGTGTTGACAAAGGAGAGCGCGGTGTTCTCTACAATTGGCAATGGACCTCCTTCAAATTTTGCATCCCACTTTTCTTGCCACGCTTCGTAGATTCCGTGTCGGTTAAAGAGCAAGGTGGGCCAATCCCAGATGTGCGCATGCCAGACGGCTTTGACAAAGCGGCGCAGGCGCTCGGGTTGAACTTTATAGAGGTACGCATAATGCGGATAGACGCATTTCATTTCGTGATTGCCCAGTACTGGCGCATCTGTTAAGAGGTCGTAGCTGGTGTGCCCTCCCCAGTAGAACAGGTCAGATTCTATATCGTGAATTTTATCCAGTGCGTAGCCTATCCATTCATCTGCCTGATTATGGTATTTGTCCTGCGCGGTCAACGTTCCCAATGCGTCCAGCACCCGCAAAAAATTCTGCTGACACGCGAGGTTGGAAAGCATATTTCCTTCCCATATCAGCGGCTGTGCGGTCGATAGGTCGAGGCCGTCTGATAGTAACGTCCCATTTTTGAGTGTACAGCGGGTAAATACCTCCTGTACGTGTTTATCTACTGCATCGATAAATCCCATGATTGCCCTCTTTGTCATGATCCAAACAATTATAGCTCCAATAGACGAAATATCAAAGTGCTCTCACATCCGCTCAACAATCGACTTGACATTGTTTATTACAGCAAGCATAAATACGTCTCACTTCTTATTTACTAACTACTTTGGAGGAACACATGTTAAAAGCCGGATTTATCGGAGCTGGAAGTCGCAGTCAGGGCGCGCATTATCCAAATGTCCATCGCCTGGAGCGTGATGTCGAGATGTCCGCGGTTTGCGAACTGGATGAAGAACGCCTGGATCAGGTTGCGAAAAAATACGAGTTTCCGCAAGTATATACAGATCACAAAAAGATGCTCGATGAAACCGATCTCGATATTATCTATTGCGTTATGAATGAAAAATGGATTTTGCAGACGGCTATTGATTGTATGAATGCGGGCAAACACATTTTTATTGAAAAGCCTCCCGGTGCCAATCTCGAAGAGACCGAGCAATTGCTCGAGGCGGCGGTATCTAATAATGTGTTTGCTGCGGTCGGGTTTCAGCGGCGCTATACAGCGATTACGCGCGAAGCGATGCGTCTCGTGGCAGAGAAAGGTCCCGTTTCATCCATTGTCACGACATTCAACAAGCAAATGCTCGGTGGCGATGGCAAAGAATTTACTTCTACACTGTGGAATGACGTTTGCCATATTGTCGATCTCACGCGCTATATGGCGGGGAGTGAACCTGTGGAAGTGACGGCCTATCAGGACAAATTTGGTGGGGAAAGCTATAATAATTATACGGCTCTCGTGCGCTTTGAGAATGACGCAGTCGGCACCATCCATGGCAACCGCGCTTCTGGCGGGCGCGTGCTGCGCTCTGAACTGCACGGCGTGGGTATTGGGTGTTATATGAAAATTCCCCAGGAGATCGAGATTCACGAAGACAATCAGGTGCGTACTCTGGGGGGATGGGAGATCGATGGTGTGGAAGAGGATGATATCGCCAGTTACGAGGGGGTTTTGACGATGCACCAGCATTTTGTCGATTGTATCAATAACAACGAGGTGCCTCACAACGACCTGCGAGATGTTATCAATTCCATTCGTCTGGTGGATCAGCTCGAAGCTAAGGAGTAAATGCACTTCGTTTCGGGCGAACTAACCAGTTCGCCCGCTGCTTCTAATACTTCGACCCCCGCATCTTTTTTGTACGCATTTTCGCTGATGTATCGCCGCCAGGTTTTTGCACCCGGCACGCCGGTAAATAGCCCTATGAGATGTCGCGCTATGTGGTGCAATCGCGTACCGTGTTCGAGTTGCTCGGAGATATAGGGCAAATATGCGTGCAAAATTTCATGCCGAGACGGTATTGGGCGTGTTTCACCAAAAAATCGATGGTCTGCATCGGATAAGAAATAGGGGTTTGAATAGGCTTCCCGTCCGACCATCACACCATCGACACGCGCCAGATGTCCGGCGACTTCGTCGAGCGATGTAATCCCGCCGTTGATCACGATGTCCAGATCTGGAAAGTCGCGTTTGATACGATAGACTACGTCGTAAGACAATGGCGGAATTTCTCTGTTTTCTTTCGGACTCAGACCCTGAAGCCATGCTTTGCGCGCGTGAAATGCAAAGATACGGCATCCCGATTCGGCAACGGTCCGGACAAAATGTACCAGTTCTTCGTAAGAATCGCGATTGTCAACGCCAATTCGCGTTTTTACGGTTACGGGAATATTCACTGCGTCGCGCATTGCGCTTACACCATCGCGCACCCGTTCGGGTTCTTTCATCAAACACGCCCCAAAAAGCCCTGATTGCACGCGGTCACTCGGGCATCCCACATTTAGATTGATCTCATCATATCCCCAGTTTTCACCTACTTTGGCGCACGGTGCGAGATCGGCGGGGTCGCTTCCGCCCAGTTGTAGTGCTATGGGATGTTCAATCGGATCAAATCCCAATAAACGCGCGCGGTCACCGTGTATGATTGCGCCAGTGGCAACCATTTCGGTATATAGCAAAACCCGTTTGGAGATCAGGCGCAAAAAATACCGCTCGTGCCGATCTGTACAATCCATCATGGGCGCGATTGAAAATCGCCTGCTGAGTCCGATAGCCATATAAAAACTCAATAAAAAAACGAGTCGATCACATGGGCAACCGACTCGTTTTGGATTAACACCAGTGTTTATCACGCATAGGCGGAAAGCCCGACTTCACTTGCATTGACAATACTGGGGGCTGCCTGTGGGGGATTGTCGCCGAGGAATGGCAAGACATCGTCCGGGTCTTGCCACGCGCCATACCCATTCAGAACACCAGCCACATTTGAGGCCGCCAAAGTGGCCATTCCCGAACGGGTCCATATTGTCGCCGATGCGATATGCGGTACAATGACCACATTGGGCAACTCTTTCAGGCCTGGTTTCATCAGGGGTTCGTCCTCAAACACATCGAGGCCGACTTTGAAATCGGGATGGGTTTTGCAGTGTTCGACCAGGGCGACTTCGTCGATGACCGGGCCGCGGCTGGCGTTGATCAAAATGGCATTGTCCTTCATCAGTGAAAGACGCTCGGTATTCATCAAGTGGAAGGTGGTGTCGTCCAATAGCGGATGCAAGCTCACCACATCGGCAGTTTTCAACACGTCTTCGACCGAGTCCAAACGCTGGCAGGTTACGGGTTCATCGCCCTGAGCTTTTAAGAATTCGCCATAAGCCGCGATATAATTTTCCATATATTCATTGGGATACGGGTCAAAATAGACCACGTTCATCTTGAACCCTTCGGACATCATTTTGGCATAAGCACAGCCGATGCGACCGGCACCGACTACACCGACTGTTTTCCCGGTCATTAACTCGCCCAGATAAAGCGTGGGCAACCAGCCGTGATATTTTTCGGCGCGCATAAAAGCATCGGCTTCGATTACCCGCCGAGCCGCTGAAAAAGTCAGAGAAATGGCCATTTCCGCGGTGGTTTCGGTCAATACGCCCGGCGTATTGCCCACTGGAATGCCGTATTTTGTGGCTACGCCAACATCCACATTATTGTATCCCACAGCATAGTTGGAATACGCTTTGCCTCCTGCATTTTTGAGTGCGGTAAACAGTTCTTCGCCCCATTTTTCCGTCAATTGTCCAATTACCCCATCGCATTGATCGCCGATTTTGTCTCTGATTTCTTCGACACTCAAAATTTCCGTCGATGTGCCAATCTCTACGCGGCAATCAGCGGCCGTGAGAATCTCAAGCCAGCGGTCGCCGGGCAATTCTTTGGTTACGACGACGCGCTTGCTGCCCGATTCGTTGTGTGTTCTCCAGTCATTGGTGCTCAAAATACATCCTCCTTATAAGTATGCGTTCTGTTCAGAAAATTGCGAGAGCGAAATATAACTAACCAGAGCGTATGTTTCAAGAAAATCTCGTTTTGTATTAGAGGCTGGTAGTTGGTAGATAGTCTAAGCGTTTTCAACCACGGGCGCGATGTCGAGAACCTCGCGGTCGAGTTTGGGGGGTGTTCCTTTGTCATTGAGCCAGTAGTTCGCCATTTTTTTTGCGGCGGCCATTTTGGGCCAGATTACTTCGCGGTAGCCTCGCACGTCGTCGGGCAGGCGCAGGACTTTCACATAAGTATCGTATCGCTCTGTATTGTCAAAATCAAAATTATCTACCAGATCGATATACCAGTCTCGATAGTTTTTTTCTTCGCGATGCCAGGCCGGTAGCTTGCGTAAAAAACGCACTCGCTTCATGAGATTGAGCATCCAGTCTCGGGTTTGAATATCGAATTTGATGTCCAGGCCCAGTACGGTGAAATGCGGGCGGGTTAAATGCCTGTAAGAAATCCGATCGCCGCGATCTGGATCGACATCATAACGCGCGTGGTCGCGGCGATACTTTTCTTCGCTCGTCAATAGATGGGCAACATAGATTTCGTCTTTATAGGCCATCACGCGGGCGAGAAAGCGTATCACGGCATCGGTTGCGCGATACTGATATTGGGCATTATCGCGGTCGTAAATCCTTTTTACGCGGACGACATAAGACTGCGCGTATTCGACGCCGCCCCATTGAATGAGGTCGTAAACGCCGAGGGCAAATTGCAATTTTGTCGCGTCAGATAGCGGCCAGTTGGCGACTGTCTCTGAGAGGACGCGATAGGTCTCGGCCAATTTGTCGCTCCGCGTTTTTGTCAAAATTCCCGCTTTATCTTCAATGAGACCCCTGTATGTGGTTACGAGTTTGGGTTTGAAAAATGCATCGGGATCCAGCGCGGCTTTGCGCCCCATCTCAAATGCTTTGAGATTGGCTTCGAGTTCATTCGATTTGATATTTTGCTTCATCGCCCATCGAATATTTTCCAGCGTGAGGGGCAGTGCCCCTCGTTGAAATGCCGCGCCCAGCAAAATGCTATTGGCATAGATTTTATTGCCCAGGTATCGTTCGGAAATTTCGCCGAGATCCATCCCAAAATACGTGTCGGGATTGGTATAACGCCGCAACATATCTTCCAGATGGTCTGTATCAAAATCGTCTCGTCCAATCATCGACAAAATGGTTTCGCGTTTGCCGGTTTCCACGACGGCTGTGGTGCGCTGTGGGCTGCCCACGCGGCCGGTTCCATTCGGATCTAATCCGCGCACAGCCTCCAGAATGTCCAATCCCAACAGCAAGTCTGCATGTCCATAGGGTGTCAATTGTGAAATCACCCGCTCGTCTTTGGTAAAACTAACGTGTGAATACACACCGCCGTTGCGGATAGCCAGTCCTTTTTTATTGGTGAAGCGCACGGTATATCCCTGTTTCGCGCCTGCAACGGCAATAATCGCAGAAATGGTATTGATGCCCATGCCGCCTACGCCGGCCACATACGCGTACCACGCTGTATCAAAGTCGCGGGATTTGGGTTCGGGGATATTCGATAGATCAATCGACTCGGTTTGCACTTCGGGCGCTCGCGATCGGTGAATTGTCAGATGTTCAAAAGAGGGACACGTTTTATCGCCATTGGCAACTTCGACTTTTGTACACGCGCCATCTGCAACGCACAAAGACAGATCGGTCGCGACTTTTGGACCGTGAAGCGATTCTTCTACGGTCAAGCCGCTACATCCAGTTGCCTGTGTGCATTCCAGACAGTATTCGCAGACTTCTGGGGTGATGTTGATGTGGGTTTCTTCTGGCAAAAAGCCTTTGTCTCGAATGGTCTGTATCTGCTCTGCGCGCTCGCGACGGTGATATGTGATACCACACTCTTTGTCGGCTATGACAATTTTGACGCCGTCTTTTAGAAGTGCTCGTTCCAGGATATCGCGATACGCCTCCCGGTTTTCCGGATTCATGCGGGCGACCATCACCGGGCCATTTGTTCCGCCGCCCAAACCGCTCACGACCTGTTCGATATCCTGAGCAAAGGTCGGGCGTCCCATCAGGTCAATATCCACCCCTGGCGTGGGTTGATGACCCGTCATCGCCGTGGTCTTATTGTCTAAAATGACATAGGTAATATCCTGGCTGTGTTTAATCGAATCGGAAATCGCCGTCATCCCACTGTGAAAAAATGTCGAATCGCCCATGAACACGAGTTGTTTGTTGTCGATAAAAGGATCGATACCCGCGCCCGTACCACCGCCGAGGCCCATCCCCGACAAGTTGTGCATCAGGCGATTAAACGGCTCGTATTTCAACAGGGAATAACATCCGATATCCCCGTGAAAAATCAGATCCATAGAATCTGTGCCGTGCTTGCGCTGCATGTAATCGCCATCTTGAAAATCGTCGATCATCTTATCCAGCACGCTGGCTGAATCTCGGTGCGGGCAGCCCGGGCAAAACGAGGGTGTGCGAACCGATGCATTCAGGTCATAAGTTTCTGTCTGTGCCATCAGGGCGACAACAGTATCGATGCGCTCGGCATCCACGGGTACTGTGGGGTCGTCGAGTGATTTCAACACTGGAGCCAGCACATTGAGTGTGATGCTCGGATTCAGGCCACAACTGTCGGGGAAACCGCGGCCCTGGGGAAAGCGTTTGCCCCATATCCGAAACGCATTTGTTTTACCGGCTTGATACAGGTTTTGCAAGGCAGTGGCAATTTGTTCTTCCAGAAAGCCGCGTTTTTCTTCCACCACGTAAATTTCATCGACCATATTTATAAATTCGCGCAAAATTTCCGAATCAATCGGATAGGTAATCCCGTATTTCAAAATGGGAATGCTGCCCCCCAACCCAACCATATTGAGCGCGTGTTCCAAATAACAATAGGCCAAACTGCTGGTGACAAAGCCGATCCGCTTTTTGCCAGAGTCTGGCCGATATAAAATTCGATTCAGCCCGTATTCTTTTGCGAGGGTGAGCAGCTTGGGAAAACGCTGCTCGAGGACCTCCTGCTCTTTTATTATAGTATGTGGCGGGATGACCACCCGATCATCTGGAGAAATCGTCTGTGGATCCAGACGGATGGGGTGGTTAAATGTTTTTTCGGGAAACTGGTTTGCGTGTACCTCTACTGTGCCCCCGCCATCTGCCTGATTGGATGTCACGAGGTAGGCGATATAAAGCCGAGTCTTTTCCGATAACTCAAAGGCTATTTTGATCCAGTCTTTCATTTCCTGAAAGGTGCTGGGCTCGAATAAGGGCATGTACAAATGTTTGGCGATAAAGCGAGAATCCGCAGGCACTTGTGTACCCTCAGACCAGGTATCATCGCCAAATACAGCAACTGCAGCAGCGCCTTCACCTGTTCCGGCCATATTGCCCAGTGCCAGCGCGTCTGAAGCGACATGCGCGCCCACGCTTTTCATCACTGCGATGGCGCGAATGGATTCCATCTGTGCACCGTTGAGACGCGCAGCCCCCAGAGCCTCGTTGTTGGCAATTTGCACCATAACGCCTTTTTCCACCAACAACTCGCGGATGCGCTCTGCTGCATCAAATACTTCTGCCACGGGTGAGCCGGGATATCCCGTCATCAATCCCATGCCGCCTTCGAGGCTACCCTTGACAATTAATTCATTGCCCGTAAAAATGCCCGTGCCCTTCTCAAATGTAAATCGAGGATCCATAATACCCTTTAGAATGCTGTGCTTTGCCAATCGGGATTGTAGATTTCACCCGACATGGTCGAATGTACCAATTCGTAAACACCGGTTCCACGGCGATCAAAAAATACAAAAAGATATCGTCCCGACTTTTCGTAAGTCCAGGTATCTATGGCTTTTCCTATCGCAGCCGATGTGGTATAGTCGCGCTCGCTGGGCGGTCCGTATTTGACATAAACGCGCCCTTTGTCCGTATCTGATCCCCGCTTGCCCGGCTGAGATGTAAACGTATCATCAGAGTATTTCATGCGATTTATATGGTCTTGAAGCCGTTCATTTAAGGGCGTACTTGGGGTTGGATCCAGTTTCTTCCAAAATGCGTGGAGAAATTTCATTTTCGTCGCCTGTGTTGGCAAAGACTCGTATAGGGAGAGATCTTTTTCAGACGCAATGTGATGAATGGTTTGAAAATATCGCAATTGATCCTGTTGCGCTTCTGTCAATTGTGGATTCTCATTTTCATCTGAAAGGAGGAAGACTTTGCGTTTGTGCCGCACATGTTCGCGCGTGCCGCGGTCAAATAACTCGACTTGCAAATCGTACGCGCCGCCAGATAGTCCTTCTGTTTCCAGGGTTTCTGTTTTTACCACGCTTTCCCCGGGTTTGAGCAATCGCTTTGCCGGATACGATTTGACAACGACATCGGCGGTGTCGATCAGACTGTATCCCAGGACAAATGAATCATTGGGTTTGTCGGACATGACCTTGAAGTTATAGACCTCAAAGTAGATCTGTATCGGCTTACCTGTGCGAAAGAACCGCGTTGTATTGGGCACGACGTGCCATCCATTTTTGACAAATCGTCCGGCAGATTCAGCTTTTTTTAATTCCGAAGCGAATATCACATCGCTTACGACCAACTCTGGGCCCTCAAAACGACGCACGCGCATATTCCCTTCACAGGTGCCTGAAATATCTCCGTAAATATCTTCGGCTGTCAGCGTCATTTTGTAAGGACCCGGCGCAATATCAACGGCGATGATATCGCGTACCAGCGCGCCATCCCGTTTCAATTCTCGGATATTTACTACCGAAACATTTCGCGTCCACAATTCTTGTACTATGGGATTTCCCGCGGAATCTTGCATAGAAAGCTCAAAGTCAATTTGGGATACGTATTTGCCGTCTTCGGGTACAAACTGCAATTGTCGCGCATCGATTAATGTATAGACTTCCAGACGCGTGAGGTTTTGGGGTCCCCGAAATGCGGCAGTTTCGGCAAAAACGCGCAACTCACCCTTTGAGTGCAAAGGCATATCTCGATATATTGGCATATCCTCTTGCCCATAAGCCGTTGCCCAAAAACAGGTGGCAACCAGCGCAACATACCATTTTATGGAACGCATGACGATCCTCCAGGTGTATATGCAACAATTCCCCGGCTGGAATTTAAGACAGTATAAAGAGTTGAGAGAATGGAATCAAGGATTATCAAGTCACTTGATCGGCGGCATGGTAGGAACTGCGCACCAGTGGACCGGATTCGACATGCCGAAAATCCAGCGTGAGCGCGAATTGTTTGAGATCCAAAAATTCATCGGGATGGTAAAAGCGCGCCACAGGGACGTGTTGGGCAGACGGTTGTAGATATTGACCTATTGTGAGAATATCTGTTTTGCAATCTGCGATATCTCGTATCGTCTGGCGCACCTCGACTATGGTTTCACCCGCGCCGACCATAATACCCGATTTTGTGGGCATACCACGCCCCATTGCTTTGGCTCGTTTCAAAAGTGCCAGCGACCTGTCGTATTTTGCCTGGGGACGCATGGTTTTATACAGGCGCGGCACGGTTTCGACATTGTGGTTTAAGATATCGGGTGCTGCATCTATGACCACGCGCAATGCCTGCCAGTTGCCCTGAAAATCCGGGATCAAGACTTCGACCTTTGTGTGTCTGCACAACCGCCGAATCGCACATATCGTTTCGGCAAAAATGCGTGCGCCCCCGTCTGGGAGTTCATCGCGATTCACAGAGGTGACTACTGCATGCCGCAATCCCATCGTCTGCACGGCTTCGGCGACCCGTTCGGGTTCTTCGGTATCAAGGCTCTCTGGGCGGCCGGTTTTCACCGCGCAAAATCCACAACTCCGCGTACACACATCTCCCAAAATCATAAATGTCGCAGTGCCCGAGTTCCAGCATTCGCCGATATTGGGACAGCGCGCACTTTCGCAGACTGTATGGAGATTTAACCCGCGCATTAAGTTTTTCAATGCGCGGTACCCCTCACTGCCCGGGGCTGGTACGCGAAACCATTCGGGCAGGCGCCTACGGCGTACAGAAGGTGCCTTTATGTCCATCAAACCATTCATTACACCCTCCGCCCGGTCAGTGTGCGCAGGGTCGTTTGGGTAATTTCAACATCGGCTATCGCGTTGTCTGCGACGCCCTCTCGGGGAAATACGACCGTCTTGAAACCATCGGATTTTCCCACGGCCAAACCCTCGCCTTTGCGGGCATCTCCCTGTACCAAAACCTCAAGGGTGCGACCGATATAAGTCGCATTGATTTCTTCAGATATACGATTTTGTTGTGCAATAATGGTTTCGAGCCTTTGCACCTTTTCCTCTTCTGATACCGTATCGGGCATCTCGCGGAAGGCGACTGTGCCTTTTCGCGCGGAATACTTAAACATAAATGCGGAATCATAACGCACCTGCGCCATCAGTGCCAGCGTAGCTTCGAAGTCGGTTTGTGTTTCGCCAGAAAAGCCAGCGATAATATCCGTACTCAAACACAGATCCGGCATTGCGTTGCGCAAATCATCGACCAGGGCGAGATATTCTTCGACCGTATAGCTGCGCTTCATCGCTTCTAAAACGCGGTTTGACCCGGACTGCACAGGCAAATGAATAAAGCGACAAATTTTCTTTTCACGCGCCATCGTTTCAATGAATTTCTCAGAGAAATCACTCGGGTGAGGCGAGGTAAAACGAATGCGAGAAATGCCGTCTATGCGCGCTATCATCGAAAGCAGATCGGCAAAATCGCAGGTACCATCGCGATAAGAATTGACGGTTTGGCCCAATAAGGTGACTTCTCGAAAACCCGCATCGGCGGCGGCACGAGCTTGTCTGACAATTTCGTGCGCTGGCACGCTACGCTCTCTGCCGCGTACGTAGGGCACAATGCAGAACGTGCAAAACTTATCGCATCCACGCATAATGGTGATCCAGGCATTGCTGCCCTTTTCGCGCAAAGGATCGATATCCATATAATATTCGCCGCGATCCAAACGCACATCCAGAGCTGAATCGCCACGCGCTTCGGCAATGAGTTCGGGGAGTCGCCGATACGAATCTGGCCCCACGACGAGATCGAGGTATGGCGCGTCGTTCATCAGGGATTCTGAAACATGCTTGGCCATGCATCC
This sequence comes from Candidatus Latescibacterota bacterium, assembly GCA_965220765.1. Classification (GTDB taxonomy): domain Bacteria; phylum Latescibacterota; class UBA2968; order UBA2968; family UBA2968; genus VXRD01. The sequence goes on from OZ244847.1 coordinate 1,794,279, forward strand.
CGATATCCCCATAATCAGGTCTGGACGCCGATACTTCAGCCTGCGCAATTGTCCCAATCTGCCCCTTATTCGCTCTTCGGCGTGTTCGCGTATCGCGCAGGTATTCAGCACAATGACGTCGGCATCTTCTGGACTGCGGGCAGAGGTATAACCCGATTGCTTTAAAATGCCCAGCATCAGTTCCGTATCCGATACATTCATCTGGCAGCCGTATGTCTCGATAAAAACCTTTTGCCCAGACACGGGCGAGACAGGTATCTCGGTTTGTACGGTGCGGCCGTCTAATTCGATATCGAGCAATGTGCTCACGTTCGTTTCCCTTTTATTTTTTTTCTTGCCAAACGCATCTCTTTGATTACTTCTACATCGCGTTCATACATCAGTGCTTTGTCGAGTGCTCGTCCCGCCCGCACGCCTCCAATTTTGCCCAGTGCCCAGGCTGCGTGTTGTCGCACGAGCGGCTCGTCATCTGTCAGGGCTTCTGTCAGGGCGGGAACTTCGGATTTGTCTCCTACATTGCCCAATGCCACGGCAACATTGCGCAATAACCCACGCCGTTTGGCGCGTTTTATCGGGCTGTTTTTGAATCGCTTTGAAAAAGTCTCCTGGTCCATGTGCAGCAAGTCGGTCAATGCGGGCGCATTCAAACCCTCGCGCGCCTGAAAAGCATTTTCAGAAGTCGGTTTTGCGTGTTTGAGATTCCAGGGACATACTTCCTGACAGATATCACATCCAAAAACCCAGTTGCCCACATCCGATCTCAAATCCCGCGGAATAGCGCCTTTCAATTCAATAGTCAAATAGGAAATACACCGCCGCGAATCCACGACATAAGGTTCTGGAATAGCATCTGTTGGACACGCATCCAGGCACTGTGTACAGGTGCCGCAGTGATCGGGTTGTGGGCGATCGATTTCGAGATCGAGATTTAGAATAATCTCACCCAAAAAAAACCAGGACCCGCGGCTTTTGTCAATCAAGCAGGTGTTTTTACCAAACCAACCCAGCCCGGCTCGGGCGGCGAAATCGCGCTCCAGTACAGGCCCCGTATCGACATAGACCCGCCCCTCAGCAGAGGGTTCTATTTTTTGGATTTCGGCCAGTAATTCAAATAAGCGATCTTTCATGACGGTGTGATAATCAGCGCCACGTGCATAACGTGCAATTTGCCCTTTGGGCGCACCGCCATTATCAGACCCATCGGAATGGGGCTGATAATTGAGACCCACGCACAGTACTGATTTTGCGTCTGGAAGGATTTGACGAATATCTGACCGCCGATCCAGATTGCGTGCCAAATACCCCATTTCGCCTGCGTAGCCCATCCCCAACCACTTTTGATAAAATGCCCAGTGTTGCGGGGGATCTGCAGATGCAATCCCTACGGGATTAAATCCCAAACGCCGCGCCGCGTCCTTAATCCGATGGGTCATGCAGGTACTCCAAAAATAGAGGGCAGGACACAACAATGCCCTGCCCCGCGATTTTCAGGTCTGACGAGCCAGTTTGCCAAGTGCATTGTGAACTGCATCTACCGCGAGATCAGCGGCGTGTTTTCGCGTCGGGGGCAAGCCGTCAAGCGCGGTCTCGATATCGGCACGAGCGATTTTGCAAGCTTGATGGGGCGTTTTGCCAATCACCCATTCCGTGAGTACAGATCCCGAAGCAATGGTTGCAGCACATCCCTGCGCGCGGAAAAGAGCGCGGTCAATAATGCCGTCTTTAATGGCAAGATGCAGGGATAAGGTTGTGCCTGAAGCTGGATTTTCCGCAAATCCAATTGCATCGGGGATGTCCAATGCGCCGACATTTCTGGGATGTTCAAAGTGATCCCGCACAACCCTGGAATAACCGTCAGACATGGAATTACGCACCGGCCCGTGTAGAAGTTCCCGAGCGGTAATTGCTATTGCGCCCGCGCCGACCGTAGCGTCGGCCCCGACTGCGCGGGATGCGTTTGCCCGAGCGGCCCGCCCAATCTGTGGCGATTGTTTGTCTAATTACCGTGATCTGAACCTCGCCCGGATAGGTCATTTCCTCGCGAATGCGCTCGGCAATTGCAAAGGACAGGTCTTTAGCCTGTTCGTCGTTCACGTGCCCGGCATTGACCAGCACGCGCACTTCGCGTCCAGCATTGATGGCATAAGCATCGCGCACACCATCGAAAGATTGCGCCACCTCCTCTAAATCTCGCACCCGTTTGATATACCCTTCGGCATCGTCGCGCCGAGCGCCTGGCCGCGATGAAGAAATCGCATCGGCTGCTTTGACCAAAAACGAAAGTGGGGTGGTAGCTTCTGCCTCGCCATGGTGATAAAAAATGCCGTTGATAACCTCTTTGCCCTCGCCGTATTTGCCTGCCAGATGCGCACCAATATCGGTGTGTTTGCCCTCGAGTTCCTGGTCCACGGCTTTGCCGATATCGTGCAATAGCCCACATCGCCGCGCGAGTTTTTCATCCATGTCCAATTCTGCTGCCATTGCACCAGCCAGAAAAGCCACTTCTTTAGAATGCCCCAAAACGCTTTGCCCATAACTCGTGCGGTACTTGAGCTTCCCGACCAGTTTGACCAGTTCTGGATGCAGTGATTCAATACCCAATTCGCGCACTGCCTGACGGCCTTCTTCGGCAATGAGTGAGTAGATCTTTTTTTCGCAGTTGGCAACAACCGCTTCAACGCGGCTTGGATTGATGCGACCGTCGCGCACCAATTGCTCCATGGACAGGCGTGCCACATCGCGCTTGACCGGATCAAAGCTGGATAAGACAACCGCCTCGGGTGTATCGTTTACAATGACTTTCACACCGGTGGCGGCTTCAAAAGCAATAATATTACGTCCCTCTTTGCCGACAATCCGTCCCTTGATATGATCATCGGGCAATGTGACAACCGATATGGATGATTGAACGGTTTGGTCGGTGGAACAGCGTTCTATTGCCTGTGCCAGAATTTTCTTCGCCTCGCGATGGGCTCGTTCTCTGGCGTGATCGATAATTTCTCGGCCGATATTTGCTGCTGTCTGCCGCAGTGAGTTTCGGATATTTTCGAGCAGCATCTCGCGAGCGCGATCAGCATTCATGCCCGAAATGCGCTCCAATTGCGCCCGTTGTTGATCGAGAATGTCGGTCAGTTCAAGTTCTCGTTTTTCCAAACGGACGGCTTTTTGATTTCCTTCTTGTTCCCGCCGGGTTAAAGTTTTTTCGCGTTGGCTTGTGACCTCAGCCTGTTTTGTGAGGCGTGCCTCTTGTTCGTGTAATTCATCGTTCCGGCGATCTAAAGTACGCTGTTTTTCATCAAAAGACTTTTCAATTTCTGCCTTTTCTTCATACCAGCTATTTTTAATTTCTAAAAAAGCTGTCTTGCGATCTCGGTCTTCCTGTTTCGCGAGTTTGATTGCGCGTTTCTCTGCTTGTTGCTCAATATCTCGCATTTTTCGATCTCTAATGCGGGTGCTAACAAACCACCCGATTCCAAACGTAATAAGGGCAATGGCAACTGCCAGATAAATGATAATGTTCGTTGCCATTGAAGCTCCCTGAAATAGCATGTCCATTGGAGCCTCCTGTCAAAATTCAAATCCGGTTTTATATCCATAGCGCAGGTGCGTTTGAAGATGTCTCCAAAAAGTTTCTGCATAAACTGCGCCGATGCGTTATACGCATCGCAAAGAAAAAAGAGTTTTAAAAAAATAGACGTCATGCGTTTTTATTCCTCAAAAGCTGTCACAAAGCGATATGATTCAGTTAATCCACCCAATATTTTAAAGGACCTAAAAGGGAGGAATCGCGAGACGACCCCTCCCTTCTGCACATTGGCATTTCTGCAAAAAGATGTTCAAACGCTGAACGATTCTCCACATCCACACTGATTTTTGGCATTGGGATTGTTAAATCGAAATCCCGTTCCCATCAGGCCATCGTCGTAGTCCAATTCAGTGCCTGTCAAAAAGAGCGCACTTTTCATATCGACAAAAACCCGAACGCCATAGGCTTCAATTACACTGTCATCTGTGCGGGCTGTCTCATCGAAATCGAGCTGATATTGAAGGCCAGAACATCCGCCGCCGATCACTTTCAAGCGCAAACCATGATCTTCGGGACGTCCTTCCCGGTCCATGAGTTCTTTTATTTTGCCCGCTGCGTTTTCTGTGACGCAAACCATAATGCCTCCATTAGTCCAACGCTTGCAGACACGCTTTGATCGCATCAAAATCCGGCAACTCGGTTGGATCGTCGGACACAGAAGCAAAGCGCACCACACCGCTTTTATCTACGACAAAAGCCGAACGTTTTGCGACGCCCTTAAATCCAATCAAATCCTCGAATTGCGATCCATAAGCCGCGCTGACTTCTTTGTTGAAATCGCTGAGCAGAGGGATGGTAATACCTTCTTTCTCTGCCCATGCTTCCTGGGCAAAGGGACTATCCACGCTGATGCCCAAAACCTGTGCATCGAGTGCGTCGTAATCGGCTAAACCAGCACTGACCGAGCACATTTCATCGGTGCAGACGCCGGTATATGCGAGTGGAAAAAACAAGATTACGACGTTTTTGTTATCTCTGTAATCGCTCAGAGAAATATCGTTCATATCGTCACCAGATTTTGATTTCAGCGTAAAATCCGGTGCCTGGTCACCTACAGTAATACCCATTTCTCATATCCTTTGGAAAGACTTATAGCGCAGCTTCGTAACGGCGATTGACTTCGTCCCAGTTAATTGTATTGGTCCAGGCTTCAATATAATCGGGACGCAAATTTTGATACTTGAGATAATAAGCGTGTTCCCATACATCAAGGCCGAGAATGGGCGTTCCGTCACCTGTCATGATCGGATTATCTTGATTGGCAGTGCTCAAAATATCGAGCTTGCCGTCTTTGACCACAAGCCAGGCCCACCCACTTCCAAAGCGCGTTGTCGCAGCGGTGACAAAAGTTTCCTTCGCAGCTTCCGCGCCGCCCAAATCGGCGGCAATGGCTTCGGCAACTGCACCTGTTGGCCCACCACCGCCATTGGGACTCATAATTGTCCAGAACAAACTGTGGTTAGCATGTCCGCCGCCGTTGTTTTGAACAGCTGTGCGGATATCTTCTGGCACGCTGTCCAGATTGGTGATCAAACTCTCAATAGACTGATTTGCCAGATCGTCGTGCCCCTCAAGTGCGGCATTGAGGTTGGTCACGTAGGCATTGTGGTGTTTGGAGTGGTGAATTTCCATTGTCCGCGCGTCAATGTGTGGCTCCAGTGCATCATAAGCATAGGGCAAGTCGGGTAATTCGTATGCCATTTTGAAACTCCTTGTTTAGAGATGAATAGCGTTACTGAGTCGGAAATCAAAATATAATGAACTCCCATAAGGGCGTCAAGTCCTTATACAAGTCGTTTGTTTTATATAACATAAATACTTACAATAACTTGATATACATAAAGGAAAATCATTTGATGTGAACCAGTGCGTTGTCTATCAGGCGTGCATTGCCAAACCGCACCGCCACGGCCAATAAGATGGAATCTTTTAGCTCGGCAACGGGTGTGAGGGTTTTTGCATCGACGGCTTCGATATAGTCGATTTTTGCACTGCGCTGAGGTTCAATGACATCGCGCATGGCTTCAATGACCCTTTGGGCGCGCCTTTCGCCCCGACCGATCATTTTTTGCCCCACCATCAATGCGCGGTAAAGCGCGGGGGCTTCCCGCCGTTCTTCAGCACTTAAATAAGCATTTCTCGAACTCATCGCCAATCCGTCCGCTTCGCGCACTGTGGGGGCCATCTGTATCTCCACATCCAGATTGAGATCGCGCACCATGCGTTGAATGACTATTGTTTGTTGTGCATCTTTTTGTCCAAAGACAGCTACATGGGGTTTTACCGCAGCAAATAGTTTGGTGACGATTGTTGTCACACCTTCAAAATGCCCCGGACGACTTGCGCCACACAGCCTTTCGGTCAGCTTTGCCACGCGCACCGATGTTGCAAAATCTCCGGGATATATTTCTTTTTTATCGGGCAAATATGCGAGATGTACGCCGTGTTGGTCGAGCAATTTCAGGTCCCGATCCAGGTTTCTTGGATAGGCCGCGAGATCTTCGGTGGGACCAAATTGCAACGGGTTGACAAAAATACTTACCACAATCCGATCTGCTACTTTTAATGCCTGGCGTACGAGACTGAGATGTCCTTTGTGCAGATATCCCATTGTGGGTACAAGCCCGATACGCAGGCCCGCTTGTCGGATACTATCTGCAGCACAGTGCATTTCGCGGACGGTTTTTATAATTTTTACGGCCATTATCTGTCTATCCGCGCTCTAAATCGGCGCAGTTCCGCGCTCGTTATTTTAAAACGGTGTTTGTCTTCTGGAAATCGGCGTGCCTTGATATCTGCGACATAGTCTGCAAAAGCCTCATGCATTACCCTTTTGAGAGCGGTGTATGTTTTGACAAACCGATAATGGCTTTTGTAAACGCCCAGCATATCGTGTGCAACCAGCACTTGTCCATCGCATACGCGTCCGGCACCAATTCCAATGGTTGGCATGGACAACCTTTTGGTCACGATTTCGGCGACGCGCTCAGGCACACATTCTAAAACTACGGCCAGCGCGCCGGCAGACGCCAATGCATCGGCATCATACAGGACATCGAGTGCTTCTTCGGCGCGGTCGCCAAACACGGGACGCTTACCCGTGCGCGTTTGAGGCGTGTAGCCCACATGTCCAACCACGGGAATGCCCTCGGCGACGAGTGCCTCAACCTGGGGTGTTATATTGCGCCCTCCCTCGAGTTTAACCACTTCGGTACCAGCAGAAACCAATTGCCGCGCATTTTCTAATGCTTGCTCTGGCGTTTCGTAAGATCGATAGGGCAAATCTGCCATCAATAGAGCACTCACTACTCCGCGTCGCACTGCGTGCGTGTGGTGGAGCATATCATCCATTGTCACCTGCTGTGGGCTTTTATACCCCAACACATTGACGCCAACCGAGTCTCCCACAAAGATGACATCGACACCCGCAGCATCCTGAAAAACAGCCGTTGGATGATCGTAACAGGTCAACATCGCAATGGGTTCGCCTCGTTGTTTCATCAGCGGGAGGGTTTCTGGTCGTATTCGCGATCCCATAGGTTAAGTCCGCCTCGTCTTATTTTTTATGATCAAATTGAGACCTTCAATTTTTCGCACGGGCAAATCCATGCCCAGGGAATCGGTCAAAAATTGAATCGATTGATCTAAAACGGGATGTTTGAGATCGGGTTTGAGGTCGCAAAGCGGTATCAGGACGAATGCGCGCTCGTGCAAGTGTGGGTGTGGCACCTGCAAGCCCGGCTGGTTGATGACGGTATCGCCATAAAATAAAATATCGAGGTCCAGAGTGCGCGGTCCCCACCGCGTCTGGCGCACGCGACCAAATTCGCGCTCAATTGCCAATAGACAATTCAATAAACTTCGCGCGGAGAGACGGGTATGGATTTGCAGAACTGCGTTGAGAAAATACGGCTGATCAACCACTCCGGTCGGGGCGGTCTCATAGACTGCAGAGGTAGCGACAACGGCGATTTCGGGTTTTGCATCCAGAATACCCGTCGCATCCTGGAGCGTTTTTTCTCGATTTCCCAAATTCGCGCCAATGCCAATGTAGGTCATAATTATAGCTTTCAGCGGTCAGCCCCCCAACACCGCCCAGGTCTGGTACTTCTTCACCCTTCACCCCTTTTTCATCTGCGTTCATCTGCGTTCATCTGCGGATCACTTCAACTTCAACGCCATCGAAATTGACGGAGACCGGTGGATTGGGTTTGCGAACGCGCACGAGAAGTTTTGTCAGTCCCAATTCCGACTGCAAAACGTCAGCGATGCGGTCTGCCAGGGCTTCGACGAGGCCAAACCGCTCGCCTGTCACCACTTGTTCGACTATTTTACAGACGCGCGGATAATCTACGACCTGAGGTGTATTATTACGTGCAAATCCTCTGAAATTGCCATAGATTTCTACGTCAACTTCAAATTTTTGACCGAGTTTGGCCTCTTCTTCAAATAGGCCATGGTAGCCGTAAAAAGCCATATTTTTTATTCTTAATACGTCTTTTGTCATGGTGCTAATATTTACAATTCCATTTGTTAAGTCAAGGAGTTTGCAGTAAATGGCAAGTTGACTACTTCGGCCTCCGAGCCGTCATCCAGTAGCACGCGCTGTCCTGCCTCGTGATAGCCCCGGCGGATGATGGCAAGGGCGATCACGCGATTGACGTGGAGAGATTTCACACATGTCGTTACCCGACCAATGGTTTTGCCATTGACCGTGATATCGCCAGAAATAGGTTTATTGCCGATTAGGCCCGTTAGATAGCGGCGAGGGCGTCCTCGAAAGTGCATTTTGGCGATTACTTCTTGCCCTATGTAGCAGCCCTTGTCAAAATCGACGGCGTGATTTAAACCGGCTTCGAGGGGCGCGACTGACTCATTGATTTCGGCGCCATAACGGGGAATACCGGCTTCGACCCGCAATATTTCTTCTACTTGCCATCCGATTGGCGTTCCCCCCGCTGTAACGAGTGCCCGCCGCAATGTATCGGTGTGGTCTTGTGCAATGCGGAGATCACAGCCCGGTTCACCCGTGTATGATCGCGCTGTGACCCAGATTGGGGTACCTTCAAATTCGCGTATAATCACATGGTGTTCTGGGAGGTCAGCAGGTACGCGTCCAACAACTCGATCGACGAGTTCATTGGCTCTGGGACCCTGTACTCCCCAAATGCTCCAAATGTCGGATTCGTCCGATAGTGTGACATCATCGGCGATCAGATAGCGATCCAGGGTTTCAATTAACTTTGTCGCAAGTCCCGGTTCTGTTTCCATATAGATACAATCTTGTAAGCGGTGGACCCAAACATCTAATAGCGTTTGTCCCCGCGCCGATGTGACTGCGGCATAATTGCCTTCATTTTCAGCGAGGGATTCAACGGTGTTGGTCACCATGCCGTGCAAAAATCTCAGACAATCCGCGCCTTCTGCACGCACTTTGCCCCGCTTGCTGCGGTTGAATATCCCCGCGTTTTCTCGAACGGCACGATACTGTATTTCCATATTTCGATGTGATGACATATATTCTATCCTCCTATTGCCTGATTGTGGTAATATCTATATACTTTGAAAGTACTGTTTTTGTCAAAGGATTCTCATTTTCATCAAAAGGAGATTCGCGTGAAAGCCATTCGCATATCGCAATACGGTGGTGCAGAAGTTTTGAGTTTTGAAGATGTTGATGTTGCAGACCCGGGCGAGGGACAGGTGCGGATTACCGTAGAAGCAGCGGGCGTCAATTTTATCGATACCTATCACCGCACGGGGCTTTACCCTCTGAATTTGCCGCTGACGCTGGGGCTGGAAGGCGCAGGCATCGTGAACGCGGTGGGCGCAGGGGTTTCGGATTTAGCCGAGGGCGACCGCGTGGCATGGAAAAGCGTGGCGAGTTCTTATGCCGAGCAAGTTGTCGCAGACGAAGTCGAGGTGGTCAAAATTCCCTCAGGTGTCGCTACCAAAACCGCAGCCGCGGTGATGTTGCAAGGGCTGACTGCGCATTATCTGGTCAATAGTACCTATTCGGTTCGAGAAGGCGATACCTGCCTTATCCACGCAGCGGCAGGGGGTGTTGGCCTTTTGCTCGTACAGATGGCAAAAATGCGCGGGGCACGGGTTATTGGCACCACATCTACAGAAGAAAAAGCGGCTCTGGCACGGGGGGCTGGTGCCGATGATATTATTCTTTATACCGAACGGGATTTTGAGCGCGAAGTTTTGAATCTCACAGATAGCGAGGGCGTCGAGGTCGTTTACGATTCCGTTGCCAAAGCCACCTGGGAGAAGAGCATAAATTGTCTCAAACCACGCGGTTATATGGTCTTTTTTGGCAATGCCAGCGGGCCGGTTCCGCCAATTGATCCCCTGCTCCTGTCGCAAAAAGGGTCTATTTATCTCACGCGTCCGACTCTCAATAGCTACACGCAGACCCGCGAAGAGTATCTCCAGCGTACCCGCGAGGTTATGGGTTGGATTCAAGACGGCGAACTGGATGTGCGTATTGGCGAAGAGCATCCTCTTGAAAATACGGCTGAAGCACATAACCGCCTCGAAGGTCGGCAGACTACGGGGAAAGTGCTGTTGATTCCGTAGTCGCATGCGTATCGAAAACCACACCACGCTGATATTGCTCGTGAGAGCCTGCCCCTGCGGGGGTAAGCAGAGGGACGATCCCATAACCCATGTTTTACTCGGTTATAAAAAGCGCGGGTTTGGCGCAGGGAAATACACGGGTATTGGCGGGAAAATCGAGCCAGGCGAAACAGTGCGTGCAGCCGCTGTGCGCGAAATGCGTGAAGAAACAGGCGTTGTGATGTCGCCTCGGGACCTGGTAGATGCCGGGCATTTGACGTTTTATTTTCCCGCCCGTCCCAAATGGAGTCTCACGACCCGTATTTTTATTGGGCGCAGGTGGCAGGGCGAGCCGACGGAAACAGGGGAAATACGCCCTGTATGGTTTGAAATTGATCACCTGCCCTTTGATACGATGTGGGATGATGCTACCTACTGGTATCCATACATATTGGAGAATAAGTGCGTCAGGGCGACATTTACATTTTCTACTGATTGCAAAACCGTAGCGGCCAGCCAGATTGAGATATGGTAAGCTGTGTGTTTTTTTCTTGACTCTTGTGATAAAATCACTATATAGTCAGAGCGTTTAATAAACAAAACTTAATAACCCCTTTACTTTCTCTTTAATGAGGTGATTGCTTTGCCTACATCAGCCAAAGGTGTCCCCAAAGATGCACTGCACCACTACCTCGAAGATGTAGCTTCGTCTCAACCTCTGTCTTCCGCAGAGGAAGTTGAACTCGCTGTTCGCATTCGCGAGGGCGATCAGAAAGCGCGAGCAAAGCTGATTGAAGCCAACCTGCGCTTTGTGATCACTGTGGCCTACGACTATCAAAATCAAGGTGTACCGCTCGTGGATCTCATCAGCGCGGGAAATGTCGGTTTGATCACAGCGGCAGAGCGTTTTGACGAGACGAGAGGGTTTAAGTTTATCTCTTATGCCGTTTGGTGGATTCGCCAATCTATTTTACAAACTCTGGCGGAACACGCCAGGGTCGTGCGTCTTCCACTAAATCGCGTGGAATTGCTCAGACGTATATCTCGCTGTAAAAACAACCAGAAACAAGAGCCTTCGACGCGCACTGCAGAAGAAGAAATTGCCGAAGAATTGGATATTCCGGTGGAGCAGGTTACGGATATTCTCACGAGTGGACAGCGCACTTTGTCTCTCGATACGTCTCTTGGCGATGGAGAAAATAGCCTTCTTGAAATGATGCCCGACAACTCACAAGAGCCGCCGGATGCAATGACGCTGCGAAATACCCTGAGAGATGAAATCTCAAGAGCTTTGAGTACCCTTGATGAACGCGAGCAAAAAGTCATCCGACTCTATTTTGGATTGGGCGGCGGCACGGAGATGACACTCGAAGAAATTGGTAAGCAATTTCGCCTGACGCGCGAAAGGATTCGTCAAATAAAAGAAAAAGCACTTCGAAAATTGCGCCATCCCACGCGCGGACGAAAGCTGATGTCCTATGCCGAAGATACCTGAACTAAGACGCTAATCTTTCAATTTTTCCACGCATTCTCGAAATCGCTGACCGCGCTCTTCAAAATTGCGAAACTGGTCGTAACTCGCCGATGCTGGCGATAGCAATACCACATCGCCAGCTTGTGCGAGACCTGTCGCGCATCCCATCGCTTCTTCCAAATTTTCTACGCGGTGAATATTGGTTTTCCCTTTTGCTGTTGCCGCAATCGCGTCCCCGGTATCGCCCATCACAATCAGATGTGTGACTTTTTCCGCTATCGCTACTCCCAAAGTGTCATAAGCAATGCCTTTATCGTAGCCCCCTGCGATCAGCACAATCGGCTTGTCATAAGCCATGAGTGCTGTGCGCGTGCGATCGGGACTCGTGGCTATTGAATCGTTCACATAGAGAACGCCGTTCACTTCTGCGACCTGCTCCAATCTGTGCGGTACTCCCTGAAATGTCTGCAATACTTCGGCGATATTTTCTTCAGCTACGCCGCTTATGACCGCTGCACCCGTGGCTGCCAGCGCGTTGGCGAGGTTGTGCCGCCCGCGCAAAGATATGGTGTCTGCAGAACAGATTGTTCGCGCTTCGCCACCGATTGTGTGTTGAATTTTTCCCTCGCGAACAAACACATCTCCTTCGCCTTCAGCGGCAAATACCACCCGCTGCCCTGCCCCCGCCCAACGTGACACTTCGGCATCTTCTCCGTTGACAATCGCCCAATCGCCCTTTGTCTGGTGTCTGACGATTTGCTGCTTGGCTTGCCGATACGCTTGTAGAGATCCGTGAATGTCGATGTGATTTGGCGCAAAATTGGTTATGACAGCTATGTGGGGGCTCCAGGGCAAATCGCCCAATCGGTCGAGTTGAAAGCTCGATAATTCCAGTACGATGGGTATATCGGCTTGTAGCAGGTCTAATTCTTCCAGTAACGATCCGCCAATATTGCCACCGATGCGCGTGCGTTTATCTTTTTGCTTGAGCATTTCTCCTATGAGCGAGGTTGTCGTCGTTTTGCCACTGCTGCCCGTTACGCCGATTATGGGGGCGGGACAGCGTTCGACAAATAGGCAGATTTCCGATGTAATGGGCACGCCCACAGATTCTGCGATTTTCAAGTATCGCGATGACCGGGGCACCGCGGGGTTGGCGACAATTAAATCTGCGTTCTGGAAATCCGTTTCTTCATGCCCTCCCAGCACAAAGGCGATGGGCAATCCTTTCAGGGCGCGTACCGAAGCACGCAGGTCTTTTTCAGGGCGCAAGTCCGTCACTGTCACCACCGCGCCTTTGCGTACCAGAAAACGCACCGCTCCCACGCCCCCGCCAAATAATCCCAATCCCATTACTGTGACGCGCTGGCCTTTTAAGTTCACGGGAAGTCTCCTGGTGAGCGCTATTCTTTTAACAATTGATCGATGAGATCGACCGGGGTGATGCCTTCGGCTTCGGCGTTGAAATTTGTGACGAGGCGATGGCGCAAGACGGGTTTGGCGACAAAAGAGACGTCTTCAATAGATGGTGCATAGCGTCCGCTGAGTACAGCGCGCGCTTTGGCGCCCAGGATGAGGCATTGAGATGCGCGCGGGCCGGCGCCCCATCTGAGCATGTTGCCGATGGATGTGTCTGCATTTTGAGGGCGGGTTTTGCGGACGAGATCTACCGCGTGATCTACGATGTGATCGGCTACTGGAACTTTGCGGATGAGTTGCTGAAGATGGCGAATTTGTTCGGCGTTGATTACGGGCTGCACATCGTGGGTTTGGGCACCTGTGGTGGCTTTGACAATGGCGCGTTCTTCTTCTTTGGTGGGATAATCGATCCACAGGTTAAATATGAAGCGGTCGAGTTGGGCTTCGGGCAAGGGATAGGTGCCTTCTTGTTCGATGGGATTTTGAGTGGCTAAGACAAAGAACGGTTCTTCGAGGCGAAAGGTTCCCCCTCCAGCAGTGACTTCGTGTTCTTGCATGGCCTGCAATAAGGCGGCCTGGGTTTTGGGGGGGGTGCGATTGATTTCATCGGCCAGGATGATGTTGGCAAATAAGGGACCTTTGACAAAGCGGAATGCTTTGTGTCCGGTGGTCTGGTCTTCTTCGAGGAGCTCTGTGCCCGTGATGTCCGAAGGCATGAGGTCGGGGGTAAATTGAATGCGGCTGAAGGACAGGTCGAGGGCGCGTGCGAGGGTGCTGATGAGGAGCGTTTTGGCCAGGCCGGGCACGCCGACGAGCAAACAATGGCCTCCGCAGAGGAGGGCGATGAGTAGCTGATCGACGATTTCCCGCTGGCCAATAATGACTTTGCCAATTTCGGCTACGATCTGGTCATAAGCGGTTTTTAATTGTTCAACAGCCTGGAGGTCTTCGTGAGGTGATGCTTCGGGCATTTTGGTTCCTTTCTCAGGTTTTGCGTTTTTCCTTTTTCGCCGCCGGGAAGAGAATATTGTTGAGGATGAGGCGATAGCCCGGCGAATTTTTGTGTAGTGCGAGTTGTGTGGGCGGGTCGTTGACAAAGTGCTGATAGTCTTCCGGGTCGTGTCCTGCATAAAATGTGAATGTGCCTTTGCCGATGTTGCCGTGGATGTATTTGACGTGATCGGTGCCTGGGATGTCGCCCATGATGGTGACGGATTTTTTGATGCGGTTTTTGCGAAAGGCCGTTGTTTGCCCCAAAAAGCCGGGGACGATGGGCGTGTGGTTTTGCGTGAGCATGGTGGGCACGGGATCGTATTTTGCCGAGAATTCAAATAGTGAAAAGGCGTCGATATCGGCATTTTTGACCTGGCTCATTTCTATGGGCGACAGGTCGATGTCGGCGTGTTCGTATTCGAGGGGATCCATAACGAGGTTGAAATTTTCAAAGGCTATTGTGCGCGAAAAATCGAGTTTTTGACGCGCCGATGGATCTGCCGGGTCGCCGTCGTAAACGCTATCGACGATGTCAATTCCGCGCGCGGCAAGGGCAATGTCAAATGTATCGGTGGCCGAGCACATGGCAAAGAGAAATCCGCCCTGCGCGACGTAGTTGTAAATGGCCTGTGCTACCGCGCCTTTGAGGTGCGAGACTTTGGCAAAGCCCAATTTGCCAGCGAGGGCTTTGAATCCGGCCTGTTGTTGTCGGTACCAGAGGGTGTGACCGTGGCTGCGATAAAATTTGCCGTATTGTCCCGTGAAGTCTTCGTGGTGCAGGTGCAGCCAATCGAAGTTTTCGAGTTTGCCCATGAGGACTTCTTCGTCCCACAAGGTGGTGTAGGGGATTTCCGCATACGTGAGGGCGAGTGTGACAGCGTCGTCCCAGGGTTGTTTGTGCGGGGGGGTATAGACCGCGATTCGGGGGGCTTTTTCAAGGCGCATGCGGTTCATGTTGCCAGATTCAATATCGGCGTAGATGCGCGTGGCCTGCGCGGCGGAGATGGCCTGAAAAGAGACGGCGCGTATTCGGGCTTCGCGCGCGATGGTTTCGTGGTTGTCGATGAGGAAGGAGCCGCCCCGGTAGTTGAGCAACCATTCGACGGGATGGCCCTGTTGCAATGCCCAATACGCAATGCCGTAAGCTTTGAGGTGATCTGTTTGCGATACGTCCATGGGGATGAGTATTTTGCCGACGTTCGCACCCCCACCACCAATCGCCGCTGGGGAGATGGATGATGTTGTTAGGATGAGGAGTAAGATGAGAAATGTGAAGCATGTGTGTCTTGCATTTCGCCGTTTTAATATCATCCCGCTTCCTTTGTTTTTAGTTCTTCCTTAGACGTAGGAATAGCACTTGTCATTGCGGCATGTCCCCTGCTCAACACCATGCAGAGCCTGCTTTAGCCGCCACGCGCAAGCACAACGCCAGTAATCCAGAAGGTTTTGATCCGTCCTGCGCAGGCTCAATGCCAGTAATGAGGGATCTCTTTTTCGCTATTTAAAGTCACACATCACATTGCTTACAATATCTATGGCATCGGTTATTGGGTACTGCCAAGCATTTCCAGCAGGTCGCCACGCCTGAAGGTCGCCGACAACTGCTGAAGCGAAACAGCCCTTTCGCCATAGCAATCCTTTAACGCCTTTTCCAGCAATTGGATGGCATCAGTGTGGTATTGAGCTTGATTGTCCTCAAGTGTCTGTAAGAGTCCCTGAACGTTTCGATGGGAAACTTCATCAAGGGAGATATTATTATCTTCTAAGAGTTGGCGTCCGATTAACATGGCGATGTAGTGGGACGAATAGGGCAAAAAATCTGGTGGCTCTGCCATTTTCGGACGTTTTCTTTCATTTTCAACAGCCCTAAAAATCAAGACTGCAAGCAGGGTCTGCGCGGCATTGAGGTGCTTAAAAATATCCTCGTATAGTTTTCCGAAATGCTCTTTACGACGAAATTTGGCCTGGTGGGGTCTTTCCCGCCAGATCGCGAGCACGGCTTCCGCCGCAATCAAACTGGTGATAACCGATGAACCACCGCCTTCCTCTCTCTGGCGTCTATACGTATAGCCCAGATCAGACAAGCCCAACTCCAAATTTTTCTGCATCTCATCGTTGGATTTCAAATCTCTGAGATCCACTGGATTCTGACTATTGGTTGCGTAGGTGATGTCTTGGATAATTTCTCTATGTGTCTCGGCCAATTGATACACGCGAATCAACAGATAGGCCGATTGAGCGACTATAGTGGGCAAATAGTCATTCAGTGTCTCTTGGATTGTCTTGCAGGTCTGACCTCCGTTAATCACCTGCATATTCTTGAGTTGTACCTGGTAGTCTGATTGCTGAAAGGCGTTGTAATCAAACCGGTCACAGACCACAGTAATGCCGTTGTTATAAAAGTAAAATTTGTCGGATTTAGTTGAATCGCAAAGCGTCTCGTGAATTGCCGTGTTGACGCGATTGGTGTGAAGTCCAAGATAACGACGGATATTGCGCTCGAGCAGTCTGTCTCCGTGATCGTTAAACAGTCGTTGGACCTCTTGAACGGAAACGCGCCCAACCAAAACGCGCATATAGTTCATATCTTCGACGATGGCTTCTCCGCTGAGTGTCAGGGAGGTATCCACCTGTTTATCGCGTTGCAAGATGCTGACGATGGAATCGTGGTTGAAGTGGATGAATGTTACTTTGTCGCCATAATTTTTTTTCGCACCAGTTATCCAATCATCTGCTTGAGATGTCCACTTGTCTCCGTTATTGCAAAGGATAATTCGCACATTTGGGATATAACCCTCGCGGATCAATGAGCGAATCTCTTCAATTTTAGGAGCTATTTTTTCATTTAGTGCTACTCGCCTGTAGGGATCAAACAACACGCGAACGGTACCTACAGCTTTTTGCACATCATTTTCCGGGAAGTTTGCTATGCCTCTCAAATCATTGATTTTGTACTTGCCCTGGAAAATCGTAACGAGAAACTCACCGTCTTCAACCTCGCCAACGTGAAGCCCATCAACACCGGCATCGTTTCCTCCCTCGGTAAGCAATTCGGCACTGTCTTCAAGTGTCATTTCAAGGCAGGTTGACATGCACAGAAGAACAAATGCCGCCGACTTCTTTTTTGGGATGTCGCTGCCTGCTGGCAGCCATTCGGGATGATCTTCAACAATACCCGATACCCTCTGATCGATAATACTGGCATTGATATTCATAGATTTTTCTCTTCAGGAGGTTGATGCCGGTTGGATGCCAGCGGTAAGCCGCTACTTTTCGCTGGCCAGTTTGCGAAAGTTGCACTCGACCTGAAGTCCGTGCCAAAATTCGTCCGACTGTCCGAAGAAGGCACCAAAGCGAATTGACATGGCTGGCGTGATCGAACGCCGGGCGTGAACGATTTCGTTGATTGTCTGCGGTGCAACACCGATGGCGCGGGCCATGGCACTCTGCGAAATCCCCATTGGCTTGAGGTATTCCTTCAGGAGAATTTCACCGGGGGTGATGGGTGTTTTCATGATTGCACTATATAAGGTTATAGGGAGTTTGTCAATGATAGTCAAGGATGTGTGGTCATTTCGGGATTGAGGATGATTAACCATGTTACCAATTCAAAATCGCCGGCATCTGTTCGTAGCGGTCTATCTTGTCTAATAGATCGTCGATTTTACCGATGGTACGTCCGAGTGTTTCCTTCAGCGCATGCGCTGAATTCTCCAGACGTTTGAGGAAGTTTGCCTTTTTGCTTGTGGGAATCCTGTGTTTTTATCCCGCTTCCTTTGTTTTTTCGAGGGTTTGAATTTTTTGCCTAAGGTTTCGCAATCGCTCGCGTGCTATGTCAGCTTCGAGGCTCAGGGGATAGTTGACGAGCAGGGTTTCATAGATTTTTTGCGCGTCGTAATATTGTCCGAGGTATTTGTCGTAGATCGCGCCCTGTGCGATATATGCGGCTGGAGAAAGCGGACTATGGGGTTGTGTGGCGATGAGTTTGCGGTAGGTCTGAAGGGCTTGTGGGTAGCGTTTCTGATCGGCGTATATTTTTGCCTGATGGTCGAGCAAGCGATCCGCGAGAAAGGATTGCGGATGGGCGCGATGAAGGGCTTCAAAAGCGTGCAATGCGCCGTTTTGATCTTTTTGTCGCAGCTTGAGGCAGGCACTGGCATACGCGCTGAGCAGGGTTGAGTCTGCGCGCTGACCTTCTTGTAATAGCGCGGATAGGGCGATGGCGTCGTTGATGATGTCGCGGTTGAGATGTGTTTTGAGCACGGCGTTGAGCAGGGTTTGTGCCTTGTCGATCTGGTCTGTTAGAAAATGCAATTCGGCGAGGCGAAAGCGGGCTTCGGTTGCTTCGGAGGCGGTTGCTCTTTCGGCGATGATTTGGTGGTAGATGTTCCGCGTCTTATCTGTGCTGTTCGTCTGTAGATGTCCCTCGGCGAGTGCAAATAGCGCCTTGTATCGCCAGGTGCTGCGCCGATGGGTCTGGATCAGGTTTTGAAATGCTTTTTGAGCACCTGCGGCGTCATTGAGGTCGTCGCGCAAGATGAGGCCCACGAGAAAACGAGCTTCGTCAGCCTCTGCGCGGTTGGGATAACGGGTGATGAGGTCGCTGTAGTGGGTTTGTGCATCGGTGGGGCGGTTTGCAAGCTGATGTGCTTTGCCCAGGCCCAATTGTGCGCGCGGGAGGTGGTCGGGACGGTCTGCGTGGTCGCATATCGCACGATAAGCGGCTATGGCGGTTGTGGGATTTTCATTGTCGAGGGCATAGTGCGCAATGCGGAACAGATAATTCCAGTTATTTTCTGTGGGCGCGTTGGGCGAGAGCAAAAGATCGAGTGTTTGCGCGACAAATCCAGCGGGCAGAGCGTATTCGATGAGCAGACTGAGATGGGTTTGATCTTTGGGCGATGAGAGGAGGGCAAAGATCTCGGCGTGCTGGTCGCCGTTTTGGGCAAAATCGCGCAGGCGTGCTTCGACGTGTGCGCGATACTGTGGGTTTTGCTGAATCCAGACCAGGTATTCGCGCACAGCGTCGGGATAATGGGCGCGGCGTTCGGCGAGTTCGGCGAGTTCGCGGGCAAAAAGCGTTGTTTTTTTGAGTGTGGTTCTCGCGCGGCGATAGGTCTGTTCGGCGCGTTTGTCGAGGTTGCGTTTGCGATAGCGGTCGGCAATGACGGCAAAAGGGTGTGTGGTGGTCGCCTGCTGAAGCAGGGGTTCCCAGGATGCGGCTGCGGAATCTATTTGGCCCAGTTCAAAGAGGGCGATGCCCAGCCGCAGACGCGCGTTGTTATCGTTTGGAACAGACGACAGGCGTTGGCGCAACAGCGCAGCGACTTCGTCATGCCTGCCCGCTCGCGAAAGTGCGGCTTCGAGGCGCATGAGAAGGTCGGCGCGATGGGGATGCTGGATGTAAAGGCCGCGGTAGATGTAGATCGCGCTTGTGAAGTCCTTTTTGGCTTCAAGGGCGATTGCGCGCTGGATCGCGGCGTTGATCTGCTCGGTAGATGCGGCGGCAATCCCCGCGAATAAGAGGAGGATGGCGATATAGCAACTACCTCGAAAAAACCAAATTCTATTTGTCCGTTGTCTTTTTCGCATCTTCAATCAAGTTTTCAAAATACCGCCGGATGAGGGCCTGGTATTCGGGTGAATACCCTTCTTTGAGGGCGTCGCGCATCATAAGTCGCAGGGGGTTGTCGGCTTCTCCTAAATCAGCGGGGAGCGATCCCGGTCCGCGATAGGTCAGATTTACGCCCGTGTGCGCCTGTCGTTTTTTGCTTTTTCCGCGTGATCTCATCGCCTGTTGGGCATCGAGCATGCGGGAGAGGATTTGTCGCTGTCGCATGAGGGTTTGGGGGGCGATCCGGCGCTGGAGCATTTCGCGCGCGGTTTCCTGCATGTCGCTGGCAATTTTGCCCAGGTCGCCGAGCATTTCGCGCTGTTGCCGTGCCAATTCGCCGCGCAGGGCATTGAGCGCGTCCCGTATGGCGCGCTGTTGAGCCGCGAGTTTTTGCCACGAGGGTTGGCCGCTTTGTCCGGGTTGCCCAAATAGATTTTCGGTTTGGGCGTTGAGTTCTCCCTGTTGTTGTGCGAGTTGGGCCATTTTCGCCATCATTTCTTCAAAGCCCGTGCCCGATTCCGAAGAGGCGAGGTGTCCCAGTGCTTGTTGTACCATCATGGCTCCGCGATTGATTTCTCCCATGGCTTCGCGGGCGAGTTGGGCGGCCTGAGTGGCATTGCCCGCGTTGAGTTGTTCGGCAGCACCTTCCATCTTGTTCAGGGCCTGACCGAGGGCTGCCTGTGCGCTGGGGGGCATGAAGAAGGTTTTTTGCGAGGCGTCCATCAGGCGTTGTGCCATGCGCGATGCTCCGGTCATTGCCCGCGCCTGGTCCAGCGCGAGGGGAGCGGTGTCATCGCGGCTGCCCGCCTCATTGGCGCGCTGTGCCGTGCGTTCCTGCGTCTGGGATAAGGTGAGGAGATCGTGCAATACGCGGTTGAGTTCTCTGGCGATTTCTTCTTTTTGACGCTGGATAAATTGCTGTCGAGTCTGCGCCAGATCCTGGCTCATGTTTTGTAAGTCTCTGGCGAGAGAATCGCTGCCTGAGCGCGCACTTTGTCGTTGCCCCCGGGCGAGGTCCTGGTGTACCTGATCCATGCGGGGGGTGAGTTGTTTATTTTTAATTGTATTGGCGATTTGGTCCAGTTCGCCATCGGTGGGACTGTCCATTTTTTGTGCTGCCTGTTGAAGTTCTGTGTGCAATTGTTCGGTGTCTCGGGCGATCCGCGTCTGGCGACGGGCGAGTTCTTCGGCGGGTTCGCGTTCGATATTTTGCGTAATCTGATGCTGAGCATGGGCGAGTTCTTCGAGTTTTTGGTTGAGCGCGTCGAGGGTTTGCTGTTGTTGAACGCGCTGGAGCAGGGCGAGGGTGCGGTCGAGGGTTTCGCGAAATTTTTCGCGTTCTTGTTGAAATTGTTCAAGGGCTTCGCGCACCATGTTTGCATCGGCACTTTTGATGGCTTTGCCCAGTTTTTTCATGACATCATCGAGTTCCGGCGTGCGGATTTGCGAGAGCAATGTTTGTAGTTCTTCGAGTTTTTGCAGGGTATCGTCTTCGAGCAATCCGCTTTCTTGCAGGCGGTCGAGTGCGCGTTCGAGTTGTTCGGCTGTGGATTCAATTTTTTCGGCGAGTTTTTCCTGCGTTTGACGCGCTTTTTCAATTTCGCGTTTTTCCTGCCAATCGAGTTTGTCTTTGGAGAGCATATCGCGGGCGAGTTCTTTGAGGCGCGCGTCGAGTTCGCGCCCGCGTTGTTGCACGGCTTCGATCTCGTCGATGCTTTCGCGCTGTGTTTTGTCCGTTTCTCGATGGATTTCAAACAGGCTGGGCATGCGAATTGTAAAGGTGGCTGTTTCCCCATAAGAGGGTCTGGGATTGTTGTCGTAAGCGCGGATTCTGTAGGTGACTTGATCGCCCGGTAGCAAGTCGAGGTTGGACATGTCCCAGTGATAGGATGTCTCAATTTCGCGCCCGGGTGTTGTGATAATTGGAAGGATGTGGTCTGTGTCGTCGTCTTTCTGGTATCTGAGTTGTAGGCGCGATATGCCGTAGTCGTCAAAGGCTTCAGCAACGAGGGAGACGCGCATCGATTCTGTGAGGTCGATGTCTTGTCCCGGGCGCAACAGGCGCACATCGGGCGGTTGATCGGGCAGTGAGACGATGCGGTATGCCACGGGGTCTTTGTTGGTGATCATCTGATGATCGCGCAAGTGTACGCGATAGCGTCCTTCTTTTTTTACTGTCAGGGTCGTTTGTGCAAGTGATGAAGATACTGCGGCGGGCAATTCGGTTGCGTCGTCAAATACGAGCGCAGCCGATTTGAGGGGTTTGTTGGTTTCAATCGTCAATGAGACTTCTGTGCCGGTTGGTACAATTATGTCGCCGCCCTGTTGATCTATGCGGTCGGGCATGGCTGTATGCGGCGGAAATCGGTCGCGGTGCGAGATGCGCGTGACAATGGGGCGCGGGTGTACGGTTGCGGTGTAGGTGGGGGTTTGCGCGTCGTGGGCAGACAGGCGGTAGTCAAAAGATCGCGTAACATTGGGAAAGTGGTGAGATGCGCCCGCTTGTTTGACTGGCAAGACAAAGGAGGCCCACGTTTGTACGCCTTTTTCGCGGATATACAGGCGCGCGGTGCGCGGAACTATGCCAGCAAATTGTGCAGTGAGTGTAAGAGGTTCCCCACCGATGATTTCGACATTGCCCGGTTGTAAAATTATGTACGTGTCTGGCGGGCGCGTGTATGGGGTTTGTGGATTTGCGAGGCGTTGGGCTGCGCCGGATAAAGCTGTGGGCCAACCAGCGTGAAGCAATAGCCCCAGCAGGGCGAGCACAACAACTGCCGTGGCAGCACGGATAGGTGGCTTGCGATTGATGAGTCTTTCATAAGGGAGATGTTGTGTGGCGCGTTCTGCCTGGATGATTGCGGCATCGATGAGTGCGGTGGCGTGTTCTTCACGGTCTCTTTGTCGCCACAATTGGAGTGCGTTGATCAGGTGTTGCTGTAGGCCGCCAAAGTGTTGTTCTACGCGCAGTGCAATCTGGTCCAGGCTGGGTGGTCTGATAAATGGGATGACGCAGAAGTGGGCGAACAGGTATAAGAGACACAGGGCGCACAAACCCTCTAAGACAATTTTGAGGATTGGGCGCAGGTAGAATATCGATTCGAGAATGACGAGGGCAATCCCTGCGCTGAGGATAAATATCAGCGCGAGTCCCACGCCCGTTAGTACCCGATTCGCCGCCAGCAGTGTGCGCAGTCTCGTGAGGCGTTGGGTGAGTTTTTGATGTGCGGAGTGTGAGGTCATGGTGTTAGGGGCGGGTTTAAAACCCGTCCGTACGCTGTGTCTAATGCGTTAGTGCCCAGACAATGACGTTGGTGCCCATTTTGAGGGCTTCTTGTCTTTTTTCAGGCGGGTCGTTGTGTACGTCGGGGTCATCCCATCCATCGGCGATGTCGCTGCTCGTGTTGTAAAAGACGATCAGGCGGTTTTCGTGAAATAGACCCAGAGCCTGAGGTGGGACACCATCGTGTTCGTGGATTTTTGGCAAGCCGTTTGGAAAGTGAAATGGCATCTTGAAGAGGCCAAAAGACGGGGGCAATTGGACGAGTTTTTTGTCGGGGAATGCGCGTTTGATTTCCCTGCGAAAGGATTCGTCCAGGCCGTAGTCGTCGTTGGCGAAGAGAAATCCGCCGCGTTCGAGATAGAGGCGCAAGCGCCGCAGTTCCTCTTCGGAGAATCGGATGTTGCCGTGTCCCGTGAGAAATAGAACGGGATAGGCAAAGAGGTGTTCGTCGGTAAGCGCGACCTGGGCTTCTTGTTCGGCGGTGCGGATGGGCGTGTGTTGTCTGATAAATGCGAGCAGGTTGGGGATTTCTGTTGGGCCATTGTACCAGTCGCCGCCACCGTCGTATTTGAGACGCGCTATGGTGAATGCCGCGGGCGGCTCTTGCAATTGGGCCAGGCTGGGTGCTGAAATTATCAGGAGTAAGAGGTAGAAATGGCGCATGGTTTTTATGACGCGAGAAGGCGGTTTTCGGTTCCGTCAGTGGTCCCGCACTTTGTCTATTTGCAATATGGAAGGCTCTGTGCCAAAGGTGTACGTGCAGTCGAAGTCAACTTCTGATAAACACCGCGTGTCAATTGGAAATGCCGCGC
Organism: Candidatus Latescibacterota bacterium; assembly: GCA_965220765.1. GTDB lineage: Bacteria > Latescibacterota > UBA2968 > UBA2968 > UBA2968 > VXRD01. The sequence goes on from OZ244847.1 coordinate 1,818,024, forward strand.
ATTGTTTGGGGCGGTTTTCGTAGATGCTACAGAGGGTATCTCCGGTGTCATTTTTGATGAGAAACGGACATTTGAACAGGAGTTCACAGCAGTTGCCACACTGGTTGCATTCGCCTTGACGGCTTTTTTGTTGTTGCGCGACGTAGGCTTTGCGAAACTGCAGCAGGAAATAACGTCGTACTTTTCCTATGGCTTGTTCGCGCATTTTGCCAAATGTTCTGAGCATGAGAAAGTCCTGTTCTTATTTCATTTGTTCGATTTCACGCTCTGCGGCCTGTACGCTATTTTTGGTATCGTGAACGGCGATGGAGAGGCCGCAGTGATAGGTTTCGCCGCCGTTAAGTGTGATGACGCGCCCGGCGTCGCGTTCAAAGCTTTTGGCGTTTGGATAATTGGTGGCGGGTTCGAGGCCGACGACGTATCCATCCCGGGTTGCTGCGGTGTTTTTCCAGAGGGTAAAGTACGGCATTTGTTTGCGTGCGTAGTGGAGCGAAGACCCGAGGTTACCTTCGGCGTTTTTGAGCAGGACAGATGTGTTGTCTTCGCTGTTGCCCGCGAGTTCGTAAAAATAAACTTGTTCGATATAACCCGGGGTGGGGCCGAGGCATTTGTCGAAAGTGTCGATGCCTTCCTCTGCGCGTGGATCGCGTGGAGAGACGGTTTTGTGCGGTGTAACGATGGAGGCACCTTCTTCGAGGAGGGGGGCGCCGTAGTTGCAGTGGTAGAGCAGTTGCATTTCAGCGGGTTTGTCGTTGCGGTTGGTGACTTGATCGGCTATGGTGAAGTTGTTGCTGCCGAGTTCGGTCGATATGGCTGTGGTGAGGCGCAGCGCAGGACCAAACATCATGGTTTCATCGACGATACCCAACACGGTGATGCGATGGGGCGGTGTCAGGTCGATTTGTATTTCGACATGGCGTGCGGGTATGTTGGCGATTTTGCCGTGCAGGGGGACAAAGACTTCGGCTTCGTTGCCGTTGTTGTCGATTACGATGTCGCTGCCGGGTGCGCCATTGCTGTCGAGGCCACAGCGCACGATCCATTCGTTAAAGCCTTTGAGCCAGCCCAGGCCGCCCCGGTCGTTGAGTTCGATAAAGGCCGGGTTGACGAGGTCGCGCACGGGCGATTCCCAGCCCAGGGGTATGCCGCGATAAGTGCCTTTCCATATTCCCATGCCGCGCGTGGGAACGATGAATACAGAGAGTGCCCCGTTGTCGATTTCAATGAGATCAACGCCGTCTTGTACGCCGCCTTTGAGGGCGGTTTTTTGCACGCGCCATGTGTGCTCTGTGCCAAGTGGCAAGGTGGATTCATCGATGGTCCACGATTCGGTCCAGAGTGCGCGTTCGACATCGGTGAGAACGAAGCGGTACATGCTTTCCATGGGCGTTTCCTTCAGATTATAGGGACAATGCGTCCATTTTTGCTGTCTATGATTGTGAGAATATACGGGAAAATGCGCGAGGTGAAAAGCGCAACGTAGAGGCTACGCGGTATAATGATGTCGGGACGGTTGTCAAAATGGGTATAAGAACGTATAATTTTCTAACGGATGTTACGTAGCTTTCAGATATTGGCGATTGGGAAATGAATAGACAAACTTTTTTCTTTTGCGGTATTGGTGGCAGTGGCATGAGTGCTATTGCACAGGTGTTGTTGCATCAAGGCCAGACGGTGCGCGGGTCGGATCGCAGTTATGATCAGGGGCAGAATGCGGATTTGTACGCGCGGTTGCAGGCGCTTGGGGTGGTGTTGTTTCCGCAGGATGGGTCAGGCGTGGATGCAGATGTGGATGTGCTGGTGGTGTCGAGTGCGGTCGAGCCGACGATTTTAGATGTACAGGCGGGGCTGGATCGCGGTGTTGCTATTTGCAAGCGGGCAGAGGTGCTGGCGGACTTGTTCCATCGGGGGACGGGGATTGCTGTGGGGGGGACGAGTGGAAAATCGACGGTGACGGGGATGATTGGGCATATTTTGAATAGGACCGGGCGCGATCCCACGGTGATCAACGGGGGGATGATGCGCGATGTCGTGCAGCCTCCGCGATTGGGCAATGCATTATGCGGGAATGCCGAGTTGGTCGTGATTGAAGCAGATGAGAGTGATGGAACGATTGCGCTGTACGAGCCGACGGTGTCGGTGTTGACGAATATTTCGCTGGATCACAAGCCGATGGCGGAGTTGGCGTCGCTTTTTGGAGCATTTTGCGCGCGGGCAAGAGAGGCGGTGGTGGTGAATCGCGTGTGCGCGCGGTCGATGGCTTTGACGCAGGGGGTGAAGCGACGGGTGACTTTTGGGGTGGATTGCGAAGGGGCAGATGTGTGCGCTACTGATGTCGCGTTGTTGCCCGATGGTGTGCAGTGTGTTGTCAATGGGCAGGCTTGTCGGTTGCGCGTGCCTGGGCGGCACAATGTTGCCAATGCAGTGGCGGCTATTGCCGCGTGTGGGGTGCTTGGGATAAGTGTGCGGGATGGGGCAGAAGCATTGGGTGATTTTCGGGGGATTGGCAGGCGGCTGGAGGTGGTGGGCAAGGTGCAGGGGGTGACGGTGATCGATGATTTTGCACATAATCCGGATAAAATTGCCGCGAGTTTGGCTACGTTGAAGGCGCAGCCCGGGCGCGTGTTGTCGGTGTTTCAGCCTCACGGGTTTGGGCCTACGCGGTTTTTGATGGATGGGCTGATTTCGGCATTTGTCAATGGGATGGATGCGGATGATCTGGTGATTATGTCGGAGATTTTTTATGCTGGCGGGACAGCGCAAAAGGATATTTCGTCGGGGGATTTGATCGCGCAGATTGCGCGTGCCGGACGGCGGGCTGAGTACATTGAGAGGCGTGAGGATATTGTTGCGCGTTTGGTGGAGGAGGCGCGGGATGGTGATCGCATTATAGTGATGGGTGCGCGGGATGATTCGCTGACGGTTTTTGCGAGAGAGATATTATTACAGATTGAGAGCAGGGCGCGATGAGTTTGCCTCCCAAATTACAACCCGGCGATACCGTTGGCATCATTGCGCCGTCCGGGTCTTTTGAACGCAAGCGGTTGGTCCCCGGGCTGGCGTTTTTGCGTGCGAAAGGGTTTAACGTGCGCGAGGGCACATCGCTTTACGCTCAGGATCGGTATTTGGCGGGGGCGGATCAGGCGCGTGCGGATGATGTGAATGCGATGTTTGCCGATGGGGATGTGAAGGGCATTTTTGTCGCGCGCGGCGGGTATGGGGCAGCCCGCATTTTGGCGTTTTTGGATTGGGCCTCTATTGCTCAGAATCCAAAGGTGCTGGTGGGTCTGAGCGATACGACGGCGTTGCAGTTGGCGATTTGTGCGCGAACCAGATTGGTGACGTTTTCCGGGTTTTTGCTGTGTTCGGATGTGATGGCGGATGGCGTTGACCAGGAGACAGAGCAGGCATTGTGGGCGGCGGTGTGTTCGCATCGGTTTGAGGGCGTTGGTTTAACGCCTCGGCGCGGTGGCGAGGTGAATGGTCCGCTGATTGGGGGATGTTTGTCGCTGGTGGCGTCGCTGGTAGGGACACGATTTTTGCCAGTGCTGGACGGTGCTGTGCTGGTGATAGAGGATGTGAATGAACCGCCGTATCGCGTGGATCGGATGCTGAATCAGTTGGCGATGGCCGGGGTGTTTGATCGGGTTGCAGGTGTGGTATTTGGCGAGTTTGTGGATTGCGAACCCGAGCGCGAGACAGAGGGCCGAGTCGAAGATGTGATTGATGATTTTGTTGCGCGGGTATCCTGCCCGGTTTTTTGCGGTTTGCCTTATGGGCATGGCAAAGCGCGACGGGTGTTGCCGATTGGTCTGGGTGTCAGGATTGTACGAGATGTGTTGGAATTTCAAGGAGTTGGGGGTTAGGGGCTGGTTTTAGAGCACTGGGGAAAGGAATTTGCTGATGCGTTTTCTCAAATGGTTTTTCCCGATTTTTGCGGTGATCCTGATCATTGTGGTCGCGAGTGCGTACTGGTATGTGACGCCGCAACGGTTAAAGGCGATTGTGCAACCGCGTTTGTCGTCGGCTTTGGGGCGAGAGGTGATGTTCGACCGTATAGAGTGGGGACTATTTGATGGCGTGGTGATTTCGGGTTTAAGCGTGGAGGGCCGTAGCGGAGCCGATCCCTTTTTGGTCTCAGAGCGGGTGCTGGTGCCTGTGTCGCCGAGTGCGTGGTTGTTGGGTGATAGGTGGTGGGGTGAGTTGGTGCTGGACGGTGCGGTGGTTTCGCCTGGGGGGCAGAGGCGCATTGAGCTTGTGTTCCGTCGTTTGGGGATGGATTTGTACCACCAAAATGGGCGTTTATATCTCTCTCAGATAAAAGGACAGGTGTGTGAAGGGACGCTCAGGGGTGATCTGGTGTGGGATAGTGGGGCGTGGGATGGGTCTGTGTCGCTTGCAAATGCCCAGGCAGAACAGGTGGTGCGTTCGATTGGTTGGGATATTCCGCTTTACGGTGCGGTTGACCTGATGGTTCAGGTTTCGGATGCGGGCGTGCGTGGTACCGCAGACATGGCCGAGGGACGCATTGTGAAGTGGGCTTTTTTGCAGCGGTTATTGCACCCGCTGGCACAATGGGGTTTGCTACCTGCCGATGAGATTCCGCTCAAAGATGTGACCGTAGCTTTTCTGGTGCAAGGGGATGAGGTGATTTTGGATGGGACAAAATTTACTGCGTCAGATATAGCTTGTGTATTAAATGGTAAGAGTACTCGGAAGGGTCAGTTGGATTATGTGCTGGATGTGGAAATGCCCATTCAATTTGCCGGGTTTCGCCTGGGCAGATCCATTCCCATACGGGTAAAAATTACCGGCTCGGCAAATGCGCCAGAAGTGACGATGGAGATTAAATAGGTTTTAAGCCAGCAAAAGGACAATGATTACACCGAGCACTATCAATCCGCCGAAAAAGACGACACAAAAGCCTTTGATAAACCCGCCCACGAATCCATCTTTGTTGTCGTTCATGTTACCAATATCGCCTCATAAAATTAACGTAATAACCTGTTGTTTGCAGTTAGAATAGGTATGTCTTGACCTTTAAAATCACCGTCATTGGTGATCAGTTTCAATCCTTTTCTTTTACACAAATCGGTTATCATCTGATCGTTAAAATCGTAAGAACCAGTAGCATAATCATTCAGGAGGTCATCTATTTTCACTGTCTTAAAGTCATTTTCTATCCGTGAACAGTGGCTCAGAACAAGCTTGGTATTATTGGCAATTTCTTGAGCAATGGGTTTGAAAGCATTGCTGTTGCGAAAAGCTTTGAATTCAGTATGGTGAGGCGCATTGGTACGCCATTTTAGTCTCGCATAGGTATTGATAAATTCACAAACGACAAGAATATCAATATAGATACAACTCTTTGCAGCCAAGATACGCCCAAATGCTTTAGAATACACATTCACCCAATAACTGTTGGGATCTTGAGGAGCATAGAGATAAAACCAGATATTGGCATCCAGAAACAATTTATCTTGAGACTTAAAGGGGTAATTTCTCACTGACACTGCCTTAAGTGTCATCGGTTTCTTCCTCCAGCACATCCCGAACTGCCTGGTTAAATTTTTCCGGATCTTGAAAATATTGCTTGGCCGTCTCAATGACACGCTTCAATAGCTCCAGATCATCTCGTTCTATATCTTTCACCTCTAAAAGAGAACGGATTTGTTCGCTGTCAAATGTTCCATATAGCTGCCCAATTGCTGCATTCAAAAATGCAGAGGTCAAAGTCGTAACATTGTGGAATGAGAGTACAACTCTATGGCCAGATTTTAGCCCAGATTCAAGACGGTCATAGACCTTCTGCCCATCTCCGGAAGCTACGCACAAGGGACTGCCTACAACTTCAAATAATGAAATTTCAATATTTTTTTGCATGGTAATCCCTCTAAAAAATATCTGCTGCATTTATTTCGGAACTAAGGCCATAGGACGCTGTATCCGCTGTATTTATTTCTACACTTACCACCGTGCCGGGAAATCGTTCACTTAGTTTTGCCGTAAGAGTCTGTCCATTTTTACGTTGCCAATAGCCGGCATCCGAAACGATCTGAATACAGCCGCGATTTAAGTCAATAAATTCACGGAGTAATTTCAATCCCAACCCACCCGGTACATTGCCACTCTTGGTCGTATTATTGCCCTCAGTTGCCCATTCAATCGCTTTTTCTGGAGACAGGTCAAGTTCTGTATGGGCTTTTATATTTTCGCGCATACCCACCCCCAGATCAGCTACTGTAAAATCAAGTTTTTTTCGTCTATGGAAAAATTGTCCGCAACTAAAAATTCCCTTCTTAGTGCTGGAGTGCAAAACGGCATTGCTGAATATCTCAAAAATGCTCTCGCGAAATTTTTTTAGTAATCCCGAAGACATTTTGGGCATCTCGGAACGATGTATAAGCTCATATTCAATATAGCCAGAAAAAAAGCGATCGTCTTTGGTATCAAATCGTTGGTAGGTAATGGTTGATCCCCAATCGTCTGGGATTTTATTTCGTCCGTAGTGACTGAGAAAACCGTTTCTTGCAAGAATACTTTGAACATCATAAGGGATATTGGTCAATCTGACGGTATTCAGTTCTGCACCTAAATTATAGAGTATTGCGCCAAATGTCGCGCACATATCGGCGTCGAACCAGGTCGTTCTCCCCATGTCAATTTCAATATTGTCATAAAAACAATGCTTGGTTTGTGCATAGAGGTGAACAAATGTTTCAAAGCCTTGCCGATCATGACGGATAGACGACGGCAGAGTAATTTTCACGCTTTCACCTCCACCTGTACTCTTTTGACCATAATTTTTTCATTATGATTACATAGTACGTGTTTTAGCAATATTAGGCAAGGTCTGTAGGGTATGCTGCCTTTGTTCCCAATCGGGAAGGTATGGGACCACATGGAGTCTGTATAGCACCACACGAAAAAATAAGAATATAGTAAAACGGATTGCAATGCAAGGTTCAATCCTTGTTTTATTGAAATATGGTTTTGATATTTGTACGATAACCCCCTGCAGCGACCTGTGGGGGGGGGCTCGAACCTCCGCGCGTTTTTTACTGAAACCGAAACGCAAATAGATCCGCGTCCTTGAGGATGAAGCGTAACCGCACCGGCTGACCTGCCAGCAGACGCATATCTCCCCTGCTCTCCCAACGGACTGTACCGTCGATGGCATCACCGAATATCTCAGGGCACTCGTCCAGTGTGAAGCCCGGCTGCGGATGTCCTTCCGTATCCTGGATCTCAACGCGCACAAATCCCACCGCTGATGTCGAAAAGTTCAATCTCAGACTGTCGCCTGCGAAAATTAACGGACGGGTGACGAACTCGCCGCCAGCGTAGCCTGCCCGGACCGACACGAACCCGTCTGTTCGGAGCGAGAATCGACGAATATGGACAGTTGGCAGCCGCCAGTTTTCCATACCGTACAGCGAGAGTTCATGGGGTGACGTTTGCAAAATACCTCGCTCCATGAACATCCCGCGCTCATGCCAGTTGCCCTCATCGAGCCCGGGACGGACAAAAGCCTCCATGAAGCTGCGGTCAAAATGGCGTCCATCGCGGCTGGACATAAACACGATGTCATTCACGCCTGAACCGTATTCCCAGCCCGGAATTGGCTCGCGTTCCGGTACGAAGCGTGACGGAAACATCAGATACACGCCCGGTGCCCGCTCGTAGGGCACGCAGGCATTGGTATAGAGATGTTCATAGGGCGTCTCGCCGGGGTCAATCAGTTCAAGCGGTGTCCAATGGCGAAAGTCTTTGGAGGTCGTGCGGCGAATCCAGCGCACCCCGTTTTTGAAGTTGCCCTTACCTGCCACGCCGCGCGTGTACGCGACATATTCCTCCCGTTCCACGTCCCAAAAGGCGATATTGTGTGAATCAAAGGGTTGATCGGTCAGGATTGGCGCATCCTGCATCAGTCGCCAGCGGAGACCGTCAGGCGAGACCAACGCGAGTACATCGCTGGTACGTACAATGGCTTTGTACCGTTCTTCGTCCAACGCGTTGGGATTGCCGTCGAGAAACGGCGACATGTTATTCCCTGGTCCTGTCCAGACGAGGTTATTTTCCTTCGAATCTTGAAACGCAATCAGTCCGAGTGGTGGCTTCTCCCAGTGAATGCCGTCGGTGCTTTCAGCGTAGGCGATGAGCGGTTGACGCGTTCCACGAACCGGCATCTCCTGGTCGCAGCGATACCACGCGCGGAATCGGTCGCCTTCGCGGAACGTGACCATATAGGAAACGCCGCCCCGTTCCCACGGATGTTCAGCGGAAATTACAATCTCACGCCGCACAGGTTCATGCAAGTGCTGCGTGACCCCCTGCGCTTCAGCAATCCAGAAATTGTCCACGAATAGTTGTCGGTCTGTGCCGATGTGGATAGGTGAACTGTTGTTATCTTGGCGTTCCATTTTGGCCTCTTTAGTCGATTTTTTTCTTGCTGCACCTTCTCCCTACAATTGGATAGACGGCAGCAGGACGGCCAATTTGGTGGCAATCTCCGACCTGTCAACCTTGTTACGCGTCGTTTCGTCCTTATTTTATTGGAATACCTCTGAGGAACAAAAAATAACCCACCAGGTACCATGACGGGACTCGAACCCGCAACCCGAGGCGACAAACCCCGCGCGTGCGGTAGGCTTGTCGGGCTCCACTCTACCAAATTGAGATCTACACGGTATCTGATGAGTTTACAGGAATGTACATAATTCTCGTACAAAACACAAATAGGACGCAAGTAATGAATTTCAGTCCTTGTTCTGGTGGAATACCCAACTGAATCCGTCTCTGCCTCTGTGACGTAACGCGCTCCTTCAATGAGTTTCAATCCTTGTTCTGGTGGAATACCCAACTGAATTATGCGAATGAGATCAGCGAGTACAATGACTCAGAAAGTTTCAATCCTTGTTCTGGTGGAATACCCAACTGAATTATGCGAATGAGATCAGCGAGTACAATGACTCAGAAAGTTTCAATCCTTGTTCTGGTGGAATACCCAACTGAATACCCGGCACTCTCCGAAGAGGCAAAAGAGGACATCCGGTTTCAATCCTTGTTCTGGTGGAATACCCAACTGAATGTTGATGCGAAACCCTAACTCGTCCTCATAGACGTTGTTTCAATCCTTGTTCTGGTGGAATACCCAACTGAATGGACAGATCGAAATGGATCTAAGGACATATCATGACGTTTCAATCCTTGTTCTGGTGGAATACCCAACTGAATGTAAATATGTCCAACCCCCGAGAGTCTTCTGTTGAGTTTCAATCCTTGTTCTGGTGGAATACCCAACTGAATCGTTGAACTCGCTGCGTCGCTTCATACAGACCTGCGTTTCAATCCTTGTTCTGGTGGAATACCCAACTGAATTCTCTGCCGTTGCAAAAGTGCCAGCGGACGTTAAAGTTTCAATCCTTGTTCTGGTGGAATACCCAACTGAATCCGTTACGGGCTTTGATGCGCCAACGGTATTCACGTTTCAATCCTTGTTCTGGTGGAATGTACTTCTGAATTCAAAAATGTCCACTGGAAGGTGTCGCACATCAGCTTGGAGTTTCAATCCTTGTTCTGGTGGAATGTACTTCTGAATTCGGGCGTGTATTTCGATAGCCTCACACAAACCTACGTTTCAATCCTTGTTCTGGTGGAATGTACTTCTGAATTTGATGATGCGAAGCCATTTATGCCGGGAGGTATCATGTTTCAATCCTTGTTCTGGTGGAATGTACTTCTGAATCTTTTTGGTTGTGTTGTTCATTCTATACCCCCTCTTTTGTTTCAATCCTTGTTCTGGTGGAATGTACTTCTGAATCGAAAAACGGATCGAGATAATATTTCACACCATGCCCCGTTTCAATCCTTGTTCTGGTGGAATGTACTTCTGAATCAATATAGTCGTCAAATTTGTGGCTGGCCCAGAGTGTACAGTTTCAATCCTTGTTCTGGTGGAATGTACTTCTGAATCATAATAAATCTTGTTTTTTCTGACGTTGATGTGATGTTTCAATCCTTGTTCTGGTGGAATGTACTTCTGAATAAAGGCGGGTTGATAGATCGAAAAAAGCCGCCGCGACGCCGTTTCAATCCTTGTTCTGGTGGAATGTACTTCTGAATTCCTTGGGCATAGAGCGCACCAGCACATATACCCATCAGTTTCAATCCTTGTTCTGGTGGAATGTACTTCTGAATGATTTGTGGACATAAGGATTAACGGGTTGGGATGATGTTTCAATCCTTGTTCTGGTGGAATGTACTTCTGAATCGTGTTAAGTGTAAACTATTACTTCTATGGGGCATCTAAAAGTTTCAATCCTTGTTCTGGTGGAATGTACTTCTGAATCTGCATCATCATACGTCAACCCGTAAAGACCAAGAGATTGTTTCAATCCTTGTTCTGGTGGAATGTACTTCTGAATCCAGCTTGACATATCCCTCCGCTGCCTGCGCTGCGGGTTTCAATCCTTGTTCTGGTGGAATGTACTTCTGAATATCGACCCCTCACGCAGTATGCGCGAGGCACTGTTGTGTTTCAATCCTTGTTCTGGTGGAATGTACTTCTGAATCAAGCCGGCAAAATAACCTTCACGGCGGTATCATGTTTCAATCCTTGTTCTGGTGGAATGTACTTCTGAATTCGGGAATACGCGTTTCACCGCGAAGCCAAGTTTTCCATTGTTTCAATCCTTGTTCTGGTGGAATGTACTTCTGAATCCCAACTTTACGTTTGAGCCGATATTTGCGGATACGGTTTCAATCCTTGTTCTGGTGGAATGTACTTCTGAATACAGATCATTCAAGTCTCGCCAACCAAAATTTTAGTTTCAATCCTTGTTCTGGTGGAATGTACTTCTGAATGAGGATGTCACGGGAGATTGTCGCGGGTGGTTGCGCGTTTCAATCCTTGTTCTGGTGGAATGTACTTCTGAATCAAGCGGGTGAAAATTAGTTGAATGCAGTGATCAGTGTTTCAATCCTTGTTCTGGTGGAATGTACTTCTGAATATATATCTATGCGGTGCATAGTTCCCGGACGTTAAAATGTTTCAATCCTTGTTCTGGTGGAATGTACTTCTGAATCATTGGCGCGTCTGATGCAGATGGCGGGCTGGATATACAGTTTCAATCCTTGTTCTGGTGGAATGTACTTCTGAATACACACCCATTCGGACAAGTGCATTTCCGAATCCATTGTTTCAATCCTTGTTCTGGTGGAATGTACTTCTGAATGGGCTTGAAATATGTCGGTTACATAGGGGATATTATGTTTCAATCCTTGTTCTGGTGGAATGTACTTCTGAATATTTTCCCGATTGTTCGGGATATAGCCGTTCAAGCTGTTTCAATCCTTGTTCTGGTGGAATGTACTTCTGAATGTTACGCGGCGTTGTTAATAAACGATGCCGACAAAAGTTTCAATCCTTGTTCTGGTGGAATGTACTTCTGAATTTTTTTGACCAGCATTTTTCAGGGCATAGAAGGTCGTGTTTCAATCCTTGTTCTGGTGGAATGTACTTCTGAATAAAAAAGTTAATCACCGAGACCCTACATCCACAGAAGTTTCAATCCTTGTTCTGGTGGAATGTACTTCTGAATCATAGACGAAAAATTTGATTTGGTATTCGCAATCAAGTTTCAATCCTTGTTCTGGTGGAATGTACTTCTGAATTCCGGTGTCGTGACACTGAATGGTGTTCCCGACGGGATGATAAATAAGTTTCAATCCTTGTTCTGGTGGAATGTACTTCTGAATGGCAAGGGAAAACCTCTTAAGTTGTTGCCAGCCGGTGTTTCAATCCTTGTTCTGGTGGAATGTACTTCTGAATATAAAACAAAGCGTTCCACGAGAGGGGGGCATTGCTGTTTCAATCCTTGTTCTGGTGGAATGTACTTCTGAATCATCCGGCCCTGAAACACCTATCGAATACTCTATTTCCGAGTTTCAATCCTTGTTCTGGTGGAATGTACTTCTGAATCGGTGCGTATAACTCGACCACGGGGCAAGGCGTCATTGGGTTTCAATCCTTGTTCTGGTGGAATGTACTTCTGAATCCACCTACGGAGGAAAAACCGATGACCATAATTTCTGTTTCAATCCTTGTTCTGGTGGAATGTACTTCTGAATAATGGGGTGCAGATTATCGCGCTCCAACAGAAAGAGTTTCAATCCTTGTTCTGGTGGAATGTACTTCTGAATTTGGCGCACACAACAGCCTGCCCAAAGCACACAGCGAGGTTTCAATCCTTGTTCTGGTGGAATGTACTTCTGAATTATAGCCGATGCAATGGCGGAGCAATGGGGAGAATGTTTCAATCCTTGTTCTGGTGGAATGTACTTCTGAATCTCTTTGCTTGCAATTTCCCAAGCTTCGTCATAGCTGTTTCAATCCTTGTTCTGGTGGAATGTACTTCTGAATTTTCCGTGAAAAATTTTGACGTAGATAAGTTTGCGTTTCAATCCTTGTTCTGGTGGAATGTACTTCTGAATTCGAGGTAAGGTTGGGCGTCTTGATTGAGTTTGTGTTTCAATCCTTGTTCTGGTGGAATGTACTTCTGAATTAGTTGAAGCTCTGGTAGCTGTCTGGCTCTTACTTCGGCGTTTCAATCCTTGTTCTGGTGGAATGTACTTCTGAATTTTGAGCTTCAAAGGTGCAATTCGTCCTAATAGGATGTTTCAATCCTTGTTCTGGTGGAATGTACTTCTGAATGTGGGACGAATGGTGTGCTGAACGCGAACAACCCAGTTTCAATCCTTGTTCTGGTGGAATGTACTTCTGAATTATTTGCAGACGCGCGTATTTTCGATATACTCTTGGTTTCAATCCTTGTTCTGGTGGAATGTACTTCTGAATTGGCTTGTGCTGCCAATGCGTCGTTGATTACGTCGATAGTTTCAATCCTTGTTCTGGTGGAATGTACTTCTGAATCCTAAGAAAGGGCGACACAATGGCAGGCACACACAGTTTCAATCCTTGTTCTGGTGGAATGTACTTCTGAATTTTTGGAAAATTTATGGAATTCGTATCCCGGAACAGTTTCAATCCTTGTTCTGGTGGAATGTACTTCTGAATCAGAGACTCGGGGAAATTGCTGGAGTGGACCCGGGTCCGTTTCAATCCTTGTTCTGGTGGAATGTACTTCTGAATTATGTGCTACACGAAAACGAGAATGACACCGGCGAGGTTTCAATCCTTGTTCTGGTGGAATGTACTTCTGAATCACCGCGACCGATCCCGACGGGCACACCGCGGCTGTGTTTCAATCCTTGTTCTGGTGGAATGTACTTCTGAATAGAAATACCACGATCCCTCATGAAAAACTTTTGTGTTTCAATCCTTGTTCTGGTGGAATGTACTTCTGAATGTCACCCCTAAGCTGGGGGGGGGAATTGAGTGCACGTTTCAATCCTTGTTCTGGTGGAATGTACTTCTGAATCGGATTTTTGGGGTCAAACACATAAATGATAATTGTTTCAATCCTTGTTCTGGTGGAATGTACTTCTGAATGCAACGGGTATCGGTGCTGGCCTCGCAGGTGATTTCGGTTTCAATCCTTGTTCTGGTGGAATGTACTTCTGAATCGGTTTTGGCATGTGCTATTTCCTCCGTAGGTGGTGTTTCAATCCTTGTTCTGGTGGAATGTACTTCTGAATTTTTGGCCTACGCAATGGGCACGGTCGCCACCAGCAGGTTTCAATCCTTGTTCTGGTGGAATGTACTTCTGAATGTGGATGGCTATTCTATATGTTGCGTGAGCACGACGTTTCAATCCTTGTTCTGGTGGAATGTACTTCTGAATCAGGGGCAGGCGGTATCACAGTGCCCGGCGGGACCCTTGGTTTCAATCCTTGTTCTGGTGGAATGTACTTCTGAATCGAGGAGGCAGAGCAAATAGACGACCCCGAAGTCCTCGTTTCAATCCTTGTTCTGGTGGAATGTACTTCTGAATTACAGGGACAGGACAAGACCTTCTTGCCGCAATAGAGTTTCAATCCTTGTTCTGGTGGAATGTACTTCTGAATGAGCGATACAATAATATTATGGAGAGAAATTTCGGGTTTCAATCCTTGTTCTGGTGGAATGTACTTCTGAATCAGAGGACGAAAAGCAAGATTTCTACCTGAGATTCTGGTTTCAATCCTTGTTCTGGTGGAATGTACTTCTGAATTGAAATTGGGACAAACCCGGCACGGTCTGTCTTTTGGTGTTTCAATCCTTGTTCTGGTGGAATGTACTTCTGAATATTGGGAGGCATATGACCCCGGGACAGCTACTTCTCGTTTCAATCCTTGTTCTGGTGGAATGTACTTCTGAATGCGGGTCAAATTCGCGCCGTTCAAATCCGCTTCGGTGTTTCAATCCTTGTTCTGGTGGAATGTACTTCTGAATGCGGGTCAAATTCGCGCCGTTCAAATCCGCTTCGGTGTTTCAATCCTTGTTCTGGTGGAATGTACTTCTGAATTCCAATCAAGCCATGCAAGTTCGGCGGCTGTTTCGCTATGTTTCAATCCTTGTTCTGGTGGAATGTACTTCTGAATTATCTTATGACGAAAGTCGTCTCTTGACTAGCTGGCTCGTTTCAATCCTTGTTCTGGTGGAATGTACTTCTGAATCGCATTTTATGTATATCGTTTGAAACGACAATAGGTTATGCGAATTGACTGGCGGACAAAATCTCGGTTTGATATACTTTTTTCACTTCTAAATACAGACATTTTGTTCTCCTTTGCAGAATGGAATTTTTCCAACATATTGATTTTCAATGGATTACACCATTGTTGTTCCTATACGCAAATATTTTTGTAGCAACAGTCGCTACATTTGGCGCGGTGAGGTGTCTTTTTGGGCAATCGCCCGGTTTGAATAATGTCGAGAATTTCGGCCACAATTTGTTGTGCGGTAATTTTTTCTTCCTCACCTATCGGGACTTCTGCCAGACGACTCCCACCGCGAATGTAGGCAATATATCCACGGGACACGGGCTTTTGATAGGCTTCGCGGGCCAATAGCCCATAGAGTATAATTTGGATGCGATGGGTTTTGAAAGCGTGCTCGCGATAGGGTGAATATTTGTAATCCAGAGGCGCGAGACTGCCATCTTCCAAAGTCAAGACTTCATCTACAACCCCGCGCACGCCGAGGCTGGGCGATGCCAAATACACATTGAGGTCGCGGTCAACAACGCCGATTTTTTTGCGTAGATAAAATCGATTCTCTTGTTCGCGGCGTTTGTGGACTTCGCGGCCTTTGAGCACTTTGAAGCGGCGGTCTTCAAACTGCGGGATGTTGAGCACATTCATGTAATAGGTGAAACGCGGACAATAGATATGCTCAATCACCTCCGACGGTGTGATCATGATGGTTGTTTCGGTATCGCTCACAGGAACATGCTCCTCACGTCATCCGTAACCATTTTCTGGTCGAATGCCTGGCCCTGCAGGATCACTTTGCGAAAGTCCATCGCGCACATAGGGAAGATGTACACGCTGTCGGTTTCCTCATCGATATGGTCTTCAATACGCATTGAAAGTTCGTCCAGGCGGTTGTGTTTGACCGTGCCGAGAAAGACGGATTTTTGAACGCGATAAAGTCCGGCTTCTTTACAGGCTTTGACCACATGGCGGCGGCTTTTGTCGTTAGAAATGTCGTAGAGTATCCATGTAAGAGATTCATCGGATTTCATGGGTTGGTTACTCCTCGTTTGTGTCTTGTGGTAACAGGTCGTTTGCAATGCGATGCAGGTCAAATTGGATGCTGTCTCGCCGCGTGATGTTGCGCCCTCGATAGCGAATGGCTGTATTGAGATAGTCGGTAAATGCCTGGATGAGTACGGTTTTGCCTTCTTTGTTCAGGGTGAGGCCATTTTTTAATTTGTCGAATTGGTCTTGTTTAATTTTTCGCGCTGAAAAGAGGCCGAGAACGGTTTCATCTGCCCAGATGCGATATTGTTCTATGAGGTCAAAAACGAGAGACGGCTTGTTATAGTGGTCGGTGTGGATAAAGCCGATGTAGGGATCGAGCCCTGAGAGCAGGCAAGCGCGTTCAACGATGCCGTAGAGCATGCCGTAGCTGTAATTGAGCAGACAGTTGAACGGGTCTTTGCCCGGGTTGCGGCTGCGACCTTCAAAGCGGTGATGGACGGGTAATAGCAGGGATACTGCCGCCCAATAGGTGCGCCCAGCGCGACCTTCAAGACCGAGCAAGCTCTGGCGCATGGTGTCAATACCGCTTGTCTCTGTATCAGCAGATGTATTGCTCGCGAGGTCTTGCGTTTGTTCTTTGAGGGTTTTGAGACTTCCGATGGCTTCTGTAAGTGGTGCTGAAAGCCGCGTACGCCGGTCGCGCGTGCGCGTGAGCAATGCGATCTGATTGTCGAATTTGCGCCCGATCCAGCCGAGGGCGAGTTGAACGCCGAGATCGGTTTGTGCTGCTACGAGTTGCTGCCGCCGAATGGCTGTTGTCGAGCCCGGTCGGCCGTGCCACACACGACCAAAGGGATCGCCGTATTTGTCGAGAAAGAGGATGTCGATATTCTTCTCCACGGCAAGTTGCACCGCATCTGACGAAAACGCGGCTCCCGTTGAGATGAGAATAGAGCGAACCTTGCGAGAGGAAATTTCAGTCGATTGATCCTTCACCTTGACCTGAAACAATTCTCCCCGCCGACTCAAATATGCGCCATAAGTGTTGAGTACGAGTTGCAAAATGTTCTCCTGGGATAATACTGAATCACGCCTGTTCATCACAAGCGTTCACAAAACAAATTTGGTGGTGTAAAACTTGAAACTTGACATTTTTATGGTATTGGTTATAATAGAATTGCCAGCGGACGAAATTCGGCTCCATAGCCGTGTGATTGCCGGGCTGCGGTTCGCGCAATCCTATATCCCTGGCTTTTTATCATTTTCTCGCCACACCAAAGCCGCTACATTGAGCGGCTTTTTTTGTGTGTAATACACACCATAGCCTGCCTCACGTCTGTCATCTATATCGTGTACGATCCGAAAAGCCCGCCACAGATACTTCACATATCGATCTTCGCCGCGTTCATAGAGCCTTTGTAAAGCCCAGACGAAATAATCCACAGCTTGTAAACCGCCCTGCTCTTGCGGGATTGACACAGATACTTTTAAGGACGTATTATCTATTACGTTTTGTTGTTTGGCAAAACGGTCCCGGGCAGTTTCGAGTGCCTGACGCAAGGCGGCGGTGCGGTTGGACCGACCTCGTTTTGAAAAGATAATATGATATCTACTGTCCTGATGTAGTCTTTCTTTGAACAAACGCCCTATCAGATAATCGTAAAGTTCATTGGGGTGATAGCGATAGTCAGAAGTGCTTTCATTTCGTTGGCGAACATAGTCCAGCACGCGCCATTTGTCAGCAACCACAGCAAAGAAGCGCAATCCTTCAGTGTCGCGTAAAATCCGAAAAACATCTCGTCGCACTTCGGGCAAATCGTCTTTGGCATGAAAGGCAAGTGCTGTTTTTCGAACCTTTGCTTGCATGGATGGCACATCTTTGAAATATGAATCGTTCATCAGCCGCCCCCGCAGGTTGTCCAAGGCATGGTGTAATGTGGCTGGATCAGGCACATCCAATAGGCCGAGTATAAAAAATCGAGAACACCCCGATGTGCCGATCAAGACCTTGCCTTTGCTGGAGAATAACGTGCTATCTCCGCCTTCATCTATAAAATAGTAACGGATTGAAGTCTGTTTCTTTTGCAACGGTTTATTCTCCATTACACACCATAAGTGTTGAGCACGAGTTGCTTGTTTCTATCCTTGTTTTCATGGAAGTATCGCGAGAGAAGTTACATCAAAACATCCTCATAGCTTCGTGTTCTGCAAACCGCCCTCCCAAATGATCGTCATATTCCATTTCACAAAATATGATGTCCCCATTTTCTGGATCTCTGAATTCATTCTCTTTGACATACCACACGGGCATTTTGAGTTCATATAGGCGTCTGTCTCTGGGATTTTCGGTCTCTAAGACTTCATTGCGAAAATTGAGAGGAATAACACTTACCTGAATATATTTTTCTAAACGGGTAAGACGTTGTTCATCATCTTTTACAGGATCTAACATACCGAGAAATTTTCTTTGATCATCATCAACCAGGCTGATAGAATGCTTAAAACCCTCGTGTGTGTCTATACGCTGGTTTTCGTACACTTTTTCGACAATATCCAAAAGCTCTTGTTCTGTAATATCTTGGCTCTGATATGTAGAAAAAATATCAAAAGAACGTTCCAAAAGGCGTTCTTCAGGTTTTTGTTCTGTACGTGTATCATCAAAGTAAATGCGATCTGATCCTGTCCCTGGCTTAAAAATGATCACTCGACCATTCCGCTTTCTTTTGCGGTTGATTCGGCCCGCGCGTTGTGCTATTGCATCTGGCGGCGCACACTCCGTAAACAAAATGTCGAAATCGATATCTAAAGCGACCTCAACTACTTGCGTTGCAATAACCAGAGAAGGATTTTCTTCAAGAATTTCCTTCTCCTTTTTTTTTCGATCTCTCAAGATAAACTTTGAGTGATAACAAACTGGATCAACATCTGCTAACGCTTGTGCAATTTCCTGACAACGTGCAACTGTATTTACTACAACGAGAACACGTTTGCCTTTGTCAGTCTGGTTACGAATTTCTTGAAGATGATGCAACAAATCTTCATCAACGGTTTGATAACGACTGCGTGCGGCTTGAAGCAATTCCTGATCACGGACAATTTCTACCGGTGCAGATTTCTCAAGCAAAGATTGAAACATCTCAACCAGAGAACTGGGAAATGTCGCGCTCATAATCATAAACCTTGCTCCAACCGCTGCAAGTTGCTCAATCGCTTTGCATATCAAGCCCGTGGTATAGGGATCGTAGGAATGCACCTCATCCAACACGATTGCAGAATCCTGGGCCGCAAATGTTTTTAACGGCCAACGACCACTATGAAAAAGCGTGGTTAGTAATTGATCCACTGTACCTACTGTAACGGGAGGAAAAAAGTGGCGATTGAATAACGAATTTCCGTACAGCTTAGATTCGCGTCCTGTACTCTCTTGATTTTCTTCTTTACGCAAAATGAGATCGGCCATTGAATGCGTCAAGCCAACGTGATGGTTATGAGTCGAGAAGAATTTTTCCATACGGTCATGAAGGGTGTTAGCTGTCACCATAGTGGGAAGCAAGTATAAAATTTTGCTCACGTCCCCTTGCTTAATTTGTTCGAGTGCCCACAAAAGGGCAGCTTCTGTTTTTCCACTTCCCGTAGGTGCGACAGCAATAATGTGGCCCTTTACTTTTCCACAATTTTTCTGAAATGCTCTAAATCCGTCATAAGTTCCGCTGTCCTCTTCAACCTTTTTTTGCAAATATGGTGCGACCAAATCAGGCCCAACCAGAACATTTGTCGCATAATCAGGATCATTCGACGACGCACACCAATCAGCCGTCATAAGTAGTCCCTTCATCAGAACGAATAACTCGCGTGCAGATGAATAGTCCGAAACGTATCTATGAAGCGTTTGTGCAAATGCAGGTCGGTGATGTGCATATTGAAAACATTTTTCAAAATCAATTTTAGGGAGCCGAACGCCGTAATCATCAAAGATTTTTTGTGCAACGCGCTTTCCCTCCGCTAAACTGCCCGGTTCCCATTTCAGGCTTTCGGGATTATTTTGCTCGCGTTCAAAACGACTGAGGTCTGCATCGACTGTTTTATGATGTCCCAAAACGGCCATTGCTTCTAGAGGAATGTGTGGATTTTGCTTGAGTAAAACACCAGTTTCTTTGTTGAGGCTTAAAATAGCAGACCTTACGAAAGCAACTGATGCGTATTCATGTCTAAAATTGGCAATTATAGCGCGATGGCGTTCAGCATTCGACTCGGCATACATCATGCGTTGAAAGTTGGCGGACAATTTACCCATATCGTGAAGCGCGACTGTGAGTAGGGACCGGATAAGAAACCGGTCCCTATCCACTTGATGACGTTGACAGATGCGTTCAATGAGTGCTGCATGTCTCTGTATTAAGTTTTTCCAGGCCAAATAAACCTGCCAGACATGTTTCTCATAAGATTCATTGGGACGGCATTTAGCGAGAAAAATCATCGGTTTTCATCCTTGTTCTACACAGGCGCTTTTTCAACGCAAAACCACCTGATAGTCATTGATCAAAAATCCATCAACTGGTTCTGAAAGCGCGATTTGATTGCCCACAAATGTAAAAGGTTCGCGTATTTGTACGGTCCGTCTATCTCCATCAAAAGAAAATGAAACAGGCAAATGTGCCGTCATAGCCGGGCGAATCTTTTGGGTAATAGGCAAGTCCAAAATACTTTCATCAGGCTTGTAGAGTTGGGCAATATCGCCAGGCACCACGCAGTTCTCCAGGTTTTGTAGAGGTATCGGGTCAGTCTCTAAGACTTCGATATTTCGCAGGTAAATCAAACTGTCGCTATGCCCGGCGGTAAGTGCATACACCGGATCATGAAACCCATTAGCAATCACATTAGCCAATTCTTTAGTTTGCGTGCCATAAACAATCAGACATGTCAAATCCACTCGATATTCTCGAATGAGAACATCCGAAATGGTTTCTTTTGATTTCACCTTGCGATATTTCCACAAATCTCGAAATTCTCCGCGATCCTGTCCCGCAACTCCAATGGATATGCCATTTTTTTCAACATAGCTTTGGGCAGACTCCATATCTAGACCAAGAGCAGCACCGAGCAAACCCACACAGGTAGTATATGGTGGCAAGGCCAGAGTCTTATGGAATGTATGGGTTTCCGAAACTCTAAATGACGCGGTTTCAGCATACATCTCAAGGGCGACGAGAAACATAGCTTATGCTCCATTCTGGCCGTAACAAGACTGAACCCACTCTTTAATTTGCGAAAAAGCATCACCAACAGTTTTGGTGTCGTCGGGAGTACCTTGAAATAAACCCGTACGAGAACCAAACACTGATTCCAGCACAACATTTTTATGATCTGCCAATGCCTCTTCAAGTGTCGTCCCGCTCAGTGTCCTGCCTTGTACCTGAACGGATTCGAGAAAGATTGGTGCTTTAACGGTCGTAATAGCCGCAGCGACAAATTTTGGACTCAGATCAGCCAGAAAGCGGCTTTGACGCCCAGAACTCCACAAATTTTGCAACGCATCAAGCAAGGCTTCTACGCGCTCAGATTTCTCCCTATCATCTATATCATCCTCAAATCCCTCACCAGAACCAATCCGGTCCAATTCGACCAAAATTGTACCGCGATACAGTCCACCGTGTATTTCAGTTTCAAAAATATTGGGATTGCCGCCAGCTTTTACACTCATGTAATTGGTTCCAAAGTCCAGATCACCCTGGTAGGCATCTTGGGCGACCAAAGGTGATACGCGCACAGAGGATGTTCTTTTGCGCGTTCCAGATTTGTCCGCATCCATGTAACCAAACAAATCGTCGTCCAAATAATCAGTAGGGTTGCACTGGGTCGTAGCAGCACCTTTTGATTCTTTAGCAGCGACGCCCTCGGAAAGCGTATGGCCCAGAGTAGCAAGTTGATCGCGCAAAGCACGTCGAATAGCCTGGGATGAGACATAGGGAAATTCTTTCACGCCATTATCCGTCTCGCGTGTGAGTTTCTTAATACTGGAAATATTGTCTGCTTCTTTATCACTACCATTCAGACTGGCAAATGATACGGGTGTGAGATAGGTAATTGTAATCGCCTTGGCTTTGGAAAAATCGGTGTTCATAACAACCTCCTTTTAATTGGTTTGAGCTGTGGTTTCTCGTTTGGGAGCTGTGCCAGCATTAAAAGCGTTTAATCCGGCCAAAAGACAAAAACCTTTGAATTCTTCAAAATTTGCATCGGTCAAATGGCCTTCATAAACAGCGGGTGGAATGACAACATTGAATCGAAATTGAAGTCGATTCAATTCATTGAGAAAATCTGAAAGTTTCCGACATTTTCTGAGCGAAAAAAGATTGCCCTTTTTACCGCTTTCTTTTGCAACGGCGGCCCCGATTCGCCTACCTAATGCGACAGCGGCGTCTAATGCTTCTTTCTCCATTTTGTGGTCTCCTTTTAAAAGGGTTTCGTACTGTGTCGTAAATTCAACTAAGGGAGCGATATATCGGTTTTCAGACCGGTTGACATGAAAAGCAAAGGTTTCGGCTTGTTTGAGTATGGACTGTTTTGTAAGAACAGCATCGAGCATACGATTTCGTTTTAGAGATTTGTTGTCATCCTTGACCGCTGTGAAATCCAGCATATTTTGGGCAACAGACTTCCAACCCATTCCTTTTTTTCGTAAATGCCGAAAGAGTCGAAATAGATATGCCAAATCATCATAAAGCCTGACCTGTGTCGGCATTTGGATTTGTCCTTTTTGCTCAGTAGAGACAATAAAAAACGAAAGAGGAGCATTTTTTAAGGCAAAATCAAACATTTCCTCTTGGAATGCTTCTTCATCTTCGAAAGGATCCTCCTCATTCAATTCATCGTCGGTCGTAAGTTCTGCATAAACGCGATGGAGAAACGCAAACGCCATTTCCGAGGGATGTGTAAAATAACCGCCAAGCTGCTGGTCTATATTGCGATAAAAATTGGGTTCCCATTCTGTAATTCCGATCAAACGGTTATACACATCATTCATTTTGCACAAGTTGGGCGCGAAGGGGAAAAACATGTGCATGCGATCACCTGTTTGAATATAGAAGCCGTTGACTGGCACAAATTTTCCGATGAAAGAACAA
Organism: Candidatus Latescibacterota bacterium; assembly: GCA_965220765.1. Taxonomy (GTDB): domain Bacteria; phylum Latescibacterota; class UBA2968; order UBA2968; family UBA2968; genus VXRD01. The sequence continues at coordinate 1,840,796 of OZ244847.1, forward strand.
CGCCAACACACTTGAGTTGCCCCTCGCGTCGTAGAAAAAAACGAGAGCACACCCGACTCGCCTGTCATAAAAGGAAAAATTGTTTGATTCATTTTTTCCATTTTAGAGGATGTACCACCGCATAAAAAGCAAGGACTTGTTTTGCGTGTGGACTTGCGATTGGGTTCTTGAACTTGAATGATCACCTTCGGACGCACGCGGTTGGGTTCATCGACCAACATGCCTGCCGGTGGGCCCGGTTTTAGTTCTTTTAGTTTTAAGAAATCATCTAAGCGATCTTGAAGGTCTGCGTAATCGTCAGGTAATTTTCCTGGCGTTTTATCTGCCCATTTGACCTGCTCACCTGCTGGACGAGGTGCTTTATCATAAATAAAGGCAGCTATCCCTCGAGCCTTGCGTTTTGGGAAGGATTCAAAAACCCCTTCTGCATTTAAAAAAAAGTTATGGGATGTCATCTCTTCCCATTGTTTTTGTGAAGAAAGGTCGTAATAGTGCTTAATCAAACAATCATTATATGCCGTTTCTAACAAACCTTGCACAGCATCCGCTTCACCCGATATTACCAATTGATCAGCCTCAAGTTTTGTACTGGTTTGAAACTTCGCGTCTAAATGTGTCCTTGGATTATTAACACCTCGTTGTGGTTCCTGGTGAATATCTCCGATGATACATCTATAAAGTCCCAAGACACCAGAATCATTCCAGAATTGATTTAACCGTGGAAAGGTTACTGTAATGTCGTTCATAGATTACCCCTTGATCTGACGAATAGTGCCGAAACCTCTGGCGCTTTGCTTGCCTATACCCCACAATGGCGGAAGTTGAAAATTAACGGTAAATGTGCCCATAAATCCGGTTAGCATCACACCCGATTTGATTTGAATGGATTTTGGCTTCTCAATATAGAGATTCGCTTTGAGCCTATCCGTAATGGTGAGACGAACAGATTTGCATAGTGAAATCAAATTGCCAACCAAAATGCGGCTGAGTAAATCTTGTCGCTTAGCTTTATTGATCAATTTGTTGTAGCGTTGATGGTTTGCCTGGTTAAGCGCGAGCCAAGGACTCAAAAATTGATATTTCACAGGTGCCTCAGTCGCGCCTAATGAAATGGTCTCGGTATTTCGATTTTGCTCAATTACATTCAAAGTCTGTCCATTCAAATTGAGTGTATCAATTTCAGGTAGTGCCCGCACGAGAAACGACCCACTTTCCAATCCCATCACACGCCCTACGCCACCAATTGTTTTATATTGAATCAGCGGATGTTGATATAACAGACCACTTGGGCCATGGTGATGAAACTCTACCCGATTTTGATACCGCTGTCCAAAAAAGCCACGCAAGAGCCGTGCTTCATTTTCTTGTAGTGACTGATCGCAGCAAAGTGTCAGTGTTGTAAGTTCCATAATTATTATCCTTGTTTTGATGGAATGATGAGGCAAGAATCAGATGGCGAAATATAAAATTTCAATCCTTGTTATAACGGATGATTGTTATTTTGGATATCCTTGAGGGTTATATCTGCGGTCAGTTTCGAACGCTGCCGTTAAAAGTAGGTTATGGATGTTCTTTAAATCACAAATTGATTACGACAATACAACCCACCATACAAGAGTAATTAGAATCCCGATAAAAAAATAAAAGCCCCAAACAGAAAACGATTGAAGCATTTTCCATCGCAATCTCGACATCTTACCGACTGGTTTGACAGCATACAAATCATTTGTCATCAGTGTCCCATTATGCACCTTATGAACGAACTTATTGTATGCCTTTCGGAAACCTTTTTCTAAAGCAAGGTAATACACGTCAAGTGCAAAAAACAAAAGTGTGGGAACCAATGCGAATAAGGTATAGTCGGGTTTGTCCTTATTTGCAGCTACGATGAGGGTCGCGGTCACAACGGTAATGCACCATGTTTTTGATGAAGTACTATTTGCCGCCATGCGTTCAATCACACCTTGCAAAATGCCAAGATGAGTTTGAACAGATGGCGACGTTGCATCAATGGATTTATTTTCTCTAGCATCAGCCATATTTTCTCCTGATCGTTATGGCCGTTTCAATCCAGTCCTCGATATTTTCTTTTATATCATCATAGACGTACTTGCTTGTTGAGTACTGCGAGTCGTACGCCTTCACAATAGTGGAGAGTTTTTTCCCATCAATTGTGAAATCGTCAAATGGGTTACGGCCCTTGACTGACTGTTTTTCATTACTGTCTTTGAGTTTATGGACATATACTCCAAGTACGCCTTTGCCATCATTCCACCCTTTTTTAATCTCGTATTTAATCCATTTACGCCCAGCGGTGTTTGCACCAATAAGAACAATGACGACCGATTTACCCTTTATTTGACCGTCAATCCATTTTTTAATTGCAGAATCACCACCCCTCTTAATGGTTTCCCAGTCATTGTCTGAGGCTGGACGGTTGCCTTCGATGACGCCCATATTGCGTACTTGGGCAGCCCGCCAATTATCTGGTTTGTAGTGAAAACTATAAAACGCTCTTCTTGCCATAACTGCCTCCTATATGTGGTTGAATATCTACAGAATCACCCCAAAAAATACTTAGATGCGAAATATAAACAAAAGTATCTATCTCTCTTCAACTTGTCAAGCAAAAATTTGAAATCTCCATCTTTGATCTTAATAGGTATGTGTTTGAGTCTACTTGATCTAATCCCAAGATAATTTTTTCCTTTTTGCACAAGAAGATAGAATGCAGTTTTGCAGACATCATCTTTCCAAAAAAGTTGCTTTTCGTTCCGAAGTTGGCTATATCTTGTTCAGCGACCAGAATGGGCCGGTGCCAACCGACTCGGGACGATGTCCCTGGCCGCTGCTTTTTTTATCTCGTACTTATACATTTCCCTTTAAGGAGTTCCTCATGCTCAGCACTGCTTTGGGCATTGTGAAAGACGGAAAAATCGAAACGTTAGAACGCATTGCATTGCCTGAGGGGCAAAAGGTATTGGTCACCATGTTGCCCGACGATGATATTTTTTGGCAGGAAACCAGTCAGGAAACCCTGAAACAGATTTGGGACAATAAAGAGGACGGTGTGTATGCCCGATTACTCGATAAATGATATTGAACCATTTTTGACGCAGAATGGACAAACGACAGACGCCGATATTGCAAGACAGCGGGAAACTGCTCGGCGTATGCGCGAAGCACGCGACAAAATGCCTCCACTGGGTATGTCAATAAAAGAGATGGTAGAGGAAGGGCGTTCGTAAATAGGAGAGTAATGTGATGAACCACGACCATATCATAAAAGAAGTCCGAATGATTCGCGAGCAATTGGCGGCATCACACGGCTATAATGTGCGTGCCCTGTTTGCGGAAGCAAAGAAACGTCAAAAAGAAAGTGGGCGGAAGGTCGTTAAATTGACCCCCAGGCGTTTAAAAATTGCTGACGAAAAAGCGGTATAACCAATGCATACGGCTATACTTGACTTCAGTCAGAAATCCGCTGATTCTAATTCTCGCATACCCATATCAGAGATCTGATTCCATAGATTTTTTCTTCTCATACATCCTCCCCGCCGCGATCATATCCTTTGCGATGACCTGTCGCAATTCTTCTGGTTCGATCACTTCGCAATCTGCGCCCCAGCCTCTGATCCAGGGTTTCATCTCCAGCGTGTGACTTACGGTTAATGTCATGAGACAGCCGCCGTCTGGCAGGTCGTCTATAGTATCGACACAGGGCCAATCGGATTCCCGCACGCGGTAGGCCACATCGGGCGAGAAGCGGAGTTTGACGACGATGCGTTCATCGCCGCCCATCACGCCCCATGCTTGCGTCAGATAATCGTAGGGATCGAAATTACCGCGAATCTGGTATGACGAATCGAGAATTTTGACCTGCTGCACGCGCTCGATTTTGAACTCGCGAATGTCGTGGCGCAGATGGTCATATCCGATCACATAACAGGCATATCCCACGGGCGATGGCTCGATAAAATACGGGTCAAAGACGCGGTCAGTGGTTTCATCGGTTTGCGGATTGTAATACGTCAATCGCACCTGTTTGCGTTCAGACCACGCGCGGGTGAAGGTCTCTAAAACGCTGATGTACTCGCGATGTGGTCTGCGCTTGTGTGTGGCTTCGGCGGTTCGGGTGATGTGTTGACCGATTGATTCGGGTAGCGCGCTGGCGAGTTTTTCAAGTGCAGAGACGACATGGGGATTGTGTTTGTCGCTGTGCGACGCGAGCAGGCGGGTCGAGAGATATAGTGATAGCGATTCATGCAGGTTCACGCGCACAGATGTGATATAGCGGTCTTTGTGCATGCCGAATCTGCCATCGCGTTCCCAGATGGGCACGTTGAGTTTGGAGAGGGAGTCAATATCGCGATAGATGGTGCTGCGATGACAGCCCAGTTTTCTGCCCAATTCTAAAGCTGTAAACCCTTGAGCAGATTGAAATAAAATGCGGCCGAGCTCAATGAGCCGCTCAGAACGCTTAAATTGTTGTGTATTGTTATTTGACATAATAATCTCCGCAGATAGTATAATAGGGGCGTGTTCCACATGTTGCGACAGGTTTTAAAAAATGTGATCGCAATTTTATTTTATCCCAAAAAAATAAGAGCCGGGGGACGGGTTTGTCCCACCGGCTAATGAGAATAGAGATTAAATTGAGTGACGTACAGAAATCAAAAAGGACATACAATAAAATTTATCTAAAACCATTAAGCACAGCGCGTGAGTCCGTCTCGCAGCGGATATTTTTATGTCATTTCGACTATGCAGGCCACAGCATGTCGTATTATCCCAAAAACGGTTTGCGCTGTGCCAGCCCCTCGGCGTTTGAGAGCGGCCTTTTTTGCCTACTTTTTGTGGCTGTTGACAAAAAGTAGGTCGCCGAAGGCAAGAATGCGTTCTTTCCGCGTCAATGTCAAAGTGTCTAAAGTCATATCGAGGTGGTTAGAGAGCGATGAGTCATGCCTATGATTTCACCGGTGTGGTCATTGATTTCAACGACTTTGAACGAACGGTTCCTCCAGTCTTTTCCCCCGAGGTTGGCTGCAAGGCTCCGCCGTTCCCAAGGGCGAGAGAACCCTATGGTTATTTTCCAAGCATTTTCTGTTTCGTCGAATACGACCTCTTCAAGTCCTAAGTCCTGAACTTCCTCGTCGGCAAATAGTTCAGTTATATATTTGTTTGCCGCTCGTACGGCTTCTTTTACATTCATTTCTACCTCCATTTCTACAGTCTTATCATTTCTTTAGATTAAATTTTCGTAACTATTTGAGGGGTGTGCATAAATCAAATTTTTCACAACTAACATTTAATCAATAAGTTAGAAAAATGGTTATATGTTGCTACACGGTTATTAAGTGCCTCGCAAGGGTATGAGATAGGTCCAAAAAATAGGAAAAGGACGTTTAAAACAATGAGACTCCATTTTTTTCGTGAATTACGCCTAAAATCACCAAATTAAGCGACATGCTGCCTCTTAATTGGTGAATGTAGGATAAGTCTTGGTAGCACAACGAGCGAATTATGCACACCCCTCAACTATTTAGGTTCTTGTGGTTGCGTAGGAGGGAAATCCTTTTCCCGACCTTGCTCGCGGCAAGGATGCCGCTCCAACAGCATCCTTTTGTGATTTTTGTGCATTTTGTGGCTATTCATTCAAATGACCTAAACAGTTACAAATTTTCAAAAAAGTAACCAATTCAGACTGTAAAGAAAAGAGTTTCCATTACAAAAGAATTAAAAAAGTGAGAGTTGGACGGGGTCTTGTTCTGTGGTGGGTTGTCTGGCAGGTCTCTCATCGGGATAGCACACGGCTTTGAAGGGGCAGGTGGTACACAGGTGGGTATTTGTCGTCATGGGGAAGGTGTCTTGCGATGCGGTGTTTTGCTCGGGGTCGTCGAGGAGGGCGCGCATTTTCTGGACGCTCTCGGTGACAAAGATACGGGTCTGGTCGAGGTCGTCGGGAGAGAGGTCCAAAGTGCGCTCGGTGTTGGTTTTCAGGTAGATGTCCTGGAGGTGCAGGTCGGATAATGCGACGCCCCACTGCGAGGTGGCATAGAGGGCGTACACAGCGAGTTGGTGGCGGTCGGCTTGGCGTTCGCGTCCGGTTTTCCAGTCGAATATATAGACCGATTTGTTGCGGCGGATCGCCACGTCGAGCACGACCCAGATTTTGGTACTGACAAGGGTAAAATCTGCGAGGTCCTCAATGGTGAGATAGTCTTCGGGGCGGGCAGATTGCAGGATGGCGTAGGCATCGGAGGCGAAAAAAGCGTTGAGACTTGTCGAGATGTGATTGGTCGAGTTGTTCTGATCGGTTTCGGTAAAGGGTTCGTTGTAATAGTGTTCAAACAAATTGGTGTATTGAGAGGCCGAATAACGCCAGAGATGTTCCGCGGATTCTTGCAGGCGTTGGCGGAATAAATTTTGCGCGTAGGTCTCAACGGCAAAGGGGAGAATATCGCGTCCCAATTTCAGTGCATTGAGCGCGTTGCTGATGGCGTCGTGAACCACGGTACCGACGAGTTGCGGTACTGTGGTTATTTTTTTGAGGCGATAGAGCAGTTGGGTCTGTGTGTCTGCGTCTTTGTCCCAGCCACCCCAACTACCGTAGTAGTTGAAGTAGTATTGTCGCTTGCACGATTCAAACATGCGATGGCGAGAAGGCGACCAGGAAAATTCGTTTTGGAATTTGGACATGTTCAATAAAGTGCGTTTAAGACGTCGAAATACGTGGGAAATGTTTTGTTGACGCAGTCGGGGTCGTTTATGACAATGCCGGGGGTTTTCAGTCCAATCAGCGACAGGCTCATCGCCATGCGGTGATCGTCGTACGTGTCCAGTGCCGCGGGTTGGATGTGGTCTGCGGGATAGACTGTGAGGCCATCGGCGCGGGTATCAACGCGCACGCCGAGTTTGTTCAGTTCGGTTTTAAGTGCGGCGATGCGGTCGGTTTCATGGAGGCGGAGAACGGCTACGTTGCGTACGCTGATTGGATCAGAGGCAAACGGGGCCAGGGCGCACAGGGTTGGCACGATGTCGGGCGTGGCGTTCATGTCGATGTCGAGGCCCGACAGGCGGCCTGTTCCACGCACTGCAATGCCTTCGGGGTCTTTGTCGATCTCACATCCCATTTTGGAGAGGAGATCGACAAAGCCGATGTCGCCTTGAATGGATTGCGCCGTTAAATTGGGTACGCGCACGCGACCACCTGTGAGTGCGGCTGCGGCAAAAAAATAAGAGGCATTGGACGCATCGGGTTCGATCTGGTAGGTGCGGGAATGATAGCGCTGGCCAGCGCGTATGGTGAAAGATCGGTAACTGTTATTGGTGACTTCAATGCCGAAGTCGCGCATGACGGCAATGGTGAGGTCGATATACGGCTTGGATACGAGGTCGCCTTTGACGTGGATTTCGACATCGGTTTGGGCGTAGGATGCCACCTGAAGCAAGGCCGTGAAATACTGGCTGCTTTTGCTACCGTTCATGGTGGTGCGGCCACCTGTGAGGCCAGAGGCGACGATGAGCGCGGGGGGGCATAGCCCGTCCTTGCCTTCACAGCGCGCGGTTACGCCGAGGGGGGTGAGGCCGTCGAGGAGGTCCTGAATGGGGCGCTCGCGCATCCGTTCGACGCCGTCTATGGTATAGGTTCCGGTGCCCAGACCGAGATATGCCGCGAGAAAGCGCGCTGAGGTGCCCGAGTTGCCAATGTGGAGTTCTGCGCGGTCAGCGGGAATAAGCCCGCCTGTGCCATAGACGCGAAATGCGTTATCTGACTTATCTACGCGAATGCCCAGATCGCGCAAGGCATTTGCCATATATCGCGTGTCATCGCTCATGAGTGCGTTGTTGAGGTGGCTGACACCGTCTGCAAGAGCGGCAATTAGCAAAACGCGGTTGGTGATGCTTTTAGACCCCGGAATCGCGACATCTGCATTGATTGGGGTTGTCATGGGTTGGATTTTAAGAGTTTTCATAGATAGGAAAATAAATTAAAAATTAAAAATGAACAAGGCACAATGGTTTCCCTTTGGGTGTTTTTTTGATGTCCTGTTTTTATGGCGTTACACCCTGCCAATCTGTCGCTTGCTTTTTTCTGATACCAGTTTTAGATTAGAATCCAGACAGTTGTATTCTTTCCTGATTCTTTTCCTCTCTCCAATTCTTTTTTCCGAGATGCCCCTCCCCCAACATCTCCATTTACGGGAGCGTGTTGATGAAATCCTCTGACTTTGTCCATTTGCATAGCCATACCATGTACAGCCTGCTCGATGGCGCGTCCAGAATAGAAGATATTGCCCAGGTAGTCGCCGAATGGGGCATGCCTGCGGTTGCGATGACCGATCACGGCAATCTTTTTGGTGCCATTGATTTTTATCGGGCGATGAAAGATGTGGACGTCAATCCGATTATTGGGTGCGAAGTTTATTGCGCGAATGGGAGCCGATTTGACAGAAAATCTGCGCCGGGTCTTCAGAGCAATTCGAACCATCTGGTTTTGCTGGTGAAAAATTATACGGGCTATAAAAATTTGATCAAGTTGGTATCTGCCGGGTATCTCGAGGGCTTTTATTACAATCCGCGCATAGACAAAGATTTGTTGCGCCAGCATTCGGAAGGGCTGATATGCCTGTCGGCGTGCATCGGGGGCGAGATCCCCTATTTGATCGACCGCGAGGGATACAAAGCGGCGCAAAAGGCTGTGGAAACATATCTCGATATTTTTGGCGATGATTATTATCTGGAGATTCAGCGTCACGGCATTGATAAAGAAAAAAAGGTCAATCCCGGATTGGTCAAGCTGCACGAGGAGATGGGCGTGCCTCTGGTGGCGACCAATGATTCGCATTTTACGCGGGCTGAAGACCACGAAGCGCATGCGGCTCTTGTCGCTATTCAGACGGGTAAGACATTGGACGATCCCAAGCGCATGTGTTATCCCGAAGGCGTGTATTTTAAGTCGGCAGACGAGATGTACAAGCTGTTTCAGGATATGCCGCACGTTTTGGAACCCACGCTCGAGATTGCCGAAAAATGCAATCTGGAGATTTCTTTTGATGAATACCGCGCGCCCGATTTTCCCTTGCCAGAGAAGTATGATGCGGCCAGCGATTATCTCGGTGATCTGGCGCGCGAGGGCATGGAAGCGCGGTGTAAATCTGTGACCTCTGAGCATGAGGAACGCCTGAAGTTTGAGTTGGACGTGATCAATCAGACGGGATATCCGGGCTATTTTTTGATTTTGCACGATTTGATGCAGTTTTCCAATGCCTCAGATATCCGAGCAGGCGCGCGTGGGTCTGCTGTGAGTAGTCTGGTGGCTTACGCACTGGGCATAACGGCTGTGGATCCCATCGAATACGGGCTGGTGTTTGAGCGATTTTTGAATCCCGAGCGGATTTCGCCGCCCGATATCGATCTCGATATCGCTGATCGCGACCGCGAGCAGGTCATCGATTACGTGGTGCAAAAATACGGGCGCGACAATGTGTGTCAGGTCATTACGTTTGGCACTATGGGCGCGAAGGGCGTGATCCGCGATGTGGGGCGGGTGTTGGACCGGCCATTTGCAGAAGTTGATAAAATTTCGAAGCTGGTGCCCGCAGAATTGAAGATGACGCTCGATAAAGCACTCGATCAGGTGCCCGAGTTGCGTCAGATTGCAGAAGATGGGGACACGGGGCAAAAGATGATCGGCATTGGCAAGCAACTCGAAGGGCTGGCGCGCCATGCGTCGATTCACGCGGCTGCGGTGGTGATTACACCCGAGCCTGTGACCGAGTTTATGCCCGTTTACAAAGCGCCCAAGGGCGGCGAGGTGATGACGCAGTACAATATGCACCATGTGGAAGACCTGGGTTTTTTGAAGATGGATTTTTTGGGGCTTCGCAATCTGACGGTGATTGATGATGCCGTGAAGATGGTGAAGGAGAATTACGGCGCAGATGTGGATGTGGATAATTTGCCTCTGGACGATGAGGCGACCTATCGCCTGTTTGGCCGGGGCGATACGACCGGAGTCTTCCAGTTTGAAAGCGCGGGCATGAAGGGCTATTTGCAACAACTGAAGCCGGATACGATTGGCGATATTATTGCGATGAACGCGCTTTATCGCCCGGGACCGATGCAGTATATTCCCAACTACGTTGACCGCAAGCACGGGCGGGAAGAGGTGACATATAACGACGATAAGATGCGCCCGGCTCTGGAGGAGACGTACGGCATCATTACTTATCAGGAACAGGTGCAACGCCTGTGCCGCGACCTCGCTGGATTTACACTTGCCAAAGCCGATGGCATCCGCAAGGCCATGGGGAAGAAGTTGGCCGATGTGATGGAACAGTATCGGCTCGAATTTTTAGAGGGTGCGACAGCCAATGGCGTTGAAAAAACGGTCGCAGAACAGATATGGCGAGATATCGAGGTTTTCTCGGGCTATGGGTTCAACAAGGCGCACAGTGCGGGCTATTCGATGGTGGCTTACCAGTGCGCGTATCTCAAGGCGCATTATCCGGCCGAGTTTATGGCGGCCAATCTCAACAGTGAAATTGGCGATATCGAGCGTCTGGTCGTTCTTGTCGAAGAATGCCGCCGGATGGATCTAGACGTATTGCCTCCGGATGTGAATGAAGGGCAGGTCGATTTTATGGCTGCCAAAAATGAGATTCGAATGGGTATGGCTGCCATTCGCAATGTGGGGCGCAGCGCGGTTCAAGCGATGGTAGCTGCGCGTGAAGATGGGCCTTTTGAGTCGCTATTTGATTTTTGCGACCGCGTGGATTCTCAGGCTGTGAACAGGCGGTGTGTTGAAAGTCTGATTAAAGCCGGTGCTTATGATTGCGTGCCCGGGCATCGCGCGCAGTTGCTCGAAGCCTTAGACCGCGCACTGGAGATGGCGCAATCTGTACAGGCTGATCGCGCCCGGGGGCAAATTTCCATGTTTGAAATGGTCGAGATGCAAACGCAGGTGGTGAACGATCAATCGCTACCCGAGGTTGAGGAATGGACTGAGCGAGAACGCCTCGCTTATGAAAAAGATATGCTGGGCTTTTATCTTTCGGGACATCCGCTGGAACGCTACAGAACCGATTTGTTGGAGATGGGTATGCGGTCGGTAAATGATCTGACGGGATTGCCCGATGGTGCAGAGGTGCAGATTGGGGGCGTTTTAACGGAAGTCAAACCGCATACGACGCGCGATGGTCGGCCCATGGCTTTTGGCACGCTGGAAGATTTGAACGGCGCGGTTGATCTGGTGGTGTTTTCCGATCATTTTGAAAAATTGCGCGAGCAACTGCTGGCCGATGAAATGGTGGTTTTACAAGGTCGGTTTTCCGCACACAATGGCCGGTCTTCAGTACAGGTTGAAAATGTGATGCCTATTGAGCAAGCACGCGAGCAACTGGCCGATACCGTCAATGTGATGTTGCCGGGTGATTTAATACGGATGGAGCCACTCAAATCACTGCATACTCTGTGCCTGAAACATCCGGGCAACTGTCAGTTGCGATTACATCTGAAATTAGAGCGCGACCACTCCACCATCATCCTGTCTCGTCAGGTTCAGGTGTTGCCTTCCGATGTCTTGTTGCGAGAAATTGCCGAACTCACGGGTGGCAGGGCCAATGCGTGGGTATCAACCGAGGCGGGGCGCGCTCGCCGCGCGGCGAGACGCCAATCCGATGAAATGGTCTTAGAAGGGGGACTTGTAACGGCGTGATGGGAGGTGAAAGTAGCATCCGCAGAAAAAAGGCGAGAGGCCATCCGGCCTCTCGCCTTTTGCGTTTTACATCTCAATCACACCCTTAATAATCCTCATACCTATTGGCGTAAATATTGAGTAACAGACCAACGAGAATCATATTTGTGATGAGGGTGGAACCTCCGTAGCTCAGGAAAGGCAACGGGAGGCCCGTGACGGGCATGATGCCGATGGTCATGCCGATGTTGACAAAAATGTGGAAGAGGAGAATGGTCGCCAGCCCGATCGCAGTCAAGCTGGAGAAGCGGCTGTTGGTCTGTACGGCAATGGACAGGGCACGCCATAAGATAAATATAAACAATGCGAGAATAAAAAAGGCACCGAGAAATCCGAATTCTTCGCATATAACGGAAAAAATAAAGTCGGTGTGTTGTTCCGGTAAAAAGGCGAGTTTGGTTTGTGTGCCTTCTAAAAAGCCCTTGCCCTTGAGGCCACCAGACCCAATGGCGATTTTGGACTGAATGACCTGATAACCCGCGCCGAGTTTGTCCATATCGGGGTCGAGAAAGGTGAGGATGCGGCGTTTTTGGTAGTCGTGGAGTTTGTTTTTCCACACATAGGGTGCGGCGATAGCAACCGTGAGGTTGACGAATAGCAAGATGCTTGCAGTGAATAAACGGGAGCGTTCATAGAAAAGGATTCCAATGAGCAGGAGTACCACCGCGACTAACATCCCTGGGTGAAAGGCACATAAAAGGGTGAGGGCAGGGGAAACTAAAAAAAATAGATGCGTGGGTTTGGCACCAGCCCAGAAGAACATGGGCAGGATGAGGATGCTAAAAACCAGAGCGGTACCCAGATCGGGTTGCTTAAAGATGAGCAAGATGGGCACGAGAACGAACAATAGAGGCGGGATAAAGGCACGTACGCGGGTCAGGTCGTGGTTGGGATAGGTCAAAAAGCGCGCGAGTACCAGGATGGTCGTTATTTTGGCGAATTCAGAAGGTTGTATTTGAATGGGACCAATGTTGAACCAGCGCCGGTCCCCCAATTCGAGCACGAGTATTAAAAGTGTAACTGTCAGGCCATAGAGGACATACGCAAAGGCATAAAAAAGTTTAAGGGGAATGACCATGGTGATGACCATGGCAATAAATCCGAGTAAGGTCCAGATAATTTGCTTTTTATAAATATTGCCGGCCACGCCCAGATCCCAATTGTAGCTGGCACTGTATATGGTGGTAATGCCCACACCAATGCCCAGGCATATCGCTGAGAGGAGGCCGATGTCGAGGTCGCGTCGAACAAATAGAGAAAGATTCACAACTACCTCGAAAAATGAGTGGTTACTGGTTGTTGACCGTAATCAATTCGTCGGTGGATTTTGGCACCGCGTGTTCGAAATAGGTTTTGAGCGTTTTTTGTGCAATAGGCGCGGCAACAAGGCCCCCCGAACCGCCATTTTCAACAATCACGGCAATGGCAATGCGCGGGTTTTCTGCCGGTGCATAAGCGACAAACCAGGCGTGGTCTTCACCATGGGGATTTTGTGCAGTGCCTGTTTTTCCCGCAACGACAATATTGGATAAACGGGCGCGATGACCAGTGCCGCCAGGGCTGTTGACCACATCTACCATTATGCTTCGCACTGTTTTAATCACCTCTTTCGAGATGGGTAGAGATGTGGTTTCCCCCGGTGCGCCTTTAATCACATGCGGAGTGGGTAGCTGACCGGTTGCCAGTGCACTGGTATAGCGCGCCACCTGAAGGGGCGTTGCCAGAAGTTCCCCTTGTCCAATGGTCAGGTTGAGCATATTGCCATCAACCCAGAAGCCGTGTCTTTGTTTGTAATAGGCGCGGTTGGGCAATAGACCGCGTGCTTCACCGTCGCCTCCCGAAGCGATGTCGATATTTGTCAATTCACCAAATTCGAACATGGCGGCATATCGATGCCAGTCTTCAATACCTACTCTGAGGCCAAGTTGATAAAAGAATACATCACAAGATTTGACGAGTGCTTGCCGCAGGTTGATATATCCACAGCCATCTTTGTTGTGACATCTGAATCGGCGATCGCCGACAACCATGCCCCCTGTGCAGGGTCTCAAGCGATATTCATCGGCTTTGAGTATACCCATGTCCAAAGCGGCAATCGCTGTGATCATTTTGAAGACTGAAGCGGGTGGATATTCGCCTTTAAGGCTGCGGTTGAGCAAGGGTTTGGATGGGGCTGTTTGCAAGTGCTGCCAGGCTTTGGGGGGCCGGATGGATTGTGGATGAAAACCGGGTTTGCTGACCATGGCTATGATTTCGCCAGACTGTGGATGCATGGCAATCAGGCTGCCGCGCATGCTATCTGCAAAGGCGTGTTCGGCGGCATGTTGTACGCGCCAGTCGAGCGTGAGCCACAGATCTTTACCAGAAATGGGAGCGTCTGTTTTTTCGGGGAAAATGCCCACCTCGCGTCCCTTTGCATTTACTTCGATGTATCGGACACCTTTATGCCCCCGCATCCGGTCTTCAAATATGCGCTCAATACCTCGTTTTCCAATCTGATCGTCGTAGCTATATCCCCGCGTTTTCATGTGGGTATATTGAGATGCGTTAATAAGCCCGACATAGCCCAAAATATGGGGGGCTAAGACCAGGGGGTTACTGGCGTTGTGCTGCGCGTGCGAAAACTCGGTGGATCTCGCCGAGGGTGTGTCAAAGATAGGATAGCCCCTGCGGGAGTCGATTTGAATTTCTACACCTGGAAAGTCATTGCGGTTTTCTTCAATAATGGAAATAGCTTCAAAGTCAACATCGCGTTTGAGGTTGATCGGATCGTAAAAGTGCCGGTTAGGCGATTGCAATTTTTCTGTTATGGTTTCACAGGGCAGATCTACAATTTGCCCGAGGCGTTCGAGAAGCCCATTGCATTTGCCTTCTTCAATATTTGCCAAAAAGCGAGGAGGAATGACCGAGATGTTATAAGACGGTCTGTTATTGACCAAAATGATACCATTGCGGTCGCGGATTAGACCGCGATTGGCCTGGATGATGACGGGCTGCATGGTATTCTTTTCAGATTTGATGCGATACTGTTCCCATTCGGCAATCTGCAACATATAGAGGCGAATGCCCAATATGGCAAAGAGGAATGCGACGACGCCAATAAGAATGCGTGCGCGCCGTGCGCGAATGCCGTTATGTGTGAAGTTATTCTGCATGGGATTCAATATTGAAAAGTGAGAGATGGGTAAGGATAGACGACAATGCCGTGCCCAACGCGGCTGTGTAAAGGCCTGTACCCAATCCGACGCTCAAAATTTTGAGTGGTTGTAAAATAAACGAAAAGAAAATAATATCATGTAAAAGTGTTGCCAAAAATAAAATAGCAGCCTGTGCTCGTAGAGCTTCTGCGCCGATACTCACACGGCTATAACCTGCAAAAAAACCAATCAGGCTGTTGGCAAGGGCATTGATGCCCAAACGCGAGCCGGGGTCGTATATGTCGATGAGCAATCCCGATATAAAACCCAGTGCTGTCGCTTCAATTTGTCCCCGGGTAAAGGCAATAAAAACCAGTATGATAATGACGATATCCGGTGCGATACCGTAAATTGCGAAGATATCGATCCAGGATGCTTGGAGAAGCAGAGCCAAACAAATGAACAAAATATTGCGGGCGATAATCATAGGGGTAAGGGGCGGGTTTTAAACCCGCCCGTACGGTCAGTTTCATTAATCCGCAATTTCTTTAACGCGAATGCGGGTGCCGGGTCGCAAGCGCGATGGACTTCGAATGTCGTTCCAGGATTGTAGGGCTGCAACACTGGTATCAAAGGCACGCGCAATGCCCCACAGGGTATCACCCGTGCGTACTGTATAAAAGATGGGAGATTCCGATGTTCCATCTTTGGGTACCCACAATGTGAGGCGATCGCCCGGATGAATGGGATGATTGGTATTCAGATTGTTCCAGGCGCGCAGGTGCGAGACTGTAATGCCTTTTCGTTTGGCAATGCCCCACAGGGTATCGCCGGTACGCACGGTAACATTGACCTGACGATAGTGTTTGGGGTCGGGCCTTTGGTCAATATTCTTTGTTTGAATTACTCGGCGCGCCTGTGTTGTAGCAGACAGGCGTTGGGCGTGGGGATACATTGGAATGCTGAGTTTCTGACCGATTTGCAGGCGACGAGGGTTGGTGATGCCATTGGCCGCTTGCAGATCGGATGCCGACACCCCCACGCGGGATGCGATGCCCGACAAGGTGTCTCCGCGTTTGACCACATAGTCGATAAGTTGGATTTTTTTATGCTCTGGTATTTGTGCGTAATTGGCTCTAAATTTCGCGCCTGCGCCCTTTGGCACGCGCAAATTATAGGCGTTTCGTCGCATGGCGGGCGGTGTATATGGGCGGCGCAATTCGGGGTTGAGGTAGCGCAGATAGGTGTAGGTAGTGCCCGCACATTCCGCAGCTAGACGCAGGTTTACAGGTTCTGTTAAAGCGACTTTGTCATAAGACATAGGAGGTTGATAGACAATATCCTTAAAGCCAAAAAAAGCGGGATCTTTGGCAATGATGATAGCTGCCATAAATTTGGGTACGTGATTGCGAGTTTCTCTGGGTAGCGCGTCGATTTCCCAAAAGTCGCGGGTTTTAGATTTTGCAATGGCGCGATCCATCCGACCCTGTCCACAGTTGTAGGCCGCGACAACCAGGTGCCAATCTCCAAAGTAGTCGTATAGATGATTGAGATGTCGCGCAGCAGCATGTGTGGATTTTTCGAGGTTCATGCGATCGTCGATATAGGTGTTGCGCCGCAAGCCATAGAGCAAGCCAGTGCGGTACATAAATTGCCACATGCCCAGGGCGTATGCACGCGAGAGCGCACGGGGATTAAATCCGCTTTCGATCATGGCTTTGTACGCGAGGTCCACAGGCAAGCCCTGTTCGCGGAAAACTGTCTGGATCATGGGCAAATAGGCGGTGGAGCGGGACAGACTCCTTTCTAAAAAGTCGCGCTTTACCGTGAGGAAATATTGGATATAAGCTCTGACTTCGGGTGTCAGGTCAATAGGTACATCGGCTTGCCCTGCCAGTACTCTTATTTTTAGTTCACGATAGTGCGGATGATGCAACAGGTCGGCAACTATAGATTCGGGAAGGGTATTGAGCAGGGTTGCCAGCGGTGTATGCGGCGGTATGGGCGCACGGGACAGAATCGCGTGATAGCGTTCGAGTGTGAAACGCATTATCGCGGTCCATTTGGCGGCTGTATTCGGTTCGGCAACAAAACGCTGGCGCAACATGTGCGCTGCCGTATCGAGTAGCGCTCTTACGCGAAGAGAGTGGGTTTCGGCGGCGGCGTTTTGAAGCAGGTCATAGAGACGGTCGCCCGTGGGTTCTATATCTTTTATTGACACTGGCTCTGTTGGTATAATGGGTTCTGTAATTTTTGGCACAGTTATGGGGGCAGGTTCAGACACAGGTGCAGGCACAGGTGCAAGAGGGATGCGTGCGGTGGTTGCACAACCGCCAAAAATTAGAACTGCAATAAGACACAGGTTATACCGCATGGCCGTCTTCGCGTTATTGAGAAGATTTTGTCTGTACAATGAATGCTGTTTCATAGCCTTTCTTTGTTACCTCCTCGAGTAATATTTCCGCATCGTTGCGCGTCTGAAAATTGCCGACGCGGACCTTGAAATAAGGGGGTTCAAAATCAATAAAAACATCATCGCGCGTCAGTTGAACACGCGCTTGCATTTGTGCATTTTCCGCTGAGCCTCGCGTCGATGACGAAAAGATTTGAATTCTAAACCCCGATGTGATGTCGCTTTCTGGTTGCACATTGGCAATTTGTGTGCGAACTACGTAAGCATCGGGAAAGCCTAATGCTCTAATGGCGTCGCGCAGTGTTTGGGCCGATTCGGGCGTGCGACTGTTGCCCGCTTGAATTTTGTAGAGTTGGATATCTTCGTCGAGATGAATATATGTCAGGACCTGAGCATCGTGCTGAATTTGTTCGCGCAAGGCTTCTGCCCGGTTGTGATTGCGAAGGGCTGCAACTTGAACGCGGAAGCCCTCAATTTGTGATACTTCCGCAGGGGGCATTGCTTCGGTGTGTACAGGTGTTTGCAACACCGGGTCGTCGTCCAGGAGGGTCTGCGGATCAAATTCTTCTCGCACCGCCGATGAATCAGCCATCGGTGAATCAGCCATCGGTGAATCAGCCATCGGTGAATCAGCCGGAGGAGCGAGTTGGGTCTGCTGTGCGACACAGCCGGTCAGGAACACGACAAATAAGACAAATAACAAGATGTTTTTTCTTATCATTTTGCCTCCACAAACAGTTGTCAGTTTTATTTTTTAACCTTTATGCGTGACACTCACACTTTAAGAAGGCATGCAAAATTTGTCAATAACTTATATTGCGTAATTTATCGAAAAATGCACTATTTTCCCCAATATCTTGTATATCTAAAAAAGATAATAAAGGTGCTTAATTATGCAATAAACCAGGGCTTCACTCTCCAAACCACCGCTCAAATATTTCTGTGTAATTGTCTTTTGCCACGCCTTTTTCCGTTATGATCGCCGTGACGAGATTGTTGGGGGTCACGTCAAAGGCGGGATTGTACACCTGGATGCCACTGGGCGCGGTTTTCCGGCCCATGCCGTGTGTGATTTCTTCTGTTTCGCGCTCTTCTATGGGAATTTGCGCGCCAGTGTCGCGTTTCATGTCAATGGTAGATAAGGGTGCGGCCACGTAAAAGGGCACCTGATGCGCTTTGGCCAAAATGGCCAATCCATAGGTGCCGATTTTGTTGGCTACGTCTCCGTTTTTGGCAATGCGATCTGCTCCGACAACGATGCTGTCGATGTTTTTTTCGCGCAGCACCGCAGCGGCCATGCTATCGCATATTACGGTGACATCTACACCACTTTGATTCAGTTCCCACGCCGTGAGGCGCGATCCCTGTAAGAGCGGGCGGGTTTCGTCGGCATAGACAGCGACTTGTTTGCCCGCTTCAACTGCGGCGTAAACCACTGCGAGGGCTGTGCCGTAGTCAGCCGTGGCCAGGCCACCCGCATTGCAGTGGGTCAATACCGTCGCTTGCGAAGATAGCAATTCGGCACCATTGCGACCAATTTGGCGACATATTCGTTTGTCGTCTTCAAAAATTTCATGGGCTTCTTTGAGCAGGTGATTGCGTTTTTCAACGGGTGAATGGTCGGCTGCTTTGGCGAGGACCTTTTCCTGGCGATCGAGTGCCCAAAATAGGTTGACGGCTGTGGGACGCGTTTGCGCCAATTTTTGAATGCTTTCTGCGACATACCGATCAAAGTTGGCATGTCGCGCTATGGCTTCTTGCGCTGCAATCACGACGCCATAAGCAGCCGCTACGCCAATGGCTGGAGCACCGCGTACCCTCAAGCTGACGATGGCCTCTGCCACTGTGTTGACGTCGCGGCAAGTAATAAATTTGTACTTTTCGGGCAATAAGGTCTGGTCGATGAGGCGCAGGGCATCATTTTCCCATGTGATGGTTGGTACGGGCATTGGCCATCTCCAGTTGTCACGGGTCGCGGATTAAATTGTCTATTACTACATCGTCCTCAATACGCTCTATTGGCGCGTCGCGCCACAGGCGTTCCAGACCGTAAAATTGGCGCGATTCTTGTTGAAATATATGTACGACAATGTCGAAAAAGTCGATCAGTACCCATTTCCGTATATCATATCCTTCGACCTGATAAGGGGGCTGCCCTTCTGCTTTGAGCCCCTCGATTACCGCATCGGCTAATGCGCGAACATGCACATCGGATGTTCCCGTGCCAATGATAAAGTAATCGACAAAGTCGGCTGTTTGGCGCAGGTCAATGGCAATGAGGTCTTCTGCTTTGCGCGATAACAACTGTTCAATACAGGCACTGCGAACGTTTTCGGTGGTATCTGCCAAATTGAACTCCCTCTTCTTATTTAAATATTTCCAATCCGCGATAATCGCGTCCAATGATGACGGTGACTTCCTCGATGCGAAAGGGATCAGGTGTTTTTTGCTGGATCACATTGGGCGTACCGAGCACATCGGCGACTTGCTGGGCATATTCTATTTTGCCCAGGCGGTCTATGACAATGGTCTCGGGAAAGTTGAAATTTTCAGCATTGCCCAGGGTCATGACATCTATGCCAAAATCGCGTAGTTTTTGCCCGACCTCGGTTGCAATGCCGCCTGTGCCACAGCCATTGAGAATTTCAACGCGAATATTGTGAGAGACCTGGGGTGCTTCGGGCACGACATCGGGCACCGTTTGCGGTTCCCAATAGGCTTTTGTTGCAAAGACCAGACCGACGATGAGCAGGCCGCCGAGAATCCATAACCAGCGTTTCATGTTGATAAATATAAGGATAAAAAAAAAAGACGCCAGTCTTACGCGCTGGCGTCCCTATCTGTTAATATCGCGCTTTTAATAGCGTCTGTATCTGTCGTTGAAATAATAGGGATAGCCATTGAAGGTGCTGAATCCAACTTCGATGCGAATATTGGGCTTGGGCTGGTACAAAAGGCTGACATTGGGAACGACGACTTGAACGCCCCCCGATGAGGTCGAACCGTAGCGCGTATTACCCGACATTTGATTGACCAGGCCAACTTGCGCTCTGACGATGAGCGGTTTGGATATCTGGTAGGTGATGTCGTTGAGATAATACTGGTTCAGGCCACCATATCCCGAGCTGTAACTGACCCCAATGGTATGGTTAAATTTGAGCTTTTTCAGGTCTAACAAACCGCTGGTGGTTTTTAACCCGTTCACGAGGTTCTCACCTGCGAGCGGAATTTTGTTTTGCGGCTGAATGCCAATTTCTGCCCGTGCCTGTGTTGCAATCAAGACTACAATTGCAAGTGTGCAAATCCATTTGTACATGTATAAAACCCCCTTTCCAGTATAAACAGGATACAGAATCTGAGATGAGATGTCAAGTGTTCTGTTTTCTTAGACACCTGAGCCTATCTGTGTGTTCCACAATAGAAATTGCACTTGTAAGAGGCTATTTCGCCTTGTCCATCAATTTTGCAAACTCATCGAAGAGATAATCTGCATCGTGGGGACCGGCGGAGGCTTCGGGGTGGTATTGGACGGAGAAGGCGGGCAGTTCGCGGTGGCGCAGGCCCTCCAGGGTGTTGTCGTTGAGGTTGATGTGGGTGAGCGCTACGACTTCCCGGTCGAGGGTGTTGAGATCGACACAGAAACCGTGATTTTGCGCGGTGATTTCGACTTTGCCCGTGCTGGCGTGTTGCACGGGCTGGTTAGCACCCCGGTGACCAAATTTGAGTTTGTACGTTTTTCCACCCAGTGCCAGACCGAGAAGCTGATGCCCCAGACATATTCCAAAGGTGGGGCGTTCGCGGATCAATTTGCGGATGTTTTCGACCGCATAACTCACGGGTTCTGGATCGCCCGGGCCGTTGGATAAAAATATGCCGTCGGGATCGATTTCGAGGAGTTGCTCTGCGGGTGTGTCGGCAGGGAAAACAGTTACATCGCAGCCGCGGTCAACGAGGTAGCGCAAGATGTTGTGTTTGATGCCGAAGTCGTAAGCCGCTACGCGGTATTTGGTGTTTTGTCGGAGATGTCTGGTCTGACCGGTTTTGAGATCGCAAAGGCCCTCAGCCCAGTGGTAGGGTTCTGTGCAGGTGACGTTTTGGACGAGGTCGCGTCCGATCAGGCCGGGGAAGTCGCGCGCTTTTTGAACGAGGCTGTCGGAATCGAGATCAATGGTTGACAGTACGCCTTTCATTGCGCCTTGCCGGCGGATGTGTCGTACGAGGGCGCGGGTGTCAATGCCCTCAATGCCGGGTATGTTGTGTTCTTTTAGAAAGTCGCCGAGGGCAATGGTCGATCGCCAATTGCTGGGGTATGGACAGTATTCTTTGACCACAAAGCCAGAGACCTGGGGTTTTTGCGATTCAAAGTCGGATGGATTGATGCCGTAGTTGCCAATGAGTGGATAGGTCATGGTGACGATCTGGCTGTTATAAGACGGATCTGTGAGGATTTCCTGATATCCCGTCATGCTGGTGTTGAAGACGACTTCCCCTTCGCATTCAATGTCTGCGCCAAAGGATTTGCCTTTGAAAATGGTGCCGTCTTCCAATGCGAGAATCGCTTCCATGAATGTTGTCCCTTTATTGTTTGTACGTCGCCCGACCACCCAGTATCGTCATCGTGGCCCGGCCTTTTAATGACCATCCGTGAAAGGGCGTGTTGCGAGATTTAGATTTGAACTGATTGGCATCTACAATCCATTTGAGATCGGGATTGATGACTGTGATGTCGGCGGGTTTGCCAGGGGAGAGGCTACCGCCTTCGATGCCGAGGATGCGCGCGGGTTCTATGGTGAGTTTGGCAATTGTATCTGAGAGGGGGAGCAGGTTGGTGTGGACGAGTTTGGTGAAGATGACACCGACAGCGGTTTCGAGGCCGAGTATGCCATTGGGTCCGTTGGTAAATGCACCCAATTTTTCTTTTATCGTATGTGGCGCGTGGTCTGTGGCGAGTGCGTCAATGGTGCCGTCCTGTAAGCCTGCAATTACGGCTTCTCGGTCTTTATTGGAGCGAAGAGGCGGACTCATTTTGCCCGCCGTGCCGAGGATGCGCACGTCTTCATCGGTCAATGCGATGTGATGAGGAGAGGCTTCGCAGGTGACGGGCAGGCCCTCTGCTTTGGCTTTTCGCACGAGTTCGGCGGCGCGTTTGACGCTGAGGTGCAAGATGTGGAGACGCCCCCGAGTTTGGCGCACGAGTTCGATGTCGCGTGCGTTCATGGCGGCTTCGCCTTCGGCGGGCATGCCTTTGAGGCCGAGTTCGCGGGAGACCGTGCCCTCGTGCATGTGTCCGCCGTGCGTGAGTTCAAAGACTTCGGAGTGTGGGTACACCGCAAAATTGTTGGCGGCGGCGCGCTCCAAAAGTTGGCGCATCAGAGCTTCGGATTCTATGGGGAGGCCATCGTCGGAAAATCCAACAGCACCTGCTTTGAGCAGGGCATCGGTATCGGTGAGTTTTTCGCCCTGCATTTTTTCGGTTGCACAGGCGATGGGATATACGCGGGCATCTGCCGATTTTGCCTGTTGGACGATGTATTGCACAATTTCTTGGCTGTCCATCGGAGGTTCTGTATTGGGCAAACAGGCCACAGATGTGAAGCCTCCGGCGGCAGCGGCTTCACATCCTGTTTTGATGGTTTCTTTTTCTGGGAAACCCGGATCGCGCAGGTGGACGTGCATATCGATGAGACCGGGTACGACGATTTGGTCCGAGACGTCAATGGCCATGGCACTTGCGACGATATGCGGTTCAATGCGCGCGATGCGACCGCGCTGGATGAGCAGGTCGGCTATCTCATCACGGTTGTTGGCCGGGTCGAGGATGCGACCGTTTTTGAGCAGGATATCGGGCATTGGAAAGGGTGTAAATATCCTCGCTCAATCTGCGAAAACGGTTTCGGGCACGCGGTTGCGATAGGCTTCGATGGGCGGTAGATTGCCATCGGCTTCGGTTTCGAGAGGACGCAGGCCGGTGAGGATTTCGAGGTCGTCGCGGATGTCGGCTTGCGCCAGATAGGCTTCAGAGGCTTCGACTTCACCCAGGTCGAGCGTGTTGGGGATCCAGAGTACGCGGGCGTCTTCTGGCGCGATGAGGCCAATGGATTCGAGAGCGATGTCGAGGACTTCGGCGTCCGTGTCGCAGTGGAGTGGGACCGCTCCCGCTGAAACGTGTTGCCCGGTGATGACATTGGTATAGGTGGCGTGATAGTCGATTTTATCGACGAGACGCCTGGTGGTAAATTCAGCCATGCCGATGCCGGTGGCGTTGCCGTGTGTGGCTTCGGTGAGGTCGCGCACAAAGATGCGCAAGACGCGGGGGGTTTCGTCGCCCATTGCGCGGCGGTCATTGCGTTTGCGCCCGATGACGTTGGTGTCCATGCCCGAGCCAGAGATGTTTTTGCCCATTTCGTCGATGATGAGGAGATCGACATCATCGAAGGGAAGCGAGGGACACCATTCTTTGGATTTGGCTTGAAGTAATTTTTCGCGCTCTTCAAAATCTGCCGCAGGAATGGCTTCGATGCGTGCGGTTTCGTCATAGCCGTTTTCAAGGGTGGCCACGCCAAAGGTGATGGGCATTTCCTCGCGCACGACTTTGCCGACCAAGCGTACGATTTTATCAAAGGAATGGTGGATGATCGCGCGGTGATACACCGAGGCGCCTTTGTGTTTGCCCAGACCAATGAGCATCATTTTCATCAGCCCGCTTTCAATTTCACCGGCAAATCCCGTATGTGGTTTGACGCGATTGACCACAATGACGTGATCGGCTTCGGACGCGTGTTTGTCAAAGTAGATGGGCATGCCAAAATCCGATACGCCGATCTGGACGACGTCCATTGACGATTTGATCGGGCAGCCCATTGTGCCTTCGGTGATGCCGTATCCGGCCAGGACCTGGGTTTGTCCCTCGGCTGTGCCTCCGCCGTGCGATCCCATTGCGGGTACGATATAGGGAACGGCACCAATGGCTTTCATTTCTTCGACGATGGTTTTGATGATGGTGTCGATGTTGGCGACGCCGCGGCTGCCTGCGGTTATGGCGACGGTTTGACCGGGTTTGATCACAGAACTGGGGTTGATTTTTGCGATTTCATCGCGCACAGTGCCGGCGATGTCATCGACGCGAGGGGCGTCGAAGTGCTGGCGAATGCGGAACATTTGTGGGTAAGTCGGCATGATTTATCCTCCTGTTGTGATTTGCTATCACATGGATTCTTCGTAAAGGGCGATCACGTCTTTTATCGTTGTTTTGCGCGGGTTGATTTGAATATTGCCGCTTTTCATCGCGTCTTCGGCCATGACATGGATGCCTTCGGCTTTTGCACCGGCTTCGCCCAATGTGGCGGGGATGCCCACGTCGTCGGATAGATTTTGTACGGCTTCAACGGCGAGAACAGATGCGTCAACAGCGCTCAGTCCATCTATATCTTCACCCATGGCGGCGGCGATGTCTGCGAATTTTTCCGGGCAGGCATAGCGGTTGTAGGTCATGATGCGGGTGAGCAAGATCGAGTTGGCAATGCCGTGCGGCACGCCGTAGTGACCGCCGACTGGATGTGACATGGCATGTACGTTTCCCAAACGCGTTTGGGAAAATGCGAATCCGGCCATGGTGCTGGCGATGAGCATATTTTGCGTGGCTTCGTGGTTGTGGTCGCTGTACGCGGCTTGTCGCAGGTTTTGCGAGATGAGGCGAATAGCGTGCAGGGCCATGCCTTCAGAGATGGGGTTGGACATCAGCGACACATAAGATTCAATGGCGTGTGTCAATGCATCCATTCCGGTCGCCGCGGCAATGGGCAGCGGCAATGCGACGGCCATATCAGCATCGAGAATGCCCACATCGGGAATGACATGGGGACCTGCGACGGTGCCTTTGAAGTGGTTGTCATCGGTAATGACGGCAAAGGGTGTGACTTCGCTGGCTGTGCCATAGGTGGTGGGGACGCACAGGAGAAAGGGGATGGGACCGGGAACGGGTTTTTCGCCAACAAAATAATCGGTGATTTTTCCTCCGTGATTGACGAGTACGCCCGAGGTTTTTGCCACGTCCATTGAGGATCCCCCGCCAATGGCGATCAGGAAATCGCAATTTTCTGACTGGTATTGTGCGGCACAGGCTTCGACGTTGCGAATGGGGGGATTGGGTTCAACGCCGTCGTAGATGCTGTAGGCGATGTGCGCCTTGTCGAGTATTTCTGTGACGCGCGCGACAACGCCGGCCTGGACGAGGCCCCTGTCGGTGACGATTTGTGCCTTTTTTACTTGCTGTTCGTTTAAAATTTGGGGGATGTTGCCAATAGTCCCTCGCCCCATGATGAGGCGCGTGGGGCCGTAATAACTAAAGTGATCTTGAAACGCCACGAGCAAACTCCTGTGAGATTTTTATTTTTGGATAGTAGAAAAAAGAAAATGGTTTTTGATGGTGTTGTCAATCAGATAAAAATACACTTAAGAGCCTTAGAACGATGTACCGAGGCGGATGTAGTAGCCAATGCCCTTGGGGTCGGTGAATCGGTATGCCCAGCCCGTGCGAAGGCGGATGGGCGCATAGAAGGCGGCGTAGTCGGCAATAAGCTCGGTGCCAGCCGATAGGAGTGGGCGAGGCTGCGAGGTGTCGTGCCCATAGATGTTGGCGGCGTCGGCGAAGAATGTCCAGAAGGCACGGTCGGCGTGCAGCGGCAATGCCATCAATCCGCGGTTCTCCAATGCGAGGGGGGCGCGGTATTCCAGCGATGCAGACCAGGCGTGCTGTCCCGATCGTGTTGATGTCTCGTATCCCCGCACTGGAAAAGTGATCGACTCAGCACCGCCGATGTCGAAGTAGCCGTTATCACTGCCCGGACCTCGAGATGCGCCAGCACTCGCGCGCAATGCCAGCACGGGTGCCGCGAATTGTCGTCCCGGAAACCAGTGTGGTAGTCGCGCATAGGTCCTGACGGTGCCTCTGATGTCATCTACGGAGCGATCGTTTGAGGTAGGAGAGAGGTCGTGGCGTCGCCTGACGCGGACGGAAAATGATGTGCCGGTCGCCCGTCCCATCTGAAAGGCGTGTGATCGGGCATTGGTGGCGGAGAAACGCACTGATAGTTCGCTCAGGGTGCTGCGCGGATCGTCGAGTTGAAAGTGATCCGTTGTCTGTAGCGTGGAGTCCAGTACCTCTCGATCTTCTCGCACGAGTCCGCCGGCGACTGTGAGTGAAATACCGCTCCGCGCCCTTGGTCGCACCAGTGTCATCGATGCTGAGGCACGGCGTTGTCGCTCGAGGATGAAGAATGTGTTGTCGGTCTCTTGTTGTATTGTGGTGCCGTCTTCATCCCAGTTCTGCGATAGGGATAACCCGAGTGAGGGGTTCCCCAGCCCGAGGTAGCGGTACGACAAATTGCCCGCTGCTCTCCCGCGGGAAGAGGATTTAACTGGCAGGAAGATGCGAGCACCGATTTCGTATTCGTGCTGGCGCACGAGGTCGATCCCGGAGGTGAGAGCGCCGATGGATGTGCCGAGTACTTTCGTGCGGGGTATCGCCGTTTCTCCCTTGCGGTGCGCGGGTACTGCGATGGGGGAATTCCATGCGGGTATCCAGTAGTAGGGACGCAGGGTTTCAAGTGGCGAGTAGGCGCGCACCTGTCCCTCAGCGCGTCCTCGTGGTCTGTTGACGACCTCGATGTGTGTCGAGTCCGCGCGAGGCGCGGGTGGTGCAGCAGTGGGATTGAAGGGGATCCGTTCGATCTCCCAGCCATCGACGTGGTAAGCCGAAAAGTAGAGCCAGCGGCCAGACGGATCGACGCTGGGGTATGCCGCTCCTGTGCGGAGATTGGTCAGCATGACGGGGGGTGAGCTTTGCCCGTTATCGACTTTTGCAGCCAGTACGTTTGGGATGCCGCTGCGGTCAGATGCCCAGACTAGCCACTGGCTATTGGCACTCCATGATGGGGCGAAGTCGAGGGCGCGGTCGCAGGTTACTTCGCGGATGAGATTGCCGTGTGCATCGAGGAGGACGATGTCGTGGTGTCCCTTTGTCCAGCGGGTCGCCGCAATCCAGCGGCCATCGGGTGAGATTGCCGGATGCGCCCAGTGGATATCCGGGTCGGGGGAGACCAGCATTTCGATGGTGCCGTTGCTGAGATTGACCTGCGCCAGCCCGCTGGTTCCCCCGCCTTCGGCGACTGCGATTGCCCAGCCTGCTGGGCTGACGGATGGGGCGGTTAAGCGGGCGTGCGTTGTGATGCGTCGCGTATCGCCGTCCGGCGTTATGCGGTAGAGATCGCTGAACCTGCGGTAGGGGCCAGCAAATTCAATTTGCGCGAAGATGATGTCGCCATCGGGGGCAAACGCGAATGTGGGGCCGTTGATCAGGGTTACGGTTGATTCTCCGCTGCCATCTAATTTTGCCGATACAAGTTTTGGGTCTGATCGTCCATCTGATCGGATGTAGTACAGTGCTGCGCCATCGGGCGATACTTTTGGGTGATATGCATAGCGGGCACCACGGGTCAGTGCTTGCGGTTCGGTGATGGCACCGAATCTGGCGAGATGAGTGTCCAGTTCCGCCGCTGCTGTTCGCTGTGTATCTGCCCACGCTTTCCATTCATTCGTCAAGGTGACGCCAAAGGCGCTGCGCCCTGCGGCATTGAGGCGGTAGGGGATCCACTGTTTTTCCACTGCTTTGACGAAGGCTATCATGCGGTCGCGCCCGTATTTTTGTATCAGGTGTTCAAAGAAGAGCGATCCGTAAGCATAAGCACGGTTGCCACCCGGCCACTGGGGTGAGTTGCCACCCGCCTGGCCGATGGACTCGAACCGCCCTTCGAGAGCTGCTGTTCGCAGGACCATTTTGTGAAATGTTCCCTGAACGCGCCCGGTGCCGGTCAACGCCGATTCGTACCAGGTAGCGATCCCTTCGATGTTCCACAGCGGGGTGGTGATTGCTGGAAACACCGGCACTCGTCCAAACAGCTTGCGAAAGAAGCTATAGCGACCCGGGCGGTCTATGTGGAAGATGTGTGTCAATTCATGTGCGATGAGGTTTTCCAGCCAGTCGTCGAAGTAGGCAAGCCCGAAAGAGTCGGTCGGTGGGCGGGCGAAGATGATGATTCGGTTCGAGGGCAACGGGGTCGCGGAGCCATTAGAGACATCGATGTGATCGGTTAGTACGAGGTCGATTATCCCGCGTGGCGCGGCGATGAATTGTTCGGATAGCCGGGCATGCGCCCATTCTGCGCGCTCCGCTGCCCTGCGTCCCATGTCTTCGAGATGCGCGGGAAATGTGACGCGGAAATGTTCTGTATCGAGTGTGCGCCACGATTCGTCCGGCGCAATGCGTTGCGCCGATGCCGAAACTGTATAGATGACGATAGCGGCGAGTGCCGCTTTTATACCTATACCTATCTTTAATCTCATTGTTAAAATTAAAAATTGTGGAAGCCATGTCCCGAGCCGGGGAACCAGATGAGGTCGATTACCATGCCGACGCCAATGCCGGTGCAGTAGCCAATTACTGTGCCGTAGAAAAAGGGTTTTGCGCGTTCGTAGAGGCGGGGACCGCCAAAATGGACGATGAGGAGTTTGGCTGCCCAGACCATGAGTATGCTCAGGGCGTAATAGCGCGGTCCAGTTGTGTATTGAAATGCGAGGCCGAGGGGATGCAGCGGCCAGCGGGGGAACCATGTGCGCAGGCCCGCCAATAATGCGGCTATGCCCGCTCCGAGGAGCCAGATGCTGAGTTTTTGAAGGTCGAAAGATGTTTTTTCGGTTTCACCCAATGCGCGCCCAATTCCGCCAAAAATACCGAGTGGTCCTTCCCAGAGTGTCCATGAACGCAGGAAGAGCGCGGAGTCGCGATAACAATAGTAGATGATGGTGGCGGCACAGACAAAGAAGCCCATGGTGAATGCGAGAAAGACGACGGCACTCGTCCAGTGTTTGCCGCGTTTTGCGGGTACATCGTCCATGGCTTTGAAGTGGTGGGGCAATACCTGCATGGTTTGAATGCGCCCGCCGCCGTAGAATACGCCGCTGTTGACGAGGTGCATTGCGGTCATTTCGCGGGTCGATAAGGTGGCTGTGCCGAGGATTGAGTTGACAAAGCCCGATCCTTTGATCCACACGGGGAAGAGATATCCAAATCCGCTGGCGGCAATGAATTTGGAGGTTGCAAAATACGCGATGAACATCAGCAACAGATGGACAACGGCAAGGGAGAGCGACATGCCCAGGGATATAAAAAAGCTACAGAGGTATAACACTGCAATGATCAGGCCGACAACGGCGAAGCGGTAAGAGATGGGACCATCGCCGCGTTCGCCGTTTAAGGCGGTTTTTGCGACATGTATCAGATGTCGTCGCGCGATCCATACAGACCAGACGACGAGTACGGTCATTGCTCCGTGGCTTTCGAGGTTGACGATTTCTCCGCCTTTGGCAACTTGTCCTTCTAACCCGACTGTGAAACCCGTTCGGTTGATGACGCCCATTTTGACCACGGCGAGAAGACCAAAGAACCAGAAACTGAACAGGAGGTCCAGACTGCACAAATATCCGAGGCCAATGACCAGAGGCAAGACGCGCAGATAGACGGGTGGAAAGCTCTGTGCAACGGTCATGGATTTGGTGTTGATACTGTCAAAGAGGGTGATGCGAGGTACGTTGGGGAACCAGAAGTTGATGATGTTCCATCCAATGATGCCTGCGGTCCAGGCAAAGCCAGCCCAGAAGATGGGGTCGCGAAAAATTTTGGGCAGTGCGCGGCCTTCTCCAAAGCCTTCCATGAGGTCCATGGGGAAATTGACGAGTGGATAGGTTAAGCGTTCGGCATCAGCCCATTGGCGATGAAAAATGGCGATGACAAAAAATCCGGCGGCCATGAAGGCGAGGACACCGGAGAACCACCATAAGACGGAGGGTATCCAGCCTGTCCAGGGAACGTATTCGCCTGTGTGCAGACCGAAGTAGAAGCGGTCCATGATCCAGGGCGTGGGTTCGGGAAATGCCCAGTGAGGCAGTTCATCTAAGAACAACTCTGCCCAGCGATTTTCCGGCGATGCAAAAAAATGGGGGGCGGGCAACGCGCCGATAAAATATCCCATCCAGCCGACGCCGGGCATCATGCCCACGATCCACATGGTGGCAAAGATTACCATCATTTCATGGCGTGAGAGTACAGATTTAGGCGAGAATCGGGCGATGAACATGTTGATCACGACCCAGATGAGGAATCCCATGATGAGGGCGACGGGAAAACTGGATTTGACCATTGATCCCGCGTGGAGTACGATTTCGAGGACATTTTGAGAATAGGCCATCAGGCCGGCGGTGAGCAGGCCAAGGAGAATGGATCGTCCGGTGATACGTGGGGATTCGGTCGGTTGGATTTGGGGATCGGGTTGCGAGATAGCCATTTTGTGCTCCGTATTTGGAATGCGCGTAATATACGATGCCTGAATAGAGGTGTCAAACGCCTGAGGGTAGTATTTGTCAATTTGTGATATTGGGATTATTATGGGAGGGGCTGGAGGCTGGTTGGGTGGTCGTCTTACGTCTCACATTTTACGTCTCACCTTAATCTTATGGCACGCAAAGATATTCGAACCATTTCGATTTTTTGTGCGAAATGTAGAACACTGCTGTACAAATACCGCAAAGGTGGACGAGGCGGGTTGGTGAAGTGCATGGTGGAGCGGATTGCCGAAGACCATACTCGGGGCGATATGAAATGCCCAAAATGCAGACAGGCGTTTGCGAGGTTCAGGATGTATGGCGGGCAGGCCGCGCACAAAATTATACAGGGAAAGATTTTTACGAAGGGAATGAGTAGGCGGTAATAAAAAAGGAGCGAGAACAAGATGGCTGAATTTGTCGCAAATTACGATGAAGATAAGGTGCCCGATTACACATTGCCCGATCCGTTGATTTTTGAAGATGGGACGAAGGTGGAAAACCCGGCTTTGTGGGAAAGACGGCGGGCAGAGATTTTGTCTTTGTTTGAATCCCAGGTGTATGGCAAGATGCCGGGTGCTGCGGCGGGCATGCATTTTGAGACGCGGTTTGTGAATGGAGATGCGTTGGACGGGATTTGCAAGGAAGTTCGCGTTTATTTTTCTAAGGATTCAGAACCGCGGATGGATATTTTAATTTTTTTGCCAAAAGACGGCGATGGCCCCGTGCCGCTGTTTGTGGGATTGAATTTTGGGGGGAATCATACCGTTCATCCCGATCCCGAAATCGCGTTGTCCGAGCAGTGGATGCGCTCGAAGACGGAGGGGGTTTTGGATCATCGGGCGACGGAAGCTGCGCGTGGTAAGGCTGCAAATAGGTGGCCTGTGGAGAGGATTTTGGCAAGGGGCTACGGTCTGGCTACGATTTATTGCGGGGATCTGGATCCGGATTATGACGATGGGTTTCAAAATGGCGTACATCCGCTTTTTGATAGGCAAAATACTGGGGATGACTGGGGGGCTATTGGTGCGTGGGAATGGGGATTGATGAGGGCGATGGATTATTTTGAGAGCGATGAGGCGATTGATCACGCGCGGGTTGCTGTAATGGGGCATTCGCGATTGGGTAAGACGGCGTTGTGGGCGGGCGCGCAAGACGAGCGGTTTGCCCTTGTGATTTCAAATAATTCGGGATGTGGGGGTGCCGCGCTTTCCCGCCGTCGATATGGCGAAACTGTGGGGCGGATTAATACCAGTTTTCCTCACTGGTTTTGCGACAATTTTAAGCGGTATAATGAGCGCGAGGACGATTTGCCCGTTGATCAGCATTTGCTCATTGCTCTAATGGCACCTCGTCCGGTTTATGTTGCCAGTGCCGAAGAAGATCGCTGGGCGGATCCAAAGGGGGAGTTTTTGGGCGCGAAAAATGCCGATGCGGTTTATCGTTTGTTGGGAACAAATGGTCTGGATGCTGAAAATATGCCGGGCGTTCACGAGCCGATTATGAGCCGAATTGGATATCATATTCGCGCAGGTGGGCACGATGTGACGAATTACGATTGGGACAGATATATGGATTTTGCCGATAAACACTGGGAATGAAGTTCGATTTAAAAGGAGAAAGGAATAGCTATGGCAACTCAAGCAGAGCGATCTTACGCGCTTAAAGCGGTGCCGGGATTTTATTCGACGTGTTCGGGTATTCAGATTGCAGCGCAGACATCGGATAGTGCGAGCGATGAAGATTTGCAGTTTATGCAGCAACTCGGCGTGGAGTGGATGATGGTCGGTGTGGATGACCAGGAGAACCAGAATGCCGATTATTACAAGGCGTTGAAAGACAGGTTTGCAAAATACGATTTGCAGATTTATCGCATTGCCAATCGCAGTGTACACAATATGCCCGAAGTGACCCTGAATTTGCCGGGGCGCGATGAGAAGGTCGAGGAATTTATCACTTTTATTCGGAATCTGGGAGAGGCGGGCATTCCGTACAATACGTATGCACACATGGGCAATGGGATTTGGAGTTCGGGACGCATAACGCGGCGCGGGGGCATGGATGCGCGGACGCTCGATATCGAGAATGCCACAGGGCATTGGGACGGTCAAATTTTTGAAGGCGAATTGACACATGGGCGGGTATATAGCGAGGATGAGCTTTGGGAAAATTACGAATATATGATCCGCAAGATCGCGCCTGTTGCCGAAGAATCAGGTGTTTATATCGGTATTCATCCCGATGATCCCCCCGTGTATCCTCTGGGCGGGATTCCGCGTTGTATGTTTGGCAATTTTAAGGGGTACAAGCAGGCGATGGATATTGCGGATAGTCCAAATATCGGGATTTGTTTGTGCGTGGGGTGTTGGCTCGAAGGAGGTAAAGAGGGCATGGGCGTGGATGTGATTGAGGCTATTCACTATTTTGCCAGCCGCAAGAAGTTGTTTAAGGTGCATTTTCGCAATGTTTCAAATCCGATGCCAGAGCCGTGGGCAGAGACTTTGATGGACGATGGGTACCAGGATATGCATGCGGTGATGAAAGCTCTGCGGGAGGTGGCGTTTGACGGGGCGATTATTCCCGATCATATCCCGCAGATTCTGGGCGGGCATCGCGCAGGGGTGGCGTATTCGATTGCCTATATGCGCGCGCTGGTTCAGGCTGTGAATAATGAAGCGGGTTGAGGTGGTAGGGATTACGGTCCTTGTACGCCTGTTGCAATGATTGTGCCTGCGGGCAATAAGGTGTCAAGGCGGTTTGGCAGGTTATCGCCGATGCTGTGCAGCCAGGTCAGGAGTTGGTCGCGCAGGTCGTTTTCTGCGGTTAATATGTGGGGTTGCCCGCTCAGGTTTTTCATTTCGTGTGGGTCGGTTTGAAGGTCGTAAAATTCGTCGATGTCTTGTGGGTTCCACACGTATTTGTATCGTTCGTTTCGAATGGCGCGCACTTCAAAGCTATAACCGTTGTAGCGGTAATAAACGCCATGTGCGATTTGCGGCCAGTCGGATGGGCGGTTTTGGGTGCCGACGAGTGGGAGAAGGTTGCGCCCTTCTCGCGGTTGGTCAGGGGATGATTCGGCGCGGATGAGAGAGAAAAGGGTTTCGCCAATGTCGAGCAATGAGACATAAGCATCCTGGGTTGCGGGTGATGTGTTTGGCGTGCGGATGATGAGCGGGATGCGCCAGACTTCTTCATAAAAATAAGCCCCTTTGTCAAATCGGTTGTGCGCGCCTTCCATGTCGCCGTGATCAGATGTGAAGACTACGGTTGTTGTATCGGCGAGATTGAGTCGGTCTAAGGTGTCGAGAATGCGTCCGATGGCTTCATCGACCATTGTGATGTGTGCGTGGGAATAGGCGATAACGGTTTTCCATTCTTCTTCGTCAAGCGGGTAGGTGTCCATGCACCCCCACCAGGGTGTCGAATGGAAATAGGGGCGTCCCTCGCAGTTGTCGCTCAGGTTTGTGGGGAGTTCGACGCGCGTGCGGAGTTCTTGGGCGAGTTTGACGTATTCTTCGGGCAGGTGATGCGGAAAGTGTGGCGGTGCGGAAGATACGGTGAGAAAGAAAGGTTTGTTTTGATGGTCCCCTGCCCATGTTTCGAGAAATTTTACGCCTTTGTTCATCGTGGGAAAGGGTTGGATATTTTCTTTTGCTTGCGGTGAATCTCCCCAAAATGGCGCGCGTCCTTTGATGAGGCTTTTGGTTTGATTGGCGTAGTTGGCAACTGTTTTTGCGTAGGTGTGATCATTGGCTTGTGGGTGGTATGGCTTTGAGTGTATTTCGACGTTGGGATCGAAGCCGTGTGCGCCGCGTTTTTCAGGGTTGATGTGCCCGAGGTGCCATTTTCCGTAGTAACCGACGTGATAGCCGAGGCGCACGGCTTCGTCAATCCAGGTTTTTTGGTCGAGCGGCATGGATTCTTGGAGGGAATAGCCGACTGATTGGTTGTCGTAAACGCCATTTTGATGCGGCCAGCGAGATGTGAGTAGCGTGCCGCGCGCGGGTGTGCAGAGGGGACAAGATGTGAAAGCATTTGTGAATACTGTGCCCTGAGATGATAGGCGATCAATATTCGGCGTGGGAATGTCGGCACCGAGAAAACCAAATGCCCATGCAGGCCATTGGTCGGTGAGGATAAATAAGACGTTTTGCATGATCAGAAGCCTTTCTTCTGCGTTTATTCCTGCTTACACCCGCAGAGCCTGCCCCGTAGTGTTTTTATACGGGGGACATGCCTGCGGATTGTTCTTTTCGATAATAAACCGATCTTTGCGGTATTGCGCAATCTCAGATTTGCCCTTGATAGATGCACATAGAGTCACTATATTATATTACTTCTTATTTCTCCCCTGAATATGCGGTACCCCGCCGTGCATTGATTTTCCCCTCTCCACATGTCTGTACTGTTACGTCACCTTCCAAACATGTGTCCATCAGGATAAGGGATGTCTTATGGCAACAGCAACAAAATCACGCGCTTCTAACGCTACGCAACTCGATTTGCTCTCGCAACCGAGGACCAATGGGAAAGCCAATGGCAAGAGCAATGGTGCTCATAATTACGACGAGAGCAAGATCAAAACCCTTTCTTCGCTCGAGCATATTCGGTTGCGTACGGGTATGTACATTGGGCGTCTCGGCTCGGGTGCCGATCCCGATGACGGGATATACGTTTTGCTCAAAGAGGTTGTCGATAATGCCGTCGATGAATTTATTTCGGGTTTTGGCACAAAAATCGATGTGACTATTGACGCCAATCACGTCAGTGTGCGCGACTATGGGCGCGGCGTTCCGCTCGGCAAAATTGTCGAGTGCGTTTCTGTGATCAATACCGGTGCCAAATACAATGACGATGTTTTCCAATTTAGCGTGGGCCTCAACGGCGTGGGTAGCAAAGCGGTCAACGCGCTTTCTACGGATTTTCGCGTGGTTGCCTATCGCGATGGCAAGTACGCCGAAGCCCGCTTTACGCGTGGGAAACTCATTGGCGAAAAAAAGGGGAGGACTCGGGAACCAGATGGCTCCCTTTTCGAGTTCACGCCCGATCCGGAGATTTTTGAAGAATACGATTACAATTTCGAATATGTCGAGCGCCGCATGTGGAACTACGCCTGTCTCAATAGCGGTCTCACGCTCGTTTTTAATAAGCAGAAATTCGTCTCAAGGCGCGGCTTGCTTGATTTTCTCAGTCGCGAGGTCGATGATTCGGCACTTTATGAACCCGCGTATTACAAGGGGCAATATCTCGAATTTGCATTTACTCACACATCTAATTATGGGGAGAACTATTTTTCTTTTGTGAATGGGCAATACACTATTGACGGTGGTACGCATCAAAGTGCTTTTCGAGAGGGCATCTTAAAAGGTGTCAATGAGTTTTACAAGAAGAATTACAGCGGTGTGGATGTGCGGGAATCCATCAATGGCGCTGTTGCGGTCAAGCTGAAAGAACCCGTTTTTGAGTCGCAAACAAAAAACAAACTCGGCAATACCGAAGTGCGCTCGTGGATTGTTTCTGAAACGCGTAGTGCTGTGGTCGATTTTTTACATAAGAATACCGCGGCGGCGCAAAAACTCCAGGAGAAGATCAACCACAATGAGCGCCTGCGGAGAGAGCTCAACGATGTGAAGAAAAAGGCCAAGGAAGTCGCCCGCAAAGTCTCCATCAAAATTCCGCATTTCAAGGATTGTAAATATCACAAGGGCGACAAAAAACGCGGCGATGAATCTACTATTTTTATTACCGAAGGTCCCTCTGCTGCCGGGTCTATGGTTGCCGCCCGCGATGTGGAGACTCAGGCTATTTTTGGTCTGAAGGGCGTGCCCCTCAATGTGTTTGGAAAAACAAAAGCCGCGATTTACAAGAATGAAGAACTCTACAATCTCATGACGGCTTTGGGCATTGAAGACAGTGTTGAAAATCTCCGTTTCAACAATGTGGTTATTGCTACTGATGCCGATTACGATGGTTTCCATATCCGCAATTTGCTGATGACCTTTTTCCTCAATTACTTCGAAGAACTCGTTACTTCTGGTCACGTCTATATTCTGGAGACGCCGATTTTTCGGGTGCGGAATAGCCGCGAAACGCGCTATTGTTATAGCGAAAAAGAACGCAATCAGGCTGTTGCAGATTTGCGAAATCCCGAGGTTACGCGCTTCAAGGGATTGGGGGAGATTTCTCCCGGTGAGTTTGGACAGTTTATCGGAGAGGATATGCGCCTGATCAAAGTCGGCGTGCGCGCGCTCGCCGAGGTTTCAAATACCCTCGATTTTTACATGGGCAAGAATACGCCCGATCGCAGAGATTATATTGTGGAGCATTTGATTTAGAGGAATGAAAAGTATCCGCAGATGAACGCAGATGGGCACAGATAAACAGCCATTATATGGCGCACGCCACCAGGTAAAAAATGGCTAAAAAGACCAGAGGTACATCACCCATATTTTTGGATGACCTGCCAAAAGAAAATGCCAATGATATTTATATCCGAAGCCGTCGGCGGCGTATTGTATTTGGATGGTATGGTGGTAAGTTTTCGCATTTGGACTGGCTACTTCCACTTCTTCCAGAGTGTCATCACTATTGCGAGCCGTTTGCCGGTTCAGGGGCAGTACTGCTGAACCGGGTACCATCCCCTGTTGAGACCTATAATGATATTGATGGTGAGGTTGTAAACTTCTTTCGCGTATTGCGCGACCAACACGAAGAACTGATAAGGGCCATAGCACTAACGCCATTTTCTCGGGAAGAATATTATCGCGCTATTCATACAACAAATGGTGTCAGCGATTTTGAGCGGGCCAGATGCTTTTATATCAAAGCGAGGCAGACCAGGACTGGACTTGCCCAAACTGCATCGTTGGGGCGTTGGGCAAATTGCAAAAATACGAGTCGCGCCGGAATGTCTGGCGTGGTATCTCGTTGGCTCGGCGGGGTAGGAGCACTTGATGATATTGCACAGCGTCTCATGCGGGTTCAGATTGAGAACCGACCTGCGGTGGATGTGATTCGTCTTTATGACAGTCCTAAGACTTTGTTTTATTGCGATCCACCGTATTTGCATGCGACACGAGGCGATGCTAAGGCTTACGGATTTGAGATGGATGAAGAACAGCACCGAGAATTTGCAGAGGTTGTAAATGCGTGCAACGGCATGGTCGCTGTTTCTGGCTATGAGCATCCACTTATGGATAAGCTGTTTGAGCCGGGAAGATGGTTCAAGACTTTGGGATCGCGCAAAACCATTCATTCGACTAAAGGTACTCGCCAGGAAGTGCTTTGGACCAATTATGATCCAAAGAAGCAAATGGGAATATTTGCATGAAGGTATTGGTTTTGAATAAACCAGATTCGGCTGTAAGTCAATCGCTCAAAGAGGCATTTTTGGCTCTGCGACAAGTAGCTGAGAGTAGTGAGTAAACCCATACATCATCTCGTGCCTTACAGGTTTTCATCCTGTTCATCCTTTCATCCTGCAAATCCTGATTCTGACGATTTTTTGAGGAATGAAAAATGGCTTATATCGACAGGTTATTTGACCAGTATTTTTTAGAACACGCTTCTTATGTTGTGAAGGATAGGGCGATTCCCGACATTGACGATGGGTTCAAGCCCGTACAGCGCCGCATTTTACACGCCTTGAAAGAGCAGGACGATGGGAAATTTCACAAGGTAGCCAATGTCGTGGGGCAGACGATGAAATACCACCCCCACGGCGATCAGTCGATTTACGGCGCGCTGGTTCATCTGGCTAATAAAGACCTGTTCATCGATAAACAGGGCAATTTCGGCAATATTTATACCGGCGACGAAGCCTCGGCTGCGCGCTATATCGAATGCCGATTGACCCCACTTGCCAAAGATGTGTTGTTCAATTCGGAGATTACCGAGTACATTGAATCCTACGATGGGCGCAATAACGAACCCGTTGTTTTTCCGGCGAAGATCCCCGTGCTTCTCGCGCAGGGTACAGAGGGTATTGCGCCGGGTATGACCACACGGGTTTTGTCCCACAATTTGATCGAATTGTTGCAGGCGCAAATTGCCTATCTCCAGGGGGAGGATTTTCAGGTCTTTCCCGATTTTGCGACGGGCGGTTTTGTCGATGTGACCGAATATGCAGACGGCAATGGCAAAGTGCTCGTGCGCGCCAAACTCGATACCAAAAACTCCAAACGCATTGTCGTGCGCGAATTGCCTTTTGGTTCTACGTCTGACTCCCTTATCGCCTCTATTGAAGGTGCAGCCCGAAAAAACAAACTCAAAATTGCGGGTATCAGCGATTATACAGGTGAGGAAGTCGAAATTGAGATTCGCCTTGCCCGGGGTGTGCATACCAAAGATACGGTGGATGCGCTTTACGCTTTTACCGACTGTGAGCAATCTATTAGCGTCAGTGCTCTCGTTATCAAGGATAACCGCCCCCATATCGCCACGGTGAGCGATATTCTCAAACACAATGCCGACCGATTGGTCGATGTTCTCACGGCAGAGCTTAAAATTGAGCAGCGTCAGGTGCGGGACAGGTTGCACGCCAGGACCCTCGAACAGATTTTTATTGAAAACCGCGTTTATAAGGCAATTGAGGATGTCGCTGATTCCAGTGCGATTCACGAGGCGGTACGCACGGGTTTGGAGCCTTTTTTTAGTACAATCAGGCGCAAGGTCACGGCAGAAGACCTCGATACACTTTTACAAATTCCCATTCGGCGCATTTCACTTTACGATATTACGAAAGCGAAAAAAGAGATGCGTGAGATGCGTGCGCGGCTCAGAGAGATCAAGGCCAATCTCGACAATATTACGGGCTTTACCATTGATTTTCTGGAATATCTGATCGATCAGTACAAGGATAAGTATCCCCGCCGTACTGAGGTTACTTCTTTTGATCAGGTGGATGCACGCGAGGTGGCTCAGCGCAATCTCAAGTTGCGCTATGATAAGAAGACGGGTTATCTCGGTTATGATGTCAATGGCAATACGCTTATGGATGTGTCGCAATACGACCGCGTGCTCGTGATTCGCAAAAATGGCACTTATTCTCTGCACGAATCGCCCGACCGCCTCTTTGTGGATAAGGGTATGCTGTTTTGCGATTTTGTCGATTCTGAACGGGTGTACACGGTTATTTACCGAGATAAGAAGACCAATTATCCCTGTATTAAACGCTGTAAGCTGGACACATTTATTATGAATAGGGGATATGAACTCGTGCCTCCGGGATGCCGATTGCTCAAGCTCACGACCGACCGCGATGTCGAGATTCACGTATCCTATAAGCCCAAACCCCGCGTGCGTATTCTCAATGAAGAATTTGCCATTGAAGATTATGCGGTTCGCGGCAAAACCGCCAAAGGTGTGCGCCTATCAGCGCGCGAGGTCAGAAGCGCTAAATTTGTGAAGCCTAAAGTTTGATTAAAAGGACTTGTTATATGGATAATGGCGAAATCCGTGAAGCACTCCTGCGCGGTTATGATAAAGTGCGTTGGTTGAATGAGGCAAAGCGTTTGCAATACCGTCGTTCGTCTATTTTGGATATTCGATTCGATGAGTCACACATGCATGTTTATCTCGATGACGACCGGGGTATCTCTGTACCGTTACGGTGGTATCCGCGTTTGTACTTCGGCTCGCCAGAAGATAGGGCGGATTGGGAACTGTGGTGTCACGAAAGCGAAGATGTGTATGATGTGATTGCCTGGGAAACCCTGGATGAACACATACGTCTTGAAAGTTTGTTGGCAGGACGAGCGAGCCGTGAAAGTGTAACATCTATACGTCGATGGTTGAAAGGTGAAAGATTGTACGAAATATATGATGAATAATTTTTTTGGTCGTTTTGTATATAATTCCATAGTACACGACAAAAAATAAAAGACCTGCGTTGTATATTGAACAGGACTTACGCAAAAGTCATAGACAAAAGGGTATTGGCTCCTTAAACTTCAGGTATAGTCCTGTAACCTGAACGAGGAGGTAGGATGGGATGGACAAACCGACCCGGTTAGATTACTGTCAGTATTTGCTCAGCAGTCCGATCAACTATACACTGACGCATTTTGCAGACCACAGCGAAGGATTCAGCCATGATATGATCAATCGGTATCTGGCCGGAGATCGCATTGCGCCACGCTTGGTCTGGGAACATGTCAAGTCGGCTATCGCAGTAACGCCAAAAGGCTATGTGATCTTCGATGATACAGTCTTGGACAAACGCCATGCACGCAAGATAGACCTTGTTCGTCGTCAATATAGTGGCAATGCCAAAGGGGTCATCAATGGCATTGGGGTGGTCACTTGCGTTTATGTCAATCCCGCACAAGACCGGTTTTGGATCATTGACTATCGCATATATGACCCCGCTGGCGATGGCAAGACCAAGTTAGATCATGTCGTTGAGATGTTATCTGTCCTGGTTTATAGTAGAAAACTGCCTTTTCAAAGTGTGTTGATGGATAGCTGGTATGCGACGAAAGATGTGATGCTACATATTGAGAAGTTGCAAAAAACCTATTACTGTCCGCTCAAGTCCAATCGGCGTGTGGACGATTCTTTAGGCCAACATCCCTATCAACGAATAGATAGCCTCACCTGGACAGATAGCGAATCTCACGCAGGCAAACGCATTAAAATCAGGGGCTTTCCAAAATACCATAAGGTGAAATTATTTCGGGTGGCGTCCTCTACTGGGCGCACGGAACATGTCGTTTCTAACGACCTTGCACAAAAGGATACCCAAGTGGCACAACAGGTGTGTCACTGGCGCTGGAAAATTGAGCAATTTCACCGAGAGGCAAAACAAGTGACCGGCCTTGAACGCTGTCAATGCCGATTAGCAAGAATTGTGCGTAACCATATCGGATGTGCCTTCCTCGTTTGGATCCGTCTTGCACAGGTCGCCTATCAAACTGGACAATCTGTTTATCAGGTCAAATACGGATTGTTCGATGACTATCTCAGACAACAACTCAAAGCTCCATCTATTCGCATGACACTTGCGTAAGTCCTATTGAAATGAGTTAATTTTAGATTGCCAAAATCTAACCGCTCATCCATTATCAAGCACAGGTCTATGTCTCCTCAAGTTAATCAATTACACGACGTGATGCAACGGCATTTGCCCTGGCATAAAGCCCGAATAAAATTCACCGCGGCCTTCATATTGTCTGTGATCAAGCTGACAACGGTCAACTTCACGAAGTTAGCCAATGCCCTGAATGGACACGCCAAACAGCGTTCCAACTATCGTCGCATTCAACGTTTTTTTTCACACTTTGATCTATCAGGTGAATGTGTGACGCGATTGATCTTGTATTTGTTACCCGTAAAGTCGGATTTTATCATCTCAATAGATCGCACGAATTGGAAGTTGGGTAAATTCAACATCAACATTCTGACCGCAGGGATTATCTATGAAGGGGTCGCCTTTCCTATCTGTTGGCACTTGCTATCCAAACGAGGCAATTCCAATAGTGATGAGCGTATCCATTTGATGCAAGAGATGCTTACACGCATCCATAGATCTCAAATCCGCGTTATCCTCGCAGATAGAGAATTTATTGGAAAAGAATGGTTTAGGTGGTTAAATACACAGAATATACCCTTTACCATTCGCATCAAGGAAAACGCCCTTGTCTCATCAGCAGGTGGCGAGATCCCCATAAGAAAACTGTTTGAAAATCTCAACATCCATCAGCAGACGAGCCTGTGCAAACCTCGGTGCGTTTATGATCTTTCTGTGTATCTGTCTGCAATAAGACTCAAGGATCAATACCTCATTCTTGCCAGTAACCAACAAGAGCAAGACCCATTGGATACGTATAAAAAACGCTGGGGCATTGAAGTCCTTTTTGCAAATCTTAAAAGTCGCGGCTTTGATCTGGAAGCGACACATCTCGTGCATCAAGAACGCATTGAAAAACTCATCGCACTTTTAGCCATTGCATGCACATGGGCACATATCATTGGCGAGTGGATCGCCCTTACAGAACCTTTGAAGGTTAAAAAACACGGACGAAGGCAGAAAAGTCTCTTCCGTTATGGGTTGGACCATCTTCAGTATGTCCTGCTCAATATACAACAGCAAGAACAAGAGTTCCGAAAATGCATTCGGTTACTGATTAATCCCCCGTATTTTAACGCTCATTAGGTTTTGTCGTGTACTATGATATAATTCCTAAAACAAAATTGTAATACGGAGAAATTTTATGGAAGTTGCTGAATTAACACTTGAACAGGCGACAACTCTGGAAGATGAGTACAGAAACGAAAGCCACACACTGCACAGAGACCTGTTAGAAAAGAAATACGAGAGCGTGATTACCCACAATCCGAAATTGACAAGAACCCTTGTCAGCTTTCAGGCGAATAAAAACACACCGTATTATCGATGGTTTAAGTACAAAGAAGGCTTCTCAGCGCAGATGGTTCATTATCTTCTGAACACATTGGCGGAGAAGCAGGGCGCACTGTTGGATCCGTTCTCGGGAACAGGAGCGGCTTTATTTGCATCGCAGGAATTGGGATGGGAAGCAACGGGTATTGAGCTTCTTCCTGTAGGATGTGCGATTACCGAAGCCAGACAAGCAGCCGAGCAAGTGGATATTATACAGCTAAAAAAAGAAATTGAGGCTCTGGGTAGCATTGATTTTTCGACGATCAAATCCGATAGCCCGATCCAACATATCGCGATTACTGAAGGTGCGTTTTCTCGAGATACGGAAGCCCAGCTAAATGGTTATTTAACCTATTGCGACAATCAGATTGAAGATGCTCATATTAAGACGCTTCTTCGCTTTGCCGCTTTTTGCATTCTGGAAAGGATCAGTTATACCAGAAAGGATGGGCAATATCTCCGCTGGGATTATCGTGCGGGCAGAACAAGAGTGAAGTCGAAATTTAACAAGGGCAAAGTCTATATGTTCAAAGAAGCACTTCAACTTCAGCTCAATTTGATGGTTGAGGATCTTCTCTATGAGGACATGGATCTTTTTAAAAAGGAAAATTTGTCTAACACA
The DNA here is from genome assembly GCA_965220765.1 of Candidatus Latescibacterota bacterium. GTDB lineage: Bacteria > Latescibacterota > UBA2968 > UBA2968 > UBA2968 > VXRD01. The sequence continues at coordinate 1,884,560 of OZ244847.1, forward strand.
GAACAGAACATTCGGTTGATTCAAGGGTCCTGTCTTGAAGAGTTGTGCAAATTCAGTGAGGAGAGTTTTAACTTTATTTTGACGTCTCCGCCTTATTGTAACCGCTATGATTACACGCGTACCTACGCGCTTGAACTGGTATTTCTCAATAAGAACGAAGAAGAAGTCAAGCACCTGCGACAGCAAATGCTATCCTGTACCGTTGAAAACAAAGAGAAAGTTGAATCGTTGAAGAGGCAATATGCAGACATGAAAAGAGAAGATTTTTTACAGAAGGCTATTTTTGCTTTTGAGAACCATAATGCATTGCAAGAAGTCCTATATTGGCTGAATACATATAACGGGAAAGGTCAGTTGAACAATTCCAATATTCCGCGAATGATCGCAAATTACTTCCTCGAAATGGCTCTGGTCATATTTGAAATGAGTAGAGTATTGAAGCCAGGTGGAAAGGTCGCGATGGTGAACGACAATGTGCGGTATGCGGGAGAAGAGATTCCCGTTGATTTAATTCTTTCCGACTTTGCTGAAGCAGCGGGCTTATCCACCAGGAACATCTGGGTTCTGGGAACAGGCAAGGGGAATAGCAGCCAACAGATGGGCAAGTACGGTCGCGCAGAGTTGCGGAAATGCGTGTATGTTTGGGAAAAATAGTTTAAAGGTCAACCAGCCAGTTCACGAGTCTTTCGATTTGTTGCGGTTTACATAGATTTGCTACGCCAGCCAGTTTGCCGTCCTCCATACGCTGGATGATTTCCTGCGCCATTGATTCCTCTATAGCAGCACCGATGAAAACCAATTCGGGAGCCTGTGTTGCAAAACTTTCCGCGATCCGATCAAGAGCGGTTCTTGCTGTCTTCCAGTGTTCATCTGCGCCAGCCGGATCAATCCCTCCTTTTAATTCTCCACACAGGATATAATTTTTTCTCTCGCGTAATAATGCGCTTACGTCAGTGCGTGAGCAAATATTCCTGGGAGTTCTCAAGAGAATGATATCCACATTATTTCTCCCTGAACCGACTAAAGGGCATTGCATATTAAAAGCGAGAATTCTATCCGGCCATTGCAAGGCACTCAAGCCACTTTCAAGGAGAACGCTGGTGTCTGTGCCGAGTAGATTCATGAAATTATTTATTTTTCTTTGCAAATAGTTCACGCCAAAACTTTGATATTTTGTCTGCATCCTCTTCAAAAGATATTCCCCGAATTTTATCTCAGCTTGCTTACCCGTGTCATTGCGTTTGACGCCTCCGAGTTGATCCCCAGAATTCAGCGCGTATCGGTAGAGAATATTGTTGATTATATCCGGTTCAAGGAAGTCTTGCTTTCTTGCTAAGATGTGTCTTCTCAGGAATTTTTTCGTTTCTTCGGAACCGATAGCATTTCTGGCCTTCTCAGTCAGTCCCAATGCCCCGATGAGGATTTCTATAATATCCTGATCTGATTCCGCTGCCTGGAGCAAATTCTCTAAATCCGGTCCGATGTGTGCGAGCTTTCTCTGGGCTTCAATTATTCTGCTGACAAATGGTGATGCCGATGTGAACTGCCTCATGGATTGTTGGCGAAATCCTTCGGCAGTTTCCGCTGAGGTGGTTGTGATTTCGGATGGATGATGATAAATGGGCCGCATCTGGTTTTCCTGGCATTATAGGGGCGGATGTTTTTTCTTTTACAACTTCAAATTGTCTATTAACTTTCTGATGAAGTATAGAAAGAATTTTGAAAAAAACAAGACCAGACATCCTTTTTAACTGGAGAACCTCAATGAGCAGTGTTGCTTCTATTGATTTGCGCGATGTTCGCAAGCAGGATTTGGATCACGTATGGCATCCTTTGATGCAGTATGAGGGCAGGAGTGAAGATGACCTGCTCGTTATTGTGTCGGCAGATGGGTGTGAGATCACGGATTCGGACGGGAAAACGTATCTCGATGCGTATGGCGGGATATGGAATGTCAATGTGGGGTATGGCCGGGATGAGATTGTCGAAGCTGTGTATGAACAGATGAAAACACTCCCGTTTTATCCCATGACGCAGATCAATGTGCCCGCGGCGCGACTCGCCGCGCGGTTGGCGGAATTGTCACCGGGCGATCTCAACCATTTCTATTTTGTGAATAGTGGTTCAGAGGCTAATGAGACCGCGATTAAAGTCGCGCGACAGTACGGCCGGGCGACGCATCCAGGTGAGAGTCGCTTTAAAATTATCTGTCGGTATAAGGGCTATCACGGCTTTACGATGGGATCTATGTCTGCGACCGGACAGGTGCGACGGCGAGCGCCGTTTGAACCTCTGGCGCCGGGATTTATTCACGTTGAATTGCCTACTGACGATGACCACGGAGCGGATGAGATCGCGCGGGTTATCGAACGCGAGGGTCCCGATACGGTCGCTGCTGTGCTTGCGGAACCCGTTGTTGGCGGTGGTGGTGTGCATGTCCCGCCAGATGATTATTTTCCCGCCCTGCGCGAGGTGTGTGACCACTATGGTTGTTTGCTGATGTTTGATGAGGTGATTACTGGGTTTGGGCGGACCGGAAAATTGTTTGCTGCCGAGCACTGGGATGTCGTGCCCGATGTGATGACGATTGCCAAGGGCGTGTCGAGCGGGTACCTGCCGCTGGGGGCATGCGCTGTTACCGAAAAGGTCTGGTCGGCATTTTTGGGAGGGGCGGATGAAGGAAAAGAATTTGCTCAGGTTTCCACGTATGGCGGGCATCCGGCATGTTGTGCTGCAGCGCTGGCCAATATCGAAATTTTGACCCGGGAACGGCTGTGGGAAAATTCGGAGACTGTGGGTGCGTACTTGTTGGCGCGGCTCAAAGACCTGTCTTCGCCTCTCGTCAAAGAAGTTAGAGGCCTGGGGCTTATGCTCGCGGTTGAGCTTCAAAATGAAGATGGGACGGAACTGGATGGCGAGAGGACGAAAAAGTTTGGCGGCGCGCTTCGAGACGCGGGTGTGATTACCGGGAAGATGAGTCATGTTATGGTCGGGTCAGAGCCTGTTTTTACACTGGCACCATCCTTGATTTTAACGGAGGAACAAGCCGATCGAATAGCAGGTGCTTTTGTGACTGCGTTGCGGGCTATAAGTTGAGTTGATAAATTCGCGGGCTGTTTGGATTTCCCCTTGCGATCACCACAGGAATACGCATGCACCTGAGTTGGATTGACTACGCCATCGTCCTTGTCTATGTGGGCGGCACCATCGTCGCCGGTACGTTGGCGCGAGGTGCTATCAAGGGCATATCCGACTTCCTTGTCGCTGGCCGCGGTCTCAAAATTCACATGGCCGTCGCCACGATGGTCTCAACCGGCCTCGGGCTGGTTACGGTCATGTACATGGCCGAGGAGGGCTTTAAATACGGCTTTGTGCCCTTTGTCTTTGGCCTCATGGCATTGATTACCACCGTGATCATTGGTCGCACAGGCTTCATCGTCAGCCGCCTGCGCCATTTGCAGGTGATGACTGTGCCCGAATTCTACGAACTCAAGTACACGCGCGGCGTGCGCCTGCTCGGCGGCATCATCCTCACCCTCGCTGGCACCCTCAACATGGGACTTTTTCCCATCCTCGGCAGCAAGTTCGTCGTCGGCTTCACTGGCCTCGACAAGGAATACGTCAACTACGTCATGATCGGCATGTTGCTCATTGTCGTATTCTACACACTGATGGGCGGCATGGTCTCGGTGGTGCTGACGGACTTCGCTCAGTTCGTGCTGCTGGCGCTGGGGTTTTTCTTCGGCACGTATGTCATTCTCAATCATCCGCAACTTGGTTGGGACAACCTCGTCCAGGTCGTGCAAGTCCACAAAGGCGATATCGGCTTTGACCCCATAGCCAATCCCGGCTACGGCATCTCAATGATCTTATTTCTATTCTGCGTCGGCCTGGTCGGCGTGGTCTGGCAACCCGAAATGATGCGGCCGCTGAGTGCCGAAAGCCCCAAGGTGGCCCGCCGCGTGTTCTGGATTTCCTCTGCTACAGTCATGGGGCGGGCGATGGTGCCGATGTTTTGGGGCATCGCAGTGCTGGCCTATTTTGGCAACCCCGAACTCGACCCCCACTACGCCATGCCCGAAATGCTCGGCAAAATCCTGCCCATCGGCATCGCTGGCTTGCTCATGGCCGGGATGTTCGCGGCCTTCATGTCCACCCACGACAGCTACCTGCTGGCCTGGAGTGGCGTCATAGTCCGCGACGTGGTCTCGCCTATCAAGGCCATGCTCGCAAAATCGAGCGGCGAGCGCGAAGCAGACGGCACCTGGGGCGGGCTATCGAGCGAGCGCGAGATATACTGGACCCGGGCCATCGTCGTCATCCTCGCTGCCTTCCTGGCCATTTTCGGCGCGCTCTACCAGCTTCCCGAGACGGCCTTCCGCTTTATGTACGTCACCGGCAGTATCTACTTTTCCGGCTGCGTCGGTACCGTGGTCTTGGGATTGTACTGGAGAAAGGCCAATACCCCAGGCGCGTACTGCGCCCTGATCCTGGGCGCGCTGGTGCCGCTCAACTTCCTGATTATGACCGAAAATCAGCACCTGGTGCCCGAGTTTTTGTTGCCGTTGGTCGAAAATTCCAACCTCGTCGGCATTACCAGCCTGGTCTTGGGCGGCCTCGCCATGCTGGTTGTTGCCTCACTCACGCAGCGCTCGCACCCGCCGCGTCCTTTAGACTTTAGCAACATGGAGTAGTGCAATGGATGTCGAAACCTGGAAAGTCTTCTGGCAATTCGTCTTTATCGCCGCTAGCGTCCTCTTTTACGGCATTGTCATCGCCGTCGCCTACAAAGGCTTTGGCGATGTGGTCAAGATGATCCGCAACATGGCTGCCGGCCTCGGGGCCAGCGAATCCGCTGCAGATTCCCAGCATGAGTGACGTAGCGCACCTTCTTAGGAACTGCGCTAATTTAATCAAGGAAACCGCGATGATCAATGCGACCCTGTGCTATGTCAAAAATGGCAATAAAACGCTGATGCTACACCGGATAAAAAAAGAGAATGACATACACGAAGGCAAATGGAATGGCCTGGGCGGCAAAATGGAAGCGGGCGAGACACCTGAGGAATGCGTTATTCGAGAGGTGCGCGAAGAGAGTGGCCTGCAGATTCAAAATCCCGCTTTGAGAGGGGTACTCACTTTTCCAAAATTTGACGGGGTCAATGACTGGTTGGCTTTTGTGTTTACTGCGGAGAGGTTCACGGGTGAGTTGATTGACTCAAGTGAAGGTGTCCTGAAATGGATTGACGACTCAGAACTTCTCGATCTCAATCTTTGGGAAGGCGATAAAATTTTTCTGAAGTGGTTGCACCAGGATGCGTTTTTTTCGGGTAAATTTACGTATGAAAACAAGCAGTTGATCAATCACGATGTTGTGTTTCACACATTTATTTAACTTTTTCTAAAATCCGCCGCAGATAATTCGCGTCTTCTTTTGCCCAGGCTTCCAAATTTGGAGGCGATGTTTGCGCGTAACCGACTTGACGGATGATGGTTTCGTCAAATTTGTATTCGGTGTGGACGGATAAGGGTCCGTCAAATCCCATTTCGTGCAATAGCCCCAGGCAGCGATGCCAATCTACGCATCCTTCTCCTGCTTTTGTGAAGCAGGGGCGATAGCGCGGTGTTTGACCTTCCGGCTGCGGCAGATAATACGCATCCTTAATTCCAGCGACTGAGATATAATCCCGAATCATCGCCAATCCCATTGCCCAGTCTTCTCCATCCAGTAAGAGATGTCCCAAATCGGGGTACGCACCCACGTATTGCGGATCAAAGCCTTTGATGAGGTGCATCAACCCCGCACAGTTGCTTCCCAGGCAAGGCCCACTGTGTATCTGATAGCAGGTCTGCACGCCGTATTTTTCACTCAGGACCACAATTTTTTCCAGATCTCTTCGCGCTGTATCCACAACCTGCCAGTAATCATCGCCGGGCTGATATTTCCAGAATCCGATTTTGAGACGGGGTATTTCGGCTTCGGCGCAAGCGGTGTAGTAATTTTCTATTTCTGGTGATTCTGGATCTACGAGTGTCACGGGCGCGGTTATCATGGGGCAGACCAGGTCCTGACTGCGCCAGACTTCGGCTGCTTTGGGCAATGCCTCAATTACATTGTCTGCGTGAATGGGATGGCCCGGACGCACGCACAGGTCAATGCCGTCGTAGCCCAATTCTATCGCTTTTTCACCGAGTTCTGGCACGGAATACTGGGCGAAAAATTTGGAGTTGATAATGAGTTCCATCTGAATGATTCCTTATTCTCTATGGGAAATGGAAATTTGATATCAGAACCGGTTTGATTTCTGACCACTGACCCATTATACTGCTTATAAGGTGTATTCGGTAGTTAAAACGACATGGAGAAAATGAAATGAAGACCCTGAACGCAAAAGAAATTGGAGCATTTAGAGAGCGGGGATACCACGTTGCGCGGGGCGTGTTTGATGGGGATGAGATTGCGCGTTTGCGTGAGGGGTATGATTATATTCTCGAACTGGCAGCGAGGACAGATCTTCCCGATGCAATACTTCAGGGCAAAGACCGCGAAGTGCATATTCACTTGCAGACACCCGGGCCGATGGTTGGTCCAGAGGCTGTTCCGTATCTGCGAAAGGTTCAGTGGCCGTCTCTTATTCACCCCGCGTTTGAGGAGATTCGGAACAGTGCGAAGTTTCCCGCGCTGTTAGAGCCGTTGATCGGTACTTCGTTGAAGCAGTATATCAATCAGATTAATTTCAAGATGCCTGGTGGGGATATTCAGTTCCCGTGGCATCAGGATATCCGCCCTACACCTGCGTTTCGCGATCAGGTGAATAATTATGTACAGACTATTATTGTGGTGGACGAGGCGACTGTTGCCAATGGGTGTTTGCACATTGTTCCCGGTAGTCACAGGTTGGGAAATTTGAAGGTGGCGCGATATGCAAAGGGAGAAGTTGAGGAACAGATAGATGTGTCGTCGGCTGTGCCCTGTGAGGCAATGCCGGGTGATGTGGTGATGTTCACGTCTTATACGGTTCACGGCTCGGTACCAAATACAACGGATAAGCCGCGGCGTTCGTATATCAATGGTTTTGTTCGCGCTTCGGCGTGCGATGTGGGAAAGTGGGCATTTCTGGAAGGGAAACCCGTTCCGATTACGAGTGACCGCGATTATCACGAGATTCGCTATGGGGCTGCCGGTTAATAAAGAGAGGTTCACTATGCGTACAGCAAAAGCTGGTTGGGCGCAGTTTGATTCAACGCCGCCGCTGGGGCTGCCAATGGGCGGTCGAGGTCCGCGGTTTTCACCCGGGTCTGAGGTGCTCGATCCTCTGGTTGCCCAGGCGGTTGTTATTGAGGATCAAAAGGGCTATCGCACGGTCTGGATTTCGATTGATATGATTGGGATGACATGGCATGTGACGAGTCGCTTGCGCTGCGAGTTGGCTGCGATAACGGGTATTCCTTTTGAAGCGATTATTGTCAATTTTTCACATACGCACAGCGGTCCCATGTCCGGATTTGAGGGATATGCTACGACTGTGGCTAAGCCAGCAGAACTCGAGGCTTATGAAGCTGATTTGTTGTCCCACACAGTGAAGATGGTGGTTGAAGCCATTGAGAATATGCGAGAAGTTTCTGTTTGCGTGTATCGCGGGACGTCTGAGATTGGGATTAACAGACGCGGGCGGGGTGCCGATGGCAGTATGGGGATGAGGCCAAATCCGGATGGATATATGAATCGGGATCTCTGGGTGCTGGATCTGTCCGCAGAAGACGGTCGTTGTGTGCTGTTTAACTATGGATGCCATCCGGTGATGGTTTACGGTTTTGCCTGGGATGGCATTTCTGCTGATTTTCCCGGGGTGTGTCGCAATCGATTGGTCGAATCCCTCGGGCCGAATACCCACGCGCAGTTTATTCAGGGGCTTGCTGGCAATATTCGACCGCGCCGCCTCGCAGGGGCAGACGCATTTCGCAAATCTATGCCAGAGGATGTTGTTGCGACGGGGTCTCAGCTTGCGGATGATGTGCTCTCGGCGATGGACTCTGGTGGTGAATTACTGGATTTGAATATCGATTGCGTTTCGGGATTCGCACTGGCTCCTCGTGATCGGGATGCGATTCCGCCTCTTGCCCATTGGGAAGCACTTGCCAATAGCGAGGCAGAACTGGAGCGCAATCTCGGTGCGTACTGGGTCGAGCGTTTGGGGTCTGGCATTCCGCCAGCGCGTTTTTTGCCCTGGGCGGTTGGTCTTATTCGCCTGACGGGGGAACATACCATCGCGTGGCTTGGTAATGAGGTGGTTGCGGAGTGGCTCCCCTTGCTGAGGACTTATCTCAATGATCCAAATCTCATTGCCTGGGGATATTGTCAGGATGGGCGCAATTACATGCCGACGGACGCGCTTATTCCCGAAGGTGGGTATGAGGTTGATAGTGCGAATGCGTACACCAAAGCTGGTCCTGGTCCGTTCCAGATTGGTATTAACGAGGTGACCAGGAAGACATTTCTGGAACTGGTCGGACGGCTGTGATGGTTAGTTTTGATTAGATCGCCTGCCCCGTCCGCGTCGCCGCTGTTCACGCCACCGTTGGTATGCTTCTTCGTCAAACTCGATAACGGGGACCTGTCCTTGCCAGGCCTCGGCAATGATGGGCATAATGCGCGATGTCGCCAATTGGAAATCCCGTCCAAAAGGTCTCGGATTTGGAAACCATTTCCACAGGAGAGCACCTGCGATCCGCGGTTCGTTTTCAATGGCTTTGAGCGCGACGCGCCAGCACATTTCCTGTAAGGGGCGCGCGCCATCGTCATCCACGCGATATGTCCACGGTTCTGACGCTGCTTTATAAGATTGGTTGTATCCCAATTCGGTAAATACGATGTTGCGATTCATTTTTACAGCATAAGCTCGCAGTTCTTTTATTAGGCGATCCCATCCATTGCGGAGGTCGGCCTCCGTGGGGTTCTGGTTTTTTGTTATCGGAAAATAGCCCTGAATACCGATTACATCCAGGGCATCCCAGAATGGCACGCGCGTGTAATCCGTCCAATTCGCCGCATAGGTAATCCGCCCTTTATATATTTTTCGCACATCTGAAATCAGGGCGCGCCATTCGGCTTCGTGATGCAGGGTTTTGTCCAATTCTGTTCCCACGACAAATGCATCAGCGTCTTTGCAGGCTTCGGCCACAGCCAAAATCCAGGCGCGATAATCCGCCCAGAAGCGCGTCCATTCTTCCTCAGAGCGAAACGCAATTTCGCCGCGCCACTCAAATCCTGACCGCCAGTATGCCAGATGGGGCTTGATGCAAATTTTCAATCCCCGTTTGTGGGCTTCTACAATTGGTCGCGTCCAATGCGCGGGAGCCAAATCACCGGCTCCTTCAAACCGCCTCACCCTGACCGATCCATCCTGCGAAATGCCCGCGTAGGGATGGGTCGCCACCCAATTTGCCCCCAGAATTTCAATATCTCGCATTGTTGAAATCATTTCGTCACTCGCCCAATCTCGCCCACCCCCATGCGTTGAAATCGTGATCCCCCGCATTGGCGTATCATCGTCAAATGCATGGGATTCAAACGCGGTAAATAAGCTGAAAAATAGAATGATGCAATAACGGGACATGGTGGTGTCCTTTACGCAAAAAAGGCGCAGTGCAAACTGCGCCCTCCTGTGGTCTGATTCGTTTTTATCCTGCTCATCCTTAAATCCTGAAAATCCTGATCCTTTTTTACGGCAGGTCGGTTGATCCCATGAGGTAGCGATCTGCTTCGCGGGCGGCACCGCGACCTTCTGCGAAGGCGAAGACAACGAGGCTCATGCCCCGACGCACATCACCTGCGACAAAGAGGCCGGGGATTTTGGTGGTGAATTCGTCTTCGATGGCTTTGACGTTGGAGCGTTCGTCGCGTTCGAGTTCGAGTTCTTCCAGAATGGTATCTTCGGGACCGAGCCAGCCCATGGATAGGAAGACGAGATCCGCGGGCCATTCTTTTTCCGTGCCGGGCACTTCGCGGAATGGCGCGCCATTTTCTGCGGGTACCCATTCCACTTGCATGGTTTTCAATGCTTTGAGTATGCCGTTTTTATCACCGATAAATTCCGTGGTGCTGATGAGATATTCGCGTGGATCTCTGCCAAAAATGGCGGCGGCTTCCTCCTGCCCATAGTCCGTTTTGAAAATGAGTGGCATTTGTGGCCAGGGGTTGCTGTCGGTGCGCGTTTTGGGTGGTTCGGGAATAATGTCGAACTGGTACAGACTTTTACAACCGTGGCGCATTGCTGTGCCCACGCAGTCCGTACCCGTATCCCCTCCGCCGAGCACGATAACGTGTTTGTCTTTGGCGTTTATATAATTGCCGTCTTCATGGTTGGAGTCGAGCAGGCTTTTGGTGTTTTTGTGCAAATACTCAATGGCCTGATGTACGCCGTTGAGTTCGCGGCCTTTGATGGGCAGGTCGCGGGGTTTGAGTGCGCCAATGCAGAGCACGACCGCGTCGTATTCATTGAGGAGATCTTTTGCCAGCAGGTCTTTGCCAATTTCTGTATTGGTGATAAACTCGATACCCGATTCGATCATGAGGTCGATGCGGCGTTGCACAACTTCTTTTTTGTCGAGTTTCATGTTCGGGATACCGTACATGAGCAATCCACCAATGCGGTCAGAACGCTCGTACACGGTGACTTTGTGTCCGGCTTTGTTGAGTTGTGCCGCGCAAGAGAGGCCTGCGGGGCCTGAACCCACGACAGCCACGCGCTTGCCCGTGCGTTTTTCGGGTATATCGGGTGTGACCCAGCCTTCTTCCCAACCTTTGTCAATGATGGAGACTTCGATATTTTTAATGGTGACGGCGGGGTCTGTCATGCCCAGCACACAGGATCCCTCGCAGGGAGCGGGACAAACGCGACCCGTAAATTCGGGAAAGTTGTTGGTTTTGTGCAAGCGCTCGAGGGCTTCTTTCCAGAGGCCGCGATACACGAGGTCATTCCATTCGGGAATGAGGTTGTTGATGGGACAGCCAGAAGGAAAGGGTGTGGATTCGGGCAGGCGCACACCGGTATGGCAAAAGGGTATGCCACAGTCCATACATCGCGCACCCTGTTCTTGTAATTTTTCATCGGGGTGATGATGGTGAAATTCTTTCCAGTCTGCGATGCGTTGTGCGGGGTCTCTATCGGCCGGAAGTTCTCGCTGAAATTCCATGAATCCGGTCGGTTTTCCCATAAGTGCTCCTTTTTTAAGCTTCAACTTCCACGCCGCGACGGAATGCTTCGAGCCATGCATCTTCGCCTTTCAAACCCTCTTGTTGCGCGGTTTCATAAGCAGAGAGAATGCGTTTGTAGGGTTTGGGGAAGACTTTGACGAATTTGGGCAACATGTCATCCCAATGGACGAGGATGTGTTGCGCCACGCTACTCTCGGTGTAGTCGGCGTGTTTGGTAATCATGCTTTTGAGTTCTTCAATGTCTTCATCGTTTTGGACGGGTTCGAGATCGACGAGTTCGGGATTGCAGCGTGTGTGGAAATCGCCGTCTTCGTCGAGCACATAAGCTATGCCTCCGGACATGCCGGCTGCAAAGTTGCGTCCGGTTTTGCCCAAAATGACAGCCATCCCACCCGTCATATACTCACATCCGTGATCGCCAACGCCTTCGACGACTGCGCTAACGCCTGAGTTGCGCACGCAGAAGCGTTCGCCCGCTTGACCGCGAATGAAGGCCTGGCCATTGGTCGCACCGTAGAAAGATACATTGCCGATGATGATGTTGTCTTCGGCTTTGAAGGTGGATCCCTTGCGCGGATAGACAATTAATTTGCTACCGCACAAGCCTTTGCCAAAATAATCATTGGCGTCGCCTTCGAGGTGGAAGGTGATGCCCGGCGGGGTAAAGGCTGCAAAAGATTGTCCGGCTGATCCCTCAAAGGTGATGTCAATGGTGTCTTCGGGCAAGCCATCGGGGCCGAACCTGCGCGTGATTTCGCTACCGAGGATGGTGCCGACCACGCGGTTGGTATTTTTAATGTCGAATTTTGCGCGGACTTTGCTGCCATCTTTGAGGGCGGGTTCGCAAAGTTCGAGCAAGATCTGGTTGTCCATCGCGTTTTCGAGACCGTGATCCTGTTCGATCTGGCAATAACGGCCAATGTCGGGATCGGCGTCCGGTTTTTCGAGAATGGGAGACAGGTCCAGATATTTCGCTTTCCAGTGATCGGTTTTTGCCTGGTGGAGCAGGTCGGTGCGACCGATGAGTTCATCGATGGTGCGCACGCCGAGTTGCGCCATTATTTCGCGCATGTCCTGTGCGATAAAACGCAAGAAATTGACGACCTGATCGGGGTCGCCCATGAACTTTTTGCGCAGTTCGGGATGCTGCGTAGCCACACCCACAGGGCAAGTATCGAGGTGACAAACGCGCATCATGATGCAGCCCATGGCGACGAGTGCTGTGGTGGCAAATCCAAATTCTTCGGCACCGAGCAGGGCTGCAATAATCACATCGCGTCCGGTTTTGAGTTGTCCGTCGGTTTCGACTATGATGCGCGATCTCAGATTGTTGAGTACCAGGGTCTGGTGGGTTTCGGCAACGCCGAATTCCCAGGGCAGGCCAGCGTGTTTGATGCTGGTTTGCGGCGATGCGCCAGTACCGCCGTCGAGGCCAGAGATGAGTACCACATCGCCGTGACCTTTGGATACGCCCGCTGCGACGATGCCTACATTGATTTCTGCGACGAGTTTGACGTTAATTCTGGCATGGTGGTTGGCATTTTTGAGATCGTGAATGAGTTGCGCGAGATCTTCGATGGAGTAAATATCGTGATGCGGCGGCGGTGAGATGAGCTCTACGCCCGGTGTGGAGTGCCGAACCGTGGCAATCCACGGATACACCTTTTTACCGGGCAATTCACCGCCTTCGCCCGGCTTGGCACCCTGCGCCATTTTAATCTGTAATTCTTTGGCATTGACCAGATAATTGCTGGTGACGCCAAAGCGCCCAGAAGCCACTTGTTTGATGGCGCTGTTTTTGGAATCGCCATTGGGCTCGAGGGTATAACGCGCCGGGTCTTCGCCGCCTTCGCCGGTGTTGCTTTTGCCACCGAGACGATTCATCGCGATGGCGAGTGCTTCGTGCGCTTCTTTGGATATCGATCCATAAGACATGGCGCCGGACTTGAAGCGTCTGGTGATTGCTTCGACGGGTTCAACTTCGTCAATGGGAATGGGTTCGCTGGCATAGTTGAAGTCCAGGAGACCGCGCAGAGTTGCCAGATTTTTGGCCTGTTGATCGATGAGGCCAGCGTATTCTTTGTACACGTCGTAGTCGTTGGTGCGCGTGGCATGCTGGAGCTTGTGAATCGTAAGGGGATTAAAGAGGTGATATTCCCCACCTTGCCGCCACTGAAAATGTCCGCCTACATCGAGGGTGCTGCCATTGACCGAAATTTCGGGATATGCATCGCGATGCCGCATCAGGGCTTCTCGAGCGATGACATTGAGGCCAATGCCATCTATGCGGGAATCTGTCCAGGTAAAGTATTGATCAATGACGTTCTTTGAAATGCCAACGGCTTCAAAAATTTGAGCACCCCGATAAGACTTAATGGTGGAGATGCCCATTTTGGCCATGACTTTGACCACGCCTTTGGTTGCGGATTTGACATATCCTTTGACCGCATCGCGATAGGAGATATCGGTTAATTGCTTTTCGGAGATCATGTCGGCGAGGCTTTCATAAGCCATATAGGGGTTGATCGCCTGAGCGCCATAGCCGATGAGCAAGCAGAAGTGATGCACTTCTCTGGGTTCACCTGTTTCGAGGGCAATCCCGACTTTGGTGCGCTTACCTTCTCGGATGAGGTGGTGATGGAGACCGCTCATGGCCAGGAGCGCGGGAATGGGGGCGTGGTCTTTATCGACATCGCGATCTGAAAGAATGAGAATGGTATAACCGTCTTCAATGGCGTTGTCGGCTTCTGAACACAATTTATGCATGGCTTTTTCGAGGCCGGCTTCACCGTCGGCCACATTGAAGAGCATAGGAATGGTGGTGGCTTTGAGCCCCGGACGGTCAACGCCGCGCAATTGCTCGAGTTTTTCATTGGTCAAAACGGGCGTGTCGAGATGGATTTGCCTGCAACTTTCGGGTTCGGGAATCAGCAGATTGCGCTCTGGACCAATGGTCGCATCGGCTGAGGTGATGACCTCTTCTTTGAGGGGATCGAGAGGTGGATTGGTCACCTGAGCAAAGAGCTGTTTGAAGTAGTTGTAGAGCAGGTGCGGTTTATTGGACAATACCGCTAATGGCGCGTCGTTGCCCATTGATCCGACGGGATCGCGCCCAATTTTGGACATGGGGCCAACAAAAATTTTGAGGTCTTCAAACGTGTAGCCAAAAGCCTGTTGCCGCATGAGCACTTCGGCGTGATTTGTTGGGGGGGCAATGGGGGCGACTGCGGGCAGGTCTTTGAGCGAAATGAGATGGTCGTCGAGCCATTGCTGGTAGGGATGCTCGGAGATCATTGACTGTTTGACTTCGTCATCGGAAATGATACGGCCCTTTTCGGTATCGACGAGAAGGATGCGACCGGGTTGCAATCGACCTTTGTAAGCGATGCGCTCGGGTTCTAATTCGCAGACACCTGCCTCAGAACTGAGGATGAGCAGGTCGTCTTTGGTGACGTAATAACGCGAAGGACGCAAGCCATTGCGATCGAGGCAGGCTCCCACGACTTCGCCATCGGTAAAGCCAATAGAAGCCGGGCCATCCCAGGGTTCCATGAGGCAGGAATGGTATTCGTAGAAGGCGCGCCTTTCGGGACTCATGCTCTCGTGGTTTTCCCAGGGTTCGGGAATCATCATGACGGCTGCATGCGCCATTGAGCGGCCAGATAGAGACAGAAATTCAAAGCAGTTGTCAAAAATTGCGGAATCCGAACCGTCTTCGTAGAGGATGGGGACTATTTTTTGTACGTCATCACCCCAGAGCGCTGAAGCCAGCATGGCCTGCCGGGTTTTCATCCAGTTTTGATTCCCGCGCAGGGTGTTGATTTCGCCGTTGTGGATGAGGTAGCGATAGGGATGCGATCTTTCCCAGGAGGGAAAGGTGTTGGTGGAAAACCGGGAATGCACGAGAACAATCGCGGCTTCCATGCGGTGATCTTGCAGGTCGGGATAAAATTCGGGCACCTGCATGGGGGTGAGCATGCCTTTGTACACAATGGTGCGCGACGACAAGCTGGGGATGTAAAAATTTTCGTCGTGTCCGGCATAGCGGATCGTATTGGTGGCGCGCTTGCGAATGACGTAGAGTTTGCGTTCAAATGCCATCGGGTCTGGCAAGTCGGCACTGCGACCAATGAAAATTTGCCACACAACGGGTTCACAAGACCTGGAGGTAAGGCCCAAATAGAAGTTGTCGGTGGGGACTTTGCGCCAGCCGAGGACTTCCTGTCCTTCTTCCTGGACAATATCCTCGATAATTTGACGCGTTTTTTGGCGGATAGATCGATCCTCATCATCGGTCATGAAAATCATGCCGACACCGTATTGACCGGGGTCTGGTATATCGATTCCAACTCCCTTGCAGGCGTGTACAAAGAACCGATGTGGGATTTGCATCAAAACACCAGCGCCATCGCCCGTGTTGTCTTCGGCGCCGCGCGCCCCTCGGTGGTCGAGACAGACAAGGGATTCGAGAGCCATTTTGACGATCTGGTTGGATTTTTCGCCTTTGATATTTACGACAAATCCAATGCCACAGGCGTCGCGTTCGTATTTGGGATTGTAGAGTCCGTGTTTGCGAGGATATGCCATAAAATTATTCCTTAATCACATGGCGCGAAAATGCCAGAACCGCGATCCGGCCCTGGCATTTGAAAACCGGTTATTTTGTTAGATGTTATTCAAAGGCGACTGCATTGATTTCGATGTACTCCAACCATTCGTCCGGCGTGTCTTCTTCGGCGAAAATTGCTTCAACCGGGCATTCGGGTTCACAGGCTCCGCAGTCGATGCATTCTTCGGGGTGAATATAGAGCATATTGCGACGTTCATCTTCCGGTAACTCGGTTGCGTCGGGTTCGTAGATGCAGTCCACCGGACAAACTTCCACACAGGCCTTGTCCATAACATCAATGCATGGCTCGGCGATAATATAGGCCATTTTTAGATCCCCTTTCCTTTGCTATTGTTCCAACTCATCCGGCGTTGACTTTGCCAAATATACTTATTTGGTTAGCTTTGTCAAGTATTGTAAGTTAAAATTATGATTACAGGTACATAAAAGAAGAAAATTTACTTTTAGGACAGACTGTCGAGGAGTTTTGCAACGGACCAATCACCTTCGGCGCGAATGTCCAGGGTGAATCGTTGTCCAGTATCTTTTCTGCGTTCGGCAATCACCGCTGAACCGTTGTAAAGCTGGTGCAACAACGCCTGAAGATCGTCCTTTATGGCATTGTGCGTGTTTTCTGTATTGGGAGCATTGAGGCGGTCGTTGAGGATGAGCCTGAGTTCATTTCCTCGGAAAGCGACCGCTTCTTCTGTTTCAAGACGCCGGCAGATTGTACAGGCCGCGCGAATCGCTGAGGACAATTGCTGTGCAAAATTACCTCCATTGGGTTGCTTGCGGTTGTAGAGCAAGCCGCGTTTTGCGTCCGTGTCGTCAATACTGATGTCGTATTCGTGGCCGATGAGCAGGGTCACGGGACCGTTTGGTAC
Source organism: Candidatus Latescibacterota bacterium (assembly GCA_965220765.1). Classification (GTDB taxonomy): domain Bacteria; phylum Latescibacterota; class UBA2968; order UBA2968; family UBA2968; genus VXRD01. The sequence continues at coordinate 1,901,271 of OZ244847.1, forward strand.
GTGACTGTAATCGGCTACATCGAGTAGCACATCGGCCCCATTGTGGGCAGAAATCCAGTTGTTGAAGGTTTTGAACCAGGTTCCAGGTGCGATATTGTGCCCCTGATCAAGATAAAATTTGACACTGATTTTATGGGTTGGCATAATTACCTTTCACACCACATTCATTTGACCATAACAGGCATAGGCTTCTTCGATGAAGAGCTGGGCTTCTTCGACGACCTGATGGGCAATGTCGCGGGTGTATTCGGCGACTTCCTCTTCGTGTACGCGGAAGAGATAATTGGCAAATTTTGCGCCGGCAAACTGGTTGTAGAACAATTCGGTATCGCAAAAGCGCGTGCGAAATTCTTCGACAATGACACTGGCCTCTTCTGGTACGTCGAGATACTGCGTTTTGACCAGTGCTTTGGCGGCGTGCAACATGGCGTTGAAAGCCGTTTTGTACGCGGCTTCGTAGTCGCTTTCCTCCAGGTAAATCTGCGATTCAAAGGATTCGGTTTCGCAGCCGGACAGTTCAAATTGCACCAGTGAAACCACTTCGCCAGCGCATTCGCCTTTGCCCATATCGCCGAGTGTAAATTCTCGCGTATCGCCCCAATCTGTATAGTAGGAGGGATCTATTTCGTGCATGGGAACCTGCGTGAAGCCCTGAAGCAGGTCTTTGACGTCTTTTTTCCCGATGCGCTGAATATAGGCCTGGAAGCTTTCGTCTTTTTCGCGGTTTTCAACATAATTGCCGGTGATGCGTTCGATGACAGCCGGAATATTTTTTGAAGGAATAGCGCCCATGGCGAGACCATAAGATCCCGCATTTTCGGTCCATTGTCCGCCGAGTACGACCTGGAAGTGCGGCACGGTATAGCCATTAATTTTTCGGCTGTTGCCGTAAAAACCGAGATCGGCTACGTGGTGTTGGCCACAGGAGTTAAAACACCCGCTGATTTTGATGCGGAAGTTTTTGATGGCATCGTCGAGTTGGAGGTTCTGTTGCGCCAATTGCGTTCGCAACTCCGCTGCGAGGCCACGCGACGAGGAAATGCCCAATTTGCAGGTGTCGGTGCCCGGGCACGCAGTGACATCGACAATGGTGCCAGCTCCCGGTTCGGCTAATTCCAGTTCACAAAGGTCATTGTAGAGTGAAACGACATCGGATTCGCTGACCCATCGAAGGATAATGTTTTGCTCGACGGTGGTGCGAATGGTGTCTTTGACGTATTTGCGCGCGATATCGGCCAGGTTTCGCATCTGGTCGGATGTGATATCCCCCAGCGGCAGAGATATGGTTGCGACTACATAGCCCTCTTGCCGTTGTTTGTAGATGTTGGTTTCAGCCCAGGCGTCAAATGCTTCGGGACGCGCAACTCCATTGAGGGGGGCAGCGATTTTGAGAGGTTCTTCAACGTAGTTATCCAGGTCGTCGAGATAGGCTGTCCACGCCGGGTCTTCGGGCATGATTTTGCGTTCTTCTTTGACCAGACGAATAAACTCTTCGATGCCGAGTTTGGCGACGAGGAATTTGATGCGCGCCCGTGCGCGATTTGTTTTTTCGCCCAGGCGGGCAAAAACACGGCATATTGCCTGCGCTGTGGGCAAGAGTTCTTCGGGAGGCAGAAATTCCGAGTAGAGCTTGGCCTGGTGGGGCACGGCGCCCAAACCGCCGCCGACATAGGTTTCGAACCCGCGTTTACCGTCTTTGATGCGCGCGATCATGCCCATGTCGTGCATGCTGGTCAGACCGCAGGCTTCCTGGGCGCATCCGGAAAAGGCAATTTTGAATTTGCGACCAAAGTCCTGACAGTCGGGATGCCCGAGTAGGAAGTTGGCGAGGGCATGAGAATACGGGGTGACATCAAATGTTTCGGTGTGACACACGCCCGAGAGCGGACAGGCCGTGACATTGCGGATGGAGTTTCCGCAGGCTTCGCGGGTGGTAATGCCCACTGCGGCGAGGCGGCGCATGAGGTCGGGTGTGTCTTCGATGTGTATGTAGTGGATTTGAACATCCTGGCGCGTGGTGATGTGCAATATGCCGTCAGAATATTCCTCGGCTATTTCGGCCAATACCTCCATTTGATCGGTGGTAAGACCGCCATAAGGAATTTTGATGCGCTGCATACCTGGCGCATCCCAGACCGTATCTGGTCCTTTGAGGAGGTCACCGCTGGGATAGTCGAGTGCTTTGGTTAGTTGGCCGTCAAAACGCTGCCCATTGTCGTAGCGCTGGCCGTAAACACCGCGGCGAAGACGGGTTTCGGCAAAGACGCGGTCATCAATTTGTCCCTGTTTTTTTTGTTCGATCTGCGCTTCAAACGTATCGATTTCAGCGCCTATATCTTCCGGGATCAAATCGCGCAATTCTTCTTTCCAGTTCGCGTTCATAAGTATATCACCTGTGGCGGAGATTGTAGATTGAACATGATCAAAAAGCGAATGTGAAACTTAGTGTATTATGGGGATTTGTCAAGGGTAAAAGGTGAAAGGTATTATCCCCCAATTTGATACATTTCGATTTTGTGCGTTGCAGGAGTGTGAGCAGAGCGGATTTCGGAGTAGCGGTCTGTGCGGCGGTGCCATATCCGGGTGATCTGGTCGCGGAGATGGGCGTTGGACGCGCCTTGTCGCAGGGCATCGCGCAGGTCTGTTCCTTCTGAGGCGAAGAGACAGGTGTAGAGTTTGCCGTCGGTGGATAAGCGGGCACGCGTACAGTCGCCGCAAAAGGGTTGCGTGACAGAGGCGATGATTCCGATTTCACCGCCGCCGTCGAGATAGCGATAGCGTTTTGCGACTTCGCCTGTGTAGTTGGGGTCGAGAGGCTCGATAGGTAAGACGGTGTGAATGCGGTCGATAATTTCTGCGGCGGGCACGACCTGATCCAGGTTCCAGTTGTTGCGATTGCCCACGTCCATAAACTCGATGAATCGCAGGATGTGTCCCGTGTTGTGGAAGTGTTGGGCAAGGTCGATAACGAGGTGGTCGTTGATACCTTTTTGTACAACTGCGTTGATTTTTATCGCCTGAAAGCCCGCCTTTTCAGCAGCGCGGATGCCTTCGATTACACGCTCGACGCCATGGGTGCGACCGCTCATGAAATTAAAGGTCTGGTCATCAATCGCATCGAGGCTCACAGTGAGCCGGTGCAGGCCTGCGTCTTTGAGGTTCTGCGCTTTGTCGGCGAGGAGATAGCCGTTGGTGGTGAGGGTGAGGTCTTGAATACTCGAGATTTGCGACAGTTTGGCGATGAGGGTTTCGAGGTCTCGGCGCAGGAGGGGTTCACCGCCGGTAACGCGGATTTTGGTGACGCCGAGATCCGCGAAAATTCTGGCGAGGCGGGTGATTTCTTCAAAGGTGAGGATTTCTGCTTTGGGAAGAAATTCATATTTTTCGCCAAAAATCTCAGCGGGCATGCAATAGGGGCAGCGGAAATTGCATTTGTCGGTGACCGAGATACGCAGGTCGCGGATAGGGCGTTGCAAGGTGTCGAGAAGGTCGGACATTGTGATACCATTAGAATTTTAAGATTGTCCATACGGGTACGTGATCCGAAGCAAAGTCGCCGCGTGTGGTATAGACGATTTCGCCATCAGAGAAACTGATGCGCGAGCGAGTTCCCCTCACGGCTTCGGCGTGGGTGAAAATGCCCGATGATTGGACGTGATCCTTCAGGTTTCGGGACACGAGGATTTGATCGAAAAGAATCGCTTTGACTTTGACGTCTCGCGCAAAATTGTGGGGTTTGTCCCGCCATTTGTTGTTTTCTGCGCGCGCACCCGGAACCACAGGGTCAAAGGTATCGCTTTCTATTTTGTCGTAGAGATCATTGTATCCATAAGAACAATGGTCTCGATCTAACAGGCTCTCGGATGTGTTGTAGAGAAATGCATCGGGCATGTGGTCAATTCCGGCAAGTGCGTCGGGATTGCCGGATTCGAGAATGTTGAGCGAGCGGTCGTCGGGGTTGTCGTTGAAGTCGCCGAGCAATACGATGTGATCGTATTTCACGCGGCTGGTGAGATAGCGCATGGTCATGGTCGCGCTGGCTTCTCGGCGCAGGCTGGTTTTGGCGCGTCCGCCCAATCGCGATTTGGCGTGGTGAACCAGAATAATCAAGCGGCGCCCATATCCTTCGACATAGGCCTGGAGAAGATCGCGTTTTCGGGGAAATGCCTGGTCGTTTACTTTTTCGGGAAAGACCATTTTGAGGTCGGTAATTTCAAATGGCTCGCGCACAGCTATGGCGAGTTCCTGGAGTTCTTCGGGATCATCGAGCATGCCAATGGTATAGTTGTCGGGCAAAATGCGTTCGAGTGCGGATTTTGATTGGATTTTCTGAAACCCGATGATATCCGCATTGAGTTTGTCTATAACTGTTTGCAGGCGTTCCTGGCGCGTAGCGGAAATGCCATCGTCGAGCCAATAGATGTTGTAAGTCGCAACCTTGATCTCGGCGGGCTGTGGGCCACACGCAAAAAATAGAAGCAGAATTAGGGAGGCGAGATATATCCTTCTTACGCGTTTTTGCATACAAATCTCCAGATAGGAACAGGAAGAGATAACCTGTACAATAATATACACGATTGCGAAAAAAATAAAAGGGCGGCGGTTTATACCGTCGCCCTTTGTGTTGTCTGAAGTTGGGATCAATCGTCATCTGCGGGTTGTGCCACGGCCTCGGTGAACGCATCAACACTATCGACCTGGTTTTCGCTATCGCTGGATATTTTGACGGAAACGAGCCTGGAGACGCCGGGTTCTTCCATGGTCACGCCGTGCAGGGTTTCGCCAGATTCCATCGTCCCTTTGTTGTGGGTGACAACGATGAACTGCGACTGTTTGGAGAATTTTTGGATGACTTTTACAAAGCGCGCGATATTGGCGTCATCGAGAGGTGCATCGACCTCATCGAGGACGCAAAATGGGCTGGGCTTGACCAGATAAATTGCAAATAGGAGAGCGATGGCCGTCAGCGCGCGTTCTCCGCCGGAAAGCAGGTTAATGCTCTGAAGGCGTTTGCCCCAGGGCCGTGCTGTGATGATGATGGGGGCCTCGAGGGGGTCTTCTTCGTGCGGCATGGTCAGGTCGGCTTCTCCGCCTTCAAAAAATTCCTGGAATGTATTCTGGAAGTTTTCTCGAATGCGACCAAAGGTATTGAGAAAGCGCTGGCGCGCCGTGCGGTCGATGCGCGTGATGGTGCGCTTGACGATTTCTTCTGCCTCCAGAAGGTCGTCGCGTTGATGCGTGAGAAATTCAAGACGTTCTTTTTGAACTTCGTACTCTTCGAGTGCCGCCAGGTTGACAGACCCCATGCGCCGCATACGCTCTTGTAGTTCGTGGGTCTTTTTTTCCGCCATATCCGCGTTAAATTCTGGATCTCGAAGACGCCCTTGGTCGGCAATATCGACTTCGTAATCGCGTTTGAGGCGTTCGATGATCCCCTCACCGCGCTCTTTGATGTGCGCCATGGCGACTTGAATTTCGCTCAAACGCTGGCGGTGTTGTGTTGTGCGGCGGTTTTTTTCGCGCAACTTTTCTTCAATGGCGCGCGCTGCCATCACGATTTCGTGTTGCCTGTGCGCTTGTGCATCGCGTTTGTGCTCAATGCGGGATTGTTGCTTGTGCAGGACTTCCAGTTCGCCCGACGCTGTTCCGATGCTTTCTTCCCGTTCGTGTTTGCGTTTTTGGCTTTCATCGGCCTCGCCAGACAATCGCTCGATTTCGCGGGCAATGGCTTCGCGCTCTCGGCCCTGGCGCACGGCTTCGTGTGCCAGGCTTTCAATGCGTTCTTTCAAAGAAGCGATTTCCACGCGCACAGCAGCGACGCCATCTTGAAGTACGCGCCTCTGATGTTCTTTTTTTCTCAAGTCTTCATCGGCACGGCGAACCACGTCTTCGAGGGTCTCGCGTTTGGCGTCGAGCTTTGTTTGCGCCTCCTCTGCCAGAGAAATCAGATGCATCAATTCGCTTTCGCGCTGTACGAGTTGTGCAGTCTCCTGGTCGAGTTCTGTTACAGCCCGGGCCTGGCGTTTGGCTTCTGTTTCGGCATTTTGTCGGTCTCTTTGAAGGCCCGCACGGCGGTTGTGCAAATCGGCCAATGCGTTATCGCAGACCTCAATTTGCGCGAGGTGTTTGTCGAGTGCTTTGAGCGTGCGTGCCAGTTGTGTTTCGATTTTTGAGAACTCGGATTTGGCGGATTCTATGGCCGACTGGAGATCGTCAATTTGTTGCTGGCGACCAATAAGGCCCGATTCTGAGGTTGCATCTGCACCGCCATATACCGTGCCATCGGCGGAAAAAACTTCGCCGCTGAGTGTCACTATTTCGATGTCTTTAGCATGCAGGGCACCACTGTGAACAATCGCGGTTTGTGTATCGCTTACAATCAGGGTATGGCGCAACAGCGCAGATACGGCACCGTGCATATCGCGCTGTGGATTTAACAAATCGCTTGCCAGTCCGATGATCCCCTCTCCTTCGGGAACTTCGCTGAGCACACCATTGGTAGTGATGATGCGTTCGAGGGGCAAAAATGCGGCGGCTCCGTGCTCTCCTTGTCGAAGAAAATCAATGGCCCAACGCGCGTCGTCGGTATTGCTGACGATCAAACATTCCAGCGCTCGTCCCAGCGCGGCTTCAATCGCGGTGACATATTCTGGCTCGACATCAACCATGTCGGCGACAACGCCCTGTATGCGATTGGAAAAAGGCGAATCCATAGCCAGTGCGCGCACGCCTTTAGAATAGCCTTCAAAGCCTTCTCTCAATTTTCGGAGGAGGGCGACTCGCGCCTGATCGGCTTCGATATTTGCGCGCAAGCGGTTGCGCGATTCGATTTGTTCATCGCGCTGGGCAATACAGCGATCTCGACCGGCGATCTGTTGCTGTCGTTCTTCGGTGTGTTGGGCAATTTTGCTTTCAACTGCGGCGATTTGTTCTGCGGACTGAACGGCAGTTTCGTCAGCCTCCTGGCGGCGTGCAGCCACGCGTTCAATATCCTGGGTTAAACGCTCCTGCCGCTGGACGATACCCTCGCGCTCGGCCTGCATGCGCTCGAGTCCCTTGCCCTGATCGCTATTTTGGCGCAATAGATCCATCAACTGAGATTTTTGGGCATCGACTTGTGTGCGCTGTGTGTCCATATCCTGGATTTCGGCTTCAAGTTCGGTGGTTTCCTCTTCGAGTTTTGCTTCTGTAACTTCGAGTTGCTCAGCGGCTTTTTGCCTGTCCTGCTCGGCGGCTTTTTGGCCTTTTTGTGCGCTGTCAAGACGTAACTTGAGCGATTTTTGCTGATGCTCGGCGCGTTCTAAAAATGCCTGAATATTGCGCACTTCTTCGCGTGCAACGAGTATCTCGCTGTCTTTGCTGTGTACGCGCTCAATGTGTTGCGATAGCTCGATATTGGCCTGGGCCAGTGCGCGGTCCTGGTCGGTTAGTTCGGCGCGCATTTCTTCGAGTTGAGCCTCGAGGGTGGTCATGTCGGTTTCTGAAATTTCGATGTCTTCTTTGAGGAAGACCATTTCCTCGCGCAGCGGCCCAGATTGGTCGGCCAGGTCGAAGTATTGGAACTGCGCCAGTTTGATTTCGAGGTCGCGCAATTCATCCGATAGTGTTTTATAGAGCCTTGCTTTGCGCTCTTGCCGTTGTAGCGATGCGACCTGGCGTTGGATTTCTCCGAGCCAGTCTTCCATTCTCTGCAGGTCTTGTTGCACGGCGATGAGCCGATTCCACGCAGATCGTCGTCGAATTTTATACCGCGTTACACCAGCGGCTTCTTCAAAGCACCGTCGGCGTTCTTCGGCGTTGTCACTGATGATCTCATCTACCATGCCTTGTTCGATAACATAAGAAGACTGTGTGCCCAATCCGGTGTCCATCAGCAAGTTTTGAATGTCTTTCAGGCGGCACGGAATTTTATTGAGTAGGTAGTCGCTTTCGCCGGATCGGAACAGACGGCGGGTGATGGTGACTTCGGAAAATTCGGTGGGCAAAATTTTTTGTGAATTATCGAGTGTGAGCGATACTTCGGCCATACCGAGGGGTTTGCGCGAGCGCGTACCGGAAAAAATCACATCTCCCATGCTGCCGCTGCGCAAAGACCGGGGGCGCTGTTCGCCCAGTGCCCAGCGCAATGCATCGACCACATTGGACTTGCCACAACCATTTGGTCCCACGACACATGTGATGCCTTTTTGGAGGGGCATGTCGAGCTTTTGGGCAAAGGACTTAAAACCCAGTGCTTGCAAACGAGTCAGGTACAATGAAAACCTCCTACTCGAATCTTTTTGAGAACATAAGGTGCGAAAAAACAAGAGAATATGTTAATAGTAAGCAGGACACCTGTGTGTCAAAACCCAATGGGGAAAAATAGGAGATGAATTTTGGACTGCATTTACACACAGCAATCTGGGGAGATTTGGGGGACTACATTTTGTGGAGGGGAAGGTTGTTATCTGTCGCTATAATACTATATCTTGTGGCAGTCGTCAAGGGTAAAAAACGGTCAATGGATCGACGCAATGTGGAGGAGTGGTGTCCCTGTACCTGCCCGTTGAGATGTTAGGGTGGGGTTCTTTGGCGATTGACATTATATCAGGGGCGGTCTAATTTAGGCATGGCGTTTCGCACCTGTGCAACACTTTTACAGAATGGGAGCTTTTATGCTGAATTTACACGGTGAAAAAATTGTTCGAATTGAAAAAGTGGTTATGAAATTTAAGCGTCCCCGCCTGATCGGGCGCAATGCGCGGATTGGCGTTCACGGGGATATGGTGACGGATCCCGTGGTTCGCATCCACACAAGTAGTGGTGCTATTGGCGTTGGATGGTCGCGGTTGGGACGGGAAGAAGCCGAGTCATTGGTGGGTAAAAGCATTGGGGATGTGTTCCAATTGCCGGGGGGATCAAACGACGCTGGAGCGGCAATTGATTTGCCTTTGTGGGATCTGGCGGCCAAATTATTGGATCAGCCGTTGTACAAACTTCTGGGTGCTCGGGGTTCTCGGGCGGTGGAGTTGTACGATGGTTCGGTTTATATCGACGACCTGGATGCTTCGGACGAGGAGGCTGTGGAGATATTCCGGGACGAAGTGAAGACCGGGCACGATTACGGGTATAAAAATTTTAAAATTAAGATTGGTCGCGGCGCGCGCTGGATGCCTGTTACAGAAGGGACAGATCGAGATGTTCTGGTTATTCACATTGTTCGGGAAGCCGCTGGCGCAGATGCAAAAATACTCGTTGATGCGAATAATGGGACGACGCTCAATATTGCAAAAGACATTCTCGAGCGCTGTGAAGATGTGGGGATTTACTGGTTTGAAGAACCGTTTCCCGAAGATGGGGCTTTTAACGAGGATTTTAAACAATTCATCGTCGAAAGAGGATACGATACGCTCGTCGCTGATGGGGAATCGGGTCCTCCGCCACCCAGTTATTTTGATATGGTCAAAAGGGGATGGATCGATGTGGTGCAACACGATTTTCGCGCTAAGGGGCTTACGTGGTGGCGCGAGACTGCCGCGATGATCGAACCCTGGGATGGCCGGTGTGCGCCGCATTGCTGGGGGAGCTTGATCGAGCGCTATGCCCACGCGCATTTTGCGGCTTCAGTTCCTCATTTTGCACTTCAAGAGGCCGCTCCCGCAGATATGCCGGGGGTTGTGCTGGATGGCTGGAAGATGCAGGATGGGTGTTTGATGGTGCCAGATACGCCGGGTACGGGGTTTGACCTCGAGGCAGATGTGATTGAAGAGGGCGTAAAACGAGAAGACGGGTTCAGGGTGTAATGGAGATAATAATATGGATATGACATTCCCCGGAGCAGAATGGGAGACGAGACAGCCTGGTGATCTCGGCTTTGACACGGAGAAACTCGCGCGGGTACAGAGGTGGTTACGCGAGGTGGCGGGTGATAGGTCCTTTCAGGTGGGGATTGCGCGTTACGGGTATCTCGCGGCAGAGTGGCGGCAAGGTGTTGCAGCTGATTCGATGCCCTCGCAGGCGTCTGCTGCAAAGTCGTATTATTCGACGCTTTTGGGCATTGTCGTGGCGGAGGGAATGTTGGCTTCACCAGATGAAAGAGTCGTCGATTACTATCCAGAGATGATGGATGTGGGCGAGCAAGAGGGGCCGAAACCCGGGCGGTATGCGTTTGAAAAAGATCGCGATATTACTTTTCGGCATTTGATATGCAATGTGTCGGGCTATATGAAACCGGGGGAGAAACCGGGCGAGGTCTTTCACTATCAGACTTATGGGATGAATATTCTCACCCACGCACTGGCTAAAATTTACGGGTGTTACGATGCAAATGATCCCGAGGGTTCGCCGGGATGCGGGAAGGTGATAGGAGAAAAATTGCGCGATCCAATTGGCGGGACCTGGACGCATTCGCATTCCAATTTTGATTTGTGGCCCAGTGCGAGATTAAATATTTTCGGGTATTACACGCAGGTGCATACCACATTGCGCGATCAGTTGCGGGTGGGACATTTGTGGGCCAATTACGGCAATTGGAATGGGGTTCAGGTTGCGCCCGAGAGTTACTTGCGCGAGGCAACGGTGACGAATGATTTTATTCTGGAAAACGAGCCCGAAGAGAACTGGAAATACGGACACGGATTCTGGTGTAATGATCGCGGGATGCAGTGGGCAGATGCGCCGAGAGATTCTTTTGCTGCATCGGGTGCTGGTGCCAAACATATCTGGATGTGTCCGCGGTTGGGATTGGTTATCGCGCAAAATCCAGGGCTGTGGGATCAGTTCAGGGAAGAGCAGGATAAGGTCGGGAGTCAGAATGAGGTGATTGCGCGAGTTGTGAATGCGGTAAAGGAATAGGGAGGAGGCAAAGATGGATGCAAAAACCAAAAAGTTGCAGGTCGATCAGGCTGTGAAATCTCAATCGCGGCGGGCGTTTAAGCTGTCGCGGAGTATTCACGGCTGGGCAGAGCGGCCGTTTCAGGAATACGAGTCGTCAAAGGCGTTGGCGGCGTATTTGGAGGAGAACGGATTTCAAATTGAATTTCCGTGGAAAAATATCCCGACGGCTTTTCGCGCCACATGGGGCACGGGCAAACCCACTATTGGCATGTTGGGAGAGTACGACGCATTGCCCAATTGCGGTGCCGAGGAGGGCACCTGGGGCCACGGCTGAGGTCATAATCTTTTGGGCGTTGCCCCGGCCGCAGGTGCGGTTGCTGCAAAGACAGTGTTGGAGAATTTGGAATCCTCCGGTCAGATTATTTATTATGGCTGTCCGGCTGAAGAAACCCTGGCGGGCAAGGTGTATATGGCTCGCGATGGCGCGTTTCGAGATCTGGATGCGGTGCTGGCGTGGCATCCGGGATCTGGTACGGGTGTTAGTAATTATGGCGGTTCGTCGCTGGATTCGCTGGTGTATGAGTTTTTTGGGAAGACGTCTCACGGCGCGAGTGCTCACAATGGGCGCAGTGCGTTGGACGGGGTGATGTTAATGGATGTTGCGGCGAATTATTTGCGCGAACACGTTCCCGAAAATGTGCGTATCCACTGCGTGATTCGAGATGGTGGAGATGCACCCAATGTGGTTCCGGCTTATGCGAAGGTGTGGTACTATGTGCGGGGGAAGGATCGTGAACAGGTGAATAAAGTACGCAAGCGATTGACCAAATGCGCCAAGGGTGCGGCGATGGCCACGGAAACGACTATGAAATGGCATCGGATTACGGCTGTGTACCCGCGTTTGCCAAATGATGTGATGTGCGAAACTGTGCGTCAAAATCTCAAATTATTCGGTCCGCCGTGCGCTTCTAAAAACGATAAGGAACGCGTAAAGGAATTGGGATACAAAGGGGAATTTGACGGAAAGATCAAAAAGGGGAAGGGGTCACAGGGGCGCGGGTCTTCGGATGAAGATAATGTGTCGTGGCTGGCGCCTATGGGTCGGTTTCAGATGGTGTGTTATACTAAGGGCACGCCGGGCCATCACCGGGATATGACCGCACAGGCGGTAATGCCTTTTGCCGAGCGCGCGGTTTTGCAAACGGCCAAGGTGTTTGCAGGATCGGCTATTGATCTGATTTTGGACAAGAAGCTGTTGCAAGCAGCGCGTGCGGAATTTGTGAAGGGAACGAAAGGGTTTGAGTACGATCCGCTGATTCCAAAACGCCAGAAGGTCCCCGTGGATCCTCCATAGAAGGAGATGGTCGTGAAAGCTCAAAGATTAATATGTACAGACATAAGGCGGATTGAATTGGAAGACTTTGATTTGCCGCGTGTGCCAGATAATGGCATTTTGGTGCAAAACGATTATACCGCCGTGAGCGTTGGCACGGAAATTTACAATTATGCTTATGGCGGTGAGCCGTCGCGTGCGAGAACCTTTCCCCGACCAACGGGATATTGCAATACGGGTGTGGTGCTCGAGGTGGGCGATGATGTGAAGGGATTAAAACCAGGTGATCGCGTTGCCGCGCAGGGCAATCACACCAGCCACGCGGTCATAAGTGGGAACTTTTTCAAAGTGCCCGAGGGGGTTTCGCCCAGATCGGCAGCTTTTATGGTTATGTGTGCTATTGCCATGCACGGGCATCGGGTTGGGCGTCCGGAATTGGGTGAGGTTGTGGCTATTACTGGCATGGGCATTGTGGGGCAATTGGCAGCGACCTTTGCGCGAATGACTGGCGCGTTCCCGGTTATTGCGATTGATCTGGATGATTTTCGGTTGGGCAAAGCGAGAGACAGGGGAGCAGACGTTTGTATCAATCCCAATACTGCGGGGGATGTGGCCGAAGCCGTGCGCGAGCATTGTGTGGGCGATGGTGTCGATCTGGTTATTGAAGCAACGGGTATTCCCGCGGTTTATCCCATGGCGCTGACTTTGCCTCGGCTGGGTGGACGCCTGGTCGCGCTGGGGTCTCCGCGGGGTACCGTGGAAGTGAGTTTTTTGCCCGAGGTTCACTTGCGCGAGATCACGATTCTGGGCGCGCATCAGCCCAAGACGCCGGATAATGACCATATTTATTATCCGTGGAGCAAGGGGAGAGATCGCGAGCTAATTTTGTGTTTGATGGCCGCGGGCAAGTTGCCCATCGAAGATTTGATTACCCATGTCGCCAATCCCGCCGATTGCCAGGCTACCTACGACATGCTCGCCGATAATCCAAGAGAAGTGTTGGGCGTGGTGTTTGAGTGGGGGTGATCTCGCCTGCTAAAATAAATCTCTGTCAGAACCATAGAGGAGATCGAATATGAGACGCCACTCTTTTAAAAATTACAAGTACGGTCCCCATGAGCGGAACGTTTTTGATTTTTATCTGGCACAATCAGACGAACCTACCCCTGTTGCTGTGTATATTCACGGCGGCGGTTTCAGAAACGGCAGCAAGGACGGGATTAATAATAAGACATTGAAGGCTTTATTAGATGCGGGCATTTCTGTCGCGGCTTTTAACTATCGTTATGTCCAGCAGGCTCCTTTGCCTGCTGCGCACTACGATTGTCGGCGAGCGCTTCAGCTTCTGCGTTCCAAAGCTACCGAATGGAACATCGATAAAAATCGGATCGGTGCATTTGGCGGATCGGCTGGGGCACAAATTTGTATGTATCTTGCTTTTCACGAAGACATGGCCCGTCCAGACAGCGACGATCCAATCGAACGCGAATCTACCAGACTTCAGGCCGTGGCCACATCTGGCGGTCAGACCACGATGGACGTTGCCTGGTGGAAGAATATTCCTGGGTATGACGAATCTCATCGAGATTTTTATCAGACATTAGGCGCAACGACCGAAGAAGAATATCAGAATCGCGTAAGCGAGATTTCGGCGCTTGATTTGGTATCAAAGGACGATCCCGCTATTTATATGAGTTATAGAATGTCACCGAAAGACCCTGTGCCAGAAGGACAGACTGCCCGTGGTTGGAAAGTGCATCACGTGCAGTTTGGTGTTGCTTTAAAAGAAAAAATGGCAATGCTTGGTATAGAATCTGATCTGGTTTATCCAGGTTCAAAAAATAAATATCAAAGCAATGTTGACTACTTTATCTCAATGTTAAAAAATAGGAAATAGACGGGTTTGAGGCACTAGTTTGGCCCTTTTTTCTTTGACAAGTCGCTTTTGGGGCGCAATTATAGGGGATGTAAAAATGTAGATACGCTGTCAAAAATATTTAAGAGGTGATTGATGGATTTCAAAACTACTGATTTGTGCGATGAACACGAAACCGATCCAGCACTTCAAGTTGCCGAACCGATATTCAATGACCATGGCGGTGTCACGTCATTTTGCGGTCCGATTGCCACGGTCAAGGTTCACGAAGACAATGTGCTGGTGCGCGAGATACTCGAAACGCCGGGCGAGGGGAGGGTTCTCGTCGTCGATGGCGAAGGCTCAACGTGGTGCGCGCTTTTGGGGGATATGGTCGCTGAAATCGCCAGTGACAATGGCTGGTCGGGGATTGTCATAAATGGCGGTGTGCGAGATGTGTCTGAACTTGCACAAATTGAAATAGGCGTCAAAGCGCGCTTTGCTGTGCCGCGCCGTAGCCGAAAAGAAGGCAAGGGCCGCCAAAATACGCCTCTTGCTTTTGCGGGTGTCACCTTTCTTCCGGGCGATTATCTCTACGCCGATGAAGACGGTATTTTGATTGCTACGCGAGATTTGTTAGAAGCGCAGGATTGACTTGCAATACAACCTTACACTATGGAGACAAAATATGCCGCAGACAGATCGACCCAATATTCTCTTTATTATGGATGACCAGCACCGTTTTGATTATATGGGCTGTGCAGGTGCTGATTTTGTTCGCACGCCCAATATTGACCGTCTGGCAAAGCAAGGGGTGCATTTTACCCAATGTACGACCAATTGTCCGGTTTGCGCGCCTTCGCGCATTGCACTGGCTTCTGGCATGCAGCCCTCGCGCCTCGGTTGCGTTGGGAACAATTGCTTCTTGCCTCGCAGCCAACCGACTTATTACCAGCAATTGCGCGATTACAATTATTACGTGGGGTGTGTAGGCAAGCTCGATCTGGCCAAACCCGATGGGTACAATGGGCGCGAGGGCGATAGGCCCGCTACGTATATGTGGGGCTTTACCCATCCGGTCGAATGCGAGGGCAAAATGCACGCTGGGCATTCCAAAACACCGCAGGGTCCTTATAACCACTTTTTGGAGGAAAGAGGGTTGCTCGGTGCTTTTGTCGATGATTATACCCGTCGCTCCAAAGAGGGTTATCACGCTTCCTGTCACGATTCGGTTTTGCCCACTGAAGCTTTTGAAGATGTGTATATCGGGCAGCGATCTGTCGAGTGGATTGAAAATAGTCCCGGGGATTTTCCCTGGCATTTATTTGTGAGCTTTGTGGGTCCCCACGATCCTTTTGATCCGCCAGCCGAATATGGAGAGAAGTACCGCGATGCAGAGATGCCACCCGCCACGCCTGCAAATTTGCCGGGCAAACCCGCTTACTTAAAAGATCGCATCAAAGATATGACTCCTGAAAAAATCGCGGAGACACGGCGACAATATTGCGCTGCTATTGAAGTTATTGACGATCAGATTGGCGAGATGCTCGCGGCAGTGGAACGGCGGGGGATGACCGATAATACGTATGTCATCTTTTCCAGTGATCACGGAGAAATGCTGGGCGATCACGGTTTGTACACCAAAAGTGTGCCTTACGAAGCGTCGGTACACGTTCCGCTTATTGTTGCGGGACCCGGTATTGAAGGTGGTCGCGTCTCAGATGCTCTCGTTGAACTCATTGACATGAATCCAACGATATGTGATCTTGCTGGCGTGCCTCCGCTTTCGGATATCGATGCGCGATCAATTGGTGCGGTGCTTCGCGGAGAGGCAGAGGAACACCGCACGGAAACCGTGAGTGGCATACAAAATTTCAGGTGTGTCCGCACGCGGGAGTACAAATTGGTGGAGAACTACAACGATGTAACCGAACTCTACGATCTGATCGCTGATCCTGCAGAAGAACACAATATTGCCGAACAGGAGCCAGAGGTACGGCGCGAATTGTCTCGCCGTCTCTCAGCGCGTTATTTAGAAGGCACATGGTATCGGTAGGAGAGAATCGTGAAATACACCAAACTGCCCGGTACGGATATCGATGTCTCTGTTATTGCTCTGGGTTGCTGGCCTTTTGCTGGTGGTGATGTTTGGGGCGAGCAAGACGACGATGTATCTATCGCTACGGTGCATGCCGCGCTGGATGCGGGTATCACCTTTTTTGATACGGCAGAAGGCTATGGCAAGTCCGAACGCGTGCTCGGGCAAGGTCTCAAAGGTCGTCGGCAAGACGCGGTGATCGCCACTAAAGTTGGCGGCGGCCATCTTTCTTCCGATGATTTGCCCAAAGCATGCGAGCAAAGCTTGAAAAGTTTGCAAACCGATTATATCGATTTGTACCAAATTCACTGGCCCAATCACAATATTCCAATCGTAGAAACAGCAAGCGCGCTTCAGCGTCTCCGCGATCAGGGAAAAATTCGGGCTATTGGCGTTTGCAATTTTGCTTGCGGCGATCTGCGCGACTTGCTCGCTGTTGCCGATATTGTCACCAATCAGTTGTCCTATAGCTTGCTCTGGCGCGTTATTGAACGCGAGATTCAACCGATGTGTTTGGAGAACAATATTGGCCTGATATGCTATAGCCCGCTGATGCAGGGGTTGCTTACCGGACGTTATGCCTCTGCGGATGATGTGCCAGATGGTCTGGCGCGAACCCGCCTGTTTTCGGATGATCGCCCCATGTCCAAACACGGCGAGGAAGGCTGTGAGACCGAAGTGTTTGACGCGCTGAAAAAAATTCGCGCTGTTGCCGATGAAGCAGACATCGCAATGGTCGAGCTTGCCCTTGCCTGGGCACTACAACAACCCGGCATTACATCGCTTCTGGTGGGTGCGAGAAATCCCGATGAAGTGCAGTGGAATCTTCCTTCGGTTGAGCTTATATTGTCGGAGGAAATACTGCAACGCTTATCTGATATTACAGAAGGTGTTAAAGACAAACTCGGCAATAATCCCGATATGTGGATGTCGGAGTCGAGGATGAGATAGTTTTTCGAAACAAATTTTACTCGTATTTGTCTCATTTTTTAGATACGCTACGTTAGAAAAGATCAGGAGGTTCCCATGGCTCATCTTCAGATTGACGATCCAGAAACATTTTTTCGCACCTTTGCAGATCTTTTGGCTGCTGGCGAAGATGACAAGCACATGGCCCGAAAATTGGGATGCTCGCGGGGCGAAAGCAAGCGCAGGCGGCAGGCATTTCAAAAGGGAGGCATTGTGACGGAAAAAGGCGTATCTAAAGAAAAATTGGATGCGTGGCTGTCTTCAAGTGACGGTCAGCGTGCACAGCGCCAGTGGGAAGGCCATCACAAGCGTCAACAGGCTATGGGGGCAACAGGTACCAAACCACAAAAGGGATTTCGCAGACAGCCCGAGGTCAAGCGCGGTTGGATGCGGCAAAAGATTTGAGGCAGTACACAATATATCAGTTTAATAAAAAGGCCGATGAGCAATGTCCATCGGCCTTTTTATTTTTTATGATTATCATATCGCTCATCGCTCGTCGCGTTTTAAGTCCAGCCAATCGAGTTCTTTTTGTGTGAGTTTTAAGTTGAGGGCTTCGATATTGGCTTTGCACTCATCGGGATGGAATACGCCAATTAATGAAAAGAGATTCAGGGGCTGATTCAGGTTGAATGCCAGTGCGATTTGCGGTACGGTCAGTCCTTTTTCTTTCGCCAGTTCTCCCGCGCGGTCCAGGCGTTTGAAATTTTGTTCGTAACAATAGGCATCGACACAGGAACCCGGTAGATTTGCTTTGTAGTCTTCATAAGTTTCGCGCGTAAATCTGCCAGAGAAAAATCCCTGTGCGAGACTCGACCAGGTAAACAAGGGCATGTTTTGTTCTGCATACCAGGTGCGATCCGCCTCGTTGTTGGGGCCACTGATGCTGATACAGCCTCTCCAGGGTTCTTTCACCTGTTCTGCAAGGCTGTAATTGGGGCTGCTTACGGTAAATGGTTCCAGATTGTGCTTATATGCGTATTCGTTGGCTTCTTGTATGCGCGGCACGGTCCAGTTTGATCCGCCAAATAGTCCGATTCGACCCGCTGCTTTGTGTTCGTTTAGTACCTCGACTATGGGGCCAACTTCGACATTGGGATCATCGCGGTGCAATACGTAGATGTCGATAAAATTGGTTCGGCAACGTTCCAGAGAAGTGTTCAGGTCTGCAGTAATATCAGGCGGGGTGACTTTATTTTTCTTCCCAGTATGGTGTGCGCCCTTTGTCAATATGACGGCTTCGTCGTGCAGGCCGCGTTCGTCGAGCCATTGGCCCAGAACGCGTTCGCACTGCCCGCCACCGTAAATATATGCTCCGTCAAAGCCGTTGACGCCGAGTGCCCACACGCCGTCTAACAGGTCAAATGATCCTTGCAGGTGATCTTCGCGCAACATCATTGTGCCTTGCAAAATGCGCGAAATTTTTTTGTTCATTCCTTCAATTGTGCCGTATTCCATTGGCATGATATTATTCCCTTTCCATCGGATATTTCAATCCCCATTGTTCTCGAATCGCGTCCAGCGTCTGCATATTGGCGAGCGTATCGTCGTGTGACATGAGATCGCTTTCCAGCTTGCCCTCTCGCACACAGCGGGCCACTTCGGCAGCTTCACACTCGTATCCATTGCCAGCACATTCCAGTGTCACCTCTTCCTCTTTATCGCCGGCGGATAGGATTGCAGTGCGTCCGTCCCAAAATTTCGGTACGGTGATCATGCCATCCGTGCCCAGGATTTTTGCCTCGTGCGGGGTCTTGATTCGCACGCCGCACGAGATCAATGCGAGTTGTCCTTTGTCGTAGCCAAATACCATAGCTGCCTGTTCATCTACTCCGGTTTCGCCAATATGCGCCTGGCTCGAAATGGTGGCGGGTTGTGTATCGAAGATCATGGACGCATAAGAGATGGGGTAGATTCCGATATCGAGCAGGCCACCGCCGCCGAGTGCGAGATCGAATAAGCGGCCTTTGGGATTGAGACGGGCGCGAAATCCAAAATCGGCGTATAACATCCGCACTTCGCCAATCGCGCCGTCTGTGATCCACGTCTTTACGTGTTTGGTGATGGGCAAAAATCGGGTCCACATGGCTTCCATTAAAAACACGCCTTCGCTGCGGGCAACTTCGATGACTTCTCTGGCTTCGTACTGGTTGATTGTAAATGGTTTTTCACACAACACGGGCTTGCCCGCTTTCAGGCATAAGATACTGTTCTCTTTGTGAAAGGGATGGGGCGTTGCCACATAAACCGCATCGACTTCTGGATCTTCGGCGAGTGCTTCATAAGATGCGTGGCGATTGGGTACATCATACGTGTCGGCAAAGGCGTCGGCGCGATCCTGGCTGCGCGATCCCACGGCGACGAGTTGTGCATCGTCGAGCGCGCGCAATCCCGTGGCGAATTTGTGTGCAATACTTCCGGGGCCGATAATGCCCCAGCGAAAAATATCATTCATGTTTGTCCTTTTTTCTATGACGAAGTGTGAACTTGAGCTTACGAATTTGGCTCAATTACTGTCATCAACTGACGGTGCCTCGATTTCGGAAGTACCCTGATCCAGGACTTGTGAGCTGACAAGCCCGATAATCTGTGGTAGTGTCATTGTGCCAATGCGTCGGGCCTCGCGCAATAAGAGTAGTGCAGCGACAGTAGCACTGGTGCTCGCCGCAACTCGTTGCAAGTTCTCACGTATGATTTGTGGGAGGGCGTCGCCGATGGCTTCCAGAAGATCGGCTTCAATTTGCTGTTCGAGGACTCGTTGGCGTTCGTTTTCATCAGCTTGGGACAGCACGCTGCGCCATTTCTCAAGATGCTTTGAACGGATTGCCATTAGATCAAGTCCTGGATTGCCCAATCGAGCGGCGCACTCTTCAACAAATGGATCGAAGCGATATGCTTCCCAGGCGTGATCAATGCGCTCTTTGAGGTCGGTGACAAGCCGAGGGCCATCCTCTGGATCATCAAGCAGGTCGCAGGCTTCAATTGCACCGTTGAGCCTGTCTTGAAGCCTATCGGCAAGGTAGGCACAGCAATCGCAGTAATGGGAGGCACTGTTGGGTGTTCCTCGGCCACACGCATCCTTGAACCAACGATGAACGAAGGCATAAGTCTTTTGATCTCGCTCCTTGCTAATGACCAAATTGTGAGCCACATAGGTTCGCAAAGTGGACATTTCGTTGCGAAACGAATTGTTGGCCTTCAGCGGCGGCAAATTTGTGAGAAACGCGAGAGGAATTTTTGCCGCTTCGTTGACGAGCGCATATCCCCAGATGACCAGACGATAAAATGCCAACTCATCGCCAAAGTCAGATGGCAATGGTAGCGAGATTTCATCGCAGCTATTAGGACAGTGGATTGAGACGCGGGTGCGAAGAGTTTGGTACAGATTGCTCAATTCAATCGGCGTCATCGTCTGCGCCTTGAGTGTGAGAGAATCGGATCGGCACTAGGACCGATGTAGTTAAAGGCTATGCCGAAGCCTCGCATTTCTCGGCCATGTGCTAGAACGTCTTTTGGGAAATCACGTGATGATACCCTGATTGGTCTGTCAATACCCTCTACCCGAATCCGCCAGATGTTCTCACCCCTTTCTTCGACGCGCCCCCGGAATTGACGTGGGGAACCACTCTCATCCGTCGCTACGAGCCATCGCACCACCCGTGATGGATCCTGATATTCGGTATCGCGCGACAGCGACTGCCAGAGCTCGATAGCGAGGTTCGTGTCTTTGAGGAGCCAGCATAACACCGCTTCGAGAAACCGCTCTCTGTTGTGTGCGTCAGCACCTGCCTCCTCATTGAGAGCACTCACGATCTCACGAAGCTCAAAAATTTTGTCGGTGTCCACAGGTGTACGGCCACGCTGATTGAACATCAAGCGTTCCCCTGTTGTCTGCGCCCACCGCAATCTGAGCAAAAGCCGCTGACAGCGGTCGTCTAGCACAATCCCTGCATTGACTCGATTGGATATGTAGTCCGCCGCTTTCGCTGCGATTCTGCGAGTCTTTTCGTCGAAAGGCGGCTCGCTCGTATAGACAGGCTCCGCTTGACGCTTTGCGATAAGGAAGGTTGCTGCCGCGGGAGCGACGCTTTCTAACTCGGCAAGCGTCTCATCACTCAACTTCGCATCGCCCATAATGGATGCAGCACGGCTGCGGCGTTCAAGATACCTCGCTTTTTGATCTATGGAGACCCAATCCTCGTCTAGATCAATGTCGTTGTACAAATCGCTCGACATCCGGGTGTTTTGTTCCTTCACCCTAAAGATATCGTCTGCAACATCAATAGTTGCGTACAGATCGGCTAATAGTTCCGCGCACTGCATATCTGATAGTTCGCCCCTTTTTGAGTTGAGAACATCGCGACCGGTCCAGAGGGCAATTTCAATGGGGTAGTAGTCCCTGCCAAGCCCAATGGCTTTCTCACTTGCCACTCTGGCAGCGAGATAATAGGACCAAAAATCCTCTCCTGTACTGAACCGCGCACGCTGGACAGCAAGGTATCCGTATATCGCCGAACGTTCTGCAATAAGGCTTTGTTTTGTCTTTCTGGCTACCGAAATTTTTTTGTCGTTGATTTGACGCAACGTTTTTTCAATCGTATCGCGAGCCTCATCTAAAATAGCAAACCTTTCGTCATCGGTCCTATTTGTATCACGATCACCTTGAACTGCCCGTCGCCGGAACACGCACTCGCGCAAAACGAGGTCTGGATCGGATATTCTATTCTGTTCTCGCAACTTCTTGAGAGCGTCGGCAAATTGCAGGTAACCAGGGCGGTACGCCTCTTTACGTGGTCCGTTCCGATCAATTTTGAACAATAGATCAAGCAGGAACGAACGTTCGGTACTCTCATCTACTCCAGATCTAATGCTACCGATCAAATCAAGCAGTCGCTCAATTTCCTGATCCGGGGTAAGCCTTCGTTCGCATATAAGCTCTGCTTCAAGTCGTATGCGTGGCGAGATCAAGAAATCCGATCCTTCTTCATCCTCTAACCAACGGAACAAATCGAGATCGGAAAGGAGATAGATGATTTGATCCAGATGCAGTTCGCTTGTCTGACCAAGCACTCGAAAAAGAAGATTAACGGGCACCCAGCAACTTAGCCGGCCAGCTACCATAACATAGTCAATCAATCGTCCCGCCTCGTCCAGGCCCAAAGCTGCAAGCTTTTCATCTTCCTCAAATATCTGCGAGGTGGGACTGGCAAGGCCCAAATCAATTAACTGCTCCGCTAAGGGAGAGAGTCCAGTAGATGGTTGCGGCACGTCCCGTGCCCGATCCCTTACTATACTTTCGGTAGCTCTTGCTTCTGATGACACCCCTGTGGCAAGGCGCTCGCGCGAAGCAGGCAAACTGCGGTATAACATGGCGAAGATTGAATCGGTAGTGGTCAGGCTGTAGTGCGGTTGGAGGCGGAATTCGTTCTGTAGTTCCTTGAAAGCGGATAACTCCGCTGGCGAAACGTAGTCGGAGGCCTCGATGAATCGGTTCGACCTGCCACCAGTACGAGTCTCCATTCGATAGCAAGTGCCTACTATGAGCAATCTTCGGCCCAAGCTTCGCAACGCGGAGGCCAAATCGTCGTAGCGGGGCGGAGCCTGACTAGAATCGCAGATTAAGACTGTCGCCTTCGCCCCCAAGCGCTCGGCTTCCAGACAGAATGCTTCGATGTCCGTGTGATTCGGTATTCGATTCGTGGCAACTACAACAGGCAAGCGCAGTTCGCCACGTATCTTTCGGATCAGTCGTGCGAGCGCGATGCTCTTGCCCGTGCCCGATTGCCCATGCAGGATGATCACATCGTCGGAGTCAGCTTGTCCAAGCCTCTTTAGTTTGTTTTTTACCGTCTTCCAAAGGGTTTGCTCGAATTCGCGTTCCACAGCAAACCCGCGTGCGACACCCTCTACCAGCAATCTGAAATTACCAAGCGTGCTGTGGAATCGGCGGAATACGTCGTCCAATTCGGATTCACCCAATGGCTCTGGTTCTTCTGTCCATCCATCGTCAACGATGGCCGCGGAAGCTTCCACGCGGAGCCGTAGGGCTGGCGTGATATCCAGTGCCTCATCCTCGGAGATCGACACCATGCCAGGCTCGTCTGGGGCAGCGGAACCTGCAACATCAAGCACACCGCGAAGTTCAAGTTGATTTATTGCACTTGCCAAGGGCGTTGTGATCGTAATGAGCGCCCCTTGCTGGATCATATCATCGGCGAGGCTCGATTCCTGCTTGCCGGGATAGTCAAACCAGAGAACTTTGGGGCCAGCCTGGTTGGATAGCGGTGCCAGTAAGAAGTCTATCGGCATCCAATCCCCACTTGGGTCGTAGCCCGCTATGACCACCAAACCGCGTGCTGTCGCGGTTTCCGCAATGCGGTTCACCAACGCCGTTGTGTGCAGGCTGAGGCGGCGCATCAAATCGCTATGATTTAGGGGTGCTCGCACATTTTCGACGGTTTCGTTGGACTTTCCAAAAAGATAGTGGATCGGCGGTCTTGAGCGGCTACGCGGTACCTCCAAGTAGGTATCTTTGAAAAGCACCGGCTCGGGCTGTCGTCCCCGTGTCTCGAAACGCCGTGCAAACTGGGGGTCTATGGACGAAGTGAACACCGCGCTCCATGCAACATCAAAGATATAGGAGGCTGTATCGGAGGGCACGCTTCGGTCAAACCGTTCGGAAAGCCACGTCATGTCAGGAGCATTCATACCCTGATCAAGCGCGGCACACCATCCCGAATTGCGATCCTCGCACCCAAAGCGATCAAGGAGGGCACTAAGTATGGCATTGTGGGCAGAGTCAAGACTCTGCCCTGCGAATAGTACCAATGGTCGCTTGTCTTTAAGTGCGTTGGCAAGTATTTCAAGGGGATCAATCGGAGAGTTTAGCATGTTTTATCCCTGTGTTGATATTTAGCAGAAATGATTGATGGATTTATGCCTTCGCTACTTTGGGATCCGGCATTACCATTGCTTCCTCGTAGGGGTAAGTGAATATGATGGGAAAAAAAGACTGGATTGCGGCTAAAAACATGCCGCAATGACAGCATAAGAGATGCTACAAGTCGTTTATTTAACGTCGTTTCCATTCGCTCAGAGTGACTATATAATATACTAAAAAATTCCTGAATGGCTACTTAGCACATACAAAATCATGCGTACGGCGAGCAGTGTTACCAGCCACCGCAAAAGCACGCGAAAATGGTGTTCGGGCACGCGCCCGCGAATCAGGGTTCCCAGATAAGACCCAAGAGATGCCGAGGCGATCATGCCAATGACCAATTTCCAATACGGTGCAAAGACAAATCCCAAAAATCCAAATGTCAAAATTTTCATCGCATGGCTCAATGCCATCTGAACCGAATGCGTGATTACCGTGCGATCTCGGGGCAGGTTTTCTCGCAGGAGAAATGGCATATTGAGCGGACCACTTACACCCAAAAACAAGGACAAAGCGGTTTGAATAGCACCCAGAAGTGTGAATTTTGCGGGTAAATCGGGCGCACGGGAAAATTTGGGCATCCACGTAATGATTAAAATAAAAATGCCCAAAAAGAGGGGCATGACTTCCCATTCTAAGTCGGCAATAAAACGAGAACCCAACACGGCGCCAATCACTGTTCCGGCCGCGTATTGCCCCACAAGACGCCATTCGGTATGCTTGAGGCCAATGAGCGCGCGGCTCAAATTGCTGGCGATTTGCACCAGTCCGTGAACCGGTATGATCGCTGCTGCGGGGAGGAAACCCGGCATAATCGCGATGAGGACAACGCCGCCACCAACGCCGCCAACAGCCGCGATCATCGATGTTATACACGCCGTCCCGATTAAAAACCAATCTGTTATCTCCATGCACTCATCACCAGGTCATATAGTGCGTCACAGGCTCACCCTGTTTGGCGGTAAAGCGATCGTATTTCGGATGGATGAAATCTTCGGTTGCATCCATGTGGGCGTAAAACGCTTGCTTCATCTCTTTCCTTTTTTGCGGCTGCGTATCGTATAAGTTGTCCAGTTCATAGGGATCGTCGATTAGATTGTACAATTCACCGTAATTTTTTGCCGGGTAGTGAATATATTTCCATTCTCGCGTGCGGATGCAGCGTTTATCGACTGCTTCGGCAAAAATTACGTCTCGTATTTTCGATTGTTCACCGTTCATCAACGGCGATAAATCCATGCCCTGCACGCATTCGGGCGCGTCAAAACCCGATAGCTGCGCGATTGTGGGAAATAGATCTACGGTTTCGGTCAGGGCGTCGCAGTCGCTGCCAGCGCAACCGGGCACGGCAATAAAACACGGTATATGTAACATGCAGTCGAGGAGAAATGGCGCTTTGGCCGGGATACCGTGATCGCCTAAAAATTCACCGTGGTCCGATAGAAAGACCACGATGGTCTCGTCCGCCACGCGTTTTTTTTCTAATGCCTCGACGATCAGGCCCACCTGGCGGTCAATTTGCGATACCATGCCGTAATACGCCGCCTTCATCTTGCGGAATGTCTCGTCGGGAGCCTGGTCAAATCCGCGGTATTTGTGGTGTCCTGCTTTGAAATACAAACCGTATTCGGGCGGTTTTTTCCCAATATCGTCTTCTGCGCGTCGAAAGGGTGGCATCGCATTGGGATCGTACATATTTGCAAAGCGCCCTGAAGGGACATAGGGATGGTGGGGACCATAGAATCCCACCCATAAGAAAAAGGGATTGCTCGTTTCCAGGCTTTCGAGGTATTCAATGCTTTTCATTCCCACATAGGTATCGATGTGGCAATCTTCGGGGAGATCGGATGGCACGGCGCCGAGGTTTTTGCGAAAATTGGGCAGGGCATATCCCGTTTTATATTCGTATCCCCGATCGCGAACATATTGTTCAAATTGATTGGGATCGGTGACTGTATAATTTCCATCTGCGCGCTCTTTCCATCCCCGCCGTATTCCCACAGCGTCCATGTGGTCGAGTTTTTGCCGAAAACGCTGCTGTCCAATGCCGTGTTTGCCCACGCTGGCGGTTGTATAGCCCTGGTTTTTAAACGCCTCTACCATTGTAATTTCATTTTCGTTGAGCTTTGACCCATTCCATTTTACGCCGTGATTTTTGGGATAACGCCCGGTCATAAATGTCGCACGCGACGGTGAACACACGGGGTTTTGCACAAAGCAGTTTGAAAATCGCGTGCTCCTTTCAGATAAGGCGTCAATCGCAGGCGTTTGTATGACGCGATCCCCCGTACATCCCAGCGTATCATACCGCAAATGGTCTGTCGTTATAAATACAATATTGGGCCGTTTAATCATCGCATACCTCATAGCAAATCGTTGCTTAAAATTGTTGGGCACCAGAATTTTTCGATAAACGAGATTACCAATTGCGTGCCCGCTTCATGGCTGACATAAGGCGGCTTTGCGGGATTGTACATCGCATCGGTCAAATCTCGAATGAGCGCGACCTGGATGCCCCAGCGCGTCATTTGTTTGATTGCAAATGTGCGATGCAATACGCACATGTTGGTATGTACACCCATGATGAGTATTTTGTCGATTTCCCGATGCTGCATATAGCTGTAAATTTCGTGTCCTTGATCGGAAATAATATCCCGTTCCTGGTCAATATCTATCCCCGCGTGTTGCCGCGTCCAGACCTGCGTGTTGATTTTTTTAGGGTCTTCACCCGTGTCTGACCCGCCATCCGAATCGTCGATTGGCAGTGGGGGATCAGCGAGATCTAAATTTTCAGGCGGCTCAACAGATGGGACATCCAGTACCCGTCTTCGCGCAGGTGTATTGGCATAAGCATCGAGTGTGTTTGAGGGTGCATGAATAATGGTCACGCCTTGCTTTCGCGCGCTTTGCACTACGGCGTTCATGCGGGGAATCATCGCTTCTAATCGCTCGACTGCACCGCGACACCAGTGATTGTTCCACACATCGCATAATAACAGGACTGTTTGCTCGGGGGGCCAATAGACCCGTTCTGTTATTGTTTCCCAAACCGTGTGTTCACTGTCATCCCACAATAAGGACTGATGCTGCACGGTTAGATTCATCGTGCCCTCCATATCAAAGATCAGGTTTCCCACACCAACCGAGGCCCCTCGTCCATCCCGCATACCATCCCCAATTGTCTTTCGCGCTGATAGCCCAGACAATGAGAAATATACGTCACCCCTTCGATTTCTCGACACCGATTGCGATGCTGATGGCCGTATATGTGAATCGATGAACCGAGTTTTCGCAATAGGCGATCTAAGGCCCTTGTACCAGCTACCCGACTGAAATTGAAATTCGACGCGCTCGTCAATGGGCGCAGGCGAGGAGTGGAATGGGACCTGCCAAAGATCAACTCCCGTCTGGGCAAAAAGTGGCTAAAGGTAATGACTGGCCCATCGCCCCGAACAGGCGCGGTATTTTGGGCGAGCATATAGCGTGCAATGGATCGCTCACCCTCGGTCCAGCGAATCAGACGGTTGTCCGCCCACATGTGCAAGGCTGCGTCTTCTCCTTCCTGGGGCACGTACAAACTGTCGGTACTTTCTTCGGGTTTTTCATACCACGACAAAAGCGGTACAATTTGTACACCCGGCAATTGCGCCCACGAGGTTTCTATGTCCAACACGTTGCACAAAGCCATAAGCGCGTGGAATTTCTCCAACGAGTCACATCGCTCATTGGGCCTCACCCACAAATCGTGATTGCCCGGTACAAAAAAAACGCGTGCAAATTTTTGCTTCAGTCCGCACAGGGTATCGCGCATCGGGTCGGCGCGGTGAGTTACATCTCCGGCCACAATCACCACATCATCAGTAAAATCGCAATTGGAAAGCCGCTGCACCCAACGATGGTTTTCCTTGTAATCGATGTGCAAATCAGAAATGGCAAAAACGCGCATGGATTATCCAGTTTAAATAGCCACAGAAGGCATAAAAATCACAAAAGAAATCACGGTCAGTACCTCACATCGACCAGCCACGCGTTTTTTGGATTTTTTTCCCAGTATTGGCGCAATACCTGTTCGTTTGGGCAAAATTCACCGCGATAGGCGACTCCACCATGAGAAATATTAAAGCTCATGGCGACTTCATCTTCACCCGCATCAACCCAGTGGGGGGTTAATAACTGGTTCCACAGCAAATCGCCGGGTTGCATGTCATAGGTCAAAATATCTGCTGGATCTATTTGGGGAATATCAATGCGCGTGACGCCCGTTCGATCTTCCACGAGTTTTTTAACAGGTTCGCGTTTTTCCGGTTCCAAAAACCCGTGAAAGTGTTTTTCTCCATAAACTTGCCACGCGAGTACATGCGAGGAATCTGCGTGATAGGTCGAACTGCACCCTTTCCCAGAGATAAATATAATGGGATAACATCTTTGCCATGTAAATCCGAGTTGAGACAGGAAGGTGCGCCAGGGAATCATCAAACATTCTTGAAAGTGTTCGAGAAATTGTCCCGCGCCATAAAAATTTTGCAAATGAAAATGCGCCAGACTAATCGGCATTTCGACGGCTTTTTCTATGGGTGCAGACTTGAACTTTTCGACCAGATTATTTTGCTCTGCATCGCTCAAGCTGTCATCTAAAAATTGAATGCGCGCCTCGGAATCGCGCCGCAAGATATCTATAACTTCTTCGGCGGAAACGAGTGGCATTTCAAATTTGAACAACGCAGCATGGATAAGAAAATTTCGCTCGCCATTCCAGAACTGGCGAAAATCGTCTGCTGTCCTGGCAATCAGGTGCATTGTTTGCTCCAGTGGTTAGGGGGTAGTGGTTTGTTCACCCGGCCAGCCAGTCCCTTACCTCTCTAACATACATCATCGCACAAAGAGATTCAAGCGATCAAGATAGGGCGGCATGTAAGTACTTGACAGTAAATTTTATCGCATTCATTATGTAATATCAATCCCCACATATAGGAGGCTAAGATGAAAATCACCAATATTGAAGTTATTCCCATTGCGATGCCTTTGGCAAAACGCTACGACAACCACCACGGGCGCACGCGCATGTATGATATCGATCAGCATGTGGTGGTCAAAATCCATACGGATAATGGGCTGATTGGCTATGGCGATTACGAAGACAGCTCTGCGATTGCGTCTGAGGAAATCGAGCCGTTAATTGGCCGCAATCCCTTTGACTTTTTGCACAATAATTTCAATATGGCTCTTGGCATGGCGCTCTACGATGTCATGGGCAAGTATCTCGAAGTGCCCGCCTATAAGCTCCTGGGGCAAAAGGTGAGAGATGCGGTGCCCGCGGCGGCATGGACGCGGCCCTGCTCGCCCGAAGTGTTTGCCGAAGAAATCCAGCGCGCTGCCGATCAGGGGTATCGCATTTTCAAAATGCATTCCGACGCACGCTATGATGTTATTGAACAAACGCGAGCCGCTGCCGAGGTCGCGCCAGAGGGCTTTAAGCTCCATTGGGATTTCAATCACAACCGCACAATGGGTGTTGTGCTTCCCATTGTTGCCGAACTCGAACGCAATTATCCGGTGGTCGGTTTTATTGAGGACCCACTGCCCTGGGCCGATATTGATGGCTGGCGCACATTGAGACAAAAAACACAACTGCCGCTTATCATGCACAATCCCCAACTCGGCGGCATGCAAGAAGTCCTGCACGGCACTGCTGATATTTATATGATTGGCGGTGGTATTGGCGATACGATGCGAAAGGGATTTGCGTACGGTCAGGCCAATATCCAGACGCTTCTTCAGCAATCCGGCAATACCCTGATGAAGGCTTTTACGTTGCATCAGGCGGCGGTTTTGCCCACGGCAACCGCGCATATTATCACTCTGGACGATCAATACGAAGACGATATTACCACATCGCAACTGCTACCGACCGAGGGCTTTTGCCGCGTGCCCGAAGGCGCGGGGCTTGGCGTTGAGGTCAATGAGGAAAAGCTCGAGCAGGCCGCCCAGCGCGAACATACTCCCAAACTCGATGTTATTGGCGTGCTCCATCTGCCTTACGGACGCAAGTATTATACCCGTGGCGAACCCAATGTTCAAAATCTCACTGGTTTTGAGGAAGGCGCATTGCGCGGTATCCATTGCGAACGCCTCGTCAGAGGCGAATCGCCCGACTTTGAGCGCGTTCACAAGCGGCTCGAAGAGGAGGGACCATTTGTGGAGTAAAAAAGCAACAGGACATCTCTATAGAGAAATGTCCTGTTGCGCGTTGGACGAGCAGGCACAGGGGCCGTGCTATACTTCTAATTCAAAAAAATCGATCTGCATCACGAGGCGGCGTGGTAGCTAAAGATACGAGGATGAGAATGAGCGCGGAAACAGGGACGATAATACCGGCGGGGATCAAGCCGGTTCCACCAATGCTGTACGCGCCTTCTGCGTTCAGGGAATCTGCATAAAAAAATAGCCACAGACCAATTACACTCAGGATTGCCGCGGTTGCGCCCTGCTTTGTGCTGCGTTTCCAGTACAGCGCGCCGACGAATACGGGTACCAGTCCCGCAAAACCCGTGAGTGACCATGCGCCGAGTTCAAAAATTGACCGCGTTGTAAATAGCGACGCGACAAAGGCCAGGACGAGGAATGCGGCGACAAATAGACGCCCGAACAAGACCTGCTGTTTTTCGGACAACTGGTTGTCAAAACCGTAAAATCGCACAATATCTTCGGTAAACATCGCGCCCAGGGCAAGGGTTTGGGAGTCGAGCGAAGACATAATTGCCGCAAAAACACCTGCCGCAAGGCATCCCGCCAGCACGCCACCCGTATGTGCCAGGATCAATTCAATCAAAATGGGACCGTTCAGCGGTGCTGTAAAATCAATGCGCCCGACCATTCCGAGGGTAACGCTGGGCACCCACACGGCGGCGATACACAGGGGATAGAATACTATGGGCGTTTGAAATGACCGGGCGGTTCGAGCCGAGAGCCAATGGCCGTAAATATGGGGAAATGCCGCGACACTGATGGGTAGCAGGAGATAGGAGAGCATTTTGAATACGGTATAAGATCCGCCGCCAAAAACCACAAATTCGGGGTGCGTATCGCGTAGCGTTGCCATAGCCTCGCCGATCCCGCCGTAGTGATCCATAATGACGAGATAGGCAATGATGCCTACGAGAATAAATACTGTTGTTTGAAAGGTATTTGCCCAGGCTGTACTTCGCATCCCACCATAGGTTACGTACAAAAATGTTACGCCACATACGAGCAAACTGCCAGCCCAACCAGGCCACTCACCGCTCGTGATTGCCGCGAGTGCATCGCCTCCGCCTTTGACTCCTATCAGGATGTAGGGTAGCATCAACAACACTACGACGGCAAATAACAGCGTTCCCAATGCTGGCGAGGTATAGCGGTCCCGGATCATCTGGATTTGGGTGACATAGGAAAACCGTTTGCCCAACCACCAGCTTTTTGTGCCGAGATAATAAAAGAGAAATGGTATCAGAATAGACGAACTCGCGCCCATCAGACCGAAGACGACAATTCCCAGGCGATAGGCTTCTCCAGATGCCCCCAGCATTGTAAATGCAGTGAGATTGGTGCCCAGCAGTGTCATCAGCAGGACTACAGGACCAATGCTTCGGCTTGCGACAAAGTAATCTTCTGCGGTATTGCGAAACAGCCGATGCCCCAGGGTGCCGACCACTATAACCAGCCCCAGATAAATTGCCACAACCGCAATAATCATTCCCGATCCTCCGCATCTAAATGATGAGGCCAGGCCAGGCGCACTATTACGAGCATAGAGAGTGTGGTCAGGACGCACAGGCCGATGTGGTAAAGCAAATTGATCGGCAGTCCCAGGATGAGGGCGTTGTTGTCCCACATCCAGACATTGAAAAATAATATCAGCAGAACAAGCAAAATGCCCAGGGGCCAGATTTTTGTCTGTTGTGAAATGGATTTTCCCTTTTTGTTTTGCTCGAGATTACGGCCTTTGTGCGCCTTTGGCTTCGAGGTACACTGAGTACAAACACATGCCGCCTGTCATGAAGAGGCGGTTTTTCTTTTGTCCGCCAAAGCAGAGGTTGGAACACACTTCGGGCAGGTGAATTTTGCCAATGAGGTCGCCATCGGGCGCGAAAATTTTGACGCCGTTATCTTCGGGGTTGCCCCAGCCCGAACTGCTCCACAGGTTGCCGTCAATGTCGCAGCGAATGCCATCGGCGAATCCGGGTGCCATGTCGGCGAAGATGCGACTGTTTTTGAGGTGGCCATTTTCGACATCAAATGCGCGAATATGTGCGGGACCTCCCAGTCCATGAGAGGAGCCTGTATCGGTGATGTAGAGAATTTTTTCGTCGGGTGAGAAACACAGTCCGTTGGGGCGCACAAAATCGTCGGCAACGACTGTGGCATTTCCGGTGGTGGGACCGAGGCGATAGACGTTGGTGGGCAGTTCGGCATCGGCAATGTGGCCTTCGTAGTCGAGCATGATGCCGTATCCCGGATCGGTGAACCATATACTGCCATCGGAATGCGAGGTGACGTCATTGGGGGCGTTGAGTGGTTTGCCCTCAAAGCTGTCGATGAGGACGGTGATGGTTCCGTCGTATTCGGTGCGCGTGACGCGCCGCGTGCCGTGTTCACAGGTAATCAGGCGGCCTGCTTGGTCGCGGGTGTGACCATTGCAATAATTGGAAGGTTGACGATAGACGCTGAGGCTGCCATCGCTTTCGTTCCAGCGCATGATGCGATTGTTGGGGATGTCGCTGAAGAGCACACAGCGCGCGTCTCCAAACCACACCGGGCCTTCGCCCCAGCGCAAGCCAGTACAGAGACGCTCGACCGCGGCGTTGCCTATGGCGTATTTTTCAAAGCGCGTGTCCAGAATTTCGATGGCGGGATCGGGATAAGGGACAGGGCTGCCGTCCCAGGGACGAGTTTTCCAATCGGACATTTTTTTATCGTGCCTCTATTGTCGCTTCAGCGAAAATTCTATCGGCATAAACATCCAGACTTTGCGGCGTTCTCCCTGGTGTTTGCCGGGGCGGAATCGATATTGTCGCGCTGCCTCTAATGCCGCTTCTTTGAATATTTCCGGGCCGTGTACAAACTGGACATCTTCTACGTTGCCTACCTTGTCAACCAGTACTTTGACCATGGCTTTGCCTTCGAGGCCCTTTTTTCGCGCTTCAGCGGGATATTCCGGCACGACAATTCGACTTGGATGTGGTTTGTAGTCAATCTCAGTATAGTCCAGTGGTTCGTCTGAGTCTATCCCCTTTGTGGTCGCCAAATTGGGGATAAATATTTTGTCGAGGTCCAATTCCGTTGATTCAATTGTCACATCCTCGGGTATCTCGTCGCCTTCAACTGCCAGAGGCACTTGAGGGCGCGGGGGTGGTGGCGGGCGTTTTTGTTGACTTGTTTCTGGAATATTAATAGTGGGAATATTGATGGTGGTTTTTGTCAGATGTACGGTGGGATGGTATTCGGGGTAGAGCAAAACAACGGCGATGAAGAGTATGAGATTCAACAGGCTCGCACGCATCATGTTCGGCCAGTAGGGCAACTTTAAGTCAGCATCGGGGGTTTTTGAGCGCGTTTCTATCTGGACATCGCAGGGCTGGGCAGATAGTCTTTTTTGAAATTCGCGCTGCGCCTGGCGCGCCTGATAAATTTGACCACTTAACGTATTTCCAAATCTAATCTGGACGAGGTTCATGCGTCTCCCGTTTAATAAACAGTTTGATCAGTCAGATATTCTTTAAATTTTCAACGAAGAATAAAGTTCCATTTCCAAGGATCAGAAGGGCAATAGAGAACAACAATTTATATGAGTCTGTGATGTTTGTCCAGACGAATCCGTATCAAACCAGTTGTGTTTTGGGGCGATGGATTGTAATATAAAAGAGATAGTTGGGTGATGACAAAACTTATTGGAGGAAGAAATGAATCGTCAGATTACGCTGGCCGCACGTCCTGAAGGATTTCCCGTACCGGAGGATTTTAAGCTTGTTGAAACGCCTGTTCCAGAACCAGGCGAAGGCGAAGTGTTGTCGAGAACGCTGTTTATGTCGGTTGATCCCTATATGCGCGGGCGGATGAATGATCGGGCATCGTATGCGGCAAATGTGCAAATTGGCGATGTGATGGTGGGCGGTACGGTGGGTGAGGTGGTTGCGTCGAATGATCCCGGTTTTGAAGTTGGCGATATTGTTCAGGCGCAAATTGGATGGCAGGCTTATGGCGTGTCTAAGGGATCGAATTTGCGCAAGGTCAATCCAGATCTCGCACCTGTATCAACGGCTTTGGGGGTGTTGGGTATGCCGGGGCTTACGGCGTATTTTGGATTGTTGGATGTTGGGGAGCCCAAAGAAGGCGAGACGGTGCTGGTGACGGGAGCTGCTGGTGCTGTGGGATCAATTGTGGGACAAATCGCCAGGATCGTGGGGTGCCGCGTTGTGGGTGTGGCGGGATCAGATGAAAAGATTGCTCATGTGGTTGACGAGTTGGGTTTTGACGCCGCTTTCAATTACAAGGAGGTCGATGATTACAGTGCCGAATTGCAACGCCTTTGTCCCGATGGTATTGATGTGTTTTTTGATAATGTGGGGGGCGCGGTTTCAGATGCGGCATTTCCCCTGATGAATGTGCGCGGTCGCATTTCCGTTTGCGGGCAAATATCGCAATACAATTTGACTGCTCCAGAACAAGGTCCGCGGATGATGTGGCACTTTATTTCACAAAGGTTGACGATGCGCGGTTTTCTGGTTTTTGACTTTGAAGACCAGCACGCCGAAGCTCTTAAGCAGATGGCTATTTGGGTCAATGAAGGGCGGATTAAATACCGGGAAGATATCTGGGAAGGGTTGGAGAATGCGCCCGAGGCATTTATCGATATGATGCGGGGTGGTAATGTTGGGAAGCGCGTCGTAAAGGTGGCAGACTGAGATAGATATGACAGATTATCAGGCAGAACATTTTCATCGCAATGGATTCTTTTTTGTTTCAAATCCGCTGGACGATGATGCTATGTTCGAGATTGACCGGCGCCAGCGCGCGGTTGAACCGGAGTGGTTAAAGGTCGAGTGGGCAGAGGGGTTTAACCGGGGGGCCTGTCAGTTTTTTATGGTGGGTGAGCCGTTGTTGCAGGCGGTGGAGCGTCCGGAATTTGTGGGTATGGCACGGCGAATTTTGGGGTGTGAAGATGTGCAGGTGGGCGCGTGTGGGTTGGGCGATGCTTCGAAAATTGTGTCGGCAGATGGGCGTTTGTTGCAGCAGGTCCACTGGCACGCGGATGGGGGACCAGATGTACGGCAGGTGTCGATGCGTACGGCATTGGACCGGCACGACCCATCCAATGCACCGTTGCGCGTATTGCCCGGCACCCATGTTAGATCCCGCGAGGAAGTCGAAGAAGAATTACGACATATCGAAATTGCGACCGGACAGCACGATGAGATGCCCGAGTTGTTTTTTGCCTCACATCCCCGCGAAGTGGAAGTGATTCTGGATCCGAGATGGACGCTGGTGTGGACGCCGAGTTGCTGGCATGCGACGGGTGTGAAGACGGCGGCGGGGCCAAGGCGTGCGATGGCGTGGAATTATTTTCCGAGCGGTGGTCGCAAGCGGGATGTGGAGGCACTGAAGTACGTGATTGAAGATTGGGAGGGTTGGTCCGATGAGCGGAAGCGGTTATGGGGGCTTGTGGCGTGAAATTACCAGTGCGCCGATGGCATACATCCCGCCGCCAATGAGAAAAATCCAGTCCGAAGGCAAATGTACTTGCTGCGTCATCCATCCGAGCATGGGACCTGTTGCAGAGCCGAGGTCAGATGCTGTTACGTATCCGGCGACTGAACGCGAACCGCGCATTCCCGCCTCGGCGTGCATTATTACCGTTGCACCAACACCGCAGAGAAAAAACACGACCACGCACAAGATCAACAATCCCATATTGGATGTGATTGACGCCGAGAACAGAGCCAACATCCCGATGCCAAAATAAATGGTCCCACTCATCTTTCGTCCTAGCCGATCACTGATATGGCCCAGAAAAGGGGCACCGAGTGCATCGGCAATCCACCGTGAAGATAGCAACAGGCCGTTTAATGTGGCAACGCCAATGACCATACCCCACAGGTTCAGGGATGTGCCTACGGTTTCGACCAGGACGACTCCCAGGGTGGACATTAAAATGCCCGGCCCAACGCACCCGATCACAAATCCGCAAATCATTAATTTGGGTACCCAGCCCGAGTCCTCAACGCTTTCTTTTTCTCGATTTTCATGTAAAACGGCGCGTCGAGCCAACCATCCCAGAGGTGTTCCTATCAACGAGATGATGGCAAATAAAAAGAGTGTGAGTGTAAATCCAATGATGTCGTGGGCCAGTCCGCCCAAAGAATTGCCCGCCAACGATCCAAGGCGAGATACGCCGTTGTAGAATCCCATCCTTTGACCGATCATAGATGGCGGCGTGGTATCTACTACGGTCATCAAACCAATCTGGCGTATAAATGACCAGGATAATCCCCAGAGCATGCGCGCGATAAGCAAGATGGGAAAAGAGGTGACAACACCGTAAACCGCAGTTAGCATGGCTCCGAGAATCAGGGAGCCTGTCATCAAAGCTGTCAGATTATAGCGCTGACACAATTTTTCAGCCAGGGTGTTCGTTATCAGGCGGACCCAGCGATTTACCGAGAGAATGATGCCGACCTGATAAGGCATCAGTCCAATTTTGGCATAATGCGTTGGCAACACGGAGTACAGCATCTGGTCGCCCAGCAAGGAAAATGCCGCAGCCAATGCGATGAGTACGACAGCATGTGACGACTGCATCACGGATGATGTTCGACATTTTCTCCGCGATGCTCGCCGTCGATAAATGCCTGCGTAAATGCCGTTACCTGTGTAACCGCATCTTCCACGAGTGCTGCACCGGCTTCTGCGGTGGCTTCCAGAGGTTCTTTATCTGCTTGATCTTGCATTGCATCGTGGCGCACGTTTTCGGGCCACAGTGCCAGCGCAAATGCCGTTTCAAATTCCTGTGCGTGTCCCGGATAGCGTTTTGTTTTCAAATTTTGTTCGGCCACATCTTTTGACATGAGATCCCAGTAAGAAGTCCATTGCAGATTTACGTCGGGACGGTCGATCTTGAAAAACAACCGCCATTGACCAAATATGCCCCGCAAGGGCGCTACATTGCCGCCGTGGCCATTCAGTACAATGACATTTTTTACCCCATGACGCACCAGGCTTTCGACTGCGTCGAATAACACGGCCAACCACGACCCTGGTTTTGATGTTACGGTTCCTTTGTGTACCATGTGGTGTTCGGAGATACCTACTGCCATCGGCACATTGACAATTACCTGGGGATATAATCGTTTGGCTGCCTCCACTGCGACATGGGTTGACGAAGCGGTGTCGTGTTCCATGGCGAGATGCTCCAAATGCTGCTCGTTACTTCCCACCGGTATAATCGCCGTTTGAAATTCTCCGCGTTCCAGTGCTTCCCGAAACTCGCGTCGCGTCAATTTTGCCAGCAGAACTTGCTCGCTCATCGCGTTTCTCCTTGTGTTGTTTATTAATAATACGCCTCGGTCTGGTCAGAAGGTCCCTCTGTGCTATTTTGTATCTTGTGACGGATTAAGCCCTGCATCGCCTTAAACATGACATAAATTGAAATGGCTGCCCAGACAAATGCAATTGGATATGCCAGTATCTCTATACCGAAATACCGCGCCAATATCCCCGCATCGGTGCGTTCTGTCTGCATCCACAAGTCCGTGCGAAAATCGTACAAACTGTACAAACACAGGACAATGCCTATCCACGTTGCCAACACATGGGACAGGCGCCCGAATACAACCGTCACACCAACCAATATGAGACCGCAGAGCACGCCAAACCAGAAGTCGAGTGTCCCAAATGGCGTGTACAGTGTAGCCATTCCTATTTGTAAAGTACCAACCAGACCGAGCAATATTCTTTGCGTGCCCAGCCATCGGCCCGTGTAAATCAGCAATGCACCGAGAAAGGCCGATCCCACATAACCCGCCGAACTGATGAGTGGAAATATTCCGCCTCGGCTGATAACATGCCCCGATTCATTCCACCGCACGCGCAGTTCCTCTACTTCACCACCCGTTGCAATCGCCATACTCGCATGGCCCATTTCGTGTATCCACACCACAAATACGCGAAAGGGTTTTACGAATGGTGTGTCCCACAATGCCAGCGCGATAACCGCCAATAGCAGATGCAACCAGAATGTTCTTATTATGATCATTCCCAATGCAAACCTATCGTCCAGATTCGAGATTTACGGAAACGGCGTCCAATCTTTCTCGCAATGCGGGATCCAGACCCCATCCCACGCCTCCGATATTGTCTTCTAAATGCGCGATGGTGTCGCCACCTGTAATTGCCACGGTTACTTCGGGGTGCGATAGGACCCAGGCCAGAGCGACCTGTCCCGGCGTTTTGTCCAGTTCATTGGCTATATCAAATAAGGTGGTCAGCACTTTTCCTTCTCTGCCTACCATCATGGTTTCGTATTGGTGCATTCGGCGTTTTGCCCATAGCGAACCTTCGGGAGGAGGTGCGTCGGGTTTGTAAAATCCGCTCAACATCCCCACGGCTAATGGACTGTAAACCATCACCCCCAAACCCTCGCTTTGGACAAAGGGGAAAATTTCTCGCTCCAATGCGCGGTGCAGCAGATTGTATGGATTTTGCATGCACATATAAGGCACCAGATTCAATGTGTGTTGAATCCAGAGTGCTTTGCACGCTTGCCATGCCGAATGATTGCAACACCCGATATAGCGTACTTTGCCCTGATGCACCAGGTCGTCCAATGCGCGTGCGGTTTCTTCAATCGGTGTCGATTCATCGAAGTTATGCACGAGATACACGTCGATACAATCGAGGTCCAATCGGTTCAGAGAACGCTCCACTTCCCGCATGATGTGATAGCGGGATAGACCCTGATCATTTGGTCCTGCACCGATGCGGCTAAATACTTTCGAGGTAATCACCATATCGTCTCGCTTGCCCTTCAAAGCTTTGCCCAACACCACTTCTGATCGCCCGATATGCGTGCGATCATCACCTGGCCCATAGGTATTGGCGCAGT
Organism: Candidatus Latescibacterota bacterium; assembly: GCA_965220765.1. Lineage (GTDB taxonomy): Bacteria > Latescibacterota > UBA2968 > UBA2968 > UBA2968 > VXRD01. Next base: position 1,940,417 of record OZ244847.1, read on the forward strand.
CGATCAGGTTGATGCCCAGGTCCATCGCCCGTTCAATAACCCGTTGTCCTTCTGCTTCGTCTGCCTGTCCGCGAAATCCCAGGCCCAGTGCCAACCTGCTTACTTTCACGCCCGCAGAACCAAAGTTGACATATTCCATAAAATCTGCTCCCATTAATTATTCATATTTTCGCCAATAAGCCTGGTGCGAGTTTATCCCTTGTTTTGTGTGCCCAGGCTTGCAGGTGGGTTTTCAAATTTGCGATGGTTTCAGAGCTTGCCATCTCTTGCCAGCGGTTTTGCCGTTCCCCCGGGTCGCTGGGCAAGTGATAAAGTTCGGGTTTTCGCACGGTTGATAGAATGAGTTTCCAATCGTCTGATACCACACACCTCTCTTCTCCTTTATCGAGTTCGGGCTGATTAGGGCCGTCGCCTTTTTTATCGATAAATGGCGTATTTACTATGACGAGTGCCTCGCGTCCTGTTTTGCCACCCTGTCGGATTGAATCGCTGAGGTCTATGCCATCGAGGCCCTCGGAGACTGCATATCCCAGGAGTCCGAGGATTGTCGGTATCAAATCGACCGAACTGATGAGGGTTTCGCCGGTTCCACCACTGGCAATTGCCGCGGGGAATCGCATGAGTAGGGGAATGCGTGCGACAATATCATAACAGAGGCGTTTGCTGTGGTCATTCCACCGGTGGTCAAAGAGGTGACCGTGTTCGGAGGTAAAAACAACGAGGGTATTTTCTGCAATTCCTTTGTCATCGAGTGTTTTCAACAGGTCGCCAACTGCATCGTCAATCGCTGTACACATTGCGTAGTATTTGCGACGTTTTTCGTCATTGGGGTAGAGATCTTGATAAAGCGCTTCGTATTTTTCGGGGACGGAGTAAGGTGGATGGGGAGGATAATAGGATACATAAGCACAGAATGGACGTGTGTCCTCTTTGCGAATAAAGTCAATGGCGTCTTGTGCCAGCACATCCGTTTGATACACTTTTTTCTCGCCGATGGTGTAATAATGCCCATGTCCCCGTCCGTCGCGGGGATATGTGGGCATTGTCTCCCAGGCGTCTCTTGCGGGGTCTCCCAGATGCCATTTGCCAAAGTAGGCACACCGATATCCCACAGCTTTGAGGAAATCGGGAAAAAGCGGTATTTCTGGATCTATATCCCAGGTGTTTTCGAGCACGCCGTGATTGTGCGGATAAAGGCCCGAGAAAATTGCGCCGCGATTTGGCGCGCAGACGGGTTGCGCGGCATAAGCTCTGTCGAATCGCATTCCGTCCGATGCCAACCGATCCAGATTGGGGGTTATAATGTTCTTTTTTCCATAACATCCCACGCCATCCCGGCGCTGTTGGTCCGTTAAGATGAATAGCAGATTGGGTTTTGGCTCTGCGGTAGCCTTGCTCGTCATCGACAGTCCCACAGCCGTGCTGTCAACTGCTCCTACGAAATCTCTCCGCGATACATTTTGTGCCATATTAATTTCCCAGTTATGTAAGAAAAAATAAAAAAGTAATCATCCTTCTTTGATTTTTTAGACTCGACAAAGAGCCTATAATTCTCGATATTTATTTTTGAAAAATACAATGAATTGCTTTACAATAGAAAAGTCATTTGGGTTATGAGGTCATTATGAAAGAAATATCTTGTGTTCATTCCGACCCAGATATTATGAGTGGTGTGCCCGTTTTTCGCGGTACGCGTGTGCCGGTTCAAACCCTTTTTGACTATTTGGCCGATGGATGCAGTATATCGGAATTTCTCGATAATTTTCCCACCGTCTATCGAGACCAGGCACTACAAGTACTCACCCATGCTTCGTCGCACTTCTCGAAGGATGAAGCATCCCAATGAGAATTCTCATTGATGAAAATTTGCCTCGCTATCTCAAGCGCGTCCTTTCAAAATATGATGTTCAAACCGTTCAGGACATGGGATGGCATGGTGTCAAAAACGGTACACTTTTGAATCTTGCAGAATCTGTTTTCGATATTTTTCTTACAGCCGATAAAAATTTGCCTTACCAACAAAATTTATCGGACAGACAGCTTGGCGTTGTCGTATTTCCGTCAAACAAGTTGAGTGTTGTGAAATCTATAGAAGAACAATTGAAGGAAAAAATTAAAGTTCTCAAAGTTGGAGATCTTATCGAGCTTTAATTGATTTCTAATCCCGTTGTCATCCATCACACTTCACCAACCGCTTGCCAATATTATCACCTCGCAGCATGCCGATAAATGCGCGGGGCGCGTTTTCCAATCCCTCGACAATATCTTCCCGGTAATTGAGCCGGCCTTCCTTTAGCCAGACCGACATTTGTTGCAATCCCTCGGCGTGTTGATCTGCGAAATCACCCACCAGGAATCCCTGCATTCGCAACCGCTTGCCAATAAAGCCGGCCATCATCCGAGGTCCCATTTCCGGTTCGATGAGGTTGTATTGTGATATTTGTCCGCAAACGGAAATCCGGCCCCGCATGTTCATGAGGGAAAAGACCGCGTCGGTAATGGTTCCGCCCACGTTGTCAAAATACACATCGACGCCATTGGGGCATAAGCGTTGCAATTCGGCGCGGTAATCCGCTGTGGTTTTGTAATTGAACGCGCCATCAAAACCCAGGCCATCGATGATGTAGCCCACTTTTTCATCGCTGCCAGCTATGCCAATGGCACGGCATCCTTTGATTTTTGCAATTTGCCCGACCAGCGACCCCACAGCACCGGCGGCTGCCGAAACCACGACGGTCTCGCCAGATTTGGGTTTGCCGACTTCCAGTAAACCAAAATAGGCTGTCAATCCCGGCATGCCGAGAATGCCGAGTGCGGTTGAAACAGGTCCCAGTGAAGGATCTATTTTTCGGAGGCCCTGCGCTGATGAAACCCCGTAAGCCTGCCATCCGTGATCGGCCCAGACAATATCTCCGGGCTGGAACTCAGGATGGTTGGATGTGATTACTTTGCTTACACTTCGCCCAATCATAACCGCACCAATTTCTACATTTGGCGCGTAGGATTTCCGATCATTGATGCGCCCGCGCATGTAGGGGTCAACGGAGAGGTACTGCGTTTTCAAGAGTAGCTCCCCTTTGCCGGGTTCGGGAATGGGCGATTCCTCAATTGAGAAATCGGATGTTTTGGGATATCCGACTGGACGCGCAGCCAGTCGAATTTGAATATTTTTTTCTGCCATAAAAATAATGCCCCTGATTTTTTGGTGGTTTGGATATCTCACTCTGCATAAACGGCTTCCCGCAAGCCTTTTAAATATCCGACGGCAAATAGCCGCGCGATGCCGTGCTCGTCGCCAAATTGATCATCTCCCATTTTGGGATAGTGATCTGGGCGGCACACACCATCAAATCCAGTGTCTCGATATGCGCGCAAACATTCGACGAGGTCTGTTTTGCCATCGTCGTGAAATGCTTCTTCAAATTTATCGGGCTGACCGACAACATCTCGGATGTGTAAAAAGTGGATTTTTTTCTGTTCGCCAAAGTGCCGAATGACCGAGGGCAAATCGTCTGTCATCAGTGTAAAATTGCCCTGACAAAGCCCAATGCCATTCATCGGACTCGGTACGAGGTCAACGAGTTTTTGGTAGTTTTCAACGCTGCTCATAATGCGCGCAATGCCGCGGATGGGCGATAGCGGTGGGTCGTCGGGATGCAGGGCCAGTTTGACGTTGGCTTCTTCGGCTACGGGTACAACGCGCTCGAGAAAATACTTCAGATTGGCCCACTGTTGTTCCTCTGTCACGGCCGTCGAGGGATTCTCTTGCTCGGTTATCGGCACGCCGTCAATATTGTGTATGGGGCGCTCGGCGGGATTGCCCTGTGATTCCAGTGCATTGAGGTCAAATCCGCTTACATGCGCGCCGCCCCGAGATGAAATGGATCGGGATGTACGCATGACCCCCAGTATGGGCATCCACGCATAACACCACACGGGGATTTCGAGTTTGCCCATGTTCCGGAGCAGTTCACAGACCACTTCAATTTCCTCGTCTCGCCCGGATAATCCCAATTTTATATTTTCCATGGGCGGTCGCGATTCAATGACCTCAAGAGGTATTCCGGCCGCTTCGTAAGCGGCTTTTGCTTTTGCCAGCGATGTGTAACTCCAGGGCTGTTCTTCTGGCTCTGCGTCCGGTTTTGGGCGCAATGTTATGCCTCCAACCGCGCCTTCGACCCCGCATTGTTTCATGAGTGTCCACCGCTGACTGGCTTGCGGCGGTGCCAGGATAGCAATTCTCAACATGGCTATTTCCTTTCACTGTTGGTGTTTTTGCCATTTTCATCGCTGCCCAATATATGCAGACCGGGTGCGACATGCCATAAAAAATCTATCGCCAATAGCGCGGTCTAAATAGCTTTTGAGAAGCTGTGCTCTTGCATATATTTAAGAATGACAAAAGGCAATCACTACCTGGCGTACCGGGAGGCTCTGCTATGACTTGTTGGAAAATTCTCGCTGTTATCCTGTTGATCGCACCACCTCTGTTTGCTCAGGAGCAAGCTGAAAATCGTTACCAGCGCGCGTCAGAGCGATATTTTGAGCGCAATGACAAAAATAAAGACGGCAAATTGTCTCGGGAGGAATTTCCCCAACAACGGCGCCGCCTGTTTGAGCAAATTGATACAGATAAAGATGGCTTTGTCACGCTTGAGGAAGATATTTTTTATCGCAACAACCAACGGAGGAATACCGTGCAGATTCCAGAAGGTGTAACTGTCCACCGAGATTTGATCTACGGACGGGTTGGAGAAAGAGAACTCCCCCTTGATCTCTATCTTCCGCCCGATACATCATCCCCTGTGCCTGTGGTGATATGGGTTCACGGGGGCGGTTGGCGTGGGGGATCTAAAGGCAATGGCGGGCGGGCGCGGAATATGACCACGCGCGGATTTGCCGTTGTTGATGTGGAATATCGGCTCAGCGGCGAAGCCCTTTTTCCAGCGCAAATCGAAGACTGCAAAACAGCCGTGCGCTGGGTGAGAGCAAATGCAAAAAAATACAATCTCGATCCCGACCGCATCGGCGCATGGGGATCGTCTGCTGGCGGTCATCTCGTGGCGATGATGGGTTTGACGCATGATGAAAATGTATTTGAAACGGATGATCACAGACAATATTCGAGTCAGGTGCAGGTGATATGCAACTGGTTTGGTCCTACAGATTTTTTGCGTATGAATGATTTTGAAGGCCGAATTGATCACGACGCAGCCGATTCGCCCGAATCCATGCTCATTGGTGGTCCTATCCAGGAAAATAAGGAGAAAGTCGCTGCGGCCAATCCCATTACTTATGTCAGCAAAAATGACCCGCCTATGCTCATCATGCACGGAGAAAAAGATCTGTCGGTTCCGTATAACCAGAGTGAGTTGCTCTATGCCGCGATGCAAAAAGCGGGTTTGGATGTCACGCTTTACAAGGTTGTCAATGCCGGTCACGGCTTTGGCAATGCCACGCAAGATAGCCAGGCATCGCTGGTTGAAATGTCCGTTCAATTTTTAGAAAAACATCTCAAATCTCAAACTGATGCCGCGTCGCCATAAGCGTATCATGTGAATGAAAAAGCCCTGGAGAATTCGATCTCCAGGGCTTTTGTTTTTAGAAGTGATAATTCATACTGGAGCAAATCAACGAAACTCCAAACTCGCCACAATTTGTTCATATTCGGTTAGTGGATAGCCTGCATCCCGGCTGCCATTGCCGATCATGTAATACCCCACCTGATTGTGGATGGCTATGGCTACCAGAAATCGGGTGCCGGGATAATCTCGATTGGATCTTTCCAGTTGAGAATAGCGAAATTCCCACTGAATCGCCTCGCCTATATTGAGCTGGATGCGCTGTTTTTCACCGATAATGCGATATTGATCAAATGCCCGCATTAGATACTCCTCTTCAAACGCCTGAACGATTTGATCCACTGTCATTGTGGCGAAGCGGTCTGGTAGCGCTTGTGGGTACAAGTGCATTTGCGGACGAAAGTCACTTGTAATCCCAGGGCTGAGAAGGCGTACAGTTACAGGTGATAAACCATTGATATCTCTTTGTGATGTAAGGGTTGATACATCGATACCCCACTGGTCGCTGGGGCGACTGACTCGAAATCCCCATGAGTTGTTGGTATAAACAAGCCCGTCTAAACTGGGTTCAGGCTCTGTGGGGATTGGTTTACACCCAGAAGTTGCCAACAGGCTACACAGCGCGAAAGCGCAAAATATTCGGGCGCATATCATGTCGATCTCCTCACTGATTAATCGCGAAAACGGACAAGTACTTTATTTGACGCCAGATGGTCTGGCTGTGTTCCTGTCGCGTTGGAACAATTCCGGATGCAGGCGATAAAATGTTGATTCCACTTGATTCAGACCATTGGCCTGTACCACAAAACGGCCATCGATTACTACAGCTGGCAATATTGCTGGTATTATGCCGAGTGCTTGAGCAGTGGCAAATACTTCTGCCCTATTGTCTCTACCGATAGCTGCAATGCCCATCTGTTTTAAGCAATTTTCCACAGAAGATGTGTCGGAAGATGCCTTCTGCTTGTGGCAGAAAAAGAGATCAACTATTCGCTCAGGTGCGACCTGTTGTGCCTGCCGAAATAGCGCGTTTTGTTTGTTATTGCCTACAAAATGCAGGCGCAAGCGTTCGGGGTCTTCGACTTTTTTTATCCATTGCAAAAGGTGCTCCACTCTTTTTAGTGATTCGGATATGCTCACATCTAAGAACAGGTCCATACCCTCTATATCCCGCCCCTGAAAAATCCGAGTAATTGGCGTCATCTGCACAGTCGGCACAAAATGATCGCCAATGCGCCGTACGATATGTGAAAGGCGATTAAAACGGGCTGTTTGTTCAAATTTGCCATCCAGCACATAAGCTGGCACCCGATCCAGTTTATAATGTGCAATCAGGTTCTGTCCCATCTCGCTGTTCACATCTACGGTTTGAAACTCAGTACCGGGAAAGAGCGATAGTGTAGATCGAATAAACGAATGGGTATCACACACTGTACAGGTCGTGTCGTTGAGAATAGTCGTTTGAAAAGAGATGGGATCGCGCACTTCGCATTGCGCGTGGGGCGTTCCGCCATTTAAACACAGGCCAACTTTGCCCGGATGTACACAATCCCGATCGCTCAGACACTCGGGAACATCGGCGCAAAAAGGTAAATTTTTGCTATTGCGACATATCAGTTGCGCCACCTCATGAGGAGAGGTTCTGACATCGCGCCCATTTACGCGCAATGTGGGCGATGCGTTAATTCCCAGCAGATTGGCTCGGCGAATATTTTCGGCAAATAGCGTTTCGCCCACATCGCTTTCGGACAATTCGGCAATTTTGTCTGCGTCCATGTTTACCTCTTTTGCACAAACGCGCCAATCGGTTGCAATGCCCGATTTATTGCGACACAAAATATAATCCCAGAACCGATCGGGATAAAGCGACATCACCACGGTTTGCCGAATGCCTTCGGCTATTTCTCTATCGCCGTGCAAACTGCGAAAGCGGCCCGATCCCGTCGAGGTCGTCGCTTTACATCCTGGCTCTGTTGTCTGTGTCGTGCGTGCGGTAGGGGTAGGCGGTGCGACATCCTTTGCGTTCGCTTCATCTGCGATAAAATACAGATGAAAGTCGATTTGATCCTTCACTTTGCGAAACAGAGGAGCAAGGGTTTGTTCTGCATGTATGCCATAAGGACAATCTGCCATCACAAATAGCTCGACGAGAGGGCGACCATTTTGGCTATGTTCTGTTTCATCAGGCCCTGTGTCCGATTTGGTTATTGCGTGAGAAGAACCGTGTCCTTTGTGATTCACTTCTGCCAGCATATCGGCAAATCGGGTGTCAAAGTCGGGCGTCTGGTTTGCATCGTGACAGCGTTGGCACAAATCGGGAGATGGCGTGCTGCGGATATTGCGGACTTCGGGACGCCGCGCGTGTTGTTCTCCCGGCCCGTGGCACACTTCGCACTGTACATTTGTAAGTCGTTTGGCATCTTTGCCAATTCGGAATCCCGTGGGATATCCAAATCCCGTGGTATGACAGGTTACACAGTCGGGCTGATAGTGTTTTTGTTTTTGCAACAAGCGATTAAATGCATTTGCATGATGTGACTGTTCCCAGTCCGCAACCTCGGAAGCATGGCATCCTTTACACGTCTCCACCCCCACATATCTATTGGTGCCCTGACGCACCTGATCTTCCAGAGCAAAACCCGCAAATCTCGGTCGCGCCGTCTGCTGCAATGCCGAATTTTTTTGAACCAGATTGTAGAATTCATCCACGAGTCGTTTCACTGTGCGGTCTTCGCCAATGGATTCTGAGATCAATACGGAGGTGATTTGTTTTGCTTTCACCTGTCTATTTTCTACGGTTAATATCGCTTGCCCAATTGCCTTGCCCTGAGGCTGGATGCCCAGCAATAGGGTATTGCCAACCCGATGGGTTGTTTCAGTTGACCGCGCGCTGATCACGATATCTATATCGGTGATATATTGTACGAGGTCGCGTTCTGCCTCTCGATCCAAATCGCTCAATACAACTATGAGATCGGTCTTTTGACGCACAGATGCGACCGCTTCCCGGATGCCATCGAGTTTAACATCTATGCCATCGGGCATATTTATGTGTGAGCCTCCCATTGCCATACCGTGTACTTCAATCTCCCGTTCACCTGCCACACCTATGATACCTACGCGCACATCACCTGTATCCAAAATTTTTACGGGCGCACCCATTTGCACGCCATTTATCTTCAAGTTTGCACTTACAAAAGGGACGCCACCCGAATCGCGCATGGTTTCAAAGAACGCTTGTCCAAACCGCAATTCTCCCACACCGACATTGGCCGCGTCGTAATGTATAGCTTTCATGGCTTTCAAATGTATTTTACAACGCAATTGGTCCAATACGGTATCGCCCGCAAATAAACCGCCAGCATCTAATAACAGGGCATTGGGATACGATTGCTTTAAGTCATTTACCATTGTTGCGCGCCGCGCAATGCCGCCGAGCTGATTGTCCGCGCAGCCACACACTTCCAGGAAGCTCTGAGTGTCTCCCGTGTAAAGCAATACCACCTCTGCCGCTCTACTTTGCCCGATGAGACTAAAGACAGCTAATAGGAGACACAAAACGAGGGGTGCTCCGACTATTGATCTTTCACAATCCCATCTGTGTCTATCTGTATCCATCTGTGGTTGCTTTCTGTTTTCTAAATTTTGTCTGTAAAAAAAGGCCCGATGAAACATCGGGCCTTATAAATACCATTTTAATACGGTTATTCTAATAAGCCCAGCCTGCTCCAACGAATTTTTTCAAAAATATTCCACAGAGGCTTTTGGCTATCCCAGGAATAATAAATAAATAATGGGTGTGCTTTTACTTTTTCCATGGACACCATTCCCCAAAATCGGCTGTCATAACTGCTGTCGCGATTGTCTCCCATTACAAAAATATGTCCCGGTGGCACTGTGCGAGGTCCGAAGTTGTCGCGCGGGCTATGCTGTTTGTGTTCTACTCTGGGATCTTCGTGCTTAACGCCTTCTGGATTTTCAAATCGCTTTCCATTTACATATACAATTTTGTTTTTGATTTCCACTGTTTGCCCTTCAACCGCAATACACCGCTTGATAAAATCGCGCGACTCATCCCGGGGGAATTCAAAAATCACCAGATCTCCCGGTTGAGGGGTTGAAAATCCCGGTACGCGAAATGAGGGCAATTTGGTATTCAGTATGGGCACGCGGTCGGGTATTTGCGTGCCAAAGGTCAGTTTATCGCCCAGTACGTAATCGCCTTCTAATAGCGTATCTTCCATCGATCCCGAGGGAATGTGATACGCTTGTACCAGCGTTCCCCGGATCAAAATGGCTAAAAATATGGCGATTCCAAATTCTCGCAGCATGCTCCGTTTGCGCTTTTTTTTGATATTTCTTTTTAGCATAGTCCTTCCATTGTGAATTGAGTTGTCGGTTGTACTGCGTTATGCCCTGCAGGGACGGTAACGGGTCTGACAGCTTTCTTTCAACGATTTTGTGAAAAATAAGTTCGCTCGGGTTGGCCCGTTTCAGCAGATTTGTTTGCCGCGAGTGAAATATCGAGGCTACGCAAACCGTCTTCAAAGTCAGACAAGATTCCCGATCCATCTCCCGAACGAATTGCAGCCATAAATACTTCATCAATATCTTCCGATTCGGATATTTCGCCGACTTCAGCCGCATCGCCTGGAAATACAGTTACACCATTTCCATCGACGGTCGCTCGCATATCGCGCATGATTATATCGATGCCATTTGAGCCACCGCCATTGCGGAGAACGCATGTAGAACTCAGCGTGCCCACAGCACCATTTTCAAATTGGAGCGATAGAGCATATACATCGGGAATATCGAGATTTTCGACACCGTTCAATGCGCGGGTGGCATAATACGCGTGTACTTCTGCAACATCGCCCACGAGGTAACGCAATAAGTCGATTTGATGCGTAGTCTGTTCGACAATCTGCCCACCTGACTGTGCCATCACGCGCCACCATGGGGTGCCAGGCAACCCGCCCCAGCGATAGGCCAGGGCCATGGCGACGGGCTTGTCTTTCAAAAATTCACGCCCTTGTTTTGCCCATCCCGTATATCGCTGTTGATAGCCGACAGAGGTCAGTACACCTGATTTTTGAACGGCTTGCAGAATTTCCAATCCCTTTTCCATTGACGGCACTACGGGTTTTTCCAATAACATGTGTACGCCCTGTTGCGCCGCCAAGATCTCTGCATCATAATGTGCAAATGTCGGCACGACCACATACATCGCGGTCAAATTTTCACTGTCCAGCATCACGCGATAGTCGGTATAAGCCGTGCCACCAAATTCTGAAGTTGCGCTTTGTGCGGTTTCTTCTTTTATGTCACAAATTGCAACGATCTCGACATCTTCTATATTGGCTAACGCGCGCATGTGCGACCGCGCACGTCCACCAGCACCCACAAAACCCACATTAATGCCCATTTAGATCCTCCATGTATTCTTTTGTTCAAAAATAGACTGCATGACTATAACTGTCAAGAGGCACTCTGCATTATTTTTTTGCCACTGGACCTTTAGGCGCTTCCTTGCTATACAATGTACTGCCTCGCTCGTAAGATGCGACGACAGAGCCGTCGGCAATTTCTAACCTGGGCACGTTCTTTTCGAACACATCGCGGTCGGGGCCGCGCATGACTGCCATCTGTTCATCGGTCATGCCCGAGACGAGATCGCCCCACCGTTTTTCTGGATGGGTCAATTCTCCGCCACTGCGATTGAAATTGCGCGATGAGTATTTGTGTAAAATCCCCCGCCGCGAGATGTCGCTTTTCCACGCCAATGTGCCGTGTGTGGTGCCTCCGTCCATGAAGAAGAGCACATCGCCCGCTTTCATCTCTACGTGTTTTACAAGGCCCATGTGGTCGTCGCAGGTGCGCACGCCCGAAGGGAGTGAATAATACGCTTTGTGCGATCCCGGCACACATGCAAATCCGCCGTCGGCTTCTGTTACATCGCGCAATTGCCAGGTTACGGTTACGGCCTCGCAATAGCTGCGTCCATTTTGATAGATATATCCTCGCCCTGGATTGAGCGGCTCATTGGAGTCGTGCAGGGAATGGCCCGATGTGCCTTTGACCGCGCAAAATGCCGTTCCCCCGCCCGTGCGACCACCACTGGCGCCCATCCAGTTCAGACGATGTTCAACAGCCGGGTGGGCGAGCATTCGCCGAAATGGGTCACAATGAGGGCTGGGCAACTGGGTCAGCCCGCCTAACAGGGGTCTGCCAGTGCCCGCGAGGCTTTTTGACCCGCGTGCGAGTTCTTCGCCAACGACGATTCGATCTTCAAATTTGTCAATGGCGGCATTGGCCTGTGCCAGCCATTCACTATCCATGATTCCGCGTAGCACCAGGTACCCGTTCAAGTCCCAAAAGTAAAATTCCTTTTCATCAATGCCCGAGTTTGGATTTTTCATCAGGAAAGATGGGTGAAAAATTTCGCGGGATTCGTCCAATGCGATTGTCTCGCCATCTGTTTTTAACGTTGGTGGCGGCGTTGTGTCGCTATATCCGGGGCGATATAGCGATGCACCCTGTTCAGGAGTCATTTCCGCCATCGAGTCGGATACTGGCATCTTTTCCGATTCTGGGCCAGGTCCCACTGAACGGATCACGCCGCGGCCTACGTATTCGTAGGACAATAAGCACTGAGGTCCTGCGCCTTGCCATGGACGCATGCCTTGTACGACGCTCAGGCCAACGATGAGCAGATCGCCCGCTTTTAGTTCGGGTTGGAAAAGATAATCCGAGTCATCTTCGCCGGTCAATATATCTTCTGGTGTTTCCACATTTGATTTGTGGGTACACGGTACGAACACAAATCCGCCGTCGCCAGCTTTTACGTCCGAGAGTGCCCAGATTACGCGCACGCCTTCACAAAATCTTCGGCCGTTCTGGTAATAATAAGCCAGTGCGGGGTCTCTCGGCTCATTGCCACCTGTCAGGGGGACAGAGGTGTCACAGGTTTCGTCACACAGAATTTCGGGGGCGCGGTCGAGCCTGAAACCGTGTCCCACAATTTGATTCAGATACCACACGAGTTGGGGCTGGATCAACAAATCGCGGAATGGTTCGCGCAAATCGCCTTCCCAGCCGAGCATGCCCTCGAGCGATCCAGCCCGATCAATCGCATCGTTCAACCGCGCGACTTCGGGACGGGTCAGGACTCCCGGTATATGCAAATAACCCGTTAAATCAAAGGCGTAATTCTCTTCGTTTGTCATCGTTTCCCGGTCCATGTCAGTCTCCTTGACCTTGATGTACCTGCTTGCCTGCCAATATGCAGGCATGAATGTGATGGTTTATTCATGAAAAGCTCAATTTGATGAAAAAAACAAGGATAAAATGTAGCCCCTCTCGACCGATTACTTGACGCGCTTGATATCGCTCTGTAAATTGCGCCTGTTCTCCCTATGGTGCTTGCTTTATCCAGATTACTAAAATTTTTTTGCTGTAAGTGATGAAAGGCATCCTGATGGCAAAGTCTCGTCCCAATATTGTGCTTGTGATGTGTGACCAGATGCGTTGGGATGCGGCTGGTTTTGCGGGTAGTTCTGTTGTTCATACGCCCCATCTGGATCGTCTATCCGAAGGCGGTGTGTGCTTTGAAAATGCCTATTGCGCTTCTCCTGTTTGTTCGCCTGCTCGGGCGAGTTGGTTGACCGGATGCTATCCCCATGCCCATTTGCAATTGCGAAATTATGGGCCACAACGGGGAAAAGACTGGGGGTGTTATCTGCCGCAGGACCGTGTTACAATGGGCGATGTCTTGAAACGCGCGGGATATCGCTGCGGCATGGTCGGTCCCTGGCACCTGGGTGATGATCATGCCCCGCAGCACGGGTTTGAGGATTTCTGGCAGACGTATCGCTATCTCGGTGACGAATATACCGATCCCCTTTTCGATTATTTCGAACGCGAGGGAGTATCCAATATCTACAGTGATAAGGAAGCCAGTACCCAGTACGGAAATATACTGGCATTTACCACACTTACAGACCCGCGACAGCAGCGTACGACCTGGACAGTTGACCGCGCGATTGATTTTTTGCGCCAGCAAGAGGATGATCCGTTTTTTCTTTTTGTGAGTGTCAAGGACCCGCATCCCCTCATTGTTATCCCGCCAGAATTGCTTAAATACTATCCGATAGATCAAATGCCTTTGCCGGATTCTCTGCGAGATCCACTTGAGGGCAAACCGCATTTTCAGACCCGCACAAAATTTCGCATGCCCAATACGGTGACAGATCGGCAATTCCGCGAGATGATTGCGTATTATTATGCTTTGATCACCCATATTGACGCGCAGGTTGGACGTCTGATCGATGTTCTTGTAGAACAGAATATGCGCGACAATACGCTCGTGGTTTTTATGAGCGACCACGGCGAGTTGCTCGGCGATCATGGTTGCACAGAAAAGTGTCTGATGTACGAGGCTTCGGTCAGAGTTCCCTGCCTGCTTTCGTGGCCGCGCGCGCTCCCAAAAGGTTTGCGCGTGACGACCCCGCTTGCCGGTGTTGATTTAATGCCGACTTTGCTCGATCTGGCAAACGCGGTGCCATCCGAGAAAATTGATGGTCGTTCTGTTGCGGACGCGATTCTGAATGGTCGGCAACCCGAACACCAGCCCGTTTTTGCAGAAATCGCCAGCCAGGAAGCCATTTATTGGGGTTCAACAAAAAGAGAGCAGTTTGCCGCGCATGTGATGAATCTCGATGGCCACTGGAAGTATATTCGCAATCGCTTTGATATCGACGAGTTGTACGATTTGGAAACAGATCTGGGCGAGATGAAAAATCTCGCGCAGCTTTCCGAATATCAACCGCGCATTATAGCTATGCGCCAGCAAATCGCCGAGATGATTTGCCATACAGGCCCTGGCCCCTATGACTGGTGTTTGCAAGTGTAGATAGTGCGCAAAAAGGAGAACTGACACTATGGGAGAATCAACAGGAATGACAGAGAACGACGCCATTCCCTTTGAGGTTTTTGCGGGTTTCGAGCGGCTTGAGGATGTTAACCCTATCATTGCCTGCGAGCCGCCAGAGTGGGCCGCTGCCGCCCATGCGTTTGTGATGGATGATACGGTGCATTATTTGTGGGGGAGGAGAAAAGAAGGCAACTATTGGATTTTGATGCATAGCACGGCTCCGGTGAACGATCCGGCACAGATTGCGCACGATCCGCGCAATCCCGTACTTTTGCCTTCGAGCGAGGGATTTGACGATTATACTATCGAATATCCTTTTCCTTTTTGGAATCCCGCCGACGGCAGGTTCTATGTTTATTATTTGGGACGACGACAAAAGCCGCCAAAGCAGACGGGCCTATTGGTGGGGGATGGCGATTTTGGCAAGTGGACGCGCGTTTGCCATACGCCTGTGATTGCCTCAGATACCGCGCACGAGCGGCAGGGATCATCGCATCCCTCAGTTGTGGTCATAGACGATACCATACATATCATCTATACGGGGGAGTCGGAAGAGCCGCCGACTTTATGTCACGCGACTGCGCCGACGAGTGCCCCCGCAGCCGTTATCAAAGATCCCGCGAATCCCATTTTTAAGGGTAGCGGAGAATCGTGGGATAGTTGTGGTGTCCGCGAGGCTGAAATTTTCAAGGGACCGCAGTATTTCCATATTTTTTACGGGGGTTCCGATGGCGAGGCCTGGCGGATTGGACATGTGCGAACGCGCGATTTTCGCACCTTTGAACCCAACCCACACAATCCAATTTTTTCTCCTTCGCCAGATCCCGATGCCTGGGACTGCGATGGGATACTAACGCCCCAGGTGATTGAGATTGACAACTGCTACTACATGGTCTATGCGGGTATGAAGGGGAGTGAGTGGCAGACGGGGCTTGCGGTGGCTCGATCTCTATGACTCAATCTCTCAGAATGCGATTGGGCGTGTACTGGTTTGTATAGTGACGCATGTTTCCTGTGGCGTTGTTCTGTTTTATGGCGTCGGCGGGGAAGGTATGCAGAAACCAGTTGTTGTAGATTTCAGCACTTTCCTGGGGGATACCGCGGATGACTACTGCGGGTACACTTGTGGCGCGAAAGGTGTTGTGGTGGATTAACATAAGATCGCCAGCGATTTGCGTACCGTCACCTCGGTCTTGCCCGCCGTGCATGTCAAAGCTGTGGCTGTTGGCGTTTTCCAGGATCAGGTTGTAACGGGCCTCATAGCTGGTGCCGGGTCTGCCAGTACCTGCGATGTGGTGGCGGCACCAGTCGAACAAATTGGCCTCAATTAAGGCGGTGGATTGGTCCATTACCACGCCGTAGCCCAGGCCGTAGCGCTGATTGTGGTGAAAGTAGTTGTGATGGATGTGGTTGTCCGCCGAGCCTGCCCGCAGAAAGATCGCGCCGTGGCTCCAGCCCCAGAGTTCGCAGTTATCGACTTCGAGGTTGGGATATTCGGTCTGGATAGCGCGGGAGTTGGGTATGCTGTAGTAGCGTCCTTCGGCATGGAGTTGCCTCATCTGCTCGGTGCGTCTGAGGGTGTCCGGTCCCTGAAAGCGGAGGCCGGTGATACGGACGTTGGGGCCGGTGGCGACAAAGAGGGGTATGGTTTCGAGTTGTTTGGAGTAGAGCAGGGCACCCTGAGAGCCGGGTTTGCCCCGGCCACTGGCGAGTGTGACGCCTCCGCGTATGGCGATGTTCTGGTGTCCGGTCAGGTCGATTCTGATGGTATCTACTATATAGACTATCTGGTTGGGACCGGCGAACTCGAGGGCGTCGAACAGTTCCATGCGGTTTGTGACCAGGAATTCGGATGGGTCAACCAGGCGGTTATAGCCCTCGCCGCCGCCGATGGGATTGCCGGTGGGGTTGATGTCGGCACCAAATTTGTCATCTGAAAGCAGGGGGTTTTCTTGCTGACCGTTGCCCTCTGAGGAAGGATTGGAGGTGAGTGGCTTTTCTTTTTCGGAACATGCGAACAGAAGGAGCAATGCGGTGAGATATCTAAGTGTTCCTGACATGTCAATCTCCTTCTCTAAACCCTTCACGGCATGGAGAAAAATTTTGACTTAACTTATTGTAATAAAATTTATTGCAAAGGTGCTAATTTACTCAATGATTCATGATTCTGCGCTCGTTGCCACAGGTTTCTCAAGTCGTTCTGATGTAATGATGCCCACTCAATTGTCAAACCCAATGCTCGTGAAGGAAGATTGCCTGCGATTACAGCCAATGTCTCAATATTGATTAGAGCCTCATATTCTGCATATTCCGCATGGAAATGAGGAGGTGGATGATCGTTCACATGCATTCTGATGATGATTCCATAAAATCGACATATTTCAGGCATTTACATTTTCCGTCTTTGACATGGGAAAAATATCCTCTGGCGTCTTTCCCGTAATTTCCAAATAGAGCGAATCTGCACACAGATCTATTTCATCTGTCCAGATAATGACTCTGCCATTTTCAACTTGAAAATTCCGAAACACGCTTGCATCTTTCCATGCCGAAAATATACCTTTCCCAACGAGATGTGATAGATCTACTTCGCCCTCAACGCCATCTGAATATTGAATCCAAATTTTATAATCAGCGGACGCTTTTGCTGATATGATTTTAATCATCAATAAATCTCCTATGCCAGCTTGTGATCCGTTTTAGAATGATTCGTCAGTGAAAAACTACGGCAATTTAGTTGATTGATCAAGTCGAATGGAAGCCCAACCAACACGGACCACTCACGAGAAAGGAGGTCGCAATGCGCGATATTGTGGTCTTTAGCGGGAACGCACATCGTCAATTGGCAGAGCATATATGCCAGTATTTAAGCGTGTCCCTTAGCCGCAGCACGATCAACCGCTTCAGCAATGATTGTATTCAGGTGCAGTTGAACGCAAATTGTCGGGAAGCCGATGTCTTTTTGATTCAGCCTCTTGTGCCACCTGTCCAGGACCATCTCATGGAACTCCTGCAGATGCTGGACGCGGCACGCGGGGCATCGGCTGCCCGTACGACGGCTGTTATTCCATATTACAGTTACGCGCGGTCAGATAAAAAAGATGCACCTCGCATTTCTATTGCAGGGAGACTGGTGGCAGATTTGATTGATACGGCAGGTGCTAATCGGGTGCTTACGATGGCTCTTCACGCACCGCAGGTACATGGTTTTTTTCGCATTCCCGTCGATCATCTCAATGCTCTCCATGTGTTGGCGAGATATTTTCGGGGCAAAGACCTGGCGGATACGGTCGTTGTTTCACCCGATCTTGGTGGCGCAAAGGAGGCAACGCATTTTGCCCGGTTGCTCAAGCTGCCCGTAGCTGCTGGAACCAAACGCCGCATCAGCGATGAAAAAGTCGTCATTGATGCAATCGTCGGCGATGTAGAGGGGAAGAAGGTGATTGTTCTGGACGAAGAGATAGCTACGGGGGGGACACTTGTGGAACTTATCGATCGCCTTCGAGAGCGCGGCGTTAGTCACATCACGGTATCCTGCACACATGGACTTTTTACGGGACAGGCCCTGCCGCGTTTGAGTGCAATTGCAGAAGTAAAGGAATTGGTGACGACAGATACGGTTCCACTTTCTTCACAGAGTCAAGTTCCCAATCTGACTACCTTATCAGTGGCACCTCTCCTGGGTGAGGCGATCCGCAGGATACACCACGGGGAATCGGTCAGCAGTCTATTCACGGCGCCAGATTGGATCGTCGATACGAAACGGATGGATTAATCATGAAAAAGAAAGCTGTTGTCTTGCTCAGTGGTGGTTTGGATTCTACCACAACTCTGGCGATTGCCAAAAACAAAGGGTACGCGTGTTATGCGATTACATTTCGCTACGGGCAACGGCACGAAACTGAACTCGAATGTGCAAAAAAAATTGCCGCTCATTTTGGCGCGCGAGATCACGTTATTGCCAATATTGATTCGCGTGCCTTTGGTGGTTCGGCATTAACCGACGATATCGATGTGCCCAAAAATCGAGACGAGAGTGAAATGTCCGATGGTATTCCAGTCACTTATGTCCCTGCTCGCAATACGATTTTTCTTTCTTACGCGCTTGCAATGGCCGAATCTCTCGATAGCCGCGATATCTTTATTGGCGTCAACGCAATTGATTACAGCGGTTATCCCGATTGCCGCCCCGAATATATCGCCGCCTTTCAAAATATGGCAAATCTCGCCACCAAAGCCGGTGTTGAAGGCGATGCGTTCACCCTTCACACGCCGCTTATTGATCTGACTAAGGTTGAGATTATCAAACGAGGGTTAGAACTCGGCGTTGATTACGGTATGACCAGTACCTGTTACGATCCCGATACAGAAGGCCGCGCGTGCGGGCAGTGCGACGCCTGTCTGTTGCGTCTGCAAGGTTTTGCTCAGAATGGTATAAAAGATCCAGTGGCCTATCGGTAAGAGGCGGTTCCTTATTATCGCAATGTGCGCTTGCTAAATACATGCGGATTTACGATCTTACGGGCAGCTACTGGCTCCATTCATCTTTAAAGAATTGTGTCTATGCCAACTCTCTCTCTTGACCAACTTATCGCCGATTATTGCGACCAGAACGCATATTCGCAGCGCCTTTTCAAACGCGCACAAGAAGTTTTGCCCGGTGGCAATACGCGCACCGGTGTTTTTGTCAATCCCTTCCCGATTTACGCTGACCAGGGTGAGGGTGTTTATATCGATGATGTCGATGGTAACCGCCGCCTCGACTTCGTCAACAACGCCACCGCCCTCATCCTTGGTCACGCCCATCCCGCTGTGAGCGATGCCCTGCGCGAACGCATCAATAGTGGCACGGCCTTTTTTGGTCCTACCCAACTCGAAATCGAATGGGCAGAACTCCTGCGCGAGCGCGTCCCTTCTCTCGAACATCTTCGCTTTTGCAGTTCGGGTACCGAGTCTGTAGGCAATGCCTTGCGCGTTGCCCGCGCTTTTACGGGGCGTCAAAAAATTGCCAAATTTGAAGGTGCATATCACGGTATTGACGATCCGGCGCTCATAAGCTATGTGCCACCTGTTACGCCCGATCTCGGTCCTGAAGACGCGCCCAATTCGGTGCTTTCTTCAGCCGGTCTTGCGCCCGCGACGGCTGAAAATGTCCTCGTTTTGCCCTTTAATAACGCGCGCGCTTGTGAATATCTCATTCGCCAACACGCGGATGAACTCGCATGTGTCATTATTGATCCGCTTTCTACGGCAGCGGGCATGGCTCTGCCCGATCCCGAGTTTCTCACGCTCTTGCGCGATGTGACGCGGGAACTCGATATTCTTCTTATATTCGACGAAATTGTCAGTTTTCGCATGACGTCGGGTGGCACACAGGCGGCGTACAATATTACACCCGATCTAACCTGTCTGGCGAAGGTCATTGCTGGCGGTACTCCGGCTGGCGCATTTGGCGGTCGCAAAGATGTGATGGCGCTGTATGATCCCACTTCTGGATCGCCCGCTATCCCACAATCTGGCACGTACAATGGCAATCCGCTCGTGGCCATCGCGGGTCTTATGACGCTTAAAACCATGGACTCAGATGCATATCGCCACATTGACTCGCTCACCGAATACATTGCCGCTGGCCTCGAAGATGCTTTTAAGAGTGCTGATATCCCGGCGACTATTGTTACTGCTGGCTCACTTTTTCGCATCTACTTTCTCGACTATGCACCTGTCAACTATCGCCAGGCCGCATGCGACAGTAGCGAAAAACACCACTGGCTCTATTTTTATCTTTTGAACCACGGCATCGTCATCCGCCAGGGCGGCTGTGTTTCTCTGCCCATGACGAGCAAACACGCCGATGATTTGATTAACTGCGTGCGTGAGGGATTGCGCGTTTGGCCCTATTGATGTGGTCCTCACTGAACATGGAGTCCTGATATGGTCGATCCTCTTCCTCTTGTCGCCTATGATACACTTGCAGAACAAACCGAAGCCTTGTACCGCGATGGCTATGCGTATCTACCAGGTGTATTGACGTCCGATCAAGTGATAAAACTTCGGGATCATATGGATGCGCTTACACCTATCCCGGAAAGTTTTGACAAAAACGGGCGTCCTGAAGACATCGGTTTTATAAATAAACACATCAACAATGCCTTTAACCGACACGCTCATTTCTTGCAATTTCTCGACCGTCCCAATGTGATCGAGATCGCTGAAGCCATACACGGTGACGATTGCCACTGTATCGGCATGACCGCATGGATGACTGGTCCTGGGCGTCCCGATCAGAATCTCCATACCGATTGGCTTCCCTTGAGTCTGCCCACAGATATACTTGAGGATTCTCGGGTGCGTATCCCTATTTTTATTACTACGGCGCATTTCTATCTCGATGACATTACCGAAGAACTTGGTCCTACAAATTTTATTCCCGGTAGCCACCTTTCGGGCAGAAGTCCCGATGGGGATACAACATGGAAAGACCAGACTGAAAAATCCATTATGTGCAATGCCGGTGATGTGGTCATTTTCCGCAGTGAGGTCTGGCATCGCGGTACGGCCAATACCAGCGATAAAACGCGCTATTTGCTTCAAGTCCACTATGCGAAACGCATGATTACGCAAAAATACCCACCCTATCTCAACCGTTTTCAGTTTGACCCCGAAATTATCGAGCAGGCAACGCCGCGTCAGCGCCGTCTTATGGGCGATCACAAAAGCAGTAATTACGACTGAGGAGTACACTGTGAGTTTTTTGATAGGATATTATTTGTGGCTAAAAGTTGTACATCTCATCGCCATGATTGGCTGGATGGTCGGTCTGTTGTATTTACCGAGGCTTTTCGCCTATCACGCCGATGCCTCTGCGGATACGGATGAGACATTTCAACAGATGGAATACAATCTTATGCGGCTTCTGCTTATGCCCTGTATGATTGTCGTTTTTATTACGGGCATTCTTTTAATTTTTGCAACGGGGAGCCTGGCGAACGGGTGGCTTCACACCAAAATTCTACTCGTTCTCATGCTCGCGGGATTGCACGGTATGATGTCGCGCCAGCGCAAGGATTTTCAACGCGGCGAAAATACCAGAAGCGCGGCGTACTTTCGCACTTTTAGCCACGTCACAACGCTTATTGTGATTCTCGTTGTCGCGCTGGCTGTTCTGAAACCTTTTTAGTGTCCTTTTGAGTGGGAGTGAATATGGCAAACGATGAATTTGTGATTCCGCGACGATTGATCAATTCGGATCGGGAAGAAACACCGAGGTCCTTGCTGGATCTGATTGAACAGGGGCCATTTGATTTGGACACGGCGGCGTGGTGGATGTCGCATGTGACGAATGGGGCATCGTGGATCGTGGGGTCGGGGCCGGGTGGAATCGGGAAATCGACGACGATGCGTTCCTTTCTGAGCGTTGTACCCGGAGACCGGGCATTTGCGATCGCGATGCCGGGGGAGATCCCCCCGCTCGCGGATCAGAAACGCTGCACGATTGCGCTCGAGTTGAGCGATCATCGGCCGCCCGGCTACCTTTGGGATCAGGACCTGCGTGACTTCTTCGACCTGTCGAAGGCGGGACATCAACTTGTGGGAAATGTCCACGCGGATACGCTGGAAGAGACGCGTGAACAGATCGTCGAGGCGTGCAACGTTCCCGAGGAACAGTTTCATCACATCAACATCATCGCATTCGTCTGGCTGGAAGGTCATGAACGCGGACAAAGCAGGCGGATCAGGGATCAGACGTCGCGGCGGTTTCTGACAAGTGTGTACTACACCGATGGTTCAGGTGCTCACGAGCAAGTTTATTCGGAAGGATCGGGCCTTTCGCCCAACGCACCGAGAGATGTGGCGCATGAAGCAAAGTGCCGAGCTTTTTTGGAGGAGGCATTGGGAGATGCGTCGCGGGATATAGATGAATTGAGAGAGCGATATCTGGCCTGGCATTAGGAACAGGTGGCTACACGCCAAAATTCTACTCATGCTCGCCGGATAGCACGGTCAAGCGTACACAAAAAATCGCGACTTCTAAAAATGGAAGTCGCGATGCAAGTTATTGGTGGAGGCGGCGGGAATCGAACCCGCGTCCGAAAGCGGTTTGATAACGGCATCTACGTGTGTAGTCTATTCACTTAGGATCTCACATCTCGCGCCCCAACAGACAGGGTCGCTGAGATGCCAGCTCAATGGTTGGGGCTGTGGCCCACTCTCATCCGGAGGCCCTCGAGCGGAAACCCCCGCACCAGCCTGCTCTCGTCGGCGCTCTGCCCAGACCACGCAGGCAAGGTCTGAGAGAACGGACTGCGTAACGGTTAGTTAGGCAGCCATTGCGTACGTGTTATCGTCCGCAGTTGCGTTTTTTCCCAATTGTTTTACGAGGTGATTGGGCACCTCGACACGCAGCTATTATCTCCCCACCCCCGTCGAAGCCGTGTCGCCCCCAGCACGTTGAAAAATATATCTAAGTTAGTCCTTCCAGTCAAGCGGTTAGCCTAATTCTCCCTGAACCACTCAATTGTCTGTCGCAATCCCTGCTCTGGCGTCACTTTGGGTTCCCATCCCAGGAGTTTTTTGGCCAGGGTGATATCGGGTTGTCGCATTTGGGGATCGTCGCCGATTTGTGCATTGGGCATGAGCGCGATTTCGCTTTTGCTTTCGGTTAGTTCAATAATCTTTTTTGCCAGATCCAACATCGATGTCTCACTCGATGGATTTCCGATGTTTACGGGCGCGTGATAATCTGTGTGCATCAATCGATAGATCCCTTCAATCAGGTCTGAAACATAGCAAATACTGCGCGTTTGACTGCCATCGCCATATACTTTTAATGATTCACCTGCCAGTGCCCGATTGACAAAATTGGGAATGGCTCGTCCATCGTTTTTGCGCATGCGGGGACCATAGGTATTAAAAATTCGCACAATCCGCGTATCGATCCCACTTTCGCGGTGATAGGCCATTGTCATGGCTTCGGCAAAGCGCTTGGCTTCGTCATAGACACCACGCACGCCCAGTGTATTGACATTGCCCAAATACGATTCTGGCTGCGGATGCACCAGCGGATCGCCGTAAATCTCGGATGTTGAGGCCAAAAAAAATTTGGCTTTTTTTGCACGCGCCACACCGAGCGCGTTGTGCGTACCGTGTGCGCCCACTTTCAGGATGCGAATAGGATAGCGCGAAAAATCATCGGGGCTGGCCGGGCTGGCGAAATGCAATACATAATCCAGAGGTCCTTTCACGTAGATGTATTGCGTCACATCGTGTTTGATAAATGTAAAGCCATCTCGACCAAACAGGTGTGTAATATTTTTTGCACGTCCAGTCAATAGATTATCCATGACAATTAGTTCGTGCCCTTCATCGAGCAAACGGTCACACAAATGCGATCCCAAAAACCCCGCGCCACCTGTTAGTAAAATACGCATATAGTTCCTGTTACAGTTTAAAGACGTGATCTTTGTTTCCAGATACGGCCTGTGTGGCATTGCGCGTATCGACAATACAGCGCGCGTGCCTTACGATCCATTCATAATCCCAATCGCTGTGATGGGTCACTATCACCACACAATGAGCTTCAGTTATAGTTTTTTTATTCAAAGAGGTACTTTTCAAGTCCAAACTTTCTGTCTGCAAGTGATCTACAAACGGATCGCAATACGAGACCTTCGCCCCTTTCTCCTGAAGCATTTCTATAATATCCAATGCCGGTGACTCGCGTATATCGCGTACATCGGGTTTGTATGTCACGCCCAATATCAGGATGTTCGAGCCTTTCAAACACCGCTCGTGTTCGTTGAGGGCGTCGGTGATTTTTTCGACCACATAGCCCGGCATGCTGCGCGTCACTTCGCTGGCCAATTCGATAAAGCGCGCATTGTAATTCAAGGTCTTCAGCTTCCAGGCTAGGAAGTGCGGATCAACCGGGATGCAATGCCCGCCCAATCCAGGACCGGGATAAAACGGCATGAATCCAAACGGCTTGGTCGCTGCGGCATCAATTACTTCCCATACATCCACACCGAGGCGGTCACACATCAGTGCCACTTCGTTGACAAGGCCGATATTTACACTGCGAAAAGTATTTTCCAGCAACTTGGTCATTTCTGCGGCCTGGGTCGATGAGACCGATACGACTTCGCCGATTGATTGTCGGTAAAAATGCGTGCCTATTTCTGTGCAAGAAGGGGTAATACCACCCACGACTTTGGGCGTGTTGGTGATGGTATAAACCCTGTTGCCCGGATCGACGCGCTCTGGGGAAAATACCAGAAAAAAATCTCGACCGACCTTCAAGCCACTTTCTTCGAGGAGTGGCAATACCAGTTCATGAGTCGTCCCTGGATACGTGGTGCTTTCCAGAATTACCAGTTGTCCACAGCGCAGTCGGTCTTTGATTGCGCTACATGCTTGGAGTATAAACGAGATATCCGGATCGCGTGTTTTATTCAAGGGTGTGGGCACGCATACCACAACCACATCGGCCTCATCGAGTACATCGCACTCTCGAGTTGCTGTCAATTTCCCCACAGCTTTGAGACCCGCTACTTCAAATTCCGATACGCCTTGCACATCGGACTTTCCCGATTCTACCAGATCTACCTTGCGCGCCGATGTATCGATTCCCGTGACACAAAATCCCACTTTGCCCAATTCCACGGATAGGGTCAATCCCACATATCCCAATCCCATCACCGCGATCCGCGCTTCGTGCGATGCGATCTTTTCCTCCAGTATCTGTCTGGGATTGGGGGTTTCCCGAGGTAATCTTTCTATAGCCATTATGTTATCCGCTCTGGTCCGATCATTTGAAGCAATATGGCCTTTTGAATGTGCATGCGATTCTCAGCTTGATCCACAGCAATGCATCGCTCACTTGCCATGACTTCATCTGTCACTTCGTATCCCTTATGTGCTGGCAAGCAGTGCATCACATAAGCGTCGGTCTTTTTGAGCAAATCGCCATTGATCTGATATGGCATGAATACTTTAGTGCGTCGCTTTTTTTCTTCTGCAAATTCTGGATTGTTAAAAAATTCCATATCAATCCACGTATCGGTATAAAGAAAATCTGCATCAGCAACAGCGGATTCCAGATCCAGCGTTTCTTCAAATAACCCGGTTGCACGCGCTGCTTTGACCAGTTCGGGGTCTACCGATGGTTTGTTGATCTCTAGCGTCACAGCCGTTATGCGTACGCCGGCTTTTGTACACGCTGTCACCAGCGAATTACACACATTGTTCCAGATGCCCACATAAACCACATGCGTTCCCGCCAACTTGCCTCGCACTTCCAGGATTGATAGCAGATCGCCCAAAGCCTGGCAGGGGTGATAGCGGTCACAACATCCGTTGATTACAGGGACTTCGGAACCAAGGGTCAGCCGCAGTAAATCCTCGTGTTTGAGCATGCGCGCCATAATCACATCTGCATATCGCGATAGGACCTGTGCTTCATCGCGTACATCGGCCAATCCAAAATTGGTGGTCCTCCAGTCCAAAAACACGGCCTGCCCCCCCAATTGGTGCATGCCTACTTCAAAAGCTACGCGGGTGCGCGTTGATGTTTTCTGAAATAACATCGCCATAGTTTGTCCCTTTAGCAAACCTTCATAGCGCTCGGGATTCTTTTTGATCACCAGGCCCATTTCTACCGCACGCAAAATATCATCTGGCGACCACGTCTTCAGTGTCAAAAGATCCATATCCATTTCCTTTCTGTTGAACCGCTGCTACAGCCTGCTCCTGCCGGAATCGTGCAGGGGTTTGCCAGGCCTGGGGAGTTTCACCGATTCACAATTGTTCGCGCACAAGAGATAGCAAACGCGCTTGCACTTGACCGACAGAGCCTTTAATCTCGCATCCCGATGCGCGGATATGGCCGCCACCATCAAATTGACGGGCAATGCGATTGACATCCACTTTTCCCCGAGACCGCAAGCTCACGCGCTGTTGTCCCGGCTCTTGTTCTTTAAAAAATAGTGCGACTTCAACTCCGTCAATCGACATCGCGTGATCGACCACTCCGTCCAAATCGCCATTCATCGCATGTGTTTTGTGATCGACGTACAACGTGCTGATCTGTCCGTTTTCGTGTAACATTAGATTCGACAGCGCGAATCCCAGGGTTTTCACTGTTTGATATGTCTGGTGCGAAAACATATTTTCTGCAATTTGCTGCGGGTCAGCACCGTGCCCAACGAGTTCTGCGGCGGCGCAGAGTGCGCGTTCTGGATGCGAATGTTTAAATAGCTTTGTGTCAAATACAATTCCAGCATATAAACACGTCGCGATTTCGGGTGTAAATCTCGAATTACTACCATACCGGTTTATGAGCGAATAGATCAACTCACTGGCAGAGCTGGCATCTGTATCGATCACCCGTACATCGCCCACTTCATCTGCATCCACATGGTGATCGATAACCAGCGTTTTGGTTGCAGGCCCAATCAGCCTCGCGACATCGCCAATACGTTTTTTCGATGTTGTCGTATCCACCACTACGAGGCGCGACACAGGGGTTGCCAGTCCAGAGTTATACACCGACTCAATGCGATCATAGCCCGGTAAAAACCGATATTTGCGATCCGGTATCTCGTCCGCCACTACAATGCGGTGCTTTTGGTTCTGCCTCGTTAACCAATGGCTCAATCCCAAGAGAGCACCGAGGCCATCGCCATCGGCATTCACATGCGTTGTTAGCACGAGTTCATCGCCGGATAATAAAAAATTCAGAGCCGCTTGAAAGTTCATTGTTATATCCAAATGTACATATCGATGAAAGAGGATAGCTATTCGTCAATGTTTTGAAATCTGCTCGTGCTGGCGTTTGCGTTGCAGCAAAATTTGCTGTCGCCGCTTCTGCGAACTGAGTATGGTGAACAGAATATTTACCCGTTTGCGCGCCACTCGCAATACCTGGACATCTCGCTGGTCCTGATCCTTTAATCGGGATAAATACAGCAGGCGCTGGGCCGCATCTCGTAGCGACTTCGCCGAAAACAACACTGATAGTATTCCCTGTCGTCCTATTTTGTATATTTCACGCGTACGTTGCGCTATATTTTGTTCGCGATTTTTAAGTTGTGACTGAGCCTGTCGAAGCTGTTGCTCGGTACGGTCGATTTCGTCATTCAGACTATTGATTTCATCAGCGATATTTAGAGATGTGTTTTCATCAGGTTGAGCCGGTGCTTCCTGCGAAGGTAGAGGATTCAAGTTTAAGCTGTCCATCGCCGCTTGCTCAGCTTTTAGACGCGCTTCCAATGCTGTTATTGTCTGCGCTCTTCCATCGGGCGATAATGCGATTAGAAAAGCCAGGATATACAATATATACACTGGTTTTTGCACGCTATACCTCAACCATTCTACGCGATTTCTCTCAACAGGCGATTCAGGGATGCCCAACTGCCTATTGCGCCGAGTACGGTGCCCAATACTACCAGACCGAATGCCAGTTCAATCGTTGGTGTGACCGTCAAATCCGGTACGCGGACAGCCCACCAGGGTGATATATAAGCCATCATCAGAGGTGCCAAAAATCCACCGACAAAGCCCAATAGTGCCCCCCCAACTCCAAAGATCATCCACACAGTCGTATTTGTCGCGCCGACCAACCGCATAATCTCAAGGGCATCGCGCTGCGCCAGCACCATCAACTTGGTCGCATGGCTCACTGCAAATGCACACGCAAAACACAGCACACATCCAAGCGCGAGTCCAATTCCGGTGATTACTTCAATAAAATGCTCTAAAGAATCCACCCAAACTTCACCTACGTTCACACCTTCTACAGCACTATGGCTGGCTACAGATCTTGCAACGGCTCGAGCGCGGCGCGGCATATTCTCGCCGGGAGAAATGCGTACTCTAAGTGAAGCGGGCAATGGATTGCTCGAAAGCGCATCGACCGTACCCAAACCAAATAGTAACCGAAATTCTTTGGCAGCGGCTTCCTGATCCATATACACAATCCCGCCTACCTCGGGTCTCGCTTCTAACCTGCGCCGCAACGCGAGTATTCGCTGAGATGAAACGCCATCTTTCAGGTAAATGTCTATCTCCACCCGCGCGCGCAATCGGTTAGCCAGCGCGTTTCCATTCTCGATCACCTGCCAAAAGAATCCCAATACCAGCAGTGAGGCTCCAATGGTCACCACTGAAATCACACCTGCGATTCCCGTGCGTCTGATCCCTTGCAATGCCTCGCGCAATACTAGATTCATTTCACTTTTCCATTTGTTCAATTTGCAATCTGTTCAATGACCTCATTTTCCAATTGCAATATTCGCCGCGAATATCGGTCTTCTATCGCTGTATTATGTGTCGCTATGATCACAGCTGTTCCGCGTACATTTATTTTTTGCAAAATAGCCATCACCTGTTCTGTCGCTTCGGAATCCAAATTGGCGGCTGGTTCATCTGCCAACAAGATAAGGGGATCATTCACCAGTGCCCGCGCTATTGCTACCCGCAGCCGTTCATAAGCCGACAACTCATCTGGATACGCATTGCGTTTGTAAAGCAAATCCACATCTGATAATATCGCCTGAGTTTTGCGCTTGATCTTGCGCCGCGAAACGCCTGTTACTTCAAGCGCTAAGGCCACATTTTCAGATACGGTACGATGGTGCAATAATTTGAAGTCTTGAAATACTACGCCTACTTGCCTTCGCAACTGCGGAATATCTGTTTTTCGAATTTGCTGCGAGTCGTATTTTCCCACAGATACCACGCCCGAACTGGGTAATTCCTCAAATATAATCAGCCTGAATAGCGCGCGTTTTTCCGCCTCTTTGTGTCCAGTCAGATAGACGAATTCGCCCTGATTGATCTCTGTGTTGGCATTGATCAATATCGGCTGACCTCGCTGCTCGACCCGCACGTTTTGTAATTTAATCACTGGCATGATGTACAACTGCATCAGCAGTTCCAATATCCATCTCTTGAACTATTTTTTTAGAACAAAATGCACCCGGTCCGAAAATCTTGTCGGCGGTGCATATCCAAATCCCCCGTAAGCTCCTACCCTTTCAAAAGGCGATTTATCGACAATTTCTTCAATCGCTGCCAAAGAATAGATCCGCTGTTGATGTACTTCTTTGACCACTTCATCCGTGTCTTCAAAGTGAATATCAAATTTGTTGTATTGTACACCCTGTTCGTAATAACTGTGCCGCCGATATGAAAATCCATCTCCCGAATCTTCTGACTCCATATTGCAGAAGTATTGCCTCGAATTGCTCTCTGTACAGATATCGACTACAAAAACCCCGTTGGGATTTACAATGCGATGCACTTCACACAGAGCACGCGCGATCATTTCAGGTGACATCAAATAGTTGATGCTATCGTACAAACACAACACCGCATCACACGGGGGCAAATCGTCTAAATCGAGCAAATTGCGATGGTAAAATGGAATGGGATAGTGCAACTTACGCGCCTTTTCGATCGCCACATCCAGCATTTCCCGGCAACCATCTGCACCCATTACATCGAATTTCTGACGGTATAACTCAATTGCCAGACTGCCCGTGCCGCAGGCCAGGTCCAATACGCGGTTGGGTTTCACTTTGTGTCGTGCGAGCAGTGATGAAACATAATGCGCCCAATGCACGTAATCCACATGTCGCATTACATAATCGTAAATGGTCGCCAGGCGGCTATACGGGGTTGCCTCAGTTTTGAAGTTTTGCATAAAATGAAAAACGGCCAGCCCGTGCCGGCCTTTGCCTTTCTATTTTTTAGTTCTGGCGGGATCGCGTTTTAAAAAAACTCTGGTGCCTGTGCTTCATCTCGAATCACGCGATAATATTCAGGTGCTCGCTTCCGCGATACATTACCTCGTGGAAGTGCCAATACTTCAAATTCCAACAGACGATCAGAAAACGCAATGCTCACCCTTTGCCCTGCGCGCAAAACGCGACTCGCTTTGGCTTCTTGCCCATCTACTGTCACAATCCCATTGTCACACGCTCGTTTGGCTTCTGAACGCCGCCGCACCAGACAACATGTATTTAGATAGATATCTAATCTCATACCTATTCCAACCGCACATCCACATATAATTTCGCCCGCGTTTCTGCCAGTTTCTCACGGAATAATTCCTGCAAGCGTTCCAGTCTGGCAATTTCCTCTAATGCAGTGGCCTCGTCATTGATCCGGAACAGATTCCAGCCGCCTTCCATTTTTACGGGTAAACTCACATCGCCCGGCTTGAGTGCCCGCACCACATCTGCAAATTGGGATGGAAGATCAGACCTGGGAATATTCTGCCAAAATCCGCCGCGCGATGCTGTTTCTTCAAAGTCGGAATGCTCGCGCGCAAGTTCGGCAAAGTCCGCCCCGTCTTGAATCTGTTGATACAATGCCATTGCCTTTTGCTGCGCGACTTTTTCGTCTTTTTGCAATAAAAACAAAATATGACGCGCCCGCACCTGATCGCCCGAAATTTCCTCGACGAGAATAATGTGAAAGCCAAACTGCGATTGTACGAGGTCGCTCACTTCGCCGACTTTGAGACTAAAGGCAATGTCTTCAAATGCAGGCACCATGGTACCGCGTCCAAAAAAGCCCAAATCCCCGCCTTGAGACGCGCTGCCAGGATCTTGTGAGTATTCTTTTGCCAGTGCTGCAAAATCTTCACCTGCCCGAATGCGTTCTAAGACCGCTTCTGCCTGGGGGCGAATTTTATCCTGCTGTTCTGTCGATGCAGCAGGTTCAATAAAAATATGACTTAACGAAACAAAAACTGATTCACCGCGACGGTATTTTTCTTGAAATTCCTTCATATCTCGGGGCGACACACTGACCTGTTGCGCCAGCATTTGACGCATGCTGTCTTCTAAATACTGATTGCGGATTTGCTCCCTGTATTGATCTCGCATCTGTCGCTCGGTCAGTCCCTCCTTTTTTAGTTCTTCGGCAAATGTCGCCGCGCCAAACTGTTCCTTAACGTAGCGAATCTGCGCGCGCACCGTCTCTTCCACGCGCTCGTCATCTACCTCAATGCTGTCTTCTCGCGCTCTGACCAGTAATAAGTTGCGCTGAATTTCATTTTCCAGAATCTTGTTAAACATATTCTCAAGCTCTGCCTGTGGCACGGTTCTCACATCAATTCTTCGAGTGACCAATTCTATGCGTAGCTTGTTTTCCACATCGGATCGCAACACAATTTTGTCATCTACCACTGCTATAATTTTATCCAATAAGATAGGCTCTGCACGCGCTGTACCCGTGAGCAGGAATAACCCACTTAGCACGTTGATCAATAGCGTTTTCATATCGATAAATTCCTCGAAATTGGTGAGACGTGAGAAGCCCAATTCTCACTGTGCTCTATTCAATTGCTTCCAATCCACCGACCATTCAATCCGCTCTTTGAGTTCGGTCAGCAATTTGGCGCGTTGCTCGCGTCGTCGTTCGGTCAGGATGCGTTGCTGAATCTCGCTGCGCACATCGACCAAATCGCGTATTGAACCCTCGGCGTCCCGATCCATTACCTCAATGATATGGTAGCCCAATTCAGTGCGTATGTGTATCCGGTGCCCCAATTTGGCTTTCCGACAGGCCTCCCAGAAAGAGGTGGTGACCATATCTTCAGTAAAATATCCCAGATCGCCGCCATTTACAGCCGACTGATCAATAGAAACTTCGCGTGCCACCTGCTCAAAAAACTCACCCTTTTGCAGCCGGTCCCACGCCCGATTCATTGCATTCCTATCTGCCACAACGAGATGTCGCACTCTGAGTTCGAGTTGGTTGCGTTCAAAATCTGCCCGATGCTCTTCGTAATAGGCGAGAATTTCATCCTCTGAGATTTCGGCGTCGCGTGCGTATGTGCGGGTCATTAATTCGTTTGCCAACAGTTGTCTAACAGCGTGATCAATGCGATCCGATAGTTCGGAATCCCGGTCGAGTTTTTGTCGCAGGGCTTCCTGGTGGAGGAGTTCTTCCTCAATCCAATTTTCGACCAATCTTTGTTTTTCTTTGGGCGAAATTGTGTTTGCAAACGGGGCGGGAATACGCTTCTCCAATGCTTCTATGGTCAGATAGCGATTTCCCACTTGTGCCACGACAGAAGTTTTTTGTGGCCTCTCACAACCCCATATGCCAATCAGGCAGATTATTAAGCTGATTTTCAAACACCGCGCTCGTTTCAAAACGCGATCCCCCATTGCGGTCATATCCCCGCATGTGGCTCTAAACTATTGACAATAAAAAAGGTTCCGAGAATATACGCCTTCAAATTAGGCTCTGCAACACATTTTTAGCCGATTCTAACCGCGATTGTGGTCCCTTGCCCATTAGGGCGACTTCGATTTTTGGCGGATCTCCCAGGGCAAATTCCAGGGGAAGTGGTGATTGTGTCACCATCCGTTCAATATCCGTTCGCATCAGCGGTTTGTCTGGCGACAGGGTCATAGTCATGATCTGTCCGATTTGCAACTGCGACAACCTGAGTTGGCGGGCCAGGATTTTGACCTGTAAGATGTCTAATAATGCAGTTGTGGGATCGGGCAAAGGTCCAAAGCGGTCCGCGAGTTCTTCCTCTATTGCCAGGACTTCCACAGTTTGCCGTATCTGGCCCAATCGCTGATAAAACTGCATTTTTTGATCTGTATCCGGAATATAGTCATCCGGAATATACGCCGAAACGGATATCTGTACATCTGGCTCAATCGCGGGTTCGGTCTCATCGCCCTTAATTTGCCGCACGGCTTCGTCCAGCAATCGCGTGTATAAATCAAATCCCACGGCTGCGATATGTCCGTGTTGCTGTGATCCAAGTAAGTTGCCCGTGCCCCGAATTTCCATATCCCGCATTGAAATGTGGAAACCCGATCCCAAATCCGAAAATTCTTCGATGGCCCGCAATCGCCTTACCGCTGGTTTTCTGAGTGCTTGCCACGACGGTACAAATAAATACGCATACGCCCGCTTATTCGATCGCCCCACCCGCCCGCGCAATTGATACAACTGCGCCAATCCGAGGCGATCTGCCCGATTTACGATTAGCGTGTTCGCGTTGGGAATGTCCAGTCCGGATTCCACGATCATGGTGGAGACCAGAACATCGTATTTGTGCTCGAAAAAGTCCATCATCACTTTTTCGAGTTGCCGTTCGGGCATCTGGCCGTGTCCCATACCAAAACGCACCTGGGGCAATAGGCGAGTAAGAAAACCCATCATCGCGTGCATGGACTGGACCCGATTGTGTACAAAATAAACCTGTCCATTGCGATCTACTTCCCGTAAGATCGCTTCGGCTATGCGGTCTTCTTCAAAGGCCAGCACTTCAGTCTGAATTGGCAATCGGTCTTTGGGCGGGGTTTGTATGACCGACATATCGCGTGCACCCATCAGCGACATGTGCAGGGTGCGCGGAATTGGCGTGGCGGTGAGCGTCAATACATCCACCAGACGCCGCATTTCTTTTAACCGCTCTTTGTGCCGCACTCCAAAGCGGTGTTCTTCGTCTATGACCAGAAGGCCGAGGGATTTGAAGTTGACATCTTTTGACAATAACCGATGCGTGCCCACTACAATATCTACGGTACCTTTCTTCATCGCCTCAAGAGTTCGCATTTGTTCGGCCCGCGTACGGAAGCGGCTCAATACCGCTACATGGATGGGAAATTCGGAGAACCGTTCGCAGAATGTGCGATAATGTTGCTGCGCCAAAATGGTTGTGGGGGCGAGCACTGCTACTTGTTTGCCATCCAAGATCGCCTTAAACGCCCCGCGAATCGCCACTTCTGTTTTGCCATATCCCACATCGCCACAGATCAACCGGTCCATGGCGGACTGTGCTTCCATATCTTTTCGCACGGCGTCAATCGCTTCTTCTTGATCTCGGGTTTCGCGATAGGGGAACGAGGCTTCCAATGCGTTCATTTCTGATCCATCAGGTGAAAATGCCGTGCCCGGTTGCGCTTTGCGTTCGGCGTATAATGACACGAGTTCTGCTGCCATTTTGAATATCGCTTTGCGCGTCTTTTCCTTTAGTCTTTCCCATGCTACTGTGCCCAATTTGCTCAATACGGGTACTGCGCCATCTTGTCCGGAATATTTTTGCACCTGATTCATCTGATCTACCGGCACAAAAACCCGATCTCCATCCCGATATCCAACGGTTAGACAATCGTTGGATATGCGGCCTATTTCAATTCGCTCCACGCCTTCAAATCGACCGATTCCATGATCTACGTGCACGACAAAATCGCCGCGCTGAAGAGCGGACACTGTCTTGATGGGCTGTGCATCTTGAAAGCGGCGATACCGTCGTCTGCGATGTACGCGGCTGTAAATTTCGTGGTCATTGATCAAAAAGACTTTGCCGGGACGGTATGTAAAACCGGATTGCAGTGTGCCCACATACAGGGAGACGATGTCGGCACTTTCTTCCAGAATTTCTTCCAATCGCGCTTTTTGCCCATCACTTTCACAAAGAATGACCACTTCATAAGCATCCAACCAGTACTTTCGCAAATCTTCTTTTAATAGCTGCACATGGCCTTCATAGTGTCGCCCACTCTGCCCACCTAATTCTACCACTTCTTCAGACATTCCTCCCAGTGCGCGGTTCAAGACCCGGGGCATGTGGTCCAGTTGCCGAAGCATGATTTCCGGTTGTCGGAGTACGCACCGCGCTGGCAGGGGTTCTGTTTCCGCCCGCCGTTTTTTTTGCCGCTGCGCGATTTGCTCACATGCGCGCCATGCGTTATCTGCGGCAGTAGCGATGCCATCCGGGTCATCGAGGACGAGCCAGGATCCTTCGGGCACGTAATCCAACAGGCCCGTTCGCTCGCCGTATAACACACTCAGGTAATGTTCCTGGCCTTCAAAAATGCCTTCGCGCTCCAATAAGTTTCGCACCTCGGGCAATTCAATGCATAGCTCTCGTTCTGCTATTTCCAGATTTTCCAAATAAATATCTGCCATTGTCAGCGGGAGTACGCTTTCCCGGCATGGCAAAATTCGCGTTTCTTCCAATTGCGCGATAGATCGCTGGGTGCTCAAATCAAATGCCCGGATAGACGAGATTTCATCGCCCCAAAATTCCAGCCTGACCGGGTGTGCATTGCCAAATGAACAAATATCCAGGATGCCGCCGCGCATCCCGAATTGCCCCACACCTTCTACAGTTGTTACCCGTTCATATCCGATTTCCACCAGATGGTCCGCGAGATATAGAGGGGAAACTTCCTGCTCCAGACGCAGCGTTTTTACACTCAAGTCAAAGAGGTCTGGCGGTAAAGTGTGTCCCATCAAGGCTTCGATGGGTGTGACCACAATGCCACCGGCTTTCCGGTGCAACTGGTCCAGTGCCTCCATCCGCAATCCCACCACATCGAGGTGCGGCGAACGCCCGTCAAAATGCGCCACGTCCCAACCTGGAAAGTAGCCCACATGTTCTTCGTCTAATAGTCGTTCCAAATCATTGCGCAATGCCTCGGCGCGGTCCTCATCTGCACATACGACGACTACCGGGCCAGGTACGGTTTCTTCAATCCACGCGATGGCAAATGCCGATAGCGACCCGGTGCCGCCGCGCATGGTTACGATCCGCTCTCCCGATTCCAGTTTTTGCGATAGGTCCTTAAACGGCGTCGAGTTTTTGATTCTGTTGTACAATCTATCAACGGACATAATTTTTAACTTTTCCTCTCAACAGTACACGCCAAAAAGCTCGACACATTGTATGCGTCGAGCTTTTCAGCAAGATGGCGGGGTAGACGGGGCTCGAACCCGCGACCACCGGCGTGACAGGCCGGTACTCTAACCAGACTGAGCTACTACCCCGATGTGTAAAACAATCTGCAAAGTTCCATGAAGGACCGAAAATTTAACAAGGTGTCTTTTCAGTGTCAAGCAAATTTAACAAATCACAGAGTAATCAACGGTCAAGCCCCAAACTAACTATCTTTCAGCATAACGCTTCACTATTTGTGTGCACCTTACTTGAGAATTGCGTAATATCAGTATCTTATTATGTTAAGACGATTTTGCGCCAAAATTTTCAAAGGAGAATTTTATGACTCGACGCGATGCTGTATGGGTTGTTTGCTTCCTGATCGCGGGGGCGCTCGGTCTCACCTGTTATATCCAGTTTTTCGACCGTGCGCTTCCGGTTGCTTCGCTCAATTTTCGCGTAGATCGCGAGCAGGCATATCAAGCTGCCGAGACGTATCTCGACCGCCTGGGTTATGATCTCGCTGATTATGAAAGTGCTCAGGTTTTCTCTTACTCCAGCCTGCCCCAGGTTTTTCTCGAACGCACTCTGGGTCTTGAAGAAGCCAATCGCCTCGTGCGCGAATGGGTCTCTGTATGGTACTGGAATATCCGCTGGTTTAAGCCGCTTCAAAAAGAAGAACTCCGCGTGCGTATTGATCCCGGCGGACGCATCGTAGGGTTTACGCACAGCATTCTCGAGTCTGACGAAGGCGCGAGTCTTTCAGAAGAAGATGCCCGTGTTATTGCAGAGACTTTTTTAACCGATGTGCAGGGCTTTCAACTCGACGATTACGATCCCATCGAGGCGTCGAGTGCTGAGCGCCCCAATCGGATGGATCACACTTTTACTTATCGAAAAAAAGATTTTGTCGTGGGCGATGATGGGCACTACCGTTTGAGTGTTACGGTTAAGGGTGACAAAGCAGGCTATTTTGCCGAATACCTCAAAGTGCCCGAAACTTTCTCGCGCAATTACCGGGAAATTCGCTCGCGTGCAGGGTTGCTCACCAATATTGCGTCAGTTTTCTTTTTCGCGCTGGGCATTGCAATGGTTGTCGTGCTCGTGCGTAAATATCGCCAGCGCACATTGATATGGCGCGCTGCCCTCGGCGTGGGCATTCTCGTGGCCGCTACCAGTTTCCTCGGTGCCGTCAATGGCTATCCGCTCACGCGCTTTGGTTACGATACCACGCAGTCCTTTGTTTCCTTTATTCTTACTTTTATCTTTGGCGGTCTGTTGGGAGCTGTGCTCAGCGGGGTTATTATTGCGCTGTCCGGTACAGCCGGGGGTGCTGCTGCCCAGGATGTGGAAGGCTGGAAAAATCCACTCGCGCGATTATCTTTGCGCGGCTGGCGATCCGCGAATTTTGCGCGTGTCACCCTTGTCGGTTATGGGCTTGCATTTGCCCATCTGGGATATGTCACCGTCTTTTACATTTTAGGCAATGATTATCTGGGGGTCTGGTCTCCCGCGGCGATGACACAGTACAGCAATACGTATAGTACTTATCTGCCGTGGATCTATCCCTTGCTTATCGGTCTTCTCGCTGCGACGATGGAAGAATTTTTCTTTCGCCTGCTCGCCATTTCCCTGCTCATCCGGTATTTGAAAAGCACCTGGTTAGCCGTTCTCATTCCCGCGATTGTGTGGGCTTTTTTGCACGCGAATTATCCGCAGGAACCCATTTATATTCGCGGGCTCGAACTCACCGTGGTCGGTGTTATCTTTGGTATTGTATTTTTGCGCTACGGCGTTTGGGCAACCATTATTTCGCATTATGTGTACAATTGCTTTCTCGGCATTTATCCGATGGTGCAGTCCGACAGTCTCTACTTCAAGGTCTCGGGTATTCTGGCGGTTGCGATTATTTTCATTCCGGCGATTCCCGCTATTTTTGGTGTGATTACGGGGCGCTATAAGGAGATTGAGGAGCCTGAAGAGGTGGCTCCCCCTGAACTGCCAGAGGATACAGCGCCCGAAACCGCAGTTCCCGAACCCGAACCACCCTCTGAACCCGAGGTCGAACGCAAAACCCCTTCGGATTATCTGATTCCCAAAAGTGGTCTCGTCGTCTTTGGCATTCTCGGTCTGATCGGTTGGTCCGCGTATTTCATATCCGACCTTCCGGGATTTACCAAATACGCCCGCGAGTCTATTATCACGCGGGCTGAGGCGATTGAGAAGGCAGAGAATATTCGCCGGCAACTCGGTCTCGATCTCGAAGGCTATCAACGCACCACGTCGTTTTCCAGCAGTTTTGGATCCAGCCATTTTACACATCTTATCCGAAATGTCGATCTGGCACGTGCAGATACGCTCGCTGCCGAACATACGACATCGTGGCGCTGGCGGGTGCGCTGGTTCAAACCGCTCGAAAAAGAAGAAATTACCATCAGTATTGATGGCAATGGCGATTTTTGCCGCGTCTCGCATTATGTTCCCGAAAATCGGGAGGGCGCAGAACTCAGTACAGAAGAAGCGCAAGAGATCGCCGAGGCTTTTCTGTCCGAATATTTACAGCGGGATGTGACAGATGCCGCCCTTTACAAGCGCCTTGAAGCTCGTTCGCAAAAGCGCGAAAACCGAATGGACCACAGTTTTGTGTGGGAGCGCCTGGATATCAAAGTTGAAGAGGGCGAATTTCGCATTATCGCCTCTGTACAGGGCGATCAGATTGGGCACGCATATAAATCCTACAAAGCACCCGAAGAGTTTTTGCGCAAATTGCGAGAACGCACGACAAAAAGTACGATTGTTTCTACTGTCTCGACAATCGCAATTATTTTCACTGCTGTGCTCGCAATTATTTTCTTTTTGCGCGCCTATCGCGATGGACATGTCAACTGGCAATTGCCCATTTGGGTTGGCATTCTGGCTGGTGTATGTTTTTTGCTCGAAAAACTCAATAATCTGCCCACGTTCTATAGAGGCTATAATACCAGTGAAGCGATGAGTACCTTTCTCGGCGATGAACTCATTGGTCTCGTCATAGATCTTGTTATTGCTGCGATTATGGCTTTTTTATTATGTGCATTTGGCGATACGATGTATCGCCGCGAACGCCCCCAAGAGATGCAAATTTCCGATTGGATCGATGTGCTTCGTCTGAAGATAAATAGTACAGCACTCTGGTGGCAAGTTGTCTTTCTCGCTGTCTGCTATTTTGGTATCACCAGAGGAACGGGCATTTTTTCGTCTTATATCACTCTCACCTATCTCGGTGATTATCTCACCGCAGGCGGTGGCGTACCCCCCGAAATCAATAGCTATATGCCCGCATTTGGTGAACTCATCGACGAAGTCAAGGGTATGCTCTTGGCTCCCTTTGCCATTCTCGGTGTTTTGTTTGTCTTTTGGCGCGTGATAGGCAAGATAAATCTGCTGATTCTCGTCGTATTGCTCGTGCTTATCTTTCAATCTGTGGTCTCGCCAGCAAAAGATTTTTATCACGCTGGCATTCTTCTCGCCAAAAGTATTCCATATTGGGTGATTATGGCTTTCCTCATTTTGAAGTATATCCGCTTCAATTTGCTCTTTTATGCCGTGATGGCCTGGGGGTCAATTATTTTTGTTGGCGTTCGCTATCTCAAATACGATCCCGAGATTTATCAGGTCAATGGGGGTCTCATGATTCTTTTTGGCTGCATTCCTCTCATTCTCGCCATTTTGGCCTGGTACAAAGCGCGGTCCTCGGCGTAGGAGGTATATGTGCCCTATATCTGCCCGGCTTGGCCGACTTCGGTAGCAGAGGAGGCTTACTGGCAGTCGATTCGCGAGCAGTATATGATCGCGCCGGATGAAGTTTATCTCAATACTGGCTCTTTTGGTTCACAACCCAGGCCCGTGTTCGAGAAGATGCTGGAAATATTGGAGGATGTTGAACGCAATCCTACGCGACGCCGGGCGGAATGCAATAGCGTTGTAGATGACTCCCGTGCTCGTCTGGCATCGTTTATCAATGCGCCAGCAGAGGATATTGCTTTTGCTACCAATGTCACTATGGCTATCAACATGGTGGTGCATGGACTGGATTGGCGTCCGGGCGATGAAATCCTAACTTCAAATCAGGAGTACGGTGCGATTGACAACTGTTTGCATCTGGCTGAACGCCGCTATGGCGTGGTGGTCAAGCGTGCCGAAATTCCCATTCCTCCCGAACATCCCGAAGATATTCTGAACGCTTTTGAAGATGGATTTACAGACCGTACAAGGCTGGTTTTTTGCAGCCATATTACCACTCGTACTGGTTTGATTACTCCGATCAAAGCGCTGACCCGACTGGCACACGACCGCGGTGCGCTGATTGCAGTAGATGGCGCGCATGCCCCGGGGATGATCCCGCTGGATCTGCAGGACCTCGGTTGCGATTTTTACGGCGGCAACTGTCACAAATGGCTCTGTGCGCCCAAAGGTACTGGTTTGCTTTATGCATCATCTTCAATGCAAGAGCGACTCAATCACGTTGTTGTGAGTTGGGGATATAGTAGGGAAGGCGCGAGGAGGGGGACAGACGGCATTTTACGGATCAATGACCGTCCATTTATGTGGGGGATTGAGAACTGGGGCACCCGGGATCAGGCGTGTTTTGCAGCGGTGAGCGCGGCGATTGAATTTCAAGAGGCGGTTGGCAAAAAGCGGATTCGAGAACGGGGACAGCAACTGGCGGCGTATCTACGGGATCGTTTAGCCGGAACTGGCTGGGCAAAACAACTCACGCCTTCCGTGCCAGCTCTATCCGGATCGATCTCGGCTTTCCATCTTTCAGGATTCGACGATCTGGATCTTTATGAGCGATACCGGATTACTGTGCCGACTGCAAAGCGCGATGATGTTTACTGGATTCGCGTTTCTACTCATATCTGCAATGGTTTTGACCAGGTAGATCGTCTGGTAGATGCTTTATACGAACAAAGAGATATCAGAGAAGAATGACCTCAGGAATCTACCTCGTGGAATCCTTTGGGCAAATCTTCTCCTTTCACAAGTGCAGCCTTCAATGCGCGTGAGTGCTGACAATTTCCTCTGTATTGAAATCCGCGGCAGGTACAGGACACGTCGTTTCCATCTACTTCTAATTCGTAAAAAGCCCCCGGTCGTGACGAACTTTCCGCGCGATACTTTGCAATTTTGGGTCCACTCAATACTCGTGCCAAAATCTCAATAGCTTCTTGCGATGGTTGTCGGCTTTCAACTGGTTTACCTGTGCCAAATGCCTCTGCGTGCGTTTCCCGAAAGGCCGCGCTTGCTTCGCGCAATACATCGCCCATTTTTGTCCCGTCCATATCCCCAGATAAAGCATCTACTCCGGGTTGCAAGACATCCATAATGCGTCGCATTTCACCCATCACGTCGCGATGGAAATCTTCGGGTAGTGCGCTGCCTTCTACCATTTGGTCGATCAAATCTGCCTTTGTTTCCAACACTGTGCGCACAAATGTATCGACTGTATCGCGTCCAACCATGTACGTCACATTTACCGTACCGGTCTGGCCAATGCGATAAGCCCGGTCTTCGGCTTGCCAGTGATTGACTGGTACCCAGTCCAGATCGTTAAAAATGACCTGGCTGGCTGCTGTCAGGTTTAGCCCCACGCCGCCTGCTGTGATGTTTGCCAGTAATAATCGCACGTCATCGTCTTCCTGAAACCGATCTGCCCGTTCTTGTCTTTGTGCTACCGGCACTTCACCTGTAATGACCACGGCCTGGTCGCCAAATTTTGTTTTTAAAATTTCCAGTGGGCGCAAGAAGCACGAAAATACGATCGCTTTTTCTCCTTGATCCACCACATTTTCTACAAAGGGCAATGTCGTTCGTATTTTGGAAGTTGCCAGGCGAAGCCTTGCCCTTGTCAACTGCCCCAGAGAGCGCCCTCGTTCTTCAGAGGATGGGGATTCTTCTAAAGTCTCTCGCACTCCTCGTCGAGAATATTTCCGCAGGAGATCCAGAACTGCTGTGCTCATTCGCTGTGCGACCCGACTCGATACATCCACATCTAACCACGTCCGTATTTTGGGTGGCAAATCCAGGACCTGATTCTTGGTCCGCCGCAACATAATCCCATGTAAATGTACGGTTAATTCTTCGATATTACTCGCGCCATCTGTTATCCAGCCATATTCTCCCTTATATGCATCGCAATACCGTTTTGCAAACCCCATAAAGCTGCGTCCCAGCGCGTGTCGAGCAAGTTGGAGCAATGGGAATAGATCTCTTGGCCGACTCGTCAGGGGGGTGCCTGTCAAGATATGTACCACTGTTTCTTCAGGTAATTGCTTTACCAGTTGCATGGAAAATTTGTGCCGCTGACTGCGGTGGTTTTTCAAATAATGCGCCTCGTCAAAGACAACGCCTTTCCAGTCCAGCGCGCATAATGTATTGATGTGCTTGCCCAGGATATCGTAATTGATAATCGCCCAACCCTCAAATTTCGCTTCAGGGGGATCGTCCGGTCCTATAATCCATGTCTGTACACGCGGTAGGACTACCGCAATTTCTCTCGCCCAATTGCGTTTCACCGTTGCCGGACAAATCACCAGATACGGTCCTTTGGGTTCGGTTTGTGACATGGCAATCACGGACTGCCGCGTTTTGCCCAGTCCCATGTCATCGGCTAAGATCGATCGCCGCCGCCCCATCAAAAACGCGATGCCCTCTACCTGATGTGGATAAAGTCCTTTGGCGATATCTGTTGCACGGTTGAGTATTGCTGTATCGAATGTTTCAGCCATAGAGATGACCGGTTTGGTGAATTTAGTTGCTTTTAATAGAAGTCTTTTCTTTTTTAAATATAGTTTATACTGTGCTTTTTGCAATCGGCAAACTATTAATACTTATCATTAAGGAGTTTTTCATGAGTTTGGATTTTTCCAGCAATGTTTTTGAAACCGAGACAATTGACCTCGCTGGTACGCGAGAACAGATTGTGCGTGGCGGGCGCGATCTTTTCCACAAGTTGCCGGAGGCCCTCAAAGATATTGACCAGATCGGTGTGATCGGTTGGGGATCGCAGGGGCCTGCTCAGGCACAAAATTTGCGTGAGTCTCTGGAAGGCACGGGGGTTGTGGTCAAAGTGGGGTTGCGACCCGGTTCGTCCTCAGTTGAAGACGCAGAAGCCGCCGGTTTTACCGAAGCCAATGGGACTTTGGGGGAAATGTATCAGGTTATTGGCGAATCGGATCTGGTGCTTTTGCTCATCGCCGATGCAGCGCAGGCAGAGAATCATCAGGCTATTTTTGACCGCCTCAAACCCGGTGCTACGCTCGGCTTGTCGCATGGATTTTTGCTCGGTCACATGAAGACCGTGGGGGCCAAATTCCCCGACAATGTGAATGTGATCGCAGTTTGTCCAAAAGGCATGGGGCCTTCTGTGCGCCGTCTGTACGAACAGGGCAAAGAAGTCAACGGTGCGGGCATCAATGCCTCGTTTGCCGTGGTGCAGGATATCGATGGCAATGCCACCGATATTGCTCTTGCATGGTCTATTGCACTCGGCGCGCCTTTTACGTTTCAGACCACATTGGAACAGGAATATCTCTCTGATATTTATGGTGAGCGCGGCATCCTTCTCGGCGCTGTACACGGCGTGGTGGAATGTCTTTACCGCCGTTACACATTTCAGGGGATGAGCGAGGAAGACGCTTTTGACGAATCGTGTGAATCTATCACTGGCCCTATTTCAAAAATTATTTCTAAACAGGGTATTCTCGCGGTATATGAGGGCTTTGACGATGTGGGCAAGGCTGAATTTGAGAAAGCCTATTGTGCATCTTATCACCCTGCGACTGAAGTTTTGCTCGAAATCTATG
Organism: Candidatus Latescibacterota bacterium; assembly: GCA_965220765.1. Taxonomy (GTDB): domain Bacteria; phylum Latescibacterota; class UBA2968; order UBA2968; family UBA2968; genus VXRD01. Next base: position 1,984,478 of record OZ244847.1, read on the forward strand.
ACGATGTTGAAAGCGGCGATGAGATCCGCAGTGTGATTGCGGCAAATAAACGCTTTGAACGTTATCCCATGGGAAAGATTGATGGTACGCGCATGTGGGAGGTGGGCAAGAGCGTACGTGCCCGGCGCATTGAGGAAGATATTCCCGTCAATCCGTTCACTGCCGGTGTTTATTGCGCGGTTATGGTCGCACAATGCGATATTCTATCTGAGAAAAGTCATGCATGGTCCGAAATTGCCAATGAATCCGTTATCGAAAGCGTGGATTCACTCAATCCCTATATGCACTATCGCGGTGTGGCTTATATGATTGACAATTGTTCGACAACCGCGCGTTTGGGCGCGCGCAAATGGGCACCCCGCTTCGACTATTTGCTCACACAACAAGCTTTCGTCGCCATTGATACGGGGGCAGATCTCGATGGAAAGGTATTTGAAGCCTTTCTCACACATCCCATCCACCCCGTGCTCGATACCTGCGCTGCGTTGCGTCCTTCCGTAGATATTTCGCTTGGAGAGTAGGACGAGGGTAATAATTGTGTACATGAAAAAACGCTGTGCAGATCATTCTGCACAGCGTTTTTTTTAAAGTATTGAAGCGTTCAGGCTCTTTTTGCAACGGCTACAATCCGCTTTGCATATCCCGACATGTCATCCATGAGCGAGTAGATAGTGGGCAAGATGACGAGGGTGAGGATGGTAGAGATCGAGAGGCCAGAGATAATGACCAGACCAATTGGCCCCCAACGCCTGGCATTGCCTTCGACGTTACCGTAAATCATCGGAATAACCAGCGGCGTAAGCCCCAAAATGGTCGTGGTTGCGGTCATCAAAATGGGACGCAGGCGATCCTGTCCGCCGCGCAAAATCGCATCTCTTCGATAGAGTCCTTGCTTGCGATAGCGATTGATGTGGTCGATTAATACAATGCCGTTGTTGACCACAATGCCAAATAAAATGAGCAACCCATAGGTCGCATTGCTGTCCAGTGCAATGCCGAATGTGTAAAGTCCCAATGCGACGCCTATAAAGGCAAAACTGATGGAGAACATGATCGTAAATGGATGGACATAAGATTCAAATAGCGATGCCATGATCAGATAAATGAGCAGGGCAGCGAAGATCATGGTGAAATTGGTTTCGCCCTCTTCTGAAGCCATATAGCGGAAGCGCCGATCCATCTGCCAGCTATACCCCTGGGGCAATGGGATGGCATCCATGCGGTCGCGCATTTCATAACCGACCGTTTGGACTTCCGAGGCTTCCGTATTTGCAAATACGGTTACGGTTGACATCCGATCCTGACGTTCAATGGATTGGGGACCCTGGGTCAATTCAAAATCGGCCAGGCTGGCAAATGAAATCATAGTGCCGCGGTTGTTTTCAAAGGAGAGGGTTTTGAGCTGATCCAGCGTGGCGCGGTCCTCTTCTCGCAGTTGCAGCGCAATATCGATTTCTCCATCCGGCGTTTTGAATTTGCTATTTCCGCGTGCTCCCAATGCCGTGGCAACAGTTGTGGCTATTTGCTGTGGTGAAAGGCCGTATTGTTGCGCGCGGTCTCTCCTGACCGATACCCTGATTTCTTCTGTGCCACTTTCCAGGCTGGTCTCTACGTCGTGAATGCCCTCAATATCGTCCATTCGCAGCCGAATATCTTCAGCCAAAATTGCCAGTACTTCGGGATTTCGCCCTTTGATTTCTACCCCGACGCCCGTAGCACTGCTGCCACCCCTCCTGAAGCCAGCTTTGAAACGCACGCCCGGGATGTCTTTGGGCAGCAACTCACTTACCCGTTTTTTCACATCGTCTGTGCTAAGCGGGCTTTCTTCGACGGGTTTTAAGTACAGATAAATCGTATTGCCGCGCCGGGTGCTATATCGCGTTTTTATCGCTTCGATATCCAGTTTTTCCTTATGTGGGATGATAACGGCTTCAACCTGTTTGAAAAGCTCGAGTGCGTCGTCGATATCGTAGGTCCGCGGCATTTCTACCATATAGCCCACCATGCGGTCGGGTTGATAGCGATAGCGCTGTACTTCAATTTTGGTAAAGATATATATACCGCCAAAGAGGATAAATGTGGCGACGACAACGGTGGTCCAGCGGTAGTGTAGCGTCGTGCTAATTACGTGCGTGTAAACACCTTTGAGACCAAGATGCCGAAACCGAAAATAGAGATAGCCGATTGTGGCGATAAATGCACCCAGCACGACCCAAGCCAATATTGGTACGGTTGAAAGCCCACCCAAAATCCACAGCGTATTGTCTTTGAGCCAGGTGGCCGATTCGATAATGCCCTCTTGGTAAATGAGATACGCCGCACCTGTGGCAAACAAAGTACCCAATCCAATTTTTAAAAAGAGATCAACTCGGGTACCCGCATTTGAAAATGCCCGAGAGCAGGCCAGCGGTATGAGTGTTAAAGCCACGCATAGTGCCGCTACGACTGCAATACACACGGTGATGGCAAAATCGCGCATCCACATTGTATTGTACGAGCCAGAAATGAAGATGAGGGGCACAAATACACATATTGTCGTCAGTGCCGCCGCTAGTACGGGTATTCCGATTTCGCGGCTGCCCTCAATCGCTGCGGTTCGAACGCCATCGCCTTCATCAAAGCGTCTGCGATAAATATTTTCCAGAGCCACGACCGCCGGATCGACCAGCATTCCAATGGCGACCATTAAACCCATCATCGAGATCATGTTCAGCGTGATAGTCGATCCAAAGACTTGCCGCATCAGATACATGATCATGAAAACGCACAATACCGAAATGGGAATGGCGGATCCCACAATGAGCGTGCTGCGGAAATTTCGCAAAAACACAAAAATGATGCCAATAGCCAGCATGCCTCCCAAAATGGCGGATTGCCCCAGGCTGGCGATGCCCTTTACTACTGCTTCTGATTGGTCTCGGCGCAAGTGCAATCGCAATTTGTCGCGTCCAATTTCATCTTGAAGAGCATCTAACTCTGCCCGAACCAGTCGGCAGGTTTCTACCAGATTGGCTGTCGAGGTTTTGCGAATTTCCATAGAGACCACATCGCGCCCGTCCATGCGTTCAAAATATCGCTTTTCCGGATAGTCGTAACTCACCTGCGCCACATCTTGCACATTCAGGCCATTGGGAAGTGTGAGATCTCGAATTTGATCTACATTTTCAAATTCGCCCACGGACCGAATGGCGAGGCGTTTATTGCCCTCTGTGACATAACCTCCAGAAATGTTGATGTTGTTGGAGCGTATTGTTCTGTTGAGGGTGCGAATGTCCAGGCCATGGGCGTGCATGCGATTTTTATCGACATCGACTCTGAGTATTCTTTCATCGGCACCTTCCATTTCGACATTGCCCACTCCTGGGATGCGTTGCAAGCGCGGCAAGATTGTGTTTTTATACACTGTGGCGAGTTCGGATTGATCATCGCCCAGCCAGACCATATTGTAGTCCAAAATTTCCCAATCTGACGAGTCCCATCTGCGCATCTCAATGCGTTCGAGGTCTTCGGGAAGCTGGTTCCGAACTTGATCGACGCGGTCTCGCACCTGAATAGATTTGAGATCCATATCGCTGCCGTAGTCAAATTCCATGAATACATAACCCCGACTGTCATAAGATCGCGCGCGGAGTGATTCAATGCCGGGGATAGTGCCCAGTATCTCTTCCATTGGCTTGGTAATTTTCTTTTCGATCTCTTCGGGCGATGATGAGGGATATGTAAAACTCACATACATTCTGGGATACTGCAAGTCAGGCGCGTATTCGAGGGGCAATCTGAATAGGGAAATAAAACCCATGACTATGAGACTGAGCGCTATCATTACAGCAGTAATGGGTTTTTTAATCGCGTATTCCGAGAGTTTCATAAGCGGGCCTCAAAAGGGCGAAAAATGAAGGTTGAAGTAAGAAGTGAGACGCGAATCTCAGTGTCATCCATCAGCATCTGATACAAATCTCGCTAAGTAACCATTTACTTACTTACGCATAATATACCACATTTCATCACAAAAGCAACCACAGTTTTTTAAAAATTTCACCGTTACAGAAAAGACTTGCAATTTTGTTTTAATAGATATTTCATGCTGAAGTCTGGAGTGTAATCACACATTTACTTTCTAAAGGAGACTTACATGGGCAATCGCGTCAATCGCGCAGTTGAGTTGCTTTCAGAAGATCAACCGATCTATTATACAGGGGCACATACAGGGCATGTGCTTACGTTTGAACAGGGACAGAACGACGCCAGTACATGGGCGGATTATATCAATGTGGGTATGGAACACGGGGCTTTTAATCTGGGGGGGCTCGACGATTATATGCGCGGTCTGGTCAGCGGGGGACCGGCAAATAGTGGACACAGGACGCCCGCTGTTATTGTTGAAGCTCCTGTGGAGGGCGCGTCGGAAAATATTGTGCGCTACAATGCCTGGCAATTTCGGCAGATTCTCGCGCGCGGTGTTCATGGCATTTTGCTCTGTCAGGCGGAATCGCCCGATGCGATACGCGCTTTTGTCGAATCGTGTCGCTATCCCATTAACAAAAGCGGCGTTGGTCACGGCCTGGGTACAGGTACTCGAGGCGTGGGGTCCGAATCGTCTGCAACAGCGATATGGGGGATTAGCCGCGATGAGTATATTCAGAAGGCAGATCCCTATCCGCTAAATCCCGATGGCGAGTTGCTGCTGGGCATCAAGATTGAGAATGTGCGCGGTGCATCCAATATCGAACAGATTCTCAAGGTGCCCGGTATTGGGTTTGCCGAAATGGGGCCGGGTGATTTGAGTATGTCGATGGGGTATTTGCACCGTCCAACGCCTTTTTCACCCGAAATGCAAGAGGTGAGGGATCGCGTGAAGGCCGCGTGTGCAGAAAACGGCGTTGCTTTTCTCGAGGGGGGGAGTCCCGAGACTGTTGCCGCAAAAATAGACGAGGGTGTGCGCGTGGTTTCCGGTGGCAGGGAAGAGACCGCGCGTATTGGGCGCGAATATTCAGGCCGTCGCATGCCGGTCTAAAATGGATTGCCCTGGCGGGCCAGCTCAAATTTTCGCCAGCCGACTTGTTTGCCATTTTCGAACACTTTTTCCAGCGTGTAAAAGGAGGATGCGTCGTATTCGCGCCAGACACCCGTTTTTTTATTTTTCAGGTATAGACCTTCTTCTTTTTTCACACCGCTTCTAAAATAAGATATCCAGTGTCCGTCTTTTACACCATTTGTCCAGTTGCCTTCTGTTTTTTTCTGTCCGTTGCTGTAAAATGTGATTTCAAGCCCGTCTTGCATGACGCCATTTTTGTATGTGCCTTGCCCGTGTACGTTGCCCGCGGCATCGTAATATGTCCAAATCCCAGTACGGGCACCGCTGTCGTATTGCCCTTTTGCCACTACGCGGCCGTATTGTTTTATTTCCGTCTGTCCTTCAAATAGCGAGGGCATCTGACACCCGGCTGTTAGGATTCCCACGAGAAGAATTGTAATTTTGTTCATTTTTTACTCCTGTGTTGTTCTTTGGATATTTTATGTGATAAACTAATATACAAAACTGTTTTCATAAGGCAAAGACGAAATGACAAATGATCCATTTAATACTTGTGAGTGTGTATAAATTGGACCTCAACTACAAAGCGATTGCACTCAACGACTCCTTTATTGTTACCACCGCCCTCTCATAGTATTTTGTAAACCGTTCGCTTATCGTGGACAAAGAGTCCAATATGTTACTCATTGAACTGGGCCAACGCCTTCGCGCTCAGCGGGAACGCCTTGGCCTCAAGCAAAACGACGTTGCCAATGCCCTGCAGGTAAGTCCACAGGCCGTTTCCAAGTGGGAAAGGGGTGAAAACGGTCCCGACATTGCTACTCTGGGACCTCTTGCCAGATTGCTCGGCGTTTCGACGGACTGGCTTTTGGATGCACATGGCGAAAATCAAGATGTTTTTGATGCGACTATCTTCACATCCACAGTTGTCGGTGCATATCAAAAATCATTGCAAATGGAGGCGCGGGAGTTTGCAGCCTGGGCAAATGGTATTTTGTTTCAACTGACCGAAGCTGTTTTGCGCCACGATGGCGTTCCGCTCAGATATATGGGTGACGCATTTTTGTGTTTTTTTTCCGGTGTTCACCATCAGCTTCGCGCTGCTCAAGCAGCGGCATTTTCCCAGCGGCTCATCAGCGAAGACCTGGTCATTGGTTTGAGCAGTGGTGAGATTTATTTGGGCGCAATGGGGCATCCCGATTACGCTCATTCCGATGTGACGGGAGAAGTGGTCAACATCGCGTTTATTGTTCGAGAATGGGCAGAAACAAATGTCCGCAAAGGAATTGCAGCAACGACATCTGTGTCGAACAATCTCGATGAAGTTTTTGATATTTCCCAACCCACAGAAATCAATTTTCGCGGCATTGAGACGCCCATCTCACTGGTCAGAATCAGATAGGGGTGTTCCCTGTCCGCGTGTGCCAACCGAGAGAAAGGATAAAATATGGCCGATGTAGTGTTGCCCGATAGCGCGATTGATATTCAAATTCCCGATTATTCGCATTTGCCCTATAAAGTCGCCGATATGTCTCAGGCAGATTTTGGACGAAAAGAGATCACAATTGCCGAGCGTGAAATGCCCGGTTTGATGGCTGTGCGCGAAAAATACGCAGACCAGAAACCTCTGAAAGGTGCCCGCATCATGGGTTCGCTTCACATGACGATTCAGACCGCTGTGTTGATCGAGTCGCTCAGGGTGTTGGGGGCCGATGTGCGCTGGGCGTCGTGCAATATTTTTTCTACCCAGGACCACGCTGCAGCCGCTATTGCAGAAACGGGTACGCCGGTTTATGCGTGGAAGGGCGAGTCGCTGGAAGAATATTGGGAATGCACTTTGCAAGCACTCAATTTTGTGGAGGGTGGACCGACGCTTATTGTCGATGATGGCGGAGATGCGACGTTGCTGATTCACCGGGGGTATCAGGCTGAAGACGATCCTTCGATTCTCGATGAGCCAACCGATAATCGCGAATTGGAGATTGTCAATGCCGTGCTGAGGCGGCAACTCGAGCGCGATCCGCGTTTTTGGCACAGTATGGCTGTGGATATTCAGGGCGTGTCAGAGGAGACTACAACAGGTGTTCACCGCCTGTATCAAATGCGAGATGACGGCACGCTTCTTTTTCCCGCGATCAATGTCAATGATTCGGTGACCAAATCGAAATTTGATAATCTCTATGGCTGCCGCGAATCTCTTGCCGACGGTATTAAGCGCGCGACGGATGTTATGGTCGCTGGCAAGGTCGTTTGCGTGTGCGGTTACGGCGATGTGGGCAAGGGATGTGCCCAATCTATGCGGGGATTTGGCGCGCGTGTGTTGGTGACGGAGATCGATCCGATATGTGCTTTGCAGGCGGCGATGGAGGGTTTTGAAGTGACGACTGTGGAGGATGCCCTTTCCGAAGCCAATATTTTTGTTACGACGACGGGCAATACGGATATTATCCGCATCGAGCACATGGAAAATATGCTGGATCAATCCATTGTGTGCAATATCGGGCATTTTGACAATGAGATTCAGGTCGATAAGCTGGTCGATTATCCGGGTATTGTGCACGAAAATATCAAGCCGCAGGTCGATAAATACACGTTTCCAGATGGGCGTGCGATCTTTTTGCTCGCGGAAGGCCGTCTGGTCAATCTCGGCTGTGCAACCGGGCATCCTTCTTTTGTGATGTCCAATTCGTTTACCAATCAGGTGCTGGCGCAGATGGATCTGTGGGCACAACAGCGCGAAGTCGGCGTTTATACGTTGCCCAAACACCTCGACGAGGAGGTTGCGCGCCTTCATCTTGAAAAACTCGGTGTAAAGTTGACCGAACTCACGCAGAATCAGGCCGATTATATTGGCGTGTCTGTCGAAGGTCCTTATAAACCCGATCATTACCGGTATTAACGATTGGGGACTGGGAGTTTATCCCCAGTCCCAACCTTTTTTATGCGATTTTTAGACTATTTTACCGGCAATCAACCGGTCATTTCGTTTGAGATTTATCCGCCGCAGACGCCGGGGGGTATGCGCGCGCTCAAAGCGCGGGTTGTTCCCAATTTGCTCAAGCTGAATCCCAGCTATATGACTGTTACGTATGGCGCAGGTGGCTCGACACGCGCCAAGACGCTGGAGATTGCCTCGCTTATTCAGAATGAATTTGGGCTGACTGCTGCGTGTCATCTCACCTGTGTGGGGTCGTCCCGGACAGATATTGATGATATTTTGCAGGCGATTCGCACAGAGGGGGTCCGCAATATTGTCGCGCTTCGCGGCGATCCCCCTCGCGGAGAAGATACTTTTGTGCCCGCGAAGGATGGATTTGCTTATGGCAATGAGCTTGTGGCGCATATTCGCAGTACTGAGCCGAAAGACGATGGGTTTGGGTTGGCTGTTGCGGGGTATCCCGAGAAACACCTCGAAGCGCCTGATTTCGATGCGGATATTGCAAATTTGAAGCGGAAGGTCGATTCCGGTGGGGATATTGTTATTACGCAGCTTTTTTATAATAACGATCACTTTTTTCATTTTGTCGATCGCGTGCGTGCAGCCCATATCACAGCACCTGTTGTTCCGGGTCTAATGCCGATTCTCGCGGCGGGACAGATCCAGCGCATCGCATCTCTGTGCGGGGCTGAGATTCCTCAGGATTTACAGGATCAACTCAACGGTGCTGTGGATGATGAAGACAAGGCGATGAATATCGGTATTGATCAGTGTATCGCGCAGGCAACCGAATTACTCGAACAAGGCGTGCCGGGTATTCACTTTTACGTGCTGAACAAATCCACTCACATGCGCCAGATTATCAAAGCGCTTCCTCTCTAAGTGGAAAATTTTCAGTGATTAACATGATTGGCTTTTTGTTGGCGAATACCCTGTAGGTGCGACTGAGAAGAGGTTTTCCTTCGAGGTGCGCGATGGCTTCCGGCAAATCCCATGCGGTTTCACAGCAGCACCATAACAATTCACGGCGGGTTTCCAGTCCGCTGTTTTGCAGAATTCCTCCTAATCCCGCAGGATCTGATTCCAATTCGTCTAAAATGCCTTTTGGCAAGTGGTGCGGTACAATGAGAGACGTAGCATACGCCTGAATTTGCGGCATGTAGTTGCCTGTTGAGGGCGTTTGCAGTACCACTTGCCGCGCGACGACTGGTGATCCTGCAGGAAGCTCGAGCCAGGTATGCTCGGTGCATAGTGTCTGTTTCGCCTGGTGGAGGATCAATACTTCTACCGGCGCGAGTGTATAGGCTTCGATGAGCCTTGTAACGGTGCCGTCGGTGACGATCAATGCCCGCTGGAATGGCGTTAACTGCGCGATGTTGATTTCTCTCGACATCGCCGGTTTTTCGGCCTGTGCGATAAATATATTTTTTACGCGCGTGTCAATAAAAGTTGTCGAGTTGAAAATTGTATCTGTCTTCATTGAGCTATCGGTCCCCCATATAATAGTTGTTGCGTAATGTCAATAGAGATTTAGACACATAAAGACAAAAAAAGTTCTCTAATTTGAAACATTGCATGTGTGATTCTAATCAGTTATTTTGATTGAAAGGACAGTATGCGAATTATCAGTTGGAATGTAAACGGATTGCGGGCGGCGCTTCGCAAGGGGTTTATCGATCATATTGAAATGCTAAATCCCGATGTGATTCTTTTGCAAGAGATTCGGGTCTTGCCCGAGCAACTATCTGCGATCGAACGCAATCCCGAGGGATGGCATGTTATCTGGCATCCGGCTGAGCGCAAGGGCTATGCGGGTACAGCGGTCTGGTCTCGTACGCCTTTAAGAGAAGAAGAACGCGGTGTGGGGGAAGGCGATTCTGAAGGTCGGATTTTGCGGGTGAACACTCGAGATATTCAATTCGTCAGTGTGTACCTGCCGTCGGGATCATCGGGTGAGGAGCGCCAGGCGATCAAGGAGTGCTGGATGGATCGCTTTCGCCCCTGGGCCGATGGCCTGGTGAAAAAACGGATTCCCACAATTATGGGCGGTGATTTTAATATCGCGCATACCGAACGCGATATTTATTATGCTAAGAGCAACGAAAAGAATTCGGGTTTTTTGCCGCATGAACGCGCGTGGATGGGCGATCTCATCGCTTCTGGCTGGCGCGATTTTACGCGGGAGCAATACGGCGATATTCAGGGTCCGTATTCCTGGTGGTCCAATCGGGGGAGAGCCAGAGAGTTGGACCGCGGCTGGCGCATCGACTATTTGTTGGGTAATGCCGCCGCCGCAAAGTGCGTTCAATCTGCCCGTGTTGACCGCGAAGGCGGTTTGACCATATCTGATCACGCACCGGTTGTTGTAGATTTGAAATAGCTAATACACACAGGAGATTTCCATGCACACTCTTGAAACACATCCTTTTGCAGCGTTATTTGGCATTGATGAAAGTGTGTCCGCGCAGGCATTGTCCGAAGCGATGTGCCGAGGTGCCGAATTTGCCGATCTGTATTTTCAGTATGTGCGTACGACGTCTCTCAGTTTAGAAGATGGCATTATTTCCAGTGCCAATACAGGTATTGATCAAGGCGTGGGGATTCGTGCGGTGATTGGAGATCAGGTTGGCTATGCTTTTTCCGAGAGTTTAGAAGCAGATGCGATTTATAAGGCTGCTCGGACAGCGGCTGCGATAGCAGAGGGCACAAAGAATATGCCGCCGCAACACTTGCAGAGTAGTGAGGTTGATAATTATTACGAGATTGATCGCGATTGGGATGAGGTCAATATTACCGAACGTCTGCCATTGGTGCAAAGTGCAGAGACGATGACTCGCGCAATGGATCCTTCAATAGAAAAAGTGTCTGTGGGATGGATGGACAGGGATGAGCGCGTGCTCATTGTGACCAGCGATGGTGTTTTCAGTACGGATCGGCGGCCTATGGCGACGCTGTATTGCTCGGTGACTGCGAACAAGAATGGCGTGCGGCAGAGCAATGGGGCTTCGGTCTCTCGGCGCGAAGGTATTGATTATTTTACTGAGGAAAACATCAGAGAGGTCTGCCAAAAGGCAGTTGATCGCACGATGATTCTCTTTGAGGCGCAGCGCCCGCCCGCGGGTGAAATGCCGGTGGTGCTTGCAGCAGGTGCTTCGGGTATTTTGCTCCACGAGGCGATTGGGCACGGCCTGGAAGCGGATTTCAACCGCAAGGGTACGTCCATTTATGCGACGATGATGAATGAGAAAGTCGCTCCGGATTTTGTGACGATCGTCGATGATGGTTTGCAGGAAAATGATCGCGGAGCGCTCAATGTAGATGACGAGGGTCAGGCTACTGCGTGTACGACGCTTATCGAAAACGGCGTCTTAAAAAGCTATTTGCACGACCGTATTTCGGCAAAACACTACGGGGTCTCACCCACGGGGTCGGGGCGCCGCGAAAGTTTTCGGCATGTTCCTATGCCGCGTATGCGATCTACGTATATGCTCGACGGACCCCACTCCCGAGACGAGATTATTCGCGCTGTCGATTACGGCATTATTGCCGATACCTTCACCAATGGACAGGTGCAAATTGGCGCGGGAGATTTTACTTTTTATATCAAGAATGGATGGCTTATCGAAGGCGGCAAAATCACTGCGCCGATCAAGGATGTCAATATTATTGGCAATGGTCCCGAGGCTTTGAAAAATGTAGTTATGGCAGCAGGCGATGCCGTGTTGGACGATGGTAGCTGGACGTGTGGAAAAAATGGACAGGGCGTGCCCGTTTCGATGGGTGTTCCGACGATGCTGGTGGAAAAGAGTATGACTGTGGGTGGGGTGAACTAAATGGAACGAGAACTTCTCAAACAGGCCGAGCAGGCGGTTGATCTGGCGCTAAAAACTGGGGCAAATGATGCGATAGCGCGGGTGCGAGATGAAAACAGTACGGAATATACGTATCGCGATGGGAATATCGAGCAGGTTCAACAAAGTGCTACCCGCGGCTTGAGCATTCAATTGTATGTCAATGGGCGGTATTCAACACACCAGACCTCGGATTTGCGCGCGGCGTCTGTTGTCCGGTTTATCGAAGATGCGGTTGCGCTGACGCAGCATCTGGCCGAAGACCCGCATCGCGTTATTCCCGATGCTGCATTGTATGAAGATCGTCCGGATACCGATCTCCAATCCGATGATGCTGTCGTGCGCGATTTGCCCCGCGAAGCGTGTATTGATTGGCTAAAAAAGATGGATGCTATCACCCATACAGATGACCGTGTGGTGAGTGCTACCGCCGATGCCTACTGTGGTTGGAATACATCTGCTCGGGTGAGTTCAAATGGATTTTCGGGAATACAGAGTGGGACTTCGATAGGATATGGTGCGAGTGTGACGCTCAAAGAGGGCGAGCATGGGCGTCCCGAAGATCATCGCTATGTTCGGGCACATCATTTGTCGGATTTGCCCGATCCTGAGACGGTTGCGCGCGAGGGCCTCGACCGCGCACTTTCCCGATTGGGTAGTGAAAAAGCACCGAGCGGGCGGGCGACTATGGTGGTTGATCCCGAAGCGGGCGGGCGTTTGATTGGCGCGATATGGGGTGCGTTGCAGGCGCGTAGCATTCAGCAGAACCGGTCTTTTCTCGCTGATAAAAAGGACGCGCAAATTGCCAGTTCGCTCCTGACGGTGACAGATGATCCTCTGATGGTGCGCGGTCTCGCATCTCGACATTACGATGGCGAGGGGATTTCGGCAAAGCGCAGGTGCGTCGTCGATCAGGGCGTTTTGCAAATGTATTACGTCGATACGTATTACGGGCGCAAACTCGGCTGGGAGCCGACAACTGGCATGTCGTCCAATCTCGTTTTTGCGCCGGGCGAGAAAGATCTCAATGGTCTGATTGCAGAGATCGAAGACGGCTTTCACGTCACGTCCTGGCTCGGGGGCAATGCCGATACGACGACTGGAGATTTTTCTTATGGTTTTCGCGGCTATCGCATTGCCAACGGGCAGAAAACGGGTGCGGTGTCGGAAATGAATATTGCCGGCAATTTTCTCGATCTATTGCAAAATCTCATCGCCGTGGGCAATGATCCCAATGTCTATTCCAGCATGCAAACGCCCACGTTGGTTTTTGACAATGTGGCGTTTAGCGGGAAGTGATAAAGAGTGGCATTAGAGAGGGAAAATAATGTCTGCCGCAAAAACGCCGCGCCATATTGCGCTGGATATTCTCTGTCGCGTTGAACGGGGCGCATATTTAGACCGCTTGCTCGACGCGCATCGCGAGCATATCCGCGATCCCGATGGCGATTTGCTTCAACATCTCGTGCGGGGTACGCTGACCTTTCGGGCGCGCCTTGACCATATTTTGACGCCTTATCTTAGAAAACCCCTGTCCAGACAGCACGCGAAACTCCGCAATCTCCTGCGCCTCGGTGTTTATCAACTCCAGTATCTCGATCGCGTGCCGCCTTATGCGGTTGTTTCTGAATCCGTTATTCTCGCCCGTCATATTCTCGGGGAGCCGGTTGCGAAACTGGTCAATGCTGTGTTGCGCGGTGTGGCTGAAGACCGCAAGCCCGTTGTTTTTCCCGATTTTGATCGCGATCCCGTCGAATATCTCGCCATTGCGACGTCACATCCCCAATGGCTTGTCGCGCGATGGATCAAACGCTACGGCATAGATGAAACACGCGCCCTGTGTGAATTTGACAATGTCCAACCCGGCCTCACTATTCGCCCCAATGCGTTGCGAACGACGCCCGATGCCCTGCGCGAGCAACTCGCTCTTGAAGGGATTGGCACCGAGTTTGTAGGGTCGGATCTCCTCTCCGTATCCCCTGTGGGCCACCTTTTTCAGAGCAGGGCTTATAGCGATGGTCTCTTTAGCGTTCAAGGCGCGGGGGCTGCGATGGTTGTTCCTCTGCTCGATCCCCAACCCGGCGAGGCTGTTCTCGATTTGTGTAGTGCGCCTGGTGGTAAAGCCACTGCTATGGCAGAGCGTATGAAGAATCGGGGTTTTATTCTCGCTACAGATCTCTATCCGCGCCGTCTCGAAATATTAAAACAAAACACGCATCGGCTCGGAGTTTCATGTGTTTACCCTCTCGCTGCTGATGCGCGTTATTTGGCTGTCAACCGCTTATTTGATCGGGTTCTGGTCGATGTGCCCTGTTCCTCGCTGGGTATTCTGAATCACCATCCCGACCTGCGCTGGCGGGAGTGTGATATTTATGGCCTTGCGCGTTTGCAACGCGCCCTTATCGAACGCGCTGCCGATTATGTCTGTCCGGGCGGTGTTCTGGTTTATAGTACTTGCACACTTGAACCAGAGGAAAATGAGCGCGTTGTCGAAGACTTTTTAAGCGACCATTCGGATTTTCGGATTACCCATCCCCATTTACAATTGTTGCCCCATCAAACTGGTAATGACGGTATTTTTGCCGCGCGGTTGAAGCGCTCCGTTTAAGCCAGATCGTAGTGCCTGCGGTCAGGCTGAGGCACTGGCCGGGCATCTTCGGTGTTTATGCTCCAGTCGGCGAGTCGCAGGCGCATGGCGGCGAGGGCGTCGCGATGTTGATCTTCGTCGATCACATTGACCAATTCGCCCGGATCGGCGACGAGGTCGTAGAGTTCGTCGCGATCTCCCATGGGGTCGTGGACGTATTTCCATTCGCGGGTGCGGACCATCTTGCACCGACCGGCTGCCTCGCGCCACTGCAGGGTGTCAAGCAGGGTTTTGCGGCCCCAGGGTTGCGGTAGCTTTTCCAGGTCGGACATGGTGAAGAGCGGCCCTCCACTTCCGTATTCGGAGAAGGTCGCGTCCCGGGGTGTGGCTTCGGTTACGGTGGGTAGCGGTATTCCGTGCATAGAATGCGGCTGCGCCATCCCTTGCAATTGCAACAATGTCGGCACCACGTCGATCAGATTGGCCATGCTCTGATCGCGTGCCCCGGCGGTGACCTGCCCGGGCCAGGAGACGATCAGCGGTACCCGCGTCAGGCTGTCGTAGAAGACTCCGCCTTTGCACTGCATGGCGTGTTCTCCCATAAAGTCGCCGTGGTCCGAGCAAAAGACTACGATTGTCTGCTCTCGCAGCCCCAGTGCGTCGAGTTTGTCGAGTATTTGACCGAGCGCGTCGTCGATAAAGCGCACCATGCCAAAATACGAGGCCATAACACCGTAGAGATCTTCAATCGGATCGCGGCGCACTCCCAGCATTTGGTAGAGTGCTCGGTTGCGTTCGGGGGCACGTTCGTCGTCGAATTCGTCGTCGCGCCAGGGGGGAAGGTCAATGTTTTCGGGCGGAAACAAGGCCGCGTACTCGGCCGGGCATAGCCACGGTTCGTGTGGATCGGGAAAAGAAACCCACAGGGCGAAGGGCTGGTCCTGGTGTTTTTCGATAAAGCGCGTCGCTTGTCCGGCGATCAGGCCGGTGGAGTGGTCTTCCAATGGCAGTTCGGAGGTGCCGTAGCTGAAGCGGGGGTTCTGATGGGCGAGTTGGCGATGTTCAGCGGCGACCTTGCGGCGACCTTCTGCCGGACGGAACCAGTCCATGCCATGCACATCCTCGCCGCGACCGCCGTGGGTAAAGGGGTTCCACACGTCGAAGAGTGCCAAATCCTCCTCCCGCTGGAAACAGTGGTTTTTGCCGATCAGGCCCGTGGCGTAGCCTTCCGCTTTCCAGAGTTGCCAGGCGTGTTCGGCACTGGCTGGCATCCAGGTCTGATTGCGTCGGCCCCCGTGCGAGTGGGGAAACTGCGAGGTCCAGAATGAGACGCGTGCCGGCACGCAGAGCGGGTGCGGGGTGATGGCGTTTTCAAAGAGGACTCCGCTGGCGGCCAGGCGTTCCATCGACGGCGTTTGGCAAAAGGTGTTGCCGTAGAGGTGGCTGGCCGTGGCGCGCTGCTGGTCGGTCATGATTACGAGGATGTTGGGGCGGTCGGTCATGGTGTTCTGTCTCGTTTTTTTATGTGGTTGCCGATGACATGGCTTTGCTCAATATTTCCGATGTGCTCGGGCGCATGATTCGGGGATCGACTTGTTCGCCATTGCTGAGTGTGTCGCGCACTTGAGAGCCAGAAATAAAGACCGGTTGTTCATCGGGGTGATTTTCCATCAAATCTACGCGCCCAAGTGATTCGTAATAGGCGGCAAATCCCACGTTTACGGGCTGAATTTGAAGTTCGCCATTCAGGTGCTCAAAAATTTCCTGTGCATCGAAGTCCCCCCAGATCGCGCTGCCGTCGTGATAGGGGGCATCGGCGTGTTTGCGGCCGATAATGATGTCGGTAAATCCAAAGTTCTGGCGATAAATGGCGTGCATGACGGCTTCTTTGGGCCCGGCATAAAACATTTTGATATCCAGCCCGAGCAAGATGACTCTGTCCGGTACAGATTCCCCGCGTTTTTGCCACAGGTCCGCGTCGCTATCCCCTTCGCCCAGTCCTCGAGATGCGATGAGTGCTTCGTAAGTTTGCATGCGAATTTCTGCGCGCACGTCGTCCGATTTGGTTTCGCCCACGAGGGGATTTAAGCACGCGCCTGCATTGTGTCCCTGGCGCAGGAGGGTTTCCAGGCCATATACCAGTGCATATTCGTGTGCGCGATGCAGGGCATTGCGCGTTTGAAATGCCACAACGCGGTTCCAGCCTTTTTGGACCAGGAGGGGCCTGACTTCTCGCGGGCTGAGTACGTATTGTCCAAAATGTGGATTTTTGGGTTGGGGTAGTACCTGGATTTCACCGCCTATGAGATGGGTTTTGTCGCCATCGCCATTCAGGACCATGTCGGCACCGGGATGGTCTGTGCGGTCCGTTAAATATACGCGCTGGAGATATTTGGTTTTGTCCCATTCAAAGATGTCGCTGATGTCCAGCATTGCCACGATTTCGCCAGATGTATTTTCCAGTGCGACGCTTTGTCCAACCGAAAGGGTTTTGGCGATATCTGAACTCACGGGTAGTGATATTGGAATTGTCCAGGCATAGCGCTTGCCGCCTGCTTCGATGACGGATTCGTCGAGTACCCGGTGATAGGTTTGCGCATCCATCGGTCCCGTGAGCGGACTCAGGCCGCCGTCGCCAAAACGATAGACCGAGGATAGATCTGCATCGCTGACCGGGACGCGCGTCAGTTCGTTTGCTTTGGACAAAAATGTTTCGGCATCTGCTACCATGCGATTGACCGGTTCGGATAGACCTCCGTGGGGTGCAATCAGGGGTGTATCGGACATTTGGGTAAACCTCCCGTGTTGTTTTTGATATTCTTGATTTACTAAGTCATCAATATATCGGTGGCCTACTTTCTGTCAAGAAATAAAGCGGTTTTGAGCCTCTGCTGCTTCAACGCAGTTCATCCCATTTGAATTCCAGGCGGATGAGATCCGGGGGTGATTCTCGGTGGTGGAGAGATTTATAGGTTATGACGTTGAAAGATACTTTTCCGGCGCATGTTGTGAAATAAGGCATCGCATAGTACCCGTCGGGTACAACCGCGCCTTCGTAATTGTCCAATATGGCATAGGAGAGGATGTCGAGTGATTCGGGATCGAATTTGAATAGACACAGTTTCATGCCGCGTATCGATTCCATGTAATTTCGACCGATGAAGTAGTAGCCGCCATCTCGCTCGAAAAGTCGCGGTCTGCCTATCTGAGCGCGTATGAAGTTGTAGGTTTGTGTCAGGTTCACTTCTCTGATTAATCGGAACGATCCATCGGTAACATGCATTCGCTGGATGCCATCCAGACCCCGCGTGTTGAAGATGTATCCGTCTTCATATCGCAGGAAGGATGTTTCATTGATGGGTGCGTTTCCAAAGGCTTTTGTGAGGTTTGTCACAAATTGCCAACTTTTTCCGTTGTCATCGGATCGAATCACATCCACATTGGGCCTGTTATTGCGATAGTGCCGGTAGGGCGTCAGGAGCATATAGGTCGTTTCATCTTCTGTCAGGGATTCAAAGGCATAGACATATTCCGTGCCGTTGATGGGACCGAGTTTTTCCCCGCCTTCAAAATGCACGCCATTATCCGAAGATCGATATGCAAGTAGCCCGAATTTGTCTTTGGAATTTGGGAAATGAGGATCTACGTACAGACCAATATCGCCATTGGCGAATCGGACAAATTCTCCGTTTTGAATGGTGAAACCATCCAGATGTGCGACAATTTTCCGATCTGAAATTGTCCCCGTGGTGGGATTGTAGCGAAACATCTCCCAGTCGGCGGCTGGTTCTGTGTTGTGTCGGGTGCCGCGCTTGTAGGCGATCAGGACGTTGTGTTCGTCCAGAAACAAGAGGTGAGGCGCTTTCACATAGGGCAGTGTTTTTTGTTCTGCTGCCCGTATCAGGATTTCCTGGGTTTTGTAATGAGGTAGAATGGGGATATGAGGGCTCATAATATTCTATTGACAGTTGTCGCCAAGAAAAAATGGTATGCCTTGAAGCCATGTCTGAAAGGCAGTATTGAGCGGCGCGCATAGTTCCGTGTCTTGAAAGATGAATTCTTTCAGGTTCGCCAGGTTTGTCAGGCTCTGCGGAAGTGGACCTGTCAGGCCATTCTGGTCGAGATATAGTCCTGTCAGGTTGGACAGGTTGCTCAATTCTGGTGGGACTGGTCCGTTCAATGCATTTCTGGAGAGATACATGTCTGTGAGGTTGGTCAGATTGCCCAATTCGGATGGGATCGGGCCATGCAACTGATTGTTGGAAAGATTCAGTGTCTTGAGGTCGGACAGGTTGCCCAATGCCCCGGGAAGCGCGCCCGTCAGGTTATTGTTGGCGAGGTCCAGGGAGATGATCCGTTCGTTAGAGATTGTGACGCCATGCCAGGTCGAGAGGTCGCTGTCGCTCAGCCAATTTGTCTTGTTCGTCCAGTTTGCCCCATCGGTCGCATTGTACAGGGCCACCAGTATATCGCGGTCTGCCGCCAGTGATTGTTCCGGTCCCATGCTGTTATTTTTACAACTGATAAGGAGAAATACCAGCATAATGTAAATGGGGAATAGTCGCATTATGCCATCCGAAAAAAAGCCACCGAAAGAACAAAATCAGTGACCTCTGTTTATGGCTATTTGCCTATCGCGGCTCGGTAAACCTTAAGAAATAGAGGTTATGTGGCACCAAGATTCACGACAGTGTGTGCGAATGCATGAATAATTGAGCCAACAAATACCAGCCACAGAAACTATCGGCTAAATACCAAAAGGTGAAATAGGTGACTGAACTATGGAGATAATTGTGACTTTTACTATGGGGGAGGTTCTGGCAGGCGAGTTTATGGATTGTTCGGGGGCGGTTGTTGTGGAATGGGTTGGGGTGTCGGAATAAGGATTTGCTGTTGTTGTTTAGCCCACATTTTTCCTGTATGGCTGGCAATGAATTTTATGGAGGGTGTATGTTCAAAAATCAGGGTCATTAAGTGGTATGCAGTTAGTACCTCATTTTGTAAATTTTGGTCGTTTTCAAGAAATTCCAGTTTTAGCCCGATTTCCTCAAGTTTTTCCGCACCAATTCTTTGACCATGAACATGGATTTGGCCGTGGTAGGATGTCTCTTCCGCATTGAAATATGCCGCAATGGCATTGGCTTTCTCCCCTCGCTCTTCCTCATCTTCTATGTCTTTGAGCATTCTATTATCAAGCCAGTTTACCACTAACTCTTTACTATATGCTAAAGCTTTGGCGGCTTCCAAGACGAGCGAAGGTCCCATATTTTGTAAAATAGGAGCCCAAAGGTGTGCTAATTTTATGTCATTTTCAATATCCTCTCTCGCCTTGTTGAATCCCTCCTGAATCGCTCTGGCTGAGTGGACTTGATTGCCAATGAAAAACTGAGGATCAATTGGCCCAAGTTGGCTTTGCTTGCCGAGGATCAATAGATCGCTTGCGAGGCTTATCATCGCACCGCCGGACATTGCCAAGTATGGTACGATCACTTCTATGCTATCAAATTTGGCGTGTAAATACTCAACTATACTCTCAACAGCATTCGGGTCTCCGCCAGGGGTATGAAGTATCAATACGAGTCCCTTATTCGTTGGCGTTCCGGAGAGTGCGTTCATGAAACCGTTGATATCTTCTCTGGTAATGGACACATTATCGACCGCTTTTTGTAGAAAAGCCGATGCGTAGAAGATAACGGTAGCATCGCCACGATGCTTTGATATAGCGTCCAAATACTCTTTCAGTTGTTTATCAAGCCAGTTAGGATCGGGCGTTTTGGACGCCTCTACGTTAAACGCCGCTAAAAGTTCACTCCATGAAGCCAATGGATACTCCGTTTTACTTGGTGCGAATTGTATTTGTCGTCAGAGGATGTTCTATGCTGGGAGGTTGATATTGCAATGGCTCCTCCTTCTGCATCGGCAACTTATAAAGTTCGCTGACTTCCACGTATTGCTGGTATTGCTTTTTGACCTTTTCCAATGTCTTCAGGTAATCATCCGAGACGTTTTCTGTTTTAGTTTTTTTACTCATGACATTTTCCTCCTAATTAGACGAAAATATACATAATTAGCTGAAAATATACACAATTCCTTACAAATTGCAAACTATCCTCAAACCTGTTTGGTAGTGGTTCATATTTTCTACACCGCCACCACTGATTCAGTATCTCCAGCGTTGAGCGCGTTCATGTAAGCCAGAATCAGGTCGCGTGTGCGGTATTTCCCGAATGCAGCCTCGTCTTCCCGTTGGACTATGGGGAATGTGCTCAGGACGTACTCGGCGTCTTCCCGCGACAGGCCGTAGAGGTGGAAGTAGAGTGCGTCGAGGCGAGCGCGCAGGTGGCGGCGTTCCTCTTCATCCCAGATAAAGGGCGAGTCATCGTAGCCGAGGTCGCGGGCGAAGGGTGCCATGTCGTGCGCGGTGTACGTGAGGCGGAGCACATGATCGCGGACGAGGTCGCGGGCGGTCTTGTTTCTGAACAGGCGGTCGTAATCGTCGGGTGCGATGACAGGGAGTTGTTCGACGATGTACCAAGTGAGGTGGGTTGCTTGGACCTTCTGGCGAGCAATGTAATCAAAACAGAAACTGTTGAGACTGGATAGCAGACAGGCCGCGTTCTTGCCATCGAAGTCGCCGTCGACCGGAACAAGGACTGGCAATGTGTTTCCGCATCCAACTTGTGGAACGATAGCAGCGATCATGGTGCGAACATTGGTTGACGCCGTAATGTCTTTGAACGCCAAAAACCAGTGTAAACTCTGGACAATATTACTCTCCTGCTGATTGATCCAATACCGAGGAGAAGGAGAGAAAGTCTGATCGCGGTATTCTTCGTCAAGTGTCTTGTCCGGCTGTCCTGGTCGGTTCAGATTTTCAGGGTTGACGACCACGCTTGCCGCACGATGGTCGAATGCCTGCACCATCTTCCCTTCATACAACGGCAAATACAATTCTTCTCCCCGTTTCCAGCGGTTGCCCTCGACGGGATAGCAACCTTCGGCTTCGAGTTGATCGGAGGTGCGGAAAAGGTGGGAGTCAGATGTCATGTTAAACAATCCCTGCATAAATCGCACCGGCCATGCCTTGCATTCTTCACCTCCTGAGCGATCCACCAGCACCGGATGTTGTTCATAGATGCGGCGGGTGATCTCAGCGTCTCTGCGACTGCGGAACACAGGGGCTGTGCCGGTATTTGGATTTACGCGAGCGAAGTCATCTGGTGTCAATGGAAAGCAGCGGTCCTCGTCATCTATGGTTTTGGTGTCGTGCAGGTAGAAGGCACATTCGGTCTGGTCGAACAGTCGCTCCTCGCCACCAAAGATGAGCGCACAGAATTTGAACGAAGCGTGGATATCCTTGAAGAAAATTTTCTTGTTTTCAAAGTCGAACAGGCTATCTACCCGTCCGCTTGTGGAAACTGACTTGAAGAAGCGGGCCGCGGTTTTGTCGGCATAGATGCCCGATGGCGTGAGCAGGCCAATAAAGCCATCAGGTTTAATCAGGTTCATTGCACGCTCGATGAACAGCGAGTAAAGATTTATTCGACCTCCACTCAGAAGAGGATATTTGTCAAATGAACGTACGAACATGCGAATCTCAGCAGAGCGTTCCTTCGCCATTTCATACTCTAAGGCGAGTTTGTCGCCTGCCTCCTTTTTTTCTTTAATCAATGCCTTTCGCTTTGCTCCAGTCGCCGCATGGGATATCTCTTCATCACGGTTTGCGAACCATTCTACCTCTGGCTGTTCAATTTGGTCCCACGGTGGATTGCCAATGATCGCATCAAAGCCTCCTTGCGGGCGGATATTTGTCCAATGATGCCAGACTCCTGGGAATGCCACCTCCCAGTGCAAGAATCCTTCCCGGTCAGCAATAGCTCGTGCCTCGTGCCATAGATCGGTAAATTGCGACCAGGTGGTAGTATCGGAATCGGGCGGAGCGTCGCCCAGGTGTTCCGGTCCTCGAGACAGCAGCTTGTAAGCGTCCTCTATATACCGCCCGAGCGTCGTGACCAATGGCCCTTCAAATGTGGCAAGTTCTCTCTTCTTCATCCCTGCCGTCAGATAGCGATAGCCGCAGAGAAAGTCGAGAAGACCGCGGAGGTCTGCGGTTATGTCCTCCACCCCACGGAATAGCACAGCCGATTCTTGCACTTCGGCTATGTCAGCATCGGATCTCTCTTCAATGAGTTGCATGCTGTCCGTGGCCTTCTCGGCACCTGCAACGGCAGAACCGGCAAAAAGCCCTCCACCCAACTCGCGCAGGTCCCGAAGTGCATCTGACACGCTGAGTCCGATCAGCGAATCCCCACAGCGCAGGTGGTGGTCAAGGAAAGACAGCGGTGCGCCTACGGTGAAGCTATGCAGCCACAGCGATACCTTGGCGAGTTCCACGGTTAGAGGATTTTTATCGACCCCGTAGATGCAGCGTTTAAGCACCATGCGGCGAATGATGGCCTGATCGGTAAGCTGAGTCTCGTCCAGAACCCAGTCCGATTTTTTGGCTCGTCGAATGATCTCGCTGCGAATCGTCTCCACACGTTTTACGAGCGGTGAAACGTAGTCACCATTGAGCCAGTCCGGGACTGTGGGAACGTACTCGATTAACTCGGCGATATAGTCAGATAAGAAATCTACAGCGGTGACCAGGAAGTGTCCGCTTCCCATTGCCGGGTCCAGTACTTTCAAATTTAGAACGGCTTCGGCCGGATCGAGTTTTTGCAATTCTGCTTTTCGTTCGTCCTTAGGGCGGCGGATGCTCTTGAGCGCGGCGGCTTTGTCTTCGAAGGCTTTGAGACGCTCTTCTGCCAGTGGCTTCAAGGTGCGATCCACGATCAGATCGACAAGTTCTTGCAGGGTATAGAAACTGCCGCTGTCCTTACGGGCATAGGGGTTGAGGCGGATGATGATCTCGCCATCTTCGCGTATAGGCTCGTGCTCAAGCAGGCGTTCGTAAATGGAGCCGAGTTGCTGCGCGGACATATCGCGGTAGTTGACAAATCGATGCGTTCCATACGGAACTTGGGAGTGACTTAGATTGTAAATGATGGGTGCGATTTTCGAGTCGGGCAGGCGCACCTCCTCCAACATTGGAGCGGCTTGAGATGCGAATAGTCCACCGTTGTAGGGCGGTAGGCCAATGGACGGATCACCTTCGTCAATAATTCTGCAAAGATTGACGAGGCGGTCGTAGTAGTTGGAAGCTCTGGCGGAGAAAGTGTCTTTTTGTTCTGTCCTGCGTGCGATATCGTCCCGCACTTTTCGCAAGCCGTAGTCGTCGTAACGCGAGTCGTTGACAGGCAATAGGCCCCTGTCTTCGGCGTAAAGCACAAAGAGCAGCCTGTAGAGGAAGATTAAAGCAGTTTCCCGGATTAGTGAGAGGTTTTCCGTTGTGGCGTCCGCAAGTGCTGAGACGAGGTCGGGGAATACAAGTTTGAAGACAATACTCGAAAGATCTTTGGCGACTTGTTCTTCGTATTGCCGACCTTCCGTAAGTGTAGCTTCGAGGAAGGTGGTTGTTGCACCCTGTTGAAGCGTAAAAGCATCGCGGCGAAACAGCAGATAAAAAATGCGCAGTTCGTCTTCGTTGCCGGATTTGATCAGTGTAGCTAGGTCGGCCTCGTAGTAGCCGCTGGCACGGGGTCGGGCGCGGTAGTCGTAGAGTCGCCAGACTCCGCCGTTGGTGAGGATGCCCCATCTAATTTGGCTTTCCGACTCGATATCGGCCGTTGAGAGGTATCTGAGGATTTGGCCGTGCGGCGAATTAGCCTGGACTTTGTCGGTTTTGTCACGGGAGTCGAGAGAAAGACCGAACCGCTTGCTTTCTTCAACTACTGTGGCGTACCGGAAACGATCACTGGCGTTGCGTTCCGCCGCAGCGTGTGCTTTGGATTCGGCATTGGCGAAAAGCAGGTGGTCGGGAATGTCCTCATTGCGGGCTGCCCCTTGCTGTGGCAGATAGTCCACCCATCCGAGCAATTCCAGAACAGGGCGGATCATATCCTGCTCGGTGACGGATTCGTTGGGATTTTTGAAGCGGACAAATTTCTCGAATAGGTCAGAAATAGCGGTGCTGAACGTGGTGAATGCCTCTGGCTGGTCGATTGAGGTTTTCCACTCGTCTGTGGCTTTTATGCCGTCAGTTAGAAAGTAATGGGTGAATAATTGTCCGGGCATGTCAATTCCTCAGTGGATCAAGGGAAGACCTATTGGGCAAACATGATGTGGGTAGGATATCCATGTATGCGAAAGAAAACAGGCACTTAAATGTACGTAAGTGCCTGTTAGATTATGGTGCGCCCACAGGGAATCGAACCCCGAACCTACTGATTAAGAGTCAGTTGCTCTGCCAGTTGAGCTATAGGCGCGTTTTTTATGCGCGATGGAAATGTAAAGAAGCCATTATGCCTTGTCAAGCATCTTGACTTCGACCGCGATGGAGAGCAGGTCAACAGATCAGTTTATTGAAGGATGTTGAAAATTTTACACTCCGGGGAGCTCAGGTTGGTAAGGTAAATTCGGATAGCCGATCCTGAGATCGGGATCGCCAATATTGCCATTAAGCCTTATCAAATCATCATCAAATGTGTCCAGAGATGTCACTTCATACTCGACTGCCGTAGCTGCATGGATGGAATCCTTCGGCTGAAGATGGGTATATTCCCAGATCAATTTTCTGGCCGCCAAACCTATTGAAGTATCAACTGGGCGGATGATGATAAATTCCTGTTCAAAAAATTTCTGAATCGTCTCTTCGTGTTCTTGGCCGAGTGGCTGTTCTCCTCTTAGCTTGATCACTTCAACCAGTGTAATCGCTGAAGTGACAATGTGGACTTCATTGCGTTCCGCAGCCTCTATGACCCCCTGACAAACATTTACCCTCTCTGGTTCGTCGTTAAGCAGACCAAGAAAAACCGACGAATCCCAGTACCTCAATTGCAATTTCTTGTTCATAGATTTTTGTAGATGCCAATAATGTCGGAAAAAGAGGGGAGTTCATCGGAAGAAGCAAAAACTTTAAAATCTTCTACAATGATACTGGAAGGCTTTCCTTCTTTTCTATAGTTCACCATCCCATAAGCCTGTACACGCTTGTCAAATGCCTTCAAGACTTCCTGCTTTAATTCGTTAGGAAAAAAACAGGTCACAGGATGATCTGTTAGCCGGTCATAAATACGGAATTGATACTTCCCGCGACTCGTAATGGATTGTAGGTAGCCTTCAACAGAACCTAAAGTAGAGCGATGGACCTGAAACATTGCATCTACTGTTGCGACCGCACGTTTAGAAAGTGTTTGTCTGCGCTCGGAAAAATCAACACGTACACGACTGAGTTCGTCACGCCCCACTTTTACCAGGTTTGCCAGAGATTTAGCAGAATTTAAGGCATCGTCATTGAAATAGCTGGGGCGGTCTTCTCGTCCATCCTCGAGATGCGCTAAGCCATCAGAGATGAACTTGATCGCTTTGGGGACATCATCTATGAGGGCGGTTTCTGGTTCAGGATCAAAATGGACGACAACACTTCCAGGTTCGACCGATACAACCCAGTCAACAGCCCTCCGCGTATCCATCACCTCATCAGAAATGACATTTATGAGCTTGAATAGAGCATTAATCCCTCTGATGAATTGTGTACCTGGGATTTTGGGACCCTCAAGCGTCAAAGTGATTCGATTTTGAGCGCGATTTATATCCATTTCTTTTTGCCCCATTTTGTCTCTTGCTCCGATTCTACCATCAAAAATATCTCGATTTATGTGAGCATCTTTAATGATTTGTAGATATTCAGAGCCACAAATTTTCTCCGAGAGTGAGATAATAGCAAAGTACAGAAGCCCTTATACGATGTCAAGTCTTGCGAACATAGGTTCCGCTGCGTCCACCGCTTTTTTTCAGGAGATAGATTTCACTGATGACCATGTCGCGATCTACTGCTTTGCACATGTCGTAGATGGTCAACAGGGCGATGCTTACCGCGGTGAGGGCTTCCATTTCGACACCTGTGCGGTCGGGGACGCGCACAGTCGCACGCGCTATGATGCTCGCGTTTTCGACTTCAAAGTTGAGTTCAACGCCTGTAATGCCCAGCGGGTGACACATTGGGATGAGGTCAGAGGTGCGTTTGGCGGCCATGATGCCCGCAATGCGCGCTGTTTCCAGTACATTGCCTTTGGGCATATTTCCCCCGGTGACGAGTTGCAGGGTTTCGGGTTGCATTTCAATTTTGCCCGATGCGATTGCCTCGCGGTCTGTCACGTCTTTATCTGTGACATCCACCATTTTTACGGATCCCTGTTCGTCAATATGTGTCAATTTTGCCATGATCTTTTACCAGCTATTTAGTAAAATGAGGTCTAATTCGGTGCCCGCAGGTACATGGGCATCTTCGGCATTGACCACGAATAAGCTGTTTGCGCGGGCCATTGAGAATAGATCAGCCGAGCCGTGGTGTCCGACCCAGGAGCTTTTCCAAACACCGTTTTTGCCCTGGACACTGTGCGCGGGTACAAATTGTTTTCGCCCGGGCGTTTGTCGGAAGTCAGCACTGAGCACTGTGCGGACGGTGGGGAGGTGTACATCTGTCATGCACTGCATTTTTCTGATCGCAGGGCGCATGAGCAATTCCAGGCCGACTACAGAAGATACCGGATTGCCGGGCAACCCAAAGACCTGTCGCGCACCTTTTACGCCAAATGTCAGGGGTTTGCCGGGTTTCATGCGGATGCGGTCAAATAGTACTTCGACGCCCAGGTCTCGCATGCCGTCTTGCACCAGATCGTATTCGCCTGCGGAGACGCCGCCTGATAGGGCGACGATATCACAGGTCTCCAGACCTTCGCCGATGGTTTGTATCAACGCATGGATATCGTCTTCTACGATGCCGAGATAACGCGCCTGCGCCCCTGAGCGCAAGACTTGAGCCATCATTGAGTACCCATTGCTGTTTCGAATTTGCCCGGGTTTGGGTTTGTGGTGTGGTTCCACCACTTCGCTGCCGGTTGCCACAATGCCGACCACTGGCTGGCGATAGATCTCGATATGGACATGTCCCACAGCGGCGAGGATGCCAACTTCGAGAGGGCGTATGACTGTGTTGGCTTGCAATACGATTTGATTGACGCGCACATCTTCGCCGAGGCGGGCGATATTTCTGCCCGTTTCCGTTGTGTCGAGGACCCGCACTTTTTTGGGATCTGCGTGCGGTTCTGTATCTTCGATCATAATTACCGTGTCTGCGCCATCGGGTACGGGTGCGCCCGTCATAATTTGAGAGGCTTGCCCACATTCTACGCGCTTTTGCGGCACGGTGCCCGCTGGAATCTCTTCGATCACATCGAGTATGACCGGTGTATTTTGGGATGCGGATGCGATATCTGCTCCATGAAGGGCATAACCATCCATGAGGGCTTTGTCAAAGGGGGGCATGTCGATATCTGAACGCACATCTTCGGATAAAACGCGCCCGAGCACATCGTCCAATCCAACGCGGGTTTTATCAATTATCTGTGTGTTTTCCATTACTATGCGAATGGCATCATCCATTTCAATCATAACTTTACTCCTTGTTTTATTTTCATTAATCGCGCATAATATACGTAAACTTGTCCGAAGTATCTGAGATTTTTTTGTATTTTTTATCGGAAAATCGCGATAGCGTATATCTTATTTTGAGGAGCGATATGTCCAAAACAGCAATTATTACTGGCGCAGGTACCGGAATTGGTGCGAGTATCGCCATTGCTTATGCCGAAGCGGGCTATAATCTCGCGCTCGCGGGTCGGCGCGTAGAACCGCTTGAAGAGACAGCGCGGCAATGCGGCTCTGCCAATATCGAGATTTGCGCTGCCGATGTTGCCGATCGGCAGGCGGTGCAAGTGCTTGCCAAACAAACGCTCGCGGCATTTGGTCGCATCGATATTTTGGTGAATAACGCGGGTATCAATAGTAAAAAACGCCACTTGATCGATATTGCAGATGAGGATTGGGACCGCGTTATGGATATCAATCTCACGGGTGCTTTTAATGCGTTTCGCGCTGTTTTGCCGCAAATGAAAGTGCAAAGTGATGGTTTGGTTATCAATATTTCATCTATGGCTGGCAAAAGAGCGGGTATGATCAGTGGTGTGGCTTATAGCGCATCCAAATTTGGCATGGCCGCGCTGAATCAATCGATCAATGTTGAGTTTCGAGAGGCGGGCATTCGCGCCTGCTGTATTTATCCCGGTGAAGTCGATACACCTATCTTAGACCACCGTCCCAATCCCGTCTCTGATGAAAAACGCGCCGCTGCACTTTTGCCCGAAGATATTGCTGCCGCCGCACTTATGGTCGCTCAGATGCCGGATCGCGTCATTGTCGAAGAAATTACCATTTTTCCACGCCGGGTGGTTGGGAGATAGACGGAGTGGTGTACAACTGGCCGTATCCCAGAGCCTGCTCCACAAGTGGGTAATGTGAGGCCAGTTCATGTCAGTAAGGAAAAATAAAATGAAAACAGAAATCATTATCAATGTCGCTTCACACGAGTCGAGAATTGCCATTCTCGAAGATGGTCGGCTCGCGGAGATTCTCGTTGAACGTGCTGAAAAAGAACGCATGGTCGGCGATATTTACCAGGGGGTTGTAACTGCTGTTCTGCCTGGCTTACAGGCAGGTTTTGTCGATATTGGGCAGGAAAAAGCAGCTTTTTTACACGTCTCTGATATGCCTGGCTCGCCCGGCTCAATGGTCGAACTCGACTCGGAAATTCTCGACGACATCCGGGACCAGAGCAATGGGCAGGGCAAATTCCAGATTAATGAGCTTTTGCGCAAAGGCCAGGAGATCATTGTGCAGATCAAAAAAGAGTCTATCAGCACAAAAGGGCCTCGCATTACTGCTGTGCCCTCACTCGCCGGTCGGTTTATGGTGCTGGTACCCGATGGCGATAAAGTGGGGGTGTCGCGCAAAATTACCAATTGGCGCGAAAAGCGGCGTCTTCGGGATATCGGGGGCAATATCAAGCCCGATGGCTTTGGGCTTATTGTGCGTACCGAAGCCCGTGGCAAGGGCGATCGAGAACTCAGGCGCGATCTCAAGCAGCTTTTGACAACGTGGAGACGAATTCAGAAACAAGGGATGAAAAACAGCGGTCCCAAATTGCTGCACAAAGAAGTGGGCATGACGTCTGGCCTTATCCGCGATTTGTTCACTGAGGATGTTCACCGTCTGGTCATCGATTCGAAACGCGAATACAAGCAAATTCAGGCATATCTCAAAGGCGTTTCGCCCGAGTTGCGTCGGACCGTCGAATACTATGGCGATACGCGACCGATTTTCGATGCCTTTGGCATTGAGGCAGAAATTGAAAAGCTCACTGAGCGCAAAGTCTGGTTCAAGGGCGGTGGTTATCTCGTTATTGATCCGACAGAAGCGCTGGTTGCCATCGATGTCAATAGTGGGCGTAGCGTGGGTAAAGGGCGCGCCAGGCAGGATGAGACTGTGTTGAAGACCAATTTGGAGGCTGCCCGAGAAGTTGCTCGCCAACTCCGTTTGCGCGATATGGGCGGTCTTGTGGTTGTCGATTTTATCGATATGGACCATGCGCGAGATCGCAAGCGCGTGGAAGATGAAATGCGTCAGGCTATTCGCCGCGACCGGTCCAGGATCCGGTATTCGCGCATTACACAGTTTGGTCTCATGGAGATGACCCGCCAGCGGGTGCGTCCCAGTTTGATGTCCACTTATTCTACACCCTGTCCGCAATGCCATGGTACGGGTTACATTCCGAGCCAGGAAACCGTGCTGTCGCGCATCGAACGCTGGCTCAAACGATCTCGCGCAGCCGCGCTCGAACGCCGTCTCACCGTGCAGGTTCACCCCACGCTCGGATTTTATTTGCTCGAGAACCGCAGAGAACGCCTCAAAGCCATTCGCAAATCCACGCGGGTTTGGCTCGATGTTGAATCGGCGCCGGATTTGCGCGAAGAAGATTATCGCATTTTTTCCAGAAAGCGGAAGATCGATGTGACAGACGAAGTTCAAACTTGACATAAAGTACGACTTCGGATAGATTTAGCCCTCTTTGGATTTCCCGATCGAGTCGGGAAGTCTGTTTGTAACATAAAGTGGGGGCTGGGACTGGAGGCTGGGGATTGGAACAGTTTCTGGAGGTTTTGAGTATGTATGCAGTGGTCGATATCGCTGGTAGCCAATACAAGGTGCAAGAGGGCGATCATATCCGCGTGGCCCGGCTCGATGCCGAGGAGGGAGATTCACTCTCTTTTCCCGATGTGTTGTTCGTAGGTGGCAGCGATGAAATCAAAGTGGGCACGCCCCAGGTTGAAGGGGCTGCTGTCGAAGCTCTTGTCAAAGGACATGGTCGCGCAGATAAAATTACGGTTTTTAAGATGAAGCGCCGAAAAAATTATCGCCGAAAAAATGGGCATCGGCAATCTTATACCGAACTTCAGATTGAAAAAATTGTAGCGTGAGAGCTAAAATCAAGGAGGCTTTTCATGGCTCATAAAAAAGGTGTTGGCAGTTCGAGAAATGGCAGAGATAGTGCTGGAAGACGTCTGGGTGTGAAATCCCCTGGCGGCCAGGTTGTTTCTGCGGGAACAATTATTATGCGCCAACGCGGCACCAAAATTCATCCCGGCAATAATGTCAAGAAGGGTAAAGACGATACGTTGTATTCGCTTATCGATGGGCGCGTCAAATTTGAGCACCTCGGTAAGAAGCGCAAGAAGGTGAGTGTTTACGCTTGAGAGGCGTGAGGTGAACAAAATTGGGATTGTTGGTGCTGGCAATGTGGGGGCGACTTCTGCCCAGCGCATTGCCGAGAGAGAATTGGCCCGCGAGGTTGTGCTTCTCGATGTGGCCGAGGGGATTCCGCAGGGCAAGGGTCTCGATATGGCGGAGTCTGCACCTGTCGAGCGTTTTGATACCCGTCTGATTGGCACCAATGACCCCAGCGCGCTTGCAGGGTGTGATCTCGTGGTGATTACCGCCGGAATTGCGCGCAAGCCCGGTATGAGCCGCGATGATTTGCAGGCGACCAATGCCGATATTGTCGGGACGGTTTCCGAAGGGGTGAGAGATGTTGCGCCCAATGCCATTGTTGTCGTGGTCTCGAATCCGCTCGATGTGATGACTTATGTGGCGTTGCAAAAAACCGGCTTTCCTCCACATCGCGTGGTTGGGATGGCCGGTATTCTCGATTCTGCGCGGTTTCGCTTTTTTCTTGCCGAGGCACTCGATGTTTCTGTTGAAGATGTGACAGCTTTTGTGCTGGGCGGACACGGTGATTCTATGGTTCCTCTGCCTCGCTATTCTTCTGTTGCGGGGATTCCGCTTACCGAATTGCTCGATGGTGACACTATCGATGCGATTGTGCAGAGGACGCGGGATGGCGGTGCGGAGATTGTCGGTCATTTGAAAACAGGGAGTGCGTATTACGCGCCGGCTTCGGCGGTTGCCGAAATGACTGCGGCGATTGTGCGCGATAAGAAACGCATTTTGCCCTGCGCTGCGTATCTGACCGGGCAATACGGTATCCACGATCTGTTTGTCGGTGTGCCCATAAAGCTCGGCGCCAAAGGCGTTGAGAGTATTATCGAAATTGGCCTGACCGCAGAAGAGACAGCAGCCCTGCAAAAATCCGCCGATGAGGTGCGAGAGAATATTGCGAAACTCGAGTTGTAAAATAGAATTATGATTGTCATTGCGGCATGATTCCCTGCTCAACACCATGCAGAGCCTGCCCCGTAGTGTTTTTATACGGGGGACATGCTTGAGCCGCCTTGTAAAATAGAATGTATGATTGTCATTGCGGCATGGTTAAAGCCGCAATCCAGTGGTTTTGATCCGCCACGCGCGTGTAGAGGTTCCTGAGTCAGCCCGTTCAATCTCCCCAATAGAAGGGTAGTTGGACGGGCTTTTATCTTATGTAAAAAATTGAGAGGGCAATCAAATGCAAGATAGCCAGGTTAATCGCATTCCCAATTTTATCTGGGGCATTGCCGACGATGTGTTGCGCGACCTGTATGTGCGGGGCAAATACCGCGATATTATTCTGCCGATGACGGTGATCCGGCGGTTGGATGCGGCACTTGAGCCGACCAAGCAGACGGTTCTCGCTATGCGAACCAGACTGGATGATGATGGCGTTGTTGAACAGGAAGCCGCGCTGAAGCAGGCTGCCGGGCACGCTTTTTACAATGCTTCGCCATTCACGTTGCGCGATCTTCGCGCCCGCGCCAGTCGGCAGCAACTTCGCGCCGATTTTGAGGCGTACCTGGATGGGTTTTCGGCCAATGTGCAGGATATTTTGAAGAATTTTGAGTTTCGCAATCAGATTCCGCGTTTGTCCGATGCCGACGCGCTCGGTGCGTTGATTGAAAAATTTCTGTCGCCGGATATCAATTTAAGCCCCTATCCGGTGGAGAACAGTGATGGTTCTGTGCGGTTTTCCGGTCTGGACAATCACGCGATGGGTACGATTTTCGAGGAATTGGTGCGGCGGTTTAATGAGGAGAATAACGAGGAGGCTGGCGAGCACTGGACGCCGCGCGATGCGGTCAAGCTGATGGCGAATCTCATTTTTCTTCCAGTGGCTGACGAGATTGAGTCGAGTACCTATTTGCTCTACGATGGTGCTTGCGGCACGGGTGGCATGCTGACTGTAGCAGAGGAGACACTTCGGGAACTCGCCCAGGAGCGCGGGAAGCAGGTTTCCACGCATCTTTATGGACAGGAGATCAATGCCGAGACCTATGCTATTTGCAAGGCGGACTTGTTGCTGAAGGGCGAGGGGAGTGCGGCGGATAATATTGTCGGGGGCCCGGAGTATTCGACGCTTTCCAATGATGCTTTCCCATCTCACAGATTTGATTTTATGCTCAGCAATCCGCCCTATGGCAAGAGTTGGAAGAACGATCTGGCCCGGATGGGTGGCAAGAGCGGCTTATCTGATCCGCGATTTCTTATCTCTCATGACGACGACGCAGAGTATTCCCTGCTCACGCGGTCCAGCGATGGGCAGATGCTGTTTCTCGCCAATCTGCTTTCGAAGATGAAGCGCGATACCAGTCTGGGTAGCCGCATTGCCGAGGTCCATAATGGAAGTTCTCTGTTCACGGGCGATGCTGGGCAGGGTGAGAGCAATATCCGCCGCTGGATTATTGAGAATGACTATCTGGAGGCGATTGTCGCGCTGCCACTCAATATGTTCTATAACACGGGTATTGCTACGTACATCTGGGTGCTGACCAATCGCAAGCCAATGCACCGACGCGGCAAGGTGCAACTTATCGATGCGAGTGAGTGGTACAGTCCGTTGCGTAAGAATTTGGGGGCGAAGAACTGCGAGTTGTCCAATGACGACATCCGCCGCATCTGCGACGCTTTTCTGGCGTTCGAAGAGACCGAGCAGTCGAAGGTTTTTCCCAATAAGGCATTTGGCTACTATAAGGTGACGGTTGAACGACCGCTCAGGCTCGCTGTCGATTTGTCGCCAGAATATCGCACGCGATTCCGGGACGCTTGCTGTGAAGTGGAGGAAGAACCACTCGCCGAGGTGGTTGATGGGGTGGCGGAGACCATTGGCTATGGTCCCCATCTCGATTTCAATTGTTTCATGGATGCGGTTGCTGCAGAAGCGTCTGAGCAGGGCGTCAAGTTGATCGCCAAACGGAAGAAGCTGTTGCAAACGTCGCTGGCATTTCGAGATGAAGACGCCGAACCGGTGATTAAGAGGGTTCACAAATTGAGCAATAGGGAGCCAGACCCGATTCGCGGTTTGGTAGAGGCGACTGTGAATGACCAGTGCGTTGTTGTTGAATATGAGCCAGATAGCGAGTTGCGCGATACTGAACAGGTGCCGCTGCTTGAGGAGGGTGGTGTTGAGGGTTTCTTGCACCGCGAGGTATTGCCCTATGCTCCTGATGCATGGTATGTCCCGACGAGTGTTAAAATTGGCTACGAGATCAGCTTTACTCGCCATTTCTATAAGCCACAACCCATGCGTTCGCGAGAAGAAATCCGCGCTGATATAATGGCGTTGGAGCGAGAGAGTGAAGGGGTTTTGGCGGAGATTATGGGGGAGTAAATACCGTGCCAAAAACAACCCCTGCTTAAAATATGCAGGGGCGTGCTTGAATATGTGCATAAAGTTGGCTATACTAAATGCGATATTGAATATGGGGACGAAGTTGATTATACTAAAGGCAGACCGAAATAAATAGGTGCTTGACAGCTAAAAGAATGACGAGGAAATAAAATGCCACAAAAAAATAACTCAAAGAAAATTCACGCAGTGGATCTTTTTTGCGGTATTGGTGGATTGACAAAAGGACTCGATTTGTCTGGCATTAGCGTCAAGGCAGGTTTTGATATTGATCAGTCGTGCCAATACGCATATGAGGCCAATAATCCTCAATCAAAATTTTTCACCGTCGATATTCGCGACATTCAATTCAGCGATATTGCACCACATTACAAGGACGCGGATATTACGGTAATGGCCGGTTGTGCGCCTTGCCAACCTTTTTCAGCGCATAATCAAAATAGAAAGACGCAAAATCTTCGAACGGATGATTGTTCTTTGGTCGGGGAATTTGCTCGTCTTATTAGAGAGGGCTTGCCCGACTTAGTCACGATGGAAAATGTTCGCGGTCTCGCCAAACACGAAACATTTGGCGAATTTCTCGTAATGCTCAATGACTTGGGTTACAAGTTGGACTATGATGTTTTGTCATGCGCGGATTACGGTGTTCCTCAAAATAGAAAACGACTTGTTCTATTAGCGTCCAGGTTGGGCGAAGTTTCCTTGCCTCGCCCAACGGAGAACAAAAAGACGGTTGCCGATTTCATCCAACATTTGCCTGCGATTAAAGATGGAGAAGTCTCTCCCGCTGACCCTGCCCATATTTCGATGGCATTGTCTGAAAAAAACAAATTACGAATTCGCCAATCAAAACCAGGCGGAACATGGCTGGATTGGGACGAGGATATTATAAACGATTGCCATCGCAAGGCATACTATTCATCGTCCTATGGCAGAATGCGTTGGGATGCGCCCGGGCCTACTATCACTACGCAATTCTGTTATTACAGCACTGGACGATTTGGGCATCCTGAACAAGATCGGGCCATATCAGTTCGTGAAGCTGCATTGTTACAAACTTTTCCACCTGATTACAAATTCGCAAAGTCGGGGCAACCCGTTATTATAACCAAAACGGCGCGGTACATTGGCAATGCTGTGCCGGTTAAACTGGCTGAAGCCATTGGAAAATCACTTATAGAGGCAGAAAATGTCCAATAGAAGATATAAAATGAGCATTAGTTTGAATGTGCTCAATCACTTGGGATTGAACCTGTATAGCAATACGCCAGCGGTGATTGCCGAAGTGATTGCTAACGCTTGGGATGCCGATGCTACCGAGGTGAAAGTTGATTTCGATATAGAAAAGAAAATGATCACCGTTACCGATAATGGACACGGAATGGACGTGGATGACATCAACGATAAGTATCTGCATGTTGGATATCAAAAGAGGGGAGATACATCCAATTATCACACGCCCGGTGGTAGAAAGCCGATGGGTAGAAAAGGTATTGGGAAGCTGTCTTTGTTTTCCATTGCAAAAAAAATCTTTGTCTATAGCCGTAAAAAAGGTGGTGAGGATGAATCCTTTTTGATGGATTCAGACGAGATTAAAGAGGCTATACAAAGTGAGGATCCATCATCACCGGGAGAATATGAACCTGAACAAGTGTCATTTGACGCTGACATTGAGGAGCAGGGGACAGTTATAAAAATTACGGAACTGAAGAAGTTGCGATTGACACAAGCGTCAATCAACGGTCTTATAAAGAGAATTGCTCGCAGATTTGGAATCATTGATGATCAGTTGGGTTTTCGTATTGTCGTGAATGGCAAAGAGGTAAGCTTTTCTGACCGAGATTATTTTCACAAAGCTCGCTTTATTTTTCAATACGGCAGCCATGACTACGCTCAGTATTGCCAAAATTTAGACACGGATAACGACACAGACAAAAAGATGTGCTTTGAACGCCCCTGCCGTTTCGATTCGGAGGGCAATGCCACTGAAGAAGGGGAATACGAAATTAGCGGCTGGATCGCCATTGCGCGTCACTCTAACGATTTGGACGACCAGGAGCAGGACGATAATCTGAACAAAATCACGATTGTTGTACGGGGTAAAGTTGCCCAAGAGGATATTCTGCAGGAATATCGTATGGGATCTATGATAAGCAAGTTTATCTACGGAGAAATCAACGCTGATTTCCTTGATGAAGATGACAAGGATGACATTGCCACTTCCAGTCGCCAACGACTTGTTGAGGATGACCCACGCTATATTGCACTTAAGAAGTTTATTGACAGGGAACTTCGGAATATACGGACAAAAACAGATAAATTAAAAGAAAATAAAGGTTTAGAAGAGGCAATTAAGCACAACCCCCATATCAAAAAGTGGTATGACGAGTTATATCCACCTCAGTTGAAAGAATCGGCAAAAAAGATATTTGCGATTATTGACCAGGCAGGAATAGAGGATAGGCACAAAAACGAACTGTACGCCAATGGGATATTGGCTTTCCAGTCACGAAAAATTGATATGGCTCTTGAATTATTGAAAGAGATAAGTCCATCTAACTTAAACAGGTTTCTTGAATGTTTGTCTAGTATTGATGAGATTGAGGCTGGGCATTATTACAAGATAGTACAGGGACGTCTCAATATAATCCATAAACTCCGACATCAGGTCGATAAAAATGTAAGAGAAGAGTGCTTGCGGGATTACATATTTGAGCATTTGTGGCTTCTTGACCCTGCGTGGGAACGCGCAACCGAGTATAAATACATGGAACAACGTCTTCAAAGGGTTGTCGATGGAGTTTCTAAAAAAAACAAAGTCGTTATACCTGATATAAGATACCATAGAGTTTCCCAAGCGCATGTTATCATTGAACTTAAAAGAGCTGAAAGGTCTCTAAGCAAGTCAGAAATTGAAAACCAACTTCGCATGTACAGGAGGGCCGTTCTCAGCCACTTAGACAAATATAGTGACAATATCCAATTTCCTGTTGAATTATTTTGTATTGTGGATAAACTGCCTCAGAATTGGGACAATCCTGAAATCAAAGAAGAAGATCAAAGATCCTTGGGAGTTTATAATATCAAAGTCCGTACTTACACTGAACTAATTGATAATGCCTACTCAGTATACGCGGAATATATAAAAAAGTCAGAATTAGTAGGAGAACTACAAACCTTGCTTGATAACATCCGGACATATCAAATAAGTGCCGTAAATGACCACCCACCTTAAATCCTACCCCTCCTACAAGCCATCCGGCGTCAAATGGCTTGGTGATGTACCGGTGCATTGGAAGGTGCGGCGGATTAAGACATTATTTCGTGAGAAGGATGAGCGTAGCAGCGATGGGCATGAAGAGTTGCTGTCACTGACCCGTTCACATGGCCTTATACCACAGACGGAAGCGTCCAATCGTATTGCGAGCATAGAAGACTTATCGAATTACAAAGTTTGTCGTCCTGGTACTTTGGTAATGAATCGTATGCAGGCGTGGTCTGGGATGTTCGCCGTACCATCACAGAAAGGTTTAATCAGTCCCGATTATAGTGTCTTCGAGTTGGTTAGTGAATCCGAGGTAAAGTACTTCGAACGTCTTTTCAAAACCTCTCTGCTTGTAGGGCAATTCGCCCAGAGATCAAGGGGGATTGGTAGCGGATTCAACCGACTATACACAGCCGATTTTGGAAGTATTCCTACCATTGTCCCTCCCCTCTCCGAACAAACTGCCATCGTCCGATATCTCGACCACACCGACGAATTCATCCGCCGCTACATCAGCAGCAGGGAGCGGCTCATCGAACTGTTGGAAGAATATCGGCAGGCGGTCATCCACCACGCTGTCACGCGCGGCCTTGACCCCGATGTGTGTCTCAAGCCATCGGGTGTGGAGTGGCTTGGCGATGTGCCAGCGCATTGGGAGGTGAGGCGACTACGCTACTTGGTGAAAGGAAAACTAACATACGGAGCCAATGCTGCAGCTGAATATACAGACCCTGATTGGCCTCGCTATTTGCGGATTACAGATTTTGATCAGGATGGAGTACTCAAAAACAATACTTTTCGATCTCTGCCTCCAGAGGTGGCGAGAGATTACTTAGTTCAGCCTGGCGATATCCTATTGGCACGGAGTGGTGCCACAGTGGGAAAAGCATTCTTAGTTCCCGCAGATACTGGCGAAGCGTGTTATGCTGGCTATTTGATCCGTGTCCGCCCTCATCGGTCACTAATCG
This sequence comes from Candidatus Latescibacterota bacterium, assembly GCA_965220765.1. Classification (GTDB taxonomy): domain Bacteria; phylum Latescibacterota; class UBA2968; order UBA2968; family UBA2968; genus VXRD01. The sequence goes on from OZ244847.1 coordinate 2,023,232, forward strand.
AACCACACTTTCTATTCGCTTTCACTCAAAGCACAGGCTTTACTCATTGGAAGAACTCGGCATTTATTTTATCCACAATTCACAATATCAGTGCTGAGAAGTATGCTAATTTGCACATTCCATGTCCGCCATTATCGGAACAGTTACAGATTATTCGCTATCTCGACAAGACGACTTCCGATATTGATGCCACCATTGGTCGCGCTCGGCGAGAAATTGAGTTGCTGGGTGAATACCGCACGCGGCTGATTGCCGATGTGGTTACGGGAAAAGTAGATGTGCGCGAGGCAGCGGCAGAGTTGTCCGCTGTTTAGTGAACAGAAATAGAGGTTATATGGACAATCGCGCAGTTTCCAAGATGACGTCCGGACGCGCCGCGCTGGTCGGGCTGATGAACTGCTATCTTCGCGGCTTAATAGATCCATTCGTGACGCTGCTGGAAGTGCATAAGCTCATGTATTTTATGCAGGTCGCAGGCGAGCCGTTGAGATTGAAATTCGTTAAAGCCACGTATGGGCCTTATGCTGAGAACCTCCGGCATGTTTTGAACGCCATTGAAGGACATCTGGTGTCCGGCTATACAGATGGTGGCGATGCTCCCGATAAGGAATTGGAATTGGTTCCGGGTGCGCTCGACGATGCCCATGCGTTTCTCAAGACCGCACCTGAAACGCACGCACGGTTTGAAAGAGTTTCCGCACTCATTGAAGGATTCGAGTCGTCGTTTGGTCTGGAATTGCTCTCTACGGTGCATTGGGTCGCCAGCGAGGAGAAGATATTGGACTTTGACGATATCGTGAATCATACTTACGCTTGGAGCGAGAGAAAGAAACAGTTTTCGCGGCGTCAGATTAAGATCGCATTTGATATTTTGTCGGAGAAGGGCTGGATTGAGCATTTCGGTGTGGGTGGGACAGCGCATCCGGGAAGGACATCTCACAAAAATAAGTAAAGAAAACGAGCCTGAAAAAGGATATTATAGAAAAGAGAAATATATAAATATTTGTTTTGAAAAGACTTGTTCTTTACTAAATTTTAGAATATTTTGAGAGTTTAGTAAAGGATTTAGTAAAGAAGCGTTGTTTTTCAAACTCTCGGTTGACTGTAGGCATGAATCTTTTAACTTTGTTTGACGGTTGTTTGATGGTTGTTTGATGGTTGTTTGATAGAAAATCCGAAAAATGATTCGGCAAAGTAAGTTAAAATTTGTAACTTATTGTTATAAAATTACTTACCGTTTTGTAATTTGTTTGATGGTTGTTTGATGGAGAGCCAAATGGCGATTGATACCATCGAGCGCGGTGTGGAGGTTTTGACATGAACGGTCAACGTTCCCCCGAGTACCTGGAAGGGCTTCTCCGGGAGCTATGCGCTTTGCCGCACGAGACCGAGTGGGTAGAATTTAAGGAAGACAATACCGACCTACAGGAGATCGGCGAGAATCTTTCTGCTCTTGCCAACTCGGCGGCACTTGTGGGCAAAGCTGCGGCTTATCTGGTGTGGGGTGTGCGCGATCATGACCACGCAGTCGTGGGGAGTAACTTTGATCCCAGGTCCGCCAAAAAAGGAAATGAGGAACTGGAAAATTGGCTGCTACGTCTGCTCGAACCGAAGATTGATTTTCATTTTTTTCGTTTGGATACCGAGAAGGGTTCAGTCATCCTGACGGAAATTAACCGGGCTACACGACATCCGGTGCGCTTTGCTGGTCAGGAATACATCCGCGTGGGTAGCTACAAGAAAAAGCTCAAGGACCATCCCGAAAAAGAACGGACACTGTGGCGCATTTTTGATCGGGTGAGCTTTGAAGAAGACATCGCTGCCGAACGGCTGAAGGATGAGGATGTTCTGCTTAAGCTCGATTACCCAAAGTACTTCGACCTGCTCAACGTACCACTGCCCGATGGTCGCGCCGCCATCCTTGACGCGCTTCAACGAGACCGATTGATCGCGCCCAGCGAGGCGGGCGGCTTCAATATCACAAATCTGGGAGCGATTCTCTTTGCGAAAAATCTTGGCGACTTCCCACGGCTGAGGCGCAAGGCCATTCGGATTATCCAGTACGTCGGCACGGGACGCATTGAGACCTTGAGAGAATACGAATACACAAAAGGCTATGCCGCTGGCTTTGATGAACTGATCGGTTATATTGACGCGCAACTGCCAGCAAATGAAGTTATCGGACAAGCACGACGCAAGACAGTACGGGCATTTCCCGAGTTGGCTGTACGCGAATTAGTGGCAAACATGCTCATCCATCAGGACTTTTTCGCAACGGGAGCAGGGCCTATGGTGGAGATATTTGAAGGCCGCATCGAGATTACAAATCCAGGTGAGCCGCTTGTGGATACTCAGCGTTTCCTCGATAGCCCTCCGACATCTCGCAATGAAGTACTCGCCTCGCTCATGCGTCGTTTTCAGATTTGTGAGGAGCGCGGCAGTGGGATTGACAAAGTCGCGATAGAGGTTGAGCGTTACCAACTTCCCGCGCCGATTTTTGAGGTACCACCGAAATTCACGCGGGTTGTACTCTTTGCTCACAAGGCCCTGTCCGATATGGATAAGGCAGATCGGGTGCGTGCCTGCTACCTGCACGCCTGCCTACAATACGTGAATCGAGATTTTCTGACTAACCCATCTCTAAGAGTACGGTTCGGTGTCAAGGAGAACTACAGGTCAGTCGTGTCGCGCTACATCCGAGAGGCCGTGGACGCAAGTAAGATCAAGGCATTTGACGAACAGGCAGCCCGTAAAATGAAGAAATATTTGCCTTTTTGGGCCTGAGTAGCCATCCAGTAATTGACGGGTAATTGACGGGTAATTGACGCAAAGCGGGTCGAGAAGCTGTGAATTTTACGTAACTCATTAATTTTACTTAAATTATGTTAATTGACGGGTAATTGACGATACGAGGTCATATTTTCCATAAGTTATTGAATATACGACGGTTATTTTTCTTGGCTGTTATTTGACTGAAACCAGTTTGGCACATTAGATACCATTTGCTTGACGGTTGTTTGATGGTTGTTTGATGGTTGTTTGATAGAAAACCCGGAAAATGACTCGGCAGAATAGATTCATTTTCGTAACCTATTGTTATTAAAACACTTCATGTTTTAAAATTTGTTTGATGGTTGTTTGATGGAAAACCAAATGATCATTGATACAACCACACGCGTTCTCAAACGCCTGACGACACTGTCCGTCGATTGGGTTGAGGGCTTGTACGAACTGAGAGAGTAGGGTATGACGAGTCCGGATACTGAATCAACACAAGCTCAGAAAGAAGAATTGGACGCACTTGCGGCTCTGCCCGATGAGCAGATAGATACCTCTGATATTCCTGAGGGACCTGAGAGAGCAAATTCTGTGCGCGGGCTGTTTCATAAGTCCGCCAGTGAGCGGAGTAAAGCGATAGATGAACTGAGAAGCAGGCATCCCGAGAAGGCTCGCGTGATTTGGACGCGCGGGAGCGACTGGTCCGCAGAGGTGTGTAAACAGGCGAGTCTTGATGATCTTGACTCCAATGCCATGGTCAAGGCACGCGAGCAGTTCGTCATCAAGCATCCGGCGCAGGCAGATGAAGTTGAGGAGTGGGACGACGCGACGTTTCTCAACAAAGCCCGGGTTTTAAGGCAGGGTGCTGTGACGAATACCGCACTGCTGTTGCTGGGACGGCCGGAATCGTCGGTGCTACTCTCGCCAATGGTGGCTAAAATTTCTTGGGTGCTCAAGGACGACCAAAATCGCGAGTTGGATTACGAGCACATTGGGCCGCCGTTCTTGCTTGCAGGGGACCGCCTTCTGAAGCGCGTCCGCAACCTCACTGTGCGTGCCCTGCCGAGCGGGACACTGTTCCCTCAAGAAATTACTCAGTACGACCCCTGGGTAATCCGCGAAGCCCTGCACAACAGCATCGCACATCAGGACTATCGTCTGCGTGGACGGATTGTTGTCGTCGAATTTCCTGACCGTATTTTGCTGACCAATGTCGGGGATTTTCTGCCCGGCGATGTTGAGACGGTCATCCAACAAGACGCTCCCCAGGCCATCTATCGCAATCCATTCTTAGCTGATGCCATGGTTGAATTGAATCTGATTGATACTCAGGGTGGCGGCATTAAGCGCATGTTCGATACACAGAGGAAGCGTTTCTTTGCGCTTCCAGACTACGATTTGATGCAGACAAATAGCGTGGCTGTGAGCATCCACGGTCGCATTCTTGATGAGCGCTATACTCGGCTCCTGATGGAACGAACTGATCTGAACCTCAGTCAGGTTATGCTACTTGACCAGATGCAAAAGGGAATGCGTATCAGCCGGGAAGATCATCGCTCTCTGAAGGCCAGCGGTCTTGTTGAAGGCCGTTACCCTAACTTAATGGTCGTTGAATCGATTGCTAAGGTGACGGATGACACTGACCGTTACCTCATAGAACGTGGATTCGACAAGCAGTACTATCTGGATATGATTTTAGACTTGATCCGCGAACATGGCCCGGTCAGTCGTAAGGAGATCGATCAGGCCCTGATTTCGAAGCTGCCTGATCGGCTGACAGAGGAGCAGAAGCAGATCAGGGTCCGTAATCTTATACAGGAATTGCGTCTCTCCGATTTGATCGTCAACCAGGGGTCCCGCGCTCAACCCGCATGGGTGCTTACAGAAGCGCATTTGGAAAGAACATTTAGTAAAGAAAATGAGCCTGAAAAGGAGTAGGGAAAAAATAAATATATCTAAATAATTGTTTTTCATAGATTTGCCCTTTACTAAATTTTGGAATATTTAGGGAATTTAGTAAAGGATTTAGTAAAGGATTTAGTAAAGGATTTAGTAAAGCCACGTCGTCTTTCAACTTTCTTGACGGTTACTTGATTGACAATCGACGATATGAGATCATATTTACATAAGTTATTGAAGATACGGTATTTATTTATTTGACTAGTACTTGACTGGCAACCGACGGTATGAGATCGTATTTTTCATAAATTATTGAATATATGATAGTTATTTTACTTGACTGGTACTTGACTGGAACTTCCTAATGATCACTGATACAACTGAACGCGGTTTGGAAGATCGCATTTGCGAGGTGCTGGCTGGTCGGGCGGATGAATCGGGTGCGGGTGATGTAGGGGAACGTCCGGCTGTTTATGGTGTTGGCTGGCGTTATGGGGATCGCGAGGATTACGACCGCGAGTATTGTGTGGATTTGGCGCAGTTGACGGCTTTTTTGGTGGCGACGCAGCCGAAGGTTGCCGATGCGCTGTCTTTGGGGAGCGATAATCCGACGCGGCGCAGGTTTCTTACCCGGTTGAAGAGCGAGGTTGGCAAGCGCGGGATTGTGGATGTGCTTCGCAATGGCGTTAAGCACTTGTCGTATGATATTTCGCTTTTTTATGGTGCGCCATCGCCGGGCAACAGACGGGCGGTGAAGCTTTACGAACAGAATCGCTTTTCGGTTACGCGGCAGTTGTCGTATAGCAATGCCAATAAGCGGCTCGCGCTTGATCTCGCGCTGTTTATCAATGGCTTGCCGGTGACGACTTTTGAGTTGAAGAATAGTCTGACCAAGCAGACGGTGGCAGATGCGGTTGAGCAGTACAAACGCGACCGGGATCCGAGGGAGGATCTTTTTCGCATTGGCCGCTGTTTGGCTCATTTTGCTGTGGATGAGCACGAGGTGATGTTTTGTACGCATCTCAAGGGGAAGTCGTCCTGGTTTCTGCCTTTTAATAAGGGTTGGGATGATGGTGCGGGTAATCCGGTCAATCCTAACGGGCTTAAGACCGATTATTTGTGGCAGGAGGTTCTGACGCGGCAGAGTTTGACCGATATTATTGAGAATTATGCCCTGCTGGTGGAATCTGTCGATACAAAGACCGGGCGCAAGTCGCAGTCGCAGATTTGGCCGCGCTATCACCAGTTGGATGTGGTGCGGAAGTTGCTGGCTGATGCTGCGGAGAAGGGTGCTGGGCAACGCTATCTCATTCAGCATTCGGCGGGGAGTGGGAAGTCCAATTCTATCGCATGGTTGGCGCACCGTCTCATTGGGTTGGAAAAGGATGGTGAGACGGTTTTTGATTCTATTATTGTTGTGACGGACCGGATTATTTTGGACCGGCAGATCAACGATACGATCCGGCAGTTTGCACAAGTGAGCGCGACGGTTGGGCATGCTGAAAGATCTGGCGATTTGCGTCGTTTTATCGGCGCGGAGAAGAAGATCATTATTTCTACTGTGCAGAAGTTTCCGTTTATCCTGGATGAGATTGGTACAGATCATCGGGGGAATCGCTTCGCTATTATTATTGATGAAGCCCATTCCAGCCAAGGTGGGCGTACGTTTTCGGCGATGGCGCAGGCACTGGGCGATCACGAGGACGGGGATGATGACGATACGTTTGAAGATAAAATTAACCGGATTATTGAGCAGAAGCGGCTGTTGACCAATGCGAGCTATTTTGCTTTTACTGCGACGCCAAAGAATAAGACGCTGGAGTTGTTTGGCACGCCATCATCGCAGTCCGATGGTACGACAAAGCATCTGCCTTTCCATAGCTATGCGATGAAACAGGCGATTGAGGAGGGGTTTATTCTGGATGTGCTGGGCAATTATACGCCGGTGAAGAGCTATTATCATCTCGCCAAGACAATAGCAGACGATCCAGAGTTTGACACGATAAAGGCGAAGAAGAAGCTCGTCCAATATGTGGAGACGCATAGCCATGCTATCCGGCTCAAAGCCGAGATTATGGTTGATCACTTTCACGAGCAGGTGCTGGCTCCGCGCAAAATTGGTGGGCAGGCGCGGGCGATGGTTGTAACGGGTGGTATTCAGATGGCGATTACCTACTATCACGCCATCCGCGATTATCTGAGGGAGCGCAATAGCCCGCATAAAGCTATTGTCGCTTTTTCTGGTGAGACGGATTACGGTGGTGAGCGGGTGAGTGAAGCGTCGTTGAATGGTTTTCCGTCATCGCAGATTGCCAGTAAGATTCAGGAAGATCCCTATCGGTTTCTGGTCTGTGCGGATAAGTTTCAGACGGGTTATGATGAGCCTTTGTTGCATGTGATGTACGTGGATAAGGTGCTTTCTGGTATTAAGGCTGTGCAGACCCTTTCGCGCCTCAACCGCGCCCATCCGGAAAAACGCGATACGTTTGTGCTGGATTTTTACAATGATGCCGATGGGATAAGAGATGCTTTTGCCGATTACTATCGCACGACTATTTTGGCGGATGAAACCGATCCCAATAAGTTGCACGATCTCAAGGCCGAACTGGATGGTCAGCAGGTTTATTCGGATGAGCAAGTCCACGAGTTGGTGGCGTCGTATTTGAAGGGCGATGACCGCGGGGCTTTTGATCCTATCCTGGACGAGTGTGTGGCGATCTATCGCAGTGAACTGGATGAGGACGGGCAGGTTGAATTTAAGGGCAATGCCAAAGCCTTTGTGCGCGCATACAACTTCTTGTCTCAGGTGCTTCCCTACGCGAATGTGGGGTGGGAACAGCTTTCCATTTTTCTGAATTTTCTCGTTCCCAAGCTGCCGACGCCGGTTACAGAAGATCTGTCCCTGGGGATTGAGGGTGCTATTGATATGGATAGCTATCGCGCCGAGAAGCAGGCGACGATGCAAATTATGCTGTCCGATGAGGATGCCGAGATTGAGCCAGTGCCCACAGGCGGTGGCGGCTTTAAGCCAGAGCCGGAAATGGACCGGCTTTCCAATATTCTCAGGGCGTTTAACGACCTTTTTGGCGATATCCCGTGGACCAATGAGGACCGCATACGCAAGATGATTACCGAAGATGTTCCGAGGATGGTCGATGAGGATAGTGCCTATCGCAATGCGCGGGAACATTCAGATGAGCAGAATACGCGCATTGAACACGATAAGGCGTTGGAGAAGGCGATTATGACGCTGCTTTCGGACGATACCGAACTCTACAAGCAGTACTCCCAGAATGAGGCGTTTAAGCGTTGGTTGGAGAATAGTGTGTTTGAACTGACTAATCGCTGATTTAAAGATTCCGCGCTAAAAACAACAGCCCGTCCAAAAAGTTGGATGGGCTATTTTTTATCAAACCCGCCTTCACGCGCCTGGCGGGTCATTTCATTTATGAGTTTGGGCGCGGGGTCTTCCCATCCTTCGGGTTTGAGTATTTTGCCGTCTTCTCGGCGGATGACTTTTCCGTTTACGACTTTTTGCATGTTTGCATTGTGGACGATTTCGAAGAGCGGGTCGAGGTTGATGCCGTTGCGTACGGCAAAATCGCAGATGTAGTAAATCGCATCGACGAGTGCGTCGGCTTGTTCTGTGACGGTCTGCGCGGCCATTAATTCGTCCATTTCATCGTTGACCATTTCCCGTATAAATGCGATGCCTTCTGGTGTCATGTTTTGCGGATGTGCTGGCAGGTCGTCGTTACAGGCCATTGTAAATTCGCGCACTTGAGCTGTGTATCCCATGCGTACTCCTGAATGAAGGGGCGAAAAATCTTTCGCCCGTACCGTGAAGTGTGAAAATCCCGCCCAACCAGACCCTCTTAAAAATTAAGCTGAATGGGATAGCTATGCAACACAATGTTTATACGGTTTATTGGGTTATGCGTTTTTGGTCTTTGACTTTTGGGCGTTGCGTCTATATTTTTTGGCGCGATATGTTGTTGGTTGGTGAACTATGACGCGAAAGGATTTAGATTACATGGCGAGTATTAACGCAAATTATGACAAATTGGCTGCGGGATATTTGTTTCCCGAGATTGCGCGGCGGACACAGGTTTTTCTCGATGCCCATCCAGAGGTGTCCGTGATGCGGTTGGGTATTGGCAATACGACCGAGCCGCTGACCAAAAGCGTGATTGCCGGTTTGCACGATGCGGTGGATCAGATGGCGAATGTGGAGACGTATCGCGGCTATGCCGATGGCGGGGAGGGGGAGCCTGAGATGCGGGAGGCTCTGGCGAAACGCTATGCAAAGTACGGGGTTGACCTTGATGCGTCTGAGGTTTTTGTGAGCGATGGGGCCAAGTCGGATTCGGCGAATATCCAGTCGATTTTTGGTATGGATAATGTGATTGCTGTGCAGGATCCTGCATATCCGGTATATGTCGATAGCAATGTGATTTCCGGACGGACGGGTGAGGCGGTGAACGATCAGTATGCAGGACTGGTTTATATGCCGTGTAAGGAAGAGAATGGTTTTATGCCCGAGGTACCAGATCAAAAGGTGGATTTGATCTATATTTGCAGCCCGAATAATCCGACGGGTGCTGTGGCAACCCGGGCGCAGCTTCAGGCGTTTGTGGATTATGCGAAGGAATACAAGGCGGTGATTATTTACGATGCGGCTTATGCTGGGTACATCTCGGATGCGGATTTGCCGCGAACGATTTACGAGGTTGAGGGGGCAAAGTCCTGTGCGATTGAGATCAATAGTTTTTCCAAAGATACCGGGTTTACGGGTGTGCGCCTGGGGTGGACAGTTGTGCCGATGGATCTGGTGGTAGAAGACTCGGAGGCGGGCAAGTTGAATACGCTGTGGGGCAGGCGTCAAAATACGTTTTTTAATGGTGCTTCTAATATTGTGCAATTGGGTGCTTTGTCGGTGTTTACCGAAGAAGGTGAGCGGGAATGCCAGGAGATGATTGCGTATTATATGGAGAATGCACGCATTATTCGGGCGGGGCTGAGGCGTGTCGGGCTGACGGTTTTCGGCGGTGTTCACGCGCCGTATTTGTGGCTTAAGACGCCGAACGGCCTGTCGTCGTGGGACTTTTTTGACAAGTTGTTGTCAGAAGCCCATGTCGTGGGTACGCCGGGTTCGGGTTTTGGGCCTGCTGGCGAAGGTTATTTTCGCTTGAGTTCGTTTGGTCATCGAGAAGATGTCGAGCGGGCAGTGGCGAGTATTCAGGCGAATTTGAAGATTTGAGGTGAACAGATGAAGCAGTCCAATCCGAACATCATTTTTATTCTGGCTGATGATATGGGCTATGGGGATCTGGCGTGCCAGAATCCAGAGTCTAAAATCCCAACGCCCAATCTGGACCGGCTGGCGTCGCAGGGGGTGCGTTTTACCGATGCCCATGCGCCGTCCAGCGTTTGTACGCCGTCGCGCTATGCGATTCTTACGGGGCGATATTCGTGGCGCACTCGGTTGCAAGGCGGCGTGTTGTGGCCCTGGGATCCGCCTTTGATTGAGCCAGGGCGTACGACGGTGGCGGCATTGTTGCGAGATCAGGGATATCGCACGGCTTGTATTGGGAAGTGGCATCTGGGATGGAACTGGGAGACAAAGGATGGGCGTGCGGCTTATGAAGGCGCGGAATACGGGGTGATGGGTAGGGATCAGCGGTATGAGTTGGGTAAGAATATCGATTTTAGTAAGCCGGTCACTGGTGGTCCCGTAGAATGCGGATTTGATTATTATTTTGGCGATGACGTGCCCAATTTTCCACCTTATACCTGGTTTGAAGATGATAGGTTGGTGGATGTGCCAGTTGAGGAGAAGCCCGAGGAGATGTTTGGGGCGCCCGGAGCTATGGCGCCGGGGTGGTCTCTCGAAGCGGTGATGCCCGAGTTGACCCGGCGCGCGGTTCAATATATTGAAGCGGCGGATGAGCAACCGTTTTTTTTGTATTTTCCGCTGACTGCGCCGCATACGCCGATTGTGCCAATAGATGAATTTAAGGGTATGAGCGAGGCGGGTGAATACGGAGATTTTGTGTGTGAAGTGGATTGGACTGTGGGCGAGGTGATGGCGGCTCTTGATCGAAAAGGGATTGCCGAGAATACACTGATTATTTTTACCAGCGATAATGGGCCGGAAAATTTCGCGTATAGACGGATCCAGGAATACGGTCATTACAGTATGGATGGCTTGCGGGGGTTAAAACGCGATGTGTGGGAAGGCGGGCACCGGGTTCCTTTTGTTGCCAGATGGCCCGGTCAGATTGAGGGGGACAGGGTTTGCGACGAGGTGATTTGTATGTCCGATTTTATGGCTACGGCAGCGGCGATAAGCGGTGCGTCTTTGTCGGAGGATATGGGTGAAGATAGTTATAATATATTGCCCGCGCTTTTAGATGAGACTTTTGATACGCCTATCCGGGAGGCGACGGTGCATCACAGTATTCGGGGGAAGTTCGCTATTCGGAAGGGCCGCTGGGTGTTGATCGATGCACCGAGTGGGGATGATAATAAAGAGCCGGATTGGTTTGTGGAAGAACGCGGGTATGTACCTCACGACCATCCGGGTGAGCTTTTTGATCTCGAACGCGACCGGATCGAGCGATTTAACCGTTATGCAGAATATCCCGAGATCGTTGAAGAACTCAAGACTTTGCTCGAAAAGTATAAGCGAGAGGGCCGAAGTGTTTCGCGCTGATCGGAAGAGGGAGCAATTTTATGGGACATATTTTGCGTATCCTGATTGTATTTGCATGGGTTGGTACGGTTGGGGCAGAGGTGCAGGTCGCGTTTCGCTTTGAGGCTGTTTTTGGCGAAATAGGGGGGGGCGATGGGCAGTTTCTCGATCCCGAGGGATTGACTCTGGATACGTCGGGCAATGTGTTTGTGGTGGATACGGGAAATGATCGCGTCCAAAAATTATCTTCAACGGGGACTTTTTTGAGGGCAGTGGGGGGACCGGGCTGGGAAGATGGGCAATTTAATAAACCGGGTGGTATTGCCGCGAGCAAGGGGCTGGAGATTTATGTAGCCGATGGTCGAAATCGCCGCATTCAGGTGTTTAATCTCAATTTGCGTCTTCTGGCGGTGATTGGTGGGGCGGATGCTGGTGGTTCTATGGATCTGGGGACGCTCAGTGGTATTGCCGTGTCGGATGCAGATGAGATTTTGGTGGGCGATATCGATGCGGATCAACTGGTGCAGATCGATACATATAGCCGCGTTGATCGCAGTTTTGGTGGGTTTGGGTATGGGGCTGGCAATTTGCGTCGGCCTTTGGGGATCGCAATAGAGGGTCGCGAGGCGGTTTATGTTTGCGATAGCGAGAATGATCGGATCGCGGTGTTCGACAGATTTGGCAATTTTCAAAAGACAATGGGTGAAGATATTTTATTGCAGCCTTCGGCGCTTTGCGTGGGGCCTGAGCGAACGTTGATTGTAGCGGATACAGGCCATCATCGCATTGTGGTTTTTGATCTCGATTCTGGCGATGTTGTTGGCTCTTTGGGTGGTCCCGATCCGGGAAGGGGTGCGATGGCGTTCCAATTTCCCCGGGGCGTTGTGCTTGGACGCGCTGGCAGGTTGTTCGTTCTGGATTCGGGCAACGGGCGCATTCAGAAGTTGCATATACAAGTTTCAAGGGGGAAGAGTGAGAAGGGTGACGAGTGAAGTGCAAAGGATGAAGTGAGGAAAGGCCGGGATGTTCCGCGGGGGCGGGATGTCCTATTTTTTTTAGTCGCGAGGGGTAAAAGGTGAGACGCGAGACGCGAGAGATGAGTGTTGACACCCTTTGTATCGCTCAGGGCATTGTATTTTTTTTCTTTTGTGTTGCGGCGGCACAGGCACAGGTGCCTGTGCCAGAGCAGTTTACGTTGTTCGATGGGGAATGGGCGTTTCAAGCGGATGGGAGCCGCGGGCCTTTTGCGGTTTCTGACCGTGCGATTGAGGCGGCGAGCGAACGGGTTTGGGTGAATGGGGTGTTGCTCATTCGGGATCGAGATTATGTGATAGATGCCGATCGTGCGTTGTTGACGCTTTTGCGGGATGTTGTGCGAGGTGTGGAGATTGTGGTGCGTTTTAGGCAGCGTCCTCTGGTAACCGCACCTGTGGTTCAGCGTCGTCAGTTCCAACCGGGGGAAGGCGGTGGAGATCAGCCGATTGTGCGTGTGTTTGCTCCACCTGTTGTGCAAAATAGGGATGAAGAGCAGAAGTTGACGATTGGCGGTCATAAGAGTATTTCTGTAACTGCGGGGTCTCAACACGCGGTTCATCAGGCTTTGCAGTTGCGTATTTCGGGTGAGGTCGCCGAGGGAGTCAATTTATTGACCGTGCTGTCCGATCGCAATTTGCCAATAGGCGAGCAGGGTGGGTCGAAGCGGTTGCAGGAATTGGATCGCGTGTTTTTTCAGGTTAATGCCAATCAGGTATCGGCTACGCTCGGCGATCTTGATGTGGCGTTTGATGGAACTGTGTTTGGGCGCTATCGGAGGCAGTTGCAGGGCGCGCGCGTGTTGGCCCATCGGCAGAATGGGCAAGTTGCGGCTTTTGGGGCAGTGTCGCGGGGGCGTTGGGAAACGCGGCGGCTGGTGACGGTTGAGGGGTTTCAGGGACCTTATTCATTGTCGGGTGGTGGCTTGAGGGGGCAGATAGTGCCAGAGTCTGAGCGCGTGTATCTCAACGGGCGGTTGCTCAGACGCGGGGATGGGGCAGATTATACGATTGATTACGAGCGCGGGCATGTGGCGTTTACGCCTGAAATACCGATTGGGATAGAGAGCCGCGTTACAGTGGAATATCAGGTGATTGATGCCGGTATGAGAAGCCGGTTGGTGGGTATAGAGTCCCGCGTGTCCCTCGCTGAGGGAATGTCTGTGGGAACAACGCTGATTCGAGAGTCTGATCGTTCTGCATTGTCTCCTGGGATAGCTTCAGTGCATCGACAGTTGGGGGTGGTGTACGCGACGTACACGCCGTGGTCAAATGCGCGTATTTCTGGGGAGTTCGCCTTGAGTGATCGGGATTTGGGACGTGGACGCGGGTTTCGTATGGATGGCGCGTGGAATGCGCGCAATTTTGAAGTCACGGGTCGGTTTCGTCAGGTTGGGGCCAATTTTGAAGCATTTGAGAGATTGGATAGAGGGCGGGCTGCCGGGCGATGGGGATGGCAAGCTGATACTGCGCGAACCGCCCAACGCGAGGGCGAGATGGCTGTGCGTTGGGATTTGGGCAAGGCGTTTTTTGTTACTGGGGAATACGGACAGCATTTGGGTGCTGTGCTAACGGATCGGAAAAGTGTGGGGATTCACGCGCCTGTAGGGATGTACCGCTACGAGTCGCTCGGGCGCGGTAGCGGCGAGATGCGCCGGCACGAGGGGCAAGTTGAAGTGCCGGTGGGGGGTGTTGTGCCGGGGTTTCGTTTTTCGCTGGAAAATGGGGTGGGTGATGGGGTGGGGAGCAGTTCGCTTTTTTATGCCACACGTCCGCGCGTTTTGCCCCAGGGTGTTGACAAACAGGAGTTGGTGTGGCACATAGGTGTTGGCGAAGGGCGAAATTGGTCGTGGGTATCGGAGTTGAAATATCGAAAGTTCAGACAGCGAGAAGCGGTGTGGCAGGATAGTTTGCGCGGGTGGTTGCACACACACAGGGCGCAGATGACAAATTGGAGAGGTTGGATTTTTTCTGGTTCTTATACACATGGGAACATTCATATCGGGCGCGAACATCAGCAGACGACGACACATCTGGGACGCGTGCGGTTGGGGCATACGCGTCCTGGCTCGTCGCATCAGATAACGTATCGCGTTTCGAGCACGCGGGTCAGTCAGCCCATTTTTGTCGAGGTGGCATCCGGGCTGGGGGAATATATCTGGGAGGATGCCAATGGCGATGGTTTGCGCGATGTGGAAGAGTTTGTACCCGATGTCGATGGCAATTATGTGCGGGTTTATGACTACGGGCAGTTTGCCCCGGCACGCGATGGCGCGCTGGGCATGCGCGTGGAAATTGATTTTCGGCGTTTGATAGGAGATAAGCACATTTTGTCCGCTGTTGCGCTGGATGCGTCGTTTCGTGCGGAACGGCAGATTGCGACTGGGGCGAAGCAGGCAACTCCCTGGGATCTGTTGGGTTTTGATGCGGATGCCGGGATTTTGGGTGCTCGCAGGGATGGGCTGATGCGTCTTTATTTGTTTCGGTATCACAGGCGAGGATCGCTGCGTTTGACTGCGCGCGTGCGCGATCTGGTTAATCGGGCGTTTTACGGGGGGGCTGCCGAATTTTTTGTGCAGGGTGGCGTATTGGGGAAATTGAGGCCTGTCAATCGTCTTGAACTGGAGACGGAATTTGATCTGGGGCATAGAGCGCGCGAGGGTGCAGGTGCTTTTGCCTATCGCATTGATGGGGCGAGTGGTGCGCTGCGTTGCGCGTTCAGGTCTGCACATAAATGGTATTTGCGGTTGGGCATTTTGGGGGGGCGAGATTGGGAAGGTATCCGGACGTTGCGCGTGTGGCATATCGGCGTTCAGCCAGAGGTGATTTACGCTTTGCCCGGTCGCGGGCGATTGCGCGGGCGATTGGATTGGACGCGGGTTTGGACGACGGATACAGCGCCCTTATTTTTGGGGTTGGCAAGGGGTAATCGTCAGGGGCAGAACTGGGGGTGGCGATTGGGGATGGATTACCGTTTTGGCAAATATGTATCGGCGCGGGTGATGTACGATGGTCGCGTAAGGCCTGCTCGTCAGACGATACATCTCGGGCGCGTGGAGATGCGGGCGGTGTTTTGATCCGCAGATGGACAATCAAATGTAGGGGCGGCATCCCTGCCGCGATTGGGGCTGAGAATAGGTCGATGAATACAGATAAATACATAAAGGTATGGCGATGCTTGCTTCTTGCGCTGTGGATGGTCTGCGTCGCGTCCAGCGCGGGGGGAGAGATGCGTGCGATTGTGAAGCGCGTGCAGGTTGAAGGTGCGCGGTCTGTAAGTGCGCGCGATGTGCGGGGATGGCTGGTTACGCGGGCGGGCGTTGCAGTGGATTCCGCGTTGTTGCGAAAGGATGTTCACCGCATTTTGAAGGGGTATCAGGCGCGTGGATTCTGGCATGTGGCGGTGGCTTTTCCCAGGGTTGCAATGCGCGGGGAAGATGCGACGGTGGCTTTTGCGATTGTTGAGGGGGTGCGAACGCGGGTTGCGTCTGTGGATGTAAGCGGTGATTTGATTTTTGAGCCATCGGAGGCTTTTGGTCTGGCGCGGGGTATGGTGTTGATCGAAAGCGATTTAAACCAGCGGTTGGATCGCTTGTTGCGTTTTTATGAAGATCGGGGCTATCCGTTTTGTGCATTGCGTCCAGATGTGCAATTTGATAGGGATAGCGCGCGCGTGCAGGTGGTGGTGTCGCCCGGTCCTCTGGTGCATGTCGATGCGGTGCGTTTTGAGGGCAATCAAACGACTCGGGAGGATGTTTTGTTGCGGCATATATCGTTTGTTGCGGGCGAGATGTATGACCAGCGTCGCGTGGATGCTTTTGTGCGGCAGTTGCAGATTTTGCCGTTTGTTGACCGGGTTTATACGCCTGAACTCGTATCTACTGGGGATGAGATGGCTCTTGTGATCGAGTTGGAGGAGTCGCGTCACACGCGCGTTGAGGGGGTGCTCGGTGTGGGGTCTGGACAGGGGTTGACAGGGGAGATCGCACTCGATATTTTAAATTTTTCTGGTGGGGGACGAGAGGGGTACGCGCTGTGGTCTCGTCAGGGGGTGGGGTTGTCGAATTTGCGCGTTTCGTATCGCGAACCCTATATTTTAAGTAGTCCAATTTCCGGTTGGGGTGCGGTAGAAATGGTTGCGCGCACGGGGTATGTGACGCATAAGTTTGGAGGAGGCGCAGATGTGTCTGTGGGAGAGGGTGCGCGCTTTTTTGGCGGTGTTGCACACAGGCGCGTTTTGCCCGATTCTGTGGGGTTGGGATTTTTTGAAGGCGAGAGGATGTGGTCTCTCGCGTCGGGTGTTCGGTTTGATCGGCGAGGGCGTGATATGAGCGGTTGGCAGGCGGAGGTCAGGGGAGAGATCGGCGAGGTTTCAGATGGGGTCAGGCGCGTGCAGTGGGAGGTTGATGGGCAGGTGTTTTTGCCTGTGGGCAGGCAGTCTGTTGTTGCGGGACGGGCGCGCGCTTTTTGGGTGGGGCAAAAGGGGGATGTGCCGCAGTCTGCCGGCATCTGGCTGGGGGGCGCACAATCGCTACGGGGCTATCGGGAAGAGATGTTCTGGGGGACAAATGCGGGGTGGGTCAATGTGGAGTGGCGGTGGTTGCTGGGACCAAAATCGCGGCTTTTTGTCTTTGTCGATGCGGGAAGGATTGAAGGGGCAGGGATGCGTTCATGGCCCGTGTCCTATGGCATTGGTCTTTTGGCAGATGGACGGATGGGCGCGGTTGGGATAGATTATGGTTTGCCACGGGGCGAGAGCCTGGGGCAGGGTATGGTGCATGTGCGGATGGTCAGCGCGTTTTAGTTTGTGTGATACCTGTGCGTGGCGTATATTTTGAGGTGCAAAAATTCGTATGCAATTATTATTTACAAGGAGAGTTTTATGTTGAGCAGGATTCGCAGTGTGATGGTGGTCGTTCTCGCCGCAGGTTTTATGTGGGGCTGCGGTGGCGAGCGCGGGATGGAGCCTTTCGGTGTGGAGGAGCAGATTGGACGTCCGCTGAGTAAAATGGCTGTAGCTGATGATATGTCTCTGGCGACGGTGGTGGCGACTGTGTCGCAAGATGATGCGCCTGTGGCAGGTGCGATGGTCGAGTTTGCGCGTTCTGTTGCCGGGCAGGCGCCCGATTATCAGTGGTCGGGTATGACTGATGATATGGGGCACGTCACGGTGGAGATATCCGGTCAGGCGAGTGGATATTATCAGGCGCGTGCGTCTCGGGATGGCTCTGTGATGGGGCATTGGTCGAGTATCCCGATCAATGGAGGCTACAGGACAATGGTTGCGTTGCCTATTGGTGGAAGGGCACAGGTGACGGGTACATCTGAGCGCGTTACCATTGGGATTGTCCTACCGGTAACGGGAAGCTTTCATGATTCATTTGGCATACCGATACAGCAAGGTCTTGATTTAGCACGTCAGGGAATTGGCAATGTGGAACTTAAGTTTGTCATTGAGGACGATCAGAGCACCGTAGAGGGCGCAGTCGCGGCCTATAATAAACTGATCCAAGCAGGCGTGCCTGTTATTATCGGCCCTCCTACCTCAAGCCAGACGAGGATGGTCTTTCCGATTGCACAAGAAAATCAGGTGGTGGCGATTAGTCCGACTTCAGCCGCCACTGGTCTCAGCGCGCTTGGAGATTTTGTTTTTCGTGTTGCCCTGACCACAGATGTTCTTATTCCGAGTGGCATTGAAGCCACGCACGAAAAACTCGGTTATCAAACCGCCGCTACGCTATATGACGAGCTAGATTTTTTTTCCATCGATTCGGACAAAGTCATAAGAGAAGTGCTCGCTGCGAAGGGCGTTGAGGTGCTATCTACTGAAACCTTCCAGAGTGGTGATACCGACTTTTCTGAACAATTAACCCGAATACAGGCATTGAACCCTGACGTCATTTTTGTTTCGTCCTTATCACCAGAAAAATCTGAAATTCTAAAGCAAGGACATCAACTCGGTATATCTGCTACCTTTATCGTGCGTACCCTGACTGTTGAAAATGTCCAAAAAGCAGGTGCAGCCGCTGAGGGTGCGATTACTTTCATAGGATGGGGTGCAGCGTTCGACACACCGGGAAATCACGCCTTTGTGCAGAATTACAGGGCTGAATACGGTGGGGAACCGAACAACTATGTTGCACGTGCCTATACTACACTTCGCATTTTGGCAGAGGCGATTGCAAATGCACAATCCACCGAGCCCACCGCAATTCGAGATGCACTCGCCAATATCAGGGATTTTGATACCGTTTTCGGAAAATTCTCCTTTGATGCCAATGGCGACGCGGTTTACGATGCAAAGGTTCTGATTGTCAAAGACGGCAATCTCGAAATTTTCGATGCACAAACCGTTTCACAGGCAACTGCGATTATCAACGAGACGAATGAAAGCGGCTTAACCGGAAAAGCGGTTTTCACACAGAACGGCGATAATATCAAGTTCGTCATCTCGGTCGCTAATGTGTCTCCAGGCGAACACGCTGTTCATATCCACGAAACTGGCGATTGCAGTGCTCCAGACGGGAAATCGGCTGGCGGGCATTGGAATCCTACTGGCGTTGCACACGGAAAATGGGGAGAAGGTGAATTTCACCTTGGCGACATTGGCAATATGACTGTCGATGATCAAGGCATGGGAAAACTTGAACTGACGACAAATCTTTGGGAGATGAACACTGGCTCAGATATAGATTTTGTTGGAAAAGCGATCATCGTCCATGCGGATGCTGATGATTTTGTCTCACAGCCTTCGGGGAATGCTGGCCCGCGAATTGGTTGCGGCGTGATTAAAATGGATTGATCTGTCGTTTTCCCTATGGGCGACGCTTAGTATAGAGGACAAGTAGAGGGCGAGTTTTTAACTCGCCCTTTTATTTTTATCCGTGGATTTAGAAAAAGGGAAAAAGTTTTGGGATATTGTCGTCTGTGAGCGCGCTGCCGTATTCGCAGCCTTCATAAGCTTCGGCATATTGGATTTTCGAGCCGCGTTCTTGTCCGTAGTATTTGATCAATAGATCGCGATAGCGATCCGCTACGGCGCGAAATTGATTGAGGCGATGTCGCAACCATTCGCGGCGGCTTTGCGGCGATTCGGGTACCTGGTCGAGATGGCCCGCGTTAAAGGGTAGCCATTCGTACATTTGCGATGTGTGGCAGTGGAGCATGTCGAGTTTTTTGTCTATGACGTCGTCTATGGCTATGACGACATCGGGAGAGAAAGGTTGCGGTTTCTGGAAGTTGTCGCTCAGGTACGCGATGACGGGATTGTACGATAGGGCGGGTGTGTCTGTGCAGATGTTGGGTACGGTGACCATGTATGCCGAGTCTTGCACGAGGATGGATGTGTAGCGGTGGTCGGGGTGGTAGTCGTTGGGGCGATGGGTCAGGATGAGATCCGGCGTATAGTTGCGAATCAGGCGGATGATTTTTTTGCGGTTTTCAAGGGTGGGTTCAAGTTCGCCATCGTGGTTGTCGATTACGTGGTATTCGATGCCCGCGACTGCACCTGCTGCCTGGGCTTCGGCGCGGCGGCGGCGGGCGAGTTCAACGCCGCCAATTTCGTGGTGGCCCGCGTCGCCGTTGGTGACAGAGACAAATTTTACCTCGTGCCCGAGGTTTGCGTATTTGATGGCGATGCCGCCCGCTTTGATATCGCAGTCGTCGGGGTGGGCGCCAAAGACAATGATTTTCAGGGATTGGTTGTTCATAGTGATTCCTCAATTTTATGGGTTTTCGTTTTTTGCATGCAGGCGAAAGAGGCCCACACCGCAGGCGAGTGCGCCGAGACAAAATAATACTGAGATGCCAAAGGGCCAGATGGGACCCCAGTCGATGAGTTTTCCGCCGCCGAGGCTGCCGGAGAGCATGCCCAGGCTCCAGGCGAGGTGGGCTGCGCCCACGACGCGGCCTTTTTCGTCTTCGCGGGCGATCAATTGTATGAGGCCCGGCATGGTGGTCGAAAGAGACCAGGCCGAGGCGGTTGCGAGAATGCCAAAGACGTAGATGCCAGTAAGGGTGTGCGCGGTCAGGGCGAGGCCGAGGGCGCTGATGGCGACGAGCGATGCGGATACGAGGATGGGGCGCCAGCGCCCAATGCGGTCGCAAAGCCGACCGGTGAGGACCTGAAAACAAGCTGCAATGGTCAGGCTGATGGCAGTATAATCCGTGGCTGCGGTGCTGGTGTCCGCAATGCGAAAAATGAGCAGAGGCAAGAGCAGGGTGACGGCGCCCCAATAGCTGGTGGGCAGGTAGCGAATGCCCAGCAGAAGGCACACGTCGAGACGGCGGAATAGTTGTATGAATGCAGACAGGTTGCGACCATTTTTGCCAAATTTTGGCGAGGGAATCGCAGGAAGGGCCAGGATGCTCATCAGGACGAGCAATACCCCTGCAAGTGTGATACAAAAACCGAGGGTTTGAAATCCGAATGCATCGGCGATGGGGCCGGAGAGAAGATTTCCCGAAGCTGAGCCGAGGGTGTTGCCGAGAAAATAACCAGCTGATGCGATGCCGATGACAGACGATGGGGCTGCGCTGATGAGATAGCTTTGCCCTCCGGCGCTGTTGAATCCAGATGAGATGCCAATGCCGGTACACAGAGCAGTCAGGAGGAGCGGGTCGCCGCTGGAAAAAATAACGCCGGCGAGAATGGGTCCCAAAGTGCCGAGAACGTAAACGGGTTTGACGCCCCAGGCATCGGCAAGGCGGCCCGCAGGCACGGCAAAGACTCCGCCTAAAATGAGAAATGCTGCGCGCAATCCCCCGGAAAAGAAGGGTGTGCCGAGCAGGTCTGCTTCGACATATACGGGGAGGAGTGTGTTGAGCGGGGCAGAGACAAAGCTGCTAAAAAAAGAGACAATGAGCAGGGCGATGAAACGGCGATTGAGGAGTTCGGAGTACATTTTTTTATTTTTTTTCATAGTACACGACAAAAGTTAAATTGTGTCACAAAGTGTGGGATTACTCAGTAATCGAATACATTTTCGGAACTGTTGGTATTGCAGGTTTATATTGAGCAGGACATACTGGAGATGGTCTAAGCCATACCGAAAGAGGCTTTTCTCCATCCGTCCGTGTGTTTTGACCTTCAAGGGTTTTGTAAGTGCGATCCACTCGCCTACGATATGTGCCCAAGTAAAGGCAATGGTCAAAAGCGCGATAAGTTTCTCGATGCGTTCTTCATGCACGAGGTGAGTCGCTTCCAGATCAAAGCCACGACTTTTCAAATTGGCAAAAAGGACTTCAATGCCCCATCGTTTCTTATATTCATCTAATACGTAGTGTTCTTGTCTGTTGCTGGCAATAATGAGGACCTCATCTTTCAATCTTATCGCAGACAGATACACAGGCAGGTCATAAACACGTCGGGGTTGGCACAAGCGGGTTTGCTGATGGATTTGCAGGTTTGAAAACAGCTTTCTTATGGGTATCTCTTTACTGCCTGCTGAGACAAGCGCGTTTTCCTTGATGCGGATAGCAAAGGGGATGTTTTGTGTGTCTAACCACTTAAACCATTCTCTTCCAATAAATTCCCTGTCTGCGACTACAACCCGGATGTGAGATGGTGGAATGCGCGTGAGCACCTCCTTCATCAAATAGATGCGTTCCTCACTATTGGAATTGCCTCGCTTTGGCAACAGCATCCAACACATAGGAAAGGCCACCCCTTCATAGATAATCCCGGCGGTTAGGATGTTGATATTGAATTTTCCTAACTTCCAATTGGTGCGATCTATTGAGATTGTAAAGTCGGTCTTTATGGGTAATAAGTGTAAGATCAGTCGGCTCACGGCTTCATAAGGGATATCAAACTCAGAGAAAAAACGCTGGATCCTGCGGTAGTTTGATTGCTGTTTGACCTCTCCATTTAGCGCATTGGCCAATTTGGCAAAGTTGACTGTCGTCAGCTTGATGAGAGACAATATGAAGGCCGATAGGAACATCAATCGCGCTTTATGCCAATGAAAATGACCTTGAAATACACTGCAAAGTTGTGTAACTTGACCAGACATAGACCTGTGCCTTGTTAAGATGAGGGGTTTGTTTTGGCATATTCAAACCTAACTCTTTTTCACAATTTGCACAGGTCTTTTATTTTTTGTCGTGTACTATGATTTTTTTTATTTTGGCCCTTGACTCTCCAGTTACTGGAAGGTGTATATTGTCCGTTGAAGGCCTTCAAACACCCGTATCACATGGAGAGGATCCATGCTCAAAATTGGAGAATTTTCCAGGATTGTCAACGTGCCGGTCAAGACGTTGCGCTACTACGATGAGATCGGTTTGTTCAAATCCGATTACATCGATGAGCAAACCGGCTACCGCTTTTACTCATTTGAGCAACTCCCGCGGCTCAATCGCCTGCTGGCTCTCAAAGATCTGGGTATGTCGTTGAGCCAGATTGATCAAATGCTGAAAGAAGACCTTTCGGCTGATCAACTGCGCGATATGCTTTTGCAAAAACAGGTCGAACTCGAAGACCTGGCCAGAGATATCCGGGAACGCATTGCCCGCGTGGAAGCCCGACTGAGTGTTATCGAAATGGAGGATAAAATGCCAGATTATGGAGTTGTTATCAAGACAGTTGAACCGGTTCTGGTCGCTTCCAAACAGGAGGCCATTCCCGACTATGAAACCATTGGACCTGTGATGGGCCGCCTGTACAACGGGATTGTCGCTCATATTGTGAAACACAAGGGACAATTTGCGGGACCGGGCATTACGGTGTGGCATGAAAATTTGAAAGCCGAGGCAACCTTGCCAATTAAAAAAGCCATACCAGAAGATGATGATGTCAAGGTCCACGAGTTGCCGGGTGATCAAATGGCGTGCCTGGTACATCACGGAGGCTTTGAAGGTTTTCCTCAGGCCTATCAAGCGGGCGTCCAATGGATTGAGGCAAATGGCTATGAGATCACCGGACCGAGCCGGGAAGTGTATTTGCAATTTAGACCCGATGGCGATCCGAAGGATTATGTGACGGAGATACAGTTCCCCGTGGCAAAAGTATGAGTTTGAAAGTCCGATAAGAGAAATACCGGGATGGTTTTGTGTCCCGGTATTTTTTTTAATATATGAAGTCCGATTTGTATTTTTCGATGCAGTCGTGGCGCGTACCTTCAAAGAGGTAGATTTTGCCGCGTATCGTCGCGGTTTCTCCGGGCGCGAGAGCACCTGCGCGAATCGATTGGTGCATGCAGCGCCAGGGATTGTGACCCTGAACAGAGAGATAGTCTGCCCAGGCTATGCCCGCCACCCAGGTACGGTCTGTGGATTCGCGTATTAGAATGCCGCCTGTGGCATTGGTGGGCGATGTGGGCCATTTATCGGACCAGACGGTTTCGGTCTCTATTGCGCTGCGAAATGTGTGGTTGTAGTGAATGTCGCGGTGGATGAGGGGGACCAGGCCTTCTTCGGCGAGGAAATAGGTGCGCTCGTGGTCGTCGTCAAAAAATGCTGGCGTTTCGGAGACTTCGGGCTGTTTGCCGGGGTTAAAGCAGGGGATGATCGCGGCAATTTCGGGCCAGGTGCGGTCGGTTTTGTTGGTGATAGAGAGCAGCAGGTCAGCCCCATTTTCACTGCCTGTGACCTGGAGACGCAGACCGAGGTCGGGGTGTTCGAGGACGCCTGCATTGTCGTCCAGTGTTTTTTGTGGTACATGATCCCCGCCCGTGTGCTGACCCGGGTGTACGGCTTCAAACATGTTCCACTCGTAGAACCAGAGGTACATGGTTAAATCATTTCGCCCCTCGGGCGCGAATGAAAATCCGCGTCGCCATTTATCCAATGTGATCATTTTTTAGCTTTCAGCGGTCAGTCCCCGCTCAATCCCGCGGTTTTTTATCACTCTCCAGTGCAGACTCTGCTTATCCTTCAATCCTGATTATCCTGATTGATCCTGATTTAGAGGTTTTTGTCATGCCATTGGGCATGAAGATTTCGTGGCGCTCAGGGTCGGAGTAGCCTTCGATTTCCATGTGGGTGACGCCGGGGCTTTCGATAGCGGCTTTGACTATGTGTTTGTTAAATGTGCTGACAATTTCGCTGGAGAGGTACTCTGTGACGGGCAACCAGAGGCATTCTTCGATTTCTTCGGCCTGTATGGAAATATTTTCGCTCAAGGGTGAGAGGCGGCAGACAAAGTAGATGTCCGATTTGTTGTAGCGATAGCCGTGCCAGTGCCGGAAGCAGACCAGTTTTTCAAATTTTGTACGCACACCGGTTTCTTCGAAGACTTCGCGCTGGACGCAGGCGGCAATGTGTTCGCCCGGGTGCAGAGCACCTCCAGGGAGTTTGTAATAGGGCGATTCAGAGCGGCGGTGCAATTCGCTGACGACCAGGAGTTCTTCGCGCTCGTTGATGACGACTCCGCCCGCGCCGATGTAATGCGTGGCGTATTCGGGTATGAGGGCATTGGGTTCGAGGCGTTTGGTGAGCAAGAGGTAGTCGGTTCCCGAGTGGTGGAATGAAAATCCCGCTTGTGTTGCCACTGGAATGAGTGCTGCCCGTTCAATGGGGATGTTGATCCAGACGACCTTAAATGCCTCGTGTTTCCACTCCTGAAGAGATGCTGAGAGGCGCGTGCGAAATTCCTCGGGATCGTGAGGCAGTGCTGCTGGATCGAGTTCAATGCCCTGAAAGCGATTTGGCGTGGCTTCGAGTATTTGCATAGATTACCTCGTTCATTGGATAATGGTGAACCGGCACATGGTAAGGAACATCAGAAAATGGGGCAAGAGGTTTGCAGTGGGCAGTTCTACTTGACAGCGGTTATGGAGACAATCATATTTGATGAAGTGAGGTGGTTGAAACAGTTTGCGGGGTGGAGGCGTTAAAAGGCAACCGAGGGAGGGGTCATATGGTGTCTCTTTTTGAACAGTTGGGTGTACGCACGATCATCAATGCTGCGGGGCCAGTTACGCGCTTGAGCGGGGCGCGTATGGATGAGGATGTGATCGATGCTATGCGCGAAGCAGCGCAGGTATGTGTGGATATTGCAGAGCTTCAGGCGGGGGCGGGGCAGTTGATTGCCGAGGTGACTGGTGCCGAAGCCGGATATGTGACATCGGGTGCTGCGGCGGGGCTGGTGCTTGCAACGGCGGCGTGTGTTACGGGTATGGATCCGGGAAAGATGAACCGATTGCCCGATACGTCGGGGATGAAAAATGAGGTGATTATGCCCCGGTCGCATCGCAATTTTTACGACCACGCGGTGCGTTCAGTGGGTGTGACGCTCATTGAGGTGGGCATTCCCGATCGGTTTAGCGGCGCAGGGGTGCGCGATACAGAGGCCTGGGAAATTGCCGATGCGATGACCGATCAGACCGCGGCGATTGTTTATGTGGCGCAGTCTTTCGCGCAGCCGCCTTTGCCACAGGTGACGGCTGTGGCGCACAAACGCGGTGTGCCCGTCATTGTCGATGCTGCCGGGCAGTTGCCACCAGCGGCAAATTTGAAGCGTTTTATCGGCGAAGGTGCCGATGCGGTTTGTTTTAGCGGTGGGAAAACCATTGGCGGGCCTCAAGGTTCGGGCATTTTGTGCGGACGCCGGGATCTGGTTTCCTCGGCGGCATTGCAACATCTGGATCTGGATGTGTATTATGATTTGTGGGATCCACCTCCTGCGTTGATCGATAAATCCACATTGCCGGGTGCGCCGCAGCACGGGATTGGAAGACCGTGTAAGGTGGGAAAAGAACAAATTGCGGGGCTGATGGTTGCGTTGCAAAAGTTCGTCGCAGAAAGCGACGAGGCGCGACAGGCTCGTTGGTCGCAGTACCTTCAGAGTTTGGCAGATGCGATAGGCGATTTGCCGGGGTGCGATATTCGCCTGGAAGCCTATCGCACAATACCTATTTTGCGGCTCGCGCTTTCTCCAGCAGAAAGAGGCGTGGAGGTGGCGCGGCAGTTAATGGAGGGTGATCCGAGTATTCAGGTGAGCACATCGGGCGTTTACGATGGCGTGTTGACTTTTAATCCCGTATGTTTGTCAGAAGACATGATCAAACCGATTGCCGATCGGTTAAAAGCGTTAATTACGAGTTGCGATTCGTGAGGTTCCCAACCATTGTACGCAGGCTTTGCCTGAGCACTGAATCTGCATTTTTTAAAGGAGGCGTGCCATGGGTGTTATCACTATTTCAAGGGAATACGGCAGTGATGGCCGTACTGTTGCCCGGAGAGTTGCCGAGGTACTGTCTTATCACAATATAGACAAAGATTTGCTCGTGGAGGTGGCTCAAAAAGCCAAAGTGCCCGTGTCAGAAGTTGAACGCTATGACGAACTACCCGAACATCCCGCACTGAGAATTTTGCGAAAATTTCTCACGCCTGGATACGCAGATACCTTGACGGGGTTGTCGGAATACGAGTGGTGGGCAGCGGCGACTGTGCCCGAGTTGTCCGATCACAGAGATCAGGCACTGATAACCATGGATGAAGAGGTGTATGCGAAGTTGACCGCAGAGGTAGAGATG
Source organism: Candidatus Latescibacterota bacterium (assembly GCA_965220765.1). Classification (GTDB taxonomy): domain Bacteria; phylum Latescibacterota; class UBA2968; order UBA2968; family UBA2968; genus VXRD01. The sequence goes on from OZ244847.1 coordinate 2,050,111, forward strand.
CAGATGGCCGATCAGGGCGATGTGGTTATATTGGGCAGAGGCGGGCAGGCTGTGTTAAAAGACCGCGAAGATACATTGCATGTGCGCGTGGTGGCGACGCAAAATTTTAAGCTGGATGTGGTGAAAGACCGCGATCAATTGACTAACGATGAGGATGCAATAAGGCGAATGAGAGAAGTGGATGATCGTCGCAGGACGTACATCAAACGCCATTACAAGGTGGACTGGGATAATCCACATCTATACTCTGCAATAGTGAATACCGGCTTTCTGGGCGTTGATGGCGCCGTAGATGCGATTGTTTGCGCTGCACAGAAGGTGTTTTGACCCTATCAAAGCCCCATTTCGATATACGCCCGTGCGATTTTTTCTATGGCGATGACAAAAGCAGCGGTACGTAAATCCGGCACGTTGTCGCGCGAATTGCGGATTTCACTCATGGTTTGATAGGCGATGCTCATGGTGTCTTCGAGGCCAGAGCGCACGAGGTCCAGTTCATCCGAGCCGTAAGAGAGTCTTGCTTTGAGATGGTCGGGAACGGGTTTGCCAACCATTTCTTCCAGGGCGGTGATGATTTGCGCGCCGCGATGTGCTTCGTGGCGTCTGTCGAGGCGTCCGAACCGGATGTGCGAGAGGTTCTTGATCCATTCAAAATAAGAAACTGTGACGCCGCCCGCATTGAGGTAGGCGTCGGGTATAATGGTTTTGCCTGCTTTGCGCAATACGTTGTCTGCCATGTAAGTGACGGGACCGTTGGCTGCTTCTGCAATTACTGGCGCTTTGATGCGTCTGGCATTTTCAAGTGTGATCTGGCCTTCAGTGGCGGCTGGTATGAGCACGTCGCATTCTGCTTCGAGCAGGCTTTTGCCATTTGCGATATACGTGGCTCCCGGAAAGTTTTTTAATGAACCGCGTTCCGCGCGGTAAGCAGCAGCTTCTTCAACTGAAAATCCCTTCTCTGACAGGATCGCTCCTTCGCGTTCAATAATGCCGATGATGCGCGCGCCACCTTCTTTTTCGAGAAATTTGGTCGCGTGAGAGCCAACATTGCCCAATCCCTGTACGATAATGCGTTTGTCTTCCAAATTGCCTTCCAGTCCCGCGTTTTTGACGTCTTCCGAGTTGTTGAAAAATTCTTTGATGCCGTAAAATACACCCCGTCCGGTTGCTTCGACGCGCCCCTGAATGCCGCCCTGGGAAAAGGGTTTGCCCGTTGTGCAGGCAATGGCGTTGATGTCTTCGGGGTGCAGGCTGCGATACGTGTCTGCAATCCAGGCCATTTCTCGTTCTCCAGTTCCCATGTCGGGTGCTGGGACGTTGAGGGCTGGATTGATGTATCCTTTTTTGATCAATTCCTGTGCAAAACGCCGGGTAATGAGCTCGAGTTCATGCTCGTTATATTCTTGGGGATCAATGCACAGGCCACCTTTGGCACCGCCAAAGGGCACATCGACGATCGCGCATTTGTACGTCATGAGTGCGGCGAGTGCTTCTACGTCATCCTGGCTGACTGTAGGTGCGTAACGGATGCCTCCTTTGACGGGCAAGCGATGCTCGCTGTGAACAGAGCGCCATCCCGTGAAGATGCGGTAGCTGTCGCGGAGTTTGACAAAGAAGCGCACCATGTAAATGTTGTTGTTGATTTTGATCTGGTCGGCGAGTCCCGGGGGCAAATCGAGCGTTGCGACTGCGCGGTCAAACATGAGGTCAACGCTTTCTTTGAAGCTGAGTTCATGTGAAGCCATAAGTATTTCTCCGAAAATGGTGGGGCGTGAGATGAAGTGTTCTTATCCCACTTTTAGCAGGTGGCGCAGGGCTGGTTCAAGGTGGGGATGGGCAAAGGAGAAGTTGGTGTTTTCGAGGCGGGAAGATATAACGCGGGTGCTTGCGAGCAGGAGGGCATCAGCCATTTCGCCCAGTGCGAGTTTGGCGGCAAATGCGGGTAGTGGAAAAATTGTCGGACGAGATAAGACGCGACCGAGAGTTTTGGCAAATTCGCGATTGGTGACAGGTGTTGGAGATACGGCGTTGATTGCGCCGCTGACGGATTCGTTGTCTATTGCAAAGAGGAATAGAGAGACCAGGTCGTCAAGGGTGATCCAACTCATGTACTGATTGCCCGATCCGATGATGCCACCCAATCCCAATTTGAAGGGCAAGAGCATTTTGCCGAGTGCCCCGCCTGCGGGGGATAGGACAATACCGATGCGCGGATGAACGGTTCGTATGCCAGCTTCTGTGGCGGGTTTGGCGGCGTTTTCCCAGGCAATGGATACGTCGGGGAGAAAGCCTGCCCCGGGCTGGCTGTCTTCGGTGAGGATTTCGTCCTCGCGATTGCCGTAATAACCGATGGCAGAAGCGGAAATGAAGACTTTTGGCGGCGGAGATATGGTCGCGAGTGTTTGGGCGAGCAATGTGGTGCCCTGTACACGGCTGTCGCGGATGCGTGCCTTTTGAGCTGCTGTCCACCGTCGAGAGGCGATGTTTTCCCCGGCGAGGTGTATGACGCCATCTATGTTGGTGAGGCACGAGGGATCGAGGGTATTAGAAGATGGATCCCAGGTGATTTCATCGTCGTTGCGGGCATTGCGCCGGGTGAGAGACAAGACGCGATCACCGCGCTCTCTCAGTGCGGTTTTGAGTGCCGAGCCGATGAGGCCAGAAGCACCGGATATCAGGATTTTCATGACTGTCGTCTTTCGGGACGGCACAGGGGCCGTCCCCTACGATGATATTGTGGTTTGTAGGGGCGACCCCCTGTGGTCGCCCGCTGACTACTGTTGATAGAGCATCAGATAGATGATGACGCCGGTAATTGAGACAAATATCCAACTGGGCCAAACCCATCGGGCCAGGCGGCGGTGGCGATCAAATTCGCCTTTGTAGGCCCGCCAGACAAGCGCGATGATAAAGGGCACGTTGACAGCAGCGAGGATGATGTGCGGGATGAGTATGGCAAAGTAGATCGGGCGCGTCCAATCGCGGTGTGGATAGGGTACAGAGCCGACCTGACTGTGGTATATGAGGTATGAAGTCAGAAAGAGAGCCGACAAGATCAACGCTGTGACCATGCATTTCTGGTGCGTTTTGATGTCGCCGCGTTTGATATAGATGAATCCCAACAGAAGAAAGATGGTGCAAAGTCCGTTGAGAAAGGCGTTTGTCGAGGGCAAGTCTGTGATGGACATATTTGGGTCTCAGGTTTCGGCGTATGACTTTAAAAACGACGTCCGTCAAGTCGGCCATCATATCGACCAATGTGTATTCATTGCTTTGACTTACTCCCAAAGCTAAAGCATTGGGATGGAATTTTCAAGTGTTGTATGGGCTATATGAGCTATCAATTGACTTTATGTTTTTTTTTCTTATCTTTTGCGTTCAATTTTTTGAAAAGTTAGATCACGAACACGAGGTATGGCAATGGCAGAGGCGGGAAGCGCGTGGTTGACGCCCAAGGAGATCGCGGATCGGTTGAGTAGTCGAAAGGCGAGAGAAGTACAGGAAGATTTGCTCTATGGGCGCCGAACACGGCGTGAGATATTGGATCTGGTGATGGAAGCTGCGGGTTGCAATGAATATTCGGCGGAAGATTTTTTGCGCGAAATTGTGAAGTAAGTCAAGGCGATCACAGACTGATTTTAGTATGTTTGCCGCGTATGGGATTTTCAATACGCGGCTCAATATTTTTTGACCTGTAGGGTACGCCATGTCTGAGGTTTCTAAATCTGATTATCTGGTCATTGGCAGTGGTATTGCGGGCCTCTCATTTGCGCTTAAAGCGGCGGAGACCGGGTCTGTCACCCTGATTACTAAAAAAGAGTTTCAGGAATCCAATACCAATTACGCACAGGGTGGTATTGCGTCTGTTTTGCACCCTGACGATTCGTTTGCGCTTCACCGGGAAGATACGATTCAGGCAGGCGCGGGGTTGTGTCGCGAAGATGTGGTGGATATGGTGGTGAGAGCAGGTCCCGATATGGTTAAGGCGCTCATTGCATGGGGGGCAGAGTTTACGCGAGGGCGCGAGCAGCGTACAACTGAGTCAGTCGTTCAAAATCTCGCGCTTGGGCGCGAGGGTGGGCATTCGAAAAATCGCATTGTGTATGCCGCCGATCTGACCGGTCGAGAGATTGAGCGGGCGTTGTCCGAAGCGGCGATAGCCCATCCCAATATCGCGTTGTACGAGCATCACATGGCGATTGATTTGATCACGGAACACCATGTATATGGTTCGAAGGTCTCAACGCCGGGAAAAATTCAGTGTTGGGGCGTTTACGCATTAGATGCCGTGCAGGGACAGGTGAAGACTTTTTTGGCAAAATTTACGCTGTTGTGTAGTGGTGGGAGTGGTCAGATTTATTTGCATTCGACCAATCCGGCCATTGCAACGGGCGATGGTATTGCCATGGCGTATCGCGCGGGCGCAAGCGTGGGCAATTTGGAGTTTATGCAGTTTCATCCCACGACGCTTTATCACCGAGATGCAGATTCATTTTTGATTTCTGAAGCGGTGCGCGGGCATGGTGGCATTCTGGTGGATCGGGCGGGGCGGGCGTTTATGGCTGATTATCACGAGATGGGGCCTCTTGCCCCCCGGGATGTGGTCGCGCGGGCGATTGACAGCGAGTTGAAAAAGAGCGGTGATCCCTGTGTGTTTCTCGATATTACGCATTGTCCAGGTGCAGAGCTTCAGGAGCGTTTTCCCACGATTTATGAACGGTGTTTGCAATTTGGCATTGATATAACGCAGCAGCCCATTCCGGTTGTGCCCGCCGCGCACTATATGTGTGGTGGGGTGTTCACAGATACGCATGGGCGCACGGATATCGAGAGACTTTACGCTTCGGGTGAGGTCGCTTGTACAGGGCTACACGGTGCGAATCGCCTGGCGAGTAATTCGCTGTTAGAAGCTCTGGTTTTTTCAGATCGCGCGTTTTCCGATATCCAGCAGCACATAGATGCGCGGTTCGATTTTCCCGATGTGCCGGCATGGCAAGACGATGATGTGTTTAATACAGAAGAATGGGTGTTGCTATCACATGACCGGCAAGAAGTACAGCGTTTGATGTGGGATTATGTGGGGATTGTGCGGTCGGATTTTCGCTTGAAGCGCGCAGCTCGTCGCATCGGCGTGATTGTGCAGGAGGTCGAAGAATTTTATAAGCGTACACAAGTTACCGAGGCGTTGCTGGAGTTGCGCAATATGACGACTGTTGCCGCGCTGACGGTGCGCTGTGCATTGTCTCGGCGCGAAAGCCGAGGGTTGCATTATACGCTCGATTGTCCCGCGCCATTTAAGTCTGCAAAAGATACGGTGGTGTCTGCCTGGGAGACGTGGGGGGCGGGGTTGCCGGTTATTGAAGTGTGATCCGCAGATGACGCAGATGAACGCAGATTGACAACTGACAACAGACTACTGAATTTCAGGAGTTTTTATGCGCAACGGTATTGCCGTGATTGATTTTGGCGGGCAATATGCCCATTTGATTGCCAATCGGATTCGCAGGTTGCGGGTTTATTCCGAAATTTTCCCGCCAGATGTTGATCCTGCGGCATTGCGTGGCGTGTCGGGCATGGTTTTTTCGGGTGGTCCAGCCAGTGTGTATGATCCCGATCCACCGGCGTTTAATCCCGGATTGCTCGGTACTGATTTGCCCGTGCTCGGGCTGTGTTATGGGCATCAGTTGTTGTGTATGCTTATGGGGGGGGAGGTGGTTGCAGGTGAAGTACGAGAATACGGTTCTGCCAGGTTGAATATTGCGGGTGGGTCAGATTTGTTTGCCGGGCTTGGCGATTCCCTGGAGGTGTGGATGAGCCACGGCGATGTGGTCGCAACATTGCCAGAGGGTTTTGAAATTTTGGGGGCGACCGAGGATTGTCCTTCGGCGGCGGTTGGTGATGTTAAACGCAGGATTTATGGTTTGCAATTTCATCCCGAGGTGGCACATACGCCGCGTGGATTGGATATTCTCGATAATTTTTTGACGATATGCGATGCGCCTCGAACCTGGACAATGGGCAATTATGCCGAGGTGGTTATGGAGGAGATGCGGGAGAAGGTGGGGGATCGCAATGTGTTTTTGCTGGTGTCGGGTGGGGTTGATTCTTCGGTGGCGTTTGTGCTGTTTAACAGGGCACTGGGCGCAGACCGGGTGTTGGGGTTGCATATTGACAATGGTTTTATGCGAAAGGGCGAGACAGCTGCGGTGGAGGTTTTTCTGAAAGAAGAGGGGTTTGACAATCTGATGGTCAAGGATGCCAGTGACGATTTTTTGTTGGGTGTGGAGGGGCTGGTCGATCCAGAAGCAAAGCGCGAAGCGATTGGACACACATTTTTAGAGGTGAAGGACGAGGTGATGGCACACTTGCATCTGGATGCAGATCAGTGGGTGTTGGGACAAGGTACGCTTTATCCCGATACTATAGAATCGGGAGGGACAGAGCACGCTGCGTTGATTAAGACGCACCACAATCGCATCGATTTGATCGATGAGTTGATTGCACAGGGCAAGGTTGTCGAGCCTTTGGCGCAGTTGTACAAGGATGAGGTGCGCGAGTTGGGGAGCGAGTTGGGGTTGCCCGATCATCTGGTGTGGCGACATCCGTTTCCCGGTCCTGGTCTGGCTGTGCGCTGTTTGTGTTCTGATGGTGAGGCGGATGAGGGTGATATTGCAGCGGCAGAACGTGCGGCTGCTGAGATCGCTTCTGAGGCGGGTTTGCAATTGCAGGTTTTGCCTGTTAAGAGTGTGGGGGTTCAGGGCGATTTTCGCACGTATTCGCATCCCGCGATTGTTTCGGGTTTCGATTTGGATGCATCCGACGACGATTGGCGCGTGCTCGAAGATCTGTCAACGCGGATTACCAATAGTGTGCCGGGTGTTAATCGCGTGGTTTGTCTTGTTGCGCCAGATGTGTTGCCCGGGTTGCGTCCCAAACGCGCATTTTTGTCCTTTCAGAGGCTCGATGTTTTGCGGGAGGCAGATGCGATTGCCATGCGGGCACTTGACCGCGCGGGTCTTATGTCCGCTGTGTCTCAGATGCCGACTGTTCTGGTGCCGTTGACGACAGATGGACAAGATGAGATTGTGATTTTGCGCCCGATTACGACCCCGGATTTTATGACTGCGCGATTTGCCGAATTGCCCCACAGTCTGGTGTGCGATATGGCAGACGAGATACTGAATCTGCCCGGCGTCGCTGCCGTGGGGTACGATATAACACACAAACCGCCAGGGACTGTGGAATGGGAATGAAAGATAAAAGCGGAGAAAATATAGCCTATTACGAGACCATAAGGCCCATAACGGTCTGGTCGATAATCTTGTCTCTCATTATTGTTGCTTCCCCTATATTTTATTTTAATAGCCCGAAACTTATGATTTCTTTGGTTATAGCGGCTGCATATGTGATGTTTTGTGTTATATTTTTGCTTTATGGGCGTTATACAATTCAGATAGACGATACAGCAATTGCATTTGGTTATCGATTTACCGGTAAAGAAGAAGTTTTGTTGAATACAGTTGCGTATGCTGAGATTTTCATTTTTGATCCCAAAAACCCCATCAGACGCTTCGTCATTAATGCGCTTGGAAGGCCTCCCATTTGGATTTCGGGTACGTTGATCAGGTTGAGATTGAACGAAGAATACCTTACTCGATATAAACTCGGGCGCAAAAAGAAAGTTAAACAGTTGTTCCTGTTATCGAGAAAACCGGAATCGGTCTTGTCCGTGCTGTCAGAAAAAGGCGTTCCTGTTCAATCGCGATGGAGAGCAAAATAAATGGACAGAATGGGGTTGTGATTTTGCGTCCGATGGAGTTGTTTTTTTCACTTTTTTGTATTGAAATGGAATAAAATGTACACTTTTTTTCTGAATAGTTAGCAAGCGTGGAGCTGCTGGTATAAAATTTATCTTATTGTTTTTTTGTGCCTTAGAATATTCTGGGGCACTTTTTTTTGTGCTTTTTTGAAAATGGGCACGGTATTTGCAGAATATGTCGTGTGCAAATCGCACTCGTGTTAATGCGGCGGGGATGTCCGCAATGATAGAGGGATGAAGTTATGAAAAATACTACAGTTGCATTTTATAGCCAGCATCTGATTGGCGTTGGGCATCATTTTCGCAATAGACAGATTGTCAATGCGCTGGTGAAGACATGCGATGTGTTTTTCATCGATGGCGGACGCCCGATTCCCGAAACAGATCTCGATGAAGGGGTGACGCTTATTTCTCTGCCGCCCCTTCGCACGGGCGCGCAGGGGATTGAGTCTGTTGATACGGAGAGTGATTTGCAGGCTGTGATGCGCGAGCGTCAGGTCAGGCTTGCCGAATCGATGGAACAGATTTGTCCGGATGTGTTTTGTGTCGAGTTCTTCCCCTTTTCCAGATGGTCGCTCAAGGGCGAGATCCTCAATACGATTGTCAGGCTCAATGAGGTCAATCCCGACGCGAAGGTGCTGTGTTCGCTGCGCGATGTTCCCACGCGGACAAAGAGCAATGTGTTGCTACCAACTGTCACACCTGTCCAGAGGCGAGATGGAGACGCGATGCGGTTTTATTCGGTGCCTTTTGGTGGGATACATCACGAGTATTTGGCTTTTAATCGGCGGTATTACGAGGAGGTCGTGCCCGTGTTGAATCAGTATTTCGATGCGGTATTGGTGCATGGCGATTCCCAACTATCGCGGTTGGAAGATCATTTTCCCTGGGTAGATGATATCGGTATTCCCGTGGTTTATACGGGGTTTGTTTCTGAGAAACTCGAGGACGCATCTCGGCCTGATGGTGCGCCGAATCGGTATGTGCTGGTCAGTGCTGGCGGTGGGGTTGAGGGGCTTGCGCTTGTCGCGCCTTGTATTGAGGCGTGGAAACAATTGACACGGGAGGATGCACACGATGGGCGCGAGATGGTGATCTTTGCAGGTGCGTTTATTGATGAAGGGCATTTTGAGGCTTTGCGCGGGTTGTGCGATGATGGTCCGTTTCGCCTTGAACGCTTTACGTCCAATTTTTTGGCGTGGATGAAACACGCGGATTTGTCGATTAGCCGGGCGGGCTACAATACGTGTATGAATGTGCTTGAGACCCGAGTTCCATCGATTCTGGTGCCGAGTATTGCGATGGATGATCAGGAGTTTCGCGCGCAGGAGTTGATGGGGTTGGGTATTGTACAGGTGATACATCCCGACCAACTCGGTGTGAAAAAGATGGCAAAAGCGATTGCCGAAATGCTCGAAAGTGCTGTGCCTGAATACCATCTATCCATGGATGGTGCCGAGCAAACGCGAAGGTTTATAGACAGCGGTCAGCAGTTGGCAGTCAGCAAAACAGAAATAGCGGTTAGCCGTTAGATTCCCCCTCTCACCTTCCTCTGATGCCCTCATGGCAGATCTCCCTCCTGTTGCCGGGGGTGGGGGCGAAAGGGAGGGGTTGACCGCATGGATGAGCTGGCAAATGGTGGCTGGGTGGCTGGGTGGGCTAATTGCTGACCGCTAAATAGATGAGGTGAAAGATGAAAATTTATGTGTCACATCCGTATCACGACCCCGAGAAAGTTATGGCGTCGAATAGCGGGGCAGCCCTTTCGGGTTTTAACCATGTGCAGGCGTTATCAAAGTATTGCAAGGTGTATATGCCAGCGTCTGAAGCTGTGGATTATAGCCCGAATTTGCACGGTATTCGGTTCGCATTTGAGACGATTGATGCGTCTCGCCAGTGGTTTGCGCGACAGGATTTTGATGGTGTGTTGATATTTGAACCCAAAGCAGATGATGTGGCGTTTTTCCGCCATGTGTGTCCCGCACCCATTGTGATTCGGCTGTCGTGTTCTTTTGGAAACAATCGGGATTTTATGGACAAGGTGCTTCAATGTTATTCGCTGTTGCGGCCTTATGATGCCCTGTCGCCCAAGTCGGCGTATGTCGCTGACGAAATCGGCAAGCTGGTGTTTGACAGATCGTATTTGCACGCGATTACCAATGGGGTAGATGCCGAGGTGTTTGTGCCGATGGATAAGTTGCAGGCGCGCAAAGAGGTCGCGGATAAGACGGGTGATCAACGTTTTTTGGAGATGCCTGTGGTGGGTTTTTGTGGGCGGTTTGAGCCGGGCAAGGGCGCGTATCCATTTTTGCGAATGGCTGATATGAATCCCAATGTGTTATTTGCTGTGATCGGCAAGCAGTTTGCACCCGTGACACATTCGCCCAATGTGATCTTTTTGGGCGCGCAACCCTATACGGATATGCCGCTGTATTACAATATGCTGGATGTGTTGTGCGTGCTGTCGGTGTATTCGTATGAGTCGTGTCCTTCAACTGTGATAGAGGGCATGGCGTGTGGCCTTCCGATTGTGGCGACAAATTTTGCGGGTGCGCCAGAATTGTTGGGTGCTTGTGGGCGGTTGATCGAGATTGAGCGGTTTGAAGACGAGCCATTGAATGTGACGGGTTATATCGCCCCAGAGGTGATTTCAGATGCTGTGCGCGATTTGTTGAATAGCAAAACGGAGCGCGTGGAAATGGGGGAGGGTGCTCGCAGACGCGCGCTCGAATTTTCCTGGGATTGTATGGCGCAGCAACACATGGCATTGTTTGAAGATCTGCGGACCAAACGCAATGCATCCGCGTGTCCGATTCCAATAACCATGAGTTTTACACAGGGTTGTGATGTGTCCGGTGTGCCGAAAAGTATGTCTAAGGGATTTAACTATTTGGGCAGTGCGCAAGGCCCGTTGCCGCGCATTTCGTTTTTGGGACAAGACCTGTCGCTTCTTGAAGGCTTGGGCCTTCACTTGATGCAACATTTACACCCTAATGAAGTCGAAGCCGTCCTGTTGGGTTTATGTGAAACGCGCGCTACAGCCCACAAAACGCTTCGCAAAATCCGACACTTCAGCGATATGCTCACGGCTCCCTGATCGGTGCCAAAGAGATACCAGCTTGCGCTGAGGTAGTGAAGAAAGGAGGTGAGAGACATGACTGAACGCATTACATCAATGCCAGCACAAGTTTCTGTGACCTGTGCTCAACTCCCCGGTCAAGAACTCGAACTGGCACATGGTGAGATGGCGAATGCATCGGGAGGATGCCTGCTTCCAGGAGAAGATTTGTCTGAGCACGATCCATTTGAGACTCTTGAAGATATGATCGAAGATGCGGTGGATTATATCGGAGATACGGTGAGTGAATGGTGGGCTTCCTGGTAGCAATCGCGCTACACGCCATAAGACGCTTCAGGTGCTGGACGAAAAACATCTTTTTTGCTGAATTTTACAATTCATTTACTCGGAGGATGTTATGTATAATCGCGTAACTTCAGATTCAAATTCAGACGCTGCTTTTGCCTCTTGCACGACATTGCCTATCCATCAAACAATGCTCAATGTTGAAGAAATGGCAGATATTGATGGTCTGGGAAGTTTGGCAGATGCTATTGATGCAGCGGTAGATTATATTTCTGATGTTGTTGATGGGATAGGAGATAGTGTTTCTGATTTTGTTGATTCGTTATATTTTTACCCCCAGGAGGCTGAGCCCATACATGTGCCTAATCCACATGTTCCTACTCCCCCAAGCAGAGAACTGAATATTATCACTTATACAAGACACACCTGCGACCAGCCGGTTGTGCATACATCTTGTGGGACTTGTTTGTGTCCAGAGGTGAGAATGGGGTGTTGGTAGGTACGATGTGCAGCAATCCGTCATTCCTGTATATGCTCCACGGCGTGTGCAGGAGTGACGGCGTTATATGAGGCAGGGCGGTTGGAGAAATGAATCTTTCGCTTTTTTTCGCCAAAAACTCAGTTCGGTCACAATCTGTTCGTTTTCCCTTTGGAAGTGTTGTTTTTCTACAGGGGCAAACGGCTGAGGCGTTTTACATCGTGCAGTCTGGACGGTTGCGGGTGATTAAGCAGGATGCGAATGGCGATTCGGTCACTGTGGGCTATTTGTATGTGGGCGATCATTTTGGCGAAGGCGCGTTATTGACGGGACAGGGGCATCGAGCGACAGTGCGGGCGGTTGAGGATGCTGATGTATTGCAGGTGCCGAGGGATGAGTTTTTTAAGGCTGTGAGAAAACATTCGGATGTACGAGCTTATCTTGAAGAAAAAGTCGCCTGTATTGCGTATCGAGATTTTACGCGATTTTTAAAAGGAGATGTTCCGGGTGAGGCAATGCGGGTGTTGTTTGCTCGGTTGAAGCGCGAGGCAGTTGAGGAGGGTGTGACCGTTGTTGAGTGCGGTCAGTTGGGTCATCGGTTTTATTTGATTGGCAGCGGTCAGTTGGAGGCTGTGTCAGAAAATGGGGATACGGTGATTTTGCGCGCGGGTGATTATTTTGGCGATGGGCTGGATGATAAAATACAAGTGATTCGTAGCAAGCACAAGAGTGTACTCTTTTATATAGATAAAAGCGATTTTAATAAGTTAAAAGCTATGATGCCGGAATTCGAGAAGGCGTTGGAGAGAGGTCGTATATCGCGTGGAGATCAGGGATCAAATGGGGCTTTGTTTCGACAAGCGCATCCTGGGCCAATGGTTGAGCGAGCAGATGAAGAAGACACAAAGTCCAATACAGCATCCAATTTGGTCAATATCAGAATAGACGGTGCAAAACCATCCACATGGTTTCGCTTTCCGTTTTTGAAGCAACATGATCAGTCGGATTGTGGCGCGGCGTGTTTGGGCATGATTTGTAAGTATTACAAGATGCCTATTGGGTTGAATAGGCTGCGCGATATGTCCAATGTGTCGCGGTATGGCACGTCAATGGCGGCATTGGCCGAGGCTGCGGAAACCATAGGTTTTGTCACGCGCGGCGTGCGCACGGGGTATGAAGCTCTGATGCGGACAGAATTGCCAGCCATTCTCCACTGGGAAGGCAATCACTTTGTGGTCTTGTATCAGATGAATAAAAAGGAGGTGAAGATAGCAGATCCCGGCGTGGGTATTCGCAAGTTGTCGCGGGCAGAGTTCGAGAAGGGCTGGACAAACATGGCGCTCTTGCTGGAATACACGGATCGAGTGGCAGAGAACGAACCGTCTCAGTCTTCTTTTAAGCGGTTTTTCCCATTGATCAGGCCCTATACAGGCATATTGATTGAGGTATTGCTGGCGTCTTTAGTGCTCAGTTTGTTTGGTTTGGCATCGCCTATTTTTATGCAGACGATTGTCGATCAGGTCTTAGTGCATCACGATAAGGATTTGTTGAACTTGATGCTGGTGGGTATGGTCGTTGTCGCGTTGTTCCAGATGGGCACATCAACGTTGCGCGTCTATTTGATCGGGTATGTGAGTGCGCGGTTGGGTATTGCGATGTTGTCGCGTTTTTATCGGCATTTACTGGCGCTGTCCATGCGGTTTTTTGCCCTTAGACGCACAGGGGATTTGACCACGCGGTTCAGGGAGAATGCAACGATTCAGCGTTTGTTGACGGGTGCGACTGTTTCTGCGGTTCTGGATTTTATCATGCTCTTTGTCTATCTGGGTCTGATGTTTTATTACAACGCTGAACTGACGCTGGTGATGCTGATTTTTGTGCCGCTCTCTGTGGGGCTTACGCTGATTTACACGCCTATTTTGAAGTCTTTCAGCCAGCGTGCTTTTTTGGCCCGTGCCGAACAATCGTCGGTTTTAATCGATTCGCTGCACGGCATTGATGTGGTCAAAGCCGAGGCGGTGGAGCGTGCAACGCGATGGCAATGGGAAGGCAAGTTCACGAAGGAAATTCAGATTGGCTTTCAACGGTTAAAAATGCAGATGCTGTTTGGAGGTATTGGAAGCGTGATCAATTTGCTGAGCAGTACGGTGATTTTGTGGTATGGCGCTTCATTGGTGATTGCGGGGGACCTGTCGGTTGGACAGTTGATGGCGTTTAATGCGCTGATTGGCAATGTGATGGGTCCCATTATGGGTTTGATTGGGATATGGCCGCAGGTGCAAGAGGCGCGTATTGCTCTGGATCGGTTAAATGATGTGTATGATACGCAGATGGAAGATGCGCGCCAACAAGGTCAGGGTTTGATCTTAAAGCATTTGGAAGGACGCGTGGTTTTTGATGCGGTGTTTTTCAGATATGGTGTCGGTTCTGATGAACCTTATGTGTTGAATAATATAGATCTGATTCTTGAGCCGGGTCAAAAAGTTGCAGTTGTGGGACGCAGCGGCGCGGGTAAGACGACGTTGGTAAAGTTAGTGCCCCGTTTGTTTGATCCGTCAGAAGGGCGCGTGACCTTAGATGGGATGGATGTGCGAGACTTAGATCCCCATTGGTTGCGTCGGCAGGTGGGTATGGTGATGCAGGAGCCGTTTTTGTTTTCTGGGACGATTGCAGAGAATATCGCTATTGGTCAGTCAGATGCGGATATGGATCGCATTTTGGAAGTTGCGAAGCTATCGTGTGTACACGATTTCGTGAGCGATATGCCTTTGGGGTATGAGACAAAGGTGGGTGAGCAGGGTGTGGGGCTGTCAGGTGGACAACGGCAGCGGATTGCCATTGCACGGGCACTGTATTGCGATCCCAAGATATTGATTTTTGATGAGGCGACCAATGCCTTAGATACGGATTCAGAACAGGCGATTCAGGCGAATTTAGACATGTTTTTGGATGATCGCACGGCGTTGATTATCGCGCATCGGTTGAGTACAGTGCGCGATGCGGATGCGATAGTGGTGTTGGATAAGGGACATATTGTGGAGATGGGGACACACGATGAGTTGATGGTGCAAGAGGGTTTGTATTATCACATGTGTAGTCAACAGTTGCAGGTGGTGTGAATGGCAGAATCGCTTTTGGAGACATCGCCCGAGACACTGTTTCCCGGTGTCATTCAGGGACAAGATGACGCGGCAGAAGAGGTGCATGCGTTTATGGGGTCTTTGCGGCCCTTTTGGGGACGTGCATTGCTCTATATTGTGCTGTTGTTTGTGATTGTTGCTATTACCTGGGCGTGGTGGAGTAAGGTGGATGTGGTGGCATCGGGACCTTTTCGACTAATGCCTCTCGGACAGGTGAAGACGATGCAGGCGCAGCGAGGTGGTGAGATTGAGTTGATTGGTGTGAAAGAGGGGGATCACATCGAGAAGGGGCAGGTGTTGTTCAAGCTGAAATCCTGGGAGACCTGGGGAGACTTGCGAGAATGGGAACAGGCAAAGATGGCTTTTCAAAAGGCAGAGTACGATTTCAAGACGGTGTTGCCACAAAGGGCAAGGTTAAATCGAGAGACGATAGGCGCGCTGGAGCAACGTCTGTCTGTTTTGCAGCAGTTTATGGTGGCACACCAGGATGCGTTGGAAGATTATCAAAGCGATGTGGGTGATGTTGAGGGATCGAAGAACAAAACATCTGACGCGGGGTTGCAAGCGCAGATTGGGTTTCGTCAGGCTGAGATTGATCACTTAAAACAGGCGTTTTTGCAGCAAAAGACGCTTTTTGAGCGCGAGTTGATCAGTCGGGCAGATATGAATCGCGCGCGTGTGCAGTATTTGAGTGCTCTATCCGCGCTTCCCTCGCGTATGTCGGAGATATACAAGAATGAAATGGCTGTGCAGGATCTCAAGCGGCAAATCACAGAATCGCGTATTGCACACGAGCGCGAGGCTTCGCAGATACAACACGCTTATGAGACCGCACAGTTGCGATTGGAGCAGGCGCGCAAACGCATTGATCGTACCCTGGAAGCCGAGTCAGATCTGATTCTGGCGCCTGAGTCGGGCATTGTCACACAGGTGATGGTGAATGCAATTGGACAGGTAATCAACAAGGGGCAGGCTCTCATTGCGCTGGCACCGGCTTCGGCACCGATGGTTGCAGAAGTGATGGTGTTGAATAAAGATGTGGGCTTGCTCAAACCCGGGCAGTTGGTCAAACTGAAATACGATGCGTATGCATTTCAGGATTTTGGTATCAAACGCGGGTGGCTTACATCCATTTCGCCCGATGCGGTGATTGATGAACGTATTGGTCCGATATTTAAGTGCGTTGTTGAGTTGGAAGAACATACCATGCGCGTGAAGGGATATGACAAACCTCTGATGTTCGGCATGAAGGGCACGGCAGAGATGATGACAGATCGCCAATCGGTCTTGCTGATGTTGCTGAGTCCCTTGCGACAGCTTTACGAGTCGGCAAGGTACGATGTTCAGGAAGGTACATTGTGATGGTAGAGGATGCTACGTTAATTCAGGTTAATGGTATCGCAGTGTCATTGCGCCATGTCGTGCGGCAGATGGGTGTTGCTGATAATCTGCGTTTTTTTGATGAATTTGCGCGTAGAGAATTGATCCGGCAACTCGCTCGGCGTGAGGGTGTTTGTGCGACGCCTGAGGATATTCAGCGGAAGGTAGATGACTGGCGGTATCAACATCGTTTGGAGCAGGTGGAAGATACAGAAGCTTTTCTTGCAAAGCGGGGTATTGCGCTTCAGGATGTGACAGAAGATGCCGAGGTGAGGCGGCTGGAGTATTTGCTGTCTGAGAAGATTGCCGGGGGACAGGTCGAATCCTATTTCGCTCAACACACACTGGCGTTTGATGAGGCGGAGATTTGCTGGATTTTTCACACGGATAAGGGTGTGATCGACGAGGTTGCTTTGCAGATCAGGGAAGATGGCGCAGATTTTTACGCGATGGCGCGTCGGTTTTCTCAAGATGCACGCACGCGATCAGGGAGTGGCTTTTTGGGTCGTGTTCGGCGCAAGCAGTTGCCAAAGGGGATTGCTGCGCGCATGTTTGCCGCTTCACCGGGCGAAATTTTGGGTCCGGAAAAAGTATCGGGTGGATTTGCACTGTATTTATTACAGGAATGCTACCCGGCAATACTGAACGAGAGGATTAAAAAAGAAATTCGCAAACATTTGTTTAATCAGTGGTTGCAACGAGAAACACAGAGGGCAGATATTCGGTATCCGATTTGGCAGGAAAAAAATAAAAAATCAAAAGGATAGGTCCGCACTAAGGCATGACCGCTTCTTCGCCCTGGTATTCTCGGATCCAGCCTTTCAGTGGCACATCCTCTTCTGTTGGCGATGTGTAGCCGTGAATGCCCGAGGGAGAATGCCGACACATTTGCTTTCGGATTGGACTGAGTTGCTCCCAGAAATTTTCTACATTGCATTCGCCGCGGGCTTGAAGCCATCGATAAGCGTATCCATAGAAGAGCACCTTGCGGGGTTGCGTCCAATAATTTGCACTCGCCGAATGCCACAACCGACGGTCAAAGATAACGGCTGTACCCCGGGGTGCGAGGATGGGTACGGCGCCTTTTACCATCTGATTGCGATTTCCGTTCGGCCAATTCATCTTATTTTTTAACTGGCTTCCCGGTATGACGTGAAAATTGCCGCGTCCGGGTTCGCTTGTATCCGATAGAAAGTAGGCCACTTTGACGGATAAGCGCGGCCTCGGGCTTGTTTCCATTTCCTGATTCACGCGCCCGGTATCCTGATGCCAGCCGATTCCCAAACCGCGTTTGCTATCTGGTGGTTCGGGAGGTGTCACGTTCAGGTGTGCCAGATAGATTTGAATATTCCAGCCCAATATTCCCCAAACTTTTGGGAATGTGGTGTAGTGATCTATGAGGTCAATAAATGCAGGATCTCGCCCCAGAAAGTCGCGTTCGTGAACCCGTTTATGTGGTTCGATTTTTTGCTTTTTGCGTTCTTCGGCATTGACGAGATCAACCGCTTTGGTCAATTGTCTTCTCTTTGCGTCGCTCAGCGCGTTTTCGATGATGAGATAACCCCGCTCTTCAAATTCGAGCCGTTCGTCTTCTGTCAGGCAATGATTTAGCCAGCGTCTGTTCATAGCGTATCTCCTTTTCACGAAAAGAGGTTGGCTTTCCTTTTTTTTCGATCCAGAATATAGAATTTGATAAGCCCTATCCCGCCGATCAGACCACAGGGGATTACAATGAAGCGGTATATTGAGACTTCTTCATGTCGAAGCGATGCACCGGTCGCGCCCATTGTCGCAACGACAAATGACAGGTGAATAAGTTTTTGAGATAGGTTTTTATTGACAAAGGTCGAGATCAGAATCAACGCGAGCGCGGTGTGGAAAATGACAAATCCCGCATACCCATTTCGCACAGCGAGATCGAGTTGCCAATCATAGCGATAAATCCACACCATGAGCACATGTGCCAGAATGATCAGCGCGACAATGCGCCATAGCGCTATCGGGTGTTGTTCTCGCAGCGTGAGTATAACCACAGTGGTCAATCCCACATACCCTGTGATAGCGAGTAAAAAAGTAATGAATAGTTCCGTTGTTCCCGTTTCTACCATTGCATGAGTCTCCCTCTTTTAATATGCAATATATGGCATGATATTCTGAGAACAAGTGTGTTTCACGGGCAGTGCCGAGGTATATAATACAAAACGGGTTACGACGTATTGTCATAACCCGTTGTTTTTTTACTGACTAAAATGTGTCAGCGCAAGTTGTGGAGCCGCCCAGCGGACTCGAACCGCTGACCGCCTGATTACAAATCAGGTGCTCTACCAGCTGAGCTAGGGCGGCGTGTCCGTCAAAGATATACAAGTGGGCGATTTTTGGCAACCGCAAATCTTCTGGGAAAACGGATGGCTAAAAAAACGATGTTTTGTGTTTTTGCTCGCGTTCGTAGCGTTCAATGCCCAGTTGGATGAGGCGATCAATTAATTCCGTATAAGAAATGCCACTGGCCTCCCACAGCTTGGGATACATGCTGATCCGCGTAAAGCCGGGTATGGTATTGATTTCATTTACAACAAAGGTACCATCGTTTTTTAAAAAGAAATCCGCGCGTGCCATGCCCTCACAGCACAGGACTTGAAATGTGCGAATGGCAAGGGCCTGCACCCGTTTTACAGCTTCTTCGGATAAATTAGCGGGGATGTGCAATACGGCGCCTTTTTCATCCAGATATTTCGCTTCGTAAGAGTAAAACTCATGCTGTGGCAAGATTTCGCCGGGGATTGAGACTATGGGCGTTTCGTTGCCCAATACCGAACATTCGATTTCTCGACCTTCGACAAAAGCTTCGATCAGTACCTTCTTGTCGTAGCGAAATGCCTCTTTCAACGCGGGGATTAGCGCACTTTTGTCGTGTACTTTACTCACGCCAACCGATGAACCCAAATTTGCTGGCTTTACAAATAAGGGTAATCCCAGTTCTGAAATCACATCATCCACATCCAGGTCGTCTAACTGGAATTGGTGTGCTGTTCGCCAGGCGGCAACGGGAATATTTGCATCGCGCAGCAAGCGTTTCATCACGTCTTTGTCCATTCCTACAGCCGAGCCGAGTACGTCGGCACCTACATAGGGTACATCGGCCAATCTCAAAAATCCCTGTACTGTGCCGTCTTCTCCCAGCGGCCCGTGCAAGACGGGAAAAACCACATCGACCGAGTCGGATGCGGACTGCCCTACGAGTTCACCGCGCCCTTCTGGCATCAACGTAATCAGCGCATTTTGATCTGCGTCAGAAAGCCCTTCTGTATTCGCTTCGGGCAATAGTTGTTCGGCTTCGTTTAAGAACCATTGACCCGATTTGTCGATTCCTATTGGCACGACTTCGTATTTGGTCTTGTCAATCGCGTCAATGATGTTGCGCGCAGATTGCAGTGATACTTCGTGCTCTGCCGATTTTCCACCAAATAATATCCCTACGCGGATCTTTTTCATTTTTCTCTCTGCTTTTTTTTTCGTCTCCACCACCAGAACCCGAGTATGCCCACAACCATTAAAATTATCAGTATGCGATTATAAGTTTTTAATACAGCGACTACGAGTTGCCAATTTTCCCCAACCGTAAAGCCAAAGTAGATCAGCAGGCTATTCCACAATAATGTGCCAAATAATACGTAAAGCGTCATGCGTAGCGGATGCATCTGGCTGATGCCAGCCACAATACCGACAAATATCCGCACGGCGGGCATAAAGCGGTTGAAAATGACGATTTTGTCGCCATAGCGATTGAACCATGTTTCGGTGCGGTGCAGATTTTCTTCATTCAAAAACTTTATATTGAACCGCAAGAAGAATGATCGCCCCTTTACAAAAGCTATGGCATAAAGGAGCAAACAACCGACTGCGCTGCCTATCCACATGGCAAAATACGCAGGCCAGACGGCGATTATCCCAATGCCCGCCAAATATGCGCCGAATACAATCAGGGTATCACCAGGAATAACAGGTACTATGTTCTCTAAAAAGGCACCCAAAAACAAAAAAAAGTAAATCCACCCTGGCGGTTGGTCTCTCAAATAGGTGAGGAAAGAATCCCAGAGTTCAGTAAAGTAGGCGAGAAAAGAATCCCAGAGTTCAGTAAAGTAGGCGAGGAAAGAATCCAGGAATTCAGTAAAGTACTCCAATTTGTATCCTTTAGATGTGATACCCGAGGCGGTTAGATTTTTGAATAAACTGCGCCATAAGTCAATACTTTTGGGATTTATATACAAGACGATCCTGAATAGTAATTAAGGACTGTCTCGCAGTGATAATTCTTGCTTCACGGATTCTTGCCTCGTACTACGTCGTTGAGGTCTTACGGAATCTCCACAAGCGTAAATTTCCGTCTCCCCGACGGTATGGTTACGGATATTTATTGCTGCATTCACGTCACGGTCATGACAGGTACTACATACAGGACATGTCCACTCTCGCACGGATAACGGTAACGCGTCCAAGACAAAACCACATGTGGAGCACATCTTACTACTCGGAAAGAACTCTTCCTCCGGTGTAGCTATATCGCGTCCATACCAGTTACCTTTATAGGATAACATAGTAAGGAACGTTGACCATGACGCATCAGCAATATGTTTGGACAGATGTCGATTCTTCAGCATGTTTTCAACACTGAGGCTTTCCAGACCTATAGCTTGGTTTTCGCATATCAGTCTTGAAGATAATTTGTGTTGAAAATCTCTACGACGGTCTGTTATCTTTGTTGATAAACGGGCTTTCTTAATACGCATTTTCTCTTTGTTCCTCGACCCATTCTTTTTACGCGAGAAGGCCCTGCATAAACGACGATACTTCTGCAACTGTTTAACAAAATACTTCGGGTTATCTACTTTTTCACCCTCACTTGTCGTAAGAAAATGCGTTAAACCCATATCAATACCGATCTTGTTCTCAATAGGTCGTAATTGGGCTACCCGCTCGGACACAAGGAAGGATACGAAAAACCGCTCCGATACATCTTTGGAAACGGTAATAGATTTAACGTCCGCATCCGACGACCAGTATCTCGACCAACGAAGTTTTAATAATCCCGGTATCTTGTTGATACTTAACTTCTTATCCCTAATTGCAAAATACTGGTACGTTATCGTCGCAGACTGTTTGTTCTGTTTCTTCTTAAACCGGGGCCTTTTTGCTCTTTTTTGGAAGAAGTTATTATACGCCTTATCGAGATTAAACAGACTCACCCGCAATGGCATACGAAGTACATCATTTAACCATTTCTTGTCCAGAGACTTCTTGTGTTGTGTCAACTCTTTAGACAAATCATAACTGTTGATGCTTTCTCCCGTCTCTCGATAATGCTCTATGCGACGAGACAACCCCCAATTATACACATACCGAACACAACCGAATAATTGCGACAACGCAACCCTCTGCTCATAATTCGGATATATCCGATATTTGTAACCACCTATTTGTGTTAATGTACCCATACCATACTAAAGGCTAAAGAATTGCACATAAATAATTTATTTTCAATATATTACGTAAATATGATATTATTTAAAGTCTGTCCTAAGACCGATTTAGGGATCACCTTGCATATAATTTCAATACCTTTTCATTAATGCCACCGCCTGTGCTGCTATGCCTTCAACAGCTATACCGCGTGAGGATGATGGCGTAGTTCATGGTTAGTGGTCGGTCCCAAACAGCCCGAGCTTTTTCAAACGTGCCCTAATTGCACTTGGTTGACACCCAAAATGCTCGGCTAGTTTCGAGGGTTTCAATCCTTTGCTGTACATTTTTATTAATTGATTATCATCATAGGAAGACCATTTCTCATATGCTCTTCGGATATTTTTTACGTATCTCATTCACACTATAGGCCTGGCCTTCGCGTTTTTCCTTGCGTTTTTCCTCGCGCTTTCGATCACGCTGCTGGGAGGGAATATTGCGTTCCGCCAGATTGTGCATGCGGGCGTGGTTGCGAATGGCCGGGAGGAACGCATCGCCCAACTGCTCTAATTTTATTGCGCCCACACCGGATATGCGGGACAGGCTTTCGCGGCTTTGCGGGATGTAGTAGGCCATTTGCTGAAGCGTCGCGTCGCTGAAGATGATATAGGGCGGCACGTTGCGCTCAGAAGCGAGGCGGCTTCGCAGGTGACGCAGTTCCTCGAATAGTGCATGGACGAGTTCGTTTTCTTCTATCATGCCGTTCCATATCCAAAATGGAACGAGGCGGTCGGTAGCAGAGGGATTGATGAAATTTTTAGGATTCATATTAGTTTACGTCAGCACATGTCTGACAAATATATGTAACTATCCGGCCATGCGGGCGAATACGGATGAATTTAATCTCGCCTTCTCGCTGTTTGCACTGCGTGCACAGGCGGTTGGGTGCCGCTGTTTCCGCCTCGCGCTTCCGCCTTGTGAGCGTCAATTGTTCTCGGTTTTTGAGAAAATACCGTCCGGCTTCTGTCATGCCCAGGGTGGGGTATTCGCGGCCTTTTTGGTAGAGGAGACCTTTGTCAATCAGCAACTCCGTAATCTCTTTGAGATCATCGTAGGAGAAGTCATCAACAATGCCGTAAACGCTGAGTTTGTCGTGTCCGAGTTCTCTGACGCGCCTGGTGTTCGCGCCCCGCAACACCTGATTGACGTGTCCCATGCCGAACCGCTCGCCCGTGCGTATCACGGCTGACAGGACTTTTTGCGCGATGATCGTGGCGTCGAATGTCTCTTTGGTGGCGAGGCAAACATCGCAACCCCCGCAGTTTTCATCGTCCCATTTTTGATCGAAATAGCGCAACAGGTATTTTCTGCGGCACGTCTGCAATTTGCAAAATGCGATGATTTGCGCCAATTTTTCTCGTGCGTTTTGCCGCTCTGTTTCGTCCTCAATCTGGTTGATAAAAAAGTCTTGCTTGATTTTGTCGCCATAAGAGTAGAACAGGACGCAGGCACTGGGCAAGCCATCGCGTCCGGCCCTGCCCGTTTCCTGATAGTAGCCTTCCAGGGATTTGGGCAGATCGCAGTGAACGATCAGGCGTATGTCGGATTTGTCTATGCCCATACCAAAGGCGATGGTCGCCACGATGATCGGGATCTCACCGCGTATAAACTTCTCCTGTGTTTTGCTTCGCACCTCGGCCTCCAGACCCGCGTGATAGGGTAGCGCGTCGAAACCCTCGTCACTCAAGTTCGCCGCCAGCGACTCGGTATCTTTGCGGGAAAAGCAGTATATGATGGCCGATTCGCCCCTGTTTTTTTCGAACAGATTGAGGAGTGCGCCGAACGTATTTCGCTTGGGCCGCACCGTGTAATTGAGGTTGGGGCGGTCAAAACTGGCGATGAATATTTGAGGCTCGTTCAGGCCGAGGTTTGTCACAATGTCTTGACGCACGCGCTCGGTGGCTGTGGCTGTCAGCGCGATGAAGGGGACATGGGGTAGGCTGCGTCGCAGGTCGCCGAGGGCGCGGTAGTCGGGACGAAAATCGCGCCCCCATTCGGATATACAATGCGCTTCGTCAACGGCGACGAGACTGATTTCGAGCGTGCTGAGAAAGTTTTGAAAACTCGGCAATGCTAGTCTTTCGGGGGCGATGTACAGGATGCGGAGATCACCTCGTTGCGCCTGTGTCTGAACCCGGCGTAAATCGGCAAAAGACAACGCGCTGTTGATAAATGCCGCGGCAATGCCGTTGGACTTGAGGGCATCTACCTGATCTTTCATCAGGGCAATCAGCGGCGAGACCACCAGCGTAAGTCCGTTGAAACGCAGCGCGGGCAATTGATAGCACAAAGACTTGCCCCCACCCGTTGGCATAATCACCAACGCGTCCCGTCGCTTTAGGACGTTGGTAATGATCTCTTCCTGGAGGGGTAGGAAATTGTCGTAGCCGAAGTGTTTTTTTAAGAGATTGTGCATGTGAAGTGTGAAGTGTGTAGGGTGTAGGGTAGCTGACTACTGACCACTAATTCTCACCAACGCGACCGCCTGTGCTGCTATGCCTTCTTCGCGTCCGACAAAACCCAGGTGTTCGGTTGTGGTTGCTTTTACCGATATGAGATCAACCGATACTTCCAATGCGCGTGCCATGTTTTCGCGCATTTGTTCAATATACGGCGATAGCTTTGGGCGTTGCGCCATCACGGTTGCATCCACATTGAGTATCTGCGCGTGCGATTCTTTCAGAATGTGACCCACGCGCGCCAGCAATGTGAGACTTGATATATCTTTGTACGCGGCGTCTGTATCGGGAAAGAGCCGACCTATGTCGCCGGCACCCAGTGCGCCCAATAGGGCATCGATGATGACATGGATTAATACATCTGCATCTGAGTGGCCCAGCAGTCCTTTCTCGTGAGAAATATGTACGCCCCCCAGGATCAGCGCACGGTCCTTTACGAGTTGATGCGCGTCATAGCCCTGACCCATTCGCAATGTCGGTGTCACGTCGCCTCGTTTTTCTAAAATGTGCAAACCCATGTCGAGGTCTTCTGGCGATGTAATTTTGATGTTGTCTGCTCGCCCGGGCACAATGGTTACAGCTTCGCCCAAACGCTCTACCAGAGCCGTATCATCTGTGCCCAGATATCCCGATTCGCGCGCTGCCTGATGGGCGCGGAAGATCACATCGCGGCGAAATGCCTGGGGCGTTTGCACGGCTCGCAATGTCGATCTGTCCAGAGTTTCGACGACCTGATCGCCATGCACGCGCTTTATCGTATCTGTTACAGGTGTGCCCAAAACAGCAGCACCGCGTTCAGTTGCTGCCCGAACTACAGCATTGATCTCTTCGGGGGTTACATAAGCGCGCGCGCCATCGTGGATAGCCACTACGTCGGCATCTTGTGGTATCATCTGTAGCCCACAGGCCACGGAATCCTGCCGTTCTACACCGCCAGCGACCACATTGACGACTTTGGGAAATTTTTTCTTTCCGAATTGTTCTCGACAAGTATCGATGTCTTCACGCCCCACGACCAGCACAACGCAATCAATGCGGTCCGCGCGTTCAAATGCGGTCAATGTCCAGGCCAATACAGGACGTCCGGCAAGGTCGAGAAATTGCTTTGGGATATGTGTCCCCATTCGCCTTCCCGATCCGGCAGCGAGGATGATGGCGTAGTTCATGGTTTGCGCTTATGTGTTATACTGATCTTGTTCCCGTTTGGCCCAGTCGGCGTTGACAAACATATTCAGGCCGGGATCGGCGTATATGCCGTCTATTTTGTCGCCGTCGTGCTGTCGCAAGAAGTCGATGTCGATCTCTACGCCCCAGCCTGGACCTCCGGGCAATTCAAAATGACCATCTACGACTTCGGGGTACGGCGTTCCTGCGCGTTTGACGTGCTCATCTGCAAAATCATTAAAGTGTTCGAGTACTTTGCCATTGCGGAGGGTTGCCATCAGGTGAAGGGTCGCAACGGTGGTGATAATTCCGCCGACATTGTGTGGCGCGACCATCACGTTATAGGTTTCAGCCGTTGAGGCAATTTTCTTGGTTTCCAACAGGCCGCCACACTGGTTTAAATCCGGCTGGATAATATCCACAACCCGCATGGGAAACAGGTCTCTAAATTCCGCGGCTTTGTAAAGTCGTTCTCCGGTCGCAATTGGGATTGATGTATGTTGTGCCACTTTGGTCAATGCACCCAGATCTTCCGGACGCGTCGGTTCTTCAATCCATCCTGGGCGCAGGTGTTCAATCGCTTTGGCGATTTCGATGGCTTGATGGGACGCGAACCGACCGTGCATTTCCACAAAAATTTGTACGCGATCACCCACGACGGAATGCACGGCTTCGATCAATTCAACGGATTTAAAAAATTCGTCGCGCGTCAGTTCCAGGTTGCCATTGCCAAACGGATCGAATTTAAGGCCGATATATCCGCGGTCGATCACTTTTTGAGCTGCTCTGGCATATTCTTCTGGCGAGCGCTCCACTGTGTACCAGCCATTTGCATAAGCGGGCACGCGTTCAATCGTTTTGCCGCCGATGAGATTGTACACGGGCTGATTGGTCAATTTGCCAATACAATCCCAGCATGCCATCTCTACGAGTGCCAGCCCTGTCATTACAACTTCACCTGGCACACCAAAATCGTGGAGTGTGAATCGGCAATACAGGTCCTCTATGTCGTACACACTGTGTCCGATGAAATGACGCCTGGTGTCTTTCAAAAACTCCAGCACAGTGTGCGTTTTGCCCAGGACGCGCGCTTCGCCAACCCCGCGCGTGCCGTCTTCCAATTCGATAAATACATACGTCAAATTGCGCCAGGGCGTTCCCAGCACATAAGTTTCGTAATTTTTGATTTTCAAAGGATGCTCCTTTTTTGCTATAATATTATCATTGCATCGCCATAACTGTAAAACCGATAGGCTTTGCGTACGGCTTCTCGGTATGCTCGCATCGCAAAATTGCGCCCCATGAATGCGGCGACTAGCATGAGTAAAGTGGATTCTGGCAGATGGAAATTGGTGATTAGACCATCTACCAATCGAAAATTGTAGGGCGGATAGATAAAGGTGTGCGTCCAGTCCGATCCGGATTTTAGTTGCCAATTCGATCCGATTTTTACTGCTGCGGACTCAAGTGTTCGCACCGATGTCGTTCCCACTGCAATGACGCGCCCGCCATTTGCCCGGCATCGGTTGACGGTTTCTGCTGCGCGTTCATCGATTTTCCAAAATTCCGCACCCATTTTGTGATCGCGTATATCGTCTGCTTTTACGGGTTGAAATGTCCCCGGTCCGACATGTAACAGGATTCGCGCTAAACTTATGCCCAATGCTTCAATTTTTGCCAATAGATCAGGTGTGAAATGAAGCCCCGCGGTGGGGGCGGCGACCGATCCGCGCACACGCGCATAGACCGTTTGGTACCGCTCTTTATCAGAGGCGCGATCTTCTCGTCGAATATAGGGCGGTAATGGCACATGACCATGCGTTTTTAGCAGTTCATCCAGTGACCCTTTGCCCTCAAACCGAACGCGGCGATTGCCCGAGTCCAGTACATCTTCGATAATGGCAATCAGGTCTGATCCTTCAAAAGCAATTTGAGCCCCGATTTTCAATCGCCGCCCGGGCCGTGCCATTACTTCCCAGCTATCGCCATTGGGATGCAGCAGCAGAAGTTCTACTGCGCCTCTGGTGATTGGTCGATATCCTTTTAATCGCGCGGGAAATACCCGCGTTTCGTTCAATACCAGACAATCGCCTGCGCGCAAGAAGTTGGGCAATTCCCGAAATATTCGATGTTCAATCTCGCGGGGCGTGCGATTTGCCACCATCAAACGGGACTCATCGCGTTCAGCCGTTGGGTATTGTGCGATCAGGTGATGGGGCAATTCGTAATAAAAATCAGAACGCTTCACTGGACGAGTTTTTAAAAAAGTGAGAATGTGGCAATCGTATCATTCAAAGAGCGATGGGAAGTGGCGGTGTGGTTCTGCTGGCTCTCTGAAGAGAATTTGCTGGCGCGGTGTTAGTCCTGTGTTGGTTGGCGGTTGTACGCGATTGGGTCTCCAGGCGGTGTGCGCTACGCAGTATTTATAGAGGAGAGAGCGTCGTTCGTGCTTGCCGTACCAGGCCGATGTTCCGTGCGTTAGAGCTTCGGTAAATAAAATGGCAGAGCCAGCGGGTGCTTGGGGAATGATTATAAGGGGCGATTTTTCGGGGGCATCGAATATTTTGGGAGGCAATCGGTAATTGCTTTTGTGGCTACCGGGAATGCAGCAGAATCCCCCGTGGTCTGGTCCCGCGTCTGTGAGGCTCCACGCAACAACCATGAATCCGTCGGTGATCTCGTGTTTTGGAAAATTAAAGTATTTGCCCGGCACTGATCCAGAAATGGGCGACATGGCGCCGTAGTCGGCGTGCAGACGACCTCTTCCCATACCCGCTTTCATGTACATACCGTAGAGGCGATCAAGGCGAAAGCAGTCGCCCAATCGGAAGCGCAATATGGGCATAATTTGAGGGTGATCGAGGAGGTCGCAAAAGGGTTTTCCCCATTGCAGAAAGCCCGGACCGTCCGGTGCGCTGCCAAATCGCTGCGTTTTGCCCGGTGGGGGCAGTTTTTGTTGGTCAAATAGCTCATTGAGTGTTGCCACTTCATCTGCGTTTAAGACATTCTCAACGACGAGGTAGCCCTGCAAGTCGAGCAGATATTGTTGTGTTTCAAGGTCTTCCATAATATTCTCCCGTTGTTTTTAGATGATGTGGTATAGTGTCCTGTAGTATTATTTTGGTTGGACTATATTAGATTTCGTCTTTGGACGCAAGGAGAAAGACCAGCAAACGGTCAGTTGCAAAATCCGGTGGGACGCATTATATTTCTCCGGGCTTTATTATATCACGCAAAAGAAACGGTGTATATCACGCCGTTTCTTTTTTTCCAAATAACAGGAGTGAGCTATGGCAGTTAAGACATGTCTTATGGTGGGCGGTGGTGGTATGGCAGGGGGCTGGATCAATCGCATGACGCAAAAATTTGGAGATCGTATCAAAATTATAGGTCTGGTTGATGTCAGTCGGGATGTGCTGGACCGGCAGGCGCAGGCACTTGGCCTGTCCAAAGATCAACTCTTTACCTCATATGAAGATGCTGTGTCGGCTGTCAAAGCCGATTTTTGTGGTGTGGCAACACCGCCTCCGTTTCACGCGCCGGCAACGGTTGCCGCGCTTGAGGCAGGCATGCCTGTGATATCTGAGAAGCCGATTGCAGATACGCTCGGTGCGGCTAAAGACATGGTTCGCGCTGCTCAAAAGACGGGCTTGCCCTGCGCCATTATTCAAAATTATCGCTATGCTCGTAACAAACAGGAACTCGTTCGCATTCGCAATGAGGGTCGCCTTGGTCGGTTGCAGCATATTGTTGGGCGCTATGCCTGCGATTATCGGGAATTTGAGTCGTGGGGCAAAGCCTGGCGGCATACGATGGAATTTGGTCTTCTCTTTGAAGGCTCAGTGCATCATTTTGATATGCTGCGCTTTCTTTCGGGCGGCGATCCCGATACGCTTATGGGATTTGGCTGGAATCCCGAATGGTCGAGTTTTGATCACCATTCGAGCGGGATGTATCTCGTGAATATGGACAATGGCACGCATACGTTTTATGAGGGCAACAGCTCGGCGGCGGGTATTACCAACTGCTGGCATCGAGAACACTATCGCGCTGAATTTGAAGAAGGTACGGTCGAAATTGCCGAAGGTGCTACTGTGACGATTCACCGCGTTGGGCAAGAGATAGAAGTCTATGAAGCGCCTGAAATTGAATGGGAATGTCACGATCATCTCTTCGATGAGTTTCTCAATTGGCTCGACGGGGGACCACCTTCAGAGACGCGAATTGAAAAAAATATTATCTCGTATGCTATGGTTATCGCCGCAATGGAGACGACGCTGGATGGGCAGCCGAAGAAAATTGCAGATTATGTTGCAGATCTCGATTTGTAGTATGACTTTCCAAATTGCAAAAAGCCCCCCGTAATACTGTTGCGGGGGGCTTTGAATTGGTCGTTTCTCGCCTATTAGCAACACCCTATACTCGACAAGATTCCCCTGATATATCCCAGTGTGAATGCGAGGTCACGGTCGATACCTTCAGGCGTGTTAGAGCCGACGCATTCTACGTAGAGGGGGCCTGTGAATCCCCCGCCGGCTAGTCCGGATAAGATGCGGTGAAAATCAACTTCGCCATCTCCTGCTGTGGTCTGCACATTGGGGTTGTTATCGGAGTCCAATGCACAATCTTTTATAATCGCTGTTGAGGTGTATTTTGCAATATCATCCACTTCCTGTTCTGGACGCACTTCGCCGCGCGTGTAGTGAATGATGTTGCCCGGGTCGTAGCTTACCGCAAATGCCGGGTGATTGATCTGGTGATACAGGTCGATCAATTCTTTTGCTGTCAGGCTGATGCCTCCGTGTGGCTTGAGGGAAATGCCCAGGTCTAAGGTTGCCGCGTGTTCAGAGGCACGGCGCATGACTTCGGGATATATGCCGTAATATTCTTTTTTGCCCGTTCCCAATTCCAATATCCATTTCGCACCGAGTTCGGCGGCATTATCCAATAATTGTTTATACGCATCTACTGCGCCATCCACTCCGTGTTCCAACATCGCTCTGCCGAGCAACATGGATGGGCTGACGCCTGCCTGGGCAGCAGCCTTTTTGGTGGCTGCGATTTGCGCGGCATTGCTTTCATTATTTACGGGTATAACCCCGTCGTGTGCAAATACAGCTACGTCCGTATATCCCGCGCTTGCGATGTGTTCACATGCCTCTGCAAATGACAGGGCATTAAGAGGCCGCGTTGTGCTGCCAATGACCAGTTCCATCATTTACTCCTTTGCGAATTGTGTTCATCCGTGGGTACTAATGTCTTTTCCGCAATGTGGGCATTTATCGCCGCGATGAGATTCTTGCATGGCTTCGACAAATCCAGAACTCAAGATGCCAGCGGGCAAAGCAAACATCCCAACGCCGAGTACGGCAATTAATGCCCCAAAGAATTTGCCCAATGGCGTTATGGGAAAGACATCGCCATAGCCCACGGTTGTCAGCGTTACTATTCCCCACCACATGGTTGTTGGAATACTCGAAAATGCTTCGGGTTGTGCATGGTGTTCGACAAAATACATCAGACTGGATACAATGACCAATAAAAGTGTTAGTGCAAATGCCACGATATAGAGTTCCCGGCGTTTTTGCCATATTACCTGGCCAAACATCTGCATTGAATGCGAATAGCGCCCCACTTTGAGCAGGCGAAATAACCGCAACAGGCGCAAGGGTAGCGTGTAATCGGCCGGTATTACAACCAGCAAAAAGACGTAATAGGGAAATATTGCGATAAAATCAATCAGTGCCAGAGGGGTCAGCATAAATGCCAACCGCCCAGTCAGGGGACGCGCGAATTTTGTATCTGCGGTGCAACACCAGATACGCAGCATGTATTCAACGGTGAAGATCAGTACGCATACAGTTTCAAAAAGCTCGATAAATTTGCCATAGGCCTCATTAATTCCCTCGACGGTTTCGAGTATGACCATTGTCACATTCAGGACGATGAGGGTGATGATAAAAAGATCAACTATGCGGCTCAGCAGATCCCCTTCTTCGGCTTTTTCCAGGATTGCGTACAAGTGTGTTTTTGCGGTCATCGCGTTTACCTCCCGCTTGAAAATAGAATTGTTTTGGGATCTTTACAAGTGAATATTAAGCGGTGAGAGGGAAAAGAAGACAGCGAATAATCCAAGCTGTCTCACAACACAGGAGGTTTATTTGTCCGATTTTTTAAAGAATCCAATTGTTCGAGTTATTTTTGCGATTATTCTTGCGGTGGTTCTGGTGGGCGTTTTGCCGGGGAACCGGGAGCGCGTTTTACACGAGCAACTGTTGACTGCGATTCCAAAACTGGCGGAGCAGCTCGGCGATTATCCGTGGATACTGTCGCCAGATGCGGATTATCTGTTGCAGAAGGCTTTTGCCGAAGCGCAGAGTCGCCGGTCTGATGTGGCTTCTGAGGGTGAAGGGATTGTATTTCGCGGTGTGGCAATCTCCGAGGGTTATCATCTCGTTGCTGGGTGGAGTTCTAATGAACGGGGAGAAGTTTTGTCGCCTGTTACGGCGTGGAGTCTTTTTCCACCTGTTGCTGCGATTCTGGTGGCTATTGTCAGCGGTCGTCTTATTCTGGGGCTTTCGATATCTATTCTCGCGGGGGGCTTTCTCGCGTCGCTGGGTGAACCTCTTTATTATTTGCCGGTTATTGCGCTGCAAAAATCTCTGATTGACTATGTTTGGGCGCCTTTGGAAAGTTCATTTCAGCTCTATATTCTCGCGTTTACTGCAGGGCTTATCGGTATGGTGCGCGTTACCACGCTTTCGGGCGGCAATCGCGGTATTGCCAATGTGCTCGCCCGACGTGCCGAGGGCGCGCGCTCAACGCGGCTGGCGACATTTTTTATGGGGCTTGCTATTTTTTTTGACGACTATGCCAATTCTATTGTGGTTGGATCTACGTTGCGCCCGATAGCGGACCGGTTCAAGGTGTCGCGCGAAAAACTCGCGTATATTGTCGATTCGACCGCCGCTCCTATTGCGGGTATTGCGATTATCAGTACGTGGATTGGATACGAAGTTAGCCTTTTTCAGGATTTGATGACGGATCTCAAGACCGGGCTGTCGGGATACCAGCTTTTTTTTAATGCTCTTCCTTTGCGTTTCTATTGTTTGCTCACGCTCACTTTTGTTCTGCTTTCGGCTTATCTTCGCCGCGATTACGGGCCTATGCTCGCCGCCGAACGCCGCGCGCAAACAACGGGTCAGGTGATGCGCCCTGGCGCGACGCCAATGACGGGACGCGCACAGGATGAAATTGGTCCTGTTGAGGGCGTCCATCCCGTGTGGTGGGCGGCTGTTTTGCCCGTGATTCTCGTTATTGTGTGCGTTATCGGGGGGATGGCTTTTGATACCTGGGATCACGAGAGGGTGCTGGCTGCACGGCGGGATTATGGCTTGATGAGTAGCGCGTTTTGGAGTGCGTGTTTTTCCAATGCCAATACCGCACAGGTTCTTTTTATGGCGGCAATGCTCGGTTCCGCGCTCGCGATTGCGATCGCTATTACGCGCAGGCATGGTGAAACAGGTGCGCGGATTATTTCTGTGGGAGATGCTGTCTCGACATGGGCTCGTGGTATTGTCGGCGTGTGGTATGCGATTGTTATTCTGATTCTCGCCTGGGCGATTAAAGAGGTCTGCGCGGATGCGGGTACGTCAACTTATCTCACCGCGGCACTTTCTCCGCTTATTTCCCCGGGGCTGCTGCCTTTGCTGATTTTTCTTCTCGCCGCGCTTGTTGCTTTTTCAATTGGCACGTCCTGGACGACTATGGCGATTCTCATTCCTACGGTTGTTCCGCTCGCACATGCATTGGGGGGGCTGCCGCTGACGATCCTGGCAGCCGCGGCTGTGCTCGATGGGGCGATTTTTGGCGATCACTGCTCGCCTATTAGCGATACTACTGTGATGGCGAGTATTGCGTCGTCTTGTGACCACATGGATCACGTTAAAACACAACTCCCCTACGCGCTTACGACAATGAGTGTCGCGGGTATTTTGGGCTATCTGGGGACAGCGCTGATTTATCCGGGTTGGGTTGGTCTCTGCCTGGGTCTGATTGCCATTCCAATAATTCTTCTCGCTATAGGTAAAAATCCGGATGAATAGCGGTTAGTAGTAAAAGGCGATAAGCTCTAGGGGAAGAATAAAAAATGAAAAGGATAGCCGATTGGACACGCGACAGAGCGGCGGTTTGAAAATATCTGGTTGATTTTTCATAACAAATTCGTTTCTTTGTTCAAGAATTTAGTTTTGTGTACGGGCATGCTGACCGAGGAAAAGGTATGTTATTTCATAGACTGAAGTTTTCGAGGCTTTTATCCTTTGGACCGCAGGGGATCGATTTGCCGATGGAACCGCTGAATGTCCTGATCGGTCCGAACGGTTCGGGCAAGTCCAACTTTCTGGAGGCAATTTCGTTGTTCCAGGCAGCGCCACGCGGTATCGGGGAACCTATCTCACGCATGGGGGGCATCCGCGAGTGGCTGTGGAAGGGACCAGATGCGCCGCATTCGATTACTTTGGAGGCTCTAGTTGACTTTTCGATGTACGAAAGCCTACTGCGACATTCGTTGACTCTCATTGAGTATGTTAGATCCCCCGTAGTGACTGACGAACGAGTGGAACCCACCAAAGCACCATTGATCGAACCTGCAAACTTGTCCTACTACCGCCCCCCTCAAAACGCGCAAGAGCCATTAGAGATGGCGTATGTTAAAGCACAGACAGTATTGAAACCGGAGAAGCTTGTGGTCACGCGCCGATCAGGTGTTGTCGAATTTCCGAGCGAGTTTCAACCAAAGGAGTCCTTGCTCTCTCATTCTGCCACTATAGAAAATTTAGCACTTTGGTATCTAAAGGAGCAATACTCGCGCATTCGTCTCTACCGTAACTGGTCGTTCGGACCTGACGCGCATTTACGCCAACCCTGCAACGCACACGCCCGTAGCGATTTTCTGGATGAAGGTGCTGAGAACCTGCCACTTGTGCTGTCCCAACTGCAAGGAACGGATAAGAGAAAGTTTCTGGATGCGTTGGACAAACTATTTGATGGTATTGTCGATATGAATTGCCCTGTAACGAGCGGTACGGTGGCGTTATTTCTGGAAGAAGAAGGCGGTCGTTCAATTCCTGCCACCCGTCTCTCGGATGGGACGTTGCGTTACTTGAGTCTGTTGGCTGTTTTATTGCATCCCGAGCCGCCATCTCTGATCTGTATTGAGGAACCGGAATTAGGACTGCACCCTGATCTGCTACCCACGTTGAGTGATTTGATGTGCGAAGCGTCAAAGCGCTGTCAAGTGATCGTTACGACTCATTCGGATGTACTTGTGGATGCGCTGACGGATAGACCCGAAAGCGTTGTAGTCTGCGAGAAGCACGATGGACAGACAGAGATGCGCCGTCTCGATAAGAACGATCTGGCTAAGTGGTTGAAGGAATACAGACTTGGGGATCTTTGGACTTCGGGCGAGTTGGGTGGGAATCGATGGTGACGGCGACGTTATATATTGAAGGTGGTGGAGAAGGTAGAGAACTCGGTGCACGTTTCCGCGAGGGCTGGAACGAATTTTTCAAATCTGCTGGTGTTGGCAGTAAGATAAAGATTGTACGGGGCGGAGGACGTGACCAGACCTTTGACCGATTTACCACAGCCATCAAGGATGATAGTCCTAATATGATTTCTCTCTTGCTTGTAGATAGTGAGGGGCCGGTTGCTGCTGGAAACTCGGTCTGGCAGCACTTGTACGCCCGCGATGGTTGGTCTCAGCCCCCTGATGCAGACGACGACCAGGCGTTTCTAATGGTTCAGATTATGGAGACCTGGTTCTTAGCTGATCGTGTTGAGTTGCAAAAGTACTTTGGCGCGAAGTTTAAGCAGAACGCGTTCAAAAAATGGCCCAAATTAGAGGATGTGCCCAAACTAACAGTTCTCAATGCGCTCGCCAGTGCTACCGCCTCGTGCTCCAAACGCTATTCCAAGGGCAAGGTCTCATTCGAGTTGCTGGCGCGGATTAACCCCACCCTTGTCGAAACAGCCTGCCCGCATGCCAAAGCACTTC
This sequence comes from Candidatus Latescibacterota bacterium, assembly GCA_965220765.1. GTDB lineage: Bacteria > Latescibacterota > UBA2968 > UBA2968 > UBA2968 > VXRD01. Next base: position 2,085,492 of record OZ244847.1, read on the forward strand.
TAAATCGATTGAAGGATATGTGATGCACTGGCGATGAGATACAAAAAAGGTAGCGAAAAATATAGACACGTTTCAGGAGGAAATTTGACATATTGTAGATGATACAACTTGTAATCCCATCCTTATAATCCTACCTTGAATGATTCAATTTTATTCCATTCGACGCAGAAAACGTGTAGCTGAGGCTTAACTCCGAAGGCAAGTTCGACCGGCTGAAGGCACTGCTGCGCGAGATTTTTCAATTCGACCACGGATATCTGGATTTGTCTTACACCGATTATGCATCTGAAAACCATTGCGGAGCCTACTGGATCGAATCACCGTCAACTTATATTCTGAGGATTAATATCAAGAATGAGTGTTAATTGTTCAAAATCGAGAAAAGTTGGAGATAGGCTCATTGTGACCCAAGCCCAGAGTCAAGTGCAGTCATTCTTTGATGAACTCAAGAACGGCACACTGAACTACCGGACTATCGCCAGCCTCGGTGGCCAGATTGCACAGGAATACCGAGGACGATGTATCTTGGAACTGTTGCAGAATGCCCACGATGCGCTGGTGGAAGTTGAGCACGATGACCTAAAGCAGATATCATTCGTTTTGAATACTTCCCCTGAACCTGTGCTCTTGATTGGAAATAGCGGTCATCCTTTCTGTATCGAGGACTTCAAGGGTATATGCCAACTCGGGCAGAGTCCAAAAGATCCCAACAAGAGCGTTGGTAACAAAGGTCTTGGCTTCAGGAGTGTCCTGGAAGTTTCCACATGCCCAGAAATCTGGTCCACAACTCCTACTGGAAGCGATACTTCTTTTGTCTTTCGTTTCGATCCTTCTGTTTCCGATCAGGTGGCGACAGTAGCGCAAACCCTCGAAAAGCAGGGGCTCAATGTAAGCTCGCCTTTTGATCCGGAGATTTCGCTTGTCGATTGGTCGTGCGAACAACTAAAACAATATCGAGAACGCTTATCTGATACCAATCTCAATATAGCGTACGAAACCAAAAAGTTTTTGTCGCCATATCTGTTCCCGCTTACAATAGAAGGTGTCCTGCCCGAGGTGGAGGAGCTACTGAACGCAGGATGCTCGACCGTCGTTAGGCTCCGCTTGGATGGTGGGAGGGTTGGCACGAGTGAGGAAGCAGTGCAGTCAGTGAAGGATCAACTTCAAGAACTGGATGCCCGGTCAATGCTTTTTCTATCTCATCTTGAAAAACTTATCATCGACATTGATGGCGAGTGCCGCACCTTGGAACGAGTAGTCGATTCGGATGTCGAGTTCTCCGATTGCCATCAGACACACCAGCAGCGATTGCTGGTTGGGAGTTCGGAGCCAGCACCCGAAGACAGCACAACTCGCCAGTTCCAGGTATGGACGCGCACCATTGGAGGAGACGAGGATACGGAGCAAGCGGAGCGCATCCGTACTGTCGTGAAACACCTGCCGAATCGGTGGCCGGAGGTCCGGCGGGTTACCGTAGGCATCGCTGTTGAGGAAGCACCCAATCCCGAGGAGGGAGTCTTCGTGATCTTTTTGCCGACGGAGATGACGACAGGGACAGGAACGCACATCAACGCACCCTTCTACGGATCTCTTGACCGTCGCCAGATAAACTTCGACAATCCCTACAATGAAATGCTCCTCGAAAGCGTATTGGATCTATGTCTTGACGTGGTCACTGAATTGATCTCCGAGGAATCCGAAGACTGGCGGGCACGGGCAGTAATTGATCTCCTTTCATCCACTGGGAACGTGGGTGGCAAAGATTGGCGGTTTATGAATCGACTACATGACCGTGCGTTGGAAAGAGACAATTCGCTCGAAAATCAGGCGCTGGTTCTCTGCGATGACGACTGGCATATTCCGGGCGAGGCGAGAATGATGCCAGATATTGACGACAATCTGATCGGCGCAGAGAGATGGCGCAAGCACGCGGAGTTTGCCGTTGTTTCGACTGTACTTGATGAGCGGCAGGACGCTGTCGAGGAATTACTTATTGAGCTCGATGGTTCGCTGGACCCGAGGCATTACGAGTGGCAACGAACCATCGAGCGGATGGCAAGAAACGTCCAGGCTCGCAAGATTGATGTCACATGGGATGACTTTTTAAATAGCTTGATCGCAGTCCTGCCCGATAGCCTACGATCTGAACCGTGGGGTAGTCGCCCAGATCTACTCGCTAAGACAAAATTTCTTCCCACTCGAGACGGGCGCCTACTCAGTGCCTCCGATTCCACTAAACTGTTCTTTCAACCTGTGCAGGGTGTTGACGATGCCGCAGATCTTGTAGGAGAAGTTCCAAATTCTCTCAAACGGCGTGTTGCATTTCTCCATCCGGACATCCGAATGCAGGAGGGGCCACAGCGCCGTAACACTGCCGTCCAGAAGTTTCTCGACGAACGATTTGCACGCGGTTTTCGGCGAGAGGATATCCTCCGAGATGTAGTTATTCCCGCAGTACCTCCACTGCCAGTTCCTCACGGTAGCACTGAAGCGGACCTTTGCTTAGAACTCTTCGCTTGGACGATGAAACTCTTAGGTAATGAGGAATTGGAAACGTCGCTGACTTTAATTAAGCAACTGCCGGTAGCTTGCCATGGAGGTTGGTTTGCGATGAGCGATGCCACATTCGGGCCTGGTTGGCAGGGCCGGCTTGGCGATCTTGTTTGGTCGCTCGCTGACGAGCTTCCTGCTGACGCAGCAATGCGGTTGCGTGAGACTGCCCTTCTTCCTCCAGATGATTCACGCTGGGGAACCTTTGTGGAGGATCGGGATGAACTGTTTATTCGAATGGGCGTAGTTGATGGTCTTCGTCTGCAAAGTGTCCCTGAGGTTCGTTTTTCCATGTGCGAAGGGTCCCGCGAACTCCCCACTAAGGCGCCGGTTGGCATTTCGCAGACAGCATGGGGTGACTGGCGCGAGTCCGTGCGTGAAAACGTTAAGCTCCGTTATTCGAGCTGGTTCGATTACACCCTTGATGGAATCCAACTACTACCTGAAATTTACTATCTGCCTAAGTTGAGTGCGGCGGGCCGAAACGTTCTATCGAACCTTGTACTCGCCTCGCTTGAATCTTGGCCGGATGGATGGGAGTGTGCTGAGATCACGAAATGTAGCGGTGTTAGCTGGTCATGCAGCGTTAAGTCACCGCTGAGTTACTGGTTGAAGACGCAGGCGTGGCTTAGTGATAGGAACACTGTCAAGCTACTTTCTCACCGCTGGCTGGTTCCAGTGTCCCTTTTACAGGGGCAAGTTGACCGCTTCATACATCTCGATCCCCTATCTCTGGATCTTGCACGCAAGTTGGAGGCTGAACCAGAATTGAAAACAGCACTCATACGGCTCGGTCTGAACGTCTATCCCACGGATAAAGACCGGACGGGGCCGGAGTTGCTTGAAGCCTTGGCCACTGCGTGGGGTGCTGAGAGAGTACCCGCTGGACGATTCGATGTGTTCCTTGGGCAGGTACGCTACGCATGGCAGCATCTTGATCCGGACAAAGGACTTCCTAAAAGTTTCCTTGTCATGACAGCACAGCGGACATTCTCTACATATCGACAAAGCGAGCTTGCAGACGTTTACCTTCCCGATCACCGAGACCGGACTCGATCACTTCGCGAACATGAGAAGTACATTCTGGAGATGCACACAGCCGATGCTACTCGCTTGACGAAAGCACTTCTTGACGTAACAGCCATCAGACGAGCATCTATGCTTGAAGAACGATTTCTCATTGATGGTGGCCCGTGTACAGATGTAGATGACGGAATCCCAGCACTTGATGAGACCGAGTACGCCGCGTGGTTGCCGGTCACCCTACTCACTATCGCTGCACATGGGGGGGCTCGAACTGGTGCTGCGACAGAGACTTGGCGCGAGGCAGCTAATAGACTCCGGCGCACCCAGGTCCTGGAGTGCGAGACTATTGCCATTGAGTTGGTTGACGGCGACCGGGTTGTCGCCTCAAGCGAGCCAAAGGCACAGTGGCTACCCGGTGATGTGTTGGCTATAAGGCGGGATGTAGAGTTTTCTTACGAAAGCTTAGCACCGGCAGCCCAGGCAATGCTTGACCGACAAGACCTTCTCAAAGACCTTCGGCTCGTACTGGGAGCTCTTACTGGGGACAGGGAGCCGACTCCCGAGCAGATTGAGGCTGCGATGGAGCGAGCAGAGATTGACGCCCAAGATATTGCAGACATCCGACACCAATGGGCCGGTACCACCAGCCTGCTAGTGGACCGCATCCGGCCAGTATTGGAACTACTCGAGATACCTACCAGTGGGTTTGATTCGGCTGCGATAAACATCGAAAGCCTGAATGAATGGCTATCATCCAACCTCCAGCAATGGCCAGCTTCAAAGATACTTGCGGCAGCGCGGCGAAGTCGTGATGACCATGCAATGGGTATGACAGTGTGGCGCGTGCTTGGTGATGTTGCTCAGCTTCCCGCGTGGAATGAAGCCCTCGCTAAGCTCGGGGACTGGTACGTTGCTGTTAAGAATCGCGATGCAGACAAGCAAACAGAGGCACATCTTGAAGATGCGAAGTTACTATTACGTAGTTTTGCTCGCCATGTCGCTATCAAGACGGATAATCCAGATCTATTCCACAAGATTGAGGCCATTTACAAGAGCTTCAAAGGTGGCGAAGATTGGTCAACGCGATGGTGGAAAGTGCCGTTTGAAGCCGTCATTGACGAGTTGTGTGCCAGCTATGCCGAAATTCCTGGTGCCGATTACTACCTGGAGGTATTTGAGGGAGCAACGACCGTTGAATACCTGCGCACCGCATTTCAAACGCAAGATATAGCGACTGATCCCGATCCCTACGAGACTGCAGGTCTGAACAAAAAGCGACTTGAGGAAGTGTTACTCAGTGCTCACGATCTTTACCAGGCTTGGTTAGAGTTCAATGCTTCGGTCTCGATGGTATCTGAGCCTCCTGTGCCACCAGCCGAACTCGATCCAGTGGCGTACCTGAGCCATTGGACCGATGCCGAATTGCTTGAGCGAGTCCTTTGCATTATCGACGACGAAGGGTTCATTAAGGCCTGTGACAATTGTACGAGTCTCGATGCGATACGTCAGCGACTTGAACTCACGCCCAAAAATATCCAGGCTCGTCGCCAAGATCGGCTGCGACGCGAACAGGAGGAAGCACGTCGGCGACGGACGTTCGATGTTGCTGGCGATTCCTTTGAAGTTGGAACGGAAAGCTATGGTGATCTCTTCGGGCGCCTAAAGAGCCTCGCCGGTCCGGAGGGACCACAGGCGAACAAGGATGAATTTACACCACTGACACAAGCAGGCCCAAGCGGCGGTAGTTCTGGTCAAGGAGGTAAAAAGACTGTTAAGACCTCACAACTGCGTCCCCCAGCCGAACTTCGCGAATTGGTGGGTGTTGTCGGCGAGATGCACGCCTACCGCTTCTTGCGTGCGAAGTTCGGTAACGACATCGTAACTCAAGATGCATGGGTTTCGGAAATTCGGCAGGAAGTCCTACCACTGATGAAGGGGGAGCCAGATAATACGAGCGACAGCCACGGCTTCGACTTTCAGTTCCGTTATCGCCGTAAGAAGTGGTGCGTTGAGGTCAAAGCTACTACAGGAGACGACCCGCAATTCGATCTCGGGGTTAGTGAGATCAATGCGGCGACCAACCTTGCCCGGCAAGGTGGACGATGGAGAATTCTGAGGGTTCGAAATGCGCTGTCGGCGCAGCCAGAGTTCGACTGGTTACCCAATCCGTTTGAGGAAGGCTTCAGAAAGTATTTTCACCTGCATAGGGGTGGAATGATGGTGTCCTACAGACGTGAGAAGACATAGATGGCACAGCAAAACGATGGTGGGTAAAGATGGTCAATAAATGGATTGAGATATAAACGGAGCATGTGGAATTTTTCTGCGTACGTTGAGGGATCACTCCATGCTAAAACAAACCTGCATTGGCTAACACGTCTTAATGTTAAGATGTGTTAGAAAGAAAGGATCGGTTGCTATGACTATTCAGGAGCAGTTGCACTACGAGCAGGTGAATGATGAGTCGCTGAGTTTTCTCAAAGCGATTGGCGTTGACTATCTGACAATCAATCCGTCGATGGATATGCGCGATGGCAAAGATCGCCGCGCGTATTGGGAAGAGGTGCGAGATAGAGCCGCCGATCACGGCCTGATTTTGCGGAATGCTGCCAGCCATGGTTGGGATGAGTTTACTCTGGGTTTGGAAGATCGAGATGAAAAAATAGATGCATGGTGTATGTTTATTCGCAATCTGGGAGAAGCGGGCATACCTACTTTGGGATACAATTTTAAGCCGATTGGCAATTTTCGTACAGAGTCGGCGACGGGGCGCGGCGGCGTCAAATACAGCACGTTTGATTACGACGAATGGGCGCGCGAGCGCGTGTATGTGCCCGACAAAGCTATCTCAGAAGCTGGCATGTGGGAAAATATCGAATACTTTTTGAAGCGCGTGGTGCCCGTGGCCGAGGAATATGGCGTGAGGATGGCATTGCATCCGGATGATCCGCCCATTCCCGAACCGATGGGCGGGGCCGCGCGTATTGTATCGACGTTGGAGCAATATCACCGCATCTTTGATCTTGCTCCCAGTTCGTGTAATGCCATGCTCTTTTGCCAGGGGTGCGTAGCTGAAATGGGCGAAGATGTTTGCGAAGCGATCCGCGATATTGGTGGTCGAGACAAAATTGTGTACGTGCATTTTCGAGATATTCAGGGTACGCCGAGAAGTTTTCGAGAGGTGTTTATCGATGAGGGACAAAACGATATGTACAAGGCGATGCAAACCTACAAGAGAGTGGGATTTAATGGCCCGTTTATGATGGACCATACCCCCAGGTTCTGGCAATCGGGTACTGAATGGGCAGGGCGAGCGTTTGCCGTGGGGTACATGCGCGCGTTGATTCAGACGGTTTATTGAGGAAGGTGAGACGCTTTTAAAAGGAGAACAATATGGGAAAGAAGAATGCGGGTTCTCAGAAGGTCGTCAAGGTTGCCATGGTCGGTGCGGGGGGGCGGTCGCGCAGTGTACACTATCCCTCGCTGAACGATATGGACGATGTCAAAATGGTGGCCGTATGTGAGTTAAATGAAGTGCGTATGATCGAGGTGGCGGGGGAATACGATATTCCAGCGCGATACACCAATTATGTGACGATGATCGAACGGGAAAAACCCGATGTGGTTTATGCGATTATGCCACCGCATCACATATATGATTTGGCAGCAAATATTATGGAGATGGGCGTTAACATCGTCATTGAAAAACCGCCTTCAGTAACGACCGAACAGGCCAAACAGATGGCGTTGTTGGCGAAAAAGAACAATGTGATTACGGGCGTGACATTCCAGAGGCGGTTTGCGCCAGTGATCCGCACGGGAAAAGAAATATGTGAAAAAAATGGGCCGGTGCACAGCGCGGCGGCGTATTTTTTGAAAAACGAAGTGGGCGGGCAACCCATTTACAAGGGGGCGTTGGAAAAACTGACCTGCGATGGTATTCACGCGGTGGATACGCTGCGTTATTTGTGTGGTGGAGAGGTAGAAGCCGTGGCGAGCGATGTGCGGCGATTGGACGCTACGTTTAGAAATATGCACACTGCGCTGGTGAAGTTTTCGTCTGGCGCGACAGGTGTGCTACAAAATTGTTACATGATGGGCCGCCGGATGTTCACGGTGGAGGTGCATTCGACGGGTATTTCGATGTTTGGCGATCCCGAAGAGGGCGGGCAGGTATTTGCCGATGGCAAAGTAGAACCCGCGCGTGTGCTCGATCCCTGGACGCTGAGTGAAAGCGAGAAGCCGCATGTCGCTTTTGGAGCTTATGCCATTAATCGCCATTTTATCGATTGCGTAAAAACGGGTCAACAACCCGAAACAAATTTTGAAGATGCGGCAAAATCTATGGAATTGGTCGATGCGATTTACGATTCGCAAATCTGAAAATCATCCCACTGACTACTCTTACAACAGATGTCCATTTCCGCGCGTTCGGCGTTTTACTTCGCGCAGAGTAACGAGTGACTTTTCGAGTGCATTGGACACGGTTTCGAGGCGTTCGTTGGGTGAGGTATTTTCCAGAAGTGCCTGCTGTTCGTCGAGGGATAAGGTGAGATTTGCTGCGAGGATGTATGAGAGCGCGCCGAGTTCCATGGTGGGTATTTGGGGCGATATCCAGCCCGATGAGAGCTTCAGGGCTTCGGTATAGAGTTTTTTAGCGCGGTTCCCCAAAGCGATATCAAAGGCTTCGTCATCGTCTTCTACGTCTTCCACAAAGCCCGATATATACGGATGGATATCGTATTGCTGAATAACGCGAAAGCGTCGCGTTCCTTCAATCATGATGTTCATTCGCCCATCGGGAAATCGATTGAGGAGGCCGACAACACGCGCCGCGCATCCGATGTCGCTAAAATCATCGTCCGTACCCCATACAAGACCAAATTCGGTATCGTTGTCAAGACACTCACCGATCATTTGCTTGTATCGCTCTTCGAAGATGTGCAAGGGAACACGCCGATGTGGCAGCAGCACCAGGTCGAGGGGAAAGAGGGGCAGTTCCATTGGGTCAGGAGGCGAGTTTTTGATCGCTGTTTAAGAGAATATCGAGCAGTTTTTGGGTGGCGATTGACAAACTGCGTCCTTTTCGAAAGAGGATGCCCAATGGACGCTCAAAATCACGATCTACAAAGTGAAGATATGCAAGGGTTTTGCGAGCGAGTTCTTGCTCAATGGAATTGAGTGGCAAAATAGAGATGCCAATATCGACTTCTACGGCGTGTTTGATAGGGGCTATGTGATCGAGTTCCATGACGATATCGGGGCGTATTTTGTATTTTTTTAAGAACTGATCAATGGCACGCCGAGTTGGGGTTTCGGGGGTAAAGAGAACCAGCGGAAATTTGTTGAGTTCTTGTGGCAAGAATGCGTTGCGAGAGGCCAATTCATGATTGGGATGCATGGCTACGACCATCTTGTCCTGCGAAAAAGGCATTACATCTACATTGCGCTGGGTGCGGGGATATGGCACAATACCCAAATCGACTTCGCCATTGGCAACATCGTCATAAATTTTATTTACCTGATCGTATTGGAGACGAAAATTAACTCGGGGATAGGCTTTGAGATAGGTTTTGAGAAAGGGCGTGAGTTCGAGCATCCCCACGCTGTAAATAGATGCCAGACGAACAGTTCCCGAAACCACCCCACCTAGAGCCTGGATGCGGTGTTCCATTTCTTCGTAGCGCCGGACAATGTCTCGGGCATAGGTGTAAAAAATTTCGCCTTCTGCCGTGAGTGACAAACGTCTTTTTTCAACGCGTTCGATGAGTTGTTTTCCCTGGCGTTTTTCAATGCTTTTGAGTTGCTGGCTTACCGCGGATTGAGTAACGGAATTAAGGACAGCTGTTTTGGAAAAACTCTGAGTTTCAATCAGGTCACAGAAGACTTTTAGGCTTGTAATCAGCAAGGGCTTTCTCCATTATTTAAATTATAAGAGGATGTAAAATTGTGAGGGGGTGTAAATTAGGACGGCAAATCTATAAGAAAATTGAAACTATGTCAATAGAAAAACTGGATTTGAAAAATATTGGCCGTACTGAACAGGGTGTAGAAACAATGAATAGGGAACCGCGGCCAAAACGCCAATTTTGGATTTGCCCTTGTAAAAAACGCCGGAACATCTTATACTTCAATTTGTTATCGCTATATGGAGATCACTTATGAACTGGTTTAGCAAGCTCAAATCTGGCATTCGGACGCTTGCACGAAAGCGTATGCCCGAAAATATTTGGGTTAAGTGCGAGCGATGTGAGCAAATAGTTTACCGAAAGAAACTCGAGCAAAATACAGGTATTTGTCCGTATTGCAAACATCACTTTCGCATATCCAGTGCCGAGTATATTGCCGCTGTGCTCGATGAAGGTTCGTTTAAAGAAATAGGTCAGGAGGTCAAATCGACCGATCCGCTCGCATTTGTCGATCTACAGCCTTATCCCGATCGGATCAAGGAATATCGCAAACGTACCAGTATGGATGCCGCTGTACTGGCAGGTGTGGGGAAGATCGATGATGCGCCTGTGGGTATTGCCGTGCATGAATTTGGTTTTATGGGGGGGTCGCTCGGTTCGGCTGAAGGCGAGCGAATTTGTCGGGTGATTGATCGATGCATGCGCGATCAATTGCCGCTGATTATTGTGTGCCGGTCCGGCGGTGCGCGCATGCAAGAGAGCATTTTTTCGCTGATGCAAATGGCGAAAGTCAATGCCAGGTTATCCCAATTTGCCGATGCGGGACTGCTGTTTATTTCTGTTCTTATAGATCCCACAACAGCCGGTGTGAACGCCAGTTATGCGTCAGTTGGCGATATCAATATCGCCGAGCCAAATGCGCTGATCGGGTTTACGGGATCGCGTATTACAGGGTCTTCTGTGAGTGCCTCCGAGATGGAAGCCCTGAGGCAAGCACAGCGCGCGGAGCAAGTGCTCGAACACGGTTTTGTCGATATGATTGTTTCTCGAGATAAAATGAAAGCTACTCTGTCTCAGTTGATTGAGATGTTGAGTAAAAATCCCCCCGAGGTTACTTCATGAAGATTCTCGTTTTACAAGGTCCCAATATTAACATGCTGGGACGGCGCAAAGCCGAGTACTACGGCACTGTGACAATGGACGAGATTCACAGGCATCTCGAAGAAAAGGCGGATGAGTTGGCGTGCGAAATTGTGTGCTTTCAGTCGAATTACGAGGGGGCACTCGTCTCAAAAGTGCAGGAATTGCGCGATTCTGTAAATGGTATTCTTATAAATCCCGCGGGGCTGACCACAACGAGTGTATCGCTGCGGGACGCACTTGAAGATGCGGGTTTACCACTGGTCGAAATTCATCTGTCCAATATCCACGCGCGAGAAACCTGGCGGCGGCATTCTCTGTTTTCTGAAATTGCGGTGGGCATTATTGCCGGATTCAGGTGGCGAGGCTATGTGTCGGCGCTTGAGATGCTGGTTGGTATGTTGAGAGATGAAGTAAAAAGTGAGAGATGAGAAGTGTGAAACGGTGTACAACTCTCACCTCTGTCCATCCTGTTATCCCGATCTATATCGGGGTTTTATCCTTCCTCCATCCTTCCTATTTACTCTCTTAACTTTTTCACTCCCGGTAAAGGTCAAATGTCTCTATAAATTGGGCAATAGATTCTGGCACGAGGTCTGTGATGGAATCACCTGCTCGGATGCGTTTGCGTACCTCGGTAGAGGAGATGTTGCCAAAGGATGGGGGGAGTTGAAGAGGGTGTACGCGGTTTGCAAAAGGCGCGCATTCGGGGCGAGCCATAAATCTGTGAAAGACCTTTTGTGAAGGGTTTTCGCGGTTGGCAGATACAATATGGCAAAGTGAAAACAGTACTTTGAGTTCGGTGGACATGTCGGTGTAATATCGCGGATCAAAGATGCGTATCAAGGTGTCGTGCCCGACGAGAAAGTAGATTTGGGTATCGGGTGAAATATGTGCTCTGAGTGCGTGCGCTTTGTCAATAAAGCGGGCATGGCTGCATGCTGCAATTGACAGGCAAGTGCCCAGTTGGGTATCACAATTCGCGTAATTGACCATCATGGCGAGGCGTTGGCCCAAATCTGCACCAAAGAGGGCTTTATCGACATTGGTTTTGGCGAGGAGGAGGACGATTTCGTCAAAGCCAAAAACATTTTGTGCATGGTGTACAAGTGCCTCGTGGGCAAGGGTGAGCGGATTGAAGGATGCGTCGAGTACCCCGATATGTTTTGGTTGTGGTGGTGCGGCTCGATGTACAAATTGCACCACTGGGGAATATTGGGGGTCGAGGCTATCCATGAGGATGCGGTAGTTTTCAAAGGTGTCCATGATGGGAAAAATTTATGTTAGGGGCAGGTGTTGGGCAAGAAGAAATAACGATTAGTCCAAATAACCTGTCGCCGAAGTGTATGAGGGTATCAAAATGATTTACCGATTGTTTTTAATAGTGCTTGTCATCCTGTTTACCAATCCTGTTGTACTGTTGGCATCTGAGCGGGATGTGGAATCGATTGTAAAAAAAATTGATGCCCTCTACCGCAGCAAAACCAGCGTGGCGGATATGGAGATGCAGATTGTTACGCCACACTGGGAACGCACGCTGTCGCTGAGGGTGTGGACAAAGGGGATGGATAAGACTTTCATACGCATTGACGCGCCCAAAAAGGAAAAGGGCGTTACAACGCTGCGCATTGGCAACGAGATGTGGAACTATCTTCCAAAGACCAACAAGGTGATAAAAGTGCCGCCGTCGATGATGATGGGGTCGTGGATGGGGTCGGATTTCACGAATGATGACCTCGTCAAAGAGTCGTCAATGCTCAACGATTATAGCTACGACCTGATTGTGCTGGATGATGCACAACCGGGGCATCTTTACATCCAGTTCATTCCAAAGGAAGATTCTCCAATTGTTTGGGGCAAGCTCATCACAGCTGTGCGAGCAAATGATCTGATCCCAATGTGGCAACATTTCTACGACGAGAAAGGCAAATTGATGCGGGTTTTGAATTTCAAGGAGATTGTGTCATTCGGCGGTAAGACGATTCCATCCGTGATGGAGATGGTGCCCCAAAACAAGGATAGACACAAAACCGTTATGCGTTATCTCAAGGCTGAGTTTGATGTGCAGATAGATGACGATGTGTTTACCCGGCGCAATCTTCAGAGGAAATGACGATGCTCAAAATAGCATTTCGCAATATCTTTCGCCAGAGGCGTCGCTCTGTATTGACTGCGCTTGCAATGATTGTGGGATTCACGCTTTCGTCGGTTTTTATTGGCTGGTCAGATGGCGCGTATTCGGATATTATTTCAATGTTCACACGGAATCGCATCGGGCATATTCAGGTGCATCGCGCGGGTTATCTCGACAAGCCATCACTTTACGATGTGATTGACGGTTATGAATCCATTGGCGAGAAGATTGCCGGCGTTGAGGGCGTTGAGGCGTGGGCACCGCGCATCTATTCGGCGGGGCTCGGTTCGGTGGGCGATAAGACGATGGGGGTACAAATCATCGGCGTTGATGTGGGGCGCGAGGTGAAGGCCACGCGGTTTGATCGAAAGATCACCAGTGGGGCAATATTTTCAGACATCGCCGCGGGCGAAGCGATTCTCGGGGTTGGGTTGGCGCGCATTCTGAAGGCGGATGTTGGCGGTAAAATTGTGCTCGTCACACAGGGGACAGATGGTGCTATCGCCAATGATTTGTACACGATTATCGGCATTGCAGAAAGCGGCGATAAAGCGACCGATCGAATGGCGTGCTATCTCCATATCAATGACGCGCAGGACCTGCTCGTGCTCAACGGGCGTGTTCATGAAATTGTCGTGATCGCCAAGGCGTTGGATCGCGTCCCCAAAATCACCGCGGCGATTGCGTCTCAGATCAACGACACAACGCTCGAGGTGTCGCCGTGGCAGGTTGTCGCCAAATCATTTTATCGCGCGATGCAGGCCGATAGACAGGGTGACCTTATCGGACGCATGATTATTATGCTGATTGTCGCTATTGGCGTACTGAATACGGTACTGATGTCGGTGCTGGAGCGCACCCGAGAGTATGGTGTGTTGAAAGCGATGGGGACAAAACCGGGTCAGATTTTTGGAGTGGTAGTGGTCGAAGTGACCTTCATCGCGCTTGGCAGTATTGTCATTGGCGGGCTGTTTGGCGCGGGTCTCAATTTTTTGCTGTCGATCTACGGCATCTCACTCCCGCAAGAGTTCTCCTATGGGGGTATTGTGTTTCAGACGATGTACGCCGCAGTCACCGTGCGAAGCCTTGTCATCCCCGCGATTACGGTCCTTGTCTTTGCAATTTTTGTCAGCCTGTTTCCCGCAATAAGAGCAGCGCGAATTGCCCCGGCTAGCGCGATGAGAGCGCATTAGAAACTATGTCCTGGATACTGATAAAGCTCGCGTGGAAGAATCTCTTGCGGCATAAACGCCGTTCCGTTATTGCTGCAACAGCGATGGGAATTGGACTTGCGGCTCTTATCTTTGCCGATGCACTCTGGTTGGGGATGGAGCGGAACATGGTCAAAACGGCGACGGCGTCATTTCTGGGAGATGGACAGATTCATCGGGAAGGGTTTTCCGACGAGCAAGCAGTTGATTTGACGATTAACCATCTCGATGCGGTGGTCGCCAATCTTCGGCGGGATGATATCGTGGCGCACTTCACTTTGCGGACGTTCGCCTTTGGTATGATAACTTCACCGGCAACTGTTGCGGCGGTCAATCTCGTGGGTGTGGAACCATCTACCGAGCGGTATCTGTCTCAAATTGACGATGCGATTATTGAGGGCGCATATTTTGGGGGATCAAATTCTCGGGACATTGTCATCGGCGAGGAACTTGTGGAACGCCTTGAGGTGGGATTAAACGACAGGGTTGTCGTGACGATGGCGCAAGCCGGAAGTGGTGATCTCTCGCAAGAAATGTTTCGCGTTTCTGGTATTTATCGTTTTGCCGATGAGGGGATGAACAGCGGCATGGCGTTTATTCGATTGGGGAAGGCACAGCAGATGCTCGCACTCGGCGCAGGGGCGCACGAGATCGCGCTGAAGTTCACCGATTCGATATCCGCCGAGGATCAGAATCTGCTGTTTTGGAAAACTTATTCGCAGGAGGGAAACAAAGCGCGCAGTTGGACAGAGGTTTTGCCAGAGGTGCAAGCGATGTTCGAGATGTCGAAGTTCAGCAAATACATTATGGGCGTTGTGCTGTTTGGCGTGATTGTTTTTGGCATTGTCAATACGCTGTTTATGTCGCTTTACGAACGGATGTTTGAATTTGGCGTGTTGCGAGCAATTGGCACGCGTCCGTTTGGCATGGCGCGGCTGATTCTGTTTGAGGCAGGGGCATTGGCAGTTCTGGGTATCATTTTGGGTACGATTTTTGGGTTCTGTGTTACTCTGACTTTTGCGACGATTGGCATTGACTATACGGGGATAGAGATGATGGGCATCACCATGCAGGAGTTGATCTATCCGGATATTCGCGTTCAACCGTTTATTTTTTATTCGATCTGGATTTTTGTTTTTACACTTATTGCCGGGCTTTACCCGGCGCGGTATGCTGCGAAGATGTCTGCGGCAACGGCGATGCGAAAGAGTTTTTGAAGGAGATATCCGTGGCGCCTGTAATTGTGACAGAGGGAGTGACCAGGGTTTATTCGGACGATGGCGTGCCCGTTCACGCTTTGCGCGGGATTGATCTGACCATTGAGCGAGGTGAATTTGCGGCGTTGGTTGGACCGTCTGGGTCGGGGAAAACGACGTTTCTCAATATTATCTCTGGGCTGGATATACCAACGGATGGAAAGGTATGGCTTAATGGCAAACTTTTGTCGCGTATGAGCGGTAACGCGCTTTCGGATTTTCGACGGGACAATATCGGTTTTGTCTTTCAAGCGTACAATTTGATTCCGGTGCTGACCGTCGAGGAGAATATCGAGTATATTATGCTTTTGCAAAAGGTACCCAAATCTGAACGACACGAGCGCGTGCTGGCGATACTGGAGGAGGTGGGCTTGGGTGGGATGGCGAGTCGCAAGCCAACGCAACTTTCAGGTGGGCAACAACAGCGGGTCGCGATTGCGCGGGCTATGGTGTCTCAGCCAGCGATTATTCTGGCGGATGAACCGACAGCAAATCTCGATTCAAAGATTGGCGCAGAGTTGCTCGATATGATGTATCGGCTCAATGTGCAGAGTGGAATGACATTTATTTTTTCGACACACGATCCGATGGTGATGGCGCGCGCGCGACGGCTGATTACGCTGAAAGACGGAGAGATTGAGCGCGATGAGGTAGGGATGCCATGAGATGGCTTGTTGGGGCAATGATCGCGCTTTTGCCACAGGCTGTCACGGCTGTACAATTGAGTGGTTTTTACAAGGGGTTTGCCGTTGCCTTTGATTCGCCAGACGCAGGTGTTCCTGTGAAGGGTATGGTGAGTAATCGGTTGCGGTTTAATCTCGCCAATGGATTCAGCGATCATCTGTCGTTTGATCTCGCCTACGATTTCATTCTGCGTATTCAGAATGAGAACCATGTGGAGGTCACTGCCATCGATCCGCTCGATTATCGCGTTGCCGATCTGGTGTCGCCTATTTATCCCGGCGATAATGATCTTGTCGGCAACGTCGGTGTGTTTCAAAACCTCGACCGAGCCAATGTGACTGCGCGTTTGTCATTTGCAGATGTGATTGTCGGGCGTCAGGCGATTGCGTGGGGAAGTGCGCGGGTTGTCAATCCGACGGATGTGATCGCGCCGTTTACCTATAGCGAGTTGGATACGGAAGACCGGCCTGGTGTCGATGCCGTGCGCGTGCGCGTCCCGATCGGAGCACTGAGCGAAGTCGATGCAGGGTATGTATTTGGGCGAAACTTCGCGGTTGATCGGAGTGCGTTTTTTGTCCGTGGTCAATTCAATGTAGCGGAAACCGATCTGTCACCGCTGTTCGTCTATTTTCGCGAGCAGTTGTTCGTTGGTATTGATGTCGTGCGTGGCTTTGGAAGTGTTGGTACGTGGATAGAGGGGACCCGCGTTTTCACGATGGAGCAGGATGACGCGATTAGCGACTATTTTCGCGTATCTACGGGCATGGATTACAGCTTTGGTGGCGAGACTTATGGATTCATCGAATACCACTTCAACGGTGCGGGGGTGCGCGATCCTGAAGATTATGTCGCCAATTTAAACCGACCGATATATCGCGATGCTGTCGTCTATCTCATGGGCACCCACTACTTCTCACTCGGCACCACCCATCAACTCACGCCGCTTGTCGCGTTGAGCGGGCAATTTCTTGCCAATGTCACTGATCCCTCGTTCTTTTTTTCTCCTACTATCGAATACAATATTGAGCAGGATTTCTACCTTTCTGCAGGTGCGTTTATAGGTATTGGTGATCGCCCGAAAGGCGAGTATTTCCAATCCGAGTTCGGCGGGTATTCCAATATCCTGTTTTTTTCGTTCCGAATTTATTACTGACGCGATTCAGACTTTGATCATTTTCCTTGACTTCACCTTCACAACGCGTTTTCATATCAGCGCAGCCGAGATAACTGACAACAGTTTTTTTATTCAGGAGGTAACGCAATGCATGTGGGTATGCGAATCCCGCCGATGGGTCGGGAAATGGGTTTGGATGGCATTATTCAATGGGCATCAGAAAACGGTTTGGGGTCAATTGATCTGCCAGAAGTAGATGCTGAAATTCGCAAGATGTGTGATAGTGCTGAGATTGGGATTGGTACTGTGGATTGGGGAGCAGGCGGTGGATTGTTGAGTAAAGATGATGGTGCGCGAGAAGAAGCTGTGTCCGCGATGAAAGCGCGCATTCAGGCGGTTGGCGAATACGGTTCAGGGGTGATTTTTTTGTGTTTGGCTCCCGACGACCGGTTGCAGGCGCGGGCTGAGACATTTGAGGTATTCAAGCAGGTCTATCCAGAGATTGTGGAAGAGGCCGAAGCACACGAGGTTTTTCTCGCCATTGAACCCTGGCCTGGTCCCGCACCTGCGTATCCGAATTTGGGTTGTACGCCCGAGACCTTGCGGGCAGTTTTTGAGGTTGTTCCGTCACCCAATCTGGGTATTTGTTACGATCCGTCACATTTTGCGCGTATCGGCGTCGATTACAAGCGGGTGTTGGGAGAGTTTGGCGATCGGGTGCGGCATGTGCATGCAAAGGATACCGAGTTGTTGGCGGATGGATTGTACGAGTTTGGCTGTTTGGGCCAATCGTTTGGTCAGCGCTACGGTTATGGCGAGGGGTGGTGGCGTTATTGCATTCCCGGATGGGGCGTGGTGGATTGGAAATGGGTGATTGCGCGCTTGGAAGAATTGGGCTATGACGGGCCGTTGGCTATTGAATTGGAAGATCATCGCTACAGCGGCAGTGCCGAAAAGAATGCAGCGGGTATTTTGGCTGCGAAAAGCTATCTCGAAGAGATTTTGGGTTGAATCGCCCGGTACCGAGCAAGGCAAAGCCCCCACAAGCGCGGGGGCTTTTTGTTTTTTAAGCAGTGCTTAACTCGATAGGGCGCATTTCATCGTAGCGCCCATTTCGGCAGGGCTTTCGCATACGTGAATGCCCGCATCTCGAAGCGCGGTCATTTTGTCGGCGGCGGTGCCCTGGCCGCCAGAGATAATTGCACCCGCATGTCCCATGCGCCGTCCTGGAGGGGCTGTCTGGCCCGCGATAAAACTGACTACGGGTTTGTCGAAGTGCGCTTTGATATAAGCGGCGGCTTCTTCTTCTGCGGTGCCGCCAATTTCCCCGATCATGATGACGGCGTCTGTGTCGGGGTCTTCCTTGAAGAGCGCGAGGCAGTCTGTGAAGGTTGTGCCAATGATGGGGTCTCCGCCAATGCCTACACACGACGATTGACCGAAACCGCTATCGGTGAGTTGCGAGACCGCTTCATAGGTGAGCGTGCCGCTGCGCGAAATGACGCCAATACGACCTTCGCGGTGTATGGCGCCGGGCATAATGCCGATTTTGCACTTGCCAGGAGAAATCAGGCCCGGACAATTGGGGCCGATCAGACGCGTGTTTTTATCTGCCAGATAGTGTTTGGCTTTTAGCATGTCGAGGACGGGGATATTCTCGGAGATGCAAACGACCAGAGGTAAGTCTGCATCGGCTGCTTCCATGATGGTGTCAGCCGCAAAGGGCGCGGGAACAAAATTGGCCGATGCCGTGGCACCTGTTTGTTCTACGGCATCGGATACGGTGTCAAAAACGGGTATGCCATCCACGCTCTCGCCGCCTTTGCCCGCGTTGACCACGCCGACGACACGAGTGCCGTATTCGACCATTTGTTCCAGATGAAATCGCGCTTCGCCACCCATTGCTCTGCTGCTGGAAAAGCTCTGGACGATTACGCGGGTGTTGTTGTCAATGAGGATGCTCATAAAATCTCCAATGTTCGTTTACTCAAGAGTTCGTTCTTCGATTGTGCCATCTGTTTTGCCGATGATGATACGGTCTGTCAGTCCTATAAAAAGGCCGCATTCGACGACGCCGCACAAGGCATTGATTTTTGCTTCGAGCGCGGGCGGGTTGTCAATGCGCCCAAAGTCGCAATCGATAATGTAATTGCCGTTGTCTGTGACAAAAGGCGTGTTGTCCTGTGCGTTGCGAAGTGTGGGGTGACAGCCCAGGTTCGCGAGCAGGCGTTGTATGGCTTGCCAGCCAAATGGGATGACCTCAACGGGCAGGGGAAAAGCTCCCAGGTGCGCCACTATTTTGGATTCGTCGGCGACAATGATTTCCCTGTCGGATAGTGACGCGACGATTTTTTCTCGCAAAAGCGCGCCACCGCCACCTTTTATGAGGTTAAAGTTCGGGTCAAATTCATCTGCGCCGTCAATGGTTAAGTCTATGCGGGTGACTTTGGAGAAGTCGATGAGTGGAATATTTTCAGATTCCGCCTGAATGCGCGATTGCTCTGAGGTGGGTATGCCACATATATCGAGTCCTTTAGCGATGCGCTGGCCGAGTTTTTGGATTGCAAAAAAAGCCGTTGATCCCGTGCCCAGACCGACGACCATGCCATCTTCGACATATTCGGCAGCCCGTTCTCCTGCCAATTGTTTTGGGCGAATTGTCATGGCTCTCCCATTTCGAAAGGTGAAAACAAGCAGAAGATAAACGCAATATAATAATTTGGCAACGATTTTGACCCATACAAGCGCGATATTTTTTTATTTTTTTTTTTTCAAAATTGTCATACTCTATCAAGCAGATAGAGCAAATTTAAATATGATTAAATTCGGAGAAGAAGATGGCTTATCGCACACTGGAAGATTTTTTTGGTGATATTGTAGGGAAAGCGCGTCGAGGGCAGGGGATTTCGGAATCGGAGTTGGCTCGTCAGGTGGGGCTTAGTGTTCGAGAAATTGGGCAAATAGAATCGTACGAGTTGACGCCTGACGATCAGACCATTTGCCGACTTGCAGACGCTCTTCATCTCGATGGCGAAAAACTGGTGGAAGTGGCGCGTGGATGGGTGCCACCACAGGGCAATGCGGCGTTTGAAGATGAAAATATGCGGGTTGATCGATTGATTCTCGACGCGGGCATGACGGTGAATTGTTATGTGCTAATATGCAAGACATCGGGCAAAGGGGCCGTGATTGATCCCGGTGGGCAAGCGCAGTTGATTTTGGATGCGATAGCCGGTGTACAGGTGACGCACATTTTGCTCACACATGGGCACGGTGATCACGTTGGGGCACTCGAAGCAGTTGCCGATGCGACACGGGCGCAGGTATGTGGTTGCGGGCGCGATTTTGGGTTAATGGGCGGGCGCAGCCAGCGGGTGACTGAACGCGTGGATGAGGGCTGCTGGCAAACAGCGATTGGCGAACTCGGTATTGATACGGTGAGTTTGCCCGGGCATACGGGCGGTGGCATTGGTTATTATACTGCGCCCGTGTTTTTTTCGGGCGATGCGCTATTTGCGGGTTCTTTGGGAGGGGCGAGGGGAGATGCCTACCAAGGGCAAATTCAGGCTGTGCGTGCAAAGGTGCTCTCTCTGCCGGAAGAAACGACTATCTTCCCCGGTCATGGTCCGATTACGTCTGTAGCACAGGAGTTGGCGCACAATCCCTATTTTGTTTGAGATGGGTCCCTGTGCTGGGATCCAGGGTTTTTTTTATTTTTCTTCAGATGCTTGGGTTTCAACCCATTGTTCAATGGCCTGGCAGATGGATTCGACAGCGTCTTTTTTGCGTTCAAGGCGGTCAATATGCACGCGTAGCTGATCGATTTGTGCGTCGATGTCTTGAAGTTCTTCCTTTGCTGCTTCAAGTGCTTGTTGATATAGGGGGGCTGGTTTAGCCATGAATTATCTCCTTTTTATAAAAAGTGAAATTACGAGATTCAGCTAAACATAAGCCGTGCGGCCTTGTGGCGTCAAGTGCGAAAAAGTCCGCTCGCTGTTGGTTTGTGAAAACGATGTATTTTTTTGTCTTTACAACCCGTTACAATTTATTACAATTTTCAGGGGAACGAAGAGGTTCTGCCAGTTGTTTAATGCCGTAAATACTAATTCACAAGAGACATGCAACTTTCTTTTGATTCACGCATTTAAAAAAAGTAGTAAATTCCAAATATATAGTGGGCGTTGAGAGTATGTCAACGCTGTCTCACAAGGATATTTCTCACAGTTGATTACGTTGCAAAGGAGCTAAACATGGCTCGGTGGTGTTGTCTTTTCGCGCGAAACGCAATATTCGTCCTCATTTTGGGGGTTGCAACCTCTGCTTTCGGACAGGAATATTTTGGCAAAAACAAGGTCAATTACAGCCAGTACACCTGGCATTATATCGACAGTGAACACTTTACGATTTATTTTGACAAGGGTTCGCTGGGTCTGGCCGAGTTTGTTGCCAAAGAAGCCGAAAGATCTCTGGTACACATTGAGAAAACGCTGAAATACACGATGAAGGATCGCTATCCCATTGTTATTTACAATTCTCACAATGGATTTTCAGTGTCGAATATTATCAGCGGGGAACAGTCTGAGTTTACGGGCGGATATACCGAGTTTGCACAGGGGCGCGTGGTGATTCCCTTTACGGGATCTTATGGAGATTTGCAGCACGTCATTCATCACGAACTCGTTCACGCTGTTACAATTGAGTTGTGGACCGGTGGCGGCTGGTTAGGGTCTCTGGTTTCGCAGACATCGACGTTACCTCCGCTGTGGATTGCCGAGGGCATTGCCGAGTATGTGTCTCGATATGGCTGGCACAAAGAGCACGACAATTTTATGCGCGATGCGACTATTACCGGATATGTGCCGACTATCGAAATGATGTCTCTGAGTTATTTTGCTTATCCTGGCGGCAATTCAGTTTTTTATATGATAGAACAGGAATACGGAAAGGATAAGGTCGCATCCTTTATTTCTTCTTTTCGCACGGCCAAGAGTCCCGATAAAGCACTCAAAGCATCTCTGGGATTTGGAATGAAGGAATTAGAAGAAAAATATCAATTGTGGCTCAAGCGGCAATACTGGAATGAGATCAATTTGCGCCATACGCCCAAAGAGATAGCGACAAATTTGACAGAGCGCGAAGACAGGCGTTCATCGTATAATTTATCTGCTGCGTTATCCCCGCAAGGCGACAAGGTCGCGTATTTGACCGACCGAAATGGCACGTTTGATATTTATTTGATGTCGGCGATTGACGGCAAAGACCTAGGGCGTTTGGTCGAAGGGCAAAAGTCGTCTGCTTTTGAGTCGATGTTTGTTTTACGACCCGGATTTACCTGGTCACCAGATGGTCGGCATATTGCATTCGCTGCCAAATCGAATAATAAAAATACCCTGTATATTCTCGAAGTAAAAAATAAACAGATTCGCAAGCGATTTAAGTTTGACCTCGATGGCTTGTTTGAACCTACCTGGTCACCCGATGGAGAAAAAATTGCCGTCGCGGGTATTAAAGATGGCTGGTCCGATATCTATGTGGTCGATTTGAACGACGAGTCGCTTACGCGGCTTACAAATGATCCCTATGACGAGCGGCATCTGGATTGGTCGCCCGATGGCACCTGGCTTGCTATGAGTTCTGATCGTCCCGATACCCATTTGGAGTTCAGTGGGGGGAAAGATTTTGCTTTTGGTCAGTACGATATTTTCTTACTGCGTACAGATGGTTCCGAGATGCGCCGCATTGTCGCGTCTGAAGATGCCGAAGATTCACATCCCGTGTGGGGGGCCGATAGCAAACACATTGCCTTTGTTTCTGACCGTACGGGAGTGGGCAATATTTATGTTGCAAATGTTGACAGTACGCAGGAGATATATCCCATTACCAATTTGCTGTCAGGGGCGCAATATCTCGATTGGTCAGCCGATGGCAAAAAGATCGTGTTCAATGCTTTTCACAAGGGAGCCTTAGATATATTTGTGATGCGCGATCCACTCGCGCAGCGAAAAGAAATGGTGGATTTACCGCCTACGCGCTTTGCCAAACGCCTTGCCGGTGAAGATGAAAAGATGTTTGTTGAGTTGCAAAAGGAAAAGTATGCGAGCCGCAAGATTGCCAAAGTAGAAGCCGACAGCACCGCGATTGATTCGACAGCAGAAAAGACAGAGAAGAAAGTGGCGCAGTGGATTTCCGATCAGGAAGCGCTTGCAGCGGCAGAGAGCGCGCCTGCAGATAGTACGGCTGAGATCGATACCACGCATCCGGTCGCAGGCAGTCCAGAAATGGCCGATACTGGCAAACAAGGGGTGAAAAACTGGGGCGAAAAGGAATTTCAGGTTAAGAAGTACAAGCTAAAATTCAAGCCTGAACTGTTTGGTGCACAGGCGGGATTTGATACGTTCTACGGCGTGAGCAGCTCCATTGTATTGTCTATGAGTGATGTGATGGGCGATCACCGCGCCACGTTGGTGACGAGTTTGAATTTTTCGCTTAAAGACAGCGACTTTCTGCTTGCTTATGCCTATTTGAAGAATCGTACAAATTACGGTGCGCAGCTTTTTCACACGCGGTTCTTCTTCTTTGATAATACAGGTCGTCTGACTGCGGATCGATATTATGGGCTTTCGGGGATGCTCGAGCGGCCATTTAATCGGTTTGCCCGTTTGGAACTCAGTACGCGTTTTGTATCTGTTGATCGCGAAGAGGTGTTTACTGATATCAACAATTATTTGTATCAGCCGGGATTTCGCGGCGTTGGGCGGTTTTCGAGCCAATTGATCGACCGCCGTCGGGCGGCTATCGGCGAAGTGGCTCTGGTGGGCGATAGCGCGCTGTACAGTTTGTTTGGCGCAGTAGATGGGCATCGCTATCGGTTGAATTTTGAAGGTTCTGGCGCGGGCATGAAATTTGCCACATTTACGCTGGATTATCGTAAATATATGCGGTTGTTGAACGAATATACCTTTGCCATCCGAATGTCGGGTGGGACGAGTTATGGTCCCAACAAAACTATGTTTTTCTTGGGCGGTGTGAACAACCCGGTCAATCCGACATTTTCAACCATTGCCAGTGTTGATCAGAGTCGCGTATTTTTCTCTTCTTATGTTTGGCCCCTGCGCGGCGCGAGATTGCTCGAAATGGCGGGCGATTCTTATGTGCTGGCCAATGTCGCATTCCGGTTCCCGCTCATCCGGCAATTGGCCATGGGTTGGCCTTTGCCGTTTTTCTTCCAGAATGTACAGGGTGAATTGTTCTTCGACATCGGGGGAGCATTTAACCGCGTCAGTTGGAGAGACGGATGGACCTCCAGAGATGGCGGGTTTGAGCTCAATGTCCCGCAGCACTTTCGCAGCGGATCGAGACATGGACTGCCAAAACCCCAAATGGCTGCCGGGTACGGGTTTGGCGTGCGGGTGAATTTGGGTTATTTCCTGTTCCGATACGATCTGGCCTGGCCTACAGATCTCGCGCAAACATATCATCCATACCAGTATTTTTCAATTGATTTCACGGGTTTGTTCTAATCTGCAAAATCAATCGCTGTATTTTAAGGAGAGGCATTTTGCGCCTCTCCTTTTTTTGTTGGGTTGCTGGAAGGTGATTTTTTGTGTATTATTGAAGTGGTCAAAACACGAGTTAAAACTTGAACAAAATGAGGTGCATCATGGCAGTTGAAACCCAACGAACAGTTGAGACTCGGCACTGGCAATTTACAGTTGCGGACTTTATGCGTATGGGAGAGGTCGGGATTCTTTCTGAAGATGATCGGGTTGAACTTATTGATGGGGAGGTGCGTGCGATGAGTCCTGTTGGACCAACACATGGGTCTGTTATCAATCGGCTCAATATGTTTTTTGTACCCAGATTGGTCGGGAAGGTGGTCGTCAGTATTCAAAATCCGGTTCAATTGAATGACTTTACCGAACCTGTGCCCGATGTCACTGTGTTGCGGTATCGGAAAGATTTTTACGGCATTGCCCATCCCGGTCCTGGCGATGTGTTGTTGCTGATTGAGGTTGCAGATTCTTCGCTGCGTTATGATCGCGGTGAAAAGCAGTGGCGCTACGCAGAGGCGGGCATTCCCGAATACTGGGTTGTGGATATTGCCCAAAGGCGCGTTTTTCAATACGTTGATCCCGAAGTTGCGGGTTATCGCACCGAAAGAATTTTGAGTGAAGGCGATGTTATTGACTGTGCTTTCGCGTCCGATGTATCGCTTCCCATAAGCGAGATTTTTTGATCTCTATGTTCAATCCGAAAACCTTTAATCCGTTGAACTGGCTTGGGAAACAGCCAGTTGTACACCATTGTGTCCGTGATCGGGATTTGTTATGACAGCCAAAAAATATTACATGGCGGGATTGGGTAAGTTGGGAACTGGAGACCTGGAAGGCGCGATTGTCGAATTTGAGAAGGCTGTTGCAGATGATGCCTCGTTTTACATGGCGCATCTGGGATGGGCACAGGCACTGGATCGGCAGGGGAAGATCGACGAGGCGATTGAACAGGTCAATCTCTCTTTGCAAATAGTTCCCGATGAGGCACTCGCGCATACGAGTCTGTCGCGCTTATATCAGCAGAAAGGGATGATTGAAGAGGCCGAAGAGGAAATGGCTATTTCTCACAAACTCTCTCAAAATATTTGAAAATGGCTCGTGTACTGAAAATGAGGACGTCCTGTTTGGGCGTCCTCTCTGTTTTTGTGTTAATGGCGTGTGTAACAGCAAATGCAGATTCGGTTGATTCGCTGCCGGCGCGCGCGCAGAGCGATACGTTGAAACCGCTTGATTACCGCATTGGTTTGCTTCGAAAGGCACTCAGTGTGGATGGCGATCGCGCTGATGTCTGTGCGGCATTGGGCGCGTTGTTCATGGAAAAGAATACGCCGGCGGCGAGGTTGCGTGCAGATCGATATATTTATCGCGCGATTGTATTGGATCCTGAGAATATAGACTATCATCTGTCTTACGCGACTCTGCAGCGCAAGAAAGGTTTTCGGTACAATGCCCGGCGATATTTTGAAAAGGTGCTCCGCATAGATTCAACACAGGTTGAAGCAGCCTGTGAAGTGGGCGATTATTATTTGCAGGATATGTTAAAATACGTTGATGCACGACGTTTTGACGGAGGCGGGAGTATGCGTTCTTTTGCAATGGAGAGTGTGCAAAAGGCCGCAGATTATTACCACTACGCACTTGCACATGATCCCTATTGCAGGCGCGCGTATTACGGGTTGGGTATGCTGAGTATAGAGGGTGGGTATAACGAGGATTTGATTGTTATTGCACGGGCACTTTTAGACCGATGGCCACAGGATCGGGACGGTCTTTTGTTTTTGGGATTGGGGTATTATGTGGCCGAAAAGTACGAGGCAGCAGGCAAAGCATTTGATCGCGCATACGCACAGATGGATTCTGTTGGGCAGGCGGCAATGACTTCAATAGAATTGTTGGGTGGTGGGGATGAAGCACACGCGCTTTTTTGGCAAAAACGCGATCCTTTATTTCTCACGTCTGTGAACGAAAGAAAGTTGGCACATCGCGGGCGGGTTGCTTATGCAAATTTGAGATTTGGTCTGCCCGATGAGGGGATTGCGGGTTGGAAAACGGATATGGGCAAGATATGGATCCGCTATGGTCGCTATGTCAATCGCGTGAGAACGCTTATTCCGCATCGAGAGATCTGGACTTATGAAGATTTTTCAATGGCCTTTTTTTCTTATGATTCTGTGCATTGGAAGTTGGAATCGATGAAGGATGAGCGCTGGGCGCTCGTCCCGGGTGGATGGGGCAGAAGTCAGATTCTGGCGTCTGATTTTTATTTGCCCGAGCGCTATATCGATCCATACGGAGATCAGAAATACGGATTGCCCGTGCAGGTGGGATTTTTTAAGGCGCGAGACGGACAGGTCAAAGTGGTGCTATCGTGGGGCATCCCCAAGCGTCAGTTGCAGTATCTCAAGCTCTATGAGACCTATCAAGTCGATTTAGATGCAGGTATTTTTGTACACAGAAGTAACGGGCAAGAGGTAACAAATGTCAGGTGGGAACCAGAGGCTTTTCGGGATGTTTGGACCGATTCATTAAAGGCGCAGTATTTATTGGGACAACGCGATCTGGTTTTGGCAGCAGATCAACAAGATGCCGATTCACTTGCGTTGTCTTTAGAAATTAGAGATGTGGGAAAGAAAACAGTGGGCGTGTTCCGCGATACGGTTTTTGTACAGACATTTCCCGATGATGTGGTTTCGATGAGTTCTGTATTGTTGGCTTCACATGCGGAGGATGGCAAAGAAGGGATAGAGGTCATACCCAATCCATTGAGAACTTTTGACGCGGACGAGTTGTTGCATATCTATTTTGAGATCTACAATCTGGTACGCGATGAGTTTGGACAGACGGATTTTTCTGTAACGTACAGAGTAGGACCACCAGATTTGCGGCGTTTTTCCGATAAGCGAGATCGAAAGGCGATTGAGCAATTGGGTATAAGTGATGACAGGTGGCGTATTTCTGTTAGTACAGATTATCGAGGAAGGGAGGGGCAGGAGCCGATTTATTTATCTGTTGATTTAAGTGAGTTGGGGCCTGGCGTGCATCTGCTATCTATAGTTGTCACTGACCGTCAAACGGGTTTACAGGTCTGGCGAGAAACCCTGTTTCGCATTTTGTGACGTCAGGAGGCCTATTTTTTTGCTTTTTTGTGCCAGAGGAGGTTAATCAGTGGCGGGCCGCCAAATAAAAGAAAGCCGAGGAGCGCGACTGCGTGTACCGACGTGGCAAATGCCAATGCGATTTCCATTGGCACATGGTAGAAGTGGTGGAGGGTTCCGGCGCAAAAGAAATGGTAAGAGCCTATACCACCCGGCGCAGGAAGGACAAATCCGATTGTAGCGATGGTCATCACAACCATAGCTTCAAACAAACCGAGATTGTAAGTATGTGATAGGTCAAAACTGTAGAAGGGCAAGTACATGGCAAACAAATAAAGACTATTGAGAATCAGGGTCGATGTCAAAATCCCCGCGTAGCCTTCTACAGTGTGAATGGCTCTCATGCCTTGTAAAAAAGAACGTAAAATATGGGTTGTACCATAGGCCAGCCTAGGAGAAAGGCGTGCCATCAGGCGGTGGCAAAAGGACAGGCCGCGTTCCTCGCGAGCGGAGAGCAGGCCCAAAAATACGAAAGCAAACAGGATGATGGGCAATGTCAGTAAGGCGACCTGTTCAAGTCCGGGAAATGCCGCGCCGATCTGCTCTCTGGTAAAAAATAAAACCACGCCAAAGATGATCAAGAGGGTGAGTAAATCGAGCAAGCGTTCTACAATTACTGTCGCCAGTATTGCACTGATGCCGGTGGAGTGATCTCTTTCAAGGGCGAGAGCACGCGCAACTTCGCCAGCGCGTGGGAATACGAGATTGCCCGCATAGGCGACCATGACAGCCCAGAATGCCGAGCGAATGGAAATATTTGAGGCAACGGGCAATAGCAAAATGCGCCAGCGCCAGGCTCGGGGCAAGCCCGAAGCGACGATGGTGATGGCCGATAAGATCAACCACAGGGGATTGGCTGTTTGCAGGGCTTCCACAAGGAGTGCTCCATCCTCCACATTTCTAAACGCTGCCCAGAGAAAGCCCCCCATTAACACGAGACTGGCTGCGAGTTTGAGAAAGGTTTTCATGATAGGCCATATCCCAGGTTGCGAAGGACGGTGTCTTTTTTGCGCCAGTTCTCATAGACTTTGACGTGTAGGTCGAGGTAAATTGGGTGTTCCAAAAATGCCTCGATTTTTTTTCGCGCCCGATGTCCAATGGTTTTGAGGGTTTTTCCCCCTCGTCCTATAACAATGCCTTTTTGAGAATTGCGTTCGACAATGATATTGGCCTGAATATAGACTTTGGGGCGATTTTCTTCAAACGCCTCAATGTCGATTGCCGTTGCATAAGGCAATTCCTGACGCAGGTGGTGGAACACTTCCTCTCGAATGAGTTCCGCAACAAAAAATCTTTCAGGCTGTTCGGTGAGCATATCCTCCGGGTAGTATTGTGGGCCTTTTGGCAGTGCTTGGCGCAAGGCTGTGTGGAGGACTTTTATGCCCTGTCCGTTGATGGCCGCTACGGATAAAACGGTCTGTGTAGCAAGTGAAGCGCGAATCTGTTGTTCGCAGCGTTGGGCTTGTGCGCGCGAGATGAGGTCGGTTTTGTTTATAGCGATGATTTTGGGAATATCCCATTTTCCAAAGATTTGTTGCACTTCGACGTCATAGGAAGTGTTAAATTCTGAACCATCAACGATGCCCAAAAGCACATCGGCGTTTTGATATGCACGCCCAATTTGCCGATTCATAAATTCGTGAAGGCGATAGCGCGTAGACAAGATACCAGGGGTGTCGAGAAAGATCATTTGAGTCTGTTTATCTGTGACAATCCCCAGGATATTATTGCGAGTTGTTTGGGGTTTGGGCGAAATAATGGATAGACGCTCCCCCACGAGTGCATTAAAAAGCGTGGATTTGCCGACGTTAGTGCGTCCAGCGATTATGACATATCCAGATTTGAAAGCCATTACTGTCCAATCAAAAAAATAAAATAGCCGAAATTCGGTACGTATTGTCGAGTTGGTCGTGTTCCATGAAGGCGAGATCTACGCCGAACCGACGAAGTTGCAATCCAGTACCTGCTGTAAAGTGTCCGTCTTTGTATCCGAGGCGAAATGCAAGGCGGTGTTGCAGACGGTATTCTATACCGAGTTGTATGCTGCGCGTTTTTTCCACTGTCGATTTTTTGTCATTCAGGTGTGTGCTAAAACCGACTTTCATATCGCCGCCGGGTACCCTGTGGTGGAGGGCGGCGCCAATGAGTAGAGATGGCGAAATACGGTCTGCAATGCCGTCGGGAAATGCAATGCGCGTTTTTGTGAGATCGCGTATTATCGCGCCAATGTGAAACGTCGATGTGGGTAGATAGAGCAGACCGATGTCCAGGCCAAAGCCACTTCCGATGCCCACGCTGAGATCGCGTCTGATCATTTTTATACCCGCCCCAAGACGCAGTTTATCTGTGATATACCGGCCATAAGCGATTCGAAAGACGTAATCTGCCGTGCCGATTTTATCGATTATTACGGGACGATTATCTGGACCAATTGGACGATCTGGATCTTCCAGACCCGTCAGAGCAATCCCATCAACGCCAGCGCGAACAATGCCCAGACCAACGCCACCTTTTCTTATGGGCAAGCGCAATGCGAAAATATCTTGATTCACACTGCCGCCAAATTGCTCTGCATGTTGTAAGTGAATCTCGCGTTTTGTCGGAGGTGAACTGCTATCCAGCCCAGGGTTGTACACCTCTGGAGCAAGTCCTGCGGGATTCCAATAGATCGCTGTTGCATCAAAACTGAGTGCGACATAAGCACTTCCCATGCCCAGAGCACGGGCACCGGCACCCAATAAGAGTGGATCTCCTGCATAATGGGATGTCTGCGCATGGGTTGGGCTTGTAAACGCGCAGGTGCAATACAATGCCAGGGTCGCAAAGCGTTTCAAGGATTGGCCTCTGCATGGGGGATGAAGATGGCGATACTGCCGGGACGCAATGCCGATCCCAGGGCTTTGATATCGAGAGGAGATAAAGTGATATGCGGCGTAATACCTGTTGAAATTCCGTCCGCTCGAATGACGAGATTTGGCGCAAAATAGAGGCGGGAACGATGGCGAGGCCCTTCTATCAGGCGTCCGGAGAAGTCGAAGGGGAAAAGCCGCCCGCGAAGTCGCAGATTTGCATTGCCGGGTTCAACCGAGATGGGATCAATTCTATTCACAAAGGAGTAGTTCTGGGTATGGCGTTCTTCTATGGGCGACAAGTTGAGAATAGGGCACGTTCTCAGCACATTGCCCTGTGATTTGAGGTGAATTTGCTTTGAGGGGACGTCGATGATAAGGTAGAAATCATTCGGTGATGTTTTGACTTGATCAAGTTCGCGAACAAGGGCTTCGCGGTAGTTTTGGAGAACGGTTGTGTCCTGACCAAATACATGGGTTTCTACAAGAAGCAAACAAATTAGTAGATATAGACCCGGTCGCCAACTTGTAGTGAGCGATACACAAAAGCCAGGTCTTCGTCGTTGAGGCGAATACATCCGTGCGTGATATGTCGTCCGAGCAATGTGGGATAAAGAGTGCCGTGAATTTCGTAACCGTCGCCCAATTTAAGGGCGTAGGCACCCAGGGTTGTCCGGTCGAGACGCCGAAACTCCCAGGGCAACACAGTGGGTTCTTCTCCATTTTCGATAAAGGCCCACACGGGCTTGGCCCAGATGGGGTCTGTCACTTTGTACAAAATAGTTCTGACACCCAATGGGGTGTGAAATTGCCAGCGTGCCGAAGCACCCGGATGGAGCAGTACTTTGCCGCTGCCTGTCGCACATGTCGCTTCTCGTATTATCTGGTTGTTGTGCCAAACTTGAAGACGGTTATGTACGGTATCGATAACGATGTAGGTTTCTGCTGATTGTCGTTTCAACACTTCCTGAAGTGATGCGATGTCAGCTTTGAGTTGTTCGATCTCTGTTTCTCGCGCGGGTATATGCAGGGAAAAACTGAAGAACAAATAGAGAGCGAGCAATATGGTGTGAAAGCTGTGCATGTATGGCTCAGAAATTGTAAAACCGAGACGTGCAAAAAGCGCCTCGGTTTTTGTTTTTATTCAAGAAGATATTTGGATGGTGCCTACCTACAGGCGGAAATACCAGGGTTTGTGTCGCTCTTTCCAATCTTCGATTTTCTGGAGCGCGACCGAAACAGCACCCTGAACCTCAGCAAGTTTGTTTTCTGCATCCTGAGCTTGACCAAGAGCATCTCTATATTGCCCGTTGTCGAGGCTGCTGCGTGCATCGCTTATATTGGTCTCGGCCTGATTCAGGTCGGCGTTGAGCTGATCGAGATCATCGTCCGCGCCTTTTCCTCGAGGTGCCTCGCCCAAACTGACTCTGGTATCTGAAATACCGGGCGTTACGCGTTCGATAATCGCCTGGGTATCGGCCTCCAGTTGCCTATTGGTGTCAGCTTCTGCTTTGGCGCTATTGGCTAATTCCTGAGCTTCTACATAAAGAGGCTCGGCCTCGTCAAATTTATTAAAGAAAAAGAACTTTTTTTCTTCAAACTTTTTGGCAGCACTGTCTATGGCAGCAGTTGCTAAACTATATGCGGCGGGCGCATAAGCCTCAGCCTGAGCCGCCTGAGCCGCAGCATAAGCAGCCTCAGTATCTGCTTTCAATTTTACCAATTCTTCGGAAGGCCCACAACCCGTTATGGCAAATGCCAAAATTAGAACAGTGCAAAGGCTTAAAATGGATCGCATCCTTAGACTCCTTGAGTTTGTTGTCAATAAAGGCTTTACGCATTGTTTCCTTTGCGGAAGATAAAACACAAATTTCCGCTTGTCAACACCAATTTTGAGATATGGGAAATGGCGTTGAGCAGTCGGTAACGGAGTATTTTATTTATCGCCGTTCACTTTTTTTATAAAAAAGTTTGTTCAGCGGGCTTTTGGGTGCTGTAAGGTATTTGGCTTCGTCGGGCGTCAAGGCTTTGTCAAAAACAGCGATTTCATCGATTTCTCCAGGATATTTGAAATGATTAAATCGCATCACGAGGGTTTCTATATCCCAGGTCATATTCTGTTGAAGCGGACCTTTGTGCCCTGCTTCTTTGCCGTCTATATACAACGCCCATTCTGCATCGGCCTTGCCACTGTTAAAGTTGGACCATGTAATCGCTACGTGGTGCCAGTCATTTGCATGCCAATTGACTGGCACAGAAATCACACGAGCAGCGACCACCTCGTCGGTAACTGGCTGTTCTTTGTTGGGATAACATCCAAACCGAAGCGTGCCATCGGCTTTTTTGAAATCGACAAAAACGACTGCATCGTCCCAGGGATATTTCCCCCCCTCTTTTTTGCCAATGTGAAAGGGCTCTGGGTAGCTTTCATCAAAGCTGGCGATGTCGGCTTTGAGCCAGAATGCAATGCTGCCAGACCACGCACTGTTTGCACTGTAGGCGAGATTGTTTTTCCCGCTGTAATTGAGTGCGCTTGCATTTGGGTTAAAAGCCAAATACCCGTCGGGATTGCCGCCCTGTTTGATGTGGTTGGTGTTGGCTGTGTCAAAGGTGGCCAATGGATCGCCGAGGCTGTCGAGGGCATCCACGCCTTTTTCAAAGTTGGCAAAAAACAGTATGTGTGCTCGCAAGCTCTCTTCAATGGCCTTTTCGGGACCACCACAAGCTGTTGTGATCGCCAAAAATACGACGATTAGAGTGCCGCGAGATAAATGGGGAAGATGGAACGACATGTGTAAGGTCTCCTCAAAAAAGAAATTTGGCGCATTATTAAGTTGAGTGCATAAATTGATATACTCCCAAAATGCGGGTATGTCAATACTAAAATTACGAGATTGCGAAGATAGCTTAAGTACTCGAAAAACCAACTGCGTGTGTCTCTGAAATTGTCTTGACATCTCGAAAGTTATTTATTAGCATAAAAATTCAATTTTCTCAAAACGTGCGGCATTTTAACAGGAGCCTCCTCGATGCGTAAAATCGGCACAGGTATTCTCTGGATCATCACGATTTTGATGTTGTCTTCGGTGACCATTTTTAATCCGGGACAGGTGACGGATTTTTTTGTAACGCTTTTTAATATTAAACCGAGTATTCCCGAACTCAGACCCATTGAAATTTCAGAACGCGATCGCGAAATTCGATCCATTGCGGAGTCTATTACGGAAGAAGATGTGCGCCAAATCGTTGCTGACTTATCTGGCATGGGATCTCGGGTTCCTGGCTATGCGGGGCATAGGCAGGCTTTTGAATATGTCAAACGGCATTTTGAACAATTTGGCCTCGAAGATATTAAGGTGGAAGAGCACACGGTAACGGTTCCCATTGACAAAGGTGCTTTACTCACGTTGACGGATACCGGCGAAGAAATTGCCATCTACGGTTTTTGGCCCAACCATGTGCAAACGCCCTCTGTGCCCAGCGCTGGGATTTCGGGGGCGCTTATTTATGGGGGCAAAGGATCATTTGCAGAACTCAACGGTAAAAAGGTCGAAGGCAGTATTGTCCTGATGGATTTCGACTGTGACCAGGGCTATTTAAGCCCGCGTATGCTGGGGGCGCAGGCCATTTTATTTTACGACAATGGGCGGGTGACACAGGGGCAGGCTGTAGATAAGTTTTTGCCCGTGCCCGTTGATGTGCCGCGGTTCTGGGTAAAAAAAGACGATGCTTTGCGCTTGCTCGAACTGGCCGAAACGCAATCTCCCGAAGTGCATTTAACGTCGAAGATGGATTGGGAAGAGGTGCCGACCTGGAATATTTTTGCAACTCTTCCAGGGTCCGAAGACTATATCACGGAGCGCGAAGAACGCAAGTGGAAAGACCAGCAGATTGTGTTGAGTGCTTTTTACGATGCCATTTCCGTTGTGCCGGCTCTCGCACCAGGGGCTGAAAATGCGACGGGTTTGGCTGCGCTTTTACACACTGCCCGCGTTTTGAAACAGAATCCGCCCAAATATTCGATGACCTTTTTGGCAACAGGTTCTCATTTCCAGGGCCTGGCTGGCATCAATGATTTTGTGTATCGGCATTCGCGCGAAAGCGATCATTTCCGCGATAAAATTCCCGATAGTTTATCGGTTGCCGGTGCTTATCTCGATGGCGAACTTATTTCGCGCGACAGCGAAGAGTTTGAAGAACTTATTCCCGACAGCTATAAAATTGATTTCCGGTTGTTCATCGGCTTAGATTTATCGAGTGAATCCGATGAGTTGGCGAGCTTTTCACACGGCACCTTTAACAACCCAAATTGGCAGACAGACAATTACCTGAATAATCTGTTGGCGCCTTATGCGGACAAATTCGATAAATATATGGCCAAAGTATTTCCGGGCGAAGAGGTGCGCCATGTCGATGCGATTGCACCGCCAAAACGCACGTGGAAAAATTTTATGCCCATTCGCCTGGGATTTGACAGCGAGGCCGTTACGTTTGTTGGAAAAGAAGGCATTACACTGGCGACGCCATCAACTGTGCGGCGTTTTGTCGATACGCCCATCGATCGCGTTGAGCATGTCAATATGGACAATTTGACGCGCCAGGTTCAAACGGCGATAGCTGCCATGATGAAAGCGGGTGAAGATCCCGAGTTTTTCAGGGTGTCCAA
Organism: Candidatus Latescibacterota bacterium; assembly: GCA_965220765.1. Lineage (GTDB taxonomy): Bacteria > Latescibacterota > UBA2968 > UBA2968 > UBA2968 > VXRD01. The sequence continues at coordinate 2,120,739 of OZ244847.1, forward strand.
ACTCAAATTGCAAGATCGCGGCCACAGTTTGAAAGGGCGTGTATTGTGGTTTGATCGCAATGTCGATTTCGCGTTGCCTCGCGTGCCCGTGCCAGGGGGAGTGGCGACGTATCGGCAGCCGGGCAATGTTCACAGTTGTGCAGGGGTGCGCACGTTGATTATTGACAGGACCACAGAAGGTCCCATTTATGATGTTAAATTGGCAAGAAATAGAACTGATGTAGATCTAAACTTGTATGGCGACCCGGACAAAGTTAAACAAACCGGAGAGTTTTTCTTTAATATTATGCGAAATCGGTTTACCAATCGCATTTTGGCTTATGATATTGACGAAGAGGGGAATATTACGTCGGCACCCGACATGGGGTCTGAGGGCGATAAGAAATTTCCACTGACACAGCGATATGGCTGGTGGGAAAATGAAATGATGACGGTTCTGTTCAAGAGCCGTTCCGTCAGTGTTTTTGAAATTATCGATTCGAGCTATTTGTCTGCACTCGATTTTATGACGGTGCTCAATGAGAACGATACGCAGCCCCTGGAATTTGGCTATACGTATTTGCCTGGACAAAGCACCAAAGAGGGCGATGTGACACGCGCTGCTGTGACGTTTGCGCGTGTGGATGAACACACGGGAGAAGCCGAGCGGTTGAAAGTTTTGATGAGCACGGGCTTGTTTGGTGTTAAGTATTTGTTGATCAATGCGCCCCAGAAATTTTTGGACAATCCGATTGATAAACGCGAGGTGAATCCCGATATTCTGGAAGAGGCACGAGGTGAAGGGTATGAACCCGGCGTTATTTTCACGCCTTCGTATCAGGCCGCCAGAGATATGTGGGTGATTGACGATGTGCGGATGAAACAGTTGGCGCAATTTGGTATTGAAAACAATCGTCTTACCCTGTTGCATAACAGCGCGCGTGAGGCATTGATCGAAGCGCGTCAGCACCTTGAAAATTTGGATTACGAAGGGTTTATGGCCGCATCTCGGCGGGCATGGGGGCTGGAGGCTCGGGGGTATCCCGAAGTGATGGCGACGGCCAATGATACTGTACGGGGTATTATTTTTTATTTCATTTTGTTATTGCCGTTTTCATTTTTTTGCGAGCGGTTGTTGATCGGCGCGTCGAGTATTACTGCGCGATTGGGTTGGTTTGCCGCATTTTTTGTGTTTTTCTTTATCGTTTTGCGCTTTGTCCATCCGGCTTTTCAGTTGAGCAATTCCCCTTATATTATTTTTCTCGCATTTGTGATTATGGCCCTCGGCGGCGTGGCGATGGTTATTGTGGTGTCTAAGTTTGGCGATGAAGTTCGCAAGATGAAGCAGGCGTCTGCAGGGACTTATGAAGCCGATGTTGGACGCATTAGCGCGACGTCGGCCGCGGTTGTGCTGGGTATTTCAAATCTGAGAAAGCGCCCCATGCGTACGGGATTGACAGCAATTACATTGACTTTATTGACGTTTACGACCCTGTCTTTTACTTCGGTGCAGACTTCGTTGAAGTTTTACAAATTGCCCCGCGATAACGAGCCGTCGTATCAGGGGGCACTCGTGCGCGATCGATCCTGGCGCGGGATGCAAGAATCCGTGCTCAATTATCTCAATAGTGCTTTTGAAGGTCGCGCCGATATTGTGCCGCGATCGTGGTATTTGTCACAGGTGCGTGGTGAGCGCGCTTATGTGAATTTTTCTCGCGTGACAGAGGCCACTGCCGATATGGGCCCCAAGGAGATTTACGTCGATTTCGATGTGGGCATTACCACGGGAAAAGACAGTTTTGTCAATGCGCTGTTGGGGCTTACGCCAGACGAACCCAAAATTACCGGGGTTGATCGCTATTTGATGAGTGGGCGATGGTTTGAACCCGGGGAAGAGTTCGTTTGCCTGTTGCCAAATGATCTGGCCGAGCTTGTCGGTATTTTTCCCGAGGATGCAGGAACGGCTAAAATAGAAATGCAGGGACAGGTCTTTACGGTGATAGGCATTCTGGATTCTGAAATGTTTAACAAGTTTAAAGATCTGGATGACGAAAAACTGACCCCTGTTGATACGGTCAAAGAGAAAGACGATTTGGCAGATGCACAGGATCAGGATCCGAGGGTTGTCGCGGCTGCGCCGATTGAAACCTTTACCCATTTGGAATCGACCAATGTGCTCGTCGTGCCCTATGAGTATATTCGGGATATCGGGGGTGTGTTGGCCTCGGTGGCGATTGCGAATTTTAAGGATGAGAGCGGGCAGCCCAAGTTGAATTTTGTTCCCGACATTGAAGAGTTTATGGCGCGCGTGTCTTTGACGATGTTTGTGGGCAAGGATGATGGTGTAACCGTCTATAGTTCGATTGGTTCAACGTCGCTTTCTGGATTGGGCAATTTGTTTATTCCGATCTTGATTGCGGCACTTATTGTACTCAATACTATGATGGGTGCTGTGTATGAGCGTTTCCGAGAGATCAGTATTTATTCTTCGGTGGGATTGGCTCCCAATCATATTGCCGCACTTTTCCTCGCGGAGGCTGGCGTATTTGCCACACTCGGCGCGGTTATGGGATATTTGATTGGACAGGTTCTGGTGCTCGTACTTTACAATGAGGGATTGTTGGGAGGTCTGGAATTAAATTATTCGTCCTTATCTGCAATTTCCGCTACGTTGATTGTGATGGCAACGGTATTTCTCTCCGCGCTTTATCCAGCTAAAAAAGCTGCGGATATGGCTGTGCCCGATGTGACTCGCAAATGGGAATTTCCCGATCCAGATGGCGACCGGTGGGTGTTTGATTTTCCCTTTACAGTAGGCGGTGCTGAGGTATTGGGGATGTATTCTTATTTGACTCGAGTTTTTGAATCTTATGGCGAGGGATCGGTGGGTGATTTTGTTGCAGATCATGTGAAGTTCTGGTCTGAGGATCACGAGGGAGAACCGCAATACAATATTGACCTGACGGCCTGGTTGGCACCTTATGATCTGGGAATCAGCCAGGAAGTGCAGTTAAAAGCTATTCCAACGGGTGAGCACAATATCTATAAAATTGAAGTGGTGATCAATCGCTTGAGCGGTGATGTGGCGTCCTGGAAACGGATCAATCGCGGATTTTTGAATGTGTTGAGAAAGCGATTCCTGGTCTGGCGCACAATTCCGGGTGATATGAAGTTCAATTATGCAGAAGACGGACGCCGGGTTTTGTCTGGCGAAGTCGCGGCAATAGCATAACGCGCAGATTTTGTGAATTTCCTTCTGGGAGGCAATTTTGGCAACGGATGAACCAAGAGATACTGAAGAAACAAAAGAGGATCTGACAGAATACGAACAGATTATGCCAGAGGACGCGCCCTTTGAAGATGGTTTTGGCTTGAAGACGATATGGGCGACGGCGTTTGTTGGGATTGTTATGTTACCGGGGGCGATTTATTTAGGCCTGGTGACCGGGCAAAGCATGGCTGGCGCGTCTGAGTGGGTGACGATTATTCTCTTTTTAGAGATTGCCAAGCGCTCTTTTGTTCGGCTCAAGACACAGGAAATTTTGATTATCTATTGGGTCGCTGCAGGGCTGTTGGGCATTGGAGTAAAACTCGGCACGGGAGCACATCTATACGGTGGACCTTTTGGGGGGTTGATCTGGGATCAGTATTTGATTCAGTCACCCGCGGCAAAAGGCCTGGATAGTTATATCCCAAATTGGGTGACACCGCCTCTGGATTCGCCGGTATATGCCGAGCGCACGTTTGTGCATCCCGACTGGATTTTGCCGGTGTTGATTCTGTTTCTGGTCATGATTATCAATCAGACGGCGCGGCTGTCCTTTGGGTATGTGATGTTCCGCATTACCAGCGATATCGAGCAATTGCCTTTTCCGCTGGAACCCGTTCACGCGAGAGGTGTTACGGCACTGGCTGAAACATCGGCTAAAGCCGAGGGTTGGCGGTGGCGCGTGTTTAGCACGGGAACGTGTATTGGTCTGGTATGGGGATTGCTCTATGTGGTTGTGCCCACGTTGTCGGGCATTTTTCTGACTGAGACCGTTCAGGTTCTGCCTATTCCATTTATCGATTTTACAGCCGAGGTAAAGACCATATTGCCCGCTGCAGTGTTTGGGATAGGAACGGATTTGGGGCATTTATTGATCGGTTTTGTCCTGCCGTTTTACGTGGTGGTGGGGTCGTTTATCGGTGCTGTGCTCGCTAATCTGGTGATTAATCCAGTGCTTTATCTTCACACAGATGTCTTGAGCCGATGGGCACCGGGTATGACGGCGATTCCCGCGAGTATTTCCAATCGTTTTGACTTCTGGCTGAGTTTTGGTATCGGCACTTCGTTTGTTATTGCGGCCACTGGTTTTTATATGGTGGGCAAAACCCTGTTGGAACAGCGCAAGTTGCAAAAGGAAACAGGACACCACTCGGTGAAAATTAGTATGGAGGATTTGCCCGAGGGCCGAGGGGATATACCGATGAAGTGGCCTCTTGTTTTGTGGGTCATGGCTTCTTTGGCAGCCATTGGGCTGTGTCAGTGGCTTGTACCGGAATTTCAATGGTACTGGCTGGTTTTCTTCGCGTTTATTTATACGCCTATTTCGTCTTATATCGGTGCCCGGATGATCGGTCTTACGGGCAGTCCTTATGGAGCGAGTATTCCCTATATTCGGGAAGCGGCCATTTTCCTGTCGGGATATAAGGGTGTGGCGGTGTGGTTTGCCCCCATTCCTCTGCACGACCACGGGCTGGCTGTGCGGCAGTTTAAGCAACTGGAATTGACCAAAACGAAGATCGGTAGTTATCTCAAAATGGTGGTGATTACGACATTTGTGATTTTCATCTGTAGCTTTATGTTCTATGAGTTTATCTGGCGGCTGGGTCCAATTCCATCTGCGACATATCCCTACGTGCAGTTGTTCTGGCCTTTTGAAGCTACGATGCAAACTATGTGGTTGAAGGCGACGTTGCCACCTGGAGAAGTGCAAGGTGCCGCGGGTATGGAACTCTTGGCAGATATTATCAAGCCAGAATATATAGGTGTTGGTTTCGTTGCAGGGGGGCTTCTCTATCTGGCACTGGTCGCAGCCAAGGTTCCCGTGCTGGCATTTTTCGGTTTTGTGAATGGCCTGGCGCAATGGCCGCACTTTGTCATTTTGAATTTTGCCGGGGCGATGCTGGGGCGATATCATTTTCAAAAGCGGTTTGGCGAGTCCAAATGGAACGCTTACGCGCCTATTTTATTAGCGGGTTATTCCTGCGGCATGGGGCTTATTGGCATGACGTCAATTGCCGTGGCTTTGATATCCAAAGCCGTGTCTCAGGTGGTTTTCTAACGTGAAATGATGGGTGGAACTTTTATCCGGGCATGTGTCGTCTAATCTGTTGCGATATATGCCCGGATTTTTATAGGCATTTTTACAACCTTTTCAAAGGAGCAGGTTATGCAGAGGTTTCGACTCTTCGGTTTTTTGGCAGTGGCAATGGTTATGGTTGCGTCCTGCGATGTGTGGGCACAGCCTCAAAGAGGCGGTCAAGGTCAACGCGGTCAAGGGCAGCGCGGAGGCGTGCAGGTGCAGCGTCTTTTGCCGGTTGAACAGGCGCTGACTTATCTGGCGTTTAACGAGAATGTCGCTCTGAGCGATGAGCAACTCGTCAAGGTGCGCGCGTCACTTAAAGGGATTTATGCAAAACGCCAGGAGTTGTCAAGAAGCCTGCGCGGTAGCAACGACCAGCAGGCGGCCATGCAGCAAGTGCGCGCACTGCGAATGGAAATGATGCAGGGTTTGACAGCCATTCTCAATGAGGATCAGACAAAGGTATTTCAAGAACAGATGCAGCGGATGGGCCAGCGTGGGCAACGCGGCGGGCAAGGTGGTCAGGGTGGTCGCCGTGGCGGTCAAGGTGGTCGCGGTGGTGGCGGTGGTGAGTAGAAGATCCCTCTGCCTGTTCAATGTTGAAGATGTCGAAACGCGGGTTTCTTTGAAGAAGCCCGCGTTTGTTTTTTGGGCGCGCTTGTTTATCGGAAAAAAATGGGTTACATTATCTCACGTTGCCATGGGAGGGTTTTGTGATACCTGAGTCTATTAAACATCTCAAGCGGCCTTTTTCATTTGCGGTTGTGAGTGATACGCATTTTGTGACGCGAGATTTTATTGGGCAGGCATTTGACGCGACAAGGCCGCTCAGCACTGAGGGGTATGTGGAAAATGTGACCTATTCGCTCGCGCCAATGATGGATGCTCTGCGCGATCTCAAACCGGACTTTATAGTTTTGACCGGTGATGTGGCCGAACCCCCGCTGGATCCAGAATACCACCGTGAGAATCTCAAGGCTGCGCTGGATTTTTTTGCCACATGCGATATTCCCCTGATCGTCGCTCGTGGCAATCACGATGGCACCTCGGCTTTTGATGAGGTTGTGGGGCCGCGTATTGCACAGTTTTTAGGTGAGGCACCCAGGGCGCATTATTTTTCATTTGAGGTGGATGGTTGCCAGTTTATTATTCTGGATACGCCGTTTTGGAATACCGCGCAATGCCAGTGGCTCGATGCCGTGTTGGAGGAAAATGCTTATGCACCGTCCTTTTTATTGGGGCATCATCCTATCTGGCCGGTCGCACGCGCTTTTTTTTACAATCGCGATTTTCAGACGGATATGGTCAATCTTTTGTCTCGGCACGCGATTGATGCCTATTTTTGTGGGCATTCACACAATCAAAGCATTGTGTTGCACCGTACGCCCTATTTGCCAGTGTTGCAGTGTATGGGTGCTCTGGTCGGGTTGTCTGACGCGCCGCCACTTCCGCTCAACCACGTTCAAGCCCTTTTGCCCACGCCCGATGATCTCATGGCCATTTGGCCCGGATATATTGAAAATACGGCTCCAGGATGGTTTATGGGATATGTTTCACAGGGCCAGGCGCGTGTGGAATGGTATCATATTAACCGCGGAGCCGAGGCCATGGTGCGTTGGTTTCGGCCTGGTGACATTCAGACTTTTTGGACGATGGATCCCGCGCCTCCTGCCCAACTCATTGAAGCAAATTTGCAGCGTATTCGCCAGGGGATTCTTCGTTTTTGTGCCTGGGATAGTATGGGAGATGCGCGCGTATTTCTCAATGGGAATGAGATTGGCCTTTTGCCGCGTGCAGATAATTTTACGCCCAGTCGCCTCTCTTTACCTCCCAACGCACTCGCTTGTTTGCAGATGGAAAATAAGGTGCGTATTGAGCCAGCTGAGGGAAGTGAGATAACTCTTGGCAATCTGGTTCTCGAAGTGGTATTGCCCGGTGGTCGTTATGTGCGGTCACAGATTTTTGAAGAGATTTATACGTGGTCTAACCGGTGGGAGAGGTATGAATATGAGACGTTGCAAAAGATGAAACCGGGGCGACCGTTAACAACAGTGTTGTCTTTCAGGTGAGGATGTGATGGACGATAGAAGAGATACCAATAGATTGGTCCACGAGACCAGCCCGTATTTATTGCAGCATGCACACAATCCCGTTGCGTGGTTTCCGTGGGGAGAAGAGGCATTTGAAAAGGCTCGAAATGAAGACAAGCCCATTTTTTTGAGTGTGGGATATGCGGCCTGTCACTGGTGCCATGTGATGGAGCACGAGTGTTTTGAAAATGAGGAAATCGCGCAGATTATGAACGCGCATTTTGTCAATGTGAAGGTCGATCGGGAAGAACGCCCCGATGTCGATGAAATTTATATGAATGCAGTACAGGTTATGACCGGTTCAGGTGGATGGCCTATGAGTGTGTTTTTGACGCCGCAGGGTGTCCCGTTTTATGGAGGCACGTATTTTCCGCCCGAGAGCAGGCACAACATACCGGGTTTTCCCCAGGTTCTGGAATCCGTTGCCAGGCATTATCGGGAAAAAGGTGATAATGTCGCAGATGTGGCGAATCGATTGCACGAGCATTTGCAGGCGATGTCGCGTATTGATGCGCTGGCAGATGACCTGACTGAGACGGATTTTGAAGGTGCATTTCAAAAGATCAGATCGAATTTTGATTTTCAACATGGCGGGTTTGGCACACAGCCCAAGTTTCCCAATTCGATGAATCTCGACGTGTGTTTGCGAACCTATTTGCGTACGGGGGACATAGAGGCACGCGAGATGGTGGCATTGACGCTGGAAAAAATGGCGCGGGGGGGTATTTATGATCAGCTCGGCGGGGGATTTCACCGCTATTCTGTGGATCGCCACTGGCTCGTGCCCCATTTTGAAAAGATGTTGTATGACAATGCGCTGCTCGCACAGCTTTATACGCAGGCTTATCAGGCGGCTAAGCGACCGCTTTTTGTGCGTATTGTTAGGTCAATTCTGGATTATACGCGTCGAGAGATGACTGCGCCAGAAGGTGGTTTTTATTCGACGCAAGATGCCGATAGCGAGGGGGAAGAGGGCAAGTTTTTTGTGTGGACGCCGCAGGGGGTGATGGATTTATTGGGCGAAGAAGATGGTGCAGCGTTCTGTCGGTATTTCGATGTGACGGATCGAGGCAATTTTGAGGGTAAAAATATTTTGAATATTCCTCAGGTTTATGAGGTGGATGAAGACGCAATGGCACGCAGGTGTGCGGTTTTGTTTGATGCGCGAGAAGAGCGCGTCAAACCCGGGCGCGATGAAAAAATTCAGGTGAGTTGGAATGGGCTGATGATTTCGGCTTTTGCGCGGGCGTATCGGGCGTTTGGCGATCCCGTTTACCTGAAGAGTGCGTCAGATGCGGCTCAATTTATTCTGGAGAATATGTGTACGGATCGCGGGCTATTGTTGCATACCTTTACAGATGGGCACGCGCGTTTCAATGCCTATCAGGATGATTATGCCTGTTTGATCGTTGGGTTAATCGATCTGTACGAGGCGAGTTTTGAGCCTTCTTATCTCATTGCTGCCCGCGATTTTACGGAGGTGATGATCGATCAGTTCTGGGATCGAGAAGATGGTGGTTTTTTTTATACGGGCAGAGATCACGAGGAACTGATTGTGCGTTCAAAAAATCCCTTTGACAATGCCACGCCGTCTGGTAATTCGATGGGGGCGATGGCTCTGCTGCGATTGGGAACGCTGCTGGAGCGCGAAGATTGGCGGGATATGGCCGCCCGTATTTTGCATCTTTTTGGCAGGCATATTCGAGAGGTGCCTTCGGGTTTTGGCAATATGATTTGTGCTCTGGATCTCTATTTGCAAGGGACTGTGGAGGTTGCTATTTTGGGCGATCGAGACAGAGAGGATACGGTTGCCCTGCTCAATGTGGTGAATAAAAAATGGCGACCCAATGTGGTTTTGTGTGGGGGTAGTGATCCGGTGTCTGACGCTATTCCACTTCTGAAAAATCGCGGTATGATCGATGGACGCGCTACGGCTTATGTCTGTCGCAATTTTGTGTGCTCAGAACCCGTTACAGATGCCGAAGCACTGGAAAAATTACTGGATGAATAGAGTTTGGGATACTAATTTGAACGGAGACGTCAACAATCTAACAGCTAAATGAAAGGATATGTCATGGCAGATGTTTTGATTATAGGCGATGGCCCTGCGGGGTTGAGTGCCGCGTTGTTTTTGGCGAAGAATGGTCAAGATGTGACGGTGTTTGGGCAAGATGGGACGCCGATGCACAAGGCGATGCTTTACAATTATCTGGGTATTCCCGAGATGACGGGGAGTGATTTTCAGCGGGTAGGTCGCACGCAGGTCCAGAATTTGGGCGGCACAATTGAGGATGTAGAAGTGACCGATGCCGAAAAGACGGATGGCGGTTTTGCGGTTACAACAGCAGATGGAGGTCGAAGAGAGGGTAAGTATCTCATTTTGGCCACTGGCACAAATACCAAATTGGCCGAGGACCTGAGTTTGGCTAAGGAGAACAAGGGTATTGTTGCCGATGGCGATGGCCGCACTTCGGTTGAGGGGCTTTTTGCAGTGGGCTGGAATACGCGTCTCATCCGCACGCAGGCAATTATTTCCGCCGGGCAAGGTGCCGCTACGGCACTGGAAATTTTATCGCTCGAAGCAGGTGAAGATTTTCATGACTTTGATGTTGTGGAATAAGTTGGGACGGGGAAGTATTATGAAAATTACCGAGACAAATACCACCATTGGCGCACTGATTGAACGGCTTGAAGCTACGGGAAAGCCCAGGACGACGGAGGCCCGAGCCTTCATTATCATAGAGGATGAGTCCGCACAGACACGCGAAGATATCCGAGAGACCGTAGCGCAATTTCGGGCGAGCTTTAAGGATATACCCTCTGAGGAGATCGAACAAATTATTGGTGAATCCAGACAAGCAGTGAATGTCTGATCTTGTTCTGGTTTTCAACGATGAGTTGGCTCAGTCTATGTCTAATGGTTTCTTGTCTCGTGTATGGAAATTTTGATCTTGTGGGATAAAGTAAGATAAATTTCTTCGAGAGGTTCCATGCCTGCCCTGTTCAGATAGCCGGGTATCTGGAACCTCTTTTTTATTTATATATAAGGTAGACACTTATCAGGCTGCATCTCGTCAAGAATGAGATGATCGCAGTATGAGACTGTCCAGGGCACTACAACTTAGTGGATGTCAACGCGGAGGCCAAAAATGGCAATACGCCGTTGCACCGTGCAAAGCTGTATAGATCTCGTAAAACAGCAAAGGTGTTGCATCGTCACGGTGCGTGGGGATGAACGCTTTTCGCAGGAATCGCAAAGCAGGAGCAACGCGGTTTGGTCAGTATAAATAAAAAGATACCGCCACTCACAGAAGCGCGAGTGGCGGCTTGTGAAACGCGACTGGTAAAACAGCGTGATTTTTACTCTTGAGAAATCGGGGTCAAGATGTAAGGATTTGCGATTGTCATTTTGCCGAAACGCTTGAGGAGTTGGGCTTCGTTATGTTTATCGAGTTTCTCCTCGCGGATCACACGCTGGACAGCCGGTTGCCCCATGCCGGGGATGCGAATAGCGAAGAATGGCCACAACACTTCGGATTCGTAGTACTTGTCTATATGAGGAAAGTCAATGAGAAGCCGAACATCCTTCTGACGTCGGAAGTCATCGGTGTACTCGAAATGCCACTTTCCGTCATAGAGAGATAGATACCCTATGTCGAGGTTGCGGTATTGCAAACAAAAGTTGGCTTCCTCGTGTTTCGGAGTTTGAAGTTGCTCCCGGCCGTCTTGCCGAGATAAAATTTTCTTCAGGGCCGAAATAGAGATCATGTTGCGTCCATTTACCGTGCTGAGTTGGGAGAGGGTTCGAGTTCAGCATACGGTTCTATCTCCCGCTCAATTTTGAGACGTACTGTGTGCTCGGCGACATCGAGATCGTAGCGGGTTTGAAGATTGATCCAGAACTCAGGCGTCATGCCAAAGTAGTGACCAAGGCGTAGCGCGATATCGATAGTTATTCCATGCCTTCCATGCATGATAGCATCTAAGTCAGTCTCCGAAACCTTAATCGCCTGGGCAAGGCGGTCCACACTGAGATTCATCGGAATAAGAAATTCATCGCGCAGGATTTCACCGGGATGTACAGGCGATAGCTGGTGTCCGGAGACCACATCCGAGAAATCGATCTCCCGTCGGTCTAATTTTTCACGTTTGATGGCCATGCTTTTACCTCCTCAATGGTAGTCAACGATCTCGACCTCCCACGATGCACCATCGCGCCAGACGAAGCAGATACGCCATCGGTTATTGATGCGAATACTGTATTGCCCTCGACGATCAGCTCGCAAAGCCTCAAGACGATTGCCAGGTGGTGTAAGCAGGTCGTTGAGCCGATTAGCAGCATCAATCGCCAGAAGCTTCGTCCGCGCCCGTTGCTGGAGTTGCAGAGGCAGGCCGCGAACAGCATGTCCCGCAAAGATAGCCGCGGTGCGCTTGTCTGCAAAACTCTTGATCATGCGTTAATATAATGACAAATGGATGGTCAGTGACATCTATCCGCTACTTTCAATCTTGTATTTGCTTTCCTTTGTTTTTACAGGGGAATTTTTCCAGAATTTGTCCGAAATGATAGCCGATTTGATCTCGCGTGTCAAGAATTGTCGTGACTAATCAAGAAAAATCCTGTCCAGTTACCCAATGGGCGGTACATTGTATAGATGGACTGCTATTGATTCACTTAAAAGGATTTTCCTGTGAGAATTGATGCTGCGGAAATTCGATATGTCGAGTTGCCGCTGATTTCGCCGTGGCGCACGGCTTATGGTGAGGATGCGACGATTCATTCGGTGATGGTTAAACTCTCTGGTGGAGGAATCTTTGCCTGGGGTGAGGCTACGCCGTTTTACGCGCCGACTTATTCTCCCGAGTCGGCGCGATCTGTTTATGAAACGGCGCGGGAGTTTTTTTTGCCTCATCTGGTGGGAGAGCAGATAGAGACGGCGGCGGAACTGTTGGCGCGGATTGCGGTGTTTAAAGGCAATCCTTTTGCCAAAGCGGCTGTGGAGACCGCGTGGTGGGCATTGGATAGTAAGTTGAAGGGCATACCGCTCTGGCAGTCGCTGGGCGCGACCGATCCTACAGTGGCATGTGGTGCTGATTTTGGTGTGCAGGATACGATCGATGAGCTTTTATCGCTGATCCAGGGGGCTGTAGATGCGGGGTATCCGCGTATCAAGTTGAAGGTACGATACGGATGGGATATTGAGATGCTCAAAGCCGTGCGCTCGGCTTTTCCCGATCCCGTGATTCATGTGGATTGCAACTCGGGGTATGATTTAAATGCGGATTTTGACACGCTCAAGGCATTTGATCAGTTCAATTTGGCGATGATCGAACAGCCATTGGATCATCTGGATCTGATTGAGCACGCGGAGTTGCAAAGCCAAATTGAGACGCCTGTGTGTTTGGATGAGTCGGTTAAACGCCCACGGGATTTTGAACTCGCTCTGAAAATTGGCGCGTGTCGCGTGGTCAATGTGAAACCCGGTCGCGTGGGTGGCTTGTTAAATGCCGTGAAAATTCACGACATGGCGCGCGATGCAGGCGTGGATGCGTGGGTGGGTGGGATGTTAGAGAGCGGTGTTGGTGCCGGGATTTGTGCTGCGTTGGGTACGTTGCCCGGATTTAACTATCCGGCAGATGTGTTTCCTTCGCGCAAGTTTTACGTTGAGGATATTACAGATCGGTGGATTGAGCAGGATGAGAATTGCAATGTGGTGCTGGATGAAACGCCCGGCGTTGGGTTTGATCCAGTTCCCGAACGTCTGGAGAAGGTGACGGTTATGAAGGCGGTTGTAGAAGCGTGAGTAAAAGCACAGCAAAAAAATAACAGTCCTATCGGATTCGGTAGGACTGTTTGTTTTAGATTAGTTCACTTTCTTTAATCGGGCACAAATTTGTTCTCCATCGGTTCTACGGTGACAGATACGGTGAGCGTGTGTTGACCACCGCCTATGACCACACCTTTGAGAGGGGTGACGTCGGCAAAGTCGCGGCCCCATGCTAAGGTGACGTGCCGGTCAGGGGGGATGAGGTTGTTGGTTGGGTCAAAGTCGATCCAGCCGTGATTGGGCAGGTAAACAGAGAACCAGGCGTGGGAGGCATCCGCGCCAATCAGGTGCTCTTTGCCGGAAGAGGACAGGGTCTCGAGATAGCCGCTGATATAGCGTGCAGCCAGACCCATAGCGCGGAGACAACCGATAGACAGATGGGCAAAGTCTTGACACACGCCTTTGCGGTGTTTGAACACATCGGATAATGGCGTGCTTATGGTGGTGAATCCGGGTACGTATTCAAAGTCGTTGTGGATGCGTTGCGTGAGGTCGCTAACTGCTTCTATGAGGGGACGGTCTTTTGAAAATGACGGTTCTGCATATTTTGTCAATTCGGGTTCGGTAGAGACTTTGGGAGAATCGAGTACAAATTGACGCACTGAAAGAAGGTCGGGACCGGTTGTGGTTTTGAGGATGTGACACACGGTTTCCCAGGGCATATCGCTCGTCAATTGGTTTTGCGATGCGATATGCACATCGCTTTTTGCTGTGACCGAGAGAGTATTGTGGGGGTGTTCTATGGAAAAATAGGCGGTGCGGTTGCCAAAAAAATCTTTTCGTTCACAAAAGGATGCTGGCTGTGGATCGATGACGATGTGGCTATTCAAGCATGTCTGATTGAAAAAACTGCGCGGGCTCAATCGGGCTTGATTGTGGCACAGGCTCACGGTCTCTGCATATTCGTAGTGGGTCTGGTGTGTGATGCGATAATTCATACGCCAAAGTTTCGGTGTGTGTGTGCCAATTGTCCCGTGTTGTGTGCGTGGTGGTCGTCAATCACCCAGGTGTCTTTGCTGTGTACAAACGTATGCGTGGGGCCGACAAACTCGGACGATCTGCGCGTGAGGCCTCCGGGCATTACTTCATAAGTATTTTGGTGGGAGACGGCAAAGGCTGTGAGGGTGGTGTAGCGAGATTCGAGATGGCCGTTGATCAGAGAAGGCGCTGTTGCAAAGCTGACGCGTTCCATGCCTGCGTAACGGGTGGGATTTGCTCTGATGCGATCGCGCCAGACTTCGCGCTCGGTGCGACTGAGCAAGGCACCGAAAACTCGGGGAGTAACGGATTGCTGATCAATTGGACAGAGAACCAGACTGTCGAGATGGTCGAGTACATAGTTCATTTCTCGCGCTTGCCCACACCACCAGGTGGCTACCGAGGGCAGTATGAGGTCTTCGCCCAGTAAGTGTCGCGCAATGCCGGGCAAAAAAGGCATTAAGCCCGGATTTTCGAGCACGCTACTGCCCAGGGGATTGGCAATGGCAATGTGCCCATTTCGCGCGGCATTGAGCAGCCCGGCAACGCCGAGTTGCGATTCTTCGTTGAGTTCCAATGGGTCGCAAAAATCGTCATTGATGTGGCGCAAAATGATATCGACGGGATGCAAGCCATCGATGGATTTGAGCCACACGCGGCCATCGCGCACAGTGAGGTCATCGCCTTGCACAAGGGTATAACCCAGATAGGCCGAGAGATATGCATGTTCAAAATAGGTGGCGTTAAAAGGTCCCGGGGTCAGTACGACGATCCGGGGATTTTCTTTATCGTGAGGAGCTATCTCAGATAGCCCGGCCTGAAAGGTGCGAAAAAAATCGTCCAGACGCCGCACATTGCAGTTGTTGAACAAGGCGGGCATGATGCGCGACACTGTGGTTCTGTTTTCGAGCGCGTATCCCAGGCCCGAAGGTGCCTGTGTGTGGTCGTACAAAACCCACATCTGTCCATCGGGTCCTCGCGCGAGATTGGCGGCATAGACGCGCAATTGGTGTTTAGCTGGTAAAAAAATATCTTTGCAGGGCCTCAAAAAACCGGCGTGATTATAGATAAGTTCAAAAGGCAACAGGCCCTCTCGGATGAGTGTTTGGGGACCGTAGATGTCTTTGAGCACGAGGTTGAGCAATTCAGCGCGTTGAGACACCCCTCGCGCAATATGGGTCCAGTCATTGGCCTGAAGTAGTAGAGGTATGGGATCGAGTTCCCAGGGGCGGTGCAAGCCATCGGGGTCGCCGTGTACGTTGTACTTAACGCCGTTTTCGCGCAGCAGCAATCGCGCTTTCTGGTGGCGGCGTGCCATTTCTTTGCTGCCCATGCGTTCTATTGCGCGAAAAAAGGGATGCCAATGGGCGCGCACCCCGTTTTTGGGATCCCACATTTCGTCATAAGAACCGGGTTCAAGGGCATACCCCTCAGGCATAATACCCGTTCCGTGATGATGTAACACGGAATCGGCGATTTCAGGTGACGTTTTAGACAAGACTGGACTCCGTACAACAAAAAGCAAGAAAAGGAAGATTTCAGACAGTCGTGGAGGAGGGCGAAGTTGCGAAGAAGGTCTCAAATATAGCGTTGTCAAGCCGGTTGAGGCGCGTTTGAAATGCGTCGAGGTATTCGTGCAGGCCCCGCGTGAAGATTTCATCGATACTGGTGTAATCCAGTTCGGCAAGCAGGCGACCCAGTATTTGTTCGGATGTGTTTTGGAAAGAGCCTTCAGGTGTACCTGATATGGTGCGCAACGATTGATTGGCCTCGAAAAGACAGTATCGAATAGCGCGAGGAAATTCGCGGTTTAATATCAAGAAATCGATCACATTGCGGGGTTCGATAGGGCCAAATTGCTTGCGATACATTTCGAGGGCACTGGCAGATTTGAGCAAGGCCGCCCACTGAATATTGTCATAGGGCGTGCCCACATCTCCAGCTTCGGGCAATAAAAAAAAGTATTTGACATCGAGGATGCGCGAGGTTTTATCGGCGCGTTCTAATGCCTGACCGAGTCGGGCAAATTGCCATGCTTCATTGTGAGACATGGTGTTGCGCTGAATGCCTGTGAACAGGTGACTGGCCATGATGATATCTGTAAAGTAGGTATGGGGAGCATCCTGTGCCTGGGGTTTGTCGATGTTTTGTACCTGCAAGTAGAATTTATTAATCTGTTCCCACATTTCCGTTGAAATAATTTCTCGGATAGAACGCGCATTTTCACGGGCGTTTTGCAAGCAGGAGAGAATGGAATTGGGATTTACGGGACTAAATGTCAGGAAGTCGATGACGTTGGCCTGGTTGTCCGTTGCATAGTTTTCGTAGAACAGGTGTTGATCTCCTGTGGTGAGTACAAGCGGTTCCCACTGCCCTTTGGCTTCAACGGGTAAGTCGAGCATCAAGTGACAATTGACCTGGATAAAGCGGGCGACATTTTCAGCGCGTTCAAGATAACGGCTCATCCAGTAAATGGATTCTGCTGCGCGGCTTAACATAAGATGGCTCGTGCGTTAGTGCGTTTGTGACAGGTGCCTATATGGGACAAATGGATCGTCACTGTCGTATAATACCCAGGTGTCTTTGCTGCCTCCACCCTGTGAAGAATTGACTACCAGAGATCCTTTTTTCAGGGCCACGCGCGTCAGCCCGCCGGGCAAGACATAAATATCTTCGCCATTGTATAGGACATAGGGCCGTAAATCGACATGCCTACCTTCAAAGTGGTCTTCTACCAGAATAGGGCTTCGCGAGAGTGCAATGGTGGGTTGTGCAATATAATTGCGTGGGTTTTGGGTGATGCGGTTGGCAAAGTCTTCGCGTTCGGATCGTGTGGCATGCACGCCAATGAGCATGCCGTATCCGCCCGACTCGTTGGCGGCTTTGACCACAAGGGTGTCCAGGTTTTCGAGTACATGCTGGCGTTGCTTGTCATCCCAACAAACATAAGTGGGCACATTGGGCAGCAGGATGTCTTCATTGAGATAATATTTAATGATTTGTGGCACATAAGCATATACGACCTTGTCGTCGGCAACGCCTGTGCCGGGCGCATTTGCAATGGCTACCTGACCTTTTTTATAGACCTCCATGAGGCCAGGGACGCCCAGCATAGAATCGGGGCGAAAGACTTTTGGGTCGAGAAATTCGGCATCAATGCGCCGATAAATAACGTCAATGCGCTGGAATCCACGGGTCGTTCGCATCGCCACAGTACCATCGGCAACGACGAGGTCTCGGCCTTCGACCAATTCGATACCCATTTGTTGGGCGAGAAAGGCATGTTCAAAATAGGCCGAGTTGTAGATGCCGGGTGTGAGTAAAACGACGGTTGGCGATGTGACATGGGCAGGAGATAGAGAACGCAATGTGTTGAGCAATTGAGCGGGATAGTCATCGACGTGTCGCACATGAGAAGCTTCAAATACTTCCGGAAATATACGTTTGAGAACCTCGCGATTTTCAAGCACGTAAGACACGCCCGAAGGACAGCGCATATTGTCTTCGAGAATGTAAAACTGGCCGTCTTTATCGCGCACGAGGTCAATGCCGGAAATGTGACACCACACATTTTGGGAGGGCGAGAGGCCGATACAGGGTTTGAGAAATTCTTTGGCTGTGTCGATGACGTGGCGGGGAATGATGCCGTCTTTGAGGATTTTTTGATCGGTGTAGATGTCGGAGAGAAAGAGGTTGAGGGCCTGGATGCGTTGCTCGAGGCCCTTTTCGATATAGGTCCAATCGGTATGAGAAACGATGCGCGGAATGATGTCAAAGGGAAAAATTTTTTCAACGCCGGCTTCGCTGCCATACACGTTGAACGTGATGCCCATGTTCATCAAGGCCAGTTCGGCAGCTTGATGGCGTTTTTGGAGTTCGTCTTCGGATAGCTCACCGATTGTTTCGAGGAGCAAGCGTGCGCCGGGATGGGGACTGTTCGGAGATTCAAAGAGTTCGTCGTAAAATCCACCGAGTTCATAAGATGAGAAGTCCATGTATTCACCAGGAAAAAAAGAATGGCTTATGTGATGGGGCGACAAAAAATAATAAGGCGGTGGAGAGCACCTGTCAATTGTTTTTGGGTGAATGCGGGAGGTACTCGCAGGCATGTCCCCCGTATAAGCCTGTGCCGTAATGATTCTATACGGCAAACACTACGGGGCAGGTTCTGCGGGTGTAAGCAGGGATGGACGCAATTGACCACGTACTGCAATTGCAGTATATTTTCTATTGAGTCGTAAATTTAGGCCACTATTTTGCGGAGGTATGGTTATGGCTGTCGCTACTCAAAGTTTCCAGGATCGACTCAAGGACGGGGATATGACCCTGGATGTTTCTCTGGAGGTGGATCCGAGCAATCTGGTGTATTACAAATTATGCTCTGCTGATGATTTTGCAGAAGGTGAAGGAAAACCGTTTACTGTGGAGGGTACCCACATCGCCGTTTTCCGCTACGAGGGGAGGTTCAATGCGGTAGATAACCGCTGTCCGCACATGGGATATCCGATGTCCGAGGGCAGCGTTCGGGACGGGGTCCTGATCTGTCACTGGCACCACTGGGAGTTCGACCTTAAGACGGGCGGCTGTTTCATAACCTCCGGAGCTGGAAACGATCTGAAGAGCTTTCCCGTGGAGGTGCGAGAAGACGGGTGTCTGTATGTGGGACTTGCGCCGGGCGAAAAAGAGGCGGCCAGACGCCGGCGGATTGACAGGGGGAAGTATATTCTTGAGCAAGGTCTGAAAGATCGGAGTTCGCTCCTGATTGCCAAGGCGATTACCGCACTAAGGGCTGCGGGCGCCACGCCGCAGGAGATGATCCAGCAGGGACTTTTTTACGGAGCATATAAATCGAATGAGGGTTGGTCATCGGGGGTGGCTATTTTGACGCTGGCTGCAAATATGTGGGAAGATGTAGATGAGAAGGACCACAATCTTTTTCTGGTCCACGGGCTAACGCAGATTTCCAGACGCACATCAGGAGGTTCACGGCGCCAGGGTTTCCCTTTGCCCAAAACATCGGACGAACCGGACCTGGAGACCCTCAAACGCTGGTTTCGGCGGCTGGTAGATCAGCGCAGCAGCAGCGCAGCACAGCGTATTCTGATGACCATGTACGACCGTGGATATTCACCAGAAGAGATTGCGGATATCGTTTTTACCACGGCGACGGATTTCTATTTTACCGGGGACGGTCACGCGCTCGATTTCGCGAATAAGATGTTCGAGGCCTTAGATTATGTAGATTGGGAAGGGGCCAATGAGATTTTGCGACCGATTGTGGTAGATTTAGTGGGCAGGGAACGACACGAGGAGACCGCTCGGTGGGAAGACAGCGTGCCGGTCCTGGAAGATATTTTCACCCGTCTGGACGAGATGTGGGAAGCGAACCAGGCGAACGAGGCACCGCTGGATATTTCTGCTTTTACGCAGACGCTGCTGGGGGAGGAGTTCGAGCCGATTGTCGCCGAGATTGAAGACAAACTGCGCGAGGGTGTGAAGCCCACGGATATCTGCCGGGCGATGACCTATGCCGGGGCCATCCGCACGGCGCGGTTCCACCTCAAGAACGAGGGAGACTGGCACGATGTGGCGAATATTTACTCTTACGCCCATGCCCTCTATTGCGCTTTCCACCTGGCACCGAGCAAAGAGCTTTTGCGCGGCATTTTCCACGGTGCTGTGTTTATGACCTATTTGCGCTGGCTCAACATGCCAGCGGCCCGTCTGCCCAGGGAAGGACAGCGGCTGGACGAGCCGTTCGCGTCTGAGGCCGAGATGTTGGACCGGCTACAGGAGTTTGCGGATTTCCAGAAGGTCTTCGAGGCTGAGGTTCTGGTAAGCCAGTACCTGGAGGAAGGATACGATATCACGAAGCTCAGGCATACTTTGGCCCATATTATGCTGCGCGAGGATGCAGAGTTGCACATGTTCCAGGTGCTGGAAGTGGCGTTCCGGCATTACGACCTGTCGGACGACCCGGAGGAAAAGCGTATGCACCTGCTCGCGGCTACCCGGTATATTACCGCCCAGAAGGTGATGAAGGGGATTCTATGGTCCACGGAGAACGCGGAGCGGCTGCAGCGCGGGGAACTGCTAAGCGAGCGGGATGATGATAATTAGGACAGGGCTCAGGTGAAGGCAGAGGGCTAAACAGACAGTAGCAGGCAATGTCCTGCTACTGTTTTTTTTGTACATCCCTATCTGATCGATAGAAATTTTCCACCTTTTCTCGCCGATTCTTCGGCTGTAATACAGGCATTGGCAACGGCGAGGGTATCGTCTGTTGAGATCGAGTTTTCTTCGCCGCGCGAGAGTGCATCGATCATATTTTCAACAAATGTGTGATTAGTTGAGGGAGGAAGTTTGGGTTCGTAAGTGCCCGATTTGTTGGAGACAATGAGCACGTGGTCGTCGGCGTAGGCGCGCAAGTGTGCCGAGCCTTCGGTGCCCATAATAATGAATCGCGTGTCGCCAAAAGATCGCGAATCTTTGGGGGTGAGCCAATCGGCAGTGGCGGTGGCAAGTGCGCCATTATCGAGTTGAAACGAAGCCTGGACGTGATCGAATGTGAGACCCTTGTCGATGTGTTTTTTGAGTGTGCCGAGCGCGTGAACACCCGTGTATTCTGCGCCGGTGAGCCAGCGAATTTGATCCACGCCGTGGCCTGCCAAATCGTGGAATGTGCCCACATATTTGTCTGCATTGAAGTAGAGTGCGGGGGGATTTGCGCCGAGTTTGTGCGGATGGGTGGTGATGAGGCTTATGAGGTCACCCAAATCGCCATTTTGAATCGCCTGTCTCAATGCGATAAATGCACCATAACGGCGGGAAGTGAAAAAGGTGGAGAGTTTGATGTTGTTCTTTGTTACAGCCGTTTTGATGTGTTGTAATTCTTCCCGCGTTCGGCAGAGCGGTTTGTCGAGTAGCATGTGGACGCTGGCTGCGGCACACGTTTCGATGACAGGTGTTTTTTCGTGATGTTCGAGACCCTCAATTACCAGGTTGGGTTTTGCTTTTTCAAGCATCAGGTCGAGTGTGGCAAAGCGGGTGATATTGTGGCCTGCGGTATATTTTTTGCAAAGCGCGTCATCGGATTCTACAATGCCGACGATTTCACCATTTGGCGCGTTGACCGCCGATTGAAACATACCGCTTATATGTCCGTAGTGCATGCCCATAATACCGATTTTCATTATAGCGTCCTTCCTACGATCGCCACCTGCGCGATTCGAGCACCGTATGTGTTAAAAAGAGGAAAAAAGTCGCAGCACTAATAAAAAATACCACATCGTGCGTATCGACAACACCGTGAATCATGTCTCGGGTGTGTTCTATGAGGGAGAGAAATTTTAAAATAACAAAAAATATGTCGCTGGCAAACCGCGCTGCCCAGTCGATAATCCACAATAGAATTAAAAAGAAAAAAGACAACACTGCCGCGATAATCTGATTTTCGGTCAAAGACGACGCCAAAATGCCCACGCTGATAAATGTGGCGCCAATCAGCACCACAGCCAGCGCGCCGGAAAAAATGGGACCCCAGTCCAATTGTGCGTGCATAGACAACACGCCAATATAGCCAAAGGCCATTGCTTCGATTAGCAAGTACAATACATAACAAGCGAGAAATTTTCCTATCAAAATTTGTGCTGAAGTAATCGGCGAGGTCATCAATAACTCATACGTGCCCCCGCGTTTTTCCTCGGCGTAGAGACGCATCGTGAGCATTGGAATTACAATCATCCAGATAAAAGTCTGAAATTCAAAGAATGGCGTGATGACTTCTGTATTGACGTTTAGCAGAATTTTTTCCTCGCGTTCCGCCAATTTCAGATATACGGTCATATCGTGAAACTCGAGCAACTGGTTGCGAAAAACAAAGCCGCTAAATAGCAAAAACACACCGGCCATCACGTATGCAATTGGCGAGCCAAAATACGACCGCATCTCTTTGCCAAAAATCGCCATTATATTGCTCATCACACCTCCTCCTCGTGCATGGTCAGCGCGTGAAAAATTTCTTCCAAAGACAGGGCTTCACGCTTCATTTCCACCAATCCCATGCCCAATTCGACAATGCGAGCCGATACTGCGGCACTCAAATCCGCTTCAGCCGGCCAATGGACATGTAGCCCATTGTTTGCTCGCGTCACGTCGCTAACTCCGTCAATAGTGGCTATGGCTTTGGCCGCGATGTCTATATCGCCGGATATCCGCACAAAAAACCGCGTTGTGTCGCGCATGTGAGCCGTGAGATTTTCAGGGGTATCAACAGCGACAATTTTGCCTTCGTGAATAATGATCACGCGATTGCAGGTCATTTCAACTTCGGGCAAAATATGCGTGCTCAAAATTACCGTACGCTCCTGGGCAAGTTCGCGGATCAATTGTCGCACCTCAATGATTTGATTGGGATCGAGACCCGAAGTCGGCTCGTCCATGATGATTACTTCAGGGTCGTGCAATATCGCCTGTGCAAGCCCTACCCGCTGTCGATATCCTTTGGATAAATGACCGATGAGTTGCTCGGTGCGATCCACAAGCCCGCATTGGGCAATGGCTTCATCAATTCGCTGTTTGGATTCTTTTGGCGCAACGCCCTTGATTTTGGCGATAAACTCCAGATATGTACGCACGCGCATATCGCGATACAGGGGAGGCAATTCGGGCAAATACCCAATGCGTTTTTTGACTTCTAATGGATTGTCAAAGATGTCGTAGCCGGCAATGCGGGCTGTGCCTTCTGTGGCGGGTAAAAAACAGGTGAGCACGCGCATGGCCGTGGTTTTTCCCGCGCCATTTGGCCCCAAAAAACCGACAATTTCGCCTTTACCTACCTGAAACGAAATGTCGTCAACAGCCGTAAATGCGCCGTATCGCTTTGTCAGGTGATCAACTTCTATCACGTTTTGCCCCTTATCCTTTAATTTTTTTTGCCCGCATCCTGAAAAATTGCATCAACGGTTCGTGATACGCTCCACGAGTCGAAATATTCACGGCGTCTAAGCCCATACGTCGAAATAACGCTTCACGGTCATCGCGCTCTTTTTTTGTCAGCTTTTGGAATGCCTCGCGCACTGCTGCATCGCCAAAATCGACCATTATACCTTCGCCCGTCTCAGCATCTTCCAGTTCCACAATGCCAATTGCAGGCAGATCGTACTCCCGGGGATCTTCCAGTGCTATCGCTACCAGATCATGGCGCCGATTGGCAACGCGCAATGCTTTCTCATAGTCAGAAGCGAAAAAATCCGATACCAGAAACACGACACTGCGCCGATAGGTCACGCGATTTAAATATTCCAATGCCGTATCGATATTTGTACTGCGTCCTGAGGGCTGAAAATACAACAACTCTCGAATTACGCGCAGCACATGCTTTTTGCCCTTTTTGGGGGGAATAAACAGTTCAACTTCGTCGGTAAAAATGATCAGTCCCACGCGATCGTTGTTCTGAATTGCGGAAAAGGCGAGCAAAGCACAAATCTCAGCACCTATCTCGCCTTTCATTTGCGCCACCGTTCCAAAGTCACCCGACGCACTCGCATCCACCATCAATATCACGGTGAGTTCACGCTCCTCATCGAACACTTTGACAAAGGGATCCCCCATACGCGCTGTCACATTCCAGTCAATTGTGCGAACATCATCGCCGGGCTGATATTCTCGCACTTCCGCAAACGCCATGCCCCTGCCTTTAAATACCGAATGGTATTCGCCGGCAAATATTGTATTTACCAGATTGCGCGTGCGCAACTCAATGCGTTTCACTTTTTTTAAAATTTCAGTTGGAATCATGGGAAAAATTATCACGGTACTTCAACGTGATCGAATATTTGGCGCGCGATTTCTTCGGAGTTAATTTCCTCGGCTTCTGCCTCATAAGTTACCAGTACGCGGTGGCGCAATACGTCCATGCCAATGGCTTTCACATCTTCGGGAGTAACATAGCCGCGGTGGCGCAAAAACGCATGCGCTTTGGCAGCTCGGGTCAGGGCGATAGACGCGCGTGGAGATCCGCCAAACTCGATCAGAGCGCGTAAATCACCCAAACCGTAAGCCTCGGGGTCGCGGGTTGCCAACACGAGATCGACGATATAATCTTTGATTTTATCATCCACGTAAATCTCGTCGGCTACACTCCGCGCGCGAATGAGATCGTCAGTTGTTATGACTGTCTCAATTTTGGGGGGTGCATTGCGGCTCATGCGATCGACAATGGCGCGTTCTTCCTGTTTATTGGGATATGTTACCCGCACTTTCAGCATAAAGCGATCGACCTGGGCTTCGGGTAGTGGATAGGTCCCTTCTTGTTCGATGGGATTTTGCGTGGCCAGCACCAAAAAGGGATCGGGCATAGCAAATGTTTCGTTTCCAATGGTAACCTGGCGCTCTTGCATAGCTTCGAGCATGGCACTTTGCACTTTTGACGGTGCGCGATTGACTTCATCGGCGAGTACGAGCTGGGCAAAAATAGGCCCTTTCTGAGCCATAAATTCGCCCGTCTCCCGGTGATAGACCATTGTGCCAATCAGGTCTGCGGGCAACAAATCGGGTGTAAACTGAATGCGTTTAAAAGATGCCTGAATCGCCTGAGCCAATGAATTGACGGCTAATGTCTTAGCAAGACCGGGAACGCCTTCGAGCAAGACATGGCCGTTGCACAATAGGCCGATTAGCAATCGCTCAATCATGTCCTGCTGTCCGACAATGACCTTGCCCACCTCGGACAATAATCGATCGACAAACGCGCTTTCGCGCCCAACCCGTTCATTGATTAATTGAATATCTTGTCCAACTGTCATTGCATCACTCTCGGCTTATTGGTTTGGTACGCAACCACTGCTCGGGCACTTTGCCCAAATTTTCGATTGAAAATTTGGCATCATCCACTAACTCAGAGTTTGGATAGGTATCAATCACCTGTTGATAGGCTACTCGCGCTTGTTCGTAATCGCCGAGTTGATCGTGGATATAGCCAATCATAAACTGTGCCTGTACACAATATCGGCTCTGCGGAAATCGCGCGATCAGGGTTTCGTATCGCGCAATGGCTTCTTTGTGCTTTTGTTGATTCATCAATACCCTTGCCAGGGCCTGTAGTGCCACCTCAGCACGAGGGTCGTCGGGAAAACGCGTCAGAAATTCCGCCAATTTGACTTCGGCCACGGGATACGACGCCATATCGTGCGTGGCCTGTTCGCCCTCTCGGAAGAGTAAATCCGCAGATTGTTCTTGTGCCCCACAGGCGACAAAAAGTGGCAGAAAGAATAAGAATCGAAATCTGTGCATCTTTGCCGACCTCCTTTGCTTATTTATACTTTTTCAAAAACGTTTTTGTCCAACTCGAGTTCCGTTTTTTCTTTTCAGACAGTGCAATCAGATTAGACGGTGTATATTAAAAAAACGCCCTATTTTCGTCAAGATTTCTGTGCGTTTGAAAAGCAAAGACGAGAGGCCTACCAGTATCAATCCACCGTATGCCACCCATTGGACCCATGCGGCTTCTTCCCATACGCCACGAGCCTGGTATTGAATCAAAATATGATAGGATAAGACTACTAGGAGTGAGAAAGCGATCCAGGGCGGATGCCGATAAAAAACGAGAAATGGGATTAACCACAAGACATACCATGGATGGAGCGTGGGGGTGAGTAGAACAAAGGTCGCCGCAGTCAGATATGCACCGTGCAACAGGGGGACGCGCTTCCAGATCAGCAACAGCACAACACTTGAAAAGAGCAGGGCAATGATACCGCGTGCAATTTGTCCATCGCCGCAAAGCAGAATGAGTACATCAAATACCGCGCTGTTAAATGACCAGTGCTGTACATAAGTCCCCAGGCTACCCAAAACAGGCGCGCCGGTCCACGCATAGGGCAAATAGCCCAGAAACGCGACACAGGGTGCCATGAGCAGAGCGGGCCAATTGGTTGGCAGCCACCCTTTCCAACGCACGAAATTCGGCAAAAAAACAAGGGGAAAAAATTTTACCAGAACAGCCCCACCCAGCGCACTTAGCGCGATGTAATCTCGTCCTTTTAAGAACAAATACAATGCAGCCAATAAAGCGACAATGCCCAGCGATTCGATATGTCCATTTCCAGCAATTTCCACTACGACCAGCGGATGCCAGAAGTAAATCAAAACCCATTGTGTCCGCTGCCCAAAATGTCTGAGCAAGCAGACTATAAGCCATCCCGCAATTAGATCGGCACAGACGAGTAGCACTTTGATACCTAGTATGCCACCCGAAATGCCGTACCCCACCCAGAATGCTATTTGGGCGATGGGCGGATAAATGGTCGGCAATTCGGGGTGGTTAATTTTAGGGAAAATGTGCGCGTCTCGTACATGTGCCAGTTCTTGTGCCGCAGGCGCAAACTGGTAGGGATTGATGCCCGCCCACTGTACGCGTCCATCCCATACGTAGCGATAAATATCATCTGACAGCGCGGGGATGGAAAACAAAAGGCTGAGCCGAAACACAGCCGCAGCGATTACAATAGCTGTCAATGGCACATATTCACAATGCCAGACTGCAATGAGATAGGCCACAGATGCAATGCCAAAAAGCACAAAAAAAACCGGCACTTGCTTGCCCAATGCCGGCATCGCAGCAAAACTGCTCGTCATGACCAACCCCATTAAAAGGGGCACGATCCATCGCTGCATAAATATCTCTTAGCGCAATATGCCCATTACCGCTGGTCTTGTCCAAGGTGCCACCGGTGTGTGTTGATTTGCAAAACGATTTTGCCCTGTTTAAATACGCGAACCGTTCCGGTTGACTCAGAAATAGCCAGGGCGATGGCCCGGGTAGTTTTGGTAATCGCCGCCGCCGCCACATGCCGTGCGCCCAACCCCTTGGGTAAAGTGAGACCGCGCGCACTCGCTGAAATATAGCGCCCTCCAGAGACGATAACGCCATCTTCCCGAATGATAAATGCACCATCCATCAGCGATACTTCTTTGACACCTTCGTGGGTATCGGGATTGCAGATATTTTTTTCTTTATCGGAATATCCGCGAAAAGGATCAAATGTCATGGACCGCGAATGGTGCAAAACCCGTTTGGAATCGCCTATGACAAATAAGGTGCCGACCGGTTCGCCTTCGCGACCTTCCGTACCAATATCGATGGAAAGATCGAGCGTGGTTTTGACAACTCTGAGTGGCAAATCGCCCGCTATGGCTGAGATTTTTGCCGAATCGTATATATCAAACCCAATACTGGTATCCATCACCGTTATCGCATCCACACCCCGCGAAGCCAGCATATGACTCAGGCATACCAATCGCGCATCCCGACGAATATACCCGCTTTCCATGCCTCTGATAACGCATTGTCGCACCTGTTCGAAGTGCGTGTCATTGCCCAAGTGATAATCATAAGTTAAACGCTGCACACCCTTTTCTTCAACACCTTTCAAAAAGTGTTTTTTTTGCGTAATAATCAGGACCTGGCAGGTGGTGTTCAACTTGAGAACATCAGTGTAGCTCACGTCGGAATTGGCCACGAGCAGGATCATATCGGCGCAGGTTTCCCGAGCCAAATTTTTGGCGGTACTCAGCAAGGACTGCGTGTGGTTTTTGTGGGAGTTAGCCATAAAACACTTTTGTGAGAAGATTATTTTAGCTTTGTGAACACATGCCCCAAGCTACTATTCACTAACGCCGGGATGAGAAGCGTCGCCGCCGACCATAAGTCACATCCTCTCGTTCCTGGGATATGTTATGTGATGTTATGCCCCCTCCCCGTTCTAAATCCAAAAATTCCCCAGGAATATGTTTGGTCAATACGGTTGGGCCACAATCGTAGAAATGCACGCCACTCTGATGGGCGCGTGTCGCAGCAATGCGTATGACAGCCCCTCGGCGTCCGGGTCTGGCGCTTAATCTCGCGGCGACATCGGCATCAAACGACAAATGTACATAATCGCGATCATCTGGTGCCAGGCCTTCGGACAATAATCGCTCAGCATCGGCAGAATCTACTCCTTTATACAAAAATTCGGGGGGTTCTGATGGGGCGAGACCCAGATCAATGGAAAAACTGTGCCCATAACGCGCTCGAATGCGGTTTTCCACAATCTCGAAACGTTGCTTTTCTCCATCATAAACCACTTTTTCAATATCTTCAAGAGTAAATGTCGAATTTCGGTCTTGAAATGCACTTAAAACCGCATCGAGGTCGGCAAAACCATAGCGATCGACTTGTAGTCCAAACTCATCGGGCCTGTGTCGCAACATCAATGACAACAATTTGGAAATGTGTACAATTCTCGGTGCCATGCGCTTTCTCCGTAATAATAATTTCTATGAAAACACCACATCTTGCGCAGCATCCACATCCTGAACGCCAATCAACGACAGGCTATCGGGAATGCGCGCTCCACTCAAATTTGCTTTGGCGGCAATACACCGCGTGAAGCCCAGTTTGCGCGCTTCGGTCATTCTGCGTTCAATTTGACTAACAGCACGCACTTCTCCACCCAGCCCAACTTCGCCAATTACAACCGTATCGCGGTGCATCTGTCTGCTGCGAAAGCTCGACGCCATAGCCATAGCTACACCCAGATCGACAGCGGGTTCGTCAATACGCAAGCCCCCTGCGACATTTAAGAAAATATCTTCAGTTCCCAATTGCAGGCCCGACCGTTTTTCGAGCACAGCAATTAAAATCGCCATTCGCCGGGCATCAAATCCCGTAGCCACGCGCTGCGGGTATCCGAAATTACTGCGACTGACCAGTGCTTGCACTTCGACCAAAATGGGACGTGTACCTTCAATTGTGCAAACAATGGCTGTGCCTTCTCGCTCGGCCTCGCGCTCGGGCAAGAATACCTGTGAGGGATTATCCACTTCGACCATCCCCCGATCACACATTTCAAAAATGCCAATTTCATTTGTCGAGCCAAACCGGTTCTTGGCCGCCCGCAAAATGCGAAACGCACCGTGTTGTTCGCCTTCCAGATAAAGTACGGTATCGACGATGTGCTCGAGCACGCGCGGCCCTGCAACGGTGCCTTCTTTGGTGACATGTCCGATTAAAAAAATTGATGTGCCCGTGCGTTTGCCCAGTGCCACCAGTCTTGCAGAAGATTCTCTGACTTGTGCCACACTTCCCGGCGCGCTTTGCAGGTCTGGGCTAAAAATGGTCTGCACCGAATCGACCACAACTGCGACGGGCTGCATTTCTTCGATGTAGCCGCAAATCAGATCGAGATTGGATTCAGAAATCAAGTACAATTCATCGGATAACGCGCCGATTCTTTGGGCGCGCATTCGCGTTTGGCGGGGGGACTCTTCTGCGGATACGTACAGTGCCTTCATTCCCGAAAATGCGAGTTGTGCAACGCCTTGCAACAGCAATGTGGATTTGCC
The DNA here is from genome assembly GCA_965220765.1 of Candidatus Latescibacterota bacterium. Taxonomy (GTDB): domain Bacteria; phylum Latescibacterota; class UBA2968; order UBA2968; family UBA2968; genus VXRD01. Next base: position 2,150,349 of record OZ244847.1, read on the forward strand.
TATGCCGGGGTCGCCGCCAACAAGCGCAGCCATGCCGGGCACTATGCCGCCACCCAATGTGCGATCAAATTCGCCGATGGCTGTCTCTATGCGGTCTTCTTTGCCGCCCACCACTTCCGTAATCGGTTGTGGTGGATTTGCTTTGACCCATTCGTCCGTGCGTCTGTTTTGTTTTACCTCGGGCGATGCTTGTTCTTCGACACAGGTGTTCCATGCTCCACAGGATACACACCGACCAAACCACTGTCTCGAATCAGCACCGCATTGCTGACATACATACCGCACGCGCACTTTGCCCATGGGCTATATTCCTCAGGGAAATTCGCGATAGATTTCGGGCTCTTCAAAGCGGAGGTACTCTGCCTGAAAGACTAAAAAAATGCTGCCAATCGGCCCGCTGCGCTGTTTGCCCAAAATGATCTCGGCTCTGCCTTCTTGCGTATTGCCCTCTTCATCTACAATGCCATATACTTCGGGGCGAAAAAGAAACATCACCACATCCGCGTCCTGTTCCAGGGAACCACTCTCACGCAAATCGGCCAATTGTGGTCGTTTATCCGTGCGACTTTCCACAGCCCGCGACAATTGCGCGCAGGCAACGATCGGAATATCGAGTTCTTTGGCGAGAGCTTTCAGAGACCGCGAAATATAGGCGATTTCTTGTTCGCGGCTGCCAAAACTTTCAGATGCGGTCATCAGTTGTAGATAATCGACAATAATTAACTCAATATTGTATTCGGATTTTGCACGGCGCGCTTTGGCACGCAGTTCCATGACGGAAATAGCAGGTGTGTCATCAATGTATATGGGGGCCTCAATAAGCTTTCCAGTCCACTCGGATAAGCGTTGCCATTCCTCTTCTGATAGCCTGCCCGTTCGCAAACGGTGTGAACTCACGCGCGCTTCTGCACACAAAAGTCGCTGTGCGAGTTGCTCTGTTGACATTTCCAGAGAAAAATACAGCACGGGTGTACTGCCCTTCACGGCGGCATTGCGCGCCATGCACAATGTGAGAGCTGTTTTGCCCATCGATGGACGCGACGCGAGGATGATCATGTCCGAAGACTGCAAGCCTGCTGTAATTTCATCCAGGTCCGTATATCCCGTGGTCACGCCGGTCAGCGCGCCGGGCTGTTCATGCGCACGCTCAATCGCTATATAAGCCTCTTCAATTGCGGATGCAAGGGACATAACGCCTTTGCCCAATTCGCCTTCGGCAATTTGAAAGACCCGTTGTTCGGCGCGGTCGATGAGTTCGCGCACATCCTCGGTTTCTTCATAGCTTTCGGTAAGCGTTTGTGTCGCTGCGGCAATCAATCGTCGCCGTTGTGCTTTTTCGAGTACGATCTGTGCGTGGTATTCCGCATTGGCTGCTGTCGCCATCTCACTGGCCAGCTCGGCAATCAAAACTGCGCCGCCGACATCGTCGAGTTGCCCTCTGCGCACGAGTTCCTCAGTGAGTGTGACCTGATCAACCGGCTCGCCGCGCTCAGACAATTTTTGAATTGCCGCATAGACTCTTCGATGTGGGGTATGATAAAAAGCCGTTTCATCCCCCAATACTTCTACCACGCGATTGATTGCCATGTTGTCAATCAACATGGCACCCAACACAGCGCGTTCGACTTCGAGTGCCTGGGGCAGCGCGCGTTCAGCCGTGTTCGATGTCGGGTTTTCGACCATTAAATTTCAGTCCCATCGTAAAGTTTGCGAACCAGTTTCAAGTCTTCCCATGCAGGGCGCTTCCAGTGTGCATTTCTCAATAGGGCAGCAGGATGATATGTGGGGACTAATTTCGCACCCTGGTATTCAAAAATTTTCCCCCGCAAACGCCCTATCGACTCGGTGGTCTGCAACAGGGTTTGCGCTGCAAAACGGCCCAGAGTACAGATTACAACAGGCGCAATCAGGTCAATTTGTCGTAGTAGATAAGGCTGGCACTCGGCGATTTCATCGGGTTTGGGATCCCGGTTATTGGGGGGTCTGCATTTGATAATGTTGGTGATATAGACGTCTTTGCGCGTCAGACCCATGGCTTCGATCATTCGCGTCAACAATTGTCCAGCAGCCCCTACAAAAGGCAACCCCTGTCGGTCTTCTTCAGCGCCGGGTGCTTCGCCAACAAACAGGAGGTCTGCATTGGTTTTCCCATTTCCAAACACGACTGAGGTGCGCGTTTGCGCCAATCCGCATTTTTGACAGCTACAAGCCTCTTGATCCAAAACAGTCAGGGGATCGGCGTCCGATTTCCGATCATCTATCCGCGCAACCGAGGCGGGCGCGTAAGCGATTTCTCGCGATAAAAAATCGCGTGCAAGCGCGAGGGTTTCCAACAGGTCGGGAGATTCATTCATGCGCGTTCTCCCAACGCGACACCAGCCAATCCAAAATGCGGTCTGCCACATCGCGTTTGGACATCAAAGGCAATGCGACAGGTTCTCGATGGGGTTCTATAAAAGTCGCGACATTGGTATCGACGCCAAACCCCGCACCTTCCACATTCAATTCGTTTAATACAATCAGGTCAAGGTTTTTCTCGTGGAGTTTTTTGCGGGCATTTTCCAGCGCGTGATCGGTTTCCATCGCAAACCCGATTACGATCCGCTCGCCCTTGTTTTGTCCCAGAGAAATTAAAAAATCTTCATTGGGCAGAAGATGAAGGGACAGACCACCATCGCGTTTTTTTATTTTTGATTCGGACACATGTTCGGGGCGAAAATCGAGCACGGCTGCGGTCATAATTAGTGCGTCTGCATGCTGATATGCGCGGATGGTTGCCGCTTTTAAATCGGCAACTGTGCGGATATATTCGACCTGTACACCGGCGGGTGCAGTGAGTTCTGTCGGTCCACTGATCAACGCGATATTAGCACCTCGGCGGTGCGCTTGTTCGGCAATAGCATAGCCCATTTTACCCGTTGAGCGATTGGTAATAAAACGCACGGGGTCAATGGGTTGCTCTGTCCTGCCCGCTGTCACTACAATGCGTTTCTCTGCAAGTGATTGTGTCGCGCCAACCATACTGCTGGCCTCATCCACAATCTCCTGGGGTTCGGCCATGCGTCCCATTCCCTCGGCACCCGAGGCGAGCAATCCCGTCCCCGGTCCAACCATCCGATAGCCGTCTTTTTTCAAGAACTCGATATTTTGTCGTACAGCACCGCGTTCCCACATTTGGGTTTCCATTGCCGGGGCGAGTAAAACAGGTGCTTCCGCAGCCAACAACGCACAGGTCAACAGGTCGTCGGCCAACCCATGGGCCAATTTGCCCATGCAATTTGCAGTTGCTGGCGCGACAATGATTAGATCGGCCCACTTGCCCAAATGCACGTGGATAACATCGGGGTCGCCGTCCGACGGAAACAAATCCGTATAGACGCGATGGTGTGAGAGTGCTTCAAAAGTTAGGGGCTGCACAAACTTTTGTGCAGCGGGGGTCATGACCACCCGAACCTCTGCGCCTGCATTCTGAAGAAGGCGCAATAAGAATACACTTTTATAGGCGGCAATTCCACCGCTAACGCCCAGAAGAATCCTCTTTCCCGTCAGCATAGGTCACCTGAATTTTCTTTTCTACAATTCGGTCCAGTGCAATGGTTGTTATTTTTTCTTCACCTTCGGGCACACCCGCAACCAGCCGGGCTTTATTCAACCTTCGCGCTTCTTTTGATGCCAGCAATACGGCTTTATAGGTATTCATATCCTCTTCAGTTGTTAATTCTTCAGAAAAAAATACGTTTGACATAATGCACTCCTTATCAGAAATGGGCTTTCAATCGCAATCTCGAATTTTTAGAGACCCAATCCACGCAAACACATCCGACGTGTGCGCTGTCTCTCTGCGTGAATAATCGCGAGTAAATCGGCGATGGCTTGTTCCAATTTGTCATTTACGACAACGTAATCGCTGTTTTTGGCCTGGACAAGTTCAGAAACTGCATTTTCCATACGCAAGCGAAAGGCCGACAGGCTTTCAGACTGTCGCGCATTGAGCCGCTCTGCAAGCACATCGAGAGATGGCGGCACGACAAATACGGTCACACAGCGATCTCCCAAGACCTTTTTCCACGCGGCTACGCCTTGCACATCCACGTCCATTAACATCACTTGTCCGCCGCTCAGGGCTTTTGCAACCGCGTTGAATGTTGCGCCGTAAAGATGTCCGTGTACTTTGGCAGACTCGACAAAATCACCCCGCTTCTGCATGGCTTCAAATTGTGCAACTGTCACAAAATGACGGGCAACACCTTCTATTTCGTCATCGCGTGGTGGTCGCGTTGTTGTCGTCACACAGCACCGCACGCCGGAATCTGCATGCAAAACCCCCTGGCATATCGACGTTTTTCCCACTCCCGATGGCCCGGCGACGACCACGGCAAATGCGTCGGGACTATCGCTCAACTTTTGCCGCATTCTTTCAACACCAGTTTTTTCTGATTTAATCATCCGCAATTTTTACTCGATGTTTTGAACCTGTTCTTTGAGTTTTTCAATTTCTTCTTTGATATCTACGACCACATGGGCTATCGTCGCGTCTCCTGCTTTGGATCCCATGGTATTGGCTTCTCTGAGCATTTCTTGCAACAGAAAATTGAGACGTCGGCCAACTGCTTCCTTGCGGTTGAGCATCTCGAGAAACTGTGCGTTGTGACTGTGAAAACGCACGCATTCTTCTGTTATGTCGCTGCGGTCGGCCAGGAGGGCAATTTCCATCAACAGCCTGCTCTCATCAATTTGTTCAGGCGTTAATAATTGCGCCAATTTTTCCTCTAATCGCGTCCGAACAGTTTCTACTCGCTCGGGTGCGAGTTCTTCGACGCGTTGGAGAAATTCATTGAGTACTAAAATGCGCGTGCGGAGATCCTGGGCGAGTTTTTCACCTTCTGATAGGCACATGGCCCGACAGGCTTCAATAGCCTGACTGAGTGCAGTAGATACCACCTTCCATAGGGCTTGAGAATCGAGTTCGGGAATTTCAAATGCGAATATTTGAGGCAACTGAGCAATTTGCATCAAATCGGTATCACCCGATATATCCGCGCGAATTTCTTCAATTCCTTTGAGATACGCGGATAGAACTTCGGGCTTGAGTACAGGAAGACCCTGCTCTGATGCAGTACCCTGCAAAGTTATACTTACATCGAGTCGCCCTCTTGTAAAGACCGATAAAACCCGTTCTTTGATGCGAGATTCAAGCTCAGATAAAGAACGGGGCATGCGTACTATCACATCGCCATAGCGTCCATTAACCGACCGAATTTCAACAATAACGCGGCCCACGTCCCCTTCTGCAACACCCTTTCCAAAACCGGTCATGCTGGCGATCATACCCACTCCCACCTGGTAAAAAATGTCTTAAGCAATGGATTAGAAAGCCAAAAAAGATAGTCAATTTATATATCATTGTCAATCAAACACATTTTCCTTTAACTCGCAATTGGGGTGATCTCGAGTTGAGGTTCTACACTTTGATTGACCTCAACGGAGTAAGACGGTATATTCTTATGCTTTATGGCGTTTATTGAACTGTTATACTGAAGTTGTGCTGCGCGTGTGCAGTCATGCTCGAAGCGATGTACAACTGCGCCGCTTGATCTGCAGTTCATTACTCGTCTTCATATACAACTTCCCAAACTTGTGGCAACGCAAAAATATGAACCTTCACAATATTCGAAATTTTTCCATCATTGCGCATATTGATCACGGAAAATCGACTCTGGCTGACCGGTTGCTCGAAGAGACGCAAACTCTGAGCGAATTTCAAATGCAAGATCAGGTGCTCGATAGCATGGATCTCGAACGCGAGCGGGGTATTACTATCAAATCGCACGCCATTCGCATGGATTATACAGCGCCAGATGGTCAGATTTATGAACTCAATCTCATCGATACGCCGGGTCATGTCGATTTCTCTTATGAGGTCTCGCGCAGTCTCACCGCGTGTGAAGGTGCGCTGCTCCTCGTTGACGCGGCGCAGGGAGTGGAAGCCCAAACCGTTAGCAATGTCCTCCTCGCTATGGAGCACGACTTGTTCATCATTCCCGTGATCAACAAGATTGACCTGCCCGGTGCCGAAGTAGATCGCGTGGTCATGCAACTCCATGACTTGCTCGGTGTAGAAGAAGAGGAAATTGTCAAAATCAGTGCTAAAGAGGGCATTGGGATCGATAAACTCCTGGCCGCTATTATCGATGAGATACCACCTCCTGAGGGGAATCCGGATGCTCCGCTCAAGGCTCTCATCTTCGATTCTATTTTCGACCAATATCGCGGTGTCGTGGCTTATGTGCGCGTTTTTGATGGCGTTTTAGAAAAAAATATGCCTATCCGTCTCTTTTCGACCAACCAAAATTACGACGCCGAAGAAATCGGCACCCTCAAACTCAAGCGTATCAAACAGCAAAGCCTCAGCGCAGGCGAAGTCGGGTATCTCATCGCGGGGATAAAGGACCTTGAAGACGCTCGGGTCGGAGACACCGTCACTGGCTCTGCGAATCCCGCCATTCATCCCTTACCCGGCTATCAGGAAGTCAAACCCATGGTCTTTGCCGGGCTTTATCCCATATCATCAGATGACTTTGAAAACCTTCGCTCTGCGCTCGAAAAACTGCACCTCAACGATGCGTCATTGTCCTACGAACCCGAAACTTCGACAGCACTCGGTTTCGGGTTCCGATGTGGCTTTCTCGGCCTGCTCCACATGGAAATTGTCCAGGAGCGACTGGACCGCGAATTTGACATAGACATTATCACTACTGTGCCGAATGTCGAATATCGCGTGCGCCTGACCAGTGGAGAGCAGGTCAATGTGCAAAATCCCGCCGAGATGCCCCCAGTGGGAAATATAGAAGATATTGCCGAACCGATACTCGATGCCCAAATTCTGGTGCCCTCTGAATATGTGGGCAATATTATGCGTATTGCACAAGACCGTCGGGGCCATTATCGGACGACCGAATACATTGACCCCACCCGTGCTCTCTTGCGCTATGATTTACCGTTATCCGAAATTGTGCTCGATTTCTACGACCGCCTCAAATCGGTCTCGCGCGGTTATGCATCGTTTGACTACGAATACAAAAAACACCAGGCAGCGGATCTGGTCAAACTCGACCTGCTCATCAACGGCGAACCTTTAGACGCACTCTCTGCAATTGTTCACCGCGATAAAGCCTATGAATGGGGGCGCGCGTTGAGTCAAAAACTCAAAGCACTGATCCCGCGCCAGCTCTTTGAAGTCGTTATTCAAGCGGCAATCGGTGCCAAAGTGATTTCGCGCGAAACCGTGCGGCCCTTCCGCAAAAACGTCACTGCCAAATGTTATGGCGGCGATATTACCCGCAAGCGCAAACTCCTCGAGCGTCAAAAAGAGGGTAAAAAGCGCATGAAACAAGTCGGCGCAGTAGAAATCCCTCAAGAGGCATTTCTCGCTGTTTTGCAGATGGAAGTGTGATCCGCAGATGGCGCAGATGAATGCAGATGAATGCAGATGAAAAATAGGGCTGGGGATCAGGGGACTGACTGCTGATTGCTAATTATGAAAAAATCCGTGACTATCGAATATATCAAGGCCATCTTACTCGCGTTTGCACTTGCGCTTTTTATTCGCATATTTGTCGTGCAGGCATTTCGCATTCCTTCAGGGTCGATGGAAAACACTTTGCTGGTCGGAGATTTTTTGCTGGCGAATAAATTTATTTACGGCGCTCGCATTCCCTTTACCGACATTCGACTGCCCGCGTGGCGTTCGCCAGGCCCTGGAGATATTGTTATTTTTCAGTATCCCAGAAATCCATCCCGCGACTTTATCAAACGCATTGTAGCAGGACCCGGACAGAAAGTTAAAATAAAAGATAAAATCCTTTATGTTGACGACACGCGCGCGATTGATCCATCCAGGGCCAAATATATCGATTCTGTTATTCTCAAACGGAGATCGGTGGCCAATACACGAGATAATTACGGACCTAAGATCGTGCCCGAAGACTGCTATTTCGTGATGGGCGACAACCGCGATAGCAGTGAAGACAGTCGATACTGGGGTTTTCTCAAGCGCGATCTCATTCGGGGAAAAGCATTTATTCTCTACTGGTCCTGGGCACCTGATGATCGCGTCCCCGCATATAGCAACGTGACGTCTCTATTCGGTATCGCGCTCTATAATCTGTTTCACTTTCCCGAGCGCGTGCGCTGGCGGCGCATTGGTATGCTCGTGGAGTGAAGATTTCATGCACTTCGGCCTTTACATCCATATCCCATTTTGTCACTCGCGCTGTCCGTATTGCGATTTTGCATTTGTCGTGGGCAAGAATCACATGGCGAAGCGCTATACGGATGCGGTGATTGTCGAGATGCAAAATCGCTGGCAGTCTCTTGGAACGCTCCCGATGTTCAACACGCTTTATTTTGGAGGAGGCACGCCTTCGGCAATACCGCCTGGACAATTGAATCGGATCTTAAAAGAAGCGAAAAACGCGGTCGTTCCCGATGCAGAGATTACGGCAGAGGCCAATCCAAATGATCGCAAGCACTTTAAAAAATTATATGACCATGGCATCAATCGCTTGAGTCTGGGGGTGCAGGCATTTACAGATCGCGCACTCAAAGCACTCGGCCGATTTCACACGGCGTCAGATGCGACCGGGTCGTTTCAAACCGCCCGCGATGTGGGGTTTAAGAATATAAGTATCGACCTCATGTACGGCGCGCCGGAACAGACGCTTGAGGAATGGGCAACGAGTATTCAGAGAGCCATTGACCTGTGTCCCGAACATATCTCGGTGTATGGACTCACGATTGAGCCTCAGACCAATTTTGCACGCCGCTTTCAAAAGGGAAAATTGGATGTGCCGCCTGAAACCGATCAGGCCGAGATGTATATGTATGCTATTGACCAACTCGAAGCTGCCGGGTACATACATTACGAAATTTCCAATTTTGCCCAACCGGGATTTGCGTCGCGTCACAATCTCAACTACTGGCATGATCGCCCCTATCTGGGCGTTGGTTTATCTGCACATTCGTATCTCGATAATCGGCGATTCTGGAATGTGCGCGATCTCACGGCTTATATGCAGCATATTGAAGCAACCGGATTTGCGCTGGAAAGAGAAGAACAGCTTACACCGACGCAACATCTGCTGGAGCGCATTATGTTGGGGTTGCGCCAGCGTCGGGGGCTTCGTGCAGAGTTTTTGAGTCATCCGAAAATCCACAAACAGTATATTGCGATGACAAACCAGCACTTGCTGGAACGAACTGATAATCGCGTTCGTCTGACACGGCGAGGTCTCCTGCTCGCCGATCTGGTATGCACCGAACTCGTTAGAGAACTATAGATGGAATTTCACATCCGGCTACCCGGTTCCACCGCCAATCTCGGCCCCGGTTATGATGCACTTGGCATGGCGCTGTCCGTTTACAATCATGTCGCGGTAAAAACCCGTTCTCAATCGGGCGTGTCGTTTGGCATAGAGGGTGAAGGCGGGGGTATTTTGCCCGCTGATGAGGAAAATCTCTTCTATCGCGCCGCGCAATTCACCGCTCAACGCGCAGGCAAAACACTGCCCGGAATCGATATCCACATGCACAATACTGTGCCCCTTGCCCGGGGATTGGGCAGCAGTTCAACTGCCATTGTCGGCGGTGTTATTGCGGCTAACTGCCTTTTAGGTGAACCCTTTTCACAGATGGAGATGCTCGACATTGCCACGGCTATTGAAGGGCATCCGGACAATGTCTCGCCCTGCTTGCTCGGCGGCCTTACTGCTTCTACTATGGATGGCAACCGCGTTGCATGCGTGCGCGCCCTGCCGCCGAAAGAATTGCGCGCTGTGGTCGCCATTCCCGAATTTGAACTCAAAACAGAAGATGCCCGCAATGTCTTGCCCAATACTGTCTCTCACGGTGACGCCGTTTTCAGTACAAGCCGAGCGTGCATTGTTACGGCAGCACTGATCACGGGAAATTTTGAGCATCTCGGCGTTGGCATGCAAGACCGGTTGCATCACCCCTATCGGGCAGAACTCATTCCGGGCTTTGATCATATACTCGCAGAAGCGGTCAAAGCAGGTGCCTGGGGTGCCGCGCTTTCGGGCGCAGGACCGACGCTCATCGCGCTTACGACCCAAAATGCCGACGCTATTGGGCGGGCTATGATCGATATTTGGGCAAAAAAAAATATACAAGCGCGTTATCGCATCCTCAAAGTTGATCTATCGGGGGCCACCGTCACATGATTATTTCTATGGCATATCCGGGACGCTATATGCGTCTTTTTTATCTCGTGCTCGTGGGCTTGCTCATTTTTGACTTTGCGTTTTACCCTTTTGCTGCACACGCGCAATCTCGAGAAAAACGCGAACCTACCAGCCGTTTTTCCGTACCTTCTCTAAAAAAAACAGAAGAGACATCACTGGTTGAACTCAAAAGCATTAGCAAAGCAGCCTACGACGCGGTTATCCGGTCGGGCCGCTATATCGTCGGACCGGGTGATATCTTTGCCGTTGTGGTAAGTAGCGGTGAAGAGATCGAAGCCTTTGAAGTCCCCGTGGCCGCGAGCGGCAGTTTGCTCGTCCCGTTTATCGGCCCGATTCCCGTTGCGTTTTTATCGCTCGCAGAAGCTGACCGTGCCATTCAGGCGGCGATTAAGAAACGCTTTTATCAACTCGGTGTCTCTATCAGTCTTGCACATCTGCGCACATTTCCCATCAACGTGGTTGGCGAAGTACACATGCCGGGGGCTGTTGACATTGAGGGCGTCGAACAGGCGTCGCAACTCATCGCCAAAGCCGGAGGCCTTATTGACGATCCAGACCGCAAAGGATCGAGGCGCAATATTCAGATCATGCGCCTCAATGAAAATGGACAATGGTACAATACGGGACGCCGAGTCGATCTCGAGCAGTGGAACCGCACGGGCGATGAACAGTACAATCCCTTCATGCTCGATGGAGAACAAATTGTGGTGCCCGTTGCTCACAGCGATTCCATCTATGTCGCAGGCGCAGTGCAATACCCGAGCGGTTACGAATTTGCGGCCGGTGATCGCGTGTCCGATCTCATTGTTTTGGGGAATGGTTTGCGTGCCCATTCCCCTCCCAAACGCGCCCACCTTTTGCGCTTGTCAGATGATGGCGAGTGGAGGTCCATAGACATTGACCTCGCCGCTGCGCTTGCAGGCGATCCCCAGGCGAATCTCCCTTTGCGGTCGGGTGATAAACTCTATGTTATCGGCAAAACAAAGTGGATTTATGTCGAAGGAGAGGTAAAATTCCCCGGCCCTTTTCCTTTTAAAGAGGGACTTCGTCTCAAAGAATTATTACAGCAGGCCGAACTCACTCCCGAAGCATCCGTGGTTCAAGCGTCTCTTATTCGCAAAGTCAATTTTGAAGAACAGACCATTGAAGATGATCCTGCGCTCAACCGATTGCTCGGTATCCCTCGGTCACAACGCACCGATGCCGAAGAAGCCCTTATTGCCCTCAAAACCCAGCAGCTTTCGGGGCGTTTGCCCATTGATTTTGTAGCGCTCATGGCTGGCAATGAGCGGCACAATATTCTCCTGCAAGATGGCGATGTCGTGCGCATTCCCCGATTTGTCCCTTCTGTGCGCGTTACAGGTGCTGTCATTGCGCCGGCAAATATTCCTTATGACGCGGCACTTACGGTTGACGGTTATATTGACCTCGCTGGCGGTTTTAACACGCGTGCAAAACGAAAAGACATCATCATTGTTGAGGGCAATACAGGCAATGCCATAGATGCCACTGCAGAATCGCTCGTGCGTCCCGGCGATGCAATTTTTGTTCCCGCACGAGATCCCGGGCAGGGCTACCGCATTGCGAGAGAAACCATTGCGGTGCTCGGTTCTGTTGCATCGCTTATTCTGAGTATAATTTTTATTAGCCGGGAAGTGAATAACTGAATATGGAATCTGAACGCAATATCCTCGATTATATTTACGTTCTTGTGCGCTGGCGGCGCATGATTCTCACATGCTTTTTTGCCGTCACGCTGGTGACAGCGGGCATTTCTTTGACCTTGCCCAAAGCCTATCGCGCGTATGCCAGAGTATATCCTCCGCAAGATACCAGCGGTGGCTTAGGGGGACTATCTACTCTTTTGCAAGAACTGCCTCTCAATTTGATGGGACTGGGCGGTGAGGCCATATCTGCCACAGAATTTGTTCCGGTCGTTGAAAGCGAAAGCGTGCGCCTATCTGTTGCCAGGCGGTTTGATCTCGCCACGCGGTATGGTGCCAGCCATCAAAGTGAATTGCTCGATATGATATCCAATCGACTGCAAGCCGATCTCTCTCGCGAGCAATTTCTCACGATTTCCTACGAAGCCGATACTCCGGAACTGGCGGCAGAATTGACCAATGCTTTTGTTGAAGAACTCAAAAACGCGCTTGAACGACGCAATCAAGACAAAACGCGCGCCTATCTGGCTTATCTGACAGATAGGCTCAAAGAAGCCGAGCAGGAGATGCTCAAAGCTGAGCGGCGCTATCGAAATTTTCAGAACGAGCACATGGTATTAGACGTCGAAACTCAGATTCAAACGCAGTTGGAAATATCTTCCACTCTCATCGGCTCGCTGGGAGAACTGATTGTCAAGCGCGGTTTCCTGTCAAAATTGATGACTGCAGATAATCCCGAACTGGAAAAGCTCGATATGGAAATCCAGACTACGCGCGAAGGTCTCGACAATTTGCTCATGGGGCAATTCCCCGATAGCCTGCACAAGAGCGATTCAGATGGACAATTGCCAGAGATTTTTAAGCCCTTCCGACAATTGCCCGAATTGGGCCTGACCGCGGTGGCACTCATCCGCGATGTTGAAATACAAAACGCCATCTATCAGTTTGTCAAGCAGGAATACGAAAAAACGCGCTTTGAAGATGAAAAAGGTACACACACTGTTACGGTCCTGGATTATGCGCGACCTCCTGACACGCGCAGCTATCCACGCCGTAGCCTTATGGTCGCCATTGCGGGGGGGCTTAGCCTGATATTAAGTTGCTTGTTTGCCTTTGTATTTGAAGCTTTGAGAAATCTGACGCCAGAGAATCGTGCCAAACTCGATGCCATATCAGATGAATTGTGAAAAGACGAGGGGCTGGGGGCTGGTGAGTTGGGCGGTTGAGAAAAGGATTTCCCGACTATGATGCACCTACTGTTGGAGCGGCATCCTTGCCGCGATCACCTGATGCAAGGGGTATTTTCATGTCTGAAAACCTGAATACAACGCAGAAATTGTCCTGGGATTCTACAATTCTCACAACTACAGTGGGGTCTTATCCACTGCCCGACTGGCTCGTGGCAGCACCGAGTGAAACCGCCCTTGTGGATGCCACGCGCGTTATCTTTGATACGCAGCGTCAGGCCGGGATAGATCTGCCCACCGATGGCGAACTCTACCGATTTGACATCAACCATCCCGAGACCAATGGCATGATCGAATATTTTGTGCGTCAGATGGGTGGTACACGCGCTGATTTTGGACGCACTGAGGTCGAGGTATTTCGCCAGCGACAATCCATGGACTTTCGCGCCAAACCCGCTGCTGTTGTCGATGACGCGCTCTCAGAGGGTTCGCTCGATTTGTTATCCGACTGTTTGCGCGCGGCAACCATCGCAGGCGGACCTTTCAAATTTACGCTTACCAGTCCCTATATGCTTGCCCGCACCTTACTCGACAATTACTACGGTAATTTTGAAGCCCTGCTCATGGGGGTCGCCGATGTGTTGGCCGATCAGGTACGTGGCCTGCCATGCGCCTGTGTACAGGTTGATGAAGCCAATATTCCGGGTAATCCCGAGGACGGACCTATTGCAGCGAAGGCGATTAATAGGGTGCTCGACGCGGTTGATTCCGAGACTGAAAAAGCTGTTCATTTTTGTTTTGGAAATTACGGTGGGCAAACTATCCAAACCGGCACATGGCGCACGCTTATCGATTTCCTCAACGATCTGCATACCGATCACCTCGTGCTTGAGCTCGCCCATCGTCCGGATGATGATCTAATTGCCCTGAAAGAAATTGATCCGCGCATCAAGCTCGGCATCGGCGTGATCGACATCAAAATCAATCATGTTGAAACTGCCGAACAGATTGCCCGGCGCCTCGACCAGGCTGAAAAAGAACTCGGTCCGGGGCGCATCGCATTTATTCATCCCGATTGCGGGTTCTGGATGCTCAAACGCTCGGTAGTTGATCTCAAGATCGCAGCTCTCGCACAGGGTAGAGATCTCTATTTGGGGAAAGCAACCACAGCATAGGCAGTTATATCCCTCCCTATACATTCTATCATGCGCTATTTTTATATATTTTTTTTTAGTCTTCTGATCTCGGAAGCAGATGTTTTCGCTCAGGCACGCGGTACGATTGTCACGATTGCCGGTGGTGGTTTGGTAGATGGCGATAATGTGCTGGCTACGGATGTTGTGCTCAATCGCCCGCTCGGAATTGCGCTCGATACACAGGGCAATCTCTATATCGCAGATACAGATAATCACCGCATTCGGCGGGTGGATGCAATAACGGGTATTATTACGACGGTTGTGGGTACTGGGGAACCGGGATTCTCGGGCGATGGTGGACCGGCGACAAGTGCGTTGCTCAATACTCCCAATGCTATTGCGATCGATAGCGCGGGCAATATTTATATCAGTAGTGGTGGCGCGAGTGAAAGTGATGTTCACAATCGGCGCATCCGGCGCATTGATTCTTCCGGTATCATCACTACGGTCGCGGGTACGGGCGAAGGGGGATTCAACGATCTGGTACCTGCGCTACAAGCTACGTTCCACGAAATTGTCGCGCTGACGATGTTGGGCGATGTCGCTCTTTTAATTTCCGATGGCGAGGATGGACAGGGCAACAACCGCGTGCGGCAATTCAATCTGGCGAATAATACCATAGGCACAATCGCGGGCAATGGCAGTGCTCAGGCGTCGCGTGTTCAGGATCGCGGGCTGGCAACTCGGGCGGGTTTAACCCCTGGACAACTGGCTGTGACGGGTAATGGCGATCTCTTGATTGCCGATTTTAACAATGGACGCATTCGGCGCGTGAGCAGGGCAACGCGAGACACGACCATCGTCGCCGTGATCAATACCGTCGCCGGGCGGGACGCGACCTCTTCGGAAGATCTGTCAGAAGATCTCTATAAGGGTGATGGTGGGCCAGCGACAAGTGCTTTATTTTTTTCTCCTTTGGGCGTAGCTGTCGATGAATCCGGCAATATCTATATCGGCGATACGGGCAATAATCGCATTCGCGCAGTCGAAGCTGAAACGGGCCCTGTGGTGACCATCGCGGGAACGGGTATTGCGGGTGCGGGATCTGAAGATACGCTCGGTCTTCTGTCCGATCTGGGGCAGCCCACGCACTTGCTGATTGATGGCAATGGAGATCTCATTTTTATTGATGCCGCTAACAATCGCATCCGCAAATTGCGCGATTCCACATTTCGCATGCCTTTGTTCAATGTTCTCTCCGAGAATATCGATTTTGGCGAGGTCAGTGTTGGCGATCCCGCTGTGAGCCGTTTGCGCGTTGAAAATCGGGGCAATGTGCCCGTTCGCGTTGAAACAGCGATTTCCGATACCCCCGTGTTTCGCGTTTTGTCGGCATTGCCCCTCGAAATCGGCATTGTGCAAACCGCCGACATTGAAATTGTATTTGATCCCGCGCAACAGGGGGCTGTCGAGGGGCGTATTACCCTCACCACCGATGATTCGCGCGCCCCTTCTGTCGCTGTCACGGTGCGAGGTCTGGGGGCTGAGCCCAGTATCGGACTCTTTCCCACAGATGTCTTAATTTTCGATCCCACCCTCACCGGGCGATCTCAAATATTGTCGGTACGCATTTCCAACCTCGGCGCCGGTGTGCTGGTCGTTCCCAACGCCACGACGACCGACTCGCAATTTATGGTGGAACAAAACGATACCTTGCGGATTGACGCGGGGCAAAGCCAGCAGCTTCCCATCGCATTTCGCCCGCAAGCCGAGGGCCAGCACGAAGCCACGCTCACCATTTATAGCAACGCGCTGGCAAACCCCACAGCCACACTCACATTACAGGGCATTGGGGAACACGCCCAACCCGGCGGTTTTGTCGATGAGGCCCCCAACGCGGGGTTGGGCGATATGGGCGCGGGATTTGGCGCGGCGTGGGCAGATTACGACAACGACAATGATCCCGATCTCTACCTCGTACGCAGCAGAGAGCCGAACCGGTTATATCGCAATGACGGAAATGGATTTACGGATGTCGCGCCAGCACTGGGCATTGACGATTCCGGCGATGGCAGCGCGGGCGTCTGGGGCGATTATGACCGCGATGGAGATCTCGACCTCTACGTCACTAATTTTGGTGGACCGAACCGGTTATATCGCAACGATGGGACTGGGTTTATAGATGTGGCGCCGGCGATGGGTGTTGACGATTCCGGCGATGGATATGGCGCGGCTTGGGGCGATTATGACCGCGATGGGGATCTCGACCTTTACGTCGCCAACTTTGGCGCGAATCGCTTTTTCCAGAACAATGGCAACCATTTTTCCGAACTGGCGGATAGCCTGGGCCTGAGCGATATAGAAAGTGGGATTCAACCTGCATGGAGCGATTTTGACAACGATGGCGATCTCGATCTGTTTTTGGCAAATAGCGGTCCCAACCGTCTCTTTCGCAATGATGGCGCGCGCTTCGCGTCCATAGAAAATATTTTTAATCCCACCGATGAAGGGCCGAGTTTTGGCGCGGCCTGGGGTGATTTTGACAACGATGGCGATCTCGATTTGTTTATTCCCTATTTTGGCGCGAATAACAGGTGTTATACAAACGAGGGCAATGGCACGTTCAGAGATCGCGCGACAGAGTTGGGCCTCGCCCACGATGGACAAAGCCGAGGCGCGGTATGGGGCGATTTTGACAACGATGGCGATCTCGATCTCTATGTCACCAATAGGGGCCAGCCCAATTTGTATTACAAGAATGTGGATGGGCATTTCACCGACATATCCGATTCTTTGGGCGTTGCCCTGAATGCGGACAGCCGCGGCGTTGCCCTTGCCGATTACGACAACGATGGGAGGCTCGATTTTTATGTCGCCGTGCAAAATGGCCCGGACGCCCTCTTTCGCAATCGCGAGGCCAATGGCAACTGGATCGCAATTCAGCTTCGCGGTACAGAAAGTAGCCCCGATGCGATTGGCACGCGTCTCGAAATTGCGTTCAGAGATAGAGATGGCAATAACCGCCGCGCCATTCGAGAAATCACAGGCGGAGCGTCCTTTTTATCGCAAGACGCGCTCACGCCCGTGTTTGGTGTGGGCAGAGCCGAATATGTCGAGGTACTCACACTGCGCTGGCCCAGTGGCATTGTCCAGGAATTTCGCAGTGAGACCGACGATTTGTCGGTCAATCGCGTTCTCCACATCGTCGAACAACCACTTGCGTCTGCAATAATATCCTGCGATTTCAATGCCGATGGTCGGCTCGACTTCAGCGATTTCACAATCTTTGTCAATGCCTTTGGCTCTGCGGATATACTTTTTGACCTCGATGCCGATGGTCGGGTTGGATTTGGTGATTTTTGGCGTTTTGTCCAGGTTTATGAAGCGAGAGGTGAGAGGTGAGATGTGTGAAGCGTAGGGGCGATCCGTGAACTGGTCTGGAATGCGACCAGTTGTAAACTGCTCGTGGTCGCCCGTTCTATTATTGAATATCGATATCAAAAGTCTTTGACTATGATCGCACTCCCAACATCTCAAAATATCAATCAGGCTACCGATATTATTAAAAACGGCGGCTTGATTGCCTATCCGACCGAGACTGTTTATGGTCTGGGGGCTGATCCCCATAACGATGAAGCTGTTCAGAGAATTTTTACTGCCAAAGGGCGTGCAGAGGACAAGGGGTTTATTCTCTTGATTCGCGGTGTAGATGATCTTTCAACGCTTGTTCGTGTGGTATCTCCGACAGCCCAAATACTTATTGAGGCATTTTGGCCTGGACCTCTTACCCTTGTTTTTCGCGCAAATACCGATCTTTCACCCATTTTGCTCGGCGGACGCGATACAATAGCTCTCCGCCATTCGAGTTCGCCCATTGCCACCCAATTGCTCACTGCGCTCGGGGGACCCGTCACGAGTACGAGTGCCAATCGTTCTACAGAGCCTCCAGCGCGTTCGGCTTGCGAGGTGGAAAACACATTGGGGGAGCATCTCGATCTCATTCTCGATGGTGGACCTTCCGATAGTACACTCCCTTCTACGCTGGTCGATGTTTCTACCGATCGCGCAATTCTCCTGCGCGAAGGTGCTGTTTCTGCCCAAAAACTCAGGGCGTATATTCAATTTGAAAAAAAATAAAAGGCGAAAAGAAAAATCTCTTCGCCTGATCGCAAACACAGTGGGCAGCGCTTGCAAAATAGATAGCATGATCAGCGATCATCGGGCACACTGACGAATACTGTATGGTTCTCTACCTTCACTTCAAATGTATCGATACAGTAATCTTCTCCACTCAAGCATTTGCCAGACTTGAGTGAAAATGTTTTCTTATGCTGTGGACAGGCGACCTTGGGCTCACCTTCTTGATCGCCGGTCAAGCCGCGGCTCAACACCATATCCCCTTTGTGTGGACACTCATTCTCACAGGCGTACCATTGCCGTTTGCTATCGAAATTGAAAATGGCAACTTGCCGCTCTCCTACCTTTGCACACACGCCTCCATCTTTGGGAAAGTCATATACCTGTGCGATTTTCACCCAGGAACCTCTCATCGTTCTCATGCTTGTAGTACCTCCAATTTTTCATTACCATTTCGTGCAGGTGCATCCCAGTTGGATGGACGCTTCTGCCCTCGCTCATAAACCCATTTCAAATTGTCGTCTGCGTCGTCCGTATTCACAAAGTGCCGAAAGCGCTTGCGTTTCTGGGGATCTTCCACGACAGCCTTCCACTCGCATTCATAGGTATCGACAAGCCGCTGTATATCGCGCTCGAGCTGATCGCAAATCCCCAGGTGATCTTCAATAATCACCTTTTTTAAATAATTAATGCCACCTTCCAGATTATTCAACCAGGTCGCTGTCCGTGTGAGCTTATCGGCCGTGTAGATGTAATACATCAAAAATCGATCGATATATGCGATACACGTCTCTTCGTCCAAATCCGTTGCCATCAGAATGCCGTGTTGGGGTTTGGTTCCGCCATTGCCGCCTACATAAAGATTCCACCCTTTTTCTGTGGCCACCACCCCAAAATCTTTGCTCTGTGCCTCGGCGCATTCGCGTACACACCCCGAACACGCGGCCTTAATTTTGTGTGGTGCTCTAATCCCGCGATAACGCTCCTCAATGCGAATGGCAAAATCCGTCGAATCCTGCACGGCATA
Source organism: Candidatus Latescibacterota bacterium (assembly GCA_965220765.1). GTDB lineage: Bacteria > Latescibacterota > UBA2968 > UBA2968 > UBA2968 > VXRD01. Next base: position 2,169,759 of record OZ244847.1, read on the forward strand.
CCGACACCAGGTTGTGCCCACACAACTCTTCACAGTACGCATTGCTTTGCCATAGGCATGACCACTTTCAAATCCAGCCTTTACGAGAATTTCCCAAATTTCTGGCAATTGTTCTACGCGTGCTCCTAAAAGATCAATGCGCTGGCCGCCCGTAATTTTGCAATACAAATCGAATTTCTGAGCCACTTCTCCCAAAATGATCAATTTTTCTGGCGTGATCTCTCCTCCGGGTACACGTGGGATAATAGAGTATGTACCGCCCCGCTGAATATTCGCCAGAAACCGATCATTTGTATCCTGAAGTGTTTCGTGTTCCATAATCATATCATTCCACAAACTCGCCAGAATCGATGCTATGGCGGGTTTGCAAACCTCACACCCGTTGCCCGTTCCGTATTGCGCTATCAAATCATCAAACGTCTGAATCTTATTAATTTTTATAATCTCGAACAACTCTTGTCGCGAGTAGGCGAAGTGTTCACACAGATGGTTGGTCACCTCCAGTCCTTCGTCTGCAAGTGTACCTTTCAAAATATCCGTCACCAAAGGTACACATCCTCCACACCCTGTACCTGCCGAAGTGCGCGTCTTTAAATCGCCCAATTGCATGCATCCATTGAGTACTGCCTCTACAATTTCACCTTTCGATACATTGTTGCACGAACAAATCTGTGCTTCATCGGGCAAATCTGTCACTGCTATGCCACCGTTCGAGTTTGCATCTAAAATCAACGCATCGAGATTGTCCGGCAAAACAATCTCATTTTTTCCCAACTGCAATAACTGACCGTACTCTGATGCGTCGCCCACCAGCATCCCCCCCAGCAGTCGCTTACCGTCTGCGCTGATGTTCAAGCGCTTGTAAACGCCCGCTATATCATTTTGATATACCAATGAGCGACACGGTTCGCTTTCTCCAAATGCATCGCCAAAATTTGCCACATCCACGCCCATTAACTTTAGTTTGGTTGATAGGTCACTACCATTAAACGCTCTCTCTTCACCCAACAGATTTGCCGCGGCCACTTCGGCCATTTCATATCCCGGTGCCACCAGACCATAAATCATACCGTTGTGTAGCGCGACTTCTCCAATGGCAAAAATATCTGGATCGCTTGTTGCCAGCCGATCATCGACGACCACACCACCGCGCTCATGTACATTCAACCCACAACCCCGTGCAAGTTCATCGCGCGGTCGAATACCTGCCGATACCACAATCATATCCACATCAAGCGACGTTTCATCGCTAAATTCCATGCCCGTCACACAGCCATTGCCATACACATTTGCCGTCGCTTTCTCCAGCAACACACTGACGCCCAACGATTCGATCTCTTTGACCAGTAAACGCGACCCTGTATCGTCAATCTGTCGAGGCATCAATCGCGTGCTGAACTCCACCACCGATGTCTCCACCCCCAAATCAATCAGTGCCCTTGCAGCTTCTAATCCCAGTAGCCCTCCGCCAATCACCGCCGCTTTCTCCGCTGTTTTTGCATAGGCTTTGATAGCCTCTAAATCTTCAATTGTGCGATAGACAAACACCCCTCTTTTATCGATTCCATCAACCGGTGGTACAAAAGGATAAGAACCTGTAGCCAGCACCAATTTGTCGTAGGAAACTTCAAGTCCCGATTCCGATTTCACCACGCGTAGCTCGCGGTTAATCTTTACGGCCTTATCACCTGTATGGAGCCGAATGCCGTGATCCTCGTACCATTCCTTCCCTGCCAGTGTCAAGTCTTCTGCTGTCTGACTAGAAAAAAATTGTGTGAGATTCACGCGATCATAAGCCGGACGTGGTTCTTCTCCGAACACCGTTATATTGAAGTGCTCCTGTCCTTTTCTCGACACCAGGCATTCACAGAATTTATAGCTCACCATCCCGTTGCCGAGAACAATTAGGTCGGGTTTGGTATCACGAAACATGCTCAATTTCCTCCAAAATCAGTCTTAATGGGTGCATTTTGGTATGTCGCCAAATTTGCCCTAAGCAGCAGCTGCATCTTTGGCCTCATCCATTGCCCGAATTTTCACTGCTTCTTCAAATGCGAGCTTTTCTTCTTTCTGTGTCGCATCAGAAAACCGCACCAGCAAAACAAAACTCGATGCTACCAACACCACTACCCCCAGATAAAACAATGCTTCCTGTGTGGTTAGACTTTCTGATCGAAATAAAAATCCCGCAGCCACAGCACCTGCATTGCCTCCAGCACCTATAATGCCAGCCACAGCACCCAATGCCTTTTTATTGATAAACGGCACAATGCCATACGTTGCACCTTCTGACATTTGTACAAACAGACTGAACCCTATCATTGAGACCACAGCGAGGGGCAACCAGGTCATTTGTGAGAATATTATCAGTGCAATACCCTCGACAAATAGCACCACACCCAAAAACCAAACTCGTCCCTTCAATCCCCAGTTAGCCGCGAATTTATCCGAAAAAATTCCCCCCAGTGTGCGTGCAAAAATATTCATCAGGCCAAATGCACCAGCGATCAATCCCGCTGTCTTAATATCGAGTTCAAATCGGTCGTGATAGTACAACGCCGCCACATTGTTAATTGTCAACTCCACGCCAAAACAAGCGGCATATATGATAAATAGTGCCCAAACGCGGTAATCCTTTGCTGCCAACCAGAACGACCCGTATTCCGCATCGGTGATGGGAGGTAGTTTGCCTTCATCTCGCAAATGTTTAAAATTGCCCTCGGGGGCATCCTGAGTGAGAAAAAAATACGCAATTCCCGTCAAAAACAGCGCGATACCCGGAACCACCATGGCCAATCGCCAGCCCCAGAACTCATTGACCCCCAGCATCATAACTGCTGCAAAAACCAATGGCATCACCATCTGCGTTACACCACCGCCCAAATTGCCCCATCCCGCACTCGTGGCATTGGCCGTGCCCACGCAATTGGGTGCAAACATTACGGACGTGTGATATTGCGTAATCACAAATGACGCGCCAATAGCACCGATTGCCAGCCTGAAGATGAGAAAAGATTCATAACTATTTGCAAACCCGATGCCCATTACCGGCAACGACCCCAAAAGCAACAATCCGGTGTACGTCAGCCGCGGTCCAAATCTATCGCACAGATGACCGATCAGCAATCGCACCAGTACAGTTACAGCCACCGATGCAATAATCGTATTTCCAATTTGTGCCTTGGTCAGCATCAATTCCTCGCGCACCACAACCATGAGTGGCGCAATGCCAAACCAGCCAAAAAAGCACAAAAAAAAGGCAAACCACGTCAGGTGAAAAGCTCGCATCTGTGGTTTCGAAAAATTCAACAACTCAATACGTGTGGCTTTGTTGAGAATACCGACATAGCGATGTGAGCCAGGAACTGTTACAGCCATGAAATCAATCTCCTTTGGACAAAGTTGGAAATGTTGCTCAGAACGCAAAAAGCGCCCAGAGCGAGTAAAAATGCACTGGACGCCTTTGTCCAAAAGTGTTGGATCACCTCTGATCCGATTCCATGATGACTGCAAGGCATTCATCTTTGAACGCCCAGCAAGTGGTTTCTAATTTAATTTATTTCAATTTCGAGAATATTAACAGGGCATGACATTTTTGTTGCTTTTCTGGGGCCAAAGTGCCTTTCTCGAAATACTTTTGAAACGTTAGCACCGTTCGATACGCACGGCGCATTGTTTAAAATTTGGTTCTCGCGATTTGGGGTCAAATGCCGGAATTGTCACTTTGTTGATACAGTGTTCCACAAAGTGAAATGGCACAAATACCTGCTGTGGATGAATGATCTCTGTAATCCGCACCTGTAACCCATCTACGCGTCCGCGCGATGAGATAAGAGACACCCGATCATGTTCCGTGATATTCTCGTGCTGCGCTAGCACGGGATTGATCTCTATCCATGCTTCGGGCATCAACTTTTCAAGCAAGGGCACCTCCCGCGTTTTTGTTCCCGTATGCCAGTGTTCTACAGTGCGTCCGGTGTTCAAGATTAGCGGAAACTGGCTGCTGACTTCTTCGGGTAGGTTCTCTGCCTCGACATACAAGAGATTCGCGCGTCCATTCTCAGTCTGAAATTTCCCATCTGCATACAAATTATCACAACCATCGGGATTTTCTTCATTGCACGGCCACTGAATACCGCCCCGATTGAGCATCTTTTCGTAAGACATCCCACTGTAATCACAAAGCCTACCAGCCGAAATATTACGCATCTCCTCAAATGCATCTTCAGGCCCTTGCCACCCGCAAAACAATTCGTCATCGACCTTCAACACACGGGCCAAGTCTATAAAAATATCAAAGTCAGATTTGGCCTCTCCCGGCGGTAGCGCAGCAGCCTGTACTCGACTGGCACGGCGCTCGCTATTTGTAAAACACCCGTCTTTTTCACCCCAGACCGCCGCGGGCAAAATTAGATCGGCCAATTGGGTCGTGGGGGTTTCAAATCCGTCCTGCACCACCAGGAGTTCCAGATTTTTAAAAGCTTTTTGCAGCCGGGCTTGATCGGGAAAACTCACTACCGGATTTGTCGCAATAACCCAAAGGGCCTTGATTTTTCCATCGAGCACAGCATCAATAATATCTGGATATGCCAACCCGCGCGCTGTCGGTATGCGGCCCCCATCTATTTGCCAGAACTGCGCCAGGTCTTCTCGGTCCGCCTTACTTTCAAATTTTCGATACCCCGGCAGAGACGACGTAAAACTGAACTCGCGAGACCCCATTGCATTGCACTGTCCCGTAATCGACATGGGTGCGGCCCCTGTGCGTCCGATATTGCCCGTAATGAGTGCCAGTGTATTGATCAAACTCACCGTATCCGACCCCTGAGTACTGTGATTCACACCCATCGTCCATGCAAAAAATACATTGCGCGCACGCACAATGGCCTCAAACGTCTGCATAATTAAATCCACAGAAAGCCCTGTGCGTTCTGCCACTACTTCGGGCGTATAGGCTTCTGCATGTGCTGCGAGTTTCGCAAAGCCTCGCGTGTGCTGGGTAACAAATTTGCGATCTACACAGCCGTGTTTGATCACGAGATGAATCAATCCATTGAGCAAGTCTATATCCCGCCTTGGGCGAATTGGTAAAAAGACATCGGCAAACATTGCTGTCTTGCTCTTGCGCGGATCGCAGACAATCAATGAGCACTCTTCATTTTGTTTTAAATGATGCCAGAGAATGGGATGGTTGTCGGCGATATTCGCACCGATCAAAAACACCACATCCGCTGTTTGCAATCCCCGATAAGATCCCGGCGGACCATCCGATCCAAAACTTTGCTTATAGCCCACCACCGCCGAACTCATACACAGTGTGGTATTGCCATCGTAATTCGGCGTGCCAAATCCCAATTGCACCAGCTTGCCCAGCGTATAAAATTCCTCTGTCACCAATTGTCCAGTTGACAAAACAGCAAAACTCTCGCGTCCAAATTGCCTTTGTATCTGTCGAACCTGATTGACCATATAAGAATAAGCCGATTCCCAGGAAATGCGTTGAAATAAACCGCCTTTCTGCTTTATCAATGGCGTGACAAGGCGATGCTTACTCTTCAATGGCAAATGCTCGCTCAACCCCTTGGGACACAGATGGCCTGCGTTTACCGGATGGTCTGGATCTCCGTGTACAGATACAATCTCTCCCGCCTTTACACCTAAAATCATCCCACAGCCCACAGAACAATAACCGCAAGTCGTTTTCACCCATCGTTCGGGAATCTTTTTTGCCGATAAATATCCGTACTCTTCATCGTATCCGTAGGCGTATTCTTCTTTTCGAATATCCAGCCCAAGCATCCGTTTAATTGCACTGATCATAAGCCACCTATCCTTTAGCCTGCTGTGCTGCCATGTGAAAATTACCCGGAATATTCTTTGGAACCACTGTTACAAAAAACAGATACCGTTGCATCAGACAGAATACCAACAGCGACACGAGTGCCAGTCCGGAGATTATAACAGACGCGCCTGACCCCAGTGCTGTTGCTCCGGAAACAATGGCAATTAATGCGGTTAAACCAATCGCGCCAACGATATTTCGCAATACCCGTAATGGGAGAAACCGAACCAGGTACAGGTGGGCACACGCTCGCAATTCATGCACTTCGCTTTCGCGCCAAAGCTGCACAAATTTCCCCTGCAAACCAGCGTTAAATATCAGCATCAACCCGGCAATAGCAGCAGCGACTTTCGCACTCTCGGTAAGATAAAATCCGTGTGTGTCCCAAATAAAATCTGAAATCACCACAGACAGAGAAAATGCAGCTGGCCCCAAAATGAATGCCACACAAAAAAAATCTGCCGTGGTTTTCACGGAATCCCATCCAGGACGTGCCGGAACGCGATATATCATAGAACTGCAGTACACCCCTGCCAAACCGGCGATCATACTTATCCATCCCAACAGCAACCTGACTGCACCACCTCCTACCTCGACAGATAAAATATCCAATCCTTCGGTGAAAATTGAGAAAAAGGCATAGCCCATTGCCACCCCAGCAAATAACGACAAACCCAACACTTCGCGCGAAAGCCACGATGTGCGCCAGTTTTTCATGGCCCGATATGCGTATGCAGGACGGCCCAAATGAAGCGTCGAAGCACCAAGAGAAATGCCGGTTAGCCCAATCACAATAGATCCCAGCCATCCCAATATCTCGTCATTGACCAGAGATAGATTAAAAACAATGTGGATAAAATCTACGATAAAAATTGCAAATACCCCACCCAGACCCAATTGGGTTAAGACTGTCATCCAGACCAGTGGCGTATGGGGATCTTCGGGTTCTACAAATGGCCGATCTACTTTTGTCATATCCTTCAGTTCAATACCTTCTGGCAATGTGACCTTTGTCGAAGGCATTGTAATTTCTGGGTCGGGCATGTCCGGCCCCACCCCATCTTTGCGATATGTTTCGATGACTTCTGTAAGTGGCACAGTCTCAATTTCAATGGCACCGGCCGGACATGCCTGCACACAGGCGGGGTCCAAACCTTCGTCCAATCTATGAGTACACATATCGCACTTGGTCACAATGTTGCGATCCTCCTGATACACCGGTACACCATACGGACAGTTCCATGTACAGTATTGACATCCTATGCACACATCATCGAGATGTAGCACAATGCCATTCTCATTGACCTGATAAGCATCGACCGGGCACCCCTTCATACATGCGGCATCCAAACAATGGTTGCACCCACTGGACATAAAAAGCCGTTTGGTATCGGGAAATATGCCCGTTTCCACTTCGCCGACACGTCGCCATTGCACTTCTACTGGCAAACCATTTTGTTCAGCACAAGCCACCTCGCATGCATGGCAGCCCATACATTTGTCCATGTGAAAGTGAAAGCGCGTCTGCATCGTGCGATTTTCCGTGCGAAAACCGGGTATATCAGGCGACAATACCGGATTGTTCTTTCTCTCAGTGCCTTGCGCGTCTCGGCTTAGAGAGATATTGTCCTGTAAAAGAGCCATAACATTCCCCAAATGAAAAGACGCCCCGATTGGGAAAATAAATTCTTCCAACCAGGACGCCATTGTCCGCCTATTTTTTCGAATCAGCATTGACTCGAATGAGATATATAAAAATCTAATCGTCTATTATTTCGCAGATATGAACGCCAAATAAAATTTTAGTTTCCAGCGAGCAGATCTCCGACCTGCACAATTTGCCGAGCGACTTCGGCAATCTGCATCTGGCGATCCATTGCCATCTTTTGCACCAAACGATATGCTTCGGGTTCTGAACATCTGCGCTGTTGCATGATCAATCCTTTTGCCCGATCGATCAATTTGCGTTCGGCCAGATTCTTTTTCGTTTTCGCAAGTTCATCTTGAAGTGCCTGAAATTCGCCAAAGCGTACAATAGCCGCTTCCAGAACAGGACCTACACGCTCAAGGCTGAACCCATTGACCACATAAGAGGCGACTCCTAATCGAACAGCTTCGCGTATTTTTTCAGAATCGGAATCTTCCGAAAAAAGGGCAAGTGGTAGCGGCCGCCGCTGATTGATGTGTTTGATTTGTTCGAACACATGGATATCTGGTGATGATAGAAACAAGAGCACGGCATCGGGGTTTGAGTCTGTAATCTGATCGGCAAATGGTTCATGCTCGCCCGCACGTCCAATGACTCTATATCCCATTTTGCAAAGCATTTGCTCAAGTGCCTGGGGGCGTTCCGATTCACTGTAAACCAAAAAAATACGCGTCAAATTCAATGTAGTCTTCTCCAATTTTATAGATAAAATTTGGGATTTAAGTGTCCGAACCGTTGCTTCTGAATATGGCTGAAAATACATAACCAATGTTTCCAGCATATTGCTTAAAGATGAAAAACTTGATCTATATCCCTTAGGCTAACAGGCACTCTGCATTGTCTATTCTTAAAATTCACCTTTATAAAAAATAAAAGGCGAGAAGAAAAATCTCCTCGCCTGATCGCAACTATGGGAAGCAATATTCATTCAAAATGAAACATTACTCATCACATAAGCCCAGTGCATGTCCTCGTTCAATCGGCCCAATGCCTTGATGGCATCTCGCGCCAGAGCAATTGTATAACCGGTGACAAAGGTTACATTTTCGCTGTATTGATATGATAGCGTTAAATCGAGTTCATCTGCCAGATGACCCGATTCTATATTGCCTTTTTGGGCGAGGAAGAACACATGTCCGTCTGCTGCCAAACGCAACCGCTCTTCCTCATCCAGCGGTACGGATACTTTTATGGCAAAGTCCTGAAGGCCCAGATTTTGAGTGTGGACGGGTATGTTGAGAAATAAATCGGCAAATCCGTAGTATTTGTGATTGGTCGCAAAGAGCGTGTCAAATGATTTCCACTTGCTGTCTTTCGCATTGCCATCGCCAGACAAATAATCATACCACAGGGTCAGGCTACCACTGCCCAGTGTTGTGCCCAGCCTGCCGCCAAACATAAATGCCGAGCCGTTTGGCCCGCGTCGTTCGCCCGTTTGGAAAGAGCCTTCTGCGCGGTAGATCCAGTTCGATTTTTCGCCGTAAATGCGCGCACCGAGTGTCCATAGTCGCGTATTATCACTTCTGTTGGAGCCACTGGGGGATACGTGATGGTAGATGCCGTAAAAATCTGCAGATGTACTCGTTCCCGATGCAGTAGCATACAAAGCGGCCAGATAGGCATTGCCGCTTATACCTTCGGCTGTGGTATCGGATAGGCGAACGCCAACCCCTTGAACTGTGCCCCATTGGGGCCTGGCGGTTACGATGACACCATCGAATGCACGCCCCTGTTGTGCCCATTCGACTGCGCCGATTATCCGTTGCCCACCCAATCCTATTGCTTGTCGTCCAATGCGGAGGGATAGGGCTGTGTCGCCCATATCTTTGATGTCCATATATGCCTGATGAAAGTCAAAATTGTCGGCATTATAATCGGTGAAGGTATTGGTTTCTTCGCCCCACAACCGCACATCCTGTAATTGGATAAATACATTCACATCCTGCTCTAAAGTCGCTGTGATATTCAACCGAGCACGCATGGATGTGAATACGTCGTGCCCATTGCCAACGGGATCTCGAAATTCCGTGCGAGGTCGAATTTGCCCTCCAAACTCGATATCTGTGGCTTCAGCGCCACTTGCTATAACGACAATTATCGCTATACCAACCAGCCATCTCGATAGCATACCAGCCTCCTGGATACAAATCTTTCAAATAGAGATTATACCAAAGTATAATATATTGTAAAATTTTAGACAATATAAGCTATCAAAAATAATCTGCTTATGACAGCAAGGTGCCCTGGACGGGTTCTTCGACAATTCCATCTCGGATGCGCTGAGATAGGGTTGTGTGGCGCTCTGCAACCCGATTGTTGCGAACAGCCATCCCCAGAGCCTGTTTTGTGCCTACCAGCACGACCAGTTCTCGCGCCCGCGTGATGGCCGTGTACAACAAGTTGCGCTGTAACATCATATAGTGCTGCGTGGTCAAAGGCATGACTACGGCGCGAAATTCCGCGCCCTGGCTTTTGTGTACACTCATGGCATAGGCCAGCACCAACTCGTCCAATTCCGAGAACTCGTATTCTATGACGCGGTCCTGAAATCGCACGCGCAATATATCGTCTTCTATTCCGAGAACGCGTCCAATATCCCCATTAAAAACATCGCGGTCATAGTTATTCCGCACCTGCATCACTTTGTCGCCCACCCGAAAGCGAATACCGCCCCGCGTCATCTCCTGCCCTTTGGGATTCAACTCGTCTTGCAAGACCCGGTTGAGATTGTTAGCGCCAGTCTCTCCCCGATACATCGGGACAAGTACTTGAATATCTTCAATACTGTCCATACGATATGTGCGCGGCAAACGCGAGGCACACAATCCGCAAATAGTCTCGACGGCTCGGTCGGGTTCAGAGACTTCGATAAAAAAGAAATCCGCATCGCGGTCATTCCGTACATAAGGCATTTCGCCGCGATTGATCGCGTGGGCATTGGTAATGATGCGGCTCGTTTGTGCCTGTCGAAAGATCTCGTTGAGTTCCACGACTTCGACAATGCCAGATGCAATGACATCTTTCAACACATTTCCTGCGCCAACCGATGGCAACTGATCGACATCGCCTACCAGGACTACCGAAGCACTGATTGGTACAGCGCGCAATAGGCTGTTCATCAGAACTGTATCGACCATGGATATTTCATCGACAATCAGAGCATCAATTTCCAGAGGGTTTTCAAAATTTTTCTCAAACGCCATTTCAGATGGGCTAAATTTTAGCAATCTGTGGATGGTTTTGGCCTCATGCCCGGTTGCCTCAGACATTCGCTTGGCCGCGCGTCCCGTTGGTGCTGCCAGTGCGATTTTTTTCTTTCGTGCCTCTAAAAGTGCGATCAGCCCTTTAATCGTCGTTGTTTTGCCCGTTCCGGGACCACCCGTCAGGACCAGCAAATTGTGCGACAATGCCTTTTCCAATGCCAATTTTTGACGGGGCGCAAATGTTACCCCATCGCGCTGTTCTATGGCTCTGACTTCCGCCGGGATATTGCCGAGTTCAATGCGTTGCACCTGGGATAATTGATAGCACCGCGTTGCCGCGCCCTGTTCGGCATAGTACAAATGGGGTAAATACACCCGCTCATCATTGGCGACAATCGCTTCTTCGGAGAGCAGTTGTGCCACGCACGGTGCGATTGCATCGACGGGTACATCGAGTGCTTCGGCACAAGATTCGATGAGCGCGTCTTCAGGTAAGAATACATGTCCTTCTTTGTCTGCGGCTTCATTGAGGACATGCAAAAGACCAGCTTGAATGCGCCGGTCTGAATGCGCGGGGATGCCCATTTTTTGCGCGATGCGGTCTGCTGTCAAAAATCCAATGCCCCAAACATCTACCGATAGGCGATAGGGATTTTCTTGAATCAATTCAATGGCTTCCTGCCCGTACCGTTTCCATATTTTTACGGCGTACCCCGTGCCCACTTCGTGCGATTGCAAGAATAGCATGACATTGTGGATCTCGCGCTGGTCTTCCCAGGCTCTGATTATCCACTTTGCGCGTTTAGCTCCCAATCCCTCGACTTCGACCAATCGCTCGGGGTCGTTTTCAATGACATCGAGCGATTCTCTCCCAAAGTGATCCACAATACGCTTTGCTGTGACTGGCCCGATGCCTTTGATCAATCCCGATCCCAAATATCGCCGCATTCCTTCTACGGTAGATGGATATACGGTCTGGTAGGATTCAATTTTGAACTGTGCGCCATATTGCTTATGGGTCGTCCATTCGCCTTCCAAAACTACGGTTTCGCCCGGGTTGATCGACAGCATTTCGCCCACAATGGTTGCCGGACGATCGTTGTATGCGGTAGATCCCTCTACCTGCAAACGGGCAACCGTATATCCATTCTCTTCGTTTTGAAATGTAATGCGATCTACAATTCCGCGAAGCTGAGCCATCTAAAACCTCGACGAACATGTTCTCCCATCACTCAATCGGAGTCGTAGAAGAATTATACGATACTTGCCACGGTTTTACAAGTTGTATCAAATTTGCAGTACACAGAATATATAAAATCTGTATATTATTGAAACACAACATTTAACGGCTACGTCACAACGGAAAAGAGGTTGGCCCAAAAGCATTGACACACCGCATGTACCTGTCGGTGTGATCTGGGGTCCTCGCGCCGTCCCGCCAAGAACTCGCGCGAGGGCCTTTCTTTTTGGTACACGAAGTGGTTGCCTTCGGGCCAACCATGTCACAAATTAAAATTTTCCTGAAAAACAAAAAGCACCTACTCGTCCCTCCACCAAATCGCCAAATTCGACGGAAGGAACAAGCAGGTGCCTCGTGGACTGGTATGGCAACACTGCTAAAACGCTGTGCGTTTCAAAAATATTGTTTTTTTCACAGGCCAGTCGGCAAAAAATATAGCCAATCTTATATTTGGGGTCAAGGGAGAAAATGGGAGAGACGAAATGAAGCGGTTTTTCATCGTTATTTTGCTCGGATTGATATGGACGGCTCATGCGGAAGAAGATCGCAAGACGATTTTGTTTTTAGGGGATAGCCTGACCGCGGGTTATGGTCTGGATAAAACGCAGGCTTTTCCCGCGCTGATTCAGGCAAAGATCGATTCGCTCGGGTGGGCGTTTGATGTGGTTAATGGTGGATTGAGTGGCGAAACATCGGCGGGAGGGTTAAGACGGGTCAATTGGTTGCTGCGGCGAAAAATCGATGTGCTGGTGCTGGCATTGGGAGGCAACGATGGTTTGCGGGGGATTCCCACGACTGAAATGCAGCAAAATTTGCAGGGGATTATAGACCGCGCAAAAGAGAAGTATCCAGATATTCAGATCATACTTATGGGTATTGAAGCACCACCGAATTTGGGAGATGTATATACGACGGCTTTTCGCGCGGTGTTTCCGGCTCTTTCTGAAAAGAATCGCGTGCTTTTGATCCCCTTTTTGTTAGAAGGCGTTGGCGGGATTTCCGAACTGAATCTGCCAGATCGCATTCATCCCAATGCCGAAGGGCATCGGATTATAGCAGAAACCGTGTGGCGCGCACTTAAACCGATTCTGGAAAAGAAGTGAAAAGTAACAGCCTAATATATCCCCAGCTTTTTTTCACACTTCGCCTCGCAATATTTCGAGTGGTGGTCGGTCGGCGATGCCGCGACTGTTGAGCATGCCGACAAAGATGGTGAGCGCGGTGACGAGGGCAAAGACGCCGACAATGGCCGCGGTGGGCAGGGCAAAGTGAATATCGAAGATAAAGACGGTGACAGCCCAGGCTCCGCCAATAGAGAGTATGAGTCCCGTCAGGGTAGCGAGTGCGCCCAGAAAGGTGTATTCCAGCAAGAGTATGCGGCGAATCTGTTTTTGAGATGCGCCCAAAGTACGCAGCAAAACGGCTTCCTGGATGCGTTGATAGCGGCTGGTGGTGACTGCGGCAGTTAGTACAATGAGTCCGGTAATCACACTAAAGAGTGCCATGAAGCGCACGACAAAGGCGATTTGTGAGAGTACATCGTCAACGGTTTTGAGAATGAGACCGAGGTCAACGGCCGATACATTGGGGTATTGTTGTACCAGTGTGCGTTGCAATACAGCGGATTGTTCGGTTGTGTTTATGCGCGTGGTCAAGACGTGAAACTGAGGAGCTGTTTCGAGTACGCCTTTGGGAAAGACGATGAAAAAGTTCGGTTGGATGCGCTGCCAGTCAACTTCTCGCAGGTTTTGTACTGTGGTCTGAACGGGCACACCCTGGACGTCGAAGGTCAGGGTATCGCCGAGCGAGACGCGAAGCGAGCGGGCAATGTCGCGCTCAAAAGAAATGGGGATGGGTTCTTTTGTCTGTTCTGCATTGATCCAGGTGCCGCCTACGAGGCGTTCTGAATCGAAGAGGTGATTGCGATAGGTCGAGCGGTATTCGCGTTGTATTGCCCAGCGCCGCACGTCGTGTATTCTGCCGTAGGAACGCGCCTCTTGACCTTTGATGCTCTTCAGACGCATGGTGACGATGGGGGCATGGTGAATGACGGGCAGATTCTGTTTGCGGAGCAACGCGCTTACGCCTTCAATCTGATCGGTTTGCACATCGACGAGCACAAAGTTGGGGCGGTTGTCGCTCCCCGCGATGGCAATTTGAGCGAGCAGGGCGTGTTGCACAATATAGAGCGTGGTGATGAGGAAGGTTCCGAGGCCCAGTGCGAGCATGAGAATTACGGTCTGATTGTGAGGGCGGTAGAGATTGGCCAGACCCTGTCGCCATACGTATTGCCAGGTTGTGGGGAAGAAGCGCCGAACGGTTTTGATGATGAGCCACGATGCTCCTGTGAGCAGCCCAAAGGCGATGCCAAACCCGATGGCAATGCCAATTCCAATGAGGATACTGCTGGTTTGCACAATGCCCAATCCCGCGACTATGAGACAGATTCCGCCGATGGTCATCAATTGCAGAGGGTCTATTTGAGATCGCGCGTTTTCAAAAGATGCCCGCAAGGTGTGCAGGGGCGATGTTAGACGTATCGGCAATAGGGGGAGCAGGGCGAAGAGCAGAGATAGACTCAGGCCAATGCCAGTGCCTTGAATGATCGCCCAATAGGAAAACTGAATATCGAGTTCAATGGGGAGAATTTGTGCGAGAACACCGGGCAGGAGATACTGAATGCCCACACCGAGAAGAGAACCGCATCCCGTGCCAATAAGACCCAGTGCGATGGCCTGGATGGCGTAAATGCAGAGGATCTGATTCGATTGCGCGCCCATGCAGCGCAGGATGGCGACGGTTGTTATTTTTTGGCGCGTGTAAACGTGAATGGCACTGGCAACGCCGATACATCCGAGCAAGAGGGCGGCAAAGGCGACCAGACTGAGGAAGATGTAGAGATTATCCAATATGCTATTGAGGCGTCTTTGACGGCTGGCAACGGTTTCGGTACGCAAATTTTGGTCCCCGCGATAGGGGCGAAGTTCGCGCTGGATAGATCCGATTCTCGTGCTGCTATCAAACTTAAAATAGGCCACATAAGACGCCAGACTGCCAAATTTGATGAGACCCGTTTTATCGAGATGCGATAGGGGAATGTACACGCGGGGTGCCACTGTGGCAAAGGCCATGGCTTCGCCCGATATGTTTGTGATGCTTCCGCCAATGACAAAGGTGTGGTTGCCAATTCGCACGGAATCGCCGATCTGAGCACCAAATTGGACGAGTAAGCCCTCGTCGAGCAGCGCGTGATGGGTATGCTGAAAGGTATTCACCGCCTGTAACGGATTGGTTTCAAATGTGCCGTAATAGGGAAAGTCGCCTTGTAGTGCACGCACCTGTACCAGGCGGGTTCCGCCGCTTTTGGGAAAAAAGACCATCGAGGCAAAGCGCACTTCTCGGGATTGCTCCCC
This sequence comes from Candidatus Latescibacterota bacterium, assembly GCA_965220765.1. GTDB lineage: Bacteria > Latescibacterota > UBA2968 > UBA2968 > UBA2968 > VXRD01. The sequence continues at coordinate 2,185,165 of OZ244847.1, forward strand.
ACCCCATGAGTTAAATAGGGAGTCAACCGCAGGGGCGAAAGCGCGCTGGCTGCTGACGCGCAAATCAGCACCTAAAAGTGTGCGCGCTTCATTTTCGACAACGCGTTGCAGATTATCGCCCAGAGCGCGAACTGCGACGAGGCCACCCACGCCGAGCAATATGCACGAAATAAAGAGCAGCAATCGGCGGCGATACGTGCGGCTATCGCGCCAGGCCATGCGCCAGGTCCATGCGTTGAAGAGTGGGCTGGAGGTCTGATTTTTGATGCTGGTGATTCGATCCATAGATATAGGGTAGAGAAGGGACGGGGACTAATCTTTGGCGGTTTCTTCATCCGCTGTGACTTTGCCACCTTGCAGGTGGATGATGCGCTGCGTGCGTGCGGCGATATCGTGATCGTGCGTGACGAGGATAAGGGTTGTGCCCGCTTCTCGGTTGAGGTCAAAGAGCAAATTGGCGATGGTATGACTGCTGTCGGCGTCGAGGTTGCCCGTAGGCTCGTCGGCAAATAAGATGTTCGGTTGGTTGATAAAGGCGCGTGCAATACCCACGCGCTGTTGTTCGCCACCCGATAGTTGGGTGGGATAATGCGTCAAGCGGTCGCCCAATCCCACGCGGTTGAGCAATTCTCTCGCTTCGCCAAACACACCGTTTTTACCGCGTAGCTCAAGGGGAACCGCGACATTTTCAATGGCGGTGAGGGTGGGGATGAGTTGAAAACTCTGAAAGACAAACCCTACGTATTCATTTCGCACGGCTGCGCGTTGGTCTTCGTCGAGGCTGTCGAGGGCCATGCTGTGAAGGGTGACTGTGCCCGATGACGGGCGATCAAGGCCGGCACACAGACCAAGTAGCGTGGTTTTTCCACTGCCCGAAGGCCCTACTATCGCACAGGTTTGGCCTTTGGGAATGGTGAATGTGACGTTGTCTAAAACGGTGAGCGGATGTCCCCCGCTCGTGTAGGTGCGGGTGAGGTTTTGAACTGCGAGTGCTGCGTTTGGATGGCTCAACTGATTACCCCTTGCGTCTCTGGTTGTAATTCTTACCTTTGTTGAGACTTCAAAACATAACATAGAGTTCCATTATGTGCAAAAAATGAGTGGAGGAGACATGCAAGCTGAGATTGTGATGATTGGAACGGAACTGTTGCTGGGTGAAATTGTAGATACCAATGCCACGATGTTTGCCAAAGCGCTGCGCGATATTGGAATGGACTTGTTGTATAAAACGACTGTGGGGGACAATGAAGATCGGATTGCGAGCGTTTTGAATATCGCGCTGGATCGGTCAGATGTAATTCTGACATCGGGGGGTATTGGTCCTACGGTGGATGATATGACGCGGCAATGTGTGGCGCGTGCAACAGGACGCAAGCTTGTTTACAGTAAGGTGTTGGAAAATCAGATTGCATCGCGGTTTCGCAATTTTGGTCGTGAGATGGCAGATAATAACAAACGACAGGCGTATATTCCCGAAGGCGCAATGCCACTGGAAAATCCCAGGGGCACGGCGCCCTGTTTTTTGAGTGAAGATGCCCAAGGGCGCGGCTGTGTGATTTCGCTTCCGGGTGTGCCGAGAGAATTGGATTATATGTTGCACAAGGTTGTGATTCCAATTTTGATCGACCGCATGGGCGGGCGCAAAATTACAAAGGTACGCGTGTTGCGAACTTGTGCGGTGGGTGAGAGCAATATTGATCGCACAATTGGGGATCTGATGAGTGAGAGCAATCCAACGGTGGGATTGGCGGCGCATGCTGGGCAGACCGATGTGCGCGTGGCGGCAAAAGCGGATACAGAGGAAGATGCCGATGCGTTGATTGCACCGATGGAAGCGGAGCTCAGGAAGCGGCTGGGGGTTGCGATTTACGGTACGGGGAAAGAGACAGTCGCCGGGGTTGTGGGCGGTTTATTGAGGGAAAACGGGCTGACAATCGGAGTGGTGGATACATTGACAGACGGTCAGATCGTGCGGGAGTTCGAGGAGAATGGCGCAGGTGATGTGGTGGTCACGCAAAGGGATGCTAATATGGATGGAAAGGATGATCCTCGTGCTATGACTGAGTCAATGGCCCGAGCGGTTGCGCCCGAAGATGGCGTGGGGCTGGCAATGGTTGGCCCTTATAATGATGGCGCGACGTTTATGGCTGTCTATGGATCTGATCCACGATCACGAACATGTATTGAGAGTCGCCGCTTTCAGGATTCGGATCACATCCGTCGATGGTTAGTGATTCAGGGGTTGGATCTGGTGCGCCGCGCAGTGTTGGGCAAGTTGGCTTCACCAGCAGATTGAGTTTGAACAGATGGGAGGACTGTAGTGCAAAACGATGAGTCTTTGTCTTATTCAAAGAGTGGCGTCAATATTGATGAAACAGATGCTGTTAAAAGAGATATGGCTTCAAATATCGGGCGCGGGGATTCGAGAGTGCTCAATAAATTGGGGGCTTTTGGCAGCCTGGTCGATGGCCGTTTTGAGGGTTATGACCACCCCATTCTCGTGCTAAAAACCGAGGAGCCTGGTTCGAAGCAAAAGTTGGCGTTTGAACACGGAAGCGTCACGTCTATTGCCTATGATCTGGTCAATCATCTGATCAACGATATTATTGTTATGGGTGCGGATCCTTTTTATTTGCAAGATTGTATCGTTTGCGGCAAACTCGATCCCCCTGTTGTCAAAGCACTTGTCGGGGGGATTGCCGATGCGTGTGAGGCACAGGGATGTACACTGACTGGTGGAGAAACATCTGTTCAGCCAGGGGTTGTCGAAGATGGGGTGTATATTCTCAGTGCTTCGGCTATTGGGGTTGTTGATAGGGACAGTATTATTGATGGCTCTGAGATAGAGGAGGGGGATGTGGTTCTCGCGCTTGCATCCAATGGACTGCATACCAATGGCTATACGCTTGTCAGGGCATTGTTGAAGAATAAGCCTGAGTTGAAAGATCGGGATATTCAAGGGGTGTCCTTTATCGATGTGATTTTGCGCCCACACCAGTGTTATTATCAACCTCTGAAGGATCTGTTTGAGGACGAGGGATTGAAGGGTATGGCACATATTACCGGTGGCGGGATCCAGGATAATTTATCCCGCATTCTTCCCGAGACCTGTCGGGCTGTGATCGACCTCTCGTTACTTCAAATTCTCCCTGTTTTCAAAACGATTCGCGCAGAAGGGCTGGTCCCGGAAGACGATATGCTGAGGACTTTTAATATGGGTGTGGGGATGACGCTTGTATGCGCCCAAAACTCTGTGGCGCGGATTAAGGCACATCTGCAAAGTGCGGGATGCCAGGCGTATCCAATTGGGCGTATTGTCAAGGGCGAGGAAGGTGTTGTATTTACGGGAAAAGTTCGGTGGTGAAAGGATAGGTATGAGATCTAAAACTTCAGGACAAGCAGTTCCCTACTGCATTTTTTATAAAGGACATAATTTATGGATACATCATATCGCACCATCGACGTGAAACCTCTTTCCGGGGCACTCGGCGCTGAAATTGAAGGCGTTGACATTGCGTCGGATCTCGACGATGAACAATTCGCTGAAATTCATCGGGCTTTTGCGGATTTCAGCGTGATTCTCTTTCGCAATCAGTCCCTCACGCAGGAAGAACACATCGCATTTGCCCGACGCTGGGGAGATATCAATGTCAACCGATTTTTTACGGGGGTAGCGGAAAATCCCATCATCGCCGAGGTGCGAAAAGAACCCGATCAGGAAACCAATATCGGTCGCAACTGGCATACCGATCATTCTTACGATACCATTCCCGCGCTCGGCTCGATTCTTTACGCACGCGAAGTTCCCGAGTTTGGTGGTGATACGATGTTTTCCAGTATGTACAGAGCGTATGAAACCCTCTCTGCGGGGTTGCGGAAAACGCTTGAAAGCTTAAATGCCCTGCATTCCAGCCGACATGTTTTTGGAGCGATGAACGGCAGAAAGCCCGATAAAAGCGGTCGTATTGGCAATCCCGAACTCGCCACGCAGGATGCTGTCCATCCCCTGATCATAAAGCATCCCATTACAGGTCGTAAAGCCCTTTACGTAAATCCCATATTCACGGTTCAAATTGAGGGATGGAAAAAAGAGGAATCTCAACCTCTGCTTCAGTATTTGTACCAACATGCTTCCCAACCGGATTTTACATGCCGCATTCGCTGGGAAAAAGATGACCTCGCTATCTGGGATAACCGCGCCACATGGCATTGCGCCCTCAATGATTATCAGGGACAGCGACGCCTCATGCACCGCATTACAATTGAAGGTGTGCCGTTAAACCAGGAGTAGCCCATGCAAACGCGCCGCGATTTTTTATCTACTACCTTCACGAGCACTGCCGCTGTACTTGCAGCGAGTGCTTTGCCAACATCGCTTTTCGCACAACAAAAATCCAATGTTCTCTTTATTGCTGTGGATGATCTCAATGATTGGATTGGCTGTCTGGGGGGGCATCCGGATTCTGTAACGCCAAATTTAGATCGTCTGGCGGCTCGAAGTACTTTATTTACCCGTGCGTATTGCAACGCGCCTGCGTGCAATCCCTCGCGTGGCAGTCTGGTGACGGGCAAATTGCCCACGACAACGGGAGTGTATGAAAATGCCCATTCATTTCGGCAGCAAGATCCGGATGTCGTGACTCTGATGCAGCATTTTATGGGCAATGGATATTATGTCGCGGGTAGAGGCAAAATCACGCGACAAGGGAGACCTGCTGACGTGGTATCCTATCACGACTATGTTCCCCAGGGGCAGGATCCAATGCCTCCCAATCCACCGCTGAATGGTTTTTCACAAAGCAGGTTCGATTGGGGACCAATAGATGTGCCGGTGGAGGAAATGGACGATTGGAAAGTGGTGCAGTGGGGTAAAGAGATGCTCAAAAAAAAGCACGACAAACCCTTCTTTTTGGCTTGTGGTCTCTATCGCCCACACCTGCCGTGGTACGTGCCCCGAAAGTATTTTGATTTGTATCCCCCAGACGAGATCACATTGCCCAATATAGACGAAAACGATCTCGACGATGTGCCACCTATTGGGCGATCATTTGTCGCGCGGCGGGATGATCACAAAAATGTCACGGAGACGGATAATTGGCGAAGAGCTGTTGCGGGGTATCTCGCCTGTATTCGATTTGTCGATGATATGATCGGAGAATTATTGGATGCGCTCGACAACAGTTCTTATGCCGACAACACGATGATTGTGCTGTGGGGAGATCACGGCTGGCACCTGGGTGAGAAACTCCATTGGCGCAAATTTGCTCTCTGGGAAGAGGCAACGCGCGTGCCTCTCATGATTTCAGCACCGGGTATGGCGCCAAACCGATGCGACCGCACGGTCAGTCTGGTTGATCTGTATCCAACATTTATTGACGTTTGCGATTTGCCCCAAAGAGATGGTCTGGATGGCGTGAGCTTAAAACCTCTGATGGAGCAGCCCGACCGAGAATGGGACCGCCCCGCGCTGACCACGCATATCCGGGGCAATCACAGTGTGCGCTCTGAAAGATGGCGATATATTCGCTATTCAGATGGAACAGAAGAACTCTACGATCACGAAAATGACAGTCTCGAATGGACAAATCTCGCGGGACAGGCAGAGTACAAAGACATCATAGGCGCACACGCCGCCTGGATACCCAAAGTGGAAGCACCTACCGCAGAACCTCTGCGTCGTGAGTAGGGATTGAGCGATGGACAACAGGAGAACCCATCGATGGCATCCGTAAGTTTTAAAGGCGTTTTTCCCATCCTGGTCACCCCATTCGATGACCATGGCAATCTCGATCTGGAATCCTTTGATCGAACGGTACGCTTTATGGCCGACATCGGTGTAAACGGCGTTACCATCATTGGTGTACTCGGTGAATCCAACCGAATGCTGGATGCCGAACGGGAACAGCTTATTAAAACCGCTGTAGATGCTACAGGCGGGCGCATCCCCGTTATTGTGGGTACGAGCTACAGCGGCACGGGGGCGACCCTTGAGCTCAGCCGGATGGCCGAATCTCTCGGCGCCGCCGGTGTGATGGTTACCCCCTCGCGCGAATCCGTGCCCAACGAAGACCGCATCTTCGAATTTTTCCAGCAGGTGGCCGAAGGCATTTCCATCAGGTCTTTATATTATGCATACCAGCACCCTATTAATCTCTCGGGACTTTGAATACTGGCAATCTGGCGAAAACGGTCTCACTCGTGTCGATTTTGAGACCTTCTGTCCGGACTACCACGAATTGGACCGCACGGGTGTCATCTCTCCCCATCTCGAAGACGGCATACTGCACACCGGGTATGCGCTTCTGGCACTGACCACCGCTTTTTACGATATCTGGCGCACACGCACAGATGATTTTTTTATTTATCCCCAGCACTTTGCTATCCTGGACATCACCAGAGAAGGCGTCAATACGAGATGCGGACGCCTGCCACTTGAGAAAAATACGCTGGGCGGTCCCTGGGGCAACTTAGACGTCTGGCCCGACTCAAAATGGATTCCCGCCCACGGCAGCGTTTCCGGCATGCTCAAGAAAGCGTTTGACCTCCAGATCAATCGCCTGTTCTGGCCCGAAGCCTTCCGCCCAAACCGCGAAGAAAATCTCTACCTGCTTATGCGGTCAAAATGCTCCGTACCCACCTGAAAGCTGTCTATTATTACAATACCTCCGAACCCAATATCGAAATTCATACCGCTCAAAACGTTCAAGATCTCCTTCAGACGAGTCTCGACAGACTGTCGGACATAGATGGTCTATCAATACAAAACTTTCTTCAACGACATGTTCTCGAAAACCCACGGACCGATCATCGTTATGTCGAACAGTATCGCAAAGTAGATCTGGATCATTTTCTCAACGACATGGCGGATTGCTTTGAAAATGTCTGATTGTGCCTCTCATAATTATATCTTGCGGGGAATCCTTTGGCTAACGGTCAACTCTTACACCTGCTAACCGCCCGTGCCGAGTCTAAAAATCCCCTTCGCGTGGGCCTCATCGGCGCTGGAAAGTTCGGCACTATGTTCCTGGCTCAAGCCCGTCGCGTTGCGGGGCTGCACGTCCTGGGTGTGGCCGATCTATCCCTGAATCGGGCGCGTGAAGCCCTCACGCGTGCTGAGTGGCCGCCCGAACAATTTGCTGCAACTCACTTTGATCACGCCCTCAAAACCGGCACCACCCATCTCACCGATGACGGCGATGCCCTCGTCCGGGCGGACGGTCTGGACGTTCTGGTCGAAGCCACGGGCAATCCTCTCGCAGGCATCCACCACGCCCTTCAAGCCATCGAACATGGTCGCCACCTGGTCATGGTCAATGTCGAAGCAGACGTCCTGGTCGGTCCCCTTCTGGCTCAACGTGCAGCATCCGCTGGCCTCGTGTACACCCTCGCCTATGGCGACCAACCGGCTTTGATCTGTGAACTGGTTGAATGGGCTAAAACCAACGGCTTCGACATTGTCTGTGCTGGCAAAGGTACCAAATACCGGCCCGCGTACCACACATCTACTCCCGATACTGTATGGGAACACTATGGTTTTGATGCTGAAACCGCTGCAAAAGGCGGCCTAAATCCCCGTATGTTCAACTCCTTTTTGGACGGTACAAAATCCGCCATTGAAATGGCCGCTGTCTCAAATGCCACCGGCCTGAATCCCCAGCCCGAAGGCCTGAAATTCCCGCCCTGCGGCATCGACCAGCTATCCGATATTTGCCGGCCTCATAGTGATGGGGGACAACTTTCCCACAAAGGAACCGTCGAAGTCGTCTCCAGCCTGCAACCAGACGGAACCCCTGTAGATCGGGATCTGCGCTGGGGTGTTTACGTCACCATCGAGGCCCCCGGCGACTACATTCGCCGCTGCTTCTCCGAATACGGCCTTCCCACTGATTCCACTGGACGTTACACGGCCATCTACCGTCCCTACCATCTGGTTGGCATGGAGCTTACCACCAGTGTCTTACGCGCTGGCTTGCGCGGCGAAGCCAGTGGCACGCCTGTTGTTTTTAATGCCGACGTTGTTGCCACTGCAAAACGCGATCTCTCCCAGGGAGAAGTCCTGGACGGCGAAGGCGGATACTGCGTGTACGGCAAACTCAGGCCAGCCGATCAGGCTCGTACATCCAACGCCCTGCCCATCGGCCTGGCTCACAATCTCAAGCTAAAACACAAAATCGCCGCGGGGCAACCCATACACCAATCCGACGTTGAATTGGACGAAAACAACGCCATTCTCCGCCTCCACCGGGAGATGGTACAACACTTTGCGACGACGAAAAAACCCCGATAGTGCAAAGCTATTGGGGTTTTTTTTGTGGATGCGTTCCTGCCTACGACGCATCTGTGCGGAATAGAGGGCGAAGTTTTGTGAGGATGGCGTCGAGTTCGCGGTGGTCGTCTGCGTCCATTTTTGTGCTGCCGGGCGCGCGCATGCCGCTCGTTTTGAAGATGCCTCGGCGAATGAGTACTTCTTTGACCAGGCGGAGACCGAGGATCTGGATCAGGTTGGTGAGGGGAAGGAGTTGATCGAAAAGATCGCGTGCTCTGTCTTCATCGCCTGATTGAAAGGCATCCCAGATATCGACGTGAATATCGACAACCGGGGCACCGGGCATAAAGCCGCTGGCGCCTCGTCGCATTTCTGAGATCATCCAGCGGCACCACGCCCCACCAAAGACGCCCTGACAGTGCTCTCCTGCTTCGGCGACAATGGCACTGATGTGATGTGCGCTGGGATTGGCTTCTTCTTTGACGTAGATGAGGTACTCGACTTCGGTGAGCAGGCGAACGAGTGCAGGAGGTTGCATGCCGGCACCTGCGTTCTGGATGAAAATGGGCAATTGTCCTGCGGTGGAAATGGCCTCGAAGTAGCGGAGGTTTTCGTCGGGTCCACCGCTGCCCATATATGGCGGCATGGCGATGACGGCATCGGCACCTGCACGCCCGGCATGGGCGGCGTGTTCTGTGGCCGTGGAGATATTGGTGCCTGCCACACCGACGATGACAGGAATGCGTTTGTCGGTTTTTTTGACGACGACTTCGACCAGGGTTTGCCGCTCTCGGTCGGAGAGATATTGAAATTCACCTCCGAGTACGGGAAAGACCAGGCCACCTGCACCGGCGGCGATGCAGAAGTCGATCTGCCGTTCAAGGCTTTCGATATCAAAGTCGCCGGATTCGGCAACGGGTGTTTGTAATACGGGCAAGATGCCGCGGATGGGATTGCTCAAGGTGGTCTCCTGTATGTTAGAACTGCTGACGGCTAATAATCGTACGATAGCGAAATATTCCAGCGGCGCGATAGGCCGAGGAATACGCGAGCGCTTGCTGCGTCATGATTGTTGCCATCATCAGCATCGGACACATAGCGTTCGTCGAGCAAATTGAAGACGTGTAATTGCAGTTTTACTTTGCCATTTCCAAATGTATCGCCGGGCAGGGTGTAGCCCGCATGTAGATTTATCAGGTTGTAATTTGGAAGTTCCCAGGACTGTTCTCGGTCATTGACATCTGTTCGGTTGGCAGGGTCAAATTTGGCGTAGTGATCCATAAAACGCCGCAGATTCAGCGAGGCATAGAGGCCGCGTGTGGGAAATATTGTGCCGCTTAACGCAAGGGTTTTTTGCGCCGAGTCACCCACTTTTAGACCCTTGGCATAGACTTGAAAATTGCCGATAACAGATGGGTCTTCTTCCGGCGAAAATGTGACATTAGCATCGTTGAGCCATTCCCAATTGCCCAACGATAACATGCCGCGTACTTCCAACTTGGAATGGGGGCGCGCTTTCAGGTCGAACTCTATGCCTGTGTGTCGTGCGTCAATGCCGTTTAGCAAAAACCGAAAGCTCTGGTCGAGTTTTTCACTGTAAATGCTTTTGGGCCACGAGCGATCTATCCATCTGGTGTAGTAGAAATTTGTGTTTGCTGTCACTAAGCCGCGTTTGAAATAACCGGTGCCCAGTTCAAAGGAGGCTACTTTTTCATTAAATGTGGGATCGTAGAGGCTGTTGTCGTAGTGATATACGGAGTCGAATTTGGGTGCTGTTGAAAGCCAGCCGATGTTGGCATATATATTGACTGCGGGAGTTGCATTGTAGTTGCTGCCCACTTTTACGGTGTAGCCTTTGAAGTTTTCCCAGTCTGTCTGATCCCAGTCGCCGTTGACCTTTGCGCGGAAATAGTCGATGCGTTTATAACCGGTTATGGATCCCGATGTACTCAAAAATGCTGTGAAGTTGTTAAATCGGCCTTCAAGTTGTGCAAAACCGCCACCCCAGCGCGTAAGGCCATCGTTGTGGTAGGAGACTTTGTCACCGAGTCGCTTGACGGAGGTCGTGGCATTGTTGTCCCAGGGAAAGACGTAATAATCGGCGCCAAGCAGATTGCGTACTTCGCGCCAATGTTGCCCTCTGTAATAGCGCAAATCTATGCCAAAGGCCAGCGTGTAGATGTCGCTCAAACGGTGTTCAGCCGTGCCCAAATACCCATACCAGAAGTGCTGGTTGACCGAGTTTCGGATGACGGTTCTTGCCGCAATTTCATTGACGCCTACTTCGCCTGCGCCTACCAGGTCGGGATGGGATTCCGACGCTGTTTGGGTGTTCAATTCATCGGCAACGCGTTGCCAGTTGATGCTGCCGTCGGGTAGCGAGCGCGGGTTGGTACCTAAACGCCCTGTGCCGCCGCCTTTGCCGCGCGAAAAATAAAATACATTGGACAAGATAAATTGCTCGTTGGGTGTCCAGTACCAGTTCAAATTGATCTGGGGTTTGTGGTAAAAATTCTCGCGTTCCATGATGATTTCGCTATCGCGCGCATCGTGTACCTGGCCGTTGTAGTACTCCTGATAGGATGAGAATGGGGAGCGTCCCCAGTTGGGATTGTAATCGATACCATAATTTCTCGCATCCTCAACATCAATCCCCAGAGAGCGGGCGTAATCGGCATCAAAGGTTGCGATAGATTGCTTGTAGAGGCGGTGTCCGTGACGTTGCGGCGCGCCTACGACAAACAGGTCTATTTTATGTGCATCGGATGCCAAAAAGCTCAATGCGCCGAAATAGGACCACGCCGATGTCCATGCTTGATCGGGTAGGCCATCGCCAATTTTGCGCGTGAGGCCCAAGGTGAAAGCGGTTTTGCCGTTCATCAAGCCCGATGAAAAATTGACTGTAGTTTTGTAAAAGGCGTTGTTCCCCGCCTCCTGTTTGATTTTGAACCCTCGCTGTTGTCGGGCGATGTCGGTGACAATGTTCATGGTGCCACCCACTGAGGCTATTGCCAGATTTGAGGCTCCCAATCCGCGCTGTACCTGGATTGATGATGTGACATCGCTCAGGCCATCCCAGTTGGACCAATAGACCCAGCCGTTTTCCATATCGTTGACTGGCACGCCATTGATCATGACGGCGACGTGGCGCTGGTCAAATCCCCTCACATTGATGCGAGAATCACCAGGGCCTCCACCTTGTTCGGTTGCATAAACGCCTGGCGTATCATTCAAAATCATCGGGAGATCGCGCGAGCCGAGTTTGCGCTCCATATCGGCTTTTGGAACGTCTGAGAAGGCAACGGGTGTTTCGCGCAGTTTTGCGCGGTCGGCAACGATGGTGACTTCTTTGCCTCGAAATGCCTCGGGTATGAGTTCTACAATTAACTCGGCGGCATCCGCTTTTACAATGATAGAACTGCGATACTCTTTGTATCCTACAAAACTTATGACGAGTGTATAGTTGCCTTCGCCGACTCTGGTGATCTCAAATTGTCCATCGAGATCAGCAATAGTTCCTCGCCCAACACCTTCTAAATATACGTTTGCGCCCGGCAGAGCTTCTCCTGTCTCAGCATCGCGTACTTTACCTTTTAACTCGGCGGCAGACAGGGTGGAGTGGGCCAGGAACAACAAGGATAACACCATAACAATTTGTTTCATAGGGACCTCCATTTCATCGGGGAACATGCGCTCCCAGCGTACGTCTCTCACGGCGGAGTACTCCTTTTGGGAAATTGGTTTATTGCTACGATTCCAAATCGTGGTGCAATTTTAGTTGGGCGATAAATTCTGGTGTGAGTGTGGCTCCCGAATTTTTGAGATGGTTTATGACATCATTGCCAAGTGCTGTGTTGAGATGGTAGTGCAGTACAGATTCGTTGATTTTGATGAAGCCCAGGCGGTCCATCAGGTCCGGATTTATTGTGCCGTTGACGATGGGCGCGTGAAGGGTGCAGTTGGTGAAGCGCGTGCCCAACGTGCTTTGCAAAATATAAAATTGATCGGGTACTGTTTCCACGTCGGGTTGGAGACGGCACTCGGTAAATACGAGTTCGCCCCGCAAATTGGGCGCGGTTATGGTGTTCAGGCTGCACCGTTCAAAAGTCGCACTGGCAATGCAATTGCCCAGATATGCGCTGATATTTTCACAATCGGTAAATCGCATTTTGGGATAGAGGGCGAGTGCATCGGCATAGTCAACCGTTGATTCTCCACCGATCAAGATATGCACCTGTTCATCATCGTCGGCAATTTCCTGAGTGAATTTTTCGAGTTGAACATTGTCGCAGATGAGGGTGCCGTTGGCGTGGAGTTGCGCGCCATCATAGCCACCGTTGCGACGCAGGTCATAGTGGTGTGGGTTGGGTATGCGGAGGAGGCGAACGCCCTGTTTTCTGCCTTCGACGGTGATGTTGCGAAATTCAATGCGATGGGGGAAGAAGAGGCGGTCATTGTTTTTGGTTTTGGAAAAGGAAACGGTGTCCATGAGCCAGCACGGTGCAGTTGATGCAGGTGCAGCACTGTAATCGATGAGCAGGTCTTCGATTGTGACCGTGCGTGCAAAGCCTATGGGATACTGGTAGTCGAAATCGGACGGATGATAGGATAGGACAGATACACGGCCATTGCCACTGGGCATTAACCGGCAGCCGCGGATGCGTATGTGTCCGTCCCATTTGGCGCCATAGTCGCGTCGGAAATTGACAAAATAGTTGCCGTGGCGGGTGGTGTTTTCGATTACCAATTCACCGCCACCTGTAAGCGCGATGCCTTTGAAGCCAATGGTGCAGTTGCTGATGTAGAGGTTCCAGCAGTGAAAATGCACATCGATGCGGTTGAGGCGGCAGTTTTCAAAGCGGAAGTTTTTGTTGAGGTTGGTGCCAAAAACACCCCAGGCAACCCAGCCGCCTTCTGCCGTGATGTTGCGGAAGGTGCAATTGAGCATCCGCGCGCCCCCAATACCATAGGTGCCGGCGCCGAGCACTCTGTCTTTTTCTTCGCGATTTTTCTCCCAGGGCATTGCGCGGATATTTTCCAGTGTGACGTCGTAAACACCGCTGAATACGTAAAAGCCGCGACGGGGATGCATGGAGATATCTCGTTTCCCTTTTTCCAGGCCCATCCATTGTTCGCGGATGATGGTGCGGCTGCGTTTTATAGAGATGCCGTGATGGTGATACCGCCAGGATCTACCGCTTCCACTGTCGCCAGAAAAGTAAAATCCGCCGCCTTCGACGATGAGGTAATTGTCGTTGCAGGGTATGGCGGTGATGTCGGTGAAGTTTTTGAATTCCCAGGCAATGTCGCCAATGATGCGGCCCTCTTCTTCGACATAGAACAATTCTTCGCGCCCCCATCCCGCCTTTGAATAATTACCTGCCCGGATACCAATGCGATCATCATCATCTTCAGCGATAAAAAGATGACCTGCATATTGTGCCAGTTCGGGAATGAGTTGTACGCCGGGTTTTAATTTTTCCAATAGAGCCGCTTTGATGGTTTCGTCTCGCGTGAGTTTTTTTGACGGGTGATCGTTGAGAACTTCAAAGCGAGGCTCCCTTTGGCTGTTGTACTGTTCATCGATGTGAAAAGTGGTTTGTCCCCACGAGACGTTGGTTTTGATGGGTATGTCATTGGTTTGCGTGATCCAATATTCGCCGCTTAAATTCACAATTGGGACTTTGCGTGCATTGGCGTATTTATGCGCCAGAGTTATTTGAATGCCGTCGTCGTTTTTACCATCGCCAATCGCCCCAAACATTTTGTAGTTCACGGCTTCGCTTTCGTGCAAGATAGCGACTAATCCATTGTCCAATGCAATGATGTCAGCATCGTTTGGCTGGCTATTTGCATCTGTTTTTCCGATGTGATACAGGGCTGCGCCGCCGTCGCCGGGAACGTAAAAGCCCGCGGTTTCTATCCAGTCGCCTTCGCGGGTTTCGGGTGAGGATTTCATAGCTTGAACAGTGGGGTAGCGCGTTATAGTTGCACTATTTGTTGTGTTCACAGTGGTCTCCTGAGACAATGCGTGCTGTGTGAGAACAATGCCGCTGATACCAATGCCAGCGATTGCTTTGCGTCTGGATAATTTACGTGGTTGGTCGGACATAGTTTTTTCCCGAATATTTTTTATTGGACTTTACCGCGCCCGGCAACTTTCCATATATATTCTACATTGCCATTTCGCACGGCATAGACTTCGTCGTGTAGATTGGTGGTCATGCCCTGGTGCAAGGGGATGACGGAGATGCGGTCGCCTACGGTGAAGGTGTGGTTGCATTCTGAGATATCGACGTGACCGTGTTCGACGGACATGCCGTAGATTTTGGCATTGGGGTGTTCAACGATGTACCCATAAGGCGTGGGGGCATAACTGGTGAATGTTTTTTGTCCGCCATCGATGATGACACGGTCGGGTGTGGGTGTGCTGACGACGGTGACTATCATGCGTTCGGCACAGGTGATGGGGTTGGGCGGGTTGTGTTCGCGGTTGATGCGGCGCAGGCCTTCAAAGACGTAGGAGCCAATGCGGGTTTCGGTACAGCCAATGGCTTTGGAAACTTCGACAGTGCCCGTGCCACCTCCGCTGATGGTGTTGAGCGCGATGCCCACACTTTGAAGCAGGTCGCGCGTTTGGTCAATGAAGGCTTTGGCGCGTTCGTGACTGGGATAGGTCATGATGCCCTGGAACTGGAGGCCGGGCATGGTTGTAACTTTTCGCGCGAGTTCAAGTACGGCTTTGGGCGATTGTACGCCGCAGCGATTGCCTCCAGTGTCGCATTCGATGAGGATGTTGATGGTGGCGTTGTTGTCTTTTGTACCATCGGATAGACCACGCGCGGTGATTTCCGAATCGACTGCAACGGTCATAGTGGCGCGTTTACACAGTTTGGCGAGGCGTTTGACTTTGATGGGGCCGACGATATTGTAGGGGATGAGGATGTCGGGGATGCCGGCTTCAACCATGGCTTCGGCTTCGCCCACTTTTTGGCAGACGATACCAATGGCCCCCGCAGCGAGTTGCATTTTGGCGATTTCGGGGATTTTATGCGTTTTGGTGTGTACGCGCAGGGGAATGTCGCATTTGTCGCACGCGTCTTGCGTTTCTCGAATATTTTTTTCGAGGATATCGAGATCGATGGTGAGTGCAGGTGTGTCGAGGTCGTGTATGGTCATCGCAATATCTGTTCTTAAAAGGTGAAAGAAGGTATTGTGCAGGATAGGCAATGTACGTTGGTCAGGGAAAGGCGTCAAGCAGTTGTAAATATGTTTAATCTCGTCGATAGTGCATTGACAATGTGCAGGTCGTTTTGTTATTTGAGGGGCGAGGGTTGGGGAGAATGGGCTGACTGCTGAATGGCTATTTAACTTAGGAGGTAAAATGGCAGATAAATTGAAGGTGGGTATTGTCGGGGTGGGAGGTATTGCGCGGACGCATATTCCGGGTTGGCAGGCTTCGGAACATGCCGAATTGGTGGCTGGAAGCGATATTAGCGAAGATGTGTTGAAGGATTGGGGTGAACAATACGGGATCAAAAAACTGTATGTAAATCCGGAAGATTTGTTCGCCGACCCAGAGATTGATATTGTGGATGTGTGTACACCAAATAACTATCACGCGCCTCTATCTATTGGCGCGCTGGATGCGGGTAAACACGTGATTTGTGAAAAGCCTCTGGCACCCAGCCCCCAATTGGTGAAAGATATGATTGCCGCACGCGACCGATCGGGCAAGTTGTTGATGTGCGCGCAATCGTCGCGGTTTGCGGGGTCATCTCTGGCGATGAAGAGGGAATTGGATACCGGGGTTTTGGGAAATGTGTATCACGCGCGATGCTGGATGTTGCGGCGGTCGGGTGTGCCCGCGCGACCGGGTTTTATTATGAAAAAGCACAGTGGTGGCGGGCCGTGTATTGATATTGGCGTTCACGTGTTGGATTTGACGCTGTGGTTGATGGGCAATCCTAATCCCGTAGCTGTAACGGGTGTGGCGAAGGCGGAGTTGGCACATCAGGAGGGCGCGTTCAGTACGATGGGGCGCAGTGGTGGTGCGATTCCCGAGGAATTTGACGTGGAGGATTTTGCAGCGGCTTTTGTGCGGTTTGAAAATGGGGCTTCGCTTATTCTGGAGACGAGTTGGATGTTGCATCAAGGTCCTCCGTCAGAACGGCAGATATGGCTTTACGGCACGAAGGGTGGGGCACACTTGCCGAGTTGTGAGATTTATTATTCGGATTCCAAGACGCAGCAACACCACAAATACGCATTACAAGATACGGGCGATATCGCCAAAGCACACGCGCTGGAATGCATGACGTTTGCCGAGGCGATAGCAGAGGGCAAACCGTCGCCAGTGCCGGCAGAGCAGTCGCTGCAAGTGATGGCGATTTTAGATGGGATTTATCACAGTGAGGAGGAAGGGCGTGAAGTGGATATAGCGCGAGATGCAAAAATAAATTAAAAGTACCCTCATCCTGGACACCTGCTTAAGGCATGCAGGAGTGGCGACAGGAATAACGATTGTCATTGCGGCATGTTTTTAGCCGCAATCCAGTGTCTTGTTTGTCATTATTGATTAATAAACTTTGTCGTCTTTGTCTTTCTTTTCGAGGGTATTTTCCCAACGGCGTTCGGGGGATTGAGGAGCGCGATCGATGAGTTTGTTGGGTTTGCCCATCTGTTTTACCAGATCAAAAGCATCGTAGAGTTCACCCACAACGGTCATTGCGCGGTACTGTAAGGTGTCACCTGATACAGTAATGACCTGATAAAGCTGTGTGTTTTCCCCACCGCGCGTCATCCAGCGGTCTTTTCTGAGTTTGTATTGTTTGGGTCCGCTGACCGATACGACGTACACAGTGCCTTTGGTAGAGTCGCGCACGGTTACGCCGCTGCCGATGTTATTCCCTCTGGCATACGTATGATCGTGCCCCTGGAGCACCAGATCAACGGCGTATTTGTCAAAGATGGGTTTCCACGCTTCGCGCAGGTCTTTGTTGTCGCGACCATCGGAAGCGGAATAGACGGGATGATGGAATGTGACAAAGGTCCATCTATTGGGGTTATTTTTAAGCACTTGTTCCAACCAGGGTGCCTGTTCTTCACGACCTTCATTGGAATTGAGCGAGATGATGCGCGCGCCCTGATAGTCTATGTAATAGGTGGTTTCCTCAAAGCCTTTGGGGCCATTTTCGGGCAGGGTGAAATGCGGTCGCCATAGAACAGATAGACGGCGAGTGACCCCATTTTTATAGTATTCGTGATTCCCCGGCGTAGAAATGCTGGGGATTTTTGCATGGATCCAGTCGCCAGATTCAAACCATTCCTGCCATTCGCTATCCCTGTTGGCACGATTGACGAGGTCGCCTGCGTGGATGATAAAGTCGGCATGGGGCGCGTCGAGCACAGCGGTTCGGATGGTGCGTGCCCAAAGAGCGAGCAGATTATTTTGAGCATCGCCAAAATAGATGAAGGTGAATTCATCTGGTTCGGCTGAAGCTGTGCGAAATTGATACCAGGAACTCCAGATGTCGCCACTGCCCACGCGGTAGGCATAGAGGGTGTTGGGTTTGAGGTCCTTGAATGTGACCGAATGAAAATGGGCGGTATTTTTATTGTGTTCCCATTTTTCAGTGCGCGCTGTTTCGCTTCTGGCCCATGTAACAAAATTGGCCGAGGCATCGGCTTCTGCGATCTGGCCTTCGGCTTGTGCGATGCTTGTATCAGTGCGCCAGGTGACCGATGCAGTGGTGGTGGGATCGTCCGACCAGTTGAGTACTATGCGGTCGGGAATTTGCGAGGGAATAGAATCTACAGCCGCGCGGTAATGTTCGTTTGCATAAGCCGGGACTGTGAGTAGGAGCAGAAGGATGAGACAAATCGCGCGCATGGGGTTCTCCTGGTGAGAGTGTGGGTTCAATGTTTTACTTACAAACTGACGTTACGCAGATACACAATATAGGCATAATATAATGCGCCTGTCATTCTGAGCGGAGCGGAGTCGAAGAATCTACTACCACCTATTACCTTCGGGTGTAAAAGATGCTTCGTCAGCCTGACGGCTTCCTCAGCATGACAGACACGCGAAACATGCGTAACATCAGTTACAAAGATACAATGTGTTCCAAATTCAATTTAGTCAATTTCAAGAGAGATTTCGTTGTTGAGTTGTTCGCGTTCGGAGCGCGAATCGGTTGTGGCGTAGTGGAGTATGAGTGCTTTGCGCCATGTGTTTGTGTGGTTTATTTCGCTGTGGTGCAGGGTGCAGCCGTGGTGAAAAATGACAGATCCTGCGGGTACGGGACAGGCGACGGATTCGGGGAGATCGATATTTTTTGTATCGGGTATGTGATGCACGGGACGGTCTGGATCATGGGTGATGTCGAAGATGCCGTGTCTGTGTGAACCGGGTACATAACGCATGCAACCATTGATATCTGTGGCCTCGTCTAAGGCAATCCAGGCGGTGACGAGACCATTGATGGGTTGTACGCGAAAATAGCTCTGGTCCTGGTGCGGTGGTTTTGCCTGACCGCCTGGGGGCTTGAGCAGCATCTGGTCGCGAAAAACGCGAATGCGCGGCCCGATCAAGCCGCGCACGAGTGCGAGTAATCTGGGATGTCTGGCAATAGGGTGATAGGCGGGATCAAAGCGCACGACAAATGCGAGAACGCGCACACTTTGATTTTGCGCTTCTGGATTTGATTTGTCTGGTACGGTATTGCCTTCAAGGCCAATTGAGATGCCTTCGGGTGCTCGGTCTGGATTGGCTACAATTTCGTCGGTGCGCTGTATGACGCCAGCGAGTTCTTCTTTTTGAAAGAGATTTTTTACGACGAGATAGCCGTGGGTGTCGTAAAATGTTTTCATACTGGGTTCAAACACGGTGTTCTCCTTTGACGCGGAAAATACGGTTTTGAACACAGTATGTCAAGCGTGTGAATCGATAATGATACAGTGGTGTCCGTTTTCGGACAGTTTGGACACAAATAATCTATGTCTTGACATTAAACTATTTTGAAGTAAATTCCAAAATAGTTTAACTAATTTGGAGGAAAGTTCAAAATGGTACACTATTCTCGACGTTTAAAAATCGATTTGTCCGACCGACAGTCAGCTTTTTTGTGGGGACCGCGAAAAACGGGTAAATCCACCTATCTCAAACAGGTGTTTCCCGATAGTCTGGTCTATGATTTTCTAAAGACGGATTTGATGCTGGATTTCAACCGGCGGCCAGCGATGTTACGCGAGCAAATTCTCGCGCAGTCTGAAGCATTATTGGCACATCCGATTATCCTAGACGAGGTTCAACGCGTGCCGCTTTTATTAGATGAGGTGCATTGGCTGATAGAAAATAAGGGATTGCGTTTTATTTTATGTGGTTCCAGTGCGCGAAAGCTCAAGCGGGGAAGAGCCAATTTGCTTGGTGGACGCGCCTGGCGATATGAAATGTTTCCATTGGTGACAGATGAGTTGCCTGACGGCGATATGGATCTCTTGAGGATTTTGAATCGCGGTCTGATTCCCGATCATTTTGCCAGCACGCAATATCGCCGTTCTCTAAATGCTTATGTACAAGATTACTTAAAGGAAGAAGTTTTTGACGAGGGGTTGACGCGCAATATTCCGGCATTTTCCAGATTTTTCGATGCGATGGGATACTCTCACGGCGAGTTGACTAATTTTTCGAATATTGCGCGAGAATGTGGCGTGAGTTCCAAGACTGTGAAAGAGTATTATCAAATTCTCGTAGATACGTTTTTAGGCAAAATGGTTGAACCTTTTAAGAGACGACAAAGCAGGCAGGTTATTTCCAGAGCACCCAAGTTCTATTTGTTTGATGTGGGTGTGGCTGGTGTACTTGCAAAACGGTATATAGAGGATGAACGAGGCATGATTTTTGGCAAAGCGTTTGAGCATTTTATTTTTACCGAATTAATAGCACACGCTTCTTATAGTGAGTTGCATTACGATGTTCATTTTTGGCGCACGAAGTCGGGGGTGGAGGTCGATTTTGTACTGGGCAATGGCGAGGTGGCAATTGAGGTAAAAGGTACAAGCCGGGTAGATAACAAGGTTCTTCGACCTATGCATGCATTTATCGATGAATTCGCGCCAAGGAAGGCTATAGTTGTTTGTAATGAAACGACGGAACGCGTTGTTGGACCAATTCGCATTGTGCCCTGGAAAGTGTTTCTACAATCTCTATGGGCAGGTGATGTGGTTTCATGAAAGGCGCAGGCGTCCCAGTTGAAATCGGCGGGGATCACCGAGGCGTTTGTCCAGAGCCTCGGGTGTCCAGTTGGTGTGGGTGAGTGCCCAGTCGATTTCGCTGGCGAGCGGGCTGTCGAAGATGCCGGGGTCGTCTGCACCGATGACGAGGTTGACATTTGATTTGAGAAATGTGTGGATGGGGTGATGAACGGGATCGGGCACGCCGCCGATGCGGAGATTGGAGGTTGGGCACGTTTCGATGACTGTGCCGAGTTGCGTGAGGCGATTGAGAACAAATTGCTGGCGGTTGCGGATTTCTTTGAGGCGTTGGGGATTATAAGGGCGCTCGACTATTTCGTCGGGTGCTCGATTTTTGAGGTTTTGTCGTTGGGTTTGGAGTGCGCTGGCGTTCACTTCGATATCAAAAGCAGAAAGTTCAGAGGCGTGGGTGAGATCGTAAGCGATCTGGTCGAGGCGTTCACTGACTCGCTCTTCCACGTGTGCATCGGGACGGCGTGTAATCGCGACTGCCGGGTCGAGGCCAAGCGCTATGGCGTGGCCCAATCGCCTGGCGCCCATTTCGGCGGCTTCGTGACACCAGCGTATCGCGCTTTCGAGGGATTTATCAAAATAGCTTTCGCCTACGTGATAGGTGATTTCAAGAGCGCGTTCGGGGTGTTGCTGGTTGTCTTTGTGTACGCGTTGGAAGAGTGTTCGGTTGTCTTTGGGAGGGTAGCCTTCTTCTATGTCGGCAAAGTCAATGCCGACGATGGTGGGGATGAGTTCGGGGTTTTTATCCAGGAGTTCTTGTACCCATTCGTAGTCTTGTTGTGCGGTCTGGCGGTGCAGGGTGATGATGTAACGCGCGGTTGTGTTATTTTGCGATGCGTTTGAGAGAATTTGGGCATTTGTGCGGTGAAAGTCGATGAATCCCTCTCGCGTTTCCCCACCGCCGCTGGTACGGTATTCGATAAAGGTGATACCTTCTTTGCAATGTCGGTCATGTGCTCTGAAAAACGCCTTGATCAAGAATTCCCGTCTTTTGGGTGGGTGTCTCAAAAGGCTGATGATGAGGTTGAATTTGGCTTTAAACCGACCAAAGTCGCCTCCGTCTTTTTCGGTGTAGATGTAGTGTTCTTTAAATTTGGCAAGTCCCGCGGTTGGATTGGATATGGCATCGCGATAGAGCGCGATAGGATCCGGGCGAATACCATAAGCTTCTTCATAGGCATCTGTAAAAAGCGTCCAGTCAATATCTTCATAAAGGTCTTTGCCGAGTTCTATGAGGTCTTCGGCGGTCAAGCATCCGCCAGGGTGGACGTGGAGTTCACAAGTTTTGGCTAAGTGGAGTGGGGACATGAGTTGTTCCTCTGGATTCGCGCGGTTTGAGCCTGTTACATCTAAAAAGTTAAGAGAATTTACCGAGTGAGACAATAGGGAAAGATGTACCTATTTTCAGATTAAAAAATGTCTTAAATTGGGCAATTCACCGCTTGACGCGACTTGTTATTTATGATATTTTATGAAGTGAAATAATCGCGCAAACGGAGGCTTTCATGACCGCACAGTTGTTGATTTTTATCGCTGCAATGATTTATCTGTGTTGGATATTTGTTCGGTATTGGAAACGTCGCAATCACAAAGATGGTCCGTTTGTTGAAGTGGTTGAAGATAAGTCCGTCAGTAAGCCGTATAGACAGAGACGTATTCAAAAGAAGAGGGAATCCGATGCCGACCGCGAGTGGCGCAAACGCGTGCAGGACGAAATTGAAGATATGACAAAATAAAGTCGCGGGTCGAAAGCCATTTGTTTAAGGCAAGCACAGTCTTTTTTATAACACCAGGAAACCTCATCCTTATCGGATGGGGTTTTTATTTGTACTTGCTCTTGAGCGATTTGCTTGCTACGTTACTCGTGAGCGAGCAAACCCTTTGAATGGGATATTGGATATGCGAGAATATTTGATTATCGATGGTCATCTCGATATGGCGTTTAACGCGCTGTTTTATCGCCGGGATCTCACACAGTCTGTATATGTGTTGCGCGATCGAGAAGACAGTATGGTGGGGGGATTGTCGGCCCATCCGGATTCGCTGGAGAAACGCCTGGGACCACAGCCCAAGCGGTTTACGCCAACTGTTTGTTTGCCCGAGATGCGCAAAGGGCGCGTGGGGATTATGCTTTCGACCATTATGTGTCGCGTGCAAAATCCACAGGACAATACGCACAATGCGGTGCGTACACAGGATGTGGCTTATGCGCGCGGGCAATCTCATCTGGCGTATTATCGGGCGCTGGAACGATGTGGAGAGATTCGGTTTATCAAATCTGTAGCAGATCTCAATACTTGTGTTGCAGACTGGGAGGATCCATCTGACGATACATCCGTAGGGCTTATTTTGTCGATGGAAAGTGCCGATCCGATTCTGGGTCCCGATCAGGTGGGCGAATGGTATGAGGCTGGCTTGAGATCGGTGTCTTTGACGCATTTTGGTGCCAATACGTATGGACACGGTACGGGTACGGTGGGCGGGTTATATCCACCGGCATACGCGCTCATGGACGCGCTGTCTGAGACCGATATTGCGCTGGATCTGACCCATGCTGCAGATCTCACCTTTTGGCATATTCTCGATTATTGGAAGGGGGCAGTGCATGCCAGCCATTGCAATTGTCGCACATTGGTGCCGGGGCAGCGACATTTGTCGGATGATATGATTCGCGCGATCGCGGACCGGGGGGGCGTAATCGGGGTGGTTTTTGCCGAGCAGATGTTGTCTCCGGCCTGGAATTGGGACGATCCGAGTACGCATTATACCACGGCAACCCGACCGATGAAGGCCGTGCTCGAACACATCGATCACATCTGTGAACTGACCGGCAGCACAGATCATGTGGCTTATGGCACAGATCTGGATGGAGGATTTGGGCTGGAGCTTTCGCCTACAGATTATCATACGATTGACGATTTGCAGCGCTTTCTAAATATCATGCGCAATCACGGCTATGAGGAAGACGATGTGAAGGGTTTTGCACATGGGAATTTGGTGCGATTTTTTACTTCGGCCTGGGGATGACATGTCTGATCATACTTACTTTATTGTCGATAGCCACTTAGACCTCGCCTTTTGCGCCATTCAAGTCAATCGCGATCTCACGCAACCTGCAGCAACCGTGCGAGTACACGATTCGGAATCGACCAGACGCAGTTTTGGATCGTGTACGACCACGTTTCCCGAGTTGCACAAAGGACGGGTCGGGATTGTGTTTGGCACGGTGATGTCGCGTATTGATACCAATGATCGCTGGACGCGCACGGGGATGTGGGATCAGACGCAGTGTTACGGTGTTGGGATAGGGCATTACGCTTTTTACCAGGCGATGGAACGGCGGGGGATTATCCGGCAGATTCATACGGTTGAGGATTTGGATGAATGCGTTTCGGCGTGGGCGCAGCCTTCGGCAGATACGCCTATTGGTTTGGTGCTGGCGATGGAAAGCGCCGATCCGATCCTCGATCCCGATCATGTGTCCGAATGGCGCGATCTGGGCTTGAAAATGGTGAGTATTTCGCATTATGGCGTGAGTTCCTATTGCCACGGAACAGGGACGGAGGGGGGATTGCTGGATCGGGGCAGGCCATTGCTTGACGCGCTCAAAGCCGCGGGGATTATTGTGGATATGACACATACGACAGATCAGGCTTTCTGGGAAGTTCTCGATTATTACGACGGGCCGGTGGCTGCAAGCCATCACAATTGTCGGGCATTGACGCCGGGGCAGCGGCAGTTGACAGATGATATGATCCGCGCGATTGTAGAACGAGGCGGGGTTATTGGCGCGGCTTTTGATGTGTGGATGCTCGATCCAGATTGGAAGCGAGGCGTGCCGTGTTATGAGCAGACGACAAAGGCGACGCTCGAGACTGTGGTCGATCACATCGATCATGTGTGTCAGCTTGCCGGCAATGCGAATCATTCTGGTATTGGGACAGATCTCGATGGGGGGTATGGCCAGGAACAGTCGCCGCGAGACTTAAATACAATTGCCGATTTGCAAAATCTGGTGCCCATTTTTGAACGGCGCGGATATTCAGAAGAGGATATTCAAAAGGTGTTGTCGGGGAATTGGGTGCGGTTGTTGAAATCGGTGTGGGAAAGGTGAGAGGATACAAATATGTCAGAGCGACCAAATTTGTTGTTGATTACAACAGATCAACAGCGTGGAGATTGTCTCGGGTGTGATGGGCATCCGGTGCTGGAGACGCCATATCTTGATGAAATGGCCGAGCGGGGCGCGCATTTCCCTCACGCCTATACATCGGTGCCGTCGTGTACGCCTGCACGCGCGGGGATTATCACGGGGATGGATCAATGGAATCACGGGCGGTTGACAATGACGGGAGGTGATCCACTGGAATATCCAGCGACATTGCCGGGAGAACTCGCAGCGGCGGGATACCACACGCAGGCCGTGGGCAAGATGCACCATGCCCCGCAGCGCAGGCTATACGGTTTTCACCACATGGTGTTGGATGAAAGTGGGCGGCGGATGGGAAATTTTATCAGCGATTATCATTTGTTTTTTGAGCAGCACAAGGAAGGTGCTTACGGGTACCGGGATCACAGTATCGATTGGAATTCATGGATGGCGCGGCCCAGCCATTTGCCCGAGCATTTGCATCCGACGCACTGGACGGCAAGTGAAGGGATTAAATTTTTGCAGCAGCGCGATCCGACCAAACCGTTTTTTATGTGGCTTTCATTTGCGCGTCCCCATTCGCCTTATGATGCGCCTCAGGCGTACTGGGATATGTATATCAGCAATGACAATATCCCCAAAGCCGCTGTGGGAGACTGGGCAGGGGAGTTTGACAAAAAAATTGCAGATGCCAATGCGCCGCGTTCACATCGCTCCGATATTGAAACGCACAGGGGACGCGCGGGATATTACGGCAATATCATGTTTATCGATCACCAGATTGGGCGCGTGCTGTACGAGTTTCGCCATCGGGACCCGCAAGCATACCGCAATACCCTGATTATTTTTACATCTGATCACGGCGATATGATGGGCGACCATCACCATTGGCGAAAAACTTATGCATACGAAGGGTCTGCGCGCATTCCGTTTATTGTTAAATATCCCGATACATGGCAGGATATGACCCGAGGGGTGAAGTATGATCATCCAGTGGAGTTGCGCGATGTGATGCCCACGTTGCTCGATGCTGCCGGAGTAGATATACCAGCATCTGTAGATGGGCGGTCTCTTCTGGACATTGCGCGAGAGGATGACAAGGGGTGGCGCGAGTTTGTGCAGGGCGAGCATACATCGTGTTATACAAGAGAACACGGTATGCAATATGTCACTGATGGGCACGAGAAGTATATCTGGTTTCATCACACGGGAGAAGAACAGTTTTTTAATCTGGATGACGATCCATTGGAATGCTGTGAGTTGTCCGGAGATCCGGCTTATGAAACGCGCATTGCGTTGTGGCGCACGCGATTGGCAGAGGTGAATGAGGACCGGGGCGATCCGAGGGGGCAAAATGGAGAACTCGTGCCGCAGTTCGATGGCGCGTTGAGTCTGTCGCCAAATTACCATAAGTGGAAAGAAGCCGCGCAATAACTGTGAGGATGCTATGGCCCAAAAATACTGGCTTGTAAAGTGCGAGTACGATGTGTGCTCTTTTGAAGAATTGAGCAATCGGCCCAGTGGGATTGGGTACTGGCGAGGCGTGCGCAATTATCAGGCGCGCAATTTTATCCGCGACGAAATGCAAAAAGGCGATCAGGCACTTTTCTATCAGTCGAATTGTAAAAATCCCGGTATTGCCGGTATTGTGAATATTGTGCGTGCGGGATATCCCGATCCCTCTCAATTCGATGCGCAGCATGAGTACTACGACGAGAAGGCTTCCGGAGAAGATCCGCGCTGGTTTTCCTTTGATGTGCAATGGTCAAAAGCATTTGAGCCTTATGTCAGCCTGCAAGATCTCAAGAACAATCCCAAGCTCAAAGATATGAAGGTGGTTCAGCGCGGGCAGCGGTTGTCAATTCAGCCGGTGACAAAGGAGGAGTTTGAGATTGTGTGCGAGATGGGTGGACATTTGGCGAGATGAGGTAGTCAAACGACTAAAAAAAGAAATAAGACTTGACAAAAAATAGGTAGTGTTTAAATATTTTTTAGTCTAAGCAAGTGTTTCGCTAACTGACCTCCAGAATTTGAATTAAAAAGGAGGTGCTAAAGTGCAGATACCTTCTTCATATCAAACCGGATATGAAAAAGCACTTCTGACCGATCCCGATCTCGCAAAAACGTATATCGAGCACACGCTTATCGGCGACCCCGATGCCGATGCCCTTATCAATGCGATATCCGACATTGATCATGAGGAACAGGGCGAATTCATCAAGGCAGGGATGGATCTGGATGAGGAAAAACTGCGTGATGCGCCTCAGGCAGTACGGGCGTTTTTTGAGAAAATCGGTACTCCGCCCGCGTGGTTTGATCCCGATTCAGTATATCCCGGATACCGTGGCTTCCAAGCCTATTCGGATCTGTTTCTCACCTCGTTCGTCGTGGATATTATTGTACAGGGTTTCACGACGCTGATCAGCCAATCGTTTTTCACCACAGGAAGGCTGACCGATCAGGGGGTGCGGCGGCTAAAGCAAAATATACTTCACCTCTTAGAGATTATGTTGCCGGGTGGCCTGGAGCGACATGGCGAGGGCTGGAAACTGTCTGTCCGTCTGCGGCTGGTGCATGCACAGGTCAGGCGGCATATTCTCGCTTCTGAAGAGTGGGACCATGAAGCCCACGGCATGCCGATCAGTGCTGCCCACATCGCGCTCGCGTCCTGTAATTTCTCCGGGATGCTGTTGCGGTCAGCCACGCGAATTGGCGCACGTCTAAACGATGAAGAACGCGACAGTTTTATGCAGATATGGCGCTATACCGCTCATCTGATGGGTGTGCCCGAGGCACTCTTGTTCAGCAATGAGACCGAAGCCTGTGAAATATACCGCGTGGGTTACATCTGCGAGCCGCCTCCCGGTCTGGAAGCTATTGCTATGGCAAACTCAGTGATTGCCTCGGCTCCTTACGTGATCGGTATTGAAGACGAGAAAGAGCGAGATAATCTATCTGGTTTTGGGTACCGCCTTTCCCGAGCGTTGATTGGAGACGAACTCGCCGACCAACTCATGTTCCCCAAAAGTCGGACATCTGGACCCGGGACGCTGGTATATTTGCGGCTGAGGCGCAGAATCCAGGATATCCTCAATGTCCTGCTATGGTGGAGACCGGGGCATCGTACCCAAAACTTCATAGCCTTGCTCAACGTATCTACGCTCGAAGAATATAAAATCAGTTACCGATTGCCCGACAAGCTACACGCAGACGAGGCGAAGCCGTGGTGAGGTATGACGGTCTTTATCCACCAATATATAATGAGGGAAATCAGTTAAATATCTACTTTTGGCGGTGTCGATAGTGCCAGGCATTCGCCTCGGTGAACAACTCGTCTTCGCACTTAATCCGAAATGGTCGAAGGAGTGACTACTTTTGCAATTAGAACGCTACACCGATGCAGTTTTGCGCTATCGATGGTTGGTCGTTGCGCTCGCAACGCTGGTCATGTTGGCTATTACGGCAGGTGTTCGCTTCATCACCGTTACGAATGATTACCGCATTCTGTTTGGCGAAGACAATCCGCAACTCGCCGCGTTCGACGCTCTGGAAAACACGTATTCGGCCTCCAAAGCGGTACTGATTGCCGTTACACCGCGAGATGGCTCGGTGTTCACTCGCGAGGCGCTTGGCGCGGTTGAAGAATTGACCGAAGCCGCTTGGCGTGCGCCTTATTCCAGTCGCGTCAATTCCCTTACCAATTATACCCATAGCGAAGCACTTGATGACGATTTGGTTGTCGCTCCGCTCGTCGATGAAGCATCTTCACTGGGCGATGCCGATGTGGCGCGTATCGAAGAGAGCGCGCTGAATGCGATCGAAATTGTTGGGCGTCTGGTGTCTCATGATGGGCGCACGGCCGGGGTGGCGATTAATTTCATCCTTCCCGAAAATGCGGACCAGGCAGTGATCGAAATTACCGATTATCTCAATTCGGTCCTCAATCAAGCCCGCAAGAGTCACCCGGATATCGATTATTATATGACCGGCGATGTCGTCATGGATCGGACTTTCGCCGATGTTACGAAGAACGACATGGAGACTCTGACACCTGTTGTGTTTCTCATCATTGTAGGTGCCACAGTTATTCTCCTGCGTTCGATTCTCGGCACTTTGGCCATTGTCGCCGTGCTCGTGTTTGTCATCAATACGACTATGGGATTCGCTGGCTGGAATGGCGTGGTGTTCAGCCCTACCAATGCCGGCGTGCCGATTATCGTCATGGTGATCGCCATTGCTGATTCAATACACATTGTTACGAGTGTTTTATTGGGTATGAGGCGCGGTCTGGACAGAAATGCGGCAATTGTCGAATCAATCCGCATCAATGCCTATCCGGTATTTATTACTTCGGTCACGACGGCGATTGGGTTCCTCAGTCTGAATGCTTCAGATTCGCCGCCTTTTCACGTTCTGGGCAATTACGTGGCATTTGGTGTATTATGTGCGCTTGTGTACACCATGACGCTATTGCCGGCATTGCTTTCAATTTTGCCATTGCGCACCCCCCGTGTTCAGTCCGAGGGAACGGTCTTTTTTGATCGCTTTGCCGACTTTGTCATTGCCCGGCGCAAATTTTTGCTCTGGTTTGTCAGTCTGGTAGTCATTGTCCTGATAATCGGCGTTCACCGCATTGAACTGAACGATAACCTGGCGCAGTATTTTGATGATCGCTACGAGTTCCGGCGCGATACGGATTATATTATTGAAAATCTGACTGGTGTGGATAAGCTGGAATATTCGCTGAGTGCAGGGCGCGAAGGCGGCATTACCGATCCGGATTATCTGCGCCAGGTCGATGCTTTAGCCGAGTGGTACCGAGGACAACCCGAAGTGACCCATGTCCAGGCATTTTCGGATATTATGAAACGCCTTAACAAAAACATGCACGGCGACGATCCCGCTTTTTATCGCTTGCCCCAAGACCCGGACCTCGCGGCGCAGTACCTGTTGCTTTACGAGTTTTCGCTTCCTTTCGGCAGCGATCTCAATGACCGCATAGATGTCGCAAAATCCGCTACGCGCCTGAGTGTCGTGACCAGGAATGCGTGGTCGCGAGATCTGCGTGAACTCGATAAGCGCGCACAGGTCTGGCTCCAGGCCAATGCACCCGATTTTGCAAACGAAGCATCGGGCCTGAGCATGATCGCTGCCCACCTGACACTGCGGAATATCAATAGCATGTTGCGCGGTACGATCACTGCCATGGCACTCATTTCGTTCATCCTGATCTGGATTTTCAAGAGTGTTCGGGTTGGTCTCCTAAGCCTTCTGCCCAATTTTATTCCCGCAATTATGAGCTTCGGTCTGTGGGGCTACCTCGTCGGCCATGTAGGCATTGCCTCTTCGGTGGTGATTGCCGTTGTGTTTGGAATTGTCGTGGATGATACGATTCATTTTCTGAGCAAATATCTGAAGGCCCGGCGCGAAGGTCTTCCCTCACCCGAGGCCGTGCGCTATACTTTTAACACGGTGGGCCATGCGTTATGGACGACGACTGCGGTGTTGTCCGTGGGCTTTCTGGTGTTCGCCACATCGGGATTTGAGGTGAGTTGGGCACTCGGCCTTTTGGTCACGGTTACGATTGTCTTCGCGCTTGTTGCCGACTTTTTACTTTTGCCAACTCTGCTGATTGCTATTGACCGGAGAAATTCATGATACCAGTACGACCAATACATCTGCTTTTCGCGCTTTGTCAGATCTTGGCGGCGTGTCTGCCTGCGTATGCAGACGACGCCACCCCTGAGGAAACCGGGTTGAAAATTGCACAGGATGCCCACGCTCGCGAGAAGGGTTTTGGCAATTTTACGGCTCAGCAAACCATGGTGTTGCGCAACAAACACGGGCAAGAGAGCCGTCGCCAACTACGGGTAAAGGTTCTCGAGGTCTCCGAAGATGGCGACAAGAGCCTGTTTGTGTTCGATGAACCGCGCGATGTCAAGGGAACGGCGTTGCTTATTCACGCGCATAGGGAAAGCGCGGACGACCAATGGCTTTATTTGCCCGCTCTGAAACGCGTCAAGCGCATTAGTTCGTCCAACCAGTCCGGCTCTTTTATGGGAAGTGAATTTGCTTATGAGGACCTGACCCCTCAGGCTGTGTGGAAATTCACCTATCGGTACCTGCGCGACGAGGCTTGTGGCGATTTGACCTGCACGGTTACAGAACGCTTTCCCGTGGATAAGAAATCGGGCTATAGTCGCCAGGTGGTCTGGCGCGATAAGGATGAGTTGCGCGTCTGGAAATTAGAGTATTACGACCGCAAGGATGCCCATCTGAAGACGCTCACGCTGGGGAATTACGCGCAGTACCTGGCGCGTTATTGGCGTGCTGGACAGATGACGATGGTCAATCATTTGACCGGGAAAAGTACGGTTCTGACCTGGACGGATTTTGAGTTTCAGACTGATCTCAATGATCGCGATTTCACGCAGACCGGACTGAAACGGGTGCGTTGATGCTACGCCGTACTGCTCTTCATATTTTAACTTTCGGCGCTGTCTGGGTTTTGGCCCTGGTCTTTGCTGTTGGCGCACATGCCGAGATTGGGATTGACCGCGATTTTTCCGGGCGTTTGAATATCGAAAGCCGATGGTTTCCCCAGGCCGGTGCTTTTTCCGGTCAGGGGTCTCATGCCATCGGTTTTTTTGTAGAACCCAAACTCTATCTTGCAGATGCTAAGGGGCGAAGCCTCACGCTATCGTCGTTTTTTCGCTATGACAACGCAGACTTACGCCGCACCCATGTGGATCTGCGCGAAGCCTATTTGTTGCTATTCGGCGAAATCGGCGATGGTGAATGGGAGTTGCGCGTGGGTATTGACCAGGTCTTCTGGGGCGTTACGGAATCGCAACATCTGGTCGATATTATCAATCAGATCGATCTGGTTGAACATCCAAATGGAGAGACAAAGCTGGGACAACCGATGGTCAATATCACCTATTCCAGCGATTGGGGGATAGTGGAGTTTTTTGTTTTGCCGTATCACCGAGCACGCACGTTTCCAGGCCAATCTGGCCGTTTGCGTCTCCAGCTTGTGGTGGAAGATGAGCAGGTCAAGTATGAGAGCGAGACAAAGGCGTGGCACTTGGATTTCGCCACCCGGTACAGTCAAAGTTTTGGGGTTGTCGATGCTGGTGTGAGTGTGTTCAACGGTACCAGTCGGGAGCCTTTTCTAATGCCGGGTGCGGACCGTAGTGGTGCGCCGGTATTGGTTCAGCACTACGACCAGATCCGTCAGTTTGGGCTGGATATGCAACTCACTGTTGGCTCGTGGTTGTTCAAGCTCGAGGCTATTCAGCGCGCTGGTGCTCGCAATCTGCTCGGTATGGAAGAGGATTATGTGGCTTCCGTTTTTGGCGGCGAATACACGTTTTATTCCGTATTTGGTTCTGCTGTTGATCTCAGCTTGCTCGGCGAATGGAATTACGACGGACGAGGCCGCAATGCGACCCCAGGTCGCTCGCCCAATACGCTCGAGAACGATTTCTTTTTTGCCACGCGGATTGCGTTCAACGATGTTCAGAGTACTGAGATTGTCGCCAGTATTCTGGGGGATGTGGACCGCGCGACGCATGCACTATCTGTCGGATTGGATCGGCGTCTCTCTGACCAGTTGTCTCTGGACATAGAGGCGATTCATCTTCTCAGTATCGACAAAGCAGATATCCACTACGATACGCGACGCGATAGTTTTTTTGACCTGAGACTGACTTACAATTTTTAGTTGCTGCACACTCTGAGTAAAAAATAAAACCCCCGTCCGGAACGTCCAGGCGGGGGTTGTTTTGTTGTATGAAGGGCGATCACATTACGCCGGGTCTCATACCCGGTTCGCCCGCGTGGTAAGACGCCAGACACCAGGGGTCGCGGGTTTCTTTGCGGAAGGTGCGAACTTTTTGTCGCATGGCTTCGGCGATGTCCCGAACTGCGGGATCGTTGATGATGTTGGTGGATTCCATGGGATCGTTTTCGATATCGAAAAGGGCTTCGGCATCCTGGTGCAAAAATTTTTTCGTGCGGCGTTTGCCCATTTCCAAATTTTCTCTGCGGATGGCCTGCCAGGTGGGCGATGCCCACAGGTCACTGGGCAAAGGGGTGGTGATTTCGGGATAGAGATTGCGCACGTATTTGTATTTGCGTCCGCGCAGTACCCGGTAGGGATAGTAATTAGTGACTTCGTGAAAGGTGTGGGAAAAGAAGGTTTCGTCAAATCCCTCGGGATGTGCTTCGTCGAGGATGGGGACGAGGGATTTTTCGGGCAAGCCTTCGGGGGGATCAACGCCGCACCATTCAAAGACGGTGGGGGCGATGTTGTTCCAGTTGACGAGGGCGTCGCTGACAACAGCTTCGGCATCTGGGCACGCAATGATGAGCGGACAGTGGTGGCCCGTGTCAAAAGAAGAGGCTTTGCCGCCGGGAAAGGGCATGCCGTGGTCGCTCATGACAATGATCAGGGTGTCGTCAGATCGTCCGGCGTTTTGAAGTGCCTGCACGGCCATGCCAATGCCGGTGTCGAGACGTGAGACGGATTGGTAGTATTCGGCAAATTCTCGCCGCACGTCTGGATGGTCGGGCAGAAAATCGGGAATGATGACTTCGTCGGGGGTATATGTGACTTCGGGGACGCCGGGATAGGTTTGTTTGTTGCCGAAGTCGCGGTGGGGATCGGAATAACCGATGTGTAGATAGAATGGCTGATCGCTGTCAATGGTTTCAAAAAATTTTGCGATGTTGTCTGCAATACTGCGCACATTGCGTCCGCCGCCAGCTTCGTAGTTCCAGGGATAGACCGATTCGGGTTGTACGTGGAGTTTGCCGACAACGCCGGTTGTGAATCCGGCGGATTGCAGGGTTTTGGGAATTGACGGCATGTTGAGTTGCGTGTGGAAGTTGTGGATGCTGTGCGAGTGGCCGTATTGCCCGTGCGTGTGGCTATAGTGTCCGGTGAGCAGGTTGGCGCGGCTGGCCGCACACGATGGGGTGGTGCAAAAGGCGTGCTTAAATAAGGTGCCCCGCGCGGCAAGTGCATCTACGCTGGGCATTTTGATAACATTATTGCCATAACATCCGGCAATGGGACTCCAATCGTCGGCAATGAGTAAGAGGACGTTGCGGTAGGACATAAGATCTCCTTTTAATTTCTTATTGAACGGTTGTCGCGTTTTCGCTCGTCGGCTATGTGTTCGAGCATTTGATGTACGCGGTCGAGCTGTGTGGATGCTACATTTGTGGTTTCGTAAGGATCGGAGCCGATGTGAAAGAGTTCGGTTTCTTCGGGGGTTTGGCCTTCTTCGTATATCAATTTCCAATTGTCCGCTCGCATGCCAAAGGACGATCCTCTGAAGTTCCAGAAGATAGACCGTTCTTCGGGTACGGCGATGTCGCCCGTGAGCAGGGACCAGATGTCCTGTCCATCCCATTGGGGGTCGGTATTGGGCGTGTAGCCGATGAGACTGGTCAGGGTTGGCATCCAATCGGTTATGTGCAGGGGGTGAAAACATTTGCCCGGTTGCAGGTGAAAAGGCCAATTGATCAGAGAAGGCGTGCGGATACCGCCTTCGTAGAGTTGAGATTTTTGACCTCGTAGGGGCAAATTGCAGCCCAGGCGCGGCATTTCTTCGTGGCGGCCCGGGTATTTGTCCGTGTCGTGAAGTGGGCCAGCAGGGATGGCGCCGTTGTCCGATGAGAAGATGATGATGGTGTTTTCGCGCTGGCAGGTGCGGGCAAGGGTTTCGACGAGTTGACCGATGGCGTGATCCATCTGGCTGGCGTAGGCTGCATAGGTTTTGAATGAGCGGTCTTTGTTGTCGTCGGGGTCGTAGCGCCGGTCTGAATAGCGGTCTATCCAGTGTTGTGGAGCTTTGATGGGGGTATGTACTGCGGTGAAAGGGACATAGCAAAACCAGGGGGCTGTTTGCGCTTCGATCCACTGGGTGGCTTCACGAGCGATGAGGTCGGTGACGTGGTCGTGTTCTTCAATGAGTTCGCCATTGCGGTGCCAGGTGACGCTGTAAGGACCTGATTTGTAGCGGTGGTTATACGGGTCAACACCACCGGCAAGGCTCCCATAGCTGGTGTTGAAACCAAATTGGTTGGGGCCATATTCGGGGGTGGATCCCAGATGCCATTTTCCAAAAAGGCCGGTTTCGTAGCCCGCATTGCGGAAGGAGGAGGCGAGTGTTTCATAGCCATCTGGCAGGACGGGGGCGTTAGATGGAACGGTGGCGTGGCGTCCAAATCGACCGGGATGACGGCCCGTTAGAAAGCATGTGCGTGTGGGAGTACACATGGGACAGACATAGTGCTGGTCGAGTTCGATTCCCGTGGCTGCGAGGCGGTCGATGTTGGGCGTGCGAATGTGTGAGCCGTGATAGCTGACATCACCCCAGCCCATGTCGTCGGCGAGGATGAAGAGAATATTGGGTTTTTCAATTTTTCCAGATTTGGTCATGTCAGGTATCCTGTTAAATAGTCTATAAAATCCACTGTCTGATTTTGCCGTGTTCCCTGTGTTTTGCATACCACAATAATAGGATTATGATTGCGATACCTGTGCCATCCCACACCACATCGGTCCAAATGCCAGTGCGGCTGGGTATAAAGGATTGATGGTATTCGTCCAATATCGCATAGAGAATCGATATCAGGACGCTCCATAATACACAGGGGACAAATCGGTTCTTAGTCCATAGAGAACGGAAACACAGATAGGTCAAAATAGCATATTCTGCTATGTGTGCAAATTTGCGCGCCGCATGGTGTATTCGTTCACTGAAAAAGAAAAACCTTTCTGTATTCTCGAACGATAGCAGGCTACTTGAACCAATAAAAATTAAGAGTAGCCAGATAAATAGGGCGATGCGCCAATGCGTTGTTGTCATGAGTTTTTCCACCCTATTGTGCAGTTTTGAGGGCTTGTATCGCGTCGTCGGTTGCGTCTATGACGTGGGTGCCCGAGGGTACGATAAATTCAAACCATTTGTCTTTGACGTCCGGATTGATGCTCAAATTGTGAAAGGTTTGTGTAATGATCTCATTGTCTTCGGCATCAAAAAGGCCAATTCGGCGCAACAGGCCATCTTCGGGATTGATGAGTAATTGTGCTTTGACAGGGGGATTAGGTAGTTGTGCATGTAAGAGATTGACTTTGGTTTTGGCTTCAAAGACGCGGTGGGAGCGTTCTTCAAATATTTCGTCTGCGATGTAGCGAATGCTCGTCCATTCCAGACCTCTAAAGGGACGCAGGGGGTCGGCCTGGTCTGCATCGGCTTCAAGGTTGGTTATGCGATAGACGCGCCCCAGGTTCACCTTGGAGACGATTTTTTCTTCGCGGTCATAGGTCCACATCAGGCCGCCATCGGACAGGCGTTGTGAAATGATCATTTGGTCTTGTACGGTGTCGAGGCGCATCAGGTTGGGACGCTTAAAGGTTGCGCTGGCATTGAGCGTCAGTTTCTGATCCATTACGCGAATGACTGTCGTCTGTTCGGCTTTACAGGTGGCGATTTCTCTGGCATTTTTTTGAATTTCGACCATTATTTTATCGGTTTTCCCATCCCCTGTTGACATTTTGTTTTTATTTTCCGCGCTGACCTGAGCTGTGAGGATCAGCATTGCGACCACCCAGCGTTTCATAACTTGCTCCTTATGAGAAATTTTATTCTTCGCGCTCGCAAAGGCCCGACCACACCAGATTTTTCGCTGGATGATTTGCGCCGAGTTGGACGATTGGAGATTGTGGCGCATTGTTTGGCTAACGCGCTTTTTTATTCTCAAAATATACGAACCAATACTACTGTACATTTCGTTTTTGATGGACCTTCGGATCCGCCGAAAACCGTGCGTTTTGAAAGCGATCATTTACCCTATTTGGGTGGGTTTGATGAACGCACTTTGGCAGGAGCGGTACAAAAAGCACTATCTGCGGGCAAGGGTTTGTCACTGGGCGAAGAGCGACAGGTTGATAACGGTTTGTTTGTGGCAAAAAAGGGATTTGAACGCGTTGTGCAAGATCACACAGCATCACTCTACGTACTCGAGCGCAGAGGTGTTGATATTCGCACGGTGACATTTCCCCAGGATGTGACGTTTGTTTTTTCAGACCATCTCACAATGCCAAAAAAAACGGCTAAGTATTTGCGCCGCCTCGGTGCCAAACCAATTTGCGTGGGGCCCCGAATGTTGTTTGCCTCTCAGTGTATTGTGTTGCTACACAATGAATTGGATCGGCAGGATGTTTGGTAAAGTAGTTTACTGAAAGAGTTTGAATGTCGCGCCGATGTGTCCGGAAAATCCACTGATCACATCATTTTGATCTTCGACATATTTAATCCTGGCAAATAGCCCGAGTTTTTCACCTATTGGAAATTTGTATCCCAATTCCCCACCTATAAAACGTTCAGAAGTACTATTATTTTTATCATCAGTAGATAGTACAAGTCCAATACTCGGCCCAAAAAACAGCTTGTGGGTTTCAAAATCGCGCATGCCAATCTCATAATTGAGACTCGTGCCCAGAGTATGCATCATAGGGCTGGCAAAACTTATGTCGTAAAACGGCGCAAATATGAATGGTCCAGGCAGGTTGAGATGGACAGAGGTGTGCAGGGCGATCCCGCCAGCTGAATCAAAATGCGGACGGGTACTGCCGTTCCACATAAAGCCTCCACCCAGGTTTACGCCATCGATAAATGCCGCATCGGCAGTGCCCATATTAGAAGACAACACACATATCGCGAGACAAAAACTTTTTAGAATCTTCATAAAACCTCCTTTAAAGTTTGATTCCAGATCACACGTATCGCTCGTCCAATGCCGCGACCACATCTTTTACGCGCTGAGAGCCATCGCGGGGTACAATAAGCAGGGCATCGCCCGTATCGACTACGATTAAATTCTCGACATCGACCAGCGCGATTATTTTGTCCTTGCCGCCATAAACTGTTGTGTTTTTCGCATTGAGCGATAGCACATTGCCATGCAGTAAATTGCCATTTTCATCTACGGGCAAGACATCAGTCAAAGCGCCCCACGCGCCAATATCGCTCCAATCGATATCTGCTTGCAGGGTCGCAATATCTGACGCACGTTCGATAATCGCATGATCAATGGCGATGTTTTTCATCTGCGGATAGACCTCGGTAATGACATCTGTTTCTCGTCCCTCTTTGACAGCGGTGCCAATTTGTTCGAGCAGGATATACATCTCGGGTTCAAATTTTGCAAAAAGATCCAGCATTGTTCTGGCTTTCCACACAAACATATTGCTATTCCACAGATATTGACCGCTTTCCAGATATGTTTGTGCGGCTTCTGCATCGGGTTTTTCTGTGAATGACTTTACGGCATAAACTGGTTCATTGTTTATCTTTGCAATCACATCGCCCTTTTGTATATAGCCAAAGCCCGTGTCCGCGCGCGTTGGCTTTACACCGAGTGCAAACAGGGTCTCGGGACGGTCCTCCAGCGCGTCTGCTGCAACTTTGAGCAATCGACAAAATTCCCCTGGTTTGCCAATGTGGTGATCAGAACCCAAACTCGCAATTGTACATCCGGGAAAACGGGCTTCCAACAAAGCGCATTCAAGCCCCACCGCAGGCCCTGTGTTGCGGAGTGTTGGTTCTAAAATTGTATTTTCAGGAGGTAATTCGGGCAATTGCTCTCGAACGCTATGCAATAGTTTTACGCCCGTGGATACAAAAAGATCATCTATTTTAGCCAGTGAATTGAGGCGATTTACCGCCTCTTGCAACATCGTGTATTCACCTGTTAAAGCGTGAAATTGTTTGGGCCTGTTTTGGCGACTCAAAGGCCATAGCCGCGTGCCAACACCACCCGCGCGAATTACAAATTTCATATTCCGTATCCAGATATTACAAAACAAAAAGTAATGTCTCTTGCCAGAGGGCACAACCGAAACCTTGCAGCAAAGGCCGTCTTTTTATATCTTTATTCAAATACGCGCGAAATATCCTCAGGGGATTGTTTCCCCACAACAGGAGCTGACTGCTATGGCACTGACTGCCACTACTTTGGAAGAGACCTATCAACAGATGGCCGAGCGATTAGAGGGCATTGTGCCCGATATCGAATTGCGCTATAAAGCCGAATTGGCTTACGAAATTAATAAGCTTAAAAAAGAGCGCGGAGCCATTATCCTCGGGCATAATTACATGGAGCCAGCACTTTATCACTCTGTGCCAGATGTCGTGGGTGATTCGCTGGAGTTATCGCGTAAAGCCGCAGAAACCGACGCCGATCCTATTGTTTTTTGCGGCGTGCGTTTTATGGCCGAGACCGCAAAAATTCTCAACCCCGACAAAACCGTGCTCTTGCCCGCGCGCGTTGCGGGCTGTTCGCTGGCTGCGAGCATTACTGCAGAAGACGTTCGCAATCTTCGCAGACAATATCCGGGCGTTCCCATTGTCACGTATATCAACACTTATGCCGATGTCAAAGCCGAATGCGATATTTGCTGCACATCGGGCAATGCCCACAAGGTTGTTGAATCGCTCAATTCGGATACCATTATCTTTTTGCCCGACGAATACTTAGCCGCCAATGTGGCGGAAGAGACCGACAAACGCATTATTTTTCCCACAGTAGCGGGATTTGTCGATCCCAAACCCGGTCTTGAATACGAAATGATCGGCTGGCATGGTCGGTGCGAAGTACACGAGCAATTTACCGTTCAGGATATTGAAAATGTGCGCGTGCAGTTTCCGGATGTCGTTGTTCTTTCCCATCCGGAATGCAGTCCTGAAGTGGTCGCTGCGTCCGATTTTTCGGGCAGTACCTCTCGCATGGTCGATTATGTGCGCGAAATGGATGCCGAGCGCTATTTGCTGCTTACAGAATGCAGCATGGGTGACAACATCGCTGCGGAAAACCCGGATAAGGAAATGGTTGGCCTGTGCAGCATTCGCTGTCCACATATGAACGAAATAACACTTGAAGACACGCTCAATGCCCTTGAGTTTGACGAGCAAATCATCGAAGTGCCCGAAGACATCCGCGTACGCGCATTAAAAGCTGTGGAACGCATGCTGGAAATTGTATGATCGTTTAAAAAATACAGTTACACGATACCAAAGGCCCGATACATCTCGGGCCTTTTTGTATTTTGATATTGAGTATCAGATTTGGGTGTTTCTGGTCAACGCCCCATCTCACTCACCATCATAAACTTCTGTTTGGAACAGGTTATTTTGAAAATCGAGGTACTGCTCTTTTGTCATCTCTGGCTTGTGATTTGCAAGGACGGCTTTTGCTTCTGCCGCGCGGTCGTATAGCAGATCCACTGCCATCAATGCCAATGATTTGGCCGGTTCTACATATCCCATCTCTTTATCGGAAATATGCCATTCGACGCTGTGTCCCGGTCCCGTAGCACCCGACATATAGGGATGAATCGCGGGCATAATGCAGGATATATCGCCCATATCCGTTGATCCAGTTCTGTGGCCGACTGTACAAAACTCATCTTTTCCCAGACGCGCTCTGGCATTTTTTCCATAGAGTGCCTGCAAATCCGCATTGTTTTTTAATGGCATATATCCCGGTAGTGTTTCTATTTCTACTGTTGCGCCAAGTGCCATTGCACCGGCTCGCAGCGCGCGATCTACTTTTATACTGGCATCGAGAATTGCTTCTGCTGTACGCCCCCGAACATAAGTTTCCATACAAACTTCGTCGGGTATAACGTTGACTAACTCTCCGCCTCTGGTGATGATGGGGTGTACTCGAACCGCATCGTGGTCCTGGAATGTTTCACGCTGTGCATTGATGGCACTCAGAGCAATTTGAGCGGCATTTAGAGCATTGATGCCCCGGTGAGGTGCGCCTCCCGCGTGTGCGGCTTTGCCCACAAACCGAATCATCTTTGCCACAAATCCATTAGATGAGGCGGAGGCTGCGGCTTTGGTCAATGAATCATCACTATGTGTATGAATCATAACTGCCATATCGATATCATCAAAATGCCCGTGCTTGATCAATTCGGGTTTGCCGCCCAAAAAGCTCAGTTTACCAGATTTTACCAGATTTAGACGGTATTCAACCTCCACGAATTCCTCTGCTGGCACAGCAAAAAAGACGATCCTTCCCGCCAGATCGTCAATCACGCGCGCATCCACCATGCCCATCATTGCTCCCATCAATCCCGCGATCTGTGCATTGTGACCACAAGCATGTGCGGCACCTGTATCGGGATTGGCATTGGGATGGCCGGAGACCACGAGCGAGTCGAGTTCGCCAATCAGTGCAACGGTTGGGCCAGGTTCAGTTCCTTGCAACACGCCCTTTACACCTGTAATCGCCAACTCGGTTTCACATGGCACACCAAACTCATCCATTGTTTGAGATACCAGCTTTGCTGTCTCAAATTCCTTAAACCCCAACTCGGGATTTAACATAATATGATCACCAATGCGACAAATTTGATCTCGACGGCGATCTATGGCTTCACAAACGCGTTTCTTAAGCTCAGTTTTTGTAGGCATATTTTCTCCGTTCTACCTGATTTTTAGTAATAATATCAGCAAAAGAGGCGTTACAATGGCTTGTAAGAGCGTAAATCTGACCAGTACCTGTGTATTGGACCAGCCCCATTTTTGGCGGACGTGATCGTGCAGGGGATAACGCACCTGTTTGAAAATGCCGATTTTTAAAAAGCGCAACAAAGCGACTTTCAGAAGGCCTGTTGCGCCATTGACCAGCACCACCCCGGCAACTACGATAATCAAAAACGGATTGCCACACGCCAGGACCAGCATACCGAGTAATAAGCCCAGAGGACGAGATCCGGCATCACCCATCAACACGGCGCTTGGATTGGCATTGTGCCACAAGTAACCCACTAAACACCCGGTCATGACAAAAGCCATCACGGCCCAATTCGCGCCCTCTTTGTAGTGTGGTACAAGCAGGTATTGAGCGATATCCCGATGTCCCACAATGCCGTACAGTGCACCACCTAAAAAAATAAATGCCAGCATGCACAAACTGCCCGATAGGCCATCCACGCCGTCTGTACAATTTGTGGCGTTAATAGTCATCCACAACAGGCATGTAGCAACAGGGATATAAATCCAGGGCGGGACAATGACCGGTGTCTTAATGAGCGGCAGCCACACTTCAACCGGTGCCATCTGGCACACTACCACAGCACCCAAAATAGAGATGACCAGATCGAATAACCCCATGCGGTATTCACTCCACTCATAGCGGTCATCGAGAAATCCCACCAGCATCGCCAAAAACAGGCATCCCAATGCGGCCAGATAGCGCGTTCCAAGCGGTACAAATAGAAATCCGACGACAATAAAAATAGAAATGAAAATAACACCTGCCCCTACGGGTTTGCCCTTATTTTGAGCGGCACCAACAGCATGCGCTCGCCCCTGATCGCGCGGTAATCGGTGCCACAATTTGGGCAAAATTCTCCAGGTGAACACGCAGGCGAGCGCGGTACCTGCACCAACTAAAAATAGATGAGAAGTAAAGAGGCGAAATGGCCCATAGACGTTCAAAAGCTGCTCCCCCAGCCAGTAGAGCACAGCACAATCTCCCGTGTGATATGATTTGAAAAACGAAACAAATCAAGACCAATGTAAGGTCTCTATGATTAAAGGGCAAGTCTGAACTCATATCCGATTCTTTAGTAAAAGAAAAACCTTGACGAGAAAACAGAGACTTTCTATTTTGTAGTCATTATGAACGCATTGATCAAAAACCCGGTTATTTTTTTGAATCCAAACACAGTTTTGGCCGGGGATGCGTTTGCCCATACTGCCCAGCATCATACTCATCATGCTACGTCTGCGACTTTTTGCATGATGCGCTCGGCGGTGGATATGTCATAACAGTTTGTCCAAATGAAATGTACAAGCCCGCTGTCGAGAGACAGTGGGCTTTTTTTTTAGGAGAATGACCATGGCTATGGATCACACACTCGAAGAAGGCACAGAAATCCATCTCGATTTTGAAAAGCTACGCAAGGTTGCACAGGCCGATCATCCCGTGGTTCCCGTTGCTGTGCAGGATGTGGATAGCAAAGCCGTTCTCCTGATTGGCTATGTCAATGAACAGGCGCTTGAATATGCACTTGAACACCGCGTGGCGACTTTCTGGAGCACATCGCGCAATGAACTCTGGATTAAAGGGGCCACTTCTGGTGATATGCTCG
This sequence comes from Candidatus Latescibacterota bacterium, assembly GCA_965220765.1. Taxonomy (GTDB): domain Bacteria; phylum Latescibacterota; class UBA2968; order UBA2968; family UBA2968; genus VXRD01. Next base: position 2,228,035 of record OZ244847.1, read on the forward strand.
AATTGGTCGATGTGCGCATCAACTGCGAGCAAAATTCACTGCTTTATCTCGTGCGTCTCAAAGGCGCTGGATCGTGCCATACAAAAGAAAATGGACGGGCGCGGTACGGTTGTTATTACCGCAGTATCGATGATGAAAAATTGACATTTGTAAATCCCAAAACTATACCAGAGTAACGAGTTATGTCATCACAATCCGTTACCCGAATCCGCACAGATCAATGGCAAATTCTCAGGGATGTGCGCCTTCGCGCACTTGAAGACGCGCCTTATGCTTTTGGTACAACGCTATCGGAAGGTCAAGAAAGAACTGACAGAGACTGGCAGGACATGGCGAGGGACCATGCTACTCTGTCGGATCGAGCCTATTTTATGGCTTATGTGGAGGACAATCCCTGTGGGATGGCAGGATGTTATCGTACGGCACCAGATACAGTAGTGCTCACCGCGATGTGGGTTGCACCCGAATTTCGGGGACAAAAGATCGGTGAGCAGATTGTGTGCGCTGTCATAAAATGGGCACGAGAGGGTGGGGCCACTATGCTCGAAGCTTGGGTCAGTGAAAATAATCCAGCGCGTTTCTTTTATCAGAAAATCGGGTTTAAAGAGACCTGCTCAACTGAACCGCTTCGTCCAGATTCCAAAATTCAGATCATTTTGATGAGGCGCGATATTGCATCCTGAAATCGGGGTTGATTCACTATCTTCTCAACAGTATATTGCTCACATGGGAAAAGGTGTAAAAATGCGGTTGATTCAGACAAATCAGAGCACCCGACGACAGGAGGGAGAAAACGTGGGTTACGATCTCAAAGTTTTTTCGGGCAATACCAATCGGCCATTGGCGGAAGATATTTGCAATATTCTCGACACGCGGCTTGCCGAAGCCACTGTGAGCCGTTTTTCCGGTGGCGAAACACATGTGCAAATTGATGAAAACGTGCGCGGCTGTGATGTTTTTATTGTTCAACCTATTTGTGCAAACGAAGAAGAAGGCATCTCGCCCAATGACGCCTTAATGGAGCTTCTCATTTTGATCGATGCTGCGCGACGCGCCTCTGCGCGGCGCATCACAGCGGTTGTGCCCTACTATGGCTATGCGCGGCAGGATCGCAAAGACCGTCCCCGCGTGCCCATTACGGCTAAGCTGATAGCCAATATGATTTATACAGCTGGAGCGCGGCGGGTTTTAACCCTGGACCTGCACGCCAATCAGATCCAGGGTTTTTTTGATATACCGGTTGATCATCTCTACTCCATTAATATTTTAGGCGAATACTTCAGGCTGAAAAATCTCAAAAATCTCGTTGTTATGGCACCCGATGTCGGAGGCATAAAAATGGCGCGTGCTTATGCCGAACTGCTCGGTGCGCCATTGGCTATTATAGATAAACGCCGCTGGAGCGGTCAAAAGACCGAAGTTCTGAACGTTATTGGCGAAGTAAAAGATAAGAATATTGTCATTGTTGACGATATTATCTCCACGGGTAGTTCTCTCATCGAAGCGGCGTCTGCACTGAAAGACAAAGGCGCACGCGATATATGCGCTACTATTGTTCACCCGGTGCTGGCAGATCCCGCCGTTGAGCGCGTGGAAAATTCCATTCTTACAGAGCTTGTCGTTTCCAATTCCATTCCCGTGCCCAAACGCGCCCAAAATGGCAAAATCAAAATTCTATCAGTTGCCCCTATTCTCGCCGAATCCATCCGCCGTATCAATAACGATGAATCCGTGAGCAATCTCTTTGCCAATGCGAAGGTGGAAGGTTAAATGCGTAGGGCATAAAAGGGTTTTATAAAATAAAAACCGACCTGATGATGAGGCCGGTTTTTATTTTTTTCGTTATAGGCCGGTACTGGTAGCGGAACTCATGGTTTGCCGATGTTGAAACCAATCCCCACGGCTGTACGCAGGGCACTTGCGTCTTCTTCCTCGCCAATGACCCAGCGAACCTCAAATAAAATCTCCATTCTGCGATTCAACAATTGTTTTTCCATGCCGACCAGAATAAAGTGAAGCGCGGCCTGATATTCGTTTTGAAATTCGTTGATGATCAACCGCTCTCGCCGCACCCGGTTCACCCCCAATCCACCACCCATATACGCATATGCGGTTCCCGATTTATGCGGCCACAAGTACTTTAGAAAAGCCCCACCTCCTCTTGCCTGGATCTCAGTACCGTCAAGATCGGCCCCGCTACCTGTCTCAGCACCTATTTCGAGGCGAATATTGGGCGAAAATACGGTTGCGATATCTGCTTGAAGCACAAAGAAATGCCGTGTGTCGTTTGCCTGTACAACGTCTAAACCAACCTTGGTTGCCAGATTGTAGAGCTTAAAACCGGCCTGGACACTCGATGCAAAAAAAATTAAGACCAAAAATCCGACACCAGCAAAAATCCTCATGGTACACTCCTCTTTTCTATCTACGCGACGCCAGTGCTAATTGTTTGAGATAAGAATAGGTATAAATTCCCGTGTCGTGTCCATCTGCCCACCGAATTTGGATGGCATAATTTCCAACTGGAATGACATCCGACAGATCTATCGACGGTACTTGTTCCGCAGTAATCATCTGCAATTGCTCGTCTTGCTTTGCCCTTAGGTCTGTACACAATGCACACGGGCAGGCTTTTCGCACGTCGGGCAGTTTCACGCGCAAAATCCCATCGTCTGCCCAATCCATTTCGAGCCATCCCTCTGCGCGATCAACGCGAATCCGTCTGGGTTTTTCCGCCACGACCTGTCCCCTAACGCTTCAACTGATGCCTCAACCCCAATTCCTGAAGCAAAATACCATACTGCTTGCGCAAATCGTTTTGCAGGGCAAAGGCGCGGTTATAGGCGATTGCCGCATCTTGAAAAAATCCCTGAGCAGTCAAGGCACGTCCCATTAAAATATAATTGAGCGCGTAATGGGGCATGCGTTCTGTGGTCTCGCTGGCCATGTCAAGTGCTTGCTCTAATCGCCCCGTTTTCAGATAAATCCAGCCCAAACCCTGATAGGCTGCGATGATATCGGGGTTCAGGATAAGCCCCTGCTGATAATATTGCTCTGATAGAATTATATCGCCTATTTTTTGATATAAATAGCCAAGCGTGACCAGAGCACTTGCGTCAGTCGAGTCCTGGACGGTCAACTGCTGGCAGGCGTCAATCGCGCGATCAAAGTCTTCCAGTCGCAAATAAGACGATATGAGAAGGCGCAATGCTTGTGTGTGTACAGGGTTTTGTTCTAAAATATCGCGCAACGCGACAGCAGCAGCACCGGGATTGCCAGCTTCCAGGGAATCGACAACACTTTTCAATGCGGGGGCGAGAACCACTGAATCACTGCTTTCAAACATCTCTTGAGCACTGGAGATCTCTGCACTCAAAAACACCACAATGATTATTCCCAGTCGCAATATCATATACTTTTCCTGACAATACCATGAAATTGCATCAATGTGCCCTGCATGGAAACTATATTCATAGATGCAAGGGACGTCCAGTATAGGACCATTGAACTGATGACTGCGATAAATTCAGTCGAGTTGTCGCAGTTGCACCCCACTCAAAGGGAAAAACGTTTTTTATGCGATGTAATCGCTGGCCTTGACGCACAGAAAGGCCCGGCTCGTAAATTTCAATGGCCGGGCGATTGCACCACATCACAAGAACAAGGTCGGGGTCGATCTCTATTCGCTGACAAATCAATTTGAGTATCAGATAAGCACTTGCCATAAATTTGGTCATAGAAGGCTTTCTATTTGTGGTCTTGATCACTAACCGCTCTTGCTGCCAAACGCGGCGACAAAGAGGAGAAAGTCTGGAAATTCAACCGCGCCGTTTCCATCGAGATCCATACGGGCGTCGAAACCGTCATCAGATGAAGACTTGCCAAATTGCGCGACAAAGAGGAGAAAGTCTGGAAATTCAACCGCGCCGTTTCCGTCAAAATCACCCGTTAGCGTAGTCGGTGTTGGAGGTGTTGGGGGTGTTGGAGATGTTCCTGTATCCGTTGCTTTCGCAAAAGTAATTACGATCCTGATTGGATCATCTGGCGAAACGAACTGAGAAAGCACATTTTGTGCGAGAGGTCTCACACCTTCAGATAATGACGCCAATAATTCATCTAAAAGAAGTGGGCGTATGATCTGTAGTGAATCCGCCGTCGCTGTGTACGTATAATTGAGTGGGTCTTCATTTTCGCGCGTTATGGTGAGTGCATGGGTATCAGACGCGACCGTGTAATTGCCTGTGTATTGGCTCGTATCGAGTACAGCGACCGTAAGCGGAACCAATAATACCGCAGAGATATTGGTCTCTGTCCTGTAGTCAGATTGCACGCTGCCATCTGAACCAAAAGTTATTGTGCCGTTGATCTCGCCTTCAACTGTAAGAGGCTTTACAGCTTCCACGAGCGCGGCTGGAACATAAGCGTTCAGGCCGACCTTCTCAGCTACCCAGGAGCCGGTGAGATCTCCACCTTGAGGCGTAGGAGTTTCTGGCAGCAATCCCGCGTCTGCCTGTCCAAATGCCAGGAATACCGTCATAATTAGAACGCAGTTTCTCAACATCTTAAACCGCGCTTCTTTGACCGCGACGCCAAATTTTGATCCTTTCATATCCCTCCTCCAGTGTTTATTCTGTTCTTCTAAAACGCACGATTACTTTTCAATTTACGCAATTCGCGTGTCTCCTGCAATACTTAACTCATGTTGTGAAATTTTTCATCGCGTGCTATCTTGCAAAACAACACTTGCGAAAGGAGCGCGTATGCAATATCGAGTTCTCGTCGATGTCGATCTTCCAGATGAAATTCCAGAGATGATGAATAACCGCTGTGAACTTCACATTTTGGCACACGGCGATGTTTCAGATGATAAATTCGCGTCTGCACAAGGGCTGCTCACTTATGGACACCCGATTATCGATGGTGATTTTATGGATCGCATGCCCAATTTGAAAATTATCAGCAATTTTGGTGTTGGCGTAGATCACATTGATCTATCAGCGGCCAAACAGCGCGGAATTCCAGTGGGCAATACACCCAATATGCTTGATGGCGCGACAGCCGATATGACCTTTGCAATGCTCATGGCTGCCGCCCGCAATATCGTTATTGGTGACCGCTTTGCCCGTAGTGCGGCTTTTTCGCGCTACGATCCGCGCATTTTGATCGGTCACGAAATCCACGGTACAATATTGGGTATTATTGGTATGGGCAATATCGGCAGGCAGGTTGCGCGACGATCGCAGGGGTTTGACATGACTGTGCTGTATCACAACCGAAAGCCAGATCCCAAAGCCGAGGCCGAGTTGGGCGCGACTTATGTATCTCTCAACGATTTGCTCGAACAATCGGATTTTGTCACTTTGAATGTGCCGCTGACTGAGGAAACGCGAAATATGATTGGTCGAGATCAGCTCAGACGAATGAAAAAAACCGCTATACTGGTCAATCTGGCGCGCGGAGGTGTTATCGATCACGATGCACTCGTAGAAGCTCTTGAGAATAATTGGATCGCAGTTGCCGCGCTCGATGTGACCGAGCCAGAACCTCTTCCACGCGATCATCCCCTCCTGTTTATGGAAAATGTGGTTATAGTTCCCCACCTGGGTAGCGCCACACGCCAGACTCGTATCGCAATGGCCCAGCGTACGGTAGATAATCTTCTCGCTGGACTCACAGATCAGCCATTGATCACTTATGTGGTATAAAGACGGATATTATTGGAGAGGGGATGAGGAAGGTGAATCAATCAGGAGAAAGAGGATGTTCGGGGCAGGCTCTTTCACATCTTACCTAATTCAATGCGTTGACCGGTATCATTTGACCGATATGCCGCTTCAATGATTCTGGCGACTTTTAAGGCGTCTTCTCCAGGGGTTGGAGCCGTGCCTTTGCCCGCAGTGGATCGAATAAAGTCATCCAAAAAAGCGATCCCATAAGCCCCGCCATAGGCATCGACTTCCGGTAGCGTATAATCAAAGGTTCGCTGAGACGCGGTGTGCCAGCCTTCTGCGACGCTTTCGAGATACAATTCTGATGGACCGCCCGAGGGTGTCCAGAACACGCGGCCCTCGTTGCCGCGAAATCCCATATACGTGTCGTAATTCGGTCCCATATAACCCGCGCCGCTTATTGATAGTTGATAACCGGCCTGCATGCTGCCCAGCGCACCATTGGAAAAACGAAAGGATAAAGATGCCACATCCTCAACATCAATGTCTTCGCCACTGAGCGTATCGACAACCGCAGAAACGGAGACGATGTTCGCGTCCATGATATAGCACAACAGGTCAATATAATGACACCCCAACCACGATAAGATGCCGCCGCCGGAAATCGTCCGATCAAATAGCCAGTGTTTGGGGTTGCGAAATTTAACCTGCGATGTGACCATCCGGGACTCACAAGATGTCACCCGACCTATTGCACCGCCTTGCACGACTCTTCGCGCTTCACAAGTAGCGGGGTGATAGCGATTCTGATACATAACGCCCAATTGTACACCCGCTTTTGCCGCGCCATCCACGACCTGAGAGACAGCAGCAACCGAATCACCGATGGGTTTTTCGCTGATGACGTGAATGCCCTGCTCGAACAAGCGAAGACAAATATCTGGATTCTGGTCGTTGCGGGCGCAAGCCACACCAAAGGCTATATTTTCAGAGCCTAAAAGTACGCTGAGATCGGAATAAGCCCCTACGACTTTATCTGTTGAATTAAAGCTGTTCAGAGCCGAGGGATCGGCGTCGTACAGAATAATTTCATCTACCAGTGAAGAAGCTTGCAGGGTTTTGAAATGGGCTTCCGAATGGGGATGTGTCAGGCCAAATAAGCCAGCGCGAACCGGTTTCATCAGATTGTCCTCGGGAAAGGTCTATAAATACGGAAGTACTTCGCTCTTGAGCGCGTTGAGATATGTCCATTCTTCACCGGGGTCCTGGAAGATCAATGTATAATATCCCGAGAATTTGGCTTTGCGCGTCAAATCCAAACAGGTTAGGAATCCGTCCCGCAACATGATTCCATTTTCGTAATCCGCTTTGGTGTGAATCGTATCTGCAAACGGCAAGACTTCTGTGAGGTCGTCCAGTTTGTGTTCTCCCTTGAAGTTACCGAGATCGGTACACAATCCGATTTTCCCTTCGCATCTGTTCAAAATGTCCAATAGCGGGGCTGCGCGCTGGGTCAATCGCTTAAAATTTTCGGTCATGACGCGTACGCCACAATCGCGTGCATAGTCCGACAATTGCAGGAGATTTTGCGCGCTGAGCGCTATGGATTCCGCGTCTGGCTCTGCTTCGCCAGCTATTACGCGCACATTCGCCGCGCCACAGGTGGATGCGACGTCGATCCATCTCCGAATTTCCGTCAGGTCCTTTTCTCTCTGTTCGAGGTCGGGATGCGTAATATCCCAGGCGTCGATCAAGATGCTGTAAAGCGAGACGCCGTGTCTGTCCAGTTCTGCGCGCAGGTCTGCTATAAATGCATCATCTGTTGTGGGGAAGTGAAAATGGCAGATTTCCAAATGCCCAATGCCATGCGATGCCACTTCGCGGGGAACATCGAGCAGTTGTATGCGCCCCGCATCACCATTTCGGTTCACAAATCCATTAGGCGTGCGATCATACCACGCTTTGCCCAGAGCGCGGTGTAAGCTCCAGGTGGAAATAGATAGTTCTGGCATGTTGTAATCTCCAGTGGTCAGTCGAGAAGGAGGCAGGTTTTCACATTTTACGTCTTGCAGCCCACTTTTTCAGATAGGCGACATATCGCCTGGGCGGCTTCGTCAACATCGGATTCGGAAATGCCGATGTGTGGGATCAATCTTATCAGATGTGCGCCGATGACGCTTACGCGTATGCCGTATTCGGCGAGCAATTGCTCACCGAATTCTTGGGCGGAAATGCCCAATTGAGACACGTCAAAGCGCACCATATTGGTTTCTACGCTTTCGACATCAATTCCAATTCCGGGTGCCTGTGCAATACCTTTTGCCAGGCGCTTTGCATTTGCGTGATCTTCTGCCATGCGTTCGACGTTGTGTTCTAACGCGTAGATACCAGCGGCGGCAATAATGCCGGCTTGTCGCATGGCGCCTCCGATGCGCTGTTTCCATTGCCAGGCATTGAGAATAAATTCTGAAGACCCCGCCAGCACAGCTCCTACTGGCGCGCCCAGGCCCTTGCTCAGATCGATCCACAGGGTATCAAAAGACTCGGCATAATCTTTTGGTGCAATACCAGTCGCAACGGTTGCATTCAGGAGCCGCGCACCGTCCATGTGCGTTAAAGTACCTTTTTCGTGCGCGAGGTCGCATACTGCGCGTATATGTTCGAGGGGCCATATACGTCCCCCCGGCATATTTGTGGTTTGTTCGACACAGACGAGGCGGAAGGGCGGTCTATATCGCGTTGAAGGCACCATAACGTCTGCCATTTGTTCGGGTGTAAACATGCCATTTTTTCCGTCGATGGGATACAGCGTTGCGCGAGCGAGCACTGCTGCACCGCCTGCTTCTGATATGAGCGGGTGTGCGGTGCGATCAACTAAAATGAGATCTCCTGCGCGACAGTGAACCGCATAAGAAATTTGGTTGCACATGGTTCCCGATGGCAAAAAAAGAGCCGCCTCTTTGCCCAGTATCTCGGCGACCATATCCTGTAGGGCGTTCACCGACGGGTCTTCGCCCTTTTGCTCATCACCCACTTCTGCCCGACACATAAACTCGCGCATCGCTTGCGTTGGCACGGTGGATGTATCGCTGTAAAGATCAATTTTAATATCAGTCATTTATCTGCTTTCTCCCGGGCCAGATTTGAAAAGATTCAGAAACCGATCTTCGTAAAATGGATAGAGATTCCAACGGTCGAGTTCAGCTTTGAGTTCATTGGCTTTTTTGTGAAACTGGTCTGTTTTTTTCACTTCGCGAAACATCTTTTCAATGCGTTTCATAACGGACTGAGGCACTTTATCTTCTTCGATTTTTCCGCCTGGAAATTCACTTGCTGGAATATCGTCCATGTGGGAGAATGTCTTTTGGATCTGCATCTCAATATCTTCCATTGTGCCTTGCATCTTTTCGGCCGCATCGTCAATTTCCGACATATCGACTGAAAAATTTAATAAATCTGCCAAAGTCAGCACAATTTCTTTTGAAGCTTTGGGATTTGGAATGGGGGCAGCATATTGCGGCATCGTTCCCAAAAAACAGGCCGCATTGAGTTCGCGTTTTTTTGCAAAGCCCAACAACAGGCCATTAAGTCCCGAAACCATCCCTTCTTTTAGTATCTCCACTCCGTGAGATGATAGCATATCTCGAAATTCAGTGTTGTTCGCCACCCCCAGCACCTGTGTACCTTCTTTGTGACTGGACTGTGTGAGATAGGCCGCTCCTGTGAGAACGGTATCGATGCCAACCCTTTGTCCCACATCCAGAATTTTGTCCAATAATTCATCGCCGGGTGCTCCGCCTATTTGCGCCTCGCTTTGAAAAATAATCAGGTCGTGTTCTTCTACGGCATAAAATATATGGGCAGGCGGGTCGGGGAAGCCCGCTATCCCATCTTCTACGATCATGGCTTCGGGCGGGAAGTGAGATTGCATGTCTATTTCTGCAAATGCGACGGCATCGAGTTTGCGTCGGATATAGTCAATGGCACCAATGCCAACGCTACCCATACCAGGCCACCCTGCAAGGAGTACTGATGCCCGAAAAGAACGGGGCAATTCTTTCAATACGTTTAGTTTCATTTTTTGACCTTTCCACAAGGGACAAAGTGTTTTAGAAATAATATCAAATTACAGGCATGAACACAACTATATCAATGTCCAGAATTCCATTTTTCAAGCGGATGAGAACGGTCGGGGTTTGGAAAAATAACGCGTTGCCCAGAAATTTGAGATGCGTACGCCCCGTGAATCATTTCCAGTGCCCAACGCGCATCTCGATCACTGGAAATGGGTACGCGGTCGCGTTCTATGGCGTCAATCAGGTCGATAATAGCGCGATAATTTCCCGTCTCTTGTAAGTGGTCACCCGCAAGGTCGAGCGCATGCCACGTATGACTATCTCTCCAGGGTGACCACAGTCCATCTTCGTAAATGGATATTGCTTCTGCGCCTCCGCTTATGGCTATTCGTCCAGATTCTCCGACCAGCACCAACCCGTAGCCCTGTCCTTTTCCAGCTTGATTGGCCCGCGAGACAAATGAGCCATCCACGCCATTACCAAAAGAAAACAGGCTGACCACGCCGTCGCCCGCAATCGCGCCAATTGGCTCTGTGGCTTCCCGCACATCCTCGGGCGCGATTTCGCGGTCTCCAACTGTCACGCGCGCTGTCATCCACAGGGGATCGCCAGCAAAAAAGCGCATCATGTTGAAGAGGTGCGTTCCCAATACCAGCATGTCTTCGCCTCCCCCTCGATGGTCTTGTTTGCCATAAGCATGCATGGATAGGAGTTTCCCAATTCGATTTTCTCGTATTAGATCGCGCACTTGATGTACTTGTCTGAGATACACAGCCTGATGCGCAACGGCAATTTTGCGGTTGTGCTGTTCGGCGGCGGCCACGATGCGATCTGCGGACGCGAGGTCCCCTGCAAGTGGTTTTTCCGAATAGACATGGCAACCGGCTTCAACACACGCCACGATCATTTCTTCGTGACAATCGACCCATCGGGGGCACACGCTGACAATGTCGAGGTCTTCTTTTGCCAGCATGTCGCGATAGTCCGCATACCCTCGCTGAGCTCCGGCATCTGCAATTGCCTTTTCTCGTCCGGATGCGTCTGGATCGGACACAGCGATCATATCCACGCAGTCGATTTTTTGATAGGGCACATGCAGGCCATGTCCAAAATTGCCCTGTCCGGTCCGACCAATAGCACCGGCGCGATAGCGTTTTGCTGCCATTATGACTCCTTTTAGGGTAAAAACACGACGCCCAGTGCGGCGTTGGGATTCTGAATGAGTTCTTCACAGGCTTCGGGTGCGTCATCCAATGCAACCCGATGCGTAATGAGGGGGGATACTTTTAAGTGTCCGGAATCCATGAAGCGCAAGCATTCTTCTAAATTCCGCTTTGTGGTCCACTGCATGAAAACGGGTGGATAGTCTGCGCCGTGTTCCCATTCCTCGTCGTGATAGCCCGGTCCTGTGCGCGCGGCACTGCGTACATCCAGATTGCCCAGTGCGGCTGCAAAACCGTGTTCTATTCGGGCACCGCCCACAATGACAATGCGTCCCATTAAGTGCGTGTCGGGTGCTTTTTTAATCATTTTGCTAAGTGTGATAAAGGCCGGCGTACCATCGCCACCAAAAGCAATTACACCGCCATCGATACCATATCCGCGCGTAAAAGTCTGCGATACTTCTACCGGGTCTTCCTCTGTGATATTGACCCCGCGCAGCAAGCCGCATGTCGCGGCTTTTTTAAGACGCATGGGCAATTGGTCCAGGCCCATGACATAACAGCCCGAAATGCGCGCCCACTGGCAGGTAAATTGTCCAACAAGTCCCAGACCCGCCACGGCAATGTGTTCGCTGAGTTGGAATGCGCCTCGCCGCACGGCATTTAAAGCGGTTGCGACCAGATGAATAGACGAGGCGTCTTCATCACTGACGTCATCGGGAATGGGGACCGCCATATTGCGCGGCACACAGGCATGGGTTGCATGCTGGGCATATCCGCCACCCATACAGGCCACGCGAGTTCCAAGCGGTATATCTTCACACCCCGCGCCTTGCGCCACGACCACGCCGGCATTGGAATATCCAAATGGGCGAGGTGCGGCATCTGATGGGTTTTCCCGCCGTCTTTTTACCCCACCCAACTCCGTACCGGGGCTGACCATGCTCGCCGCGACTTCTATTTGAACCTGGCCTGGTTTTGGGGCTGCAACGGGTTCTTCGATGATCAAAATTCGGCCCTGGCCGTCAATTGTCGCTACCTTTCGCATTGCCATTAGTGTCCTCACATTGCCACAATTTGTTTCATGCGGTTTGCCATCTCGATTTGCACGTCTCGATCGCCCCCTACTTCGTGGATGACATATTGGTCATAGCCTATATCTCGCAATCCTCGCATGACTTCTGCCCAATCCGTATCTCCATCCATCAGCGGTACAAAATTGCGTTGTTGACGAACAAAGTCTTTGAAATGCACCCGTTTAATCCGGTGTTGAAGCCCTCGAATCCAGTGCTCTGGATAGCCGTAAAACATCATATTGGCTGTATCGAGATAAATTCCGACCCAATCGTTGCCCACGGCATCGACAAACTCGCGCGTTTCTTTTGGGTTGAGCAAGAACTTATTCCACACATTTTCTATGCCGACCGCAACGCCTTTTTCTTCGGCATAAGGGGCGATTTCTTTCATCGAGACCAGAAAATCATCCCATGCGTCTTCATAAGTGCCATCAACCGGGAGTTGGCCCGGATGGAGTAAGACCGCGTCGGTTTCAACCAGATGCGCCACGTCAATGGCGCGGCGCAAGCTCTTCATGCCGGCTTCGCGCTCTGCCGGGTCTCGGCTGAGAAAATTGCCCCGGTTATCATATCTGGCAAGCGCACTGCTGATTTCAATGCCCGCATCGTCACACCGAGTTTTGACACCGCGCACCTCGTTGTCACTCATATCTACATTTGGATCACCATCTGGTGAAAATACCAGCTCGATTGCCTCGTAACCCGCATCACAGCACAATTGCAATGTTTCATCCAGTGTCAGTTTGCCCAGGATAATTTGCGTCACCCCTATTTTCATCACAGGTCTCCATCAGGTTGGGTTTGTGTACCTACGGTATATCTTCACCTATATTTTCCAATTCTTCGGCGATTTCATCCATCAAAACAGCCAGTTCAAGGACATTTTCGCTCGTGACTGAGCCAAGAAATACACCTGTGTTTCCATCTGTGATTGGGATTACGGACAGCGAATGATCCGTCATGCGCTTGAGCACGTCTTCAATTGGCTCATCGGGGTGAGCCTGCGGCAAATCTGTGCGCAACACAGTACTCAGACTCAGGTTTGCCCGCAAACGCGAGGACATTGCCTGCAGGCGGGGAAGCGAGACCATCCCTACAACCTCGTCGTGATCAACCACGAGATAATCCCGTTGATTTGGCACGGGCCAGTCATTGATAAAATCCTCTGCCGAGAGCGCAGAATGGGGATATGTGCGCGTGCTGTCCATGACGTGGTTGACGGTAATATCCCGCATTGCGCGGCGGGCATAAGAAAGCGGTATGGCGGTGGGTAGCTTGGCGCGATGCGTTTTTTTGGCTCCGGTAATTGCCAGGTCAATGGCTTGCGGCATCAGCACAATATAGCCGAACATCATGAGCACGAATAGCGAAAAGACATCCTTGCCGATTACGCCGTTTTCGAAGAGGACGAGGAGGAGGGCGATTTCCGCCACGCCCTTTGCCATCAATCCCGTGGCCTGGGCGAAAGGATTGTCCAGACGCGCCATATAGGTACCGATAACGGCACCGGCGAATTTGCCCAGAGACGGGAACACGACCAACGCCGCGATGGTCGCGATTGGCAAGGTCAAAAAAGAAAGGTCCAGGTGCAAACCGGCCGAAGCGAAAAAGAGCGGGACAAACAAGCCTTCTGCCGCGCTTCGCAAACCGGGCAGGACGTCTTCGTGGACCTGACGGGGCATACTCGACAGGGCCGTGCCGAAAAGCAACGCGCCAATGGAGCCGTGCAGGTGGAGATATTCGGCACCCACTACCATCAGGAAAAGGCCGCCGATCAGCAGCCCAAACGACAGTTCGGGTACATTTAATACCTTCTGCAAGAAGACAATCGCATGGGGCAGTAGCCGCGCCGATATGAACCAGGCCACCACTGCAAAACTCGACATTTGTATCAACAGAAGAAGCACACTATAAAAACTCAGATCGTATGTCTGTGCGCCAATTTCGCTGATGGAGAACCCGACCACGAGGAGGGCGATCAATTCGGCGATGATAACTGTGGTGAATATCTCGAGGCCGATGGGTTGTTTGAAATGTCCTTTGTCGGCGAACACCTTTGCCACAAGCCCCAGGCTGGACAGCGAGAGAATGCCAGCCAGTGCCAGTGCCTCTGTGAAATTGAGGTTGAGGGCAAAGCTGATGTTGAAAAGGTTTGATGTGAACACCAAAGCGACGATGAGTGAGATGAGCACCGACACGGTGGCTGCGACAAAGAACCGTCCGCGAATCGTTGCCACAAAGCTGGGGATGTCGATTTCATCGAGGCCGACCAAAAAGAAGAAGACGAAGATGCCGATGCCCAAGAACGTCTGGAGTTCTGGCGTTGGCTCGACGATATTTGTGATGGGGCCGAGCAAGGTGCCCGTGATTGTATAGGCGACGATTGAGTTTAAGCCAAAACGGTTAAACAGACCCTCGAAAATTTTGCATACGACAATAAGCAGACCAAGGGGTAGTAAGGCGTCAATCATAGATAGCGTCTCATGTTTTTGGAGAGTTCAGCATCCCGGAGGGATGACAGCGAATAGGATATAAATGTTTAATATGAAAATAAATCGCCCAACAAAAAAAGCAAGCCTTTATCACGCCCTTTGCCTCGCGTTTATATAATGCTTGACAAGGCATTGTTTTTTCGCTATCACATCGCCTTGTTCATGCTGTTTGCAAACCGCCATCACATACAACACAATAACTCTGGAGATTGCGCTATGAGGCACACATGTATTCTATTTGGTCTGATATTTCTCTTTGTGGGGTGTAAGCCCGCTGAGTCGCCGACACCGATGAAGCGTTCTATCACAATATGGTGGGCGCAGTGGGATCCCGCGGATGGACTTCAGGAATTGGGCAATAAATTCGAACAGGAAACGGGTATTGCCGTTAAAGTTCACCAAATTCCCTGGCCGTCTTACCAGGATCAAGTCTTTCTCAATTTTGGAAATAATAAAACGGATTTTGATATTGTGATTGGCGATAGCCAGTGGATTGGGCGCGGCGCAACGCGCGGTCTTTATGTCGATCTGACCGATTGGTTGCCCACGGCAATTGATATCGACAAAATTCATCCCCGTGCTGCGCGTTATTTGTGCGAATATCCGCCCGGCGGTGGCAAATTCTACGCTGCGCCCTGCGAGACCGATGCCGTTGGATTTGTCTATCGCAAGGATTGGTTTGAAGACCCTGCCGAGCAAGCGGCATTTAAAGAGAAATACGGGCGCGATTTGACGATTCCCGACACCTGGGATGAATTCCGCGACCTGGCTGAATTTTTCCATCGCCCCGATCAAAAACAATACGGCTGCGCTCTGCTCACCGGCCGAGGGTATGATTCGATGACGATGGGCTTTCAGATGTTTATGTGGGGTTTTGGCGGATCGTGGGGTGAGTTTGGCGAATTTGCGGTGGATGGGTATGTCAATAAACCCGAGGTGGCAGAAGCTCTGGCGTATCTGAAAGAGTTACTACAATACGGTCCCAATGGTGCGACCAATTTCGACTACGGCAAAACCTACGAGGCTTTTATCAATGGTTCGACGGCTATGAGCATGAACTATTTCGCCTTTTATCCCGGTATTGTGAAACAGATGGGGGATAGGGCAGGGTTTTTCATGGTGCCCAAAGCCGGCGACAAGCGCGTGGTGAGTCTGGGGGGGCAGGGATTTAGCATTTCGACCAAAACATCCGCAGAGCAACAGGAATTGGCTAAGCAATTTATCGCGTGGTTCTTGCAAACCGATATTCAAAAAGAATGGATTACCAAAGACGCCGGATTTACCGCCAATACAGATATTCTCAATAGCGAAGAATTTCGAAACGCATCTCCGTACAACCGTGCTTTTGCAGAGTCGCTCGATTATCTCCAGGACTTTTGGAATGCGCCTGTCTATAATGAGTTGCTCGCGGTTTCTCAGCGCTATTTGGGCGAAGCGATTGACGGGGTTACACCCGCGCAGGAAGCCCTTGACAAAATCGCTGCCGAACACGAGCAGATTTTCAAAGATGCTGGTTTGTTAAAATAATCATAACTCAAATAGGAAAGTACAACTCTATGTCCTCTTTCAAAACGCCTGAAGACATCAAAGTGGGTGTTATCGGCTACGGCGGCGCATTCAATATGGGCCATCAGCATCTCACGTTTATGAAAAAAGCAGGTATGACGCCTGTTGCGGTTGCAGAACTCGACGAAACGCGCTTGAAGGTCGCGCGCGAAGAATTTCCCGGTATTGAGACTTATACATCTGTGTCTGCGATGCTGGACAACTCCGATGTCAATCTCGTTGTGATCATCACCCCGCACAATACCCATGCCGAATTGGCATTGCAATGTCTGCGTTCGGGACGCCATGTCATCAGCGAAAAACCGCTGGCGATTACGACTGAGGAATGCGATGCGATGATTCGCGAAGCAGGAAAGCGAGACCTCCTTCTTTCTACTTATCACAATCGCCATTGGGATGGGTGTATTCTGGAAGCTCTCGAACAGATTCACTCGCACAAGGTTATTGGGGAGGTCTATCGCATTGAAGCACATATGGGGGGATACAATCGACCAGGCGACTGGTGGCGCAGTAGTAAGAGTATCTCAGGGGGCATTCTCTACGATTGGGGTGTTCATTTGCTCGAATACTCGCTTCAGATTCTGCAATCGGATATTGTGGAGGTCACCGGGTTTGCACACACCGGTTTCTGGGCTGATGAGACCCGCTGGCAGGCCGATACCAATGAAGACGAGGCCACGGCTGTCGTGCGTTTCAAGGATGGGACCTGGATCAATCTCACGATGTCGAGTATTGCATCTGCACCCCGCAAGGGCTGGCTCGAGATTACTGGTACGGAAGGTACTTATATTTTTGATGGTGGTACGTACGAAATTTTGCAGATAAAAGATGGGGAAAAGGTTGTTTCCTCTGGCAAAAATCCCGGCCATCAATACGATAAATACTACGATAATATTGCCGCGCATCTTTCGACAGGTGAAGATTTGATTATCACACCTGAATGGTCCCGCCGCCCCATGCACATCCTCGACCTTGCCTGCAAAAGCGCTGCTACTGGACAAACGCTCAAGGCGAAGTACGCATAGTGCAGGTGTTGGCAAATACACAGAAAAAGCGGCCTTTGTCGAGAGACATTGGCCGCTTTCGTTTTTGATAATTTTTTTGGATTAAATACCGATCCGCTTTGGAAATACTGTTACTCCCCAATTCACATACTGGTCTTGCTCCTCAGGTGTCTCGGCACTCATGCCCACTCTCACTTGTGTGTCTTTTACCTGATCGAGCACGTGTTTTACGCAGTCTTCTACTGTCCGATATGGAAATTGGGGATGCGCCTCAATGCTAAACATCAGATCGTTTGGTCCAAAGTTCAACACATCCACCCCTGGCTTGGCTAATTGCGCGGCATTGATTACTGCTTCGACAGATTCAATTTGAATTGCCAACCATCCATAAGCATTCCACCAGGGAGCGTATTCCAACCGGTCTGATCGTTCGTCCAGCCTTACCCTATGTACGCCGCCCCAACTGCGCTTGCCCATCTGGGGATAATAAAAGGCGCTCACGGCTTCATCTACAATTGCCTCGCTTTCTACTTCTGGCACCATAATCCCAGAAGGTCCCAGATCGAGATAATTGCCGATTAGATAGGCGTGCCGAGTGTGCTTAATCCGAATCTGAACGGGTAAATCCAATTCCCGGGCCATGATACAGAAAGCCACCAGGTGGGTTTCGTTAAAAGGCCCGTGTTGTGCATCCACATTTAGATAGTCACATTCGTGTTGTGCCAGAATATCTGTTAGTTCTCCCTTTTCAATATCCATTGGCACGCCGATAGAATGTATTATTTCACCATTTCGAATTCGCTGTTTTAGATTTTTTCCCGCCATTACACACCTCTTGTTTAGTCCAGGCTGTAGAGTTCCCGGGCATTCTCGGACATAATTTGTTTTTTTACATCTCGGTCCGATACATAGCGCAGTGCCTGATCGGGCGAATCAAAATCCCAGTGCGGATAATCGGTCGCAAACATCAGTTTGTCATCCATGTCCATGTGCGCCAGCATCTGCTCGAAATACGCCGGATCTGAAGGTTCTTCTACCGGCTGTGTCGTTAGATAGAAATGATCCCGGATATATTCCGAGGGCAGCCGATTTAAATAGGGGACCTCCATCTCGAGTTTGCGGTACCAGCTATCCATCCGCCACATCAGAGGTGCCACCCATCCGAAACCGCCTTCGATCAGGACGATCTTTAAACCGGGAAATCGCTCGAAGACACCTTCGTACACATAGCTCGTTACCTGTGCCTGAAATGCCATGGGCATCCCGCCGTGGTCCTGAATATAATGTGCTGCTTTGCCCGCGCCCGTAATTGGGCCAATGCCCGTGCCACCAAAGTGAATACCGATGGGGAGGTCGTAGTCAACGGCTGCTTCGTAAATTTTCCAGTATTTACGACGGCCCAACGGTTCCATTGTTCGCGCCATGAACATCAGTTGTACAAATCCCGGATGGTCGCCCAGGCGTTCAATTTCAGCGACGGCGAGATCGGCGTCTTCATACGCGACAGTCAGGGATGCGCGCAACCGCTCATCTTTTTCCAGCCATTCGGCTATTTGCCATTCATTAACCGCCTGTGCAATCGCAGCTCCGTATTCCAGGTTTTGCTGCCCCCCAGCAGGCGATAGCGGGTTCAATATGCCGTAGTCCATTTTCCAGGTATCCAGCAATTGTTCCTGCATAAAGCCCAGATGCGATCCCGGCGGTCCCTCAGGAGGAAAGGCGTCGTTTCGCGCGGCAAAGGGCACGGCTCTCGGACAATTTGACCCTGCGCGTCTGCGTCCTGCAATGCTCAGATGGTAATCTTTCCACGCGCTGGGCATATAATCTACCCAAACCTCAGTGGCGGGGGATTGGTATCCATCTACATTGTGTATATCGCAATCGATTACCGATAGCTTTTCCTTTTTTTCAACTTCTGGTTCCTCTAACATTGTCATTGCCATAGCGGTATCTCCTCACAATTTGTAAAACGCTCGTGCATTTTCTCTCAAAATTTTTTCCAGTAGCGAATCGGATAGCCCTTTTGGAATGGCGTCATCCGGCCCGTCAAAATGCCAGTGCGGATAATCGGTTGAAAACATCAGTATTTCGTCCGAGTCCAGTTGCCCAATCATTTGCAACAGGTGTTCGGAATTTATGGGTGCGTCCATTGGTTGTAGCGTCATTCGAATGTGTTCCCGCACATAATCCGATGGGGGGCGCACAACCCAGGGGGTGTCTCGGCGCAGGCCCTTCCACTCTTTGTCCATGCGCCACATCCAGGCGGGCATCCACACAAATCCACTTTCGATTAATACCACTCGCAATTCGGGAAACCGCGCAAATGCCCCTTCGGAGATCAGACTCAGGACTTGTGCTTGAAAAATCTGCGCCATATCGGCACATTCTTCAATATAGGTCGAAGGCCAGCCTACGGGTGTAGGCGGAAGCGATGAGGCACCGCCAAAATGAATGCCAATTGCCAGATTGTGCTTGACTGCGGCGGCGTACATCGGATTGTATTCGCTTTTTCCATACAGGGAATAGGACCGGACCGGGAGTATCACCTGCACGAAGCCAGGATGATCGCCGAAGCGTTCAATTTCTCGTGCGGCGAGGATGGGATTCTGGCTGGGGACAACCAATGAGGCGCGGAGACGCGCGTCTTTTTCCAGCCAGTGATCGATCTGCAACTGGTTGACCGCTGTTGCAAGCGATGCTGCGAGGTCTTCGTTGTGTACGCTTTGCACCCAATAGCCGCACGTCAAGATCCCCACTTCCACATCCCAGGGATCGAGTACCTGTTTTTGTATCAGTTCCAGATCGGAACCCGGGGGACCATTTGCTGGCCGGGTACCTTGCCGCGCAGATGTGGGTGCGCCACCAGGATAATCATTTGCGCCGGGACCCCGAAAATGGGATTCGCGAATATACGCGATCCAGTGGTCTTCCAGATACGGGATAAGGGCTTCCAATGAGGCGAATGCATTGTGAATGTCGCAATCGATAACGGGTCGGCCAAGGCCTGTAAAATTAGCAGTCATATTTCTACTCCACTACTTACACAACAATAGCTCGGACACTTTTTTTAGCCACAGAATGCACAAAAATCACAAAAGGATGCTGTCGGATCGGCATTCATATCAATCTTATGTCATTGCGGCAGGGTTTTAGCCGCAATCCAGAAGGTTTTGCTGTTCACTTCTATATGACTTACACCCTGATGCAATAGGCACAATATAATGCGCCTGTCATTCTGAGCGCAGCGGAATTGAGGTATAAAATCCTGTATCTACAATATGTTATTTCAATGGACGACAAAAATAGACAGCCACACGTTATTCGACTGTTGATGGTGTGTCGTTAAGTTTGCGTCCCCAAGTTTGTGCGGCCAGGGGGACGGTCTTACTCCCCGGTGCCTCAAAGGCAATCCGCTGCGACAACGACTGGATACTGTGACGGATTGCCCGGATGCCTTGCTGGTATAAAACCTGAACCAATAGAATACATAGCTTATATACTACGTAAAATATGAGAATGGGTGCGCCGGTTATGATGTGCCAAAACACCGATAATATCATGCGTCCATAAATATCCTGCACAAACTTCCTGTATTCGTCATTATGCAAGGCCGCCAATTGCTCGCTTAAAGCATCAAAAAAAGGTTGTTCTTTTGGTGGGTATTTCTTTAGCCCCCAATAAGTTGCCAATAAGCCCCAAATACCCACGCGATGACCGTACCGCAATAACCCATTGAGGACTTGGCGCATCATCACATACGAGGGTGTATCTAAGGGAATGCCCATACGATACGTTGTTGTAAAGAGCGAACCTCGTAACACAAATAGCTTGTGTCTCAGCAGGTCAATCCGAAATTTGCGATATCCCCAAAAATAAATGATCCACCCAATTAATATATAAACCACCAGTCTGATACCGGCAATTGCTTCCATTTCGGCAATCATGGCTCGTCCTCCGGATGTGTGTCTCCAGCAATGTGGTGTCTGTCTGCCAACAGGCATCGGTTGGCTTGTAATAAACGATCTATCATATCGTCTATTTTTGTCCACCCCCACGGGATCAACTCTCCGGCTCCTTGTACTTTCCCCAAGTTTTCCCCCTGCGGCCTAATTTGGAATATGGGCTTGTGGAGTTGGTTGGCTATTGTCACCTCTTTTTTTACGCCGGGCGCGTTGTGGGTATCTTGACCGACGAGGGCAATCACGATAATAGAAGACCACAGATTATTTGACTTTTGGGATGAGTTGGTAGTCTTATACCTTTTTATGATCCCAATAGTCTAAAGCAAATTCTAAAATCTTTTCTTTTCTTTGATCTATTGAATCTTGATCCCATTGCCCTGTTTCTTGGTTGAGGAAATCGCTCAACTCATTTTGCGTCTTGAGCGGGGCTTTGCGGAAATAATTTTGATCTTTGTACTCAAGAGATATTGTCAAATGTTGTGGATGGGTGTAGAACGCATCCTTGATGATTATGCAGCGATTTTGCGTTCACCATCTACGAATTTCACCCCTTCAATGACGAGGGGTATGAGCCTGTAACCGCGTAACCTGACCCATGTTTTTTCAGCTTCAATCGCCAGTTTATACACCATCGCCATCGTCGCTTTGACCGATCCGCAGCCTTTGGTCTGCCTCGTGCGATGCCTGACGGTGGCAAAAGTCGATTCAATCGGGTTGGTGGTGCGTAAATGGAGCCAGTGTTTGGCAGGAAAATCGTAAAAGGTGAAGAGCACCTCAAAATCTTTGGTCAGGCAGTCACAGGCTTTTTCATAGCGATCCTGATACAGCCTCAAGAAGTGGTCATAGACCTTATGGGCACTCTCTTTTGTGGGAGACTGATACATCTCCTGAATCAGCCGCTTGGCATCTGGTTGCACAGATTTGGGCAGCTTATCCAACACATTAGCTGTCTTATGCACCCAACAGCGTTGGTGTTTCGTGGCAGGGAATGCCTCTTCCAATGCGGTCCAAAAGCCGGTTGCCCCATCGCCTATGGCAAGGGCAGGGGCTTTTTTCAACCCGCGTGCTTTGACCTCTTGTAAGAGACTTTGCCAGGATAAGGTGCTCTCACGTTGCCCTTCTTCTATGGCGATGACCTCTTTTTTACCTTGTGCGGTGGCACCAATCAGCACGAGCACACAGGGGCGATCATCAGAGAGGCGTACGTTAAAATAGATACCGTCTGCCCAGATATAGACATAGTCTTTATCGTGCAAGTCGCGCTTTTGCCATTGTTTATACTCATCTTCCCAAATACGCTTTAAGCGCGTGATATTGGCCGGAGAAAGCCCTGGTGCGCCTTTGCCTAAGATCGCTTCGAGTGCTTGGGGAAAGGCTGAGGTGGAGACCCCTTTCAGATACAGGGTCGGGATCAGCGTGTCAATACTTGGACTGCGACGGGCATATTTAGGCAGAATCGCACTGGTGAAGTGATGCCCCTCGCGACGATCGTGAACTCGGGGTTGTTTGATGGGTATTTTACCAATACCTGTGGTGACTTCTCGGGCAGGATGATACCCGTTTTTGACCACCTCACGATGACCCTTTTCATCTACCTGATCAGAAAATCGGGCGATATATTCATTCACTTCATACCGCAAGGCGGCACATAACATCTTACGAGCACCTTTTCTTAAGACCGCTTCGAGGCTATCGGCCAGTGTATCTTGCACTATGCTTTCCACTTCAAATGGGGTATATTCTTTCACGAGCGTGTCCTTTCTCCCTCCTGGAGGGATTTTGGTTTTTTGTGATACTATAGGATACGCTCTTTCCTTTTGATCATCCACAACTTTTGAATATACCTCTGTACTCAAAGGGACGATTCAACTTGCTGCTATTCGCAGACTTCGGATCAATTGTCAAATTTCCAATACAATGAAGATATATCTCCTCAAAATCTTTGTTTATCTCTGGTAGGATTGATTCAGAGCCTTCTATAGTAACCTTGTTCTCGTTAGGATTTTGAGGGATGATATGCTCTATTGAGAATTTTGTCCGCGAATCACGGTTAGAAAATTCATCGCAGGACATCTCAGAAAAGATCGGTTGCTCTTTCGTTCTGAGGTGATTTTCGTATTTCCAGAATAGATAATTCTGATTATTACGATCTACCTCATTGTGAAAGTTAGGCGACGAAAGATAGCGACCAAATTCGTCGTTATTGCAGTACGAGTCAACAAACCCCTTGAGATGGTTGATCAGATCCTCGAAATTACCATTAAAGTCTCGGGCCCTTCTGGCAAGATACTCACGCCCCGTAATTGGACGACGTCTCCGAATACCGAAGACACGGAAGCAAATAATCTCTACCAATTGCACAACTCGTTTGAAATTTTGCTTCCCTTCTGAGTTATCTTGTTTATAGGCTTTGATAAGCAAGGGATAAAAATTCGCCTGACGGTTTAGGACGAAAATATCGCGGAGATGAGGCTCTCTATTCAGAAGCAACTCCTTCATAATGCCAAAGCTTTCCTGTAATTCGTGGCTGTACCTGTCTATGAAAATCTTTGCCTCTGATCTATTGTCATTGACAAGTTTATGCACCTTATTCTTGAGAGTTTGAACATAGTTCTGATACTCACTCCTGTCATTCCATTTTTCAAAAGCGACGAAGTGGTACTGCAAAATTGAATTTTCCTCTACCCGGTTTTTGATTGTCTCATAGTCGCGATAGATTTCGCCAAACCGACTTTGGAGGGTATTGAGACGGTCCTCCGGATTGTCAGATGCAAGGTAAGTCTTGTACATCAAGAAACTTTTGGTTTTCTCCAAATTGGTCAACGATTTGCCGCGATCATTGGTCGTCTCAAAGATCAAGGTTGCCTCAGCAGCATCCTCAACTGAATAGGTCAAGACCTTTGTGCTCTCGATTTTGTCCTTAAATTCTTGTAAAATTTCAGGCGTATATTTCTTCAGTCGTTGACGAAGGTAATTTTTTGCATCAAGCAGCCGTTTTTGAGAAGGCGTTCGCACATTACCATTGGAGAACGAGTTATCCTGCAAGATGTAAGATCTAAAAAAGTCGTTATCGTCCTGCAAAACGCGGAGTTTGGGCTCGTCATAAATCTGAATATATCTGTCTTTCAACCTCTCAATCTCATATCCCCGCTTTTTAAGCTGAAGCTGATCAAGAAGTATTTTCATAAAAATGATGAGCGTTGTGATGCGCTGTTGTCCATCTACAATGTCAATGTTGTCAAAACTATCCACTATTCCCTTTTCTTGAAAGAGTATAGTGCCAAAAAAGTAATCTTTGTGTTTTTTTTGATTTTTTATGTCATCAACGAAATCGTTGAGTTGTTGTTCTTCCCAAGCGTAAGCTCGCTGATATTTTGGAATGTTGAAAATTTTACTGCCATCGAACAACTCTCTGATCGTTTTTTGTCCATTTTCCAAAAGATACCTCCTTTTAATTGGTTTGGTACTCTCGTAATCCAGTTAATGGAAATCGCAGTGAGCACATCTTCACACTTCTTACTTCCCACTTCCCACCTTTCGTCCGTGTGTATCAAAAAAATCGAAAATAGTCGGCAGTGCTGTGTACCATATCGTGTTATGCGTATCGTCGGGAGTTTCGTTATAGGTGAAATTTTTCATATACTTTGACAACAGTTTTGCGGTGCGTCGAGCGGGTTCTGCCAGCGCGACCATGTCCTTTGCCCCTTGCGAAAATAGCACGGGAAGATCCGCATGCGGTCTGACGTGTCTCGATCTTACCCATCGTCCGCTGGCCGCTATTGGCGCGATGGCGGCAAATTTTTCGGCATGTCTCAATCCCAGAATCCAGGTGCCGCCTCCACCCATCGAATGCCCGGTGAGGTACACGCGCTCTGGATCGATATTGTAGATGGATAATGCGCGCTCCAATACATCCATGACATCTTGCCCGCCAATCCTTCGATACCCTGTAAAAGGTCCGCGTCCACTCGGCGCAACAAATACATATCCGCGTTCTTGTGATAGGCGCTTGCACAGGTTCTCAGTGTCGCCTCTTCTGCGACGGTCTAACCAGGTGTTTTCACTGCCAGAAGCACCGTGAAGGCCAATGATCAATGGCCATGATCGATCTGGCGTATATCCCTCTGGCACAAATATGCGATAGGGTACGAGTTGGCTGTCAACGGCTGACCGATACGCGAGGTGAAAGTCGCCAGTGCTTTGCTTCAGGGGATCTTTTCCTTCCAAAAGTGCCGAGGATAAGGTTTCGGCGAGGTCGATGTCCGCCGGTATGTTAATGGCGCCGCGCCATGTCAATCCCCTGCCTCCGCCGCGGTATTTCATGACCATAGGTTGCGCTGTTCGCCTGAGATCTCCCACATATTTGGCGTGCATTTTCTCGAGATGCGCGACGATATATTCGATTGTTTCAGTGGCTGCCCGCTGGGTCGCACCACGGGACGCGATATTCTCGCGCTGCAAGGTTTTTAGCCGCGTTTGCAAAATTTTCAGGCGTGAAGACATTGCATCTGTGTGCCAAAAAGCCCGTGTGACTCTCAGCAGAAGTTTGTTATCTGGATCGCGCAATTCATAGCGCACACCTGCGCGTCCTTCGGGCAAATCCGCTGTTGATAAGGCGCAATCGAAAGCGCGGATAGACGAAATTGGTAGTGTGCGCTCGTCAACCACACCCTTCGTTCCTCGCAGCGATAGCCGCGCCGTATATTCGCCTGAAAGCGGCTGCCCCAGGGTAAAGAGGGGGTTCAGTTGTACGTGAAGCGTGTCGCCCGTGTTCGTGATGGTGCGATTTAATATTAGGTTGTAGCTTGCGGCGAGTTCTGTACCTTCGCCAGAGCTACTGTCTCGCGTCATTGCCATAAAGCGTATAAACAGGCGATAGGCGCGATAGTTGTCTTTTTTTTCAAAAGCAGCAAAAGCGGAGTCAGATAGCGTCTGGAGATTGGAGGGTACGCCTTCTTCTGTTTTTTTCAGGCGGTTCAACGTAGAACGCGTGACCACTGTAAATGCGCGGGCATCTTCCCAGGCGATATCGCCGAGTTGCTCGCCTTCGAGCAGGGTGATAGGAGGCTGGGCATGGCCTCTCACACAGGTTCCTATTATTAAGAATAGGAATATGCCACATATTGAGGTGTGTTTTAAAAAAAGATGTGGGAAAGAGATGGGCATAAGTGTCTCCTTTTTATGGATCAACAGAGTGGTGTACAACTGGCCGCCTATCAGGCCAGTTCATCATCCGACAAAATAAGTTGCTATTGGGAAAAACGCAAGGCTAAGGAACAATTCCGACTTGTGCGATGTAGAATCCCACTTTATCATGGGCTGTCGTCACTATTGCCAATTTTATGCAAGGGATGAAATCATGACTGCTCCTGTTCGCAAATCTATTGTCGTCCTGCTGTTATTGCTTCCCTGTCCCATTCTCGCAGATGTTTCTCTGCCCGCGATTTTTTCAGATAATATGGTGTTGCAGCGACAAATTGCAATATCCGTGTGGGGAAGTGCCAGTGCCAATGAAGAGATTACCATTGAGTTAGATACCCAGCGCGTGACGATTACAGCAGATGCGGGGGGCACATGGCATATTCACCTGAGTCCTATGGATGCGGGAGGCCCGTATCAACTCACCGTACGCGGTGAGAATGTCATCACTTTTAACAATGTGATGGTTGGGGAGGTCTGGGTTTGCTCGGGGCAATCCAACATGGCCTGGACTGTCAGGCGTTCTCAAAGTCCGGAGGAGGAAATCAAAGCGGCAGATTATCCCAATATCAGGCTTTTTACGGTTAAACGCAGTGCCGCTCAAAGGCCCGCGCAAGATGTTGAAGGCACATGGAGTGTATGCGATACGAGTAGTGTGGGCAATTTTTCCGCGGTGGCCTATTATTTTGGACGCCGTTTGTACAAGTCTTTAAATGTACCCATTGGTCTTATCAATACATCCTGGGGGGGGACACCGGCTGAAGCCTGGACTTCATTGCCTGCGCTTCAAGTCATACCGGAGTATGCGCCTCTGGGCAAACGCTGGGCAGAATACATCGCTGCGTATCCGGAAGCGCAGGAGGAATACCAGGCCAAGCTCGCCGTATGGCAGGCAAATACCGATAGCTTGCGCGCTTTGGGGCAACGCCGTCCGCGAAGACCATGGCGAAATCCGAATAGTCCCCATCGTCCGTCTGTGCTCTATAATGGGATGATCGCGCCTATCGTTTCTTTTGGTATTCGAGGTGCGATCTGGTATCAGGGGGAATCAAATGCTGGTCGTGCATATCAATATCGCGCGTTGTTTCCGACGATGATTCAGAACTGGCGGTCGAGTTGGGGGCAGGGTGCGTTTCCGTTTTTCTTTGTGCAGCTTGCCAATTTTAGACAGGTGAAGGACAATCCAGAGGAGAGTGCCTGGGCTGAATTGCGAGAGGCACAATTGATGACGCTTTCATTGCCGAATACTGGTATGGCTGTGGCGATTGATATTGGCGAGGCAGACGATATTCACCCGAGGAATAAACAGGATGTCGGATTGCGTCTGGCTCTGGGTGCAGAAGCTATGGTCTATGGTATGGATCAACCGCATTCTGGTCCAGTTTATCGGTCTATGGCGGTTGAAGGAGACAAAATTCGCTTGCGATTTAATCACGCGTATGGCGGTTTAAAAGCCAAAGGTGATGTGCTCAAAGGTTTTGCGATTGCCGGGCAAGATAGCAAATTTGTCTGGGCAGAGGCAAAGATTGAGGGCGACGATGTGCTGGTCTGGAGCAACGATGTGCAGCAACCCGTTGCGGTGAGATACGCATGGGCAGACAATCCGATTTGCAATTTGTATAATGGCGCAGGTTTGCCGGCATCGCCATTTCGCACGGATGACTGGCGCGGTATCACTGCCGACCGACAGTAAGTCCCACCTCTACAGGAGATAGAAATGAAAGCCGCACTTTACAAAGGTATCCGCGAAATCGAATGGCAAGATGTTGAATACACGCCCCCGGCACCGGGTTATATCACACTGCAGACGAGGAGTTCTGGCATCTGCGGTAGTGATCTGCACAATTATTTTGGCGAGTGGAAGCCATCACTTGAGCGCGCCGCGGGGCACGAGTTGTGTGGCACGGTTGCCGAAGTTGGCGAGGGCGTTACGGGCATTGAGGTAGGGGATCTGGTTACTGCCGAATGTTTTTCGCATTGTGGTACATGTCATTACTGCGTTACAGGTCGCTACAATCACTGCGTCAATCGCAAGTGGTTTTCGGGTGAATCTCATGGTGGTTTTGCGGAATACACAACCGCGCATGTAAATAGTGTCTTCAAATTGCCCGATATGACTTTTGAGCAGGGTGCACTTGTAGAGCCCCTCGCTGTTGCGCATCGCGCACTCGCGCAGGCAAAAGCGTCTTACCAGGATCGGGTCGCTGTGATCGGTGGGGGAACGATTGGGCAACTCTGTCTGGCAGTTGCCAAAGCTATTGGTGTGCGCGAAACGCTTATCACCACCAAATATCCGCAGCAGGCCGACCTCGCGCACGATCTCGGTGCGGATCACATCGTCGATATCACGACGACCGATGTGAAGGATGTGGTTAAAGATCTCACCGATGGCATGGGATATGACGCCGTTATCGAAACTGTGGGTACCGCGCAGAACTTCGATGATTCCATCGCTATATCGCGCCGTCATGCGATGATCGTTCTCGTGGCCGGTTACTTCAAGCCTCTCGAGGTTGACTTGCGTTCAATTGTCTGGTCTGAAGTCAATATCACTGGTTCCAATTGCTACGGTTTCAGCGGTATGCGTACTGATTTTGATGTTGCCATCGACCTTATCACTTCTGGGCGCGTGCAAGCTACAAAACTCGTCACCCATCGCTATCCCTTTGCCGATATCGCCGAAGCTTTTCACACCGCTGCTGATAAAGAATCCGGCTGTGTCAAAGTGCATCTCGTAAAATAAAAGGCAGGTTCCATGGGTATTCGTCTCGGCATAGTTGGCGTGGGGGCATTTGCACAGGGTTTTATCCCCCTGTTCAATGCACATCCAGATGTAGATCAGGTCGTGCTGTGCGATCTGGATGAGGAAAAACGCCGGAGTAACGCCGAAAAACACGGGATTGTGCAGACGTCGCCTTCTCTCGATGAGCTGTGTGATACCGATGTTGATGCTATCGCGCTTTTTACTCAGAACTGGTTGCACGGGCCGCAGGCAGCGCAAGCACTTCGCGTAGGGAAACACGTCTATTCAGCCGTGCCACCGGGCATATTACTCGACGAACTTCGCGCTATTGCCGAAGCTGTCCGCGAGACGGGGAATATCTATATGCTGGGTGAAACGAGTTACTACTATCCAGCAGTTATCTACTGTCGGCAGCGATTCCGAGAAGGCGCGTTTGGCGATGTTGTGTACGCTGAAGCTGAATATTATCACGACTGGGATCACGGCTTGTACGCTGTTGCCAAATGGCGTGGGGGTGAAAATTGGCGTGAGACCGCTGGTGTGCCGCCCATGTTTTATCCCACCCATTCTACGAGTCAGATTCTCTCTATCACGGGCGCGCGTATGACCCACGTTTCATGCCATGGCTTTACAGATCGCCACGAGGATGGAATCTACGCATCAAATAAGTGGAATAATCCGTTCAGCAATGAATCTGCGCTGTTCAAGCTGTCCGATGGCAGCACCGCGCGCATCAATGAATTTCGCCGTGTTGGACATCCGGGTGCGGTGCGTATGACGATGTTTGGCACAGAGGGCAGTTTTGAGCACAATGCCTCGGGTGCCGTCTGGGTCACGAAAGACCGATCTGAACGCGAATCTCTCGATGCGCAGCTCACCTGCCGCGTAGCGGCAAGACGCGTTGAGGGCGATATGGACAAGGTTACGGCAGACGATGGAACGCATCACTCTGTTGCTCCCGTTCATCCCGTTCATCGCTTGCCCGATGCATTTAGAGGTTTGCCCAATGGTCACAATGGGTCACATCAGTTTCTCGTTGATGATTTTGTTCGCGCCTGTGTCTCGGGCAAAACACCGCCGAACAATATTTACGAAGCTGCGCGTTACCTGATCCCCGGCCTCATTGCCCACGAATCGGCTCTTAAGGGCGGCGAATTGCTCGAAATTCCCGATTTGGGCGATCCGCCCACGGATAATCGTCTGGAAACCGATTGACCTGTATGTGCTCTTCCCACAAAATTGGCTTTTAACAAGGGAGTTGACCATGTCTTATTTTTCTAACGAAGAAAAAGCCTTTTTCAAAAAAAATGGCTACGTTGTCAAACCCGATTTGATTGCACCAGGGCTACTCAAAAATGCGCGGGATGCCGTGTGGGAATACATCGAGGCGGATCGCGATGATCCTCAGACATGGATCAACGCGGGGCCAAAAGGCAATCTGCCGTGTAGCGACCATCCCGCAGTCGCGGCTATGAGGACAGATACACCGCTTTACGATATGGCTGAAGAACTCGCGGGCAAGGGGCGTCTTCGTACACCAGGCAATGGGCTGTGTAAGATGATCTATCCTTGTGGTCATACAGATTGGCAGCCTCCGAGAGGGCATCTGGATGGGTATCTCATCGAAGGTGTGGCGGATACTTTTACCGTTGCCGTTACTATTAATATCAGCGATGTCTTGCCCCAGGGCGGCGGTTTTACCACATGGGCGGGGGCACACCTCAAGGTCGCCCGATATTTCCAGGAGCACGCGCTGACTAATTTGAGCGGTCTTAAAGTGCCCGGCTTTTTGCATCCCGATACGCGCTATGAACACGCCGCACCTGCGGGAACGGTTTGTTTTTGGCACCACTATATGTTGCATACGGCCAGCATGAATTGTCGGACCGATATTCGCATGGCGCTTGTCAATCGCTTTGCTTTCAAAAACCTGAGTGATATCCTGTTTGACTTGCCCTTCGATTTGTGGGATCACTGGGAAGGGTTGCGCGATATCAACTGAGAGGACGCTGTTTATGGCACGAATGAAACGACTTGAAAAGCTCGACGGCTTCGCCAATGTGCAGATGGTCGAAGTCGAACAGCCAGAACCCGGTCCCGATCAGATGCTGATCGAGGTCAAGCGCAGCCTGATCAGCAGGGGATCGGAGCTATTTTGGCGATACGTCCGGGAAGAGGCGGTAAGTCCTGAAATGATGGGGTATTCCGACGCGGGTGAGGTCGTGGGGGTGGGGGCCAATATCCAGGATTTCGCAGTTGGACAGCGCGTCATGGCGAACACCCCGCACGCTCAGTACGTCATCGCGGGCGAAACCGAGAGATCTCGGCAGGCCTTTCCCCTTCCGGACGAACTCAGCTATGAGACTGCGACCTTTCTCCCACTCGCGACCAGTTCTGTGATGTGGATGCGCACTTCGCCAATAGAACCCGGGCAGACCGTTGTCGTGCTCGGTCAGGGGATCGTCGGTGCCCTGTGCGCGCAGATCGTCTGGGAACGCAATCCCGGCCGCGTGATCGTCGTTGATGCACAGCCTCTTCGATGCGATATCGCGCGGAAACTGGGGCACGAAAATGTGATCAATGTCTCCCAGACCGACTCCGTGGCAGCGGTGAAGGAACTCACAGATGGCAAGGGTGCCGATCTCGTCGTCGAGTGCGTCGGTGGCTACGCGGGCATCCAGTCCTTCGAACAAGCTCAGAAGATGCTCGCACCCAGAGGAACAATTCACCTCATTGCGAAGTATCAAGGTGCGCCATTGCCTCTGGAAGGGGACGCCTTCATGAACAAGCAGATCATCGCGGGCATCCGCATCGATACACCCAGAGAGGTGTGTATGCGGGATGCAGCCCAGATGCTGATCGACGGACGGATCAAAGTCGCTGAACTGATTACCCACAGGCTCCCCTGGGAACAAACTCCGGATGCGTATCACTTGCTCTATCACAAGCCGGACGAAGCACTCGGCGTCATTCTTGAGTGGGATTGATTGTCAGCAGGAGGTGAGACGCTATGAAGAAACTTCGACTGGCTGTTGTGGGGTGCGGTGCTTATGAAAGCTCCCGCGCCCGCGGATATATCGCGACGATGGTCAAGCTGACCGATTTCTATGATTTGTGCGCGATTTGCGATCATAGCGAGCAGTCGCTACGGGTTGTTGGCGAGCGTTTTGGCATTGATGCGCGATATACCGATTTTGAAGCGATGCTCGATGGAGAAAGTCCGGATGTGGTTTTTATTCTTGTGCCCACCGATGGACAGACGGTGATGGCTTTGACGGCTGTTGAGCGCGGTTGTCATATTATCACGGAGATTCCGTATGCCCACACGCTGGCGATTGGCGATGCAATTGATCAGGCCTGTCGAGATAGAGGAGTCGTCTGGGAGGTCGCTGAAAATGTCTGGCTCTGGCCTCAGGAACAATTAAAGCAAGAGATCGTTAGACAAGGACTGCTTGGAAAACTGACACATGCGCGTTTGTGGTACACTTCTGGAAGCTATCACGGTATCAATGGGGTCAGGATGATTCTCGACAAGGCCGCGACCCGTGCCCTGGGCTATGCACAATCGGTGGAGGTGTTGCCATATAGCAATTATGGTGGGGTGGAGGAAACAACCCGTTGGAGGGAGAGTGCTGTTGTCGAGTTCGAAGATGACATTGTTTGTTTATACGAGATGTCGCCAGCCGGTGCGCGCGGCAATTTCTGGGATATCGAGGGGGTGGAAGGGCATCTTTCGGGCAATGAGCTGGTGCTTTATGGAGGCGGTGAACGCGCATCTTACCCGATTCGGGAGGTGTTTGAGGAGATTGACGGCGAGCAGATTCTCTCGTCTGTTCAGGTGGATACCGATCCACCGGTTGTCTGGGAGAATCCGTTTAAGTACCAGAAGGTTTCCCATACGGACGATGTGGCAAAAGCTGCGATTCTCAGCAGTCTTCACAGGGCAGTGACAGAGGGATCGGAACCGCGATATTCTCCCGCAAATGCCCGCAGGGATCTGGAGATATGGATTGCGATTCGCGAGAGTGCGAATAGGGGAAGTGTCTGGGTCGATCTTCCGCTGATGGAAGAGACGGATCTCGAGCGACGATTTGAAGCCGAATTTGTGCGTCAGTATAGCGGCCATCCCGTTACAGACTGCAAGCGTCTGCTGAATGCACCTTTTCAGCGTCTCAGTCCGCTGTGGACCGTGGCGGGTTGGTTGTAATGCAAACTACTCAGATTGGAGAGACATGATGCGTTTTGTTGTGGTATTCTTGTCGATGATTATTGTTTCGGTTCAAACGGTGCAGGCGCAACCGACAGATGTAAAAAGTCATGTTGCGGCGCTTAAAGGCAAGACGTTCTGGATCAAAATCGATTTTGTAGAGGTGAATGACGGGATTCGAGGTATTGATGCGGCAAATGTTCTGGAAAATGGCGAGGTTTCATACCGCGCTACAATAGGCGGTTTTCGCCAGTCCCAATCTCAGTCGGCAGAGGATTTTGCCGAAGAAGTCCGGAATATCATTATAAGAGATGAGCTTGCAGGGTGGAGCGTGCGGGTGATCCAAAGGGGCGCGAAAGTTCAAATCCGAAAAGCTGAGGCAAGGGAGAAAGAGGTCTATATTGAACTCGACAGACTGTCAGGTGCTCGCCATGCCGTTCGCCTCAAGGTCAATAGAGATAAGTACACGATTCCCGAGGTTGAACGTCTTTTCAATATCGCCTTTGCTGCGAGCGAAGCGGAATTAGAGGGTGCTGAAGATACTGTTTTGCTCAAAATGAATATGTCCATTGAAGAAGTGATCGCCCTGAAAGGCAAACCCAAAACGCGCGTTGTACTCGGCTCCAAAACCGTTCTCACGTACGACGACTTGAAATTGATATTCAAAGATGGGAAATTGGTTGATGCGGAGTAAAGCATCGGATCGTTGTATTGAGAACGGAGATTTGTCGTGAACAAAAATTATAGAAATCTATTTGAGAAAATCGCTTGGAACCGCGTATTATCAGTGGACGAAGCTGTGTGATCAGGCAGAGGTCAAATGCGAGATCCACCAGCTATGTTACACGACCGCGACGGAATTGGTAAATAGGGACGTAGGGTGTGGGCACGGTGATCTTGAAAGATCACGTATTTTATGCCACGTATTACGCATTTTGATCAAGTTTCAGTGTTAGCAAACGTTTAAAAAGGGCCTAAAGTCTTGTTGCCCTTGAATTCGCTATCGTATCTTGTGATGTCATATCAACAGATCAAGCGGTGTGCATTCAATTGGCAAATTTTAGTCCTGATAGGTCGATAAAATGATAAGGATACTGGTAGTTGCTTTGTGTCTGGTGTTTGGGGGAGTGGAGGCCTTTGGTGAGAAAAAAAAAGAAAACACGGAGGCTAAGAAGGAAAAAGAAAGCGAGAAATGGTATGGAATCATGGCAGGTCTGTCGCAATTCTACTTAAAAGATGAATTGGGTTCCTACTTGCGATACGAAGATCAGATGCGAGCCATTGCCTTGCTATCCCTAACCCAGGGAGATAGAAGCCATAGTTCTAGTTTTCTTACTTTTGGCCGCGGTAAACTATATGCTTCTGAGACAAGTGTAAATATCGTGTATCTTCAGAGTGAAGAATACTTCTATGGGCGTTATATCGTCCCAAGGAGGCTGACTTTACGCCTTTCTTTGAATTACAAATAGAACCTGCTGGCGTGCGGCAATATACCAGACCCATTGCTTTACTGGTTGGGAATAATACCGCGAGTGCGGCGGAACACTTTGTTTTGGCTCTTAGGGAACTCTCGCATGTCACAGTTGTTGGCAGCCCGACCGCAGGTGCGCTTGGATCCACTAAACAAGGTCAACTACCTAATGGATGGACTTATCAGCTCACAATTTCAAAGGTCGTTTCCGTGGATATGATAAGCTATGAAGGTACGGGTATTCCCCCCGATCTTGCAGTCGATCCTTCCGATTCTATTGATGTGAGAGATATGGTGCTTGAAAAGGGTATTGAAGTTTTGACGGAAAAATAAAAAAGGAAGGAGCACAGATTTCGGGAACGTACGTTTAAACAGTCCATTAATGTAAGTATTCAAAATACTTCCGAACTTGAAGCACTCAAATCCGTACGCCTGAACCCGCGTGATTGCGCGTTCACTCACGGTTGATAAAGAGTTGCGGGGCCTTTTCCTTGTCATCCGGTGCGGATTAGGGTATCTTTTCGATAATTCACCCATCTGGGTACGGGATTGATCAGGGTTTAGGTGTTTCGGGTATCACGGTTGACGACGAACCTGCAACTTAATAAGGAAATTCAGATACAAAATTCAAAGGACTGAGAATGGTACTCAATCTCAAAGAAGCTGGTAGCAAGCTCCAGGAATTGATTCAATCTCTCAGATCTTCTAACGAAGCGTGTGAAGTTAGAAATGAAGCTGGGCAGATGGTGGCAGTTGTGTTGCCTGTAGAACGCTATCGACTCTATCAGAAACAGTGGGAAAAGGACTTCGTTGCGGTTGACCAAATCCGGGATAAGATGAGGGACAATGATCCCGATTACGTCGAGAAACAGATCGTGAAAGCTGTGGCTGAGGCAGAGGTAATTATATCTTACGAAACTGGGTCCGATTCCGTGACGCCGTCACCACTGCGTGGCAAGGTCATTGAATATTTGGATCCAACGGAACCGGCCGCGATAGAGGATTGGGAACTTTTGAAGTGATTATTCTGGATACTCATCTGTGGATTTGGCTGGTCGTATGTGTGAATTCTTCGGAACGGGAGTATGCCAAAGGTTAGAGACGTTATCCGATTGGTCCAGAGGGACGGGTGGAGGCTGGTAAGGACGCGAGGGAGTCACCGTCAATACCATCATCCCGATAAGCCCGGAACAGTAACTATTCCGGGGCATCTGGGAGATGATGTGGCACCGGGTACCTGGCTGAGTATCCTGAGACAAGCAGGACTAAGGGAGAGAAACCGATGAAGCTAAAATATGCGGTGGTCTATGAACGCACGCCGAACAACTACTCAGCCTATTCGCCTGATTTGCCAGGCTGCATAAGTACTGGAGAAACTTGGGAGGAGATTCAGGAAAACATGCGGGAGGCGCTCACCTTTCACATCGAGAGTCTGATGGAATACGACGACCCGGTTCCCCAACCACAGATGTCAATTGAGGATGCAATGGCTTTTCATTGCAAAGTCCTCAAAGAGTACAAGGCTCCGATTCCTCAACTGGAGACCACAGTAGGCATAGCTGAGGTTGAAGTCAATCCATCACAGGCCGCAAGGGCAAGTTAATATAAACGGACTGGACTCCGGATTGGGCCGGAGTGACGGCGTGCTATGCGTGCCGCAGACTCAATGAGTACGATGTTTATATCTCTTCTATCGGGTCCTACGCATTTTCCAGTACATCTCTCATCGCTTTTCCCTCTTCGCGGAACCATTGCATCAAGATGCTCACATCGGTTCCCACGCAAAAGTGTTTCACGCCCATGTCCAAATATCGCTTCGCACCTTTGGCATCTCCGAGTTCCGCCCGAGGTGCGATGCCCATTTTAAGCGATGTTTCAATCACGTATTTTTCCGCTTCTTGCACTTTTTCCCTATCATAGCCCGTGCTTAGAGAATAGTCTCCTGGTCCGAATTGTATCATATCTAAGCCTGGCACAGAAAGCAGTGCTTCCAAATTTTCGACCGCTTCCTTCTTTTCGATCATGATCGCAATAACGGAATCGCGACACGATTGAATAAATTCAGCCCCTCCCGTATCCATACCGAACCGCACGTACCGGCGCATATTTACTCCGTGATGCCCGCCATCTTCTGGCGTGTCGGGGCGCACGGTTGATATGCAGGCTTTCACATCTTCTACTGTACGCACATCGGCGAATAAAACATTCTGAATACCCGCACCTATGGCGCGGTTTGCAATGTGCCCACGCGGATCTTCCTCGACCTTGATCATTGCCGACATATCGTCGAATAGATCGATAGCCCGACCGATATTATCCATGGTGTGTAGATCATAGGGGGCGTATTCCGATACGTATTCGATATAGTCAAACTGGCCTGAATATCCCACCATTTCAAATACTGACGGCCACGGGCTGTGTACGTGGGTTCCCAAACTGGGTTGATCGGCATCGAGCAGTTCTCTTAGCTTATTTCGGCGCATGTTTCCTCCTTGAAGGTGTTATAGTAGCGCGTCTTATTTTTTATTTTGTCCCAATTTAACGCGATCATACGAATCGGAATCATTTCGGACAATATCGAGCAGGTGGTCAACATACGCGCGAATTTGGAACAGGCGACACGAGGCGTCCCCAACTTTGCCAGTCTCCAAAATGCCCGAATGATCCCAGACTTCACCGAGTCGAATCCGATCAAGCCAGATAAATTCGGCATCGGGGTTCTCTTTTAGTCGCTCATTCCAGAACATCACTTCTACGACGTGGATGTATGTGGATGACTGGTAGTCAACGCCGAGCATCAGGATTTTGCCGTTCTGTTCATAGGCACGGATCATGGGGGAATTTGTACCATACGTCTTTCCCCAGGGAGAACGGTCCCAGGGAGATGCCATACCTTCTTGGGATAGATGATCCGCAACGAAATTTTTGGCGTCTTGTCCGCGTGCTGCCACGGAGTGGGAATAGTGGTCGGATCTGTGTGTTCCTGGCATCAATCTGAAATACTCGGTCAACCAGCCGACTGAGGATTCTGTTTCTTTTATATCCCAGGACCCAGCCCGTTGCTCTCGGTCGCCGATCAGATTGAACGATGGCATCAAGAGTAAGCCATCGGCACCCAGTGCGTTTTCGAGCGCGGCGATCACTGTTCCCGCACCACCTTGGACCATACCCAGGCTCTTGAATGAGGAGTGGATGAAGAGAATATCGCCAATTTTGACACCAAGGGTCTTTAGATCGTCACAAAGCTGCGCTGCGGTGTATCCAGAACAGGACATGTTATTGACCTTCTCTCTGCACGATATAAAAAAAAACGGAGAAATCCAGTAGATTTCTCCGCTATCTTTTTGGGAATTGCATCGTCATTGTAAATAGTGGCTCGCTGGCATGCCCAACCAGCCTCGACTGGCGTAATCTGCCATTGCAAAAGCAAATAGGATCAGCAAAAACAGGATACCCGCACCTGCGAGCAACCAGGTCAATCGGCTGGCGTATTTGACGTGCATGAAAAACAGAATTACAATTGTGGCTTTTGTGCAGGCAATACCGAGTGCTACCACGTCATTGAACATGCCCAACTCTTGATAAGCTACCCAGACCGTTAGCGCGGTCAAAAACATCAAGGAGGCAAATACCGCCAGATAGATGCGTACAGTCGGGCCGTGGTGATCATCAGCCATCAGTGTCCTCCTCCCTGTAAGCCGAGAAGATAGAGCAGCGGAAATAGGAAGATCCAGACAATATCGACAAAGTGCCAGTACAGGCCAAAAATTTCAACGGGGGCGTTGTATTCAGCCGTGTACGTCCCTTGTGCAGCTTTAACAAATACCCAGATCAACAGGCCAATGCCAATAATCATATGCAGGGCATGCATCCCGGTCATTCCGAAATACAGAGAATAGAAGAGAGCCAGTTGGGGCGAATTTTCACCGTGCGGATGCCAGGCCAGACCGGGGACCAGGCCGTATTCGATTTTCGCGGAATATTCAAAATATTTGACCACCAAAAAGGTAAGCCCTAAAATTCCGGTTAGAGTCAGATAGACCAATATCCCTCTTTTATTGCCTTCGTGCGACTTGTGTACAGCCATCGCCATTGTCAGACTGCTGACAATCAATACTATGGTATTAAATGCTCCCAGAGGAATGTCCAGGTGGCTACTGCCTTCAAAAAAGGCTTCGGGATAATAGGATCGGTAGATCAGATACGTCGCAAAAAAGCCTCCAAAAAACAGAATTTCCGTAATTAGAAAGCTCCACATGCCAATGATGGCAGATTCCTTCTGTTGCGGCATATCCTCGAACTGGTGAGCCAGTCCGTGCGGGTGATCATCGTGATGTAATGCGTGATCGGCCATTAGTGCTCCTCAATTGGTCCGTACTGATAGGCTTCTTCTGTCACGACAGGCGTTTCTTCAAAATTAAATGTGGGTGGTGGAGAGGTCGTTTCCCACTCCAGTCCTTTGGCTCCCCAGGGGTTATCAGGTGCTTTTGGTCCTTTAAAAATTGACCATGTCAAATACGCGCCGGGAACCAGGTACCCAAGGGCTAAAATTGATGCACCCAGAGACGATGCTACATTCAAGACCTGAAATTCGTCGGGATAGACGTGATAACGCCTCGGCATGCCCATATATCCCAGAATGAACTGCGGGAAAAATGTCAGATTAAAGCCGAGAAATACCAGCAGGGCTGAAACGCGTCCCCAGATGTCGGGAAACATCTTGCCCGTAATTTTCGGCCACCAGAAGTGCATGCCGCCCAGATATCCCATTACCTGGCCGCCAACCATAATATAATGGAAGTGCGCCACCACAAAATACGTGTCGTGCAAGTGAATATCCAGGCCCATACTCGACAAAAATAGTCCGGTCAAACCACCGACTAAAAATAAGCCCAGATACCCATATACGTAAAACATCGAGGTGTCATATACAATAGACCCTTTGTATAAGGTCGCTGTCCAGTTGAAAGTCTTGATCGCAGAGGGTACGGCTACCAGAAATGTGATGATGGAGAATACCATGCCAGCA
The DNA here is from genome assembly GCA_965220765.1 of Candidatus Latescibacterota bacterium. Taxonomy (GTDB): domain Bacteria; phylum Latescibacterota; class UBA2968; order UBA2968; family UBA2968; genus VXRD01. Next base: position 2,267,692 of record OZ244847.1, read on the forward strand.
TAAGTCGATTGGCTACTCACAAACATGTGGTGGCCCCACACCAGGAACCCCAAAATTGCGATGGCTACACTTGAGAACGCGACAAATTCATATCCAAAGACGCGCTTGCGCGCAACAGCGGCTACCATTTCGCTCATCACGCCCATTGAAGGCAAGATCATGATATAAACGGCTGGATGCGAATAGAACCAGAACAAATGCTGGAACAAAACGGGATCACCACCGAGGTTTGGATCGAAAAACCCAAATCCAAATCCGCGCTCGAGCATGAGCAGCACCAGCGTAATTGCGATAACGGGGGTACCCAATAGCATAATTATACTGGTGGCATAATGCGACCAGACAAACAGGGGTAGGCGGAACCAGGTCATCCCTGGCGCGCGCATGGTGTGGATTGTCACCACAAAGTTGAGTCCCGTCAGAATGGACGAGAAACCCGCCATAAAAGCGGCCATAGCAGCTAGAATCACATTTGAGTTTGAATAGGTACTGCTATACGGCGTATAAAAAGTCCAGCCCGTATCAACACCGCCCCCAACCACGGCAATTGTTCCCAAAATACCTGCAACCACATAAACATACCAGCTCAGAAGATTGACGCGCGGAAAAGCCAGGTCTTTCGCGCCGACCATTATGGGGACTAAAAAGTTGCCAATGGTTGCGGGAATGGATGGCACCAAAAAGAAAAAGACCATGATGATGCCGTGCATTGAGAAAACTTTGTTATAAGTATCCGAAGACATCAAATCGCCTTCGGGGGTCATCAGTTCAAAGCGAACCAAACTGGCAAATAACCCACCCAGGGCGAAAAAGATGGAAATCGAAATAATGTACAAAACGGCAATGCGCTTGTGGTCTTTGGTCAACAACCAGGACTTCAATCCATAACCGTTATTCAGATAATTGACGCTCGGCGCATCTTCAGATGCTTGAACATCTTGCTCAGTGATTGCCATGACGCATCACTCCATACTCGTGAGTTCGGGGACTTTCAGCGATTTGATATAGGCGATTAACTGAATGATTCCTTCTTCGCTGATCTGCCCTTTGAATGTTGGCATAATGGGTTTGTATCCCGCCATGACTTTGGCGGAAGGGTTTAGAATCGATTCTCGAATATAGGCTTCGTCAACCAATGCAGTACCGCCGCCTTCCAGAGCTATTGTTTTGCCAAAGAGACCCGCCAGAGATGGCCCGCGCCCTGTCCCGTCCGTCTTGTGGCAGGTATGACAGGCATATTGTTCAAACAATCTTTCTCCAGCCACTTCCATTGGCTCATTCGCAGTCCCGCCAGTTAACCAGGCTTCGTAATCTTGAGGTTCCAGGACATGTACTGTACCAATCATACGCGAATGCTCGGTGCCGCAAAATTCGGCGCAAAACAGATGATACGAACCAACCTGCGTCGGTTTAAACCACAAATCGGTATATCGCCCGGGGACCACATCCTTTTTGACGCGAAAAGCGGGAATATAAAAGCTGTGTAACACATCCTCCGATGTCATAGTCAGGCGCACCGATTCCCCCAGAGGCACATGTAATTCGTTAATCTCTTTTTTGCCTTCAGGATGTTGTAATTTCCACATCCACTGTTTGCCCACCACATATATTTCCATGGCGTTTGGCGGGGGGGTAATTAGATGAAAATACAATACGGTTGCCCACACAAATACACCTAATGCGAGTACCGCTGGAATGGCAGTCCAAAATATCTCGAGGCCGAGATGCCCTGCAATTTGTCGCGGCACTTCGTCGTCCGATTTGCGCTGATACTTAATCGCAAAAATAACCACCAGGATGACAACTAAGAGCGCGAAAAACACGCACAGTGCCAAAATGCCAAAGTAAAGCGCGTCAACCTGAAGGGCAAAACTCGAAGCTTGATCTGGAAAAAGAGGAAAATCAGTCTGCATGTGCCAACTCAAAAGTTAGAGGTCCAATGGACTTTTTTGAAGCGTTAATTTGCCTGCAATGGCGACCGCTCCCGGCGCACCATAATAAAAATAAATGTCAGGATACAAATTACAGTAATCACACCAGCAACGCGAACCAACCGATAAATTGCCAGCGTATATTTGCCAGTCAATGGATTGTACTGAAAGCAATAAAGCAGAATCGCATCAATCGGAGAACTGATCTGATCTTGCGAGGCTTCCAAAAGCCCCAGTTGCAAATCCCGCGGCGCAAATTCGACCCCAAATAGATATCGAGCGATCTTCCCACTGGGCGTCAAAATTGCAATCCCGCTGGCGTGAACGTATTCGTCTGTTTCGGGATCGTATATATAGCGATATCCAAGAGCCTGGGTTAATGCGTTGATCGATGCTTGATCTCCAGTGAGAAAATGCCATCCATTTTCTCCGCCTTCTCGACCGTATCCCTCGACGTAATTTACCTTTTTTGCCGCTGCTAATTCTGGATATTCGTCGGGATCAATGCTAAATGTCACCACCACAAAATCTCGTCCTGCATTGAGAGAAACGGGCCGCAATCCCGACAACAAACCATTCAAAATTTGTGTACACAACATGGGGCATTCATAATATGCGGGCACCAAAATAACGGGGTGATCATCCAAATATCGCGCCAGCATAACATCTGCCCCCGATTCATTGCGGAACTTCAAATTTACCGGCACAGATGAGCCCAATTTCTGTTCAATCCCAACGGAGTCTAGCACTGTGGGATTCGGGGTAAGGTCCTGCGCCTGCACATTACTGATCAGATACATCAGCACCATACAGGCAAATAAAACGCGCATGTTTTACTCTCGCACCGGGAGCCCACGTTCGAGCACCAGGTCTATTGCCCGCTCAATTGGAAGATGCACAATCCCGGCATCCCTATCAATCCAACCGTATTCGGTAAGCGTGCGATTGGTTTCGGCACGCACCTGCGTCAGTTCAGCAGAAGGTACAGTCTGGATCAGCGGTCCCTCATAGGGTTTTTGATGTGCAGCCATGGGCGGCGGATCATCTGTCATATAAATCACGGCTTGTTCCAGACCGAGAAACATTGCCCACATAGCGATGAAAGACAGAATGGCTATGGCTATGATTCCCGCAGTGGCAGCGAGAATAGGGCCAATGTTGAGATGATAGTCTTCGTAGCCCTTTTCGCGGGCATTGTGTTTTTCTGCCATATCAGTGACCTTCTCCAGCAAAGGTTTCTGCCATGCGCGGATCGTGCAATGGCATCAGCGGTACACCTTTTAGCTGCATCGCAAAAAATCCCAACCACAAACCGCCAATACTGACAAATGTCAGCACATCTGCGACGTAGCGATACAGTCCACTGGCACCGCCGTGCCCAAAAGCCGGTGTAATAAAATAATAAAGATCGACATAGCGCATAATCAACATAAAAATTGCGATAACCGTCATCAGCGCGGCACGGCGTTTGATCGCCCGCTGCAATAGTAAAAAGAATGGTAGAAAAAAGTGAAAAATAATCAATGCTATCCCTACATATTGCCAACCGCCATGTGATCGACGAATGTACCAGGGCGCTTCTTCAGCCAGGTTGCCAGACCATATAATCAAAAACTGGGAAAAACTCACATAAGCCCACAGACATGTAAATGCAAACATCAGGGTGCCCAGGTCGCTCAAGTACTTGAATGCGTCAACTTCCCGATAGATCTCGACATCCTTTAATTTGATCACCCACAAGATGCACAGTGCCATGGCACCCAGTGCGCCACCTATCACAAAAATTAAGCCGTAGATCGTCGAAAACCAGTGCGGTTCCAAAGACATAACCCAATCGGTTGCCGCAAATGTAACGGTCAAGATAAACATGGGAATCCCAGGGCCGCTCAGATTAATCATCCTACTTTTTAGACCCGGTTCACCAGTTTCATCTTGCTCGCGCGACCATTTCGTTAGCAAAAACATCCAGAGCAGCCACAGGGCAAAATAAACGACCGCGCGAATATAAAATCCGGTTTCATTCAAATACGGTTTCTTAAAGGTCAAAATTGGATCTTTGGCTACGACATCTGTATGCGTCCATTCGTACAAATGGTACATACCCAGAAGTGCAATGGGAATAAACAGGACAGCCATGAGCCACAGTGTGCGCGCGCCCGACTCCAATAATCTCCGAATGACAAATCCCCACCGCCCACTGACCAGATGGTGCAACATCAACAATCCCAGACAGCCCAGAGATATAACCAACCAATAAATATAGCTAACGAGATACGATTGGAAAAATTGCTGAGAATCGGCAAAAGCAAGAATAAATAAAAGCACCACACCGCAGGCACCTGCCAGAAGGCCTCTTTGTTGCACTTTATCTACAAATGGATGGTCAAAGGATTTAGTAGCCATAATATCCTACTCGTTTTCAAGCCGCTGACGCACATCGGTAGGGACATCGTCCAGCGTGGCGTTTTGGCTCAGTTGTAACGCCTGAACATAGGCTATAATAGCCCATCGATCGCGCGGTTTGATGCGCGATGCATAGCTATACATTGCGCCAAAACCATTGGTCATAACATCAAAAAAGTAACCCGGTGTCTCATTTTGCAATCGTTCAATATGGTATGAAGGGGGTTGCTTCATGCCTCGGCGCACCACCATCCCGCGCCCATCACCTTCATATCCATGGCACGGGGAGCAGTAAATATTGTAGCGTTCTCTGCCGCGGAGAATCACATCGCGCGTAATGGGAAAGGGAAAAGTCTCCGCCGGTTTACCATCTACTATCCCGGTATATAAATGCGCGTCTGTACGCAAATGCCCGCGTGCAACTGTGCCTTTTATCCAGGGCCGAGAGGACCGGTTATCTGAAAAAAAAGAATTTTTTTCCAGCGGTTCAAATCTCGACTGGTTGTACATTTCTTGCCGCAAACGCTCGATATCTGTCGTGCCCTCACACCCCATTACCATAAAGAGTGCGAGTACCACAAGCCATCTCACGGGATGGGCAGTTTTTACCCAATTAGCTAATTTACGGTTCGACATCATCTACCTTTTTTGCTTTCAGGCCCTCGAGAAATGCACGGGTTTCGGTAATATCAAATTTGGGATCTTCGGCTTCGATACACAAAAAGAACCCATCACCAGAGGCGCGTTCAAAATTGGGAACATTGAAAACTGGGTGATAGGGACGGGGCAAACCATTGAGGATGAGCATGCCTATCAATGCACCGAAAGCGGAAAATAGCACACCGAGTTCAAATGTCACGGGAATAAAAGAAGGCCAGCTCAAAAGGGGCCGACCACCCACATTGAGCGGATAGTCGATTACAGATACCCAGTACTGAAGCCCAAAGCCTGAACAGGCACCGAGAAGCGCACAGATCAGCACAATGATGGGCACGCGGTGCTTATCATAACCCATTGATTCCGACAAATCGTGTATCGGCATTGGAGAATAAGCGTCCATCTTGCGATACCCTTCTGCATACGAATCTTTCGCAGCTTTGAGTAATTCGTCGGGACCATCAAATTCAGCCAAAAGACCGTATAAATTTTCAGCCATAATCACACCCGTTTAATCATCGGCAGAAGCCGTTTCCGCATGTTCGCTTTTATTTGCTACCAACTGGCGGATTTCAAAAATGTTAATGACGGGCATCACCCGAATAAACAGGATCATCATAAAGAGGAAAAATCCAATTGTGCCTGCGTACAATCCCCAGTCCCACGGCGTTGAGTGATACATATCCCAGGACGAAGGCATAAAGTCTCGGTGCAGACTCGTCACTACAATGATAAATCGCTCGAGCCACATTCCCACATTGATAAACATTGAAATAATAAACAGCCATAGCGGACTCAGGCGCACCCGTTTAATCCACAATAATTGGGGAATGGCCACATTGCACAAGATCAATGACCAGTAAGTACCGGAATAAGGGCCAAATGTGCGATTTTGCATCATATAGCCTTCGTAGGGGCTGGCACTATACCAGGCAAAAAACTGCTCCATCGCATAGCCATAAGCCACAATGAGTCCGGTGGCCAGCATCACCTTGCCCATATTGTTCAAATGGCGATCAGTGATATAATCGTGCAATCCGTAAAAGTAGCGAATGGGCAGCCCCAGTGTCAGCACCATTGCAAAACCAGCATATACGGCACCCGCCACAAAATAGGGAGGGAAGATAGTTGCATGCCAGCCGGGAATCAGTCCTACGGAAAAGTCCAAACTCACGATGGAGTGTACGGACAGCACCAGCGGCGTCGAGACGCCCGCCAAAAGAAGTGCGGCCATTTCATAGTTAAACCAGTGCTTGGCGGATCCGCGCCATCCCATTGACAACACGCCGTAGATGATCTGCGAAATTTTGTGTTTGGCCTTGTCGCGCAGGGTGGCAAAATCGGGGATCAGGCCCAGATACCAGAAGATTAGGGATACTGTAAAGTAGGTGCCAACGGCAAATACGTCCCATATCAGCGGACTGCGGAACTGCGGCCACACAGACATTGTATTGGGATAGGGCAACAACCAGTAAGCCGCTACCCAGGGACGCCCCGTGTGCAACAGAGGAAACATACCGGCGCACATGACGGCAAAAATGGTCATGGCTTCGGCAAATCGGTTGATCGAATTGCGCCATTGTTGACGCATGAGCAATAAAATAGCCGAAATCAATGTGCCTGCATGCCCAATACCGATCCACCAGACAAAGTTGATAATTGCCCAGCCCCAGCCAACGGGGATATTTAAACCCCAGATACCGGTCCCTTTGATTAGCAGCCAGGTTGCAGACAACATCAGTAATTGCAGGATACCACCCGCAATCAACAGTGCTGCAATCCACCCCAAAGGCGTGCGATTGGTGATAATTGCGCTGAGTCTTTGCGTCACCGTTGTATAGGTCTGCCCCGGACCGAGCACCGGCGCCGGCATCGTCGGATCTTTTATAGGTGCAGGACTACCCATGCTGTGAAATCTCCGGATTGGGATTGGTCAACCGCGCCAGATACGTGGTGCGCGGTTTGGTATTTAATTCTGTCAAAATGCCGTAATTTCTCTGTTGGGCTTTGAGCTTGGCCACGCGGCTATTGGGGTCTTTGATATCGCCAAATACAATGGCATCTGTAGGACAGGCACCCTGACAGGCGGTTGTAATATCGCCATCTTTCAATTCGCGATCCTCGACCCTGGACTCAATGCGTGCAGCACTGATGCGCTGCACACAATAGGTACATTTTTCCATCACGCCGCGACCGCGCACTGTCACATTGGGATTGCGCTGCAATTTGAAACTCGGTGTTTCTTCATCGGCATAGTGGAGGAAATTGAAGCGCCGTACCTTATAGGGGCAGTTATTTGAACAATACCTCGTTCCCACACAGCGGTTATAAGCCATATCGTTCAAACCCTCGGCACTGTGTACGGTCGCGCCAACGGGGCAGACCAGTTCGCAGGGTGCATTCTCGCACTGCATACAGGGTACGGGCTGGTTGTAAAGTTCGGGGTTGTCCAGGTCGCCTTTGTAGTAGCGGTCGATGCGAATCCAGTGCATTTCGCGTCCGTTGAGCACCTCATCTTTGCCCACCACCGGGATATTATTTTCCGACTGACAGGCGACTGTGCAGGCATTGCAACCATTGCACGAATTCAGATCAATTGCCATGCCCCAGGCTTTGCCATCGTTGTCGTGAATGCCATCGAAAAAGTTTGCACCGGGACCGGGATCGTGTCCCATTTCGTGTACAAAATGCGGATGTTTTTCGTATTCATCAACTGTGCCAGACCGCACCAGCGTGCGGCCTTCCATGCTGTGGTGATCCTGTGTGCAGGCCAGGGGATACGTCTGTCCCGTTTTTGTGATTGACGCGTTCGATGCAACCCATGGAGAATCAGATGTCTGAAGAGCATAGGCATTAAAGCCAACGCCATTACCCACTCGCCCGGCGGCCGTGCGTCCAAAACCGAGATGTACAGTGACGGCATTTGCAGGATGCCCGGGTGCGATCCAAACAGGTGCTTCCACAGACCGATCATTTGCACTCAACGCGACCATGTCACCATTTTGAAGCCCCATTACCTCGGCTGTTGCCGGCGCGATCAAAGCCGCATTATCCCAGGTGAGGCGCGTATGGGGTTTGGGCAATTCTTGCAACCAGCCATTGTTGGCATATCGTCCATCGCCAATTGTGGGATCCAGGCGGAAGTTCACTTCGAGACCCTCATTCGCCTGCGATGGCGTGCCGTAATTTTCGGTCAAGCTAACAGAACGCTCGGGCAAAGTTGTATCGGGAATCAGTCCGTCGTGTAAATAAGTTTGCCAGGCTGTTTCAAAATCGCTGTCTTTGTATTGCTCTTGCCAATATTCTTTGACCTGGTCATAATCCGCGCGTCCATCCCCCAGCATCATAGCGACCAGTTCCGCGGCGGACTTACCACCGTAGAGTGGCTCAATCAACGGCTGGACGATAGAAACGGTGCCGTCAAAAGCGCGTGTATCGCCCCAGGCTTCTAATGCGTGTGCTTCGGGCAAATGCCAGTGAGACAATTGCGCGGTTTCATTTTGGGACTGGCCCAGATGGATGCGCGTTGTCACCTTCTGATATGCTGCGGCAAAATTGAGATCTGCCGGGGCATTATAGACGGGATTGCCACCTAAAACTACCAGCAGTGAAACTGTGCCTTCTGACATATCAACAGATAAATCTTTAAGGGAAGCGTATTGATTGGTCGGTTCGGCTTCTACTGGATCTGTGTACGTCACGGTCTTACCCACATTGCCCAACGCACTGTTTATGGCGTGTGCGAGGGCGTGAACAGCAGGTGGTTGATGATCGCCTGCAATCACCAGCGATGCGCCCTGATGTGCCGTCAAATCTTTGACCAGTGCATTGAGCCAGGTATCGTGTCCAGCACTATTGCCACCTGTCGTGTTTATCCCCAATGCAACAGCTACTGCCCGCGCAAATCCCTCGACTTGACTGGCTTTCAGTGGCAGGCGATGATCGGCAAAAGATCCCGTGTTGGATGGGGTGGATTCAACGACATAGATCCGATTCATATCGGCCTTTTGACCGTCGATGACCTGGCGGCCCAGAGCAACGTGACGAGCGTGTCGAACACTTGCCGCACCGCTTTCCATAAAATCGGCGTCCAAAGACAAGATGCGTTTGGCATCTTCGAAATGATACTGCGTTTCGACCACTTCACCAAAGGCCATTCTGGCACCTTCGCGCACGTTGTCGCGTGTACCAGGCTCAAATTGATGCCATCTTGCATTGGGATATTTTTCTAATAGTGCGCGGATCTGACTGATTAAAACCGGAGACGTCACCGTTTCTGTCAACAGGCGCAATCCTTCACCCTGGTCTAAATCGAGTTTTGCCACTTCGGTTGCAAGAGTCGCAGAAAATCTCGTCCATGTGCTCGCACGCCCGTTTGACACGGGTACCTGCGTGCGGTCCGGATCGTAGAGGTTGAGTATTTGAGCCTGTGTAATTGCATCTGTGGGACCAAAAGTCGCATTGCCTGATCGGGGTGTTGCTGGATGTGAGGGATTGCCCTCTATTTTGGTCGGGCGCCCCGCATGGCTTTCGACCAATACGCCCCGGGCGAATCCGCCTTGAGAGAGAGCTGAGGCAAAGAACAGGGGTTTGCCGGGAACGATCTGCTCGGGAGCGCGCACATAGGGGACAATTTTTTCTGGCGGCTGGCGAGTACATGATGTCAAACCGGCAAATGCCAGAGATGCACCCATTACCTGTAGAAATTTGCGGCGACCTACTTTGTCGTCCCATTCGGAGGCCCCTTCGGGAAATTCGCGGTGCAAATAGTTGCGAAATTCTTCCGTATCGGCCAATTCATTCAGGCTGCGCCAATAATCCTGTCCCTCGCGCGTAGCCAAGCGTTCTCGAATCGCAGAGAGATCCAAACCGTCTTTATGTGCTGTGCGTGTCATCGATGACATGTCGAGCAATCCGTGGAAGGGTTAATATCGTAGTCTTGAACCAGTTGTGCGCCCAGCAAGGCTTGAGAGACCGCATGTCCGTGTTCATCCATTGGTGTCCAGGCCATATTGAAAACTTCTTCGCGGGGACGTACATATTTCTCGGGTTCCCGGTGACATTCCAGGCACCATTCCATATTGAGGGTGTTCACTTTCCACATCAGGGGCATTTGATCGACCTGCCCGTGACATGTTTGACATCCGATGCCTTTGTGGACGTGAATGCTGTGATTGAAATAGACAAAATCGGGGAGATCGTGTATGCGAACCCACTCTATGGGATTACCCGTGCGATAACTTTCGCGGATGGGTTCGAGAAGGGGGCTTTCTGTCCAAATCTGAGAATGGCAGGTCATGCAGGTTTCAACAGGAGGGATATTGGCGAAAGAAGATTCTTCAACAGAGGTGTGGCAATAGCGACAATCAAGGCCCACGCCGGTCACGTGGTGTTTGTGACTAAAGGGAACCGGCTGTTTTCTTGCGACCTGGACATCGGTTGTATAGTGCAATCGGTTGGTGTTGAGTAGAATGGTGAGGCCCGTTCCAACAACAACCAGAACCACGACAATACTGATTCTGGCAAACGCGTTACTGCCACGCGGAAAAAGCTGCGCCATTTATGAATCCTGTGAAGTGAGATGAGACAAAATGAGATCAGGTCAAGCCTACGAAGGGCTTAATATACACGAATCTACATGCGAGTCAAGCAATAAGTTTTGCTCATATAAACTGTACATTATTATCTACTTTGTTTGGCATACAAAACACAACTTTTTAATTTTAAGTATCTACTGTATGTTGTTCTGCATTACACCAATTATCGGGCAGTTCGGCAATATACTGGTAATTGGGGTCACGCGCCTGTCTATCCAAAATCTCGGCAATTTGTTTCCACGTTTCGCGCAAGCCCCGGGTGCAGTGGGGCATTTCGTGTTTGATTAATCTGTGTAACCGACCGAGTTTGTAGCACGGAACCGCAGCGTACATGTGATGCTCGGTGTGGTAGTTCATATGCCAGTAGAGAAATTGGAGCAGGGGATTGAGGTAGATTGTGCGGCAGCAGAGGCGAAAATCCGGTACTTTGTCTTGCAGCCCAACGTGCTGTGCGGAGTTGCAAAGGGATTGCAACCACGATCCGAACATTTTGGGAAATGTGATGACCAGCGGGACAACCCAGTACCCATATACCAAAGATACACCTGCGATCAAGAGGTGGCCGATGAGCAAGGTGCGCTCCCACCTGGTGTAGGCGCGACACCGCTCTGAATCGCTTTCGGGAAAGAGCGTTCCAATCCAGGAGTTTTTCCTGTTGATATAGCCGGTAAAGTTTCGAAACTTCTCTTTGAGCAGCGTGTAGGGATACTTGTGGTTTACAATGGCCCGTTTCAACAGGCCTTTGAGGTCGATTTTTTGAGGGAGTACGACTTCCTGATCGTCGGGTGCGTGCAGAGTGTATTTGTGGTGCTCGGTATGACTGGCCCAGAAGAGATGGTGGTTGTGCCAGCCGAGGAAGGATAAAATGCGGAGGAAGAAGCGATTGAGCCATCGGGTCTTGAAGACCGAATCGTGTACCAGTTCGTGAAAGCCGTTGACCAGAAAATGCCAGAAGTGTCCGTTGATAAAGACCAGTAGCGCAGTGATATACCAGGGCCAGTGGCGCGATGAGTAAATAGCTGTTCCTGCAGCAACAGTTAGCACGCCCAGAAAACCGAGTGTCTGAGCAAAACCGAGGAAATCACTTCGCTTGTTGAGTTCGCGCAATGTCTCGCGGGAAACGCGGCAGCGGTACCATTTGATGCGCGTTTTCTTTGGCGGCTTGTTGTATTTTGGACCTTCCGTCAATACGTCTCGATCAGAGAGCGCGGCCTGGCCTGCGTTTTCAGTTTGTGCATTCAAAGTCGATGATCCACTTGTTGGAAGTTTAAAACCAGCGACCAAGATACGCGAATCTATTTGCGAGTCAAGCGCGTTGTGTGAGTCATTTTTGTAATGTGTACCTGATTTACCTATCCACTTGTCTTACCAAAATTCGAGGTAAATATCAAAAAGTCATTAAAATCTACGTCGCCATCCTGATCTAAATCACCTATTAAACCGCTTGGCGTGCCGCCACCTCCGCCCACAGGTGTCAGTTCTGAGGACCACCTAAGGATCTGATTTTGTCCCCGGGTCTCTGCGACGCCATTACCCACACTATCTACATGAGCCAGGAATTTGCCGCCTTCAATTCCCAATACACCGTTGCCCGCTTCATCGGCTGCCATAGCTGCAATGGCCCGTCCAGAGGCGTTGAGGATGCCCATTACACCGTGCCCATTTTCATCGACCCCCAATACGGAAGTCAAAATACCTTCTCTATTTCTCACCAATACTGCCGCGTCGCCAGCGGCATCAACCCCAAGACCAACTATTGAACCCGAGGCGCTGATGGCACCGACTGAGCCATTGCCAACATTATCGACGCCCAGAATGACCGCGCCTGTGCCCGATTCGGAGCCACTGCCTATGATGAGTCCCGCATTTCCGGAATCATCGGCGCCGAGAAGCGCGAGCGAACCCGAACTACTGACGGTACTCACCAGGCCATTACCCGTTTCATCTAAGCCCAGGATTACGGCACCGCCACCCGATTCAGATGCAGTGCCTACGATCAGTCCAGCATTTCCAGCATTATTAGCACTGAGTGCCGCAAAACTCGAACCCGATACATTTGATGAAACTACCAAACCATTGCCAGCTTGATCTGTACCCATCCCTGCAACAGAGGTATTATTTTCTATCACGCTAATATCGCCATTGCCAGCTTGGTCAACGGATATAGCTGCAACTGCCTCACCCGCCGCGTTTCCTACGAGTAAAAGACCGTCTCCAACCGTATCCGATCCGATCAATGCGACGAGATTTCCCTGTGCATTTACGATCTGCAGTGTGCCTACCTGCAGGGTTTGTACTCGCAATGTGTCGGATAAAATCTGCTGTAGTCCTGCGTGCGCTTGTTTGCCCAATCTTGGTGTCTCATTCTGGCGCGATAGAATATTGCTGATAAATTCTGCCTTATCTCTACCTGGGCCAAGCTCTGGTGCCTGTATCCGGCGAGTCAGTATTTCTTCCCGATGCGACGCAATATTGCGAAAATCAGTATCACTTTCCACATTTATAGAGGTCAACTTTGGTGGAAGTAGCCGGTGAAACCACTTTGACGTGAAAGCAGGCGATGTGTTAAAAAGAAATACAATGATCAATCCGATAATCGCCCGCATTTGCCAGCGTACTCTTCTTTCCAGTACTTCTACCTTTTTTTCTACGATTTCCCTATCCATTCTGTCTCCTTGAATTGGTGGTTGGGGTGTTTGCTTTAGAATATAAAACATCTGTCAAACAATAATAACTTAATCTGAGATAAGCGGTCATGGGTTCCCCTTGCTTTGATGAAATGAAACGGCTATTATGGACCATCCTATAGCGAATGTAGAGAATGGAGGAGCACAGCGATGAATTTGTCGGAGCCACTTATCGCATCCAACCAACGCCAACTTTTTGTCGATAACTATCTCATCGACAGCTTTGAAAATGTGCATATTCACCAGCACGCGCCCATCCCACGCGAAACGTGTCTCGCTCTCAATCGCCCCTGGGAAGGTGAGACGAGTTGGTGTCCCGTTGTTATCAAGGATGGCGATAAATACAGAATGTGGTATCGATCTCAAGATGTGCAACAGGACACAGGTGGTTTCAACCATACGTTCACTGCTTATGCCGAGAGCGAAGACGGCATTTGTTGGCAACGGCCCAATCTCGGTTTGTTCAATTTTAATGGTTCAACCGATAACAATATCTGCGTTGACAATCCCGATACCAAGAATATTGCGGTTTTTGTGGACGAGCGTCCCGGTGTGCCAGAATCCGAGCGGTACAAAGCAGCGGGGCGCTGGAGCGGTGGCAAACCTGCTCGCATCTATGGTCTCGTTTCGCCCGATGGCATTCATTGGGAAAACGCAGCAGACGGGCCACTCGTCGTCGCCTCTGAAGACGATCCCAATTTTGACAGTCCAGTCAGTGCTTTTTGGGATGCGCGTCAGAGGTGTTATGTCCTGTACGCGCGTGGCTGGTTTCCCGATGGCAATGAACCGCGAATGCGCGCCATTCGAATGACGACTTCGCGGGATTTCATACATTGGGACGCATGGCAATATATCTGCATTGACGGCAAAACGCGCTTTGATTATCAACTTTATACAAATGCTGTTCACCCTTACGCACGGGCACCCTATTATTTCGCATTTCCCAAACGCTTTATTGAAACGCGTACCAAGCCCGAGTGGGGGCACGAAGGTCTTTCCGATGTCCTCTTTTTCGCCAGTAGAGATGGTCTGAATTTCACCCAGCCTTATGCCGATGCGTTTATGCGTCCCGGTCTCGATCAAAACAACTGGCACGAGCGCTCCATTTTCATCGGACCACGCGTGGTGTCCACCGCGCCCGGCGAACTCTCACTTTATTCTGTGCAAAATTATCGCACGCCCAATGTACACATTCGGCGTTTCACCCTGCGCGAAGATGGGTTTGTTTCTGTTCGCGCCGACGCGATGACCGGCGTTCTTACGACCAGACCATTCACTTTTGTCGGCACCCAATTGGAAATCAATTATTCTACGAGTGTTGCCGGTTCGATTCGCATCGCATTGCTCGACGAATCGGGCGATCCCCTTCCCAGATTCGCGCTGGTGGATTGTCCCCATATTTTCGGCGATGAAATCGCGCGCATTGTTCGCTGGGAAAACGCCAATACTATCGATGTCGCTCCACACCAACCCATTCGTTTGCAATTTGAGCTAACCGAGGCAGATCTTTTTTCTTTTCGTTTTTTCAGTTCTGGAGAGATATCATGAAAATCGCCAAAATCGAACAATTCTTTCCCCGCCGTCGAATGCGTTTGATTAAAATTACGACCGATACCGGTATTGTCGGCTGGGGGGAAACCACCCTTGAGGGCAAGCCCAGGAGCACCTGGGCTGCAGTAGAAGAACTCGCGGATTATCTCGTAGGGAAAGATCCTCTGCGGATTGAACATCACTGGCAACATATTTATCGATCCGCTTTTTATCGCGGGGGCAATGTGCTTATGACCGCTCTTTCGGGTATTGACCAGGCGCTTTGGGATATTGCGGGTAAATACTTCAATGTGCCGACCTATCAGCTTCTCGGTGGACCGGTGCGCGATCGCATTCGCGTTTATGCCCATTGGGGGATTCGCGATAGTTCAGAACGCGCTTTGGATGCTGCGCGCGAGCGTCTCGAAATGCTTCAGAAAAAAGGGGGTTACAAAGCTTTTAAATCGGGACCAGGCGGCAAGTGGCGTGCCCACGAACCTCCTGAGGTGATCGACCGCTTTGTCAAATGTGCCTATACCATGCGCGAGTGGGTTGGCGATGACTGCGAACTCTGTTTTGATTTTCACGGCAAGATGACACCCGCGCTCGCCGTGGAAATTTGCCACGAGATCAAAGGCATGCGTCCCATGTTTGTCGAAGAACCCGTGCCACAGGAAAATGTCGATGCGCTTAAACACGTTTCTGACCATGTGCCTTTTCCCATTGCCACGGGTGAACGCCTGCTTTCGCGCTGGGAATTTCGCACTGTTTTTGAGAAAAATGCCGTTGCCTATATTCAACCAGACGGATCGCATGCTGGCGGTATTTCCGAACTCAAACGCATTGCGAACATGGCCGAAGTGTATTATATGCACATCATGCCGCACTGCGCCATTGGGCCAGTCGCTTTTTCCGCCTGTATGCAGGTTGACGCCGCTGTGCCCAATTTTCTCATTCAAGAGCAAGTCGATGCAGGTCTGGGTGAGGACTTGCTACAAGATCCCTGGGTCGTCAAAGATGGACATATTGATTTGCCCACCAAACCTGGTCTGGGCTTTGATCTTATTTCCAAAGAAGCCGAACAAAATATCGGGGTGTATGAAGAAGAACTCGGCGGGGAATATTTTTACGAAACCGATGGCAGTGTTGCAGATTGGTAATATATGAACGAAATAACAGAACAACCCGACAAAATGGGCAAGGCGTTTCTCGATCTCGTCAATTTGGGCGAAACGCGCTGGACGAGATATATTTTAACGCTGTTGATCATTATTGCTGCCTGGACTTTGGGCAGTGGCACAGTCCTGCTTGCTGTTTATGGCCCTGAACCCGAAAGTGCTCCCATGGATGGCACAAGTCCTTTTCTGGATTTTATTGCTCTCAACTTGCTCTTTGTCACGGTGTTGATCGGTCTGTGGATTGGCATTTGCAACGCACATAAGCGCTCTTTACGCACGCTTATTACACCACGCGATCACATTCGCTGGGGCCGCATATTGCAGGGCTTTGGTTTGCAGATGGGGCTGGGTATTATTTTCGCAGCTATTGACGCTCTGCTTTTTCCCGATAACTACACCTATACTCTGGACCCCGAACGCTTTTACAAATTTGCCATTCTCGTCCTGCTCCTCACTCCTTTTCAGACCACTACCGAAGAATTGCTCATGCGCAGTTATTTCTTGCAAATGCTTGGGCACTTCGCGCGACATCCTATTGTTCTCATTATTCTCAATGCGCTGCCCTTTGCTCTATTTCATTTAATGAATCCCGAGATTGCGAAGTATGGCGTAGTAACCTTTGGTGCTAGTAGCTGCAAGGTTGTAAGTCGCCAGAAGTTTACCTATGCTGTATGAGTTAGCGACTCATTCATTCACAGCAGAAAGGTAAACTCCATGACGACTGAAATTCTGATCATAGACCTGTTCTGTCGGGTAGATGATCAAACGCAAGACCTTGCGAAACATCCTCAAGCCAAGCTCTATCCCAGCGAAGTCATCACGTTGGCCTTGCTTTTTGCGATTAAAGGGGTGGGCAATCGCGCCTATTATGACTGGCTGATAAACGATTGGCAACATCTGTTTCCCAACTTACCGCATCGCACGCGCTTGTTTCGCCTCTTTTTATCTCATCAACACGCCACAAGCCGATTTTTAGCTGAAAAGAGTGTGTTGGGCATCATTGATAGCTATGGCATTGAGTTGATTCATCCGATCCGAGAAGGCAGAAGTCCTGCTCAGATCGGGAAGAAAGGCAAATCGAATTATCGCTGGATTGTCGGTGGCAAGCTCTGTCTGTTGATCAATCAATGGGGGCTCATCGTGGATTGGGACTGTGATACAGCTAATGTTCACGATACCACCTTCCACCATCTCATCAAGCAGGTGCAATCAGACATGGTCGTCTTTGCCGATGTCGGCTTTCAAAAAGTGCGAGACAACCCAGAAAACTTAAAAATCTGCCCGCGTGGCACTTGGAACGAGCGCATGGTGGTTGAAACCATCTTATCTATGATGACCCTCGTGTGGCATTTTAAGAAAGTCATGCATCGGGTCTGGAACTATTTTGCGATGCGATTGGCTTTTACCATGGCTGCCTTCAATATCCTTGTGCAATGGCACGGATTTAAACCTGATAAAGATGGTTTTATTAACCTTGCCATCGCTCACTTCAGAATTTAACACTACCACCTTTGGTTACTAGCACCAAAGGTTAGTACCCATGTTGGTCTCCTATTTTGTCGTCGGTGCATTTCTCGCCCTTGTCACGCTCAAAGACAATGGTGCGGAACTCGCCATTGGTATTCATGCCGCGAATAACATGTTTGCAGCGGTGCTCGTCAATTACGAAGGCTCTGCACTATCTACCAATGCTATCTTTACGATAGGGGAGGTCAATGTTTGGGCAGGTACGATAGCCTACATCGCCTCCGCAGCTATTATGTATTGGATATTGTTCCGCAATCACAAATCTGAATCGGGGGTTCGTACCTCGGTAAATTTGAAATGAAAGAGAGGGACTATGGCAAATTCAATAGAAATCGGCATTGCGCGTGCTGATATCACCCCTGCGGTTGGCATACCCATGGTCGGTTTTGCGGGGCGGGGACCTTCGACGCGTATAAACGATCCGTTATATGCCACGGCTATGGCTGTTTCCTGCGCGGGGGAGCAAGCCGTATTGATCGCTTTGGATCTCCTTCAGTTTAAGGCGGAAACGGTTGCCGAGTTTCGCACACTCATCCAGGCAGCATCGGGAATCTGCGCTGATCGGATTACTCTGGCATGCAGCCATACGCATTACGGACCTGATGTTGATCGCGCAGGTAAGCAATCCTCTTCGTCGGGACCGGGTGCAGCCAAAGCCTCCGAGTTGGTCAATGCCTATTGGATGCATCTCGGATTCAAACTGGCGGGCCTGGTACAGGAGGCACAGCAAAATTTGAAGCCAGCGCGAATGGGTATCGGCTGGGGCAGTTCCGATATCGGTATCAATCGGAGGGAGAAGACCCCAGATGGGCGGATCATTCTCGGCAATAACTACGACGGGCCTGTTGACCGCGAGGTCGGCGTGGCGCGGATTGAAGATATAGAGGGAAATCCCATCGCCTGTCTGGTCAATTTTGCGACGCATCCCGTTGCACAGACTTCTCAGCAACGCGCTATTTCCGCCGGGTTTTCCGGAAAGATGACTCAGGTGGTAGAAGGTCTTACGGGCGCGTATTGTCTTTTTTTGCAGGGGGCGGCGGGAAATATCAATCCGGCTTTGGGATTCCGCCGACCGGATCATCGGCCCGAAGATCTTCACAAACCATCGGATAGTCTGGGCATTCGACTGGGCTGCGAAGTGGTGCGCGTGTGGGAAACCATCAGCGTTGGCGAGTTTCAAGGCTTGAATTTCGCTTCAAAGACCATAAGCCTGCCTCGCTACATGTACGGCGACATAGAAAGCGCGAAACAGCTCGATGGAGAATTTGTCCAGGAGTTGGAATTGAGGAATCTCTCGGATGGGCGGCGACATTGGGCCGCGCTCAGGCAAAGTCGGGTGCGGGAAGCGATTAGAAGCTATGAGACGGGCGTTCCACTCGATCCCGTGGAGGCGGAATTACAGGCCTGGCGAATCGGCGATCTCGCCTTTGTGACTGCTCCGGCGGAGATTTTTACCGAAAACGGCACGCTTGTGAAAAATCAATCGCCATTTGATCACACTTTCTTCGTGGGTTATACCAATGGCTCTATCGGATATGTTCCAACAGTGGAAGCCTATCCAGAAGGGGGCTACGAAGTCACTCACGCCTGTCAGGTTGATCCCGAGGCGGGCGGTATGGTCAATCAAGCTTGCCTGGACTTGCTCGGACAAGTGGCGTAAACGTTCGCATACCCGCCGAGATATAATTTATAGAGTGCCACACCTTACTGAGAGACGGATGGTTGAGGTTTCCACCCTGCCCTGATTTATGCACTGGCTCTTTTTTTCTATTCTCCTCGACTTCGGTTTTGTTCAGCTTTTCAAGCTCGGACAAAGACGCGGCTATTACGCGCCAGTGGTTGTTTCTGTAAACTACCTCGTCCTATCTCTCGCAATTGCCATTTATCTTTTTCTTACCGATGCGTGGACATTTCCCCCCCTTGCCCTTTACACGGGGTTGGGAACTGGTACGGTTTTTATCAGTTCTATGTTGCTGATGAATCACGCGCTTACCCTCGCGCCCATCGGTTCTGTGGTGACGGCTTTCCGAATGTCCATTGTCGTGCCCATTGTGCTGGGTATTTACCTCTGGGGCGAATCCATGGCCCCAACGCAGTTTGGGGGGCTGCTTCTCGCGCTCAGTGCTCTGGCACTTATGACTTCTCATCCGGGCAGAACCGCGCAGGTCAGAGGGATAAAAGCGTTTGGTTTGCTTATTGCGGTCTGTCTCTGTCAGGGTATAAGCCATACGTGTTTGCGGTCTGTCCACTACAATGGTCTCGATCCCGTCTATCTGCATATCCTGGTGTTTATCGGAGCAACCGCTGGCTTGATGGGTAGTGTTGTCATTGTCATGAAAAAACACCGACCACAACGGCCCGCGGTCAAACTCGGCATTTTTATTGGTCTTTACAATGTTCTGGCACTTTGCGTCATTATGACCGCATTAAGCAAGTTGCCAGGCACGCTTTTTTTTCCGACATTGGGATGTAGTGTCGTTGTGCTGGATAATCTCTTTGCCCATTTCTACTGGAAAGAACGCCTCGCCCGACCCGCTATTGCCGGTGTGGGAATCGCTGTTCTCGCCGTTCTTCTGGTTTTGTGAAAGGAATTCTCCATGAGCCGACCAAATATTGTTTTTGTATTCGCCGACGATTGGGGCTGGGGCGATTTGAGTTGTTATGGACATCCTCATGCCAAAACGCCAAATCTGGATCGCCTTGCCGTACAGGGGACCCTTTTTTCTCAGTTCTACGTTTGTTCTGGGGTTTGTTCTCCAAGCCGTGCCGCTGTTATGACCGGGCGTTTTCCGGCGCACTGGGGCATACACGGGCATTTCGCACAGAACGAGCAAAACGCGGCACGGGGGATGCCCAATTTTCTCGATCCCGATGCGGTTACAGTTACTGGTCTGTTGCAACAAAGCGGGTACGCCGTGGGGCACTTTGGCAAGTGGCATCTCGGTAGCGGCGCAGGCGCGCCCGCGCCTTATGATTACGGTATTGACGAGAGTAAAATCAATGTGGGAAATGGTCCGTTGCTCAATTTTACCGATTTGCAGACTGGCGAGGGCCGCAGCCGCTCTACAGAGGTGATTATTGACGAAACCATTAGTTTTATTGAGCGCAATAGAAATGAGCCTTTTTTTGTTCAGGCATGGCTCAACGATACCCACGCGATTCTCGATCCCACAGAAGAACAGATGGAACCCTACAAGCAATTCACGGCGAATGGCCTGGAAGACAAACACAAGGGCGCGTTGCGGATTTATTATTCGGTTGTCACCAATGCAGACCGCCATATTGGCCGGCTGATGGATAAACTCGACGAATTGAATTTGAGCGATAATACCATTGTGATCTTTTCTGCAGACAACGGTCCCGAAGATATCCACATTCGCAATGCCACGCACAGCGGTGTCGGTTCTTCTGGTCCTTTTCGCGGTCGCAAACGCAGCCTCTACGAAGGTGGTGTGCGTACGCCTTTTATTATTCGCTGGCCCAATGGCGTTTCTGACGGGCGCATTGATAACGATACGCCGCTTTGTGCGGTTGATCTTCTGCCCACTTTTTGCAATCTGGCGGGTGTTGATATCGATGGGTTAGTGATTGATGGGGAAGATATGACCGATGCTCTATGCGGTCGCAGTGTTATAAGAAAAAAACCGCTCATGTGGGAATGGCGTTTCAATATTGCCGGTCACTGTTTGCACAAAAGCCCCATGCTTTCCATTCGAGAAGGCGATTGGAAATTGCTTTTGAATCCCGATCGCAGCCGCGTCGAGCTTTTCAATATTCCGCGAGACCCGATGGAACTCAACAATCGCGCGGAATATATGCCAGAGCGCGTCGCGCAGATGGCTGATCGGGTGCTCGCCTGGCAAGATACCCTGCCCGAAGGCCCGATTGATGCCAATGCGGGGTCAAATGCGTATCCCTGGCCCGGCACGTTTTAGGTTATGGACGCACGTAAAACTGTACACGCCTATTTTGACGCGCTTACTGCGGGAGATGCCCGGCGGTTAATTGGCCTTATGTCTCGCGCGCCCTATTACGTCAAAATAGGTACAGATGAAGATGAATATATTGAGGGTTGTAAAAATATACCGGCGTACTATCGCCATCATGTGGATAGTACAGAGGATTTTACCATTACCTGCGATTATCTCGATGTTCAAGAGCGCGAGACAGTTGCCTGGTTTTACACACGTCAGATCTGGAATCTCAAATGGCAGGGCAAACGCGAACAATTGGCTATGCGCTTGACCGGGGTTCTCGAAAAAGAAAAAGATCAGTGGAAATTTGTTCAGATCCACGCTTCTCTCGGTGTACCTGAATCAGGAGATATGCACGATGGATGAACTCGCCATTAACGGTGGAGAAAAGGCCAAAACCGTTCCGTACAATCAACCGAATAAATACACTAATGAAGAGCGCGAATTGTTGCTCGAAGTTCTCGATTCGGGTAAACTGATGGGACCAGACGGAAAAGTTGCGGATTTTGAAGATGAGGTGTGTCGCGCATTCGATGTCAAACACGCGATTATGGTGACATCTGGCACGGTTGCACTGCAAACGGCGCTTGCCGCGCTGGGTGTGTCTGAAGGTGATGAGGTTATTACTACACCTATGACAGATTTTGGCACGACTGCGGCTATTCTCGCGCTACACGCCATCCCGGTTTTTTCTGATATCGATTTGTCAACCCGCTTGCTCGATCCGCAAAAGGTGCGCGAGAAAATTACCGATAAGACCAGAGTTATTATTACCGTCCACATGGCCGGTATGCCCTGTGAGATGGATGCGTTTATGGATATCAGCAGGGAAACTGGGATCAAAATTCTCGAGGATTGCGCACAGGCACACGGCGCGACTTATCGCGGTCACTTCGTTGGCGCTATTGGACACGCTGCAGGGTTTTCCATGAATGAATCCAAGCAGATTTCCACTGGCGATGGCGGTTTTATCACGACCAATGACGATGAGACCGCTGAAATTGCTCGTCTTTTCCGCGACAAAACCTATTTGCGGGGTCAGAAGCTCGAACGCGGTGTGCAACCCATTCCTTTCTTTGGTACTAATTTGCGCCCGACATGCTTGCAAGCCGCTGTCGCTATTGCCCAACTCCACAAGCTCGAGTACCTCGTTGCCCGCCGCGACCAGATTGTTCGGCGATACTATGCCGAACTCGGAGATTTGCCCTATCTCGATTTTCCGAAGATTGCCGATAATGCCCACCCTTCGTGGTGGCCGCTTGCCATTCGATATACGGGTAGCTCGCCAACGCGGGATGAACTCGTCGATATTTTTCGCGCCGAGGGTATTTCCATTAATACAAGCATGTCCGCAGTAAAAAATATCCTCCGCACGGAAGTTATCCAGAAACGCAAGTACTATCCTTTAACGGACGATATTCCGACATTCTGGCAAAATACTGCGTACAATCCCGACGACTGTCCCAATGTCGATACCCTGCAAGCCACTTGCCTGCGCCTTCCCGTGAATGAACGCTATACCGATGAGGATATCGATCAAACGATCGCAGGGGTGAAAAAGGTTTGGGCGCACTATTTTTAGTGATATAGCGCGTGTTGTTTGTTGTCTTGACCTATCATCCGAAACGGAGTAAATTGCTCATTGTAAATCTAAAAAAAACTGGTAAAGCTAACTATGGCCTTAGATATCGAATCCGGCATTCGCTGTCCCAAAATTGACATGCATTGCCATGTCTGGCTTATGGATGGGTGGGAGCAGTCCGCTGATCATCTCGTCGCTTCGGGCGACATGCTCGGCATTACCGAATACTGGTGTTCTTCTGTTATCCAGCAGGGCATTCTGGCACCTGTTGAGGATGTGCCCCCTCACAATGATACTATTTTGAGCGCGATGGCGCGCCATCCCAAACGCATCCGCGGCTGGTGCTTTGTCATTCCCGGTCATTTTCAAGACGCCATAGACGAAGCCGAGCGCTGTCTGGATGCGGGCATGATTGGTATTAAGCTCTACAATCAGTACCGCATTGACGATCCGGTTTTACACCCCGTTCTCGAATTGGCGACCGAACGCCGCGTACCTATTCTTCAGCACGCTGGGTACCCCGTTCCCGAACACCGCGCCAGCCAGCCGCTCATTTCACACGGTATTCATTTTAGCGAGGCCAGTGAAAAATATCCCGATGCAATTCTCATTCACGCCCATATCGGGGGCGGAGGCGATTGGGAACACACGGTGCGCGAAATGCGCGAGGCGTCGCCCAATGTTTATATCGATGTGTCGGGTAGCAATTTAGACGATGGACAGGTCGAATACGCGGTTTCAGAACTCGGCGTTGAGCGCGTGCTTTTTGGCACCGATGGTACGATGGCCGGCTCGGTGGGCAAAGTTCTCGATGCAAACCTCACCGAAGATGAACGCGAACACATTTTTTGGACCAATGCCGAACGCATTCTCGCGCAACAAGGGGCTACGCCTACGGAATTAAGAATTAAGAATTAGGAAGCGGTGTACAACTGATCGCAGTTCAGATCCGTTTATTCAGAATTACATTTTACTCTGCACTTCAACCGAAAAGAATACAATCAGATGCTTATAGATGTAAATGCCTGGCTCGGCACATGGCCTTTTCGCTCATTGCGGGACAATACGCCCGATACGCTGGTTGCACGTCTCGATCGCTCGGGTATTGACAAAGCGGTTGTCTCTTATATCGAAGCCGCATTTCACAGGCATCCGCAATCGACGAATGAACGGCTCGCCCACGATGTTGAGCCGCATGGCGATCGCCTTATTCCAGTTGGTACAATTAATCCTCTGTCGCCGCATTGGGAAGATGATTTGACTTCTTGTATTGATCTCGGTATGAAGGGGATTCGCCTTTTTCCGCAATATCACAACTATCAGACCGATGGTGCTGAAAGCCGAAGCGTCGTTCAAGCCTGCGCTCAGTGCAATCTTCCGGTTTTTATTCCGCATAGACTCGAAGATGTTCGGCAGCATCACTGGATGGATCCGGGTGAGAGTGTTGACCTATCACAAATCGCCAATTTGATTGCTGCTGTACCCGATGCCGCGATTATTATACCGAATGCCCGTCCGCTTGCACGGTCACCGCTCTGGATGCGAGAGGATCTGCGCGATTTGAACTGGCACTTTGATCTCTCGCTGGCCGAAATTCACTATGGTTTGCACAAGAGTACCAATGCGATGAAGGATCTGGGATATTTGATTGAGGAAGGGGGTGCGAATCATATTCTCTTTGGTACGCATTTGCCCTTTTCCTATGCTGGCCCAGCTCTCGTCAAACTCGCGATTCTGCCCGTGGATGAAGAAACGCTCGAAGATATTAAACATCGCACTGCTACTAAGCTTCTGAATCTTTAGCTATAAAGTCTTTCTCCAGCCGGAACCCTCAAAAATATTACAAACAAAACGCCCCCGTTTCTGCAAATGAAACAGGGGCGTTTGAGTTGGTATTAATGGGTTTAATTACACTTCATGGCACGGCTTTCGCACAATGACGAGGTTGAGGGTAGGATCTTGCAGGGCGTCTCGGAAGACGGCGCGCATCTGATCGTCGGCGTCTTGTTCTTGTACTTCACGAACTCGTGATGCACCACAGGCAAGGGCGAGGTCGCGCATGGTGACTTGCGGTCCGGCTTCGCCGTCTATTTGAACGCCCTGATCGGGTGTGGTTTGTCCGCCAGTGGTGAGCGAGCCACCATTGTCGAGTACCATAACAATGGGGGTCGCACCTGTTGCGCGCGCATGGACGAGGGCATTGATGCCGCCGTGATAAAAGGCTGAGTCGCCACATATCGCTATGGTGCGTTCGACAATATCCGTTTTGCTCAGGCCACAGGCCACGCCAATGGCGGATCCCATCGAAAGTTTGGTGTCGAGCATGGGCGCGGCCATTACCACGCAGCCCGGGTCGGCAGATATAAAGGGATTTTGACCGAGGGCATTGGCTTCTTCGCGCAGTGCAGTAAGGATTTCCGTGAAGGGACAGCCAGCACAGTGGTTTTTGCGAAAGGGTTTTTCGCTTTCCCAATTTTCTTCGGTGTAGCGCGTGGTTGGCGAGAAACTCGGGATATAGTTGTCGAGCGCGTTTTGTATATGCCAGCGGAAGAGTTCACCCACGCTGGTGAGATGTCCCGTGCGTTTGCCCAGGATTGACGGGGTAAAACCGGCGTCGTAACCAATGGCTTTGATGGCGTCTTCAACATAGGGATCGACTTCTTCAACGACGAGTACTTCGCTACACTTTGCGAGAAAGTCCGCGATGAGTTTTTGCGGAAGGGGATACAGGGCACTGAGTTTGAGAATGGAGAGGTCAGATGTGTCTGCCCCTTCAAGTGCGTCAAGGAGTTTGGTGTGTACCATGCCACAGGCGATGATGCCTTTCTTTCCCTCGCCATCTATGCTATTGAAGGGCAGGTCGCTGAATTGTGCGGTGGCGCGTGCTATTTTTTCGTGTAATTCTGTGTGGTTGCCTTCGGTGGTGCGCAGTGCCGATATCCAGCTCATTGGTTCGCGGTCGGGTTCGCGGGTGGCGTGTTGTGCTGCGGGGCGAAAGTCGGAAAGTGCCTCTGTGCTGACGCTGTAACTTCTGGTGAGGCGCAAGATCACGATGGATTGCAGGCTTTCTGAGTATTCAAAAGCCCATTTTATCATGTCGCGGCCTTCCCCTGGCGTGGCGGGTTCGAGCATTGGCAGTTCGGCCAGGGGGCCGAGGGTGCGTGTATCTTGTTCGTTTTGCGATCCCCATGCACCGGGGTCATCGCCCATGACAATGACGAGTCCGGCGTGTACACCGGTCATGTTGAGCACCATCAGGGTATCGAGCGCGACGTTCATGCCCACGCTTTTGAGACATACGAGCGCGCGCTTGCCGCCTTGTGATACACCGGCAGCCATATCGAGGGCAATGCGTTCATTGATACACCATTCGGCGTGGTGTCCGTGGTCTTTGGCCATTTCGGCCATGGCGTTAAATGTGTTTGTGCCGGGTGAACCGGGATACCCGGTTACAACGCCGACGCCCGCTTCTACCGCACCCCATGCCAGAGCGCGTTCTCCATCAATGGTTTGAGTCATTTTTGTACTCCTGAATGAAAAATCGGGTGATAACAGTGGAAATATTAAAGCGTGTGTGTGCGTATTTGTCAAGCACAGAAGGGATTGTACGACGATGGGGTAAAATCAGATAAATCCAATTATACGCCAGTATAACAGGGTTAGTGGAAGCAGTGCGATGAGCGTTACCAGAGAAATCAGCGACATTACGAGTACGAATTGTCCCATTCGTGCATATCGAAAGCTGTACGCGACAATAAATGGCGCGCCCTGATAGGGGATGAAAACCACGCCTGTACCAATTGCCAGACTGAGGGCGATGGGTAGGGGTGATAGGCCGAGTTGAGGGCCGAGGTCAAGTAGAAAGGGGGCGAGCACGCCGCCAACCGCAGCGGTGTCCATTAAAAAATCAAATGGTACTGCCAAATACGCTATGAGGGCGAGTTGGGCAATGGGGGTTTCGACTGTTTGGAGATGGTGTATGAATACGGACGCGAGGGCGCGGTTGAGGCCAGATTGTTCGAGGGCGTGACCAATGGCAAAGACCGCGGAAATGAATATGAGAAGAGGAAAATTGACTTTTTTTATGGTGTCAAAAGGTAAGGGTCCCCAGCCGGGTAGATAGCAGAGGAGGACGAGGCCCAGGCCGACATAGACCGGGTGAATACCGTGTACAACATCGGTCGTCCAGAGGAGAACCCCTACGATGAGAATGCCGAGTATTTTTTTTTCGGGACCGGTCATGTGGGCGGGAACATCGGCGATAGCGGAATGACCCGAGAGATCGGGTTCCTTTGAGGGGCGAAATAGCAAACGGATGAGGCCGTAGAGCAGACCCACGCGCAGGAGGCCAATGATGGGAAAGAGATAATAGGCCCATTCGCTCCAATAGACTGTGATGTCGCGGGATTCGAGAACGCCGAGAATGACCAGATTGGGCACGCCGGCCGTCAGGATGCCCGTGCCACTGTAATACGTGGCGCAGGTAAGCGAGAGGACGAGGCCAGCACTGACTTTTGAGTTGGGGGCTTCGCCGAGGGTTTTGAGCAGTGATACGACCATCGGCATCAAGATGAGGACGCGCACGACGCCAGAGGGGATCAACAGTGCCATTGTGAGGCCCAGGATGTGCAGGCCAAAGACGAGTTGCCGATACCCACTCAGACGACCGAGCACGCTTTGGGCCATTCGCGTCCCCAGGGGAGTTTCGGTAATGCCCAGGCTCAATGCCATTCCGGCAAAGACGAGCCAGACGGCTTTGCCAGAGAAGCCCTGAAAAGCGGTTTCAAAAGAGAGAATTTCGAGAAGTGGAAAGAGTGTGAGGATGAGGATGGCGGTGTAGGAAATGGGGATGGGTTCAAAGGTCCAGAAGATAACGGTGAGCGCGGTGAAAGCGAGTGCCATGCGGGCAGGTGTACCGAGGTCACTGGGGAAGATAAAAATAAATAGAGCCAGCGCGGGGCCGAGGATGAGGCCAATGGTTTGAGAGCGGGTCATATTAGTTATTATAAGGGGACTGTGGGTGATGGACAAATGAATTGTAGGCAGATGGATTCACTATTGATTAAGTACAGAAAATCGCGTAGTTTAGCGCGCAGAAAGGAGATAAGACTATGAATTTTAGAGGCAAATTGGTTGATACGTCGCAGGTCGTAACCGTGCAGACAGATGGTGAGCAGATCTCGGCTATCCATCGCGGGGGATCGGGAGATGCGATTGGCGGAGACGATGTGTGGATTGCGCCGGCGATTTTTGATGTGCAGGTCAATGGTGTGGGTGGGATCAACTATAAAGCCAGTGATTTGACGGTGGAGAAAATTGTGGAGACGGCGGCGTGGATGCACAGGACGGGCACGGGTTTGTGGTGTCCTACGGTGACGACTTCATCTGAGGAAGATGCGGTTCACGGTCTGGCGCTGTTGGCAAAGGCGTGTGAGGAATCAGAAGTCGCGCGCGCGTCTTTTGTCGGGTTTCACGTTGAGGGACCTTATATCGCGTCTGAAGATGGTCCCCGCGGGGCGCATCCTCTGGAACATGTGCGCGATCCGGATTGGGATGAATTTCAGCGGTATCAGGAAGCGGCTGGTGGGCGTATTGCGATTTTTACGCTTGCGCCCGAGCGAGACGGTGCATTAGAATTTATTGAGAAGGTGGTTGCAACGGGTGTTATTGTTTCAATTGGTCATTCAGGTGCGCGTCCCGAGCGCATCCAGGAGGCGGTTGCTGCCGGTGCCCAAATGTCAACCCATCTGGGCAATGGCGCGCATGCCGAGTTGCCACGCCATCCCAATTATATATGGGAACAACTCGCGGCAGATGCGTTGTGGGCAGGGATTATTCCCGATGGGTTTCACCTGCCGCCTGCGGTGTTGAAGAGTTTTTATCGCGCAAAAGGCAAAGAACGCCTGTGTCTGGTGAGCGATGTGGCATCTATCGCTGGCTTGTCGCCGGGTATTTACGGCGGCGAAAGCGGGTTGGGAAAGAGCGAGTTGCACGCCAATGGCAAAATTTCTCTGGCGGGAACGCCTTATCTGGCGGGTGCGGGTTTGTTTCTGGACAGTGGCATTCCCAATGCTGTGCGGTTTACAGATGCTTCGCTGTTCGATGCGATTGAAATGACGTCGATCAACCCGGCGCGTTTGTTGGGGATAGAAGACCGCGTGGGGTCTGTGGAGGTCGGCAAAGAGGCGAGTCTGTCTCTGTTCCGTTGGGAAGAAGAGCAGGAGAAATTGGATGTGGTGGCAACGGTGGTGCGTGGGCGGGTTGTTTATCAGGCTGCATAAAGGAATGCGATATGGCGAAGAAAAAGGTTGTTTTAACAGGTGCATCGGGCTATGTGGCAGGGCGGATGTTACCGGCATTGCGCGAGAGGTACGATCTGATATTGCTGGATGTGAAGACGACTGACCGCGAGGGTGAAGCGGTTGAAGGTGTGCATATTGTGGATTTGGAAAATCCAGACCGGGATGCGTATCGCGCCTATTTTCAAGGTGCCGATGCCGTGGTACACAGTGGGTTTAAGGGGACTGTTGATTGGCAGCATACGGATTATTGGAAGGAGTCCGATAATGTTCGGATGTGCTACAATGTGTACCAAACCTGTGTCGAGGAGGGTGTGAAACGCATTGTGGTGATGAGTTCAAATCACGCCTGCGATTTTTACGAGCGGTTGATCTGGTCAGACCGATTGGATTTTGCCACGACCGATATGCTGCCTTTGTCTGATAATTTTTACGGTTGGGCAAAGTCGTCGTACGAACATCTGGCCTTTGTATTTGCAACGGGCAATGCCACCAATGGCAAGCGGCTGGAGAGTGTTCACATCCGCATTGGTGCGCCCCGAGATACCATTATGGAGGGGCAGTCGGCGGATGATTTGAAGCAGTTACACCGGGAATTGGGCGCGTATTTGAGTGCGCGGGATTTGTCGCAACTGGTGATCAAGAGTATTGAGGCAGAGAATATTGAAGATGAAAATGGGGTGCCGTTTCAGGTGTTTTTTGGCATCAGTGGGAATACGCACCGGTTCTGGAATATCGACAATGCAAGGCGCGTTGTGGGATACGCGCCAGAGGATGATAGTCAGATTCGGTTTGCAGATCAAATTGCAGAAATTCTTAGAAACGCAAAAGACCAGTAGGGACACATTTTCAACTCGTCCCGACCAACACAATACTATCCTCCTTCGTAATTTGTTCTCTGTGAGATTTTGGAGTTACTCCGCAGAAATATCATCAATGCCAGCGGACAGTGGCGTTGACCAGATGGTGCAATCCCTATCCGAGAAACAGATGAATTGGCCCGCGGTCGAGAAGGCACTGATTCAAGAGGATTGCGGCGAACAGGTGGGAATCAGGCCCACGCGGCCGAGCTTCTGGATATCTCGAGGATGGTGTTGAGGAATAGGATGAAGAGGTGCGGGTTGCTTTGAGTGGATCCGGGTCACATTCTTTATTGTATTTACTTTTGGCACTCATCATTAGTCTCGCGAGTTAGAATGTGGTGATTCATTCAGTCTTCAGCAGCCAGTCCCAGGGGATCGACGCTTCCCAGCCAGTCACGCTCAAAGTATATTCCTGTCTGTAGCTGGTGTCGCCGTTGTCCATGTCCAACCTAAATTTCGCGTCTATGTTGACCTCATACTTCAACCCCACGATCTTACCTTCGTCAATGATCACTCTGGCCGCCTTGGCTAGCGCGATAGCCCTTTCGGTATTTATCATCGCCACCATTGCTTCTTGGCCCATGTTCGTTTCGAAATATCGCCAATGGCCGAATACATGTCTGCCCTTCTCCAGTACGTCCTCAATCTCGGCGAAGTCCGCCTTTAATCTCGTTCTACTATCTTCTGGCAGGTCCTTGTATAGATCCAGGAGGTCGTGAGTCATCTCGCCTCATCCAAGCGCGTAATCAGGATAGCCTTGAGCACCAGTTCGCAGGCGAACGCCGCGGTCATTCCCAACATCATGACCAAACCCATTCTCTCCATCAGTTCGTGCTCCGGCAGAGGCCGTAACCTGCTCACGGACTCTGCCGACACGCGCACTTCGGAATCGTCATCCGCCACTGCTACACCTGAAATGCGTGGTTCTTGAAAGTCGAAATCTGAATATCGAATCACCGACATTCCGTGGGGAAGGCTATTGATTCCGGCCATTAACGTACAGGCTTGAAGATAAAGGTATCCAGCTGTCCCTTTTGGAAAGTCATGCCGACTCAGCCAGTTTTTCTTGCGCCCTTCTGCCATCTTCTCGTCGATACGCTTGTCGAGATAGGTCTTGTTGAGATCCATGTACGGTAGAATCTTAAGCACGAACTTCGCACCCTCGCGGTACCTCGCGGCCTGCCCTCGCCGCACCTTCGGCAGATTATCGTCCATCTCGCGACACATTCTTTCCATCTCGCGGCCTGCCTCCTCGCCCTTAACGGATCTCCCGCATAGCCTACATTCGACGCCGATCCATCTACCGTCCCTGTCTCGCCCTCCGGCCAGTTGTCCCCAACAATGTGTGCAGCGTCCCTTTATCGCAACCGAGGCAGCCTCGCCCGCGGGATGATCGTCGAAGTCCCCCCGCCAATCAATTTCGACCATTGTTTCGTTAGTTTTCTGACCCATGACCTTTCTCCAAGCCTTCGTTCGTCCACTTTACGCGCGATGTCTGTTTTTCGCGGCCACCTTAGCGACGTGGGGCGGCACAGGTGGCACTGTCACCATACAATTACTACTACCCCTGCGTTTGGTGAGGAAATATCATATGAAAGGGAAGCAACTACAGATCAGCTTTCAAGTTCAGCAACATTGCGAAAACGATGCCGTCCTGTCTCGACAACGACAAATGCTTCTTTGAGTTCTGATTCAGAGTACGTTTCTAAAACGCGTTTCAATTCCTCGTGAACCGCAGATAGATTTGTGGGATTAAGCCGCAGATATATGATCCCTGAGCCTGCACGATAAACAAACACCAGACGACCAAAATCTCGATCTCGGGTTACGAGAAGCCTGTCATCATTACGCGCAATACGCAACAACTCGCTATCGTCCGTTTGTGCATGTCCCAATTCACCCGCAGTCACAACATCATGCCTAAGGTCTTTAAGAAATTGGGCTGTAATCGCATAGACATCGTGATCGAGAAATAACCTCATCTCGCCTCTGAAATATGAATATCTTCGACCTGTACTACGTCAATCGCATAATGGATGCAAGCGCGAATGTCGTCTTCTTGAAGGTCGGGAAAATAATCAGAGAGGATTGTTTTAAACGAGATGCCCTCACGCACCAATTCGAGAACATCGACCACGGGAATCCGCGTTCCTGCCACACAAGGTTTACCAAAATGAATTTGGGGATCAACCGCAATCCTGCCTCGATAATTTTCATTGTCCATATCGTCTTAGACTCCAATTTAACGATGCACGATGAATCATATTTCAATAACAGCGCGAACGCAATCAGCCCGACGTGCTCGGCATCGAGGATGCGCTGCCCAGCCAGTTTACTCAGGAAATTACCTCATAAAAAGAAAAAAGTCAATGCTAAAGGAAGTCTTTGCACGGTAAGCAAATTGACGGAACATGAGCATCGACTCTACGACCTCGACGGAGAATTAAAGTCATTTGAGAAGCCAGTAGTGAGGTGCGAGGATCCTACAACTGCTGAGATAGTCGCGTTATGCGCCGGCGCGTTTCATCAGCAGGAAGGAACACCAGTTCATCTTCAAGAAAAAGCTGTAACGCATTGTGCAGAACCTCGACCGATACGGCCCCCTGGGCTTCCATTTCGTCTGTGGCCCAGAGTACGCCATGGACCTCAATTCCTTTTCCCGCCGCGATTCTCCGCAAGAGACTATCGCCCGTCAGCAGGATGCCGTCCTCGTTTTGTTCAGCCAGCACCAGCGCAAAGCAATCATTGAGCGCGAGTCTGGCGTGCTGATTGAAGTACTGGGCGGCACGTTGCACGAGCGATCCCGGCAATGTGTGTACCTCGAGTCCCAGATTGCGTAAGGCCCTTTTTTCGTCCGCGCTCAAGCCCAGCCATTCATTCTCGAAAAGGGTATCGGGCATCACAAACGAATAGGGGAGTTGCAACATCGCTTCGAGAAGACCGCCTTTCCTCAAATCGATCATGCAACTCGTATCGCTAACCACTATCCGCATCGCCCATGGCAGGTCCTTTCAACCCTTTTTCGATATCTGCCAATGGCTTTTGCAACAACTCGCAAGCTTTTCCCTGGTCTATGAATTTCTCGGCAAGTGCCCAATAACAAAGCCTCTCGAACCGTTGCGGCACTTCGTGATTTCCTTTCAGCGATTCTGGTTCGTGCTTCCGCCAGCCGCGGGCAAAAGTTCGGAATGCATAGTTGAAAGTGGATTGATTGATGATGCCGACCTGCTTGAGACGGGCCAAAAGCATTGCCGCACTCACCCGGTATATGCGCTTGATCTGGATCAATTCCCGATAACAGAGAGCCTTTCTCTGTTCGCCTATTGCGCGCATGAGATGATCTTTAGGCATCAGGAAAGCTCCAGCGAAAATATCTGATGCCTTTTCACGATCAACGGGCGAAGTTTTATCGATTAGCTGGTGTGCGAGTTCGTGGGCAAGGGTAAAACGCCGCTTTTCCTGCGAGACCTGCGCGTTCACAACAATAACTGGTATCCTAATCTTCTGCGGCGATCTGGATACAAAACAGGTGAGTCCCGAGACGCGATCGGGCAGGGGCATCATGAGCACTTTGATACCCCGATCTTCCAGCAAAGCGGTCATATTGGGGAGGGGATCAATCCCCAACTGCCATTTTTGGCGCAAGTCCTGTGCCAGAACTTCGCCGTCTTCTTCGCGTTCCAGCCACCGGTTGCCCAATCGGGGAGCCTTCGAGACTCTACTATCACCTGACAGTATCTCTTCAATGGCAAAGTAGCGTTGCAGGCCGTCAATGACCGCTGCCTCAACGCGTGCTCTATCACCGGCATTCATGCCAGAATGCTTGCGAAATTCGGGTAAGTTGAGGGCCTCGACACGTTCGCTGAGTAGATATTCCAGTGAAACGCCGAGCGCACTGGCGAGATGAATCAACACGCTGGAGCGCGGCATCATCTCGCCGCGTTCATATTTTCCAATGGCCTGCGCGGTCACTTCGCCATCCAGCGCGTAAGAGAGGCCGCGCAGTGAATAACCGGCCTTTTTTCGAGCGAGTTGCAGGTGCTTTCCAAACATGTGGTTCCTCGACCTTATGGTTTACATTTTTCTGTTTTATATTCAAAATGTAAATATAAACGTTGCGTTGCACAACCAAAAATCAGGAGGTTAAGATTGGAGAAAGAAAAGGAACAGCATCAGGCGGTTACTCTTCGGGAATCCGAACAGGCCAGAGTTGTGAAATCACATATTGCAATAAAAAAGGGGACCGGATAACCTGATCCCCTTAAACTATACGGCATCAAACCTTATTGCACGGCTGAACGACACACTTCCTCAAATTGTTTGCAAGGGTTGGGGAAACACTGTATAATGACGGTCAAAGTACACGACAAAAAAACTGGTTCGATATTTATCATTTGTGCGTGAATCCGGGGCGCATCCGGGCATCGGGCCACCTACAGCGGTTTTCGAGTTGCCCGGTCTTTCAGCTCTACTATGTAAAAAATCAAGTTTAAACAGCTAACCATCACCGTGTGAGGATTCCCAAAAATGAAAATTACGGGGTTTGAGACGATTCCCATTCGGGGTCGGGCGATGATTTTGAAGATGTTTACGGATGAGGGATTGGTGGGGTATGGCGAGCCGATGAATTACGAGCATTGGCGCGTGGTGGCGCAGGCGGTAGAGGATATGGCCGAGTACCTGGTGGGCAAAGATCCGCTGAATATCGAAGACCACTGGCAGGCGATGTATCGTTCGAGTTATAGCCGGAGTATGCCGGTGCTGGTCGGTGCGCTGAGTGGGATTGAGATGGCGATGTGGGATGTGTTTGGCAAAATGGTTGGGTTGCCGGTTTGGAAACTTTTGGGTGGGAAGGTTCGCGACCGCATTCGCGTGTACACAGGGACGGTTGGGACAACGCCAGAAGAGTGTGCGGAGAATGCGAGCCAGAAGGTGGCAGAGGGCTTTCGCGCTGTGAAGATGGGGGCTTCGCCGAGTCCTGTGAGATTTGTCGATACGCCAGAGAAAATAGATTTTATGGTGTCGCGCGTTGCTGCGGTGCGCGAAGCTGTGGGCTATTCGGTCGATATTGCGGTGGATTTGCATCGGCGGTTGAGTCCGACGATGGCTGCGATTTTGGTAAAGGAATTGGAGCCTCTGCGTCCTTTGTTCGCAGAGGAGCCGTGTCATCCGGAAAATAACGAGGCGTTATTGGCATTGTCCCGGGGCACAACCGTGCCCATTGCCACGGGCGAACGGCATTTGACGCGCTGGGGTTTCCGAGAACTCATCGAGCGAGAGATGTGCGCGATTTTGCAACCGGATATTCGCCATTGTGGAGGTATATTGGAATTGAAAAAGATCGCGGGGATGGCAGAGATTCACAATATGGCGATTGCACCGCACAATGCCGCTGGACCTGTGGGGGTGGCAGCGTCGGTGCATGTGATGGCAACGATTCCAAATCTGTTGATTTGCGAGGGCGGTCATAATCGTGGAGAAGGCTTGTTTAAGACGCCGTTGGTTTTGCGAGATGGTTTTATTGAATTGCCG
Source organism: Candidatus Latescibacterota bacterium (assembly GCA_965220765.1). Taxonomy (GTDB): domain Bacteria; phylum Latescibacterota; class UBA2968; order UBA2968; family UBA2968; genus VXRD01. Next base: position 2,303,452 of record OZ244847.1, read on the forward strand.
ACCGAGCCGGGTTTGGGTGTGGATATGGACGATGATGCGCTCGAGGCTTTGCGCGATGAATCTTATCGCCTGCGCGGGATGTTCTGGCATGAAGATGACGGATCTTTTGCGGATTATTGAGAAAATGCGTTTGGTAAACGTTGCGATTCTATTGCTTTTTGCAAGCGGTTATGTGGAGGCGATGGAGAGGGATGTGACGGCAATCCGACGGGAATACAACGATGTGTCTGCTGCTATAGACAGTCTCGTGCGAATGATGCAGGTGGCAGATGCCGAGGTGCTGAAGAAGCTGCCCGAGGTGCGTCCCGAGCGCGTGCTGCCCGAGGGGATGACGGCTGTGATGATTTTTTGGGCGGATGACGAAGCGCGGGTTTGGCTCAATGATTTTCCCGTGGGCGAGACCCGGTTGACGCCCGTGGAAGTGACCGTGCCAGATTTGTATTTTCAAGGGCAAAATCGCCTGCGTGTGCGGTGCTGGGATACGGATCGGGTGGAGAGTGGTTTTTTGGGTGGGTTATACCTGAAAGATGGTGCAGGAAGGTTGTACCCCATTGTGGTTTCCAATGAGGCCTGGGAGACTGCGGGAGGACGGGCAACGGAAATTATTTATGCCCATCCGATACCAGATATTCCCGGCGCGCAACCGATTTGGGGCAGGCGAATGTTTGGGTTTGTAGATATGGCTATCACATTTGATCGAGGTGCGATTGATCGCGCGCTTGCAGAAACCACAAGAGCAATGACTGCGCGACAACAGGCAATGGATTATCACACCTTTGCCCAACAACTCGCTATTTTGCAGGCTCGACGAGAAAAATTAAGAGCAGAGTTAGCGCGTCAAGGCGATCTTAATGTGCCGCTTTACAATCGGGAACGCGCCCGTTCTGCATCGCTGTCACTGGGGAAGGCCGCGCCTTTGATCGAAGAGGTATCAGCACCGGTGGCAAAAAATGTGCGGTCCTGGTCAGAGAAATTGCCAGTGGTGCAGCAGCAGTTGATTTATCCAGACCGCCGGGCGTTGAAAGGAGAAGGAGCCATAACTGCGGCTACAGATGATGTGGTGCCCACCGCGAGTGACCGAGGCAGTCGCGAGCAGGCGTATCGCCCTCCTGAAGAACGCGGTGGGATAAAAAGTAAAACAAAAAACGAGGGGGTTGATGCTCAGGTGCAGCCGCAGGGAATGAGACGCGGTGGTGGGGGTGGGCAGTCGAGTCAGGCAACGCGATTGGGATTGTTGTTGCCAACGCTGATCGTGGGAATTTATGTGTTGTATGTGGCCATACGCTGGCAATCGTTAATGGGAGAAAATGATTGATGTACGGATTACACTGGTCTGAATCGTTGTCGTTGGGTCTTTTTTGGGTGGTGTGTGTTATAGCAGGTGCATTGATTTTGATGCAACGCTTAAGTGCTATTTGTCGTTACGAAAAGCAATTTGGCCTGCCGGAGTCCAATTGGCCTGGCGCGATAATAGGTGGATTGGGCGGTGCTGGTGTGGCGAGTATTGGTATTTATTTTTATTTTTTTGCACCAGCAGCCTCGGGTTGGGTTGAGTGGACGGGGCGTTCGGCTTATGTGCTCGTTTTGGGCAGTTCGGCAGCGCATCTGGTCACGTTTATTCATTTTTGGCGGCGATTGGGCGCAGAAGGTGCGGAAACAGGTAATTTGACCGCATTGCGCCAGGAGCAGGTGGATAAATTTCGCCAGAGCCGCGAGAATTATGCGGACCTCAAAGCGCGCGATGACGAGGCAGTAGATGAGTTGCTCGCTGTGTTTGGCGAGCGGTTGTTGTCCGGGCAGCGCGCGTTGAGTCGTATCCCGTTTTATGGGTATTTGGGTACTGTGTGTGGTATTTTGTTGATGGCTGAAGAACTGACCCGACTGGATGAAGCGACCGAGACGTTTAAGGTGTTGCGCGATATGGCAGGTGGATTGGTGCTGGCATTTCAGACAACACTCGTCGCCCTGTTGGCCTATTTGCCGCTTCGAAAGGGCTATGATATGTTGCTGAATCGCATGTCTGATTTGGAACGCAAATGGTTGGATATGCGCGAAGGGGAGGAAAGAGGGTGAGACGACGTTTTTTACAGCGCGCGGTGGCCGAAGCCGAAGCGCACGATGTGAGCAAAGAGTTGTTTCTGGGCATTATGATGTTGATGCTGTGTCTGGGAATTATGATTTTGAATGTGTCACAGCCCGTTTGGCGCGTCTATCACCACAATCCCGAACCGGGGGATGTGGTGATTTTATATACTTCCAGAGGTCTGGCGTTTTCAGAAGATGGGCGATCTGCAACACGCAATTTGGGGCCAGGCGAGTTTCGCAAAACAGTAAATGATCTGGTTGCAGAACCCGATCGGCATTTGCATCTGTTTCTGAAGGGGGGGAGCCGAGAGCGTATGGTGAATGACGCGGCTTATGCGGATTCTCTTTTGTCTGCTGGCACAGCGGGCCAAAAGGTGCGCCCCGCCGTATATGTGCATCTGTGGTGAATCGCAATATTTCAAACTAAAAACCCGGTGATTTCACCGGGTTTTTTCATTTTTACTTTTGAGGGTGCGAGCGAATAGATCGAGAACTGCATCCCAGGATTTTTCGGCGGCGGCCTCGTGGTAGTGCGTTAAACGCTCGGGAAAGAAATAGCCGTGTAACGCACCGTGCATAAAGTCAATGCGATGTGGAACGCCACAACGGGTGAGTTCGGTTTTGTAGAGTTGTAAGTGTTCTTCGGTTGCACCGGCATCCTGGTCTGCCCAGCCAAAGTAGCCTTCGGCTTTGAGTTTGGGAATGGCGAGATGGGGCGAGTCCGATGCATCGGTGACGAGTTTGCCTCCGTGAATGGAGGCAAAGGCCAAAACGTGATCGGGATACGTTGCTGCTGCAAAGAGGGCGTGGCGACCGCCCATGCATGTACCGATAGTGCCGACCCGTTGGGCATCGGCTTGAGGTTCTTCGTTGTCGAGGTGGCGAAGCAGTGCGCCCGTGTCGTCGATGACTAGGGCATTGGTGGTGCTGGTGTTGAGGTTCATCGGATGCAGGGGGTCTGTTTTTTCGAGATTGAGAGCGCCGCTCATGAATTTTTCGGGATTGTAAGACGGATTCCCCATGCGATAAAATAGGGAGGGGAGGACGGTATAATAACCCGCGCGAGCAAAACGACGGCACATGTTTTTTATTTCGTCGCGAATGCCAAATATGTCAAAGTAGAAGATGACAGCGGGATGCGGTCCTTTGCCTTCTGGATGAAAGACACAGGTGGGCATTGTGCCGTCTGAAGTTGTAACTCCAATGTTTTTTTCGATCATCGCGTTATCCTTAAAGCCGCGAAAAGATGCACTCGCGGCTTTTATTTTTTATATCTACTTGGTCAGCTTGAGATGATGCCACCGCTTGGTGGACCGCCCGCTCCTGGACTGCCACCCTGTCCGGGCAAACCGCCGGGCGGCATTGTGCCGGGAACGACGATGCGAGAAGATTCTTGGCGACGGTATTCTTTGGCTTCTTCAACCATTTGATCGACGGCTTCTTTGATGGCCTGGGGAAATTTTTCTATTGCTTCCCGGAGCGAAGCGGCTTCAATGGGGGCAGAGATTGGTAGAGGCCCCATTTGAGATATGATCTGTGTGGAGCCGATGTATTGGACGGGGCGATTTGTGTCGTCTGTGCCATCGGTGTTGATGGGGATCAGGCGCCGAATTGTGGCGACGCGCAAATCGGTGATGGATTCTTCTCGATAGAGGTTTTGTTGATCAACCTGGATCTGATCGAGTGGCAACTGGTCGGCCATGAGAGTCTCCAAAAAAAAGGTTACAGGTTGTGCCCTGCGAGGGCAATTAAATGTTGGCGTAAATATAGGACAAGTTGTGTAAATACGCACTTTTATTTTACTCTGTTAATTCCATTGAGCGCGGCAACGCGATAGGCTTCGGCCATTGTGGGATAGTTGAAGGTGGTGTTGATGAAGTACATGAGTGTGTTAGCTTTACCTTCTTGCGCCATAATGGCTTGCCCGATGTGGATAATTTCAGATGCCTGAGAGCCAAAACAGTGGATGCCCAATATTTCAAAGGTTTCGCGATGAAAGATAATTTTGAGCATGCCAGTTAGCCTTCCCGTGACCTGTGCCCGCGCGATATGGCGAAAGTAGGCGTGGCCCACTTCATAGGGAATTTTTTGGGTTGTCAGTTCTTTTTCGGTAAATCCGATGGAGCTAATTTCAGGAATGGTGTAAATCCCCGTGGGTATGTCTTCCACGAGGTGCTGTTCGCATTCGCCAAAAACGAGATGGGTGGCGGCAAACCGACCTTGATCGTAAGCCGCACTTGCCAGACTGGGAAACCCAACGACATCGCCAACAGCATAAATGTGGGGTTGCGCGAGTGTCTGGTACGCGTTGTTGATTAGAATGGAGCCGCGTTCGTCTGTTTCGATTCCGATATTTTCCAGTCCCATGTTGTCTGAATTTCCGGTGCGGCCTTCCGCCCAGAGGAGAATATCGCTGACAATTTGTTTGTTGGATTTCAGGAATACGCGCGCTTCTTGGTCGTTGGCTTCAACGCGGTCGTATTCTTCGTTGTGGCGAATACGCACTCCGTTTTGGCTGAGATGATAACTGAGGGCGTCGATGATTTCGTCGTCGAGATAGGAGAGCAATTGGCTTCGGCTGTTGATGAGATTGACTTTTATATTTAGGCCGCGAAATATGGATGCGTATTCGCAGCCGACTACTCCCGCGCCATAAATGGTGATAATGCGCGGCGTTTCTTTGAGGTTCAGGATGGAGTCGCTGTCGCGAATCCGGGGATGAGAAAAATCGATATCGGGTGGATGATAGGGGCGGGATCCCGTGGCGATAATAAATCCCTGGGCGGTGTAGCGCTCAGCCCCTCCGTTGAGCAAGGCGACTTCGACGGTGTGTTCATCGACAAAAGATACGCGGCCCAGGATAATATCGACATCATTGCGTTCGTAATAGCCTGTGCGAAGGTCAACCTGATCTCCGATGAGGGCAGCGGTTTGGTCAAGCAAGTCGGGGAAATTCGTTGTGCGGTGTGCATTGGTATCGATGAGTTGCTGGACATAGTGGCGCAGTGCTTTGCTCGGTATTGTGCCTCTGTGCGTGCTGTTGCCGCCCACATTTTTGAAATTGTCGATGACGGCAACGCGCTTGCCTTCCTTGGCGGATTTCATCGCGGCGCCTTCTCCACCGGGGCCAGTACCTATCACGATGATGTCGTAGTCGCAGGTCATTTTGGATCCAAATATCCCAGTTGCACGAGAAAGGCGTCCATTTGCGCGACGGTTCGTTCGTAGTCTAATCCATCGCCGCGGCCGTGGTTAAAAAAGCCGTGTCCTTTGCCTTCATACGCGCAGAGTTCACAGGTATTGCCCGCTTCGCGCATGGCTTTAGTGAAGCGTTGGGCTTGTTCATAAGGGACGGTTGTGTCATCTGTGCCGTGGAAAATTATAGTGGGTGGCAGGTTGGAACAGATGTGTTGAAAAGGCGAGATTTCCAGTGGGTCTTTGGGAAAACGTTCTGCGAGGCGTTTTAGTCCAGCGACATCGACGACGGGGTTAAAGAGTACCATTGCATTGGGTTGGGAAGATACCGCCATATCTTCATCGGGCGCATCCTGACCGGGAACAGTACCTGTACAGGCACCGACGTGACCGCCAGCTGATCCACCTCCCGAAGCGATGCGGTTGGGATCGATGTTGAGTTCATTGGCATGTGTCCGTAGCCAACGAACCGCTGATTTGCCATCTTCTACACATTCATAAGGCGAGGTGTTGTGTTTGCTTTTGATGCGATATTCAGCCGATGCCGCCAATATCCCGCGTTTTGCGAGATATTGGCAATGTGGAAAAAATTGTTGCGGATTGCCTCCCGTCCAGCCACCGCCAAAGAAGAAGACGATGGCGGCTGTTTGATCGTTAGTATCGGGTTCAAAGATGTGAATGGCGAGTTCGCCCTGGGGCGTGGTTTTGTATATGCGTTGCATGGTGGGTGTCCCTTCTATCGCGTAAATTGTCGATATTTAATCCGATGGGGTTGGTCTGCGTCGGTGCCGAGGCGGCGCCTGCGATCTGCTTCGTACTGCGAATAATTTCCGTCAAAGTAGATGACTTCACTATTTCCTTCAAAGGCGAGGATATGCGTGGCAATGCGGTCGAGGAACCAGCGGTCGTGTGAGATGATTACGGCGCATCCGCCAAAATTTTCAAGGGCATCTTCCATGGCGCGCATTGTGTTTACGTCGAGGTCATTTGTCGGTTCGTCCAGCAATATGACATTGGCGCCTTCTTTGAGGATGCGTGCGAGGTGAACGCGGTTGCGTTCGCCGCCAGAGAGTTGACCAACGGGTTTTTGCTGGTCGGCTCCAGTAAAGTTGAAGCGCGCGAGATAGGCTCGCGAATTGATTTCCCTGTTGCCCAGGGTGATAAGATCTTCGCCATCTGAGATGGCCTGCCACACATTGTGATTGGGGACAAGGACATCGCGGGTTTGTTCGACATAGGCGAGGCTAACCGTGTCGCCTATGCGGAATATTCCCGCGTCGGGCTGTTCTTCGCCGGTGATGAGGCGAAAGAGGGTGGTTTTTCCCGCGCCGTTGGGTCCAATAACGCCGACAATGCCGCCGGGTGGCAGGGAAAAGGAGAGGTTTTCAAAGAGGAGTGTATCGCCATATCCCTTGGAAACTCCCTGAGCTTCGATGACAATATCGCCGAGGCGTGGACCGGGTGGAATGTAAATTTCAAGGTCGCGTTCTTTTTCCACACTCTGATCGAGCAACTGATGATATGAGGCAATCCTCGCTCTGGATTTGGCGTGTCGCCCGCGTGGGTTCATGTTGATCCATTCGCGCTCTCGTGCAAGGGTTTTTAGACGCTGGCTATCCCGGTTTGCTTCACTGGCCAGCCGTTTTTCTTTTTGATCGAGCCACGAAGAGTAGTTGCCTTTGTAGGGGATGCCTTTTCCTCGGTCGAGTTCGAGTATCCATCCGGCGACATTGTCGAGGAAATAGCGGTCGTGTGTGACGGCAATGACGGTGCCCGCATAACGCTGCAAATGCTGTTCGAGCCAGCCAACGGTTTCGGCGTCGAGGTGATTGGTCGGCTCGTCGAGCAAGAGAATATCGGGTTTGGAAAGGAGCAGCCGGCAAAGTGCCACACGGCGGCATTCGCCGCCCGAAAGGTGATCGACGCGCGCATCTCCCGGTGGACAACGCAGAGCATCCATCGCCTGTTCGATACGTGCATCGAGGTCCCATAAGTTCTCTGCGTCGATCTTTTCTTGAAGTTCGCCCTGCTGTTCGATTACGCGATTCATTTCTTCGTCGGACATAGGGTCGGCAAATTTGGCACTGAGCGCATTGTATTCGTTCATGAGGTCAACGTGTTCCTGTACACCCTGTTCGACAATTTCGCGCACAGTTTTGCCCGGTTCAAGGCGGGGTTCTTGTTCCAAATACCCTATGGTGTGACCGGGGGCGAGGTGGGTTTCGCCATTGAATTTTTCATCTACACCAGCAAGGATGCGCAACAGCGTGCTTTTACCTGCGCCATTTAGACCGAGTACGCCGATTTTCGCGCCGTAGAAATAGGAAAGAGAGATGTTTTCGATGATGGGTTTTTTGTCGATGTATTTGCTTACACGCACCATCGAATAGATGATTTTGTTTGGCTCATTAGCCATGCTGTTTTCCCGGGTTGTTTGATTCCTGACCGCCGAGTAATTTTTCGGCTTCCTCAAGTTGTTGCTTATCGTTAATTGGCAGCCAAAAATCAGCTTCGATTACTTTGATTTTTCGACCTTCTTCAATCAGTTTCATCCATACATCGGGTGTTTCGTATTCGCCGCGTGCGGATGGCGCGATTTTCGCGTCAAAGAAATCTCTGTCCATGACCATCGCGCCGTTCCAAACCAAATTTGAAATAAACTTTTTGGGCTTTTCGACTGACCGAACGAGGTGTCCGTCTTCATCTGTCACCAGAACCCCAAAATGTTGAGGATTCGCCATACGCGAACCAATTAGAGCCAGGTCCTGCTGTTGGACGAGTTTTTGAAGGCTGCGCGGTCCAAAAATATCATCGCCTACCATTCCCAGCCATCGCCCGGTGATTACAGGTGCAGCGACCCGAAAAGCGTGGGCGATACCTAATGGCTCTTCCTGAACGAGAAATACAATGCGCCGCTCCCCATACATGCCATCTGAAAAGTGCTGGCGGATTGCCTCCTCGTGCGGTCCTCCTACAATGAATACGAGTTCGCTTATCTCGCAGGGTAACCGATCCAGTGCGTGTTCCACCACGGGCTTTCCCGCTACCGGCAATAAGTGCTTTGGTCCCTCATAATCCATCGCCATCCGCGTTCCCTTGCCGGCTAACAGCACAACTGCTTGCATAAAGTCTCCTGACTGCTGATGCTCTCAATGACTGTCCCGATAGTGTTGCTTGAGAATATCGCTGCCAAAGTCATTGGTCAGGTCGCGCCAAACTGCGTGGATGTGATTGGCTTCGTCCTGGGTGCAGTCGTATTCGGCGAGGAAGGTGGAGCCGAGTACGCGATAGTAATGGCCTTCGCCGCGATTAATGCCGCCAGCCCAGGCGAATGCGGCTGTGTCGAGTGAGGTGAGGTTTGCGCGCTGATCCTCTGCAATATTGTCTGGTAAACGGGTGATATATACATCGATGAGCGCAGTGACAACCTCGCGTTGCGATGCAGTCATGTCCTTGAGTTGCAGACCCTCAATGTGGACTTCATCATTTACCTGGGGGACATTGCGGGTGAGGATATCTGCGGGGGCTTCGGCGCTGATGATTGCCACTCTTTTTTGGTCGCCGTCCAGAGAGGCGAGTAAGTCGCGGGCAAGGTCTTCTTCTTCTTTGAGGGCGCGCAATCCCTCGTGTTCGCCGTGCCGAACCTGTGCGGGATTGGAGCCGAAGAAGACGGGCGTGGGCGCGACGAGTGTGCCGCTGACAATGGTGTAATTGACCGAGACGTGATGGCCTTCAAAACGCCAACTCCATGTGGTGTCACTGCCGGGTGTGCCAAAGATGACGAGGTTGTAGAGATCCGGGTCGCGAGGAAACCGCCGTTTGGGACCTTCTACTTCGGCGAGGATGGGTTCCAGGTTGATGATTGTTCTGGCTTTGGTGCGCGCCTGTTCGCTCAGTCCGGTATCGAGCAGGACAAATGCTTTGTCGCGCTGGTGCGCTTCCATGTCTTTGAGCGCGAGGCCCAATCGGTCGCGCGGGATGTAGTGCCAGTCTTGTCGTGCGTTTTCATCGCCAAAGCCCATTTGCGCGGTTGCCGCCTGATCGGGACGCAGTGATGCCAAAAATGATGTGGCAGCATCGGCCATGCGCTTGGCCGTGTCGATCTGAGTATAAAGTTCTTCGAGGTTCATGTTCTCAACTCCTTGTGAATGTGTAGTGCATCGCGGCAAAAGAAGCTACCCATATCAATCTTACTTGCGATTGTCATTGCGGCATGTCCCCTGCTCAACACCATGCAGGGGCATGCTTTAGCCGCAATCCAGAAGGTTTTGCTGTGCATTTCTATATGAGGCATGACTTACACCGCGATGCAGTAGGTGGGTTCTACTGATCGTTATCTGCTGATTTTACTCTTCGTCCTCCCAATGTAGCACCGCCATCGATGGTGAGTGCTTGTCCGGTGATATTTTTTCCTTTTTCGCTCGCCAAAAAGACGACCATGTGGCCCACGTCTTCAGGGGTTTGTTCGGTTCCCAGAGGTACGCTGTTGCGGATTACATCTTCAAAAATTTCTCTTGCGGTAAATTCTTTGTATGCGGGATTGTTGTTTTTTATTTGAGATGCGATCATTTCCCATGCGCGCGTCCAGAGATAGCCGGGGCATATTGCGTTGACTCTGATTCCACGCCCCGCGAGTTGGCTGGCTAAAGTTCTGGTCAAATGAATGACTCCGGCTTTGGCCGCGCCATAAGCTGGCATGGAAACACTGGGCATTAACGCGGCGATAGATGCGATGTTGATGATGCTGGATCCGCGGCTGAGATGCGGAATGGCTGCTCTGGATGAGACAAAGGCGGTTCGGAGATTGGTGTGTAGGTGCGCGTCCCAGTCGTCAACGGATAATTCCGTCAGTGGGATTTCCAGCGATGCTTTGGCCGCGTTTGTGTCTGGACCTCCAATGCCCGCGTTGTTGACGAGGATATCGAGTGAGCCGAGTTCTGCAACAACCCGATCCGTTGCCGAGCGCATGGCGATTTCATCAGATGCATCGGCGGATAGCCCGATTGCGGGCGTTGTGAGCGTTTTTGCAGTTTCTTTTGCGCCATCGCCATCCAGGTCCGCAATGGCGATTTTCGCTCCCGCATCCGATAGGTGCTGTGCAATGGCCGCTCCAATGCCTCGCGCAGCACCGGTTATGAGTGCAACCCGATTTTGTAATTCCGCGCTCACGGTTGTTCCTCTTCCAATTCCAATCCGAGTGTCTTGCCTTTTTGCACGGCGGGAATGCCCGCGCTCATCCATACAGGCGCGGGAGCGTCTTTGAGATAGTGGTCAAAGAATTGTTGCAGGCGAATGCTCCAATCTTTGCGGTTGTGGTGTTTGCGAATGCCGTGGGCTTCTCCGTTGTAATTGACCAGCCAGGCGGGTTTGCCCAGGCGGCGCAGGGCAACAAAGAGTTCGATGCCCTGGTACCAGGGTACTGCGCCGTCGTCGTCGTTGTGCAAGATGAGCAAAGGCGTTTGAATTTTGTCTGCCCAGAAGATGGGTGAGTTTTCGATAAACCGCGTGGGCGCTTCCCAAAGCGAGCCGCCGATGCGACTCTGGCTTTTTTCGTATTGCATCATGCGACTCAGTCCCGAAGCCCAGCGAATGCCGCCGTACGCACTGATCATATTTGAGACGGGGGCGCCGGCTTCGGCTGCCCGAAATATGTTGGTTCGGGTGATCATATAGGCGATTTGATAGCCACCCCAGCTATGACCCTGTACGCCAATTCGGTCGGGATTGACAAAGCCCCGATTTATGAGGTGCGTCACGCCAGAGACAACGGCGTTGACGGCACTTTCGCCAGGGAAGCCGACTTTGTAGGGGATGTCCGGGATAAAGATCAGATACCCACGGCTGACGTAAAATGGGAAATTTATCGAGCCGCCCGAGGCTCCTGGTGCTCGATGGGCGTGTAGCCGATGGGACATTTTTTCATAGAAATAGACCAGCATGGGATATTTCTGAGCGGAGTCGAAATTTTCGGGTTTGTAGAGAATGCCCTGCAGGGGTTTGCCGTCGAGCGAGGCCCATTCGACGAGTTCGGCCGTGCCCCACAGGTAGTCTTTTTGCTGGGGATTGACTTCGCTTATTTTTCGCGCATTATGAAAATTGAGATCAGAGGTCCAGAGGTCGGGATATTCTTCAAAAGAGGATTGTCTGAAGAGAATTACGTCGGCGTCTTTGGCTTTTTGGAGATTGGAAAATCGTTTGTCGCGCGCGATGAGTTCAGAGGGTTTGTCGGTGCTTTCAAGGCGATCCCGATAGTAGCCCATGGCTTTGGTTTTGAGATTGAAACCCGATAAGAGCAAATCGGCTTTGGGATCGCGCGCCCGTTCTTCGGGGTCGAGGCTTACGTATCGAAAGCGCGTTTCGGTCTCGCGCCCAACCTCTTCGGTGATGTTGACGGGTGCTTTGCGCCTGTTGGGATCGGTGAGCCAGATATCGTAGCGGTCGTATATGAGAAATTCTTTGTCGCCTTTTGTCCATCCGGCATTGCCATGTGCGCTGGGTGGATACGGCCAGTCGTGCAATTCGTTGTGAACGGGATAGGGGATATTTCTACTGACGTTGACGCGGATAAAATTTTTGACATGCTGAACGTACCAGTTTTTCTGGATGCGATCCCACCAATAGATGTAGTTGGATTCGGGGGAGAGGGTGGGGCGCGTTTGCATTTTGGTGAGTACGCGCGTTGCCTCGCCGGTTTTTATGTCGATCAAATAGCTGTCGTAATAAGCTGGCGAATCCCACGAAATGAGTTGTCGGTAAGGGAGAATCGAAGTGCCTATCGCGACATCGGCATTGCCTTCGCTTCCCAGGCGAATATCGGGGATGGTTTCTGTGGCGAGTTGAACGATTTTGCCATTGTTGAGATGAAAGACGGCGCGATATGTGCGTTCGCGTTCCTCTTTGGCATCTTTGAGTTGCATGGGTTGGAGGTAGGGGTCTTTCCAGTTCCAGATATCGACTGCGACTTTTTCGTCGTCGGGCGTGTCGTCCTCTGCTTCCGCTTCTGGTCTGGGTGCGGTCCCAAAAAAGAGGCGCTTGCCATTTTTGGAAAAGGAGAGATTGGCGTGTTCGCTGACCCACCAGTTCGGCGGTATGCCCTTTGTTCCAGATTGGGCGATTTTTTTTCCCTTATTGCGCGAGCCAACGGGCCAATAATAGAGGGCGTATTCCTGCTGTTCTGCGTTAAAGCTGTCGCGGTTGGCAATAAATGCGAGATGGAGACTGGATTCATCGGTGGTGATTTTTTTGTAATCACCCGCGCCTGTGAGTACGGCTGTGGTGTCGCCCGTGCTGGTGCGAATGGCGTAGATGCCATCGGCTGTGCTGTCTTTGTTGGCGGCGGCAAAAAAGAGATACGAACCGCTTTCTGTGAAGGCGTAGAAGATAACGTGGTTATATCGCGTTTCAGCCCCGGTTTGTAGGTTGCGGAGAACGAGCGTGGTGCCTTCGGCTTTTTTGCGTTTTTTCTTTTTCGGTTCTTCTTTTTTTACTTCTTTAGTTTCAGGTTTTTGTTCGGGCTGTTTTTCGGGTTTTGGCTCTTCTTTTTTTTCTTCAGATTCGGATGGTTTTTTCTTTTTGTTCGCAGTACTGTCTTTTTTTGCGATTTCTTTTTCCAGCAAATAGGCGACCCATCCTCCATTTTCTTTGGGTAGTTTGAAGGATTTGACGCGCGCGGCTTTAAAGATGTCTCCCGTGGCGAGGGTGATGATGCCGATGGAGTCTTTGGGCGATTCTTCGGGTTTTTTCTTGTCGCGTTTTGCCTGTTTTACCGAGTCTTTGAAGGCTTTGATGAGGGTGACGATATAACGCGAGTCTTTTGTGAATCGAATGGTTTCTCCGCGCGGTATCGCGTAGGAGCGGTCATCTGCAAGGCTCACGATGCGGAGTTCGGTGTCTTTTTCATCCGGGCCGATAGAGAGAAAAGCCCATTGTCCGTTGTCGGAGATATTGCTGGCGCGCGTGCGATTCCACACTTCGTACGCGTCGTGATCCAGTGGCTTTTTCTGTTGGGCAAAGACAGACGAAGATAAACACAAGAGGACAAACAGAAGACATAAACGCATAGCTGACCTCTCAGGATTAGGTTGAATTTTTGGACGGATCATTTTGGTCAATATAATAGATATACGGCAGTGGGCAAAAACAAAAGCCGACACATAAACGTCGGCTTTTGTTTCTCGCTCTTTTGGCAAATATTCAGAAATTTGATTCTACGTGGTATTCAGCAGAGTATTCTTTCAGGTTCTTTTTTATTTGCTGAAACTGCGTGTATGAACAGTGACCCGCTGGAATTTCGATGGGGTGTTCAGGTTGGGACTTTGAAATGATTTCCACGCCGTTGATTTTGAGGTGCATCGCCTGGATTTCATCCCACGATATCTTCTCAATAGGCCCGCGCCGTTTTGTTTTGATATCCAGCCCTTCATTGCTGAATACCACACGTGGTCGTCCGTGTTTTTGGGGGAGATAGAGAGCAATGATCATTGCAACGATGAGCGCAATACTGCAGAGTAGCAGAATCGTGCCTGCTATCCAATCAAAGGCATTGTGTGCATGCGATAGTGTCCGCCAACCCTGGTATATGCTGTTGATTATGATCCCAATACAGAGAACGACAAACCACTTTGACTGGCGAGGGTCTTCTGTGTCAAAGTAAATTGTAAAAGTATCCATTTAAGTCTCCCGAAAGATCGTGCTTTCGCGTTCAAACCATCTGGCGCAGCCGTAGAGGCTGAGGGCTGCAAGGGCGATGAGCGAGGCATAGACTTCGAACAATAGGGGTAGTTTGATGGTTCCCGCGAAAATTTCTTTGGATGCAAGGGAGACATTTAAGACCGGTATGAGCGATGTGATGGCATTGAGTTCGATGCCGGGCAAGAGGCCGATAAATACGGGAATAATAATGATGATGTTGAGGGGCGCCATAATGCTCTGCGCTTCTTTGAAAGATTTGGCAAATATGGAGACGGACATTAAGGCGGCGGCAAAAAAGATGGTTAAGGGCAGGCACAGAGAAAGGACCAGAAGGATGGATGATATTTCGAACATGCCCTGTAGCGCGTCGAGGATTCTTGCGATAATTTCTCGTTGTAACATAACAGCGATAAAAAAACCGATAAAACTATTGGCGATTGAAGCAAATCCCGATAGGACAATCACGCCACATTTGCCCAGCAAGATCTGAATTTTGCTGACGGGTGCAACGAGTAGTGTTTCGAGGGTGGCGCGTTCTTTTTCTCCCGCACCCAGATCAAGGGCTGGATACATACAACCCATAAAACACATTAAGACAAAAATATAGGGCAAAAAACCACCCACGCTTTTTCCGATTCTTTCCCGTTGAGAAGCAATGTCGTGGCGTCTGACCTGTACGGGATCCACGATTAGACGGTCGAGGGCAAGTCGTTGGAATCGGTCATTGATGATCTGGTTTTCGTAGTCTCGAATCAGGCTTGTCAGGCGATTGCGCGATGCGTCCATATCTCTGGAAGATTTGAAATAGAGATGAATCTGACCGCGTTGCAAGTCGGCGATTTGGGCATCGAATTGCTCATCAACGCGAATGGCTGCATCTATGCTGTCGGAGCGGATGAGCTGAGGAATTATGTCTTCTGCTATGTCTTCTCGAATTTTCAGGTCGTCGCGTTTGAGCAGGATTTCGCGGAATGCCTCTGCATTGCCCTGTGTGATCAGGGCAACTTCAAGTGTTTTGGTCCTGACCTTTTGGGTCTGACGAGTAGTAAAAGCGGCCGCAATTGTGAATAGCAGCGGGAATAACAGCATTGGTATGATAAACATCATCATCATCGAACGCCGGTCGCGCGTGATGTCCTTAAATTCTTTTTTGAAGATGGTGAGGATCGGTTTCATGGGGACCTCTTATGGCGAATCTATGCCTGTTCGACGATGCGAATAAATTCGTCTTCCAGCGTGGGGGTTTGCATCTGGTTTTGAAAGTCTTCCAATGTGCCGTTAAACTGCAATTGGCCTTTGTGTATGATGGCGAGGTCGTCGCTGAGCAGGCTGACTTCACCCATGCGGTGCGTGGAAAAGATGACGGTTTTTCCCGCGTTTCGACAGTCGCGGATGAGATGTACGATATTGCGCGAGGTGACGACATCGAGACCGTCTGTGGGTTCGTCGAATACAATAACTTCGGGGTCGTGTATGATCGTGCGTACAATGGAGACTTTTTGTTTCATGCCCGTGGAGAGTTTGCCAATGCGGCGGTTTGCAAAGGCTTCCATGTCGAGAAGGGCAAATAGGTGGTCGCGCCGCGTGTTGTAATCAGCACTGTTCATGCCGTGCAGATCGGCAAAGTAGCGCACCATTTCATTGGGCGTCAGGCGATCGTACAATCCCGTGTTGCCAGTGAGAAAGCCGAGGTTTTCGCGCACGGCTTGACTTTGTGTTACGGTGTCGTATTCCGCGACAGATATGCTGCCAGAAGTGGGTTTGAGCATGGTGGCGATCATGCGCAATGCGGTGGTTTTTCCCGCGCCATTAGGCCCCAATAGCGCAAAGACGCGACCGGGCTGACAGGTAAAGCTGATGTCGCACACCGCGTCAATGGTGTTGCCCTGAAAACCATCTCCCATTTCGCGTTTTTGCTGCCGCGATAGTTTGAAGGTTTTGACAATATTTTTTGCGATAACCATAATGCACTCCACAATTGCGAGTTGAACAGCGCGTGGTCAGATATCTCTGATTTCTTTTAATTCGCGTTTCGATTTCAATTTTATTCGACTTTTCATAGATGGATTTTCCTGACCATCGAGGACAGTAGTTTCCGCCTCCATTTCGCCACTGATTTCGTATTTCATGATCAAACCGCGTTCATAGTCAAAGAACAGTTTGCCTTTGGAATTTGATGTACCATTGTCAATGAATGATAGATCACCATAGGTGCGGTACATGTGAATCTGTGATTGAGATTTTTCTTCGATCTCAAAGCAGAGGGCACCATTGACCTTTTTTGTTTTTTTGACGGTGTAGGTGCTGGTTATCTCTATCGTGCCTGTAGCATTTGCCATGTTGTAAGGAACGGCGTATGTATGTGTGGCTGTCCACGAATCGCCCACAGTAACCGGATGGTCGGGCAATTTGGGGTATAGATTGGCGTAGCTCAACTCGATATTGGCGACAATACTGTCAAAAATTTCAATCTCTCCAAAGCCGATATGTCCGGGTTTTGGGGGGATAAATTGTAACAAATTTCCACGCGGTGTTATAGAAAACCGAAATGGTTTTTCATCAAGCATAGCCATCACTGGTCGCTGTAGCAATTGATTGTAGATCAGGATTGATTCTGCAATATCTGTGAATACTATCTCGACATGAATACTATCAGTCTCGTTTTTTCCCATTTCCAAACTTTTCCACTCTACCTGGGCTAATAACGATCCATCACTCATTTTCATATCGAGAGCTTCATTATACTTAAATTCGAGCTGCTTGTTTTCCGGATACTGGTAACGCAGTTGTTGCGGTGCTGGGTCTTTGGCCGATGCTGTACCGACCATGCACAGAATAAAAACAGCGATCCACAATTTCATAGTGTCCTCCTTGAGATAGTGATATAGTTGAGGGGTGTGCATAAAAACGAATTGACATAGTCGGTAAAAAGTCGCGCCTTATAGAAATAACCCTATTTCATAAGGAGGCGACCGATGGCAAAGCCTATATTCACCGACTATGTCGGCTTGATATATACACTCTTTGACAAGTTTGCACAAGGCCAGAAGAATACGCCCAAACCGGGGCATCCCTTTGATTTCAAGGATCAATCTTTCCTGATCTTCTTCCTGTGGATGCAGATGCGCCACATCACAGCGTTTAAGGCCCAACATCGCTGGCTTAAACAACATCCTGAACATCTCAAACGCCTGAATTTTAAGCGTTTGCCACATCGCACAACAATTTCGAGGCGGTATAAGGCACTGTATGATACGCTTCAAGATTTCATTGCCTTTGTGGGCAACTTTGCACAGGATTTAGAGCCGGACTTCACAAGCAAAGAACTCTTTGAGGATAAAAGCCTGTTCAAAGCAAAAGGCCCTGTCTGGCATCAGAAGGATCGCAAAAGAGCGCACATCCCGGACAAGCTACGCAACCTTGACCGAGATGCTACCTGGTGCAAAAGTGCCTATCACGGCTGGGTCTATGGATATGGCCTGCATGTCACGAGCACAGAAAATGGGTTTCCAAGACTGGTAAGCGTGAAAACGGCATCAATTTCTGAAAGCCAGGTCATACAGGAAAAAGAAGCCCACATCTTCAAGGATTTAGACCCATACAGCGTCACGGCTGATAATGCCTATACCAAAGCGATGCGGATCAGGCAGTGGGCAAAAGCTGGCAGGGTCTTGATCACCCCTGCAATAAAATGGGTTAAAGGACGCTATGCAAAAAACTATCATCTATTCCTACAACGTCCAGAAAATCAGGACCTTATGAGACTGCGTAAAACAGCGATTGAACCCATCTTTGATCTGATTGCAAAGCTGATTGATGCCACGGATAATCACAAACAAATTGCCTATAAACGCTTAGAAAATGTGCAAACTTATCTCGCTTTGGCGGTCTTTACACTGCAACTGGCGATGATTATGAATAGCGTTTGGGGAATGCCTATAAGAGCCATTGCACATATCAAGGCCACATGGCCTTGAATTATGCACACCCCTCAGCTAAGTACAAACTGCTGATTCGGTCCATTGTTCTTTTTAAGCTTACAGATACATCAGATGCGCGTTCCAAATTCCAATGAACACGTACAAATTCGTTAAAACGCGCATTATAAAGAGGACCTACTTTTGTGGTTGTTGCGCCTTGTGCGGGAGCCAATTCTCGTCTCAATGTTCTCTTTTTGCTCCGTCGGGCAAGTGAAACGAGAAACTCTTTGGGTTTTTCTATATTGTCTGTGTTGTGTGGAATACTATTGAGGGATACCGATAGAAATTTTGCGATGCTTTCACGATCTGCCATAATCCAAGATTCGATTTCCATGACTGCAACGCGAAAGAGAAATCCAGAATTTAGAGGTGCTCCAACCCAGGATTGAATGAGTTTTGTCGGGCAATTCTTTGGAGAATCTAAATCTGTCAGTAGAAAAACATTATAAAATCCTCTGGCAGTGCGATTTAGGTTACGGGCATTCTCTTTCAGGAAAGAATTGCCTTTAAATCCGATTCTTTGTACGATTTCGAGGTCAAAATATTCGAGAATTTTAGTCGAAACTGCATCGCTGAGTGTATCCTCAACGGCGAGGATTACTTTGTTTGATCTCATTCAAAAAAACTCAATTGTTCGGCACGTTTGGGTCTGGTTCTTGGAAGCACGACTTCGCCAATTGGAAAACCGGCCTCAAGGAGTTTCTGTACTTCATCAATATCAGAAACTATTTTTACCGCTGTTCCTTCCAGTGCTGGTGTAAGTAACAGAACTTCTCCGCCATCAATGCCTTTTTCTGCAAGCAATGCATCGCTATGTGTGCTTACAAAGACCTGAGGCCGTCTGCTTCTTTGCATTCTGGAAATAAACGGTGCGAGTTGAGAGACGATACCCGCATTTAATGATAACTCTGGCTCTTCTAATAAGAGTACGGAGTCACTTTCGAGAAGAGACCATAATAAGCCCAAAAGACGGAGCGTCCCATCAGAAAATTGATCTTCTTGTTGTAAGCCCGCATTCGGACGCCAGTGGGAATAAAGGGCTTGCAAATGAGGCCTCCCCGTGATTTCATCGCGAATAAATTCCAATTGCTCAAGTTGGGGCACGGCAATTTTTAGGGCTTGTTCAATTTTTTGCAACCGGGAACGGCGCGTCCTCTCAGGAACTGTAGCAATTCTTTCCAAAAATCCTTGCCCAAAGGGATCATCTTCAACAATTCTTCCCTGAATCGAATCGGCAAACCGCAAAAGCTGAGGAACCAGATGCAAATAGGTAATGTTTTGCAAGAAATGAACAATATCCCGGAAATTTGCATTGACATTGATTTGCTCAAGAAAGGTCTGTGTGAGTCGTTGCCGGTCCTTTTTGTCGTCTGCATCTGGCCTATTAAGAATCTGCTTGCCATCTTTCCACACGCATTCATGAGTAAGAAAAGGTTGGCGATAACCCCGAGGTTCCTGCCTAATTCCTATCGCATATCGCCAGGTTTCGGAAGATTCTGCATTATCTGCAAGGTGTATTTCTATTTCGATTTCTGGATCTTGTCGCGCCGCCAGGCAACGGATTTTAGATACACCTCCGCGGTCTTTAACCGCTTTCTGTAATCCGCCGCCTTCTGCTTTTACAATATCTCGAAGAAAGCGAAAAATATCGAGAAGGTTGGACTTACCGGACGCATTTGCACCTACGATAAACTGGCGCTCGCGCAATGGAACATTGAGTTCTCGAAAATTGCGCCAGTTTTTTACAATAAGACGTTTGATCATCATAACGACAACTCCCATGAAAACCTAAATGGCTCATCGCTCAAGCTCATCCATGGAAACATGATCTTCAGCAGTAGAAATAACAGTATTAATAAACTTATTCGAGATGGGTATATTGGGCAAGCCATTTTGTGAGTGTGATGAGTGCGGTATCAGATATAGTGTGTTCAATTTTAATAATGGCATATATTTCCCTGTAAGCAAATCTGTAAAAGAGAAGATATGGACAAACGCGTTCTAAACAGCCCCGTTGAGGCCACAGACCGCATCGAGAGTTTGGATGTGCTGCGCGGTTTTGCTGTGCTCGGTATCCTGGTCATGAACATCCAGTTGTTTGCAATGCCCCAGGTCGCGTCCTTTAACCCTACTGCTTATGGCGATCTTAACGGTATCAACTTTTTTACATGGCTGATTAGCTACATGTTCGTTAATCAGAAGTTCTTCTCGATCTTCTCACTTCTCTTTGGCGCGGGTATTTGCTTGTTTGCGGATCGTGCAGAGGCTCGCAGTGGTCGCTCCGCTGGATTGCACTACCGGCGCATGTTCTGGCTGCTCGTCTTCGGCCTTATACACGCCTATCTCCTGTGGTCAGGCGATATATTGGTTGCCTACGCGTTTTGTGGCTCCGTCATCTTTTTTCTGAGGAATCGCTCGCCACGCGCGCTGGTGGTCATCGGCCTCGCTGCCTTTTCAGTAGTGAGTGTTCTCTTCATAGCAATAGGTATGGCAACAGAATTTATCCCTGATGAAGATGTGGTGGAACTCGCAGCGGTGTGGGCACCGGATACGGCCGAAATTGATGCGGAGTTGCTCGCTTACCGCGGCGAATGGTTTGCACAGCAAGCACAACGGGTCTCCGATACACTGGTGATGCACACGATAGGGCTGCCAATAGGACTTTTCTGGCTACCTGCGGGCATCATGCTGATGGGAATGGCTTTCTACCGATGGCACATCCTGAGTGCTGTCCGAAGCGATCTATTCTACTGCTGGCTAGCACTCGTCGGATTTGGAGTTGGCATGCTGGTCGTCGCCGCGGGTGCGTGGTGGAACTTCGCGGCTGGATGGAACTGGGAGCACTCGATGTTTCTGGGTTGGCAATTCAACTACTGGGGTAGCCTCCCTATGGCATTTGGATACGTGGGCCTTGTGATGTTGGCGGTTCGGCGCGGCTGGCTCTCTGGCTTACAGATGCGCCTGGCCGCTGCGGGTCGGATGGCGTTTACCAATTATATCGCACAAACGCTGATTTGCACGACTATTTTTTATGGGCATGGATTCGGGCTTTTCGGGCGCATTGACCGCTGGCAGCAGGCCATAGTCGTCATCGCTGTATGGAGTCTCCAACTCTGGTGGTCGCCGTTGCTGATGAGACGCTTTCGATATGGCCCGTTGGAATAGAGTTGGCGAGCACTGACCTACTGGCGGATCCCAGGACGGTAGCGCGAATTTTGCTTCACATGATTCAAAGGAGATAACATGGATAAACTCAAACTCGCTCTGATCGGTTGTGGCGGTATGGGGACGCGCCATTTGTATGGGTTGCGCGAACTGGCGAAGACGCCGTTTAATAATATTGAATTGTGCGCCCTGTGCGATCTCAATCGAGATAATGCAGAACTGGCTGCGAGAGAGGCCGAGCAGTTACTCGGTTCAAAACCTCCCGTATTTACATCCATAGAAGAGATGGTGCAAGCGATACCCGATTTGATGGCGGTTGATGTGGTAACAGATCCGTCGGTGCATCACACGGTGGTGTGTGAGGCTCTGGACCTGGGATTGCATGTGCTGGTTGAAAAACCTATGGCTATTTCTGTAAAAGCGTGCCATGCTATGAATGAGGCGGCGGAGCGCAATGGGCGAAAACTGTCGGTTGCTGAAAATTATCGGCGCGATCCTTCGGCGCGGTTAACGCGCCATTTGTTGGATACCGGGCGGATCGGAACGCCTTATATGGCAACGTTTCACGCCATGCGCGGCGGCAATGAAATTTTTATCACGCCCTGGCGGCATTTGAAAGATCGCGGGGGGCCGTTGATCGATATGGGAGTACACTATGCGGATCTGATTCGATATCAACTCGGCGATGTGGTCGAGGTATATGGCGATGCGCGCCTGGTGGAGCCAGTGCGCAAAAAACAACAGTCCATTGGTGATCGGTATGAATTTTATCAGCAGCGTTTTCGCGCGATGCCCAGCGAAGTTCCAGCTACGGCAGAAGATACGGCGATGGCGATGATGAAGATGGAAAGCGGCGTGACGGTGAGTTTTATTGTGGGTATTGGGGGACATGGTGCCTGCCGCAGTCAGTTGATTTTAGGCGATAAAGGGTGTTTGCAGAGCTACGGTAGTCGCGGGAGTCAGGCGGTATGGCAGCCGGCAGGTGGCGAGGTGAGAGACCAGAATGCGATTCTGAGCGCTGTTGACGATTTTGAATTGCATCCTCTATTAGATCATTTTTTTCCTACCAAAAACAGCGTGGGTGATCAGGCAGTGGATTGGAAATTGATCGCTTATGAACAATACGAACTCGCCTGTGCTGTCCTGAAGGATGACCCGATTGAGGTCGATGGTATTGAGGGGATGAAGGATGTTGCGGCCATTTATGCGATTTGCGAGTCTGCTCGCGCAGGTCGCACTGTGACAGCAGCAGAGATCGAAAGCGGCGAGTTATATGAATATCAGGCAGAGATCGATACGGCGTTGAACATCAATACTTAAAGTGGAGGAAAGACAGATGGTGATTCGCAATTGGCAAGATGCCACGCCCACAGTGGGCCATGAAACGGCATTAATCTGGTCGATTTTCAGGCAGAAAGGGAGTGCCGGCTTGAGCGAGGAAGAAGCACCGATGTTGGCAGCATCGGGATTTACCTTGCATATGATGCAGAGTCGCAAGGCGGGCGATTACCACATGCACGATGACAAAGAACAGATTTATTATTTTACGCGCGGCCATGGCAAGATGAAAATCGATGACGAGATTTATCCCGTGGAGCCAGGCGATGCGGTGCATTTACCGCCGCATACCTACCATCAGTTGATCAATGACAGCGATGATTGGATTGAACACATCCTGGTGACTGTGCCGGTGGGTTAAGGGTGCAGGACGTATTTCAATCCCTCTTGTCGCTCTGCACCGTCAAATGCCTGTTCCCAGTTTTCGAGTGGCAGCCTGTGGGATATGTATGCCGAGGGATCTATTGTTTTGGCGATGACCATTTCGAGGGCGCGTTGCCAACTGGGCCAGTTTTGGGCAATAGAACTGTTCACGGAAAGCTGTTTGTAGATGATTTTGCCCCAGTTCACTTCAACGGGGTGTTCGAGCAGAGCCACCTGTGTGAATGTGCCGAGGGGTCGCACGGCGTCGAGGCATTGATCGATGGAGGCCGCAGCACCTGCACATTCAATGACAATGTCGGCGCCTTCACGGTTGAGCGAGCGGACAAATTCGGATACATTTTCGCGCGTGACATCTACGGTGTGTTCTGCGCCTTTAGCCATAGCGAGGCGATGGGCGTCGCGGTCTGTTCCGCAGACAATAACGCGCCCGCCCGCGAGTCTGGCGAGGTCGGCACACATCAGGCCAATGGGACCGGGACCAGAGACGAGTACCAGGTCGCCGGGTGCGATTTTTGTGTGAAAAAAAACGGCTTTGATGCAGCAGGCGAGGGGTTCAACGAGCGCGGCAGTGTCATAGGAGACGGATTCGGGAAGCGGGAAGGCGAGGTTTTGGGGGATGACGCAGTATTCGGCAAATCCGCCGTCGCGCATGCTGCCAACGGATTTGCGCTGGGGACAAAAGAAGAATTCGCTGGCTCGACAATAGCGGCAGTGCCCACACGCGCCATTTGCCGTGGGAAGGACTGTGACGCGGTCGCCTGTTTTGATGCGGGTGACATTGGCACCGACTTTGACAACTTCGCCTGAAATTTCATGGCAAAGCGTGACAGGTGGACGAAAGCCATAACCGCCGTGGCGGATGTGGAGATCGGTGCCGCAGAGTCCGCCGCGCTGAACGGCGATTTTAATGTCGTCGGGGTGTTCGATATCCGGTTCTGGTATGTTGCATAAGGCAATGTGTCCAGGACCGGGTTTTAGTTTGCGTACAGCGCGCATGGTATTTGTGCAGTTCAAATATTTATTGGGGAATCGCGTACTTTGCTATTATGCACAATCTTCACATGGTAGGCAATCACTGTTTGTTTTGCCCTATAGCTTGTGCAATACGTATTATTCGATGTGCTGTTTTGTCCGCGGGAAGGTGAGTGATGATCCGAAATATTCTGCATATAGGAATGGGTGTGGCCGTGGTTTTTTTTGGGCTGGTCGCCATGGTGGAGTTATTGGGGTATGTGACCTGGTACCTGATGCCCAGGGATGCGGAGTCGATGCAACAGGCGTCTGAGTTTGAGGCGATTATGGGCAGGCTGGTGCAAAGTTCCACAGAGGGAGCTATACAGGTTGTGGTGCCAGACCGGCATCCGAAGACCGCAAAAGCCGTGCATCGGGTTATGGAATGGCCGAAAAGAAGGGGACGGCAGTTTCGGGAAGCCCCAATGCTTCAAAAGAGGGTGGCGGTGGGTGAGTTGCCGTCGGTTGGGGAACGGTTGCCAGAAAATCCATTGGTGATTGTGCCGCCCCATCAGAATGGGCCTTATGGAGGCACCTGGACGCGGTTTGCAACGGGGCCGAGAGATATAGGGATTGTGGAAGCGCGATTTGCCTATGAAGGATTGGTGAGATGGGATCCGATGGGTCAAAAAATTCTTCCTAATCTGGCAACGCACTGGGAGATAGCCGATGGGGGACGGACGTACACGTTCTGGTTGCGAAAGGGAGTGCGCTGGTCAGATGGACATCCTTTTACGGTGGAGGATATTTTCTTCTGGCATGAAAATGTGTTGCGTAACGAGGAGTTGACACCGGTGGTCGCGCGGGATTTTCAGCGGGGAGGCGAGGTGATGGCGATGGAAAAAGTCGATGCGTACACTGTGCGTTTTCGCTTTAAACGCCCCAATGGTCTTTTCCTGAAATTGCTGGCGTGGGGACGCGGATACGAAATGTTGCGGTATCCGGCGCATTATATGGCGCAGTTTCATCCGCGGTATGTGTCGCTGGAGAAATTAGAAGCGATGGCCGAGGAGCACGGTTTTGATTTCTGGCACCAGCTTTTTCAAGACAAGCGGGACTGGCGGAACCCGGATATTCCCAGGCTGTGGCCATGGGTGGTCGTGGCGCCTCCGCCAGCTCGGCCTTCTGTGTTCGAGCGAAATCCCTATTATTGGAAGGTGGATTCAGAGGGGCACCAGCTTCCTTATATTGATCGTATGACTTTTGAGATTTATGACCGCGAGACGATCAATCTCAAAGCGATTAATGGAGAGATCGGGATGCAGGGGCGGCACATTTTGATCGAAAATTATTCCTTATTTATGGAAAATCAGTCGCGCGGAGGGTACCGGGTGCTGCACTGGATTACCGGGGGAACCGGCGGAGAGAGCGTTGCGTTGAATTTGAACCACAAGGATCCCGTGATGCGCGAAATTATATGGGATCGTCGGTTCCGCATTGCGCTGTCACACGCGATTGATCGGGAGGCGATTAACGAGGTCGGTGGGTTTGGTATCGGTCAGCCGAGGCAACCGGCGCCTTTGCGGACGTCGGTGCATTATTCAGAGGCATTTGAAAAAGCATATATCGAATATGAGCCGGATAAGGCCAACTCGCTTTTGGACGAGATGGGGCTGGTGGAGAAAGATCCTTCCGGTATGAGGTTGCGTCCGGATGGCAAGCCGATCAGGGTAGCAATTGAAACGATGTCGATCAATAACCGGGTGCTGGAATTGGTGGCGAATTATTGGACGGCGGTGGGGGTGAAGACGGAGATCAAGGAGGAAGCCCGACAGCTTTATTACGAGCGAAGAAAGGCACTGATACACGATGCGGCAACTGCGGGGGGTGAGGTTCAGAATCCACTTTTGGAGCCGCGCTTGTTTGTCCCCTATAATGTGGGATCGAGCCACGCGATTGGGTTCACACATTGGCTTTTGACCAATGGAAAACGCGGAGAGACGCCCACGGGAGATATGCGGCGCTGCATTGAACTGTTCTGGCAGATTGAGGAGACGCCGGACGAGGCCGAACAAATTCGGCTGTTTGGAGAAATTATAGATCTGAACCGGAAAAATCTCTGGGTAATCGGAACAATCGGGAGTATGCCTTCGATTATGCTGGTACACAATACATTTCGGAATGTGCCGGAGGTCGCCATGGCATCGTGGTCTGTTCGCACACCTGCGAATACGGCGGTTGAGTGTTATGCGATTGAGCCATAGCCGTATAGGTGATGATTACTCGTTCAATGCCGAAAATTGAGCGATTTGTTCAACTTTCCCATCGACAACGCCCATGTATCCAATTAGCATTTCGTCAAAACTTTGCTCACCCCAGCGAACAGTTGCGGCTGGGTCGGGATTGAGTTTGTTTTTTGCCGAGTTGTCAAAGACGGCATGGCTGACTATGCGCGTTCCAGCGGGCAGGTGTTTAGGGGTTGAAAGGGCGTAGAATCGCTGCCAATTGAACGTGTAATTGGGCACAGAGAGCAGGGTTTCGCGGGTTCCATCGGGATAATGTGCAACATATCGGAAGCCCGCACCCCGGAAGTGCATGTGGGGGAAGAAGGTGTAGAGGGTGACGTCCTTTTCAAAGGTTTTTATGGATGAGTCGCGATGGGCACTGGCATGTGGTGGGATTTTAATTTTCGGATTGGCGGGACCGACCACGCGGTGTGCTCGCAGATTTTGTGCGTCGGTGAAATACAACCCCAGTTTGCTTTCATCCACTTCGGGGCGTCCAGTGGTCGTGTAGTGGATTTGAAATTGGAGTTTGCTCCCTTTGGGGAGTAGTTGCGCCGTGCCCTTGGGCAGCATGACACCGTCCATGCCCGGTACATAAGAGGCAAAGATGCCGTCTAACCAGCGGTTCTTTTTGACGGTTTTCATTTTGTGCCCTTTGGGATAGATTACGCGCGCGAGGGCGTGATGCATGGCGGCGCGATTTCCCGGTAAAAATTCGGTGCCCCGCACTTGCACATCGCGGTCTATGGGTACGGTAATTTTGAGATAGCGATAGTCGATAATACCGGTTGCGGGGATTTCCTGCCGTTCCAATGCGATGACCAGGTCGGGTTCACCGTAAGCCCAGGTTGTGGCTTGCGTCGGGTTTTCAGATAGGGGGTCTGGCCCATCGCCGCGGGGTGATCCAGCTTCGATCCAGTAGATGAGGGTTTGTTCTTCTTCTGATGTGAGAGACATGTCGTTGCTAAATGTACCGATGTGTGGGTCTGCATGCCAGGGGGGCATGCGCCGGGTGCGCACGACTTCGCGCATCATTGGAGACCAGCCCGCGACTTCTTTGTAATCGGTCATGTCAAAGGGGGCTATGCCGCCGGTTTGGTGACAGGGAACGCATTTGTTTTGCAGAATGGGTGCTACTTGTTTTGCATAAGAGATCTGTTTGTGTTGTGCGCGGTCTTTTCCCGGCAGGGCAATCAGGCAGCCGGGTGATGCAATGGCTTTGACGGCGATTTCCTCGGCTTTGAGGTGGGCGAGGAGTGCATCGGCGAGATAATGGTTGGATGCACTGGGCTTTTGTGCTTCGTAATTCAGGCGATCGTCAATGGGTCCCCGGTAGAGGATGTGCCATGTTTTGGGGGCGATGACAAGAGCTTCAGCCGTGCGGTGCAGGTCGAGTGATTCGGCGACGAGTTGTGTTTCGTCAATGAGGATGGGGTAGTCGATGGAGAAGGCGCTGGCTTCCTCGCGTACGCTTTCGCGGTCGTCTTGCAAGTTGGCATTGAGCATTAAAAATTGCACGCCTTTGGGCGCGTATTCATCGCGTATTGCGTTGAGGTCGTGTACTGCATTGCGCGCAATAGGGCAGCCATTGCCCTGGACGAATAAGACGATGGCAGATGCGTCTGAGTACTCGTGGAGTGTGTGGAATTCGCCGTTCTGGTCATAAAGGCCAAAATCATCCACGACAATATCCACGGATTGTGGGGTTTCGGTGATGGCAGAACAGCCGATGAAGAGACAGGACAGGATACACAAGAGGTGTTTCATAATATCTCCATTTAAAATTCTCTGCTTCGCAATAATTCCAGTACGCGCTCGAGGTCGTCATTGCTGTAAAATTCGATTTCGATTTTGCCTTTGGAGCCTTTGCGGCTGATGTTGACCGCTGTGCCAAAATAACGCTGGAGGTCTTCTTCGAGAAATAGCAGGTTGGGGTCTTTGGGTGGCGTGGATTTTTTGGGTGTGGTGTCTTCTTTGAGTGCTTTGACAAGGGCTTCTGTGCGGCGAACCGATAATTCCTGTGCGATAATCCGCTGGCATAAGGCAATTTGTTGATCTGAGTTGTCAAGGCCAAGCAGGGCGCGGGCGTGACCTGCAGATATCTGCCCGGCTTGTAGTGCGTCGAGCACTTCGGGTGTCAGTGCGAGGAGGCGCAAGGTGTTGGCAATGGTCGAGCGGTCTTTGCCTACGTGCTCGGCAACTTCTTCCTGTGTGAGAAAACACTCCTCTATGAGCATGCGATAGGCTTTGGCTTCTTCAATGGGGTTGAGATTTTCCCGCTGGATGTTTTCTATCAGCGAGAGTTCCATCATTTCCTGATCTGTGCCCACATCCATAACAATCGCTGGTACGACCGCGAGTTCGGCCTGACGCGCGGCGCGGAAACGTCGCTCGCCTGCGATCAGTTGATAGCCCGAGCCAAAGCGGCGCACGGAGATCGGCTGAATGATGCCTTTTTCGCGGATCGATTGCGCCAATTCGCCCACGGCTTTGGAGTCAAATTCTGTGCGCGGCTGATGGGGGTTGGGTTCAATGTCTTCAATGGGTATTTCGATGATTTGCCGCTGGCTCTGCTCTGTGTGCGAAGGGGCAATTTCCGATGTGATTTTTTCGGCAGGGGCTGTATCGGCGCCGGGAATCAGGGCGCCTAACCCCTTGCCGAGGGCATTGCGTTTAGCCATTGATGACCTCCCCGGCTAAGTTCATGTAATTTTGCGCGCCAGTAGATATAATATCGTAGAGGATGATGGGTTTGCCAAAGCTGGGTGCTTCGCCGAGTTTGACGTTGCGCGTGATAATTGTGTTATAGACGCGGTCGCCAAAATGCGTTTTGGTCTCTTCGGCAACCTGGCGCGCCAGATTGAGACGCCCGTCGTACATGGTGAGCAGTACGCCTTCAATTGCGAGGTTGGGGTTGAGGTGTTGCTGCACGAGGCGCAGGGTGTTGAGCAATTTGCTCAGGCCCTCGAGCGCGTAGTATTCGCATTGTATGGGAATGAGTACAGAGTCGGCTGCTGTCAGCGCATTGAGCGTGAGCAATCCCAGTGAGGGCGGGCAGTCGATGATGATAAAGTCGTAGGTTTTGCGCGCTTGCAAGAGGGCGCCTTTAAGGCGTTGTTCGCGCGAGATGATGGAAACCATTTCCACTTCGGCACCGGTGAGGCGTATGTGAGCGGGCGCAATGCTGAGAAAGGGCAGTTCGCTCTGGTAGATGACTTCCATTAAGGGCATGTCTTCGAGGAGTACTTCGTACACACAGGGCGTTTGTTCATCTACTTCAATGCCACATCCACTGGATGCATTGGCCTGTGGGTCTATGTCGAGCAACAGGGTTTTCTTTTCGGCAGTGGCCAGACACGCAGATAGGTTGACGGCTGTGGTAGTTTTGCCTACGCCGCCTTTCTGATTGGCTATGGCAATGACCCGTGCAGACATTTCAGATCCCGAAAATTCAATTAATAAATAGCGATATTCAAGTCCGTAGAATATAGTGTACGCACAGGGGAAAATCAAGCACGGGCATTTATCAATAAGTTGTGCTGTGGGATGGAAAGGTGAGGGTTATGGTGCTTTTTGTAATGGCTTAGAGTACTGCATAAAATCGTTAAAGAGCACAAATTGAGATTCATCGGTATCAGATTGCGGCCTGTATTGCGCGAGATACTGGTCTTTATGCAGCATTTCAGCAAGTACGATCAAATCTACCCGCTTGAGTATATCGGCTGTAATTGGCCGTTTGGCATCCCAAAAAATGAAAGCATGCAAAAATTCTCGTGCGGCTTTTGAGTTGAGGAGGTCGGCGAATAAAATCGCTTCATCTCGATTTGTACATGGGAGAAAATAACAGGTATCGTCAACCATTGCGGGTTTTCCATCCAGAGGAGGTATGATTGAGAATTGGATTTTTTTATATAACCCTGAAATTGCTACCTTCCACTGGGCAAAGGAATAATCGCCAATGCCGAAGATAGAAAATCGCGGTTTGTTTTTGTAAATAGAGCTTTTTCGCCGATCCAATTTGTCCGCATGGTTTGTGAGGTAAGCCCAGGTCCTGGGCGCCTTCTCTCGAATGCTACGGGTTTCATCGCCGACTTTCCGCTGTGGTATGAGAACCCATCGCTCGGGCGTGTCAGTTTTGCATTTGACGACATGCGAACTTTTGTAAAGAGGGAACACAAACGTATCTTCTATATCGACAACTTCGCCCAGGCCATTCACAAAAGAGCCATTTTCGCGTGTAAATTCCATTATTCTGGCGCAGTCGTGCTTTACGCCTGACCGCCATTTGAAAGGAACTGGACCATCGAGTTGAGACCATTTTTCATACTTTTTCAAATCGGCCAAAATTTCAGTATTGTGCATCCCTATCTCAGAGATTTTACATTTATCTGAAATGCCCTGAAAAACACCGCAGGATTTTATTTCAGAGGGCGCGCCCGTCTTACATACCAATAAGCAGGCGGAGACAGAGACATTGAAGTGCGTCTTAGAATCTATGATATACAAATGGGATTCTGAGACGTGAAAATCGCGGTTCCATACGTATTTCAGCACTTTTCTCGCAACTGTTGTTTTGCAAAGCATTGCCAATATTGCGTTTTTGTTCTGCAATTTATCCAGTAG
The DNA here is from genome assembly GCA_965220765.1 of Candidatus Latescibacterota bacterium. GTDB lineage: Bacteria > Latescibacterota > UBA2968 > UBA2968 > UBA2968 > VXRD01. Next base: position 2,334,149 of record OZ244847.1, read on the forward strand.
ATGGATAAGCATCCACTCGGATATATCGAAGTTGGATTTTCCCGTTATTGCGTCGAATCCTTTGTGACCTTGAAAGTTGCTCTTCGCAGGTAAATTCGATCCCTGAATGCGTCCCAAACCCGAATTGGTTACCCAGGGTGGGTTGCCAAGCAATAGAATGGGTTGTGGCAGACGGGTTAAAATATTTTCCCAGTTGAGTTGAAAAAAATCTTCATTTTTCAGTTCAATGCGCGTATGGTCTGTTCCTTGCAGTTTTCGCTTAAGTGCCAGTAAATACTCTCTGTTGATTTCGTTGCCAAAAAATTTTCGCGTTTGCTCAAAAGTATCCATAGCACTCACTATAAACCCACCTGTGCCACACGTTGGTTCAATGACGCTCTCTGGTCGTACGCCTGTAGAATGCAGGAAATGACATATCTCATCTGTGAGTTCAGACGGCGTTTGAAAGTCACCAAATTCCACTGTCCGTCTGTGAGTGTGATTTTTTCTACTCATAGAATTTTTAATATCCCTTCTACCTGTCCTGCTTGTTCAATAATTCTCCGATACTGAAGCCGCCACTGTAGGGCGTTGGAGATAGTGAGATACCCAATATTGGGTGGATTGTTCAACAATTCCTGAGCTATCCGATACGCCTCAATTTCATCGACTGGTAAATTTCTGTCATACATAAAAGCAGTCAGGTCGTCTTCATTTCCATCATTCTCAAGAATTTGTCTCAAACCTACTGTTGTCTGGTAATCTGCTGTCTGCGCCTCATTGACGAAGACGGTATGAAAAAATCTAAGACGTCCTGTTTCAAACGCCTGATTGTCTTCTTTTTCATAGACGAATACCAGCAGAGAATAACCTAAGCCGAAGATCTTTTGTCTCGCAGATTGAAAGGGACAAGAAGATTGTGGTTGCTTAATGCTGGTTACCTTCATATCAACTGCCAGACCAGGGAAGTCTATCCCCCTTGCCGAACTTCCTTTCGCAAATGAATATCTTTGAGTTAGATACTCCCGAAATTGATGTTCAACATAGGTCCCGATTGCTTTTCCATCTGTGACGCCAAACAGACTGGCATGCTCGCGTGAAGACTCAATACGCGCAAATTGGTTCGCCTCTTCACAAAGCAAACTGACTGTCAATTCGGGTTTCATTCTGGCTTTCCCGTGTGAAAATATATGGACTACTTGAAGATAGTCATTTTTCGGCGTTTTTCAAGTCTCATCAATTCTCTCTGACAATTTTTCGATAGGCATATATCATTTAGGACGCTGAGATTCTGAAGGCAAATTTGATTTGTTGAACTAAAACAAATGCCCGCCTCCTTAACGGAAGCGGGCACTGTTGTGTTTAACACAAGATGAATAGACAAAGACTTATTCCCCAAAATTCGCAATCTGACGGGCCACGGGAGAAGTTAGAGTTCCCCACAGCACGATATCATGGTGTGCTAATCTGTTACGTACCAGACGGAGCCAATTGAGACGGTCTTCGTCAGCGTGGGATAAACTTACCTGTTGATGTTCCACTTGAGCGTAAAGGTCTCCAACTTCCAGTTTTTCCAGATGCCTGATTTTTCGTCCATCTTCCCGGCAATGAGGTAAGTTCCAGAGGTTTTGGTATTTTTTTAGCAGACGCTGGCGCTCACGACCAATAAGTGGAAATAGTACCGAGACTTGTGCTGACCATATATGCTCGGGACAAAACTTACTTGGGTCCAATATCTGTCTGAGGGATTCATGGGCGAGTTTTTCGGCCAAAACCAAATCGGGTCCAGTAAGCTCGGCAACAAGTGTACTTTTGAGCGCAATATGCATCGGGTCTTTTCCTAAGTATCGGCACCAACGCTCTATGAGTACACGGCTATCAGATGCGGTTACGAAATCTGTCCAGAGATGTCGGCGTAACCCACTATCTTCCTGATAAACCTCAGCGTGAACTATAGGCATGGCAATGCAGATACGAGGCATCTCATCACCTCCAGCGAAACGGCAACGAGCATCTTTGACCCATTTGGATACCGTGTCCTCGTCTGTTGCTTCAACCCACAAAACAAATTTCTCTATATCGCTGTTGTGGTTCTCAATAAATTGGTTCAGAGTTAATTGATGCGCTTCCCCAGACCGCACAGCAGCCCATCGGCCGATCTCCTTGCGTTTGACGGTTTCGGCAATCATTACAGAGCACCAAGACCTCATGGTATCGGAAATACCTACGAGGACAGTATTGCCGCCAACTAAGTCCTCGACGATGGTATCTAAAAAGTCTGCCGGGCCAGGTAAACGGTTCCAAGTGCACGAAATACTCATTGCTCAAAAATCGCCTTAATGCCCTTCGCGTAGGCAGTGTCAAGACGATAGCCGCCTTCTTCTTTACACACGATGCCAAGGCGGCGTGCCCAGTCGAGAATGCGGTTCGCTTGCTCCTCGGATACTTGGTTATTTTTATCTACAAGAGCGGAATCGGAAAACATAGCTGCGGTCATTGGATCTGGGTCCAAATCCAACAAAATGCGAAGAACAGGCTCCACCTCTTTTACAGCGAGGACATCAGAGACAATCTCTCTATTATCAAGGACTATATTGGTTGCATCGACCATCATTTTATTTTTTGCGGCCGCTTCAACCACGACGGGCCAAGATGAATAAATAGATTGGCTATCTTCCAATTCGGTTAAAGCCGCTTGTGCATCCTTACCCTTTAGCCACATGTGTGCGAAACCCTTGGCGCATGGCTTAAGCCAGATTTCTTTCAATTCCGCGTTTCCTTTAGCCGTTGGAGACTTAGGAGATGTCATCCATGCCCAAGCTTCAGATGGGCTGCCAAGGAATACTACTCGAATTGTCCGACTTTGGGCCTGAAGTCCTTGGGAACGTTTGAGTGCCAGGCTTATCAATTTAATCAATTTATTCTTTTCGCCGCGAGCGTCCACGAAAACGATATGGACGCCAGGTGTACGTGCTTGAATGATCTTATTGAGTGTTGTGGCCAACAATGACACGTTTGTGTCGTGCAGTGTCGGGGAACTCCCTTCTGTCTCAGCTTTCTCAAGAGACTCCTGTACACGATCAAGACCAGCGAGGCTCGTGCCGAAGATAATCCCGACGCTGAATCCGACGTGGCTGTCCAATAACCAACCCTCGTCCTCAGTCGTAAACGAGGACAGCGACCCGTCGCTGAAGCTCCTACGGAACAGTAGAGGGTGAAGCTCTGGAGGAGACGATCGATTTTTGGCCTCAGCGAGGCGCCGTTTGATCTCGTCGTCGTTACCGAGTAACATGCGCAGGTTGCGTGTCCGAATGGTGAACTCTTTATTTTTTACTTTCCGCAGGATACCAAGGCCAACCATCTCGTCAAGTAGAATTTCGAACATTTTAGAGTCATAGGTATAATCTATCTCGAACCCTTGAGGCCATTCTTGTAGTGCTTTTTCCCAAATGTTATCAATATGCACGCTTTTTAGCCGCGTATCGTTATCGCTGAAGCTTTGTTGAGCAATGAGATAGGTGAGGAACTCGTATTTGGAATCGAGCTCGATTGTCAATTTGAACAACTTAAGGATACGGTCACGTGTGTCTTTGGAATCGGCGACTTCAGCCACAACTTCCGGAGAGATTTGATAGGGTGGCCCAACAAGTTTGCGTTGCTCGCCGAGCCTATGTAACAAGTTCTTACAGAACTGTTGCGCGAGCGCAGGATAGTAGTTTGTTTCGGCTGCAATATGAATCAGCGAGTCGTCCGAAGCAAAGCGATAGCCGAGTGCTTCAAGAGGTCCACGAATCAAATTCTCGATCTCATTTGGATCAGTCTCTGGCAGCATTGGACCAATTCGTACCGGATCGCTTAGTTTCGATACGGGCGAGTTAGGGGTACGCACCGCACGTTGCACGCTCTCCAGGCCAGCAAAGACGACTTTGAACCGCCTGTCGGTGTCATCCATAAGTTCCATGAGTCGTTCCAGCACGCGATAGTCAGCCTGTTGGTCTGCTTTAAGGAACTCGTCGGCCTCGTCAACTAAGAAAAGGATACGGCGCTCACCCTTCTTCTTATCAAGCCAATTTTTTATACCCTTTATCATACTTTCAAGGCGAGAAATATTGGCCCCGAGAACTTTAGATTCTTTCAGTTTATCAATAAAAAGCTCCCGCCAATCGTCGGGATGTTTGCTTTTGAGGTTAAGAAAAAACACCAACTGGTTTGGACTTCGCGATTCATACTCACGTTCTATGTCTCTCAAAAGCGCAGTCTTGCCAAGCCGTCTTCCTCCGTAAACAAAGTGAGTCATATCGCCTGTCATGGCAACGATTTTGTCGCGTTCCTTTTTGCGCCCAAAAAACATTTCGGGTGGTACCTTAGCTGCATCCGGATCGAATGGTTGGGCGAAAGTGAAGGCGGATGCACAACCAAAGAACGTGCCGATCCATTTGTCGGATGGTCTTATTGCAAGGAAAGAGATGAGCGCATTGTCGAGAACGACAGTTGGGCGAAGATCACCGGAACTGAATTCTCGCGCGAGTGACTGTCGATCTTCTTCATTTAAAAAATTAAAAAAAAGCACGATATTTGGCGGATCTCCACCTGTGTTTTTACCGGCTGTCTGGATGATCGGCTCTATGGTGACGTAACTGCGGATCGCCACAATCTGATATAGCCCATTGGCACGCGAGCCAAAATCTGGTAGTTGCACTCTACTGCGGTCTGCTATGGGATCTATCTTCAGTCTGAAATTTATTACTTCAGTGTTCATCACGTTGTTCTGCCGATCCACAACCGCATTATTAAAACCTAACTGTTCCAGGAATTCTTCCAGGGCTTCCCCTACATTACCTGTGAGCATTTCGGTTTGCAGATTTGACCAAGCATCAATGAGGCTAATACCGTTGCGAACGATGTCAGGAGAAAGTTGTGTGGCGTCAACTGGTCCCGCACACTCGTGATCTCTGATCGCGTTTCTGATGAGTGTGATCGCATCCGATTTCTTCTGTTGGAAATCGTTGTACTTTTTAACGAATTCCGGAAAGAAATGGTCAAAGAGACGATCCTCTGTCTCAGCATCAGAATCGGGAAGTTTATCTTTATTCTCGATTCTTTCGATGTAATCCTCAGCAACCTGCAGGCGACCATCCTGAATGGCGTCCTTAATTCGTTTCACAGTCTCCTTTGGAGCATTCTTCACACTCGAAAGTCGCTCATACATCTCGCCGCGTCGTTTCTGATTGGCGTTGTTGATCAATGCCTCAACCTCATCGAGATCATTGCAAAATAGTTTGGAGTTATTAACCTGAGAGAAAGTCGCCGGATCCGGGATAAAGTCACGCCAAGTATCTGTCTCCTCTGCGGTCAGGATACCTCGAGCATAGGCAATATCGAGTTGATTACTGATTTCGCTGACTTTGTCTTTAATATTCTGTTCGACATCCGAGTAATCTTTATCTACTTGAGTACGGATATTATCGATGTTATCCTCGTCAAGACATCCACTTCGTTCGACAAATTCAAGAGCCTCGTAGGCTCCTTGAAAATCACCCTCTTTCGCACGTGTGATGATACCTGTTTGGAAATTGAGATCGTCCTGCTGCACGAGGCGTAGTAGAAGTTCGAGAGCAATGGGATTCACAGGATGGCCTGCATCGTCCAACAATATACTTGGCTCGGCGAGTAGGTCTCCTTGCAGTAGATCCCGTAGGCGCAAGCGCGAATCGGGTGTATGGCTAGCCGTCTCATTGAATTTATCCAAGTAGCGTTGAACTATATTTTTCGCTCGGCGAGCAAGAGGTGTCTTTAGCCGGGCAACCTCTAAGAGCACTTTTTCACCGTGTTTATGGACAACATTACGCAACTTATTCACGATATCGGTTTCGTACTCTGGTCCTTTATCTGGTCGTGCCTTCAGCAGTGCGTCCCACTCATCGGCTAAGTCAAGAGCTTCCTTGATCTTGGATACCAAATTCGCATGTGCTTTTCCGTCAATAGGTCGGACTGGTGCCTTCTGTGGTCGGAACGCTTGGTCGATATTAGCGATTTCGCGTTCGCAATTTTGCCGCCAGTGTCTGACTACCGATGCGATAGCTTCCATATCGATCTTGTCGACCGGCCCCGATAGCAATTCGAACAAGCGGCCGATAGAGGACCGATTCTTTTCTTCCCACACAGCGAGTATTCGATGCCAGACCCGGTTCGCGGGGGCATAACTGATCCTAGATTGGCGTTCAGTCCCGATCCAATCCTCACCCTTTTTCTGGAGGGCTTGCGCTTCTTGAGTCCATTTTTTGAAAGGCTCGCCGCCTTGGAGTTGCTCAACGGAAATATAGAAACCGGTGCGCGATGTCTCTGCCACGGTTTGTGCTATTGTCCGTAGCGACGGCATATCACTAAGGTAGGGATCCAAAGACTCGAGCAATTGGGCGACTGGTTCAACAGGAGTTGTCAGGGCTGATGACAAAGCGGCACTGGTCATCAGTGCCGCATAGCTATGCGGCACTGAGTCAGGTTTCTCGTTTAGAATCTCAAGGATTTCATTCCGCATCTGTCCTGCCAAGTCGCTGAGTAGGTCGGAATTGACAGGAGAATCCTTATCGGTCACATAATTGCTTGCAATAAACTTTACTGCATGAGAACTCGGCAATACTCCTGGTGTCGTGCGAGCCAAATGATAGGCGATCCCAAAACGTCCGCGTTCAAGTGCTACCGCAATCTCTGTCTCGATCTGTTCGGATGTATCTAGTTTTGATTTTTCAGGTTCTTCTTCTGAAGTGACCTCGGAAGTCACTTCAGGAATTTCTTCCTGCTGAACTTCTGCTTGTCCATCAACCGGTAAATCGTCAATACTTTCTGTTTCGGATTCATCAGGTTCTTTTTTTGGTTTGACCGTAGGAGGCTCTTCAGGAATTTCTTCCTGCTGAACTTCTGCTTGTCCGTCAACTGATAAATCTTCAGCACTTTCCTGTTCGGATTCTTCAGACTCTTCTCCAGTATTAGGTGGTGGTTGAGGTCCTTCTGTATCTATAATTTTTGTAAAAATCAAATTTCCTCGGGTAGCCGCGCTCGCAAAAGTTCTCCCGTATTTTTCCGAAATGATTTCATAAATTTGACCATGACGCTTGTCATCAAGTGTATCTTCACATTCCAAAAGCGTAAACAAATCATTTATCCAATGCTTATCTTCCAAAATTTGAGATTTATCCTTCTGTACTTCCTCTGTAGGCGGCGATGTAGAAACTCGGTTCTTTAGATTATTGAGATCTTTACGGAATTGTTCCAGGCTCTCGAACGATTCGCCCTCTTCTGCATGTTCGATTGAGAGTGCTCGGTTAATGTCTTCCAACACCTTTTCGTTTTGTTCGTCTTGTAGGTGCTGGTAGGAGACTATCTTCTTGGAGAAAGTCATTATTGCTTTGATAGAATCGAGATTCTGTGCTTCAGGTATATCCGGCATCTGGACAGATTTCGCCCATTCGATGGCGCAGGATTTCAGTTCCTCAAAAATTTTGTTGGCATTATTTATTATCTCCTCCATTATCTCAGAGGGAGGAGGAGAATCTGATCCTTTGAGATTTTCGCATACTTCTTCCAGTGTAGTACTCAAATCTTGAAATTGGTTCTTAACGTGATCTAATTGCTTCGAAAATGCCATGGAACTTTCCTTTAATTTTTATATCAACACCGATCATCAGAGGCAGTGGAAGGGGTAAGGGCTGTGTCGCATAAAGGGGGCGCAATATACAATCGAATTTATAAAAAATCAAGCGTAGGCTTTTACAAAGTAGGAATGACAAACAAGTGCTCGCATCCTCAAGAGAAGCGAGCACTTTTGGCTTTATCCAGAAATAGAAGATTAATCTTCCAATGCAGTGTGGGCGGCGGTGAAGAGAGCAGTCGCTGAGTGAAATTCGTCGTCAATCATCGGTGCTTGCTGTAGCGATCTCACCAGTCTGGGCGTCGAACGTAATTTTCGCCAAGCCTTGAGTCTGTGGATCGCTGATTGCACGCCGCCTGAAAACTGGCTGGTTGGAACCATTCTCCCGACGTGCGGAAGGAACGACTAAACCGTCCAATTCCAACCGGACGGCTTCCGCACCAATCCGATTACAGAATGTGTAATCACTATCATGCACCAGTTCCGGCCACTCGCTCTGCTTGTCGCGGAGATCCTTTTCTCCGCCTTTAAACAAACAGGTAAAACGCTGATAGTAGGCACTGCGTTGACCTTGGGGACTACCTCCAAAACCCTTGCTGAACCAATGCGCGACCTCCGCCTCGGCCGTTTCGGGATCGAGGGCACTGTAAAAGACGGGATAGGATCCATCCGAATACCTCGTCGCCCTGCTTAGGCGGCGTTTCGGACGGAATGGCGCATCACAGAGTTCTTCGGGGGAAGTTTCGTAGCCAGCAGCTACGAGTAGCTCTCTCAGTTCCTTTTCGCCAGGTGCATCCAATCCCAGATCTTCAAGAAATTCGTCATCCCGAGGCAAGATGGCCAATCGGTATATCCGCCGGAGGTTGCGTACAGTAGGAATCTCGTCAAGCAGGTTGTCATCCGATTGTCGAGACTCCCGCACGTCATCGTCCTGCGGCGGCATCCACGTACTCCTTTACTAAAAGAAGGTCTTCCATGGAGCCGCCCAAGAGCAATTTCAACGGCTCTTGCCCATCCAGCAAGGTGTGCGGTTCCCGCAGCCATTCATTTTCGACATCTAAATCGCGAAAGAGTGCTGATAGTGTCCGCCTGATGTGGAAAAGATGGGCAATTCGATCGCGAACGTCTCGACCGTGTAGAGCGGTGGATCCGGTCAAAACAGCTCGCACGAAACCGCTGTCTTCATGATCGAATCCCAGCAGGAGAACCGCATCGTCTCTACTCAAGTGCCAGTTCTCAAGCAATTTCAAGACAAACTGAACCGGTCCGCTGACCCGATTCGACGGAGAGACAATCGATTCCCAACTCGCAATGTTGGAGCCGACATCTGGAGAGAGAACAGCGGTAAGTCCCAATGTCAACCGATATGCAGACAGACCGCTAGCGGAGGATGGAAAGCTTGGTTTCGGATTCCACTTATGAGGATGGATTGCACGTAAGGCTTGGGGATCGTCGGCACCGACTCTAGACGGTGCGTCGTAGCCGGACTTCGGCATCAAAAGACCTTCTCCAAGAGCTGATCCCAACACTTTTGTTGCAATTGTCATGTTACTTCCACCTGAATCTGCGACAGTATTCCGCCTATCAGACGATACTGTGCATCAATGCGATCACTGACGGATTTTTGACTGCTAACATGATGGCAGAATATCGTAAATTCGTCCTGATCGGCGGTAACCTGGATCGACGATTTCCAGCCATCCATCGGATTGCCGAGTTCAATGGCGACGACAGGATGCTCCTCCGTTGCCCCGAACTGAGACGGATCCATACGGACATTCGTGGCGGAAATTCTTCTGAGGTGTCCTGCGGCATTGCCTTCTCCACTTAATTTGAGAAAGATGTTGATCGTCGAATTGAGAATGACCATGTCGCATGTCTCGTTCAGGATTACCGTGATCAAGTCGATGCATTTCTTGCAGATCTCGACATCGTCTGCGTTCAAGTTGGAAAAGTTTATGGACAATTGCATCGGTGTCAGATTGACCGATGCGTGGTCGCCAAACATCTTGATCCGTAGGCCGGTGTCCGATTGCATCCCACCTCTCAAAACATGCATGTCATCCATGTTCAATGCGTAGGGATAGAGCTCCTGTACACCTGCGTAAATACGTGCCTGGAGTTTCGGTGCTTGGGGTATTACATCGAACAACGGAAGGGCGAAGTCGGCCCGGTATTCGATGTCCATTCCAGCAAATGACGCTTTCATTTTGTTTCCTTAGCTTCGGTGCTCGTCCATTAAGGCGGGCGTTACCATATCACATTTCCAAAAATAGAAAATTACTCTTCCAGTGCAGCGTGGGCGGCTGCGAGGCGGGCGATGGGTACGCGGAAGGGCGAGCAGGAGACGTAGTCCATGCCGATGTTGTGGCAGAAGTGTACAGAGGCGGGATCGCCGCCGTGTTCGCCGCAGATGCCCACTTTGAGGTCGCCGCGGGCGCCGCGTCCATTTTTGGTGCCGAGTTCGACGAGTTGCCCCACGCCGGTCTGGTCGAGGGTCTGGAAGGGATCGTTTTCGAGGATGCCCTTTTCGACGTATTCGCCCAGGAATTTGCCAGCGTCATCGCGCGAGTAACCATAAGTCATTTGCGTGAGATCATTGGTGCCAAACGAGAAAAACTCTGCGTGTTCGGCAATTTCGGCGGCGGTGAGGGCAGCGCGGGGAATTTCGATCATGGTGCCGACGAGATACGCGACGCGCTTGCCTGTTTCGCTTTCGACTGCGCGAGCCACGCGATCGGTCATGATTTTGAGTTCGGTAAATTCTTTGACCGTACCGACGAGTGGAATCATGATTTCGGGAACAGCTTTAGATCCCACATTTGCGGCGGCTTCGAGGATGGCGCGCACCTGCATTTCGTAAATTTCTGGATAGGTGATGCCCAGCCGGCAACCGCGATGCCCGAGCATGGGATTGAATTCGTTGAGGGATTCGACCTTATCTTGAATCACGCGCAACGAGGTATCGAGCCGCCTTGCCATTTCTTCTTGCTGATCGCTCTCGTGTGGTAGAAACTCGTGCAGGGGAGGGTCGAGCAGGCGAACGGTCACGGGCAGCCCCGCCATGGCATTGAATATGCCTTCAAAGTCGCCGCGCTGGATGGGCAACAGCTTTTCGAGGGCGCCACGGCGACCTTCTTCATCATCGGCGAGAATCATTTCGCGCACGATATTGATGCGGTCGCCTTCAAAGAACATGTGTTCTGTGCGGCACAGGCCAATGCCTTCGGCGCCAAACTCGCGTGCAACAGCCGAATCGTGTGGTGTGTCCGCATTGGTGCGCACATTGAGTGTGCGAATTTCGTCTGCCCAGCTCATCAAGGTGGCAAAATCACCCGAGAGTTCAGGCTCTTGTGTGGGAACCTGGCCGAGCATGACTTCGCCCGTAGAACCGTCAATGGAGACCCAGTCGCCGCCTTTGACAACTGTATCGCCAACAGAGAACTGATTCGCTGTGTAATCGATGACCAGGTCGCCACAACCGGCCACACAGCATTTGCCCATACCGCGAGCAACCACAGCAGCGTGTGAGGTCATGCCCCCGCGTGCGGTGAGAATACCCTGTGCAGCGTTCATGCCGCCGATATCTTCAGGCGAGGTTTCGAGGCGTACCAGCAGAACTTGCTCGCCCTGCTCGGCGGCTTCTTCGGCTTCTTCAGCGAGAAAGACGACCTTTCCCGATGCAGCGCCCGGTGAAGCGGGCAATCCCGTAGCCAACACATTGCGTTCAACTGAGGGATCGAAAGTGGGGTGCAGGAGTTGATCGAGTTGTTCGGGATCCACGCTCTGCACGGCTTCGTTCCTGGTGATCAGGCCTTCGTTGACCATGTCAACGGCAATTTTGACAGCGGCAGCCGCAGTGCGTTTGCCACTGCGGGTTTGCAGCATCCAGAGTTTGCCCTGTTGCACAGTAAATTCGATGTCCTGCATGTCTCGATAGTGATTTTCGAGTGTTTGATAGATGCCTTCGAGCGTTTGATAGGCTTCGGGAAGTCTGCCCTTCAGGCGTTCTACGGGTTCGGGGGTGCGCACGCCTGCGACCACGTCTTCGCCCTGTGCGTTGGTGAGAAATTCTCCGTAAAATGTGTTTTCACCCGTTGAGGGGTCGCGCGTAAATGCAACGCCTGTGGCGCAGTCATCGCCCATGTTGCCATAGACCATGGACTGTACGTTGACGGCCGTACCCCAGTCTCCGGGGATATTCTCCAGACGCCGATAGGTGATGGCGCGATCTGCCTGCCAGGATCCAAATACCGCGCCAATACCGCCCCAGAGTTGCTCGATGGGATCGGTGGGGAAATTTTGTCCCGTGCGTTTTTTGACGATGTCTTTGAACATATCGACGAGGGTTTTGAGGTCCTCTACGGTCATGTCGAGATCGTCTTCGATGCCGCGCTTTTCTTTGATTTCGTCAATGGCGGCTTCAAAGGGGTCTATTTCGAGACCTTCAGGAGCTACGCCCATTACGACATCGCCATAGGTCTGGATGAAGCGACGATAAGAGTCCCATCCAAAACGCGGGTTGTTGCTTCTGGCTATGAGACCTTCTGTGATTTCATCGTTGAGACCGAGGTTGAGTACGGTTTCCATCATGCCGGGCATAGAGACGCGCGCACCCGAGCGCACAGAGAGAAGCAGCGGATTTGTCGCATCGCCGAATTTGCCGCCCATCACGTTTTCGAGTTTGGCAACGTTGTCCATTACCTGTTTTTCAAGTGCTTCGGGATACTGTTTGTCGTTATCGTAATAATACGTGCAAACCTCGGTGGTGATGGTAAAACCAGCGGGTACGGGAATACCCAGGCCCGACATTTCTGCGAGGTTCGCGCCTTTGCCACCGAGCAAGTTGCGCATTTCTGCAGAGCCTTCGGCCTTGCCATCGCCAAAGAAATAGACATATTTTTCTTCTTGTTTTGCTTTCGACATTGCGTCCTCCAAAAGGGTTCAAATCGGGGCACGACAGTGTGCCCGGGTTATATTTTAGCAAGAAAAAATATAATAGGGCAAAAAAACGAGCAAGGATTTTGTTGGAATAGACAAAAAAGGCGGGGTTGAAGATCGGAGGTGGGCTGACTACTCATTACTGGAGGTATCGGGCTGTGAGGTATTGGTAGTGTCCGGTTGGAGCGCCTGGAATGATTCAATCGCTGATTTTACCTGATCGAATTGGGTATTGCTTTCCCAGCCGAGGATGGTTTGCAAAATGCTGCGACGCCCCACATAGATACGCAAATCAGCGGTAGATCCAAAGCTGAGGGCAATGGGGGTTTGTTTGACGGCGACTTCCAGGCCAAAGGTGCGAACATTGCCTTCGTGAATAGCATAACCGTGGACTTCTGACACTTCGCCATGACCGACAAAACCTTCGCGGTCGGTAAATAGATTGCTCAATATTTCAACGGGCTGACCGGGGCGCACCTTCCACGCACTGGTTTCGGGCATCCAGGCACCGATGACTGTGCCTTCGCCTTCTCCAGCGATGATCATGACAATGGCACCCTGACTGGCCTGCATGCCTGGATAGAGATCCTGGCGGGCCACCACACCATTGACTGGCGCGCGCAGGGTTGCGCGTTCGAGGGCTTCACGCGCGGCTTCGAGATTGTGTTTTGCCTTGTCCAGAGATGCCTGGGTTTGGCGCATTGCTGCTTCGGCTTGTTGAATTTCAGCAGGTAGGGGACCGCGCCTCACCAGGTTGAGATTTTCGAGTTCGACTTTTAAGCTGGCATCAGCGAGGTCGTAATTGGTTTTGGCGCGTTCATAGTCTTCCTGACTGAAGAGCCGCTGGCCTTCATAGAGAGCCTGGGCGCGTTTGAGGTCCTGTTGTCGAGCTGTGAGGTTGATGCGCGCTTGCTCAACGCGCGATTCGGCTATTTTGATTTCTTCGGGTGTTGGCTGTGCGCGCAGCAGGGCAAGCCGCGCCTGTGCAGCTTCGAGGTTGGCCATTTCCCGTTTGATTTCTTGTTCCGCGGTTGCTGCAGCCGCTCTCAAATCGCCATCGTAGAGCCGTGCGACGGGTTGACCGGCTATGACGGAGTCGCCGGGTTCTGCGAGGATTTCGTGGATGTCCTGGCTCATGGGCGAATTGATATATATTTTGTCTCCGGGTTCGACAATGCCTTGAGCCATCACAATATCGTCAATCTGGATCAGTGAAAGGGCGAGTGCAATGGCCCCAATCACACCGAAGACCCAGAGTAGCCATTTGACAATTCTGCCTTTTCGGCGACGGCGCATCATGGAATTATTTTTTTCCTTTTGCTTGACAGATTTTGGGAGAATGGTATATTTTCCAATTCTCAACCAGAATTCTGGATGGGCGCGTAGCTCAGGCGGTAGAGCAACGGCCTTTTAAGCCGTGGGTCGCAGGTTCGAATCCTGCCGCGCTCACCATTACAAAACGGCCCTGAATCACAATGATTTCAGGGCTTTTTTTCTGTCCATTGCGAGTAAATATAGTAAATAAATTTATTACATTGTTTTTCAAAGGTCAAGAAAGTTATAGATAAAATTTATATTTGGGACCGCTATATTGCACTGCAACTTGACATGACAACGGGTATTAAATATATTGTGAATCAACGAACTCAAGAATAGGAGATGTTTGTGCTTACTCGCGAAAAATTGAACGCGCAGTCCCTGGCTCTTGAAACAGTACCTCTGGAAGATATTTTGATCTGGGCATGGGAGACGTTGGGTTCTCGCGTGGCGTTTGGGACTGCTTTTGGTGCCAGTGGCATGGTCTTGCTCGATGTGATGCAAAAGGTTGCGCCTCAAATTCCCGTATTTACAATTGACACGGGTTTTCTGTTTCCCGAAACCCTGAGTTTGATCGATCGCGTAGAGGCGCGCTATGGGATTGAGATTGAGCGGGTGCATTCCCGTTTGAGTGTTGAAGAGCAAGCGCGTGATTACGGTGATGAACTCTACAAGCGGGATGCTGACCGCTGTTGCTGGTTGAGAAAAGTCGAGCCTTTGCAGCGCAAGTTGTCCCAGTTGAATGGCTGGATTAATAGCCGCCGGCGAGATCAGGGCGATACTCGTAGCCAAATCTCCATTCTGGAATACTATGAAACGGATGGTCGCGCGTTGCTCAAATTGAATCCCATGGCACCGTGGACGCGCAAACAGGTCTGGGATTATATTGTCGAACACGATGTGCCCTATAATCCCTTGATGGATCAGGGCTTTGCCACGATAGGATGCTGGCCCTGCACTAAAGCTGTGGATGCAGATGCAGACGAACGCGCTGGGCGCTGGGCGGGTTCGGACAAGACAGAATGTGGTATTCACACCTTTTTACAGCCCATTGATGCGGCGGTTAATGCCGTGCCTGTTGAATCTTGACATAATGTTGAAAATAGTATTATTTGGATGTAATCGCGGCCCTCTTGTGGGGTCGTTTTTGGTTTATGCAAGTGCGTGGGCGGCACTAATTTCTTTTTACAACGGCTAAAGGCCATTTATGCGTCACAAAAAGCTATCAAAGCGTTCTCGCGTCCGACACTCGATTCTCGATGCGATAGGCAATACGCCGCTGTTGCGTATCCGGGAATTGGGGGACAAGATCAATCCCGAGGTTGAAATCTGGGCGAAGTTGGAGATGTTTAACCCGGGCGGATCGGTCAAAGATCGCCCCGCTTTGCAGATGATTGAAGATGCCGAAAAAGCAGGTGTACTCACGCCGGAGAAAGTGATTTTGGATTCGACTTCGGGTAATACGGGGATTGCGTATGCGATGATCGGCGCGGCAAAGGGATACCGCGTTGAGCTGGTTATGCCCGAGAGCGTGAGCATTGAGCGGCGATACGTCATTCAATCTTATGGATCTGATCTGGTGTTGAGCGATCCTCTTGAAGGCTCAGACGGTGCCATTTTAAAATGTCGAGAAATACTGGCTGCAAATCCCGATTTGTATTACAAACCCGATCAGTACAATAACCCATCCAATTCCAGGGCGCATTATTTGCACACGGCGCCGGAAATCTGGTCGCAGACACAGGGGAGGGTGACGCATTTTGTGGCGACGTTGGGCACGAGTGGTACTGTGATGGGTACTGGCAGAGGGTTGAAGGGATTTAATCCCGATGTGCAGATCATTGCCGTTGAGCCACCCGAATTTCACGGGATTGAGGGGCTGAAAAATATGGATGTGTCCATTGTGCCCGGCATTTACGATCCATCGGTGTGGGACGAGAAGATTCGGATTGAGACGGAAGATGCGTATGATATTGCGCGATGGTTGACGCGAGATATGGGGTTGCTGGTGGGGCAGTCGTGTGGTGCGGCGATGGCCGCTGCACTAAAAGTTGCCGAGACTCTGGATGAAGGGGTCATCGTCACGCTGTTTCCCGATAGTGGTGAAAAGTACATGAGTACGCCTCTGTGGCGGCTCGATGCCGTGAGGTAGCGATGTTTGACAAAGCGATTTGGGATGCCATGTTTGCCCACGCACAGCGGGAATACCCGGCTGAGTGTTGCGGTATTGTGACCGAAGATGCTTCGGGTGTGCAGGTGATTCATCCGTGTGAGAATATTCAGGACAAATTGCACGCTGCCGATCCCGAAACCCATCCGCGCACTTCCAGGACGGCCTATCGCATGAACGATATGCATGTGATGAAAATTCAATCGGAGGCGGAGCAAGCGGGTGGGCGGATTGTCGCGATCTATCATTCGCATATTGACGTTGATGCTTATTTTTCTCAAGAGGATCAAGACGCAGCGACATTTTTTGGTGAACCAACCTTTCCGGGCGTGGTTTATCCAATTATTCCAGTAAAAGATGCCCGGGTGGATATCGGTGGAGAAAAAGTTTTTCAATGGCGTGATTCGTCGTCAAAATTTGAGGAAGTGGAAATTCGGTGAAATATAAAAAAGGAGGTAACAAATGGCTGTAACAGTTCGGATTCCAACGCCTTTGCGCAAATTTACAGGTGATCAATCCGATGTAGAAGTGCAGGGCGCGACGGTTGGGGAAGCTATCGACAATCTCGAAGCACAGCATGCGGGCATTAAGGAACACATGGTCGATGAGTCGGGCGCTATTCGACGCTTTGTCAATGTGTATGTCAATGAAGAGGATATTCGCTTTCTGGATGGCCCCAATACCAGCGTCAAAGACGGCGATCAGGTGACTATTGTGCCTGCGATTGCCGGCGGGTGTTCCTTTTAATCGGTATATCTGACTTATGATGCACATTTCCGCTAAAGGGGACTACGGTTTGCGCGCGGTTTTAGACCTGTGTCTGCACGATGGGGAAGGGCCTATTTTGCGTACAGATATCGCTGCGCGACAACACATCCCCGAAGCGTATTTGGTACAGTTACTCAATCTTTTGCGAAAAGCCGGATTGGTACACAGCATTCGCGGTCCCAAAGGCGGACATGTGTTGTTGAAACGTCCGGATGAACTGACCGTGGAAGAGGTGTTGGCTGCTCTGGAGGGGCCGGTCAATTTGGTGGATAAGCGCGAAAAGGCTGAGGATGCGGGAACAGATGTGCTCAAAGATGTATGGGAAGCTGTGGGAGCCGCTGTGCATGATGTCCTGTCATCGGTGACATTCGCCGATTTGTGTCGAAAATATCGGGCGCGTCAGATGCCTGTCACATTCCGGATATGATTATGGATGACGCGAAAACTGGACATACGGTGCTGGATCTGGTGGGTAACACGCCCATAGTAAAACTGAACTCGGTGGGACCTGCAAATGGTGCTCAGGTCTGGGCTAAATTGGAGTTTTTTAATCCGGCGGGAAGTGTAAAAGATCGCACGGCACTTGCTATGGTTGAGGCTGCGGAGAAAAATGGGCAGCTCAAGCCCGGTATGACCATTGTGGAATCGACCAGTGGCAATACGGGTATTGGCCTTGCCATGGTGGCTGCAATAAAAAATTATCGGCTGATTATTACCATGCCCGAAGGCGTCAGCGACGAGCGTACCCGATTGCTCAAAGCTTATGGTGCCGAGGTTGTGCTAACGCCCGCCCGCGATGGGATGCGCGGTGCGATTGAAAAAGCGTGGACACTTAAGGACAAAAACTGTTTTATTCCGATGCAGTTTGAAAATCCCGCCAATCCCGAGATTCATCGGCAGACCACTGCCCGCGAGATGATTTCGCAACTCGAGGGCGTTCCCGATGCTTTTGTCGCAGGTGTGGGAACAGGCGGTACTGTGACCGGTGTGGGCGAGGTCTTTAAGCAGGTGCGATCAGATGTCGTGATCGTCGGTGTAGAGCCAAGGGATTCTGCGGTGTTATCGGGTGGAGAACCCGGTCCCACTGAGATCGATGGCCTGGGCGCAGGCATGATTCCAGATGTGTTGAATACGGAAATACTGGATCGCGTGATTGTCGTATCTAATTCGGATGCGCGCAAGATGTCAAAGCGGTTGGCCCGAGAAGAGGGCTTGCTGGTAGGGATTTCGTCGGGTGCAGCAGCGCACGCGGCCATTGTTGTCGCTTCAGCGATGAGACCTCAACAGACGGTTGCAACGGTATTGTGCGATACTGGTGAACGCTATTTGGGCACGTTTTTGTTTGGCTGATGCACGCGATTATAAAAAAAGCCCGACATCTTTTTAAGATTGCCGGGCTTTTTTATTTGCGCGGATATTTTACGATTCAAGAGCAGCGACGTGGCGCCGTATTTTCGATTTGTATCGGGCGGCCGCATTGCGGTGGATAACGCCTTTTTGAGCTGTTTTGTCAATTGCAGACTGTGTGCTATTGATCAGTGCTTCCGCTTCTTCTTTGCTATTTGTTGCCAGGATTTTTTTTAGAGAAGTGCGCAAAGATGAGCGCGTGCTTCTGTTGCGGAGCCTGGCTTTTTCAGCCTGGCGCATGCGTTTTTTTGATGATGCCAATTTGGGCAAGGGATTCACCTCCTTAGGGAATTTTCCGAAATTTAGAACACAAAATCTAACCATTTACAGATATTTGCACAACCCATTTCTCATTTTCTTGTTTTTTTTTCCTTCTGTCGTATTTTACCGATCGGGGTATTTAATTAAATCCAATCAGGGAGGAATCACAATGACACCAACTATTTATGTCGGCACAATTGGTCAAGGCGTCTGGCGAAGCGAAGACAGTGGCGACTCATGGCGGCGCACGAGCAGCGGTATGTTTTCAGAATCGGATATCCGCGCTATTGCCGTGCATCCAGACAATGCGTCAATCCTGTTTGCGGGAACAGAGAACGGTATTTATCGCTCGCAAAACGGGGGGGATAACTGGGAAAAATTGGATTCTCCAATGAACGGTATGCAAATCTGGTCTCTTGCGATTCATCCCAAAAGTCCAAATACGGTTTACGCAGGCACATGTCCTTCTGCGCTATTTCGGTCAGACGATGGCGGCGAGACATGGAAGCAACTTTCCGTGGAACTCGTCGAGGATTGCGGGGCTATTATTCCGCGCGTCACGACTATTATCATAGATCCGACAGATGATCAGACTGTCTATGCGGGTATTGAAATCGATGGCATGCGGATCAGTAGAGATGGCGGCGAGACATGGACATCTGGCAATGAGGGGCTTTCGAGTCTCGACATTCACGGCCTCGCGCTTGTGCCCGGAAGTCCAAAAACACTTGTGGCTGGCACCAATAATGATGTGTGCATCACAACCGATATGGTGAATTGGACACGGCTCAATGTGAAAGCAGAGTTTCCCTGGCCCTATTGCAGGGGGGTGCTCTATATGCCAAATGGTCGGGTGTATGTCGGCGCGGGAAATGGACCGCCAGGCGATGAAGGAGGGCTGTTCTACACTTCTGATCTGGGACATTCTTGGGAGCGCGCGGATCTGGGCGGCAATACCAATAGTACGGTCTGGGCGATTGCCCACAATCCCGCAGTGCAGAATTTGATGATAGCGTATAGTATTGCCGGACAAATTTTTAGTAGCACCGATAATGGCGATTCCTGGACCAAAATCACCCGCGAGTTCGGCGAAGTTCGCGCGGTGACTATTGCGCAGTAATACAGATGGTGACTAAACGAGTTTCTCTTCTGCGGCCGACCACGTTCCGCATCTGATTTCCAGGATGTGATCTACTGGCGTCGTAAATGTCAGCAATACGCGGAAGGCAGTGGGGGCGGACTCGCTGCCCCGCAACGCCCAGAATCGATGGGCATACGCGCCCGGTCCGACGGAAATGGCGTCGTTGCCTATATGGTAGGTCGCATATCCGGATTTGAGGAATGCGACCTCTGCGGCCTGGCCACGCACGATACCGCTGTCAAAATCCAGTTCGCCGCCGGATACAAAATCGCACGCGATTTGAAATGGCACGCGGTCATAGCCCTCTGATTTTACGTGCAGATCAAATCCGTTATCCACTTCTTCAATTTCCAATACTGTCGTTAGCGGCGGCAGCGCGTACACATCTCTTTCTTTTCGCAAGTTGTAAAATTCCTCAAAGGCGACCTCGCGCCCCAGTGGCAGGTCATAACCGGGTCTGCCGCCATCAGAACTCACATGCGTCATCCTGATTTTGCCATCCACTTCCTCAAAGGTCTCACCTGAAAATTGTGCAATAGAAAAATAGCTCGCGCACATGTTCACCGAGGCCAATTCCACGTCTCCATGCTTTACGCTAAATGGCGATGTTATACCTGCGCCTGCTGTGGCACTCGTTTTTTCGCGTCGCACACGCCACAATCGCGCTGTGGGATAAACCTTCGCGTACGACTCGGGCAAAGGTTCGCGCTCGAGGTTATCTACGCACCATTCGGGATGGGTTAAAAACGGTTCCAGTGTCCACGGCAAACCGCCCGGAGATATGGAGTACAACCAGTCTGCGACTGCTGCGTAAAATCCATTGCTATCTCGTCGTGCCATGTTGTAATAGCTATCGACCATGTTGACCAGTATCACGCGCGTGCCGTGGTCTTGTCTGCGAGAAAAGCTCGTTACAACAGTTCCGTCTGCATGTAACATGTGATAGGATAAATCTAGATTTCGGCGCACGGGTTCCAGAAGTTGGGGGCGATTGAGTGCGTCGGCAGCCAGTCTCAGTGCGCGATTGCAGACGGCGTTATACGTGCCTGCACTGCGCTCGATGTATTCGCCATCTGCGTTTATATCTATGGTTTCGGCGAGATAGCTTTCAATGGTGTCCATTCCGTCCAGATTGGGGAATAATTCCAGCGCTTGGGAAAGCGCGGCGACCAATACCCAGCGGTGATTCGGCGTGTGGAATCCGCCTGCGATCATGCCTGGTACCGCCGTTTGAATAATTTCTCCGAGTACTTCGGCAATCTGTTCTGCACCGTCATTTTGTGCTTTGCGAGCTGCGCGGACTACCGGCGCGAGTCCCTCAACCAGAAATCCCGTGTCTGGCGATGAATCAAAATTGGTCGTTATCAGGTCAAAGCACCCGCTTTCCCTGCGAATCTTTCGCGCAAAAGCCGCGCCCGCGAGAATGCGTGCCAGAATTTCTTCGCTTTGATAATATCGACTGCCTTCCAGAAGATAGGCATAGCCCAGGGTGGATACCGCGCTCACATTTGTGGCTCCCGCAATGCCATCGCTGACAAACCCGCCGTAATCTTCGCGACGGATATCCAGGACCTGGCGAGGTAACATAGCTTCTATCTGTTCATCCAGTTTTTCCAACAGTGCTTCGTATTTTAACATGAATAACCCCCATGAGTGAACAACTTCCAACAAACCGAAGACCTGCCCAATATATCCCCAATTTGCTCGTACTTCAAGAGATCTCGTTTCCCACAGGGGCCTGGTTCAATGCAACCTGAAACGGATCGGAATGGTCATGCGTACCGCAATTGCTCTGCCATTTTGCCTGGCGGGTTTGAACCGAAATTGTCTGACTGCCTCCAGGGCAGCAGTGCGAAAAATCTCGGGACCTTTTAAAACCTGGGGTTCGGCTACGCGCCCTTCTCTGGTCACTATAAATAACACTATCACCTGGCCTTGCAATCCCGCTCTGCGAGCCATCTCTGGATAAACTGGATTTACACGCTGGATCAATTTGGGTTTTTGTTCTACGATCCAGAATTCCAAAATTTCTTCCTCTACTTCCACATCGTTCTTATCCATCGGTCGTGGGATATCGACGACAGGTGCATCGAGATCCAGTTCTGTATCGGCAATGGTCACATCATCGGGCACGTCTTCGTCTTCTGTTGGAAGGGGTATTTTGGGCCTTTCCATGGGTGGTGGTCGCTTTTTCTGAACCGTCATGGGAATCTCTATAAGTTTGACCTCCTCAATAGATCTTTTGGTCGATTTAGACTCGATCTTCATATCTGGAAACAAAATGGCCAATCCGACCATCAGAAACAGCGTCAACGAAGTAGAATGTCTCATGACCTTTGGATAAAGTGCTTTCAAATCGGCATCTGCATGTTTTTTGCGAATCATCATTTTCTCCTTTTTAAAGTATTAAAAATTTAATAGTTAATTTCAAAAAAATATCTGACTCAGCCTGATCTATCCCCCCTTTCGCAGGCCTTCAAGACTAAGGGTGTGAGCCAGCACATCGAGTTGTCGCATCTGAAGCGCCTTTGTGCGGTTGGGGGCGTAAATTCCCATATTGACTAAAAAGAAGCGATTCTGTGTGACATCAAAAAGTGCATAACTCTTAAATGGTCCACCTTGCCACGCGCGTGTATTTTCCCACAGTCCTTCCAGGCAGACGGCCAATTTACCGAGAAACTCCGTCTGGTAAATAGTCACCTCCCCAGATGATGTTTGATCGCCGCCATAAAAACGGCTCGATACGTCGTCCCATTTTTGCAAACACCAGTCTGGTGTCAATTGATCGGGATGTACACCATCTTCCCAATATACCCACAGCCACAATTGTCGCCGATCTACTTGACGCGCCAGCGCTACAAAGTTCTCATTTGCATACTCGTCCATCACTTCATAGCCCACCGGCACCCGCATGCGCCAGCCAAATTGCCGCGATAGGGCTTCAGAATGCTCGGTATTTTCTCCCGCGTGATACAGAATGGTTTCGAGCCATTTCGACATAGATGCATCAATCGCCGACACAATGCGGTCGCCATTGAGCGCGACTTGTTCTGCCACACTTTGATCATCTGCGGCGTGGACGGCTACAACTATCTGATCAGATGCCCACACATCGCGGTGAATCACTGTCTCATTTTTGGAACGCCCCGTGAGTAGCGGCTGCAAGTCTTTCGCCAGAATACCATTTGCAGATGAAACAAGGATCAAATTGCGGTAAGCCCGAAAATCCCGAAACGCTTCGGGAGAAACATACACGAGATCAAATACGTACTCGGGTTGCGGCGTCAATACTGGGTCTAACAGTAAATCTTCCAATACTGGTTTTAACTCTTTTCGGGTGGCTCCATCGGCTACAATCACAATTTTACTGGTTAGCCCAATGCCCCGGGGTAACGGATTGCCGATGAGTACATCTGCCAGCGGTTTGCTCCACCGGGCAATTTTCAGATGGGCTTCTGCTCGACCGGGCACATCAATGAGAGGACCGATTTTTATAGCAATGATACAGACAGATAGAAATATCGCGAGCCAGATTGCACTGTGCGACAGCGATGGGCGGTGCCGGCTGAGCAGATATTCAAAGCGTTTTACCAGATTTGGATGGCGATTTATAATGCCCAAACCTATTGGGCGCACCTTGCCAATCATCTCTGTCAGGCGCGTCAGACAGATTGCATAATCACGTGCATTGTGACCGCGATGTACTGCATAATCATCGCAGGCCATTTCTCGCGTCAGTGACAGTTGCCGACTCAGCCACCAGATGCCGGGATTGCACCACAAAAAAACTTCCACGAGGCGCTGCACCAGAATGCCCAGGGCATCTCTGCGTTGAACATGTGCGATTTCATGCTTGAGAATTTGCTCCAGTTCATGTGCTGACAGTTGCGATATGAGATGTTGCGGTATGAGTACGACCTGGCGAGAAATTCCCAGTAATGCAGGGCTGGTAACATCATCTGAAATTCGCAAACCAACATCCACTGAGCCAATCCATCTGCGTTTGCATCGCTCAAAGTGGGCCTGAAGATCTCTTCCCGCCCACTTTCCAGATCTTTTCAACCGAATCATCTGATAATATCCCACTGCAATGCGCCCGAGCATTGTACAGGCAACGACCAGCCATAAAAACCAGACGACTATCGGCCAGGAAAAGATTGACTGGGGTTTCACAGGTGTTGCAATTTGCGGAGGCGGTTGTAATGTCTCACTGGCAATGTTGGTGTCCAGAATTCTGGTTGGGGGAATCGTTGCGTCCGATTTATCTGCGGTCTCGTATGGCGCAGGTGTGACGAGAAACAGAGGCATAATCACTACACCAATCACAGCGACCCATAACAGGCGGTGCAACAAAGACGCAGGCACGCGCAAGTGCGAGAGCACTGCCACAATCATTGCAGCCAAAAATCCCATCCAGATCCCATTCAGCAGATAAAACACGCTGAGCCGGGCAATGGTATCAATCCATTCGCCCATCACGTTTCCTCCTCCTCTGCCTTCTGAATCATTTTGTGAATGCGGGCGAGGTCTTGTGCATCGAGTTCTTCATTTTCCACCAGATTGAGTACCAGAGTTTCTGGTGAGTTGTCAAAAAAACGACTCATCATATACTGAATGGCGCTTCGTTGTGCATCCTCTCGTCCCACGATTGGATAATACACAAAAGCTCTGCCCTCTTTTTCATGCCGCAAATACCCTTTCTGTTCCAGAATGCGCAATATTGTCAATACCGTGCTATATGCCGGGGATTCAGGTCCGGCGAATGTATTGACAACCTCGCTCACTGTAGCCGATCCACGATCCCAAATCACCTGCATCAATCTCAGTTCGGCATCTGTCAGAGTAGGGGATCTTCGTCTGCCCATATAGTCCTCACTATTAAAAATTTAATACTTCCAAAATAAATATGACCGAAAAGAAAGTGATTGTCAATTAAAAAATTAATAGTTCAACGTAAAAAGAGATAGACTGGTAGGAGGGGGACGCCTTCGTGCCCGGGTTTCCCGAACGGGGCACAGGATCAGAACTTCAGGGGCTTGCCTTCGCGGGCAGATTGATAGACCGCTTCGAGGAGTGCTACTGTGCGGCGGCCTTCGCGTCCATCTACAGATAGGGGCGTTCCTCTATTCACGGCATTGACCACGTCTTCGACAATGCTGTGGACGTTATTTTCGACGCTGTCGAGTTTTTCCTGAAGTCCTGTGCCGTAAACCGTCATTTCGCCATTTAAAACATCGTGCAGCAAAATACCGCCTTCTGTTCCGTGTACTTCTGCGCTGAAATACACACTCTGGGGAAAGGTCGTAGTGCCCAAAATTGTGCCTTTTGCCCCGTTCTCAAAATTCAGGATTGCCAGTCCGATGTCTTCGGTCTCAATCTCGTGATCTACAATGTCGATTTCGCCATACACAGAAACCGGGTCGCCCATAAACCAGCTCAATACATCGAGCAGATGTGCGCCCTGGTTGGCCAATGAGCCGCCGCCATCCATATTCCATGTCCCGCGCCAACCATCGTCGTGTAAAAAATAGTCGTCAGATCGAAACCACTTAAAACGCACTTCACCTAATATCATCTTGCCCAGCCAGCCTTCCCGAATCGCGGTTGCCACCTTGACGTTGCCATCAACGTATCGGCTTTGATAATCCACACCGCACAATACACCGGCATCTTCACAAGCCGCAATGAGCCGGTCACACGCTTCTGTGCTTACATCCATGGGCTTGGTGGTAATTACATGTTTGCCCGCTTTTGCCGCTTCAATGCCCACCTGGGCATGTTTGCCGCTCGGCGTCATCACCATCACGACATCCACATCATCTCGTGCAAATACATGTTCCATATTTACAACGCAGTCCGTCTCCAATTCCTGCGCCACTTCCTCGGCCAGATCGCCGTGCAAATCGCATACGACCTTTAAATCTGCACCGGCTGTCTCTTTAATCAACCGCGCTCTGCTGCGCCCCATGCCCAGACCTATAACGCCAAAACCGACCATATTATCCTCCTATCGTCTTATTTTTATGCACAATCGGGATGGCCTTCTTTCCACCGCCCGAACGGAACATCGGTCTGCCCGTCCTGATTGATCCTCGACATCGCCTTTCGAGTATCCAACCACATTTGGGTCCACACTTTTGCATCTCTCAATTCGCGCTCTGGATGTTTGCGGCTGCGCGCGACAAAGCCCGGAAATGCTTCGCGACCAGTCGTCTGGCCGGTGGGATTATAGCGCAGATCAAAGCTCCAGCGGATTTTATCGCTCACATTGGGCAGCGATCCGTGTACTGTACACTTGGGAAGAAAAATGACATCTCCCCGTTTGACCGGTAGCGGTATCATGCGTTTGGCTTCAAATAGCGATTCGGGTATTTGCCGCCCGCCCGCTGTTTTTGGGCCATTTCCAAAATACGATGGGCAATGTGTCAAAAGCCCATTTTTGTGGCTGCCGGGCACGACTTTTAGAGGACCTTGTTCAATATCGACGTCTTCGAGTGCAAACCACACGGTCAACATATTTGTCTCATCCGCTTCTGGTACAACCACGCCCTGATCCTGGTGCCAGATCGTTTCTCCCAAAATCGGATTTCCAAACTGGTTTTTGGGCAGAATATGCTCGGGCGGTTTAATTCGCACATGTTGTACGGGATTCGAGTATATTTCTGGGCCGATGAGCGATTCCACACAATCGAGCAGGGATTCATCTGTAAAGGCATTTAGAACAGCCTGTCCCGTCCAGAAAGGCGTGTCGGGCTTCACATTTTGAAATGGCAGCGAAAAATCGAAATACTGTTTGTGTACATCACCTGTTTCAATACAGACTGCGATAAATCGCTCGGCAAAATCGAGGTCTTCGAACAAGGAAGAAATTTCTTCTCGCTCGTAAAGATCGCGCACTAATGTGTCTAGTACATCTGTGTATTCTTCAATCACAGGATCCAACACGGTTTTTGGATCCAACACGCCCTCCACCACCAGATAGCCTTCTTCTTCAAACTGTGCAATCTGCTCGGCAGTTAGGCACCCCATGGTATTTCTCCTTTTTGTGGATATTTAACGATCAGATTTTGCTGTCCTTATGCGCTATTGTCCTGTTGTGACCAGCGTTAGCGCACCGGGCATAATTTCAAATACCAGTTCTTTTGGTCCTTTCTCAACTTCGCCATCGAATTGAAACCAATCGCTTTTCTCGCGCGTGATATGGATTTTTTTCGCCTGAAATATCTCGACACCGGGCATTCGGTCAAAAGTGCCATTAAAAAGGCGATAGGTATTCATCACCAGGCGAATCCATCCCGGATGTGTAAACACGCACACATCGAGAAGTCCATCATCTGGCATTGCTTGAGGAGCTATGGTTGCGCCGCCTCCAAAGTCCGGCATGTTGGCTATGGCTACGAACAAAGGCGTGCGCTCAATTTCACTGTCAGAATCTAATCTCAACCGCAAGGTTTGCGGGCGATATGAGAGAAGCGATAGCGCGGTGAGCACCAGGTAGGGCAAGAATCCGCGGCGCCCCGTCCGATTTGCATACCGATGTGCAACTTGTGCATCTAAGCCAATGCCCGCGGTAGAAAAAAACAGGGCATTGCCCACGCGCCCCACATCGAGTTTCCGTATCTCTGGCTGAATAAAAGCGCGACAGGCTTTTGCCGGGTCAAAAGATAAATTCAAAGCACGCGCAAACGCATTGCCCGATCCAGCGGGTACCACTCCCAGTGGCATCTCTGTGCCGAGTAGTGCGCGTCCGACTTCGTTAATGGTGCCATCGCCTCCAATGGCTACTACCAGATCGAATCCCATTTTGGACGCGCTTGTCGCCAATTCTGTAGCGTGCCCCGCGTGCTGCGTTACTTCAAGGGTAAAATCCATCTCTGCTTTTTTACAGGCGGCAATTATGCGCGATCTAATATTGCGCCGCACACCTGCATGCGGATTCGCAATGAAGAGCACGCGGGAAAATTGCACACTCATGTGTGTAAAAAATCGACCAAGGTCTGACCGATATCCCTCAAAATTTTTGGCGAAGGCTGCGATACATCGATTTGTTGCACGATTTCTTTGGGATAATGCTCCAATACAGCAATTGTTTGGCGGTCGTACACATCGAATCTTTTGCGAATAATTTGTTCATTTGCGTCATCAATGCGGTATGCGACGAGCGCGCGTCCAAAGAGGCGTTTGATCAGTACATTGCGGTCTGGACAATCCAATACCATGATCAACTTTACGTTTAGGTCCTCATCGGCCATTTGAGCCTGGGAGAGTGTGCGCGGTAGGCCATCTAAAATTAGTGTCTGTTCGTCGGGCTTAAAGT
This sequence comes from Candidatus Latescibacterota bacterium, assembly GCA_965220765.1. Lineage (GTDB taxonomy): Bacteria > Latescibacterota > UBA2968 > UBA2968 > UBA2968 > VXRD01. The sequence goes on from OZ244847.1 coordinate 2,362,098, forward strand.
CGCCAAAATCAGCCAGGCGCTGCATGCGTTCTCGCCACAGTGCAACGACAAACTCATCGGGCACCAATTCGCCTTTGCGAATACTCGCCAGTGCCAATTCCCCGGGCTGGCTATCGACGTCCAATGCCCTGAGCATATCGCCGCTTGAAAAATGGTATAAACCTGGTATTTGTTTTAACACACTTCCCCATGTGCCCTTGCCGGCACCGGGGGGGCCAAATAATAAGACTGTATCATACATCGGCGCAACTCCCGCGATTGTTTTTTGACAGAATGGAAATGTGAGTGTATAATAAGCTATCAGCGATCAATTTGCTGTCCGCTTTCTTATAGGAGAATATCATGAACCTCGATCCCGCTGCCGTCTCGCTGAAAAAAAACGGCGATAAAATCGAAGCTCTTATTCACGGAGAGACCACATTTGTCGATCGTCTTGCCCGCGCGTTTCCCCATAGTAATCCCGATCAATTTGTCAGCTTGATGGACGAATTGGGACACGAAATTGGCATTATTGAAAATCCAAAAAAACTCGACGATGCTTCGCGCAATTTGCTCGAAGCCGAACTCAAAGCCATCTATTTTGTCCCGACTATCAGTGCTATAACTTCCGTCGTATCCCAAGGCACGGGCAGTCAGTGGACTGTTGATACCGATGATGGCGAATATACTTTCCGCATTCTGGGTCGAGACGCACTCAAGGGCAATGAACCGCCTGCAGTTGAAATTACAGATGAACACGGCAAGCGATACAGAATTGACAATTACTGGGATCTCGATGCCGAAAGCCGGGACCTGACCTCTGAACTGCTGCCCGATAAAGTTGTCAAGGCGCGCTATTACACCCGCTCAATCTCGAGTAGTAGAAGTGGTAAAAGCAGAGGTTCGAGCAGTCGCGGTAGTAGTAGTCGCGGTGGTAGTAGCGGCATGGGCGGATCGATTGGCATACGGTGATCCGCTACCGCACGCCTAACATCAGTTCGGTCAGCAACTGATCCAGACGCTCATAGCCCAATCCAATGCGTCCCATTGCATCGATGTCAAATTGCACTTGTTTGAGTGCCTGCGATTTTTCCCGGCTGTATTTGCCCAGATGCTGTTCGTATTCGGGGTTCTGGTTTCCAATTTCTTTCAAGATTCCCTGAATTTCGGCATCTGCTTCAAATTGTGCCGCTTTATCCCTTAAGATATTGTACGTACGCATACACCCTGCGGCAAAATCCCATACCCCTTCTTCGTCTTCTGTGCGAAATGCGTGTGCGTCGAAGTGTTTCGGACCCGCATAACCGTTGTTTTCGAGCAAGCGCACGAGCAAAAAGGCACTTTTGTAATCTTCTGAGCCAAACCGGAAATCTTGATCATAGCGACCAAAACGCTGGTCGTTTAAGTCGATATGGAAGAGTTTGCCCGCTTCGAGTGCTTGCGCCACGCCGTGGTGGAAATTTAACCCCGCCATGTGTTCGTGTGCAACTTCCGGGTTGACGCCCACCATCTCGGGGTAATCCAGTGTTTCGATAAACGCCAGATAATGCCCGGTTGTGGGAAAGTACATATCGGCACGCGGTTCATTGGGTTTGGCTTCGAGCGCGAAATTCAAATCGTATTTCTGGTCGCGCACGTAATCGCACAAATAGTTTAAGCCATCGCGGTAGCGTTTGAGGGCGTCGATGGGATCTTTCGCCACGTTGCATTCGGCGCCTTCGCGTCCGCCCCAAAATACATAGGTTTTTGCACCCAATTCGACGCCTAAATCAATGGCTTGCATAATTTTTTGCAAGCCATAAGCGCGAATTTTGGGATCGTTGGACGTAAAGCCCCCATCCTTAAATACGGGATGAGAAAATGTGTTGGTGGTTGCCATGGGTACGACCATGCCGAAATCTTTTAGGGCGTTTTTGAAATCGCTTACGATTTTATCGCGCTGCTGTGGTGTGGCGTCGATTGGCACGAGGTCGTTGTCGTGCAGGTTAATGCCCCACGCGCCCAGTTCGCTCAAGCGTTGCACAATTCGCTCAGGTGCAAGCGGTGGACGCGTTGGGTCGCCAAAGGGATCGCGTCCGGGATTTCCCACTGTCCACAAACCAAATGAAAACTTATCTTCTTTTTTGGGCATGTATGCATCGGCCATTGGATCTCCTCAAATACATTGAAATGTGATAAGGTTATATAGCCCGTTGAGGGCGAGGCTGTAAATACTCGGGTGCAAAATATCATGGCACGGTCTGGCTGTCAATGGACAATTCCACAACTCATCGGGAGCAAGTATAATGATTATCCGCGATCCCGTTCACGGCGATATGTCTTTCAATGAATCCGAGCGCCGGGTTATGGACACGCGGCAAATGCAACGCCTGCGCGGTGTGCGACAAACAGGATCGGCATATCTGGTTTATCCCGGTTGTGTACACACGCGATTTGAACACTCGCTGGGAACAACGGCTATGTCGCGTCGCGTGCTCGATGTCTTGACACGTGGTGGCGCGCAAATCGAACCCGAACAGGCCGATGCGGTTGCGCTGGCCGCACTGGTTCACGATATCTCGCATTTGCCTTTTGGACATACATTTGAAGATGAACGCAAGCTGTTTCCGCGCCACGATACAGCTACCCGCATGAAATATTTCTTAACGCAAACAGAAATCGCGCAAGCACTCGATGCTTCGGGCCTGCGCGATACAGTGGTTTCTCTGCTTACGGATAAATCGTTTTCACCGGCGTGGATGCAGCAGATCGTGTCCAGTACCATCGATGCCGACTTGCTCGATTATTTGCGTCGCGATGCGTATTTTGCAGGCTTGCGTCAGGATTATGACGACCGAATTTTTAGTACCTTTATGCTTGCCGATGAAAATCTCGCGATTGATGTGACCCGTCTCAGTACGCGCACCGAGTTGCTGCATTTGCTGCGGTTGCGCTATTTTCTCACCGAGCGCGTTTATTATCATCACGCCAAGGTGTCATCGGGTGCTATGATCGCCAAAGCTGTCGAGATCGCCACAGAACACGGTCTTGCCGAAACCGATCTCTATACCCTGACGGATGACGCTCTGTTTCGCCATTTGCTCGGCTATGAAGACCCGCGTATTGACCGTTTGATCAATGGCGTTTGCGAACGGCGGTTGCTCAAACGCGCCTATATGATTTCGACTGCCGAAGTGGGGCGTCGTGGTCGCGATGAGTTGATCGCCACTTACAATAGATCTGTCGAGAGTAGGCAGCAGATTGAGCGACAAATCGCCGATGCTGTAACTATTAACCCCGATCAGGTTATTCTCTATTGCCCGGATATCTCGGCTATTAAAGAAGCGCGCGTGCGCGTTGTTACGCGCAATGGCTTGAGTCGCCTGAACGATCCGCCAGACAATCCGCCTTTTGATGTAAAGGTCGTGGAAGATCAGTATGAACGGCTCTGGAAATTCTACATTTTTGCACCCGAAGGTTATAGAGAGCGCGTTGGGCAGGTGTGCGAGCGCTTCTTTGGCGAACCAAACGCGCTGATATAACGATCTTTATTGAGACCGCTGTGATCGGTGTTTGACGCGGTCAAATAACGGCATATCTGCTCGTCCAGCACCCTCTATCTTCCTGTGGCATGAAGGGCACAGGCTGATTAGATTGCTCAGTTGATTGGCCTCTTTTGGCGAGTCGAAGAGCCGGTACGGTATTTTGTGGTGTACATCCATCTGCCGCCCGAGTGCGTCTTCTGTAATCCCGCAAGAGGTGCAACAAAATCCATCGCGCGCACGCGCCTTGTCTGCCTGAATTTTCCAATTTCCCCCGCGATACTCTGGACGACCTTCCAGTACGAGTTCAAAATTTTCGTCAGATTCCCAATGGGTTCTGCACTCGTTGCTGCAAAATTGGGAGCGGATGCCCTTTTCTGCATACCAGCGCGGCTGAGAAAATCGCTTGTCGCATTGCATACATCGCACGGTGATATGGTCTTCGCGCCGAACTTTTTGTTCTTCTTCAAACGATAGGCGCATTTGCGGTGATGATAGATAATTTTTTTTCTTCATCGTTTAAAAACCTCACACATCAATGGCGCACTCGATTAGTCCAAATATAGGTTGGAATAAATTGTAAGTCCATAGAATGTTGCGTATATTGTGTCTGAATTTATTATAATAATTCGCACTTATGCCTGAACTGGAGAATCCCGTGTTTAAGAATTATTTCAAATGAGGATAAACGATGGAATCCCTGACCCTGCTTTCGGGCCATTCAATGCCGGTTGTCGGCCTCGGTACCTGGCCGATGAGAGGCAATCAATGCAAAGAGGTCATCAAACAGGCTCTCGAATTGGGCTATACGCATTTCGATACGGCCTGGATCTACCAGAACCAGCGCGAAATCGGCGAAGCCCTGCGGGAGGCCGGTGCTGATCGTTCACAACTTTTCATTACGTCTAAAGTCGGTAGAGATTATCTGCAATATGATGTCGCGATAGAACAAGCCGACGAGATTCTCCAGCTTCTCCAGATGGACTACGTGGATTTGTTGCTCGTTCACTGGCCCAATGAGGCCGTGCCTATGGAAGGATACATTCGCGCCTTCAACGAGTTTTTCGATGCGGGAAAAGCGAGAAGTATTGGGGTTAGCAACTTTTCGGTCGAACAAATGGAACGCGTTCGTTCTCTCTCGACTGCGCCTATCAGTGTCAATCAGATCAAATACCATCCGGGTTACGAACAACGAGATGTTCTGCAATGGTGCCTGGAAAACGATGTGGTGGTAACCGCGTATTCCCCTCTGGGAAAGAAGAATATTCTTCGGGACCCTGTTCTGCTGGATATTGCCCGCATTCACGATAAGACCTCTGCACATGTCGCACTCAAGTGGCTGCTGCAAAAAGGTATGATCATTATTCCCAAAGCGAGCTCCAGAGAACATCTCCAGGCGAATCTCGATGTTTTTGACTGGTCCTTATCTGAAAGTGAGATGCAGTCTATCGACCTCATAGCGGGATAAACGAAATGAATGAGAAAAGCAGGCCCAATGTCGTTCTTATCATTACGGACGATCAGGGGTACGGAACTGTGGGGGTACACGGGAATGACCAGGTCAGGACGCCATATATGGATCGTTTGGCCAATGAAGGGGTAGCGTTTGACCGGTTCTACGGGCATCCGCTTTGTTCGCCTTCTCGAGCCGCATTGATGACCGGGCGGTATTTCTATCGAACCGGGATTCTACACACGTCCCGAGGGGGTGCATTAATGTCGGGCGATGAGGTCACTGCCGCCGAGTTGTTTCGAGATGCCGGGTACCGCACTGGGATTTTTGGGAAGTGGCATCTCGGTGACAATTACCCCATGAGGCCCATGGATCAGGGATTTGAGAAAGCCGTGTGGCACAAAGGTGGAGGGATCGGGCAAGCCCCTGTAAGGCCAAACAGCTACTTTGATTCTCTTCTGTGGCGAGAGGGAGAGGAATTCCAGGCGAAAGGGTACTGTACGGATGTCTTCTTTGACGAGGCCCTCGCGTTCATTGAGGAACATCAAAGTGAGCCATTTTTCATCTATATTCCGACGAATGCGCCGCACAATCCTCTCGAGATCAGTGACGACTATGCGGATCCTTATCGCGAGATGGGGCTGGATGACAGCGTCGCACGAATCTATGGGATGGTCGAGAATATCGATGACAATATTGGGCGACTCATGGAACTCCTGGAACGTCTCGGTCTGGATGAGGATACAATCATCATTTTTACGTCCGACCACGGTCCCGCGGGCGGCAGGTACAATGCCGGACTCAGATCTACAAAAGGAGACGTGTACGAAGGCGGGATTCGAGTTCAGTATTTCATGAGGTGGCCGAAGGGGATGCCGGCTGGTTTCAAAACCGACAAGATTGCCTCACACATTGATGTTCTGCCCACTTTGTTGTCGCTTTGTAACGTGGATTCTCCCTCTGATCTCAGGATGGATGGCGTGGATCTGACGCCCCTGATTCGAGGTCAGGGAGTGGAATGGCACAATCGCACACTTTTCATTCAGACACACCGGGGGAGCCGCCCGCGACAGTACCACAACTGTACGGCGATCACCCAACGCTACAAGTGGTTGGGTTATCCCAGTACTGGTGGACAATGGGATTTTGTGACTTCTTCGACAGACCCCGTGATGGCGCTGTACGATCTCGAAGACGACCCTGGCGAAGAGAAAGAGATAGGCGGTCAGATGCCCGATCTTGTAGCGCAGATGAAGAGAGACTACGACGCCTGGTTCGACGATGTGGCTTCAGATTGGCAGGCGGGGGTCATTCACATTGGGAATTCGGCGGAGAATCCACTCACGCTGTGTCGCTATCAGGATTCAGAATACATATCCGAACTCCCACACGGCTGGCGTGTGAAGATCGAACAGAGCGGAACCTATGAGCTTCGAATCAACCGTGAGTCGCTAAATGGCGCGGGTACCCTCGGGGTTCAGTGGCAGGGGAATACCCAGAGAAGTCCACTGGATGCGGGAGAGAATACAGGACGATTCGAGCTTGAAGCGGGGGACGGCAAACTGGAGATTTGGTTCGAACTCGAAGACATAGGTCGCGTGACGTTTTCAAGCAATTTGACGATTGGGGATGTGGAGGTGGATTACCTGGGGTAAAGGCAAAACAGTGCTGAGTTGGCTGCCATAGAATCATGATGAAATTCGCAATCGGAACATCATATGACATTTAAGGATCTGATCAATCGCCATACGTGGCCAGGTGTAAAATATCGATTTTTGGAAACCTATCCCGATGAAGCAGATTGCATAGACGCATATGCAGATGTGTATGAACTCCTGATCTTGCTGACCCCTGTAGAAACTTCTATGCGACTGAGTGTCACTGAAAAGGTCGGTGACGACGGTCGTATCTGGGGAGATGTATCTGGTCTTGATGGCACACGCTGGAAAGATCATGACGAAAACAGCAGAATGTCAGGATTGGCAGGAGCAGACGAGGTTCCCTGGGCTATTGAGTTTTGTCCCTGGGAGGAGTGGCTTGGAATGGAGATTGATCCTGAAACATTGCAGCAGTTAGACGAGGTGGATATTCTGGTCCACTGTCTTTGGGAAATGACGTTTTGTGGTTTTGAGCAGGAAACCATCCAACAGGAATACAAGCAAATTCTCGATGCCTGGAAATCTGTTAAGAATTCAGATTTTTCAACTTGATCCGGAGTAACAAATGGAGATCAGATAGGACTCGAACTTTATCCCCTTTGAAATATGAGCGAAATCGTTAAGATAAGAACGCGGTTGTTCGAAGTGCCATTGGCGGAGGTGCTTGTCGATGCCAGGCATGGCGATCATAGTCATTTCGAATTGATTACCGTTACGATAACACTTGTGGATGGATACGAGGGAACCGGGTACACTTATACCGGTGGTCGCGGTGGCAGGTCGATTAAGGCCATGATTGACGCGGACCTGGCTCCTCATTTGATTGGCAGGGATGGCGCAGATGTGGAAGAGATCAACGATTGGTGCGAATGGTATATCCATTACGTCGGTCGTGGCGGGGTCTCGTCATTTGCGATATCGGCGATCGACATTGCTCTTTGGGATATCCGCTGCAAACGCAAAGATCTGCCCCTGTGGAAAGTCGTGGGTGGCACGAGTACGCGTTGCAAGGCCTATGGCGGAGGCATTGATCTGAATTTTCCACTCCCGAAACTTCTCGATAACATCCGTCGCTATCTCGACAAGGGTTTCAACGGGGTCAAGATCAAGGTAGGGCAACCCACCCTTGATGAAGATGTAGAGCGGGTCCAGGCGGTTCGAGAGCTTATCGGTCCCGATATTGCTTTCATGGTCGATGCAAACTACTCGATGAGTGTCGAGTACGCTATTGAGGCGGCTAACCGATTTAAGGCGTTCGATATCCTGTGGTTTGAGGAGCCTACGCTTCCAGACGACTATCTGGGTTATGCCGAGATTGCCGATGCTACGGGAGTGCCTCTATCGATGGGCGAGAACCTTCATACGATACATGAATTTGGCTACGCTTTTGAACAGGCTAAGCTCTCTTATATTCAGCCCGATGCGTCCAATTGTATGGGGATTACGGGCTGGCTGAAGGTCGCCGAATTGTCGCGTAAGTATGAAGTCCCAATATGCTCTCACGGCATGCATGAGTTGCACGTCAGTCTGGTTTCTGCGCAACCCAATGCAAGTTGGATGGAATACCATAGCTTTCCAATCGACGAGTACACGAAGCGTCCGTTGAAGATCGAAAACCACCGGGCGATTGCGCCTGATGATCCGGGAATCGGCGTAGAATTCGACTGGCCCAAACTCGAACCTTATTGTGTCTCCGATTTGGCATTCGGCGAATAAGGTAATCTCATGGTGAAATTCGCAACTTGCCAAAATGAATATGAGTACGCGGCGTGTCTGGTGTGCCGCTGTCCCACACGCAACGGAAGTCACCCGGTGCAATTTCTATAAGTGTGGGATAAGAGTTCTTAATCCCGGCGTCGTAGAAGGTTTTCTCTTCGCTCCAGGCGTCTCCGGGGTTTTTTGTTTTGTACCGCAGAGAAGTCCGACCTCCGTTGGGAAATCCCGGTGCTTTTACTCTTTGGGGAGGGCCATCGCTGTACACATAGATATGCGTGCCATTCGAGGATCGGCCAAAGAAAGCCTTTGATTTGGCGTTGTGCAGGTCGGGTTCGGGTTTGGCGATACTCCAGGTACGGCCACCGTCACGGCTCACGCTCGAATAAGCTCTGGGAGGGTCCGTCGTGCGATCGGTTTCGTCATAATCGGCAGTTCGCATGACAATCCATAATTCCTCCGGTGTTTCTCCCCGCGCGATATTTCCTTCATGCAGGAAAACGCGAGCATTGGTGGGTTGGGGAATATAGGCTTCGAGCTTCCACTCCAGCAGGCTGGTACTGCTGAGAACGAAGTGGTCACGCGAACCACGGGGGTCTTCTTGCAGCGTGTTGCGATGGGCTGGTAGCAGAAACTTGCATGTCGAGTCGGTCTCTGTGGTTACGATGGTTGAGCATGTAATCAGCGGCCCTGCATAGTGCATCGCCAGTTCCACCTGTGTCCAGGAATAACCGCCATCTGCGGTGAATGCACCGACCAGTTGAGATTCTTCGCTGTTCTTCTGGGCTATCGGGCAGCGCATTGCAAAGCACCAGATTACGTCCTGTCCGGGAGCGCGGTATAGAACTGGGTTCGCGTAGGCGAACTGCACCATGCCCTGACGCTGACGATGATCAAAGACCGTCACTGGCTCCTCCCAGGTGTCCCCATCGTCGGTTGAGAGCGTTGCAAGAATGTCTCCCATGTCTTTCTTGCCGTTGACCATCGCTCCAAAGGCCACAATGAGATGCCTCTTCTTCTGCCCCGGAATGATGACGGGTTGCCACACGCGCCAGGCCTGTGGCTGCTGCTCAACCCGACGAACTACGCGCAGGTCCGTAATATCTCCACGATAATTCTGCATTATCTATCTCCTCGATTTGTGTTTAAAATTTTTTTAAATTTAAGATCTGCATAATTTTTGGCACTTCCAAGCTGAAAATTACCCTCTGCCAGATTACCAATCAATCTAAGGATGATTGGGCATTGACATTTTACATCACTTTTATATAAGGAGAACAATATGACACCTGTCAGGCTTGGCGTTGTTGGTCTTGGTCTTGGTCGATGGATGGTAGAAACTGTGAAGAAAATCGAGGGTGCTCACGTTGTGGCAGCTGCGGATAATATGCCTGCTCGATTGGACGGTATGGGCGGTTATAGAGCCTATGAGAAGAAAAATGATCTCAAACTTTACGAAGATGCAGACCAGATGATGGATGACGAATCGCTGGACGCGGTTGCACTTGCGGTGACGCCTAAACATCGCAGGGCACTGATCGAATCGGCTGGCAACAGGGGCATCCCAATGCTGATCGAGAAGCCCTGGGCAGGGACTGTCAAAAGTGGAAGAGAACTGGTTGACTTGTGCAACAGTTTTGATTTGCCCTGTCAGGTCGAATTTCCGATCCGTTGTATGCCTGCAATGGTGCGGTTGCGAGAACTCCTGAAAGGCTCTCTCGGAAAAGGGTGGATGGCGAATGCCAATCTGATGATGGGTTGGTGTCCACCTCCAGAATCAAAAAAACACTGGGATCCGGAAAACCATAATGGGCTTCTCAACGAGTGCTATGTACATCTTTTCGACACGCTGGCATTTTTACTGGGCAAGCCCAAATCAGTATTCTCATTTGGGGGATCCTTCAGAGGCCGCCCAATGCCGGATGCGGCCGCAGCAGTCATTGAGTTTGAATCTGGGGCCTCCGCTTCGCTGACTTGTGGTGGCATTGGTGCTGCTTGTGCTGATGGCGGACATCTTTTGGATATCTGGACAGAGAACGGACTGGCACGCATAACTGGCACGCAATGGCTACCAGATACGCTGGAATGGGCACTGAGGGAGGCCAACGAATCTACAATCGAGACGTTTCATGCGCCTGAGCGAATGACTCTGATGGAATACAATATGCGTGCATTTTTCAACGCGGTCCGAAGTGGCACCCCTGTAGCTGCAACACCGGAAGATGGACTGATTGCAACAGCCATCGCGATGGCTATTCAGGAATCTATTGTTACGGGGAATCGCGTTGCGGTAGAATGTTAGGCAAACAGGCAAATCGGAACGGGGTACCGATCAGTCCGCTCTAACCCAGATCCGGTATCCGCCAGTTGGCATACCAGCGGGAGTCTTCTGGGGGTGCTTCATTCCCACTCTGCATAGAAGCGAAATTTTTCATCCTGGGGCGGATCTCCTCTTCCCATATACGCTCAATCTGCCCGTAGGTCAGCGGGGTGTGATCGGGTTTTAATCGCTCGTATTCCGTCAGGAGTTCTTTTGCTTTTTCAGAGATATATTCCACCGTATCAGCCACCATTTCTTCTCCCGCTCGCCGGCTGGATGTATCCACGTAATCGCCCTGGGCGAAATGAGGCCCTATCTCGTCCGGCCTGGGAAGGCGGGACAGATCTACACAGTCTGGAGCCACAGCCCACAGCAGCGATGTTTCCCCTCTTCCCGCGTGGCCTCCCATGCCCTGGTCGTCTTTGAATCGGGATTCCCCTGTGCCCATACTCATAACAGAATAGAGTCGGACGGAGACGTGCTGCTGGAGGATTTCCAGTACAACGGGTACGTCCAGGCGGTGCGGTCCCGAGTGTCCCGAGAAGAGCACGGCTACGTGGAATCCCAGGGCATCGACAGCGCGGATGTGATAGCAGAGATTTTTCAAAAAGATCCACGGAGGTACCGCTGTAAGCCATGGGCGAACATTACCCACCCGTTCGTGTGCCCAGGTTCCGTAGCCTCCGGATTCGTGGCAGTGCCAGTATTCAGGAGGTGCTACAATGCCTCCGAAGGACCGGGCGGCCTGGCACACCACCCCGTGGGCACGCAGCGCGTCCAGTCCCAGGGCGTTTACCGGGCCGTGGGGTTCACACAGACCATAGGGTAGATACACTACTGGACAATCCTCAAAAGCGGCTTCCAACTCATCGGGAAACATGCGTTCCCAGCGGACTTCTCTGCGTTCCATGGTTCAGGCTCCTTATGTTGATCGCATTGTGCGACATTTCAAGAATCTCCGAATTATCTCATACCTGCTCGCAATAGCTCGTTCCTGGATGACCGAGCTATTGAGATACGAGCATTTTGGCAAGTTCGGATTTAGTAACCCCAAGCGCGAAGAGGGATCGTATCAATAGATCTACAGAAACAGAGGGATCGCCCGCTTCGATTTTGGCGACACGAGATTGGCTGGATTTGAGGCATTCGGCCAGTTGTGTTTGGGTCAAATTTTCTCGCTCACGGCATTGACGCACTTTCTTGCTCAACGTGATTTTGAGATCAATGTAAGCGGCTTCTTCTTCAGTCAGGCTCAGAAAATCGTCTGTTGACCCCACACGCCATCCAGCAGCCTCGAGAAGTTTTTTCTTTTTTGTATTCATGAGTCATCCTATCTCGCTGATGAAGAAAATGGAGGTGTCTTGATTTGTCCGTGAAGCCATACCAGAGGTTTGTCAGAAGGACTCATATAAAAAATATATGTCAAATATGACATATATCAAAGGGTTTTATCTTGAAGTGGAAGGGACCACTTCCCTATCCATGGAGAATTGCAGCAGATGATTGCAGAGGATACAGTCAACGCAGAAGTTGCTCGTTTGATATATGAAGCCAGAAAGATGGCGGGCTTGACGCAGACTGAATTGGCAAAATTGATTGGATCAAAATAGCCTGTAATTGCACGGCTCGAAGATGCGGATTATGAAGGGCATTCTCTGACGATGCTTCAAAGAATCGCGACCGCATTGAATCAAAGGGGCGCGATTAATTTCGTACCAGTGGAAGGGCAACAAGAGGTCGTGTAAAAGTAGCGATCTGAATAGCGGAATCAGTCCATAGAAACGATGCTGTTGCCGAATTCCAAATCTGTCCATACAGAGCTTGTATTCAGGCTACAAATAGCCGTTTTACCAACCATAGATCCTTCTCGACCAATTCGGCACAGCATCAGAAACGGGGTAACTCCAGATGTGACAATACTGCACCTTTTTGGGGTTGACAAGTGTGATCCTAAACGGGTATTTTATTATTTATCGCAAAAAAACAGACCGTGCAGGGTCGAAACCACACGGCCAAAATGTTTTAAGTTCCACACAGTAAGGGAAAAAAGACCTGAAAACCGTAAGGCGAACTCCCGTTTCTGTCAACCGTATAATTTTTATCTATTGGTCCGGTCTGGATGATTGGGTTGTCCGCAAAGATCGGTAGCATTGGATTGTGTGGAATACTATTATCCGCGAGAAAATCACCGAATCACCACAAGATTATCGTTCACAGGAAGAATGTAAATTTGCTATCGGCTTGTTTCAAGGCGATAGTTCTCTGCTGCAAGGCCAATGCGTTTGGGGCGGAACTAGGTGCAGAAAACGGAGGCCCTCCCTCTCCCTAAAGGGGTTGAAAATGGAGTGGTGGTCTATTATTAAAGATGTGCTGATTGCTGTCATGGCCGTTATAGGTGCGTCTTTGGGCATTATGAACACTTATCGGGACAAACAACGCGACAAGGTTAAACTGCGCGTCTCTTATGGAATGGGAATGACAGGACATCCAAGTATCAAATCGAATACTCCGTCTCTTACCGTTTCGGTTACAAATTTAAGCTCTTTTGCCATTAGCTGGGATCATGTGACCATAGGTTTAACAGTGAAAGGTGACAAGGATACACTAACTGTTCCAGAGGTTTCAAAGCAACTTCCAAAACGCATTGAATCCCGAACAAAAGAGACTGTCTTGTTTCCTAATTTTATATCAGAAATACCTGATATTCTTCCTCTGCTTGAGAAGGCGACTCATCTAAATGTCTCAACTGCCTGTGGGCACACCGAGAAGATCAGGTATAATTTCGACATTTACGGCGACAAGTATCGTTAGAAATAGTTTCCGCAAAAACATATTAAAAAGCCCAGTTTTTGTGACGAAAACCGGGCTTTTTTTCTCGTAATTCCCACTTCTTCAGTGAGTTACGAGATATTTGTGCAACAAATATAGTTCCCTAAAGCTAATATGTCTAAAGGAGCAAGAGACCCCTCAGAGTGGCTTTCTCCTAACGAGGAATTCCATTGCGAGTATGTTTCTACTTGGATAAAATTGAAGGAGTATTGGGAACTATCAATGGATGAGAAGGAACAAAAGTTTAGGTAATGAGGTTGGAGAGACCAGAGTCTAAAAAAGGAGGCACGCTATGAAAAATAAGAATCCAATCTGGCAGGATCGCATTGTCACTAACCCGTTGATACTGGCCGGGAAACCAACAATAAAAGGCACTCGGATTTCCGTGGAACTGATCATGGAATTGCTGGATGGGGGGCGCAGCGAAGCCGATATCATTCGTATGTACTCGCACATCACCCCGGGGGATATTCGAGCCTGTCGAAAGTATGCCGCCACTGGTGCAAAGCTGTCCAACGTGACCTGGGAGGATATTGACGCGATTATGGATGGCAAACGATAGATGAGAATACTTGCCGACGAAAATATATCGGAGCAGGTCGTTGTCCGGCTACGTGCTGCAGGCCAGGATGTGCGATGGACGAAGGAAACGGACCGGGGCGAAGCAGATCCTAACCTCCTGGAATTGGCAACTCGGGAAAGACGTACGCTGATAACTTATGATAAGGACTTTGGAGCCCTTGTGAATCGTGACGGTATGTCCGCCCCTCACGGCGTCATCTTGTTTCGTATTCATAGCGATGTGCCAGATTCAGTGAAAACCGAGTTTGTCGCCAGTAGCGTTATGGCTTGGGATAGTTTGCCGTCCGGAATCTGGACGATTCAGATACGGCATCAGTAAAGCAGTTCTACTCCATAGGGCGTGTAAGAATTCAAGCAATGGAAGCCAGGTAGAAACCATGCGTAAATGGAGCACCCCTTTCGCTATTATCGCCTTGGATTCAATACAAAAATGGGAAGGTCCCTATGAATATTTTCATATTGAACCTTCCCATTTTTTGTGATTTCACCACTCACACTGCTAATATAAGCAGGTTGCCCTTTTGAGGTAACCTGCTTTTTGTTTACTATTTGATTTTTTCCATTTGTCGCTTTATCCATGTCCACAGTTTTATGGATTTCTGTCTCTTTGTTTTTTCTTCAGAAACTTCTGGATATTTTTCTTGAGAATAATAACGATGTAGTCGTTCTTTGGTTTCTGCGCGAGATTCCAACACTTCTTCCTATGTCAACGACCGTGCCCATAGCACTCGACTTTTTCTTATCCAATAATGTGATCTGCACGGAAAGCTCCAGTTGCCTATAGATGGACGAACTGATATAGTGGACTTGTCCCGTTTTAGAGGATATACTTGAGGGGCCACCCCAATCATCAGGTGCCATCATTTTTTATAAATTTTGCCTATACTCTATGTGTCTTTATCCGACGAAGGAAAAACAAAAATGCCAACACTCAACCTTAAACCCACCCATAAGCCCGTCAGAGCATACTATGAATCGCTTGATCAATTTGATCGACTCGGAATCACGCATGAAACCGCCGTGCGTTCGGCGTTTCAATCACTGCTCGAATCGTGTGGGAAGCAGTTTGGGTGGACGCTCGTTCCCGAACACCCTATGGCTCTCAATCGAAACAAGCGGATTGTCGTTGATGGGGCGTTGATTGACGACTTTCGATTGACTCATGGCTATTGGGAGGCGAAGGATATACACGATGACCTGCCAAACGAAGTACAGCGCAAATTTGAGGCAGGTTATCCTACAGATAATATCCTGTTCCAGACGCCACAACGGGCGATCCTCTATCAGGATGATCGTCGAGTAATCGACGCCGATCTGACCGACCCAAAGCAACTCATTGAGACGCTCCAAACTTTCTTTGCTCATCGTCCGCAAGAGATCGCCGAATGGGAGAATGCCGTCACGCAGTTCAAAGATATAGTGCCTGAGATTGGGCGCGGATTGGCGGAGTTGATTCAGGAGGAGCGCGAGACCAATAGCCGATTTACCACCGCCTTTGCAGATTTTCTGGACAAATGTCGCTTGTCAATCAATCCAAACCTCGCTGAAGCTGCGGTTGAGGAGATGCTCATTCAACATCTTTTGACCGAGCGGATTTTCCGAACGGTTTTCGATAATCCCGATTTCACCCGCCGTAATGTAATCGCCAATGAGATTGAAAAAGTGATTGACGCGCTTACATCGCAGTCGTTTAGCCGTCATGAATTTCTCCAAAGTCTTGATCGCTTCTATGTGGCTATTGAACGCACAGCGGAAACTATCAATGACTTCTCTCAAAAACAACACTTCCTCAACACTGTCTATGAGCAGTTTTTTCAGGGCTTTTCAGTCAAGGTTGCCGATACACACGGTATCGTCTATACACCGCAGCCCATCGTCGATTTCATGGTGAAAAGCGTTGAACACATTTTGCAGACCGAATTTGATCGTTCGCTTTCTGATGGTGGGGTTCATATTATTGACCCATTTGTTGGCACTGGCAATTTCATCGTGCGAATTATGCGCGAGATTCGGAAAACCTCGCTTGAGCACAAGTACACCTCCAACCTTCATTGCAATGAAGTGATGCTCCTGCCGTACTACGTCGCATCAATGAATATTGAGCACGAGTTTTACGAGGCGACAGGGCACTATCTGCCATTTGAGGGGATATGCCTGGTCGATACTTTTGAGTTGGCAGAGCCACAGCAGATGGTGTTGTTCACGGAGCAGAATGCCGAAAGGGTGAAACGTCAGCAGGAAACACCGATGTTTGTGGTTATCGGCAATCCGCCTTATAACGTTGGTCAGGTCAATGAGAATGATAATAACAAAAATCGGAAGTATGAGACGTTGGATAAGCAAGTGCGGGATACTTATTCGCAAGACTCAACAGCGACTAATAAAAACGCACTCGCTGATCCTTATGTGAAGGCAATTCGGTGGGCATCGGACCGGATTGGGGATGGCGGTGTTGTTGCCTTTGTGACGAACAACGGATTTCTCGATGGCTTAGCCTTTGATGGGATGCGGAAACATCTCGCAGACGATTTTGATGCAATTTACATTCTGGACCTGAGTGGAAATGTTCGCAAGAACCCAAAACTCTCAGGGACAACACACAACGTTTTTGGGATACAAGTCGGGGTGAGTATCAATTTTTTCGTCAAAAAGAGCAATCAACCAGAGACTCCTGTGCAAATCTTCTACGGCCGTGTTGGTGAGTTCTGGCGCAAAGAGGACAAATATCGCTATCTCGATTCAAAAGAACATTACCAAAATATTGAATGGAATCCGATAACGCCTGACCAGCGATACACATGGCTCACGGAAGGGCTTCACGCTGAATTTGGAGACTGTGGAGATTGTTAAGGGCTTGCCGAAGTTGGGGATTCCTGAAAAAGAATCCGTTCTCAGGACGAGATAAGCTGTCCACTAAAATGGGTCAAGCCCAATGGAAAACGCCAAAGAAATTGCTGACAATCTCGCATTTGTGAAGCTGGCTCTACACCGGTATTATGGTGTTGCCAAAGCGGCCATTCGCAAGTACGGCAAAAGCACTTGACAACGACTGCCGGAAACGCCTTCTTACCAGATATCCATAGCGCAAGAAATGTCCCTTGTAGTTCCTACACGTAGAGGAGATTAGAAGATGGACAATGCGATGCGTGACACGTTCGCACGACAAGGCTATATCGTCGTGCCCGATGTGCTCAATCAACAGCAACTGGACGAGCTCAATCAAGTCTATGATCAGCATATCTTTGAGCGGGAGGAGACGCTGTCCACGGACGGCACCGACGCACGGAAGCGCAAAAGCATCCGGGGGCGCGACACACGCCAGACAACGGATCGGCACGGCAATACCTACGTAGGGAGAAGGCTCTGGAGCAAGGCATACCGGGACCTGATCGACAACGAGACCATGCTGCCCATCCTTGAAGAGCTTCTCGGCGATCCAGCGTGGGGCCATGCCCCAGCACATATGCCGGAAGATCTTCGCCCCTTGTTCCGGTTAGATCACGACAATATACATTACAAACCTGGCCGGAAACCGACAGACGGCGCGGACATAGGCGGGACGCTTCACGGCGGCCCGGGCGCCTTTCATATCACGTGTGTGTATGAGCTCAAGACCGTCGGACCAGATGACGGGGGCTTTGGGTGTGTTGTTGGCACACACAAGCCGGCCAATGAGCAGAAACTGATGGACATCGACGGCGACTGGCGGCGGAACTGGTGCGATACGGAATGGACATCGCAGCTGCGGAACTGGGATGACGATGTGCCTGTGCATCGCGTTGAGGCCAGGGCTGGGGACTGCATTTTGTTCACAGAGAAGCTCAAACACGGTACGATTCCGTGGGCAGGGAGCGGCGAGCGCCGTACCCTCTTCTACAAGTATGTTCCTTTTGGCATGCACCACGGCGACGCCGCGTACGACACGAACGACCCCGAACTGACTGAGCGACAGAAACGGATCTTAGAGTTCTCACCGTGCTGGTTTAACGATCCCCGTGAGGACAAAGACTACTCCGCGAACCCGGCACTCACAAAGCTCCATCCGCTGGCGTGTGAGGAGAGCGACCCGAGTGTGTTGCTGCCGGGCATGTCGCCGCCGCACATTCGGCTGACGGACGAGACCAGGGCAATGCTGAGTGCCAATGGAGCGAGTGCAAGCCCAACGTTGTAATGTTCGAGGTATTTTAATAATTGAGTAAAAAACAACCGTGGGTATTCAATTTGAATTGAATGCCTGCGGTTTTTTGGCTTAAAGGAGTCTGTAAAATGAATAAGATGCACGAGTCAAATCATACGAAATGGAATGCAGTTGCACCACGGTGGAAGGCGCGCAGAGACTCAAAAGGCCCTTGGCATCGCGGTCATCTGATACCAGAGCGGGTGGAAAAAGCACTCGAATAGTGGACTGTTTCTGACTACCTGATGGCGATGATTGATGCTGGATTTGAGATCCTTCACGTTTGGGAAGAGCCGACCCAAAATCATGATCGATGGCGTCAGAATTGTTTTCATGCTCTGCCTAACGGATTCCGTATGGTCTGTAAGAAGAAGCAATAGCTTTACAGAATTCTTTGGCGTGGACCTCGGGGGCGAGGATTTCTACAGGCCGATGAGGTAAGACAGCTTCAGCAGAAGGGCGCGGTTGCGTTCGTGGAGGCCGCCTTCCGTGCCGTAACCTTGATCGTACACAAGATAAAGGTCGCTGCCTGGGCGAAAACGGTAATTCAATAGGAAATTTGTACTGAATATTTCTGAATCATTGTTCCACTGGGCGAACACTTTCACGTAGAAGTCCGTGGTAAATGAATACTGGAGGCGGTTGCTCAATACGTGAATGTTC
Source organism: Candidatus Latescibacterota bacterium (assembly GCA_965220765.1). Classification (GTDB taxonomy): domain Bacteria; phylum Latescibacterota; class UBA2968; order UBA2968; family UBA2968; genus VXRD01. The sequence goes on from OZ244847.1 coordinate 2,380,993, forward strand.
AGATTGGCCTGTGGTAGTCTGAGCCAGTTAATTTCATAATCCGTTTCGAGCGAAAGCCTTCCCACAGGACGGAATAAATTGGTTACCCAGACCCGATATCTGCGCCCCGTATAGTAATTTCCCACCTCCAGGGATACACGAGGGCTGAGCTTTCGGATTCGACTGCCAAACAAACGCATTTTGAATGTCGTAAATTCGTATTTCCCGACAGGGATGTTGGTTGTCATCTTCCTTGACGGTCTGAACGGCCCCTCGACCACATCGTAGGTTCGGGTTATATCGAAAATGTACCAGTCGCCGGAGCTGAATCCAGTGAGTGAGTACAAACTGGCAATCCAGAATTTTACTTCGTTGTTTGCGTTGGTAAATACACGAAAATACGGGCGGAAATATATCGATCGTATGCCCAGGACGCCCGGTCGTGGTCGATAACCCAGCTCGGAATAATAGCGGTTCAGGTCCCGGAGCCCACGCCTTCGATTCACGAATCCGACCGCTGGATTGAAATTGTTCTCGATCTTCATGTAAGAAAACCGGGCGGAGTAAGTCGTACCTGAATAACCCGCTTCGATAAATGCGGCATCGTCTTCATCGGTATTTCCTGCGTCCCATGTGCGGGCGTAAAACGCCGAAACGTTGAAGTTTGGCGTAGGCGAAAAGGAAAAGTCCAGTCCGCCCGTGCGATTGTAGGCACTGCCCGTTTGTTTGTTGACAAACATGAAACCGAGATTCGAACGGGTGAACACATCCTGCTTTACGCGCAGGATCGAGAAGTCGGATTTATTCGAAAGGCCATTCGAATCCATCATGATGTGCATGGCACCAATGCCGGTACCGCCTGTTTTGCCTACCAGTTTGCTGCCCAGGAGAATTGGGACGGGCTGGCCGTTTTCGAGTCCAATTCTTCGGCTGTAGAACAACAAGGTAGGGGGGCGTGTATCTCCGCCCCGCATAGAAGCCGCTTCTCCAAAGTCAAAGAGGCTCGCGCTTTCCAGGAAGAAATCCCGTTTTTCCGGGAAGAAGAGTGGAAACTGCGTGAGGTTGACCTGTTCCTGGTCGCCCTCTACCTGGGCAAAGTCTGTGTTGTAGGACAGGTCCAGGGTCAGGTTCTGGGTGACGCCATATCGGAGATCGACACCGGCTTCCACGTCCGGCTGATAGGTGCGATCCACTGCTTCGAGATTTCTGAGCGTGCCCGGGAGGATATAAGGTTTGATTTGCAGGAGGTTCTTGCGGTCAATGGCGGTCAATCCTTTCAACGCTGCAAGGTCCGACATATAATAGCGTGATAGAACTGCCGACGATCGCTTGCCTACCATCAGGGTTGTGCTTTCGTTTTTGGACGCGATGAAACGCGACAGGTTGATCCCCCACGTGAGATCCTCGCCTTCCACAAAGCGCAGTTGATCGAAGGGAATGGCAATCTCCGCCGTCCAGCCTTGTTGATGCCGTCGTGTTTTTGCTTCCCAGATGCAGTCCCAGTCCTGATTTCGGGTGCGACCTTCCTGAGACAACAGCATATCTTGCCTTGCGCCCAGCGAATTGATGAAAAAGGCCACGCCGTTTTGCCTGGCGTCATAGGGGTCCAGTATGATCTGAACGTTGTCATCCACGGCAAGTTCTGAGTCTCGTTTCATGTTGTTCGCGACGATGCTGTTGGGGGCCGAATCGTAACATTCTACGCCAAAGTAGATCTTCTGCTGGTCATATACAATGCGCGCTACTGTTCGCTCCGTGGCGGGCACGAAGTATTTGGGCCACCTTTGGATGAACCCTTCGATGGGTCGCGCCTGTTGCCAGACCGCATCATCCAGCCTCCCATTCAGGACAGGGCCTGTCGAAACGCGTGTCGCGTGGACTTCGCGGAGCGCCCGCATTCGTTCGGGAGGTGCCATTTCGCCGTTCAACCTGGCGACTTTTTGAGACGGCGCGAGGGCGCTTTCTTTTGTCTCCAAGACGCGCGCGACAAGCCGATCACCCAGCTCCTTGATGACTTCCAGTTTAACACCATTAAATCCACCACCTTGGAGCACGCCGAGCCGACTCAGCACGGGCGCGGAACCATTCAGGCCGGAGATGTAAACGAGATCGCCGTGTACCTGATTGACAACGCCGATAGGTCCAAGGCTTTCCTCTGCGCAAGCTGGTTCCTCTGTCGCGACGTGAAGTCCTGTAAACAAGAATGACAGAAAAAAAGCTATCAGTGTCTTTCGATAATCCATTAAAGCACGAGCCATAAAAAACCTCGAATAATGAATGATGTCGAGCCCACGTATGATACTTGACATAGGGCAGCGTGATACGGATTTCTTCTTGATCTTTGATTATTTATGAGTTATTCTGGCGTAAGAAAATAATCTCCGACTACGGTATCTATATCAATTCCCACCGGTTGGTAGGGGTAAGAAGTCGCGTTCCAGAATCATCCACTCGGTTAGGCGGGCAATAAGATCAGCTTGGACATCTGCCAAACCTGGATCATCAATCAGGTTGGTCAGTTCATAAGGATCGTTCTGTAGATCAAACAATTCAAACATTGGCCGGGTGGGGGTGAAGTACAATCTTTCATGCAGTTCGGACAATTCACCGCGTTTGCAACGTTCCATAAGGTCTATCCATACAGGTTTGCTATAAAAATCTACGGGCGTAAAAGGCACCTGCCAGTAGGCATTGTAAATCAAATGGTAACGCTCTGTTCGAATTGCACGTGAAAGATCAAAAGCCGCTGAGGATACTGGAAGATCTTGACCGTGTGCACCACGCTGGGTGAATACTTCGGTTCGAGATTTGTGCTCGCCGCCAGTCATCAGCTCACAAAAACTGTTGCCCGTGATTTGCTCCAGCGCATCAAGGCCTGCGGCTTCTAACACCGTTGCGGCAATATCTTCACCACTGATCAACTCGTCTGAAACAGTTCCCGGCGCGATCTTTCCAGGCCATTGTGCTATCAACGGCACATGACAACTCGGCTCATACAAAGTGCCTTTTCCCCGAAGCAGCGCTGCACCATTATCTCCCATAAACATCACAAGCGTGTTTTCACGCACCCCACGCTTGTCCAGCACATCCATCGCCTGTGCAAATTCCTGATCCATGCGGTGCAGAACACCGTAATAATCTGCCAAATCTTCGCGCAATGTTGGCGTATCGGGAAAATGCGGTGGCAATACGAGCGAGGCCGGATCAGGTCGGTATTCATCGGGTCGCAATGTCCAAGCCCGGTGTGGATCGTTAAAACCGAGATACATAAAAAAGGGTGTATCTTTGGGGCATTGGTCCAAAAATTCACTCAAAACCCTCGGAGTTTCTCCCTTTAATTCCTTATCGGTACAGACATTGAGATAGTTTACACGATCTTTTGCTGTGCGCAGATTGTATTTTTCTTGCACATATCCATCCACGCCTTTTGGGTTTGCACGTCCGTCCAGATGGTGCCACCGCCTACCCAGACCGGTAAAATATCCGGCATCTCGCAACGCATCCAGAATGGTGGGCACCTCACGTGGGAGGGGGGCTGTAAACCGTGTCATCGAAATGGCAACCGGTGACCGGCCCGTAAACATCGACGCTCGAGAGGGCATACATTGTGGCGATGTTGTATATGCGCGGTCAAAGCGCATCCCTTGTGCTGCAAACGCATCGATATTAGGCGTGTTGGCATGTGGGTCGCCATAACACCCCAGATGCGGTGCGCTGTGATCATCTGAAAGAATCAACAGAATATTTGGACGCCCTGCCATGCACCAACTCCTTTCATAAAGATTCAAAAGACCATGTAGTCGGCCTTAAAATACACAATCAAAAGTCTTCCCACAATGTCCAAGTGGCTTCATGTCCCTTTCGCAAAGGATTAAGACCTTTTGAGACATTGTGTATTGGTGTCTGGCTGGATATCATAAATGACAGAATGGAAAGCTCTTGAACACCAACCCTTAAAAAATGGGGGGTAATCGTTATGGCCGGTGGTTTTGGATCAGGATCGAATCAAGTCGAAGCCCGTGATCAGCCAAATTTTATTATTCTTTACGCTGACGATCTCGGTTGGCCAGGATTATCAGTATTAATGGATGAACGCGTGCCTGATTCTAAAAGTGACTACTATCAGACACCAAACCTCGAACAACTGGCAAAACAGGGCGTGGTTTTTAGCAATGGTTATGCGGGTTCTCCGGTTTGTTCTGCCTCACGCGCAAGTTTGCTAACCGGAATGACTACCGCAAAGCATGGGCTGACTGCATTGGTTGGTTGGAAGGGGCAGAACCGTGATGACAGTGTACTGATGGGAACACCTAATAAAACAAACGATATTCAGCCTTATACGACACTACCTGAGCAGCTTAAAAAGATTGATTCAAGTTATGTGACTGCTCACTTTGGTAAATGGCACCTTCAGTCTGGAGGGCCCGGTTCTAACGGTTTTGATGAAAGTGATGGTCCCACTGGTAATAGAGAGGGTAATACTGAAGATGGAGGGAATGACCCCAAGCAAACCTTCAGTATTTCCAGAAGAGGAATTGAATTTATGAAACAGTCGGTTAGCGAAAACCAGCCCTTTTACTTGCAACTTTCATACTATGCCGTCCATCTGCAAATGATAGCACTGCAAAAAACCCATGAAAAATACAAGGCCTTGCCCAAGGGTACTAAACACGACCATCCACTGTATGCTGCCATGACAGAAGATCTTGATACTGGCGTCGGAATGGTTCTAAGTGCCGTAAGAGCATTGGGAATCACAGAGAACACATACATTGTATTCACTTCGGATAATGGCCCTTATGTCAATCGTAGAGAGGGGGAGATAAGCAGTGCGTTACCTTTAAAGGAAGGTAAATTCTTTGTTTATGAAGGAGGCATTCGTGTTCCCTTTATTATTTCTGGTCCTAATATTAAGCCAGGAGAAATATCTCATGTTACGGTGACACAGTATGATCTGTTTCCGACTGTCTGTGATTTGGCTGGTGGACATTGGCCTGAGGAAGTAGATGGCGGAAGTCTGCGGCATACTTTGCATAACGACATCCAAGGAAAGGTGAAACGTCCAAGCGATTATCTTGTTTGGCACTATCCTCATTTCAATCGTCAAGCCAATCCTCATTCTGCCGTTATTTTTGAAAATTATAAATTGCTGCGTTTTTGGGAAGACGAGACCCTTGAACTTTTCGACTTAGAAAAGGATCCATTTGAACTAAAGAATATTGTTAATGAGAAACCAGAATTAGCACAAAAATTACTTTCAGAAATGGATCAATATATCGCTAAAGTTGATGCATTAGTCCCGAGAAGAAAATGAAACGAGAGAGTGCCATTGGCCTATCATGCAAACGCTTCTCGTTCCAGTTGTTACGGAATTGGACAAGAAAACAAGTGAAGTGAAAGGAAGGTGCTGGAATGACCAAGATCAACCTCGTTGAACAACCCGATTGTTCTGGTAAGAATCGACATTATGCCGGTAATCAAACCCCTTTGAAGCCCAGCCCCATCATTCGATTGCCTTTGGGTGCCGTAAAGGCTGTGGGGTGGTTGGCTACTCAGTTGGATCGCATGGTAGCCGGACAAGTGGGCCGCCTCGATGAGCTAAGTAAATTTCTCAATGCGGATAGCGGGTGGCTCGGCGGGCCGGAAGCTGGTTGGGAAGAAGCACCATACTGGCTGCGAGGATACTATGACTTGTCTGTTCTTACGGGCCAACCGCGACTTCAAGAGACTGCAAATCGCTGGATTGAGAGTGTGATCGTTTCTCAGCGGGAGGATGGGTACTATGGTAGCGACCACAACCGTCTACTCAAGGGCGTGGGAGGGCAGGAGATTGTGGATATCTGGCCTCATGCTGTTATGAACGATGCATTGATCAGCCACTACGAAGCGACTGGAGACGACAGGATTCTCTCGCTGTTGACTCGCTTCTTCACCTTTTGCTCCGAGTTGCCCGACCATCAGTTTTTACCCCAGATGTCCTGGGATTACTATGAGAACTACCGCGAACACTTTGGCGATTGGAAGCCTCGGATTCAAATCAAGCGTGCGGGAGATCTGATGCCGCATATCTTCTGGTTGTATAACCAGACCGGTGACCGATGGCTGCTGGATTTGGCCATCAAGGTATATCACCGAACACAGCCAGCCATGAACCAGTGGCTGGACAACCATACCGTTCACTTCTCTCAGCGATTTCGCTATCCCGCTCAGATGTTTCCTGTTGTTGGTGACGAACGATACTTGCGAATGTCTGAGCTATTCTACGATGGGTTCATGAAAACATGGGGGCAAATGCCGAGGGGAGCACATGCGGCGGATGAGCGCATAAGAATGGGCAAAATCGATCCACGACAGGGCATCGAGACGTGCTCTTTGGGCGAGTTGAACAAGAGCCACTATATCCTATCTGAGATCACCGGAGATTCCGGGTATGCGGACCGTATCGAAGATATCACGTTCAACCATTTGCCAGCTTCGCACGCGCCAGATCACAGGTCTTTGAGGTATTTGACTGCATCGAATATGCCGCTTTCGGTCGCTGGAATGGACTTCAAGAACAGCGGGCAGCATCCTGTATTCACAGCCGATTCCCACAGATGTTGTCAGCACAATACCGCACAGGCGTGGCCCTCATTTGTTCGACATCTCTGGTTTGCCACGCCTGACAACGGACTGATCGCATGGCTCTATAGTCCCAATACAGTTACTGCAAAGGTAGGGGAATCAGGACATACTGTACGTATCCAATCCAATACGAGTTACCCATTTGGCGAATCTGTTTCATTAGTGATCGACGTGGACAATCCTGTTCGGTTCCCACTCTACTGCCGAATACCGGGCTGGAGTCATGGAACTGAGATTCGCATTGGAGATGAAAAGGCCAAATTCGAAGCTAGTGAAGGTAAGATGATCCGGATTGAAAGAGAGTGGCAGAGCGGCGATGTTGTCCAAATCCAATTTGCCGCCGAAGTCTCAGCAACGACGTGGCCAAGAAGTGGCGCGATCACGATTGATCGAGGCCCGCTCAGTTACTCAGTTCGGATCAAGGAAGACTGGACGAGGGAATCAGGGGGACCTGATGACTGGCCTCGTCAATCAATCAAACCTGCCTCTCAATGGAATTACGGATTGGAAGTCGATCCGAATGATCTATCTGATTCGGTAACAGTATCCGTCTCAGATAGAATACCGGATCAGCCCTGGCAGGAAAGTGCGGCCCCAATTGTGCTAAAAGTGCCTGCTAAGAGGATCCCCGAATGGCAGACTCAGATTAAACATACGGTCGACTCTCTTCGTGAAAGCCCAGTAAAGTCTTCCGAACCCCAGGAGAGCATCGATATGATCCCAATGGGATGCGCGCACCTGCGAATGAGTGTCCTTCCCGTCGTCAGCGAACGAAGCGATGCACGAAAGTGGGAAGACATTCCAAACCCAGACGAATATATGTTAGACAGGCTGGATCAGTAGCTTTTTAGCGGGTTGGGGAAATCTCTGACTAATCAAACATTCTCCTAATTGTTTTTTTATAATTGTTTTTCTTGCTATTTGCCAAAAAATAACTATAGTTCTCGTTTAATAATCATTTTTCCGGGATGTGCTATGGCTAAACATCATCAAAATCAATCGCTATACAGGCTCGCGGGGTATGCGGCACTGATTGAACAGTATGACCTCGACGTCATCCCGAATTGGCACACGTCTGTGGTGACTATTAGAGGAATCCACAGGATTAATTCTATCGGGGGGATCATCAAAGAAGTCTATCCATCCCGGTACTGGCCCGGGGAGACATTGGGCGACCATCTGGAATTTGCGCTCAAATACGATGGGACGAATCTCGCAATTCTCGCCAGCTTGTTCCAGAAAGTATCAGAGGGTGATTTCCTCGACTATATCTGCTCGAAGCCGACCGGTAAGTATGCCAGGCGACTGTGGTTTTTCTATGAGTTCCTGACCGGGAAGATACTCCCGCTGGATGACCTGAACCGGGGAAATTACATCGATCTCCTCGAACCGGATGCCTATTATACGGTCGAGCGTGCCTTCAAGGTTCGCCGTCAGCGGATCAACAATAATCTGCCTGGTGAACGCCGATTCTGTCCCACAATTCGTCGCACCGATATTCTTCGAGACTTTGAAACGAAAGCGTTGCATACCAGATGCCAGCAAGTCGTGTCTCGATACGCGCCAGAATTGTTGAAACGCGCGCTCAGCTACCTGTACACCAAGGAAACGAAATCGTCTTATGAAATCGAACGCATCAATCCTTCCTCAACCCGAACCGAACGCTTCATAGCACTGCTCCAACTGGCCGAGCAAGAGGATTTTTGTCGAAAACCGCGGTTGATTGACTTACAGAACCGCATCGTTGACGCCCGGTTCCAGGATCCCGACTATCGAATGATCCAAAATTACGTCGGCCAAACTGTGGCCTATCAGAGAGAGCATATCCACTTTGTGGCCCCAAAGCCCGACGATTTAGCTGGTCTTATGGAAGGTCTCATAGCCACCCACAAACGCATGGAAGCCGGTGCTGTCCCACCCGTGATTCAAGCTGCTGCCATTGCCTATGGATTCGTCTTTCTACACCCTTTTGAGGATGGCAATGGTCGTATCCACCGCTTCTTGATCCACAATATTCTCGCTCGGCGGGGCTTTACACCCGAAAGCGTTATGTTTCCCATATCGGCGGTCATGCTGAAGAATCCATCCGACTATGACGCTTCCTTAGATGCGTTCTCCCGACAACTCATGCCTCTGGTGGAATATACTCTGGAACAGGATGGGCGCTTGACTGTGCATAACGATACCGCGATATGGTATCGCTATATCGACCTGACCACCCAGGCAGAGGCTTTGTTTCGGTTTATCGACCAGACCATTGATACCGAACTCGCCGACGAATTGGCCTTCCTGGCCAACTACGATGCGGCCAAACAAGCGATCCAAAATACCGTAGATATGCCTGACCGGCAGATAGATCTTTTCATTCGCTTCTGTCTCCAAAACAACGGCCGCCTGTCCGCACGAAAACGCGCAAGCCACTTTGATCATCTGACGGATGAAGAAATCGATGCTATGGAACAGGCTGTGCAATTTCCTGAGAGGTCTTCTTGACGATGATCAAGCAATATCGCGGACGATGCTGTTGCCGAATTGGTCGAGATTAGTTTCGTACCAGTGGAAGGGCAACAAGAGGTTGTTTAAAAGTAGCGGACTGAATAGCGGGACATGTCCACAGAAACGGGGTAATTCCATCTCGTGTTGGGTTGGATTTACCCCGTTTGGATTTACCCCGTTTTTAGTGTATAATTTAGAAGGGTTCATCTCAATCATCCTATGCCATCAGTTTTTCATAGGTGATGGGTAATTGAAATGTTATACATCAAATCGGGTCAAGTCCAGTTCGTCAGATGCTTTCAGGAGTTAGAAATTTCATAGCAAGTTGTTGATAGACTTTGACCTTTGGATAGGTGGAGCAACAAATTTTTGACTGGAGGCAGAACGTGAAATTTTCAGTGGATTTATCTGAAAATGAGGTCAAACGCCTACAGGCGACCGCTAAGCGCCTGAATGTCCCTGTGGAGAAATTGGCTAAGGCAGCATTAACCGACCTTTTATATTCGGATGCAGATTTTGAGCACGCTGCGGAGCATGTTCTAAAGAAGAATCGGGAACTCTATCGAAGGTTGAGTTGATGCGTTATATCAGTCTGAGCGAAGTGTTAGAACTTCATCGGCGTATTATTGAAGAAAGTGGCGGATCAACGGGGTTGCGTGACCTCGGTGGATTGGAATCCGCCATCGCCCAGCCTCATATGACGTTTGGAGGTCGTGATCTTTACCTGACTCTGATTGAAAAAGCAGCCGCATTGTGTTTTTCTCTAGTTCAAAATCACCCGTTCATTGATGGAAACAAGCGAGTAGGGCATGCCGCTATGGAAGTCATGCTAATTCTGAATGGGTATGAAATTTATGCTCCCGTAGATGATCAGGAACAGGTCATTTTAGAACTTGCTTCAGGGGATGTTTCTCGTGATAAACTGATCGAATGGTTGACAGATCATATTGATGAAGTGAGATAAAGGCAAAACAAAAGGCCGTAAGTGTTGCTCAGTGGGAGCAAAAACTTACGACCTTTGAGGAATTATATGAGGGGTGTGCATAACTCAAGGCCATATGGCCTTAATGTGTGAGATGTTTCGTATAGGCAATCCCCAAACGCTATTCATAATCATGGCCAATTGCAAGGTAAAGACAGCTAAAGCGAGATAAGGTCGCACATATTTTAAGCCCTTATAGGCGATCTGTTTATGATTATCACTGGCCTGTATCAGCTTTGCAATCAGATCGAAGATGGGTTCAATGGCAGTTGTTCTGAGTCGGCTAAGGTCTTGATTTTCTGTATTTTTCAGGAAGCGGTGATAATTTTTGGCATAGCGTCCCTGAACCCATTTTATTGCCGGTGTGATCAAGACAAAGCCAGCTTTTGCCCAATCTCTGATTCGCATGGCTTTGGTTTGGTATAGGCATTATCGGCGACAAGGCTGTATGGGTCTAACAGGTTGAAAATATCGGTTTCTTTATCGTCTAAGACTTGGCTTTCAGACACCGATGCAGTTTCAACCCTTATCAGTCTTGGAAAGCCATTTTCGCTACAGGTGACATGCAACCCATACCCATAGACAAAGCCGTGATAGGCACTCTTACTCCATGTGGCGTCTTGATCAAGGTTACGTAGTTTGTCCGGGATGTGACCTCTTTTGCGATCCTTCTGATGCCAGACAGGTCCCTTTGCGTTGAATAGACTTTTATCCTCAAAGAGTTCTTTGCTTGTAAAATCCGGCTCTAAGTCTTGTGCAAAAGTGCCGATAAAAGCAATGAAATCCTCAAGCGTATCATACAGGGCCTCATAACGCCGTGAAATCGTCGTGCGATGCGGCAAACGCTTAAACGCCAGACGTTTACGATATTCTGGATGATGTTTAAGCCACCGGTGCTGTGCCTTAAATTCTGTGATATGACGCAGGTGCATCCAAACAAAAAAGATCAGGAAGGATTCATCCTTGAAATCGAAGGGATGACCCGGTTTGGGCTTGGTCTTTTGCGCTTGTATAAACTTATCAAAAAGTGTATGTATCAGTCCGACATAGTCGGTGAATATAGGTTTTGCCATCTATCGCCTCCTTGTGAAATAGATCGATTTCTACAAGTGGCGACTTTTTACCGACTATGTCAATCTATAATTATGCACACCCCTCATATAATTTGGCAGATTCAGATGTGATTAACATTTTAGATACAGCAAGGAATAGTTATCAGATATGGGATAAGATAATGAATTTTGATCCTCAATCGGATTCGGAAGGGACGAGGGATGGGTTAATTGAGCAGGCGAGAAGGGATTACCGTTCTGTATTTTCTGTGTTGTATCCATTCGTTTCTTATAGTTTAATTTCTGAAACTAATACTCACGTACTGCGGGCGCAATGTTGGCAGAAAATTCAATAAAACGCTGATTATGCGTATGTTGCAAAATGAATTTTATATCGGGAAGGTTACTCACAAAGGTGAGGTATATGAAGGCCAGCATGAGCCTATTGTTCCAATGGAATTGTGGAATCAGGTACAAGCTATCATAAAAACCAACCAAGTCACTGGTTCAAGAAGCAGAAAACAGAACCTCCACACCTTTTTACTACAAGGTCTGGTAAAATGCGGATGGTGTAAATCTTATATGACACCCTCTTATGCTCAGAACCACCAAAAAAAGCACTATTTCTATTATCATTGCACCTGTAAAATCCATCGTGGAAACGATGAATGCAAAATGAAACCTGTGCCCGCACAAGCACTTGAACAGGTGGTCTCAGATCGGTTAATTCAACTTAGTGACGACCAGAAACGTGTCCAGGAGCTTATCGCAGAAGCTACGACAAGCAACTCAGAGCGTATAAAAACTTTGGGGCAGATACAGGAAAATTATCGCAGGAATCTCAAAGAGATTGATAAGAGGCTGGATGCTTTGGTGGAAAGCATCGCTGGACGCAAGGTCGGTACCAAAACCATCAGTCAAAAAATCATTGACCTCGAAGAGCAAAAAAGCCAAATAGAGCAGGAGATGATGGAGAATGAAACAACGCTTGCAGAGGCAAAACAAAAGGTCGCAAGCGTTGCTCAGTGGGAGCAAAAATTTACGACCTTTGAAGAGTTATTTAATGAATCCACACCAGAGGAACGGAAAGACCTGTTAAGACTACATATCAACTACCTGATCTATACCCCTGATGGGATTCGGCTCGCTTTATTTGATCCAAGTGTGGATAGGCCAAAGGTTCAGCGAGTCGTTGCATCTGGCTCCGGCGGTAGGACTCGAACCTACGACCCAGTGGTTAACAGCCACTTGCTCTGCCAGCTGAGCTACGCCGGAACGTCATAATCCAGTAGCGTCCAAATCTACTGGAAGTAAATATCAGTGTCAAGCGCAATTTTTAATTCTTTGATTTATCTGTGCCTGGAAGTCGGGCATTCTCCTTGACATCCCGCCATTGAACATCTATGTTTCCAGCGGTCAGTCCAACTACCCAACCTACCAGACTCCAGTCCCATTATGCCAGATGAAAAGTTGATACAGCGGATTGTTGCCGAAGTTGTGCGGCGGTTGAAGGCGTTGGAGGGGAGCGCGGTATCTGCACCGATTGACCCGCCAGTGAGTTTGGTGACGGAAGATCTGGTCCAATCTGTAATCAACCGCAGTGGCGATGCGGTTTATGTGACGCCCAACGCGATTGTGACGCCTTTGGCGCGAGATTTGATACGGCAGCAGAAGGTGCGTCTGGTCGTGGCTGATGATGAGGCGGTGGTTCAAGATCCACAGAAATCGAGTGTATTAGCTATTGGTGCGGACCACAAGGGATTTGAACTGAAGAAACAGATTGTACTTATGTTGCAAGATGCCGGGCGAGAGGTGATGGATTGTGGCGTGCATAGTCCGCAGGAGGCATCTTATGTCGGTGTGGCAAAAGCGGTGGCTGACGTTGTTTTGGAAAAGAATTTAATGACGGGTGTTGTGGTCGATGGGGGAGGTACGGGGGCTGCTCTCGTGGCGAATAAGGTAAAGGGGATTCGCGCTGTATCGTGTCACGATGTGACATCGTCCAAATTTGCCCGCGCCCATGTGGATGCGAATATTTTGTGTCTCGGTGTCGGCGTGGTGGGGGATACTGTAGCGAAAGAGATTATTGCGACGTGGCTGAGTACCCCGTTTGAAGGCGGGCAATATGCCGCGCGTGTTCGTGAAATCGGCGAGGTGGAGGATGAGAATCGGGATTGAGCTGAATGTTCTTTTAAATAGGAGATGACTATGCTTTCACAAGAGCAACTGGCGCAATATGATCGAGATGGGTATGTGCTGGTGTCGGGCTTGATTCCTGAAGAGACAATTGCCAATGCGGAAGCTGCGATGTGGTCTGCGCTCGGGCTGGATCGGGATGATCCAGCTTCGTGGTCTCCTTTGCCAGACGAAACAGATGGGGTGACAACAATCGCCCGCCAGGGGGTGATTGAACATTTTGGGGTTCGTGATCCCGCGTTGCTGGCTTGTTGTACGCCCGCGTTTTACGAGGTGCAGAGCCAATTGGTTCGGGAGAATGCAGATGCATTTCACTGTCAGAAGCCACAGCCTGAGGCAGTGTGGGCACGCAGTGTATTTCCGGTTTCGAAAGGCTGGGATTATCTCAGTGGACACGTCGATGGTGGACATCGGCCTTTTAATGTTTTTCCAGGGTCATTTCGGGTCTCCTCTCTGACTTATCTCGATTCTGGTGTTGCGCAGGGTGGTGGGACTACGGTCTGGCCAGGATCACACCGAAAGCTCAGTGAGACGGCAGTGCGGGATCCCGACCGGTATCAAACGCTGTCAGATTTTGCGAAACCGCTACAAAAGTTTGATATGGGAGAGCCGATTGAGTTGAGGCCATCCCGAGGAGATGTACTGTTTTTTCATTATCTGTTAATACACTGTGGATCTCTCAATACGAGTAATAAACCGCGTTTTGCCCTCCGCTGGATGTGTGCTTGTGACGCATGTCGCATCTGGGAAAAATACGGCAAGTGGAATATCTGGATGCCCTGATGTTGATGGTTGACTCTGCGTGGGGAAACCCGTATATTTTTTTCTCTATGACCAGTGTTGTTTCTGCGGGGTATCCGTGCTGGATGACGACCTGACAGGCATGAATTTTGCGCTCGAAGAAGCCCGCATGGCAGCGAGCGAGCATGAAGTGCCTATTGGCGCTGTTGTGATGCACAATGGCGAGGTAATCGCACGAGATCACAATCGCATTGTCCAGCGAAATGATCCCACAGCGCATGCCGAAATGCTCGTTATTGGGCAGGCGACAAAAAAGTTGGGCGTTCGGTGGCTAAATAACTGCACACTTTACGCAACATTGGAACCATGTGCTATGTGTGCTGGTGCTATGGTGCTTGCCCGATTGTCCCGGTTGGTTTTTGGCGCGTGCGATCCCAAAACCGGGGCTTGTGGATCCCTGAGAAATATTGTGGAAGATACGCGTTTGAATCATCGCTTGGACGTGCGCCGAGGCGTTTTAGAAGATGAGTGTGGTCAGGTGTTGCGGGCGTTTTTTCAGGCTTTGCGGAAAAAATAAATATTGGAGAGGTGCTGGAGTGGTCGAACAGGCCGGTCTCGAAAACCGGTGTACCTTCACGGGTACCGTGGGTTCGAATCCCACCCTCTCCGCCAAAAAACAGGCGCTCAGTCTTTGGCGCATAAGTGTGTGGAAGCTGACCGCTTGTAGCTATATTGGAGAGGTGCTGGAGTGGCCGAACAGGCATGACTGGAAATCATGTGTATCCTTACGGATACCGAGGGTTCGAATCCCTCCCTCTCCGCCAAAAATACCACGAGGTTGTTATGCCGCATCCCATTCGCATTACAGTTGGCGATATTGAACTCGACGCCGAGTTGAATGATTCGCAAACAGCAGACAAAATTCGCGAGGTTTTGCCGCTGGATTGTTCGTTTAATACGTGGGGCGATGAGATTTACTTTGCAATTCCCGTTCAAGCGGGTCCCGAAGATGCATGTGAAACTGTGGCGTTGAACGACCTCGGATATTGGCCGCCGGGTCATGCATTTTGCATTTTTTACGGTCAGACTCCGGCCAGTCATGGAGATGAAATTCGTCCCGCAAGTCCCGTCAATATTATTGGACGGGTGCTGGGTGATGCCACGGTGCTCAAATCTGTTTCGGGAGTACGCAATATCGTGGTTGAAGCGGTTTAGGTGGGGCTGTAGCTCAGTTGGGAGAGCGCTAGAATCGCACTCTAGAGGTCGTGGGTT
Source organism: Candidatus Latescibacterota bacterium (assembly GCA_965220765.1). Taxonomy (GTDB): domain Bacteria; phylum Latescibacterota; class UBA2968; order UBA2968; family UBA2968; genus VXRD01. The sequence continues at coordinate 2,396,335 of OZ244847.1, forward strand.
CGACTCCCATCAGCTCCACCAAATATATTGTTTAAGAGGCGAGAGGTAAGATCCCTCTTGTATCTCACGTTTTTCAGGTCGTGCTAGACGGGGAGATAGCGGTGCCCTGTAGCCCGCAATCCGCTATAGCGGGGTCGAATTCCACGTCTGAGAACCGGTATTTTGGATCGCGGTCAATGAGTGGGCAGCGTAGATCGTCAGGTCCTGCGCAACGTGCCTATGCCGAACCCCGTCAGGACCGGAAGGTAGCAGCGGTAAGCAAATTGGTGCGTGTGCCGCAGGGGCACCTGGCAGGAGCCAGCGCTCGTTGAACGCCCTGGGGTAGCGGTTCGAAGCGCGGTGCACGACCTTTTTTAATGAGGCAGAGGCTGGGGACTGGGGATTAGGGACTGGTAGGAGCATCCTTTGGAGTTGTTATGTCTTACACGGTAATGGCCCGCAAGCGGAGGCCTCAGGCATTTGAAACAGTGGTTGCACAAAGCCATGTGACCACCACATTGCAAAATGCCATTCGGCTGGAGCGCGTGGCGCAGTCGTATCTGTTTTCCGGGCCGAGGGGAACGGGTAAGACTACGACGGCGCGATTGCTTGCCATGGCACTCAATTGCGAGCAGGGGCCAACGGCTGAACCGTGTGGGGAATGTGCTTCGTGTGTTGCCATTCGCCAGGGCAACAGCATGGATGTGCTGGAGATTGACGGCGCTTCGAATCGCGGGATTGATGAAATCAGGCAATTGCGCGAAGAGGTGGGGTATGCGGCTTCGCAAGGCAAGCGCAAGGTTTATATTATCGATGAAGTACACATGCTCACTACCGAGGCTTTTAATGCCTTGCTCAAAACGCTTGAAGAACCGCCAGCGCATGTTGTTTTTGTATTTGCAACTACCGAAGCCCACAAAGTACCCGAGACTATTTTATCCCGGTGTCAGCGCTACAATTTTCGGCGCATTCCACCCACGGCAATTGTGGAAGAGCTAAAAAAGGCTGTGGATGAAGAAGGCGTAACAGCGGAAGAAACGGCGCTGTTTTTGATCGCCCGGAAAGCCGATGGGGGCATGCGTGATGCACTGAGTTTGTTGGATCAGATCATTGCATTTTCAGATGCTGGTATTACGGAAGATGCGGTACAAAATTTACTGGGTTTGATTCCCCGAGATGTGTATTTTGACCTGACGCAGGCCATTGTGGAGCGGGATGGTGCTCGCGCGTTGGAGATTGTTGATGAACTGGCGCGCGAAGGCAGTGATTTGGGTGAATTTGTGGCTGGGTTGATGGCGCATTTTCGACATTTGCTCGTTGCTTGTGCCGCGGGAGATTTGACTGATGAAAATTTACCAGAAGCTGACCGCGTGCAGTATGCAGAGGTTGCCGCGCAATTCGAAGAGGCAGATCTCGTGCGTATGCTCAATGCCGTGGGGGAATTGGAAACGCAGATTAGTCGGGTGACCGAGCCGCGATTCTGGCTCGAATTGACGGTTATGAAGCTGGTACAGATGACGTCAAGTGTAGATTTGCAGGTTTTGATTAGTCGATTAGAACAACTCGAACGGGGGTTAAAAAGCCAGGGAACGGCTACCGGAACGCGTCAGTCATTGCCCAGGCCCCAATCTGCACAGAAAGCGACATCATCCAAACCAGACACGCGCGTTAGGGGAGAGCGTGAGAAGTTACCATCGCCAACAACTGCTTCCAAATCTTCACCGCCGCAACAGAGGGGCAATGGTCGGCCCGTGGCAGAACAGCCACAAGAAGAAATACCTCCAGTGCCAGATGTATCCTCAGAAGAACCGCCAGACTTTTCTATTGTAAAAGATAAGTGGGCACAACTGGTACAGGCAGTGAAGGTGAAGAAGATGTCGTTGGGCACATTTTTGGACGAAGGCCGCCCACAATCAATGGATGGACGACATCTGGTGGTGGCTTTTCAAAAGTACCGAGAATTTCACGCCAATCAGGTGCGGCGCAGCCGCGCTCAGGTAGAAGAAGTTGCGCGCGGTGTTTTTGGAGGTACAGTTACCATCTCATGTGAGGTTGTTTACGATGATAATAAAGAGCAAATAGTTGAAGAGAAGAGTGTAGAAGATGATGAGCGCGTGCAGATGGTGATGCAGGTGTTTAGTGGGGAAGTGATCCGGTAGGGATTGCTGCGTTGGGAACATTGCTTTTTAAGGAGATAGAGTATGGCAAAAGGTATGGGCGCGATGATGAAGCAGGCTCAAAAGTTGCAGGCCAAGCTGGCCAGGGTGCAAGAAGAACTGGGAGCAAAAGAGGTAGAGGCAACTTCGGGTGGAGGTATGGTGACTGTAAGGGCCAGTGGGCATCAAGATATTTTGTCTATTAAAATTGATCCCGAAGTAGTTGATCCCGAAGATGTGGAAATGCTGGAAGACCTCGTGCTGGCGGCGGTTCAGCAGGCGCGTCAAAAAGCTGCGGATATGGCCGAGGCCGAAATGCAGAAAGCCACAGCGGGTCTTATCCCGCCCGGCATGAATATGCCGGGTTTCTGAGGGGAGAAACGCGAGGTCCTCGCACGATAGTTTTTGGAGTTTTCTATGGCATCAGAGGCCATTGAAAAATTGATTGTCGCTTTGAATCGGTTGCCGGGGATCGGCGCTAAAACAGCACGCCGTCTCGCGCTGGAGATGTTGACATGGGATACGGATGAGGTGCGCGAACTCGCCGATTTGATGGTGAATGTCAAGACCCGGGTGCGGCGGTGCTCAATTTGTTTTAATTTGACTGAGGTTGATCCGTGCTCTGTGTGCAGCGATATGCGTCGAGATCGTTCCCGTGTGATGGTAGTTGATTTTATCGGAGATCTTTTGGCATTTGAGCGCACCGGACTTTATCGGGGGCTTTATCACGTATTGGACGGGCGAATTTCGCCCCTGGATGGTATTGGTCCAGAAGACTTGAATATTTCCCAGTTGCTCGACCGCTTGCGCCAGGGGGAAATTCGAGAAGTGATTCTCGCCAACGGCCCGACCGTAGAGGGCGATGCCACAGCACAATATTTGTCTCAATGTTTGACTCCGTTTGAAGTATCTGTCACACAAATTGCGCGCGGGTTGCCAGTGGGCAGTGATCTCGCCCTGGCCGATCAAGTGACATTGTCTCGCGCGCTGGAAGGCCGTCGGGAGTATTAAATGCCCCAGGTAAATACCATAGAGTCGAATCGCATGACAATGCCTGAGCCGCATACCCCAAATCGGTTGTGGACAGTGCCCAATGTCTTAACGGTGTCGCGTCTGTTGCTTACGCCCGTGTTTTTGCTGTTGATTTTTGCCGCCAACTGGTATTTCAAAATCCTCGCACTACTCGTATTTACCGTAGCCTCGTTGACCGATTTCTACGATGGGCGCATCGCGAGGCGCGACGGCACAGTGACCAATTTTGGTCGCTTTATGGATCCGCTGGCCGATAAGTTACTGGTATCTGCGGCATTGATTGCATTTGTGCATTTGGGCATGGTTGAAGCATGGCTTATCGGGGCGATGCTCGTGCGCGATGTCGTGATTACGGCATTGCGAATTTTTGCGATTCGACGCGGCAAGCCCGTGGTCACTTCACAACTTGCCAAGTGGAAAACAATGCTGCAATTGGTGCTTGTTTTTGGCATTTTGGTCTTTATCAATGTTCGCGTGGTCGAAGCCGAATTGGCTGCCCAACCCATTGTGCTCGTGGGCGATATTTCTTATTGGGTTTTGAATGTCCTGGTGGCTGTAGTGACCCTCGTTGCCGTGATTTCAGGCGTTCGGTATTTAATTGAAAATCGCAAGACGTTTTGAGGCGGGCGAATAGCTAACTGCTATGACAGATTTTCGGCCTTCTGAGCCATCATTTTTTGTCCGGTTGATTGCAACCGGCTTTTTTTCTGGCTATTCGGTTTTTGCCCCGGGCACAGCCGGGTCAGGCGTGGCATTGGTGATTTATTGTCTGTTGCCACCACTGAATTCGTGGGCGTGGGGGGGGCTGCTGGTGGGGCTATTTTTCGTGGGCGTTTATACCTCTGGGGCATGTGAAAAAGCCTGGGGTAAAGATCCCAGATATGTGGTGATTGACGAGTTTGTAGGTTTTTTTGTGACGGTAAGTCTGTTTCCGCAGTCGGTGTTGATGGGCATTGTTGGCTTTGTCGTGTTTCGAATACTGGATATTACTAAGCCACCGCCCGCTCGACAGGTCGAGGCATTGCCCGGTGGGTGGGGTATTGTAGGTGACGATGTGATTGTGGGAATTTATGGACATCTGATTCTGATATTATGGCTGGCATTCGCACCTTTATCGCTTTAGAGATGTTCCGTTTTAGATCGCTAAATAGTTTCTTGACGTATATACAAATGTTCACTATACTTGTTGCACATTGTGCGGTGCAGGATACGAGAGGGGCTGCGCCGTGATCCCAAACCTTTTGAAGGAGAGATGCAGATGGCCAAACGCAATATTAAAGGTACACAACAAATGGATGGCAAGCAGCAAGCAATAGACAACGCCATTGCCCAGATCGAAAAGCAATTTGGACAAGGGGCAATTATGCGCCTGGGAGGCGAAGATGGGCAACCCCTTGTAACAGAGGTTATTCCGACGGGTTCTCTAAGCCTGGATGTTGCATTGGGTGCAGGTGGCGTTCCCCAGGGAAGAGTGGTTGAAATATATGGTCCTGAAGGGTCGGGCAAGACGACTTTGATTTTGCACATTATTGCCGAGGCGCAAAAGCGCGGTGGGGCAGCGGCTTTTGTCGATGCAGAACACGCATTGAATGTAGAATTGGCCGAGCGCCTGGGCGTAGATATCGAAAACTTATTGATCGCCCAGCCCGATACGGGTGAAGAAGCACTCGAAATTACGGATACCCTTGTGCGTAGTGGCGCTTTTGAGGTCGTGGCTTTAGACTCTGTGGCTGCCCTGGTGCCGCGTGCTGAACTCGAAGGTGATATGGGTGATTCTCACATGGGCTTGCACGCCCGTCTGATGTCTCAAGCCCTGCGCAAACTCGTCGGGTCAATCAGTCAGTCTAAAACCTGTGTGATCTTTGCCAACCAGATTCGCATGAAGATCGGTGTGATGTTTGGCAATCCCGAGACGACCACTGGTGGCCGTGCGCTTCCGTTCTATGCATCGGTGCGTATAGATATTCGGCGCATTGGCTCGATTAAAGATGGGCAAGAGGTCGTTGGCAATCGCGTTCGGATTCGCGTGGTGAAAAACAAGATGGCGCCGCCTTTTAAGGAATGTGAAGTCGATCTGATGTTTGGGGAAGGCATTTCCAGAGAAGGCAGTTTGATCGATATGGCTGAATTACAGGGTATTATTAAGAAAAGTGGTACCTGGTTCTCTTATGGAGATGATCGGCTTGGGCAGGGGCGAGAAAATGTCAAGCGCCATCTGAAAGAGAACGCGGATTTGTCTGCAAAAATCGAACGCGAGGTGCGTGAAGTCGTGGGGCTTCCCGTGGATAAAGAAGGTGTTTGAACTCGAAGAAGAACCCTCATAAGTATGTTGTTGACATCTCAACTTTCTCTAATTTAATTCATAACAGACTTTACATGTGGATAAAAACTGGGAATCTTTGTTGGTTATAATTTCACCTTTTTTATTTTCCCGGCCATCAGAGAAATTGAGAAAGGATGTCGCAAATGTTTTTGAACAAAGGAATGTTGTTTATTTCTGCCCTTGTGTTGCTGTTATGCGTGGGGCAAGTCTCTGCTGGTTCCGTGGGCAATCAGGATGATACTACGCAGCCTGGAGATCTCAACAGCGATGGGATGGTTAACTTTGCGGATTTTTTGTTATTTGCGAGCCTGTTTGGAGCAAGTCAAGGCGATGATAGGTATGATGCCCGGGCTGATCTGGACGGAGATGGTACGATAGGTTTTGGCGATTTTTTGGCCTTTGTCAGTGCCTTTGGCACATCTGGCGATGGTGGCGGCGGTGCTCCTGATCTCATTGTTATAGCACCTTCGGTTAGCGATACCACGCTGACACCTGAGCAGATGTTCACACTGAATGCGACGGTACGCAACGCTGGGAATGGACAAGCCGCAGAGACGACGCTGACGTATTACAGCTCGACCGACGCGAGGATCACAACGAGTGATACACAGGTTGGCACGAGTGCCATAGACAGTCTCAATGCTGGAAGCACGAGTGGTCAGTCGATTGACTTGAATGCGCCATCGAGTGCCGGCACGTACTATTACGGTGCCTGCGTGGCGAGTGTCAGTGGGGAGAGCAATACGGATAACAACTGCTCAGCTGGGGTGAGTGTCACGGTCAGCGATGGCGGGGAAGGTAGTCAAGGTAGTGGTGAGACGACGTCCTTCGATCTGGACCGCAACAATAATCCGCAGGATATCATCTATGTCAACAATCGATTCTATGTGCTTGATCAGGAGGGTGCAAGGGTCTATGGGTACGGGGGTGACGGTCAGCGCGATGCGACTGCCGACTTCCGTCTGGATAGCGGTGCCCCGCAGAGTATCACCTTTGCCAATGACCGATTCTATGTAGTTGATGATGCGGATGATAAGGTCTATGGATATGGGAGTGATGGTCAGCGCGATGCGGCAGCAGACTTCGATTTAGGTATCAGTGATCCGAGAGGTATCACCTTTGCGAACGACCGCTTCTATGTGGCTAATGACGGGGATGACAAGGTCTATGGATATGGGAGTGATGGTCAGCGCGATGCGGCAGCAGACTTCGATTTAGGTATCAGTGATCCGAGAGGTATCACCTTTGCGAACGACCGCTTCTATGTGGTTAATGACGGGGATAATAGGGTCTATGGTTACACGAGTTCTGGTCAGCGTGTTGAGACTGCAGACTTCCGTGTGTTTACCGGTGATCCGAGAGGTATCACCTTTGCGAACGACCGTTTCTATGTGGTTGATTTCTGGAATGATAAGGTCTATGGGCACGCGAGTGACGGACGGCGTGATTCGGCTGGAGACTTCGACCTGCATAGCAACAACACTCCGCAAGGTATTACTTATGTCAACGACCGTTTCTATGTGCTTGATGTGGATGATGGAAAGGTCTATGTGTATGGGAGTGATGGTCTGCGCGATGCGACAGCAGACTTCAATCTGATTAACAGTGATCCGTTTGGTATTACCTATGCCAACGACCGCTTCTATGTGCTTGATTCCTCGGATCTAAAAGTGTATGTGTACACGAGTTCTGGACAGCGTGTTGAGGATGCAGACTTCGATCTGGCTGGCAACAACGATGATCCATCGAGTATCATCTATATCAACGACCAATTCTATGTGCCTGATCCCACAGATGAAAGGGTGTATGTGTACACGAGTTCTGGTCAGCGTGATGCGATTGCAGACTTTAATCTGGCTAACAGTTCTCCGTCGGGTATCACCTTTGCCAACAATCTATTCTATGTGCTTGATTCCGCAGATGAAAAGGTGTATGTGTACACGAGTTCTGGACAGCGTGTTGCAGCTGCAGACTTTGATGTGGCTTTCAGTTCTCCGGTGGGTCTCATCTATGTCAACGACCAATTCTATGTACTTGATATCGAAGGTGCAAAGGCTCATTGGTTCACGAGTGCCGACCCAACTCCCGATCTAATTGTTGTGGCGCCTTCGGTGAGCAATAGCAGCCCGAGTATCGACGAGGCCTTCGGTTTTAGTGCTGTGGTTCGCAATCAGGGCGCGGGTTCTTCGGCTGCGACGACCTTGCGTTTCTACCTCTCGCCCGACACGACGATTACAACGAGTGATACAGTGGTTGGCACGGCTGCCATAGGTAGTCTCAATGCGGGCGGGCCGAATGGTCAGGCGATTGATTTGAATGCGCCGTCGAGCGTGGGTATATACTACTACGGTGCGTGTGTCCAAAGCGTCAGTGGAGAGAGCGATACGGATAACAACTGCTCGAATGGAGTGCGTATCTCAACTGCAGACTTTGATCTGGATGGCGACAACACTGATCCAGAAGGTCTCGCCTATGCCAACAACCGATTCTATGTGCTTGATTCCAGAGATACAAAAGTCTATGCGTACACGAGTTCTGGTCAGCGCGATGCGGCAGCAGACTTCGCCCTGGATAGTAATGGTGCAGAAGATATCATCTATGCCAACAACCGATTCTATGTGCTTGATCGGGGAAATGTGTCTGATCGAGGGGATGAAAAGGTCTATGCGTACACGAGTTCTGGTCAGCGCGATGCGGCAGCAGACTTCGATCTGGATAGCAGCAACAGTACTCCGTCGAGTATGACCTATGCCAACGACCGATTCTATGTGGTTGATTTTTTGAATGCAAAGGTCTATGCGTACACGAGTTCTGGTCAGCGCGATGCGGCAGCAGACTTTGACCTTGATATCGACAACACTGATCCGTTTGGTATTAGCTATGTCAATGACCGATTCTATGTGGTTAATAACGCGGACGAGGGTGCACAGGTTTATGCGTACACGAGTTCCGGGCAACGTGATGAGGATGCGGATTTCAATCTGCCTAACAGTGATCCGTTTGGTGCCACCTATGTCAATGACCTATTCTATGTGGTTGATAACGGAGATAATCAGGTCTATGCTTACACGAGTTCCGGGCAATAACGCACGGGGAACATGAGAAAGAAATCGCATTTTAGGCTTTGACAACAGAGTGGGTTTGCCTATTTTAATACCTGCTCTGTTGTTTTTTTTAACGAGAATTTGTCGTGAAATTAGAGACTGATAAAGCCGTTGAAAAGGCCAGGGCGTATGCCTTGCGCTTGCTGAGCAGACGTGCTTATACAAAAAAAGAGATTTGCGACAAACTCGCTGGACGAGGTTATGAGCAGGGCGCGATTGAACAGACTCTCTCGATGCTCAAGCGTCTCGATTTAATTGATGATGTGTTGTTTGCGCGTCAATTTGTCGAGCAACGGTTGCGATTGCGGCCTTCTGGACGGGTACACTTATGCGCGATCTTGTGCGTCGGGGTGTTCCTGCTGAGATAATCAATCGCGTTTTGGACGATGTTTTGGCTGATATTGACATTGAAGATGTCGCACTCGATTTGCTTATGAGTAGGGCAAATCGCTACCGGGGATTATCCCGTGAGAAAGCTCTCGGGCGGATGTTCGGTTTTTTAGGGCGCCGGGGTTTTGAGGTTTCGGTTGCGCGAGATGTCGCTCAAAAAGTGTGGTGTAAAATAGATAATGAAGAAGGTTAAATAAAAGATGAAGACTGCTGTACAAATTCGCGAAGAGTTTCAGGCATTTTTTGAATCCAAAGGCCATACGCGGGTTCAAAGTGCCCCCCTATTGCCGCAAGACGATCCTACACTGTTGTTTACTAATGCGGGTATGAATCAGTTTAAGGATGTGTTTTTGGGCACCGGGCGCCGGTCTTATTCACGGGCGGTTGATACGCAGAAGTGTTTGCGGGTTTCGGGCAAACACAACGATCTGGAAGAAGTGGGGTTCAGCCCCAACCATCACACATTTTTTGAGATGTTGGGCAACTGGTCTTTTGGCGACTACTTTAAAGAAGAAGCCATAGCATGGGCCTGGGAGTTGCTCACAGATGTGTGGCAGCTGCCAAAAGATCGCATGTGGGCAACGGTATTTGGCGGCGATGAGGAGGATGGCCTGGAGGCCGATGTAGAGGCTGAAAAACTCTGGACGCGCGTGACGGATTTGCCCGCCAATCGCGTGCTGCGTTTAGGCAAGGAAGATAATTTTTGGGAGATGGGGAGTACTGGCCCTTGTGGCCCGTGTTCCGAAATACACTTTTATCTCGGCGATGACCCGGCGCAACAGGATGCTGTGCCGGATTTAGATTCCGAGGATTATGTCGAAATCTGGAATCTGGTTTTTATCCAGTACAATCGCGGTGCCGATGGTATATTGCAGCCTTTACCGGCTCAGCATGTGGATACGGGGATGGGATTTGAGCGGATTTGTTCGATTTTACAGGGTGTACAAACTACTTATGATACGGATGTGTTTTTGCCAGTTATTGGGGCAATCAGTGAGATTACTCGAAAACCCTATAACAAAGACCATCAGGTGCCCATACGCGTGATTGCCGATCACGTGCGCGCCCTCGCATTTGCTATCGCAGACGGGACGTTGCCGTCCAATGAAGGGCGAGGCTATGTTTTGCGGCGGATTTTGCGTCGTGCTGCGCGGTTTGGGCGCTCGCTGGGGATGCATGAGCCGTTTATATTTCGACTGGTAGAGACAGTAGCCAGTGAAATGCGTGTTGCTTTTCCCGAGGTAAAAGAAAAACGCGATTATATTACACGGGTGATTCGGTCTGAGGAAGAGGGATTTGGCAAAACACTGGATCGTGGGCTGGAAATTTTTGACGCGATGCAGGCGAAAGGACATATTTCCGGGGCAGATGCTTTCCAGTTATACGATACCTATGGTTTTCCCATTGATTTGACGCGGTTGATGGCTGCCGAAAAAGGTATTGAGGTGGATGAGGAGGACTTTGAAGCGCAAATGGCAGAGCAACAGAAGAGGTCTCGTTCTGCAGCTTCTTTTGATTTTCAAGTAAGTGTCTCAGAAGTTACACAAATTCCTAAATCGGAATTTGTGGGATACGAAACACTTGCATCCGATTCGCGGATTGTCGCCTGTCAACCCGCACAGAATGAGATGTTGGATCTCTATCTGGATATAACGCCATTTTATGCCGAGTCTGGCGGGCAGGTTGGGGATAAGGGTGAACTTGTAGGCGAAGGTGTGCGCTTTGAGGTCGCGGCTACATTTAAGTCGGGAGAAGCAATTGTTCATCGCGGTCGTCTGTGTGATGGGCCGGTTGAAGGGTTGGTGGGTACAGGCGTTAAGGCGCGTGTCGATGCTGAAACTCGTTTGAATACAGCGCGCAATCACACGGCCACACATCTGATGCATCGCGCTTTGCGGCAGGTATTGGGCGATCATGTACACCAGGCTGGTTCGCTGGTTGCCCCGGATAGGTTGCGGTTTGATTTTACGCATTTTGAAGGTGTGACACCCGCGCAATTGGACGATATTGTGGGGATTGTAAATGACGCGGTCAGGCGGGATTGGACTGTCGATATTTCTTTTGAGACATTGAAACGTGCCAAGAAAATGGGTGCGATGATGTTATTTGGCGAAAAATACGGCGATGAGGTGCGCATGGTGCAGGTGGGGGATTTTAGCCTGGAGTTGTGCGGTGGTACGCATGTGCAAAGCACCGGGCAAATCGGTCTGTTTCAACTCACGCAAGAGACGGGTACCGCAGCTGGTGTGCGGCGCATTGAGGCGGTCACCGGACCGGGTGCAGAAGCCCTCGTGCGCGAGCAAAAGAAAATTTTGGTTGATCTCTCATCGCAACTGAGTGCGTCAACATCGGAATTGTCGGATAAGGTCGCGCATCTGATCGCGCACAATCGCGAACTCGAGCGCGAGTTGCAGGGATTGCGACGGGAACGGGCCGGTTCAGAGATGGATATGCTGGTGAACAGTGCTCTGAATGTAAATGGGTTACGCGTTGTGGCTGCCGAGGTTTCGCCACCTGATATGGACGGATTTCGCACAATGGGCGACGGTTTGCGAGATGCCCTGGGCACAGGAGGGGTTGGTGTGATTGGTGCAAATTTAAATGGCAAGGCATCGCTTCTGGCGGTGGTGACGGACGATCTGATTGGTCAGGGTGTGCAGGCTGGCAATGTTGTCAAAGCCATTGCACAGATTGTGGGTGGTGGCGGCGGCGGTCGTCCCCATCTGGCACAGGCCGGTGGTAAGTTTCCCGAAAAGATCGGAGAGGCTCTGGCGCGAGTGCCTGACATCATTCGGGCGCAGGTGGGAGGGTAAGTGCCTCAATGTCGATATTCGAACAGTTGGTGGCTATTCGCAATCGCCGCGGGGCTGGGTTTTTGCCCTACCTGGATCCCGACAGGCTCGACAAAAAGGATCTGGGACGCACTGCCTCTATTTGTGAAGCGCAGGGGGCAGACGCCATTTTGATTGGCGGTAGTTTTTTGTTATCCACCAATTTTGACCGCATGGTACGCGAGGTCGTACGCGCTGTAGATATTCCGGTGATTATATTTCCCGGCGATACCAACCAGATATCAGCGGCTGCCGATGCGATTATGTTTTTGTCGCTTATCAGTGGACGCAATCCCGAATTGCTGATTGGGCAACAAGTTAAGGCTGCGCCAATTTTGAAAGCTCACGGCTTAGAGGCTATTGCAACCGGCTACGCGCTCGTGGATACAGGGCAGCTAACTACGGCCGAATACGTGAGCAACACGCGTCCTTTGCCGCGTGACAAACCCGAGATTGCAATGGCGCACGCTCTTGCCGCTGAGTATTTGGGTATGCAATGCGTGTATCTGGATGCTGGTAGCGGGCCAGAGTTGATGGTACCCGAAGAAATAGTACAGGCAGTCTGTAGTTATGTGTCGATCCCAATAATTGTTGGCGGCGGCATTCGCGATCCCAAAGCTGCGGCAAAACGGGTCGCATTGGGCGCAGCTTTTGTGGTGGTTGGTAGTATTTTTGAAGAAACGAGCTGGGACGCCGCGCTGATTGGCGCATTTGCTTCTGCCATTCACTGTCTCGACTGAGTCCATTTTTTGACAATTGGGGATGTCGTTACCGTCTTTGCGGACGGTTTTTTTATGTGAGCGTATTGTTATGGCTATTTCATCTGGTACAGTGTTGTGTTACGGGGTACTGGGTATCGACCAAATCGTGCAAGTGGCCTGGTTTCCCGAGCGCAATGGTCACACGCGCGCGTTTCGCGACGAAGAATTTGTCGGTGGAGAAGCGACCAATACGGCGGTGACGCTGAGCGGGTTGGGGGTTGATGTGCGGTTGATGGGGTGTGCAATAGGAGATGATCGCAGGGGGGCACTTTTCTTGCGCACAATGCGTCAATTTGACGTGGATATCCGCAGGCTCGATATAGATCCCAGCGTTCGCACCGGGCACGCCGTTATCCTATCTGATGTCAACGGTGGGCGAACGATTTGTGGACATTTTCCCGATTTGCGTAGTAGGCCACTGACCGAGGCGGATCTCGATGGTGTTGCCCTGTTGTCTGTCGATCCCTTTTTAGGAGAAAATGCAATACGAGCAGCTAAAATTGCGCGGGCTTGTGATGTGACGGTATTTGCAATTGAACTGACGCCAGATCACCCACTTGCAAAATTTTGTGATGTAGTGATCAATTCTGACGGTTTTATGCGCCGACATAGAATGGGCATGCCATCGGATGTGGCGGTTGGGCTTTTGAAGGCCGGTATAGAAACTGTGGTGATTACCAAAGGAAAACAGGGTTGTCAGGTTTTCCAGGAAAATGGCAATAGTTTTGAACAGCCCGCATACCAGGTCACTATGCGCGATACAACCGGGGCGGGAGATGCGTTTCGAGCTGGCCTTATTTACGGGTATTTACAGGGATGGACGCTGACGCGCAGTGTGAAATTTGCCAGCGGAAGTGCCGCACTAACATGTGCTAAAGCCGGTGGAGCAGGGCATATTCACGGAGAAGAACAGGTCTTGCAACTGATTGCCGAAGATTGAATTTCAAATGTTTCTGATTATGGATGATACACACGATGCTGGAACAACGGGCTACGGTAAAAAATAAACTGGGCATTCACGCGAGACCCGCAGCTTTGCTGGTACAGGCGGCAGCTGTGTTTACTTCTGAAATTACACTGGAAAAAGATGGTCTGGCAATCAATGGCAAGAGCATTATGGGTGTGATGATGTTGGCCGCGGAAGTGGGTTCTGTGATCACGGTGCGGGTCGAGGGTGAAGATGCCCGCGATGCACTGGATCGTATCGTCGAAATGATTGAATCAAAATTTGACTGAGCTATGAAATATCTCAAAGGCATACAGGCGTCTCCGGGCATTGCAATTGCACCGGTGTATTTGTACGACCCGGAAGAGTTTCCCGTGGATCAACGCCGAATAGATCCCAGCGATATTCCCGTAGAGAAAGCGAGATTGCAAGAGGCAATCAGAGCCGTATCGGAGGATTTCGCGGCCACGCGGGCGCATGTCGAGGATATACTGGGCAAAGAGCATGCCCAGATATTCGACGCTCATCTGCTCATGTTGCAAGACCCCATGCTTCTCGAGCTTACATACCCACAAATAGAAAAATATAATGCTGAATACGCTTTCTGGACGACTTTCCAGAATTTGCGTCGTCAATTTGAAGCGTTTCAAGATGATTATTTGAGAGAACGCAGTGCCGATTTATTGGGTATTGCAAAGCGGGTATTAGCCAAATTGGGGAATTGGGAAAAGGCCGGGTTAGATCGATTGCCCGACAAAGCGATTGTCGTTGCACGCGATTTAATGCCCGACGATATGGCGCATTTGCAACCCGATCGGGTTTTGGGGCTTGTCACAGAAGTTGGTGGCCCCACGTCCCACGCGATTATTCTGGCGCGCGGGTTAGAGATACCCGCTGTTGTCAGCGTTGCCAACGCACTATCTGATGCGCGTATTGGTGATATGGCGATAGTAGATGGGCACCGCGGGGATTTTATTCTCAATCCGGATGATAAAACACTCGCGCAGTATCGGGACCTGGCCGAAAGATTGAGAAAGCGAAAGGCCGGGTTGGTCGATTCCCGAGATTTGCCCGCCCAGACTGAGGACGGTGTTCGGGTCGCGTTGCAGGCCAATGTGGAATTGCCCAGTGAGGTGCATTCTGCGATGGATTACGGTGCCGAAGGCGTCGGGTTGTACCGCACAGAATATCTCTATCTCGCCAGCGATATTTTGCCCGATGAGGCTTCACAGGTTGCCGCCTATTCGCAAATGGCCAAACGTATTGCGCCACACCCCCTCGTGATTCGCACCCTGGATTTGGGAGGGGATAAAATGTCGCATGTGCTCAATACACAGACAGAAATGAATCCTTTTTTGGGGCTGCGTTCCATCCGGCTGACGCTGAGACACCGCGATCTTTTCAAAGTACAGCTTCGGGCGATCTTAAAAGCGAGTGCTGTTGGTAATGTGAAGTTGATGTTGCCTCTGATTTCGGGGATTGACGAATTGCGTGAGGCACTTGCCTTGCTCAATGACGTGCGCGAAGAATTGACGCGAGAAGGCGTGCCTTTTGATCCTCAGTGTCCCGTTGGGGTCATGATCGAAGTCCCTTCTGCTGCATTGATAGCCGATCAATTGGCGCGGGAAGTCGATTTTTTCAGCATTGGCACTAATGATCTGATCCAATACACGCTTGCAGTTGATCGCGGCAATGATCTCGTCTCGTATTTATTCGATCCGTTTCACCCCGCGGTCTTGCGATTGATTAAGGGCGTGGTCAATGCAGCGCATGCACAAAATATACCGGTGACTGTTTGCGGTGAGATGGCGGGAGATCCGCATTCTGGATTGTTGCTGGTAGGCATGGGGGTTGATAAGTTGTCGATGACGCCTTCGGCGTTGCCCGAGGTCAAACGCGCAATTCGCAATACATCCTTTAATCAGCTTCAGGCACTTGGTGAAGATGTGCTCAATATGCAGGAGATCGCAGATATTCGGGCGCGCGTAAACGCCACTTTATCCGATGAGGATGACGAGATGTTCATTGGCGGGGAGAGTGGAGAGACGACACTACAAATGAGATTGTCATTGTTTTAATTTTTTATAGGAGCAGGCTTTATGGGTCGTTTGTTTACGTCGGAATCGGTTTCCGAAGGGCATCCGGATAAGTTGGCAGATCAAATTTCGGATGCCGTGCTCGATGCTATGTTGGGGCAAGACCCCAAATCGAGGGTGGCTTGCGAAACGCTGGTGACAACCGGGCTTGTGTTAGTCGCTGGAGAAGTGACGAGCGAGGCCATCGTGGATTTTCAGTCGCTGGTGCGCGGCGTGATTAAAGAGATTGGTTATACGAGTTCGAGCTATGGATTTGATTACAAAAGTTGTGAGATCATGGTGAAATTAGATCAACAATCGTCCGATATTGCACAGGGAGTGGATACAGGTGGAGCGGGCGATCAGGGAATGATGTTTGGATATGCATGCCGAGAAACAATACCTGCATTGATGCCGTTGCCCATTACCCTGTCCCACCAATTGGTGAAAGAACTCGCGCAAATCAGGAAAGACAAAGGGCTTTCGTATTTGCGTCCCGATAGCAAAGCACAGGTGACGGTGGAATACGACGGGGACGAGCCGGTTCGCGTTCACACAGTGGTGGTTTCGACGCAACACGATGAAGATGTATCGCACGAGCAGATTGTAAGAGATGTAAAAGAGAAAGTGATCCGCGAGGTGGTGCCCACGCATCTTTTGGATGGAGATACGATTTATCACGTCAACCCAACCGGCAAGTTTGTGGTGGGGGGACCACACGGCGATTGCGGATTGACCGGGCGAAAAATTATTGTAGATACGTACGGTGGGATGGGACGGCACGGTGGAGGGGCGTTTTCCGGCAAAGATCCGAGCAAGGTGGATCGCAGCGGGCATTATGCGGCGCGCTGGGTCGCCAAAAATGTCGTTGCTGCGGGCCTGGCATCTCGATGCGAAGTGCAATTGGCTTATGCTATTGGGGTGGCAAAACCCGTTTCGGTCGCCGTAGATACGTTTGGCACAGGTAAAATTGAAGAATCAAAAATCGTCGCTTTGATTGACAATCACTTTGATCTGACGCCATCGGGTATTATTACGGCGCTGAAGTTGACCCAGCCAGTGTATCGTTCCACAGCCGCTTACGGTCATTTTGGACGCGGAGAATTTACGTGGGAATATACGAGTAAAGCCGATGTGTTAAAAAAAGCCGCCGGGTTGTAATATTTTCAATATCATCTTGCCAATTCTTTTTTAGCGCGGAATTCATTTCCGCGCTTTTTTTATTCCGCGTAAATGCGTTCTCATCTTTCGAGATCGTATTGTTTTATCTTTTTGTGCAAGTTGGTGCGTTCGATGCCCAGAGCATTGGATGCGCGTGTGACATTTCCACGGTGTCGCTCCAGTGCCTGGGCAATGTAGTGCCGCTCAACGGCTTCGCGCACCTGGCGAAGTGTTTTTCCAGTGCCGAGATCAGGGAAAGAATCGGGTTGTCTTGGAATGGTCATGCCATCTAAGGCAGGTAAATCTTCAGGGTAGATGGTGTCTTCCGAAACCATAATTGAGAGGCGTTCAACCAGGTTTTTCAGTTCGCGGATGTTGCCGGGCCAGTCGTATTGCAAGAGCAGTTCCCGAGCTTCTGCCGATAGTGCTTTGGGTAAAAATCCATTTTCTTCGGCATAGGCTTTGAGGAAGTGTTCGGCCAGCGCGGGGATGTCTTCGCGGCGCTCACGCAAGGGCGGCGCTGTCAATGGCACCACATTCAGACGAAAGTAGAGATCTTCTCGAAATTTGCTCTGCTCGACTTCGGCGTGCAAGTTTTTGTTTGTCGCAGCGATGACGCGCACATCCACCCGAAAGGTTTTGGCACCACCTACCCGTTCAAATTCACCCTGCTCGAGTGCGCGCAAAACTTTGGCCTGTACCGACAGGCTCATGTCGCCAATTTCATCGAGAAATAACGTTCCTCCATCGGCCTGGAGGAATTTGCCATCGCGCGTTTTGACAGCGCCGGTAAATGCGCCTCGATCACTTCCAAACAATTCGCTTTCAATGAGTTCTTCGGGAATTGCAGCACAGTTTATTTTGACAAAGGAATTTTTCGCTCTGTGACTCATTTTGTGAACGGCGCGGGCAATGAGTTCTTTACCTGTGCCGCTTTCTCCGAGGATGAGGACGCGCCCATTAGTGGGGGCAACGCGCGCGATTTGGTTGCGAATTTCTGCCAGGACAGGACTTTGCCCCACCATTTCATAGCGCCCTTCAATTTGTTGCTTGAGGTGGCGATTTTCCGCGGCGAGTTCCCGCGTTTGAAGGGCACGAGAAATCGCCAGGAGCACTTTGTCGCGATCAAGAGGTTTTTCAAGAAAATCATAAGCTCCTCGTTTGATGGCGAGAACGGCGTTTTGCACATTGCCGTGTCCAGAAATCATGATGACTGCCAGATTGGGGCGCACTCCGAGGAGTTTGGGCAACAGGTCAAGGCCGTTGATTTCTGGCATAACAATGTCGAGCAAGACCAGGTGAATGCGTTCTTTTTGGAGTATGTCAAGACTCGCCTGCGCCGAGACACAGGTGAAGACCTGATAGCCTTCACCCGATAGGATCATGTCTAAGGTTCGACGGATATTTCTTTCGTCATCAATAATGAGAATATTTTGGTTCATCGCTGTTCCTCCGGTTGCGCTATGGCTCGGTCGGGAATGGGGAGTTGAAGGTCGAATCGCGCGCCTCCTGTAGGAGCATCTGTGACCGAGATGTGCCCCCCGTGATCTTCAATGATGTTATGCACCACGGCAAGGCCCAGGCCCATACCGCTTTCTTTTGTCGAAACATAAGGTTGGAAGATACGCACGCGGTCTTCTAAGGGCACACCCGGCCCGCTGTCAATTACGGAAATTATAGCCGTGTCATCAGATGTACATGTGCGTATTTCGATCTCGCCATTTTTTTCAGAGGCGTCAAGGCCATTTTCTATAAGATTAATTAGCACCCGGCGCATCTGCTCAATGTCGAGTTCGAGCGCGGGCGGATTTTTTTCCAGGTTGAGGTGAATGCGAGCATCCGGGTAGAGGCGAACGACATTTTGTACACACTCATTGAGGTCGCTGGGAGACAGCGAGAGAGATGGCATGCGGGCAAAGTTGGCAAATTCCTGAACCAGAGATCTGAGATTTTCGACTTCTTCTGTGACGATTTCCGTGCAGTTGGTTACAAAATGTTGATACGCGGGATCATTACCAGAGTATTTGTCGCGCATTTGCTGCACGGCAAGTTGAATGGGCGTTAACGGGTTTTTTATTTCGTGAGCCAGGCGCCGAGCAATTTCTCGCCAGGCTGCAATTTGCTCGGCTTCGAGTCGTTTGCGTCTGTTTTCAACAAGGTCTTGCGCCATCTGGTTAAAGGATTCGATAAGTAAGCCGATCTCGTCATCTCTGCCTTTGGGGATGCGGTATTGCAGGTTATCTCGTCCCATTTCTCGCGTGCCTTTAAGTAGTGCGTTAAGCGGACGCGTGATCCCAAAGCCAATGCGGACGCCAATCACAGATGCCAGAAGGACAACGCCAGCTGCTGCGACGAGAAAGGCGAGAAGAAATGCCGTGTGCAGATCGTCTTCCGCCATTTCAATATGTTTGTACGTATGTACGGCATTTTTAACATCGATGAGTGCCTCGAGTGAAAGCAGGGCAGTTAGTGCGCGTTGCGAATCGGGAAGTGCGATTACCAGTTGCAACTGATCATTTTCTACTTTGGAGACCACGGGACCTTGCGAAAGGTCTGTGTCGATCTGTTCGAGAGGCGAAACACGCAGGGTCAGATTGTCGAAACCGGCATCTGCAAACGCGGCGTGTAAGGCATTGAGGTCGCGGTGATGCGGTGCAGACAAAAGCTGTCCAATATCCTGAAGTTGTCGTTTTTTGGCGTCGTAGTTCTCTTTTGCCAAAGAAAGCGCACTGGTCAGCGCACTGTCTATCTCGAGATTGACGTTGGTCTGAGTCTGAAGGCTTAGCGACAAAAAGTGTCGTGCGAGCAGCGCGAGTATGAGCGTCGTGCCCAATGCCAGACCAATCAGGGAGGCGATGATGCGCCAGCGCAAGGGAATAGATCTCATGGTTTTGTCTCCTGGCAGTGTTTATTCATCAAGAAGGTGTGGGAGTGCGCTGGGGCGAAATCTGAACAGGTCAACCCATTCGGGAGATGCGGATCTGTCCAGAGAGAAAAAAAACTCGAGAAAGCTGCCTTTTTCAATTATCTTGAGCCATTTTCGCGTGCGTTCTCGTTGCTCGGGCGAGATCGGGTTTACGTCTATCCGCACCTGCAAGGTGATAGGCTCATCGGGCAGGGGAAGCTGAACCAGTGTGACTCCCTGAAGTTCAGAACACGCATGTCGAATATCTTCAAAATGAGACGTGATCTGTGTGTCTGGTCGTGCGGATTGTCGGATGAGGCGATATTGCCCTTCCCATATATCGTGTTCCAAACGCCTGAGCAGGCTATGCAGTCCCAGATTATCTCCACGACCTGTCCTCAGGCGAAATTGCACGGCGATAGATGTCGTCATACCCGTTTCAATGGCGTCAATAGTTCGTTTTGAAAAAAGAGAATCGATGGTTGCATCGAGGCGCAGGGTGTCGGATTGCACAAAAATATAAAGACTGTCTTGCGGTATGTGTTGTGCAAGTGCGGGTTGCACGCTGACAAGGAAGCAAACTGTGAGTGTATGGATGATGAAGAACCGGGCCATCTCGTCCTCACAGACCAATCTTGACGCCAGCAAAGCGATGTGATTTTACGATGAGTGTTCCCGTGCTGATTCCAAAGCTAATATCTACGCGGTTAAAGAGCAGCATGCCCACGCCAAAGGCGAAGTCGGCATCGCGCCGATCGTTGCCGTTTACAGAGCGATGTACACCGCCACTTTCGGCAAAGGCATATACCCGCCCCAGGGTTTTGAGATCGATGGCATAGAGGGCTTCAGCCGCAAAAAACAAGGTGCCACCTTCTGGCCCAATAACGCGGCGCTCTATGCCTCTGAGTTGATTATCCCCATCGAGATAAAAGCGTTCGTAAAAGGGCGGATTTCCCCAGCCCCCCCCTGTTTTGACGCCGAGTGAGAGGATGTGTCCTGCGGTAACTTGTTGGTGCCGGTAGAGTTCTGTGCGAAGTTTGATATAATTTGCAACTGATCCCAGAAGTTTGGACGACAGTGTGAGCCGGGCGTTAAAATCCGTACCTTGCCCCCAGATCGCGCTCACGGGTTGTTTAAACAGGTTAAAGGAAAGAGTGGAGAGGGTTTCCCGTCCTACGGTAGCTTTGATTTCATTGGCAAAAATCCCACCTCCCGTGGGGATAGGAGGGTGTTGAAAATCGCCGATTTGTATGGCTTCAAAAGCGTATTTTAAGACGAAATGGTAGGCACGCAGGGGAGAAGGTTGACCAAAACCCATGGCAAATCCGATGCGTTCGAGATCGTATCGTCCCCTGATATCGGGGTCGGGATTGCGAAAGATGTCTCGGTCTGCAGAAGACCCGGTTACCTGAATGTGAAATGCCTGATTGGTTTTGAGAAAGAGCGGATCGCTGTAGTGAAACCCCCAGTATTTAAAGCGTTCCCCCAAACCGTATTCTACGCCGACCAATTTTCCCTCTCCACGTAGGTTGGCATAATGGGCATTTGTAGATGCGCCAAAACCATCGAGTTCGGAATATTCAAGACTTACGCCCAGGTCACCAGAACGCTTTTCCTGTACATAGACCACGAGAATGGCTTTGCCTTTTTCTGCACCGGGTTTGACATTGACAAATGCAGTTCGGAAAAGCAGCAGTCGCTCCAGGACTATGCGGCAGCGGTCGATATCTCCTTCGCGCAGGTTATCCCCCACCTTTATGGGTAAGACTTGGTGAATGATTTCAACACGGGTTTTTTCATTGCCGCGCACTTCAATCTTTTCTATTTCATGCCCAATTTGTCCCAGGGCAGGCGTGGCAATCAAGCAGAGCAGGATGAGATATTTGTACATGATGGCAGCACTCTTGTGGTTTTTGGATACAAGTATGCAAAAACCGTGCCTATGTCAGGGGTCTTTTGAGGGAAAAAATAAAATTTGAAAAAATAAAGAGTTGTGCGTATATCTAATACTTGAAATTAAGTATGCATTCTGTGAAACAATACGACATGTGTATCTTTTTTGCAACAGTATTGCGGAATAATATTCTGGAGGGTGTAAATGATATCCGTTTCTCATATCCTTGAAAAACTCAAACGCGATGGGTTTTACGTGGTTGAAAACGTGATTCCCGAAGATGAGGTGGATGCCGTGCGGCAAGCCATAGTGACAGCACAGGCGCAAAAACACGCGGAGTCTGAGGCGGCACTGGCCGCAACCCGGGCGCGGGGACATCGCGTTGGTGCAGAAGGTGTGGCGAGTTTGCGGCAGGTGATTAATGAGACGCAGGTTTTCGCTCCTTATCTGGCAAGTCGAAAGATGATGGATGTGGTGGATGCGCTGTTTGGACCTTATGCGCGCGTTTCTTGTACCGATTGTGTGATCAATTATCCGGGCAATGAAAGGGGGTACTGGCACGCGGATTGGCCGTATAATGCCACCAATGCATCGCATATTCCCTCGCCGTATCCCGATGCGTTATTGCATTTGTCGTCTATATGGATGTTGACGGCGTTTAATGAGCAAAACGGCGGGACATTTCTCGTGCCGGGCAGTCATCGATGGCTCGATAATCCGGCCTCAGGTGGGATGGACGATGTGGATCAGGATGCGCCGTATCCCTCCGAGATGCAGGTGAAGGGCGCAGCGGGCAGTGTGCTGATTTACGATAGTCGTTTGTGGCATGCAGTGGCATCAAATCAGAGTGATCAACCGCGCGTGGCATTGATTGTGCGCTATGCCCCGTGGTGGTTGAATTTGAATCCGTCGCATATTGGCAAACCCGAGCACGAGATGATGGTGGTGGAGACAGGTGGCAAGAATTACGAATCTATGCCATTGCAAAAGGAGGTTTACGACGGGTTGCCGGAAGAGGTGAAGCCTTTGTACCGTCATTGGGTAGAACAATAATCTGAGATTTGCGATAACAAAAAAGGAGGCAGACCATGTCAAATTTACTGCTTGAGTCTATTGAACCCTGGGCACCACATCCGACCGCTGCGCCATTGACAGAACGCAGTGGGGATACGCTGGCAATTGCCGCAAATGGGACGCGCACCTGTATTGGTGGATGGCAGGTCGCGTATTCGGGTGTTGAGGCTGGCAAAATATATGAGATCGTTGCCCAGTCTCAGTTTTGTGATGTGGATACGGCACGCGATGTGTTGCGCTGTGAGGCGTATTGGGGCCACCTGGATCGGGACAGTGGGCGACGCAGCAAAGTTCTATACTGGGATTATCTTCTTCCGGAATGGAATGGCGACACCGTGCAATTTTCACGGCGTCTCACTGCACCGAAAGATGCCGAACATTTGACCGTGCGCTATACGTTTCGCTGGTCGGTTAAAGGATCATCCGAATGGCAATTGCCCAAAGTGATCGCGACGGAAGTGGCGGAATCATATAAACCCGTGAAAATTTGTGTCGCGACGGGACGGCGAGAAGATCGCGACCGACGGTTTGAGTCGATTCGGGACAATGTCGATCTTTATTTGCCTTTGTGCCGGGAGATATGTGAAAAAGAAAAACCCGATTTGATCGTGTTGCCCGAGATCGCATTGCAATACGGGATTAAAGGGAGTCCGTTGGAACTGGCAGTGCCCGTGCCGGGACCCGAGGCGGAGCCGTTTGCGGATGTTGCGCGCGATTATGGCGTATATGTGCTGTTGGGTGTGATTGAACGAGATGGCGATGCCGTTCACAATACAGCCGTGTTATTCGCGCCCGATGGCGGCGTGGATGGCAAATACCGCAAGGTGCATTTGGCAGTGGGGGGCGAGATGGATTCGGGTATTTTGCCGGGTGATGATTTTCCCGTATTCGATACAGAGATCGGACGGATTGGGTGCAATATTTGTATGGATTCTTCGGCGGCTGAGTCGTCGCGGATGATCGGGTTAAACGGCGCGGATTTTTTATTGTTGCCAATTATGGGTGATCACCGCGCGTGGCATCCAGAAGATCATACGTGGGATCCCGAGCGCTTTCGCGGGATTATGCAGACGCGGGCACTGGACAATCAGTTGTGTATGGTGGTGGCGGTAAATCGTGCGGAGGGCAGCTGTATTATTGATCGCACCGGGCATGTGCTGGCATGGAATGATGGCAGTGAACGGTTTGTGACCGCAGAGGTGAATCTCGTGGATGGATTCATGCCAAAGAGTCGCGGGTGCTTTCGCGGGATTAACTGGATGCAGCGACGACCACATACCTATCGCGCTTTTGTCGATGAAGAGAACGCGGGGACCTTGAAGGCTGAGGCGTATTGAGAGTTATTTGTTGAGCGCGATTTGTTCGCATTCGGCATATTTTTTGACCAGTTCGTCGTACACTGCGGTGTTGGTTGGGTTGACGACGGAGCCGGATATGGGTTCGGCGATGCCCTTGCTGATGTCTTCCCAGGTGGTGTTGAGGTGTGCCTGTGCGGCGCGGAGTGCGGCGCCGAGGGCCGCGCTGTTGGTGACTTCGAATTGGTGAACGGGACAGTTTTGCACGTCGGCCATGATCTGGAGAATTTCGGGATTGACCGAGGCACCACCTGTGACGTAGATGGCTGAGGGGCGTACGCCCATCCATTCTGAGTGAATGCGCATGGACATCATTTGTGCCTCGACAACCGCGCGGCAATTGCCAGCGGCGTCCTGTTCGTCGAGGTCAAAGCGGTGTACGCCGGGATTGAGGACATTGGGCACGATTTCGGGTTCAAAATAGGGAAGCATGATTTTGCCATTATTGCCCGGGGGGGTGGATTGGAGTGCATGGGAAAAACCGTCCCAGTCCAGACCATGAGATTGGCGTACGGCTTCGCGGGCGAGGGAGCCGTTTTTGAAACATATGAGGGTCATATAGTCGCCAGTGGGCGAGACGAAGACGTGGCCTTCGCCGCGCGGGTCGGTCTGGCAATTTTTCATTGTGCCAAAGTAGGTGTCGCTGGTGCCGAGTGAGATGGCGACGAGGCCCTCTCGGATAAGACCGAGGCCGATGACGCTGTTGGGATTGTCGCCCGACCAGACGAGCGCCTGTGCATTGGGATTGACGCCGAATTTATCGACAAAGTAGGGGTTCACAGTGCCGATAATCGCGCGGGATTCTGCGAGCGAGGGCAGGCGATGGGATAGATCGGGGGCCGTGGCGTCGAGCGCGGCAGCATGATAGGTTCGAGTCTGAATGTCCATCAGATTCATGCCCGCGCCATCGCCGTGATCGATAGGGGCAACTTTGCCCGCGATCAGAGAGGCCATGAAGGATGAGACGAGCATGATGTGTGCGGTGTTGTTATAAGCATCGGGTTGTGTTTTGTAGAATTTGCGTATCTGTGGTCCCGTAAAACGCTCAAAGGTGGTGGATCCCGTGGCGCTGGCTGTGGCTTGAAGACCGCCGAGAGTATCGCAAATTTCATCGCATTCGGCGCGGGTAGAGGAATCCATCCAGATGGGAGATGTGTCGCGAGAGAATATCCCTTCGAGGTTTTCTACGAGGGATTCTGAGGGATTGAGATTGGATAAGATATCCGCGGTTTTGAGATAGACAGAGCCATGTTGTTGCCCCGAGCCAGAGATGGCCCGGATATTGCCGAGGGGTACGCCCTCGGTTTTCATTTTTTTGAAAAGCACATCGAGGGCGTCGGCCCACATGAGAGGTGGCGAGTGAACAATTTGGGGATCGGGATGGTCGAGGACGCCATTTTGAGTGCCATAATGCGGGAGCGTTTCGTCGTAGTTCAAAGAGACGTCGTACACGACTTTGCGGGTGCTCATGTCTATGATAATGGCACTCAAGCTCTGCGTGCTGGCGTCAAGCCCGAGATACAGGTTGCTCATGGATACTCCTTACGATTCATAGATAACCGGGCATTTCGATAGATCGTCAATGTGTCGGGTGAGGCCCTGTCGCTCATCGTTGACGGGGCACGATTTTTCGGTGCGCATGTGAATGGCAAAGCTGCGACGGGGTCCATCTGACCGGTTGGGTCCGCTGCCGTGGAGCGTGAAGCAGTCGTGCAGGCTCAATGCGCCGGGGGGCAGGAGTATGGGAACTTCTCGCCAGGTGGCCTGTTCGGGTATTGATATGCCGCGGCGCAATGTGTCGAGGTCCTGTTGTTGAAAGCCGAAGTCGATGTCCAAAAGCCCCCAGCGGTGGGATCCGGGGACAAAGCGCATTGGTCCTGCATCGGGTGTGATGTGGCTGAGGGCGACCCACGCTGTGAAGAGTTCGCTGCCGTCTTCCCATATTCGCCAGTAGTAGCGGTCCTGATGCCAGCCGATGTTGGTGACGCGTTGATCTGTGGGTTCGCCCACGGGTTTGTAGAGCAGTTGCACCCACCAGACCTGTACCATTTTTGCGCCTGTGACTTCAGCGGCGAGTTTACCGAGGGCGGGATGCGAGACCAGGTCCATGATGCCGTGACTGGCAAATTGAGGCATTTCAATTTTGCAAAGTGCTTTGGGATCATCGCCGGGGTTCCATCGGGAGTTTTCCGGCGGATGTCCGGTATCGTACTTCCCCACGCGTACAGCATCCATGCCTTCGATTGCGGCATTGACGACATCGGTTGGAAAAACCGGGTCATAAATAGCGCAAAAGCCATCTTTTTGATATTGTTTCGAAAGGGTCATAAGATCCTCAGGCTACATGTCGCCTCGACACTTGCAAAAATCGCACGGCGCGCTGTCCCAACCGTTTTAACAGGTCCAGATCTTGTCGCGCTTTGGCCAGTATCAAAATGCCTTCGTAATACGCCCACAATGCCAGAGCTGTTTCCCGCGTATCCATGGGGGATAGATCACTGGCTTCTACCGCCTCATCGAGTGTTTTCTGCAACCGACTAATTACATCCTCAAAAATGCGGTCAATTTTATGGCGGATCAGCGGCTCGTGCGCGCTCATTTCTACGGCGAGGTTGCCAAACGGACATCCGCAAAGCTGTTTGTGCTGCTCGTAAAATTGGCAATTTTGCTCATAGACCAGTTGAAAAAAACGCGAAATCCGCTCCAGAGGTGGTCGTTCCGATGAAAAAGCCCGCTCCCAGGCGGTCTCCCGTGTAATCTCCCACCATCGATCTAATGAAGCGAGTACCAGGTCTTGCTTGGTTTCAAAGAAGTGATAAAAACTCCCTTTCTTCACCCCGGCAGCTTTGCACAATTCCTGCACGCCCACGTCGGTATAACTGCGCGTAAAAAACAAATCCATCGCAGCCTGTATCAGCCGCTCTTTTGCATCGCTCGTACGTCCCATGATGTGCCTTTTACGATAGATTCGATAAGTCTGCGTCTTTTTTTGCTTTGCTTTAAGTTTTGTAAATTGATAATATGGGCTGTTCCGAAACTAAATATAGTCTATCCAAACCGACTTTTCAACAAGGAGCTTCACATGCGCGTCATAGCAATTGGTACGGAATACACGGGAAAAACCACCCTGGTTCAAGCGATTCAAAAATGGGGCATGGAGCGCGGTATTCGCCATCACATGGACGATCACTTTTCCGTTCCCGATCAGCAAACCCTTACAAATCCCACAGATCAAAAGGCCCAGGCCGAATTGCCATCGCCCATCAAAGAGCGTTTTCAGCGCTTTCAGATCGCTTATCACGTGCGCCTGGTTCACAACTACCAGCACGTCTTGCTCACGGGTTTCCACATTGAAGAAATGGTTTACGGTCAACGCTATTATTATCCCGATCTGGCGCGCCCGGTCGAAAATCCCCAGGCCTGGGAAAAAGACATGCCCAAAGATATTATTCTGGTGCATCTCACAGCCAGTCCTGAGGTTATCAAACAGCGCATGAAAGACGATCCACACGATTTTCCCCTTGTGCCCGAGTCGGATATCGAAGAAGTGCAGGAGGCATTCCACGAAGAATTTCGCAAATCCTTTTTCAAACAAAAATTTCAGATCGATACATCAGATCTGAATGCAGACACACTTCTCAAAGCCTTTCTCGACCAATCGTTTCCCTATCTCACTGCCGCTGATCACGCGATTCGGTTGGCAAGACCGTAGTTAAAGATGAGGGACTGGGGGTTGGTTCTCACCTCCTGCCAGCCCTTTGTCTCTTTGTGTGAGTAATTTACTCCACCCTCCGAGGTACTCATATTGCCATCTCTATCTCCCGACATGCGCCTTGCGTTCGACGATGGCACGCTCGTTCTTCTGGATCCTCCAGCAGACTATGAGCCGCCATCTCCATTTATATGGGATAGCCGCGTGGGACGCTGGCGCGCTCAGGCGCACCGGTATCGCGATGTTGTCGAAGCATTACAGGCTGGGGATGTTAAAATAAAAAATGTGGTCCCGCGCTACAACCGCCTCAAGCTCAATTTCAACCGCGAACACACCCCGCATCCGCATCAGGCCGAAGCCTTTGATGCCTGGCAATCAAATCAATATCGCGGCGTGGTTGTTCTGCCCACGGGGTCGGGCAAGTCGCTTCTGGCGCTGATGGGTATTGCAGAAGTTGCCCGCAGTACGCTTGTTGTTGCGCCTACGATTGATCTTATGAATCAGTGGTATGACTTGCTCAAAGACGCTTTTTCCTGTGATATCGGCATTCTGGGTGGGGGGTATCACGAGCTTGAAGATCTCACTGTAACGACTTACGACAGTGCGTATATGCACATGGACCGCTATGGCAATCGTTTTGGTTTTCTCGTTTTTGACGAGGTTCATCACTTGCCCGGCGAATCCTATTCCCACGGTGCAGAGCTTTCTATTGCGCCCTATCGTCTGGGGCTTACTGCCACGCTCGAACGTCCCGATGGTCGCCATCTTATGTTGCGCGATCTCGTGGGGCCAACTGTTTATGAAAAGGGTATCCGCGACCTGTCTGGCGATTATCTCTCTGAGTATAATACGCAGCGCATTGAAGTCGATATGGTGGCCGAAGAGCGCGCCGAATACGAAACCGCGCGTTCGCAATTCAACGCTTTTCTGGAGTCCAAGAATCTGCGTTTGGGCAGTGCCTCTGGATGGCAAAATTTTGTGCGTCTTTCGGCTCGCTCCAGCGATGGCCGAAGGGCGATGCTCGCCTATCGTCGCTATCGCAAAGTCGCTCTGGGCACAACCGCTAAGTTGCGCGTGCTGGAAGATTTGCTAAAAAAACATCCGCGCGACCGCATGCTTATTTTTACCAATGATAACGAAACTGTTTATAATATTTCAGAACAATTTCTCATTCCCGCCATTACGCACCAGACCCGCACAAAGGAGCGCCGAGAAATCCTCAAAGCTTTTAATGAGGGGGACATTCTCGCACTTGTCACTTCTCGCGTGCTCAACGAAGGGGTCAATGTACCTGAAGCCAATGTCGCGGTTGTGCTTTCGGGGACGAGTACGATCCGCGAACACGTCCAGCGACTGGGGCGCATTTTGCGCCGCCGCGAAGGCAAACACGCCATTCTCTACGAAGTGATTTCCCGCAATACGGTTGAAGACCGCATTTCCCGCCGCCGCAGACAACACGATGCGTACGATGGGAAGCAACGAGAGATGTTTTGAAAGGAGACTCTGTGCATATCGAAGATCTCTTTACGCCAGCCCAACGAGTACTTGTCGCCCACCTACACAGCCGCGACCAGGAGGAGCGTCGAGCCGGCTCTACTGATCCGCTGCGCCTCAAGGCCGCCAGCCCAGAGGTGGCTCATTATTTGTGTCTCACAGCGGTTCACCAGCGGGCGAGGACGCTGGTCGAATTTGGCACTTCGCACGGCTATTCCACGTTGCATCTGGCTGCGGCAGCGCAGCATACGGGAGGCCGCGTTTTTACCCTGGATCAGATGCCCGAGAAAACTGCGGCGGCTCAGGGCAATTTGCGAGCCGCTGGTCTGGACCATCTGGTGGAATGCTATACCGGCACCGGTGATATTTTTATCGCAGCTCTTCCCGATCGCGTGGATTTCGTCTTTGTTGACTTTGGCCTGCACGCTTTCGCGCCTATGTTCGATATGCTGGAAAGCCGTCTGGCACCAGGGGCTTTCATTTTTGTCGATGGCTGGTCTGCGGTCGAGCAATGGTATATGGATCCGGATTGGTCCGCCTTTAAGAGCCGCCTGGATGAGGCGCCCGATTATCTGACGTGTATCCTGCCCCTGCAAAAGTCGCACCTCATCGCCATTAAGCTGTCCTGAATAAAAAAGATAGCCCGATTCCGAGAAGGAACCGGGCAGTTTTTTTATTGCTATCGCAGTTGTAAAAAACTTATCGCGTACTGTGGGGTATCAGTCAAGTCCATCAACAAAGCCGTCATCGCGGCATGGGTTTAGCCGCGATCCAGCGCGTTTCTTGGCGTCTAACAGCTTGTCGAGTAATTCAAACTCAGGTTTTTGAGCTTCATACTCGGCTCTGGTTTCGGGGTCTGCAAGTGCCTTCATTTTTAATTCTTTGTGTGTCATCATTTCCCCTAAGTATTGTAAATATGTCGCCGCAGTATTATATCTCGGCTTTCATATTATAGGCATGACAAATATATTATATTTTGTCAAAGCAAAAATTTGAAGAAGTGTATAGCACGCATCTCGCCAAAGCACGAAAAGATGAATAGGACGTCACTGACGTATTTCGCTATTAATAAGGGATGACTTATGCTAAAAACAGCGGGTAGGGTACTTTTGTACCTTACAGAAGAATCGCTCATCGTGGCCAATTGTGGACAACCGTTCAGCTATCTGGGGCTGGAGTCCGTATGCAATGCACATCGCAGTTCTAAAGATGAACAGCATCACGCCGAAGATAAACAGTTTTGCGGAGAAGATGAGGCGAAAGCCGCCCTTGAGGCCCTGAGACATAAACGATTGCAAAGCTATCAAGCTACGCCGGGCGATATTGAAGAGCATGCGGGTAGCGAAGAAAGCCTGAAGCGCGAATATGCTGGCCGCGTATTGCTGGAATTGTTGCAAAACGCCCACGATGCCGCCGCGGGGGAAACGTGCGAGATAGGAGAGAAAGGGATTGGCTTCAAGGGAGTGCTGAACATCAGCCGTGGGCGGTTACGCATTCACTCTGGGTACCTTCACTTTGGATTCGATGGTCAGGAAACTCAAGCCGCACTCAAAAACTGCAACCTGCTACCCGATAATTCCACGCGCTTGCCTTTGATGCGCCTACCCTTTTGGAAGCCTTTGAAAGAAGAGTCTGAGTACCTGCAAAGATTGGCAAAAGAATATACGACGCTGGTCGTACTACCCTTTAGCCAGAATGCCCCGGCAAATGGGGTGGAACAGTTGCGCAAAGATTTTATGCGATGCGCCGAAGACGAAACTCTGCTTTTGTTTTTACCGGCCCTGACGGAAATCATCTGGCGCAAAGGCGAAGGAGATGAGGCCCATGAAGTGCGCTGGCAAAAAGTCAGGGAAAGTAAGCGCAATGGAACGTATCGGATTGAAAAGCACACAGGCAGTACATCAACCACCACTTACTGGCACATGTTGAAGGAAGACCAAGCTGCCGTGGCTCTGCGCTTAGGCAAAGATGGAAGGCCACAGCCTGAACAAGAACACCCTTATCTGCGCGCCTATTTTATTACCGAAGAACGCAGTCCATTACCCCTGCTGATGCATGCCCGCTGGCCCCTCCGCACGAGCCGTGACCATATTCAGAAGGTTTCCAGCGATAACCGACCCCGCTATGACGCTTGCATCCGCGATCTGGCCACCGTGGTGAAAACTGCCTTAGCGAACTTGCCTGATTGTGCAACTCTGCTGGATTGCCTGAAACCTCACAAAATTTTGGATACTGAAGACGATTCCATACAGCGCGACCTGTGGAAGGCCATTCGCAAAGCAGTACTACCCATTACTCCAAAGGATACGCGGGGGCTGACTCTAAACGATCTGCGTCTGCCGCCTGACGACATTGATCTTCAGGTTTGAGCATCATTCAAGGAATTGCTAGAGAAACATCGGCCCGGCGGCCTGAATGGCCTACCCTTTTTGCCGTGTGACGAAACCAATACTCGCGCCAAAGCTCTGATTGCTCTGATAGGTAAAGAAAACGCCCGCTTGGATTGGGATACGCTACGCGATTTGCCTCTGATCCCTGTGGAGGGCAAGTGCGAACCTTGTTCCCCTACTCAAGCTACGCTATTCTTTCCCCCGCCACAAAAAGGCAAAAAAAGAACCGAATCCAAGCCGCTCGAAATACCGATCCAAATGCATTTTCTGACGAAGGGGCTGACGGAGACAGTTTTGGCAGAAGAAGATCTGAGGGAGTTTTTTAAGGATAGGCTCCAGGTAAAGCCTTTCACTTTGGGTAAAATCGCAGAGGAAATGCAGGCCGCCTTGGAGTCCGATGAAAAACTGATCAAAAAAAAACCAAGGGCCTTGCTCAATTTCATGCAACAAGTCTATCGCACAAGTAAACAAAAAGACAACTGCCCGTCAAAGCTTAGCAGGCTACTTCGGGTCAAGGTACGTGGGGGAGACTGGCAGCCTGCATCAGAGGTGTATGCAGGCAAAGACTGGGATGTTCCCGAAGTTCTGGAGTGCATGTACGAAGATCGCCATTTCTTAGAAAAACCTAAAAATAAAGAGAAAACGCATTGGGCATCATTTTATCGCTGGCTGGGGATAAATTTTATCCCCAGAGAGGTGCCTATTGTCAATGAAGATATGCGTCCAAAAACAAAAAAAGGATTGATTATATATCGAGAGTATAGCAGAAGCGGCTTACCGTCCAACCTACATGCCGACCTACCTAATGGGTGGGAGAGTTATTGGAGTGAGAATTTTTCACCTTATTCAAGAAGAACAAGAAGAATTCGACAGAATTGGACACTGGATGGAGGTGAAAAGGCATTGAAAACCTCTGGTGCTTTCGCCTTTATCGCACAACACTGGGAGCGTTATGCCGAATTTGAATGCACGGGATATGAATCCAGCAATATGCAAAAAGACTATGATAATGACCGATTTTCTAAAGACTCCCATTTGCACTGGCTTTTCAAAACGGTTTCCTGGGTGCCAGTCAAGGAAGTCAAAACGCTATATCGTCCCAAAGAAGTATTTCAAAATGGCGAACTTACTCGCAAACTTCGTGGATGGGTACGTGAACTGGATACGGCAAATATAGATATAGGGAAATCAACAGAGTTTTTGAAAGCTATTGGAGTGCGTTCGGGATGGAGCGATCTGAAAATTGCTGACTGGCAAGGTTGGCTGCAACAAGCGAAAAAAAATCATGATACACCGCCCGGTAAAGAGAGGAAGAAAAAAATAAAAAATCTGTTGCGTGCCTTGCTAATGCACGCAGGTAGCAGAACACGGACCAACTTCTACATCTCCAAACCGAACGACGAAAGGATTGGCGGAGAATGGGGACTGTGGGGGATCAACCGAGATGCAGATAATAACGAGACGTGGCAGTTTTTTTCTCACAAAGAAAAGGGTAGCGTGTACTATCTGGACCGCCCGGACCTGGACAAGATCCGCCTGAAAGGTCTGTGGGTACTGCCGGTGATGCTGGATGGATTAGAGAACAAAGCCAAAGCCCACCTCGGTGTTGCGCCGTTGTCTGAACACCTGCGCGGTGAACCCGCCGATGCTATTACAAAAGAGACTGAAGCCCAAAACTTGGTCCGTCGGCTACAAGGGCGCTATCCGGCTATTTTGGCTTATCTGAAACAAAAATACTCAGAGGATAGCTTCAGTAGATTCCCGGCGAATAAGAATGCCTTAAATGCGAAACTGGCGATTCGGGTAGTGGAAAATCTAAAGGTGCAGTTTTCTTTGCCAGAGACAGATTTAGGTATGCTGGATACCTTACCAGCCTATTACCAAGCACTGCAGGAACTCAAACCTGCAACCTTGTGGCTTAAACGGGATAAGTGTTTTTCTCTTTCTGAGAAACAGCAATGGAAACCCTCCATTATGGGATGGGAATGGGTAGCGAAGGCACTTTGCTACACCTTCTGCCTTGATATCTCTGAACAATCTACTCTGAAAGACTTGCTGAACTATCCGCATAGGGAACTTGCGGACAAGCTACGTGATCTTGGGGTGACCGGGGATGCGGTGCGGGAAATAGAAAAAGAGATGCAACCTGTACAAGATGAGTTGGAAGAAATGCTAGAGGCGGAAGATCAGGAAATTGAACCAGATGCAGAGGTTCATTCAGTCGCCAATCCACCTATCAACGGGCCTAAAGGATCTCAGCCAGCTAGTCCGCCCACTCAGCAGTCTGGGGGTATGGATCCCTCACCGAATAACCGGGCACCCAAGAAGGGACGAGCACCCGCCTCCCCACTTAGGCCAGAGACTCGCCAAGCCGCCTATAAGGCCCAAGAATGGCTAAGTAATAAACTACAGGAGTACTTGAAAGGGCAAGGCTGGCAGGTGAAAACTGAGGTGTCCTGCCATCTGTCTGATGGGGGGCGTAGCATAACAGATATCGTTTTAACCCACAGTACGGACAAGGAGATTTACATTGAGGTGAAGCACATGCAGGAAGGGCGTGTGTATTGGAAATGGAATCAAGTGCGGATGGCAAAGGAGCACCAGGAGCACTACTGGCTGGCTGTACTGACCCCATCAGATACACAACTCCCCTACCCCTATAAGATAACGTGGTTTTTCGAACCGCTAGCGCAGCTCAAAAAATTTAAGCGCAGTGGGCGGTGGCGAGCTGATGAGTTAAACTTGGACGCCAATGCCCAGTGGGAGCCACCAAAACGGTCTGGTAAACATGAATTTCGTTTCTCCGAGTTCGTCATCCACTTGGAAAATTCACATGATGCAGGAGTTCAGGGAGATGATTTCGATTGTCTTAAACAGGTACTCGTAGATGGCCTATCTTGAAAATTTTTTTGGCGAAAATACCTGTTATACTGGTCAGTGCGGATATGGTAGGAGATAGCGGTGGAAATATCTCGTATAAGGTCGAACACGAGGAATCAAGCTATAGTGTGAGCGTTATATTTTGGGTGATCTAGAGACAAGGCTGTGACAGCGTGTATGGGATGGGTTTTGGATGGGTGGTTTAGGCGGGTGGGTATCCTGTATATCCTCAAATCCTACCCATCCTGATGGTGAATCTCGAAAAAATCAGCAAGGCTCTCTGGCCAGATCATTGACCGCCTACCCTTCATAAACATGACAGATTGATTTTAGCTGACCAGAATATTGATAGATGTCATTGACTGAGTCAATTGGCATGCGGACTTCCTTTTTGTTCGCGTCAAAAATGCCTAAGTATTTCTGAGATCCATTGAAATGTAACCTGCATATAGGTTTTCTGTTGTTGTCATCAAGCAGTATGCCGCAGTAACTAATGCGGTCGCGCATTGCTATGCGCGAAAGATCTATTGTGTCGTAGAGGATGGATTTCACAGCAAAAAACGCTTCCCACTCTTCCTCAGTTGTAACGATTCGGGCATCTTCCTCCTCATCATCAGACCGAACCGGATCAGGTTCAGAAAGAGGAGGAGCTACTTCATCGGCGTCTTCGCCAGCAAGTGCTGATTTTAGACGCTCGTTTATCTGGTCGTTGACAAACTGATGAAAGGCCCGCCTGGTAATGTCTGCAAATTGTTCTACTACAGACTGAGTTTTTAGGCCAGAATAAATATCGCCGATACAGAAACGCACAAAGCCCTCTGTGGGAGATTCGTATTCAGCGGCCAATATACCTTTGATTTCTCGGGTGTATTTAAGTTCGCTGGCCGTGTTTAAGATGTTATCGATATCAAAATTGGCTTTGGTGAATTTCTTCAATTCTTCAACGAGAGACTCTCGAATCTCTAATAAATTCAACTCAAAAAATGGTTTGTCATCCATCAGATTTTCTGCCTCAATATCTGAAAAAAAACGATACACAATACCATTTGTAAGCACTCCGAATCGAACCTCCTGAACTGCCGAAAAGTAGCGATACAATTGGCTGGCGTGACTGCCACTAAGTTCAACTTCTGAAGCCTTGCATTCAAATAAAATTGTGGGGGATCCGTCTTTGAAAATAGCATAATCAACCTTTTCACCCTTTTTGGTGCCAATATCAGCAGTGTATTCGGGCACCACTTCTCGGGGATCAAAAACATCATATCCCAACAAACGAATAAATGGCATAACAAGGGCGTTTTTTGTCGCCTCTTCGGTCTCTAATGCCCCTTTAAGATCAAGTGCCCGCTCTCCTAATTCTCTGATTTGATCAATAAAGTCCATTGTAACTCCTTTTGTTTTTTTAAAGTGGTGGTCAAACACCATCTTGTGAGATTCTCTTAGTGCGGCTATAATTTAACGCAACCTCACAAATAATCAAATCTTTCTGGGAGTTCTCCATACAAGCACCGAGAGATATTTTGAAATGCGGTTGACAATATCGCGTTGTTGCGACACCTTTTGTTTTTTAGTGTAATATTTTTACAAGCATGCGTAATGTTATGATCAGGCACAATGCTCTGATGTGTACGCGTTGGCTCTCACCCGTACAAAGGCAATATCATGACGACGGTTTTTATTGGCGGTTCTCGTAGTATCACACACTTGAACGATACCATCAGGTCCAAAGTGGATAACATCATGCGACAGCATTCCGCTATTGTCATCGGAGATGCAAATGGCGCTGATAAGGCCGTACAGAGCTATTTAGCAGAAAAATCATATCGGAATATTATCGTCTATTGCATGGACGACGACTGTCAGAACAACGTGGGAAGTTGGCCAGTAGAACAGATATATGCAGATAATCAGGTAAAAGACTTTGCATACTACACAACTAAGGACGCAAAGATGGCTCAAGTAGCGTCCTGTGGTTTCATGATTTGGGATGGGAAGAGTAAGGGAACTCTGAACAATATTCTCAATTTATTGCAGCTCCAGAAGAATATCCTGGTCTATTTTTCACCCGATAAGTCTTGT
This sequence comes from Candidatus Latescibacterota bacterium, assembly GCA_965220765.1. Classification (GTDB taxonomy): domain Bacteria; phylum Latescibacterota; class UBA2968; order UBA2968; family UBA2968; genus VXRD01. Next base: position 2,432,876 of record OZ244847.1, read on the forward strand.
TATAAGCTCAAAGCACCCAAAGATCTTACTACACTCTTAAAAAAGTGTAGCATCGATATGAGAGAAATGTTCAAACTTCAGAACTTACGAAACAGGAGGCAGGTGATTAAAGGCGATCCCGAGGACCTGGTACATATCACATGGGACAAGGAGGTGAATCTTGATCTACCTTGATACCCGTGTTGTGGTGTGGTTATACGCTGGTTAAACCGAAATGCGGTTGACAAAATGGCGTTGTTGCTACACTTTTTGTTTATTGGGATAATTGAAACGATAGCAAAAGGAGAACTGCAATGATACGACCAATAGCAGTGGAACCGCGTGATGGTTACTGCATCTGGGTGCGCTATTCGGATGGGGTTGCGGGTGAGATAGACCTTTCAGATATGGCTGGGCGCGGTGTGTTTGCAGCCTGGAATGACCGCACATTCTTTGAGACTGTGCGCGTGGCAGATGGGGGCGCAATAGCGTGGGGCGATGATTTAGATATTTGTCCGGACGCGCTTTATATGGAACTCACAGGTAAGTCTGTGGCGGAAGTGATGCCGGGCGCACAAGTTGCGATTGAGAATGCCTGAACTTTGTCGCTTTTACGGAATTATCATCCAAATTCATTTTAGAGAACATCCGCCAGCGCATTTTCACGCACTGTATGGTGATAACCAGGCAGTTATTGGAATTGAAACTCTTGAAGTATTAAAAGGATTTTTGCCGACAAGAGAACAACGACTTGTGCTTCGCTGGGCGTCTTTACATCAAGCGGAATTGAGGACAGCTTGGGAACGAGCACAAGATTTAGAGAATCCCGGAAAAATATCCCCATTGGAATGATGGACAAAACAGAAATAGTGAACACACTAAAGGCATTGAAACCCGATCTTTTGCAACACAAAGTGCGAGAAATTGGCTTATTTGGATCTTTTGCGCGGGATGAACAGCAAAATACCAGTGATATAGATGTCTTGATAGATTTTGACGATGAGGCAAGTATATTTGATCTGATCAGGGTCGGAGATTTTTTGGAGACCAAGCTTCATCGCAAGGTAGATGTTGTCCCAAAAGAATCGCTCCGTGAGGAAATTCGCGACACTGTTTTAAAAGAAATGATAGTGTTATGAATACCTGTCCAACGCCAAACCACACCTTCAGCAACTTTTAGCTGATATAACCCAAAACAAGAAATAGAAAGGCATACCATGGATATGACGAAACAACCGCCTCGCCGGCCGACCAATACTTCAATGCTCGGTATTGTTTCACTTGCGCGTTTGACCGACAAAGCGCGGGCGCACCGGGCAAATACGATTGGCGAACACCTCTATGGCGAGAACTCGGGGTTGGACAAAATAGTACTCGATTTTCTCGGCGTCTCGCATGATGACTTTGCCGATGCGGCTCAGCGTATGGACGACGCGGAATTGTGCGATTGGTTGCGCGAAACGTATCCTAAGACCGAAGAGGAGATCCAAGCGTACAACAACGAGCTTCTCACATGGGAACCTTTTGATGAGGCGAGCCGCCAGCGATTAAAAGATCGCCTCGAAAAATTCAATGCCGATCCCGAGAAAGTGAAAACGATGCTCCAATCTATGGAACTCGACGACTGGGGTTGTTACCGGGATACCGATCTGAACCAGCGGCCACCGCGCTCGCCGTATAACAGCGATGTTGCTGGCATTTACGGTGTATCGCGCCTGGGTGATAAGGCACGCGCGGCAAAGGCGGGCAAGCTCAACGATTATATCTACGATTGTCCCATTGACAAAGTCATTCTCGATTTTCTCAATATATCTGCCGAAGATTTTCAGGATGCGGCTTATCACAATGTCAACGATATCGAACTCGGGGATTGGGTGCTCGAACACACGGATTGCACGCAGGATGAAATCTCGCGTCTGAACGAGGCTCTCTCTCAGAAGGGTCCCGAAGACGAACAGCAAATGGAGATTTTTAACTCAACGCTGGAGCGCGTGGCCCCCAGTCGCACCGATATCACAACATGGTTTGACTTGCTTGATCTCGACGATGCACACGCCTACAGTGGGTGAGAGGGGATATGCCCGAACCCGTCGAACTTCCAATTGATGGCGAACTCGATCTCCATCTCTTTCATCCGCGCGATGTCAAGGCTCTCGTGCCCGATTATCTCGATGAATGCAAACAGCGCGGCATTTCCGATGTGCGTATTATTCACGGTAAGGGCACGGGCGCGCTGCGAGAAACCGTTCATGCGATCTTAAAACGCCGGCCCGATGTCGTCGCATATTATCTCACCGATCACAACTGGGGTTCGACCTCTGTTGTACTCAACATGAAGACGCAATCGTGATGCCCAATTCAGAACTCGTCGAATATATCCAAAATGCCGAGCGCATCCTCATCTTCACGGGGGCAGGTGTTTCCACCGCGAGTGGCATACCCGACTTTCGCGGGCCAGATGGCGTGTGGAAAACCCGACGGCCGGTTTATTACCAGGATTTTATGACTTCTGAAGAAGCGCGTATCGAAGCATGGGATCAAAAGCTCGAAGGCTGGGCTGCCTTTGAAAACGCCCGTCCCAATGCTGTTCACAATGCCGTTGTGAAGCTCGAGCGATCGGATAAAATCGAATGCGTTATCACGCAAAATATCGATGGCCTGCATACCCGGGCTGGCACCTCACCTGAACGCTTGATCGAACTGCACGGCACCAATGCAGAAGTCGAATGTCAGACTTGTGGTAAACGCAGCGATCCCGAACGTCACTACGCTGCTTTTCGCCGTACAAAAAAACCTCCCATGTGCGAGTGCGGAGGTTATCTCAAATCTGCCACCATCAGCTTTGGTCAACTGCTGATTGAAGCGGACTTACACCGGGCAGCAACAGCAGCGGTCAATGCCGACCTGGCGATCTCTCTGGGTTCTACCTTATCTGTCTATCCTGCCGCAAGCTTTCCATTGATGGCAGCAGAACGCGGTGCTCCCTATGTTATTATCAATCAGGGCAAAACTGATCACGATAGTTATCCAGATCTCGCATTGCGCCTTGAAGGCGATGTGACAAAGATTTTTCCACTTTCTGTAGAAGAGGCACTTCAGCCTGTCCTATAAGGGGCAGGCGTTTCAAGTCTTACTGATTTATGCTCACTTCCGACCTTTTGCTCGTGCGTCGCCGCGGGCCTTATATCGAGCCTCGCTATGTGGATACAACAGTACCCAGTATCATCGCGCTGGCAGAGGAAATTATCGATATCTTCATCGATCACCAGGGCAAGTCGCGCGGTGAATTACACAGTGCGCTGGACCTGCGTGCGGCCGAGGCAACGGATTATCGCGTTCAACGCGGCCTGACGAAATTGCTCGAAGACGACCGCTGTGAGTTTCGCATTGACAGTATTGTGGAACCCGAGGAAATTCGCACACAGGTTTTTGGCCTCAGCCGAGAGAATCACCCCATTGTCCGCGAATCCGATCTCCTCTATCCCGTCACACGCGAACACATTCTCGATCAGGTCGCGCTCAAATACCAGACCTCGTCGGAAAATATCGCGCATAGCCTCTACGCAGACCTTCCCGTCAATCACTATCTCGATCGCTTTGACGCGCCCGATCCCGCGTGGTTGCTCAACCGCTACAATGTCGCACTTGCACAGGCTATGTTCTATCGCTGTACTCGCATGCGACTCTCGGTGCATCGCAACTTGCCCGTGCGCTACAAACAGCTTTTCAAGTTTATTAAATTTTATCGCTTGATTCACGATATTCGGGGCGACCGGGATGCGGGATACGAAATCGTCCTCGACGGTCCTGTGAGCCTGTTTCGTCTCTCGCAAAAATACGGTATTCAGATGGCTGTTTTTCTGCCTGCGCTGCTCCTGTGTACTCGATGGAAAATGGAAGCCAAGGTCAAGCTCAAAGATGGCCGCGAAGGTGATTTTGTCCTGGATGACAGCCACAATTTGCTTTCGCACTACAAAGATCAGACCGTGTACGATTCTCTCCTTGAAGAGACTTTTGCCACTCGCTTTGAAAAAGCTAAAACCGACTGGGAACTCGAACGCGAAACCGAAATTGTGAATCTCAAAAACACGGTCTTCATTCCCGATTTTATTTTTCGCCATCCCGATGGTCGCACGGCTCTGCTCGAGATCGTCGGTTTCTGGCATCCCGATTATCTGAGGCGCAAACTCGACAAACTGCGCCGCGCCAACCGCAAAGACCTCGTCGTTGCTGTTTCTCGTGATCTCAATGTCGAGGAAGAAGATTTCGAGGATGTGCCCGGGCATGTTTTCTTTTTTAAAACTCGAATTCAACCCCAGGATGTCGTCCAACGCCTCGATAAAATTCGCCCGGAAGACTGCGTAAATGATTAAATAGTGATAATGAAACATTTATGCTTTTCACGGCATCAAAAAATAGATAAATTATCCGACCTGAAAAATTCACAACACGGTTCACTTTCAAAGGAGTGCATTATGCGGAAATTATTTGCCCTTACTTTTGCTCTTACACTGCTCGCTTCACCTGTCTTCGCCGAGTTTACGCGCGTTAATGCGCCCAATCCCGACGATCCGATGCATGTACATATTTACAAGCTCGACAATGGTCTCACAGTTTATCTCACTGAGAACCACGAAGAACCGCGTTTTTATGCCGAAATCCCCGTGCGTGCGGGAAGCAAACACGACCCCGCTGAATCTACGGGTCTGGCGCATTATTTGGAACACATGCTTTTTAAGGGCACGCAAAATATCGGGACTTTGGATTACAAACAAGAAAAGGTCCATATTGCCCGCATTATCGCATTATACGAAGAGCACTTCCGCGAAACCGATCCCGAAAAACGCAAGGCCATTTACGCAGAGATCAACAAAGCGTCTCAACAGGCGGCACAATACGCCATTCCCAACGAACTCGACAAACTCTACAAAGCTATGGGCGAGAGTGGCTTGAATGCACACACGTGGCACGAAGAAACCGTGTACAAAGTGGGGTTGCCCAGCAATTATCTCAACCACTGGGCAAAAATTGAGTCCGAACGGTTTCAAAATCCCGTGTTTCGCCTGTTCCAACCCGAGCTCGAAGTGGTATATGAAGAAAAGAACCGCACATTGGACAACAAGGGCTGGCTCATCAGCGAGGCTGTGAATAAACATCTATACAAAAATCATCCCTACGGGCAGCAAACCACGATTGGCGAGGTTGAGCATCTCAAAAACCCCTCGCTCAAAAATATGTACCAATTTTACGACACGTATTACGTGCCTAACAATATGGCGATTTGTATTTCTGGAGATATTGACATTGACGCGACGATTCAACTGATAGATGAACATTTCTCAGTATGGAAGGCCAAAGATATTCCCGCGCTCCAAAAATGGGAAGAACCACCTCTTAAAGGTGCCGAGCGCGTCACGGTCAAATTTCAGGGCGAAGAATACGTACTTCTGGCTTTTCGCACAAACCATCGCGGCCACAAAGACGCCGAAGCTCTAAAGCTGATTGATATGATCCTGGACAATCGCACTGCGGGGCTTATCAACCTCAATCTCGTGCAGCAGCAGAAAGTACGACGCGCGGGAAGCTATCCCTATTTACTCAATGATTACGGCACGCAATATCTGTGGGGTATTCCAAAAAAAGATCAAACACTCGCAGATGTTGAGCAACTTTTGTTGGATCAGATTGCCATGATCAAACGCGGCGAATTTGACGAAGGTCTGCTATCTGCGATTGTCACGGATTTTAAAAAGAATCAAAAACGGGGTTTGGAATCCAATCGCAGCCGGGTCAGACAAATGACCAGTGCGTTTCTGGGATTTGCCGAATGGGATCAAGAGGTTGCTGAAATTGCCCGTATGGAAAAAATCACGCGAGATGATATTATGCGCGTAGCCAATCATTATTTTGGCGAGGACTATGTTGCGGGGTATCGCATTGATGAACAACACGAATTGCCCAAAATCGAGAAGCCCGAAATCGACAAAATTGATATTGATCCGACCCGCCAATCCGAATTTGCAAAAGATGTGTTGGCTATGCCTACCGATGAACTTGCTCCCGTTTTTGTCACCGACAAAGACTATACAATTGCACAGGTGCGGGACGGTGTAAAACTCTACTATGTGAAAAATCCGGTTAACGATCTTTTCACATTTACCCTCAGCGTGGATATGGGCACGTATCAGGATAACCGGCTCGGCACAGCCAGATCACTCATGGACAAATCCGGTGCCGGCGATCTGTCTCCCGATGCGCTGAAAAAAGAATGGTACAAACTGGGCACGGATTTCAATATTGGCGTGTCAAATAATGAAACCAATATCAGTATTTCCGGTTTAGATGAAAATTTTGATGCATCTCTTGCGCTGATGATGAAATATATCCAGAACCCGACTGCGGATCAGGCCACGCTCGATGAACTCGTCAAAATTACCCTCACGCAACGCGAAGACCAAAAGAAAGATCCCCGATCTCTACGCAATGCCCTGCGTTTCTACAGTCGTTATGGCGACAATTCGTTGTATAAACGCAGTATCTCGTCTGAAGCATTACAAAAGCTCACGGTTGCAGAATTACACGGTTTGATATCCAGCCTGCCGACCTATCAACATGCTCTGATTTACGGAGGTTCAAAGCCGCTCGACGAAGTTCTTGCGACCATTAAAAAACATCTCTCTGACAGTGGCGAACTGAAGACGCCCCCTGCTTATGAGCACCTCGCAGTTCACGCGCCAGATAAAACGGAAATTCGATTCTTTCACAAAGAAACAGCCCAGTCTCAGGTCTTTGTCGAGTCTGGAGGTGTTGCGTTCGATATGGCACTTCGTCCAGCTATTGATCTCTACAACGATTATTTTGCCGGGGGTATGTCGGGTATTGTTTTTCAAGAATTGCGCGAAGCCCGCGCACTGGCTTATTCTACATTTGCGCGGTATGATCTCGGCGATCGCAGCAATGATCAGAATGTCATGTGGGGGTATATTGGCTGCCAGGCTGATAAAACCCCGGAGGCTGTTACTGCACTGGTCGAGTTGATTGACGATTTGCCCGAATCGCCCGAGCGTTTTGTAGAAGCCAAAAATTCTGTGGTTAACCGCTATCGCGTCGCCAAAATCAAATACCGCGAGTTACCCAGCGTGTTGCGTATTTGGGAACGCCGCAACCAGACGCCCGATCCGCGAAAAGAGCGGTTTGATCACATTCTTCAGGCTGAGATGCCGATTGTGTTCGATTTTCACAAGCAGCATATTGCCAAACGCCCCAAACTCATTTCTATTATGGGCGATACAACCAAATTTGATCTCAATAGTCTGAGGACACTCGGCACGGTTACGCCCGTGACATTGGATGATTTGTTTGTGAAGTAGGAGTGGCTATATGAAGATTACTGAGGTAAAAACATATCATTTGCGATATCCCTTGCGAGAGAAGTTCGCGATTTCGAGGGGATGGTCCACGAGCCGACAGGCGCAAGTCGTGGAGATCGCTACAGATAATGGCTTGATTGGGTGGGGCGAAGGCACAGGCGAAGTCCATCGCTCTGCGATTGACGCGCATATTGTGGGGCGCAGTCCGTTTGACTGTGGCGCAATCTATCAGGCGTTGTCCGATGATGGGGTAAGCCCAAAGGCGATCAGTGGGGTAGATATTGCGCTGTGGGATTTGATGGGCAAGGCTCTCGATATGCCGGTGTATCAATTGTTAGGTGGGAAGGTGAGAGATAAAATTCCCGCGTATGCCACCGGGTTATTTCGCATAGACCGCCCCGATGTGACACAGGCACTTGTCGATGAGGCAAAAGGGTATGTCGATATGGGCTTCTCTGCGATGAAAATGAAGATCGGATTTGGCGCGGATTACGATGTAAAAAATGTAACAGCAATTCGGCAGGCAATAGGCGACGATGTGTTGTTTGCCGTGGATGCCAATTGCGGGTATGATGTGGGCACGGCTATTGATGTGGGGCACAAGATCGCACACAATGATTTGTTCTGGTATGAAGAGCCGATACCAACAGATGATGTGCGCGGGTATTTGCAGGTGAAAGGCGCGTTGCCCATGCGCATTGCAGGCGCAGAGGGGCTGGCTGGACGTTGGGCGTTTCGCGAGTTGATTCAGCAGCGAGCACTGGATATTGTGCAGCCTGATATCAGTATTGCAGGTGGGTTTAGCGAATGTCGCAATATTGCGGTGATGGCGAGTGCAAATTATGTGCGGGTTTTGCCGCATATGTGGGGCAGTCATATTCGGTTGGCGGCGACTGTCCACTGGCAGGCTACCATTCCAGATGCGCCGGATGCGTTGAACCCTATTCCGTCCCTGTTTGAATACGATATGACAGAAAATGAGTTGCGGACGGAGTTAGCCGTAAATCCGATTCAGGCTGTAGATGGCGAATTGCCCGTGCCCGATGCACCGGGATTGGGCATTGAGATTGATCGAGATGTGTTGGAAAAATACGCTGTTTGAGTTGGCGTTCGATAACAATAAACACAAGGAACTAAGATGAAAATTCACGAATATCAGGCTAAAGAAATTCTCAGATCCTTTGGTGTGCCCGTGCCCAATGGCGCGGTTGCTCGTACGCCCGAAGAGGTCGAAGCTATTGCCAAAGATCTCGGTGGTGCAGTGGTTGTCAAAGCGCAGATCCACGCAGGTGGTCGCGGAAAAGGGGGCGGTATTAAACTCGCATCCAATCCTGCCGAAGCCAGAGAAGCGGCATCCGAAATTATTGGCATGCAACTCGTTACCCCGCAAACGGGTCCTGAGGGTCAAAAAGTCAAATCTGTTTGGGTGGAAAATGCGACGGATATTGACCGCGAATTGTATCTGGGCATTGTGCTGGACCGCGCGCAGTCGCGTCTGGTTGTTATGGCTTCCCGTGCAGGAGGGATGGACATTGAAGAGGTTGCTGCATCTACTCCGGAAAAGATTCTCAAAGAGGTCGTTCATCCCGGTGTTGGTCTCCAGCCTTTTCAAGCGCGGCATCTCGCACTTGGTCTGGGGCTTGAAGGCGACCAAATCAAACAGGGGGTTTCATTTATTTCCGCCCTTTACAAAGCTTATGAAGAGACCGATTGTTCGCTCGCAGAGATCAATCCCCTCGTGGTGTCCAAAAGTGGTGAGGTTCTGGCTCTGGATGCCAAGATGAATTTCGATGATAGTGCGATGTACCGCCATTCGGATATTTATGAATTGCGCGATGTTGACGAGGAAGATCCACTCGAAGTTGAGGCCTCAAAATACGATCTCAATTATATCAAACTCGACGGCGAAGTAGGTTGTATGGTCAATGGCGCAGGTCTGGCGATGGCTACGATGGATATTGTCAAATACGCGGGGTCTTCACCGGCTAACTTTCTCGATGTTGGTGGGGGAACCAATGTCGAGCGCGTCAAAAATGCCATGCGTATTCTCACGTCCGACGAATCGGTCAAAGCGGTGCTTATCAATATTTTTGGCGGTATTGTGCGCTGCGACCGCGTGGCTGAAGGCGTTGTTGCCGCGCTTGAAGATATCGAAATCAATGTGCCACTGGTGGTGCGATTGCAGGGGACCAACGCCGAAGAGGGCGCGCAAATTCTCGAAAATTCAGGTCTTGAATTTACCGTTGCCCGAAAGCTCCAGGAAGCTGCTGAGGCTGTTGTTGCCGCGGTATAGACTGTAAGAGAACATACGGCTAAGAATCAAGAATGCGTATTGCACAACCAAGAGATCTACAAATCTACCGTGCTCCAAATGGTCGGGAGCCTTTCACCGAATGGTTGAAATCACTTCGAGATCAAAGAGCGCGAAAACAAATTCAAACCCGACTTGACCGCCTCGAAACCGGTAATTTAGGCGATTACAGATCTGTTGGAGACGGAGTATTTGAAATCCGTCTCCAATTTGGCCCAGGCTATCGCGTCTATTTTGGCGAAGTAGATCATACCATTATTCTGCTACTTTGCGGCGGAGACAAATCCTCGCAAGTTAGAGATATTGAACGGGCAAAAGCCTATTGGCGAGAATATAAGGAGTCTCAAAAATGAGAAAAATGAGAAAATACCGAGATTACTTAATTGAAGAACTTTCTGATCGCGAGGAGGCGGTCTCCTATCTTCAAGTCGCCGTGGAGGAATACCAGAAGGACGGTGACACTTTAGCACTTATGTTAGCACTTCAAAGCGTCGCCGAAGCACAGGGTGAGCTAAGCGAAAAACAACGAGCCGAAGAACTGTTGGCACAAGCAAAAAACGGCTGTTACAATCGCGGTTTGACTGATGGCGATAAACGCGAGCTCGATCACGCTATTGCAGATTTTGCTAAAGCGATGGCACGGGATCTCAATTGCGATCTTACGGGACTCCAAAGTGAGCGTGTCCCATTGAACGCATTACACAAATAGATGCGAATTATCCAGAGCAATTGCCACAAATTCCACGAAGCAGTCAAGGCCGTTTTCACAGCCTTCAGCACGCCGTGTAACCCACTGTCCAAAAGAAAAAATAACAGGAGCGTATTGATGACATTACGCTCCTGTTCGTTGTGTCTTATGTTGTCAATGTGGCAATAATCCAGACAATATGGCAAGGTATTCGAGATTCCGAAAAATCAAAACTGAGAATAAAGTATTGTTCTATATAAAATTACAAATTTTCGGATTTTATGGTATATATATTGCTTTATAGAATACCTGTTAATTCCACCAATACAAGTCAAAGGATATGTTATGCCGACTTATGAATATGCGTGTACTGCATGCGGGCACGAATTTGAAGTGTTTCACTCTATTACTGCCGATCCCATTCGCCTGTGTCCCGAATGCGGCGAGCAAAAGGTCGAGCGTCTTATCAGTGGCGGTGCGGGTCTGATCTTTAAGGGATCGGGTTTTTACATCACAGATTATCGAAGTGAAGGATACAAAGAAGCAGCTAAAAAGGATAAAGAAGCATCCAGTGATAAAAAATCTGATAAGAAGAAATCAGAGACCAAAAAGACTTCTGATGCAAAAAACTCAGACTCTAAAGCGGCGTAAAATAAAAATCATGTTTTATCATACTTCCATGCCCTGACATGGGAGCCAAATAAGGAGAATTCTAAGATGAGCAACGTAATAGGCATTGATCTGGGAACGACCAACTCTTGTGTCGCTGTGATGGAAGGCGGCGACCCTGTTGTTGTTCCAAATTCAGAAGGGGGGCGCACCACGCCCTCTGTAGTTGCATTTGCACAAGATGGGGAGCGCCTCGTTGGTGAGGTTGCCAAACGGCAGGCTGTGACCAATCCGGCCCAAACCGTTTATTCTATCAAGCGGTTTATGGGGCGTCGTCGCGAAGAGGTGAGCACTGAAATTTCTGAAGTGCCCTATACGATCGCGAGTGACGCCAATGGGCTGGCGTCTGTACAGCTCGACGACAAGACATATACCCCGCCCGAGATTTCGGCGATGGTGCTTCAAAAGATGAAGCAAACCGCTGAGGATTATCTCGGCGAAACCATTACGCAGGCTGTGGTCACGGTTCCCGCATATTTTAATGATGCACAGCGACAGGCCACTAAAGATGCCGGAAAAATTGCGGGTCTCGACGTGTTGCGCATTGTCAACGAGCCAACCGCTGCATCCCTGGCGTATGGCATGGACAAAAAGAGCGATGAAAAAATCGCGGTTTACGATCTCGGTGGCGGCACGTTTGACATCTCTATTCTCGAACTGGGCGATGGCGTCTTTGAAGTCAAATCGACCAATGGTGATACCCATTTGGGCGGCGATGACTTTGATCAGCGCGTTATTGACTTTCTGGCTGAGGAATTTTTGAAAGAGAATAGCGTGGATTTGCGCCAGGATCCCATGGCTTTGCAACGCCTGAAAGAAGCGGCGGAAAAAGCCAAGTGTGAACTGTCGAGTTCCGCATCTACCGATATCAATCTGCCATTTATCACGGCTGATGCGTCTGGCCCCAAGCATCTCAATGTCAACCTTTCACGCGCGAAATTTGAACAACTCGTCGATGATCTCGTCGAGCGCACCAAACAGCCCTGTTTACAGGCTATTCGAGATGCCGGTCTTTCGGCTTCTGATATTGACGAAGTGATTCTGGTGGGCGGTTCAACGCGTATCCCCAAAGTGCAGGAAATTGTGCAGGAAGTTTTTGGCAAAGAGCCTAACAGAGGTGTAAATCCCGATGAAGTCGTCGCCATTGGCGCGGCTATTCAGGCGGGTGTGCTTTCGGGCGATGTGACCGATGTGTTGCTGCTCGACGTGACGCCGCTCTCGCTGGGTATTGAAACGCTCGGCGGTGTGATGACGCGCCTTATTGATCGCAATACTACGATTCCGTCGAAAAAGACCGAAGTGTTTTCAACTGCTGCGGACAGTCAGCCCTCGGTGGAGATTCATGTCTTGCAAGGTGAACGCGATATGTCAGTAGATAATCGCACTATTGGTCGGTTTCACCTGGATGGTATTCCGCCTGCGCCGCGTGGTGTGCCGCAAATTGAGGTAACATTTGACATCGATGCAAATGGCATTCTCAATGTCTCGGCAAAGGACAAGGGTACGGGCAAAGAGCAAAATATTCGCATTGAGGCTTCGTCGGGGTTATCAGATGCGGAGATTGATAAAATGGTCAACGATGCACAGGCGAATGCCGCCGAAGACAAGCAGAAGCGCGAGGCTGTGGAGATCAAAAATGCGGCCGAGCAGCAGGTGCATCAGACCGAAAAACAGATGGAGGAGATGGGCGATAAGGTCAGCGATGATACAAAGGCCAAAGTGACAGAGGCCGTTGACAAGGTCAAAGATGTCCTCAAGGGTGATAATGTCGATGCGATTAAATCGGCGAATGAAAATCTCACCCAGGTCTGGCATCAGGTTGCGAGTGAACTCTATCAACAAGCTTCAGCAGATGAGGCACCGCCTCAGGGTGCGCCAGGGGAGCCACCACCAGATGGTGCAGAAGGTCCCAAACAAGGCGATGATGGGGCCGTTGATGCTGAATATGAAGTTGTAGATGACAAGAAGAAGTAAAGGCTGGATATTACAACAAAACGCCGAGGGTGAATAACTCTCGGCGTTTTTGTTTAGGGGTGCCCTGATTACTACGCTTTTTCAATTGTCACGCGAATCGCACTCAGGGGTTTGATAAAGCGAAATCTGACGGTTTTGCTGCGTGTGTCAAATCCGCCTGTGCCTACATCCTGGCTCGACAATTCCCGCAAAAAGTTTGCGACCCAGGCTGTGTCGCGTTGCCATTGCGGTACGGCATTTCGGATAAACAAGCGCACGAGGTCTGCATTGCGATTCAAGTCGGCATCGGATATATCGAGCACTGTTACCATAATTTCGGATCGCAACAAGTCGGCTTCTGGCCCCCAGAACTCCAGGACGACTTGTCCACTGCCCGTTGCGCCAAAATGGCGGGGCTGACCCTCGAGTGGATCTACTTCTTCCAGTATCAGATCATCGGGCATCCCCGCGATCATACCATCGATGGATAGGGCGCCGGGAGAAGGTGGTATTGCTGGTACCTCTTGCGTCGTTTGCGGTTCAGTTGCAGGCTGGGTTGGGCGCATTGTGGGTGTGGGGCGCTTTTTCCGCGTGCTTGAAGAACGACGCGCGAGATCTTTTTGCAAAGCGGCACGCACGGCTGCGGCGTCTCCGACATAATTGCCATGTACCCATCCCTCAGTTTTTCCATCTGTGCGTACACGTAACCAGGGATTGGCTTTTTCAAAAATCTCCAGTTCACGACCGCGCTGCAAGCGCTCAACTACCTGCGATTTTGTGGTTGGCTTCTCGCGCAAATTCAGAATGGGAACGATGACATAGGCTGTTTCTTTCGGTAATAGAAAATCACAACCGCTTAAACTTGCCATGAGTACACAAAAAAGGCCGACAAAAAATCGGTCGGCCCAAAATTTCAACCGCACCATCAATCATTCCTCCATTGATTCTATATTATCCAGTGATTCACGCCAGGTAAATGGATTCTGAATCAAGAAAAACTTTAGACACGATAGAGGTCTTCCCGTTTCCACCTGACACCTCGGGAGTGTGCTTGTGCCTGATCCATCAATTCGAAGCATTCATCGAGCCAGTTCTTTGAGGTAGGCATAACCGTTTGTTTTAGTAAGGAGTGAATGAGGCCATTCAGAGACGTATTGTGCTCTTGTGCATAGGCTCGTCCTGCTTTTATCACTTCCTTATCGAGGGCAATGGTAATATTTTCCATGGTATCCGCTTTCTGGAGAAGGAAGCATTTTGCCGACAAAGACAAAACGCACTATCAATTATCCTTCCTCAAAACCCTTATAGATATTTTTTCTGGATTGAAAATATCGGAAATGCAATTATGGATCAAGGATTAAATTCCATTTTTACTCCAGATATGTCATCCCTGGGGTTTGAGGCCACTGGCATTGCTCGGGTGCATTAGTCGCGCTTGCCCATTCCCGAATGACTTCCAGATCTCTTCTTTTTTCTTTCATCTTTTTCGCAACCCACTCGGGATCCCATCCGTCCAGTACTTTTGCTGTCAGTTCTTCTCGAATGGTCTGACAGGCTCCATCGTCCGCCCGATTGTGCAATTCCTCTGGATCTTCGGATAGATTGAATAATTGTGGATCGTAGCCGTGATAGTAAATCAGTTTCCAATCGCCCTGTCGAATCATGCGCTGGTAATGGCCTTCGTAGATACAGTATTCTGAGAAGGCAATATCTTCCCAGGTATCCACTTCACCGCGCAGCAATGGCAACAGGCTACGCCCGCGTGAGTGGGGCAATTCGGATGCACCCAATGCGTCGAGCATGGTCGCATTCAAGTCCAATGCGCTGATGACGCGATCATTTATTTGTCCTTTGGGCAGCACATCGGGCCAGGAAATAATTGCCGGTACTCGAACGGACTCTTCGTAAAATGTCCGTTTCATCCACAATGCTTTTTCACCCACCTGTTCTCCGTGGTCTGATGAATATACGATCATTGTGTTTTGTGTAAATCCATTCCGTTCTAATGCCTCCAAAAGTTGTCCGATCATGCGGTCCATCGCTGTGACCAGTGCCCAATAAGCTGCGCGAGCGCGCGTGGTATCGGTATCTTCAATGTCCAAAAAACGGTTCCGTTTTCGCCACCATTGAAAAAAGGGATGCGATTCATCGTCTGTTGGTTTGGGATGTTTTGGAGGTGTAATCACATCGATGTACTGATCGTAGTCTGCTTTTCGCGCAATGTACGGCGAGTGTGGTAGCATGTATCCTATGTGCAAGCAAAAGGGGGTATCCGTTTGTCCGCTGCGTTTTTTTATGCCCTCGCGATTGATAAAATCAATTGCTGCTGCTGTCACATCTTCATCGTGTACTTCGTAACTGCTCTGACCCACACCCGATTTTTGAACCGATTGGATTAAGTTGCTGGGGGCATCGCCTTTGCCCGGGTAGTTTGAAGAATGATCTCCTATGGGACGATCCACATAT
Source organism: Candidatus Latescibacterota bacterium (assembly GCA_965220765.1). Taxonomy (GTDB): domain Bacteria; phylum Latescibacterota; class UBA2968; order UBA2968; family UBA2968; genus VXRD01. Next base: position 2,448,312 of record OZ244847.1, read on the forward strand.
CCGTGCAACTGGTCTGTGCCCAGGGCGTGCATGCGGCCTATGAGCACGGGATGGTAGCCCGCCGCGCCCATTGCATGCGCGAGGGTTGGCCGCCCCGAATCCAGGATGTGATGGTTTGTCCACACTTCATTTTCATACGGATACCGTCCCGTTAGCATCGACATCCGCGATGGCGTGCATACGGGTGATGGGCAATAGGCATTGTTAAATCTTATGCCCTGTGCCGCGAGTGCATCCAGATGGGGCGTTTGAACGAGTGGATCACCATAACAGCCGAGCACTTTGGGGCTGTGTTGATCTGAATGGATGTAGAGCAAGTTTGGTCGGTCCATGTTTGAGTCCTTTTCACCGGTACACAGAAGGCAGGCAGCGGTTGCCCGTGCCTGCCATTATTTTGTCAATCAAGGGTGAGATAGCTATTTCTCACTTGCAGCTACTGTATTTACCAATCGTCCAATGCCGGAGATCTCAATTTCTACCGTATCGCCCGGTTGCATATAGGTTCCCGTTGTATTACCTACGCCCGAAATTGTACCTGTGCTGATCAGGTCGCCCGGTTCGAGTGTGATAATTGCCGAGATGTATTCGATAATTTTATCTACGGGATACAACATTTGTCCCGTGTTGTTGTGTTGCTTGCGGTCTCCGTTTACATACGTGCTGATGTCGAGGGTGTGTGGATCTGTGATTTCATCTGAGGTTACAATCCACGGTCCTTGCGGCGCAAAGGTATCCAGCCATTTGCCATTCAACCAGTCGAACCATTCATCTCTTGGCCGACTGTCTGTGCGTTTTTTGATTTCCAACGTACGCTCGGAAACATCATTCATAACGGTATAACCGGCCACGTAGTCCAGCGCGTCTTCTGCCTGTACACCCTTTGCCTCTCGGCCTATTACGACAGCCAGTTCGCCTTCCCAATCTACACTTCTTGCGATGGGGGGAATTAAAATTTGATCGCCCGGCCCGATTACGGTCGAGGTTGGAGGTTTCATAAATACGCGCGGCGTTTCCTTGTCCTGAATTTGCATCTTGGCCGTGCCGCCTTCTTCAATGTGATCCTGATAATTGCCCGCCAGGCAGAATAGTTTGCGCGGATTGGGTACCGGCGCGTTCAATTTGACATCGTTGACGGAAAAGCTGGTCTCGCCATCCGGTTTGCCGTTCAAACGCTTTTCGGCATCAGCCGCAGCCTGTTGTGCCGCAGACCGTCCCTCTGCCCCGGCTTCGAGAAGGGTTAGCATATCCGTAAAAAAGGGAGGGTTTTCCGATTGGGCTAATGCGCTGTCCGCTGCTGTGAGATCGACGATAATCGTGTCATCTGCGACGACTGCGCCAATGGATTCTTGTCCGCCGACTGAATAAGTCGCGAGTTTCATATTTTCTCCTTGTGTGATTGCTCAATGACTCGTAAATGACAATGGAAATGTCGGTTCTTCTGCCTGTTTTTGCGTGGGGGTGTCAATCTTTTGATGATAATATTCTTCGACGAATTGCGCCAGATTTTTGCTCGCTTCTTCAAACACGATTTTGCCCTTTTCTGCTGTTGCCTTTTCCGCCTCTCCCATCACGCCGGAATCCGTATATTGACTCGTCCATTCAATTATTCCCACAGGCCCTCTGCTGAACAGATCGGTCCAGACAAATTTGGATCCTCGCTTGTTGGTCCTGGCAATTTCGCTCTTAATTTTATCCTTGCGCACGCTTTCCGGAGACAAGTGGAGCAACATGGACGTTTCCAATTCGCCCGCATGCGAACACCCGCCGGGAAATACGCTCTCGCGCCATTCTTTGTCAAAATCCGGATCAACCTTGAGCAGTTGCCACCACGAGCAGAAAGCGCAACTCGCGTCTGTTTCTACGATTGTACGCCGGGCGACCATTTCGACTAAGTTGTGGTTGGAACCGTGTCCGTTGACGAGCATCATTTTTTTAAAGCCGTGATAGGCAAGACTTTTGCAGATGTCCAGCAGGTACTGAATGAAGTGTTCGTAGTGTATATTCAGCGAGCCGGGAAAGTCCATGACGTGGTGCACATAACCATAACTTACGGGCGGTAGCACCAGGCTGTATTCCGGTTTTAAGCGCGCGCCTTCTGTTGCTACGGCATTGGCACACAGATGATCGACTTTCAAGGGCAAGTGATGCCCGTGCTGTTCGACTGCGCCGGTTGGAATAATCGGAATTTTTCCCATTTCCACCGCTTCATTCACTTCGGGCCAGGTCAGTTCGTCAAATTTGTAGATATCTTTTACAGAAGCCATTTTTTTACCTTTCTAAGTGGTCAATTACAAACTACTTCACCCGGAACTCCGCCACCACATCTTCGTCTAGATCTACGCCCAGTCCGGGTTGGTCTGTCAGATGTAGCGCGCCATTTCGAAATGTCATCTCGTGTCGGGCGAGTTTTTGCGCCAGGGGAGATGGCGCTCGCGTGTATTCTGTCAGAGGCTGTTCACTCGCTGCGGCCCATTGGGCAGATGCTGCCAATAAGACCCCGGTGCCAAATGCGTGAGGTACGGCGCGCGCTCCCGTCTCGTCCGCCAGTTTTTCAATTGCCAGGCCGCCGGTAATTCCGCCTACGCGCCCGAGGTCGGGTTGTACAAAATGGAGTTTGCCATTGTGCAACAAGTCGGCGTATTCGCTTACCAGAGTCATTGCTTCGCCACCTGCAATTGGTATGGATGATCGCGTTGAGAGTTCGCCATATCCCTGCACATCAAACGGGTGCAATGGCTCCTCGAGCCAGAACACATTGTATTTTTCAAATCTCGCAACGCGTTCCAACGCGGTTTCTGCATCCCACGCGCGACCAGCATCCACCATCAAATTTACGTCTGGTCCCAAAGCCTCTCGTGCCGCTGCGACCAGCACCTCGTCTAAATCTGCATCTGGCCCCATTGGCGCCCAGCCGTATTTTACAGACTGATAGCCTTGCGCCAAAAATGCGCTCGCGGATTCTTGTACCAATTCCGGACGCTCGGGCCACAGGACGCTGGCATAAGCAGGCACTGCATCTGCTGCATCTCCTCGCAATAGCTTGCGCACGGGTTTGCCTTCGGCTTTTCCCCGAATATCCCACAGTGCCATGTCAATGCCACTCATGGCCTGTCGCGCCACGCCGCCTGGACCATACCAGGATACGCCTTCGATCATGGCGTTGTGAATGGCATCAAAATCCAGCGCGTCCATGCCGGTTACGATCGCCGATAGGCCATGGCGAAATGGCGCAGAGCGCGGTGCTTCAATTACGGCTTTGGCTACATAGGAACACGATACGACTTCACCCAATCCCGTTATGCCCGCATCGGTATGCACCTGCACGATCAGGCAGTCTTGAGTCCCATCGGCCGCCTCTACAACTTCTGGCAGTCGCAAATGAATGGCTTCAATATGGATAATTTTCATATTTTACCTTTTGCGGCTTTACCCCTTTTGCAATACCCGCCACCGATCGTACAATGGGCGCATTTCTTTTGGCAAAAATTCGCGTACATTGTCCGCGAGCATCCACTTCAGACGCGGGTCTGTCTCGCCCGGTTTGCCATCCTTTGAGTACATACCCCAGTTTCCGGCCAGGGTCAATCTCTCCACATCCTTTTTCATTACGCCGCGGTGAATTAAATTGCCAGTCCAAAATACGGTTTGTCCTGCTTTGAGAGGCACGGCATATTGTCCCGGGATATCATCGTGGCGGTCTTCTAACAAGCACCTGCGCTCGTGGGCGGTGCGGTACCTTTTGTGACTGCCGGGTACAATTTGCAAGCAATAATCATCCACCAGTGCGAGATGCCACCCCAAACCCCTTTGGGGACGATTCAAGATTTCCATTTCCACCTGATACGATCCGTCGCGTTCTTTACTCCCAAAATCCCGGTGCCAACCAAAACCGTAATCCGCTTGATATGGATTTGTGAAGATGAGTGCGCCTCCCAATTGTAGCTGTGTGCCTAAGAATGCACGCACGTATTTCATTATGGGTTCTGACATCAGATATTCGGCGAAAACCGGCTCGTTCATTTCGGGGGCAAACAACCCGCGAATCGCCCAAGGTTCTCCGGCCTCCGAGCGGTGGGTGTACAAATCTACTTCGCCTGAACGCACCTTTTGCTTGGTGCGAATCGCAGCCTCCAACAGAGGTTTTAGCATATCGGGATCAACGGCGTCATCGACGATACAAAACCCCTGCTTTCTGTACTGCCGTTTATCGGTGTCGTAAAACATGACGGTCTCCTTTCATGTGCGGCGCAATATAGGTGTGTCGCGCGGCAAATACAAAAAAAAAGCGCGGGGGTTTTGTCCTGCTCAGAAAACAGTGGCAGGTCAGTGTCATTGTGATATTTTAAGAGAGGATACAGAGTATTTCGGAGACAAGCGATAAAAATGGAGGGAGACATGAGTGGACCGCGGTTGGGTGATGAAGCGTTTTTTGAGGCGCTCGATTTGTCGCGCGCGGATATGAGGGCTGTAAAAAGGGCGGTAGAGGCGCGAGATTGGACAGGTGCTCGACGTGCGTTTGCAGAACACGTTCGCACGCGAGAACATCCGCGATGGTTTTCGGATTGGCGAAATCGGTCAGAGCCACAGGATCGGGATGCAGAGGTCGAATTGGTGCGCGTGGGAGATCGTGCGATCAGAGATGTCGATCTCGAAAAGGCTGACCGCATTGTGGCAAATACGCTGGTGAGTTGCGATGTGGAAGAGGCGTTTGGGGATGTGATCAATTGGGAATTGGATCCGATCAATTACAGGGAATGGACGTGGCAGTTGTCGCGCCATCCGTTTTGGGTCACGCTGGGGCAGGCGTATTGGAAGACAGGCGATGAAAAATATGCCGAGGCCTTCAGACGACAGATGCGGCACTGGATTGAGCATGTGTTGATGCCGGTGGATGAGGATGGCAATACCTGGAAAGATGATGCACAGATGGGTACGGATCGCACGAATTGCTGGCGTACGATTGAATGTGGAATTCGGATGGGGCAGACGTGGCCTGCGGCGTTTTACTATTTTCTGTCGTCTGAAACATTTGAAGATGACGATGTGTGTTTGATGGTGAAGAGTATGGTCGAACACGCGCGACATCTCACGTTATGGCCGCGCGGAGGCAACTGGCAGACGATGCAGGCCAATGGGCAATATCACGTTGGGGCATTATTTCCCGAGTTCACAGAAGCCGCAAGCTGGCGCGAGATTGCAATGCAGTCGCTTTATGAGGAATTGGATGAGCAGGTTTATCCCGATGGCGCGCAGATTGAGTTGTCGAGTGGGTATCATCAGGTGAGTTTGCGAAATTTTGTGATGGCGCTCGCGATTGCGCGGTTAAATGATTTGCCCCTGCCGGCGGATTATGTCGCGAAATTGGAGCGGATGTATCATTACGACCTTTATCTGGCAATGCCCAATTTGCGTTTGCCCGCGCTCAATGATGGCGGCCAGACAGATATTGTGCCCTACATGCAAGGCGGGTTCAGGTTTTTTCCAGAACGGATGGATTTTCAATGGGCAGGTTCTGGGCGTGCGGAAGGAACAAAGCCGCAAACTCTGTCTTGCGCTTTTCCCTATGCGGGGCATTTTGTCATGCGTTCGGGATGGGAACCGGATGATCTCTATCTCTTTTTTGACGGTGGTCCGTTTGGCTATGGGCATCAGCACGAAGATAAGCTGAATATCATGCTGTACGCACACGGTCGCGTGCATGTGGTGGATCCGGGGAATTATCCATACGATTCGTCGCAGTGGCGCACTTATGTGCTGTCAACCCGCGCGCACAATACGGTGATGGTGGATGGGATGGAGCAGAATCAGCGCGGGAAATCGCGGGAGGAATACGTGGTGTCCGAGCCGCTGCCGCATACGTGGATTTCAAATGAGAAATGCGATTATGCGTCGGCGAGTTACGATTTGGGATATGGACCAGACCGGGATCAGACGGTTACACATACGCGGTCGATTTTGTTTGTGAAACCCGAGTTCTGGATTGTGACGGATATTCTCAGGCCCTCGGATGAGGCGTCCCATACGTATGAAGCGATGTTTCATCTGGATGCGGATGATGCCGAGGTGCTGGCGAATGGGCGCGGTGTTATGACAAAAAACAGTGTGGGAGAGAGCAATCTGGGCATTTATGCCATTTCGACAAAGCCGATAGATGTGCGGATTGTAAGTGGACAGGAAGAACCGACCGTGCAGGGTTGGATTCCCCGGGGGGGACCCTATCAGTGCGAACCCATTCCAACGGCAATTTTTAAATCGGAGGGCGATGGTCCCACGCTGATGTCTTATGTTTTATATCCCGTGAAAGCGGGTGGAGAATCTCCTGTAGCACATGTGGAATATATTCCCGCTGTGGGGAACAATGGGCGGGTTGCGATTGCTGGACAGATCTCGTTGCGCGATGGCAGGGAGATTTATTTTGTGCAATCGGAAACTGGCGAAGGTTGGATACGCGTTGCTGATGGGGAGACCGATGCCGAAGCAGGCGCGATGGAATTGGTCGATGGATGGGTTAATAAAATAGTTCTCGCAAATGGACAAACAGTGCGGGTATATGGACAGGAGCTTCGGGAGGGCCGCATGGTGTAAGTTTATAACTGTTTGATGTCGATGCCTCCGTTGAGAGTTTGGAGTGTTATGTTCGGGCCCTTTCCGCCATTGAGGTCGCCCCGGAGGGACTTGCTAATGCGTCCGCTAACGCGTCCTTTGACTTCAATTGGAAATTCTGTGTCAATATGGCCTATTGTGCTTTTGGCTTGAATACGGCCCTGAAAGTCCGAAGGAAGGGACAGTTTCAACCCTCCGTTTACGGTTTCTGCACGAATGGCGTCCTGTATTTGCTCGGCAATTGCGATTTCGATGCTGCCATTCACGGTTTCGGCTTTTACACCGCCGATAATCTCAGCGAGAGCGATTTTTCCATTCACGGTTTCGACATCAATTGCGCCGCGCGTGCCGTTGATTTTGATACTGCCATTCACGGTTTCGCTTTTCACATTGCCCGTAGTCGAGGGAACAGAGATATTTCCGTTGACTGTATCGAGGTCCAGGCGCACGCTTTGGGGGACTGTAATCGTATAGTTTACGCTTATATTCCAGTTCTTAAATATTTTCCACTTGTTGTCGGGGTGTCGGGTGCGAATCTCTATACCGCTATCCCTTTCTTTAATTTCGACGGTGGTGGTTTCGAGCATTTCTTCGGCCTCTTCTCCACTATTCGCTTCTGCTTTTTTTACGGCGCGGACAAAGACTTGATCGCGCGCCCAGGTTTTAAGCGTGATTCCGCCGTTGCGGGCGTGTACTGAAAGCATTTTGCCAGGGGTAAAATCGAGGGTGTATTCGACGATTTCTTCGCGTTTTTCCGCGGCACTGGCCGGGAGTGTGAATAACGCAGCAAGAACAAAAATCAGGCGCGAGGTCATGGCGGTCTCCTTTATAACTATGGGTAACAGTAAGGTAAAGAATTAGACTCGCTCTTATGTCAAGAGTTTCGAGATTTTTTCAAATTGAAGTGAAACAATTTTATTGAATTCGCCCAGAGAAATGCACCAGTGGCTACGAGAGAATTTTCCCGAGAAATAGAGGTTGGCCAGCAGCGGCATGTCATGACGCCAAAAGCATTGATGGTTGGGGTGCTGGTCGTTGTTGCGGTGAATCTGTTGGCGCCGTTTTCCGAGTGGATTGTGCGATCCACGCTGTTGACAACCAATTATTTCCCGCTGGGGTTGGCGGCGTTGTTCATTTTTGTGGTTGTGGTTTTGAACCCGATTTTGAAGGCAGTGAAGCGCGAGAGGGGATTGACGAGTGATGAATTGGGCGTGGTCTATACGATGCTTTTGGCGGCGGTATCGGTGCCGACTTATGGTGTGACTGGTTATGTGATTTCCGTGTCGGCTTCGCCTTTTTATTTTGCGACAACTGAAAATGGTTGGGGCGAATTTATACACGACCATGTGCCCCTGTGGGCTGTGCCCGGAGGTGGGCGCGCCGTGGCATGGTTTTTTGAGGGGTTGCCGCCAGGCGCGGAAATCCCGTGGGGTGTGTGGATTATGCCGCTGTTCTGGTGGGGATCGGTGATTGTCGCAACGCTGACGCTTTGCACCTGTCTTATTGCGGTATTTCGCAAGCAGTGGGTAGATAAAGAACGGCTGAATTTTCCTCTGGTTGATGTGCCGCTGGCGATGATGGATGGCGCCGAAGATGGTCGGATTTTGCCAAAATTTATGCGTAGCCGGTTGTTCTGGATCGGCTTTGCCATTGCCGCTGGCAAAATTGCGTGGAATGTACCGGGTTATTTTTTTGAGGCTTGGCCGAGTATTCCAGCTATTCGATTGAGCATTCCGGGCGGGCAGGTTTGGCCGGGTATTTCGTCAAATTTCTCGCTGCCTCTGGTGGGGATTACGTATTTTGTCAATGTGGATGTGATTTTCAGTGTGTGGTTCTTCAACTTGTTTAATATGGCTGAGATCGCGCTGTTTAATCGCACGGGGTTTACCATTGGTACATCAGAGGTTTATTCGGTGAGTCCAGCAGCGTTGGGATGGCAGGGGTTTGGGGCGTTTGGGGCGATTGTACTGGGCGGTATTTGGGTTGCGCGGGAACATTTGCGCGGTGTGTGGCGAACCGCGTTGGGAAAAGACAATGGCGTTTCAGACCGCGATGAGATCATGGGGTATCGCACGGCACTGATAGGGATTGCGCTCGGGGTTGTGTACATTCTTTTCTGGCTGACGCGCATTGGCATCCACCCCGGCGTGGCTTTGTTGCTTCTCTTTGCGGTTATTACGCTTTATCTCGGTCTGACGCGCATTGTCATTGAAGGCGGACTGGTTTTTGTGCGGGGACCTCTCGTGCCACAGGCTTATCCGATGCATCTTATTGGTCCGGCGGATTTGACGGGGTCAACGATGACGGGGCTAGGGCTGTCGTATGGATGGGCGTGCGATCCTATTGCCACATTTATGCCTTTTGGCGCGAATGCCGTGCGTGTACACAGCGAGCGTCGGTTTCCGCGAGGTGTTTATCTCACCGCTGTAGGTTTGGCACTGGGTATCAGTCTAATTGTATCTTTTTATTTTTCGCTCAAGCTGGCGTATGCTTCGGGTGCGTACAATTTTGGCGAGTGGGTCTTTCGCCGCGGGGGACAGGTGCCTTATGATACGGTTGTGGCGAAAATTAAGGCGGCAGAGACGCTCAAATTTGGTCATTTCGCGTTTTTGGGTATTGGCGCACTCGTGACGGTTTTGTTGACGTATTTGCGCCACCGCTTCGCCTGGTGGCGATTGCATCCTATCGGGTTTTCAATTGCTTCTGTGGGACAAGTGCGATGGACTCTGTTGTCGCTGTTTGTCGCCTGGGCGATTAAAACACTTTTGATTCGCTTTGGCGGTTTGATGCTTTACAATGGCGCGAAGCCCTTTTTTGTCGGTCTGGTCGTAGGGCACTTTTCCGGCGCTGGTATATCGTTCATTATCGATGCATTGTGGTTTCGCGGGCATGGACACAGTTTGTATTTTTAAAAAATAAAGGAGATTTGAGATGAATGTGATTTGTATTTGTCTGGATACGTTTCGCGCCGATATTGTCGGACCAAATCAGAAGCTGAGTTTTGTCGAGACGCCGAATATGGATGCGTTTGCCGCAGAGTCCGTGGTGTTTGAACGGGCTTTCGGGGAATGCCAGCCGACATTGCAGACGAGGCGGGGTTTGTTTACGGGGCGGCGCACCTTTCCCTGGCGGTACAATTTTGATCGGCGCGGGCACTGGCATCACGCGCCCGGTTGGCACAAAATTCCGCCGGAACAGGATACGCTCGCTGAAATTCTGGTTGCAAATGGGTATATGACCGGGTTGGTCGCCGATACGTATCACATGTTTAAGCCGACGATGAATTATACGCGCGGATTTGTGACTTATGATTTTATTCGCGGGCAGGAGAGCGACAACTGGCGGTTTGGCACGCGGGAAGCGATCGAAGATTTGTTGCGCCCGCATGTGCGGGAGCCGATCAACTGGAACCGGCATGTCGGGTTGATGCAGTACATGTTCAATCAGAAGTTTCGGCAACGCGAGGAGGATTACAGTTGTGCGCGTGTGTTTCGACGTGCGGCGGATTGGCTGAGCGAAAATGCACGCAATGCGCCGTTTTTTCTGTGGATCGATTCTTTTGATCCGCACGAACCCTGGGATCCGCCGCGGGAATATGCAGATCGGTATATGCCCAATTGGGATGGGAAGGATTTTATTACACCTGGAGCTGGAAATGAAGGCGATGGGGTGAGCGATGCGGAGAGAGAACGGATTAAGGCGCTTTATTTTGGGGAGGTCACGCTGGTGGATCGCTGGGTGGGGCATTTGCTGGATCGGGTCAATGATCTGGGTTTGAAAAGCGATACGATTGTGATGTTGATGTCAGATCACGGCTCGCAGGTACTGGATCACGGGCAATTTGGCAAAGGACCAGATCGCCTGCATCCGTACAACACGCGATTGAACTGGATGGTGCGACATCCCGATGTGTGCAAGCGCGTTTCGGGTTTTGTTCAGGCACACGATTTGTTGCCCACTGTGTTGGGCTTGCTGGATATTCCCTGCCAGGCTGTGGATGGGACAGATGTCTGGCCGTTGGTGACAGAAGAGGTGGATGTCGTGCGGGATCACGTTGTGATTGGGTGGGCTGCTTTTTCAACCGGACCAGCCACGGGCAGGGCATCGGTGCGCGATGATCAGTGGAATTATACGGTGAGTTTAAATGATGTGAACAATGAAGAACTCTTTGACCTTGTAGCCGATCCCGATGAGAATACCAATGTCGCCGCGGATCATCCCGATGTGGTGGCTTTGCAAAGATCGCGTATCCAGGCGGTGATTCACCAACCCCTGCCCGCTACGTTTAACGAAGTGTGTGACAACGCGCCAGCACCAGGTGCCATGTATGTGCAGGGGAGAAGAAGAATGGGTTAAACCACCACGGGATCGCTATTTTTTGCGGCTTGCCATGCACGCCAGTCGCTGAGGAAGCGTTCCAGACCGATGTCGGTCAGGGGATGTGCGAGTAACTTGCTCAATACATCGGGCGGAAGGGTCGCCACATCTGCGCCGGCAAGCGCGCATTCGACAACGTGTTTGGGCGAGCGCAAACTCGCGGCCAGCACCTGGGTTTTAAATCCATAATTATCGTAAATCTGGCGAATTGTTTGAATTAATTCCATGCCGTCTTGTCCCAGATCATCCAAACGACCAATGAATGGGCTGATATAAGTCGCGCCTGCTTTGGCGGCCATCAGTGCCTGATTTGCGGAGAAGCACAGGGTTACATTTACGCGAATCCCTTCATCCGAACACGTTTTGATCGCCTTTAGACCATCTGGCGTAATCGGAATTTTCACTACTACCTGTTCGTGGATTGCAGCATTTCGACGCGCTTCGGAGATCATGCCTTCGGTGTCCGTGCTGACCACTTCTGCACTTACCGGTCCATCTACAATTCCGCAGATTGCGCGAATGATGTCTTCAAATTCCCCTTCTTCCTGTGACATAAGAGAAGGATTTGTCGTCACGCCATCCAGCACACCCATGGCCTGGGCTTCGCGGATTTCGTCTAAATTGGCTGTATCGATAAAGAACTTCATGTATGTCTCCTTTTTATTAAATGTACGAATAATGGAACTGGCCGTCTCTCAGACAGTTTATCCGCGCAATCCGCGCAATCCGCATCATCCGTGATCTAAAATACGCGCTCGACTAAAAATGAACACATTTCTCTGAGTACTTCTCTCGATTCCGACGGGGGCAACTGGGCGAGGCGTGCTTCGGCAGATTCGGCGCGCGTTTGGCAAGCCCGTTGCGCTTTTTCAATTGCGCCATATCTTCCCATCAATTCAATTACCCACTCGATTTCTTCTTCCGATGTTGCATCTCGGTCTCGATCCAGGATTTCGCGCACTTTTTGATGTTCCTCTGGCGTACAGTGGTTGAGCAAATCGATGACCATCAAGGTGCGCTTGCCTTCGGCGATGTCCCCGCCGCGCTCTTTGCCATACCCCCCGGATGTCGTCGTAGGGGCTAATGTCGCATCGGTATCTTCAACGACGATATTGAGCAAGTCATCGCGAATTTGAAACGCAACGGCAATGGCCTCGCCAAAATCGCCAATCGCTCGTTTCATGTCATTGCCAGCACCTGCAATAATCGCGCCCATGGTACAGGGTCCGCGGCCGCTATACCATCCCGTTTTGCGCCGCAGCATGTCAACAAAGTCGTTTACATCGGGAATGACTTCGGCCTCGATCCAACCGATATCCAATGCCTGCCCCTCAAATGTTATTTGCGCGCCCTGGATCATTTCACAAAGCAAATCAAGCGTTGTTGTTTCCCCTAAAATGTCGCGATTTGCATGTAATATTTCAAACACTTTGGAATAAAGCGCGTCGCCCACGTTAATGCTCAGTGGAATCCCGTGTATCAGATGCAAACACGGTTTTCCGCGCCGCATCAAAGAGGCATCCTCAATATCGTCGTGTACCAGGGCAAAGGACTGAAATAACTCAAAAGCGGCAGCCGTGCGCAAACCCACGTTGGAATCACCGCCAAATGCTTCAATGCCCAGCAACACCAGGGCTGATCTAAACCGCTTGCCACCGCGTTGGGGATAATCGCGCATTGGCGCGTATAAGGAATCAACCGGATGTTTATCTTCTGGCAAGAACCGATACATTTCCTCATCAATGCGAGGCACCCAGGTTTCCAAATAATTTTTTAATCGCATTTCCATTTTATCGCTTGAACTCCTTTACTTTTTTGCGAATTTTTGCCTCGACATTTGCCGATAGAGGCCGAACGGGAATTTTTTCATCGCTGCGAGTAGCAGCATCACTTGCGATGGGTATCTCAAGACGCGGATGTTTGGGTACATAAGGCTCTTTTTCCAACATCGCATGTAACAAGACGAGGGCGGCTTCTTTGTCGGGAATCGTTCCTCTCGTATTGCTATCGTCGCCAGGAGGCAATGGCGCGCCCACACACGACGGACACCCCGCTTCACATTCGCATTCCGATACGACCATCCAACAGGCTGTTATGACATCTTCGATCATCTCATAAGCTTTTTCCGAAAAACCAATGCCTCCCGGATGTCGGTCATATACAAATGCGGTCGGACGCCCCGTATTGGAGCTATCTACTGTGGTGCCAATATCCATGACATCGCACATTGCAAATAAGGGGAGCACTTCTCCCATTACATTGGCAATGCCTTTGAGTCCTTCAGATGGCACGCGGCCATGGCTACGACACTGGTTTAGCCCTTCTTGCGGTGGCACGATCCAGCAGGCAGCTGTATCGAGCTTGCGCTCTGGCAAATCGAGGTTTTCCCAGCCAATGCTGTCGCGATCTTCGAATTTCACTTTCTTAAACATCGTTACCAGTGACGAAACTGAGACGTCGCCAAAATATACGTCACTAACGCGCCAGGCGCCCGATATTTCGGTATCATTTACGACAATACTCGTCTCGTCAACTGCATGGGTATAATAGTCCAGTGCTTTTTGACTTACCCGTGCAATTTTGCGCTCTGTGTCGAGTTGATCGACAAAGTACGTCTGTCCATTGTGCAAATATACAGCGTGTGTATGTATCTGAAAAAACGCGCTGATTTCATCCAGGGAACCGATTACCTGTGGGTCGCCTTCTGTCTCGTCGATAATGGTGTAGGTCGAATCGCTGATATTGCGTAGGCCGACCTCTGCTGCCGGATATCCCGATTGGCTGTAAAACCACTGCCCATTGAGCTGGCGCGTCATGCCTTCATCTGATAGGATCTCGAGTAGCGCACCCGTAAATTCTCCCATTACTTCGCCTTCTTCGCCCCGCACGGGCAGTTCTCGCAAAGCACACCGCAGATGTCCCACGACGAGATGCGGGTTGTTGGGGTCAATGGTCGCGTGTTCGGGCGATTGTCCGAAAAAGTAAGCCGGATCGCGCATCAAAAATTGATCAATGGGCGCATTGTGTGCCACAAAGACCACCAGCGACTCTTCGGACTGCCGCCCCGCACGTCCCGCTTGCTGCCACATGCTGGAAATACTGCCCGGGTATCCCACAATTAATGCGGCATCCAGATCTCCAATATCAATCCCCAATTCCAGGGCATTGGTGCTTACCACGCCGAGCAACTCACCTTCGAATAACTGTCGCTCAATTTCTCGCCGTTCTGCAGGCAGATATCCGCCGCGATAAGCGCGAATTGCGCCTGCCAATCGCTGGCTTACAAGTGATAGATCCTCTTGCACATAGCGATAGATCACTTCTGCGGATGTGCGTGCTCTGACAAAGGCAATGGTTTGCACCTTGTTGTGGATGAGTTTGCCGAGTAACCAACGCGCTTCGGTATTTGAACTGCGCCGATCACTCGTGGTGCCTTCCAGGAAAGGCGGATTCCAGAATGCAAAGTGGCGTCTGCCCCGCGGGGAGCCATCCCGATCAATCAGGGACATCGGCTGTCCGGTCAATGCTTCGGCGTGTTCTTTGGGATTTGCTATGGTCGCGGAGCAGCACACAAATTGCGGGGGCGTGCCATAGTGCGCGCAAATTCGCATCAAGCGGCGCAATACATTGGCTACATGCGAGCCAAAGACCCCTCGATAAGTGTGTATTTCGTCGAGTACTACATAGCGCAAGTTTTGAAAAAAACGCGCCCAGCGCGGGTGGTTGGGCAACACGCCCTGATGCAACATATCGGGATTGCTCAAGATTACCCGTCCTTCTTTGCGCAGTGTTTTGCGCTGGTTGGACGGCGTATCTCCGTCGTAAGTACCCAGAGAAAATTTCAATTTTTCGTTTAATTCGCCAAACCACGCCAGTCCTCGCGCCTGGTCCTGTGCCAGGGCTTTGGTCGGGAAGAGATAAAGCGCAGTCGCCTGCGGGTCAGATAGCAGCGCTTCCAGCGTGGGTATTTGATAACACAGAGTTTTCCCACTCGCCGTTGCCGTAACTACTACCACGCCTTCCCCGCGCCTCAGAGCGGCCAGAGCATCGGCCTGATGCGTATAGAGCCGATCAATGTCCTGCCGTTTCAAGGCGTTGGAGATCGCGGGATGCAGTGCGCGGTCATCATCGGCGAATGTAGCTTCTTGCGCGGGTATGGTTTCTATATGAGCTACCTGACCGGCATACCCATAGTCGCGGCGAACATGTGCAATAAATTGATCAAAATTCATCATGCGGGAAGGACTTTTGAATTCCAAAGGGAGAGAGAAAGGAAGTAAAAAAGAAAGAGGGAGGTGCGATAGCTATAGAAATATAGCTGGAAGGTGAAAATGGGTCAACTTAAAAGAGGCGAATAGAAGGTGAGATTTACGTAGAGGATGGGGGCCACCTATAACTACAGAGCATGGGAGAGACGCAGGTATAAATACCTCCCCAGGAAGTCGTAGGTATTGGCATCGGAAGTGCCGAGGAAACCATTGTATATCACTGCTGGTGCCTGATTGAGGATATTGTTTATTCCGATTGTGAGTAAGGAGTGACCAAAGGCTGTACCCAGTTGGTATGATCCATGCATACTAAAGATGCTGTTGGGACTAACTTTGCGACTCGGTGGTATTTCTGTCACATCCGGACGGTACTTGCCCTTGCAGTCGCCATCCTCGCATTCCTCGAATCCGCCTATGTATCGCCAGGTTATCCCAATGGAAGAACGGTTACTCTCTACGCTAACTGAAGCGGCGTGACGCCAGCTTGGGAACACGCCCAGATCGTAGTAGCCCTTGCCTTTGACTAATTCGGGACCGTTGGCCGAAGGCAGGATCTGATCGTAATTCACGAGCAGGTTGCTTTCTATTTGCGCCGAGACAATACCCAGGGGTGAGTCAGTAGCGTAATGGAGTCCGATATCCAGGCCGCTGGTTTCGGTTTCGCCAACGTTGGTGTTGGGTGATGATATATAATTAATCAGTCTGGTGTTTGGGTCGCGCACGACTTGATCACAGTTGGATGGCGTGTCCTGTGAGTAGCAGTTACTCAAGATGAGGCTGGCGGGTAACGCACCGATTTCATTCGTGATCGCGCTGGTATAGTAATCCACAGTTATATCGAATCCCTCCAGAAAGCCCGCCTGATAAACCAGACCTGCTGTGAGCATTGTGGCCTTTTCTGGATCGAGATCTGTGCTGCCACTAAATTGGGCGCGCAGTTGTGCCCGCGAATCCTCAAAGTCGGATGGGATGCCACGATCTGCACAATTGCGCATTTGCTGAGCGGTTAACGTTCGGGCATTGCCCGCTTCATCAACCGAACTACAGGGATCGCTGACCAGTGGGAATCCATCGCTGTTGCCAAGGAACATTTCGGCGATGCTGGGGGCGCGAAAAGCGTTGGAGTATGTGGCACGAAATGCCAGCCCTTGAGGCAATTCGAGACGAGTACCCGCTTTATAAGTAGAGCCGTAGCCGAACGAATCATAGTGGAAAGCGCGTCCAGCGGCTATTAAATCGAGACCAATTTCTCCCGCTTTGTAGAGCGGCAGATGGGCTTCCGCATACAAAGCCTTGACCGAGTACGCACCATCGGTGGGGGCTTCGTCACTACCGGTGGTATTTCCCGATGCGGTTATGGGATCGGGAAGATAGGCTCCCGCTTCCCAGCGCGAAGATAGACCTGCAGCCATGACCAGCGGACCGGCCGGGAGTTGCGCGATCTCTCCGGTCAGGTTCCACTGCAGGATTTGCTGTTGAGAGTAGCCTCTGGCGATACCGGTATATTGGATGTAATCTAACATTTCCTGGGTGATTGTGCCTGCACCGTGGAGTATATCCAGCGGCACGCAGTCGCCGGTACAATCCTCGTCTGGCCCCAGTGCCCGCACGATATTACTGATTATAAATCGGCCCTCGTTGACGCTGGTGCCTTCGCTGCGTCCGTAAGAAAAGGACAGGTCAGCGTCAAAGCCCATGAGTTGATGGTTCAATCCCAGGACCAGGCGATAGGTATCAATATCCTGGAGATAGTTGCGATTGCCTGCTTCGAGAAAACGCCGCCGAACATCTATAAAATCACGGCCAAATTCGTTGTACCGGTTGGTGGCTGACACCACGATGCCGTCGCTGATGGTAAACAGGGGCGTCGGGGCCAGCTTTTGGTCGGATTGGCGATTGGTGTACGATACTTCGAAGAAAGTTTTCGCATCTTCTGTGAATTCGTAAGCGCCGCTTAGAAAAGAGCTGTATCGCGTCTGTGGGGTATAGAGGTAATTCTCTGGTTGGTAATTGTACGTGTCACCGCTTCCATCTGAGGAGATTCCCGCCCAATTGAAGGGGCGCCAGCTGGTGTGTGGATCGAGGTGGTAATCACCGGCGTTCTCGCCAGCCGCCGCAACGACTGCCTGCCAGGCTTCGTTGCCCTCGGTGCCCAGGCGGTCAATGATGTGGCCTTCCGGAGTGGCCGAACTGCCGTTTTTGTTATAGGTGCCGTCGTTTTTTCCCCAGTCGTAGTTTTTGTCCGATACGCTGAAACTGCGATCACCGGTCCAGACAGGATTCCGGTTGTGGTAACCGGCAGAAAACAATATGTAGCCTTTTTCGCTCTGAGAACCGATGGTTATGCTGAGGTCGCGGACTTCGCCATCGCCTGTGCCTGAAATTCCCTCATAGTAATCTATCTCTATTCCTTCCATATTTGACCGGGTGATGATATTGACCACGCCCCCAATAGCGTCTGATCCATATACGGCCGAGGCTCCATCCTTGAGTACTTCGACGCGTTCGATGATTGAAGTGGGAATAGAATTGAGATCTACGGATGAATTTGCGCCTGTTCCGCCCGGCACGAAGCGACGTCCGTTGACCAATACCAGGGTGCGATTAGAGCCGAGTCCGCGCAGATTAATCCGGGTAGAGCCATCGCCGCCGTTGTTGGACTGTGTATTGGTCGCGTTGGACTGTACTGTGAGTGTTTGTAGCACATCTCCAATGGAAGTCAATCCCCGCGCTTTGATTTCGTCACCGGATAGGACGACGACTGGCGCTGGCGAAAGACTCTCCGCGCTTTTGATGCGGGATCCGGTTATGACAATTTCTTCAAATTCGTAGATTTTCGGCTCGTCGGGTGGTTCTTTAACATCCTCTGCGAACACTGGTGTCATAAATACAACGGCGATTATCTGCCAGAATATGTGCTTCACACTCATCCGTACCTCGCGATTGGAGAATGATAATTTTTTAGTCACTGCACGCATACGCATCAAATACAATTTGTAAATCGCGTTTTGCGCGTACAAAATCCGAATACGGCTGACGCGAGCGGTTTTGAAGACAGGATAAAAAATCAGCCATCATCGCTCTATAGCCCATCAAATCTTTCAAGCCCGGCCAGAGAATTCGAAAGCCTTTCTGGGGTTTGCGAATATAAATGCCGTTGCTTTCAAAAACAATACGTCCGCATGTGCCTTCGATATAAGAATGCTGAAAAATGCCTTTTGTCAAACTGGGCGTTTGCCACGAGTAATGCAATTCGGCAATTGCGCCTGTGGCATAGACCATCCGCACGACAGATTCGTGTTCTGGTGTACTGCCTGAATAGCCAGGGAATATCGCTTCGATCTGTTCGGGCACCGCATCGAATAGATCTGAAATCAGGGCGACAAAATGAATCCCGCCTTCCAACAAAGCACCATGAGCACTTTTCCATCCCTGCGCCTGCTGCGTTGTGAGCTTTTTTACTGAGACTGAACGCATTTCGCCGATATCGCCCTGAGCGACCATTTGCTTGATGTACGATAGCGAGGGTTTGTAATAATAGTTCTCGGCGATCATCAATAAGGGGTTCTCGACCCGTTCCAACACTGTCTCGATCTCGACAATTTCCTCTGGCGAGATACACATCGGTTTTTCGACGAGTACGGCTTTGCCCGCTTCTAATAGTGCGATTATCTGGTCTTTGTGATGCTCTGGCGGGGAAGCGATTACTACGGCATCTACATCGCTTTCCAATACGGCGTTTAGATCGTCAAAGATGCCCTCGCCCTTAAACTTGAGATTGAACTTGTACGCGCTTACCCGCGACCGACTGCAAAAATACAACGCCGCTCGCCATTGCAAATTTTTCGCATGAAGCGCGCCGATATTCCCACAACCCAGGATGCAGATACGCGGTTTTTTATACGTCAGATGATCCATTGACGTTCATACCTGTTGTCCAAGACAATAGCATAACTCGTCCGGTGCGATGACAAAGAATATGCGGAAGGATTTATCACCGTGTTGGTCAATCCGATAATCGGGGTCATCATTTTCCAGTCCATTGTTTTTCAATTCGTTGAAGGCGACTTCGACATCATCTACTTCAAAAAAACAACCATCCTGGGTTGGATCCCCACCATTTTCCGCCAGGCCTATCTGGATATCGTCTCTTGTGAGTATAGCGGACTTACAGGGCGCGTCCTGCCGAGATACGACCTGAAATCCCATGATTGTTTCGTAAAAAGGGATGGCTTCTTCCAGATTTTCAATGGGGAGGTTCAGGGCGTCTTGCATATAGGGCGAGGCAGTTTTGAATACGGCTTTGGTTTTCATACTTACTCCTTATAGATTGAGCCTATACGAATACTGAGGGTGAAACACCGAATCGTTCGGACAAAGCACGTATTTGACGGATGTTTAGCTTCCGCTTCCCACCCAGAATTTCCGAAACTACTCCTTGCGACCCTACCTCTGGCAAATCTGACTGAGTCAATTCATGTTCTTCCATGAGGAATCGAAGTGAATCCACACCCTCTGACCTGGGTATGGGATGGTGTTGTTCCTCCCAGGTGTGGACAACAGCACCCAGTGTATCGAGCAAAGAATAAAGAGGGTGCTGCTCATCAGTACCCACCTCATCGATCAGGTCGTAGAGACGCTCTATCGCCAGATCATAGTCCCGCTCGTCCTGAATCACGAGTAAAGGACTCATTAGACCTCTCTCGCAACAACATCCAGGTCCCATTTCTGCCAGTAATATCTCACCGGGTCGTCCTCATTCCACGTCTTATAAACATCTTCCCATGTCAGCCAATTCATGTGCGGCTGTAGTGAGTCCTCTCGAACTGGATGGCTTCGCGGTTGATACCGATAATCAGACGAAATCCGCAGATGGTCTGCCGACTCGTTATCGCGCCCCTGGTGAATGGTTAGGCTGTGTAGAATAATCACGTCACCGCACATATAGTCGCCACCGACCCAGACGGAATCCTCTTCGACGGGAACCTGACGGCCTCCCGGTCCCATGCCTTCGAATGTCTCCAATTTACCGCGCCGGTGCGATCCGCGGGCGACAGCGAGTCCACCGAGTTCTTCTGGACAGTCCCCACAGGGGATCCACGCTGTCCAGGTCTCGTCCGATCCTCCGATGAAGTAATTGTCCTGGTGCGGTGGAGTCGAATGGGTATCCGTATCGGGGAAGACAAGGCGGCAAATGTTTCGGCTGTGTGGGAGTACCTGTTCGCCGAATAGAATTTCAAATGCCCGAATCAGAGGGGGTTCGAGTGCCAGTGCGTGAAAGTCTCGGATTTTCATTACATCATCATAAAATGCCTGCCAGCGCGGATCTTTGCTCTCGACGACCTGAATGTCGGGTTTTGCAATGCCCGCTGTCAGTTCAGAGCCGTCCGCCAGCCATCCGTGATCCCGACAGACATCGAGAATTTGATGCCGAACTTCGAGTACACGTTCTGGATCGAGCAGGTGACGAAAGAACAAATACCCATTCTCCTTTGCCTGTTGTCGGAGCGCCTCAGGATTTAGCAATAAATCCGTCGCATCCTCAGGTGCCTCAATCTGTTTCATCTCAATCATCGCCATTATGATGATCTCCTTTTTTTGAGCGAGTCAAGACCCTTGTCAGGAATCCAACTCATGAATTTCGTCTGGTTCAGGCATGGATGTGAATTGGACAGCTTTTATGGTTTTACGACCTTCAAGTATTGCTTTGCACAGGCGATGGCCGCCATCCATGAGTGAGCCATCTGCATTTAGAATGATAGGATATTTCAGGGAAGCATTGTTAATTTTTTCACAATGTCGCGCGATCTCTCTTAATGTGGGTTTCTTCTCCCCAAACCAGCAGTCTTTGTCTAACTCTTTGATTGATGATATGTCGATTTCAAATGTAGAAAGATCTCTGGACTGCATCCAGAGTTTTTCGGTGTACCACAAGAGCCGTTTGCCATCGCGTATTGTACTGTGTTTCTGTGGCACGACATCTCCTTTTTCAGACCACACTCAGGCTGTATCGAATTTCTCTGCGTTCAACTCCTGCAAGGGGTTCTGCTTTTTGTGCGCCATCCGCGCTGAATCCAAATTTCTGATAGAAGGAAATCGCTCTCTGGTTGGTATCGAGGAGCCAAATTTTCACTGTTGCGCAATTCATCTCGCGAAGGGTTGCGAGAGACGCCTCCATCAGCTTTCGACCAATGCCGCGGTCCCAGAATTCTTCAAGGGCGTAGATTGCATAGACTTCGCCAACGGAGTTTTTATCCAGTCCTTCGTCTCGTACGGGGCCGAAACTAATGAAAGCAACGATCCTTTGATCTGCTTCAGCTACAAGTACTTTATTTGAGGGGCTATTGAGGGTCAGGTGCCATTGTTGCTCCCTCTGGTCAACGGATAAATTATCGAGGATTTCGTCGGGCAATTGCCCCTTATACGCTGCCTGCCATGATCGAACGTGGACTTCGGCCAGGTCCCTGCCGTCGTTTTTGGTAGGTTCTCTGACTTTAAACAGAAATTTCATGACATTGTCCTTATCTAGTTGAAATAAAAGAGGCTCCAATATAAATTAGATACCGCAATTTCGACAGTGAAAACGCTGTATCCTCAACCAAAGGAGCCCGTGATGAAGAAAGTATCGCACAACGCCCCCAAAGTCAAGGCAATCCACACGACCGAGGGGTGTGGAGCATAGATCCTTTGTTAAGCGTCCGTGTTGTTTGTTGTCATCACAAAAGGAGTAAATGACGACAAAAAGATGTGAATGTTTAGAAGATTTCTTTTTTCGAAAAAGCCTTGGCATACACCGTTCTATCTGTTATATTTAATTATAACAGTTTGGTCGGGAGATAACATGCGTTTTTCAGTCGATCTGGATTCCAGAACACTCATTTACCTTCAGATTAAAGACCAAATCCGTTATGCTATTACTGTGGGGGAACTTCGCTCAGGGGATGTTCTTCCATCAATTCGCGAACTGGAAGCTGAACTCGGTGTGAATCGGAATACCATCCGCCGGGCTTACCTGGAGCTTCAGAACGAAGGAACGTTGACCATCCGTCAGGGTAAAAAGGCCGAGGTTGCCACAAATCCCCTTCGGCTTCGGGGGCGGGCATCCGTGTCGCAGGCCGAGATGCTAGCCCACAGGATGGTGCAAGAAGTCGAGGCAGAGGGATTTGATAGCGTCTGGTTTATCTCCGTGTTTAGAAAGGCCGCTGTCGATCACGACAGGCGGCATGCAAAGTGTGCCTTCATCGAATGCAGCCAGTACCAGGCAGACGATTTTGCAAGTGCAACCGGTGCGGTCTGGGGCCGCCGCGTGGTTGGAATTGACTTACATCGGCTGCGGGAGGATATAGATTTACTCCCATCTTCAACGCAATATGTGCTAACCACTCACTGGCATATCTCGGAGGTTCAGCAACTCTTGAAGCACCATGTCAAAGCCATTCAGGAGGTGCGCGTCCAACTTTCCCAGACATTCTACAAAGACGCCCGCAGGCTGCACGGCTTGATGACGGGCCTGATCTTGCGGGACCCCGAGTCCGTATCGGGATACTGCAAGCTGGTTCGAGAACTTGCAGAGGTCAGGGGCAACGTACCAGTGGCTCTAATGGACGAACAGAAGGCCCAGACGCTGATGGACACCGTTGAAGGGGTAGTCTATACCACACCGTGCAGGGGCTATATAGCGAAGAATGCGCCATCAGATATCGTCACGCAGGAATTGCTGTACGAGCCCGTTGCCGACGATCTCGTTCGCATAGGAGAAGAGTTTTTTCCTGCTTAATAAAGGAGTTTTGGAATGGATCTTTATCGACATCCGATTCGCACAGGATTGGTGTTTGTCATGATTCTTGCTTTGCCAGTTCAGGCGGAAGCCCATCCTCAAGCAGGTGAGACAGGAGCAAAGCCGAAGTCAATGACCCAAAGGCTCGCAGAGCGCCATCGGACCCTCGCGGTCGTTGATCGCCAATACAAGTTGGGCGAGGAAATCGAGTTTCTACTTGCAAAGGACGAGGCAGCTCGATTAAGGTGTGTTGATAATCCTTACGGTTTGCAAGAAATCCTCATAGGCTGGAATGCTGGTCATTTCGTCGGCATGTCCGCCGACCTTGTCGACATAAGGTTTGTCTCGGATGAAGGAAAAATCAGTGGTGGGGGTTCTGCTTTTCCGAGAATCAAGGGATGCCTTCGGCAGTACCAAAATACCCCGTGTCTGGCCGTCGCAAGATATGATCTCAAGGGAGGTAAACTTGCCGTACATTTCCGTGTGCAGACCGATCCGGCCGAGAACCGACGCGCTTACGAAGAATATTTGAAAATCGGCGGAATAGCTCTGCAACACCGAGATAATTGGAAAGTGTTGACCAGTACAGATCAGATACCGGTGCCGAAACTTACTGCCAACGAACGAGTGGCAGCATTTGCCCGTCTCTGGAGTGAGGTGAAATACAACTTTGCGTTTTTTGACCAGGTCCCCGAACTCGACTGGGACCGTGTACTGGATGAATATCTCCCAAAAGTGACGGAAGAACAGTCACTTGATGAATACTACCGATTGTTGCAGCGCTGCATCGCCCGGCTTCAAGATGGTCATACCGGAGTGTGGCCCTTCAGGAGGCTAGTGACGGACGGTCCCCCCCTGCTCATACGATCGGTCGCAGGTAAGGCAATCATTGCTGGTCTCGGCACATCCGAGGAGATCAAAAAGTCAGAATTGAAACGGGGAGACGAGATCACACATGTTGAGGGCCGTTCGGTGCAGGAGATGCTGGAGCAGGATGTTTATCCCTATATATTTGCATCGACACCGCAGGGGCGGGATCTAATGGCCTATGGGGAACTCCTCGAAGGTCCCAAAGACAGTCCAGTCAATATTCGCATTCGGAGTCTCAATGGCACCACACAGGATTTGACTCTGATCCGGCGTTCTGAATGGAAAGAAAAGCCGTGGACTCAGCTTCCGAACTTTGAGTATAAGGAACTGTCGGACGGCATCATTTATGTTGCGGTTCGCACCTTTGGTTCGGAGAATGTTGTTAAACAGTTCGATCAGATCTTCGAGAAGGTCCGTAAGGCGAGGGGACTCATCATCGACGTGAGAGAGAACGGGGGTGGCAGTACAGATAATGCGCATGGCATCATCAGCTATTTGACCGATAGGCCTCTCAAAGGATCTCACTGGAGAACACGGCAGTATATGCCCTCTTTTCGAGCGTGGAATCAGGAAGAGAAATGGCACAAAGGAGCGCACGACCCTGTCCAGCCAAGAGGAGAGAATCCTTTTCTCGGTCCTCTTGTGGTGTTGATCGGCCCCGGGACAGTTAGCGCGGCGGAAGACTTTTTGATCCCGTTGCATCACAGTGGTCGGGCGATACTGGTTGGTGAGAGAACGGCAGGAACGACAGGTCAGCCCCTTTTCGTCTCCCTTCCGGCTGGAAGGGCCAGGATTTGCACTAAGCGCGATACCTATCCTGACGGGAGAGAATTTGTCGGAATCGGCGTCATCCCGGATGTGGAGGTGCATCCGACTCAAGAGGATATTGCCAGTGGTCGCGATGCAGTTATAAAAAAGGGATTGGACGTACTCAAAACCAACTCTGCTCCGTGGTCGGCGCCTGGAGAAAGCGATAAGTAAATCCGATCTTATTCCTTGAGAGCGTCTCTTACGGCCCTGGCGAGTTCCGGGTGCTTCTGCAGAGTGTTCAAGCGAGAGATGACGAGATTGCCGCCGCCGTATTTAAGGGCGATTTCTATCTCTCTGGCAAGGCGTTCGGGCGTGCGCACGAAGCTGGGCAGGTCGTGGATGCCGATGAAGGGAACAAAGCGGTTGATCTCCGGATCTTCCAGGCGCTTCATTTCGGCGGCTTCCATTTCAACGCGTCCGAGTCGCCATTCGGGGGGATAGAACCAGGAGATGGTCTGTGTGCAATAGTCGAGTTTGTATTTGGCACCAATGTACTCGTCGGGAAGGAAGTGCGGCCAGACATGGTTGGTGACGATGGCATTGGGATCTATGGATTTGGCTTGGTCGTAGAGAAGGCGGTGAACGTCAATGAGGGTCTGTGTGGAGACTTTGCCCATGATTTCGATGTCGGACAGGTCGGGGGTTTGTGCGCGCGCTTCTTTACGGAGGGTTTCACAGCGGTTGCAGAAACAGGCGTAGTAGTTGACAAAGCCAAAGCCGTCGAGGGCGATTCCGTCGGCGATGCCGAGGGCGTGCTCAACCCGCTTCTTGAGTTCGGCCTGCGATTCGGGGTGCTCGAAACAGAGGGTCGTTCTCGGTAAGATGAACGATTGCCAGCGGTAGCTCTCTCCATGCGATTGTCCGACGATGGCGTCCGAGATTTTGTATTCGAATTCGCGCATTTTCTGAAGGCAATGCGGATGGGCATTTTCAAAGTCGTCGTCGGAATAGGGGAAGACGGTGGCGATGATCTGGATGTCTCGTTTATGGGCTTGCGCGACCATTTCAGGGGTGGCGCTATTGGTAACAAGCATGTTGCAGCCAAGGTCAGCCACAAAATCGACGGCTTGTTCGCGTTCGGTGTCGGTTTTGATCGGGGCGATGGCCCAGATGGCTTTCATCAGGTAATATCTCCCAGGTATATGGGAGGTGATCCGGGTTCAGAGCCAAGATAATCGAGTAAGGGCTTGGGATAGAATCTCAGGTTCTTGAGTTCACCGATGCTCATCCATTTCACCCCAACCTGCATCGGATCTCCCGCTGGGGCTTCGGAGGTATTATATCCTTCATCAACGGAACATCGGAAGATGAAGTCAATTAAATGGACCCCCTTTGTCCGGGAGTCAGGGTGATTGTCAGTAATATATTCTCGAACAAAGTTTAAACCTTCAACCGTGACGTCAGCACTTATTTCTTCCTGGCATTCCCGCTTGAGAGCATCTATAAGTGTCTCTTTCCCGGGTTCCATGCCTCCCCCCGGTAGAATGTACCAAAGACCTTTGTCATCGATATTCTCGGTAACGAGAATTTGGTCGCCTCTCTGGATCAAAGCCTTGGCTGCATTTCGTAAGCTCATAATAGATACCCCAAGCGTATTTCACGCTACTCATCTCAGATCACTTTCCCGCAATACGTATTTAATCTGTGCGTTTCCATCTTCATCGACAATTTTCATGGTTAGCTCGCGGTTTCCTTTGGGGCCTGAGAAACGGAGCAGCCCGAAGTTGAAACCGGGATAGTCTGTTGCGATACTCTGAGGATTTCCGCGCCAGCCCGAGCGGGATCTCTGGACGATTGGGTCTGTTCTGACGGCGGCGTTGGAGCTGAGCAATTCAAAGAGGGGATAGGTGTCTTGGCCCTCGCGATAGAGGCGGTTGAGTGTTCCGACGTGCCAATCGCCCGCAATGAAGACGACACCGGTGATGGATTCGGCGAACATCCATTTCAGGAAGTCGTCTCGCTCTGTACCGAAATTGTCCCAGCGCTCGCCGCGTCCCTTAAAGTCAACGACCATGCTATTTCCATTGGCGATCACTTTAAACGTTGCTGTGCTCGCCTTCAGGGCCGCTTTCAGCCAGTCGATTTGGCCCTGTCCGAACATGGTTTTGCGGTCTTCTGCTTCATTCGGGTCTCGATGATAGCGATCGTCGAGCATGAAGAACTCGACATCGGAGATTCGAAACTTGTGGAAAATACCCTTTGTCTGGGAAGTGCCTCCGCCCGAATTTGGCCAATACCGGCGATACATTTCCAGGGTCTCTTCCCGATAGGAGAATGTGCGATCGGAGTTGTTGGGGCCATAGTCGTGGTCATCCCAGATCCCATAGCTGGGCGTCGTTGCCATCAGTGCTCTGATCTCCGGTACATGCCGCACTTCCCGATGGTAGCCCGCCATTGTATAGCGAACCAGATCCCGATCCTCGCCGTAGTGGCTGGATCGCCCTGGCATGTAGTTGATGTCGCCAATAAAGAGAAATGCGTTTGGGCGGTGTTGCAAGGCTTCTGCAAATGCAGGTTGCATGGGCTGTGTTCCCGGGTTTAGACAGGAACCAAATCCCACGGAGAATTCCGCGACGTAGGTCGAGTCATTTCGCCGCGGTTGCATCGCGGGCATTGTGCGGAATACCTGGGGGCCAAGTGCTCTTATCGGTTTCCCATTTACCGAAATCGCGTAGTGAACCCTCGTGTTCTGCACAAGTCCGTTCAGCGTCACCGTGCCAGTGTGGGGATAGCTTTCTGAGGTCATTGTCTCGACTGCAGCACGGGTGATCGTCATGGCTCTGCCCGTCTGTGTCCAGTAATCTACTGTGACCTTCGCTGGCGCATCTGTCTCAAACCATATTATCGCCGATGATGTCGTTGTGTGGCTTATCATTGGACCTGCAAGTAATTCTGCTGCCATCATCCGCGTTGGAATAAGCATCAGTACTGTTAAGATCAAAATTTTCATTTTTCCTCCTCTTGTGTAAAGGCTTTAGAAATTATTGTTTTCGCCAGTTCTTCGGATCGCTGAGAGCCGATCAATAGTCGTTTCCCATTCGTTAGTTCTAATTGTACACCTCGGTCTCCACTCACATTATAAGCCATTCCTTTAGTTCCATATCGGATTCCCCATCCGCCATATTCTTTGATTGGGCTGTACTGTCTGGCATCACATTTTGCAATTTCTGAGAATGGTATGGCCTCTTTTTTAAAAGGAAAGCATAGTACACGACAAAAAATAAAAGACCTGCGTTGTATATTGAAATGAGTTAATTTTAGATTGCCAAAATCTAACCGCTCATCCATTATCAAGCACAGGTCTATGTCTCCTCAAGTTAATCAATTACACGACGTGATGCAACGGCATTTGCCCTGGCATAAAGCCCGAATAAAATTCACCGCGGCCTTCATATTGTCTGTGATCAAGCTGACAACGGTCAACTTCACGAAGTTAGCCAATGCCCTGAATGGACACGCCAAACAGCGTTCCAACTATCGTCGCATTCAACGTTTTTTTTCACACTTTGATCTATCAGGTGAATGTGTGACGCGATTGATCTTGTATTTGTTACCCGTAAAGTCGGATTTTATCATCTCAATAGATCGCACGAATTGGAAGTTGGGTAAATTCAACATCAACATTCTGACCGCAGGGATTATCTATGAAGGGGTCGCCTTTCCTATCTGTTGGCACTTGCTATCCAAACGAGGCAATTCCAATAGTGATGAGCGTATCCATTTGATGCAAGAGATGCTTACACGCATCCATAGATCTCAAATCCGCGTTATCCTCGCAGATAGAGAATTTATTGGAAAAGAATGGTTTAGGTGGTTAAATACACAGAATATACCCTTTACCATTCGCATCAAGGAAAACGCCCTTGTCTCATCAGCAGGTGGCGAGATCCCCATAAGAAAACTGTTTGAAAATCTCAACATCCATCAGCAGACGAGCCTGTGCAAACCTCGGTGCGTTTATGATCTTTCTGTGTATCTGTCTGCAATAAGACTCAAGGATCAATACCTCATTCTTGCCAGTAACCAACAAGAGCAAGACCCATTGGATACGTATAAAAAACGCTGGGGCATTGAAGTCCTTTTTGCAAATCTTAAAAGTCGCGGCTTTGATCTGGAAGCGACACATCTCGTGCATCAAGAACGCATTGAAAAACTCATCGCACTTTTAGCCATTGCATGCACATGGGCACATATCATTGGCGAGTGGATCGCCCTTACAGAACCTTTGAAGGTTAAAAAACACGGACGAAGGCAGAAAAGTCTCTTCCGTTATGGGTTGGACCATCTTCAGTATGTCCTGCTCAATATACAACAGCAAGAACAAGAGTTCCGAAAATGCATTCGGTTACTGATTAATCCCCCGTATTTTAACGCTCATTAGGTTTTGTCGTGTACTATGAAGGAAAGAATCGAATGTGAATGGCGTCATTTTTCACTTCAGTCACCATCTTCATTGCCAACATAAATATCGGTACTAATGCCAGAGCCAGAATAATGGCACCATAAATAAGCATATTGGTGCCAGACATTGGCCAGTTCCGAAATACCTTGAATCCTATATAGATCAAAGCTGAGATGCAAGGTACAAGTACAAGAGCCAATAGCCAGCCCTGTCGAAATTGCTGTATTTCGATGAAATTTGAGTTGTCCATTTATGACTCCCAGGGAATGGGTACATCGATCTCTGTGGCAATGCGCCGCAACATGTCGAGATGTTCTTCGGTCATCGGGATGCCGCTTTGCGTGCGCGTTTGTTCGCGTTCCCATTCCAAACTGCCGGGGACTTCGGCGCTTGTCAATCCCGGCATGGGGTTCAGCGATCGGCTTTCGCGCAAGATACGAGAAAGCTCTTTCTTATACGCCTCCAAATCGCCCAGTTGCGCCACGTCAATCGCCACAATCATAAATCCCCGAGTGGCACTTGAAAATTTTGGTTTGCTCGATTCAGGTGTCGCTGTGCCCGCCAAAATACCCGCGAGGAACCACGATGTAAAGCGCATTCCCAAACTCTTAAAAATAAAATCTGGAAATGTCTGCAATGCTTCGGCGAGTTTGCTGCGGTCTTTCAACATGTTTGCGTTCATGTCCAGTACAAAAGGCGGGTCTTCTGCCGTTGGTATGCCAAAACACATCGGGGGGGCAGACATCGCATCCCATACCGTTGTATCGGGGCGCGTCGGTTTTGTCCAGGCGATACCTCCTGCCACGCAAAAGGTTGCCAGGTCGCGCGTTAGTGCCAGCCGTGCGTATATCCCCGCGCTGCCCACATGGCCGTGATTGCGCGTGTTCGCAACGGCAATACCGTTTGTTTTTGCCTTTTCAATGATGGCCTCTGTTGCCCGCGTTGCCACGAGGTAACCCGCACCGCCATCGCCGTCAAAAATCGCCATTGAAGGGGCGTCCATGATCTGGACTATTTTGGGCTGTGGGTTAATACGCCCTTCACGAAACTCAGCTACATATCGCCGCAACTGCCGCGTGCCGTGCGTGGCGACTCCGCGTAAATCCACCTCTACCAGATAGCGCGCGATCAGTGCGGCATTAGTATCGGGCAAACCGACTTTGAGCAGTGCTGCGGTAGAAAAGTCGCGCAACAGATTGGGCATTATACGTCTGGCGTTTTCGGGGACATAAACGGGCATGAAAGTCTCCTGCAAGGTAAAACTACTGTTCTGTCCAACTGGCAATGAAGTCCGCCGTGTTGTAGTCCGCGGGCATTTCGTTGAAATAGTGCTTCATAGGGATGGACTGGAAGCCCGGTACGAAGTGTTCTTCGTCCGATTGGAGCAGTGCTTCGAGTGGGCTGAAGCGATCCCAGAGCAAGCGGGCTTCGTCAGAGGTGAATCGATCAGCGAATTTCGATCCCCAGTTGAGCGTGATGGGATGTGTTCCCAGGAGGCGACGTTGGAGGTCTTCGGCGATGTCCTGAAGCGGGGGATCTTTTCGCAGTCGAATCGCAAGTGCCGCTTTGCAGAGGAATACGGTTGACAAAATTCTACCTTTTTCGGCTCGCTGCGGATGGAGGTTGTCCAGGGTGCTGAGATACGCGGTGCCATCTCCAGAGAGAACGGCTCTCAGTGCGTCTTCCGTATGCTGCTCCATCTTTTCGCTGCGGCCGTTCCAGCGTGCGAACGCCTCTTGCGCTTGCGAAGAGAGGTGATCGGTAAACGAAAGGTCCTTGATTGATGTATGGGTAGAGAAGCCACCGTGAATGGTTCGGCGCATTTTGGGGCTGTAGTTGCTGCCCCAGTGGAGGATCGGGAGGATATAGACGACGCCGTCACCAGCTTCGAGATGGGTTTGCACGCCATTGGGCAGCGGACGGCAGGGGTCTGCCAACATGAGTTCGTTCTCTTCGGGGGTGTTCAGTCGCAGATGGCTGCCCGGTAAAACCCAGAGGACGCTGTCGTCGTAGAGCGGAATGTTCCACTGGACGTAGCGCGGGCCGCCTTCGAGGATGTCATCGATATAGCCCTGGAGGGGTGCTGTGTCGATCGGATGGTGATCGCGATGCCACTTTGCCGGGCCGTGATCCCTGACGGGATTGCACATCATCATCATTTCTGTGACGGCGCCATCCGTTACATCGAGAAGTTCTGTGCTGACCCCGTGGATGTTCTCTTCGAGCCATACTTCGACCGCTGGCGCGGTCTCCTGGTCGATCTGTTTGACGAGGGGTTGCCTTGAGAGTTGCAGGCGAGGCTGCGGTGCTGTTTCCCATACGCCTCCAGGTGGGTCGTTTTCCGCACGCTCGGCCTTCCAGTTCTCACGCTGGCGGTCAACGAGTGTTTCGTACGCCTGCCGCACGCGTTCGAGTTTGTCGCGTGGCACGGCTTCCTTAACGATGAGGTAGCCGGTTTCCAGAAATTCGTCGCGGTTGAATTTCATGTCTGGCTCCAATTGGGGTAAAGGAGTGCTTGTGTAAATGGATCTGTTACACGTTGGTACAGTGGGGTAGGGATAGCAATAGTGGGGAATCCCTTGACTTTCAAGAGGTCTTTGTTGTACTTTCGATTATCCCAAATAGAATACTCTATCAAGGAGGAACGAGATGTCTGCGCCATCTATTCTTAATGAATTAGAAGAAAACATCCGTCGTTTGCCTTTAGATGATCAATTGTTGCTTATTGAGCGAGTAAGCCACCGGATACGAACTGATATTTCTGGTAAAATGGATATAGACGCTCAATTGAGTGAAATGGCCGCTGATCCTGAAATCCAAAAAGAACTTCAAGAGATTGAGCAGGAGTTCTCTACCACAGAGAAAGACGGACTGGATGATTAATGGCTATTGAGCGTGGTGAAATATACTTTGTGAATCTCAACCCGGTGAAAGGGCGCGAGCAAGCGGGTCAACGTCCAGTATTGGTTCTGTCCATAGATGCAATTAATCGCTTGCCTCTCGTAGTAACTGTTGTTGTAGGTACCAATGGTGCCAATATCACACGAGATTATCCTACAAATATTCGACTGAAGTCAGCAGAAACTGGATTGGATTTGGAAACTGTTTTCCTTGGGTTTCAGATTCGCTCATTGGATTCAAAACGCTTTCCCGATCATGCAACGGGCCGAATTTCAGGAGCAACTTTAGAAAAAGTGGAAGCTGTTGTTCGGTATTGTCTCGGCCTGTAGGTGCTTTAGGTCTTCTCTGAATATAGAAAATCTATCCGATCTGGATAAGCACAAAATCTTCATCATCGCCCGGTGGCTCAAAGCGATTGATGAATTCTGTAAATGCCTGGTCGTTGATCCAAAGAGCGTTCTGATCGTTTTTTGAGCGCGTTAGTATCCGCTTCCGAAGTACGTCAATGGGGGCGTCGAGGAAATAGAGTTTTGATTCCGCTCCTATGGCAGCCGCCGCTTGCCTGACATTTTCGCGATCTCTTTTGTACCAGAATCCCTTATCGAGTATGACATCTGTGCCGAGGGCGAGATTACGTGTGGCAGTGCGCCAGATCAGGTTGGAAACGCGGTTGAAAAGTGCTTCAAATCGCTCGGGCGATCTGCCATAGAGTTGAACCATCCACTCGTCATAAGTGTATCGAACAGCCCTGTGAGTCTCTTCAAGCTCCCGAGCAAAAGTGGTCTTACCCGAACCCGGTCGGCCACAGAGTAAGTGAACAGTTGCCATTGTATCTGATCGATACCTCTTTTTTAATCGTCTGGTCTTTGTCCGATGTAGAGTATGTGTCTGGAAGAAGCTACCATTCAGAGGATTGCTCTATGTATCTGTGGCACTTTTCATTACCTCGGCTCATTGGGATATAAATTCATTACATATTGGTCATATCCATTGAACAGCAGGGTCGGACGTATTTCGGGGTTCGCAGGATCGGTGGTGATGAACCGTTCCATGGCCTGAGACCATCTGGGATGGTCAACTTTGGGATTGACATTGGCAAAGAAGCCATACTCCCTCGGAACGAGCGTATTCCAGAAGGTTCTCGGCTGTTCGCGGACAAATTCAATACTCACGATCGATTTGATGCTCTTAAAACCGTACTTCCAGGGCGCGATAAGACGAATGGGTGATCCGTGCTGATTGGGCATTTCGTGGCCGTAAATTCCCGTGGCAATAAAAGCGAGTTCATTTGCCGCTTCTTCCATCGTCAGCCCTTCAACATAGGGCCAGGGATACCTTGGCGTGTTAAACTGTCCAATAGCCTGATTTGGGTCCAGGAAGGTTGTCATCTTGACGAATTTCGCCGTAGAAAGCGGTTGTACCAGATCTATGAGTGCCTTCATTGGAAAACCAGTCCACGGTATCGCCATAGACCACGCCTCCACACACCGCAAGCGGTAAAGCCGTTCCTCCAGTGGAATAGCGCGGACCAGGTCGCCAAAATCGTATGTCTTTTCCTGTGGGACCTCTCCCTTGATTACCACTGTCCAGGGATCTGTCATGAAGTTTTCCGACAGAGGCTTTACCAGAGTCTTGTTGGTGCTGAATTCATAAAAATTATTGTACGATCCGGCTACCGACTCTTCGGTTAAAGGCCGGTCCAGTTCGTTGAATTGCTCATTGAGCCCGGCGGGATAAAGCGGCTGTGGTGGCTGTGGTTGTTGCGGCGGGTCTGGCGGTTGTTGCGGTTGTTGTGGATCCTGAGGTTGCTGTGGTTGTTGCGGTTGTTGCGGCGGCTGAGGCTCCTCAGTCGGCGTAGGGGGTGCTTTTTCAGCAGGGGTAAAAATCTTCTCATGTCCGCAGCCTGCTAACGCCCCCAGGGCACCTCCTGTGGCTACCATAAATTTCCGCCGGTTTATATAAACATCTTCCGGCGTGGCCTCTCTCTCGGGTATTTCCCAACCTCGTTTTGGCATACTAACCTCCTTAATCAGGTCCCGGCTTATCTTTTTAATGCTATTCCAAACAAAAACGTATTTCCCGCGGTGGTGTTGCATCCCGCTGCGATGCGAATCATATCTGCACTCAGTTCCAGCCAATCAGTTAAACGGTAAATTACTCCGGGGGAGAGTTTTAAGATACTCTGATCACCGATCAGTTCCACCTCTCCAACCGGGTTGCACGTTCCAAAGGTACGGATACCCGAAAGATACCCTTTGAACAGGAACCGGTCCACTGTAATCCCGACCTCCAGGGCATAAAACCATTCATTACTGATGTCTCCTCCGCGGACCCGGTAGCCTATCTCTCCAGTCACATAAATCGGAGCGGGGTACAGAGATTGGCCCAGTAGCAGTCGAATATCTGCATCTACCTTTTTGGAGCTCAAGGGAACCCGCGTGTTGGGGTCTTCTTCGTACCACAACGGAATTTTGCCCCCCACAGCAATTGATGCGACCACGGGCCGGTTGACTAAAAGCCATCGCAAACGCATTTCCATGTCGCCAAAACCCCACCGACGCTCCAGTGCCGTTCCCGTAATAACCTCATTGAGATCTCTCAAGGTGCGGGTATCCTTTAGCTGTTTGTAGGGGACGGACGATACGAGGGTGAGCCGGTCCAGCAAGCCGTATTCCAGGTAGGCTGAATAATTGAGATCCCTCAGTGCCCCCATATTCGCCTTCTGAATTTGCTTGCCGTCAGCATCAATATCTATGGTCGAGTTCAAATAGCCGGCTCCGACCTTGAAATAATAGCCACCCTTTTTCTGAGTCCACGCGCCGGCAAAGGCCGCAGACGTCAGACCCAGATAGGTGGCGCAAATAGCGATAAAAAACAGACTTCGATATATCATTGGTTTACCCCATACTCTGAGAGGTTTTATTGATCGTGTCAGCATTATGAAGCCTATAATCAATTTAAGTTTCTCAGTCTTCTTCGATCACGGCCGTATGAGCAGTCATCGGCGCATTGGGCGAGAGTCGTGGCTTCAGGCCGCTGGCAGTCGTCAGACTCCGGAACCTTACTTGCCGGCAAGGGGTGTATGGGAAAGGACGTTCCTCAGACGCGGAGGCCTGTTCGACGCCATCGTGGAAGTCGTCCGGGGCGGTGAAGAAGTACATGCCCTGATAATTCTCGGGCGTATTGGAATCATCTACGAATAGTCCGTCGATCACGACTTCTTCAGGCATAGAGCAGGGATATCCGAAATCGTGCATGCCGTCGTTGGCAACATTGATCATGTGAGGCTGACAGATGTCTCCACAGGCTGGAATCCAGCGGCAGTTGCGGATTTTGAGCGTTCCCTCCCAGGTGCTGCCATAGTCGCGCCGAAAGGAGACCAGGCTACTGCCGTATAATGTAGAATCCTCGAGTGTCAGCTGGCCTCGGCCAATCGCGTTCAGTCCCATATGCCCCAGGGTACAGCGACGGATAACGTAGGTGCCGGACACGCCCATGTGCGTGTCCATTCTGGAGAGATGGCAGTCCTCGAGCAGGATGTCCTTGCAGAAGTTGGATCCGATCACGCCCCAGCGCGTGCGGTCGGTGATGTGGTTCATCCGACATCCAATCATTGTGAATCCCACGACATTGTTCGCATTGTAGTCGTAGGTGCCCATGCTGACCGGCTTACCCGCCGCGCCGATGGTCGAGTAGATTTTGTGCCCGGTGGCGAAGCAGTTGCGCAGCGTGATGTGGGCACACTGTTGCACGCTAATGAATCCGGAATAGGGACAGCCCACGGCTGTTTCTCCGACGACATAGTGGGTTAGACCTTCGACTTCTGTGTTTGAGCGGGAGATCACAATGTTTCGATTCCAGTAGTTGTAACCGTTCGGGTGGTGTTCGCGGTTGGCAAATGTGGTAAAGATACCGCCGCGCAAGTATAGCGTCTGATCGTCAATCGGCCGTGCCTCCACCCTG
The DNA here is from genome assembly GCA_965220765.1 of Candidatus Latescibacterota bacterium. Lineage (GTDB taxonomy): Bacteria > Latescibacterota > UBA2968 > UBA2968 > UBA2968 > VXRD01. The sequence goes on from OZ244847.1 coordinate 2,484,283, forward strand.
GTGACCTGATCGTATTCCCAATCGATGTCGGCCTCCACTGAGCCGTCTCGACGCAGAACGAAGCAGTCGTGCTGGGGAGCGCCGTTGTTCTGGTTGAGTCCCCGCCGGATATACAGCCTCTTGTGCGCGTTTTCCACGAGGACGTGACAGTCGCGTTCCGGCCGTGCATCCACCTGTCTCTGGTCTCTCGTGAGCCGATCGATCTGCAACTCTTCCGGCTCCAACAGCGAGCGTACCTCAAAGAGGTGTGCCTTGTGGTCTTCAACCTGTGTGTCGTCAACCGTGAACCGGGAGGTGTTCCAGTCGGTATTGGTCGCGATTACGGCGGTTAGTGCCTGGCCTCCGAGATGGTACGTCGCGGCGGGCTTTGTCCTGACACTCAGGCCGTGCGCGTTAGCGTAGGCGTGTGCCTCGCAGATCGCCGGCATGTCATCCGTGACACCGTCGCCCTTTGCACCGAAAGATTCGTAGTCTATCAGGCCCTCTTTGAAATCCATTGATGTCTCCTTTTATTTTTGTAACGCGATCTGCTCAATCATTTTGGGACCAAAGCCTTTCACAGTAGATAAGTTACCGTTTTCTGCTGCCGACTTCAACCCCGCCAAATCAGCGACGCCAAGTTCGTCGAATACGCGTCTCGCCAATTTTGCGCCCAATCCGCGAATCTCTGTGAGTTCGAGAATCGTTATGGGAATGTGGTCTGGCTGTAGTGCAGTGACCATACGACCTTCTACGATCTCCTGGATTGTCTGGATTACCTCGGTATCAGGCTCACCAAGCAATGTCTTAATGCTTGAATCATCCAGTTTTGGAAGCGCGTCAATTCGTTGACCGCGCAGTGACTGGACCTCCATGGCTGTGCCCAGATACTGCCCCGGATTTCGATCACAGATTTCGCGGTAGTAAGCAACCTGCTTGAGGATTTTTGCGATCGTGTAGTTTGACGGCATACTCTAATGCTCCTTTTATCATTTCCCCTTGCTTGTGTTTGCTATCTTGGGCCTTTGTATTTGCGTCCGCGATCAGCCGTCCGGCGCTCTCTGACCAGCGTCATGACTGGAACTCCATAGCCACAACTCGTTTGCGTTTTTTCAATGTTCACTTCAATCACTTGTCGAGGTTTCTTCAATTCTTGAGCAGGCGTTTCGAGCATCTGGCGCATGAGAGGGGAGTCGTCAAGCTCAGCGATCCGCGCCTGCCCATAGAGTCGAACAATACCCGCGTCCCCTTCCTCGAAGGAGCACACCATGATCGTGATGGGACCTCCAGAGATCGCATGACGCGCTGTCTCGTTCCCGCTGCCGGGATAGTCGAGGTAAGCAACGCGATTTGGCGTGAGAATATGCAAGGGCGTTCCTCCCTTTGGCGACAAATTTAAAGCACCTGTCCCATCAGGTCCATTTTCCAAATTTGGATCGGCTGTCGCTACAAAGAATAGGGGAGCGTTCTGGATGAGAGCGGCCTGCTCAGCCGTTATAGAAGTGTAGTGCGTTGCCATTTTGCTTATGTCTCCTGTGACCGACCTGTGAAAACTACCACTTTATACTCAATCTCGATATCTACTTCGCTACCTGGTTTGCACCCATTGAGCGTCCAATAAAATGACAGAAGCTCCTGGGCTTCCTCTATGGAGTCAAACTTAAAACTGGTCTCCAAGATATGACTCTCAAAACCTCTTTTATACCACCAGGATGAATCACTGGAAATATCGCGCTCAAAAAGACTGCAGAATTCGTCATCTCCTGCATTATCTACAATGCAGATCGGATCTTGAGGCTTGACTACTCTGATCAATTCCTCTAATCCCTTTTCTCCATATCCTATGGCAGGAAAAAAATACGCCCGTGTAGCATAGGCTCCATCAAAGGCATTTGATCTGAAGGGCAGTTCCTGTGCAATACCTCTGACCCAGGGAAGGGATTGTTTTCGATCAATCATATTATTCGATGGCTCATAGGGGATAACCCTTCTATTAGGTCTGGTTAGCAACGCTGCTGTGTATCCATTCCCTGCTCCAATATCAATTGTCTGTCCAGAAGGCAAGATTTTATCGAGGTAATTAATGACGACGCCATCTTTATCCATACATCGCCGTTCAATCTCAAATAGATGGCGATTTTCTGATCCGTAGAAAGGTATGATCTCGCTTGTATTCATCAACACTCAGTGGACTGTAGGTCATCCCTAATTTTTGTGCAAATTTCATTCATTTGATCTTCACTTACTCTTTCTTCTGGCGGGACTCCCAAATAGCCAAATACTTGGGCACTTCGCCGGTCGGCTTGTTGATTAGCCATTCGTGGCACAATATGGAAATGAACATGCGGGTGATCCTCGTGTTCGGCAAATTGAATCACGTATGTTTTCACGCATCCGATTACAGTCTTAAGGGACGAAGAAACACGGCGAATCAGAGGCCCCAATTCAGCGGCTTCCTGCTCAGTAAGCTCATCAAGAGATTCAATGTGTCGTTTCAGAACCAACACCAGCCACCCAGGTAAAGCGGTGTTATATGCATGCGCCACGTCCCAGTACTCGGTCTGGTAAATGCAGTCCCAAAGTGGCGCCTTACCCAATCTTCTTTGCGCCGTTAATTCGCATGTTTTGCAGGTACCATTATCTTTCATTTTTACAGTATTTTTGTACTTCCCTCTAATTGATGGAACCTATGCTGAGAGAGTTACTTCCTTAGCTACAAGATCCGTTATGTCCTCAAGTAGTCCTCAGAGTTTGTGTGTAGCAACCTTGTACATTTCGGCTGTGCAGGTCTGGAGGACTTTCAAGAGTTCGGGATATGGTTCGCCGTAGCCGGTGAGCAGTCCAGAATGCTGGCGGTCCTGTTTTTGGGCGATCAGGTTGGGTGCGTCGATCAGGCCGCAATAGTGCCAGCCAATAAATTCTGGACGCGCAAAGGCGTTTCTGAAGAACTCGTCGGTCCAGTCGGCTCGCTGTTCGATGTTGTCGGCTACGGGGCCGTAGGGACGCGGCATGGTGTCTGTGATCATCGTGAAAGAAGAATCGCCATTGATCAGTGGCTTGTCGGCGATCCTGTACCAGCGATCTAATCCGGGTTTTTGCACCTCGTATCGCGCATACATTTGATAGAACACGATGTCGGTAAACTGGCTTGTAATGGACAAGAGGGTATCCAGTGCATCTGTGTTGGCATTGATTTTGTCGCCGACGAACAGATGGTTTGGATCGTATCGGCGGATCGCATCTCGCGTTGTCTGGTAGTATTTTTCGACGACTTTTTGGAGAAATTCAATATTGTCGCGGGTTTCGTTTCCATTAGAAAGATCGGTGTGTGGCCGCCAATTCTCGGCTGTTTGGAGCGCGTCAAACGAATCAAATTGCGTACCATAAGTTGTGTTGAAATCGCTGATTTGCCCGCGATAGATATCGCGCATGGTCCGAACATAAGCCTTTTTGCCCGGGGCATTGGCCCCCAAATTGCGCAACCGACGCGGCCAGCCGATTCGAGCTTCCCGTCGAGCACCGCCGATCACGTCGGGGCGTTCCCGGCAATCTTCTTCTGTAAATAACGGACAGTCGGTCATGGCATAACCGAGCAGAAAGGGATCATCTTTTGCAGGCGCGGCAAACTCCTTTGCCATCTGATCGCAGTGTGAGGCAAATGTTTCTGAAAAGATATCCAAAAAATTGCTGTCGGGTATTTCTGCCTGCCAATGCGGGATATCGACAAAGTGAATCGACTGCATATATGGCATAGATGGCTGTGGGCGATTGACGGCTGACAACTCTGTGTGTACGCCTACGGTGTTGAAGCCATATTGACGACATGTTTGCAGGAACCAGGTTTTGAGGGCAGGTGTGAATTCTCGGCTGTCCAGATTGTCTATGCCCAATCGCTTTTTCCAGGCTTCGCGATTGTAGTCCTGTTTCCACAGATGGGGATGCAGGTGGTTTATTCCGAAGCTCAGAAACGCATTCCCCTCGGGCGTTACGAGCCACCATCTTTCGTCTTTTTCTACGCGGAAAAATCCCGTTGCCTCAAATTTTTTACCTGTCCAGCCGCCGTATTGATCGCGTTCGGCGGTGTCCCGGTGCGATTTATGTCTGTTCATTTGGTACCTTTGAATAGTTATCAGAGTGTTTTACTCGGCGGGCACAACGTCTCGCGTGACTTCCTGAACTTTACCGGGGAAGGTTTGTCCTCTTATCCACATGATGGGCTGGCCTTTGCCGGCATTTTCAGGATTCATCCATTCTGCTTGCGCGCTCAAGTAATGCGATACATAGCTGCGTCTAAATCGCTGGCTATGGTTATTTGTGCTTTTGTGTAGCAGGTGGGAGTGGAACCAGATGACCGCTCCGGGAGGCGCTTCCACGGGAATGCCGTCTTCATCGCGGGCACTGCGCGCCAGTTTGAATTCATTTTGCTGTGATCCCTCAATGTCGTCGTGTTCGGAGATTGCCTGTTTGTGACTGCCGGGGATTACGTAGAGGCAACCATTGTCGCGATCGGCGGGGTCAATTGCCGTCCAGGTGCCGACAGTTGTCGCTGTTCTGAACCGCTTGCCAAAGTAAAATTTGTCCTGGTGCCAGGGGAATCCCAAGCCGATTTTTGGGGCTTTCCAGATGAAGAGGTTGTTGATGCCCAGAATGTCTGGGCCGAGAATGTCGGCAACTGGATCCGTCAGCCGAGGGTCGCGCACGCGGGCGAGGAATTCCGGGATGTAGCAACTGGGGTGGTGAATCTTGTGCATGGCGTGGATACCCGATTGCTTGTGTTTGCCGTCCCGGACGAGGGCATTGCGGTCGATGTGAGCCATTGGCATTTGACGTTTTCCTGCGACAATGTCTTCGGCGACCTGGCGCAGGTGGTCGTTTTCCTCATGTGTAAAGACGTTTTCGCGTACAAAATATCCATTGCATTCCCAGTGCTGAATTTCGTCGGGTGTCATGCGATAAGTATTTATTTGCGTTGATGGGTTGCTCATATATGATCTCCTGAAATCAATTGCTGTTTACTTACCGCAGTAGGGCAGTTAGGCTGCTTTGATCGGTTCCAACTCTACGGGTTCTGGTCTGCTAAGACCCAGACGATCAAAAACACTCTGTATCTCATCTATACTCACGATTTCGGGTGAGACAATCTCAATCCCAAGAGGCGTGCCATCTTGAGCGTAGTCAATGAGGAGGTCTTCTGTTATCGCTTCGGTGCGTACACTTTTTTGTCCGCGCCGATGAGATAGATAAATATAGGCAGCAAATGGTTTGCCCTTTCGATATGTGATTTGTAGAGAAACTGTTTTCATGGACGCACCTCTTCAGGCCGGGCTTCCACATGTGCTGTAAAACCCAGGTCCCATTCCCACCAGCTTGGCCAATTCATGCGGATATCTCACGTTCACCGATCCAGACCTGATTACCATCGGGATCGCGAACGCGAAATTCTATCATGCCGTAAAAAGTTACCCGGATAGGATCGGGTTCGAAACCGGCGTCGATCACGCGGTTTCTCAATGTTTCAATATCGGATGTATAGTAGTAAACGACGGTTGAGGCGTTCGATTTCGTGCGAATCGAACGGTCTATCATCACCTGGCAGCCGTGTTCACCTTCCAGAAGGGCGTGGCCCCACTCGTCTTTACGTTGGATGACTTTGAGACCCAGACCTTGCGAGTAAAAGGTGAGAGCTTGATCCAAATCGGTTATTGGAACCATTGCGGTGATGCGATGTATGTTCACGGTTTTGTCTCTCAGCTAATGGTCGAGAACTGTCTTGTAGTACTTTGTTATCGAACTCTGGCATTTATGATAGCCGAAGTTCCTTTAGACTCGACTTTCCCCATTTTAAGGGATATATTCGAGTTGCGGATGAGTAAAAGCAAAGAGTGTATTCTGTAATATCTGAAAAAAGTGAATATTATGCAATGATCTGTGGGGAGATTGCGTTTTAGTACATGGAGCAGGAGATGGCAAATGCAGGTGTGAGGTCGAAACGAGAGGTTTTACTCGATACCGGATATTTTGTAGAAAAGGGCATCCTGAGCGATTCGGATATTGAGATTTGTAAGGATCGATTGCGAGAGATTGCGCTCCGTATTGATTTTTACCGCGATAAGATTCGGGCGATTATAGATGTGCAGAATGAGGCATACCAGAACCATCCCGATCCTCTGTTGCGATTTGATTGGATCAATGAGATTTCGTTTCGAGATCGGGTATTGTGGAAATATTCTGCTGCACACCCCAGGCTTATCGCATTGGCTATGGAAGTGTTGGGCCCCGATATTTATCCACTTAATGGTGGCGGTTTCTTTATGAAGCCTCCCCGTTGTGGCGATGAGGTACCGTGGCACCAGGATGCGAGTCCTTTTGATGGTTCAGAGGATATACCCGTGCCTGTGCTTTTTGATTTTTGGCTGGGGCTGGATGCGTCAGATGTTGAAAATGGATGTATGGAACTGATTCCTGGATCGCATACTCTGGGGCGTTTGGAGCACGAGCATACGGGCAAGATTTTGAGGGAGATGGATCCATTTTCACACGGATTTACCGAGGACGATGTGGTGCGTATTGAGACTGATCCCGGCGATGTGATTGTGTGGCATCAAGATTTGATCCACCGATCTTCTGCTAATTTCTCGGATCGTCCGCGGATTGGCAAAGCGAGTGTTTATATGTCCAAAGTTGATGAGGAGACGATACAGAAAATGTCCGATCCCTGGGGAATGAATCCGAATCGACCACCGATCTGTTTGGACGGTAAAATCTGTGAACTGACGCATTTTATTGAAGCACCGGGGCTGTAAATGCTGGCAGTTTTTTCATCTGAACATGTGTAGGATCTTCATCGACGATTGAAAATCCCAGTCTTTGGTAGAAGGCGATGCCACGGATATTGATCTTTAGTACTTGCAGGTTCACAGCCTTTCCCGCAGCATCAGCGAGAATGCTTGTCATGCACGCTGCCCCAATCCCTCTACCCTGATACTCTGGATGGATAAAGAACTGATGGATCTTAAGAGAATCGGAAGTACAGGATGTGGAGAAGAATCCAATATCGTTTCCTTGAAATTGGATAATGCGAAAGTCTTGTGAATCAAACCGCTTATTGTGTAATCCCCTCTGATGTGTATCGTCCCAACCCTCGACCTGCTCCACATATCCGCGGAATGCGGCTTTTTTCACGGCAAAGACAAAGTCGCTGTCAACCGCATCCGCCTTGTTTGCATTACGGATTGTAATAGTCATTCAGATACCAGCCTGCTTCGCGTAATTATCGGCAAATCTGTTTTGGCCATAATGATTTACTTCTTTTCAGTTTCAGAGTTGTCAAGGGGATGAAGATCAATTGGTGTGAGTATTCCGTAAAAGCCGTATTTGATACCTGACCGATCTCCTTTTCCGGGCGGAAAGTATTCTTCTATAAGTGCCAGTAATCGACGACCGAATTCGGATGCCTGTTCTTCAGATAGCCGCGCGCGGTTGTGATTGACTGATGTCTGGAATGTCGAACCGTACAAGCCTTCGGCAGCTTCGCGAAATGCTTGATTGAACTGGCTGACGACATCAGTCGGCATGGCCTCTGCTACCTGGTTGTTCTTCAGGAGGTCCATTCGAACGCGAATCTTACCTGTTACTGGCGAACAACGCCATTCATGGGGGCCAGTAGCATCTTTCTCCAATTGTACGACACCTGTTTGTGCCAGCTTTTTCAAGTGGTATAGCACCCGGGCATCGGTAATTTCCAATGTCTGCGAAATTTCTGCAACCGACTTTCCGGCGCTAAGGGCTTCGAGAATGAGCCAACGAAGTGGATCGGCAAGTATGTTCGCACGGTCATCCTCGATAACGATTACCGTTTCCTTTAAGGCATTGGTTCGGAATGTCAATTCGCGCCATGTACTCATTTAGACTCTCCGGTTGTATAATTGAAGGATCTCTCTTTGAGACGGAAGAACACGCACGAAATAGCTCAGGTTTGATTCAGGACTTTCATTCTTTGACTCAGCTTTGATATCCACTCGTGTCCAGGATAGCATAGCTCCAAACACCGTCTTAGCCACGCAGCTTCCTCGTAATTGAGGAGCGGAAGAGTATTCCTGAAGTCGGCGTTATTCCGATCGATCTGTAGATTGTTCGCCTTGTAGAGAAGCTGAATCTGCGGTGAGAGGTAAGGTATTCCTGATTTGGTTATCCGTCCCAGAGAGGAAATTGGCCCGGTGATCTTGGGTTCACGACGGAAAACCCACGAATCCCCGTCTGTTTCCATAAGCATTAGCTGGATCGCCCAGGGGGATTCCGGTGTGCGGCGTCCCCAAATGTCATTAATGGGTGGATTCAGGAATTCGCCTTTGGACCATGTCGTAAACTCTGGCGATCTCCTGTCGCTTAGATCCCAATTAGAAAGGTGTTCTTGGAATATGAGTTGATCGTCCCTGAGGATCAGGACATCCAGGTCCCCATGAGGGCGTGTCTGGTGACCGATAAAGAGATCAATAGCCCATCCGCCAGAAATCCACCAGGGTGCGGATAGCCCAGAGAATAGCTCCTGTGCTTCCGTGGGGGAGAGTGGATCCCAAATATGAGCGATTTCTTCCAAGTGACTTGCTCCCTGGTTATTGACAATACAGATTACAGATTGATCGTTGAAATCATCAGATCAGTTTTTCGACCAGATCGTCGAAGTCAGATGCGCTTACATCGAAGGTCTCAAGGGGTAGGGTAGGCTCATCAGTCGGATAGCCCCTCCACCAATCGTCTTCCCGATGTACGTATGCGGTTTTCAGGCCTGCGTCTTTTGCGCCCTTGAGATCGTTCGCATGCGCGGCCACCATCATCACCTCATCTGGTGCGCAACCGAGGAGTTCAGCGGCTTGTTGATAAGCTCGCGTGTCTGTTTTATATCGCTCCAGGAATTCGCACGATAATATACCATCCCAGCTAAGGCTATTATATTTAGAGCAATCTACTGCAATTGCGAAACTCAATACGGTCAGTATGATGACTGAATAATGATCTCGCAATTTGTGTATTGCGCCAACGGCATCAGGCCAGGTCTTCATCCTGTGCCACACCAGGTTCAGGTCGTCTCTTTCCTTCGCTGAAAGATGAATGGTGTTGTGATTCTCGAGAATATCGTCAAGTACGAGCCGATGAATCGCATCAGCGTTCATATTTGGCAACTCACCTGTTTTCACTCGCGCCAGCATCTCAAACATACTACTGCGCCAGTCCGTGGCGAACTGACGTACGTCAAACTGTACACCTTTTTCGACTGACAATTCGCGGAGTTCAGCCTCAATAGTTCCTCTCCAATCAAAAACAGTACCTCCGACATCGAATGTAAGCGCTTTTACACCTGGATATTTCATTGTTGACTCCTTGTATCTTCGACTCGAAGAGCGTCCGTTATTTGCCCCTCTCTCTCAGCTCGAAAGCCTATAGATTTACCTTCTTTAACTGTAAAAGTCACCTTGTAATACGGATCGGTAGAAAAAACAAAGGTGTGATTTCCTATGGCTCGAAGTGGACGACCACTTACTCTGAGTGTACCTTCTGCAACTGATACTGGGAATGGTACGGGTGCCATGGTTGAACACCACTTATAGTTTCCTGTGTAGAGTTGGCGTTCAGACTCTGACAAATGAATTTCCTGTATCCAGGTCTCGGGAATACCCAGCATCAGGCGAGAAATCTGACTTTCAAGTTGTGCCTGTGGGGCAGAGTTGTGGTTGCATAATACAGTGACTGTAAGACCATCGTCGGGGTAATAAGACAATTGGGCACGAAATCCGTTTATGGTTCCGCCATGCTCAATTTTGCGATGTCCATTGAGATTGCTCATGAAAAAACCATATCCGTATGTCGTATGTTTTCCTCCTGTCAAAAGTCCTGGCTCAATCATCTTATTATAGCTTTGTCGTGATATGAGTTGATCCTCGTTTAGTGCAGTCTGCCATTTCAGCAGGTCTAATACACTGGAACCCAATGAGCCGCCAGAGAATGGATTATCCATACCGAGTGGGCGTGCCAAAACAAGTTCATTATCCTTATGGTCATATCCTGTTGCAAGATTCTCGACGTTTTTGTTTTTCCCCAAATAGTGAGTGTCAAACATTTCCAGAGGTTGCCATACGTTCGCTTTGAGAAAGTCAGCATAGCGCATACCAGATACATTTTCGATTATCATGCCAAGGAGGTAATACCCTGAGTTATTGTACTGGTAATTTTCACCTGGTGAAAATTCAACGGGTTCTGATGAGAATAGATCAACGGTCTCCTCTCGGGAAAGATCGCGTTCAGATATTTCCCAAAATTTCTCGATGTCTGTATAGCTTTTGATGCCCGATGTATGGTTGAGAAGCTGATCAATCGTGATTTTATGATCTCTTTGGGGATAATTGGGCAGATAGTCCAACATGATATCATTCAAGTTCAACTTGCCCTGTTCAACAAGAACCATGATGGCGAGGGCTGTAAACTGTTTCGTTATTGAGCCAATCTGGTAAACCGTATGTTCAGTAGCTTCTACTTTTTTATTCAAATCTGCATAGCCATATCCCCGCGCAAAAATGATCTCATTGTGACGCATAACACCCACCGATGCCCCCACCAATTGGGTCTCATTTATCGCATTTTCTATAATTGCATCAATCTGAGCTTGAATGGTCAGGTCTGGCATGAATTCTCCATTTGGATACTGGACTGCTGTTATTCTATTCTGTCTCGCCGACCGCAGGCAATACGTGACCAATCGCGATCCGGAACGCCTGATTGGCCACAGACGAGCCGTAGTTGCCACCTGTGAAGACGATGACCAGAGACAACTCTGGGATAGCGAAGATGTACTGGCCGCCGTTTCCTTCGGCAGCAAGAACGTCAACTGATCGCCCGCGGTATGGAAAATGATCGAGCCACCAGCCGAACCCGTATCGATTGTTGCCGTAATGCCCCTTTGCCGATTCGCCGATCCAGGTTGCCGATACAACCTGTTTGCCCTGAAAACGCCCGTTATCTACATAGAGTTGGCCGATCTTGGCCATGTCGCGCGGCCTGAGTCGCAAGCCAGCATGCGTTTGGGGCAAGCCACTTTTGGTGTACCACCATTCTGAATGATCTATTCCGAGCGGAGCAAAGAGATGGTTATCCGCAAATTTATCCACATGCATACCCGATGCCCGCTTGATTACGCCGGCGAGCAAGATGTAACAACCGCTGTTGTAGTTGAATCGTGAACCTGGTTCGTCCGACAGTTCTCTGGAAAGCACATACTCTATGAAGTCGCTGGCATTCTCCATTTGCGCTTCGGAATTGAGGGAACCCGGCTCGGAGTTATGTGCGCCAGATTGATCCCAGTTGAATCCAGCGGTCATCGTCAGTAGATGCTTCAGGGTAATTCGCCCTTTTTCTTCCGCCAGGAGGTGGGCATACTCCGGAAAAAAACGAGCCATAGGCATATCTACGGAGTCGATATACCCACGATCAACGGCGATGCCTATTAATGTAGATGTGATGCTCTTGGAAACGGACCGTGTGTCATGCAGGGTTTGCTCGTCGAACTCGACCACGTCTCTCGCACCATCTGTGCCAGTGTAATACGCTTCGAATACCAGCTTGCCATTTCTGGCGATCAGAAAGCCGTGGATGTTCTTGTATGCCTGGCTGCGTAACTGGTTAGCAACCTGGACAATCGGTTCTGGATTGATCCCCTCTGATACAAGTGTTGATAAGGGCCAGTCATCGGGTAGGGTAGATTCTCTGGTTTTTTCCGCCATTGCGACGCTGGGAAGACAAACGAACCATAGGAATAGGGCTAAAGCTGGTTTCAACATGTGGAATCTCTACTATATATTTTCGACTCGAAAACCATAAACGAATTCACGAATCACCCAAAGATGTTGATGTGGTTTATAAAGCGTTTGAATGTATCCTGTATCTCCAAAGGAAAATTCAATCCCCTGGCCACTGACCGATGGCTGTGCACCAACTATGCATCGCAACGTGGCATTTAAAATACCTCCGTGTGCGACCACCAGATAGCGCCCTTTTCCCAGTCTGATCACTTTCTCCAGCGCCCGTGCGGCTCGACAGTGAAAGGCCCAGGCACTTTCTCCTGCATCTGCACTTACAACATGGGGTTGAAAGGGATTGTGAAAAGCAGGTAATGGATACCTGGCTCTGGCGACCTGATGTGGTAAACCTGCAATCGGACCATTATCCTTTTCCATCCAGTCTTCATCAAACTCGACACCTATCTCCAGGATGTTACCTACAATTTGGGCTGTCTCACGGGCACGCTTTAATGGGCTTGCAATAAGCCTGTCAAATTTAATCTCTCTCGCCTTCAGTTCCTTTGCTCGGACTGTAGCTTGTTCACGCCCTACGTCTGTAAGAGGTGCATCATATCGGCCCTCAATGACATTCTCATCATCTGCGCGAGAGCGTCCGTGACGCATGAACATAATCTTGATATCACCATTCATAAAATAACTCCATTTGCTTTGCTTTGCCATCCATCTATAAGCGTCGAGAAATAGGTCCTCTGAATATCTCTGATCTGCGAAAAGCACTTGTTCCCGCTGCAGGATCTTCCAGGCAGTTATAGATTGAATCGTCCAAAGCGTCATAATTTACAGAATGATAGATGAGTTTTTAGAGGTTTGTCGCTTTTATACTTTCTCTATAACCCTACGCGTATAAGATTGACCCAGGTCGATTTTGAGATCCAGTGCATTGCAGATTTTTAGAAAGGTGGTCAGGTTACAGTTGATTCCATTTTCTACTTTGGATAATTGCTGCTGGGTGACTTTTGCTTTTTTTGCAACTTCCTTCTGGGATAGACCCTTGCTTTCCCGAGTCCCAAAAATCTTCAAAGAAAGTTCAGCAAGTTGTCTTTCTTCTTCATAAAGTCTCCTAAATTGATCGTTCTTGAGTTTTTCATTCAGGTGTTTTCTAAAGGTCTTCATCCGTTGCCTCCTTCAACAGTTTCTCATCAAATCGTTTCGAGGTATATTCAAAAGTTGTGGATGAGAAAAAGGAAAGAGCGTATCCTATAGTATCACAAAAACCTAAAATCCCTCCAGGAGGGAGAAAGGACACGCTCGTGAAAGAATATACCCCATTTGAAGTGGAAAGCATAGTGCAAGATACACTGGCCGAGAGCCTCGAAGAAGTCATAAGAAATGGTGCGCGTAAGATGTTATGTGCCGCCTTGCGGTATGAAGTGAATGAATATATCGCCCGATTTTCTGATCAGGTAGATGAAAAGGGTCATCGTGAGGTGGTCAAAAACGGGTATCATCCTGCCCGAGAAGTCACCACTGGTATTGGTAAAATACCCGTCAAACAACCCCGCGTTCACGATCGTCGCGAGGGGCATCACTTCACCAGTGCGATTCTGCCTAAATATGCCCGTCGCAGTCCAAGTATTGACACGCTGATCCCGACCCTGTATCTGAAAGGGGTCTCCACCTCGGCCTTTCCCCAGGCACTCGAAGCGATCTTAGGCAAAGGCGCACCAGGGCTTTCTCCGGCCAATATCACGCGCTTAAAGCGTATTTGGGAAGACGAGTATAAACAATGGCAAAAGCGCGACTTGCACGATAAAGACTATGTCTATATCTGGGCAGACGGTATCTATTTTAACGTACGCCTCTCTGATGATCGTCCCTGTGTGCTCGTGCTGATTGGTGCCACCGCACAAGGTAAAAAAGAGGTCATCGCCATAGAAGAAGGGCAACGTGAGAGCACCTTATCCTGGCAAAGTCTCTTACAAGAGGTCAAAGCACGCGGGTTGAAAAAAGCCCCTGCCCTTGCCATAGGCGATGGGGCAACCGGCTTTTGGACCGCATTGGAAGAGGCATTCCCTGCCACGAAACACCAACGCTGTTGGGTGCATAAGACAGCTAATGTGTTGGATAAGCTGCCCAAATCTGTGCAACCAGATGCCAAGCGGCTGATTCAGGAGATGTATCAGTCTCCCACAAAAGAGAGTGCCCATAAGGTCTATGACCACTTCTTGAGGCTGTATCAGGATCGCTATGAAAAAGCCTGTGACTGCCTGACCAAAGATTTTGAGGTGCTCTTCACCTTTTACGATTTTCCTGCCAAACACTGGCTCCATTTACGCACCACCAACCCGATTGAATCGACTTTTGCCACCGTCAGGCATCGCACGAGGCAGACCAAAGGCTGCGGATCGGTCAAAGCGACGATGGCGATGGTGTATAAACTGGCGATTGAAGCTGAAAAAACATGGGTCAGGTTACGCGGTTACAGGCTCATACCCCTCGTCATTGAAGGGGTGAAATTCGTAGATGGTGAACGCAAAATCGCTGCATAATCATCAAGGATGCGTTCTACACCCATCCACAACATTTGACAATATCTCAATCGTTTCAAGAAATCAGCACGTATTTTCTGTGCTTGACGAATCTGGCTTTGAGGAACAAGATCCGTATTTTTGATGAATACATGGGTTAAAACGATAAACTCTCGATAGCAAAAAAAATAGAGTGCCCGAACCTGATCACCTGAAAGTTTGATCCGCAGTTCATGGATACCATCTGTCAATAGGTCTGCATATGGACGAGGCAGATTAGGCCCCTGGTCTTCCAAAAGCGAAATCCAACTGAGCACTTTAGCTTGATCCCGTTCTTTGCGTCCATTAATAAATTCTTGAATTGGACATTGGCCGTTAGTTGACTCGTAGTAGAGAATATGCCATCTGGTATTCATATTTAAAATATACATCAAAAATGATGTAAGAGCAATTGTGAATTATCCCTGCCGGAGTGGTTGGATGGGTGTCTCAAAATAGCACATATAGAGAAGATAATTTTCTTGAAATCCTGCAAATTTTTTGACTCTTTACTTGCTCTATAGTTTATCTTTTTTCTGAAGATACCATTAATATACCGTATGGAGAGGACTATGGCTGGATTTACTTTGCATACACGCATACGCGCGAAAGTTGACGATGGCACGGACACGTTTGAAGTTGCGACAAACACAGTAGAGTGGAACCCGGCGCAGGCCGCTGTTATCATCTGTGATATGTGGGACACCCATCACTGCATTTCGACTGCCGAACGGGTCGCTGAAATGGCACCTCGCATGAATAAAGTCATAGAAGGTGTTCGAAAAAAAGGTGCACTGATCATACACGCTCCCAGCGGTTGTATGGGATTCTACGACAAGACTCCTCAACGCAAACGCGCCGAGGAAGCGCCCTTTGTAGAGGCTTCTGTTGAATTCAGATGGAACGGATGGGATCAACCCCGCGAGATTCGCCAACTCGAGGAATCACCATTACCGATTGGAATCACCAATCCAGGACCGTGTTCGTGCCATACCCCAGAGCCTTGTTGTAAGGAGGGGGTTGCTCCCTGGGTTCGCCAGATTGAGGCGATTGATATTGCTGAGGAGGATGCGATCAGCGATGATGGTCAGGAAGTATATAATCTGCTTCAACGCATTGAGAACGTAATCGTGATGGGTGTTGCTGCGAACATCTGCGTACTCGGTCGTCCATTTGGTATTCGTCAACTCGTCTATCTGGGTAAGAAACCATTGCTGTGTCGCGATCTGACCGACTCCCATCACTGTGATCACGGAGGTCATTTCCAAGGCACGGACCTCACGCTCGAACATATCGAAAAATACTGGTGTCCAACCGTTACAAGTGATCAGATAGTAGGAGGCAAAGCATTTCGGTTTCGCGATGACAAGCGTGAGTAATATCACTATCCAGTTCCGACGAGAACAAGTCCTGTGAAGATGACGGCGACCCCGAGGTATTTGGGTGTGTAGCCGGGTTCTTTGAGCAGGAGGATGCCGAAAACAGTGCCTAAGGGAATGCTGATCTGGCGAAAAGTAACGACATAGCTGACGTTTGAGACAAAGGCCAGGCTGATCAGGACCAGAGTATAAGCGGTGGCCATGCCAGCGCCTGCCAGCAGGGCGCGAGGTGCTCGCGTTTTCAGAATTTCCCGCATCAGGATGCGACCGCGTTTTTGAAATAGAACCCAAATGCCCAGCCAGAGAGAGGTAATGAGGCCTTCGAAAAAGGCGTAGATCATCGTAGCCTGCCAGCCTGCAATGGGGAGGGCGGGAGAATCTCTGAGAAGACGCAAAGCCTCGTCGTCGATGATCGAATAACCGGCTGTGGCAAAGGCGGCCATTAAGGCGAACAATACCGATGAGTTCAGGTAGTTGTCAATGTGGAAATCACTCAGATGCTTCATGGGCAGGATAAACATGCCAACGGCAACCAGGGCGATGCCCCAAATGCACTGTGCGCTGACCTGGTCGGCGCGGTCAAAAAAAAGCGTTACGATAATGACCACGAGGACCGGAGAGGACCGGGCGATGGGGTAGAGGATGGACAGGTCGCCTCTCTGGTAGGCGTTGGCCAACCCAAGGATATAGATGGTCTGAAAAATACCTGTTGTGACAAGCAAGAGCCATACGGAGGTGGGGAATGTGGGAATTGCCGAGCCGAACAGGATGAGTGCGGGAAAGAGGCACAGAGTTCCCAGTGTGTTGACCAGGAGGAAGAAAGCGGAGGACGGATGTTCCCGCTTACACAACAGGTTCCAGCCCACATGAGTGAAGGCGGAGATGAGGATGAGGATGATAGCGGTGAGGGTCAAGGGGACATTTTTCGAATGATAGAATCAAGGGGGTATCTTACTACTAAAAAAACGGGTCGAGTCCATATGATAGCCGTACTACACTTTATTACGTGCTTCTAACCATCGCTTTAGAGAACGTTGGCTTTCTCCTGAAGGTCGGCCAGCCCATACATTTTCGATGCTAATATCCTCATCCAAGTCAGGCCAATGGATGCCTTCTCCTCGACCTATGAGTCGCCAATTATTGCGCTCTTGAGGAGTGCCATGCAATAGACGGGGATACCATTCTAAAGGGACGCTTATGCTTCGCCCATCAACTAAGTCTATCATTAGTGACTCATCGTCGATAGAGATACACTCCGCAAGCGTAGGCTGAATTTCAATCGTTGAAATACTCATTCCAGAACTCCACGATATCGTCTTGTTTTTCCTCAATAATTTTTCTGATACGCCTCAAATCTGCGCTGCGAAAACCACTACTTCTCTGTAATCGGATAGGTTCTATCCAAAATTTTGCGATAGAATCATCTCTTTCCACATGAACATGAATCGGTTCATCCCGGTCACCTGCATAAAAGAAAAATCGGTAGGGACCGTTTGAAAAAATAGTTGGCATGTACGTATGTCATTGTTTTACAATGAAATGGAATCAAATAACAATTTCAATGAAATATGAAAATTGTCAAGGGAAATGTATTCAAAGGGCTGAACGACCAAAGGAAGTAAAGAGATATCAGACCTCCGCCAACTCGAATTCACTCTCAAACGCAGTCAGGGATGCCTGCATTTCACTTGCCAGAGCCCTTGAGTTGGACGCTTCTGCCAGATTCCTGGTTTCCCAGGGATCCGCTTCCATATCAAAGAGCTGAATTACTGGATCACCCTCATAGGTAATGAGCTTATGTGTGTTGGTGCGGAGCATTTTACCGCCTCCGGTGGCGTGTGCTACCACAAAATCCCGCCAGTCTGGATTTTTACCCTCAGCAATCGCACGCAGGCTGTATCCGCGCATCATAGGGGGCGGCGAAATCCCGGCATAGTCACAAACTGTCGGAAAAATATCCACGCCCGATACGAGATGCTCCTGGTCGATTACCTGTTCCGCGATGTGACCGGGCCAACTCATGATAAAGGGCACTCGTGCGGCTTCATCGTATAAAAAGCTCTTAAAGACCATCTTGTGCCGAAGATGCCCGTCTCCATGGTCGGACGTAAGGATTACGACCGTATTGTCCTTAAATGCTGAGTTCTCGAGCGCGTCTATGATCAAGCCGATCTGTCCATCCACCTTTTCAATGTAGCGGTAGTAGGTCCAGATATAGTAACGGTAGAGTTTCTCTTCCCACTTTTCCATACCCGATTCTTCGCCTCGGTCTGCCATTTTCTGATTCCGAGAGTTCCTGACTTTTTCCGGTTCCGCCATGTCTATCTCGAAATTGGGAGGCAGCGGAGGCAGGTCGTCAAGCTCGGGGAACGGCATCTTTCCATCGTGCATCGTATGCGTC
This sequence comes from Candidatus Latescibacterota bacterium, assembly GCA_965220765.1. Classification (GTDB taxonomy): domain Bacteria; phylum Latescibacterota; class UBA2968; order UBA2968; family UBA2968; genus VXRD01. The sequence continues at coordinate 2,502,398 of OZ244847.1, forward strand.
AGCACAAAGGAGCAGATATCGTGCGGATTCAAGAGTCCGACTGACAGGAAGAAGGGGGCTTTCTCCTGGTAGTTCTGGAGAAATCCGATCGCACTGCGGGTCGAAGCAATGTCTCCGGTCTCAGCCGTATTCCGCGGGTCCGGGCAGATATGGTGAAAACTCTGCGCGACATCTCTGCCGGGAATATGCCATTTCCCGCTGTAGTAGGCGTTGTAACCATTTTTGTTCAGCCATTGTCCCAGGTCCGGCATGGACGGAACCATGTTGGCACCATTGGTTACTACTCCGTTTTCGGGGGTGTGGCGTCCGGTAAACCAGCTCGCACGCGCCGGGCAGCAGACTGGATTGGCGCTATAGGATTTTGCAAAGCTGACTCCCCTTGCTGCAAGCCAGTCCATACAGGGTGTCTTCACGTCATTGCACCCCAGATGCCCAAGGGCTTCCGCGCTATGCTGGTCGGTCGTAATCAGAAGAATATTCGGTCTTTGTTCCATCGCTTATGACACCTCCTTCTTGAGAATCACCGTCCTGCGCGTACTCACCATTAGAAATAATCGCCCATTCCCATCTACATAATAACAGGTGGGGATAACGGATTCTCCGTAATGGCAATACACATCTGCAATTATAGCACTCTGATCTGTTGTTATTTCCGATGTCCCGCGATAAATTAGAAACTGATTTTCCCGGATCATTGAGAACTCTTCTATCAGGTCAAATGTGTGCTTTGTCGTGTCTTTTTTGGCGGCCAGCCGCTGGACGGCGTCAAAAAGACACCAATCGGCGGTATAGGGCCCAAGCGTCTTTGAATGCGCAGGCTCTTTGCCATCCATCAAAAGCCGGCTATTTCGGATTTCCCCTTTCTGGGTGTATTTAACCAGTCCTTTTCCCGCCTGGCTTCCGTTGGAATACTTTAGCGTCCAGGCCCTTGGAGATGTGAGTGCGTTGTTCTCGCATTGTGCATTAATTTTTGTCGTGTTATCGAATTTCAGGTCCGAGCAGGTGATTCCCAAATGACGGTCTTCGCCCTCATTCCTGGCGGAAATCCTGAGTGTAGCCTCAGGCTCGTGAGACCTGCTGGGAGTCCCTCGCGTCGTCCGAATGTTCATCCAGTAGATATCGTATGTCTGCTCTCCCGGTGCCTCCGGATCAAAGGTTCCGGCGGGCAAACCGTATTTGTTCAATACCCTCTTTGTGTGGATATATTCCCATGGCTCAGCCATTTTCACGCTCCTTTCTGAGGTAGTCTCTCTATGAACGACCTTCAGAGTCTAAAACATACCGGGGGAAGTGCAAGTATCATGTGGTATGGATTCTGAAAGGGTGTTGGAAAATGCTCTATGACTCACTTTGGCTGGGCTTGATTCGCAAAGGCCAAATCGCTATATTAAATTGAAAGAATGTCTTGGACATTTTACAATCTTTTACGTCACAACTCGGGTTATTGATAATGATTGGTCCAGAACAATATCCGAAATTTCGTCTATCCACGCTCAGTATCACCGGCTTGCTGAGCCTTCTGCTCTTGATTTCCCCTTTGTTCCTTTTTTCCCAGGATAGTAGCCCGCCTTCTTCGGACTTTGATGGCAATGGAACTGTCGGGGTCTCTGATTTTTTACTTTTTCTCGATGTGTTTGGATCAAAGGAAGGTGATGAGAAGTATGAGCCAAAATACGATCTGGATGGAAATGGCGAGATAGGAATTAGTGATTTTCTGATTTTTGGGGATAACTTTGGCACTGTGATCCCACAGGTGCGTATTTCTGCGGGTACTTCCCCTGTGACTGAGGGTACATCAGCGACGTTTACGATCACCGCGAATCCCGCACCTACAACAGCCTTGACTGTGAGTGTGCGTGTGAGCGAGACTGGCAATGTTAAGGGGACATCGCCTTCGAGTGTGACCATCAACGCCAATAAGACGACTGCTACGTTGACGGTTACTACGGTAAATGATGATGTAGATGAGTCCAATAGTGTGATAGCCGCTGAAGTGCGGGGTGGGACAGGCTACACAGTGGGCAGTCCATCTTCTGCGAGTGTGACGGTTGAGGATAACGATGATCCTGCACCGCCGCCGCCGTCACCGCTACTACCACTGGTGACTCCACAGGTGCGTATATCTGCGGGTACTTCCCCTGTGACTGAGGGCACATCAGCGACGTTTACGATTACCGCCAATCCTGCACCTTCAACAGCCCTGACAGTGACTGTGCGTGTGAGCGAGACTGGCAATGTTAAGGGGACACCATCTTCAAGTGTGACCATCAAGGCTAACGCGACCACTGCTACGCTGACGGTTACTACGGTAAATGATAATGTAGATGAGTCCAATAGTGTGATAACTGCCGAAGTGCAGGGTGGGACAGGCTACACGGTGGGTAGTCCATCTTCTGCGAGTGTGACGGTTGAGGACAATGATGATCCTGCGCCACCGCCGGTGACTCCACCGCCACCACCGCCGGTGGTTCCCCAGGTGAGTATTTCTGCTGGTGCTTCCCCTGTGACTGAGGGTACGTCAGCGACGTTTACGATTACCGCCAATCCTGCACCTTCAACAGCCCTGACAGTGACTGTGCGTGTGAGCGAGACTGGCAATGTTAAGGGGACACCATCTTCAAGTGTGACCATCAAGGCTAACGCGACCACTGCTACGCTGACGGTTACTACGGTAAATGATAATGTAGATGAGTCCAATAGTGTGATAACTGCCGAAGTGCAGGGTGGGACAGGCTACACGGTGGGTAGTCCATCTTCTGCGAGTGTGACAGTTGAGGACAATGATGATCCTGCGCCACCACCGCAGGTGACGCCAAAGGTGAGCATATCTGCGGGTACTTCCCCTGTGACTGAGGGCACGTCTGCGACGTTTACGATTACCGCGAATCCTGCACCTTCAACAGCATTGACAGTGACTGTGCGTGTGAGCGAGACTGGCAATGTTAAGGGGACACCATCTTCAAGTGTGATCATCAAGGCTAACGCGACCACTGCTACGTTGACGGTTACTACGGTAAATGATGATGTAGATGAGTCCAATAGTGTGATAACTGCCGAAGTGCAGGGTGGGACAGGCTACACGGTGGGTAGTCCATCTTCTGCGAGTGTGACAGTTGAGGACAATGATGATCCTGCGCCACCACCGCAGGTGACGCCAAAGGTGAGCATATCTGCGGGTACTTCCCCTGTGACTGAGGGCACGTCTGCGACGTTTACGATTACCGCGAATCCTGCACCTTCAACAGCATTGACAGTGACTGTGCGTGTGAGCGAGACTGGCAATGTTAAGGGGACACCATCTTCAAGTGTGATCATCAAGGCTAACGCGACCACTGCTACGTTGACGGTTACTACGGTAAATGATGATGTAGATGAGTCCAATAGCGTGATAACTGCTGAAGTGCAGAGTGGTACAGGCTACACGGTGGGTAGTCCATCTTCTGCGAGTGTGACAGTTGAGGACAATGATGATCCTGCGCCACCACCGCAGGTGACGCCAAAGGTGAGCATATCTGCGGGTACTTCCCCTGTGACTGAGGGCACATCAGCGACGTTTACGATTACCGCGAATCCTGCACCTTCAACAGCCCTGACTGTGAGTGTGAATGTGATCGAGACTGGCCCCGTCATCAATGGGACACCGCCTTCGAGTGTCACTATTGATGCGACTAAGACCACCGCTACGCTGACAGTAGCAACGGATGATGATGATGTGGTTGAGTACGATTACAGGGTAACCGCTGAAGTGCAGGGTGGAACAGGTTACACGGTGGGCAGTCCTTCTTCTGCGAGTGTGATCGTTTTGAACAATGATGATCCGCTGCCAGTGGCTTCAGTGGAGATCAGTCCCAGTTCGATAAAATTAACGAAGGTGGGCAACTCTGACATCTTAACGGCACGCATCTTTGACAAAAACGGCAAGGAGACTCGGGTCACGAGTTGGGGGTGGTCGTCAGCCAATGAGGAAGTGGCGACAGTAAGTTCACTGCAGACTTCTAATCGACTAAAAGCGCGGGTGACGGCTATTGGAGACGGGACGACCACGATAACACTAAGCGCAGGTGGGCAAGGAGGAACGGCAACTGGGACAGCCACAGTGACGGTAACAGTATCCGGACCTCGAGTGGAGATCTCACCGCGTTCGCTGACCTTTGAAGCACTGGGTAGCACAGCTACGGTGACGGTCCGAGTCTTGGATGAGAATGGTGTGGAGGACACTGACGCGTCGTTTATTTTCGTTGGCCTATTCTCCAGCAGTGGAATAGTCTTAAAGAGGGTGGATGGTGGCTTCACGGTCACGGCAAATGGAACAACACGCGGACGTATTGAGATAAGTTCGGGCGATGCCGTACGTGCCATTCTACCCGTAACAGTGTACCAAAAACCGGCGTCCTTGACGCTTTCACCGAGCTCGGTGGCTCTGACGGTAGGCGGAACGGCGACGTTGAGTGCGGCGATCAAGGACGCGAACGGACACGAAATCAAGGTGGATCAAAACGACGGTAAAGGTGGTCTCACGGTGTATTGGGAAACGAACAACTCTGCGGTGGCGACGGTTGATGGTGCTGCTAAAAGAAGCGAGACAGATAATAGGGGCGGCACTGCTAAAGTTACGGCGAAGGGCACCGGTACAGCCACGATCACGGGGCGCTGGAGCACAGGGACGAGTAGAGTTGCAGGTACGGCCACGATCACGGTGACGAAATAAATGATGTGATCGGTTCAGCACGAATTGTACTGCAGGAGCGACTGATGGAGTACGGATGATGTCGAATGAAAAGCCGAATGTGCTGGTGATTCAGCCCGATCAGCACCGGGGTACGGTGATGGGTTGTGCAGGTGATTCGCAGGTGAAAACGCCGAATTTGGACCGTCTGGCGTCGGAGGGGGTCCGGTTCTCGCGCTGCGCCTCGTCCAGCCCTGTGTGCTCCCCATTTCGGGGGACGATGCAGACCGGATTGTATTGCCATACCCACGGTGTGGATGTAAACAATATTCTGCTGGATCCCGAACTGATCACATTCGCCGATCTGTTTGCGGACGCCGGATACGCCACAGGCTATATCGGGAAATGGCATTTAGATGGGGGCAAGCCCAGGGGATGGGGTGGATTTATTGAGTCTGGTCCAGGGCGAGCGGGATGGCAGGAATGGCACGGGTATCAGAAGGGGCACGAGTTTTTTGAAGTCTGGGACTACAACGAGAATCGCGAGCGAGTGCGGATCGAAGGCTACGACTGGGAGCCGACGTGGCATACGGATATGGCTCTGGACTTTGCAAAACGAAATCGCGACGCCGGTCGTCCCTGGCTCTACTATTTGGGATATGGCCCGCCGCACAAGCCCGAGCAGTGCCCGCAGAAGTATCTGGATATGTACGATCCTGATACCTTTGAGTTGCCAGACGATGTGAAAGGACGGTTCGGAGATAGGGAACGCGAGCTTCGGTGGCTTTATCAGATGTATTACGGTCAGGTAACGGCAGTGGATGTGGAGATCGGACGTGTGATGGACGGTCTGGAGGAGTTGGGAATTGCAGACAATACAATCGTGGTCTATGTAAGTGATCACGGCGACAAGCTGGGCAGTCACTGCGAACCCGATGAGCGCAACTTTCGAGGCAAGGGAAGTCCTTTTGCGACCGCATTTCGCATCCCGTTCATCGTGCGATGGCCCAATCGCATCAAGCCAAATCAGGCGTGTGACGCGCTGGTGAGCAGTGTGGATCTCACGCCCACAATTCTGGACCTGGCGGGACTGGAGATTCCCGATGTGATGCAGGGCGACAGTATGGTGGGCTGGTGTCTGGAGGGAAGAGGCGTGGAGAATGACTGTGTGTATATGGGACTCCGCGGGGCAACCCAGCCCGGTGGATGGCGTGCCGTATGGGATGGTCGCTATGTGTTTTCGCCAAGTATTTACAATGTCCTGTATGACCACGAATCCGATCCGCTGGAGATGGAGAATCTCATCGATGCGCCACAGATTTCGGATGAGAGGAAGCGGTTAGCAGGGCTACTCGTTCAGATGGCCGAGAAGACAGAAGATCCGATGCTGCAGGAGGTGAAGGGCCTTTGCGGTATGTGATCATCCCTGACCGGCATCGCGGTCATACGCGCGCTCCCACGCTTTTACCCGTTCAAACAACACGCCTATGCGTTCTTGATATCTTTCATCCTCAATCCGATTGTAAAACTCCTTTGGATCCTCCGATAGATCAAAATACTCTCCTGCCTCACCCTGATATACATTCAACTTTTCCGTCTCCGTCCGAATCATCTGAGTATCACCAATCTGGCTGAATACCGCGTCCCGCCAATCACCTGGAGACGGCTCTCCATCCAGCAACGGTTTCAACGACCGTCCGTGTACAGAGTCGGGGACCTCAGCCCCAATCAAATCACAAATCGTCGGGAACAAATCAATGTGTTCTACCAGTTCATCCCGCACTCCTGATCGTATTCTTGGATCAGAAATCAACAGCGGCACATGCGCCGAAGCCTCCCGCATATTAAACTTCAAAAACATCTCGTGTTCCCACATCTGGTCGCCGTGATCTGCCGTCCAGATTACAATCGTTTCGTCTCTGATCCCCAACCGATCCAACGCATCTAAAACCATTCCACAATACCCATCCACAAGCTCTATCATACCATAATACCCTGCAATTACCTGTCGCAGTTCCACAGGTGTCAAATGCGCCCACTCTTTCCGTTTTCTCAAAATATCAATGTGGGGCAAGGGCGCATCAGCAGGTGCTTGCTCTGGTAATTCGATCTTTGACTGATCGATCTTTTCATAAATTTCTTTGGGCGGATAAAACGGGGGATGAGGCTCTGTAAAACTCGTCCAGGATAGAAATTTCTCCCCTTTACTGACGGCATCTTCAATCTGCCGAATTGACTCTGTCGCAACATGATATCCCCAATACTGCTCCCGACTTCGCGGACTTGGCCCGCCAGATGATCGCCGCAATACGCCCTCATTTTCCCAATCGTATCGGGCCAGCATATCCTCAGGCATTGTCTCGCGCCACATCTGTTGTGTAATCTCTGGCTCGTAGCCATTATCTACATCGGGATCTTTCCAGTGCATATGGCCCAGATGAAAACGTCGATAATTCAAGGGTTGCACAGCGTGTGCGATGGTGTACATCCCCGGATAAGGCATTGCGTTATTGGTAAAGACGCCATGTGCGTGGACATATTTGCCAGTTGCCAAACTGTGCCGTGCTGGCGAACACACTGGCGACTGTGTATAACACTGATCAAATCGCACACTCATTTCGGCCAGACGATCGAGATTGGGCGTATGAGCCAGTGGATTCCCCAAACACCCCAACGCGTCAAATCTGTGATGATCGCTCATCAAAACAAGTACATTCATCAATAAATCTCCTTTCGATCAATTTCAACTCCTTATTCGATTTCTCCATTGGTTAAGCGCGAGGAGCAAGCTGTCTCTGGATTCGTCGTTCAGACTCTGAGCCAGATTATTGCGTTCATACGGGTCGTCCGCCAGATCAAAGCAATGCGTAATGTCATTTTCGTTCCGCTTTGTAATTAGCTTTACGTCACCCCTGATAATGCAATCATCTTTGTGTTCGATGAAGACATCGGTTACGGTATCTGACTCTCCGGTCATGCAGGGTAGCAGAGAGCGGCCTTCAGTTTCTCCGGGATTTTCAGCATCGGCCAGATGGAGAATCGTGGCGAATAGATCTACTGTAGATACTGGGCTTTCAATAGCGCGTTGAGCTGTTCCGGGTACGCGGATGAGCAGGGGTACGCGAATGGACTCATCGAACATGACGCCCTTTCCGAACAAGCCATGGCAACCGGCCATATCGCCATGGTCAGATGTGAAGATGACGACAGTATCATTTGCCAGTCCAGTCTTTTCCAGTGTTTTCAATATGCGGCCAAATGCGGTGTCCAACTGAGAGATTTCCCCGAAGTACCGCTTTCTGAATTCTTCAACGCCGTAGTCCGCATTCCAGCCTGTGTTCTTGAACCAGGCGTCGCGGTCCGTGTTGGATGGGGCATCCAGTACGGACTTATCATATCGCTGCAGATCGTCCAGAGGGGGTGAACAGGGAGGGTGGGGGGCTTGATACGACACTGCCATGAAGAATGGGGACTCCGGGGAGGATAGAGATGCCAGTTCTTCGCAGACAATATCTGTTAAGCCATCGGTTTCGTGTCCACGAAGCTTTACGGGTTTGTCAGGATCATCGCGCCAGATCAGTCCGGCATTGTGATCTACATGGTGGCTTTCCCATCCAATGAAGTGTTGAAAGCCTCCCCGCAGTTCTGGCGGGACCCACCCGTTCTGTTTTTCACCGCTCAAATGCCATTTCCCGATATAGTGCGTGTCATAACCCGCCTGGTTCAGATGATGAGCAATGGTCGGCTGATTCACGGGGAGGCGCATACCATTCCCCGTAACACCGGTCTGACTCGGGTATTGTCCGGTGAGCAGGCAAGCCCTGTATGGGGTGCATAGCGGTACATTTGTATAGGCGCAATTGAATTGCGCGTTTTGTGCGGCGAATTGTGATAGGTTGGGGGCGTGAATTAGATGGTTCCCGTAGAACGGCAACCATCTGGCGCTAAGCTGGTCGGGAAATATAAATAAGACGTTTGGTCTGTGGATCATGTGTTTGGGGTAGGGGAGAGGTCAATTAATCTTTTTTTTAGTTGCTTTTGAAAGGGTCGCTCAAGACAACGAGAGTGATAAGATCGCGCAGGCTCTTATTTGTTTCCTGTACATCCTGGACTATTGCATCAATCCCCGGTCGATCAGAAATGCCCAACTCGCGACCGATTGCGTAGGTCAGCAATTTTTCTGTCAGACAACGCGTGAATTCTGCGTGGCGCTTTGTCATTAGCTCGCGAAATTCGACGAAGGATTGAAAGGTTTCGCCGCTCGGCAATTGTCCCGAAGGATCAATTGCTGCGCTTCTGGTATAGTGGGTTCGCCAACCGCCGATTGCATCAAAGTTTTCCAGCGCAAAACCAGGAGGATCGATTTTGCTATGACATTGGGCGCAGGTCGTCATCTCGCGGTGCTTGACCAGTTGATCTCTGATGGTTGTTGCTCCGCGCGTGTCGGGTTCAATCTCGGGCACATCGTCCGGTGGTGGCGGCGGTGTGTATCCCAGCACATTTTCCAGCACATAAATCCCGCGCACCACAGGCGAAGTATCTACGCCATTGGCCGAAGCCATGAGAAAACTGCCCTGGCCCAGCAGACCTCCGCGTGGTGTCCCGGTGAGCGGAACCCGGCGAAAGTGATCTCCCTCAATACCTTCTATCTCATAATGTCGGGCGAGTTCCCGATTGAGAAAGGAATAATCGGCAGAAAGAAATTCTCGAAGCGAAAGATTGTTGTCGAGTACGTGCCGAAAAAATGTCTCTGTTTCGGTCACCATAGCAGGGCCGAGATTGTCGCGAAAATAGACTCTAAAATCGGGGGAGGGTGGCATCTCGCCAATGTTGTCATAGTTGAGCCATACGCGAATGAAATTTTTGACAAAGCGGTGCGACTTTGTGTCTTTGAGCATGCGATGGATCTGATTATTGAGTGTAGCAGGATCGCTGAGTTTCTTTTGCTGTGCCAGTGATAGCAGTTCATCATCTGGCGCAGAAGACCACAGAAAATAGGATAGCCGGGCAGATAGAGAATAATCGTCCAGAACGCCTTCGCCTTCGTGCAAAAACAGAAAAGCTGGCGAACTGAGAATGGCCTGGAAGCCCAGTTGTAATGCGTTCAACGGCGCCATGCCATTGCGGAGTTTTTCATGTGCAAGCGATTCAAATGGTGCCAGTTCGCCCGGGCGCAAGGGCCGGCGAAAAGCTGATGTGGCAAATGCACGCAAACGCTCAGAAATATTCTTTTGATCCAGGTTCTCGGGTTTTAGGTCGCCATACATCAACTGATGTCCGCGTGGAGGCCAGTCTTTTTCTTGAGGTCCGCTAACCTGAATTTCCCAAACCCTTAGCTTCGGCCCTCGGTAAACTTTGAGCAGCGCGTGATTTCTTTTATTTCCCGCTTTCTGATCCACGAAGGGCAGGATTTCGGGTTTTGGATCTTTTGCCTTAGTAAGTTTGCGAACCAGGGCTTTGGTTGCCAGCGTTCCATTGCGAAAACGAACCTCGGGTTCAAATCCTTTTTCCAGATAAACATCCCATTCAAACCACTGAGGCTCTTCACGGGTCAGTTCAACGGTTGCAAGCGTGTATTCGCGAGAAATGTTGCCCGTGCTCTGCACACTGCCTTTGCGATCTACAGCCGCCAGTTCCAGCACAAGCGGGTCGCCTTTGGGGAAATCGTTGAGTTCTCTGTCATAATGGTGATTGCGATCAATTGCTGCCGCCTGCACCCTTATGGTGTAGGTACCACTGACAGGGGCGCCACCATTCGCCAGCGGATAAAAGCCAATATGACCACCGCGATAGTGACGTCCAGTGAGATCATCGTATCCCGTATCGGACACAAACCGAAAGCGGTCCTCTCTAAAAACCTTGGGCAAGGACAAGGAATTAGCCTGTTTCCCTGTAAAATAGAAGGGTGATTTTTGCACGTAATTTTTGGCTTTGGGTTTGGCTTCAAAATGCGTGGCACGTGTGACGGCTTCTTCGGCAACACGCAAATAGTGATTGAGCAACAGGCCCGACGTGACAAGTCCGGCAGCATTGTTATCAAAGCCTTTGACCTTCACTTCGGGCGGAAAATCTTCCGTTGGATCCCAGGCTTCCATATTTAGACCGAGTAAATCGCCGAGTGTCTGGCGATATTCCCAGGCGTTGAGCCGCCTCAAAGGTGTGTGCTGTCTTTCGCCCGACAATCGCATACGCGCTTCAGCGATTGATGCTGTAATTACCTGAACAGTGGCGAGCACCTCATCTTTACCTGGCTGCATCTGACGCTTTGGTGGCATTGATTGCAGGTTGAGCTGATCGACAATATCCTGCCAGAGTTCTAATTCTTTGAAGTCGGCAATTGTCTCGGAAAACTGATCAAAGCGCCGATCGGCTTTTTGTACGCTTGAACCGTGACACTTTACGCAATATTGTGTGAGGAATGCCCTGGGCAGTTCTGCCCAGACAGAATGCGCACATAGCGTGAAGACAATGACCATCAAAGTCCGTTTCATGAAATCTCCATCGCAGAAAAGGTCCCTGTGCTTTTACCAAAGCTATCTCGCTCTACACCAAACCACTGCAAGACGGAAAGCCAGAGGTTTGACAGGGGAATCCGCTTGTGTGCCTCAGCAGGACACATGAGGTGCCCCTGATGTTTCAAACCGCCCCCAGCGAGAATCACTGGTAAATTCCTATTGGAATGCCTTGAGCCATCGCCCATGCCACTTCCCAGAACGACCAATGTGTCGTCAAACACCTTGGCTTCTTTGAGACAATCCAGAAACCGAGCAAACTGGGTCAATAAATATTTTTCCACAATCTGCAGGTCTTTCAATCGTCCCTCCTCCTGGCCGTGATGCGAAAGGCCGTGATATCCACCAAGGTTGAGTTCGGACGTCTTAAAGCCCATGGGGATTTCAAAGGTCACAACCCGTGTCGAGTCTGTCTGTAATGCCAGTGTTAGCAGATCGTAAAAAAGCGGCATTTCCTCAATTTGCATCCGTTCGAGGTCTTCAACAGGTTCAATAGGGGATTCTGGCTTGGGTTTGTCGAGCCATTCGCGCGACATTTGCAGACGACGCTCGACATCGCGCACCGAAGTCAGGTATTGATCGAGCTTACCGCGATCCGCCGTATTTAACTGCCCATCGAGTGTCTTTGCCGACGCGAGTAAGGCGTCAAGCACACTGCCCCGATTTGATAATGTACGACGCTCTGCGCTTCGCATAGCCTCATCATTCTGTACAAACAAAGCCTGGAAAATGCGGGCGGGATTGTTAATCGGTGCCACATTTACGCCCGACCGCGTCCATACCATGTCTGTACCCCCGCCCAGCCCTGCAGTAATGGAGGGAAAGCGCGTTGTACTGCCCACCTGCTCAGCCGCCACCTGGTCCAGCGTCATATTCTTTTCGGGGAAACCTGCAGCTTCTTCCTTGCGTATGCTGCTCAGAAATACATGTACGCCGGAGTGCCCTCCGCCCGTACCGTGATCGAGATTTGAAAAGATAGTAAAATCATCTCGGTGTGAATCGATATATTTCAAGCTCAGGCTCGTCTCATAGTCCTTTCCTGACTGATCGGGGAAAAATCCACCGGGCCAGAATCCCAGATGATTGCCCACGCAGACCAGACGCCTCGGATTTGCCGCGCCATACACCATGTTGCTTTCTAAGAAGGGCAAAGATAGTGCTATGCCTGCGCCCTGTAAAAAGTGCCGACGATTAACCCTCGCTTGCAAAAGTTCAGAAATGACGTTCATGTCTTATCCCCTGATTAACTGTTTCTATATAAGTTGGAATCTCTACGCCAAAATCTATCCTAATATAGCAGACGCCAAAGTCTTTTGTCAAGGTCAGACTCTTTGAAGAAGACCCAGGTGATTCAGCTTCTGCCGAAGAGCGCCGGCTCCAGCATAGGTGTGTCCGGCTATACCCAATCGCATTGCCGCTGCCACATGCCCGGCGTTGTCGTCTATGAACAGAGCCTGACCCGGAACTGCGCCTACGGTATTTAGGGTTGCGAAGTAGATGTAGGGATCGGGTTTTGCGTATCCCACTTCTGAGGAGTTGATGATGTAGTTGAAATCCCCGGCGATGCCCAATCGCTGGAGGTCCGAGGGTAGTCTCGATGTCGCATTGCTGATGAGGACTAACCTCGCTCTCTTTCGACAAGTCTGCAAGATCTCCAGGACCTCCGAATTGACTTCTCCGGGCGATGCGGACCAGAGCTTGACCGCACGCTCAGCGTTGGCGTCAGGGAAGTTCTGGCTGAGCAGGTCCGCAATTTTTCGCCGCCACTCATCGTCAGAGATTTGTCCTGTGATCACCAGGGGGAGTAAGTCATCTGAAAATGCAGTCCTGGGGATGGCTCCCTCGGGAAGCCCGGTTGCTCGCTCCGCCTTCCGATGTATTTCAGGGGACCAGATCCGAATCACCCCATCGAGATCTGTCAAGATTACGTTTGTCATTTATGTTTTTCTTTACTAAACGAAGACCCCGTGGGAAATCCACACGGGGCTAAAAACACGAATTCATCCTCGGGCTTCTATTCATCTTACCCACTCCTCAATGAACCCGATATACTCAGGCACAGGCATCATTTGTAGATCTTTGTCCCTAAAACCCTCGGCCTCTCTCTTTTGATAAAAGTCCGCCATAAACTCGTTGAACTCATCTGTTCACTTAGCCCGTTTCCATTTTTGTATGGATCCATCTCGTTTGTGGATGACGACATCCCTACCCTTCGAAATCTTGCTTGCGCTTCTTTCGGCAGCGGACTTAGTGTTGTAGATCTTTGAAGCTTTGGAATTCCCTTCCTTCTTGACTGCCCAACCATCTTTTCTTGAGATGACATGCACTCTTTCGCCATTGGTTGCTTGTGAATTTCTTGCCATGGCAGGTCCTTTCTCATCCTCGTAGGTAATTATCTAAGTCTCTTGACAATATAGCATAATGTGTAGATAAACGAAAGCGACTGTTTGATGCAGATTGCCGTATAGAATCATCTCGGAGTTAAGTGCCCTGATAGCTTCTGGCGGAGTACATTTCGAAGCCTTCGGGGCCAGGGTAGCCGTCGAAGAGGTTGCATTCGGGTACATTGCCGGGTGCGCCATTTTTGAGCCAGTCGATGAAGATGGGGTCGGCATTGCGGTGTTCGAGTTCGGCGAGGCCCGATGCGTGAAGGTCTTGGACGCGATCGGGATTTTCAGAAGCGATATTTTCCAGAGAGCCGTAGGGGGTGAGGATGCTGTCTTCGGGGTTGGGGTGCCATTCGAGATAGCCTTCTTGATCGAAGACGGTAAAGTAGCCGCGTTGAAGATGCCGCATAACTTTGCCGCGCGCCACGCCTGATAGGGCGATTTCGCGGTTGCCCATGCTATTTTCACGTGCCGCGTTGAGGATGTCGTAACTTTCGATATTGCCGGGAACAGGCGCGCCTGATAGGTTGGCGATGGTGGCGAAGAAATCTTGTGGTTGAAAGATGGCAGAACTGCGACCTGTGTCGCCTTCGGGTGTTTTGATGAAGAGTGGGATGTGGATTTCCTGTTCGCGAACGGGTGCGCTTTTGCCGATTTTGCCGCGCTCTCCCACGTTGGTGCCGTGATCGCCTGCGACGATGATGACGGTGTTTTTGGACAGACCTGCGGCCTCAAAGGCTTCGAGGAAGCGACCAAAGCAGTGGTCCATCCATGTGACTTTGGCTGCATAACTGGCTTTGATGCGAGCTTTGGCTTCGTCGGAGAAGTTGGGATTGCTGCGGGCTTGCGCGCCTCCCTTGAATGTGCGCGGATCGAGACGTCCATCATAGTCAGGTGTTTTGTCGTATTTGAGCATGAATTCGGGTGGCACGTCCCAGGGTTCGTGGGGGTCGAAGCAGTCGATCCAGAGGAAGAAATTTTCCCGGTTTTTATTGTCGCGTAAAAATTTGGCGGCGGTGTTGAAGAGTTTGGCGCAGTTCCAGTCGTCTAAGTTGTCGCGGCCTCTGTTGGTGCGGGCATATTGAATGAGTGGTGTTGGGAGTTCGTCTTCGAGGAGGTCAAAGAGCGGGTCTTTTGCCCAGTTGCTGGGCCATTTGGCTTCGTCATTTATCCATTCGCGGTCAACTTCGGCGCCTCGGATGAAGGTCCAGGTGTGAAAGGGGTAATCGAAGGCGTGCCCCCCGTTGACGAGGTGGGGGGTGTCGTGCAGAAGTTGCGTCGCGTAGCCTGCTTCGCCGAGGACAGACGGCAGTGCGTTGGTGTTGAAGGGCAGTGGTTTCCAGGCGTGAAAGGGGCTGCCGTATTTGCCGGTCATGACGTCGGTGCGATAGGGGATGGTGGGAAAGCTTGCTGCGAAGGCACGGTCGAAACACCAGGATTGTGAAGCTAAGCGGTCGAGGTTGGGTGTTTCGATCCAGTCATTGCCGTTGGCACCGATATAGTCATAGCGCAAGGTGTCGATGATTAAGAGAATGATGTTCATTGTAAATCTCCAGGACGAATGGACAAATTAAGACTTTTGGGATCGAAATAAGCAATAGGTCCATTTGGCCCAACGCAAGAGAAATACATACCGCTCTACCTGGTTACCGACCAGTAGGTATTGGTGATATGTGGTGAACCCACGTAAGGTTTGCCGTCGTGACTCCCGTATAATTCCCACTGGTCAAATCCGCTCAACCGTAGAAGCAACTGAAATTCCTCCTTGTGAATCCATCGGGCCTGCATTGGCACTTTGGCCGTCTCCCCATCATACTCAAAGGTCCAGGTGTAGGTTTCCGTCTGCGATGTCAGGTCACATATTTTCGAGTAATTAACCTGAATCGGTTTCCCAGTCTCGGGGTGCATGCATTCACCAAACTCCATTTCTGCTGGCGGGGTGTCCTGGTGAAGGAGTATGTCTTCTGTGTAGGAGGGAATGTAGAAGTTCAGGAGCAGGCGTCCTCCTGGCTGCAGATGCTCATAGACACATCGAAGGCAGTCGATTTGGCTTTGCTGAGTTGGCAGCATCATGAAGGAACTGGCAGGTATGAGAACCGCTGCAAATTGGCGGTCATAGATAAAATTGGCAAGATTCTGTTGTGAGATTCGAGCATCTATATCTGAAATTCCCGAATCTATTGCCTTGTGTCTGAGCACTTCCAACATGGGAAGCGAGATATCAAATCCAAAGATATCAAGCCCATCCAGCAGTAGAGGCAGCATTTTACAACCCGTTCCACAGGCAGCCTCCAATATCGCACCACGCGTGTTCTGCAATTGATTTCGGTAAAAATGTAACTCCCGTTCATTTAGTTCAGACCGACGGCCAGTCTCGTTCCATTGGTCATAGATTAATGCCCACCAATGGGTATCATAGTTTTTTCCAGTCTCTTGCATGATTACCCCTATGCAAAGATAGGTTTGTGTTTTTTACACACTATGCTTGCTGTCACTTATCCCCTCGTTATATTCCGCTTACAATTATGGCATTTTTTTATGCCTTGTGCATCCATATTTGTTGAATAGAAAGGCCTTCAAACATAATGCTATCGATAAACAGGCAGCGTATGCAAACATCTGAACAGACGAAGACCAACCTGAGAAGTTACGATTCCCTCACCCAAAGAGGCCAGGCTCGGCGTCTGCGCGAACTCGCGAAGTCCGCACTGCGTCAATTCGGCATTCGCGTCCATCGCCTCGAACTCATCAAGCACCTGGTCAACACGACATTCAGACTCCGAGCAGATGAAGGAGAATTTCTGGTTCGCGTTCACCGGGAAAAAACACACACTGTTCGCCTGGTCGAATCAGAACTGGCGTGGCTCCTGGCACTATCTAAAGAAGCCGATGTTACAGTCCAGACGCCCTATACTGCCCCAGATGGCAGAATGGTTGTTCTGGCGGAAGCAGCCGGTGTGCCCAAAGCTTACCCTGTCACCGTGCTTTCATGGATCAAAGGAAGGATCGTGCCTCAGGTGCGTCGGACAATTAGGCATTACGAAGGCCTCGGGCGCCTTGTTGCCACACTACACAAACACGCGATACAGTGGGATCCACCTGACGATTTCGAACGGCCTGTCTATGATGCCATTCATCAACTGGGAAAGCTCTCAGTCCGACCCTTGCCCGAGTTAGGGCCTCGATACCTGCCCGCGTACGTCTTGAGGGACATGGAAGCCGTCTATGAACGGCGTCAAGAAGCCGAAAAGGTGTTGGGTACTGGTTGTGAGCATTTTGGCCTGATCCACTTTGATCTCAGTTTCAGCAACATCCTGTTCTATGGCGGGGAAGCACTACTGATCGATTTCGATGCGTGTGGCTTCGGTTTTTATGCCTACGATCTCGGTGTTGCTCTGACAGGTCCCTTTGCCTAAGAGAACTTTATGGCCCGATGTGAGGCTGTTTTCCGAGGCTATCGCCAGGTCCTACCTCTCAGGCGCGAATGGATCGAGTACCTCCCGACCTTCATGGCATCTCGCACGGCTTCCTATATCTTACACGTCGCAGCAGATCCGAAGGCTGTAGAGTCACAGTGGCGCTCCCTCCTGCGTCCCCTTCTTAAGGCCACTCCTGATCAGTTTCCCTCCTGATGTCCTTCAAGATATCTTCGGGAAATCTCAGCAACTCAGGAGCGGTAGCGAGCCGCTCGCGAAACTCCCATCTGTCAAGTTTCTGTCCACATAGCCAGTGAGACAATTGTCTCGACAAGGAAGACCTTCGAGGTGCCGGAGACGACGGAAACGACTGCCCCTCTGATTCCCCACCGCGCCTGCAAAAGCCTCGCGATATCATTGGTAGAGAAAAGTACCAAGACGCACTCCCTTACTCATACTTCAACACCTCCACTAGCGGCTGGATCACAGCCAGGCGTGAAGAACGGCATGGCCGTCGGAGCCGTCGTCGGATTGATCAAATCGTATCGCGCAGTCAGAAAAGCCCGCATCCAGAATTAGTCTGCGATTGGTTTCCACGCTGAGTCTGATATCGTAGTTCCATTCTCCTTGTCTTCCTCCGGGCAGCTTTGCGATCCACGCATTGAAGAGTTCCAGGTTCTGAGCCTCAATCTCGGGTTGGACCATCTGATCCCCCTCAATGTAGATCCCGGTCTCTTTTAGTGAGGATCTTATGCTGGAATAGATGCCGCGTTTGGTTTCGGGCGGGAAATGATGCAATGTCAATATGGACAGAGCAAAGTCGAAGTTGGATAGCTCTTTGGGCCATTCGAGAACGGATGCCTGGACGAGCGAAATTTGCTCTTTCCGGGACGAGTATTTCCCGCGCAACTCTGCAAGCATTCGGGGTGACTGATCCAGACCTGTAACCCGTGCGTT
Organism: Candidatus Latescibacterota bacterium; assembly: GCA_965220765.1. Taxonomy (GTDB): domain Bacteria; phylum Latescibacterota; class UBA2968; order UBA2968; family UBA2968; genus VXRD01. The sequence continues at coordinate 2,520,336 of OZ244847.1, forward strand.
TGGGGCGCGATTGAATATATACTCAAGTTCGAGTCCAGTGCCGCAGCCCACGTCAAGTATCGCTATCGCCTCATTCGTTGACGGTATCTGATTTGCGGTTGCTCTATGAAGAAATCGGTACGCGGATCCGAAACGGGCATCCCACAAATGAGCGGTTCCATCGAAAAACTCACTGGTGCTCTCAACACCACCACGAGTCCATTCTGGGAAACCCTCGCCTTCTGGAGCGGCCCCTCGGGTGCATGTCTCTCGTATCCGATTGAATTCGTTGTGTAACAGCTCGCGTTCTACGTCTTCCATCTGTCCTCCTATGGGAAAATCTACTGTGGTGTCGTCCTGCCTACACTCTCTGTTGGATGCACCGAACGCGATGGCTGTTCTTTTTTCGCAGTGATGTACGGCAATTTTGAGATATTGGGGTGGGGACCTTGCATTTCCGCAAGGTCATCAATGGGACCACCACCGATTACAATGATGTCATTTTTCAGTACTTCTTTTTTCATGCCTCGTGCATCCACTGGAGCCTTTGAAAGGCTTCAAGAGTTGACGGATCAGTGACTATTTCCCTTGCAGCTTCAATTGTCAACCATTTGGTGGCATAGAATTCCTGCAGGTCAATGCTGAAATTACTGCCATCTGTAAGAAGCAAATACCAGATGTCATAATGAGAGTGACAGGGTTCCACAGGATTTTCTATTGGTGTAATGGTCAACAAAAACGGTTGTGGTTCGGATTTGAAAAAGTTCCATATTCCCAATTCTTCACCTATCTCGCGGTTCAAAGCTGCCAAAAGCGTCTCGTCTTTATCTATGTGACCACCAGGAGAAAGCCAAAGGCCAGACTTTTTATGGTGGATGACGAACACTTGTTTGCTCTGGAGATCATAGGGTAGAAAATAGACACAAAAGTGGGTCTCCGGATTTTCATCTCGCGTTGGTTTTCCCTCTTTCACCCTTTGTCTATAGCGATCATAGGTTTTCCCATTGTCACATATATCACGGTCGATAACTTTTGCAATTGATTCTTGTGTTTTCATAGATGTCTCTTGGTCACAGGTCTTATGTCACATTGTCTCGACACAAGAGAAATACAGATCGTTCAGGCAACATGCGGTTGGCAAATTCGCCTCTGCCCAGTCCGGGTGGTACACGCTCTGTCTCCTCGAAACCCAGCCGGTGGAGAAGCTGAACAGACCGTTTGTTTGCAACAACGCATCGGGCTTCAATCTCGTCCAGGTCCAAATCTTCAAAACCTATCTGCAGGATACTCCGGACAGCCTCTGAGGCAAAGCCTTGACCCCAATAAACGGGCGACAATTCGTAGCCTATGTCACCTCGTCGGCTCTCAATGCTTTCTGTGCGTATTCCGTAGTTACCGAGTAATATCCCATTTGAGCGATCTGTGATGGCCAACTGGAACTTGCATCTGGGACTTTCTCTGGACCATGCGATGCACCGTTCTACAAATCGGACGCATTCCTCTCTGGTGTAGGCGGGCCGGTAGTAGTATTCCAGATACCTCGGATCTCTCCTGAACTCGGCGATGGCGTCCACATCTTGTTTTGTGAACTCCCTCAGAAGCAAGCGTTCAGTCAGTTTTTCCATATCAAATTCCTTGACACACTCGACTGGACATCAGCTTTTCAATCCCCTTTCTCAATTCGAACCGCCAGGTGTTGTTGTTAGCCGAATGTGGGTTCTAAACAGCCGGTTTCGTGGCCACGAAAATCATGTCCGTATGCTCAGCGTTCAGAGGCGCGTCCGAGAAGTTACCCTTCACCTCCACGTCGGCGAATCCCGCCAATGAATTCGCCACTGATGTCAATTCGCCACGAAGTTGGCAGAGGGTGTGGGGATCGAACCCATATACGAGATATCCCGCAGGATACCCGTAGCCCTCGGTTTGGAAGCCCTCGGGGCCAGTACCACTGGCTCTCACCCCCTGCTCAATAATTCGACGCTATCATAAAATGGAATGTTTCGGATGGGATAGGGAAGACGATGCAAAAGAAATACATACCGCTCGGGCAACATGCGGTTCGCAAATTCGCCTCTGCCCGGTCCGAGTGGTACACGCTCTTCAGTCCGTATTATGTCTGGACTCAAATTCTGCTCGCAAAATTCCCAATAAGAGTCTGTCCCAACGTCGGTTGGACCAGTATATAGCCTCGCGCTCGCACCCTTCCTGAGTAAACCCGAGTTTTTCAAGGACCCGGATGGCACCCGTATTATTGGAGGCTGTCACAGCCGAAATCCTGTACAGGTCCAAATGCTCAAATCCAAATCGAAGGATTACCAGTGCAGCATCTGTGCAGTACCCCTTACCTCTGTCCCTTCTGCGGGCAATGCCAGCACCAAGGCTGGCGGTGCGATTTCTCAAGTCGATTTCCGACAACTGAATATCGCCGAGGAGATTTCCATCTGGACTGAAGATGCCCAGATAAATTTGACTCTTGCCTTGTTGTTCCTGGATATCTTCGAACCATTTGTCCGACCCCTCGATTGAATGACCAGGTCTGACTGGTTCAGTCGGAATTGGCTCCTCGAGTTCATAATGTTCCCAAAGGGTGCGGCAATGCTCGCGTTCCATAGTTCTTAAAACCACTTTTTCACCACGTAATTCGATCATGAAAGGGACTTTCGATAATGAAATATGATTCAGTGGCCTGCCGTCGTTCACTTCTTTCGGCCGAGGTATATGAGGTTGAAAATAAATACCTTACAAGAAACATCGCTTGATGCTAAATTGAAAACCAGCTATATCTCATTAGAGATAGACTACTATCGTTTTGTTTCATGATTGGCTTAAGAGTCCTCAGCTATTTTTAACCGCTCACAGTCTCTTTTCAAAAAAAATCACATCAAATCCAGATAGCCTTTGTCGTTCAATTTCACAATATCCGTTTTTTTCATATAGTTTGCGAGCAGCAATCTGCTGCACTGTTGTATCCAGGCAGAGTATTTTATACCCCAGATCATCTGCTCTCATCTCAAGTCTGTTCAGAATCGTCTGACCAAATCCTCGTCTTTGAAAATCAGGGTGAACGCGCATCCTTTTAATCTCTGCCTTCTCATCTGAAATTCGTTGCAAGGCACCTATTGCAACCAATTTCTCTTCGCAGAATCCTGCCAAAAATTCGCCTTTATCAGATAGATATGTCTCTTCAATCGTATGAAGGTCATTGTCTTGTGCGCCGCTGCCTGCATTCGCGCCAACCTGATCCAGTGCTAAGTTGTGTAGATTCCAAACTTCATTGTGGTCAGAAGCCCGATAACGACGGATTTTCAACATGAATATCTCCCCTGCGATGGTTACAGCGCAATGTCCTCTGGTCAGTGTCTTCAGGGACGGCTCTTCAGCCACCAGCGCATGGTATTACTGACCATATCCGCTGCGTCTCGTTGAACCCAATGGCCGCTGCTGGGGATGGTGACGAGTGTGTAGTCTTTGTTGGTCCAATTCCACGTGTCGCGTAACCCGTCTTTGTCAACAGCCTTGTCTTTCAACCCGTGGAATTGCAATACGGGCATGGTGAGATTGGGCATCTCCAGGCTCTGGCCAGCCCCCGCAGTTAGACCGCTATAGGCCGCCCGGTAGTAGTCGAGCATGCCCTTGACCGAGGATTGGGAGAACGCATTGATGTAGCGCTGCCGCACTTCGTCTGAGGCATTACCCGTCGAAATACGTGTAAGCACCTCGGGCGAGAACCGTTTTTCGTATCCAGGCGTTTGAAAGTCGGTAATGTATTGCGTATTCCTCTTTTGCTCTGCCGTCGCGTTACGCAGCACGGTGCCGTAGCCCTTCGGGTGAGTCAGATTGCAGATCACCAGCTTGTTGACGAGTTGCGGATAGTGCATGGCGAACCACCACGAAATGGCTCCACCCCAATCGTGACCAACGAGGGTGACCGAGTTGACCTCCAGGTCCTTGATCACAGCTTCGACATCCGACATGAGATGGGACATGGTGTAGTGTTCCACGCCTTCGGGCTTGCCGCTCTTGTTGTAGGCGCGTGTGTCCATAGCGACGGTCTTATAGTTGTCGGAAAGAGCGGCCATCTGTTCGCGCCAGGTATACCAAAAATCGGGAAAGCCATGGACAAAGAGAATAACGGGGCCTTCGCCCAAGGTGACGTAGTGGAGTGCCACCCCGTCGTTATCCGTCTCATGGTGCTCAACGCGGTCGAATACATCCGCCTTGACGTTAGCTATCGGGGATTTGACGGCACCCTTTAGGCGTTCCTGTTGCGCCTGCCCCTGGGCGAAGAAAATGCAGGAGCAAAAGGCAGTGACCACCAGTATTGAGCGTGTCATGCGTTGTTTGGTTCGTTGCGACGGTTTCATGGCGTTCATCGTTCCAATGGTTTGGGGGATCAGGCTTTTGATGTTTGCTGGGCTTCACAGGCTTGTTTCCAGACCTGGTGTTCTGCCATCATCTCCTCAACTTTTTCAGGGGCGGTGGCGCGCAGATCGCGTTGTTCTTCGGGATCGGTGCTCAGATCGAACAGGCCGTCTGGTTTGCCGTCTGTGGCGTGGAGTTTCAGATTGCCCTCGCGAATCGCGTCCTCTGTTCTATACGTCCAGTGCAGCGTGCGGTCCAGGGGCTGCTCTTTGCCTTCGAAAAGAGGCCATGCATTTTGGGCATCGATGACGCGGTCGTCGGGCACAGGTGCACCGGCGAGAGCGGCGAATGTGGCGTAGAGGTCATAGTGTACCCAGGGGGTATTGATTTTCGTATTTGGAGCGATTTTTCCGGGCCAGACCGCGTTGCAGATGACTCTTAGCGAACGCTCCCAAAGGGTTCGGCCATAACCATTGGTCCGACTGCCTCCCTGATCGCTCAGGAATACGAGGAGCGTATTCTCCGCAATACCGGCATGGTGTACCGCATCCAGTACGCGCCCTACGCACAGGTCCAGGTATTCGACCATATACTGATAGTTTATCAATGGATCATCGCTGTGATAGTATCCGGGCGGCGCCTGGTAGGGACCATGTGGGGCATAAAAGGCGAGATTCAGGTAGAAGGGGTCTGGCTCTTGGGATTGGCGGTTGATAAATTTGATGGCTTCATCCGTAAACAGGGTATCGAAGTAACCCTCATCCGCTATGGGTTCCAGACCGCGAAAAAAGTGGCTTTTCATGTCGCGGTTGTAAAGGTGGGTGTAGTAGTCGGCATGGCCGGCGTTGCTGCCGTAAAATTCATGAAAGCCGTGGTGTAGCGGGTTGAATGTCTCAGCGTATCCCAGGTTCCATTTTCCAAACAGCCCTGTTGTGTATCCGGCATTGTGCAAAAGTCTGGCTATAGAGACTTCTTGGAGCGAGAGTCCGGATTCCGGATCATCTGGACGTGTCTGTGAGTTGATGCCAACCCGATACGGATGCCTGCCCGTGTTCCAGGCGCAACGCGCTGGTGAACACAGCGGGGTTGCGATCAGGCAGTTGTCGAAGACGACCCCCTCGCTCGCCATCGCGTTCAGTCTGGGGGTGTCGAATATCCCTTCGCCATAATAATCGACTGCTTCGCAACCGAGGTTGTCGGCGACCATGAAGATGATATTGGGATGATTTTCCATTGGTGTTTCCTTAATAGATTGAAAAGTATAAACTTATGGTTGGACAAGAATCCAGGAGCAATATCAGTTCTGGAGATCGAGATGGCTCGCATAGGCCAGTTCGCGCAGCACATCGACCGCGAAGAGGACGTCCTCTCTCCGACAGTCGAACTGCCCGACCTGGAAGCGAATGACGAACTGTCCTTCATGGATCGTCTGCGTCAGGTAGATTCGGCCGTCATCGTTGACCGCGCGGAGCAGGCGTTCGGTGGCGTCGTTGGCGTTCTCACCGTCGGGAGCGTACTGGAACGTGAAGAGCGAAAGGTGGCAGTCCGTTGTCAGGCGAAAGCCGTCCAGCGATGCGATTGCGGCAGCGGCCTCCTCAGCCCAGGCAATATGGTTCCGGATGCGCTGCCGGAGGTCTTCGAGACCGTGGGCACGGAGCAGGAACCAGAGCTTGAGGGCGCGGAATCGGCGCCCCAGGGGGATCGTCCATTCGCTGTAATTGGTGATCTCGGTTTGGCCGAGGGTCTGGAGGTAATCCGGACGGATGCCGAGGGTGCGAACCTGTGGTTCCGGGTCTGCAAGAAACTGGATTGAGCAGTCGAATTGTGCGCCGAGCCACTTGTGGGGATTGAAGGCGATGCTATCGGCTTCCTCGACCCCCGCCCACAACTCGCGTAGTTCAGGACAGATCATCGCGGAACCGGCCCACGCGGCGTCGATGTGGACGTAGAGATCATGCTCGCGTGCCACTTCGATGGTCTGGTGTACATGGTCGGACGCGCCAATCGACGTGCCTCCAACACAGAGGACGACACCGGCCGGGAGGAAACCCGCGGCACGATCGGCGTTGATTGCCCGGCGGAGTGCCTCCGGGTCGAGCGCCCAGGAATCATCGGTCGGGACTTTGACCAGATTTTGTTGGCCGATACCGGCGATGTGAATCGCCTTGTCAACCGACGAGTGGGTCTCCGGCGATGCGTAGATCCGGAGTTGTTTCTCTCCCGCTATTCCAGAGTCGATGCCTCGCCAGCCCAGTGCGCGCTCGCGCATCGTTAGTACGGCGCAGACATTTGCCGATGTTGCCGTATCCTGGATAACCCCCTGGAATCCTTCTGGTAGTCCGAGTGCCTGGCGCATCCAATCGACCATCCGGGTCTCGATTTCCGTAGCTGCGGGTGAGGTCTGCCAGAGCATGCACTGGGCTGCCATGACCGCCGTCAAATTCTCGGCGATCATCGAAATCGGCGCAGCGTTGGCGCTGAAGTACGCAAAAAAGCGCCGGTGTTGCCAATGCGTCATGCCGTCGGGCACGATGCGCTCGAAGTCGGCGAAGATCGTCTCCATGCTTACCGGCTCTTCCGGTGGCGATAGAGGCAGCATCGCTGCGATCTCGCCCGGTGCGGTCTGCGCCCGAACGGGTCGGTCTTCGAGCGTGGCCAGGTATTCGGCGCTCCACCGTGCGGCTCGTTCAGCCCATTGAAAGTAGTCTTCTCGTTTCAATGCATTGTGTCCAGTTTTTAGAGATTCAGTTCTTCAAAGGTAGTCGCTGACGTCCATTTCCGGATACGCGTTTTTTATCAGTTCAACGGAGGTGGGGGTGTACATTGCGTCACCGGGTTTTGGCCAGCCGAAGAGACTGCGAACCCTCGATGTCGTTTTTCCCAAAAAGGGTTTCAAGCGCCGAATCGCCTCACCTTCCCTTTTTCCGGTCGATGTCCATGCCATGGTGTCTCGGCGTCCTATCGAAAAGAAAATGACCGCACGCTGTTTGTCCTTGTCTGCAAAAGGTTGTGCTGCGTGTGGCGTGTGTCCACTGTAGAAGAGGACGCTACCGGCTTTTCCGGTGATTGAGACGGGTTCCTGCGCGTGAAGAATTTTGCGGATATCGGCAAAGCGGTAAGAGTGAGGCACTTTGCGGATGTCGCCAAAGCCCAGGCCGTCGTCCTCAATCACACGCAAGATATCGCCCATTTTGTCGTGTACTCCTGGGACCAACCGAACAGGCGCGCAATCTTCGTCAATATCGTCCAGAAAGACCCAGGCCTGAATATGGCCATACCGCTGCCAATCCGGGTGGGGGGGAATAAAGGGTTTGGCCCAATCCAGGTGAAATTCGATTTCTGGCTTCGTTGGGGCCTTTCTATCTATTCTGCCGTTTCGGATATAGACGTAACCGTGATGGTAGTGTATATCAGGCGTATCCAGAAGCTGTTCCAGGGCATCCAGAAAAGGATCGTGTTCCAGGACCTGGTCAACGATCTCTACTCCTGTTGGAATGTCACAGAATTCCGCTCGGGGGCCAGCAAAACCGAGACCTGCTCCGGGCAGTCTCAGCTCATTCTCAAGGTCGGGATTGGCGTTCAATTCGGTCTTGAACTCCGCAAAAGACTTTCCTCCATAAGCATTTTGCTCCGCGGCCTCAAGCACCGCTGACAGTTGGCTGGTCGAGAATAGGTCCGGGACTGTGACGTAACCCTCTTGTAAGTAAAATTCATACTGCTCTTGTGTCAGCATTTTCGATCTCCTTTAATAAATCGCCTAAATTTCATCGTCATCCAGAGCGCGCTGTCCTTCAAACGGTCCCCATTGAATACGCCCTCTGGTTCTTCTATCGCTCTTGTAAATCTCCGGGTCATAATTCGGGTTTTCCTTGGGGAATCGCGCTCCGACCTGTTCGAGATAGCGCATCATCTCATCGTAGAGTTTCTGGTGTGTTTCCGGATTTTGCTTTGCAATATTGGTAACCTCGCCAATGTCGCCAGAAAGGTCGAACAACATCGGAATATCCGGTCGTTCGTAAAAATGGATCACTTTGGACGAACCAGAAATAATAACCGAATGCGGCACAGAGTTCCGATAATGAGGATAATGGAAATAGAGATAGCGATTCAGAAAGGCCTCGTCTGGTTCTTTGCCCGCCATGTAATCCGCGAGGCTGACACCGTCAATATTCTGCAATTTTTTCGAGTCGCCACCAGCCCAGTCAACGAAGGTGGGTAAGAAATCATAGTTGATCACGTTGCCGGTAAAAGCTGAACCGGATTTGATCCCGGGACCTTTGACAATCATAGGCACCCGGATGCCTCCATCCCACAACCACCACTTTGTTGCGTGTAACGGTTGCTTGTAGTCGGGTATGATTTCGACTTCTTCGTGTCGGTAGCCGTTGTCACCCACTACGATGACATAGGTGTTATCCGCAATTCCCAGTTCCTCTAACTTGTCGAGCACTGCGCCGATCCGACCATCCAGATCCTCACCCATCCCTAACCAGATTGCGGGATCATCCCTTCGGTTGACTGTGTCGGGATGTTTATTGTTTTTTTTATACCACTCCTGCACCAGGGGGTGATTCACATACTTTTCACGCGTTTTATCCAGGCATTCATAACCCGCATGCATGGCGTAATGAGAGATCTGAAGGTAAAAAGGATTGCTTTTTTCTACCTGTTCTTCCATGAAGCCAATTGCCTTTTCGGTTATGCTGAACATCAACTTGGGATCGGCCATATCTTTGGGTAGTCGCCTGGGCGTCCGCTCGCCTCTCTCCAGTCCGTACTTTAGCGTATTGCCAGGATTATTATCGGTAGCACCATCGTGTAATACGTAGCCCGCCTTTGCAGGATCGCCCCTCATGTGCCATTTGCCAATGTGGGCGCTGACATAACCCAGTGGCTTGAGAGCCTTGGGAATGGTGACCGCGTCTTCGTCGAGTTCTCGGTCGGACACGTTCGCAACAAGCGGGAAACTCTGATATTCCCTGTTCGTGTCAAAGTAGGGATTTCTCGACCCCATATACACTGTGAAACCACTGTTTGGCGCAGACTGCCCCGTCTGTACGCACACACGGGCAGGTGCACACTGCGGCGATCCGTAGGCATTGCCAAATTTCATTCCCGTATTTGCCAGTTTTTGAATGTTCGGCATTTGCAAGACAGGCATGAGGGAATTCTTCATGGTGTCATTCATGGCAACCGGTGATCCGTTCCAGGCCCAGTCGTCTATATAAAACATGACAATGTTGGGCCTGGACTGTGCGTTAGACTGTGTGTTGGATTTGGCCTGTGCAGCCTGACTGCGAACGGCGAAGGTCCCAATCACAATCGCAACCCATAGGATGAGTTTGATAAAAAGGATCATATATTCCTCCTGTTAGACATCAGGTCGTCTTCAATTCATCAGCATTATCCCGCAATTTTCGGAACGCTTCGAGGATGAGGTCCATGTTTTCGCGCGGTCCGAGAAGAATGCGGTGCGTGAGATCAAGGGCTTCGGTTTCGTGAATGCGCTCGGCTTCGGGACAATAGACTTTGGTGTAGTCGATGGGATCAGCCCGGTACAACGGGCAGCGGATTGGACAGCCTGTTTCGCCCCATTTGCCGCTGGCAAACATGCTAAATTGATAGAGGGGCTTTGTCGGGCCAATACCACAGGGCACGCCTTCGGCCTGGAGCGCTTTGCGGAATTGGTCGCGGTGGATGCCTTCAAATTCTTCGGATATAAATTTGAAGTGCCAGCGATAGGGGTTCCAGCGGGTGACGCGCTCGTCTATGTCGAGACCAGTGAGCCCGGGAATAGATTCCATTCCTTTGTGGAGATACTTGAGATTTTTCCACCGAATTTCTGCCTGTTCTTCGAGGCGTGTGAGCGCGATCAGGCCGATGGACGCTTCAAATTCGCCCAGTCTCAGGGTTGTGGCAGGCCAGGTGAAGTTCAGGCTTTCTTCGCCTCTGTCTCGGCCTGCGTGATGATACCGAAAGGCTTTTTCGTACAGACTTTCGTCTTTGGTCATCACCACGCCGCCTTCGCCTATGGCGAGTACCTTGCCGGGCATGCAGGAAAAACCAGCAATGTCGGCGTGAGATCCCACGCCTTTGCCTCTCCATTGCCCGCCGTGCGCATGAGAACAGTCACTGACCAGGCCGATATTGTGTTTGCGGCAGATGTCACCTAAAGCATCTGTATCGCAGGGCATGCCGCCCATATCTACGGCAACCACTGCCCGGGTGCGCGGCGTGATGAGGGCTTCTACGCTTTTGGGATCGATGGTGTAGTTGCGCGGATCGATGTCGGCAAAGATGGGAATGCCATTGCAAATCATGACGCAGGAAGCAGACGCGATATAAGTTGACGCAGGGACAATGACTTCACAGCCAGCTTCGACGCCGAGGGCGCGCAAGCAGGTTTCGAGTGCTGTGGTACCTGTGGAGACAGCAAGGGCGTATTTGCTATCGTGAAATTCTGCAAATGCCTGTTCGAATGCGTAGAGTTTGCTGTCGCCATGGTTGTAATAGTCAAATCCACTGCGCCCCCATTTGTGACTGCGAAGGACGCCGACAACAGCGTTCTCTTCGCGTTCATCGTGAACCGGCCAGGGTTGGCGCAGGTCTCTATTAACCGTTTTTGAACCACCGTTGATCGCGAGTGTGGGCATTGAAGCGCTCCTGATGGGATGAATTATCGTGCAGTTTTGTGAGTAAGGTTTGCGTTTCGTCAATCCAGCGTTCACCTGTGCTGGGAACAACGCAGGCGCGGTTGTATTCGAGTGGGTCACTTGGATAGGGGGTAACGCCGTAGCCTCCGAAGTTATACGCGCGGCGATTTGGTACATAGCCGCATGACCCCTGGGAATAGCCCATGACAATCGTGCGTGCAAAGGGGGATGACGATTGGGTGGATAGAGATAGCTCGATGAAGGGTTCACCCTGCCAGAAGACGAGTGCCAGGTCGTCGCTTATGCGGATGGCGGGGATTTCGATTCGGATGTTTTTTTCGTTTGTGTATCGGTTGGGAAGTGTGTCTTGCCAGCGCTCTACTTTAAGTGAAAGATTTTTTTCTGGCGTTGCTTGTGTCCAGGCAACGATGGCTTCTCTGGCGAGCGCTTTACCCATTTCTTCGACCGTATCATAATTGTCTCTGGGTTCCTGAATCGGAAGTATGTTGCCACATGCCCCTTGTAAAAATATTGAGAAAGGTACAGATGTGCCTGCTTCAAAGTGGTGACAGGTAGCACCGGGATATTCGGCGGTGAAGAGACGATTAGCGGTCATCATGATGACGGGATGAGCGGCAAAGTGGATTGCGGTTGCGATGGGTTGACCATTGGGTGCGTCGAATCGCAGGACAGTGACCGCAGGGTCAACAGGGCCGTTGGGCAGTTTTTCGGGATTGAGGTTAAACGATTTAAAGCTTCCGTCGGGCAATATCTGGCGTCTGTTGTAGGCGAGGTCGGTGTTGACAGAGCCTGTTGAGAGTGTGGCGGATTTAAGATTGGTTATAGACGCGACAGCAGCATCGACAACCTGCTTTCTCATGTGAACAATCGCATCATCTTCGGGGCTTCCGCCAAAGTAATAGATGCATTCTGGACCACTGTGATTGTGGGTGCCACACAGGATCAGGTTTTCGGGTGGAAGATCGGATTGTGCGGCAAAAGCATCGCGCATGGCATCGACGTCGATCCACTGAAAGCTCAGGAGATCTGCCGAGCAGATGACGATCGTGGTCGTATCGTCAGATAGTGCCAGCGCTTTGACGTATAATGGGTCGTGGATGCCTTCTGCAATGCGAGGTTGCATGGGCGAGCGGTTTACGGGAAATGCACCTATAGCCGATCCCGTAGATGGTGTGATGTCTCGTTGTGCTGTACCAATCTTTATTATATCTGCCAAGGCTCAGATCTCCTGTTTTGAATGTTCAGGAAACCCACACTGTTTTGTTTAAAGCGTCATCGCATTCCACGGTTGTGTCGGATAATCCACCCACTGTTTTGATCCGCGTTCAAACGCCCACCGATACTCAGCCATTGCGCCTGCTTGTAGTTCTGCAATTCGCGGTGCATGTGCTGGGTCATTTGCCAAATTCACAAACTCATACGGGTCTTCAGCAATGTGATAAAGCTCTGGTCCATAAGGTCCATGAATATATTTCCACTCCTGCGTGCGAATGCTCAGACTCAAATCTCGCGGATACTGTAACTCCGTAATCGCCACCTCGCGTTCACGACCATCAGCCAGCGACTTCAAACTCATGCCGGGTAAATGCACGGGTATATCCATCCCCGCAAAATCAAATGCTGTAGGTAGTACATCCAACAGATTCACAAGTGAATCGCTCACCAAACCCGTTTGAAATCCCTTTGGCGGTTTCACAATGAATGGGATGCGAATGGCCTGTTCGTAGAGATTGTATTTCGAAAATGCGGTCACGCCTCGCGATCCCAACAACTCACCGTGGTCAGAAAGAAAAATGATCAGCGTATCATCGTACAGTCCATTGCGGTCCAAAGCGTCTATCACTTGCTGATGACACCGGTCACAGGCCGTGACAAAAGCCATGTAATTGGCAATCGCATCTCGTAGTTCTTCTCGCTCTAATCCGATAAAATTGGGATAGGCATCTCTATCGGGTAAATTATCCGGCGGTTCAGGTGGTAACGCAACGTCAGCAGGGTCGTATAAATCTGCCAAATTAGCGGGCGTTACATGAGGTGCATGAGGCCCTGACAAACTGCAAATTATGAAAAACGGATTGTCCTTGTTCTTTTCCACAAAGGCAGCAGCCTGTCCGCCAACCCACCAGTCGCGCGTTTGTTCTAACCTCAAGCTGGTCGTAAATCCCTTAAATGCCGCCGCGCAATTGTCTCCACCCTGACCAATCCCACGCGCTTCCCGTTCTCCCGTCCCCGTCTCCACCCAATCCCGATGTTCTGCCACAAAATGGCTGTCCATGCGCTCGCCCGTCTCGTGAAACGGCCCTGCCCGATGATCAAATCCGTAATAGTTGTTGCGTTCAATAGCCGCCTGATACGGTATTGTATGCATCTTGCCAAAGGCGCCCGTTACAAAACCCGCCTGCCCAAACGCCTTTCCCATTGTCCACTCGGGGATTTGTGCGGGATCTAATAAATGCCGATTGGAATAAATCCCAGACTGAAATGCATATCGCCCGTGCAACATCGAATGGCGACTCGGCAAACACGGCGATACGGCACACGTTGCCTGCGTAAACCGAATGCCCTCCTGAGCCAAACGATCATACGCTGGCGTCTGCAACCCCGGATAACCCGCACATCCGAGAAAGGCATGCGCGTGTTGATCGTTCATAAAAATCACAACATTCATAACTATCTTCCTGAAAGTTGAGCGATCAGTAAATATATCGCACCCGCCTGAACTCACCGAGCATCGGGTCCTTCACGCGTTCCATGTGGTCTTGCATACATTGCATCAGCGATTCCTGCAATGCCTTGTGTGTCTCGAGACCGAAGAGGTTGTGCAGTTCGTGCGGATCGTTTTCGAGATCGTATAGCTCTCCAATATCCGATTGATTAAACACAAATTTGTGCGTCCTGGTGCGTACCATACGAGACTTGTGCTCCTGAATCTGACCGTTGAACTGACAATACACGCTGTCACGTCCCGTCGGTTCATCCTCACCCTTCAACAGCGAGAGAATGCTCTGCGTGTCGGGTACAATATCGGGTTGCAGACCTGCGACTTCCAAAAAACTCGGAAACAGGTCCTGCAGATAGACAAATTCATCGTTCTCCCGGCCTGGCTGTCGGCATTCGGGATGCGCTGCAATCAGAGGCAGGCGAAAACTCTCCTCATCAAAAAAAGGCCCTTTTTCAAACAACTTGTGTGCTCCCATATTGTCTCCGTGATCGGTGGAGAATACAACAAGCGTGTTTTCCGCCAGGCCGAGCGTTTCCAACTCGGAAAGCATACGCCCCACCAGGTCATCGATCATCGTCATATATCCCCAGTAGCGCGCCGTAATCTCCGCCCATTCGTCCCAGTTGTTGGGATCAATCCCCCAATAACGAGACACCAAAGTCTGAACATAGGGACGATTCTCCAGGGTATCGCAGAAACTCGGGTCCTCCGGAATTGACTTCGGGTCGTACATCGAGTAATACGGTTCTGGCACGATACACGGACTGTGCGGGCCCCAGAAATTGGTCCAGATAAAAAAGGGATCTTCTTCCTGCGCATACGCCTGCATAAGCTCAACCGTTTCCGAGGCGACCATGGCTTCGAAATTGTGCTCAATAGTTCCGGCATGGAGGCCGTGCAATTCCCGATTTCGCTGCCCTGGATTTCCCTGGGCATAGAACGCTTCTATAAGCTCTGGAGGTTCCAGGTTCTTCTCGTTCAAATAGTCCAGGTAATTTCTCGCAATCTGAGAATCTTTCCGCGCACCGCTCTTGATACCTGGCATATTGATATTGGATGCGGGATAGCCATATCCGGGGAAATTTCGTTTACAGCGAAATCCCCAATCACTCGGATTCTTTTGGTGATCCACATGCCACTTTCCCGCATACCCCAGGTTGTATCCTGCTCGAGGTAGCTCTGTCGCGAAATTTGGAAGCGACTGATCCAACTGGCCACCGTTGGTTTCAACCCCGGTAATGTGACCGTACCGACCTGTAAATAGCGCAGCTCGACCGGGCGCACATGGGATAATAAGCGGAAAAGCATTGTTGAAACGCACGCCCCGGCTTGCCAGGTTGTCAATATGTGGTGTTTTGCACTGGGAGGCACCATAACAACCCAGCAGATCCCAGCGCTGTTGATCTGTAAGAATGAGCAGAATATTCAGTTTCTCTTGCATACTTGTGTCCTCACAATAGAAAGGATGTCATTGGGTTAATCAGCGGTTTGAGATTCCCTATTGAGGCCCATCACCTCGCGAACACCAGAAAATTCACGCCAGATATCAGTAAAGCAGTCGTTCCCATTTTCCTCGCAATCAACATGGCGCATACGAGAGATCGTGGCATAACGAATGTTAGGTGAAACGTTTGGAGCAGCAGTATGGTACACGAGAAAATGAGCCAGGATAAGATCCCCTGCTTCACCGGTGATCATTTCTGGTGATTCCGGCTGAGGTATGCGCGGCTGTCCCTTGGCGAGAATCTCTATGCCCTCTTTATTGAGAAAATCTTGATAGACATGGTGCGATCCGGGCCAAACTGTGAAATTGCCACTATAAGGTGCGGGCACATCGGCGAGATAGATGACACCAAAGCAAGTGAAGCTCCGTTTATAGGTTCCTTTGGGTTTGCCATTTCTCCCGTTACCCATATTGTCGATATGACCCATCGGTTCGGATGGGGCTGCGTCAATATGCTTGGGAAACCGTGGCGCAGGACTTATGCGTTCAAGGGGTGTCTTGAGGTTTCCTTCGCCCAGCAGAGATTCTGTTAGAGAAACAATGGGGCTGTTGTGATACAAATCCGAAAGAACCGAACTGCCTCTCAGGTCCCCACCAAACCCACCGCCACCTTGATTGTTTGCCAGATCTTCTTTACTTGGACCGGTTGATCCGATAGAGTGGTTCATCGCCTGCCGAGCCCTATCTACCATTGCTTTTGAAACGGCACCGGGGATTTTAATATAACCCTGGTGATAAAATTCACGAATTTGTTCATTGGTAAGTTTCATGGATTTATTCCTTCAGGTGATATTTGCAATCAGATTTCTCTAACTCGCCATTGCCAGTACCTGATCTTCATCAATCAGGAATTCTTCTGGTAAATCGAGGAGGTGGCCGTTTTCACACACGGGTAAATAATCCAGATATTTGTTTCCAGGACGGATCGCCCGCATCCAGGGTACATCGCGTTTGGCAATAAATGTCCCTGCCAGACCGATGCGTTGTTTGTCTGAACGGTTTGGCCCGCTGTAGTGCAATGCATTTTGATGCCACACGAGAATATCTCCGGGTTCCATCTCACAGGCTACCGCATCCTGTTCCGGATTATAGCCGTGGTCGCGCGGATCCACTTCCGTGAGCTTATTGCCCTGCCGCTGGTGTGCTATGCGTCCCAGCTTCTGGGAAAAAGGAATCAACTGTAAGCATCCATTCTCTTTTGTCGCCCGATCAATTGCAATCCAAAAATCAAACATCATAGGTTCGTTGGGATCATAGGGGGCCGGTGGCATACTCCAGGCTGCAGAATCCTGATGCCAGGGCGTAATAGAACCGTGCCTGGGTGGTTTTAGAAAGAAACCACCGGCGTTTACACAAAAGTCATCCTGTAAAACAGAGCGCACCAGTTCGACGGTTCGCGGATTTGAAATCATCTTTTTCCAGAGTGTCTCATTGTGATACGCCGGACTATTCAAGCGATAAAATCGGTGCAATGGATTCCCGGCATTCGGCCGGTCCTCCTTCACATGCCCAACTCCTAATTGTTCATATATGTCGGCGTGTTCGGCTATAAACCAAACGCGCTCTTTGATCACGGGGATATCGCCCTGATTCAACAAGCCCCGAAAGATGAAATATCCCTTGTCCAGCAATTCCCTGTTCCAATTCTTATCGCGTATCTCGTCTCTTTTCATAGCAGATTCCTCTGTTAATGGCCTAATCCGCCAACCCATCCCGGTTTTCATCGTCTATACCGGCATAGGGGCTTTCAACGATGGCCTCCCAGGCCACCCGACGCATAATCCTGTCAACCCGTTCGGGGATCCCCTCCGGCGCGTAATCGGCGATGGTTTCCGGGCTTCTCCGGTAAAGCATTCCGAAGTACATATATCCCGCCAGTTGCTCAATTCCGCTTGTTCTGGATAGATGACCGCCGTCTCGATAGATCCCGCGTTTGCCGGCTCGCCCCCGATCTTCATCGATGCAGTCAAATTCTGGCAGTTTCCCATCATGGTACAGCCGGATCATCTTCATGACGGCTTCTCCCGCTGGGATCATGTGAACTTTTCCAGGGTATTTCTCTTCCAAACTGGTGTATAGCTGTTCAGCGATGGTTTTTTGCAGATATTTGTGATCGGCCTCCAGGCTGGCCATTACCTCATCGGGCTGCTTTTCCTTGTAAGAGGGAAGATGTCGTGGCCATCCGTCCTGGATGTAGAATCTCATTTCGGGATTGTTCTCAAGGCAGAAGTCGATCCACTGTGTGTAATACTCGGGCAGATCATCGTAATAGCAGCCCCAGGTCATGACATCCCATTCGCCAGTCGCAATCGCGGGCAGCAAAATGGGCGCAGGGGGTGTGTCTTCGTTCCATTTGCCGAATTCCTTGAGCCATATTGCATTGGCGGCGCCTGTTGATCCGCCCCCTCCGTGAATCCGCTGGCGATGGCCCGTGTATCCCGCCGCCTCGGCAATTCCGAGGAGCTTATTTCGGCCCGGTGCGACCCAGCTATGTCCCGTCATTACGATTCGAAGGCCATTCCCTTTCTCAAAGGATAGGGGACCTCGCTGCGCCGAGTTTTTCCCCATTTCTATGAATTTGGCGAACTCGGCTTTGTCCGGTGTGTGAATCAGGGTCTTTTGTATCCGCGCGCCAGTCCGGTTGGGTTGGGTGCTGTTCGGCCCAATTCTTTCGGCCTGATATGCGCGCCATTCCGCTGCTGTAAGGATGCCGTCCTTATTTTTATCCGCCTTTGGGTGCTGCGCCAGGAATCTTTTGAAGCGCGGATCTGTCTCCGATGTTCTCTGTTGCGCCAAAGCCAGTCCCATAAAACTGCAAAGGCAAACTGCAAAGATGAACCATTTTGTTTTCATCGGCTGCTCCTCCGGGGTAGGGGTGGGAAATACACCTGACAATATAGTTTCCGGTACGAGTCATTTCCAGCGGTATTTCTCTATGCCCAGGACATCAGAAAAAGAATGAGACCCTGCGCCGAGAAGTTGAATTACCGAACCAAATTCCTCTTGCATGGGAACGAGAGAACCCATTTATTTTCCTATTCGCAGGCTTGCAACGATTATAAAAGGTTGCGCCATAAACAGAACATTTCACAGGAGGAACGAAATGACTTCCAATCAGGACTGGTGGCCAGATCAGTTGGACTTGAAGGGTCTCCGCCAGAATTCACCTCTGTCCGATCCGATGGACGAGGATTTCGATTACGCCGAGGCGGTTAAGACCCTTGACGTCGATGAGCTAAAGAAGGACATCGAAGAGGTGATGACGACCTCGCAAGACTGGTGGCCCGCCGACTACGGCCACTATGGGCCTCTCTTCATCCGCATGACATGGCACGCCGCGGGCACTTACCGCATCAGTGATGGTCGGGGTGGTGGAGGCTCTGGTCATCAACGCTTTGCACCCCTCAATAGCTGGCCCGACAACGGGAATCTGGACAAGGCGCGTCGCTTGCTCTGGCCGATCAAGCAGAAGTACGGCCGGAACCTCTCCTGGGCCGATCTGATCATCTTCGCCGGCAATTGCGCTCTGGAGTCAATGGGGTTCAAGACCTTTGGTTTCGCCTTCGGGCGCCCGGACGTCTGGGAGGCTGACGAGACGGACTGGGGCTCCGAGACGACGTGGCTCGACGATCAACGCCACGACGCCGACGGCGAGCTTCAGGGCCCCCTTGGCGCCGATCACATGGGCCTGATTTACGTGAATCCGGAGGGGCCGAATGGCAACCCGGACCCGGTCGCTGCCGCAGAATACATTCGCCAGACGTTCAAACGCATGGCGATGAATGACGAGGAGACGGTTGCGCTTATTGCGGGGGGACACACATTTGGCAAAGCACATGGTGCTGCCGCTGAGGATAATGTCGGTGCTGAACCGGAGGGAGCCGGCATAGAAGAGCAGGGCCTCGGCTGGAAAAACAGTCACGGCTGTGGCAGAGGCGGCGATACGATCACCAGCGGCCTGGAAGGTGCCTGGACCAGTAATCCGATAAAGTGGGACAACGAGTTCTTCGAGAACCTGCACAACTACGAGTGGGAACTGACGAAGAGTCCTGCTGGTAAATGTCAATATGCTCCCAGGAACGCCGCTGAAGTAGCCACCGTGCCAGACGCGCACGATCCGTCGAAGAAGCACGCCCCTATAATGCTCACTACGGACCTGTCACTGAGAATGGCCCCGGATTATGCGTCTATAGCAAAGCGCTTCCTCGAAAACCCGGCGGAATTTGAAGACGCCTTCGCCAGGGCGTGGTTTAAGCTGCTCCATCGCGACATGGGACCCCGCAGCCGGTATATCGGTCCCCTGGTTCCCGAAGAGCCGCTGTTGTGGCAAGACCCTGTTCCCGACGTGGATCACGAGTTGATCGGAGAGCAGGATATCGCCGACCTCAAGGCGGTGGTTCTCGCCTCGGGATTGTCCGTTCCCCAACTGGTCTCGACCGCATGGGCGGCGGCGGCATCGTACCGCGGTACCGACAAGCGCGGTGGGGCGAACGGTGCGCGCGTCCGCCTCGCGCCGCAGAAGGACTGGGAAGTAAACGACCCTGCGGCGCTCGGTGGGGTTCTGCAGACGCTGGAGCAGATCCAGGCAGAATTCAATAGCTCGCAGAATGGCGGAAAGCGGGTCTCTCTCGCGGATCTGATCGTTTTGGCCGGGTGCGCAGGCGTTGAGCAGGCTGCCCAGAACGCCGGTCATGACGTGCAGGTTCCCTTTGCACCGGGCCGTACGGATGCGACGGAGGAGTGGACCGACGCGGAGTCTTTTGACGTGCTCGAACCCACTGCGGACGGGTTCCGCAACTATCTCCAGGAAGGGCAGGAAGGTACAGCGGAGGAACTGCTGGTGGAGCGGGCATATATGCTAATGCTCACCGCTCCCGAGATGGCGGTGCTCGTTGGTGGCATGCGGGTCTTGAATGCGAACACAGGGCAGTCTGAGCACGGCGTGTTCACCGATCAGCCGGGGACGTTGACCAATGACTTCTTCGTGAATTTGCTCGACCTGAATACCGAATGGAACGCGACCTCTGCATCGCAGGATGTGTTTGAGGGACGCGATTCTCAGACCGGTGATCTCAAGTGGACGGGCACCAGGGTAGATCTGGCATTCGGTTCAAACTCCGAACTCCGAGCCATCGCGGAAGTCTATGGCTGTGACGATGGGCAGGAAGGGTTCGTGCGCGACTTCGTAGATGCGTGGGATAAGGTGATGAATCTCGATCGCTTCGACCTATCGTAATCTCAGCGTGTGCTCGTAACGAAAGTCAGGAAACACCATGAGAGAGGGGGCGCGATTATCGCGCCCCCTTGTGATTAATGGTTAGTTCCCCAGTGCCTCAGACGTCGTCTTCCTGGTCTGCCAACCAGGAGGATTTGATGATCCGCCACTCTTCGTCGGTCATCGTGCGTCGCCAATACGGGGAGATCGAGGCCTTTTTCTTATCGATCCCGCGTTCGGACAACAGGTGCTTGCGCACAACTCGAACCTCGCCTGCTTCCCCGTGGACGAACACATCTACTGACCCTGGAGCGAAGTCCAGGCCAGCAATCGCGTCGGGTAGTAGCACCGCAGGATTTTCGGCACTCCGCCGATGCAACCAGGTGATGCTGACATCGCCAGGCGTGGTGAGCGCTATTTCGTCATCGGGACCGTCAACGACTACCAATACCACCGCGCGAGCACCTGGTGCGAGTGCTTCCAGTGATGCGCCAATAGCTGGCAATGCGCTCTCGTCGCCCGCCAGGAGGTGCCACGCCGCATCGGGATCAGGAGCGTACGCGCCGCCAGGACCCTTGAATTGGAGGCAGTCACCAGGCTGGGCTTGTTGCGCCCAGGGGCCAGCGTAGCCGTGATCGCCATGGGTGACGAAGTCGATGGTGAGTTCCCGCTGGTTGTCGTCCCATCGGCGTACTGTGTACCGGCGGGGTCGGGGTTGGTATTCCGCGTCGATTGCTTCCAGGTCATCCGGGTCGAACGGTGCTGTGTAGGGCGCTCCGAGAGGGATGAACTGAGCGTTGATGTACTGATCCGTATAGGGGGAGGGGGCGAACTCGTCCAGGTCGCCGCCGCCCAACACGACACGCATCATCGACGGGGTCAGGCGCTCGGTGCTTCGTACTTCTCCATACATGGGTTGCCTCTTTTCTTTATTTGTCTCGTGGTTTGGCAGTAGTCTTTTTTGTTTGGTAGGCTATAAATGTGTTTTGCATATAAAACACTCGTCCAGCAAATAAAGCGAATGTTGAATATATGTCAACACTTTTTTTAATAATTAGCTGTCAGGGGATGGATCACTCGATACCTCAGCCCCTTTTTTGCACTTTGCATTTTGTACATAACCGTCTATTTTGCAGCGCGACCCATGTTGCCGATGCGCGCTTCCCGGATGGGGGCGATGTTTATCGGAGACTCCTTATGGGAGTGAAGCGATGAGTGAACAACAACTTTTTCAGGAACGAGTGGTCAAGGTCGAGAGACCAGAGCACCACTTTGTCCTTTTGATCGCAACCGACGGCACCATGCTTGGGCTGGAGGACCGAGGTGATCTCGCATTGTTTGATGAGGCGGATGACCGCGTGATTTGGGACCGCACAGCGGATGGTGTGAGGCATGTGGCGTCCGGTGTGAAACTCGCTGTAGAGATAGATGACGCAACCTGCGTGTTGCCGGTTGGCGAGGAGAAGATGACATTCACGGTTAGCCATGGTCCGGAGAAACTGCCGTCTGAATATCTCGAGCATCTGCAGCGCGAAGGGTGGGTGTGTATGACCTGTATTCTGTCACCTGAAGTTTTGGAAGACCTGGAGCGTGTTGCCGGTACAGATCGCTACGAGCATTTGGAGATGAACAACGACAGTCCCAAGGTCTGTCAGAGTGTCTCTGTTGGCCAGGCGGTCACCGAGCCTGTCTCCATCTGGCTGGCGAGGCAGTATATGCGGGCCAGGGATTTACATCTGGGACATCCACCGGGCTTTAGAGTGCTGGCCCCGGACGATGGCAAAAGCAAACTTGGCGGTTGGCATTCTGATTTTCCCTATACGGCGTCAACCGATAGAGACGAGATTGCCTACCGCAAAGGACCCGTCAAGGCCATGCAGCGCAATGTTTGTGTTTCTGACTTCACCAGGATTCGCGGCGCGACAGCATTCAAACTGGGTTCGCATCTGTCAGACACACCGCCACCGCCTGAGTGGAACGATACGCAAGGGGGGCGTTTGCCCTATAGCGGTCCTGAAGCGGATGTGGTGGAAGCGCCCGGCGGCAGCGTCATTCTTTACGATGCCAGGATGTGGCATCGGGCGGGTATCAACCGCAGCCAGCAGAAAAGAGCCGCAATGCTGCAATCGTTCCAGGCGCCGGATGTGATGCCCAAGACGGATACAAGAAACGCTTATAAGCTCCTCGTGGAGAGTCCCGTTTACAACGAACTGAATGCCCGAGAACAGCGGGAAATAACAGACCTTCTGACCAATCAGCCAGCAATCGCTGGCTCATAACCTGAGGACACATTATGCAAGTAGGAATTATGTCAGGTCACATCGCTCGGCCGACCCTGGAGGAATCACTCGACGCCATACTTGAGCACGACATCAGGCATCTTCAATTCAATTTGGGATCCCTGAATATGGAGGGTTCGCTATCTGATAAACTCGCAAAGGCACCCGTGATTCGGGCGGAGATCGAAAAGCGCGGCATGGTCATCGCTGCTCTGGCTGGCACAGTCAATATGGTTCATCCCGATGAAGAAAAACGGCAGGAAGCTATTGAGAATCTCAAATTGCTCATCCCGGCGTGTGACCCGATAGGGACCTCGGTGATTGCCACCTGTACCGGATCGCGCGATTCAGAGAGCATGTGGCACTGGCACCCGGATAACGATACAGAAGAAGCCTGGCAGGTGCTACACAATACCCTGGAACAGGTACTGCCGGTTGCCGAAGCGGCTGGCGTGATCCTTGCGTTTGAGCCAGAGATAAATAACGTCGCCAGCACAGTGCATAAGAGTCGGCAACTGATTGATGAAATGGGTTCACCAAACCTGAAAGTCGTGATGGATGCCGCCAACATTTTTGGCAAAGATGACCTGTCTCGCATGAAGGAGGTACTGGACGAGGCTTTCGAGCTTTTGGGCGACCACATTGCCATGGCCCATGGCAAAGATCTGGATCGCGGTGGCGATGCCGGACATCTCGCCGCTGGTACCGGCAAGCTCGATTACGCCCATTATGTATCGTTACTCTGTGGACTTCCCTTCGACGTGTCGGTCATTCTGCATGGTCTTTCCGAAGATCAGGTGGATGAAAGTGTTGCCATGCTCCGGCGTCACGCTGCAGCATACCAGTAAGGGATTAACGATATGAAAGCTAAAGTCGCCATTCTGGGTTGTGGAAGGGCGTCGCAAAAATGGCACCTGCCGACAATGCACACCCTCGCCAAACATGGCGAACTCGATTTTGTCGCGCTTTGTGACATGGATGAGTTGTTAGCGAAACAGATCGGAGAAGTCTATGGTGTTCCGTGGTACACCAGTGTCGAGGAGATGCTGGAAAAGCACCCGGACATCATGGCCGTAGATGTCATCACTGGCGATCCCCTCCACCACGTGCTTGGCAGGCTGATCGCAGAGCACGGCAAACACGTCATGGTGGAAAAGCCGATGGCACTGACTTTGCCCTGTTGCGACATTATTATTGATGCCTGCCGTCGTAATGGCGTGCATTTTGAGGTGGCAGAAAATTACTTTCGCATGCCGAAGCAGCGGATGATCATCAAGCTCATTACAGAGGGGATTCTGGGCGATATCGTTCGCGTGTATTTCGTTGAGCCTAAGCGGCAGGATCCGTTTGAGCCGGCGGTTACTCACAGCGGTTTGGGCCGACCCATTTCGGGGTTTGGTCGCACTTCTGGCATGTGCATGGATATGGGGGCACATCGGTTGTCGCAGTTGCGGTTGTACGCGCAAAGCGAGCCCCGGCAGATTACCGCAACGGCGAGGAAGTACCGGTCGGATCCCAGGAGTATCCATGAAGACTGGGCGCATGCAATGATCGATTTTGAAAGCGGTGCAGTGGGTATTTATGAGACATCGCGCCTTGGTGAGACACAGAAATACTGCCAGATTATCGG
This sequence comes from Candidatus Latescibacterota bacterium, assembly GCA_965220765.1. GTDB lineage: Bacteria > Latescibacterota > UBA2968 > UBA2968 > UBA2968 > VXRD01. The sequence goes on from OZ244847.1 coordinate 2,544,701, forward strand.
TACTCTTGGCGGTATTCTCGATACCGACTATTTCGGTCCGGAGATCCCCCTGCGTTTGCGCATCGGCGAGGAGATGCAGGATATCCCTGTTGAGACAGTACGTCGCAAAATTGATGGCGTGGATGTATTGCAGCGGATCGTCGTGCATACGGAACCTGAGATCGTCTATGAGAATCCGTTTCGGGACTATGCCATCGACGATTGGTGCGTGGGTCACGCTTCCGAGATTATGAGCATCGCCAACGCGGCGCTTAAGGACGAGCCTCCCGAATACGGTCTCGGAGGTCGCAAAGATGTGGAGATGGCTATGGCGATTTACGAATCGTCGCTCAATGGCATGACACCCATTAAGTTGCCTCTCGATGACGTGACCACCTACGAACAGATGGTGCATGAGGATTATCTCGAAAAATTTGGTCGGCCCATTTTATGAGACAACCTTTAGAAAAAATAGGAAAGGGAAACAAACATGCAGGAAGGCAACAGCCGGGAAATGGACACGCTTTGGGGCGAAGATGTCATTGCACTGCGTGCTGAAAATGCAGAACGGGGTCAGCTCTTTAATGATGGCAATTACGCCATGTTTATCCACTGGGGTCCATATGCTCAACTTGCCAACAAAGTCGATGGCAAAACGTACTACGGCATTGGCGAATGGATCATGAACCCGCGCATGGCCAATATTCCGGTCGAGGAATATATGGAAATGGCGAAGACCTTTAACCCCGTCAATTTTGATGCAAGAGAAATAGCACAACTGGCCAAAGACGCGGGCATGAAATACATCATTATCACCAGCAAGCACCACGATGGGTTTGCCATGTATCGCTCAGCCTGCAACGACTTTAACATTGGTGCCGTCACCCAATTTAATCGCGATCCCATGAAAGAACTCGCCGGGGCCTGCAAAAAACTCGGTCTCGGATTTGGATTCTACTACTCTCACAATCAGGACTGGACTTTTCCAGGCGGGGCAAACGGGCCAGGCACGGATGCCGATGGCAACCCGGCCACCTTCGACGATTATTTTGTCAAAAAATGCCTGCCACAGGTCGAAGAAATCACCAGCCAGTACGGGCCTATCGAACTCATCTGGTTTGACACACCCGGGCAAATGCCCAAAAAGTACATTGAGCAACTCATCGAAGTCGTGCGCAAAAATCAACCCAATGCGCTCGTTTCAGGCCGCGCCGGGCACGGGCTGGGCGACTACAAGACGCTGGGTGATATGGATGTGCCAACCACCAACGTTGAAGGTATGTGGGAAAGCGTCGATACCACCAACGACTCCTGGGCTTTTGCCTGGTACGATGAATACTGGAAAACACCCGGAGAAATTCTTCGTCGCCTGATCTCCTGTGTTGCCAGAGGGGGCACTTACATGCTCAACATAGGTCCCCGTGGTGACGGTTCAATACCCGAAAGAGCTGCCCGCACTTTACGTGCTGCTGGCAAATGGATCAAGCGCTATCCCCAGGTCGTCTATGGCACCGATGCATCACCCTGGCAACAGGCTCTGCCCTGGGGAGATGTGACGGTAAAAGACAACACGCTCTTTCTCAGCATTTTCAACTGGCCTACCTCTGGCACACTTTATCTGCCAGGCCTCAAAACAGAAATCGAATCTGCATCCCTCCTCGATGGCGATCGATCTACACCTGTCACTTTTGATAAAAAACACGGCTGGACCTGCTTTGAGCTATCGCCGCAGGCACCCGAAAATCTGGTTTCAGTTCTTGAAGTCAAACTCAAAGGCACACCAAAAGCCGATTCGACCTGGGCAATTGATCCCGAAATAGAGACCGAAATTTTTTCAGAAGCTGCGGCCGTTGAAAATGTCACCTTGGAAAATCAACGCTGGATGGAAAAATTTGGAGAATGGAAACACGTCAGCCGTGTCCATAAATGGACGCCTGAAGGCAAAGCGACCTGGACGGTCAATGTTCTTGCGCCTGGAGACTACATCGTAGATCTCACCTATTCTGGTGAAGGGCGTCTCGTCTGGGGGGTGACTATTGAAAATGGTGAGCACATTCAAAATCAGCAAAATTCGTCGCATAACTACCAGCGTTTTCCCATCGGCTGGATTAACTTTCCCGAGCCGGGTACTTACAAAATCAGCGTTTCCTGTCTCGAAGGCGATTTGAGCAAAGCCAGTCTAAAATCGATTCACTTCACTCCTGTTCACAATATTCTCTGAATCCATTACAGGAAATACAGATGACACAAGACTTCACAGAACAAAACAGATCTTTAACGCTCGGCAAAGGTGTCAATACCGATTTTACCACAACCGAAGTAAACAAAGTAGCCTATGATAAAGGCTTTTATATTGCGTTCAAAGAAGCCGGATTTAATTCCGTTCGTTTCTTTATTAAACAGGGCTGGAATCCGGAATTCTATAAACCGGCAGTTGACGATGCGTTGGAACTCGGCTTAAAAGTCGTCCTTGTTCCTTTTTCAATGTATTGTTGGGGAAAAGAAAATCTTATACAGTGGTGGGGCGAAGTTGCAGAATATTATAGAGACTATCCTGCCGAGTTGATTTTTGAAGCATTTAACGAACCCAAAATGGCAGGGCACCCCGACGGAGAAGAAGCTGAAACCATGGCATGGTATTCCGCGTGTATCCAGGAAATTCGCAGATCAAATCCAACGAGATTGATAGCCGTCGGAGGGCCGCATTTTAATGGTGTGCAACTGCTCACGAAATATGTAACACCGGAGTATCTTTCATATACGCTCCAGGATGGAACCGGTTTTGCCGATGACCCCAATATTTGGGGCGTCTTTCATTGCTATCACCCCAAACCTTTTACCCACGGTGCAATAGACCAGGATATCAACAAAGATCATCCAGGCTGGCGAGAAACCATCCTTGCAGATTTGGAAGAAGCCGATGCGTGGTCAAAAAAACATAACAAAAAGGTCTATCTCAGTGAATGGGGCGCACGTCTTAATCATAAAATAGAGCATGTTGAAGAATACACGGGCTTTATGGTACCTGAGCTTGCCAAAAGAAATATTGAATGGTCGTACTACTGTGGTGTATTCAATAATGCCTGGCCTTACGGGCTGTATAATTCAGAATGGGGATTTGCAGGTGTTGAAGGTGTGGTAAAAAATCTGACCGGAAAAGAACCGCCTGCAGAAGTCCCGCCTACCAATCAGATTGTCAATTCAGACTTTCAGCTCGATCTGTCAGACTGGAACGCATCCGAATATGCCATCATGGGGACTGCTGACGGACAAGGTGTAGATGGAACACGGGCCATCAGAGTGCACGTGCCTTTTACCTTTGACCCCGACGTGGGGCGTGGGGTGATACCGTCGCTCTATCAGCAATACGAGCCGGACTGGAAGTTTCGCGTAAGGGGAAAAGTGCAGGCAAATAAGTACACCATCCAGCTTCGGGAAAGCAGCATATACCGGATCTCGTTTTACGCGAGATGCGAAGTCGGTACTGCGCGGTTGCACATTCAGCTTGGTCACGCCCCTGAAAATGACCCCGTCATCTGGACCTCTGAAGAAATAACTGTGGATAGCAAACTGAAAAAATACGAACTCGAGTACGAACATGCCGTCCAATCGGTCAGAAACGTCCGCTTCTCTTTTACCTTCATCGATCGTCATTCAGAGATCATTCTCGACCAGATTGAATTGCGTGGCCAAAGACCTGAATAAGCAAAGGAGACGGTCTTTATGTCGGCTTTAGAAAAAACCAATATCGTTTTTATTCTCGCCGATGACATGGCTGTTTGGGCGGCGGGTTGTTATGGCAATGCAGAAATTCGAACGCCAAACCTCGACCGCATGGCGGCAACAGGCGTGCGGTTTGAGAATTTCTTTGTGACGATTCCGGTGTGTTCGGCCAGCCGGGCTTCTTTTTTGACCGGGCGGATTCCGTCTCAGCACGGCGTTCACGATTTTATTGGGGGTCAAGTCAATTTTGGGCCTGCAGGACAGAGTTTTCTCGACGACGAAGTTTGTTATACAAATGTTTTGGCTGACAATGGGTGGACATGTGGCCTGTCGGGCAAATGGCATTTGGGCAATTCGTCTCTTCCGCAATGTGGATTTTCTCACTGGTTTGCGCATCCGGGTGGGGCGGGTAATTATAATGATCAGATAATGATACGCGATGGTGTGACAGGGGTTGTGCCCGGTTATGTGACGCATGTGATTACGGATGATGCGCTTGATTATATCGATGCTCATGCAGAAGATGAAAACCCATTTTATCTGAGTGTTCATTATACTGCGCCACACGCGCCGTGGATCGGTCATCCTCAGGATATTGTGGATTCTTATGATGACTGTGCGTTTGAGACGTGCCCACAGGAACCCCTCCATCCGTGGGCAAAGGTGCCTGAGGATGATGCAGATCTGCCAGCCCGGTCAATGAGAGGGCTGAGCAATAATCTGGGGCAGCGCGAAAGTTTGAAGGGATATTTTGCGGCGGTAACCGCGATGGATCTGGATGTGGGGCGGATTTTGGACAAGCTGGAAGAAAAGGGTTTGCGCGAAAATACGCTTGTGGTGTTTACCTCTGACAATGGGTATTCGTGCGGGCAACATGGGTTTTGGGGTAAAGGCAATGGAACTGATCCGGTGAATATGTATGAGAATTCGATTAAGGTGCCTTTCCTGGCTACGCACCCAGGTGTGATTCCAGAAGGCACGGTGCAATCGGCGATGGCTTCGGCTTATGATGTTTTGCCTACGCTTTTGGACTATGTTGATCTTCCGCTTCCCGATACGAATTTGCCAGGACAATCGTTCCTTCCCGTGTTGAAAAATGAACGTGCAAAGGGTCGTGACAGTGTTGTCATTTACGATGAGTATGGTTATTGCAGGATGATTCGGACAGCCGAGTGGAAATACATCCATCGTTATCCAGATGGGCCAAATGAGCTTTACGATGTTTTGAATGATCCCGATGATCGCAACAATTTAATTGATGACCCGGCACAGGCTGATCGCGTGAAAGATCTCAAAGGAGCGATGGAAACGTGGTTTAAGAAATACGTGGTTCCAGATATCGATGGCCGCATATACAATGTGACGGGTTCTGGCCAGTTGCGGCCTGTGGGTAAAAATTGGGAAGATGGAAAAGAACCTTTTGCACAGGCTGTTAAAATCAAGATAGGCGAAGCGTGAACGCCAAACCCAATATCATATTAATCATGACGGATGATCAAGGTCCCTGGGCACTCGGTTGTGCCGGAACTCAGGAACTGCGTACACCTGTGCTGGATCGCATGGCAGAGGAAGGCATGAGGTTTGAAAACTTCTACTGCACTTCGCCTGTCTGCTCTGCTGCACGGGCTTCAATTCTCACTGGCCGTATCCCTTCAAATCACGGTGTGCTCGACTGGATTCGCGGTGGTGCCATGAAAGGAGACCAGAAGTATAAACGAAAAGATCCTGATCTTAACCTCGATCCAGGCGATGGTAATGAGCCTATTGAATATCTGGAAGGGATTAAAGGATATACCGACTATCTCGCAGAAAACGGCTATGTCTGCGGATTGAGCGGGAAATGGCATTTGGGGCACAGCATAAAGCCACAAAAAAGTTTTGACATGTGGTTCCCCTGCCAATATGGCGGAGGTGCTTATTATGCAACTCCCATGATAAAGGACGGGGTGCCGTACATTGAAAAATCCGGCTATATTACAGACATAATGACCGACAAGGCGCTCGGTTTTATTGAAGAATACGCAAGCAAAAGCCCTTTTTACCTAAGTGTACATTATACCGCTCCCCATTCACCGCTTATCAATAACCATCCGCAGGAACTGGTGGATTCGTATGATGACTGTGATTTTCCTTCCATTCCCCGCATACCACTCCGCGATGAAGCCACCTGGAAGCCTTTTCCGGAACCGGAGACCGAAGAATGGAAAGAAAACCTGAAGGGTTACTTCGCGTCCATCACTGCAGTTGATATGAATGTGGGCAGAATTTTAGAGAAGCTCAAAGAAAAAAAGATTGATGATCGTACGCTCGTGATCTTTACAAGCGACAATGGTTTCAGTTGCGGTCATCACGGTTTTTGGGGAAAAGGAAACGGCACCTATCCAATAAATATGTACGACAATTCAATTAAGGTACCTGCCATTTTCCGGCATCCCGGTAGAATACCTGCAGGTGTCGTAACCGATATCATGGTAAGTCAATACGACTTTATGCCTACAGTTTTAGATTACGCAGGTATTGAAGTGGCATTCCAGGATAAAGAAGAATTACCCGGCCGCAGCTTTGCAGATACTTTACGCGGAATAGAAGGTGCAGGCGACGATATGATCGTTGTCTTTGATGAGTATGGACCGGTCAGAATGATTCGGGACAAGAAATACAAATATATACATCGTTATTATTACGATAAGAACGAACTCTATGATATGGAAAACGATCCCGTTGAAGCGCATAATCTGATTGACGATCCCGCTATGATTGACATCGTATTGACGATGCGTAAACGAATGAAGTCGTGGTTTGTAAAGTACAGCGATCCAGATAAAGATGCCCTTAAAGAAGGCGTTACAGGAAACGGACAGATGGACCAGGCGGGAAGCAAAGGCTACCATCAATGGCCTGAGCACGACACGACAAAGGGTGAAATTTTGTCTGGTAAAGCGATCGATAATCCCCTCGCAAATAAACAAAATAGAGCTCAATAATCAGGATACCAGTGAGAAATGGGTGAGATTGAGTTCAGGCGAGCGATGGTGGGGGATGTGGAGGAGGTCCTTCGCGTAATGGCGCAGGCGTTTGGGAGGGTGCCGGGGTCGGAGAAGTATGAGCGCGATAAGGAGAGAATTACGAGGGAGACTGACGCGCATTGGGTGCTTGTGAGAGCGGGGGAGATCGTCGGGGCGGCGCATGTTCGGCGGGAGGAGTTTCAGGTGGGGCAGGCGGTCGTGGCCAAGGCGGATGTCGGGGAGGTGTGTATCGCGCCGAGCTGTCAGGGGGAGGGGCTTGGGACGGCGTTGATGAAGATGGTGGTGGGGCAGTTGAAGGCGGACGGATATCCCTTGTCGAGGTTGGGTGGGTATCGGCGGTTCTACGAGCGGTTCGGTTGGGTGCCATTTCCGCGGGGCTACATCGACTTCGCGCTGCGGGGATTGACGTCGCGGGGCGGGTTCACCGATCCGGTGAGCTACTTGGACAGGCCGGAGGAGGATGCGCGGATCCGGGCGTACGACGGACGTCGGGATGCGGCGGCGTGCGAGGCGCTTTACGCGGCGTTTAATGCGGGGCGGACAGGGGCTGAGCCAGCGCGGTCGTTCGGGGCGGGCGCAGGGAATCCGTGGCGGGTGGTATATGAGGAGGGCGAAGCGGTCCGGGCTTATGTTTTCGCGTCACAGAACGCGCCGCCTCATACGCGGTTTTCGTCGTCGGTGTCGATCTCCGACGGGGCGGGCGATCCGGATGATACGCGGCCGCTTGGGGCAACGCTGCGATACGTTCTGCGTCAGGCGGCGATCGCGGGGGCAGAATCGGTCAGGGCGCGGCTGCCACTGGACCCGTCGCTTTACGATATGTATCGGGATGCGAGCTGTGGGTTCGTGCCGTCGCTCTGGCAGTCGTCGGAAGGCGGGAACATGCTGCAGGTGCTGAGTCTGAGGGGACTGCTTGAGGCGATTGCGCCGGAACTGACGGAGCGGCTGCGGACGGCGAAACAGGCGGCGGGCGAGGTCGGTCTTCGCGTGCGGGGGGAGACGGTTGGATTGGCGTGGGATGGGGAGCGGTTGACGGTGGGAGAAGGGAAAGGGGATTGGATGGCGCTCGGGCAGGATGAGATGATGAAGATGGTGCTGGGGTTGGTGCCGGTGGAGCAGGTCGTGGTAGGAGAGAGGGAGGATGTGGCCATGCTGAGGGCGGCGTTTCCGGTGCAGGGGACTGCGACGGGGGTTTGGGGGTGATGGACTACGCGGGATAAATAAAATATGGAGGCAAAAGATCAGTATGTCATCAAACATTCACTTTGCTATGGGCGGTGCCATTTTCGGCGCCTTCACGACTGAATCCGCGGAGTTGATTGCTAAGCACGGTCTGCCGGGCGTCGAACCTTACCGCAGTGGCCTGATCGCTTGGCTCGACGACCCGCAAGCGCTGAAGGCCCGCCTCGACGAACACGGTATTCGGCTCATTACCGCCTCAAACGGCGGGCCAGGCCAGTCGATGGAATTCATTGATCGGTCAAAGCGTCAGGAAACAATCGCCGACCACGTCGCCTTTTGCCGCGATTTCCTGAAGGTTTTCGGTTGCACGCACTTCAAGATCAACATGGGTAGCCGCCCGCAGAACGGAACAACCGCGGATGACATCAAAGCGATCTCGGAGACTGTGTCAGAACTCGGCAAGCGCACGCTTGAGATGGGTGTGACGATCGCGCCACATCCGCATATCTGGGGGCCGGTCGAGCGGCCGGAGGAAGTTTGCGCCCTTCTGGATCAGACCGACCCAGATATCGTGTCCTGGATACCCGATACCGCACAACTCAACCTCGGCGGAGGCGATCCCGTTCAGCTCATGGACGATTATTACGACCGGCTGGCCGCCATCCACTGGAAAGACTCGAAGGCGTCGTATCGCGGTTATACTGGTCCGACACCGACGAAGGAGATGCACGCGGAGGAAATTCTGTACAAAGATCTGGGATCCGGTGGCGTTGATCACCCTGCGATTTGGGCCATGCTGAATGAGCGAGGCTACGACGGATGGATTACGCTCGATCTCGATCCCCCGCGTCCAAACGAAGGCGAAGGTTCAGTCGATGACAAAATGGGGATCAACTGCAGGTATCTGATGGAGACATTGAACGTTTCTCGCTTTTAGTGCGCCGACTCCGAAGTAATTAAAAAGATAAGAAATAGCAATGCCACTACCTGGTGGATCTGCTGACAAAATTGGAAATCGCTACGAACTGTGGTGGACAGTCTCTCAATTTGTACGGATCATCTCTGGGAAGTCGAAAGTATCCGTATAGAGAAACCGGAATTGGGGTTACACCCTGATCTGTTGCCACGTTGAGCGACTTGATGTGCTAAGCGTCAAACCAAAGCGTAGCCAAGTGGTCGTTACGACTCATTCCGATGTACTTGTGGATGCGCTTACGGATAAGCCTGAGAGCGTCGTAATCTGCGAGAAACACACAATGGGCAGACAGAAATGCGCCGTCTCGATAAGAACGATCTGGCTAAGTGGTTGGAGGAATACAGACTGGGCGATCTTTGGACTTCGGGCGAGTTGGGCGGCAATCGATGGTGACAGCAACGCTATATCAGGAAGGATTTAGCCTTAAAATCAAAGAGATGTACTTTTGGGCTTGGTCACTTGCGCTTGTGCAAACTTGTCAAAGGGCGTATGTGTCAGTTTGCCATTGATCGCCAAACTACTTCGCGGCAATTGCTATCAGGCCTATTGAAATAGTGGCGACCAAAGCAATCCACCCACGCCAATGTTCCCGCAGAGGAATATTTAAAAATATAAACGGAAGCATAACTTGGACACCGATTTTGAGGTAAAGGCGTTTGGGGTGCTCTGCCCAACTTCCCCAACTAATCCAAGAGAATGGGTCCCATAACAAAAAGGAACAAGATCCTAAAAGAAGAGTGAAGATACCCCATAGAATTATCCTATTTACCAGCACGGTACGCCGTTCTTTTTCGTCGGACAAGCTTTGTTCTGAATCCCTTGCCCGTTTCTCAGCCTGCTCTAACTCTTTGGACGTTTCTACGTTTTTAGCTTGCTCTAATTTGATTTTCTCATCAAGTGCCTTAATAGATTCTGCTTGTGCATCTTGTCTGCGTGATGATTCCTGCATAGAACTTTCAAGAGTTGCTGTTTTTTGTTTAAGCTCTTCAACTTGCTCGGTTTTTGTGTCCACCTCAACTTTGAGATCTCTATTTTTTTCTTCTAATTGTGTGGCTATATCCACCAATTTGTTGTCAACCTTTTCATCTATTTCTTGCTCTGTATCATTTTGAATACCTTGTATAAAATGTGTGTCTGTAACAATGGCTAGAGCAAGTTTGGGGGTCATATTTTTATAACGGGTCATTCTTCCTAAAACCTCGTTATAACTTTCTTCCATTGCTACAGTTGAAAACATAGTTCTCAAGAAGGGCTGGGTAACAAGCTGGTGAAATGATTCCTCATATTCTTCTTGGTTCTGTGTTCGACTTAGGAGTGGACGATTGATCTGTGCCCATTGGTCTGTCATGATGCAAAACGGAAGATATGGTCGTCCTCTTCTTGCTTCTCTATCGAACGCAGGAAGTTTGGTGTCGTGCGTCAGAAACCAAGCAGTCGCATCCGAAAACGAGTGTTTAGGTCCTTTTCGTATTTTGTTTATAAAGACCTGATGAAATGCGTCGTGCTCTACTATTGCAGGATTGAAATTATCTCCACAGGCTCGCGTCAGAATGCTCTCTGCATTCAACAATTCCTCGGAATCCTCAATATCTTTTCTAAATTTATTAGTTATTTGAGGGGTGTGCATAATTCAAGGCCATGTGGCCTTGATATGTGCAATGGCTCTTATAGGCATTCCCCAAACGCTATTCATAATCATCGCCAGTTGCAGTGTAAAGACCGCCAAAGCGAGATAAGTTTGCACATTTTCTAAGCGTTTATAGGCAATTTGTTTGTGATTATCCGTGGCATCAATCAGCTTTGCAATCAGATCAAAGATGGGTTCAATCGCTGTTTTACGCAGTCTCATAAGGTCCTGATTTTCTGGACGTTGTAGGAATAGATGATAGTTTTTTGCATAGCGTCCTTTAACCCATTTTATTGCAGGGGTGATCAAGACCCTGCCAGCTTTTGCCCACTGCCTGATCCGCATCGCTTTGGTATAGGCATTATCAGCCGTGACGCTGTATGGGTCTAAATCCTTGAAGATGTGGGCTTCTTTTTCCTGTATGACCTGGCTTTCAGAAATTGATGCCGTTTTCACGCTTACCAGTCTTGGAAACCCATTTTCTGTGCTCGTGACATGCAGGCCATATCCATAGACCCAGCCGTGATAGGCACTTTTGCACCAGGTAGCATCTCGGTCAAGGTTGCGTAGCTTGTCCGGGATGTGCGCTCTTTTGCGATCCTTCTGATGCCAGACAGGGCCTTTTGCTTTGAACAGGCTTTTATCCTCAAAGAGTTCTTTGCTTGTGAAGTCCGGCTCTAAATCCTGTGCAAAGTTGCCCACAAAGGCAATGAAATCTTGAAGCGTATCATACAGTGCCTTATACCGCCTCGAAATTGTTGTGCGATGTGGCAAACGCTTAAAATTCAGGCGTTTGAGATGTTCAGGATGTTGTTTAAGCCAGCGATGTTGGGCCTTAAACGCTGTGATGTGGCGCATCTGCATCCACAGGAAGAAGATCAGGAAAGATTGATCCTTGAAATCAAAGGGATGCCCCGGTTTGGGCGTATTCTTCTGGCCTTGTGCAAACTTGTCAAAGAGTGTATATATCAAGCCGACATAGTCGGTGAATATAGGCTTTGCCATCGGTCGCCTCCTTATGAAATAGGGTTATTTCTATAAGGCGCGACTTTTTACCGACTATGTCAATTCGTTTTTATGCACACCCCTCAGTTATTTGGATATTTAAATCTTCCAAAACATCGTCAATCAAAGACTTCTCGGCGATAAATTCCTCTATGCTTGTCCCATTTTCTACAAACTCTGACCAATATATTGTGATAAAACTATCTTCCCCAAGGTGATCTACGGCAATGCGGGCAAGGTCTTTTGGAAGTAATGGTTTACTTTTGAGTTCCTCCATTTGAGTATTTATTGAGTGATGAAATTCATCAATAGTTTTTGTGGTAACCCACAGTTCGTATCCGAGTTTATCAGCCATTCTGAGCATTGTATGTATAGAACGAAAAACTGCTTCGCCGTGTAACCCAACAATGCTAAAAAGAATATTGTTATCCAGATAAAGTCTCTGTCCTCGTGTTACTTTTTTTAATAATTGTGAACAAGACTCATCAACCTGAATCAGGTGCCAAAAGAAGCTACTGTTAAACAAACTGGATATGTAAGCTTTTCTGTCTTTACTGTGGTTTTTAAAGAAAAGAGGGATTTCTAGCTTGCACACATCGTCAGTGAATGGATCTATTTGCGGAAGGCTGTTGAAGATATTGCTTGAAGCTTCCTCTAAGAGCTTCTTCGCTTTAGACTCCTCAGGATACATTAATGCTACACACTCAACACCGTGTTTCATTAACATTCGAGAGGTAAATAACTGGAGGTTGTCAGTGATGTGGTCAATCTTGTCTTGAATGATCGAGAACTCTTTGTATTTTTCACAAAGGCCATTTCTCCATTCCTCAAACACTTGTTCTTCTAGTTGTGTGAGCTTATTGAGATTGGTATTGATTTTTTCAGCGGTTTCGGGTAAGACCTTGATTTTTGGATGTTCGAATCTCTTTGCTTGTGATAACTCAACCATTCCTTTTGAGGATAGTCTCCGCGCAGAGGAATTGATTTCAGCTTCATCAAAATCGAGCTTGAATGAGATTTTGATGTACTCACATATTTTTGGTGCAGTTACAGATATGACACCATATCCACTCAGGGCATCCAATACGAGATAATCAATCACTTGATGCCCATATTCATCCTGAGCATTTGGATTGAAGTAAGCAAGCTTGTGCATTACTTGCTTAAGATCCGAATCGTTACTGAGGATATTTTGAGTGATAGAAGGCAAAGTCTATCTCTATTTGAAATTACAAATTGTCAATTAGGCAGATAGATATAACGCAGGGTAAGATTCAGAAAGATTTTAGCGACCATACAAGCCCGCTAATAAAAAGAATTATAGCCCCAACAATCTTCCGCAGTTTTTTTAACTTCTTTGTTTGAATCTTGGCGCTAATTTCAACGTATTCGTCTTCAGTGATGGTCAACTCAATTTTAGCTATTGCCCTACCGACTGTCTCGGAAAGTTTTTGCTGAGCCAGGTCCTCAAGTCGGATGGGTGAAGGGGAATCATTACCCATAACCACTTACCTCCATATATGTTCGATCATATCTATCACGTAGGGGAGAGTATTCTGGGAGATAAAACGAGGGGATGAGGGGAATCCCAGAAAAAGCAAACGTTGGGGGAAGACGTTGAGGGGATCAACGCCGATCAAACCTTACGGGGGATAAGCGGAGAGAGGAACCGCACATAAGGCTACGAGAGCTACAGCATAATAATCTCTCGCTCAGTGTCACCTTCTCGTATCAAGAGAGATGATTTTGGTGAATCTTCAATCTGTGCTGCCAAAAGGCCCAATTTTATGAACCTTCTAAAAAGTTCTACAACAGTGGTGTGTTTCTCATCAGCCAATTCTTGAACTTCATTGAAGAGTTCGTCAGGAATGACGAGGTTATACCTCTTCAGGGTTTTTTTCTTTTTACTCCTTTCTTGAGCCATTTGCGTGGTGGTTTCCTCTTGTCGAGAATTGGCCAAATTTGACTTAACAGGAATAAGGGACATAGCAATGACCTCCGTAAAGACTATTTCCAGTAAGTCAATTTCTGTGGGAAGGTAGCTCAATCTTGACATATCCTATATGTGTAAAATATGTCAAAAAAGTGTATTTGTCAAATATTTTTGTGTAATTTGATTTATACCTCTGGATTTGCCCCTTGTAATGGCATTTCCCCTTCATGCTTGCTTGACGACTCGCCATTAGCTGAGTATAATTGATTACTCTCCCATTTCGACTCAGACCATTGGATTTCAATGTACTCCCCCCGAGATTCGATGTCTGATACCTGTACCATTTCTAACTTTTTTCACTCCAACCAAAAATTCCCATCATGAATAATTCAATCTTATCCCATTCGATATCAAATGGCGTGCAACCAGCTCCGGGATCCGAAGGAAAGCTCGACCGGCTGAAGACATTGCTGCGCGAGATGTTTCAACTGGACCGCGGCGATCTGGATTTCGGTCTGTACCGGATCATGAACCTGAAGACCGCTGAAATTGCGGCCTTTCTCGACAATGACCTGTTACCACAGGTGCAGGAGCAACTTAATCTCACGGACAACCAGGATCGAGTCAGACTGGAACAGGAACTACAGGACGCCCGCGAAAATGCCAGACAGTTGAGAATTGATCCCGATTCTTCACCCGTGGTGCAGGAATTGCGTGAGAGGCTTGCCGAGATGCAAAAAGACGCGGACTCTGAAGCCGATGTGTACAACCATCTCGCCAATTTCTTTGCGCGCTATTACTCCGAGGGCGATTTTATCTCACAACGTCGCTACTCAAGCGGCGGCCGTTCGTCCTATCTGATCCCTTACGATGGTGAGGAAGTCAAGTTGCACTGGGCCAACGCGGACCAGTACTACGTCAAGACAACAGAGAACTACGCCTCTTATGTTTTCACGGTTGGCACAGGCGAAGCAGAGCGGCGCGTGCGCTTTGAAGTCGCGGCAGCCGATAACGAGAGAGACAACATCAAGGAAGCCGACAGCAAGCAGCGTCGTTTCGTTCTCGCCGGCGACGATGATGTAATTGCTGTAGAGGATGGCGATTTGATTGTTCGCTTTGAACACCGGCCGCTGACCGATAGAGAAAAGAAGACGTGGACGGGCAACGGTGTTAGACAACAAGGCCGGATTAACGAGGCTGTAGTCGGTCAGATACTCAAGGCGGCGGCCTCTGATTGGTTGGCTCTACTGGCTGTACCGGCACCAACTGACACGAATGACGAGCGCACATTGCTGGAGAAGCACGTCGAGCGATACACAGCCAAGAATAGTTTTGACTACTTCATCCACAAAGACCTCGGCGGTTTCTTGCGCCGCGAGTTGGATCTGTATCTGAATACAGAAGTGCTGAACTTGGACGATTTAGAGCAGGGCGATGCCCTCCGGCTGGATCGGGCATTGGCGCGTGTACGTGCGACCCGTCATATTGGTGGGAAGATCATCGACTTTCTGGCGCAACTGGAAGACTTTCAGAAGCAACTTTGGTTAAAGAAAAAATTTGTCCTCGAAACCAACTGGTGCGTCACTCTGGATCGCGTCCCGGAGGCTTTGTATCCCGAGATCGCTGCCAACGCGGCGCAATGCTATGAATGGGTTGAGCTATTCGCCGTTGATGAGATCCCAGGCGATCTGATAAATGGAGGTGCGACTTGGAACAATCCGCCGAGCGTGAATTTCCTCAAGGCCAACCCCTATCTCGTGCTGGACACGCGGCACTTCGACCGCGATTTCACCGACAGACTGCTGGCAGCACTCTCTAACGGTGGATCACTGGACGAGCAGTTGGGCGGGTTGCTGGTGCATGGCGAGAACTTTCAGGCGTTGAATCTGCTACAAGCGCGGTATCAGGGGCAGGTGGATTGCGTCTATGTCGATCCTCCGTACAATACCGGCGACTCCGAAATTCTCTACAAAAATGGCTATAAGGATGCCAGTTGGTTGATGCTGATAGAGAATCGTCTTATAGCTGGAAAAAAATTCCTCTCAAAAAACGGGATACAATGCACGACGATTGATGACATAGAATTTCATAGATTGAGAGAATTGGTTGCTCAAGTGTTTGGTGAAGAAAATATAGCAGGTGTTGCTGTAATAAAAAACAACCCTTCAGGTCGATCCACTGTGAAGGGGTTTTCAATAGCACACGAATATGCAATTTTTAGTTTTGCATACGATGATGTTAGATTGGGGACAATACCAAGGTCTGAGGAACAACTATCCCAGTACCAGGAAAAAGATGAGAAAGGGAAATTTCAGTGGCGTAGTTTTCTCAGATCGGGCGGCGCAAATGATTTTCGTTCCGCACGTCCTCGTCTTCATTATCCGCTTATAATCGCTGGTAATAAAGTGCGATTACCTGAGATTGAATGGAATAGTGAAAATAACAGATGGAGACTGGTTGAAAATTCTCTCGAGAATGATGAGGTTGTCTGGCCTATCTCGAATGGCACAGAATATACTTGGCGATTGGGGATTGATTCGATTAAAGAACGTCTGCAGGATTTACGAGTACGTCAGATGCGAAATGGAAAAAACACAATAGAAATTAAATTCAGGCTTAACGGGGAGGGTGTCTTACCAAAAACAGTATGGGATGAAAGGGAAATGAATGCAACTGCATACGGGACGACCGTATTACGAAATGTTATGGGCGAATCCCAAGTGTTTTCATTCCCGAAGTCTGTTTATGCAGTTGCAAAGAGCATACGAGTTTGTTGCAATCAGAATAGTGGTACAATCCTCGACTACTTCGCCGGTTCAGGTACAACCGGCCATGCGGTCATCAACCTCAACCGCGAGGATGATGGGCAGCGTAAGTTCATTCTGGTCGATATGGCCGACTATTTTGATACTGTCATGATGCCGCGAATGAAGAAGGTCATTTATTCGCCAGATTGGAAAGATGGCAAGCCAGTTTCGCGCGAAGGTATCACTCAGTTGTTCAAGTACGTCCGGCTGGAATCCTACGAAGATACGATGGACAGTCTTGAAGTGACACCACCTTCGACCGCACAGCAGGATTTATTGGCCGAGAATCCCGCGTTGATCGAGGATTATCAGCTACGCTACGCGCTCGGTGTAGAGACGGCTGGTAGCGCGTGTCTGCTGGGCAAAGCGTTCGTCGATCCCTTCTCCTACACTCTCTCCGTCGTGCGTGATGGTGTGCGTCGCGAAGTCCAGGTTGATCTACCAGAGACCTTCAACCATTTGATCGGTCTGTGCATGGTATCTCGCCAGCGGCTTGACGGTGTGCTCGCGATTACGGGTACGGATCCCGAGGGGCGCAACTGCTTGATCCTATGGCGCAATCTCGACGAGATGGACCACGCCGCACTGGACGCCTATTTTGATCGCAATCGCGAGCAGTTCGGGGCACTGGCCATCATCTATGCCAATGGCGATCACACCCTGAACGCCATGCAGCAGTCCGATGAGCATTGGACTGCTAAGACCATTGAGCCGATTTTCCGTGAATTGATGTTTGGAGAGACCAGCGATGAGCGATAGACGATCTATGACACGCCTACAAAGTCGCCTCGCCCTGCATCGCTTTATCTGCCGTGAGTTTGGCTACGACGATATGGATGCAATGCTTGAACGGTTGCAATATGCCCGGGGCGAAATCGCCCCGGGGGGTGAGAGTGACTACGCGCAAGCATTACACCCACATCCCGCTCGCGCCCGTGTTCCTGCCGTTCAGTTTGCCGAATACGACGCCAACATCGCGGCGCACAGCCACCAGTTGCGTATGACAGAGGAACACGGGCGGACTTGGAAACCCCACCAATATCTCGCCCTGTTGTTCACAGAACATTATTTGCATCGCTATTTTGACGATCCCGAGGCCCTGTTCGCCGACCTGAACCATGAGAAAGCCAGCCATCGTCCGACTGCGGTCATGCCAGACTATACAGTAGAAGACCTGCACACTCTCGCTTTCCAGAGCGCGACGGGTTCTGGAAAGACGCTCCTCATGCACGCCCATATTCTGCAATACCGTCATTATTTGGAACGTGCGGGAAAGCGGCTGAACAATATTGTGCTGGTGACGCCGAATGAGCAGATGTCTCTGCAGCACGAGCGCGAAATGCGGGAAAGCGGTCTGCGGGCGCGGCTGTTTTCCAGCGAAGCCAGTTCTGATTTGTTCACATCCGTAGAGATCATTGACCTGAATAAACTGGCCGAAAAAAAGGGTGTAAAGCGCGTTGCCGTAACGGATTTTGGCGACGACAATCTGGTGCTGGTTGACGAAGGACACTTGGGCGCATCGGGCAATGTTTGGCGCGAACGCCGCCGGGAATTGGCGAACGGTGGTTTTGCCTTTGAGTACTCCGCTACCTTCAATCAGGTAGCGGGCAGAGACAACGACCTGCTAAACGCCTACGGCAAATGCCTGTTATTCGACTACACGTACCGTCGATTTCACGCAGATGGCTATGGCAAGGACTACGCGATCCTGAACCTGCCGGGCGGGGTGCAGGACGAGAATAGCAAGATGTATCTACTGGGGTGCCTGCTGACCTTCTACCAGCAATACCGCATCTGGCGAGGCAAGGGTGCGTTGTGGAAAGCATTCAATCCTGCAAAACCGCTATGGGTATTCCTCGGCAAGACAGTAACGGGATCGAGCAAAGCGGACCAGGCGACCCGATCCGACGTCATCCGCATCTTGAATTTTCTCGGTTGGGTGCTGGCTCACGGTGAAGACGTGCGGCACATGATCCAACGCCTGATATCCGGAAAATCAGGATTGCTCGACAGCACTGGAAACGATTACTTTTCTGGCCGCTTTTCTCATCTGCCGAGTGGGGAAGACCTCTACGCCGATCTCTGTAAAACCCTATTTCACGGAGCGGGACGGCTGCACGTCGTCTATCTGACCGCAGGCGAGGGCGAGTTACACCTTCGCACCGCAGACAATGATCCTTTTGGCGTGGTCAATGTCGGAGACTCAGCGAAGCTCTACAGTCTGCTCACAGATAATTCCAACCCCGATTTCGACGTTGATCGAGAGATGGGCTTTGCCGAACGGCTATTTGCCGATGTAGACCGTCAAGACTCAACTGTGAACATCGTTATCGGCGCGCGTCGCTTCATCGCGGGCTGGAACTCATGGCGCGTGAGTACAATGGGGCTGATGCATGTCGGCGTAGGCGAAGGTCCTGAAATCATCCAGATGTTCGGACGCGGCGTGCGCCTGAAGGGCTATAACATGAGCCTGAAGCGGCATCGCGAAATCGGAGGGGAACTGCCAGCGGACAGTGATGAACTGGCAGAATTGGAGAAGCTATACATCTTTGGGCTGCGTGCCAACTACATGCAGACCTTCCGGGATCTACTGGAAAAGGAAGGAATGCGCGCCGAACAAGAGACATTTAGCTTGCCCACCACATGGAATTTTGCTAAGAAGACAGACCTGAAGCTGATCCGGCTCAAGGATGATCGAAAATACAACCTCTCCGCTGAGCGTCCCATCTTACCGGGGCCAGGGGATGAAGATAGCCCCATTGTAACACTGGATCTGTACTCGAAGCTTCAATCCGTTGCATCCGATGGTGCTGTGCTCAGTGAGGAAACAGAACAAAATTTGGTCAACCTCACGTCACACGCCACCTTCTTCAACACAGCTCGCATTTACGAGCGGCTATTGTCGCACAAGCAACAAAAAGGCTGGCACAATCTGGTTATTGAGCGGCAGACAGTGGAACAGCTATTGCAAAGCAAGGACTGGTACGAACTCTATATGCCGCCAGATCGGTTGAACCCTACCGGATTCGGGCAGATGCACGGACTGGAGAACATCGTCCTTGATCTAATTACCGAATACGCCGATAACTTCTGGCGCAAGAAGCGCAGACGCTGGGAGCACGGCGAGCTTGAGATCGTCGGGCTGGATGAGGACGACCCAAACAATGCTGTAACTTATGAGCTATCCGTGGATGTGACCGAAGAGCAATTGGTCAGGGACGCGGGTGAACTGGCGTACAACATACGCGAAGGCCAGTACGACGAGTTGGAAGACTGGTATAGGAACTTGAACATCGGCATCATCAGATCACAGGCTCATGCGTATCAGCCACTGCTACATGCTGGGAAGGACCGCATCGTTACGGTTCAACCCGTCCCTCTGGATGAAAACGAGAGGCTCGTTGTCGAACGGCTGGAAAAACTGGCTCGGACAGGCGATCTCTGTCTGCAAGGCAAAGAGTTGTTTCTAATTCGCAATCTGACGCGCGGGCGAGGCGTGTCCTTTTTCGACGACTTCGGTTATTACCCAGACTTCATCGTTTGGTTGAAGGACGACGAGAAACAGCACATTCTGTTTCTCGATCCAAAAGGCTTAAGCAGGTTCGGCCAAAGAGAACGCAAAAAGGTGCAACTGCACCACGAGATTGTGGAAATTGAGGAGCAGGTGCGCGAGAACGACCCGGACCTATATCTGCATGCCTATATCTTGTCCGTCACGCGAGCCTCAGAGATTGACGATGGCGGTCGTTCTGCGAGTGAATGGAAAACGGATGGTGTTTACTTCCTGAACGAACGGGATTGTCTGCAACAGGTCATCACACACGCGCTCGGTGGCGATGCTGCGCCATAATTTAAGTTAATTTTCGTCAGACTAACCAACTCCAACCGGCTTTTGCCGGTTTTTTTACGCTCCAATTTAGGCAGAGAAAAAGGATTGAATTTATGTCCCAGAATGAAGCTAATATAGTGGCTATGCTTATTTCAAAAGGTGAAAAACTCTTCCAATCGCCTCGAAAAATTGTCGAATTCACAGACAATCAAGAGGCAAATAAATTACTGAATGACATTGAAAAATATCCCCACGCATTTGTCTTGGGGTGTCTCATGGATAAGCAAGTCAAAGCTGAACGTGCCTGGTTAATCCCTTACCATATTTCGACTAAATTGGGCGGTTTTGAATTCTCGAAGCTCCAAGATTTATCCCTGTCAGAGATAACGAATTTGGTGACAAATCTCGAACGGCTTCCTCGCTATCCCACAAAGATGAGTAAGGAGATTCATAGTGCTATTGAGAGAATAAGAATTGAGTTCAACGGTAAAGCTGCTCTAATTTGGTCCAATAGTCCACCAAGTGCACAGGTTGTTTATGAATTTCTTCAGTTTGAGGGTATTGGATTAAAGATTGCTCCAATGGCTGCAAATCTATTGGCGCGACACTTTAAAATTCCTTTCAGTGATTACTATTCCGTTGATATATCTGTTGATGTTCATGTGCGTAGAGTTTTATATCGTGTCGGTCTGATAGAAAAGGGTTCTGTGGTTGAGAAAATCATTTATAAGGCAAGAGCGCTTAATCCTGAATTTCCTGGACTTATTGATTCTCCACTATGGGAAATTGGACGTAACTGGTGTAAGCCCAAAAAACCCTTATGTGGCAATTGCTATTTGAAAGATATTTGTCCTAAAAAGGGTGTTTGAAGAAGAAAATATTGTACGAATTGATCAAATCCTTGAGACCGATCTCAAACCGACTGAACCGCCTCTGCTTCTGCCCCTGATCGATCAGGACGAAATAGAACTTCTCTGCTGGATGGGTATTAAACCCGAAAGAGATTCCTTCGCAAATAAGGAAGCGAAAATATGAAATACTCACCCTGTCCAATCTGGAATATAGCGGCTTCTGGAAAATCTGAGGTTGACCGCGATGGAAGATTGATAGATTCGTCTCGTGCGGGCGGAATGTACTTCATTTCTGGATCAGCTATTGAATGCTTGGCGCAACTCGATGAACACGGCAAGGCACGGTTGACCTCGTGGCTGGTCGACCAGCGACGATTGGGCGTCAAATGTCCGGAAATAGACAGTAATACGATCACAATGGCGAAACAACAAAAGGACTTATCCGTCCACGACCGTGCGGACCGGCTTCTCCAGTACATTGAAGATCAAACTGTGGAGGTCGGCAAACAATGTGGTTTCACGCCCGACGAAATGCTCGAAACAGCGATAGGAGCATGGTCAGAATCCCTCAGCCAGGAAGAGGTGCATTATCTATTAAAATATTTGGATAAGCAGGGTTGGATAGAACTACGTGAATATCCTCCAGGCAAATTCAACATAGAGGTTGGATATACCCTAACGGTCGAGGGATACGCTCGCCTTGCGGAACTTGAGACAGCGAATGCCAATTCAACAAAAGGTTTTGTGGCGATGTGGTTTGACGACTCTACCGACGAAGCGTGGGAACAAGGCATTAAACTCGGAATCGAAGATGCAGGATACGAAGCCGTCCGAATTGATCAACAAGAGCATAACAACAAGATTGACGACGAAATCATCGCCGAAATCAGACGCTCTCGTTTTGTTGTCGCTGATTTTACCCAAGGAGAGGACGGAGCCCGCGGGGGTGTCTATTACGAAGCTGGCTTTGCACATGGACTCGGTATCGAGGTCATTTTTACCTGTAGAGAGGATGCTTTGAAACATGTCCATTTCGATACCCGCCAGTACAATCACATTGTTTGGAAAAAGCCGGAGGAATTGCGACAGGGGCTTGCAAAGCGTATATCTGCTCGTATTGGGGATGGACCGCACAAGAAAAATAGTGGGCATTGACATTGGCAAAAGGAGGCTTATTGTGGCGGAAATAATCACAGTTGCGGGAGCAATCGCTGCCTATTTAGGGAAAGATGGTGTCCAAAAAATATTGGGACCTACGGCAGATTATTTAGGTGAAGAATTAAAAGCATTTACACAACGGCGAGTCGAAAATACTGCAAAAATATTCTTAAACGCAAAAAAGAAGTTAGGGCCTCGACTGGATTCTCCTGGTCAGGTGCCTCCTAAAGTTCTTAAATCAGTGATAAATGAAGGATCGTATTCTGAAGACCCTGTTACATTGGAGTATTTCGGTGGGGTGTTGGCCTCTTCTAGAACAGAAATAGGCCGAGATGATCGAGGTGCTCGAATCATTAAGATTCTTGATAACCTTTCAGCATATCAAATCAGAACTCACTATCTCCTATACTCAACAATTGCACACCTCTTCTCAAACTCTGGCAGTCAATTTGGACTACCTGAGAATCGTGCTGAAATGGAGGTATTCCTTCCGTTTGAAGGTTACGATAAATCAATGGATTTCATCCAAGCCGAAAGGGATAATCCACAAATTTTTGCCCATATTTGGTACGGACTACATGCGGATAAACTTATTGCAGACGGGTGGCAGTCTGGCGGCCAAGAGGCCCTTCAAAAAATCGCAAAGGATGTTCTGGGCGATGGGATCATTTGTGAGCCTTCATCATTGGGAGCCGAGCTTTTTCTTTGGGGATTTGGGCATGGAGATAAACCACTTGAATATGTCCTGTCCGATGAATTAAAAACAGAAATTGATGGTCTCCCAAGTCATGTACTCGGCGCAATTGGAACGAAGCGATAGCAAAAACAAGGAGTTTCTACATGGAAATGCTGTATCTATGTGAGCAGCATCCCATCGAGACCACATCTTGAAGAAGGCATGACCATGACCACCATCTCTGATACACATCACCATCACGACGATTTCATCCCGAGTTTTCTAACTATCAAGGCAAGGCAAATCGAGAGCTGGGCCGACCAGATTGATGCCCGCTCCCACCTTTCTGTCTTACTACGAAAGCTCGTTCATTCAACAGGTCGTGATCTCCATCAAGTTGACTTCCCTGGCTACGACAATGCGCAGGACCGTGGACCAGATGGTGTCGTCAACTCGGGCACTCCTAACCCTTGGATTCCTGATGGGGTCTCCTATTGGGAGTTCGGCACCAACAAGAACCCACGTGGCAAAGCGGAAAAGGATTATTCCAATCGGCTGAAGTCAGTTGATCCCGCTGATCGGGCAAATAGTACCTTCGTCTTTGTGACACCTCGCAACTGGCACGGTAAGACCAAATGGGAGAACGAAAAGAAAGAGACTGGCGATTGGAAGGAAGTCAGGGCCTTCGATGCAAGCGATCTCGAGCAGTGGCTGGAACAGGCGGTGCCGGCGCAGATCTGGTTTGCCGAACAACTCGGCCAACCAACCAGCGGCTATGAAACGTTGGAATGGGTATGGCAACGATGGGCGAATGCCAGCGAGCCTCATCTAACGCCTGAAATCTTCGCATCCTCGGTCGCTGCGTACCGAGACGAATTCAAAAGGTGGCTCGACAAGCCGAGTGGGAAGCCTTTTTACGTCGCGGCTGACTCGAGGGACGAGGCACTCGCCTTCCTCGCCTGTCTGTTCGATAACGAGGATTTTCATCAATTCAAGGACCGAGCCGCGGTCTTCACTTCTCCAGAGACGCTCAAGACGCTCGTTGCGTCCTCCGTGAGTTTTATCCCGATAGTCCATTCCTCTGATACCGAGCGCGCGCTTGGTGACGCCCATCGGCGACTTCATTGCATCGTGTTCCGTACACGCAACGCGGTCGCAAAAGCCGATATTACGCTCGACCTGCTTGGCGACGACGCCTTCACGAAGGCACTCACCGCCATAGGAATCGAGAGAGATAAAATTGAGCGCCTTGCAAGGGAATCGGGACGATCGCCAACGATCTTGCGTCGCCGCCTCTCGGAGAATACTGCAATCAGAATGCCGGAATGGGCGCGCGATGATAAAACGACAAAAGACCTCGTGCCGATGGCCCTGGTTGGCACATGGCACGCAGAATCGGAAGCGGATCGCGAGATACTCTCCTATGTAGCGGATCGAAATTACGAGGAGATCGAAGACGACGTCATGCGCCTATTTAGGTTCGATGACAGCCCGGTGTGGGCTGCTGGACGTTTTCAAGGTGTTACCTCTAAGATTGACGCCTTGTTTGCAATAGCGGAGAGGGTCATATCAGCGAACCTCGACCGGTTCTTCATCGCCGCCGAATACGTCCTTTCCGAGTTCGATCCGGCCCTTGACCTCCCAGAAGAGAAACGGTGGGCCGCGGCCCTGTACGGGAAGAAACGCAACCACTCCGACGCGTTGCGCGAGAGTATCTGCGATACCCTCGTCATTCTCTCGGTTCATGGCAATAACCTATTCCAGAGCCGCCTCGGTATCAATGTCGAAGGCCGGGTCGAAGGTCTGATCCAAAAACTCCTAACGCCGTTGACGCTTGAAAAATTACTCTCCCACGACCTGCCGCCCTTCGCAGAAGCCGCGCCCGGAGTATTCCTGAACCTCATCGAAGAAGATTTACAGAGCGAAGATCCCATTGTCTTTGGCCTTCTCAAACCGGTTGACCGTGGCTCGTTATCGACGCCGTCACGAACAGGCCTTCTCTGGGCGTTAGAGTGCCTTGCCTGGAAGCCGCAAAACCTCTCGCGCGTATCGTTAATCCTTGCCCAACTTTCTCAGCAAAAAATAGACGACAACTGGATGAATAAACCGGGCGATAGCCTTCAGGATATCTTCAGATCATGGGTGCCGCAGACGGCAGCTTCGGTGGGGGATAGAATTAAGGTGCTCGAAATGCTGATCAAGCGGTTCCCGGATATTGGCTGGGCGATCTGCATCGCGCAGATCCAGTCGGGTTCCCAAATAGGCATCCCTAGCTACAGACCCCACTGGCGCAGTGACGTCTCAGGGGCTGGACAGGTTGTCACGTGCAAGGAGATATACGACTTCAATCGAAAGGCTCTGGACTTGTTGATTGCCTGGCCGTCCCACGACGAAAAAACCCTTGGCGATCTCATAGAGTCTCTCTCGATCATGGCGGAAAAAGACCAGACCAAGGTCTGGGACCTGATTCTGGAATGGTCCCAGAACACCACTGAATCAGCTAAGGCCGCGCTGCGCGAGCGCATCCGATGCTTCGCCTTCTCTCGGTGGGGCCGCCGGAAGCTTGAAGAAGCGACCCGCGACCGTGCCCGCGAAGTTTATGATAGCCTCCGTCCCCACGATCCAGTCTTACGACACGGCTGGCTGTTCGCCAGTGGATGGGTGCGGGAGTCGGCTGACGAGATCGAAGAAGACTTCGACTATAAGAAGCACGCAGCGCGGATCCGCAGGCTGCGCCACGATGCAATAACCGAGATATGGACCGAGTGCGGTTTTCAGGGTGTTAAGGAATTGCTCGCCGACAGTGATGCCGCCGACATCGTCGGCTATTTCATGTCGTCGTGCATTACCGATGTGAAGCCTCGGATCGATTTCATCAAGTATTGCCTTTCACTTGACGGGGACTTCCAGAGTAAGGCTGAGCAGTGCTTGCAAGGTTTCCTTATCTCGATTGAGGAAGACTCGTGTGCTGGGGTATTGCAGGCTACGGCCAAGGAGTTGTCCGCCGAAGAGCGCGTGCGGCTATTTGTACGCGCGCCGTTTCAGGCATCCACCTGGCGTCTTCTGGACGGCTATAGCGAGGATATCCGTGCCGAGTACTGGAGGAGAGTCTCCCCATCAGTGATCCAGCACACGCCCGCCGAACTTACCGAACTGATTGATTGTCTTCTGGCGGTCCAGCGACCGCGTGCGGCTTTCCACACTGTCCACATGGATTTCAAGGATATCGAGACGTCCCATCTCAAGCAGCTTTTGCGCGAAGTTGCCACAGTCAATGCTGAACCGGAAGGCGATTACCTGCCCGAAAGTTACAGCATTTCCGAGGCACTGGCTTCGCTTGATAGTCGTCCGGGCGTCACCCGTGATGAAATGGTCAAATTCGAATTTATGTTCTTCAACCCCCTTAAGCATAGCCAGCATGGAATCCCGAATCTCAAAAACCAGATCGTGGAATCACCTGCGTTTTTTGTCTATATGGTGGCACGAATCTATAAAAGGAGTGACGAAGGAGAGGACCCGCCGGAATGGAGGATCGAGGATTCCAGACAAAGGGGGGCAATCGCATCGGCAGCGTATCACCTTCTCAAAGAGATAACGAAGATTCCTGGTACAAATGATGACGGAAAGATCGACGGACACGCACTCGCCGCGTGGATCGCTGAGGTTCGGCAACTGTGCCGCAATTACGCCCGCACCGATATTGGGGATTACTGGGTCGGTGAACTGCTTGCCAAGGCACCCGCTGGTAAGAATGGCATCTGGCCCTGCGAAGCGGTCTGCGAGGCGATGGAAGGGATAGCATCGACGAAAATCGGCGAGGGATTCCACATCGGCACTCTCAACTCTCGCGGCGTTGTTACGCGGGACGAAGGGGGCAAACAAGAACACGAACTCGCTGCGAAATACCGAGCTTGGGCCAAGCACTTGCGTTTCGACTATCCCTTTGTAGGGAGGGTCCTCGAGGACATCGCCGTATCTTACGAGCACGACGCCGAGATGTGGGATTCCGAAGCAGAGGTCAGGAAGAGACGTTTCGATTGAGAGTTGGTACTGGTATCCCGAGAACGTATTTTCTCGTGTGACACCAGACCCACTGTATCGGTATGCAAAGACCAATCAGTACCGCTCGCTGATTGGTCTTAATTTTTGCATATAATAAACTTTATACGCCAAAATGCCATTGCAAACCCCTGTTTTTTCGACTAAATTGCAGATAATTGTAAATATCGAAAGACAAAGGTGCATAATATGACCAAACGCAGACTACCCATCGGTATTCAGACCTTCCGCAAAATTCGGGAGGAAAACT
The DNA here is from genome assembly GCA_965220765.1 of Candidatus Latescibacterota bacterium. GTDB lineage: Bacteria > Latescibacterota > UBA2968 > UBA2968 > UBA2968 > VXRD01. The sequence continues at coordinate 2,571,782 of OZ244847.1, forward strand.
GCTACTATGTCGATAAAACGCCTCACATTCGGCGAATGATGGACGAAGGCACGCACTACTTTTTATCGCGTCCACGGCGTTTTGGCAAAAGCCTGTTTTTGGATACGCTAAAGGAACTGTTTGAGGGCAATGAACCGCTGTTCGAGGGGCTACACATCCACGGTCACTGGGATTGGTCTGTTCGCTATCCCGTTGTGCGCTTGAGCTTTGGTAGCGGTAATTTCAAAGAGGATGGCTACTTGCAGGCAAATGTGATGGAGCAATTGACCTCCATTGAAAAACGCTCTGGAGTGGTTGCAGAGGCCGTGACAGCACCGGGTCGTTTTGCCTCACTGATTGAGGCATTGCACGAGCGTGCTGGGCAGCCGGTAGCGGTGCTGGTGGATGAATACGATAAGCCGATTCTGGACGCACTTGAGGTGCCAGAGGTCGCACGCGCCAACCGCGATTTTCTGCGTGGTCTATACGCGACCATCAAGGATAGCGATGCCCATATCAAATTCACCTTCCTCACGGGTGTCAGCAAGTTCTCCAAGGTCAGTCTGTTCTCTGGCCTCAACAATCTCACAGACATCACCATTGATCCACAATATTCCGCCGTCTGTGGATACACCGAAGAGGACCTCGACACGGTATTCGCGCCAGAATTGCCGGGTCTGGATCGGGATGAAATCCGCAACTGGTACAATGGCTATAGCTGGCGGGGCGATGAGAAGGTCTATAACCCCTTCGATATCCTCCTGCTGTTTAGAAGGCACAGCTTCGAAGCCTACTGGTTCGAGACTGGCACGCCGACATTTCTGATCGAGACGCTACTATCGCGCGGGGTCGGTGCGCTGGCTCTGGACAACATGCTGGGCAGTGATGATTTGCTGTCGGCTTTTGATGTTGACCACATCGCGACCGAAGCCCTGCTGTTCCAGACCGGGTATCTAACCATCCACCAGACCGAACCGCGCGGTGGAGATATGTACTATCGCCTGTCCTATCCGAATCGAGAAGTGCGTCAGAGTTTGAACAAGAGCCTGCTAAATCACCTGACTGGCGATCCTTCGCAGCGCACGGAGCATCGCGCCCGCCTGTATGACCTGTTACTGATCAATGATTTTGCGAGTCTGGAGAGTCTATTCAAGGCGTTCTTTACCAGCATCCCCTACCAATGGCACACGAACAATGAAATAGCGAACTACGAAGGCTACTACGCCAGCGTCTTCTACTCCTACTTCGCGTCGGTGGGATTCGACATCGTTGTGGAGGACAGTGGCAGTGATGGGCGTCTGGACATGGCGGTTCGTTTCAATGACAATGTGTATCTGTTCGAGTTCAAGGTGGTGGAACTGGCGTCTGAGGGCGCGGCAATGGCGCAATTACAGGAAAAGGGATATGCGGACAAATATCGGGGTCTGGATCAGCCGATCCATCTGATCGGGGTAGAGTTCAGCAAGGATACCCGCAATATAACGGCCTTTGAGGTGGCAGGTGCGTGAGAAATGTGGGACGATTATTACGACAGACTGGCACCGTCCACTGGGGGGACGGCGACGGGGGGGATGGACTACGCGACGCGAGAAAAATAAAATAAAATCTGGAGGCAAAACCCATGACACATACACTTGATTCTTACGGCGGCACAACCCAACTGAAGGGAAAAAGCACCGGCTGGTTCCATCTCGAGGAACTGGACGGGCGCAGATGGTTCATCACACCTGAGGGCAACGCCTTCTTCCCTGTGTCGCTGGCTCATATCTACACCGGCAACAGTCAACCGACCGTGCAAAAGCTTTACGACGGCGACAAGGATGCGTGGATTGAAAAGTGGTTCGATCAGATGCGAGCGCTCGGGTTTAACTGCGCCCTCGCAGGCGCGACGAGCCAGTGTCGGGATCCCAGGGGCTATGTGGATGTCGAGAAGGTGGTGGCGCTGTTTCGCCGCGAATCTTTCCCGTACGCTGCCGGACTCTTCCTGATCCCTCACCCCAACGAACTGCCGGAAGGTCAGGAACGACCAGATATTTTCGCCCCTGCTTACCAGGCGTGGGTAGAAGCGTTGGTAGCCGATGTTTGCTCGCGGTACGCCGATGATCCGTTGATGATGGGATACTACTATGGTTTCGGCACCTTTATCAGACCAGAGAACTGGATCGCTTCAATACCGTCGCTCGACAGCGAAGCACCAGAGCAGGAGAATATCCGCAAAATGGCGGTTCACATGTACCGTATGGTCCACGATGCGATACGTCGGCATGATCCCAATCACCTGATCCTCGGACCTTATGTCAAGGAGCAGTCCTTTGACCTGAAAACGTGGGAGGCTTTGACGCCTTATGTTGACATGCTTTCGCCCCAGCACTTCAACCGCGACATCAGTTTTGCCGAACAGAGTGCAGCAACGGGCAGGTCCGTGCTGGTCTCTGACGAGGAGTCAGGCCATATGTTCGAAGCGTCACGCCAGAATCCGCGCAGTGTGACGCCCGAGCACAAAGGCCGCATCTACGGCTTGCTGCTCAACCGCCACTTGCGAGACACGAACGTGTGCGGTGTCAATTTTTGCGCGACTCTGTACGACCTTGATGACGGTCCGCTGATGAAAATGTCCGGCATGACGGAAGGCCTGTACGATTGGGACGGTAACCCAAAGCCCGGTCTCGTGGATGCCGTGAGGGAGGCCAACAAGGAAATCTATGAACGCGCAACAGATCCCTATGGTTCTGAACTCGCCGAATTGGATGAAGAGCTGTGTCGCGTCAGAGATGAGGTCCACAAACATATTCGTTAGGTGGAAAAGCTGTTCAGGAACACGACACTGGAGGAGCACAGGTTATGGGACAAGCATTGACAGAGCGTGAAATCGAATCCATCGTCCGGGAGGTTACAGACGAAGAAGTGGCTTTTTACCACGAATACGGGTGGGTCATGATGAAGCAACTCGTGGACCCGGAGTTCGCAACGGAGCTCCTGCGCGTTGGTCAAGAGTGGTTGAAACGCAATAGCGCCCCCAGACGGGGTGTCGGCCTGGCGCGGCGGGAAGAGACCGAGCCGTTCCGCTCGTTCATGTTCAGCGAGCGCATGTCAAAGAACGCAACGCGACTCGTGAACAGGAAGCGGCTCAAGGGCGTAGATATCCCACTTCGCTATCGGATCGACATCCTCCAACACAAGCCCCCGGGGGCAGCCGGAGCCACTTATCATCAGGACTCGTCAGAGCACGGCTCTGATCGCGTGGGTGAGCTCCAGTTCTGGCTTGCACTGGTGGAAGTGCCACCAGAGATGAGTGCCATGCGATTCGTCAGCCGCTCACATCGCGAAGGACCGCTTGGCTCGGTATTCAAGGATGACCGGGGCAACCTGCTCGAGCAATACCCAAATCTGACGTCTGTGCTGGAGCTTTCTCCGCCCTTCCATTACCAGCCGGGTGACTGCACTGTGCATCACGGATACACAGTCCATGGCGGTCCACCCAACAGCACCGACAAGTCGCGCTGGTCATACCTCTTCTCATACTCCCCTTCTGACACGCGATACTGGAATGGCACCGCAGCCAACTGGGGCAGTGAGCGGAAGCGTTTGAGTGATCCGAACAATCCAACGGTCCATTTTTCCGATTCATAAGATTTCAGGGGATTGAAATGATTTCTGTACAACAATGGGATTTTTTTCAAGAACACGGTTATCTGATCGTTGAAAATGTGCTCTCTGTACAACGATTGGCAGCGTTGCGAGAGGCCCTGGAAAAGAGATATGACCTGGAGGGCGAAAAGGCAGGGACAGAAGGATCGACCCCTCCGGGCGTTCGCAGGTTGTGCAATCTCATTGGTAAAGGCCGCGTCTTTGAAGAGCTGGCAATCGAGCCGATAGCATTAGAAATGGCCAGGCTGGTGATTGGAGAGGATATGCGCTGGCAGGCCATGAATTTTCACGATCCCATGCCGGGTGATCCGCGTCCTATTCAGGCAATCCATGCTGATCGATCGTTCTTTAAGAATTGTACTGCATACCTCAATGTGGTGTGGGCACTTGATGATATGACAGAAGAAAACGGTGCGACTCGCCTTGTGCCGGGATCGCATAAAAAACCCTGGCCCCGAGATATTCTGGACGATCTCAAAGAGGCAGTTGCTGGAGAAATCTACGCGACCTGTACGGCTGGAACTGGCATTTTTTGTCACGGTGATATCTGGCATGGCGCACGGGCAAACCTTTCAAAATCGCCCAGGCGTGTGATCCATATGGGATACAGTTGTACAAACACTGCGCCTCAATATGAAATTGCAGGCTCTTTGACGCAGGCTATTCGCGAGCGGTTGGGCGCGCATTGTGCGCTCATTCCAGATCCCCTAACGTCATTTGATTTGGAGAAACCTTAGATCTTATGGGCAATCAAAAACCATTGAATTTTATATTTTTTCAACCAGACGAAATGCGAGCCGAGAGTTTGGCGTGTTATGGCCATCCAGTGATCAAAACCCCAAATTACGATCGCCTGGCGGCAGAAGGGGTTCGTTTTGACCAGTGCCATGTGCAAAACGCGCAATGTACGCCTTCCAGAGTTTCGATGATGACGGGGCTTTATCCCCATTGTGCCGGGCATCGCTCCATGTGGCATCTGATAAGGCCCCACGAACCCCATCTTTTTAAATATCTGTATGAAGCTGGCTACGATATTCACTGGTATGGCAAAAATGATTTACTCGCGCGAGATAGTTTGTCCTGCATAAAAGAATATTACGAACACAAAGATGATAAAAGGAAGAATCGCTGGCAAAGCGGCGACAAGGAATTCTATAGTTTTGATTTTGAGCCTCTGGATTGCGAAAGGGAAGAGGTCGCTGATTATGTGAAAGTCAAAGCGGGGATCGATTTTCTGAACAATCGCAGAGATGATGACAACCCCTTCTTTTTGTTTTTGCCGCTTTTGCAACCCCATCCTGGCTATACGACCCACCGCGATTTTTACGACATGTATGATTCAGGGGATATACCGAATTTGAGACCCGCAGGGCTGGACAAAAAGCCGGATTTTTACGCGCTCATCAGAAAGTACCGCCGCCTGAATGAATTGTCGGAGGATTTCTTTCGAAAATTGAATGCTGTTTATCTCGGTATGATCAGCTATACGGACTGGCTTCTCGGAGAACTGATGACCGTTATGGAGGAGAAGGGGCTTTTTGAAAATACGGTTCTCATTGTTTCGTCTGATCACGGTGACTGGGCGGGGGACTATGGACTGGTGGAAAAATGGCCAAGTGATTACAGTGATGCGCTGACACGGGTGCCGCTATTGGTAAAGGCACCCGGTAACAAAGCAGGTCATGTGGTGGAAGGTCCGGTTGAGATGTTCGATCTCATGCCATCTGTTTTGGAACTGGCCGGTCTTTCGCCCACACACACCCATTTCGCCAGGTCCTTTGTGCCTCAACTTCGGGGTGAAGCGGAAGATAAGGATCGATTGGTATTCGCAGAAGGGGGCTATGAAACACAAGAACCTCATGCGTTTGAAGGACGATGGGACTGGCGTAATCCCAACAGGGATAGTATCTATTTTCCCAAGGGCAAACTGCAACAAGAAGTGCCCGAAAGTGTTTGCCGCACGACGATGGTCAGGAGTTCGAATCACAAGCTCATTCGACGCACAGCCGGTCAGGACGAATTATACGATCTCAAAAATGATCCTCGGGAGCTGACGAATTTAATCGATGACCCGGGTATGCAAGAGACAAAGTTAGATCTGGAAAGGTCTATGTTGGATTGGTTTATGAGAACTTCTGATACTGTTCCCGTAGGGGGAGATCCAAGGGGATTTTGAGGTTTTTGGGGTAAGGGACATTATATTGGAGGAGTACAGGTTATGGGACAGGCATTGACGGAGCGCGAGATCAAATTCTCATACTCGCCTTCCGACACCCGATACTGGAATGGCACAGCAGACAACTGGGGCAACGAGCGAAAGCATCTGAGTGACGTGGACAATCCAACGGTCTATTTTCCCAAACCAGAAAGAGGTCAGTTATGAAACACAACGGTCCTGTCGAACTCACCCTCGAGCAAAAACGCGCTTTCTATCGGGATGGGTTCATTGTCCTCAAGAACATCGTACCCAAAGAGCTGACCCACCGTGCTCGACGACTGGTCAATATCACCGCAGGTCAAATTATGAATGGTACGATGGACGCGCCCAAAAGAAGAAACCGCTTCGTCGGCAGCGAGGACATCATCACAGATCTCATCAACAAAACGGCGCTCACCGAATTGCTCACCAATACCATGGGGCCATTTGATCCTCCGACAAACGGCTTTGCGCCGATTCTGTATCCGCGCGAGCCAGCCAGAGAAATTGGTATCCACGGCCTGCCGGACGATGAAGTGCCCAATCATGCATTTTTTCCGCACTTGGACGGCCAGTGGACGGGCCCCATTCCCAAAACGGCGGATGAAGTGGATGATTGGTACGCGCCGAAAACACCGCACTTTGGTGATCGCAGCGCCAGCGTGATCGGGATAAACGGTTCGCCTTTGTTTCAGGACCCGGATTGTATGCTCTCCATCGGCAGCTTTACCACATTCGTCGGCGTGATCCTGAGCGACCAATCCAAATTTGGCTATGGCAACTTTGCCGTTCTCCGCGGTGCCCATCATCACACAGCCGAATTCTTTCGACGACAACGCGCCCAGGGCGGCGTCATCGGTCCCGAAGGTCCTGATTGGCCGCGTTTAAAACGCGTTGGCGATAAGGGGGTCGGCATTAATTACATGCCGGAATGGATCGCTAATCACTATCGAGAAAGTGCGCAATACACGCCCGATGGTCTCATGTGGCCGGAGCCTACACCCTTGCTCGTTGAAGAGGGCGATGCCTTTATCACGGCTCACGGTATCCCACATTGTGGCACCCGCAATGACCTGGGTGCCGATCCTCGTATCAGTGCCTACTTTCGGCTGCGCCGCCATCGCCCGGGAGGGGCAAAAGTGCGAGGAGACAGCGATCACCCCGACCGCGGTTGGGAAGGCGAGTTTCTCGAATATCCCGATGGTTATAATCCCTGGCAGGTCGCAATCGATAAATTGTGCGATCCCTGGAGCGAATGGGACGGCATGCGGGAAGTCGTTGCCGAGGCAAGGGGTTTGGGAGATCAAAATAACTAACTGTGCGACAAAGGAGTGCCACATGCCCCCAACTCAGAAATTTGAAGAACGCGTTGTTCGCGTGGAGAAACCTTCTGCCCACTTCACGCTGTTGAGAAACGAAAAGGGTGATTTTTTAGGCACATCGGAAGGCGAGACAGCCGTCTTCGAACACGCTGACGACAAAGCGATCTGGAAAGAAGAAGGCGATACCTATCGCCACGTGGTGTCGGGCCTGATACTCGATGTGTCTGTCGCGAGTGACGAGAGTGTGCATCTCACCCTGAATGGGAAAACACTGGGCGAAGACGGCGCTGAATCGTCCGTGCCGGGGCGTTTTCAGCCGGGTCACGGTCCTGCCCATCTTCCGTCCGAATACCTCCAGCAAATCCGCGAGAACGGGTGGGTCTGCCTTCCGAGCATCTTGTCTCCCCACGCGATCGAAGAACTGCAAAGGGCGAGTTGCACCGGCAAGTGGGACCATGAAGAATTAGACAGAAGCCTGCCGACCCTCACGCAGTCTGTGGAAGTGTCGAGAGCCGCAACCGAGCCAGTATCCCTCTGGGTGATGCGGGAGTATATGCAGTGTCGGGAAATTCGGCTGGCGCACAGGCCCGGTTTTGCCGTCGTGGCCCCGGATGATGGTGAACGCAACGTGGGGGGGTGGCATTCGGATTATCCATATCTCTGGGGGATCGCCAGGAATTCCTCCGATGGCAATCGGATCGTACCGCACAATGCGCTAAATCTCGTGCTTGGCGTTCAGCGAAATTTATGTGTGACCGAATTTAAGAGTGAAAACGGCGCAACCTGTTTCAAACTCGGATCGCATACGTTTGGGCAAGGACCTCCTCCAGAATGGGGGAGTGGGAATAAGTACAGGGAGGAGGGATCTCGCCAGGCAAAAGGCCTCCCCTATACGGGCGCCGAGGCAGATGTCGTCGAGGCACCGGCGGGCAGCTACGTCATCTATGATGCCCGAACCTGGCATCGAGCAGGCGTGAACCGCACGAACAAAAAGCGGGCGGCGATGCTTCAGTCCGTGGTTCCCATGTACATCATGCCTTTTATGGAGACCGCGCGTCCTTACAAGGAGTTCCTTGCGAGCCCTCTGGCGAGTCAACTGACGGAGCGGGAGCATATCGAGTTGGAAAGTCTCCTTGTAAGCCGAATCGATGGGCCTCAGGGGCGTTTTGCAATCACTATGGATGAGGAGCTTTCAGGATGAACGAATACAAGACGCACTTTGATACCCCGGAAGATGCCTACTTCGGCTTTTTTGAAGCCGATGCATCCCAAAATGGAGATGCCTGGGCTGCCGTGATGAGCTATCCCCATGTCCGCGTTGACGGATCGGGACAGACCGTCTATTACGATACGGCACGGGACTACGCGGATAATGCTGACTGGACATCGAGGGTAGCGACGGGTTGGGTCCTGACGAGAGGGCGAGAACCCGTCCGGTTGCACGAGTCTCCCAACAAGGTTCATCTGGTGGGTGGGTGGACGCGATACAATGTAGACGATGATCCCATCCTGTGGAACCGCGTCACTTATATTGTCACCAAACCCGCTGATTCGTGGGGGATCCAGGCGCGGTTTGCCCTTGGTACGTATTACGAGGGGCGTGACGACGAAACAGCTATCGCTCAGGCTGCCGAGGTAGCAACCAATCAGGTGCGACGCTATTGCAATGCACTGGACAAAAACGATGGCGATGCTTGCGCCAGACTCTGCCGGTTTCCGCTGATTGAGGTCGGCGTCGGCGCAGTAACGCGGATCGAAGATGGTACCGAACTGGCGCAACAGGTCAATGAAAGAACCACATCGCTCAGCAATCTAACAGTCGAGGCAGCACAATCCGGTCCCAGGGGTGTCCTTGTGGCAGTGACTGCTGACGATGCCTCTGGCAACAGCGAGCAATCCATCGTGGTGGTCGGCAAAGAGGCCGACGCATGGCAGATCGCTGGCATTTCGAGGATCTGACACTATAGAAGGAGGAATATCTTGAAGATTACATCGGTAAGAGCAGTCCCCGCATCATCGTCACCGCAAGGCCGCCCGCCACGCAACTACATGTTTGTGAAGATTGAAACCGATGAAGGCATCACAGGCTGGGGTGAGGCGACCGCCGGTCCGCTTAGCGTTGCAACCCAGATCGACGAGGTCGGTCAGGTGCTGGTGGGCGAAGACCCCTGGCAGATCGAGAAACACTGGCAGACGCTCTACCATCACTTTTTTGTGCGGGGCGGTGTCGTGCAGATGTCAGCTATAAGCGGCATAGAAATCGCCCTGTGGGACATCAAAGGCCAGGCCGTGGGACTGCCCATATACGAAATGCTGGGTGGTAAGATGAGAGATCGGATCTGGTGCTATGGCAGGTGGGATGGGCCTACTCCCGAAGCTGCCGCCGAAACCGCGCTAAATAACACGGCGAATGGATTGACGGCGCTCAAGGGGGATCCGTTTGACCATTGCGGGCTGTTTATTCCGGCAGAAGCCGAACGCGTAGCGATACAAAAACTCGAAGCCGTTCGCAAAGCAGTGGGCGACGACGTTGAGTTGCTCGTTGAGGTGCATGGACGGCTTGCGCCCGCAGACGCCATTCGCATCGGCAATGCGATGGCCGAGTATCGTCCCTTTGTGTACGAAGAACCCGTTCCGCCAGAGAACCTCGACGCGATGCAACGGGTTGCCGAAGCCGTGAGCATTCCACTGGCGACAGGCGAGCGGCTTTACACCAAGTGGGGCTATACCGACTTGCTGAGCCGACAAATTGTGAAGATGATTCAACCGGATATCGTTCAGGGTGGCGGCATATTGGAGTTGAAGAAGATCGCGGCGATGGCAGAAGCCCATTATGTCGGTTTCCAACCGCACAACCCCTACGGTCCGCTTTGCACGATCGCGTCTTTGCATCTCGACGCCTGCACCCCGAATTTTATGATTCAGGAAGGCGGAATAAGCCCGTGGTTTCAGGACGCTTGCACGGGTGACTTTCCGGTTCAGAAGGATGGCTTTCTGCCGATCCCTTCTGGCACTGGGCTGGGCGTGGCCATGAACGAAGCGTGGCTGAAGGCAAACCCCTGGCGCGACGACGCAAACATTTGGCGGCCCCGTCCCGGTACGGTCGCATCATTGCAAGATACAAAATGGGTCTAATCATCAGCACCGAGTATAGGAGAGGCGTCCATGCCACAACCAGATCAACAGCCCAATATCCTATTTGTGTTTTCCGACCAGCAGCGTGCATCGGCAATGGGTTGCTACTACGGCGATGAAGATCTGGAGACACCGCACTTCGACGCATTCGCCAGGCAGGGAATGAAATTGGAAAGTGCCGTGTCAACGACCCCGCTTTGTTGCCCCTACAGGGCCATATTGATGACGGGATTACACGGCCATCGCATGGGGATAACGACCAACGGGTATCATCCGGATCTAAGTGAATATGCCCACATCGGCAAGGCTTTCAAAAACGCAGGGTACCGCTGTGGTTATATCGGCAAATGGCATTTAGGAGATGTACAACTCGATTCGGGTCATCCGATGCGTCTGGGATTCGACGATGAATGGTTTGTACCTCTGGTATCGAGTCACGCGAGTCCCAATCGAAACTATGCGGTGAACAGCACTGAGACTGTGGTTGGAAAAGGGTTCGACAAGCCGCAGATCGAGGCCAACAGGGCCATTGAATTCATTCGAGGACAGGACGGTGGGGCGCCCTGGTGCCTGTTTCTTTCATGGTATCCCCCTCATCCCCCACTGGTATCTCCAGAGGTATATCTCGAAAAATATCGGGGACGGGACCTGAAGTTTCATCCCAATGTGAAGACCTTAGATGCAGAGACGCTCAATCGTTTTCAGGACCATTATGCGCATTATTACGGTCTCGTAACGGGCCTGGATACTGAGTGGGAACGCTTGATGCAGGCCCTGCAAGACAGTGGCCAGGCGGAAAACACCATTGTGGTGTACACCTCGGATCACGGTGAAATGCTAAACAGCCAGGGCTGGCGAGGCAAACGATGGCCTCATCGCGAATCCACCCAGGTTCCTTTTCTGATTCGATGGCCAGGCAAGATTGAAGCCAACGCCACACTGGACATGCCGTTTGGCACGCCAGACATTTTTCCCACGCTATGTGGACTCGCAGGGATCAATGTGCCATCGGGGTTGGACGGGGCCGACCTGTCCGGCGTCATCCTCGGCAGCGATTCCAATGGGCACCAGCAAGAGTACGCCTATATGGCGATGCACCACAGCTTCATTCCGTGGCCCGGCTGGCGCGGGATTCGCACAGCGAAGTACAATTACGCGCGAATGGAGGAAGGACCATGGGTGTGTTTCGATCTTGAAAACGATCCCTACGAACAGAACAACCTGGTCGAAGAGAATGGCGCGGTCGTGTCGGAACTGGATGGGCTTCTTGTAGATGCGATGAAAAAAGCGGGCGATTCCTGGCGCGATGTCGGCAGGGAAGTAGGCGATTGGCAGGCGTGGCACGGCAATAAACAGATTGAGCAACTCGGATTGGATGCTGAATACCCGGGTTCCGAGGCCATTCGAATCTGGGCAGAACGGAACAATCTTGTATAGCGAGCGGCGACTATCGAGTATGAGCTCGGTCGTCTCTTCTTCATTTACTGGGGACATGAGCCTGGCGAGGTGAGTTGTATCCAGGGGACCTATAGTCTGACATAAAGGGAATTGAAATGAATCGTTCTGTTATAGACTGGCCAACAGGCGTTACCGTCTATCACCCCGACCGATGTTACAACGGGTACACGCTCGTTCACGGGCGAGGGCCCTGGGATCCCGTGCGCGGTATCTCTGCCCAGCAAGTTGATCGATGGCACTTGATAGACATGAAGGGGCAGGTGGTTCACGAGTTCTACGGAAACCCGGCGACGCAGCGCGGCTCTCAGCTATTTGAACGCGTTGCAAACGGTCACTATATCAGCAATGGGGCTTCCATCACAGAACAGGACTGGGATGGAAATATTGTCTGGTCTCTGTCCTCGGACTTCCGCGTGGATGCGCGACCAACGGGTTTCCATCACGATATCCAGAAGACTTCTGAACACACCTATCTCGCTATGGTCGCGGATCGCGTCGATGCCCCTCAGGTATCGCGCGTCACACTCAAAGACGATCACCTCATGGAAATAACTTCGGAGGGCGAGATCGTCTGGGAATGGTGGGGACATCACCATCTGGAAGAATTCGGATTCAGCGATCGTGCGAAGCAGATCATATTTGAAACTGGCGGGGGGCAACAGCCCGGACAGGAAGGAGACTGGCTCCATCTGAATACGCTCCACACACTTCCCGACAATCCCTTATACGATCGGGGCGATACGAGATTCAAGCCGGGAAATATTCTCAGTTGTTCCAGAAATGGAAATCAGATATTCATCATCGAGAAATCGACCGGGAACATCGTCTGGCAGTGGGGCTATTTGGACCAGATGGAAACCATGTGGTTGAACGGGACCGAAAGGCAGAATCAATACTTGGTAGGTCCACACGATCCCAAAATGCTGCACAACGGAAATATCCTGATCTACGACAATGGAGGCGGTACGGGCTATCCTCCGGTTAACCGATTCTACACCCGGCTTGTAGAAATTGATCCCGTGAGTGGAGAAGTCGTATGGGAATATGCTGCGGGGCCTCAAGCCAGCATATTCCTGAGCATTGTTACCGGCGGTGTACAGCGCCTCCCGAATGGGAACACGCTAAGTCTGGACACGGACAAGGGACGGATCTTCGAAGTGACCTGGGAAGGTGAGATCGTGTGGGAATACATCAACCCGAGAGGCGGATTCTACAGAACCCAGCGCATTGCCTACTCCGATTGCCCCCTGGATCCTCCTGACCCGAAGCCAGCAGACCTCCCGGTTCCCGATCACCTCGGCCTACCCGTATCAGATACCCTGGATTACTGCCCATCTCCCTGAAATTTAATGTCACCCCTCATCCCGACTACAGGATTATGCCCATGTCCGATTACACGTTTAAACTTGCCATGTTCACGACCGAACTGAGACTGCCCTATGACCGGGCATTTCCCAAAGCGAAAGAGATCGGCGCGGACCGCCTCTGGTACGCGCCTTCGGCGGGCGACCTTCCGTTCGAAGCCATGACCGACGCGGATATGGACCGCATCGGCGCGTGCGCCGAGCAGCATCAAACGGATATTTTCCTCCTCTGCGGAGGCCGTAAGTTCAAGAAAGTGCATCTCTGCGATCTGGATCTGGACCAGATGGCCGAACACCCCGAATTCCAGGAAGCCCGAGAGGAATTGAACGCCGCCATGAAGATGGCCGTCCGGCTCAAAATTCCGGCAGTGGCCACGTTTACGTTCGCCTGGCCGGGTGAATATACCGCCGGTAAGCCGACCTGGCCCATGCGATGGATGACCCGCGGCGGCGTCATTTCCGATCTGGATATGGACAAACTGGTTCGGGCGTTTACGCTGCTGGCCGAGGACGCGGACCGCTACGATGTGGATCTGCCGCTGTGCATGATGCCGTGGAATTACACGAATACCACAGAACACATGCGGCAGGTGATTGAGGCTGTCGGCTCACCTCGTCTGAAAACGGTCTGGGGACCGGCGGATACCATGAACTGCGGCGAATCGGACACCGCCACCCGCGGATTTCAGAATGTCCGCCCGTATCTTCATACGCTCCACATAAAAGATCTGCAAGTTATAGACGGTTTGAAATGTGAGTTTGAATATTGTCCCATCGGCGAAGGGGACGTGGATTTTCCAACGGTACTGCGGAACCTGCGCGATCATCAGAGCGACGCGGTGATATCCATCGCCACCCACTTCAAGCCGGAAAGCGGATCGGCGGAAGAAGCGATGCGTATCAACTTTGCCAATATGAAAGCGTTGATCGATGGGGTAGGGGACTGACCCTCGATTATTGCGGTACAGCGCTGCTGATGAACTCTTCGTTTCTCACCAGAACCTGAAGATCCAGGTTTGTCATAGGGAAATCCACCCGGGCGTTGCCCAATCGCTCCGATTCGTGAAGAGAAAGCACCATTTCCAGCGCGGCCCGTCCATCTTCTCCAGTGGATATTGTATCCCGATCGCGGTCGAGGCTTTCTACAATCTCCTCGACTGACAACGGGATCACACATCGGCCTGAGTTCGTTGTATTCAGCTTGTGTTCCTCGGGTATTTCGGGGAATTTCTCCTCTTTATTACCAACGAAGAGCTTGAACTGACGTGGCCGTGTATTGTCCACCGTTATCCATCCCCTGGATCCCAACAATTCAAATAGGTGCTGGGCTCTTCCTCCGGTAGATCCATTCACGATGCATTGTACGCCATTCTGAAACTGAAAGTACCCGGCGCCGCGGGGATCCAGCGCATCCGGATCTACCAGATGACCGGTTGCCCACGCGACATCGCCTGCAAAGAAGCGCAGCATGTCAAAATAGTGGGTTCCGTTGTTGGCAAGTCCGGCGCTGTACTGGAGCGTCATCGCCTGAAGAGAACCGATGACCTCCTGATCGATTAGCTCCTTAATTTGGCGAAATTGCCAATCCCATCGGCGCGTGTGGTTAATGTTCAGCTTTACATTGTTTCTCCGGCAAGCATCAATCATTTCGTCTGCCTCTCGCAACGTAGTCGCCATCGCCTTCTCGCAGAATATGGCTTTTACCCCTGACTGAGCCGCGGCAACAACGATATCTCGATGCGGAATGGGATAGGTGCAAACACTCACGATATCCAGCTTCTCAGTATCCAGCATTTCCTGCCAATCTGTGTACAGACCCGGAACATCCCATTTGCCTCCAAAACTCTGTCGGCGTTCATCGTCCCGATCTGCTGTTGCGACAATACGGGTTCGATCACAGTGATCGTAACAACCCGCATGAGTGTTCGGCGTTCCGCGATGTGTTTCCTGCTCCAGTAAACTCGCAATCCTGCCACAGCCGATAACACCAACGTTATAAACTTGCATAGAAAAGCTCCGTGGAAAATCGTGGGAAGAACTCGTTTTCAAGATCTCAGATCACAATCAAACCGAACGAGATACGGCCACGAGTGATGATGCGCCATGGATATGCCCCAGGTCACACCGGGTCCTGCGCCATCAACAAAGTTATCAGCCCGAAAGGGGCCAGGGGCACTGGGGGGAGAGGTATCCGCTATTTTTTTAAAATGGACACCGCCATCGCTATACTGTAAGGTGTTGCCCTGTGGTCCCACCTTAGAGACCAGACATCCTACGCCATTGCCATGGGGCCAGACGCAGACCTCGTGACCACTGTCCAACACCGGGTTCTCAGAATGTTTGATATAGGGACCTGTCGGCTCACTGGCAATCGCCAACCCCATCCTGGTTTCATTTGGCTTGCGGTTCATCTGTCTGCCCTTGTAATACATCCAGTATTTTCCGTCTCGAACGATCAGGCACGTGTCGTCAACCCGCATGCTGTCAAAAATTTCCGGATTGTCGCTGGGCCGCAACACCGGATTGCCTTCAAACCGAACCCACGGTCCCCGAGGTGAATCTGCTACTGCAATACCAATGGCGGTCTTTGTTCCATTCGGACCGCCATTATCATTGTTGAACGGCTCAGGTACCGCGGTGTAAAACAAATAGTATTGACCACCTGAGACAAGAATCGTGGGTGTGAATACAGCGTGCTCATCGAATGCATCTTTTGCACCTTTGGGAAGTGCTTCCTCTTCCTCAGACCAGGTCACACCGTCGGGGCTTGTAGAATACCAGATTGAAGCGGAGTAGCCACTAAACGATTCTTCGGTTCGAGAATACCAAACATAGTACGTGCCATCCATCTGAATCACCGGGCTTGGATCTCTCCGCGTAACACCTTCCTCGAAAGCCACCGCAGTTGAGTATGTAAATCCATCAAAATGAGCAAATTTACTCATACGTATTCCTTTTTATAGCGATTTAATTTCTCGCGCCAGTTTATGTCCCATTGTAATCGTAAGGCCGGTTTCGGAAGAGGTAGTCTATTGGTTCATCTACAAAAATTATGTTCGGGTCCAGGTCGCTTTCTGAAAAGGCGGTTTCACAACCGGTATTGAATTGGAGAGGGGGAAGGCGACGCATCCAGTGGCATGAGTAGATCGCTGCGATCATGAACCGCGTTTGGTCGGAGAGATTTGGCATTCCCCGATGCCAGATCCGGGGATCGCGGAGCAGAATGCTTCCCTTTTTTGTATTCCCCCGGACCGGCGGTGCTACTTTTCGGCGTGCTTTCTGCAGGTGTTCTGCGACCTTGATATCATCTCCAACGACCTTTTGCGTTTCCAGATGGGAGCCGGGCCAGAGTTCGATACTCCCGTTGGCTTCGGTCACCTCGTCCAGGGCAATATTGACAATGACTTTGGACGGCGGGTGCGCAACCACCAGGTTCGGCCAGAGTTGTCCCGAATCGACATGTACCGGCTGGAGCTTGCTGCCCGGCAAGTTGGTGTTGCCGGTGTAGCGATTGTTGAAGATCCCTTCGCCGAGCAGGGCTTTCGAGACCTGGACCACCCATGGGTTCGCTATAACGTCGCGAAAGACGTACGGGGGGAAGGGGGGCGGATCCTGCTGGACGTTACCCCAAACGAAGTTATGGGGTGGCGCAGGGGCATTCATGATCTTCTCTATGTCTTCGGTCATCCGCTCACAGAGAAGGTCGAGATGTTCGTGCGCGACCACGGCATTGAGGACGATGTAGCCCTCCGTTCGAATAGCATCGAGGGCCTGTTTCAGGTGCGTGTCGGTGAGAGATTCGGCTGCGTGCTCTTCCGGTGTGACGGTGATTTCCACGTGTACTCCCTTCCTGCGGAGCTTGCGTCGTGCCAGAAAAAAAGATGAGCGCTATTTTGTCGGATCGTCCGACACCCGAATAATAAGCTTACCAAAATTTTCACCCTTGAGCAGACCAATCAAAGCATCGGGCGCGTTTTCCAAACCATCGACAATATCTTCCTTGTAGCGCAATTTGTCTTCACGAATCCATCTGCCTAAAGCGCTAAAAGCTTCTTCCTTTTGGTCCGCAAAGTCCGAGACAATGAAACCTCGAAAGGTGAGTCGTTTGGTGAGAATCTGGCGCAGCATATAATGCATCTGGTTGGGACCGGGTGGCAATCCCGTATCATTGGCAATGGCAATGGTGCCACATACGGGTATCCGGGCAAAGGGGTTGAACAGCGGCAACACCGTCTCAAACACCTTGCCTGCCACATTCTCAAAATAAACATCAATCCCGTCCGGACAAGCACCAGCGATTTGTTCTTCAAAATCGTCGGCTCTGTGGTTCACACACGCATCGAATCCAAACGCATCGGTGACATACCGGCATTTTTCTTCAGACCCCGCGATGCCCACGGCCCGCGCGCCTTTGATTTTGGCGATTTGCCCAACTACCGAACCCACGGCTCCCGAGGCCGCCGCCACGACGACTGTCTCATCGGGTTGCGGTTTGCCGATATTGAGCAGCCCCGTGTATGCGGTCATGCCCGGCATGCCCAGCACGCCCACTGAGGTAGAGATCGGCCCCCAGGCCGGATCGATCTTGCGCAGCGCTTTTCCAGGGAGAGCGAAAAGGGATTGCCACCCGCCCCTGCCCTCCACGATGTCGCCCTCAGCAAATTCCGAATCGTTTGAGGCGATCACCTTTCCCACGCAACCGCCCTCCATCACCATGCCAAGTTCGACCGGTTTGGCATAGTTTTTCGACGCACTCATCCTTCCGCGCATGTAGGGATCCAGCGAAAGATAAATCGTCTGGCACAAAACTTCACCCTCACCAGGGGTAGGCACGTCGGATTCCACCAACTGGAAATCACTCGGTTTCGGTTCTCCCTCGGGACGAGCAACCAGCAAGATTTGACGATTTTTTAGATCGGACATATGTATTCCCTTATAAAGTGAAAGTCTCAAATTCGTGTGAATTTTTGCAGTCGGTTGGGTTGGTAGGGCACTTCGGTGACGTAAATATCACCGCGACTATCAACACAGATGCCGTGCGCAGGATCGATAAACTGCCCGGGGTCTGAACCTTCCTCACCCCAGCGTGCCAGCAGAGCACCATCCAGGTCAAAAATGCTGACGCGATGGGGCGCTTCGGCAATATAGATAATATGATCTGGATCGATGTGAATATTATTCGGAGATTGGATATCTGTCCACTCCTCCAGAAAGTTACCATCAAAATCGAAAAGCTGAATGCGGTGGTTTTCCCGGTCGCTTACAAGCACGCGGTCGCGCGGGTCAATGCATAAATCGTGCGGCAGGGCAAACTGGCCGGGTCCTGTGCCTTCCTCGCCCCAGGAAAGAATCCGTTCGCCTTGCGCTGAAAAACGATGCACCCGGTGCTGGCCGTATCCGTCCGAAACAAAAATCTCACCTGAGGGAGCGGCCATTGCCTTGGTTGGCCTGTTGAACGGCTCGCCCGGTGAACCTGTCTGGCCTGGCATACCCAGGGTCTGAAGCACTTCTCCATCCGTGCTGAAGATACGCACAGTATGATCGTCAACATCCGCACAATAAATCCGATCCGCCGGGTCGATCCAGATATTATGCGGATTTAAGAGCACATCATCACCCCATGCACCGAGAAAGCGCCCTTCCGAATCATAGACCAGAATACCCGCAGGCTCTCGCAGGGTGACATAAACGCGATCCTGCGAGTCAACTGCTACATCGGGCACGACCCCACCCATCTCTTTCCCTTCAGGACCTCGGCCCCACCCTTCGACAACGCGGTATTGATAAGTTGCCATTGTGTACTCCTTTCAGATATGCCCGACTACCTGTCCAGTTTAACCCAATCGGGCCAAACGCCGGCAAAAAATGCGCGCTGGATGCCTCGTACGCTCTCCCCGCCGTCAACAACGAGATTGGAGCCTACACTGAAGTTGCCTGCTTGCGAAGCGAGAAAGATGGCCATGCCTGCGATGTTTTCCTTCTCCCCAACCCGCTTGCCCGGAATGTTCTTCTTCATCTCGTCTGTGTGATCCCGAGCCACCTTATTCAAATCGCTGGGAAAATCACCAGGGGAGATGGTATTGACTTGAATCCCTTCCCAAGCCAAACTATCACCTAAGTGTCGGCCCAAATGGATCACACCTGCTTTGCTGGCCCCGTAGGCATAATTATAAGCTGTGTTGAGTTTACCACAGCCGTCGATAGACGCGATATTGATCACATTGCCTGGTGTTGCTGGCGAAGCTCCCACGCGCAGGAATGGCAGAAATGCCTGGGTCATAAAAAAGATGCTTTTGAGATTGAGATCCATCACCGCGTCCCATGTTTCCTCCGTCACATCCTCGATCTCCCTGCGACCGTCGCTGATTCCAGCATTGTTAATCAAAATATCGAGCGACTGTTCTCGTTCGCCGTAGGCCTTTGCCAGCGCCTTGATTCCGGAGACCGAGCTTACATCGGCTGCGATATACTCGCAGGAGCCGATTTGTGCAAGTTCCTCCTGTTTCTTTTTTAAGACCTCTTCTCTGCGCGCGACAATGTAAACCTTCGCCCCAAAATTGACAAAGCCTTCGGCTATCATCGCTCCGATACCAGTCGAACCACCAGTCACCAGTGCGGTTTTTCCCGCCAGTGAAAATAGATCTCTCATTTTCGATTCTCCGTGAGGATAATGATTACGTTGGGTCTTTTCATTCCTAATTTGCTCCTTGTTGCGCAGGTCTGTTTCTATTTCTTCGAGGTCTTCTAATCCTTGGCGCCATCTGGCTTCTCCAGGCCTTGAACTTTTTTTGTAGTCGCTGAACAATTTCCGGTTGTTGGTTTGCCAGGTCGTTTTTCTCACCTATATCTGCATCCAGATCGTACAATTCCATCTTCTTAGACCTGCTAAATGTAAGCTTCCATTTCCCTTCCCGAATCGCCCAGGTTCCCGAATCGCCATCCCAATACAACGCATCGTGCAATGCCCCTTCTGTTTTACCTTGCAAGACTGGCAACATATTTTTGCCGTCGTAGATACGGTCTCCGGGCAATGGAATGCCAACAGCTGCACAGGCAGTCGGCAAAATATCCATACAAATAACCGGTTCATCACACACACCACCTGCTTCCAAATGCCCTGGCCAGGACACGAGAAACGGCACGCGTAGCCCTCCCTCATAGACATTTTGTTTGTAACCGCGCAGGGGCATATTGTTTGCATTTGTGGCCCTTGCACCACCATTATCTGAAAAATAAAAGATGAGTGTATTTTCCCACACGCCATTGGTCTTGAGCGCTGCCACCACATCGCCAACAGCGATATCCATTCTTTTGAGCATGCCCATCAAAATATCGCGTTTGGAATCTCCTGTATTAAATTGTTTGACATCTTCTTCTGGAGCTTGCATCGGCGCATGCACAGCATTAAAAGGAAGATAAAGAAAGAATGGGTCGTTTTTGTTTTGTTCTATGAAGCCAACAGCCTCTCGAGCTAGATTATCGGTCAAGTACCCGGTATCATTGATAATCTCTTTATTTCGATATATCGCATTATGGGCTTTGTCCTCTTTGTAATTCAAATCGAAATAGTCGTGCGCCCCATGCCCCAAAAATCCGTAAAATTCATCAAATCCACGGTTGTTCGGATGATATTCAGGCGTCAAACCCAAATGCCATTTTCCAAATACACCCGTCCTGTACCCCGCTTTTTTAAGTAGATCTGCAAGTGTAATTTCATCAACCGGCATACCGGCGCGTGAGTCACTGGCCGTATAAAAACCAAAGCGCTGTTGGTATCGACCGGTCATTAAACCCGCCCTGGTAGGCGCACATACAAAGGCGCTGGCATATCCATTTGTCATTCGAATGCCCGAGTTGGCCAGTGCGTCGATATGTGGTGTATAGACTTCTGCGGGATGTTGCTGGTAACTCACATCTCCAAAGCCCTGGTCATCTGACAAAATCACCACAATGTTTGGCCGTTTGGCCTCTTCGGCCCATACTAATGGGTTTGCTATCATTCCAGATACTCCTATTCCCAACGTTTTTAAAGCGGCGCGTCGATCCATATTGTTACGCTCCTTTTCTGTTTTGGAATTCTTGGGTGTAGTGCTGGTTGGTGGAGCAAACTTACGCATCCCACCGCCATGTATTGCGACAGGCAAGTCGTGGATAATCATTCACGTTCTTGCTTCCCGCGTGTACAAAAAAGTTCTGGTAAAACAGAATGTCTCCACGCTTCGCCACCACTTCCACACCTTCGCCAATATCCACCAGATGCATATCCGAATTCACGTCCCACAGATAGGGATACTTCTCTGGATTACTCTCTGCAATACCCCGCATCTTGTTATGTGAACCCGGCCATCCAAACGTGCAACCCCCATGCGATTCTGTATCACTCAAATACAAAATTGAATGCACACTGATTGGAATCGGAAACGTCACATTAAACTTCTCCCGGTTGGTTCCGCCATCAAAGTGAGGGTTCTGGTGGCTCCATTCATCTTCCGTCGGAAACGTGTTCTGCGTCAGTATATCCTTCGGCGCGTAGATATCCTCGCGCCCCACACCCGTCAATTCAGAAAGTGCGGTCAAAATATCATCCGTATAACACGCTAAGATATCCGGCGCGCCCAATCTTCGATTTTCCGGCAATGCGCGATGCCGTTGATTCATCGCATGCGCTGACACACGGTTCCAGGTTTTGGGATTGTCACGGTCCATTTCTAAAGCCGCCCACATCGCGTCTTCACCCTTGCGAGCTACACCCTCAGGAATCAAACCCGACGCCAGCAAATACCCTTCTTCGCGAAACTGCTTCTTCTGCTCATCTGTTATTAAGCCCATAGATCACTCCCAGGAATTAAGACCAACCAATTTTCTGCCTATACGAGATCAGTCGCCCACAACCGTGTTGATAAACCGTTCGTGAATTCGCCAGTTGTTTTTCTGCACCGAAGCCACCAGTTCTTCATAAGGCTTTCCATCAACTTGCAGTAGCCCCTGCTTGAGTATCTTCTGCCCCCCTTTATACCGATCGATATATTGGCAACGGTTGTATCCAATCAGAAACGGCGTTGAGAAGCCCTGGTCCATATAAGTCGCATGCGCCCTGCCCACGCTGGCAACGTCGAGTAGCGTGGGCCACATGACATTTGAATGTTCAGGCGTATTGAAACTCGACTGATGGTCGCAGATCATCACGGGCTTTCCCGTCTCCCGATATAACCGATCGAATGTCTCTGCGGGGTATTCTGAAGGGCCAGGTTGGACCGTCACCACATCAATCCACGGAAGCGCCGCCTGGATAACCCGCCAGGGCAGCGCCCAGCCAGCGTAGCGCTCTCCGAAAATCAGCGTGTCCGGGAACAGTTCCCGGGTAAGCGGCCCGATGTATGAATACATTTCCCGGGCAATGAGCACCAGAAAATCTTCGTCCGAAGCGTCCTCACCGTTTTCACGAAGAAAACGTTCGTATCTTATTTTTCCCGGCGCATCCTCCGGCAGTGCCCGGATGGCATCCACCCACGTTTTGCCGGCTGCGCGCCTGGCTTGCACGAGATCCCAAGCGGGTACGTCCGTCCAGTATATCCCGATAAGGTTCGGATTGCCGCCGTATTCTCTTGCCATTCTCTCGAGGATCTTGCGGGCCTCTTGTTTCCAGGCATCGCTGAACACGTCGGGAAACTCGACCTGTTTCCTCTGCCACGAACTGACCTTCCCGCTTACTTGGCCACTGGCAAAATGAGGGAGCAGCTTTCGGGTGCTCTTATGCGAACCATAGCCCAGGCTGTTATAGCCCCACTTGCGAAAATTGGCGATGATTTCCGCGGTCGCCTTCTCCCAGTCTCCGCCGAATTCTTGTCTCAAATAATCGAATCTCGATTGTTCCGGACGGGCGAGGGCTCCTGTGTGGGTCACGCCTATGGATATGAACCCGTGCCCTTCCGGCGTAATCAGAAAATGCCGGCCACCGACGGTCTCCAGATGGAACCGCCCGGTTGCCGTTCCCTTGTAGGCAAGATAGCCTCCATAGCGGTCAAAACCTTTCCTGTTTGGAAAGACTTCAGCAGACAGGACACCGACCATCAGGAAGATCATGGGAAGTAAGATGAATAGTTGTTTTACATACATGATATTTTGTCCTTTTAAACTTCCGCGACTGTGCACGCCTCGATTTCGTCCCAGTCGAGGTCATAGCCCAGACCGGGGCCCTCGGGCGGCCGGACGCAGCCCTCCTCGTCGGGGACGATCGGCGGATAGGTCAGACACAGGTGCGCTCCCGCTTCGGGCACCAGGATCTCGACGTATTTGGAATTTTTGATCGCGCAGCCGGTGTGGATCATCGGGATCTCGCCGTGGTGTAGTTGTACCATCATCCCGAAGGCCTCACAGGTGTGGGCGATCTTGAGTAACCCGGTGATCCCGCCCTTGCGATACCAGGTCGAGTGAATCATCCGTCCGGTCTTCTGCGCGATGTGGTTGGCCACGTCATAGAGGCTGTCCCAGCCGGTCTCGGCCACGCAGAGGTGGATTTCGAGCCGCCGGTGCAATTCCTGCAATCCCGTGATTTCGTAGTCCCGCAGCGGCTCTTCCAACCAGTAGTAGTTGAGTTTTTCCAACTCCCGCCCGCCCCACAGCGCCTCCTCGAACGTATAAGCAGCCGAGGCATCGAGCATAAGTTCGATATCGTCGCCCACCGCATCCCGCACCACACGGCAGGCCTCGATATCCTTTTTCACATCGCCGAAGGCGTGCAGCTTGATCGCCTTGTAGCCCCGCTCGACGCAATCGATTGCCAGCGGTCGGTATTCCTCGACTGTCTCCTGGGTGAAGGTGCTCGCATAGGCCGGCACCTTGTCGCGATAGGCGCCCAAATGCTTGTAGAGGGGTACACCCGCCGCCTTGGCGGTCAGATCCCACAGTGCCACATCGAACGCCGATAGGGCTTCGACGATTTCGGTACCCATGCGGCCCATATCCCACAACCGCTGCCAGATCCTCTCGCGGTCCAGCGCGTTTTCGCCGACCATCAACGGTTTGAGCAAACCGGCGGTCTGTCGTCCGAGCACTTCGCCGCGGCGGGTGGCGATACAGTGGCCTTCGAGGCCATTGTCGGCAATAACCTGCAACAGATAGGCGTCGCGTTCGGCGGATGCCCGTGGAAAGCCGTCGCGCCAGCGGTAGGGGAAGCGCGGTATTTTGAGTACTCGTCCTTTGATTTCCTGGATTTTCATAGCTTATCCTTCTACGCGATCAGCCATGTAATTGCGTTGTCAATAAGCTGCGCAGTCATTGGATGCATAAGAATAGCCTGCTCGTGCCCGGGCACCAGCACCATCACACGTCCACTGCCATACTCGTGACACCAACCTTGCACCTGCCGTCCATTGGTCGCAGAATAGCTCTCGAGAAATACAGACGTCTGCGATTCATCCAGGTCCATAATGTACTCTTCTTCCTGAACACAATAGGGTTCAACACCATCGGTCAGTTCGGGCAATACGCCCGTCGGACGGATTTCGACATTGATCCGCTTTGGGTGGTTGTGAAAACGAGACTTTGAGACGCGCTGAATACCGCCACCTTCGGAATA
This sequence comes from Candidatus Latescibacterota bacterium, assembly GCA_965220765.1. Lineage (GTDB taxonomy): Bacteria > Latescibacterota > UBA2968 > UBA2968 > UBA2968 > VXRD01. The sequence continues at coordinate 2,596,463 of OZ244847.1, forward strand.
AAACGCAACGGCATCGTGGTGGAGAAATAGTCGGCCGCCATTTTGTGCATATGCCTCAATGAGCGTTTCCTCATCTTCAGAGAGCCACTTGTGTTTATTTCCTTTCTGAAGATTAAACTGAAACTCACGGGCAATCCGTACATCGTCAAATGCGTATCTGCTGATGAGCACCATATCAAAAGATGAGAGATCGCCCCAGGGCACCGCATTGTCAAATACAACTGTCGGATTATACCCTCGCACCTGTAGTGGTCTCACAAGCGCAGTAACCAGATGCGCCGGACAGTGGTAAGCGTCTCCGAGAACTGCGAGTAATTTTTTCACAATCTGCTCCTTTCAAGTTAATATAACCGCGATGTAAAGCCCTACTCATAGACTATCTCCCCAGTCTTGTGGTCTTCGATCCAGTTCCGGTCGAACGCCACCCCCAGCCCTGGCCCCTCCGGCACTTCGACGCAGCCGTTTTCGTCAACCGAATCCAGTTCGTCGAGCCAGCGTTTTTCTGGATAGACCGCTGGCTTGGTATCGGGCACCAGGGGATGCACCAGGCCCAATTCGTAGTAATTGGCGTTGCGCAGGGTCGCCATGATGTGGCGGTGCGCCAGATTGCCGCCGTGCAACTCCACGTCCAGCCCGTGTGCCTCGGCCATAGCCGCGATCTTCATTACCCCGGTGATGCCGCCGTCGGTCTGGGCGTTGGCGCGCACGAAGTCGGTGGCACCGGCGGTAATCGTATCGGCCTTGGCCTCCAGCCCGCGTACGTGTTCGCCCATCAGCATCGGCGTATTGATCAACTCGCGCAACTTGGCGTGGGCAAAGCGCGAAAACCCGCCGCCCCTGAACGGATCCTCATACCACATATAGCGCGCCTCGTCACAGGCGCGACCCACCTTGAGCACATCCTCGAATGTGGGAAAACACCCGGCCGGATCGAGCAACAGATCCATATCGTCGCCCACCGCTTCGCGGATGGCTAATACCGCCGCTACCTCGCGGTCGATCGGCCCGTTGATCCAACCGTGGATCTTAAAGGCCGGGTAGCCGTATTGCTCCTTGCAGCGCAGCGCGAATTGTGCAAAGTCGTCCGGCGTCGTCAAACCGCCATTTTCGTCGCCGTGGTAGGTCGAGGCATAAGCCGGCAACTTCTTGCGCCAACCCCCGCCCAAAAGCTCGTAGATCGGCGCGTCGTAGAGTTTGCCAGCGAAATCCCACAGCGCGATATCTACCGCGCCCGGCGGCGTGCCGTCCTGCCCGCGACGCGAGCGCTTGAGGTCGTGCCAGATGATCTCGCGGTCCAGTGGGTTGCGGCCGAGCAAGTACTGCGCAGGGCGGGAATCGATGCCACCGGACGCAATGCCGCTGATGCCGACACTGGTCTCGATGGTCAGGATACCGCCGCCCAGAGTCAGGCGGCCGCCCTTGCGATAGACCGTGTCGAAGCCCAATTGCTCCTCCAACTCCATATCGGCGATCTCATAGGCAAAACTCGTCGAGGTAATGCGGGTGATCTCAATATCTCGCGCCATGCTTCTCTCCTTTTTCATTAAGCGGGCCATCGCGCGGTGCCGATGGCGTAATATTTGTGCACGAAAGGTGGTTTGGTGCGCGAAGCGTACCACATGCGCAGAGAGCCGTCGGTTAGGCGCAAGAGCGAATGGCTGGTGGTAAAGTGCGATTCCCAGGGACGCGAAGGATCGGGACCGAAGACCGGGTTGTGAGGGCTTTTCGTCCAGTTGAGGCCGTCTTCGCTGATGGCAAATCCGATAGAGGTTTTCATGACTTCGGGCGGATAGCTGCTGTAGCTGCCATACCACATCAGATAATAGCCGTCTTCTTTGAGAACGGTTGGATAGACCAGGCGCTGGAACTCCCATTCCTGATCCAATTCCAATACCGGCTGTGGATGGACTTGCCACTCAAAGCCGTCGTCGCTGTGGGCGGCGCGTATGGTCCAGGGATCGGCGGTCACATCGGTGTACCACAGGCGGTAGCGGTCGTTTTCCAAAAATAGGGTGGGGGCGTAGGCATTTTCCAATAGGGGAGCGGAGGGCGTCTCCCAGCAAATCCCGTCGTCGCTGGTCATGGTGTGCAGGGTGTGGCGTGTGTCGCCAGAAGGGAAGTTGGTCGAAGAAAAAAACATACGCAGCTTGCCCGCCTCGCGCCGCAGGGAGCCGTCCGGGTGGCGCACCAGGGTGGGGGTGAGGATGGAGTGACTGCCAGCGGCCAGGGTACAAACCGGGGAGGCGGGGTGTCGTGTAAAATGCAGCCCGTCGTCGCTGGTGGCCAGCCCCAGGGCAAAAACCCGCAGATCCACTTCGCCGCGCGAGCCGCTATACCACATGTAATAGCGCCCGTTTTCCAGTGCGACACAGGGAGCAAAGAGGTGGGTGTCGTCAAAATGACCGGCTGTACCCAGAGAAAGACAGGGTGCATCAATGTCTCGCTTCCAGGGTTGTGGATCCAGCCATTGGTTTTTGTCCATGATCTATTTTCCCCATTTGAATAGGTAGTTTCTTCCTGCAGATATTCCAAAGTAATAAAGCCAGGTTACGTTTCTAAAATCAGAATCCGTGGCTGTCCCTGCCAGGGAGGCTCAAAGCGCAGCCATTGTTCCATCATCAGTTGCGTTTCTTTTGAATATTCACCCGTCAGGGGATTGAACCACTTGACACGCATGGGTTTCCCATAAAAGGCTTCGAGACGCGTATTGATTCTTCTATTCGCGGCGGGCAGATAGATCAAATAACGGTCATCCTCGCTGGATAGCACAAAGCCGCTCGAAGAGAGCCCTCTTTTTGCTGGCTTGAAGGCAGTGAAATCCACGTCGTTAAATAGCCTGGACATGTGACGATAGAATTCGTATCGCGGCTGTTCGGATTTGGGGAGTTCCGTCCGATCCCAGATGACCACATCCCAGGATGTGTCTTGCCAGTAATAGGTGGAATAGACGCCCCCAAAGACGCATTGGTAATTGCGGTCCAAACAAGCAACGGGGTCGTCATAGTCACCGTCAAAAACGTGGTAGGGTCCAATCTCGTAACCGCCATGCTCGATGTTGAAGATCGGTTTGTCCGGGAATTTCCGATACGTCTCCAGCATCTGGTTGTAGAGCGACGCTGTCCAATTCTGGTAAGAAATGAAATCCACCGTCTCGGGGTATTTTGCACAGTAGGAAAAGGCGTGTACCGTCACGAGCCGTTTGTGGCCATCCATCTTTTTTAATCGTTCAATACGCCGAACGATATAGTCCATATCGTTGTGACCGTAGCCGGTTGCCTCTTTTGAGATGTCCCAGAGGATGTTCGGATAAGCCTGGTAACGGGCTATGACATAATCGAAGTAGCGATTGTCTTCCGCGGTATCAGAGGAAGGCCAGTTCACCTGCTTGTTCCAAACATAAATCATCACGTGTGCCGTGATATTCAGTTCGTTCATCATTTCTATCACACCATCGAAATGATTGAAGAATTTCAGGTTCAATTGAGAGTAATCGGGGTTCCCATTGTCCCCTCCGTATGGCCACTGCTTTGGCGCAGTGAATTCATACTTCGAAGGCAAAGGATCCCTGGTCCACCCCGCATCGTGCGCATAGACATTCATCACGATCTGGTTAAATCCGTTCGTTTTGATGTCCCTGAGCAAGGTTTCGGTCCTATTTAGCCCATTCGTCTCAAGATCCAAAGCGAATAACCAATCCGCTTCAAAGGCCAGCACAAAGCATGGCTCTCCATTCGCATAATAAAAGTGCTGGGGATTGTCTTCCCGAATAACGATCGGTCCTGTGGCATCTGCATTTTCACGGACCGACACCTCCCAACGATCGTCTGTTTCCTGTGATCTCACGATCCAATCGCCAGCTTCGGGAAAACTGATTCGATATTTATACTGTCCTTCCCCAATAAAAAATCCGGGCACAGAAAACTCGCGATCTTCTGGCCCCTTGCAAACGGCCAGAGGATGCCGGTCAAAAGGATTCGCAGTGGTATCGGGAAGTGTCACTTCAAATTCGACGACCTCCCATTGATTTGCAGATGATGTCTGTGATTGGTCAGGCAATTTTGCTCCAAAGATGATCGGTTAAATAGGCGGTTATTACTTTTTCCATATATGATCCACTCACCTCGCCGTATAATCCCCCTCCAAAATACAGGGGAGACCATCGCGGGCCATCAGTGCAATTCGCGCCAATCCATGCAGTAAAAAACTGGGCCCCATCTGCGACTCGTACCAATCAATTCCCGACGCGCCTCTCGGCAGATCGCCGTCCATATAAATGGCCATAAGCTTCTCGGCAAGTGCCAGGCCTCCGTCCAGCCATCTGTCCTCTCCCGTCAGGTCATATAAATCTGCCAACAACTCCAACCCCAATCCGGCATCCATCGATGGTACGGCTATGTCATCCGGGAAATCGGTTTCCAAATAGCTCTTTCCAACCGCGACGGTCCACGCAAAAAGCCCTTGATGGGGCCGAATGCGATGGCCACACAGGGCAAAAAGAGCGGCATAACAAGCGGGCCAGTTTCCATATACGCTGCCCCAAACCGGCATCGTTCCTTTCGCCTTGTTGGAACTCCGGTAAGAGGAATTCACATAAATACTCCGTTCCAGATCGTGGGGGGCTTTTAAAAAGCCGTCGATATAAACGGCTGCCCGTTCTCTCATGCGAGTGGCCAGTTCTGGTAACGCATCTGCAATCAACTCGGCGGATTCAAGCAGGCTCACCCCCAGGGAGAGCGTCTGCCCGGGCGCGTTGATTTGATAAAAATCCTCATCGTCTTCCGGCGACCGGCTCTCCGTCTGCAACAGGCCCAGGTCGTCCCGCTTCTCCCACCAGTAGTCCAGCATGGTTTCAATCTGTTGTACAAAATCCGTCCGACCCGTCTTCAAGTAGGCAAACGCCCAATCGAAAATGTAAAATCCCCCATGCCTCGGAAAATCGCAGGACCGCGCGCCCCGGGCATAGGGTCGTTTCTCATCGATATAAGCATGCCGGATGTATTCCAGCGGCTCCCCTTCGGTCCAATGTCCGTTGATCCCCTCGGCAAAACGCGCGACGCATGGGGGATTGAAGGCATGCAGTTTTTCCCACAGCCAGAGCGGTGCCTGTCGCAGGTGATCGTGTGTCGTTTTACTGGGGCTTGCTCCCTCCCGCAACTGATAGCTGTCTGCTACCCGATCTTCCAACAGGTGCCAGTACGCGTGTTCTCCCCAGGGGAAAATACCCGTTATCGTATTCGTACAGTGGGTTGCAAACCGCTGCAAATACCGGTCTGCCGCCTGTGCATAATCCGGACGGTCCAACGCCTCGGCAAGCGCGTACATCGTCTTCAGCGCCGCCTGATCGTGGATCAGATTGCTGCCTAGGTGTGATCGGTCGCCATCCCGCTGTCCCGCAATCGCCGCCGGCATTTTCGTCATCATCTGATGGGTCGATCGATCGATAATCGAAGGGAACAACCCCTCATAGGTCGCTCCCAATGCGATCAGAATATCCAGCGAATGGCAGACCTTCTCAAGCATAGTTTCAGGGTTCATCAGTGGCCTCCGGTCTAAAGAAAAGAATTATATAGGGTCTTTTAAGGGGCGGGTCAAGCGGTGCAGGGTGTGGTTGGAACTACCTTTTCTATAGATGATGCTTCTCGCCAGATCATTGTGCTGAGATTGTAAAAGTATCGAGAAGTTTTTTGGCAGATCCATCGCCAACGACGCTGAATACTTCAACGACGATGTCGCCTGCAGTTTTGACATGCACAAGGGCGTAGTGATGGGCAGTGCAATCGCGCACGGCCATAAAATCCTGTTGCTCGGTGGTGAACTGTGAGAACTGGTGACCAATTTCTGATTTCTTACCACTGGGACTGATTTTGGCGTAAATGACGCCTTTGCCTTTTGCGTAACGGTTCAGATCCGTTGATCCAGGTGTTGGGTTGTCGGGCACTTCGGTGAGTGGAAATGTGCGTTCGTAATTTTGATCGTGACAACTCAAATGCAGATCTACTTTGTGGCGCTCAAAAATGGGTGCCAGTGCGGCTCGGTTTTCTGGCCGGGCGGAGTGGCTGGTGCCGTGGCCGTACATGGCTTCGTGTTGGAAGACGATTAGCCAGGGGATATCGCGATCGCGTGCCTGTGTGAGATCGGCATCAATATAGGCGAGTTGTTCTTCTGTGAGGTCGTTTTTGGGAAGGAAAATGGATGTGAAGTGCGCGGTGCCCACATCAAAACTGTAGTTGCGATTTTCGTCAAATCCGTTTGGGTGGGCGAATCGTGGTCCCCAATCTTCAAATCGTTCAACAAGATGAATTTCATGGTTTCCATATTGTGCCATAAATGGATATTGTGCCAGCACATCTTGCCATTGTAAGAACCATGTATCGATGGCATCTCCCATTTTTTTGAACCGACCATCTTTATTTCCATAAGCGTAGTCGCCACCACCCAGAATAAAATCGGGTCGATCGCGCAAAACTTCGTTGATGATTTGGCGCGTGCCGGTGGCATTGCCGTCGAGACGACCGATCAGGCCCGTGTCACAAATAAAGGCAAACGTATAATCGGACGAATTGTCTGGCGCAGTGCGGGTGCGATAGACTGGACCGTTTGCAACGCGGTAATCGTAGCTGGTTTTTGGACTGAGTTCTTTGAGTGTTACGCGATGTAGCTGACCCGTATTGGGCGAAGGAAACGATTCACCGGTTGCTTCGTGCCAGTCTCCTGATGGGGTGCGATAAGTCAATGTCGTTGGTGTATTTTCTGTTTCGGTATGCCAGGTTACTGTGAGGCTTGTGGCCGGGTCTTCTGACCAGGACAGGTGGATTTGGTCGCCAACGGAATCGCCGGTTTGAACAAGATCGAGAATCCAGTCATCGTGGCCTTTGGGGGTGTGAAGCTGGTCTTTTGATGTGACGAGACCGATTTCTTTGCGCTCGGTTGGGTGCTGTGGATTGATCCATTCGGCGCGATAGGTTCCTTCGCAGGTGATGTTGAAAGAGGTCTGCGTATGGGAATAGACCACGATGCGCTGGGCTTCGGCATCAGCAAGGCAATAGCCGTTGGTCACGAGATCCTGATTGGGACTGAGTTTGTAGAATGGGAAGGTTTCAAACGTGTCCCAGACATGGTGAATGATGTCGTGAATGGATTGCTTTTTGAGTGCGAGGTCTGGGCGGCCACTAAAACCCGAAGATGAAAGCCCGTCCATGTCGGCAAAGTTAATGGTTGCTCCAGAGAAAAGCATGGTAAACGCATTTTTGCGAATGTCGCAAGGCGTATAATTGTGCCCGATGCGATTGCTGTGCAATTCATTGCCAGGCCAAAGTGTTTCTTGTGCATAGAGTGGTTTGGCGGGATAGCTGTTGCGAATATGATCTTTGTAGAGCTTTTCTCTGTCGATAGTTTTAGGGCCTTGCAGTATGACGTAAGAGACCCAATCTTCTTGTCGAAAATAATCATCGCCTGTGGGGTTGTGTACCGATACCAGATGACCGAATGGGTCGTTATCGCGAATGAACTGACCGATGCGGTTCACATCTTCGGGTGTGAGGTAAAGACCGCTTTTCATGTGGGGTTCTGGGCCGCCTACCATGAACAGCACATTCCAGTAGGGTGCCAGACGTGCGATTGTGTAGCGGATATAAGCTTCTTGCCTGGCGGGGGCTTTGGGGTGGTTAGACTCTCGGCCTAAAAAACCAGCGAATGGATAGATGAGTATATGGCGTTGCGCGAGGTCGTTGAGCACGGTTTCCATTTTTTTGTACTCTGCGGGGCGGGGCATCTGATTGTCCGAATCCCAGAGATTGGGCGTGACCCAGCCTTCGCCACGAATTTGGCCGCGCGATCTGCCTGCGCGGTTGAGATAATGGCTGGCAATAGAGAGCATGTTGTATCCCTGGTTTTGTGCCCAGTCGAGAAAAGCAGTTCGCATGTCGGGGGTCCAGGCATCGCCTGACACGGTATTGTTTTCATTGGCAAAAAAACAATCGCCAATATGGAAACTGCGAACGAGCAGGGGGCGACCACCTTTGTAACCAAACCAGGTTGGATTATTGGCATCTTTGTGAATGAGACCGGGAATGTTAGACGAGATGCACGCGAAGGTGCCCGATACACCGGGTGCGTTGTCGGAAAATGTCGCTTCGTAAGACCAGGTGCCCAATGTGTCGGGCATAAAGCGGAGTTGCCAACTGTCCGTGTTGTAAAATCCGTAAAATTCAAGGGTGCGCCCATCGGGGGCGCGGAAGGTGGCATTGAGCGATACGTCTTCAAATGGATTTTCATAGGTGTTGGCATTTGGTACGTCAATTTCGAACATATCCCATTGGCCGACTTGCATGACTTATTCCTTTGTTCTTCAACATGAGATCGCTATTGTAGAGAATCCCCATTGGACAAAACTATCCAGTGGGGATCTGTATCCCAATTTATTCACCATTCTGTTTTTTAAAGTCCATCCGTCGAACGGCTCAAACTGTACCGGGCATTTGTGACCAGAGAGACAACGTCCTCCAGAATCATATACAGACAGGGCACCAACAAAAGAATTATAGATGTCGCGAAAACAATACCAAATCCGAGAGAGATTGCCATAGGAATGAGATAATAAGCCTGGCGGGATGTCTCCAAAATAATGGGTGTCAAACCACCAAAGGTTGTCAACGTCGTCAAAATAATCGGCTTGAAGCGCCGAAGTCCGGCAGTATGAATCGCCTCAAAAGCCGAACAATGGGCACGCCTTTTATTTGCATAATCGATCATAATGAGTGAGTCATTTACCACAACACCCGACAAGGCGATCACGCCCATAAAACTGATAAGCGACAAATCATAACCCAGCAAAATATGACCGATCACAGCGCCCACAATCCCAAACGGAATCGCCGCCATCACAATCAAGGGCTGGACATAGCTGCCAAATGCAATGGCGAGTAACATATACACAATGGCCATCGCCATGGCAAACCCGCCCCATAGTGCCTGTGTTGACTCGCGCATCTCAGCCTGCGTCCCCTGAAACGTCCAGGTTAATCCGGGATACTCTGCGCGAATTTGTGGCAACACATCGGTGTTAATCGCTTCCATAACGCGCGTCATCGCTCGCTTGGGTTCCACATCCATACTCACCGTCACTACGCGCCGACCATCTCGCCGATTAATACTTGTAAACGCTTCGCCGCGCTCAATATCTACCACATCCATCAAAGGCGCTTCTGTGCCATCAGGTGTACGCACGACAAATTCTTCGAGATGGCGAATATCCTTTCGCTCTGCCATCGGCAATTTCACGCGCATTTCAATTTCATTTGTACCGCGCAACTGACGCATCGCCAGTGCGCCGTAAAACGCATCGCGCAACTGACGCCCTACCTCAACCGGCGTCAATCCCAAATTTCGGCCTTCCGGACGCAACACAAAATCAAACTGCGCTTTACCTTTATTGTAATTGTCACTCACATCGTGCGTCTCTTCAAAACCTTCGGCGCGCTCTAAAAATGCCCGACTGGCTTTGGCCAACACATCAATATTCGAATGGCTCAAATCGACGCTGATATCCTGTTGCCAACCGCCCGGCCCACTCTCGGCCTCAAACGTAATCTGATTGACACCATCAATATCCCCGATGTTATCGCGCCATAGCGAGATGATCTCTCCTGTCGTCATATCGTGTTCATCGGGCGGTTTCATCACAATTTCTACATCGATAAAACTCCCCCCGCGTACATTGGTTTTAATCCCTTCGGCCACGCGATAAAGGTTGTGCGCTTCAAACATGCGATGGGTTGATTCGGTCACCTCATGTGCAACCCGCGCTGCTTGATCTTGCGTGGTCCCCACTGGCAATCGGATACCCGCCTCAATCTCATCGGCAGAAACTTCGGGCATCATAATCATACCCATATGATCGCTGTATCCATAACCGCCCACCATCACCAGCAAAGCAACAGCAGATGCAACCGTAACGTACCGATGCCGAATGCATACATCCAGAAACCTGCGATAGTGTTGGTCGATAAACCGATTGAAATGGCTGGCAATAGATCGTTGCCAGCGATGTGCAGTGCCATTTACCGGCGAAACAGCGCGTTTTGAAAGGTGCCCGAGATGTGCGGGCAAAATAAACAGCGCCTCCAAAAGAGACACAGCCAGCACAGTGATCACAACCGCAGGCAATGGCCACCAGAATTTTCCCGTGGTGCCGGGCATAAATAAAAGCGGCACAAAAGCCACAATCGTAGTCAAAATGCTGAACGTAACCGGCCTGGCAATATCACGGGTACCCGCAATGGCCGCCTGCATCGGGCTCATACCTTTTTCCCGATACTCATGTACATTTTCACCCACAACAATCGCATCATCCACTACAATGCCGAGCACCACCAAAAATGCAAACATAGAAACCATATTGATGCTCACATCAATAGCAGGCAGAAATACCAGACTGCCTATGAAAGAAATGGCCATCCCCATCATCACCCAAAATGCAAGCCGAAACTCGAGGAACATCGCCAGAATAAGCAAAACAATCACAATAGCCAGCACCCCGTTTTCGATCAGCAAAAACAACCGATCTTTGTAATCCTCTGCACTGTTGCTGTCGATCCGATACTTCACACCAGGCGGCAGGGTGGTCTCAAAATCTGCCATGATATTTTTAACAGCCTCAGCAATCTCAAGTGGCGATTGATTTCCGATTCGGTAGATATCCACACCAACTGTAAGCTGCCTATTAAACCGTTCGTGAAATCCGCCTTCTTCAAAGCCATCCGTGACCATTGCCAGGTCCGCCAGTGTAACCCCACCACCTCCTTCTGAAGGGATAATCACAATACGACCATATTCATTGGCCCACTGCTTGCGCTCTTTCATTCGCAACAAAATTTCACCCGTACCCGTATCTACAGAACCCGCAGGAATGTCTTCACTCGACGAAACGATCACGCGTGCCACATCGCGTAGTGTAAGACCGTATTCGCGCAACCTGTGCTGAGGAATTTCAATATGCGTCCTGTATTCTGGCACATTGCCAAGCTCGACCTGTGTAATGGTCGGATCGCTCAGCAATCGATCCCTTAGCTGTTCGGCCAGACTTCTCAGCGTACCGATATCTACATCGCCATATAGCCCAATATCCATCACATTGCGCTGTTGTGCCCTCAGGCTGACTTCGGGTTGTTCTATATCATCGGGAAATGTCCGAATCCGATTGACTGCCTGATCAATATCCTGAAAGGCTTTCCCCCGGTTGGTGCCCGGCACCAGTTCAATGGTCACACTCCCACGCCCTTCGCGAGCCTGCGACGTCATCTCCTCGATCCCCTGCACACCGCGCACAGCTTCTTCTATCGGTTGTAAGATCCCCTGTTCCACCTCCGCAGGTGCTGCACCCGGATAGCCCACACTGACCGAGACGATATCCAGTTCATACTGCGGATAGACCTCCTTCTGGATATTAAAAGCCGTCCAGATCCCGCCCCCAACGAGGATGACCATAAACAGATTGGCCGCAATAGCATTGCGCGCCATCCACGCAATCGGACCTCGTGCTTCTTCAAATGTATCCTGTGTCTCATTCATCACCGGGTGTCTCCCAGGGGTTTAGGATCTTCCTCTCCAACGCTTTTCACACGCAATTCTGCACCATCAGCGACTCGAGACAAATTGGTCGTAACCACCCGATCCTTATCCTGCAACCCATCCGATATATAAGCATAGTCGGCATCTTGAAAAACGATCTCGACAGACCGAATCCGCAACAGACCGTCTTTCATCACCCAGGCCGTATTGCCAGCCCGGATATAATCGCGTGCCAGACGCACCACATTGGAAATTTCGTTGGCCTCAATATACGTCTCGACAAATGCGCCAATCATCAATGGAGACAGATGATCAGATCCATCCTGATGAGCAAGCGGATCAGAAACAGAAACCAGTACTCGCGCCATGCGCGTCTTTTCTGCCAAAGCACCAATGAGTCTGTGAAGAGAGCCTGTGCGATAAGCACCTTTCTTTTCGGTCACACGATTGCGAATTTGCACCAACGATCCCTTTTCTGCCTCGCTGTTGGGAAAAGAAAGCCACGGAATTTTGGAAAGCGGAATGGTCGTCACCACCCAGTATGTATCCAGGCCAACCAGACGCCCGAGATTATCGCGTGGAGAAACCAGAGAACCCACATTGGCATTGCGACTTAAAATGTGGGCGTCAAAAGGCGCTTTAATGGTTGTTCTTTGCAATTCCAGTTCAGCCTGATTCACCGCCGCCTGCGCCGCTTCTACCCGTGCCCGAGCTGCATTGAGCTGAGGTTGGCGCAGCACAAGTGCCTCAAGCTCACCCGACAGCGTCTCATCTAAAATCTGATAGTCTTTCTGTGCCACATTCTGCCGTCCCATCTCAATATTTAAATCAGCAGTGGCACGACGCAGATCGCTCTTTTTTTCCAAAAGTGCATTCTGATAATCTGCTGGATCAATCTGCAACAGTACCTGTCCCTTTTTGACAAACCCACCCGGCGTAAAAGCCGATGATAGCGAAAGTACCCGTCCACCGACTTGTGGACTCAGGATGATATCCTGTTCTGCTTCAACCGTCCCTGTCGCCACAATCACAGGGCGATACGTGCCGCGTTGCACCTCAACCACATCAACGAGCATCGCGGTTTTCTTAGTCGCCGCAACGCGCGTCGCCGTAGGCTCCGTCATAAAGATCAGCGCAGTAACACCTGTGCCCACAATCAAAATACAAAAACAAATAATCAGTGTTTTTTTGCTGTCCACGTTATGCCTATCCGTTTAATGATTTATCTTAAACTTACGAGCAATTTCAAAACCACCTGCGAGCGCCCGATAAAGCGCAATGCGGTATTCCAGCAAATCGAGTTTCGCAGAGATCAATCCTCGCCGGAGCCTCTGTTCGTTTGTCAGCGCAGTAAGCACGTCGAGATAATCGCTGATGCCATTTAAATACTCCAGCCTCAACTGATCATACGTCTGCCTCACCAGATTGACCTGCGCTTCGAGACTCGCGATGCGTTCAACCTGTTTTTGTTCTTGAACCAATGCATTTTCCACTTCGGCAAATGCCGTCAAAACCGTCTGTCCATAAGCCGAAAGTTGCGCGCTTTTGTTGGCTTCATTGCGCTTGATTTCTGCCCCCCGTTCACCACCATCGATAACAGGTAGCAAAAGATTGCCTATCAGATTGCTCATCCAATCTTTAAACAGACCACCGCGATCATCACCCGATGCCAATGCTGTCAGGCTCAAACGCGGATACCGATTGCTGATGGCAACCGCCACATCGCGATCCGCCGCCAGCAGCAGGTTATAAGCCCTTTTGACATCTGGACGTCGCTGAATCAACTCAACGGGCAAACCCGTATCCGGCAGAGGTGGCAGATCTGGCAAAGCGCGATGCGTATAGGCAATGCCATTCTGAGGGGCATAACCCAACAAAATAGCGAGCTGGTGTTCCAACACTTCGATTCTGGATTCTGTCGCGATTTTTTGTTCGCGTGTGGATTCGAGCAATTGCATTTGTCGCAAAATATCTACACTGCGAATCTGCCCACTGCCAAAACGCGCTCGAATCAGACTCAGCACTTGCTGATTGGTCTCGATCTGATGCTCAAAAAGTTCGTGCTGACTTTGTGCTACCATCAACTGAAAATAAGTACGCACGACCTCTGCAGAAAGCGACAATGCCGCAGTCTGATAATCCGCCTCAGTCGCCCGTGCGCGATAACGCGCGGCATCCACACCCGAGCGAATCTGCCCCCACAGGTCTATTTCGTATTCAGACGTAATGCCCAAACGGATCTGTGCATTATTTTCAGAATCTGGACGTTGAACCTCACCGCGCCCGGATACTCCCAGCGTTGGAAACCGGCCAGCCCCTTCGCGATCCACAACAGCCCGTGCACTTCGCAACCGATGCCACGCCGTCTCCAAACTGAAATTGGACTGCAATGCGCGATCGACCAGGCTGTCCATACGCGCATCTCCAAAAGCGGTCCACCACCGTTCTGAAAGCGCCTGTGAGGCCTGACTGGAAAATGCTCTGGGAGGTTCTAAAGGAAGGGTAAGATTTGCAGACCTGGGCGAACACCCAAAAACAAATACGGACCAGATCAAAAGAAATAAGCGAACATATAGCATGTGTAAGATAATTCCCAAATGATAGCCTGTAATGTAAACCCCACAGTATAATAACCAAATAGAATTATGGAATCAAGTAACCACTTACTTATTTATCCGCACTTGGAGCGGTTTTACCTGGCCAGGCCCCGCTTGACCTTATGCTCAAACTCGCGCATCTGATCCGCCCCATCTAACACGCCGATTTCCATGTTGAACTCGCGCACTTCGCCCGGTTCAATGTACTGCAAGGTCCCGTGCTTGCGGTTCCAAGCGCGACCGAGCACTGAGCAGTTGCCCGGCTCAATACCGGTGACATAGGTGCCTTTGTGGAAGTGCTGCCATTGGTTGACGATGGGGATCTCGCTGTGCTTGAATTGCCAATACAATCCCAGGCCGAGCTTTTCGTTGAGCAGGCCGATGTGGACGCGTCCCCGGTGGTCGGTGCGGGGCCGATGCACGTACACATCGTCGTGGGCGCGCGGTAGCGGTCCTTTGGCCACTGTGTAGTCCTCGGGGCCGACAGGGCGGTCCTCGGTCCACTCTGTGCTCTCGCGGCTGTGGAGGACGAGGCGCGTGCCTTCGTCGAGGAGGGGGAAGCCGGGGTTGCAGTGATACACAAACATGAGGGGCGAACGGTCAACGGCGAGGTTTTCGATGCGGTCGCGGATGTGGATGCTCCGCTCGCCGAGGACGGTCGAAATCTCGCGCGATAGTTCTAAATTTTCGGCAAAGACCTCGGCCTGGCGCATTTGGCCGCGGATGCGCACGACGTAATCCGCGCCCTCCCAGCCCGCCTCAATGCCGACGTTCTTCGCCGGTATGTACGAGAGACGACCGTGCAATGGCATCTCGACGTTTTCTTCTTCGGGATCGACTTCTGGGTGACCGACAAAGTCGAGACCGCAAGAGGTTACCAGTCCGCCGAACCAGCCGCGTCCCCATTTGAAGCCCTCTGGCTCGTAGAAGGCTGGCCCGACGTCTCCGGGTCCGGAACGAAAGCACAGCGACTGGCCCTTGTAGTGGGCCGAGGCAATGTCGAGGGCGCGGCCGGGCAAGACGGAAAACCCCAGGCCCGAAGCGTTGAATACGTCGATGAGGTCGGCGCCGCGCTCGAATCCTTCGCTGCGCTCGGCGCGGCGGGCGTACATGAGTTGGCTGATGTCGCCGACGCGGTTGAGCAGTTGGCGGCGAGTGAAGGTGCGACCGAAGAGCCTGGGCATGGGGAACCTCCTGTAGCAAATGCTGATCGGTTGTTAATGATCAAGGATCTGAAATTCGACCTGAATCGGTTTGTGGTCGGATGGATAAACGCCGTCGATATTGTAGTCCACGACCTCATACGAGCGGACCTCGATGTTCCCCCTGAACAAAATCCAGTCGATGCCGTTGCCGCCTTCTATGCTGTCTGTCAGTACGCCAGGCTCTCCTTTATCCCCGACAAATGTTCTATAGACATCGCTCCCCGGTCTTGCGTTGAAATCTGCCAACAGAAATACAGGGCGGGGCCTGGTCCACTCACCAAACCGGTCGAGCGCACGGACCCGCTCGACAATTAGTCTTGCACTATTCAGCCTTGCCAGAGCCATTCCCTCGCCTGGGGCCAGATGCGTGTTGAAGACATACATCTCCTGAGTATTCTCCCAGTGCCCCCTGTAGTCCATTGGGTAGGGACTCGTTTCATTAGCTGCCGGTCTGTTGATGATCGCGAGGCGGGCCCATGTGACCATACGAGGATTGCTATCAGGACCACTACCGATGACTTCCGGCGTTTCCGATAGCTGAAAACTGCCCATTTCCCTGAGGCGGAATCTATCGCGCTTGAAGAAGATGGCCATATGCTCGTCATCATCTCCGCCTTTTCGGCCTTCTCCGATGACCACGTATTCAGGCAAATGATCCATCAGATAGTCGATCTGCTCCTTCAAGCCTTCCTGGCTACCAATGATGTCGGGACTGTGTTTGCGAATCAGTGCCACTTGCATATCGCGCCGCACTTCCCAGGGTGGCTCAAACGTGGGACTGGCATATTTCAGGTTGTAAGTCATGAACTTGATTGTCTTTTCGATATTTGACATAGCGGTTTTTACCTCCCTTTGATCAGTACGGTGTCCATCGCTGGTACATCGATTGATCTGCCCGTCAGTTCCACGGACCTGGATACGGGGGTGAAGTTCGCAACGGCGATCACATCGCTGGTTCGGGACCGAAAGCGATAGGCTCTGACCCCGTCCTGGGCTGTTTGCAGTCTCTCCACGCCCTGGCCTATGCGGCGCATTCCGGCACGACTCTGGCGTATGACACACGCGTAGTCACGGACAGTTTCACCGTTCACTTCAGGACGCAGGAATACACGGTCCTGAAGCAAGTTCTGCCACCGCTCAGGCGTATTTCTTTCAGAGGCATCTTCATATAGAAGTTGCTTGCCGGATGTCTCGATCCCCAGACATCCCGCGATCTTGATCCATGTTGATCCCGTTTCAATCACCCGTGCTCGTCCACCGACGCCTCGTATGGTGCGACGACCGCCTTCAAAGGAGATCGAGACCCGGTTGCCGTTCACAAAGTCGTTCATGATATAGACACCAAATCCCTCGTTCAGCGAGAGCGCGACAGCCGCGACGGTCCAGTCTATCACGAGCGAAGTTTCGCCGTCTTCGAGCGCGACGCCGGCGATCGATTGTCGAATCTGACCGTCCGCGTACTCGATCGCGCCCGTGGTCGTGAAGCCTTTCTCCGATGTGTGATCGGTGTGGAAGAGCGGTGTGGGCTTCAGGCGCTCGCCATTGATTGCGAAACGTCCGATGAAGGCGTCCTCGTCCGATCCCAGCGTGTCTTCTCCGCCGGCGGGTACGACCATCCCCATCACGCTGTGTGATAGGGATCGCCAGGCGAATGAGAACAGGCCCTGTTTGCTGCGGCGAACCTGTAGCCAGACATAGGGATAGGCATCGGTTCCGACCTGCTCGCGTCTGAATTCCTCGACGGATATCGGCGAGATGTCGGGTACACCGGCAATCACGAGAGTGCCCAACTGCCCCATGATGCCCGTTTCGAACTGGAAGTAGCGACCACCAGCCGCGCGTGGCATTCGGGCGTTGAATCGGCCGTCTCCTGCGTCTCGCATCGACTCGTCCAGATATACGAGGTTCTGCCACAACATATGACCTGCAAATCGGTCGCCGAATTCTTCGAACATGACGGCGTGTTGGTAGCTGATGTCGGGTTCGTGGTAGGTCCAGTCCTGGCCGGATGGATAGGCCGTAAATCCGTTATAGAGGAAGAATCGCCTGAGCACTTTCCAGGCATCGTGGACGCGGTGCAGGTAGTGGGGGGGAGGTGTCTTGCCCGTCAGTGTGAAGGCGAGGCGCCCCGTCATTAGGAGGACACCACAGCCGAGGTACCCCGGATGGAAGGAGCCGTGGTTCTCCACGGTGAGGTCGGGGTGGGACGTTTGCGTGCAGATCCAGTCTTTCAGCGGGCGACCGTCGAAGAGCCGCGTATCGACCCGATCGAGGTCTGTGGTGAATGTGTTGATGGCGAATAGCTTGCCTCGATACAGCCATTCGTCCGCGTGGGGATGGTCGGGGAGGAGGCAATGCGCCCAGGCGAGCAAGTAACTGTCCCACGCATTTTCCTCCTCTTTTGTGTCGTGCCAGCGGCCATCCGGGGGATCGACCCCGAGGAATCGGTCTGCTTCAAAGGCGAGTACGCGATGCACGGCTTCGAGTACGTCCGGCGCCAGTTCGTTTGCAACGTGGTTGGCTGCCATTGCGATGTCCGCGATCCAGAGGGACGATTCCCAGTCGTCACCCCACTGCCCATTCCATTCGAATGGCTCCGTTCTTCGCGGTCCGCTCAGGTGGTGTGCGCAGATCCAGCGGAGACATCGGTTTAATCGGTCGAGCAGGACGGGTTTTTCGATTCCGGCGACCGACGGATCGAAGAACGCGCTCTGGTGGAGGGCCGCGTACCCGCGAAGTTCATCGCCCAGGGATCGGATGATCATTTCGTTGATCGGTCCGCCCGGGGGTTGAAATTCGTTTACATCGAGGGTTCCGAAGTAGCCGTGTTCCTCGTCCTCATGGACCCAGTACTGCTCGATGTAGGGAATGTGCCTGCACATCAGGTGAACGAGGTCGGCCTCGGATGGAAAAGTCGGCGCGCTCGTGTCGAGTGGGGGGTAGTCGATCATGCGGACGCTCCCGGCTCTACGGTTTCGTGTGGTTCGTCGCAGCGGAAAACGACGAGTTTGCCGCCGTCGATGCGGTTTTTCACATCCCGCACGAATTCACGGGCGAGGTTGGTATCGTAGAGTACCAGAGCGCCCGGTGACTGTGTGTGGGTGCGGAGTCGCTCCGATTTTTCGCTCCAGGTCGATTGAAGTGCGTCGGATGCATCTCCTTCTGCGATAAGTATGACGTATGCCATGGGGTCTCTCCCTATTGTGTCCTCATAGAGGCGTCAGGTGAGGTAGTGCGATGGTGTAGCCCGACTCGACCAACTCCCGCCGCTTTGTCAGCGACTGCTCTCTCGTCATGTCTCAATCCTTTCGGTTATCTTCGATGGGCGATGCTCTACACCTATCGCCCGGGCTTGCGCTCCAGTCGGGAGACTTTGTCAATCTGGTGAACGGGGAGAATCCTTTGATCTTCGACTCTGCACAGCAAAACCGGCTTCTTCGAGAAGGTGTATGATTCGGTTGGCAGCTTTAATGTAGTTCTCTTGGCCGGAGACGTGGAATTTCTGAGAATGAAGCAAGTGTGGCTCTACGGTGATACAGCCCGAGTAGTTCATTTGGCAGAGGCGTTTGAAGATTTCAGGATATCCGCATTTGCCGTCGCCGGCAATGCAGTAGGTGCTGGTGTCGCCAGGTTCTCGAATGTCTTTGACGTGGACATTGGCGATGTAATCTTTCAGGTTTTCAAAAATGTCGATTCCAACTTCGCCGTGTGCACCAAAGTTGCCGGGGTCAAAGTTGAGTCGGAAATTCGGAGAATTAACAGCTTGAAGTGCTTTTAAACATTCGGAGGCGGTGCAGACAGCTGACGTTTTGTTGGGTGGATTTTCGAGTATAAGGGTTTTATTTCCCGCGGCAGCTATTTCGGTCATTGCGGTGTACATTTCAATGGCGATTGCAAACCAGTCGGTTCCTGCGTCGCCTTTTTTATATCCCATCGTACGCAGTTGGGTTGTGCCAACGTAGTCGGCACGTTGAACGGCGCGGGTGATGTGCGATATGTCCTGTGCGCGATTGGCTTCGTCGGGTACTGTGCGGCCCACCTGACCGAGATAAGTGGTGACGGTAAAACCTCGTTCTTTGACACGGTCTGCGACACGGATGAACGTGTCGTCATTCATCTGGTCAACCATTTCACCATAGGCCGCACGCAGTTCAATAAATTTGATGCCAAGTTCATCAAGCACATCCAAACCTTCATCCAGATCCCACGATGGACTGGGTTCGTCGTTAACACCGGCAATGCAGACGGTTGGCGTTGTGTTCATAAAAACCCTCTTTGATTAAATTTTGAGGTCAGCAGCGTCTTCAGCAATCCACTAATGCGCTGTTTGAGCTTTTTAGTCAATAATCTTTGTTTCTACATTCATTTTATTTATTGCATCCCAATTCCACTCTACGCCCATCCCGGGACCATCTGGTACATCTATATTACCATCTGCATCCACCGCTTCAAGACCATCCTCATATCCTTCGAGAAAAATGTCAGAAGTCAGTTGCAAACATTCTATATCGGGATGGACCCAAACCATTTCATAATAATTCGAATTGCCTATGGCAGACATCACATGTCTTTGCGCTGGACCAACGCCGTGAATTTCAATATCTGCGCCTACCGTTTCAGCCGCTGACGCCAGTTTCTTCGTTCCAGTGATTCCATCTCCATTTACATTGCCCCTGATAAAATCTGTCGATCCGGACAACAGCATATTCATCTTTCCAGAGATTCCCGTAACTTTTTCCCCTTGAAGAAGTGGTGTATCGAGAAACCCTTTTAGTCTCTGGTGTCCGTTCTCAGTCGTGCCGCCCCCAACAAAATAAGGATCCTCTATCCAATAAAAACCGGCTTCATCGCAGGCTCTTCCAACTTTTAAAGCATCCGCAAATGTTGAATAATAGTTAAATGCATCCAGCATTAAATCCATCTTTCCTCCGACTCTATCGGCCACAGCGTGTATCAAGTTTATATGGTCTTGAATGTCAGGTCTGGGGAATGGATGGATCTTAAACCCTTTATAACCTATTTCTAAGCATTGTTCAGCAAAATCAGCGTACGATTCTGGCGTGGATAATCCCCCTTTTAATCCTTCTTCTCCTCCGTTCATTGTACTGGCATAAGCGGGCAATTTTTTTCTATATCCTCCCAATAATTCAGATACGGAGAGGTCCGTCATTTTTCCGAGGATATCCCATAATATGATGTCAACAGATCCGTGCATCCCACTCAGATGAAACTTATTGAAATCTTGCCATATTTCTTCTCTTGCGAGCGGATTTCGTCCCAATAAGTCGTGAGCGATGCGAGAAATATCATGGCTAATCGGATAGGATCCGACGACGCCACAATCAGTATAAATACTGGTCATGTATTTACCCATTGAAAGATTCACGCCTGGATTATAGGTCATCCACGAAGAATATGTACCAGGTCCACAATCTTTGATTTGCCACTGAATCCTTTTTATTTCAATCTTCTTTATTTTAGGCGATTTCATTTTCTCTATTCCTCTTGATACTTGCCCCGTTTTGGTGGGTATCTTATGCTGATTTTTCGGGCGGACAGATTGTGTCTATTTTTTCCATGGTAGCTTGATCGAGCTCGCCGTCGGCAGCGGCCGCGTCCAATTTCTCGTCGCTCATTGGATGGACTGGTTGCATAGGTTGCTCTCCTTTCGCGTTGCAGACGAATTGAAGTTACGTTCAAGATGTCAACGAGGGTCGCCAGCTTCAATTGTTCGTTCCAGCAGCCTGCTGCGCATGGCTTCTTCTCGATCTCGATAATCCGGATTTCCTGCCAGATTCACCAGTTCGCCCGGGTCGTTCTGCAAGTCGTAAAGTTCAGAACGATCATTCACATAATGTGCGTATTTCCACTTCTGGTTTCGAACCATGCGCCCCTGAGAAAGGAAAAACGTTCCCGACTCAACCAGCGGCAATTCAGGTACGGGCTCCGTCCGACTTATGCCGGCTTTCAGCGCGTCCAGTTCTGTTTCTGGTCCTCCCTCTGGCAATGGCTGACGACTGCCAACTTCCGCATAGGTACAGTCTCTCTCTGGGGCCATACCCGACATCATATCTGTCACACTTCTACCCTGAACACCCGGCGGGATCGAGATTCCGCTACTCTGGAGTAATGTAGGCATCAAGTCGATTTGCTCAATTTGCAGTGCGTTTGTTGCACCATCCCGTGCATGTTCCAAACCCCTTACGATCAATGGGACCTGGACAATGCAGTCGTAGAATGCAGCTGTTTTCCGAATGAGTCCGTGTTCGCCCAGGTACTCACCGTGGTCACCTGTGGCAACAATGATGGTGTCGTCCCAACGACCAAGCGCTTTTAGTCCATCAAAGAATTTGCCCAAGCATTCATCCAGGTGCCTGAGCATGCCGTAGTAATACGCCATTGTCTGCCGCAGCTGCTCGTCATCCATGAGATGCAGCCATCCGCCGTGATAATAGACTTGCTGAACGAATGGTTTTGAGTCCAATTCACCCTCAGGTCTATGTGGGAGAGGCATGTCCTCTGGTCTGTACATCGTGGCAAAAGGTTCGGGAGCCCGATAGGGCGGATGAACATCTGAAAAGCTCAACCACACAAACGAAGGCTCGTCACCCTTCCGTTCAAGATAATCGAGGGCATGATTCACGTTGGCTCTTGCTGGAGATTCAACAGGATCAAAAGGATAGGTTCCGCCATACCAGATTGGGTTTGGGTGATCTCCCCAACGGAAACGTCTTGTTTGTGATTCGAACACGGATGGGTCGATGGGTATTGCAGGCCCAGGAAATGGCTTCCCATAGGCTTCTCGCTGCTTTTGCCGAAGTGGTGACTCTTCAATACACACTTCAAATCCTGCAGTTTCGGCATCTGGAAAACAGTGGTTTTTCCCAAATAGGCCACAGCCGACGCCAGCATCTTTCAATAGCCCTGGAAGATGAAACCCTTCCTTTTCTTGCATCAACAGCGTGTTGTCTCTGGAACCTGTAACGCTGGGATAACGACCCGTGAAAAATGCGACCCGTGATGCGACGCAGAGCGGAGAAGGTACGGTGCAGTTTTCAAACCTGATGGCTTCGCTGGCAAAGCGATCCAGATGAGGTGTCGCTTTGACGGGATTGCCATAGCATCCCAATGCGCGAGCGGCAAGATGCTCAATGGTGATTACGACAATGCTTTTCATCTTTTATCCAGTCTCTGTGAATGTGTAAAAGGGCTGATCACGATATTCGGGTAGGAACCGCTGTTGTTATCACCCATCATCACGATCCTTTCGCCCGTTGAAACCAGTCAATGAGTTGGCTTTTAAGTCTGTAACAATGATGAGAAAATTTGGTTTTGTGGTCATAATGATCTAACTGGATCATTCCTTGAGCGCGGCAGCATCCTCAGCGATCCACTCTTCCCATCTCTCTTCGTCGGGTTGCATAAATCCACTGTTGGCTCGCCGAAATACATTTGCATCTTCGCCCAAGAGGCGCAGGAGGCGACGATTGCCAGTCGCTCGTGCTCGCGTTTTGACTGCTTGAGAAATTGGGCCTGAATAATTGGCTCTGTGTTTAAGCCAGGAATGATTCATCGTTAAAAAGAAAAGGTATCGGTATTCCTTTGAGTAATTGGCTGTTCCCGAGTGTACGATCGCATTGTGAAATACGGCGATATCTCCAGATTTGGGATAAAGGATGACTTCGTCGGGGTGGGGTTGCTTTCTTTCTTCGGCCGTTAAAGACATGGCTTTCATGTGAGAACCTGGAATAATACGCAGGGGACCAATTTCATCATCGAGATTCTGCAAATAGCTCAGGGCATTGAAGAGTAAGGGCCTTTGGTAGATGCCTTCTTGAGGAAATTCGGCAAACATGTCCCGGTGAAAACCCAGTACTGGATTTGTGTTTGGGTCCTGTGGCGCCGTGCGCCGGTATGTGATGGATTCGAGTTGGACATGCGGGCCGACGATCATTTCACAAAAGTCCAATAGGCGATCATTTTGTAAGGCCGAAAGAACGAGATCGGGTTTGTGTTCGAGCACATCCACAAAAACCTGGGGCCGGCTGCCATCGGGATTAGGCAGGCGATCACCGATTTCGTCAAATGAATCCCGCATGGCTTTGACCCAGACATCGTCCAGCATCTTTGGGAAAAGTGTAAATCCAACTGTTTTGAATTCTTCAAGGTGTTCCTGGAGAGATTTGGTACCTTCTCGCATTTTCAGCCCCTCGGGTTTCAGTAATAATTACTACTTAGATTTGGGCCCCTTGTAAGGTTGGCCGATAGGGAATCCGTGCGGTTCAAGGTGCGGACGGAACGGTACCATATCGGCGATCTCCTTAAGCCCGGAGAGTATCTCTGGTGGAAGAGGTCCTTTTTCAGCAGCTGCCACATTTTGTTCGACTTCCTCTATAGATTCTGTCCCCATGAGAACGGTGGAGACGTTGGGATTGGAAATTACCCAGCGCAGAGCGACTTCTGCAAGTGGTAATCCGATTTCATCCACAAAAGCGTAGAGTTTTTTGAACTGCTCCAGACGTGGCGGACTCAGCCATCGTGCGCCATTTTCCAGTTCCGGGATGTCGCGACGGGCCAGAAGACCCTTGAAAAAGGCTGCACCTATGACAATTCCCATATTCTGTTTCTTAGCTTCAGGCAATCCAGAAATAGCGAATTCCTGCCGGACCAGATTGTAATTACCCGCTGCCAAAACCACATCGTAGTTACCTGTGGCCATGATGTGTGGAAGTTCATAGGAACTGGTGCCAGCCAGCCCTGTGAATTTGATTATTTTTTCCTCTTTAAGTTCCTCCAGGACTTCACACACAGGTCCATGGAAATTGTCATAGTCAGTCCACCAATCGAATATTGAGGGATGGTCAGGTTCATGGATTTGCAGAATATCAATACTGTCGCGCTTAAGCAGTCGGAGGCTCTCATCAACTGACCGACGTAGCATATCTTTATCTTGTGCGTCAAATGGTTTGGGCCTTCCTCCGAGCTTAGTGGCTATGTAATGCGATTGACTCGCTCCCTCCAGACCGATCCCTATATTTTTCTCACTATTTCCATAGCCGGGAGCCGTGTCTATATAGTTTACGCCCAGTTCCAGCGCGCGCCGCACAGTCTCTGGCTTTGCTCCAACCCCTCCCATACCGAGAACAGTGACTTCAAATCCCGTGCGTCCAAGAATTCGTTTTTCCACATAGCCCTCCTATTTGGTAGAAGTCAGGATTGGAAAATCGTCCCGGGCCACGGGTAAGCGTTGGATCCAGCCTCATCATCGATGGGACCTTCCGGCAGTGTGGCTTGCCAATCCATGACCTGCTCTGACATCTGCTTGACCAGGGTCTCTTCAAATTGGGCGTGATTGACGAGTTCCATCGGATCTGCGGGAATGTTGTAAAGCTCGACACGGCTTCTGTCCGGGTTGAGAAGCAGCTTCCAGTCACCCTCGCGGATTGAAAGGATCGGGCTTTTGTGAAGGCAATGGCCGTGAACCCGAAATCGCCACTCCCACATCAACGGCGTCGTGCGATCTACCGAGTTACCTCGAAAGGCGGCTGTCATATCCTCGCCCTGCAGACCAATGTTGTCGGGAATGTCTATGCCAGCGATAGAACAAAAAGTAGGCAATAGATCTACGGCACATAAGGACGTTGTGTTGTCAACTTTGCCTTTTGGTCCGCCACTGCCTGGCCACCGAAGAATGAAAGGGGTTCGCACACCGCCTTCGTAGAGGCTTCTTTTTCGACCTCGAAAGGGACCAGAAGAACCGACGCCACTGTGTGACGCATTTCGAACGTGGATATCCTCAGGGCCGTTGTCAGCAGAGAAGATGACAATCGTGTCGTCGGAAAGGCCCAGTTGATCCAGCCGATCCATGAGCCGTCCAATGTGGTAATCCGCGTTGGTAACGACAGAATAGTAGATGCGGAGTGCACCTTTGTGTTTGTCTTCCAGGCCTTGAGCGGTAAAATTCATATAGGGTTCCATCTGCTCCTCTGTAGGATCCAGAGTGGCGTGGGTGTCAAGCAACCACGCTTGAACAAAGAAAGGCTCATCCCGATGTCTTTCGATGAAGGATATGGTTTCATCTACAATTACCTCTGTAGATTGAGACCTGCCTTCGGGAATCTCAATGGCGGGTCCGACCGCATTGAATGTTTTGGATTCGTCAATCCCATAAGCCGTGGTATCGGGTGCTTCTTCGCCCCTTCCCAGGTGCCACTTGCCAAAGTGTCCAACAGCATAGCCACTTTGTTGCAGGAGACCCGTGATGGTCGTTGCATCAGGATCCAACCAGTCTGGCATGCCGCGTTGGGCGTTCTGATGGTGACTGGCAAAATGGCCATGTATGCCCCAGTGGGCAGGAAATCGACCTGTCATGACCGCTGCTCGGCTGGGTGAGCACACACCCGAGCAAACATAGAATTGTGGGAAGAGAATGCCCTGCGAAGCGAGCCGATCCAGATTTGGCGTTTTTACAAACTGGTGGCCGTAGCAACTCAAGTCACCCCACCCCCAATCGTCGGCGAAGACAAATACGATATTGGGTCTTTTCGATTCAGCCATTGCGGTTCTCCTTTGATTGCATAAACTATGATTTTTCCCGAGACCTTTGTCTGAATTTTTCTGTTAATGTTCATGGTTGTAATTTGGGAGGCTGCCTCCCGATTTGCAAGGATAAAACACAAAGTAGGCGGTAAGCCTTTACGCCCCTACGGTGCCAGGGCTTTCAGGTAGGTGGCGCCTTGCGTGTCGGCGTGTGCCTGGACCCAATCAGATAGTCGGTTTCGGTGATCCGTCAGGGTCTGAATGAATTCAGGATCATTGGCGAGGTTCTTTGTTTCAGTGGGATCCGAAACCATATCGACAAGCATTTCTTCCGACGTGCCATCGTAGTGGAAGATGGAGTACTTGTACCTGGCAGACCTTACCATTCTACCGCCAACAGTTTCGGCCACGACGAATTCCCGCCAATTGGGTTGCTCGCCCAGAGCAAGGGGTTTCAAGCTTCTACCGGGTAGTGAATCTGGGATTTCTCCTTCGGCAAAGTCGCATAACGTCGGAAGCAGATCGATCCCATTGTTGACCAAAGCATCGATCTGACCTGGAGAAACCCTTCCAGGCCAGCTAATTGTGAGCGGTACGTGTGACGACGCTTCGTAGAACGACCGCTTCATTGTCAATCCGTGTTCCCCATCATGATCGCCATGGTCACTTGTAAATATGACAACCGTACTCTCCCGCAGACCGGCGTCATCTAACGCATCCAGTATCACACCCAACTGGCGGTCCAGGTCCTCCATATAAAAACGGTAAGCCGCACGGTAGATCCGCCACTCGTGTTCGGTCCAGTGGATTGCACGCTGACCGAATCTTCGGTTGAGGCCGATTTCGATTGTCTCTTCGTCTCCCAGCGTTCCATCACGGAATCCCTGCATCCACTTTGGCTCATCCTGAGGGGGTGCGTGATTATCCGGCAAGGGAGGCAAGTTGTCTCCTGGATCCGAAGGATGTGTCGGCTTCCCATCCTCATCCAGGACTTTACATATATCGTGTGGATTAATGAACGATGCCCAGAGGAAGAACGGGCGATCGGAATCTCTGTTTTTGAGAAAATCAGCGGATCTCTCCGCAAGCTCATCCCTCTGATCGGTTGTGATCGACTTAAATCCGAATTCCTCTGCCTTTTCTTTTGTGAAAACCTGGGTGCCCTCTACGTGCAGCTTACCGCCGGCGTACGTATCATATCCACAATTTCGGAGGAGTGTCCCCATCAATGGCGTATCAATATGGTCCAAAATCCGCGGATGTTCCGAAGCCATCCCCTTGGAGTTATGCTCCAGGCCATCAAAAGTGTGCGGCATATGGCCTGAGACCAGGGCGTACCTGAATGGGACACAAACTGGATTGGAAACGTAGGTGAGCTCGAATCTCTTACCACCTGCAGCCAGTTTATCTAAATTGGGCGTACTGACATAAGGATCACCGGAATAACTCGCCATTCTGTGATGTTGTTGGTCCGTTGTTATGAGAATGATATGCGGTCGTTCCATATCTGTTCCTTTCGCGTTGCGGACGAATTGAAGTTACGTTCAAGTCTCTGTGGATGTGTAACGGTTGTGTAGGCGCGCTGAAATGTTCATCCTACTCCAGGGGAAGCTAAAGGTCCTGGGCGAAGGGGGTGACCAGATCGCTTGCAACAAGATGTCTTCAGGACCTGGAGCTTAATCGACTTCCTCAGACCAGGCTTTGTACAACTCCTGCAGGCGCTCAGCGAGTCGGTCCATGTTTGGCGTCTGCACATCTGGCGCATGATGACTGAATGCGGTCAGATCTCCGTAGCCCTGGTCGTCCGTGACGATGATGAGAAAATTTGGTTTCGACGTCATATCAATACACATTGTTACCTGTCAGCCCCGCCGAGAAGCTGCTCTCTGGTCATCACCTTGACAGGTGGCAGGTTATCGACCATGCCCGCGTCCGTGCGTCGAAGCTCATCAATGGTCCCTTGCCGAAATTGGGCGAGCAACTCGTGGTAATTGGATTCCAAAGCGAGGTTTTCCAGTTCCTCAGGATCATTCTCGAGATCGTACATCTCTTCGATCTCCCCGGGGACGAGCCAGCGGATATATTTGTATTTTCCCGTGCACAGAGATACCCACCAGGGGATCGGAGGATTGCCTATTGGCTCACCGCAGCCGACATCGGTGTCTTCTCCAAAATAATGACCTGTACACTCCATCAGCAGCGGGCGATCCCATTTGGCGTTGGGGTCGAAGAGCAATGGTGTCAGGTCCTCCCCGTGCATCTTCCAGGGTTGTTCCATGCCGATCAACGAGAGAAAGGTCGGCGGGATATCCTGGCCACCGATTGGCGCATCGCATACTGTGCCTGCAGGAATCCGTCCCGGCATCCGCATGATCATCGGCGCTTTGATATTGGCATCATAGGGCGCCACCTTGAGTCGAAAGCCGTGCTGTCCCCAGGCAAATCCCTGGTCCGACGTAAAGACGACCAGGGTATCATCCAATTGCCCCATCTCCTCTATGGCGCCGATCACCCTGCCAACCCCTTCATCCAGGGCGCGCACGCCCCGGTTGTATTGTTGTTCCCAATCGGTGAGGGTCCGTCCATCTCGGATGCCTACCGGTTGGCCCTGATCGCCCTCGCGCCAAACACCGTAGTCCCGCATATGTGTCGCCTTGGTCGGGCGCGGCGGATAGATGTCTTCTGGCGTGGGGACCTGGGGAACATCTGGATAGTCCTGGAGATGGCGGTCAGCCACTTCCCAGGGGCCGTGTACTGCGTCATAGCACAGCCAGAGGTGCCAGGGCTTATCCGGTTCCTCTGCCCGTCCACGGAGAAAATCAAGTGCATACTCCGTGTAGTTATCGGTAGAATAGCCGCCAACCGGTTCCGGCGGCCCCCCGTTGATACTCATATTCTGATTGACATAATAGGGCCCGTATTTCTCGGGCTGGCTGTGATCCCAGATGGCAGAAAAATCCCAGTAACGACCGTAACCGTGATCGGGACCTGTGTGCCATTTGCCGACGATGCCTGTGTACCAACCGTTCTCACGGAGATTCTCGAGCCAGTACGGACACTGGTCTGGATCACGGACATAGTTTGGGTAGCTCGAGGGCAGGTGCATGCTCATCACGCCATGCGGCAATTTTCCGGTCAGGTACGTGGCGCGTGAAGGCGCACACCAGGCACTGGTATAACAGTTGGAAAAACGCATCCCCTCATGGGCGAGGCGGTCGATGTTTGGCGTACTGATCCACGAATGCGCCTCGGGATAGCAACTCACAGACCGAAAGCTCTGATCGTCGGTGAAGATGTATAAAATGTTGCGCGGACGGTTCGATTGATCATCGTTCATTTTGGTTCTCCGTAATCTATGGTCAGGTAACCAGACCGTGGTTCGCTTCTATTTTCTTGATTAGACCTCAGAGCCTGCAACAGTGCGAACGGCCTCGCTCCAGTCATCCCAAAGCCCAGGACCCTCTGGGCGAGGCTCTGGTGGTGGGACTTCTGGCCCGAGTTCAAGTCCATGGAGTTTCCTCACATTAGGCGGTGGCGATGGTCGTGGCCCTTTGACATAACGGCCGTTGTATGCTCTGTCATATACAGACTTTTTGTACGCATCATAAAGAATCATCTGTCGAATCTGCGGAGGGTTGCTGTAGTTCCGCGTTGCCGAGTGGAACATGCGCCCGTGCCACAAGACCACATCTCCCTCGTCACCAAAGAACTCAAAGGGTTCAATGTTGGCGAGTGCGTCCTTGAGACCTGGAGGCTGTGGCAGCACGAATGCCGCAGCGCCACTTTCTGGATGGGGTGCGTGCAGGATCGAATAACGAGCGAGATCTACGGAATCCGGCTCTGCTTCGTAGAGCAAGCGGTGACTGCCGGGAAAGAGAGCAATACCACCGCCGTCCTTTGGAACCTTATCAACGTATCCGATCGCCACCAGATGCATCGGCTCCGGGTCAATGTGTGCACCGGCACGGGCGGCATCCGCCAGAGAAGGTGAAGTGCTCTTACGCTCTCTCGGCAACACGCAGTACATACCGCGCAACTCCTTACCACCCCAGACCGGCCAGCCACGCAGTCGGCTTCCACGAGGATCCGGATCGGCCGCGGAGGAACTGACCTCTGGTGTCACAACTTCACCTTTGCCGAGGAGTTGCTCAATCCAGGGGAATACACGGCGTGGAAGCAAGTTGATCAGGTCCTCGTCGCCGGAGAGTTCACGCAGTCGCCAGCCGTGGTCACCGGTGCGATCATTCATGCCATCAGGCGTGCTTTGACGATCTGCCTCCGGGAGACCGTTTAGCCAGGTTTGAGGGTCGTCTCGGCGCAAATGACTTGAGGTGTTTCCCGCCCACAGCCTGTCCCGCGCTGCAGCACAAAGTTTGGGGTCGAGAATCTTTCGTTTAACGAGGAATCCGTTCGTAATAAATTGTTGGATCTCTTCTGTACTCAGTGCTGCCAATGCTGTATTCATGGAAATAAGCCTTCTTTCTTTAATACTGAACCATTATTGGTTCTCATGCCTTCTAATTAATTTGTTCGATCAGATAATAAGCAAAATACAATCAAAAACAATCCCAATTACCACCGAATCACCAGAATACATCGACCTGGACATCGAATTCCATTGTAATCGTTCTCTCATATGCTGTGACGATGAATACAAATTCGTATGGAAGGCTTCTTCATCGTGAAACGATAGATATACTCATGATTCACGAACCGGATCGGCCGGGCCAGTTCGATTGGTGGGATGATCTTCGAACCTTTCAGGGCCCCGTAACCGAGTTGCTCCAGGAATTGAAGGAAGAAGGAATCATTCGGTTTACCGGTTTGGGTGGTACAACAGCCTATGAAGCTGTGCCCATCATTGCCACGGGGTTTTATGATGTTGTGTTGACAGCGTTCAATTCCAGCATGCTGTGGCGAGAAGCGCTGATCGAGTTGATACCGGAAGCCAGGCGACAGAATATGGGGATCCTAATGGCATCTCCCACGCAGCAAGGATGGCTGGCAGAAAGGTACGATGAACAGATTGATCAGGCCAACTCCAGATGGTTGAATAAACCAAGGCGGGAGCAGTTAAAACTGCTCTACAAATTGGTTGATGAAATCGGGATCCCTATTCCAGAACTGTCGTTACGTTGGGCGCTTGCCAATGCTGACGAATCGACGACTGTGCTGACGGGACCGCGGAACGTCGCACAACTGCGGCAAAATGTCAACGCTGCCAGGGATGGTGCCCTTCCAAATGACATCATGGAACGTATCGACGAAATTGCGGCTATGGTTCCATTTCGTCCCTATGAAGAACCTTTTGGATGTCCCTTTCGACGGGATGATTTCGATCTTGTCAAGAGACCCGGACGTGCCAACCGTTAGGAGTCACATGCGGGGTGACCGCAAGGAACTGTATGACGGGTTCATCACCTAGAACTTTCGGCAACATCCCTACCACCGATATGCCATTTATTCGTCCTATCCGCCTACAGAACCTCACTGAGTAATCGATTGCCTTATAATATGAAATATACTTTGACATATCATGTTATATATCGTATATTATATTGAGTAAACGATTACTCAATATAATATATAATTCAAAAGAAAATTTGATGAATTCTCGACGACAGGCGACGCTTTCTGACATCGCCCAGGACGTTGGCGTGAGCACGGCAACGGTTTCGCGCGTGCTTGCAAACGCCCCAGGCCATCGCGCTGGCAAAGACACGCGGCGCGCGATCCTGGAGGTTGCGGAGCGGCTGGATTACCAGCCCAACGTGGCAGCTCGCGCCCTTTCGACAGGCCAAGCGCCGCTGATCGGCATTGTGATGCCTTCGCTGGCCGCTGAGCAGTTTCCGGCTATCATTGCGGGTGTTGAGGAGGAGGCCGTTGCATCGGGTTATCAGACAGTCGTCATTTCGGGTGGTCGCCCCAACAAGTCATCGCAAGTCGCAGCCATCCAGGCGATCCAGACGCATCATGTGAGCGGCGTGATTGTTTGTCCTATGGATGCCGAAGAAGACGAGGCCCTGCGCACAGAAGCTGAGGGTCTGCCCCCGATGGTTCTCGTCGAACGTCCCATTCCGCACCCATCTGCACCGACCGTCGCGGCTGACAACCGCAATGGCGGCTGGCAGTGCGGGCAATGGCTGGGCACACAGGGATGCGATCGGGTGCTATTTGTGCATTCTTCGCAACAGAATTTCCCCTCGATTTGGACGCAGCGGTCTGCTGGCATGACCGAGGCGCTCACGGCAACCGCTTGTGAGCACCGCAATCTGTTTCTGGATGATGCAAGCAGTCTCTCTGAGTACTTCCGGTGGTTGTTCCAGGCGGAGCGACCAGGCATGTGTCTGGCCTCCTTCTTCTCGTTGCGCAGGTTACTGCGACAAGTCAGCGCCTGCGATCTTGATTTGCCAACCTCACTGCGTCTTTGCGGTTTCGATCGCGCCGTGTTTAGTCTCGACGACGTGGCTGCGATGACCGCTCTTGGGCACCTTGATCAGCCGCCCCACTACGTACATTACTCAGGCCAAGAAATCGGCCATCAGGCTGCCAGACTGTTGCTCCAGCGTCTGGAGAATGGGGCATGGTCGCAGCAGACAATCGTCGTGCCTGTAAGCTGACTGAACAACCATCACAATGGCCATTCAGGAATCTATTGTGACTGGGAATCGTGTTGCGGTGGACTGTTAGGTAAAGGGGAAATTGCTATCATGAAACGACTAGTGGAATTCGTCATTATACCAACATCATCGGCAACAAGGGATATGTTCACGTTGAGAACATCGACGGCGTCTGGTTCATGATCGACGGAGAGGGAACACGGTTCGTCCCAACGGGCATGAATCATGTGGGACCCATGTCGAGATTTGCCCCTTATAACAAGGACCATTGGATTCAACAATTCGGTGAAGGAATCTTCAGCCCACAGGGCCTGATCAACTGACAGGGAAATGATGACCATGCAAGAATCTAAAACGACCCAATCTGAGGCCGAGGGGTTTTTTACACTTGATCAGCGGAAAGGGCACTGGTGGTTGATTACACCTGATGGGCGACCTTTCTTTTCTATGGGTGTCAACCATATCGATCCTGCGACCATGCGTTATCTCGAAAATATTGAACTCTGGCGCAATAAATATGACGGAAGCACGATCAAATGGATTCAGAAATCTGTTGCGCCGAACCTAACACAGTGGGGGTTCAATTCCATTGGGTGGGTTCAGGAAGTGACGGTGCGAAAATGGCAGCATTCCCGTGCTTTTACGCCTGAAGAATATCAGGCGCTCAATATGCCATACTGCCATCTTCTGCCATTTACTGAATCGCACCAGTGGGAACAGCATACGCGTCACTACGACTTTAACAGCTCTGAGTGGGAAGAATGGTGCGACTACGTGGTGCGATCACATTGTGCTGAACTGAGTGAAGATGCCAATCTGATCGGGTACTTTTACAGTGATTGCCCAACCTGGGTTCACGCTAACCCTGCAAATAAATGGCGTGGCCCTATCTTTGACCCTGATCTGCTCAAAACGGAAGCGGGGCGACAAGAACTTTCGGCATTGGCCAGCAAGTATTATAAAACGACGCATGATGCGATCCGTCGCTATGACAAACACCACCTGATCCTGGGAGATCGTTATGAAGCCAATGCCCCAATAGCGATGGAAGTTGTGAAAGCGGCTTTGCCATATGTTGATGTGCTATCGTTTCAGGATTTTCGTGACCCGGTTACCCATCTTGACGAATGGCACACAAAAACGGGAAAGCCGGTGTTGCTTGCCGATGCAGCGAGAATGAATTGGCATACCGAGCCAGGTGAATTTACGCGCAACGATGGTCAATGGTACGCGGAGACACTGGCAGAAATACACAAGAACCCAGGTTGCATTGGCTTTCATCTTTGCGGTGCTTACCAGCGCAACAGAGCACGGCGTTACGGCCTGATAGACGAAGAGGAACAACCCGATCATGAAAACGTAGCTTTGATGAAAGCGGCCAACGAAAAAATCAGCCAGTGGATGGATGAGCAATTCTGAAATCGTGCTGGATTATGAACAGTAGAGACTTTTACCAGGAGGTTTTCCATGCAGATGACCCAAACGCAGAAACGACAGTTTTTTGAAGAAGGGTATTTGATTGTACGAGGCGCGATTCCCAAATTGATGGTAGAGCAAGCACGTAAGGCGATCAATCACCATATGGGGTCGCATATCATGACAATAGGACACAATGAGGGTTTGAGCGATCAGCCTGCAATCACTGATTTATTCAATAAAACGCCATTGTGGGGATTGTGTGAATCTGTTGTTGGTGAAGGCAAACTCTCACGGCCACAGTCAGGCAATACGCGGCTAAGATTCCCGCAAGAAGAAGAGCGTTTTGGTGTGAGAGGCCATCTCGATCTGGGGGGCAAGCTAAGAGATGGACTCCTGAGTCGAAATTTTACACTGTTGGTTGTTACGTTGATGCAGGATGTGCCGCGGCCCTACATGGGCAATTTCTGCTTCTGGCCTGGCTCTCATCGGGCATTTGAACAGGCGTTTCAACAAGACCCCAATTATGTTGAAACAATCAAGGCCAACCGTCGTTTGCCTGATGTTGAGTTGCCCCATGGACCCGTTCAGTTAACAGGGCAAGCTGGTGATGCGGTTATCTGTCACCATCAGATGTATCACAATGGTGCTCCAAACAATTCGCCCGATATTCGTTATGCTGTGATTTTCAGGCCCAGGCATGTAGATGCAACGGAAAACAGTACGGATGCGATGGTTGATATCTGGCGCGAGTTTGAAGGGCTTAAAGATGTCAAAGAGGAAGCGATGGCCGTTTGATTTTAGGGCGCATCGCTCAATTTTAATTTGGACGATCGAACGATAACCTAAGACACCGGGGCGGCTGTTCTAGGAAAAAGAGAAAGAACAGATAGTAACAAAAAGGAGCACGCTGATGAATCCGACCAATCATCTTTTCAGACGAATCTATTTTACAGCCTCAGTTTTCATTCTTTCGCTTACGGCCATCGCGTCAGCCCAGCAGGAGTACGTGCGACAAATCAAGGGCAACTGGTTCTACGACCCGGCGAAGGACACCATTCCCTGGAACCCCCGAGAAAACAAACATGGTCCGGATTATGACATCCCTGACGATGAATGGAAGGTTGAAGCGGACAAGCGTATTGACAAATATCGAAAACGCAACCTGACCATCACAATAGTTGACAGCGCCGGGCACCCGGTCAAAAACGTGCCCGTAAAGATTGAGTTGGTCCGGCATCATTTTCTCTGGGGAGCGGTGGCCACGCCGACCTTCGAAGACGGCCCAGAAGGAAACAACAAGCGCCAATACCTGCTCAAGTATTTTAATGCAGCGGGTTACGGCATGGGTTTCAAACCGAGGCAGTCCCCGGGAGAAGGGGGCGACGGAAGACCGAACAGGTTCCAGGAAGCCATGGCACAAGAACTCCCCTGGCTCTTGAAGCATGACTTCTACGTTCGCGGCCACAACCTGGTCTGGGAAGGCGCTAGATTCCTTCATAGTTCGCAGCAAAGAGTATTGAGAGACGAGAGCCTTTCTGATGCCGAAAAAGGAAAGAAGATCTATTCCATGGCGGCGAACAATTTTCATTATGCCATCAAGCGATGGGACGTGGATTGCTGGGACGTGATTAACGAGCCCCGGGCCAATCACGTGATAAACGACCTGCTCCCGGACAAGAACACCTTCGTTGAATGGTTCAGGCTATCCGGCGAACTCCGGAAGCAATACGGCCGGCCGGATATGAAGCTCTATTACAACGAGTACCAGATCATCTCTCACGTGTTCAACAGGTACGAGCAGTACCGGGATAACTACATGGGACACATCCAGGACCTGATTGACGCGGGAGCGCCCATCGAGGGGATCGGCTTCCAGTATCGCATGAAAAAATACCTGCCGCCGGAAACGCAATGGGAACGGTTGAAAGAGTTCGAGAAGTTCGGCCTGCCCCTGCAGGTCACCGAGTTCGAGGCGATGGGCGATAAAAAAAAGGCCGAAAAGAATATTCCCACCTTCAGTGACGCAGAGAGGAAGAGAATCACCGCCGAATGCATGACGCTCTTCTTCTCGCATCCCCTGGCTGACGGATTCTGGCACTGGTCCTGGACCGACCGAAGCCCGAGTATACAGCAGCGTAGCAGAAGATACTGGCCCTATGCGCTCATGTCGTGGGAAGGCGAACCCCGGGCGGAAATGGAGCAGTGGATGAAGATGATGGAACGCGATTTTGATACTGACGTGACCAGAAAGACCGGTACCGACGGTACAGCCCGGGTCCGGGGGTTCAAGGGCATCTACAAGATCACCGTGGGCGAGGGAAAAAATGCGAAGACTGCGGTGGTGAAGCTGGAAGAGGATACGCACGAAGAGCTGCCCCTCTGATGGACGCATGGAGATAGGCACTGTTCCTTTCTACAAGTTTCACTTGTACTTATGAAAGCAACAAGAATCCGATTAGAGTGTCGAACTCTGGTTGTTTGTAGTCTTATATATCTATGGAGCAATTGATGGGCAACAAACAATCTAGACGAGATTTTCTCAGCAATGTTGGCATGGTGGTCTTGGGCATCTCTCACTTAACAGCGGGTGCCGGCAACCTGACAGCCATGGACAAGGACAACCGTCCCAATATTGTCTTCATCTTCACCGATGATCTCGGTTGGACCGATCTCGGCTGTTACGGAAACACATATTACGAAACTCCCAACATCGATAAACTCCAAAAGGAGGGGATGAAGTTCACAAACGCCTACGCAACCCCGTTATGCGGCCCTAGCAGAGCTTGCCTTTACACTGGGCAAAATGTCACGACTCACGGGGCATGGACTAATTGGGCCTTTGTTCCGACATACAACAGAAAGCCGGAGCTAGGCTTTCTTCAGCCCGCCTGCAAGCGCAATTTTGATCCCCAGACCGTCACATTCACCGAGCTGCTCAAAGATGCAGGCTATAAAACAGCCATGTTTGGAAAATCCCACATGGTGAGCCGGAGACAAGCAGAGGGTTTTGATCTTAAGGTTCAAAAGGTACTTCTCAATAGACAAGCCGATTATTTCAAATACGGTATTACCTCGAGACCCGAGGTTGAACCCAATGAAGAAGGCGAATACATCAACGACTATTTCACCGACCGAGTTCTCGATTACATCGAGGATTCCAAGGATGAGCGTTTTTTCCTTTTACTCTCCACCCACCTCCCCCACACACCCGTGCAAGGCAAGCCGGAGATTGTCAAGAAATACCAGGAAAAGGATCGAGGAAACCGGAGCGCCCATGATCACCAAAAAGCGATAAGATAACAACAAAGGTCCTAATCGAGGAGCACACGATGAATCGTCGAATTGTTTGGGTATGTGCGTCACTGGCCCTGGTGATGCTCGTAGCGGCTGCTGACGCACAACAACAGGGGCGAGGGCAGCGTGGTCAACGCGGCCAAGGCCAGGAGGGCGCCCAGGCTCATGATTATACAGGGAAAGATACCAAAGGTATTGAGGATATTGTTAATGATGCAATTGCGCAGAAGAGTTGGCGCGCGGATGCATATGAACGGATTGATCAATACCGGAAGGCGGATTTAGCCATTACAGTGAAAGATGCATCCGGACGTGTGTTGCCGAATGCGGAAATCACGATCGAACAGACAGACCATGAGTTTCCATTCGGTATGGTGGCTTCGGCTCGTAGAATTGTGGGTGTGGGAGAGACCTCGGATTTGTATCGTAAAATCTTACCTTATTTCGCTAATAAACTATGTTTAGAAAACTCTTTAAAGCAACGCCATGGACCTTCTAACGAAGAAAGAACCCGGGAGGTTTTTAGATGGGCTAAGGAACATGGGTTTGAGATCAGAGGGCACAATCTGATCTGGCCGCATGCCAGATTTTTACCAATGGATGTTGAAACATTCGTCTATGGAAAGACCCATACTTCGTATAATGAACACATAGCGTCTGAACCTTTGGACTTATCTGAAGCTCAAAAAGAGGAACTTCGCAACATGGTTGCCCAAAAAATCGCCGATTGGGCAGCTAAATGGGATGTACCGGATTGGGATGTCATCAATGAGCCTCGTGTCAATCACCACTTGATGGACATTCTCGGGAAAGAGGTGATCGTTGATTGGTTTAAGATTGCCAGGGAGCATGCAGTAAGACCCGACGCAGGATTGATACTCAATGAAAACAGGGTCATATCCGGTGGTCCGGAAGAGTATGAGGACAATATTAATAATTATATGGGTTGGATTCAGTTGCTGGTTGATCATGATGCACCGATTACCGGGATTGGATTCCAGGCCAGAATGAACCATGATATCTCAGCGGAAGAAATATGGAGACGGCTCAATCTATTCAATAAATTTGGTCTACCCCTCTCTATCACAGAAATGCAGGTTCAGAGACGTAATGATCCTTCGCTTAAGGAGTACAAGAAAGCCGAATTGATTGAACGGGCTATGACCCTCTACTTTTCTCATCCTATGGTGGATCAAATCTTTCAGTGGGATTTAATGGCGCGGGGGGAGAAACGTAATATGGATGAAGAGGAATTGAGCCAAACCCAGATGAGGGCCGGACGTGCTCTTGTCTGGAGTGATGGAAGCCTGAAGCTCAACGGGAAAATTTACCTTTGGCTGATCAATAACCACTGGAGAACAAATGAAACTGTGAAAACTGATGAAAATGGTACAGTTCAACTAAGAGGTTTTAAAGGAACCTATAAAATCAGAGCAAAACACAACGGGCAAAGTATTGATCTCGGAACACTACAATTGCCTGAGGGTGGCTATAAGACTGAATTGACAGCAGATATTAACTGATATTCCCCATTTCGAAATCAAAGACGACTATGATGGAAGTCCGAGAAGTCATTTTGGAAAGAATCTTCTCCAACTAAATGCGGAAAGGGCCGTACAACCCATGACCAAAACAATGGCAACTAACATGAACAGAACAAAAACTAACGGAAACTCCTACTCTGGAAATGATGTCGTCGGGATTGAAGCAATCGTCGACGAATCTCTGGCCGATTCACAGCCGTGGCGGCAGCAAGCCAACGAACGTATCGACCGGCTTCGTAAGGCAGATATTGAGGTTCGTGTCGTTGATGCTGATGGAAAACCCGTTTCTGGTGTGCCGGTACAGATCAAACAGCAACGTCATCTGTTTCATTTTGGGGGAGTCGTAAGCGGCCGGAGCATGCACGCTCCGACCGGGCCAATCGCTCCTGAACAGTACAAAGAGATGTTTCTGCGTCTCGGGTTTAATGCCGCCGGTTTCGGTATGTATTTGAAATACAAACGTCGATCGATAGCCGAGCCCCACCTTCCAGAACTATTTGACTGGTTTCAAGAAAACAACATTCCAGTTCGGGGGCACTGCCTGATCTGGCCCGGTGGCCAGTTCGGGAACTTCATGCCGCCAGAACTGAGCGAACTCGTCTATGTCGACGACCCAAAGGCCAACTGGAGCAGTACCGCCAAGGGGATCCCACGAGACGAACTGACGGCTGCCGAACAGCAGAATGTTCGCGATCTTTGCCAAAGGATGATCGAAGAATCGGCTGGGCAATGGCCCGTCTACGAATGGGATGTCATCAACGAAACCCGAGACAATCACATCGTGCAGGACCTCGTCGGACATGATGTGATCGCCGACTGGTTCAAGATTGCAAAGCAGAACACGGTCGATCCCGATGCCTTGCTCTACCTTAACGAGAACAAAGTGATTTCTGATCCCGCCGAAGGTGACGTTACCGACAATATGAGACACTTCGAGAGTGAGGTTCGCCTGCTGCTCGAGAACGATGCTCCAATTTCCGCACTCGGCTTTCAAAGTCGGTTTGGCAATCAAACTCCGCCCGAGACAATCTACAAACGGCTTCAGTACTTTGAAAAATTCAACCTGCCAATCGCGGCGACGGAAGTCGAGATGAAGGACACGGTCGGTGATGAACTTGAAAAGGCCGCGATGACTGAGCGAGTCATGACAGTTTTGTTCAGCCATCGCCTGGTCAACGGGATTTACGCCTGGTCGTTATTGTCCCAAGACCGCAACTCTGCGGCAGACCGAGCGATCTTGGAGACGGACGGTCGCTTGAATCTTCGCGGCAAAGTTTGGATGCACGTGATGAAAAAGCGTTGGAGGACCGACGAAATACTCACGACGGATGCTGATGGAAGGGTAAGTCTTCGGGGCTTCAAAGGAGATTACACAATCTTAGTGGGCGGCGATGCCGTTGAGCTGAAATTGGATGAAGATCAGCAGACCGAAGTCACCAGTTCAGCCCCTGCTGAACAATGAACAGAACGACAGATCTTTGTTACTTCGCAGCTTGAAAGGAGTTTACGTCACATGGAACATCTAACCTATCACCAA
This sequence comes from Candidatus Latescibacterota bacterium, assembly GCA_965220765.1. Taxonomy (GTDB): domain Bacteria; phylum Latescibacterota; class UBA2968; order UBA2968; family UBA2968; genus VXRD01. The sequence continues at coordinate 2,636,786 of OZ244847.1, forward strand.
TTTGCTGCGGGCATCTGGACGTTCACTCTGATAATCGCTGCGTCTTTTACATCTGCAGCACAGGAACAATCCGTCATTGGGCTGGCCGAGATCGAAGGTCGCACCTGGTTGATCACCCCTGAGGGAAAACCGTTCTTTGCCCACGGGATTACCCATATGCGCAACCGAAGCCTGCGGACCGACTACAGCGCGGTCTCGAGGGCCTGCAAGAATCTCGGGTTCAATGCCTACGGGTATGGGTGCCCGAATGAACTGAAGAGCGATATGCCCTACGTAGAAGGTCGTAACTACGTGCCCATCTCAATGTATCGCGCCAGTGGGGGGAGTTTCCGCTTCATCGACATCTTTGATCCTGGGGAGCAGCAGAAACTGGTAGCGCAGGTCAAGCAGACCTGTCTTCAGAACCGCGACAACCCAAACCTGATCGGCTACTACTGGACCGATCTCGGGGCCTGGCCGCGCGAATCTGACGGACGTGATGCCGTATTCGCGGAGCTGGCCGGTCGGGGAAGCAATGCGTATCTCAACATGGTTCGCACCCAAGACTGGAAGTTGGTGCATTATCTCGACCATTCTGATTTCGGAGAGCTTTACAACCTGAATGCGGATCCGTCCGAAATTCACAATCTCTGGGCACAGCCGGAATACGACGCCACCAAAACAGAGCTGCTGAAAATCCTACGTGAGTGGCATCTCCGTCAATCGGCAATTGATAGGGGTTAAAAATTCGCCGTAGAAAATTGCAGAAAGGCAACAAGGAGCCGCTCTTTCGCATCGCCCAAGTTGCAATTGGCCGTCTGAATTTTCGCTACCGTCGTGGCCTCTAGCAAATGAAGGCGCTTTCCGATTCACTTGGCCCTGTCGACTCCCTTAGAATCAGGGAGCGCTCAATGGATTTTCGCAGGATATGTTTGATATAGCTCAGAGAAACTGCTCCGTTTTTTCAAGCTGGCAGAAAAACCTGTACTCATAGGCGATCATCAGATCAGCTTTTTTTGCCGAATCCTATGACAGGACCATTTTTAGTCAGGCGGGTGATGAACAGACAGCAAGTGATGAGACGGCGAAGTTTCTCACAGAGGCTTATTCACAGGACTATATATGCGGTTATTTTCGGTGTACCTACATTGATAAGATCGCAGAACACGGTCGAGGCGTAAAACAGGGGTTGGTTGATTTAGACCAAAGACCTCCGCCGTCGGTGAATGAAGTGGCTCTTGAGGAGAGAACCGTTTTTAGGCAATTGAGAATGAGAGAGTGGTCAAGATTCAAGTTGAAAACACAAAAAAGGCTGCGAATGTTTTCGCAGCCTTTTAAGTTTTTTAAAAACAATATGCTATTGGTATTGGCTCCCCAACTGTGACATTCATCGAACATTGTACCTTTGGGACGAATTCGATATAAATCAACAGTTTAGGAACAGGAAACCAGTCTTCAATATCGGTCGGATAGGGCGATCGGCTCCCAAAACTTACGTTAATCCCCTCAAAGAAGCAATGAAATACAAGACGTATCTGGACCGTGGGGAAGTGAAATCACAGGCTGAGCTTGCCAGAAAATTGGGTGTCTCAAGAGCCAAAGTCACTCAGATGTTGAATCTGCTAAATCTGGATGAGGGAATCCAGGAATTCATGCTGGGCCTGGATGATACGGATGCGCAACTAAAGGTGCTAACCGAGCGGAGGTTACGTCGAGTTTCAAAAATCATAGATTCGAAACATCAGAAAGACGAATTTGTCAAGATCATGGAGGCTTGAAGATTAAAAGCAGCGTATTGTCCGCAACAGACACTGCCCGTTAGGTCGAGTCGTGTCCGGTACATATCAGGACATAAAATTGCGCAAAAAACGCCCGCTCTGCGCCAGCGCCGCCTGCCGGGCTCCCAGGGAATTTTCGTATGCTCTGTCCTCCGCCTCAATGCATACGGCACCTTGATACCCCACGTCGCTCAGCACGGAGAAAAAGCGACCCCAGTCCACCTCCCCGAGCCCGGGCAGCTTGGGCACGTGGAACTCCAGCGGTGTGGCCATGATTCCCACGTCGTCCAGCCGGTGCCGATCCAAACGCACGTCCTTGGCATGTACGTGAAAGATCCGATCCTTGAATTCCCATAGCGGCTTGAGCGGATCGATCATCTGCCAGATTAAGTGGGATGGGTCGTAGTTGAGGCCAAAGTTCTCGCTGGGAATCGACTCGAACATCCGCCGCCAGATCGCCGGAGAATAGGCCAGATTTTTGCCCCCTGGCCACTCGTCGCTGCTGAAAAACATCGGACAGTTCTCGATGCCGATGCGAATGCCGTGGTCATCGGCGAAGCTGATGAGGGGCTTCCAGACTTCCAAAAAACGGGGCCAGTTGCCATCGATAGATTGTGTCCAGTCTCGGCCGATGAAGGTGTTAACGACTCCAATACCCAGAGTTTCAGCCGCGGTGATGACGTGTTTGAGATGGTCGATGTAGATCTGGGCTTCGTCGCGGTCTGGGGTGAGTGGGTTGGGATAATAACCCAGCCCGCTGATTGAGATGCCTGTTTCGGCAAGCTGTTCGTGGATTTTTTCTGCGTCGTCTTTGGTAAAATCTGCGACTTCAATGTGGGTGACACCTGCGTAGCGCCGCTCTGCTTTGCCTTTGGGCCAGCACATGAGTTCTACGCAGGAGAAACCTTCTGTTGCGGCAAATTGAAGGACTTTCTCAAGGGAGAGATCGGGAAGGATTGCGCTTACAAATCCGAGGTTCATCATTTGGAGATTCTCCTGCGGTGATTTAAAGTGTGATCCATTTTTCTTTCCGATGGCTTTTTAATATGGCTTCGCAGAGCACAATTTCATTGTGTCCGTCTGTGAATGTGGGGAAAGTGGCCGGGGCTGAGTAGTCGCCGTTTGTGATGTAGTTGTAAAAGGCTTTGAAGCACTGTTTGAAGCTGTCGTCGTAGCCTTCATTGTGACCGCCGGGATAAGTAATGGTGGCGCGGGCAGCGTCTGATACCAGGCCGGGGTCGCGAATGAGTGATTCGTTGGGTTCATTGCGATGGCCAACCCAGAGGTCGTTGGGCTGCTCGCTGTTCCAGGCGAGTGCGCGTTTGGCCCCAGCAATTTCATAGCGCAGACAGTTTTTGCGTCCGGCAGTGACCTGTGAGACCCACAATGAGCCGTGGGCTCCGCCTTTGAAACGCAGCAGGATGGCGCCACTGTCGTCAGTCTGGATGTCAATGGATTCCGTGGCTTCGATGTCCTGGGTTTTGCCAGAGAAGGTTTCAACTTCGCCTTTTGGACGCTGGCGGATGGGGTGAACGGTTTTGAGATTGGCGCAAACAGATTCGACTTCAAGGCCCGTGATGGTTTGTACAAGGTCGAGCCAGTGGGTGCCGATGTCGGCGACTGCACGCAAAAGCCCCCCTTCGTCGGCCAATACACGCCAGTTGTAATCGGTAGGGTAGAGGAGCCAGTCCTGAACGTAATTGCCGTAGATGGAGTAGATGTCGCCGATTTCGCCCGTTTGCACACGACTGCGCGCTTCGATGTTGAGGGGATAATACCGAATGTTGTAGTTGACTCCTGCAACCGTGTCACTTTTGGTTGCAATGTCGACGAGTGTAGATGATTCCTCTGCGGTCATGGCCAGGGGTTTTTCGCAGAGCACGTGTTTGCCCGCCTGAAGCGCCTGTGATGCTTGCTCAAAGTGGAATCGATTGGGTGTGGTGATATGGACAACTTGAACGGCCCGATCTGATAGAACTTCGTCGTAACTTGTGTAGGCTTTTTCAATGCCAAATGTTGTAGCTGCCTGGCGAGATTTTTCAGGCGACGATCCCAAGATGCCGTGAATCCGGATGCCCAAACGGCGAAGGGCTTCTGTGTGTGCCATGCCCATAAATCCTGTGCCGATAAGTGCTGCTGTCAAAGTGTTCGCCATTGATGTCTCCCGATAACTTGATATCACGATATAACGACTGGCAATATAATCCCAATTGACTGCCAATACAAGCAGACAGGCGCCTGTGTTTTGTTGAAGCCGTCTGTCGGCTACAACAAGACGGTGTAGTTTTCGACTTTGATCACTATAGGAACATTGCTTTTTTGAGCAATCGATTGCTGTTCTCGTATCCTGTCAAAACACACCGATTATCCGTCCTTACCCGCCTATAAAATCTCTTTGAGTAATCGATTGCCTTAAAGTTTGAATTTTTTTCTTGAATATCCAATTTTTATACATATATTACTCTGGGTAATCCATTACTCAAAATAACACAAATGATGTACATGTCAAAGGAAAATTTGATGAATTCTCGACGAAAGGCGACGCTTTCTGACATCGCTCAGGACGTTGGCGTGAGCACGGCAACAGTGTCTCGCGTGCTTGCAAACGCACCAGGCCACCGAGCTGGCAAAGACACGCGGCGCACGATTATAGAGGCTGCGGAGCGGCTGGGTTACCAGCCCAACGTGGCAGCCCGCGCTCTTTCAACAGGTCAAGCGCCACTGATCGGCATTGTGATGCCCTCTTTAGCTACCGAGCTGTTTCCGGCTATCATTGCGGGTGTCGAGGAGGAGGCCTTCGCATCGGGGTATCAGACGGTCGTCATTTCGGGAGGGCGCGCTAATAAATCATCGCAGATCACAGCCATCCAGGCAATCCAGACGCATCACGTGAGCGGGGTGATTGTCTGTCCTGTGGATGCCGAAGAGGACGAGGCCTTGCGCACAGAAGCTGAAGGGTTGCCCCCAATGGTTCTCGTCGAACGTCCCATTCCGCACCCCTCAGCACCGACCGTTGCGGCAGGCAACCACAATGGCGGGTGGTAGTGCGGGCAATGGCTGAGCACACAGGGATGTGATCGGGCGCTATTTGTGCATTCTTCACAACAGAGCTTCCCCTCAATTTGGACGCAGCGGTTTGCTGGCATGACCGAGGCGCTTGCGGCAACCGCTTGTGAGCACCGCAATCTGTTTCTGAATGACGCAAGCAGTGTCTCAGAGTGCTTGCGGTGGTTGTTCCAGGCAGAGCGACCAGGCATGTGCCTGACCACCTTCTTCTCGTTGGGCAGGTTACTGCGAAAAGTCAGCGCCTGCGACCTTGATCTACCGACCTCGCTGCGTCTTTGTGGTTTCGATCGCGCCGTGTTTAGTCTCGACGACCTCGCTGCGATGACCGCTCTTGGACGCCTTGATCAGCCGCCCCACTACGTACACTACTCCGGCCAGGAAATCGGCCGTCAGGCTGCCAGACTGTTGATCCAGCGTCTGGCGAATGGGGCATGGTCGCAGCAGACAATCGTCGTGCCTGTAGAAGCCGCTGACTGAAGTCAGGTCATAACACATCTGTTTACCTCAAGGAGGCAACATCGTGAAGCCATTAAAGATGATCCAGGTCGGGTCCGGAGGATGGGGAAAATCCTGGCTCAAGTTTCTCCATGATTCACCGGACTGGGAATTGGCTGCCCTCGTGAGTCGTGGCGGCGAAAATCTGGAGCAGGCCAGGTCTCAGTGGAACCTTTCTGACGACGTCTGCTTTTCAGATCTTGATGCGGCGTTGGCAACGCCAGCTGACGCGATATTGGTCACTGTTCCGCACCACTTGCACGTCCCGGTTGCCAGGAAGGCGTTGGAAGCTGGCAAGCACGTCCTTTGTGAGAAACCTTTCAGCGATGATTTTGATGCTGCTGTAGACCTCGTCTCATTTGCCGAGTCTACCCAGTTGCAATTGGCTGTCAGCCAGAATTTTCGCTACCGTCTCGGACTTTGGCAATTGAAGGCGCTTTCCGAGTCACTTGGCTCCGTCGATTCTCTTAGAATCGAGCTTTACCAGCCGCAGGGCCGTCTCCCTGGCTGGCGCGCTGACCAGGTGAGCACACTCGCCTTGGAAATCATGATTCACCACGTGGACATGGCCCGTTTCCTTCTCGGCGCCAATGCCGAACAGGTTTTTTGCAAAGCCTGGAATCCCTCCTGGAGCGAGTCGAAGGGACCTGCCAATGCCACGGCAATCATCGAATTCAATACCGGCGCCGTCCTTTCTTACGTTGGCTCATGGGCGACTCGCGGAAAGCGATCTGGCTGGGAGGGCCAGTGGCGGGTTCAGTTTGAAAACGGTGCTGCAACCTGGAATGGGGATGCCCCGGAAACTGAGAACGCCGATGGTGAAATACTTTCACCACCTGTCGTCAACGCGTTCCCTGGCCAGGATCGGAATGGTCTCTTGATCGATTTCGCGAAATCGATTCGGCAGGAGAGCCCATTTCCTACGCATGGAAAAGACAACCTTCAAAGCCTCGCGATCATTTTTGCAGCCATCACCTCTTTTCGCGAAAACCGTCCCGTTAGCATCCAAGAACTTCTACCGGAGTAATCAAAGTCTATGAATGAGCGCCCAAATCTTCTGTTTGTGTTTGCCGACCAGTTGCTAGCTTCCTGCCTTCCGCTCTACGGAGAGAATCAAATCGAAACGCCAAATCTCGATCGCCTCGCTTCCGAGGGGGTCACGCTGGACAATTGCGTGTCTACTTGCCCGGTGTGCACGCCCTATCGGGCCATGCTCATTACGGGGCGGCACCCACAAACCACAGGTCATATCATTAACTCGACACGTACGCGGCACACAGAAATTTCAATTGCTGACGCATTTGCTTCACAGGGTTATCGCACCGGCTGGATCGGCAAGTGGCATTTGCACACGGGTGTGTGGCCTGCGCAAAACGTACCCGACTGGGTGCCTGAAGGCCGGGATCGCATGGGGTTTCAACACTGGCGTGCATACAACATGCATATGGTCTACTTCAACGGTTTTGTCAACGGCGACGACTGGAGCACTGAACAGTGGGAAGGCTACGAAACCGAAGCACTAAACCGATACGCATTTGAGTTTATGGACGAGCCAGGCGACGATCCCTTTTGCCTTTTTCTGTCGCCTCATCAGCCTCACGGAACCCCCTTTGACTATGCGCCCAAGCATTGTTATGAACGCGTGCCGGAATATCCCACGGTACCCGAAAACGTGTCCGAAGAATGGCAGGAGCGTTCTCGAAAAATGTACCGCAACTACCTGGCAATGGTCATCGCCCTGGATGATATGATTGGCGAGATCCTGGATTATCTGGATCGAACCGGCAAGGCTGACAACACACTTCTGGTCTTCACTTCGGACCACGGAACGCAGGTCGGCGCACATGGTATACAGCCCTGGGAAAAGCGACAACCCTACGAAGAATCCATACACGTGCCATTCATCATCAGACTCCCGGGCACGCTGGATGGCGGAATCCGTCGAGATACGCTCACAGCTCCTGTAGACCTTTATCCTTCGCTTTGTTCTCTTTGCGATGTGCCGATCCCACGCACGGTTGAGGGCCATGATCTGTCCGAATCCTGGCTGGGGAGATCTGGCGCTTTCGAGCAGCAGGCGGTCCTCACGATGAACTTTTCCAAACGCTACGACCACTATCAAAACGGTATGGAATGGCGAGGCATTCGTACAAAACGGCACGCTTACGCCAGGTGGCTGAACGGCCTTACTGAGCTTTTTGATCTGGAATCTGACCCACTTGAAATGACCAATCTTGCCGAGGACTCACAGCACTCAGGACTGCGAGAAGAGATGGAAAACCACCTGGCGGGACTTCTCGCCAAACGGGGTGACGCATTACACGCCTGTGAGCATTATCGCTCCTGGGTGGATTCCCAGCGGCGGGTCATTCACAATGCGTTTGGTCCATTGAGCCACCCCGAAGGGGAACCCGACTGGTCGCTTTTGCAGTAGGATGGACGACAGGAAAATTAAAGGAGATAACAAAAATGAAATTTGGGCTGGGTTTGCCAGGCAGAGATTTGGATCTGTTTTTTAAAACGGCAAAAGACAATGGTCTTACAGGATTGCTGGTCAATCAGGGACTATTGGGTAATATGAGCCTTGAGGTGTTTAAAGACCGGGTTACCGATGCGGGTCTTGAGATTGTGCAATGGGCAGTTGGGAGTTCAATCCATTGCGACCAACGGATGGCACTGTGGCGGTAGCAGAGAAAAAAATTCGAGTAGCGGGCCGTCTTGGCGTGCCTACTGTCGTCATGCAGCCAGGAAGCGCAAATCCCGAGCATCCATTCTGTTCGCATCCGTTTAACAAAACGCAGGACGCAATGGATCGTCTCATCGATGTATTTTCACCTTTGGCCAAACTTGCAGAAGATGTGGGAACGTGTATCGCTGTAGAGATTCCTTTTGCTACGGCTCTTGGCACATTTGAGCGTTGTGCTGCGTTTGTGGACGCCGTTGGTTCGTCTGCACTGAAGATTCAGATGGACGGCGCCAATATGATCACCTTCGATCATTATTGGGAGACAGGCGCTTTCCTGGAGACTGGATTTCCCATTTTGAAGGATAAGATTGCCATGGCGCATGCAAAAGATGTGGTGATGCAAAATGGATTGCACCTCCATATGGATGAGTGCCCTGCAGGAGAGGGGTGCCTGGACTATGTTACCTATTTGCGTTTGTTAGAAGAGGCATTAGGTCCAGATGGTTATTTGATTATTGAACACACACCGGCAGAGAAAGTGGAAGCCGCCGTAAAGCATGTTCGACGGTGCGCAGAGGAAGCGGGTTTATAAGGAGAAAAAGATGGCCATATTTAGTCGTGAAGATTGGGATTTTTGGAAAGAAAATGGATATGTGGTGGTACCCAACGCGGTGCCTCGTGAAAATCTGGATGCAATGGTGAATACGATCTGGGAGTTTTTGGAGATGGATCCCAACGACCCTGAAGATTGGTACAAACACACACCTTATAGAGGTCGCAATCGAGCTTCAATGATTTCGGCGTCGGGCATGGTAGAGATTTATCAGCACCAGGCTCTGTGGAATAACCGGCAGCATCCGCGTGTGCATCAAGCGTTTTCTGAGATTTGGGAAACTGAAAAACTGTGGGTATCACTGGACCGCGCCAATATGAAACCGCCCTCCCGTGAAGACAAGCCCGATTGGCAAAATGAAGGGAATATTCATTGGGATACCGACACGTCTGTTGAAAAAGTGCCGTTTGGTGTGCAGGGTGTTTTGTATTTAACCGACACATCAGAAGATCAGGGCGGATTCCGGTGTGTCCCAGGTTTCCACAATATGTTTGAAGATTGGGTGAAAACCCAGCCTGAGGATCGCCATCCTCGCCATCCTGATCTGGATGGATTGGAAGTCAAGTCCATTCCTGGCAAAGCAGGCGACCTCATTATCTGGCATCGGTTGTTGGCGCATGGCAATGGGCACAATCGTTCGGATCGGCCTCGATTGGCTCAGTATATCAGGATGTATCCTGTAGCAAGTCGCGAAAAAGATGCGCTCGAAGATCGGATTGCTGCGTGGCAAAATTGTCGCCCCACATCGAGATGGCCAGGCGATCCGAGAGATTGGGAACATAAGACCCAGAAACCTGCGAAATTAACCGATCTGGGCAAGAAGTTGCTGGGTGTGGAGACGTGGAATTAAACGCCCTGTGTTTATCGGGTGGAGATTGCTTTTGAGAATAGGAGAATAATATGGCATCGATCAGGCTTGGTGTTGTTGGCCTTGGCCTTGGCCAATGGATGGTAGAAACTGTGCATAAAATCGAGGGCGCCCACGTTGTCGCAGCGGCTGAAAATATGCCTGCTCGACTGGATGGTATGGGCGGTTCTAAAGCCTATGAAAAGAAAAATGACCTCAGGCTTTACGAAGATGCAGACCAGATGATGGATAACGAATCGCTGGATGCAATCGCACTTGCAGTAATGCCCAAACATCGCAGGGCGCTGATCGAATCGGCTGGTAAAAGGGGCATCCCCATGCTGATAGAGAAACCCTGGGCAGGGACTGTTGAGAGCGGCAGGGAATTGATTGAATTGTGCAACGGTTTTGATGTGCCCTGTCAGGTCGAGTTTCCACTTCGCTGTATGCCTGCAATGGTGCGGTTGCGGGAACTCATGAATGGCGATCTCGGCAATGGGTGGATGGCCAATGCCAATTTGATGATGGGGTGGTGCCCACCTCCAGGAGCAAAACATTGGGATCCGGATAACCACAATGGGCTGCTTAATGAGTGTTATGTGCATCTCTTCGACACGCTGGCATTTTTACTGGGCAAGCCCAAATCTGTATTCTCATTTGGCGGATCTTTTAGAGGCAGCCCAATGCCGGATGCTGCCTCGGCAGTCGTTGAGTTCGAATCTGGGGCCTCCGCTTCGCTGACGTGTGGTGGCATTGGTGCTGCTTGTGCCGATGGCGGACATCTTCTGGATATTTGGACAGAGAAGGGATTGGCACGTATAACCGGAACGCAATGGTTACCTGATACTGTGGAATGGGGGCTTAGGGAGGCCAAAGAATCGACAGTCGAGACGTTTCAAGCACCTGGGCGCAGGACTCTGATGGAATACAACATGCGTGCATTTTTCGATGCGGTTCAAAATGGTGACCCTGTAGCTGCAACACCAGAAGACGGACTGATTGCAACAGCCATCGCAATGGCCATTCAGGAATCTATTATTACAGGGAACCGTGTTGCGGTGGACTGTTAGGTAAAAGGGAAATTGCTATCATGAAACGACTACTTGAATTAGACATTTCACCAAACGAAAAATGCCTATGAGCACATTATGCAAAGGCGAAGGCAACTTTTGCAGAGAAAACTGGCAGGGAAATGACCATGCAAGAATCTAAAACGACCCAATCTGAGGCCAAGGGGTTTTTTACACTTGATCAGCGGAAAGGACACTGGTGGTTGATTACACCTGACGGGCGACCTTTCTTTTCTATGGGTGTCAACCATATCGATCCTGCGACCATGCGTTATCTCGAAAATATTGAACTCTGGCGCAATAAATATGACGGAAGCACGATCAAATGGATTCAGAAATCTGTTGCGCCGAACCTAACACAGTGGGGGTTCAATTCCATTGGGTGGGTTCAGGAAGTGACGGTGCGAAAATGGCAGCATTCCCGTGCTTTTACGCCTGAAGAATATCAGGCGCTCAATATGCCATACTGCCATCTTCTGCCATTTACTGAATCGCACCAGTGGGAACAGCATACGCGTCACTACGACTTTAACAGCCCTGAGTGGGAAGAATGGTGCGACTACGTGGTGCGATCACATTGTGCTGAACTGAGTGAAGATGCCAATCTGATCGGGTACTTTTACAGTGATTGCCCAACCTGGGTTCACGCTAACCCTGTAAATAAATGGCGTGGCCCTATCTTTGACCCTGATCTGCTCAAAACGGAAGTGGGGCGACAAGAACTTTCGGCATTGGCCAGCAAGTATTATAAAACGACGCATGATGCGATCCGTCGCTATGACAAACACCACCTGATCCTGGGAGATCGTTATGAAGCCAATGCCCCAATAGCGATGGAAGTTGTGAAAGCGGCTTTGCCATATGTTGATGTGCTATCGTTTCAGGATTTTCGTGACCCGGTTACCCATCTAGACGAATGGCACACAAAAACGGGAAAGCCGGTGTTGCTTGCCGATGCAGCGAGAATGAATTGGCATACCGAGCCAGGTGAATTTACGCGCAACGATGGTCAATGGTACGCGGAGACACTGGCAGAAATACACAAGAACCCGGGTTGCATTGGCTTTCATCTTTGCGGTGCTTACCAGCGCAACAGAGCACGGCGTTACGGCCTGATAGACGAAGAGGAGCAACCCGATCATGAAAACGTAGCTTTGATGAAAGCGGCCAACGAAAAAATCAGCCAGTGGATGGATGAACAATTCTGAAATCGTGCTGGATTATGAACAGTAGAAACTTTTATCAGGAGGTTTACTATGCAGATGACCCAAACGCAGAAACGACAGTTTTTTGAAGAAGGGTATTTGATTGTACGAGGCGCGATTCCCAAATTGATGGTAGAGCAAGCACGTAAGGCGATCAATCACCATATGGGGTCGCATGTCAACGGATGCGATGGTTGATATCTGGCGCGAGTTTGAAGGGCTTAAGGATGTCAAAGAGGAAGCGATGGCCGTTTGATTTTAAGGCGCATCGCTCAATGAACAGAACGACAGATCTTTGTTACTTCGCAGCTTGAAAGGAGTTTACGTCACATGGAACATCTAACCTATCACCAATTTGCTGCGGGCATCTGGACGCTCACTCTGATATTCGCTACGTCTTTTGCATCCGCAGCACAGGAACAATCCGTCATTGGGCTGGCCGAGATCGAAGGCCGCACCTGGCTGATCACCCCTGAGGGAAAACCATTCTTCGCCCACGGGATTACCCATATGACCAACCGAAGCCTACGGACCGACTACAGCGCGGCCTCGAGGGCCTGCAAGAATCTCGGGTTCAATGCCTACGGGTATGGGTGCCCGAATGAACTGAAGAGCGATATGCCCTACGTGGAAGGTCGTAACTACGTGCCCATCTCAATGTATCGCGCCAGTGGGGGGAGTTTCCGCTTCATCGACATCTTTGATCCTGGGGAGCAGCAGAAACTGGTAGCGCAGGTCAAGCAGACCTGTCTTCAGAACCGCGACAACCCAAACCTGATCGGCTACTACTGGACCGATCTCGGGGCCTGGCCGCTGAAGAATTCCGTCGGCAAGAACTGGGTGGACTTCATCCGGGAGCTGCCTGCCGATGCGCCCGGACATAAGGCCTATGCTGAGTTTTTAAAGACCTGGCAGGGCGATGACGCGCAAGCACGGGATCTTGGCTTTCTTCGGACCATTGCGCGCGAGTATTTTCGCGTGATGGGCGAGGCGAACCGGAAACACGATCCGGACCATCTTATCTTTGGAGATCGCTTCGCCTTCAATACACTTGTCCCCGAAGTGCTGGAGGAAATAGTGCCATGGGTTGACGCCATTGCCATTCAGCCGCCTTTTCAGCCCGGGTTTCCCAAGGCGAAGTATGAAGAGATTCACGCGCTGACCGGAAAACCCATTTTGATCTGCGACTTCGCGATTCGATTTAAGGATGGTGACAAGTCGATCCGCGGCTGGAAGCTCCAGGACAACGCCCGGATAGCCGGAGAGCGTTACGCGGAATACATCCGCGCCGCACTGGAGACGCCCTACATCATCGGGGCCTTCTGGTGCAATCCCATCGACTCGACGCCCGCCTTCAATAGAGGGGGACTCAAGCAAGGGTTTTTCGGTGATGGGCTGACGCCGCGACCGGGCCTGAGCGAAGCGGTGATCGAGCTGAACCGTCACATTGCCCAGGTCACTCCTGATCGTGTGGATGCGCCCGAGGTGGCAGAAGCTCCCGAAGCGCGCTCGGACAGGCGGTTGCGTGACATCGTCGCAGAGAAATTCCCAAAAGGCAATGTGTATATCGGGGCAACCTCCATGTCGCCCCGGGGCCCCCAGGGACAGATCCTGGCTCGGGAGTTCAGTTACATCACGCCTGCCAATGATTTCAAGCAGACCTACATCCACCCTGAACCTGGGCAGTGGCGATGGGAAAGACCGGATCGCTGGGTTGAATTTGCGGAACAACACAACCAGGTGATCAGGATGCACGGGCCTATTTCTCCGCAGTGCTCACCGTGGACCAAGGCCGACGACCGAACCGCTGAAGAACTGGAACAGAACCTGGAAGAGTTCATGACCGCCTTGTGCAAGCGTTATAATGGTCACGAAAACATCCTGTGGATGGACGTCGTGAACGAGACGGTGAACCCAAACGGCACATGGAAAAAAGCCGAACCCGGCGCAAATTGGGAGATGCCCTGGGAAAAGATTGGGTATGAAAAAACCCCGGCAGAGTTCAAGCATCTGGATGGACAGATCCCCAAATATATCATCCAGGCCTTCCGCATCGCCACGGAACATGCCCCGAACATCAAGCTGGTCATCAACCAGCACAGCGGCATGGAAGAAGCTGCGTGGAACAAAGTGAAAGATACAGTTCTCTACCTGCGTTCCATCGGCTGCCGGGTGGATGGTGTCGGTTGGCAGGCACACATCAAGCTGATCAGACACGATCCCAGTCAGTGGGAAACCGGCGCCATCAATACCCAGGATCTGTCCGACCTGATCGCCTGGACGCATGAGCACGACCTTGAGTTTCATGTCACCGAAAACAATCTTCACGTCAGGCCGGAAGATGAAGGGAATGTCGATGAGCATGCCGCAGTTTATGCAGGGATATTCAAGGCACTTCTGGAAAACCGGCACAGCGGCGTGGTGACGTGGAATTTGTGGGACATCAAAGACGTCCGGCATTATGCGAGGAGGAACGTCGTAAAGATCGGGCTCTGGGACCGGAACCTTCGCCCCAAACAAGCCTATTATGAATTGCAGCAACTGCTCGAAAATCCGCCCCCGATGAAATAGAGCGTACCTCGAAATACAAGGAAAAGTTGATGAATTCTCGACGACAGGCTACGCTTTCTGACATCGCCCAGGACGTTGGTGTGAGTACCGCAACCGTATCGCGCGTGCTCGCAAATGCCCCTGGTCATCGAGTCGGTACGCATAATAACAATCAAGGAGCAATCTATGCCCAGTAATCGCCCCAACATCCTCGTCATCATGTCCGACACCCATGCCACCTGGGCAACGGGCTGTTATGGTTCTGAAATTGCCCTTACACCAAACATTGACCGCCTGGCGGCTGAAGGCATTTGCTTTGACCGTGCCTATTCACAAAATCCAATTTGTGTACCATGTCGTCAATCGCTGGTCACCGGCCAATACTCATTCCAATGCGGCGTGCTGCAAAACGACACCCCAATGCCAGAACTCTATACCATGGCCCACCACCTGGGCAAAGCGGGGTATGACACGGCAGCATTGGGCAAAATGCACTTTATCCCCGACACAGAATCCTCATTGGGCAAGGAACGCCATCATGGCTTTACCGACCGCATCGACTACGAAGAATTTTGGCATTACCTCCGCAACGAGCGTGGCTGTCCACCCGTAGAAGGTCACCCCGACGATCCCTGGCAGGTCATCCACCTCGAAATGATCCAACACGCACTCCAACGCCCACTCATGACGCCCTCGGAAACGGGCGTTCAGGGTAACTGGGGCACATTGCCGCACGAAGACCATCAAGAATATATGGTTCTAAACGCCTGGGAAGAATATCTCGCACAGGAGCGTGAAAATCCATTTTTTACATTTGTCAGTTTTCAAAGCCCCCACGGGCCCTCATTGCCAACACCCGAATGTTTAGAACCATTCCTCGGCGACATCCCCCTGCCTGACCCGCCTTTAGAATCCATGGTGCAACACCCCATCTGGCACAAAGCCATACGTAATCTCGACGAAGAGCGACGCCGAGAATGGACCCGATATTATTACGCCTTTTCATACTACACCGATTGGTGCGTCGGCGAAGCCCTGCGTTTGCTTGACGAATCAGGTAAGGGTGACAACACACTTGTGATTTATCTTTCCGACCATGGCGATATGGGCTTTAACCACGGCCTTATGGGCAAAACGCAATTCTACGAAGAATCCGTACGCGTGCCTCTCGTCATGCACAAACCCGACACCATCTCAGCAGGACAACACCACACTGGGCTTGTCGAACTCATCGACCTCTTCCCTACATTCTGCGACGTCGCAGGCACCGAACCGCCCGAGCTTTCTGGCCGTTCGCTCTGGTCTGATATCTGCAACCAGAATTACGTGGGCAAAGATGCGGTCTATTCCGAAAGCTATCCCATGACACGCAACGTCGAAGTCTTTGGCCCGCGCCCACATCGCATGGTGCTCACCGATGAATGGAAACTCATTCAATACGGCGACATCTGCGTTGACCTCTTTGATGTACAAAAAGATCCGGACAACCATCACAATCTGGCCAATGACCCGGAGCACAACGCCACAGCAACACAATTGCTTCATCAACTCAACGATCGTTTGGGCCCACTCCCCACAGAGGATGTTTGGCGCTGATGCCGTTTCAAACAGCACATGGCAATGCACACCACACAACGTAGAAGGACCTAAGAAATGAAAATCAATAAAGTCGTATTTCCTGGTGCCAACCAGGTCGAATTTCAAGAACACGAAATGGATACGCAAGCGAGTAAACCGAACGACATATTTTTAAAAACCGAATACAGCGTTGTCAGTGCCGGCACTGAGTGTGCTCTTTTCAGAGGCTCCGAGACCTGGGCAAAGCACCCCATCAGCCCCGGATACGGAGCAGTCGGTAAGGTCGTTTCGGTCGGCGGAGGATTTGAAGACATTAAAGAAGGAGATATGGTATTTACTTATGGCAACCACGGGAGCTATATCCAGGGAAAAAGAATGATCGTTAAAGTACCCGATGGCATCGACCCAAAGTTGGCTGTGGTTGCCAGAATGGCCCAGGTTTCATTCACACCGCTTCGAACTTCCGAGGCGATTCTTGGAGATTTTGTAGCCGTCATCGGCCAGGGACTGGTGGGTAGTATTGCTGCTCAACTCTTTGTTAATAGCGGTTGCAAGGTCATTGCCATTGACGTGATGGACAGTCGTTTGAAACTGGCGAAAGCGTGCGGAATCGATTTCACGATCAATGCTCTGAATGAAAGTGTAACGGACAGAATTAAGGAAATCACCGGTGGTGCCATGTGTTCCACTGTGGTTGAAGCCAGTGGGATTCCCGACCAATCCTCCGTTGCTGCAGATTGCGCAGGGAAAAGAGGGGAAGTTATTTTAGTAGGAACGCCAAGAGGAGAGTTCAAAGGAAACACTGTTGAATTTCTTCGGAAAATTCACCTCTGGGAACAAGGCTGCGTTACTTTCAAAGGGGCTCACGAATGGAAATATCCCGATAAAATTTCTCCGAAGAATGACTATAAAATATCCATTGAAAAAAACATCATGGATTACTTTGACCTGGTCAAAAAAGGAAAATTAAAAATCGAACCTTTGATCAGCCATGTTGCCGATCCCAAGGACTGCAAAGAAATATACGAGCAGCTTAACAAGGGAAATCCGGACTATTCTGGTGTTGTATTTAAATGGTAAAGGTTTTTATGATAACACTACGCAAACTTAAGATAACCGGTCGCTTGTCAGCCCTTCTGATGAATTTAGGCCTTATATGCAGTTATGCTGAGGCATCAGAACCTGAAAGAGGAGTTGCGTATGCACCCGTATTTGAGAAATTAAAAAAAGGAGCCAACCACGACGTGTCTACACCCTGGTATGGCCCGGCAATCAGAGGCCAATATCATGCGGGACATCTTAGAGCCATAAAGGAGGCCGGATTTGAATCTGTGCGCTTTTTCATACCCATGGGTGTAGATTATACGACTGTCACCAGCAGGGTCCAGGAGGCGCTGGAGCAGGATCTTGCTGTGGTTGTGTGTATCTGGGGATCGAACTCATGGTCAGGAGACGGGAATATTGAGTCAGGTATTAACGCGTTATCCAGTCGCTGGCGGAATATTGCACAGAGCTGGAAGGACTTTCCGAACGATCTCGTTTTCGAAATCCTCAATGAAACCGCCGGTCTTGGTTTTAAAAACAGTAGTCGATATGGCGATGTAATGAGGCTATACAACGAGTCCGTAAAAGCCATTCGGGAAGTGGATCCGGATCGCCCCATTCTTATCGCACCTCCTGGGTATAATGATTCAGACAAAATGGATCCATGGGTGTCAGAAGAGCACCTTACTTATCAGTTGCGTGACGGATCAGGATTCTATGAGGATCCGAACATTGGAGAGGATATCCTTTCCTTGAGGATGATGGAACGGTCTACACAGGCACGTGGATAGATTAGCGTATCTTCTGCCCCGTGGATCTGGATTTACAACCTCTTCAGAAAGGCTGGCTCATGCAGACGCGTAAACTTGGACGCCAGCGATATCGGCAGGTAGGGAAGTGATCTGCAACCAAAGCCACCCAGTTGGAGGAGCACAATATGGCACTGGAAGTTTACGATTATAGAAAGCACACGCATAATGTGATCAGTACACCACAAGTACGGTCAAGGTTTGAAACCCTTCCACCCGGAAGAACAGGCATGTTGCACAACCATACGACTGCAATCGAATGCTGGTATGTTATTCAGGGGAAAATCGAGTTTGAGATTAATGGAGAAACCGCAATTCTTGAACCCGGGATGTTGATATGCGCAATGCCGGGTGAAAAACACCGGGTACGCGTATTGAGTGAAGAGCCGGTTATCCAGCTTCTTTTTGTAGCGCCGCACATTCTTCCGATTGCCAATATGTTTAAAGATGGTAAGGAAACGCACCAATACCGAAGACATCCTGCGGATAATGACCGCAATGTTGCGGTCAATGATCCTGCAAAAACTGAAAAGCATTTTGATGAAATGTCAGCATTGGCAATGAAAATTGCAGAGTCAAGTCGGCAGCATGAAGAATTAAAGGATGCGATCCTGACTGCTCAAACATCACATGACTACGACAAAGCCGTTGAATTATTCGACACACTTCTGCCCGGTATCATGGAGGTCTCCAGCCAGTATTATGAAATGGTGGAAGCATGGAGTGACATGACGGGTAATATTGGTGAGCTTAGAGGTGCAAACAAATGAGTGATACATTTGGAATAGGAATAATCGGAACAGGTGGTGTCGCTTTACATCATTATGCAGCAACAAACAGCCTTGAAAATGTTGAGGTCGTTGCAGCCTGTGATATTGACAGAATACGTCTGGAAGCATTCACAAAAGAACATCCTGTTGCGAATGCATATACTGATGTTGACGAATTGCTCAAGGATCCCGCTGTACGGGCGGTACTGATATGCACACCACCCCAAAGCCATTGTCCACTCGCAGAGAAAGCTGCTGCTGCAGGTGTTCATGTCATGGTTGAAAAGCCCCTTACGCTGGATTTAAAGCAGGCGGACCATTCTATTAGGGTGTGCAAAGAGGCTGGGATTAAATATGCCATGATATCCCAGCGTCGTTTTTACGATGCAGCCCAGAGAGTAAGAAAAGCGATTGATGACGGCAAACTGGGCAAAGTCGTACTGGGGGACTGTGTCGTCAAGTGGTACCGCAAAAAAGAATACTATCTTAAAGAACCCTGGCGGGGCACCTGGGACAAGGAAGGCGGGGCCGTATTGATCAATCAGGCCATGCATGCCATTGATCTATACCAATGGTTTATGGGTCCTGTGGACACTGTCTATGGCCTCTATGACAATTACAGGCATCAATATATCGAGACGGAAGATACAGCTGTTGCGGCGCTGAGATTTAAAAACGGTGCGATGGGAATGATATTGGCTACTCTGGTAACCAGCCCCACGTTTGGTGCGAAAATTACCATACATGGTGATAACGGTGCCTCAGTCAGTTTCTCTGAGACGCCTGAGGGTGCAATTGGTAAAAATGAAATCTGGACCATTCCTGGCGAGGAGGAAGAAGCGGCTAAGTTTCAAAATAGTGGCCCTGACCGTGCCTGGCCGGGTTATCATGCACTCCAGATACGGGAGTTTGTTGATGCCATTCTCGAAGACCGAGAGCCATACGTTACGGCTGAAGAAGGTCTAAAGCCGCTCGAAATTGTAAAAGCAATCTATGAATCAAATCGTATCGGCGCGCCAGTGAAGCTGCCACTGCGGCGGTGAGAGGACACTGGAAAATTCGATTGGGGGAGACTATATGGCTTCATACGAGACCGATCAATACGGCGGAATCACATCAGTAAAAGGCGAAAAAACCGGATTTTTTCATTTGGAGAAAATCAACGACCGGGAATGGTTTATTACACCGGAAGGACATGGTTTTGTACCCGTGGGGATCAGTCACATCTATGGCAATGACAGCGAAGTGACCGTTAAAGAACAGTACGGTTTCGATCAAAAAAAGTGGGTTGATGCTTGGCTTGATCGTTACCTGGAGCTTGGATTCAACAGCGCTCCGGCAGGAGGAACCAGCCCCTGCCGTGATAAACGCGGTTTCATCGATCTTGATTATATTGAAGACCGATTCATAGACAAAAAACTTCCCTTTACCACAGGGGTTTGGCAATTTCCTCACCCCAATGAATTGAGGTTTCAACAAGAACGGCCGGATATTTTCAGCAATTACTATGCAGATCTCGTGGAAAAACGAGCCGAGACGGTATGTACGAGACACAAAGATAATCCTTTCTTGCTCGGTTATTATTACGGTTTTGGCGGTTTTATCAACATGAGCAGTTGGATCAACAGCGTCGTAACGGGTCATGCCGGTGCGGCTGGTCGGGTTGCTATCGCTGAGATTCTTGTGGAACGCTACCAGGGCGATGTTTCCCAATTCAATTCTATATACGGCACCAACTGCAGCAAAATCGAGGATATTAAAACATCCGAAACGATCGAATTTGGTCCCGAGTTCAATAAGTTTAATGAAAGAGTTTATGCCACGGCAGATCCCGCAAAAAAAGGCGATTTTGAGGCGATTTCCGATGCTTTTGCCATCCGGGCGTATCAACTTGGCCATGAGATGATCAAAAAATATGATCCCAACCATCTCATCCTGGGCATGTATGTGAAAGCTGCCAGCTTTTCCCCGGAACTTTGGCAAAAGGTGATCCCTTATGCCGATGTATCCTCGCCACAGCATATCAATCCGATCTCTCCCCATGAAAAAATTTACGAACTGACTCAGAAACCGATTTTTGTTTCTGATCAAACCTTTGGTCATGGCTTTGAGACCGAGAGGGTCCACAAACGAGGATTGACCGATGAAGAACAAGCTCAAAATTACCAGAATTTAATGAAGCGGGTGGTTGGAGATCGCCGCGTCTGTGGTGTGTCGGTTTGCCGGACCTTTTACGATCTGCTCTCTGGACCACTACGGACTAATGGGGGGGCTTATGAGGGAATATTTGATGAGCATGGCAATCCTCGTGAGGCTATTGTGCAGGCTCTAAAAACAGAGAATGCAAAGATCTATGACTATGCGCTCAACCCTCTTGCCGAAACACAACTGCAAGAAGTGGAAGAGGAATTTTTGAGATATAACCATTTGATGCATCAGACGGTTTGACCGACAGGGGTTTAAATGAGTTTACCCAACATCATTTTCATCATCACGGATCAGCAGCGTTACGACACCATCGCGGGTCTCGGCGCTTCGTTCATGCAAACGCCGCATCTGGATCGGCTTGTCAGTGAGGGGATTAGTTTTGATCAGTGTCACTGTACTGGTGCTGTTTGCGTGCCCTCACGAGCCAGTCTCTTCAGTATGGAATACCCACACACGGTTCGCAGCTACACAAATAGCTCACCCTGGCAGCAGTGCTGGGTAGAGGATTTTCAGAAGGTCGGGTACCACACCATCAACGTCGGCAAAATGCACACGAACCCAATCGACGGGGCTTTTGGCTTCGACCAGCGATACATCGTCGAGAACAAGGATCGAGCACTACCCTACGGCCATCCTCACGGAGGCTTCCTGGACGAATGGGATAAATTCATGCTCAACTGCGGCGTCCGGAAGCCATCCCGAGAAACTTACCGTTTAGAGGATCCGAATTGGTCAACTGGGTTAGGTGCATTCGAATGGCCGTTGGAAGAAAAATTCCATCCGGATACATTTGTAGGCACAATGGCACAATGGGCTGTTGAAACACGCGAAGCGGACACGCCTCTCTTCCTGCAGATCGGATTTCCTGGTCCGCACCCACCTTACGACCCTCCCAGACGTTTCCTGGACCTTTACGAAAACACTGACATCCCGGTTTCTCTCGTCACCGACGAAGAGCTTGCCGCTCAACCGCCTTACCATAAAGCGTATCGCAGCGCTATGATGAAGGGACATCCCGATGCCGTGAAGTGGCATGAAAGACCGTCGGAAGCACAGCTGCTCAGACTCTGGAAGCATTATGCTGCCAACGTCACCCTCATCGACGAGCAGGTCGGCCAAATCCTTTCCTCTCTTGAGAATAATGGATATCTCGAAGACGCCATTGTCGTATTCATGTCCGATCATGGTGATTGCTTAGGCGATCACGGTCATACCCAGAAGTGGACGATGTACGATGCCGTCACCCGAGTCCCGGCAATCGTGTGGGCACCCGGCAAGCTGCCCGAGGGAAAGCGTACAAACGCTCTCATTCAGCACATGGATCTGGTTCCCTTGCTATTTGAGCTTGCAGGGGTTGATCAACCCGACCATTCAGGCGCCCAATCGGCTCTGCCCGTTGCTCTGGGCGAATCTGACGGACGTGATGCCGTATTCGCGGAGCTGGCCGGTCGGGGAAGCAATGCGTATCTCAACATGGTTCGCACCCAAGACTGGAAGTTGGTGCATTATCTCGACCATTCTGATTTCGGAGAGCTTTACAACCTGAATGCGGATCCGTCCGAAATTCACAATCTCTGGACACAGCCGGAATACGACCCCACCAAAACAGAGCTGCTGAAAATCCTACGTGAGTGGCATCTCCGTCAATCGGCAATTTATAGGGGGTAAAATCAGAGAAACTGCGCCCGGGGTGAATTTGTAGAGTAGGGTTCTGCGTTCGTTTTCAGCAGTCCAGGGCAAGGTGCCGTGCATCGTCGCTTCTGTGAAGATGAGGGCGTCGTCTGTTTCTGCACTTGGATTGGCGAGGTAGTGAGGAATGCACTTAAAGGAGCGAACCTCTTCGGGGACGTTGAGGGCAAAATCGGAAGCTGCCATTCGCACGGAACAGGCCAGAAAATCGATGCCTTCTATCGTGACATCGGAAACGGCCTCTTCTTGGTCAATGCAGTAATCAACGGTCTTTGCCAGGATGACGGACTTGTTTGGGTTGTTTCCGTTGTTACAGGCCTCATTTCGATTTCAGCCCCGAATACCATTCCCGAATCCCCCGATTCGTCTCCGTAAACCCATCGACTGCTTCCTGGTCCGGCCTCTCCTGCTCGTCGTAAACACCTTTCTGGCGTGCCCGGTTCCGCACAAACCCTCCGCACAGGTTGACGCCCAGGCAGTGCCGGTTTTCGCGCATCGCGTTCAGCAGGAAGTCGTACTTCTCCGGGTCATGACGCGAACCCCCGGCCGGATCGGGCTTGTTGGTGCGCGTGGCGTCGGCCACGATGAACGGCAACCCGGTTCGCTCCGACCAGCGCGTCATCGTCGGGCTGATGTCTTCCAACTTGCCCGCCAGCTGCACGGCGATCGCGTCGATGAACTCCGCAGCCGTGTCGATCACCGGCTCGGGCATCGGCGTGCCGAGGTCGTACCGGTCGCCAAGGATCAGGTGGTTTTTGTCGTACCGCCGGATCGCGTCGCACGCCACTTGATAGTATTGACGCGTGTCCTGCGCAATCCTGGCGCGCCCGGCCGGCGTCTTCAGCAACTCCGGATCGTGAATCGAGTCCTTCGCGGGGTAGCGGATCGACTTGTTGACCAGCAGCGGCACATCGGTGAAGTAGTACCCGATGAGGTTCGCATCGTCCGCCAGGGCCGCGCAATTTTCGCGCGCGACGTAGTCGCACCACATCTCAAAGTCTCGCGAGTAGACGTCCGGCCATTTGCGCCTAAGCTTCCAGCGGTGCGCCTCCACGAACGCCAGGTTGTGGAAGTAGGGCATCCCCGCCCAGTTGTAGTGGTCGCGTGTCCAATTGGGCGAGTGCCAGTGGTAGTCGGGCTCGCGCAGCACGACCTCCTGGTTCCAGCCGATCGAGTTGAAGCCCCAGGCCTTCAGATCCGGCGTCACGCGCTCCTTGATCCAACGCTCTTCGCTCGCGCCGTAGCGCTCCTGCCAGAGGTGGATGTTTTCGGGGTACCGCATCGCCGACGAATCGATGTGGTTGAACGAGATGGCGAAGAACGGCTTGCCTCCGGGCGTCGCGAACAGGTGGCGTCCCTCAAATTCACGCACCGTGAAATAGCTAGAGGTGGCGCCTGAAGCAGGGCGCTGGGCCACCCCGGCAACGCCCATCAATCCCGCGCTAACAAGCAGAGGGAAGGTTTCCAACACATAATCAAGCATCGTATCGAGCCAGTCCGCATTCCAACGTTCGGCCGTGTTGGGATCAAGCACAATCAGCTCCTTCCTTCAACGGGATGGTGACAGTCCAGGCACCGGTCTTGAGATCCCGTTCCATGTCCGCCCATTGGTCTTCGGGAATCCGCTCGTGCAGGAAAGGATCTGAGCCCGAAGGCGTTCGGTCATACATCCACCAGATGCGTCCGCTTGTCGGCTGAGGTCCTTCTTTAAAACTCACACTAACGCTTAGCTTGCCCCTGGCGACTTTATGGCTCGAGGTCGGAGGCTGTAGCAAGGGCTCGCCACCAAAGAAGTGATGCCAGAGGAAGGCGTCTTTATTCTGTTCGTCCTTTGCCGTAGCGACATGCGGCGTTTGTGAGTGCCCGCCACCGGGTTGGTGATAGACAGGCAACTGAGGATGGTTTTGCGCGCCCCAGAGAATATCATAGGCGACATAGTCATGTGTTCCCGGTTGGAACAACACATCGACGCCGCGCTCCATCAACCGATCCCAATTCTCCGTAACGCACGCGCTAGACCATAAACGATCCGCAAAGGCCTGCATTTCGTCCATGGATTTTCCCGCTTTCAGCGCCATTTGACGCATGCCGCCCCCAGATCCCACCATAACGCGCTGATAAAATTTCCCGCGTTGTGGATCTAGATCGATGTCGCCGGCCTTGACGGCTTCAAAGAATGCTTTGTTTGCCTCTTCAGCTTTGGCGACTTCTTCCCTGTCGGCACTTCGAGTCGGCGAAAAGTAAGCAGGCGCATGGTTGGAGCAGGTCGCGGTGAAACGTTCGTCATTGATCAAGGCGACCGCGGGCGACATGCCGTTCTTGGAGCTGCCCGAGCCGGCCACTTTGCCTTTCTCGAAATGATCGGTCTCCGCATACGCCGCGGTGGTTGCCCGCATTAAGGTCATCGACCAGATCCAGAGAGTCGTGTAGCGGGGATTCAGGTCTTTCATAAACTGGCGCCCCATTTTTTGATCCAAGCCCCGTTTGCCCGGAATCTGCCTGAACGCCTTGACGTGCGTCTTGACGATGCCAACGCCACCCGCCAGCAGTTTGGCTTGAAAGGCGGTTGGGCGCGAGTCTTCCATCAGCCCTTCATAGGGATTGGCTCCGGTAATGCTAAAGCCCTTCGCTTTGCCTTCGAGCGGAACAATCATACGCACCGGGATCCGATAATCTTGTCCAGGCCACCATTCGGCGACATTGATTTCGATTAGCTTCTGTCGCGTCGTGCCTGTCACCTCGTCCACGTGCCAGTCCTTCAACGTCTTTATATCCAGCGTGCTTTCGTCAAGAATCTCTTCGATATTGAACATGTCGCAGTTCATACCAGAATCCTTCTCAGAATCGGCAGCAAACGCTACGGAAATCGTAAAAGTCGCGAGAATAACCAGCGATGCCATTATTCTAATTCTATCCATTGCCTTCTCCTTTCCATGTTCTCTGCTTCACATCTATACTTCGCGTTTACACTTGTTTCCTGCGAAATGCGTGGGGATTGACGATTTCATATCCCCATCGATCCAACAATTCCTGCCCGTTCTCAAACGCGTCGTTCTGTTCCTTCAACAGATCTGAAAGCAAACCTTCCAGATGCGTTTGAACAGATTCTACCTCAGGCCGACCACAAAGGTTCTCCAACTGATAAGGATCTGCCTCATTGTCATACAACAACCAGGGCCCCTCCAGGTCACGCACATAAGTATAACGGCTCGTGCGAACGCCTCGATATTCTCTGCCACCATGTTCATAAGAATAATTGGCAAACGGCACGTAGCATCCAAAGAGTGCAGCTTCAAAAGGTGCTTCGGCTTCACCGAGCATGTGTTTGGCAAAACTCACCCCTTCGACGCCTTCCGGCACAGGCGCGCCTACCAGATCCAGCATGGTTGGCATCATATCCGGTATCCCAAAAGGTGTGTCGATTTGGCGACCCGTGCCATCTGGCAATCGCAACAGAAAGGGCACAAGAATAGATTCATCCCAGGGCCGTATTTTCCGATCATGGCCTTGCGACCCATTCATTTCACCGTGATCAGAGGTAAACACAAGAATGGTATCCTCTGTCATCCCGAGGCGTTCAAGTGCTTCTTCAATACGCCCAACACAGTGATCAAGTGCCGTAATATGCGCGTAATAACCCCACATATCATTCCGGGCCGTCGCTTCACACTCAGCAGGCACATTATCTCTCAATACAATATCGTCTTCATTGTAAAGCGCTTTGTATTCTTCAGGCACTTTGTGAAATGGGTTATGGGGCGGGCCATATGAAACAAAAAGGAAAAAGGGATCGCCTTCATCCTGCCTGCCCTCCAGATATTCAATCGCACAATCGGTCTGTGCAAACGCATCGTATCCTTCCCACTTTTTCATAATACCCGAGTCATCATAATAGGGCGAATCGTAATAATTGTGCGAGCATTCGTGCGCGCGCCAAAAGTCAAAGCCCAACCGTCGCTCAGGTGGAATGAAATTTTGCTCGTGGGTATCTCCGTCCAGATGCCACTTGCCAATGTACGCCGTATCATAACCGTGTGACTTTAGAACCTCAGCCAATGTGGTCGAATTAGGCTCAAGCCGAATTTGGTTTACAAAAATCCCATGTGTCAGTGGATATTGCCCGGTCAACAGACAGGCACGAGCCGGACAACAAACCGGACATGTTGACACAGTCGTATCCAACCGAATACTCTTTTGAGCCAAAGCATCGAGATTGGGTGTCTTAACATTTGGATCTCCCGCATACCTGGTCGCCTGTGCGCGCCACTGATCGGTCAAAATGAATACAATATTGGGCTTTTCTTTGTTGGCCACAAAAACCTCCTCAGATCCCTTCACGCTTATAAACGAATCACAGAAATATCAAAAAGATCGGGGGATTCTAAACACTCGGCAAAGGCACAGTATCTCCTGTTTCATGTTGCCACAATCGGATCTTCGCCGCCATATAGCGAATGCGGTCGCGATGCTCAGGAACATCAAACAGATTGTTTTCTTCATAGGGATCTGTATTCAGGTCGAACAACTCACACTGATCACCAGCACACAAATTCAACTTCCAGCGATCACCCGTCACCACAGATCGCCAGGGCAATGTCGCCATCAAGTTAATGCTTGGATTCCCTAAATTGCGATCGCCAATCCCATTCCACTCCATAAATGCAGCGTGATCCTTCAAATCGCGCTGACCGGTGAGTGCACCAGCCAAACTCTCCCCTTCACACTGATCTGAAACTTCAACGCCCGCCAGATCCAAAAGTGTCGGCACCAAATCCGCATGCCCAAACACACCATCGATTCGTTTCTGTTCCTTATTCAACCACGGCACACTGAGCAAAAACGGCACTCGCGCAGACTCTTCGTAGAACGTCCGCTTTTCCAGCATGGCATGATCGCCCACCATTTCCCCATGATCACTCGTGTAAGCAATAATCGTATTCTCCAGTTGCCCTGTCTCTTCCAATGCCTGAATGATCCGCCCCACAGCATCATCCACAATCTTCATATTTCCGAAGTATTGCGATCTCACTTTCCGCCATCCCAATTCCGTACTTAAATCTTCACCTGCCTCTATCTTCGTTGCATAATGCTCTGCTCGCACCCGATTAAATCGCGAATGCCCTTCAGGCTGTTTCAAAAACGTCGGGCCAACCGGCAATTCCTCAGGATCATACAATCCGTCATACGGCCCTGTATAGGGAGGGTGCGGTTCAAACGTACTGCACACCAGCAACCAGGGCTGATCGACATTTTCTCGAATAAACCGATCCGCTTCCTGCGCGACAAACGCCCCGACCTGTTGTTCCGCTGGCAAACGTGCGCGATCTCCTGCAGAAAATTGTTTCAAGTCCGGTGCCAAATGCGAGGGTGGTTCAACGCCCTGCGCCACCAACCACTCGTAGTGGGAACTCATCGGCGCATCTTGAATCGTATTCAAATGCCGCAAATTATCCTGAATACTGATCCACTCATCAAACCCATGTTGGCGAACGGTATCGTTGCCCAAATGCCATTTGCCCATATATGCCTTGCGATATGTATCTGGCATCATTTCCGCAATCGACTTTGTATCTTCCCGTAGATGAATTCCATTCGCCACACATCCGTGCGAATGAGGGTACAACCCAGACATCAGCGTACCCCGCGATGGCGTACACACAGCCTGACCAACATACGCATTCTCAAAAACAAAAGACCGCCCCGAAAGCGCATTCAAATGCGGCGATTGAATCCAATCATTGCCGTAACACGACATGGTATCTGTGCGTTGCTGATCTGTGAACACAAAAAGAATATTCGGTTGATTCATATCTATCCCTCAAACTCAGAGGACAGTTCAATTCTCTTCATCACCCGCTCCAATACCCACACCCTGACGATGCCATCCCGCTGCCCACCGAGACCGCCTGTGTAATTGTTCCTTTCGACCTGCGCGTTGTGTTCCGGTCCGAACATCTCCTGTTTATTTATGGCCTGCTCCAGGGCGGGAATAAGCGGTTTCATGGGCTGGAGTTCTTCGCGGCTGCGGTATGACAGATAGGCACCGGCTCGTAGCCGCGCCCAGAGGATATCGCTCGACAGCGCGCGCTCAAAAGCAGGCAGAGTTAGGGCGCCTTCGCCTGCCCGCACCAGATAGTCTCCGGCGGCGAGGCTGACGCTGATTGAGGGATCGTCAAGGAGGGGGGAGAGGCGCTCGACCATCGCGTGTTCCACACCAAGCGAGCAAAGGCCGGTAACAGCCCAGAAACGCACGGCGCTGTCGGGATCACCAAGTCGTTTTGCGAGTTCTGCCTTTGCTTCTTCCCCCATGCGTGCCAGATCTGCTGTTTCCAGGATTCGCTCGTAATGATCACAGTGCGTACCGACTGCGTGGCTGATGCCGTTGTACTGCTCGGCTCGCGCGGCAATCTCCGGTTCATCGATCAGTCCCAGATCGCGGGTTTCGATCATCCAGCCGAACAGTTTCTGCCGCAAATCATCTACGACGTCGCTGAAAGCGGGATCTTCCGCCAGGTTATGCACCTCTTCAGGGTCCTTTTCGATATCGTATAACTCTTCGGCGGGTTTGTGATCCTGCCAGACCTGAAACTGCCGGTAATGCTCAGGCAACCCGTTCTGCTGAATTATCACCGGTGGACCGAGCATCAGAAACACGCCGTCGGGGTCGTGGACCTTTTGTTTGCCCGGCAGGCAAGAGGTCTCCCAGAAGTCGCGCTCCGGCGTTCCTGCCTCCGGGACCTTCGCAAAGAACCCGCCGTCTGGATAGAAGGAAGCGTATGGCTGGTGGGGGAGGAAGTTGCGCATGTAACGGTATTTTTTTGTGCGGATCGTACGGATCACCTCCGGGTTGTTGTCCAGCCGATCCCTGGCACTGCAGACAAAATCCCGCGGTTCATCTCTGTTGGGTCCGCACAGGTTTCGACTCTGGATGTGTTCGGCGATCGGAATGCCTGCCAGTTGTAGGGTCGTCGCACACAGGTCCATGTGCAAGACAGGTTCATCAACTGCGGTGCCGGGGGCTGCCGGGGATAGGTGCCGGTATTTCTCCGGGAATCGCATAATCAGCGGAATACTCAATCCGTCGTCGTAGGCATGGATCTTGCCCCGGGGATAACCCGTGCCGTGGTCTCCCCAATAGACCACAATGGTGTCTTCACTGTACCCCTGCGCTTCAAGCTGGTCCAGGATCTCTCCGACCTGCTTATCGACATTGGTAAGAGCATCGTAGAAGAGCGCCATCCGTTCCCTGAATAGGGGGGTGTCGGGAACAAAGCTCGGAACCGGCACCTCATTAGGATCGTGCAACTCGTCGTCGCTCAAGAGCGAGGAACGCGCTTTTCGCGCATCCTCGGGCGTCAGTTTGAATACACTTGCGTGGGAACTGCC
This sequence comes from Candidatus Latescibacterota bacterium, assembly GCA_965220765.1. Lineage (GTDB taxonomy): Bacteria > Latescibacterota > UBA2968 > UBA2968 > UBA2968 > VXRD01. The sequence continues at coordinate 2,666,559 of OZ244847.1, forward strand.
CAGTCTGTAGTACTGGAAAAACGGCTTGTCTTCAGGGCGATTCTCCCAAAAATCTTCAGCGTTGTAATACTGTTCGCGCTCCTCTTTGGAGACGTATAGATTGATGTCATTGTCCGGCTGCGTGCAGGCATAACCGGCGTTTGTCAGCATTGTGTTTAACAGTTCAACCCCTGTGGGACGGATGGCCGCACTGCGGTGATGATGCGTGCCCAGCGTGGTCGGATGCATGCCGGTATAGATGCCCGTGCGCGACGGTGAGCAGATTGGGCCAGCGGTGAACGCGTTGGTGTAGCGCACACCTTCAGCCGATAGGCGGTCAATATTCGGGGTATGTGCGTATTGATCTCCGTAGCAACCGTAGTTCCAGGCGCTGGAGTCGTGGTTGCTGATCCAGAGAAAATTGGGTCTGTCTTGTTTTTCCATAGGTGGCTCGTATTTTTGATTCCTGGCGCGGCCTGGATTAGTCAATTTCTAAAAAATAATAATATGTACGAAATCTTCAGTCAAGAAAGTAACAGCACGTCCTCCATCTTACGAAGAAGTTGGAGGATGAGATATATCTCAATGCTCAGATGACTTCGTCGCCTGCCTGAGTAAGCCGGATCATGGGAAGGTCTTCATGGCGGTTTTTTTCTGGCGGATGGATGAGTTCTTCGAGGCGTTTTTTGGTGGCCAGAAATTGGGGTGTGAGGAATTGGTCTGGATTGCGGGGGCGGGGCACGGACACTTCGATAATTTCCTGGATGTGACCGGGGTGGGTACCTAAAACTACGATGCGGTCAGCCAGATAGACGGCTTCATCCAGGTCGTGCGTAATGAAGAGGATGGTGATATCTACGTTGCGCCAGATTTGGAGCAAGTAGGCCTGCATCTGGCTTCGGGTTTGGGCATCAAGGGCACCAAAGGGCTCGTCCATGAGCAGGATACGGGGGCGGTTGGCCAGGGCGCGTGCGATGGCCACGCGTTGTTTCATGCCACCTGAAAGTTCGTGGGGATAGGCGTTGGCAAAATTGCTCAGGCCCACAAGGTCGATCCACTGGAGCGCCTGTTCTTCGGCATAATTGTTGCCGTGGTTAGTCATTTTGAGGCCGAACATGATATTCTTTTTTATGGTCAGCCAGGGAAAGAGCGTATAGCCTTGGAAGACCATGCCGCGATCAGGGGACGGACCTTTCACTTCTTGATTGTCCAAGAGGACCTGGCCGGAGGTGGGATAGTCCAGGCCAGCCAGGATGCGGATGAGGGTGGATTTGCCACAGCCGGAGGCGCCAATGACACAGATAAATTCACGTCGGTGTATGTTGAACAGGATGTCGTGGAGGGCGACGATGTCGCCGTCGGTCCCCGGAAAGATTTTGCCGAGGTGCTGGACTTTCAGGACAACGGGGCGCTGGCGGATTTTTTCAAACCTGGCTCTAACGTCCGGTTCCTGTTCCAGGTAGCTCGGTAAATTCAGGTTGTTCATGGTTGGGTTTTTCTGTTTGAAAGGTTGATTTTTTGAAGACTTTGAAAGTTCGGTTCAGCCGCAGGCGTCCTCAGTTGCGGCGTTCCCAGGGGAAGAGGTAGTGACCGATGAAGCGCAGGATCTGATCGGTGGTAAGGCCGATAATGCCGATCATGACAATGGCCGCAAAGACGTTATCGTAATTGCGGTATTTGGCCTGCTGATTGATAAACCACGAAATGCCCGAAGACGCGCCGATGAGTTCGGCAACAATGAGGTAGGTCCAGGCCCAGCCCAGGAGAATGCGCATGTCGCGGTAGAGGTTGGGCAAGATGCCGGGTACAATGACGTGGAAGATCAGTTTTTTTGAGGTCGCGCCCAGAGTCTGGGCGGCTTCGAGTAGGGATTTGTCCAGCAACCGCGTGGTGTTGCCGACCACGAGCACCATCTGGAAGAAGGTGCCGATAAAGATAATGGCCACTTTGGGCGCATCGGCGATGCCTAAAAAGGCGACCATGAGGGCACCAAAAGCCGGGGCGGGCATGTAGCGGATGAAGTCGATAAAGGGCTCAATAATGCGTGTGAAAAAGGCAAAGGTGCCACATAGAATACCGAGGGGCACGCCGAGAATAGCGGACAGGGTGAATCCGTAGAAGATGACGGTGATGCTGTGCAGAATGCTTTGGTGAAGCCAGGGATCATTGCGCCGGATGGGGGCGGTTTGAAAGGCCGTGATAAAAGCTTGGACGACCTGATGCGGGGCTGGCAAGTAAATGGGGTTAGCCAGCTCGCCCCGCGCTTCTGATTCGCCTTCTTCGCGCATGAACGCATTTTCTTTGTTGAATATCTCCCGGTCAACCAGCATGTCTTTTTGAAAGTAGGCCACCCCTCCCGGATCGCTGATGAGCACCATCGGATGCCAGATCCAGGGCGTGTAACTCACCAGGCTCCAGATACATAGCGGCAACAAAAAGGAGCACAGACCCAGAAGCCAACTCCTCTGACCGGACAGATCTTTGCGAATCGCAAACCAGTGTTTTCTCACATTCATAAAAAGCTCTGATTAAATAAACGACAACGGAGACAAATATTTCTCTCTCGTCATGGGAGAAGGGTGTTTAGGGGTCTCCTAAGCAAATTTCATTTTTAAAGCGTCGTCGATCTCGTTTTCACAAGCCATGGCCGGAAGCCCCAGTTCGCGTTCGACCACATCAAAGAAGGCACTTTTTCGGACATTCTGACCCTGAAGGCGGCTGGCCAGTACATCGGCCCCGGGCAGGCCGTGGCTGAGGGTGATCAGGCCGGGATTGGGGATCAGGTCATAGTGCCCCCAGCGGCTTCGGTAAAGGCCCTGACGGTTCCAGCGGATGGCTACGTTAAGGGATTCAACCAGGCCGAAGGGATTGAAGAGGGTGCTGTAAATTTTGGCCATTTCACAACACACACGGGCAAAATAGGTGATATTAGGACCGTGCCAGGTTGCTCTTAAAGGAGCGGGTATGAGGCCGAAGCAATTGGAGATGGACAGGCGTGTGTGACCTTTGAACCGGGCGAAGGAGATGAAATCATTACTGGCGTGGTCGAGTAAGAGTTTTGGTATAAATCGGTAGAGTTCGGGGTGATAGGATTTGTGTCCGGCCTCTTCGAGGCGTCCTGCGATGTCGGAGGGATTGGCACATTGGCCGTCCCAATAGGCCTCGGTGACGTTGAGATAGTGGGCATTGTGGTGGTCGATAACGTCCTGGAGGCCAGTGCGTTTGAGGTATTCTTGATCTTGATCGCGAATCCAGGTGCGATGGGCTTTGCTTTCCGTTTTCCAGTCCCAGGAGGTTCCGCCCAGATTTCGTCCTACAGTATGGCCTTCTAAGATTACGGCCCGACCGGGCAGAGCCGACAGAAGTTTGTCGAGGGCAATGGGGTCGGTGTAGGTGCCAGTGGCATACCCATGCCAGGTGACTTTGACGAAGACGGGGTCTGAGGTGATGCCAAAACTTTGAAAGAGGCGAGATAAAGCGTCGGTGTCGTGGATTTCGGCGATGGTGGCACCCTGATAGGTGTGCGTGTAGGGCACGGGGCCTTCGATATCTCGGATTGGCAAAGTGCCGTCAGGACCGTGGATACAACTTACAGGTTGGGCGTTTTTGTTGTGCCTGGGCGAAGGGGTGCGTTTTGCAGTTTTTTCGCGGTGGGCGTTCCATAGGGCGGCCAAACGCTGTTGCATCCATGCTGAGAGGTGTGCTGTGAGGCCCAGTGACTTGCAGAGAATCCAGGTGTCGGCGAGGGGATGCTTTTTGCAGAAATCTTTGTAGATAATCCGGGTATATTCTGCGTGGTCGTCTTCAAATAGGAGATAGGGGGCCAGGATCCAGCGATACGGTGTTTGCGCCGCACAGGCAAGTTGCTCGGGCAGGGGTGTTTTTTCGTGGCGTAAGAATGCCACGTCCGCCTGTGCCAGACTCAAGTGTTCCCAGAGCAAGCGCATCAATTGATAGGATTTTGCACGGCCTGCCGGATCGCCGTGTCCGCTGGCGACGAGCATCAGGGCGGTGTTTTGAGGCAATGTGTTGGTGTGCTGCAGACGGGTGCAGATGTGATCGACAAAGGCCTGGATCAACAAGGGATGGCAGGGGTCTGGATCGTCGTAGAAGATATTCATGTCCGGATGGTCCCTGCGGGTCTGATTGATGGTTTCTATAAAGATGGTTTTCTGATCGATGCTGAAGTCCAGCAAGAGGGGCAGTATAAAGACAGCACTGGCACCGTCTTGATGGCAGGCCTGGAGATGTTCGGGCAGATCGCCTCCGGCCCATTGCCCGGCGGGAGGTAGAGACGCACAGGTAATAGAAGGGGTAAATCCCAGGATTGGCGCGCATGTTTCGCTCAGAGCCTGGCAGAGGGCTTGGGGCTCGTTCAGACGGTTCGAGCAGGCGTCGGTCAGGAGGACAAACGCAGGAGGCCCCCCATGTGTGTGGTTACTATATGCCACGGGGCTTTATTCCGATTCGAGTTTGCCGCCGATCCGGTCGTATTTTACCAGGGTGGCCAGGGTGTCCATCATGGCGCGAACGCCCAACAGGGCTGTAATGTCAGAGATGTCGTAGGGCGGAGCGACTTCGACAACTTCCATGGCGGCGATGCCTTCTTTGGCAATACCACGGAGCAGGGATAGGGCTTCTCTGGGCAGATATCCGCCGGGCTCTGGCCAGCCTGTGCCGGGTACAAAACCGGCATCTACGGAGTCGATGTCGAAGGAGAGATATACAGCACTGGCACCTTTCCAGGCCACTTCGAGGGCGATTTCGAGGGTTTTGTCAATACCGAGGGTTTCGACATCGTCGATGGTGAGCACGGTTGAGCGCATGGTGCGGCCGTGGCGCACACCCGTTCTGGGGACCTGCCAGCCCCCAATGCCCAATTGGACCAGGTTGGTGGGGGGGCAGTTGGGGATATTGGTGGCATGGAACCAGGGACAGGTGTGCATAATTTCGTCCATGTCTTTTTCCTGGGTGTCCACATGGCGATCCAGATGGATGATGCCGACTTTGCCTTCGACGCATTCGGCCACGCCGCGCACACAGGGATAACCGATGGAGTGATCGCCCCCCATGATCATGGGCAAAGCCCCGCTGGAAAGGATATGGGCAACGCCTTTGGTAATTTGGTCGTGCCCTTTGGTGATATTGGCGGGACAGAAAATATCTCCGATGTCACACATTTTGAGGGATTCGCGCAGGTCGATGCCGAGTTCAAAATTGTAAGGGGTGTAGAGGGAAGATATCCGGCGCATGCCCTGTGGACCAAAGCGGGTGCCGGATCGGTAGGTGGTGCCGATATCAAAGGGCGCGCCGACAAAGGCCACGTCATAATCGCCGACCTGGCGCACGTCTTCAAGGTAGGGGAGTTTTAAAAAGGTGTTGATGCCCGACCAGTGGGGGAGTTCACCCCGTTGAAAGCAGGAAATGTCGGGGTCAGCAATGGAATCTGATCCGGGCAGGCCAAATTCCAGGCTGCGGGCGATTTCGTTGCGATATTGTGTGTCCGGAAGTTCGGCTTCAGCATCTTGCGCAAGCCAGCCGTTGAGATGGGAGATGTCGGGGAGGTCGCGTTGATGCTCGCGGTAATTGGGGGCATGCGTGTCATAAAATGGCATGAAGATCCTCGTGTGGCGTTTAGAGATCGGTGCCGAATTTTTAAGATATCCGGCACCGACGATGCGTTATTTCAGTTCCATAATCAAGCTGGGATCGAAGTAGGTATCAATGTCCTGCGATTTTTCATAGACCTTGTTGGCCATGTTGAATGTGTTGACCACTTCGCTGGATCCATAAACTGAGTCTAATCCTTTGGCTTTGGCAAAGCGTTTTTGGGCCTGTTCTGCGGTGAGCAAGTAGGTGCCTTCAAGGAGTGGCGCATAGTCTTCGGGGGTGAGGCCCACGCGGGCGCTGAGGATTTTGAGGACTTCCTCACGGTTGTTGTCGTCTTTGATGTAATCTACAATGTCATACCAGATTTTAACGACTTTCTGCCAGTCTTCCCTGTTGGCCGCCAGGCTTTCGTTGCTTACGTAAAGCAAGTCGTAAATGATGCCAGGCGCATCGGCACTGGTGAAAATGGGCTGGGAGCCGGGCACGGTTTTGAGTGCCTGTCCGGAGTTGGGTTGCCAGGCCACGATGGCGTCGACCTGTTTGGAAGCCAGACCCTGAGGTGTTTCGTGGGTGGGCATGTTGATCAGGGTGACGTCGCTTTCTTTCATGCCATTGGCTTCGAGGCCTTTGAGCAGCAAGAGGTGGCTGACAAAGCCCAGTTCGACACCTACTTTTTTGCCTTTGAGTTCGGTGATTTTGCGAATGCCCGGTCTGCCAACGACCATGTCGTTGCCGTTGGAGTAGTCGTTGATCAATATGCCTTTACAGGCTTTGCCAGTGGCACCTGTGACCAGGGCATCCCCATTGGTCATGCACACTGCATCTACTTTGCTGGCGGCAAAGGCGTCCATGGACGGCACATATTCAAACCAGATAAATTCCACATCGATACCGGCTTTTTTGAACCAACCTTTCTGGATGCCAATTTCCCAAGCGACCCAACCCGGCCAGTCGCTGTAGCCAATTTTGAGTTTGGCGGCCAACGAGGGTGAGGCAAAAAGCAGGGAGAACGCGCACCCGATAATGAGAAATAGACGTGTGCCTTTTTTCATAGTAATCTCCTTATAGTTGTACTGCTCATAGCATATATGACGAACAGCTTAAAGTATAAAGTGAATATGTTTCTTGTAGATTTACTCGATGTAAACGAAGGATTAAATTTGTTTCATATCTGCGGTCCAGGGGTTTGTACCCAGTACACAGGGGGCATGACCTGGTCAATGGCGTTCCGGAGTGTAAAAGAGGCGGAATTTGGGGATAGAAAAAAGAAAAGAGGGGATCGGTACGTGTTTTGATCGGTCTGAAGCAGCCCGGCACAGCCGGTGGCAGGCCGGTAGGATGAAAGCGATAGGGGAGGGAATGGAGATGTGTGATGTGTATTCGGTTCACCAGTTCTGATCTATAACCAGAAATCCTTTTGCTTTACACAGTTCACTGTCTTTCCACCCGTAAAAGAGGAGCATGCCATCTCTTACATTTCCTTTTGGATCTTTAATCGGTTGAATATTGTTAAATTTCCAACCGGCATACTCCGGGGCACGTGGCGTCAAATCTCTTACCCTTTTCCAGGTAAATCCACTATCGGTGGAGATCCACTCTTCAATATCTCCTCCACCTCTGGAGTCCATGTTGCCACGCGTTTCTTTTACAAATTTGTGATCACCTACTATCAGATAAGCATGTAGCGTGCCACTTTCATCCAGCCTGAGATAGCAACTGTTCCAATCATCAGTGGCAGGGGTGATAGCCGTCTGTATCCATTTATGGTTGCTATATCTCACATAATAGTAATTGCACCTGTCGGGCACATCTTCTGATAGCACATGCAAAAAGGCCGGATTGTCATTTTCATCGATGACAATATCAGGTGGAACGCCTGCGCCTCTCCAATCGGTATCCCAAATTTTGCATTTGTCATTTGCAGTGTCAATATCAATGGGCGTTCTGACTGTCTCGCCATCAAAATTCGCAACCTCATGTGTTTGGAGGTTGATTTTTACATAATAGAGGTTGTATTTGAGGCCGAGATTCTTTTTGGTTCCATAACGAGGATTGTAAAACTTTTCTGGGATATCCTTCTTATTGTCATCATAAGAACAAAATACGGCGTGCAGAAACTTTCCATCTTTACTCGGGAAGCAAGTGTGATAAGAAGACCACTCATTCAAGTCCATCGGATCATCTACTGTTGCTGTTTCTTCCCCCATGTTTAAATCTGTGACATCATTTTCAGGCCCCGACCAGGTCTTACCTTCATCGTCTGAAATTAAATATGACCACGAACTTCTGTGCTCTCCTGTTCGGAAATAAACCACTTGCCTATTATTGTATATATGATAAACCGTAGGGTAAGAAAGCGAGTTTCTTATTTCAGGGGCTGGAGACCAGTCTTCTACACTGTTTCCAATATCCGCTACCTTTTTGGATATTAAATGTGTTCCTGGCGTTCTGTGACAACCCGACAAGATATGTAAAAAGGCATCATTATCAGCCCAGATTACGGGGCAATAATGCTGGTCGTTTGAGCCTTTGGTTCCCAGCTGTAGGGGAGACGAAAAGGACTTTGTCTCGGGGTTAAAAGAAATAACAAAAGGATATGTCTTTTTTCTGACCTTAGCATCCATTGGTGCCCCGCCATTATAGACGATATATACTCGATTGTTGATAAAGATGGCTTGAGGGCGTTGCCTTCTGTCATAGATCATTTTTAATTGTCCCCCACTTCCAAAGGGAACAACAGAAAAATCCGTTTGTTTCTTAGTATCCATTGCCTGACCTCCAAATACAATCGGTAAAATAAGAAGAATTCTCAATTTTCAGGAGTGCGACCATCTACTTCCTGGTAGGGGTTCCTTCAGGATCTACTGTAGCACCTGTTACAAACAATAAGGCATCTTTGGAAAGCTTCTTGCCTCCCACGTACATTCCCCATCGAAAGGTACTGCGACCACTGGGTCTTTCCCAGTCGTGGCGTCCCACAAATTCTCCATTGATGTAGCATTCAGATGTATGGCCGTTGTCGCGAATGCGAACATCAAAAGACTTGCCTTCCATGTTCTTCAATACAGTCTTAGGGGTCGCTCTGCGTGGCTGGAATACGACGTCGCCCTCAGCGGTCATAACCAACTGTATAGACCAGTCTTCGCCATTGTTTTTCACCTGGAAGATGGCACACCCTTGCGCTTTCACAATCGTGTAGGTGCCAATCCATTCATGCCAGGTACCGCGGTTCCACCTCTTTTTGCTAAACGCCTCGATCCGAGCCGCATTGGCTCGTGTATTGCGCACATTGTGCTCACCATCAAAAAGGCGAAACACCTGTGTGTTTCCGTCCTCCTGATACCATCGCGACCATTTGTGAAAATCACGTCGAGGAATCAAACTGTTGCCCAGTGTGTGAATGTTGATTTCACTTTCTATGGGGCGCAAGGCATGAGGTCCCTTTTCTACCCCCTCGTTATTGACGTCAATTATTGAACCTGTTATTCCTTTATATGAGTTCGTACCAATCGGAATCTGTTTCTCTTCGAGAATGGACGACCAGGAAGGATCACTATCGTGCCTGGTGTAAAGGAACCGATCAGGGGCGTCTTCCGCCTGTTTTGTAAAATCCAGGACCTTCCTTCGCGTCCCTTTGCTGATGGTGACAACCCCGCTGTTCCACTCCGCATTTAGAAAGGGGCTTTCAAAGACTTTCTTTGGAGCGTAGTCAACAGGTTTGCCATTGATTGAGGGTACCGATTTGGTGCTGGTATCAAAGGTCAACTGATCGCCATAGATGGTTTTGTAGTGCAGTACCGTCCCATCCAGATGAACTTCACAGGCTTTCACCTGTTTTTTGAAAGCGTCGAAACTCGTGACATCGCCCTTGGCCATGACTTCAATGATCACCGGTGCGTATTCATCATTCGGGATCATGGTCGCGTTTTCGGGAACAAAGCGATTCGTTTCAAATTCGCCATCCATCCACTTGAAACCACCTGTGACCACGCGGACCGCCGCATAAGCGCCTTTGGCTTCCACATAGACCACGCCACTCTCTTCCACTGGTGTGCTCAACCCGATCTTCGACATCCAGATGATCATCTCGGCACCGTCTTTATGGTACTTGAGCTTCTGGGTAATCAAGCTGCCTTTGCTCTGCACAGACCACTGTGCGTTCATGGCCACCCGGTTGTCTTTGGGGCGAACGATGGGGACAATACGCGCATCGTGTTCGCCGGCAAAGATCACGCCTTGCCAGCGGTTTTGTGCACTGATCGCAGCCCAATCCTCTATGGGCCTCGCTTCCGTCATCGGCGTTCCCATGATGAAGGCGGGATCGCAGTAGCTGTAGCGCAGAATACCACCCCCATCGGTTCGCATCCTGGTCGGCACTTGCGTATCAGCAGTCTTCAAAGGGCGACCCGTTTTTCCCAGACCCTGGGGGCGCTGCCGCACCTCGTAGCGTCCTCGTCCTGCCACGTCGATTGCGATATCGGCCACCACGGCTGGTGGCCGGTAGTCGCTGAGAGCCGCGTTCATGTCATGACCATAAACAGCAGGCTGCTTGCCGATGCCAAAGTAGAACCAGGCCAGCGGCGCATTGCCATGCTCCCGGTTTTGCTTAAGCCCTTTCCAGAAATAGATGCGCGACCGCCCACCACCTTGAACACCGTCAATCTGTTCCTGCGCCCAATAGGCAAAATAAAGATCGAGCAACATCCCGGCCGACCGTCTCACCTGCGGGTCACCAAAGTCGTAGAAATTGTAGAATCCCTTGATCAGTGTGCTATTATAGTCGTCACTCATCATCTCGATGCACAGGCTTTTGCGCGCACGTTCACGGCAGTAAACCACAAAATACGCATTCCAGGCCCGATAGTGTTCCACCGCTGTAGCGCCGTCATCATACTTGAGGTCCTTATATTCGGGCCGATCTTTCGCGATCCTGGCAAACTGCCAGCAGACCGTAAAACTCATGGCATGATGATTCTCTGACAGATAGATGTGCCAGGTCTTAGATTTCTCGTATTCCGCCTTATCAAGCCGGGAAACCTTCTTGACGTACTCCCAAATCGGCTTGAGAGCGAGGGCTTCGGTCTTTTTGGTGATGCGATTACTACCATTGGTGCCGTACATCTCAATCAGCCGCATGACGATCTCTGCATGCCAGTGAAAACTGTCACGGTCATTGATGTCCAGGGGGTTGTCGAGATAATGCTGGGCATTTTCGGCAAGTGCGGCATTGGCTTCTTCCAGCATCTCGTTCAGGTAGAGGCAACGTGCGGCAAACCCCACCATGGAATAGGAATAGGCCCGCACATAATTTCCTCGCCCGGGATCGAGTGGCTTCCGTTTCTTTGCCCGCACCAACGGCTTGCCGGATTCAGCGCGAAACATCGCATCCACTCGTTGTTCAAAGCCAGCTACGACCGCTTCGGGGGGTAAATTTTTCTCCACTGATTCAACTCCTTGTGTCTGCCCAGTTATAAGTATAACGATCAGCATTATGCGGTTGATGATTCGCATTATAAACACTCTGTTAATCCTGGTGAAAAACTTCCTGCAGCGAGTTGTCGGGGAAGGATGAAGGGGTTTAGCATTCGTCCCTTGAATTGTTGTTAAAGTCGAGGTTGAGTTTGTAATCACCTTTGCAAATTTCAATCTGGCCGCTTTCGTAATTGGATTGGATATAAGGGCTGTCGAAAACTTTTGGGTGCTCATAATCGACATATTCGCCACCAATTGTGGGCACATCGCTTGTATTGGCCGCATTAAATACCATTTCTTCCATGTCCGGTGCCGCACTCTTGTAAACCACAACAATGCCTGTTTCTCTTGTGACGACGGTTCTATAGAGTGTGAGATCGCCCTGCAAAATCATACGCTTAAAATTTTCCAACGTTGGGTGATCTGCCTTGCGACCGGCTTCTATCAGAATGGGACTGTATCTGTTGGTCAGTTGCAAAATCGTCCGGTCGTTATTGAATCTGTAACTGTCGTTTCTAAGAACCACTTTGCCCCGGTAGCTGTCGGTCCCTTTTGCCCAGGCTTTGGCATCGGCCTCTGCTTCCAAAAGAATAACCCGTATTGCCACATAGACATTTTCTTTCTCTGCAAATATCCATCCATCTGTTTCATCAATACGATCCCATCCATCGCCTAAGAATAACCCGAATTCCCGATCATACCGATTGTCATTGGCTGGATACCAGTCTGGATTGGATTGTGTCCAACGTCTTCTTTGTTGGGTGATCAGCACTTGCTTGTGCTGGACGCTGTGATACACCAATTCCATGTCGTAGGCATTGTTACCATTGCTTTCTGCTTCGGGTGTATCCAGTGCAATGGTTGCCAGACGGGTGTTGGGATCTTTGGTCACCAGACCTTGCCAGCGTCCGGCGGTTGATAGGTGGTTGTGACTACTCCCACCGCTAAAGCAGGTGGGCTTCTTGGTGGTTACCCGATAAAATCATTCGGGCACATGCATTCCACCTGACGTTGTAGCCCCAACGTCAGTATGTTTATCGCAGCGTTGTGGTCTCTGTCTGTTGTATAGCCACACTTTTTGCAATGATGCACACGCTGAGAAAGAGATTTCTTTTCTCTATGTCCGCATGCCGAGCAATCTTGTGACGTATATTTAGGGTTGACGGGTTTGAATCCAATACCAGCTTCTTCCGCTTTGTATTGGAGGCAATGCCGAAACATTGACCAGGCCGCATCGCTTATGGATTTAGACAACCGACGGTTCTGTTGCATGTCTTGAACATCGAGTTTCTCTGCCGCAATGAACCCGTGGCGATTGACCATTTTTCTTGCTTCTTGATGCACAAAATTATGTCGTTTATTGCGGATACGTTCATGCACTCTGGCAACAGTCTTACGACACTTTTCTCTTTGTGGCGATTTGGTTTTCTTAACTTTGTCCCACTTGCGCTGGGCTTTCGCAAGCGCTTTTTCCTCTTTTCTGAAAAAGCGAGGATTGGCGATATGTTCGCCGTCACTGGTCACAGCAAAGGAATTGAGACCCACGTCAATGCCTATCGCAGAACCAGCGTCCGTTTTATCAGGCGCGTCGCCCATATCACAAGAAATAGAGGCAAACCATTTGCCTGTCGCCGTGCGTGTGATTGTGCAAGATTTGGGCGTTCCTGCAAGGGGCCTGTGCTGGACAACGCGGAGACAGCCTATTTTGCCCAATCGCAAGCCCTTCTCGTCCAATCGGCAACCGTTGGAAAACTGCGGATACGTGATAGAATCATAGCGATTTTGACCTTTGTATCTGGGAAAACCCGCTTTCTCGCCGGTCTTTGCTTTCTCTTTGAGACGGCGGAAGAACGCTTTGAACGCCAAATCAACACGTACCGCGACTTGTTGTAGGACTTGACTATAGACCTGGATAAAGCCATTGTGTTGGTGTTTCAGCAACGGCAACATCTTTTGCTGGTCATAGCAGGACAAGGACGCCTTGCTATTCTTATAGGCTTGTACCCTGGATGCCACAAGTTGGTTGTATAGCAAGCGACATTCTTCAATATGCATCAGCAAGATTTTCTCTTGCTTTCCCGTTGGCCTCAGCCTGTATTTGAATGACTTAAACATATATAAAATATACATTTATATAAACTTTTTGTCAAGCGAAAGTAGCCCGTCTTTGGCGACAAGGTAACGTCCATATACGCTAAAGCTACAAAAGGAAGCCCTTTATATCCCAACGCTGAAGCTGTTGGGCTTTACGGGCTATTAGGTAATCAGCCTTGGATTGCGCCACAGGCTGTAGAGGCTCTGCACGGGTTGTGTGCCTTTCTCCTCACATTCTGCGAGATTTGCCAGTTCGGTTTGAAAATCTATCGTCAATTCTTTGTTGGCTTCGTTTAGATTTCGGTTGAGCCACATCTGGTCAAATAGCTGGCGATCTTTGCCTGAAAAATCTGATTTTGCACCTGCTTCAAAGGCTTTTTGAATGCGTTGTGTGCGCGTTTCCAATTCTTCTGCCATTAATTCGGTGATACGCGTGTCGATAGGTGAATCACCAAATTCCATAAGGGACCGAAACCAACTGTTTTTAGCATCTGCTTCGGGCATACTATCTCTCTTCCTCCATTTCCAGTTGCAAATAATCGTACATAACACCAAAGTGAGGATAGTTCTGTCGCTGCCCGCGGTGTTGTTTCTGTGGGAGGAGATCGAGCGTCAACACATTCTCTCCTGTGCGCAACAGCGACGCATCAAATGTAATAAAGTGTTCACTGAAGTGCCCGTAGATGCCACTGCGGGGAAGCGCACTGTCGTTCTCCAAACCGGTGATTTCATCCAGAGATTTGCCATTGAGGCCGATAGCGATTCCCCCATCGCGATTCACCGACGCCAGAGCGATTGTGAGGGTCGCACGCCCGGACATTGGCTTATCACCGTATTGAAATCGGACCTTCCAGGTAGGCAGTCGCCAGTTGCCCTCTCCAGTCCGATCAGCGGGCTGTATGCGGGGTTGCCATCCACCTTTCTCTTCCCAAATTGCCATATGTGCATAATTCCAGTCGTTTCGCTCTTTACTCTTGCCGATCGCGAAATCGACGTCCTCGGGAAAATCCTTCTGATAATTGAACCATAGCCCCCAGTGACGATGGTCATCTCCGTGTCGAAATTCAGCAGCGGTTCGGTCTGGTTTCCCGACACGCCAGAGCAACTTGCCGGAAGAACGGGGGGACCACTGCAGGCTGCCGAGATTGACTTCGCCGGTTGCGTTGATCGTGACGTCATCTTTTCTAAACTCACCAAGCATGTCAGGTGCAAACGCATAAAGCGTATATCTTCCTTTTCGAACAGCCGGTATTGCAAAGGAACCATCATCCGCCATCCTGGCGCGGTAGATATAGTTCTCTGCGCCTTGCTGCTGCCAGTCCAGCCCCCGATATTCCTGGGGCCGCGCCAGAATGACCCATCCATTGCTGTGGTGTGTCAGACCCGTGTCTTTGAATCTTCCCGTAACCACAGCCCTGTTGATCGGGTACTCCGGATGTTCCAGCCAACTGTAGGGCCAGCACTTTCGATGTTTTTCACCCTCGTGCTTTGCATCATCCCACAAATGCTGGGCATCTTCACCTTTGTTCATATAAACAAAAACCGGCCCGAAGATCTTCTCCCATTTACCGCTGACGTAATCCCCTCTGCTGCCGTAGTGGTGAGAATAAAGCAGCTTCAGGATGATCGGCCCCCGATCAGTCGCATGGCTGGTATTGTGTTGCTTTGTCGGACCGCCGCAGAGGTATTCATTGCTCGGCGTGACCATCCACACGCCCTGCTTCCCATTGTGCAAACCGTGTACAAGAGCCTCCTCTGTTGGAGATGACCAGTTATACTTTGTATCCACCTTTCCCGATTGAAGCGCATGTGTGGCATCCATCACCATGCCCTTTGCGTTGGATATCGCCTTGCTGTCCGGAATCACGCCAGAGAGCTTGTCATTGACCCTGATATTCACCATTGAATCATTTAAGCGCATCCCAAAACGAAGCTGTGTCAGTACGGCGTCGCCCGTATCCTCGGGTTTGCTGGTCACGACATAATAATAGAATCCCGAATCACCCGCTCTCAAGACATAATGGAGGTCCATCTTGAACGGGAAACCTTCAGGTTGTTTGGGGGTGAATGAAATATCGACCATTTCAGGGTTATTGACGTGGATGTTAAACTCTGGGTTTTGGTCGCGCAAAAATTTTGCCCTCGCCCTCGACTCTTTACCTGCCATATAATTTGTGTCCGAATCATCGACATAACTGGCCAGGATGGTGAAATATCCAAACTGCCTGGGAGATAGGAGGGAGTCCCCCTGATGTTCCAGCGAGATAATCCGTCCAGACGACTTTTGGATCGTCATCGAGACGGAACTGTTCTCAAGGATGATTCTATTGCCAGATTCAACAAGCATCGAAACCTCGGCGAAAACCGGCGTGCTGATCATACACTGGATGGATACAAGCAGAATGGTGAATCTGCCAAATCCAATTTTTTTGAACATTTTGTGTCTTGCTATGAGGCGCCGCATAACGAAATATCTTGATTGAGGTCCATTTTTGTACTTACTATTACGCAGTAGTTCTACACTCAACTCGAAACAATAGGAAGAATGCATATGGCACAGGCACAAGAACGACCACACATACTCATTCTCACGACGGACCAGCTACGGGCGGATTCCATGGGCTGCGCCGGTCACCCGCGGGTCAAAACGCCGGTCATCGACTCGCTTGCCAACGAGGGCATGCGGTTCAGCAATTGCCACACCGTGTCGCCGGTCTGCCAGCCAGCGCGCGTGTCATTCGTCACTGGCACCTATCCCCATAACCACGGCATCTGGTACAACCGCGGCGAACTGCCGATCAACTACCCGACGCTGTTCTCCCAATTGCAGGACGCTGGCTATCATACGGCAACCGTGGGCAAGTCGCATCTCTGGAGCCACAAGAAGGTGTCTCATTTGCGCGAAGGCGAGCCGTATATGCAAGCGCTCGGTTTTGACGTCATCGACGAACTCGGTGGACCGCGGGGGAGTCTCAACTCCGGTTCGTATTTCACCGACTATCTGCGCGAGAAGGGTTTGTACGAACTCTTTGTCAGCGATACGCGCGAACGGGTTCGCGACCCAAAGATCGTCAGACCAGCGGCGTTTGAGGAGGACGATCACATGGACGGGTATGTGGGCAGGCACTCGGTCGAGTTCGTCGATTCTGCGCCCGAGGACCGTCCGACCTGTCTGTTCGTCAACTTTCCCGGACCACATGACCCGTGGGACGCGCCGGGAAAGTACGCCACCATGTATGATCCGTCCGATTCGCCGCCCGCCATCGGCGTGCCACCACGACCCGCCACGCTCCCCGACGAAGTCGCTCAGAAGGAGGACTTCAAGACGGAGCCTGGCTTGACCGCCGAAATCGCCGCTGCGATCCGGGCAAACTACGATGGCAAGATCACATTCGTCGATCACTGGTGCGGTGAGATCCTTGCGGCGTATGAACGACGCGGCTGGCTCGATGATCTCTGTGTCGTGTTCTGGTCCGATCACGGCGAAATGACCGGTGATCACGGCAGGGTGTTCAAACGCACCTTTCACGAATCTGCGTTGCGGGTTCCCCTGATCCTGCGCTGGCCCGGACGGATACCATCCGGTACTGTCTGCGACGCGCTGGTAGAAACCATCGATGTCGGCCCTACCTTGCTGGACGCTCTGGGGATCGATCAGTTGCAGATGTCCCTTGGGCAGTCGTTGGGGCATCTGCTCGCGGAACCGACCGCACACCACCGCACCGAGGTGCTGTCAGAGATTTATTACGGCGGTTCGCGCAATACGATGGTGAAAACCGAACGCTACAAGTACGCCATGGATCAGCACGGCCTGGGGTACATGCTGTACGACATGCAGCAGGACCCGGATGAGCAGCACAATTTGATCGGCGATCCCGAGCATCGGGATACGGAGAATGAGATGCGGGACACGCTGCTTCGCCGCCTCGCGGCCAGCGCGTTTGTCATGGACAGCGTGAACCTGTGAAAACAGCCTCACATCGCAACGACTCTCTGATCAGAAGCACGCGTTTCGCTATCTTCATTCCCAAAAGCAGCGTTCTTTTCGTCATAATACCTGTTGTATCGTATGTTATTCCCTCCGCTTACCCACACGGCGCGAAACAGTGTTTGCCGTTTTGGCGGCATTGTAGCAATCACTTCTTTGGGTACGCTGCGACCTCCCCATCTGCTGTTTACGGCATTGTAGAGGTGAAACAAGCTCAACCGCTGGCGATTTTCATTTGTCCACCGAGTACCGGTATGGCATAGTGCTTCTGTGAAGATCAGCGCAGAACCTGCAGGGCACGTATATGTGTCCCAAATTTCGCTCTCGCGGTTGCTCAATGACTCAGGTCGTTGAAATGCCGCCTTGTGGCTGCCAGAAGCCAGCATAGTGCCCCCATCACCCGGCTTGATCTCATTTAATTCCCAAACCACGCGTGTCAATCCCGAATGCACCTTGCCTGGAAGCATCTGGTAGATGTGTGAATTTCCAATAAGATTGAAATAGCCGCTGCCACCGTGAGGCTTGAATTGATCGTATCCCGCCTCGCGATAGTCAGTGCGTGTGCGCTCAAATGTAAACCCATAACAGTCCTCGGTTGCCAACTGTTGACTTGAAACAATCTCATTCAAAATCCCAACAATCACGGGATGATCCAGCAGCACTTGAGATGGCCCTCCCACGGGATTCCGTTCTTCTGGCGGAAGCGACTCAGGCTCCTTAACGAGCTTCATCTGGTGTTCGTGGATCTCTGCCAACTGATCGCCCTCAACCAATCCCGGCAGACAAATCCAGCCCTTCATATCAAACAGGTACTTGTGCTCTTCGGCCATGGGAACGACCGGGAGTCCATCGGCATTGGTGGTCGGTAACATTTTGCCCACATCAGATTCCAGGTTTGGACGTCCTCGATTCATTGCGTCTAACTCCTTTCTGTCATTGCGGTTCTCCTTCAGGTTGTTGGGATAAGGCATGTTAATACCACAATCGCTTGCTGGCAATTCAATTTGCTGTGTGGTCTGAACCTGAAAAAGCAAGGGGTTGACATTTTCTTTGCTTCTGCATTTAAGAAATATATCTTGGATCAATAAAAAGTGATGATGTTCGATAAAGACACTGGAGGAAGATGAAGTGAGTAAAAAAAGAAGTGATTTATTGATCGACGGGCAAATGTGCCCTCCTTCAACAGGACGGTACTATCCTCTGTATAGTCCTGTAGATGGCGAATTGGTCGCCGAAGCCGCAGATGCCAGTCTGGCCGATGTGGATCGGGCTGCTACTGCTGCGCGTGAAGCATTCTATTCAGAATGGAAATTTTATGGCGTGGAGCAAAAGCGCGCTTTGTTTGACAAACTAAAAGAGGTGCTCCACGCCATGGCCGAAGAACTGGCGGCAGCCAAAGTTCAGCCCCAGGGTGGGGTAGGCATCCCGCCACTGGTTGAGCGCATCATCGATTACTACGCGGCGAAACTCGACGACGGGGTCGGCACATTGATCGAGCACAACGACCAGCGCACCAATTATCTTTGCAAAGAACCGCTTGGTGTTGTTGCTATTTTTGCCCCCCTTAATGGACCGATGCTGGGCACTATTTTGTCTGCTGTACCGGCGCTGGTAGCTGGCAATACCATCGTGCTTAAAGCACCGGATCAGGAAGCACCGCAGGCGGTCATGACCATGCGGGCATTCCACGAAGCTGGTTTCCCTGCAGGTGTGGTCAACGCGCTCAGTGGCAAAGGTCCCGAAGTGGGGCAGGCACTCGTCGCACATCCTGCGACACGTCTGATCAGTTTTACGGGCAGCACAGCGACCGGCAAGAAGATCATGGCTTCCGCCGCCGGAGATCTCAAACGCGTGCAACTCAACCTGGGCAACAAAACAGCGCAGATTATCTTCCCAGACGCAGATCTGGATACGGCCGCGACGGCGGCTGTGGGATCGGCCTTTCCCGGTCAGGCGTGCTCGGCGATAAGCCGGGTATTGCTACACAAATCCATACGCGACGAATTTATCGCGCTCCTAAAAGAGAAGGCACAAAATGCAGGACCCTGCCTGTTGGTTGACAAGGCGGCGGTAGATCGCGTAGCGCGCTACGTCGAAATGGGGAAAGAACACGGTTCATTGCTGTTTGGTGGCGCTCGTCCATCGGGAGACGAATATGCAAAAGGCTGCTATTTTGAACCTACGGCTTTTGCCTTTGTAGATCAGTCCAGCCCGGTTTGTCGCGACGAAATTTTCGGCTCCGTTGTATCTGTGCTGACTTTTGACAGCGAGGACGAAGCACTATCACTGGCCAACGACACGGACTACGGGTTGATATCTTCTGTCTGGACCCGGGATTCTGAGCGCCAGCGCTATTTTATCAGGCGATTGGAAATGGGAATCGTGACCATCAACAGCGCCAGTATGCTGAGCCATCGCACACCCTGGGGTGGGGTCAAACAAAGCGGCATTGGCCGCCGCTATGGCGAGATGGGCCTGGAACCCTTTTTCGAATACAAAACAGTGTGGGTTTCCTGAATATTTTTCAATTTGTCCCGGTATTAAATGTCCATCCGTCCCACATGTTGTCAACGGTCGCTGGCACATCCTCTCGAAAGTTTCGGGTATCGACCCACCACTGACGGTTTGGTGCTGGTCCATGCGACAGGTTAAAAAATGGCGTCA
This sequence comes from Candidatus Latescibacterota bacterium, assembly GCA_965220765.1. Classification (GTDB taxonomy): domain Bacteria; phylum Latescibacterota; class UBA2968; order UBA2968; family UBA2968; genus VXRD01. Next base: position 2,686,366 of record OZ244847.1, read on the forward strand.
AACCATCTCGTTGATACTCACAAGGAACGACGAGACGCACGACAGGTTGATCGCGCTCAGCAGAGCGATTGACACCTCCTCCGTGAATAAGGCGAGGATGCCAAAAAACAACGTCTCCTGCTTTGCCGGAAAACTCCACTGGCGTAATTTCCCTCAGCGCATTGTCACGGGCTTTGCTATATGGCTCTGCGAGGTCGGGGTCAAGGGGACCGTAAACAGTACTGTGATACAGGTGACTCATGTAATGTGACCCCGGCCAGATTGTAAAGCCACCACAGTGCGGAGGCACCGTATCTACAAAAACCATAGCAGACAATTGAGCCGCTGTATGGTCTCCATGGGGGGCCAAACGACTTTCTGAATTTGGCGGTTTTGGAAATATACAATAGACCCCGCGCACCCGGTTTGAACGCTTAACCGGCTCGCCGATAAACAATGAAACCAACTGCCGCATACGTGGGTGGTTGGCGATCTTATCGACAAAAAAAGGCTCTGTACCAATTTTGCGCGAGCGCATCTTCCAGGTACCGCGCGAAAACTGTCCTGCGTTTTCGGCATCCGCCTCTGTCCACTGCCCGTGTGGCGCATCGAACCACGTTTGCACATCGTCGCGCTTGACAATCTCACGCGGTACATTTTCCCACACGTAATCCACGATCCGGTCAAACGTCTCCTTCTCTTGCAGAAACCCGCGTTTCACAATAAAACCATTCTCTTTGAAAAACGCGACTTCGGCTTCACTGAGGGTGGGATCTCCGTTTATAAATTCTGGATCGGGCAAGAGGGTTGGGTCTCCGTTCGCAAATTCTGGACCGACCAATACATGGGGCTCACGGATGATGACGTCTTCGGAAATTCTGAGCGCGTGTAAACCGCTTCCTTCAAATGGCGGCACCAAAAGATTGTAGAATTGTTGCGCTTTCTCCTTCTGATTCATACCTGCCAATTCGGCTTTCACAGGCTCAATATCCATATCTAAATAAAGGTAAGCGCCGAGCCTCATACATCTAAATGCAGGCTCCCATGAAAAGGGTTGAATCTGTGGAAGCGTCCACTCGTGATCGCCCGTCCAGTAGGGATAAAGCCAATCAAAGGCGCGTCGCAGGGATCGCCCATCGGTAGATTCAAAATTGGCGAGATCAATACCCCACTGTCGGCCAATTTCAGCGAGTTCTAAAAGAAGCTCCAAATTCATACTCGCGTATCCAAGTGCCTTTGTGCGTGCGAGTTCCAGAGGCTGTTGACCATCTGGCTCAATCTGATCGGCAATCCTTCTTTCTCCCACCCCTTTTAATATCATTCGCGCAAGATCTGATTGTCCTACAAAAAGCGCGAATGTCACAACCTGAACATCATAAGAACTCGAATGGTTATTGCCATGACGCGCTTCGTCAACGCCATAAGGATGTTTCAACATCCATTCGAGAAACGCATGAAACCAGGCCTGCAAATCTTCCATATCTTTTTTGGACCAGTTTTTAGAGTCGCGCAAAAAACTGACTGCAGGGAGCATCTCGCGTGCAAATGCAGCCGTCTCAATAAGCCCGATACCTCGCCCTTCGCATATCCCGGGTATGGCCTGCCCAAACAAGAGGTTTGGGTTCATCCTGGTTTCGGGATTCATAAACCATGTTCGCAACAACAATGCAGCATGAGTTGCGTAGTCTTCTCGATGTGTAAAACCATACGCAAACCCCAGCGTTTTCACCGTTGAAATGAATTTTGCCAACAAAGGGCGGTCTGTTTTCTCGACATCGGGATTGACCTCGCCATCTCGTCGGATATAAGGCAAACCGTCAGGCTTATCGGGGTCTGGCCACCAGTAAGGCCCAACACTCATGTAATCGTGTTTGTCACCACTGGAAGGCAAGATCGGTTTGTTCACAATGGTCAGCGGTTCCTGCTTCAAAGCGGCATCCGCTTTCACAAGCAAGGTTTTAAGGGCTTGCCCACACGGGTTATCTTCCTGTTTGCTCAACGAGCGCGCCCGCTTGATGTAATCGGGATCTACTGTAAATATGGGTTCAGCAGGTGAAAACGCTTTGAGCAGATCAGCTTCTTTGTCTGGATACATGTGAATGCTCCTGTTTCGAGTTGGTCATTGTAAATTGCACCAGTGCCGGTCTGGCAGTGATGTCGCTATGGCGTATCGATCCACCAGTGAAGGAGGTTGGTCAGGCTCAGTTCATACGCGTGCGATGATTGTATCAGCAGGCGGTTTTTTCTGTTGGGATTGTGTGAACCAACCACGATGCTATTCGAATATGCGCCTGTCCCAGCCTCGCGCATTCTTAAAATGGTGCCATCATCCCAGGCAATGCCATCTCGTGAAGAGTACAGAACAAAGTGACCTTTGTCCTTTTTCTCGCCCTGCATATGTCCACTGCGTCCGGACATGAAATAACTGCCGTTTAGCACGCCCATCTGAGGATTCCGGATTTTTTTTTTAAAGTGTGCGATCTTCGGTTCGGACCAGGTGTGACCATCGTCGTCGCTTATCACATAGTCCATCGTGTCTTCAGCGTTCTTGTTGTATATATAGGCAATGATGCTTCCCGAAGCGAGCTTCCCCATAGTGCCATACGATTTTCCGGTGGTGTCGAAGGGAAGCTCACTGCGCAACTCGAATGTCCTGCCGCTGTCTTTGCTCACGTACAACTGGTACACGTGTTCGTCCTTGTTGCCCAGGAAGTTGATCTCATTGTTGTTCTTGAAGTGGAGCGCGAGTATCTCTCCGTTGTAATACCGTGCATCGTAGAGCCTTCCCCGATTGTCGCACAGTTCATACGGCTCACTCCATGTGTGTCCTCCATCTTCACTGATGATGTAGGTCGGGATCTGAAAACGTCTCCAAATGGCGTCGTTTGTGATGTTGCACACGAGGAAGAAGATGACGATGTCACCGTTGTCTGTCAAAACCGCTTTCTCGCCGAAGGCAGAAAATTTCTCGGTGTTGGGCTTTCCTTTTTGCCCTGCGTCGAACAGGTTTTTTGAATAGTCGAGCACGATTGGCTCGCTCCAGGTTTCGCCGTAGTCTTCAGAACGTTTGTATTCCATCCATCCCACGGCCGAGTGACCTTTGTTGTCCTCGTTGCAGTTGGGATAAAAGGCGAGAATTTTCCCGTCCTCATACTCCACCAGAGCGTGTCCGAGATTTCCACCTCTTTTTGTCGGGGCGTGATCGACGAAGAGAATCCCAGCGTTCGGTGGATTTTTAGGGGTGATCTCATAATCTGCTTTGTTTGGGGTCACGTCCATAAATGCCTCCTTTGATTACTCGCTGAGGCACACCCGTTGTCGAGTGGCGATTTCCTTTTTGTGGGTGTAGTGCGCCGTTTCGAGCAATTCGAGCGTTTCGGGCGCCAGCCGCTCTTTGACCGCCTCAGGAATGGGGCGGCCGGGCTGGCGGTGGTGTGGCCGGTAGCGCAACGTTAGCACCCGGCGTTGGCGATCGACGGGTTTCCAGGGCAGGACCCCGTGGGTCAGGCATTCGGGTATAATGACCACATCCCTGGCTGAGGGCGTGATATTGATGACTCCCAACGGTAATTCTCCTTCGATGCGACCCTGGGAAAATAGCTGCGGTGGCCGGTCAAACTGGCTTTTGTGCGAACCTGGGAGCACGAGTAGCCCACCATCACCTGGATGTACATCGTCCAGGTAGGGAAACACCACAAAGTCGTCGCAATAGATACGGCCCTGGTGTATCTCGTAACGGGCGCTCTCAAAGCCGTAGTCGTCGCGGGCGCAGTGCAGCGGACTCGCCTCGGTGTGTCCGTCGGGATCGTCAACCATGAGGGTACCGCTGGCGAGCATAGGTTTGCCGTTTGTCAGTTCCAGCACGATGGGCCAGACTGCGGGCAGAAAGACCAGCTTTTCCAGCGCTCGGTCAAAGGCGAAGCCGTGAGCAAAGCCCTTGAGATTTTCTGATTGTCCGAAATGCGGCGGCAGGTCTTCCGGTGCGCTGTCGATGTAGCGCCTGGCGGCCTCCGAAGCCGCATCCAGTTCCTCCGGAGTCAGGACGTTCTTCAGGTGCAGGAAACCGCATAGGTCAAAAAGATAGCGTTGTTCTTCGGTCATCATCGTCAGCTTTGCCTTTCGTCAGAACAGTGAATTTGGACCCTCTTAGAATCAAAGAAGCTGTTTTCCGTTGTTGTCATAGTCCCACCGCGAACACTCACGCACCATCGACAGTGGGCGAGATGTAAAATCATCTTTGAACAGTTTCTAAACTTTGTTAAGTTTTTGTTATGATCTTGCCCTGTTCCCAACCTTATTGAGGCTTAAGTCTATGTCTGATCCCGAAATCCTGGTGCTGGGCGGTCCCGAGCGCGATCTCTATCTGGCCCCGGCCGATCTGGAGCGCCTGGATAGCTTTGCGAATTGGACGTGGATCCCCTGTGAAGCGGGCCAGGTCCAGCCTGGTCACCAGGCCGAATTGTCGCGACAGCTGGCGTCCGTCCAGGCCCTGATCGTCTATTCGGGGGCGCCCCACATCGGCCCCGAACTCATGGAACAAGCCCCCGAGCTACGCCTCATCGGCGAATTGAACGGCGATCGTTTCGCCGAGCGCATCGATGTGGAGGCGGCCTGGCAACGAGATATCCGCGTTGTCGATACCACCAATGGCTCGTCCTACCCTGTCTCTGAGTGGGCCCTGGGCCTTATTCTCGTATCGTTGCGCAACGCCGGTTATTATCTGCGTCGCTACATGGAGGGAAATTGCCGCAAAACCCGCGACAACCCCAGCTTCCTGCGCGGTGAACTCACCGGCAAGACCGTGGGACTGATCGGCTGCGGCCATGCCGGCCGTCGCCTAATAGAATTGCTGCGCCCTTTCCGGGTCGCTATCCAGGTTTACGACCCCTACCTGCCTGGACCCATGGCCGAAGCCCTGGGCTTTCTCCTGACCTCACTCGAACAGGTCCTGTCGAGTTCCGATGCGATTGTCTGTCTGGCCCCGCTGACTCCCGGGACCCAGGGCATGATCGGTCAGGACGAACTGGATCTGATCCCCTCGGGGGCTGTACTGGTCAACGTCTCCCGCGGTCCCATCATTGATTCGGTCGCCCTGGTTGAACGCCTCAAGCGCGGCGATATTATCGCCGGCCTCGATGTTTTCGATCCCGACCCTATCCCCGACGGCCACGAAATAACCGGGCTGGACAATGTATTCCTTACGCCCCATATCGCCGGCGTCACCCGGGCTGCCTACTGGCGCTTTTTCGAACTGATGGTAGATGAACTGGACCGCTTTTTCCACGGCTTTGAGCCCTATTTCGAATTGACCCAGCGCACCCTGGACGACCGCAGCGGCCGGCCCCCCGCCACTCATTTGTTCTGAACACGCTTTCCAGATCGCTCACGGTTTTCCATCCCTGTCCCATAATAACCCCGTCCATCCAAAAAGGCAACAACCTCGCGCTAACAAAAAAGTAAGCGGTTCCATGAGGATGGCGGGAACGGTTTCGCGCAGTGAGTTCTGGTAGCTCAGATGGGTGACGCGAATGTCTTCGGTTTCGTGCGTTTCTGAGGTTGTGAAATCTACTTGGTCTGGGACTTTAGCCAGTCCCAGAAGATCTATGAGCTTTGCACGGATATCTGAGTCTGCAAGGTCAGATGTGGATGCAGGCTGGATGTCGGGTGGTATGATAGGTGACATATCGAGAAACCTTTGATTCATTGGTTGCGGGCTACTCAAACCAATGAGGGGATTGCGGGCGCTTCGTGCGAATCGACTCCCGTGCCGCCTCACAGATAGAAACGATGCGTGCACCCCATCGAGCCTGGATCGGATTACTGATTTTGCCGTCGAGCAGATTCAGATAATCGACCACAGAGCGTCCCCAGCCGTGTCCACCAATCACTTCATGAGCAGATGATTCTTCAATTGGAACTGGCTCATGTCCGCGGCGGAAGAGTTGGCCTTTCCACAACGTGCCCTCGGTGCCATATACGGCCAAAAAACCACCGCCCATTCCCTCGCCCATACCATGTCCGGAGCAGCCGCTTGTCACAAAGACTTTGCCTGTGACGCCATTTTCAAATTGAAGGATCACAATGTAACAGTCATCATCTGGAAACACCGGGATGCTGAGCTTATTGCTATAGGCATAGACTTCCGCAACCGGGGATTCGACCGTCCACAAAATCAGATCAAGTGGGTGGCAGCCGCCGCCTAACAGGATATTCTGAGGATTTTGCTGATCAATGCGCCAGGGGGTGTGGTTTTTGCCCTCGGGTGAATAATGACTCCACATGTCGTGGATGTAATCGCCTTGGACAAAGAAAACATCGCCAATCTCGCCGGATTGGGCCATCAGCGCCATTTCGTGCCAGGGATGCAGGTAGCGCATGGTTTGGTCGGTCATGACGTGTTGGCCACTCTCTGCCTCCGCGTCGAGGATGCGTTGGGCATCTGCCACTGTGGTAGCAAGCGGTTTTTCCACCAGGACGTGGCAGCCCTGTTCCAATGCCATGACAGTCTGGTCGGCGTGCAAGTGATCCGGTCCTGCCGCGACTACAACATCGGGCTGCGTTTCTCGCAAGAGTCGAGCGTACTCGTGTCCAGTTGAGGCATCCGGATATTGCGCCTGCATAATGTCCAACTGTGCTGGCTGTGGATCGACGAGCCCCACAATTTCTCCACGTCCATCGGCGGCGGCTACCTGGGCTACGTGGCGGCCAGCGCTTCCACAGCCGCTAATCAAGAATTTGTAACGCTTCATGGCGAATGTCTCAATAATGGTTTCATATGCCCACCATTACCTCTGAAACCCGAAGTTCACTATCATCTTTTTGCACTAATTTCAGCGATGGTATCGCCGGTTATTTTGATGATATGGGTATCTCCTCCCACGATGTATCACGTTGTCAAAGTACATGATTGTGGGGCGCTCTTGCAAGCAGAGATGCGCCTGCCTCTCTTCCAACGGGAGATGCTCCGTCCAATTGCGTTTGACTCCGGCATGGCCACTTCCTATCTTGCCCCTGAAAGACATTTTGCTACCTGGATCGATTTTTTTGAGGAGGATCGAAGGATGGCGGTTAAACCGGATTTTCGCAAGCCAGCACCGGAAGGGGGTGGTGGAGCAGACCGGCATCGGTTCCGGTACAGGCAATGGGATGGTGGCTTTAGACGACGGCTCCCTGATGATGGTTGTGGGGAGCCACTGCCATATCTCGACCGACGGCGGCCAGACCTGGGGCGAGTCGCGGCCGCTAAACTGCGAGGCGATGGGAAGTTCGTCCAACCTGTCGTGTATAAAGCTACGGTCGGGCAAGCTGGCACTGGCGCACCGGGGGAGGGAGGAGGCGGGATGGGGGACGGAGATGTTTAACTGGAATCCTTTTTATCTGTCGGTGTCTGAAGATGGCGGACAGACCTGGACGCCGATTTTGCCGAGCGATCTGGCGAGTTCGTATTCGCCGCCGAGGCTGCGGCGGATTCCGAGCACGGGCGACTTAATGTGTGTGTAGAATCAGGTGTCACGGGATGAGATCAAACGAGGCTATCGGCGGGGGAGACTGTCGGCGGCGATTTCCAGGGATAGTGGCGCGAGTTGGGAGCGGTTCAAGACAATCGAGGTGAGCGACGGTATGGTGGACGTGGAGCGGGTGGTGCCGCAAGAGCCGATTACGCCGGTGGTTGGGCTGCTCGACGTGGGTACGTTGCCGGAGGATTTCGCCACTTTCGATTATCCTAATGTGTGGTTTGCGGGCGATAAGGTGTTCCTGACCTACCACCGAAGCTGGGTCGAAGTAGATGAGGACGCCGGAGAAGCAGTGACACTGGGGGAACGGAAAGGGAGGGCGGTGAAGCCGCGCGAGATGGTGCTGCGCATCTATCCATTGGCGGAGTTTTACCGCTGAAATGTCGTTTATTCTATTTTTGTATAGTCTGAAGTGAGCGTTAAACCACCCGACTTTACGTTAATAAAGCAGGCGGTTGTTCCTTCGGACAGCGTGGCGATTACCACCCACTGTTCGGCTCTCCTCTCCAGCTTTGCAGGTGATTCAGACCACTTCCTTTTACCGGTTATCCCAGTATCAGTAGTTGATATTAGAATGGCCTCATCCAAAGGCCTTGATGATTCAAAAATTACTGTGAACTGTCCGCTCTCAGTCCTGGACGAAATTTGCCTGGCCCAGGGGTTGCCCTCTTTGACTACGCTGTCTGCGAAGGCATAGCTATCCGGAGGTTTCATGCCGGCCTGGTGTCCGTGTTTCATGCCGGGGATCAGACATACCATGTAGGGACCAGATACAGTGCGATAGCAGGAGGCCTGCTTGTCCAATGGAAAGTGCTGGTCTCCCGGCCAGGAGAGCCAGAGGGTCGGGGTTTCCACTTTCTTTAAACGGAGCACAGGATCCCAGGCCTCCTTGTAAAGGTCATTGTTTCCAAGCGCCCTGCCGTATTGATTGGCCGCCTGGGACATGTTCCCGCATCCGTACGTCGGAATGGCAAAAGCAAAGCGGTCGTCGATACCGATAACAGTGCTTACAATAATGCCTCCCCAGGAGATACCCATCAGGCCGACTTTCGTACTATCTACCTGCGATAGGGAACGAAGGAGCGAGTTCGCCAGGATTGCATCGGCAACGGCGTGATACATCCACTGTTCTTCAATCGGTTTGTCGGAGTCACCGTAAATACCTGTGCGAACTGGTCCTGACCAGGGATGTTTTTTCCACCTGTTGCGCCTATTGGCGCCGGGTTTCCCTGGCTCCCGTTCATCTATCTGCCCTTCCACTGCGATACTGATTGCCGCGTATCCGCGGGCATTCCACTTTTCAACCCACTCCTTAAAGGCGGTTCCGCCACCGCCATGGACTAACACGATCCCCGGGACCTTGTGGTTCGACGATGCACCCTCAGGGATACCGATCCATGCATAGACACGGGTTGGTTTTTCCTCGTACATAAGCGCATCAAAGTAGATCGTCTTCAACTCACCAGCACCAATACTGACGATTTGTTCCTTTTCATTGCGGACAACCGGCGCGTCTGTCAACTCAGCCAGTGCGAGCATTCTCGATTCCTCAGTGCGGTAATCAGTTTGCACGCTCAAAGTCCTTAGCATTGCTGTTAAAATAACCGTCCAAATCATTCTCATTGTATTGTATTTCTCATGTTCTCCAAAAGTCTTGATCGCCTTATCTCCTGAAGGGCTGCCGCTTCATCGAAGAATAGACGCCTTCCAAAGTTCCGGCCTTTTTATGCCATTCCAATGCCTGTTCATTGGCGTCTTTGACATACTTGAGCGCCTCGGTAATGGGCTTCCCCATAGGATCGAAGTACCCGGTCTGGGACTTACCCGTAGCGTCATGCGTTCCGGCCCAGGTTTCGATATATCCACACGTCTGCCAGCCCAGCATAAAGGGCAGGTTCATGATTCCTTTTAAGTATGTGGCGTACTGCTTGCCCTTATCCTCGATTGTGGGGACCTCCACCCCTTTCACCCTATCCATATGGGGGCGTATGAATCCATAAGCGTGATCGCCGTTGATGATGGGCTTTCCCGTCTTTTCATAAATTCTCCGCAGTTTTTGTTCGTGAGCAGGCGTATAGAAATCGTAATCCTGGATCAGCACGACATCTACGTAATTCTTCACAACATCCCACACCCAATCGGGTTGGGGCCTCGCATTTTGAATTTTATCGCCAAAAATCAAATGATTGGGGTCGTGTTTCCTGATGGCATCGTGGTGGGTCTTAAGATAAGCGTCAACGATTTTTGCATTCATAAGTGCCTGATCGGTAAATCCCTTTTTGGGATTTTTGGGTAGCCCATACTCGCTTATTTCGAAAAAATCTTCCCACGTATTCACATTTAATCCGTACATTTCCCCAGCTTTCGCAGCGGAAGAATACTGACTTTGTAACACACCAATCCAAACTTTTTTGCCTGGTGTCTTGCCGGGGCGAGACAAGATATCCATGATCCAGGGATGGTGCTCAAAATTTCTAATTGGCTTTCCCAAATTATAAACTGTGTAAGCGGGTAGATCCTCGTAACTGTATCCCAGCAGGTATTTTGCGTGCTTGTGTTTTGAAGTGTAATTTTTGACAAACTGGTCGAGTTTTTGTTTCCATGCAGGATCAAACACGTCGGGGTAGCGCTTGTCTGCTGCCCACTGCCTGACCCGTTTGGGGTGAACATGACTCATTTTCAGCTTGCCGAAATAATACAACTTCAATTCGTTGCAGTAATCCGTGGGCATTGAGAGTGGATGGTGAAAGGATAGGGTGTTGAAACCGTAATCTTTGTGATCTTTAGCGATAATCTCCAGCCAGGTCCTGGCTCCTTCGGACCTGAAATCGACTCTTCTCCCCTTCATGATCCCTCCGCCGATTTTCTCTACCCAGTGTTCTTTGTTGTAACTGGCAAATCTGGACAAGGGGCCTACGTGATTCATTCCGAGGGGAATAAAGGGTTCGCCATCGCCGTTAACCATGGTCCAAATTCCTCCTACCTCCTCCAGGTGGACATATTCTTTGTTCCCGATGATTCTATCTGCGTCTTCCTTGTCGATCTGAGCAAACGAATGACTAAACGCGACTGCACAAAACAAGATGAGCATTGTTGTTCTAAATAGAGATTGTGAAAGTATCATAACTGTTTCCTCTTTAAGGAAAATGGGCGACTGTCTCGCCGCTTTCATCGAGAAATTCTAATCTGGCTGTGCCTTGTTAAAAAAATAAATTCCAGCGGGACGTTTTCCATCAGGCTCGCCAAATCTCTCTCCATCCATAAAGTGACCAGGAGAATGCTGCGTATTACAGAGAACAAGGCGCAAAGTCCCATCTGATTCGATGACATTCAGACGCTCAATTTGTCCTGGTCCAATTCCTGCACATACTCCTGAAAAAACAGAGGGATCCACTCAGTGCCAAGGTTTCTGCGAATGGTATAACAGACTGCGACGAAGTCGAGATACCGATCTCCGATTCCCGCATATCCCAAATCAATGTAGCCACTTAAACGGCCATCGTGGATCATAACGTTGGGCAGATAATAATCCCCATGGGGTAGTCAACTCGGGCGGATAAGGTGGACGGGTCGGTGGCATAATGGGTCTCTTTTCTAACTACTCCTAAGGTACCCAACAAAATGAGTCAAGTCCAATCTAAACTTAACTCATTTCAACACACAACGCAGGTCTTTGTTTTTGGTCGTGTGCTATGGTACTTATAGATAATAAAAGGCTTGTTTTGAACTGCCTTCACAGTTGTAAACTACCACCTCTTGTAGCCACTCCTACACACGCAATGTATGGCGTATCCACAAGATAGCAGTGGATTGTGGTCGGTTATTACACCCCCGAAGCAGGCTCTATCATCACCTACAAGTGTTCATTATCGGACACTACTGTCCCAAAATCGGACACTTTTAAAGCCGTCAATTTTAGGTGATTTTTTGTAACCTATTGTTATTTCAGTATTTGATTTTTTTGGCACGATTTTTGCTTTGAAAAATTGTGCAACCTGATCGCACCTTGGTTATCGGCGAATATGGACAGGGAGGATAACATGTTTTGGAATTACCTGATTGTCGCGCTGAGAAACCTGATAAGAAACAGGGTTTACACATACGTGAATGTGATCGGCCTGGGTATTGGAATGGGTTGCTGCGTCATGATCATGCTTTTTGTCCAGGATGAACTGAAGTATGATCGGTTTCACGAGAACGCAGATCGCATCTATCGCGTGTTGTGGCAGGGCAAAACGGGAAAAAATGCATGGCTTCTTCCGGTATGTTCTGCAAGAGTTGGAGAAGAACTCGTCAAATACCTCGACGTGGCGCAGGTCGTTCGCCTGAATCGAGATGCGCGTGGTGTGCGCCTCGGCAATGTGTATGTGCGAGAAGAACAGTTTTTTTATGCGGAAAATAGTTTTTTTGATGTCTTTACAGTTCAATTCATTGCTGGTTCTGCTGAGACCGCCCTGAATAATCCAGACGCTGTGGTCATTACCGATGTAGTTGCAAAGAAATACTTTGGAAGTGACGCGCCATTGGGGCAATCACTCGCGCTTAGTGATGGATCCCTGCTGACCGTAACCGGCGTCGTGAAGGGCTTTCCGACTCAGTCGCATTTCAGGTTCGATTTCCTCGCCTCCATCAACGCCTTTATTCCCTATCAGTTTGCTCGCAATAAATGGGGCGAGGCGGTCACCTATACCTACGTACTCTTGCAAGAAAATGCAAACCCTTCCCAAATAGAAGCGCGACTACAAAAACACGTCGATGGCCTCAATCTTGAAGGTCAACCCTCTTATTATTTTGAACCCCTTACAGATATTTATCTCCACTCGCGTGCAACGCGATTCGCACTATCCCCTCACGGAAGCGCAGCCACTGTTTACACATTTGCATTGGTAGGTGGCATCATTTTGCTTCTGGCCTGTATGAACTTCATCAATTTGACCACTGCGCAGATGAAGCAGCGCATGCGAGAGATTGGCATGAGAAAAGTTCTTGGCGCAGATCGGACCTCTTTAATCGTCCAGTTTCTCTTGGAAACCTTTGGCTATGTCATCTTCGCCACAATTTTTGCAATGATGTTCTGCGAGTTGGGTATGTCGATTGTCAATGATCTTTCCGGGAAAAAGCTGTCAGAAGAGGTCTTACTTTCACGGCAGGGAATAACCCTTTTTGCGAGCACAGCATTTTTTGTCGTCGTGGCAGCGGGGGTATATCCGGCGTTTATCCTATCCGGTCTCCAGCCTGTTCAGGTACTCTTTGGACACCTGAAATTGCGGATGAGAGGAGGGATGCAGCGCGGATGTCTGATCGTTTTTCAATTCGCCATCTCTATTTTCCTGATCATAGCGACGCTCGTTGTTGATGCACAATTAAAGTACGCGCAGCAGAAAAAACTCGGCTTTGATAAGGAGCACTTACTCGTAGTACATGTGCAGAGACAGATTGGAAGAATCGCCCACACACTCAGAGACCGTCTTGCAGACCTGCCCGAATCTATTGCCGTCTCTTTTGCATCAGCTATCCCCGGACAAACCATTAGCGCAATTGCCGTTTCTCCCGAACAACCCGCGCTTGAAAGGGAGTCCTCCCTGCTATTCGCCCGGGCTGATGAATATTATGTCGATGCCTTAGACTTGCACATTGTCGAGGGAAGAAATTTTGCACCGCTATCATTTCCTTCTGACTCCACCGCATTCCTGATCAATCAAGCTGCGGTTCAGGCCATAGGCTGGAAAGGGGACGCGATTGGCAAAAGGATCGGGATAAATGGGGAGATGAAAACGATTAATGGACCAGTGATCGGCATTGTCGAAAATTTCCATATCGAATCTCTATATAAACCCATCCAGCCTCTGGTAATTCCATTTCTGCAAGGGCCTTCGCCATACATCCTGATTCGTTTCAAACCGGGTCCTGTAGCCGATCAGATCGCTGCGGTGCAAAGGATTTGGTCAAAAATCGTCCCGGACTATCCTTTCAAATATTCCTTTGTCGATGAAGACATTGAACAGCTCTATGCGTCAGAGCGTCGCACGGAAAAGGTCTTCCAGGCCTTCGCTACCGTCGCCATTTTCATTGCTTGTTTGGGGCTTTATGGCCTGAGTTTTTACATAGGGGAGCAGAAAAAAAAGGAGATTGCCGTTCGAAAGGTCCTGGGATGCTCTGAGGGTGGCATTGTAGGGCTGATTTTGAAAGACATTGCAGAATTGATTGTCGTGTCCTTTCTGATTGCCGCACCGATCTCCTATTATGCGATGGGTCACTGGCTTGCAGAGTTCGCTTACCAGATTAATTTGAGTCCGTGGTCGTTCTTATTGGCGGGTATGATGGCAATGACGATTGGCATGGTCACTGTCAGTTGGCAAGCCATCTCGGCTGCGCGAACAAATCCCGTGGATACGCTTAAAAATCAGTAAGAAGAATGGAAACTCAACATCACAGGAGGCCTACGATGAAACGATTACTGATCACAGTGACAACCCTATTATTGGGCGCGAATGTTTGGGCTGATGGAGATCACCTATTGGGAACCTGGCGCGGCACACTTCCCGCCACCGAACTCAAATTGCGCCTCGCGTTTCACATCAAAAAAGTAGAAGATGGACAGCTATTTGCGAAGATGGACATCCCAGATCAGGAAGTGATAGGCATACCGGTTTCCCAGGTTACGCACAAAGATTCAAACTGGTCCTTCATGATCAATTATATAAACGCCAAGTATGAGGGAATAGAATCTGTTGCGGGTAAAATTGAGGGGACATGGACCTGGACACAGCGTGGGCAGAGTTTGCCCCTCACCCTTTTTCGCGAAAACAACACGCTGAGCGGAGCGTTGGGTATGCCGTTTCCAGAAACTGACATCATGCTCCAGTTTACGGAAGATGAAGAAGGGCATTTCTCCGCCAAATTCGCAGGTCCCCAACAAAGAGGAAAAATCATTTCTGTGCGTGCCGTACGCGTCGAAAAAGACAGCATCACCGTGGTCGTGGATGACAAAAGTTCATTTTTCGGCGTATTCGATGAACAGGTTGTGAAGGGCAAGTGGAAGATAGAAAAGTTTATCATGCCGCTGGAACTTCGCAAAGAAACTCAAAAGGATGAGTCTCATGCCAGACCAGGCAATCCATAAAGTTATCATTACAGGTACAGGGCGAGCGGGTACTACTTTCCTGATGCAATTGCTAACTTCCATCGGGCTGGATACGGGTTTTGCGACATCGGAAGAAGGGATATTCGACAATTGTAATGCGGGGATGGAGTGGCGAATAACGGAACCCAACGCGCCCTATATCATCAAGGATCCCAGATTGTGCGATGATCTGGAATGGGTGATGCTGACTAAGAAATTTGTGATCGACCACGCATTTGTTCCTATCAGACATATCAAGGCAGCAACAAAGAGCCGTATCCGAGTTTCTGCCCAGGGGGGACTGAGGGCCAAAGGCGGATTGTGGGATACCAATAATCCCGACGATCAGGAAGGCATTTTATTGGAGAAGTTTTATGCCCTCATTTTCACTTTGATGAAATATGACATTCCCTGCACGTTTTTAAGTTTTCCCAGAATTGTGAAAGACCCAGAGTATGTGTATGACAAAATGAAGCCTGTCCACAAGGGTATATCATATTCGATTTTTTTTGACGCATTTCAGCGTATTTCTCGGCCAGAACTAATTCACTCATTTGTTTAATTATAAGGAAAGCGGTAAACCAATCGCTCTCACGAAAGGAGTTTCACAATGATCAAAACCGTCAACCTCCAGAAAGTCTATACCACCGAAGAAGTGGAAACCACGGCCCTGAACAACGTCAACATAGACATTGACGAAGGCGAATTTGTCGCTGTAATGGGACCGTCTGGATGCGGCAAATCCACACTCTTGAACGTACTCGGTCTCCTGGACAACCCGAGCGGTGGGGAATACCATCTGAACGAAGAAGAAGTATCCAAACACACCGAGCGGCAAAGAGCCAACACCCGCAAATCAAACATCGGCTTTGTATTTCAAAGCTTCAACCTCATCGACGAACTAACCGTCGCCGAAAACGTGGAACTGCCCCTGTTATATCTGGGCTTACCAACCAGCGAGCGCAAACAGCGTCTGGACGAATCGCTCGAATACATGGGCATCAAACACCGCGAAAAGCACTTCCCGCAACAACTATCCGGCGGTCAGCAACAGCGCGTAGCCGTAGCCAGAGCCGTCATAGCAAACCCCAACATCATCCTCGCAGACGAGCCAACGGGTAATCTCGACTCGGCAAACGGCAACGAGGTCATGGATCTGTTGACCGAACTGAACAAAAACGGCACGACAATCGTCATGGTGACGCACAACTCGCACGACGCGGGATACGCACATCGCATCATCCACCTGTTCGACGGTCATGTCGCGACAGAGAATATTACAGAAACGCGCGATTCCCAACGCCACAAAAATGATGCAATGACAACAGTAGTCACGCAAAGCACAAGCTCACAAAGGCATAAAAGGGAAATGGTAGGTGTGGGGGATGAGATTAGGATGTAAGGGAGATATTAGGAGAGAAAGAACCATCACGATGATGGCGTGGATGTTTTGAAGGAGATTGATCGACCAGATAGACCAACGGTTTTGAGTGCTGATGTCAATAGTCCAATGTAGTTTTCTTCAACCCATTTGGCTACCAATTGATCCGGGGCGTCGAAGACTACAGTTGTCTTTCCTACTTCTGAAATGAAAAGCGGCTGAAACCAGGTCTCAATAGACTGGGCCTGGATCCTCTCACCTATATTTTCTGACACCGTTTCCCACAAGTTCCTATGTGAGGACGCTGCGGGACGTTTTCCATCAGGCTCGCCAAATCTCTCTCCATCCATAAAGTGACCAGGAGAATGCTGCGTATTACATAGAATAAGGCGCAAAGTTCCATCTGATTCGATGACATTCAGACGCTCAATAGACAACTCCTTCAGATATTACCTTTTGAGACAATCCTTTCCTCTATTTCCGAAGTAACACTCTCTTCAGTGTGTGAATCTGAGGTTCCTTCATTTTCAGGTGTTCGAATTTTGGCATCTCACTCAAGAGGTGTGTCATACTTTCAGGATATCGATTACCATAATCTCCAAGCATATACTCCTTCACTATCGCATCGTCAGATACGCCAATGTTTTTCAACAAGAGGGCAATGCCCACGCCTGTGCGATCTTTTCCGCTTGTACAGTGGAGAAGTGATGGCCAAATGGTTTCGTCTGCTAAAGTGTTATATAGCCTCTGTATCCATTCTTTAAAAGTCTCGGACTCAAAAATGTAGTTGTTCATTGTGTCAAGCGGCGCAACTTGCAGAAGATTAATACTTCTGAAATCAGGATCTTTTTCGCGCCTCAAGTTGACGATTGTCTTTAACTGGGGGAGGTTATCTTGGGTCGAGATTTCATCCAGAGCCCCACTTCGATAGAGGATGCTTGACTTGAAGAGCTCAGCCCCAAGAATTTGATTCAAGCTGTCTCCAACATCGCGAAAGTTTTTTACTCCGAGCATATCACCACCCAGTTCAGTCAGACCGGGAGCCCTCTGGAGACCAGATAGGATTCGAGCGTCTCTACGGTTGTGTAGTGATGGGTATTCAGCCCAACGGAAATGGCAGTTTCGACGTTTGGCAGCCTGTCGTCGATGAACAGGGATTCCTCTGCAGCAACGCGCATGGTTCGCAGCACATGTGTGAACGCCCGCGGATCACTCTTGGTGAATCCAGTCTCATATGAATAGAACTGCCGCTCAAAGACCTTCAAAAAAGGGTGATTTTGTCTGACGAAATAACGCCATTCTCTTGCATGATCTGACAGGATGACTACATCCCTCTTCTTTGCCAGCGATGTAACGAGTGCGATTGCGCGATTGTCGGCGCGAAGAAGATTCCGCCTTATAATTTCTTTCATCTCCTCTACTGTGATTGGCCAGCGGTTCTCGGAGATTATCTCGCTAAAATACTCGTCCTCCGTTATACGCCCCACAAACAAAGTTGCGAGCAGATTCCCACCAAAGCATGGCAAGATTTCATCTTGTGGGATTCCCAGTATTGGCTGAAGTTCTACTTCTATTCCGTACAGGCCAGAAATAAGTACCTCAGAGAGGTCGGAGATGATGAGCCTTATCATAGGGCTGTGATTCTTTCGGCAAATAAGCCTTGTAGTTTCAAAATTAAGAATTAAACCTCTGTAGTTAATTTTCACTCCTGCCTGCTGGACAGTAGCCTATATTCAAAAAATTTCTCTTGAACCAACCCTTTTGTGAAGAGATCCTTGCTCAGAGCAAAGCCTTCCTTGATCGAATCTGTTCGTCCAAAACAGTAGAAAGCTGCACCGGCATTCAAACAGACCATGTCCAGAATCGGTTCGGGGGTTTGGTACTGTAAAAGAGACAGGAAGATTTCTGCATTCTCATCACTATCACCACCTGGAATCTTACTGTAATCCCGTTTAGCTATCCCAAAATCTGAAGGCGAAATCTGGTATTCCTGGGTCACACCTTCGGCCACTTCAAAGATATGAGTGTGCCCAGAAATGGAAATCTCATCAATCCCTGGCTCTCCGACAACAATCAAGAAGCGTTTACGCCCAAGATGGCGGAGTACTTCTGCCAGTTGTCTGCCCATATCGACATCAATTGTTCCGAGTATCTGATATTGAGGATTGGCAGGATTGCATAACGGAGCGCTGAGATTGAAAATCGTTCTCCTGTCAACCATTTGTCTGGCGGTCACCACTTTTTTCATTACTGGATGGTATGTGCGGGCAAACAGAAAACACACATTCGTCCTCTTGAAAATGTCCTCCAAACGGTCATCTTTGAAATCGAACTCGCAGTCGAGTTTCTCCAGCAAATCAAAGCTACCATTCGGTCTCTTTGAACCCTTATTTCCGTGTTTCACAACCGGAATTCCGCCAGCAGATAAGACGAATGCGGCGGTTGTCGATACGTTGAATCGATTTAAACCGCTTCCTCCTGTGCCACACGAATCAATGACTCTGGAAGGGAGAGGAACAGGTTTCGACTTAGCCAATAAAGCTCTCGAAAATCCGAGAATTTCATCGGCGGTTTCGCCCTTCTCAGAGAACGCTATGAGCAGTTCTGCGATCTGTTCGTCTGGCAGGTTACTTTCCAGGATTGCACCCAGACATTGTTCAGCCTCATGGGCTTGGAGAGATTCACCCTCTTTGAGCTTATCGATGTATTTCGAGATCATAGGGAGGTGTTTCCTTAACGCATCAGCAATCTACATATCGATCTCAACGATTGACCACATGGCCAGTTCATCCACGCTGACCTTTATTGCCTCCTCCGTGGCACTGTATTCAAGTTTTTTCGGTTCTTTGCCAGGAGCATAAACGGTTATCTTGTACGGACTGGAGCCATACAGCAAATCGCTCCTTATCGCGAGTTCAATATTCTCTTGCACGGTGATTCTATCAGTGTCTGGATTGTGCGCTCTATTCAGGAGATGAATTGCCAGATTGCCTGTCTCCGGGTGCCTTCTGACATTTGCCCATACGGCAGGACTGCTGACTGACACTGCAGGCAAGTGCTCTGAAAGTAACTCATCTACCTCAGGGGTATCATTGACAAGATGGGCTTTCCCTGTCTTGATCAGGTCGTCAATGAGCGACTTCTGAGAGCCTTGCAGATAGGATTCAGACGGGACTATGACTTTTCTGAACACCGCAAGATCTCCATCTTTAAGGTGTTTGAGGTAGAAATACGGATCGCCAGCAACTGCAAGCGAGAACTGTATGTTCTTGTCCCAGAGCAGGGCACAGATGTCATCGAACTGAGTCCTGTATGGTTCGGAACCCAGATGCATCTTGCCAAATGACGGCAGGTAAGCGTGGTTATCGTAAATCAGGGCAATACCCTCATTAAAAGACTCGTATCCGTCGAAGAGGCGCGCGTTGTCCTTTATGAACTGATAGATTGGTCCAAACGTATCGGGGTCGCCTTTGTGGAACGGCGTGCCAGCCCATCGGTAAACTACCGGCGCAGTGTGGTGCCCGCCAAGCGCATAAGTACCGCAAATCCAAAGTTTCATCTCATTCTCATTCTTGTACCCTCCGGCTTTCAGCTTCTTGTGGTCATCGATTGACGGGCACGCCACATAAGGCTTTCCAACAGCGTCGGCTATCTTTAGAACCCGGACCAGCGAACGCGACATCGTCTTGTTTGCCCATTCACCAGCATGGTAATGGGTCTCTGCAAGGAAGTAATCTACAAACTCAGCGGTGTAAAGATTATAGGGAGCGAGATCCCAGGCGTTGGCGGTTATCACAACGGGTTCCGGAGCATTTGTCCTGATCAGTGTAGCAAGTTCGCGCCCGTACCTGACGCCTGAGAGCATCTGGAAGAATGTGTAGTCCCTGCCAAACGGTATCGCATTCTGGTTCCACTTCCAACCGAAAGAAGACACATTGCCGACGAGTTTCTTCACCGTCTCGCGATGGTTGTAGGTGTCCAGATCATCAACACCAAGACTGGTCAGTTCTTCCTGTGTGTACTTGTTCCGCAGATAGTCGCGGAATTTCTCTATGCACGAATCACAGTAACAGATGGCATCGCGGACATGAGGGCCCAGGTTCCCTCCGGAACCGATTGGTTCGTCGATGTGAAACCCTTTTATACCGTCCTTGACTTTTTCGGTCAGCCACTGCTTCTGCCAGCCTGGTTTGTTAGCGCACATCCGCCATAGCGTGGCACCGGGAAATCCGGAACCTGTCGCCTTGACTCTCTTGCCTGTGAAATCTTCGCAGACTTTCTGGCCTCCGAAGGAAGATGGGTTCTCGAGTGCCTTTCCTCCCCAAATTCCTGCGCTCAGGGTCATGTGAGTACCAATTCCCATAGCATGTATTGCAGGAATTTTGGGGTCTCTCACCGAACACCATCCGATGTTATCTACACGGTACTTCTCCAGAACGTCGAGATTGTCCGCCGATAGAGGCGGATGAAGGCTGATCACATCTGAACGTTCAAGGGCGAGAACCGGACAGGACAAGCCAATAACGAATGCTAATACAACTATCAAAAACGAAAAAAGACTATCCACTGCTCTGCCCCCTGTGGGAAGGATCGGTCGATTTTGGAGCGTGCGATTCTCGCAAAAACGCAAAGATCACAAAGAGAGCAAGGAATGCTGGAAGGACTGCCAGCAATAATGGATAGGCCATTTCACCTGTCATCCCGAGTGCTGCGACTCCAAGCAGCGGCGCAATCAACAAAGAGAGATCCATAAGGGAATCAAATGCCCCCATGGCGGCTCCTATATATGAAGGGTCAAACGCCTCCGAAGCGTACACGAATGATAATAAATATGGAACTGCATTTGTAAGACAGAAGAGAACGTAGAACCCTATCAGCAGGGATAGACTGTCGGCATAGACCAGTCCCACGCCCGATAGGACCAGGAGCCCAAGGGATGCAAGAACCCAAAGCTTTCGTCCCACCTTCTCAGAGATTACCCCGGTGAAGTATGAGGACACACTGAATGCAAATGAACCGGTTGCCAGAATTAGTCCGATTTCCCACGCATTGAGTCCCAACACCTCGCCCTTTGTCGGCACGAATACTCCGAAAATCCCGAAGGCAAACAGACCCGCGAACCCCATCAGAAGATAGACGAATACGCGACTGTTCCCAAAGGTTGCACCAAGGCTGCGAAAAATTCCCAGATTGTGCTCCGATGAGGCCCGTTCTCCACCCTTGATCAGATAGAGAGCCGCACAGAAGGCCACGAATGAGAGAAGCCCATCCAAAAGGAATGGGGCTCGAAGTGAAGCCAATGAAAGCGCTGCTCCCAGGGCGGGGCCAACCACGAAGGACAGTCCCTGACTGCTTCTGAGGATCCCAAAGAATCGCCCTGGCGCATCCTTGCCAAGCGTTGAAGTGATTGCCAGGAGGGCGGGCATTGAGATGGCATCAGCGACACCACCGAGGACTCGTAGCACTACCAGATGAACCCAGTCGCTCGCAATCAGACACAAAAGAGATGAAACTGAACCGAGGGCCGTGCCTACCAGAATGAGACGTTTCCGTGAGAAGCGATCCGCAAGGGCACCTGCGAAGAATTGGGCGACTACCACTGTGGCAAGGGCAGCCGACACAACTATGGGTATCTGGTACGTTTCAGCCCCGAGTTCCGTGCTGAGTCTCGGCAATACGGGAAGGCTGACGAGAGTACTGAGGAAGATGATGAACGCCATCAAGCCGATGGCATACATCCTGTGCAGGTCAGATGTCATTGCCCTTCCTCTATAGGGTAGGTTGTCGAATGGCCGAAGGAGCGCAGCGATTGAAGCACGGACACCTGGTTAAGTGTCCGTGTTGTTTTTTGTTATCTTATTTTTGGGTGGGAAATAAGTGTTGTAGAGAATTCTTGGCAGATTGCGTATCATCAAATGGTTCGATTTTATTATTCTCAACAATAACTGATGAACGATCTATTGGAGCAACATCAATTTCAACAACTAATATCTTTGGATCGTTGGTATAAAAAACATTGTTCACAACAGTGTTATCCCTCCCTGTTGGAGCAGAGATATTTTTCTGATCAAGATAGTCCACCCTTACTGGATCGTCCGTTTTTTTATTTAGAATCTGAATATATCGAGTCAGGTTCTTATTAGATCCGATGAATTTATTATCCTTTATGATGTTGGCAAATCCCGCTAGTTTGACAATCTCTTTATTGTAGGATTTTTCATAACAGTACGCGATGTGTGACTTCAAAATTTTACGAGGCCGTCAAAATCAAGGGGGTCTCGATAATTGATGATATTGAGAAAGACACACATGGTATGAGTTAAGATTTTGGTATGCCACAAGTTTAATAGATGCCATACATCTCGCACTTTCATGCGAGCAATATGTAAACGTTCTGTCAATTGTGCATAAACGGTTTCGACTAATCGCCTTGTGGCGTTCTTAGCTTTGGGCAAAATGAAAGGGGTGCGTTGTGGATCTTCTTTCATATTGGACTTTAAGGGCGTTTGGATGCGTATTCGGTAGGTATCAAAACACCTTTTTTGCCAGTCCAAATCCATAAATGCTTTATCTGCCAAGACGGTTGTCTCTCCCATTGTGCCATTGATGAGTGCGTCTCGGCAGTTCTTGTCGTGCCCATACGCTTTCAGGATCGGCGCGTGGACAATAAGGCCATAATCCGTGATCCTAAGGCCACCCTTAAAGCCAAAATACGCTTCGCCTTTAGCAGCACAGAAGCCTTTGGTAGAGGGTGGGAACGCAAAGACTGGCTCACTTTTAAATATCTTGCGCCTATGTCGCCTTGCCAGTTTACAGATTGGTAATGGCAAGGTATCTATGATCTGATACGGTGCCTGATGCCCTTCAAGATAGGCTACAATCCGCTGTTGCATCCACATCTTGACAGACCACAAATTGGCACATTGACGCACAAAGGCAGGGCGATCTTTCAAAGTAGGGAACCAGGCTATGAAATGTTCTTTCATCTGCTCATGAAGTCTCTTCTGGCTTGAATACCCCAAAAAGTGACCTACGATTTCTATGGTGAGGCATTCCGCATCGCTTAAACTGGGGTCAAAGCCAGCACGCCGGGGCTTGCCATGCACCTCACAGAAAGCTGGATAGAGATCCTCTTCAATAAAACAGTAGATTGCAATGACAAAAAGTTCTAAATTATACATCGGAGGTTCCTTTCGTTGGATGGCTTCTTGTTTATTGGACAATCCAAGATAGCCGAGGAACCTCTTTTTGTCTATTTAAAGTCACACATCACGTATAACAGTATAGAGTATTATTCCGGACGGTTACAAATGAGGCCGCGTATTTGATATCGATATATTGCCCCAGTAATCCCGGTCCCAATATGCTTTCCTCAATTATGATATTATGGGCTCTTGCCATTTTTTCTCTTTCTTCAAGCCCTTTTGATGAACCAATATAAAAGCCCTCTCCTTCATGAGCGTTATAATCTTTATCCAGCCATTCTCCAATATGATGGATTTTCATTCTTCTAAAGGTGTTATGGTGACTTTCATTCCTGATAGCTACAGCGGTGTTATGTGTATGATGTATATGCACATCTTCAATAATATTGTGGTGTGATCCCCGCCCCAATAAATATAAACCGATACGAAAACCATGCGTGTTCCAATACCCCTTGTGTAGAGGCACTTTCTTCCCGGTTATTTCTATGCGGGAAATGTTCCAGAACGAGCCACTTAGTTTGATGGCTACCAAATCCTCTTCCTTTTTTTGGCCAACTGTGGAAATTACAGCATATCGACCCTGGCCTGTACTGTCTTTTGATGTAAGGGTGATTCTATTTTTATCGGACCCATTTGCATGTAGCTTAAAACTCTTATCGATTTCATACACTTTGCCCCCCTGAAGCACAATCGTATCACCTGGCTTGACGTTATCCAATGCATCGTAAACATCCTTGCTTGTAGCGCATTGATAAATATCGTTAGCGTAAAGCACATTGATATTGGCAATCACCAGGAAAAAAGAAATAATCAAAGAGGGCAAGCGTCTTTTAGGGGCTAAATTGTTAATGACGTTTTTCATATATACCATATCGTTCTCAGCCAACAAAGTCATGGATTTTTTGATATACGCTCAATTTGGCCGGATCCAATGCATGCCCATACTCCTGAAAAAACAAAGGAATCCACTCATTCCCAAGATTTCTGCGAATGGTGTAACAGACTGCGACGAAGTCGAGATACCGATCTCCGACGCCTGCATATCCCAAATCAATGTAGCCACTTAAACGGCCATCGTGGATCATAACGTTGGGCAGGCAATAATCCCCATGGGTGAATACCAGATCCTCTGGCGGGAGGTCGGCCCGTATGCTGTCCAGATCATCCCGAAGAACATTCCTCGTTTCACCATTTGGTATTTGACCGTCCAATACGCCTGCGTCAATCAAGTTTGTCGCCCACGCAAAATAGCGTTTCATGCGCCAATCCAGGGGGCACGAATCGACCCCTATCACGTGAATTTCACGAAGGCCATGAGCAAACAGGCGTACGAGACCCGGAACATCACTTTTGGCATCCTGGTGGATACCAGATACACCAGCGATTTGGGTCATGAGCAGATACTGAGTGTCATTTTCTTCGTGGTAGCAAACCACGCGAGGCACACTCAATTTGCCGTGCAGCCAGGACATGGTGGTCTTTTCGGCGAGCAAGTCTGGTTCCTGCGGCGCAACAAGCGAATCTCTGACTTTGAGGAATAAGCCCTGCTTACTCGGGTGGGTAAATGAGAATACATCGGCACACGATGCTGTCCTGAGGTTGTTGCCATTTGAAGTGAAACCCTTCAGATGGACCTGGACTGAATTTGGAAGATCCTGGACTTTCAAGGCCAACCTGCCTTCGAGAGTTATATAAAATACATCAACGCTTACGAAGCAATCATTCCTGAAGTAACACTCTTTTCAGTGTGTGAATCTGAGGTTCCTTCATTTTCAGGTGTTTGAATTTTGGCATCTCACTCAAGAGGTGTGTCATACTTTCAGGATAAGCTGCTCCTGGGAGCAAATTCGCCGGACAAAAACGTTAGGTTGTTCTTTATTTGACAATCCATCGTGAAATTCTTGAGATGTCTTTGTTTTTGGATAGAGAACGCGCTATCTGATTTTTAGGATTGAGCCGCCAATCTAAATCTAATAGCGGTCTCAGCTTGCGTATTTAATATAAAAATAAAGGAGACTACGAGCCCTTTCGTAGCCTCCACTGATGATCCTGCCAATGCGCTTCACTTTTTTGAATAGAACTTTTGATTCATTGAAACAGGCTTTGTTCTTAAGAGGGGGACGGCAAAGCTTTGAATATCCTCTATCATAGCTAAAACAAATGTCTCATCCACGCGTCTGCCCCAGTAGAATCCATGGTCTTTGCCGGGATAAATTTTCACTTCGATCGTCTTACCACTTTCCCTAATCGCAGGAATAATATAATCCATATTGACGTGTTTCAAAGGATGGACATCTCCGTGAAGGATGAGCAGGGGAGTTTGAAAACGGCTTACTTTGTCTTGAACTTTGGCAATAATATCTGGTGTCCAAAACTTCGCAGGGTCGTTGATTGGCTCATATCGAACCGCCTGGTTAGCTGCGGGTTTTGTCAACATCCCTGCAAAAATAATTGAAGCAGGTTCTCCAGCAACTGCCGCGCTCACAGAGGTTCGACTGATCAGATCCAGCGTCATACTGCCACCTCCACTGCCCCCCATTACGACAATACTTTCGGCATCCACCTGATCGAGCTTTCGCACAGCTTCTACAATGGCCAGAAAATCCAGAATTGGCCCATCAGCCTGTGGATTGTCGGTATAATCCCGACGCGTAGCCTGAACAGTAACATAGCCCAATGCTAAAAATCGGGTTTGAATGGGCCCTCCTATCAGATTTTCCTGTCGTATTTCTTGATTCTGGTATCCGAGCCCCCCGTGCATAAAGACAATTGCAGGAAACGGCCCATCGCCTGGTGGTACGCGATAAGATGCTTCGGCAGTTGCTCCATCGCCAGAAGATGTGCGTAGTTCGTGAATGGGTGAAACAGATAATGGTATTGACAGCGGTTTTACACCCTCAGCCGATGGAGAATTCTCATTGTCACCAGCCATCATTCGCTGTTCTTCTTCAGTATATTCCCTTTTTTGAGGTGTTGGGTTCAAGCCAAACTCCTCTCGCGAAATAAAACCATCTTTGTTCGAATCCCGTCTATCGAAATTCGCCGCATTACCACTAAACTCTTCCCTGGAAATCCGACCATCCTTATTTGTATCACGCCGAGCAAAGTTCTTCTCTCGTCGTTGTTCCCTGCTTTCATTGGCATCCTGAGCCAAGACAGGCAGAGTAAAAAGCAGTACTAACAAAACACTCCGTACGAGGGTCATTTTTTTCCTATGGTGTCCAATGTGCAATTAAAAAAATAAGGGACGTGGAGAATATATTACGGTGGCTCTTGTATGTCAAAGCCTACCAAAAGCTCAGCAGGTCATTCAAGTCGCTAAGATGTTGTCGATTGTCTGTAGTTCGTCCTCGGTGAAATTCAGATTGTCGAGGATACCGACGCTGTCCTCAATTTGTTCGGGGCGGCTGGCTCCGCAAAGTGCTGTCGTGACCGCCTCCTGGCGGAGGACCCAGGCGATGGCCATCTGGGCGAGGGTCTGGCCGCGGGCGCCGGCGTGGTCGTTGAGCTTGCTGATTTTGTCGATGGTTTCTTTGCCGAGGCGATTTTTGAGCGGGTGACCCGGGCGAGCGGCGCGGGAGTCTGCGGGGATGCCGTCCAGGTATTTATCCGTGAGCATGCCGCTGTTGAGGATGGAGAAGGCGATGCAGCCGATGCCTTCCTCTTTCAATGTGTCGAAGAGGCCATTGTTTTCGGGTTGTCGGGTAAGCAGATTGTATTTGGGCTGATGGATCAGGCAGGGCGTACCCAGGTCGCGCAGGATTTGCGCGGCTTCTCTGGTTCGGTCGGGCGGATAATTGGAGATGCCAACGTAGAGGGCGCGACCTGAACGGACGGCGAAATCGAGGGCACCCATGGTTTCTGCAAGCGGCGTGTCGGGATCGGGGCGATGGTGGTAGAAGATATCGACATAGTCTAACCCCAGGCGCTTGAGGCTTTGATCGAGGCTGGCAACAAGGTATTTCCGCGAGCCAAAATTGCCATAGGGTCCGGGCCACATATCAAATCCGGCCTTGGTGGAGATAATCAGTTCGTCCCGGTAGGGCGATAGGTCGAGCTGGAGGATGCGGCCGAGGGTCTCTTCGGCAGAGCCATAGGGCGGTCCATAGTTGTTGGCCAAATCCAGGTGTGTGATGCCGTGGTCGAAGGCGGTGCGCACCGTGGCACGCCCGGTTTCAAATACATCGACGCCGCCAAAATTATGCCACAGACCGAGAGAGATCAGGGGTAGTTGAATACCGCTGTTGCCGCACCGTCTATATGTCATGTTATCGTAACGCGATTGGGAAGGGAAATCGGACATGAAGGCTCCTTTGCTGTAGAATCGTTAGTTTACGCCTCATCGCGTAATGCCAGATGAAAGCCATGCCAGTCGTCGAGATCGTTGAGGTCAGTGCCGAGCCACTCTTTGTCAGACTGAGGTAGCCCAAGAATCTCAAGCATTTCGCTTCGGCCAGGCTCTGGTTTGGGAAACGAGAGGATGCGGTTGTTGAATTGGTCAATCGCCTCTGGCGTCAGGCTTCCCGGCTTCGCATTTTCCTTCACCCATGCCTCGAACGCCAGGTAGTCCGGCTGCGACGCGCTTACGAAAGCGACAGCGGCGGTCGAATCAATTCCCAGAGCTTCGAGCAGCAGGCCATCGAATCCGCCTTCACCCGCTCTATATTCATCTGCCAACTTGCCCTTTGCCGACAGACGCATTTTCAACCATAGCCTCGGAAGGTGAACTATGCCCAACGGGCCTTTCGTCCGGGTGCTGATGAGTGGAATATATGTTTCCATTGCGAGTATCTCCTTATTAGTGATTATTGTGGCCGAAGGCCGCAGTCAGCAAAATAGGCCGGTCATCGTTGACATACTCCCACGGCTGAAGCCAGTGGGATTCTTGTAGCTTCATCGGGGATTGTGGTATCATCAGCGATAGCGTGCTGTGCAAGCCACGTCTTACGTCGCCTCCTCCATAGGTGGATGTCCCCACCTGTGAATGTTTATTGCAGCATTGAGGTCTCTATCTATGACAAGACCACAACAGCCACACCGAAATGTTCTCTCTCGCAGTTCAAGGTCTTCTTTGACTGTGCCACAGGAAGAGCAGGTCTTAGAAGTGGGCAGCCACTGGTTGAGTTGCACAACCTTCTTGCCTGTCTTTTGTGCCACATACTTTAGTGTGGTGAGAAAATCAAAGAAGCCGAGGTCACTGACCTTTCTGCCCCACAACTGTTTCATGGCTTTAATGTTGAGTTTCTCAAAGCACATGATGTCGTATTGCTTACACAGTTGGCGGGCAAGCCACCAGTGGTATTCTCGTCGTTGGTTAGCAATACGCCGATGCACATGGGCAAGGTCTTTCCCTGCACGGTGGCGATTGTTGCTCCCCTTCTCCTTGCGAGAAAGATTACGGTTGGTTTGCTTGACCTTACGAAAATTGCGAGAAAAATACAGAGGCGATTGTATTTGTGTGCCGTCACTGGCCGTGAGGTATGTTTTCAAGCCGAAGTCAAAGCCTGCGGTTCTACCCGTCTTGACGATGAATGACTTGATACCTTTTGCTTTGGCAACAACACACAGCCACAGATCGCCTACACGGTCACGCTTGATTGTGACCGCCTTGATACTGTCTTTGTTGAAGTCTCTGCTTTTGTGATACCGAAATATGCGTTTGCCTATACGCACCTTGTTGCCTTCAAGAAACTTGTAGCCAGTTTGCTTGAGTGTATAGGACTTGTATTTGAACCAACTACGGAATTGGGGGGGACGCTTATTGTCTTTGGCAAAGAACTTCTGATAGCCAAAGTCTATGCGTTCTACCACATTCTGCAACGCCTGGGAAGGCAATAAGCACCAGGCAGAAAAACGAACGGTCTTCTTCAGATTCGACAAGTGGCGCATCAGCCTGTACTTGCCCGGATACTTGCCGAACATGCGATAGTATCGCTTGTGCAGAGCAATGAAGTGGTTATACACACCTACAAAAGCGTCTATATCTCGGTGGAGATATTTGTTGCGGTCACAACGACTATACAACTTGTATTTGTAGGTCAAATACATGGACAACCACCATAGAAAAAAGCCCGCTATAGTTGTCCTCTAAAAGCCAATAGCTATCAGACCAAAACAGGCTGTTATAGACACAAAAAAGGCTATTGGTTTTCTTTTCAGAGGACATTGATAATGTCTTCATTTTTGGGCGTTAGGTCAAGGTGCATATACGCTAAAGCTCAAATGCAAGCCCTTATTATCCCACGGCTAAAGCTCGTGGGCTTTACGGGCTATTGGGTAAGCGGCTTCGAAATCCTCAGGACATTCTATCGACAACGAACTACTCCTTTTTGAAGGTGATAACTCTCAATCTTGCATTCCCCATAGGCCATTCTGAGGTCGGCCTACCTTGCCACGTTGATCGCCTGAAGAATCGCCCGCCAGGAGGGCGGCTAAACCAGCTACTAATAGCGATTCCCCAAAAGTGCTCAAAGGATCTGTCCTTTAGATTCGCGTCACCGAAGTCGTAGTGCGACAGGACCTCGTCGAGAAATGACTCTCCGTAAACCCAGAACCCATAGAAATCCTTAGCGGGATCCGTGATTTCGATGTCCCCCCAGTCTATGATCCCAGTAAGTCTTCCGGTCGAGGGGTCATGATAGATGTGTTTGTACCAGAGGTCGTTGTGAGCCAGCACAGGCTCGTATGAATGATCGATGCTTTCACTTCTCTCAATCCATGCTTCGAAAATATCGCGGACCTCACGTTGAAGCTCGTCTGCCCGTTCAGCGAATAACTCTTTCCACATCCTGCGTCGCCCAACCGATGCGTCGCCCTCTTCTACGCCGAGGCTCCGTGCCTTTGCGACCGGGTAGCTGTGGAGTTCGCTGATGAAAACACCCAGCCTCTGAGCGGCTTCGCTGCGGTTCGCCTTGGAAAGTCTCCAAAACCGCCACGGCGAGAGTCGAGTCCCCGGAATTGTGTGGTATCCCGCAAAATCTGACGCCTTCGGCACGAATGCATAGTCGGGAATGGGGATGGCATTCAGCCTGTTTCTAAGGGCATCCAGGACGATCCGCTCCCGCGTCAGATTTGTATCCTCATCGTTCTCGAACCGGAAAGCGATGCCATTGTCCAACAGAATCATTACATGATCGGGATCGGCAATGGTCTGAACTCTTCGGTAATTTGTCCACATGAGATATGGAAAGGCGTCTCTGATTCTTTCTAGGTAGTGGCTGGAAACCAATGGGGGCATGGGGCCTCCAAAGAGAATTAACTGCCGCGATTTCCGCTACAGCTTCTTAATAAAATCGACCAAAATCTGGGAAACTGGCTTCAAAGAGATACGCGAGCTTTGTAAACACAGCCCGCCCACCTGGCAGTCTATCGACAAACACAAAGTAGAAATGGCTTTCTGGGGTGAACTCGTAGTCGAAGATTGCGTTGAAATTGTAGTTGGTCTCATCTTGCAACCGTTCATCTACGCGTTCAAAAAAAATGCGCCAACCGATCTTTTGGGTCAATTGATAGTTACTGCGGAGCCGGAAAATTAGCGTATTTCGATGTGTACGCCAAAAAAAATTATCCAGGTCGAGATCAGCGGTCAGCTTGCCAAAGAGGTTGACACCCGCAGAGAAGCTGGTAAATCGGTTGAATTCATCTCGACGGGTGCCCAAACGATTTGAAACCTCCAGGTGCCGCCACGGTGCCTGATAATCGATCTCTAAGCCGATAAATCTGGTATCAAAAAGTTGACCGACTTCGCGGAGCCTGCCAAACCCACCAGAGGTGAAGAAATCAAATCGGCCAATATCAATATCAAAACGGAACTCACTCCGTCGTTCCCGCAGCAATTTTTGTGCATTGGTTTGATAAAAGTGGCGCATATCTGCCCCCAATGACTGCACGAGATTCGCCTCTGGAAACTCGTGTCTGTACCTCACGCGAGCACGCCCCCGGCGGAATGCCTCTTCTTCGAGTCCCATCTCATTTGGACGAAAACCGTCCTGAATCTCTTCAAGCGCGATTTCGGTCAGCCAACCTTCATGAAGCCATTCCATCGCGGTGTGATACGCCCAATACTTTTCGCCATCGATGAAATCGGCCGCATACTGCGACGTTACAGTCCAGTCTCGATGAAGTCCAAATCGCCCATTGAGCGATAGGAGCGCCACATCGCGATCTGCCTGGTGTTTATGGATTCCCATTGTGCCGATTAAAACGGAGCACGCGAAACGGAATCGCAAATTCTGCGGTCCAGTGATCTCGGTATTTTTTTATTTTTGATTCCCATTTTGCATCCCAACTCATGTCGAAGACACTCTCATTACTGACCCGCTCGTCCATCTGTGTGCCGAGTGTATTGATTCCTACAACGTAGCAGTTGCGACGGTCACGATAGGTATCAAGCATCACTTCGATACAGTCATTCTGCCAGATGGCGGAATCCCGGCGAATTTTCGTTTCACGCAAACTCTTCATGTCCGGCTCATCGCAATGCACGCCGATATAGAGCATGTGCTCATCGTACAAAATCCTGACTTCCGTGTTCAATTGAGCCGGATGGATGCTTCCTTCCTTTGCGCGAAAGAAATTGGTCGCAATTTGGGCGCGTTGCCAGGCACTGTCTGTAAGTTCGCCATCAATAATGGGGGGATTGTTCACCCAGGTGGCACTGATGGTGCGCGTCGAACTTTGCGTTTCTGCGAAAAGCGGTAGAGCCAGCAGCACAATTGGCACCCAAATTATTGCGCCTGACCACCGCACCTATTTGGCTTTCTCCACCGTCTTTGCCTTCCATCTCTGGATATCACAAGTCACAGGGGTATCGTTTTCTGAAGAAGATAAGTTTCATGTGATTAGACAAATAGGATAGGGGGCAAGTTTTCCGACTGAGCTATTTGGGGGAAAGTTAGCAATTGAGGGTATTGCTTTTGTGCGATTTGGCAGGGTGGGGTTTGGGCGCTGTTTTTGCATAACGGCAAGATTGCTCGCGAAGCGAGTTGCCAGAGGCGTAGCCGCATCATCGCCGCATCGGCAACCGTGCTGTTACACGAAGAGACGCCTTACAGATCGGGCTTTTTCAAAAGGTCTCGTGGACTAAACGAAATTCCTCGTCCAGGCGATTTCGTCCATCAGCATCGAAATACATATACAGTCGGCTCTGACTATCGTAGGCGGCAGCCGATTGCCATGCCTCAAAGGGCTCCATCCTTTTGCGGATAATGGAATGAAAGAAATGTGCGATAAAAAGAGGATGTTCGATGGCAAGCGGATTCGGATCGGTGCCGATGTAGGCCCGCGCACCGCCAGAAAGGAAAGCCTGTGCCATCTCATCCGAACCACAGTCGCAAGTCGTATTTATGATTACCGTACCGGGCAATTTAACGTGGTTGGATATGCTCGAAGCCGGCATATCTTCACCAACCAGGCTGGAGGTGTCGATCGTGTCGATGTAGTCGCCAAAATGAATACCGTGATCACCGCCATGACCTGATACAATGAGATACGGCGGGGCTGTCTGTTCTTGCGCAATAACCCGTAGGAAATCCGCCGGGCAGCCAATGTTGTGATAGTGCGTTACGGCCCGAAGACCCTCGAGCAAATGACGCAATCGCTGAGCATCATCCGGATTGTGAACGCACGCAATCGCGACGGGCGTCTTTGGTCCGAAAAACTGTGTATCTATTGGGTTCCACATGGCTGTACATTGTATTTAACCGACCATAATGTCCGGTCCATTCACTTCAGACGTCACACATCACCACCAGTTCATAATAATATAGCTGCGAATCGTGATCACTGCAAGGTAGTTTCCTCAACCAGGATCGGGAAGATATGAATTGGCGTCTGCGATCAAAACTCCGTGACCTGAGATGTTTTTTCTCCCCCTGCTCATCAGAGCTTCCGACCAAAGCCGATGAAGACATTGTCCCAGGATTCCCCCAACTCGGAGACTCTGAGTATCCGGGAGTCGTGAAATCCAGCTTCCACGAAAATATCCTGAATTTCCGATTCGTCAAAGTAGTGCCAGAAGACAGGATATTTTCCAACTTCCTTCAAGATCACATCTCCGTCATCTAATCCCTGCTGGTTGATTCGTTCATATCTGGAATCGGCTTCCAACAGTTTTAGCGTTCTGGTCCGATCGTGGACAGTGAGGGATGAAAGGCCCCCGGCGACGAGTATGCGAAACGCTTCCTGGAGAAGGGTCTGGCGAGCTTCCTTTGTGGGAACGTTCGCGAGAATTTGGCTCCAGAAAATGACGATGTCGTAAGTCCTGTCCGGTTCTGAGATATTGGTGCCGTTTGTCAGCTCAAATTCCACATGACTGTGTTTATGGTTGGCGATACTTCTGGCTGCCGTGATCAGATTTTCAGATATGTCTATTCCTTTGACCTTATATCCGAGCGTCTCAAGAGCAAACGCCTCGCGTCCTGCTCCGCATCCGACGACCAGGACTTTACCCGAGTCAGGGAAGAACCGGTCGATAGCAGCCTTCTCATACTTACGAAGGCCCTCAGCAACTCTCTGAGTGTACTTTTCGACAGCATCGGCTGTAGAGTAACTCGCGAGAACTCCTTCTGCGAGTGTGGCCATACGTGCTCCTTATCAGGCATCAAAATAACTGAGTCGATCGCCTTCTGCTTCCCAGAGTTCTTCAAACATTTTTCTGATGTCGGGTAAAGATACGACAGATGCAGTAAGTGGGTCCAATGCACAAGCATGGAATGCCGCTTCTTTATCTTTTTCCATTGCAGCTTTGACGGAGAGTTCTTGTACGGCGATATTGGTCATGTTTAATGCGGCGCACTGAGGCGGGAGTTCACCAACGTAACAGGGATGAATGCCTTCTCTGTCAACCATGCAGGGTACTTCAACACAGCATTCGTCGGGAAGATTGGTAATAGATCCGTTGTTCATGACGTTGCCATTGAAGACAAATGGGACACCTGTGATTTTTGCTTCTATGATTGAAGAAGCGTATTCGTGGGATGCTTGCAGTTTTGGGACTTCGGCTTCGGTATCGTCGTCTGTGATGCCTGTGTCTTTCATCCAGGAACGTTTGCGGCTTTCGGGCAATTCCATATAGACGGGATCGCGTTCTGGCAGGTTGTAGATGTCCCGCAATTTTTGAGTGCGCTGGAAATAGGGGAGGTATTCTGAATTGTGTCGGGTGCTTTCGGTGACAAAATAGCCAAATTGCTTCATCATCTCGACCCGCACCAGGTCGTCTTTGAAACTGGGATGGGTGTCAACGGCTTTGAAGATGCGAGGGTACAGGTCTTCGCCGTCTTTGTTGAATTTTAGAATCCAGGCCTGGTGGTTAATCCCTGCAACGAGGTAACTCACATCTTCGTAAGGAACGTCAATGCCATTTGCCAGTTTTTTTGTTGTGCCCTGTACGCTGTGACAGAGGCCGACGTTTTGGATGGATGAACCGATAGAATGCATCCAGGTGAGCATGGCCATGGGGTTGGTATAATTTAACATGAGTGCATCGGGGCAGTGTTTTTCCATGCTTTTGCAAAATGATAGGTGCTCGTGTGCGGTGCGAAGATAACGGAACACACCGCCTACACCTACTGTGTCGGCGACAGTTTGGTTAATACCGTACTTTTTGGGGATGTTGATTTCAGATGCGTAAGGTTCGCCCCAGTAGGCTGCGCCCCCAATAGATACGGCAGTGACGACAAAATCTGCGCCGGGCAATAATTCTTCGCGATCGGTGCTGGCGATGCATTTGCCAGGGAGTCCATGGCCATCAATGGCGCGGTTCACGTAATCGTGTACCTGAGTCAATCGCTCTTCGTTGATATCACAGAGTGCGATTGTGGAATCGTTTAATAATTCACGAGATAAAATATCGATGGACAGTCGGCTTCCGAATCCACTGCCAGCACCAATGATTACAATTTTTGTCATTAAAATCTCCAGTATTAAAAGGTAATAAAATCAGCGCGTGAGGAATTGGGAAAACACCGGTGCCTGGAACACATCCTCGAATTCACCGCGGTCCTTCGCCCGCTGATACTCCCATTCGTAGGGCGATTCGTCGCACGGATCCATGGTCACGGCCGAAGAGATGATCTCTTGCGGGTAATCCTGCGCCAGATAATACGCCCAATCGTTGTGGACCGGAAACCGGTCTTCGCGATCGGCCAATGGGATGCCCTCGATCGCTTCGGACAGCGGCTCTTTGTAGTTCAGCTTTTCTTCCATGAGAATCGGCTCGTCACCCATGAGCTGACGCATGGGTCCGATGAGTCGTTCGTCGGCAGACACTTCGGCCAGGAACAGCGACAGGTCGTTAATGGGCTGGATCTTGCGCACCATCGGCCCGGTAGATGTCTGCAGAATATCGAGTCTTCCGCTTTTTCGCCCGTTGGCCAGGGAAGAGTTAATGATGAGTTCGAGTATCCGGTCCGCTTCATGTTGCATGCGAGCGACTTCCTCGGCGTTGAATGCCTGTGGGAGCACCAGGTAACCGTTCTCGCGGAAGTGCTCCAGGTCTTCGCCTGTGAGTTCCGTTTTCACCGCCATTCCCTCCTCTTTTGGTTGGTTTTTACTTGTCTCAGCTTCATTCTCGCTCTCCTTCCAAAGCATCTTTTATCTCTGCAAACATGACGGATCTACTTCCACAGAATTTGCTGTGTGTTTGTCCAGTTGATCAGATAATTGGTGGACAACATCTGCATATTCTGGATCTCGTGCTATATTTGTGAATTCTTCTGGATCAGCGTACACATCTGCGAGGAAGATGTCTTCATCTTCAGGTTTCGGTTTTTCGCCATCAAGCAGTACATTTTTATCAAGGCGATACTGGCTCGTGCGTATGCAGCTCCGCCGCGGCCAACCGCGATCACCATACCAGTCGCCACGGCCACCATTGGGTGCCATCTTGCTGAATGGCTGGCCATATCCGATTGTAGAGTAGATACAGTCGGGTGGTGGATCAGTGAAAAGATCGCGGCCTTTGAATTGCGAAGGTGTCTCGATGTTAGCAAAAGAAAAGAGTGTTCGTGCAATGTCCAGACTGTCGCAGATGTCATCCCGCACTTGCTCTGCAGGTATGGTGCCTGGCCAAGAGATTAGAAGTGGTACGCGATGCACTGTGGGCGTGTAAGTCAGTTTTTCGAAGGCGCCTGTCTCGCCAAGTGGATTGCCGTGGTCCGCACCAAATACGATGAGGGTTTGTTCCTGGCGACCAGTTTCCTCAAGAAACTCTAAGACCCGTCCGACTTGCGTGTCAATCCAGGCGACCTGTGCGTAGTAGTGAAGGCGTCCCGCACGGAGTTTTTCGAGATCCATTCTGGCCACACCAAAAACTTCGGCAACGCGTTTTTCAAATGCAGAGAGGGTGTCGGGCAGCGGATCGGGCAGGCCGGGGTCTTGATCGTAGAGAAGCTTTACATATTGTGCGGGAGGTAATACCGGTGTGTGTGGCTGAAGAAGGGAAATGCGCACGAGATAAGGGGAGGTTGCTGTTTGGAGCCAGTGTAAGGCATTTTCAACGACTGAGTCGGGAGGATAGGGTTCACCGTCTGGAAAAATACCGCCGTTCATGCCGCCGTAGGGCGAGCGGATCATCTGCACAGCGTCTTCGCCAAGATGTTCCCAGATTTTCATTCCACCACCCGTTCCGTCGTGGTATTGGAAGATTTCATGCTCTGGATTGGCACCTGGACGTATTTCGGGAGCAACATGGATCTTTCCAAAATTGGCAGTTGAATAGCCGTTCTGTGAAAATACGTTAGGGAAAGTTTGCAGGATACGGGGCAACCGGAAATTTGGCCATGCACCTTCATTGTTGTACACGCCTGTGTCTTCGGGATATAGACCCGTTAGCGTGCAATATCTGGAGGCAACACAAACAGGCGCATTGCAAAAGTTATTTGTGAATCGCACACCGCTGCTCGCCAAACGGTCGAGATTTGGCGTGCGCAACTGCAATCTGGGATGCCCATAACAGTCCAGCGCATCGGTGCGCAGTTCGTCACAGTAAATCCAGATAATATCAGGTTTTTCAGGCATAAAAAGTTCGGCCTTTGTTTTTAGATGTCTTTTTCGGGGACAACTGCGCCGTGTAGCACGAGTAGATCGTGTAAATCAGAAAGCGGAACGTCGCGGGGTGTTGTTTCCAAACGCACAGATATCGCTGCTGCGGCACCCGCTGCCTGTCCCATAGCCATTGAGGATGCCTGTACTCGCAAAGCAGAATTTGCAAGTCGGTCACTGCTCACACTGCGTCCAGCGACGAGTAAATTATGACTGTTTTTAGGGATGAGTGCGCGTAGAGGAACTGTTGCAACGGTGCCTTCAGACAGAGGTTGGGGCTTTACACCGTCTTTGTCATGGAGGTCAATCGGATAAAAAGAGTACGATACAGCGTCCTCAAAATGTCGGCCACTGGTATAATCATCGTGGGTTATCTGCACCTCTCCAACAATGCGATAGGTTTCGCGCACAGCGGTTTCTGCCTGCGCTTTTAAAACGCGGGCATTTTCGCATCCAGGCAGTGAACGTACAAACCGCAAAATCCGCAACAAAGATTGTCGCCCTGCAATGTTGGTTTTTGTATGCCTGTCAGAGGTCGATGCATCAGCGCCAAATACGTGCTGGGCATTTTCTCCGCCATTTCGAAGGTAGCCGATGAACCGTGCGCGCGGATTGCTTACATCGCCGTGTTGTAATCGGCCATCTTTCATGGCTGCGATAAACTGTCTCTGAATGACATCTTCGTCCAGGGTATCAACATCATAACCACCCAGTTTAAAAATCAATGTGCCCGGTTGTGTTTCTTCTTCGCGCAAACGAGGAAAACCGATCTGGCCCACAATATTTGCGCCGCCGGTGCAGTCGATTAACTGTTTGGTCAGGATGGTGCGCCGCAGGTTTTTTCCGACAGTCTCGATTTTCCAACCTCTGTCTGTTTCTAAAACTTGCGTTGGTATTTCATAAAAGTGCAATTGCACGCCTGCTCGAGTACAGGCTTCTTCTGCAAGAGCCGCATATACAGGGCCATTGATGCGTATCTGGTGCATCCAATGGCGCTCAGGAGCGACTGAAAAATCCGGCAGTTGGCCACTGTCAAGTGCTACTGCTTTTATAACCAGTTCCCATCCAATGCCCGCGACAATCTGCTTACCCCAGGCATGAAAAAGCCCGGGGAAGGAAACGCCGCCTGTTGTGGTGACACCACCGAGTTGACTACCAGATTCAACCAGAGCCGTGCGAAGTCCCGCGCGACCCGCTTGTATGGCAGCAATCGTGCCCGCTGTGCCGCCGCCAACTACGAGCACATCTACATCGTCTTTTATCTGCTCCATAGTTTCTGCTTTCTTTAAAAAAACGGACCTTTCGCCTATGCAATGTCTTCTGGGGCAATGAATACGCCTACGATGTGGCTTTTGTTAGGTTCGTCGCCATAATTGGTGTAATCGACCAGGATGATGCGGCCATCGGGTAGGGTGAGCCAAGATGAGTATCCGTGATCAGGACGGGGTTCTTGATCAGGATGGTTGGCATGGATTTGAACGAAGCGGTCGCGCTGATATTGATCGGGGTATTCACCGGAGGAGGCAGACCAGTTCCACGACCAGTCATCTAAGGTTCGATTTTGCGATGAAAAGCTGACGGATGTCCAGGTGCTACTGCCTGTGTTACTCCATTGGCCAAACATGGTGCGCATATCGGGGCGGGATGAGGTATGGTCTGAGATGTGTGTTTCTCCGCGGAAGACGTTTCGGTAAATCATATCTTCACCATCAACCTGTATGCGCAAGAGGCCGCCCTTGTGGCGATAAGCGACTTTTCGCGGTTGTGAGAAGTCGATTTTTTTATGCAAATCGGTGCGTTCGAGCCTACCGAGGGAAATGAAGTCAGAGCCGATGGAGAGGATATC
The DNA here is from genome assembly GCA_965220765.1 of Candidatus Latescibacterota bacterium. Lineage (GTDB taxonomy): Bacteria > Latescibacterota > UBA2968 > UBA2968 > UBA2968 > VXRD01. The sequence goes on from OZ244847.1 coordinate 2,725,454, forward strand.
GCCAATGCTGCCACAAGACATAAAGGCAATGGGTTCTCCCGGTGGGCCTTCGACTTGTACTTCAGCTTCGAAGTTGACGGTACTGAAGCTATCCTGTGGCGGGAGGAGGCTGTAACGGCATTCGTGCTCGGGTTTGTGATAGATGGTGAGACCATTTTCATTGAGTGTTGCACTGTATTTTCTGCGGGGACCACCGATGGCATATGTCCCCGCTTCTTTTTTGAGGTCGCCAATCCAGGCATAACAGCCAAGACCGCCGTTGACGTGGCGACCTGTGACCATGCAGCGGCCATCTCCGAGTTGTCTGACATACGGACGATGGAGGGCAAAAGGACACATCTGAGGGGCACTCCAGGTGCGCCCATTGTCCTGGGAAAAAGCTACAAAACTGGGCACACCTCCAGAGCGGTTTTCTCGCATGACACAGGCGATTTCTTTGCCGCCGTCGAGGATGACAATTGCGCCTTCGCAAAATCGGTTATAACCATCGTGGGCAACAGTGACCTCATTGCCCCAGGTTTTGCCACCATCAGATGAATAGGTTACGATTTCAGCAAATTCTTGAGCTTCGCGAAACATAATATGGCTACCGACGGCAAGACGGCCGTCGGGCAGTTCCATGATGCGATCGGGTTCAAAGCCTCTGATGTTGGGTTTGTAAGGCCCGTCCCAGGTTTTGCCCTCATCTGTGCTCCACCAGAGCCAGTTGCCGGGGGGCTGGTCTTCGTGAAAATGGCTGAAGTCGTCGTGGTCGCAGATGACAACAATGCGATCATCACTTAAGAGGCTGATGCGCGGTGTTACGAGACGCTCATCGCCTTTGCTGCGATCAGCAGTTGCGACTTCGCTCAGTTTGTCCCAGGTTTGACCATCGGTTTCACTGTAGAGGACGGTGAGGATTTGGGTGGTTTCACCCCAGTGGGCTTCGGTATCGGAATAAACGAGCAGAAGGCGACCGGATTTGAGGCGAATGATGTCGGGGTTTTTGGTAAAACGGCCGGGACTGCGCCAGGCGTCAAAGACTTTGTCGTTGATAGAGCGTGGATGGATATACATCGAATTCCTTTCTGAAATCTGCCGATACGTGTTGATCCTGGATCGTGAATAATGACGGCGTGTTGGTCGTCTCTATAGAAGTGATCTGATCTCATCCACCGCTAACGGTAGTCTCCGAATCTGCCCTTCGAAGTCAAAGCGCTCGCCGAAGTCTGACCTCCACAAAGCCAGTGAGATCTTTCTTCCGCATCCTGAATTTTCTCCTTTGGTGGAATCTGATCCACTAACTGCTCCTTCATCACGGCTTCCAGGCGAATCGACCATATCGAGGCGTTTTTGGAGGCACGATCGGTAACTCCTTCCACCCGGACCTGGTTTCAACCATGATTTTCGGGCCACCCTTTTTAGGATCTGGGAAAGCCCGAGTCACAAATCCATCGGGAGACCATGTGGGATCATCACCACGCCCTGCTTTTCGCTTATTATTCCCATCACTATCGACAACCCATACATTCCAGGTTTCGCCGATCAGCTTGTCTCTTTCGCGGTCTTGTCTCCCTGTGAATTTGCTCATATGAATCATCTCCACACCTTCCCAATGGGCGATCCACTTGCCATCCGGTGACCAGGCAGGGACTTTTTGTTCGATGGGAAGCTTGAGTGTCTCGTCATGTTCAGCAGAAATTGGTGAAATTGGTTTGGCATCACTGCCATCGAGATTGCTCAACCAAACCCTGTAGTTGCCACTTCGATTTGAAACAAAGGCCACCTTTGTTCCTTTCGGCGAGACAACGGCCATCGAATTGCTGAACTTAATTTGCTGAGGATCTCTGAACAATCGCCTTGATTCCATGGTCTCCGTGTTCATAATGTGCAACTGGCTGTTTTCAGCGGGGTCTTTTCCTGGTTTGAATATCATCCATACGATGTGTTTAGAATCAGGATACCAGGAAGGTAGCAAATTTCTCCCCGATTCTGTGAGTGCTTTCTGGTTTCTGCCATCAAGGTTGGAGATCCAAAGAGCCATTCCTTTTCCGCTCTGTTGCACAAATACAATTTTACTGCCGTCAGGAGACACGGCAGGCATCATACATTCATGATTGGAATTTGTAATTTTGCGCCTGGATGAACCATCCTCCTTGATGTGATAGAGTTGTAGGATGTTATTTTCATCAGGGCAACTGACAATAATCTCACGCATTTGAGACTCTCCAGCAAACAAACCATCTGACACGCAAGCAATCGTAAAAATAGCCAGGATCAATATTAAGAATGATTTCATCATACGTGTGAGAATCACCCCGGCAACGCCTACTTTTACATAATGTGATGGCATCTTTGAACGGTTCGTCTACTTTTGCACGTATTCTTTAAGGAACGCTGTCATGCCGGATGCAATAAGGTGTTTGCCTCGAAACGACTTCTGGTATTCGGCCCACGTCAATTCCCAAAATCCATTTAGTGGTTTATCCTCATATACTTAGCTTCTTTTTCAGTGCGTCAACCATGCGTCGTTGAAACTCTTCAGTTCTCTCATGCGCTTTTGCTGCCTTATCATTGGCCGCATCGGGATTCTTTGCTATTTCTAAAACTGTTGGTACATAGTTCTCAACATCTTCAGGACGATCTATGTCAAAAAGCCAATCATGAAGTCCTATATCACGCCACATAAAACCTTTAATGCCCTGCTCGGCAAATCAACCAACGATCGCCGGAATCCCATTACCAATACACATGATGGGGGAGTGCATCTCAAGCCCAAACAGTCCTGCAGACCGAATGTAGGTACTGAGCGCTTCGTCGGTGAGCCAATAGGTTTCCTTCCATACAACATCCTGGCGAACGTCCTCCGGTAGCTTATCAATAATCATTTCTTTACCAAGCGACATTTGGGAGATGTCTTCGGGACAGACTAGAACTTTCATGTCTGTCTCTTGAACAATTCTGATTATTGCCTCACGCAATATAGCATGATCGTGCTCTTTCATCTCCTCGTTGCGCTTCTGTTTCTCTACGTCAACGGGAGCATCTGGATCGAACGGAGATGAGACCTCCCAATAATTACCGCCAGGGGGAAGAGGAAATTTACGATACCTGGGAATACAGCATAGAAATTTGCCATGCTCAAGGCCATGAGCAGAGAGAAAGCGGTTGGCAGTCTGGTCGTTGCGCACATCCGTACTAAAGGTAGCATCCGTTCCAAACTCCATAATTGGACACTCAACGCCTTGGTTCTGTGCCCTTTGGAGGGAGACGGATTCCCGGAAAAAGAGGAACTCAGCATGGGTCAGAAGGTCTCTCTGATCCACTGCTATGGAATCTCCGAGACCAATGCCAAAGACGCCATAAGGTTTGCCCATATCTTCGCGCCACCGCTGAAGTTCATCTTGTCCTACAAGAACGGGTGCCGAACCATGCAAAAAAAAGTAGCACTCCTGAAATGCAGATTGTACTTCATGCTCTTTCTGGATGATTTTTAAATTGGGAAACCTCCTTAGGATCATCTCCTTTACACCATCTCTAACGTTTTTTGGCCATAAAATAATCTCTACTTCCGGCAGATAGGTATTGATCAAGTTGATAGTACCAATTGTATGCGGAGATATTGTCAAATGTTGTGGATGGGTGTAGAACGCATCCTTGATGATTATGCAGCGATTTTGCGTTCACCATCTACGAATTTCACCCCTTCAATGACGAGGGGTATGAGCCTGTAACCGCGTAACCTGACCCATGTTTTTTCAGCTTCAATCGCCAGTTTATACACCATCGCCATCGTCGCTTTGACCGATCCGCAGCCTTTGGTCTGCCTCGTGCGATGCCTGACGGTGGCAAAAGTCGATTCAATCGGGTTGGTGGTGCGTAAATGGAGCCAGTGTTTGGCAGGAAAATCGTAAAAGGTGAAGAGCACCTCAAAATCTTTGGTCAGGCAGTCACAGGCTTTTTCATAGCGATCCTGATACAGCCTCAAGAAGTGGTCATAGACCTTATGGGCACTCTCTTTTGTGGGAGACTGATACATCTCCTGAATCAGCCGCTTGGCATCTGGTTGCACAGATTTGGGCAGCTTATCCAACACATTAGCTGTCTTATGCACCCAACAGCGTTGGTGTTTCGTGGCAGGGAATGCCTCTTCCAATGCGGTCCAAAAGCCGGTTGCCCCATCGCCTATGGCAAGGGCAGGGGCTTTTTTCAACCCGCGTGCTTTGACCTCTTGTAAGAGACTTTGCCAGGATAAGGTGCTCTCACGTTGCCCTTCTTCTATGGCGATGACCTCTTTTTTACCTTGTGCGGTGGCACCAATCAGCACGAGCACACAGGGACGATCATCAGAGAGGCGTACGTTAAAATAGATACCGTCTGCCCAGATATAGACATAGTCTTTATCGTGCAAGTCGCGCTTTTGCCATTGTTTATACTCGTCTTCCCAAATACGCTTTAAGCGCGTGATATTGGCCGGAGAAAGCCCTGGTGCGCCTTTGCCTAAGATCGCTTCGAGTGCCTGGGGAAAGGCCGAGGTGGAGACCCCTTTCAGATACAGGGTCGGGATCAGCGTGTCAATACTTGGACTGCGACGGGCATATTTAGGCAGAATCGCACTGGTGAAGTGATGCCCCTCGCGACGATCGTGAACGCGGGGTTGTTTGACGGGTATTTTACCAATACCAGTGGTGACTTCTCGGGCAGGATGATACCCGTTTTTGACCACCTCACGATGACCCTTTTCATCTACCTGATCAGAAAATCGGGCGATATATTCATTCACTTCATACCGCAAGGCGGCACATAACATCTTACGCGCACCATTTCTTATGACTTCTTCGAGGCTCTCGGCCAGTGTATCTTGCACTATGCTTTCCACTTCAAATGGGGTATATTCTTTCACGAGCGTGTCCTTTCTCCCTCCTGGAGGGATTTTAGGTTTTTGTGATACTATAGGATACGCTCTTTCCTTTTTCTCATCCACAACTTTTGAATATACCTCTTGTATGCGCGATATCACCAATGTTGATACTATGCCATGACCCTCGCAGAAGAATTCGAGGCCGTCTCTGTAGCTTCATTTATAACCACCTTACTTATAGGGTGAAGCGTGCGTCATAGACAATCTGCTTACCTTGTTTGGCTTTATGATACTCGCCCCAGGTGAGTTCCCAGTTGCACGATTCGCATCTCAGAATCGTATCCTTCATACCGTCGTGGTCTATCTGGCGATCACATAATGGACATCTTGCTCGTCCCGCACTGGCTTCTCGTGCTTTGAAAATGCTTTCGATACGAGCGAAGAGTCCAATCCCCACGTCTTCAATAAGCTCTTCGTTTACTATGCCCTGTGCATCAGTTGCATAAAGACGGGCTATTTTTTCTCTTGGAACTCGACTTGCCCAAGTTGGCCTGTCGTGTCTTGGTTTCGGGTTGCTCATGTATTCCGTGGACTGCTGAAGATTCGTGCGATGCCGTTTGATGCTAACTTCCTGGCGAGTCGTTCTGATTCCTCTCGACCCTTTGATGTCAATGAAGGATCGCCGATCTTGCGATCTCTCTTACCGTGGCGAATAAAGTGAAAATGCATTGTGTTAAATGTAGTGACCTCTCGTCTTGTTTCAGGCGCTCTATTTAAGTGCAAATTCTAATAAGGGGATAGTGCGCCCCGGAATCGCCTCGGAAGGTACTTCTCCAATTCGAACGGAACCTCTTGATAAATAAAATGATTCCGCATACGGGTCTGAGTGAATAGACATTTTGCGAACCACTCTTGAAAAGAATCCCCGCCAGAAAACTTATCTCGCAGGGATTTTATGGTGTAGAAATGGTTGATAATGGCAGACTAAATTTGCTACGCGGCATACCTACAGGAGTCAATAGTGTAGAATGTCGAACGATCAACCTAAATTTTCAATCACTGGTTTGGATTCTATCAATCGATCCTGATACTCTTTCTGGCGTTCCATGTAGTAAGCGACCAGTTGTGCAGGATCATGGTCGAAACGTGCTGAGATACGGTGACGTATCTTCCGAATTTCGTCTATAACTGGGTCATTCTGATTCTTTTTCATTGTTATCTCCAAGTAGCTCTAAGGGCGTGACCAAGGTTGGCACAAATAGCCCCAGCAAAGTATTCACGCGACGAATGTGGCCAAATTTGTTTGCATTGGCCAAATGACGACAATTCCAGGTGGCCAAAAATTCGCATTTGTGAAAAGACGCCAGTGCCAAATGGATCGCATCACCTCCAGGGTCAGCGGGCATTACCTTGTGCTGAATGTACGTCTGTACGATTTCCAAAATCGCTGGCTCGATGGCCAAAAGGGGTAGATCCCGAACAACAGCCAATCGTAGTTCCGTGCGCTCTGGAATATCGCCCATTAATTCGTCCAGAACTGCTGGACTTGTCACCAGGTCATATTGATTTGGCGCATTGTCCCACCACTCCCGAGTCCAGTCCCGTCGAGCTATAATATCAGGAGCAGTGCGTCTTTCGACGTAAAAACTGGGAATCGATGTTTCAACATAGACACGTGGTTTGGTCATACTTATAAAATACCGCAATTAGCTTGGAAAGGGTAGAGTAAAATGGGTATTGCCTTCAGGCTGCTTCTAAGGGCATCCAGGACGATCCGCTTCGGCTAACGTACCCTAAGGCGCGAAGCCTTTCAAGGGGCGGAAATACAGTGCATGCCATAAACTATGGTTTTCTGATTTCTTGTTTTGATTCCTCTTTTTCAAACCACGCTTTGCGGCAAATTCGTCCGGCAGCAGTGCTTTGGTAGCCTTTCGGTCTCGTGAGACCTTCACAAGCTCGTGGTTTTCAGTCGCTCAATTATCTCCCTATCCGCCTCGAATGCCATATCTGTTGGCGGCTCATCGAGAGGGAATAGCTGGACTTCAGCGGCATCGTCCCCTGCGACCAGATTACCGCCCTTTTCTTTAACGAAAAACCATACGCCTACCACACTCCGCTCAGGCGAGTGATGAGTCGAGAGCACATCTACAATATCACCGACTTCTACATCCAGGCCAGTCTCTTCCTTAATCTCACGCCTCACGGCAGTTCGGACGTCCTCACCAACTTCAACATTCCCGCAAGGGATACACCACTACCCTTTGTTTGTTCCGTATTTGCGGCGAATCATTACAATTTGGTTGCCTCTGAGAATCACCCCGGCAACGCCTGCTTTTACGTAATGTGATGGCATCTTTGAACGGTCCATCCTATTGTGCAAACCTCAAGATAGAGTCTAATCATCTTCGCTTATATCAGTCAACCCATTTCGTCTTTGAAGTAAAGTCTTTGATCTCTTCTTCCAGGTTCCTCAGAAGTATTTCTGCGTTAGATTCAAATTTGTTAATGCCTGAGATGTGAGCCTACTCACGCTCCACGAAATACTTCTTAAATCCACGACTCATCCCATCTTGCATTCCAAGGCTTCTATAGAATCCCACCTGATCTTCGTTTGGACCGCTGAGTAACTGTAGCTTGTAGCAGCCCTTCTCTTCGGCAAGGTTAATCGCAAATGTCATCAGTTTTTTCCCAAACCCTTTGCCTCTTTGTTCGCGTGCAACAACGACATTCTCGATGATAGCCCAAGGGCGCCCTTCGTAAGTAAAATTCGGAACGATTGCCATTATGAGGGTGGCCACTATTCCCTTGTCCGATTCGCCCACAACGATGAATATGTTGCCGTAGTCAGACATCTCGTCGAAGATCCGGATCGACTCTTCGAGTCCGAGAGTCTTGGCCGAAAGACTATGGGGGCGGCTCGTGATCTGAGGAAAGAGATTTAGCAGAGATTCGACGTCTAATCTGGTCGCAACTCGGCAAGAAATGTCTGAATGATTCATCCGGTGATCTTTCTCAACTTTGGCATGGCCGCTAACTACGGGATTAACGAACAGTTACGGCAATACATACCAAATCTATGTATCTCCAACTTTGCGGGAATTCTTCCCTGTAGATACTAAAAGCCCGCATCCAAAGGACGTGGGCTTTTAGTGTGATTTCTACCTTTCGCAACTAATTTATAGATCAAATTTCGGTCTTTTCCTTCAGCGACAGAAGTTGATCGCGCAGTTCTGCGGCGCGTTCGAAGTCTTCGAGGCCCACGGCTTCGCGGATCTGGTCGCGCAGGTCCTGGGATAGGGATTTGGGGCGGTCGCGGCGGATCTCGTCTGCCCATTCCTGGAGGAAGGCGATTTCTTCGCTTTCGTCTATGAGGTCGTGACGGTCAAATTCCCGGAAGAAGGATCGGAGTTCGTCAATGCCGTCGTCAATTTTTGACAGCGCCATATCGTAGGCTTCGCGTTCGAGGTACATCAGGACTTCAGCTCTTACGCGGTGTCCAATGACAAAGGGACGATAGTGCTCAAACGCCATGCGGTCTTCCTCGTCTTCTGCGTATTCTTTGACAAAATCGAAAAGTTCGAGATTGCGTTCGGCATCTTTTTTGGCGTTGAGATATTCGCCTATTTCGAGAAAGCTAATGCGGCGATGATAATATTGGAGGGCTTCCATTTGGAGTTCCATACAGTTTTCAGAATTGAGCGCAAAGTCTTCTGAGCCTCGTTTTTGTGCCAGCGCTTTATAATAGTGCAAGAGCGATTCATACCCTTCGGGCTGTTGGCCGTCGGGGCGACCGGTGACATCCATTTGCAAGATGCCCATTTCGATGCGGAGTTGAACTTTGGCGCGACCATCATTTCCTCTGATTTTGCGAACACACAATTGACCGGGTTCACAAGGCCAGTCATCCAGAAGAGGCTGAATATCTTTACTCATCGGTGCGTATCCTCCATTGATAGATTGATTGAGGAAAATAAGCTCGAAAGCAGTTTACGATAATCACTATATGTTGTCAAGAAATTAGCGGGAAGAGAGAATGCTCTTCACGTCTCACGTCACTTCAGGTATTGACACATCCAGTTCATTTGCTGTTTCGACTGTGTTGTCCCAGGTTTCGTCTTCGATAAAGACACCTTCGGCTTCGCGTTTGGCACGCGTATCGTGTTCGATTTCGCCTGGGAGATAGATTTTATCGACGCCGGGCTGGGTGCGAGAGGACTTGATCCAGTCGCAGAGACGGCCAATTTCGTTGAGATAATCGGAGAGGTCGATAAAGCTGTCGATTTTGATGGCGATGGCGATATAGCCACTGCCGCCTCGCGTGGGTTGTTCTGAACTGCATCCCGCCCATGAGAGGCCGCCCGCGATGGCGTCAATCATCATGCCCAGGCCGTATCCTTTGTGGCCCTGAGGTCCGCCCAGAGGCAACATTGCCACAGCGTCACCGTTACCTTTGAAGCGGTTGGGGTCATTCACGGGATTGCCGTCTGCGTCTATGAGCCAGCCATCGGGTGTTTCTTGCCCGCGCGCGCGATACACATCGACTTTGCCACCGGCAGACATACTGGTGGTTATGTCGAGCATGAGGGGAGGCCCGTTGGGCGTGGGGGCACTGAAGGCTATGGGATTGGGGGGGAGGCGTCGGCTCGTGCCGCCAAAGGGGGCGGTGAATCGCCCGCCGCCATTGAGCATGAGCAAGCCAATGCAGTTGCGTTCAGCCGCTTTGGGCGGATAATCGCCCAGGCGACCAATGTGACTGGATCGGTGAACAGCTATGGCGCCGATGGTGTGTTCGAGGGCGCGGTCAGTGGCCATTTGCATGGCTTTGTGGGCGACGACAATGCCGATGGTGCGCTCGGCATCAATGACGGCTGAGACCGGGGTTTCTCGAATGATTTTGAGTTCGCGCACGGGTTTGATGTTGCCGCTTATGATGGCGCGAATGTAGCCCGGCGTGCGAATAACACCGTGCGAATCGTGCCCGTAGAGGTTGGCATCTACCAGATGGTCGGCTACGATGTGCGCCTGATCTTCTGGAAATCCCGCAGCACTGTAGAGTTCGCGTTGCAGGGGCCGAAGGTGCGTTGCGTCAATAATGGGCATAATAGTTATGTCCTTTCGAAAAGGATGAGCGTGTGTGCCAGAATCTGTCTATTGGATTGCTTGACGAACCCAGTCGAGCGCGGAGAGCGGCATGATGCCGTAGTTGTAAAAGGCGAATTTGGTCACGCCTTGTTCTCGGGCTGCCCGAAGATTGGCACAGAGGGTTTCTGCATCGGGGGAGGCTGGGGGATAGGCTTGAAGTCCGACGACGAGTTGGTCTGGACTCTGGATGATAGGTAAAAGTTCTGAGACTCGCGTTCTGGTGCGCTGGGGATCGGCAGTGTAAGAAAGAATTTCTACACTGTCAGCAATTTGTGCAATGGCTTTGGGGTTCGATCCCGTGATTGTTGAATCGCCCATTAAAATATAGGAGAGCGGGACATCAACGGCCGCTTTGAGTTCGCGCACGAGGGATGTGACAATTTCTTCGCGCATGGCGTCATAAGCTGCGAGGTCTGGTATTGTGCGTTTGAGTTCTGCGATTGTTTCTCGAACGGGTTGACCAGTTTCAAAGGCCGTGCGGATTTTTGCGGTTACAGCGCTTTGTAGCCGGGCAATGTCGATGTTGGCTTCCATCGCTCGTTTTTTGCAGCTGTCGCAGAAACAGAGTGAAAAGAGGTAGCGTCCACCAGCACCCAGGTCAATACCGTGTTTGGCGTGGTAGTGCAGATGACCCCAACCAGAGTAGGCGAGGGATTCGCATTCGAGGAGGGAGATGCCGTAGTTGAGAACCAGATCGCGGGATAGCGCGATGGCAAAGGCGCGCACGTCTGGATTGGCAGGACAGAGAGCCGATGTACTGATGTCACCTGTGCAGCGGACTTCGGCACATTCGGGATGGGATTGCGCCAGGTAGGAGTTGTGAAAAAATACGGTCCATGAATTGAGATTTATACCCGCAGATGCTGCTGCTTTTGCTGCTTCACCCCACCAGTTTTCGTTTTGCATCAAAGGGCTAACGTGTGGTTTGATCGCGCCGTAAAGCGATGCCTGCGGCTCAAAATAAATCGCCGCCTGTGAGACCTCGAGTGTGTTATTGGCGGGCAAATGGGGACGCAGCATGTCAAAGGTATGATAAGCCGATGCCAGATTTATGGCGTCGAGTTTTACTTCTTCGCGGAGTTTGTGGAGAACGGCGTCGTAACCTTCGTCGCGTAAATCCCAGGGATAAGTCCACATGGTGGCGTCAGGCATTGGGATGTTCCTTTCTCTGTTTAAGACATGGTATTTTCGTTTTGGATAATTTCAAAGCGATTTTTGAAACGGGTTGAAAGAGGATTGACTTTTTTCTCAAAATATGGTATAACCTGTTTTGTATTCAATACAGTTTGGAGGAATGGATGACAAAACTCGGATTGGGTGTGATTGGTTGCGGCAATATGGGCGCGAGCCTGGCCAATGGTGCGCGGGGGTTGGACTGTGCTGAGGTAGTTTGTGTCAGCGATGTGGATAGCGAAAAAGGCCGGACTCTATCTGAGAAAATGGACTGCGATTACGAGGCTGATTACCGCACCATGCTGGCGCGGGAGGATGTGCAGGCTGTCATGATTGCCACGCCGCCGTTTTTGCATACTGATCCCACAATAGCAGCAGCCCAGGCGGGCGTGCATGTATTTTGCGAGAAGCCCATGTCGCCGACGCTGGCGGGATGTGATGCGATGATCGCCGCGTGTGGGCAAGGTGGGGTTAAGTTGGGTATTGGGTTGGTGTGTCGCTTTCACCCGGTGCATCGCAAGGTGCGCGATTTGACTCGCGGGGGCGATTTGGGAATGCCTTTGTGTTTGATGGTTCACCGTCTGGGCGGTGGATGGGGCGGTGTGTGGTCCGCATCGTGGCGCGAGTCAAGAGCCAAAAGTGGCGGTACGTTGATGGAAGTGAATGCACATGAAATTGATTTTATGCGTTTTGTGATGGGCGATGCGGAATCGGTTTCTGCGGTGGGTGGACAGTTCGTGCAGATGGAGACGGATTTTCCAGATGTGGCACTCGTGTCCATCCGATTCAAAAACGGTGGGGTAGGTGTCTTGCATTCCAGTCAGGCAAGTGCTATTGGCGGTTATGGCGGGCGGTTGGATTGTGCAGAAGGTTCGGTGGTCTTCCCTTCGTTTTGGGGGGGTGAAGGTGGTTTGCGCTATAAGAGATACGACGGTGATGAAACGACGATTCCCGCGTCGGAGTTATCGCAAGATGAGAGTCCGGTGAGCCAGGAGATTCGCGCGTTTTGCGAAGCGGTGCTCAATGGGGAGGAGCCACCGGTATCTGGTGCAGATGGTCGGGCTGCCGTGGAGATTGCGTTGGCTGCTTATCGGTCCATTGAAACGGGCGAAGCAATTGTGTTTCCATTTGAGGAATGAGACATCATGGCGCGAAAATTTGAGATTCCAGAATTTTACAAAAGTCCGATTATTTCGCAGGTCAAAAGAGCGCGACAATTGTCGGATCCCAAAAAGCGCGATTTGCAGCCCTCGGAACTGGATTTTGGACCTGTGCGGTTTTTTTTGGCACGGCATTTTGGGTTTTGCTTTGGCGTAGAGAATGCCATTGAAATTGCGTATAAGACCCTGGAAGCCCATTCGGACCGGCGCGTGTTTTTTCTGAGTGAGATGATTCACAATCCCAATGTGAACGCGGACTTGCAGGATCGCGGCGTGAAGTTTATGTTTACGCCGTCTGGCGAACAGCTCATTCCGTGGGACGAGCTTGTACCCGAAGATATCGTGGTGGTGCCCGCCTTTGGCACAACTGTGGGAACGCAGGAGGAATTGGCCCGGCGGGGGATTGATCCCTATCAGTACAATACTACATGTCCATTTGTCGAAAGGGTGTGGAAGCGTAGTGCTCAATTGGGAGATGGGGATTATACTGTCGTCATTCACGGGAAGACCATACACGAAGAGACGCGGGCAACTTTTTCACACGCGGTTCAAAATGCGGAGGTCGTAGCTGTACTGAATTTGAAAGAGGCGCGTATTCTATCAGATATTATTCGGGGCAAACGCGATCTTCGTGCTTTTGAACGGCATTTTAGACACAAGTGTTCGCAGGGATTTGATCCCAGTATCCATTTGTCGCGCATCGGTGTGGTGAATCAGACGACGATGTTGGCTACTGAAACGCATAAAATAGCTGAGATCATTCGGCAGGCACTCATAGATCGGTATGGCGTGGAGAATATCGACGATCATTTTGCGGATACATCAGATACGCTTTGTTATGCTACCAACGAAAATCAGAATGCGACATATACACTTATTGAGCAAGAAGCGGACCTCGCTCTGGTTGTGGGGGGCTACAATTCTTCGAATACGTCGCATATTGTGGAATTGTGCGAGGAAGCCATGCCGACGTTTTTTGTGAAGGATGCCGAGGAGTTGATTTCAGAACGCGAAATTCGGCACTATTGTCTCAAGTCGTACGGGGTGGAGGTTGCCGAGAATTGGTTGCCCGATAAAAGACCTGTGGATATAGCACTGACATGTGGTGCCTCGTGTCCCGACGCCGTGGTGGATGGTGTGCTGTTGCGCGTGTTGTCTTTTTTCCCCCAGGCGAGGGATGTGAATGATGTGCTGGCGTCGTACAGGGCGATGGGGCCTGTGTAATATGGGGTTACTCCTCTCCTAATACTTCGAGAAGCCTGCGAAGTTTTTCCGGTGACTCCTTTGTTTGCAAGCGCAGTAGTGCAGAAAGCACGGCTTTTCCGTCTTCAGAAGACAGTAAAATATTTAGGTTTCTGAGTTGTTCTGTTGTGAGTGTGTTAATCCGGTCGCTTACAATACTGCTCAACTCGGGATCGCGCTCTTGCGGATAAACGATCGTTGTTTTGGGATTTGCACCCAAAAGGACATCCGGCGAAACACCCAAAGCAGTAGCAATAGCGACCAGGGTATCGGTTCGAGGCACTTTTGTCTCTGCTTCAATGCGAGATACTGTTGCCTGGTCAATATTGGCCGCATTGGCGAGGTCGAGTTGGGACCAGTTTTTTGCGTGCCGTAATTCCCTTATTTTTCGTCCGGTTACAATCATAAATGAAAAATAAGGGAATTTTATGGGTTTGTTTATGTTCATGGGCATATATTTTGATTAAAAATATGTATTTATACATATTACACGTTTGCATTTTGGGATTGGAGCCGCTATGAGAAAAATGTATTGGACAGATCTGGGAACTTCTAAAATTCAGTGTGCAAATCTGGATGGTTCAGATGTCAAAGATCTCGTTGCTACCGGACTGCGTATTCCAAATAGCCTCGCTATAGATGGGGGCGGGGGGAAGATGTACTGGACGGACGCTGGGACGTCCAAAATTCAATGCGCAAATCTGGATGGTTCAGATGTCGAAGATCTCATTACTGGCGATATATATCTACCAGGTGGAATGACGGTGCATGGAAAAAAGAAAAAAATATATTGGACAGACGCTGCCTGGGGAGAGACCGTGGAGTGCAAAGTACAGCGAGCGGATCTGGATGGCTCTCATGTCGAAACCCTCGTTTTCACCAAATTGAGTATTCCCAACGGTATCGTCTTAGATCTGGACAGGGGTAAGATATACTGGACAGACTTGACTAAAATTCAGCGTGCGAATTTGGATGGCTCTCATGTTGAAACGCTCATTTTCCCCGAATTATTGCCATTGGGAATTGCCTTAGACGTAAGTGAAGGGAAGATGTACTGGACGAGCTATAAGGGTGCTGGCGTGTCTAAAATTCAACGTGCAAACCTGGACGGCTCCGATATTGAAGATCTCATTACCGTGGGATTAGATCGCCCATCGGGGATTGCTCTGGATGTGGTGGAAGGGAAGATGTACTGGGGAGACTATGACAACTATCGCACGGCTAAAATTCAACGTGCGAACACAGACGGTTCAGATGTCGAAGATCTCGTTACTCTGGGATTGGAACGCCCATCGGGGATTGCTTTGTGTTGCTTCTAAATGTCTCTACTTTTTCATGGGTTGACTTTCACCTTTGCATGGGCTATATTGGAACCACACAAGAAAGGAGGTGGTCGAATGAGTGAAATGACCAGTGGAGGTGGCTGTCGTTAGGTGCGCCTCTGCCAGGAGCGGGTGTAGCATCTCGAATGGTAGCGCACCTGGCAATCCAAGACAGCCATCGAGCGGTTTGTTATCTGCCACATTGGCGATTTTTTTAAGAGTCGCGAGGCAGAAACTTCCGTCAGACGATGCGCCGCACGGAGATGGGTCGATTTTCCGACACCCGACGTGCGGCGCTTTTTTGTGGCTTTCTAACTTGACAAAATTGGATTATACTGTAATTTCAAAGGCTTAAAGATTCTAAAATTAGGAGAGGAGGTGAGCGCATTGCGCCATAACCATGCGGCGCAATTGAGACGATGATGACACCGAGTGCGAAAAAAGATGATGTTGAACAGACCTGGTATGTCGCCGATGCAGAAGGCAAGATACTGGGGCGATTTGCCAGTGGCGTTGCCAGTATTTTGCGCGGCAAACACAAGCCTTTTTATACTCCCCATGTTGATACGGGAGACCATGTGGTTATTGTAAATGCCGACAAAATTCAGGTGAAGGGCAATAACAAAGCCCAGCAAAAGGTTTATACGAGCTATAGTGGGTATCCCGGCGGGCTTAAAAAGCAAACGCTGGAAGACGCGCTGGAAAAGCGCCCCACGTTTGTACTCGAGCACGCGATTCGGGGCATGTTGCCCCACAACAAGTTGGGGCGGCAGATGATCAAAAAGGTCCGTATTTACGCTGGGCCAGAGCACCCACACAAGGCTCAGTCTCCTGAGCCTATTGATTTATAGAGGAGGTGATTGTTTGGCAGTTGAACCACTGAGTTCTGCTACGGGGCGTCGTAAAACATCGACAGCACATGTGAAACTCTTTCCCGGAACAGGGTCGATTATTATCAATGGGCTTTCTGCGCTCAACTATCTCAAACGTGAGACATTGGTGATGATTATCGAACAGCCCTTAGATGTGACCGAGACCCGAGGGACTTATGATATTGTTGCCAAAGCAAAGGGTGGCGGTTTAACCGGTCAGGCCGGTGCCGTGCGATTGGGTATTGCGCGCAGTTTGCAGCGCGTGAATACGGGCAATCACAGACCCCTGCGACAGGCGGGCTTGCTCACGCGCGATCCGCGCAAAGTGGAACGAAAAAAACCCGGGCAGCCCGGAGCACGTAAAAAGTTCCAATTTTCCAAGCGTTAAACCAGAGTATTTTCTCTGAATATCACATGTATCCTGATTGCTTCATGGGTGCCAGATGGCAATGGGGCAATATGAGGGATGCAGAGGACAAACCCAAAGTGCAGGAGGTGACATGGCCGTTGTTTCAATGAGGCAACTGCTCGAATCTGGGGTTCACTTCGGGCATCAAACCCGGCGGTGGAATCCAAAGATGCAGAAGTACATTTTTACAGAACGCAATGGTATTTATATTGTCGATTTGCAAAAGACGCAGGCGCAAATCGAAGCGGCATATCAGGCCGTGCGCAAGGCTGCTGAAACGGGCCAGCCGATTCTTTTTGTCGGCACCAAAAAACAGGCTAAAGACATCATTGTAAATGCTGCGGAACGCTGCGATATGTTTTATGTCAACAACCGCTGGTTGGGGGGCATGCTGACGAATTTTCAAACGATTCGGCAGAGCATTCGGCGCCTGGATACGTTGGATAAAATGGCTGGCGATGGCACATATCAGCAGTTGACCAAAAAGGAAGTCTTGCGTTTGGAACGCGAGCGCGATAAGTTGCAAAAATCCCTGGGTGGGATCCGCAGTATGGGACGTTTGCCAGCACTCGTATTTGTTGTGGATACTAAAAAGGAAAAAATCGCAGTCGCCGAGGCGCGTCGTCTGGAAATACCTCTTGTGGCAATTGTCGATACCAACTGCGATCCGGATGAAGTTGACCATCCAATTCCCGGCAACGATGATGCGATGCGGTCTATTGCACTGATTACAGATTTGATGGCCGAAGCAGTGGTCGAAGGTACAACTGTTCAACAGGATGACGAAGAAGATGGCCCTGCGCCAGATACGGGCCCTGAGATTACAGAAATCGATCCCAGCAATAATTGATAAGACGGAGACTGAAATGGCTATTTCTGCAAAAATGGTTCAGGAGTTGCGTGCCAGAACCAATGTGGGCATGATGGATTGTAAACGGGCGCTCGAAGAAGCAGATGGCGTTATGGATAAGGCTGTTGAGTTGTTGCGTAAACGGGGTATTGCCAAAGCCGAGAGCAGAGCGGGACGTCAGGCTAACGAAGGGGCGATTGCGTCTTATATCCATGCGGGAAGCCAGTTGGGAGTTTTGCTCGAGATCAATAGCGAGACCGACTTTGTAGCGCGTACTGATGAGTTCCAGACGTTTTCAAAAGATGTGGCTATGCACATCGCCGCCGCTGCTCCTCTTGTAGTGAATCGCGAAGACGTAGATGCCGAAATGCTGGAAAGGGAAAAGAGTATTTTTCGCGATCAGGCACTCAGCGAAGGCAAACCAGAGCACATCGTGGATCGGATTGTGGAAGGCCGCATGGAAAAATACTATCAAGAAGTGGTCTTGATGGAACAGGCTTTTGTCAAAGATCCGGACAAAACTATTCAAGATCTACACTCAGATTTGGTGGCCAAGTGCGGAGAAAATATCACCATTCGCCGATTCGCCCGTTTTGTCCTGGGTGAAGATAGTTAAGCATCTATATTGCCCAGAGGAGGTGCGCCGTGATTGATGAGATTATGGCTGAAGCGCGAGAGGCCATGCAAAAGTCTGTTACAGCCCTGCAAAACGAGATGGGGGCAGTACGCACCGGGCGTGCCAATGCGCATTTGCTGGATCAAATTCGGGTCGAGTATTACGGTACACAGGTGCCGATTAATCAGGTCGCCACGGTGGGTGTGCCAGAACCGCGTTTGATCGCGATTCAACCCTGGGATAAGTCGGCGATTCCGCTGATTGAAAAGGCAATTCTGGAGTCGAATTTGGGATTGACACCGGCCAATGACGGTACGATTATTCGGTTGCCCATTCCGCAATTGACTGAAGACCGCAGGCGAGAACTGGTGCGGGTGGTGAGGCAATATGCCGAAGAAAGCCGCATTTCGATTCGCAATACTCGTCGCGATGCCAATGAACTCATCCGCGATGCACAAAAAGAAGGCGAGATTCCCGAAGACGATGCCAGGCGCACCACAGAACGCGTGCAGAATTTGACCGACGAGTTTGTCGCAAAAATTGATAACGTGTTAGCAGAAAAAGAAGAAGAAATTATGGAAATTTGATGCGGAGCAAGATCTGCTGAATTGAAAAGGCCATTTCCATTGGGAGGTGGCCTTTTGATTTTTGATCCGGAGAAGTACCCTGATTTCTTTAGTATTTGATCGCATAGATTTCGACAAATTCGCCGTAGTGCCAGACGTAATACGCCGTGCGATAGTGCGATTTGGATCTGCCTGTTCGGGCGGCGCGTTCAACGGCTTCGGGTGGGTTGACGACTAAAAGTTTGCTGTCGAGACAAAAACGGAATCCCAGATGCGTGACAAAGGGTGCGAAGATCACACTGCCTGTTCGCGCGTCGATAACGGCGAATTGCTGGCATTCTTCACCGCAAAACCACCGTACAATGGTTTGATCGCCTGCAAAGTTGGGACCGATTTTGGTGCCTTGAATTAAGCGGTCTTTGTATCGAATCGCGCGCGGATGGCTCACGAGATTGACAGGACGCGGTTTGTCTTTGTAAATTTGGTATTCGGGAATCGCAAACTGTTCAAATTCGGGCATTTCAGTCACGCGGTCAGGCGCCTCGGGTAACTCGAATTCGGGCATACAGGCGATAAAAAATAAAAACAGGACAGGGGAGATTGCCTGATATTTTTTGTATTTCGCAATTTTCATGATGTCAAATATAAGACTTTTTCGTCAAGTCGCGCTATCATTTACCCAATTGAAAACAGGTTCAATATTATGAGGAGATCCATGAGAGACAAACTAAATGCGGTTATTCAAGCGCAGAATTTTTCGGGTGTGGTTCTCGTCGTGCGATCGAGAGAGCGATTATTGGCGCAGGGATATGGAATGGCCGATCTGGAAAACAATGTGCCCAATGCCCTGCATACCAAATTTCGCATTGGCTCCATAACCAAGACATTTACTGCAATGGCGGTGATGATATTGGCCGAGCAGGGCAAACTCCAAATAGACAATTTGCTCTCTGAGTATTTACCAGACATTCCCGATCACTGGACCGGGATCACATTACACCATCTGCTGAGCAATACGGCGGGGATTATACATGTGTGGGAACTGCCCGGTTTTTCTGATACCATGTCGCTGAAAGCAACCTCTGCTGAGACAATTCAAAAAGTTGTGGATCAGCCCCTCGTGGCGCCGCCGGGTACAAAATACCATTATAGCGGAACGGGATTTTTTGTATTGTCGCGGGTGATCGAAAAAGTGTCGGGTCAATCATATCAGACTTTTTTGAATGAGCACATATTTGACCCTATAGAGATGGCCGATACGGGATGCGATCATCCCGATCCGATTTTGCCACATCGCGCACGCGGGTATGCCCCTGCAGGGAATGGCGTGATCAATTCGCCGATGATCTATATGCCGATTCTGACCGGTGGAGGAAATTTGTATTCCACAGCAGAAGATCTGGCGAAGTGGGATGCCGCGCTCGGCGATGGCAAGCTGATTTCACAGGCTTCTTACGAGCAGATGTTTACGCCGGTGTTGAACAATTACGCCTGCGGCTGGCGCGTGGAGAACAATGGATCTGTTATGCACGGTGGTAGCGTATCGGGATTTAACACGGTTTTGTTGCGTTTTTTAGATGACGAGGTCTGTATTATTGTATTGAGCAATGTAAATCCCGCCCCTGTAAAATCCATTGCGCAACAACTCGCGGCGGTTGTGTTTGCCTGAACAACACCGCTGAGTATCGCGCGTTGCTTGACTCCCCACTATCCATTGGGTACATTTGCATACCATTCTTGTCATGATCCAGAGGAGCACGTTATGAGCAGCACATTTGGTCGCGCGTTTCGCATCACCACATGGGGGGAGTCACACGGTGGTGGCGTTGGCGTTGTTTTAGATGGATGCCCGCCCGATTTGGAGATCAGCGAAGAAGATATTCAAATTGAACTCGACCGCCGCAAACCGGGCCAGAGCAAAATTACCACACAGCGCAAAGAAGAAGACCAGATAGAAATCCACTCGGGTCTTTTTGAGGGCAAAACCCTGGGTACGCCCATCTCGATGATGGTGTGGAACCAGGATGCGCGTTCTAAAGATTACGAAGAAATACGCACCAAATACCGCCCTTCGCACGCCGACTACACATATCAGCAAAAATACGGTATTCGCAACTGGAAAGGAGGGGGCAGAGCCAGTGCACGCGAGACAATCGGCCGCGTTGCAGCGGGTGCGGTTGCGCGCAAATTGCTCAAACGCGATTGCAATATTGATATTATCGCTTATGTGCGTCAGGTTCACACCCTTGTTGCCAATGTCGATCCCGTCAGAGTTACTCGCGAGCAAGTCGAGTCGAATATCGCCCGCGTGCCCGATTCCGAGATTGCCGAGCAAATCATTCGGCGCATCGATGCGGCTCGCAAAGATGGCGATTCTCTCGGTGGCGTGGTCGAAGCCGTTGCCCATCGCGTTCCTCCCGGCTGGGGTGAACCCATCTTTGACAAACTCGAAGCCGATCTCGCAAAATCCATGCTTTCACTGCCCGCCTGCAAGGGCTTCGAATCAGGCTCTGGTTTTGGCGGTATTGCGATGACCGGCTCTGCACACAACGATCCTTTTTACAACGATGGCAGCGGTATTCACACGCGCACAAATTATTCTGGCGGCATTCAGGGCGGTATCTCGAATGGTGAACCGATCGTCATTCGCGCAGCTTTTAAGCCGACTGCCACGATTTTAGCCGAGCAAGAAACCGTCGATATCTACGGCAATCCCACCACGCTCAAAGGGCGCGGTAGGCACGACCCCTGCGTCTTACCTCGCGCAGTTCCTATTGTCGAAGCGATGATGGCACTCGTACTGGCGGACCACTATTTGCGCCAGCGCGGGCAAAGAGGGTGAAAAATGATTGATTCCCAAATTTTCACCTGTATTAAAAGTGCTAACTGTCACACCTATCGCTTTCCGTGGCGGAACTTTACGCATCTCTTAAAAGATCGCGCAGCGCATCAGCCAGATAAACCCGCGTTGATCTTTTGCGATTGCGATACAGATGCCCGCACAGTTATTACCTATTCTGAATTTGAACGTCTCACCGCCGCGCTTGCAGGTCTGATGCACCGCGAGTTTGGCGTCCAATGCGGCGACTGCATCGGTCTTGCCCTGCCCAATTGTGCAGAAATCCCCCTGCTTACTCTTGCCCTTTTGCGCCTCGGCGCAACCTCTGTTCCCCTCGATCTTGAGAAAGATGTTGCAGAGCGCAAGCGCTACAAACTGCAGAATGCCGGAGCTAAGCTGCTCATTGTTTTGCCCGAACATGCAGAAGATCAACGCCGCGCATTACCCGATATCCAGATTGTGACAACAGAACAGTTGCTCGCCGCAGATGGATATGACGCATCAGATATCGAGCCTGAGTGGTCTGGCGATCCAGAAGGCGAACAACATACCAGTATTGTGCTGTACACATCGGGTACAACAGGCCACCCCAAAGGCGCGTGTATTACCCGACAAAGCCTTACATCCAATGCCGATGGGATCATTCGCTGGCTCGGATTTGATGCACGCGAACGCCTCAACCTCGTTTTACCACTTCATCATATCAATTCTACCACGTTCTCGATTACCAGCCTCATGGTGGGGGGGAGCCTCATTCTCAACTCGCGCTACAGCGTTTCGGCTTTCTGGCGTATCATATCGCAAGAGCAGGCGACATCCGCGAGTATTGTACCGACGATTATGGCCGACTTGCTCGCCCGCGCCGATGACTTTGAACGCGAGGGCTACGATATATCTTCGCTGAAAAAAATTATGATCGGCTCAGCACCTGTCCCACCTAATATTGCCTGCCAGTTTGTCGATCGCTTTGGCGTTCGTCTCGTTCAAGGGTATGGCTCAACCGAAGTCAGTTTGCGCGTTACCGGCGTACCACCCGATTTGCCCGATGACCAGTACCGCGATGTACTCGAACAGAATGCCATTGGTGTTGAGCTTGCCAATAACAACATAAGAATTGATAGTGGAAGAAACGAAGGCGATGTCGGTGAAATCCTCGTGCGCGGTCCCGTGGTTGCCAATGGCTACCTCAACCAGCCCAAAGATACTGCCGAGGTTTTTTGCAATGGCTGGTTCCGCAGTGGCGACATGGGGTATTATCGCGATATATATAACCATCGTTTCTACTTTATGCACGGTCGAACAAAAGAAATCATTATTAAAGGCGGTGTGAATATATCACCCATCGCCGTTGAAAATGCCCTGCTCGACGCCTGTCCAGAACTCGATGTTGTTTATGTGGTTGGTCTTCGTCATGACCGATGGGGGGAAGACGTTTGTGCAGCAGCTATTTTTAAATCCGGGATCGACCAGTCCGAAGCAGCCCAGGATATTCTCAAACGCGGACAAAGCGGACAAATCCCGGGCCTGAGTACTTATGAAGCCCCTTCGCGCATTATCCCAATTACACCCGAAGACCGCCCGCTGACCTCTACGGGTAAAGTTCAGCGCAGCGCCCTGCGCGAGATCATCCAGAATCAAATTGACAACATCTGAACTATCTGCTGCGATTGACACAATTTGTCTGGTGTATTATATACCTGCGTGGGGACTGGGGACGGACGGGTTACGGACGGGTTTGAAACCCGTCCCTACATTATATTTTCGGTGATTGGTTGTGGGCGATGCGTTTTTTGTTTGGTTCATCCCATGTTCCGCATTCTTCTCCTTCTCTTTCGTATCTTGCGCGTACGCGGTGTCTTGTCAATCATCTCTCGACTCCCAAAATATTTGCGCCTTACCTGGCGACTTTTATGGGATTCCCGCATACCTGTATTGCCCAAAGTGTTTGTAATTTTAACCATTTTATATGGCCTTTCTCCCTTTGATATTATCCCAGAGGCGATTCTTCCCCATATCGGATTGGGAGATGACATCGTGTTTATTATTCTGTCTATTCGCAATCTGATCGCGGCCAGTCCGCAGAATATCGTTCAGGAACACGCTCGTAAGATTGCAGAGAAATCGTGATTTATGTCTCGCATGGATTTCAAAACACAGATCGCTGCCGATCTTCTTACGTGGTATCGCAAATACAAACGCGATTTGCCATGGCGACAGACGGACGATCCCTATCGCATCCTGTTATCTGAGTTTATGCTCCAGCAAACGCAGGTCGATACAGTTATTCCCTATTACCATCGCTTTCTCGATCGATTTCCCACGGTTTTCGACCTCGCCAATGCCTCACAGGATGATGTCCTCAAAGCCTGGGAGGGATTGGGCTATTACGCCCGCGCCCGCAATTTGCACAAAGCCGCACATTCTATTGCTACGGATTTTGGCGGTACGGTGCCCGATACTTACGACGAACTCAAATCTCTACCCGGTTTTGGGCCTTATACCACAGCCGCAGTTTTGAGCATTGCTTATGATCGCGACCATGCCGTGCTCGACGGTAATGTTATTCGCGTTGTCACGCGCCTCTTTGATATTGGTGACGACGTCACGCAAACGCGCGTCAAAAACCAACTTTGGAATCTCGCCCAGACCCTGTTGCCAAAAGGTGAAGCCGGTACCTACAATCAGGCGATTATGGAACTCGGTGCAATGGTCTGTACTACCAAAAACCCGGCGTGCGATCAGTGCCCTGTGCAAGAATACTGTGCCGCGTACAAGGCCGGAAATCCGCAGCGTCTGCCCGTCAAAGCCAAAAAGAAACCGCGCCCCCATCACACGCTGTGCGCGGGGATTGTGTGGCACAATGACAAAGTGCTCATTACCCAACGCCCGCAAAATGGCTTACTCGGCGGGCTTTGGGAATTTCCCGCAGGAACCCAACAGAACGGGGAGTCTTTGCAAGACACCTGCAGGCGCGGGATAAGAGAAATCGCGGGTATCGACGTCAAAATTAAAGATCGCTACCGCACTGTCAAACACGCTTTTACCCACTTTAGTATTACCCTGCACACTTTCCAGTGCCATTATGTCAAGGGCAGGGCGCGTCCACTCTTGTGTGAAAAGCTCGCCTGGGTTATGCGTGCCGATTTCAATGCTTATGCTTTTTCTCGCACCAGCCGCAAACTCATTGAGTATCTACAACAAGATGTCCAAACAGGCCTTTTTTGATTTGAACACAGTCTTTGGGAGGGTTTCATGAAACTCGAAAACAAAATCGCGCTTATCACGGGTGCCGGATCGGGCATTGGCAAAGCCATTGCACTCGAAATGGGCAGCGCAGGCGCGCATATCGCAGTTAACGATCTCACTGCCGAAACAGCCGAAACCACCGCACACCAGATCGAAGACCTCGGATGCGAAGCCTTCGTCATTCCCGCAGATGTGGCTGACTCGGAGCAGGTCGAGAATATGGTTCAGCAGACGCTCAATCGCTTTGGGCGCATTGATATTCTGGTCAATAATGCCGGTGTGTACATTCCTCAGGACGGTGGCGTCACAGCGATTACAGATGAAGCGTGGCAGCGCATTCTCGATGTGAATCTCAATGGGCCTTTTTATTGCTGTCGCGCCGTTGTAAAAGACATGATGGCGCGCAAGCAAGGCGGTAAAATTATCAATATTTCGTCTGTACAGGCCGAAGTCGCGCATTTCGACGCTTCTGCCTATCAGCCTTCTAAAGCCGCCGTGGTCATGCTCACGCGAACCCTTGCCGTGGAACTCGCTCCTTATAAGATCAATGTCAATGCCATTGGTCCGGGAGCCATCGCATCCGAAGGTATGGGCGCGTCACTCGGTCCTGAAGTTATCGAAGCCTACCGCAAACGCATTCCCTGGGGTGCTCGCGGATATACCCGCGATATTGGAACTGTCGCCGCCTTTCTGGCTTCGGAAGATGCGTGCTATATCACGGGTCAAATCATCTATGTCGATGGCGGTTATTTGTCTGACAGCACGCCGACGGAGCTAAAATCGCAAGATCATCCCGTTCCACCCGACGATCCGGATCCGAAATAATATGATTTCAAAAAATCTTACCAATAGAACGGCTATTATCACCGGTGCCGCGCAGGGTATTGGAAAAGCGATTGCCGTACGCCTTGCTAAGGCCGGTGCAAGAGTGGCGATTGCCGATCTCAATTTGGACAACGCGCGCGTAACGGCTCGAGAAATCGGGGCAGATGCATTGGCTCTATCGCTCGATGTTGCAAATGCCGAGCGTGTGCAGAATGCGGTTGATGAATGTCTCAATACATGGGGGCGTATCGACATCCTCGTCAACAACGCGGGCATTGTGGGGCGCGATGTGCCGGTCAAAGATCTCACAGAAGGGGACTGGGATCAGGTTCTCGATATCAATCTCAAGGGGACTTTTCTGTGTTCGCGCGCTGTAATCGTGCCTATGCTCAAACAAAAAAAAGGCGCCATTGTCTCGGTTGCCTCTATAGCAGGTAAAGAAGGCAATCCCAGTATGGCACCTTATTCGGTCTCTAAAGCGGGTATTATATGTTTTACCAAAGCGCTGGCAAAAGAGCATCTCGAAGACAATATCCGCGTCAACTGCATCTCGCCAGCTTTGATCGAAACCCCACTTTTGGCAGATGTGGAGCCAGAGCAACTCGATTATATGACGTCTAAAATTCCCCTCGGTCGCCTCGGTCAGCCGGAAGAAGTCGCGGCTGTTGTCCACTTCCTCGCATCCGACGATGCTTCTTTTGTGACCGGACAGTGTTATGATGTCAGCGGCGGCAGGGCGACGTATTGAGGCGTCACCCGAGCGGTCGTGCGCTGAATACTTCTCTCAAATAGAGAATGACCCACGCGATTGCCGTAACCGCTACCGCTATACCCACGGCAATTAGACACAACAACCATCCCGGAGGTCGAGCATCTGGATCGTGATAGGGATTTCGTCGAGGGTCGTCCCAGCGCATGGTCGTGTCCTGAGTAGTATCAGCAATTCATCAATTTAGATCTTCTGAAAATTCAGTGCCTTCTGGTACATCTGTATCGCTTTCAAAGCAGATGCGAAATCCATCCGGGTCGTTCAATGAAACAACCCACATACCGTTTCCCACAAAGGGACTCGATACCGCGATACCGCGATTCTTGATTTTGCGATAGATCGTCATAGCATCTTCGCACATGAATACAATCGAGACGCCTTCGCCCACTTTTCCTTCGGGCATCCACGAATCGTGTCCTTCCTTTCGGAATTCTTGCAACATCAGCGCGGCGTCCCCGCATTGGAGCCAGCACCAGCGGAGCTTTCCATCCGGTTCCCATTTATGAATCATTTCAAATCCGAGATCCTCGACATAGAAGCGGAGAGATGCTTTGATGTTTGATACCGAAAAAAACGGGACTGCTTGTTTGACATTTGGTTCAGCGTTCATTGTTCGCTCCTTATGCTCTTTATTGAAAGATATAAAATTCTGCAATGACGGGATCAATGCCGCGCAAATAGAGCAACGAGATTATTGAGAGTATAATAAAGATAGCGACACAGAGGAGGATAAATCCATTTTTTTGATGCCATTTGGGACGGTGGGGGATGTTGGGATCATTCATGGCAAAGAAGATCTGAAAAGGTCGAGAATGCAGGGCAATATGGCACGCAGTGCCTGGCCCCGGTGGCTGATGCGATTTTTTTCGTCAGAAGACAGTTCGGCAGAAGTGCAGTTTTGGGTGGGAACAAAAAAGAGCGGATCGTAACCAAAGCCATTCTCGCCCCGGGGGGCTGTGAGGATGCTGCCCTTCCATATAGCTTCGGCGGTTTGTACGCGGCCATCTGGTGTGGCGAGAGCCATCGCGCAGCAAAAGTGCGCGGTGCGCTGGTTTGTGGGAATACTATTCAAGTTTTCGATGAGTTTGACATTATTCTCCTCATCTGTGGCATTTTCTCCGGCGTAGCGCGCGGAATATATGCCGGGTGCGCCGTTTAAAGCATCGACCACAAGGCCGGAGTCATCAGCCAAAGCAGACAAGCCCGTGTATTTTGCAATTTCACGGGCTTTTTTGATGGCATTGGCTTCAAAGGTGTCGCCGTCTTCGATCACTTCGGGTGCGTTGGGAAATGCATCGAGCGATAGGACCTGAATATCAGAGCCGAGCATGTCTTGGATTTCCCTGCGTTTGCCCTGATTGCGGGTGGCGAGTATGAGGGTGGGCATAGATTTGACTACTATTGTGCCATAACATCTTGTTGGAGTTGCGTGATTTCGGAGATGCCCTTTTGACCGAGGGCAATGAGGTGTTGCATCTGGTCTAAAGTGAAGGGGTTTCCTTCAGCTGTGCCCTGTACCTCGACAAAGTTACCCTGACCGGTCATAACGATATTCATATCCACTTCGGCTGTTGCATCTTCGGCATAACACAAATCGAGCATGGGGGTATTGCCAATGATGCCCACGCTGACGGCGGCGACGGAATCGCCGAGAGGATTTTTTGTAATACTGCCCTCTTTTTTGAGCTTGTCAATCGCATCGACGACTGCGACATAAGCCCCCGAAATTGAAGCTGTGCGGGTGCCGCCATCGGCCTGTAACACGTCGCAGTCGATCCAGAGGGTGCGCGAGCCGAGTTTTTTGAGGTCGATCACGGCGCGTAGTGCGCGGCCAATTAAGCGTTGAATTTCCTGAGTTCGGCCCTTAGTACCACGGGTTTCGCGCTCGCTGCGCGTATGGGTCGAACGGGGCAACATGGCGTATTCCGCCGTGATCCAGCCCGTGTTTTTGCCCACGAGAAAATGGGGTACGCGATCTTCAACACTGGCTGTGCATATAACGTGTGTGTCACCCATTTTGATCAGTGCCGATCCCTCGGCGTGTTTCATAAATCCGCGTTCAATACTCGCGGGACGCAATTGATCAGGGCGTCGTCCATCTATGCGCTGGCTCATAAGTGCTCCTTGTTCTTATCGTGGATCGATCCATTTCTCTTCGGGATTGCCCAATTCGCGGAAGTCTTGCCCGGTGACGTGGATAATATGACACATTTCGAGAAAGCGAGAATAGATGCGCCCCTGCGCGAGATCTTTCAACTCATCAACTTTCTGATTTGTGGTCACAAAGGTGAGGCGTTGATTGGCATAGCGGGCGTCAATGAGGTTGTAGAGAATTTCCATTTCCCATTCGGTATTGCGCTGCACGCCAAAGTCGTCAATGACGAGATAGGGAACATTGCTCAGTACATCAATCATGGGCATTGCCTGCCCATGTGTATCACTGCTTTCGTCAAATGTGTGTCTGAGTTCTTGAAAGCTCTTTGAGAGGGAGATAAATTTGCCGGGTTTTACAAACCGAAAAATGAGTTCGTTGAGCAAAATATAAGCAAAGTAAGTTTTTCCTCGCCCCGGATCACCCCACAAATAGAAGCCTTTGATCGATGCTTTATTGCCGTAAATATTATCGACTAAGGTACTGAAATAGGACTTGAGGAGTGTCGCTCCCTGGATGGTCTGCCCATTGTCATTCTGCACCTTAAAGTCCTCTAAAAACTTAAAGCGAAAAGGTGCAGGTATGCCCGATTTTCGGATGTATTTGTCAATGTGGATTATTTTTTTTCGAAAGGGATAACACGGGCACCAGGTGGGTTCGCCCCTCTTTGGATCCAGGGTCATAAAAGGCGACTTGCCGCCGCATTGACAGTATCGACAATGTTCGAGGACTTTTGGAGAGAGTGTGATTTTTCCGTGAAGCCCCGCTTCGACATGAGGGTCGTAGTTGTAGCCGAGGTCATTGGGGGGAAGGTCAATGACTGTTGTGTGTACAGGTGTGATGATTTACCTCCCACTTCGGATGCGTGTCTTTAGTGCTTGTTCGACTTCGCGTTGGGCATCTCGGCGGGCAATATCGCGCCGCTTGTCAAATTGTTTTTTGCCGCGTGCCACGCCGAGTTCGACTTTGGCTTTGCCGCGTTTAAAATAGAGTTTGAGGGGGATTAATGTGTGGCCTCTTTCATTGATATATCCCCTCAGGCGATTGATTTCATGGCGGTGGAGCAGCAATTTTCGTTTGCGCTCGGTATCGTGGTTAAACTGGTTGCCCTGTGCATATTCGCTGATATGCGTGTTGTGCAAATAAGCTTCCCCGCCCTCAATACGCGCGTAGCCATCTTTCAAATTCGCCCGGCCTTCACGCAGGGCCTTGACTTCTGTACCCCGCAATTGCAGGCCGGCTTCATACGTGCTGAGGATGTGGTAATCGCGCCGTGCTTTTCGGTTTTGCGCGATGATTTTAATGCTTTCTGGCATTGAACCTCCGCTCACATATCAGGCTGAAGGATATGCATGAGATCTTCGAGTTTTTTTGCGCGATTTGGGTCGTCCAAGTTTAGGTACGTATATCTGAGGTTGTTCATCATGCGAAAGAGGGTGAAGCTGTTGCTGGCTTCAGAAAAGAGATCTTTTGGGATTTCTTTACCAATGAGGTCGGCGCATTCATTTGCCGTGAGGATCTGCCCACGATTGTGCGGGTCAATATAAATATGTTGATCGTTTTGGGTGTATTTGACGATGTAGTGCTCGGGTAAAGCGACGCCTGAGATGGGCAATTCCAGGCGTTGTGCGAGAATGAGATAGACTGCTGAGAGCGTGATCGGCCAGCCGCGCTTGCGATCGAGTACGCGGTTGAAATACGTGTCGTCGGGATCATAGCGGGTAGATGCGTGAAATCCTTGCTCGTCAAAGAGATAATGGTTGAGTGTGCGAATGATGAGAATGGGATGATCGTCGGGGGCAATCCTGGGCGCGAGCTCAAAGGCCATGTATCCCAGGCGCGTTTTGTAAGCACTTTCATCGAGGTCGGGATATCCGAATCGCGCCAGCGCAAAGACGCCTTCTTCGAGGGCAATATCGCCGTGTTCGTCGCGTGTGAGACTGCGAAACCGCATATCGAGAGACGGTTCTCTAAATCGCCTGAGTACGCGGCTGACTTCTCGATGTGCGCGTGAATCTTCGGCGCAGGCACTGTGGATTTCGCGTGTGGCCTTTTCGCCCAAATCATACAGTTTTTGTCGCATGCGATCCACAATGTCGGGGGAGGCGTCCGAGAGAAGCGATACAATGGCGCGGATTTGTGCGGAGTGGAGTGTCATACAGATGCACCGCGTTTTTTTAGCATAATCATAAGTAGAGCAATATCCGCAGGCGAAATGCCGGGAATGCGAGATGCCTGCCCCAGTGATCGAGGTCTAATGCGGGTGAATTTTTCAATAGCTTCATTTCGCAAAGCTTCAATGGCAGCATAGTTAAAGTTTTCGGGAATATATTTTTTTTCCAAATTGTGAAAGCGTTGCACCTGTTCTTCTTGTCGGCCGAGATATCCTTCGTATTTGAGTTCAATTTCGACCGATTCACACACATCCTCGGGCAGGGTTTCAGAAGCAGGTGACAATTGTGTGACGATGTCGTAAGACAA
Organism: Candidatus Latescibacterota bacterium; assembly: GCA_965220765.1. Lineage (GTDB taxonomy): Bacteria > Latescibacterota > UBA2968 > UBA2968 > UBA2968 > VXRD01. The sequence continues at coordinate 2,755,958 of OZ244847.1, forward strand.
TTCTGGGCGCCGCAAAAGTTCAGCGAGCGTCATCGCGCGTTTCAAGGGAGAAGAATGCGATGCTTTAAGTGTTGTTTGAATATCGTCGGTTGGGGTAAGGCGCGTTGATCGCAGCCGTTCGACTTCTTCGTCGATTTGCCGTTTGCGTTTGCAAAAACGGTTATACGCCTCGTCGGAAAGCAGGCCAATTTTTCGTCCGAGTTCGCACAGGCGCAAATCCGCGTTGTCCTGCCGCAAGAGCAGGCGATATTCGGCCAGCGAGGTAAACATGCGATAGGGCTCTTCTGTGCCTTTGGTCACGAGGTCGTCAATCAGTACGCCGATATAAGCCTGCGACCGATCCAGGATTATGGGATCGTCACCCCGGGCTGTTAAGGCGGCGTTGATGCCCGCCATAATTCCCTGTCCAGCAGCTTCCTCGTATCCGGTGGTGCCGTTGATTTGTCCCGCAAAAAATAGACCGGCGATGGGTTTGGTTTCCAGGGTAGGATGTATTTGTGTTGGAGGTACATAGTCGTATTCGACGGCATAGGCCGGGCGCATGATCTCTGCCCGTCCAAGACCGGGGATGCTGCGTACAACCTTGATCTGCACATCTTCGGGCAGGCTCATCGATAGGCCGTTGAGATAGACTTCAAGGGTGCGATATCCCTCGGGTTCGAGAAAAATTTGATGCCCTTCCTTGTCGGGAAAGCGCACAATTTTGTCCTCTACCGAAGGGCAATACCGGGGACCCACACCCTGGATACGCCCGCTGTACATGGCAGAGCGATCCAGATTGCTGCGAATAATATCGTGCGTTTTTTGCACGGTCATTGTGAGGTGACAACTGAGTTGCTCTTGCTCAATGCAGGCGGTGTGGTAGGAAAAGGGTCGAGGATCGGCATCGGCGGGTTGCTCTTCGCACGCACCAAAGTCGATGCTGCGCGCATTGACGCGTGGTGGGGTGCCGGTTTTGAGCCGTCCGAGTTCAAAACCGAGTTGTGAGAGGCCATCGGATGCTTTGTCGGCGGCTTGCTCACCTGCACGACCCGCGCTGTAGGAAAAATCGCCCACATGGATGAGACCCTTGAGGAAGGTGCCTGTGGTCAGGATTACGGTTCTGGCGGCAAAAACCGTTTTGGCTTTGGTAACCACACCCTCAATACGTCTGTTTTTGACCACGAGGTCTTCGAGCAAGCCCTGTTTGACGTCAAGGTGCGGCTGGTTTTCGATTACTTCTTTCATGCGAAACTGATATGCTTTTTTGTCAGCCTGCGCCCGGGGAGCCTGTACGGCGGGTCCCCGGCGCCGATTGAGCATGCGAAATTGCAGACCCGTGGCATCAATATTGCGCGCCATTTCACCGCCCAGAGCATCAATTTCGCGCACCATGTGGCCTTTTGCAATGCCGCCAATGGCCGGGTTGCACGACATCTGTGCGATGGTGTCGAGGTTCATGGTCAGCAGTAGCGTTTCACATCCCATACGCGCAGAAGCCAGAGCGGCTTCTGTTCCCGCATGTCCACCGCCAACAACGATGACGTCGTATTTTTTTTCGTATGTCCACATATTCGTTTTTACTGCTATACAGGTGTGCCAATTCCCAGAAGATGATCGTTTTGCGATTCACTTTGTATCGTTTCGACTTCAAATCCCAGATCGGTAATCATCTGGTGTGTATCTTCTACATCCAGGCCGCCTGTGGTCAAATACCCTTCCATAAAGAGCGAGTTAGCTGGATAAAGCGCCAGAGGTTGGAGGGATCGGAGATTTTTTTCTCGACCACCCGCTACGCGAATTTCGGTTGATGGGTTGACAAATCGGAATAGACACAATGCGCGCAGACAATCGTGAGGGGTTAAGGAATTTTGACTCGATAGGGGCGTGCCCGCGATGGGGTGTAAGAAATTGACGGGAATGGAGTTGACGCCGAGGTCGCGCAAAGACATTGCCATATCAATGATGTCGTTGTGGGTTTCTCCCATACCAATAATACCGCCGCTGCACGTATCCAGGCCTGCTTTTTGGATGTTGTACAGGGTTTCTAACCGGTCTTCGTAGGTATGTGTAGATACAATATGCGGCGTGTGTGCTTTGCTGGTGTTGAGGTTGTGATTGACGCGATCGACGCCTGCGTCTTTTAAGCGTTGTGCTTTTTCTCCCGTCAGTAAGCCCAAACAACAACAGATGTCGATATCTACTTCTCGTTTGATCTGGCGTACGACATCTGTAATGGCATCAACTTCATTGTCGGTGGGTGCGCGGCCACTCGTGACAATGCAGTAGCGATAAGCGCCGTTTTCTTTGGCTTCGCGGGCTGCATCTATCATTTCGCGGGCTGGTCGCAGGGGATATTTATCAATAGGTGCGTTTGAGACAGCCGATTGCGAGCAATAGGCACAGTCTTCGGGACACAAGCCACTTTTGGCATTCATCAGCACATGGATGTGTACTTTGCATCCAAAATAGTGATGACGCACCTGGTATGCCGCGTGCAAAAGCGGTAGAATATCGCGATCAGGCGTTTGAAGAATAGCGTGCATTTCAGCGGTTGACAAGCCGGTACTGAAGAGAGCTTTTTGAGCATAAAAGGTGTACATAGTATGTCCTGAATGTCTATACTTTTTTGTGGTTATCGATAAAATGCAAGGCCGAGAGCTGCGGTTACAACAATGGCCAGAGCGGGATGAAGATTGAGAAAGTTGATGGCTGCAAAAGCAGCGACCGCAATGAGGGCAGTGTGCCAGGAAGTAACGGATTTGGGACACATTTCCCAGACCACGACGATTAAAAGCCCAACTACTGCCGGACGCACGGCTTTGAGCATGGCCTGTACGAGCGGGGTATCCTTATAGTTCATAAAAAACAAACCGAGGACCATCATCATGAGCAATGAGGGGAATACCGTGCCAAAGAGCGCGACCACAAGGCCAGGTGTATCGGCGACCTGGTATCCTATATACGCAGCCATTTTAGTGGCAATGGGACCGGGAAGCGCATAGCCCATCGCAAGGGCGTCTGTAAATTCTTCTATGGTCATCCAACTATTGCGATCGACGACTTCTTCTTGAACGAGTGGGATCATAGAAGGACCGCCGCCATAGGCAAAGATGCCGACTTTGGTGAATGAAACAAACAGGTCCCATAGCTTCATTAAAACGCTCCTTGTAAGCGTAACAGATTGTTAAACATCAATGTTATGAATAAAATCGTTTCTTATAGCAAAATGGAAATATATCCATTTCACGCTTATGAGACAAGGTAAATCACATCGGGAATCGTCAAAATTGCTACCTGATTTTGCATTGGATTTTTTGCTCAGATTTTTTACATTTGAGCACGATTTTGTTGTGTATCAATCTATTTTTCTGTAATTGTGCGGGGAGACGGCGCAATAGAAATGGAATAAGATCTGGTTTAATTTCTATTTATCGTTGACAATCCCGGGCCTTTTTCCTATTATGCCCGCTCTTTTTTGGCGGCGATTTACTCCCATGTCGGTATTGGAAAAACTCCAAAAAATCTGTGATCAAAATCCGGCGTCCATTTTATTTGCACGTCTGGCAGATGGGTTGTTGCAGCGTGGAGAGATCGCACGCGCAATTGAGGTTTGCCGCCGTGGATTGCGCTATCGGCCGTCATATACAGCGGGCCATGTGGTAATGGGTAAGTGCTACCACGCGGCCGGGGATTATGAAGAAGCGCGTCTGGCGTTTCAAAGGGTATTGCAATTAGATGACGGTCATCTTGTCGCACGCTGGTATATGGGCAAAATTGCTTTGCAATTGGGGCGTGACGACCTCGCGCTCAAATATTTTGAACAGGCTCATGTTCGCGATCCATTTAGTCCCGAACTCATAGATCAGATTCTCAAACTCAAGGGCGAGGCGATTGAAGAGGAGCAGGACAACGGTCCTGAGTCTGGCGGTTCTGAAGTCGTATCTGGAAGCGAGGCATTTGCTCAGGCGCTTTTAGAAGAAGATGACGAAGACGATTTGGATGCGCTGGTTATGTCTCTTAAGCGCGAGCCAAAATCTGGAGAAGAGGCTCCTGTTATAGCAACGACCACGCTGGCGGAGCTATACGCGAGTCAGGGCCTTATTCCGGAGGCCATCGCAGTTTTGGAACAGGTGATTGCACGCGAGCCAGACAATGAGCATATTATTGCCCGTCTATATGAGTTGCGGAATTTATCGGAATAAGAGGAACTGAGAGCATGGATCCTGAGTATGACGGAATTGCAGAAGCGTATAGGGATTCCAAGCAACTCTCATTTCGAAAATATATTGAAGAATATACCTTTTTCGAGATACTGGGAGATGTCCGAGGGGCAACGGTCCTGGACCTGGCTTGCGGTGAGGGGTTTTACACGCGCAAGATCAAGCGAGCCGGGGCGGCAAAGGTCACAGGCGTCGATCTTTCCGCAGAAATGATCGAGTTGGCAGAAGAAGAAGAACGCATTCGTCCTCTGGGATGTAATTACCTGAATCGAGATGTGGCACAGCTCGATATGGCTGAATCTGTCGATATCGTAGTGGCGATGTATCTTTTAAATTATGCCAGGACACAAGAGGAACTTCTCAATTTTGTCCAAGTGGCTTATAATAGACTGCGACTGGGGGGGCAATTTGTCGGATTTAATGACAATGTCCAGCATGTTCCCAGGGGAACTACTTCCTTTGCCCAATACGGATTTGACAAAGTGTGTACCCCTTCTCCTGAAGAGGGCGATATCATTTTGTATCAAATGATCAATGAAGATGGCACGCAGTTTGAGTTTAAGAATTATTTTCTCAAACCAGAAACGTATCAGTAGGCTTTTCAGAAAGCTGGTTTTTCCGATTTTCAATGGGTCGGTCCCTTTATACACCCATCTCAACAGCACAACCCTTTTTGGGATGCTTTTATGTATCATCCTCCACTCATTGGTTTTTGCGCGTCAAAACAATAAGTTCATATCCCAGCAGGGATGATCGTTGACAATAAAGGATTGTTTATGGTTTCTACTTCTGACTTTCGCAATGGTATGGTTATTCGCCTGGATGGGCAGCTTTTTTTTATGACCGAGTTTGAGCATTTTAAGCCCGGCAAAGGTGCTGCGGTCGTGCGTACCAAGCTCAAGAGTGTGAGGTCGGGTGCTGTGATTGACCGCACATTCCGGTCGGGCGACAAAGTAGATGATGTCCGCCTGGAAAAACGAAAGAGCCAATACTTATATAAACAAGATACATTTTACATTTTTATGGATACTCGTACTTACAACCAATACGAAGTGCCCACGGAGATTGTGGGTGATGCACAACAGCTGTTGCAGGAAAATGAGATTGTCGATGTACTGATTGCCGAGGGAAATGCCCTGGGTGTGGAACTGCCCATTTTTGTGGAATTGAAAGTCGATCAAACCGATCCCGGCTTGCGAGGCGATACGGCTACTGGTGGCACAAAGCCCGCGCGCGTGGAAACCGGGGCGACAGTGCAGGTTCCGCTATTTGTCGAGATTGGCGATGTGTTGAAAATCGATACGCGCACCCAATCTTATGTCGAACGGGTTTAGGAGATTACTGTGAAAATTTCCAAGCAGATAATAGCGAGTGCAAAAGAACTCATCGATCTGATTGGTGCCGATGATGTGGAGGAAGTCGAAATTGAGCGCAAGCTCTTTGGGCGCGGACGCATTCGCATTGTGCGCGCCAGCCAACAAGCCCCCATTGTGCAAACGCTGGCCGCACCGCCAGCGTCAGCGTCAGCATCTGTTGATGTGCCGAAGACTGAAGATGCTATAAGTGAAGACGGTGGGCGCTATCACACTTTGCGCTCGCCTATGGTGGGTATGTTCTACCAATCGCCAAACCCCGAGGCACCGCCTTATGCAACAGAAGGCGATGAGGTGGCGAGAGGGCAGACCTTGTGTATTATTGAAGCCATGAAAATTATGAATGAAATCGAGTGTGATGTGAATGGACGGGTAGTGCGCGTACTGGTTGAAAATGCCGCGCCCGTCGAATACAACACACCCTTGTTTTTAATTGATCCACAAAAGTAGCCGTGCCCTTTCGGGGATGCCCGTTCACTGATTGCCCTCCCCCGGCGAATGAGCAGGCCCTATTGACCTTTCCTTTTTTGAGATCATACCTTTGTTTGAAAAAGTTCTCATTGCCGACCGCGGCGAGATTGCTCTGCGTATTATCCGAGCCTGTAAAGAGTTAGGCCTGAAAACCGTTGCGGTTTATTCTGAAGCGGATAGCAATTCGCTACATGTCGGTATGGCCGATGAAGATGTTTGTATTGGCCCGCCCCCCGGCGAGCAAAGCTATCGAAATATTCCGCGGATCTTAAGTGCTGCCGAAGTGACCAATGCCGATGCGATTCATCCGGGCTATGGCCCTCTGGCGGAGAATGCCGAGTTTGCCGAAATTTGCGGCACCTGCGGCATTGTTTTTATTGGTCCATCTGCAGAATCGATACGCAAGATGGGCGATAAGGCTATCGCACGAGATACCATGCAAGGAGCCGGTGTGCCCGTTGCGCCGGGTACGGGAGTTTTGGATAGCTATGAGGAAGCCCATGAAGTTGCGCGTGACATTGGATATCCCGTGCGCCTCAAAGCCGTGGCAGGCGGGGGCGGACGGGGAATGCGTACTGTATTTTCAGAGAGCGAGTTAGAACGCGCGTGGCAAATGGCACAGGCCGAGGCACGGGCGGCGTTTACATCTGGCGCGCTCTATTTGGAAAAAGAAATTGTGCAGCCCCGGCATGTGGAGATTCAAGTGTTGGGAGATTTGGCGGGGCGTATCGTGCATTTGGGGGAACGAGAGTGTTCGGTTCAGCGACGGCATCAAAAGCTTATTGAAGAGTCGCCTTCACCCGTAGTTGATGACGCCATGCGCCAGCGTATGGGAGAGGCGGCTATCAAGGGTGCTCTCGCGGTTGGATATGCCAGTGCTGGCACGGTTGAGTTTTTGCTCGATGCTTCCGGAGACTTTTATTTTTTAGAAATGAATACGCGGATCCAGGTTGAGCATCCGGTTACAGAGATGGTGGCAAGTCTCGATCTGGTCAAATGGCAGATCCGTATCGCAGCCGGTGCGTCTCTTTCACTTTCTCAAGATCTACTTGATTTCAAAGGACATGCTATTGAGTGTCGTATCAATGCCGAAGACCCCGAGCATAATTTCAGGCCCTCGCCCGGCACAATTACTTCTTTTCATATGCCGGGTGGCCCGGGTATTCGCATTGATTCACACGTATATACGGGATATACGGTTCCCCCGCAGTACGATTCCCTTTTGGCCAAGCTCATCGGATATGGGGACACGCGCGATGAGGCAATTGCACGGGCAGTGCGGGCGCTCGAAGAGTTTGTGATCGAAGGCGTGCCAACGACTATTCCCTTTCACCTCCATGCTTTGCAACACGAGGATTTTAGAACGGGACGGGCAACAACAGAATTTGTGAGCAAGTTGGGCTACGGTGGGTGAAGCCCATTCTTACCCATAGGCAAAGGTATAAAGGAGCAGAAAATGTCGGATATTCCAGAAGATTTACTTTTTAACAGCGATCACGACTGGGTTCGGATTGAGGGCGATACGGGCACATGTGGGATTACGGATTACGCGCAGGGAGAGCTGGGCGATATTGTGTTTTTAGAATTGCCAGAGCCTGGCGATTTTGTTACCCAGGGGGAATCCTATGGCATAATTGAGGCGGTTAAGACTGTGTCCGATCTCATTGCACCGGTTTCGGGTGAGGTGGTTGATGTCAATACCCAGTTGACAGATGATGCTGCTCTGGTCAATGACGAGCCTTATGGAGAGGGATGGATGATTCAAGTGCGCCTTTCAGACCCATCAGAGACAGAGTTTTTAATGGACGCCCATGCCTATGCAGGCCTGGTTGATGAATAGATAGAGCGAATTGAGAGTGAATAAGGCTTGACACCTTGTAGTCAATGCGATATATCATGAGGATTTATGGTAGGGAGTGGATGGGAGGAGGCTAATCGCTATTTTTGAGGTGTTTTATCATGCCCGTGACAATGCCCACAATACTCAATCAGTCTGTACTGGTGCTCAATCAGAGTTACGAACCACTGCATGTGTGTTCTGTACGCAGGGCTATTGTGCTGGTCTTTCGAGGTCGCGCTGAAGTTGTTGAAACGTGCGATTCTCGTATTCATACGGTGAGCGATTCATTCCCCGTGCCGAGTGTGGTGCGTCTGGCTATATATGTGCGCGTACCTCCCAAGCCACTCGCCTTGACCAAGCGCAATATCTTAAAACGCGATGGGTTCCAGTGTCAGTATTGTGGCATTCGCCGCGGTCCGTTTACCATTGATCACGTGGTGCCGAGGTCCCACAATGGGCGCAATTCATGGGACAATCTGGTGTGCGCCTGTCACCGGTGTAACAACCGCAAGGGCGATCATACGCCTGCGGAAGCCGGTTTGTCATTATTGCGCAAGCCGCAGTCACCCAATCGCGTGACCTTTATTCGGCACCATATCGGCGTGCCAGACCGCCGCTGGCGTCCCTATCTTTTTATGGATGACTAAAAGCAGGGAGTGATGGACAAAAAGCGAATTTTGACGGGTGATCGACCAACGGGGCGTTTGCATCTCGGGCACTATGTTGGGTCTTTGAAAAACCGCGTGGCCTTGCAAGATGATTACGAGTGCTATTTTTTGGTGGCAGACCTGCACATGTTGACCACGCAGCCCCAAAAAGAATACATCGAGGCACTGCGTGAAAATATCTATGAGATGGTATTGGATTATTTGGCTGTGGGCATAGATCCCCAAAAATCGACCATCTATTTGCAATCGGCCATTCACGCTGTGTACGAGATGAATCTGTTTTTTGAGATGCTCGTGACATTGCCCCGCGTGGCGCGGTTGCCCAGTGTGAAAGATATGGCACGCGCGGCGAATATGACCGATGAGGCAATTCCATTTGGTCTGATTGGGTATCCCGTGCTTCAAAGTGCCGATATTTTGATGCCGCGCGCACATGTTGTGCCGGTGGGAAAAGACAACGAGGCGCACGTTGAAGTGACGCGCGAAATTGCGCGTCGGTTCAACGCGTATTACGGCGATGTATTTCCCATTCCCGAACTCCTCATGGGCGATGTGCCTACTCTGGTGGGGACCGATGGACAGGCCAAGATGAGCAAAAGTCTCAACAATGCGATTTTTTTGTCTGACGATGAAAAGACGGTGGAAAAAAAAGTGCGCGGTATGTACACAGATCCCAATCGCGTTCGCGCAGATATTCCGGGCACTGTTGAAGGCAACCCCGTATTTATCTATCACGACGCGTTTAATCCCAATGTCGATGAGGTTGAAGATCTCAAAATCCGCTATCGTCAAGGCCGTGTGGGCGATGTCGAAGTAAAAGATAAATTGGCCCGGGCGCTCAATGTATTTCTCGATCCTATTCGCCAACGCCGAGCACATTTTGCGGCGCAGCCGGGTTATATCGAGCAAGTGATTTACGAAGGTACGCTCAAAACACAAGCACTTGCACACGAAACTCTCGTGGCCATGAAAAAGGCGATGGGTTTTACCGGCGTATGGAATCGGATTTCTCGCAAAGCGCGAGATAGAATGAAAAAACAAGAGAAGGAGGCGCGATGATTGCATCCAATTTGACGGCTCGATTCGATCCGGATGCTGCGCCTTATGGCGTGAAGTTCGATTTGTTTGAGGGCCCGCTGGATCTGTTGCTCTTTCTCATTCAAAAAAACGAGATTGATATCTACGACATTCCCATTGCCGATATTACGCGGCAATTTTTAGAATACGTCGAGATTATCCAGCGATTAAATTTAGAGGTTGCCGGCGATTTTGTCGTGATGGCCGCCACATTGATGCGTATCAAATCGCGCATGTTGTTGCCCTCTGACCCAGAGGCTGAGGAGGAAGAAGGAGATCCTCGCGAGGAATTGGTGCGCCGCTTGTTGGAATACCAGCAATTCAGAGAAGTAGCCGCGTGGATGGACGATCAGCAGACGGAGTACCGCGATGTTTTTTATCGGGGTGCTTCAATGGACCTGGAAGATATTCGGAAGCAACACGCAGCCGAAGCTGGGGAATTTCGTCCCGTGAGTCTGTTCGAATTGCTCCGCGCTTTTAAGCAAGCGATGGATGCTGCACCAAAAGTCGATTTTCACGAGGTGACGCGGGTTGATGTAACTACAGAAGAGCGCGTTGAATACGTGCTCGATGTACTTGAACGACGTCATCAGGTTCCATTTAGTGAACTGATTGCCAGTACACATCGAATTGTTGTTGTTGTGACATTTATCGCGTTGCTGGACTTGATGAAAGAAGGGAAAGTCCGCGTTCAACAGGCCGATATCAATGGAGAACTCTGGGTTTATCGCCGCGATGCTTTAGATACGGCGTCTTTCGAGGAGGGTATAAACGATGTCTGAGAGAGATGACGCACGCGTCGCAAATTTGGCTACCGATGAAGATGCACGCAACAAAGGCGTGGTTGAAGCCTTGTTGATTGCAGCCGATGATCCTCTGGGAGCGTCGCGCCTGTCATCGGTTTTGGGACGGGATACTGGCGCAAAAGAAATTCGCGCTTATGTCAATGATCTCAATGAAGAATACGCACAGACGGGGCGCAGTTTCAGGGTTGTCGAAGTCGCGGGTGGCTTTCAGTTGGCTGTACACAGCGAATTTGCGCCCTGGATTCGGCAACTGATGCGCGAGAAGGTCGCGCCCCGGCTTTCGCAAGCTTCTCTGGAAACCCTCGCTATTCTGGCTTTTAAGCAGCCGATTACCAAAGCCGAAGTCGAGCATATTCGCGGTGTGTCTGTCGATGGCATTTTGCGGCAATTGATGGAAAAGAGCCTGATCCGAATTTCCGGGCGGTCAGACGCACCTGGACGGCCCCTGTTATACGGAACGACACGCGATTTTTTGAAACATTTTGGCCTCAAGACCCTGTCTGATCTGCCCAGGATTCGCGAGTTGGAAGAGTTGCTCCGAGAAGAGGAGCAACGGGTGGCCGAAGGCAAAGACAGCCCGTTATCGGGCGTGATCAATACCGATGGGAATAGCGAACGGGATACCCATGACAGAGCGCCTGAACCGGTTTCTGGCCCGCGCGGGGGTGGCTTCGCGGCGGGCGAGCGATCGGTTGATTCAAACGGGCAGCGTTAAAATAAATGGTGCTGTTGTGACACATCCGGGCACGCGAATAAACCCGCGTAGCGATCAGGTATGTGTCAATGGTCGGGCGATCCAATCGGTTAATAGACAAACGTATATTTTATTGCACAAACCCCCGGGATATCTGGTATCGGCGCGCGATCCGCATCATGCCCAAACAATTTACAAATTGTTGCGCGGCATTGATGCTCGGGTTTTTCCCGTCGGACGGCTCGATCTGGATACGCGAGGGGTTTTGTTGTTGATGGACGATGGCGATCTGGCATTTCGATTGACCCATCCGCGGTATGGTGTAAAAAAGGTCTATCGCGCCTGGGTGAGCGGGCATCCCAGCGAGGCGGTATTGAGCGCACTGCGAGAGGGAATAAAGCTCAATGATGGTCTTTCTGCCCCTGCACATATTCGGGTTATGCGCGCAAGAGGTGGGGATACAGAATTGGAATTAGTGCTTCACGAGGGGCGCAAAAGACAAGTGAAGCGGATGTGCGAGGCGGCCGGACATCGGGTGCAATCTTTAATACGTACGCATTTTGCCGGTCTCACAACGCGGCACCTCAAGTTAGGCCAATGGCGGCATTTGACTCAAGCAGAAGTAAAGAGGCTCCGAGAACTGGTCGGGCTGAACCAGAACAATGAGTAATGTATGCGCAAAAATGGGATTGTTATTGCGATTGATGGCCCGGCAGGTGCTGGCAAGAGTACAACTGCACGGCTCGTTGCAGAGCAAATGGGGTACCTCTATCTGGATACTGGGGCGATGTATCGCGCCGTAGGGCTGGCTGTCCTGCAACAGGGCATTAATCCCGATGATGCCGATGGCGTGACCGCATTGTGTAATGCGCTCAATATCGCACTTGAGATGCGAGATAGGCAGTTGCAAACCCTGCTCAATGGGAAAAATATATCCGATGCAATTCGCTCACCTGAAATATCGCAAGCTGCGTCTCGCGTAGCTGTCCATCTGGGGGTGCGCGATGTGCTCGTTGCATTACAGCGGGCTATGGGCCGTGATGGGGGGATTGTTTTAGAAGGTCGAGATACAGGCACTGCTATTTTTCCAGATGCGGAATTAAAAATTTTTCTCGTTGCCGATCCCGTCGAACGCGCGAGGCGACGACTCAGAGACCTCGAAAAAAGGGGTGAATCCGCCGATTTTGAGTCGCTGTTGGACGAAATTCGCATTCGAGATATTCGCGACCGGGAGACGCAGTTACGGCGCGGCGCGTGGCCCGCATCGGATGCCGTGTGTATAGATACCACAGAATTGTCAATAGCAGAACAGGTGGATCGGATTGTAGCGCTTGCCCAACGGCAAAATAGGGCTTGAATGGTAAATGGATGGTATCGATGACATTTTATCGCTTTTTCTGGTGGCTGGCCTATGGGCTGGCCGTTATTCTCTTTCGATTACGGGTCGAAGGGCGGTGTCACATACCCCAGTCGGGTGCTTTGATTTTAGCTGCTAACCACTGTTCTTACGTCGATCCCGTTATTATTGGAGTTGCGGCAGGACGCGAACTTTGGTATCTTGCTAAGGCTGAACTCTTTCCTATTCCGTTGCTGGGAAAGTTGATTCACAGGTTGCACGCGATGCCCGTAGATCGGAGCCGTGGAGACCGCAGCGCATTTTTGGCCTGGACAAGCACTTTGCAGGCGGGTAATCCCGTGCTCATTTTTCCAGAAGGCACGCGCAATAAACGCCCCGGTTTTCTGCGTCCCCGAGCAGGGGTTGGCATGCTGGTTTATCGCACTCAGGCACCTGTGATACCCGTATATATTTCGGGCACAGTCAATATCTGGAAGACGATGGTTGGGCTGGATCGGCTGCAGGTGCGATTTGGCAAGCCTATTTTGGGTTGTCCAGAACAATTGCCCGACAGGCGTCGCGACGCCTACAATTTTATCACCCATGAGGTGATGCGTTATCTCGCTGTTCTGAAGCGGATGCGGCGGAAAGCCGGCACGGTCGCACCCACTTCTCACAATAGTTAACAATAAGGTGTCGGTACGGTTTGATCGACGTTGTTCGTCGTTCTTTTTTTATTATTTTGCGCGATTTTTTTTAGCGTGAAAGGAATTATTTGGTATGTCCGTTAATACCCTTCCCAAACCCACTCCTGAAGAAGCACTGGCCGCGCTGGATGAAAGCGAATACAGCGAGGCAGAGTTTAATGAAATGATGGAACTCTACGAAGAGACGTTAGAGACCATTAAGCAGGGCGAGATCGTTATGGGCACTGTGAGGTCCATCCACGATGGAATCGTAGTGGTAGATATTGGTTTTAAGTCTGAAGGCGCGATTCCCCTCTCTGAGTTTGGCGACCCGCCAGCTATAGAGGATGGCGATGAAATTGAGGTTTTTTTAGAGAGTATTGAAGATCAAGAAGGTCAGGTCGTGCTGTCCAAGACCAAAGCTGACTTTATGCGGGTGTGGGATCGCATTAAGGATGCGTATGATAGCGATCAGATTGTCGAAGGTCGCTTGATGCGGCGAATCAAGGGTGGCATAGTGGTCGATCTTTTCGGCGTCGATGCTTTTTTACCCGGCTCCCAAATTGACATCAAACAGGTCAAAAATTTTGATCAATTTCTCGGCAATGTGTATCCGTTCCGCATTATAAAGCTCAACAAGAATCGCCGAAATATTGTCATTTCTCGCCGCGTCGTGCTCGAAGAAGAACGCTCCAAGCTGCGCAAACAGATTCTCGCCACATTGGAAGTGGGGCAAGTGCGTCAGGGGTCGGTCAAAAATATCACCGATTTTGGCGCTTTTATCGATCTGGGCGGATTAGATGGATTGTTGCATATTACAGATATTGCCTGGGGTCGCGTTGGACATCCATCAGAAGTTTTGTCCATAGGAGAAGAAGTAGAAGTCAAGGTGCTCAATTACGATGAAAAACGCGAGCGCATTTCGCTGGGCATGAAGCAATTACAAGATCATCCCTGGAAAGATGTTGAGGAAAAATATCCGGTTGATAGCAAGGTGATAGGTAAGGTTGTCAGCATTACGGATTACGGGGCTTTTGTCGAGTTGGAACAGGGTGTCGAAGGATTGGTCCACATTTCTGAAATGTCGTGGACGCAGCATATTCGCCATCCTTCCAAACTGGTCTCCATTGGTGATGAAGTTGAGGTTATGGTCCTGCGCGTTGACCAGGAAGGGCAAAAAATTTCGTTGGGTCTCAAGCAGGTGCAGCCCGATCCCTGGGAAGATCTCGACCACAAATACCCTTCAGGTACACCTCTTCGAGGCATTGTACGCAATTTGACCAATTTTGGAGCCTTTGTCGAAATTGAAGAGGGGATTGATGGGCTGGTACATATTTCCGATATGTCCTGGACCAAGCGCATTCGCCATCCAAGCGAGGTAATAAAAAAAGGCCAGGAATTGGATATTGTTGTGCTCAATATTGATAAAGAGCGGCGGCGCATCTCGCTGGGGCACAAACAGACTATTGAAAATCCCTGGGCAAAACTGGCCGTTACCTATGCTGTGGGAAATGCCGTAGAAGGTACTATTTCACGTGTTCTCGAACGCGGGGTGGTCGTTGATCTCGAAGGTCATGTAGAGGGATTTGTGCCGGTTTCTCAACTGGGTATTGATGACCTTCAACGTCCCGATGAATATTTCGAGGAAGGCGATGAGATGCCGCTGAAAGTCGTCGAGTTTGACGAAGATCAAAAGAAAATTGTATTGAGCGTGCGAGAGCGTTTGCGCGATGCAGATCAAGATGAAATAGACGCTTTTCACGCAGCACATCCTCGACGCGAAAGCGCAGAAGTAGCAGTGGAAGAAGAAGTCGCCGAAGAAGAAGTCGAGGTAGAAGCCGAGGTAGAAGCCGAAGTGGAAGCTGAAGTGGAAGCCGAGGTAGAGGCAGAGGCTGAAGGGGAAGCTGAAGTCGAAGCAGAGGTAGAGGCAGAAGTGGAAGCCGAGGTAGAGGCAGAAGCTGAAGTGGTAGCAGTAGAAGCAGAAGCCGAAGTGGAGGAAAAGGCACAGAGCAGCAAAGAGGAATAAGATTGTTCAGATCTTTCTGGCGGTTGCAAAGCGTTGGGGCATATCGTCTCAACGCTTTGTTTTTGCAAATGGCTGATTTTTATGCGAGATCAAAAGACAGTTGCGTTTTATACACTGGGTTGTAAGCTCAATACCTATGACACACAGTGGTATGCCGAGCAGTTTGTGGCGCAGGGTTATCGCGAGGTGCCGTTTGGGGAACTCGCAGATGTTACTGTGGTCAATACATGCACTGTGACTGGTCAAGGGGACGCGCAGTCGCGCAAGGCATTGCGCAAAGCGCATCGGATTTCGCCCACAGGCACCGTGGTTGCAGTGGGGTGTTATGCACAAACCGATCCAGACGCCCTATCTGCAATGCCCGAAGTCGATCTGGTGGTAGGGACAGCAGAGCGGACACAACTCCTGGATCTGGTAAATAATACCTGTTCTTTGGGGCGCACATTTGTGACGCGCAGTCGCGCGGCTGATTTTCAGGATATGGATATTTACAATTTTGGCGGACGCGCTCGAGCTTTTGTCAAAATACAGGAAGGTTGCAATGAGTTTTGCTCGTTTTGCATTATTCCGTTTGCGCGTGGGCGAAGTCGCAGTCGCACGCTTGAGAGTACCTTGTCGCAGGTCGAAAAGTTGGTGGCTGCGGGCTATCGAGAGGTGGTGCTGACGGGGGTACATATTGGCGATTACGGTGTGGATTTGGAGGCGCGCGATTTGTTGGAGGTGCTGGAGGCTATTGAGGGGATCAACGGGTTAGAGCGTTTTCGCGTGAGTTCGATTGAAGCGACCTATGTGACCGATGCCATGATCGACTTTTTTGCGTCGAGCCAGAAATTTTGCAGGCATTTGCACATCCCATTGCAAAGCGGTGATAATGGCGTGTTGAAGGCGATGCGCCGCCCCTATACGCGGGAGCAGTATATTGCATTGATTGAAAAACTCGCGGACCGGATTCCCGATGTGGGGATTGGCGGCGATGTGATGGTGGGGTTTCCCGGTGAGTCGGATGAGGCATTTCACAATACGCGCGATTTGATAGACAATCATCCCATGACGTATTTGCACGTATTTCCGTATTCGCCACGCGGCAAAACGCCTGCAGCGCGCATGGCGAATCAGGTTGACTCACGGGTGAAAAAGCAACGTGGCGCAATACTTCGCGAATTGGGGCAGCAAAAGGTGGCGGCATTTCAAGCGCGGTTTATTGGGCGGACATTGCCCGTGCTTTTTGAGAATCGCCGCAATGAGCAGCTTTTACAGGGGTTGACCGATAATTATATCCGGG
The DNA here is from genome assembly GCA_965220765.1 of Candidatus Latescibacterota bacterium. Lineage (GTDB taxonomy): Bacteria > Latescibacterota > UBA2968 > UBA2968 > UBA2968 > VXRD01. The sequence continues at coordinate 2,772,419 of OZ244847.1, forward strand.
TGGTTGCGCCCGCACCAGATGCTGCGTGTGAACAGATTGTCGATGTGCGCTTGCAGCGGGTTGATGCCGATGTGGTCGTCGGAGAATTGGCGGGTTATGAGCGCGAAATAGTACAGCATCACGCGCGGGAGTTATTACAGTTGCAAAGTGCATAACGCGAAATCTGGACAGAACAGGCCGATTCCAAAGGGAATTGGTCTTTTTTTTTTCGAAATTCTGAGTATATTCGATGAGAAAGAATTTTTGTGTTTGTTAAAGGCGATTATCGCGATCCAACAAAATAAAGGAGTGAGGCTATGTCTTTTACTGCAGGTACTTATGGCGATGTTTTTGCGGAATTGATTTCCGAAAAGCGATTGAATCCACTGGATGGCGGAGAAGAGAATACCGCGGCAAAAAGCGCGCTCGACGCATTGACTGTGGCGTCTGCATTTGCCGGCAAAACAGTAGCGGATGAAGATATGGCACAGAGCTGTATTTCTGGCATGTGGCTGTATCACAACTTTTTAGATGCGTCTCACACCATCAGCCAGGGAATTCATACGGCGACTGGAAGTTATTGGCACGGCATCATGCATCGCCGCGAACCCGATTTTTCCAATTCAAAATACTGGTTTGGCAAAGTGGGCAACCACGCCATTTTTGACGATTTGTGCAAGGCGGCGGCCAGCATTGCGGGTGGTGTTTCCGGCGCGCCAGAGTTTTTGACGACGCAAGCCCATTGGGATGCAGGTGCCTATGTTGACCTGTGTGCCGATGCTCTTGAAGGGCGTTCAGCACACGACGCGCTTTGCCGCGAGATTCAACTGTGCGAATGGGACTTGTTATTTGATTATTCATATCGAAAAGCGGTTGGGGAATGAGAAGTCTTTAGAGGATTTGGGATGGCGACGCAATTGACACCGGCGATGGAACAGTACGCGCGTTTTAAGGAGCAGCATCCGGATGCGATTTTGCTGTTTCGGATGGGCGATTTTTACGAGACGTTTTACGACGATGCCGTTGTTGCATCTCAGCTTTTGGGATTGACTTTGACGTCGCGCAACAATGGGCGCGCAGATCGCATCCCGCTGGCAGGTTTACCGTATCACGCGCTGGACACCTATCTCGCAAGGCTTATCAAAGCCGGTAAAAAGGTGGCGATTTGCGAGCAGATGGAGCCGCCGCAAAAGGGCAAAAAAGTGGTGCGCCGCGAGGTGGTGCAGGTTGTATCGCCGGGAACGGTAATGTCCGATGATTTGCTCGATCAAAAGCGCAATAATTATCTCGTGGGGATTTATGTTTCTGACGATCAATTGGGCCTGGCAACAGCGGATTTGTCAACGGGGATGTTCAGAGCATCGGAACGCACGGCAGATGATTTGTGGGAGATATTGGAGCGCGTGGCTCCCGCAGAGGTGCTGGCACCTGAGTCGTGGGTCAAAGACAACGAAGCCGAGTTTGAAGCGCGGATGCCGGATGCTTTGCTCACGCATATAGAAGATTGGCATTTTGGACAGCATTATGCGTACGATGCACTGAAGGAACATTTCAAGGTGGCGTCTCTCAAGGGCTTTGGATGTGATGATCTCACCGTTGGGATATGCGCCGCGGGCGGCGTGCTGTGTTATTTGCGCGAAAACCAAAAGGGAGCCGTATCCCATATTACGCGATTGGCGCGCGAACACACCGAGTCGGTGATGGAACTGGATCTGGTGACACAGCGCAATCTGGAATTGGTTACAACTATTCAAGAGGGGCGGCGTGAGGGCACGCTATTTGGAGTTTTAGATCAGACGTGTACACCGCAGGGCGCCCGAACACTGCGTACATGGTTATCACAGCCACTTGTAGATGTTGGTCGCATTGAAGCGCGTTTAGATGCGGTGCAAGCATTTGTCGAATCTGCGGCGTGTCGGGACGAAGCGCGAGAGGCTCTGCGCCGCATTGGAGATCTGGAGCGGTTGATGTCCCGAATTTGTTGTAATCGGGCCAGTCCGCGAGAGCTTGTGGCTCTCCAGCGGTCTTTGGAAGCGGTTGTTCCACTGAGAGAAACTCTGTGTGAATTTCGCGCGGATTTGCTGGTGAAGGCGCGCGATCAGGGCATGCCGGACCTGACAGAGTTGATAGATTTGATCGCTCACACGCTTGAAGACGATCCGCCTGCACAGATCAGCGATGGCGGATATATCAGAACGGGCTATCACAAAGAACTGGATGAATTGCGGGAAATCGCATCGGGTGGGCGCGATTGGGTTGCCAACTTGCAGGCAGATGAACGCGAGAAAACGGGTATCGCGTCGTTGAAGGTTGGGTATAATAAGGCATTTGGATATTATATCGAGGTCACCAAAGCCAATCAGGACAAGGTGCCTGCGTATTTTGTTCGCAAGCAAACGCTGGTCAATGCCGAGCGGTATATCACGCCGGAGTTGAAGGATTGGGAGGCGAAAATTTTGGGCGCAGATGAGCGGGCCAGGGATCTCGAGCGCGATTTGTTTGCCGCGTTGCGCGAAGAGGTGGCCGGTTGGGTGGAACCCGTTCAGCGCACGGCACTATCCGTGGCAACGGTAGATGTGTTGAGCACTCTGGCCGAGGTGGCATCGTCCAATGATTATGTGCGTCCTCAGGTGGATGATAGCGTGCGTATTGATGTGGAGGAAGGGCGACATCCCGCGGTTGAGCAGTTGCTTCCGGGCGGCAATTTTGTGCCCAATGATCTGAGGATTGATGGCGAGACCGATCAGATTTTGCTGATTACTGGCCCAAATATGTCGGGAAAATCGACGATTTTGCGTCAGACCGGGTTGATTGCGCTTTTGGCGCAGGTCGGCAGTTTTGTGCCTGCGCGCGAAGCGCGTATCGGGGTGGTGGATCGCATTTTTACACGGGTGGGTGCATCCGATAATCTGGCGCGGGGCGAGAGTACATTTTTGGTGGAGATGAATGAGGCGGCGAATATTTTGAACAATGCGACGCCGAAGAGTCTGGTGCTTTTGGACGAGATTGGACGCGGGACGAGTACGTTTGATGGGTTGAGCATTGCCTGGGCCATGACGGAGTATTTACACAATGCCGAACAGATTCAGCCGCGGACGTTGTTTGCGACGCATTATCACGAATTGACAGAATTGGAGGATTTGTTGCCTCGGGTGGTGAATTACAGCGTTGCCGTGCGCGAGGCGGGCGATACGATTGCGTTTTTACACAAGTTGGTGCCGGGGGGATGCGACCACAGCTATGGCATTGAGGTGGCGCGTTTGGCCGGGATGCCAGCAGAGATGATTGCGCGGGCAAAGGAGATTTTGAACCGGCTGGAGCAAAACGATCTGTCGGTGGGATCAAAGCCCCAGCCCGACCGCGTGAAGGAGAATGGGCAGATGCCGCTGTTTGCGCCGGTAGCAGAAGTGAAGGTTAAGCAGAAGGACCACCCGATGATGTCTGAGTTGCGCGATTTAGACATTGCCCGTCTCACACCAGTTGAGGCGCTGGTAAAATTGGATGCGTGGAAGCGGGCGTTGGAAGAGTGATTAGGAGATAGATGAAATGGCAACTGCTGATTTGAGGACGGAAGCAAAACTGATTCTCGATAAGCTCTCCGATGAGAGTTTGGGGGTCGTAGTCAGTTTGCTGGTTTCTCTCAAAGATCGAGAGCGTCCCAAACGGACGGACCTGTTGTCGATCTATCCGTGGGTGCAGTATTTGTCCGATGCGGAATGCGATGAATTTTTTGAGGAACTCTCAAATGCAGCAAAGGACAATGATGCAGGTGTTGATGACGTGATCGACGCCTGGCGGGAAACCGCAGAGATTCTCGCCGACCCCGACACGATGGCCGACATTGCCGAATCGGAAAAGCAACTCGCAAATGGTGAGGGGGTTTCTTGGGATAGGGTGAAGCAACGCCTGCGAAACACTGCGCCTGAGATTGATTGGCTTGATACCGAATACATGGAAAAGGCAGGTACGGAAGCCGACGATTCAATTACCCTTGAATCGGTGCGAAAAGCACTTGCCAAAATTCCAGGCTCAATGAGCGATTACATCATCTCTGAACGAGAGGATCGCGTTTAATGGCCATGTACTATCACGATACCAGTGCATTGGTGAAGCACTACCACGAGGAAATAGGCACAACGGTTGTTGACCAGATTATAGCAGCACCTAATAGCAGCCATTTCCTCTCCAGACTTGCAGGCGTCGAGCTTCGGTCAGCTTCAGCAAAAAATGTCAGAATGGACCTCATCACAGTAGTGGATTTTCATAATCTGTACAGAAAGTTTCAGACCGATATTAGAAATGGTCAGTTCCGAATTCTCCACTTGCTGCCGAGACACCTTCAGAAGGCTGAAAACCTGATTCTGCAACACGCTATCACGAATAGTTTACGAACATTGGATGCGATTCAACTCGCCGTTGCCCTCGATTTTCATCAGCGGCACAGACTCGATTATTTTGTATGCGCCGACGCGAATCTGTGCATGGTAGCAACGGATGTAGGCTTGGGCGTGATAAATCCGGTGACGCACATCCCCTAAAAAAATGTACCGAATATGCAGTTGGGTAGGCAATAACGCGCATTGTTCCCCGCACGCGAGACAACTACGGATTGGATGCGTGGAAGCGAGCATTAGCGGAGGACTCGTAACAGTGGGTCTTGAAACGGGGGTAAAGAATGGAGGAAAAATTATGGAAGAGATAGCGCTGCCAAAGTTGCGTGTGAGTAGAAAAGAGGCAAAAGATAAAATACAAGCGCAAATTGAGAAGGGGGAACTACTCCGTGGTCGGAAGATATGTTCAGAAGATGAATTGGACAAAAGCGGTATAGAGGCCAACAATTGGTCAAATTACAACAGGGACCTTTTGATAAAGCTATTTGATAACTTATCGATAAAAAATGAATACGAAAATTTCCATTACTATAGATTGAGTTATCAGGAGGTGGAGGACAGGCTTAACGTCGGGTTTCCCATTGACTGGCAATATAGAGTAGATGAAGAATACCAAAGAAATATAGCCGATAGCATCAATAGCCTACAAGGAATCTATGACCGACTTGAATTATTTGATGAAGCGTTAGACACTACCGCCCATGCCTTGAACAATAAAGGGTTTTCAGACAATCCCACTCGCACCTTTGGCGACCATGTCTTCATCGTGCATGGACATGACGCGGGAGCCAAACATGCCATCGCCAGGTTCGTAGAGAATTTTGACTTAAAGTCTGTCATACTTGATGAAGAAGCAAGCAAAGGTCAAACAATCATTGATAAGTTTGAAGAAAATGCAGGCAAGGCGGGATTTGCAATCGTTTTGCTGACGCCTGACGATGTTGGTGCGCCAAAAGATCAAACGGGCGACCTCAAACCTCGGGCACGCCAGAACGTTATCTTGGAATTCGGCTATTTTTTATGTGGATTAGGGCGCGAGCGTGTATGTGTTCTTTACAAAGAAGGAGTTGAGCGGCCCTCAGATATTCAGGGTATAGTTTATATCTCCCTGAATAATCCCAATGAATGGCAACTGAAATTAGCCAAAGAAATGAAGCAAGCAGGATTACCGATTGATCTGAACAAACTTGTACAGGATGGATAAATTTGTAGGCCCTGCACCACTCCAGAGGAATTTCCCTATGCCCACACTCGATTTTAAAGGAAAACAACATATCTACGCCCATCATCTCACGGTACCGTATTGCCCAATTGAACCGGATGAAGTCCGTTCTTGTAACTCAAGCGGCATTGATGACAATCTCATCATCCACGGGGATAACCTACACGCCCTTAAAGCTTTACTGCCCCGCTACGCGAACCGTATCAAGTGCATCTATATTGACCCACCCTACAACACTGGCAATGAGGAATGGGTTTATAACGATAATGTGAATAGTCCGCTTATGCAGCAATGGCTCAAGGAGAATGGGCCTGTTGATAATGAAGACCTTGAACGGCACGCTAAATGGCTCTGTATGATGTGGCCGCGTCTCCACCTGCTACATGAATTGCTCGCAGACGATGGTGTCATTTTTATTTCGATTGATGATAACGAACAACATCATCTGCGGCTGTTGGTGGATGAGATCTTTGGAGAGGCGAACTTTCTTGCAGACATCATTTGGCAACATCGCTATGGTAGGAGTAACAACGCCAAACTATTTTCAAATCAACGTGAGCATGTCATTGCATATAGAAAATCTGATTCTGTTTCTCATATTCGGGTCAAGCGAGACGAAAAACTTAATGAAACATATTCTAACCCCGATGATGATCCCCGTGGCAGTTGGGTATCCAGTTCATACGTCAATCCTGCGATGAAGGAACAGCGGCCAAATCTGGTTTACGCGGTAGTAAATCCTCATACAGGAGCAGAGGTAAATCATCCTACGCATGCATGGAAGTACAGCCAGAGTACGTATGAGAAGCATGTTAGGGAAAACAGACTCTGGTGGGGAGTGAACGGAAATTTGCGTTATCCGCGTCTTAAAAATTTTCTCACTGAGTCTCAAGAAAAGGGAATTGTGCCAATTGATCTAATGCTGGCGGATATTGCTGGTACCACAGATGAAGGGACAAAGCAATTACAAGCGATTTTCCAAAGTACAGCCCTCGAGTTCAACAATCCAAAACCGACAAAATTGATAAAAAATTTCATAGTACACGACAAAAAATAAAAGACCTGTGCAAATTGTGAAAAAGAGTTAGGTTTGAATATGCCAAAACAAACCCCTCATCTTAACAAGGCACAGGTCTATGTCTGGTCAAGTTACACAACTTTGCAGTGTATTTCAAGGTCATTTTCATTGGCATAAAGCGCGATTGATGTTCCTATCGGCCTTCATATTGTCTCTCATCAAGCTGACGACAGTCAACTTTGCCAAATTGGCCAATGCGCTAAATGGAGAGGTCAAACAGCAATCAAACTACCGCAGGATCCAGCGTTTTTTCTCTGAGTTTGATATCCCTTATGAAGCCGTGAGCCGACTGATCTTACACTTATTACCCATAAAGACCGACTTTACAATCTCAATAGATCGCACCAATTGGAAGTTAGGAAAATTCAATATCAACATCCTAACCGCCGGGATTATCTATGAAGGGGTGGCCTTTCCTATGTGTTGGATGCTGTTGCCAAAGCGAGGCAATTCCAATAGTGAGGAACGCATCTATTTGATGAAGGAGGTGCTCACGCGCATTCCACCATCTCACATCCGGGTTGTAGTCGCAGACAGGGAATTTATTGGAAGAGAATGGTTTAAGTGGTTAGACACACAAAACATCCCCTTTGCTATCCGCATCAAGGAAAACGCGCTTGTCTCAGCAGGCAGTAAAGAGATACCCATAAGAAAGCTGTTTTCAAACCTGCAAATCCATCAGCAAACCCGCTTGTGCCAACCCCGACGTGTTTATGACCTGCCTGTGTATCTGTCTGCGATAAGATTGAAAGATGAGGTCCTCATTATTGCCAGCAACAGACAAGAACACTACGTATTAGATGAATATAAGAAACGATGGGGCATTGAAGTCCTTTTTGCCAATTTGAAAAGTCGTGGCTTTGATCTGGAAGCGACTCACCTCGTGCATGAAGAACGCATCGAGAAACTTATCGCGCTTTTGACCATTGCCTTTACTTGGGCACATATCGTAGGCGAGTGGATCGCACTTACAAAACCCTTGAAGGTCAAAACACACGGACGGATGGAGAAAAGCCTCTTTCGGTATGGCTTAGACCATCTCCAGTATGTCCTGCTCAATATAAACCTGCAATACCAACAGTTCCGAAAATGTATTCGATTACTGAGTAATCCCACACTTTGTGACACAATTTAACTTTTGTCGTGTACTATGAAAAAATTTAATAGAAATTGCCGAAGGTGCATCAAGTAATACAGATGCAATTATCCTTGACTCATTTGCGGGTAGCGGAACAACTGCCCAAGCTGTCTTATCTCTCAATAGAGAAGACAACGGCAATCGAAAGTTTATCCTTGTGGAGTGTGAGGATTACGCTGATACGCTCACTGCTGAGCGCGTGCGCCGTGTTATCAACGGCGTCCCCAATGCCAGTGACGAATCGCTGCGCGAAGGTTTGGGCGGCTCGTTCACCTACTGCACATTGGGTAAACCGATCGAGATAGAGGGAATGCTCACTGGTGAGGCATTACCGCCGTACGAATCACTCGCTGCCCATCTGCTATATACGACCACTGGTGCCTCTGTTGGCGCAAGTGAGTTGGAGCCAAAAACGGATGATGGCCTGTTTCACGGCGATGACAAAATTGACTACTACATGCTCTACAAACCAGACCTCGAATATTTGCTCAGCAACGAGTCTATGCTAAATCTGGAACGGGCAGAACGCATCCACAACGCGAGTTGCCAGAACGGCAAAAAGGCGATTGTTTACGGACCGGGCAAATACATGCCCCAGAAAATGCTCACAGAGATGGGTATTACATTTTGCCAACTCCCCCACGCATTGTACGGAAGATAAAACCGTTGAGGTAGCGACATGCTGGAATTGAAAATGTATCAACTCAGCGCACTTGAGAATTTTAGTCGCTGGTTAGAGGCACTCGAAGAAGCGCGGCAGGCGTCAGAAACAGCGATTGAGGCATTGAAACAGGCAGGAGTTGATATTCCCGATGAGATGCATAATTATCCCAAAACTGCGTGGCAGAAACTATCAGAGACCGGTGGCGTTGCGGAAAGTGCTGGCGAATACGTCAGCCGCACGGATGCGGCAAATCTTCCGATTCCGCATATCTGTTTCAAAGTGCCAACAGGTGGGGGCAAAACCCTGCTCGCTACCGCCGCTTTAGAACGTCTCCATCGGCAGACCGGGCTGACATTGTGGATTGTACCGAGCAAGGCGATTTACGCACAAACGAAGGCCGCGCTTTGGAATCGCGAACACCCGTATCGCCAAATGTTGGAGCGAGCCAGCGGTGGTCGTGTCAAAATGCTGGAGAAGGATGATCCGTTTAATAGCAGCGATATTGCAAACTATCTGTGCGTTATGTTGCTTATGTTGCCAGCGACAAATCGGCGAAAGAGCAAAGAGTTTTTGCGTATGTTTCGGGATTCAGGGCGTTATCCGAGCTTTTTCCCCGATGATGATGATATTTTGGGCGATGCCCGCATGTTAAACGAATATCCCGATCTGGAGTGTAATATTGAAGGTGGCTTAATCAAGCACAGTTTATTCAACGTGTTCAAAATACTGCGTCCCGTGGTGGTTCTCGACGAAGCGCATAAAGCGTATGGTGCGAAAAAGCAGGAGTCCAACGAAGAATTTGCCCGTTCTATCAGCCGTCTTGATCCACGTATGGTTATTGAACTCTCTGCGACACCGAACCGCGGTATTAGCAATCTGCTCGTGGATATCGAAGGTCCTGATTTAAAAAAAGAAGAAATGATCAAGTTGCCTGTGCAGGTGACGTCATTTCCCAATGCGGAGTGGCAATTAACGCTCGGGCAAGCGGTTGATGAACTTGATCGTCTCCAAACAGAGGCCGAAGCATTTGAACACAGTACGAGCCGCTATATTCGTCCCATCGCAGTTGTGCGAGTCGAACGGACAGGGAAAGATCAGAGGGATGGCGAGCGTATCCATGCTGAGGATGTACGGGAGTATCTCACACAAAATTTAGGTGTGCCTCCGGATGCAATTCGCGTCAAATCCGCTGATAATGACGAACTGGGACGAGAAAATCTACTCTCGGAATTTTCGCAGGTGCGGTGGATCATCACAAAATCAGCACTAATGGAAGGGTGGGATTGTCCATTCGCTTATCTGTTGGTGATGCTGGATAATACGCAGGCACAACGGGCGATTACGCAACTGGTAGGGCGGGTGATGCGTCAACCACACGCGCAACTTACCGATAGAGAATCGCTGAATCAGTGTTATGTCTATTGTAACAACACCGACGTTGGGACAGTTGTTGAGCAGGTCAAGAATGGGCTGGAATCGGAAGGATTGACTGGCCTGGATGACGAAGTGATGAGCGCATCGGAAGCCCTACAACAGGGCGAAACGCAACCCTTAACTGTGCAACGCCGCGATCAGTTTCGAGGTCAAGATATTTTTCTCCCTCTGGTGCTCCATAAGAATGGCGACAATTGGATTCAACTCGATTATCCAAGTCATATCCTGCCGCCTATAGATTGGACGGCAATTGAACCGCCCGATCCCAAGGTATCTGCTCCCGACAGCGTTAAACGGCAGTCCGCAACGGTTGATGTTGATGAGTCTCCGCCCGTCTATCATGCTGAGCAAGAGCCATATATCGACAAAACGGTCAAAATATCTGATTTCGCACGCCGCTTATCTGATATTCTGCCGAATCAATGGCAAGCTGCCCGTATTGCACAACAAATGAACGAGAACCTTAAAAAGAGCGGCGAAACAGAAGCTGATATTTATGACCGACGTTCTTATCTCGCGCATGTGCTGCGGGAGCATGTAAAGAATGAAGTGGAAAATCAGGCAGAGCAGGTCTTTTGTGAAAAATTGAATAAGGGTGATATCCGCTTTGACTTGGAGACAGGACAACCTAATTTCCGTATGTTAGAACACTACGAAATACAGGTTCGCTCTAATGATAGACCGCTCTTAAAACGGTATGGCGAGTCCCTACAGTTAAACCTGTTTGATCCGGTATTTGAGCAACATTTTGATTCCGATTTGGAAAAGAAATTTGCGTATTATCTCGATGAGCAACAGGCACTGCGTTGGTGGCACCGGGTGGCAGTACGCCAACAAGGCGAGTATTATGTACAAGGTTGGAAACAGGGACGCATTTATCCTGACTTTGTTGCAATGGCGGGTGAAACATCAGGTGTGCCGCAACTACTGATTTTTGAGACAAAAGGCGAACATTTGCGTGGTAATCCCGATACTGAGTACAAGGAGAGAGTATTAAAAACGCTTGAGGGGGTGTTCAACACCGCTGGGACGATGAGGGTCTGTGACGGTCCCGCACCAAGCATATTTCAATTGGTATTCAGTGAACACGAGTTTGATGAGATAGCGGCGCGGCTGGAGAAGGTCTATGATCCTTCTAAGGGCAGGAGATAAATGTACTTGTCATATTTATTTTCAGCAAATTGTCATTTTTGACTACTTGGCAGGCCATTAGTTCCTTTTTTTCCACACTAAATTTTCTTTATGCAGCTTAAGCCATTTTAATTGCTCTAATTCTCCAAAGGTGATGTCAATAGCCATCGCTTCGTCTATTAAAGCTCCTCGTTCCCTGGACTTTCTCCATTTTTCCATTCTGTCTTCAGCGTAGATAACTATCTCTATAATGGCATACTGCTGGTCAATAGAAAGATAATTGACTTCTGATCTTATTGTGTGCAACATAAAACAAAAAATTTCTAATTGATTCGACCAGTGTTTGCCCTGTATCCTTTCATTGCAGGATTTTATAGTGCGACGCAAAAATTTCTTTTGTCGCCATTTTCGCCATAAAAACCTAATCCCATGTGCGGACCCTAAAATTATAGCTACACTGAGGCCAGCAATAGCACCTGAAATGATACTTTCATAGTTATCAATGATTATATCATACATGACAAAACGGAAAACTCTGGGTAGCCGACATCACCTATGTGCCTACCTATTCTGGCTTCTTGTATCTCAGTGTCGTCATGGATGCCTTCTCCCGCCGCGACACACCTGCAAAGTGAGTTAGTCTTGTCAGCTTTAAATATGGCCCTTTACCAGCGCCGTCCCGAAGACGTGATCCACCACTCTGGTCAGGGGGCACAATATACCTCAATAGCATTTGGAAAGCGTTGTCGTGAGGCTGGCGTACGTCCCTCAATGGGGTCTGCTGGCGACTGCTATGACCACGCGCTGTGCGAGAGCTTCTTCGCCACCTTGGAATGTGAGTTGATCAATCGTCGATCCTTCCGTACGCATAAGGAAGCACAGTTGGCCATCTTCTCCTACATTGAAGGGTGGTATAATCCGCATCGCAGGCATTCTTCCATCGCCTACCATGCACCGATAGCTTATGAAAAGCTGCATCTATCACAGGCTTGATACACAAGCCTTAAATACTCCACCAAAGCGGGGCAACCCCAAAAATTTATGTAGATACTTTCCTTGTGGGTACTTTCCTTTTTTCCATAAGAGTGCGGATGACTATGCGCCCTAATTCCCGTGTTGTGTATTCCCGACCAGAAGAGCGGTGTGTTTCTACTCCTATTTGGTTAGCTATTATCCGAAGAATGCGAATGGTGTTTGGAACGGCTACATTTTCCTTTCTTACTTGTATTGAGCCGTTTGGCAATTCGCTAATGGTATAAGAGGAAAAGTGAACTGTTTTCTTCGGCGTTAATTTTGAACTTTCCTTTTTCCTTTTTACATCTTCTATTTTTATTGCTAACTCGTCTAATTCTTCGCACATGATACGAAAACTTGTCAGCATCTGACTGTTCTTTTTAACATATCCTTCAATGTTAGAAATTATTTTGTCAAGGCGCGTTGAAAAACTCTCGATGTCTTTGTTTAGCTGGATTACTTCCTCTATAACTATTTTCATAGCAACGAGACTTTGATAGTAATACCTCTCTTGCTCTTGGTTCATTTGCTAATCCTTTCTAAAAATTGCGTTGCTAAAAAACTTGTTTTTTTATAAATTAGTGAACAGCCGCCGCACTCCCACAGAGTCACTAAAGGGCGACTGTTCTCATTATCTTCTCACGGCACCACCCCCTGTTTCTAAAATATTCTCGCACAATATTTTACTGGGCTTCCGGAGAATCTAATAAAAACAGTTTTGGGAGTCAAGGCTTTTCTACTGACTTTTTTTGTTTTAGTCAGTTTGGCGGCTATCAGCCTCCATCGTATTCGGTGGGGGCTTTTTTGTTTTACAAAATATCCAAAAAAGTGGATTTTAAGTCAAAGAAAAAGGAGCCTGTTAAAGCTCCTTTTTACCGGCTATTTTGTATCGGTTTTATCACTTCAGTATGTAGTTCCCATTCTCATCTACCGTTTGCCATCCATAATCGCGTCAATATCCTCCCAGGTTACGTTGGACAGCTTTGCACCAGTGGCGGCATACTTTCGACAGGCTCGAATATCCCCCGGAGTGATGTGCGAGTACATACGAATGATATCAGCTTCGCTGCGCCCCCCATCCAGCAATTCCATGATCAGTTCCACCGAAATCCGAGTGCCTTTTATTGTTGGTTTCCCAGCCAGTATCAACGGGTCAGTGACAATGCGATCCTGCCAGATTGGATTTTTATTTTTTATAGCGTGCCTCCTCCTGCTCACCACCTATACCGTTGACTATTCACTGCTGATTCCGTGTTCTTCGAGCCAGGCTTTAAGGGGCGCATCTTCGGGAGTGGGGGAGGTGTAGCCGCGGCCGCCAGAGTAGCTGACGCCGAGGAGTTGTTTTTAGATGGGTGTGCATTGGTCGAGGTAGTGTTCGACTCGCATGTCGTCGCGGGGTCGAAGCCAGCGGTAGGAGTAGCTGTAGAAGAGTACGCGGCGGGGTTCCTTCCAGTAGTTGGTACTGGCGGAGTACCACAGGCGACGGTCAAAAAACACGCCACCTTTTCTCATAGGCGTCAATTATCACCGTTAGTGCCCGGTCGATTTTAGCTGTCTCAAAGTGAGCCGAAGGTCTCTCGTAGAGGTACCTCCAGTGCTCGTACGCGTCACTATGCGAATGCAGATCATCACGAAGAGGATGCATCTTTGCTGCGAATATTTCTTGTTCGAATGGACCCAAATTTTGCATCCCTGGTTGCCCTGCCCACACCGAATCTGGGCTCACTTTCCGCATCCTTGCTTCCAGCATCTCTTGCGTGTCCTGTTCCAGGCTCTCGAACAATTCCAGCAAGTTATGAATCTTTTTAGGGGCCTTTTGTCGTTCCCGACACTGCCAGGCCTTCAGCGCGATCTCTGTCGCGAGCGACAAAAGATTGGGAACCGCCAAAAGCCTGCCCAGGAAGAGTAATTGGTCCTCTGTACCTCTATCCCATTTACCCCACCCGTCCGATGGGGAAGGTTTGGGCTTGTTCTTTTCCAATTTCTTTACTACACGATGCAACGCCTTCGCGTTCTCAATCATTGAATCCGCGTCCCAGATTTCTCCGTGATTCTGTTTGCCAGCCATTAAAGTGTCCTTAGTATTCGTGGGATAGTAGAGATAATGAAGATATATTGAGAATCGAATTTATCAAGCCCGATTTTGCATATCACCCACGCAGTGGCAATGCGATGAGAGAAAGCCCGTCGATCGGTAATGATCTACGGGCTTTGTATTGTAATCGAGGCGTACGACAAGGTACAACTGCCTGTCTGCCCGCGTTGCAACTGGCGGGCGTGTGGACACGCACAGGCAGGCAACAGCAGGTTATCAGCTGTATTTTAGTTGGCCTATTACCTTGGCAATTGCTTGTTTAGGCCGATGACACGCCCCTTGTCGAGAGTCCCGCTCGAAAGCCTGACGTTTCAACTATAGAAAGTAAATAGCCAGCGTAATGATCGCCATAGTTCGACTCCACATAACGGACAACCGGAGTTTTTCGATCTTTGACATAAAGCCGGATTATGTTCGTGCCTCCAATACCAATGCCGACAAATCCCTCAAGCATTCTCACTTCTTGTCCGAGAGAACGCTTGGCATCGTTCAAATTGGTGAGTGGTTCAGATCGCATAAAGAAATCCTCCTGTTTAGGTATTTGTCGAGTTTAACCACTCAAAATACGACTCGTAATCTGTTTAGCACATCGTCAATCGGATTGGCGAGTGTTATTCTCGAGTCGTCACCTGCAAAAAGCAGTCCGACAGGATTATTGTCAGGATTTTCGAGGATAAGTGAACCAGAATCGCCGCTTTGACTAAAGGGTTGAGAGGTGTCGGTAGCACCTATCTCGATTTGATTCTCAAACCAGAGACGTCCAAGGCTGTTGTAATTGACATACGTATCTACATTTATACCTCTAATAATGCTGGTCGTGTAGCCTGTGGTACGTCCATGCTTGTGTACGTTTAGACCGACCGATGCAGGTACCGTAGCGGCAGCAGGAAAACCGATCTGTATGATATCTGGCGTGACTGTATTGATATCATACAATTCCGCAATCGCTGCATCAATGAAATTGGGGTTATTGATGTCCAGTGCCTCAAAATCCGTGAGTTTGGCGATGGTATTAGCCGAAACAGTACCGCCATCGCTCGAACCTGGTTGTAAAATAGGGGCACCAAGAGCAGCGTTATTGCAATCTGCAAGCACATGATTGTTGCTAAGGATGTACCTGTGTCTGCGAGCCGCGTCTTGGACCAGGCAACCTAAAGTACCCGCCGTCACGTTTTGGTGCCCTACAGAAACACCACATTGAACCGCGGCCTCAAATCCAGGTGTGATAACGATCTCAGTCTTCACTCCGATAAACGCACTTGGAACCGCGTTCGCTACCGCCTGGTCGTCCGTAGCGTAGATACGGATATTGTCTTCGCCGATGCCGATGCCGATAAGTGACGCCAATGGCTGATCCACTTGTGGCGCAAATTGGTTCGCTTGTGGCGTAAATGCGCCTTGACCCCGGAAATGCTCAAGAGCCATTTGTTTAGCTTCAATCAGTTGGTCCGTTAGTATTGCTATTCTGATCTCCTTTTGGATCCAAACGTCTAAGGGTTAGTATGCCTTTCTATCGCCTTTTTTAGACTCTGGCCTCTGCAACCTCATTACCTACCCGAAGCATGTAAAAAGTTCCAGGCGACAAAGACAGTATATTCAGTTCTGCATGTTTTGTCAACGCACTGTCTTCATCCTTCTGCTCACCACCTATACCGTTGACTATTCATTACTGATCCCGTGTTCTTCGAGCCAAGTTTTGAGGGGGACATCTTCGGGCGTGGGGGAGGTGTAGCCGCGACCGCCTGAGTAGCTGACGCCGAGGAGTTGTTTTTGGATGGGCGTGCAGCGGTCGAGGTAGTGTTCGACTCGCATGTCGTCGCGGGGGCGAAGCCAGCGGTAGGAGTATCCGTAGAAGAGTACGCGGCGGGGTTCCTTCCAGTAGTTGGTACTGGCTGAGTGCCATAAGCGGCGGTCGAAAAATACGGCCGATCCGGGGGGTACGAGCACCGGGACAGCATCTTTGTGCGGCGCGTTGCGATCTTCTCCGGGAAATGTGTTTTGCGTCTGGCTTTTGGGAAGGACGTAGAAATTGCCGCGGCCCTGTTCAGTTGTGTCGGTGAGAAAAAAACCGATTTTGAGGGAGATCATGGGACGCGGGATCATGTCAAAGTCTTGATTGATGCGGCCACTGTCTTGATGGAAACCGAGGCCAGGTCCGTCTTTTTCGAGTGTTTTGTGCGGTTCTGCAGGGGGGGTCACGGTCATGTGGGTGTGGTAGAGCTGGATGTGCCAGCCCAGAATGCCCCACACTTTGGGAAATGTTTTGTACCAGTCGAGCAGGGGCAAGAAGTGGTCGTCCTTGCCAATGAAGTCGTAGTGGTTGATGCGCGCTGTGGCACTTTTACCCATCCGAGCGCGTTCTTCTTTATCCACGCGATCTACTGCAACGACGAGATCGCTGACCATGTCGGGGGGCAGGGCGTCTGGAACGATGAAATAGCCATCTCGTTTGAATTTGCGCGCTTCTTCTTCTGTCAGACAATAATCGAGACATTTGGGGTGCATTTTATCTGGCTCCTTTTGAGATTGGGAGGAAAGACGTAATCTCACGTTTTTGTTTTACTGCGGCGCGTCAGTACATACCGGTCTTCTGCGGCGCGATAATAACCTTTCACAAAGTTTCTCTCACTAAATCCCCATTTTTCGTACAGGGAAATAGCACTTTCATTTTCGGGATCTACGGTTAAAAAACAATCCACACCGATTTGATCGCACGCGGCCAAAATCGCGTCGAACAAGGCGGAACCAATGCCTTTGCCGCGATGGGGATGATCTACAAATACTTTGTGCAAACAATACAGCCTGTCCGTCCTCGTGGGAAATGCCAGCACTGCACCGATCAGTTTCTCGCGCTCCCAGGCGCAAAATACCAGCGCGTGCTCGGTCCACAGTCGCCAGACGTGTTCTCCATCGGGAATATACTCAGAATTTCGGTTTTGTGCCCAGGCTTCGCGATCCAATTTTGCGATTTCTAAAAAATCGCGTGTCTCGGCACGCTGAATATGCATTTCAATATTCCTGTGAATAGTGGATTGTTTTTCGTTTATGATCTGTGTAGATATGTCGAAATGTTTGATGTGCGTCAAGTTATTTTCTATGTCTTATGGGAGATCCTTCAAAGGCATTGACATTCTCGGTGCAAGTCCTATCTTCAGATGCGGTCGGCAACTACAAGTTCATCCACTTTCAGCTTTTGGCCATGTGTTTTGCCGACCGATAGCGGCTGAGAGCTACCAACCGGGAGATAAAAATGAAGTTGGGTATTGTCACGTATCAAATCGCCGCGGACTGGGATGTTGCCACGATTATCGAAACCTGTGCGAAGCTCGGTTATGGCGGTGTCGAATTGCGTACCACGCATGCTCACGGCGTTGAATCAGACCTTTCGGCGGGACAACGGCAGGATATCCGCAAACAATTTGAAGATGGTGGGGTCGATATCGCGGGTTTAGGCTCGGCATTTGAATATCATTCGGATGATCCCAATGTTGTGCGCGAAAATATTGATAGCACTATTGAATACGCCAAACTCGCCGCCGACCTGGGTTGTCCGGGCGTGAAAGTGCGCCCCAATGGTCTGCAAACCGAGAAGGGCATTTCGGTGGATCAAACACTCGAACAAATTGGCAAATCCGTGCGTGAATGCGCGATTGCGGCTGATGATTTGGGGGTGCAAATACGGGTGGAAGTTCACGGGCGAGAAACGCAAAAACCCGCGTATATGCGTACGATTATGGATTGGGCAGATCACGACAATGCCTATGTGTGCTGGAATTCGAATTTGGGCGAAGTTGAAGATGGTTCTGTCAAAGCCAATTTTGATCTGCTCAAACACAAAATCGGTCTGGTACACATCACCGAATTGTGCAATCCGGACTATCCCTGGCGCGAACTCTTTTCTCTTCTCAAAGCCGAAGGCTATGCGGGATATACGCTGGCCGAAATCCCCGGTAGCTCAGATGCCGAGCGTCTGCTGCGATATTACAAGGCGTTGTGGGAAGCGTATCAGTAGGTCTGCCTTCTCGCGTTTCTGATGAGCGTACAAAAAGAAATTTACGCCCTCAAGAGCGAACTCGCCGGGCGCTATCGACTCGGCGAAGAACACCACAATATTTGTGGGCGCAAAATAGGTGTGACTTGTGTTGAAGATGCCGAAGCACTTTTTGACAAGTTGACAGTGGCCGATCCCGATAGCCTTGAGGTGCAAGACGAACGTCTGCCGTATTGGGCAACGCTTTGGGATTCTGCGCTCATTTTATCCGATGTTCTGCTCGCGGATAATCTGATTGCGCCAGGTGAATCTGTGCTTGAACTCGGTTGTGGATTGGGCCTTGTGTCATCTATAGCCAGTCTCAAACGCGCGCGTGTCACTGCCACGGATTACCAGCGCGATGCGCTCAAGTTTGCGCAACTCAATGGGTTGCAAATTGCCGGTATGGCGCCCAGGACAATGATTATCGACTGGCGTTCTCCGCCGCAAGATCAACACTATGCCACTTTGCTGGGTTCAGATCTCGTGTACGAACCCCGTTTTTTCGATCCTCTTATCGCCACATTCGACGCCCTTCTCGCACCGGGAGGGCGCGTTTTATTTTCTGAACCCAATCGCGTCTTAGGGAGACCTTTTTTTGACCGTCTGCACAATGCGGGGTGGGCGTTTTCCATTATAACTGAGCGGGAGGGTGGGACGGTGTATGAGATTGAGAGGCGTTAAAGGCGGTAAGACGTGGGAAGGGTAGGGGGCTTCTTACCTTTTAAAAAATATCCAGTGCCGCTGCTTCGATTTCTTTCCGCAATGCCTTTTCTTCTTCCTCGTCGAGCGGACGTGTTGGCTTGATGGGGTCGCCACACTCGATTCCCTGCCAGCGCAATACGGCGCGTACGCTGCCGTGTCCACTGTATTTTTGACAAATCCGGATCAGTTCATTCACGTCTGCTTGCAATGCGCGTGCCGTATCCAGGTCGGATTTGTTCACGGCCTCGTAAATGCCCACAAAATGCGCGGGCATCACATTGTAAAATGTGCCGATGCCTCCTTGCGCGCCTATTGCAATACCCGATAGGGCGACTTCGTCATATCCGTTAAAAATATGCGGGTTATGCGGCCCGTTGAGTATGCGTTCCATTAAGAATAAGTTGAAATTTGTGAATTTAATGCCTATCACGCCTTCGAGTGCGAGCATCTGGTTGATTTGGTCAAACGAATACTCCTGATGCGTGACTACGGGGATATAATACACAAAGACCGGCAAGTTTGCCGCCGAACTCAGCGCGCTGTAATACAATAGGATGTCGTCAAAACGATACCCCTGGACATAAGGCGGCAAACTCGATATGCCATCGGCTCCTGTCTCTGCGGCGTGTTTGGCGAGTGCAACCGCTTCGCGCTCGGAGGGCGCGCCAACGTGTACTACGACCCGTCCACGCCCTTTTGATGCTTTGACGGCTATCTCTGTGGCCAATTTGCGTTCGGCCGTCGTCATCAAATAGCCTTCGCCCGTGTTGCCTGCCACATATACGCCATGTGATCCCTGTTCGTAAATATGCGCTATGAGTTTTTCATAGGCCGGGACACTGAATGCACCTGCGCCATCTCTTGGACTGACCAGTGCGGGATACATGCCCTTAAAACCGTCGAGTATCACAGGGCGCCTCCTGTTTTTTCGTAAAGTGTACGGGCCAAAGATTCGATTTCTGTGCGTTCAACCAATGTCTCTACGAGATGTTGCGGCAAACCCGATGTCCCGTGATATAGACCGCTTAATGTACCGGCAATGGCTGCAAATGTATCTACGTCTCCCCCCGTAAGCAGGGCGCGTTCAACCGTGGGGATAAATTCTCCTTCTGAGCGCAAGAACGCCTCTAAGGCTACGACAAGTGTCGCCTGGGCTTCGCTTGGGATGGCGTTTTCTCGCGCTGCTTCGGGCATTTGTACCATCGTAGCCCACGCTTCGTCTTCGTTCATTGTTAGCAATGTCCGCACCTGGGCGATCAACTCGCCTGTGGATTCGCAAATCGGCCTGGCTGACCACTCGGCTACGTCCAGCACCTCATTCCCATCTAAGGGGCGGTGTGTCACCAGATGCCCCACCACATGGGCCATTGCGACTGCAGGTGCAACCGCGCGTGGGTCCTGGTGTGTCACGTGGCTCGCTGAAATAGCATCTTCCAGGATATTTTCACCGGTTGCCCAGTGCCACAAGCCCACTGGCGCGATTTTCATGACCGCTCCGTTGGATGGGTGGTCTTTCGATGCGGCTTCGGACCACGCCAGCCCCTGATCAAGGCGTTCCAGGGTTTCCCGAAAAGCCCTGCCATACATTTGCAGGAGTCCCTCGCGCCACATCGCCAAAAACCGGCTGCTCAGGTCTTCGGGATCGACCTTTTCACATGCTATAATTGACTCAACAAGAACGAGGGTCTGCTGGGTATCGTCTGTATATTCTCCAGCAGGTCGGGTCAACACGCCTTCCCGATTGACTCGACCGCGGTAGTGGTCTGTCAATCCCTCTACCGCTTTGATCCGATCCCGGGGCCATCCCTCACAAAAACAGCCCAGGGAATCGCCTATTGCGCCGCCCAGTAGCGCGCCTACAAACATATCTTCGACTTCGATATCTTCTATATCGTCTTCCCAATAATCAGCCATAATTCAAATCCTCGAATTTGATCGGTGTAAAAAGAGCCTCTATCGCGTATCTACGATATTGCGAAATGCCCGAATGTGATCGGGCGTTGTACCGCAACATCCGCCTATTAAGAATCCACCGGCGTCCAACAAGTCTTCGACGTGTTGCGCCATGTCTTCAGGTCCTTGTGAATACGACGCCTGTTTGGTGACTTTGTCCAGGGAGGGCAAGCCCGCATTGGGATATGCCATCAAGCGCTTGTTTTCAATGCCGCGATTCGCAAGCGCTTTTTGCATCTGCACTGTGCCCTCAATTGCATAGGGCATGCCTGTGTGATCTGTATTGCGCGTTTCTGCACCGCAGTTCAAGCCCAGGAGTTGCACTTCGCCAATCAGATTATCGCCATTTGAAAATTCGCCACTTGCCAAAATGTCCAGTACATCGCCAGGCGAAAAGCCCCAATCCGTGCGATAAATCAATTCGCCTGTTTTGCGATCTTTTGTGAATTTATACGTCATATTCACGGCGATGGGTAAGCCCGTCTGCCGCGCAATGTCAACGGCGATTGCCGCTTCTTTGGCGGAAAACTGCGTTTCTATGACAAAAAAATCGACGCCGCCTTTGACCATGGCAGAGATCACGCGTTCGTGGGCTGATCGCACATCGACATTGGGAATGCCAAAAACCGTATCGCCGGCATCGGCTTCAATAGCGCCGGGGGAGGGGCCAATGGAGCCGCCCACATAAACATCTTTCCCGCTTTCTTCAACGGCACGCCGCGCGTGTTGGACGGCCAATTCTGTCAATTGCTCGGCGTCATCCGCATCTGCATCGGCCATCTCGAGATGCAAGGGAGAGACCACAAATGTGTTCGTGCCAATGGCATTTGCACCCGCATCGATATACGCGCGATGCACTGCCACCACCTCGGCGGGATGCGATAGATTGGCGATGGAACTGTTTGCCAGATTCACCCCTTGTTCAAATAATTGAGACCCAAATCCACCGTCATACACCATAGGTTGGTCATCTGCGAGGCGTTCTGTAAAAGATTTCATACCGTCATCCTTTTAAACTGACACCCTTCGACAAATACGTCAAAAAAATCTGGCTTTGTCTCCAGTTCCACATGTTCTACTCGTTTCACCAGGCGTTCTAATTCGTCGCGTCGTTTCCGCGAGAGCAATACTTCTCTCGCGCCCAATATCGCGGCATTTCCCACCTTTTCAATGCGCTCTTGCGGCACGGGTGCGAGAAAACCGATGTCAATCGCATTTTGCACATTTACGTAGTTGGCAAATCCGCCGGATAGATAAAGCCGATGGATCTGGTCGGGGGCAATGCCAAATTCGCGCATGACGAGTAACTGTCCACAATAATTTGCGGCTTTGGCCTGAGCCAGATTGCTCGCGTCTTCGCGCGATAGCGCAATGCCGTGTTCGGGCACCACTATCATTTCATATTGTTTGCGGTCGGCAAATACGCCCTTTTCCGTCATCATATCATGTCGCCGGAGCGCGGCCAACAAATCAATAAGACCAGAGCCGCACAACCCCTGGGGTGCGCCGTCGCCAATTACGCGATAATTGAACTGACCATTTTCCCACACCATTGATTCAATTGCCCCATCTTGCCCTGGCATGCCACAGGCGATACCACCGCCTTCAAATGCCGGTCCCGCCGGACAAGATGCTGCTACCAGCCGGTCTCGATTGCCCACTACGACCTCGGTATTGGTGCCCACATCGACAAGCATAAATATATCGTCCTGATCACCCATTTCTACGGCCAGCATATCCGCTGCGACATCGCCGCCCACATGGCTTGCAATAAGGGGCATGCCATATACCCGCGCTTTGGGGTTTGCCCGAATGCCCAACCGCCTGCTGCTTTCGTAAAGGGCGGTTGTTTTTCGTTCTCCGGCCAGATATTCGTGTTCTATTTGCGATTTATAGGGTTTTTGTCCAATACTTTGCACATCGAGCCTGAAGAACATATCTCTCATGGTGGCATTGCCAGCGACGACAATTTCATAAATTTCTTGTCGTTCAAAATCCAATTTTTCACACAGTACGAGAATTTCGTGGTTGATCGCATTTACCAGTGCCTTCCACAACTCATTCGGGTATTCGCCATCATAGGAAATGCGATACATGATGTCGCTACCGCCAAAACGCTGGGGATTTTCATAAGATGCAATCGCAATACTCTCGCCAGATTCCAGATCTACGAGATCCATCACAATTGTCGTGGTGCCCACATCAATTGCCAGTCCGTAGATGTGGCCCCGAAACCGATCGATGTCTTCTCCGTTGTAGAATACCCGGTCTCCACGGCGCGTTACCACGGGATCGAGATCAATTTCTTTTTCCTGGCTCAAGGTTAAAATTTGAGGCGCGCGGCGCAGGGGCACAAATTCGACTTCAGCATCTAAATCTACGACTTCGGCCTGACAGGCCAATCGGTAATTGTCTTTTAAGAAGGATTCCGCTTCGGTTTTTGGGCATAGGCTCTCTTCTCCCTTTGTAATTTCTACCACGCATTCATGGCATATCCCCGACCGAAAACACGATGTTGGAACCCGAACAGATAGGTCGTCGGCATAATCAAATATCGTTTTTCGCGCTTCGAGTTGTTGCACCTGGCCCATATGTGTAATTGTGCCCGTTCCCTGTTTTTTACGACGCCTTTTTTGTTTTTTAAGCGTGCTCTTCATTTCACGATAGGCACCTGGCTCTGTTTCCCAGGCCGTGCGATAGTCGAGGTTATCGTTGCTGGCACATTGAAAAAGCGCCCGGTCGGGCGCTGGTTTACGCTGAAATTTGCATCCAAATTTCGCCGTGCATTCGTCGTCCTTATTTTTGTAAGGACAGCGCATTTGCGCCTGTTCGTCGGCATGCTGGACAATATCCGCAAAAATTTCAGACATGCGATCCAGCCGCTTTTGATAGGCTTCTCGATCTATTTTTTCTCGCTCACTCAATTCTCATCCTCCCACTCCTGCAACAATTGTACAGCCAGTTCTACGCAGTCCAGGGCGTTTTCACCGTATCCATCCGCACCCATGTCGTCGGCAAATTCCTGTGTCACAGGGGCGCCGCCCACCATGATTTTTACATCGTCTCGCAGATCTTCGTCGATAAATGCCTCAATTGTCTTGCCCATGTTCGGCATTGTCGTGGTCAACAGTGCGGACATACCCAGTAAATTGGCTTCGTGTTCTTCCACGGCATCCATAAATTCGTCTTCGGATGTATCCACGCCGAGGTCGTGGACGACAAACCCGGCACCGCGCAACATCATGATACACAAATTTTTGCCAATATCGTGCAAATCGCCCTTCACCGTGCCCATAATGACAGTGCCTACCGGATCGACACCCGAGGCTGACAAAATGGGTTCAATATGCGCCATTCCCGCTTTCATCGCACGGGCACATGCGAGGACTTCGGGTACAAAAATAAAATTCTCTCTAAACTTAATCCCCACAATGCCCATGCCAGCGATCAATCCATCGTCCATAATTTCCAGCGCGCCCACACCTGCATTTAGGGCTTCGCGCGTTAATTGATCGACATCGTGGTGCGCGCCATCAATCAATGAGGCGGCAATTTCTTGCATCTCGGGGCTCGCATTTGAGAACAAATCGATATTGCGTTGGATCTCATTGGGGCGTTCTAAAAATTCCTCTATTTCCTCTTTGATAAATTCATTTTGAATATCGGATAATTCAGCCATGAACTCTCTTTTCCTCCGCATGCCAATCCGCGATCGCTTTAGGGATTTCTTTCAGATTTTCGATGGATGTCTGCAAAGGAATCGCGCATTCAGGCCCGATCAGATTCACACCGGCGTCCAGGTTTTTGTACACTTCTTCTTTTACAGTTTCCGGATCTTTTGAAAATAGCGTTTCTGGGTTGTTGATGTTGCCGACCAGCGCGATCCGCTCCTTCATAATATCGATTGACTCATTCGGGTCGTTTTTGGAGTCGTAGTGGAATGCTGCCATGCCCGTTTGCGCGATGTATTCCATCCGATCAACGGTGCGCCCACATATATGTAAAATCAGTGGAATGGGTATGCGGTCAGCAAATTCAATGTGTAATTCGCGCAAATACCGGTCGTAATAATCGCCGCTGACCAGATCGCCCGTTGCGTGGTCGGGCAGGGTCAAGGCGTCGGCACCCGCTTCAATTTGCGCCACGCCAAATTCGACGGTTACTTCTTTTAATTTGTCCAGAATTTGTCGCGTGTGATCCGGGTCGTCTAATGATAGGAGCAAAAAATCCTCTACGCCAAAACAGTGATACGCCAGGGACCAGGGGCCCATTGTTTTGCCGATAATCGCCACTTCGTCGCCGTATTCTTTTCGCAATATGCCAATCGCGTCCAGTACGCATTTTGTATCGGGATGGGTCAATAAGTTAGACGGGATTTCAATATCATCTACTTTGTGCCAGATCGGTTCTTTCATTTTTACTGTGGGCCAGTTGTCTTTTTGCTCCCACTGGATTTTGCATCCCAGTGCCGACGATTCTTGAATAATCGTAAATACCGGCATAATTGTGTCAAAACCCAGTTCGGTATAGCTCGTTGCCGCCAGGCGCGCCATGAGTTCTGGCTCGCGATTTGCCTGCGGAAATGGGGCATCTACGAGGTCCATTAATTCCACGGTTGCAACCGAAGTTGGATTGCACGTTGGGGTACGATCTACAGGTGCCCGATTGAGTGCGGCCAATACGCGGTCGCGCGGTTTCATTGGTTTTTTTGTCTGGTCGTGCATACGTGACTCCATTTCTTAATTTTGTGCGCTTGGGGCAGCGAGTACGCCCCGGCCGGCAGCCTGTTCCAATTCTCGCAGGACAGAGCGTACATTGGGGGCGCGTACGAGGAGGACGCCTATGAGAGA
The DNA here is from genome assembly GCA_965220765.1 of Candidatus Latescibacterota bacterium. Lineage (GTDB taxonomy): Bacteria > Latescibacterota > UBA2968 > UBA2968 > UBA2968 > VXRD01. The sequence continues at coordinate 2,798,103 of OZ244847.1, forward strand.
ATCGTGTGTCATACCGCAATCAAAGCGTACCCGGTCTTCTCCCACTTGTTCTAATTCGCCCAGCTTTGCAAGTCCTCCAGCCACCAATCGAATGCGCCGGTCTGCGCCTTTTTCATCGCTGTCAGCCGTGATTTTGTACACGCCATCAGATTGGGCCGTTGCGGTAATGTGCAATCCCGATTTTTTGTCCAGAATGGTCAATGGTCGCATAGATACATCGTCATTCATGCCGAGTTTGCACGCTTCTATGAATAGTCGTTTTACAGAGAGCAGATGTGTGGCGCCACACGGAAAGCGCAGCAATCCCTCGTTTGTGTCTTCCATGCCTCCGAGGACGCGCATCGCATGGTTTACGAAATCAATTCGCTCTTGCGCTCCGTCTATCTGGCTGTATGTGTGAACGCGAAAAGTCGTGCCGTGCTTGTTTTTTTGCTGGTATAGTCCAATTGTGATGTCGTGAAAATGGACATCCATTGGCACCAATTCTATTCGCCGACCAATATCTAATGTCTGTCCCATGAGAATCCTTCCTCTACCTCTCAAGCGCATATCGACGCACGGCTTTGGCAAAGCCATCGTTTTCAATGTGGTCGGTTTGTAAAATATTTTTCCCGGCCACTGCGCGATGGGTTGCTGCATCTGCATTGTGCATCAATACACCGGTTCCGGCTGCGCGCAACATGGGTAGATCATTATTGCCGTCGCCCACAGCCATCACTTCATCGAGGCTGCTGCCAATATGGTTGGCAATCGCGGTGAGTGCTGCGCCTTTGTTCACATCTGGATGCATGATTTCGATGCGTCCCGCCACGGCCCAGGCCATGTAAATTTGATCGCCAAATATATTTTTTAATTCATCAACTGTCTCATCGGCATGCCCGGGTTTGGGCAGGAGCATTATTTTTGGGGGCGCGGCCAGTTCTTTTGCGCGTATTCGCTGGGCGAGACCGGCATCGACTTCATAGACCATATTGGTCATCGTGGCTACCGCGCGACTCATTTTTGTCAGGCGGTCGGTGATATAAACTTCGCAGGGCCTATCGCTATTCATGTCGCAGCGGCAATATACAAAATTCATGAGCCGATCATCGGCATATTGGATCAGTGATAAGAATATATCATTGGGCAGTCGCTGCTCGTGCATGAGTTGGCGTGTGCCATTCGTTTTGGGTGCAAAAACCATTGCGCCATTATAACATCCGGCATAGAGCGCGTCGGCCACGCTGGGATTGCTTACAAACGGAATTTGATTGCGTTCAAAATTGCGCCCACTCATAGACGCGACAGCTACGCCGCGATCCAACAATTCGCAAATTGCCGCCATCGAAGCATCCGATGGGGTGTTGTTGTGATTCAAGATCGTTCCATCCAGGTCAAATGCTACAAGTCTGATCACTGCATCTCCTCTAATCGACCAGAGGCAACCGAACGGTTCCGCCTCGCTTTGCCGAGCGGTGAACCGCTTCGGTAAATTCCATATATTTCATGCCTTCGTAAAAGCTGGTGTCGCCCTGAGGTCCACCCTTGATGGCATTGATAAAATCGGCTTCGACAGTCCATTCGGCGGCTTCATCTTCGGGGATGGGAATTAGTTGCGGACGCCGATCACCCGTTTTTGCGCCGAGGATTTGCGTTCCCATGTCATAGGTCAATGTGCCTTCGCTGCCATAAGCTTCGACAAGGGATTTCCCGCCAAATTGGGCGACGCCCGAAAATAGAAATGCCGCACGCGCGCCATTTTCCATTTTGCCTATGACATGCGCCATATCAGGTGTTTCAACTGGTCCATTGCCAGACCCATCGGGTAGGGGGCGCTCTCTGGTAAAAATTTCAGTTTCAGCCGTTATGGTTGACATATAGCCAAATACGCGCGCTACGCGCTCGACGGTAATGCCCATTCCCAGGATATTTAAGCCCGAATATCGTCTGACCTGTCGCCAGTGCAATGGCTCGTCAGTATCCCAATAGCGCCCGCCCAGATCGCGGACATAGACGTGGAAAATATCGCCCAAATATCCTTCATCTATGAGCCGCCTCAAGAAACGCCCGCCCTTCCACGGGGGTGCCGGACAAATTTGGGTCACGAGATTTGATTCTCGACTTCTGGCATACATGATTTTTGCCTCTCGCAAGTTCATCGCCATGCGCGCCTGTACAAAGGTGTGTTTGCCCGCGTCTAAGGACGCGAGGACAAATTCACAGTGCTTGTACGGCCAGGTGCCGATCATTACCGCGTCAATATCGTCCCGGTGCAACAGAGCCTGGGGGTCTGTCATGGCTTCGGCTGATAAGCCCTGCTCGGCTATTACCTTTTCACCGCTTTCTATACTGCGGTTGCATATTGCCACGACTTCGGCATCGTCAATTTTTGCCAGTCCCGGAAAATGCCGGTTCCGGAAAATACCTCCCGCACCAATAATACCAATGCGAATTTTATCTGCCATTTTTTACCTCACTGTGTTGTCGTTGTTTTAAGGGGTGCAGAAACTGCTGTGCGAATGTATCACAGTTTTTGTCAATTAGCAAATGAATCGGTCACGGCAGCGCTGCCATTAATCGTTCCTGTTTTCGTTTTTCGCCAAACTGGCACAAACCAGTTCTTGATCATTTCGGGCGAATACATGTTTATAGGCAAACGCGGGATGCGCCCACGTGACACCACCTCTGCGGTTCAACTGGTCGCGCGTCGGTTCGATCAGTTTCGCGCGACTGATGATATTCAGCCCGTCCGGCGAAAGCGTTGTAATCAGAAGCTCACCGCGCTCATTGAACATCCAGACCTTATCGCCATTTTTGATAAAATGGATGTTGCTCCAGCGCGCTTTCGGTACTGCGGTGAGGTCTTCCCAAATCCGATCGCCGTTGCGAGCGTCGAGACAGCGGAGTTCCCCATAGCTATCCACACCGTAAATGTAATCGCCGAGTCGGATCGGGGTTGACATCGTGGAATGGAGCGCGTCTGTGTTCCGCTCATTTTTTCCCTTACGGTGCCAACCGAATTGCATCATCGGCTTATCTGGATTCAGTTTCAGCAGCAGCGAGCCTTCAAAGAAATCAGTGATAAACAACTCATTTTGATAAAAAACGGGACTTGCGATCCCGATCTCCATACGCGTCGGTGGAAACGGATGACGCCAATGCGTGCTGCCTGTCTGCGGGTTGAGCCCAGCGATATGTTCACCTGTCCAACAGACGAGCACCCGCTCGTCACCCTGTGTAATCACAATTGGCGCTGAGTAAGATGCGTTGTCTTCAAGGGCTTTCCATTTTTCGACTCCGGTTTCGCGGTCGAAAGCGACGATGCACGCTCCGGGCGTGCCGCCGATTTGGACGATGAGGTGTGAACCTTCGACAATCGGCGCGCTCGCAATCCCCCAGGTGGGCATCTTAATATTGTATTCGGTGTTGAGGTCTTTTTTCCACTTCAACGTGCCGGTTGCAGCATCAAAGCAGTGGAGGTGCCCCATCGCTCCTAAGGCGTAAGCGAGTCCGTCATGAATGATAACATTGGCTCGAGGCCCGGCGGTATAGTCAATACGGTATTCACATTCGTACGTGAAGGACCAAATCGATTCACCTGTTTCCCAGTCGAAACAGTGAACCCTTTCGACCTGTTTCGGTTTCGTGAGACGGTCAGTAACGTAAACGCGCCCGTCAGCGACGCTCGGGCCGCTATAGCCGCTGCCGATTGGCACTCGCCAACGAATCGGGATCTCCGGTCCGTCAAATGCCTCCAATATCCCGGTTTCGCTCCAAACGCCGTCCCGATGCGGTCCCCGCCACTGCGGCCATTCATCGGCCAAAACCGAAGAGATGGGGACAAGCACAGCGAGCAACATTAGTTTCAATAGAATTCGGTTCATGGTTAATCATGTCCTTTTTTAAAACACAAGTTTTTGACCCGGTTTCCCGTCAGTCTGAACCCCGTAACCTGTCCCGTATCGTCGCGCGTAAAATGAACTTCTGGAAAAAACCACGCATCCCCGACGAAATGATCGTCTGCACAGGTTAGCGATATGTCGTCATGCCGTCTGTGTTGCGCCACGAGCTGGTTCCCTTGCACACCAATGGTATAGGTCGTATCGAGTTCTTCGGTGTAATAATCGCCTTCGAATTCTGACAACTGTTCTGGTGATAGGGGAGGAGTCTTGGTGCGTTCAGAGGGTTGCTTATCCGGCTCGGGTACTTCGGGCGCAAGGACATCAGCGAGATAGATATCCGCGATTTTTCTCGCCAGATTAAGCGGGTTAAAGGTGTCCAGATTGCACAATATGACAATGCCAAATTTCTGAGCGGGAAAACATAAGAGATGGCTGCGAAATCCCCGCCATGATCCGCCGTGTCCGACTGTTTTCAGTGTTCGGTACTCGCCGATGTCCAATCCGAAGGCGTAACTGATCTGTTCCCCATTATTGAGAACTCCTCGCTGATGCATCTGCTCAACCACTGCTTGTCCGCCTATTTGTGCATTGTCAAAGTTCATCATCCACTTTGCCAGATCTTCTACTGTTGAATAGAGCGAACTCGAACCGAGAGCGGTTAAGTTGTTCACGGCATTCTTGAACCCATCATCTTTCACGGACGAATAGGAATACGCCCGGTTCTTCACGATCATCTCGTGGTCATCGTGAAAGTGGGTGCTGGTCATGGCGAGGGGCTTAAAGATGTTGGCGTCCGTCCATTCGCGAAATGAATCTCCGGTTATTGTTTCAACGATTTCTGCCAGCAGGTTATACCCCGTATTTGAGTATAAAAACGCTGTTCCTGGCTCGAAATTGAGTTCTTTCTGGTGCCTTACCATTTTCAAAATATGCTTAAACGAAATTACGTCATCCATCTCTCCGCCCGCGATGACGAGTGCCTGTACCCAATCCCGCAATCCACTCGTGTGATGCACCAGATGTCGAATTGTTATTTTTGTTCCAAAATCCGGGACATCGGGCAAGTGCATCCGAATGTCGTCATCCAGCGAAAGTTTCCCTTCATGCAACAATGTGGCGATGGCAAAGCCTGCAAATTGCTTGGAGATCGAAGCGATGTCGAATATGGTTGTCGGCGCAATCGGAATGTCGTATTCCAGATTCGCCATACCGTATCCGCGTTTGTATATAATTTCACCGTCTCTGATAACCGACAGGGCCGCGCCAGGGGAGTCTGGTTTGTCCCATTCCGCGAATACACAATCGACTTTTGCCTCAAGTGACTCGTGATTTGTCATTGGTCGCATTCTCTAAACTCAGTCTCAGTTTGCCACTACCAGTGCGTCTTTGGCTTTGCGAGGCAGTTCGACAAGAATGAAATAAGATTCGGGATATAAGTAGTCTTCCCTTGATTCATCAATGACTCTCAAATATCCCTCTTGCGCTGCTTCTTCGTCGGGCAAAATCTGGTAGATCTTCCGCTTCTCCAGATCATCGCAATCTCTGTTCTCGATACACAGCGCGAATTGAGATTCTGATGGGTTCTTTTTCATTTTATGCGTGCAGTTCTACATCTATAGTCTCTGGTGTATCAACTAAGATGGAAAATCCGAATCGTGGTAACAACTCCTCGAATGCACGGCGGGAAATCCCAAGTATGAGGCATGCTTCTTTCTCGGAGAGTTTTCCTACCTGGTAGAGTGTTGCAACCAGGACTTCTCTGAAATACGCCTGGTCGAGGTGGATAAGCGCAGCCGTGTCCGGTAAGTCTAACGAGATTTTCATATTGTATGTCCTTTGTTTATTTTTAAACGCCCAATGTCTATGATGGCAGAGGAGTTACTTGTCTTCAGCGAGTGCGGCTCCATAGTCAAAACATGCATAAATATCTTCTTGCGTCAGCGAAGGATATTCTTCGAGGAGTTCCTCGACAGTGTCTCCATTGGCCAACATCCCCAGGATTAGATGCACCGGGATACGGGTACCTCTAATACATGCTTGTCCGTGACAAACTCTGGGATCAATGGCAATACGTTCAGGCATTTTTTATTTCCATTTTTCAAGAAATGATTATAGCGATTTCTTTTTTAACACTTTATTTCGGTTCAAATACACCCCACTTTAAATTGGGTGAGTCCTTGATGATTTCTATGTCCGAAAGTAGGCCCGAAATTTGTACCGCATGTCAGTATTTATTAATCCCAACTGCAGGACAAAACGCACGGGTGTCGCTTTATGATGCGCGAGTTATTCTGGGGGGATTTCTGGAAATAACAGAGACGCAGCAAATAAACAAAAAAGATCTCTGCCCATCTTTATCCTTGGATCCACAGGTCCTTGAGAATGAGCTACCATGTTTCGCTGTTTTCTTATACTATGAGCGAGGCTAACGGAGTCTTCATCAAGTAATTGGGCATCGTCACACTCTTGAATTAGTTCGTAAAATGTTCCATCGGAATTGAGAAGTTGTTTCAAATGGTTTTCTATGATCTTGGCTATCTGGAGGGGGAGGGTTCCATCAATTTGAAAGTTCTTAATAGCTTCTCCAAATACTGGGTCATTACCAGTTACTTCTAACGCCATCTCTTTAACTATTTCATCTCTATCATCGGGCGATACGCTCGTTTTATGGGATAGTCTCCTATTTTCTGTCTGGAGATGCTCGATTTGTCGGTGCATCTCGGTATTTTCCTGATCTTTTTTTTCGAATTCGGCTCTAAGTGATTGAATATCCCTTTCTTGCCTCATCAGTATATCTGCACTCTTATTGTCAGTATTTAAAAACTTTAATAGCTCTGACAAAGATTGATCAATACGCTCAACATTCTTTCGAAGCTCTGCAGCTTCTTGATCTTCGACCTTTTTGTCTCGAAGAGAAGGAGACACAACCTGTGAATATCCCTCAGGAGATTTGAACGAAGACTCTGGGGTTAAATCATCTCCAAATTCTGCTACAAGGGCGTTGTACATTCGGACGGTTCGTGGATATACCCAACATCTACGTTGCGGATCCCACTTTCTGCCTTGGATCCCTCTTGCCCGCTCTTTCTGAGCAGGTGGAATGGATAGAAGATATTCATTTTTCGTCTCTCTAATCCTAATCATTTCTAATCGCCTCTCCAATTATTGACTTCCTTTCTTCACAGTAACGACGTTGGATCGCTTCTATCTTTATTCTAAGCTCGCAACCGATTCTTCCCGTATGCGCTCACTTAAAAAGACATTCACTAAGGTTTCTATCGATACGCCTTGTGCCTGAGCACTCTGACTGAGTTCTTCCGCTATGTCAGGGAGTATCGCAACACGAACTGCTCGCTTGTGTGGCGTATCAAAGCGAAACCACTCGCCATCTTCTGCCATGAAATCAGCAGTATCCAGGTTATCCCAAAATGTAGCTTCCTCCTCATAACTCTCGAATTTTGGGACTTGTAACTCTTTCATTTTCTCAGCCTCCTGAAGTTTTGTTTTTCGCGGTCGGTCATATCTCGGGCGGTGATGGGCTTATAGATCGTGCCTGTGAGATGTTCCAATACGACAAATAAGTATCGCCCGTCCACTGTCTGCCCATAAAGACGATAGCGGTTGCGCCCTTGACGGCGGGCTAAATGTAATGGATCTCCGCAAATTTCCCAGACTTCATATTGCTCAACATTATGTTGAGCAATATGGTCAATGCGATAGTCATCCCAATCCAATCTGCTGATGTACATGCGTCACCTGGACTATTTATACTTGATTTGTTGTCGTCATTGGGCTGCCATAAACTCAGTCTTATACCCTCTACTTGTTACCCCTTAATCAACAATGGGCAAATGGACCGTTGCGCCGCGTTCGACAGAGCGGAATACGGCTTCGGTGAATTCCATGTATTTCACGCCCTGATAGAAGGTTGATTCGGCGGGTTTGCCGGTTTTGATCATGTCGATGAAATCCGCCTCAACAGTCCATTCGCGCATGTCGGATGCAGGGACATCCAATTCCTGCAATGCGCCATCGCTGGATTTGGCACCCAATATCCGTTGCTCGTCCAAAACGGGTGAGGTTTCGTAAATGAGTGTGCCGTCCGTGCCGTAAATTTCAATGGATTCACTTGGCGCGTGATGCGCGGTGCCGGAGAAGAGATAGACCGCAGTTGCGCCGCTTTCCATTTGTGCCAGGATATTCACGGTATCTGGACGATCTACTGGTCCCATGCCGTCCTCTGTGGCGCGCTCGGTGACATAGATTTCTGCTTGTGCGGATACGGATTTGGTATAGCCACACCAGCGGTGTACAAATTCTACCAGCATGCCCACGCTCATGGTATTTAAGCCGGAGAAGCGACCGATCTGTCGCCAGTGTAGCGGGATATTGGGATCAATGCCCCCGGGCGTCATTGAGCGGATGACGATATTGCGAATATCGCCAACATATCCTTCGGCGATCAACCGCTGCATGAACCAGTCACCTTTTAATGCGTGCGGTGGCTGGCATATCTGGTGTGCGAGTTCTGATTCCATTGCTGCGGCATACATGATCTTTGCTTCGCGCAAATTCATTGCCATACGCGCCTGCACAAATGCATGCTTGCCAGCATTGAGCGATTCGAGTACAAACTCACAGTGTTTGTAAGGCCATGTGCCTATCATCACGGCATCGATGTCATCTCGCGCAATGAGCGCGTAGGGATCGGTCATCAGGTCGGGGTTTAAGCCAAATTCAGCAGCGATTTTGCCGCCACTCTCTTCACTGCGGTTGCAAATTGCCACGACCTCGGCATCGTCAATTTGAGCCAATCCCGGAAAGTGGCGGGTGCGAAAAATACCGCCCGCACCAATAATACCAATGCGAATGTTATCTGCCATTACAACCTCCATTTTACTGCATAGTTAAATCTTCGTAGCCCGTCAGGTGATATTCATACCCCAGATAGTCCAGCAAATTGCACAGGGCGCGGAATGCCACGCCAAAGCCATCAATACCACTAAAGCCGCCAAATTGTCCACCACCCTTTACGTGTGGTTCCAGATCGATAAATACACCCGGTACACCCAGTTTCTGAAACTGGCTTTGCAGACTCGGGACGAGTGTCTTAAAATCCCGCAGGACCATTTCATGCCCGGCATCGCCCTGATCAACGGGGATAAAACGCGTCAGTCCTCGCTTTGTCGCGCTGTCCAGCATCGGCTGATTGGCCGGCGCGTTAAATCCTTTGATGTGGATCCATCCCAATCCGGGCTTTGTTTTTTCATATTCGGCAAAAACGCTGTCCGGGCTGTATCCCATGCTTTCCATATTGCCCACATCCATGATGATACAGGTATTGGGACTGTCGATCTTTTCGTGCAATGCGATCAGTGTTTCGCCATCTCCGCCGATTAAATGCGATTCCACTTCAGAACCGTAGATCAGACCTTCGCTCGCACACAGGGCGACAATTTCTGAGAGCTGATCTGCCGCCTGGTTCAAATGCGGCCAGGGGTCGGTCCCATGCGGATGGTAATAGCTAAAGCCGCGAATGAGTTTTGTGTCAAATGCATGGGCGAGTTCGATGGCGCGTTTGACATCTGTCTCCAGGTATTCCTTAAACGGCACATAGCGATTGTCTGTACCGTCATCTACGTCCAACAATTTTACTTTTCCAAGCGGGGAACCAATGCTCGATACCGAAATATCAAATTCACCGTGCAATTTTTGGAGTTGTACAATCTCCTGCGCGGTCAATTCCATTGCGTTCTTTACCCCGTTGCCCACGTCGATAAACCGGATTGTGTAATAAGATAAGCCAAGCGCGCGCATCATGGTAAATTGCTCTTCGGCGCGCTTGCTCACCGGTCCTTCGTCGGCAAAACCCGATAAAATCACCTCTGCCACAATTATACTCCTTTCTATGAATCAGGCCAGGTCACTGGAATAAGTCGCAGTGTGCCAGTACCTTGATCGCAACCTGGCGTAATCTCAATTGATTGACTTGTTTTGTAATCCGAGCCCTCCAATACAACAGTTATTGAAAAAGTACACGATCCTCCGGGGGCTATTTCAGAGGGTGTACATACATCTTCATTCGTCCCTAATAGCGTACCGTTTTCACCCAACACACTTACGCGCACTTTAAGACCCGTGAGGTCCAGGCCCGATTGGCTGTCAACCGTGCCCTCAATGTGGATAATATTCACGCTTGTAGGCGAACCGGCATCGCCTGCAGGCGTATTAACAGTTTCACCTATAATGGAGGTCAGGCTCAAAACGGTTAAATCGTCGGGTGTAAAAGTACGCGAGCCGGTAGAATCATCTTTAGAACACCCAAAGAAAAAAAAGATAGATAAAAAACTAATGATGTATTTCATCGCAGTGTCCTCTGTTGTGTGATACGGCGCGTTTGAGGCAACAATATACACGCCAAAATCGTATCGGGCAAGGAGGGATCAGTAGCCAGTTGGCTACTGGTTGATTTCCTCAAAATCAAACGTCACTGCATCCTGCACACCCGATAGATTCGGACGCGGGGCAAATGCCATTGTCAATGCAATTTCCTGTACCTGTCCTGCCTCAAACCTGGAAAACCGATGGGTTGCACGGGAAATTTCTGCACGGTTTGGGCCGCGCAATCTCCAGGTCAGGATAAACGGACTGATAATCGGTACTGGTCCCGTATTGACGACATCGGCTGAGATATTGACCCCCACGATATCGCCATCTGCATTGTGGATCGGCTCGCGGCGCACGTTGGCAATGGACATAAAATCCGAAAGAAGCTCGTTCTCGGGCGATATAGGAACGCCGCCACAACCGAGCAAAAGGCATACGATTAGCCACTTCATGGATTATTTAGCCTCCAAAATACGCCATGCCCACCAGGCCGATAAGCCAGCAATAATAGGCAAATTGTGCAAAATACCCGCCGCTGAGCAAACCGAGGAGCCATCGAATGGCAAATACCCCGGACACATAAGCTACAATAGCGCCAATCAGCAGCGGCCATAGCGCGTTCATTTGCGGTGGATGGGCGAGAAAATCGCCAACTTCTAATGCGGTTGCGCCCAAAATAATGGGGATGGATAGTAAAAAAGAAAATGTTGCGGCTTCGCGACCATCCAGCCCGCGCCACAGGCCCATGCCAATGGTTGAACCCGACCTGGAAATTCCCGGCAATACGGCGAGGGCCTGTGCAAAGCCGATTAAAATGGCGTCTAAAGATGTAATTTTCACGCGGTTGCCCCGCGCAAATCGCGTGCTCCACAAAATACAACCGGTCGCGATTAAGAATCCGCATACGGCGACTGGACTGGCAAAAGCCTCTTTGAGCATGTCTTTGAACAAGATTCCCACGGCGCCAGCGGGAATAGAACCGATTATCAACAGGTAGATTGTGTGCCAGGATGCGCCATCGCGCCGCAAACATCCGATGACTAAGTTGCTGATTCGCGTTCGCAATGCGGTCACTATGGCCAGTAATGTTCCAAAGTGTACGATTACTTCAAAGGTCACATTACCGGTTTGAATACCCCATGCCGCTTGTCCCAATGCGAGATGTCCCGAACTGCTCACGGGCAAAAATTCGGTCAGCCCTTGCAACAGTCCCAGGAGCATGGCTTCATAAGGTGTCAAAAGTAACCCCTGTCTGAATCAGGATGTACAGGATTTTAGGATTTTCAGGATTACAGGCAAAGCGAAAAGAGCAGGCGGAGTAGGTCAAAGACATAAGGTTTCCAACAATTCTATCACGGGTACCATAGATGCGTCGTTGCAGATTACAACATCGTAAGCGCGTAGATATGTAGCACTATTTTCTTCGACCGATTCGTTTAAAAAGCCGACGCGAATGATACAGTTCGCCTGGGCGTCGTTTACCATCTGCGCATCTTCTATGGTGTCTCCTATGAGCAGGACGCAGCCCTGTGGGGTAATTGCATGGCGCGCTTTGTTAAAGCTGTGGATTACCGGTTCGCAATATCCCGCCACAGCGCCCTGTTCAAATATCAATTTGTTTGCGGTTATTGCCACATTTGAAGTGAGTAAGGCTCTGACTTTTAAGTATTTCGCAATTACGTTGCCAATGCCTGCGGATAAAATTAACAGGGGTATCTCTCTGTCTGCCAATATTTTAAAAAGATCGATGGAACCATCGCGTAAGCGCATGAAATCTCGAATGGCAATGTCTTCTATTACCTCCTCGGTAAGTCCATATTTTTGCATCATCGCAAGCGCGGCCGTCCACCAGTCGCGCATGGCTTTTTGTTTTTCTCGGTGCGAGATTGTCTGCGATATTTCAATGGGGCGATACCGCGCGTACAGGCGATCCATTTCGATGCGATATGCCTCTCCCAAATAGGCTCCGTGTGCAATTGCCGAATAGGATGTCGCATCTTGCCCATCTTCTGTTCGCGCTTTTGTCAATGTGCGATCCCAATCGCTGACCACACATAGTTGCTCGTTTTTCGTCTGGCTTTTCAATTGCGCGATTTTGTCCTGCAGGGCGACCTGATCAGCAATTAATACATGGTCCATAGTCATTCTTCAATCCGCTCGCTGATTTCACCCGTTTCTATGTCTTTCACAATGCGTTTCAGGCGTCCATCGGGCATGCGCTCTGTTTTCAGGGTGGCAAACCGCGTTTCTGTTTCTGCCGATGCGGTTTCTCGGTCCACTTCACCGCCGCGCCACTCCATTTCTATCGGTTCCCATTGTTTTGTTTTTGCGGATTTGTAACACGCATCTATAATTGCGTTGACGACATAGCCGTCGTACAGTGTTTCCATTGGTTCGCGTCCTTCATCCCACGCGTTGAACATATCTACAAACATGTCTGAATATCCCAATTCGGCCACTTCGTCGCCCACGGGGAAGAGCCATCCCGTATCGCTTTCGGCTTTTTCTGCGACATAACCCCCTTGTCCCACGGCTGTGAACATGTCAAATCCCGTTCGCAACCAGTGGTTGAGCCAGATTGTTCCTTCTGTGCCCGCGACCTCGTCCCGCAGGTCCATGCCGCCGCGAAATGCCCATCCGACTTCAAATTGGCCCATGGATCCATTTTCAAATTTGATTAGTCCAATCCCGTGATCTTCTGCTTCGACTGGATGTACGAGTGTGTCAGACCAGCACATCGCTTCGACCGGACGAATGCCCTTCCCGATGAAGTTGCGAATAATTTCGATGCAGTGACATCCCATATCGACGATTGCGCCGCCACCTGCTTTGTCTATGTCCCAGAACCAATCGCTGTGAGGACCGGGGTGTGTTTCGCGCGATCGCACCCACAAGATGCGTCCCAACGCGCCATTTTTCACGGATTCGAGGGCTTTTAAGGTTTTTGGGGGATATACCAGGTCTTCTAAATATCCGCCAAATACGCCTGCTTTTTCTACGGCATTCAGAATTTTCTGAGCTTCATCAGCGGTGCGTCCGAGGGGTTTGGTACACAATACGGCTTTGCCAGCTTGTGCCGCGAGTGTTGCGGCTTCGAGGTGCAGGTCGTTGGGCAAGCCGATTACTACGCCGTCGGTTTCTTCGTCTTCAATTGCGGCTTTGAGATCTGTTGTCCATTTTGGTATGTCCCATTCTTCCGCAAATGTCCTGGCGCGTTCTTCAGTCCGCGAATACACGACATGTACGCGATCAATTCCCCGATGTCTGTGCAAGGTCATGGTATAAAACATTCCGATCAGTCCGGTTCCCAACATGGTCAATTTGTGTCCTTCAGCCATTTTAAACTCCTTTAAAAAAGTTATGGGCTATTATTCAAATAGCGTTGGTTGAATTACACCTTCATGCGCGAGGAGAAATCTTTTCTTTTCCATCCCTCCAGCATATCCCGTTAGATGACCGGACGCGCCGATTACGCGGTGACAGGGTACCACTATTGCCACGGGATTTTTGCCATTGGCCGCGCCCACGGCTTGCGACGCGCCTGTATTGCCCAATGTTCGGGCGATGTCGCCGTAGGCTCGCGTCTCTCCAAAGGGTATTTCCAGTAATAATTTCCACACGCGCTTTTGAAAGTCTGTTCCGCGTAAGTCCAGTGGCAGATCGAAAATTTTCAGCTTCCCATCAAAATACATCGCGAGTTGTTCAACTGCCGCATTTATGATTGGATGGTTCACGGCGCGAGGGAAATTTATCTTCGCCTGTTCCGTACGATCTCCTGCAAACGCAATCGCATGTACGCCATCATCTGAGGCCAACACGGTCAATGGTCCCAGCGGGCTTGCCACATCTTCCCATACGGTTTCTCGTGGTAATTGCTTTAACATTTGTAAATCTAACACAGTGATCTCCGTGAATAAGTCCTCCCCTAATTATACAAAAAAACGGGACGTATGCTCAAAAGAACATACATCCCGTTAGGGGAGAAAGCTGGACTGGTTTACTCAATTGGCTTAAAACAATATCCCACGCCTCGCACCGTGCGGATCATTTCCTGTGCTGTGCCCAGTTTTGCGCGCATGCGACGAATATGTGCATCTACCATCCTCCCATTGCCCAGATGGTTGTATCCCCATACGGCGTTGAGCAAGTCTCTGCGCGATTGTACGCGTCCGGCGCGTTCCATTAGTGTGAATAGCAATTGAAATTCAATTGGTGTTAAATGTTTGACGTCATTTCCCACGGTCACTTTGTGTGCGGCGCTGTCCAAACTTAAAATGCCATAGGCAAGGCGATCATCATTTCGCTGCTTGATCTGAGTCACGCGCTGTAAAATGCCCCGAATCCGCAACGTGAGTTCTCGAAGGGAAAATGGCTTGACGATATAGTCATCTACGCCGAGTTCAAAAGCCAGCACCCGATCCACTTCATGGCGCCGCGCTGAGAGCACGCAAATTGGTATCGCTCGCGTTCGGGGTTCTCGCTTTACTTCTTTACAAAAATCAAATCCATTCATCCCGGGCAATATCAGATCCAGCAAGATCAGATCTGGATTGCTCTGGTTCAAAATATCCAGTGCAGTCTCCGCATCGCCAGAACTCAGTACATCAAAACCCGTTTTTTCCAGGTGATAGCGGACGGTTTCGACGATGTCGGGTTCATCTTCTATAATGAGAATCTGTTCGGGCACGGCAACCTGTCCTCGCTCGCGTATTAAAGTCATAATGGAGCGAGTTCATACTACTGTACACAGGTCACAGCCCTATTGCAAATGTGTTGCGGTTCAGTGACAATTGTGTGAGATAAACGCAGTTAGTTATTAATCCGTCGATTTTAGTGGATTTTTCATGTCCAATCTCGCCCTTGAATCCCTTTGTGTTCCGTGTTATATTGAGCGGTCGTTTTTTGTGCCTTCTGTGTAGACGCTCAAATTATTCGCATCTTTTGTGGCTTTTGGGTCTTTTATCCGCTTATTACTCTGACCTACGGGTTTTTATCCTGTTCATCCTTTAATCCTGCGAATCCTGATTCTGACAGTTTTCATGGCCCTTTCATCTGAAATACAATCCGAGATCGCTCCCGCTCCGGATACAATAACGTTTCGGTCTATTTTGTTGGGGCTGGTGACCATTGCGGTTGCGACGTGGTATATGAGCTATTTTGCGGGGAATCTGGTCAAGAGCTATTTGCCTGTGGCTGCTTTGATTCCCTTTGTGATGTGGGTGGGGATCAATGTGGGGTTGATTCATTTCGCGCCTCGGTTCGCGCTGTCCCGTATTGAGTTGCTTACGATTTTTTCGATGATGTGGATTGTCGGGAGTTTGCCCGCGGTGGGGTGGGGGTTTTACGCGGTGAGTCTGATTCCGTCGCCCGAGTTTTACGCCTCGCCGGAAAATCGCTTGCGAGATGCCGTCATTCCCTTTTTGCCCCGGTGGTTCTTTTTAGACGCCAATATACCCGATGTACGGGCGGTGTACACCGGGCGTCATCGCAGCGATCCCGTGCCGTGGTTGCTGTGGGTACGGCCTTTTTTCTGGTGGTTTGTCGGCTGTATCAGCGCGGTGATGGCGGGTTTTTTCGGCAGCGTGCTTTTTTTTAAGCAGTGGCAGGAGAAAGAGCGTCTGGTCTTTCCCATGTCCGAATTTCCCGTGGCTTTGATCGAGGGCGCAGATGAAGGCCGCGTGCCTGCTGTGTTGCGAGACAAAATTTTCTGGATCGGGTTCTGGTGTGTGGCCGGTGTGATTTGCTGGAATATTGTGGGTTATTTTCAACTGAATTTGCCACGCATTACGATTTTTGACCATTATCGCACCAAAGCGGTAGATTTGGGACCGCATTTCCCGGCTTATTATTTGCGCGTGCAACCGCTGATTATGGGCCTGGCCTATCTTTGTCCAGTGGATATGTTGTTCAGTGTGTGGTTTTACAATGTGATCAATATTTTCAAGGTGGGACTGCTGAATCGAACGGGCTTTACGGTGGGATTAGAGGGGCAGCCCGCCAAGGCTGGTGAGATTGCAATGCTCGAGATGCACGGTGCGCTGGCATGTCTGGTGCTGTGGTCGGTGTGGGTTGCGCGGAGACACTTAAAGGAGACGGTGCAAAAAGCGTTGCACCGGTCTCGGGCCGTTGATGATGGCGTGCCCGTTACGTATCGCACGGCCTGGGTTGGTCTGAGTTTAGCAACGGTTGGTATTGGGGGCTGGATGATGTCTTCGGGAGTGGGGTTCTGGGTGATGGTGGGGCAACTCGTCCTGATGTTTATGTGTTATTTTGGCATTGCAAAATACGCGGCAGCGACTGGTTTTACCTTTCTCAATCCCGCTGGCGGTAAGGGCGTGGCGCTGATTCACTCTTTGATTGGCACATCGAGACTTTCGCCCACGTCGCAGTCGATGCTGATTTTGTTCAATCGCAATGTGTTCTTAGGGGCGTCAATCCGAACGACCTGTCTGGCTGCTATTCCGCATATTTTTCGCATGTTTGGCAATTCGCTGCGCCGGCATCCGTGGGTTTGGGGAATGGTTCCGTTGGCATATTTGATCGGGTATATGAGTGCGGGTGGTTTTTATTTGTTTCGGTGTTATGATGAAGGCGGGTTGAATGGGCTACTGGTGTCGTGGCCTATGGATGCGCTCATTTCGCGGGTGCCCTATATTGAGGGCAGCAAAATATCGGTTTTTGATACGCAGAAGCTCGGTGTGTGGCTGTTTGGGTTTGCCGAAGCTGGCGTTTTGACTTATTTGCGTTCGCAGTTTGCGTGGTGGCCTTTTCATCCGGTCGCTATTGCATTTCCGCCCGGGCGATATGCGTTTTGTTTGTTGCTCGTGTGGCTGGTGAAGGTGGTTGTGTTGCGATTCGGGGGCGTGCAGCTTTACAGGCGGTCGCTGCCGTTCTGGTATGGCGCGATTGTCGGATATTTGTTTGGCATTGCGCTGTCGAGTGTTGTGGATGCGATCTGGTTTCCAGATGGCGGACATTTTGTTCACGGTTGGTAAGGGAGAGTGCGATTATGTCTGATGCAGAAGTAAAAAAGTTATATGGGAGTGCGACAGTGAGTCCATCGGAAGATGTGGTGGCGGGGGCCTATGGCACCTGGACGCTGACTTATACGGCAGGGGAAAAGGGGGTTGCGAGGGGTGGGACGATTCGGATTTATACGGATGCGGATTCGGACCGCGCTACCCCTCAGATGGATGATCCCGCAGGAGCAGATTATTTGACGGTTGACGCGCCGAGAGAAGCGCGTGTGGGTGCGCTGGTGCAGAGCATGACGTCGCTTTTGTTGACTGTAAATGGGCGCGCTATGGCAGCGGGCGAGCAGGTCTCGGTGACTTATGGCGATACGACAGGCGGGGGACCGGGGTTTCGGTCGCAGACTTTTGTCGAGGCGCAGCACTTTTTCTGGGTGGATGTCGATGCGGGAGATGGCGAGACAGCGACACTGCCCGATCCTCCGTCTTTGCGCATTGTGGGGGGTGAGGCCGTCACGCTGACGGTCAATACACCGTCCATTGTCGTGTCTGGCAAACCGTTTCGCATTCAGGTCAAGGCCGAGGATGCCTGGGGTAATCCAGCGGTCTCTTATCGCGGGGATGTGACCCTCAATGGCCATGATGTGCAGGTGCCTCAAACCGTGAGTTTTGGCGATGCAGACGGGGGTGTGCGGTGGGTGGATGAATGTGTGGTAGAGCGCGGAGGAGTGCACCGTATTGATGCCGATGATGGTGCGCTGGTTGCACAGAGCAATCCGATTGCGTGCCGTAATGCAGCACCGCAATTCGCGCTGTATTGGGGAGACTCACACGGCGGTCAGGTGGCTATGGCAGAGAAGATTCCCGATTTTTTCAGGTATGCGCGAGATGTGGCAGCGATTCACTTTGCGGGATACCAGCGCAATGATCACGTTTTGAGCAAACGCGATTGGGTGTTGCAACAAGAGACGGAACGCGCGTATAATCAGCCGGGGCAATTTGTCGCTTTGCCGGGCTTTGAGTGGTCGGCAGAAACCACGCGGGGCGGGCATCACAACGTGTATTTTCGGCGGCACGATCAGCCGATTCGCCGGTCTGGGCATGAGGGATTGGATGACAAGTCGGACGAAGATACGGATTTGAGGCATATTACAGAGGTCTATGAAGCGTATCGCGGGACGGATACGGTGATTACGGCTCATGTGGGCGGTGAGCATTCCGATTTGCAATACCACGATCCCTATCTGGAACCCGCTGTGGAAGTGACCTCGGATCACGGGACATTTGAGTGGATTTTGCAGGAGACGTTTGAGCGCAATTATCGCATGGGATTTTTCGGTGGGAGCGATAGCCACAACGGACGACCGGGCGGCGATACGCCGGGTTTTCAGCATCGCCGTTATGCCAAGGCGGGATTGGCCGCGGTTTATGCGCCCGAGTTGACGATTGATAGTGTTCTGGACGCGTACAAAGCAAGGCGCATTTACGCGACGACCGGTGCGCGGATTTTGCTGCATACTGCGTGCGAAGACCATTTGATGGGGGAGGAGTTCACAACGAGAAATACACCGCATATATCAGCTTTTGTGGCGGGTACTGCGCCGTATGAATCTGTGGAATTGTACCGCGGATTGGAACGGATTTATAGCCATCCGATTGAAGGAGAGAAAGATCGTACCCGCGTGCGTATTTTGTGGGAGGGCGCAAGTCGCAAGAGCAGTTATTCCGGTGTGATCTGGGAGGGAACGCTGAGGGTTTCTGGGCGCGCGATTAATGGCGTTGAAAAAATTCGGTTTGACAGTCCGCGCTCTCACATTTTTGATGTGACCGATGAGGGATTGCGCTGGTATTCTGTGGCGTGTGGGTATCGCAGTGGTATTATTCTCGATCTACCGGGCGATGGCGATGTGGATATCGAATGCGTGGTGAATTCTTCGGTGATTAACCGTCCCATATTCGGCGATCAGGGTATCAAAACGCCCCGCATGTCTTATGCGCCGGCTGAAAAGGTCGGATTTCACGTGGGGGCAAGTGATCTGGAAAATGGCGCGGTGACCATGGAACTCGGTCCATTGAATCGGCGCGTGACAATCGACTATGCGCCCGAGGCTCAGGCCGCGGGTGAGGTGTCGTTCGATTTTACCGATGAGAACGCAAAGCCGGGTATCAATCCGTATTATGTTCGCGTGGTGCAAACCGATATGGAGATGGCCTGGAGCAGTCCAATTTTTGTTGATTACGCAGTAGATTAAGGAGGGTTGAAATGGATGTGACGCGCATTTCGGCGTGTAGTTTTCCGCTTCGGGAAAGGGATCTGGATTATACGTTTAAGGTGATTTCCGAGGCGGGGTTTGACAAAATTGATCTGGTGGGGCGCATGCCGCATTTTTCGGTGACGGATCCCGATTACGATATGGACGAATTGCGCCGGGTTTGTGACAAGTACGGCGTGGGATTGGCAAATATCGGGTCGTACTGCGGGCGAGATTTTATCGCTGCTTCGGAGGATGATAGACTGGCAGCGATGGATGAGATGAAGAAGACGCTGGATGTGGGGAAGGCGTTTGGTTCAAAGTCCATTCGCATTATGCCGGGTGATGGCAAACGCGCTTCGATTGATACGATGGTGCCTTATTTTCGCGAATCTGCGGAATATGCCGAGAAATTGGGTATTTACATGGGGATTGAGAACCACGGTACCGAAATTTCGGGCGATCCAGAGGCGTGTCGAGAGATTTCCGAGAAGGTCGATTCAAAGTATTTTGGGATTTTGTACGAGCCGTGCAATTTGATGGCTGCGGGTGCAGATTACAAGTCCGCTTTTGATGTGTTTAAGGATTATATCGTGCATGTGCATATCAAGGATGGCGATTACAATTCGGAAGGCAAGTGGGAGCGCTGCATGCTGGGGGATGGTATTATCGATTATCACTGGGTGTGGGATCGGGTGGAAGCACTGGGCTATGATCGGGACTATGCGCTGGAGTTTGAGGTGGGCGATATCGAACCCGTTGAGACGGGGTACCGGAAGTGGTATGAGACGTGGGAAAGAACGTGAGAAGTGTGATCCGCAGATGTACGCAGATGTACGCAGATGATTGTGTAGGGGCAGGCTCCCAAGGGGTAGTCATCGCGGCAGGGTGTAAGCAGCGATCCAGAAGGTTTTCGCTGATCGCTTCACAATACCGCAATTGCTGCGTCGAGGCGGGTGAGTATGTGGTCGGCTGCGTCGTGGTTTTGATGTGCGGTGAAGAAATTGGGCACGGCGAAGACGGTCATGCCAGCGGCTTTTCCAGATTGCACGCCAGCGGCACTGTCTTCAAATACGACGCAGGTTTCGGGGGGGACATTGAGTTTTGCGGCGGTTTTGAGGTAGATTTCCGGGTCGGGTTTGGTGCGGGTGACGTCGCTGCCCGAAAAAATAGCCCCAAATATGTCGTGGAGTGCGTTGGCATTTATGTGGGGCAAGACGCCGTTTTGGAGTGTGGCACGCATGCGCTGGCGCGGCGTGGATGATGCGATGCCGAGTTTGTAGTGTTTGTTTTGAAGATGTGATAGCAGGTCGAGAAAGCCGGGCATGAGGTCAATTTGATCGGGGTTTGAGATCGCGGTTTCAAATCGGGTCATCCACGCTTCGTGGAAGTCTTCGGGGCGGATCGGCAAGTCGTAGTGTTCGACAGCGTCCTCGCTGTTGCTTTCCACGGGATGTCCAACACAGCGCACATATCCTTCGCGCGGTATGTCGATCCCCAGTTCGTTGAGTGTCTGGTTATAGGTGTTGTAATAAATATTTTCCGTATCAACAATCAGGCCGTCCATATCAAATATGACGGCCTGGTATGGTTTAGGCATGATTTTCCTCGTTCTTATTTCTTTTTATCACGCAAGGCTGTTTTCATTTTTGCGGGTAGAGATGGTGCTTACCAAGCGATCTCGATCTTGTTTTTCAGCGGCTTTATATCGGGCCATCAATTGGTTGAGATCGCCACCGCACTCATCCAAGAGTTTCTGCCGTATCTGGTGAATTTCTTCAACAATGGGATCGTGTTTCATAGTTCTCCTCCGGGAGATTCCAAAAGTTCTTCAGGTGTAACAATGATAGGCGTATGACGTTGTAATTCCAAATTGATGTCCAAGAGCTTACGAATGACTGCCCCATTAGCAATATGGGCACAATTCCATGTTACCAGATAATCCATTGCGTATGCGACAGCGAAAGCAATATGGGGTAAGTCCGCTTGGGCACGACCTGTCAAACCAAGACGTTGGGCGTAGATATTAACAAGATTCTGCACTTCATCGTTGATCTCTAAGATAGGCAATTCTTCTACAATTTCAAGACGCCGTGTAGCTACATCTGGATTACCGATGCGAATTTCTGTCAATACAATCTCGGAGATATATATGTCAAAATGCTCGCGGGCATCACGCCACCAGTCGTGTGTGATTTGCTGATGAGCGGCGACGATAATATCTCGGCTTGGGCGTGCTACCAGATAACTGGGAATCGTTGTTTCTAAATAGACAGTCGGCATATTTTAAGACCCTTCCAGCCTCGGTATTCGACCGTTTCGACATCCATAGCCTTTTGAAAATGAAATCTGAGCCGAATAGGTATATCCTCGTCAAGTAGTATTCGCACTTTGTGATCCCAGGTGATCCAGGGCTTTGGATGAGACTTCGAGATAGGACTCGACCTGCCAACGTGTGACAGTGGGAAAATCCTTTAGAAATTCTCCAATGTCATAACCTCCTTTGAGATAATCCACGAGTGTATCAACAGGAACACGAGTGCCCGAAAATACCAGATCTCCGCTGTGAATTTCAGGATCACGCGAGACAACACGCCCCATTTCAACCGTATTGTATTTCATCTTCGGTCTCCTTCTTCTTACACGCTGCCTACAACCAATTGGTTGAGGTCGTCACCGCACTATTCCAGGAGTTTCCTGCCTCGTCTGGTGAATTTCTTTGTAGTCGACGAGTTTATGGTAGAGACTTAACCCATTTCAGCATCTTTTGACGTTGCTGTTCCTCAAACTCGGGCGCGAGATATTGCTCAATGACACGGCGCGATACGAGATCTCCTAACGATCCCCGCTCGAGCAATTCATCGGATCTCGGCAAGCTGTCCAAATCAACAAGATCGGCGGTTTGCTTTTCCGCACTCGAAGTACAAAGAACGACCCCTTTCATCTGCTCAGGGGTCAAATTGTTCATGGCCGCGGGATTATGCGTCGTGACAAGGACACGGAGATCTCGACGCTCAATTGCTTCCGTTATTGCAGAGTTCAGAACACCTGCGCGACTTGGATGAAGTCCATTATCAAATTGTTCCACAATAACATGCGAACCTTCTTGAACAGTCTCCAGAGCCGTCAGAATAGCAAGTGTTCGCAATGTGCCGTCTGATAAAGAATGGGCATCGACTGTATAACCCGTTTTTTCGCGCAGGCCGAAAATCACGTCACCGAGATCGGTGGTGGTGAAGTCGAACGCTTCGTACGGCTCATCCGGGAGTTGGCTTATTTGAGAGAGCAACCGATCTAACGATGCTTTCTGTGTCTCATCTCCAGCGGAAAGCGCGTAAAGCACTGCCGATAGGTTTGCGCCATCTTTAGAGAGAATATTGTTACCGATTCGCTCGTAGTCATGCATTAGTTTTGGATTTGGATCAAATACAAATGAGGCTTGCAAGTGGTGCATGACTGCCTGCACCAGTCGATTGCACTCCGTGATGTTGCGATTTTTCTGTGCGATTTCCCGATATTGAGACAGAACGGAACGCTCTGACGAGGCCGCTGTTTGGGGGTTCTTTCCGCCACGGGCAAAGTTGTCATATTTCACCGCTAAATCACGCGATGGTGATTCAGGGTTCTTGGGCAGTGTTTCGTAGATTATACGGCCATCGAATTGCAACTCTTCTTTCAGTATCTGAGGATGTGGTTGGGTGCAAATTTGTAGTGAGTAGATGACTGGTTTGAATGCACCACGGCCAAGTCTTACACCAGCCCTGAACCCTAACGTGAAGATGTCTTGGTCCATGTGACCACAAGCCTGAAGGCCTCCGCGGATATGGAGGCCGATCTCGGCGTAACCAACATCGGCAATTTCATAGAGAGGCCGACCTCGTGCGATAAAGGAGAGCAACTCGATTGCTTCAATGACGTTCGTCTTGCCCGATCCGTTTGGTCCGATCAAAAGAGTAAACGGCCGCATCAGGTCAATACTGACGTCTTTGAATCCTCTAAAGTCGATGAATTGGTGCATTGGATAGCCTTTTGGTGTGCTCAATATTCAACGGGTTCTTGCGCGACAACGCGCTGGGCAGTTGCTGCGATTGCTTCGGGTGAGATGCCCGCTTCGTCGCGCAGCGCGCCCTGTGAGCCGTGTTGGAAAAAGCGATCGGGAATGCCCAGGGTGTGTACGCGCTGGCCCTCTCGCATCCGGTCGCTCAAATAACGCGCAACGCCCGATCCAAACCCGCCTTCAATGGTATTTTCTTCAACGGTGATCAGCACTTGATAGCGATCGGCGAGATCGTCGAGCATTTCCAGGTCCATGGGTTTGACAAATCGGCAATTGATTACTGCGGCAGAGATGCCCGATTCCAGGAGTTTTTCGCGCGCCTGACAGGCGTGATCTACCATTGTACCCACTGCGAGGAATGCCAGATCCTCGCCATCGGCCAATGCCTCCCAGGAACCGATCTTCAAGACTTCGGGGTCGCGTCCTGTAAGCGGGGTGTGTACATTGCCGCGGGGATACCGAATGGCAAAGGGGTTATCGACTTGTTGCACCGCCGTGTATAACAGATCGCGCAATTCGTCGCCATCTTTTGGCGCAGTTACAATCATATTGGGCACACAGGTTAAGTAGGACAGATCAAAATCGCCGTGATGTGTGGGGCCATCTGCACCTACCAGCCCGGCGCGGTCCATACAGAAAATCACCGGTGCCGATTGCAGGGCAACATCGTGAATGATCTGATCGTAAGCCCGTTGCAAAAATGTGGAATAAATCGCCGCGACGGGGCGCATGCCTTCAAGTGCCATCCCGGTTGCAAATGTCACTGCGTGCTGTTCGGCAATGCCCACATCAAAAAAGCGGTCGGGATGCGCTTCGGAAAAAATATCCAGACTCGTGCCTTCGGACATCGCGGCTGTTACGCCTACAATGCGGCTGTCATTATTGGCAAGCTCAATCATTGCCTCGCCAAAAACCGTCTGATATTTGGGCAGTGGGGTTTTGGGGGATGGCGGGCTGATCGAATGATATTTTATTGAATCGGCACCATACGGGTCTTCCTCTTCTTCTTGAATTGCGCCCTTGCCCTTGATGGTGTGGACATGCAACAGCACAGGTCCCTTCAAGTCCCGCACATTTTTCAGGGTTTTTACCATCTCTTCCAAATTATTGCCATCCAGAGGTCCCAGGTACAGAAATCCCAGTTCTTCGAAAAGAATGCCCGGTACCAGCAGGCCCTTTAACCCCTCTTCGAATCCACTTAATGCATGGCGCAAATTTGTGCCGACAACGGGAATGCGCCCGGCCAAATTCCAGACTTCTCTTTTAATTTTTTTGTAAAGCGGATCGTTTGTAATGCGATCTCTCACGCGATTGTAAATCGGATCGGTAATAATGCGTGTCAAATAATGCGAAATAGCACCGACATTGGGCGAGATTGACATGCGATTGTCATTGAGAATGACAAGCAAATCGCGGTTGGATGCACCGGCGTTGTTCAAGCCTTCAAGAGCAATGCCGCTGGTCATGGCACCATCGCCAATAACGGCGACCACTTTGTGCTTTTCGCCCATCAAATCGCGCTGTGTCGCAAATCCCAATGCTGCGGAAATTGATGTGCCAGCATGGCCTACGGCAAATGTGTCGTACTGGCTCTCGGATCGCATCGGGAACCCACTGATGCCGCCCGGCTGACGAATGGTTTTGAGGGCTTCGCGCCGCCCGGTAAGCACTTTGTGTCCATAAGCCTGATGCCCTACATCCCACACAATTTTGTCCTGAGGCGTGTTGTATAGATGGTGCAACGCCACCGTCAATTCTGCAGCTCCCAGGCTGGATCCAAAATGTCCACCAATCTCTGTCACCACGTCAATAATATATTGCCGTAGTTCCGTACAGACCTGGTGCAATTCTTCTATTGACAGGGACTTTAAGTCGTCAGGTGAATTGATTGTTTCGAGAAGGGACATGATGTCTCTCCTTGTGACAGGGTCAGAAATGCGATCCGCAATATATGTTTAATATAAGCAACACCTAAAAAATCACAAAGTTCTAAAAAAATCTGGGGTTGATTGGGCGGGATTTCAAAAAGCCGTGGGTCTTCCCTGCGCGCCGTCAACGGGAATGGACGCGCCGTTGATCCAACTCGCGCGGTCTGATGAGAGAAATACGACGACATCGGCGACTTCAAAGTCCGTGCCGAGTCGCTGTGCGGGAAATTCGCGCATGCGGAATATTTCGTATTCTTCCGGCGTTTCGTTTTGGAAGCGTTCCCAACCGCCGCCGGGGAAAAGGAGCGATCCCGGACAGACGGTGTTGACGCGGATGTTGTGGGTTGCCAATTCCCATGCAAGCGCGCCAGCGAGAAATATTTCACCCGCTTTGGTCGCGCCGTATTGCGCGCCTCTGTTTGCTGGCTTCCAACCGGAAATAGAAGAGATGGTGACAATACTGCCGCCATTTCTTTTTTTCATGTGGGGAACAGCCACGCGGCTGGCGCGAACCGCGTGAAAAAGGTTGAGGTCAAAGGTTTGTTGCCAGTCGGCGTCTGTTGAAGTGAGCAGGTCGCGCGATCCCGCTGTGCCGCCCACATTGTTGACGAGGATATCAACGCCGCCGAGTGCATCTGCGGCTGTATTGACAAATCGCTCGGTTTCGCCAGGTTCGGCCACATCGAGCGCGAGTCCGATTGCCTCGACGTCGTGTGCGCGAATTTCTTCGAGTATCTTGTCTATGCCCGCTTGCCCGCGCGCGCACAAGGCGATATTGCAACCTTCTGCGGCAAATCGCAATGCGGTTGCGCGACCAATGCCGCGACTGCCCCCGGTGATGAGGGCGACTTTATTGGTGAGATTGAGGTCCATCCTTTAATCCTGTTCAATCTTCGGTGGATGGGCGAAGTCGTGATACCGCTCGCGGATATTGCCATCGGTGGCGTCGCCTTTGTGAAAATAATAGCGATAAATACCGACGAGTGACTCGCCCTGCGAGAGTGTGTGATGACCGCGACGGCTTTCGTCGCCGTAAAAATACGAGTGTCCAAAAGGATTGGCTGTCATCAATCCGTAATTGCGTACGTGCCAGTGCGTGGGATGCCGAAAGCTGTCGGGGTGATCCATGATGGCAACGCCTGTTATATTGCCGTTTACTGGACCTGAATAATGGCACCACGGCGCGCGTTTTCCCCAGGTTTCGTCTTCATCGATGCCACCAATGCCATTCTCGATTTTGCCACCCAGGTCGCGTTTTACCTCCATTGTCTCTTCCACGCGAATAGACGCCAGACCGCCTTCTTTTGTGTCGCCGAATAACACATCCATATTTCGGGCGGTGAGCGTCAGGTGCAAATCCATGATTCGCACGGAAGAGGGCGTGTTGTACACAATCCACTCTGCACGCTGATCTAAAATCTCGCGATTTCTACCCGGAGGTCCCGTCCAACCATCCATGCCCACCCAATCGCTATTCGATACAATCCGTCCCAATACGGGTCCGCTTTCGAGCAATTCAAAGTCCCGATGCAAAATCCGCCCGTGAGATTCGCCTTCTGACCAGTTGTCCGCACCGTTCACTTCTCCGTGTGCAATCCAGACTGAGCGATGGTGATGGTGATCCATTTCTCGGCCGTCTGCTGGCGTGGCCAACCGCCGCGTTACCGGATCGCCATAAGGCCCGATGACAGGATACAAAAGTGGTCGCGCGAGTTCTGTGCCATGACAATAGGTCGTAAAATGCTGACCATCAACCGAGACAGATACTTCATTTTCTCCTTGTGTGACTTCCACACCGTGTCCGCGATCTTTGGATTCTTTTCCTATTGCGAGTTCGTACTCAGCGGTTTGGCCCGCTTCGAGATTATCGACAATGAAATTGACCTGCAAACCGTCGCTTACGCCTGTTACCTGACAGGGAATTTCTGCATTTCCCGTGCTCAAAGTTGCCGTTGTCGCGCTTTCCGGTGTTTCTACTACCGCTGAAACCGGACAGTTGATCCGATTGTGAGGGCCTGCGTGAACAGTCAGTTTTACTGTTGCCATTGTTATCCTCCAAAAAATTGATATTAGAACACATGTCGTGTATGAGGTTACGAAATCCATTGCCAAAGTCAAGCCTTTCGCACAAAGCCGTTGACATCCCCCATGGGGGCAATTATCATAGGGCCGAAAACTGTCAATTTTAACCCATCTGGAGATCAATATGTCCATTCTCGTCACTGGCGGCTCTGGCTTTGTCGGTTCCTGGGTCACCAAACTCCTCGCCGAAGAAGGCGAAGACGTCATCGCTTTTGATATGTTTGAACGGAGCGATGATTTTTTGTCTCATGTGTCTGATCGCATCACCTTTGTTGAAGGCAATATGCTGGGCCTTGCACATATCAATGAAATTGTACGCAATAATCCGGATCTCACGGGCATCGTTCACACGGCCGCGCTTTTGGGGGGAGATGTGCGCGATAATCCTCATTTTGCAACACAGGTCAATGTGGGGGGAACGCACAATATCCTCGAAGTTGCGCGACAGGTCGGCGGTCTGAAGGTGGTATATGTATCCAGCGGCGCGGTTTATGGCAAGCAAGACGGACCGCTGACGGAAGACACGCCCATGATTCCCAGCGATCCCTATGGCGCGACCAAGGCTATGTCGGAACATCTTTGCCACCAGTATTATGCGACTTATGAGGTTGATGTTCTGTGTGCGCGTCTATTTTTTTTATATGGGCCTCCCAATGCTCCCGGTCCGGATGCGGGTTTTAATACACGCATTTTTGCGGGGCTGAGCGGGCAAGATGTGAGCCTGCCAAAAGGCCGCGAGCAAAAGGCCGATTGGACTTATATCGAAGATGCAGCGCGGGGTGTTTTGCTCATGCTCAGGGCGACAAATGTCGCCAGCCGATCTTTTAATATTGCCACGGGTACGTACAATCCCATTGACGAAATTATCGAAGTCGTGCGGCGGCATTCGCCGGGCAATCCCCGGTATGAAGTTGGACCGGGCGTCAATCTCGAGCGCGGTGCGCCACTCGATATTACCCTTGCCAGAGAACAACTCGGTTACGAACCCAAATACGATCTCGAATCCGGCGTGCGGACTTATCGCGCCTGGTTTGATCAGCGGGGTGTGTAAACAACAGGAGAAGATCATGTCAAATAAAACCCTTCGCTACTTAGACGATGGTAGCATTGAACTTTTTGAAAGGGAAGTGCCGGACCCCGGCGAGAACGAATTGCAAGTTGAAGGTGGCGCGTGTGGGATATGTTCGTGGGATGTGGTTACAGCCAAACTCGGCAACCAGATGCACCCGATGGCACCGCCGGGACACGAAGGCGTTGGTTATGTCGCCAAAATAGGTGCTGGTGTTACGGATTTCAAAGAGGGGGATCGGGTAGCCGGTGGCGGTTTTGCCAATGTCCGCAACTTGTCTGCACAGCGCGTTTTCAAAATTCCAGAATCCGATTTGCCGGACGAATACTGGATTGTCGAACCCGTGTCCTGTGCTGTTACGGGTATTGACCATTGCCAGATTCAGCCCGGGAATCGCATTGTGGTCGTCGGCTGTGGATTTATGGGCTTGTTGATCTTGCAAGGACTTCTGCACTATCCCCTCGACGAATTGATCGTTCTGGATATTGTTCAAAGCCGTCTGGATCTCGCGCAACAACTCGGCGTTGGGAAGGTGTATAATACGGCTGAGGCTGATCTACAAGAACTATCGCGCGAACTCAAGAGTAGAGATATTGACGTGGTTGTCGATACTTCTGGCAGCCAGGCCGGTCTGGATCTATCTACCGATATTGTGAAACGCGGCGGGCGTATCAATCTCTTTGGCTGGCTCAAGGGGCAGACCGCCTCTTTTGACCCCACAAAGTGGCATTTGGGGGGATTTACCGTTGTCAATTCTGCGCCGGCTTCAAAATTGCGAGATACTTTTGATCCTGCGATTCGCCTTATTCACAAAGGTATTATCGATCTCAAACCACTGGTGACACATACGGCAGCGCTCGAAGATTATCCGGATTTGATGGCGCAAATTTTGGCGGGCGATGAGAGCTATATCAAAGGGGTTGTGACGCTGAAATAGAATATGGGATGAGATTATGAATACATCGGGCGAAACGCTGTACAATGGGATTGTGTTGCCAGAGGTCTGGCCGCCTCGCGATGTGGATGAAGAAGGCACGGCACCGCTTTCCGTTCCCTATTTGGAAGATCCGCCAGAGGTGATTTGCATCGATCTGGGCAGGCAGTTGTTTGTAGATGATTTTTTGATTGCCTCTACTTCTTTAACAAGGTTTTTCGGCGAGGCAAAAATTCATGAGGCGAGTCCCGTTCTGGGTCCTGAGACGGATGACGAGATGGACAATGGCTATTGTCCGATGGCTGCACCATTTAATGACGGCGCGTGGTACGATCCCGAAGACGGGTTGTTTAAGCTGTGGTACATGCCGGGCTGGTTTCACAGTACGGCGCTGGCAATAAGCCGGGATGGCATCCACTGGGAGCGTCCAGATTTCGATGTTGTGCGCGGTACGAATCTCGTATGGCCCAATCGGGATGGATACGATCGAGACGGGTGTCTGGTATGGCTGGACTATGATGCGGAAATATCTGAAGAACGCTTCAAGATGTTTCAATATTATCGGTATGACACGGGGGATAATGGGACTGCTTCAGAGGGCTGGTTGCACACGTCTCCCGATGGGATTCACTGGTCTGATCCTGCTGTGACAACACCCGTGGGCGATAATACGTCATTTTTTTACAATCCTTTTCGCAAAAAATGGTGTATGAGCATTCGGCGGCAGAGTGCCAATTTGCGCGCGCGATTTTATCGGGAGTGCGATGATTTTTCGCCTGCGTGGGATCAAGAGCGCGATGAGGTTCTCTGGCAGCGCATAGATAATCTCGCTTTGCCCGATCCCGCACTGCCCGATCACCGGGTCGCACTTTACGATGTGAATGCAACGCCTTATGAGAGTTTGATGCTGGGACTGTTTGCAATTTTTCGCGGGCCTGAAAATGATATTTGTGCAGAGAAAGGCGTGCCCAAAACAATGGATTTGGAATTGGGATATAGCCGCGATGGGTTTCATTTTAGCCGCCCAAACCGCACGCCTTTTCTCGCGTCGTCGCGCCGTATTGGCGATTGGAATCGGGCGTATTTGCACGCTGTGGGTGGTGTTTGTATGGTGGTGGGGGATGAAGTGTGGATTTATTTTACGGGCTTTTCCGGGCAGTCGCCAAAGCTCGGCAAGACAGATGTGGGGGCGTTTGGGCGAAGTCGGCGCGTGATGTATGCGGGCGCGAGTACGGGGTTGGCAACTATTCGGAGAGACGGTTTTGCATCTATGGATGCAGGTGCCAGTGGCGGTGTGCTGACCACGCGCCCTGTGGTTTTTAAGGGGCATCGGTTATTTGTGAATGTGGAGGCGCCGAAGGGTGAATTGCGGGTGGAAGTATTAGAAGAAAATGGGCGACCGGTCGAAGGTTTTACAGCGGATCAGTGTGTACCGCTTTGTGTGGATCGCACCTGTTGTGAGGTTTTGTGGACTTCTGGCAAAAATCTGTCTTCGATTGCTGGGCGTCCCGTGGTGTTCAGATTTTTTTTACAGTCGGGACGATTATTTTCGTTTTGGGTTACGGATGATCCCAATGGGGCGAGTTCTGGATATCTGGCGGCAGGAGGACCCGG
Source organism: Candidatus Latescibacterota bacterium (assembly GCA_965220765.1). Classification (GTDB taxonomy): domain Bacteria; phylum Latescibacterota; class UBA2968; order UBA2968; family UBA2968; genus VXRD01. The sequence goes on from OZ244847.1 coordinate 2,829,278, forward strand.
TTGTACAAAGGGCCGAGATTTGCCCGGGTGATGATGTGTGATTCAGGCGGGTTTTGTCCAGTAGGCTTCGAGTTTGTCCCGGGGACCAAAGCCGAGGATTGTGCGCGCGCGCGCGTTTGGGAAGCGATTGTGCGGCAGGTCTGTAGTGATAAAGAAGACTTCAAAGCGCGATGGGAGCGTTTGAAGATCGACTTCTATGGCGCACTTAACGGCTTGTGCGGCATCTCTGGCCGATATGCTGAGGGTGCTGTCATCGGTGTTGTGTGGATCGGCGGTGGGGTTTCGAAAGCGCGAGAAGATGAGCGAGAGGATGTGTAGTGGAAACTGTTCACTGAAGAGGCGGCAGATTTCGAGACCGAGTCCTTTGCTCATTGCATAGAGTTCCGTGCCGGTTTGTGGGGGGATGTTTTCAGTAATGGTATGGTCGTAATCGAGATAGGAAGGGCCGACGAGGGAAAAGCGCGGTCCCGTGTTGATAAAGCGTTTCATGTCACAGGCAACTGCGGCGCGAAGTGCGTTGTGTGTTCCCATTGTGTTCACGCCAAAAGCAATTTTGCGATGGGTCCGCTGGACAGAGCAGTTGATGATGACATCCATGCCCTCTGCAGCGGACATGACTTGAGCAAAATCGGATACATCGACCTGCCGCGTGTCGTGCGGGGTATCGATGGGCAGGAGGTCGGTGACGCGGAGCTGGTGGTGGTCTTCGAGTGCTTTGACGACATAAGGACCGAGAAAACCATTGCCACCGAGGATGAGGATTTTCATGGGATTTGGGTAACGCGCGGGCGGTTTGTGCGGTAGGGCGGCTCGAGCAGGGCGCGTTGTGTGGGTGTAAATTCGTCGAGTGCTTTTTCCACATCTGGCGGCAAATACCGCGCTGAATAGGTCAGGGTGCCAGGCGAGTATTTGTAGAGAATGGATCTGCGTTGGTGGTCGGCTGTCCAGGGGAGCGTGCCATGTGCGAGTGCTTCTGTGAAGATGATGGCCGATCCCGCTTTTGCCGAGACCTGTTGTACAACGCCCATATCTCGATCCAAAAGTGCGACATCGCGGGGTGTTTTGTAATTGGATTTGTGGCTGCCTGGAATGCAGGCAAATCCGCCCTCGCCGGGGTTGCAATCGGTGAGTACCCACGAGACTACAGTGAGGCCACAGCGCATGCGCCCGTTGTGGAACTGATAGAAGTGCGTCAGATCGTCAGCCGTGCCCCCGCCATGGATGACATGGCCTTCGGCTCCTTTTTCCATGACGATGCCATAGAGGTGGTCGAGGCGACAGTCTTCGCGCAGCAATTCGGCGAGGTAGGGTACGATATTTGGGTGGGCGAGCAAATCGCGGAAGGGCTGACACCAGGGTTTGGGCCAGGTGAGCATGCCGCCCAAATCGGTGCGCCCGTGTTTGCCCTTGAGTGCTCTGGATTCGCCGGAGAGAGATCGCTCTGGCGGGCGAATACGCATCTTGTCGGGGTTGTGGTCAATGGCTTTGTTACACGCGGCAATTTCGTCAGGTGTTAGAGCGTTTTCAACGACGAGGTAGCCGTTGAGGTCAAAGAAGAATTTTTCGTGTTCGTCCATGTTCGGGATTCCTATTTGGTTTGGGGAGAAGATCTACTAATCGTCGTCACCTTCATCCCTTCTCATCCGATAGCGACCAATCCGTCGTATTAAAATCCACACGAGTCCAATAAGTGCGATGTATTGCACCAGATCCCATATCCAGCCCTGCCAGCCCAGGATGCCCGGCCAGAGTGCCCCGATGCACATGATGATAAATGCGTCTTCCAAAATTAGCCACAGCGGTCGCTCATTCATTTTCATATCCCAATGATATTTTTACTTCTGACTTTGCATTGTTGAGGTAAGAATAAACGCGATAATTGCGGTACACGAGTTTCACATAATTGCGGGTTTCTTTATAGGGAATGCGCTCTATAAATTCATCGACATCTTGTTTTGTGAGGCGTTTCGCCCATCGCTTTGCAGCATCCAGACCCGCATTATAAGCCGATAGTGCCAGGCTCAGTTGTCTCTGTTTATCTTTTTGAAATGCCACCATGTGGTCGGAGAGATGTTTTCCGCCCAACAAAATTGACGTTTGGGGATCGTGCAGGTCTTCGGTTGAAAAATTTTTGAGCTTGACAAGTCGGGCCATGTCTCGTCCCGTTTGCGGCATCACCTGCATCAATCCGCGTGCACCTGCGCGAGATATAGCGGTTGCATTAAACGCGCTTTCCTGGCGCATGATGGCGATCACGAGATTGGGATCCAGATTCATTTTTTGTGCCACCTGATTGATTTCGCCCCAATAATACGTTGGGTACAACCGCCGGAATGAAGCCCGCGTCATGGATATCCCATGTGCGCGTTCCAGCATTACAATCTGTGCGGAAATTTGAAGTGCTTTGTGCATGGCGCGAACGCGCTCGTAACGCAGCTTCAAATCATCCAGGGCAAACAAATTGCGCCCGAGAATCCGCCGCGCGTGATCGTATTCCCGCTCGGCATCTCGATATAATCCGATAGACGCGAGTATATCTCCTTTTGGGATATGTGTCGAAGGCGTGTAGGATTGATTAACCGATAGGTGTTCGCCTGGTTGAGGCACCTCGACATGAACATTTTCTGTTTTGCCCAGGACCGCACGCGCGCGTGCCGAGTAATAAGAGGTAGGGAAACCTTCAGAGGCACGTTCAATCCAGAATCGCGCTTCTGCTTCTTGTCCCAATTTTTGATAACTTTTGCCCGCCCAGTAATATCCCTGGTCGCGCAGATGGCTTGCAGTAGTCTGGCGCGATAGGCGTAAAAAGGCTTTGGAGGCAGCCGTGTATTGTCGCGTTTGATAAAGCGCGAATCCCGCACGCCACGCCGCCTGATCGGCATAGGTACTTTTGGGATAGTTTGTTGCCAGTGTTAAAAATAGTTTGCGCGCATCGCTATGACGCCCCCGCCGCTCATAGGCCATGGCGGCCTGCCAGAGTGCTTCAGATGCGAGTCTTGAGTTGGGATAGCGACGCACAAATTCTCGAAATCGCGTTGTTCCCGTCAAATCTTGCCCGAGCTTGATGGCACATCGGCCCAGGTAAAAAAGTGCTTCGGGCACATGATACACTTTGAAGGCGCGGTCAAACGCGCTTTCAGCTTTGAGATATTTTCGACTGCGATAATACACATGCCCCAGTTCGTATTGCGCTTTTCCCCGCCATGTGGCATCTTGAGATTCATCGATCACTCGGCGCAATAAAACGATAGCCTGTTGATATTTTCCGGCGTGCATACAGGCGACACCCGCGTAAAACAGTTCTTCAACACCGCGCATATCACTCGGCTCGGGGAGCATTTTGTAAGCGGCCGGATGTTTGGGATAGTTTTTGATCAATTTCAAGCGCATCTCGCGCGCAGCTATAGAATCGTCCAGGGCAGTCCAGGCCACGACCAGCCCGGCCAGTGCATCGCCTTCGTGCGAGCGCTTGTCAATAAGTGTATGATAATATGCGATAGCGCCTTCTGCATTGCCCTGAGCAAGCGAGGCTCGCGCGGCATTAAGTGTCGCCTGATCACCGAGCAAACTCGCTGGTTTTATGTGCAGAATTTTTGCATAATGATCTTCAGCGTCTTTGGCTTGTCCTAAAGCTTCGGCGCATTGCCCCATCCAGAAGGCCACATAATCGGCTATTTCTTTGTGCGCGGTGCCTGAAGACTGCAAAATTGTCAATGCGTCTGGATATTTGTCCAGATTCATCAGACAAATCGCGCGTTGTAACGCGGCGGTGTGCGTATCCCAGGCATCGCGAGTGTCCATATTGTCGAGTGTAGATAATGCTTCGGAAAAATTTTGCTGTGCAATTAGTTCTGCAACCCGAAAAATGGGATCGCGTTGTTCCCCTATTCCCAAATATCCGACTATTACAAATACGGCGATAAAAGGGAAGGCAAATAGCGCAACACGGCTCACTAATTTATTTTTTGAAAATGACATTGCAAAAAACCTTTGCGATGAGGTCTGGAAAAAATTGTAGTCTATAATGCACGCAATGTCAAGATGCAAAAGGCAGGGACTGGCTACTGACAACTGATTCTAAATAGGAGTTTTTATGAAAGCACTTATTCTCGCGGCGGGGAAGGGCGAGCGGTTTTTTCCGTTTAATGTCTTTCGTCCCAAGCCGATGTTTCCAATATGCAATCGCCCGCTTTTGGAGTGGACGGTTTCGCGTTTGGTCGATGCGAATATTAGGGATATCGGCATTGTGGTGGGGCATCGGGGTGGTCGCGCGCGCAACTATTTTGGTAGTGGACAGCGATTTGGCTGTCGCATTACTTATATTGAACAACCGCAGCCAAAAGGTACGGCGCATGCGGTGGGGCTAGCGTCTGATTTTATTGGTGCTGATGATGTTCTGGTTATTTTTGGAGATGTTTTTTTTAGTGCGGATGCTATCCCACACCTGTTAAATGCGTTTAGAGATAGAAAGTGTGCTGGTGTTGCTGGTATAGTCCAGGTTGACGATCTCTCATCTCATATACGCGCACACGCCGAAAAGGACCAGAGTTTGTCTTCTTATACCTATAAACCTCGCGGTGGATCGGGTACTGCTCTGTCCGGTCTCTATGTTTTCAAAAATGAAACTCTGTCCGATCTGGACAATACTTCCGATTTTGTGCCGAGGACCCAATTTGGTATTTTTCCACCTGAGGGCCAGGAAATTTGCGATGTTATCCCATTGCTATACGGCGAAGGACGCGCGCTTGTTGCGGTCGATTTGCCCGGGTCGTGGTTCGATATGGACTTGCCCTGGCATCCGAAAAATGTCGCGCGTATGGCACTTGCTGAAATGGCTGATGCACTTACAGAAGCGGTTGTTGCGCCAACGGCTATGGTCGATCCCGACGCCCGCATTCGCGGTCCCATTTTTGTCGATGAAAATACCACGATTGCCCGAGATGCTTATATTGAGGGACCGGTCTGGATTGGGAAAGATACGCAGATATTAGAAGGCTCCCACATCGCATCTCGCACTGTGATCGGCGACCGCTGCAAAATTGGTCCTTTTGCCAAGGTATCGGGTACGGTAGATACCAACTGCCACATTACCTATTTGGGTGAGTTTAGCGGTATTATGCTGGAAGAGGGGCGCGTGACCCATCAGATTCAGCTTTCGGGCATTTTTGGCGAGCGCGCAGAAATAGGCGCGGGGACACAGGTGGGCACGCTGCGTTTTGACGATGCGGAGATTGAGGTCGAAGTTCAGGGTATTCGCCGAAAAGCCCCCGGTTTTACCGGCGTGTTGTTTGGGGATTATTCGCGTACGGGTATCGGTGCGATGATTATGCCCGGTCGCATTGTGGGGCCATGTGCGATGGTGGGCGCGGGCGTGGTGCTGATGAAAAATGTGCCGCCGTACAAAGCTGTGCTCGTCAAGCAGGAACTCGATGTCGTTGACTGGTCGCCCAATATCTATGATCGCTAAACAGCGTAAAGAGAAAAGGTCGGCAAACCCTTCATCGTTGACATCCAACGTAAACATTTGTATAGTATTATAAAGGCGTGACATTACTTTTTTGGAGATCTTACAATGGATAAATCAATTTTCCATATTGAGATGAGAGGGTCTGGTGTTTATCCCCGGACAACTCCTCTAAAAGAGTTGATTGATTTCTTAACGAATCTGGAAGTGACTCTTTTGGAAACGGCTAAGGCCGAGGATGTAGATACTCAAGAAGATATCGTAAGTCTGGTCGAAATCCAGGAAGGCAGCAACAGACTTGGGCTTGCTGTTTCACCACTGTTTTTACCCGTAATTGCCCAAATCACCCGGACTGTAGCTACTCAAGAGTTCTCCAATATTCCCGAAAGAGCACATCGATCACTATACGAAATTTATGAGCAGGCGAAAAAAAAGAATTGGGAAATCTATTTTGTCGCGGACAAGACCCAGGATATTGAAGTTGCAACCATTTCCAATGAACGCCCCATCCCAAATCCTGCATCTCCTTATGTTAAAGGTACTTCTACAATTTTTGGAAGGTGTATCAGGGTGGGGGGGGCCGAACCCAAAGTCGATGTTAGATTGCCAAACAGGTCAAGACTTTTGCATGTGGAAGTGACCGAGGATATGGCGAGAAGACTTGCGAGAAATTTGTATGACAATGTTGCAATGACAGGTGAAGCAACCTGGGAACGAGATACCTGGTTTATTGTCAATTTTAGAGCGACATCTGTAGTGAACATCCAGAGTGGGTCGCCGCTACAAGCATTTAAGGAACTCGGCGAGGTGGTAGGAGAAAAATGGAAAGGTATAGACGTTGAGCGATTTGTGGAAGAAATGAGGTCGGGAGAGCGAGAATTGTGATCTGTCTCGACACACAGCCCGTGCTTTGGGGGATTCAAGCATTTGCATCTGAAGGACAAGAAGCCATGATCAATCGCACACGAGCTTTTCTGAAAGATATTTCTGAAAAGGGTGAACAAATTATGATTCCGTCACCTGTTGTGCTTGAATCTTTATTGACCCTTTCAGATGAAGAGATAGAGAAACAACAAGAGCTACTTCAAAGTCGTTTTTTTATTGCCTCATTTGATCTGCCCGCCTCGGTAGAGGCAGCAAGTCTGTTGAATAATCGAGAAGTCATTCAAAATTTGAGAGATAGTGGGGCAAGGAGAGAGCATATAAAAATAGATGCCCAAATTGCTGGTATTGCAATTGTCAATGGAGCTGAGAAAATTATCTCTCACGACAAGTACCTGAAATCCATTGTGCAAAATAAAATCTCTGTAGAAGAAGTTCCCGATGTCGCAGAACAATTGAATTTGCTTGAGGAAGAAAATTTATAAAACGTAACGACCTTATCTGGTAAAGCGCGACTTCACTGTTGCAACGGTCAATAAACTCTAAGTGACTGACATCGCCTATGTGCCAACCTGGTCAGGCTTCTTGGTAGTTTTCCACCTGAGATTGTCGTCCCAATCTCAATATGTTGTTTACTATAATTTTCTTTCACACATGTCACTATGTCCTTATATTGCTCTTGTTCATCATTATGGCGGACGCCCGAAGTCGGGTGGCCTGCTGAATACAAGAGCCTTTCATAAAGGCGGGGTCGCTCCCCGGCTTGGGCGAATAGGTAGGAACTTTCTTGCATGATTGTGTCCGCATGATGGTGAACACCGCCCGGCACCTTATGGTGCCGAGAGGGGGCATACACCACGCTGACACATACCGTAAAAAAATATATATCGCGTAAGGCGATACGCATTTTAGCCCTGGCGGATGACAAGCTGGATGCAACCAGTTTGTTCGTCAGGGCTTTTATTTTTGCCGTCTGCATGAAAAAACAAGCCTGAAAGAGATTTCCTAAAGTCTATAAGTCTATTTTGGGATTGTAGATCGTTTTTTCACTTTTTAACCCCAAGGAGAATTGCTGTGAAATTCCGTGTCTGTCTGTTGTCTATTTTTTGTTGTCTGTTTTCTGCTGTTCAGGTTGATGCTGGTCAAAATAGCAACGCTGTGATCTCCCTGGATTATGTTGCCAGTGGTCAAGGCAATCAAATTGATGACGGTGTAATGTCTGGTACAGTATCGGGTCGTGGAACAACTATTGTTGTCGAAGTTTTTGCTAAGAATGTTTCAACGTCTCTTAGTGCAGTAGAAATCATTTTCAAATCCAGCTCTGTTTTGAGTTATGTTCGAGCGGAAAATCCGAACACATTTATTCCTGTGAATCTCTCCAATGGCGTAGCTTTGACTTTTGCAAACCCGTTATCACCTTCAGGAAGTGGGGGTGTCTTTCTGGCAAAGGCGGAGTTTACAACGCTTGTTGATGTCGCAAATAACGAGTTCAAAATTGGGATTGAGAAAGTTAAATTAGTTGAGAATATCAATAATTTTGACGAGATCACGTCTGGCGATGAGATCGTGTTTAATCGGTCTTCAACGAATAGCGGGTCTAATCGGTTTCAGATTGTATGGCCGATGGACGGCGACATCAATTACGATGGGCAAGTCAATGTTGCAGATTTCCTACTACTCGTTGATAACTTTGGAAAAACTGGCACTGTCCCAACCTCGCGTATGGCAATAGAAAATGCTCTTGCCACAGGTGGCTCTGGAACGGTTATCACAATTAGGGATACGATATATCAAATCCGTACCGTTCGGGATACTGTCTATATCGGTCAAGTGCCACCCTCTAACGGTGGTGGCGATGGTGGGACGCCGCCAACAAACACACCAAACTTGTCCTTCGATCTGGACAGCGACAACGGTTCTCCGCGGGATATCATGTATGCGAACAACCGATTCTATGTAGTTGATTGGGAGGATGATAAGGTCTATGTGTACACCAGTTCTGGACAGCGGCTTCCATCAGCAGACTTCGATCTGAATACCGACAACATTTCTCGGTCGGGGATACGGTATGCGGGCAACTCTCCGCAGGGTATCACGTATGCGAACAACCGATTCTATGTGGTTGATTTGACTGCTGATAAGGTCTATGTGTACACCAGTTCTGGACAGCGGCTTCCATCAGCAGACTTCTTTCTTGATAGCGACAACCAGTGGGCGTGGGGTATCACGTATGCGAACAACCGATTCTATGTAGTTGATGGTTCTTCGAGCGATGAGAAGGTCTATGTGTACACCAGTTCTGGACAGTATGTTCCGTCAGCAGACTTCGATATTGATATCGACTACTTTGATCCGCGGGATATCACGTATGCGAACAACCGATTCTATATGCTCGATTCTAGGTCTAAGGTCTATGTGTACACCAGTTCTGGACAGCGGCTTCCGTCAGCAGACTTCACCTTGGATAGCGACAACAGTGCTGCGGGGGGTATGACGTATGCGAACAACCGATTCTATGTGGTTGATTACAGGGATGAGAAGGTCTATGTGTACACCAGTTCCGAATAAGACATCGGAGGAATGAATAGGAGAGTACCATGGCCCGAACCTTTTTATTTTTTTTTATTTTTACAACGACGGCATGTGCAGATACAATAATACCAGGTATTGAAAGCGTCCTGTACGAAGTCTATCAGGACTGGCAATCTAAAAAATATGCTCGTGCGAAACAGACGCTCAATCAATACGATACCGAATTGGTGCAATCCAATAGGGTTATAGTTATACTTGAACCCGATTCAATAGGGCACTCTGAAATAATCAATACTGACGAACTCGAAGAAATTCAAGCCGAGATTTTGGCACGTTCTCGAAGCCTCTTAAGAGTCTCTGTTCCGATACCTATGCTCCCGAGACTGACACAAGTTTCCGGGGTTAATTTGGTCCGGACACCGATACGTCCGATATTAAACGTGGTTGAGAGTGAAGGATTATCCGTGTTGCAGGCATCGAGATTTCACAATGCTGGACACAAAGGCGAAGGGGTGAAAGTTGCTGTTATTGACGGGGGATTCTATAAATATCAGTCCGCGCAATCCAGTGGCGATCTTCCTGCCAGTCTCGATATTATAGGGTATTCAAATAATGGGGAAGTTCACGGGACTGGCTGTGCCGAAATTATTTATGATATTGTGCCAGAGGTAGAGTTATTTCTTTTTCAATACGACGATTTTCTGACGTTTGAAAACGCAGTTGACACAGCAATCCAAAGTGGAGTAGATATTATATCTCATTCTGGTGGATGGGTTGATGGTTGGGGTGACGGTGAAGGACGGTCTTGTGATATTGTAAAGCGCGCGTATCAGAACGGGATTTTATGGGTTAATGGCGTCGGGAATGAGGCCAAGAATGTCTATCGTGGACGATTTCAAAGTACCGATGGCGATAGAGCACACGACTTTGGAGAATACGATGCGATTCCGGTCAAGAATGTCAGTGTGGGAGATGAAATTCGTATAGCTTTGGTGTGGGATGACTTCCCTCGGACTTCAGAAGACTATGACATGTATCTTTGGAAGTCCGTATTGGGAATCAATGCGAGGGTTGACAGGTCTATAACGACGCAAAGAAATTCAAAACCGTTTGAGTCTATTGAATATACTGTCACAGATGCGGGACTCTTTACGAGTTATCACGTTCAAATTGTAAAATCTGCCTCTGCTCAATCTATGGATTTCAAGATTACCAGTCTCAACCACAGCTTATCAGAGGAGTTTGCTACGTCTCGCGGGTCTCTTTTGAACCCTTCTGATTCCAAGGACGCCGTATCAGTGGGGGCGATTCATCATGGCCGCTATAATAGAGGGCCACAAGAGGATTATAGTTCACAGGGGCCCACTTCAGATGGTAGAATTAAACCCGATATTGTTGCTCCGACGGGGGTATCAACTTATAGTTATGGAGATTATAAATCTGATAAAGGATTCTATGGGACTTCTGCGGCAACTCCCCATGTTGCTGGCGCAGCAGCGTTGATACTCTCAGCGAATCTTGAACTGACGGTTTCGGAACTTCGCAACAAATTGTTTGAAGCTACGGTTGACATGGGAAACCCTGGGAAGGACAATATTTATGGTCATGGCCGATTGGATTTGTCGCAAATAGATATAACGCCTTCTGTCTTCCATGCAGGAGATTTTGACGGCGATTTGGACGTAGATATTTTAGATTTGTTGGCTTTTTCAGAGGTCTATGGTCTTACGTTGTCAGATCCGAATTATGACGCCCGTATGGATATGGATAACGATGGTGTCATTGGTGTGTTGGACCTTCTGCTGTTTGCGGAAGTTTATGGGGAAACGTATTCATAAGTTTTTCAAATAAATTTCCTGCCTGAATCCACTGGACGCCTGCTTAAAACATTCAGAGCCTGCCCCTGCACGCCTTAAGCAGAGACGTGACGAACTTATTTTTGTTTTCGCTTCTCAATTACCCCTTTAGCGTGATGCACAAAAACATAAGGAATACCCTTCTTAAAAATCTGTCCAATCCATAGCGGATCTTCGCGGTCAGTAAGCAGATAAGGGTCGGCGACTTCTAAGATCGCGACAAGCAGCGCCCATTGATGTTCTGGCTTGGCGCGTGGAAAGTCCGCAAAAAGTGAACAGACCATTTTCTCCTTGCGATGACGTTCTAATGCGCCTAACGCGACGCGGCGGACATTTATGGAACTGTCATGGTCGGCGAGATGGCCCAACGCTTCAGTGATCTCGGGAATAGGCAACCATCCCGCCAACTCGGCTACAGATTCTCGTTTGCTGCTCAATGGAATAGACATTCGTTCGATGACAGATGGCGTAACAATTGTTGGGTCAAGCCGGCGTAATGCTCGTCCCGCCGCAGGAATCAAGGACTCCCTTTCGATCTTAATTACAGATTCAAGAAGCTGTTTAGCTGCCGTCTCAGGCGCGATACGTACAAAGAGAAGGCATAAATCTCGTTCGATATTTGGATGAAATTGAAGCCCGTGTTCAATTGCTTCTATAGCGCGATCAACATCAGCGCGATCAACATCGAGTTTTACCAGACCTTGGATAGCTCTAAGCGGTTCTATAGCCACGTACGCATGTTCAGCGAAAGCCACTTCAAGGATTTGCTTCCGCAGGTCGGGGTTGTCCGATTCGGCAGCGATGTCGTAAAGTGGATGATGCGTGAAACTGCTATTCAGATGTCGGTGCATAGCAGCATCAACAGCCGATTCCCGGGTTTCGGCATAGCGGTAGAGGATGCGAATTACGCTGTCAATATACTCCGTAGTACTTGGGCTTTGTATCCAGTTCTGTAGAAATTTCAGTCCTTTATTTTCAAGGCCGATCAAGGCATTCAGGCCCCATTCTGCATTCTCTTTCGTCTGAGCCAAGTGCGCGGCCAGCCGCGCGAAGTCATCCGATTGATCACCGAGATATTGGAGAGCTATACAAGCATAATTTGCGATTTGGCTTTCTGGTTCTGCTCGCGCAAGGATTGTACGCACGGTTGGGATAAAATCAGCATCGCCGCTTAGCCAAGCAATCACCAGATAGGTCTGTAGCAAATCTTCGGGTAATGCCGCGTCTTGTAGCCTCTGTATTGCTGAGTTGGTCAGGGCTTTTGGCATTGGGCCACGGTGTGCTCGAAGGTTAGCCAAATGGATTGGTATATCCACTACGCCGGTCTGATTTAGCACCTTAACCAGAACCGAATCAGCCCCTAATGCCGCAAGGGCAGTTAGGGATTGGCAAAAATCCCGAAAGGATCCAGATTCCGGCTGCCCATTAGCATCACGAGGAATAGGACAGCACGCGATAGCGGCAAGCTGTTCTATAGTACTGTCGTCGGCACGGACAAAGGCCCATTTCAACCCGCCATACCGTACCCAAAAATGCTCGGATGATAACTCACGTTTGATCAAAGTAGTGATGCCTTGGCCTTCTATGAGTATGAGGATACGGCGAGCATTCTCCAAGATAGAATCTAAGTAACCATCGTTCGTATGCAGTCGGCTAAATGCAACTTCGACAATCAGTCGTTCCAATTCGCCGCCCGCCTCCTCTTGTAATATTTTTAAGAGTTTTGGACAGGCAATACGACCGAGAAAGTCCAGCGGATTATTAAGTATGGAGGGTTCTTCAGTGAAGGCTTCCCTGAGATTACGCAGATCTGTCTCAAGAGTACGAAGCACGAATCGCAACAGGGCCTCATCTATTTCATCAGGTCGTTCCCAAAAAATGCTGGTAATTAGCCAGTATCCCCTCGAATCAGATTGGGCGAGTTCGAGAATTTTCTGGCGTGTCTGTTCAGGACGAACTCGTAAAAGATGTGGAAGCCATTGATTGCGTGTTAAGTACAGGTCACTTTCCTCAACCTCAATGAGCCGATCAACTGCCTCTTGCGGATCAAGAATTGTCAATGCCTCAATAGCCGCCGAACTCGCAAAATCTTCCGAACATGACAGGTGTTTGATCACAAAGTCAATCTTCTCCTGATCCCCAAAACGTGCGATACAAGTGATAAGGCTTCGCGGCTTATTTGGCGAAATCTTGCTCATCAATACATCGGACGTATCTTGCCAGACAGCGGGAGCATCGGGATGCTCAAGTCCACTCAGCAGATATCCAAATTCAACAATCCTTTCACTATTCTTATCGGCAGTAAGGATACGGTTACGAAGCCATTCCGGGTCCAGCTCAATTCCTGAGCGCAAGGCTGCAAAGCTGGCTTGGTAATCTGCTCTATTATACCAATCTGAGTTGTTATCCCGTGCATCTGCATGTTGTTGGTGCAGTTCCCACAAGCGATCAAGATGACAAGGCTCGGGCACGGCTTCAAGCACCGCTATCGCGACTGACTGCTGATATGGGTCCGGCTTGTTCAGTAATGCAGTAACCTCCTCCAACTCGATTTTTTCTTGCCGGGCGAGATTAGCAAGGGCTTTGCCAATCAGGCTGACTTTGTAGTTACAATCCGAGTCGGAGGTAATCTTGTTAAGCAACTCAAGAAGAATAGGAACAGATCGCTGCCCAAGTGTCGGCAGCAAATCGATGTAATCTTCCAAGGTGTAGTCATTGATTTTTGCCACGAGTTGACCGAGTGCCTTAGAGTGTGTATCTCCGTCTGCCAATAACCAAAACGTATCCATCGGTACATAGCCAAGCCGATGCCCCTCCTGTTCCTTGTTCTTGACAAATAAGATATCATAAAGCTCATCAATAGATAGTTCCTCACGCTGGAATTTTCGTGCGAGAGATTTTGCTACTGCCCAATTGAGCAAGCGGTCATGGGCAAATTCGACCTCACCGAGTTCGAGGCTACGCAGCCAGCCTGCGGCTTGGAGTCGAGCTAAATTTTCATCCGTCAGTCCGATCTCCTGCCACTCCGTTCGGAGAAGTGGATAGGATTTGCCTTCATGCGTATGGGTAGCGAGAGCCGTTACGATTCCTTCGTCACCGGGTTGACACTTGGTTACAATCCTTTCCCAGAATTTTTCAAATATCTCATATTCGCTACACGGCGCGTCTTGGAACTGGAACGATGTATCGGAAAGTTCTAAAAAGAGTCCCGCGAGAATGGGTTTGCACAACAACTTCTTCAGGTCCGATGGGAGATCCGCCCATTTCTGGCCTTGTTGTTTGAGTAGTGCATCGAGTTCGTTAACAGAAAAATCACCGACACGATGCACATGGATGTTTTTCCTATCGATCTGTTCAAGCTCACGGTCCACCGTATGCGGAACGGTTAATATCAGGCGCATACCCCATTTCATCCAATTCTGTCGGATGATATCGCGAGCGACATCAACATTTTGGATGCCATCAACGACAACTGTGAGCAGCGGAATAGGGATATCGGGGTTAATTTTAGGCAGGAAGTTAGATATGGCGATTAGCGATTGGTCAGACGTTTCGCCAAGACCTTCTTGCCAGATATTACGCGCCGCTTGTGTCAGGATGTCTTCAGTGGTCTTGGCACCATGTACTTCTATTAATGTAGCGGTCCGCCGCATTTCCACACACTCTTTCAAATACTTGCCAAGTTGCCATGTCTTACCCACACCGCTCTCACCGGTAATCAGCAATACCGGCTTCTCCTTCGGCCAGCATGGCACCTCTCGCACATCTTGCTCGTGCTGATACCCTATGGAACCCAAACGAACCTGATTCACCTCAGCCATCGTTTCGGGAAGCCTATTTAGATTACGAAGCCGTTCTATACTAAGGCCAGCCTCTCGAAGTAAGCTACCAAGATCGGTAGAGTTTAGCCGTATTTCCCTCTTGCTTAATCTCTCCACTAGGAGACCAACCAAACGCTCCCGAACTCCATGCTCATCGTGAAGATTAGCGACGTAAGGACATAGGACCCTCTCAATTTTTTCGATCAGACCGCTACTGGTTACACAGAATTCCATTTTAAAGTGGGAAAGCAAGTGAAAGACAACAGCGCGTTCCTTGACCTGCTGCTGGGGATTACCGCTTCGCGTCTTCTTGACGATATGATCAAAAAATTCACGGTCAGTTGCAGTAAGCCCGTTTCTGAATTTTCTCTTTTTGTCATTATTGAGATGATCTGGCCCTTCTACCGACTTTAGTGCATCCCGGAAAGCCTTAAACTCCCCTAATCTTCCGGCGCGTCCATCAGTTACAAAGCGATAGAGGGCATTCGCGGGCAACGAAGGCGGCACAGCCTTGCGAAGATCGCGCAAAATCTTTTCCACGTCAGTGAGCGACCAGGTGCCGTTGGCCCGTGTCTTGTACTGTTCAACGAGGTATTGGTCAGATGCCTCCACCCGTGCGTCTCCACCATTTCGAGGTTCCAGTACAAGACGTGCGTTCTTTACCTCTTGATCGGCTCCATCCAACCTAATATCGGCTACCCATCCAATATGGTGAAGGATCTGATAGAGAAATCCGTTTATCGCAGCGGGCCCACCAGCCTGTGTCATATATTCCTCACACTATAAATTATGGCGACAGCAGTACGAGGTAGTTTACACCTGATAAATGTCGCCAAGCAAGTTTCTCTTAATCGCTTCTTGTGCATACTCCAGATGGCTGGACGAGAGGTGTGGAGTAATTCCATAATCTCTCGGTTTTTTTGCCGGCATCTTTCAAGCTCATAGACAAACCATCTTTTTGGGTTTTTAGGAGTCTATGACATCGCAAAACTCTTGTCAATTATCTTTTTTCACAGACCAATAAATTTGGAAAAATATTCTAATCGCAGTGGGCCATTGTGCTGATATAGCGCAATGGCCTATTGTTTTTTATGACAATTGGGATTATTTTTTATCATTATAGTGCCCACTGTTTGAGCCAAGGGCCCCTTGTATCTGCATTTTGACTCGCCATGCCAGACCCTGATCCCATCACATTAAACGCGCGTCAGCGTGAAGCCGTCACTGCGCCGATAGGTCCTGTCCTCGTGCTTGCCGGGCCGGGCACGGGGAAGACGCGGGTGCTGACCGAACGCATTGCGTATCTGGTCTCGCGGCGCGGTGTTCTTCCGGAAAATATCCTGGCGCTTACATTTACAAATAAGGCTGCGGCAGAACTGCAAATCCGCCTGTCGCGCACGTTGAGCAGAGAATCGGCGGAGGCCGTCACGGCAGGCACATTTCACAGGTTTTGTATCTCGATTTTGCGCGAGCATCGCGAAACGGTTGGGTTGCCGCCGCATTTTGGCATTGCCGATGAAGACCTTCAGCGCACGTTGATCTATCGCGCATTTCCTCGCCTGAATCCCAATGAAAGCAATTTGAATAATGTGATGCAAAACGTGAATCGCCTGAAGTGGCAACGGCGATACAAACCGCATGTCCCGATGAAAAAAGGGGATGCAGAATTGCTCGATAAGTACGAAGCTGAGCTAAAGAAAAACCGATTGATTGATTTTGACGATCTCATCTTTCTCGCGCATGACTTGCTTCATTCGCATCGCCAGATTTTGATGGATTATCGCGCGCAGTTTCAACACATCCTCGTCGATGAGTTTCAAGATACCGATCCGGTTCAATATGCCCTCGTTTATTTGTTGGGCGCGGCTCATCGCAGTGTTTTTGTGGTTGCAGATGACGAGCAATCCATTTATGGGTGGCGACATGCCAGGCCAGAACATATCGAACAATTTCAAGATGATTTTCTCAAAGGTCGTTCGCCCATTTTTCTTGAGGAAAATTATCGATCATCCGCAGAGATTTTGCATCTGGCGCGCGTGTTTATCGCCAAGAATGACGTGTTGTTTGAACGCAGCATACATACCCAGAGGTCGGGACGCCGCGTGCGGGGAATGGCTTTTGATACGTTTGAGGAAGAAGGCCAGTTTATTGCGGGTGATATCTGGGATCGCATCCGGGAAACGCCCGATCTGATTCACCGGGATATTGCGGTGCTTTATCCGCAACACGCAATAGGCAGCGAGCTCGAGCGCATTTTTATGCGCGCCAATGTTCCCTGCCTGATGGCTCATCGCAGGGGCTTGTTCGACCAGCCCGTGATCCGCCGCGCTCTGTCTGTGTTGCGCTATGCACTCGATGGCGCGAATGATGCGAGCCTCGAGTTGTTTTTGCGGCGCGAACTCGAAGCAGTGGATCCCAAATTATACCCGGCGGTGCGGGGATTTCAGAAACAAAAAAATATTGGGAGTTTCAAACAGGCTGCTTTTCTGTACCCGCGAACAGTTTCGGAAGAAGAGGGCGTGGATGTAGAATGTGCACTGGGTCTGGCAGGCGTGGTACACAATGCCGTGCAAAGAGGCGCGGTCGCATCTTTGCCCCATCTGGTGGATGATATTCTGGATCAATTGAATACATCGGAGTTGCCGTCCCTGAAAAATCATCTCGATGACATTGTAGATCCGCTCGAACTATCGGATCTCGATACCGCTCTGAATCGCGTGTTGCCTCTCTGGCGCAGGGGCGGCACCTTATATGTAGCGTGTCGGGACGAGGTGCTGCGACATATGCTCACGACTCTGATCCGGGATGCACTGGCGCGGCCGGGTCTCATCATACGAGAGGCTGTGCCCGGCAGCCGATTGGATGTTTTATCCGATACCCTGATTTTGTCATTTGACGAAGATCCGCCGAAAACCCCCGAGCACTTTTTGCACCTGGGAGGTCTGGCGTGTGGCGCGGTGCTCGCTGCTCTCAAATTGTGTCAGGCGATCCACTGCGCCGATTTGCCGGCGTATATGCCGGAATACACTGCATTTGCGCTGGAAACTGCGGGTGACGATCCCGAGCATGCACAGATTACAGCTCTGGGTGCTGTACGCGTGCGGGATGGGCGCGTTGTCGATACATTTTATTCACCCGTGCGCCTGCGAGAGGACAAGGGCATGGCGCCTACATTTCAGGAAATTTATCTCGCATTTCAGGCGTTTGTCGGTATTGATATTCTGGTCGCACACAATGGATATGCTTTTGATTTTCAGGTCTTGCACCGCGAAGCCCGTCGCAATGGCAGGTCTCGCATGCCCAATCCGACGGTTGATATATTGCCAATGGCGCGAAGCTATGGCGCGACGGCTGCGCGCGATCTGCGCCCTCTTTGCGAGCGGTATGATATTGTGTCAGATCCAAATGATCCACCGGCACGCGCGCGTGCATTGGCTTCGTGTCGCGTGTTTGAAGCTATGAAGAAAGAACGCGCTTCTCGCTACCGGCGCATGACGCATGAACGCCTTCTGGATCACGTTGCTCTGGGCTTGCTTTTTCGCACGCGCGATGGCGTAAGGGATACGGATTTTTCCCGCGAAGAACACGTGCATTTCAACCTGGGAGCGCAGCGTCTTTTGGGACCGGCCAATTTGTGTATTCGCAACCTCGTCCAGCACTACCCTCGATTGGATGCCGACCGACTGCGGGGGCAGACGCGGATGTTGCTCGGCGAAGATCCCCGTCCGGATGTGCTCGCGTTGCACGCTCCCGATCAGATTCAAAGGTTTCGAGACCTTTGCGAACGCCATGGTGCTGCTGCGCCATCTCTCCAGGAGGGCATTCGCAATTTGCTCGATTTTGCCGATCTCTACAAAGTCGAATTGGATACCCCAGACCGCGATGCCGTGCATTTGCTGACGTTGCACGCGGCAAAGGGGCTTGAGTTTCGAGAGGTCTATATTTGCGGTCTCGAAGATCGCATTTTGCCCAATGCCCGCGCCCTGAACAGCGCAGATTTAGCGGAACAGCGCAGGTTGTTGTACGTGGGGATCACCCGCGCAATGGATCGTCTCACGCTTTCCTGTGTACGGCATCGTCCTGGCAGAAATATGGCGCCTTCTCGATTCTGGGATGAACTCGGATTAGAACGCGAAGGGGCAAATTAGAAATTGAGATCGCGGCAGAGATGCCGCTCCTGCAGTTGTGGTGTAAGAGGGAAATCCTTTTCCCGATTGGCTTATGAAAAAAGACAAAGTTTATTTTATTTCTGACGCGCATATAGGTGGGGGCAAATATATCCGTCCACCGCGCGTTCGTGAAAACGCGCTGATCGATTTTCTACGCGCTATTCGGAAAGATGCCGAGTGTTTGTATATTGTGGGTGATCTTTTCGATTTTTGGTTTGAATATCGATCTGTGGTTCCCGCACATGGCGCGCGTGTGATCTTTGAACTGTATCACCTCGTTCAAAGTGGAACGCGCGTCATTTATCTGCCTGGCAATCACGATAGCTGGCTGGGAGACTATTTATCCGAGCAGGTGGGGGTGGAGCTTCCCGGGCATTTTTGCGATGTCGTACACCAGAATCGCCGTTTGTATGTGACACACGGCGATATTTTTCAGCAAAATTGGAAATTTGAGTTGCGGCGGCGCATTTTGAATCATCCGCTGTGTATCGCTCTGTTTCGGTGGTTACATCCAGATATCGGCGCTTATCTGGCGCGCATTGTGTCGCGGTCTTCGGACGCTGGGATAGAAAAAGGGACGCAGAAGACAAAGAAAACATATCTGCCTTTATATTTTATTAAAAGCGCGACAGAGAAATTTGCCGAGGGATTTGATTTTGTGATTTGCGGACACTATCACGCGCTGAGTGTTGAGCCGATGGACGGCGGGACACTTGTTGTGTTGGGCGATTGGATGAGATACGACACCTATGCTATACTCGAAAATGGCGAGATTGCCTTAAAGCACTGGCATACAGCACCGGAAAAACCACTAAAAACATCGGCTGACTGCTGATACAGGAGATTGCAAATGATTTTGAGTATTGATCAGGGTACTACGGGGACAACTGCGTTGGTGTTGGATTCCCAGGGGGAAATTTTGGGGCGAGGATATTCGGAATTTCGGCAGATATTTCCGCGTCCCGGCTGGGTGTCGCACGACGCAACGGAGATATGGGATACGGTGCTGAAAGTTATTGACGTAGCAATCACAGAGGCGGGTATAGATGCCGCAGAAATAAAAGGTATTGGCATTGCCAACCAGCGCGAGACAACTGTTTTATGGGATAGGAGTACGGGTGACCCCTTACACGACGCGATTGTCTGGCAGTGCCGACGTACGGCGGATTTGTGCGCTCAATATCGCGCAGATGGCCTCGAAGATATGGTACGTGAAAAGACGGGATTGGTCATTGATGCTTATTTTTCGGCGAGTAAGATTGCGTGGTTACTCGACCGCGTCTATAGTCTGCGTGCGCGTGCGGAACAAGGTGAGGTGTGTTTTGGCACTGTAGATAGTTTTTTGTTGTACAAACTCACGGGGAGGGCTGTTCACGCGACTGATTATACCAATGTTTCGCGCACGATGATTTACAATATTCACAGAAGAAAGTGGGATGACGAGTTGTTGGAGATTTTTGATATCCCCGCGGGCATACTCCCCGAAGTGCGATCATCGGCTGGCGACTTTGGAACGACTGTGAATTTGGGCATTTTGCCTGCGGGTATTCCAATAGGGGGGATTGCGGGCGATCAGCAAGCCGCGCTTTTTGGGCAACGCGGCGTTCGGGCAGGCGATATTAAAAATACGTATGGCACGGGGTGTTTTACACTTTTTCAAACGGGTGATCGGGCGGTGCCGTCCGCGCACGGTTTGTTGACGACGCTTTCGTGTGGGCCTTCTGGACGCTTATCCCACGCGCTTGAAGGTGCAGTGTTCAGCGCGGGGGCGACGGTTCAATGGCTGCGCGATGGTTTGGGGATTGTTGATACAGCTGCTGAGACTGAGGCCTGGTCCCAGGCGATTGACGATACGGGAGGGGTGTATTTTGTTCCCGCATTTACCGGCCTGGGGGCGCCGCACTGGGATGCGGATGCGCGGGGCGCGATTGTAGGGCTTACGCGCGGTACTGGGCGCGCTCAGTTGGCACGCGCCGCTCTGGAGTCTATTGCCTATCAGTCTGTTGATCTCGTCCATGCGATGGTCGCCGATGCAGGGCAGTCTGTGACGAGTTTGCGCGTGGATGGGGGGGCTGTGGTGAATGATTTTTTGATGCAGTTTCAAGCGGATATTCTGAATGTACCGGTGATTCGTCCAAAATACGTGGAGACGACTGCATTGGGGGCGGGGATGCTGGCGGGATTGGCGACGGGCGTGTGGGATAATGCTGACGCGCTTGCCGATATTAACCCACCGCAACGCACCTTTGAGCCTGCGATGTCGCAAGATCGCCGAGAAGCATTGCTGGCGGGCTGGCACAAAGCAGTAGAGCGCACACTGTTGGCGTAACTTATAGCATTCTCACTGTATTTGTTCCAAATAGGCAAGATGGGTTTGGGCAACTTTGTTTTGAGGATCAATGGCGAGCATATCGCGGTAGTGCTGACAGGCTGCCGCGATATCGTTTTTTTGTTCGGCAATGATGGCCAATCCGTGTATAATGCGGGTATTTTCCAGACGCTGTTCGCCAATGTGCTGTAGCAGTATTTCAATATCATCAATATAGTCGGGATAATGCAGCGATTCATTATTTTCACGAGACAATGCCATGAGATTTAACAATGGATTCACATTGCCTGAAACGCCGCTACCTCGACGCGGTTTGAGATCAATTTTATCCCCAATTTCGGAAAGGCCGAGAACAATGGCTTCAATCAGGGATTCAACCGCTTCATCTAATCGTTCCAGTTCAATTAAAACATTTCCTCGGTTGTAATGCACAGCGAGATTATCGGGCACCAATTCAGATAAGATGTCGTAAATCCTCAGTTCCTGTTCAGAATTTTTTGTCCTGGCCAAATATTCAGCTCGATCGTAGAGTTGCTCAATTTTAGTATGATTATTATCTACGATCTCTTGTGCTTGCTTCTCAAATTCTGGATGCACCAGCAAGACGAGTTGCCCCTTTTGGTCTTGTGAAAACAAGGGCGTTTTGACTGTGTGCGAAATGTCGCCCAATTCCGAAATAATTTTGTTCAAAAACGCAGGAGATCGCGATTGAAAAATGGGTTTCCAGGTATTGAGGTCATACGATATATCAACAGACCAGAATTTGAGAGATAAAAAACGCCTGAGTGTTGACTTCAACTGTTCTGTGGTATCAAAAAAAAACGACGTTGTGTAACCGTCTTCTACATAGTGGTGAACGAGCCATTGACTGAATTCGCGCTGAATAACCCAGGCGTCCTCCATGCAATTGGTGATTGTGAGAATTGACCAGAGCGGAATATCCGAATGTACTTTTGCAAGCGCCTGATTAATGGTACACGACTCGCCTTCTTCATCATTCTGTGCCAGATGGACATCGTCGATAAAGTTTTCTATGGATAATGCGCGTTTTTCTCGTTCACTTTCTGCGATCACGAGAAAAGTCTTCTGGAAATTTTCTCGGTCAATTGTCAGTGTGCGCACAAGTTCCCGATCGCTCATCACAGCACACTGTTGTATAATTTGATCATTCATACATAAACTTATCGGTGATATTCGCGCAGAGACAAACGTTTTTGCGGTCTTTGGAGGTCACTGGGGTTTTCAGGCACACCAACGTCATTGCGCATCTTGCGACCAATCTTGCGAATCAGATGAACACCCCACCAGATTAGCGCCCCGATTACAGCCATTACCATCCCAATGCTGCGACCGCTGGCACTTTCGAGACTCTTGAGCAAACTGTTAATCAGGTCTTCCACTGTTGATCACTTCTTTTAAAAATACGGCTCGATATTTTTTTCGATGCGCTCGAGTATGGGCGTATCATCCACTTCGGTTTCAAATGGTTCGCCTGTTACGCGCTCGAACAGATCGATGTATCGCGCGGAGACCTGTGTGCGAATTTCATCATCCAATTCGGGGATATTATCGTCGGAAATTCCCTTATCCACGAGCCAGAGGCGCAAAAATTCTTTGTCCAGGCTTTCGGGTTCTTCGCCGCGCGCATGGAGGTCTTCATAAGAGTCCAGGATCCAGTAGCGCGAGGAGTCGGGCGTGTGAATCTCATCGGCAACGGTCAGATTGCTTTCTGGATCCAAACCCATCTCGTATTTTGTATCTACCAGAATCAAACCGCGCTGTGCGGCCAGTTCTGTGCCGCGTGCGAATAATTCCAGAGCCACTTTCTCGACTTCTGCCCACCTGTCTGCATCCACCAGGCCGCGCTCGACAATTTCCTCCGGTGAGATCGATTCGTCGTGATCTTCTGCTTTTGTGGTCGGCGTAATAATCGGTTCGTCAAATTTCTGATTTTTTATCATGCCGTCGGGCAAATCAACGCCGCAGAATTTCCGTACACCGTTATTGTAATTCGTCCACACCGAGGTGTCTGTGCTGCCGGTGAGGTATCGCCGCACGACGATTTCAACGGGTAACATATCGAGTTCCCGCGCAACCGTCACATTGGGGTCTGGTACGTCAAGTACCTGATTGGGCACGATGTCTGCGGTCTGATCAAACCAGTATTTTGCGGTTTTGTTCAATACCTGTCCCTTCAAAGGGATTGCACCGAGCACATGGTCAAACGCGCTCTGGCGGTCTGTGGTGATGAGAATGCGCTTGTCGTCAAGCAGGTAGATGTCCCGCACTTTCCCTTTCTGGTATTGATCCACCCAACGGTCAAATTTGGCTTCCAGCAAACAGTTATTCAGTTGTGAGCGGATTTGGTCTTGAGAAATCATGGATATACACTCCTTGGAAAAATAGTGAATAATTTGAACTGTCTCACATAAGGACACGTTCCTTGTAGTAGGTGGGGTTCGCGAACCCCACCTACGTCCATCGTTTTCTATAGGCCCCGAAGGCCAGTTATTAACGCGAATCAAGAGTAAAAAGCGATTAAGAAGCAAGCAGCGGCTATTCGTCCAAAGATATGGACGAGTAACCCGTTATAGGATCGCACCTTACAGGCTTTTTGTATGCCAGTTTTATCATCAATCCACTGAAACAAGGATTCAATCGGCTGTCGTCTGCGACTGACTGTGCGAGACAAGACCTGATCGGCTGCTGGCAGGATGTCTTGTCCTTTCTTTTTCTTAACGGGTGTATAAAATGTGAGATTTTGTCTCTCATAAAGTGTATCTTTCAAGGTCTGATTGGCGTATATTTTATCGCCATAGACTGTGCCATTGTGTAAATAGGGTAAGAGGGGACGCAAGGCACTCAAATCATGGTTAGCGGCACCTGTCAGGCTGATATACTCGGGTTTAGGCAGTCCTTTATGTGCCTGTTTAGCCACGATATGAACCTTGACGCCATAATACCACATCCCTTTGGAAGCACACCATCCCTTAGAGGCGATTTGGTCAGCCACACACGCCTTGCCACTGCGCTTGGCATGGGCGATGACACAAGGGAAGGAATCAACAAGGTAAGTGTCTAAAAAACAATCCAATATGGGACAGTCAGCCACAATTTGTTCTACCAGTGGCGAAAAGGTGGCCGCCAGAAAGTTCAAACGTTGCACATAGCCCTGGTAGCTCGGTAAGTCTGGAAACCAGTCGGACAGATGGTCTTGGGTATAGGTATAAATGGCTTTAACCGTCGTCTGCTTTTGCCAGATGCCAAACAAATAGAGGGTCAGGACTTCTTCATCACTAAATTTGGGATGATGGTTATTGCTCAAGCGTTGGGCATGCACCCACAGATGCGTCTTGTAATGCTGGCATATATACAGATACAAACCGATGAGTCTATCTTGCCAATCCATCGCGTTCTTGCTCCTTTTTAAGGGTTGATGATTGCTTTGAATACTCAATCATCTGGCAAGAACGCGATCTTTTCAACTCTTTATTCGCATTATTACATTACAATGTTGTGTAGCCAGTTTCATCTTCCAGCCAGTCAATAGCCGTTTGCTCGTCCTGTTCAATAGCCTTTTCCACCGCTCGCTTGGCGCATTCTAATAGATGTTTAGACTGCTTTCGCAGGTTGAAAGACTCGGTGACTTTTTGCTGAATTTGATCCTGTTTTTCTTCTATGATTATTGGCAATATAACCTTGCCAAATTCATCTTTATTGATTGCCGTAAGGATTGTACCGCTGCATCCTTTCTTGAGTTGTAATTGTCCGACGATACTTTTCAATAGTACAAGCAAAGTTTCTGAGTTGAATGTCTGTGAGTTGACAACATGAAATCCAGTAGAGCATAGAGCTTGGTCGTATTCCTCACTTATCAGGGCGATACTGTCCAATGAACCCTCTATAGATGAAACAATGACATCTCCCATTGCTACCTTACGCCTTGCTCTACTTGGCAAATCTTGACCTTGCGTTATCATGCAGTCAGTTATTTCACCATTGCCTGCGATATTTGCTAGTTCAATATATTTGTACTCTTGTTCGTCTTCAGGATAATAATTCTGCGCTTTCAGATTTAACAGATTCCGCAGCCTATCCCATCCACCCGTATAGCTTCTGATGGCCTCGACTATTTCTTCGTATCTCGGCTGAAAATACTCAGCGTCAATACGTTCTGCCCGTTGGGCGCTGGAGTAGTTTTTGACAAAGGCTAAATGGTGTTTGGGTTGCCAGTTGGCAAGTCCGAGTTCGGAGAGGAGGAGAGTTTGGGCTTGGTGATATTTCGTTTCTGATGCTTGAATCAGGTGAAATGCTTTATCAAACGATAATGTTATCTTTGTTTGCAGCTCATCGCATAATAGGGGTATTTCTACTCTCTTTAATTCCTCCGGATTGACATTTGATTGGTTGATTGAAATTCTTGCGCGCCTCTTGACGTCAAGTACACCGTATTTAGTGTTCAAAAACGCTGTTAAATACTCAGGAGTAATTATCTCTGGGTTCGGATTTATGCGTACAAGATAAGACGCAAAAACAATATCTTCATCTGAAAATTTTCTAAATATACCGGTTCTTCCTACAAATACTTGAGAATTAGTTCTGTTAAAAAGAACGTCTTTATCTTCAAGTTTATAGGTCTCTATCTCTTCAGGACTGATCGGCGCATATTTTAATATATTGCGTTCACACATCATATTGCTGATTTCGTTCATCCTGTAAATTTTTGTTCCGATTCTTTCTTCGTTCATCTTTATAGAAATACCGTATTGAGAAAAAGAAATAACATCACCTATCGGTACATAGTTAAGGCTCTTGTTTCTGTGTGGCTCAAAACATAAATATTCGCCATCCCAACGCTGGTCTGGATGCAGGAATACACTTGATAACTGTCTGATTTTATACCGCACCCTTACTCCTTCATCTGAAGAGACGACATTTCTCGCTACTTTGTTTTTTTATCTTTATTTGCTATTGATTTTCGGTCGTTTCATCTGCTGATTTTGTGGATTGTCTGTATCCAATGCCCAGTTCAGCGGGTTGTTTTGAATATAGGCACGGATGTTAGCCAATGATTTTTCGTTTCGGATGATGTGGTCGTAAAATGAACGTTGCCATAGTTTTGATCCGGGGGTGCCGCGATATATATTGACATGTTTGGTGGATGTCGTTTTGAACGCACCAATTAAGCTTCCCAATGATTTTGGTTTGACACGATTCCATGTAGGTGCGGTTCGCGAACCGCACCTACATACATCGTTAATTATTACGATGCCGTGTAGATGGTTGGGCATAATCACCCATGCATCTAATTCAACGTAATCGTATTGTTTTGATAGCCCCTGCCATGATTCTGCAACCATTCGGCCTACATCATTTAATCTCATGCGCTCATTAACAATATCGCCGAACATGCTAACCCGGTTTTGCGTACAAATCGTCACAAAATAATATCCCGCCTGTGAATAATCGTAATTTTGTAACCGATTCGATTTCCAATTGCGGTTATTCATTATTACCCCAAAACGGCACGATAGGAACAACGCAGTGTGGCTGTCCCGCTGCATTCAACTATTCCGTAAGGCGATATTCATAAACATTTCTATTGCTATATCACAGTATCGTCACGTGAACCGTTGCAAATTCTTTGATCTTGCTGAAATCTCTCTTGTTGTATGTAATCAATTCTGTACAGTGTGATTCTGCAATCGCCGATCCTTCCGTACACATAAGGAAGCTCGGTTAGCCATCTTCTCCTACATTGAAGGGCGGTATAATCCGCATCGCAGGCATTCTACCATCGCCTACTATGCGCCGATAGCTTATAAAAAGCTTCATCAATCACAGGCTTGAAACCCAAGCCCTAAACTCTCCACCAAAGCGATGCCGTTGCCGAATTCCGAATACTGTTCTCGGTGCTACTAAACATAGGACTTGCAGGGCCGGAATTCAGGTCACAAACAGCCATCTTTTTAACCGCAGTTCCTCCCGACCAATGCGGAGATATTGTCAAATGTTGTGGATGGTTTTAGAGCGTTTCGGTGTTCTTATGCAGCGATTTTGCGTTCACCATC
This sequence comes from Candidatus Latescibacterota bacterium, assembly GCA_965220765.1. GTDB lineage: Bacteria > Latescibacterota > UBA2968 > UBA2968 > UBA2968 > VXRD01. Next base: position 2,856,402 of record OZ244847.1, read on the forward strand.
GACAAATATGCCCCCGTCAATGACGAGGGGTATGAGCCTGTAACCGCGTAACCTGACCCATGTTTTTTCAGCTTCAATCGCCAGTTTATACACCATCGCCATCGTCGCTTTGACCGATCCGCAGCCTTTGGTCTGCCTCGTGCGATGCCTGACGGTGGCAAAAGTCGATTCAATCGGGTTGGTGGTGCGTAAATGGAGCCAGTGTTTGGCAGGAAAATCGTAAAAGGTGAAGAGCACCTCAAAATCTTTGGTCAGGCAGTCACAGGCTTTTTCATAGCGATCCTGATACAGCCTCAAGAAGTGGTCATAGACCTTGTGCGCACTCTTTTTTGTCGGCGACTGATACATCTCCTGAATCAGCCGTTTGGCATCTGGTTGCACAGATTTGGGCAGCTTATCCAACACATTAGCCGTCTTATGCACCCAACAGCGTTGGTGTTTCGTGGCAGGGAATGCCTCTTCCAATGCGTGCCAAAAGCCGGTTGCCCCATCGCCTATGGCAAGGGCAGGGGCTTTTTTCAACCCGCGTGCTTTGACCTCTTGTAAGAGACTTTGCCAGGATAAGGTGCTCTCACGTTGCCCTTCTTCTATGGCGATGACCTCTTTTTTACCTTCTGCTGTGGCACCAATCAGCACGAGAACACAGGGGCGATCATCAGACAGACGTACGTTAAAATAGATACCGTCTGCCCAGATATAGACATAGTCTTTATCGTGCAAGTCGCGCTTTTGCCATTGTTTATACTCATCTTCCCAAATACGCTTTAGACGCGTGATATTGGCCGGAGAAAGCCCTGGTGCGCCTTTGCCTAAGATCGCTTCGAGTGCTTGGGGAAAGGCTGAGGTGGAGACCCCTTTCAGATACAGGGTCGGGATCAGCGTGTCAATACTCGGACTGCGACGGGCATATTTAGGCAGAATCGCACTGGTGAAGTGATGCCCCTCGCGACGATCGTGAACTCGGGGTTGTTTGATGGGTATTTTACCAATACCTGTGGTGACTTCTCGGGCAGGATGATACCCGTTTTTGACCACCTCACGATGACCCTTTTCATCTACCTGATCAGAAAATCGGGCGATATATTCATTCACTTCATACCGCAAGGCGGCACATAACATCTTACGAGCACCTTTTCTTAAGACCGCTTCGAGGCTATCGGCCAGTGTATCTTGCACTATGCTTTCCACTTCAAATGGGGTATATTCTTTCACGAGCGTGTCCTTTCTCCCCCCTTGAGGGATTTTGGTTTTTTGTGATACTATAGGATACGCTCTTTCCTTTTGATCATCCACAACTTTTGAATATACCTCGTAATTGTTTATAGGAAATCCATATCTGGATAATAGAATTTATATTTTCAATTTTATCACGCCGTGCAGAAATCACGCCGTGACCTTTTTCTGGGAATCATATCACATCCAGCATCATCGACAGGGCTACGCCCACGAGATAGCTGGTTTCATTTTCCAGCCAGTCATTTAGAGTGCCAGCACCTCACGGAGTAGTCTATCTACTTCAGCCTGCAATTGCGGACCAAGACTTCCGAGACGACGGACGATGATGGATCGTTCTACTGTAGCTAATTTATGTGTTCGGATGACGGACGTAACGCGCAAGCCTGTCGAGGTAAATTCCGGGTGGTTAGACTCAACGGTGTAGTCGGTGGGAGCAAGCGTACCGCGCACAACGCTGGAAATCGCTACGAGCACTATGTCGTCTCCGAGTTGCCCCTGAGACACGATCACCGCGGGACGCAGGGAGGTCCCGGTCAAGTCGGTAAATGGAAACCGCGCCAGGACCACATTACCACGAGAGAGCGTTGGGTGCGTCACACGGGTTCTCCATCCTTGGGGGAGTAAATATCTTCTCCTGCCTCCTGCCAGAAGTCAAATGCGCCACTTTTTTCTGAGAGGCGCATGAGATCCTCTGTTGTCACATCATCTTCCTGCCTCTGCACGGTAATCTCTTCATAGCGCTGTGCCAGTTTCACCAGCAGTTCGAGTTCGCTTTGCGGAACCAGCACATTTTCTCCGATACATTGTATGTGAATCGTTGCCATTTTGGCTCCTGGTCAGAGTTTTGTGTTCAGAGTTTTATCATGCCGCGCGGAAATGCACGGCGTGGCCCCTTTCTGGGAACCAGATCACATCCAGCATCATTGATAGAGCTACGCCCAGGACATAGCCGACGAGCAAGCCGATAAAAAAGGGCCGCGATTTGTGATAGACAGAGGGACCGCCCACTTTGAGCATTACCACCTTAATCAGCCAGGCGATAAATAATGTGAAACTGCTGGCGCGAATCAATGGCGTTCCCGAAAGCGCGAGGCCCACCGGGTGCAGGGGCCACCACACAAACCGATGGCGCATAAAAATGAGGCCAACCATCGCCAGACCGCCTATGCCGAAAAAGGCCAGATTTTCGGGGTTATCCACGTAAAAGGGCGGATTATCGGCATTCTTGACCGCGTTGGCAGAATTCCTGAAATAATTGCGTGCGCTTCTGGGAATTTCGTGGACATTAAAATTAAACGCGCCCTCGTCATAGCCCAATTTCAATGTAAGAAATATGCTCGTTACAAAACTCACCGCAAAAGCCATGTAAAGCGTGGCTATTAACTTGCGGTGGTTGTCGGTGATGCCCTCAGACAACTTGCCGACCTGTGCGGTCGCTGGCAAAAATAAGCCCTTGGCATTCCCCGTAATCAAATTGGCGAACCGAAATGCCACATGTGTGGTGGGTGGAATCCCGACATTGCCAAAAAAGGGTGCCACGTAATTCCACGCAATCCCCGGTATCTGTGTGTAGGGCATGCCAGTGTCTGACAGAATTTTCGCCATTCCAATATATCCACACACACACGCCATTAGCAGCAAGGCACTGATGATGGGATCCATGTTCATCTGCATCATCCAGATAAACAAGAACGCGAGGCCAGCCACCACGCCGACCACGGCGGCGCGATAGGACAATAGCTCATCGCGGTCATCCACGCTGTCGTCTTTACCAAGGGCTTTCATTATCACATCCCGCAAATGCAGCCTCGCCACCCAGAACATCGAAATCACCAGCACGACAAACGCGCCGCGCGTCTGCCATTGGTACACGCCGCGATAGGCAGCGGGGACCATGGATTTATATCCCAACTTATTGAGCCAGCCGCCTTCGACGATGAAGAGGAGATCGAATACCCATAAACTGAGCAGCACATCGAGGCTGGCAAAATAGGAAAAGAAGATGGAGAACAAACCCACCGATGCTCGAATGCGCGGAAATTGTGGGTCGATCGTATGCCATCTGCCCCCGTGAATGGGAAAGCGCGGGAAATTTGGCAAAAAGTAATTGATACAATTCCAGGCGATCATGCCAAATGCCAGGGCGAATCCAACCCAGAACAGGCGATTGTACATAAAGCCCGGCAATGCGCGTTTGTCGCCGCCCGGTTCGGACACCATATTGATCAGGGGGGCCATCGCGGGATATGCCAGGCGTTCGTTTTGCACCCACTGTTTTCTAAAAATGACGCCTATACAGGTCAGTACCACAAACGCTGCCGTAAAAGCCATAAACCACCAGAATAAGGGAAGTACCCATATATCCCAAGGGATAGCTGCACCTTCGGGACGGCCTTCAAAAAACCAGGCGATTCCATTGCCAGCATTGGTGGGAATCATAAAATCGGGCAGATGCGGATGTAGCAATTCAGCCCAGTTGTTGTCTTCGTTCGCGTAGAAATAAGGCGCAGAAATATACCCGATCAAATACCCCGTGCTGCTCCAGCTCGGTATGGTTGCGCCCACGAGGCCCATCGATAAAATGGTGTGCCATTCCCCTGATTGAAGTGAGAATCGCGCAAGCCTGCCCATCACCGCGAGCGCGATGAGCATGGTAATAAACACGATGAGCATGGCCATTGGTATGTGTGATAGCACCATGCGCGAGCCGTGATAATGAAATCGAACATAGACCGCTATCACATCCAGTAGTACTACCAGAAGTAGCCCCAGTCCAATGGCTCGCGGCGTAATACCCCCGCGAGGGGATTGTTCTGTATCGCGCTGTATATCCGATACATGTGTCGCCATCTACGGTATTCCTTTCAAACAAGACAGACTTAAAGTGCGCGTCCGCGCAAAACCTCGCGGCATTGTCCCTCGCTATTGCCCGTCACATTGTAGGCAAAGGTGTTCATGCGGCGGTCTCGATGCGATGTATTTGGTCCCGATCCGTGGATGGTCAAGGCACTGAAAAACACACCATCACCCGGTTCCATTGCTACGGGCACCGCGTCTTCGCGCTCGCGATAGTGCCCCGGTAAAAATACACCAAAACTCGTTTGTGCGCGTTCGTGTTCTTGCAGACCCCATTGGTGGCTGCCGGGGATGAATTGAATACAACCATTTTCATCATCTGCGCCATCAATGGCGAGTTGACAATTTACCATCAAAGGCCGATTGTCTTCGCGTTTCCAATACGCGTAATCCTGATGCCAGGGTATTGCCGTGCCATCGCGGGCGGCTTTCATCAAGAGCTTGCTGTGATACAGTGAGATATTTGGTCCAATCAGGGATTCTATAATATCCAACATAAGATCGCAGCGCAATGCGCGATTTAACCCCGTGCTGATCACTTCGCTGTGCATCAACTGTCGAATGCGTTTGGGCAGGTGCTCATCCTCAAATTCTTCCCAGGAAATCCCGATCCCGCCGGGCGAGTTTTCTGCCATCCGCTCGTGCAAACCCGCAATTTCGCGTTCGATATGGGAAATTTCATCGGATGAGATCAGTCCCTTTTTTAACACATATCCATTTTGGTCGTAGAATTCCTGTTCTGCATCCGTTAGCCCCATTGGACACTCCTTTGTGGTTTCACAGCATCTAATTTACAAATTATGACGCGCTCTTGCAAAATCATTTATATTATATCGTGCGGAAGGATAATGCGCTGTGGAAATTGGGAACAGAAAGAGGGTGGTTAACGTCTTAAGTTGATGCATTATGATTATTTTTAGAGAAAAGTCCGACCTTTTTTCACCGCCCAATGGGCATTAAAATAAGGAAAGCCGATGAAAATACGTATTCTTTTTGCTTTTTTGTTCTGTATCACTCTTCTGGGAAGTATTTCCGAGGCATCTGATTGGACGCACTGGCGCGGTCCCATGCAAAATGGTGCTTCGCCAGAGACGGGGCTTATTTCTACATGGTCTCTTGATGGGGAAAATCTGATCTGGCGTCACGAGTTTATCGGCAGATCTACACCGATTATTGTAAATGGTCGGGTCTATGTTATCGGGCGAACCGGCAAAGACATAACCGAGCAGGAACACATCGCGTGTTTTGATGCGGAAACGGGCGATCTCATTTGGGAAAAAAAGTTCAATGTCTGGCACTCAACCATAACCTTCAATCGTCTGGGATGGGCAAGCCTGGGGGCCGATGGCGAGACCGGTAATATTTACGCCCATCTCGTCAGTGGGTTATTGATCTGTTTTGATACCGATGGCTATGTCCAGTGGCAACGGTCTCTAACCGAAGAATTTAACCGATTCTCCGGTTATGGCGGGCGGTTGCACACGCCCGTTGTCGATGGCGATCTGGTCATCATCAGCATGGGCAATCGCGGATGGGCTGGCGCACCGCCTTCTCATCGGTATGTTGCCTTTAATAAACACACGGGTGAAACCACGTGGATGGCTCGTCCGGGCGGTGGTGGGCAGGTCGATTTAACCGTTTACTCTACGCCTGTTGTCACGACAATTGATGGGCAGCGCGTGTTGGTTGCCGGTAATGGCAATGGCGGCATTTTTGCCTTTAAAGTCGCAACGGGTGAAAAAGTATGGGGTTTTCCATTCAGTAAGCGCGGCATCAACACCTCGCCTGTCGTGGCTGATAATCGCGTTTTTGTCACACACAGCGAAGAAAACGTCGATAATACCGCTCTTGGTCGCGTTGCGTGTTTGGATGCGCGCACGGGCAAAGAAATCTGGCGACAAGACGGTATGACCGCCGGCTATGCTTCGCCAGCGGTTCACGCGGGGCGCGTCTATGTTATAGATAATTCGGCCAATGTGCATTGTTTGGACGCCAGGACGGGGAAGCAATATTGGGAGCAAAATATCGGTACTGTGGGCAAGGGATCGCCGACATGGGCCGATGGCAAACTCTATGTTACTGAAGTCAATGGCGGCTTTCAAATTCTCAAAGCGGGCAATATGGGCGCGGAAGTTCTCGACAAAAAGAAAATTGCAATGCCCGAGGGCGGGCATGCCGAGATCTACGGATCGGTCGCTGTTGCATATCGCCGCATCTATTTTGCGACCGAAGCCGGGTTGTTTTGTCTGGGTGATAAAAACGCGCGATTTGAAGTCACATCTTCTCCCCATGCAAAGCACGAAAGCGCGCCTTCGGGTGCCAAACCCGCATCTATTCTCTCTATTCCGGCTGAGGCTACGATACAACAGGGCGAGGTGTTGCCCCTGCGGGCAGAGGCTTATGATGAGAAGGGGCGCTTGATCGGCAATGCCGACGCCGAGTGGTCGTTGAATGGTCTGGACGGAGAAATAAAGAACAATCAGTTTGTACCATCCCGACCGGGACAGGGCGGCTGGATCACGGCTAAACTGGGTGAATTAACCCGACGGACATGGGTGCGCGTGGTGCCCGATGTGCCCTGGACTGAAGATTTTGAAAATGTCGAAGTCGGCACAAATCCATTGCACTGGGTGTGGGGGGGCAGGGGGTTTATGGTGGAGGAAAAAGATGGCAACAAGGTCCTGGCAAAACCGCCAGCTGCACGCGGCTTAGATCGTTCAAATCTCTATGTGGCGCCGTACAAACTCAGTGGTTATACTATTCAGGCCGATCTTATGGGCACGCAAAACAAACGGCGTCGTCCCGATATGGGTCTCATTGCCCACCGCTATATCCTCGACCTTCAGGGCATTCACCAGCGACTCGAAGTTCGGTCGTGGTCGTCGGATTTGCGCATGGCAAAACGCATCGATTTCCACTGGGACATGGGCGTTTGGTACACCATGAAAATGAGAGTTGATATCGAAGATGGTAAAGCCATCATCCGGGGCAAAGTTTGGAAAAAAGGCGATCCCGAACCCGATGCGTGGAGTATCGAAGTAGAGGATCCCCTGCCGATAGAAGAAGGCAGTCCCGCCCTTTACGGCTATTCACCCGCTACGATTTACTACGATAATGTGAAAATGTGGTAATCTTCATAAACCCTTACAGACAAAGGAATAAAATGAAATTGAAAAGATTTTTAAGCGGATGTGTCATCGCTGGTCTGATCGCATCAGCAGGAATTGCTGAAGAGACCATGTGGGGATTTACACCAGATCGCAACCTCGTGTCAGATGCAAAAAATTTGCCGACGAGTTGGAATACAGAAACAGGGGAAAATATCGCCTGGAAAGCAGATCTCGGCGCACAGTCCTATGCCGGCCCCATCAGGATCGGTGGAAAGATCTTTATGGGCACAAATAACCAGATTGAGCGCAATCCCAAAATTACGGGTGACAAGGGCGTGATCATGGCTTTTCAGGAATCCGATGGAAAATTTCTCTGGCAATCAGCGCATCCCAAGCTCCCGGCTGGGCGCGTCAATGACTGGCCACAGCAGGGCATTTGCTCCACGCCTTATATTCGCGGAGATCGGATGTATTATATTTCCAATCAATGTCGCATTGTGTGCGCGGATACAGAGGGTTTTTTGGATGGGGAAAATGATGGTCCGTACACAGGGGAAGAGGATACGAGCGATATCGGTGTGGATATTATCTGGGAATACGACATGATGGAAGAATTGGATGTATTTCCTCACAATCTGGCGACCTGTTCGCCCGTGGGGGCGGGCAATCTGCTGTTTGTTATCACTGCCAATGGTGTCGATGAAGGTCACGTCGCCATTCCGTCGCCTCTGTCGCCCAGCTTTATTGCGGTTGATCTCAATACTGGGGAGTTGGTTTGGGAAAAAGACTATCCCGGCGAAAATATCTTGCACGGGCAGTGGTCCAATCCCGCTTATGGCGTTATCAATGGCAAGCCGCAGGTGATCTGCCCCGGAGGCGATGGCTGGGTTTATTCGCTGGAATCCGAGACCGGCGATTTGATCTGGAAATTTGACTGTAATCCAAAAGACTCTGTGTGGGAGTTGGGTGGCCGCGGTACGCGCAATGCGATTATTTCCACTCCCGTTATTTACGATAACAAGGTTTTTATCGGTGTTGGACAAGATCCCGAACACGGTGAGGGTATTGGTCATTTGTGGGCTATTGACGCGACGGGTACAGGTGATGTGACGGGAAGCCATGCGGTGTGGCACTTTGGCAATGAAAATTACAACCGAACCATTTCAACGGTGGGCATTAGCGATGGCTTGCTCTATGCGGCAGATCTGAGCGGATTTGTCTATTGCCTTGACGTTAAAACCGGCACACAGCACTGGAAATACGATACATTTGCCGCGATATGGGGATCGCCTTTTGTCGCGGATGGGAAGGTGTACATCGGAGATGAAGACGGCGATGTGGCGATTTTGAAAGCGGGAACCGAGTTTGAACTCATCAACGAAATCAACATGGGCAGTGCCGTATATACCACGCCTATTGCAAAAGATGGCATGCTCTACATTGGCACGCGCAATACATTATATGCAATTAAGGGCAAATAGACGAGGTCATTACAATATGGAAGTGTTGGCAACACCTTTTGCTGATAGAGTCAAAGACGCGCGCGATACCCTTGACGCCCATGTGCGGGATATGGTCGCGTGGCATTTTAATCCCGGTACGGGATGTCCTTTCTGGCTGGAATTTGCAGAGGAATTGGATTTTGATCCGCGGCGGGAGATCGGCGGGTACAGCGATCTGAAATATCTCGGGCATTTCCAGGACGAATGGTTGCGCGGAGGCCCCGTGAGGCGATGGATCCCGAGGGGAAGTGAAGAACAGCGGACTTATGTATTTGAGACGGGTGGCTCAACCGGTGTTCCCAAATATCGGATCAGTCAAAATGATTTTCAGATCGACTACGAGATGTTCAGTGAGCACCTTTCTGAAGAGACATTTCCAAAGGGTGCAGATTGGTTGATGCTGGGGCCAACAGGTCCCCGGCGATTGCGTCTTGCAGTGGAATATCTCTGCCAGATTCGCGGTGGGATTTGTTTTCTCGTGGATCTCGATCCCCGATGGGTCAACAAGCTGATCAAGCGCGGCGCACTTCAGGAATTGGAACTCTACAAAGCCCATGTTATCGATCAGGCGCTCACTATTTTGCGCGCGAACGATAATGTGAAGTGCATGTTCACGACTCCCAAGCTTCTCGAAGAATTGTGCGAAAAAATTTCCCTGCAAAAAGCCGGGATTAGCGGCATTTTTTGCGGCGGTACAGAGATGAATGCACAATTTAATCGGTTTGCGAGAGAAGAGCTTGTCCCCGGTATTGATTTTGTTCCCACCTATGGCAATACCCTGATGGGGCTGGCTTATTCCAAGCCACTGGAGCCCGAAGACAATTACGCGATTACGTATTACCCACCCGTGCCCCGCGCGTTTATCGAACTGGTGAATCCGAATAATCCCGATGAAGAGGTCGATTACGACGATGTCGGGCGCGTGATGCTGACGACGCTTACGAAAGAATTTTTTATGCCCCGCTTTCTCGAACGCGATGAGGCCGAACGCGCCAAACCGATTGACGCCTATCCCTGGGATGGCGTGAGAAATCTGGGTTTGTTCTCTGAGTTGCAGGAGTCAGTCGTCGTTGGGGTGTATTAAATCGGGTGGATTTTTTTTTATCAGGGTAGCCCCACCTCGCGGCAAAAGGTAGAAAACGGCAGAACGCGGGTGTTGGTTGTTGCGTTGCCAAAATCCTTTGTGCCCAGATGTACCTGGTAGAATCGCGGAATATTTGTTCGCTCTCTGAAGTACTTGCACGCGGGAGAAGTACCGCGCTCACCAGTTTTGCACTCGACGGCAAATTCCGCATGTCCATCGCGGAGAACGACAAAATCTACCTCGCGCTTGTCGGTATCTCGAATAAAGCGCAACTCCATGTCATATCCTTCTGTATCTTCGACGTAGTGGCAGTATTTCAGCAAGTGTCCGGCCACCATGTTCTCAAAACGGGCACCGCGGTCTGTTATGCGCGACCAGTCCCAGAAATACAACTTCTTTTCCTTGCGTACAGCTCTGATTCTCTTTGCTCCAAATGGAGGAATGCGGTAGCACATATATAGCCTTTCAAAGATTGCGAGCCAGCGTTCGACGGTTTCGTAAGCCACTTGCAAGAGTTTGCTGAGGCTGTTGACCGAAAGAGGGGATCCCACACAGGCGGGCAGGTGAGATAGCAAGAGGTCTAACATGGATACTTCACGCACATTTTCCAGATCGCGGAGGTCTTCATAGATGACTCTTGCGGAATGCTCGCGTAGCCACCTGCGATGAAACCGCGTCTCTCCCCTGAGAAAAGGCTCCGGAAAACCGCCAAATCTGAGCAGTTGCGCCACGAGCGCGTTATCGGGCTTCTGCCCGCATTCCATCAGCGTGAAGGGATGAAGACGGTAGTAGTGATATCGTCCATGCAAAGAGTCTCCGCCTTTGCGATAGTAGTCCAGCCGTGCCGAGCCGGTGACGATAAAAGAAACGGATGATTTGTTTTTGTCGAATAACCCCTTCATTAGATTTCGCCACTGCGCGTACTTGTGAATTTCATCGAAAATAATGCGGGTTTGTCCCGAAGGGAGTCTTCCCGCCAGAATATCCTCGCGATCGGCGAGTACATCCCAGTTCAGATAGGCAGGTGACGACTCATTCTGGCCTTGCCCCAACATTGAGATTGCGAGTGTTGTTTTTCCAACCTGACGCGGACCGCCGATGAATATCATTCTGTCTGCGATATCTGCTTCAATATGATCCATGATGTAGCGGGGTTCCATACTTATCACCTTTCTCGCATGTCGTGAGTATTTTAGACTCAACATTAATATACTCGTGAGTATTTTAGAGTCAATGTAAAAATACTCACGTTATTGCGCTTGCTTTTATTTGGGTGAAAAGCTACTTTTTATGTTCTGCTATGCGATTTGAAGCCACACTTGTAGATGATTTAATGGTTATAAATTTCTTCCCTAAAGCAGGGAGGCGATAATTAGTCTTTCAAAGAGGCGAAATACATGATTCACTTACCCATTTTACGTGCGGGGGAACCTTACACGAGTTTGAGCGTTCAGGAAGTGTCGCATATTCAAACTGGCGAGCCGCTCGTTCAGGTCAGTCAGGCAAATCGGGGTTTGGTCGCGAAGGACTTAAATGTAGCGGCGGCGAACAAACAGGCGCTCGACAGGCTGAGTGTGTCGGAACTCGTGGATATGACCCGCGAAGCCGCGCGCTTATTTGCAGAAGCCGATTTGCCCATTGGTGACCATATCCAAACGCCCGATGATTATGTCAAACAGGTTTCTGGCACAACGGGTATGCCCGAAGCGCTCTGCCGTGCGAATATGGAAAAAATTCAGCTCGTGTGTACAGAGATCGAAGCTATTTTAGGAGGTCTCACGCGCGGGTTGGATCTCGCTGCTCTCGATGAGGGCTGGCACAACCAGGATGGTCGCTCTCTCAGCTATATTTGTCAGGCCGATGCACTCGGAGCTATATTGCCGAGCAATTCGCCAGGGGTACACGCGCTGTGGGTTCCATCCATCCCACTCAAAGTTCCTCTCGTTCTAAAACCCGGACGCGAAGAGCCCTGGACGCCTTTCCGAATTGCACAGGCGTTTATAGAAGCGGGGTGCCCGCCAGAAGCGTTTGGGTTCTATCCGACGGATCACGGTGGTGCTACTGAAATTTTGATTCGATGTGGTCGCTCCATGCTCTTCGGGGGCGGATCAACGGTCGCCCCCTGGCTAGACGATCCTCGCGTGGAAATTCACGGGCCTGGGCAGAGTAAGGTCATTATTGGCGAAGATATGATAGATCGCTGGGAAGACTGTCTCGATATCGCAGTTGCTTCAATTACTGCAAATGGTGGTCGCTCTTGTATCAATGCGTCGGGCGTGTGGGTTCCCGCGCATGGTCGAGAAATTGCCGAAGCACTTGCAGAGCGATTGGCAAAAATCGTCGGGAGACCTCTGGATGATCCAGAAGCGCAGATCGCTGCATTTACCAACCCCGCATTCGCCGATCAAATTTCGCTGGCTATAGATATCAACCTGAAAACCATAGGGGCCGAAGATTTGACCGAGAAATTGCGCGGTGATCGGCTGGTTGAGATCGATGGATTGAAATTCTTAAACCCTACGGTTGTCCGGTGTGACGATTTTGAACATCCTCTTGCAAATACGGAATATTTGTTCCCCTACGCGAGCGTGGTCGAGGTTTCTCAGTCGGAAATTCTGGACGTGATTGGACCGAGCCTTGTGGTGACAGCCATAACAGAAGACCGTGTATTTATCGATAAATTGCTCAATTCTCCCCATGTAGAAAGACTCAATGTGGGGGCGATTCCCACGCATCAGATTTCATGGGATCAACCACACGAGGGCAATTTGTTCGAACACCTGTACCGGCAACGCGCGTTGCAATGGGCGAAACAGGCTTAGGAGATGAAAGCATTTGATTTTTGTCCTACTACGCGCGTGGTGTTTGGGGAGGGTACACTCGCGCAATTGGGGAAATTGTCAAAAGAATTGGGCGGAAGCCGCATTCTTTTTGTGACCGATCCAGGGATTGTAAGCGCCAAGCTCACAGACCGTGCGATTGCGCCGCTTCAAAGCGCTTCCCTGGATTTTTTTGTGTTTGATGGTGTGGATGAAAACCCCACGACCGCGCATATAGAGGCCGGTGTTGCGTTTGCAAAAGCACAGGGGAATATTGATCTGATCGTCGGGATGGGTGGGGGTAGTGCGATGGATTGCGCCAAAGGGATCAATTTTATCCTGACAAACGGCGGACAGATGGAAGATTATCTGGGTATGGGCCATGCGGCAAAACCCATGTTGCCCTCTATCGGGATTCCAACGACTGCGGGCACTGGGAGCGAGGCGCAGTCCTACGCGCTTATTTCCGATGCAAAAACACATGTCAAGATGGCCTGTGGCGACCTGAAAGCGCGATTTCGGAGTGTTATTCTCGATCCGTCGCTGGTCGAAACTGTGCCGAAAAATGTCGCAGCAGCAACGGGTATAGACGCCATCGCACATGCTATTGAAAGTTATGTTTGCACACGCCGCAATGCTATTTCTATGATGTTCGCACAAAAGGCGTGGCAATTGCTTGCATCGAGTTTTGAAAGCGTGCTGAAGGATGCCTCCGATAACGAAGTGAGAAGCAAAATGCTTTTGGGCGCGCACTTTGCCGGCGCGGCTATTGAGAACGCCATGTTGGGTGCAGCACATGCGTGTGCCAATCCATTGACCGCGCATTTTGGTATTGTACATGGCGTCGCCGTGGCACTTATGCTGCCCGCTGTCGTCCAATTCAATGGAGAAACCGCAGGCGCGCGCTATCGTGGACTTGGAGCGGATGTTGATGAACTCGTCGAGAAGGTCGTTTTTCTGAAAGAATGTGCAAATCTGCCTTTTCAACTGCGCGACCTCGGTGTAGCGCGTGACAGCCTCCCAATGCTGGCAAGAGATGCGACTGAACAATGGACGGGTACCTTTAATCCGAGACCCGTGGATGAAGATGATTTTCTCGCCCTTTACGAATCTGTGTATTGATCCGCAATGAGAACATTTCTTTTTTTTGTTTTTTATTTATTTTTGATTCCCGTCCAGGCAGAAGAATGGAGCCGATTCCGCGGGGATGCACAATCTACAGGTGTTGCAAATAATAGTCTGCCCGCTGAACTGGATGTGTTGTGGACGGCACAGGTCGAAATAGGGATTGAATCCACCGCCGCAATTTGGCAAGACGCGGTGTATGTGGGCGGGTTGGATGAAAAGCTATACGCTTTTGATTTTGATAGCGGTGCGCTCAAGTGGACGTATTCGGCTACGGGTGAGGTCAAATCATCGCCACTGGTTTTTGAAAAAACCGTGTTTTTCGGCGATGGCAATGGCGTTTTTCACGCTGTTGATGCACAAACAGGTAATGCATTGTGGACGTTTCAAACAGATGGGGAGATTATCTCGTCGGCAAATGCAACCGGGGGGCGCATCCTGTTTGGGTCTTATGACCAGTTCTTATACTGCCTCGCGCCGGACGATGGGGCTTTATTGTGGAAGATAGAAACGGATGGTTATGTTCACGGCATGCCGGCTATTGCACAAGCGCATACGCTGATTGCGGGTTGTGATGGTCTTTTGCGCGTTATTGATATTGCCAGCGGAAAAGAGCAATCGCAAATTGAACTCGGCGCTTATGTGGGTGCCAGCGCAGCCGTTCATCAGACGCGCGCTTATGTGGGGACTTATGAAAGCCAGGTTTTGTGCATTGACTTAACGGCAAAAGAAATTGCCTGGCGATACGAACATCCGCAGAGAAAGTTGCCCTATTTTGCATCGCCATCCGTAACTCCTGAGTGGGTTATTGTGGCAGGGCGCGACAAAATGGTTCACGCGCTTGATCCCGATACGGGGGATGTGTTGTGGACTTACATGTCCCGCTCCCGATTTGAAGCATCTCCCGTTGTGGTGGGAGATCGCGTTTTTGCAGGTACAATGGATGGAAAACTCGTGGCATTAAATCTCGAGACCGGTGAACTCGGTTGGGAATTTGTGACCGGATCGGAATTTATCGCCTCGCCCAGTGTGGCGCGCGAGCGGCTGATTATTGGCACAACAAATGGCACGTTATATTGTTTTGGAAAGGCGGAAGAATGAGCGAGCAAATCCAGATTCCAGAGCCAGCAACAACCCGCAAAGTGTGGAAGGAAACAGATGTTGGTAGCGTATTTGTTTCCAATTATCCGCCTTACTCTTTCTGGCGCGATGAAAATACGGCGCAGATTGAAGAGATGTTGCACACATCCGATTCGGGGGATAGAGAAATATCGCTGGGCCTTTACATGCATATTCCATTTTGTCGAAAGCGGTGCAAGTTCTGTTATTTTCGGGTTTATACAGATCGCAATAGTGCTGAAATTCAAACGTATTTAGATGCTCTGGCAAAAGAGGTGGAAACATATAGTACCTTGCCCCGTATTGCAGGTCGAAAATTGCACTTTGTTTATTTTGGTGGTGGTACGCCGTCTTATATTAGTGTCAAACACTTAAAGGCTCTGGTTGACCGGGTCAAGGCTGTGATGCCGTGGGATGATGCGGAAGAGGTGGCATTTGAGTGTGAGCCTGGTACGCTTTCACAGTCCAAAGTTGAGGCTATTCGGGAAATTGGCGTCACGCGCTTGAGCCTGGGTTTGGAGAACTTAAACGACGATATTTTGCGGGAGAATGGTCGCGCACACGTCAGCAAAGAAATATACAGGGCTATGCCGTGGGTCAAGGCGCAGGAATTTGCACAGGTCAATGTGGATTTAATCTCCGGTATGGTCGGGGAATCGTGGGAGACGTGGCGGGATACAGTGCAGGGCACCATTGATCTCGATGCGGATAGCGTTACTATCTATCAGATGGAATTGCCGTTTAATACGACGTATTCAAAAGCCATACGCGATGGAGGAGGTTTGCCTGTCGCAGATTGGGCCACCAAGCGCGCGTGGCACAATTATGCGATTGAAGAGTTTGCCAAAGCGGGTTATGAAACATCGAGTGCTTATACGCTGGTCAAAAAAGGGCGCTTGAATAAATTTGTCTATCGAGATGCTCTGTGGCGCAGCGCGGATCTCATCGGTACGGGTGTGGCTTCTTTCTCTCATGTGGGTGGTATGCATTTTCAAAACCAGACGCATTGGGATCCCTATATCGAAACTGTTGGAAAAGGGCAGCTTCCGATCAATCGCTCTTTTGTTCCTACACGCGAAGAACGGCTGATCAGAGAGATGATTTTGCAACTCAAGCTGGGGCGGATTGAAACAGCGTATTTTCAGGATAAATTTGGTGTCAATATTTTGCACCAATTTGGTGAAGCCTATCAAAAACTCAGGGATTACGAGATGCTGGATTTTGACTCGGAAAGTATCACTCTGAGTAGAGAGGGACTTTTGCGTGTCGATCAATTGCTCCCCGAATTTTATCACGAAAAGTATCGCAATTCGCGTTATACATGAGCGATCAATTTCCACTAACTATGGAGGATTTATGAAATACGGGCATTATTTGTTAATCGCTGTTGTTTTGTGCTTTTCTCCCGCACACGGAGATTGGCCCCAGTGGTTGGGCCCCAACCGGACGGGTATTTCATCTGAAACGGGATTGTTGACAACCTGGGCAAAAGATGGGCCAGCGGTTGTGTGGCAAAAAGAACTCGGTGAGGGGTTTTCCGGTATTTCGGTCGCGGATGGACGGGTTTATACAATGTTCTCTGCTGGGGAGGATGAATTTGTCATTTGTCTGGAAGAAAAAACGGGTGAGGAAATCTGGCGTTTTAAGACAGGTGCCAAATTCTATGAGCGTCAAGGTGGGAACGGTCCCCGTTCTCAGCCCACTGTGGATGGCGAGCGGGTTTTTGTGCTCAGTGCCGAAGGCTGGTTGTATGCGCTCAATGCAAAAGATGGAAAAAAACTGTGGTTGGTCGATCTCTATGATGGGTTGGGCAGTCGCGTGCCAAAATTTGGTTTTTCGACGTCGCCGCTGGTCGAAGGCGATTTATTGCTCTTAGAAGTGGGCACACGGCAGGGGACGTTTATCGCTTTGGATAAGACAAATGGTGCTCTCAAGTGGGCGTCTCAACGAGATATCGTGTCTTATTCATCGCCCATTGTTGTAGATATTGCGGGTATTCGTCAGGTGGTTTTTGTTTCGGGTGAAGCAGCGGTTGGGCTTTCTCCCACTGATGGCTCGCTTTACTGGCGATTGCCCTGGCACACATCTTATGATCTGAATGTTGCCACGCCAATTTTTGTGGCTCCAGATCGTATATTTATTTCTTCGGGTTATGACCACGGGGCAGCCTTGTTGCAAATTGAACCGCAGGGAGATGGTTTGAGCGTTAAAAAAGTGTGGGAAAGCCGCGGTATGAAAAACCATTTTGGCACATCGCTCCTGATCGGCGATTATATCTACGGTTTTGACAATGCAATTTTGAAATGTATTGAAGCAGAGACTGGCAAAGAACAGTGGCGACGCCGGGGGTATGGCAAAGGGACGCTTATTTTTGCCGATGGACAGTTGATCATTTTGAGCGATAAGGGCAAACTCGCATTGGCAGATGCATCGCCCATGAATTTTAGTGAAAAAGTCAGTGCACAGGTGCTTTCGGGCAAATGCTGGACACCACCAACACTTGCCAATGGGAAAATATTTGTGCGCGATATGCACAGGATTGTATGCATGGATGTATCAGAGCCGCAGACGAAATCTGCGGACACGGAGAGCGAGTAATAGTCGGAAGAGGCCGGGGGACTGATATCTGACACTTGGAGAAGTCACTATGCGTTATTTTCGACAGTTTTTGATTTTTACCTGTATTCTGGGCCTGACGAGTAATCTTATTTTTGCGCAAAATACAGAAGAGGTAGAGAAGAAGGAGGAGGAAGAACTGCCCGTTTATGCGGGGGAAGAGATTGTGGTGACGGAGAGCAAGGAAAAAGTGCCTACCGTGAGCACTATCGCGATGAAGGTTCCCGTCCCAATCCGTTTGACACCGGCGAGTATCGGGGTTGTCAATCACGGGTTGTTCCAGCACCAGAGCGGTGTGGTTTTGGGGGATGCGCTTCGAAATGTGAGCGGGGTCAATATCCAGACCGTATTTGGCGTTACGGATTTCTTCGTCATTCGCGGGTTCGATTCGCTTTCCAGCGGGCTGGTGCTCACCGATGGCGCGTCTGAGCCAGAAGCTACGTTTTACAATCTTTACAATCTGGAGCGCGTGGAGGTGCTCAAGGGACCAGGCGCATTTTTATACGGCGGCAACCCGCTTTCTGGATCGGTGAACCTGAGTCGCAAACAACCGATTTTTACAAATGCGCTCCAGGTCGGTGGTTCTTACGGTCCGTACAACACGGGGCGCGGAACAGTAGATGCAAATTGGGCGGATATTGATCAGGGTATTGCCTTGCGCGTCAATGCACTACGGCAGGTATCTGATAGCTATCGAGATGATAAAGACAGCGGTTTGTGGGCTGTGAATCCCGCGGCGACGTGGCGGCCCAGTGACAAAACCACAGTGACCGCCAATTTTGAATATGTCACCAGCAGGTACAAATCGGATGCGGGGCTTCCCATTATCAATGGGGTGGTCGCTGATGTGCCGCGTACGCAATCGTATCAATCGCCTTTTGATGCGTCAGATCAAGAGATTTATCGGGCGCGCGTCGATCTCCACTCTCGCTTGTCGAGACAGGTCACGTTTCGCAATAAGCTCTATTATACCGACTTTTCATGGATATCCCAGGGTACGTTGTTCAGCGGCGTTTTTCCCAATGCTCAGGGGAGTCTGGACATTTTGCGCTCACTTGTTCTTTTGGATGATCGCCAGAAGGTTTTAGGCAATCAGTTTGAGTTTTTATCTACATTCCGCACAGGGCACGTAGAACACACCTTGCTCACCGGACTGGAACTGATGCAGTGGAAAGATAAATTTACTTTAGATGTGGCGGCCTTGCCCAATATCGATGTGTTCAACCCCGTGGAAACCGCGAGTCGGCCATTTTTTATTATTCCGGGGCAATCGCAGGGGGCGGATTCAAAAAGCCGTGTTGTCGCGCCTTATGTCGTGGATCGCATTGTCTTTTGTCCCTGCTATGAGGCATTTGTAGGTGTGCGATATGACCGCATTGATTACGATGATCCCGTGACTTCTACGTCGCGTAATTACAACAAACTGAGTCCTATGGCCGGCATGGTGGTTTCATTTAAGGATGTTCTCTCGTTGTACGCCAATGTGGGTAAAGCATTCGCGCCTCCTTCGAGCCTGGTCGCAGGCCCGCGAGAGACCGAGGAGAGTTTCCAGATGGAAGTGGGCGCGAAAAAATTCCTGATGGACGACCGCTTGCACGCGAGCCTCGCAGTTTATCATTTGTCAAAGAACAACATCGGAATCCCCGATGCGACGGGTGTCACACAGCAAGATGGCGATCAACGGTCTCGCGGTGTCGAGGCCGAGGTGATGGTGCGCCCCTTGAGAAATTGGCATACATTTTTGTCTTACTCATTTTCCAATGCCACACTCACGCGCTTTACGGAGTTTGTTCCCGTGTTCACGCAAACGGGTATTACATACCAGCTTATGGACCGTTCGGGAAATAGGGCGGCTTTTTCGCCGCGCCATATTTTCAATGTGTGGACGGCGAGAGGATTTGACAATGGGGTGGAATTTGGGGTTGGCGCGCGCTATGTCACCAACCAGTTTATTGCTGCAGATAATCAATTTCAAATTGGGGATGTGCTGACGCTGGATGCATCCGCGTCTTATATGTACAAGCAGATAAAATTTCGCGTCAATGCCAAAAATTTGACCAATCGGGAATACGAAACGCAGGGTAGCCTTGGCGCCCCTACCTCAGTTATACCGGCCAATCCATTTGGCCTATACTGTGCTTTTGAAGTTAATATTTGAACTATGCTTGACTTGACTACAGACCGAAATGCGCTCTGGCAGCGACAGTTAAAGCGGTTGCGAGGTATGCTGTCTCCAGTGCTGAATAGCAATGATTTTTATCGCGAGAAGTTGAACCGGGTGGGGATTTATCGACCCGAGGATATTCAGACGCGCGATGATTACAGGCTGTTGCCCTTCACGACTAAAGCTGAATTATCGGCTGATCAGATGGCGTATCCACCTTATGGCAGCAACGTGACTTTTCCGCCAGATCACTATATCCGCGTCCATCAAACATCGGGGACTACGGGAGAGCCTTTGAACTGGTTGGATACGGTAGAGAGTTGGGATTGGTTTGCGCGTTGCTGGACTTATGTGTATCGCGGGGCGGGCGTGACGGCAAATGACAGATTGTTTTTTGCCTTTTCTTTTGGTCCTTTTATTGGATTCTGGAGCGGGCATGAAGGCGCGCGTTTAATGGGGACGATGGCCATCCCTGGAGGTTCCATGTCCTCAATTCAGCGTTTGCAAGCGATTCGGGATCATGGGGCTACTGTTCTTGTCTGTACGCCGACGTATGCCCTGCATCTGGCAGAGGTGGCTGAGGCAGAAGGCATTGATATTGCAGGTGGGACTGTTCAGACCACGATTCACGCAGGCGAACCCGGTGCGGGATTGCCTGCGACCAGACAGCGCATTGAGGAGGCCTGGGGCGCGCGTTGTTATGACCACGCGGGGGCGACTGAGGTGGGTGCGTGGGGATTTGAATGTGCGTTTCGAGATGGCATGCATATAAACGAATCTGAATTTATTTGCGAAGTGATCGATCCCGATACGGGCGAGCAAGCGAGAGAAGGGGAGTTGGTGCTTACCAATTTGGGACGCGCTGGCATGCCCGTTATTCGCTATCGCACGGGAGATCGCGTAAAGCTGAATACAGAAATTTATGATTACGGTTCGAGTTTCTCGCGTCTTGAAGGAGGCGTGATTGGACGTATCGACGATGCGTTGATTATCCGCGGCGTCAATTTTTACCCCAGCGCGATTGAAAATATCGTGCGGGAATTTCCCGAAGTAACCGAGTTTGCAGTGGATATTTATCGGCAAGGCGAAATGGATGATATGAAAATTCGCATCGAATTAAATGGCGGAGAGGCGGGTGCAATTTCTGAGGCGATATCCAGAGAGGTGAGACATATTCTGGGCATACGCGCTGGCGTTCAAACCGTACCGCACAATACTTTGCCGCGGTTCGAGCTGAAAGCGAGACGATTTACGGATCATCGAGTTTAATTTAATGGAAAGCGTTTCTATGATTTCAGATCATTACGATGTCATTGTCATTGGTGGGGGGCCTGCGGGAAGCACGACTGCCGCGCTGGTCGCTGAATATGGGCACCGCGTGTTGCTGCTGGAAAGGGAGGAATTTCCCAGATTTCAGATTGGTGAATCCCTGATGCCGGGTACGTACTGGTCATTCAAACGACTGGGGCTGCTCGATAAGCTAAAAAAAAGTGCGTTTGTCAAAAAATACAGCGTCCAGTTCTTTAGCGGATCGGGAAAAGGTTCGGCGCCATTTTATTTTCACTTACACGATCCCCACGAAAGTTCGATTACATATCAGGTGTTGCGTAGTGAATTTGATCTTATGATGATGGACAATGCCCGTGAGAAAGGTGCCGAAGTTGAGCAGGGGGCGAGTGTGCATCAGGTGCATTTTAGCGGGGATAGGGCAACGGGTGTTCAGGTAAGATACCGCGATGGACAAATTAAAGATGTGTTTGCCAGTATTATCGTAGATGCGACGGGGCGAAGCGCGCTTATTTCGAGAAGGCTAAAGACCAAGACGATTGAGCCGAAGCTCAAAAAGGCGTCTATTTTCACGCACTACAAGGGCGCGTTCCGAGATGAGGGTATTGACGAAGGAGCAACGCTGATTTTACATACGCGAGATAAGGACTCCTGGTTCTGGTACATCCCGCTGCCAGATGATGTGGCCAGCGTGGGCGTTGTTGGGGGATTGGATTATTTGCTGCAAAACCGCAAGAGAACCCCTCAGGAAATTTTTGAAGAAGAGCTGGCAAAGTGCATCCGCATGGAAGAACGGCTCGCGGGAGCCGAGCAGTTGTTTCCCATGAAAGTCACGCAGGACTTTTCATATCGGTCCAATACTGTCGCGGGCGAGGGATGGGTGCTGGTGGGCGATGCTTTTGGTTTTATCGATCCCGTTTATTCTTCGGGTGTGTTTCTCGCGCTCAAATCGGGCGAGATGGCCGCCGATGCGATACACGAAGCCATTGAGAAGCGCGATTTCTCTGCCGGTCAACTCGGCAAATGGGGGCCAGAATTTCTTCCGGGCATGGAGGCGATTCGCAAATTGGTCTATGCTTTTTATACCAAAGATTTCAGTTTTGCCAGATTTTTAAAAGCGCATCCAGAATGTATAGATGGCATTATCAATATCTTAAAAGGCAATGTCTATCGCGAAGATGTCACCCCTATTTTTGAGCCTATGGGACAAATGTGCGATCTGCCCGAGACTGTGGATCACTATTCCTAATTCCTAATTATTATGCGAATTGCTTATATTGCCGCGGGTGCGGCGGGTATGTATTGTGGCAGTTGTATTCACGACAATGCGCTGGCCTCAGCGCTTCAGCGCAAGGGAATAGATTTCGCGCTTATTCCGACGTACACGCCCCTGCGTACCGATGAACCGGGCGCGAGTATTGATCGGGTGTTTTACGGCGGCATAAATGTTTATCTCCAGCAGAAAATGGGGATTTTCCGACACACACCCTCTTTTGTCGATAGATTATTGAATAGCCGAATACTGCTCAATAGTCTCGCACGTTTTAGTGGATCGACGCGCGCTGAGGACCTCGGCGCACTCACTGTGTCGGTTTTAGAGGGGGAAGACGGCGCGCAAAAAAAAGAACTCGCAAAGCTGGTGCGCTGGTTGAAAGAGGATTTTCGACCCGATCTTGTGCAATTGACCAATTCGATGTTTTTGGGCATGGCCAGAGAAATGAAACGGGAACTCGGTATTCCCGTTTTGTGTTCTCTGCAAGGTGAGGATATCTTTCTCGAAGGATTGATAGAACCTTACAGGTCGGACGCGCGGCAGTGCTTACGAGATCGAGCAAGAGATGTCGATGGATTTGTCGCCACTTGCGATTATTATGCCGATTTTATGGCCGATTACCTCGATGTGCCGCGCAATCGGATTCACGTCGCGTCTTTGGGTATCAAATTAGACGGGCATGGGGAAAGCGATGTAAAGCCGGCCCCATCGCCTTTTGCGATTGGTTATCTCGCTCGGATATGTCCCGAGAAGGGGTTGCATGTGCTGGTCGATGCGTTTCATCAACTGGCTGAACAAGTCGGTGTGGAGAATGTAAGACTCAGTGTTGCCGGTTATCTGGGACAAAGAGACGCGCCGTATTTTCAGCACGTATGCGAACAAATTGCATCCCGGGGACTTTCCGATGTTTTTGATTATCGCGGGGAAGTCAATCGAGAAGAAAAAATTGCATTCCTGAATGGCATCCATATCTTATCTGTGCCAACGCCTTATAAAGAGCCTAAAGGGCTATCGCTGCTCGAAGCTATGGCCAATGGCGTTCCCGTTGTTCAGCCCCGGCACGGTATTTTTCCAGAGTGGATTGAAAAAACGGGTGGGGGAATTCTGGTAGAACCGGATTCTTCAGAGGCATTGGCGGCAGGGTTGCTGCGGATGATGAACGACGCAGAGGGGCGAGAGGCGATGGGGCAAAAAGGTAAAGAAGCAGTGCATCAAAATTTTAGCGACGACGATATGGCGGAAGCAACACTGGCGGTATATCGACAGTATGTGACGGATTCAAAAACTTAATACAGGAGGGCAAATGCCGACTTCATCTACTGGACTTACGTGGTTGATTTTTGCGTTGTTGACTGTGGGATCGTGGGGTTTGTACGGGATTTTTCTGCATACTGGTCAGATCGCTATGGGCGATCCCGAAAATGGACGCTATAAGGCGTTTCTGTTTGTGGGTATTGCCTATCTTGTGACGGCTGTTATTGGATCTCTCATTGTGCTGGCTATCAACGGATCGGACTGGTCATTTCCGACAAAGGGGCTGACATGGTCGCTGCTGGCTGGTACTGTGGGTGCTATTGGCGCGTTTGGTGTGCTCCTCGCCTTTGGCGCTAAGGGGACGCCACCCGTGGTTATGTCCATTGTTTTTGCCGGCGCGCCTATGGTCAATGCTATCGTCTCTCTCATTATGCATCCGCCAGCAGGTGGATGGGGCGGTTTGAACTGGCAATTTGTTTTGGGTATTATATTGGCTGCGCTGGGAGGGTGTCTGGTGACCTTATTTAAACCTTCGTCTTGATAGATAGCACTATGCACAGTGAATTTCACACCACTCGCAGGGTAGAATTTTCCGATACGGACATGGCCGGGATTGTACACTTTTCCCGGTTTTTTGTCTTTATGGAAGCGGCCGAGCATGCTTTTTTGCGCGCGTTGGAGACGAGTGTTTCAACAGAATGGGATGGAAATAAAATTGGATGGCCGAGGTTGGAGGCAACATGTACATATCTCAGTCCAGCCGTATTTGAAGATGTGCTGGATATTCATCTGAAGGTGATACGCAAAGGTACAAAATCCCTGACCTATCGGTTTGATTTTTTTCGCGGAGAAACGGCTATTGCCAGCGGAGAATTGAGTGTGGTATGTTGTATATGCAATCCCGGCGAAAAAATCAGGTCCATACCGATTCCAGATTTTATTGCGGATCAGATTCAGGTCTCGGAATAGTATATTTAAGAGGTCGCAAATGGCACTAAAAGTTGAAAATCTTTCCAAACACTTTGGCGATGTAAATGTTCTGCAGGATATATCTTTTGAAATGGCAGCGGGGCAATCGCTGAGTGTTATGGGTCCTTCGGGGTCGGGGAAGAGTACCTTGTTGCATGTGCTGGGTACGCTGGACCGACCATCTGAGGGTAGTCTCGAAATAGAGGGGCAGGATCCCTTCGCATTATCTGAAAACGAACTCGCGCGGTTTAGAAATCAGGGTATTGGATTTGTGTTTCAAGAGCACCATCTTTTGCCGCAATACTCGGTTCTGGAAAATGTCTTGATCCCGACACTGGCATTTCGAGATGGCGATGCGCGAGACCGCGCCCGAGAGATTATTGATCGCGTGGGCTTGTCGCATCGCATTGATCACCGTCCCGCTGAATTATCTGGCGGCGAGCGACAGCGCACAGCTGTTGCGCGTGCGCTTATCAATTCCCCTGCATTGCTTTTGTGCGACGAACCAACGGGTAGCCTGGATGGGGCGCGAGCAGAGGAAATAGCCAATTTGCTGTTTGAATTGCACGAGCGGGAAAATAATATCCTGATCTGTGCAACGCACAGTACGGCGCTTGCCCATCGCTTTGAGCGGCGGTTTGATTTGCAGGGGGGAACGTGCGTCGAAGTCTGATCTATTTCTGGCGAATTAATCTGGCTGTTATGCTCGGCGTGGCAGTGGCGACGGCTGTTCTGACGGGTGCTTTGATCGTGGGCGATTCCGTTCGGGGTAGCTTGAGAGATTTGTCGTTGAGTCGTCTGGGCAAAATTGACCACGCTCTGGTATCCGAGCGATTTTTCCGCGAGAGTTTGGAACGGGACCTCGAGCGTGAACTCGGCGCTCCGGATGTTGTATCGGCTATTAGCCTGAACGGAACAGCTGTTCAGGCGGAATCGAATACGCGGGCTTCCCGCGTTCAAATTCAGGGTATTGACAACCGCTTTGCAAATCTGTTTGATCAAATATTGCCCGAGTTGACGATCGGGGGAATATTCCCATCGGTTGTTGTCAATGAATCCCTCCAAAAAGAACTCAATGCACAGATTGGCGATGCCATTCTGCTGTCTTTCGAGCAATCAGATGATATTCACCGCGAATCGCTATTTGGACGTGCTGATGATGCGGTTCAGACAATTCGACTGACGCTCGCAGGCGTGCTTCCCGATAGGGGAATGGGGCGCTTTGGCCTTTTCGCCCGCCAGAATGTTCCGCTCAATGCATATTTGTCGCTGCCGGTTTTGCAAAAAGCGTTGGGTCAAAGAGGTCGCGTGAATACATTGCTGGTGTCGGGTGATCCAGATGCAGAAGTTCAGGAAGCTCTTTCCCGCGTTGCAACGCCGGATGATCTCGGTATCGTCATCCGCCATGAAGCAGATTATTTCGCTATTGAGAGCACGCAGTTTATTCTCAAATCCCATATTGCGGAAACTATTCAACACATATCTACGGAATTAAACGCGTCCCACATGTCTATTCTCACCTATCTGGCGAATATCACACAGGTCGGGGAGAGAGAATTGCCCTATTCTACAATTTCTGCTTTAGATGTTGGGAATTTGGGGACCTTTCAGATTGTAGATGGATCACTACAACTCGGGGAAGATGGTATTTTGCTGAATACCTGGGCGGCTGAGGATTTGAACGCACGGGTTGGCGATGAAGTGAGAGTTGCCTATTACGAAGTCGCGCCTGGGGAAAAACTCCTGACCCGTTGGGCGACATTCCAACTCAAGGGTATTGTGGCAATGGCGGGATTGGGCGCAGATGAAAAGTTGTCTCCCGATTATCCGGGCCTGGGGGATGCAAATAATATGGCAGATTGGGAAGCGCCTTTTCCCATAGACTTGAGCCGTGTTCGCCCGAAAGATGAAGATTATTGGGATACCTATCGCGACGCGCCAAAAGCCTTTGTGTCTGTCGCGACTGGGCAGAGATTGTGGCAAAGTCGATTTGGCGTATTAACCGCTATACGCATTGGGGCTATTGCGGGAGAAGATATCGAAACAACAGCGAAGCGATTTGAGGACCGCTTGCTGACAAATATTGCACCCGGATCGGTTGGCCTGACATTTCAGCCTGTCAAACAGCAGGGCCTGGCCGCTTCTGCGGGAGCGACGGACTTTAGCGGGCTGTTTATTGCATTCAGTCAATTCCTGATTATTTCCGCAGCTCTTCTGGTCGGATTATTATTTCGTCTGAGTGTGGAGCAGCGGGGTAGAGAAGTCGGGATGCGGATGGTATCGGGATATACGGGAAAAAAAATTCGCAGCCTCCTTAGCTGTGAGGGCTTTGTACTGGCCGGTGTGGGCGGCATCACAGGGCTGATAGGCGGTGTTTTCTATGCCTATCTGATTATGGTGGGATTGCGTACTTATTGGGTGGGCGCAGTTGGTACGTCTGATCTCTCGCTTCACATCCATGCATCGAGTCTGTTATTGGGCTATGCCATTTCACTCATCGTGATCCTGCTGGCAATCTGGCTCACGCTCCGCCGTTTGGGCACTATTTCTGTTCGCGCACTATTATCGGGTATTACGGAAGTGCTGCGCGCAAAGCCGCGTACAAAATGGTATGCCCAGGGCAGCCTCGTTTTCGCCGCGCTCAGTCTGGGGGGGGGTGCGACGGTGGATCCATCAACAGGTACAGGCTTATTTTTTCTTAGTGGCGCGCTGTGGATGGTTTCGGGGTTGTGCTTTCTATCACTCTGGTTTAGACGCGGGCATCGCGCCATAAGAGAGGGTATTATTGGGATGGGGGTGCAAAATAGCAAACGGCAGCCCGCGCGAAGTTTGTTGTGTGCCTCACTCATCGGATGTGCGTGTTTTGTCATTGTTGCAGTAGGCGCGAATAGGCGAACTGATTTGACTCAAAATATCGCTCAGGACAAAGCCTCTGGCACGGGGGGCTTTGCCCTCATCGCCGATGTTGATGTGCCGATTTATCGGGATTTCAATTCAAAAGAAGGGCAATTTGAACTCGGATTTTCGCAGGCAGATACAGAACTCTTAAATCAGGCGCGGTTTATCCCGCTACGCGTTTTGCCGGGTGAAGATGCGAGTTGCCTCAATCTTTACAAGCCCGAAAGTCCGCGCGTTTTGGGTGTTCCCGAAGCTCTGCGTCAGCGAGGTGGTTTTACATTTCAGCAAATGAGTACTGAAGTGGAAAATCCCTGGACTCTATTATCCGAGGATTTGGGTGCAGATGTGATTCCGGCAATTGGGGATTACAATTCGGCTATGTGGATCTTGCACAAGCAATTGGGCGATGATATTGTGTTGCAGAATGAAATAGGGGAGATTGTCAGGCTGAGATTGGTGGGCTTGTTAAAGACGAGTATTTTTCAAAGTGAGTTGCTGATTTCCGAAGACAATTTTTTGCGGCACTTTCCCGATCAGAGTGGATATGGTGCTTTTCTCGTTGAAACGCAACAACCCGTTCAGCTTACTGCACTTTTGGAAAACCGATTAAAAGATATCGGGTTAGACGCCGTATCCACAACGCAAAAGCTCGCGCATTTTCAGGAGGTCGAAAATACGTATCTCTCCACCTTTCAAACACTGGGGGGATTGGGCCTGCTGTTGGGTACGCTCGGATTGGGGATCGTCCTGTTGAGAAATGTTATTGAAAGACGCGGTGAATTGGCGGTTCTTCGCGCCTTTGGATTTCGCCGCGCAGTGCTGTCGCGCATGTTGCTCGCGGAGAATGGTTTTTTAATGTTTGTGGGCCTGGCTATCGGCAGCGTCTCCGCGCTTATTGCCGTAGCCCCCCATGTCATGAGTTATGGTGCGTTAATCCCCTGGGGATCGCTGGCTCTCACGCTTGTCATTATATACGGTGCGGGCCTTATCGCAAGCGCGATAGCCGTTTTCTATGCCCTGCGAGCACCTTTATTGCCAGCGTTGAAACAGGAGATATGAGGCGCGTTAATTTATCTTTTTGAGTGCGAGTTCATAACACGCCGCTTCCCGATCATTTCGCACGAGGAGATAAGGCGCGGCAAGTGTGGGAGCGTTCCATGTGTGGCTGCTTAGAGCGGGGAAGCGCGCGCGTTCATTGTGTTCATCTGGCGAGGCATCGACGAGGACGACATCGCCCGATTCGGTTTGGATGAGCAAGAGATCATCTACCAGAATGAGTTGCCCGTGGCCATAGCGCCCTCGTTTCCATTTTCGCTGTCCGTCTGCGAGATCCAAACATACGAGGACGCCGTCGTCCAGTCCGTAAATATATCCGTCTTTATAGACCATATTGGCAAATTTGGCTTTGAGACGAGGGCTTTTCCATATCCGTTCGGCAGTAAATTCATCCTGGCTATTTTTCGCAATTTGAATCAATTCACTGCCAATGCCATAACCTGTTGATACAAAGACGCGGTCTCCAGACAGTGGGATGGGTTGGGCAACGTGTTGCGTTATCCCGCCATACCAGGGATATTCCCATAGCAACTTGCCGGAAATTGGATCGTGACCCGCGACTTGCCCCCTGTTAAAGATGAGTACTTGATCCATTCCCGCTATGGCGGTTAAACTCGGCGAGCTGTGACCCGCTCTTGCAGGACCACTTCCCCAAATAATATCACCGGTTTCGCGGTGGTATGCCATCAGCGATTGTTCGTGTTGTCCGCCCGGACTTACGATCACTTTGTCGTCTAAAACGAGGGGTGAACCACTCATGCCCCATTCTTTAACGCGTGCGTCGGTTTCTTTCACGGTATCGCGCGACCAGATTTCTCGACCGGTTTCCAAATCGAGACAGGTGAGAATGCCGGTTGCGCCAAAAGAATAAACGCGGTTGCCCGATATGGTGGGCGTGGCTCGCGGACCAATTCCGGCAATCGCGGTTTCATATCGCGCACGCATGCTGTGACGCCATTTCTTTTTTCCGGTCAAGAGATCGTAACAAACCACGGTTTCGTCTTCGCCTTTTTGCTCTTGAGTCACGGCGGAGTGCCCGACAACGGCAAAGGCGGAATAGGCTTCACCAACGGGTACGCGCCAGAGTAATTTGGGGGGATTTTGAACCCAATCGGACTCCAGTTTTATTCCATTGAGTATGGCGTTGCGGTGTGGACCCAAAAATTGAGGATAGTCTATGCCGGGACCATCTGAAGACTGTCCCGCCACGGATATGGATGTAACAGAAGACCAGCGCCACTCTATCTTGGGAGCCAAATCGCCTGTAAAACCGCGGATTTGAAATAATGAAACTGTCAGGACGGTCAGGAGTATAAGAATACTTAGACCCCGCAGGCGGATTTTTCGACTCGCTCGGGAAAAAGCAAAGAACCAGAGACAGAGCAAAAGTGAGCCGATTGAGCCGACCAGTATTGTCGGCATAACCTGCATCTGGCGGTTTGGTCTTTCGGGAATCCATATTACCGATAATACAATGAGGATCAAGGCGGCGATAGCAATAGCGGGCCACCATCGAATGGATTTGGGATAAAGAGGTGCAGGCATAAAATTCCTTTTTTAAGTGGTCAGTAGTCGGTTCATCAACCTCTATCCCCAACGTAAACAAAAAAGAAAGGTTTGACAACCCTTCATTAAACGGATATTTTGAATCTCTGAATTGCAAAATATCACATTATAGAAAGGAGTTTGAGATGAAGAAATGGCTTTTGATTTTGATGGGGTTCTGTTTGATTCCAATTCTGGTTCAGGCAAAACACCATGCGGCGAAGGAGACGCAAAACTGGCCCCACCTGCGGGGGCCGAATGCAAATGGACTCGTGGATATGGGCAATCCTCCCGTGGAGTGGAGCGAAGATACCAATATCCGCTGGAAAGTAAAAATTCCGGGTACGGGTCACGCGACGCCTATTGTATGGGGCGATAAAATTTTTGTCCAGACAGCGGTTAAGACCGACAAAACCGTAGAAGTCGCCCAGACAGGCAGGAAGCAGTTGCCTACTCATATCTATAATTTTATGTTGCTTGCACTGGATCGCAAAAGTGGCAATGTGGTGTGGGAAAAGACCGTGCGCGAGGCACTGCCCCACGAAGGCACTCATAAAACGGCTAATTATGCCGGCACATCGGGTGTTACGGATGGCGAGCACCTGTACGCATTTTACGGTTCATGGGGCTTGTATTGTTTTGATTTAGACGGCAATTTGAAATGGGATAAGGACTTTGGCGATATGAGAGTTGCAGGCTCTTTTGGAGAAGGCTCATCGCCGACGATTCACGGCAATACCCTGATTATCAACTGGGATCACCAGGGCGATTCATTTATTGTCGCGCTGGACAAACGCACGGGTGAGGAAATCTGGCGCACGGCGCGACGGGAAAGAACGACGTGGACCACGCCGATCGTCGTCGAACACAAGGGCACGCAACAGATTATTGTGGGCGCGAGCGGAAAGACCCGCAGTTACGATCTCAAAACTGGCGACGTTTTATGGGAATGCGCGGGACTGGGGTCAAATGTCATTCCCACCGCCCTCTATGCCGATGGCATTGTCTATGTTACAAGCGGCCATAGAGACCCGGCGATGCAGGCGATTTCACTCGACAAAGCCAAAGGCGATATCACGGGTACAGATGCCGTGCTTTGGACGGTTGCTGGTGATACCCCTTATGTTTCCTCGCCCCTTCTTTCCGGGGACAATATCTACTGCATGAAAAGTACCAGAAACATCTTGTCCTGTTTCAACGCCAAAACAGGCGAAACAGTTTTCGGTCCCGTTCGACTCCAGGGCATAAATCGCATATATGCCCCACTGGTTGGCACAGGTGACCGCATTTACATCGCAGGGCTGGCGGGCACGACATATGTGATCAAGAACGGCAGCGAATTTGAAGTGCTCGCGCAAAACAGACTCGACGAGGGCACGGGTGCATCTCCCATTATCGCGGGCGATGAGTTGTATTTGCGCGGCAGTGAACACCTGTATTGTATTGCGGCAAATTGATCGCGGATTAAAGGGATGGCGCGGATTTCACGGATTAAATCTGCGCCATCGTTATTTCGGGCGCACAGCGATTGAATCTGGATGCTATCAAAAATTGCAATAGTTGAAGTGTCCGATTTGTAAACTTTGAAAGGATAACTATGCAGTACAAAGCGTTACTCATCTTCGCAGTAGCTCTGTTCATCGGCTGCGGCGCGCCTCAGGATCGAGAGAATAAATTTCTCAGCGTGGGCACAGCGCCGCCCGGTGGTGCGTTTTTTGTCGTGGGGGGGGCGATTGCTCAGGTTGTCAACGATCACATGCCCTGGGAGGTGTCTGCCGAGGCCACCAAGGGGACGCAGGAAAATATTCGCCGCCTTTCGAGCGGGGAACTGGATTTTGCGCTGGCCAATGCTGCTATCTCCTATTTTGCAGTGCGCGGAGAAGGCGCGTGGGGAGAGAAACAGAATATCAATGCAGTTATGACATTGGCGCCGAATGTCGCGCTTTTTATTGCGCCACAAAGCGCAGATGTCAATGGTTTGAGCGACCTTAAAGGCAAGCGCGTTGTCGTTGGGCCAGCGGGTGCAGGATTTGAGTATTTCTTAAAACCCATCCTGAATGCGCATGGCGTTACCTATGACGATTTCACACCGCTTTACAATACGCAGGCGGGAACGGTTGACATGCTCGCCGACGGATCGGCTGCGGCGGCTTTTTTAGGGGGCGCAGTGCCCACGGCCTCGATCACTCAGGCCAGCGCGTCTCAGGATATTTATTTTATTCCCTACGATGAAGCGGCCAAACAAAGCCTTTTTGAGACCTATCCTTTCTTTTTTGCCGCAACGATTCCCGCAGATACGTACCGGGGACAAGCAGAAGATTTTGCCGGGATGAATGTCGGTTCTATGCATCTCGTCACGCGGGCGAGTTTGAGCGAAGATATGGTTTACAATTTTACCAAAACGCTCTATGAACGCCGTGAGGAAGTCGTAAAAAAACACCCGGCGGGCAGGGCGATAAATCCCAGGAATATCGTTCGGGACACGGGTACGCCTTTTCATCCGGGGGCGATAAAATACTTCAAAGAAATTGGTATCTGGAACGAATAGACGCATGACGCGCCTCCATTCCCACCTGTTTCGCATTCTCTCTATCCTTCTCGGTCTTTTTATTCTGGTTGAAGTCAATTATCCGCAACTCGCACCACAAGCCCAGCTTTCGGTTTTTGCCCTGCTGGGCTTGTGTCTTGTGTTTCTAAAATATCCGATCCATTCTAATAAATCCCTCCAGATCCTCGATCTCTTTTTTTTCCTGGCTGTTGTTTTCTGTTTTGGTTATGTCCTGACCCAAACTGAATCCTTCTTTCAATTTTCCTGGCTCAATGGTCAATCCCTGGGCAATCGCGCGGGACTCGAACACACGCTCGACCACGTTGTTGGTCTCATTGGGCTTATCCTGGTCCTCGAAGCCACCCGTCGCGCTATTGGTTTCACCCTGCCCTTGCTCGCACTCGCTTTTCTGATTTATGCAGCTTATGGATATATCCTGCCCGATTGGCTCTTTCCCCACCGCGGATATAACTGGGAGCGCATTGTATCCCAGACCTATCTCCACTCTCAGGGCGTTTTTGGCATCGCGTTGAAAGTGATGTTTACCTACGTTTTTCTTTTTGTACTTTTTGGCACTGTACTCGAAGAGACTGGCGCTACGGGATATATTTTGAACACGGCTCGCCGCATTTTTCGCAATAGCACCGGAGGACCAGCCAAAGTGGCTGTTATTTCTTCGGGTATGATGGGGTCACTTTCGGGCAGTGCCGTGGCCAATACGGCGACTACTGGCACGTTTACCATTCCGCTGATGCGCTCAACGGGTTTTCGTCCAACGGTTGCTGGTGGTATTGAAGCCGCAGCGAGTTCGGGGGGGGCGCTCGTTCCGCCGATTATGGGGGCGGGTGCGTACATGATGCTCGAAATTGTCGAACCGGCTGTCACGTATTTGGAGATTATCAAAGCCGCTCTGATCCCGGCGATCCTCTATTACGCGGCTCTTTTGCTGATTGTCCATTTTCACGCCAAACGCATTGGTGCGTCTGCAGGCGATGGAGATGTTCAGGAACGTCCTCCCAGACCCCGGGGCCTGGTGTTTCTCGTCGCTTTTATCACACTTATTGTATTTCTCATTTTGGGATACACGCCTTTTCGCGCCGTGAGTATCGCTCTGCTTTTTGTCCTCATTGTTGGTGCGTTTAGCCCCACAACGCGCGTTGCCCCCCGCGCTATGACCCGAGCATTGGAAAAGGCCGCACACGGCGGTGTCTCGCTTATTGCAGCAGCTTCATGTGTGGGCATCATTATCGGTGTTGTGACGCTTACGGGTATTGGCACAAAACTTCCGAGTACTTTGTTGCCACTGGCGCAAAATAATATCATCCTGGCTTTGATTCTCCTGATGATCTCCACCATTATTCTGGGGATGGGTTTGCCTTCGGCTGTGTGTTATCTGCTTATGGCGACTCTGGTAGGACCCGTTCTGAGCGATCTCGGTATTGTGCCACTGAGCGCACATCTGTTTATTTTTTATTTTGGCATGATGTCTATGGTTACGCCTCCAGTCGCGCTGGCTGCTTACACGGCTGCCGCTATTGCAAAGGCGAGTATTATGCAAACTGGTGTTACGGCTTTCCGCTTTGCGCTGGTGGGCTTTGCTTTGCCCTATGCCTTTGTTCTGCATCCAGAAATTTTGCTTTTGTCTTCTGATTTTACTGCTATAATCGCCAATATCCTCGTTGTCCTGCTTGGTATTTTACCCCTATCAGCCGCTGCGGCGGGGCATGCTTTTGCCCCTTTGCCCACGTATCAGCGCGGCCTTTTAATCGCCGCAGCCCTTCTCTTATTCCTCACGCCATCGGGGGATGCCCGCCTTTATTTGCAGGTTATCGCACTGCTCATTGCCAGTGTTATCGCGATCTCAAACTATCGGTCTGCTCATCAGGATTGAATGGTCAAATTTTCTGATCCGGATGATAGAGACAGAACGGTGCTTTCATTTGGAGACAGATTGATTTGCGCCGTTAT
The DNA here is from genome assembly GCA_965220765.1 of Candidatus Latescibacterota bacterium. Classification (GTDB taxonomy): domain Bacteria; phylum Latescibacterota; class UBA2968; order UBA2968; family UBA2968; genus VXRD01. Next base: position 2,890,831 of record OZ244847.1, read on the forward strand.
ATTTTCCGCAGAAAGTGCAATTTGATTTTCTGATACAGTTATCGAAAAGTCGGGATCGCTCTCGCCTGGACCGCGAACAGAGAAAATCGCGGCAATCCTGCAGCGTTTTGTGCGCTCTGTCTCTGCTGTAAGATGCCATCGTTTTTCGGGCAATTCTTTATCGAGGGTCGGATAGCCTTTATCTGGCGGCACGGGCCATTCATCTGTCTGGCTGAGGCTAAGGTCTGTTGATCCAAAAAGCTGACCTTTTAATGATGCTCCCTTGCGATTAGAGATGACAGTCGTTGCATCGAGATCAAATTTTTCGAATGCGTGCAGTAACCATTGGAAGGTCGATGCTTCGGGGACGTCCAATTCATCGACGAGAATTGTGACCGATGGGCGGATCATCACGAGATGTCGCCTGTATCGGTTCAACCGGTCCCCATAAGCGTTTTCCGCTTCGCCGCAGACATAGCCAAACGGATCTGTGGTCTTAAAATCGATAATTTCACCACCGCGGTTGCCATCCCGGTTGATTGCTCCCTCGCCATTGACGAGAACGCAGTTGTGTGAAATCGAGTGTTGTGCATATTCGTTGTGAAATGGTGTGCCGTGATGCGGATAGCGAAGGCCACCGGCGCAGATTAAAGCGCGTCCACCTTTCATGATTGCAAAATCATTCTGGCTCGCATGACCGTGGCTTACGCCGCCAAAGGGCGATGATCGGAAGAGTACCATAAAATCACTATCTGGGTGTTCGATATCGCTGTGCAATGCGCCCCAGCCGACGCCCCGAAAGGCGCGATCTTGTGGTATTGTATCTTTTTCTTTCGGGATGGGCTTATATTCGAGTAAAATTCCGGGGAAGGGATCGATCTCTGCGGGCTGACTCTCGGAGTCGCGCACCTGATCTGCCCAGGCGCATAGCCGGTGATTTTGCAATCTGAGACCGTGAAATTGGAGAAAGGTTCTGGCTTGTGAGGCGCGAACGGGTTGATCTTCAGTATCGCCAAATGGCATAAGTTCACCAATTGGGGAAACGACGTAATAAAAAAACCACGGCATGTTCTGATAATAGGGTTTGAGCCATATATCGTGTCCGGTCGCCAATGTCCATGAGTGAATGGGCATTGCGTCACGCGAGTTGTAAGACATGCCATAGGGAACACCTTGCGCCCATCCCCCTTCATGCCCGGCCCAATGGGGAAAATTTGTCGCAATAAGTTTGAGCGCGTATTCCGCCCATGAGTGAGCGCGTTCGTCTTCTGCACATGCTATGGCGTGTTCGAGTAAGAAGCCGGGCAGGCGACCGTTGTGGCTCTCTTCGGGCGTGAATGTGTAATCGCTTTTCTCCAGTCTGCGGATCATCTGGTCTGCCCGTGCGCCGAGCATGCGAGCGACGAGTTCGCGTTCGTCTTTGGTGAAAATATCGTAGATCCAGTCATAAACTTCTGCGCCCGCTCTGAGCAATCCGAGGCCGACTTCGTCGCCATAAGGCGCGAGAATAGAGGATATGCCCTCCACATCCCACTGCGCAGCGTCAACAATAAAGCGCCGTGCGGCTTCGCCATATCGCTTCTCTCCTGTGAGTAAATAAAAAAGGGCGAGACTTCGCATGCCTCCATCGTGATATTTTCGCATGGTTCCGAAACACTCTACATAAGCGAGCCTGCGTTCCGCAGGGTCTTCGATTTGATCGTAGGTCGGTTCTGGTGGTAGTTCGAGTGTGAGTGCGCGGTCGGCGTCTTTTTTCAGGGCTTCATAAGCTTCTGATCGGGTGGTTGTTAGCGAGCGGCGCACATTTTCCATGTCAGATGCCAGAAAGAAGAGTCGGGGGCGTTCTTTTGGGACGTTCGCGAGCAGTGTAGCGACGTCTGGGTGAGGTTGTTCGGCAGCGCAATCAGCAATTTCAAAAGATCGGCTTTCCGAGCGCGCATGAACCGCGCCATCCACAATGGCGTGTACATGCCAGTCGTAAGTTCCGGGCGCAAAAGCGCGATCTGGATGGTGTATGGGATCGGAGAGCAGGGGAGATTCGTAGTAGGGTTTTCTATCGCGCGTGACAATGACGCGATATTGACATGCATCCCGATCAGCGGCTCGCCACCAGCTAAAGCCGGGGGGCGAGAGTGTGAGGGTTTCACCGTCGAGTGGATGGATATAATTGGCGCGCGGCGGACGAATCGATGGAAATTTCATATTTTAGTCCTTTCAGTTTCTAAGACCACAACACCGTGCCATCGGGCAGGTGTTTTAATATTTCTTCTTCGTCTAATTCGATGCCCAGTCCGGGACCTTCTGGCACGGTGATATATCCATTTTGAATCGGATTTTTGATATTCAACATCGTTGACCAGAGCGGGATATTGGCGGAGTGATATTCCAGAGCCAGAAAGTTGGGTATGGTGGAACAGATGTGTACGGCGGCTATGCCCGCTACTGTGCTCGCCATATAATGCGGCGCAATTGACATGTGATACATTTCAGCCAGTTCTGCGATGCGTCGCGTTTCTATGGCGCCGCCACTGCGCGGTATGTCGGGTTCGAGCAAGTCGCACGCGCCCTTTTCCATGAGTTCTCGAAATAGCTTTGCGCCATAAAAGATTTCGCCGGTGCAAATCGGCGTTTCTGTTTGCATACAAATTTTTGCCAAGGCATCCACGTTGCCCCATTCCCACCGAATGGGGTCTTCTAACCACAATAAGTCGAGGTGTTCCACATCTTTGCATATCCGCAAACCATCAATCGCGTTAAACGATCCGTGCAGATCTATCGATAAATCGATATACGGCCCAATCGCGTCGCGCAATGCTTCAATTGTCGTTACAATATGTTCGTGTTGTCGCCGTCCGACAGATCGGTCGTACACATCCATTTTCCAGGGGTTGGGAACGTCCAGGTCGAACTTTAAGGCTGTAAATCCCTCGGCAACGCGCTCTTTTGCCCGCGCTACATAGCTCGATGTTTCATATACGGGATCTAATTCACCCGATGCCCGCACTTCATCCCAGCGTCGATTATAGTCTTCTGGTGTCCAGTACGCGCCCGAATGGCAATCGCAATACATCCGCACTTTGTCGCGGAGCTTTCCTCCCAGGAGATCGCACATTGGTACGCCGTAAGCTTTGCCAGCAATATCCCAGAGCGCGATTTCCACTCCGGCGCCCACGCCCTGCATGCGCCACAGGTGATCGTGATGCAATTGGTTTACATTGGTTGGGTCTTTTCCGATTAGCGTATTCTTTAATTGATCAACCGATTGTCCTCCGCGCCATTCACCCAATCCTTCAATGCCTTCGTCTGTGATGATTTTCACTAACGACCAGTGGCGGCATGCAGCACCCAGAGAGGGCGTTTTTTGTATATCTACGATTTTCATGTTATCTCCTAATATTAGTATCCCCAAATTCGTTTTTTGGGTCGTTCCATTTCGATTAGTCGTTTGATCAATAGATGCCGATGTTCTATCAGTGCATTTGTGTGGTCTGGATCTTGCGATACATCGCGGTACTCGCCCCATTCGGCGTTCAGGTCATAGAGAAACTCGCTTCCATCGTCATGCGCGATATAGCGATAGGCAGCAGACCGTATCATTTTCCAGCCCGTGGCTTCCATCAGTGCGACTGATTTGTGCGGGGCGTTTTCTCCGTTAAAAACGGGATATAGCGATTGGCCCTGTAAATGGGTTGGGAGGGGTACGCCACAGGCTTCGAGCAAGGTGGGGATTACATCGACGCCTTCGACGATGTTTGATACGCGACGCCCGCTTTCTTTGCCGGGGATGTGCATCAGGAGGGGGACGCGGCTGACACAATCGTGCCCCGGGTAGTTTTTGCCATAGCGCAAATGTTCGCCCAGCCATTCGCCGTGATCGGATGTGAAGACCACGATTGTTTCATCTGCAATGCCCAATTCAGCCAGCGCGTCTAACATGCGTCCCACATGGTGATCTACTTCGCTGACCATGCCGTAATATCCCTGTCGCGCGAGGCGAAGTTCGGGGTCGCCGTAGTGATTTTCATTGCGCTTTTCATCCTCTTCTGGCGGGAAGGATGGCAGGGTCATTTGATCGGGGTCGTACAGGTCCAGAAAACGTTGTGGCGCAACCCAGGGCGAATGCGGGGAGTAAATTCCCGCGATGCACAAAAACGGGTTGCCTTCACTTGCGCGTTCCGACATATATTGAATTGATTGGCTCGCCACCCACGCCGTGTGGGTGTATTCATCTTTTCCGCGAAAGGCAATGGGGTGTTTGGGAAATCGTTCTTCGGGGTGATGCACACCGTCTTTTACACCCATCATCTGATGCCAGCGCTCCGATAATGGCGGCAATCCGAGGCTCAAATGATCGAGTTGGTCCGGTGCTTCCATGCGCACCCAGGCGCGATATGCATCTTCGTAACACCCGGGTTCGTCACTGATCTCCAGATGGTCAAATCCATAATCGGGATGTATTTCGCGGTGGTCCCGATTGGCGTGTGGCAAAAAGTGCAATTTGCCGATATTTGCGGAGTGATATCCCGAATTGTGCAGCAATTTGGGCAATGTCACAAAGTCTTCGGGCACGGGTACACCCATATGCGTAATGCCGAGTGTGGAGGGGTATTGTCCGGTCAAAAAACTCACCCGACTGGGCATGCACACGGGGTTCTGGACAAAGTAGTGGTCGAAGTTTATACCCTCGTTTGCCAGACGATCCAGGTTCGGTGTCTGGATATCGGTGTTCCCATTTACACCCATGGCATCCCACCGCTGTTGGTCGGTGTAAATCAATAAGATATTCGGTCGTTTCATATTGTTCCTTTCTTTTGTGTGATAAGGTCGTTCATAATACCCAAATTTACCGCCAAAATCCACTGCCTTTTCTCTTGACATACCGTCCTATTTCGCCTTTTTTGATGTGACTTTGACGGATTTTTATTACTGATTATAGGAGATTGTAATGCATTATAAAACACCGATTACCGATGTTCAGATTGAAGCCAATTTCGAGCACGCTGCCGAACAGTACGCCGCTTTTGGCGTGGATATTGAACGGGCTGTGGATAGGGCACTCGAAGTGCCGATCTCGCTCCATTGCTGGCAGGGTGACGATGTGGCGGGTTTTGAAGTCAAAGACGAGGCTGTTGAAGGTGGTGGCATTATGGCTACGGGCAATTATCCCGGCCGTGCGCGTAGTGGAGATGAGCTTCGCCGAGATCTCAAAAAAGTGGTTGATCTGTTGCCCGGGCCACACAGGGCGAATATCCACGCTTCTTATGGTGATACGGGTGGCAAGGTCGTCGATCGCGACGCTCTGGAGCCTGAGCACTTTGCGAGTTGGATCGATTGGGCAAGAGCGTATGATATCGGTATTGATTTTAATCCCACTTATTTTGCGCATCCCAAGGCGAATGATGGTTTTACTCTGAGCCATCCCGATAAAGGTATTCGCGATTTCTGGATTCAACACGGTATTGCGAGCCGCCGCATCTCTGAAGCCATTGGAAAAGCACTGGGGGATGAGGTTGTCAACAATCACTGGATTCCCGATGGTGCCAAAGACCATCCCGCTGATCGGTGGACGCCCCGCGAGCGTCTGGTGGAGGCATTGGATACTGTCTTTGACGATGGCCTGGGCATCGGTCCCGAATGTGTCGATGCGGTTGAAGGCAAGCTCTTTGGCTTGGGTATGGAAGATTATACGGTAGGATCCAATGATTTTTACGCCAATTATGCGTTGACACGGGGCGTACTCCTCTGTCTCGATATGGGGCATTTTCATCCGACTGAGTCGATTGCCGATAAGCTCTCAGCGCATTTTGCATTTCACGACAAGTTGCTCATCCACACGAGCCGCCCCATTCGCTGGGACTCGGATCACGTTGTTCTCTTTAGCGATGATGTGCGCCATGTTTTTCTGGAACTCGCCCGCCACAATGCGATTGACCGCATGTATCTCGCACTCGATTTTTTCGATGCGAGCATCAATCGTATCGCCGCTTATGTTATTGGCACGCGCGCCACGCGCAAAGCCCTCCTCTATGGCCTCGTTGACCCAACGGATCGCCTGCGCCAACTCGAAGCCGAAGGCAAGCTCGCGCAAAAACTCGCGCTGATGGAAGATATGAAGACGATGCCATTTTCCGCCGTGTGGGATATGTGTTGCCTCAAAGCCAATGTACCTATCGGTGCTTCTTGGCTCGATGAGATAGAGGCTTATGAGCGCGATGTGTTGTCACAGCGCGATTGATTTTTAGTCCAGACGCAAAACCGCCCGTCAGATCGTTCTGGCGGGCGGTTTGTTTTTCGGATTCGTCTTTCATCTGCGTTCATCTGCGTTCATCTGCGGATCAAATCGTCAACGTCACGAAATCCTTTTTTACGATCTCTTTTTCATGTGTATAGGATTGTGTCTCGAGAAGCTCTCGCGTTTCGGGCGCAAGCCTCGCCAGTATTGAATCGGGGTATTCGCGGATTTGTCGGTGATATTGCGGGCGATATCTGAGAATGAAGAAACGGCGATCTCGATCTTTGGGTTGCCAGGCCATTGCCCCATGTGTCATCAATTCTGTGGTTATGACAATATCACCAGCTCGAGCTGTGATATTCGCTACACCGAGGGGTACGTCTTTTTCGATCCACCCGTCGTTGAATACATCGGGTGGACGCTTAAAATCGCTTTTGTGCGATCCCGGTACGAGCAGCAATCCGCCATCTCCGGGCCAGACATCGGTGAGATAGATAAATACCACGAGGTCGTCGCAATAAATTTTGCCATCGTCGCAGCTATATCGGCAGCTATACGGACCAAAACTCTCGCGCGAGCAATGCAATCGATGAACGGGGTCTTTAGCCGTATTGATCCGCACTTCACCGCTGTTTAGCCTCGGTCGTCGCCCAGATACTTCCAGTACAATGGGCCAGAATGAACGGTGAAAGACCAACGCTTCCAGTACTTTGTCAAAAGCAAAAGCGTATTTGAATTGTGTGCGGTTTTTGTCAAATAATGAGGTCGAACGCCCAAATCCTTCGGGCAGTTCATCATCTGAGGCATTCACATACCGATCTATAGCCTGTTGTGCGGCTTTCAGTTCAGTTTGTTTAAGAAGTGCTTGTTCCAGATGCAAATATCCCATCATATCAAATAAATAGCGCTGTGCATCTGTCATCATAATTACCTCCTGTCTTTTGTCATCCATAAGCTCCATGATCCAAAAACCCGACGAGGCGTCTGAGTCTGGGGTTTGCGTTGCGATGGATTTGATCGGGCATGGTGTAGTTCATAAAGGGATAGTATTTGTGCCCTATGAGCCGCCTGCCATAGGTGATTTGGGTGATGTAGCGGCTGCGATTGCTCTGATTTGGTCCCCCTCTGTGCCAGACCTGGTTGTTGAACATGATTACGCTACCGGCTTTGCCGAGGTTATAATGCACTTTGTCCTGCCATTTTTTCCAGGCATCAGTATTGAAAACCTGACGCGGGTTTTCACCAATGAGATGTGAGCCTGGGATGACTTCTGTGCCGCCATGTTCGATTTTCGTCACATCGGTGAGATAATAATTGCAGGTGAATACGAGTACGGGAAGGTGGATGTTTGTCGGTGGCTTGCCATCGGTGACAACATAATGCGGGGCGTCATCCTGATGCCAGGCGGTGAGGCCGCCGCCAGGGGGCGTGATGAAGGAGTTGTTGTGTATAACGTGACAATTTGCTTCAACAAGGGCTTCGGCAAAGCTGACGATGGGTTCGAGGTCAAACAGGTTGAGGTTGGCCTGGCTGTGTTCGAACATGCGATGGCACAGGCGGTGGCTGGCTTTGGAGCCTTGCGGATTGAGCTTGCCATTGGGGTCTTTATCTCGGCTGGTAAAATGTGCGAGAGACCAGTCGAGGTCCGCTTTGAGTTGTGCGATGTGTTCTTCTTTTAAGACATCTTCGAGAAATAGAAATCCGTCTCTGTGAAATTGTTCTACCCATTCGGAAATTTGGTCTGTATCGAGTAGATAATTGGATTCAAAGCGCTGATTTTGTGGTTTCATCATGGCCTCTATCGGTCAAGCCAATCACCAGGATCGGCAAGGCATCCCGTATTTCGATTTGTGCGTTGCGAGACACTGTTTCGGTTTCTCCCGTGCATAGATGATAGATGCGAATAGGGCTGATGTCGAGTGAAAAATCGAGAGTATTGAGATCGAAAATATCACGAGCAGGTAGTATGAGAGCGAGCCTGCGATGGGTGTTGTTGAGATACAGGATGCGGTTGTTTTCCCATGTTTGTTCGCGGGGCTCTGTAAAAGTATTGGCGTGAACGGGACTGTTGATGAGCGTGTTCAGACAACGCAGAGTGTGAAAAGGTGCGCGGGGGTTGCAGAGGGTGTCGAGCAATCCATGTGTGACATCCATTGTGCGGTCAAAGTCGGTGAGTGGATCGACAAAGAGGCGTGTGCCTGGTTGGCGAACAATGGCAAATGTGGCTTCGGCAATTCGGCGGGCATTGGTGTTGTCGTTCTGCGCGTCTAATTCGAGTGAGATGTCTATGTGATCGATATTCGAGTATTTGCATTTGCTCAGGGATTGGATATAAGTCCAGGGCGATTCGTTGGATGGTACGCGGCTGAGTACGCGCTGAAGGTGAATATCGGCGTTTTGGAGGGTCGCGTTCAGGCTTTCGAGTTCGTCGAGGTGATAACCTATTCGGGTTCGCAAGTGTTGTTTGCCGTGTACGCGTTCGTTGGGGATAATCGGGCAAATCGAGAGTTCGGCAAGCTTTGTACATCGGTTGAGTGTTTCGCAAACTTCATCGGATGATAGCGAAGGATCAGATATCTGAATTTCCCAGTTCTGTATAAAATCGAGGTTGGCTTCGATGTATTCGGGCAATGAGGCGATGCGCGGTTCGAGGAATGTGGCAATGGGTGTTATTTCTTCGGAGCGGAGCATTTCGAGGCGCGTGCGCTGAAAGGAGTCGCGCAGGTCGCGCCAGGGAAAGCGCACAAATTTGGCGCCGAGTTCTATGCAGGCCAAGAAATGCTGGTCATTGCGCGCTTTTTGACGCACGACAGAGGGATATGCAATTGGGAGTTCCGCAATGGGCGTGATGGGGTGGCGGAGGGTGAGTCCAACAGGTGAATCCAGATTGGCGGATGTGCAAGTGATGAGGTGGTCACGGGCAGGGCGTTTTATTTCGCCTTTTGTGTGGATAAAGTGGACATCGGTGTGATCGGCGCGTATGCGGAGGAGATAAAATCCGAGCTTGCCTGTGTCGTCTCGTCCCTGTTCGGGCGGTGGCGCACTGGCGTAGAGATGGCCGAACCCCGGGCGCGTAAAGGACGTAGAGGGAGTGATGAAATAGCGCGTTTTGTCAATTTTGTCGTAAAAAGGATAGTGTACGTGTGCTGCAAAGAGGAGTTCGATTCCGTATTTTTGAATCAATGCGAGGAGGCGGTCTCGATCTGGCGGGCTGATGTTGTCGTAGTGTCCCAATCCCGGCTCATTGTCATCCCAAAGGTAGAGGGGCAGGTGAAAAAAGAGAAAGAGCCGCTGGTTTTTGTGTTTTTCAAGGTCGGATTCAAACCATTCCCACTGGTCGTCTGCTTCGGGGATTTTTGAGTTGAGGATCTGGGAATTGAGCACGATAAAGTGACACAGATCGCGGTCAAAACTGTACCAGGAAGGACCAAAGAGGTCGTGGAAGAATGCGAGCGATTCCGCGGTTGCCTCGTGGGTGGGCATGGTGGGATCGGTTTTGTCGCCGATATCGTGATTGCCGGCGACATAGTGCGGATAAATATTGCAGGCGCGTATCTGATCGCGCGCTTCGACCATCGCGCGTTTGAAGTCCGGTGTTTCGGGATATTCCTGGACGAGGTCGCCCATGTGGATGACAAAATCGGCCTCAATGGACGCGACCTGTTCCAGGGCTATGCCGGCGCGTTGGGTTTGCACGCGGCGCGATTCAAATTCGAGGGGGCGGTCGCCAACGTCAATCATGTAATGCGTGTCGGCAATGACCGCGCATTCAAATTGAGCGGGGGGGAGGTGGGTTTTGTCGAAGCTTATTTTTCTTCCGCTTTCCATTCGGCGATTTTTTCATCGGCTTTGCGGCGCAGTTCGCGGCCCTTGTCCGGGGTGGGGTCTTCTATGATGCCATAGACCTGGCGACCTTCGTGATCTTCGGGTAAGTATTCCGTAATGGGCATGCCTTCGGGGGTGACAAAGAGCAGGCAGTGACAGTATTTGAAAATTTTCATTTCGTCACAGGCACAGACCCATTCGCGGCTGCGTTCGAGTTCGGCCTTTTTGTCGGGATAAAAGTTGCAGGGGCAAAGTGGGCGGCCCAATTCATCGATGTTTTGTGCAAGGCCGTTGATGACTGTGTCGGCAACTTCTCGGGTCGGATGCGGCGATGTCCCGGTTTTTTCCCAGTATTTTTCCGTGTATATCTGCATTCTTTTGAGGCTTTTTTCTGTGGGTTCGGACATGGCTTATACCTCCAGTTTTGGGATCTTGTGTTTGGACTACAAGTGGCTGTTGAGGTAGTCCATAGATTTTCGGAGTTCTGCTCTGGCATCGCCCGGGGGAATGCTGCATTCAAAACCGCAGTAGTGTTCGTAGCCGATGTCGGATAGTGCTTTGAGCGGGGGACCAAAATCCGTGTGTCCATAGCCAGGCAAGATGCGATTGCTGTCGGCCAGATGTACATTGGCGATGTGTTTACCCCCTGCGCGGATGGCTTCGGCGAGGTCGGCTTCCTCAATGCTCATGTGGAAAAGATCGGCCATGGTGGCGATGGAGGAACTGCCCACGGCTTCGCAGATTTCAACGCCCTGTGCAACGGTGCAGGGCCACCACTGTTCGTAGCGGTTCAGGGGTTCTATGATCAGGCGACTGCCGCACGCTTCGGCATGCGGTGCGATGTCTTGTTTGAGAATTTCGATGAGGAGATCTTTTTCAAGTGTAGATGTGCTGTACAGGGGCGAGAGGTCGGGAATGCGTTCGCCACCACCCATTTTGATGCCGAGGGGAAAATTACACCTATACCGCCGACTTCCGTACACAGAGTCAGGGCGTCGTTAATGGATTTTACGGCTGCGTTGCGTTCCTGGGGACGCGCGTCAAGCAGACCTTTACTGCCCCGGGAAGAGCAGATATTGGGCACGATACCCGTCGCGTCTGACGCTGCTTTGATCTCATCTGCAAAATCTGAGGTGCTGCTATTGGTGATTTCAATACCGGAAAAGCCGAGTTCTTCGAGTGCCTGGAATTTCTCCATCAGGGTGTTGCCAGGCGCCATGGGTTCACGAAGAGAATATTTGATGGTCATAAGTCGATTCCGATATGAGTGATAGTGCGATCCTATGAAAAGGGCTCAATGATCTGATGGGGACTTTTTCGGAAAAATCAATTTCAACGCGCTGGTGGGGGAGGTGGGGAAGAGTAGGTGCGGGCGGCTCTACCGTTGCGTCGGATTGCGTCCGCGATAGGTCCAAGCCGCGATGGCCCCGAAAACATCCCATCGTCCAAAATTGTCTGAATTTCGTCCGTTTCCATTGTCGCTATGAACTTGAAAACCCTCGGTATAGCACTGGCCCGAGACTTGGACGCGGGTTCATCAATCCCGTAAATCTGGCAAAAATTTCTAATATCGCCAAAGGTTGGGAGAAAAGCCTTGTTTTCAAATCTGTTCGCAAGCTCAATTGCTATCGGCTCTTTTTCCGCAGAGAGTTCCATTTTTGCAACATACTCCGGCGCATTAACCTTTGCCCTCTTTTTTGGGGGCTTTGTCACCACCTCATTATCAGATAAAACGCTGCTCTGTTTAGGGCTTTTGAGTTGACGATCAGCAAGGCGGATTTCCCGTAGAGATCGGTCAACTTGCTCGAACCCATATTGGTGAACCATCAAACGTAGCGTATCTTTGAGTTTAACGTTAGTCATAAGCTATCAGCCCTCCTGTCATCATTCAAGTCCAAGCACTGTAAAAAATTCGCTTGCAAAATTATCAAACTTATAGGCGTTCCCTGAGTGACTAAAATCTCCACGCATTATTTTTGGGAATCCACGGGAGAAAGGGATTTGATTCTCGAATATGCGCCATTCGTTTTCTTCAGTTTCTTGACGTATTTCAGGCAGGGATCTCTCCCTTTCTGGACCACCCTATTTCCACTATAATGAGTTACGAAGGCTGAATATTACTTGATGTTAATATACGGTCTTCAGGGCAAAAGGCAAGTTTCAGATCGCTCAATATAGTTTGCTATACCGATAACTTCTGAATTGATTGACCGAAGTATCAGCATGAGATGTTGTCAAATGTAGAAAGATAGGCATTAAGTTTTTAGTTGTAAGTTCTGATCATTTGAGTATGTTTTAACCATCAACAGTTTTGCAGAACCCGATAGGTCGGGTCACTTGCTAAATAAAATAAAACGCGATGTGTGACTTCAAAATTTTACGAGGCCGTCAAAATCAAGGGGGTCTCGATAATTGATGATATTGAGAAAGACACACATGGTATGAGTTAAGATTTTGGTATGCCACAAGTTTAATAGATGCCATACATCTCGCACTTTCATGCGAGCAATATGTAAACGTTCTGTCAATTGTGCATAAACGGTTTCGACTAATCGCCTTGTGGCGTTCTTAGCTTTGGGCAAAATGAAAGGGGTGCGTTGTGGATCTTCTTTCATATTGGACTTTAAGGGCGTTTGGATGCGTATTCGGTAGGTATCAAAACACCTTTTTTGCCAGTCCAAATCCATAAATGCTTTATCTGCCAAGACGGTTGTCTCTCCCATTGTGCCATTGATGAGTGCGTCTCGGCAGTTCTTGTCGTGCCCATACGCTTTCAGGATCGGCGCGTGGACAATAAGGCCATAATCCGTGATCCTAAGGCCACCCTTAAAGCCAAAATACGCTTCGCCTTTAGCAGCACAGAAGCCTTTGGTAGGGGGTGGGAACGCAAAGACTGGCTCACTTTTAAATATCTTGCGCCTATGTCGCCTTGCCAGTTTACAGATTGGTAATGGCAAGGTATCTATGATCTGATACGGTGCCTGATGCCCTTCAAGATAGGCTACAATCCGCTGTTGCATCCACATCTTGACAGACCACAAATTGGCACATTGACGCACAAAGGCAGGGCGATCTTTCAAAGTAGGGAACCAGGCTATGAAATGTTCTTTCATCTGCTCATGAAGTCTCTTCTGGCTTGAATACCCCAAAAAGTGACCTACGATTTCTATGGTGAGGCATTCCGCATCGCTTAAACTGGGGTCAAAGCCAGCACGCCGGGGCTTGCCATGCACCTCACAGAAAGCTGGATAGAGATCCTCTTCAATAAAACAGTAGATTGCAATGACAAAAAGTTCTAAATTATACATCGGAGGTTCCTTTCGTTGGATGGCTTCTTGTTTATTGGACAATCCAAGATAGCCGAGGAACCTCTTTTTGTCTATTTAAAGTCACACATCACGTAAAATAAAATAACTCACAAGAGATTTGGGGTAGATCCCTGAGTCAGAGTGAATAGGCAAGACTTCCCGTATTCTAAACTTCTGCGAGACTGTTGATAAGCCCGACATCCTCGGAGTGAGGATGTCAAAACGTCGACTTTCAAGAGGAGAGATTAGCTATGCGGTTTTGTATGTACGCTGTATTGGTAGCATTGGTCAGCCAGACAATTTCTTGCGGAGCACTTTTCGTAGGAACAACCCAAACTGTCCATATAAACTCGTCTCCCGTCAATAGCAAGATCGAACTTGACGGAGGAATTTACAGATCACCAGCGTCGGTTGTACTCGCTCGGAATAAGAACTACACAGTGACGATCTCAAAAGAGGGATACGAAACGAGATCGGTCAAGATCAATAGAACAGTCAGCGGTGGAATTGTCATACTGGACGTTTTAGCAGGCGTCTTCCCTGTGATTATTGATATGGCTATGGGAACTTGGTATAAGCTATCACCGAACACGATCAACGTCAACTTGGTTAGCACTCAATCAGGTAAGAGAAATGTTCCAGTGAACATAAGTATAGTAGATAAAGATGGAATCAGTATAAAATCAGCAGAGCCAGTTAAGATAAAAATAAAAGTCTCGGAATAGAGATTGGCAGAGTTTCTTCACTTACATATTATTTATACTAACGAATCCGCTTCTTGAGAAATTGAGAAGCGGATTTTTATTAATTGAAAATAAAGGACTTAGATTGCATAATTCAATAACCCGAAAGGTCTAATGAAAAATAGCTGTGCATGATGCCCACTGCATTGAAAGGTTTCTCATACTTCTCCGGTCAATGAGTGCCCTATCTCTCGAGCTATGCTCTTGATGCTTCCCAACCTTTTTTTATTACTTTTTCCAGTTTGCGTACTGTTTCGGCATAGCGAATGTCTTCCGCGGCATTGACGTTTTCCGCTGCATCTTCCCGGTGGTCGTAAAGTTCTCGCGCCTTTATCTCTCCCGTATCTCTCGATTGCCATTCTGTGTAGCGGAAGTCGTCTGTCTTGATGGTGTAGCCCATCACGCCCGAACGCGGATACTGACTGAAAGCCGCCTGTTTCCAGGCTCTGTCGGGCTCCTCCATCAAGGGCACGAAGCTCTGGCCCTCGAGATGATCGGGCAGCGGTAGATCGCACAGGTCGCACAGGGATGGGTACATATCGACGAATTCCGTAAGCCCGGATGCCTTTGCGCCCTGCTTGCCGCGTTCTGGGGAGCGGACGATCATTGGGGCATGTGTATCGATGTCGAAGTTCGTGTGCTTGCACCAGCTGCCGTGTTCGCCGAGTTTCCAGCCGTGATCTCCCCAGAGGATTACAACGGTGTTTGCCTTGAGGCCGAGCCGTTCGATTTCGTCGAGCACGCGTCCGACCTGCGCGTCCATATACGAGACACACGCGCAGTAGCCGTGGATCAATGTGCGCGCGAGATTCTCTGGTATTGGTCCCTCCTTGGGCATTCCGAAGTAGCCGCGAAGTTCTCCGAATTCAGTCAGAGAGTACTCTGTGACATTTTCTGGTGCGCTGGTATTCAGGGCGAGGGGCAATGCTTCCCGATCGTAACGGTCCCAGTGGCTCTTTGGAGCGTTGAAGGGCAGATGGGGTTTGTGAAAGCCCACGGCGAGGAAGAAGGGTTGATCGCGCAATTCGTTGAGGGTTTTGATCGCCTGATCGGCGTCCTTGCCGTCGTGATAGGCCTCGTCGGGCACGTCCGCGGCTTCAAACGCCGGTCCCAGACCCCGTCGTGTGGAGCCTTCGGCGGTCAATAGGGCATCTGTGCGCTCGATCACTTCCATCGCTTCATCCGTCAAATAGCCTCGTCCCTTCCAATCACCTGTTGAGACGTGGGGTTCAGTAGTCCATCCTTGTAGATCATCGTTTCGATGGTGATAGATTTTCCCGATGGATCGCGTCTCGTAGCCGTGCTGCTTGAAGTGCTGTGGTAGCGAGAGGACATCGGGCATCACGGACCGCAAGGGGGTTTGTAAATCGTAAATTGTCGTTGTATCCGGGCGGCAGCCGCTGAGAACACTCGCCCGAGAAGGTGCGCATACGGCTTGCTGGCAGTAAGCCCGCTCGAAGAGGACGCCCTCTGCGGCCAATTGATCGATGTTCGGCGACTGGACGAATTCTTGACCATAACAACCGAGTTGCGGGCGAAGATCATCTACGGCGATGAATAACACGTTCATTTTGTTCACAGTTCCCCCTGAGAATTAAAAATTAAAAATTGAGAGTTGGGCGTTTGCGTGGGCAATATAAAAGCCTGGATATAAAAATCAAGCCACACAATAGATCAAAGGTTGACAAGACAAGTTCTGTGATGCCATATTACGGGCAGGTGGTTAGGCCAAACAAGGAGGGTATCATGGCGCAGGATACTGTACGAGAGGTCACGACAGACACGGTTCCCCATAGAGTTCTGGGCAAGACCGGAGAGCAGGTGCCCATTCTGGGATATGGATCTGCACCCGGTGGGATGGGGCTTTCGGATGAGGACGCCATTGCGCTTTGCCATAAGGTGATTGATCTGGGGGTGACGTATATCGATACGGCACCCGGATATGGTCGCGCGCATGTTCAACTGGGGCAGGTGATGGCGGAGCGGCGAGATGAGGTATTTTTGGTGACCAAGACAGCGGCGGATGAAGCGGAACAAGCCCTGAAGATATTGGAGAATGGGCTAAAGGATTTGCAGACGGATTACGTGGATCTGGTTTACGTGCATTCTATGGGCCATAGAGATGTCGATCGGGTGCTTGCTCCCGATGGTGCGCTGGCAGGGTTGCGGGAAGCCCAGCGGCGGGGGTGGACGCGATTTGTAGGGGTTACCGCGCACAATGCGCCCTGGAGGACCGCTCGCGTGTTGCGTGAGGCGGATATAGATGTGGTGATGCTCGCCATAAATCTCGCGGACCGCTATACTTATAATTTTGAGAATGAGGTGTTGCCTCTGGCGTATGAGCGGAATGTGGGGGTGGCGGCAATGAAGGTTTATGGCGGGGCGCAGGGGATGACTTACGAGAAACCCGCTGCTTCGGCTCTATCTGCGCATGGCCCACACGATCATGAGGCAGCACTGCGTTACGCGCTGGGATTGCCCGGTGTTTGTACGGCCGTGATCGGCATGTTTTCGGAAGCGGAGCTTGTGCAGAATCTGGAGTGGGCACAGCGATTTACGCCGCTGAATGCCGCGGATGGTATTGCGCTTGAGACACTTGGTCGAGAGATTGCGGCGGAATGGGGACCGCATTACGGCGCGGTGGAGTAGGGCGAAAAATGGCTGAAATCAAAAAGAAACGCTTCCCATCATCTGAGTTGGCCGAGGATAGCCTGCGCTGGACTGTCGTGGTGCTTTTTTCGGTCACATTGGTTTTTGCCTGTATTGCCGCAACGTTTTTGGAGTTCGAATCCCGTTCTGCACATATGGCAATGGCGAATCTGCCTCTGGCGGTGTTGTTGCCCTTTGTGGCATGGCTTCTGGCGAATGCTTTTTTGAAGCGGTTCGCGCCCCGCCTATCTATGACTTCTGCAGAGTTGAGGCTGGCTTTGAGCATGCTCTGGGTGGGGGGATCGTTTGCGGGATATAACTGGATTACGCAGTGGGTAGGCGCGATGGCGGCGCCGAGATATTATGCGTCGCCCGAGAACCGGTGGCAGGAGTTGATTTTTGACTATTTGCCCTGGTGGATGTTTCCTTCGAATTTTCCCGGGGTGACAGAGGGATTTTTTTTGGGGCTGGAGGAGGGGGCTGCAGTGCCGTGGGGGGCGTGGATAGCGCCCATTTTTTGGGCGATGTCCGCCGGGTTGGCGATGACGGCTATTGGGCTGGGTTTGACGGCGGTGTTCCAGAAACAGTGGGTTCGGCACGAACGGCTGACGTATCCCCTGGCACAGGTTCCTCTCGATTTGACGGAAGGATTCGACGGCAAGCGCGGCTGGCCGCCGTTTATGCGGAACTGGCTGTTCTGGGTGGGATTTGCCGTGGCTGCTCTTCCTTTGTTGTGGAATCTGATTGAGTACTGGTCCCCGGGTTTTCCCAGGCTGGCAATTTTTGATCCTTATTATGGTCCAAGAGGCCCCAGAGGCGCTGCATTGTCGCGTTATTTGTCGCCGTTCTCTTATCGGATTTTGCCCCCTGTGCTGGGGTTCACATTTTTGTGCGATCTGAATATCCTGTTTAGCATCTGGTCTTTGTGGCTGGTCGGGCAGGTGGGACTTTACGGGATGTCCAGGGTTGGATTTTCCGTGGGTTTGGCCGGGCAAGAGGCCAAACCCACTGCTATTTTGGGCCTGTTCACCCATGGCGTGAGCATGGGGCTGGCGATCTGGGCAATTTGGGTTGCTCGGGGACATCTGCGAAAGGTTTTTCAGCAGGTGTTACGCCCGCCTGTAGGCGGGGAGGCGGAAACCGCGATTTTGTCTCCCCGATTAGCCGTGTTTGGGATTCTGGGCGGCGGTATTTATATGGTTTTCTGGCTGTACAGCGCGGGTTATAGCGCGGGGATTGGCCTGGCCTGGCTGTTGCTTTTCTGGGCGAGTATTCTGGTGGTGATGAAGTTTTTGGCGGCGAGTGGGTTTGCGTATCTATTTCCGAGTTTCGGTACTTCGATTCTGGATATGACAGTGGGAGCCAGCCAGATGCAGAAATCTACGCTGGTGGGGCTTCGGCTGGTGAATTGGCGTTTGTTGGCAGGTTGGCGTTTGCCGGCAGCATTACCCCATGTGGAACGCCTGGTGAGGCCGGCAAAGCGGGTTGGTTGGGTGGTGATTGGGAGCCTGATGCTGGGGATGCTGGCGGCAATTCTCTACACGGTTTCCATCTGCTATGAATCGGGGGGGAGTACTTTCCGGACATGGTCCTTGGTGGGCGCGCCAGTGGGGATGTACGAAGGTATTGCCAAGGCCGTTGCGGAAACCAACCCCACTGTAACCGATCCGGGAAAAATTGGTGTGTGGATTCTGGGCGGTGTGATAGCGGGTATTATTCAGGTGGTGCAGAGCCGGTTTTCCTGGTGGCCGTTTCATCCGCTGGGCGTGATGCTGATGTCGAGCGGTTATGTCCGGCTCTATGTGCTGGATATTTTTCTGGTGTGGCTGAGCAAATTGCTGGTTCTCAGTTTTGGAGGTATTTCGCTCTATCGAAAGGTTAAGCCGT
Source organism: Candidatus Latescibacterota bacterium (assembly GCA_965220765.1). Classification (GTDB taxonomy): domain Bacteria; phylum Latescibacterota; class UBA2968; order UBA2968; family UBA2968; genus VXRD01. The sequence continues at coordinate 2,909,454 of OZ244847.1, forward strand.
GTTGTTATGGGTTGATTGTGGGGTATGTGTTCGCTGTGGGATGTTCTTTTTTGATTGATTTGATCTGGTTTCCAGAAGGCGGGCATTATATCCACGGGTATTAGGGAGTCACTCACGAGAGAGGTGTGGCAGATAACCTTGTTGCTGGAGTATTTGAATCAGGGATTCGGGGTTTGCCGCATTGTTGAGGCTCGCAGTGGTTGGAGAAATGCGGTCGTCCAGTGCCTGGGCAATGCGGGGTTGGGCGTAGAGTTCGTCGAGCAATTCTCGCGTGGCGGTTTTGACACGTCCGGTGGCTGGAATAATTTCGATCTCGCCGTATTTGTCGTCACATTCTGCAATTAAAGTATCGACCATGTCGGGCAGGCCACTCGCGCTGTGTTGCGTCAAAAATGTGCGTATCTCGTCCCCTGACAAACCGTGTGCAAATGCGCGGAGGATCGAGTCGCGCGAGAGATGGAAACACGCCATCACATCCTGTGTTTTGAGGTCGCTGAGGATGCACAGTCTGAGATAGTGCGCGCAGGGGAGATCTGGTGGGGATAGGACTTCAAAATTGGGCTGTACAACAAATTTTGCCTCTGAATTTTGCTGGGGTATTTGTTCTGTTAGTGCATCGTCATCGGTGTCGTGCAATAGCGCGTAGCCCGCAGGGGTGATCTGAAAGACCGCCCTTTTGCTGTGTTGCAATGGCATGGAGAAATTGGGGAAGTTGCCCACGCGAACAACGCCCATATAGGTGAGCGCACCTGTGATGGTGCGGCGCAGCAATTCATCGGCGGTGGTTCCGGTATGGGATGGGTCTTTGACGAAATGCCGAAAAGGTTCTGAAAGTCGCGTCAGAAATTGATAATACGCTGGGTATTTTATCCATGTGTCGGTGGGACAGTGCCGAAGACTTCGCACGATTTCACTGCGGATATTTTTTAGTACTTGCATTCGGGCACTGGTGGCTTTGGTGCGGTCGGAAGACCACTCATTCCACCGCTCGCTGTGAGACCAAAATTCAAAGCACGCCTTGCGCGTGTCGATGATTTGCCCTATCCGGGTGCCGGCGCCCGGGACGGTATGCCAGGCTGCATCATGGGGTTTTATCAGTCCTGTGGTTTCGGCAAAGAGTGTGAGAAATTCAATATAGCCCGGATCGTCCTGGATATGGCAGTATTTGTTCGCGTCGCGCAAATCGCTTTTGGATATGCCGCCGTGTTTGAGTTTGCGAGGCAAGCGTTGCGCAATAATGCCGAGCAATGTGGTCAGATCCCGGATGAGAAAGGCGGTATTTTCGCGTATCGCGGTGGGAGCGGCGTCGGAGGTTTCGAGGAGGGTTTCGATACTGCTTTCGAGTTGTCCCCCCTGGGATTGGGCGATTTTGGATAGGGCAGCGCGCAGATCTGAAGCGAGATATATCGCCGCGTTGGGGGCGTGAAGATCGCGGTTCGGCGCGTAAAAGATCGGCATTTTCCAGAGCATGTCTTCCAATTCGCGGACTGCGGATTCCCCCAATTTGTCGGCGACTTCACTACGTGTGATTGCGTTGGCAGGGAGGAATAAATCGAAGATGGCGCGGCGGTCTTCGCTGAGTGTGTTGAGGTAGGCGTGTAGCGTTTTTATATCGAGCAGGGCATCTCTTATGGCGTTGGATACCATGGGTTTGCGCGTGTCTAAAAGGTTCAGGTCAATCTGATCTGCAAAAGCGCGGAGCAAACCCACAGAGACGGGTTTCATGATGGCGAGCAATCGGCCCTGATCTGCGTCGGGGATGGGGATAGATTTGAGTAGCGATTCGGGAATGCCAATCAGGACACACGAATCGTCCAGTGTGTGTGCGTCTCGAAATACGAGGCCGGTCAGATCACTGATTTGTGCATGGAGACGGGGAAGAAATCCGTTGGCAAATTTTTCAACAACTTCGCTTTCTAAAAGCTCGCCTCCCTCGGCGGCGAGGGTCTGTACCATCGCGCGCTGTTCAGGCGATAGGGCACAGAGGCACCTGGCCACGTGGTCGGGATCGGGAAGTACGCGGCAGAGCGCGTCGGCGAGGCCGGTTTTGTTGCTGCCACCGGGATCAATACCCACGTCGCGGGCGAGTTGACAGAGCGTGCTGAAGGGATATTGTGTGAGTACGGCGCGTAGCTTCATAATGGAAAGTTGTGAATTGTGGGGAGATAGGACCGGCTTATTTGTCTGTTTTGATGTGCATTGATGCAATGCGATTGATTGTCAGGTCAAATTAGGCAGGTGGCTTTATACAGAACCGGTAGTTGGCGATATCTTCTCTGGTCGCCAGACGCGCCTGAGATGGTGATACGGTGGCAATGGCAATAGTACTACCACTATCTGGATCGAGAAACTCTACATCAAAGGCTTCTCCATTACCCTGTATATACACAATCGTGCCGACATCACCGGCTTTCAACCCTGCCCTCGGATTGCCGTTCTCAATCAATGCGCTAGAGGGGGGAATATCCCAGATGTGACCGAGTGGAATTTCAGACGTAAGCACTATGACGTCTAATTCTTTGAACATATTCGCCTCCTAACCGGCCGGGTACGCCGTAACAAACCTGGGGTAGTCGCTTTCCTTGTCAATTTGCCAGATAGTCCTCACGTATGGGTTGCGTCCATCGGGAGTCTCAAGCAGTCCATCTATAATATACTTTGTGCCGTAGTTGGTTTCGATAATCCTGATAACTTGATGACTCGCGCCATGAATTCGCAATGCGTCTGCAAGGTTCTGCCATTGCGCTATGCGATGCTTTGGCTATCAAAAAATTAAGACACTCGCAAACGCAAGTGCCTAAAAAAGTGGAGCCGAGCGGGATCGAACCGCCGACCTTTTGACTGCCAGTCAAACGCTCTCCCAGTTGAGCTACGGCCCCACATTTGTATGTAGTCAAGAGTAACAAAATGGGATGGGTCTGTCAAGCAAAAAGCCGATCGCGGATTTTACGGATTACACAGATTGCGCGGATTAAACCCATTAAGGGATCACGCGTTTTCTTCACCGATGTATTTGCTAAAAAATTCCTCTTCGTCGAGGATGTCGATATTTAGCTGTTCAGCCTTTGTGCGTTTGGAGCCAGCTTTTTCTCCTGCAATGACGAGGTCGGTTTTGCCGCTGACGCTGGAGGTGGGTTTGCCGCCGAGGGTGCGAATGAGGTCCTGAGCTTGTTGGCGACCCCAGCGGGAGAAGGTGCCGGTAACGACTACTGTTTTGCCGTCGAGGGGTTTGGGGCCGGTGTCGGCAGGGGCTTCGGATTCGAGATTGATGCCTGCGGCGCGGAGTTTTTCGACGATGGCCCAGTTGCTCTCGATGTTGAGGTATGTGTGAATGCTTTCTGCTATGGCGGCGCCTATTTCGTGTATGGCTTCGATTTCTTCGGGGTGTGTGTCGCGCAAACGGTCAATGCTGTGGAAGTTGTCGGATAGCGCGCGTGCAACTGTGGCACCTATATGGCGAATGCCCAGGGCGAAGAGTACGCAGTGAAAGGGTTGTTGTTTGCTCGCTTCGAGTGCGACGAGGACGTTTTGAGCCGATTTTTCTGCCATGCGTTCGAGGCTGGCGAGTTCGTCTAATTTGAGGTTGTAGAGATCGCTGACATCGCGGACGAGTCCGCTATCGACGAGTTGTTCTACGAGGGCAGTCCCCAGGCCCTCGATGTCCATTGCCGTGCGCGAGGCAAAGTGGCGGATATTGCCTTTGAGTTGCGCGGGGCATTGGGAATTCTCGCAGCGAATGGCGACTTCGGATTCGTCTTTGATGAGGGGGCCATTGCAGATGGGACAGTTTTTGGGAAATTCGAATGCGATGGCGTCTTTTGCGCGTTTGGCTGTGACCACGCGCACGACTTTGGGGATCACGTCGCCGCCTTTTTCGAGGATGACTGTATCGCCTTCCCGAATGTCTTTGCGTTCGAGTTCTTCGGCGTTGTGCAATGTGGCACGGCTGACTGTGGTGCCTGCCAATTGTACGGGTTCGAGGTTTGCCACCGGGGTGATGACGCCTGTGCGCCCGACTTGAAGGGTAATGCGTTCGAGCACGGTTTCGGCTTGTTCAGCTGAATATTTGAAGGAGATTGCCCAGCGAGGGCTTTTGGATGTAGCACCGAGTTTGTTTTGTTGTGCAATGCTATTGACTTTGATGACGATGCCGTCGATGTCGTAGGGCAAATCCGGGCGTTTTTCCTGCCATTCGCGTGCCTGGGCGATAATGTCATCGATATTGTTGCACAGGGCGCGGTTGGTGTTGACGGGCAGGCCCAGGCGCTCGAGGTAGGAGAGGTTTTCGCCGTGGGTTGATAGCTGTATGTTGGGCGAGCGAAAGGAATACGCAAAAAAGCTCAGGCGGCGCTCGGCGACCTGTTGTGCGTCTTGCAATTTGAGGGAGCCGGATGTCGCGTTGCGCGGGTTGGCGAAGGGATTTTCCTCATTTTTTTCGCGCTGGACGTTGATTGCGTCAAATGTGTTGTGATCGAGATAGACTTCGCCGCGGATTTCGCAGTAGGGCACGAGGTTACTGAATAATCCCTCCCCGATAGAATCATTCGAGGACCTGCTTTCAGCACATGCTTTGAGGCGGATGGGTATAGATTTGATGGTTTTGACATTGGGGGTTATGTCTTCGCCCTGTGTGCCATTGCCGCGGGTGACGCCGCGGGTGAGCAGGCCGTTTTCGTAGATCAGGCTCAGGGCAACGCCGTCGATTTTGAGTTCGGCGACATATTGCAATTCTTCGTCGGGTAGTTCGCGGCGGATGCGGTCTTCAAAGTCTCTGAGTTCGTCTTCCGAATAGGTGTTGTCCAGGCTGAGCATGGGGACTTGGTGTTGCACGGTTGGAAATTCTCGGGTCAGGTCAGAGGTTACGCGCTGTGTAGGGGAGTCGGGTTGGATCAAATCGGGATGTCGCGTTTCCAGATCGCGCAGTTCGTCCATGAGAGCGTCATATTCCCGGTCGGAAATCGCGGGATCATTGAGTACGGCGTATCGGTAATTGTGTTCGTTGAGTTGTTCAACGAGTTGTGCTATGCGGTCAGTGGGGGTCATAAAAAAGGAACTCGGGCATTAAGGATTGGTCAGGTGCGAAGCGATGGATTCCCCCGGTCTTTTCCCAGTGGGCGGAGTGGTCCAATTCAATGCTGTGTTTAGTATAGCCAATTTTGTCCGCATATTCAAGGTGGGCGCGATGTTTATCCGCCAATAATCTTTGCCAGCAATCCACGTTAGTTCTTAGGCAAAAAGAAAAGCGGCGAGTCCAAGTAGCATTCCCGCTTTGAGTAGTTTGTTCAGGTATCCGAGCGCGCCTTTTTGCCAGAGGCGGATGAGGACGAATATGAGCAAAAGATTGAGGAGGACGATCAGGCAGAGATAAATTGAGCTGTACATGCCCAGGAGTGCTGGCAATGGGGTTGCGATGATGAGGATTGTAAAGATGGCGGTGATCAGGATGCGCGCGATGTTTTCGCCCCAGGAGATGGGTACGGTGCCACCGGATAACTGGCGGTCGCCCGCGCTATCTTCGAGGTCTTTGAGGAGTTCGCGGCCCAGGTGAAATAGAAAGGCAAAGCCCGCAATGAGATAGGGGGCAGATATGACCTGGACGGCTGCGCCGCCATAGAGAAATGCCAGGCCGCCGAGCGCACTTACTGTGAGGTTGCCGATGAGAGGTACGCGTTTGAGATAGGTATTGTAAAGGATCAGGCACGCGATGGCAATGAGGGCAATGGCGAGGGCAGGCATTGGTAGGGGAAGAGCGAGGAGAATGCCCGCGAGGAGGAAAATTCCCATTTCTACGCGGGCGATGCCGGGGGATAAACGCCCCGAGGGGAGTGGCCGGTGCGGTTTGTTTATGCGGTCTTCGATGATGCCACACAGGTCATTGAGCGCGTTGCCCCCTGCGGTGATGAGGGCGGCGGATAGCGCGGCAAAAAGCAGGGGTTCAGGGATCCTGTGAATCCCCAGCCAGCCTCCGAGGAGTACTGAGGCAAAAGTAATGAGACAATTGACAGGGCGAGGCAGTTCAATCGCAGCGTAAAATCTGGTCTTGCGGAAGGCCATGTTTTTCAGGCCTCATCAAAGACATCGTCTGCGTCTCGAATGGTGTAGCGATAGCCCTGTTCGGTGAGGAAGGTCTGGCGGTTTCGGGCAAATTCTTGTTCGCGGGTGTCGCGCGTGACGAGGGTGTAAAAATGAGCCAGGCTGCCGTCGGATTTGGGGCGCAATATGCGGCCGAGGCGCTGGGCTTCTTCCTGGCGCGAGCCGTAAGTGCCAGAAATCTGAATGGCGACGCTGGCATCGGGCAGATCGACGGCAAAGTTGGCGACTTTGGATACGACAAGGATCTTGATTTTACCCTTTCGAAATGCTTCGTAGAGATGGTCGCGGTCTTCGCTGGGGGTTTTGCCCATTATTAACGGGGCGTCGAGTTCTCGTGCAATATATTCGACCTGACGGATGTATTGCCCAATGACGAGGATTTGGTCGCCCTTGTGTTTTTTGAGCAGGTGCTTGACCATGTGGGTTTTGTCGGTATTTTCCGATGCGATACGGAATTTGGCGCGTCTATCTGCTATGGCATAGCTGAGCCGCTTGCTCTGGGGTAATGGCAGGCGAATTTCACAGCATTCTGCGGTTGCTATCCAGCCGCTGGATTCAAGCTCGCGCCAGGGCACGTCGTAGCGCTTGGGCCCGATGAGCGAAAAGACATCGGTTTCGAGGCCATCTTCGCGCACGAGGGTGGCTGTGAGACCCAGACGACGTCGGGATTGCAATTCGGCGGTAAAGCGAAATACGGGTGCGGGAAGCAGGTGAACTTCATCGTAAATAATGAGCCCCCAATTACCCTGATTAAAAATGCCGAAGTGGGGGAAATCTTCCTCCCGGCTTTTGCGATAGGTCAAGATATTGTAGGTGGCAATGGTAACGGGCCGGATTTCTTTGCGCTCTCCGGAATATTCGCCTATCTGGTCGTCGGAGAGACTCGTTTTGTCGATGAGTTCTGCTTTCCACTGGCGCGACGCCGTGATATTGGTGGTCAGGATCAGGGTTTCGCACTGGAGGGTATTCATCGCAGCCATGCCCACAATGGTTTTGCCCGCGCCGCAGGGCAAAACTACCGTGCCGCTTCCGCCATCTGGACCTCCGCCCGCGTGAAATATATCGACGGCTTCGCGCTGATAGTCGCGCAATGCAAAGGGATTGCCCGACAGGGCAATCTGACGATGTCGAAATTTGAGCGTTCTACCTTTGAGGTATCCCGCGCGATCTTTGACCGGGAATCCGATGCGCGTGAGAGCCTGTTTGAGGTGTCCTCGATAGAGGGGTAAAATACTAATGTGGTGGGCATCGATTCGCTTTTCAATATAGGGCTGGACGGTTTTGTGGCGGCAAATTTCAAGGATGATTAGCGGGTCATTGGAAGACAGGATGAGCGCGTCGTCTTCTCTGTCGAGATAGACTTTGCCATAGCGGCTCATTGCCTCGCGGATTTCAACGCTTACATTCTGGGGAATATCGTATTTGCCGTAGGTTTCGAGAGCGGCGATGATTTCTTCGGTGGTGACGCCCGCTGCGGCTGCATTCCAGAGCGAGAGGGGGTTGATGCGGTACGTGTGTATGTGCTCGGGGCTTTTTTCTAATTCGGCAAAGCGCACGAGCCGATCTCGCGCCGCTTCGTATTTGGGCGAATTGACTTCGACGAGAACCGTGAGGTCGCTCTGGATGATGAGAGGATTTTCGGGGTTGTAGTTCATATTTTTTATCCGCGTTCTACTGTCACGTAATACGCACCGGCGAGGCGATTGCCATTCGCGTCTATCCACCAGGTTTGCAAAGTTGTGGGACCGCTCGATAACGCCACTGTAAATGTTACGGACAGGTCATCGGGGCGCACGTCCATTTCATGTTCAGATCCTCCGATCTCCATCCACGCCCGATCTGCGGGAAGTGCTTTTCCAGCCATTAATGTACCGTCAACACCTTCCATCACGGGAGCCGGTGCTGTAATTGCGAGATTCGATTCTCGGGGCCAGCGCCGCAAGGTGATGTCGTATTTTCCGGATTGTGCAACTGCGAGTTGCCAGATACCGCTGTCCATCACACATCCGCGCACGCCATTGGGATTATCGCAATAGACCTCCATCCAGTCGCAACTGGACAATCGCGTGGAATTTTCCTCCTCTGTCCCAATGGAAATGGGGTAGTAAATATCGAGATTTGCGCCAAGCTCATCCCACCATGCATCGTAATGCGCCCGCATCTTTTGCAAGACATCGGGGTGTTGGTCGGCGATGTTGTGTTCTTGCGCGGGATCGCTGTCGAGGTGATACAGTTCGGTATAATCCACGAGACGCCATCGATTCCACAAAACTGCGGCATTGCCTTTGCGCGTGGTTCGATTCCCCGTTGGGACATTGTGGCCGTATTGTACGACGAGCATCCGATTTTCCAATTCTTCCCGTTCGCGCAAGAGGCCGGTCAGAGAGACGCCGTCATAGGCAGTTCCTTCTGGTTCGTCGAGGCCGCAGAGGGAGATCAAGGTTGGCAAGACATCTGTACCGTGCGTGGGATCGGGTATATCGCGGGGGTCTCCCAACTGGCCTTCGGGCCATCGAATAAAAAATGGAACGCGGTGGCCGCCTTCATATAGCGTGGTTTTTTTTCCGCGCATGCCGGCGTTGTACACGGTTTCTCCGTTTGCCGTCCCATTATCGGTCATAAAAATCAAAATGGTATTGTCGCGCAGTCCGGTTTTGCGGAGAAAGGCGTCGAGTTTGCCCATGTTTTCGTCGATATTGGCAATCATTCCGTAAAAGCTGGCGACATTATATGCGACCTGGTCGAGATAGGGCTGGCGGTATTTGTCGGGAACCCACAGCGGGGTATGGGGTGCGTTCGTGGCGATGTACGCAAAAAACGGCGTGTCGCCCAGTTCTTCGATCCAGCTCATGGCTTCGTCAAACCACACATCTGTGCAATACCCTTCAAAAGCCTCAATTGTTCCATTGTGCCGATAGTGGTCGTCGAAATAATCATTTCCAAAATAATCTGCAGCGGATGTAATTCCCCAGGCGGGATGGTGAATTGTTTCGTGAAATCCCCGATCCTGTGGGCGGTAGGGATAATTGTCGCCGAGGTGCCATTTGCCAAAATGTCCCGTGCGGTAGCCATTCATGCCGAAAATATCCGACATGGTCGGCAATTCGGGATTTATCAATGATCGTCCCATGCACACAAATGTGGCGCCATTGCGAAGTGCGTCCTGGCCTGTCAGCAATTCGCCGCGCGTTGGTGTACACATGGGCGCAACGTGGAAATCTGTGAATTGGATGCTCTCGTCGTGTAATGCGTCCAAATTTGGCGTTTTTATGATCGGATTGCCATGGCAAGAGAGATCGCCATAGCCCTGGTCGTCGGTGAGCACAAAAATTACATTGGGTTTGTCCATATCTTCTCCAGAAATATCATTTGTTTTGAAAAAACGCGCGGTTAATGGTGAAAGATTTGGCGACGAGATCTACCCGTCTCAAAATGGGGGCCTTTTTTTTATTGGGCGCATAAAGTCCCATGTCGATAAAAAAGAATCGGTTGAGATCGATATCGACAAAAGCATAGCTCTTAAAAGGTCCGCCTTTCCACTCGGCCTCATTTTCCCAAAGGCCCTGAAGTACTACGGCGAGTTTGCCCGCAAATTCGACCTGACCAACGGTAACTTCGCCGAGTACGATGCGGTCTCCACCAAACCACTGCCCCATGATGTCATCTCGCTTCTGAATAACCCAGTCTTCGGTGAGTTGATCGGGGTGTACATTATCTTCCCAATAGACGGAAAGCCAGCGGTTGGGATTGTCTCTGGCAAGCACGACAAAGTTGGGATAGGTCTCGAGGATGCGGTAGCCAAAGGGCACCCGCACATTCCACCCGTAGGTTTCGGCGAGTTCCTGGGTGACATTTTTTCGCTCGCCAAAGCTGTAAACATTTTCTCGCACACTGTGATCAACGGCATCTTCCAGAGTGCTATACAAGCGATCGGATTCCATAAAGAGGTTTTCAACGGTGGTTTCTATATCTTTGCCGGACACGATATAAAGGGTTTGATCTCTGGCCCACACGTTTTTTTTCCAGGTTACACCTGCGCGACTGTCCAAAATGGTTTGTTGTACTTCGGGACTGAGTATCTCTTTGATGAATTGCGCGGTGAGATGGTTGGCATTGAGGGGCGCGATAACCATGAGGCTTTTGCGCTGATCGTGTTTGTGCGCGCTGAGGAAATTGACATCGCCCCATTCAATTTCATAAACGCGTTCGGCCTGGGGCGTATAGATAACGGTTTCAAAAATTTCGCGGAGGGGGTCTTCCAGCGTTTCCCAATCGGTTGAATCGGCCAGTACAATGATTTTGCGGGCGGGTCCGAGGGATTCGGGCAAGTGGTCACCACATCCGATGCACAAGAGTAAGAAAAATAGAAAAATGCGCATAATGGTACCAAAAAAGAGGTGATTGGGAATAAGAAAAAATAAAGATAACAGGATTTAGAGAGAGAAACAATGTTCAAGTTTTATTCAATATAAAGCCGAGGGAGACGTGCGCCGAGCAGAGAAACAACTTCATGTGAGATATAATTTCCCCATAGGGCGAGGTCGTTCACGGTAATTTCTCGGTCGCCCTGTTTCCCGAGCAGGACGACTTCATCTCCGACGGAAACAGGTGGTATATCGGTGACATCGATCATGATGGCGTCCATGCAGATCGCACCGACAACCGGACAGGGTTTTCCGCAGATGAGGACGTGGGATTTATTGGACATCTGACGGTTGTATCCGTCGGCATATCCCAGGGGTGCGAGGGCGATGCGAGAAGGGCGCGTGAGCGTGTATGTGCCGCCGTAACTGAGGGTTTGACCGGTAGAAAAATTTCGCACTTGTGCGATCCGCGCTTTGATAGATAGCGCGGGAGAAAGTGAGAGTGGGCCTGCACCTTGCGTGGGGGAAATGCCATAGGTGAGCAATCCCACGCGCACGAGATCAAAGTGCGATTCTGGCATGTGAACGGTCATGACGCTGTTGGCGGCGTGGCGATAGGGAACAGAAATGTCTGTGAGTTTGGACAGACATGCGGCAAATATTTTGATCTGATGACGGGCCTTGTCCATGTCTTCTGTGCGTTCCCAGGCCGCATGTGTTGCGATACCCTCGAAGAATAAGTGGGGATTCTGGGCGATTTTTTTGGCAAAGTCGAGTACCTCATCGGATGATAGGCCAAGGCGCCCCATGCCGGTATCGACTTTGAGATGTATGCATGCGCGTGTATTATAGCGTTTGGCTGCGGCTTCTATGGGGGGTATTGCAGCGGGATGACCGATGGTTTGAGACAGGTTGTGGGCAACAAGGCTGTCGGCCTGTTCGGGCATGGTGGGGATGAGTACGACAACAGGTGCTGTGATACCCGCATTGCGAAGGGCAATGCCTTCTTGTAGCAGTGCAACGCCGAGTGCAGCCGCGCCGCCTTTTATAGCTGCTTTAGCAGCGGGTATGAGGCCATGACCATAGGCGTTGGCTTTGACAATGGCCATAACTTGCGTTGTTGGCGAAACAAAATGACGGACTGCAGAAATATTGTCCGCAATGGCTGATAGATCGATTTCGAGCCATGCGGGTCGGTCGGGTTTGGGCATTTAGTAGAGTACCTCAAAGCGCGATCCCAGATCGGGATATTTGGTGACTTCGATGCGTACGGGAAATGCCTGTTTGAGCGATTCGACGTGAGTGATGATTAAAATTTTTTCAAAATCTCCGCTGATGGCTTGAATAGCTTCTACGAGGTGGTCGAGTCCTTCGGCATCCTGGGTGCCAAAGCCCTCGTCGATGACCAGGGTCCGCAGGCGCGTGCCCGTGCGACGGGCGAGGAGTTTGGACAGGGCAATGCGGATAGAAAAGTCAATGCGAAAGGCTTCTCCGCCCGAATAGAGTTCGTAGCTGCGTTCGCCGAGTTCGTCGCTAATTTTGATGTCGAGGGTTTCGCGCGTTCCCCCGGTTTTGAGATCGCGTAGAGATTCCAGGGCGATTTGGGTGCGATTATCTGTCAGGCGTGCGAGAATGCGATTGGCTTCTTCTTCGATTTCTGGAATGGCCTGTTCGATGATGAGTGCCTGAATGCCGTTTTTGCCAAATGCGGTGGTCAGTTCGCGATAGATGCGGATCTCGCGCTCGCAGGATTTGATTTTCTCCTCGACAATGTTTTGTTCTGCGCTGAGTGCGTCGCAGTGTTCGATTTGGGATTGCAGGGCGGCATTTTTTTGGAGCAGGCCATCGCGTTGGGCGCGCATCTGTGCGATATTTTTTTCCAGCGCATTGGCTTCTTCGAGGGTTGACTCGGTGCTGTTGATGGCTACCGCGATTTCTGACAGGCGATTTTGCGTTTGTTCGTTGTGCTCTGTGAGTTCTGTCAGGCGATTTTCTGCAGTTTTGAGTTGCGTTTGTGCATTTTCAAGGTCGCGTTCGGCCACTTGAAGGCGTTCGTATTGCGCTGGCGCATCTCGCAGGGCAGCGAGTTGCTCGGAGATGCGCTGGTGGTGTTCGGCATTGTAATTCAGGGTGTGGATACGCTGGTGTACCTGTTCGCGTTCTGCTTGTTCGTTGAGTGCGTATTTGGCTTCGTCCAGCCATTGTTGTGCGAGGTCGCGTTTTTCTCGAAACGAGGGCAATTCCGCGAGGATTTTTTCTTTTCGTTCTTCGGCGAGTTGGAGTTGGGCATTTTGTGCCTCAACAGAGTCGAGTTCTTTGAGTTTTTCGCGCAGGGTGCGGTGTTCAGCCGGGTTATAGGTCAAGTTTTCAAGCGCACTGCGGGCCTGGTATAGGGCGCGCGCATCCGGGCTGTTCTGGGTTTGTTCGCGCAATTGGTTTTTCAGGGCGTTGATTTCAGCCGACAATGTCTCGCGGGTTTGTACGGCGTTTTCGGCTTCTTTTATTGCGGCTTCGGCTTCGGCGAGGTGTTGGGCGACGCCTTCGCTCTGTGCGAGTTGGTTTTTAATCTCTTGATAGCGATGTCTGTGTTGTTCGCGTTCTGCTTCGGATTTTTGAATATCCGATTCCAATTGCGCTGTCTGTATCTGTTGCTCTTGCAACTGCTTTGAGAGTTTAGCTGTTACTTCTTCGCGATGGGTCTGATCGAGTTCGCTACCACACAGGGGACACGAAGCATCCTGAACATTTTGCAAAATTTGCTGCTGTTGGGCGATGTCTTTGTGGGTTTGGCGCAGGGTGTCGAGGCGCTCCCTGTTGTTTTCGATCTGAATTTTGAGGGTGCTGCCTTTGTTGCGAATCTCATCGCGTTCGGTTTCGAGGAATTGGATTTCCTCTGCTTGTGCATGGAGAGATTGTCGCGTTTTTCTGCGCGCTTCAATCTCGGCTACCAGCACATCGGTCTGCTGTTTGTGATGTGTGCGGGTGTTAATATCTACTTTTAGATTTTCAACGACGCTGTCTATTTGTCGCTCCAGGTCTCGAATATTGCGCTCAACGCGCTCCCGATTTTCGCGTATGTCTTCCCATTCGCGGTCCTGTTGCCTGGCTTTGTGCAATGCTTCGAGCTGTATTTGAATGGCTTGACGGTCAGAGAGAAGTGCTTCTGTTTCTCGCAATGCGCGTTCGGCGTCTCCAATGCGTATTTGCCATTCGCCGAGGCGGCGTTCCACTTCGTGGCGACGATCGGCGATTTTTTGATCGAGTTCTCCTGCGCGTTTTTCAAGTGGTCTCAGGGCGTGTAGTTTTGTCTGCAGGTCTGTGTCTTCTTTTTGGAGTGTCCGATATTTTTCAGCGGCATTTGTGATTTCGGCGCGTCTGTCGAGAATTTCGCGATAGGTCGCCACATCTCGCCTTGCTTTTTCACATGCGGTTTGCTGTTCCACCAGATCCGATTCGGTGCGTGATACGTTCTTTTCAAGGGTCTCGCGTTCGGCTTCATGGCGTTCGCGTTGGGTGCGTATTTTTCGCAGTACTTCGCGGCGTTTTTCCGCGTTTTCCAATTCGCTATTGCAGGCATGGAGTTGTGTGTTGACGCTATCGCGCTGCGCTATAAATTCATCGCGTTTTTCTATGGTTTGCGCCATGTCATCTCTTTTTGCACGAGCAGTTGCAAGTTCTATATCTCCTTTGCGCGCGTGCTCTCGCGCAAGGGCAGACAGGTCGTCGTAATGCGATAGGCCGAGAATGTCCGAGAGAAGGGCTTTTCGCTGGCTCGCTTTGCAGCGCGTAAATTCATCTGCGCGCCCCTGAAGCAAAAAGGCCGAGTTGATAAAGGTCTCATAAGTCATTCTCAACAGGGTATCGATACTGGCCTGTGTCTGGCGCACAGCGCTTTCTTCCGAGAGGGTTTTGTATGCGTTCGTTTCCGGAGAGTAAATCTGAAATTCCAGGCGAGTGGTCGCGCTTTTGCCTGTTTTGCGAAAGCTGCGGCTGATGCGATAGCGGTCATTTTCGAGGGAAAATTCAAAATCGACCCGCATTTCAGTGGCGCCAATTCGCAACAGACCGTCGTTGGGACGACGATCACTGCCGGATTTGCGGGCTTCTCCCCACAGTGCCCAGGTGATGGCGTCGAGCAGGGCAGATTTGCCGTGCCCATTGCGGCCAGATATGCAGGCGACGTGAAAGCTCGAAAAGTCGAGGGGAGGCACGTTTTCACCGTAGCTGAGAAAGTTCTGTAGGGAAAGGCTTATGGGTATCATTCGCTACCTCTGAGTTCGGCTTCGAGTTGCGCGCCGTAATTCTGCAGGTCTTTTTCGATATCTTTGAGGTCGGGGTGATTTTGCAAATATGCGTGGAGTGCGTCTTTTATACCCATATCTTCTGATATGCTGGATCTGCGCTGCTGTTTTTGGACTCTGGGCCTGGGTGCAATGCTGGCGATCATGAACGCATCTTCGAGCGCGTTTTTGACGGCTTTGAGGTCAACGGTATCTGTGCGGTCGCCGGGCAAATCGTAGATGACGCGCACAATGGCATCGGTCAGGGTGTGTTTGCCAATGGCTTCGAGCATGGTTGTCGTGGGGTCCTGATCCGGGGCAATGTCAACTGATATTGTGCAAAAGGGGCGAGCCGGTGTGCGTACAAATTTGTAAGATGTCGTCCGTTCTGTCTCCCGAGTCTCTATTGTGACGATGACGACGCCTTTGGTTTCTCGTTCTTCGCCAAAATCAATGCGTTCAATGCTGCCGGAATACACAACAGGGGGCTGGGCATTGGGGTTGAGGTCCTGAAATTTGTGAATGTGGCCCAGGGCGACGTAGTCAAAGGCGGGATTGGCGAGTGTGCTGGTGAGAAAAACGGGATCGCGCCCAATTATCGCGGTTTGTTCAGATCCGGACAAGGTGGCGTCGGCAGCGGCGAGATGGCCCACGAGAACGGCGGGGTTATCGGGATTGACCTCTGCGACCAGGCGGTCAATCAGGAGGGCTCCCAGGTCTTGAAGTTTTTCGACGACTTCTTCTTGCGACAGGTTGTGATAGGTGCCCTGGGTCAACAGGCGGCTTCGGTGTAGCCAGGGCAAGCAGGCAACCTGAATGGGACCAGATTTTGTGTCAATGGGTATGAGGCGGTCTTCAGTGGCAATGTGGACGCCTTTTGTGCCCAGTGTGCCAAAGATGTCAACAGACGAGGCTTTGCCATAGGATACAGGGCTATCGTGGTTACCCGTGATCATGACGATGGGAATGTCGCGGGCACTGAGCATGTGAATGAGAGATGCAAATTCGCGCTGGTGCGTGGGCGTGGGATCGCATGAGCGATAAGCATCACCGGCAAATATGACGAGATTGACCTCTTCTTTTATGGCTTCTTCAAACGCAAATCGCAGACTTTTGATAAAGTCTTGCAAGCGCGTGTGAAGGCCCGTAGCCGAATCGAGACGGCCGTAGTTTTCAACGCCAACATGGGTGTCGGCAACGTGTAGAAATTTGATAGACATGGTAGAAAGGTTGTTATGGGGAGGGAGAGGATAGGAGAAATTTAAAGAAGAAATAAGAACGTGGAAAGTGCAAAGTTTACACAGTTATGGGATTACTTCTGGCGTGAGTTTTACTTTAACCTGAAGAGTTGTAACATCTGTGAAGTTTATCGCCAGTTTTCTGCGTCCCGTGTTATCGGCTTGTTTGGGATTTGGGGAGGTGGGCAAGGGAACTGCGTCGAGGACTGTGAATATTGCGTCGGATGGCGATAAAATTTCCGCTTTGAGGTGTTTGCCCCTGCGCGTTAGAAGGGCGGTTTTGCCGTCGAGTTTGATACTGGCTCTCGTGTGCATAAACCACCAGAGTTCAGACGGAGATTTGGCTTTTATGTCGTCGGTGATTACGACATGGTTTTGATCAATTATCTCAAAGGTGCGCTGGGCGTGCGTTGCATCATCGGCATAAACATCGGTGAGGTCGAGAACAGCAGTCGCCTGATTGGGCGCAGCGTTGAAGGTCGTGATGGGACATTCGGCTTTGGGGTTCTGATCCGGACCATTGCCAGGGTTGAAGACGAGGGTGTTGTGCCCTTCGGCGCGGATGCGATAAAATTCCCACCGTTGGCGTTTGTTGCGATGGGTCTGATAGGTTTCGCGTTCTGTACCCGAGTCGATAGCCCAGCGCTCGCCGAGTGCTTCGAGGATAAATGTGCCTTGATCGAGGTGACGGTGCATGCGAAGGTTGTGATTACCGCCAGCCTGAATGCCCAGCACGAGGGCATGGGGATCTGCCCACGATGTGCGGAATGTGACGACATCGGCTTTGCGAAAGTGTTTGTCGAGGGGCAGTGTGTTCGGATCAAAGTCTTTTGCGCTGTCGTCGAACCACAGCAAGTCGAGCACTGTTCCCCTGCCGTATTGCCTGAGCATATCGTAGCGAAACCAACTGTAGTGTTGTATGCCGTAGTGCTTGCCCATCCAGAAGTGCATGGGGGTACTCATGCGACGCAATCCGCAATCGGCAAAGTCAAAACTGTAGCGATCTGCACCCGAAATGTAAATCTGATAATCCCCGCTTTCTTTGAATCCGGGTGTGGATGAGAGATCAAAATCGGTTCCAAGAGCACTGAAGAGGCTGGATAAGAAGAGAATATTGTAACGCGCACCATAATCCCAATAGGTCACGCCTTCAATACCCGCACCATCGGGCGCGTAGAAATTCATCGCCACCGGAATGTTTTTGATGCCTTCGTGGAGAATTTCATTGGCGAGTTCAGGTTCTTCATCGGCTATGACGAGCGCGCCCATGCCGAGTCCACCGTTGCAGACCTGGTTCCAATTGTTGTGACTGCGCGCCCACCAGGCGTTTTCACGATAGCCTTTTAAGCCGGGTTTGAGACCTTTTTCCACGATAGCACTGCGAAGGATGCTACGCTGATCTTCTGTCCAGTGCTTATACAACCAGTCGTATCCAACGGCAAAGGCATAAGTCATTTCTGCGGTATCGAGAAAGTGATCGGGATTCCAATCTTTGAATTGCGCTGCGGCTTCGAGTTCTGCCCAGGCGCGTTCCATATAGCTTTTTTCGCCCTCCATGAGGTAGAGAAAGGCGAGTTGTCGCACACGCTCTTTGACGCGACGGCTGGTGGAGAGCAACCGCCTTCCGTCAGGGATGCTGTATTCCGATGGTTTTTGCGTGAGTATTTTCTGGGTTTCTCGCTTGACCCTGCGATAGATTTTTGCGGCGACCGTATCTCGAGCGATTTGTTTTTTGATGCGCGCGAGGGTGTTTGCGTCCATCATCAGACGCGGGTGGCCGGGTTTCAGGGGCGTTAGAATCCGATCCCTCTCCGGAGGAGTGAATGCTTCTGCATTTGTTTGGATACTCAGCATGAGGATGATTATTGTCGCGATTGATTTCATGATGTGTTTTTAACGACAACGAGTTCGTCCGGCATTACCGGACGAACTCGTCTGGTTATGACCTGAGTTTTACAGGTATTTAACTGTCGGTATTTACCTTAACCTCTCTTTTTTTCAAGGCGGGAATATGCGTCTTCATCGATGCCTCGTTCAGAGCGTTGCGCCTGATATTCAGTGTTGCCAGATTGGCCAGTCCAGCGGCCGGTGCGATATCGGCGACTTTGTTGTTGGCGAGGTTCAGGGTTTTCAACTCTGCCATGCCTGACACGGCTGAAATGTCCGCGACTTTGTTGCCGGAAAGATTCAGCGTTCTCAGTTTGGTCAAACCAGCCAATGCCGAAATATCAGAGACTTCGCGGTTCGCAGTGAGATGCAGCGTTCTCAGGTTGGTTAATTTAGCAAGTGCCGAGATGTCAGATACATTATTGCGGGTCAGATTCAGCGTTCTCAGTTTTTTCAAACCCGAGATTGCCGAAAGGTCTGAGACAGCGTTGCTGTTGACGACCTTATTTTCCACGCGCGCAGCACCGAGGTTCAGTACTGTCAAATTTTTTGCATGTTCGAGTCCACTCAAATCGCTGATGTTTGCATTTTGCGCGAAAAGGCGTCTCAATTTTGCCATGTCAGCCGTGGTAATCGCCGCATCGCTCGCCATGTTCAGGGAATCCGCAATGACTGCCCGCAGATTGGCGTCGGCGATCATGACTGGTTTTGGCTCCATTTTTTTGGCAGCGCTCTCGCTTTTTTGCTCGCTCTTCAGGTGGTGCCCTGCGTCACTCACGCCATAGCTGCATGCAATGAGGAGTGCGAGGACCAGAGGGAGATGTCGATACTTCATGGTTTTTCCTCCAGATGGGGGTGAATGAGACACGTAAAGTGCCCACACTAAATGGATGAGATACTGAGCACATGTGGTAATAACTACCCTGTGGTTTCCTCCTTTCTGTTGTGGATGTGTGTTCTTCTGTGCTCTAATCCTGGACATGATAATATCAAAGCGGTTGATTCGTCAATAACAAATAAGAGGAGAGGAACTAACGCTTGAGGTCGAGTTGTGCCGACCAGGAGGAGGTGCGGTGGTGACTGTAGCGCGTTGACAGGCGGAAATGCGCGGTTGCCCAGGTGAGGCGTATGCCGCGATTGGTGCCGTCACCCGAGAGGGTGAGCAGGCGTATGCCACCCCAGACATCGGGTTCGATGTCGTAGATACGCGCGTTATAGGATGAGATTTTGTGGTGGGTAGCCCATAATGCGAGGGAGAAGCCCGTTGATTTGCCGAGTTGAAGGCGAAGTCCGGCGGCGTTGCCCGATGTACCGGCGCGAGCGCGCTGGAGCCAGGCAGTCATGGCACGGGCGGAGCGTTTGTAGGTGAGCACAAGGCGCAGGCTTTGGCGAGATACGCGATTTGTCGCGCTTCTGGTATCTGCAGTTAGACGCGCAGAAAGTCCCCTGCTGAAGCGGTGGGTAAAATTGAGCCTCAGGCGATTGCCCCGTTCTGGCAGTGCGCTTTTCTCTGGCATGATCTGACCGTGATGGTCGAGGGCGATATCCAGGCGTTTGCGTTTTGATATGCGATAGGTCAGGCCAAAGAATGCGCCCCATTCGTTGTTGGGGGGAGAGCTATAGGCGGCATAAGGTGCGCCGTGCAAGCTGTGGAAATTAGCGCCATAGCGTCTGCCAATGAGGTGGAGACGCAGGATGGGCGTGCCAGCAACGAGACCGGTAATAAAAGCTTCGGGAGTGATTTCGCCAAAGAGGGCGATGTGATCGGTGCGGTAGAGGGCGTTGAGGCTGAATAACATGCCTGCCCGGGCGTTGCGCGGTACGGCGGATTTTCCGACTGTGTCAGACGCGACAGGCGAGAAGGCCGTGTTGAGGATTGTCAATCCAATGTGTTTTTGCGAGGAGCCAATGGCTATGTTTGCGCCTGTGAGGCGTTCGCGAAGCGCGTTTTTACGCGCTTGTGAGGTTTCGGTATCGTGAAGGCCGCTGGTGTAGATACGCGTGTCAGAGCCAAAGGTCGCATCCCAGGTCATTTGACCATACATCAAGTTCCAGAACAGATGGGTGTGTGAGCCGCTCAGATAAATGCCGCGCAAGGCACCGTGTTCTATGCTGGTGCGGTTGCCCGATCGCGTGGCATTGCGGGCGCGTGCATAGCTCAATCCGGTCGCACTGCGGGTGCGGCGCGAAAAGAGCAGTCCCTGTCCCCATTCTGGACGCACGTCTCCTATGATGATGTTGACCCGCGAAAGGGGCAGGGCAATATATCCAGTGACGTAATCGGTGATGGCGGGTTCTTCCGGGTCTCGCTCGGTCAGAAAAAAGGCGGAGAGACGTGCGGGCGAAACGATTTGGAGCCGTTGATAGAGGCGCAGGTCATTAAAGCTATTGGCGCGTTTGGAAGGCCGCGTGACGCGGGATGTGTATTGTAACCGCCAGGGGCGCGGGGGGGCAATGGTCAGGTAGGGCGCGATGAGATCGATGTGTTCTTCAGATAAGCCCTGCACATAGGCGAGTTCTTCGAGGGCGCGATAGGGGCGATGGGAGATAATTTGTCGGGCGAGTTCTGGGGTGATACCGGGCAGAATGAGCAGGTCTTTCGCATTTGCGCGGTTGAGATCGAGACGTATGCCTTCGAGGTCGCGCAGCAAGTCGTTAAATGCTTCGGCTTCGCTTTCGGTGTGGATAATGGGCGGTTGTGCGAATAGGAGCGCGGGGAGGCACAGGGTGAACACAATGTGCCATGCGAGCGTGCGAATGTGAAAGATATGTTCTGGCATTGGACGCGTTTGCGATATAAAGGTCTGTATTTACAGTAAGTTGCTTTATTACTGCAATAGACCCTATGCAAACGGTGTGCCAGAAGAATTAAGAAGGGTGAAGTAAGAAGGGAGAAGGCCCCACCCAACCGCCCAAAGACAGGTGTCTCTTCACACTTCTCACTTCTCACTTCTCAATTCTCACTTCTCACTTCTCACTTCTGATACAGTTCTATTCTGCGATTTCTGATGGTGAGCATATACATCCAGGCATTTTCCCTGTGGCCTTTGCCAAAGGATATTTGACCCGTTGCGCCGGGTATTTCCGTGAGGGTTTCAAGGTGCTCTCGCAGGCGGTCTCGGGTGGTGCCGCCCGCATTTATGCCGTGCAGGATGGACAGCATGGCATCGTATCCGAGGGCAGCGACGATATTCTGTTCTTTGCCAAAGCGCGAGCGGTACGCGTTGACGAAATTTTGTACGGATTCGAGATGGCTCTGGTCGTAGTATTTCGCGACAAAAATCGCACCATCGACGTAATTTCCGCCATCGCGAGCCACTTCATCGTGGTTCCAGCCATCGCTGCCGAGCACCTGGGAAGAGACGAGGGCGGAGTGAAATTGGGGGGCAATGAGTAAGATGTCTTCTGCACCACCCGCTATGAGGATGCCGTCCAGGGCTTCGACGACTTCGAGTTGCACGGTGTCGGGATCAACTGCGACGGGTGGGGGAGGGGCGACGTGTATGTTGCCGAGAATTAATGAGTCAATTGCCGAAACGAGATCGTCGGGCGCTTGAAGTGCCAGTCCCGCGCTGCGGATGCGTTCAAATTGGCGGCGATAATCCGTAGTGCCCGGTTCGTACCATTCTTGAATGAGCACTTCGGCGCCGAGGTCTTCGGCTCTGGTGGCAAATTCGCGGGCGATGCTCCGGCCATAATCATCTCGAGATGCGAGTGAGGCCAGCGTTCGCAAGCCCTGTTTATTTACGGCGTGTTCTGCAATGTGCCTGCCCTGTGCCCCTGGCGTTGCATTGACTTGAAAAACATAGGGGCTGAGGGATGCAATGCCATCGTCTGAGGCTGTTGGAGCCATTAGGGGTACTTTTTGGGCACTGAGCATGGTTGCGATAGGCGTGGTTACCGCGCTTGTAAGTGCGCCAATGATGGCGATCACCTCGCGTTCTTCAACGAGGTGCTGTGCTGCGCGTGCTGCGCGAATGGGGTCGCCTTCGGAGTCTTCAAATATCAATTCGATCTGTGCGAGTGGATTGCGGTCTCTCGCAAGAATGATGCCGTTGCGCAGGTCTTCGCCGCTTGGGGTGCCCAATGGGGCGATGATACCGATTTTATAGCGCGCATTTTGGGGGCTGGGAACTGGGGGCTGGGGGCTGGGAGCAGGGCGCGCAGACAGGAGGATTTGGCGCGCGAGCGCGGCGAATTGCCCATTTGGATGGTGATCGAGAAAGAGAGTCAGGTATTTGTTGCCCTTTTCGAGATTGCCGAGTTTGATGTGCCAGTGCGCTTTGCCAAAGGCAATGGCTTCGTCCATGATGGCGCGATCAAAGTCAGTTTTCAAATTTTTAACCTCGCTATCGGGCAGTTTTTCGCTGCCCGATAGTTGGCCCAGGCGATCGGCTGCCCGCGCTTTGAGGCGTGTGTCGGCGCTGCTGGTGAGTACGCGCGCATATTGTGTGGCAGCGTTGTAAATCTGGTGCTGATGGAAATAACTGTCACCAATGATCAGATCGGTTTCAGAGATGTATCGGCTGCGCGGGTAGTGGTGTTGAAGCGCGATGGCCTCGGTCAGAGCCAGATCGTATGCTTTCAATTTGTAATGCGATTTTGCCAGCATGAATCTCGCTGCAGACGTGCGCTGGTTGGGGGGGTGTTGTTCGATAAGTTCTATAAACCCGTCCCGGGCGTCTGATAATTTGTCTTGAATATAATGGGCAATCGCGCGTTGGAAGAGGGTTTCCGCTTTCTGGCTGTACATCTCGCCAGATACCTGGGTAGAGAAGAGGAGGAGAAACAGGAGTGTAGATAATTTTTTCATTGAACAAAATTGATAAAATCTTCTGGATGCAGTTTTTGAAGTCTCTGTTGAAGGCGTTCGGGGGGATGGTTTTTGGACAATTCGGCACTTTTTTTTACGACTTTTTCGTCGATGTATATTGGCGCGTCAAATTTGAGTGCCATCAAGATCGCGTCGCTGGGGCGCGCGTCGAGTTCCAGAGGAATTCCGGGGGAGGTGAGATGCAATTGCGCGCGATAGATGTGGTCTATAATGTCTGTGATGAGCGCGTGTTGAACGCTGGCTTGCAGGTTTTGAATCACTGTTTTGATCAGGTCGTGTGCAAATGGACGCGGCGGTTTGAAATTTTCGCCTGCAATCTGAAGGGCGAGGCAGAACATTTCGCCCATTTGAATCCATATTGGTACGCGGTGGTCGCCGTCTTTTTGTTTGAGCATAACAACCGGCTCTTCGAATTGGCGGTCGATAAATATGCCTTCGATTTGGGCTTCATAGACCATGGACGCGACCTCTATTGGTTTTGAGAAATATAAAGGAGGGCAATGGTAGGGTCAAGGATCAGTTCTTAGATTTAGTCCAAAACGAGTGAGACCGCGAGCCAGCCGCCTACGGGAATGATATTGGAGATGAGCCTGGGGTGGTTGGCAACGCGGCGGTTGTAGTCCTGTATGCCGCGGCGACCATCGCCTTCGGGCAGTGCGCGGTGTGCATGTCCGTGTCCATTGGCATTGTCGGCAATGATGAGGCCGCCCGGGCGCGTGTTTTCAAGGGCAAAGTCGAGGTATTTGGGATAGCTTTCTTTGTCTGCATCGATAAATATGAGGTCAAAAGGTCCGTCCTGGATCGCGTCTTGCATGAGTCTTGTGCCGTCACCTAATCGCACGTCTGTCCGGTCGGATAGTCCGGCTTTTGCGTAGTTGCGCCGCGTAACCTCGGCGTGTTTGGGTTCAATTTCCAGGGTAATGAATTGTCCGTCTTCGGGCAGTGCGCGGGCGAGCCAGATACCCGAATAGCCAGCGAGTGCGCCAAATTCGAGGATTTTTTTAGCGCCGATTGTTTTGGCGAGCAAATACAGGGTTTGCCCTGCTTCGGGACTGACTGAGATTCGCGGAATCCCCTGTTCGGCAGCGTCGGGCATGATGTTTTTGAGGAAGTCGTCTTCGCGGGCGAATACTTCCCGTTTGTATGTGTCGAGATCGGGATAGGTTTGCTGCATTGGGTTATCCTTTCATTGCACGCTTTTAGAATGTGACTCTTATGCCTTCTTTTGCCGATTGATACGCGCCGAGAATCATTTCAACGGAGACGCGCCCTTCTTCGGGGGAGACGCGCTCGTCACTCAGGCCGCGGATATAGTTGATAAATGGGCGGGGTATGGCGGCGATGCGCTCGCCCTGCCCTTTGGGTATGTCCATTTTGTATTCGGTCCAGCGGTCATCACCGCGACGAATATATTTAAGTGGAATGGCGTCTTCTGATCGCGGCGCAGAGGTGGAAGGCGCGTCGCCGTAGTCCTGGATGATGGTTCCTTCGTCGCCGTAGATTTCGGTGGTGTTGACGCCTGCGGCAGTGGTGGAGCCGTTGAACAATATGCCCATCATGCCTGTAGCAAAGCGAAAGATGGAGACGCCGTTATCGTCGGGCGCTGTATCTGTCACGATGTTGTCGATTTCGGCCATTACTGAGACGGGGCGACCAAAGATCCAGTAGAACCAGTCGGCGGCATGGGTGGCGTCGTCGAAGTACATTCCAATATTGGCAATGGGATCGAGATGCCATCTGGATGCGCCAGTGACGAAGTGGGGATTGAGCAATACAGGAATACAATGTCTTCGGCGAACAACTGCGATATTTCCGACGATGTCCTTGTCAACGAGTTCCTTGATTTTGCGATTGACGGGGTCCTGCCGCATCTGAAAAGCCATGCTGAATTTGACGCCCGTTTTATTTACGGCTTCGATGATGCGGTCGCAATCTTCAAGGGTGGTGGCCATGGGTTTTTGCAGCAGGATGTTTTTGCCCGCCTGAGCGGCTATTAGCGCGTATTCTGCGTGGCGATTGGTCTCTATGCCGATCATGACGGTGTCGATGTTTGGGTCGCTGAGTACGGCGTCTGCTGATGTGCGATATTCCATGCCGAATTTGTTGGCGTTTTCGCACCCGCGGTCTTTGTTGTCGTCCCATGTGGCGATGAGTTCGACATCGTCGTAATGCTGCATTTGACCGCAATATGTGTTGATGTGTCCGTGTGCGTGGCTGATGACGCCAATGTGAACTTTGTCCATAAATGGTCCTTATTTTACGTAAACAACGGTTTCGGTGTCGAGCGATTCAATGGCTGCGGCAATGACTTTTTGCGCGGCGAGACCCTCTTCGCCCGAGCCGCTGATGTCTTCGGGTGCAACCCCGTCACTGACCTGACGGAGAAATGTGCCGATGCGGTCGCGGAAGGTGTCGATAAAGTCTCCAAATCCCCCAAAGGCCGGGTCTGTGTACACGGTTTTTTCGAGGTTGCCCGCAGGGTAGAGGGTGAGTTCGTGCCACATGTCTTCGAGGACGAAGCGGCCGCCTGTGCCGGCAACTTCGCAGCGTTCCATGGGGTGTCCGCGCGCGATGTCGTAACTGCCCGTGAGTGAGCCGACCACGCCATTTTTAAAACGCATGTTGAATTGCGCGGTGGACCATATTTGGCGTCCCGGTGCTTTGGTGGCGAAACATTGAACCGCTTCTATATCGCCGCAGAAATAGCGCATGACGTCAATGGTGTGTGGGTGGAGTGCTTTGAGGTGATAATACGGAGAACTTTCCGCCGGGTTCATGATCCACATCGCCATATTGATAAAGAGCAGATGGCCCAGGCGCCCTTCATCGACCCATTTTTTTGCAAGTCGAGCAGCAGGGGTAAAGCGGTGGTTGAGGTCAATGCCATAGCAGACGCCCATTTCTTTTGCTTTGGCGACCATTTCTTCGCCGTGTAAAATATTATTTGAGATGGGTTTTTCGCCCAGAACGTGACAGCCAGCTTCGAGGGCTTGTATTGTGGGCGCGTAGTGATCACTGCTATATTCATATCCACCCGTGGCTACGCTTACCACATCGGGTTTGCATTCTTCAAGCATTTTCGGAACGTTGTAAAAAGGGGTAATGCCCAGGCGTTGTGCGGTGGCATTGGCGCGAGTTTCGTCGATGTCGCATACGCCCACGAGATCGGATAGTGGATTTTCAACATAAATATCAGCGTGCCGGTTGCCAATTGGCCCCAGCCCGATGACACATACACGTAGCATAAGAGACTCCATATTTGGGATTGGTGCTCAATCGTCCAGTGTTTGCCGGCGACGGCGGCGAGCGAGTTCGCGCAGGTCGTCCACGCGGTCGGATTCATCGACGATTTCTGAGCCGAGTATTTCTTCGAGTACATCTTCGAGTGTCAGAACGCCTGCGAGCCCCCCGTATTCATCGATGACGGTAAAGAGGTGTTGGCGGCGGTCGAGGAACATTTGCAAGATGCGGTCGAGGCTATGTGATTCAGCGACAAAATGCACGGGTCGCATGAGGTCTGATAATTTGCTGTGGTCGCGGTCGTCTGTGAGCGCAGCCAGGATATCGCGCCGCAAAACAATGCCGACAATGTCTTCAAAATCTTTCTCGTAAACGGGAATGCGGCTGTGAGACCATATTCCGCGCTGGTTGCGGGCTTCTTCAACGGTGAGGTCGTCTTTGAGTGAAAAGACGACGGTTCGGGGGGTCATGACTTCATGGGCGGTTTTGGATTTGAGGGAGAGTATATTTTGTATTACGCGCGCTTCTGTGGGGTCTAATGCGCCACTGCGCCTTCCCAGGCGCGCGAGTGAAATGAATTCTTCATCGGAAATATCCTGCTCTTTTTGTTCTTTGGCAACCAGGCGCGTGGCCAGGCGCGACAATACAATAAATGGTGTGAATATCCAGACCAATAATTGGAGAGGGCGGGCGATCATGCTGGACAGCGGGCGCGAGTAAACCACGCCGACTGTTTTGGGCAGGAGTTCGGATAAGAATAAGATGGCGAAGGTCATTGCGATGGAGAAGATTATGCCCGCAAAGGATTCGCCGGTATTTTGTTCTCCCATAACCGCGGTGGCAAAAAGGAATCCTGCCAGGCTGACGCCACCGGTATTTGATATGGTGTTCAGAGATAAGATGGCGGAAATTGGTCGGTCAACGGTTTGGCGCAAGCGCCGCAAGATTAAACCCGAGGTTTTGTTTTCTCGCGCGAGGGTTTCAATATGGCTGATGGGTACAGAATAGAGTACGGCTTCAAAGAGCGAGCACATGGCAGATGTAAGAATAACAGCAGCGACAACAATAATAAGCTCGATCATAGGATTTTATCTCCTTGGACAGTTTGGCAAGACTGGGAGGGTTTTGTCTTTATTTAAGCATAAATTATTTTTCGTCAAGGTGTTTGCGAGGCGGGTACTACTTTGATAGAAGTCCGACTCCTGGTTTGCAATAAGGTATTTTTTCTTGCCAAGTGAGGGTGAATCCGCTAAATTACGGCGTCCTGTTTTCCGAGATTTTATGGGGTTTATCATTTTTTTAAAATGCTATGAAGCGCGAAAGAATACATTATAACACGGTGCGCGAGATTTGTTTTTCGCCAGAAGATATTGCTCGCCTTTCCGATAATTTACAGAAAAATGGCGCGCCATGTCATATCAGCCATTTAGTGCCCGGCGAGGCAGACCCCGTGCGTTTGGCACAGGTCAAAGACGTCATTGAGACGGTGTTGACAGGGCGCAAGTACGAGGTTTTGTTGCTGCGCTCACAGGGCAAGACTTTTACAGAAATCGCGCTGCTTTTAGAGATCTCAAAAAGTGCAGTACAAAGTCACTACCGCCTCGCTATAAGACGGGTGCAACGCGCTCTGGGTATAAAATCCGGGCAAAAGGTCAAACCCCCATCACCATCGATGTATTCTATGGTCTAACTTTTCTCTCCCTGTTTTGTCAATCAGGTTCCGCTTTGTGCGCGACCTGTTTTTTTTTGCTCCAAGCTCTCAGTCCCTCTCCTTTTTCTTGTCTTTGTCCCATTCCTTTGTATCTTTTGTGGTCATTGAAGTTGTAAATCGCACTTTTTCATTTTTCAAAGGAGTTTTCCATGGCTGTATTTCTTCATACGCGCATTCGCGTGAGCGATTTGGATAAGTCGATCCAGTATTATTGCGATCACTTTGGTTTTGTGCTGAAGAGTCGCTCGGAAAAGTCACCAGCAGGCAATCAGATCTGCCATCTGGAATTGCCGGGCAATGAGCATACCCTGGAATTGACGTATTCCGATGATTACGAGTTGAATGTGCCCGAAGATTTGATGCACTTTGCGATCGGCGTGCCCGATTTGATTGCCTTTTGCGATGAGTTGGAGAAAAAAGGACTCGATATTTGGCCCGGGGATTGGCGAGAGACATTCCCCACGGGGCGCAAGATGGCATTTGTCGATGATCCCGATGGATATGAGATTGAGTTGTTGGAGAGGTAAGTCCGTAAGAGGAGTGAGCTGTGCAACACCGCCACTTGAATCATCAAAACTTTACGCTCGCCGCTATAGACGACGTGATTCGACGTGGTCGGTGGGACGATTGGGCGGAGTTGCGTCGTGCGGCTCTTGAAGACCGTACTTTGCTTGACAAGATTGAGCACGTTTGCGCCCATTGCATTGCTGACCCATATGCTCAGCGTCATCATTTTTGGATGAATTATGTCAAAAAACACCGCGATACTTCCTGAGTGGGATCGCGTGTTGTCGTCGGCGTGTCGCCTCCAGCAGATTCTGCCTGAAGCTGTGTTAGTGGGGGGGACTGCGGCAGCCATCCATGCCGAGCATCGTCTTTCCCAGGATGCAGATCATGTGTTGCTCGATCTGCGTCGTCAATTCGATGAGATTCTCGCTCAATTAGAGTCGGTGTCTGGGTGGCAGACGGCCCGTGTGACGCGCCCGGTCCTAATACTCGGCAGCCTTGATGGAATTGAGACGGGTGTGCGCCAACTGATCCGTGACGAGCCACTGGAAACAACGACGCTCCAACATCGGGATGCGATGTTGACCCTTCCAACCCGAGCGGAGATACTCCGCATCAAAGGCGTGTTGATTCTCAAACGCAACGCGACACGCGACTATATCGATTTTGCCGCACTCTCACACCAGATGGGCGATCAGGCCATAGCAGAGGCTCTGCGACCTTTCGACAGGTTATACCGCCAGGACAGTGGGGAGTCCGCACTGCAACAATTACAGGTGCAACTCTCAAATCCCTTGCCCTATGACTTAGAGGATACGGAACTTTCCGAATACAAGGACCTCGCCGCTCAGTGGCACGACTGGAACGCAGTGACAGAGGTTTGCACCCATGTCGCGGTTGTTGTTTTTGATTACATCTGCGATCAGAATGACTCGGTCCAGGACTGATGTTACCCAATTTAACCGTGCGTCCAGCGCAGATCTCTGATAGAATTGCACTTAACGAACTGGTGAAAATGTTTGGGCCACAATGTGTTGTGGCGTTGTCCGGTGGATGTGTGTCCATAGATATAGAGCAGGCACTTGTGGCTGTGCAGGGCGATTGTGTGATTGGGTTTGTGGCGTGGCATCAAGATGAGATGCAGGCTGTGATTGTGGGACTTGGGGTGCGTGCCACGCATCGACGCTTTGGCGTGGCAACGCAGTTGATCAATGCGCTGACTGAGCATTTGCGAGAGGCGGGGGTGCGGTTGTTGGAGGTGGTTGTGCCGTGTGATAGGGTAGGCGCGATGGCGGTGTTTGAATCGGTGGGGTTCAGGCGACTGGGACATAGTACTGCGGACTGCGTTACATTTGAGTATCGCTTGTGGGGGCGCAGAAATCGGGCAGATGGGTTTGCGTGATCTGTTGTAATTATAACAGGAGGTGAGAGATGCGCGGTTGCAAGTTGCATCTTTTGCCTCCTGTTATTAGTTTGGTGGCTCAGATAGGTGATTGAGAAAGGTGGATTATGGCCGAAGTACAAGCCTCAAATACAATAGATGCAACAACGCGCGAGGGTATCACGCTCAGGGCTGTTCTTTTTGGGTTGGTAATAGTACTGTGGATTGCCTTTTGGAATACGCATGCCGAGTACATCGCCCACACATCGCGTATGAATATCAGCCATTTCCCGATGGTATTGTTGTGTACCTATGTGCTGGTGGTGTTGCTGAACCAGCTAATGCGCTGGATAAAGCCGGGATACGCGCTGTGTCAAACCGAGTTGCTGGTGGTATTGGCGATGGGGCTTTTGGGCGCGGCCATTCCCGCCTATGGTTTAACGAGTTTTTTCCTGGGCATGATTTCGGTGCCGCATTATCTGGCGACGCCGGAAAATCAATGGTCGGAATTCGTCCATCCGCATTTGCCCGATTGGCTGGTGCCGAGCAATGAAGGCCATGCCATGCAATGGCTTTACGAGGGCCTGCCTGCGGGGCAGTCCATTCCCTGGGATGTGTGGGTTGTGCCGCTGTTCTGGTGGTTGAGCGTTGTTGCCGCCATTGTTCTGGCGTCTATCGCGCTTTCGAGTATGTTGCGAAAACAGTGGTCGGAGCACGAACGCGTGGCCTATCCCGTGCTCGGTCCGCCCGTTGATCTGGCTTCAGCGGCTGACGCGCCTAAGCGAGAAGGCATTTTGTACAATCGGTTGTTCTGGATCGGATGCGGCCTGATTTTTTTTGTGAAAGCATGGAATATTATGTCGTATTTCAATCCCGGTATTCCCATTATCTGGTTGGGACAACAGTGGTTTTATTTTGCCCGATTTTATCCCCCGCAGCATACTGGGGTGAATTTTTTTACGATTGGCTTTGCGTATTTTGCCAATGTGGATGTGTTGTTTTCCATTCTGGTGTTTCATCTTTTATATCTCAATGAGATTGCTTTTTTTCGCAGGATTGGGTTCACATTGTCAGCCAAAACAGGTCCAGGCGATGCGGTGGCTGGCCTGCAAAGTGCCGGCGCGTTTATCGCTCTGGTATTCTGGACATTTTGGACGGCGCGGCTGCATTTGAAGGATGTGTTTCGCAAGGCCTGGCGGGGCGATGATACCGTGGATGATTCGAATGAGTTGATGTCGCACCGCATGGCGGTTATTTCGCTTGTGATCAGCGTGTTGTTCATGTTGTTGTGGTTGCGCACGATGGGATTGGAATGGAAATTTGCGTGTCTATTAACTTTGGGTTTGTTCATCGCTTATGTTGGGCTTGCCCGCATTATTGCCGAGACTGGTGTGGTGTATATGAGCATGCCGATCAACGAGGCTGGATTCGCAGGTTTGTTTTTTCATCCGGCGGATTATTCGGCGGGGGCGCGAACGTCGATCACGCTGTTTTCTTCCCTGCGTTGCCAGAGCAAGGCGATGTTTATGGTGCCCCTGGTTCACATTGCGAGGTTGGGCGAGTTGATCCAGCAGCAAAGAGGGCGTTTGCTGATGGTCGTGCTTGTGACGCTTGTCGTCGGGATCGGTGGCACGATAATTCTGACGATTTTTTTGAGCTATACTTATGGCGCATATAATTTTAATGATCTTCCATTTACGCGCTATCCGCCGCGCGTGTACGACGCTCTGGTCAAAACGTTAAAAGAAGTGCCCGAATACAAACCCGAACGCTATTTGTTTTTAGGGGCTGGAATGCTCATTTTTAGTGTTATGAGTGTTTTCCGGTATCGCTTTACATGGTGGCCCCTGCATCCTATGGGGATGATTGTGCCAGTGGGGCACGCGATGCATTCGACGATGTCTATTTTGATTGCGTGGAGTGCCAAAGCGATTATTCTTCGCATTGGGGGTGCTTCACTTTATCAGCGTAGCAGGCCCTTTTTTGTCGGGATGCTGGTGGGCTATGGGCTTGCCGTGTTCACGTCCTATGTGGTGGATCAAATCTGGTTTCCCGGACGCGGGCATCACATGCATTCGTGGTAGGGGATATGAGCAATCAGTCTTTGGCAACACGAGCGGTGCGCGGAGCGTTTTGGACAGGCGGCGGGTTGGGCGTGCATCTGATCGTGACACTGATTTTTTTTCGGATTCTAAATCTGGAAGATATGGGGTATTTCATCTGGGCACAGCGCGTTCTGGTTCTGTTTCAGATGGTTGGTGTATTGGGGCTAAACGATGCTTTGATAAAATATCAAGATGCCTCGCGGATTCATTTTTCTTCTGCTTTTTGGGCCTGTCTTTTTGTTGGAATTGCGCTTTTTGTCGGGTTTATAGGAAGTGAGTGGCTTTTGATTATCTGGGTGGGAAGAACGCCGAATATAGCGGCATTTTTTGATATTGCAAAACCCATGGCTTTGATTATTCCGCTTGCGTCTGTTTCGGGCATTGTAAAAGCAATTCTGGCTCGGGATTTACGTTTTCAATCCATAGCAATAAGTGAGGTAGCCGCTGCGTTGATTGCCGCAATTGTTGGCATTGGTCTTCTCGTTGGCGGTTGGGGCATAAAAAGTGCGGTTTGGAATGCAATAACGAGGGAGATCGCATTATTGGGCGGTTTGTGGATTGCCGCTGCCTGGATGCCGTCGCTGTCGTTTAGTTGGTCAAAACTGAAGGCACTTTTGCCATTTGGATTTAATGTTTCTGGCGCGAATCTGCTCAACACGATCAACAATAATCTGGATAAGGTCTATTTTGTTCCCGTTTTACTGGGGCCTGTTGCTGCGGGCCTGTACGCTTTCGCCTATCAATACACAATGGTTCCATTGAATCGGGCGAGTGTGGTGTTGACGCGGGTGATTTTTCCGGCTTTTTCCGTTGTGCAGCGCAATAATCAGACTTTGCGACGGGGATATACGCGCACTATTACTGCGATTGCCCTTTTGTCCTGGCCCGCGCTAATAGGTGGTTTTATTTATGGGCGAGAAATTTTGTTGCTCGTAAAAGGCGAGGAGATGTTGCCTGCTCTTAATCCACTCAGGCTATTGATTGTAGCGGGTATGCTTAAAGCTGTAGGTACGGTTGTGGGATCGGTGTTTCTCGCCAAGGGAAAGGCAAACTGGTCGTTTCGATGGACGCTTGTAAATCTGATTGTTTTTGTGCCCGCGCTCTATTGGGGCGTGCGCTATGGCATTGATGGGATCGCCGCCGTGCTCTCAGTGGCTGCCGTGTTGTTTCTCGTGGTTACGCAATTACTGGTCAACCGGTTGATTGATTTGCGAATGTCTGATTATTTCAAATCATTTATCGGGCCGTTGCTGACGACACTGTTGGTTGCGGTTGCGCTGGTTGCGGTTCGTTCATTGACCGATTTAGGGCCTGTTGAAGCTCTGTTGGTGGGGGTAGTGGTCGGGAGTATTGCTTATGCTATTGCTATTCGTTTGTTTGCCTGGGTATTTGTGATGCGGTTCTGGCGTGATTTCCGGGGGCAATAGATTGTGATTGTGTTGTCCTCTACTTCATGGCATACTGCAAGCATTCGGATGGAAAACAAGAGGAGGTGCGTTTTGAAAACCTACCGCGCAGGTATTATTGGATTGGGGCGCATGGGCAGCACGATTGACGATGAAGGGCATGCCGTCAAACCGTATTCTATTGCGGCCTGTTGTGAGGTGATAGATCAACTCGAACTCGTCGTCGGATCCGATTTGCAGGCAGATAAGCGGGCGGCTTTTACCGAGCGATGGGGTGTGGAGGCCGTTTACGAAGATTATCTGGAGATGGTGGCACAAGAGTCACTTGATATGGTGGCGGTGTGTACAACGGCTTCGGGTTTGTTTAAGCCCGCCAATGAAGCACCTGACGCGAATTTCAGGGGCGATTCGCATGCGGATTTAACCGTGAGCCTTGCCAATGCCGGGGTGCCGATGTTGTATGTGGAGAAGGCGATGGCGAGTTCGGTGGCGCGGGCAGATGAGATTTTGGAAGCAGTGAAAGCCAATGGTACTGTGTTCAATACGGGTGTTTTGAGACGATTTAACGCGAGCTATCACGCCGTGCGTCGCGCTATTGCCGAGGGTGAAATTGGCGACCCCAAAGCGGCTGTTCACTACGCGGCTTCGTCTTTGATGCACGGGCATATCCACTCTATAGATACGCTTTCTTTCTTGTTGGGCGACCCGAAGATTGAAGCGGTGCGCGGTGAGTTGTTGCCGCGAGATTTTGCGATTGAGAACAATCACATTGCTTTTGATCCGCGCGCGACTTTTCAATTGCGATTTGAAAATGGCATAGAAGCCTGGTCGGTACCCGCTGGCGGATGGGAATTTGAGGTGATGGGGACCAAAGGGTGTATCCGGTCGATTAACAATGGGGATGGCATAAAGCTCAGAAAAGTCGGTGACATGGTGGGCAAACGCCAGGGATGGGATGATGCGGAGATCGCGCCTGTTGTGCCCAAAAGCCATGTGATGTCGTGTCTTGAGGATTTGATAGATGCTTATGAGCAAGGGCGTCCAACGCTGGGGCATGTGGAGGTTGCCCATCACATCACTGAGGCTTGTATTGCCGTGGCGGAAAGCCATCGTCGGGGGAGTGCGTGGGTAAGTCTCCCGTTGGCAGAACGGGATTTGTACATCTTTCACGTTTAGGTCTTCATTGGGAGCAGGTCATGAAAACATATCGCGCAGCATTGATTGGATGCAGTCGGATGGGGGCATTTATCGATAATGAGGTGGATCACACGCGGGCGTATTCCCATGCGGCGGGGTACGAGGCTTGTGATAGAACAGACCTGGTCGCGTGTTCGGATCTGCGCGAAGATGTGATGGCGCAGGCTGGCGAGCGATATGGAGTTCCAAAATCGCGGCAGTACACGGATTATCGGGAACTTATCAATACGGAAGAGCCAGATATTGTGAGCGTGGCGACGCAGCCAGAGCAGCGCGCAGAAATTGTGGTGTATGCTGCCGAGCACGGGGTAAAGGCGATTTATGCTGAAAAAGCGATGGCGGCTTCTATGGCGGATGCCGATGCGATGGTCAGTGCGTGTGAGCGCAATGGGGTGTTTTTCAATCTGGGCACCAATCGGCGATGGGATCGGGGGTATGACAGTATGAAGGAGGTGATAGACAGCGGACGCATTGGGCGGTTGCGGTCGCTGATCATTCACCAGACGAGTTCTCTTTTCAATGGTGCGAGTCATAGTTTTGATTTGTTGATGCGTCTCAATAGCGATCATCCCGCGCTGTGGGTGCAGGCGCATCTATCGCAGGGTGCAGATGAGATTGAGGGGAATATTTTGAAGGCGGATCCCGTGGGGCATGGGATTATTCAGTTTGAAAATGACGTGACGGCGTATGCTCTCAATTCCGGACGCGGTCTGGAAGTTGAAGCCGTGGGCGATGCGGGTGTTGTGACGAGTTTGCAAAATGGTGCTGGGTGGCAGGTGCGCGAGGTGGTGGAGCACGATCACAGGGGACGGAATGTGCTGGGGTTTGGAGATTTTCCAGAGGTGGAGCCGACGAGTTCAACGGTGCATTTGATTGAGGACCTGGTACACGCGCTGGATACGGGTGAACCGACGCGGTGCGGTGTGCGGTTGGCACGTGCCAATCAAGAATTGATTTTTGCCTGTGTCGAGTCGCACCAGCGAGGGGGCGAGCGGGTGCATCTGCCGTTGAAAGATTGTCCCTATCGCATGGACCGCGGTTTTGCACCCAGGCAACCGAAGTTTGAACGTGAATGAAGGAGGTTATTGTGGAATATCGCGAGTTTGGACAGACGGGATTGAAGGTTTCGGCAATCGGTTTTGGATGCTGGGAATTGGGCGGGGGATATGGGTCTATTGATGACGCTGAGGTCGTCGCTGCGGTCAACCGGGCGATTGATCTGGGGATCAATTGTTTTGATACGGCGCAGGGATATGGCAGTGGTGCATCGGAACGGTTGCTTGCGCGCGCGCTGGGACCCAGGCGCAAAGATGTGATTCTGGTTACGAAGTTCGGCATTGGATACGAGCAGGGCAGAGATAGCAGCAAAGAGATGGTTCACCGGGCGATTGAGCAAAGTTTGGAGATGCTGAATACGGATTACGTCGATGTGTATCTCGTGCATTGGCCCGACCGCGATACGCCTTTTGAGGAGACTATGGGTGCGTTAGAGGAGATCGTCCAGGCCGGGAAGACGCGGTTTGTGGGGCTGTCGAATTTTACGCCGCCAGAAATCGCGCGGTGTATGGATGCGCGTCGCGTGGATGTGTTGCAATACGGGTGTAATTTGTTTGATCGCCGACATGTGAAATGGACGTTTCCCTACGCGGAAGCAAATAATGTGGGGATAATGACTTACGGTTCTCTGGCCTATGGATTGCTCGCGGGTGCGTTTACAGAAGACACGGTTTTTGAAGATAATGATTGGCGCAGAAGAGGCGGGAGCAATACGACTTTGCGCCTGTTTGACCCGGGTATTTTCCAGCGCAATGTCCGGGCGGTGAATGAATTAAAGGAGATCGCCGCGGGACTGGGCAAAAATCTACCGCACATGGCGCTGAATTGGGTGTTGTCTCATCCGGCTGTGAGTACGGCACTGGTGGGTGCGCGAAGGCCGGAAGAAGTAGAAGATAATATGGGTGCTCTGGGGTGGACATTGGATGAGGATACAAAGCGGGCAATTGATCGGGTTTTTGCCAAGTACGAGATCGACACGGTGCCCAATAAGTGGGGCGAATTTGATGCGAATTGGATGGATATTGATCCGGCAGAATGGGCAGAATGAGGAGGATATAATGGATAGCGTGCGCGTTGGCGTGATTGGATGTGGCGGCAGGGGCAGGGGACACATTCGATCTTTGAAGGCGTTTGAAGATGTGCATCTCGCAGCGGTTTGCGATCCGGTTGTGGAGATCCGCGAGTCCGTGTGTGAAGAGTACGGGATTGATGGGCAATACGGCGATGTTTCCGCGTTGCTCGAAGGCGAGGCTCTGGATGCGGTTTTTGTCGCGCCGCCAGCACACTTAAATGCCACGCTTGCATTGCCGTGTCTGGAGGCGGGGGTCAATACTTTTTTGGAGAAACCTCCCGGTTTGAGTCTGAAAGAAACCAAAGCGTTAAAAGCCGCATCGGATGAAACGGGCGCAAAATCCATGGTGGGATGGAATCGGCGGTTTCATCCGATTATTGTCGAGGCGCGAAACCTGGTGCTGGATCGCGGTCCTGTGACGCAATTGGTGGGGGAGTTTCACAAGAGTATCACGGATTTGGGAAATTCGGGCAAATTTGCCGAGGTGCTGATGGATTGTATGCTTTTTGAGACGCCGATTCACGCCATTGATACCGTCCGTTTTTTGGCAGATGCCGATGTTTCCGAGGTACACAGTGTGGTGCAGCGGTCTATGTCCGGTTATCGGGATGTCCACGCGGCTCTCGTCGCGTTTGAGAATGGCGTTGTCGCGCAACTCATTCACAATTATACGACCAATGCGAGGCTGGAGCGCTACGAGATTCACGGGCACGAGGTTTCAGCTTATATGGAAGGCGTGTCGCGCGGAGAGGTTTTTTGCGATGGCGAGAAAAGAGCGTTGAGCGGGGATGGATCGGGTACAGACGAACAGAACCGATTTTTTATCGATTGTGTCAAAGAAGACCGCCCGGTCGCGCTTCCCGCGGCGAATTTGGATGAGGCAATTAAGACGATGGAATTGGCCGAGGCGATTATGGATGGGACGCGATAAGATCGGATTCTTTCTATTGACAATATTTTCCGAATCCCATACTTTTAAATTAGAAACGAGGTGTGGCTCAGTCCGGTAGAGCACCTGCTTTGGGAGCAGGGGGCCGGGGGTTCAAATCCCTCCACCTCGACCAATAAAAACAAGGGGTTGCGAGTTTTTCTCGCAACCCCTTGTCGTTGTGATACAAGTCCTTAGGAAGTCGCATCACTCATCTAACAGATGCTGAAATGCCTCCAGACTGGGTACCTGAACCGCCGCGCGATGCAATTGCTTGAGGTGTTGCAAATCGTCGATGGCGGCAATGCGAGCAGATAGGGGATGCGCCTCGTGGAGATCAAATCGAATCTCCAATACGTCAAGAATAGCTTCGAGCGTGCTTTTTCTTTCTCCTTGTTCAATGCCCTGCTCAAAGCTTTCCACTCTGCTTTGTTGGGTGAGGGATTGAAAAAGTGATGATTCGCGAATGAGGTCCATGATACCCTCCTTAAAAATAATATTAGAAATCGTTTCAGATTCATATACCAATTCGCTCAGCGCCACCATGCCAGCGAGATAATCCGCTCTAAGTGACCGGGCAATGGGGTGCGTTCGAGCGGTGTAAATACACTGTTGCAACCACGCATCCGAGGCCATTCCTTCAGGTGGCTTCATTAACGGCGTGAAAGGGATCAGACCCGATTGCCCCGATTCGAGAACGTGCTCGCCTTCTATCTCAATCAGCCTGATCACCCTGTACTGAATCGCTATTAGGTAGCCGGAACGCTCCTGGATATAATACCCGAGATCACGCCGCCCAGCATTGGGACGCAGGTAAATGACGTTGGAATATATCGGCAGGCCGTATTGCCGAATAGCATGTCCGATATAGCCCGCCATGCGACGCGGCATGGGTGGATTGGTGCTGTCAGTCGTTTGAAACTCGTTGTGAACCAATACCTCCTCATCATCAATACGCACGCGCATCAGGCTATCGGTCTGGTGTGCTTCAATCGTGAGTTGTTCTGTGTCAATGACTGCGAGAACTTCAACATCCTCGCGCCCGAGGGTGAAGCTGGCAAAGTCGTTGGGGTATTTCTGAATGAGGTGTTTCGAAATCGTATCAAATTCAGCCATGTGAGATGCCCTGGATCTGAGAGTTGGTCGTATTTTGGACAAACGCAACAGTCAGACCTCAAGCAAATATCAGGCCAATGTCACAAAATTGAGTGATAAAAGGAAACTCGACAGAAACTCAGGCACCTCATTATGCTTTCAATATGCAGTATTGCGCTTTTGTTCACAACTTGAATTTGTGGATTGTCTGTTGAAGCGGAGGTGGAGGAGCACAAATGTTGGCGGCAAAAGTGCATATTTTGAGCGATGAATGAATGGTATGGTGAAAGAATTGTTCCCTGGATCGCGGCTTAACACCCTGCCGCGATGACAGCGATGTTGATGAAAAAAACAAAGACCGTAAGTGCTGTTATTTACAGCAAAAACTTACGGCCTTTTAAAAAATTGGTTGCCCCTCAGGGATTCGAACCCCGATACCTGGAACCAAAATCCAGTGTCTTGCCATTAGACGAAGGGGCAATACTATGTCGAGGAGCTAAATATAAATTTTTAGCCGATTACTGGCAACTTTCTTTTTACTTTTTCCCACTTCTCATCCTCGCCCAGGTGTCGCGCAGGGTAATCGTTCGATTTAATACGAGTTTTTCATCTGATGAGTCTGTATCGACACAGAAATAGCCCAGGCGCTCGAATTGGACCACGCTGCCAACTGCTGCTCCTTTCAGGCTCGGCTCGACATAACAGGTGTGGCGCACTTCCAGCGAATCAGGGTTCAGGTTGGCGGTAAAATCTTTGCCATCTTCGGTTCGGGTTGGGTTTTCAGTCATGAACAACCGATCAAATAAGCGCACTTCGGCTTTTAGTGCGTGTTTTGCCGATACCCAGTGCAGGGTTGAGCGAACCCTGCGTTTATCGGGTGTTGTGCCGCCGCGGCTTTCTGGATCCCAGGTGCAGCGCAGTTCGATTATGTTGCCGTCGTCATCTTTTATTGCTTCCCGACAGGTGATATAACACGCCGCGCGCAATCGCACCTCGCGTCCAGGCGCAAGACGGTAAAATTTGCGGGGGGGATCTTCCATAAAATCTTCCCGCTCGATGTACAATTCCCGCGAAAAGGGCACGGGGCGCGTACCGGCATCGGGGTCTTCGGGATTGATCATCGCTTCAAATGTCTCTTCTTCGCCTTCGGGATAGTTTTCTATGACCACTTTTAAGGGGTCAATCACGCCCATTACCCGGGGCGCGACTTTGTTCAGGTGCTCGCGGATATAGAATTCAAACAAATCTATTTCCGCCGTTGTATCCCGCCGGTTCATGCCCACGCGCCAGATGAAATTCTTAATGGCCTGGGGGGGGATTCCGCGTCGTCGCATGCCCGAAAGCGTGGGCATGCGCGGGTCATCCCATCCGTTTACGAGATTGCGTTCGACCAGTTGGGTCAACAGGCGCTTGCTGGTCAATGTGTAGGTGATGTTCAACCGCGCAAATTCAATTTGCCGCGAGGGGAAGATCTCCAATTGCTGGATATACCAGTCGTACAGGGGACGGTGTTCCGCAAATTCTATGCTGCACAGCGAATGCGTGACCTGCTCAATGGCGTCGGATTGCCCGTGCGCCCAATCGTACATTGGATAAATACACCATTTGTCACCCGTGCGATGGTGCGATGTGTGTTTGATCCGATACATGACGGGATCGCGCATGTTCATATTGGGCGATGCCATATCGGCTTTTGCGCGCAATGTACACGCACCATCGGGAAAGTCCCCATTTTTCATTCGCGCAAACAGGTCGAGATTTTCCGACACGGTGCGATCCCGGTAGGGGCTGTTTTTTCCCGGCTCTGTTACTGTTCCGCGGTATTCGCGTATTTCCTCTGGGCTCAGGTCGCAAACATAGGCTTTGCCCTGTTGGATGAGTTCCACAGCATAATCGTAGAGTTGGTCAAAATAGTCGGAGGCAAAGTACAATCCGTCGCCCCAATCAAAGCCCATCCATTTCAAATCTTCCTGGATAGACTCGACGTATTCGGTGTCTTCCCGGTCCGGGTTGGTGTCGTCAAACCGGAGATTGCACTGTCCGTCAAATTCCTCGGCGAGACCAAAGTCCAAACAAAAAGCCTTGGCATGCCCGATGTGCAGATAGCCATTTGGCTCTGGCGGGAAGCGCGTTACGATTTTTTTGTGTTTGCCATTTTTTACGTCTTCGCGAACTATTTCTCGGATAAAATCCGTTGGTGTGTCTTCGGTTGTTGCCATTTTAAGCCCTTTTGGGTTGTTAGTTGTTAGTCCACCACCGGGCGACCACAGGGGGTCGCCCCTACGGGGATTACCCTTCACACTTCATCCTTCTCACTTCACTCTTCACACGTTCTATTACCTGATCCAGAGGCACATCTGTGCGATCATTTTCATGTCGCAATTTCATTTCTATCTGTCCATTGGCCAGGCCGCGAGATCCCACGGTCAACCGTATTGGGATGCCGATTAAATCCGCATCGTTGAATTTGACGCCTGCGCGTTCATCGCGGTCGTCGAGCAAGACATCCAGACCCGCGGCTTTTAGTTGCCCATACAATTTCTCAGCAGCTTCCAGTTCTCCTGCGGGTTTGCGTCCGGTCAGGACTACGATTTGCACCTCAAAGGGCGCGACCGATATCGGCCAGATAATGCCGTGGTCGTCGTGATGGGCTTCGATAATACAGGCCAATAATCTGCCCACGCCAATGCCGTAACATCCCATGACGAGGGACTGCGCTTTGCCGTTTTCATCCAGGACCTTCGCGCCCATGCTGTCGCTGTACTTTGTGCCGAGCTTGAAGATATTGCCCACTTCAATGCCACGCGTGCTGTCGAGCGGAGCTCCGCATACTGGGCAGGGCATGCCTTTTTCTACGGCGATGAGGTCTGTGACGATGTCGGGATCAAAATCGCGTCCCACGTTGACATTCAGGCAGTGATACCCTTCCTCATTCGCGCCCGATACAAAATTTGTCCCTTTTGCGATGGCTTCATCCACGACCACGATTGCATTTTTTACGGCCATTGGCGAGGCATATCCGGGGACTGCGCCGACTGCGGTGATTTCCTCATCTGTTGCCGGACGCAATACCTGCGCCTTTACCGCGTTGGCGAGTTTGGTCTCATTCAACTCGTGATCGCCGCGCAATACCGCAAAAATAAATTTCTCTTCGCCACTTATTGTGCCGATTAAAAATACGGCTTTGGCTGTTTTGCTCTGCGGCACGTTCAAAAACGACGCGACTTCTTCAATGGTTTTGCAATTGGGGGTCGCTACTTTTTGCAGGGGTTTTTCACTTTCCGCTTCAATGGCTTCCCGTTCATAAGTCGCTACTTGTCGATTGGCTTGATAACCGCCTGAATCACATAAGAGCAGGGTGTCTTCGCCACCCGGGTTTAAGTACATAAATTCATGCGCTTCTGTTCCGCCCATCATTCCCGGGTCGCTTTTTACTGAGATGACGTGGTCGCCCAATCCCGCGCGCTCAAATATCCGCTGATATGCTTCGTGCATGCGCGGGTAATACGCGTCTAAACCCGCCTGATCGATGTGAAAACTATACCCGTCTTTCATCGTAAATTCGCGTACGCGAATCAATCCGCCTCGGCTGCGCGGCTCGTCGCGGAACTTGGTCTGTAGCTGAAACGCGCTCAATGGCAGTTGTCGGTAACTCTGTACCATGTGACGCGCCAGGTCGGTTACGGCTTCTTCGTGTGTCATTGCCAAACACATGTCGCGATCTGCGCGGTCTTTCATGCGCATCATTTCTGGTCCTACATCGTCCCAACGACCACTCTCGTGCCAGATTTCCGCAGGTTGTACCACGGGCATTGATATTTCAAAGCAATCTGCGCGTTCCATTTCTTCGCGCAATATCTGTTCGATCTTTCGCTTTACGCGCAATCCCAGCGGCAAGAAGCTAAATATTCCCGATGCGAGAGGACGAATTAAACCCGCGCGCAAGGCCAACTGGTGACTGATTGCCTCTGCATCTGCGGGCACCTCACGCAGGGTTTGTGTCAATAATTGAGAATAACGCATTTTTATCCCTTTAGAAAATTCTTAAAAAATATAAACAAAATACAGGGACGAGAGCCAAATATTGTGTTCAGTTTGAAATTGTGGACGATTTTGCGTTATATAAAGTTTCACGATGGGCGCCCAAGTGCGATTAACAGATCTGGACGATTCGATCCGATGGCGTCAACTCCCAGATCGATAACGCGCTGTATCTCCTCAACCGTGTCGGGGTTCCACGCGCGGATCAAGAGGCCGTGTGCATGCGCTTTCTGTACGAGTTGGGCGTCAATATTGGGATGCAGGATGTGTATCCCTGTCGCTCCCATATCTACAGCTTGTTCGCACGCATCATCTGGTGGATCCGACCACAACGCGCCCAGCGCCAGGCTCGGATTAAGCTCACGCGCTTCGCGCAGCCGCTCATGGACAAACGAGGTCAGAAGTATTTCGCTTTCTATACGATTTCGTTCAACCGTCCGGACCACCGGCTCAGCGGTGTCTGGCCCTTTTAGTTCAATCTGAAGAACCACCTTCCCTCGCACCAGATCTATCACTTCCTGTAGCGTCGGAATGCGCTCTCCTTTGCCAGCGTCCAACTGCTTAATTTCCGCTAACATAAAGTCGGCGACTGCACCCTGTCCATCGGTCGTTCGATCTACGGTGGTATCGTGAATGACGACGAGGTGCTGATCGCGCGTGAGATGCACGTCAATTTCGATCTGATCGACGCCGAGATCTATCGCTTTTTGCATAGATAGTAGTGTGTTTTCGGGTTCGAGTTCTGCTGCTCCCCGGTGTCCTGTAAGAATCATTTGAGTCCTCTCTTTCATAAATTTATCACTAACCCATCTTCGCCGACCATGACTTCGCCGTTATATTCTTTGCGAATCTGGTCGCCCATGCGATGTACAGCTTGTAGATCACCCGTGATGTCTTCGATTACCAGATGCTTGATCATCACGCGTTTTACATTGGCTTCAGTTGCGATTTCTGCGATTTCTGGCGGTGTAATATGCCACGATCCCCAGGGTTGGGTCGCCAGAAATTCAGCGGTGCCCGAACATTCTATGGATAATAGATCGGCGTTTTGGCAGAATGCTGGAAATTCCGCATCGGGATTTCCGTCGCCGGTAATTACGACGCGATGATCTTTTGTATCGATGCGATAGACGAGTGTGGGGATGCCGCCGTGATCTGTGAATGTTGTGGATAGTTGAAAGTCGTCCGTGGATAGAAATTCGCCTTTTTCTCCGATCTCGATGACTTCTGGATCCAGTACACTGTCGTCTTTTCCATGTCCTATCCGGCTTTGAATATCCTGCTCAAAGGGCGGGCGAATCACATGCGACACAAAGTGTTTTGTCCCGACGGGACCATAAATTTGAAGAGGTTTTTTGCGTACTTTTACCCAGCCCACAAAGATGAGATAGGTGACATCGACGATGTGATCAAAGTGCAGGTGTGTCAAGAATAGCCGATCTACATTTTCGCAATTTACGCCTGCGCGCGCCAGATTTGTACACGCGGACCGACCACAGTCAAACATCCAGTTTTCATTGCCGATTTGCAATAATTGCGATGGTCCGCCGCGATTCGGGTTATCCCGCACCGCACCGCTGCCGAGCATGATATATCGCATGATTACGTCCTTCAGGATGGATCGTTGACGGGAAATTCGGGTTTTTGTCCGTTGAGAACGCGCACGATATCCGCTGCGACCATTGCCATTTTTTGTATGGATTCAGCCGAGTGCCCAGAATAATGGGGCGAGAGGAGCACATTGTCGAGTTCACACAGGGGATTGTCTGGCGTTGCGGGTTCTTGTTCAAAGACGTCGATGACTGCGCCGCCAATTTGTTTGTTCCTCAGTGCGGTTACGAGTGCCTGTTCGTCGATGACTGGTCCGCGGCTGCAATTGGCGATGATGGCGTGGGGTTGCATGCGGGCGAGTGTGTCGGTATTGATGAGGTGATGCGTGCTGTCGAGGAGGGGGACGTTGAGGCTGATATAGTCCGAGGTCGAGAGGAGGTCGTCCAATTCCACGCGGCGCACATTCAGGCGTTTTTCTTCTTCTGCGGACGCGGGAAATTCATCGGTGTAGATGACGTTCATTCTGAAGCCGAGGGAGCAAATTTCCGCAAGGCGACGGCCA
The DNA here is from genome assembly GCA_965220765.1 of Candidatus Latescibacterota bacterium. Taxonomy (GTDB): domain Bacteria; phylum Latescibacterota; class UBA2968; order UBA2968; family UBA2968; genus VXRD01. Next base: position 2,954,002 of record OZ244847.1, read on the forward strand.
ATGCGACCAAAGCCGATAATGCCCAGGGTTTTGTCGAGTAATTCTGGGGCGTGTACGCGGTCTCGGAGCCCCCAGTCGCCAGAGCGGGCCGCTGCATCGGCCTGACCAATTTTGCGCGGCAGGGCAATGAAGGACATGGCGAGATATTCGGCGACGGCTTCAACGGGGGCGCCGGGTGTGTTGACGACGTAGATACCGCGCTCGGTTGCAGCGTCAACGTCGATATTATCGACGCCAATGCCGTGGCGCCCTATGACTTTGAGGCGCGGTGCCTGGTCCATGACTGGACCGTCGATGATGCCCCGAGCGCGTGCGAGAATGCCGTCTGCGTCTTTGACCGAGGCGATGATTTGGTCGGGTTCAAATCCTTTTGCCCAGAGGATATCGCAGTCGTTTTTGAGGAGGTGATCTTGTCCACAGGGATGTACGGGTTCAAAGAGCAGGATGTTGAATTTTGCCACAGTGCGTCCTTTCTATTGTTGTTTTGTGAAAATATAGTGTATAGCGGGAGTACAATTTTGTCAAGATGCGAGGTTTTTGTTTTTTTAGATTCTGTCTTGCTTCGTTTTCAGGTTTTGTATATATTTACTTGCTCTTGAGGCGACCCCGTCGTTCAGTGGTTAGGACACCGGGTTTTCATCCCGGCAACGGGGGTTCGATTCCCCTCGGGGTCGCCATTAAAATTAAGTGTATTATTCAAAGGGTCGTGACTTCACGACCCTTATTTTATTTGTGGATGAATGGGATATACAAGCTATATTGGGGAATGGTCTGTTTGTTGATCAATATCCCGAATAGAGAAAGGAGTTCTTTTGACTATTGCACCTCTTCTTTCACCAGAGGCTTTTGAAGGTATTGAAGGCATGACCCATCTTTGTACGGGGGGTGAATCCCCGTGGCTTAAAAGTCAGGCTGGGGTATATGCCGAGTTTGCCAAATTCAAGGGTGGGTCACACAGGGGCCGCGATAAAATATACGACCGCGGAGAACGCTGTCGCCAGCGCATGGGTCAGCTCTGGAATGTGCCTGCTAATCGCATCGCGTTTATGCCTTCTGCTGCCGAGGGCATGGGCTGGTTTTCGCGGGGGTTGGACTGGCAGCGCGGCGATAATATTGTGACCAATAATCTCGAATTTCCCTCTGTGGCGTATGCGTGGAAACATCTGCGGTCCAGAGGCGTTGAAGTTCGTCTGGTGCCGCACGAAAAATGGACGGTGCGCGAAGAGGATCTCCTCGACGCTGTTGATTCTCGCACGCGCGTTCTCGCTGTTAGCCATGTGGGGTTTTACACGGGGCAGTGTTTGAATTTGGCGCAACTCTCTGAGGGTGCGCGGAAGAAAGGCGCATTATTCGCCGTTGATGCCACGCATTCTTCGGGGGTCTTGCGCGTGCCAGCGCAGTTGACCGATCTGACGGTGAGCAGCAGTTACAAATGGCTTTTGGCAACGCACGGCACGGCGCCTTGTTATTTGAGCGAGCGCGCAGAAGAGCAGGTGGCTTCGACGTGTTTTGGCTGGCACAATCTCAAGGTGTGGCCCGAACAGACTGCCGAGCGCGATCCAGAAGTTGCCGAACAACCGATGCCGGAGAAGCTCGAGCCAGGGAATCCTGCTATGCAGGTGATTATGCATCTGGATCACGCGCTGGGCGTGATTTTAGAGATTGGTCCCGAGAGGATTGAAAATCACGCGCGCGATCTGTCCGAATTGGTGTCCCGGGGGCTTGCGAAGTTGGGCTATGAGGTGATTTCGCCAAATAATAGGGAAGCGCGGTCGGGCAATACCTGCTTTGCGTGTGAGGATGGTCGCGAGTTGGTGAATCGCCTCGAAGAGCGCAAGATTTTTTGCTGGGGAGAGTTTGGACGGGTGCGCGTTTCCACGCATTTGTATAATGGTAGCGATGATGTGGCGCGATTGCTCGATGCGCTGAATGAAGTAAAGTAGGGGCGGGCCCCCGTGCCCGCCCGAAGGTACAAGAAATATAATCAAAAAAGAAAGGATATTAACCATGATGAAATTGGGTTGTATGTCTCTGAGTTACAAAGATCAGTTCACTGCTGGCGAGATCGATATGGCGGGGTTTATCGATAAGGCGTATGATCTGCGTCTGGATGGGATTGATATTCACACCCGCGCGTTTGAATCTGAAGATCCTGCTTATTTACGGGATATTCGCATGCGCTGTCTCAGGCGCGGTCTGGTGATTTCGTATCTCGGTGTGAGCAATGATTTTGGCAGGCCCCAGGAAGAATTGCAGGAGGTGGTAGATACTGTCAAGCACTGGGTCGATGTTGCAGAGTTTATGGGCGTGCCTCTCGTGCGGGTTTTTGCGGCGTGGAATCGCAATGATGAGCCTGAAGAACAGGTGTGGGATCGCATGATGCCCTGTATGGAGGAGGTCGCGGCATACGGGCAACAAAAAGGCATTGTCCTGGGCTTACACAATCACAATCACGGGTGTGTTACGCGCACGGGCAAAGATGTGCGCCGGATTCTCGAGACGGTCGATAATCCCTATTTGTCCCATATTCTCGATACGGGGCAATACGTCGGGTCTCCGGGGTCGAGCGGTCAGCGCGGGACAGAAGATCCGGCATTGGATTTTTATGGGAGTATCGAGGAGACAGCCCCGCTTGCCGTGCATGTCCGCGCAAAGGTCTATCGCGTCTCTACGGGAGAAGAGGTCTGGCTGAATTACCCGCGCATTTTCGAGATTTTGAATGGGGTGAATTACAACGGATGGGTGTCGATCGTGTATGAGGGACAGGATGAAGAGGCAGAAGAGACAGCGGTTCCCAAAGCCGTGAATTATCTGCGGCAATTTGTGCCGGAGGGATAAAGAAAAAGCGGCAATGCGCTGATGGCCTGGCGTGCCGAAGTTTGCAAAAGGGGGAGAGGTCATGCCCTGGAATAGCGAGAGCTTGTTGCAGCAACTCGAACTTGGCGAGGATAGCCGCGTCGAGTTCAAAGAAGCCGTATTCACCGGCAACCGCGTCAGTGCGCCTCGTCGGGAGACGGTCGCCAACGAGTTGGCTGCTTTTGGCAATACCATTGGTGGCACATTGATCTTCAGTGTATCGGACGCCGGTGAGGTGCGATCACTAGACCGGAAACAGATGGATGCGTTGGAAGCCTTTGTCAGCGAAATTTGCGCGGATAGCATCCGTCCGCCGTTGGCATTCGTCACCCAAAGGCTGGCTTTGCCAGACGGTCCGTTTGTATTGGTGGTCGAAGTCGAACAGAGTGCGTTGGTACACAAAAGTCCCGGGGGGTACCTTTCCCGACAGGGCAGTGCCAGGCGCGAATTGTCGCCGCCCGCATTGCAGCGCTTGTTTCAACAACGGGGACGTTCCGGGCTGTTGGGGCCTGATGAGGGCATTGTCGCTGGAACTGGCCCCAATACGCTTGATGAGACGCTTGTGGACCGTTTCTTGAGCTCGCGCGCCACTGAGCCTACCGACGCTCAACTCACAAAGCTGGGACTGGTGCGGGAGGATGACAGTGGCGTGATCCGTGCAACGGTTGCCGGGGTGCTGCTTTGCACGGCGCGTCCGGATGAGCACATACGCGGTGCGATGATCGAAGCCGTTCGCTATCGCGGCACAGTGCTTGGTCGCGCGAGCCAGCACGATGCGGCGTTAATCACTGGTCCATTGGACCAGCAGGTCCGCGATGCCGTCAATTTCGCCAGGCTCAACACGCGGGTGGCGGCGCGCAAAGACCCTGGACGGGTGGAAGTCCCGCAATTCAGTCCGCGGGCGGTGTTCGAGGCCATCGTCAACGCCGTGGTTCACCGCGACTACTCAATAGAGAATGCGAAGATACGGCTCTTTATCTTCGATGATCGACTTGAGTTATACTCTCCGGGTGCTCTGCCCAACACGCTGCCTATCGAAGCCATGCGAAATCGACAAGCCACACGCAACGAAACGCTCGCGTCCGTCTTCCGTATGCTTGCAGTAGGGGATATCGCTGGTGCTGGTGACCGGCAGTACTTTCTGGAGCAACGCGGCGAAGGTGTTCCGATTATCTATGAGCAGACGCGAGATCTGACAGGGCGCGATCCGGATTACGAACTGCTTGATGGCGCAGAACTGCGTCTGACAATACCGTCCGCCCATCCGCCGGTAACGGGCATTGAAGGTGAAGTGTCCGTATCTGCCGCGGGTCAACCGCTCGCGGGTGCAAAGGTTGTTGCGCTGTATCCCAACAAAACATGGATGGCGGGGGAGACCGATACGTTTGGGCGGGTCGGTTTCGGTTTTCACTCGGAACTCCCCATCACGGTTTTCTGCGCGATGCCGGGGCATAGAGCTTCTGTAGAGCGGGATTGGCAGCCACCAGAACCGCTCTCTGTACAGCTCGATACGCTGCCGATGGGAGGGTCAGAGATTTTCACGGAAAGAACAGGTCATTTGCCCGATTTGGCCGGGCGACTAAATCCGATCCTCGATGATCAGGACCGTATGTATCTTTGCGCGACGAACGTCGCCATTGACGAAGGCAAGCCGCAACCCGTTTACTTCAAATTGAATCAGGATTTGCGGCTCACGGATGTGAACGGTTCTGAGTGGATCGTGCGGTTTGTTGAGATGATCGGAAAATCGGTGCTGTTGGAATACGAGCCCTCGGATAACAGACGGGGGACCGATGAATAGAGATGAAGCTATGTATGTGATGCGTATTTTGTGTGAGGTACATTGTTTTGAATAATCCATTTTTCGAAAAGCCTATTCTCAATTCTCCCTATGATCGACCAGAACTACATTGGGAACTGGATGAGACAGGGCAGCCAACCCAGAAAATCATTGAAAGCCGAAGACAGGTTTCATTCATCTGGGTTGTCCTCGATAGCGATTGGGAAGCAGAATTTTGCCGGGTGGCCAAAGTCCATCCTCGCGTCAAAGCGTATGTCAAGAATCACAATCTCGGGCTGGAGGTGCCTTATCGCTACGGCTCTGAAATGCGGACGTACATCCCGGACTTTATCGTTTTGATTGATGATGGCCGTGGCGACGATGACCTTTTGCATCTCATCGTCGAGATTAAGGGCTATCGCAGAGAAGATGCGAAGGAAAAGAAGACGACTATGGACACCTATTGGGTGCCTGGTGTGAACAATCACGGTCGCTATGGTCGCTGGGCATTTGCCGAATTCACCGATGTGTATGAAATAGAGTCGGACTTTGAGGCCAAAATGGAGGCGGTATTTGACGAGATGATCGAACAAAACGACGCGCATTGCGTTTCGACAATCCACAGGAGGACCGATGAATAGAGATGAAGTTCTCAATGTGCTCCGAGCGCACAAGCCGATTCTTTTGCAGCGCTTTGGCGTCAGAGAACTCGCCTTGTTTGGGTCCTTTGCTCGCGACCAGGCGAAAGACACCAGCGATGTTGATATTTTGGTGCGGTTCGACACGCCGCTCAATTGGCAACGCTACTTTGGAGCGCAAGGCTACCTGGAAGACCTGCTTGGTCGGCCAGTGGACTTGGCAACTGACCAGGATCTGCGCGTCGAGATACGGCCTTACGTAGAACGGGAGGTGATTGATGTCTGATGCCGATCAAGGAACGCGAGAATGGCGTTTCTACATTCAAGATATGATCGAATTTGGCGAAAAGGTTCTTTCCTATACCGAGGGGATGAATCAAGATGCGTTCATCGCGGATGGACTCACTTATGACGCGACCTTGCGGAATCTGGAATTGATCGGCGAGGCGGCAACCCACATCCCGATTGAGGTGCGTGAGGCGTATCCAGAAATTCCCTGGCGCGCCATTATAGGGGCACGCAACCGCTTGGCGCATGCGTATTTGGGTATTCGGAACGACGTCATCTGGACAATTATTCAGGACGCCGTTCCAAAACTTTTGCCCGCGTTGAGAAAACTTTTGGACACAACAAGTAAGGATTCTGAATAGATGGCTAAACGAAGATCACCCAAAAAAGTCGAGACTATCCGACACAAGGACGTATCACTGAAGAATATCCCCACAGCCGAGTATCAGGCTGTGATGGCGGACGATGAACGAAGTCCTATCCAGGTTGCGTACAAACGCCGCAACCGCGACCTCGATCCTCAATTAGTGTGGCGCGGTAAGGATGAGCAAGATTGGTCAGATTTGGTGGTACAGGCACCCCCTCTGTACATACAAGAGAAGGTTCATCCCAAGGTGCTAATTGACGATTTGATACGCCAGAGCGAGGAAGACGTTGCGAGTGAGTCGGGCTTTCAGACCGATCTTTTTGCGGACCAGATTTTGGACGAAAGCGATGGGAAAGGGAAGGACTGCGTTTCGATAAGTACGATGCATCTGGCGAAAGGATTGGAGTTTCGCGCTGTCGCAGTGATGGCGTGTGACGATGAGGTTATTCCGCTACAGGATCGGATTGAGACAGTTGCGGATAGCGCGGATCTCGAAGAGGTGTACGATACAGAGAGACATTTGCTCTATGTCGCAGGCACACGCGCCCGGGACCATTTATTGATCACGGGGGTTACACCTGCGTCGGAGTTTCTGGATGACCTGCAGATGTAATGGTGGAAGTGATATGGAAAGCTATCCATAAGCCATTTCGGGGTGTTTTCCAAGAACGCGGAGGAGGCGTTCATCGGCGCCTTCGAGGACGTAATCGGGCATGTGATAGTTGAGATAGGGCCAGAATCGCTGGGCGACGAAACGCTGACCATAGACCTGGTGGAAGAGATAGCGGAGGCGGTCGGAGGTGTTGGGGGCACCGCGGTGCCAGGTTTGGCTGCTGAGGAGGTAGAGGTCACCCGCTTTCATGTGCAGGGATGTCGGACCTTGGCCATCGAAGGTTGGATTTTCCGGATCGTTGGGTTGCCTACCCGCATAGTGGCTGCCGGGCACGAATTGGCTGGGCCCATACTGGTCTTCGTCCTGGTCTGTCAGGGCGATCTGGAACGACATGCGAAAAACGGGCATTCGAAGACGCCTGTCATGACCGCTGATATTGTCGTCCGTAATTGGAAATTCCAGGCTGTCATCTACGTGAAAGCGGTTAATGCCCAGATCTTTGCGGTTCAAGATGCATCCCTGCGCCATGCAGTGGCACTGGGCACCGAGAACTGTTTCGGCGATAGATATGATAGGCTCGCGCACGAGCAGATCTCGGAACATCCGGTCGCATTCGAATAGCCGATGCACGACGATGGGTTCTTTTCCGTCGTGCTGCGGCTTTATTTTTACATTTCGCATCTCGGCGAAGTAGGGTTCTGCGAAGATCTGATCGACGCGTCTGCATATTTGCTCGCATTCTTCTCGGGATAAGACGTTTCGGATGATGGTCGCGCCGTTCTTGTAAAAATCTTCGAGAATCGGCGATAGTTCTTCTTCGGTAAAGGGTTCGTGAAGTGACATGGGATATTCCTCTACTCAGATCGCGCCTTTGGGGACGCCTTTGCCAACGTGGGGAAGCAGGCCCTGGATCGGTTGTCCGGGCACGAGGTTTCCATTCTGAACAAATCCCTCTGGGCGCCCTGTGAGTTCCTCGATCAGTTGGTCGCGCCACCAGGCCAATCGGTCGGGACGCTCGCTGGACAGGTCGTTGATTTCGCGGGGGTCTTCGGTTAGATCGAAGAGTAATTCTCTTCCTGTCTGGGTAAACCAGGCATACTTCTCCACGCCATCTGTAAGCCACTGATTGGCGGCTGTCGCGTGTTCCCCGTGGATAAACGGACGCCAATTATTCCCGCCACAATTCAGCACACTTTCGCCATCGAGATCGTCCGGGGTGTCGATTCCCGCGATGTCACAGAAGGTTGGAAAGATGTCCCTCAGTTCTACTGGCGAATCTACAAGTGTTCCCCGCGGCACTGCATCAGATGTTTTGGGCATTCGCAGGATGAAGGGCACGCGGGCGGATCCGTCGTAGGGCACACCTTTCCCCACATGGTTGTGGTCGTAGAGCATTTCACCGTGATCCGCGGTGAAGAGTATGGCCGTGTTGTCCTGGACACCGTATTCGTTGAGTGCCATAATCATGCGGTTGATCTGGAAATCGATGTGTGAAATTTGCGCGTAATACGCTCTTCGCGCATAATCCACCAGCGCGGGGTCCCGGGGAATCGGGCTGTCGTGGCCGCCCTTGCGGAGTTCGTGGTCAACCCAGTTTCCCATGGCGGGTGGGGGAATGTCCTTTTGCAAATATCGATTCAAGAAAGACGCGGGCGGATCCAGCGGTGGATGGGGCCGATGGTAGGATAGCGTGAGGAAGAAGGGTTTGGAGGTATCGCGTCTGCGCAAGAAGTCAATGCCCTGCGAGGTGACCCAACTCGTGGGGTGAAGCATTTCGTGGTAGGGCCAGGCTTGCGCCGCGTATCCATTGCATCCCACGCCAGAGTCGTTGTGGTCGGCATAGACTTCGCCGAGTTTTTCCCGAAGCCAGGGGGTGTAATCGTCGTTTAATCCAAATTCGCGGTTTTCTCGCCGGGCGCGATGCATATAGCCGTCGTGCAGTACGACGTTGTGAAAGCCCACGAGATTGCGCCAGGGATAGACGTGCATTTTGCCGACGCACTGGGTGTGATAACCCGCATCTGATAGGGTTCCGGGAAGCGTTACTGGATAGTCCCATTGCACGCCGCCATTGGTGAGATATCCGTGGCGCTTGGGGGCGAGGCCTGTGAGAATTGTGGCGCGGGCAGCAACGCATACCGGGCACGAGGCATACGCCTGGGTAAATGTGACCCCCTCGCCTGCCAGATAATCCAGATGGGGAGTTTCAACCGCGGGATGACCGGTATAGCCCAGGCAATCCCCCCGCCATTGATCGGTCAGGATAAAGAGTATATTGGGAGCGTTTTCAGTTGTCGGCATTGGTTTTATCCCCTCCGTTTGTTGGCTAAAATCCAGACATCGCGGAAGAAAGACTGGCGGTTTTCATCCAGACCATTGATCACGACCGGGTTCATGCAGGGCTTGGGTTCGTGGAAGCGCACGGTTACGTGATTGTACGCGATGAGGATGGCGCGTCGCGGATTATCCGGATTGGTCCAGGGAGATCCCGTGTGCCGCACGCCTTCTGAAAATACGACGAGGCTTCCCGGCGGGCAGCCATAGGTTTCCCAAACGCCTGAGTTCGGGTCATCGGCTTCTTCGGGCCAGGTTCCGTCCTGGGCAGAAGCCAGATTGGCTTTGTGCGAGCCGGGAACGAGGTGGGTACCGCCCTGGTCCTTTTTGACCTCGTTTAACTCCCAGACAATGCGCGTCATTGCGCTGTAGATGCGGCCGTTGTGGAAGCGAAAGGAAAACGAAGGGTGGAGGTTTGTTCCTCCCACGTGTGGCCGCCACTCGTTGCCGGTTTTCTCAGCAGATCGGCCGGATATGAATACGCTTTCCAATCGGATGCGCTCCCGATCCGGATCTATGACTTCCTGGAGAATGCCCATGACGCGCGGGTGATCGATCAAAAATTCAGTGGGACCAGAAATTGGTGAGCGATGGTGCTCAGGAAGGCTTTCGGGCGTTTTCATATATGTTTCGACGTGGTCGCGGGCGATCGCGATTTCTTCGTCGGAGAGAACGCTGGGGATGACGAGAAAGCCTTTTAAGTCGAAGAGGAATTTTTCGTAATCCGACATGGGATGAAGGGGCGGGGATTCAGTGGCGGTGTTTGCCATAGCAGAAACCTCCTTATTTTTTGTCCTGTTAGTTCTTTCTGAATAGCAGCATTGCGATTCGTCTTTCTCCCACCACGACCTTTACAATTGCCTTGATATAGATGGGTTTTTTAAGCAATGCGAGTTCCCGAACTTTTGCCTTGAGCACCGGATGTGGATCTTCGATTCTGATTACGCCCTTAAAAGAACGCTTTGAATTTTCGGCATCGACCATCTGGCCGTTCTGGACCATCTCGTTATTCTCTGGCTCATCGGCATCCATCTCGATAATCATACTCAGATCTGTGATTTCATTTACGGATAGGGGCAGTCCGCCCGTGTCGAATTGCCGTTCCACAATGCGGTCCTGAAGCGTATTCTGGATTTCCTTTTGAATCTCGTTGGGAAAAGTGTGAATCCTGAATTCCGCGGTGTGGGTGCCTTCGATGACAGTGCCGGTTAGTGCTATCCGGTTTAATGGCTCGGCTTCGATCTTTTCTCCGGGATCGAGTGGCCCGGCATTTTGCACGTTTAATGTGCTGTGGAGATCTATTTTTGTCACCTTGCCGAGTGCGAATACGGTATCGTCTTCTATGGCGACGAGTTTGCCCGAAAAATACTCTTCTAATTGCTTGGAGACCTGACCATCCGAGATGTCGTTGAATTGTGCAAATCCCGTGCTCCACCAATCCGGCGAATCGACGTCTGTTCTCAGTATTTCGCCGTCTCCATAAGTTGTAATCACTTCAATATGAGCCAGTTGCCCGACGCGTGCGAGCCTTTGCGCGGCGCCCTTTAGGCCTGCGGAAATTCGCAGATCGTCAAAATCCAGGATGCGCGCAATTTCGTCTCCTTTCGGCACGACCGTTCCGACGACTTCCTCCTCAAACAGGATGACGCCAGCGTGCGTAGCCGTCAATGTCTCGCGTCCGGAAAGCTCTTGTTCCCAGACGGACGTCGCACTTCTCATTACACCCTGAAGTTCCCGTTCCGATAGAGTTAGAGAAGATGATGTTGCAAGGCTGTCGAGTGCGCCTTCGAGTTCTTCCGCAACTTGTTTTGCGCGATAGCGGCTGACCTGGGATTTATCTCTGGAAATTTCAAATAGCGGCTGACCAACTGTTACGTCGGTTTTATTTTCTACCAGTGCTTCGATGACTATGATATCCTCATCATAAGATAGGACATATTCGTGCGGCTTGATCGGTTCGGCATTAGATAACACGAGATCTTCTGTCTTTGTAAACCACAGAAAGGCGATGGCTGTGGCGACCGCAAAAACAAAGCCATACCCGAATATTTCCAGATATTTGACGTACCTCGCGATAAATCTGCGGGTTCTCAAGCTCTGTGTTTTCGGTTTCTCTGTCGTTTGCATTTTTTTCTCCGTGACAATGAGGAGATTGCGTCACCCAACTTGTCTGGTATCATCCAGGCCCAGGTATCGCCGGTACATCTCTGCGTACTCGCCCCCATTGCGAATCAGTTCTGCGTGTGTTCCTTGTTCGAGGATCTGACCGTCGCCGAGAACGATGATCAGGTCGGCATTTGCCACTGTTGTGAGCCTGTGAGAGACTATGAAGGTGGTGCGTCCTTCTGCCACGCGGTCCAGGCTTTGCAAAAATCGCTGTTCTGTGGCGCTGTCCAGGGATGACGTGGGTTCGTCCAGAATGAGAATTTTGGGATCGCGAACCATGGCCCGGGCAATCCCGATCCGCTGTTTCTGACCCCCTGAGATTCGCGTGCCTTCTCGAAGATCGGTGTCATATCCGTTGCGCTGGGATGAGGCAAATGCGTCTATGTCCGCCAGTTGGGCGGCTCTGACCACCTCATCGTCAGATGCATGGGGCTGACCGAACAGGATATTTTCTTTGATTGTTCCGTTGAACAAATGCGTTTCCTGTAAAACCAGACCAACCTGATCCTGATAGGTGCTCGATCTCACTTCTCTGAGGTCCTGGCCATCTACCATTACCCTGCCCGAATCCGGGTCGTATAGCCTGAGAAGCAGGTTCGCGACCGTGGTTTTGCCCGATCCACTGTGTCCCACCAGGGCGATTTTTTGACCTGCCTGAACGGTGAAGCTCAGGTTGTGCAGGACCGGTGTGCCATCCTCGTAAGAAAAGGAAACATTGTCAAAGACGACATCGCCCCTGACAGGTGGCATTGCCGGTGCATTGCGACGGTCTGTAACAGCGGGGACCTGATCCAGTGTTTCGAGAATGCGCTCGGCGGGAACCATTGCAATGCGAACTTGCTGAAAATACCGAATCAGGACTTGAATGGGGTTGGACAGGCGATTCGTATAGGAAAAAATGGGGAAGACGGACCCATAGGAGAGGTTGCCTAAAATAACTTCTCTGAGAAAATATAGTCTTATTAGTCGATTTTTTAAATAGGGAAGCAGGCCGTTATTGCGCGCGAGTTCTCCTTCGATGACACGCATAAAAAACAGGCGCATCGCGGCGCGATACCCTTCGATGGTGAGATTGAGATATCGCTTTACTTCGTGCCGACGCCGACCAAATGTCTGTACGACGGCTGCCCCGGCAACGCCTTCTTGAAGCCCGGCGTCGCGCGCCTGCCATCTCTCTCTTACGCGGCGATCGAATCTGCGCTGTATGGTCGCGATCTTCTGGGCGACCATTCCATAAGGGATCGAGTAAATCAGAATGACCAGTGAGACCCGCCAGTCCAACCAGGTGGTGAAGATGAGTATGAGTATGAACTCATAGACCGCCCGCAATGTCGCTGGCAAGATGTCCGTGATCATGCGCATTACGGCCCCCGTATCTGCGCTGGCGCGATACATGTGCTCGCCAATACCACGACTCTCGTAGAAGGTCATGGAGAGACGCTGGAGGTGGGTGAAGAAGTGGGTTTTGAGGGCTAAGCTCACGCGTAGATCTACGTAGTGATTGAGTATCGTCGTCATAGTACCGACCAATCTCTGAATCAGAACAAGCACAACATAGGCGACAAAGATGCTGTAGAACAGGTTCCAATCTTGATTTGGAAATGCATCATCGATGAGAAACTTGCTCAGCCACGGATTCACAACCCGAAATGTGCTGACGACAATCGTGCCCATTACGACGAGCAGTGCCTTATCCCAGACCGGGATCATCAGCCTGAGAAAACGCAGGAAGACTCTTATGAGCGACTGTTTTGCTCCCTTGCGGGGAGGGGGAAAATAGTTGAACATCGTCTGGCCCTATTTCTGTCCTGATACGCGCTGTGAGGTGCCACAATTAGGCGAAGATATGTTTGTATGTCAATTGGATTCTCGGGTTCTTTCTCGCGAAGAGAAACTCTTGCTATACAGAGAAGATTTGAATAGAATATGTCAGTTATCCGAAACTTTTAATCATGTACTCTTGTCTAAACCCTCTAAATATCAGGAAAAAGAAGAAAAAAAATCAAATTATCCTATCTGTCACGACACGCTTATTGAACTATGGGGGCTTGCTTCATGTTTAACCTGATTGGAAATTACGCCAAAATTGCTATCAGAAATTTGATGCGGAACAAAGTGTATTCCGCGCTCAATATCCTCGGTCTGGGCATCGCCATGTCCTGCTGTCTTTTAATCGTGTTGTTTTTACAACGCGAACTGCAATACGATCACAGATATGAAAAGGGGGATCGCATCTACAAGGTCGTGCGAGAAATGAATATCCAGGGCGGATCGCGCACTTTTTCTTGGGGCACATCGGCATCTTTGGGACCTGCGTTGCAGCGCGATTTTCCCGAGGTAGAATCAGCAGTTCGAATATGGCCCTGGAACGTGAAGGTCGAACGCGAAAATATTTTGTTTCCCACACGACTCAATCTCGTTGACAAACACGTATTTGACGTATTTGAAGCCGAATTTGTTCAGGGCAGCGCACAGACGGCTTTTGAAGATCCAACGAGTATTGTGATTACCGAGAGAATGGCGAATCTCATCTACGGCGAAGAAAACCCGATGGGCAGGGTTCTCACTGTTGTCAATTCGATTTTTGGCGGAGACTATATTGTGCGGGGTGTGTTGAAAGATCGCTTCGATCCCACCACAATCCCATTTAATATGTTCATATCGCGAGACCCCAATGCCCAATGGAAGAACAAATGGCACCAATGGGACCCGGCTGCGGGTTTTCGACCGGTACAGACTTATGTTTTGCTTCAAGAAGGGGTTTCTCCCAAAACACTGGAACAAAAATTTCCGGATTTAATAACGCGCTATATGGGCGCGGAGATCCAAAAATACAATGCGTATCATCTCCAACCCCTGCATCGGGTCTATTTGCATTCGCGTGCAGATTACGACATCCAGAGCTTCGGCGATATCGATCAACTCTATACGATGTGTGTGATTGCCGCATTTATTCTGATCATTGCCTGCGTGAACTTTATGAATCTGGCGACCGCCCAATCAGTCAGGCGCGCAAGAGAAGTGGGCTTGCGGAAAGTGGTCGGTGCCAGTCGCGGTCAGTTGATCCAGCAATTTTTGGGAGAGTCCCTGATTGTCGCAGGATTCGCGTTGGTGCTGGCAATTATTGTCTCGCACGCGATGCTGCCCGTGTTTAATGATTTGATCCAGCAAAATTTGGTATTGGATCTCAGGGCTTATATGACTTTGATCCCGGCGTTGATGGGCGTAGTGCTGGTATCCGGGATACTCGCCGGGGGTTATCCCGCCTTTGTTTTGTCTGCCTGGCAGCCGATTGATACATTGAAGAGCCAGGTTCAATCCAGGTCGGGTGGTTCGTGGTTCTGGAAAGGTCTGGTGATATTCCAATTTTCAATTTCGATTTTTTTGATCGTGGGCACGCTGGTCGTGCGCAACCAGATATCTTATATGTTGGATCGGGATCTGGGGGTTGATACAGAACATCTGGTCATGTTGCCCATTTTTACGTCGAGCCGGGAGGCGCATTTCGTTCACGCCAACCGCCTATCGTCGCGATACAGTACTGTGAAGCAGTCGTTTTTGAGGCATCCCAATGTCATTGGGGCAACAGCATCTCAGTATCGCGCCTTCCCCAGCGGGGGTGGCTCGCGGAGCAAGCCCATTCGCCCAGAAGATTTGCCGGGGGATGACTGGTGGATTCTGATCAACGAGGTCGATGCAGATTTTGTAAGCACAATGGGTATTGAACTGGTTGCTGGCAGAAACTTCACCCCGGGCAAGGGCAATCCCCTCAGGGGATGGACGAATGAATTTCTGATCAATGAGTCGGCAGCCAAATTATTTGGCTGGGATAATCCCATCGGCAAACAAATTCAGAGGCTGGATGGGGGAGGCGGCATGGGAACCGTTGTGGGCGTATTTAAGGATTACCATTTTGATTCCTTAAAAGAAAAAATCGCGCCCCTCGCATTTATCCAGTGGGCCAGACTATATGCGTATTTAACGCTTAAAATAAGGGGTGGGCAGTTTGTAGAAACGATGGATTTTTTGGAAGAGGAATGGTATAAATTCGTGCCCAATGAAGCGTTTAATCCCGTTTTTATGGACGATGGCTTTGCATCTGCATACCGGAATGAACTTCGTCTGAGAAGAATTGCTGGCATTTCTTCATTGCTGGCGATCGTGGTGTGTTGTTTGGGGCTGTTCGGTCTGGCCGCTATTTCTGCCCAACGGCGCACAAAGGAGATTGGGGTGCGCAAAGTACTCGGTGCTTCTGCCGGGCAAATTGTGACGATGTTTTCTGCCGAATTTGTCAAGCTGGTCGCGTTTGCCAGCCTCATAGCCTGGCCTCTGGCTTATTACATGCTCAATGATTGGTTAGCCGATTTTGCATACCGCATTGGCCTGGGTATCTCTGTATTTGCATTGAGTAGTGTACTGGCTATCGCCATTGCTTTGATCACTGTGAGTTACCAGGCGTGGAAAGCAGCGCAAACCAATCCGATTGAGGCGCTTAAGTATGAGTGAGGGCCTCAATCGGCTGCACTATCCGTGCCCAACTGCATCTGCTCATCCCATATTCTGCGGTAGAGACCGTTTGCTGATAGCAAGTCGTCGTGTGTACCGTTTTCGACAATTCTTCCCTGATCTAAAACGTAGATTCGGTCTGCTTTTTGAACCGTCATAAGCCTGTGGGAAACCATCACAGTGGTTCGCCCTTCCGATACGTTCCAGATTGTGTCCATGACGTGTTCTTCCGATCGAGAATCCAGGTTTGAGGTCGCTTCGTCCATAATGAAAACCGCGGGGTCTCTGATCAGAGCGCGGGCAATGCCTATTCTTTGCTTTTGTCCGCCGGATAATCTCGTTCCCTCTCCAAGATCTCTTTCAAATCCCTCCGGGTGGGCGATGACGGCATCGTAAAGCGCGGCCATGCGGGCTGCTTCCTCTACGTCTGCATCCGAAGCCTTTAGATTTCCATAGCGGATGTTTTCGCGAACAGTTCCGGAAAATAGGAAGGTGTCTTGAAGCACAACGCCGAGTTGATTGCGGTAGCTCAAGAGTCGGACATCTTTCAGGTCGTGTCCATCTACGAGAACCGATCCGGTGGTGGGATCGTAAAGCCTCAAGATGAGGTATAGCATTGAGGTCTTGCCCGAGCCGCTCGGTCCCACGAATGCGACGCGCTCTCCGGGACGGATTGTGAAGTTGATATTTTCCAGCACGGGCTGTCCCGATTCGTATTCAAATCCCACATTTCTGAATTCGATTGTGCCGCTGAGGGACGGTATGGTGCTCGCATCGGGCGCATCGCTTATCTCGGGGCGAACGTCAAGGGTTTGCAGGACGCGTTCGGCCTGGACAAGTTGAAGGCGAATGCTCTGGATCAGCCTGATCATTCTCTCCATCGGGCCTTCAAATTGCCGGGCGAGGAAAAACACAACACTGAATTCTCCGATGCTCAACTCCCCGGTCATGGTGTGGTAACCCACGTAGAGCCACAACACTTTTTCAACGCCCTCAGAGAGAAACCACAGAACGCCCTGGTGCGTAAAGATATGTAGAACGCGGTACTTGATCCAGTATCTGCGGTTCTCGATAAAAGTCGATGCATATCGGCGGGCAGACCAGCGCATACGGCCGAAACCTTTGACGGTTTTGGTCGCGGCTATCCCGTCTCTCAAGATCGTCCTCAGGTACTGTGCCTGCATTCTCATGTCCCATCGGACTCTCTGAAGGCGCGTGTAGAAGTAGTGGGATAGGGCTGTGTAGGGAAAGGAGTAGAGAAAAATCAGCAATGTGAGATAGGGATCGACCAGACTGAGGATGATGCCCGTCCAGATAATCCGGTAGGCTATGGTGATCGCATTGGGAACATCGTCGGTGATCATGGTGATCAGGCCGCCTCCGACGTCGGCGGTGCTGCGGTACATGTGTTCGCCGATGGGCCGACTCTGAAGAAAGCCCAGGGAAAGTTTGTGGAGGTGGTCGTAGAAGATCGTTCGCAGGTGGATGGTGACTTTCATGTCGATATACCACCCGAGGATACGCCGTGTTATCTGAGAGACATTCGAGATGATCCACATCAGGAATTGGATACCAAAGACAAAAAAGAAAAGCTGCAAGCGGCGATCTACTGGCAGGTCGATGTTCAGTATGACTTCATCGACCTGATATCGATTCAAAAAGACGCCTATCTCACGGAGCGGAACGCCTACCATGATGAATAGCATCCCGAGGATGACTTTTGTCTTGTGGGGATACAGGTACTTGAAAAATCGCCAGAAGGTTTCCCATTCGCGGTTTGCCCGTTCCTGTTCTGGAGACCAAGCGGGACCGCGCCATACTTCGGGCTTTCTCTGGGGAATGTCGAGAATTCTCATTGCCATCCTCAGGTCTTATGAGACCTTCATAAAATCAACATAGACATGTAAATCTATGAATATTCCAAATAATCCGCTACCGAATTAATATAGCGCGAGTGAATGCCCGTCATCGGGAAACCAGATCATGTCAACGCCAAACGAAATCCCGACACCAACGAAATACCCCAGCATCATACCAAAGAAGAAGGGTGAGGCTTTGCGATACAGGCTGATTCCGCCAATACGGAGGATGGCGGCTTTGGCGAACCAGGCGAAAAAAATCGAGAATATCGTGCGATTGGCAGGGTATGAGGTTGCCCAGCCATTCTCGGATGATGGAAAGTAATAGGGCGCACCGATGTTCGCGATCATGTGCGCCATGAAGTAGCTGGGCAGAGCGGATCCGATCAGGGCCATTGCAAAGATGACGAGAAGCTCGGCTCTTGTGAGCATGGCCCTCGGTCGGACGGCCTGGATGACTTTGTTGAGGATGACAGCGATGATGAAGAAGGGAACTATCACGCCCCAGGGCAGATGGTCCTGCGCCATCTTGGTCGTATGACCGATGTGACGCGTGTAGTGACCGCCCCAGGCCATGAACGTCACACACAGCGTACCAAGCGCAATGGATCGGGCCGTTATGGCGTGCCGAAAGGGACGGATCTCCGGTTCAGCTATGGGTTGTTGTACCCCGGCCAATCAGAATCTCCAGTCGCGGCTTGCCAGTTCCCGATCCGCAGACCATGCGGGACCTCGCCATACCTCGGGCTTTCTCTGTCTAATGTCGAGAATTCTCATTGCATCCTCAGGTCTTATGAGACCTTAATTTTTCTTTCTATTCTCGTGATCTGGATACACAGCATTGAACACACGCGTTACCACATCGGGCGATGTCCGATTCTCAAAAGCCTCCAAAACCGGATCATTGGTTTTCCGCATTTGGGCCTGTAGAATCGCCCGTATCTCATCAGCTTTTGCACTGTATTCCGGGTCGTCAATCAAGTTTTTCAAACAATTGGGGTCCTGCTCCAAATCGTATAACTCTTCCGGCACGCGATACCGAAACATCCGCACCCGTTCCGCAATATCTGGATTGCCCGGTGCAGCTTCCTCCATCGCGTGCATAGTCAACCCTTCATTGTTATTGCGGTAGCGATAGTCATCTCGCACCCACATATTAAAGATGTATCCAAATTGATGATCTTGCACACACCGCATCGGTGTCGCTGCACCACCGGCCTTAGAATCAATCTGCGTAAATACATGCTCCCGCCCCTCCTGCTTTTCGCCTCTCAGTAGCGGCACAAAAGATTGCCCATCCACACCATCCAAAGCGGGCAATCCAATCGCATCTAATGCGGTCGGCAAGAAGTCAATGCCCGACATCAGTTCACGACACGTTGCACCCTCTTTTGCAACACCGGGCCATCGCACCAGCCACGGTGTGCGTGTACTCGCCAGATATGCATTACACTTGGCAAACGGCACAGCCATCCCGTTATCCGATAAAAAAGCGACCAGTGTATTGTCTTTCAATCCCGCCTCTTCCAAAGCATTCATCACCGCCCCAAATGTATCATCCAGGCGTCTCACCGAATTGTAATACCACGAAAGTTCTTTGCGAATCAATGGAAGATCAGGTAAAAATCCGGGCACTTCAATTTCGTCGGGGCTATACAACCGCGATGGCACCTCGGCACCACCGCGTGGTCCTTCATCTGGGTTATAAAATGGTCGATGAGGATCATGAGAGTTTACCATAAAATAAAAGGGTTTATCGGTGCTTTTACAGTTCTCGAAAAATTTCTTACAATACGCCCCATACTTCTGAGGGCTACGGCCAAAACCCAGGTATTCTTGATCCCGACTAAAATCCCATGTAATCGACTCTTTTGGCGTTGAATGATTCACTTTTCCGAGAAGGCCAGTCATATACCCCGCATCGCTCAATGTTTCGATGATCGTCGGTGTGTCCTCAAATGTATGAAAAAATCCCATCCCACCATTGTTATAACTATAGCGCCCGGTGTTCAACACATTGCGACTTGGCATACAAATGGCAACATTCACATGCCCATGACTGAACCGCATGCCCTCTGCGGCAAACGCATCCAGGTTGGGGGAAATATCTGGCACGTTTGATCCAAAACAACCGAGTGAATCGCAACCCAGATCATCTGCTGTAAACAGCAGGATATTTAATTTATCTGCCATACGATCCTCACTTCCTCAAATCAATATTGCTCAATTTGAATGACGCCTATATGCTCCGCCCGCCATCTACAATGAGATTTTCCCCCGTGACAAAGGGGCTGAGGATGAGTCCGAGGATGGCGTCGGCACAGTCTTCACCTGTTGCGACACGGCCCATTGGCGTGGCTTCCAGGTGAAGTTTGCGGAAGGCATCCCATCCGATTCCCCAGCGCGTATCGACAAAGCCCGGGGAGATGGCATTGACCTGGATATCGGGTGCCTGACTGGTAGCCAGAGAGTTTGTCAGACATATCAGCGCGGCTTTGGATGCGGAATAGGCAATTGAACTGCCCTTTCCAGAGATACCGGAGATGGAAGCGACGTTGACGATGCTTCCACCGCCACTTTCTTTCATCTTTGGAATTGCTGCTCTGGCAGCGAAGAAGGCACCCTTTACATTGACGGCCATCGCGCGATCCCAATCCTCTTCGGTCAGATTTTCCAGATCCTCCAGCGGCACGAACCGCGTCATGCCCGCGCTGTTGACGAGAATGTCGAGGCGGCCGAGTTCATCTACCACGCGATCTACCATTTGTCGAACGGCTGAGTCGTCCGATACGTCTGCTTTGACGGCGATGGCTTTGCGCCCCAGTGCTTCGATATCTGAACAGGTTTGGCGTGCGTCATCTTCAGACCGGCTGTAGTTGACGGCGACGTCTGCGCCTTCTGTGGCGAATAGCAGCGACGCCGCGCGACCGATACCCGTTCCTCCGCCAGTGACAAGTGCTACTTTGCCATCGAGTTTTCCCATGGTAACTCCCTTCAATAGTGTGTGTATAAAATCGCTTTAATTAGGCGAAGATATGCCCAAATGTCAATTGGGTTCTTACTGGTCCCAGGATTTGATAGTATATGCGAAAAAGCCGGTGTGTTAAAGTGGAAATTGACGCTGTGCGATTCTGATACGGCGTCTTTTTTTATTTTACTATTTTTTATTTCATACCATATTGAGATTACAAGGCGATTTCAGGACAGACCACAGGAGATTTGGCTATGACCCCCGAAGAAAAATTCATGTTTGACCTCGAAGGTTATCTCGTCGTCAGAAATGTGCTCTCCAAAGAGGAAGTTGATCAATGCAATGAAGTTGCAAATCGCATCGCGCGCGACCAGTTTGAAATCTATCGAGACGATGGGCTTAAACTCGCCCGAAATATCACGCTGTGGGATCCCTGCGTTCAGAGTCTCATAGATCATCCCAAAATTATCCCTTATTTGATCGAATTTTTAGGACCGAGTATCCACTTTGATCAGGATTATTGCATTTTTTTGGACAAAGGCGGTTCCAAAGGTCCGCTGCACGCCGGTACGATGAAATCGGAAACGGAATTATTCCCATTTTTTTACACGTATCGCGACGGCATCATGCGCAATGGTTTGACAACATTTGTCTATGCACTCACGCCCGTGCGAAAGGGTGATGGCGGTTTTTGCTGTATTCCAGGCTCGCACAAGTCCAACTT
Source organism: Candidatus Latescibacterota bacterium (assembly GCA_965220765.1). GTDB lineage: Bacteria > Latescibacterota > UBA2968 > UBA2968 > UBA2968 > VXRD01. The sequence goes on from OZ244847.1 coordinate 2,975,104, forward strand.
CCAACTCGACATCCCCGAAGATGTTATGTATTTCAAACGGCCCGCCCATTATGTCGTACAACCCGAATTAGAGCCGGGTGACCTGATCATTTTTACGGAGGCGACAGTACACGGTACTATGCCCTGGACAGCCAATCACGAACGCCGGTCATTTCTCTTTAAGTACAATCCAGGAAATACGGTTTCATGGGCGAATTATTACAATATAGATGACTACGATCATTTGACGGAGAACCAAAGACACATGATGGCACCGCCGGGAAGCTCTGGACCAAAGAAGCCTCCAAGGCCCAATGTCATTATGCCATGATACACAAAGGAGGCGGCGATGAAAGCAGCTATTTATTGCGGTCCGCATGATATTCAGGTGGCAGATGTGCCAGAGCCGGAAATCAATGCAAATGAGATTCTGGTGAAGGTGAAGGCGTGTGGGATCTGTGGGTCGGATCTGCACGCTTATCGCATCGGGCTGTTTGAAGATTCTTTGGGACGCCCGACAGAAAAGGGTCTCGTCATGGGACACGAGTTTAGCGGTGAGGTTGTAGAGACGGGGCGAGATGTGCAGCGGTTTCGGGTGGGCGATCACATTTCTGGCGGGGGATTGGGCGGGTTTGCCGAATATCTTCCCCTGGAAGTCAATCCCAATCGTCCCTACAGGTTGCCCAAAACCATCAGTTTTGAAGAAGGCGCGATGATGGAGCCTCTCGCCACGTCGGTACACGCAGTGGGGCTGGCAAAGCCCGTTGAGGGAGAAACAGTGGTCATCCTGGGCGTTGGGATTATCGGTTTGGGATGCATCCAGGTCATTCGGGCAACGGCGGGTGGGCGCATTATTGCGGTTGATACATCGCCAAAACGGTTGGCTATGGCGCGCCAATTGGGTGCAGATGAGATCGTGAACTTGACAGAAGTCGATCCCGTGGAAGCTGTTATTGAACTCACGGGCGGTGAGAGACCTGTGGAAAGATTCGGTGCGCGGGGAGGAAATGCCGATGTGGTGATCGATTCTGCTGGTGCGAAAGCCTCGCCGAATCAGGGTTTGACGATGCTAAAACAACAAGATGGTCGCCTCGTTCCCGTCGCTTTGTTTGAAGATCAACCCGAACTCGATTTCAATCAGGTCGTGCGCAAGCAAGTGACGCTTCAGGGATCATGGTCATGGACCCCCGATGACTACATGCAGGGGATTGAACTCGTCAGAACAGGAAAAATTGATCGCAAACCTCTCGTTTCTCACGCCTTTCCACTCGACCAGGCTCCCGAAGCCTTTGCGACACAGGCAAAACCAGGTGCTGCGATCAAAATTTTGTTAAAGCCGTGAGTAATTATGAAAGGGATAGCATGAAGATTACCGATGTTCAAGCATGTGTGATTGGTAGGCCCGAACCTCACAGTGGTGGGTGTGTGTGGACATTTGTCCGGATATATACCGACGAGGGCATTGTGGGTACGGGCGAATGCAATTCAGCCTCGTATTACACGGGATTTGGTTTGAAAGAATCGATTTTAAAAATGAAGGAGATGTTGATTGGTGAAGACCCGATGAATGTGGGACCGTTGTACGAGAAGATGCGTCGTCGTGGACGGTATGCGGGTACTACCCAGGCACCGCTGATTTTTGCTTTGACCGGCATCGAAAATGCGTTGTACGACATTGTGGGTAAGGCGTTGGGGGTGCCAATTTATCAGTTGTTGGGGGGCAAGTTCCGCGATAAGATCCGGCTCTACGCCGATTGTCACGCTGGGGATTCGGCCACGCCAGAGGCGTATGCAGAGAAGGCACTGAGTGTTGTTGAGGAAGGCTACAGCGCGGTAAAATTTGATGTGGATCATTCGGGCGTGGGCAAGCTGGATCCGATGAATTGGACGGTGGGGGCACGGGAAATGACGCATGTGATTAATTTGATCCGTGCGATTCGCGAGGGCATTGGTTTCGATATTGATTTGGCGATTGATTGCCACGGTCAGTTTGATTTGCCCTCGGCGATTACGTTGGCAAAAGCAGTGGAAGATGTGCGGTTGATGTGGTTGGAAGAGCCAGTACCTGTGGAGAATATTGATGCGTTGGTTCAAGTGCGTGCATCTACGAGTACAGTCATTTGCACAGGTGAAAATCATTATACTCGTTTTGAGTTTTTGGAGATGTTCAGACAAAAAGCAGTGGATATCATTATGCCCGATTTGGCCAAATCAGGTGGCATTATGGAGGCCAAGCGCATTACCGAAATTGCCGATGCGCATTATATCCCCATTGCGCCACATAATGTGTCGTCACCTCTGGGCATGATGGCTGCGTGTCATGTAATGGCGACAGTTCCCAATTTTTTTGTGCTCGAATTTCACGGGCGCGACATTCCGTGGTGGGCCGATCTGTGTGGAGGCGAAGAATTTATCAAAGGAGGCTGGATGGCTGTCTCTGACAAACCTGGTATTGGCGTCGAGTTAGATCCTGCCGTCGCCAAAACACTACTGGCTGACGGGGATACCTATTTTGATTGAGGTATATTACCCAGGGCGTTAGATAAGTTCAATATCGCGCAAGATCCAGGATAGCAGCGTAAATGTGACAAAGACGGGTCGTCTTTGTGAATCGAATACATAGTGGATGGGTAATGTGCCGTATCCCGTGTGGCGATAAGATAGGAAGGATTGGTCTCTGATTTGTTCGGGACCTTGAAGTGACTGATCTATTTTGCAGTACGTGAGCTCGTCAATGGTTGTAAATGCTTCGTTTAGAGGTGTATCGCGATTGGGGAGCGCAAAGGGGAGGATCCATTGACACGATATGGGGGTATCTGCCGAGAGGTTTTTTTTACCCACTGTGCCGTTCATTTCTATGGTCGCTCCTCGAACTGTGCCGTTTACGAGCAGGCGTTTATCTGGCGTTTCTGCCTGGTACCAGTCGAGTTTCCAGTTCTGGATTGATTCTCCAATTCGCTCATCTCGCGCTGTTGTGACGTTTGCTTCGTAAACCTCTTGTCCGCCGCCATTGCGTTTTTCAACGATCTGGTATTCTGCGCCGTTCTCTTTATTATAGCGCGAGATTTCCACTGTTCCTATTGGTCTGTCATCGGTTAAACCGTCGGGATGTGTCTTTGCCCACTGTAGAATTTCATAGGTCAATTTGCAATCGGAATCCAATTGAATGGTTTGAGTTGGGGCATCGTAGTTTTGCAATTGTCCGGCGATTGCGTTGAGTTCGGCTGGTATGGTGTTCATTCTGTCCATCCTTTTCCCTGTTTGAGGTTTTCCATTCTCTCCTCTCTTATTCTATCTCTTTCGCCCGTTTTATCTGGTCCGCTATACGGTGTGACGGTGTTTGCATATTCGGCGAGGTGTGTGGCGTGCTCGTGCTTGACGTCATCAAAGCCTGGGTCTGATGCGAGATTGCGTTTTTCCAGGGGATCGTTTGACAAATCGTAAAGCGTGTGTTGTCCCGAGTCGTAGAGGATTGATTTGTACTGGTTGTCGCGAATGGCGATTGCACTCGCGTTTTCTCCTATGACGCTTTCCCGCCAGGTAATATCGTCATGTTCTTCGAGGAATGGACGCAGGCTATTTGCATACGTGGTGTCGGGTAGGGTAGGTGCGCCAGCGTAATCGCAGATTGTAGCGGGGATATCCACGCCCGATATGAAGTGCGAATCGTTTTGCCCATTGGGGATACTGCCGCGTTGTGAAATGACGAGCGGTACTGCCCAGGCTTCTTCTTCAAAAAAGCCTTTCAATATTCTTCTGTGATGTCCAGAGCCTTCGCCGTGGTCGGCTGTAAAGATGATGAGGGTGTTTTCAATAAGGCCATTGCTTTCCAACGTGTCGTAGATCAATCCGACCTGGGCGTCAACGGTTTCTACCATTCGGTAACACTGGTAGATATAATATCGCCAGTCTATTTCCGACCAGTGGCCGACCCGGTGTTTCTGGTTTTGCGGCATGAGACTGATTTCGAAGTTGCCGGGTAAATCGGGCAGGTCGGACAACTGAGGCTCCATGCCGTATTTTCCCACGGGACCGTTGACGCCGCAGACATAACAGCAGTCGTGTGGGTTTAAGAGGCCGACGGACAGGAAGAAGGGGCGGGTATCATTTGCGTGTTCGGCGATATATTGTGCCGCTGCTCGGGCGGCGCCAGAGTCTTGCAATTCGCCGTAGGGGTGTCTGTCGTAGATCACGTCAAAGCTGTTGGCAACATCTCGTCCCGTGACATGCCATTTGCCGGAATAGATGCAGTTGTAATCGGTGTGTTTGGTCAACCACTGGCCGAGGTCGGGCAGGTTGGGATCAATGGGGAACGGATTGCTGATAACACCGTGTTCGACAGACATGCGCCCGGTGTACCAACTCGCGCGCGCAGGACAACAGACGGGGTTGGCACTGTAGGATTGCCTGAAGGATACGCCTTCTGCGATCAGGCGATCCATGTTGGGTGTTGATACATCACTATTTCCATAGGCAGATATCGCAAGATGGTGTTGCTGGTCTGTGTGGATGAATACAATATTGGGTTGGCTCATTTTTTTCTCCAGTTTTTTGTGCTATACTACAAAGCGGCGAAGGGCAGTGCCGTTATGCCGGGACCGAGTGAAAGGTGTACATCACCGGGATGCACGACGTATCCCGGCATCGCTGCGTTCTCCATGTCTTTTTGGAATATCTTGATGGTCGCGGCCATGGCCGGGCGCGGCGTAGCAGATAGCTTCACCTCGATCGGCACGAGTTTTCCACCGGTCTCGACTATGAAATCTACTTCTGTTCCCGCCATCGTCCTCCAGAAGTAGATCTGTGGATCGATGCCCCGATGTGTCAATGTCCTGAAAATTTCGGAGAGCACTGCCGTTTCCATGATCGCACCTCCCATGGGACCTGAGGCGGCATGTTCGGGGGCTTTGAGACCCGCGAGATAGCAGAGCGTGCCGACATCTGTAAAATACACTTTCGGAGTCTTGACAAGCCGTTTCCCAACATTGGCAAAGTACGGGCGCAGTACGATCACCTGATAGGTGGCTTCGAGTACAGATAGCCAGGATTTGGTCGTGTTGACCGCCACACCGAGATCTCGAGCGACATCGGTCAGGTTCAAGAGTTGGGCACTTCTGCTGGCCAGGATTCTGAGGAAATTTTGATACTGAGTCAGGTCGCCAACCTGTCGCAGCGTACGTACGTCTCGTTCGAGATAGGTCTGGATATAGCTGGACTGCCAAAGGGATGTATCGCGGTTGGGTTGTGTCGCGAGTTCCGGGTACCCACCTCGGAGAAAGCCCTGCCACAGTTTGTCAAAGACGTTTGACGATTTTAAAGACGACGGTTGCTCGCGCTCCCACGGAAGGACAAGTTGCGGACGGCCCTCCATTTCCCGCCTGGAAAGTGGCAACAAGCGCAGCATTGCCGCGCGACCTGCCAAAGATTCGGTTACTTTCTCCGCGAGCAACAAATTTTGTGAACCCGTCAACAGATATTGGCCGGTTTCGTGCCGGTTCGCATCTATCCTCTCTTTGATATAGGGTAGCAACTCAGGGGCGTACTGCACCTCATCGAAGATAACAGGAGGCGGATACATTTCCAGGAAACTGCGCGGGTCTTGCAGAGCGGAAGCCTGAATGTCCAGAGGCTCTAGAGATATATACCTGCAACGCCTGCCAAAGAGATGTTGGAGGAGCGTTGTCTTTCCAGACTGGCGCGGTCCGGTCAATACGACAGCGGGAAATTCGGAAGCGGCCCTCGTGAGGATAGGTTCCAGCGAACGTTTGATGTAATTTTGCATATCGCGGCTTCAAATTGCGTTTGTGATGGTTCTTTGGGTGGATAATATGCATTTCAAATGCATATTGTCAACTTAAAACGAGACATCTTGTGATTATTTTTTGTCTGACAGATCAATTCTGGTTGTGTATTTTGTGCTGGAACAGCTTTGTGTCACTCCGGTTTGTGAGAAATTTGAGATGAATTACCGAGAACCTCTTGTAACTGTTATTACTGCAACAAATCCCGGTTTGCTCGCGGTGATCAAATCCGTGCTCGACGATGCCGAGATCCCCTGTATAACGCGAGGCGAGGGATTTCAAACCCTGTACGCGGCAGGACATGTCGATGTGCTGGTATTTGAAAGCGACGCCGAGGAAGCCAGGGTGCTTTTAAAAGACCTTTGATGTATCGCCCCGCGCTTTCTATAAGAAGGCGATGAGGTTAATTTGATTTAAGTTGGGGGATCAATAGCGGATCTGATTTACGCCAGGGCTTGAGGGCAAATCGGCAGCCCAGGCCTTGCTCAATCTCACGCCATTTTTTTTCTTCTCCTGGCGTGATAAACGTAACCGCCTTTCCCGCACGGCCCATGCGGCCAGTCCGTCCCACCCGGTGCGTGAAAAGCTTCTCTGAGTCCGGCAAGTCATAGTTGATGACCTGGCCGATGCCCTCAACGTCCAGGCCTCGGGCAGCCACGTTTGTTGCCACCAAAATCGGTGCAGTGCCAGAACGGAAGGCCATCATCACACGCTCGCGAGCGTTTTGGCTGAGATCGCCCCGGAGCACGCCTACGGGGTAACCCAACGTATCGAGCCGTCTCGCCAGCCTTTTGACGCCGTGCCGGGTTCTGCCAAAGACAATAACCGGATCGCCGTCCCGCTGGTCCAACTGCTTTTGGAGTGCCTTTATCTTGTCTTTTTGCCGGATGGTATATACCAGGTGCTCCACAGAGGGGAGTGTTTGAAGGTCGGCGTCCATCTTCACCGTTACCGGATTCCGCAGATATTTTTTCGCTGTGTTCTCCACCCACTCAGGCATGGTTGCAGATAGGAGAGCGGTCTGCCGCCTGGAGGGCGTCTGGCTAAGGATCGCCTCAACATCTTGGGCAAAACCTTTATCCAGCATTTCATCCGCCTCATCGAGGACAAGGAACTGCACTGATCGCAGGTCTAATGTGCCCTGCCTTAGATGGTCTAACGTACGGCCTGGGGTCCCTATGATGACCTGGGTCCCGCTCTTCAAGGCCTTGTACTCTGGCCTCAATGATCGGCCGCCATACAGTAATGTCACGCGCAACCGCTGCGATGAAGCCAGGGCATCTACGACTTTGGCGACCTGAATGGCCAATTCTCGTGTGGGCACTAGCACAACAGCCTGGACCCGCCGCACCGATGGGTTCAGACACTCTGCCATGGGTACTGCAAACGCCAGAGTCTTTCCAGACCCCGTGCGCGCCTGTCCGATCAAGTCCCGTCCTGCCAGGAGATGGGGGATGGATTTCGCCTGAATGGGCGTGGGCTCTGATATGTTCATCCTGGAAATTGCCTCTCTGGTCGCGGCTTTCAACGCCATTTTGGGAAATACGGCAGCACTGGTGCGATTAGCAATGGGTTTAGTAGTATGTGATCTGCTTATGGGGCCTTTGGCTGGGGAAGAATGGCCGTTGCGACGGTTTTTGAAGCAAGAGCGACAATACACCGGCCTGCCTGGTTTTAGCCGGAAAGGGACGGTTGTCAACGTATTGCAATCGGCGCACGCGGTGCGCTTCGCACGGTGAAATGGGCGCGGGCTATTCGATCGAGATTTACGAGGCATGCGGGAATAGACTCCTTGGTCTAAAGATGAGACTGGTGACTCAGCATGGATAGCCTTCAAGTCTATGGGAAGTGAACACATGTGTCAAGCGCAATTTCTGAAATCATTTGTTCTGAGCCTCGTACGAGTTTGGGGCAATGTCTCTGCCTGTTTAGCTATTGACGAAACATTTTCTTGACAGAGAATTTTGGTTTTTATATATCCGAAGCGGAATTTTCACTATTAAACGCCTTTATATCTATATTCGGGCTTTACGCAGTCGCGTTAAAATCGAGGGTTTGATATGCAAAATATCTTGAAGTTGATGGGTTATATGCGGCCCTATTGGAAGCAGGCGACGATCGGTCCGTTGATGAAATTGATCGAGGTGATGCTGGAATTGATGCAACCTCGGTTGGTGCAGCGGATTGTAGATGAGGGGATTGCCAGGGGAGATCTGGATCTGGTGATTGAGACCGGGTTGTGGATGCTCGGTCTGGCGATTGGGGGCGTTTTATTTGGTATCGGCAATGCCTGGTTTGGCGTGTGGGTGGCGCAGCGAGTGGAGACCGATGTGCGCAGTGCGCTTTTTGGCAAAATTCAGTCGCTTTCGTTTGGCAATCTGGATAAACTGTCAACGGGGCATCTGATTACGCGTCTGACCAACGATGTGCGACAGGTGGGAGAAGTGGCGCGCACATTATTGCGCATTCTATCGCGTATGCCCATGTCGATGGTGGGCGGTCTGGTGATGGCGATTATAACCAGTCCTCGCTTGGGATTGATCTTTGTTGGATTGGTGCCCGTGATTTTGGGGACTCTGATTCTGGTGTTTCGAAAAGCCAATGTGATGTTTGCAGAAGTGCAGAATCGCCTGGATCGGGTGAATCAGGTGACGCAGGAAAATCTGGCAGGCGTGCGTGTGGTGAAGGCTTTTTTGAGGGCAGACCACGAGATCGAACGGTTTGGAACGGCCAATAACAGGTTGATGGAACAGACGATTCGGGTGACGCAACTGGTGGCGCTGGTGATGCCGGTTATGATGCTGGTACTGAACCTGGGCGTTGTGGCGGTGATCTGGTTCGGGGGGATTGCAGTGACCCAGGGGGGGATGAAGTTGGGCGAGATTATTGCTTTTATCAATTATTTGTTGCTTTTCTTGCAATCCCTGATGATAGGCAGTATGGTGCTTATCCGGATGTCTCGAGCAGAGGCTTCTGCCGAGCGCATTATCGAGGTGCTGAATAGCGAGCCAGAGGTGCATGATCGGACGGATGCAAAGCGCGATGTGGTGTTGAAGGGGCAAGTCGCGTTTGAAAATGTGACGTTTAGTTATAATGAGACGGCGGACGATCCGGTATTGCGGAATCTGAATTTTGTCGCCGAGCCGGGGCAGAAGGTGGCGATTTTGGGATCGACGGGAGCGGGTAAAACGACGCTGGTGAATCTTATACCGCGGTTTTACGATGTGGATGCTGGGCGGGTGATGGTGGATGGGATGGATGTGCGGGATATGGGACAGGAGACACTGCGACAGCAAATTGGGATGGCACTCCAGGAGTCGGTCCTTTTTTCGGGTACGATTCGGCACAATATTCGGTACGGGCGGCCCGATGCGACCGATGAAGAAGTTGAGGCTGCTGCCCGTTCGGCGATGGCACACGATTTTATTGTTCAGTTTCCAGATAAGTATGAGACGCTATTGGGCCAGCGCGGCGTGAATTTGTCGGGAGGACAGAGGCAGCGGATCGCGATAGCCCGGGCGTTGATCTCTCGTCCGAAGGTGTTGATTTTAGACGATAGTACCAGTGCGGTAGATCTGGCGACAGAGGCAAGGATTCACGATGCACTTGAACAGATGGTGGGTTGCACGAGTTTTCTGGTGGCGCAGCGCATCAGTACGGTGTTGCAGGCAGACAAGATTCTGGTGTTGGACGATGGGGTGCTGGTTGCCGAGGGTACGCACCAGGAGTTGATGGAATCCAGTTCAGTATATCAAGAAATTTACGATTCACAGCTCGGAGAGGGAAACGGATATGGCGGAAGAGCGTAGAGTTGATCAGCAGGGCGACGGTGAACAACGGGGACCGGGCGGAATGATGATGGGAGGACGCCGCCGGATGATGATGGGAGACGATGAGCGGGCGCGAGATTTTCGGGGGACTGCCCGCCGTTTGATGGGGTATATGAGGCGCTACAGGGGGACATTGGTCGGGGTGGTGGGGCTGGTGGTGGTCTCAACGGGTTTGGAAGTGGCAGGCCCGTATTTGATGGGGCGTGCGATTGATGAATATATTGTCGATAACGACTTACCTGGTCTTTTTCAAATTGCCCTGTTGATGGCGGGGGTGTATGTGACCCTGGGACTGACGACCTGGCTTCAGTCTTTTGTGATGGCGCGAGTATCTCAAAATGCTGTAAGGGATTTGCGTCAGGATATTTTTAACCGCTTGCAGGTGCTTCCTCTGCGGTTTTTTGATCGGCGTGCCAGTGGCGATCTCATGAGCCGGGTGACCAATGATGTGGATAATATCAGCAGTGTGTTGTCGGAGAGCGTGACGCAGTTGATTAACAGCGTATTGACTCTGGTGGGCGTGTCGGCCATGATGTTTTGGATGGATTGGCCGCTGGCGTTGATTAGCTTGCTCACTTTTCCGCTGATGACGTCTTTGACCGCGCAGGTAGCCAAACGCGCGCGGCGAGGATTTCGCGAGCAGCAGGCGGCATTGGGTGCGCTCAATGGGATGATCGAAGAGACGATTGCGGCAGAACAGGTGGTGAAAGCTTATGGACGCGAACAGGCGTCGATTGAGACGTTTGAAAAGTTCAATAACAGGTTGAAGTATGCCGGTACACGCGCGCAGTTTTTCGGGACACTGATGCCGCCTCTGACCTTTTTTGTGAACAATATGGGTCTGGTGATTGTGGCTTTTGCCGGTGGCTATATGGCGATTCAAGGCGATGTGACAATAGGTGTGATTGCCGCTTTTATCAGTTATGTGCGACAGTTCGGACGGCCTTTGGGACAGGTTGCCAATTTGTACAATTCGATACAGTCGGCACTGGCCGGAGCAGAGCGGGTTTTTGAGACTATTGACGAGTTTCCCGAAGCGCCTGACATGCCAGATGCGGTCGCGTTAGAACGGGTTCGGGGCGATGTGATTTTTGATCGCGTGTGTTTTGGTTATGAAAAAGACGTGCCGGTGCTCAAAGAGGTGAGTTTGCACGCCAAACCAGGAGATAAGATTGCGCTGGTGGGACCGACGGGAGCGGGGAAGACGACCATTGTGAATTTGCTGACCCGGTTTTACGATATCGATAGCGGGGCGATCTGTATCGACGGCTATGATATTCGGGAGGTGAAACGGGAAGCGTTGCGTCGGCAACTGGGCATTGTGTTGCAGGATACTTTTTTGCTGTCTGATACTGTGCGGGAAAATATTCTTTATGGAAGGCTCGATGCTTCGGATGAGGAGGTTGTTGATGCGGCGAGATTGGCCAATGCAGATCCCTTTATTCACCGTCTGCCCCAGGGGTATGATACCGTGCTTTCGGAACGCGGCGGCAATTTGAGCCAGGGGCAGCGGCAGATGCTGGCCATTGCGAGAGCCGCGCTGGCCGATCCGTCGATTCTCATTTTAGATGAGGCGACGTCCAGTGTGGATACGCGGACGGAAATGCGGATTCAACAGGCACTTTTAAGGCTGATGGAGGGGCGAACGAGCTTTATTATTGCCCACCGATTGAGCACGATTCGCAATGTGGATGAGATTCTGGTTATTGACGATGGGCAGATTATTGAACGCGGGTCACATCGGACGTTGTTGGAGGCGGAGGGATTTTATTACAATTTGTATATGAGCCAGTTTAAGGGAGAGGTCACTTTTGTTTAAGGGAGAGAAAGAATGTCCTATCATCTGACGCCAGAAGACGCGCGATTCTTCCACGACGAAGGATATCTCGGTCCATATACGATGCATTCGCCGGAAGAAATGAATCGTATTCGGCCAGTTGTTGAGCATGAACTTTTTGAAGCCAAAGGTCCGTTTCACGTCAGTCGGCAAAAATCGCGGCATCTCGACAACCGAACGATTTATAATTTGTGTACACATCCGACAATTATGGATCGAGTAGAAGGCATCCTCGGTCCGGATATCGTGCTCTGGCAATCCAACTTTTTTAACAAACCTCCCGGTGCTAAAGAGATTCCCTGGCATCAGGATATGAATTTCTGGTCCAGTGAAATAGAACCGGGTATCAATGTTTCTGCCTGGTTGGCCATTGACGATACAGATGTCACCAACAGTTGTGTTCAGCTTATGCCGGGGTCGCACCGAAGAATGATTCCGCACATTAAAGCCACACCTGAACAGGCTTTTCGCGAACAGGGCGATCCCGATCACATCGGTATTGATCCGGATCGCGCTGTGAAGATGAAAATGAGAGCCGGGCAATTTTTCCTCTTTACCGAGCGCATGCTCCACCACTCAGCGGCGAATACGTCTGATCGCCGACGCTTGGGATTGGCCATACGCATTACTATTCCGATTGTGCGGTGTTACAAAAGGCATCACGTTCATCTGGTGCGCGGTGAAGATCGGATGGGATTTAATGTGTACGGAGATGCGCCGATTGGTCATACCACAAAGCGGTAGGGCGAAGAGGCCTGCCGCTCTTTTTTTTTTGAGTATTATATACCAATAGTTCGGACACTTTTTGCAATTTTGGCCTAACTTGAGAACCATAATTATTCTAAGTCATTAAAAAACAATAAGTTGTTTATTTTAATCACTGTTTTTATAACTTCATAAAAAACAACAAGTTATAAAAAATGTCCACAGTGTTGATATACAAAGGAGCACAAACCGATGAAAAGATCCACCTTCTCAATCAGATGCGTTTTCCTTTTTGCACTTGCCATTTTCGCCATTCTCCATTTGCAAAGCGCTCAAATTACTCGCGTTTTTTCAGCGTCATCTGCGGATGCGTCTTCCCCACCGGCCGATGATGTGCATTTTTGCGAGGTTCTCGATTACGAAGACAGGAGGGCACGCGATAGTCTCTATGCTGCCACAAAGCACGCCCTTAATCTGAACGTTGGTGAACCGCGCACCGTTCGGATGATCTACTTCTTGCCGAATGATCGCCCGTTTCGTCAGGAAGTGGTGGATTCGATGAAAGTGACCATGCGTCAGATTCAGACCTTCTATGCCGATCAGATGGAGGCACACGGGTATGGTCGCAAGACCTTCCGCTTTGAGACCGATGCTGAAGGCGAACCACTAATTCATCGCGTGGATGGTGGGCATCCCGATAGTTACTATCGTGACAATACATATCCTATTGTGTTTGGTGAGGTTCGACAGGTGTTTAATTTCTCTGCGAACATTTACCTCGTTGCTGTTGATAATGAAACTCGAAGCATTGGGATCGGTAATGGCAGACAGGTGGCAGGGGTAGCTGCGCAAGACGCGTTGATTCCTGCCGACTCTCACTGGATAATAGCTGCACATGAACTTGGGCATACATTCGGATTGAGGCACGATTTCAGGGATAATGCGTACATCATGTCGTATGGTGGCGGCTTACGAAGAGTTCTATCCGCGTGCAATGCCAGGTTTTTGGCTGTACATTCCTACTTCGATCCCGACATTCCAATTGAAGCGGCGCAGAGGCCAAGCATTGAACCTCTTTCACTGCAGACATACTCGCCAGGATCAAAGAGCATCTCTGTTCAACTCAAGGTCAGCGATTCTGATGGACTTCATCAAGTACTTCTATTCGTTACAACAAGAGAACCACACAGTGCGGCCGGTTTTCCTGAAGTGAAGGCGTGCCATGGATTGAACGGTGAAAGAGAGGCGATTGTTGAATTGGAGTATGATGGCGTTATTCCATCTATAGTTTCGACGAGTCTTTTCAATTCCCCTATACATAGCATTAGCGTCAGAGCTGTTGATTCTTTCGGGAATGTCAGTGATTCTTTTTTTCGTCTGTTTGATGCTTCGTTACGGCGCAATATCACCACACTTGAGGGACATGGGGGGCCTGTCAATGCAGTATCGTTCTCCTCCGATGGTACAATGCTGGCTTCGGGATCAAGTGATATAACAGTCAAGCTTTGGGATGTAGCGACAAGGGACAATATCACCACACTTGAGGGACATGGGGGGCCTGTCAATGCAGTATCGTTCTCCTCCGATGGTACAATGCTGGCTTCTGGGTCAGATGATGAAACAGTCAAGCTTTGGGATGTAGCGACAAGGGACAATGTCGCCACACTTGAGGGATATGGGGGGCCTGTCTATTCAGTGGCGTTTTCTCCCGATGGTACAATGCTGGCTTCGGGGGCATGGGGTATAGTCGAGCTTTGGGAGGTAGCGACAAGGGACAATATCGCCACACTTGAGGGATATGGGGGGCCTGTCTATTCAGTGGCGTTTTCTCCCGATGGTACAATGCTGGCTTCTGGGTCAGATGATGAAACAGTCAAGCTGTGGGATGTTGCGACAAGGGACAATATCGCCACACTTGAGGGATATGGGGGGCCTGTCTATTCAGTGGCGTTTTCTCCCGATGGTACAATGCTGGCTTCTGGGTCAGATGATGAAACAGTCAAGCTGTGGGATGTTGCGACAAGGGACAATATCGCCACACTTGAGGGATATGGGGGGCCTGTCTATTCAGTGGCGTTTTCTCCCGATGGTACAATGCTGGCTTCGGGGGCATGGGGTATAGTCGAGCTTTGGGAGGTAGCGACAAGGCGCAAACTTGCTACCCATTTAGGCCAAACTTCAGTATCATTTTCTCCCGATGGTACAATGTTGGCTTCGGGACCAGGTGACGACACGATTGTGCTGTGGGATATGTCTGAGTGGTTGGCTCCCCGCCTCAGTACATTAGTAAAAGTCTCAGGTGATAACCAGCAAGGCGCGCCGGGTGCTGAGTTGACAAGTCCTTTGATCGTTGAATTGAGAGACCAGTATGGTTTTGCCCTTCCCTTAAAAGATGTTCCAGTGACATTTAGAGTCAATAAAGGTAATGGGAGGCTCAACGGTAAGTTTACTGTTTTTAATGTAATGACCGATGCCCAGGGTAGAGCACAGACTACTCTCACGCCCATTGAGGAGATAAATACCGTTGAAGTATCTGTCGCTGGCCTTATTTTCGTAACTTTTAACGCTGTGAGTGTTGCTACACCAGCCATATCAATCAAGGGAGGTGATTATCAGACCTGGCATTTGTCTGATGGTGCAATCGCGCGCTTGGGAAAGGGGTCTATTGGTGAGAGTGATCGGGCTGTAGCCTTTTCGCCAGATGGACAATGGCTTGCTGTGGCAAGTGGCATTGGTATCTGGCTCTACGATGTAGCGACCTGCCGTCCCCTCGTGATATTACCTTCTAAGCATTTGGTTCATTCGGTGGTATTTTCTCCCGATGGTACAATGCTGGCTTCGGGATCAAGTGATAGAACAGTCAAGCTGTGGGATGTAGCGACAAGGGACAATGTCGCCACACTTGAGGGACATAGTAGTTGGGTCCATTCTGTGGCGTTTTCTCCCGATGGTACAATGCTGGCTTCGGGATCAAGTGATAGAACAGTCAAGCTGTGGGATGTAGCGACAAGGGACAATGTCGCCACACTTGAGGGACATAGTAGTTGGGTCCATTCTGTGGCGTTTTCTCCCGATGGTACAATGCTGGCTTCGGGATCAAGTGATAGAACAGTCAAGCTGTGGGATGTTGCGACAAGGGACAATATCGCCACACTTGAGGGACATAGTAGTTGGGTCCATTCTGTGGCGTTTTCTCCCGATGGTACAATGCTGGCTTCTGGGTCAGATGATAGAGCAGTCAAGCTGTGGGATGTAGCGACAAGGGACAATGTCGCCACACTTGAGGGACATAGTAGTTGGGTCCATTCTGTGGCGTTTTCTCCCGATGGTACAATGCTGGCTTCGGGATCAAGTGATAGAACAGTCAAGCTGTGGGATGTAGCGACAAGGGACAATGTCGCCACACTTGAGGGACATAGTAGTTGGGTCCATTCTGTGGCGTTTTCTCCCGATGGTACAATGCTGGCTTCGGGGGCACGGGGTATAGTCGAGTTGTGGGGTGTAGAAACGAGAAACGCAGCCATTATTTCTGGACACACGGCTCTCCATTCTGTGGCGTTTTCTCCCGATGGTACAATGCTGGCTTCTGGGTCAGATGATAGAACAGTCAAGCTGTGGGATGTTGCAACGGGTACAAATATCGCCACACTTGAGGGACATAGTAGTTGGGTCCATTCTGTGGCGTTTTCTCCCGATGGTACAATGCTGGCTTCTGGGTCAGATGATGAAACAGTCAAGCTGTGGGATGTTGCGACAAGGGACAATATCGCCACACTTGAGGGATATGGGGGGCCTGTCTATTCAGTGGCGTTCTCCTCCGATGGTACAATGCTGGCTTCGGGGGCACGGGGTATAGTCGAGCTTTGGGAGGTAGCGACAAGGCGCAATGTCGCCACACTTGAGGGACATAGTAGTTGGGTCCATTCTGTGGCGTTTTCTCCCGATGGTACAATGCTGGCTTCTGGGTCAGATGATGAAACAGTCAAGCTGTGGGATGTTGCGACAAGGGACAATATCGCCACACTTGAGGGACATGGGGGGCGTGGCTATCCAGTGGCGTTTTCTCCCGATGGTACAATGCTGGCTTCTGGGTCAGATGATAGAGCAGTCAAGCTTTGGGATGTAGCGACAAGGGACAATGTCGCCACACTTGAGGGACATAGTAGTTGGGTCCATTCTGTGGCGTTTTCTCCCGATGGTACAATGCTGGCTTCTGGGTCAGATGATAGAACAGTCAAGCTTTGGGATGTAGCGACAAGGGACAATGTCGCCACACTTGAGGGACATAGTAGTTGGGTCCGTTCAGTGGCGTTTTCTCCCGATGGGCAGACCCTCGCTTCTACGTCAGGTGATGGCACGGCTTTGCTGTGGAATATGTCGGAGTATGTCACGCCTTTGGTCTATATGCCCGATGCCAACCTCCGTGCGGTGATTCGAGATGCGCTGGGCAAGTCGCGTTTCGCGCCCATCACGGTGACGGATATGGCGAGTTTGACTGCTCTGGACGCGCGTAATCGCAATATCCGCGAGTTGGTCGGGCTTGAGGCTGCAACCAATTTGAAAGAATTGAATCTTGTGGACAATCCGTTGAGTGCGCCAGCTATCAACACGCATATTCCAGCGCTGCAAGAGAGAGGTGTTGAGGTCCTCTTTGACAAGCCGACAACGCTGGTAAAAATCTCAGAGGGTATCCAGGAAGGCGTGTCCGGTGCAGTGTTGGATACGCCCTTAGTGATTGAAGTACAGGATCAGAATGGAAATGTTCTTGAAGGGGTTGTGGTCACATTTTCGGTCACAGAAGGAACAGGGACGCTTTCTACTAAGACTGCGATGACGGATTCGAGTGGTCGCGCTCAGACAATGTTGACGCTTGGGAACTCTTTAGAGACGACAATTGTTGCAGTTACAGTCCCAGGCATTGAGCAGCCTTCTACCTTTGTAATCAAAGCTATGGCTACGCCCGATTTTGATAGGGATGGTGTTGTTGGCTTTGCTGACTTTTTGCTTTTTGTGGCACAGTTCGGGTTTGGTGAGGACGATGAGGGGTATGATGCGCGGTTTGATCTGGATGGGGATGGCATAATTGGATTTGGTGATTTTCTGATTTTTGTCAATGCCTTTGGCAAAGAGGCATCAGCCCTTGAGGGTTCTGGTGGCTGAGTCCGTTTGGGAATGGATTGTCGGCGTATCGCAAGCCGGACAGATCGGGCTATTTTCAAGAAAAGCCGATGTTTGTACGTCGGCTTTTTAATATTCGACACTGTTTTTCGCGCGTTTGCGAAAAACATATTATTACCCAGGCGTGACTACAGGCATATTTAATTGTATGGAGATGCGCCTGAATGATCGGGATTACTAAAGGATAAAAAAGAAAAACGCCGCGGGAAATAGTCTCGCGGCATTTCTTTGTGGTTGATTGACTTTTATTTTCTGATATAGTACTATGATGATTAGAACGACAAACTGAGCCAGTGCTATGACTGAGATCCCACGCCATCCAAATAAAGACATTCGCGAAGCGATCTTATACGCTGTGTCAAGAGGATGGCGTATTGAAAAGGCTGGTCCACGAGCAGATATTTGGGGCCGTGCACTTTGTCCAGAACAGAGTCGAGCCGGGCATATTTTTAATATTTACTCTACCCCCAGGAATCCGACTATCCATGCTCGTAAATTTCAGAGATACGTAGATGCCTGTACACATACACTCAGGAGATGAAGACGATGCGAGTCTATGAATTTATGCTTACGCTTGCGACTGAGCCTGATCTGGATACAACGGATCGGCTCTATGGATATTTTGGTGAGGATGGAGCAGCACCTGTAGGTATCATGGACGTTACACTCGTTTTACAGTCCGGAACACCGATTGTGAACTGCACTGTGGAAGCTACATCGTTTGAAGCAACGCTGGAATCGGTATTGCCAAAACTGCGCGAGGAAGGTCTTCAGGTCGTGCGTGTGGAGGTTGACGAGGTGGGGCTGGCGGTTCTTCAAGAGGCTATATAACGGCTTAGATGTCTTACGGATTTCTCTTTTATCGAAAACGGTGAAAATTTATGAAAAAAGCCATACTCCACGGTCCGCAAGACCTTCGCATTGAAGAGCACCCTCTTGATACGAGCGTGCTTGGCGCTGATGAAGTCTGGGTAGAGACGCAGATCAGTGCGTTTAAGATCGGGACAGATCGGGGCAATTTTGAGGGGGCAGAACGCGTACCGGGTGCGCCGGATTATCCACGATTCGTTGGCGATAGCAATCTGGGTATTGTTCGCGGTATTGGTGCCGGGGTCACGCGCTTTGAGGTCGGCGATCGCGTTGTGGCTACTCAGCCTCACCAATCTGAATACATCATAAGCCAGTTTGGTGACATCTTCAAAATACCCCCTGATGCCGATGATGAAGATGCTGTGTATGCACACCTTTACGCGCTCAGCGCACATTGTTACCACAAAGCATTATTCAGGCCCGGTGAAAATGTCGCCGTTGTTGGTCTGGGTGTGCTGGGCCTGGGGGCTGTCGCTTTAGGTCCTCTGTTTGGCGCCCGCGTCGTTGGGCTTGGAAATAGCCCCATCAGGTTAGATATGGCAAAACAAATGGGTGCTCACGCGGCTTATTTATCGGATGATCCAGATCTTGAAGAGAAACTCGATGCTTTTACAGATGGTAGAGGTATTGATCTGGTTATTTTGACGGCTAATCCGTGGCCAGCTTTTAGAACATCTGTTGAAATTGTGCGGCCCAATGGACGGGTTTCTATTGTCAGCCTTATGGGGCGGGGCGAACCGCCGCTTGACTTTAATCCTCTGGCGATGGAATGGTTTTACGCCAAGGGGATATCTCTGATTGCCGTGCATGGAGAAGATGCCCAACTATATCCGCATGCCGATACATCGGGCCACCTCGGTCATTGCGATCACGTTCTTTCCCTTATGGCAGAAAAAAAACTTCAGCCCAGCCGTCTTATTACGCACCGTTTGCATTACACTGAAATGGTCCAGGCTTATGAAATGGCCTACGCGCGTGAAAAATCTATGTTGGGTGTCATATTTAACTGGCGGGAATAGGCTATGACACACGATGTTACAAAATCGTTAGAGCTGTATAAGAAAGCGGGAGAACGCATTCCGGGTTGGACACAACTCATCAGCCGAAGAGCCGACCGGGTTGCAAATGGCGTTAGTCCTCTCTATGTCGCGCGATCAAAAGGCGCGCGGTTTGTCGATGTTGATGGCAACGAGTATATCGATTGGATTCGCGCTTTGGGCGCGATTATTTTGGGGTATGCAGATCCCGTTGTCGATGGTGCTGTTAAACAACAGATTGATCGCGGAAGTCTGCATTCTATGAACAGTGCGCTCGAAATTGAGCTGGCGGATGAATTGATCAATACCATACCGAGTGCTGAAATGGTGCGCTATACAAAGGGGGGAGGGGAGGCCTGTGCGGTGGCTGCTCGCATTGCTCGGGGCACGACAAATCGCGATGTCATTCTTTTTTGCGGTTATCACGGTTGGCACGATTGGTACCAGTCGGCAAATTATCTCGTCGATCCCGAGAGTGGAGAATATCCCTTTGCCGGTATTGAGCCGATAGGCGTGCCGCGTGCTCTGGCGGGAACGGCGATTCCATTTACCTATGGCGATCTCGATATGCTCGGGCGTTTGCTGACCGAATATCAGGGCGAGGTTGCCGCGGTTATGATGGAGCCGGCTCGATCCGAGTGGCCCGAAGATGGGTATCTCGAAGGAGTCAAAGAACTCGCCCACAGGCACGGCGCTTTGCTCATCTTCGACGAAGTCTCCTGTGGTTGGCGTGAGTCTCTGGGGGGTATGCAGAAATATTTGGGTGTTACGCCAGATATCACGGTGATTGCCAAAGGCATGTCCAATGGGTATCCAATGGGGGCTGTTGTCGGATCTCGAGAAGCGATGGAGCCAGCCAAAGCGATGTTTATTTCCAGTTCGTATTGGAGCGATAATATCGGTCCTGTTGCATCACTTACGACCATTCGCGAACTCAAAAGGCGCGATAGCGAGACACACCTGGCCGAAATGGGCCAAAAGGTAGCCAGGGCAATTGACGAAGCCGTCTCATCTGCTGGTCTTTCGGGATCGTGTAAGGGGTTTCCCGCAACGCCCAATCTGGTGCTCGATTTGCCGGATGAGGCATTGTGCGGCAAAGTTCAGACGCTGTTTATTCAGGAAATGGCCCGCCGGGGTGTGCATTGCTACATGGGCTTTGGACCTACGCTTGCACATACCGAAGAGGATGTGCGTATTACGGCTGAAGCCGTTGAAGCCTCTTTGCGCGTGGTAAAACAGGGGCTTGAAAATGATTCTATCGACGATCTGCTTATTTGTGATCTGCACTCGGAACCCTTCCGCCGGATCGTCCGATAAAGGAGAAAAAAATGGCATTGACAATTGACGAAAGACCTGCGCAGCCGGGGGAATGGGGATTTAGACCGGAAAATGTGACGACAGAGGAGACGCCACCGGCATTTGTGTGGCGCCCGCAGGAGAATGCGGTCAGCTATGACATCCAGTGTGCGCGGGTCGCAGATTTTTCAAAGATCGCGTACGAGGCACGGGGATTGACATATACGGTTCACCGCGCAGCAGAGGTGTTTGAATCGGGACAGTGGTACTGGCGATTCCGATTTGTCAGTGGGGATGGACAGATGTCGGAGTGGAGTTCGGGACGCGCTTTTGTGATTGACCAGAATGCAAGAGCATTGACATTGCCCAAACGCAGTGAATTGATTGGGCGCATCCCCAGGAGCCATCCGCGTCTGTTTGTGCGTCCAGAGGATTTGGATAGCTTGCGCGCACGAGCACGAGGAGATCTGAAACCGATTTACGACGATCTGGTCGCAACGTGCGAGGATATCCTCGCCGATATGCCATCTACCAGAGAACCGCCCCTGTATCCCGAGGGGACTGTTGTTCTGAGCGAGGAATGGCGGGAGATCTGGTGGGGAAACCGGATGTACACGATTCGCGTGTTAAACAGCGCGGCGACGCTGGCTTTTACGCGGCTTTTGGGGGGGCGAGATCACTATGGCGAGATGGCGAAAAAATTGCTGCTGGCGTGTGCCAAATGGGATCCTCTGGGGGCGACTGGCTATCGGTATAATGACGAAGCGGGTATGCCCTACAATTACTATTTTTCTCGTACCTATACGTTTGTGAACGATTTGTTGAGCGAAGAAGAGCGCGAGATATGTCGCGGGGTGATGAAGGTGCAGGGGCAGGAGATGTACGATCACCTGGCGACTGAGATGCGCTATTTATGGCATCCTTATGGGAGTCATGCCGGTCGTGCCTGGCATTTTTTGGGTGAGATTGGCGTGGCGTTTTTGGATGAGATTCCCGAGGCGGAGGAGTGGGTGTGGTTCGCTATGAATGTGTTTGGTGCCGTGTATCCCGCGTGGTGCGACGAGGATGGCGGTTGGCACCAGGGGTTGCAATACTGGGAAAGTTATGTTCAGCGCTTTACGTGGTGGGCGGATATTATGCAGGCGGCAATGGGGATCGATGCGTATTGCAAGCCGTATTTTGCGCGCGCTGGCGATTATCCGATGTATTTTCAGCCTCCTGGCACGCGAGGGGGTGGCGTGGGCGATTTGACGACGACGAGAACGTCGGATCAGAATTGCGATTTGATGCGCACGCTGGCGGCTCAGGCGCGCAATCCATACTGGCAGTGGTATGTGGATATGCACCCGGAGAAAGCGAAAGAGGATACGAGCACGCGCAGGTTAGATGCCGTGGGTGCCGGCCGGTCGCTCTATATCGATTTTGTGCGGGGGGCATTGCCAGAAGTATGCGGGGAAGCGCCGGTGGATTTGCCTTCTTCAAAATGTTTTCGCGGTACGGGGTTGGTGGCGATGAATTCGGATTTGACGGATGGCAAGAACAATGTGTCGGTCATTTTTAAGAGCAGTCCGTTTGGATCGCAAAGTCACGGTTTTGACGCGCAAAATTCATTTTCGCTATTTGCTTTTGGCGAGCGGTTGTTGATCCACACGGGGCAGCGAGATATTCACGGCAGCGACCACCACAAGAACTGGATGCACCATACAAAGTCGGTCAATTGCATTGGGGTAAACGGCGAGAGTCAGTTGCGCAACCAGGCTGCAGCGATGGGTGAAATTCTGGATTTTCAAACGTCGGATGTATTTGATTATGTGGCCGGCGAAGCCGCTCCGGCCTATGGAGGAATGCTGAAAAAATTTACGCGGCAGATTTTGTTCGCCAAACCCGATGTGGTGGTGATTTGCGATACGGTAGTGGCACCAGAGGCTTCGACATTTCAGTATTATTTGCACGCTGAAACGGAAATGGATATCGAGGGACAGACGCTAAAAATCACAACGGGTGATGCGGGCTGTGTGGTGTCTCTGCTACGTCCAGAGAATTTGAAAATTAGTCAGACCGATCAGTTTGATCCTCCGCCGAGAGAACGCGTTCAACTTACGGAGTATCACGTGACGGCAGAGACGACAATACCGCGTGAAGAGGCCACGTTTATTGCAGTATTGCGACCGCACAGGACGGGGGATGTGCCCAAAGGCGATCCCATTTGGATGGATGATGGGATTTTAATGGTACCATTGCCCAATGGCGAGTTGAAGGTTTGTGTGGGCGAGACGTTGCGTGCTGAGAAAAGAGACCAAAACGGTGTTACGGAGGTGTGTTATGACGCTCAAAGAGATAACAAATCCCGCTCCGGCGTTGACGGATGAGACATTTGAGGCGTTGTTCGAAGCCTGTCGGCCTCAAAAGGAACGGTGGACAGATATCCCCTGGATCGGGGAACTCTGGGAGGGACGGCAGAAGGCTACGCGCGAGGAGAAGCCACTGTTTATCTGGGCGATGAACGGTCATCCTCTGGGATGTACGTGAAATAACGGGGTTACGGGCCGTGCGCTCGTTTTTTCAGATCCGCGCGTGATCGAATTTTTGAATGAACGGTTTATTCCGGTGGCTGTGAACAATACCCGGTTGCAGCGGCAAGCCGATGATGAGGGCCGGTTTTTACGTCTGATCTCCTGGCAGGGGCGGTACGGGTATTCTTTTGAGGAAGCGCAGGCCAGGTTGGAGGATATCGATCACGGGCTGAACCATCAGGGTTTATATGTAGTGACGACAGAGGGAGAGGTGTTGGGCAGCCGCAACAGGCTATTTCCGGGAGGCAAGCTTCCTGTACATGGTGTGGGTAGCGATCCAGACCGATTTTTGTGGATGTTGAGACGGGCGCAGGAGAACTGGGAGAACCGCAAGACCCAGCGCGAGGCATTAGAAATCGAAGATCTGGCGTATCGAGATCCCACATTTAGCTGGGCGGCGTATCCGAAAGACGGATTGGTTTTACATCTGGGCGTTCGGGACCTGCCCCGGGAGGTGGATACGCGGCCTTCGGGAATGAAGCGAGAGGCGCACAATCAGGATTACGTCTGGTTTCGACGGGAAGAGGTGCTGTCTATGGTTCCACCAGATGCGGTTGTGGGCGATGTTATTCCCTTGCCCGTGAAGCTGATCAGACGGCTGGCGCGTTATCATCTGGCGGATTATGTCCGGGGGGAAACGTCTTCGTGGTCGTCCGAGGCGATCCGGGGTGCGTCTGTAAAGTTGACGGTGACTGAAAAGACGCCAGAATGGGTGAATCTGAGGCTTTCCGGATCCGCGCAGTTGTTCGACGAGGGGAGTTGGTACGAGGGCGCGTGTCAGGAGCGAGGGCTGGATGCATCACTGTTGGGGCATCTGCGTTTCGACAGGCAGACGGAACGGTTCGTGCGATTCGATGTGGTGGCGGTGGGATCGCGGTGGGGCGGCACTGAGTACAATGTACGACAGGACGATTTGGAGCCTGCGCCAATCGG
Organism: Candidatus Latescibacterota bacterium; assembly: GCA_965220765.1. Classification (GTDB taxonomy): domain Bacteria; phylum Latescibacterota; class UBA2968; order UBA2968; family UBA2968; genus VXRD01. Next base: position 2,999,143 of record OZ244847.1, read on the forward strand.
GATTGCGATGACGATTGCCGGACAAGAGACGAAGGATCGCACAGCTCCGCATGCGTGCCAGAGTCGAGGTGGTATGGAAAGGTATTTTAATGCGTGAGGCTGGAGGAAAGGCGTGCATTGCCCCCAAAGCCATCCTCAATAAACTCACCACCTATATCCGTAGCAATCTGCGTCCAGATAGGCAAGTGGTACATATCTTTCACATGATCGCCTATTTATCGATCAAAATATACAGAGATTGTCTTGTGCTAAACAGGCGATCCACAAATTCAAGTTGAAAAAAAGGGGGCAATACAGCATATTGAAGAAAAAATAAGGGTGTTTGGTGCTGTTCATAGCTATTTGTCGCGCGATGCTGTGACATTGGCCTGATATTTGCTTGAGTTCTGATTGTTGCATTTGTCGAAAATACGACCAACCCTCAGAACAGGCATCTCACATGGCCGAATTTGATGCAATATCCAAACACCTCATTCAAACTTATCCCAACGACTTTGCCAGCTTCACCCTCGGACGTGAGGACGTTGAAGTTCTCGCAGTCATTGACACAGAGCAACTCACTGTTGAAGCACACCAGACCGATAGCCTGATTCGCGTGCGTATGGATGACGAGGAGGTATTGGTTCACAACGAGTTTCAAACGACTGACAGCACCAATCCGCCCATGCCGCGCCGCATGGCAGGCTATATCGGACATGCTATTCGGCAACATGGCCTACCGATTTATTCCAACGTGATCTACCTGCGCCCCGATGCTGGGCAGCGCGATCCGGGGTACTATGTCCAGGAGCGTTCCGGCTACCCAATAGCGATTCATTACAGGGTGATCAGGCTGATTGAGATTGAAGGCGAGCACGTCCTCGAATCGGGGCAATCGGGTCTGATTCCTTTCACGCCGTTGATGAAGCCACCAGAAAGGATGGCCTCGGATGCGTGGTTGCAACAGTGTATTTACACGGCTCGGACGCGCCCCATCGCTCGGACATATAGGGCGGATTATCTGGCTGGCATGGTGGCATTGAGCGAGTTGGTGCATGCGTCTGAAACCATTTCTAATATTATTTTTAAGGAGGGCATCATGGATCTCATCCGCGAATCATCTCTTTTTCAATCTCTTACCCAACAAAGCAGAGAGGAAAGTTTTGAGCAGGGCAGAGAGGAAGGCATTGAACAAGGCATTGAACAAGGCATTGAGCAAGGGGGCAGGCAACGCACCATCGAAGCTATCCTTGATGTGCTGGAGATCCGATTTGACCTGAATGAAGCGCACCCCCTATCCACTCGCATTGCCGCCATCGACGATTTACAACGCCTCAAGCAATTGCTCCGCGCAGCGATACAGGTGTCCAATCTTGATGAATTTGAACGCATGTTAGATTTAACGGCGTGATATGAAAAAATATCAGCATCCATCCCAATTTACACCATCGGTTACGGTAGCCGTTCCATAAGTCTATTTAAAACAGTTACATCAGGGTAAGTTAGTTTTATGTCTAAAGGTAGGGATGTGTGGATGATTTTTAAACAGAACTCGGCTCTTGCCGAGTTTTTTGTTTTTTCTACTATTTTTTATCTGAGGGAACGCCTGATCAGAGATACATGTCTAATAATTCAGGACCGAGGGGAGTAACCAATCCACCGGAGAAAAAATGACCAGATACACACACAAATTGTCTGCTTCTATTGACCGGAGGGATTTTATCCATCGGATAGGGCTTGGCGCAATGGGTGCGCTTGTTCTGGGGCTGGATGTTCCTGTTGTCGCGCAAAAACAACCCAATTTTATTTTTATGGTTTCTGACGATCAAGGGTGGGACGGGCTTTCGGTGCAGATGCACGATGCGATGGCCGGTTCAAAGAGCGACTTTTATCAGACGCCCAATCTCGAGAGATTGGCACAGCAGGGCATGCGATTTTCGGCTGCTTATGCGCCTTCGCCTGTTTGTTCGCCAACGCGATGCAGCTTTCAAACGGGTAAGAGTCCGGCACAGAACCGCTGGACAAAGGCATCTCCTATCCTGACCTCCGGAGATGGTCGTAAACTCATTCCGCCGATGCATGGCAGAAATCTTTCCAGTGGTGAGACGACAATTGCTGAGATGTTGAAACAGGTTGGTTATACCACGGCGCATTATGGCAAATGGCATCTCGGTGGTGGCGGACCGGGCAATCACGGTTATGACGTACATGATGGCAATACGGGCAACAGGGATGCGGCTCGTCATGTCGATCCCAATCCTGTAGATATTTTCGGCATGTCCTGGCGTGCCAATGCGTTTATGGAGGAGAATACAGAAGCTGGTAAGCCGTTCTTTATTCAGTTGTCTTATTATGCGCTGCATTATCCTCAGAATGCGCTGGAAAGTACGCGGCAGGCATACCTCAATCGTCCAAGAGGGCGCGTCCATCGAAATGTCAATCGCGCGGCGATTACTGAAGATCTTGACACAGGTGTGGGTATGATTATGGATCAGGTTGAGAAACTCGGTATTGGTGATCACACGTATCTGATTTACATGTCGGATAATGGTGCTGTTGGAGGCGGTCTGGGTGTGTTGCGCGGGTCAAAGGGATCTTTGTGGGAGGGTGGTATTCGCGTGCCGTTGATTATTCAGGGACCTGGTATAGAGCCAAATACAGTTTGTCACGAGCGGGTGGTCGGTGTTGATTTGTTTCCCACGTTATGCGAACTGAGCGGTGTAAGTCATCCGTTGCCATCAGGTATTGAAGGGGGGAGTTTCACTTCGTTATTATCTGGTGGGTCGGGTGCGGTTGCGAGACCTCGTGAGGAATTGGTCTTTCATTTTCCGCATTATCAAAGTGAGGATGATGGACCGCATTCGGCAATTATATTGGGCGACTTCAAGTTGATCAAGTTTTATGAGACCGATGACGTGCGATTGTACAATTTGGCCAATGATATCGGGGAACAAAATGATTTGTCCAAAGATATGGGGGAAGAAGCGATGCGCCTGCGCGAACGGCTCGAACAGTATCTCGAGTCTGTTGACGCTCAGATGCCCGTGCCCAATCCCAATTATATGACAGGCAAGTCAAGTGATTTTAATGGTGATGGGCAAATCGATTTTGAGGATTTTCTCGAATTTGCCAGAGCTTATGGGTCGGAGGACGCCCGGTTTGATCTGGACAATAGCGGGCGTGTGGATTTTGCCGATTTTTTGAGATTTATACAAGATTTTAGCAGCGCGGGGAATTAGCACATAATTGTTTGTATAGGAGGTTATATCATGAAGATTGTGGGACTTGCGATTGTCGCGTGCTTGTTGTGCGCGTCTCAAACGAATGCGTGCGATGCGGATTTGGATAAGGATGGCGAGGTCGGGATTTCTGACTTTCTGATATTGGCTGCCCAATTCGGTCAAACGTGTCCACAGACAACGCCAGAAGCGAATGCGTGTAGTGCGGATTTGAATAATAATGGCGAAGTCGAAATTAATGATTTTCTGATATTCGTTGAACAATTCGGTCAGACATGTCCACAGACAACGCCAGATACCCCGAGCGGGTTATCCATAGAGGCTGGCTATGGGCGGATTGTGCTTCCGGGGGCAGAGGTGCAACTCAATGCCACGCTTAATGGTCCGGGTGCCCAGGTTATGTGGCGGCAAGTGGACGGCATCGTGGCGGAGATTCGTTCGGCAAACGCGCTCCAGCCGATTATTAGCGTTCCTGCTATGGTGGGTCATTCGGAGATCTTGCTGTTTGAAGTGCGCGCCGAGATGGATTTGGGGCAACAAGACTCGGATATCGTTTGGGTCGAGGCGTACGTGCCGCAACAGGATGTCGCAGATTTGACGCTTGTGGGCGATTTTTCGCCAAAAGTCGGTTGGGAGTGCAACCAGGACCCCGTCGCGGTTCCAGAGGTTCAGACCCACGTTTTGGACACGGTGATTGAATATACGACCAATGGCATTCCCGCCCATGCGACGGGGCAGTTTCCCAATCGGGGAAATCCAAATACGATAGCCCCGGTGACGCAAACCTGGCGCATTCCCCGTTATCCCGTAAAGACGGATACGCCCACCGAAATGGCCACATTTGGCATTACGCTGGACGGTATCAAGCTCGAGCGCGATACCGCCGAAAGTTACCTCAATGAACGGCGGTGGAGTTACGAGGCATTGACCCCGGGTTTGGCGCGTCGATTGAGCGGCAATGCGCGGTTTGAATGGTTGGGTACAGATTGCAATAACGCGCACGTTCAACCAACGGGCATTTACCACTACCACGGCGTGCCGCACGGTTTGGTCAATGAACTCGCCAGTGAGGCAGAGGGCCAGGATATGATATTGGTCGGGTATGCCGCCGATGGTTTTCCGTTCTATGTCGATCTTGGACACAATTCGCCCGAAGGCAGTTGGGAGTTGCGGTCGGGTACGCGAGAAAGTGCCCCCGGAGGAGCTTTCGACGGCACGTTTCGGGAAGATTGGCAATATGTCGCGGGATCGGGCGATCTCGATCAGTGTAATGGGCGGTTCGGGATTACGCCCGAGTTCCCGGAAGGCATCTACCATTACTATCTTACCGAGGATTACCCGTACATACCGCGATGTGTATGGGGGACGCCAGACTCTTCGTTCCGACGACGGGGTGGCGGTGGCGGACGACCGCCTGGTGGTCAACCACCTCCCGGTGGTCCAGGAGGTTGACGGAGTCCATCGCTACACATTCGAGGGCGAGCATTTGCAGGGGCGATGCTTTTGTGCTCGCCCATCGGATGATCACATAATTTGATTGGGTATATCTGCACAGAGGAGATAGACATCGTGTTCTTAAAATTATTAAAATCAAAATGGGTGTTGGGTGCGGTCTTCGCTTTATTTTGCATTTTTAGCCCAATCACTTTGAAAGCATCACTGCCCGACTTTGATGGAAAATGATGGCAGTCAATTTTACGCAATGCACTATCCGGTCCCATCTAACTGGTACGATAGCGACTTTGATGATTCAGCCTGGCCACGGGCATATACTTATACAAATGCGACAGTTGGTGTGAACAATAAACCCGCATATACAAATTTTACGGATCTCTTTGATGATCCAGAACACGATGCACAATTTATATGGTCGTCGAATCTCATTTTGGACAATGAAGTGATTGTGCGATATACCGTGAAGTAGTGTTCTGCTATGGAGGAATTGGACCAATGAAGCGCAGAGAGTTTCTCGGTGTTGTCGGTACTGGTGTATGCGGGATGGCTGTGGCCAATGCGTTTGGTCAAGTTACTTCTAAGCGTCCCAAACAGCCCAATTTTATTTTTATGGTTTCTGACGATCAAGGGTGGGACGGGCTTTCGGTGCAGATGCACGATGCGATGGCCGGTTCAAAGAGCGACTTTTATCAGACGCCCAATCTCGAGAGATTGGCACAGCAGGGCATGCGATTTTCGGCTGCTTATTCGCCTTCGCCTGTCTGTTCGCCAACGCGATGCAGCTTTCAGACGGGTAAGAATCCGGCACAGAACCACTGGACAAAGGCATCTCCTATCCTGACCGCAGCAGACGGCTGTAAACTCATTCCGCCGATGCATGGCAGAAATCTTTCCAGTGGTGAGACGACAATTGCTGAGATGTTGAAACAGGTCGGTTATACCACGGCGCATTATGGCAAATGGCATCTCGGTGGTGGCGGACCGGGCAATCACGGTTATGACGTACATGATGGCAATACTGGTAATAGGGATGCGGCTCGTCATGTCGATCCCAATCCTGTAGATCTCTTCGGCATGTCCCGGCGTGCCAATGCGTTTATGGAGGAGAATACAAAAGCTGGCAAGCCGTTTTTTATACAGTTGTCTTATTATGCCCTGCACTATCCTCAGAATGCGCTGGCGAGTACGCGGCAGGCATACCTCAATCGGCCGAGAGGACATGTCCATTGGAATGTCAACCGTGCGGCCATTACTGAAGACCTGGATACAGGTGTGGGTATGATTATGGAGCAAGTTGAGAAACTCGGTATTGGCGATCACACGTATCTGATTTACATGTCTGATAATGGTGCCAGCGGAAGAAGTCGGGGTGTGTTGCGCGGGTCGAAGGGGTCTTTGTGGGAGGGAGGTATTCGCGTGCCATTGATTATTCGGGGACCTGGTATAGAGCCAAATACAGTTTGTCACGAACGCGTGGTCGGCTTTGATTTGTTTCCCTCGCTTTGTGAATTGGGAGGTGTGAGCCAGCCTTTGCCTACAGGTATTGAAGGGGGGAGTTTCACTTCGTTATTATCTGGTGGTAAGGGCGTGGTGGAGAGATCCCGTGAGGAGCTTGTGTTTCATTTTCCGCATTATCAAAGCGAGGATGGCCCACATTCGGCAATCATGTTGGACGATTACAAGCTGATCAAACTTTATGAGACCGATAAATTGCACCTGTTTGATCTGAGTAAGGATATAGGTGAGGAGAATGATCTGGGAGGTCGCAAACCCGAGGTTGTTGAGAAATTGCACGACCGACTCAATACGTATTTAGCATCCGTTGATGCCCAAATGCCCCAGACCAATCCGTATTACGATCCGAGTTGGCCGGTCAGTAGGCGAAGGGGGAGAAATAATCGGCGAAGACGAAATTAGATTGGATTTATATCACTTCCTGCGGACCATGTATTGCCACCTGCCCGGACGGTTCCTTCTGCTTTTAGAAACTCCGCGCAGTGGATCCCGCCGCCCAGACTGTTGACAGATGTGATTTCGTGGCCCATTTCGATTAAGCCGTTCAGGATATCATCGGACAGGGTATGGGTCACACTTACCGGCTCGTGGGTTTGTACATGCATCCTTGGTCCGCTGACAGCCTCAAAGGATGTTGCGTTGTAATCGACGATTTTTTGGGCAGCCCGAGCGTTCACAGAGATGATGCGCCTGCCGCCTGGCATTCCGATCGCGACATCCCGATCTGGAAGCTGAATGATGAGCGGAACGGTGTTGTTCAGTGGTCGCTTGAGCGAAGCCACGGAATTTTTGCGACCGGGTCTGGGATCTAATCTGCACATTCCATGTCCCAGTATGATGCCTGTATCTGGCACAGTAACAAGGGAACCGAAGCCGCCGCCTTGAGAAATTGTTACGGACGCTACATTTCCTTCGGCATCTGCGGAAGATACGTGGAGCGTGCCATCATCTGAATTACCCATTGGCGGTGGCACAAGCTGATCTACCGCATTGGGAAATTGACGCAGTGTTTCCACTCGACCTGCTGCATAATCTTTGCTCAGCAGTCGCTCTATTGGTACATCCACATGGTTTGGATCTGCGAGATGGAGAAGGCGATCTCGCCAGACCAGCTTGAGAAGCTCGGCGAATCGGTGCCAGTACTCGACCGTGTCTTCCGGTAGGGGATCGAAGCACTCCCACATGTTGAGCAGTTGCAAGCTGGACAATCCGCCGTTGGGCAAAATCGCACCATGTATGGATGCCTCGCGGTAGGTCGTGGTATATGGTTCGGTCACGCGAGGTTTGAAGGCAGCCATATCTTCCATTGTCAAAATACCGCCAGTGGCCTGAATGTGATCCACTATTTTGTGGCCGATTTGCCCCGTGTAGAAATCCCGCCATCCGGCTTCTGAAACTCTTGCAAGGGTTTTTTCCATATCGCGGCGGTGCCAGATGTCATCTGCTGTTGGGACACGCCCCTCGGGCATCAGGTGTTTTTCCGTTGCTTCAAATCTGCGGATCACGTTCTGGAGATTTTTGATCGCCCCTGCGGTAGAACCAAAGGGAAAGCCATCCTCGAGTAGTTTCAGCGATGGTGCTACCACATCGGACCATTTGAGTTTTCCCCACTTTTCCCAAATGGTGCCCATGCCTGCCATCATACCCGGAGGACCAATGGCGAGAGGTCCATGGACGTTGGCATTGTTCTTTACGCTGCAGTTGTATTCCTTTTCATTGATGCCTCCGCGGGTACGCGTTGGCAGGATGGTGTACATGTGTTCGTGAGCCGCTTTGGGCGAAATTGAATTGGCGTCTATCGACCAGACTTTGCCTGTGGCGCCTTCCTGGATCACGGCACACAGGACATACCCACCCACACCCGTAGATTGTGGCTGTAACATGCAGCATGCCATACTGGTCGCCACTGCTGCATCAAAGGCGTTACCTCCCTGTTCGAGTATTCTCGCACCGACTCGTGCAGCCTCTGGAGGTCCGGCTGCAACTGCTCCTGTCGTGCTGGTAACTTCGTGTCCTTCCGTCATATTCAATTTTTCCCTGTGTTATTTCGCTGCATATTGATTTGCGCCAACATTACTTGGCGTCCGTTGATTGGCGCACATAAGGTGGCGTACTAAGTCAGAAGGGTTTTCTAACTCTGCCAGTTGGCCGCGCATGTCTTCTTGTGGGATAAACCAGGGGCGCATATACATGCCGAGGAGAACAGATCGAATTTCATCGGTTTGGTTCGGGCGAGCTGTATGCCAGCAGGCACCGTGCATGACAATGGCGCTTCCGCGTTTGCCGGTAAGGATTTTACCGCCGTCGATCCATTGGCTTTTGAGTTCGGGCGGTGGCGGTTCGCCTTTGAGGTGGCTTTGGGGCAGCATGGCGGTTGCGCCGTTTTCTTCGGTGAGATCGTTCAGAAGCCAGATAGTTTGACCTGCGAGACGGCCGGGTGGCCAGGGCGGTTGCACAGACCAATAAGGGTAGTCTGAATGCCAGCCAAAACTGTCTGCGCCCGGATAGACTGTATTGCCAGACCAGGTGGAGCAGACCATGTCGTCACCGAGGTATTTGCGCCACAGGGTTACGATGGTCGGGTGAGACAGGAGTTCGAGAAAGATGGGGTGCTTGACGGCGATGCGCCCTACGCGCTGCGTTTTGGCCGCAAGCGCTTGCTCGGTGGCTTCTTCTTTGAGGAGTTGCTCAAGAATACCTCGTGCTTCATCGGTTTTTTTTTCTGAGATGACCGAAGGAATGATGTGGAAGCCTACGTCATCGAGATCGGTCATGATTTTTTTATAGTCGAGATTTGTTGGCATTTTTGCTCCTGTTTTATTTTACTGCGTACTGCATCAATTTTTCTTCGTCGATTTCAATGCCCAGTCCTGGGCGGTCGGGCAGTTCGAGATAGCTGCCGTTTCGGGTGAGGGCGTGTTTGAGGATCTGGTCGCTTTTTAGCTGGAAGCTCTGGTCGAAGTGTTCCATGATGACGAAGTTGAGAATGCCTGCCGAGAGCTGGAGTTGCGCGGCGGTGGAGAGGACATTGCCCGCGCCAACGGCTGGGGCGAGTGGAATGTCGAAGGTTTCGGCGAGGTGGGCGATGCGCTGGCTGCCCGTGATGCCTGTTCGCGCGAGGTCGGGCAGGAGAATGTCGGCGGCATGTGCTTCCAGAACAGCGCGGAATTGATAGGCGTTGTAATATTCCTGGCCGATGCAGATGGGCAGGGTGAGGTCGCGCGGCACTTCGGCATGGCGGCGGAGGTCTTCGCTGGGTACGGGCGATTCGAGCCAGAAGACGTCGAATTTTTCGAGTTCTTTGCCCAGGGCAATTGCACCGGGTACATCGTAATGCCAGGTGAGATCGACGAGAATATCGACGTCGGGGCCAACGGCTTCGCGTGTGGCTTCTACGACGGCAACGGCATTTTTTATGGGGCGATTGAGGTGATATTTGACCGCGTCGTAGCCCATTTCAACGGCTTTGAGGGCTTGCTTAACGCCGATTTCGGGCGTGGGACCATGGATGTTGTTGTAGATACGTACTTTGTCGCGGTAGGGGCCACCGAGGAGGACGTAGCAGGGTACGTCGAGGGCTTTGCCCGAAAGATCCCAAAGGGCATTGTTGATGCCCGCAAGGGCGGCCGCGAGATAACCCGCGCGGTAACCTCGACCGCGCATGGTGCCGTAGGTCATGTCGTAGAGCTTTTCGCGGGCGAGCGGATTTTCGCCGATGAGAATGGGGGCGAACAGGCGATCTACGACTGCTTTGGTGGCTTCGGGAACGAGCAGGGATTGGCCTTCGCCCCATCCGACGAGGCCATTGTCGGCGATGATTTTGACAAAGAGTGCTTCGGCATAACGCGCAGCCGCCATGTCGTCGATGGGAGGCACTGTGTCGTAGGAGAGCGATTTGCGAGGACGCGCATAATCGGGAATATTTTCAGCGATATTGGGACGAGGTAATTTGACGACGTAGGCGTCGATTTGTTCTATTCGCATTTGTGATTCCTTTCTTCCATTTCTCAATTACGCAACGCCCCAGCCAGGGTATTTATCCGGATCAGCGAATTCCTGTCCCAATTCCAAGAAGCCACGGGGGCCACGCCTACCGTATTCAAATGGGTCTTTTGTACCTTCCATCCAACGATGCAATCTTTCTTCCATTTCTTGAAGTGCTGGTCGCGCCTCAGCAGAATTCGCCAGGTTAACCATCTCGAGCGGATCTTCCTGCCGGTCAAACAGCCAGGGACCTCGCTCATTCGCAAACCAACGCGCATAGGTATAGCGTTCGGTACGCACACCGCGCCAGCGCCCAACCCAACCGTCGCGATTGGGCCAACCGTGTGCCATGTTTTGCAAATAGACAGACTCCGATCCACCAGGCGTTAATTCCGTATCTGCAGGCGCTTCGCCGCCCCGCCACACGCTCGAAATATCTCGCCCTTGCAGACCTTCTGGTAGCGGCACGCCACAAGCACCAAGCAATGTAGGTACAATATCAATCGCACCAAAGAAAGCATCCGTTCGCGTACCAGCTTCAATAGCATCAGGCCAGCGCACCACAAACGGCACATGGCAAGATTCTTCATAAGGCGTTGCCTTTGAAGCCCGCATTGACTCGTCCAACCAACGGCTGCTGGGTTTGCCATACCCATGGCTTGAAAGGTGATCTCCATGATCTGATGTATAACAGACAATAGTATTGTCCTTGACCCCCAGGCGATCCAGGGCTTCCAATAATCGCCCCATTTCTGCATCAAGTCCTGTACAGCACCCGTAATAGTCTGCGAGTTCCTCATGTGCCCATGCTTTCATCTCGTCTGGTACATTGCCCGGCACATCCATGTCCGCAGGATCGTAAATATTATATTCGTCGGGATACTGCTTATATGGCCAGTGAGGAGGTCGCCAGGACACAAAGACGGCAAATGGATCGTCTGTTCGAGCATCCAGATGTTTTTCTATAAATTGAATAGCCAAATCCGTTTCGTTCGTTGGAGCCCAGCCTCCGTAAAAATTTGGGCCTTCATCGTTTTCGTAATAGGTTCTGTCGAAGTAGGCACCCCGCCCTCTCCCGCCTGCCAGCGCCGCGAGATAATCCAGTCCGTACCGATTGTCGTCGCCATAAGGCCCTTTACCCAGATGCCATGTACCCACGTGCGCAGTGCCATACCCATGCTCGCGCAAAGTGCCTGGCAACGTCGGGATATCTCGTCGCGGACTGTACTCATTATCAATTACCAAGTTTTGCCAACCATACCGACCGGTTAACAAAATAGCCCGGTAAGGCGAACACAGCGGGTGGTTGGAAAACATATTGTCACACACCATTCCTTCAGCTGCCATCGCATCTAAAACAGGCGTTTCGATTATGTCATTGCCATTCGCACCCAGCGCGCTATAACGCTGCTGATCAGAAAATACGAACAGAATATTTGGGCGTTTCTCATTACTCATGGGAATTCCTTTCATAATGGTTACAGGAGGGGCTTGAGCAGGTTGCTCAGTAGGCGATCCGCTACCGGGTCCGTGCCCAGGTTTTCGACAATGCGATGAGTACACAGGACATATTTGCCATTGCCGTGGGAGATTTGTGTCAGATCAGCGCCGTGAAAGGCTTCCGTGACGCCGATGTAGTTCTGTTTGTGTTTGAGGCCCGCATACCAGTCGTAGGTGATGTTGCCGCCTATCCAATCGGTTTTGGGTTCTACAATGGACCACTGGGAGGAGATGTTTTGATATTCTTGCCCCATCAGGCAATTTGAGGGCAAGCCATCGTAGAAGGGGTGGTCTTTGACGACATGACTGCACGGTGTCCATAATCCCTTGCCGGAGTATAGTGATAGTGGAAATGGGAAGAAGATGTCTTTGTCGATGTGGCGATGCATGCGGCTTTTTCCTGGCTCCATTTTGAGAAGGTGCATGGCTGGCAGGTTGAGGAAGAGTGCTGTGCCGCCTTTTTTAACCCAGGTGGCGAGATCGGCGAAGCGGGGATCGGGTTTGCCGTTCCAACCCTGGAGGTTGACGAGTGCGATCTGGTCTGTGGGGGGGTGAGTGGAGAAGTCGGTTGTGTTGGAAAGGTATCTGCCGAGTGCGCCGTTGAGGTCGATTGTCGATATAGATACATCTGAAATGGCGGATTTGCCTTTGTCGAGGACGTAGATGCTGGACTGGTTTTTGATGGGGTCTGCTTCGCCAGATGTGAATGTCATGTCGATCTGGCATAGACCTTCGACGCCACGGGTATTGACTTCGTAAGTCGCCAGGTCTGTGATGCCATGGGGTATTGTTGTTTGTTCGTTTATGTCGAGAATATTTTGTCCGTCATTTGTGGTGACGCGAAGGGAGAGAGTGCCCGATAGATCGTTTTTGTCATTGACGGCGGTGAGCAGGATTTCAACGGATTCGCCTGCATAGACATTTTGTTTCCCGGGGCGAATGGCGATATAACGGTCGGCGAATACTTCTTTAATGGCGTAATAGGGCTTTTTGGGATTGCGGAAGTTGTCGATTAAGCCAGCACCGAGGACCCAGTCGCCATCATTGAGCGCGTGGATGCCGATACCCGCGATGTCGGGATTGATGCGGCAGGCTTCGGTCATGAGTTTGTTGCCGATGTAGTGGATTTCTTGAACGGCTTCTACGAAATCGCGAAAGGTGGGGAAGATCTGGTCTGTGCCGGTTTCGCGAAAGACCGAGAGATACGAATTGAGCAGGCGTTCGTGCATGCGGTAATCCGGTGTGATTGGATTGCCTTCTTTTTTGTACTGTTCAAAATTTGCTTCGAGGTCGGGGATACTGCCATACCCGAGTTCTGAGATATTCGTGAGCAAATCGGGTTTTATTTTGCTGTTGGTGAACTGGGCGAGTTCTAATCCCAGTTCTTTGAGTTGCTCCTCGGTTTTGCCGAGTGCGAGCAAATTGTCGTAACTGCTTTGGGGAAAGGGCGTGCCGGGATAGTTGTGTACATCGTTGATGACAGTGGGCTCGTAGGAACCGGGAAGATAAACGCTACATCCATCGGCAAACCCGCCGGCTTCATCGATGATCATGCGGGTGTGGTCGCATTCGCGCGCTTTTAAGGACACGCTGTGTTTGAGGCGTTTGAGGCCATCGCGCGTGATTTCATTAAACATTTCCCAGATGACGATGGAGGGGTGGTTGCGGTCGCGTTTGACCATTTCCGTGGCTTCATTTTCGATGCGCTGTTGAGTATATGGGGTGATCTGGGGCCAGTTGTCCATGCATTCGACGGGGAGCGCGCCTACAAATAGAACGCCCATTTCGTCTGCGAGATCATAGACGATTGGCGGTTGGGGTTTGCGCCACGGGCGAATCATGTTGATGTTGCCGTCTTTGATGAGCTGAAATTCTTTTTTTAGAAGATTGAGGTCGCGTGGGTATGCGAGGGAATGTGGATAAAAGGCTTCGTTGAAGGTGGTTTTGAGGATGATTTTTTCGCCGTTTAAGTAGAAGTTCTTGCCTTTGGCTGTAAATTCTCGGAAGCCGAAGCGCGTTTTTTCAATATCTGAGGTTTCGCTATCAAGGGCGACTGTGGTGGTGACGACGTAGAGATTGGGATCGTCGAGTTGCCAGAGTTTGTGGTTTGCGATGGCGAATATTTCTTCGCGGTGGCTTGTGCCGGGATTCAGGTTGATCGTTTCTTGTCCAGAGGCGACCTGTATGTGGCTTTTGTATTCGGTGATTGACCATGTGATGGTCGCGGATTGTGTTCTTAAATCTCGATTTTGAAATGTGTTGGCTATGCCGACTTCGCCCGTGTGGATGTCGGATGTAACGAATGTGTCGTCAACGTACACGGGTCCCGTAGCGATGAGGGATACCGATTGCCAGATGCCACCAGCGATTGCACCGCGCCAGTGGGGCATGTCGTCTCGGCCTATGCCATCGATGACTACGTCTCTGAGGATAAGTGGGGTAATGACGCGAACGGCGATGAAGTTTTCGCCATCGGTTAAGAGGTCGTCGATCAGGAGTTCAAAGCCGATATATCCGCCTTCGTGTGCGCCAGCGGCTTCGCCATTGACCCAGATTTCTGCGCGGTAGTTGACTGCTTCAAAATGCAGGCGGATGGTTTTGTTTTGCCAGTCGAGGGGAAGGGTAAATGTATTGCCGTACCAGGCAACGCCTTCGTAATCTTGTTTGAATTCTTCAAGGCAGGCGGGAACGGTTATTTGCTCTAAGTCTTCGCAGGCGTAGAAATTTTCGCGATGCTGTAGGTTGAGTGTGCGGCCCTTGTTGTCGTGATCGTAGATGACTTGCCAGGTTCCGTCGAGTGAGTGGGTTTGTTCCATGTGTTGAAAAGTTCCTTTTCTATAAGAGTTCACGGACTAACGCGGTCGAAAACGATTTATTGCATCGTCTGCCCGCGCGTGATTTGCATCAATCGTGCGCCCGGCATTGTGCGGCGTGTGAACCACATTGTGGCGGCCAAGTAGTGGAGAATCCAAACGCACTGGTTCAATGTCCCAGACGTCTGCGGTCAGGGCGAGTTCGTCATTGAGGACCCGTTGATACAATGTTTCGGTGTCGCAGATCGCTGCGCGAGTCACCAGGACGACGAGCGATTGATGCGGTAATGTGCGAATGGCCTCTGGGCCAACCAGCCCACGCGTATCGTTCTTCAGGGGTACCATCGGCGCAAAAATATCGGCATCTTTCACGAGTTCTGAGAGATCGAAGCATCGCCTGACACCGGCGAGCGTAAACGATGCCTCCGGAGCAAATGGATCCCAGACAGCCACATCTGCTCCCATGTTCGAACACCACGAAGCGTACCGTCCTCCAATATTACCAATGCCAACGACGCGTACTCGCTTCCCTGCAATAGTGCCGCTCATAAAGCGTGGATCGTCGCCAAACTGGGCGCCCCTTTGTCCGGGTTTGCCAACGTCCGGTTTGTATTGCCATGTCTCGTGGCTCTCCATCATTGCCACATAGGTCTGCGGTATTCGTCGCAGTGCACTTATTGTGAGTCCGAGCGCAAACTCAGCAACCGTTTGCCCCCATTGGATAGTGCCACGGGGGCGAATTATGTTCACCCCACGGGCGTGTGCACCATCGAGGCCAGCGTTTGATTGTCCTGCGGCATCGTGGTAGAGTTCCTCAAGATTAGAAAATGGCTCGAGATCCTCAGTGTCTGCCGGAAGGCCAAAGAGGACGAGCCGATGTACCGATGAAGGATTCTCCACCATCTGTGGCGCTCGGGTTCCTTTTGCCTCAGTGCGATAGAGTTCGCACGCTCCCGATTCCTGCCAGCGGCGGTGCCAATGGTCGGCAGTAAAGGGCCAGGAGGCGTCAAAGCGTTCGTGAACACAGATTACTGATCTCATTATTTTCTCCTTAAAAATTATTTGCCAGTGCGGTCCAACGCAATTTAGCTTACAAATGTATGTAAATCAAGTTTTCCGGGAGATTACCGATTATTTGTTCTGAGCATTCTCCTTGACAACCCTATTTGAACATCGTAGATAAGACCGGTAAATCGAATGTCGGCAAAGGACTATGCGATAGGAGAAGGAATTATGGCGCCTAATATTGTTTTGTTTCTTACGGATCAGTTGAGACGCGATGCATTGGGGTGTTATGGCAATGAGATTTGTCAGACGCCGAATCTGGATCAACTCGCGGAGGAGGGCATACGGTTTGATCAGGCATATACCACAAGCCCTGTTTGTTCACCTGCGCGCGCTTCTTTGATGAGCGGCCTTTACCCGCACAATCACGGGGTGATGCTCAATACGCATATCGCGCCTGCGTGGAATAGGGGGTTATCAAAAGATGTGCCGACATTTAGCCGTTTGCTCAAAGAGGCGGGGTATGTGCTGGATTATGCGGGGAAATGGCATGTCCATCAAGATATTGGACCTGAGGAATACGGCTTTGATCGGCATAAGATGGGGAGGGGGGGACGTGGGAAAATAGTTCCCGGTACAGAATTGACGGTCGAATTTCCCGGAAGTTCTTTTCCTGTGGCGGGTACAGGTGAGATGTCGCCAGAAGAGTACAAAACGTGGACGGTGACGGATTGTGGGATCGAGATGTTGCGCGAGCGGGCAGGAGGAGAAGAGCCATTTTTTTTGCGCATTGATGCGACAGCACCTCATTTTGCCAATATCGTTCCGGAGCCTTATGCGTCGATGTACGATCCTGAATCCATTCCGCCCTGGCCAAATTTTGACGAATCCTTTGAGGGCAAACCCGCGGCTCATTTGCGAAAACATCAGGAATGGAATCTTCAAGATAAAGATTGGGCGTGGTGGCGACAGGTGGTTGCCAAATATTACGGCGATGTGTCTCTGATTGATACATGCGTGGGGCGCGTGTTGGATGAGATACGGAAATGTGGAATTGAGGATAATACGATATTCCTTTTTAGTACAGATCACGGCGATGCCACGGGCAGCCACAAGCATTTTGAAAAATCAGGTACAATGTACGATGAGGTGTTTCGGGTCCCATTGCTGATGAAAGTGCCGGGGGGTGTAAGTCGCAATGTATCGCAATTTGTTCGGCTGATGGATTTGATGCCTACATTTGTCGAATGGGGGGGCGGGAAATTGCCCGAGGGATTGGATGCGAGGAGTTTGGTGCCGCTTGTAAATGGCGATGATCCCGACGATTGGGCAGATAGCGTGTATTGCGAAAGCCACGGTGAGGTCTGGGGCTATAGCTCGCAGCGAATGGTGCGGACAGAGAAATGGAAATACGTATATACACCTCACGATCTGGATGAGTTATACGATCTCGAAGCCGATCCTGCGGAGATGAATAATCGGATTGATGACCCGATGTGCGCCGATGTGTTAGAGAATATGAAAGGGCGTTTGTTGGGATGGAATGACGCGACCGATGATATGTTTCAATGGCATTGGGTGAGATTTAATTTCCCAGAGCCAATAGCGCCGTAAATAATGGAAACTCGACTTGCATCTCGAACGATTGAAAGATAGGAGGAGGACAAGATGACGACTCTAACAGAGAGGCTGGATCGGCTCCCCCCAGCGCGTCGCAAAAAAGTGGAGGAGCGGACCAAGGCGTTGATAGCTGAAGAGATGTCCCTAAGAGACCTGTGCAAGGCACGGGAGCAGACGCAGGTATGCGTGACAAAGGATGCCGCTCCGGCAAAATCATAGTGGCGCACATAAGGTAAAGCTATGGAATATCGCGAGTTGGGAAAAACGGGTTTGAAAGTCTCTGTGCTGAGTTACGGGGCATCTGGTTTGGGCAGTATTTATGGAACGCCCGATGAAGCTCGGGGAATCAAAGCTGTGCATACAGCTATTGACTGTGGGATCAATTTGATTGATACCTCGCCGCTTTATGGTGGAACAAAATCGGAAAGCGCGCTTGGGAAGGCTTTGAGAGAGATTCCGCGAGACAAATATTATCTGGCAACCAAAGTAGGGCGTTATGCCGGTGGGGTGTCCGATTTTTCAGCCGGGCGAATTGTGGAAAGTATGGATGAAAGTCTTATGCGATTGAGGCTGGATTATGTGGATATTTTTCAGTGTCACGATATCGATTTTGTCTCGCTGGACCAGGTCGTAGAAGAAGCACTTCCCACTTTGCGGCGATTGCAAGAGCAGGGAAAGACCAGATTTGTGGGCATCACCGGATTTCCATTAAAAGTCTATCGATATGTACTCGATCGGACGGATGTGGATACGGTGCTGTCGTTTTGCCACTATATGCTACATGACACGTCTTTTGAAATGCTGGTGCCTTATTTAAGGAAAAAGGGCGTGGGGATGATCAATGCTTCACCTTTGGGGATGGGACTGTTTACTGAATGCGGACCAGCGCCAGGTCACCCCGCTACCGAAAAAATTAAGCGGGTTTGCGCAAAGGCTGTGGCGTTATGCAAGCAGAAAGGCGAAAATATTTCTAAGCTGGCTATGCAATTTGGATTGGCCAATCCAGATTTTGCAACGACGCTGGTCGGTACAACACGGCCTGAACATTTGAAAGAGAATATCGAGTGGTCAGAATCACCGATTGATGAGGCATTACTTGCTGAGGTACTTGAAATCCTGAAGCCGATACGAAATACAACCTGGACTCGTGGACTGCCTGAGAACAATTGAGATACAAGTTGGTCTATACTGCGTATTGCTTCACTGCCTCGGGATCCAATTCCAGACCCAGACCAGGCTTGTCGGGATTGGGTGACCAGACGCCATTGACCGGCTCGGAAAATTCTGTGTAGGTTATCCGGTCGGCTTCTTCTATCATGCCGAGGTATTCCACAATGCGTAGATTCGGGGTCGCGCAAGATAGGTGCAGGTGGATGAGTTGGTAGGCGTGTGGCGCAACGGGCAGGTTGAAGGCGTGCGCCAGGTGCGCCACTTTCATCCATTCGGTTATGCCGCCGACCCGGCCCACATCGGGTTGGACGATATCCGCTCCACCCCGGGTGATGAGGTCTTTAAAGCCGTATTTGGTGTACTCGTGTTCGCCAGTTGCGATGGGAATCGCGGTGGCACGAGCAATGGCGGCCAGGCCTTCGATGTCATCGGCCAGTACGGGTTCTTCAAACCAGCCGATGTTGTATTCCTCAAACGCCTGGGCCATGCGAATGGCTTGCTTGGCGTAGTACCCATTATTTGCGTCAACGAGAATCTCCACGTCATCTCCCAGTGCTTTCCGCACCGCAGATAGTCGCGCAATATCTTCACCTTCACTTCGGCCAAAATCTTTGCCGACCTTCATTTTGACGGACTTCATGCCGCGTTCAACATAGCTGGCCTGTTCGGCAATTAATTCATCTATGCTGAAGTGGGTCCAACCGCCGCTACCGTTTATTAACACGGATCAGCATACATGGGATGTGGTGTCGGCATACGGCTACCCTTATGTGAAGACGCCAAATATCGATCGGATCGTGCGAAACGGTATTTCCTTTATGAGATCGTACTCTACCGATCCCGTCTGTGGACCGACAAGAGCCAGCTGGATGACCGGGCGGTACACTTCAGAATTGGGAACGCCGTTTAACGGGGGCCATCTGCACGAAGATATCCCTGATCTGGGTCAGGTTCTCAACAGCAATGGCTATCAGGCGTTTCATTCGGGCAAATGGCATGTCGATGGACGCGATGTCCAGGATTCATTTCAACTTCTTTATATCGGGAATCGCCCGATTGGCGCTGGCGGTGGCGAGTACTACGACGGGGCGATCACGCATGCCGCGATCGATTTTTTGAGTCGATATGATGATTCGGATCCCTTCTTCCTGCAGGTGCCTTATGTAAATCCGCATGACATTTGTCAATGCGAACACGATCACGAAGAGAAGACCATTCCGGATCCTATTGAGCAGGGAATATTGAGCGAAGAGGACCTGCCGCCATTGCCAGCGAATTTCCATTACGACGAACGCGAGACTGTGGTCCACAAGGTGGCGCGCAGAATGGACGAATGTCTGATCCACTGGCCGATTCAGTGGCGATACCTGATGTGGCAACACCACCGCCTGGTCGAGAAAGTAGATAGCGAAATCGGGTTGCTTCTCGAAGCGCTGGACAAAAGCCAGTTTCGCGATAACACGTTGATCATGTTCACGATGGATCACGGGGAGGTGTATGGGCAGCACCAGATGTTTCAGAAGTTCTCGCTTTACGAAGCGAGCGTACGCGTGCCGTTCATTGTCGCTTCTCTGGGCGACAGTCTCGACGTGCCCAAAGATCTTCGGGACGAGACCCATTTTGTTTCGGGGGTGGATCTGTTTCCCACCGTGTGTGATTACGCGGGCATTGATATAGTAGATGGTGTGCAGGGCATGAGCCTGAAGCCGCTGGTAGAAGGTCAGAACCCTGCGTGGCGGGAGTTTGCGTACATTGAGAGCAATGGCTGGGCGCGGTCGCTTGTGTTTGATCGCTATAAGTATGTCGGCGAGTATATCCCTTTTGGGACGGAGCAAGACCTGGATCCGATAGGACCGGATCCGGACCGAATTGGGCTGGAACAGATATTTGATCGGGTCGAAAATCCCGACGAGACACACAATCTGGCATATCAGCCGGAAATGCGGGACATGCTCAAAAGATTCAGACAATTGATGATGGATTTTGAGGGGCAGCTGAACCGGCGAAGGATGACGGCCCAACGGCCTGCTGCGCAATTGCTCAATTGGGGAAAGCAAATTCGGGGGTATTGGGATGCACATCCCGAATTAGGAGAAATGCGGATACAGTTTTAGTTGGCGCAACCACAGATGCAAAAAAGAAAGGTTTAGCAGATGAGTAAGTCGATAGATGATGGTCTTAAAGAATGTCCGAATATTCTGATTATTTTTACGGATGATCAGGGATATGCGGATCTGGGGTGTTTTGGAAACAAAAAGAACAAGACACCGCGACTGGATCAACTGGCGAAGGAGGGCACGCGCTTCACCAGCTTTTACGCCCAGCCGGTGTGCGGTCCGTCTCGGTCGGCATTGCTTACTGGTCGCTATCCGGTCCGCAGTAAGGGCTGGGGGATGCCTGCCAGTGAGATTACTTTTGCCGAGTTGATGAAACCCGCAGGATACCAGACGGTTTGTATTGGTAAGTGGGATGTCTCGAACAGGAAGGAAATTATCGAGCGCATGCCGAACGCGCAGGGGTTTGATTATTATTACGGTACTCTTGGCGCAAACGACAATGGATTTGTAAAGTTTCACGAGAATAACACGGCGGCTGGTGAAACGGAAGACATGAGCTGTACGATTCGCCTGTACACCGATAAAGCGATTGATTTTCTGGAGAATCGCCGAGATCAGAACAAGCCGTTTGTGCTCTATCTGGCGCATACGATGTTGCACACGATCATCGATGCATCTCCTGAGTTTAAGGGAAAATCGGCTGGTGGACTATATGGGGATGTGGTCGAAGAGTTAGACCATGAGACCGGACGTTTGCTCGACAAGCTGGACACACTGGGGCTACGCGACAACACACTGGTGATCTATACGACTGATAACGGGCCATGGTGCCAGTCCAAATACTATGAAAACAAGAAAGGTCATCCAGAGGGTTCCATCTTTTGGGGCGATCCCGGGCCGTTGCGTGCTGGTAAGGGATCAGCTTATGAAGCCGGGTCTCGTGTGCCATGTATTGTCCGTTGGCTGGGTAAAGTCCCGGCTGGGCGTACCTCTGATGCGCTCTGGGCCACGATTGATTTGCTGCCGACTTTTACCGCACTATCAAGTGTCAAACCACCGGCGGATCGCGCGATTGATGGCATTGATCAGACCGCATTGCTTTTGGGGAAGACCGAGGAGGGCCGAGAAACCTTTATCTATGATCAGGTGGGAGATGGCGATGCCAATATGGGCGTCGGTATTAGAAAGGGAAACTGGAAGCTGCTGCTCCCTGGGCGCAAACCGGAACAAGACCATCGCTTTCTGATGGATTTTGGAACCAATGGTCTGGAGTTATACGATCTGGATCGCGACATTGGCGAAAAGAACAACGTCGCAGACGATCATCCTGAAGTTGTGAAAGAACTCCGTGAAACCTTAGCCAGTTTTAAAAGAGGTGTAGAGGAATGATGGAAAGGTCGTTTGTAGATGGTACAACCGCGAGGAAGGAGTAGCACATGAGTGAGTTTTATATCCCCGAAGATGCAGAAGAGCAGTTTGAAGAACGCGGTTATTTTGTGGTTCGGGATCTGATTTCAGCCCGAGCCGTTGAGGCCGTGCGAAGTGAACTTGAACGGGTCATCGCAGAAAAGCCGGAAGGATTCAGATTGACCACTGATCGCGCAGATGACACAGGTGTTGACGGTGATGCGGCGGTATGGGCTGTGGGCGATCGGGACCTTCATAGCCGGGTGCTTTGGGAGGAGTGGCTGACAGCAGAGAATGTGATTGCAATGAACCAACGCTTTCTGGGTGAGAATGTTCGCGTTCAAGGCACGCGTTTTTTTACGAAGCAGGCTCGAATCGGCGAATCGGTTCCCTGGCATCAGGACATTTGGTTGTGGGAGCGCGATGCCTCGCATGGCATCAGGCCACACAAGCGCGAACATTTTAATTGTTGGGTGGCTCTGGAGGCTGTCGATCTGGAGAATGGGTGTTTGCATGTGATGCCGGGCACCCACAAAGGCGGAGTGATCGAACATGTGCAGTATGATGGGTTGCACCCAGAGATTCCGCGTGAGCTGGTTGCGGAGAGAACGCCTGAACCAGTGCCATTGGGGCCGGGCGATGCCGTGATCTGGCATGCACACATGTGGCATATGAGTCCCCCGAACCCGAGTGACCGTACGCGATGGGGCGGTGTTATGATCACGTTTCGCGATGAGATGGCTGAAAAGGCGAATCAGGCCGATCGAGGCGTTTTGATCCGCGATGGGATGGCGTGTTCTTATCCAGGACCGATTCGCCAATAAAGTTGGAGTGAACCATGTCAAAAAAGAATCCGAACATCATCCTCATAAATTGCGACGACCTGGGCTACGCCGATATCGGCTGTTATGGATCAACGCTCAACAAAACACCAGCACTCGACCGGTTGGCCGAACAAGGCATGCGGTTCACCGATTTTTACGCTGCCGCGCCGGTATGCACCCCCTCCAGAGCTGCTATGCTGGCAGGTGCATATCCTCGAAGGCTTAACATGCATGCTTTCGACATTCGAAAAATTGATGGCTCAGGAGAGATTCTCGAACATCGGGGGGTGTTGTTTCCTGGACAGGCTGAGGGGTTGAACCCTCAGGAGAAGACGATTGCGTCGGTGTTGAAGGAGGGGGGGTACACGACAAAAATGATCGGAAAGTGGCATGTGGGAGACCAGCCTGAGTTTTTACCTGCGCATTATGGTTTTGATTCCTGGTTTGGGATCCCGTATAGCAACGACATGGGGCTTCAAACCCGGGGGCCTGAAAGAGTCTGGGCGCAACATATCAAAGCTCCTCTGCCTCTCGTGCGGGATAGCGTGGTGGTACAGGAACAGCCCGATCAGACCTCTGTTACGGAAAGATACACTGAGGAGGCTGTGACGTTTATCAGAGAGAACGCTGGTCGTCCGTTTTTCCTTTATTTCGCGCATACCTACGTACACAATCCATTGTTCGTACCGGAAGTCTTCGAAAGACAGTCAGAGAATGGCGTCCTCGGTGCAGCAGTCGCGCATATCGACTGGAGTTTGGCGATGCTCGAATATGAGCTTGAACGGTGCGGATTGACGGACGATACCCTCATTATTTTTACGTCCGATAATGGTGGCGCGGGGAAGAGTGTGAATACACCCTTGCGGGGATACAAGGGATCGACCTGGGAAGGCGGCCAGCGGGTGAACTGCATTATGAAATGGCCTGCACGCATTCCTGCAGGAGCAACCTGTAGCGAGATCAGCACTATGATGGATTTCCTGCCGACATTCGCTGACATCACTGGAGCCGATATTGAAGATGGCGTCATTCGAGATGGTCATACGATGCTGGGGGTCATGACGCAGGAAGCTGGCGCGTCATCTGGATACAAAGAATTTCTGTACTTCAAGGAGGGCAATCTTGATGCGATACGAAGTGGTGACTATAAGCTGCATCTCCACCTCAAAGAGCTGTATAACCTGGATGCCGACGTTGGGGAGACAGACAATAAGTACGACGAACTTCCCAACGTGGTTCAGAAGCTCTTATATATGGCTGAATTAGCCCGCGAGGATTTGGGCGACGACATCACGGGCGTTGCCGGTGCAAACCAACGTCCCTGTGGGCGGGTGGAAAACCCCAAGCCACTTACGACCTACGATCCCGACCATCCGTATATCGTCGCGTTGTACGATATACCGGGATAAAGAGAGAATTAGGAAATCTATAGTTTTTTTAACCCTTAAACCAGATGAGTTGATTATGTCAAAATACTTAAATTTAGATGAGCGGCTGCGCGTTCCCTACTCCATCGGCACGGGCATTCCCAATGATGCAGAGATTGAGGGGTATGTGCAATCGCTGCGAACCCAGGGTTTCTGCGTCATCGATCGGGTGATTCCCAAAGATCAGGTTGACGCGGTGCGCGAGAGTGTGCACCGGGGGCGCGAACTGTTGCAACAGGACCGCGAGGCAGAGCGCCGCACGCGCATAGAGATAGAGCGTCAGAGAGACCCCGATGCCGAAATCGACGACAGCCCTGAGCGCTTTGAAAGATGGCGCGAGGACCCGGTGCGGCCACCGATGGCACCGCACGCCGAGCTGTGCGATATCGCGCGGTGCGGGACCTTCGCCGAGTACCTCGCGGAGCCTCGCGTACTGCGGGTTGCCAGAGCCATGCTCGATACGCACATCCGTATTTTGCAGACGGAGGTCAACAAGTCGTCGCGACCGGCGAAGAAACCGCTATCCGAGCAGCAGCTTAAGCACCGCGGTTGGCATTCTGACTGGCCCCACGATCTGAGCGCGTATGGGCCAAACAGCGAACATCCCTGGAAGCACTGCGGCGCAGTCGCCCAGCCCTTCCCCGACGTCTGCATGGCACTATCCACGGTCTGGTATCTCGGTCCGGAAGACGTGACCCCGTTCAACGGCGGCACGTGGATCGTGCCGGGGTCGCACAAAGACCCGCGTAACCCGCGAGGTCCCGATGACGGCATCGACGCGCGCGCGCCAATTCCAGGAGAATTCCAGGTCTCTGCCCCCGCAGGCTCGGTTTTTATGCAGGACACAAGGAGCTGGCACTCGACCGGGCTTAACCAGAGCGAACACGAGCGCACGGCGGTGGTGTGCCGATATGGGCCTTGGTGGCTGTCTGGGAATGAGTTTAGCAACTTGCACTCGGGCGGCCACACCCTAAGGACCTACGTGCCGCGAGAGGTTTTCGCCAGGTTCTCTCCGGAACTGAAGCTGCTGTATCGGCACATCGCCGAGGGCGAGGAGGATGTGCTACAGCCCGAGAACCAGCACAAGGCGTTGCGCGCCAGGTTTGTTGATCAACCGGAACTGCGCCATCCGGACCGCATCGGCGACAACAGCCACATCGCCGCCGGGGACATGAGCGTTGAGGAATGGGAACGCAGCCGCGTCCAAAACGGGCATTGAGCTTTCCAAATAAGGAGATTGTGTGCAAAATTATGATGATTTTTTGATGGAGGTCTATGAGTCCAGAGAAAAGATGGTTGCTGACCGATACCGCCCGCGATACCATTTTTTGCCTCCAGAAGGTCGGTGGAATGACATAAATGGCGCGATTTACTGGAAGGGGCGATACCATATTGGATACCTGCAGAAGATTGCAAATGGACCCGGTGAGAGGGATTTTTCCAGTTGGCAGCACATTTCGAGTGGGGACCTTCTTCACTGGACCTACCACAAAGCATCTCTGCGAGAGCCGCTTGAAGGCAAAAAGGGAGATTATTTTAACAGTGGTGATGCGATGGAAGGCTGCGAGATCCCGACGATTATTACCAATATGCCGCGCAAAGGGATCTGCATTTATCAGTGTCGTGATGACCGGCTCGACCATTGGGTTCCGCTCGATGAGAATCCAGTTATTCCCATCAATGCAGGCTGGAATCGCGTGACGGACACCCTGAAACTCGATGCGCCCTATCCTGAATGCGTGATCTTTGATCCGAGTGGCTGGAAGGAAGGGGATACGTACTACGCTCTGATCGGAAATAAGAACCACCGGCCCGGGTATGAAGGGGATTCCACAAGTCTGTTCAAGTCGAAGGATTTGAGAAATTGGGAGTACGTTGGGCCTTTCTACAAATCAGATCGAAAGTGGACGGATGAGATTGAGGATTGCGCATGCTCGGATTTCTTTTCGTTTGGCGATCGATATATGCTGGTGATGCATACACACAAGCCATTTCCAAAATGTCAGTATTACATCGGCGGATATGAAAATGAGCAATTTTATCCTGAGGAGAACGGTCAGCTGAGCTATCTCGGTGGTCTCCTTGCCGGACCAGAAACCCTGATTGACGAGCGAGGCCGGAGGATTTTCTGGGGGTGGATCCGCGAGGGGAGGAGTACGTCAAAGTACGGGTGGGGCAGCATCATGACGCTGCCGTGGCATTTTATTCCCGATGCGAATAACCGCCTTGAGATTCATCCGGTTGAGGAGCTGCAAGGATTGAGGTACGACGAGCGTTCCGTCGATTCGGTGCGGGTAGAGGCTGGGCAGGATATCGTTTTGGAAGAATTGAGTGGTAGTTGTATGGAATTGCAGTTTGCGATTGATCCTGGAGATACAAACACATTTGGGTTCAAGCTGTTTTGCTCTCCCGACTGTGAGGAGGAGACTGTCATTACCTACGATGGGACGAAGAAGGAATTTGTTATCGATTTTTCGAATGCGAGCCTTGCAGATGACCTTGAATATCCCACGTTGAAGCAGATCGTGCCATTCGAACCGCGAAGCGAAGGCCCGTTGCGCTTCCAGGTGTTCGTTGATAGATCGGTGATGGAGATTTTTGTCAATTCTCAAATTTGTATGGTTCAAAGAGTGTATCCGACGCGAGAGGATAGTGAGCAGGTTCGGGTGTTCGCTTCGGATGGGTCCATCGTTGTTAGTGACATCCTGAAGTGGGAAATGGATGCGACGAATCCCTGGTGAGATGAACAAAGTGATAGAATCACGATTAACTTGAAGTTCTCAGTCAAGGCCCATCACATCGCGGACGTAGGGAACTTCTCGCCAGATGTCGGTGAAATAGTTGAAGATAAAGCTATCATTACTTACCCGGCAGATTTTTCGCACGGTTCACGAGATCGTGGACATCCATGTATGGTTCGGGACCTGTGGATGTCCAGACGACCTCGCCGGTCGCGTCTAGCAGGACTGTGCCGTGCGTTGGGCCAGTGTGGGCCATTCCAAACCAGCCTGCCCATTTGCCAGCAGTGTCTGAGATGACGCTCGACGACAGCTCAGCAATTCTCTCCTGGTCCGGCTCGGATTCTGGCGTGATGATTACGAGATTGATGTCGTTCTCCCGAAGCACCTCGTCGAACAAACGCGCGTGCTCGTAACAATGCTCGCATTGAACGCCAGTGATGAACGTGACGACAGTTGTCTTGCCAGTGATCAGGCTGAGTTGCTCTGGCTCTTCCACAACCAGGAACTGTCCCATCATCCCGTTGTCTTCGTGTTCCATGATGTGGCAGTGGTACATGTATGGTACCTGAGGATCGGCATATCGCTCGAAGGCCATGATGATCCGAACGAGATCACCGGGAGGCACCAGGACGGTGTCCTTCCAACCGAGGTCGGCACCGGTGGGCGGTTGGCCGTTGCGATCGAGAATTTGAAACTGGACCAGGTGGACGTGGAGAGGGTGAGGCTGACCGCCGCGATTGTGTACCTCCCAAATCTCAATGTCTCCCAATCGCACGACCTCATCAATTCTCGCCATATCCATTATCTTGCCGTTGATCGGTGGTCCCCCTCGACCTCCTCGACCTCCTCGACCTCCTCGACCTCCTCGACCTCCTCGACCTCCTCGACCGCTTTGTACACCTTGTCCCCGTCCTCCTTGTCTTCGTCCGCCCTGTATAGCCTCCAGGTTCCGGGTGATGCGTTGTTGGATGTTTTGCAGTCGTCCGCCCTGTCCCCCTCGTCCACCCGGCATAGGTCCCACCAAAACCATCGGACGGGTTTTGGCGGCGTGTGAGGCATCGATGCGGGAGATGGTGTTGAGGCGTTCTGGCAGCGCGTGAGATGCGCGTTTTGTTGGCTGGGGAACAATCTTCAGCAATTGTAAGTTTCCTGTGCCGATTCCCCAGAAAAACGATATGATAGTCCTCACAAAACCGGCTTCCGGATAGCTTTTCAACACCACCTCATCTCCATCGCTGAAGTCAACCAGGATCTCGGCACGCTCGCCGGGGGCAAGGATCACGCGGTTGGTTTGGAGGGGCGTCTCAAGGAATCCGCCATCTGTGGCGATCTGATGAAACTCGCGGTTGTCGTCAAAGCCGATGTAGTAGATTCGCGCATTCGAGCCGTTTAACAGTCTGAATCGAATGCGACGCGACTCAACCTGGATAAATGGATTATAGGTTCCATTGATCAGCATGGTTTTTCCATAGACGGCACCCTGGTTGCGGGCATATCGAAACGCACCGTCGTCATCAAATAGTCGATCCTGGAGCACGATTGGAATGTCGTCAACGCCGTAGGTCTTTGGCAGACTCAGCGCATCACTGTTATCGTCATCGATCCACATCAGGCCGGCGACCCCCCGATAGACCTGCCGCCCCGTGTTGTCATGCGGATGCGGGTGGTACCACAACGGAGCGGCCTGTTGATCGACCGGAAAGCTGGCAGTCCACGATGCTCCAGGCTCGATTTTCTGATGCGGTGTGCCATCCATGCGAGCGGGAACGTGCATTCCGTGCCAGTGCATTGTCGTTATTTCATCCAGGTTGTTCTGGACGATCAGATCGACCTCTTCGCCTCGACGCAGTCGTATCGTCGGTCCCAAAAACGGGCCGTTGACGCCAGCTGTCGGTGTTTGTTTACCTGGCAGAAACTCTCGGCTACCTTCGGCAACGGTCAGGTGAAACTGCCGACGTCCATCTACAACGGTTCCAAATAACTGATCGGGAATCAGTAGCTTATTTTCAAAGGTCAACTCGCTATTTGTGGCCCGGATGAACATCAGCCAGTAGCAGGCTCCCGATAACAGTGCGATAATCAACAGTCCTCTCGTGATCCGCTTCGAGAACTTCTGGCGAACAAAATGCCAGGGCGTTGTATCTGCAGGCATGCTTTCTCCTTCTTTGGAAGATCCACTCGTATTTCTATTTGATAGCAGAAATTCGTGTTGCGTTCCATTACGCAAAAAAAAGGTCGTAAAAACTAATCTCACGACCTTTTGACTTTGATTACTGAAAAAACTGAGTTACAAAAGCAGAATTCGTCCAACCTATTCTACCAACGCCTTTTCAGCGCATCGTGGACACTGACCTCTAAGTGATGACCGAATCCCTCGATCTCTAACCGAACCTTGAAGCCATCCTGAATCGGTGATAGGGCTTCGTGATGGGTGCCGGTTGCAACGACATCCCCTGGATCGAGTGTGATAACGCTGGTGATTTCCTCCAGCAACTCGGGAATATGGCGGGCCATTTCGCCTGTAGAAAAATCGTGTTTAAGGGTGTTGTTGACCCATAGTTTTACTGAAAGGTCATTTGGATTTGATACCTCATCGGCCGTCACCAAGACCGGTCCCAGAGGCGCAAAAGTGTGCCAGCTTTTTCCCAGGAAGAAGCCACCGGGCAATCCCCGCGCCGAAACATCTATGAACTGTGTGTAACCAAAGACATGGTCCAGCGCGTCGGCTTGCGAGAGGTGGCTTGCTCTCTTACCGATTACCAGAGCCAATTCTGGCTCAAAATGGAAAACACTCGCTTCGGCGGCCGGGAGTTCAACCGTGCTGCCGGTAGGCATCACGCTGGTGTTGGCCTTGAGAAAGCCATTGAACAGACCGCGCTCCGGGTGCCCTGGCTCGATATAATTGCCGGCGGCACACATGAGTTGACCGGGGCGGGGTAGGGGCGATTGCAAAGTTACTGTATCGAGGGCGACGCCATTCCCGCCTTCTATGGCACTCTCGATCCTGGATTGTACGGCATCCCAATCAGTAATAATCATCTGCATCATTTCTTGAGCGCTGTGATACCCCAGGTCCGCGACTGAATCGCCAACTGGGATGACTGTATCGCCTTGCAAAACACCCAGTTGATAGTCATTATAGAGTACGAGTTTCATGAAAGTCTCCTTATTTAGAGGTTGGATGGGTCAAGCCTGATTGATCATCACCGCATTTACAGAATGTGGAGGGAGCGATATCTTAAAGTTGGAGCCGCCGATTGGGATTTTACGCGTGTCAATCGCAACTTCATTGGGTGAATTCCAGTTGTTTCGAGACATGTAACTCTCACCGGCAATGGTTTGGAGTTCTGCGGTGTTCCCTGGCTCGAAGTTGCTGAGTTCGCAAGTGATCTCGATTTCTTCGGTGGGATGGCGATTGAGAATTAGGAGAATTAAGCCATTATCCGAGGCCGCTGCAAGGGCATCGATGTAAGGCAGGTTGGATCCCGTCATGATGGATTGAATGTTCGCTACGAAAGTTGGCGATGAGGTGACAGAATGCACAAGGGTCGCTTCGGGAAGATTGCCGTAGAGGTGTGACACCCAGTGAACCGGAGCCGGGTAAACGATCTCCCGCTCCTTCTTCAGGCCACCTCCGTGATTTACCAACGCACTGTGGGTGAACATCTCGACGAGATCACCTTGCCGCATTGCGCTGTGTAACGCGCCTGATAGGTAGAGCGACTCCGCTTGTGTGGCATTCGTCGGCAAGTGGGGGACGCCACACATAATCTGGTGCTCCGTGACGGCGATTTTTACATCCGGGTTGTACGGTGTCGCCTGAGCTTTCAGTTCCTCGAGTTTATCATCGTACGAGGCGATGTAGCCCATAAGAGACAAATAGACCGCTTCGGCATCCTTTTCCCGACGCGCCCCACCACCGGTAAGGGTGTGCAAAGAGAGCGACCGGACTATCTTTCCTTTCCGCTCAACCAGGGGCTTGTTCCATTCGAGGGACTGACCATTGGCGATGATCAGCAATTCGGGATCGACCCGGAGCATCGCAGCGCGGAAGGCTTCGTACCTTTCGGCGTATTCTTCCGGTGTACAGTGGCCAATTTGCCAACGGCCGTACAGCTCATTTCCGATTTCCCAGTAGCGAATATTGTAGGGTTCTGGATGGCCGTATTCGGCCCTGAGTGCGCCGTTTGGCGTATCGGTTCCGCCATTGCAGTATTCCACCCAATCCGCCGCTTCCTGTGGTGTTCCATTTCCCGCGTTCACGCAAATCAGAGGCTCACAGCCTACCGCCCTGCAGAAGTCTATGAACTCGTCTGTTCCAACGTGATTGGGTTCGATAATGGGCAAGGCGGGATTTGGCAAAACGGGACGCCTTTTCAAAGGTCCAACGCCATCTCGCCAATGGTACCCCGATACAAAATTCCCTCCAGGATATCGCAGCAGGGGTAGGCGTGATTCTTTTAGCATTCGGATAACGTCCGGATCAAAGCCAGAGATGTGATCGTCTGGAAAGAGAAATATCTGGTCGATCCACACCTGCCCGCGATTGGGAAGGCTAATCCTGAATTCAACTTCCTCACCTCTTTCCAGGGAATCGGCTGGAAGTTGGAGATCGGCTGTGTAGGCGGACCAGTCGTCTGTGAGGCCGGTTACTTCGGTTTCCGCAAGCACCTGGCTGGATGACGCTTTGGCAAGCGAGATCCGGATGGACTCAGCTTGTCCTCTTGCATGGAAGGAGGCTGTGTAGCCCAGTGTCCTGTGGGCTGGCAAGTAGATCGATTGGCGGATTCCCGCTTCAGGTCCGGGGACTGTGATTTTCTGACTCGTGCGGGAGTTGTAAGGATTAAGCCAATCAATGAGGTAGGTCGCATCTTCTGAGCCGCAGGGTAGCCATCGGTAGGCGATACCCTTTTCGTAGGCGGATCTGTGTCGCTCGATATCGGGATCCTTCAGACGATCGGCATCTGGCGTCCAGACCTGGCTGAAGAAAGACCAGTCTGCAAAGGAAGTGTTCTCTAAGATCTGCGCCCACATTCCATTGTAGATGTTGCGACCGAGATGCTCCGTGAATTTTCCGAAAAGATTTCGATTGATAGGTTTATCCGCTTTCCGACTGCAATCAATGAACACACGAGCCTCGCCATCGGTAGGCAAGATCTGGATCAGAGGATCGGCGTTGGGCATGTATTGGTCTCCAGAATTTGGATGATGTCAGTTGTATTCGAGTCCAGTAAGCGGAGCCAATATAAGACATTTTTCCGGGTCTTGAAAATCTGAATTGATAGCTTGCGATTTCTTTCACAGGTACTATATTGAGAGGTCATTATTTGAATACAATTGGAGGCCGATATGAATAAGCCCTCTTCTCACCCCGTCAATTTCATTTTTATTTTGAGCGATACACATCGTTATGACGCTATGTCGTTTACAAACCCATTGAAAGATCATTTTGAAATTTATACGCCTAATATGGAGCGCATGGCGAAAGAAGGGGTTAGCTTTAAAAATTGTTATACGAATCTACCCATTTGCTCGCCCGCAAGGGCGATCTATCAAACGGGCCGATGGCCCTTTCAATGGGGCGGAATTGCAAATCATATGGATTTGAATGATCGGGTGGATGAAGAGGGTAATGAAAATAAAACTTTGGGATTCTTGTTTAAGAACGCGGGATATTCAACTTTTCATGTTGGGAAATGGCATCAAGGTTTAGAGAACAATGCTCAAAATGCGGGATATGATGAATCGTATATTTGGTCAAATGAGAGACATGACAGCATGATATACTGCCATAATGGCGGTGATTTTCAAGACCTGGATCCAGGCGATATTTTGGGAGATGGGAGTGATATCCCATATACAGGCGTTTCGAAATGCGATACATTTTCTTTGCCGGCTTTCCCAAACCATCCGTATAAAATAATTGGTCAAACCGATCAAGCTCTCGCTTTACTGGACAGGCATGACATCGATGCGTCTCCTTTTTTTCTAACGCTTTGCATGCAAGATCCACATGGTCCATTTACAGGAACAGATAAAGCGCCCGAGTGGGGAGATTTTTCACATCGTTCTGACTATCCGGAGTTGTATCGACATGATGAAAATCATCCTGCAAAAGCCTTAAAGCCCTATCAGAGCTACATAGAGAATCCCGTTTATATGCTATATGACCGCATCCATAATGCGGTCAATAACTATGACTATTATGGCAGTATTACTGCGGTGGATGAGCAATTGGGGCGGGTTTTGGATTGGCTTGATAACCAGCCTGAAAGCGTTCGAGATAATACCGTTGTCATCTATACGTCCGACCACGGTGCTATGGGTGGTGCTCAGAATGTTGCAGGAGGGCAAAAGAGATGGCCGCATGACCCTTCATCGAGAATACCATTTATCGTGCGCTGGCATAAGGGTATTGAAACGCCTGGGCGGGAAGCGGATGAACTCTTCTCATTCATTGATTTCTTTCCGACCTTTTGTCATTTGGTGGGATTAGACGAAATGTTGGCAGAGAAAGGTGATAAAGAGAGCCTGGAATCTTTAAGCTACTTAAAAGCCAGTCCTGGTGTGAATCACAGTAGGAATATTATAGAAGAGTCAGGTGGGCCTGATCCCGATTCTGTATTTTTATTTCATTTTTCCAATATGAACTCAGTTTCGAGTCCTTGTCCTATTCATCGAACCGTCGTGACAAAGGACTGGGTATATAGTGTTAAGGGAAAAACACGCCTGGGAGGGAAACCGAATTGGACAGAGTGGGACAAACCGGGCGGTTGGATGTACGACCGAAACAAAGATCCGTCTCAGTTAGACAATTTGTTTTCCGATGGAAATTTTGAAGATCCTCGTACAGAGCTTCATTCTTTATTACAAAACTGGATGAAAGATGCAGAGCTTCCATTTAGAAAAAGGTGGTTTGAAAAAACGACCCGCAAAAATATCGAAGCGTGGTCATCTGAATGTGGTATTCTCTCTGAAGACGAAGAAACGATGAGAGCGCAGGGCCAGTCTTACGTTATGAATGTATGAATGTGTTTATTAAAAAATGACCTCACACATTGGAGGAAGTGACATGAAGAAAGTCGGTCTGTGTATAATGAGCCTGTTGTTTGCGCTGTGTGAAGATGTGCTGGGACAGGGCACATATCTATCGCAACCAGTGCTTGATACTCGGGTTGCAGAGATTCTACATCTGGATGGGCTTCGTTTTAAGGATCTCAACAAGAATGGCAAGGTGGATGTCTATGAAGACTGGCGTCAGTCTGTTGAGAAGCGGGTGGAGAATCTGCTGTCGCACATGACATTGGAGGAGAAGGCGGGGATGCTGCTCATCAATACGTTGAATGCTGAGGCTGGGGGGCGGCTCTCTGATCGCGCCGTTCAGTTTGTAGAAACCGAAAAGATGACGCGCTTTATCTTTCGCAATACCGTGACAGCAACTCCTCCCCAACAGACGGAGAGCCGTCGGCGCGGCGCTCAAATTACCCCTTATGAAGCAGCGCAATTTATGAATGCGATGCAGGAGCTTTCTGAGGCGACACGTCTGGGGGTTCCCGCTCTGTTCAAATCCAATGCCAGGAATCACTATGAACACGATGCCAGGGCGGGCATCAGCGTGTCGGCGGGGTCTTTTTCTGAGTGGCCAAAAGAAGCAGGTCTGGCAGCGACCCGGGATATGGATCTGATTGCGGAATTTGCTCAGATCATGGCGAGGGAGTGGACGTCAATTGGTTTGCGGGCGATGTATGGATATATGGCAGATCTTGCTACGGAACCCCGCTGGTATCGGATTCACGAGACGTTTACAGAAGATGCAGATCTGGCCGCCGGGATTATGACTGTTCTGGTGAAAAACCTGCAGGGTGAGAGCTTGAATTCAAAAAGCGTTGCGCTGACAATGAAGCACTTCCCCGGTGGAGGTCCCCAGGAAGGCGGAGGTGATCCGCACTACGATTTTGGTAAGAATCAGGTTTACCCCGCGAAAAATTTCGATTATCACTGGAAGCCGTTTAAGGCCGCTATAGATGCAGGGGTGTCGTCGATTATGCCTTATTACGGCGTTCCCATCAGTCAGCAGTATTTGCCCAATAATGTGGGAATGGCTTTTTCGAAGGGAATTTTGACCGAGTTGCTGCGAAACAAGCTCGGGTTTAAAGGATATGTCAATTCTGATACGGGTATCATTGGCGACCGGGCCTGGGGGCTGGAAGACAAGAGCGTTGATGAGCAGATTGTCATTGCCATAGAGGCGGGAACCGATGTTCTATCCGGTTTTAACAACAACAAACAGATTCTGAATCTGGTGACTGGCGGAAAGCTTTCCGAAGATCGGGTTAACCTATCTGTTCGAAGACTGTTAAAAGAACAGTTTGAACTGGGACTTTTTGAGACCCCTTACGTTAATCCAGATCGAGCAGCCTATCTGGTCGGCAACAGGGCATTCCAGAAGAAGGCAGAGATTGCACAACGCAAATCCATTGTTTTATTGCAACACAAAGCGGGTGTGTTGCCCTTAATGGCTCAGAGTGAGACCGATTCGATTCAAATTTATACGATGGGTATGAACCCGGAGGTGGTGGCGGATACTCAGTGGTCGGGTTATACTGTTGTGGCAGGAGATTATGATCCCGATAAGAATGAGATGCGTCTTCCTGTACCAGAAGGCACAGATTATGCGATTTTGCGGGTTGTTGTTTCTAATCCGCGTTCACGGGAAAGACGCTTTGGCGGGGCCAGTCCCGATGAACTGGATTTGCTGGCGTTCTCCGATATGGCAAAGGCCAAATCCTGGACTATTACTCCTTCTCTGGCCGATATCCAGGAGGTGATGAAGGAAGTCGGCGCAAATAAGACGATTCTCTCAATTCGTTTTCGACAACCCTATGTATTGGATGAGGCCAGTGGGTTGAGAACGGCTGGTGCGATTCTGGCGACTTTTGGCGTAAGCGATGCAGCCCTTATGGATATCTTGACCGGCAAGTTTAAACCACATGGGAAATTGCCTTTTGCTCTGGCTGGCAATGCAAAAGCGATTGTGAAACAAAATCCAGACGCACCGGGATACGACAAAGTAGATACGCTGTTTCCGTTTGGGCACGGTTTGAGTTATTAGTTTATGATTCTGGGTGACTAAATTCACTACACACTTTTAAGAATGAAAGGATTTACATGAAAACTAAAGATGCGACAGGACAGACTGTGCTTGTAACTGGCTCGAACCGAGGAATCGGGCTTGGATGGGTGAAGCATTATCTGAATGCGGGTGATTCTGTCGTGGCCACTTGTCGGACACCAGCGGATGCAACAGATTTGATTGCGCTGAAGGGAGAATACGGGAACAAGCTGTTGATTGAGCAGTTGGATTTGTCGAACGAAGAGCATTTCGATCGTTTGGGAGAAGCTCTGGCCCGACACAACGCGCGCATTGACATTGCTATCAATAATGCTGGCTCAGGCAGTGGAAAACCTTTTGGCGAGTGGGATACGGAGAGTTTTGCGATTACTTTCGAGGTGCATACGATTGGTTCTGCTTTGTTTGCGCAGATGGTTACGCCACTGCTGAACGACGGGGCAAAAATGGTGCTAACCTCTTCTGGGGTGGGCAGTATTACGCGTGCCAACCGTCAAAACGAAATGGATGCTTACGCCATTGCCAAAGCAGGAGTCAATATGCTTGCCCGGCGATTGTCAGTCAGGCTCGCTGACCGCAATATTGTGGTGGTTGCTATCACACCGGGTTCTGTACTTACCGGCATGAACCCGAACGGTACGATCTCAGTAGAAGAATCCGTTGGACTGATGACCAACACACTGGACAAGTTGACCACGGAGGATAGTGGTAGCTTTCTCCAGAATAATGGCACGGTGATGCCCTGGTAGCTCTTGAGAAAGGACCCTCTGTATGGCAGAGAAACCCAATGTGATCGTAATTTTTACAGATGATCAGGGATATGGCGACGCGAGTTGCCTGAATCCAGATGCGAAGTTTCAGACGCCAAATCTTGATCGGCTATCAGCAGAAGGGATCGCTTTTACCAATGGGCATTGCTCAGATACGGTTTGCACACCTTCGCGTTATGGATTGCTGACTGGACGCTATTCCTGGCGGACGTTGAAGAAACAGGGCGTTTTTCCCGCCGAAGTGCCGTGTCTGATTACAGACGAACGCATGACGCTGGCTTCAATGTTTGGGGCAGTTGGATATGATACGGCGATGGTGGGCAAGTGGCACCTGGGTATGAATTTTCCCGGCGAGGTGGGCAATCGCGATTGGAGTCAGCCTGTCACCGATATGCCGTTGGATAAGGGGTTTGATTATTTCTATGGCATACCCGCTTCGCTCAATTACGGAATTCTCGCCTGGTTTGAAGGGCGATATGCCAGAGTACCGCCGACAGTTTATACGGCTAAGAAGCCGAATGACCGGCATATGGATTATCGCATCATGCCGCCGTATGAGAACACACCAGAAGAAACCCTTGAAGCATTGGGCACAATGGGGATGGAGGTTGCGCCTGATTTTATTGACAATGAGTGTTTGACGCGGTTTACCGATAAGGCGATCGAGTGGATGCAGAGCAAAGAAGCAAGCGCCAAAAGTGGTAAGCCGTTTTTTTTGTACCTGCCATTTACATCGCCGCACTATCCCGTATGCCCGCGTGAGGAATTTTGGAATCAGGGCGATTGTGGCGGCTATGGTGAGTTTGTGATTGAGACAGATCACCATGTAGGGCGCGTGCTGGATTATCTGGAACAGTCGGGCTTGGATGACAATACTATTGTTGTGTACACCAGTGATAATGGACCTGAGAATTCGTGGCGTGGACGGATTGAAGAATTTGGGCATCATAGCAATGGGATTTATCGTGGCGGCAAAAGGGATATTTACGAAGGTGGACATCGCGTGCCATTTTTTATGCGGTGGCCCAAAGGCATTCAGAATCCCGGGCGCAAATGTGATGATCTAGTAGGCCTGGTCGATTTGATGGCGACTTTTGCTGAGGTTGTGGGGGCTGAGTTGCCTGCTGATGCAGGCGAAGATAGCCAGAGTTTTGCGAAGATACTCAGTGGTCCTGACACACCCCATGAACGATTGCCTTTGATTAACCACGGTGCTGGGGGACGGTTTGCGATTACAGAAGGTACGTGGAAGCTGGTTATGGCGCACAAGAATGAACCGCTGGAGCTTTACGATCTCGCGAGTGATCCCGGCGAGACGAAAAACGCGATTGGCGATTATCCTGAGATTGTAGCAGATCTGACCGATAAAATTACAAGCATTGTGTGCAATGGGCGTACGACCCCTGGAGAACATCAGGCAAACGATACCGATTACTGGGATGATTTGACGTGGATTTCATCTGAGGATTATCAGGCAAGGCAACTAAGATGAGGAACTCTCAACAAATACCGGGACAGCATTCCAATATTCTGATTATATGCAGCGATCAGCATCATCCGGCAATGGTGGGGTATCGGCAGTACCCATTTGTGGAGACGCCTAATCTGGATCGCCTTGCGTATGAAGGCACACATTTTACAAGGGCGTATGCCAATTGTGCGGTGTGCGGTCCCAGTCGCATGAGTTTTATGACAGGGAAGTACGTTCACCAGATTGATAGCTGGTCGAATGGTGTGCCTCTACCCGAGGAAGAGAAACAAAAGACCTGGGCAGCGCGGCTGGATCAGAATGGTATCGAATCGACTTGTATAGGCAAAATCGACTCTGCTGGCACTGTTGATGATCACAACCCCGGATTTACGCATTTTGACGAACCTCTTCACCGAACAGCATGGGATCCCTATCCGAGAGAGATGCCTTTTGTCACGCGCCTTCCCGGATACACGCGGTCAGCCAGTCGGAGATTTTTGCTCGAAGCGGGTGGAGGAGATGTCGCAAAGATTGATGATCGACAGGAGTTGGGGTTCTATGGTCACGACCGCGAGGTGACGGATAAGACGCTGGCGTATTTGCGGGAAAAAGGGCGGGCTAAATCGGATTCCCCCTGGGTGCTCTATGTCGGTTATCTGTATCCCCACTGGCCGTATCGCGTGCCTCAGAAATACTTCGATATGTACTATCCCGATCGCGTTTTGATGCCCCACGATGCAAAGTTCCCCAATCGCGATATTCATCCCGCGATGCAAGAGTGGCAAGCCTCTAATGTATTTGGGGAAGTGACTGAGGATATGCTGCGCCGGACGATTGCCGCTTATTATGGTATGATCTCCTGTATGGATGATATGATCGGCGAGATTCTCGATGAGTTGCAGGACCAGGGGCTTTACGAAAATACATACATCATCTACACATCAGATCATGGAGAATCTATGGGCGAGCACGGGCTTTTTTTTAAGCACTGTTCTTATGAAGGGGCTATTGGGGTTCCCCTTGTGCTCACAGGACCGGGTATTCCCGCAGGAGAGGTCAATACCGACACGCCCGTTTCTCTTGTGGATCTATATCCTACCATTCTGGACATGGTGGGTGTGGATCCCGAACCCGGTCTGCCTGGCGCAAGCTGGTTGCCACTTGTGAGGGGTGAACCACACAAACGGTCTGAGCGCGTTTTTGCAGAATGGCACGGTCCGCAACTTCGAGGCGCGTATTACATGATTGTGCGGGGCGATTACAAATACACCTGGTATGAATTTCATCCGCCCTCGTTATTCAATGTGAAGGAGGACCCCAGGGAAGAACGCGATCTCGCATCGGATATTGAACAGGCTGATAGACTCAGGGCATTTGAAGATGAGTTGCGTTCCATAGTTGACCTGGAGGCGACGGCTCTGCGTGCCAAACGGGATTTGGGGCTGATCGCGCCAGATGGCACGGATTTGACCGATAGTCTGATACCCTGGGTGGGATTTGAAGACGGGACACTTGAGAAAATCCAGCGTGCCGACAGTGCGCGGCATAGGCGGTCATAATGGAGAAAAAGATATGACACCTGTAAATAATTCATTGCCCTTTAGATTGGGTGTGGGGTCTGCGTTGAAAACTGCTACTTTGGCTTATTCGCAGACTGTTCGCAACGAGCCGGGGCTTTTGGCTTATTGGCGAGTGGGGGAGACTCAGGATGCGGATGCCGGTAGAGAGTGTTCGTATGTGGCTTTGGGGGTTGTGCCACATCTGGATGAAGATCCACTGGGCGATGCATCTGTGGAGTTCTTTTTTCAGGTTGTTTCCGATGAGCAGTTGGACTACGAACCCTGTCTTATTTCGCATCAGATATCCCACGGCGAACAGACGCGATTCGCGTTTCATGTGACTCGGGATTTGACGGCGCTTCGATTTCTCAATGGCACAACAAATACGCTGATTTTTCCGCCCGATGGACCGATAAAAGTGGGGCGGTGGTATCATTTTTTGGCTACCAGTAAGCCACGACAGGAATTTCGCGCTTATATCGATGGTGTCGAATGCTTTCTGGATATGGGTTCTCTGGCATTTGGTGTGCGTCCGCAGGCTTGTCCGATACAGATTGGTGCATCCAGCGAAAATGGCGAGGATAGGGCTGTAAATTGCGCGATAGATGAGGTGGCCATATACAATGTGGCTCTGACGTCGTTGGATATCGCACGGCACGTTGATGCGGCTGGTCGAGAGACGCTCCGAAAGCAGATGGTGCATGATCGGAGACAACGAGAGTACGAAGAAAATGAGGTGGAGGCGGAGACACTTAGGGCGCGTCTAAACGATCCCGCTTTGTTCGATCCCGGCGAGACAAAAGTCTATGAAGGCCAATATCTGGATGCGATTTCTCTGCCGGTGGGGGGTATCGGCGCGGGTTTGATTCAGGTGAACGGTAAGGCAGAGCGGTCGGTATGGCAAATATTCAATAATTTTGAACATGTTGAAGTGCCCAATAGCTTTTTTGCCGTGTGGGCGAAATCCCGGGGAAAAGAGCCTTTGGTCAGGGCGTTGCAGACTTCGGATGTTGGGGTATTTTCCGCGATGGATCGTCTGAGATTTAGAGGGGAATACCCGTTTGGATGGTTTGAGTTCGCAGATGCAGTTTTTCCCCTTCGAGTCGAAATGGAGGTTTTTAATCCGCTGATTCCCCTCAATGTGAAATCTTCGAGTATCCCGTGTGGGATTTTTAATCTGACGGCGAACAATGAGGGTGATTCCCCTGTAGAAGTCAGTTTTCTGGCTACACAACAAAATGCGATTGGCATCACGGGAGATGAGCCCCATGAAGGTTATGGCAGTAATGTCAACCGCGTGATTCGAGAGGAGGATGCAACTTCGATTCACATGACGCACCTGTCGTCATCGGATGAAGATATGGTGCTGTCGGCACAGGTGGAAAATGCCTGTGCGACGGCTTCGTGGACCGGCTTGCGCGATTTGTATGAAGCGTTTTCACGAGATGGCGAGTTGGAGTATGTCGAAACAGCGGGTCCGTCTGGTACAGGCGAAACGATCGATTGTGCGCTGGCTACGCCATTTGTGCTTCAGCCAGGAGAAAAACGCACTATTACCTTTGTTCTCACCTGGTATTTTCCCAACACCAACCATGGTGCTCATATCTGGGTGAAACACGGCAATATGTATTCAAATTGGTGGACTGGCGCGCTGGATGTTTATGCGTATCTCAAGGCTAATCTCAGTGATTTGACACAACAGACGCGACGGTTTCACGATACACTTTATGCGTCTAATCTCCCACATTGGTTGCTGGATCGAATAAGTTCGCAGGTTGCCGTGCTGAGAACTAAGACATGTTTTTGGGCACAAGATGGATATTTTGGAGCCAATGAAGGGTGCGCACCAACTTCGGGTTGTTGTCTGGGGAATTGCAGTCATGTGTGGCATTATGCACAGGCGCATGCGCGTCTTTTTCCCGAGATTGCGCGGAGAATGCGCGAGCAGACCTTTGCCCTGCAGCGAGAAGATGGGGGATTGCCTTTTCGCCACAGCGATCGCCATTTTGAAACACAAGGCCCGGCAATTGATGGCATGCTCGGCGATATTTTGAGTACGTATCGCGAGTATCAGTGTGGCTCAGATCAACAGTGGTTACACGCGCATTGGCCCAGTGCGCGGAGGGCGATGGATTTTGTGATTGCGCGTTGGGATTCAGATGAAGATGGCTTGCTATCAGGTTCGCAACACAATACACTTGATGGAGAACTGTCGGGATCAACATCGTGGATGGGGACGCTTTATCTATCTGCTCTTGCGGCGTGTGAAAAAATGGCTGCATTGGAAGATGATGCACAGTCCGCCGACCGGTATCGCAGGTTGCGCGAAAAGGGAACACGAAATCAGAATCAGACGCTCTGGAATGGCGAGTATTATGTGCAGAGTCCCGACGGGGGTGCCCATGAAGACTACGGAGATGGTTGCCATATCGATCAGGTGCTGGGCGAGTGGTGGGCACCGCAGGTGAATTTGTCGAGTCACTATCCTCGGGCAAATATCCGTTCGGCGCTGCGGTCTCTTTTGCAGTATAATTTCAAGCATCATTTTCGGACGACGACACAGCGACCGAGAAAATTTGTCGATAACGACGATGCGGCTATGAAGATGATTTCCTGGCCAAAAGGTCCTCAGCCATTTCGCAGTATGAAATACGGCGACGAGGCGATGACGGGTTTTGAGTATGGTGCTGCTGCAACGATGGTTCAGTTTGGAATGCTCAGGGAGGGGTTGATGGTTGCTCGCGCTGTTTACGATCGCTACGATGGCAAGCTGCGCGATCAGTTGACAGAGATGAATACGGCGTCGTGGGGGTATAGCGGAAATCCGTTTGGCGATGATGAATGCGGCAAATTTTATGCGCGTGCGATGAGTGTGTGGTCGTTGTTGCTCGCTTGCCAGGGTTTTGTATATGAAGGTCCCAAAGCGCGGATTGGCTTTGCGCCCGTGTGGAACCCCGATGATCACGTATCCTTTTTTACCGCAGTCGAAGGATGGGGCCTGTTCAGACAGAGACGCGATGTAGAAATGCAGGTGATGGCATTAAGTGTTGAATGGGGACGCCTGCCCATTCGGATATTTGAATTTGAATTGCCAGAAGATCGGCAGGTACAATCGGTCGTTGCTTCCTTCGGTGGGGAGGAGGTGAGTAATATCGCCTCATTCAGCGATTCTAAGGCGACTCTAACCATGGAAGACGAATTGGTTTTGACCGCTGGGGATAAGATGGCTGTTGAAGTGTCGTTTCCTCCCTGACAATAAAAAAAGAAAGGATTAAGGTATGAATCAACCCTTGCAGTTGAAGAGATATTTTTGGGATGCAGTTGTTGCAACCGTGTTTTGCTCGTTGGTTACCACATCAGAAACAGACGCACAACCTGATGGAAATGAATGGGTTGAAAGTTACGAACCCCACGTTTTTAACGAGATGCCATACCGGCTGTTGAAACCCATAGATTTTGATTCGGACAAGCGCTACCCTGTTATCGTTTCATTGCATGGTGGCGGTGGTCGAGGAACAGATAATCGAAAACAATTGCGTGGCTGGAATAGACTTCTTGCAGACGAGCAGAGGCGAACAGATTATCCGTCTTATGTGCTCGCTCCCCAAGTCAGTCGTTTGTGGAATGCAGAAGACCTCCAAAAGATCAAGGATCTCATTGCAACACTGCCGTCCGTTGATATGGATAGAATATACATTCTCGGGCACTCCATGGGAGGCCACGGTACCCATGTCTTTTTACAAATTGATCCCCATTATTTCGCAGCGGCAGCACCTTCGGCTGGAACGGGTTTGCCTCAGACAGAAGAATTTATCGATGCGTCAGGGATTAAAGATGTTCCGATATGGGCTTTCCACGGGGATCAGGATAAGGTCTGTCCATTCGACCGCGCTCAAAAACTTTTTGAGGAGATGAAGAAATTAGGTGGGAACATGAAGTTCACGATCTGGGTGGGTGATGGACATAGTGTTGCCATGAAAATGATTACTGGCGCCGACAATGGCAGCACCCAACTCAGCAGCGATCGCTGTGATCCCGAGCCGATGTTTATGAAATGGCTTTTTGCACAGAAACGCACGCTGTGAGTGGATTTTTCTGCACTTGATAAAGAACAGCATGTTCATATCTCGGAATGTAAATTGAACATTTTGTAACAAATGACGGTATAGATTTTTTGTCATTTAATTCATAAATATTTGTAAATAAATTAGTTGTAAAATCTCGCGATCAACGGCACCGATTTTGCCTGATGTTGTGGAAACAATATCAGGGAGACGGGATATGAGTGGCTTTGTGAAAAATAGAGGTGGTATTGCGGGTGTAGCCGATGTGGATATGCCACGAGAAAAACTCGAGCGTTTGGGGCCAGAGGCATTGCGCGATGAGGAATTGCTGGCGATTTTGCTGCGAACGGGATACGAGGGGCGAAATGTGCTGGAAATCTCACGCGGGATAATCAAGAGGTATTCTGTGAGTAAACT
The DNA here is from genome assembly GCA_965220765.1 of Candidatus Latescibacterota bacterium. Classification (GTDB taxonomy): domain Bacteria; phylum Latescibacterota; class UBA2968; order UBA2968; family UBA2968; genus VXRD01. Next base: position 3,043,290 of record OZ244847.1, read on the forward strand.
CGTGGAGATGGATCTGAAAAAACTCACGACAATCAAGGGAATCGGACAGGCAAAAGCCGCGGGTTTGGTCGCGGGATTTGAACTGGCAAAACGAGGTCTCAATCAGGGAATAGGGATCGAGCCTTCTATTACGAGTCCGGTTGACGTTTTGGGGTTTCTGACCGATATCAAAGATCGGCGCAAGGAATATTTTGTGGCGCTTTTTCTCAATGCGCGGAATCAGGTGATTTGCCGCGAAGATGTGTCAGTTGGTTCGCTCAATGCATCACTTGTGCATCCGCGAGAAGTGTTTGCTCCAGCCGTGGGATCATCTGCTGCGAGTGTAATTCTGGCGCACAATCACCCCAGTGGTGATGTAACACCGAGCCGGGAAGATATTGAACTCACGCGCCGCATGGTGCAGGCCGGTGAGATTATGGGGATTGAGATACTGGACCATCTAATCGTCGGTTCGGAGCGGTTCTTGAGCATGAAAGAGGCGAATGTTTTTTAGGTGGTGATATGAGTCGAATATTAACGCTGACGACAGATTTTGGCATTTCTGATGGCTATGTTGCTGCGATGAAGGGCATGGTGCTCAACTGTATGCCAGAAGCCCGAATTGTAGATATAACACATCAGGTGCCGCCTCAAGATATTGCTGCTGGTGCGTTTGCGATGTATTGCGCGTGCCCTTTTTTTTCAGAAGGTAGCGTGCATATTGGGGTGGTTGATCCCGGAGTGGGGAGTGATCGACGGGGTATTGTCGTTGAGACGGAGCAATTTGTATATGTCGGACCGGATAATGGCCTGTTTTCTCCTGTTTACGAGCGAGAAGTTGTAAGGCGCATTGTGGCGATTGAAAATACGGCATTGATGCGCCCGCAAGTGAGTTCGACGTTTCACGGAAGAGATGTATTTGCCCTGGTAGGAGCGCATTTGCTCACGGGAATACCGTGTGACGAGGTGGGACCGGAAATTGAGGATCCAGTTGCATGTGATTTGTGGGGTGTTGAAGAGCGTGCCGATGCACTCGTTGGCCGGGTGGTGTGCGTTGACCATTTTGGCAATGCGATTTCAATGATTGCTCGGTCGCAAATTGACGAAAAATATTCCGATGGGGATTTTGAGATTGTGATCGGCAAGACCCAGTTTGATCGGATATGTCAGACATATAGTGAGGTTAAAGAGGGAGAAGCACTGGCGCTTTACGGCAGCCTGGATACGCTGGAGATCGCGGTTTGTGGAGGTAGTGCAGGCAGGACGCTTGGTATAAAGCGAGGAGATGAGATTTGTGTTTTTAAGGTTCAGGGCAGGAGGGATAGGAGTTGAGAAATGCGGTCTATTTCAATATCGGGCTGTTCTGATGGGGTTTGAGGCTTTCTGTTTTTTTGTCGGCCATGGCGCATACGCACGGTGGTCATACCCAGGGTTTTAGCTGTGGCTATTTCGTCGGTGAGTTTGTCGCCCACGCATAGAATGTGAGCGTGGGGCAGGGATAGTGCTTTTGCTGCTTGCGTGAGGGATGGTGTTTTATCACTGCTTTTTTGGTCGTCGTGTAGAATGAGGGTATTGTCGGCCTCGCTAAAATAACCGCACAAGCCGAGAAGCCGAACTTTTTCGCGCTGGCGACCGGGCTTTCCAGAGGTGACAAGGGCGAGTTGATAGCTGCGCTGGACAAGGGTAGCAAGGGTGGGAAGTACATCGAGGAAAGGTGTGATGGCTTCCACATTATGGGGATTGTACGCGTTGAGTGCTCGTTCTACAATGTTAGTCGGGATATTGTACTGTGTACCGAGTATGCGAATGGCCTCTGAAGAGCCGCGCGTTTGGGAAAGCAACACCTGTTGCTGATAGCCGGTCTCAATTGAGAGGTCGGGATGTGCCGAAGCGAGAATTTTAGCAGCTCTGCGGCGCGCGGGTTGGGTGAGTTGACCCGTGCAATCAAAGAGGGTGTCGTCGAGGTCAAAAATAATACCTCTAAATTTTGCTATCATTCGTCCAGGCCCCAGTAGTCGGGCACGCTCAGGCCGCAGAAAATGCGGCAGATCGCATCGGCGACTTTGGCAGGGTCGTGGCTGATAAAATCACCCGCGCCACGCTCTATGGTATCGGGATGAAATTCTTCTAAAAAGTCTGCACGGGTCCAGGGACCGAGTGCGTCGAGCGTTTCTGAATCGCATTCAACGAGGACTTTGCCATCTTTTTTGTACTTCTTGAGCAATGGGTGCCAGTCCTGACCTTTAGATGTTTGAAATATACGAGGGTTCTGCACCAGCGTGTGATCGACGACGCCATCGCGCTGATTTTTGGGAAGGTGATTGAGGATGGTTTTGAGATGGTCAGAAGCCCTAAAATCATCGGTTTGCCCGGGTTGTGTAACGATGTTGCAAACATAGATGGTTTTGCCTTGAGTGCGTTTGACCAGTGCTTTTTGAATGTCGGGCACGAGGAGGTTGGTGATGACGCTTGTGTACAGGCTGCCCGGTCCAATGACGACGACATCTGCATCGGCAATGGCTTGCAGAGCACCGCGCGGTGCTTTGATCTGACTCTGTTCCAGGCTCACTTTGCGCCCCTGGCGCACGCGGATCTCAACCTGTCCGGTTTCGGGGGCTATGACCTGCTCGAGCGCGCTGTTTTTGCGATTGAGTTCGCGCAATAGTGCGTCGTTGGTGATGAGATACGCTCGCTCGATCGGTGGTTTGTCGGGTTTCCTGACCATCCATTCGGTATATTGATGTTCGCCGTTTGTCAGTTTGGCGCAAATATCGACATTGTCGGTGCTGGCAGGGAAAACTGTGCCCTGTACGTGCAGCATGGCGCTGGCTGTTTTTATTGCCGCATTAAAATCGCCGAGTTGCTGAGTGAGTGCTGCCACGAGAAAGTTGCCGATATGGTCGTTCTTAAAAATACCGGATTCTTGTTCGCTGTTGGGAAAACGATGTTGGAAGACATTGAATAGCCCCTGAGATATCTGTTCGGGATCGGCGAGCGCTGTGAGGGCGTTGCGTATGTCACCGGGGGGCTGTACTCCCAAATTCCAGCGGATACGTCCCGAGGAAGCTCCAGTATCGGTCACGGCAACGACGGCTGTGGGATGATGGGTATAGGGGCGCAGTCCGCGCAAAACAGTGGGCAGGCCGGTGCCACCGCCGATAACGGCGATTTTCAACCGGTCGGGGGTTTTGCCGATCCGCGAGAGGTGCAACAATGTGGATAGTTGGGCGAGGTACTTGATTTCGTAGTTGGGGCGGTCGCCTATCGCGGGTGTTTCTCGGGAGAATCTTCCGCGCCGCAACCAGATTGTGGTAAGGCCCTGGCGATTGCCCGCACGAATTTCATCGTGGGTGCGGTCACCAACGACGATGAGTTGGTCGGGAGAGAGCTTGTGGTTTTCCATGAGTTCTGAAAACCCGTAAGCATGTGCAGGGGGACCTTCGTTGATGATGCGATCAAAATAAGAGGCAATGCCCAGGCGTTCAATTTTGTTGCGCTGACGGCGCACCCTGCCCAGCGTGATCAGAAATAGTTTATAGCCCGCCTGGCGCAATTCCCGGAGGGTATGTAAGGCGTCGGGGTAGGGGCGAATGTCTTCTACATCTTCGGCATTGTAAACGCGCTCCATTTCAGCCACAAGGGCTTCGACTGGCTCGGCTTCCGGGTCGGTTTTTTGTTTGTCGAGAAAACGGCGTACCTGATCGGGTTTGTCTTTGAAGACAGCTTTGGCGATATCAAAAAAAGCGAAATAATAGGGCGAGGATGAATAATAAGGACCGTGTTTGCGTTCAAGCGTATTGATGCGTTGGAGTGCATAGGCGCGGGTGGCAAAAAAACCATTTGAAAACAGAAAGGCAGCAACGCGCTGACGCGCGGCATGTACGACGGGCGTCAGATCAAATAGGGTTCCGTCGAGGTCGAATACGATTGCGCGGGCATTTTCCAGGGACACGGCAGATCTCCGCGGTTGAGTTGTGAGGACAAAGGGGAAGATAAGACTTTTTAGATTAAGAAAAAAAATAAAAGTGGGGAAGAGGAAAGATTGTGCAGATAATGTGTAAAATTTGGAAGGCAGCACTCAATTTTGTTTATCCGTCGTCTTGTATGCTTTGCCAGGCATCACTGCCGGATTCGCCAGGGCTGTGTGATTCGTGTTGGGATGATATCGATGTTTGGGATTCGGGATTACACGAGGTGGATTTTGAACACGAATTTGATCAGGTAGTTATTTTGTATCAATTTAATGATTGTATTCGATCTTTAATTCACGCGCTCAAATACCGGGGAAAAACACTTCCTGGACAGATATTTGGAAAAGCTTTGGGGCAGCGCATTGGGGACCTCTTCGATCCCGATACGGTGATCGTCCCGGTACCACTTCACTCTGCAAAAAAAAGAGCACGCGGATACAATCAAAGTGAGATTATTGCACGGGCTACAGGACGAGTGTCGGGTTTGCAAGTGCTGACAAACGCGCTGAAAAGAGTGCGGCTAACTCCTACGCAGACACAACTGGGCGTTTTGGAACGCCAACACAATGTGCAGGGAGCATTTCACGTGCGCCTTCCCGCGTCTATTGAGGGACGAAAGATATTTCTGATTGACGATGTCATCACAACGGGCGCGACGCTAAATGCATGTGTTCTGGCGCTTAGATCTGCAGGGGCGCAATGCGTGTCTATTGGTGCTGTTGCCAGTCCCCTATTGGGAGAAGATGATCTGTCTCAAGACGTAGAAAAATCGGGGTCTTGACGCCAACTTTATATTTTAGTGAGCGTACCTGCGTTAAATACAACGGGCTTGACAGGTATGTTGCAATACCTTAAACTTCAAGTCTTTGAAAATCTCGCAGGACTCTGGCGATTATGCTCATGATAGTGATTTTGCAAGAGGAGATATTATGTCTGTAAAACGCGTTGGCATACTTACAGGTGGCGGCGATTGCCCAGGTCTTAATGCGGTAATCCGCGCGATTGTACGCAAAGGCATTATGGTTTACGATTACGACATGACGGGTGTGCAGGAGGGATGGCGAGGGATGCTTGAAGGGCTGTCAGTGCCTCTGGATTTGAATGCTGTTTCTGGGATTTTGCCGCGCGGGGGCACAATTTTGGGATCTTCGCGGACAAATCCGTATCAAGATGGTGCAGATGGCGGTGCGCTCGTGCGAGCGGGGATGGAGAAAATGGGGCTGGACTCGCTGATTGCCATTGGGGGAGATGATACACTCGGTGTGGCCCATCGTCTCACAGATCAGGGCATCAAAGTGGTCGGTGTGCCCAAAACCATTGATAATGACCTGGACGGCACAGACCAAACCTTTGGTTTTGATACGGCTATCAATATCGTGATGGAAGCGATTGACCGCTTGCACACAACAGCTGAATCTCACAACCGCGTGATGGTTGTCGAGGTTATGGGCCGCCATGCGGGTTGGATTGCCGTGGAGGCTGGTATTGCAGGGGGAGCGGATGTGATTCTGATTCCCGAAGTCCCGTTTGATCTTGATGACGTGTGCGATACCATCAGAAAACGCCATGCCCGTGGAAAGACATTCAGCATTGTGGTGGCTGCTGAAGGTGCCAAGCTCGACGATGATAGTGTGGTTTTGCAATCTCAGGAAAAAGATGCATTTGGGCATGTTCGTCTGGGGGGTATTGGCAATTTGCTGAGTGATGAAATTGAACGGCGCACTGGATACGAAAGTCGCGCAACCGTGCTGGGTCATATTCAACGCGGAGGCAGTCCTTCTGCTTATGATCGGGTGCTGGGAACGCGATTTGGAATTGCGGCTATTGATCTGGTACACGAAGACAATTTTGGTAAAATGGTGGCGCTGCGCGGGCAAAATATTATTGCAATTGATTTGAAAGAGGCCGTGTCGAAATTGCGCACCGTTGATATGGGCCTTTACGATATTGCCAAAGTATTTTTTGGATAACGAGCCTGGAGGAAATTATGGTAGGAATGAGAGTAGGAATCAATGGATTTGGGCGGATTGGACGGCTGGTATTTCGCGCGGCTGTGGCGCGAGGTCTCAATGTGGTGGCTGTAAACGATTTGACCGATGCTGCGAGTCTGGCGCATTTGCTCAAATACGATTCGACGCATGGACGGTATCCAGGGTGTGTTAAACATCGGGAAAACGGCGTGCAAGTTGAAAAGTCATCGGTTGACGCGCTTGTGGTAGATGGCAAAATGGTGGCTGTTTTGTCCGAACGCGATCCAGCACAATTGCCCTGGAGGTCATTGGGTGTGGATGTGGTGGTTGAGTCAACGGGCTTTTTTACCGATAAAGAGTCCGCGAGTGCCCATTTGGGAGAAAAAGGTGCGAAAAAGGTGGTTATTTCTGCGCCCGCCAAAGGGGATTTGCCCACTGTGGTGATGGGGATTAACGATGATATCTTGCAAGAGGATGATACGATTATTTCCAATGCATCGTGTACGACCAATTGCCTGGCACCTATGGTGAGTGTGTTGCACGATTCTTTTGGCGTTGTACACGGGCTTATGACCACGATCCATTCTTATACGGGCGATCAAAGTCTTATCGATGCGCCCCATTCGGATATGCGTCGTGCGCGGTCTGCCGCCCTGTCGATGATACCGACAACTACGGGCGCAGCAAGTGCGGTGGGTCTGGTTATTCCCGAACTCAATGAGAAACTCGATGGCATGGCCGTGCGCGTGCCGACGCCAGATGGTTCATTTACCGATTTTGTCGCGGTGCTTCAAAAAGAGGTGACCGCAGAAGAGGTGAACGATGCCTTTAAGTGTGCCGCGCATGGGCGTTTGAAAGGTATTTTGGAATATACCAATGATCCCATTGTTTCTGCAGACGTCCTGGGGAATGCCCATTCTTGTATTTTCGATTCGATGATTACCACGGTGATGTCTGGCAATATGGTGAAGGTATGTGGGTGGTACGACAATGAGTGGGGGTATTCCAATCGGTGTGTGGATTTGATCGCAAAGTTGGCAAATATGTAAAAATAGTCGCTGATTCTGAGTTTTGAGAGGCGATAACGTGGCGAAGTTGCTGATTACAGACCTGGATATGAGGGATAAGCGCGTTCTGGTGCGCGTTGATTTTAATGTGCCCATTGAAAATGGGCAGGTCGCGGATGACACGCGCTTGCGAGCTTCTTTGCCTACGATCCAATACATTTTGGATGCAGGTGGGCAGCCCGTGTTAATGTCACATTTGGGGCGTCCAGAGGGTGAGGTCGTGCCCGAGCTATCGCTTAAACCCGTGGCCGAAATCCTTCAAATACTGCTGGGACGCGAAGTGCTTTTGTCGCCTGACTGTGTGGGTGAGGCAACAACCTCATTGGTGAAACGCGCGCCCGAAGGTTCGGTTGTACTGCTCGAAAATTTGCGATTTCACGCTGACGAAGAAGCCAATGCGCCGGGTCTTGCCACACAACTATCGGAATTGGGCGATGTGTATGTCAATGACGCCTTTGGCAGTGCCCATCGCGCGCATGCCTCTACTGAGGGGATTACCCATTATTTTGTTCACTGTGCTGCGGGTTTGTTGATGCAGAAAGAATTGGAGTATTTGGGCACGGCGTTGGCCGATCCAGGACGGCCTTATATTGCTATTATGGGCGGGGCAAAAATTTCCGGTAAAATTGATGTGATTGAAAATTTGTTTTCAAAAGTGGATACCCTGCTCATTGGCGGCGGCATGGCGTTTACGTTTTTTAAGGCGATGGGCCTGGAAATTGGGAAGTCGTTGTTGGAAGAAGATCGCGTTGGGGTCGCTGCCCATTTGTTAAAGCGCGCAGAGGCTGAAGGTGTAGATCTGATATTGCCAACCGATACGGTTGTGGCAGCAGAGATGACGGAAGGAATACCTGCTCAGATTGTGCCGCGAGATCAAATTCCAGCGGATTTGGAAGGGTTTGACATTGGGACTGAGACGCGAAAGCGATTTTCCGGTGTGGTTTTAAGTGCTAAAACCGTGGTGTGGAATGGGCCTTTGGGAGTGTGTGAGATTTTCTCTTTTTCAAAGGGGTCGCGTGCGGTTGCCGAGGCACTGGTTACGGCGACTGAGCGCGGTGCAACGACGATTGTTGGCGGAGGGGAAACTGCTGCTGCGATGGCAGACTTTGGCGTGGCGGAAAAATTGAGCCATGTCTCGACCGGAGGCGGGGCTTCTCTGGAGTTTTTAGAAGGCCAAACACTGCCTGGTGTGGCGGCACTTTCGGATAGGGAAGAGGATGAAGGATAGGAGCGTATTCAAATTGTGAAAGGGCGTAGCGATGCGAACGCCATTTGTGGCGGGAAATTGGAAGCTCAATAAAACACCTGATGAGGCAGAAATACTTGCGCGATGCGTGGTGGATGCGGTATCGGGTGTGATGGATGTGGATGTGGCGATATGTCCACCTTTTACGGCACTGGAACGGGTTTCAAGTGTGGTGTGCTGTACTGGCGTAGGGCTGGGTGCTCAGAATATGTACTGGGAGGCCGAGGGTGCTTTTACAGGTGAGGTTTCGGCTCCCATGCTGTTGACTTGCGGTTGTGAATACGTTATATTAGGTCACTCTGAACGGCGGCAGTTTTTTGGCGAAACAGACGATACTGTCAACCGCCGTTTAAAGGCCGCCCTGAGTAATAAATTGAAGCCTATTGTGTGTATTGGCGAGTCTTTCGATGAGCGTCAGGCCGATGTGACTGAGCAGGTGGTTGAGACGCAAACGCGGGGTGCTCTCAACGGCATTTCCGCTGACGATGCACAGGGTATTACCCTGGCTTATGAGCCTGTTTGGGCCATTGGCACAGGGCTGACGGCGACACCGGAACAGGCAGAGGCTGTCCATGTGTTTCTCCGCCAGGTGTTGGCGCAAATTTATAACAACGATGTCGCACAGGGGATTCGCATTCAATATGGCGGGTCTGTGAAGCCCGATAATGCGGCGGAGTTGTTTCAGCAGGACAATATTGACGGAGGATTGATCGGCGGGGCTTCGCTGGAAGCCGACGATTTTGCCGCTATTGTGAAAGCGGCTATATAGAGGGTGATATGGAAATATTTCTTTTGATTGTTCATGTGATAGTTTGTGCGGTACTCATTCTGGTTATCTTGATGCAGCCCGGCAGAAGTGGTGGGCTGTCCGGTGGTGCTTTTGGCGGTATGGGAGGGGGCACATCGATGTTTGGCGGTGGTGGTGCCGTGCCTATGTTGGCAAAAGTGACGACGTATGTGGGGATTATTTTTGCGCTGACGTGCATCGGGCTTTGGTATGCGGGACGTTCGACGGACTCTGTACCGTCAACGGCAGCTGAGCGATTAATGGAAGAAGGGCAGATGCCCATGCAGCAAATTCCTCAACCTTTGACCTTTCCTGAAACCACACCGACCGAAGGAACAACCCAAACAGCACCGGCCGATACCGGCAGTACCACGCCGTAGATTTTGTGCCGAAGTGGTGGAATTGGTAGACACGCTGTCTTGAGGGGGCAGTACTCGAAAGGGTGTAGGGGTTCGAATCCCCTCTTCGGCACCACAATAAAAGCAAGGGCTTGTGATATGGATCGCAAGCCCTTTTTCTGTCAATAGGAGTAAGATGCCATGCGTTGGCATATTCTCGCCTTGCTATTCATCGTGCTTCTGATCCAACCACTTCGAGCCGATGTCGCATTAGAACAAGTCCCCAGTCCAGATTTTGATAATAGTGGCGTGGTTGATTTTTCCGACTTTTTGCTTTTTGTCGCCAGGTTCGGGGCGCGCCAGGGCGATGAAAAGTATGATGAGCGTTTTGACCTGGATGGCGATGGCGAGATCGGGTTCGGCGATTTTTTGCGTTTTGCCGCAAACCTCGACAAAACAGTCGCGCCAAATGGCGGGACGCCCCCTGATAGGAAAATTCTCGGCTCGTTATTTATCTCGAAGGTATGGGCTGGGCATCCCGTTAGTTTTGACCTGTTGACTTATGGCGATTTACAATTTGTCGCATTTTACGATGCCAACCGAAAAATGACGGTGGGGATGAGAAATTTAGATGCAGAGATGTGGACATTTGAACAGCCCAGAGGTGTATGGTTGGAAAATCGAGGCCGACTGTCTTCGGAAACCGGATGGGACACTCACAATTACCTGACGATGGCCATTGACGCCGACGATCACATTCATCTGAGCGGCAATATGCATGTGGATCCACTGATTTACTTTCGCACAACGCGGCCACTCGATGTGAAGAGTTTTGAGCGCATTGATTCTATGGTGGGAGACAGTGAAGACCGCTGTACTTATCCCGTGTTTATGCGCGGTCCTAATAATGAGTTAATTTTTCGGTATCGGGACGGCAGTAGTGGCAATGCGGTTGAATTTTACAATATCTATGATGTTCATACCAGAACCTGGCGAAGGTTGCACGATACGCCGTTATTGGATGGGTTAGGGCGCATGAATGCGTACGCACGCAGCCCTCAGAAAGGTCCCGATGGGATGTTCCACATGATCTGGATGTGGCGCGATACACCTGATGCTGCGACCAATCACGATATCTCCTATGCCCGCAGCCGCGACCTGGTCGCCTGGGAAACGGGTGGCGGCGATGCGCTGGCATTGCCGATAACAATAGAAAGCGGTGCCGTCGTCGATCCCGTGCCGCCGAGGGGCGGGATGATCAATATGACGCAGTCATTGGGCTTTGACCATCAGAAACGCCCGGTGATCAGTTATCACAAGCACGATGAAAATGGGTACACACAAGCTTATTGTGCCCGGTTGGAATACGGCGAGTGGGTTGTGTACAGAGTGAGCGATTGGACCTATCGGTGGGAGTTTGGTGGGGGTGGATCAATTGTCGCAGAGATTCGGTTGGGCAGCGTAAAGGTAGAATCCGATGGGGGATTGAGTATGAGCTATATACATGTGAAAGAAGGACGGGGAATTTGGAAATTGAATCCCCAAACCATGCAAGTGATCGGGACTTATCCGCCACCCCCGAGTGCGATACCCGGAGAATTGGCGCGCGTGACTTCTCAGTATCCGGGCATGAGGATCAACACGCGCTGGGCGAGGGGGGCGGGCACAAAGCCCGGTGAGCGATATCTCTTGCGCTGGGAAACGCTGGGGCGCAATCGGGACCTGCCCCGAGAGGAGATCCCACCGCCGAGTGATTTGAGACTTTATATTCTTGAGAGATGAATATGCCTTTTGTTGCGTATATTTTAATGTGTACAACCTCAATGGAGGATGCTTTATGAAACGGCTCTATCTCGTGCGGCACGCCAAGTCGGATTGGAGCAATTTCGGGTTGGCTGATTTTGATCGACCTTTGAATAAGCGGGGAAGAAGGGATGGGAAGCGCATGGGCAAATATCTGAAGCGGGTATGGAAGGTCGAGCCAGATTACGTGTTGTGCAGCACGGCTAAGCGCGTGCGATCTACGGTCAAACGATTGCGCAAGTCACTCAATTTTTCCAAAAAGCGGATCGCATGGCACGAGCGCATTTATTCGGGGCATAGTGGGGATGTGTTAGATTTGATTCGACAGGTCGATAATCGGTATAGGGAGATTATGGTGATAGGACACAACCCAGATATGACCGTACTCGTCAATGAACTAACGGGATCTGCTATTGCCAATGTGCCGACTTGTGGTGTCGCAGGTATTGATCTGCCAATTGACGATTGGTCAGATGCGGTGTCGGGAGATCTGGTGTTTTTTGAGGTGCCCAAGTCGATTTGACGTGTCTGTAACTTATCCGAAACTCAATTGTCACAGAATGCGGGTATCTTCTCGCATCAGTCAGCTTCCGCGTGGGGGTCGGTTCTTTACTTGAGGATCAGCCCTCGAATTTTTTAGCAGTCAGCGGTCAGCTATTAGTCCGCCCAACCCACCTGCCTCCAGTCCCCAGTCCCTCAGTACGTCTCGGATACGTCGAGTACTGTGCTGTTTTCCGCGCTTTTAGTTGTGTTGGAATTTTTGATCTTTTCCCGGAGTTTTTCATAGAAGAGATCGCTATCAACCGGGATATCTACCCAGTTTTCTGTCCAGGCAGATAAGAGCATGGCGTTGGCGAGTTCGACGCCTTTGACGCCCTCAACACCAGGCGCGAGGAGTGGACTGCCCGTACGTATGGCATCTACCCAGTTTTGGGTGATGCCGCGATGGGCTTCGCCACCGCTACCCGTAGGAATGTCGCATTTCCAGGCTTCGGGGCTGCCAAAGCCACCTTTGTATTCTTTGCAGAACTTGCTGACGGATTCGCGGGTGCGCCAGAAGGTGATGTTTCCACCTTCCATGACGACTTTGCCGCGATCGCCAGTGATCTCGAGGCGGTTGGTGCCGGGGGCTTCGCCTGTTGTGGTGATGAATACGCCCGTTGCGCCATTCTCGTATTCCACATAAGCGGTGACTTCGTCATCGACTTCGATATCGTGGTATTTGCCAAATCCGACAAATGCTCTGCATCGGATGGGCATGCCGCAAATCCATTGCCACAGGTCGAGGTTGTGCGGGCACTGGTTCATTAAGACGCCGCCGCCTTCGCCTTCCCAGGTCGCACGCCAACCGCCTGAATCGTAATAACTTTGCGAGCGGAACCAGGTGGTGATTATGTAGTTCGTGCGCTGAATTTCTCCCAGATCCCCCGATGTGACCAAGTCTTTGAGTTTTTGATGCGCCCCAATGGTGCGCTGGTTGAACATGAGGCCGAAGACGCGGTCGCTTTTTTCTGCTACGGCGTTCATTTCTTTGACCTGTTTGGTATAAACGCCTGCGGGCTTTTCTATAAGCACATGCAACCCGCTGTTCATGGCTTGAATTGCCAGTGGCGGATGGAGGTAGTGCGGTGTGGCGACAATGACGGCATCGACGGTTCCAGAAGCCATGAGATCATCGGCACTATCGAATGTGCGGACGTTTTCGCCAAGATTTTCGCGCGCCCACTTGATGCGGTCGGGATGTATGTCGCAGATGGCGGTTAGTTCTGCATTGGATACCTGGCCCGGGTGCAAATAAAGACTGTGTCCACTGCCCATGTTACCGATACCGATAATGCCGATGCGTACTTTATTCATAATGTTCTCCTATGTTTGTGTTGTGGTAGGAATATCCTTACATTCCGATTCTATTTTTTTCGATATAATCCCAGTTGATGTTCATGCCCAATCCCGGGCGCTGGGGAACGTGCACAAATCCCTGGTCATCCATGGGTTCGCCGTGTTCGTGTAGCCAGGGCGCGTGTTCGTCGAAGTCGATGAAGGGGTGGAGGAGGCCGCGTTCGTAAAATTCGCCATTGGACATGGCGCACAGGGCGTGCAAGTTGCCGGGGCCGCCGCCGTGGATTTCGCAGCGCATGCCAAAGGATTCGCACAGGTGAACGGTTTTCATAAGAGGGGTCAGACCGCCAACATCGCCGACGCCACAGCGGGAAATGTCGCACGCTCCGGCTTTGATCCATTCGGCGCGCACATACATTTTGCCTTCGCAGGTTTCGGGACCACATATTGGTAAAGACGTTTGTTCACAGAGCCAGACATAGGACGACATGCTGTGTTCATCCATGGGTTCTTCCATCCAGTAATAGTCGAGTTTTTCAAGTCCTTTTGCCAGGGCGAGCGAGGCTTCGCGGTCGTAATAGTGATAGGGGTCGAGCATGAGGGGCACGTCGGGGCCGACGGCTTCGCGTACGGCAGCGCAGGCTTCGAGGTCGCGCTTGACACTTGGAGCACCCTCGTAGGGGGGCTGCCATGTGTGGAGTTTGAAGGCGGGGTATCCGCGTTTCATACACCATTCGGCAAATCGGGCATAATCTGCGGGCGTGGCCAAACCGCCTTCGAGATCGTCGCCGCACATGGTGGAGGCATAGGCGGGGACTTTGTCGCGGTACCCACCGAGCAATTTGTAAACGGGTTGGTTGAGGGCGCGTCCGGCCAGGTCCCAGAGGGCGAGGTCAACGGACATGATGACTCTATCGGTTATCGTGTCCGAGTTGATGCGCTGGCGGTGGTTGAGGTCGTGCCAGATTTGTTCGCGCATAAAGGGGTCTTTGCCAATGAGTTCTGGCTTGATCATGCTGTTGATCACCTGTGCATTTGCACCAAACCAGTATCCGGATATGTCTTCATCGGTTGAAATTACGAGCAGGGTTTGAACGGCTTCGCGTTCGGGACCAGGATGCCCGTGTCCATCGCTATCGCGTTCGGTGTTGGCGATGTATTTGAATTGAATGGTTTCGACATCGGTGATTTTCAAGGAGAACTCCTTTCAATACAGCGGCCTATAACGCAGGTCGCCGCCTTCTTCCTGTTGTTTTTTGTAATCGGCTTCAAGCGCCTCTCGCACCCAGTATTGCGGGGCAGATGTGTAGTCCGATTGGTGTTTCTGGTTATCAATCCAGTGCTCAATCAAGCGGGATTTGAGGTCTTGTTCAACGTGGGTGAGTTGCGCGTCTCCCGCGCGATTGACGAGTTCGTCGGGGTCGTTTTCGAGGTCGTAAAGTTCGGCAGATCCATCGGCGTAGTGCGCGTATTTGTAGCGTTCAGTTCGCACCATAGCGCGACCGCCGATTTCGCAAAATGCGGCCTGTCGAATGGTCGCGGTGGGGTCTTTAAATAGTGGGCGAATGTCTTCTCCTTGAAGTGTGCTCGGCAGTTCGGCATCGCAGGCGTGATAAATAAGTGGCACGAGATCAATGATACTGACGAGGCCCGGTGCGCGCTGATCGGCGGGGATGTCGGGACCGCGAATGATGAGGGGCACGCGCGACATGCAGTCGTAAAAGAAGCTCTTGAAGGGCAGGCCGTGATCGCCCAGTGCATCGCCGTGATCGCTGGTGAAGATGATGAGGGTGTCGTCGAGTACGCGGTGGGCTTCCAGTGCGGCGATGATTTTGCCAATGCCTTCGTCAATTAAGCTGATGTTGGCGTAGTAGTGCTCGCGCCATTTTCGGTAGTGTTCAGGGGTTGCTTTTGAGTAATCCTGGCGGAACATGGAGTTGGACAGGGTGCCGCGACCGCGGTCTCTTTGTGCGGGTGGTTTGCTGGCGAGTTCTTCCGGGGAACCGACGGGTTCGGGTATGGGCGCGTCGGCATACATACGGGCCATGTCTTCTGGGGGGTCATAGGGGTCGTGCGGTCCGGGAAAGCTGACCCAGGCGGCAAAGGGGGCGTTCCCATTTTGTTGGAGCCATTCGGCTGCCTGGTCGCCTACAAAGCCATCGACGTGAAATTTTCGCTCGCGCGGTGTGATAGATGCGCCCAGAGTTTCGTAATATCCCGGCAATGTGGTGGGGTGCGGTCGGTCGAGGCCGTGTGCAGCGAGAAATTGTACGTGGTGGTCAGGCAGGAAAATGTGCCGTTTGTCTTCGGCCATGATGCGTTCGTCAAAGCCCTGGTGTGAGTCCCAGGGGTGAAAGTGCATTTTGCCGATGGCTGCGGTGCGCCGTCCGGTTTGCGAGATGATGCGCGGCCATGTCGGCACATGATCGGGTAACCAGTTGCCATTGCCGAGCACGCCGGTTACGCTGGGGTATTGTCCGCTCATGATAGATGCGCGGCAAGGCACGCATACGGGGGAGGGGACAATGCAATGGTCAAATACCATGCCTTCGCGTGCGAGGCGGTCGAGGTTGGGGGTTTGCATAAAGTCGAGGCCGTAACAGGGGAGGCTGTCCCAGCGTTGTTGATCGGTGGTGATTAAAAGGAGGTTGCGAGCCATAAGGTGCTCCGGAATGAGGATGAGTTCAGGCGAACCAAAAGGACGGGACAAGATAGGACGGGGACACAGGTATGGCAAAGTATTTCTGTTGGTCAAGTTGAGTAATTAAATAAAGATAGCTTATTCTGTTCTGTACCGCGCAAATCAGACTCTTATTTTATTTTATCTATATTGTGCTATTGCTAATCTTGAGGTCTAACACTATCTTGTGGGGCGATTTGTTTACATTTTTGAACTGCTGCCGCATCGGAAGGATGTGTTATGGATATGTTGCTGGATGATGTCAAATTGCCGTCGCATTTAGATCGTCTGACAGATACGGATCTGGATCTCAGGCGTGTGCAGGGTATGGTGCGCGTTGGTTCTGAGGTATTATTTGTGATATTGAGCGGTTCCTTGTTCAAGTTGACGACGGAGAGGGCTGTGCTCGAGCCAGTGTTTGATTCTGTGACACGCTTATGGCCAGCCGATGAAAATTGTGCGCTGGTTGAATCAGAAGGCGCGCTATGGCGGGTTGATCTGGATGGTACAAAGGGGCGTTTGCTCACGATTCCCAGAGGAACGATTTCCTATGATGTCAAATGGGGAATACGGGGTCTGGTTGTGGGTGCTCTTGTGGATCGCCGCGAGCCTGTGGATCCCAAAGCACCGTATTTTTATCCGACACAGAGAGAAAAGGTCACGCTGTGCAGATATGCTTCAATTGAGGGTTGGCACGATCTCGCCTATGTGCCAGAAGGATGTGGGAACCTGAGTATGTGCCGGTATGGTCGTCGAATCGCGTGGCGAGAATCTCTTAATGTGATTCCAGAAGAAGCGCAGCGAGGAGAGTTTTACGGTTTTGATTTGAATACAAATGAGGTACGAAAGTTGACCGAAGGGGCTGGCAAAGCCGGTCGCGTGGTGATGGCTTCGGATGGCTCTGCGCTGCTTTACGAAGCCAATCACGAAGCGGTGTATCCCATTACAACGCATACGGATTTGTGGTGGTTGTCCTGGGATGGCAACGAACGGGTGAATCTCACAGAGGGTGGGCGTTGTATTGCGTGCTTTGGCTGGGGACCTCGGGAAAAAACCGCCTGGGTATCGTTTGTGGAGGGTTTGGAAACACAGACGGAAGTGCTGGCTCTGGATGGAACGCCAGAAGGGACATTTGGCGATTTGGACGCGGTATCAGATATTGTATGGATGCCCGATGGTCTGGCTATTTTTGAAACCGAAGACGCGGAGCGATTTCCCGCAATTTGGACGGGAACGCGCCGTGTGCCTTTGCCTCAGCCAGCGAATTACGAGGATTTGCGCGTTTTAGAAATGGAATGGGAAGCCCCCGATGGCATGGAGATTGAAGGGGTGCTCTACGAAGCAGACGGCCTTAGAGGCCCTGCTCCGCTGCTGGTGTCGGCACATGGTGGGCCTGCTACGCCGGTGGAAAATGTGCGGAGTGAGGCGGTTCGATATCGCCATTTGCTGCGGGCGGGCTACCGGGTTTTTCGTCCGGCATTTCGGGGTTCTCTGGGTTTTGGAGATGATTTCGCGCAGAGCAATATCGGATGCCAGGGGCGGGCTGATCTCGAAGATATTATTTCGGGTGTTGATTTTTTGATTGAAGAAGGGCTTGCATTAAAAAACAGGGTGGGTATTTTCGGTGCGTCTTACGGGGGATATATGACTCTGCGGGCACTGTCTGTGACGGATCGATTCCATGCCGGTGTCGCGCTTTTCGGTTTTATCGACAACCGGCGGATGACTTTGGAAACGGGTGATTTTACGTATGAGACTGAGTATTTGGAACCGCTATCGTGGCCGATTACAGAGCGTACGCGCGGGGGCGATGTGTTTCCCAATTTGGGTGCGATTCGCACACCGCTTCTGTTGTTACACGGCGACCAGGACCCGATTTGTCCGCTGTCGGAGTCTAAAGTCACTTGTCGCGCACTGGAAGCACTGGGGGTGCCGGTGGGACTGGTGGTGTATCCGGGCGAAGGCCATGGGTTTCGGAAAGAGAAAAATCGCCGCGATAGTGCGAGGCGGACGTTGGCATGGTTTTTGAATTATCTGCCGCCGTGAGGATAATGGTCGTAATTCGCCATGTCATAAGGCTGCGTTGAGATTGCCCAACTGACGCCGAGTTCCGAGAAGAGTTTGCCGGTGTGAAAGCTGCGGTCTAACATGTCGTCCAGATCGTTGATGATGTGGAAGGGCGCGCCATCGCGTTCGGCGACTTCAATTTCACTGCGATCAACTGTGACGATATTGGGACAGCTTTCGTGTGCGCCATTGACGCACAGGGTTTGTGCGCGTGCGACTTCTGGCGGGCACAGGGGCGTGGCGTTATTTTGCATTACGTCGATGGCGTTGTGAAACGGGCCGTGATGGTCGCGCAAGTCGTGCTCTTCAAAGGATTCTGTGCTGCCGTCATTATAGCGAATAATTGACCTCGGACGGCTCCATTCGACTGTTCCACGCTCGCATTGGAGTTGCATGAGGGGATTGAAGTTTTCACGTGTGGAATGGGAGAGACCGATGAGGACGTCAAC
This sequence comes from Candidatus Latescibacterota bacterium, assembly GCA_965220765.1. GTDB lineage: Bacteria > Latescibacterota > UBA2968 > UBA2968 > UBA2968 > VXRD01. The sequence goes on from OZ244847.1 coordinate 3,061,486, forward strand.
GCCATTTGCGACAATGCGGAGTATGGCTGTGTCGAGTGTTTCGATATCGCGTGCGCGATAGAGTTCGGCCTGTACGGTTTCGGGCATGGCCGATTCGTGATGGGTTGCGCCGCACAGGTACATGGCATTGTTGAGGTCGTGCGCCATGGCGTTGTTGATTGGGCTGTCGAGAACCCATGTGCTATCGTCGAGTGTGAGTCGCCCAGCCCAGGTATTGCGGCTGTAGTACAGGTTGTTGCGCGGCCATCCGCCTTTGATGCGAATCGCGTGCAACTTTCCCAGCCGCCCATCCAATAAGCGGGTTTTGATGGTCTGGATGCTGGGAGCGTAGATCGATTGATATCCGATGAGCACAACTTTGTTTGTTTTATTTTTTCTCTTTATTAAATGATTGGCATCCTGTATTGTAGCTGATAGTGGTTTTTCACATATGACATTGAATCCCGCTTCGAGCGCTGCTACGGAATAGGGAACGTGATAGTGAATGCCAATGGGCAGGGTGACGTAATCTATGCCACCTGCACTGAGCAGATCGTCATAAGTGTCGTAAACGCGAACATTGCGGGTTTTAAATTCGGCGAGTTTTTCGGGGTGGTTTTCCGGGTCAATGACAACGGCTGCGTTGAGGCGCGCGCGTCCCTCTCGTTCAAGTGCTTCGACAGAGCGTACGTGTGTTTGTCCAAAACCGCCAATGCCAACAATGCCAAATTTTACGGGGTTCATAAGTTGCTCCTTTGTGTAGTGAGAGAATAGAAAGAAAACAAAAGCTATTGCAGGAGCAACTGAAATTAGTGGAACAAATTGCAGGGGGACATAATGAAAGACATTTTGTCTGTCGGGCTGATTGGCGCAGGTTCGAATGCGGGGGGACATGCGCGCGGTATTGAGGCCAATGAGAACATCCGTCTGGCGGCAGTTATGGATATCGACCTCAGTCGGGCAGAGGCTCTTGCCAATACGCACAATGCCCGCGCTTATGGGGTGTTGGACGATTTATTGAGTGATCCCGAAGTGGAGGCCGTACATGTGTGTTCGATTCACAAAGTACACGCCGAGCAGGTGGTTGCCGCTGCGCGTGCTGGGAAACATGTGCTGGTTGAAAAACCGATGGCGCTGTCTGTAGCCGAATGTGATCGCATGATTGCGGCGTGTGAAGATGCCGGTGTGGTGCTGATGGTGGGACAGGTGATGCGTCACTTTCCCGTGAATTTGAAGGTGAAGGCGCTGATTCGGGAGGGGGCGATTGGCGAGGTGGGGCACATGATCCGCAGGCGATACGGCAATTTTGATCCGCCAGACCGATCATGGTATCTCGATTTGGAATTGGGCGGTGTTTGTGTTTTGTATTGTTTTGGTCCGCATGAATACGATATTTTACCCTGGTATATCGATTCTCCTGTGGTAAAGGTATATTCGCAGGGTAGTGAAAGCGCAGAGCGGTACGCGGGGCAAAAAGATTCGTATTCGACAATTATGAATCACAAAGATGGCACGGTGAGTGTGCTGACGCAAACTGTGGTAACGCATACTGGTGCACACGATACGTATATTATGGGTAGCGAAGGATCCATTTGGATGACCAATCAGAAATTGATGGTCAATGGGAAAGATGTGCCCATAGATGAGACTTCGCGGGTGGGGATGCCCAGTCAGATCGGTGAATTTGTAGATTGTTGTCTCACTGGCAAAGTGCCCGATGCCAATGGCAGGTCTGTGCGGCATACGATGGCTGTGATTGAGGCGGCGAAGCTCAGTGCCGAGTCCGGTGAACCGGTAGTGATAAATGGAGAAAATACATGAACCAACCCAATGTAATCGTTATTATGAGTGATCAGATGAAGGCGACGGCGAGCCATTTATACGGCAGTGCGTTTTGTCAGACGCCGTCATTAGAGCGGATGGCGAATGAGGGCGTGTTGTTCAAGCACGCTGTTACACCGCATCCACTTTGTGTGCCGTGCCGCATTTCGTTTTGGACCTCTCAGTTTCCGCATTCACACGGTGGGCGGCGAAATCAGACGCTGATGCCTGGGGATGCCACGCATGCATTTAAGCTGTGGAAAGCGGCGGGGTATCGGTGTGGTCTGATTGGGAAAAATCACTGTTTTGAGGAACAAAGCGATCTCGATTTGTTCGATGTGTGGTGTGAGATCGGACATGGGGGATTGCCCAGAGATGCCGCGACAAAGGGGATGGATTGGTTTCGTCCAATTGAGTCGATTAATGCCGCGCATGTGGTTCGCAGAAACCTGCCCGATATTAGCCCGCAGTTTTCTTACGGGACCAGTGATTTTCCGCTGGAGGATTATTCGACCGGGTTGGTGGCGGGGCAGACTGTGCGGTTTTTGGAGCAATTTGGCAATGAGCCGTTCGCGCTGTGGGTTTCCATTCCCGATCCCCATACGCCGTATGAATGTCCCGAACAGTATGCGATTGCACCCGATGATGTGGTGATGCCGCCCTGGAGAGCAGATGAGTATAGCGATGGTACAGCGCCCGAACGCAACCGGGTATTGCATGCGATGATTGGGGTGGAAGAGGATTCGATTGAAGACGTAAAGGGTTGCGTGGGGGTGTATCACGGGATGGTGCGTTTTTTAGACGATGGCGTGGGACAGATTTTAGACGCGTTGGATCGGCTCAATTTGCGCGAGAATACGATTGTGGTTCTTTGCGCAGATCACGGCGATTTTTCGGGCGAACACGCACAGATCGCTAAGGGGGGCGCGTTTTACGATTGTTTGACGCGCGTGCCGCTTATTGTGTCGTGGCCGGGGCAGGTTCCGCAGGGCGTGATGGATGAGAGTTGTGTCAATTTGATCGATATTGTGCCGACGGTTTTGCAATTGCAGGGGTACGATGTGCCGCGTTCTATGCACGGGGAAGGGTTGCCCACGGTTACGGATGCTGCACCGAGAGATGCGGCATTTTCAGAATACGGCGCGGGTGGACCGGCTTTTACTTTGGCGGATTTGAAACAGTTTGAGAAACCCTGGGGGCGGCGGGCTATTGGACAGTCTTTGCAATGGCGCGAGGCTGAGGGACGCCGCAAGATGGTGCGTACAGCCGAATGGAAATACGTTCATGATCCCATGGGGGATCGGGATGAGTTGTACGATCTGGTGAACGATCCGTGGGAATTGTACAATGTGGTGGATAATGCCGATCACCGCGATGTCATCGCAGATTTGCAATTAAAATTGGCGGATTGGAGTATTCGCACAGAGGATGCGAGACCCGTCCCAATGCCAGCGTGAGGGATATAACTATGAGTCAACCACATCCGGAAATACAGAAATTCGTGCAGACATTTGAAAACGCGATGCACGATGATGGTCTGACGGATTTGCACAGCGGAGGGGTGGCGGCTGCAAGGGCTTTTAATGATTCGCGCAAAATGCCAGATGATATGTTGCCGCCTATTTATCATGTGGAAGATAGCGCGATTCCGGGTGCTACGGAGGAGATCCTCATTCGCATTTATCGCCCCAATGACGACCGCAGGTTGCCGCTTCTCATGTGGTTTCACGGCGGTGGATGGGTGCTGGGCGATCTGGATACGGGAGAGTTCAAGTGCAGAAAGCTCGCACATGATGTGGGGTGTGTTATCGTTTCAGTCGATTATCGTCGTGCGCCAGAAACGCCTTTTCCCGGTGCGATTGACGATTGTTTTGCCGCTACGTTGTGGGCGGCGTCTTCAGCAGATGAATTGGGGATTGATTCTTCCCGCATTGCCGTAGCTGGCGATAGTGCTGGGGGCAATCTGGCGGCCTGTGTCGCCCTTCGCGCTCGAGATGCGGGATTAAATCTCGTTTTTCAATTGCTCGTTTATCCCGTTATTGAGGCAAATTTTGATCGTACCTCTTATTCGGAAAATGCCGAAGGGTATTTGCTCACGGCCAGTGCGATGAAGTGGTTCTGGGATTGTTATGTTCCCAATATTGCAGACCGCAACCACCCCGATGTCGCGCCCATTTGCACGTCTGATCTGTCTGGCTTGCCGCCCGCGCTGGTTATGACTGCTGAATTTGATCCCCTTCGAGACGAAGCAGAAGATTATGGACATGCCTTAAAAGCTGCAGGTGTTGACACTGTTACACGGCGTTATATTGGCATGACGCATGCGTTTTATATGTTGCCAACTGAAACCCCGGTTGCTGAAATTGACGCGGCGACCAATGAATCCATAGAGGCATTGCGCTGGGCTTTTAATAAGTAATTCGGTTCCCAGCGGCACTCCTCAATGACCAAATAACAGGAGACCATATATGTCGTCATTAAAAGAACAATACGTAGAAGAAGGATATGTCGTTGTCAAAGATGTGCTCAATCCCGATCAAGACATTTATCCCTTGCAAAAAGCCTATTCTGCGCTCCTTGATGCGCTGGCGCGGATTTATCTGGTTGAGACTAATTCGGAAGCACTGGATAGATTTGATGAGATGTCTTTGCCCGAGCGGTTTGCAATGTCGCTCGGTGCGAGCCGGGGAACTGTTTTGCACCATCTCGATCCCGTGCTGAATATCTTTGTTCCTACTTTTCAGTGGCGCAAAGACCTGCCCGATGCGCGAATTCCCGAAATGTTTGATCTTATGCGCCATCCAAAAGTCTTAGATGTTTTGGAAGTTCTTATCGGGCCGGAGATAGCTGCGTCGCCGATTTACCATTTTAATCTCAAACTCGCTTCCGATCATCTCAAGCTGGCCGATCGGGTAGCTGAGTCCTTGGGGGCAGATCTTTCGAAGGAAGGGTTTTATACATTTCAGGTGGGTAAAACAGGATGGCACATGGACGCAGGTTCGGGCCTGAGAGATTCTCATGAGAGCGAGATTGTCAATGCGTGGATTCCAATGACCCATGCGACCGAAGAAAATGGCTGTTTGGTAGTTATTCCCGGCAGTCACAAAGAAGGCGTAAAATACCATCCCTATCCGGAAAACCTCGATGGGCAGGGAATTACTCTGCCTGTTGATCCTGGAGATATTGTTTTTTTAGATAATAAAGTGATGCACAGCTCTACGCCCAACACGAGCCGTGAAGATTATCGCTGGGCTTATAATTTCCGTTATCTTCCTATTGGACAGTCCCCGGGGCGTCCCTTTATACCGGGTTTTGTTGCGCGCAGCCGCTCGGCTCCAGAAACAGAACTACACAATGCCTACGTATGGAGCGCAATGTGGGGTCGCTGTCTGGATTATCTCACTGAAAAGGGCGTGCCCGCATCTTATGAAGACAGGAGCAAAATGGGCCTTGAAGAAGCGCAGGCGATTACCAGCCACTGGCGCGAACTCGCCCCCGATGTGGATGGCTGGTTAAGCCTGGGAAAGAATTGATATGGAGAAAGTAAAAGTCGGTATTATCGGCCTTGGTCCTTTTTGTTCGAGCTATCATGTCCCGAATTTGCTGAATAGATCAGATGTAGAGGTTACGGCAATTTGCGATGTTTCCGAGGAAAGTCTGGATAATCGCAATGAGGGACTGAGTGAGAGTCAGACATTTACCGATTATCGCGATATGCTCGATCCGGATTTGGTCGATGGCGTGTTTGTGAGTACGCCCAATCAGATACATTTTGCTCCCTGCAAGTTGTCGCTTGAGCGCGGTATTCCGGCGATTGTCGATAAACCGATTACGGTGACTTTGGAGGATGCCGAGGAACTCGTGGCGTTGAGCAAGTCGCAAAATTGTATTTTGATGACGGCGTTCACGCGCCATTTTATGTCCAGTACTGAGTATGTGAGAAGACAGATCGCGTCGGGTTCGGTTACGCCGCAAATGCTCACGGCTGTCCAGCGAAAAAGTCCCGTAAAGCGCAGTGAGAAAGATGGGGGCATGTTGCACCGGCGCACGATTCACATTACGGATGTTTTGCCGTGGATCACGGGCAGGCGCATAGTCAGGGTGGAGGGTAAAATTCAATATGAGACGGGGCATATTGAGGAAACGCTGGTGGATATGCGTCTCGAATTTGAAGGGGGATTGTGCGCCAGTTTGCTCTGTATCAAGTCCTGTGACGAGAACCAGGATGAGGTCAACATATATACTGACAAGCAGAGTTACCGCCTGGAACGCGAACGCCTCTATACGATTACGCGCAGAGGTGGATGGGCGCGCGTGGATAACCTGCCCGAATATGGAAATTCGAGCGATCACTTCGTCGAGGCGATTAAAGGCAATCAATCCGCCCCCAATGCCCCTTACGCCGATCCGCACAGTGATGACGGCCTCCAGGCTCTACGCGTTGTTTTTGCTATGCACAAAGCCGCACAAACAGGGCGTGTGGTAGAAGTTTAAATCGATTACATCTACAATAGGAAACAAAAATGCCTTCTCAACCGAATATCGTTTTTATTCACGCCGAGAGCATGGATGGGCGCAAGATGGGCTGTATGGGCCATCCCGCCATGCAAAATGCCACGCCCAATATGGATCGTCTCGCCAGTGACGGGGTGCTGTTTACCAATGCGTACACGAATTGTCCGGTGTGCAACCCATCGCGGGCGAGTATGTGGAGTGGAAAATATCCCAATTATTACGATTGCTGGAACAATCACGAAGGGCTGCACGAGCATGTGCCCACGTATCAAAACACATTTGAAAGCGCGGGCTACCAGACCTCTGCCATCGGTCCTATCGATTACGCTTATGGCAAACACTCCATCCGTGATCGTATCGGCTCGTGGACACGCGCGGCCAATATTCGCCGTCCTATATGTCGCACGACCTTGCCACAAGTTGTAGATGATGGCAAGGCGAATGGGCGCGATTGGGATAGGACGTATCAGGCAGTTGATCAACTACATCAATACGCGAGGAGTGACCGGCCCTTCTGGCTTTATCTCACTACGGGATTGGTGCATCCCGCATTCACTGCTGAGAAACGCCATATGCCGCTGATCGATGCGGATAAAGTCGATATTCCGCCGACGTTGATGCCGCTCGGGGATACTCATAATGAAGCTATTGCTTACCAGCGTGTGACTAAAAATTGCGACAAACAGTTTTCTGAGAACCTCGTCCGAGAGATTCGGCACACGTACTTTGCGATGATCGCCGCGCTCGATGAGATGGTTGGTCGGGTGCTTCAGTCCATCGATGACCTGGGGTTGCGCGATAATACGTATGTCATTTTTTCAAGCGATCACGGTGAAATGGCCGGGGATCAAAATCAGATACTCAAGCGTTCAATGTACGAGGCATCATCCCACGTTCCTCTAATTATTCGCGGTCCCGATGTGCAAAAAGGTGCTGTGGTCGATACACCTGTTTCTCTCGTTGATCTATATCCCACATTTATGGATATGGCGCGCATCCGCTATGACGATTATGCGGATAATGCCGCGTATCCCGACACGCTGGACGGGGAATCTCTATTTCCGCAACTCGTTGGAGGGGCAGAGCGCGAACGCGATTGGGCCATGTGTGAATACCACGGGGATCGCTGTGCCACGGGCACATTTATGTTGCGCCAGGGCGACTGGAAATACGTCAAGCATACGGGTTTTGACTCCGAACTCTTCAATCTCAAAGACGATCCCGACGAAACGACTGATCTCGTCCACGACAAATCGGAAATCGCCCGTGGATTGGATCGGGTGCTGACCAGTAATTTCGACTGCGAGGGCATTGATGTGCGGGCGAAAGAATACGACCGCGAAAGTTTTGTCGCCTGGCGCGAACAGGCTCTAAAAGAAGGCATTTACGAGGATACAATGGCGCTCGTCTATAGTGGTCACGACCGCATTTGTATTGAGGATATTGCGCCGTGGACAGACGAGAATGAACAGCAGATTGAAGCGTGGCTGGGGAGTAGTAGTTAATTTTTTTCAATTCACTTAACAAACATGCCTACCGCACTTCTCATTGTCGATCACGGTTCCAGGCGTGAAGAAGCCAATCAGATGCTTAACAGCGTTGGCGATATTTTGCGTCGAGCGCGCCCCGATATCATTGTCCGCATCGCGCACATGGAACTGGCCGAACCCACTATTAGACAGGGTATTGATGCATGTGTGCGCGAGGGGGCGAGTGAGATTGTTGTTCATCCCTACATGCTATCTCCGGGACGCCATGCCACAGAAGATATTCCGCGTATGGCAACAGAAGCGGGGGCTGCATATCCAGATGTACATATCCGCGTTACCGAACCTCTGGGCCTGCACGAAAAACTCTGCGAGGTTATTCTCCAACGCGCCGGGTTGTGAGGGGAAGACGATTCTATGTCCACAGAAACCGCGCCATCTTTTCGTTCTGACTCAAGCGGGACTTTGCGCCCTGTTTTTTATATTACTGCTGCACACATGGCGTTGGATTTTTACATGGTCCTCACGCCGCCATTGTGGGCTTTTTTTCAGAGTCATTTCAATCTCACGGTGGCGCAGTTTGCCTATTTGCCCACGGTGATTGTCTTTTGTGGTTCTATCACACAGCCCTTTATGGGATATTTTAGCGATGGACGCGATCGCATGGCCCTCGTTGCACTGGGGCTTTTTATTACGGGAATTTTTGTCTCTTGCATCGGTTTTGCGCCCAGCGCTTATATACTCGCTGTTTTTTTAATTTTCGCTTCTTTTGGGTCCTCTCTTTTTCATCCCACCGCCGGGGGATTGGTTACGGCTTTAACGCCGCATCGAGCTAATCTGGCTATGGCCATCTTTCTCACAGGGGGGACGCTCGGCATGGCACTCGCTTCGATTACCGGAACGCAAATTGTCGAGCGATACGGCATCCAATATCTGTGGCTTATTGTCATTCCCGTCTTATTTCTCGCGCCATTTATCCTGTGGCAGTCTCGAAAAGTCCCCGTGCATGAACGCCGCGTAACCGCGGGCAAAATCGATTTCTCCATTTTGAAAAAAACCCGTTCTCTGTGGACGCTTTTTGCTATTAGTGTTTTGCGCTCTATCGTTCACACGGGGTTTGTCAGTTTTACAGCTATTTTGGGGGCGTCTCGCGGTTGGGCTACCAGTGATATCGGCTGGGTTTTTTCCTGTTATTTGCTTTCCAGCACGCTGGGGCGCATAACGGGTGGCTATCTGGCAGATCGCATGTCTCAGCGCAAACTTCTGGCTTTTTCGTGCGCTTCATCCGCAATTTTTCATGCTGGTTTTTGCCTGACAGACGGATATGTGTCGCTTATTTCGTTTTTTGTGGCGGGATATTTGTTCGATCTCGGTATTACGACGAATATCTCTTTGGCGCAACGCGCCTTGCCGCACAATACGAGTACGGCGACTGGATTGGTGATGGGTTTTTCATGGGGCATGGCGGGCCTTGCCATGATTGGCGTGGGGACCCTTGCGGCGTGGACTTCTACTGCTACTGCGCTTACGGTTGTCTCTATGGTACTCATCCCGGCAACACTTATGGTTGCACTGCTGCCTTCTGAGTATGGTGAGGTTAGAAGAAAAAAGTAAAAGGCGAGGTGGGATGGTTCACACAAAAACAAAGAGATACAAGGATAGGTGGGGGCAGAAGTGGTGTTACGCGCTTGCTGTGATTATAAGTAGTAGTTTTTCACAGATAGCGCATGCGCAACCCGCGTATTCTCCCGGACAAATTCTCGTCAAGTTTCGCAGCGCAAAACCTGCACTTACACAATTCCACGATCTATCAGAGCATCATGGCGTGACGGCGATTGAACCGCTTTTTGCGCCGCGAAGTGCCAAGGCTGTTTATCCCCATCCTTTAACTCAGGTGTACCGTGTGCGCTTGTCGGGCGATCCAGTCGAAGCCGCAGCCGATTACGCATTGCGTCCCGATGTTGTGTACGCGCAGCCCAATTATTTATTTACGCACCACCAGGTACCCAATGACCCGCGCTACAGAGATCAATATGGACTTCGGGTCCTGGATTGGGAGCTATTGCAACAAAATCTCGGTCCCATTCAAAAACAGATCATTGTCGCTATCATCGATTCTGGTGTCGATTATAACCACGAAGACTTGCGCGACAATATCTGGCACAATACCGCCGAAGTAGGCGGTGCGTCTGGCGTTGACGACGATGGGAATGGGTATATTGACGATATAAGAGGCTGGGATTTCACCCATGCGCCCGATCTACCGGGGATGGGGGATTATCTCATGCGGGATAATGATCCGCAGGATGAATCGGCGCACGGTACGCGGGTTGCCGGCATTGTTGCAGCCGTTGCGAATAACAATCGAGGTATTGCTGGCATTGCGCCCAATGCACAGCTTATGGCACTGAGGGCAGGTTTGAGACGGCTCGGTGGCATTGGCTTTCTGGAAGAAGATGATATCGCTGCGGCTATTCTCTATGCCGTAGAAAATGGCGCGCATGTTATTAATATGAGTTTGGGGGGGCCTGAACGCACTTTTGTCCTGGGTGATGTAATGCAATACGCGCATGCTCAGGGCGTTGTGCTCGTGGCCTCTGCGGGCAACTCTGGTGATGAGTTGGGGTATCCCGCGGGCAACCACTATACGATTGCCGTAGGTGCGGTGAACTCCGCTGACCGCCTGGCGAGTTTTAGCAGCACGGGCGCGTTGCTCGATCTGGTTGCACCTGGTGTCAATATCCTCAGCACACGCCTCGACAATCGCTATGTTTCAGGCTCTGGCACTTCTTTTTCTGCGCCTCACATATCCGGTTTGGCCGCGCTGATTCTCTCGCGTCGGCCCGAGATTTCGCCCCATTCTGTGCGCAATTTGCTCATCACATCTGCAATTGACCTGGGTCCGATCGGTCACGATAATGACTATGGCGCAGGGCGCGTGAGTGGCGCGCAACTCGCAACTCGCCTGAGTAATTTCGATTCGCTGACGGTTGTGATTCACACGCCCAACAACGATCAAGGGGAAGATACTGCGTTCGATATTCGCGCTTCTGTCTCGGGCGCGCAGGTCACGGGTTATCGCCTGTATTATGGCATGGGACACAATCCACAAACATGGACACTTCTTGTAGAAGGGGCGGCTTCTCAAGAGATTCACCATACATGGGATGTTTCTGATTTTGCAGATTCTGACGCGGTTTTGCGACTTCAGGCGGATTTGTCGGATGGCGCGGTCGTGGAAGACCGCGTTCGCGTTGCCATTGAAAAAACAGCTCCTGCTATTACTGCACTCATGTGTGGCGATGTGTTGGAGGGGGACCGCCGCGTTTTTGAATGTCGCTGGCGAACTGATCAGCGCGCACACGGGGGGATTGCCTATCGCTATGGCGCGGATTTCGATACCCTGTACACCGGTCTGGTACAAAATAAACACCGCGTTGTTTTACCCCATACATTGCCATCAGGTGTTGTGACATTTCACGTTTTGGCCGATGGGGAAAACAATATTCGCGCTGTGCATCCGGCGCAGACAATTGATTATGTTCCTTTTCGCGTCCCGCAAAATGGTTTTGTGGAAAGGGGCACATTGCCCGATGGTTTTTTGCCTGATCGCGCGTCGGATTTTGATCGCGATGGCAGGCTGGAAATCGCGCTTATGCCATACCTTACGGGCGATTCTTATGGGCCAGTGCATATTTACGAACGCCAGGCGGATGGTAGATTTACCGATGAATTTCAAAGCGATGAGCGTTTTTTGCCCTGGGCAATTGGCGATATTACAAATGATGGGACCGATGATTTATTGGGTGTGACGTATGAGCGTCTTGTGCTTTTTACAGATAGCTTCTCCAATCCCTATCCCACTCAGGTGGAATTTGAACAGCGCGGTACATGGGGGGGCGATTTTGCCGATGTGGATGGCGATAGCATTCCCGATATTATCGCTCGTGCAGGCGATCAGCGCGGTATCCGCGTGATTCGCAATCTCGGCAGTGTGATCCGCGAGGAGACATTTCTTGCGGATCCTTCACAGGGGACTGGCGACCCTGGTCCGCGCTTTGTGGTTGCGGATTTCGATCGGGACGAGCAACGGGAAATTCTCGCTGGCGATGCCGATGGCGATCTCTGGATGTACGAATATCGCGCGGGAAAATACGTGCAGACATGGTACTTGCCGGGCGATGGGGATGCGCGCTGGGTTGGCGGCGGAGTGGATTTGGACGGCGATGGATCGGTTGAGTTTGCCGTTGCCCGTGCCTATACAGATGCCTATGATCCTTCCAATGGCTTCTGGGAGTTGGAGATTTACAGCATGCGTGCACCGGATACTTATGCACGCGAATGGACGACGCGGATCAACGGGGTAGCGACTACGGGCAATGGGATTTCAGCAGGGGATGTCGATGGGGATGGTCTGGCTGATTTGCTAATATGTCTGCGTCCCGATCTCTACGCTTTTCGCGCAGAGAAGCCTGATTACTATCGCCCGATCTGGCATACGCCAGTGGATTTGATGCGCCGTGCGCTCATTGCGGATCTGGATAAAAATTTTCGCAATGAGGTGCTTTTTAATTTTGATGGCGCAGTTCATGTTGTTGAACGCGATGAACCCCCAGTTACGGTCGGGTCGCCGCAGATTATACGCGCGCGGGCTCTGGGACCAACCCGCGTTGAAATAGACTGGATGCAAGTGCCCGATGCGTCTTCTTACCAGATTTATCGCGCTGTTGGCGATGGCGCGCTCGATTATTTTGATGAGATCAGCGATCGCACGGTGTACATCGACTCCCTGCTGACTGAAGGTCAGACCTATCGCTATCAGATTGTCGCCGTGGCTGATTGGGATCTGCGCTCGGGTATTGTATCTCTCACGCCGAACCGTGCACCAGAAGTCGTGCGTGTTGTACCTCTGTCGGATAGTCAGATTCAAATTTTATTTTCGGAAGAAATGGGACCAGATGCGGCCCTGCCGTCGAGTTATCTGCTCAGCGGTGTTGGACAACCCACATCTGTGATTCTCGACTGGCAAAATACCCGCGCGGTTCTGTCCTTTGCCGTGTCTTTTCCCGCTCGATATACACTGACTATTCTCAATACATCCGATGCGAGCGGTACACCTCTTGGTCTGAAAACTATTTCAGATACTGTTGATCCAGATCTTCTCGCGCGAGCCGATGCCGATGGTAGTGGCGTTATTGATTTTGCAGATTTTCTATCTTTTGTCCGCGCATTTCAAACTTCTGATTCCACTTATGATTTTGATGGCGATGGTCTCGTCAATTTTTCCGACTTTCTCATATTTGTCAATCTCTTTGGTAGAGAGGTAAGGGCTGGGGGCTAAGGTTATGAATATCGGTATTCCCAAACGTGCGTTTTTTCAAGTGGCTTTTCCCTGTGTGTTTCGCGCAGATGTCCCGACGATTGATGGTGTGCTCAATGACTGGGAAGCGGCTTATTTGGTGCCAGATTTGAGCGGGATTGAGGGAAAAAAACCCTTTGCCGATGTGTATATGGCCTGGCACGATACCGGATTGTTTTTTGCGGTTGATGTAAAAGGTGCAGGGGGACGTGTGCCCGATGTTCGCCGCCCATTGAGCGGTGACGGCTTTCAAGTATGGATTGATACGCGTGATGTGCGTAATGCGCCGCGAGGAAGCCGGTATTGTCATCATTTTTGTTTTTGGCCGGGCAAAGGGAAGAGGCAGGCTGGCGGGAGACAATTTCGGTTGCGACGAGCAAGAGCGCATTCCAGACTGTGCGATCCCGAGCGTTTAGAGGTGGCTTCAAAGATGCATAAAACGGGGTATCGCCTGGAAGCCCATATTCCCGCTGTTGCAATGACCGGGTTTGATCCCGATGAGAATAATCGGATCGGTTTTACTTATTTGTTGCGCGATAAGAATTTAGGGCGACAAGTTTGGACAGCGGAAGAGATTTTGCCCGTGTCTTATGATCCGAGTTTGTGGGGTACGGCAGAATTGGTAAAGTAAGTGTTAAAAGGTGGGGAGGGGGTTTGTATTTCGTCAAATAGTTTTGTATATTGGAAACATCGGATGGGAGATGGATTTGTATTCGAGGTTGGTATATGGCACAGGATAGCGAACTTTCTCAAGACCTCACCGCTCGCGTGGAGCGCTTGGAGTCGCTGTTGGCAATTAGTCGGTTGATGAATGCGACGTCAAACCAGGGGCGATTGATCAGTGGTATTGCGCATGAAATATCCACGTATTTGGAGGCGGAACAGTGTTCGATTTTTTTTCACAACCGCCTGACGGATGAGCTTTATACGCATGTTGGGGCAGGGGTCGAAAAAGACACACAGGTGAGGATCCCGAGCAATAGGGGTATCGCGGGACATGTGTTTAAGAATGGCGATGTGAGAAATGTTTTAGACACCTCCCAAGACCCTTTATTTTCCAATGTGCTCGGGTATGAAACGCATACCATACTGGCCTTCCCGCTTCACAACAGACGCGGGGAGGTGATAGGTGTGCTGGAACTCCTGAACAAGCAAGGTGATCCGGGGTATTTTACAAAAGATGATGAGGATTTTCTGCACGAGGTGGCCGCGCAAATCGGTGGGTTGGTCGATATGATGTTGCGGCGCGAGGAGATGGCCCACCGCAATGAGTTGCTCGAAGCACAGATGGAGCGCTTGTCGGGATTTGAGCATCTGGTGGAAGACCGCACGGTTATCAATACTGTGTTTAAGTACAATCGCAAGATACACTATTGGGCCGGGCTCGTGGGCATGATTTTGTTGGCGCTAATGTCTATTACCTCTCTGGTGATGGTGCGATCTGCTGATTTCCGGAAAATCATGCTGGAGTTGCATTCGGGGGTTATTTTTGCGGGTGCCAGCAACGCGTATATTTATACCGATATTGTTGCCTATATTACGTTGACGATTTGTCTTTCTGGTTTTTTAATGTATGCCTATCCACCATTGAATCGCTGGATGAGGGCCAAAAAGGACCGGCTTTCGCGGTTTATGCTTCAGGCAGGGGTGCGTCAGCACAATCAAAATCGCCGGGTTCAGGAGGGATTGAGAAAAGTGTTGGGGGGCCGAAATAAGCCCTCTGGAAAAACTTGATTTTGTGTTGAGAAAAGTTTATTATCATGGTCCGCGATATGAAACGAAAAAGGAAACAGGAGGAATCAATGCGCTATTTGAGGTTTATGGCTTTGGGTTCGGTAATTTTAGGGGTTGTGATGGCTGGTATCGCTGGCTGTGGTGGTGGGCAAGAACAGTCAGATAATAATCTGCCAGTGAGACGTGCGAAAATGCGTGAAATTAAGTTGAGTACAGACCGGATTATGGTCGCGCTGAAAAACGAGACTGTTGATGGCATTGCCGATGATGCCGAGAAGATTCAGGATGCGTTGAAAGCGGTGATTGATCTCTATCCGCCAGAACACGAAGAAAAGTACACGATTTACAACCAGGCATCCCAAACACTGGCTTTGGGGATTGCGTCGGCTGCCAAGGCGGGAAATGTCAAAGAGGCGAATAAGAAGTTTCGCGCTATGGTACCTTATTGCGGCAAATGCCACGAAGACTGCGCGTTTATGCTGGCTCCGGCATTTCCCGAGTATGAAGAGTAGTGTAACAAAAAGCGAGTATAACAAAAAAGCGTCGGCTATATTAGCCGACGCTTTTTTACTTTTGGATGTAATCAGAATCGCCAGATTTTCAGGGCGGTTTTTCCAAATATCCATTCTTTGTCCACTGAACTGAGTTCAGATAGATAATCCATCGGAACTTTGAGGCTGTTGTCATAGCCTTCGCGTCTGCTCACAGGGGGATAGTCGCTTCCCCACATAACCCTTTGGGGACCAAAGGCTTCGATGGCCATGTCGGCGAGTGGAGGGATGGGATCAAAGGGCAGGGGGACGGGACAGATTTCACCGAATCCAGGAAGTTTGATGGATAGATTGGGGTGTTCGGCGAGTTCGAGGATTTTTTTGAAGGTGTCATAAGGGGGCTGTTGGCCCTCGCCAATGCCAGCGAGGTGTTCGATCACGATGGATAGGTTTGGGAATTCTCTGATTACTTCTGCAAATTCATGGCTCAGAAGGCTCTGGGGACTGCTCGGCGCACTGACGACGAGGTCGAGGTCGGCTGCTGTGCGCCACTGTGCGAGAGGATCGGCGCAATCGGCACGGCTGTTTGCGGGGAGGCGAATGCCGACAATGCCCTGTTCAGCCCATTGTCGCATGGCTGTACCATCGTCTGTTGGTTCAACGATCATGGCCGCTTGAAATTTTCCCGGATGTGCCGCCATGCTGTCGAGCATATACTGGTTATCCGAGTTCCCCGCGTATTGGATGAAGATGGCTTGATCTACACCGGATGTGTTCATGTGGTAAAGAAGGGATCCTATGGGTTCGTATTTGTGAAGTCCAATGTGGCAGTGTGTATCGACAATGGTCATTGCGTTTTTACTCCGAAGGGGTGGGATCAAAACAATGCGCTCTGTTCGGGCGATTGCGCGGGTTTCAGACAGTCTGGCGTGTCATTAATCGGGCTGTTGACAAGGGTGGAAACGGGATGTGCGATCATCTCTTGTGCGAAATAGGGAACGAGAAGGTCTTGCAGGTCTGTTCTTTCTTCTGGATCGAGCCAGAGGTCATACGCGTCAGCCGGTAAAATGACGGGCATGCGATTGTGTATCGGTGCCATCAAGCCGTTGGGTTCGGTTGTGATAATCGTACAGGATTGAATGCGTTGTCCTTCAGGTGAATGCCACGATTCCCAGAGGCCAGCAAAGGCAAAAGGAGTGCTGGATTTGAGCGATATGTACATGGGGGTTTTAGTTCTGCCGTCGGGGTTGCGTTGCCATTCGTAAAATCCTGTTGTGGGAATTAGACATCGTCGTCTTTTGAAGGCCGTGCGGAATGAGGGTTTTTCCGCAAGGGTTTCTCCCCGCGCATTGATGAGTCGGTTGCCAATTTTGTGATCTTTTGCCCACGACGGAATAAGTCCCCATTTGAAGGTGTCCGCACGCAGCTCGGCAGTGTTGGCAATCACCGTGATATCCTGACCCGGCGCGATATTGTATCGCAATGGCATCTCGTTGGGGAAAATAACCTGTGGGAATGCGAGTTGGTTTTCATCGCATTGGGCAGCATAGACAAATCGACCGCACATGATATGACTCCTGTGGAAAGTAGCGATCAGCTTTTAGCTCCCCGCCCATAGGAATAACGATTGTCATCGCGGCATGTCTAAAGCATGTCCCGTAGAGCCTGCCCCTGCATGTTTTAAGCAGGGGTTGTAATACGGGGCCGCGATCCAGGAGGTTTTTAGCTAACTGCTGACCACTTATCTATGTATAGTCTGTTCTCATCAAATGTCAAGGTCTTTCCCTATCATAATTTTTGCTTGCTCGCGGGCGGGTGTCTCATTACATTGAGCCGCGTTTTATAGATTGATCCTATTATATACCGATTGGAGGATGTTATGGCAGCAGAGCTGGGTTTTGGCGTTGTTGGACTGGGTATGGGCAAGAACCACTGTCGGTCTGTCACACGGGCCAATGGCGCGAAGTTGGTGGCAGTGTGCGATGTGGATGAGGAACGTTTGGGACCGACCGCTGAGGAATACGGGTGCAAGGCTTATACGAGTTATGAAGAGATGCTTCAGGACGATGAGGTCCAGGTCGTCAACGTTTGCGTTGAGTCTGGAAAGCACGCTGAGTTGGGTATTCAGGCTGCAGATGCAGGCAAGCACATGATCGTTGAGAAGCCCGCGGATATTACGCCTGAGCGCGTTGATCAATTAATTGGTGCGGTGAAAGATGCCGGTGTAAAAGTTGGGTGTATTTTTCAAGCGCGTCTGGAGCCTCTAAATAGGCGTATTAAAGATGCAGTTGACAGCGGCAAGCTGGGCAAGTTGATCGGTGTTCACGGTCATTTGCCCTGGTATCGCGCGGATAGCTATTATCAGGGTGCGCATGGATCGTGGAAGGGTACCTGGGATCTCGATGGGGGAGGCTCGCTGATGAATCAGGGCGTGCATACCGTCGATTTGATTCAGTGGCTCGCAGGCGGCGTCGAGTCTGTGATGGGCATGTTTGGCGTTTTTGGACACGATATCGAAGCGGAAGATCAGACTGTGGCGTTGTTCAAGTTTAAGAATGGCGCGATTGGCACGGTTTATACGACGACCTGTTGCTATCCCGGGCTTCCGCAACTGGTGACTATTTACGGTGAGAATGGCTCGATTATGAAAGATGCTTCGAAGTTGATTTCCTGGAAGATTCAGGGTGAAAACGAGGCATCGGAAGAAGCAGAGATGCTGGGATTTTACGGCGCCCAGGAAGACAAGCAGAAGAATATTTCAGCAGATCCAATGGCTGTCAGTTCCGACGGGCACACGTTGATCATCGAAGACCTCGTCGGGGCGATCAATGAAGACCGCGAGCCTATGATTGGCCTTGAAAGCGCGCGCCATGCGGTGGAAATTATCACTGCGGTGTTTGAATCCGGGCGCACGGGGCGGGAGGTTAAGGTGGGGTGAGAAAAGTATCCGCAGATGACGCAGATGGACGCGGATGAAAGGCGAGAAGTAGTTTGCCGTTTCAAACGGCAAAAGTATAAAATGAAAAAAGCCAGATATTTTGTCTGGCTTTTTTGTTTTATCACGGATTGTAGCCGGGGAATGCCTCTGCCATCGCCGCTTTGTCCGTGCCTACAAATAGCCGATTACCGGTGTATATCAGGGGGCGGCGTATTAGCCGGGGCTGTTCAACCATGAGGCGAATCAGTTCATCCGGCGACTCTTTCTCTCGGTCGAGTTTTAGCGTTCGCGCTGAAGGACTCCGCCACGAGAATATGTCGGATGGCGGGGTGTCGCCGAGCAATTCTCGGAGTTCTTCCTCAGAGAACTCATCTTTGAAGAAATCCCTTTCCTCAAAATTCACGTCTTCTCGTGAAAGCCACGCTTTCACCTTGCGGCAAGAGCTTCATCTGTTCCAGGTGTAAAAGTTGATTTTGGACATGGATATCTCCTGTGTAATTTCTATTATTTACATCGAGACGCCTAATAGCCCTCGGGTAAATTGAAAGTCTGTGTTGCCTGTTAGAGGTGTTTTAGGCGTGTATTGGCGAGAGGCGACGGCAATGATCTGGCGCAAGAGAGCGTCGGTATTGTGTCTGGGGTCGGTGTTGAAGATGAGGTCAAAGTCATCGCCGTAGGACTGAGCGACGCGCTCTTCGGCTGTTGTTTGAAGCATGGGGGTCATGGGGTGCCCCTGTAAGGGATGATCGCCCGAGTAGGCGACGATGATGTGGACGCCTGTGCCGCCCAATCCCGTGAGGGTTTCGACCCAGTGGTCTGTCTGGCTGTCCATGATATGATAGCCGGATTGGATGGGATATTGCCCGTGTGCAAGGGTAGGCACGGGTGGTGTGCTGCCCAGAACTTCGGATTGGTATATGGAATGAGACAGAAAACTCGCATTGTCGGGTACAATGAGCGTGGCACCCGTACCGATCAGGATTTGAGACAGAATAGCGAGGGATTGCGCAGCAATATCGGAAATAGATCCAGAAGCGTGAAGACCGATTTGAAGTGCGGACAGGCTGGCGGGAGTGATTTGGGGAGGAGGAGTGTGTGCGAACTGGTCGAGAAAATAGGCTTCGACCTTGTCGAGAACAGCCTCAATTCCGCCGTCGAGTTGTACGCTGGCCCATCCAAATGTATTGGGGCTGATCCCTTTGTCGTCCAGTGCATGCCGAATATAGTCGTTGTGGGTCTTTTCACAGCCATGTTCCAACAATAGGCCTGTGTGTACGAGGGGGTGGGTGAGGTAGCCGAGCATGGTGCGCGTGTAGAGGCGTTCGGTGGCTTCTCCCGATACACCGCATCCTTCGGTGTGCGCGAGGGCGACGAAGCGCGAGATGCCCTTATCGAGACCCAGACCCTTTTCTGTGAGACGTTTTGTCGCCATCAGCGCGATTTGTCCAGAACACAGGCTGGTAGGTAGAATCAGGCCCAGGCGGTCGGTTGTAAATCCATCTCGGGTTCGAATGGCCTGGAATTGGTGTTCGTGGGCGTCCAGTGTCCGAATCGCGAGTGGCACGCCCTGGGGATCTGGTCGGTTCTTGAGATCGGACAGGCGATCTGTTGAGGTCTGTCGCCATGTGCGCCATATCGAGACTTGTGCGTGTGCGGCTTTTTCGCCTTTGCTGCGTTCTCCCGAGGCGATTTTGCAGGTCAGGTCAAACATATCGCTGCCGAGGTCGTCCATGGGGGTCCCGTCCAGGTATGCACCCGCGTTGACATCCATGTCTTTACTGAGCAACTGATAGCGTTCGGAAGTGGTCACGATCTTGATGGTGGGTACAAAGGGAAAGTTTGTGATTGAGCCATTGCCCGTGATGAAGAAGATCATATTACATCCAGAAGCTACTTGTCCGGCAATACTTTCGAGATCATTGCCCGGGCTGTCCATGAAATAGTATCCCGGATCGGTCATTGGTGCCGCGTAATCAATGACGGAATCGAGACGGACATCCGGGTGGCGTTTCATGGCCGCGCCAATTGATTTGAGTACGATGTTGTAGAGGCCGCGAAATTTGTTGCCACCAGAAGGATTGCCTTCTGCTGTTGTGCCGTGCCATGCAGCGAGGGTTTTATAGGCTTCTACTTTGTCGAGAAAGCACTGGGCAACATCGTAAGACGATACATTTTGGAGGACATAGGACTCTGCGCCGATGAGTTCGTCGGTTTCTGCGAGGTTGGCCGAGCCGCCGTGGCGAATGATCTCTCGTGCCACCCACGACGCTAATGGATTGCCAGAGATGCCAGAAAATGCGTCTGATCCGCCGCATTGCAGTGCGATTTTGATGTGCGATAGAGGTTCGGGTGTGCGGACCATTGCCTGGACTTGTGGCAGCCATTTGGCAATGATGTTTTCGCCCTGTTGTAGCGCGTTTTCAAAGCTGCCTTCAAGCGTGAGAAAGTGGTGCAGAACATGGTTGATGGGATAGTTGTTTTTCGCGAGATATTCCCGGAGATGCTGGTTCGTGATGGCTTCGTGACCGTAGTCGATCGCCAGTACTGCACCGACGTTTGGATGTACTGCAAATCCGGCGAGTGTACGCAATAAGAGGTCTTTGTTATTGGGGATTTCAGTGCCGCCGCCTTCGGTGTGGGCAACTGCAACAATGCCATCAATATTGTGATAATCTCGTACGCGATCTTTTAATCTCGCTTCGAGCTGTTTGGCATAACTCGCTGTGCGAGAGGATGTTCCCAGTATGACAATATTATTTCGCGTGCCTACGCCTCTGCCTCCCGATCTTTTGTATCCCTGAAAAGTACCGCACTGATCATAGTGCTTGACCTGCTCACCTGCCTCAAAAGAGGTGATCTGGTATGGAACAATGCGATCTTCAAAGTTGGGCACATTTGGAAGCTCAAAGTCGAGATCGCGGAGTTTGAGGGCGCCAAGTATCTCGGGGTTGCAGGCGTAATCTCCGGGAGAAATATGGCGCGTTGCAATGCCAAAGGGCAGGCCCCAGGAGAGAAGGGGGGCATTAGGCGCAATGGGTTGGATGGCGAAGCGATGGCCTTCGAGGATGGTGTGCCGAAGCGAGAAGGTGCGATCTGAATAGATAATCTGCGTGCCTTCATCCAGCTTGCAAGTCGCAATGCCGACATTATCTCCCGGAAGAGGGAGACGACCGATTTCAGAAAAATTATATTTCATAGATTGCGTTCCTTTGAAAAGTTTGTTCACAGTTATACGGAAAAGGAAAAATGATGTCAAGGGGGAAGAGGTAAGAGGTAAGCACAGACAGCGCAACGCATAGCCCATCCATCTCGTCTCGCTCCGTATAACATCCTGCGAGGCAGGCTCTTTTACATATCACATATCCTCCAAAAAATACCTTGACAGATCGCGTAATTTTGGTTTATGTTTCTATCAGTTGTTTTATTAGCAAAACATTGGTTAAACTGCTAAACATAGTTGTATATCGCTCGGGGGGTGGTCATATGATGGCATCGGATGTATGGAAAGAATACGAGAGTAACGAGATTTCTCATAGTGTTGCTCATCATCTGACTGCCATTCACGAGTTGATGGGCGATCAGGGCTATGCGAGGGTTTCGGATGTGGCGCGTGCGCTGGAGATTACCCGGGGCAGTGCATCGCTGACGCTCAAAGCCCTCAAGGGACGCGGGCTGGTCGTGGAAGATCACAATAAGTTTTTGAAATTATCCGAAGATGGCCGTCGCATTGTCGATTCTATTTTAGCCAAACGCGCCGTTGTTCGCAAATTTCTCAATGAGGTGCTCAAGCTCGATGAGCATCAAGCCGAAGTGGATGCGTGCAAGGTCGAGCATCTTTTAAGCGCGCAAACGGGCGGGCAATTGCTGCATTTTGTGCGTTTCTTGCTCTCTGATGATCCCACTGCGCGACAATTTCTCGCCGAGTTCTGGTCTAAGTTGGATCAGAATGAGGAGTGGCAGTGGCCCGTTCAGGATGTCGATCAATTATTCAATATGGAGTCTCGATAATGGCAATTGCAACAGCAACACCGATTTCCTTATGGGACCGGGGTGATGAAGGTGTTATTGAAGGCATTTCGGGTACGAATCAACTGGCAGCCCGACTGCGCGAGGTCGGTGCTATGCCAGGTGTACCTGTGCGCGTGTTGCGCGTGGGTTGTCCCGTGGTCATTCAAGTTGGTAGCAGCAGATTTTGTTTGCGAAAATCCGATGCGGAGTGCATTAAAGGAAAGAAAGCGGCCTGATTTCTTATGGCAATGGATATAGCGGATCAAGAACGACTATCTGTTGGGCAGTCTATGGTCGCAGTGGTCGGGAACCCCAACACGGGCAAGACAACGCTTTTTAACGCCTTGACGGGGCTTTCGCAGCGCGTGGGAAATTTTCCCGGTGTTACGGTCGAGCGCAAGGTCGGACAAGCGACATTGCCCGGTGTGGGAGCGATCGACTTGCTGGATTTGCCCGGTACATACAGTCTTTCCGCGCGGTCTCCCGATGAAGTCATTGCCGTCGAAGCATTGATGGGGTTGTTGGAAGGCGAACGCACTATTCGCGCTGTGCTCGTGGTTCTCGACGCCAGCAATTTGAGGCGCAATTTATACGTTGTATCTCAACTTCTCGAAATTGATTTGCCCCTGGTTGTGGCCCTCAATATGTCGGATGTGGCTCAGGCCAGGGGTATTGTCATTGATGAAGCTGCTTTGAGCGAACGTTTGGGCGCTGCTGTTATTCCCATACAGGCCAATAAACGCCTGGGGCTTGACGAGTTAAAAGACGCGCTTGCGCAGACTCTTGAAAGGGGAGAAGTTCCATCGCACAGTGGGGCATTGCCGCAATCCTGGTGGGTAGAAGCCGAGCAGTTGGCGCAGAAATACGAAGGTGTATCTACTGGCCTGGTGCTGCGCGTTTTGATCGACAATCAAAGCATCTTTGCATCCCATGTTGCAGAACGGTTTGGCGATGACTTTTCCGCCGATATTCGCGCTTTACACGCGCGGGCCAATACAGAAGATGCGCTGGCGAGTCGAGAGGTCGAATCGCGCTATCGATGGGTTGATGAGGTCCTCGATGGCGTACTGCGCGATCCCGAACCGCTTCGCGTGACCCGTTCTGATCGTTTGGATCGGTTCTTGACCCACCCGCTGTGGGGTAGCCTGACTTTTGCTGTGCTGATGGCCTTTGTCTTTCAATCGATTTTTTCCTGGGCTGCACCGCTAATGGATGGTATTGACGCGCTATTCGGAGTGCTCGGTGGATGGGCTGCTGGCTCTCTTCCCGAGGGGGCGCTGCAAAGTATGGTGGTGGATGGGGTGATTGCCGGGGTGGGAGGCGTGGTCATTTTTTTGCCCCAAATATGCATTTTGTTTCTCTTTATTGCCGTGCTCGAAGATTGCGGTTATTTGGCTCGTGCAGCGCTGTTGATGGACCGGTTGTTAACGCCGTGCGGGTTGTCGGGCAAGTC
Organism: Candidatus Latescibacterota bacterium; assembly: GCA_965220765.1. Classification (GTDB taxonomy): domain Bacteria; phylum Latescibacterota; class UBA2968; order UBA2968; family UBA2968; genus VXRD01. The sequence goes on from OZ244847.1 coordinate 3,085,271, forward strand.
GTTTATTCCGCTGCTGTCGAGTTTTGCCTGTGCGATTCCGGGGGTGATGGCGACGCGGACGATTGATGATTCCAAAGATCGCATTGCCACGATGCTGGTCGCCCCATTGATGAGTTGTTCTGCGCGTTTACCGGTGTACGCTATTTTTATTGGGGCTTTTATTCCCGCCCAAACGATTTGGGGAGGTATTGGATTGCAGGGGCTTACGCTTTTTGCGCTGTATTGCGTGGGGATTTTTGTGGCAATTCCCGTTGCGTGGATTTTGAAGAAGACGTTGCTAAAAGGTCAGCCCGCGCCTTTTGTGCTCGAGATGCCGTCCTACAAAATACCAGATGTTGGCACTGTTGGGATGCGTATTTATCAAAGTGGGCGGCATTTTATCGAGAGAGCCGGCACATTGATTCTCGCCGCGACGATTGTAATGTGGGCGCTGGCGTATTTCCCGCGGTCTGAGACGATTACCGCGCATTACGAGGCCGAGCGCGAACGGTTGGCAAGGGCATCGGAGGAAGTCCTGGATGATTTGCGCGCGAAAGAAGCTGGCGAGATGCTCCAGCAGAGTTTTTTGGGGCGGATGGGACAGGCTATTGAACCAGTCGTAGAGCCATTGGGATGGGATTGGCGGATTGGGATGGCGGCGCTGGCGTCTTTCCCTGCACGGGAAGTGATTGTCGCCGTTCTGGGTACCATTTACAGTTTGGGAGAGGTGGATGAGGAATCGGCGTCGCTTAGAGGCGCGCTTCAGGCTGCGACCTGGTCGGATGGGCGAAAGGTGTTCAATATCCCGGTTGCACTGTCTATTATGGTGTTTTTTGCACTGTGCGCGCAGTGCGTTTCTACGCTTGCGGTTATTCAACGCGAAACGGGCGCCTGGCGGTGGCCTGTGCTGACTTTTGTTTATATGACGGTGCTCGCCTATATCGGCGCATTTGTGACTTATCGCCTTGGTATGGCGCTTGGATGGGGGTAATGGTATGACCGACTGGCAAAATTGGATTGTGATTGCTATAGCACTCTGGTGTGCCTATCGCGTCATTGGCGAGATCGTAAAGCCGTTTTGGGCTTCGTCGTGTACGGGTTGCGGGGGTGCGTGTGAAGAGGAAGCAAAACGCGAGGATTTGATAGAGATTGAGTAATTTCAAAATGTCCCGTTGGGATATTAAATAGGAACATTTTAGGTGTATAAAAAACACGTCTTTGGGCGTGTTTTTTATGTTTAGGACAGTTCAGAAACGGTTTCTAACTATTTCGCCATTGCTGCCTCAGTGGTTTGCAGGTCGTAGGTCATTTGCAACTTGAGCCAGTATTCGGGCGATTGGCCGAATACTCGACCAAATAAAAGGGCCAATTCAGGAGTCACGGGACGAGAACCATTCACGACATGCGATACACGCATTGGCGAAATGCCAATGGTACGTGCCAATTGTGCCTGAGAGATGTTTAACTCGTCCAGTATTTCACGCAGAAACTGTCCGGGATGAATAGGAGGTAAACCATTTTCAATCATTGATGTTTTCCCTATTTAATGATAATCGACGATTTCCACATCAAACGCATCGCCATCTATAAAACGAAAACACACGCGCCATTGGTTGTTGATACGAATACTCCATTGACCTGCTCGATCACCTCTCAAAGCTTCCAACCGGTTCGACGGAGGTAAACGCAGATCATTTAATTGAGTAGTAGCGTTGAGTTGTATAAGTCGCATCGCAGCCCTTTTGTGAATAACCGGAGGATAGCGGCGCGACTTTCCTGTACTGTAGAATCGTCTCGTTTCTGAGTCGGCAAAAGATCGAATCATAAAAAAGAGTAAACAAAATGTTTATTCTTTTCAAGTACAAAATATTGTCTATTGGTTAAACTCTCCAACTTATTGGGGAGTTGCTTTTCTTGACCAGGGCCACTGGTTTTTATATATTTAGTCATGCCTAAATTTTATTTTAGCATTAATATAAGAAGCATTGTAGCCCTGTATAATGATAGATTTTTACGGAGGGTGTATGTACAGATTTTTTATTATGGCTGGCGTTTTGTTGCTGTGTGCGTGTGGCGGTGGCGAAACGCCGCTGGTTGAAGAAGATAAAAAGCTGGTGGTGTGTACGACCGGGATGGTCGGCGATCTGGTGCGCCATGTTGCGGGGGATCGCGCAGAGGTGTTTTCTCTGATGGGACCTGGGATTGATCCGCATTATTACAAGGCAACGCAGGGCGATTTGCAGAAGCTATCTCGAGCAGATGTGATATTTTACAATGGTCTCTTTTTGGAGGGGAAGCTGGAGGGTATTTTTGAAAAGATGGCGCGCAGCAAGACTGTGATTGCAGTGTCGCGAGATATTTCCAAAGATAGGTTGCGGAAACCGGTTGCGGGGCAAGGAGAGCACGACCCGCATATCTGGTTTGACGTCGGCATGTGGGCAGAAACCCTGCCTGTGGTTGTTCAGGCGCTGATCGGGATTGACGCCGATGGTGCAGATGTATTTCGCGCGAATGCAGAGGCGTATCGCAAGCAATTGTTCGATCTCGACGCCTGGGCAAAAGCGCAGATTGCACGTATTCCCAGCGACCAGCGCGTGTTGATTACAGCACATGACGCCTTTGGATATTTTGGTCTTGCTTACGGCATTGAAGTACGCGGGCTTCAGGGGATTTCGACTGTCGCTGAATACGGCGTCAACGATGTGTCGCTGCTGGTGGATTTTATAGTCAAACGGCAGGTAAAAGCCATTTTTGTGGAAAGCAGTGTGCCCGAGCGCTCGATCAATGCCGTGCGCGAGGGTTGCAAGGCGCGAGAGTGGGATGTCGCAATTGGCGGCACACTGTATTCCGACGCTATGGGACCCGCGGGCAGTGGGGCCGATACGTACATCGGTATGGTCAGATCAAATGTGAACACAATTGTCGAGGCGTTGAGATAATGTTACATGCCGTTGATGAATCGGTGACGCCCATTCATATCCACGATATGACAGTGGCGTATCACAAGAAACCCGTTCTTTGGGATGTCGATCTCGCGGTGCCAGAAGGCAAACTCGTAGGGGTCGTGGGTCCCAATGGCGCGGGCAAGAGTACGATGATCAAAGCGATTATGGATCTCGTGCCCAAGGCTTCGGGGTGGGTCCGTATCTATGGCAAGCCCTATTCGCGCATGCGTCAGGCCATTGGCTATGTGCCACAACGCGAGTCAGTGGATTGGGATTTTCCCATCAATGCCTTAGATGTGGTGCTTATGGGGCGTTATGGGCACGTAGGGTGGGTGAGACGTCCGGATAAAATTGATAGAGAACTGGCTGAGGAGGCACTTGAAAAAGTCGGTATGACCGATTTTGGGCATCGGCAGATCAATCAACTTTCGGGGGGCCAACAACAGCGGGTTTTTCTGGCACGCGCTCTGGCTCAAGATGCACAAATTTATCTGATGGATGAACCTTTTGCAGGTGTGGATGCGGCGACCGAACGCGCCATTATTGACATTTTGATGGATCTGAGGGCGCGTAAAAAGACCATGCTGGTTGTACATCACGATTTGCACACGGTGAACCAGTATTTTGACTGGCTGGTTTTGATCAATATGCGGATCGTTGCCGCTGGTGAGACGAAAAATGTATTCACAGAAGACAATTTAAACAAAACTTATGGCGGGCGATTGACGGTGCTTTCCGAAGCCGCGCAGGCCGTTGCCCATCATCAGAGGGGTTTATGAGGTGATTTGGGATGCGACATTTCAACTGGTTTTGCTCGGTTCGCTATTGATCGGGGCGACATCGGGCACGCTGGGTGCATTTGCCGTGTTGCGCCGGCGCAGCCTTTTGGGCGATGCGCTGGCGCATGCAGCGCTTCCGGGCGTTGCGCTGGCATTTCTGTGGACACAGAGCAAGGCATTGCCCGTTCTGCTTTTGGGCGCAACTGTTTCCGGTGTGGTGGGCGTGCTTATTATTGAGGCCATTGTCAATTACACGCGCATCAAAGCAGACGCCGCGCTGGGCATTGTGCTTTCAGTATTTTTTGGTGGGGGTATTGTGTTGCTCACGCATATTCAGCAGAGTGAGGTGGGCAATCAAAGTGGTCTGGATAAATTTCTTTTTGGACAGGCGGCGTCTATCGTGCGCGCAGACCTGTATGTGATGTGCATTGTATCTGTACTGGTTATGATTGCTGTTTTTCTTTTTTACAAGGAGTTTAAGGGGCTTATTTTTGATGCGGAATTTCTCTCTGCACTGGGATTTTCCCAGCGTGTGGTCGATCTTTTGTTGATGGGATTGATCGTACTTACTGTAATGGTGGGACTTCAGGCTGTGGGGGTTATTCTCATTGCTGCGATGTTGATTACCCCGGCTGCTGCTGCGCGGTTTTGGACAGATCGACTGCATGTGATGGTGCTGGTGTCTGGCATTTTGGGCGCGCTATGCGGTGCGATGGGCGTTGGCTTGAGCGCGCTTGCTCCTCGAATCCCAACGGGACCGGTGATGGTACTGGTCGCAACGGCTGCATTTCTCGTCTCCGTGCTGATTGCCCCCAGGCGCGGGATACTCGCCAGATGGGTGCGGCTCAGGGCAAACGCGTTGCGGGAGAATGGTCAGCATTTTTTGCGGGCATATCTCGCATTGCAGACACAGGACAAGCAGGAAGTTGTGCTGGCGGATCTCGCCGGTGAGCTTCAGTTGCCGCTTTACCGCGTGCGTCGGCTTGCAAAACGTCTTGCACGCGATGGGTGGGTAAGCCTGCACAATGGTGCGTGTTCTTTGACGGAATTGGGACACAAAGAGGCGGATTTTGTGGTTAAATCCCATCAGCTATGGGAATATTATCTGGTTTATCGGTCTATTTTGGAGGAGGATCACGTCGATAGACCCGCCGATGAGGTCGAGCATATTTTAACGCCTGAGATTATAGAACAGCTTGAAACAATTCTGGCAGAAGAAGATATAGATATTGTAGGAGATATTCACAAAGCGCACAGTGGCTATCGGAGGACCGGCGAAGATGAGTGAGTTCTGGGGACCATTTTGGATTGTGCTGGCAGGTGCGCTGGCAGGTGCGTCGTGCGGTCTGTTGGGCGCGTATCTCGTGTTGCGCAAGATGTCGCTTTTGGGCGATGCCCTGAGCCATGCTGTTTTGCCGGGCATTGTTATTGCGTTTCTACTTTCGGGCAGCCGCGATGTGATTCCGATGTTTATTGGTGCTGCTATATGTGGGGTGATTGCCACAGTGTTAATTGAGACATTTCACCGCAGGTGGCGCGTGCAAGAAGACTCGTCGATAGGCATTGCTTTTACAGCGCTTTTCGCGCTGGGGGTTGTTTTGATCACGGCATTTGCCGGGCAGGTTGATCTCGATCAAGAATGCGTACTTTACGGAGAGATCGCGTACACGCCCTGGGATCGCCTATTCTGGGGAGAATGGGATCTGGGACCGCGTCCGGTATGGATTCTCGGAACAGTATTTGCGCTTAATATCGCGCTTGTTCTGGTGTTCTACAAAGAGCTTTTGATCTCGTCTTTTGATGCCGAGATGGCACTTTCTGTGGGCGTGAGTGCCACGCTGGTTCATTATATGCTGATGGGAGCCGTTTCTGTAACAACAGTAGCCGCATTTGAGTCCGTAGGGGCTATTCTCGTTGTGGCAATGCTGATTGTTCCCGGCGCTTCGGCTTATTTGTGGAGCGATCGGTTAAAAGTTATTTTGAGCCTGTCTGCGTTGATGGGCGTTATTTCCGCAATTGCCGGGTATTTTCTCGCAGGGGTTTGGAATAGTTCTATTGCTGGGGCTATGGTTGTCGTTATGGGTGCGCTGTTCGCGCTTTCTCTGATTTTTGCACCCCACTATGGGCTGCTGGGGCGATTTGTGCGGCGGGTGCGACTCTCCTTGAAGGTTGCGCGAGACCACGTTTTGTTGAAGTTGCTTCGAGATAGGGAATCGCAGCGCGTCTCTGCGCTCAGTTGGGGCGATCTCGTCGATACGGCGGCGCGTTGGGTATCTGGTATTGCGATTCGGTCGTTGATCTGGCAAGGGTTGATCACGCGGGAAAATGGACATTTTTCACTGGGGGAACAGGGCGTTATACACGCGACCAGATTGCTCCGCAATCACAGGCTTTGGGAGTCCTACATGAACCAATTGGGGCTTCCGCCAGATCATGTACACGACCCTGCCGACGCGCTGGAACACTTTACGGATGACCACTTGCGGGAAGAAATTCGAGCGGCGTTGCCCAATATCGCAACCGATCCACAGGGCAAGCGCATTCCCGATGGATAGGATATGCTTGCTTGTATGTGAGGTTTATCTTACTTTTGTTTCATAGCTATTTGGGGGAAGGACAATGATTAGTCAATCGTCACAGGACTATTTGAAAACGATCTACAAGCTGACACACGGGCAAAATCCCGTTGCATCTGTGACGACTTCTCTCATTGCAGAGCATAGGGCGGTTGCTCCCGCTTCGGCCACGAATATGCTCAAGAAACTCGCCGCGATGAAATTGGTGGAACACACGCCTTATCAGGGCGTTGTACTCACATCGACGGGAAAACGCATTGCCCTTGAGGTTCTTCGCCACCACCGTTTGCTCGAGCTTTACCTGTCCGAAGTGCTGGGATTTGATCTGGATAAGGTCGATGAAGAAGCAGATCGGCTGGAGCATGTGATTTCTGAGGAGTTTGAAGATAAAATTGATCGAATGCTGGGGTATCCAACAGTCGATCCGCACGGCGCGCCGATTCCGCGCAAAGATGGTTCGATAGAGTACGACCATTATCTGTGTTTGTCAGATATTCCAGCGGGGGAAAATGTATGCGTCAGGCAGGTGAGTGATCAAAGTGCGGAGATGTTGCGCTATATGGCGACTATGGGCATTAAACCGAATGTCGAGATCGAGGTGGTGGGGCGCGCGCCTTTTAATGGGCCGCTGGAAATTGTGGTCAATGGCGAGGCTACGTATTCGCTCGGGCTTGAAGTGGCCGCACATATTTATGTTTCATCATTGGGGGAAGATGGTTGATATGGGTAGGGTTGTCCCTTTGTTGGCGATTGTTTTGTTGTTGGGCGGACCTGTGTATGCACAAGTTCCGCCCGCTTTTACGCCCGGGACAGAATTGCACGATATTTATTGCCGCGCATGTGCCCATTTTTTTCCCGAGGTTTTGCCTGCAGACAGCGAGTTTCGACTGGATAGAGCTACCTCTGGGACATCGGCGATAAGGGGTTTGACCGCGAATTGGGACCGATTGCCTCCTGCTGCAAAGGAGGCATTTGCTTTTCTTCTGCAGCGTCCTATTTTGAGTCATTCAATCCTGTCTTCGGGGGGGCGTTTCAAAATTCACTACAATACGACGGGGACACACGCCGTTGCTCCAACAGACGCAGATGCCAATGGCGTGCCGGATTATGTCGATGAAACTGTGCGGGTTTTTGAGGCGGTTTGGGATTTAGAGGTCAATCAGTTGGGATACAATCCCCCTCCATCCGATGGCGATGGTGTTTACGACATTTATATTAAAAATCTCGCCATTCAGCAGGCTTATGGCTTTACATATCCGATTGCATATACGGAATCGAGAACGCCGAGTTATATAGAAATTGACAATAATTATACGGATAATATTTATCCTGTAAATTCACGCGGATTAAACGGGTTGCGCGTGACGGTTGCACACGAGTTTTTTCACGCGATTCAATTTGGGTATTATGCCGATTTTGCCGCTGCGTGGTGGCAGGAACTCACGGCGACCTGGATGGAGGATGTGGCCTATCCCGATGTGAATGATTTTTACCAGTATATGAGTTGCCCGAGCAATTTTTCGTGTATTTACGACGATCCCGAAGCCTCATTGGTAAAATTTTCTAACAGTCTTCATCCTTTCGGCGCGTCGATTTTTGCCCATCATGTGGAGCAGGTTTACGGTGCCGATGTGATTAAAAGCGTTTGGGAGTTGCTCAGAAGACGCGATCCGAGCAGATATAGTTTGTCGCTTATTGATGATGGGATGCCTCTGGGTGGATTTGCACAGGTGATGCCGCGGTTTGCCGCGTGGAATTATTTGACTGATATGCGTGCCCGCCCCGGGTATTATGTTGAGGCGCGCGATTTGCCTTCAATAAAGCATGCCAATATTGTCCTCGGCACAGGTGGCTCTTTTGAAGGATCTGAGACGGTAGATCATTTGGGGACGACATATTTGCGCGTAGATACTTCAAATATCTTTGGTGGGCTTCGGGGAACATTTGCACTGGATGACCGCGGGCAGTGGAAGTTACTGGTTTTGTTGATTTCTCCGTCTGGTGTTGAGCTATTGTACCCGCGGGTGACAACGGTGGTGATTCCCAGAGCCAATCGTTTTGACGAGGTGGTATTTATTGTGATGGAGACATCGCTTTCGGGAGAAAGGCGGCGCGTGAATTACACGCTGTCAACAGGTGGAAGTATGGCGACGGATCTCGTATGCGATGTCGATGGCGACGGGCGCGTTGCATTTTCCGATTTTTGGCGTTTTTCAGATGGCTTTAAGCGCTTGCACACGGATAGTAAGTACGATCCGAAATTGGATTTCAATGGGGATGGACCTGTTGATTTTCGGGATTTTCTCATTTTTGTTTCCCATTTTGGAGAATCGCGTTAAGGGAGTACGCTGTGATTGTATTGCGAACAGATCGAGAACTGGATTTGATGGTTGAGGCAAACCGCATTGTGGGGCAGGTGCATCGCACACTTAAGCCGCTTGTCAAAGTGGGGACGACGACCAAAGAGCTGGATAGCGTGGCCGAAGATGTGATTCGGTCACACGGCGCAGAACCTGCATTTAAGGGCTATAAGGGGTATCCGGCAACGAGTTGTATTTCTATTAATGAACAGGTTGTACACGGGATTCCCGGATCGCGAAAGCTGGTGGATGGCGATATTGTCAGTATTGATATCGGCGTGAAATTGCGAGGCTACTACGGCGATCAGGCGATTACGCGTGTTGTCGGCAATATTTCGGAGCGGGAGAAAGAGTTACTCAAGGTGACGCGAGAAGCCCTGTTTAAGGGGATCGAGCAAGCTATTGCCGGGAGACGCTTGAGCGATATTTGCGGTGCGGTACAAAATTGGGTCGAGCAATCTGGCTTTTCTGTTGTACGTCAGTTTGTAGGACATGGCATTGGGCGCAGGTTGCACGAAGAACCCGCCGTGCCCAATTATGTTCCCCCAGAGCGCAACCCGCGTTTGCGAAAGGGGATGGTGCTCGCTATTGAGCCTATGGTCAATTTGGGAACGCACGAGGTTGTGGTGGCAGATGACGGGTGGACAGCGTCTGCTGCGGATGGGTTGCCTTCGGCGCATTTTGAACATGTGGTGGCAATTACGCGTGGAGAACCCAGGATTTTGACGATGTTTGAGGAAGATATCGATGCGTAAATATTTTCTATTATGCGTTCTTATGTGGTTGATGTCTTGTAGTCAGCACTATGAGGAGGGGGCGCATCCGCCGCCAAAGCCCCCACCTGTTCAAGCCACAGAGGATAAAGAGGGATCACAGACATCCGATGTCGTGGTTTCGGGGACGATTCGGTTGGCCGATGGACTGGGCCAGCGCATTGGGAGCAATGCTGTGCTATTTGTTATTGCGCGACCTGCCCCTGTTGGTGGGCCACCGCTGGCCGTAAAGCGGCTCGACATTTCCGGTTTTCCCTATTCGTACACACTGACGCGAGGTGATGCGATGATTGAGATTGACTGGTCTGAGATCGATGCGTTATACGTTTCTGCAAAAATTGATGCAGACGGAAGTGTAGGGGGTTCAAAAGCAGGGGATATGGAGGGGATTTATCCTCAAAATCCCGTTGTGCCCGGGGCCGTAGAAGTGGATATTTTGATCGATACGGTACATTGAGTTATGAGTTATACGGTGATTCACGCGACACATGAAGCGGTTCGCAAAGCCGGTGGTATTGGGACGGTTCTCGATGGCTTGATGACCTCTTCTGTGTACCAGAAAGCTGTGCGGCGATCTTTTCTTGTCGGCCCGCTTGCGCGCTCAGAGGATGAAGATCTCCTTGCGGAAAGCGGAGAGATAATTTTTTCGACTATTTCCGGGGTGCAAAATGTGGATTGTGCTGGCGCTCTCAATCGCATAGCAGAGCGGTACAATGTCAATATCGTTTATGGGATACGTCAATTTACAGGCGGACATGAAGCCGATGTGTTGCTCGTTGATGCCGAAGATATCAACCCGCGAAAGTCCCGCAATTTTAAATACAATCTCTACCGGCACTTTAGCCTTACATCTGACCGATACGATGCGATTGCGGATTACGCGCTGTATATCGATAGTGCCGAAGCTATTTACGACGCTGTTATCGCGCTGATTGGAGAGGCACCCGAGCCACATATTGTGCTGGCCCATGAGTATATGGGCATGCCTATCGCACTTAAGACTATTATGGAAAATGATCCGCGTTTTTGGGCGATTTTTTACGCACATGAAGTTTCTGCGATGCGCGGGATCACAGAGGACAGCTCGGGGCATGATGTGATGTTTTACAACGCCATGGCGCAGGCACTTGCGCGGGACGAAGTGGTTGAGGATGTATTTGGAGATCAGTCCGGTTATTATCGACACGCGTTGGTTCAATTGGCGTCGCACTGCGATGGTATTTTTGCTGTGGGTGATCCAACGTTTGATGAACTGCAGTTTATGGGGCTTGAGGCGCAGGCGATAGATCTGGTTTACAATGGGATTCCATCTGTGCAGATTTCTTATGCAGAGAAATTACAGTCTCGCACGCGCTTACGGGATTACGCGCAGAATTTGCTCGGATATGAGCCAGATTTGGTGATGACTCATGTCACGCGCCCGGTGATTAGCAAAGGATTGTGGCGGGATTTACTCGTGCTGGCACATCTCGATAAGTTATTGGGAGATCAGGGACAGACAGGCGTGTTTTTTGTGCTTACAACGGCTGCAGAACAGCGCAATTCGCAAGATGTCGAGATTATGGAATCCGAATATGGCTGGCCGGTTCACCATGAGATAGGAGTTCCTGATCTGGTTTCAAATGAGGTGGATATCTGGCGGGATATGGAAACGTTTAACCGCGAGTCTGTTGCCATTCAAGCGATTTTGGTCAATCAGTTTGGATGGGATCGGGCAAGTTGCGGGCAGCGCATGCCGCAGGATATGGCGTTTGTGGATTTGCGCCGGGGCACGGATGTCGAATTTGGACAATCGATTTACGAGCCGTTTGGCATTGCCGTGCTCGAGCCTCTGACTTTTGGCGGGCTGTGCGTGCCGAGTAATGTGTGCGGGTGTTGCGGATTTTTGGATCGCGTAACCCAAGAAAAACCAAATTCTCTCGTCGTCGTGGCCGATTATACGGCGGATGTAGCATTGGAGAGTGCGGCATCTGCTCGTGTGATAGGCGAGTATGAACGCCGCATTCAGGAAGGCAAAGTAGCAGAAAAAGTCGCGTGGAATATCGCAGATGCGTTGCCATCATCGGATAGAGAACGCGAAGCGCGATTGCATTCGGGTTACAAGTTAGCTGCACAAATGAGCTGGGATCGCGTGTGCGAAGCATTTTTTTTCCCCGGTATAGAACGCGCGATTTCCCGTCGATCACAACGAAACGTTTGATGCTTTGAAGCGTGTAAAGAGCTGAATACTATTTTATCTATATGAGAAATGATATGATGAGAAAACGATTTTTACTGATTTTGGGGGTCGTAACCTGTCTCATCGGTTGCAACACCGAAAAGCGCAACCCATTGGGCGAGGGCTTTGTTGGACGCGATCCCGGCGATACGGTCGTATTGCCCGCTGTTCCACTAACGTCGGCGCGGTCCTTTCATTCCCTAATTTTTCCCACTGTGATGGGGGAACAAGAGGAATTGCTGGTCGGGCAGATGAATGGGTTTTTGCTGCGGAGTCTGTTGCGTTTTAATGTGCCAGATGAGTTTTCCGGCGGTGTGCCATCGGGGTTGACGATTGATTCCCTGCGCGTCAATCTGGGTATTCGGTCGGCGCGATTAGTCGAAAATGCGTCGCTGATTGTATTGCGGCCCGATTCGCCGTGGGAAGAACTTCAAACCTATGTCGATACGCTCTCGCTGGTCGAGACCGAGGTGCTTGCGACGCCAATCCCCGATGCTGTGGCGCAGGTGTTTGCGGATCGCGTTCGGATCGATTTGCCAGTGTCACTCTTAAGGGATGCGATAGAATCGAGTTCTCTATCTATGGAAATTTTGTTGCAACCCGATGGGGAGGGGCCTTTTTTATTAGATATTTTTGCACGCGAAGCTAATATTATTCGTGCAGATGCACCGATTCCCGAATTGGAGGCGGTGTATCGGGTGGGAGATGTGACAGAGCGCGTAGCTGTTCAGACCGATGCAGACACCTATTGGAGTGCGCGGACCAATGGCGGTCCGCCAGAAGATCTGGTAATTCTTTCCGAGGGTTTGTTTTACGGCAGTGTCTTGAATTTCAATCTGCCCAATATCCCGCAAGGTGCGACGATCAATTCGGCTAAATTGCAATTGGATATCGATCTGGATCATTCCTATTTTTCATCTTTTCCCTTTGAAGTATATGGCCTGACAATTGCAGAAGGAGATACTTCATTTACGCGGTATAATGAGCGGTTGCTTATCGAACCTGCGACAACGACTTACACAATTAATCATACTTTGATTCAGGCCTGGATATCTGGTGCGCGATTAAATCATGGGTTGGCACTATCGCCTCTCAATTTTACTTCTTCAACAGGTTTACCCGCGCTCTTAAATTCGCCCCCGCTCATCCGATGGCTTGTGTTGAAAGATGTGCGTTTGAACCTTATTTACTCTCTTCCTCCGGAATTGTAATATGATGCGAATAATTCTCGCTTTGGGCTTTATTTTTGCGCTGGTGTTGCCGGCTTGCGCCAATACAATTTTTTCTTTTTACGGTGTTGGCGATCCAATCAGACGTGTCGATGCGCGGTCTCGAAGTATGGGGGGCGGTGGTCGGGCACTGGCCGATGGGCTAAATTTTTCATCCCACAATCCCGCATTGTTGGGGGCTTTTCGCAGAGCGTCCGTGAGTCTGCAATTTATGGCTCAGCACCGATTTTTGAATGGCGAAAGCATCGTAAATGACGGGGATATTGGGGCTTTTCAGATCGCGCTACCTATGAGACGTGGTCCTGTTTTGGGTGTGGGACTTGAACCGCTTACCGATATGGATTTCGGAGCAATAGAAGATCGCGGCACGGGTGATTTGAAGTATCAACTGGAGGTGGAAGCGACTGGAGGTATCCAGGCAATTTCTCTGGGGCTGGGACATCGGATCGGGGGGGGGATTTTTGTAGGCGGGCGTATAAATTGGGTGGCTATGGGGACGTTTAACGAGTCCTGGATCAAGAATTTCGACAATGAGACAGTCTTCTTTTCTCACGACAAAATTACGCGTACCCACCGCGGATGGCTGCCTTCATTTGGTATTATCTATACGCCCACTTCGCAGTGGAGCCTGGGCGCGAATGTCGATGTTGGAGGCAGTATCAAGCAGCGTCAGTTTCAAAGAAATCGTTTTGTGGAACAGCGCGAAGCTGTTGAGGTCGAGACGGAAAGCGATGTGGAATTTCCCCGAGAATTTGGGGCGGGGATAACGTATCTGGCTGGCTATCGCTGGCTGGCGTCGGTCGATGTTTCTCGAGGGTTGTGGCGCGCGACAGGGGATGGACGTTTTGATACGTGGGATTTGAGTGCCGGGATGTTGTGGCGCACGGGAAGTCCCGATGTGTTGGTGCGGAGCCGGCGCTTTGAACTCGGCGCGGGTTTTCATTATCGGTCACTTTATTTTCCAACGGCCTCTAATAGCCAGATTGACGAATTGGGCGCCAGCTTTGGTGTGGCGTTACCATTTGTAAATAATAGCGGTCATTTTCGCTATGTACTCGAGGTGGGAAGGCGCGGCGATCGGTCAAAACACGGTGCGTCAGAACGGTTTATTCAGCACTCTTTTTCCGTGATCGGTTTTGTAAGGTAGTTTGCGGCTGGGACAGTTCAAACGGCCTGTGTTCGGCGCGCAAGCGCTCGGATGCGGCCGTTTTTGATTTTTTGAGCGATTTGATTGACTAAAAGGTACAGAAGGTGCAGACCAATCCCCGTGAAAATAAAGTACAGGGGCGCGGTTTCGTGAGCAATGGATTCAAAGCTGACGATTGCAAGGAGGCCCTGTGATAATAGTGGAAGCCAGGCTTGAACGGGTTGTGACGTGAGGCGACTGCATAGCAGACCTCCGGCAATCTTGCCCAGAATCAAGGCTGCAATCAGGGGAAAAAAATGAGACGGCACAGAAGGCATTTGCCAGTCTAAAATAAGGCCACTAACATAGTGTGCGAGGGCAAAAGCTATTAGTGCTTCCGCTTTGGGGGGGCGGATATTAGGTCTCAGTCCGAGTTTGGTGCGGAAGGATAATGCAAGCCCCACAGCCCAAGATAAAATAAGAGGCTGAACCCATACGTGCCACGAAGCAAGTGCGATCAGGAATGACAGGGCAAACCAGCTCGTAAACTGGCCTGTAGGGGTGTGGATATGTCGCAGCCAGCGATGCACGAGTTCAATGCCAATAACTCCGATCAAAACGGCCAGTGCTATATCCGCGGCCAGATTCAGAAAGGGACCAAACCCATCTTTCTGTATGAATTGGACACCGAAGATAAGTCCTGTTAAAAAAAGCGAACAGAGACCGATTGCCGTAACGCATAAAGAAAGAGGCCAGGTGTCTCGCAGGTTGTGTTCTGCGCGGTCTAAAAATATGGGGGCCGGGATACCCGATAGGATGGCGAGTTGCAAGGTAGTGACCAGGTGAAGGTCGAAGAAGATGAGCACGAAGAAGGTCGTAAGAACGGGTGCAGCATATAGATAAAGACTGCCCGTAAGCAAACGCTGATTTGTGAAAATAGAGCGGGAGAGCGATGTGCCTAAATAAAGACCAATCCAGGCCATCGCGATATCCGCGAAGGGTTTTATGCTTTGATGGCTGTCAGCGGTTGTAATAGGTGCGAAGCCAATGGCGAGACCCGCTGCAATTATGCCCAGGACATCTGGCAATTTGGCACGCTGAGCCAGTCGCGCACCCACGATAGAGGCCGTCAAGAGGAAGCCGACCCAGACCATTTCGGGTGGTGATTGAAGTAGCCAGATCAGGATACCGATACCAAGTGTAATACACAGAAGGCGCATGGGAATCGTCTCAAGTGTGAGATTGCGGCGAATTTGCGGGTGGAATAAGTATTATTTGACTTAAAAAAACGGCAATCACGAGGCCCGTAATGAGTGTATAGTGCTGAAAGTCGAGGAGGTAAATGGCCTGTACGCCAACAGCGATACTCAACGTGCCCTGAGGATGCCAACTCAGGGCAAGCAATTCGCGCCAGGTCTGCGGTATTTGCCAGAGAGTTTGGGAGACTGTAAAACCGATTGTACGGCCCATTCCACGCACGAGTATCATTGTGAAGGCAAGTGGAAAAAGAGGTGACCAGAGAAAAAATATATCACCACCAAATTCCCCTATTATTGAGCCGATCAGAGCAAAAAAGATTGGCTCAATCACGTCATTGGCGCGTGTTGTAAATTCGACGACCTCGCGTTTTGCCACGGTTGTGTTAATCAGCCAGATACCCGATAGAAATCCCACAGCAAGAGATGGCAGGCCCGGTGCCTGGCACAAACCAGAAAGGGCGATCACAATGCCCAGGACGAGACTTAGTGCACGAGCACCCGTGCGGTGGCTGCGAAATGAAAAATCAAGCGCGATGCCTCCGACCGCGCCTGCGCCGAGCATGAGCAGTACAATACCAACTGCGCCTATAAATGGCAAGTTTCTCAAATAAAAAATGGGATTTTCTGCAAGCGGAGGGAAAGCGAGACACAACACAGCCATGGCCGCGATATTGCCAAGTGGCAGATTTTGCACCGGCACCGGATTTGGTATAGGGCGGTTAGGCCATTGAAAAAACGGGGTGGGAAAACGTGCGGTAAGAGCGAAACTGGTGAGCAGAACGATGGCGAGGGGTAAATTTTGGAGCAAGCCGAGGTAGCGATAAAGTATCAAACCACTGGCGAAAGCCGCAAGGACAGTGAATCCGCCTGTGGCGAGTACTACGGCTGTTTGTGAGTAAATCACTGAGGTGCCGTGGTCTCGCAGATTCTGAAGATCTGTTGACAGGCCTGTTTGCAGGCCAATCCACAGTAAAATAGCACCGATGCAATTGTACCGCACCACTTCAAACAGGTGAAATACCTCATTGGTTTTGGGAAAAAACATCCCGATGAGAATACCGAGGAGCAGATAATGCACTCTGCCTATTCGCAGACTGTCTATCAGCGGGTGTGGCGGCATCCTCCGAAAAATTTTTTGGCCGAAAAAAAAAGCACCAAAACCGACGATTAAGCTAAAAATAAAGGCCATAAAATGCCTGCGCTTTAGGGATAACAGATGTTGTCTTTACCGCGGTGGATTATACTTTTTTCCAAAGTTTGGGTCAAGGACGAAGTTGACGACCCACGCTTGACAGTCGTTAAAATATAGTGTATAGTCAAGATTGAGCTGTATATAGATGGGATTTGAGAGAGCCCCTTCCCCATAGTTCTGCTAATGTTGTGCTGTGTGTAGGGGCGGATGGCCGGGTACTGATAGCACAAATTCTGGAGATCCTATGTCCAATTCATTACCTCAAGTGCTAATGCACAGTGCCCCAAGTTTGTACGAGCATCTCGACGCATTTGCCCAAGTTGTTGAGTCGGCTATTCGTATATCCAGTGCTTCAGAAGATGAGCAAGTCGATCTAATGGTTGCAGTCATGGAAGCTCTCAATAATGCGATTGACCATGGCAATGGTGTAGATGCTTCTAAGAAAGTACATCTCAAGATCGATATCCACCCCGCGTTCATCACGGTCTGGGTACAAGATGAGGGGAGAGGTTTTGATCCCAATGCAGCACCTGACCCGCTTGCGCCAGAGAATCTAATGAATGATTCTGGGCGCGGGCTTTTGATGATGCGTGCATTTATGGATGAGGTGGATTTTATGCCCTCTCAGAAGGGCACACTGGTTAAAATGATCAAGTATTTTTCCTCTAAATCGTCACCATCTCACTGTTGAGGAGGATGCCATGCAAATTCTCATTTCTGGACGTCATTACCATGTCTCGGACAGCACGCGTACCCATATTAAAGCTGCTGTCTCTCGGTTTGAGCGATTTTACACGCCAGTACTGGGTTGTCATATCACCGTTACAAAAGAGGAGCCTGCATTTCGCGTTGATATTATTGTCAATGTGCATGGTCAAACCCTCAAAGCTTCCAACGCTGGCAATAAACTCTTTCCCGTTATTGATGGTTCGGCAAAGAAGATGATTCGACAATTAAAGAAACTTCGCGACCGACGTAGAAAACCTCGCGTTATTTCTGAACCTAAGATTGAGGCATAAGCCGTGCCACAGATTTCTATTGGTAAGATGTTAGAGGATTATGGCGACCAACTCTCGCTATCGTCCATTGCTGGGGAGCAGGGAATTAGCAATACACTATCTACCAGCGATGTCCATCGGCCTGGTCTCGCACTTGCGGGTTTCCTCGGTCTTTTTACTTTTGACCGCGTTCAGGTTATGGGCAATACGGAGATGCTCTATCTGTCGAGCCTTGATCCCGATATATGTCGCCATACTCTTGAAACCATTTTTCAGTTTGATATTCCCTGTATGGTTATTACAGACGGCAATGAAGTGCCGCCCGTGATGGTCGAATTGTCCAATGCGCGGCAAATTCCCCTGCTGACTACACCGTTTGCAACGACCAAGTTTGCCCACCTTTTTTCTCATTATCTCGACGATGTGTTTGCACCGCGAACGGCCATCCACGGTTCTCTGGTTGATGTGTATGGTATTGGGCTGTTATTTGTTGGTGCAAGTGGGATTGGAAAAAGTGAAATTGCCGTTGATCTCGTTGAACGCGGGCATCGATTGGTCGCGGATGACGTCGTACTCGTGTCGCGCAAGTTACAAGGCATAATTGTAGGCAGCAGTGGGGAAACACTGCGCGATCATATAGAAATACGCGGTCTTGGCATTTTGAATGTTCGCAATATGTTTGGTGTGCGTGCCGTTCGCATGCAGAAGCGCATTGAGGTTGTTGTCAAGCTCATTAAATGGGATGAGACCGCGGCGTATGATCGCATTGGACTCGATGAGGATTGGATCTCGATTCTCGACCTCGAAGTACCACAGGTTACAGTGCCGATCTATCCTGGGAAAAATATTACGGTGATTGCAGAGACGATTGCCCTGAATTATCAACTCAAAATACAAGGCTATCACACGGCGCAAGAATTCAATCGCCGCCTGGTTGAGCGCATGAAAAACAAAATCCAGGATGATATGTCTGTTCGCGCGGATATCGAGTAATTTATGGAGGTATAAATGAAATTTAAATGTGTTGTCTTATTGTTGTTTGGACTTATTGGTTGTGGGGGACAGAGTGCTTTAGAAAGCGACGCCCAACGCATGCTGGCTTCTGTGCGGGATTTGGAAGAGGAATTGGACGATTTGCCGCAGGCGGTTGCGCGATATGGAGAAGTTTCAGCGCAATTCCCACATACTGAAGCGGAAAAAACCGCGCGTGCGCGCCGGGCGATGCTCGAGCAGGTACAGACGCGCCTGGCAGAACGAAAAGCTGTTCCGAAAGACAGTATAGAGGCATTTTATGAGGCCGTTGTCGAGATCGCACCCGATTATTTTGCCACGTTGAAGAAGCTCGGCACCAATTACAGTAATCAGATACACTTTACCACGCGTTTTGCTGCCAATACAGGGGCGGTGCAGATTAAAGAACAGGCAATGGGAATATGGGAGAAGCAGGATAGTCTGTGGTCGCGCTACACCTTTCGCCCCATTCCATCAAATCGTTTCTGGCAGGATCAGTTGTGCAAGGACGCGCTGAATATTACAGAGATGTTAATTGCTAAGTCTTTTCGAGAGTACAACCGCGCGCAGAGTATCATCAATAAGGGATTGGGTTATGCTTCGGGCGAGGATGTGATTTCACGAGCCAAAGTCTATGCAGCCTATTGCGCGTTTTGGCAGGGCAAAGCAGAAGATTTCCAGCAGGGCGTCGCACTGGCAAGAGAGGCTTTGAGCTATGAATTTTTATCGGATAATGACCGCGCGCGCGCCTATCATGTTGTCGGCCTGTGTTATGCGTATATCTACCAGGACTCCGAGGATATGACCCATCTCGATGAGGCGATAAAAGCACTCAATGAAGCAGTGAATATCGATGGGAATATGGGCGAGGCAAAGCTATTGCTCAAAGAGTTGCGACTACAGCGAGGAAGGGTAGCATCTTGAGATATGAAAAAAATCGTTTGTAAATTTGGCGGTTCATCGGTCGCCGATGCCGCGCAGATCGAGAAGGTAATATCTATTGTGCAAAGCGATAAACGCCGTTGTTTTGTCGTGCCTTCTGCGCCGGGTAAGCGGTCCGAAGAGGATACAAAAATTACCGATTTGCTCTATTTGTGCCACGAACTCGCACGACAAAATGTCGATTTTTCAGAGCCATTTAACAAAATTAGTACGCGTTATTTAGATCTCTCAAAGGCTCTTGGTGTGTCGATAGATATGGAGAGATTGCTCTCTGAAGTCGAGTGCAGAATTGCGGATGGTGCAGGGAGAGATTACGTGGCGTCTCGCGGCGAGTATTTGTGTGGGTGCATTCTATCCGATGTTTTGGATGCCGCATTTATCGATCCCGCCAAAGCGATTCTCTTTCGGTCTGACGGACGTCTTGACGACGACTCATATCGTCGATTGCGGGCGCGTCTTTCAGATGAACGACTCTATATTATTCCGGGATTTTACGGCGCGGATGCAGAGGATGAGATCGTGACATTTTCTCGCGGCGGGTCGGATATTACCGGTGCGATTGTCGCTCGCGCAGTTGGAGCAGAAGTGTACGAAAACTGGACGGATGTGTCCGGGTTGCTCATGGCCGATCCCCGCATGGTGTCCGATCCGTTGCCGGTAGAGGAAATTACGTATCGAGAAATGCGCGAGTTGGCCTATATGGGAGCCGATGTTTTTCACGATGAGGCGATGTTTCCAGTGCGCGCGGCTGAAATCCCCATTCACATTCGCAATACCAATCAACCAGAGGATGCGGGCACGCTGATTTTGCCGAGCCGAGAGCTTACAGAGCGCATGATCGTCGGGGTTGCGGGCCGGCCCAATTTTAGCATGCTATTTATTGAAAAAGCCCTGATGAATCAGACGACGGGGTTTGGACAGCGGGTCTTAGAGGTGGTCGCGCGACACGGGATCAGTTATGACCACACGCCGTCTGGCATCGATACAATGTCGGTGATCATACAGGATGAGCAATTGGACGGGAAGGGTGAGATTCTCGTCGAAGATATTCAACGCATTATCGAGCCTGATCGCGTTGAACTGATCCACGGCCTTGCTCTGATTACAACGGTTGGCGAGGGAATGTCGCACAGGGTTGGCATTGCTGCGCGTCTGTTTACTGCGCTGGCAGATGCCGGTGTAAATGTAAGGGTGATCGATCAGGGGGCTTCAGAGATCAATATTATTGTGGGAGTCGAAGAAGCCGATCTCGAGACGGCGCTGGTCGCTATTTATCAAGCTTTTGTAAAATAAAAAACTGGGAGGGGGTATGAAAATTCTCGTGACGGGATCGCACGGCAGGGTGGGGGGCAATCTGGTCAGACGTTTGCTCGACAAGGGCCACGATATACGTGGTTTTGTCTATCCCGGCGATGCCAGCCGGGCGGGTAAATGGGAAGGCATCGACGCGGTCGAGGTCGTAGAAGGCGACTTGCGCGATTACGAGGCCGTATCTCAGGCGGTTGAGGGTGTAGATGCCATATATCACCTCGCCGCGGCTTTTGCAAGCCCGCATAGTCATATCGAATATTTGCAAATCAATGGGCTGGGCACACTGCATTTGCTCGAAGCTGTGCGAGAAAAAGTACCCAATTTGCAACGTTTTGTCTATGCATGCACAGAAGCGATATACTGGAAGGTTGAAGAGGCCGGGCGTTTGTTTGAAAAGGCCGTTTCCGAAGATATGGTCAGCCCGACTCATGCGATGCCGTATTTTTTGACCAAGTGGATCGGCGAAGAACTGGTGATGAATTACCACGTTCAATACGATGTCCCGAGCGTTGTGTGTCGGTTTGCGACTATTTTTGAACCGAGCGAATTTTTGACCGAAGATGGCGTTCCAAAGTTTTGTTCTCTCAGACCTGTGCTCGAACGACTGCGACGTACAAAAAATCCCACAGATGAACAGAGGGGTCAACTCGCATCGATGGAAAAAGCATGGGCAGATGGCGCGCGGGTTTTGGTTAGCAGGTGCCCCGATGGCAGGAGTTTTAAACAGGAATGGGCAGATGTGCGGGATATTGCTCTCGGCCTTTCTCTGGGTTTGGAGCGCGATGAAGCCGTGGGCGAGGCATTTACCCTTGGCGGACTGCTCATTGTGTGGGAAGACGATGTTCCAAAAGTTGCCGATTATCTCGGCGTAGGCTATACAGAAGCGATCATGCCTGCGCCGAATTTTTTTGAATTTGATCGAACAAAAACGCAAAATTTGCTCGGATATCACGCTGAGCACGATCTGTGGAGTACGCTGAATACGGCACTGGCGATGGGAGAAGGCAAAGAGACAGATGTTGTTCCCACGGGTGTGCGATACGGATGAACTCCACATACTGGAGATCTTATGGCTCTCTTTAGCAGATCTATTCCTATTCTGGTATGCGCGACATTGCTTTTTGGCGTGAGCGAGGCTCAATCTGTCGGAAATATTACCGGTACAGTGATCGATGCTGAAAGTGGAGAGAAGCTGGAAGCGGTGCAGGTCTATATTCCGGTCTTGAAACTGGGCGCGGTGTCGGATGAGCAAGGTCGATTTATCATCGATAATGTACCAGTAGGCACGCATGAACTTAAAGCCGATTTGATTGGCTATGCGAGTGCGACAGCGGTTATTGAAGTGATGGCTGGACAGACAGTGACGGTTGCGTTGCAGATGGTGTTGTCCGCACTTTACCTGGATGAAGTGGTGGTGACAGGTACGGCTTTTAAAGAATCGCCTATCAATTTGCCCTATGCGGTTACCGTGATCGGGCGGGAAAAGATGGCAGAACAGGGTTCCCCGCAGGCGGTTGATTTTTTTAAGAATCTGGGTGCGAGCCACGGCGTGATCGGCGAGGCGAATAGCTGGTACAACGACCAGTCTGTTTCGATTCCAGAGACCGTTGCCAATGTGAACCTGCGCGGACTGGGAGCTTCAAGGACGCTGGTATTGATTAACAGCCGCCGACAGGTGTATATCCCTGCGCGTTTGTTCGGCGGCCGCTTTGTCGATGTGAATGCCATCCCATCAATTGCGATTGACCGGGTCGAAGTGCTCAAGGAGGGAGCCTCGGCCATCTATGGATCGGATGCAGTAGCTGGTGTCGCCAATTTCTTGACGCGCAACGACTTTACAGGTTTTGAAGTTTCGGCAGGGCACGACTATTTTGCCGGTGCAGGCGATACGAATTTCGGTGCAATATGGGGTGGAAAACTCGGCAAAGCCCATGCGGTTATTTCTGCGGAATGGATGGGGCGACAGGAACTGAACGCGCGCGAGCGAAGCTGGACATTGCGCGGGTTCCCATTTTGGGGATGGTCGGGGACTGGTAATCCCGGTGCATTCCTCATGCCGACGCTATTGGGCGAAGAAAATAAGGATGAATTTGTTCAGGCACTCGTTAATGCGCCTCGATTTATTGATCCCAATTGCGAGGGGCTTGGCGGCCATGCCGAAAGCTGGACATGCCGTTTCCGATACCAGCCCTGGGATATTCTGATCGAGAAACAGCACCATCTTCGAACGTTTGCCGAGATCAATGGACCTTTGGGCGATGACGCGAAGTATCATATAGAGGCCATGTGGGCCGATGCCTATATGCCCCATTATAAGACGACGCCCTCTTTTCCGCCGATTACGCTGTTCAATGGCAATCAACTCGTTGGGATCAACCACCCGGGGCGACAGGCGTTTTGCGGCTCGAGTTACGAGGCGGCGGGATTTGCGTCTCGGGAAGACTGCCTCGAGGACGACTGGTACTTTTTTGGTCGGCTCGTTGGCAACGAGGGACCGGGACGTTCACTGAGCCGTCAATCGCAGACTGGACGTCTCTCGGGGTCTGTCACGCGCGATTTTCAGATTGCAGACCGAGACGCCCGGTTTGATTTTGGCATCAGTTATTCCCGTAGCAGTGGGAATATGAACCAGCCAGCGGAATACGCCTACCGCAAGTTCCTCGCCTTTCGCGGCTTTGGGGGACCAAATTGCGGTGTTGAGGTTATCGCAGATCCAACTGCTCCCGAAGGGATGCGCCTGGATCCTCTCAATGGCAAAGTGGCAGGGCAGAGGGATTGCATGTACTACAACCCGTTCAGCAACGCGATTCAGTTTTCCACGCAAGCCCCTGACGGATTGGACCCCACTGCGTTTGTATTTGCGGATAAGCAAAATCCCGATTATGTCCCTGGTCTTGAGAATAGTGCGTCGTTGATCAATTGGATTAACGAGGAAGTCGATTTGGAAAACGACGCTGCGCTGCTGGTTGCAGACGCGACACTGACGGGAACATGGACGGAAAATGTCTGGCTCAACGCGAGTTATGCCGCAGGGTATCAATTCCGTCGCCTCGACGTGTCTGCACAACCGAACGATCCGGGCAATCTGACTACCAATCCCTGTCTGGTTCCCGGCGATAGATCGTGTATCGACACGGCCGGGAACCAGATCGGTTTCGGCTCTGGTCTTTTTACGCTTATCAACGGATATTATCCCTATGAAGATAACCAGATCGTGCATCGGATTTTTGGCGAACTTCCCCTGAGTATGGGTGAGGATCTCGACGCGCAAATTGTCGCCAATTACGAATTTCACAAGGAGGCAAGCAGTTTTAATCCCAAGGCAGCGGCAAGCTGGCGTTTTTCGGATTCTGATGCCCACTCATTGGATTTGCGCGGTTCGGTACAGACGACTTTTCGCACGCCTTCAGTAGATGATCTGAACACAGATGTTCGCACGACGCTCGAATATCTCGATCCCGTAGGGGTCTATAAAGCGATAGACGCTTATGGGAGTACTGCTCTCAAACCCGAAGAGGCGTTTACCTATAATTTGGGGATTGTCCTGCTTGCAAATTCAGATATCGAAATGACTTTCGACTACTGGCATTATGATTTCAAAAACGTGATTGCCACGCTACCGCAAAACGATGTGGTGCGGCTCTACGGCGAGGGCTATAACGGCGACGAAAGAAAATTAAACGCGGTAAAGGATCGCATTTCATGTCCTGGCAATGTCACGGACGGTTCCTGTACCCCGGGAGATATTGAGCGCGTACGGATCGATTTGATCAATTGGCCCGGCGTCCAGACTTCGGGGTTCGACTGGCATATAGGTATGCGGCTCAATGCGGGGGAAGGGCAAATTTCTGCCAGTCTGGATGGCACGTACACACGCGAGTATTACATGAAGGAACTTCGCATAGATGGCGTGGAATACCGCGCTGCGCTGGATGGCGCGGGATATTACAATAGAACTCATCCGCTGGCATCACCGATTCCACAGTGGAAATGGCGAGGCTCCGCTGGCTACCACTGGGACAACTACAGTCTGATCAATTACGTCAACTACATATCAGCGTATGAGGATCGCGACGTGTGGACGCTGGATGGTCCCATTGACTCATTTCTCACCTATGATGTCAATTTTGTGTGGCACCTGCCTATGCGCGGTATGAATATCACCTTCTCCGCGTTGAATCTGACGGGAGAAGTGCCTCCTCTCGTCGATTTTGAACTGGGGTTCGACGGCTTGACGCACAATCCTAAAGGCCGGCGGTTCAAGCTGGCGGCTACATATCAACTCAGGCGTTGATGGAGGGAAAGTTTTGCAAATGCATGAAGGATTACATAATAAGGAGCATCGCAAGCTATTTGGTTTAAATATTTACCTGACGCCAGTGTTTGTGATTTCCAGTATTACCATTGTCGCTTTTGTCACTGGTGCTCTTGTTTTCCAGGAAGCCGCGACTGAAGGGTTCAAAAATATCCGCGAGTGGCTCACTGCGAACCTCGATTGGTTTTTTATCATTGCAGCCAATCTCGTCGTGCTCTTTTGTTTCTATGTGGCACTATCTCCCCTTGGAAAGGTGCGTCTGGGTGGTGTGGATGCAAAACCAGAATACACCTATTTAACCTATCTTGCCATGCTTTTTGCGGCTGGCGTGGGCATAGGGTTGTTGTTTTTTGGGGTGGCGGAGCCGGTGTACTACTATAAGGCACCACCGCTTGGCATTGCTCCAGGAACTGAGGAGGCTATTGCTGCTGGCATAGCGGCGACGGTTTTTCATTGGGGGCTACACGGCTGGGCGATCTATGGCGTCGTTGGGCTCGCTCTGGGATATTTTGCGTATAATCGGGGATTACCCCTCACCATTCGTTCTGCGTTCTATCCCTTGTTTGGCGACCGGATCTGGGGCTGGCCCGGACATATTATCGATACGTTCGCCATATTCGCGGGATTATTTGGGCTTGCAACCTCTCTTGGTCTGGGGGTTCAGCAGGTGACTTCCGGATTAAACTATCTATTTGATATTCCTGCGAATAACACCACTATGGTGGTGCTGATAGTGGGGATCACGTCTGTCGCACTCATATCGGTGTTGACGGGTATTAACGTCGGTATCAAGCGTTTGAGCCAGTTCAATATTATTCTCGCGTTTCTGTTATTGTTGGCTGTTATCTCACTCGGTCCAACGCGCTACATTTTTCACAGTATCTTCACTGGATTCGGCAGTTATTTCGCGCAGGTTGTACCGCTCAGCAATTGGATTGGGCGCGAAGATGTCGCTTTCGTGCGAGACTGGACGGCTTTCTACTGGGCGTGGTGGTTTGCTTGGGCACCTTTTGTCGGCACGTTCATCGCCCGCATTTCAAAGGGGCGCACTGTGCGCGAATTTATATTCTTTGTACTCCTGCTACCCTTGCTTTTATGTCTGCTGTGGTTTGGCACTTTTGGTGGCACGGCGTTTTATCAGCACATTGTTGAGGGCTATACCGGTGTAACACAGAATGTCGAAGCGTGGAAGCTCGAAATCGCATTGTTCAAAATGTTTGACAAATTGCCGATGGCAACACTGCTTTCATCTGTGGCGATGCTGCTCACTATTGTGTTTTTTGTTACTTCGTCAGACTCGGGATCGCTGATTATTGATACGATTGCAGCCGGCGGCAAGGTTGATGCGCCTGTCGCACAGCGCGTTTTCTGGTGTACGATTGAAGGATTGGTCGCCATAGCACTCCTGCTGGGCGGAGGCCTGAGTGCGTTACAAGCTGCCTCGCTCGTAACTGGTTTTCCGTTTGCCATTGTGCTATTGGGAATGGCTGTCTGCGTGTGGATGGGGCTTCGCAGGGAAGTACACAGATAAGAGTATCGAATCTCTCAACATTTTTAAGCAAAAATTTGACTTTGACATTGTGAAAATTCTAACTTATCTTTTTTATGAATGTAATTGTAAAAACCGTCCGAAGTGTGGTGCAGTTAAAAAATAAAACAGGAGGAACAATGGCATTCTTGAGTAGGTTTATTCCGATTCTGGTATGTGTGGGATTGCTCTCTGATGTGATCCAGGCGCAATCTGTTGGAACTGTCACCGGCACAGTGACCGATGCTGCAAGCGGTGAGAAATTGGAAGTGGTACAGGTCCATATTCCGACTCTGAAACTGAGCGCGGTGTCGGACGCGCAAGGCCGATTTACCATCCCCAATGTGCCTTCTGGTATGCATGAATTGAAGGCCGACCTGATCGGCTATGCGACTGCGACAGCGGTTATTACGGTGACGTCTGGAGAGACAGTGACGGTTGCGTTGCGGATGAATCCCTCCGCGCTTTATCTGGATGAAGTGGTGGTGACGGGTACCGCGTTTGAGGAGTCGCCCATTAATATGACGTATGCGGTCGCCGTGGTCGGACGAGAGAAGATGGCAGAACAGGGTTCTCCGCAAGCCGTTGATTTTTTTAAGAACCTGGGTGCGAGCCACGGCGTGATTGGCGAGCGGAGCAGTTGGTACAATGCAGGGCAGACTGCCACCCTTACGGAGAGCATTGCCAATGTGAACCTGCGTGGGCTGGGAGCTTCGCGGACGCTGGTGTTGATCAATAGCCGCCGACAGACTTATGTCCCGGCGCGTTTGATCGGTGGACGCTTTGTCGATGTAAATGTTATTCCCTCTATCGCCCTTGACCGGATCGAAGTGCTCAAGGAGGGAGCCTCGGCTATCTATGGATCGGATGCCGTGGCCGGTGTCGCCAATTTTTTGACCCGATCCGATTTTGAGGGTTTTGAAGTCTCAGGCACTCACGAGCATTTTGCCGGCGCTGGCGATACAAATATAGGCGCAATATGGGGTAAAAAACTCGCCGATGGAACTCATGCGGTTATTTCTGCGGAATGGATGGGACGCCAGGCGTTACCATCTACAGATAGGGATTATTTGTTGCAGCCGTGGCACGGTGGCGGGCAACGCCTCGGATGGTCGAGTTTGGGAAATCCCGGCACCTTTGCCATTGGTGCGCCCGCCCCGTGGACCGCTGCCATCCACGCACCCCGTTGCGAGGAATTTGGCGGTTTCCGGGAATCCTGGACATGCCGCTTCCGCTATCAGCAGTATGAGAATCTGGTAGAAGAAATGAGTCATATTCGTGCTTTTGCTGAGCTCAATGGCACTCTGGAGAATGGTACGGATTATCACGTGGAGTACCTGTGGGCCGAGGCCGAGATCCCCGATTGGTACACGACGCCTTCCTATCCGCCGTTCCCACTGACAGACACGAGTGTTATGGAGGTCGCGCCCGACCATCCGGGGCGGCAGGCATTCTGCCAGGATTACGGTGCAAATCCCGGCGATCTGTATTACGACGCATGTCAGGGCGGTGAGAACTGGTATTTCAATGGGCGGGCCTTTGGAAACTCTGGTCCTGCACGCACGCTGAGCCGTCAATCGAATACTTTGCGCATGGCGGCTTCGGCAAATGGCGATTTTAAGGCATTCGGTGGTCGAGACGCCCATTTTGACCTGGGTCTCTCTTATTCGCGCACGTCGGGCAATTACAATTTGCCGGGGGTGTACATTGAGCGGTTATTCCTCGGCTTCCGCGGTTTTGGGGGACCAGATTGCGGCGTTGGTGTGGAGGCAGATCCGACGTCTCTTGCGGGGATGAGACTCGGACGGATCTACAACCAGGTAGCAGGACAGGGCAACTGTCATTACTACAACCCCTTCGGCAATGCCATCGAGTTCACGGATCAATATGGATCGAATTTTGAGAACTCGCCGAATCCCGATTACCGCCCCGATCTTGCGAATAGTCCCGAATTGCGGGAATGGCTCGCCAATCAGGAAGTCGATCTGCAGAGTACCGCGGATATGCTCGTTGCCGAGGCGACATTGACGGGAACATGGACAGAGAATGTATGGCTCAATGCGAGTTATGCCGCCGGATATCAGTTCCGCAAGCTCAGTGCGACTGGCGATCCGAACGACCCGGGTGATGTGACCATCAACCCATGCCCGGTTCCGGGGGATAAGGGGTGCTCAGAGGAAGATAAGTTCGGTCCCTATGCGTTCACGAATGTGCATCGGCCATACTCCGAAGACCAGACGGTACACCGCTTTTTTGGCGAAATTCCCTTGAGTTTGGGAGAGCGCGTTGATGTACAACTCGCTGCAAACTACGAGTTCCACGATGTGGCGAGCAGTTTCGATCCCAAATTTGGCTGGCGCGTGGGCCTTGCAGAATCTCCGACCCATTCTCTGTTTATGCGTGGCTCGGTGCAGACGACATTTCGCACGCCATCGCTGGACGATGTCAATGAAAGTCCGCTGACGACCCTCGAGTGGATCAATGAGACGGGGGCTTATCAGGCGGTGGATAGATTTGGGAGTAAGGATCTCAAACCCGAACAGGCGTTTACCTATAATGCGGGGCTCGCTCTGGTCACGGAAGCTGGATTTGAAGCGACATTTGACTATTGGAGCTACGATTTCAGCGATGTCATCGGTTCGATGCCGCATGGTGCGATTACCAGCCTATACGCATCTGAGGACCAGAGCGTGAGAGATGCGGTGAGGCGATTTATTGTCTGTCCAGATGGGATAGGCACTGGTACGTGTGTAGCCTCGGCACTTGAGCGGGTGCAAGTTGATATCGTCAACTGGCCGGGGGTCAAGACTGCGGGAATCGATGTGCATCTGGGCACTCGGATGCCCGCTGGCACGGGGCAATTCGCGGCCAGTCTGGATGGCACTTATACGCTGTCGTATGAAACAAAGGCTCTGACACTGGGCAATTTGGTACTCCAGGAGGCAGCAGACGCTGCGGGGTACTTGAATTTTGGCAATCCTATCGCGACTTCGCTTCCCAAGTTGAAGGGGCGGGTATCGGCTGGCTATCACTGGAAGACCTATAGCCTCGTGAGTTATCTGAACTATATTTCGTCTTATGAGGACCGCGGATCAATGGGGTCCGATAATGCGACGATTAAAAATATGTTCGGCACGATTGACTCGTTTGTCACATGGGATGTGAGTTTTCTGTGGAATGTGTCCAGAGACGTAAATATCGCATTCTCTGGAATGAATCTGCTCGGCACCAGGCCACCTCTGGTGAATATCGAACAAGCCTACGATGGCTTCACGCACGATCCCAAAGAGCGGCGGTTGAAGCTGGGGTTAACGTATCAATTCGGAGGTTCATAATATCCGAGAGTGCTTCTTCGAGTACAATACAAAAGCCCGTCAAGGTGTGATGACGGGCTTTTTTGATACAACACGTGAGGTGATTTCACGCCTCACGTGTTTTTTTTCGCACGGGAGATTTTTGCGATTCGCTGTACAATTTGTCAAATGCTTCTGTGCCGTCGTCTTCAATGACATCGAGTGATGAGTCAGGCTCTGATATGGGCTGGGAATCTTCGGGATAGACGTGGTGCATGTCCTGTTTTGTGCAGGCATAATAGGTGACTTCACCGCTTTTGCGGCGATACGCGTACAGGTGGCGAGGGGGATCGATCCAGGTGTAGTCTGCTGCGTATTGTTCCAACGCGGCGGGATCAATTTCTACGCCGAGACCCGGGGGGTCGGTGACGCGGTAAAAGCCGCCCCGAACTTCGATTGCGGGTTTTATGAGTTGATGCTCCCAGATATTCATACACGTAATGGCCGGCCATTTGGCCTGGGGGAGGACCGCACCCAGATGCGCTGCCCAGGCCGTTGTGATGCCAGAACCGACGAGTTGCAGCCAGAAGGGTTTGTTCCATTGTTCGCATACGGATGCTTGTTTGAGAAGGCGCGAGGCGCCTGCACAGATGACAAAACCATCAGTGACATCTTCTTTCATGGTCGTTTCAATAGGTGGATTGTTGTAGTGCATGGCAATGGGCCGCGCGATCAGATTTCTGATTTGCTTGTTGCCCGCCACGTCATTTTGTGGAATCGGCGTTTCGATCATCGCCACTTCGGGATAGGCTTCCAATTCCCGAAGATGTGGGATTGCATTGGCGGAGTTGGCGAGGGTGCCGTTGTAGTCCAGGTCGAGGTGAAAGCCGGGTGGAACTATTTTTTGAACAGCCTGAATGGCCGCGTGCAGGTCAAACCAGGGGCGGGCTTTGAGTTTTGAACTGGTATATCCCGCCTGGGCGGCTTGTCGGCATTCTTCTGCCCATCCTTCGGGTGGCATGTCCATATTCCACCACGATATGGGACACCAGTCGCGCACTTTTGTGCCCAGCAAGCGGTATATGGGTACGCCTTGCGCTTTTGCTATGGCATCAAACAGAGCCATCTGTACGCCAGCACCCAGGCTATCATCCCACATCAATTCAGCCGCGGGTCTGCCGACGATTCTGTCTTCGATATCGCCCAGCACTTTGGCCCAGGTGTAGTTGGGTATGGTTTCGCCCCATCCCTCAATGCCATTTTCGAGCGTGATATGGCAAATCTGGTGTATTCGCCAGTGTGGAAGCCAGTAGCCGAGGTGTTTCTGGCTGTGTGGCGTGAAGGGCACGTCGAGATTGCTGAGTTCAATGGTTTTGATTTTCATATTTACCTCCAGAAAAGTTGACGTATGCAGCGCACGATATGACACATAGTAGCCGATGTCAAGCACAACGGGAGAAAGAAAACGTGCATAGGAAAAAAAAAGATTTATATTGAACGCGCTATTATCAAAAACTAACAATTCAAGGAGGCAATGTATGGCAGTGCAGTGTATTCACCTAGGTGTTGGCGGCAGAGGAAAGTGGCCGGTTGCTATGTTTGCTGAGCGAGATGATGTGGAAAGTGCGGCTTTTGTCGATGTTCACGAAGGCAATATGAATGCCGCTATGGAAGTGTCGGGATTGCCCGAGTCGAAGTGTTTTAGATCGCTTGAACAAGCCCTGAACAATGTGGAATCGGATTGTGTAATTGTTATCACCCCTCCAGATTCTCACGCGGATATGATTTTGGAAGCGGTGAGGGCGGGTAAGCACGTTCTGGTTGAAAAGCCTTTTACAAAAACTCTGGCGTCGGCAAAGCATGTTGTGGAGGAAGCCGATCGCATGGGGGGCAAGGTGGGGGTGAGCCAAAATGCCAAATACAATGCGGCGACGATGACATTATCGCGTCACTTGCGAGAAGAGACGTATGGCAAGGCGAGCTTTGGGCTTTTCACCAAGATTGGTTGGCGCAGTAAGGGGGTCCACCATTCGGGTCCTGACGATCATTCCTATTTGTGGGAGCGAGGCATCCACGACCTGGATACTATGCGATATATTATGGGCGAGTTGCCCGTGCGAATGTGGGCGCATAGCTTTAATCCACCCTGGAGTCCGTATAAGGGTGGGGCAGGTGTTTCGGGATGGGTAGAATTTGATGGGGGCGCGACTGTGACCTATTTTGCGACTTTTGAGCCGCATAAATCGGGCGGCGAAACCCGGGTGGATGTGGATGAAGGCACGCTTTCCCTTGAGGGCGGCAATCTCGTTTTGACGCGCCGCAAAGCCGATCCCGAAATATTGCCTCTGGACGAGGGCCCTACTTCGACAGATCTGATTGTCAATCAATTTGTCGCGTGGATAAATGGCGGTGAAGAACCCGAGTTTTCTGGGCGCAATAATCTGGTGACTGTGGCGATGGTTGAGGGGATGGGTATTTCCTCAGAGTCCGGGCGGATTGTGTCGCTCAAGGAGTTTGTGAATGTGTGAGTGGTTTACTGCCGTACAGGTCAAAGGAACGAGGCTCTCTCGAATGCATGTCCGCGAGTCTGTCAGGGAAGAATCTATTTGACAATATGTCCTCGAAAAGGGACATTTCGATTATGGAAATCGTCTATACTGAGGTCTTCGAGAATTGGCTCAAGCGACTTGGCGATCAGCGTGCGAGGGCCTCGATTGTTTCCCGAATTGAACGCATCGAAGACGGCAACTTTGGAGACCATAGATCGGTTGGAGGCGGAGTCAGTGAGCTTCGAATCCAGGTCGGCAAGGGCTACCGCGCCTACTACGCGATTCGGCGAAACACCGTGGTGATCCTGCTCTGTGGTGGCGATAAATCGACGCAGCAGCAAGACATAAAACGCGCTCAACAGATGGCGAGTAAGATCTAAGGAGGTATCATGAAGCTCAAAAAATTCGACGTAATTGATTTTCTCGACAGCGATGAGGCGTTGATTGAATACCTCAACGTAGCACTAAAAGAAAATGATCCGAAGTACTTCGCCAGGGCTCTCGACAATGTCGTGCGGGCAAAAAAAATATCCTCCATCGCCGAAGCCAGCGGTCCGAGGCGGCAGGTATTATACCGCATGCTGTCCAATGAGGACAACCCGCGGATCGACACGCTCTTTAGAGTGCTGGATACCCTGAACCTTCGCCTTGCTATTACCCGATAGATAGCTACTTACATGAGTTACAAAGGTGTCGATCTTGGTACGTATTCCTACAAATCGCGTTCCGACTCATCCTGGAGAGATGCTACTGGAGGAGTTTCTAAAACCCTTGGGGTTGACACAACGCGAGTTGGTCGCCGCCATTCATGTTTCTTATCAACAGGTCAAAGCTTTGGTGAATGGACGACATAGCATAACTCCGGGCATAGCTCTCCGCTTGGGCAAATACTTCGATGTATCGCCAGCGTTTTGGATGAATCTCCAACTTCGTTGGGATCTCTATCATGCCATCCAACCAGAAGCTCGGGAATTAGAGGCAATTGAGCCTTGTGATAGAGGATGTAAAGTAAGAGGCATAAAATGAACCCCAAAAAAGATGTAAAAACAAATACTCTACCCGATATCGACATTGATGAGGATGAGGAGAGCGGTCTTGAAATAGAGCGAGAGGATCCACAGGAAAAAATTACAGAACCATTCGATCCCGAGCGAATCAAAATTCGTACCAGTCCTCTCCTTGTAGAACAACTCATCTCACGCATCAAACATCAAGAGATTGATCTCGCTCCCGATTTTCAACGACTGCGCGGCATCTGGAACGATGAACGGAAAAGCCGCCTTGTTGAATCGCTTCTACTACGTATCCCAATACCAGTTTTTTACGTAGCCGCCGATGAGGCGGATATTTGGTCCGTCGTCGATGGCGTTCAACGTATGTCAACCATCTACGACTTTGTGGCCGGTAAGTTCCCTTTGAAGCGACTCGAATATTTGACTTGGTTAGATGGACAGAAGCACAATGAACTTCCACGACCAATGCAGAGGAGAATTAGTGAGACATCACTCATCGTCAACGTCATCGAACCAGGTACACCACCGGAAGTGATGTTCAACGTTTTCCTTCGCATCAACACTGGAGGCATGATATTGAATGGACAAGAAATTCGGCATGCTCTCAATCCCGGTCCTATCCGTAATTATTTGAAAGAACTCGCCCAATTTCCCGAGTTCAAGAAAGCTACGCACCATTCCATCAAAGAAATCCGGATGGCTGACCGAGAGTGTGTCCTGCGCTTCTTGGCCTTTTATATTAACCCCCCAGAGAAATATGCTACTAACGATCTTAATGGTTATCTCGGAAAGATTATGGAGAAGATCAACGGGATGAGTTCGAAAGAGCGAGATAGTCTAGCTGCGGATTTTAAAAAAGCAATGTGTGCGGCGTTAGACATCTTTGGTAGATACGCCTTCCGTAAACGAACCAGTATGCATGACCGGCGACGCCCCGTCAGCAAGGCTTTGTTTGAGTCGTGGAGCGTTCAGTTGGCCCGCTGTTCACCAGAGCAGATTCGCGTTCTCATTGAGAAACGCCAAGATGTTCAAGGTCAATTCATTCGGTTAATGGTAGAGGATGAAGATTTTAACAATGCCATCTCTTATTCAACTGGCACACCACGGCGCGTACAGAAACGCTTCCAGGCGATAAAGCAACTTGTCGAGGAGTTTATCTGATGCTTCGCAATATTAAATTGGCAAACTTCAAATGCTTCGAGCAATTAGATCTGGATTGCACATCTCTAAATTTGCTATGCGGCTTAAATGGAATGGGTAAAAGCAGTGTTATCCAGGCATTACTGGTACTCCGGCAATCATTTGAAACAGGAGAATTACTCAATGGCAGACTGGTCTTTGACGGCGAGAGAATTGACCTTGGTACGGGGTTGGATGTAAGGTTTGAGGATGCCAAGGGCGATGTCGTGGGCTTTGCTCTTCAGGACGACAAAATGACGGATACATGGGGACTGGTCGTCAGCTACTCGCGGTCACTCAACCAATGGGCCCCCAATGACACCAACAGAGATACAGAATACCTGCCAGTGGCGTGGCAGAAAATCCCACCGTTTGATGGACGTCTCATTTACGTGAATGCGGAACGGATCGGCCCCCGAAAGTTGTACCAACACTCCGGGGTGCTTGCCAGACGCGGTGACTTCGGGGCAAGTGGTGAGTACGCGTGGAATTACTTGAACCTCTCTAAGGACAATGTTCTTCCAGAGGATGACCCCCGTTGCATTGAAGGAGAAAGTAGGAGATTACTTGACGTCGTTAACCAGTGGCTACAGGATGTGTGTCCTGGTGCTCATCTGGAACTGGAGGCGGTAACAGATGCTGATGCAGTAATTGCTGGTTTCTCATTTGACCGTATAGGAGACGTTCGTACACCCCGGTACCGTGCGACTAACGTCGGCTTTGGCCTATCGTACGTACTACCGGTTATCCTCGCTTTGCTGTCGCCCCCAGGAACGCTTTGTCTGATTGAGAATCCGGAAGCGCATCTTCATCCCAGAGGACAGACCAAATTGGCGGAGTTATCAGCCCGCGCAGCGAGTGTCGGAATTCAGGTATTCGCTGAGACCCATAGTGACCACTTTATTGATGGCGTTCGCATTGCTGTGCGCGATGGACTTATTGTGCCGGAGGATACTGCATTTCACTATTTTGAGCGTGATGGCAACAAGGCTGTTGTGTCTTCGCCTCAAGTGAATGCAGACGGGAGGCTGTCGCATTGGCCAGTAGGCTTTTTCGATCAGAGTGAAGAGAACTTGGCCAGACTGCTTGCCCCGAGGTCCTGATATGCGCGAGATGGTGCTGAATCACGCAAGCCTTGATTCCCCTGACCAACATACTGCCGTAGATTGGTTGAAAGATATGGCTATCGGTATGGCTCACTTGGTTGATGGAAATATCGCGGAAAGTTATATGCGAAGCAGTCAATCTTTGTACGAGACTTTTTGCTTGCCTGAATGGTCACTGTGGGATGCTATTCAGGAACTGCGAGCAAGAAGCGCACGAGACGAGCATCTTTTCCTTATTCGCTTGAGCACAAAAGTCCCGCTATTGAGCGACGTTGGTCATGATGTAGTAGATCGATTTCGCGCATGCGAGGCGAAGACGTTACCACCACAAGACGGAGAGCCTCTCGTCTTGTGCGCTATCACCGATGGAATTTCGGTTGGATTTCCATCGGATCCAATCTGGGACCATGACCAGGTTACGGTATGTTTCAATGAGCTATTGCCCGATGGAAGTATCGGAGAAGCATCCGAAATGATTGACAATCTCACACGGTCCGACCATGCAAGGGCAATCTGTAAACGCTATCGGGATGGTCTTCGCCAATTCACAAACTCCACAGAGTTATGGAAGAGCAGAAAAGCAGCATTTCCCAATCTCAAATTCGGGCCAGGTGTGGAGCACAACCTAACTACATTGGATAGCGGAGCGTTACAGATTGTCATTAAGCGATTGGCAAGCCTTGATGAATCTGCCAACGAATGGTGCGTCCAGGGTGGCACGATACCTCCATGGAAGTGCAACGTATCTCCTGAAAGCGAGCAAGTAAGGAATAATCCGAAGTTGATCAATGCCCGGTACTTCAGGTCTGATCAGGGTACGCAAGAATTATTTGAGTGGCACGCACGGTTCGGAAGCAGTGGGCGCATCCATCTCCGTTTTGATCCCAGTGCTTATGAAATTGAAATTGGCTACATCGGATCACATTTGCCACTTTGATAGATATAATCGGCAACCATTTTCTTCCATAGATCAATGGTAGTGACAAGCCTGAAATTTCAGGGCGCAACAATCTGGTGACCGTGTCAATGGTTGAGGGAATGTGTATTTCATCAGAGTCCGGGCGGATTGTGTCGCTTAAGGAGTTTGTGAATGTGTGATTTAAAAAAAGAGAGATACTGATGGCAGATATACCGTTTAACGAAGGCACACAAATATACCAGACATTTCAAATTTTGAGCGATGGAGAGTGGCATTGCGGAAAGCATGAGTTGCCGGGAACCCAGCCTGCAAAGCCAATTCAGATCATCAGACAGAATGGCTATGAAGTCGAAAATGGTAGCTTTTTTTGCCAAACATGTGGATACAAAACAGTACATCGTAGGCTGGTTTCCACAATACCTACTGGTGATGTAATTGTACGTTCGACATTACCAGAAAGATTGAAGAGACGAGTGAAACGGCTTTACAATAATATCGAAGCAGTTACACAGCGGAAGAACCAATCCGCTCAGTTAGAGGTTGATCACCGCTTCCCACAAGTAAGATGGTCAAGTCCCGAAGATATGAACGATCCTGACATGCCTGATGAAGAGATATTTGAGAAATTTCAACTTCTTACACGGCAGAACAATCTCTGGAAAAGCCGTTATTGTGAGAATTGTGTGCAAACAGGTAAACGGGGCACATTTATTGGTATTGAGTATTTTTATCAAGGTGGTCCGACTTGGCCAGAATATATCGCTGCAGACAACGAAAGAGGCTGTCACGGATGTTTTTGGTATAATCCAGATAAGTGGCGACAAAGCTTGAATGAGCTTATCGCTCGAAACCTATAATGTTCTAATCCGATATTCAGTTTTTAAATGAGGGACACATGAATTACATTGGTAGCAAGTATTCTCTCCGTTACTTCCTTGAGGAGGGTATTTTAAAAAATGTAAATTCAGATTGTAAGGTGTTCTGTGATGTTTTTGCTGGCACTGGTGTTGTGGGGACGCATTTTAAGCAGAAGGGTTTTAAGATTAGCTCTAACGATATTCAGTATTATGCTTATTGTCTCAACCGCGCACTTGTAGGTATTAATCAGGAACCCGCATTTGATGGCGTGGATGATGAAAAAATAGTTCCGACAACACTAATTTGCGATGCAACTGACATTGTATTGGAATATCTCAACACTCTGAATGGAAAATCCGGATTCATCTATCGCAATTATTGTCCGGGGGGAACCGAGGGGGCGGAGTTCAAAAGACAGTATTTCTCTGATGAGAATGGCAGGCGGTGTGATGCAATTCGGATGCAGATTGAAAACTGGTGGCAAGCGGGCAAGCTGACGGAGGATGAGTATTTTTATCTTCTGGCGAGTTTGATCGATGCGGCAGACCGGGTTGCAAATACGGCGTCGGTCTATGGTGCGTTTTTGAAGCATATCAAGAAGAGTGCGATGAAGCCCCTGCAATTGAAGCGTCTTGCCATTGTCGAGAGCGATGAGGACCACGAAGTACACAATGTGAATGGGCAGAAGTTGGTCGAGCGTCTGTCTTGCGATGTGCTGTATATGGACCCGCCCTATAATCATCGCCAGTACTGTGCGAATTATCATGTGCTTGAGACGATTGCGCGGTACGATGATCCAAATTTAAAAGGCGTGACCGGGCTGCGTCCGCAGGACGATCAAAAGTCGGATTTCTGTATGAAGAGGCGGGCGTTACCCGCATTTGAGGAGATGGTCAAAAAGACTTCGGCGCAGTATGTATTCCTCAGCTATAATAGCGAGGGAATTATGAGTAAGGATGAGATTTTGCAGACGATGGGGCAATATGGGGAGGTGGATTTGATGACGCGGGATTACCAGCGCTTTCGGGCGGATGTTGATCGGGAGAATCGGGTTTATAAAGCTGATCAGGTGGAGGAGTATCTGTTCTGTTTGAACAAGCAATGAGGTGCGGGACGTTTTATGGATCGGATTACATATATTGCGTTGTTTTTGGTGCTGGTTTTTGCAGTTCATCAGCCATCTCAAATACAGGGTAGAACAATGATTGTTGCAACGCAGAGTTCATCGGAGAAGTCAAAAGCCGCAGCCAATTTTGTGGGCGATGGCGTGGGTGACCAGGAAGAGATTTACGAGGCGATTCACGCGCTTCCATCATCTGGCGGGACTGTGACACTGATGGAAGGTACGTATGATATCCGCAAGGTGGAGGGCAAGCTCGGGGGGGTGATTATCGACCGCAGCAATGTGACGATAGTGGGGCAAGGAACAGCCACGCGGTTGATTCTGGCACCGGATCAAAATACCAATGTGATCCGCATTATCGGGAATGGCGTTGGGAATATTGTGATTCGGGATCTCTGGGTAGATCAGAATCGGGACCAGAATCCGTATAACGGGGCCGAGTTTGTAAATATTTCGCACGGGCGGTTCGAGTATAACGGCATCAAAGCGTTTTGTGCAGAGCCGGGGGGATCCTGTCCGGAGCCGACGCACAATATTACGATTGAGAATTGTACGGTGCTGAACGCGCAGAGGCTGGGTATTATGCTCGATGGGCCCAATATGCGGGTGGTGAATAACCATCTGGGCAATGCCCATTCCGATGCGGTGGAGCTTCTGGAGGGTCCGGGTTTTGTGATGGGAAATTTTGTGGAGATTACCGGGCGTACGCATGTTGCGGTGGGTTCTGATCGCGGAAATTCGATTATTATGGCGAATAATGTCGTGCATGTGCGAGACGGTGGCGATCTGGATATTGCTTTTCGGTCCTGGGCAGATTCAGAGCGGCATGTGATTTCCAATAATATCGTTATGGTGGATCAGGGCGGAAAGCTGGGCCTGGCGATGGATGTGCGCGGGTTTGATACGTCTGTTACGGGAAATGTGATATGGCTACGCCATGCCTACGGCGTGCGGGGGCGGGGCGAGGCGGAGCGCTTGCCACTGTGGCTTACTGGCGCAGGTATGGCAGTTACTGGCAATCATTTTCAGAATGTGGAACTGATTGTGAATGATCAGACCGGTACGAATCGCCCGATTTTGATTCAGGGTAATATAATGGAAAATTCCGGCGTTTCGCATGAGGTGGGGAACTTGATTCGCCCGGGGGGAGATTGAGCATGAGCGAAAATAAGCTGGCGTTTGAACACATCCATATCATCAGCGAGGATCCGCGAGCTTCGGCAACGTGGTACGTAGATAAACTGGGCGCGACGATCAATGGCGATTACGAGCTTCGCGGCGCGCCTCAGATTAATGTAAGTCTGGGAGGGATGACGCTTCTGATCAGAGGACGACGCTCTGGTGAAGATCCTTCTATGCCCAGGCCGATGCGCGATTTCGAGGATTATTCGAGCCATGATGAATACGGTACGGATCACTTTGGTTTCACATATCGCGGCGACTTGCGGGCGTATTGCGAGGTGTTACGCGATAGGGGAGTAGAGGTTGTTGTCGAGCCGTGGGAATTTATACCAGGTAGCGGCGGTGTGATATGCTATATCGCCGCACCCGATGGCGTCAGTATTGAACTTGTTCAAGCAAAAGCGCGTTAACTGGTAAAGCGCGCCGTGGATAAAAATAGCATCTTGCCTCATGAAGCTGTCTGCATTATGTTTAAGATAGGTTATGAAACTCCAAAGGAGCCATTATGCCTCAAAAAATTACTACTGTAATGGGTGCAGACGATCAGTCAGACACTCCGAAAATCATGTCGCAGCAGGCACTTGCCAGCGCAAAACAGAAGATTCGTGCCATCAATGAAGATGTGCTGAACTCCAGGGGACTTACCGAAGATGAGGCGGATGCCGCCATTGAGGCAGGACTGATAGCAGCAGATCAGAAATACTGGTGGCTTGAAGACTGGCAGAAGCGTCATCGAAAAGCTGAAGAGGATATTAAAAAAGAACGTATCCAGGAGTTTGATAGTCCCGAAGCATTTCTCAATTCCCTGCCTTCATGAGATACGTCCAGACCAACCAATTCAGGGAGGCATTTGCAAAGCTCCCCCAACATATCCAACAACGAGCCAAAAAACAACTCGCCCTCTTTTTTCAAGATTATCGCTATCCCTCCTTGCAAACAAAAAAGATGGAAGGTCACAATGACCTCTTTGAAGGCAGAGTTACCAGAGGCTACCGCTTTATCTATCGCATTACTGGTGATATTTGTTATATCATTGATATTGGCACACATGATATCCTAAATCGGTATTGATTATGTGTGTCGAATAAAAAAGGAGATTTGATATGTCAGAACAGAACTATCGCGTTGCACCGCCGGGGTTTACGTGCGAGCAGTGGGAAGAATTTCAGGAGGATGGCATGCTCGTTGTAGAAGATGCGTTGACAGACGAGGAATGCGATCGCTATATCGAGATGATGGATGCCGCGGCTGCCCGCAGCGAAAAATACGATCCCGCGAAGTTTTTTGGTCCAAACAATATCGTGGAACGGTATCCCGAATTTGCCGAGTTGATCGATCACCCCCGGCATATCGGCTTTATGCACGATGTGTATGGCGAATTGTTAAAACTCCATATTTCTCAATTTTTCATGCGCCCTCGCGATACCAGTCGCAACAAATGGCATCCCGATGGCGCGCGCGCTTTGCCCTATGGCGTTTTTTCACCGGTGTTGCCCATACAAATCAAAGTGGCGTATTGGCTGACCGATCTTCCCGAGCCGGATATGGGAAATTTTGTCTATATGCCCGGCAGCCACAAAGGGCAGTATTTCGATTTTTACGATACCCATGACGAAGTTCCCGGCGAAAAGGTAATTTGCCCGAAGCGCGGCACAATGACGTTTATGCACTGCAATACCTGGCATCGCGTAGCGCCGAATAATACGGATGTTGTGAGAAAGAACATCTTTTTGGCTTATTGTCCGTCGTGGGTTTGCGAGGCGGACCGGCACCAATGTGATCCCGATTGGCTCGCTACACTGAACCGCGAACAGCGCATTATTATGCGAAGTTATAATAGCGGATATGCCAGGACCAAGCCCGCGGCCAGTGAATTTCCGCTCTTTCTGGATCGGGAAACGGGTTTTGATCGGGACTATGGTGTTTGGCCCGATCACGTTGCGTTGCATCGGCGCAAACGCATGACCACTGTTGAAAAATTTGAGTTGGCATCTACTTGATGCAGGAGGCTGTTGTGAAGGTATTGATTAATGATCGCCTGGACGATCATCACCTGGTGCAGATTCAATCGTCGGCTGAGGATATCGATTTGATTATCCCCGAGTCAAGTGATGATGCGCTGGATATTATGCCCGAAATTGACATC
Organism: Candidatus Latescibacterota bacterium; assembly: GCA_965220765.1. Classification (GTDB taxonomy): domain Bacteria; phylum Latescibacterota; class UBA2968; order UBA2968; family UBA2968; genus VXRD01. The sequence goes on from OZ244847.1 coordinate 3,127,180, forward strand.
ATTTTTGGGGGCATGAGCCGCGATATGTTCAAACGCGCCGAACGCCTGAAGTGGGTGCAGACCTGGGGGGCAGGCGTCGATGGGATGATGTATGCCGAGTTTGTCCATAGTGAGGTGATTCTGACGAGTGCAAAGGGCACTGTGGGCGTTCATTTGTCGGAACACGCGATGGCTCTTTTGCTTGGATTGACCCGGGGAATTGCACGCGCGATCAGAACGGCTGATTGGGATGAGCGCATGCCGATCCGCCACGCATCGTGGGAATTGATCGATAAAACAATGGGGATTGTGGGATTGGGGGGCACGGGATGCGATGTCGCTATTCGAGCGCATGCGTTTGGCATGAAAATTATCGCTGTTGATCCAGAGGACGTCGAGGTGCCTGACTGTGTAGAGGCCTGCTGGAAGATGGATCGCTTTTACGATCTTTTATCCGCGTCTGATGTCGTGGTGGTCTGCTGCCCACTGACAGAGGAAACGCGCGGACTTTTCGACCGCCTGGCATTTGAGAAGATGCAGAGTCACGCGCTTTTGGTCAATGTCACGCGGGGTAAAATTATGGATGAGGCATCTCTGGTTGAGGCATTGGAAACCGGGCAGATTGCCGGGGCGGGGTTAGATGTGACGCCACAAGAGCCATTGCCTGATCGTCATCCGCTGTGGAATATGCCCAATGTTATTATCACACCGCATACTGCGGGGGGGTCTCCCAATAGGCAGGACCGCATTGTGAATCTGTTTTGCGAAAACTTGCGGCGTTTTCTGAATGGGGAAGATATGCTGAGTGTAATTGACAAAAATAAGGGGTATTGAATACGTTTTCTCTTGACACAATGTTACAAATATATTGATATTTACAACGAAACATATACTGGAGTATATAATTCAGTATAATTCTATTATTTAATGGTCTCGGGCAAGGGTGACCCGAGGTCATGTGCCCTTCTCTCAAGTAGGAATCCCTGTGTTGGGGTCACCGAATCGGGAGAAGGGCGTTTTTTGTGTGGCAGCACCTCAGTAAGACGTTATATTAGGCGGTCAAAAAGGTAAGAAGGAGGTTTTTGAGTGGCTTTAGCAAGAGAAGCTGTTGTTCCTGAATCTGCCAGACCTGCCGTGACATTTCGCGCACTCGTTTTGGGCACTTTTCTCACGATGATGGCGACGATTGCCGGGTCTTACGCGAGATTTATTCTTCACACTACGAGGTTGGACCAAAACCATCTTTCAGTCGCTGCTGTTTTTCCCATTGTTGTGATCGCGCTCGTGCTTTTGCGCCCGCTCAAACTGAGTCGGGGCGAGCTTATCGTCATGTTTTCTATGGCATTGATTGGCGCGACTATGCCCACGTATTTTGTCGGGAAATTGATCGCCAATTTTACGGTGCCGTACTATTTGGCAACGCCCGAGAATCAGTGGGCAACCTATTACGAACCCTATTTGCCAGAGTGGTCTATTCTGCCCGCGGGCGAATCTCTGCGATGGTTTTTTGAAGGGCTACCGCGCGGGGTTTCCGTACCGTGGGATGCGTGGATTGTGCCCGTGTTCTGGTGGATGACTGTGATTGCGGCTTTTTATGGCTGTTGCCTTTTTTTAATGGTCATTCTGCGAAAGCAGTGGATAGAGCACGAGCGCATTGACTACCCGCTGATGGAAATGCCTTTGGCCGTGATGGAAGAGGACAAAAGGCAGGGCTTTTTTCCAATTCCCATTATGAATAACCCGTTGTTCTGGGCGGGCTTTAGTCTTACGTTGTGTATTATCCTGTGGAATGTCATTTCCTATTTTAGTCCGACTTTTCCGACGATTCCATGGCGCTTTGCGAGTATTCAGTTTGGGCGCGAATTTCCCCCCATTCCCGTGCGTCTATATCTGATGGTTGTGGGCTTTGGGTATTTTATAAATCTGGATATTTCGCTGAGCCTGTGGGTGTTCAATGTGCTGACCAATCTGGAAAATGGTTTTTTTAACCGCTTTGGTCTAAAAGCCGGTGCAGATGAGGAATATTCCACCGGACCGCTGGCGATGGGCGCGCAATCTATGGGTGCGTTTATTGTGGTGGTGCTCGTGGGGTTCTGGATGGCGCGCGGGCACTTGCGCGGGGTTTTTCGCAAGGCATTTTATCGCGATGATTCGGTTGACGATTCCGATGAGATCGTTTCGTATCGCACGGCGGTTTTTGGCATTATAGCCTGTTCTGCCTACCTGATTGTGTGGCATTTGGCAACGGGCATGGCGTTTAAGTATATCCCGATTTTTCTCTTTGGTGCTCTGGTCATGTATCTGGGGATTACGCGGGTTATTGCAGAGACCGGTCTGATTTCTATTCGCGCTCCCTTGATGCCGCAACCTTTTGCCATGTTTGTAATGGGATCAGATATGCTTTCGCAGCAAACACAGGTTTCTATCGCGCTTTCGTATTCATGGTGCAGCGATACCAAAACTACGATCATGCCCGCGCTTGCCCATTCCGTAAAGCTTTACGATACTATTCGGGCCAATCAGCGCAGGTTGATCATTCCTATTATTCTGGCAATGGGTGCCGGGGTGTTGGCTACATTTATCTATACAATTTATATGGGCTATTTGAATGGTGCTGCAAATTACGGCGGTATTTTTCACGGGGGCCTCGCGCGGTTTCCCTGGGATAATCTGGTCAAGAAGTCGAAAGATCCATTTTCTGTGCAGTGGTTGCCTATTATGTATATGGGTATTGGCGCTGTGGTGACGTTGCTTTTTATGATTTTGCGCTATCGAGTCGCGTGGTGGCCGCTACATCCGATTGGATTTGCGGCTGGGCCGGTTTATCCGGTTAATAATGTCATTTTTGCAATTTTTCTCGCCTGGGCGATCAAGTCTATTGTTTTGCGGATTGGGGGTATTCGCGCCTATCGCGCTGGTCGGCCGTTTTTTATAGGGCTTATTATGGGGCATTTTGTAGGAGCTGGCATTTCGTTTGTCGTCGATATGATCTGGTTCCCGGGGCAGGGACATAGTATTCCGTTTTCGGATTAGGATTATCCATTTTTACAGGAGTTGTCGAAATGCAAATTACAGGTATTGAACTCGACGCCGTGCAGGTCAATCACCGCGGGGATTGGGTGTTTGTACAGGTACTTACGGATGAGGGTATCCAGGGTATTGGGGAGATGCGCTCGGGCAACAATTATGCGGCGCAACTGTCGGCTTTGCGCGATCTGGGTGAATCGGTCAAAGGGTGCGATCCGAGAAAAATTGAAGCTCTTGTGTCGCGCTATACAAGCACAGAACGCACAAAGGTAGAATTGTTCGCCTTGAGTGCGTTTGAACAAGCACTATGGGATATTTTGGGCAAATCGGTCAATGTGCCTGTTCACGCGCTTTTGGGGGGCGCGTGTCGAGATGAGATCCGGTTATATGCGAATATCAATCGGGCGACGACAGATCGGTCTCCCGAGGGATTTGCTAAAAATGCCGCTGCTGCGGTGGCTGAAGGATTTGATGCGGTCAAGCTGGACCCTTTTGACGGAGTACGCGGTGCCGACAATGCCAAAGACGCTGCAAGGGGAATTGCGTGTATGCAAGCAGTTCGTGAAGCCATAGGTCCAGAGGTCGATTTGCTCGTGGATTGTCACAGCAAGTTCACGGTTCGCGGTGCGATTGAGGTTGCTGATGAGGTGCGCGATCTCAATCTTTTCTGGTTTGAACAACCCACACCCGAATCGAGTCTCGACAATTGTCTCGCCGTAAAAGAAGGATGTGGATTGACCATTGCGGGAGGCGAGCAGCGAGGCTTGCGGCGAGATTGGGTTGAGGTGGTGGAAAATCTCAGTATGGATATTCCCATGCCCGATGTGACGGTTGTGGGTGGTATCGGCGAGTTAAAGAAAATAGGAGATATGCTCCATGCATGGGGGCTGCCCACTGCGCCACACGGTCCTTTTGGTCCTGTGGTGATCGCGGCTGGCGTGCATGCGATGGCGTCTTTGCCGGGATTTCTCATTCTGGAATACGGATGGGGAGAGATTCCCTGGCGAAAAGATCTGACTATTCCCGGCGAGGAGATTGTGAATGGCCGCATTCGCATCAATGATCGACCGGGCCTCGGCGTTGAGTTAAATCCCGAGATGGTTGAAAAGCACAGAGTTCAAGTGTAAATACAATAATGACGCGATGTGTGACTTCAAAATTTTACGAGGCCGTCAAAATCAAGGGGGTCTCGATAATTGATGATATTGAGAAAGACACACATGGTATGAGTTAAGATTTTGGTATGCCACAAGTTTAATAGATGCCATACATCTCGCACTTTCATGCGAGCAATATGTAAACGTTCTGTCAATTGTGCATAAACGGTTTCGACTAATCGCCTTGTGGCGTTCTTAGCTTTGGGCAAAATGAAAGGGGTGCGTTGTGGATCTTCTTTCATATTGGACTTTAAGGGCGTTTGGATGCGTATTCGGTAGGTATCAAAACACCTTTTTTGCCAGTCCAAATCCATAAATGCTTTATCTGCCAAGACGGTTGTCTCTCCCATTGTGCCATTGATGAGTGCGTCTCGGCAGTTCTTGTCGTGCCCATACGCTTTCAGGATCGGCGCGTGGACAATAAGGCCATAATCCGTGATCCTAAGGCCACCCTTAAAGCCAAAATACGCTTCGCCTTTAGCAGCACAGAAGCCTTTGGTAGGGGGTGGGAACGCAAAGACTGGCTCACTTTTAAATATCTTGCGCCTATGTCGCCTTGCCAGTTTACAGATTGGTAATGGCAAGGTATCTATGATCTGATACGGTGCCTGATGCCCTTCAAGATAGGCTACAATCCGCTGTTGCATCCACATCTTGACAGACCACAAATTGGCACATTGACGCACAAAGGCAGGGCGATCTTTCAAAGTAGGGAACCAGGCTATGAAATGTTCTTTCATCTGCTCATGAAGTCTCTTCTGGCTTGAATACCCCAAAAAGTGACCTACGATTTCTATGGTGAGGCATTCCGCATCGCTTAAACTGGGGTCAAAGCCAGCACGCCGGGGCTTGCCATGCACCTCACAGAAAGCTGGATAGAGATCCTCTTCAATAAAACAGTAGATTGCAATGACAAAAAGTTCTAAATTATACATCGGAGGTTCCTTTCGTTGGATGGCTTCTTGTTTATTGGACAATCCAAGATAGCCGAGGAACCTCTTTTTGTCTATTTAAAGTCACACATCACGTAATAATGATAAAACAAAGGAGCATTTGATGTTTAAAAGTCTCAATGCAGGTGCTATTGGCGTAAGAGGAAGCGTTGATGAGTTGATCGGCTATGCAAAACGCGCTGGTTTTCAGGGAGTTGATCCCAATATTCAGGAGATCGCTTCTCTGGTCAATGCGCATGGTGCAGAACATGTGAAAGGGCTGTTTGCCGATGCTGGTTTGCGAATTGGGGCGTGGGGTTTGTCTGTGAATTGGCGGGGCGATGAAGCCGAGTACAAAGCTGGTCTGGCGAAGCTGGCCGATTTCGCCGCTGCTGGCGCTGCCGTGGGGGCTACGCGGGTTGCTCAATGGGTGCCTTCTGCTTCTGAAGACCTCAAATTTGGCGAGAATTTCAGGTGGCATATTGATCGTTTTAAACCGATTGCCGAAATTCTGGGCGAGCATGGATGCAGTCTGGGGCTGGAGTTTATTGGGCCGCGTACTCTAAGGACGGATAAATCTTATGGGTTTATTCACTCAATGGATGGCATGCTCGCACTTAGCCATGCGATTGGCACTGGCAATGTGGGGCTGCTTCTCGATTGCTGGCACTGGTACACGGGTTTGGGGACGATATCGGATCTGATGGGGTTGACCGCTGAGGATGTGGTGCATGTCCACGTCAATGACGCGCCTGACGGTGTTTATGTGGGCGATCAGATTGACAATAAACGCGCCCAGCCAGGTGAGACGGGTGTGATTGATCTCGTTGGCTTTTTGGGTGCGTTGCAAAAAATTGGCTATGACGGTCCAGTGTCGCCCGAGCCTTTTAGCCAGCCAGTGCGGGAAATGGCAGCGCAAGATGCGGTGCAAACAACGCACGACGCGCTGGATAAGAGTTGGCAAGCCGCTCAGTTATCCTGAGGAGGATTTCGATGGAGGCTTTTGTCGAGAATTATATCGCGCAAAATTTGACTTTGCTCAAGTCGCTGGATGCCAGGGCGATTGCCCGTATTATTGCAGAGTTTGAGAAAGCGAGAGATACGCGCAAAAGAATTTATGCCATTGGTAATGGGGGCAGTGCGAGTACGGCGTCGCATTTTGTCAACGATATGGGCAAGGGCGCTTCAATTGGGCGCGAAACGCGCTTTAAGACGATTCCGCTGACGGATAATGTGGAATGGATGACGGCGTTGAGCAATGATTTGTGTTACGAAGATGTGTATGTTGAGCAATTGAAAAATTTTGCGGAACCCGGCGATGTTTTGCTGGCGATAAGCGGCAGTGGAAATTCCGAAAATGTGTTGCGGGCGGTGCGTTATGCCAACGATGTGGGCTGCGTTACTATTGGGTTTACGGGGTTTGAGGGGGGAAAGCTGAGAGAACTCGTTCAACATTGCGTGGTGATTCCCTCTGACCACATGGGGCGCATCGAAGATATGCATCTTATTTTGCAGCACATGATCTGTTATTATTTTATGGAACAGTGAGCATCATGCATGGTTCGGTTTTCTGGGTGTCTGCTAATTCTCGTGTTCGGCTTTGGATCCGAGATCGGGTATCTCTATCAGTTGTTCACAGGTCAGGCCGCGCTTCTGTGGAAAGCAGAACCCATTGACGAGGTGCTGGAAACGGGAAGGCTCTCGCCCGATCAGCGCGCAAAATTGGAACTCGTGCAGGCTATCCGAGCGTTTGCCCAGAGCGAAATCGGTCTGAATACCGCAAAAAATTACACCACGTATGTCGATATCGGACGCGGACCGGTGTCGTGGAATCTCGTCGTTTGTCCCAAAGATCGTCTTGAACCGCTTGAGTGGTCTTACCCTATCGTGGGCGCGGTTCCCTACCGGGGGTATTTTGATCGCGCAAAAGCCGAGGAAGCGCGTGATCGATATGTGACTGAAGGGTATGACACCTATTTGCGACCGGTGAGCGCGTATAGCACATTGGGGTGGTTTTCCGATCCTGTGTTGAGCACGATGTTGCGCTATCCCGAAGGCAACTTGACCGATCTCATTATTCACGAGTTGACACATGCAACTGTGTGGATAGAAGGAGATGTCACTTTCAACGAGAGCCTGGCGAGTTTTGTTGGTGAAACTGGGGCGGTGATGTGGTTGCAGCGCAAATACGGTACCGATTCCGAAGTGGTACATCAAGTGCTTGACAGGCGTGCAGATGGTATTGTTTTTCGCAAATTTATGCGCGATATTGCTTCTCGCCTCAATTTGCTTTACCAGTCCAACTCTCCCCATAAGATAACGCAACGCCAGCAGATTTTTGATTCCGCACGTGCAGAATTTCACACGCTCCCTCTTAAGACCGATCTATATGCCCGCTTTCCTTCGTGGGAACTCAACAATGCGCGGATGGCTCTTTACCGGGTTTACCGGGAGCGCACGGATGTGTTTGCGCGCGTGTATCTGGCGTGTGATAATGATTTGAAAGCTACGGTTGAGGTTTTGCGCCAGTGCGCAAATGCGGAGGATCCGGCATTGTGGCTGGAGGAATGGTTGCGTAAAAATTAAAAATTAGGAATTCGCTATGACTTACAGAGTCGGTATTATTGGATGCGGTTCCATTGCGCGCAGTCACGCCGATGGATATTTGCGCGTTGCCAATGCAGAGATGGTGGCGGTTGCCGATCCCCATCCGGTTGCGCGAGAGCAATTTTGCGAGGAATTTGGCATTCCCAAAGCATACCCTTCGGTGGAGGAGATGGTAGAAAAAGAAGATCTCCAGATCGTCAGCGTTTGTACATGGCATCTTCTCCATCCGGATTGTACAATTGGCGCCGCGAATGGCGGTGTGCCGGGTGTTATTTGCGAAAAGCCCATGGCGATTGGCCTTGGCGAGGCAGATCGCATGCTGGATGCGTGTAAAAAAAATGGGACAAAGCTGGTGGTCAGTCATCAGAGGCGTTTTACACCCGGTTGGGAAAAAGCGCGAGCTCTGATGCGGCAGAAGGTTATTGGCGATGTTGTGATGATACAAGGACAGGTCGCGCAGGGGTTGATCAACTGGGCGACACATACTATCGATGGCATTCGGTTTGTGTTGGACGATCCAGAGGCCGAATGGGTGATGGGGGCTGTCGAGCGGCAGACGGATCGCTTTGAGCGCGATACGCCGATTGAGGATGCGTGTATGGGCCTGATCGCATTTGCTAATGGCGCTCAGGCTTTGATCCAGTCGGATTTGAACCGTCCAGGTGAACAGGCAGGGCATTTTCAGATTCGCGGCTCAGAGGGATTGATGGAGGTGACCGAAAATTCGGTTCGCGTATTCAATGCCATGACCGATGGATGGGATGATGTGGAAATTGTGGCTGACGAGGGGTATCGCGCAATTGGCGGTGAGACCAATGCCGCTTCTGTGCGTGAGTTGATCGCGTGGTTAGAAGGAGGAGAGGAACACCGCGCTTCGGGGCGTAAGGCGCGGGCGACTGTCGAGATTATGATGGCGCTGTTTGAATCTGCACGGCAACATCGGGTAGTGCGTCTGCCGCTTAAGGAAATGGGCTATCCGCTACGATTGATGATTGAAGAGGGCAAGTTGCCCGTTGCAGTGCCTGGACGATACGATATTCGCGCATTTCTCAATCCCGAGGGTATGGATGAAGCGGCTTACAGACGGCTGCGGGCTGAAGGTGTGAGCCATTCTGCGGCGATGCGTCAGCTTGCAGAAGAAAAGCAATGAGTGTTACTATGGATGAAAACCGCAAATTTTTACCTTTTCTAATTACCCTCTTTGTGGGGAGTGGATGCGCTGCGCTCATTTACGAAATTGTATGGTTTCAGATGTTGCAACTGATTATCGGGTCTTCGGCAATTTCTCTCGGCATCTTGCTGGGTACATTTATGGGGGGGATGTGCGTCGGTAGTGTGATGCTTTCGCGCATTATTTCAATGCGCTACCATCCGTTAAAGGTCTATGCGCTTTTGGAATTGGGCATTGGTATTATAGGCCTGGTCCTGCTCTTTGTACTGCCCCTGGTCGGTACGATTTATATCGGTGTGGCAACTTATGGCTTCTGGGGACATTTCTTGCGGGGGATTGTCTGCGCAATCTGTCTTTTTTTCCCCACAGTGTTGATGGGCGCGACTCTGCCTGCGATAGCGCGGTGGACAGAGTCAACGCCTCGCGGTGTTTCGTGGCTTGGATTTTTTTACGGGGGCAATATTGCCGGTGCTGTTTGCGGGTGTTTGTTCGCAGGGTTTTATCTCTTGCGCCTGTACGATGTGGTTACGGCGACTTATGTGGCGGTCGCGCTCAATTTTGCCGTGGCACTTATCGGATATGGATTGGCAAAATGGGCTGAGTACGATGGGTCTATGAGAAAGACGACCACGCGCAGTTTGTGGATAAAAGAAGCGCGATCGGTTTATGTGACCATCGCGATTTCTGGCGCGTGCGCGCTGGGTGCTCAGGTAATTTGGACGCGGTTGCTGTCGCTTATGATGGGGGCAACTGTTTACGCTTTTTCGATTATTCTCGGGGTTTTTCTAATTGGGTTGGGTGTTGGGAGTAGTATAGGGGCGTATTTTGCACGAACAAAAGTAAATCCCAAAATTGCGCTTGGTTGGTGCCAGCTTCTTCTTGTTGGCGCGATTGCCTGGGCGGCTTACGCGCTTGCTCATTTACTTCCTTACTGGACACCGGGTGGAACAACCGCGGTGCGATTTCAACTGGATTTGCTGCGTTGTTTTGTGGCTATTTTTCCCGCAACCGTACTGTGGGGTGGCAGTTTTCCGCTGGCTCTCGCTGCGGCGCGTTTGCAGGAAGGCGATCCCGGTGCTCTGGCTGGAAGTGTGTATGCGGCCAATACGGCAGGAGCAATTGTGGGGGCACTCGGTTTTAGTGTGGTTTTGATCGCGCTTTTGGGGACGCAGATGGCGCAACAGGTGTTACTCATCCTCTCTGCATTTGGGGCTGTTTTGATGTTTGGGCGAAGCTTGTGGCAGGTGCGCGATGCGGGCAGAACTGTCAGGTCAGATCGATGGGTAGGTGTTGTGGTAGGTGTAGCCTTGCTGGTGTGGAGTCTGTCGGGGCCGCCGCCGTCGTTAATTGCTTACGGTCGTTCGCTTCTCGATTGGGGAGAGGACGCGACATATATTTACGCTGGTGAAGGGATGAATGCATCGGTTGCGGTGTCTGAATTGGACAATGGTGTGCGCAATTTTCACGTTAGTGGAAAAATTGTGGCTTCCAGCGAACCACAGGATATGCGTTTGCAGCGCCTGTTGGGGCATCTTTCTGCATTGATGCACAAGGAGCCGCGTTCTGTGCTCGTGGTTGGGTGTGGTGCAGGAGTGACGGCGGGAACTTATGTTTTGTATCCGAGTGTTGAACGCATTGTGATCTGCGAGATCGAGCCGTTGATTCCACCTGCGGCCGATGTGTATTTTGGCCCAGAGAACTACGATGTATTAAAAGACCCGCGCGTGGAAGTTGTGATTGATGATGCGCGACATTATCTGCTGGCAACAGATGAGAAATTCGATATTATTACGTCTGACCCGATCCATCCCTGGGTTAAGGGTGCTGGCGCACTGTATTCGAAAGAGTATTTTGAGTTGTGCAAAGAGCGTTTGAATCCCGGAGGTGTTGTGACGCAGTGGGTACCGCTTTACGAGTCGCGATTAGATGCGGTGAAGAGCGAGATCGCGACATTTTTTCAGGTGTTTCCAGACGGGACAATTTGGGGTAATCAAAATGATGGCGAGGGATATGATGTCGTGCTATTGGGACAGAAAGATTCTCGCGTCGTCGATGTGGATGCCTTGCAGGCGCGTTTGGATCGCGAGGATTATACGGAGGTGTGGTACTCGCTGAGTGATGTCTCTTTGGGATCTGCTGTTGCGCTGCTTTCGATGTATGCCGGACGCGCTCGTGATCTGGACGAATGGCTCACAGATGCGCAGATCAATCTGGATCGCAATATGCGGCTTCAGTATTTGGCGGGATTGGGTTTGAATAACTATGAAGCAGATGCGATTTATACGGCGCTTTTGGAGTACGCACATTATCCCGCAAATTTTTTTGTTGCGACAGAAGCGACAGAAGCCGCATTGAAGGCGCAACTTACCCGGCAACAGGAGGGACGATGATGACAGGTTTGATAAAGGAGGAGTTTACAGCATGGAAAAGGTGAGAGTTGGTGTTATTGGCATTGGTGGGAGAGGGAGCGGTCACGCGAAGTATTTTACGGCGGGCGATATTCCTCATGGAGAGTTGACAGCGGTCTGCGATATCGATCCGAATAGGATTCAGTGGGCGCGCGACAACCTCGGGGAAAGCGTGCGGACATTTGACAATGGTGACGATCTGATTGCGTCGGGGGCTGTTGATGCGATTATTGTGGCGACGCCGCATTACGATCATCCGACTTATGCGATAAAGGGATTTGAGAACGATTTACATGTATTGATCGAGAAACCCGCAGGTGTATATACCAGGCAAGTTTATGAGATGAACGAGGCTGCCGAAAAAAGTGGCAGAGTGTTTGCGCTGATGTTCAATCAGCGAACCCGCCCACACCATCAAAAATTGCGAGAATTGGTGGCTTCTGGCGAGTTAGGAGATATTCAGCGCACGAATTATCTCGTCACAAACTGGTTTCGCGCTCAAAGTTATTACGATAAGGGCGAATGGCGCGCGACATGGTCAGGTGAAGGGGGCGGTGTGTTGATGAATCAGTGCCCTCATAATCTGGATCTGTGGCAGTGGATCTGCGGGATGCCCTCGCGCGTACGCGCTTTTATCAGCTATGGCAAATATCACGATATTGAGGTGGATGACGACGTTACGGCGTATGTGGAATACGACAGCGGTGCGACGGGTGTGTTCATTACCACAACCGGAGAGTTTCCCGGAAGCAATCGCCTGGAGATAGCGACGGATCGCGGCAAGGTGATTATGGAAGACAACAAAATTGTGTGGTGGCGTTCAAATGTTTCCCTGAGTGAATTTTCTCGGGGATATACGGGCGGCTTTGGCAAACCCAGGGCGGAAAAGCTCGATATTCCCCTCGGCGAAGATGGCGGGGCGCACCGCGGCATAATTAACAACTGGTGTGACGCTATATTGAATGGGAGTCCACTTCTCGCGCCCGGAGTTGAGGGCATTCGTGGGGTTGAATTGGCGAATGCGATGCTTTTGTCTTCATGGCTGGACGATTGGGTAGATATTCCCGTTGATCGAGATCTGTATTTTGAAAAATTGCAAGAAAAAATTCATAATTCGCAACAGGGGACTTAAAATGGCTCCGAGTATTGCGGCATTGGATGAGGCGGCTGAAAAACCCGTTCTGGTCTTAGATGGGCTGGATGAGCCGGTTGTGATCGAATCTATTCAGTTGCTCAAAGATGAGCGAGAGTATTACGTGCATGTGCGTTCAAAAGATGGTGCGGAAGGTCTGGCGTTTACGAATGGGCGGGCGCAATACGTGTATCCGATTCTCAAGAAGTTGGTGATTCCCTATTTTATTGGGAAAGATGCCCGCGACCTCGAAGACCATCTGTGGGGTGTGTATCGCCATAGTAGCAATTACAAATTACAGGGATTGGCTTTCTGGTGTTGTGTGGCGTGGGTTGAGATGGCGCTGTTGGATTTGCTCGGTCGGGTTGCGCAAAAATCCATTCCCGAACTCCTGGGCGGTGTCGTGCGCGAGTGGGTTCCCTTTTACGTTGCGAGTGGGCGCAGGGATAGCACGCCGGAAGAAGAAGTGGGATATTTGCAGAAGCTGATCGATGAGACAGGTGCACCAGCCGTAAAGTTTAGAATTGGCGGACGCATGAGCAAAAACGCAGATGCCATGCCCGGTCGAACACCAAATTTGATCGCGTTGTCTCGCAAGGTACTCGGCGATGCGATTGATATCCACGCGGATTCCAATAGTTCTTACGATCCGCCACAGGCGATTGAAGTGGGGCGCATGCTCGAGGATATTGGGGCTGTTTATTTTGAGGAGCCTTGTCCGTTTGATCACCTCGAAGATACAAAGGTCGTTGCCGATACGCTGGATATTCCCGTTTCTGGGGGCGAACAGGAGTTTAGCGACCGGCGGTTTCGATGGATGATTGCCAATCGCGGTGTGGATATTGTTCAGCCCGATTTGCATTATTACGGGGGGCTTATTCGCTCGACGCGCGTTGCGCGAATGGCCGAATTGGCTGGAATGCCGACAACTGTACATATCTCGGGAGGTTTTGGATTTATTTACATGCTCCACTTTGCCGCCTGTACACCGGATATTGGCCGGTATCAGGAATACAAAAGGGGAATCGAGAAATACCGTGAGTGGTTTGATCCTGCGCTCGAGATTCGAGATGGAAAAATGAGTATTCCCGGGGGACCGGGGTGTGGGATTGTGGATATTCAAGGGATTATTGACGGTGCAGATCGCTTATAGGACATACTAAATCATGGAAATGGCACAGCATGGAGGACCGCCGCTGCGCAATGTGGTGGCGGCGAAGCGCGCGCAAAAGGAGACGCGTCGAAATAGCTGGTTGCTGGTGATCAATGGCGGTATGGTGATGATGGCCTATACGTTTATCAGCGCAGATCTGGTGATGCCGGCCTTTGTGCAAACGCTGACCACGTCCAGTATTCTGGTGGGGATGGCCGGTGCGCTCATGAGAATGGGATGGGCCTGGCCGCAGGTTTTTATCTCTCGGATTATCGAACCCAAACCCCGAAAGATGCCCTTGCTGATTGGCGCGGGCATGGCGCGAAGTGCGATGTGGATTCTGGTGGGCGTGATGACCATTTTTTTTGGCGGGCGGAATCCCGCATTTTTTTTGTTTTTATTTATGGTATTTTACGCTTTGGGAACGTCGCTGATGGGCGTGATGAACGTGCCGTGGATGGATTTGATGGGCAAGGCGATCCCCGCGTCGCATCGGGCTAAAGTTTTTGCTCTGCGTCGCTTTTCAGGCGGTGTGATGTCCATGGTTGCGGGCGTTCTGATTTCCTATATCCTGAGCGCGCAAAGTGGCCTCTCGTTTCCGAATAATTACGCGGTATTATTTATGCTCTCTGGTTTGGGCACCGCGCTGGCTGTACTGACATTTGGCATGATTCGCGAACCCATTGAAAAGCGCACGCGCGAACAGCTTTCTCTGAAAAATTATTTGATCAGTGGTCTGAGCCTGATGAAAGATGATGTGAATTTCAGGCGTTTGTGCATGGTGCAATTTTTGTGGGGCTTTAGCATGATGGGCGGGCCGTTTTACGTGCCTTATGCGATTTCCGGTCTGGGTATAGGGGCGGTTTATATTGGGTTTTATGTGATCGCTATGCAGTTTAGCTCGGTTTTTTCAAATGTCGCGTGGGCCTGGGTGGGGCGTTACAAGGGCAATCAGGCGTTGTTTTTGTACGGTACCTGCTTACTCGCACTGTCTATTCTGATTCCGATATGTATCGTATATGTGCCCAATCACCTCCTCAATTTCTGGGGTACGGAGGTGGATTTGAGGGTTGTGGTGTATGCGTTTACGTTCATTTTTTCAGGCGCAGCCCAAAGCGGCATGTATTCGGGACGCATGACGTATGTTCTCGACATCGCACCTGCTGACCGACGGCCTACCTATACCAGCTTTATGAATATGTTTATGTTTCCACAGGGGTTATTGCCCATGCTGGCCGGGGTGCTGGTCGCGTGGATTTCCTATCAGAATTTGTTTCGCATTTCCCTGTTGTTCATTCCATTTGCCGCAATGCTCGCCTATCAGTTAAAACCCGTTATTCATCGCGAGGACTGAATCTCTTCAACGAGGCCTTCTGCCGGATAGGTAAGTATTTCCGATAGTGTGGGGTGGTAATGCGGAATGTTCATGAGGTCGTGTACTGTGCCGCGAAAGTGCATGATGGCGATGAGTTCGTGGAAGAGTTCGCCTGCTTCTGGACCAACGATATGTCCGCCGATAATTTCGCCTGTTTTGGGATGGCAGAGGATTTTAACAAATCCATGGAGTTCTCCCAGGACCATGGATTTGCCGTGGTCGTCAAAGGGATAGGACGCAACGCGATAGGGGATGTTTTGCTCGCGGCATTCTTTTTCGGTGAGGCCCACAGATGCAAATTGCGGATCGGTGAAGACCACTTCGGCTTTGAGCCTGTAGTCGATGCGCTGCTTTTGGGTCCTATCAACGGCGTTGTGACCGGCTATCTCGCCCTGCTGAACGGCGATGTGTACGATTTCGTAGAGTCCTGTGCAATCGCCTGCGGCATAAATATTGGGTGCGCTGGTACGCATGTGACGATCCACGAGAATGCGTCCGCGCTCGACGTTTACGCCGGCATTTTCAAGCGCAAGCGGTTGGATATCGGGCACGCGCCCCAAAGCATGAAGGATTATATCTGCTGACGCGCGACGGGGTTTGCCATTATGGTGGAAGTGGGCGATTTTGGCATTGTTTTTGGTCGTAAATTTTTGCAATTGCGTGTCAGTAAAGACTTTCATGCCTTCTTCTCTGAAGCGTGCTTCTACCGGACGTGCGAGGTCTTCGTCTGTGTTGCTGAAGATGTGATGGCTGCGTTGAATAAGTGTGGTACGCGTTCCCAGGCGGCAAAAGAATTGAGCAAATTCCGTTGCGACAGGTCCGCCGCCTAAGACGATCATCGATTCTGGCAATTTCCGCAGTTCAAGTGCTTCATCGCTGGTGATATAGCCGACTTCTTTTAAGCCGGGAATGGCGATGTCGGCTACGGTTGATCCCGTGCTGAGGATAAAACTTCGCGCAGTGATATTTTGTTTTTCCACTGTGATGGTGTTGCGATTGACAAACTGCGCCGTGCCGTTGATGAGGGTGAATCGCGGATTGCGAAGTTGCTCGATGCGATAATCTGCAAATTCACTGACGAGTGCGCGTTTGCGGTCGTTGATTTCGTCGAGATTTGCGCGCAAATTAGAAGCGCGCAGACCAAATTCTTTTGCACGGCGCATCAATGACATGATTTCGGATGAGCGCAGAATGGTTTTGGTGGGCATGCAGCCGCGCAAGATGCACAGGCCACCGAGAGGCCCTTTGTCGATAATGGCAACTTTTGCGCCGAGTTCTTGTGCCGTGCGTGCAGCGGCGTATCCCGCACTCCCGCCGCCTATGACGATGACGTCGTAATCCATGGCGATTTCCTTAGAAGTAAGAGGACGTAAAATTAAGACGACTCAATCTCTCTCGTGTTTTCCCTTTCATGTCTTACTGCAGAGAGGGGTTGGGCGAACTGACAACTTAAAATGTCTCTTTAATTTGAGCAAGAAGTTTGGAGGTTTTTATGCATGAACTCGTGAATGGTATTGTGCCGACAGAGGCGGGAGAACAGGAGCGTTTGATTCAGGTTCGCGATTTGGGAGAGACGGCGCAACGGCTTTATGAAGCGGTTGGCGTACCGAGGGCAGATGCGCGGCTGATGTCCGATTTGCAAGTTGAGACAGATGTGCGCGGGGTTCACTCTCACGGTACGCGTGCTCTGCCAAACTACTTAAAGCGCATTCAAACTGGTCATACAAATCCAAAACCCGAAATTCGCGTTGTTCGCGAAGGACCTGCGTCGGCAACGGTAGATGGCGATGGGGGTTTGGGGCATTTGGCGTCTTATCGGGCGATGCAACTGGCAATTGCAAAAGCGAATGATCTGGGTATTGCCGCGACAACGGTTATAAATAGCCGTCACTACGGCGCAGCGGCCTGTTATGCAACGATGGCACTGGACTGGGATATGATCGGTTTTTGCGTGTCGAGCAGCAGTCGAGGTGTGGCACCTTACGGAGGGATAGACCGATTGATGGGCAATCACGCGCTGGCTTATGCGATTCCGGCGGGTCGAGAATATCCCATTGTTCTGGATATGGCAACGGGACGGTCCGCCTGGGGGCGGGTGGGGACTATGCGTTTGTACGGACGGAAATTAGACGGCGAGTGGGTCTTAGATGAGGATGGACAGGTGACGGACGATCCGGCACGCGCGCACGCGCTGGTAGCTCCCGGTGGCGCGAAGGGGTCTGGGCTAAATGTGGTGATGGATGTTTTGAGCGGTATTCTGCCTTTTGGCCTGGCAACGGTGAATCGGGAAGATGAATATCAAGGTCAACGGCGGGCCAGTCATTTTTTTCAGGCGATCAAAATCGAGACATTTTGCGATGTATCGGATTTCAAACGGGAAGTTGATCGGATGATTCAGACGATTCGGGCTTCTCGCCCAAAAGAAGGTGTAGATCGCATTTACGTGCCCGGTGAGATTGAGTGGCTTAAAAAGGCGGCCTGGGAAAAAACGGGGATTCCGCTGCATAAAACCCATGTGGAAGGCTTGGAAAAAGCGGCTGAGGAATTGGGTGTAGAGGTGGCGTTTTAATGGAGGCAGGCAGTCGAGAAGCCCGAGATTCCGAGATGGATGAAAATAATAAACCGCTGGTCTCAATTATCATTCCCCATTATTTGGGGGATATTCTTTCCGAGTGTCTGGCTTATGTCTATGCGCGGACATTGGAAGTTCCTTTTGAAGTTATTGTAGCAGATGACCAGCCCTATCCCGATGGCAGCCTGGATCGGGCATTGGAGAAGTTTCCGGATATTCGCATTGTGAAGACAGGTGGAGGAAATGGGAAGCCGAGCAAAGGGATGGGTGCCGGGTGCAACCGGGGATTGGAGGTTGCAACGGGGACGTATGCGATGTTGTTGAATTCGGATGTGGAGGTGGGCGAAGGGTGGTTGCCGCCGCTGATTGGTACGCTGAAATCCGATCCTACAATTGGGGCGTGTCAGTCCAGAGTGCGGTCGTTGCAAAATCGCAAAATGTTTGATTATGGCGGGGCTGCAGGCGGACTGATGGACAGATGGGGATTTACGTTTTGTCAGGGCAGGATATTTGAGTTTGTCGAAGAAGATGTGGGGCAATACAATCACCCTCGCGATATTTTTTGGGCTATTGGAGGGGCTATGTTTTTGCGTATGAATTGTCTCGAAAAAACAGGATTGATCGATGAGGGCTTTGTAATGCAGATGGAAGAGATTGATTTGTCCTGGAGATTTCACCTTGCGGGGTATCGCATCGTATATGTGCCCGGTTCTCTTGTATATCACTACGGCGGCTTTACGCTGGGTGCAGAGAGTTATAAGAAAGCGTATTTTAATCACCGCAATCAACTCGTGATGTTGTTGAAAAATTTTTCCTTTTCGCGACTATTGTATAAATTCCCGATTCGGGTCGTTATGGAACTGGCTAATTTGGGATTGCTGCTAAAGGGCAATTGGAAACATCCCGTTGCGGCGATAGCCGGGCTTGTTTGGGTGCTGCTGCATCCGTGCAATATTTGGCGGCGACGGCGAGAATCACAGCGGTTCAGAAGTGTGGGAGATGGCGAGATTGAACGTCGTTTTTTCAAGGGATCAGTAGTTTATCACTATTTTATTCGCGGTATCAAAACGGTGCGTGAGATAGGAGCGTAAAATGAAAGCAATCGGTCTCATGTCTGGAACTTCTGCCGATGGGGTGGATGCCGCGCTTGTGGAGATCAACGACTCCGACCTGTCTCTGCTCGGATATATCGAGGTGCCTTTTCCCAAAGATACCAGAAGGGAGATTTTGTCGCTTTGCGAAGATGGAAGGGTCGATGCAATATGCCGCATGGATGCCGCGCTTGGGGAATGGTTTGCAGAGGCTGCATTGCGCGTATGCGAGAAAGCCAATGTCAGCACTGGAGAAATCGATGTAATTGGATCGCACGGGCAGACGATTCATCATTTGCCCGCGTTTACCGTGATTGCCGACAAAAAGGTGAGATCAACGCTGCAAATTGGCAATCCAGCGGTGATTGCAGAACGCACGGGAATCACGACGGTATCGGATTTTCGGTCGCGGGATATGGCTGTGGGTGGACAGGGAGCGCCTCTCGTCCCGCTGGTAGATTATCTGTTGTTTCGGTCTGAGTACACGGGACGCGCAATGCTCAATATCGGTGGTATTGCCAATGTAAATATATTGCCCATAAACTGTGGCGTGTCAGACATTTTCGCATTTGATACGGGACCTGGCAATATGATCATTGATGGGGTTGTGCAGGCGATTACGCGAGGCAAACTGAGTTTCGATCGGGATGGGGCGCTTGCGGGCAAAGGCCAGGTGTGTGAGGATCTGTTGGATGTGCTTATGGCGCATCCTTTTTTTGATATGGAGCCACCCAAGACAACGGGGCGCGAGGACTTTGGGACCGATATTGTCCAAAAAATTCTCGATTGGAAGGGAAAAGAGGAAGACCTCGTGCATACGGCAGTGCAGTTCACGGTGGAAAGTATTATGCATGGACTCAAACGATTTGTTTTGCCCAGATGTGAAATTCACGAGGTGATTGCAAGTGGGGGCGGCACCAGGAATCCGGTTATGATGGATCTTTTGGATCGGGCATTGGGAAATATCGCATTCAAGCGATTGGATGATCTGGGAATAGCATCAGAAGCAAAAGAGGCCATTGCGTTTGCGATTCTTGCCTATCAGACTATGAATGGGCACCCCGGCAATGTGCCGAGTGTAACCGGTGCCGATAAACAAGTTGTGTTAGGCTCTATTACACCGGGCAAGAGGGATGCCCGATCACCCAGTTCTGAGTTGTTGGGAACATCATTGCATTGATGATACTGGCGTAGTTATACACCGTTGCGTATATTTCTTTTTCTGATGTCGGTTTGGATGATT
The DNA here is from genome assembly GCA_965220765.1 of Candidatus Latescibacterota bacterium. Classification (GTDB taxonomy): domain Bacteria; phylum Latescibacterota; class UBA2968; order UBA2968; family UBA2968; genus VXRD01. Next base: position 3,147,027 of record OZ244847.1, read on the forward strand.
CGAGGAAAAGGCTATGTTTTTTGACATCTTACTCATTGCAACAGGAGGGGCGTACATCGCGAGTGCGCTGGGTTATGCTTTGCATTTTCACCAGCCCAGAGCACACTGGCGCGTTTTGGGCACCTGGGGAATATGGGGCGCCTGGTGTATGCACACTGTGCTTTTGGTCGTTATTACAATTTCTGCTGGCGAGGTGCCTTTGACCAGTCAGGTATTGCCATCGCTTTGTGCATGGCTGGTCGCTGTTGTTTATATTTATCTGGAAGTGAGTACTCAAGATCGGTCTTTGGGCGTACTCATTGTACCTATTGTGGTGGTTTTGCACGTTTTGACACTTACAAAATTATCGGGTATTGAGGATATTCAGGTCACGGGATATAGCGGCGGGTGGTTTGAACTGCATGTGCTGGCTTATGGCCTTGCGTACACAGCATTTGCGATTTCCTCTGTTGGAGGTGTGATGTACCTGATGCTTTTGGGCGAAATTCAGGCCAAGCATTTAGGTTTTTTTTATTCGCGCCTGCCTTCACTCGAGGTGTTGAATCAGATTAATAACCGCGCTGCCACTTTTGGATTTGTCTTTTTGACGGGTGGAACCATTGCCAGTTCGGTGTGGGCATTTCAACATCTTTCGCAGTTTTCTATATGGCGCGAGCCAGTGTTTTTGCCCGTTTTGATTGCGTGGGTCATCTACGCGGGCAATCTCGGCGCGCGGTGGTGGGGCGGCTGGCAGGGCAAGCGGGCGGCTTTTCTGTCTATTATGGGTTTTGTTCTCGTGATTCTGGCATTTCCCGTGGTGGGCGTTCTGTTTTCTGGTCCCCACAATTTAGGACCTTAAACCATGCGCTATCCCGTGTTTTTAAAATTAGAAGATAAATTGTGTGTTGTGGTTGGAGCGGGGCGCGTTGCCGAACGCAGAGTGCGTGGGCTGTGTGATGCGAAGGCGCGGGTTCGAGTTGTGGGTATAATCGCAACTGAAGGTGTTTTGAAATTGGCCGATGAAGGCGCGATCCATCTCTATCAACGGGCATTTGAACCGAGCGATTTGGATGGTAGCACGCTCGTGATTGCCGCTACTGATCGTGCAGATGTCAATCGAGCGGTACAGACGGCGGCGAAATGCCGGGGGATTTTGTTTTGCGGTGCGGATCGACATACAGATAGCGATTTTATTGTGCCTGCGGTTGTGCAGCGTGGCGATTTACAGATGGCGATTTCTACCGGGGGCAAAAGTCCTGCTTACGCCAGGCTGTTGCGCCGGGAAATTGAGGCTTTTTTGGAAGATGGACAGTTACTGAATTTACTAACAGATTTAAGACACAGAGTTTATGCGCGATTTCCCAACGCGCCAGAACGCAGGCAAGCGTTTTGGCAGCAGTTAATGACAGATGATACGCTTGCCCTGGCGCGCAAGGGTAAATGGGCTGAAATTGAGGAGCGGATTGAAGTATGTCTCTCGTCGTAATTGGGCTGAGTTATCGCACGGCACCTGTTGAAATTCGAGATGGGGTCGCGGTATTGCCCCAGGCTCTGGATGCGGTTCTGCAATACTTTTCCAGCGTGCCCGAAATCGTAGAATGTGCGGTTTTATCGACGTGTAATCGCTCGGAAGTCTATTGTATTGCGACGGATATTCACGCTGCGCGCACGGCTGTGATCACGGGGTGGAGCGAGCAAAGTGGATTGGATGCCGACATACTGGGACAGCACACGGTTGTCTATCGCGATGCGGAAGCCGTACGTCATCTTTTCAAGGTCGCCTGTGGGTTGGATTCTATGGTAATGGGCGAGCCACAAATTGCCGGTCAGGTGAAAGAGGCTGGGGCTGCTGCACTATCTATGGGAACGAGCAAAGCCGTGCTGAATCGCTTATTTCGCGCTGCGACCGAGGTTTCAAAGCGGGCACGCACGGAAACAGAGATTGCAACGGGTGCAGTTTCCGTCAGTTTTGCTGCGGTGGAACTCGCAAAGAAAATTTTCGGCAATCTCGAAGGGCATACTGCTCTGGTGCTCGGCGCTGGCGAGATGAGTGAATTGACGGCGCGGCACCTCGCCGACAATGGGGTGAAGTCTTTGCTGGTGACGAGTCGCACGTTAGCGCGGGCACAAGATTTGGCGATGCGCGTGGGTGGTCGCGCCATTTCCTGGGACGATGGAATAGGCAATTTTCACAGAGCAGATGTTGTTATCAGTTCTACGAGCGCGGAAACTTATGTTCTGGAACGCCCCCATGTGGCAGCGGCGATGCAAAGGCGCAATAATCGCTCAATGTTTTTGATCGATATTGCCATGCCGCGCGATATCGATCCGGCAGTTGGTGATCTGTACAATGTGTTTTTATACGATCTGGACGATCTGGAGTCGGTTGTTGGCGCGAATTTGGAGAAGCGGAAAATTGAAGCAGATAAAGTCAGTACAATTATAGAAGAAGAGGTGGGGAACTTCTCTGCATGGATAAATTCCCTTGCGGTTGTTCCTGCAATTGTGGCTCTGCGTGGACATTTTCAATCTTTTATGGATTCGGAACTCGCACAAGCCAAGCTCAGTGAATTTTCAGATGACCAACGCGCTCAAGTTGCCAATTTGATGCGTCGATTTATGAATAAAGTGCTGCACAAACCGGTGACGCGCCTTAGAGAGGCCGGCGAGGAAGAAGATGGCGGAGCTTATGTGGCGGCACTTTCATATTTGTTTGATCTGGTAGTAGAGGGAGATCCAGAAAAAGAAATTAAAGAGGTGCGCGGCTCATGAAGGTGGTTATTGGTAGTCGGGGTAGTGCGCTGGCTTTGTGGCAGGCCAATTGGGCAAAAAGAAAACTGGCGAGCGCATATCCCGATCTGAGTATCGAGATTGAGGTGATCAAAACGGAGGGAGACCGCCTGTCGGAAACACCTCTGTCTCATATTGGTGGCAAAGAGGTGTGGACAAAGGAAATTGAGCACGCACTGCTGTCGGGCAGTATTGATCTGGCGGTTCACAGTTTGAAAGATTTGCCGACCAGGTTGCCAGAGGGATTGGTTTTGGGCGCGATAAGTGCGCGCGAAGATGTGCGAGATGTGCTGGTCAGCAAAAATAATCGGGTGTTTTGGGATTTGCCAGAAGGCGCGACGGTTGCAACGAGCAGTTTGCGTAGGCAGGCACAACTGAAACACGCGCGACCAGATTTGAATTTTGTGGCGATTCGAGGGAATGTAGATACGCGCGTCAAAAAGCTCGAAACAGAAAACCTGGATGGTATTATTCTGGCTGCAGCGGGTTTGAAACGGTTGGGACTGGGAGATCACATTGCGGATTTCATCGACCCGGATATCTGTTTGCCCGCGCCAGGGCAGGCCGCGCTGGGGATAGAAATAAGAGAAGGCGATCAGCGGATTACAGACCTTGTTGGCGTCTTGAATTGCGTTGAAACGCAACAGGCCGTTACGGCAGAGCGCGCGATGCTGGCGGCATTGGGAGGAGACTGTAGCGTTCCAATTGGTGGATACGCGGCCGTTGACAAGGCTTCTATTGCTGTTCTTTTGCTGTCGGGCGTTGTTGCAACACCAGATGGGCGTCGGGTGATATCGGAGAGGAGAGAAGGACAGGTATCATCACCCGAGCAGTTGGGAATGCGTGTTGCAAGGGGATTGCTCAAGCAGGGTGCGGGGGAGATTCTGGACGCAAGAGCTTAGCAGAGAATTGTTATGCAAACTGGATGTGTATATCTCATAGGTGCCGGGCCGGGCGATCCGGAATTGATAACGGTGAAGGGTTTGCGCCTGATTCGGGAAGCCGATATAATCTTGCATGACGGGTTGGCGAATCCCGAATTTTTGAAGGAAGCGCGGCGGGGATGTGAGTGTATCAATGTGGAAAAGCGCCCGGGTTTTCAGCGCGTGCAGCAAGATGAGATCAACCAGATGATGGTCGATTTTGCCCAAAAAGGGTTGACGGTAGTGCGATTAAAGGGGGGGGATCCCATTGTTTTTGGGCGCGGTGGCGAAGAAGCTGAAGTCCTTAGAAAACACGAGATTCCGTTTGAGATTGTACCGGGTATTACCAGTGCAATAGCAGCGCCCGCTTATGCAGGTATTCCCGTGACCCATCGCGGTATATCTCCTCATGTGACGATTGTAACGGGAACAACGGCTTCGCTTGAAGGAGAAGGAGAAGTTGATTGGGAGGGATTGGCAAAAGTGGGTGGTACGCTCCTGATTTTGATGGGCACGAGAAAACGAAGTGAAATTGCCCGACGTCTCATCGCGGGAGGGCGCTCGCCCGAAACCCCCGTTGCAGCCATACAGTGGGGATCTTTGCCATTGCAACGGACTCTGAGAACGACGTTGGGAGAGATGGGCGCGGTCAAAATGACCAATCCCTCGGTCATTGTCGTTGGGAAGGTCGCGGGGATGGATCTGGATTGGTTTGCGTCTAAGCCCTTGTTCGGCAAAACGATTGCCGTGACACGGGCGCGCACACAGGCAAGCGAATTGGTACACATGCTGCGGACGTTGGGCGCCCAAGTGCTGGAAGTGCCGACTATTGCATTTGCCGAGCCCCAAAATTGGCGCAATGTGGATCGTGCTCTTGCAGATATTCATTCTTATGATTGGCTTGTTTTGACGAGTACAAACGGAACCGATCGCTTTTTTGAGCGTCTGTTTAAACAAGACCGCGATGTACGCACATTGGGGGAGATAAAAATTGCGACTATTGGCGCGGCAACATCGTCACGAGTGCGTAAGTGGCATCTCAATGTCGATCTTGAAGCGACGAATCGCGCTTCAGAAGGCTTGCTCGCGGATTTTGGCGCAGATCTTTCAGGACAGCGCTTTTTGCTCCCTCGTCCTGAAAAGTCTCGGGATGTGCTTGCCAATGGACTTAGAGATCGCGGTGGTGAAGTGCGAGAAGTTGTTGTTTACAAAACTGTTATGCCCGAGTGCTTGCCCGAAAAATTTTTGCAGTTGCTACAAGAAAATGCCATTGATCTGATCCCGTTTACGAGTTCTTCTACGGTCTTAAATCTTGTGAGTCTGTTAAAAAAGACAGGGCAAAACTGGGAATCCTTGCCAGCAGCGTGTATCGGTCCCATCACAGCTCAAACTGCAGTTGCGCAGGGATTTGATGTGGTTGTCGAACTTGACAAGACATCGGTATCTATTTCTGGTCTTGTACAAGCGATTGCAGCCTATTTTAGATAATAGGCAAAAATGCGGTTGACATATAGGCGGGTAAGCAGTAAATTTGTAAAATATACTATATTTATAGGTGTATTTACACTTTTAACTAGGAGGAATCATTATGAAACGTTTGATTATTGCGACATGTTTAGGGCTGGGGCTGGTTGGCTCGGCCATTGCCGGACCCCTGACACAGGGTATAGAATTTACGGGCGGTGAAAATAGCCTGGCAAGTCTGGTGCTGCAACGCACGCAAAATATCGTTGCCGAAGATGGCGTTCTGAAGTTGCAGATTGCCATCAACCACGCGCAGCAATTGAAGGGGTATGGCTTTGTATTGCAATACGATCAATCCAAGTACGAATTTGTCGAAGCGCGACAGGTCGATCAAAATCTGCTCGATGCGAACAGCGGGCAGCCCGCGCTATTTCTCGCGTCTAACAAGACGCCTGGGCAAGTGGCTGTTGGCGCAATGAAGGTCGATGGCCAGGCTGTCAGTGGTGATGGCGCTCTGGTCGAGTTTACGTTTAAAACCACACAAACACCTCTTGCCTCTGATTTTCAGATCCTCGACGGTGTGATGGTTGATTTGGCTGGCGGTATTGATGCGATTACCAATATTGAAATAGGCTCCCTCAAGCCCATGCCCAAAGATTACGCTCTTGGGCAAAATGTCCCGAATCCTTTTAACCCTTCCACGACAATTGAATATCGGTTGCCCGAAGCTGGTGATGTTCAACTCGTGATTTACAATTTGCTCGGACAGGAAGTTCGCACCTTAGTTCGAGAGTCGATGGATGCGGGTTTTCACTCGGTCGTTTGGGATGGCACGGATGAATTTGGCAAGCAAGTCGCCAGTGGGATTTATATTTATCGCATGTCAGTGGCCGATTTTACCCAGGTTCAACGCATGATGTTGCTGAAGTAATGGCGCATTCGGAAAGGGTACAACTGGGAGGTAAACTCTCAGGTCAGTTCATTTTCGAGGCCGCTTCTTTTGAGGCGGCCTTTCTTTTTTGGGAGGGAGTATCATGATTCGCGTTGGACTGGTGGGCTATGGTTTGGGGGGGAAAGTCTTTCACGCACAATTGATTCAGATGGCCCCCGAACTCGAACTCTACGCGGTCTGTTCGCGTTCGTTAGAAAAACGTCAGGATGCAGAGACCGATTTTCCACAGGTCGTGACGTATGACACTTTTGACGCGCTATTGGACGATGACAATGTCGATCTCGTTGTGTTGGCGACACCACACGACACGCACGCACCGATGGCTATTCAGGCAATGGACGCGGGCAGACATCTCGTAACAGATAAAATTATGTGTTTGAATGAGTCCGAAGCGCTATCGATGATTGAAGCGTCTGAGCGCAATCAGGTGCTTTTGAGTGTGTATCAAAATCGGCGATGGGACGGCGATTTTTTGACTTTGCAACACATTCTTGCAGAAGGAATACTGGGCGATATTTATACAATTGAGTCCAATATCACAACTTATGGTGGTCCCCATGTTGGGTGGCGCGCCTGGAAAAAATACGGCGGAGGGCGCGTACTCGATTGGGGCGCGCATCTGGTCGATCAAGCTCTCAGACTTTACGGTCCGACCGTTGAGACCGTTTTTGCCGATTTGCAATATCGCTATCCCAAGGACAAGGCCGATGTTGAGGCTCTGGCTCTAATTCATCTGAGATTTGCAAACGGCGTGCGATATTTTATAGAATTGGGCAGTGCGTGGATGTATGCCAAGCCGCGCTATCATGTGCGCGGCGCGCTCGGAAGTTTCAGAAAATACGGCATAGATCCTCAAGAAGCAGCGATGAAGGCGGGAGTCTTTGGCTTACCTGTTCCAGAAGACCTTGCGCGTTATCAATTGCGCGTTGTCAATGAGCGCGGACAAACCGCAGAGCACCCTGTGTCGCCCATGTTTGGCAGTTATCGCACGTATTACGATAATGTGGGCGCGGCCCTTGTACATGGAGAAGAATTGCTGGTCAAACCGGAGGAATGTTTGGAGGCCATTCGCGTGATTGATGCAATCAGGCTATCGGCAGAACGAGAAGAGGTTGTCAAGCTGATATAGGAAAGGGTAGTTTTATGGTGTGGGGCATTGTATTATTTGTCATTTTTACGGGTTGTTATCTGGGGCAGTGTGTTTCTTCTGGCCTGGGCGAAAAGCGCGGCTGGTCGTTGCAGTGGATCTGTTGGTTGATCACGAGTTTGACAATTTTGATCTGCTATTTCATAGTATAGGATCAACACCGTGTTGTTTTGCGAATTAAAACGCCATCTCAACAAGCCCGATGAAACATATAGGTGCGATTTGGTTGCCCGTGACACAGATTGGGTGGTTTTGTCTTATGTGTCAAACCGCGCCTGGGAATTCGCTGGCACCCACCTGCCTGCAGGTTCTCAAACGCTGGCGTTTTACCAAACGGCTGTCGCACATGTCCTGTGGCGAATGTGTGCCCCCTCAGGTGATCTGAAGGGGCATTTGTTTCATATCTGCCGAGATGTACAGGTGGAAGAACGCAGGGTTAGCTATTTGGATCTGCTTTTGGATATATGGATAGATTCCGATGGTGTTGTCGAGGTTTTAGACCGAGAAGATGTGGATATGTGTTATAGGGAAGGGAAACTGTGTGAAGCCGATCTGAAATCCATAGCAGTAGAAGAGAAACGGATTGTAGCGCACTGGCCCGGACTGGTGCGCGAGATGGACGCGCTGTTGAGCGGTTTATAATGATTTCTTTTTTTCTTCGAGCAGTGGGATGAGTTCTCTGAGGTATTTGCGAAAATCTTTGGCAATGGCCGGATGGTTGAGGGAAAAGGCCACCGATGTTTTGAGATATGAGAGGAGATCGCCTACCGTATGCCACTCTCCTTCAATAGCGCATGCGTAAACCGCTCGGGATTGGCTCATCAATTCGATGGCATCGGTGAGTTGATATTCTCCATTTTCAGCAGGTTCGATCCGTTCGAGGAAGTCAAAAATTTCGGGTCCAAATATGTAGCGCCCAAGGGTTGCGAGATTTGATGGTGCTTTTGCAGGATCGGGTTTTTCAACGAGACCCTCAACGAGATAGACATCGTTTATGCGTTTGGCTTTAATAGCGCCATAGCTGCTGATGCGTTCTTGCGGTACTTCTTTGACCGCGAGGATCGAGCTGTTATACTTTTGGTAGTGATCGATCAATTGCCCAATGCAAGGGCGTTCTGAAACGACGAGGTCGTCGCCGTAAAGAACGGCAAAGGGTTCGTCGCCAATATGTTTGCGGGCTTTGAGAACGGCGTGTCCTGTACCTAACTGATCTTTTTGCCGCACGTAATGGATGTCGGCCAGTTGTTCGATTCGGTCGAGGGTTTCGAGCATTTTTCGATCTGCGCGTTCATGCAATGCATGAGCGATCTCGATGTTGCGATCAAAGTGGTCTTCAATTGCGCGTTTTCCTCGGCCCGTGATGATTAAGATATCTTCGATACCCGAATTGACGAGTTCCTCAATGATGTACTGAATTGCCGGTTTGTCAACAATGGGCATCATTTCTTTGGGCAGGGCCTTAGTGGCGGGCAGCATGCGACTGCCGTGCCCCGCTGCGGGAATTACTGCTTTCCGAATTTTCAACAGGACCTCCAGAATGCTGAGATTTATCAAACTACCCGGATGACAAATTTCCGATTGTAAAAAAAAAATGTCAAGGATATTTTCCTGCTATATGTTGTTTCTCATTACTTGACTTTATTTTTTTAAAGAGTTATTATTCAGCACCCTTTCTCCTCCTTTTATCGATTCTGTCAATTTTCCCCTATTCTAAACTCATCTTCTCGCTGCCAATTTTTTACCAATTTTGCCGGATTATTATTCATTGTATTGATTCCGGTGGGAGATAATATAGTTATGGCTTTTTGGTTTTCGAACTTGTTTTCTAATGATATTGGTATTGATCTGGGAACTGCCAATACTTTGATTTATGTCAAGGGTCAGGGCATTGTGATTAATGAGCCTTCAATTGTTGCCCTCGAGCGTCATACACGCAAGCCACTGGCCATTGGTGCTCAGGCCAAAGAAATGCTCGGGCGTGAAAAACCAGATATAGAGGTGGTGCGCCCGCTCCGCGATGGCGTTATCGCCGATTTTGATGTGACTGAGGAAATGTTGCGCTTTTTTATTTCAAAAGTACAAACAAATAAACTGCTGGTCAGGCCGCGCGTTGTAATTTGTGTGCCTTCTGGTGTTACGCCTGTTGAGATGCGCGCTGTAAGCGAGGCAGCAGATCGCGCAGGTGCCCGCGAAGTTTATTTGATAAAAGAGCCCATGGCGGCTGCGATTGGCGTTGGGTTGCCTATAAAAGATGCGGTGGGATCTATGGTCGTTGATATTGGCGGTGGAACAACGGAGATCGCAGTGATTGCACTGTCTGGCATTGTGACGTCGAGATCGATTAAAACAGCGGGCGATGAATTGACAGAAGTCATTGTGCAATTTCTCAAACGCAAACACAATCTGCTGGTGGGAAGCCGCAGTGCAGAGCAAATCAAGTGCGCTATTGGTACTGCTGTGGGACTTGAGGAAGAACTGCAACATATGTGCCGTGGTCTGGAGATGGTGCAAGCGATTCCCAGAGTTATTAATGTACATTCAAAAGAAATCAGGGAGGCATTGGCCGGTTCGGTAAATGCGATTGTTAACGCTGTGCGCCGAACACTCGAGCAGACCCCCCCCGAATTAGCCGCCGATATTCTCGACAATGGCATCATTTTAACAGGGGGTGGGGCATTGTTGCGCGGGTTGGATCGGCGATTGGTCAATGAGACGGGTTTGCCCGTTATGGTAGCCGATGATCCGTTGACCTGTGTGGTGCGAGGCACGGGTAAAGTCCTCGCAGATATCCATAGCTACAGGAACGTTTTGGAATAGCGATGCAACGTATTCGTGTTTTTTTACGTGTTCACCGTAAGGGAGTTGTGCTAAGCATTGCGATTTTTACGTCGTTGATATTGATGTTGTTCGACTCCTCAATACAGGCGCGATTTCCACACAGTGTTGGGCTTGGGTTGATGTCTATTGGGCATCGTATCCTCGCCTGGCCGATAGGGCTTTCATCGCTTCAATACGAAAATGAGGCTCTGCGCGATCAGAATTTGCGTCTTTCCCTCGAATTGCTCAAACTCAGAGAGGCTCAACTTGAAAATGCACGCCTCCATGCCTTGTTGCATTTCAAGTCGCAGCAGGCGGCTGAAAAATCTTATATTGTCGCGCAGGTGATTGCACGCAATCCCGCGAGAATTGCAAATACGATATTGATTGATGCCGGTACAGATGAAGGGATACAGGCCCGCATGCCTGTTGTGACTGCGGATGGATTGGTGGGGCGTATCCTGGAAGTGCACGGTTATACTGCTATTGTGCAGTTGCTCATAGATCACAACTGTCGGGTTAGTGCCGTGGTGCAGCGACACAGTCGCGTAAGTGGTATCGTGTCTTTTGAGGATGGCACATTCTATTTGAAAAATGTGTCTCTTCGGGAGGATATTGAAGTCGGTGATCTGATCGTATCGTCCGGTTTGGGCGAACTGTTTCCAAAAGGGCTTTATGTGGGTCAGGTCGTCAAAGTAGGGGACGATGAAGCACAGGGTTTATTTAGAGAAATCATTTTGGCACCGGGCGTAAATTTCCATAATTTGGAAGAAGTCTTTGTGCTAAAGACCTCTTCGCAGATTAATAATTAGAGGTCATAATTGAATTGATTTTTTGAGTTCCCTGAGGGCAGTGCCTTCAGGGGATTTTTTGTAGTAGGTATCCAGCGGGAAGCAACCCGATATCATACCATTTCGGGGGGCTGTGGTGCAGTCGCTGAAGGTTCGGCAGATTTTGCGTTTGGACGTTTCGCCCTTTTGAAGCACATCTACGGGCAAGTCGGGATAGGATAGTACCATGCGCCCCAGACCGATAAAATCTACCTTGCCATCGCGCACGAGTGTTTGAGCAACATGGGGCAAAAATTCCTGAAGATAGGAATAAGCCGTGCCGACGATGAGTAAATCGGAAAATTCTTTTTTGATTTGCGCCGTAATGTCAACTTGACGAGCAACGCCCACGAGTGGGTCTTCGGGGGGCTGATAGCCATCAGAAGGGGGGAAATAAGCCGGCCGTTGAATGTGGGGATTGTAGTAGGGACTACCCGCTGAGAGATTGACAAGCAAAATGTCGAGTTCGCGCAGCAATTCGAGGAAGCGACAGGTTTCGGCGATATTTGCGGCTACAGGATCGTCTTCATCGATACCAAATCCGTATTTATAAGGCAGGTATTCAGAAAAATCTTCGGGAATGCCTGGTCCGAGTTTTTTGCCCTCGGATAGTTCGGGGTCGGGGTAAAAAGGCACAAAGTCGAATGCGCTGAGGCGCACACCGATTTTGAGATCGGGACAATCGGCGCGAATGCCCGCGACGATTTCGCGAAGAAATCGGGTTCGGTTTTCAAATGAGCCGCCATAAGGTCCCGGCCGGGTAAAGGCACTCAAAAATTCGTGTCCGAGATAACCGTGGCAGTGTTTGACATCAACAAATTGATACCCGAGATCACACGCCATGCGTGCGGCGCTGTGATAGTCGCCAATCAGGCTTTTGATTTCGTCGTCGGACAGCACCGGGGCGTCTGAGTCAATGCCAAATTTACGGTCGAGGATCGGATGGCGGTACACAATGCGGGGTTCGAGTTTGATTTTGTCATTAGGTCTGCAAAAACGGCCTGAGTGGGTCAATTGAAGACCAATGAGAAGGTCATCGGTGTCGCCGATATGTGTGCGGTGTGCCGATATGAGTTCTTCGCGCAGTTTGCCCAGGCCTGCTTTGGTATGTTCGGCCACAAAGAGTTGATTGGGATTTGCGCGTCCTTCAGGGCGCACGGCAACCGCTTCGCCGCCCCATATCAATTTTGCACCGCTCAGCCCAAAATTGTGCCATCGCCGGAGAGTATATTCCGAGGGATTGCCATCAATTTCGCCATCCCAGCCTTCCATGGGATGGATACAGAAGCGATTGCCAATGCGAAAGCCCTGACACTCGCTTGTTTGGGCAAGTGGTGATGCCGGTGCCTTGAGAATTTCGTCATCGCAGGGGAGGTCAATCCCCAGGCTGTTGACATGTGCTTTGAATGCTTCGACAGTTTTGTGATGTCCGATGCGCTGGTATTTTGCCAGAGGCATTGGCACTCCTTGGGCGAAATGGTTTGCATTAGATGGTGTAGAAAGCTATGAATATACCAAAGGATGTTTTGGGAAGCAATGTTTCTGAAAGGAGTCACTATGGATCATGTGCAGATTGTGGTGCCCGGCGATGAGCCAGTACAGATTGCGGGATCCCCCCATCTCGAACGATTGGCAAGTTACGGCGATGTGACGCTTTACGATACGCGACCCGTGTCATTAAAAGAAAAGGTCGAACGGGTAAGGGACGCCGATGTGATTATGAACACACGCGGTGCTGTGATGTGGGGCGAGCAAGAGTTTAGCCAATTGCCAAAGTTGAAAATGATTACGACGTGTTCTATTGGCACAGATATGTTCGATCTGGCGGCTGCAAAAAAGCGCGGAATTGTGATATGCAACCAGCCGGGCAGAACAGCGCCGGTTGTGGCAGAACACATGTTTGGGCTTATGTTTGCGGTTGCAAAACGCGCTGCATATTTGACCGCAGAGATGAAAAAGGGAGGCTGGCCCCGGCGGGATAATGTGATGCTTCAGGGCAAGACCCTGGGGATTATAGGTGCGGGCAATATCGGTGCGGAGATGGCGCGACTTGCCCGAGCGATTGGGATGGAGGTGATTGCGTGGACATTTCATCCGTCATCTGAACGCGCGGAAAAACTCGGCGTGCGATTTGTCGAGTTAGATACACTGCTCGAAACTTCTGATGTGGTCAGTTTGCACGTGGCGTTGACAGATGATACCAGAGGAATGATCGGCGAGGCCGAGTTTGAAAATATGAAAGCGGATGCACTATTGCTGAATGGCGCGCGCGGCGCAGTGGTTGATACGGACGCGCTTGTCAATGCGCTAAATAGCAGGCATATCGGCGGAGCGGGTATCGATGTGTACGAAGAAGAACCGACACCGCCCGATCATCCCCTTTTTGCGTGTGAACAGGTGGTGCTTACGCCGCACTGTGCAGACATGACGCCCGAAGGTGTCGATCTGCTCAATAGCGGCGCAGTGGAGAATGTGATCGCATTTTTGGAGGGGCGGACGCAAAATGCGGTGACGTAATTTTACTTAGTTTCGATATACCCATCTCGGGTCAAGAGTTCGGCCATCAGGACAGCACCCCCTGCTGCACCGCGTACAGTATTGTGACTGAGGGCGATGAATTTGTAATCGAAGAGATTGTCTTTGCGCAAACGGCCGAGTGTAATGCCCATGCCATTTTCAGCATCGCGGTCTAAGCGTGTCTGCGGACGGTCATCGCCTTCGATGTACGCGAGAAATGTTTTGGGCGAGGAGGGCAGCCCCGCGGCTCTGAGGTCGCCTTCAAAGTCTTGCCAGCGGGAGAGGATGTCTTTTCTCGTGGGTTTTTTGTCAAAGGATACTGATACGGCAGCCATGTGGCCATCTGTGACGGGAACTCGAACGCATTGGGCTGAAATGATCGGACTGCGCCTGGGCACAATTTCATCTTTGACGATTTTGCCCCAGATTTTGTGGGGTTCGTTTTCGCTTTTGTCTTCTTCACCACCGATATAGGGGATGACGTTATCTGTCATTTCTGGCCATGTTTCAAAGGTTTCACCTGCACCGGAAATAGCCTGATAAGTGCATATAGAGGCCCTCGAAGGCCCAAACTCTGACAATGCGTGAAACGCCGGTACATAAGGCTGGATGGAGCAATTGGGTTTTACGGCAATAAATCCTTGTTGGACACCCAGACGTTTGCGCTGCTCCGGAATGATTTCTGCATGCTCTGGATTGATTTCTGGCATAAGAATAGGCACATCGGGGGTCCAGCGGTGCGCCGAATTATTGGAAATGACCGGAGTTTCAGCTTTTGCATAGGCTTCTTCGAGTTTGAAAATCTCCTCTTTTTCCATGTCGAGCGCGCAACAGACGAAATCGACTTGTGATGCGATGGTATCAATCTCACCCGCGTCCTGCACGATGAGATCGGATACTGTTTCGGGGATGGGTAGATCGCATTGCGTCCATCGGCCTTTTACGGCTTCGCGATATGTTTTGCCAGCAGAGCGCGGGCTGGCGGCAACGGCGGCGATTTCAAAATAGGGATGATCGGTGAGCAATGTGACAAAGCGCTGTCCGACCATGCCGGTTGCACCGAGAACCCCAACTTTGAGCTTGGACATCGGTTTTTCCTTTCTGCGGATCTAAAAATAAAAAAACAGTCGGTTGCCAGAGTAGAAGCATGCCGACTGCATATAGCAGAGACTGCCCACAAGAGAGTGCTCCACGGAATCGTTTCCCGTGACAGTTCAGCAGATGTTATCTGCTGCCCCAGCTAAATGCCTTGCGGAGGGCATTTGGCTTCGGCATCTCAACCCTTTCATCTGGCCTGTAGATCCGCTTTTTTATGTCAGATTACTGATGATGAGATGCGCCTCTACTCTTGGAGGGAAGAAACTTCACATATTCTTTATTTTTTGTCAACCTGAAAATGGAATATGCCGCTGATATTGACAGGCGAAGAATCTCAGATTATCATAATGGGATGGGGATAGATTAATCCATGTTTGTATCACACAAGGAGAATTTTATGAATATGGTCGTGATTTGTTGCGATACGTTTCGCGCAGATATTGTTGGAGCTGGTAAAAAGTTGAGTCATGTTAAAACGCCTCATTTGGATCAATTGGCTTCTGATGGCCTGACTTTTAATCGCTGTTTTGCAGAGGGCTTGCCAACAATTCCTTTTCGGCGGTGTGTATTTACGGGTATTCCGTCTTTTCCCTGGCGGTTTGATACGCCGAATGAAGGATTACAGCCAGCAGGCTCTGGCTGGCATCCGATTCCGCCAGATCAGGATACGCTCGCGGAACGCCTGCACGATGTGGGTTTTGTTACGGGTCTGGTCGCAGATACCTATCACATGTTTAAGCCGACGCAGAATTTCACGCGGGGTTTTTTGTCGTGGCGATTTATTCGCGGGCAGGAACAAGATGGATATCGCTCGGGGCCACTGTCGCGTATCGATCTGGCAGCGCATGTACCGGACGGGGACGCAGATCCCAGGAAACATGCCGTGATTGTTCAGTATTTGCTCAATATGCTGGATCGGCAGGAGGGCGAAGAAAATTATCTCGCCGCTCAGGTGTTCCGCGAAGCATCGCAGTGGGTGGAGGACAATAGGGGCAATAAGCCATTTTTCCTGTGGATTGACAGCTTTAGCCCACACGAGTTATGGGATCCGCCCAGGCAGTATGCCGATGCTTATTTTTCAGATCCCTCGGTGAAGGATTATATCCATCATAGCGTCTTGTCCACTGGCGCAACAGATGCGGAAATCGAGCGCACAAAAGCATTGTATATGGGCTATGTCACGTTTGTGGATCGCTGGATTGGGCATTTGCTGGAAACGATTGACCGACTGAATTTGCAGGACGATACTGTGGTGATGTTTATATCCGATCACGGTACGCAATTGATGGATAAGGGGCGGTTTGGCAAGGGCGGTAACGCGCTGTTTCCATTTAATACACAGATCAATTGGATCGTTCGCCATCCGGATGGGCCGCGCGGGCAGCAATCGGATATCTGGACGCAGAATCAAGATATTACGCCGACGATTCTCAATATGCTGGGCGTTGAGTATGAGGAGATGAATGGAGCAGATGCATGGGCAAGTGCAACGGGGGCGTGTGAACCCGTTCGGGATTATATCACAACGGGTTGGGCAACAAACCTTAATGTGCGGGATGATCGGTATAGCGTACACTTGGATGTGGGGACAAGATCGCCTGAGGCCACGGTTTACGACCTGAGCGTGGATGCCGATGAGGAAAATCCCTTGAGCGATCCACCCCGCGAGGTCGTCGCGCAGGCATTGGAACGGGCGCGTACTGTGATTGGTGATTTTCCCGATGTGTTCAGCGCGTACAAACAAAGACACGCGGCGCGGGCAATGCGGACGTTTATGAATAAGTATAATTTGGGAACATAGAGAGGAAAAATTGAACTATAGAGTTGAACAACATCCCGATCACCACCGGCTGCATCACATTACAATTGACGGCGATGCCGCGGCGAGATTTGTGCGCGAGGTGGCAGATCTTTCGGAACAGCGATTGACTTATGTGCCATATCTAAGATTGATCGCTACGGATCACTTGCAAAATATCGTCGGAGGTGATTTTGCCGAGTGCCTCAATAGCATTGTTAGAGACCGCGCAACAGGGGGTTTTACCATTGCGGCTGATGGTGGGTTTGAGACGATGGATCAGCGCGTTGCTTTTGGGACGGCTGTTTCGCATGCGATCGGGATTCCCAATTTTGACGATATGACGGGAAATTATTACGCCTGTTTTGAGGTAAAGGATACGGATAGTAGCGATTCGTATTTACGGCAGGCGTATCGCCTGTTCACGCTCCATACTGATGGCACGTATGTCCGCGAGCACACAGACTGGATTTTGATGATGAAGATGGCGGAGCACGATGCGGTGGGGGGAGAATCGCGCCTGTTGCATCTGGATGATTGGGAGGCATTAGAGCACTTTGCCAGCCATCCACTGGCTTCTTTGCCCCTGATCTATCAGTCGCCGCCGAGTAAGAATTATCCCGTTAGGATTGAAAAAACGACGTTCTACGAACGAGACGGTAAAGCGTGCGTGTGTTTTATCGATCAGTTTGTCTATCCCGAGACCATTGAACAGGGGCGATATCTGCGCGATCTCTCCGATTCGATGGAGGCGTCGCAGGGGGTGGTGTCGCTCCCCTTACCACCCGATCATCTCGTGGTGCTCAACAACCATTTCTGGCTGCACGGACGCGAGGCGTTTGAGAAAAATCTCGATCTCTATCGCTTGTTGATGCGGCAAAGGGGATATTTCAGGAAGGAACACATTTAAAAATTCGGCACTGGAAAATCTGGAAGCGGCGTGTTGCGAAATATCTCCCACTCTGTGCGGAGGTCGTTGAGCCAGGGGGGGAGGGTTTGGAGACGCGATTCGAGTTGGGCTTCGAAGATTGATTCTGGTTCGACTGGACTGCCGTTAGATTCAAGGACCTGAAGGGCGCTTTCATTAAAGGTGGCGGGGTCGCCGTGCAAGCCGACGATAATGGGTTGCACGAATCGGTCGCGTGCGTCGCCCGGTTGCCAAAAGTCGTAGTGTCTCAGAATGCCTCGATGTTTGAAATTCCAGAGCACATAATGTTTGAGATGATTGGGATAATTGGCGAGAGACGCGCCGCTGCCATACAGGATACCGCCATTGACGCGGTCGAGTAGGTTGGCATAGGGTTGCGCACCGTGGGCATCGATGCGTTGATTGGGGCGCATGTCATATCGCCAGTACACGGTTCCGGCAGAGCGACTGTTCGTGCCCGGTCCATGCCAGTGGCCTGCGAGATCTTCCGATAGCCCGACCCATACGCCATAACCGCCATCGCTGGCAATAGATGAATGGCCCAGATTTCCGCCCTGTGTGACGTGGTACACGGATACGGCAGAACTCGAACTGATGCGGAGGGCGCGATTGCAATTGATGAAGGATGTGCGCCGTATCCAGGAATTGACACATCGGGTGAGCCGGAGCAAACTCCAGCCGCCATCGTGGATAGCGTCTTTGTGGTGAACAAATTCATCTAACCACGAGCCGTGAAAGCTAATGTCTTCAATGCCAATTTCCTCGAGGTGCTGATATTCGCGTACGGTCCAGTTATACGTGTGGTTGACATCGGTGTGTAGAGGTTCATTGAGGCGAATTCGATTGCCCTGTATTTCGGCAATGCTGTGCTTTTCTCGCACTTGAATCCCATTGGTCAGCATGGTCGTCCAGATGGATTCTGCCGAGTAGGGCGCGAGAAATTCTGAGATGGCTGCGGTGCTGTTCATATAGAGCGTAATCCATTGACCGGGAAAGAGCCTGGAAGCATCGGCTACTGTGATATAGAAGGTTTCTCGATCGGCACTTTCCGTAATGGACGTCAGGGATCTATCGCTTGTGTTGCGGGGTTGGAAAATGAACATATAGGGCGATGTCCACAGTTGTTCGGGATTGAGTGGCGGCATGTAGTTCACCTGGCGGATGATCGTGCCTCCACTTCGACTACCGCTTCCCCTGAAGACGATATTGCTATTTCGGATGTAGATGGGCTGGTTATTGTCGGCATTGGTATTGACGAGAAATTCGCCGGGGGAGAAGAAGACAATGCCGCCGTTGTTTTGCTCGGCTGCGGTAATAGCGCGTACGATAGCTGCCTGGTCGGACAGGCCATCGTTGGGAACCGCGCCGTAATCTGTGACGGCGAATATGTCGCCCTGGATATCGGGAACAGGTTTGTCAAAGTAGTGATAGCCCGCGTAGGAAAAATCGGGTAAAATGGGTTCTGTAGCGTTCTCTTTGGCTGCTACAAACTGTGTCCAGGTGTGTGCGGGACCACTCTGAGGTAAGTAAGATATCCAACTGCTTCGCGTTTGGATATAATTAGCAACCTGCGCCCAAATTGGGATAGGATGTGTGCTGGAGGGGTCGCGTGAGGTGAGGAGGGATTTGGGGATTGGCACACGAATCCAGGTTATTCCCGCTTCAATAGTCTGTGTCAACAGGGTCTGGATTTCTGTTCCTACCGCAATACTTAATGTTTGTGCGGTGTGATTTTCAAATGCGATGGGTATGTACCACTGCGTGCCGTCAGATCCGAATCCAGCGACGAAAGTGAGAAAATCTCCAAAACCGATTTTTCCGTCAGAATCGAGATCGTAGAGTGGGTCGTATTCTGAATGGGTCTGCGTTGCTCCAAATTTCTGAGCAAAAAGAAGAAAATCAGTAAAACCAACGGCTCCGTTGCCATCAAAATCGAGATGGTCAATGGGGCTTTTTTCCTGTACTGGCGCATCAACTTGCCATGAAAAGGTCTGATCGACTGTTGCAATATGGTCAATGAACAGGCGCGTATTTGAATTTTGACTGGTTTCGGTTCTAAATGTGATGTATCGCTGGTTGTAATCGGGTTCTCTGCCCCAGTTATCGTATTGGGGTTTTGCCAGTTCTATAACTGCAAGTTGCCACCCCTGAGGCGGTATTTGTCCTTCCCAGATCGTATATACGGCTTCCATGCCACCGACCAGGGGATAGTTGCGAACTTTGATTTTGAGGTCCCGCAGGCCATTGCCTTCTGCTTTCCACCAGAAGCTCAGGCTGTGTTTCTGGGAGATGTCCTGTCCTGTACTAAAAAAATTGTAGGTGAAAAATCCCGTCTGACCTGCCGGCAGGGAAGCGGAGATGGCAAAGCGACCCTCTGGCGCGTCTTTAGACAATTGTAAGCCACTGGACCATCCGGAAAGATTGTCGCAATAGGTTAGCGTTTGCACCGGATCGCTGGCGAAGCAAGCACAGGCCCATAGCAATACAATTGTGAAGGAGATGATTGGTCGCATGGGTTTTTCCTGTCAATTGTTCTATTGGAGGTTTATCTAATATACTCAATTAGGGCTTGAGGAGAAAAGTCTTTCGTGCCATCTTGTCTGTTGGTGCGGACACGCAGACAGTTCGTTGATGTCAAAATGAGATTTTTGTGGCGATTTGACAGGTCCAAAAATCGGCCAGAACACTGGGGAAAATGCTGATGAAAATTTATAAAACATTTATTTTCAGTATTTTATTTAAATTTTTAAGAAGATAGAAAATTGTGGCACGGGGCTTGCAATAGAATAGGGCGAGACAAGTAACCAACAACCACATAACAGGAGGTATTGAGATGGCACTTATTCGTTGGCAACCCCGTGAGTCTTTCGCGCTGAATCGCGAAATCGACAATTTGGTGAGCAAGTTTTGGGGCGACCTGGATACCTGGCACGGCACAGGCTGGAATCCCCGCGTGGATGTAGTGGAATCGGATCATGAATTTACCGTCCACGCCGAATTGCCCGGGCTGAACAAGGATGATATCAAGGTGACGCTCGAAGACAATGTGCTCGCAATTGAAGGCGAGCGGAAGCACGAAGACGAGCAGAAGGATAAGCATTTCTTCCGTAGTGAACGTTCCTACGGGAAATTTAAGCGCGCCTTCAAGCTCGGTACAGAAGTGCAAGCCGAAAAAATTGCTGCGAATTACAAGGATGGGGTTTTGACTCTCACTTTGCCCAAGTCCGAAGCAGCAAAACCTCGGCAGATCGATGTCGCGGTATCGTAATTGAGTGAGCTCGTCAATCGTCGGGCCATCTCGCAAGGGCGGGATGGCCCTTTTTTATGGTAAAAACAAATTTGCTCGAGGGTGTAACCGACGATGGCGAAATCCGCGAATCTGCGCGCGATGCTGTGATGGCGGAATTGAGACGGCAGTTCAGACCCGAATTTCTCAACCGCATAGCGGAAGGTAGGGAGTAGGAGGGGTGAGTAAAGTCAAACTGGCCAGAGAGTATGTGAAAGGTCTATGGCCTCTCTTGAGCACGTACGGCTTTCTCCTCTCTCGTACCCTCTGCACCACCTGTGGGCATAAGGTGAAGACGCCAAAGGGGCATGTTTACCTCCCTGTTAGATTTTTATTTTTTTTCGCGATTCCATTGCAGCATCGCTTATTTCAGCAACACTTTTGTCGCTCCAGAGATGTTGTTGCCACTTCGTGTAATCAAATGGCTCCCGCAAGATCAGGCTGATGAATTTTTCGGCTTCAACAGTTCCCAAATTATCTACCAGAGCACGTAGTCCGTGTACTCGTATTTCATTGTCAGTTCTCATAGATTCATCTCCCGAACAAAAGAGGTTGGATCTGATACCTGAATCTCCTGTATGTCTTTGTCGCGCTTGAGAATTTTGTCATCCGTTGTCAAAAAATACCGACATTCTGCGGCTATTGCACATGACAGGTGTAAGGCGTCCTTTGCCTTTAGCCCGAGTTCAACCGGAGAGTCCGCTTTTTGAAGGACCGCCGCCGTTTCTTCAATGTCGATAGTTGCGTATAGATTCCATTCAGTAATTACCGTTCGTCGTGCTTCAAAAGGGTTCGCTTCGTTCTCTGAATCGATAATATATGACCAGGCAAGTTCCAGCGCACCTCCTCGAATATTCTCTTGGATACACAACTTTGCTTCCGTTTCGAGCCTGACTCTTGTTTGTCCCTGATCATCAAAAGGGCGATTGAAACAACAGTTATCGAGGTAGATCCTCATTTTAGTTCTCGCGTTTGTTTTCTATTTGGGACAATCTATTATATTTAGGATACAAACGCAATGTGCATTTGTCAAAAAAACTACCCAAACTCGCCACTCGTCTCTTGTATTCTGCCTCTCGCCTTTTTCCCCTTTACTCATGTTATTCTGTGCTGTATCATTTGGAATCACTTCTGTTTTATTCTGTAATATCCAATTCAGATATTTGAGGAGGCATTCATGGCAGAAAGAGTAAAAGTAGCCGCATTGGGGCTGGCACACGATCATGTGTGGTCAAATTTGCGTGCGCTCAAAGCGTTGGACAATGCCACCCTGGTGGCTGGTGCAGATGGCAATGCGGAGTTGCGAGAACAATTTGTCGAAGCTACTGGTTGTGAGCTGGTATATGATGATTTTGAAGCGTTGCTGGACAATGAGGAGCCGGATGCGGTATTTGTATTTACCCCAACAGCACATCACGCCGATGTTGTGGAATTGTGTGCGCCGCGCGGGATTCATGTGATGGTTGAAAAACCAATGGCGGCGACCTTAGAGCAAGCGGATCGCATGTTGACGGCTGCGCGAAAGGCGGGGACGGTGTTAATGGTCAATTGGCCGACGGCGTGGAATCGCGGCATCCGCACGGCTTATCGCCTGGTGCGAGAAGGTGCGATCGGCCAGGTGTGGCAACTGTTGTGGCGCGGTGGGCATTGTGGGCCGGATGAGTTGGGTTGTTCCGAGCATTTTTGCGATTTTCTATTTGATAGTCATCTCAATGGCGCAGGTGCTTTTAACGATTACGGGGGATATGGTGCGAGTTTGTGCGTGCTGTTTTTGGGGCGGCCAAATCGCGTGGTGGGAATGGCAGGGCGGCTATTGAAAACGCATTTGCCCGTGGATGATAATGGGATGATGATTTTGCGCTATCCAAATGCGATGTGCCGGCTGGAGATGACCTGGACAGAAGCTGTGCCGAACAAGCCGCCGCACGATTTGATGTTACACGGGACGGAGGGAACGATTATTGCGGGAAGTGAGGTTGTTTTGTACACGCGCGGTAGTAAAGATGGCAAGACAATTGCGCCAGATGCATTGCCCGAATGGGAGAGTAATGCTTCCGAGCATTTTATTCATTGTATTCAATCTGGCGCATCGCCCGGTTTTGTGACTTGTGCAGACTTGTCGCGCAATGCACAGGAAATTATGGAGGCGGGGCTTATTTCTGCGACCAATGACATTGCCATGGCATTGCCCATTGAAGATCATTTGTTCAGGGAGTAGGGGATGCGGTGGCTTATTTTCGTCGTATTTACTATTGCTTTTGCCGCTCAAAGTGGGGCGCAAGAGAATGTGATTAACCGAGACAGTCTCGCAGTTTTACTGGCTGAAATCCCGGTTGATACACGGGCCGCAAAACTGGGGGATTCTCTATTTTCGCCCCCAGAGGGTAGGGCACGTATTTTGCGCGATGCCTATGGCGTACCGCATATTTATGGGCGCACAGATGTGGATGTCGCATTTGGTTTTGGCTATGCACAGGCAGAAGATCATCTTCTGCAGATGTTGAAGAATTTTCGTCAAGCCAGAGGGCGTTTGGCCGAGGTCGAAGGCGCTTCGGCCTTAAAATTAGATGAAATGGCTTTGCGATGGCGCATTCACAGTGTGGCCGGTGAGCGGTATGGAGATATTTCTGAGGATACGCAGCACTATATCGCGGCTTTTGTTGGGGGAATCAACCACTATATTGAGATTCATCGGCAGGTATTGCCGCAGTGGGTTCAGGATGTGCGAGCGGTAGATGTAGTGGCGCTTGCGCGGTGGATTTTGTTTTTGTTTGCCGAACAAACCGGTGAATCCGAATTGGCCCAGGTGGGATTGGCGACAACGGTTCCCAAATTGCCGGGATCCAATATGTGGGTTGTCGGACCGTCCCGGTCTGACAGTGGCGCGCCCGTGCTGGCGATGGATGTACAGTTGCCGTACACAATGCCCTTTCAGCTTTGCGAGGCGCATCTGGTTAGCAATGCGGGTTTAGATGTGATGGGGGCGACATTTTTGGGGTTGCCAATTATTTTTGTCGGTCACAATAATCACGTTGCCTGGTCAATAACCACCAATGATATCGATGTTTTTGATTTGTACGAGGAGCGTCTGGATCCGATCAATCCCAGGCGCTATTTTTATAGGGACGAGAAAAGGCGTGTGGTGTCGCGACATGTGAAGATTGGCATACATAGCGAGCAGGGGATTCGGGAAGTTGAGCGAGAGTTGCGCTATACCGATCACGGTCCTGTGTACAAGACGATTGGCAATTGGGCTTATGCGGCGCGTACGAGTGTAGAAAATCGCGTGGATGCAATAGGGCAATTGCTGGGGATGAATCGCGCGGTGACACTGAACGATTTTCAGCAGGCGCTTTCGCTTTTAGAGTTGCCGGTTTTCAATGTGATATACGGCGATGTGACAGGCGAAATTTTTTATGTGTTTAATGGCCGCTGTCCCGTGCGATCAGAAGATTTCGATTGGCGCGCGCCCGTGCCAGGGTGGACGCCTGAAACAGAATGGAGAGGTGTGATCGCATTTTCCGAATTGCCACAAGTGCATAATCCCGTTTCGGATTTTTTGCAGAATTGTAATGTCTCGCCAGATTTGGTTGCGATTGATAGTGGTATTAAAATGGACGATTTTCCACCTTTTTTGGGGTGGGGAACGCCTAATTATCGCGCACAGAGGATTGTGAACTATTTGCTCGCGCATCAAAATATCTCAGTTGGCGATATGCAGATTTTGCTTCGGGATGATTATCTCGTTGACGCAGAAGAATATAAAGGACTGATTTTTCGCGCGTATAACCGCGCCTGGCCCGTGCTATACGACCCCAACTGGGAGGTCGGCAAGGCTGTTCACATTCTCAGGGCATGGGATAATCGGGCGAGTTTAGAGAGCGTTGGCACGCTTTTGTTTTCGATTTGGAAGGCCCGATTCGATTCGTCGTTCGCACAGATTCCGCAAAAGCGAGATATTTTGGTTCGGGAAAAGGTCGCACTGGAGGCATTGCAACAAGCGGTCGCATATATGATCGCGATTTACGAGCGGTTGGATGTGCCGTGGGGGCAGGTGCATTATTTGAAGCGGGGAGATCGCACTTTCCCGATGAGCGGTGCGCCTTCTGGCACGGAGGCTTTGCGTCAGACGCTGACCCGAATAGAAACAGATGGTACAATGGTTATCGAAGGTGGATCGGCTTTTGGGATGGTGGTTTCGCTGATGCAGCCAGTGCAGTCGTGGAGTGCGCTGGCTTATGGGAATAGCGAAGATCCCGAGTCCTCCCATTATGACGATCAGGCCGATTTACAACATCGCAATACATTTAAGAAGACAGTTTTTACAACTGGTGATTTGCAACCTGCTCTGACTGGTCTTACAACGGTTCCTTACGACCCCGAAGAAGCAGAGCGTCAATCGCTGAAGGCCCTCTGGCGCAAGCAGTTGCAAACAGGTATGGTCACACCCGATTCTATCAATTCTGAGCCAGAAACCTTATCAGACGATTAAAAATACCCCGTATTTTGAGACACTTTATCAGGAGGTGTTAATGCGTTCTTATATATTGGTTTTCACGCTGATAGCAGTTGTAATTTCCGATCATGTATATGCACAGGGCACAGTGCAACAGGTGGTAGGCGATCTCGTCTATGTGGAAGGGCTTTCGGCTGATCTGGATGGCAAATTGCGGGTGGTGGGCGATGATGGTGCGGTTTTGCAGGTAATCAAGGTGTTGCCCAATGTGGTGGTTGCGCGCGTGGTGGAGGAGAATGGTTTGCCAGTAAAATCTGGCGATCAAATTCAGGCGGATGATGGTACGCTTGCAGGATCACCGCGCAGGGTGGTGCAGGCAACGCGGGTTGTTGCGGCACCGCGCATTGATGGGCGGTTGGACGACGCGGTCTGGCAACAGGCGCAGGCTGCGGAGGGTTTTGTCCAGCGCGATCCGAAGTACTGGATGCCGATTACTGAGCGGACGGTTGTGAAAATTATTTATGACAATGAGAAAATTTATTTTGGTTTTGAATGTTATGACAAAAATCCCGGTCTCATTGTGACCAATAATATGCGCCGAGATTCTCAGCTTTCCGGCGATGACAATATTCAGTTGTTGCTCGATCCGTTTAATGACAAACAGAATGGGGTTTTCTTTTTTGTCAATGCACTCGGCGCGCGGACAGATATGCTTTTGTCAAATGAAGGGCGAACGACGAATGAAGATTGGGATTGTATCTGGGAGGCGCGGTGTGTACGTCACGAGAGGGGCTGGACTGCCGAAATAGCGATTCCGTTTAATCAACTCCGTTTCAATCCGTCTGATGAGATGGAATGGGGGATTAACATGGGCCGTTATATCGGGCATAAGAATGAGGAGACCGCGTTTATTGTCGGGCGGCACACGCCGTCGCCCCGGCGGCGGTATCAGATGACAGATATGGGTGTGTTGCGCGGATTAAAGGCTGTCGAGAGAAAGCGGCTTTTTCAGGTCAAGCCGTATGTGTTGCCGGAAACTTCGCGCAATTTTACAGGCGATGAGGGTGAAAATCGCACGTTTGAAGCGGGGGCAGATATGCGCTATGGCCTGACGCCCAATCTCGCGCTGGATGTGTCTTATAATACGGATTTTGCCCAGGTCGAAGCCGATCAAGAGCAGGTAAATTTGACGCAGTTTTCCCAGTTTTTTCCCGAAAAGCGCGAGTTTTTTCTGGAAGGCGCACAGTTATTTGATTTTGGCGAGGCCGCGTCAACTCGTGGGGGCGATGTGCGCCCGCCAACGCTTCTTTTTTATAGCAGAAGAATCGGTCTGGACGGGGGACGGCCCGTGCCGATTCTCGCAGGTGGCAAACTGGCTGGTAAGGCAGGTCGCACGAGCATTGGTGCGTTAAATGTTCTGACAGATTCTGAGACGTTGGATACGCAGACCCTGCCGCGCAGAAATTTTTCCGTGCTTCGGATCAAACGCGATGTGTTCGCGCGGTCCAATGTGGGTTTTATCTGGGTGAATAAACAAAGCGAAGTGTCCGAAGGTGGGTGGGACGACTACAATCGCGCAGGGGGGCTGGATTTCAGTTTTTCGCCTTCAACTGCGGTCAATGTACAGGCTTTTTACGCGCGTACCTGGGATACAGAGCGAGAGGATGCAGACGATGCTCGGTATCTTCGCTTTTCGTATAACGGTACCAAATACTCGGGTTCGGCAACTGTTCTGGATGTGGAAGATGATTTTGAGCCGGAAGCGGGGTTTGTCAACCGTCGGCGTGGCATTCGGGGATTTCGGCGCTATAATGCCAATCTATCCTATTTGCCACGGCCCAGGGTAGCCAATATCCGCAATTTGAGATTCACGCCAGATATTCAGGTGATTGAAGACGACGAAGGCGAAGTGCCGTTCCAGCGGTTCAGACTTGACGGTGTGCTCGCCCTTCAGACGGCTGACCGTTTTTTGGTGCGTGTGGAGAGGACTCGCGATGTCGTCACGCGACCTTTTAGACCGTCGAGCAAGCGGCCCGATGTCGCCATTCCACCGGACGAATATACTTTTACATCGTTCAGGCTGGGACCGGATACGGCAAGTTATCGCAAATTGCAGTTGGATTTTGATTTTCTGGTGGGGACCTATTATACGGGACACCTGTATCGGGTAACCGCAGAGAATGCCTATCGGCCCAATGGTAGATTTGGTATTGAACTGATTTACGATGGCAATTGGATTCGCTTGCCAGAGGCCAATCTGAATATACAGGCATTGAGCACGCGGTTGATTTACTCGTTTACCACCGATTTCTTTTTTAAAGTTTTCGCACAGTGGAATAGTGACAGCGAATCCGTGGGCGCAAACTTTTTGCTCAATTACCGTTTCCGCCCGGGCAGCGATATTTTCTTTGTCTATGATCACGGGTTTGGAACCGCTGGCGATCTTCACCAGACCAGCCGAGCCGTGCTGCTTAAGGTGTCGTATTTGATTGGGTTGTGAGATATAGGCTATCACAGAATTTGGAATTTAAAAACCCCCGAATAACACTCGGGTGCTTTTTTGTTTTTTTACCCGGTTACATTCTCACAGCGCGAGGGCAACACCTATGCCGACGATGGGAATGAGCAGATATTTGAGCAATCTGCTGCGTTTGCCCTGGATGTTTCCGAGGATGGATGTTTCCAATTTTTTGTTCCCCGATTTGTAATACATGCATTCTGTACCAGGAGTCGCAGCGATGGCAGTAACGCCGGGCCAGACGGGTTTGATGCTACCCGTGGGATAGAGGATGATGTTTTCGCGATGGCGTTTGTAATCGCCCATTTTGACCAGAAGCGCGTATTCGCGTCCAAAAGTAACTTGATCAGGCTGAACAATAGGGCCGGGTTCGTCTCCGATTACCGCTTGCAAGAGAACCGTATCCGACCTGGTTTTAGCGGTGGGCAACCACAGGGTGACACGCGGTGAGATAGGTAGAAAAGTGGGGGCATCTGAAACGCGGAATGAAATGGGAATGGCCATGTTTTGCGTGTCTTTGAGCATGTAATGGCCTTGGGGAAGGGTGAGGGAAAACTCTTGCTCCCGATTGGCGATATTCTCGTTCAGGATGTGTTCGGCAAGGGTAGTGAGGCTGTCGTACATGGCCTGTTCTTGCGGTGATGTGGCCGGGGGCATGGGTGCTTCTCGTGTGAAGCGCACCTGTTCAAAGCGCAGGGTGTTGAGGGGCGTGTTGCGAATGGCGAGATAGGCCGCATTCACGTTGACATCTAATCGACCGAGACGCGTGTGCCAGTGTTCGGCAAAGCGCGTGAGATCGCCCAGGCGGGACTCGCTTTCCCCTGGCAGGGGATTGGGTTCTTGTTCGATGGGAAAGGGAGAACGCTCACGGGCTTCTTCAAAGAGTACCTGCGCTTCTGAGAAGCGGCGGTATTTGCCGAGTACAATGCCGCGATACACGTCAATTTGCGACAGCGCACGGAGCAGGCCGCGTTCGCTTTTTCCCATAAGACGCATCGTGCGTTCTAATTCGCGCGTCTGGTGGCTATAGTATTTCAGATCTTGGATAAAAGGCGTCAAGCGCGGATCGCTGAGGCGGATAGACGCATTGGTTTCAACCTCGGGTGTTGTTTCGCCAATGGCCAAGGCTGCGGCGAGGAGTTGCGCGCTTTCGGCGAGGTATTGGTCTGCGATATCCACGAGACCGGGTATAGACAATTCCGTGAGCGGTAGCGGATTGCGGGTAAGCCTAATTTCTATGAGTTTGCCACGCGGGGGCAGAAAGAGGTCTTGTTCGATGAGGTTAAAGCCGGGTTTGCTGATTTCGAGGCGGTATTTGCCCACAAAGAGGTCCGACTGATATGCCACATTGCCGCGTCCGATGTTGACAAACCCGGTGATGGTCGTGTCTTCATCTGCAAACCGAAGATGAATTTCTGCACCTAAGGCCGCGAGTTGATCTGATCGAATCTCCAGATGCGCTTTCTGGCGTATGAGCGCAATATGCACCGTATCTGCCAAAACGATTGTCGTAAATGTGCGCGTGTAGGGCTGATAGCCGTGTGCATACGCTTGAATTTTATCGCCAATGTCCAGTAACTTTTCTGTGGCAAATGGCGTATGACCCGCTTCCTGCCCGTTGATGAAGACCTGGGCACCTGTGGGCACTGAGCGGATGTGGATCTTTGTCTTGAGAAGCGTCCTCGACACAGGCTCCGTTTCTTGAGCCAGGATATGGAGCGGTGTGGTCAGCAGGATGCAAAATAAAATGAATCTCAGTGTGTTCATGGGGGGGTATCCTGTTTTTTGCTGAGTAGCGCGCTGCTGTGCTTTTCTTCGAGTTGACGCGCTTGCACATAGTTGCCCTGACTTTTAGCAATCCGATGAAATTCTTCCCAGTAGCGTTCTGGCGAGATGCGATAGGCCATTTCCGCGGCCTGGTATGCTCTGTCTCCCACATTTTGCAGATCGGAGTTGAAATAGGCAATAGCCAGGGTGATCAGGGCTTCGCCGCGGTCTTGCCAGCCAAAGGAGGTTACAGGATAAATGGTTGAGATGGCCTCTCGGTACGCGCCTTCTTTGAGTTTTACGCTCGCCAAACTGAGTGAAAGCCCGCCATAGGTATCGCACACTCTCGGTTCGTATTGGTTGTGCGCGTATGCGTATTTGGCATATTCAACGGCTTTGGGCAAGTCGTCCCGGTAAGCGGTGAAGGCCATGTCGAGATAGAGGGCGGCGCGAGAGGTGTCGGATCTCGCATAGACCAGAGCGCGTTGCATGGCGTGGATCGCGCGGTTGGCTTCTTCTTCCTTGCTGTGGCGCAATCCCTTGAGGCGGTAGATGGCACAGCGCATGTTATAGCCGCCGTCAAAGCGCGCGGCAGCGAGCACTTGATTGAACCAGTCGGGGTTGTCGCCCAAAACGCCGCGGGAAGATGCGGCGGCAATTTTGGGGATGTAAAAATCGGGTTCTATGCCTTCAAAATTCGCCTGCCCGGCGGTTTCGATCAGGTTCAGACTGTTTTCGATATAGACGCTTAAATAAGCCTGGAGGGTATCGCTCATGCTGCTGCGTTGCGGCGCGGCATAGACAATTTCCTTTTGCGTTCTGCCAAGAATCGCCATCCAAATGTCTCGCAGCCCCCCCTCTGCGAGATGCCATATCCGGTGCAGGGAGTCAATAGTTGCGGGTTGAAAGCGCGTGGATATCCAGGTGCTATCTCGCAATGCTGGCGGGGGCAAATCCAGCGGCAGGGGTTGGCGGTTGTTTTCGCGGTCGAGCACAAAGTTGGCACGCGCCATCGCGTATTTGACGGTGAGCCGTCCCAATTCGTAGCGAACATCGGGGTCTTGCTCGCGGTCGAGTGCGGTGCGGTAGGCGTCGGCACTTTTTCTGAGCAAGTCCAATCGGTTGGGCGCGTCCTGCCCCGTGTCGTAGGCGCGCTCGCCTGCCGTGCCCAGCCAGATATAATAGGCACTGGTAAAGATGAGGGCATGGTTACACGCGCGCTCGAAATGTGCGACGGCTTCGATATATCGCCCGGCCTCATAAGCACTGCGGCCCTGCTCAAAAGCCTGATAGGCGAGGGCGTCGTCCTTTTCCTGGGCAAGGGCAAGGGATGGTAAAATCAAAAAGGTGAGGATAAGGGTTATTTTTTTCATAGGCGATCTCACGGATTGCTCAAGAAGCGGTTGAGGAAGTGAATGCCCCGGCGCACTTCGGTTTCGATGTGAAGTGCTCTGTCGAGGCTCGATCGTGTAAAAATTTGAATGTCGTCGAGTTGCCCCAGTCGAAATGTGAGGATAAATGCAACACCGTCGGCAAATTGTATTTTGGCTTTGTCCGGGGCTAATGTGAGTTGAGCATTTTCATATATTCTTTTTTGAGGCGTTTTCAGCCGAGAGAGTGCGCGTTGGATGCGGGTCAAGCGCACGAGTTCTGCAGAGAGACCAGCCGATGCGTGAAAGCTGGAAAAACCAATGCGTCCCGCTGGCCGGTAGCCTTTGAGGTCGGCGGGTTCCGCTTGTTGCTCGGGCTGATCTTTACCCGCGCGCACGCCAGTTGATGGCAATGTGGCAGGGGAGTTCGCGGGCATACTCATAGTGGCGCGCGCGATCTGGACTTCTGGTCGCGAACCAAAAAACGACGAGGGGTTTGAATTCCTGTCCATATTGGGTGCCGAGACACGGGGCGGTGTTTTTAATCCACCGAGCGAGGGCCTGTCGAGTTGGCGCGGAATATCGGGCAAAGAAGATGCAAGTGCCAATTTCGGTTTGTCCGGCAACGCGATTTTTGGACGAGGCGCTGGCTTTGGGGCAGTGGATGCTTCGGCTTTTACTTCTGGTTTTATCGCACTAATTTCCTCGCGTGTATTTTGGTTCATGTCAAAGATGCCCTGCGCACTTACGAGCATTTCTTCAAAATTTGTGACAATGGCTTTGAATGCCCGCCCGCCCTGGGGAGGGCTGAGTGCCAATAGCAAGACGACGCCCAGAGCAAACGCACCGGCCAATGCGGGTAAAAAGCGTTGTTGTGTGCGTTGAATAGGGGCATTTGGTAAGCGGATGGACTGTGGTTGGGGAACGATCACCTGGTCAGGAACAAGGGCGATGGCGATTTCTATTTCATACCGACGATTGGGGAAGTCCGCCCAGAGTTTGGAAAGCCCCAGATAGTTCTGCCTGGCTACAAGCGCGCATGCTTCGTGAAAGATATGGTCCTTATAGAAGCGGTTGATGATTTCGCGTGAGGGCAATTTGAAATGGCTCGATGGTGAAATCTGCCCTATGCGCTCCTCAAAGCTGTCGGTTTTCAATGGAGGGGCATACCCCAGGTCTCGCAACTGTTTGAAGAGGTGTTCGATGGCCTGGTGATAGTCGCTTGTAAAGCCTTCGGGCGAGGGATAATTACATGCTCGCCGCGCCTCAGACAAGTTGCGAGCGCGCAGTATCGCAGATAATACGCCAAAGAATTTTGGATGATCCTGTCGCATGCTTTCAGCAGCTCTCTGGATCAATTTTTTTTCACGGGGAGACATATTCTATTTTACAATTTTCTTTTTTGACTTTCAAGCCCCCATTGTACGGTCTTAAATCCACTGTTGTTGAGGGCGTCGTACACGCCAACGGTATAAGTCACGGTTGCATCGCGTTCAAAATAGAGGCGCACCAAAATGTCATTGGGCGCAAATCCATGTTGTGCCTGTAGTGCGAGTAAAGCTTTTTTTACAGACACAAATACAGCGCGTTCAATGCCGACCTGGTCGTTGTCTGCGCGGTCTTGAAAGACCATGTGTTCTTCCGTCGCAACCCCGCCTTTGTCAAATTGCACATAGGATTTCCCGATGATAATTTGCAAAAAACGCTCATCTGTGGGGTGGGGGGCAGAACCTTTTTCATCGGGTGCTTTGATAAAATTGAGTTTTTGTGCGTGAACAAAGCGGTTGTGCAAATTGGCGAGATGGGTTTGCCACACGTTCTGAATGATAAAAAATGTTAGCAGCAAAAACAAGACATCAATAAACCCTTCGCCCGTGTCTAAAAGTGCTGCCAGAGGTCGCCGGTTGCGATGTCTCACGTCAATCTCCTATTCCTTCCCTCTTACCTGTATCTATCTGATAAAAGTGCTGAATCAGGTTGAGCATACGCGCCCGATGTAGCAGACTGCGGGCTTTGGTTTTTCGTATGAGGATCATGGATAGAATCCGTCCGAGAAATCCAATGGCTGTGGTTACAAGAGCAAAGTTGATATAATGCGCCATTTTGAGCTGGGTTTGGGCTGGGCCTTCGCCGACTTTCATGGTGTCTTCTAAAATTTTGAAGGCGTCTATCATGCCAATCACTGTGCCCAAAAGGCCCATGGAGAGCGATAGAAGGCCCAACATGCCAAAGCCTTCGGATAGGCGATCCTCAATTTCATCGAAGAGAAGGTAGATTTTGTCTGTGCATCGCTCGACCAATCGCGCCTGATCAGATGCGATTTCAGATTCGACAGATGTAAGGATGGCATAGAGTTCTGTGTTCTCAGACAGGGCGTAATCTGCGTTGTATTGCCCACCCCATAGCAGGTTAATGCCCTCCTCCTGAACAATTTGTGCGTCGGAATTGGTGAAGAAGCGGTCGGGTGACAAGTCGTGAGACAAAACCTGAGCATAGCGCACAACCATATAGAAGGGCAGGGCGATCAGAAGCAGAATTAAAACTGTAGAAAGTGGACCGCTGATGTTGGAGATATAGCGGCCGATAGATTCGGCCAAATCACCGCCGCGAACAACTGTGGGTACGGCATTGTCGGCTGCAAACGCAATTTGGATGTCCTCAAACTTGTGTTCGACCATCTGCGTATTGGGCGCAATGGGACCATCGGCTGTCTGGTCAAAGTCCATCGCATAGGTCTGGTTGTTGTACTGAAAGCTCAAATCGTCGATCACCGCACTGTGGCTGGCATTGCGCGTGCGAATGACGAGGCTATCGACGGGCATGTCGGGTATTGCGATCCATTCTCGCTGCGTACCAGCGTGATAGGTCGAATCACGCCCCTGTGTGTGTATAATCACGGCGATGGGTAAAAAACGATCTACATTCTTGAAGCGGATGTCCGTGACTGCAATTTTTTGTTTTGGATTGTCGGGTTGTTGGAATGTGACGGTAAGTGCCTTCCAAAAAGTTCCCCCTTGAAGGACTTGCCCACCTTGCAGCCCGGTGATAGCACCATCGAGCCAGATTGCCGCTTTTGTGCAGATATAGAGGCCGACAAAGAGGGTAGCGAGATAGAGTGCTACCTGGGCAATGGGACTTTTTTTTATAATGGGATGATTTAGAATCTGTGCCATGTATTCTCGATAATTAGGCATGCAATAAGGAATCTCCACGTAGTATTAAAGGCCAATTTGCAAAATCTAAGGCTTTATGCCAAAATTATCCACCAAAACTTTTAACCATACGGACTAAAAGAAGCCCCGTCTAAAATCGCTTGCACGATCTCGGATGGGGCTTTTTTTTGTACTCATCATTTCTTTATCCCGCGATGATCATATAGCTAAACCATTCGCTGTGGGGATTCTCGATGTGATAGGATGTGCCGGAGGGTATGTGGACCACATCGCCTTCTGTGATGTGCTGTTCGCCGTCGGATGTGACGAGGATGCCCCTGTTCTCGAGAATCCAGAATCCGAGTTCTATGTCGTCATAACACCGTTCAATACTTTGCTGACCGGGTTGTACGGCTTCGCGGTCGATGAAGGCGATGGATTTTAAGCATCCCGTGTTTTCTTCGCCGACAGGGCCGAGCTGATGCCAACGGATCGCGCCCGCGCCATCGCTTACGGGTAAAACGTCTTCCCAGTTGCGGATCACACATTCACCTCCGGGTTCGGTTTCGATGTTTTTGCCGAGGACGAGGTGTTCGAGCCATTCGTCATTCATATCGTTGAACATCTGATGGTAAATATCCGCGGGCAAATACACGGCGTCGCCGGGGCGCACGGTAAAACGGTCGTCTCCAACGAGGACTTCGCCGCTGCCGCTGATGATATAATACGCCTGTTCGGTTTTGGGGTGTTTGTGGTGGTCGGAGGTTTTGCGCCCTTGAAGTCCGTGTTTGACGATGCCCTGCATGTTGTGCAACTGCGGTGAGTCATCTTCTTCGTGTTTGGGTGTCGCATTTCTCTGTCTTAATCCCGGCCAGCGAATCGCACTCAGGTGCGCCACTTCGGGTTGTTGGTCTCGCCAGTTTTTGATGAATGCCATATTTGCCTCCTGGTGGTGAAGATAATTATCCGCAGAAAAAAACGCGAATAATTTGAGCGTTTTTCGCAAATGATCGCAGATGAAAACAAGATTATCCTATATGGACAAATTTTCTATCGTAATTTATCATGGGTTTTCACTTAATGCAATTTGGAAGTCATAAGGTAAGCGCGAGGAGATTGACGATGCAAGATCCCTATTCGCTAATTGGCGTGCGTTCATTTATCAATTGCTGTGGTACGCGAACGATTCACGGGGGGACGCTGATGTTGCCGCAAGTCCGCGAAGCGATGATGAATGCTTCGCGTTTTTTTGTCAATATGGATGAACTCATGGCGGGGGTGGGGAAGCGTTTGGCTACGCTCACAGGAGCAGAGTGGGGGATGGTTGCCTCTGGTGCTGCCGCATGCCTGTGTCACGCAACAGCGGCCTGTGTAACGGGTGGTGATCCCGAATTGATGTTTCGATTGCCCGATACAAGTGAAATGAAACGCGAGGTCGTCATGCCCAGAGAAAGTCGATTTACCTATGATCACGCCATTCGTACGGTGGGCGTGACAGTCGTGGAGGTGGATAATCTCAGGGAAATGGATGCGGCGCTCAATCGGGAACAGGTGGCTATGGTTGCCTTGTTGGGGACATGGGAGGCGGATATGACGCTCGAAGCGATTGTTGAAATGGTACGTCCGAGAGGTATCCCCGTGCTGGTCGATGCGGCGTCGGAGCATCTCCAATCTCCTGAACCATATACCAGTCGCGGGGCGAATTTGGTCGCTTATAGCGGGGGCAAATACCTGCGCGGACCTCAGCCTACGGGATTGTTATTAGGCGATCGCGACCTCGTCGAGGCCGCCTGGGTGCACGCTGCTCCGCATCACACGCTTGGACGCGCGATGAAGATTGGCAAAGAGGAAGTGATGGGCGTTTTGGCGGCTGTGGAATATCTGCTGGCGAAACGCGATCCCGAGCGGGAATACGAGAGATGGATTGTCGATCTAGAGACGATTGCACGGCATGTGACGCGTGTATCGAGCGTAGAAGCAGAAATTTTCGCGTCTGATCAGTTAGATGTTCCCAGGTTAGAAATCCGTTGGGATGGGGATCGCATTGGCCTGACGGGTCTTGAATTGCGCGAACAACTTTTGTGCGGTGATCCACGCATTATGCTGGATGATCGAGGGGCAACGGATACGTCTATTTTTATTTTGCCGTTTTCGCTACAACTCGGGGAAGCAGATATTGTTGGTAGGTACATTCGCGACGCATTATCCCACGCGCCTTTGCCCTCGAAAGAAAGGGTAAGGGAACCCGTTGATGTGTCGGGTGCCTGGGAAATTGAAATCGCGCTGGCGAGAAAAACAGCGCGTCATCGCGTGGATATTGAACAAAGTGCTGGCGTTTTAACAGGTACTCACCAGACGCGCTGGCTAAAAAATTCGTTGAAAGGCTCGGTGAATGGAGATGAAATCGTATTTACGAGCCAGCATCGTTTTGAGGGGACCCATCTATCTTATCGGTTTGTAGGCACGATGTCGGGTGGTGAAATACGCGGCGAGGTTGAAATGGGCAGTTCGGGACAGTCTGCACCCGGGCCGTTGAATCAGCGCGAATATGGCACTACGAGATGGCGGGCGGTAAGGCGGTAGGCTTTGTGAGGACTGGGCTATCTGGAAACGGATACAGTTTTCCCCGTTTTACCCGATTCCATTGCCGCAAAGATCAGGGCCATTGTTTTGCGTACATCACGAGCTGATGCTTGTGCGAGTGGGCGATTATTGTGGATGGCAGTGAGAAATTCGAGGTGTATGGTGGGTTCGCCAGAGAGGTGAACGGTTTCAGGGATGTTCTCTTCTTTCCCATTGAGTAATAAAGGTCCGCTGGTGCCGTTGAGGTGAATGACGCCTTCATCTCCCATTACAGTCCATTCCGTGCCTGCACGATGGTGAAAGGAGAGGGCGCAGTTGAGAATGGCATTGCTTTCTGTTGTGGCGATGAGAGAGACTTCATCTTCAATGTCGATATCGGGGTGTGGATCGATGTTTTGCACGATTGCCGAGACGGATACGGCTTTTTCGTCCATCCACCACAGGAGTACGTCGAGCGAGTGAACGCCAATGCCGGGGAGAATGCCGCCCGACAATTCCTGGCGCGCAAACCAGCTATTTTCGTCACCGCCGCGACCCGATCCAAGTCTGCGGTGGATGACGTGACGAATTTTTCCCACAGCTTTTTCTTCGAGGAGCTTTTTGACCTGTCGAATCGCTGTTGAAAAACGCTGGCTCTGTCCAGACATGAGCAATTTCCCTTTGGCTTCGGCTGTAGCGATCATGTCATCGACATCGGTGAGCGTGAGGGCCATGGGCTTTTCGATGAGGGTATGCAGTCCTTTTTCCAGACAAGCAATGGTGTAATCGCGGTGCAGGAAGTTGGGCACGGCAATGATTGCAGCATCTGCTTCCACATCTGCAAGTGCCTGGTCGAGGTCGTCAAAGGTAGTTGACACACCATATTGAGTTTTTAGATTGTTGCGTGCGTCTTCCGATGGATCAATACCGGCGATAATGATGCCGAGTTCGGACAAGGACTTCAAACTATTGGCATGGCCCAAAGCCATGCGCCCGCAACCGACGAGCAGAATGCGAATAGGGGGTTTCATTGCGTTCTCCGTTTACTGGATAGGTTGATCAAGTGTCTTCGGTTTTTGGGGT
Source organism: Candidatus Latescibacterota bacterium (assembly GCA_965220765.1). GTDB lineage: Bacteria > Latescibacterota > UBA2968 > UBA2968 > UBA2968 > VXRD01. The sequence goes on from OZ244847.1 coordinate 3,184,464, forward strand.
GATGCGAAAACCCAGGCGTTTGTAGAGGCGTACGGCGGGTCCGCGCCAGAGGGCCGTGTTGAGATAGGCATCGGTATATCCTCGGGCAACGAGTTCTTTGAGGGCACGGAGTGAGATGGCATAACCGAGTCCATTTCCCTGGTATTTGGGATCGGTGCCAACCCAGTGGATGAGACCAACTGCTTTTCCTCCGTAATGGGCTTCCCACGCACTGGCGGTTGCGACCATAAAATCGCCTTTGAGCGCGACAAAAATGCGCTTGTAATCGCAGCACGGTTCACGGGTGAATGTGGCGTGAAAATTGTCGATGGTCCAGGGTTTTCCGCCTTCTTCGCCAAAAGCCTCATTTTTCATGCGAATCCATTCTTCTTCTTCGCCGGGCTGAAGCGTGCGAATTGTGAAGCCTTCAGGTACCGTGTACTCGGGAAGCGGATCGTTTAAGGAGCGGCGCATGCGAATGCCGCTTGTGCGATTATTCATAGTCTAAAAATCCAGAAAGACAGTTGCCGGACGGTTGTTTTCAATGGATTCGATTATGGCGCAGCATACGGCGACGGACCGCGCACCATCAACTGCGTCAATTAGCGGTTTTTCATCGCGTTCAATACAGGTTAAAAAGTGGTCGAGTTCCTGGGGGCACGTATGGTCTTCTGCTCGAATTTCAATTGGGAGTTCAGACCATTCTTCGACGTGGGGCATACCGCCGATGAAGAGTTTGTTGTTGTGAATCGAGCCTCTGGTTCCGTGAAAGCTGAAGTTGAGATTATAGGGAATTTCTGCTCCACAGGAGACCAGGCATTTGCCCAGGGCGCCGGATTCAAATTTTAAGTTCGCAATGACTGTGTCATACCAAGGGGCATCGGGAATATTTTTGTTTGTGCCATACGCGCTGACTTCAACGATTTCTCCGGCGAGCCATCGCATGAGGTCCAGGGGATGGCAGGCCCCGCCGATAATGGGTAGTTGGCCTTCTTTTTCTGTGTCCATCCACCAGTCGTGACCGGGCAGTGGCAGGAAGGGTTTGAGGTCGTGGATGTAGTCGCCTTCTACAAAACAGGCTTCTCCCAGCGTGCCGTTGTGAATGAGATGGTAAATGGTTTCAAATATGTTGCTAAATCGCGCGCCGTGGCCGACCATGACTTGTCGTTCGGATCGTTTGGCTGCATCGACGATTTTTTGACAGTCTTCAACTGTAACGGCGAGGGGTTTTTCCACAAAGACGTGCTTCCCAGCGTCGAGCGCAGCGATGGCTTGATCTACGTGTTGTGAGTTGGGCGTGCAAATATAAACGATGTTGATTTCGGAGTCGGACAGGACGCTCTCGTATTCTGTCGAGATTTGATCTGCGCGATATGTCACTTGCAGGTCTTTTGCGATCTGTTCGCTGCGCGGCGTTGTACATATCGTTCGCAAATGTGCATTGGGATGCGCTGAGATGGCTTTGATGTGCTCGCCACCGATATATCCCGTTCCTATCACAGCAATCTCGTTCATCGGAGGACCTCCTGTGAGTTGTCCAACAAGGCGCAAAAATGTAAGATTGAAAATGTAAAATTAAAAATTAAAAATTGGGTGGTATGTTAAACTAATATGCGAGAGGTGAGACTATGGTACAAGAAAATCGACCAAATGTGTTGTTCATTTCGTTTGATGATTTAAATCACTATGTGGGATTTTTGGATCGTGCCCCCAATGCTGTGACCCCTCATTTTAATCGGTTGGCCGAGCGATGTACAGTATTTGAACGCGCGTATTGTCAGGCGCCGATTTGCAATCCGTCGCGGGCGAGTTTAATGAGTGGGTTGCGACCATCCACTACGGGTGTTTATAACAATCGACAGCCGCTCAGATTTTCAGATGCGGGAAAAAATTGCGTGACACTGCCGCAGCATTTTCGGCAAAATGGGTATTTCACAACGGGTAGTGGTAAGGTATATCACGGCAAATTTCCCGATCCAATGTCGTGGGATTCTTATGTGCCGAGTTTGTTTAATCAGTCGCATTCCGGCGCGGGGCCAGATCACCATCCCGTAAATGGCATGGCGGGTATGGGCAATCTGGACTGGGGACCGATGGATGTTGCCGATGAAGATATGCAGGATTACGAGGCTGTGAGTTATTGTGTTGAGCAATTGCAGACAAGGCATGACAAACCCTTTTTCTTGACGTGTGGATTTAAGCTGCCGCATCTGATGTGGCATGTGCCGAGGAAATATATAGAGGCTTATGACCTGAATGATTTCCATCTACCCGAGACGTTGGCGAATGATCTGGACGATGTTCCCGAGGTCGCGCAGCGATGGGTGAATCAGAAACCGCATGCGCGTATTGTAGAAGCGGGTCAATGGAAGGAAGCGATTCGGTGTTATCTGGCGTGTATCAGTTTTGTGGATACGCAAATTGGGCGATTGATAGATGCACTGGATGCAAGTGCTTATGCAGAGGATACAGCAATTGTTTTGTGGGCAGATCACGGGTGGCATTTGGGCGAAAAAAGTCACTGGAAAAAGAGTACGTTGTGGGAAGAAGCCACGCGTGTGCCCTTGCTTATTTCAGCCCCAGGTTATTCGCCAGGCACCTGTTCAAAACCCGTGGGATTGATCGATATTTATCCCACGCTGATTGCGTTGTGTGGCTTGCCCGTCCGCGAGGAACTGGAAGGCCGAAGCCTGGTACCTTTGATGAAAAATCCCAATCGCAACTGGCCTTTCCCCGCAATCACCACACACGGACATAGCAATCATGCCGTGCGGTCTGAGCGATGGCGATATATCCGTTATGCAGATGGATCAGAAGAGCTTTACGACCACAGGCAGGACGAGATGGAGTGGGAAAATCTGGCGCACAGTCCGGAACTACGCAAGGTCAAAGAACTTCTATCGCAATGGTTACCCGAAAACAATGCGCCGGATGCTGAAATTGTCGAATGGCCTGAAGAGAATGAGAGTTATCGGGCGAGGATAGAGGCGATGATGGACGAATAGACAAGTGCTACTCACCATCCATGCACAATATGGCCTGCGTCGGGGAACCAGATGGCATCGACGCCTGTGGAGATGCCAACGCCAAGCAAGTAGCCGATCATGAGGCCATACCAGAAGGGTAGAGATTTGCGATAGAGTGCGACGCCGCCAAAGCGCATGATCAGTACTTTGACCGCCCACACAACGAGCAGACTAAAACCATAACGGCGGGTGGGGAAGGCAATGGCTACGGGATTAAAGGGCCACCAGGAAAAGCGCGTGCGTATGTAAGTCAAAAAACCGGCTATTGCAAATCCCCAGAGCCACACGCCCAATTTTTCGATGTCGAAATAGAGTATTGTCGAGCCTTCTACATAAGGGACCAGGCGCACGAGATGGTTCCAGTCGCCCAGATAGAGTGGTCCGTTCATTCCGCCGTCCATGTAGCTGCGATACAGTGAATCGGTGGCGGTTGTGATACAGCCGGTGATGTAGGCGATGGGGATAATTGCCCAGACCCAGGGATGTCGCTTGAAGTGGTTGCCCAGCATGCGAAAGTAGTGGGGGACAGACATGGTGCCGGTGAGGCGAATGGGCATGCCGGCAAAGCCATTGCGGTTGATCATCCAGATTGTCGTGAGTGTTCCGGGCGACATGTTGGCCGTGCCACCCATCTGCATCCACACATTGCCTCCCTTATCGGCACCCAGTCCACCAGTACCTCCGGGGGATAAAAAGGTGAATCCGGTTGCTGCGGCGTATTTGGCAACGCCGAATAGTGCGATGAACATCAAGATGAGTTGCACTATTGTTGCCCAGAGTTCCATGCCTGCGGCCAGACACCAGCCCGCGAGGAATATGACCGAAGCCGCGAGGCCGAGCCAGGCGGTTCGATATGTGACCGGTGTTCCATCATCTGCGGCGCGGTTGCTCATCAGCGCACATTCGAGGGTGTTTTTGAGGTGTTTGCGCGATACCCATAATGACCAGGCGACGAGAAAAACGAGTGCGCCGTGGGATTCGAAGCCGAGTATTTCTGCTGGCGTCGCTTGCTGCCCCTGTAGTCCCACAGTAATGCCAGTTTGGTTCATCAGCCCCTCTTTGATAATATTGAGGACGTTGTAAAACCAGAAACTGAAGAGCAAGTCGAGCGGGCACAAATAGGCCAGGCCCATGATCAGGGGTTGCATGCGCAAAAAATATCTCGGATAGTGATATCCGATGTTTATCGCCATTTGTCCGGCGAGGTCGTAGATGGGAATATGGGGCAGGGTGTGGACAAAATAACCCGCGATATTCCAGCAGATTACAAAGGTTGAAATGCCAAATCCCACCCAGAATAAGGGGGCATGAAAGACGACGGGCAGACGATAGCCGGGTTCTTCTCGCAACATTTCGGTGGGGAAGGTTGCCATCGGAAAGGTGAGGCGCTCTTTTTCGTGCCACTGTTTGAAGAATAAGACGCTGCAAAAAAAACCAGCCATGACTACGGATAAACAGGCGGCAGTCCACCAGAAGAGCGGACGGATCCAGGGTTGCCAGGGGATAGGTGTGTTGGGTTCTAATCCCCCGTAGAGTTGTCCGATGACCACGGGAGATTTTTGCATAAAGAGCCAGTCGGGCAGCAAAGGGGCTATGACGTCGCCCACGCGGTTTTCCGGCGATGCGAGGTGTACCGGGGCAGAGATGTTGCCCAGGAGATAGCCCGCCCAGCCCGTGGTGGGCAGGTTGCCCACGAGCCAGACCATAAAGAAGATGGTCAACATTTCCGTGCGCGATAAGGCGTGTTTTGGCGCGACGAGTTTGAGTATGGCATTGATGCCGACCCAGGCGACAAAGGGAATCAGAGCCGATACGGGCATGTAGTTTTTGATCATATTCCACGCAAAATGCGTGATGTAGATCGTCATGAGGGCGATGGTTAAGATGCCGAGCATGACCGCGCGTACCGTGATCCCTCGATCCTGCACATCGGGATGGGGTTCCTGGGATATGTCTGTTTGTATGGCCATTTTTTAGAAGGGCTGGGGAGTCAGAAGTCCATTTGAAAAGCATTTTAATGACAGGGCAAAATAGGGCGAGGGGCAGAAGTTTTCAACTTAAAATTTGTACTATAACTTTTTAGTACATCCAGGAAAGGAGATTGTGATGGACGTTTATGAGAAGTATTTTTTTGATGTCAATGGGTACCTGGTTGTCGAGGATATTTTGTCCTCCGATCAGGTTGCTGCGCTCAATGAGGCGATTGATCACAATCGGGACAGAATACGGGTGCGCGAGGGGGCACTGAGATTGTCGGGCGGCGCAGGCCAACACGGTGGTGAGGTTTCTATCGCACTGGAAGGCGCGCATGGGCGAGGGGATATCGGGAGTATTTTGAGATGGCCAAAGCCGTGGTGCCAGCCTTTCCGAGATTTGCTATCCCATTTGCCAACAATGCACTATATGCTCGATATGATCATCGGGAATGGGTTCCGCTATGGCAATGCCAATGGGATTAGCATGACCAGAGGGGCAGAAGGGCATTTGCTTCACGGTGGCGGTGGATTTTTGGGCGGGCATATGTATTTCTGCAAGGATGGGAAGATGTGGAATAATCTGATTGCCGTGTGTTACCAGCTTGCCGATGTCAATCCCGGCGATGGTGGGTTTGTGTGTATTCCTGGGAGTCACAAGGCAAATTTTGAATGTCCGACGGATGTGCGCCGAATGGAGCGGGATTTGGGGTGTTTTAAGCATATTCCTATGAAGGCGGGATCAGCGGTGATTTTTACCGAGGCACTGACGCATGGCGCGATGCCGTGGACTGCGGATCACGAGCGACGGACTCTGTTGTATCGCTATGCCGCAGGGGGATATGTCAACCCGCCCAGCGGCAATGATCCCGCGAAATACGCGCCATTTATGGATGAGTTGACACCACTTCAGCAGGCTATTATGCAACCCCCACACAATGCGGGGCGCATGGATGTCGCCACGTTGATTGAGGCGGAGGAGAAAGCAGGTGCTCAATAAATGCCAGGCAAGGATGCAAAAGCATTTGATTTACAGGATTTTCTGTTGACAGGCTGTTTTTTTCTATCTATATGTTTAATGTGGATTTGACAATGGTCTATCAATGAAGGAAAAGAATGCAAGAAGAGAATCAGCCATTGGCAGAGGTGTTCGGCCATTTGACAACAGATTTTAGCCCGAAAGCGATACGCTATCGGAGAAACAAACTTTGCCCTTTCAATAATAAAATTCCCAATTGCACTAAGGACAAGGCAAGGGATCCTCTTGGGGTCTGCAGTATCCACTATGGAGAAGGTGCAGTTATAACTTGTCCTGTCCGATTTCGAGAAGATTGGCTTGTCGCTGACGATGCCGCAGATTTCTTCTTTCCTGAAGGAGCCGCATGGACTTCATTGACCGAAGTAAGACTGGCTGATTTTGATGGCAGGTCTGCGGGGAATATTGATGTGGTATTGGTCGCTTATGACCGCGATGGAAGAGTGTACGACTTTGGCTCTTTAGAAATCCAGGCTGTTTATATTTCTGGAAACGTGAGAAATCCATTTACCCATTACATGTCGGATTGCAAGGCGAATGCCGCAATGAACTGGACGCGCCAACCTAACTACCCTCGTCCCGATTTTCTCTCATCGTCTCGAAAGCGTTTGGCTCCTCAACTTATGTTTAAGGGGGGTATTCTTCAGGCGTGGAATAAGAAAATGGCGGTGGCTTTGGACAGTGCTTTCTACAACACTCTTCCCACTCTCACAGAGGTGCCAAAATCTGAGGCAGAAGTAGCCTGGCTTGTGTACGATCTTGTTCTCGATGCTAATGCCCCTCAATATCAGTTAACAAGGGCCAAAGTCGTTTATACAAAATTCTCAGAGGCTTTGAACGCTATAACCCGCCCGAAAGTTGGGAAAATTGAAGATTTCCTGAACTTACTTCAGTCAAAGGTAGATGAGAAACAGGAATTGCCACCAACGAATAAAATTATTGAAAATCCATTTGAAGGCTAATCACATGCAAAAATTGCTATTTAGTGACAAAGAAGAACCCTTAAAGGCCGTCAATGTCGCCTCGGTTCCTCAGCGCAGTCCATTTCGGTATCCTGGTGGTAAGACATGGTTTGTTCCCAGGCTTCGAGAATGGCTCATCTCGCATCCAAAACGCCCCAGGCTCATGGTTGAACCTTTTGCTGGAGGCGGTATTATCTCTTTAACATCAATTTTTGAGAACCTGGCCGAAACTGCGTTGATGGTTGAACTCGATGCGGATGTCGCGGCTGTATGGCAGACGATTATTGATGGTGATGCAGAATGGCTTGCTAAGAGAATACTAAACTTTGAAATGTCGAGGGAAAACGCTATCAATGAGATCAATGCGAATAGGAGTTTAACCAAAGAAAAAGCATTTCAAACTATTATAAAAAACCGCACATTTCACAGTGGAATTTTGGCGGCGGGAGCCGGATTTCTGAAGAATGGCGAATCGGGCAAAGGTGTGCTCTCTCGCTGGTATCCCACCACGCTTGCCAAGCGTCTGCGAGCCATTAATCTGATGCGAGATAAATTGCGTTTCGAGCATGGTGATGCGTTTGATGTATTGAAGCGATACAAAGATGATGATGAAGTAGTATTTTTTATTGATCCCCCTTATACTGCTGGTGGCAAAAAAGCAGGAAGTCGTCTTTATACGCACTTTGAATTGGACCACGAAGCTCTTTTTGCGGCCTGTAGAAGTCTAAAAGGCGACTTTATAATGACTTATGATAATGCTGAAGAAGTTAAAAATCTTGCGCGAAAGCATCAGTTTATGGCTAAGCCTATACCCATGAAGAATACACACCATGCGGCGATGACAGAACTTGTTATTGGAAGAGACTTGGCGTGGATGAGTGGAATAGATAGGGTGTTGGAGGATCAGGAGGAATACAAATGAAGAATCCACCCCATCCCGGCAAAGTGGTGCGTGTGTCCTGTCTGGAGCCGCTTGGTCTCAATATCACCGAAGGCGCGAAAGTCCTCGGCGTTAGTCGCCAGGCACTCTCGAGCCTGGTGAACGGTCACGCTCGCATGTCGGCCGAAATGGCTGTGCGGCTTGCAAAGGCATTCGGCTCTACGACGGAGGCCTGGATACGCCTACAGGCATCCTATGATGTTGCACAGGCGCGAGCATGCGAGGATGGGATAGAGGTCAAACGCTATAAACTGCAACCAGTATAATCCATGATACATTTATAGACCAAAGGAGACTATACAAGGAGACTATACATGGCAAACACGATCAAACTATCTGTGGAATTTCCCGAGTCCTTAGTCGCGGGCCTTTGGATAGATGAGGCTACAGCTTCTGCAAAAATGAAAGAAGCCGTGGTGCTAGATCTTTTTCGCCAAAAGCGCATCTCGATTCGCAAAGGTGCCGAACTATTGGGTCTCTCCTATCGCGAATTTCTGGATCTCCTCTCCCGTCGCCAAGTCCCGATCACTGACTACGAAGAGGGTGAGATTGATTGTGATTTGCTTCAACGCGCTATATGAACTTGTAAATACGCTTAATTAGAAAGCATGAGGAGGTTATATGAATACAACAAATTTATCTCACGAGGTCGTTTTTTCAGATGATGCGGCAATGGGACGGGCGGGGATGTCCAGGCGCGATTTTATCAAAGGGATTATTGCCACTGGTGCTTCTATTTCTGCGATGGGGTATGTGTTTGGAGGCTGTGCGGGCGATATGGGGAGCGCGCCGGGCGCGGTTGAGCGGCTCATTTCTCTCAATGTAAATGGTCGCGTGCGCCGCGTTGATGTTTTGCCGCAGGAAACACTGGCGATGACATTGCGGTATAAGCTGGGGCTTACGGGCACAAAGCTGGGGTGCGACCGGGGGGAATGCGGTGCGTGTACTGTGCTGGTCGATAATGTGGCGATGTATTCGTGTTCGACCTTGACCCATCGCGTGCGGGGCCGTTCGGTTGTGACTGTTGAGGGCCTTGAAGGTGAAGATGGCGCGCTACACCCGGTTCAGCGGGCATTTATTGAAGAACTGGGACCCCAGTGCGGATTTTGCACGCCGGGCCAGGTAATGTCTGCGGTGGCGCTGCTCGAGATCAATCCGAATCCAACCCGTGAAGAAGCGAGGGTTGCCATGTCTGGAAATCTTTGTCGCTGTGGTGCTTATGACAATTATCTAAACTCGGTAATGCGCGCAGCAAAGGAGGCTTCTTAAATGGCATATCAATTGATTGGCAAGAATTTTACGCCGCCAGATGTGGCGGCAAAGGTTACGGGTAAGGCAAAATACGCCGAGGATTTTCGCGCTGAGGGCATGGTGTTTTGTCGCTTGCTTTTGAGTACAATGCCCCGTGCGCGCGTTCGCAACATCGATGTGTCTGAAGCGGTGAAGATGGAAGGCGTTTTGGGTATTTTAACGGCTGATGAGGTGCCCGAGCAAAGGGCGCCGAACAATCCCATTTTGACAAATAATCCCCATTATGTGGGGGATCCGATTCTGGCAGTTGCCGCGCTCGACGAGCAGACGGCACAAGATGCGATTGACAAAATTGCGATTGATTATGAACCACTGCCTTTTACGCTCGATCCCCTGGAGAGTCTTTATCCCGGTGGCACAAATGCCCGAGAAGAAGGCAATATTCGCAATCGCCGTTCGGGAAGCGAGACAATCAAATGGACCGCTGGAGATTTTGTCGATAAGGATGTGTGTCCGACGGGCAAACCCGCAAATGAGTGGTCTTATGGCGAGGTTGATCAGGGGTTTGAAAATGCGAAACTGATCGTGGATGAAAGCTTTGTCACGGCAAATAATCCGCATCATTCGATGGAACCGAGATCGTGCATGGCTTTATGGCAAAACGGCAAGTGCTTTGTGTATGGCGCAACGCAAAGCCAGAGCCGTCCCACGCGCGACCTCGCTCGTCTCCTGGAGATGGATTCTGAAGATCTGGTTTATATCGCGGAATACTGCGGAGGCGGTTTTGGTTCCAAAGGCACGGCGTATCCCGTGATGGCTATTCCGCCGCTTATGTCCAAAAAAGTCGGACGCCCCGTGATGATGCGGATCAGTCGCGCGGAAGAGTATTTTATCGGGTCTGCGCGTCACGGCTTTCAGGGGCGAATTAGAATTGGTTTTCGCGACAATGGGCGGATCAGTGCGCTGGATATGTACGTAATTCAGGAAAATGGGGCCTATCGCGGCGGCGGTGATTGGACCGCTGCTGGCGATGCGGTTTCACTGGTTTATACGCCCCAGGCCATGCGTTTTCGGGGTATTCCCGTATATACGAATACGCCGATTAGAGGGGCACAGCGCGGTCCCGGGCAAAATCAGATCGCCTGTGTGGTTGAACCTTTGCTCGACAAGGCCGCCGAAGAATTGGGCCTCGATCAGCTGGCGATTCGGCGCATCAATGCACCTGATAACGATTCGAAATACGGGCGCAGGCAAGGACCTGTTACGAGTGTTTATATGCGCGAGGCATTGGACAAAGGCGGCAAGGCTTTTGATTGGGCGGGAAAAAAGCAAAAAAGCCGTCAGAAGAGTGGCTCAAAGGTTATTGGTGTGGGGATTGGGCAGGCTTATCACTCGGCGGGTTCAAGTAAGTTTGATGGTCTGGTGCGCCTGACGCGGGAAGGCAAGTTGCACATTCATTCGGGCGTTGGCAATCTCGGCACGTTTTCGCACACTGCAACGTCTCGCGTAGCCGCCGAAGTGCTGACGTGTAAATGGGAAAATTGCGTGATCGAGCGGGGCGACAGCCGCCGTCATTTGCCGTGGAACCACGCGCAGTGGGGGAGCAATACCTCGTTTACGATGACGCGCACGAATTATGTTGCGGCTGTGGATGCGAAAAACAAATTGCTGGAGATTGCGGCAATGGACCTGGGCGGATCTCCCGACGATTACGATTTGGCCGATGAACAGGTTGTGCATAAGACGGACAAATCCAAAAGCATGGGATTTGCAGATGCGGCAAAACGCGCAATTGAACTGGGGGGCAAGTACGATGGACATGAAGCCCCGGAGGATATTCACGACATGACAAAAACCGCGGTTGCCGCGCTGGCGGGCACGGGTTTGATCGGTGTTGCGAAAGACAATCTGAAGCACGAGGGCGTTGTGCCGGCGATGGCGGTCGGATTTATCGAGATTGAATTGGATCTGGAAACCGGCAAGTACGAGATTTTGGATTATGTGGGAGTTGCAGAATGCGGTACGGTACTGCATCCACAGGGATTGGAGACGCAGATCAAAGGCGGAGCAGTTATGGGATTTGGTCTGGCTGCGCTGGAGCGGTACGTGTATGACCCGCAAAACGGCCTTCCCGCAAATATGGGACTTTATCAGTGCAAGCCGCCATCTTATCTCGATGTTCCGTCTGAGATGAAGACCGAGGTGGTCGATATCGCGGATCCCCAAAATCCAGTTGGTGCTAAGGGGATAGGCGAGCCTGTACAGGGTTGTGCCGCTGCCGCGCTTTTGTGCGCGATTTCAGATGCGCTGGGTGGGCATTATTTTAATCGCATGCCCGTGACGACCGATCACATTATCAATGCAGCCGCAGGACGCGAACAGTCTTATAAGGCGCTGCAAGTGAATACGGTATGAGTAGGGGGAAATAAGATGCTCAGAGATATGATGGCTAATTTTGAATTGTATCAGCCCACGGCGATAGATCACGCGTTGAATTTAATGGATCGCTATGGCGATGACGGTTGGGTTCTGGCAGGTGGTCAGGATAGTTTTGACTGGTTTAAGGACCGCGCCAAGAAGCCCGGAGCAGTTATCGATATTAACGGTATTGATGATTTGCATGGAATACGAGAAACAGCCTATGGGATTGAAATTGGTGCGCTGACCACGCTGACGGAGATTGAGACAAGTGCGCTGATTAAAGGGAAATACGGCGTGTTGGCCGATGCTGCGCGGCATGTTGCAAGCCCACAAATTCGCAATGCGGGAACGATTGGGGGCAATGTCTGTCAGGATACGCGGTGCTGGTATTATCGATACGGTCTAGATTGTTATCGCGCGGGCGGGAATACATGTTATGCCGATACGCCCGAGGGAATTGACCGCGAACATTGTCTTTTTGGGGCGGATCGGTGTATCGCCGTGTCGCCTTCAGATACCGCACCCGCACTTGTTGCCCTCGATGCGCGTATGGTGATTGTAAATGGCGATGGGGAAAAAGAGGTGCAAGCAGAGGACTTTTTCATTGGTCCAGATGTAGATATTATGCGCATGACGATTTTGCAACCGGGTGATTTGCTCAAGTCAATTGTGATTCCCAATACCTGGGCAGGTGCGCGTTTTTATTTTGAAAAGGTGGCCGAAAGGAACACCTGGGATTTCGCGCTGGTCAATATTGCCGCTGCGATGAAGGTGGATAACGACGCAATTGCCGATATCCGAATAGCATGCGGCGGTGTTGCCTGTGTGCCGCTGCGCTTGACGGTTGTGGAAGAGGTGGTCAAGGGCAGTCCCCCAAATGGCGCGTCTGCCGACCTCGCTGCGAGTGCGGCAACCCGGGGCGCCACGCCGCTGAATTACAATGGGTTTAAGATTCCCCTTATGGAAAGTCTGGTCAAACGGGCAATACGAGAGAGTTGATGAATATTTTTCGATATACCAGCGATGCCTGGGGACAGCGGGTTTTAGAAGGTCTTTCGTGGGATCTGATCGGGTATTTTGCAGTCGCAGGCATTGTGTTTATTGTTTTGCATGCGGGTTATATGCACTTTTTTGTGAAAAAAAACGGTCCATGAATACTCGGCTGAGACATACTCTCGCTACCCGAATCAATCACTGGTTGATGGCGGCGTGTATGATTGCCCTGTTGTTGACTGGTTTTTTGCCGATTCTGGGGATCAAGTTTGCGTGGGTAACGCTGCACTGGGTTTCTGGGGTGATTTTCACTGCGTCTGTTTTGTTTCACATTATTTACGCCCTGACCCGACAAGATTGGCGATCTATGTGGATCGCGCGAGGAGAATTTGCAGATGTTCTTTCCTCGCTGTCGGGTTCGATCAAGGCTTTGAAAGTGTCTCCCGGCAAATACTGGCTGATGCAAAAGGTTTATCACCATATCGTGGCGATTATGAGTCTCGTTGCAATAGTGACGGGTATTTTGATGTTGCTTAAAATTGATTCGCCTTTCTGGACGCGCGATCCTTATGTTTTTTCAGGCGAGAGCTGGGGGATTATTTATGTTTTGCACGATTTTTCGGGTCTGTGTTTTATTCCACTGATTATGATGCATGTTTATTTTGCAATACGGCCGGAGAAACTTTTTTATACGCGCTCGATGATTAAAGGGTGGATTACAGACGAGGAATATCGCGCACATCACGATCCAGAGAAATGGGATACAAAAAGAAAAGGCGCGTAACGCATGGCAGATGTTTTCTCAGAGTGGGCGCAACATATTGAAGCGATTGAGTCTGGCTATGAATTGATGCTGGCTTATGCCGCACAGGGAATAGAAGGAGGCGGTGATTCAGACTCTCAGATTCGACACGCGCTAATAGAGATGAATAACGCGCTCGATAATCTGGGAGAGTCTGCAGTGCGTATCGCAGAAGAAAGAGAGCTTGTAGATTATCGGGATTTTTTGGACGAGATGAATGCCGATGCGAAAAGAGCACAGGCAGGCATTCATCTCGTGCTGGGCAAGTCCGCCCTCAGTTCCCAGTTGATCGACAACTTAAATGCCTCTATCCATTTGCGCGCGCTACTGACCGATCTGTTTTTAATTGATGAGGCTTTGAAATGAAATTGTAGATTTTATGTTTTGTATCAAAAGGTCGTGAATATGACTCACGGCCTTTTTTGATAGCAATGAGTATTGCGTCTCAGGGACACTCGCCGCGTGTGAGTCTGTTCTGTATATCGTCTAATACATCCGGCACGTCCCAGATGCCATCGACGACATAGTGGGCGCCAGACTGATGCATGCGCTGATATACGGCCTCGAGTTGTGTTTGCAACACGCAGGGATCAAGGCGGTTGATTTCTTCTTCGTTTAGACCGATTTCATTTCCCGTTTTTGCAAGTCCAATGGTCCACATGCCTGCATTGAGACCCTCTTCGATACCGGGGATCGTGTCATCGACTTTGACACAGGCTGCAAAGGGATACACGCCCAGTTGCATGGCATTTTGCACACACATCCACGGTGCTGGACGGCCTTCGGGAACGTCGGTTGCACATACAGTTGCATCGGGTTCGTAACCGCGCTTTTTGGCTTCTTCCTGCAATAGTGTCATCATTTCGCCTGTATATCCGGTGGTTGATCCTATTTTAAATCCGCGCTTGCGAAACTCGGCAACAGCTTCCAGTGTACCGGGAATCAAGTCGGCGTATTCAGCCAGACAACTCAGTTGCAAGGGCACAAATGCTTCAAACATCGCATCGATATCCGATTCCTGTGGTGGTCGATTGTAGGTCTCTTCCCAGCGCTGGTGTACAGATTCGATTTGAGATATCTTGCGGATGTGTACTTTTTTATGCGCCCCCATTGGCGCACGCGCCTCGGCCATGCTGATGGGTACTCGCATGCGTTCGTACACCTGGCGAAAGACCACAGCAGGCGCATAACATCCGTAATCCATCGTGGTTCCCGCCCAATCTAACAAAATGGCTTTTAGCGCACCGCGATATGTACGTCGAAAATAAAAATCCATTTTCTGTCCTTTCTGATTTATTAAAAAAAAGTGAATCATCTTGTGGAACAGATTACCTACATGGCACCCGGGGCCATTGAGACTGTGCAGGCTTTGTTAGATGACAGATCCGTGCGGTCTGTTTTTATTGTGGCTGATCGCACAGCCTACGATAAATCCGGTGCAAAAATGTATATAGAATCCGCATTACAGGGGCGGGTCCAGGCCATCTTTGATGATTTTGCGCCCAATCCCAAATACGCCGATGTGATACGCGGTGTCAAATTCTGGCACACACATCCCTGTGATATGATGATTGCCATAGGTGGCGGGTCTGCTATTGATATGGCCAAGCTCATTGGCATTAGCTGTACACATCGCGGGCAATACCGCGATCTTCTTACAGGAAATATACCGATTCGAGATAAAGTCGCGCCATTAATCGCCATTCCCACCACAGCGGGTACGGGGAGTGAAGCGACGCATTTTGCTGTGGTTTATGTTGCAGAACAAAAATATTCCGTTACACATGCGAATGTGTTGCCCGACTACGCAATTATCGATCCCAATTTGACGACCAATTTACAGCCTTCTATTACCGCACATACTGGCCTGGACGCACTGTCACAGGCTGTTGAATCTTTGTGGAGTGTGAATGCAACCGCGCAATCGCGTGTTTTTGCAAGCGAAGGTCTGACGCTGGTGCTCGATAATCTCGAGGCCGCTGTTCACCGTCCCACGCCCGATGCGCGCGCCAATATGTGTCGCGCTGCCCATCTATCTGGTAAGGCGATCAATATCAGCAAAACCACCGCACCTCACGCGATTTCCTATACACTCACATCTCAATTCAGTGTGCCTCACGGTTTAGCCGTGGCTCTGACATTGGGTGCCGTTTTAATATACAACAATGGCGTAACCAGTGGTGATTGTTGGCATCCCAAAGGTGTTGCTCAAGTTCAGAAAGATATCAGAGAGATCAACAGGCTGATAGGGGGTGCGGGTTCTGAAGAAGCGAGAAAACACATTGATGATCTCATCAACGCCATTGGTTGTCCAACCCGTCTGCGACAGGTCGGTGTGGATACTGACGCAGATCTGGAAACAATTGTGCAGAATGTCAATACAGAACGTCTAAAAAACAATCCGCGCGCCCTGTCGCAGTTTGAGTTAAGACGAATACTCAAAGAAATCCATTAGAGGTATTATGGCAGAGAGAGGTTGAGACAACACGCGATCGTCAGTCCCGGTCGCCGAGTAGTGGATAAGACACGTCTTTTAGACAGTAAATTCCGGTCTGCCGAGGGCGTCGGTGGATTTTTGGCGCTGGTAGATGGGGATTTCGCCGCTGGCGTCTTCGAGAATGCGGCGTTTTGCCCGTTCGATTCTGTCTGCAGCTCTTTCGGCGATGTTCTGGGTGCAATCCGGGTCTGATTCCAGGTCGAAGACGCGCGGACCGGAAAAGTCCGCCTGAGAAAAGAACCATGTGGTCTGGTCTTTGCACCAGACGGAATTGCCGTAGCGGCATGTCAGGTAGTCTCGTTCACTGAATGTGCCGGAGGATTCAACGATGGATAGCAGGCTCTGTCCATCGATTTGTCCGATGGGTGAGACGCCTGAAATGTCGAGCACTGTTGCGGGTATATCGAGAGTATAGACAAAGGCGTCGGAGATCGTTCCGGTGCCTTTGTTTTGTGGGTGTCGCAAAATCATTGGGATGCACATGGTGCCCGGATACATGTAGTCTGCGGGTTTGCCGATTATGCCTTCGGCATTGTCGGCGAAATTTGTGCCGTGATCGCTGAGGAAAATGACCAGGGTATTGTCTCGTAAGCCCACTCTGTGAATTGTATTGATCAGTCGTCCGAACCAGGTATCCACCATTGTGACGAGTCCGGCGTAGTTGGCGCGAATAGAAGCGAGCCGGTCTTCATAGTCGGGATTGGCACTCACGGGACCATAAGGTACATTGAGACAAATAGGTTCTCTGTCTTCTCGGCTACCATACAGGTCGTAGTAGTGGAGCGGTGCTTCCCATGTTTCGTGAGGGGTAAAGCTATCGACGTAGAGGTAAAAAGGCGTATTTGAAGCATTCTGCTCGAGGAACTCAATGGCAGCGCGAAACGTCCGCGCTGCGGGCCAGGTCTCTTCGGGACGCTGGGGTTGTACATTGACCAGATGGGCGCGGATCAAATTCTGAGGCTGGCCTTCTCTGAGCTTATAGCATTCGATCAATGCCGGGTCTGCTGCGGCTATGGCGCGATAGCGATCTTCTGCCTGACCGCGAATGAATTGCCATTGGCGGAAACCCCGGGTAAAATTCATTCCGGGGACAAAGTAATGGGGAACATCGGCAAAGAAACCGGTGTGATAACCACCTTGCACAAGTGCCTCGGCGATCGTGCCCTCATCAGATGACATAGGCTGCCATCCGGCGAGATAGACATTGTCCCAGGGAACGGGACGGTAGTCTTTAAAGGGGAAGGCTCGGCGCCCGGTGTGAAGGGTTCGCCGCGTCGGGATGGTAGGCAGGCATTCGGGATGGGCATTGGTGAAGCGCACGCCATCTTTGGCAAATTGGTCGAGATTTGGTGTATGGATCCAGTCATTTCCATAAGCACCCAGAAATGATGTGCGAAACGTATCGGCCACGATGACGACGATGTTCATAGGGTCTGACATTGAGAATCTCCTTTAGAAAGAGCAGTATGCAAGTGTATTGAAACTATGTTTTATCCAGGGGCGTTCTATGGCAGTTCATTACCCCAGGGAAAAGATTGCACTCTCAAAGAGCGATCTACATCTGACAGAGCAATTTTCGCACTCCCTTGCTTTGAGGAATGGTGGATGGCAAATCCGATCTCTGTCGATCTGCGCGCCTGATTGATGTCACAGGCCGTGCGACCACCCGTTTTGATAGCTTGTAGGAGATCGCGCACCATTGCAGGTCCTGTAGGCCACGGGGCTTCGTCTGTGGGAAGACTGAGAGGTTGGTACACATCTTCTTGGCAGAGATGGACCTGCGTCGCGTCAGAGAGGATGGATAGATGACCTTTTGTTCCCGTGATTTGAAAACTGGGACCTTTGCCGCCATCCGCTGTGATGTAGGCGACTACGCCATTGTCCAGACCAATTTGAGCACGCGCAGGCGGATCGAGTTTGCGGCGTTCATCGTCTGAATCACCGTGGTCAATCAGGCCGCTGACCCATAAGGGTTCTGGATCGCCCAATAAACCCAGCAAGGCGTCGTACCAATGACAGCCGTGGTTGATGGTGTTGGGCAGGCCATAAGCGACGAGACTCGTGATGGTTCCGATGAGGCCGCTCATGTTCTCGCGAAGGTGGCGATAGGGGAGAGACCAGCGTCGGTCAAGGCCAAAGCAGAGAGGGATGTTTGCACATGCTGAGATGATACGATCCATTTCCGCAAGGGTTGTAGCCAGAGGCTTGTCGCAGAGGATACCCCGAACGCCTGCTGCGGTAGCGGCCTCAATCTGGTCGGCGTGCATGGTCTGGCGCGTGGCAATGCAGAGTACATCTGGTTTGATCTCTTTGAGCATGCGTTCATAGTCACCGAAAGTTGGGATATCGCCCCAAACGTCCCGCCAGCAGGTGACAAATTCCGCTCGCGTTTCCGCGCCGTAATCGAATACCCCCACGATCTCCGTTTCCGGAATGGCTCGAAAAGCCGCGGCAAAATTGTGATGGGTCAAATCGCGCAGTAACATGCGATGGCAACCCGCAATGGCGATCCTCAGTGTGTTTTCTTTAGCCATCTCTATGGCCCTCCTGTAAACGCATTTTACGTATCGAAACCAAAGTAATATATCCGGCTATAAGAGTAAAGAACTGAAACACTGCGAATGCCAAATGAGATTCAGGACTTGCCCCACCCATGATTTTGCTTATTTTTGTAGGCAATATATTCCAGAAGTAGTCACCTCAATATTGGAGTGTTAATATGGCAGTTAAACAGCTTGAACCCACAGCAGCAAAAGCTGCGATGGATGAAGCGGAAAATTCGGTTTATCTCGATGTGCGCACGGAAATGGAGTTTGCCCAGGGGCACCCCGAAGGCGCCATCAATATCCCCATTGCAGTCCCCGGCCCAGGGGGCATGGTGCCAAATCCCGATTTTTTGAATATTGTGCAAAAAACACTATCCGATAAAGAACAGCCCATTTTTTGTGGCTGTCACAGTGGGATGCGTTCTCAGATGGCCGCGGATTTGATGGCGCGGTTGGGGTATTCGAATCTCGCCAATGTTCAGGGCGGCTTTGGCGGAAAAGTCGAAAATGGCGTTCTCGTAGTGGTGGGATGGCGCGACTCCAATTTGCCTGTCGAAACCGATGTCAATGATTCCAATTCTTATGCGAGTATCAAGGCGCGGGCAGAGTCTTAGGAAAGAGGGACATAGCCTGATTATTTCATTTGAAGGAGAATAGAATATCGTTCTCCTTTTATTTTGTGGCAGAGTGGTTTACGAGTGATTAAAGCAAAAGATACACAAGCGCGTGAAGCATTTGTTGCAGCAGCAGATTTGCAGACCGGCACTCAGGTCCTGGATCTCGGCTGGGAGGGAGACTGTCTCGAATGCTTACAGAAAACAGGTGCTCGGGTGACTTTCGTGGGGGAGGATATTCGCGCTGTGCAAAAGGCAGAAGCACTTCTGATAAATGGGGTGCTCAGTGCAATGCCAGCACAGGTGATTACCGACGCGCGTGTCGTATTTTACAAACCTGCACAGAGATCTGCCAAGGGTCAGGTCTTTGAGTGGATTGATCAGGGCTTTCGGGTACTTGAAATGGGTGGCGTGCTTTATCTGGCAGGGCAACGAAATCGCGGCATTAGAAGTTATGCCGCATATTTACAGGCGGTTTTTGGCAATAGCAAACGCGCAGGGCGCGTGGGCAGAGTGGAAATTTATAGCGCAAAAAAGGAGCAGAACGATCCTTGCCAAGCACCAGTTGACAATCGAATGACATTTGAATTGCGCGATTTGCCGGGCAGCCCATACAGTGTTGAAACCCGTGCGGGCGTTTTTTCACAAGATGGACTTGATGACGGAACGAGGTTACTGATCGACTCTATGGAAGTCCGTCCCACAGACCAGGTGCTGGACTGGGGATGTGGCTGGGGCGCACTCGGCATGGTTGCTGCGCGTCTATCTGCAAAAGGCAACGCAACGCTCGTCGATTCAAATATTCGCGCTGTTTCTTGCGCAAAAAGAAATTTGAGGCGAAATCGAATTTGCAATGCAGTGGTGCATGTGGAAGATGCTCGGGTTCTTGACCGGCGCGAAAAATTCGATCTGATTGTTTCCAATCCGCCCTTTCACGATGGCAATTTAGCGGCACACCCCCTTATAGAAGGTGCTTTTCGGGCATTGCGACCAGGAGGGCGTTTGATGCTTGTTGTGATGCGTCCAGAAGCGTATTTGAAACACATCCACAGGATTTTTGGGAAGGGGAGGGGAAATATCATGGCTCAAAAAGATGGATATGTCGTTCTCCATGCCCATATAGGGAACTAATGTATTATATAGGCGTTTATCGAAATGAAGTATAAGGTCTGATAGTTGGACACGGGTTTCCGCACGTGTTCGGTCTGGTCCCCTCCCACCAGATTGGGACGTCTCGCGGAAGCCCGCTTTTTTATGATTGACACATCCAGTTTCAGAGCGTTAATTCTCACCCTTCAAAAGGCTTGACAGCCCGGAACTCCGGTTGTATTCTTAGCTTCTTAGCAATATCCAAAAGTATCCGCAGATGACCCCTGTGAAAATAGGTAATGAACGCAGAATAAAATCTGTGGTTTTAATAAAGAGGAGGAAAATTTTGAACGCATTTGATTATGAAGCGCCCCAGTCTGTAGATGAAGCTATTTCTCTGCTCAGCGCGGGAAATGGCAATGTCGGCATTCTGGCGGGCGGCACGGACTTGATCGCGCAGTTGAAGGAGGGGCGCAAGATCGATTTGATGCTCGATCTCAAGCAGATTCCCGAAGCAACGGCGTTGAGTTTTGATGAGGACAGCGGTTTGTCTATTGGCGCCGCAACATCTTGCTCCAAAATTTACGGTTACGATGTTGTCCAAAGCCGTTATCCCGCTCTTGTAGATTGTACTTCGCTCATCGGTTCTATTCAGATTCAAAATCGCGGAACAGTTGGGGGCAATTTCTGCAATGCCTCGCCCGCAGCGGACACCCCACCTGCTGTCATTGTTCTGGGCAGCACATGTCGTATTGCGGGGCCAAATGGCACGCGTGAAGTAGCCGCAGAGGATTTCTTTACCGGTCCCGGGCAAAGTGTTCTTCAATCCGGCGAGTTTCTCGTTTCTATTCAGGTGCCAACGCCTGCTGCCAATTCGGGGGCGTTTTTCCTGCGATTCATTCCACGCAATGAAATGGATATTGCTGTGGCCAATGCTGCTGCATCTGTGGTTTTGGACAGCGAGAAAACGATCATTCAAGAGGCGCGGGTGGCTATTGGTGCCGTCGCACCCACGCCCTTGCTCGTTGCCGATGCAGGCGCAGCACTCGTGGGAAAATCGGTAGATGATGAAGATGCAATAGCTGCGGCGTGCGCGGCATCGCGCGCCGCAGCCAGGCCTATTAGCGATATGCGGGGAACTATCGAACAGCGGATACACCTGTCCGGCGTTTTGACGCGCCGCGCCATTCAGGGAGCCATTCAGAGAGCAAAGGAGTCTTGATCACATGCCAGGAAAAGTTCACGTTACAACGACAATTAATGGAGAATCAGTCGAGTTTTTGTGCGAACCTCGGCAGACAATTCTCGAAGTTTTGCGGGATCAACTCGATCTTACGGGCACGAAAGAGGGTTGCAGCAATGGCAACTGCGGCGCGTGCAGCATATTGGTCAATGGAGAGGTTATCGATTCTTGCCTGATGATGGGTGTAGAAGCTGATGGACAGGAAATTATAACTATCGAAGGTGTTGCAAGTGCCGATGGTTTGCATCCTCTGCAGCAGAAATTTCTCGAACACGCAGCCCTTCAGTGCGGCATTTGCACGCCGGGCTTTATTGTAGCTGCTAAGGCATTGCTCGATCAAGAGTCTGATCCTTCGGAAGAACGCATTCGGTTATACTTAGCGGGGAATTTGTGCCGTTGCACGGGGTATGACAAAATCGTTCGCGCGGTGCAAGACGCCGCGTCTGAAATGGCCGAATAGGGAGGTGATCCCATAATGGCGACAAAAACAGAAGATTATTTGGGGATTAAGGATTACAAAGTTATTGGCACCCGTCCGATCCGACACGATGGCGTCGATAAAGTCATCGGACGAGCCAAATACGGTGCAGATATCGATATGGCGGGTATGTTGCACGGGGCTGTTGTGCGCAGTCCGCACGCACATGCCAGGATTAAATCGATAGATACGAGCAAGGCAGAAGCGCTTGCAGGTGTAAAAGCCGTGATCACGGTTGAAGACCTGCCATTGCAAGAAGACAAAATTGAAGACCTGGGTGAAGGCGCTGCCAATCTCCAGCATCTACGCGCAAATGTACTGGCCGATGGCAAAGTATTGTACCACGGACATGCAGTGGCTGCGGTTGCGGCAACAGATATTCACACGGCGCAAGAAGCCGTCGATTTAATCGATGTCGAATACGAGGTGTTGCAACCCGTTCTAACTGTCCAGGAAGCCATGAAAAAGGACGCGCCTTTACTTCTGGAAAACCAGACCACTGAGTCGCTCGGCGAAGATACGGGACAAAAGAGCAATGTGTGTACCCATTTTCGCCACGAATTGGGCGACGTGGAGAAGGGATTTGCAGAGGCGGAACTCGTCATTGAGCGAGAATTTGATACTGCGACGGTTCACCAGGGGTATATTGAGCCGCAAAATGCCACAGCCCTGTGGAGTGCCGATGATCAGATCACGGTGTGGTGCAGCACGCAGGGCGCATTTACAGTGCGTGAACAGACCGCACAGATATTAGATGTGTCAGTTTCACAGGTCAAAGTCGTTCCCATGGAAATCGGCGGTGGATTTGGGGGTAAAATTCGGATTTATCTCGAACCTCTGGCCGCGATTCTGTCGAAAAAGACAGGGCGCCCTGTCAAGATGGTCATGAGCCGCACAGAAGTTTTGCAGGCTACTGGACCAACCGCTGGCTCTTTTATCAAGTGCAAAATGGGGGTTGACAAAGCGGGTAAGATTGTCGCCGCATATGCGTATATGGCGTATGAGTCGGGTGGTTTCCCCGGTAGTTGGGCAGCTCCAGGCGCCATGTGCATTTTCGCACCCTACAATATTCCCAATGTGTTGATTGACGGGTACGAGGTGCTGGTCAACAAACCGCAGACCATGGCTTATCGGGCACCCGGCGCGACCAATGCCGCTTTTGCTTCAGAAACAATTATCGATGAGCTTTGCGAGCAATTGGATGTTGATCCTCTCGAGTTTCGGCTCAAAAACTCTGCCAGAGAAGGCACGCGCCGCGCAGACGGTCCGGTTTATCCGCGAATTGGTAATGAGGAATGTGTCCAAACAGCCCTGTCTTCAGAGCACTACGCGACGCAACTCAATGGCAAAAACCGGGGGCGCGGGATTGCATCGGGTTTCTGGTTCAACGTGGGTTTGAAGTCGAGTGCTGCTGCCAGCGTAAATTCCGATGGCACGGTCAGTCTGGTCGAGGGTTCTACGGATATTGGCGGAACCCGAACGTCTATTGCGATGCAATTGGCCGAAGTACTCGGTATCCGGGCCGAAGATGTCAAGCCACAGGTGGCTGATACGGATTCTATCGGCGATACGGATGTGACTGGGGGAAGTCGCACGACATTTGCTACGGGGTGGGCGGCCTATCAGTGCGCCCTGGATATCAAGGAGCAGTTGATTGAACGCGCGGCAAAATTGTGGGAGATTTCGACTGATGATGTGGTTTTTGACGATGGTACATTTTCATCATCTGATTCTTCTAAAACCCTATCGTTCAAAGAATTGGCCGGAATGCTTGACGAAACCGGCGGTCCCGTTATGGGTAGGGCAACCGTAAATCCGTCCGGCGTGGGCGGTGCTTTTGCGGTAATGATTGTCGATATTGAGGTCGATACCGAAACGGGTAAAGTGGAGATTTTGCGCGTCTCTGTGATTCAAGATGCTGGCAAGGCTGTTTATCCCAGTTACGTCGAAGGACAAATGCAGGGGGGTATAGCGCAGGGTATTGGCTGGGCACTCAACGAAGAATACGCCTATAATCGGGATGGACTTTTGACAAATGCGAGTTTACTCGATTATCGGATGCCCACGTGTCTCGATTTGCCCATGATTGAAACCCATATCGTCGAAGTGCCAAATCCCGGCCATCCCTATGGTGTGCGAGGGGTGGGGGAGGTACCGATTGTTCCGCCTGCCGCAGCAATTGCAAATGCGATTTACGATGCTGTGGGCGTGAGAATGACGAATTTGCCCATGTCGCCAGGCGAAGTTCTCAAAGCGTTGTGGTCCCAAAATGGGGAGAATGAGACAGCCTGAGATGAATCCAATCCAAAGGGGGTAACATGAATCGAGTGATTTCAATATTAGCTGCCTGGGGACTGGCAGCCCTGATGGTGCTGTGTGTTCCTCAGATGGCCAATGCCCTGGGATTGGGGGTCAAAGCGGGTGTGAGTCTGACGCGCGAACAGCAGTTTGATACCTTTTATGGCATGGGGGGGCAATTTGACTCTCACCGATGGATGCTTGGAGGCAATCTCGATCTGGGATCCATTATATTACCCAAATTGCATCTGCTGCCGGGCATGGATATCGCAGTACAGGAAAATTTGCGCGTTTATGTCGTCAACCTGGATGTCGTTTACTTTTTTCATCAATCTCCGGTCGGGCGGGCCTATGTGGGGGGTGGTTTTGGAACCCACTTCTTTCGCCCAAAAGACGCAATAGAGCCAGATGTATTAGTAGTAGAAGCATCTGAAGATATCGTCCTTGAAGGACCGCAACCCGATACCAAAATCAGCGTAAATATACCATTGGGGTATCGGCGCAAATTGGGGCCGGGGTTGTCCTGGTTTGGCGAGATGAAACTCATCATTGCCGACGATGAGAAAGATAGCGCATTGCAATTCACAATTGGTTTTCACTTTGGTAACGAATAGGAAGGATTTATGGCGAGTAGTGAACGCAGAAAAGAGCTTCGCCGAAGGCGACAGAGGCGAAAAAAACGCCTTAAAGCACGTCGTCGAGAAGGTAGAAGTGGGAAGTAAGAACTAATAATAGGCATGGCGATTAAAACGAAATAAATAATAAGAACCCTTGCCATATATGCGATTTTTTGTACATTAGTATGGAATAAATCAGACCCGCAGTGTCATTTTTCAGGAGGTTTTTCAATGGCTAATCCCAAAGTCATCGCCTATTTGAAGCCAGTCTGTGGTTGGAGCGGTGGTGTGCGCGCTGTTCTGGCAAAATATGGGCTGGAGTACGAAGACCGCGATATTATTAACAATCCCAATAACTATCGCGAGATGGTTATGAAGAGTGGGCAACCCTTACAGCCTTGCGTGCAGGTTGGGGATACGATGCTGGCTGATATCAGCGGTGATGAGTTGGAAGGTTGGTTAGTCGCAAATGGGTACCAACCGGCAGGTCCAGACGCAACGGTTCCGACAGATCGTTCCTGTACAGATGAAGAACATGAAGCAATGGCGCGCGCAGCACAGCAACCGACCATTGCCAACCCTCACTTTGGTAGATAAAAACAAGGTGATGGTTTTTTACAGCGAGGCGATCCTCAGGGGTCGCCTTTTTCTTTTGTGCGAATAGAAGCCATTTGCAGGTACTTGTATTTTTAGATTGTGAATACTATGCAGACGCGCGTTCTCAAAAAAGAGATTGCAGGATGTACCCTGTGCAAACGTCTGGTTGAATACTGCCGCACCTTTGATCTGGCGGAAAACCGCAAAATTGGCGATTGCGATTACTGGGCAAAACCCGTTCCGGGGTTTGGAGATGTCAATGCACAATTGCTCATTATTGGTCTGGCTCCCGGCGCACACGGAGCCAATCGCACGGGTAGGCCTTTTACGGGCGATGGTGCTGGCGATGTGCTTTACCGCGCACTCTTCCGGCACGGTTTTGCCAACCGGGAAACAGCGATTGATCTCTATGACGGAATGCGTCTGGACAATGTGTATATCACCAATGCCGTAAAGTGTGTTCCGCCTCAAAATCGCCCCAATGCTGAAGAAAAGCGTACCTGTCTCGACTGGCTGGCGCAGGAGATGACCGTCTTGTCTCGGGTGAAAATCGTTCTGGCGATGGGCAGAGATGCATTTGAAAGTTATATTCGGCTGGAGAGGGCAGCAGGGCGTGTGACGAGGCTGAACGCCTATCGTTTCCAACACGGTGGTGTGTATCAGTTAGACGATAAAATTCTCGTGGCGACTTACCATTTTAGTCGCTACAATATGAATACGGGCGTGCTGACAGAAGACATGATCGATGTGTTGTTCCAGCACGTGTGCGCGTTGTTGAAGTGAGGGGCTGGGGGCTGGATGCTGGAGGGTAGCTGACTACGGATGCTTCAGCACAGCGATGTAGGGAAGATTGCGATAGGCCTGGTTGTAGTCGAGACCGTAGCCCACTACAAACTGATCCGGAATGGTGAAACCACAGTGATGAATGGGGACAGGGACGATTCTGCGGTCTGGTTTGTCCAGGAGGGTGCAAATACTGAGACTGCGTGGATTTCTGCCCTTTAATAATGTGAGAAGAGCAGAGATCGTGCGCCCCGTATCGACAATGTCTTCGACGATGATTACATGGCGATCGGCAATTTCACGACTGAGGTCTTTTTTGAATGTCACTGTCCCCGAGCTACTTGTACCGACATAACTCGAAATCGCAATGAAATCAATTTCAATGGGGCAGCTTATTGCGCGCGAAAGATCGACTAAAAAGTAGAGAGCGCCTGTTAAAATGCCGACGAGAATAACACCGTCTGGATACTGTGCGGAAATTTCGGCACCGAGTTCACGAACGCGGTTTTGGATTGCTTTTTCGTCAAGTAATATAGAACTGTGATGAGAATCAAAAACCTGCACTTGACAAACCTCCTTGTGATGGAAAGATGGTATAAATTAAACGATTTATTTTTTTAGTCAAAGAGAAGTACTATCGGCATGTTGCAGTAAGGGGCGTACATATTTTCTGCAGTATTTGAGAAGAACCCCTTGATTCAGATTTGTAAAAATGCTATATTTGCGTCGAAGCTTGTGCTTCACAAAAAAACGCCTTGAATCTGCATGAGGGTAGCCCCGCAGGAAGTTTTCCGCTGTTTTAACACCGGGACTTCGACAACCATTTCGGCGCCCGGCGGGTTAGGCGTTTTTTGTTTTCTTTTTTTATCATCATCTATCCTCAATATGTCCAATAAAATTCGCATACTTCCGGATGATATCGCCAACCGCATCGCTGCAGGGGAAGTGGTTGAGCGACCTGCGTCTGTCGCAAAAGAACTGATGGAAAATTCAGTGGATGCGGGATCAGACCGCATTGTCGTTGAAGTTGCTGCTGGCGGCAAGGAAAGCCTGCGGGTCAGTGATAACGGATGTGGAATGTCGCGCGATGACGCGCTTTTGGCACTGGAACGGCACGCGACGAGCAAAATTCAAAGCCTGGACGACCTAAAAGGGTTGCTCACACATGGATTCAGAGGCGAGGCATTGCCCAGTATTGCCGCTGTTTCGCGCATGACCCTTGAAACTCGCCTGGCAGATGCGGTTGAAGGGACACGAGTGTCCGTGATAGGTGGGCGCGTGCAGGATGTATCAGCGATTGGTCGGGGGCAGGGTACGGCTGTTACATTGCACGGCCTATTTTTTAACGTGCCCGCCAGGCGTAAATTTCTCAAAAGTGTCGATACAGAATTTCGGCATATTGTGAACGCGGTGACGGCTATGGCCATGGCCTATCCCGAGATCGGGTTTGACCTCAAGCACAATGGTCGCCAGGTGCTGCAACTGGGCAGGTCGCGCTTTGATCGGCGGGCAGAACAGATATTTGGCGTGCGATATGGCGCAGATGCCATCGGTGTTGAGAGCAAGACAAGCGGGATTGAGGTGCGGGGCTTTGTGGGCAAGCCAGAGTCCGCACGGAAATCCGGCGCCCAACAGGTTTTGATTGTCAATAACCGATGGGTGCAGCACAAAGCCATCGCTTTTGCAGTTTACGAAGGGTATGGCGGGCTTTTGCCCAAGGGGCTTGCGCCATCGTATTGCCTTTGTCTGAACATTGATCCGGCGCGTGTGGATGTCAATGTTCATCCTTCAAAGCGCGAGGTTCGCTTTGCCGACGAGCGGTCAATTTACGGTCTGATCACCGGAGCGGTTCAACAATCGCTGCGCGGCGCAGATTTGATCCCAGAAATGGGCGATGCTGTTATGCCTGTGGCAGATACACCTGTGAGCATTGCAGAATCTCCCGAGATTACCTATCAGCTCGGACAGCCCAAAGTTGGCGGACAGCCCCAGATGGCATTGCCCTTGACAACGAGAATATCGCAGGAGAGAGCAAAGCCGGGGACCGGGATTAATACCGATGGTCTCGATGAAGAGGATTTTACACGGATTTCCGTATGGCAGTTGCACAGCAAGTATATTTTGGCACATATCAAAAACGGTTTGATTGCGATTGACCAGCAGATTGCCCATCAGAGAATTTTGTACGAACGCGCCATTGACAATATGCATACCCGTCCCGCAACGAGCCAGCGGCTGTTGTTTCCACTTACACTCGATTTTGGCGTCAAAGAAATTCTTATTGTGCGCGAGGCAATGCCCCTGTTGGAAAAAATGGGGTTTGGCATCCGTGATTTTGGGGGACATACTGTTGTAGTCGATGCCATTCCTCTGGGATTGAGAACGTGGCAAGACGGGCAGCTTTTGAGAGATATGATTCGCGATATGGCCGAAGCCGAGCAAGCGACTTCTGTTCCGCCTTCTGTGCAAGCGCGACAGATCGCTTCCGAGGAACATCGGCTCGCGTCGGTTTATGCCTGGCATACGTCGATTCGCACAGGTGAGGATTTATCGACAGAAGAAATGCGCGCGCTTATCGACCAATTGTTCGCAACGCGAGAGCCTTTCGTCAGTCCTTATGGCAAGCCGACTCTTGTGAAGATTGGGCTGGATGAAATCGACAATCGGTTTAAGCGGTAGTCATGGCCTCGCTTCGAGATATTCTGGTAATTGCCGGACCGACGGCATCGGGCAAAACGGCTGTGGGCATTGAACTCGCGCAGAGATTAAATGGCGAGATTATATCGGCAGATGCGCGCCAGATTTATCGTTTTATGGATATTGGGACAGCAAAGCCGACCGCTGAAGAGCGAGTTGCTGCGCGCCATCATCTCATCGATTTTGTCAATCCCGATAAAGGCTATAGCGCTGGACAATTTGCCGAAGATGCATCTGCGGTGGTTGGAGATATTCTGCGTCGCGGCAAGATGCCCATTGTCGTCGGTGGAGCGGGATTGTATATTCGCGCGTTGTTCGATGGCTTTTCACCTATGCCGAAAATTCCGATAGAGATTCGCGCGCGGTTGCAGGAAGAGGGGAGAGATTGTCTTCCCGAATTGTACAAAAGGCTGTGCGAGGTCGATCCGGAATGGGCTACAAAAATTCAGTCAACCGATACACAACGCATTCTGCGCGGCCTGGAGGTCTATGAAGCGTCGGGTAAGCCGCTTTCTGAACATCAGAAAGTGCAGCCAACGCCGCCGATCCGTCATACTGCATCTTATTTTGGTTTATACTGGGAGCGCGAAGCACTCTATGACCGGATCAATGCGCGTGCGTGTCTTATGTTCGAGAATGGCCTGATTGAAGAAGCCGCAAGCCTTCGCGATAGAGGTTGCTCCCCCGATCTAAACGCGCTCAATGCGTTTGGGTACCGGGAAGTATTTCAATATCTCAATGGTGAGACGACGCTTGATCGCGCACTTGCCGATTTGCAACAGGGTACGCGACGCTACGCCAAACGACAGATGACTTTTTTTCGCAGAGATAAGCGCTTCAGGTGGATAGATGGTAGCGATGTTGATGTGGCAGATGTCATCTTGCAAAATCTTGAAACATGTTGACACTACAGATGAACGCCTGTAAATTGGCTATTCCTTGCGGAGCGGGAATAACTCAGTTGGTAGAGTGCAAGCTTCCCAAGCTTGATGTCGCGGGTTCGAGTCCCGTTTCCCGCTCCAAAAAATAATGAAAAATCACGGGCAATCTCAAAGCGGGTTGTCCGTTCTTTTTGTTTTGTGTATTGGATAAATTCAGTTGGTGCAATTTATTGCGTCCGAAGGAGTTTCCATGGATAACGAAATTCGCATCCACTATGTCAGCCACTTTCTCAAGCTGAGTTTGTGGTATGCGCGATTTCTGATGATGCGGGAGGGGATTGCGTTTGAAGATGCGATTACTTCCCGGGCCAATGTGTACCGCAATACGGATTTTTTCGATGGCGAAAATCATCCGGCGCGGGGGTATGAAGACCCGGATTGGGACGCCTATCTGATGGGTTTAAAGGCCATTTTTGATCGCTATAAGGATGAGTCCTGGGAGGAAGAAGGACTGGCCTATTTATGGCCCCATGTGAAAAAGGGTTATAGCAGACCTTCGACAAAGGGACGTCCGTACGAATGCTGGACGTATGACGATGGCGACGATTATATCGCGATTCACATTGGCAATGTGTATCAGCCCAAATCGCCTTTGAGTGAAATGCGAGATGCATTTATGGGCACATTGCTGCAATTGTTAAAGGATACGCAGCGGCGACGCTCCGATGTGAAGACCGTGAGGTGCGGCAGTTGGCTCAATGCTGTGCCGCCATTTCAAGATCTGTTTTCCAAAAGCTGGCGCGAGAGCGCGATAGTGAGTCCAAAAGCGGGATATACGATGGGGCATTGGGGGCAGTTTATGGACCGCACAGGACGCTTTCACATAAAAAATGGGGCACATTTGCGGGCAACGGGGGAGTTTCTCTACCCCTGTTCGACCTGTTATGCACCAATTGATGAGATTGTAGCGCATCTGGAGGCTATGGTGGAGGGTTAGGCAGGTTGTTTTTCCAAAGTCTCGGGGACGAGGACGAGGAAGATCCCGGCGGCGGAAAGGCCAATGCCTGCAATGACCAGAGCAGCGGGCGATAGGCCGAGGAAATCGGCGACATAACCGACGCTTATGGGGCCAGACATGCGCCCACCATCGCCGATGAGGCGCCAGAGACCCAAAAATTCGCTCAGGGCATCGCGAGGTGCGAGGTCGGCTCCCAGGGTCATCATGGCTCCTGAACTGAGGCCATTGCCAAATCCGAGCAGACTGGCGGCAAGGAGGAGGGCGATAAATTCTCCTGTGATGAGGCCAATAGAGAAAAAGGGCAGATTCAGGTGGAGAACAAGACCTTCTGTGAGCGGGATAAGTGCCATACCAATGGCTTGTAGCGCGAAACTGGGGACATTGGCGAATTTTCGTCCAAAGCGGTCCATGATGACTCCGGCGGGATAAAACATCATCATGTCGATAAAGCCCGAGATTGACATGATGAGACCGATTTGTTCATATCCCAGATTGAGGACTTCGGCACCGTAAAGCGGTATGATGATGTAGCGACCGCTGCGAATGGTTTGGGCAAAGAGCTGACCAGTACCTGCGGTGATCAGATTTTTTCTGTGAGCGCGAAGGATGTTGACAAAGTGTCTCACAAGGCCGTGTTGCGGTGGCGATACGCGCTTGCGAGAAGCTTCAACGGCGATTGCCGCGACCACTGCGGCTAAGAGTGAAATACAGCCATAAACGAGGAATGGATATTCTACGGAGGTGGCAGAGGCGATATAGCCGCCGATAACAGGTCCCAAAAAGGTGCCGATACGGCTGATGCCACCAAAGACAGAGAGGGCGCGGCCTCTCTGGTGGACGGCTGTGGCATCGGCTAAATAAGCATATCGCGAGATGTCCCAAAGTGCGCCGCCAATGCCTCCCGCAAAGCGCAGCAAGAAGACCACAAAGATGGTGGGTGCGAAAAAGAGGCCCGCGCCGCACAGTGCAACTGTTATTACCCCCAATAGCATCGCGGATTTGCGACCAATGCGGTTGAGTACCATGGCCGCGGGCAGGTCGCCAACGAGATGGCCGATACCCTCGGCAGCGAGTACGAGACCGACGAGACCATAGGAAATGTCAAACGACTTGGCGTAGAGTGGCAATATCGGGACGATCAAGCCACTGCCCAGTCTGAGTAGAAATGTGGGGATAAAGACGGGGAGGATAAGGGGGTTGCGGATAATGGCATTCATTGAACTAAAAAACGAAAATAGGAAGCAAAAAGCAACCATAACACAATGGATTTTCCAATACGCGAAATATGCTATGCGAGCAGTATTTTTTGGATTGCGGGTAGCTTGCAGGGGTTAACAGGGTTTGGGTTTAACCTGCTTTCTGTGCCAGCGATGGTTTTGTGGTTTCCCGCACAGGTCGTTGTGCCCGGGGTTTTGATGTCTTATTTGCCTTTGGGCACAGGGCAGTTTATTCAATTGCGGCGGGATGTGGATTGGAAGGTGCTGGGGATGATTGTGGGTACTGCGATTCTGGGCATGCCTATCGGTGCGTTTATTTTACGCGATACAGATGCAGAGGTGATGAAGCGCGCCATTGGTTTGGCGATGGTGGTATTGGCAATTGTTTTGCAGTTGCGACCGGGTAATCCTTTTCGACATGAAGCACTGACCTGTGGGGGGGTGGGGATGTTCAGTGGTTTTTTGTCGTCCAGTATCGGCGTATCTGGACCGCCTATCGTTCTGTTTGGGCTGAAACAGCGCTGGCCGCAGGCGATGATGCGCGCAACGCTGTTAACCTGTTTTTTGTGTACTTCCACGTTGAGTCTCTGTGTGTTGTGGGCAGTGGGGGTGTTGACAGTTGAGAGTTTGCAATTTGTCCTATGGGGTGCGCCGGGTTTGATTTTGGGGTTTTTGACCGCGACTTATCTCCGCGCGCGGGTTCACCAGGTGGCGGTGTTTCGCTGGATATCGATTGGGATGGTGATGGCCGGTGGATTGGCTGCGGCGATTTTTTGATGATGGGCAAGTGCGTGCCTGTCAGTTGACTAAACTCAACGGCCTGTTGATAGGTCAGGCACGCTATTTATTATATCTTTATCCTCGACTTTTTCCTCTTCAACCGAATAAGAGAATAGATGTATGCGCGATATAGATACGACCATCCGCAAATTGATGTCAGAGCGCATTTTACTGCTCGATGGGGCGATGGCCACGGTGATCCAGGCTTATGATCTGGACGAGCAGGCGTTTCGAGGCGATGGCTTTGCTGACCACCCCATTGATGTGAAGGATGGAAGTGGGTGTGGGACCGCGTGCGGGTGCTGTGGTGATGACTTTGCCGACCATCCCAGTGATGTGAAGGGGTGTATCGATCTCTTGTGTCTGACGCAGCCGCATTTGATCGCGGATGTTCATAGGCGATTTTTGGATGCTGGAGCAGATATTATCGAGACGAATACGTTTAATGCCACGCCGATCTCAATGGCGGAGTATCAGCTTCAGGACCGGGTTTACGATCTCAATGTGGCAGCCGCTCGCATTGCGCGACAAGCAGCGGATGAGGTAACAAGACAAAATTCGAACAAGCCGCGATTTGTTGCGGGCGCTCTGGGACCAACGAGTTGTACGCTTACGCTGTCGCCCGATGTGAATGACCCGGCTTTTCGCACGCACACCTTTGAAGAGGTGGTCAATGGGTATTACGCACAAATTGAAGGTTTGATGGCAGGGGGAGTGGATATAATCCTGGTGGAGACGGTGTTTGATACACTCACGGCCAAAGCCGCGCTATTTGCCGTGTCGCGTTATTTTCTGGATCACGGCGTGAAAGTACCCGTGATGATTTCTGGCACAGTGACCGATCAAAGTGGACGCACATTGTCCGGGCAGACGATAGAGGCATTCTGGTTGTCGGTGGCGCACGCACAGCCCTTGAGCGTGGGGATTAACTGCGCCCTCGGTGCGCGGGAAATGCGGCCTTATGTGGAGGCTTTGTCGCATTTTGCACCGGCATTTATGAGTTGTTATCCCAATGCGGGTTTGCCCAATGAGTTTGGGGAATACGACGATTCTCCGGGACACATGGCGGGTGTTTTGGGCGATTTTGCCGCACAGGGTTGGCTCAATATTGTGGGCGGATGTTGTGGCACTACGCCCGAACATATCGCTGCGATTGCCGAGGCTGTATCCGATAAGGCGCCGAGAAAAATTCCCGAGCTTTCTTCTGTGTCGCGCTTTAGCGGTTTGGAGCCGATGATTATTTATCCGGATTCCAATTTTATTATGATTGGCGAGCGCACCAATGTGACGGGATCGCGGCGGTTTGCGCGGTTGATCAAAACGGGTGATTATGCTGCGGCACTGGCAGTTGCGCGGGAACAGGTGGTCGGTGGCGCGAATATGATCGATATCAATATGGACGA
Source organism: Candidatus Latescibacterota bacterium (assembly GCA_965220765.1). GTDB lineage: Bacteria > Latescibacterota > UBA2968 > UBA2968 > UBA2968 > VXRD01. Next base: position 3,218,605 of record OZ244847.1, read on the forward strand.
GGGATTGCTCGATTCAAAAGACGCTATGGCGACGTTTTTAAAGCTGATTGCGGGCGAACCCGATATTGCGCGCGTGCCAATTGTGATTGATAGTTCCGATTTTGAAGTGATTGAGGCGGGGTTGAAATGTGTGCAGGGCAAGGCGATTGTCAATTCTATCAGTTTGAAAGAAGGAGAGGCGGTTTTTAAGTCGCAGGCAGAAACCGTGTTGCGCTATGGTGCTGCGGTTGTGGTGATGGCGTTTGATGAGGAGGGGCAGGCGACGTCGATTGAAGATAAGGTGCGGATTTGCCAGCGCGCATATCGCATTTTGACCGAAGATGTGGGAATGGATGCATCGGATATTATTTTTGATCCGAATATTCTGACCGTTGCAACGGGTATTGAAGAGCATAACGATTATGGAGTCAATTTTATCGAGGCCGTGAAGCAGATCAAGGACCTGTGCCCGGGCGCGAAAACGAGTGGTGGCGTGAGCAATATTTCATTCTCTTTTCGGGGCAATGATTATGTGCGGGAGGCGATTCACGCGGCTTTTTTGTATCACGCCATTCAAGCGGGTCTCGATATGGGCATTGTCAATGCCGGGCAGTTGATGGTGTATGAAGAAATCCCCGAGAAGTTGCGCGTGCTGATTGAAGATGTGCTGTTCAACAGGCGGGAAGATGCAACGGAACGGCTGGTGGATTTTGCCGAGTCTGTGCGGTCAGAGGGCAAGAGACGAGAAAAAGACGATGCATGGCGGCAGGGAGCGGTTGAAGATCGCTTGAAGCACGCGCTGTTGCACGGGCAGTCAGAGCATCTGGAAGAGGATCTGGAGGAGGCACTTGGCAGGTACAAACCACTGGAGATGATTGAAGGTCCGTTGATGGATGGGATGAATGTGGTGGGCGATTTGTTTGGCGCAGGCAAAATGTTTTTGCCCCAGGTGGTCAAAACAGCGCGCGTGATGAAGCAGGCGGTGGCGTATCTCGAGCCTTTGATGGAAGATGAGAAAGCGGGTGGTAGAGCACGGGGCAAGGTTCTGATGGCGACGGTAAAGGGCGATGTTCACGATATTGGCAAGAATATTGTGGGCGTGGTTTTGGGGTGCAATAATTACGAGGTGATCGATTTGGGTGTTATGGTACCCGCGGATCGCATTTTGAAAGTTGCGCGCGAAAAGGCGGTCGATATCATCGGGCTGAGCGGTTTGATTACGCCGTCGCTCAATGAGATGGTCCATGTTGCAGAGGAGATGCAGCGCGAAGCGTTTAACGTGCCTCTTTTAATTGGGGGAGCGACCACGAGCCGCAAGCATACGGCGGTAAAAATTGCGCCGGTTTACGATTATGCAACCGTGCATGTGAAGGATGCTTCGCGCGCGACAGGTGTGGTGGGTACGCTGTTGAACGCAGAGCAGCGCGACGAGTATGTGCGGGCAAATCGCGAGTCGCAGCAGCGGGCACTGGCGGAGTTTAATATTTCTCAAAGACCGCTTATTTCGTACTCAGATGCTCTATCGCGTCGCCAGATGTTTGATTGGGCGCAGATAGATCTTTCCAAGCCCAGTTTTACAGGTGTTCAGGCTTTGCGCGATTTCCCAATTTCTCAACTGGTCGAGTTTATCGACTGGGGACCGTTTTTCCACGCATGGGAGTTGCGGGGCAGTTATCCGAAGATACTGAATGATCCTCACAAGGGCGCAGAGGCGCGCAAGTTGTTCGACGACGCACAGGCAATGCTCCAGACGATTACCGATGAGGGATGGCTCAAGGCACAGGCTGTGTACGGATTTTTCTCTGCAAATGCCGATGGTGATGACATTGTCGTGTTTGAGGACGAGCACAGAGATACCGAGCGGGTGCGGTTGCCGATGTTGCGCCAGCAGCAGGAAAAGCGCGCGGGGGGACCGTATTTTTCACTGGCTGATTTTGTCGCGCCTGTGGGATATGCGGATTATATCGGGGCATTTGCCGTGACTGCGGGTTTGGGTGTTGACGCAAAATCTGCGGGATTTAAGGATGCGCTGGACGATTACAATGCCATTTTGCTCCAGGCTGTGGCGGACCGCCTGGCTGAGGCATTTGCCGAGTGTTTGCACGCAAAGGCGCGGAGAGATTGGAGCTATGGTCTGGATGAGGCGTTGAGCAATGAGGATTTGATCAGGGAACGATATCGCGGTATTCGCCCTGCGCCCGGTTATCCCGCTTGCCCGGATCACACGGAGAAGCAGACTTTGTTCGATTTGCTCGGGGTTGAGCGAGAGGCGGATATTCGGTTGACGGAGAATTTTGCGATGTCCCCAGCGGCTTCGGTCAGCGGGTGGTATTTCGCACATCCCGATGCGCGTTATTTTGCCGTGGGCAGGGTTAACGCCGATCAAGTGGCCGATTACGCACGCCGGAAGGGGATGCAGATGGCAGAGATGGAGCGCTGGCTGGCGCCGAATTTGGGGTATAAATAAAGAATAGTGAGGTTTGTAAGGAAAACAGCATGCATGTTTATATCGTATTCGCTCATCCGAGTAGGCGATCTTTTACGGGTGATGTGCTCGCAGAATTTTGTCGCGGATTGGAGGATGGGGAGCACTCATATGAGATAGGCGATTTGTACGAAATGGATTTCAGGACCGATATGAGTTTGGATGAATACAACCGGGAGATGAATGTCCATGGCAATCGTCCTGAATTGCCCGTTCCATCTGATGTGCAGGCTGAACACGCAAAGATCGAAAAGGCTGATGGGCTGGTGTTCGTATTTCCAGTTTGGTGGAGTGATTGTCCGGCAAAATTGAAGGGATGGTTTGATCGGGTGTGTGTTTGTGGATATACGTATGTGTATGAGAACGAAGAATACCCGATGTCTGGACTCCAGATTGATAGGGCATTGGTCTTGTGTACTGCAGGTAACACCAGCGAGCATCTTGAAGAAATCGGTATCTTAGAGAGTATGCGGCGTATTTATCTCAATGATCGCCTTCGCCCTGAAATAGGCGTGACACAGGCAGATATGGTTGTGTTGGGAGGCGGAGAAAGCATGAGGCAGAAGAATCTCCTACGAGCCTATCAGTTGGGTAAGGAGTTTTGTTGACGTAATTTCAAACTGTTGTGGTTTGATCATAGTGTAGATTTTTTTATATTTTAAAAATCAAAGGTAAATTGAAGGCAGGCACACATCCAAAATAGGAGATGGAACGATGGGCCTCAAGATTCAAAACCTTACATTAAAACATTTTCGCGCATTCCGAGAATTGCGTATTAGTGGTTTGGGCCGTGTGAACCTCATCACAGGAAAAAACAACACCGGAAAGTCGTCAGTGCTTGAAGCATTACACATTTTCGCGCTTGGCGCAGCACTTGACGTAATTAGCCACGTACTTGAACGGCGCGAAGGAAATATTAAAGTGGAGGGAGAAGGCCGTGCTGCTGACTTGGACCGTCTGCTTCAAATTTCCACACTGTTCTACGGATTTCCAGAGCCTTCAGACATCGCTGATCCAATCGTCATTTCAAGCGATAACAATTCCTGTCCTATGCGGTTGACGATACAGGTAGGCTGGTTTTCGGAGGAACGTGACGCCGACGGCAATTTGCGGTTGGTTCCTTTGCAAGCAGATTCCTTTGACGAGCCAGATGACATCGCAGCATTGGTAGTTGAGTCACAAAATAAAAAAAAGCGAATCCTTGCACTGGAAAGGCTTGAGCGATACTCTTACCTGAGCAGAATTTCCGCACCTGGTTCCGAAACCCAAATACCCTGCATCTTTGTCAGTCCTTATGATGACCGTACAGCAATATTGGCTCCCTTATGGGACAGGATTTCGCTAACAAAATTCGAGAATCATGTCGTTGAGGCTTTGAAAATTATAGAACCACGCATATCTGCTGTCAATATGATATATGATGAAAACAGTAACATAGGACGCAAAGCGATTGTCCGGATTGAGAATATTGATCGACCTGTACCGCTACGGTTGTTGGGCGACGGCGTGAATCGCCTCCTTGACATAGCCCTCTCGCTCATCAACGCTCGCGGGGGGCTCTTGTTAATAGATGAATTTGAAAACGGCTTGCATCACACAGTCCAGTACGATGCCTGGAAGACTATATTCCTCTTGGCCAGGGAACTCGATATACAGGTTTTCGCCACTTCGCACAGTTGGGATGCGGTAGAGGCTTTTCAGCAAGCTGCAGCGGAAACACCTGAAGACGGAACTCTCGTGCGCCTGACCCGAAGAGGAGAAGAGATCATTCCCACCGTATTCTCGGAAGATGAACTGGCTATAGTGACTCGTAATAGAATCGAGGTGCGCTGATATGGCTGTCCGAAAGAAACTTTTGGTGGAAGGCAAGGACGACGAGCATGTTTTGAAACACATTTGCGGGACTTGTGACGTTGGCCACCTTGACGAGGTGAAAAATCTTGGCAACGTTGAAGAACTGCTTGTAAGCATACCTACTGAGCTTAAAGGAAGTGACCTGGAAGCTGTTGGTGTGATTGTAGATGCTGATACCGATATGAATAGCCGTTGGCAATCGATTCGCGACCAAATCATCAGTGTTGGATACCAGAGTGTGCCAATACAACCGGTTGCGGACGGAACCATCCTTGATCCGCCCGAGGGAACCCTGTTACCAAAAGTGGGTATTTGGATTATGCCGGATAACCGAACAGACGGAATCTTGGAGGATTTTCTACGCTTTCTCGTCCGTCCACCAAACGATCTGTTCGACCATGTAGAGGCAAGCGTTGCGACTATACCACAAAAATTGCAGCGTTTCAAAGACCTGGATAAGATCAAGGCGGTTATACATACCTGGCTTGCATGGCAAGAAGATCCAGGCAAACCCTACGGCACCGCTATTACCGCTGGCTTCCTTGATCCGAACATCGCTGAGGTAGATGTTCTCGTCTCTTGGTTGAAGCGATTATTTTTTTCAAGCTAAGTATAACGATATTGTTTTAACCATTTAACCCCACAAGATCAACCGATTTTGTGGGACTTTTTTTTATTGTTGCTAAACTATTTTATTTGAAAAACATTTGGTGTGTTTGGCTGGGCGTTGTATTATTTAAAAATGAATATGTGATAGGTAATGCTAAATTAACAACTAAAAAGGCATAGTCCATGCGCAGAGCGAAAATAGTGAGTACACTTGGACCTGCGAGTTCGTCGGAGCGCGTGATAGAGCAACTGATTGGGGCGGGGGTGGATGTTTTTCGGCTCAATTTTTCACACGGGACACGAGAGGAACACACGGAGAATGTTGGGCGCATTCGGCAGATTGCGGACAACATGCAGCGCAGTGTCGCGATTTTACAGGATTTGCAGGGTCCTAAAATGCGGGTGGGGAAACTCGCGGAGGATCCGATTGAGTTGGAAGAAGGCAACAGGCTGACGGTGACAACTCGCGAAGTTCCGGGTAATGCAGCGTGTGTATCGACAACTTATGCGGGATTGCCCCGAGATGTGAAGCCCGCGGATCGCATTTTGCTCGATGACGGACATATTGAGTTAATGGTGCGAGAAGTCTATCGTTCGGATGTCGTGTGTGAGGTTGTGGTGGGGGGGCTGTTAAAATCCAACAAGGGCATCAATTTGCCCGGTGTACAGGTCAGCGCGCCTTCTCTGACGACCAAAGATCGAGAGGACCTGGATCTGGGTATCGAATTGGGCGTGGATTATATTGCGCTGTCTTTTGTGCGGGAACCCGACGATGTGCGAGAGGTCCAACATATTATTGAACGGGCAGAGAAAGAGATCCCCGTTATTGCAAAGCTGGAACGCGCCGAAGCCGTCGATCACCTCGAAGATATCCTCGATGTTGCCGATGGCGTAATGGTTGCACGGGGCGATCTGGGCGTAGAATTATCACCTGAAGACGTGCCAGTGATCCAGAAGCGTGTGATTTCGGCGGCCAACCGCGCGGGAGTGTTTGTGATTACGGCTACGCAGATGCTGGAATCGATGACCGATCATCCGCGGCCTACGCGCGCCGAGGCATCAGATGTGGCCAATGCGATTTTTGACGGCACCGATGCGGTGATGCTGTCTGGCGAGACCGCGATAGGCAAATATCCCCTTCAAACCGTGCAAATGATGGCACGGATTATTGAGAAGGCCGAAGCGAGTGTAGAATTGGGGCCGCCAATTTTAAATCTGGATTCTTCGCTTTCTTTTCCAGATGCGATTGGGCAAGCTGCCGCTGCGGTATCGACGGCGGTATCCCCCAAAGCCATTGTCGCATTTACCCAATCGGGATCTACAGCGCGTCTGATTTCAAAACGCAGACCGCGTACGCCGATTATTGCGTTTACGCCCAGTGCGCGGATATGTCGGCGGTTGTGCTTGTGCTGGGGCGTTGAACCTCGTCAAATTACGTTGATCGACGATACGGATCGCATGGTAGCGGAAGTTGAAGCGCGTTTGCTCTCTGAGGGCAATGTGCGTTTTGGAGATACGCTGGTGATTCTGGCCGGTGCGCCCATCACGGCGCGGGCCGAGACCAATTTGCTAAAATTGCATCGGGTTGGAGAAATATAGATCTCATGGATGAAAAATTGGTAGAAAACGCAGAAACCCGTGCACAGGCATTGCTGGAAGTGTCGAAATTTTTTGTAATACTGGTACCGAGCATCTCGACGTCATTTTCTCCCCGAATATAATTCTCATTACCTATTGTGACAGAATGAATTACATTTATTGCCTAAAGGTCCTCTTTGCCAGATTGAGGACCTGTTTTATACTGATCGCTCTGATAGCTGTTGTGCCGGCTCATGGGGAAACTTTATCTGATGACCCCATTGTGAGATGGCTGCACATTTCGGGGCATCAAGCGATTTGGGGAGGAGAACTGAAAGCGTTGATGGTCACGCACGCCTCGCCGTGGTACGATTTTTTGCCCCTGGTCCATGCGCGCAGATACGATCCTTTGACTCTTGTATCTGATCTGGAAAAATTGCGAGCATATTACCGCGATCGGGGATATTTGGCAGTATCGGTGCATTCGACCGTTGAGCAACTTAGCGCAGATGAGATTGGGCTGGAAATACATATTGCAGAGGGACCTTTGACGCGGATTTCCAGGGTGTCAGTAATCGGCGGTGAAGATATCGAGAACGCTTTTGGACAGCTCGATGGCAAGCCGCTATCGAGCGATCTCGTGAACAAGGGCGTGTCACAGGTCGTAAGCGAGTTGCGGAACAAAGGCTATGCGTTTGCGCGTGCTGAGGTCGAGACGACGACTGTCGGGCAACAGGCCGAACTCGTTCTAAAACTTGTACCTGGCCCTGTATGTAGCGTGGGCGTTGTGCAAATATCGGGGCACAAAGCCATGGCGGAAAATACCATCTTGCGCGGTCTCACATTTAAGGCGGGCGATCAATTTAGCGAAGAGGCATTACAAAACAGCCAGTACCTGCTCTATCGTGCGGGCGTGTTTCGGTCTGTGGCGTTGGGATTGGCAGATAGCGTGGCGCACGACAACCGGGTGGATGTAGCTTTGCGCGTGTCCGAACGCCCTTTTCGCACGTTGCGCGTGGGCACGGGATACGACACGGATGAAGACTTGTGGGCCTCGGGCGCGTGGACGCATCGCAATTTTGGGGGAGACTTCCGTCAGTTTAAGCTGTCTGGACGCGTTTCAGGAAAGAACAGAGAAGCGGTTATCGGCCTGCGGCAGGCGCATTTCAGGGGCAGTCGCAATTGGCTGAATATCGGTGGGTTTGTACAGCGTGAACGGCAGGCGACATTTGTCCAAGAAGAGCTGGGGAGCAATATATCTCTCGAGAGAAATCTTACGAGGGCCACAGATGTAATCGCTCAGTTCAGCAGTGGCGTGGTAGATTTTTCAGCCGATAGCGCGTTTGCCGAAATGAAGGTTGGATTGCTCATGGACACGCGCGACGATATTTTTGATCCGCAATCGGGGATGCTCGCACAATTCACCCTGCGCGAACGCGGGCGATTTCTCCGGTCCGATGGCGAATTTTTGCAGGCGACGGCAGAGGGGCGATGGTTCCACCGCATGCCTTTGCGAAGTGTGCTGGCACTGCGCGTGCAGGGCGGTATAATTTTTGAACTGGGCAAGGCGGGCGGCGTGCCCAATGTCGAGCGGTTTTTTGCAGGAGGACTCAATAGTGTGAGAGGATGGGGATTGGATGAATTGGGCCCCAAAAACCATCAGGGCGAGCCAACGGGCGGTTTGAGCCGTATGGAAATGAGCATGGAGATTAGAACGCAGATATTTTTTTCGATAGGTACAGCCGTTTTTGTAGATGTGGGCAATGTCGATGCGAAATCGGGGGCGTTTAACCCCGAATCGCTCAAGTACGCTGTAGGCGCAGGGCTTCGGTATTTGAGTCCGGTTGGCCCTGTGAGATTTGATGTGGGATACCGCTTGTCAGATGATAGTACTGTGGAGAAACGCATTCAGTATCACATCAGTTTGGGACAGGCGTTTTGAATCCACAGGTATGCCCCTGTGAAAACAGGGATGAACGCAGATAAGGACTATTTAACATGAACAGGCGAGCGAAATCAATAATCTGGATTCTGGTCGGCGCTGGCATTCTGCTGTCAATAGGGGCGATACTCGTCACGGGGGGCTATGCCAATGGCATTTTGCGCGATTTGGCGCAGCGCGCCCTGTCCCGGCAAGGGGATGAGGTCGGTCTGATTGGTGAGATTCAGGGCAATCCGCTGGGTGATTGTCGCATCGTTGATGTGCAGATCGGAGATAGGGCGCGGGTGGATACGCTCGATGTGACGTACAGTTTTTGGAACCTGCTTACAGGAAAAGTTGTGATTCATCGGCTGCGGTTGTCGGGAATCGAGATGCGACTTGATGCTTCTGATGAAGAGACCGAGACGTCGATATGGGATGCTCCTCCCCCCCTGGATTTAGATATCGAGTCGCTGGAGATTGCGGATGCCAATGTCCTGGTTGATGGTACACAGGTGCGCGATATCGCGATAGAGGGTGCTATTTTCGCGGGAGAATCTGAGTATCGTTTGATCCTGGAGCGTTTTCGTTCGGTGCAATTCGATCCGCCACTGGAGGTGACCAATCTATCTGGTATTGCCATTTTACAGGCCGGTCACTTGCGACTGAACGACGTGGCGTTGCACACTCACGGCTCTCGCATTTTGCTGCGCGGCAGGGTTTGGCAATTGGATAATCCCGAGGTGGATCTCGTAGTGGAAGCCGATTCTCTATGGCTGGCAGATCTCAGGCCCCTGATCGATCTACCCACACGCACTATGCAGATGCGTGGAAGAGTGAAAGGTAGCCTGCAATCCCTTGTTACAGAATTAGTTGTGAAAGATAAAGAAGCTTCAATTGCGTTTAATGGCGTCATGGGGATTGCGCCGTTTACAGTGCGGGGAGATGCGATTTTTGAGATCGAGACCAATGATCTCATCTCGTTGGGATACACAGGATCTGATACTGATTTACCCCGTATCAGTACAAGCCTGGACGGGGTGATTTCTTTCGCAGTGGATTCCTCTGGCGTGGAGAGTGCCATTGCCAAGGGTGTTTTTCGGCGGGTGCAGTTTGGAGATGCGCGATTCGATTCCGTGCGTTTTGCCGTCAATTTGGCAAATGACCTGTTGCAAACGCAAGTCACCGCTAATGGACCAAGTGGCAATATAGTGGGCAATGGAGAAGCGCGGTTGACCACCTGGAATGGCGAATGGGAAATGCGATTTCGCGATCTATATGCTAATCATTTACCCGGTGTACCCAAAAAAGTCGGGCGGACGACGGGGCGTATTGATGGTGCGAGATATGTAGATCAACGGTTTTTTATCGATCATTTTGAGACACAATTACAGGATTGGGGAACGCGCGTCAATGGAAATGGGCAATTGCATTTTGAAGGAGACAAACCGGCTATTGCGGGGAATATCCAGGCGGAGGTCGCGTTACCTCGTTTGACAGACACAGACAGGTGGGGGACATTGCTGACTCTTGAGGGCAATGTAAATGGCATCTCGGGTGGCGATTTGACTGTTGAATTGGCGGGGAATATTGCGGGGAATGCTGCGGCAGACAGTTTTAGCGTTTCTGCGCTGGTCAATTCTGAAGGGAGGTCTGATATTCGCGCTGGTCTGTCGGGCACAGGTGGAGTATTTTCCGCTCAGGGGCATATTGATCGGCATTCTGAGGGCCAATGGCGAATGGATGTACAGGATTTAGAGGCGATAGGTGAGGTGATTGATGTGGATTTATCGGGGACGTTGGATCTATCGGGCACCTGGTCGGGGACGCTGGATGCGCCCGGTTTTTCTGCACAAGGTGGCGCGGATAGCCTTGTGGTTGAGGGTATTCCGCTTCAAAATGTTGCAATTGAGACTCAATGGACGCGCCCAGATTCGGGAGCTATTAACCTGCAAGTGGATCGCTTGACCTGGGGTGAACGGGCGTTGCAGGCGGTTTTTTTTAATGCTATGTACAATCGTGGCGAGACATCATTTTTGTTAGGTAGCGGCGAGCAGGTAGATAACCATGTGCTTTTTCGGGGGCGCGCAGGGCAAGAAGAAGACCTATTCCAGGTGGCGATGGATTCGCTATACGTTAAGGTTGATCAGGTGGTGCTGCATAACGAGGGACCCGTGCAATTCGCGTATTCGTCATCTCGCGGCGTCCACATTGAACATCTGGTGCTTTCTGGGCCAGCGGGGCGTCTGGTCGCGCGGGATCAACAGGGCTTTCAGGCGACCGTAGAGGTGTTGTTGAAAGATCTGGACTTGCGGACCTGGGCATTTCTGGCGGGTGCTTCAGATATGGGGGGTATTCTCAATGGTGAAGTACTTTTTGCTGGCACATTGACCGATCCTCTTATTTTTATTCAATTCACTCTTGCAAAGGGCAAAATATCGAGCGTGGAGTTCGATAGTGCCACAGGAGAGATGTCTCTGGGCAATGATAGGATACATTTTGAGGTGAAAGTCGTACCTGATAGAGATGAAGCTCTGACACTGATTGGCAGTTTTCCCATTACAGGTACAGGTGATATGCATCTACGCGCTCAGTCTGAGGGGATCGCGTTGAAGACACGCCAGAACACAGTGGATGAAAAAACGAAATTGGTCGGGCGAAAAATATCCGAGAGATTGAGATTTGGCACAGTGCCAAACGCGTTTTTCGATGTGGATGAGGGAATTTCTGGGATGTTATCTTTCGATCTGGAAGGACGCGGCCGTTTTGAGCAACCGGATATCCGAGGGGTAATCGAAATTCGAGATGGGACGTTCCACATGCCCGATCTACATCGGTCTTACACACCTGTTTCAGGGCGTGCTGTGTTTGGCGACGGGAAAATTCAGATTGACAGTCTTGCGATTGGGAATTCGGCGAATCTTTCTGGCGATATAACGCTTGAGGGTTTTTTGCCGATCAGATGGAATTTATCTGCACAATTTCGCGATTTTGAACCGGTTGCTCGCCCCGAATTACAAATCGTAACAGATGGACAATTGCAGATTGAGGGAACGCCGCAGGGCAACAATGTTAAGGGCAAGTTGGCGATGAAACAGGCTGAGATTCGCCTGGCGGAATTGCTTGGAGTACCGAGCCTGACGACGAAACAGGCAGATATTCGCTTGACGGAATTGTTCGATGAATCGGGTACAGAGATGCCACCATTTCTGATGGCTCCGGAAATACGCCTGCAAGTGTCTGCTGACAGACAGGTGTGGTTGCGCGACCCGGTCTTTGAGGTGGAAATTGGGGGTGATCTGGATATAATAAAAAATCGCGAAGATTCGCGTATTTACGGCGCGATGTCGAGCCGCCGGGGCAATTACATCTGGCAAAACCACCGCTTGCGTATTACACAGGGCGAGGTTCAATTTCAGGGCAGGCCCGACTGGAACCCCGATCTGGATATTCGCGCCGAGACGCGTGTGCGCGCTGTGGATACGGGGCCTGTCGATATTATTGTCACAGTGGGGGGGACATTGACATATCCGCAGATTTCGTTTGACAGCAGCGATCCGTCATTTGGAGGGGATGTGAGGGATATTGCATCTCTATTGTTGACTGGCAGACCCGCTGACCAATTTAAGTTTTCTCGCGAGCACACCCTGGATCTGTTTGCGGGGGTTGTTGCAAATCGCCTGGGGCGGCATATTGGGCAAAAATTACATCTGGATGTGGTGGAGATCGACTTTGGCGAGGGCAGTATCTCCAGGATTCGATTGGGCAAGTATATTGGAGACAGGTTATTCATGAGTTATGCAAAGGATATTTCGACCACGGCTTATGAAGCGGCAATGGAGTTTGAAGTATTGTCAGGGCTGACATTGGAAGCGAGTCAGATAGAAGAGGATAATCGACGCAGACGAGGATCGGTAGGGTTATTCTGGAAAAAAGAGTGGTGAGAAAAAAACGAAATAACAACGGTTGACAATATTATCCTATAAGATTAGTTTTTTGTATGATCAGGACATTTAAGGATAAAGAGGCTGAAAAAATATTTAAGGGTCATTTTTCCAAAAAATTGCCACAGAATATTCAGCACATTGCTGAACGCAAATTGATTTTACTTCACCAATCGACAAATTTAAACGATTTGCGTGTACCACCATCTAATCGTTTAGAGGCTTTGAAAGGCAATCGAAGAGGACAGCACAGTATTCGCATAAATGATCAGTGGCGAATTTGTTTTGAATGGAATGAGGATGGTGTTTATGCTGTTGAAATCGTCGATTATCATTGAGGTGCTATTATGAGAGACAGGCCCCCGATCCATCCTGGTGAGATTTTGCAAGAAGAATTTCTAAAGCCAATGGGAATCAGTTGCTATCGTCTTGCTCGTGATATTTGCGTTTCTGAAATGAGAATCAATCAAATTATTCGCGGGGAAGAGGGTATTAGTGCAGATATAGCACTTCGACTTGCTCATTATTTTGGCATGTCGGTTGAATTTTGGACAGGTATTCAAACACATTATGAAATAGAGAAAGCCAAAATGACACTGGCTGATCGAATAGAAAAAGAGGTCAAGATTTTTGCACCGGTATAGTTGTGTAATGTGCTACAAGTATTGACAGAAAAAAAGAAGCTGCCTCCCGATATTTTTGGGGCGGCAGTTTTTTATTTTAGGGTAATTTTTAATAGTTCAGCCACTTCTTCTGATGTGCGGTATTTGCCGTCAAAGAGTTGGATGAGATAGAGTTGGTAGGTCATGTAGCGCCCCAAAATGATCGTGTGGTCTTCGCCTGCGAGGTGGCGTTGCCAGAGCTTGGAGGTGTTAGATGTGTTGTAGAGAAGATGGTCGCACAAATTTTTACCCGGCGATTGGCGCAACCAATTCGCGTAATCGGCAAAGGTCTGGGGCGCGGGATTGCGCAATCCGGTGAACCTCCGCAGGATTTTGACGGTCCAGGGTGAATGGGATATGGGAAGTCCCGTGGCCTGATAGGGAATATTTTTGAAATATTCTGGAAAGGTCTCGAGAAGCATCTGGCGGTAGAGGCGATTGTTGGCTTTTTGTTGTAGGGGAATAGAATAGAGTAATTCCTGCACCTGATTGTCGAGGAATGGTAAGCGGTATTCAAGGCCGTGCAAAAGTCCCAGACGAGGGCCGTGCAGGGTGAACCCACGCATGCGCCAATCTATGTAAAAAGCATGTGCCGATCCCGCATTGTTAAATGCGGTTTTGAGGTGTTGGGTCGTGTTGCGATCTACCCGAATGTGTAGCTCATTTTTCAGGTATGCAGAGAATTTGTTGGAGGGAAATAGATGGCCTGCACCTGCTAACCCATCGCCTCCTGCTCCGTTGAGGAAAATATCACAGGCTTCTTTCTGTTGCTTGAGGTGTTCAATGCCGTGCATATGGAGCAGGTCGAGTGCGCCATCGGCATACCACACGCCTGAGATTCTCGGCAAGAGCCAATTTTGATCATCCAAGGGCAGGACGGTATGTGGCGCGTTTTTTACGGATGCTGCCTGGGCAGCAATGCGAACATCCGCGCTGTCGGGATGACCGAATGTGAAGGTTCTGGGTGTGCGAGGCATGGCGGCGAGGATCGCACGCGAATCGAGGCCACCGCTGAGGGCGAGACCCGTTCGTCCTGTGGTTCTCTGTTCTACGGCAGTGCGAAAGCGCGCGCCCAATTCATGTGCCAATTCGCGCTGGGTGTGATGCCCTGTGAGGGGAGCAATATCATCCCAGGACCAGTAGCATTGCTGTGTAAGGCTACCATCTGAGATGCGAAATGTCATTTGCGTTGCAGCGGGCACGGGCGCGACGCCTTCGAGCCATGTGCGATCAGAAGGCAATTGCCCGGTGGCGAAAAATATGTCGCGAGAAATGGGGTCAATCACAGGTGAAAACTCGGGTAGCGCGAGAAATGCCTTGGTCTGAGACGCCCAGGCTATACGATTGCCCTGGCACGTCCAGTAGAGCGGGCGCAAGCCATAGCGATCGGTGATAATATGCAGTTCATTTTTTTGTGTATCGAAAATCACGCCGGAAAAAAGGCCATTAATGCGGTTTAATAGTTCGCGTCTATCCGCGACGATTTCAACTAAGAATTCAAGGTCGGAAGTAGCAGAGAGAGCCAGCGCGACGCGGTTGAAAAATTCGCCATCGAGATAAGCAATATGTCCCGATTGTGAATAAACTGGGGACACTGTACGCCAATCTGGCGCAAATGCGACGCCCGCAATGTGCGGGGCAAAGACGATGCGGTGCGCTTTTTGATGTACGACCAGGCTATCTGCCATGCGCGTGAGCGAGTGGGTGAGTTCACGGGAGGTAAGAGGCGATTGAGATATGAATCCGGCGAGCATGAAAGTGCCTATCTGAATACCGGTTGAAGTTCATCCGTGATTAGATGTAATCAATATAAGGAAAACTTCAGGATTTCCCTTTTCATTTTTCGTTTTTATTGGTACAATAAAGCAGTTCTAATATCATCGCATTTAACCATAGAGGTCGGAATGGCAGAAAAAAATTATAAGGTTCGCGCGGCGCATTGCAATTGGCGGGCGTCGGAGGAAGAAATATACCAGACGCTGCGCCGCATTACAGACCCATTGCATCGGTCGTGGGAAAAGCTGGAGAAAGCCAATCGGATTGTGATCAAGTTCAATATGATGAAGCTACACAATCGCATTATTTACTACATGGGACGGCGGCGCGAGTTGGTCGATGACATGGTCGCACGCGCTGTGTTGCGTTTGTTGCGAGAACGCACCCGTGCGGAAATTATTGCGACGGATACCAATCCCTATACGCGCGACCATCTGATGGATGAAGATTTTAATTACGCACATATTTTGAAAGAATACGATGTGGGGTTTGTCGATTCAAACGCGCAACCGTTCAAACAGTATGACGTGCCGGGCGGTGGATGTATGTTTGACCGCTATACACTCAGCGCGTGTTTTGAAGGGGCAGAGGTGGTTTCTGTGGCAAAGATGAAGAATCATCTGTTTATGGGGATTACGCTTTGCATGAAAAATCTTTTTGGTCTGCCTCCAATCACGCTGCCACACGGCCGCGTGCGATCCTATTATCACCACTTTATCCGCCTGTCTTACGTCTTGCCCGATTTGGGATTGATCACGCAACCTTGTCTGAATATTGTGGATGCACTAACCGGGCAATGGGGGAGAGAATGGGGCGGACAGGGGCGTATCTGCAATGCGTTATTAGCAGGTGACCATGTAACCGCTACCGATGCATGTGGTACCCATTTGATGGGTCACGACCCTGCGTCTGATTGGCCCAATCCGCCGTTTCGACGCGACCGCAACCATTTGCTGATTGCAGACAGGCGCGGTTTTGGTACGGTTGATCTGAGGGAGATTGATTTTGAGAGCGAGGTATCTGCGCCCCTATCCGAGTTTGATTCAGAGCGTACAGACAGCGAGGAAATTGTGGAAAGCTGGCGTCGCACCACCTGTGAGCAGGCATTGTTTTACCAGGACCGTCAGCGGGATATCGTTGACCGGTATCGGAATAAATTTATCTTTTTGCAAGATGGCGATGTGGTCTGGCACGGTGCAGATCCCGCCAATTTGGGTAGCCGCAGGCAGTTGAGCGGACAGAAAAAGGATCAGGGGATGTGGCTCAAGTTGGTCGATCCCGAAGAAACTGAAGGCGAACGCTTTGAGACTTATGAGGCGTGTTTGAGGATGACGGGATAAAATCCGCTGAGACAGTGCAATAGATATGGATATTTTGCGAACCGATACTGCCCATGTCTGGGCAGTGGATTTAGAGCGCGAGACACACATGTTGGCCCAGACGCTATCGGCAGATGAGTGGAGGCGTGCTGACAAGTTTGTCTATGAAAAGCACCGGGCGCATTTTGTTGCCGCACGCGGATGTCTGCGCGCGATTCTCGCAAAATACATGGATTGTAAGCCAGGTGAACTGGCTTTTTTTTATGGCGAACACGGCAAACCCGCTCTGGCACCTCCCTGGGATAAATCTCAGTTGCGATTTAACCTGAGCCATTCAGCTGGCCTGGCTCTTATCGCGGTTTCGATGCGCCATGAGATTGGGGTTGATGTTGAGCATCTCAGCCGCAAGGTCGGCCAGATGAAAGACATTGCGAAGCGTTTTTTCGCACCTGGCGAATACGAGCAGTTGTGCGCGTTGTCGCGAGAAGAACTGCGCCGGGCTTTTTTTTGTTGCTGGACGCGCAAAGAGGCATATCTGAAAGCCATGGGCGCTGGTCTTACCCATTCATTAAAAAATTTTGAAGTGAGTTTGGGACGCAAAGCAGAATTGCTGTGGATAAAAGAAGGGAATACAGAAGATTGGACACTGCAACACCTTGAACCCGCGAAGGGGTATGTCGGCGCGGTGGCGATTGCGGGGAAAGATGTTGAGGTGAAGATAATGAAACACTTGTTGCGCGATCTTTGTCTGAATAAGGGTGTGAATTAGCAGAGGTGACTGTCCGATGCAGGAGCAGATAATGGATCCTTTACTGGACAATGAACAAAACGGTAGTCTGAATTGGTTGAAACACGCTTTGCCCGAAGGGGAAGACGAACTCATTCGGGTACAGACCGATCTGGATGAAAAAGGTGACTTCGGAAACCAGTGGGTGGTGGTGACCCGCAATCGCGTGCTGGTGCGACAAAATGGCGCGATAGCAGATATTCCGATTTCCGAAATTGAACTGGCGCGAACCGAGGCTCTGGTGGGCGGTGCGCGTTTGGAAATACATCGAAAAAATAAGCCGACCGTGCATATTCCATATTCCATGACGCAGGCGCAAAAGTTTTCGGAGACTACGCGCGGGATTGAGCAACTGCGCAAGGGGCAGGAATTTTTTATTAATGCAAATCTGGATCGCACAATCTGCGAATCGTGCGGTCGGCTATTGCCGGAAAAAAATGGGATATGTCCGGCCTGTTTAAACAAATTTGCAACACTGGGACGCATTGCATCGTATTTGAAACCCTACAAGATACGCGCGATTGTGCTGGCACTGGCGTCTATTGTGACGACGGTTGCAGAATTGATTCCGCCTTATGTGACAAAACTCATTGTCGATGATGTGTTGGTGCTGCCCGAGGGCGTAGAGGCGCTGTACGACGATCGGCTCAGTTTGCTCGGCTGGCTCGTGCTGGCTCTGGTGGGTATCCGGCTGATAACCTGGGGGGGAGAATGGGCGCACGGCTGGACAGTGACGTGGCTTTCCGCACGGGTGACTGCAGATATCCGCAGCCAGCTTTACAGGTGTTTGGAGTTGCTATCCCTGCAATTTTACGACAAACGGCAAGTTGGCGCAGTTATGTCTCGCGTGACGACGGATAGCAGTCGTTTACAGATGTTTTTGGTCGATGGATTGCCCTATCTGGTGATCGAGGCGATGATGTTGCTGGGGATTCTCGCCGCGCTGTTTATGATGAGTTGGTCACTGGCTATTCTGGTGCTGATTCCCGTTCCGTTAATCATGATCTGGGGGTATGCGTTTTATCGGCGGATGCGGAAATTTTTTACCAGTTGGATGCAGTCGTGGTCTGACACTATGGCGCGGGTCAATGAAGCGCTCACGGGCATTCGCGTGGTGAAGGCATTTGCACAGGAAAAGCAGGAAATCAGGGTGTTCAAAAGGCGCAATGACAAATTGACGCGCATCGGTATTACGACAGAGGTCAACCGGGGCATTTTTTACAAAACGATGACCCTATTGACGGCGGCTGGCGTGATTATTGTATGGTATTATGGGGGGCTTGAGGTAATCGATGGGGAATTGACGCTCGGCACTTTGATGGCTTTTTACAGTTATATGATGTTGCTTTACGGCCCGCTGGAATGGTTTGGGATGGTCAATTCGTGGATGACGCGTGCAATGGCCGGTGCAGAACGCATTTTTGAGATTATCGATACGCCTTCCGAAGCGTACCAGGACCCCAATGCCGTGCCGGTACCCGATATCGAAGGGCGCGTGAAGTTCGATGATGTCACATTTGGATACGACAAGAGCAAGCCCGTGTTGCACGAAATCAACCTCGAGGTCAAACCAGGAGAGATGATCGGGCTGGTGGGAAAATCAGGCGTGGGCAAGACGACAACGGTAAATTTGATTTGTCGGTTCTACGATGTTGACCGCGGAAGCATTGAGGTGGATGGGGTGGATTTGCGCGATATTCGGCTGGAGGATTTGAGGTCTCAAATTGGCATTGTGTTGCAAGAGCCGTTTCTGTTTTCGGGCAGTATTGCGGAAAATATTGGCTATGGCAAGCCGGGCGCGACATTCGATGAGATTGTAGAAGCAGCCAAGACTGCCCATGCACACGACTTTATTGTGACAAAGCCCGATGGCTACGATACGCTTATCGGCGAGCGCGGAGAATCGCTTTCGGGAGGCGAACGGCAGCGCGTGTCTATTGCACGAGCCATTTTACACGATCCCAGAATTTTGATCTTAGACGAGGCCACATCGTCTGTTGATGTGCAAACTGAAAAGCGCATTCAAGATGCGGTTGCGCGATTGGTCAAAGGACGAACGACTTTTGCAATAGCCCATCGTTTATCCACCCTTCGCAATGCCGACCGGCTGGTGGTGATGGATGCCGGACGCATTGTGGAAATGGGAACGCACCGCGAATTGCTGGAAAAGAAAGGCATGTTTTACAAATTGGTGCAGATGCAAGAAGAGATTTCACAAATTATTGCAATTAAGGAATAGGTTCTCATGAATCACTTGCCCGGAAAACCGTTGATCGAAAAACTCCCCCCATCCGTAGCAAAGAAGCTGCGTGCGGCAAAGCCCAATGGCGAGACCGTGCTGATGCAGGTGGCAACGGATCTGGACGAGTCCTTGAATTACAACCCGCAGTGGGTGGTGGTGACTGATCAACAGGTGCTGGTAATTCCCGAATCGGGTGTGGATGGCACACAGTCGATAGCGATTGGCGATGTGGAAGACGTGAAAGTGGAAGAGCGCGTGGGGTTGGGTGCCATGGCGTTAACGCACAAAGCAGGACCTGGAATGCATGTACCTTATTCGCCATCTCTTACCGCTGTGTTTGCCGAAGTGGCAGATGGAATTAGGCAGTTGACGGATAATGAACCATTAACATTGCCCACAGAATTGGAGCAGACGCACTGCGAGCATTGTGGGCGTCGGTTGCCGGAAAAGAATGGTGTGTGTGCTGCGTGTTTGAAAAAGTGGCAGACGTTTCGGCGCATTGTGGGGTATATGGCCGCTTATCCCGTGCGTCTGGTCATCACCATAGTCCTGACATTTGTCAGCGCTTTATTTACGCTGTTGCCACCCAAAATTACAGAGTATGTGATTGACGGTGTTTTGACAACGGGCTGGGATGCGGTTGAGATTCCATTTATCACATCAACGGATCGCCTTGATCGATTGGGACTGTTGATTTTAGGGCTTGTTATTATACGGCTGTTGATCTGGGGTGTCGATGTGGTGATGGCGGCGTTGAGTCGGTCGTTGGGGTTGCGCGCTATCGGCGATTTGCGGGAAGATCTCTACCGCGCGTTTCAGATGGTGCCTGTTCGCTTTTACGATCGGCGAAAAGTGGGTGCTCTGACGTCCCGCATGAATAATGATACGGACCGCATGGAAGTGATCATGACGTATGATTTTTATTATGTGTTTTCCAACAGTTTGTTATTTGTCGGTATTTTGGGTTTTCTGGCGTGGATGAACTGGCAACTCACACTGTTTGTGATAGCACCTATACCGCTGATTGTGCTTGCCGGCACACGGATATGGTACCGCATCATGACATTCTGGACGCAGTGGTCGGGAAAGTGGGGCAGGCTATCGGCACAGTTGAATGAGTCAATTCACGGTATTCGCGTTGTGAAGGCATTTGCACAGGAGGCAAAAGAGAGCGAGCGTTTTGACCAGTACAACGAAGACCTGCGCGATGTGGATACCCGGGGCGAACGGGCCTGGTTTGTTTTTTGGACTGTGACAAATCTGTTTATGAACGTCGGGGTGTTTTTTGTATGGTACTTCGGAGGAAAACAGATTCTGGGCGGTGAATTGACACTGGGTGCGTTAATCGCATTTATGAGTTATCTCTGGATGTTGTACCAACCATTGAGATGGTTTGGCGATTTTTACAGTTATATTTTGCGGGCATTTGCCGGCGCGCAGCGCGTGTTCGAGGTGATTGATTCCGAACCCGAGCCATACCAGAAACCCGATGCAGTGCGGCTGCCCAAAATTGAGGGTGGTTTGAAGTTCGAGTCCGTGTTCTTTGGTTATGATCCCGGCAAACCCGTGCTCAAGGGGGTTGATCTGGAAGTGAAGGCGGGCGAGATGATAGGACTTGTGGGCAAGTCCGGCGCTGGCAAGTCAACGCTTATCAATCTGATATGTCGATTCTACGACCCAGACCGCGGACAGTTGATGGTCGATGGCGTGCCGATGACCGATGTGAGTTTGCGCGATTTGCGATCCCAAATCGGAATGGTGCATCAGCAACCCTTTTTGTTTGACGGCACGATTGCCGAAAATATCGCCTATGGCAAACCAGACGCGACCTTTGACGAGGTAATGCGCGCCGCAATGGCAGCCGAAGCACACGAGTTTATTGTCAAGAAGCCCGATGGTTATGATATGCGGGTGGGGGAAAGCGGCGGGCGTCTGTCGGGCGGCGAAAAACAGCGGGTGTCTATTGCGCGGGCGATTTTGCACAATCCGCGGATTCTCATTCTCGACGAAGCCACTTCTTCACTGGATACACCAACCGAGAAAAAGATTCAAACAGCGATTGCACGTCTGGTTGAGGGACGCACGACATTTGCCATAGCACACCGTTTGTCAACGCTTCGCAGCGCGGATCGGCTCGTGGTGATGGATGAGGGCAATATCGCCGAAGTTGGTACGCATCAGGAGTTGATGGACCGGGAGGGTATTTTTTATCGCCTGGTCAGGACACAGCAAGAGACGACGTTGGATATGTTTATGACTGCGGTGGGGGTAGAGTTGGAATAGGGTAATTTTGATCGGAGATTTTGATGGCTACGGATATGCTGGAGATGGAAGTCGAAGAGTTTGAAGAAAATACAGAGGAATGGAAGCCGATACCCATTGAGATGGTACATCCCGAATCGGTCGATCCGCGTAAGATCCGCCTGTTTAAGGAGCCACAGTGGATTTTGCGGATGACGATTGAAGGAGATCGGTCCTATACCCGCGTGAAAGTGGTGCGGGCAGCACCTTTGACGGAACCGGACCGCTATTTTTGCATTCTGGATATCAAGGACGAAGCGATCTGCCTGATCAAAGACCTGTCCGATTTGACAGAAGAGAGCCAGGTTCTGGTGCATGAGGAACTGGACAACCGGTATTTGACGGCGGAGATCCAGAAGATCGTGGCATTGCAAAATGAATACGGGGTGACGTACTGGACTGTCGATACTGACCGGGGCAGGCGCGATTTTGTAGCCAAGTCCGTCGCTGAAAACGCGCAGTGGCTGGGAGAGACGCGGTTGATGATTTTTGATGTGGATAACAACCGCTTTGAGGTGCCCGATATAAGGGCGCTGGACCGCCGCAGTCAGGGGTTGTTGGAATCGGTTGTGTGATGCAACGCACCATTACTTAAAAGGGCATTTGAGAAAATGCCCTTTTTTTCTTGTATGGTCAGTCTCGAATCACTAACTTGTCGAAACTCGGTGAGATATTTATGCGTCTCTTTATCAGCAAATCATTTTAATCCGGTTATCTGGAGGTTTTTATGCGAAAGAAAATAGGTCGAATTTTGGCGTGGATTGGTGGGATTACGGTTGGGCTGGTCGTCCTGATCATCTTGTCAGTTGTATTGTTCTCCGGCGAAGATCCCGTGCCCGATCAGGTAATTCTGGAGATCAATCTGGAGCAGGGGATTGCGGAGTATGTGCCCGAAGATCCGTTTGCAAAATTGATCGCAGACGAAACGCGCTCGCTGCGCGATGTAATAGGTGCTTTAGACGCGGCGGCTTCAGATGACCGCGTTGTGGGATTGCTGGCTCGTGGGGGCGGCGCGCCGATGGGCTTTGCACAGGCACAAGAAATAAGAGATGCGGTTCTGGCTTTTGGAAAAAGCGGAAAACCCACCGCGATTTTTGCCGAGACATTTGGCGAATTTGGATCGGGAAATATCGGATATTATCTGGCGACGGCATTTGAGCGCATCTATCTCCAGCCCTCGGGCGATGTGGGTTTGATGGGACTGGCGATGGAGCATCCCTTTGTCAGGGGAACATTGGATTCGCTTGGGATTGGGGTGCAAATGGATCACCGGTATGAATATAAAAATGCAATGAACCTATATACCGAAACCAAATTTACAGACGCGCATCGCGAGGCGAGTGAAGCACTTTTAAAGTCGATGGTCGATCAGATGGTCCTGGGTATTTCTCGGGCGCGGGGTACAACGCCCGAAGCTGTCCGCGACCTCATCAATCGCGGGCCTTTTTTGGCATTATCTGCCCATGCCGAAGGCCTGATAGATAGCCTGGCGTATTGGGATGAAGTACGCGATCTGGTGAAGCGCGAGCATGGCGAAGATTCCAAATGGTTGGATATAAAAAATTATCTCAAGCGTAGCGATGAAAAGCCATATAGTGAAGGTACAAAGGTGGCGTTGATATACGGCGTGGGACCTGTGCTTCGCGGGAAGAGTGCCTACGATCCCTTATATGGGTCTGCTACAATGGGCGCGAGTACCCTGACCAGTGCTTTTCGCGATGCAGTAAAGGATAAGGATGTGCGTGCAATCCTGTTTCGAATAGACTCTCCCGGTGGGTCTTACGTTGCTTCTGATGCGATCTGGCGCGAGGTTGCCAAAGCGAAGAAGGCGGGCAAACCCGTGATTGTATCAATGGGCAATGTGGCCGGTTCTGGAGGATATTTTGTGGCGATGAATGCCGATAAGATTGTGGCGCAACCCGGTAGCATCACGGGATCCATTGGGGTATTAGCGGGAAAGTTCGTGACAACTGAATTTTGGAAACGCCTGGGCATTACCTGGGATACGGCGCAGGTGGGTGAAAACGCGCTGATATGGGGCACGGGTGCAGAATTTACACCCGAACAATGGGCGAAATTTCAGACGTGGTTAGATCGCATTTACGAAGATTTTACAGCAAAGGTGGGCGAGGGGCGCGACATGTCACAGGCTGATGTCCACGCTGTGGCAAAGGGGCGAATCTGGACTGGGGAGGACGCCAAAGCGCATGGCCTGATCGATGAATTGGGCGGCTTGAAGACCGCGATGCGTCTGATTCGGGAGGCATTGGAATTGGAAGCTGATGAATCTCTCAACCTCGTGGTATTTCCGAAAGAAAAGACGCTGATAGAACAGGTGATGGAAAAAGGCCTGATCCGCACGCTGAGCAATGGCGATGAGTTGGTAAGACTCGCCGCAGAATTGCAACCCGTTTTTCGCTTTGCGCGCACAGTGGGGCAACCACGACAGGTTTTGGAGATGACACCCATGAATATTCGGTAATAAGGGAGGGAATGATGATTACCGCAGATTTTGAAGCGTATTTGACAGATGACTGGTATGGACAGCAAATAACGGTTGATGCTTTGCTGGAATGTGAGGCCGAAGCGGGATTTGAGATGGCGGTGGTAATGCCGCAGACCAAACCTCTTCCGGATAATGATGGGTTGCTCGACAAGACAGCGGGACACCCCCAGCTTTTGCCCTGTCCGCTCATAGATCCGCATTGGGGTGAAGAAGGGATTGCCGCTTTGAAGACGTATGTCGATCGCGGTGCTCAGGGCGTGAAGTTGATGGGTGCTATTCACAAGTACAATGTGGATGATCCCATGGTCATTCCGTTTGTCGAGTCTGCTCGAGACCTGGGGATTGTGGTATCGATTCATTCGGGGCGCGACAACTGCAGTGCTGAGCGCATTGGCAATGTGGCGCGACAAGTGCCCGGCGTGCCAATTATTATGGATCACATGGGCTTTCCCGATGGGTTTGATACAGCCCTTGATGTGTGCCGAGAATGTCCCGATGTATATCTGGGTACAACGATTCTGCGATTTCACAAGTTGTGGGCTATTAATCCCGAAGAAACCGTGCCGCATGAGGTCAAACAGGCTGTTGAAGAATTGGGGGCCGAACGGATTGTTTTTGGATCCAATTTGCCGGAATATCGCCCGATTCAGGTCAAGCGGGCAATTCAGCGGTTGGAATTGGGTGACGAAGCGGAAACTCTGATCTTCGGAGGGAATTTGGGCCGGATTTACGGAATTGGAGGCAGTTGATCATTGGTTTGTAAGACGTGAAAAGGGCGACCTGTGGGTACGCCCTTTTTTATTTTTCACCTTATATCTGTATTCATCGGTGGTTTTTTTCTGATTTTCCTTGATTTTTTTTCATAAACTTGTTTAAATTTTTGGTCTTAAAAAATTAGTCGTCCTTCCCTCTTTACTCTTCAGGGTATGGACAGTTTTCGTCACGAGCCAAATCTGTGCCGTTGGCAGTGTTGGGCGAGTGCCAACCGCTGTACGCAGGGCATAGCTTAACTCACACATAGGAGGTTAATTCCAGAATGATTCGAGTTGAGAATTTGGAGAAGTATTACGGCGATATTCATGCACTCAAGGGCATTGATTTTGAGATTGACGACGGAGAAATCGTCGGGTTCCTGGGTGCAAATGGCGCGGGTAAATCTACGACATTGAAAATCATGACAGGCTTTTTAGCACCAAGTGCTGGCAATGTATTTATAGACGATCTGAATATTCAGGACAATTCGCTGGATATTCGCGAGCAAATCGGCTATTTGCCCGAAATGAATCCCCTGTACGGGGAAATGAGAGTGTATGACTATCTCGAGTTTATATCTCAAGTTCGCAGTATAGACGCAGGAGAGTTCAAACCGGCTTTGGATCGCGTGGTCGAACAATGTGGTTTGCGCGATGTGATTCATCTGCCCATCTCTGCGTGTTCAAAGGGTTATAAACAGCGGGTCGGGCTGTCTGCCGCGATTTTGCACGATCCCAAGGTATTGATCTTTGATGAGCCGGTCTCCGGGCTGGATCCCAACCAGATTGTGGAGATTCGGAACCTGATTCGAGAATTGGGTCAGCAGAAGATGGTGATTATCTCCAGTCATATTTTGCAAGAGATTGAAGCCACTGTGGATCGCATTGTAATTATTGATCACGGCGAAATTGTGGCCAATGGGACGAGTCAAGAATTGATGGCGGGATTTATGGGGCGCACGCAACTGACGCTCGATGTAAAATACGCCAGTGAAGAGAGTCTGGCTGCGTTGCCCAACAGCGTTGATGAGGTCGAAGTCGCAAATATAGAGATGGTAGATGGACGCAGTGTTTTGTCGATAGAATACGCCCGAGAGGCGGATCCCCGCGAGGCGATTTTTGATTATGCCAAAAACAGTGGTTGGGCCATTTTGGAGATGACGCAAAATCAAGTTCTCCTCGAAGATGTGTTCCGCGGATTGACAGGGGAAGGAGGGAGCGATGAATAATGTAATGGCGATTTATCGCAAAGAAGTCGGCGCGTATTTCAAGAGTCCCATGGCGTATATTTTTCTGGTGTTTTTCGCCCTGTTTAACGGCTATTTCTTTAGCAACACGTTCTTCCTGTTCAGTCAGTCCGATATGCGGGCGTTATTTAATATTACGCCGATGATTTATCTGATTTTTGTGCCCGCAGTCACGATGGGGGTGCTTGCAC
The DNA here is from genome assembly GCA_965220765.1 of Candidatus Latescibacterota bacterium. Classification (GTDB taxonomy): domain Bacteria; phylum Latescibacterota; class UBA2968; order UBA2968; family UBA2968; genus VXRD01. Next base: position 3,244,758 of record OZ244847.1, read on the forward strand.
GCGAAAAAAGTGCGGGCACATACGAGTTGATGGCGACACTTCCGATTAAAAATTTTGAACTTGTGATTGGGAAGTATTTGTCCGCATTTACCCTGGTGTTGGCCGGGCTGGGTTTTACGCTGATACATTTTTTCACGCTTTTGGTCGTTGGTACAAATATCGACTACGGCGGCATAATCTGTGGGTATTTGGGACTGGCTCTGGTAGGTGCATTTTACGCAGCTATTGGCACGTTCACAAGTAGTTTGACGGATAATCAGGTCGTTGCATTTATTCTCGCTGCGGTATTTGTTTTGGGATTTTATCTTCTCGACAAATTGCTGATTTTTGTGCCGGTGGCTCTTGCTGGGCCCATTCAGTTTATGGCGGTCGATTACCATTTGTCCAATATGTCGCGTGGAGTTGTCGATTCCCGCAATCTGGTGTATTTCGGATCGCTGATATGGTTGTTTTTGGCGCTTACAGTGCGCGTCATTGATATGCGGAAGTGGAGGTGATCATGCCCGTTATTGATTCCAAAAAGAGCTTTGTGATTTTTATTGTGGTGGCTATCGCACTCGTGGCACTTGGTAATCTGGTTTCTCGCAATTTTTTCTTTCGGCTGGACCTGACGGAGAATCAGATTTACTCGCTGTCGTCATCGAGCAAGGTGATAATCGAGAAAATCGACGATTTTTTGACTGCTAAAGTCTATTTTTCCGAAAATTTGCCAGGGCAATACGGCAATACGCGGCGGTATTTGCAGGATATACTGGAAGAATACGCTGCGTATTCTGACGGCAATTTTCGGTTTGAATTTTACAGACCCGATGACGATGAACAATTGGCGCTTGATGCGCAAAAGTCCGGTATTCAGCCCGTGCAATTGCAGGTACTCGAAAACGACAAGTTTGAGGTGAAGCGCATTTATATGGGAATGGTGTTGCTCTACGGCGACAAACGAGAGGTGTTGCCGGTTATTCAAACGACTACGGGGCTGGAATACGAGATTACAACGCGAATTAAAAAACTGGTTGACGATAACCGCTCTGTAGTTGGCGTAGCAAATACCGGGGCTTCGGCACCGGCAATGGAGCGAGTGAGTGCGCGACTTCGGGAAGCCTACGACGTGCGCTCGGTCTTTTTGAGTGCCGGCGTGCCCGACGATATTGAAATGCTGCTCGTCAATGGGGTTGTCGATTCCCTGTCTGAAGATGCACTCGGCGCGCTGAGGAGCTATATCAACTCGGGAGGGAACCTGTTTTTGGCGCAAAGCAAGATCAATGGCGATCTTCAAGCGCAGCGCGGGACGCCCATTCAGTCCAATATCTTCGAGGTGCTCGAACCCTTTGGCGTAAGCCTGGCTGACAATCTGGTAATGGATCGGATTTGTGGCACAGTGACGGTGTCACAGCAGCGCGGATTTTTGCGTTTTAATTCGGCGGTGGAGTATCCATTCTTTCCCGTATTGCAATCTTTTCCCGACCACGAAATTGTCAGTGGCTTAGAGCAAGTTCAGATGTTGTTTTCCAGTGAGATTGTTTACGATACGGCTGATTCAACGCGTCTTGTGAAGCCGTTGTTGGTCACGTCAGACCATTCGGGCGCAGCGGCCGGGTTTATCAATCTCAACCCCATTCAAAATCAGGCATTTCAATCGCTCAACGAACCGGGCAAGGTGGTGGGAGTCTATGCGGCAGCTACCTCAGATAGCCCGGAAAATGTGATGAGCCAATTGGTGCTGGTTTCTACATCCGACTTTCTACTCGACAGCGGGGGAGGACAGGTGCCAGCCAATGGGATCTTTGTGATGAATACAGTGGATGTGCTCATTGGCGACCGCGACCTCGTGGCTTTGAGATCGCGTGAGATTACAACGCGACCGTTGCAAACTGTGGAGGATACGACTCGAACCACTGTGAAAACCCTCAATATTGTGCTGCCCGTGCTGTTGGTCATTGTTTTAGGTCTGGTACAGTGGCGGCTTGTGGTGGCGCGTGCAAAGCGATTGGAGGCACTCTATGAGTAATTTAAAATGGCTTCTCATCGGGATTGCAGTACTGCTGGGTCTTTACGCACTTTTGCAGGTACGAGAGAGCGGATATACGACCCCTTCAGGCCTGGTCTTTCCCGAAAATACTGATAATATTTACAAGGTTGAAATGACGACAGAGGGCGATAGTCTGACGCTGCAAAAGAAAGATCTCGAGTGGACGATTGTGGGACACGATACTCTGAAAGTTCGAGACCATCGGATCACGGCACTATTTGAGCAGGTACTAAAGGTGAGTCGCGAGACCCCGATGACAGACAACTTCGACAACTGGTCTAAGTATGCCGTAGATGACGCGGCGGGAACCCATATCAAGATCTATAATGCGAAGGATGAGTTGCTCACGCACGCGGTATTTGGCAGGTCGAGTACCGATTGGGCGCGCAATTACGTGCGGATTGGCGATGGTCCTGAGGTGTATTTGACGGATCGAAGTATTGTCTATCAGGTAAGCACCGATGCGACATTCTGGGGCGAAAAACCCCCAGAACCCGCGCCCGCAGCGGTAGATTCCGCAGATGTAGCCCCCGCACCTGTAGTGGTGGATTCTGCTAAAGCAGGGGATGATGGATAGCCGTACAGGCAACGGGTTATAGTAAAAGTCAAAAAGGGTCACGGTTTAAATTACCATGACCCTTTTTTATTCATTTCGATCCATTTTCTTTTTCTCTAAATATGTCTCCTTCAAAGAGATTTTTTATCTCTTTAGACTCTGACTACGGAATCAGCACAGGCATATTAACAGAAAATGTTTGCGTAAAACTGAACATCAAGCGGCTGGTAACTCATAAGGCTGAACCAAAATATCCGCCGAAATTCCAAGACCCTTATGCAACTTGCGAATCATGTTCAGTGACAGTGAACATTTTCGATTCAAAACCTCCGACACACGGGTGTCCGAACCCAGATAGGGTTCAAGGTCACGATGAGATAAACCTTGACTCTCCATATGGTGAAGGATTGCCTCAATTGGATCCGGTGGCGGGATAGGGTAGTGCTTCTGTTCATAAACTTCAACGAGCGTGACCAAAACATCGAGTTTATCACCTTCTGGCGAACCATAAGTTGCTCCCCAAAGCCGTTCAATCTCTCTCAAAGCGGCTTCATGGTCTGACTCGGTTTTGATGGGTTTAATATCCATAGTTATCACCTCAAATCGTCGCGGCGTTGATTTTATTATATATCTGGTGTGTACCAACAAATCGAATATAAACGATACCGTATTGATAATCAATTGCCGCGACCAACCGGTAGGCATTACCCTTGATGTTGAATATCACCCGATTGTTTTCGACAAAACTGGCATTTCGATATGTGGCTTTTACATCGGATGGCGTTTTCCAATCGGCCCGTTTCACATTGGCATACCAGGCTTTAAGCGGCTGTTCGGAATCTGCATGCGTTGCCCAAAATTCTCTCAAAGCCCTGCGTGAAATAATTCTCATATGCTTATTATACCATTTGCCTACAGAAATCGGGAACTTCACCCCAGGTCTCGGTCGCCTCACGTATCCTTTCTTTCACCTCACGTACGAAGGCACCATCCCTATCGCGTTGGGATGCCCGCGCCGCCGACCATGTGTAGCTAATATCAAGGCCAGGTGACATGGAGATTCGATCGCGATTTGTCCGGGTCGTCTTTTCTTCAAGTGGCTGCACGTCATCGTGAGAAATCAAGCCTATGCCGCTCAGACGGTCCCAGTTGTGGCGATAAGAACCGGCATCATCTCGGTAAAGAGAGGTAATCTCCATCTCGTCGGGCTCCCACAACTCAATGTACTCATTTACCTCAAGCGACGTGTCCGCCCGGTGCAGATGTGTCGCTATGTAAGAGAAATGCAGGTTCGGTTTCAACCGCCAGCCATTGTTCTGCAACGCCAAGAGATCTGCGGCGTTATTGTGGTCATTGTACCAGAAATTCCTTGCCTGTGCCATAGTATCTCCCGGCAAGATCTGAAGCGCAATCTGCCATGATCCTGCATCATCTTGTTCTGCATAGAGCCAGATTTGCTTGAAAGATGGAAAGTTTACAGCGATGATGGGGGAGGTACGATGCCACGCTGGGGTTGGGTCAATCTCCCGTAGAATCGCTTCGCATCGCCTATTCAGGAGGTACAAATCGTCCCTACACACCGCGAAGTGATCGAATGGATTGAGCTTTCGATAGTTTTTGGGATAGGCTATGACATAATCAATGAAGTCTCGGATGATCACCTTCTCTGCGGGACTGACCAACTCTCTCAGTTCAATGTCCGTAAGGGTACTGATGATATCTCGCCAGGCCAGAATCACTGCCTGTGGATCCACTGTGATCTGGTCCCCCAAACTCGCCGCGCTTGGCATCAACTGCCACGCTTCGACCTCAGCACCGAGCTTGCACTCGACGGTGAGGGTTAAACTCTCCTGCTGATGCCGCCGACCCTCTGGTGCAACAAAAGTCACTACGCCATCGTATATCGCTTTTCTGTCATCCGGCCGGACACCGACATCGACATTCATATTCTCAGCGGTGATCCCAATGGCTACAAGGCGTCCTTCCTGTGCGACCAGATTTCCGGTCTGCGTTTGAACGACGCACTCCCGCTCTCTTAAGGCCGTCAATGCAGGTATCGGTTGCTCCTGCTTGTCCCGGACGAGATCCAGAAATGCCGCACGAATGATTGGCGAGATGCGTATCAGGTTCATCAAAGCCCAGGTAAGGCGGTTTTCCTCACCTGGCGGATAGGAAAGGCCACCACCAAAAACGTTTAGCTTGTCCATTTTGTCCTCCAGATTTGGCGTACCCCTTTAGGCCAATTTTTTTTTCTTCAAGTGTAAAAATAGCCTATTTGTCATGACCAGTCAACAGGCAGGCTGGGACAGGTCTCCATCTGCATCCAGCTATAGATGCTTAACCTTTGTTTCGCCCCCTGCGTCTTATGTAGTAAAGGGTCAAGAAAAAGGGAACGAAACCGACGACCAGAATGCGCCAGAGGATTTTTGGATCGGAGGATAAATAGGAAAAGCCCGGCGCGATTTTTCGGCGGGCTTGAAAATCGGCAAATTGTGGGCCATACGAGTAATAGCAAGCGCAATATCTGAATTTGGGATTGGAATAGATGAACACAAGAGGTATATTGGCACAAATTTATCAATCGCTAACTACTGAAATCTATGGCTAAACAAATAAGAAAAAAAGGCTTTTGTGCCTACTATCTGGGCGGTTTGTTTGTCAGGATGAGCGATAACAATCTCTTTTTGCTCTGTGCTGGGTTGGCTTTTGCTACTCTTTTGTGCCTTGTGCCTCTGGTCTTTCTGATCTTCTTCGCGCTTGAGGCCATCCTGGACGTGAGAGCGATAGCTCATTTGGTCAACCAAACGGTAGATATGCTCATCCCATATCCAGAAGAGGCCGAGTATCTGAAGGAGGTTTTATCCGCGCGCGTCTCAGGTGTCCTGACCTTCAAAAAAGCTTATGGGGCCTCGGGCCTGTTGATTTTGATAGTGAGTGCCAGCAGTCTGTTCAGCAGCATGAGAACCCTGCTCAATGCGGTCTTCAAGATCGAGCATAATTTTGGGCCGAAAGAGGGAGATACAGGGCCGGTCACGGTGGGACAGTTAAAAAATATGGGTAATCCAGGACGCTGGATAAAATTCTTGCACGGAGTTTTGTCAATAGCAGTGGGCAAATTGAAAGATCTCACTATGGTACTTCTGGTAATATATATTTTTCTTCTATTAGTCCTCGCGTTGCCCATCCTATCTACCGTCATCGACACTGCTCCAGCTCTACTGCACACATATATCACCTACTTCTACGGTCTTACCTCCCTCGTCCTGATTTTTGCTGTCTTTCTGGGGCTATACTGGCTGCTCCCATACCAGAAAATCCAGATAAAGGTACTGGTTACAGGTGCTTTCTGGGCCGCTTTGCTGTGGAAATTCACCGAATGGGGCTTTGGCTATTACTTGAGTCACTTCGGTTCTATATCGTATCTGTACGGAGCTTATGTTCTGTTAGTGGTCGTAGCTTTGTGGATATATTTTTCGGCGATTATTTTTATTGCAGGTGCTCAGATCGCCCAACTATGCCGAGAAAGGCCATCTGCTGATCTTCAAAGTTCTTTGTTTTAAAATAAAGAAGCCGAGTTTTTTGAAAAACTCGGCTTCTCTATAACGGCCCACAACACTTAAAATTTGAAATCGTAACTGGCCTTTGCGTATAGGAATGTGCCGCCAAAGCCATAAGGGCTGTACTCACCGAATGGTCTGCCAACAATGGGGCCTGGATTGACACCTTCTTCGATATTATCAGGCTCGACATCGAGAATATTTTGAATACCAGCGGTTATGGTCGCTCCGTTGCCAAGAGAAAGGCTGGACTCGAGGTCGATCAAAACCGCGCTCCCAAAGACTTGATGGCCCACACTCCACTCATCCCAGGAACCGTAATAATTGACGCGCCCCAATGCACTCCAATAAGGCGTTATAGGTTTTGACAGAGTCAAATTTCCGCGATGCCTGGGAAGGCCTTTCTCCAATAGCGTGATGCGCTGTTCGTCGAGAAGGGCCGGATCGTGTTTGGTCACTTCGGTGTTGGTGTAGTTATACGCGACACTCAGTGCGCCATAACACCAAACTGGCGCCGTGAGAACAAAGTCAATCCCCTGGGTTTGCGTTTCAAAGTCGTTGGTAAAGAACGCGAATTCCTGCAGGTTTCTCGCATTGATGCCCGTAGCCTCCAACTGGTCAATTTGTTGCGGTGTAAGTGCCTTGTCGCTGGAGGTTGTCATGCGATCTTTCACTGAAATATTGAAATAGTCTATCGTTATATTGAGTGGGGCGATATTGGTATCAACGGGATAAACGTGCTTCGTAAAAATAAGGCCCGCCGAGATATTGATCGACTTTTCTGGTTTAAGCCCCTCGCCACCTACCAATGCCGCTGCGGGATGGATAGAGGGAATCGTGCCTCTATTGACCAGGATAAAATTGCCGTCGTCATCTTCGCCGAACTCGGTCGTGACATTAAAGGCATTTTGCTGGCCGGGCGTGGGTGCTCTAAAGCCCGTGCTAAAACTGCCGCGCACTCTCACATTTTCATTTACTTCGAAGTTGGTCGCCAGCTTGAAATTGGTCGTGGCACCAAAATCCTCAAAGTTTTCAAAGCGCAGAGCAGCACCGAGCAACCAGTTCTCCTGTGGATTAAATTCGGCATCTGCATAAATCGCCCAGTTGGAACGGCTCCAATTCCCGGAGGCAATATCGCCAAAACCGGGAAAGCCGTTGGAAGCCGAGCTAAATCCCTGGCTCGCCAGAGGGCCTATTTCAAAAGACTCGCGCTGTCCGGGCACAACTTCAAAGTTTTCAATGCGATATTCAAGACCGGTAGCGAAAAAGAATTCTTCGCTGAACGGATACGTCACATCAAAATTGAAATTGGTATCCGTCTGGATATAGTCTCCGGGGTTAAATTCCGTTGGCGTGTTGGGCCCCAGAGAGGCGTTTACCGTATTGAAAATGAAGAAATCAGAGTGGTGACGACCATAAGATGCGCTGAGGTCCCATGTCAGCAGCGACCGCGTTCCCCTGATACCCGCCAAAAAGGCACGATCTACCGTATTTCCGCCAAATCGGGGGGTGAACCCGCCGGGAAAGAGTTCCTGGAATGTGAACAAATTGGGATCGTCGAAAACCTGTTTTAAGGCTATCGGATCTGGCTCCGAGCAGGTTATGGCTACCACAGGAACATCGCCACCGCTCATGTTGCCAACGAGCAATGTCGCGACCAGATTGCCGTTTACGCCATCGACAATCCCCAAGGCTTCGGCTTCCGATTTCGTGTAATAGTTAGTGCCATCCCACATCAATACGGGTCCCTGATAGACAGCACCGCGCGTATTGGGATTGCGGAAGTAGAAACCACCCTCAACTTCCTTGCTCGCATAGTTACCGTGCCCGTAAAACTCGATATTCTCGTTAATATTAGCACCGTAATTGGCAAAAATTTTCAGGTCGTCTCTAACAAAGGGTTGACCCCAGTTTTGTGCGGGATCCTTCACATGGGTATTGCCAACGCGTATCAAACGCGCTGCATCGTCGCGTTGAACAGCTCGGTCAGTTTCATCCGTATTGCCGTATTCCACGCTGAGGTTGATCCAGGTATCGGGTGTACCCAGACCGATATTGCCAGCCAGGGCGTAAGTGCCTCCGTCCCCTTGCCGGAAAATACCGGGTTTGATTTCAATAGAGCCGCCTTCGTAATTGTCTTTGAGTTCAAAATTCAACACGCCTGCAATGGCGTCAGAACCGTATTGCGCGGACGCGCCATCGCGCAGGACTTCCACGCGCTTGAGGGCAATACTCGGGATAGCGGATATGTCGGGACCTTGCGCGGCATTGGAGAGACCATTGCCCAACCAATAAATTACGGATGCGCGGTGGCGTCGCTTGCCGTTGACGAGCACCAGCGCGTGGTCGGGGGCCAGTCCTCGCAGATTGGGCGGTCGTACGACAGTTGCTGCATCACTGATCGGTTGGAGGTTGACATTGTAAGACGGCACGACGTTTCTCAGCAAGTCCTGTACATCGCTACCGCCTTGCTTAACAAAATCTTCACCGGTAACCACATCGATGGGTACAGCGGATTCGGTGACAGAACGCGGTTGTGCGCGGGTACCGATGACCACCAATTCTTCGAGCACGACCACTTCTTCGAGTATGTCTGTGAGCGGGGGTAAGGCAGTTGTATCCGCGCTTTCGGTACGCGGTGCTTCCTGTGATACTACAGCACCACTCATCGCAAGCAGGGCAACGAGGCCAAGGGCGAGAGACTTAAAATGGAATTTATGTTGCATAAAAAACCTCCGTTGTGTTAGAAACACGGGGGTGAGATACGGCTTTGGACTGTACGCATTCCAGATTAGACAAAAAATAACTTGAGATTTACTCAGCGTCAATATCTATTACAAATTATTACAAAAAAGAAGCCGCGTTAAAAAACGCGGCTTCTCAGTGATTAGGTGAACAATCCTTTGAACTACGACCTAAAAGCCGAAGTTGTATTTGGCGTACCAGAACGCGCCACTAAAACCAAATGGGCTGTACTGGCTGTATAAATGGCCAGAACCACTCGTTGCATGAGGATTGATGTCGGGATAGATATCGAGGATGTTCTGCGCGCCAACGGTTACCGTTGAGTGCTCGGCAATGGTGTAACTAACTTCGGCGTCCAGTATCCATTCGTCGCCATAAATGAAGTCGTCTTCTTGATCGTACCACGAACTGTAATACCGGAGACGACCCAGCACCTCAAACATATCGTTCAGCGGTTTGACTACCGTCAGATTCCCGCGGTGTTTGGGCAAAGCCCCTTGTATTTCTCGAATCCTTTGATCATCCATGGTTGCTGGATTGTGTTTGGTCACTTCGGTATTCGTCAAGTTATACGCCAGACTCAGTTGACCATCACACCACACCGGAGCCGTAAGCACGACGTCAATACCCTGGGTTTTGGTGTCAAAATCATTGATGAAAAACTTGAAATTGGTAATAAAATTCGCAGCGGTGATACCCGCATTGAGCAGTTCATCGACCTCTGCTTGGGTCAGGGAGAAATTTTGCGAGAGCGTCAGGCGTCCCTTTACCAAAATGTGGAAATAGTCCACCGTGATGTTGACAGGAGGGATACCGGTATCCACGGGAAAAACGGGAATTTCAAAAACAATACCAGCCGAGATATTGGTTGATTTTTCGGGATCGAGCGGCTCACCACCCTTGGATTCTGCGACGGGATTGTTTGACGGAATTGTGCCGTCATTTGTCAAATCACCGATTGCGGGATCGAAGATCGTGGATACGTTAAAGGCATTTTGCTGTCCGGGCGTGGGTGCTCTGAAACCCGTGCTAAAACTGCCGCGCACTTTTGTATTCTCGTTAAGCCCGTAATTGGTCGCCACTTTAAAGTTCGTCGTGGATCCAAAATCATCGAAGTTTTCAAAGCGCAGCGCTGCACCGAGCAGCCAGTTCTCTTGCGGGTTAAATTCGGCGTCTCCATAAATCGCCCAGTTGGAGCGGCTCCAGGTGCCTGCGGCAATTTCACCAAATCCCGAGAACCCGTTGGACGCGACAGTAAATCCATACTCTGCCAGCGGGCCTTTTACCCATGATTCTCGTTGCCCCTGCACAATTTCAAAATTTTCTGTGCGGTATTCAAGACCAGCGGCAAAGAAAAACTGTTCGCTGAACGGATAGGTGATATCAAAGTTGAAATTGGTATCTGTCTGGATATAGGTTCCAGGATCAAAATACGGTGCATCTTCGTGACTGGGATCAACTTGTGGTCCATTGGGCCAGGGTTGGTTGGGACCCAAAGAGGCATTTACAGTATTGAAGATGAAGTAATCGGCTTCGTTGCGCCCATAAGACGCGCTGAGATCCCATGTCATCAGCCCTTGCGATCCCTTGATACCCGCCAGAAAGGCGCGGTCATCCATAAACGCGCCAAATCGGGGCGTGAAGCCGCCGGGAAAGAGTTCCTGGAATGTGAACCAATCGGAGTTGTCGAAAACGCGTTGTAAGGCTGCTGCATCCGGCACATGGCAAAATATGCGCACGATGAACTCTTGGGGAATTCTAAGACCAGTATCTTCGGAAGGTTCGAGAACCTGGCTCAGATTGCCGGTGAGTAATGTCGCTGTCAGCGTTCCGTTTACGCCATCGACAATACCGAGTTCCGCAGCTTTGTCCGGATGATAATAAGTGGCACCGTCCCACATCACTACGGGGCCTCTGAATACGCCACTTCGCGTATTGGGATTTCGGAAGTAGAAACCGCCTTCAACTTCTTTGCTCGCATAGTTGCCATGTCCGTATAATTTGACATTGTCATTGATGTTAATACCGTAGTTGGCAAAGAGTTTCAGGTCGTCTCTAATGTAGGGTTGTCCCCAAATTTGTGCGGGATTTTCCACACGGGTATTGCCCACGCGTATCAATCGCGCGGCATCGTCGCGTTGCACGGAACGGTCGGTTTCGTCCTCGTTGCCATATTCCGCGCTGAAATTGACCCAGGCATCTGGCGTGCCCAGACCGATATTGCCTGCAAAAGCATAACCGAAACCATCGCCTTGCTGAAAAATGCCGGGTTTGACCTCAAAAGAACCACCTTCGTAATTGTCTTTAAGTTCGAAATTCAACACGCCAGCAATGGCGTCAGAGCCGTACTGTGCGGATGCGCCATCGCGCAGGACTTCTACACGCTTGATGGCGATAGAGGGGATGGGGGCTATGTCCGGCCCCTGTGCGCCGTCGGCGACACCATTGGTTATCCAGTGAATGACAGCGGCGCGGTGGCGACGCTTGTTATTGATAAGGACCAGCGTGTGGTCTGGAGCCAGTCCTCGCATGCTGGGCGGGCGCACGACGGTTGAGGCATCGCTAATCGGGTTTGTATTCACGTTGTAGGATGGCACCATGTCTCTTAGAAGATTTTGTACATCCGTATCGCCTTGCTTGACAAAATCTTCGCCGGTAACGACATCAATAGGCACTGCGGACTCGGCGACAGAACGCGGTTGTGCGCGTGAACCAATGACCACCAATTCTTCGAGTATGACCACTTCTTCGAGTATATCTGTAAGCGGGGGTAAGGTAGCTGTTGTATCCGCCTCTTCAGTACGCGGTTTTTCCTCTTCCTGCGATATGGCAGGTCCACTCATCGCAAGCAGGGCAGCAATGCCAAGGGTGAGGCCCTTAAAATGAGTCTTAGATTTCATAAAAGGACTCCTTTAAAAAAATGGAGGAGAAATATGGTGAGGTTTTACACTTCGGGCAATTTAGTCTATAAAATAACTCTATATACGGAATACGTCAACATATATTTCTATAACTGCTAATTTGCAATTAAGGGTATCTTTATATATATTTCTGCGTTTATGAGTGAGATGTAAAGACCCACTATATTCACCTGAAGGAGATTGCGTTTTGAAGTCCAGTTACGTAAATAAAGACCTCGAAGAAACCAGACGGCTACTGACGCTGGTGCGGCAGGGTGGAAAGCGAGGCAAAAAGGCGCGTAAGAAATTGGAAGCCAAAGGCATCAGATATTATACATCTGAAGAAGCCGAGAGCCTCGGTATTGAATAAAAAAGAAAGGCGTGCGAAAGCGGCCTTTTTTTCCTATGAATGACGCGGGAATCATCCTTGTAGGCGGCGAAAGCAGACGAATGGGCAAACCCAAGTATAGCTTGCCCTTTGGCGATGAAACTCTGCTTCAGCGAAGTGTCAGAAATCTGAGAGGGGCTGTTTGTCCAATTGTAATTGTAGGCGCGCCCGATCAGGATTTACCCGCCATACCCCATATCCTGTCTATATGCGATCCCATTGCCGGGCAAGGTCCGTCAATGGGACTGATGACAGGATTAAAACATGTCGAAGGCATTTCTGAATGGGCACTGGGGACGGGTTGCGACATGCCATTTATCAGTACTGAATTGGTCCAGTACCTCAAATCGTGCAGAACATCAGAGGCAGAGATCGTCATTCCTCGGATAGATGGGCAGTATTATCCTTTGTGCGCGCTTTATCGAACTGCTATATGGCGAAAGGCCAAATTGCTACTCGAAAAAGGAGAACGGCGACTTTTGACATTGGTCAATGCCTGCCGCGTTCAGATTGTTGAACAAGAGGCACTCATACAAATTGATCCCGACCTTCGTTTTTTAATGAATATCAATACGCCTCAATGTTATCAGCGTGCCCTTGAATTAGCTGGCTTGCAGCGATGAGGTTGGGTGAAGCTATCCACGGTTGACGATATTCTTTTTTCCCATATATTGCCACGTATCCATTTACTTATCACTAAGGAGTTATCACGATGGCTATTGAAGACAAAACCCTGCTGACCGAAGATGAGATTCGCGCGGAGGTTGCCGATCTCGAAGGATGGGAATATTTGGAAGACGCAAAAGAATTGCAGCGCGTTTGGCATTTTGAAAAATTTGTGCCAACTATGGCTTTTGTACGCAGGCTAACAGAGATTATGGATGAAAATAATCACCATTCGGATATCAGCCTCAACAGCCGAACAAAAACTCTCACAGTCACGGTGACGACCCATAGTGAAAATGCCGTCACCCGTGCAGATATCGATTTTGCAGGCGCAGTAAATAGAGGATAGAAAAGCATTGGAGATGGAATGAAGGTAAATGTCAATATTCAGCCTGGCGACCTGAAAGTCAGGCTGAATCGTTTTTTTGAACTGGCCGCACAGAAAATTCGGAATATCGATTCAACGTGGGACCCCGGCCGGGGAACACCAGTATTTACAGAAGGAGGTAAATACACCACGCGCGGATGGACGGAGTGGACGCAGGGATTCCAATTTGGATGTGCCATTTTGGGATATGAAATTACAGGCGAGGAAGATTTATTGCGGATTGGGCGCAAGGGCACGGTCGAGCGAATGGCGTCTCATGTGACGCATATTGGCGTACATGATCACGGGTTTAACAATGTATCGACCTATGGCAATTTGAGACGGTTGATGCGAGAAGGTATGATTCCAGAAAACGAGTGGGAGCAGCACTTTTACGAACTGGCACTCAAAGCATCTGGCGCTGTTCAGGCTGCTCGCTGGACGACCATTGGTGATGGGAAAGGGTATATTCATTCATTTAATGGACCGCATTCCCTGTTTTCAGATACCATCAGGTCCTGTCGCGCACTGGCTGTAGCACACGACCTCGGTCACGTTTTAATGGGGGAGAATGACCTCGCAATTTCGCTGCTCGGGCGCTTGATTCACCACGCTGAGACGACCGCGCAGTTCAATGTGTATTACGGCGAGGGGCGCGATCGATACGATGTGCGAGGACGGGTTGTACACGAGTCCATTTTTAATGTCGCCGACGGCAATTACCGCTGCCCGAGTACACAGCAGGGGTATTCACCGTTTTCGACATGGACCCGGGGGTTGGCCTGGATTGTGACTGGCTATGCAGAACTACTCGAATATGTGGCGCACCTGTCGGATGACGCACTTGATCTTTATGGCGGTAGGGACGCGATCAATGATTCGATGCTCAAGGCCGCGTGTGCAACGGCAGATTATTATATCGATAGTATCACTTCTGCCGATGGCATTCCATTTTGGGATGCAGGCGCGCCGGGCCTGGTTGAAGGCTATGGGGATAAAATATCAGATCCTTACAATACAAGCGAACCCGTGGATAGTTCTGCCGCTGCCATTGCCGCGCAAGGGCTTTACCGTTTGGGCAAATATCTGGATGATGCGCGTTATAGGCAGGCTGCATTAACCGTTGCTCATACGCTATTTGATGCACCCTATTTGTCCGAGAGTGAAGAGCATCAGGGTCTTATTCTGCATTCTATTTATCACAATCCCAATGGGTGGGACTATGTGCCGAGTGGACAAAAAGTCGCATGCGGCGAGTCTTCTATGTGGGGAGATTACCACGCGATGGAATTGGCTGTTTTGCTCCAGCGGGAGATGGAGAACGCATCATATCTGACGTTTTTTGATCAATAAAAGTGGGTGGAGGATGTGGCGAATATTAAATAAAAGAACTTCAGCATATACATGGATAATTGGCCTTCTTTTTGCTGGCTTCACGTCTCAAAGTGAAGCCGATTCCTTCGATTATGCACCGCTTAACCGCGTGCTCGGCCGGGTTGTAAATGCACAGGGACGCGTGGATTACGAGGCCGCAAAAACAGATGCGGATCTGCAGGCTTTTGTAGATCAACTCGCACGGATCAGTCCAGATACACATCCCGCGCTTTTTTCCAGTCGCGCAGATAGCCTTGCCTTTTGGATCAATGCGTACAATGCCTGTGTACTTGCGGGGGTCTCAAAAGCCTATCCCATTTCTTCTGTCACCGAAATCGCGCCTGCTTTTGGCTTTTTTAAGATATATCGGTTTGTCGTTGGTGGGCACAGATTCACATTGGATCACATTGAGCACGAGATTATTCGCAAGCAGTTTGCCGATCCACGCATTCACGCGGCAATCAATTGCGCGGCAGTGAGTTGCCCGCGTTTGCTCAACAAAGCATTTACGCCTGACAAACTGGATGATCAACTCAATTCGGTTATGCGAGATATGATTCACAACCCAATGCACGTTCAGATCAATCGTGAGACGAGGGTTGTGAGTCTATCTGCGATTTTTGATTGGTTTGCCTCTGATTTCACATCTTATGTGCAAGCGCGTGAGGCAGGCGGGACTGTGTTGGATTATGTCTCTCTTTTTTTATTGAAAGACGATATCCTTTATTTGCAAAATCACCCCGATCTTCAAATTGTATTTTTAGATTACGATTGGTCTCTGAATAGCCAGTAAAAATGAGTATATCAGATATGCAAGTGTCTTTGGGCGCGTTCCAGTCCGCCGTTGATCGCGCTTTGAAAACATGGTCAGAAAATGGCAATACAGAACGGCTGTGGCGCGGCGATGCCACACTCTGGTCGGGGGCTGATGAGGCCAACTGGTTGGGATGGCTCAATATCGCGCCTCAAATACGCGACCAGGCAGGTGACCTATGCGCTTTTGCACAGCAGGTGCGCGATAGGGGGATAACGGATATTCTGCTTTTGGGAATGGGTGGCAGTAGTTTGTGTCCCGAAGTGCTGGCGATGACTTTTGGCCGTCGGGAGGATTGGCCCAGGTTGCATGTGCTGGATTCTACTATTCCCGCACAGGTACAGCGGTTTGCCGATGCCGTAAATTTGGAGACAACCCTTTGCGTTGTGGCCAGCAAATCCGGAACAACAACTGAACCCCACGCATTTTGCGAGTTCTTCTGGGCAAAAATGTGTGAAACCATCGGCGATGCGGCGGGTCAACACTTTATCGCCATTACAGATCCTGGTTCTGATTTGGAAACGCTTGCCATAGAACGGAACTTTCTGTCTGTTTTTTATGGTTTGCCAGAGATCGGCGGTAGATTTTCAGCGCTCTCAAACTTTGGGATGGTGCCTGCGGCATTGATCGGCATTGATGTGCGAACATTTTTAGGACGCGCAATAGCGATGGGTGAGCGGTGCAAAAGATCAGATGCCCAGAATCCCGGTCTTTTTCTGGGCCTTATTTTGGGTGAGTTGGCAAAAGTAGGACGCGATAAAGTGACACTTGTAACTTCTCCCAAATTGTGGGATTTGGGGGCGTGGCTGGAGCAACTATTAGCCGAAAGCACAGGGAAAAATGGTCGGGGTCTCATACCTGTTGATTTAGAAGAGGTTGCCACGCCCAGTGTGTACGGCGAAGATCGGGTATTCGTCTATATCAGACTTAAAGACAATGCGGATGTTGAACAGGATGCAGGCATAGAAAATCTGCGAGCTGATAATTTTCCAGTTATTCAGATTGATGTGGCAGAACTATTAGACCTGAGCGCAGAGTTTTTCCGGTGGGAATATGCAACCGCGGTCGCTGGCGCAGTTATGAATATCAATCCCTTCGACCAGCCCAATGTGCAGGAGAGCAAAGATTTTACGGCGCAATTGACTCAGGCGTATGAACAAGAGGGAATATTGCCTGTTCAGACGCCGTTTTTTGTTGAAGATGATGTCGAAGTATATGCCGATGAAGCCAATGCACAGGCATTGGGAACAATTAAAGATCTCAATAGTTGTACTGCTGAACTGCTCAATCAGATTCGGGCAGGTGACTATGTCGCACTGTGTGCTTATCTCGATATGAATGAAGATACCGTCGCTGTTTTACAGGCTCTGAGACACCGGATACGCAATGTATATCAGGTGACAACCACATTGGGGTTTGGTCCGCGATTCTTGCATTCTACGGGGCAATTGCACAAGGGGGGACCGAACAATGTGGTGGTCGTGCAACTGACGAGCGACGATGCGACAGATGTAGATATTCCTGGGCGAGCGTTCTCTTTTGGCGTGCTCAAACAAGCACAGGCTCTGGGCGATGCCCACGCTCTTTCGAGCCGAAAAAGACGGGCGATTCGCATTCATTTTAAGGCAGATATAATTGCTGGTATCCATCGGGTGAAGCAAGCGGTTTGAGAGGATTGAATATGGTACTGGCGACAATGGATTTGATGCAAATTGCAGGTGATGATCACAAGATTGATTTTGTGAGCAAACTCCGCGATGAGCAATTGGATCTCACGCGCAACCGGTTGGATATTTTGCAGGTCAATGTCGGCAAATTGTGCAATCAAGCGTGTCACCACTGCCATGTGGATGCCAGCCCGATCCGCACAGAGATCATGACCCGAGAGACCATTGACCGCATCCTGTCATTTCTCAAAACATCCGATATTCAAACAGTTGACATAACGGGTGGCGCACCTGAGTTGATTCCAGATTTTCGCTATTTTGTCGAACAAATACGCGAGCAGGACCGTCGCGTGATGGTGCGCTGTAATTTAACCGTGATATTTGAAAGCGGGCAAGAAGACTTGCCTGAATTTTATCGCAAACACGAAGTTGAATTGGTATGTTCGCTGCCGTGTTATCTCGAAGAAAATGTAGATGAACAACGCGGGCGCGGTGTTTTCACAAAAAGCATACGGGCATTGCAGATTCTCAATGAAATTGGATATGGTCGTCCTGGCACGGGATTGGAACTCGATCTGGTCTATAATCCTGTTGGCGCGTCTTTGCCGCCTCCGCAGGCCGAACTCGAAGCCGATTATAAAGAAGAGCTAAAAGCCCGTTACAACATCGATTTTAATAAGCTCTACACCATTACCAATATGCCCATCAGCCGGTTTGGGGAATTTCTAAAACGCCGGGGCATTTACGACAGCTATATGCAGACTTTGCAGGACAATTTTAATCCACATACAATCGATAATTTGATGTGTCGCTCGCTGATTAGCGTCGGATGGCAAGGTGAAGTTTACGATTGTGACTTTAATCAAATGCTCGATATGCATTCTTTTGGGCGCGAAGTCAAACTCTGGGAATTGACCGTTGAAGATCTGATCGGATGTAATGTGCGGGTGCGAGACCACTGCTTTGGATGCACTGCGGGTGCGGGCAGCAGTTGTGGGGGAGAGCTTGTGTAGAGGTGTGAAGTGTTAAGGACCACTGAAACGCAATCGCTAAAAAGGCACCGAGATAGGTGCCTTTTTATTTTATGTTTAGTGCAATACGCTGTGTCTGTGGTGATAGGCAGCGCGTGCTATCGCATGCTTGATATGTGAGTAGTAGCGAGAGGTTTTGCGGTCGAGTTTTGAATGATAGGGTAAGGGGTATATTGAGGCTGTCTTTATAAACGGCAATGGCACGCTCGGCAAAGGGAAAGCGTAAGTCTTCGGCAGGTGGATAGTCGATTTGGGTGATTTTGGCAATGTCTGTGTCCAGTGTGAGGCGCGTGGGGATCAAATAATGGTCTGTGGGATTGGATGCTTGAATATGCCAGCCCGAAGCAATATTTAGACGCATATTCACTTTGAGGGTGTTCGCGCTATCAGAGGGCAAGGCCGTTGCGGATGCAGTGACAAGGCTATCGGGTGCAAGGATGGGAGAAGATGCCATCATTGTGCCGTGAATGAAGTGCAGGAGCGCGCCCGGTGTATTCTCTGCAAGGGGAGCGAAACTATTGGTGAGTGCGAGGGCGCGTTGGGCATACAGGGGATTCTGTGTCAATGTCCGCAGTTCCCACAAAAGGTGCAGGGCAACGGCATTGCCAGAGGGCAGGGCGCTGTCGTAAAAACTCTTGGTACGCACAATCATTTCGTTTTGATCCCTCGTAAGAAAATATCCACCATCTATCGTATCCCAAAATGCGGTGTGCATTCGCTCTGAAAGCGATAGGGCGTCCTGAAGATAGCGCGCAGAATGCGTTGCGCTATAGAGGTGAAGGAGGCCGTCGATTAAAAAGGCGTAATCTTCCTGATAGGCTTCTCCTTTGCGCTGCCCCTCGCGATAGATGCGATACAGGTCGCCGTCTGCATTGCGGAGGTTGTTGTGGATAAAATCGGTCGCCTCTTGTGCGGCTACGAGGTAATCGGTCTGGTCGAGGACTTCATAGGCGCGGGCATACGCACCAATCATGAGGCCATTCCACGCTGTGATAATTTTGTCATCGAGGAGGGGGCGGATGCGTTGGCTACGAGTATTCAGGAGTTTGTCTTTTAGTGAAGATAGGCGCGTGCGCAGAGTTGTGACGTCGATTTGATGGCGGACTGATAGCGCGCTGTCTGTATCGGTTTTATAAATGACACCGGTTGAGCCTTCGGGCATAGGCGCGAGCGCATAACACAAGAGGAAGAAGTCCGCATCTTTTTTCAGGGTCTGGCGAATTTCTTGCTCTGTCCAGGTGTAATACGCGCCTTCTTCAGCTTCGGTTTCTGCGTCGAGAGCAGAGTAAAAGCCGCCTTTGGAATCTGTCATTTCACGCGCAACAAAGTCCAGAATTTCCTCTGCCGCAATGCGATAGGCCATTTTATTGGTGATCTGGTACGCGCGAAGAAAGTTGTGGATAAGGAGGGCCTGGTTGTAGAGCATTTTTTCAAAGTGCGGCACGCGCCATTTTGCATCTGTTGCATAGCGATGAAATCCACCGCCGAGATGATCGCGGATGCCGCCCAGCGCCATGTGATGCAGTGTTTGCCCGACCATATCGAGGTACTCTGCCTGGGGATCTTGTCGATAGGCCGTCAATAACAGGCTGAGCGCGTGATCCGGTGGAAATTTCGGGGCTGTGCCCAGGCCGCCGTTGATGGCGTCAAACCTTTTTTTTGTATGGTCAATCGCCTTGCCAAGCAGATCTTCTCCCGTTTTTTCTGAAACGGTTTGTATCGTGTGCCTGCGCGCGATAGATTGTGATATCTGATCGGCCTGTTTTTCGAGTTCTTGTCTCTGTTCCTGCCATGCCACATGCAGCGCTTGAATCACGCGCGGAAAGCCCGGACGCCCATGTGAATCTTCGGGAGGAAAATAAGTGCCGGCAAAAAAGGGTTTGAGATCTGGGGTGAGAAAAACAGAGTTGGGCCATCCGCCGTGCCCGGTCATGATCTGGGTGGCCGTCATGTAAATTTTATCGATGTCGGGACGTTCTTCGCGATCAACTTTGATATTGACAAAAAACTGATTCATCAAGTGGGCAATATTCGGATCTGAAAAGACCAGCCGTTCCATGACGTGGCACCAATAGCAACTCGAATATCCCACGGATAGAAAGATCGGTTTGTCCTCATGGCGCGCTTTTGCGAGTGCTTCTTCTCCCCAGGGATACCAGTCAACGGGATTGTGGGCGTGAAGGCGCAAATAAGGGCTGAGTTCTTCGCCGAGGCGATTTTGATGCGTGGAGGGGAGAGGAGAAGGGTTTCCTGACGAATAAACACCCCACCAATAACCCGCAGCAATGGCGAGAAGAATGATGGGAATGAATAGGAGGCGTTTGGCGATTGCCATATCATCAGCCCCTCAAGCTGCAAACGCGCGTTTGACTTTCGCGACGGCTGTTAAAATATCATCCATATCTTCCTGTTCGCCCAGCAGCATATTTTGCAAGAACCAGACACTGGAAGCGCATATTGCTTCCACATGGGGACACGGCAAACGGCGAATCAGATGTGGGTGCCGTTCCATCACGGTTTTGAGACCGCCTTCATCGGTTAAGGGCCGCTGATAGCCAGGTGTGCAGGGAATGCCTTCGGCCTGCAAGGCCGCGATAAATTCACCGCGTGTTTTTCCGCCAAATGCCTCGCTATTGTAGCGCATCATATACAGGTGATAGCCGTGCTGCGTGACCCAGGGATGCCATCGCGGCGGTTCTAATCCGCCAATTTCGTCCAGGCCCTTGCTGAGATAAGCCGCATTTTTATTGCGCAAATCGATTTGTGTTTCAAGTTTTGGCAGCCGTTTTAACAGGATACCTGCCAGATACTCAGAGGTGCGATAATTCCAACCCAGGCGGGGATATTTCCATCGCTCGCCACCCGGACGGCGACCTACATCTCGGAATGCCCAGGCCCGGTCTCTGAGGTCTCGATCATTGGTGAGAAGACACCCACCTTCACCCGAAGTCAAGTTTTTGCTCGACTGAAAGCTGAATGCGCCCACATGGCCCAAAGACCCCACTTTGCGGCCTTTGTGCTCGGCTCCGTGCGCCTGAGCGCAGTCTTCGATGACTTTGAGTTTGTACTTACTCGCAATGTCATTGAGTGCATCCATGTCGGCCGGGTGTCCGCCCAGGTGAACGGGAAGGAGCGCAACGGTCTGATCTGTGATGGCGGCTTCGGTGGCTTTGGGCGACATGGTAAAACTCACCGGATCAATATCGACCAGAGCCAGAGAGCACCGCACCGAGAGGGGTGCGCTTGCAGTGGCAATAAAAGTGTAATTGGGAATGATGACTTCGCCGCCATTGACGAGGCCATCGAGGTCGAGCGCGGCGGATAATCCAGCCGCAATAGATGTGGTCCCGCTGGGCATCATCACGCCATAAGCCGCATCGCAATAGGCGGCAAATGCCTGACCAAAGCGGTGTCCCACAGGTGCGGGAAGACCTTCGGTTTGATCGAGATAGACTTCTTTGAGGATGGGGGCGATTTCTTCTTCCCATTCCCGTTCTGTGTTGTCTGGCCATGTCGGCCACGGCGATGCTTCGGTATCGCGCACCGGAACACCATCAGCGATTGCGAGTGTTTCTGACATATAAAGCTCCTTGGTGGGTTGGAGACTACGCGCCTTGACCCGTAGTCAGACGGGATGTATATTTAATTTGTATCCCAATTCAAGGTACGATTTATAGACTGATTGTCAAGTTATCAAGAGAGGATGATTGACGATGAACCTCGCAGGAATGTTGATGCAAAAAATTGAGGGCGAAGTGCGGTTTGATAATATGTCGCGCATTCTTTACAGCACAGATGCGAGCATGTATCAAATTGAACCTGTTGGTGTTGTTTTGCCCAAACACAAGCAGGATGTTTTGCATGTCATCAATCTCGCCAATGAATACGAGGCACCACTGATCCCCCGAGGCGGTGGCACCGGGCTTGCTGGCGGCGTGGTGGGAAGTGGTATTGTGATGGATATGTCGAAATACATGAACCGCATTCTCGACTTCAACGCCGAAGAAGGTTGGGTCAGGGTTGAGCCTGGCGTGGTGCTCGATGAACTCAACGCATTTCTCAAACCGCACGGATTGCAATTTGCACCCGATGTGGCGACCAGCAGCCGCGCGACAATCGGGGGTATGGTGTCCAACAATTCTGCGGGGGCGCATTCGGTTATTTACGGCAAGACCATCGATCACGTTTTAGAACTCGATTTGATCTTGTCCGACGGTACAGAAATAACGGTGGGGGAGTTAGACGAGCCTGCAGTACAACAAAAATGCGAGCAACAAGACCTCGAAGGGCAGGCGTATCGAGAGATCATCCGCATAGCTCGGGAGAATGCAGAAGAAATTGAGCGGAGATACCCCAAAATTTTGCGGCGAGTTGGCGGGTACAATCTCGATGAATTTATCAAAAAGCAACCGTTCAATCTCGCGCGCATGGTCATTGGGTCTGAAGGTACTCTGGCGACAGTTGTCGGGGCAAAGCTCAAGGTTATTCCACTGCCTCAAGCAAAGGTGTTGGGCATTGTTCAATTCAACGATCTGATTGCGTCTATGAAGGCCGTTGCACCGATTTTAGAAACGGGTCCAGCCGCAGTAGAACTGATCGATAAAATGATTCTCGATCAGACCAAAGGGTCTATGGAACTGTCCAGGATGCGTTCGTGGGTGCAGGGTGATCCAGAGGCTGTGCTGGCTGTTGAATACTACGGCGATTCAGAGGGTGAACTGGCCTCTAAGCTGGACGAACTCGAGGTGCTGCTGGGAAAACAGAATCTCGAATATACTTTTTCTCGCGCTATTTCCGATGTCGAGCAGGCCAATGTTTGGAATGTGCGCAAGGCGGGGCTGGGGTTGCTCATGGGGGTAAAAGGCGATTCCAAACCCATCGCTTTTGTCGAAGACGCCGCTGTACCGCCGGAAAGGCTACCCGATTATATTTCCGATTTTGGCGCGTTGGTAAAATCGCTCAACACACGCGCGGGTTATTATGCACATGCCAGCGTGGGTTTGCTACACGTTCGGCCGATGGTCAATCTCAAAGATTCCGCCGAGATCGCCAAAATGCGCTTTATCGCCGAATCCGTGCGCGACCTGGTGATGAAATACGGCGGTGCCGTGAGCGGGGAACACGGCGATGGACTGGTTCGCAGTTGTTGGAACGAAACGTTCTTTGGCACGACACTTTACGAGGCTTTTCGAGAGGTCAAACGCGCTTTTGATCCCAAGGGATTGATGAATCCCGGCAAAATTATCGATGCGCCGATGATGACCGAAAATTTGCGTTATGGGGCAGACTATCGCGCACAGGAAATAAACACTCACTTCGACTTTTCTGCCGATGGGGGATTTCACCGCGCAGTTGAAATGTGCAATGGGGTGGGCGAGTGTCGCAAAAAGCTGGTGGGCACGATGTGTCCGTCTTATATGGCAACTCTGGAAGAAGAGCATTCGACGCGAGGGCGGGCAAACGCGCTTCGAGCGGCGATTTCAGGGCGATGGGAAGGCGGGCTTACGGATCATCGCATCAACGATGTGCTCGCGCTTTGCCTGGAATGTAAGGCATGCAAAGCCGAGTGCCCCTCCAATGTGGATATGGCAAAAATCAAGTATGAATTTAAGGCGCATTATTACGCCAAACACGGACGCCCCTTGCGGTCCATTTTATTTGGCAATGTGGAATTGATGGGCAAACTCGGATGTCTCGTTGCACCTCTTGCCAATCGTTTGTCCAGGACGGGTATTTCAAAGTGGATGATGAAGCGTTTTGGGATTGCGCCTGCGCGATCCCTACCGCCATTTGCGCGTCAGACTTTTACACACTGGTTCGCCGGTCGCAATACGCCTTCGAAAAATAAACGCGTCGTGTTTTTTGCCGATACGTACATGACCTACAACTATCCCGAAATTGGCAAGGCAGCGACAGCCTTGTTTGAAGCAGCGGGTTATGAGGTGATTTTGGCAGTGAAGCGATGTTGTGGGCGTCCGATGCTTTCGAGTGGTTATATCGATCGCGTAAAAGAAAACGCCCTGTTTAATATTGAGAATCTCTACCAATATACCGAACAAGGGTATCCCATTGTGGGATTTGAACCGTCGTGTGTTTCGATGTTCACGGATGAATACGGCGATTTAATTGACGATCCGCGCGTGCGCGCTGTGGCCGACAATATTTATACTTTTGAAGCATTTGTACAGACGTTTTCCGAAAAAGGCGAATTTTCCGTGCCATTTACCGATCTTAAAAAAGACATCTTGCTACACGGCCACTGCCATCAGAAAGCCCTGTGGGGGATGGGACCATCTGAGGCCGCGTTGGGATTGCCCGAGGGCTTTCGCGTGACGCCCATTCAGTCGGGTTGTTGCGGCATGGCGGGTTCTTTCGGCTATGAAGCCGAGCACTACGACGTATCGCTCAAAGTGGGAGACGCACGGCTGCTTCAGGTGGTTCGCGATGCAGATGACACAACTGAAATTGCCGCAGCAGGTTTGTCGTGCAGGCAGCAGATTGCACACGCTACAGGGCGCACTGCCCGTCATCCCGTCGAAGTGCTGGCCGACGCTCTGGATAAGAAAAATACGTAATACACGGGAGGAAAGAGTGGATTTAAAAAGAATTATTCGCGATGTGCCCGATTTTCCCAAAGCGGGTATCTTGTTCAAAGATATTACGCCATTGCTTGCCGATGCGGACGCTCTTCGCGCATCGATAGAACAACTCGCACAACCCTATCGCAACGGGGCTGTCGATCTTGTGGTGGGAATCGAGTCGCGGGGTTTTATTTTTGGGACTGCACTCGCACGCGAACTCGGTGTGGGCTTCGTGCCGATCCGCAAACCCGGCAAGCTACCAGCAGACGCGATTTCTGCGGAATATGAATTGGAATACGGAACTGATAAGATTGAAATTCATACGGACGCAATTGCCGGGGGGCAGCGGGTCGCGCTCGTGGATGATCTGCTGGCAACCGGTGGCACAATGGCCGCAGCGTGCCAGCTCGTATCTGAACTCAAAGGGGAAATCGTCGGTATCTCTTTTGTTATTGAATTGGACTTTTTAAACGGGCGTACAAAACTTGGAGATTGGCCCATTCACACGCTGATTCATTATTGATATTATGTGCCCCTGTAGCTCAGAGGATAGAGTAGCGGATTCCTAATCCGTTGGTCGCAGGTTCGAGTCCTGCCAGGGGCACTTGTTTTAAAATACCTGTCCGTTAACACTGCTAAGGATTGACCGATGAAACGCATATGGATGTAGAAAAATGATGGAATCAAATTTTCGTGGCAAGATAGGCATCTCCTACAAGGATTCAGAGCCAGATTGGCTTTCCCCCCCATCGTCAGACGGCGCTCCAAACGTCCTTGTGATTCTTCTGGATGACACAGGATTCGGCAATCTGGGTTGCTATGGTTCGACAATCGAAACACCGAACATGGACGCCCTTGCAGCAAACGGGTTGCGGTACAACAATTTTCATGTCACGCCCCTATGTTCCCCGACCCGAGCATCTCTGTTAACCGGCCGTAACCACCATGCCGTTGGTATGTCGACGATTGTCGATGGCGGTGATGCTGGGTTTCCCAACCGTCGAAGTCGCGTGAGCCGACACGCGGCAACTCTGGCAGAGATGCTGAGCGAAGAAGGCTTCGCCACCTTTGCCCTGGGCAAATGGCATCTCAACCCCAGTACACAAAACTCAGCTGGTGGATCTCGCGAAGAATGGCCATTACAGCGCGGGTTCGATCGCTTCTACGGATTCTTACCCGGTGCAACCGATCAGTTTTATCCAGAACTGACCTATGACAACCACCCTGTATCGCCCCCAAAAACGCCTGAAGAAGGTTATCACCTCACAGAGGATCTGGTAGATCACGCCATCGAGTTTGTCAATGACCTCAAGGCCATGCGTCCCGAAACACCATTCTTCATGTACTTCGCGCCCGGTGCTATGCATAACCCACATCAAGCGCCAAAAGAATACATCGATAAATACAAAGGCCGTTTTGACGAAGGGTGGGACGTTATCCGTGAGCGCTATTTTCAAAAGCAAACCGAACTTGGGATTATCCCTGACGGCACTCGCCTACCACCCAGGAATCCTGGCGTACAGCCCTGGGAAACACTGAGCCAGAATGAAAAGAATTTCGTGTGCCGGCTGCAGGAAACATGGGCAGGTTTCCTTGAGCATACGGATGCACAAATCGGACGACTGATCGAACATCTGCGCGCTATTGATCAACTGGATAATACACTCCTGATACTCACCGCCGACAACGGCACCAGCCAAAACGGTGGTCCTTATGGTGTTATGAACATTGGTCCAAGTCCCCTGCGCAATGCCGCAAACAATGGGCAGACCGTAGGCGGGAAAACCGGTCGCGCTTTACCAGAAGAAGATTTCGATGCCATACAAGAAAAACTGGATGACATCGGGAGCCCGCACAGCTACACCGATATCCCCTGGGGTTGGGCTCAGGTGGGCAACACACCCTTGCCATGGTACAAGCAGGATACACATGCGGGCGGTGTACGCGTGCCGATGATCATTCACTATCCCCCAGCTATAAAAGATGCTGGCGGTGTAAGGGGACAATTCCACTTCGTTTCAGATCTCACACCAACAATACTTGAAGTACTCAATTTACAACCTCGGTCGTGCTACCGCGGATACGATCAGATGCCTATTACGGGAACGAGCATGGCCTACACTTTTGACGACAGAGATTGCCCTACGCAAAAACCTGTTCAGTATTTTGAAATGATGGGCAACCGTGCGCTCTGGCTCGACGGCTGGATGGCCGTTACCAGACACGATCCCGACGACGATTACAATGATGACGAATGGGAATTGTATTATCTCGATGAAGATTTCTCGCAATCCAATAACCTCGCAAAGGCCGAGCCAGATCAACTGAAAAAGCTGATTGAAAGATGGTGGGTAGAAGCCGGACGCTATGGCGTCTTGCCTCTACGCTCTGGGCTGCCACCGCGCCCCACCACTGCGGAACCCGATTCGCTGACGTATCATTTTGTTCCGCCAATGGCTCGCATTGCATCAAAACAATCGCCCGCACTGGAACAGGGAAACTGGTCATTAACTGCCGAAGTTGAGATCCTGCCAGAAACCGAAGGCGTCATCTATGCCCAGGGAAAATCCCTCGATGGATTTTCTTTATTCATACAGAATGACACACTGTGCTTTGTGTATAACGCGCTGGGTCAAACAATCTCAGGTCGTTCCACAACGACGCTTCCCAATGGTCGTATTACCGTGGGCGCTACGTTCAAACCAGCCGACGATGGCACGGGAACCATCACTCTCACGGGAGATGGCGAGACAATCGGTTCGATCCAAATTCCAGACGCCACACGCAGGTCAAAGATGCGCGGTGTAGAAGTCGGTCGCAACCGACATTCACCCATCGCGGGCGTTTCACCTTTTGAATTCACTGGCGTTATCCATTTTGTAGATATATGCGTAGAACTCAGGTGAGGAACGAATGACAAATTGCCGGACAGCGTCACACACCTGACGAGAAACGAGGATTGAATGATCTATACCATCCGCACATTTCACGTTCACCGCAAAGACTACGCCGAATTTGTTCGCTTTAGCGAAGAACAGATCTGGCCAGCCGTCGAAGAAAAAGGAGCGCGTGCACTCGGCCTCTGGGTCGCTGCCATAGGGGGGCCCGAACGCATCTTTCTCATGACGCGATACGACAGCCATGGTCATTGGGAAGAAACCCGAAACTGGGACAATCTCGCCAATGAAGGCAGTGGACGTGCCGCACTCGTACACGAAACCGAATGTATTTCCCTCTTGCCCCTCACGCAAAGACAGCCTGATAGCGACGCCCCCGAAAAAGAGCCTGGCATTTATACTCTGCGCTCATTCAAAGTCGCGCCCACCGACGTTTCGCATTTTGTTGACTTATCAGAAAATCAGTGGTGGCCCTGGGTCACCCGAGGCGAAGGTGTGCGCCCCATTGGCCAATGGATAACCAAATCAGCACCCGAAGACCGCATCTACATGATGACGCGATACGACAGCCTGTATCATTGGGAAGGCCATCACAGCAATGTCGGCACCATCGCCCAACCCGATGATCCCGAAATGGGCAAAGTCTGGGAAATCGGCCAAAAAGCCATTCAAGAGCGCAAAAAAATCACCATTGATACCAACGTCAAAGTTCTGCGTCCCATCACCAGCAGAAGACCATAACAGGAGACCCCAATGCCCCAAATAACAGGTGCACAATTTCTCGCAGAAACCGTGCATGGCCACGGAATAGACACCGTCTTTTTTATGCCCTACATCGCGCCTCGAGCATTGATGGAAATGGAAAATCTCGGCATGAAACGCGTGCAAACCCACGGAGAAAAAGCCGCTGCGTACATGGCCGATGCGTATGCGCGCGTCAAACGCGGTCCAGGTCTTTGTATGGCCCAATCCGTTGGTGCCGTTAACCTCGCTGCTGGTCTTCAAGACGCCTATCTTGCCTGCTCGCCTGTTATCGCAATCACAGGCAAAGAAAGCCATGTCAATCAGCTCCGCCATGCC
This sequence comes from Candidatus Latescibacterota bacterium, assembly GCA_965220765.1. Classification (GTDB taxonomy): domain Bacteria; phylum Latescibacterota; class UBA2968; order UBA2968; family UBA2968; genus VXRD01. The sequence goes on from OZ244847.1 coordinate 3,273,410, forward strand.
TATCAGGAAGTTGATCACCGAAACCCGTTTGGTGCAGTTACAAAATACACCGCTGATGTCCACGCCGTCGATCTGTTGCCCGTGTATTTGCGGCAGGCTTTTCGATCAGCCACCACAGGCACACCCGGTCCCGTACATCTCGATCTACAAGGTCTTGCCGGTCAAGTCGTCGTTGAAGCCGAAGCCGATTTTGAAGTCGTCATCGAATCTGCCTTTTCCCAGATTCCACCTTTTCGCCCGACTGCCGAACCCGAATTGATCACCGAAGCCCTCAGCCTTCTTTCTCAAGCCAAAAAGCCGATCATCATGGCCGGTGGCGGTGTGACCACATCCGATGCCAGCGCCGAACTCATCGCCCTTGCCGAGAAGCTTTCTATCCCCGTTGCCACATCCCTCAATGCCAAAGCCATGTTTCCCGCCGATCACGAACTCGCTATCGGCACACCCGGTTCATACTCACGCGCCTGTGCCAATCAGGCCATGTTTGAAACCGATCTGGTTTTCTTCATCGGCAGTCATACGGGCGGGCAGGTTACCAATGGGTATAAAGTGCCGCCACAAGGCACGCCCATCATTCAACTCGACATCAATGCCGAAGAATTGGGTCGCAACTATCCCCTCACTCTCGGACTTCAAGGCGACGTGCGAAACACATTGCGCCTCATGATTGATCAGGCCAGCAAAGCAGAGCCTCGCACCCAATGGATCGCCCGCATCCACGAACTCGTCAACGCATGGAAAGAAGACATGGCCAAACATGTCAACTCCGACACCGAACCTATGCGTCCCGAACGCCTCTGCAAAGAACTGTCTGACTTTCTTCCTTCCGATGCCATACTCGTCTCCGACACAGGACACTCCGGCATCTGGACCGGCACCATGCTCGACTTCAAATATCCCACACAATCTTATATCCGCTGTTCTGGTTCACTCGGCTGGGGTTTCCCTGCAGCCCTCGGTGCCAAATGCGCCGCACCAGACCGTCCCGTCATTTGCTTCACTGGCGATGGGGGCATCTGGTATCACATGACCGAACTCGACACCGCCATGAAATCCGAAATCAACACCGTCACCGTCATCAACAACAACCATTCGCTGAACCAGGAACAAGGTGGTGTAGAACACACCTATGGCGGTCGTACCAAAGGCTCTGACGAACTCTGGCTCTTCCCAGACGCAGACTTTGCCAAAATGGCCGAAGCCATGGGATGCTTTGGCATCACCGTCAACAAAATCAGCGAACTGCAAAGTGCTCTTGAGCAAGCCCTCAACGCAGGCAAACCCGCCGTCGTCGATGTCAAAACCCATCTCGAAGGCATTGCTGCAAAAGCCTGGATGCCAGCCTAACAGGATATAAGATCGCAAAAAACCACTTCAAGGAGTAAACCATGAGCGACTTTGAAGGCGTCGTACCGGTCATTTAGTGCAGAACAACGCGCCCAGATCAAAGAAGCTCTATCAACAATCGTTTAATCATAAACATCATTTTTGGGAGGAGCAACAATGTCAATCGAGCAATTACAAGAAAATGGCCTAACCGGTCCTTTTGAGTTGGCAGACAAATCCCTCGTCGATGCCGTATGTGAGGTCGGGATAGAACTACAAGCGCTACAACGCCAGGAAAATATCGTGCGCCGGTTGGCAGGACAAGAACCCCAATTTAGAACGAAGATCGATAGACACATGGAATTCAAGGTGATGAGAGATCTCTGTCTCGATGACAATGTGAAGTCCGTGGTGTCCGAACATTTCGGCAATGATCTTTTTATCTGGGGTAGCGTTTTTCAATTGAAATCTGAAGGCGTGTCAGAAAATATATGGCACCACGATCGCGCATACGAAAACGGTCGCGATCAAGTTAATCTCTATGATACCAGCAACCACTTCACGGTTCTATTTGCGTTGACCGACATTGGGTACGGTGCTGGCCGCATCGAATATGTGAAGGGATCTCATCAACCCATTGATGGATGGAACAGAGATATGCGATTTGTAAAAGAAGTGCCAGAACTCGTCCATGATAGGATCGGCACACTCACAATGGAAAGAGGCCAGTTCACGGTGTTTCATTCTCAAATCATGCATCGCAGTCTGCCTTTTGAGTATGGCGAGCCAAGAATCTCATTGGCTGTAAGACTCGCGAGGAAGGGCACACAAATCCCCGATTATTATCCACAAAATCCAAATCCGGCCGCAGAAACACAAGGGATCGCCCGTTTCATCCCTTCAGCAACATTTGATTTTAATTAGAACCAAGCGCTGAAACCCTTGATTCGGGAGATCAAAGCCATGCTTGAACTTGGTGTGATCGCAGATGATCTCACAGGTGGGATGATGGTCGCGAGTTTGCTCGAAAGAGAAGGCGTGCGTTGTCCACTGGTAACATCTGGTGATGCACTCAATATACTCGACGACGATGCACAAGCTGTGGTCGTTGGACGAAAACTCCTGATCCAACCCCCTGACGATGCCCGTGCCGATGCAAAACACACGGCTGAAGCCCTGCTCGCCAAAGGGACGAAACAGATATACTACAAATACAGTGCGCTCTTTTCCTCTACAGCACGTGGCAATATCGGGCCTGTGGCAGAAACGTTGATGGACTTGACCCAGGCCGACCACGTATTTTTCTGTCCCATCTGGAAAAACACAACCATCTATCAGGGGCGGTTGTTTCTTGGCGAGATCATGTTGCACGAATCACCCCGGCGCAATGATCCTGTAACACCGATGACCAATTCCAATCTTGTTGAAGTACTACAGGAACAAAGCCAGGTCAAAGTCGGTCTTTTGCCATATCAAATTGTGGTGTCAGGAACAGACGCTTGCGAGAATTACATTTCAGAGCAGAAGGCTCTGGGTGTAAAGTTTTTTGTTGTCGACGTAATTCAGGAGTCGGATCTTGAGCAATTAGCAACACTGTCCAGGGATTTGCCATTGAGCACTGGCGCAGACCTACTCCCAGTGATGCTCGCCCGCAACTGGCAGGGAAATACAAGGAGCCAACCGAAAACATTACTGCCGCCTGCACCTGGTTATGAAGCTGTTATTTCTGGAAGTTGCACAGGAAAATCAGTCCGGCAGCTTGCGCATTTCGAGCAAACGCATCCGGTGTTTCGCATTGACCTTTTAGAAGCAGCTCAAGACGCCAACATGGTTGACCGCATTGTGGAGTGGGCAAAAGACCGATTAGAAAAAGGGCCTGTAGGTGTGGGTACCTCAACGGATCCTGAAGGCGTAAAAAGAGCCCAGGCGGAACTCGGGCGCGAAGGTGCTGCAACACTTGCCGATAAGCTTCTGTCCAGTGTTGCCCAGTATTTCTATCAGCACGGTGTGCGCAAATTTGTTGTGATGGGTGGCGAAACATCAGGGGCAGTCATGGCATCTTTAGGTATAGAGCGAGTTTCGGTGGCAACATTCGACGTTCTCAACGGTGGTTATTGTCACCGTGCAGGGCGCGATCCATTGTCGTTGGTACTAAAAGCGGGCGGTGTTGGTGAAGGTAACTTCATTCATACCGCCCTGGAGCAGATGCGTAAAGCAGACAAAAACCAATAAAGGAATACATATGGAAGATGATCCCGTTTATGAAATGGCCTTACGCGAGCAATTGGTTTTTTATTATAAAAAAGTTGGAGAGCTTGGCTTAAACGAAATGTCCTCTGGCAATCTGAGCGTCCGATTTGGCGATAAAATGCTCATCTCTCCCAACCGCGCAACCGCAGACAATATTACCACAGAAACGATTGTCAAAGCCACCTTCGACGGTGAGTATGAAGGCGACCGCAAACCCTCTTCGGAATCGCCCATGCATGGTGCCATCTATCAAAAGCACCCCGAAGCCGTAGCAGTGGTTCACACCCACTCCGATTACTGCGTTGCGGTATCGTGCCATGTGATGACCCTACCAGGCTTTCACTACCTCATGGGGGTGTTTGGCGGTAACGATGTGCCCTGTGTCCCTTATTCCACATTTGGCAGCCAATCGCTTGCCGAAGACGCATCCGAAGCGCTCTATGACCGCACCGCGTGTCTCCTCGGAAACCACGGCATGGTTTGCCACGGACCAACCTTAAAACGCGCTGTCAACCAGGCCCATCGCCTGGAAATCATGTGCCGACAATACGTGCTTTCCCGTCAGCTTGGCGAACCAAAATACCTGACCGATGACGATTGGTACGCGTTTCACAACAGAGGCAAGGAAAACCAAAATAAGAAAACGCCGTGAGAAAAAATCTCACGGCATTTTTCTATAGTATCCGTATTCCCGTTCAACCTGTCGCCTGGTTCGAATCATGGAGACGAATCGCGTCACGAGCGGTTCAGAAGCATTGCCCTGGTCTCGTCCGCCAGCCGGATGTGCGGCGGCGACATGCCCGGCAGCAACACACTCGAATCGCTCTTCACACGCGCCAGCGGATGGAGCTCTGTGAGCGCCGGATTCGCGGAGTAGTCTTTGTCCTCCCGGGGCTCGTTAAACCAGCACGGCGAGAACTCTAAGATCCGTTTCTGTCGCTCAGTCAGTTCGGGGTCATTGGTGTCGTACGCGGCGTCGCCGTGGTGCATGCCGAAAGGAACATACTTGTAGAAGAGGGTGCGGCGCTCGCCGCTCCCTGCCCACGGAATCGTACCGTGTTTGAGCTTCTCTGTGAACAAAATGCAGTCCCCAGCCTTGGCCTCGACGCGGTGCACCGGCACATCGTCATCCCAGTTCGACAGCTGCGACGTCCATTCCGTATCGCACCAGTTCCGCCGCCAGTCGCCAGCGATACCCATCAGTTTCTGCTCATTGGCCGGCTTGTGTGTGCCAACAACACACCCGAAGCCCCCGTCATCTGGTCCGACGGTCTTGAGTTCATATACACACGTGATATGAAAGCTGCTCGGGCTGCCGTGGAGCGTCCCACCTATGTCCGCGCCATCTGTCGGTTTCCGGCCAGGCTTGTAGTGTATATTGTCGTGATCTAACCGGAACGAGGGGCGAAGCTCTTCCGACATGTGTGCTGGGGCATGGCCCCACGCTGGATCGCCGAGAAGCTCTTCAAGGATGGGCAGCATGGTCTCGTTGTCGATCAGGTCCCGGTAGGCCTTGCTCCAGAGCCTTCTCCCCATGTAGGTGTTGCCGTGCCGATCCGTTGTCATGTGCTTATCGCGCGCGCCGATGTAGAAGCGGTTCTGTTTGTCGGTGCGGGCCGTGGACAGCGTCTCATCCCGCTCAAAGATATGCTGATCATAGACTTGATTGAGCTCGTCCAACTGCTGTTGATTGAGCACATCGGGCACGACGATATAGCCTTGTCGTGCGAACGTGTCACGCATCGCATTGTCCATCTTCTAATCTCCTCTACGTGTAGGAACTACAAGGGACATTTCTTGCGCATAGATGGCTGGTAAGAAGGCGTTTCCGGCAGTGGTTGTCAAGTGCTTTTGTCGTACTTGCGGATAGAGAAAGCATGGCTACATCAAACCCCGTGTATTATCTTAAAAATTGCTTTCGACGATGAGGTGTGTTATCATTAATTATCCCTCATTACTGGGAATAAAGCACCCTGTCCTGCTTTTCACATCTGGGAACTCGCGTTTTGTTATGAAAAAAGAAATTGAGCGGAAGTTTTGCGTGCGAAAAATGCCGGATCTAACGGCTTGTACAGGAGTAGAAATCTCACAGGGCTATCTCTCGGTAGGGGAGGATGGCACGGAGATTCGGCTGCGTCGCAAAGGCGAGCGATTTTATCAGACCGTGAAACAGGGCAAAGGTGTGCAGCGGACGGAAGTCGAGGTGGAATTGAGCCAGGCGCAATTTGATACCCTCTGGCCTTTGACTGAGAACAGGCGGGTCGAAAAAGTGCGCTATGAGATCATCGAAGGGATATGGACAATTGAACTGGATGTGTACTGCGGCCGCCTGAAGGGTCTGATAGTGGCCGAAGTTGAGTTTGATACCGTAGCTGAAAGTTCGCGCTTTGTCCCACCGCCCTGGTTTAGCCGAGATGTGACCGATGATGACCGTTACAAAAATGCAATCCTCGCATGTAAGGGGACGCCCGATGATCACGCGCAGTGAAACTTATGTTTTGAGTGAACCACATGGATGGGATGTGGTCGAACAACTCGCCCCCGAGCGCCTGCTACCTGTATCTGAGGTTGAGAATACGGTGCGGTATTTCGACACGTTTGACTGGCGGTTGTATCGGAAGGGACTCGCGCTGATACAAACGGGAAACGCGGTGTATTTACAACGAATTTCAGATGGTGAATACCCTTTGGGACACGATCAGATCGAGATGAAACAACATCTGGAAGGCCGATTCTGGTGGATGTTCCCAGAGGGCGAGTTGCGCGATACATTGCGGGATGTGATCTCAATTCGGGCGCTGTTACTCCGAGCACAGGTGACGCAAAAAGTTTGCGGATTTGGCGTTTTAAATGCAGATGAAAAGACAGTTGTTCGGTTGTTTCTCACACATACCAACATAGAAAACAGACATGTTGCAACTTTGACATTGCGAAGCGTACGGGGATATGAACGCGATTTTGAGAATTTGCACCGTCGCTTTCTGAAATTGGATGTTGCACATGTAGCAGAAGACGTATTTGAGCGCGTGATGAATCTCGCAGGATGTGTACCGGGCAATTATTCCTCAAAGCTCAATCTCGACTTGAATCACGGGGCGAGTGGGCGCGAGGCAACATGTGAGATTTTGAAATGTCTGCACGATGTAATGCGCCAAAATGAAACGGGCATTCGCGCGGATTGGGATACGGAATTTCTGCACGATTTTAGGGTTGCGATTCGGCGCACGCGGTCAGCACTGAGTCAAATTAAAGGCGTTTTGCCCGAAGATGCGGTGGCACATTTTAAGGATGAGTTTCGACAATTGGGCAGATCGACCAATCGGTTGCGAGATCTGGATGTGTATTTGCTCGAAGAAGAGACTTATCGCGCCATGTTGCCCCAATCGCTACAGCCCGGATTAGATGCCGTGTTTTCGCGCTTAAAAAGCGAGCGTCGGCGGGCCCTTAACGACATGGTACAGGTTCTCGATACGCCCGAATATCGGGGCCTGATGGATTCATGGACGGCTTTTTTGCAGGACGAACAGTTTCGGACGGAGGCGTATTCCGGCGTGCCAGCTATAGCCCTTGCGCGAAAATTTATTTATAAGCGTTTTAAACAGGTGCGCAAAAGGGGTCAGACAATTGGAGATGATACACCGGATGAGGCATTGCACTATTTGCGAATTGACTGCAAAAAATTGCGGTATTTGTTGGAGTTTTTTGCCTCGTTTTTTCCCAAAGATAAGATGAATAAACTCATCGGATATATGAAGAAATTGCAGGATAACCTGGGGGATTTTAACGATTTATCGGTACAACAACAAGAGTTGATGGCCTATTTGAACGAGGTGTTGTCCCGCAGTCGGCGTACGGATCGTCTGCTTTGCGCTGCGGCTATCGGTGGGCTTATTGCGCGTTTGCACAGCCAGCAGCAGGTTGTTCGGCGCGAATTTGCCAGTGCTTTTGCCATTTATGCAGAAAAGAAAAATGTTCGTTTGTACCGCGACTTGTTTAAAAAGTAAATCTAATTGAGGAGTGGATGTGAGTATCTTTGCGTTGTATAGCATGAAAGGTGGTGTGGGGAAAACCGCCGCCGCAGTGAATCTGGCTTATGAGGCGGTTCAGTCCGGTGCAACCGCATTGCTGTGCGATTTAGATCCACAAGGGGCTGCGGCTTTTTATTTTCGCATCCGCGCAAAGAAGAAGTTTGGACGCAAGCGTTTCTTGAAGGGCGGCAAGCACTTAGAAAATAATATTCGAGGGACGGACTTTGAAGGTCTGGACTTATTGCCTTCAGCCATGTCTTTTCGCAATCTGGATTTGGGGTTGGATGCGCGGGCAAAAAATAAAAGCTATTTAAAGCGTCTGTTGACGCCGATACGGCAAGAGTACGATTATATTTTTTTTGATTGTCCGCCCAACCTGACGCTCCTGGCCGAGCATGTTTTCAGGGCAGCCGATTATGTGATTGTGCCGTGTATCCCGACGACTTTGTCGATGTTGACGCATCAAAAATTGGTGGATTTTTTTAAAAAAAATAAATTGAAACGCAAAAAAATGGTGTCGTTTTTTTCAATGGTTGAACAGCGCAAGACAATGCACAGGGAAATGATCGCGCAGGTGGGCGAGCGCAAGGGGAAATTTCTGAATGCGCAAATTCCGTACACGACAGATGTGGAACAGATGGGCTGGACGAGACAACCAGTGGCCTGCTTCAGGCCGCGTTCAAAGGCAACTCAGGCATATCGGGAACTGTGGGTAGAATTGCAAATGCTTAAATGAATGGTGTAACTGCGAAGCCTCACCAGTAGTTCATAGACGCACAAAACCCCCCGACAAAATTGTCGGGGGGTTGGTGTTTGCGTTTTTAGATTACCGATCGATTCGAAAACGTATGGGTATGACGAGATAGACTTTCACAGGTCTATCATTTTGACGGGCTGGCTTAAAACGGTATTGATGAACGGCCTGAAGGGCCGCTTTGTAAAAAATTTCTTTGCCTTTGACAGCATTGGCTTGTTCGACCACTCCGGCTTTGTCAACCAGTATTTTCAAGTGAACGGTGCCTTCAATACCCGCCTTGAGGGCGACTGGGGGATATACCAGTGTTCCTCGCTTGATGAGCACGGGTTTTTCTTCGACCATAAAATATTCGAGTATTTCTTCTTCTGGTTCCTCTATTACGGTGTCTTCACCAGGGGGTGGCGGCACGTGGAGATCGACCTTGTCAAAGTCGAGGTCGGTGGTTTCAATAGTAACATCGTCGGGCACATCTTCGCTTTCGGTTGCAATGGGAATAGACGGCCGTGGAGGTGGCGGTGCACGGTGAATTTGACGGGTTTCCGGTATATCGACGTTTTCGATGATGATCGTTTTGCGCTCTATTTTGCGCGTGCCGGCTGTGAATGTAGGAAACATCATTCCTATGCCCACATGCAAGATGAATGCAATCCCCATGCTGATGCGAAATATGCGCTTATAAGTGCGTTTGAGATCACAATCTGGATTTTTGTTACGCGGAATTTCAGGCGTGATCCACTGATCTGATTTTTCGTTCATGATTCTTCTCGGAAGAAAGAATTGCAGACTTATGTGATTGAGCTTTCGGCTTTATCAATTTTAACACTGCTATACTGGAAAGGCAAGGTATTTTTGCAAGCCCTTGTTCGCCAAAACTACTTGTTTATTCATGGTTCATATCAATATATTGAAGCCCGTTGGTTAATAATCTATTCTTTTTGTGGTACAAGGCAATGAAAAATCCGTACCTTCATTTGGTATTCGTATATGCTATGGGCATTCTCGTCGGATGTTATAACCCCCAACGCGACCTGAGTATAGACCCATACAATACACCAATCATCCACATTACCAATGCCAATTATGACACGAATACGGGAATGGTCGTTGTGCGGTGGGAGTATCTCGGGCAGAAGCACGTGGAAAACTTTGTTCTCCAGCGTCGAGATATTTCCGGTTTTAGAAATATCGAGCGAACATCCGGTACCAGTACCAATGGCAGATACGCAACTGCGGGCGTATTTCAAGACAGCGAACTGTTTGCTGGCGAGCGTCTGCAATACCGCGTGGTTGCCGAACATAGTGAGGGTGGCCTAGTAAGTACTTCTGCTGTTGAAGTCCTCATCCCAGGTGCTGGCTTACGCGAAATTCGGCGCAACCCCATTGCCTTTGACGTGCAACTCATCTGGAAGGTAGAAGCAGGTGAGGTACTGACTTATGAAGTTATCCGCGCACCCGCAGACGGCGATTACGAGACGATATTCGTTACACAAGACCCGCAGCAAACATCCTTTTTGGACCGGTCAATTCCCGACAATCGTCCCTATATTTATGCTATAAGATCTCACATGTCAACGGGTGTGAAACACACAAGTCGCAGCGTACGCATGCAATTTTATCGTGAATCAGGGCGATATGTCGTAGATCCCCTGAGCGGTACGAACGAACGAATGCGCCTTTCTATTGCCGATCCCTATGGCGAAGCCGACCTGCTCGCCCTGATTGTTCGCCCCAACCAGATTTTATTTTTTTACCTGCAGCATACCCTGAGCGCCGATATGCCCAATACGCTATCACACCACCTTGTCAGCTCGGATGCACAGAATGCAGGCTACTTCAGGCCACAATCTGTGGATCTGGTTGGACCTTCATCGCTTGAGGAGGTGGGTGCTTTTTCTCGCGCTTACATCAGCGGTCTGGATTCGATTGGACGCGTTGGCATTATACCTATTGAATGGTCTCGTAATATCAATATACAGTGGGTTCCTTCATTCCTTAACTGGGTAAGCACATCTTCACACGTACGATTGGCTCAGGACAGTCAACGGCGATTTTATATTGCGACAGATGGGCAATTGCGCGTCTATTCGGTTGCGAGATTTTCGGGTGCGATATCTCCTGTAGGTGCTTTTGATCTCGAATATAGAGACCCCGTGGATATCGCAGTTCACAAGGGTGTTATTTGGATTGCATGGATAAATGGGATTCAACGGGGGCTTTTGCACTTTTCTGGTGAGAGGCTCAGCAACATCACATGGGAGGATGTGCTGCATCCTCAGATCGAACCGCGTGCTTTCGCACTCAATGCTGCGGGGCAGATTTTTGTACTGGATCGCACGCAGATACATGTGTTTGGGGCAAACGGCGAAGAATTTTTCTCGTGGCCCCTGCCTTCGGGCGCATTCTCAGCAGGTGATCTAACTTTCAGCAGACCGGGCCTGAATCTCTTACATCTTTCAGATGAAAGTGGGGGGGTTATAACGTATGTACCGTAGTCTATTGGTCTGGGTGTTGTTTTGTCTGGCGATGGGTTCGGCATGGGCGGATGACCAAAAAATTGTCGAAAAAGCACAGACCGCCTATCGCGCAGGTGATTATGCCAGCGCATTTGAGACGCTCTCCCATCTTCCGAGCTTGTTGGGCGTGGTCCCCCTACTCGACAGACCACAACAGAGTCTGAGAGCCGAGATCTTTTTCGATCTGGGACGCATTCACATGGCTTCTGGCGATACGGCTCGTGCGCGTCTGGCACTTGTCGAGGCATTTCACCTGGATCCAGAGGTCAACAAGGGGATTATGGATATTGGCCCCGATCAGGCACTTGCTGATACGCGGGCGTTGCTTCTGAGCATGCGCCGCATAACGCTACGACAAACCCTTGGGAAAACCACGTTTTGGGGTGCAGCGAGCCGCTCGCTTCTCTTGCCGGGGTGGGGACAGTTGTACCGCGGAAACAAAAAACGGGGGTATGTTTTTATGGGGACTTCGGCAGTACTCGCTGCGGCCTGGCTTGTGACCGATATATCCTATCGCAGTGCATATAATACCTATCGCGGTACGCGTTTGAATGATTTGCAACTGGGGCAACCCATAGCAGGTACGGATTCCGATGCGTTTACGCGCAATTTTGAACGCGTGGAATCTCGTGCAGGGCGGGCCAATCTCGTGCTGGGCTTGCTCGCTGCGATCTGGTTATCCAATGTATTGGATCATCTGGTGGTCGGACCAGCCCAGGTTACCCTGTCGGTACCCATAAATTGAGAAAGGCCGAGTTTGATGCTATTGCTGAGGCGAAAAATATTCTATTGGGTATGTCTTTGTGTACTATCCACCTTACTGTTGCCTGTCGGTGCTTTTTCTCAGTCGCCAGCCACCTTTCGATTGGCAATCGCGCCCTTTTATTCACCTTACAATAGCGATTACGGCGTCTATATGGCCGATCGTATCGCCTACGAACTCCATCGCCGCGCATATCATCCCGCTCTGGGGAGGTCGCGTTTTGTTTTAATAGAAGCCGATGTACCAATGGGGGAGATAGATCAGACAGATAAACAGCTTTCTTCCGAGCTACACGAGTTCCTTAGCAACAGGGTTCCCGCCACCTATCTTTTGATGGGTTCTGTCGCGTTTACGGGGATTTATTTACTCAAACTCAAACTCATTGATCTCCGGACAGGTACCGTTGTCTGGACTGGCGATGTGCGGGACAATCCGGCATGGGTGTGGACGCGAGCACATCGGTCTGTGGGAGAGATCCCCGCTGTCGAAGTGCGGTCTTCGCTTGGGTTTGTCGAAGAGGAAACACCTGTTCCCGCACCAGAGGCCGAGCATTTGCCGCACCATATTCTCCTGCAACCGCTCCATACTACGGATTATTTGCCTCTTGCTGCCGATTGCGAAATGCACCTCAAAAATGCGATTCAGCGCGATGGGTTGTTTTCTCTCGTACCAGGGGCATTAAAAGGGAGACAGGGACGCGAGCGGTTTGCTCGCCTCAGTCCCGATTTGCGCAGAGAGGCATCAGAAACAACACTTGCGGAGGCCATCTTGACGGGGAGCTTACTCGTTCTGGGAAAAGATGGCACCACGGACAATATCGGTCTGGTGTTGCGTTTGATTGAAGTGGAGACCGGGCAAATTCTCTGGATGGGATCTTCAACTGGACGAAGGGTCTGGAGATGGGACAAAATGGCGGATATTGTGTCTGCGATCATTGGACGACTTGGTGAAGACTTCGCGCAGTACGGGGCAGGAGCCGCAGAAACGCAGATTGCAGCGTTACGCGACCAGGCAACAGACGGGGAATCGTGGAGTGTGCTCGGACATGCCTATCTTGATCGGGGATTGCTCAAACAAGCTGAAGAAGCATTTGAAAAAGCCATGATTTTCCCCGACGCACAGGCACAGGCACGCGCGGGAAAAGGGCTGGTGTTGCTGAGACGAGGAGGGCATTTCGATGACGGCGTACAAGCACTCAGGTCTGCAATCCGAACGGATCCAGATTATCTGGATGCGTATAGCTATCTCGCGCAGGCTCTTCTCGATCAGGGGATGGTTGATGGCGTTAAAATTGCCGAAAACGCCATTCGGCGCGATTCGACATATCTCCCGCCATACCGCGTGCTGGGCGATTGGTATGCCGACCGCGAAGATCATCAGAGAGCGCGGACGTTTTACCGGGCGTATTTGACGCGTAACCCTGACGATGAAGTCGCTGAACGGTTGGGTAGAAGTTTGTTGCAGTTGAAAAATTATCGGGATATAGATCGCTTTATCGCGCCCATCGCACGCGAAAAACCCGAAGCCTCGCATTTGTTACCCATTATGGCAATCAAAGCGTTGCGGGTGAAACGCTTTGAAGAATCGACCAAATTATTCGAGCGATTTCTCGCGCAAATTAACGCGCGCGAACGCCAGCTTTACGACGATATTCAGGTGCTGCTGTTGGATGGGGAAATAGGGACTTATCGCGCGCTTGACGAAGCGGAAAAGAAAAATTATGTGGCGCGTTTTTGGCGTGCAAAAAATCCAAATTTGTCCAGCGCATACAACGAGCGACAACTGGCGCACTACGAACGGGTCTGGATGGCGCGCTGGTCATTTGGTCGGGAAAACTATCCCTGGGACAGACGAGGTGAGGTCTATATCCGCTACGGTGAACCCGATTACCGCGCCCGATCAGGATGGGTTCCCTCGCTACCCTCAACGCGTGTACAGGAAGTGAAGGAAAAGGTGTACCGAGAATTGTATCGAGATCCCAATGAAGGAGAATTAATTGGTCCAGTTTTTCCCATTCGAAGCGATCGCGGATTTGCTGCTGAGCGCGAAAGAGAGATGCTCGATATACCCGATCAAAATACCTTAGGCTCGGTTGAAGGACGCAGTGGAGAAGCCTCTCGCAGCGACCCTTCTCAGGAGGCTTACGCGCCTGTTACCATGCAACACGATCGCAGTATCGTGCCCTGGGAGTCGTGGGTATATACCGAGGTGGATGGCGGCATAGTCATCGATTTTACACGCGAATTGGGTGGCGTCTCCGGGTTTGATTTCGCGCCTATTCCGCCTATTCCGCCCACTATGCTCAGAGACAATATTCGAATTGCCGAACACGCTCCGGCAATTCGCTACAAAAACGCCACAGTGAGCCAGTCCGATGATTTTCGCAAAGCACCTCGCTTGTCGCTGGGCACTTTTTATTTTGATCTGGCGGATTTTCGGGGTAGTGCAGGCAAAACTCGCGTAGATATTATTTATGGTATACCGCTTGAAAATTTGCTCGTCGTTACAGACGGACAGCAGCCCCAGGTGGTGCTTGAGCGTGCGGTCGCGCTGGCCGATTCGGCATACCGCGTGGTATATCGAAACGCGCAAAAAGTGCAGCATTTTGTAGATACCTCAAATGTCATCACTCGAGAAGTAGTGGATATTACGCGCCAGGATGTGCCCGCAGGAATGTATCATCTCACACTGACTGTTACCGATGCTATGACCGCGCGACAAGGGGTGTTCGCGCTTGATGTGACGATTGATGAATACAACGAAGAACAGCTTCATATCAGCGATCTCTTGCTTGTTAAAAGTCTATCGGATACGCTGCGCGATACGCGATTTCGTCGGGGAAATTGGCAAATTGTTCCCAATCCTCGAAGGACTGTTCGCGCGCCCAATCCACTGGCGTTTTATTGCGAAGTGTACAATTTGGCAAAAGACGAGTTTGGACAGACTCGCTATCGCGTGACAACCGCAGTCAAAGCAACGGGAACAGAGCAAAGACGCGGGCGGGGGAATGTTGACCAACCCGAGGTCGCGCTGTCATATACACAGGTGGGCAACAGCGACTGGGAACGCTTGCCCCTCGAAGTACACCTCGAACACGCACAGGCAGGGCAAAATCGCCTTTTTGTAATTATTGAGGATCTCGTCGCGGGGACACGGGTGGCAAAGGATACTTTTTTTCAGTATATTCGATAAAAGCAATCCACTTAATTTTTTTAGGCTGACTGATTGACAGAAATGCGAGCATTGCTTAAGTTTGCTTGAAGGAGAGGAAAATGGAAAAGCCAGATTTTAGCGAAGATGATCGCATATTGTCCGTTTTGACGGACAATGCAGATATTGAGGCGTTTGGCAACCTGATGGAACACGCACACGAGCAAGGGGTTAGTGCGGCTGATTTTATCCGCGAAGACCCCAGGCGCACCTCTCGAAAGCGCATTCGCAAGCTCTGCCTGAAAAACCGCAAACGATCCCTGCAGGTGATGTTCCAATCCGTCATCAAATCGCTATGGGATCGCCCTGTTACCGACACATCGGCTGTCGAATCCCTGTATGGGGGAATGCCTCCACAATTTGGAAAGCCCCACCGCAATGGTCATACCAACAAAAGGAATAAGGGTGAATAATCCACTGATCCTTCGGGCACATATTGATGAAATAGAAGCCCTTAGAGACGACCTGTTGCCATCTGCAAAACGCGGACAGGGCGATGCGCGTGAACTCGCGATTGTCCTTCACAAGATTGCAATGGAAAAACGGGATCGTTTGCGAGGGCATACGAACAAACAACCCTGATTATGGCGCGTATTCTATCCGTTGACTTTGGCAGGAGCCGCATTGGGCTTGCGGTATGCGACGAATTGCAAATTTCTGTTCGGGGATTGCCCACACTTAAAGTTCGCAATTTTAATGACAGTATAGCACAGGTCGCACAGGTCGCGGGGGATCAGGCAGCAGAGGAAGTGGTGGTTGGCTTGCCCTTAAACATGGATGGCAGCCGTGGGGACATGGCGCAGGTCGCAGAAAATTTCGCTTCTCAACTCGCTGTATTGTGCAATATACCAGTTCGCATGTTTGATGAACGACTTTCATCGGTAGGAGCAAAACGCGAGTTGCATACCATGAAAAGAAAAAAACGCAAAGGAGAAGTAGATCGCCTGGCTGCTGTATTAATCCTCGAAACCTATTTGCAGCACAAAGGGAGATAGCCTCTCATGAAACGGTTTCTCTTTATTTTGAGCATTGTGCCTATTATATGCATTTTGGGTGCTTGTACAGGAATTTTTATTTTGAATCGGCCGACGGGAGTAGGGAAGAAAGAGGTCGAAATTCGGCATGGGGCAACGGTTAGACAAATCAGTCAACAACTCTATCGGAAACGCCTGATCCACAGCCCGCACCTGCTGCAGTTTCTCGCACAGATCAATGGGAGTAGTCGCCGCCTGAAGGCCGGTATTCATCCTTTCAATGGACAGATGACAACCTGGGAGGTTTTGATCGAATTGGAGCGACCGCGCGATATCACGCAAAATGTTACGATTCCCGAGGGTTTAGAAAAAAAACAAGTTGCGGCGCTCCTATCGGAAAAATTAAATCTCGACCAGAACAAATTGCTGTTGTTGATGAACAGTCCCACTTTTTGCAAAACCCTTTCCGTACAGGCCAAAGACCTGGAAGGCT
This sequence comes from Candidatus Latescibacterota bacterium, assembly GCA_965220765.1. GTDB lineage: Bacteria > Latescibacterota > UBA2968 > UBA2968 > UBA2968 > VXRD01. The sequence goes on from OZ244847.1 coordinate 3,289,724, forward strand.
ATTTGTTACCCGAAACCTATAATTTTTCGACAACAGTATCGGAACAACAAGTTCTGCGCAGGATGGTTGAGCATTGTCGCGCTGTTTTTGAGGAGCGGCTCCAGAGACGTGCACGGGAACTCGAAATGAGTATTCACGAGGTGATCACGCTCGCATCTATTATCGAAGGGGAAACCAGTTGGGATTCCGAGCGAGATACGATTGCGGCAGTTTATCACAATCGCCTGAAAAAAGGCATGCGTCTGCAAGCCGATCCCACGGTGCAATATGCTCTTCCCGGTGGACCTCGGCGACTATTTTATAAGGATTATAGCTACGATTCGCCCTATAATACCTATCGCCATGCGGGATTGCCACCCGGGCCGATTAACAGCCCTGGACGTGCATCTATCGAGGCTGCTCTTTTTCCCGCTGATGTAGATTATTTGTATTTTGTCGCTACCGGCGAAGGCGGCCATATTTTTACACGCACTTTGCAAGAGCACAAGGCTGCAACAAAAAGGACCGCTTCTGCACGCCAAAATACCTGGGAAAAAAAGAAACTGGTAACAGGGGATTAGGGCTTGGGGGATGTGACAACTGACTTATGTCTTCGATTCTCGACGGATTAAATGATGCACAACGCAAAGCAGTACAGGCCGTAGATGGCCCTGTACTCATTCTCGCGGGGGCGGGGTCCGGCAAAACGCGTGTTTTGACTCGGCGTATCGCTTATCTGTTGAGTGAATGCGGTGTTGATCCGCGCCAGATTCTGGCGATGACTTTTACCAACAAAGCCGCGGGCGAAATGCGCGAGCGCGTTGAAGACTTGCTGCATCGTTCGTGCAACACCATGTGGATTGGCACGTTCCACAGTTTGTGTGCGCGTCTTTTGCGATCACAGGCCGAACGCGTGGGATTGAGGTCCAACTTTACGATTTACGATGCAACGGACCAACTCGCGCTTCTGCGACGAGTTATTGCTGATGAAGAACTTTCTGAACGCGATTTTCCTGCGCGTTTGATTCGCACGCGAATCAGCCAGGCGAAAAATCAGATGGTGGGAGTCGATGTGTTTGCCCAGCGTGCGAGCACATTTCGGGAACAAATAATCGCGCGGGTTTTCCGCCACTACCAGGATGCCTTGAAGCAGAATAACGCTGTTGACTTTGATGATTTGTTGACATTGAGCGTGGCGTTAATCCGCGATCACGAAGATGTGCGCCAAACCTACCAGACTCAGTTTTCACATATTTTAATCGACGAATATCAGGATACCAATCGCCCACAATACCTTTTTGCGCGTTATTTGGCCGAAGTTCATCAAAATATATGTGTTGTTGGTGATGACGATCAGAGTATCTATGCGTGGCGTGGCGCAGATATTCGAAATATTCTCGATTTTGAAGCCGATTATCCCAACGCGTTTGTCGTGCGTCTGGAGCAAAACTACCGTTCGACGCAGATTATCCTGGATGCTGGCAATGCCCTGATTCGCAACAATGCGGGGCGTAAGGGAAAAGAACTGTGGACAGATCGTGCACGCGGCGAGAAAATCCGTTTAAAAAGATGCGCCGATGATGCAGAAGAAGCCCGCTGGATCGCCGGTGTGGCGCAAGACTTTAAGCGCGATCATACCTACCGGGATATGGCGGTGTTATATCGCACCAATGCACAGTCTCGCGCCCTTGAAGAAGGGTTCAGACGCGCCAATATCCCGTATCAAATCGTGGGGGATGTGCGATTTTACGAGCGGAAAGAGGTCAAGGATGTGCTCGCGTATCTCAAATTGGTGGTCAATCCGCGCGATTCCATCAGTTTTTGGCGCGTGATTAACACACCGCGGCGCGGTATTGGAACGACATCTGCAGGACGGCTCGATGAGTTTGCCATGCGCGAGGGGCTTGCGCCATACCAGGCACTTGCACATTTAGACGCTATTGACGCGATTCCGAAGCGCACAGCCAACGCGATGCAGCGGTTTTACGACATGGTCGAAGAATTTCGCCTGGATATGCAGACGATCCCTGCGGATGAACTCGCGGCAAAAATTGTCGATGAAACCGGATATTTGCGCGATTTTGAGAAACTCCTGCCAGAAGAACAGATGTCGCGAAGAGCGCATGTTGCGGAATTGCTGACAGATATTCAGCTTTTTGTCGAACAGTCGGACGATGTCTCTTTAGAGGCGTATTTGCGGAAAGTTTCGCTGGTGACAGATGTGGATCAGTGGGAAAATGCCGCAGATGCGGTCACGCTGATGACTCTGCACAGTGCCAAAGGACTGGAATTTCCCATTGTGTTTGTTGCCGGCCTGGAAGAAGGGCTGTTTCCGATTTTGCGACCTGCTGGCGATGAGGACAATATGGAAGATGCGTTGGAAGAGGAACGCCGTCTTTTTTACGTTGGCATTACCCGCGCCCAGGATCGGCTCTTTTTGTCCTATGCAATGCGAAGACAACGATACGGCGGTGCGGTATCCTGTTCGGCCTCGCAGTTTTTGTCCGAAATACCCGAAGACCTGCTTGATGCCGGTTTTAAGATCAGTGAGGTCAGCAGCATTCCACGCCGAAAATCGGGCAGAGAACCCGCCCGACGGGTCAATCCGGGAGAACCGTTTTTAATGGATGTCGGATCGTGGGTTGTACATCCCGCCTGGGGACGCGGGCAGATTCAAAGCCGCGCGGGAACGGGACAAACCACCAGACTGAAAGTGCGATTCGATGGCGGGACCAAAACTCTCATGATCAAATTTGCCAATCTGCAACCTGGATAAACCCACTTCTTTAAGCAAGGCGCTGACCGACAGATAAAGGGGTTCCCATGAACACGCGACGCTACCAACTGCGCCTGAGCGGCCTTCGGGAAAATAAAAGTTGGATTAGGGCATTCATTATCAGCGGCTGGCTCGAAGAAATCAAACATGATAGCAGCCGCTTTTTTCTTAAATTGGGTGATGGCAGGATAATGTTTGGTCGCCTACAATCTGATCAACTTGATGTTGAGGCGTTGCGTCCGTTGTGGGGCAAACGTACAACTGTTCAAGGCCTGGTCCACTTCAAAGCTAACGGCCAACCCAGACTAATCGAAGCCCACCGCCTTAGACCCTATCAGGATAGAGATGCCGTATTTGAAGAACTGCCTTCTAACGAGATGTCTAAACCCCGAGGCTTAATACCCATACAAGAGAAGCAGGCCCGATCTTTCAATATCCTGAGTTTATGCGGCACCTGGCCCGGCAATGAACCTGTGGAAGAACTTCTGGCGCAATTGGATTAATTCGACCACCTCAATAATGTAGGGAAATTTATGCTGTTAGAATTCGGATTGAGAAATTTCAAGGCATTTGGGGACAAAGAGCAAAAAGCGTCCATGTCCAAAATTACCCTCATCTATGGTCCTAACTCAGGAGGAAAAAGTTCCATCATCCAGGCATTGCTCATGCTAAAGCAGTCGTTAGACAGCGAGCAGGACAGCGGTAGAAGAGAACTGGTACCCAGAGGTGAATACGTGGACTTGGGTAGCTTTTCTGCCTTGCTACATAAGCACGCGATAGCTAATCGTGAGCTTGGAATAAGTATTAAATTTCTTACCCATACTCAAAAAACTGGATATGGTGTACAAATGACCTTTGTGGAACCGGAGCCCAAAGAGTCGGCTACAAAAGATTCTTCGTTTTTGTCAGAAGTACGTTATCAAATTCTTGATAGAAACTCACTACTTCTTGATGCTAAATTGAAATACAAGTCTAATAAAAATTCATGGGATATGTTGAGGTTATTAATTACGAAAAAGAATAACCCTGAAATGTTTTCTAAAATAAAAAACCGTTCGAATGTTTTCTTACCTACACTGGAACTACAGGCGGAAGAAAGGATACTGAAACTGAGACAGCAATATACACAGAAACCGGGACTACAACAGAAACTGGAATTGGAATTGATATCGGGACTGATACAGGAACTGATATGGGCACTGATATGGTGGACACCAATGCAGAAACAGGGCCAAGAACAGGAAGATCTAAAACCTTTATTGACAGGGTTAGGACCATTCGCGCAATACTTGGAAGGAATACTGGAACAGATACCGGAACAGATACCGGACCTGATTCAGGAACTGGAATTGGTACACATACTAATGTTGGATATAGAGCCCCCAAAAATACTCGATATAACACCGACAGATATTCCACTAAGCTATAATGACCTTCTAAACTCTATCACCTATTTGGGGCCATTGCGTAGTTACCCAGAAAGACTTTATACAGTTTCAGGATGGGACAGGAATTCCGTAGGTGTCCGGGGAGAGTTGACAACTCATATTCTATACCAAGACTCTAACATTATAGAGGAAGTAAACAAATGGTTTGAACGCTTTGAAATCCCTTATCGACTGGAGATCAGAGAATTTGGAGATGTGCAACTGGTCGGCAAATATGTTTCCATTGCTCTTGAGGACAAACGAACGAAAACCTCGGTAACTCTTGCCGATGTGGGATTCGGAATAAATCAGTTGCTGCCGGTGATAATTGAAAGCATGGTCTCGCAACCAAACGCAATAATCTGCGTCGAACAGCCGGAGATACACCTTCACCCCAGGCTCCAGGCGAATATCGCCGACCTGATGATTGAGACGAGTAAGGGCGAGGACGAGAAGCAGTGGATAGTCGAAACGCACAGCGAACTGCTAATACGACGCATTCAGCGGCGTATCCGTGAAGGAACACTCAACCCTAATGACGTTTCAGTACTTTATGTGGACCCTGGCGATGACGGTAGTAAAAAGGTCTCTCAACTCGGACTTAATAGAATCAAAAAGATTACCTTGCACCTGTCTCCAAATCACGTTTTTAGCACATACGCTCACGATAGATATATACGTTTCGATGGGATTACATGTGTAATAGGTAAGGGTATCGAAGTATTTAGGAATAAAAAGATTAACGCAAATAGTACATTTGCGTTCAAATCCAGTCAATTTATCCAAGACAGCCGAAGTATCGAAAAGGCATTAAGGGACAACAAGAGCGATACATCGCGGTTGGCTCTGAAGAAGGTTTGGCAGCTAGTACCAACACTCTGAAAATAGTGTAAAACATAACTGTCGTTACAATTCAAAATTGAAGTGTGTCATTCAAGCATGATGCCGTGGAGATGAGCAAATGAACCACACCCGCATTCTCGCGTTGATTGACGATTTGAGGGCAGCATCTGCTGAGACCGCCTGTGTCGAATTTAAGGAGAACAATTTTGCGCCCGCTGTGATAGGCAAATATATCTCCTCCCTTGCCAATGCCGCTGCGCTGGCAGAGCGAGATTTCGCCTATCTGATCTGGGGAGTGCGTGACTTAGATCACGCCGTAACTGGTACGCATTTTGAACCAGATGCGGTCAAACACCAAGGCCAACCGCTGGCATTTTGGCTGGCGCAACGGCTCAATCCAGATGTCGCTTTCTCATTTCAGGTTGTGGCGCATCCGGATGGAAGGCTGGTTCTGCTTGAGATTCCCGCCGCAACCACAAGTCCTGTGGAGTTCGAGCGTACCGCCTATATCCGCATCGGTTCTGCGACGCCGCGCTTGTCCGATTATCCCGATCGTCAGAAAGCACTTTGGAACAAACTTCAGCCATACCTATGGGAAAGCGGTCTGGCAGCACAGTTTCTCAAGTACGATGAAGTACTCGCTCGCATTGATTATGCGAGCTATTTTGACCTTACCGGCCAACCGCTGCCAGTCAATCGCCGAGGTGTTTTTGAGCGATTGAGCCATGACCAGATCATCGCTCCGGATGTCGGTGGTCGATGGAATATCACCAATCTGGGCGCAATTCTATTTGCCAAATGCCTTGATGACTTCGATTTGCGGATTGCACGCAAGGCCGTGCGTTTTACGGCATACAATGGACCGGGACGCACGGATATGGTCACGCATCGACATGACGAGCCGCGTGGTTATGCCGCTGGCTTTGCGGGACTTGTTGACTATATTGACCGGCTGTTGCCGAGAAACGAACAAATCGGAAAGGCTTTCCGCACAGAGCATCCGCTATTCCCGTCAATTGCCATTCGCGAACTTATCGTCAACGCGCTTATTCATCAAGACATGACAATTACCGGTGCCGGGCCATCCATTGAACTTTTCAGCAATCGGCTGGAAATCACCAATCCGGGCAAGCCGTTGATCAGCCCTGACCGATTTATCGACTCTCCCCCGCGCTCTCGTAACGAAGCACTGGCCGCTTTCATGCGTCGCATGAAACTCTGTGAGGAGCAGGGTACAGGTATCGACAAAGTCGTGGCGGCAGTGGAGCTCTATCAGCTACCACCACCTGATTTTCGCGTAAGGGACGACGGGATAGAGGCGACCTGTGTGGTACTCTTCGCACCACGCCGATTTGCCGATATGACAGTTGAAGAACGTATCCGGGCCTGCTACCAACACGCTGTGCTGAAATTCTTGAATGGAGAATCCATGAAAAATAGTAGCCTGCGGGCGCGTTTTGGTATAGATACGCGAAATGCAGCGCAAGTGTCGCAGGTCATCCGGCGATCACGCGACCATCAACTTATCAAAGCTGCGGATCCCGCACACCCACAAGCGGGCTATGTGCCGTTCTGGGCATAAGGACAGATTTTTTGATCGGGTTTTGATTCTCAGCACAAATCGTATATACTGTATATAAGAATCTATCGAAATATCAATGGGTTATGAATATATTGATTTTTTGATCGGGTTTTGATTTTCGGCCTGTGATGGCGTATATTTCCTTAAACCGGCTAAATTCTCTTGATTTCGAGGTATGTTTATTTCATATTCGTAGCCGCAACTCATATCAATCCCAGACCAATACCTACCATGCCTGTTTCAAAAGACGATGTTAAAAAAGTAGCGCAACTTGCGCGCCTGGATTTCGCGCCGGAAGAAGAGGCGCAACTAATCGAAGACTTGAATCGCATGCTCGAATATGTAGCGGCGCTTGATCAACTCGATACAACAGAGGTAGCCCCAACAGCGCATGTACTCCCCCTGGAAAATGCGTTTCGAGACGATGTAATGGGGCAGTCATTGGATCGGTCGGACGCGCTGGCGAATGCCCCGCTTTCCGGGCAAGGCCACTTTCGCGTCCCCAGAGTGATTGAATAAGCACAAGTGTCGGCGGTAAACTTCCGCCGATTTTCTTTTGTGAAATACAGGGAGGGCAATGTGAAAAAAAATGATCGCGAGCCAAAATACATTGTGGTTGCCGGGGGGGTGATCAGTGGCGTGGGGAAAGGACTTGCCACGGCTTCTATCGGTAAAATTTTGCAGTACTACGGCTATAAAACCACAGCCATAAAAATTGATCCTTATTTGAATTACGATGCAGGGACACTCAGGCCTACAGAACACGGTGAGGTATGGGTCACGTATGACGGAGGCGAGATCGACCTCGATCTGGGCAACTACGAGCGGTTTCTCGGCCTGGATTTGCCCCGCACGAACAATCTTACGACCGGACAAATTTACCACGCGGTTATCGAGCGCGAGCGGCGGGGCGAATATCTCGGGCAGACCGTTCAGCCGATCCCGCATATTACCGACGAGATCAAAGAGCGAGTTCAGCATGCTGCACAGGGATCCGATATCGCGCTGGTCGAAATTGGCGGCACCATTGGCGACGATGAGAATATCCCATTTTTCTTTGCAATGAAGGGCCTGGAGCGGGAAATTGGCGAGGCAAATATCATGTATGTGCTGGTTAGCTATTTGCCCGTCCCCGATCATATCAACGAGATGAAAACCAAACCCACGCAACACGCGGTTAAACTACTCAGCGGGCATGGCATGGTGCCCGACTTTATTATTTGCCGCGCCACGCGACCGATTGATGAGGTGAGAAAACGCAAAATTGAGGTTTCTGCCAATATCCCAAAAGATCGCATTATTTCTGCACCAGATCTGGATATCGTTTATCAGGTTCCGATCCATTATGAAAGTGAGCAGGTCGGTGTTAAAATGCTCGCGCACCTGGGGCTGAAACCCAAAAAAGAACCCGACTGGACGCGGTGGACGCAGTTGGTACAGAAGATTCGGCAGCCTTCGCAGACGGTTAAAGTGGCAATGGTTGGGAAATATGTCGAGATCGGCGATTACGAATTTACAGATTCATACATTTCTGTGAACCAATCTCTCGAACATGCCGGTGCTAATTTGGACACGCGCCTCGATATTTCATGGATTGATTCGGCCAGCCTCGAAATGGGGAGGGGCGAAGATGTGCTTGGAGAATTTGACGGCATTATTGTGCCGGGGGCCTTTGGTGAAGGAGGGGCTGAAGGCGTAATTGAAGCCATTCGCTATGCGCGAGAAAACGGTCTGCCATTCCTCGGACTGTGTTATGGGCTTCAGATGGCCATTGTTGAATATGCGCGAAATGTGGTGGGGTTGAAAGATGCCAATTCAGCAGAAAATGATCCCGATACACCCCATGCAGTGATCGATATTCAGATGAGCCAACGAGAAATTATTGAAGAAAGTCGTTTCGGCGGCACGATGCGTCTGGGGGGATATGTGGCTGTACTCCGCCGAGAGAGTGTCGTACTCGATCTGTATGAACGCACAGGGCGCCTGGAAGAAGACGCCTGGCGCATCGATCAACTGAGAAAGAATCCGGCTGAGGCTTTCCGTCTGGGTGTTCTTCTCGACAGCGAGCGCTGTGTGATTGAACGCCATCGCCATCGCTATGAAGTATCGCCCAAATTTGTCGATTTGCTCGATGAATTTGGCCTGATTTTTTCCGGGTATCACCGCCGAGAGGATGGCACCAAACTCATGGAATTTATCGAGTTACCCGATCATCCTTTTTTTGTGGCTACGCAAGCCCATCCCGAATTTAAGTCACGCCTTGAACAACCAGCCCCTTTATTTTACGGTTTTGTAGAAGCTGTTGTCGCTCACGCAAAGGCACGAGTTGGTGATACGTCAGTTTCTGAAAAAAGCGTCTGAGATTCTGTTATGCACCCTGTGTGCCTGTGCCTCTGCTGACCGGATAGAGCAAGCAGCGAATGATGCGCCAGTTAAAAGGGAAATGTGGCACTGGTCCACGCACATTACAGATCGTGGCAAATCCCGGGCGCAGGTTCGCGCTGGCTCTTTTCAACAGGTGTCGGAAGATGAGCCCGCGCGGTTTTCCGATGGTGTTCGGGTTGTCTTTTTTAATGCCCGGGGCGATACGGTTTCCACGCTGAGGGCTGAACGGGGTGAAATAAACGCATCGGGCGACGATATGAAAGTGTTTGAGTCTGTCGTGGTGGTCGCGCGAGACGGTACGCAATTGCAAACGGATTCGCTACGTTGGCAGCGCGATGAAAATCGCATTATGGGCGAGGGCCAAGTGACGATTTCTCGGCCCGACGGTATAGAGACAGGGGTGGGTTTTAATGCATCATCGGACCTGAAACAGTGGACACTTTTATTTGTAAATACGCGGATGAGACGCAAAAAGCCGTGAAAAATATCAGACATTATTTTTTTTTGCGATCAGAACTCCGGGGCTTTCTCGGAGTTCTGCTTATATGTATCTGCACGGAGGTATATGCCGAGCAGAAGCTCAGTGCAGATTGGGTAGAAACGCTGCTTTTGAATGACCAGACGCAGCGCAATTACCGCGGAGGCGTGGTGTATGAAGACAGCTTACGCCAACTTATTGTAAAAGCCGATTCCGCACATGTGCGCGTTGAGGATGCGACCTATCTTTTTGTACATCAGGTGAGTTACAAAGACACAGTGCGAGAAATTCGTGCCGATACACTTGTTTTCCAGGACCGCGAAGACATCGCGACGTTTCGGGGACATGTCTTACTAAGCGACGACCAGCGCAGGCTTGAGGCGCGTATCGTGCGATTTTTGAGCAACGAAGACTCACTCATTGCCGAGGGTGATGTCGCCCTTCTCTTGCCCGAAGGCCGCAGACTTCGCGCTTCCCAATTGCGCTACGATTTGATCCGCGAGCGCGGAAATCTACAGGGCCAGACGCAGTTACAAGTGGTGGGGGGGCGCGGCGATACCCTCGAGGCGCAGTCCGATTCCATTGCCTTTGTCAATCGCGGGCGTGAACTCTTTCTCAATGGCAACCTCATCTTACGACAGGGATACACGTGGGGAAAAGCCCTGTCTGGCGCGTACGCGGATTCTATAATCGTCCTTTCTGGTAAGCCCTTAATGACCTGGTCCAATCCCGGTAGGCGCGATTCCGTTTCTACACAGGGCGAAAAAATTCTTATTGAAATGTCTGATCAAACCATTGGTGCGTTGGCGCTTTCGGATAGCACGCTCATCCATGCTATGGCTCTTGCCAATGGTCATTCGCAAAAAATACGCTCAGATTCTGCTCGGATTGTCTTTCGAGACGAGACCCCGCAGCGCATGCACGCATGGGGAAATGTAATGCTCGACCTGAGCGAGCGAGATACGTCGCGGGCAATAATGTCTGGCGGTGATCTCAAATTGGCCTATCGAGATGGAAAACTGGATAGTTTGACGCTGTCTGGTGGCTGCCTCGGTTCTTATATTGCCCGGGATAGCCTATCGGAAAGCCGCCTGGGGGGCAAGCAATGTGTGTTGTGGTTTTCCAATGGGGAGTTAGACCAGATGGCAATTTTCGATGAAGCACATTGCACGCGGATCACGCGAGATAGCGACGATGTAACGGTTTCTGGGGATTATCTCCTTTTGGACTTTGACCCCGGACGGTTGTTATCTATCCGAGCTGAGGGGGCTGTGCGAGGGCGCTATACCGCTGAATTGGAGAATGCGCCGTGAACCTGCGAGCCGAGGGACTGGTCAAAAAATACGCGCGCCGCCTGGTTGTCAATCAGGTCAACTTGATTGTCAATCCCGGCGAAATTGTAGGACTCTTAGGGCCTAATGGCGCGGGAAAAACGACGTGTTTTTTCCTCATTGTCGGCGCAATTTCGTCAAATGCCGGATACATTTTTTTGGGTGATCGGGACATTACTGCATTGCCGATGTATCGCCGCGCACGGCTGGGCATAGGTTATCTGGCACAAGAATCTACGGTTTTTAGAAAGATGACCGTACTGGAAAATGTCCTATCCGTCCTCGAATACGAGAAAATAGGTAAGGCAGAACGGTTAGACCGCGCCCACAAGGTATTGGGTGACCTGGGCGTTGGACATTTATCGCACCAACGCGCTGATAGTTTGTCGGGAGGGGAAACGCGCCGGCTGGAAATCGCGCGGGCACTCTCTCGAGATCCGCTCTTTATGCTACTCGACGAACCTTTTGCCGGCGTGGATCCGCGTGCGGTGGAAGATATTCAGAATATTATCGCCGAACTAAAACGCCGCAATATCGGAGTTCTGATTACCGATCACAATGTGCGAGAAACGCTTGCAATTACAGATCGTTCCTATTTGCTTTCTGAGGGAAAAATTCTTCTCTCAGGTACACCCCGGGCATTGGCAGCAAGCGACGAGGCGCGTCGCATTTATCTGGGCGACCGGTTTCGCCTCGATTCCTGACAAATTTGGAAAAAAGGTTTACAACCCTCTTCGTTATTTGTTATTATTTAAAGTTGCCTCTTCCAATTGCTGAACACTGATGAGGACAAAAATGAAACATGTAACACTGGCAGAGTTAGAAGCGGGATTGGAAAATATCCGTCAGTCGCCCACAAATGCGGGTGTGTTAGAGTTGATTGTGCGCCGGCCGCAGGTTGAGGCGAGAGAGGTCCTGAAAGTTGGCGACCTCGATCTGGTTGAAGGACTCGTGGGTGACAACTGGAAAACACGCGGCAGTTCTCAAACCGCAGATGGGTCAGCCCATCCAGACATGCAACTCAACATCATGAACGCCCGCGTGATTGCCCTGTTGACGCAAAAAAAGGAGCGTTGGGCACTGGCGGGAGATCAGTTGTATATGGACTTGGATTTGAGCGAAGAGAATGTGCCACCAGGTACCAAACTCAGTCTGGGGGATGCGGTGATCGAAGTTACAGATCAACCGCATACGGGCTGTAAAAAATTTGCTGCGCGTTTTGGGTTGGATGCACTAAAGTTTATTAGTTCTCCCGTGGGCAAACAGCTTCAGTTGCGCGGGATCAATGCAAAGGTTATTCGCTCTGGCGCGATACAGATTGGCGATACTGTAAAGAAAGTGTAATCTATGATTGGTCTTGATCATACACAATCTCAGTTGCTTCAGCAGAAACTGGCACCGCAACTCATCCAATCTTTGCGCTTGCTCCAATTGCCAACTCTGGAATTAGCGAAGTTAATTCAACAAGAATTGGAGATCAATCCACTCCTGGAAATTGACGAAGATGTTACATTGGATTTGGAACAAGAAGAACCCGAAGCGGAACTGGATGACGAAATCGAGAACGAAGACCAGGATGAAGAACCCGTAGAAGAATTGGAATTTGAAGACCCGGACTTAGATACACTCAATTCAGACATATTTGATGAACATGACTGGGATCACTACTTAAACGAATCCGGGTATGCCAGTCCTCGCGAAGAATTTGAATCCAATACTGAAGACTGGCACAACGACAGGACCACTCCAAAAACACTACGAGATTCACTTTTAGAACAGGTGACAATGGCGGATCTTTCACCGAGTGATCGCGTCATAGCCGAATACTTAATTGGCAATATTGGCGAAGATGGGTTTTTGGGATGTTCGACAGGAGAAGTAGCAGATGAACTTGGGGTCAATCTCGATAATGTAGAATGCGTTTTGGGGATTATCCAGACATTTGACCCGGTAGGTGTTGGTGCGCGAAACCTTCAAGAGTGTTTGTTGATTCAATTAAAAGAAAAAAATATCACAAACGGTTTGGTTGCAAATGTGGTACGCAATCACCTCGACGACTGGATCAACCGTCGTTTTAGCCAGATAAGTCTGGCACTTGATACAAGCATGGATGATATGCGCGTTGTTGAAGAAGTCCTCGCATCGCTCAATCCCAGGCCCAATATTGAACCCGAACCCGCATTGAATCTCAATCATGTCATTCCCGACCTCGAAGTTCAAAAGATCGGTGACGAGTACGTCGTTTCCCTGACCGACCACACCCTGCCCGAACTGCGTATTAGTCCAATGTATCGCACCTTGCTCAGACAATCGGATAAACCGGGGCGAAATGACCCAAAATTGCGAGAGACCAAAAAATTTGTCGTTGAAAAACTCAATTCTGCGCGCTGGTTTATCAATGCAATGCACCAAAGACGCACAACCATGCTAAAAGTCATGCGATGTATTGTCGAAAATCAGGTTCAATTTTTCGAACGAGGACCTGGTTTTCTCAAGCCAATGGTGCTTCAAAAAGTAGCTGATAAGGTGCAGATGCACATTTCGACTATCAGCCGCGTGAGCAATGGGAAATATGTGCAAACACCGCATGGCGTTTTTGAGTTGAAATATTTTTTTGATGGAGGATTGAGTCGATACGATGGCGCCGATGTCTCTGCCAGAAGTGTAAAAGAAAAAATTGCAAAGCTCATTGGCGGTGAAGACGTGCAGAATCCATTGAGCGATCAACACATAGCGGCTATTCTTAAAAATGAGGGCATTAATATCGCGCGGCGCACGGTCGCCAAATATCGAGATCAACTCAATATCAGCTCCGCGCGACTGCGGAAGGCACTTTAGACGAATCAGTCTGTCTGTTGGGTACTGATTTCGTCTTCTGAGATTTTGTGTACACTTTTGGGATTAAAGGTCTGCTGGGTATTGATGCGAAGTGCAACTTCAATCCGCCCGCCAGTTAGCACAAAAAACTGAATCAGAAACCCGCCACCTTGCATGGTTTCAATCTGGTAAGAATCGGTGTCTAATCCGTCGAGCAACTGGGGAAGGGTGGTTTCAAACTGCGGGTGTTGTGGAATATCGGGTGGCAACGCCATAATAAGGGTTCCCGGTTCTTCGTTGAGATAACTACCAATGCGTTGTCGCGTGTTGACCATGTGAGAAATAACCTTGCAGGCATAGTTGAAATCATCCCCGCCGTTCCGATCAGGCGGTACGATGCCCCAGGTGAGATGGTGGATAAAGGGATTGCCGTATCCCTGGCCAAGCATCTGATTGAGTGCGGGTTGGTCAACGGGATGAACCACTGCGACATAGTGAAACCAGCCCCGTGCGAGGGCGGGGTGCCCGGGAGGCAATCCCGATGGCACATTGATATAATCCTGTTCATCGACAGGGGAGGGGTAGCATTTGGTGTCCCAACCTGCAATATAACCCATTGTTTTTAGAGGTCCCGCAACGAGGTAAGGGGGATCTGTAAAGATCGCTGCGTGGTCCATGTAGGGATACAATTTGACGCCGGCAGCAGAAATTTTTTCGGCGACTTGCAAGGCTTCGTCAAAGCGTTCAGATGCATTCTCTATCTGGAGAACTGTGTGAAAGTCTTCGGGTAATTTACAGTCCATAGTCTTATCCTCCTGTTGGTTAGACGATGTAATCAATAACACGTTTTTTCCATATACGTCAAGCATAAATAAATCCCGGTCACTTTGGTGGCCGGTTTTTTTTTGAAAAATTTGATTCATCCATTGCTGAAAAATTGAACGATTCGTTCCCCAATGCTATTTGGTTATACAGACCTCCAGGGACGTAACCTACTGATTTAACGCCTCTTGCGATATTTTTCTCAATTCTGGCACGCGATTTGCATAAGTCATGATCAAAAAACATTGCGGGAGGTCAATATGATGAGATACGGAATTGGTATTGTAATATCAGGAATGCTTTGGGGGGCACAAGTTTCGGGTGCTGAAACGGATGTCGTGATCAATGAGGTCCTCGCAGATCCGCCATCGGGAGATAGGGGTGATGCTAATAGGGATGGGACTCGGGACGGCAGTCAGGATGAGTTTGTGGAGATACTGAATACTGGATCGGATACTGTTGCAATTGGTGAGTGGCAGTTGTCAGATCGTGGAACCGATGCGAGCAAGCGTTTCACTTTTCCACCAGACACAAAGATTGCTCCAGGCGAATACATCGTGCTTTTTGGCGGTGGTGGAAAACCAAACGAATGTAGTATGTCTCCTGAATTTGGCAAAGTTTGCTATGATGATGGTAGTATCGGCAAAGGATTGGCCAATTCGGGAGACGCGGTTTTTCTCCTAAAAACTGAAAGCGATACAATTGCAAGTGCGGTATGGGGTAAAGAGGGGAGTAAGGATCAATCCCTCGTGCGGTATCCTGAAGGGACTGGCGGGTGGGTGTTGCACAGTGCTGACCCTGGCAAGGGATTGTTTTCGCCAGGCAAACCGCGGTCGCTTTTCGACAAATTCGAGTCTCTGCCAGAATATCTGGACCTGATAGAAGGAGAATCCATTTCACTTATCCCCGTGATTTATAGCTACGAAACTGGGGAAACAAGGCGTATTGAAGACGAAGTTTTATGGGTATCGTGGGATACTACTATCGTGAGGATCGAACAGGACAACAAGGTGGTTGCTGTGCGTGCTGGCGAGACGGAGGTTGGATTTTTCTGGCGTAGTCGAGAAAGTAGTCACACATATATCCGGGTGTTGGAAAAGGAAAAACCGCCATTGGTCATCTCAGAGGTGTATCCCAATCCCGCCTGGGGTGAAGCAGGGGATACCAATGGCGATGGCGTGCGGCACACCTATCAGGATGAATTTGTCGAAGTGGCGAACCAGGGCGTGCATCCCATCGATATTGGCGGCTATTTTCTCGGTGATGACGATGCCCCGGCAGATCGCTTATTTCGATTTCCCGATAACACAGTGCTCGATACGCAAACAGTTGTGGTTCTCTTTGGTGGGGGGGATATACCCGTTAGCAGTCGGGTTTTTGCCGATGATGGCCGCATTGGCGACGGCCTGTCAAATTGGAGCGACACCGTGCAGTTATTGGCACCCGATAGCAGCACAGTGGTCGCCTCAATGGTTTATGAGCGCTCGGCCAGAGGTATATCTTATGCCAGAAATGAGGACGGTAACTATTTTTTGCACAATGAGATACACAAAGAAGACTCTACCTCAGTGGGACGCTTAAAACCTGGAGATGATCCGATTGAGCCTGAGGTATTGACCGATACATTAACTGTCCCGGATGGTATCGTATTTTCCGAAATCCTGATGTTGCCCGAACAGGTCGATGCCAACAATGATGGAATTATCGATCGGCATGCAGATGCTTTTGTCGAATTGACCAATATCGGTGTTGATACCCTCGACCTGAGCGGATGGATGATTGGCGATGACGATATTATTGTCTCTCGGTTCTTTCCCTTTCCCGATAATGTCGTGCTCGTGCCCAGCGGTTATATCACCATTTTTGGTGGAGGAACACCTGTAGGCATTCCCGGTACTGTCTTGTCTGCCGAGGGTCAGATTGGCAATGGATTCAGTAGCGGTGGCGATATCGTCCATCTAATTATGTCCGATGGTAAGACCGTAGTGCGGTCTGTGCGCGTGCCAGAAGCGACACCAGATGTTTCATGGCTATTTTCACCCGATGATCCACCGATCTTACACCCCAAAATCCCCGACAGGCACGCGATGTCGCCGGGCACATCATCAGACGGACAGGAAGGGCCTTCTATAGATATAGCAAATCGAGATTCACTCGACACACAACATCCCAAAGACCTTGTGATCTCTGAAGTCTATCCCAATCCCGCCGCAGGCGATGCTGGCGATACCAATGGCGATGGGGGGCGACACACCTATCAGGATGAGTTTGTCGAGATAGCTAATTTGGGTGTGCATCCCATCGATATTGGTGGCTATTACCTCGGTGATGACGATGTACCTGTGGAAAAACTTTTTCGATTCCCCGACAGAACAGTGCTCGATACGCAAGCAGTCGTAGTGCTCTTTGGTGGAGGAGATATGCCCGTTAGCGAGCGGATATTTTCCGATGACGGTCGCATTGGCGATGGCCTGTCCAATGGAGGCGATACCGTGCAGTTGCTTGCGCCAGATGGAAGCACAGTGATCTCCAAAATGACGTATGAAAACGCGCCTAAAGGTATATCATTTGCGAGAGACGATAATGGCAATTATCTGTTACACAATCAGATATACGAAGAAGAGTCTATATCTGTCGGACGCTTGGGACAGGGCGATGATCCGGATCAACACGAGGGACTAACTGTCTCCAATGGCATCGTATTTTCCGAAATCCTGATGCTACCCGAACAGGTAGATGCCAATAACGATGGGGTTGTCGATCGGCATGCAGACGCTTTTGTCGAATTGACCAATATCGGTGTTGATACCCTCGACCTGAGCGGATGGATGATCGGCGATGACGATATCATTGTCTCTCGATTCTTTCCTTTTCCCGATGATGTCGTGCTCACGCCCGGCGGTTATATCACCATTTTTGGTGGAGGAACACCTGTGGGTATTCCCGGTACCGTCTTGTCTGCCGAGGGTCAGATTGGCAATGGATTCAGCAGCGGTGGCGATGTCGTCCATCTGATCATGCCCGATGGTAAGACCGTGGTGCGGTCTGTGCGCGTGCCAAAGGCGACGCCAGATGTTTCATGGCTGTTCTCACCCGATGACCCTCCTCTATTACATCCCCAAATCTCAGGCAGGCATGCGATGTCGCCAGGTACATCATCAATTTCGGCGGAATCGGACACCCTGATTGGTGTGGATGGCGCATCGGGAAAACCCAGTGTTTCTGAAGGTAAAGACCAGACGGTCAATAGTCTTAGTAGTCTGGCAATGGAGGATCGCAAATGGGGCATTTACCCATCACCCAATCCTTTCAATACAGCCACTGTATTGGATTTTTATACGGCAGGAGGCCCTGTTTATGTAACTATATATAACATTCTGGGACAACCCATCAGACGGTTGGTTCAACAACATTTACATGCCGGATATTATCGACGTATATGGGATGGTAAAAATGATTCTGGTGTATCTGTGGGTTCTGGAGTCTATATAGTTTTTCTAAAAGATAAGAAAGCGACATTTACACAGCGCGTCGCGCTTTTGAAGTGAGAAGCAAAATCTAATAGAAGGGAGGTGAAACAGCATGGCACAACCCGAAATTACATTTCGTCATGGTCTGTGCAGCGCTTCGATTTTTGAAAATGAATACACGCGAGGTGGAGATTCTTTTACCGTGCGCACGGTTTCATTTCAGCGAAGTTATTTGGACAAAGATGGGAATTGGCAAAGGACCAATAGCCTGAACGTAAACGACATTCCCAAAGCCGTATTGGTGTTGAATAAAGCGTATGAGTTTTTGACATCGAACAGCCAGGCTGAAGCAGAAGTAGATGATGCGGCAGCAATAGCAGATGAACAAGCTTGAGGAAAGGGTGATGTTATATTAATAAAAGAAGGTCCGGCTATTAGCTGGACCTTCTTTGCATGCCTGTTGATTTTAAGGTAATACTTATGCTGCTCCGTTTGCAGTGTAAACTTGTGTATTATGACTAAATTTCTATCCTACGCATCCAAAGGCTCGTGCAATGCTTTCTTGATTAAAACACCGGCTTTGAAATAGCTCTTTCTCCGAGCCGGAACATAAACAATCTCACCTGTGCGAGGATTGCGTGCAGCGGGTTTCGGTTTGGTCGGCTTAATACCCAGCACGCCAAATCCCCTGATTTCGATCCGATCACCATCAATCAGATTTTCTCGCATAGCGTTAAAAAGTGTATTTACAATCTCATAAGCAAGTTGCTTTTTAATTCCCAGACGATCAGATATTTTTAATGCTATATCCTTTTTTGTCATTGTCATTCGATCCTCCCATTTCACTGGTATTATCAAGGCATTGGGCTAATATATAACCCTGAACCCCTGATATGCAAGACAAAAATGTTTCAAAAACGTCACAAAATTGAAAAATTGCTTTTGCTTTGTATGTCGCTTATTTTATTATCGTTAGTGAGGATAAGGTTCATGAAAGCAAAACCGGAAACCAGTGTAATACACCGCGTCACGCGGTATGATGGCTCTATTGGCAAATCTGTAAATGATGCGCTGGTCGTAGAAGAGCCACTTGAAATTCGCGTTGCCGGAGAATCCGTTGCCGTGACCATGCGAACGCCGGGGGCGGACCGAGCTCTTGCGCTAGGGTTTCTGTATGGTGAGGGCATCATCAGTGAAATCCGCGATGTCGGGCGTGCGGAACACTGTGGGCGCCCGGGGACTCCTGAGTATGGAAATGTCATCGATGTTCTCCCTCATCCGGGCGAGATGCTTGATCCCGAGAGGATTCGAGCAGGACGACGAGGCACACTGACTTCATCGGCGTGCGGGGTATGTGGGCGCGAGCAGATAGAAGATATGATGCAGCGGTGCCAACCCATTGGCGACGCCCGTGCCGTTCAAGCGGCAATGATTTTTTTTGCACAGGAGCAAATGCGTCAATCGCAGTACGTGTTTGCACAAACAGGGGGGGTTCACGCTGCTGCCGCATTTTCTGAAATAGGGGATATGTATTGCTGTTTTGAAGATATTGGACGGCACAATGCAGTAGATAAGGTTGTGGGGCATTTGCTCGAAACGCATAATATAGTAGAAGGGGAGGGCGTTCATATACTCGCGGTAAGTAGCAGAGCGAGTTTTGAAATCGTGCAAAAGGCCGTTGTTGCACGCATACCTGTCGTGGTTGCCGTATCTGCGGCGAGTTCATTGGCAGCAGATCTTGCACAGGCGATGGGAATAACCCTCATTGGCTTTGCACGCGATAAAAGGATGGTCGTTTATACAGGAGCTGTGCAATAGAGTTGGGAAGGAAGTCTCGCATTTTACTATAAGCGGTTGGGCTGGTTGGCCTAACCGCTAAATTTTGCCATCTATGGGAACACTATTTGCAAATTTCAGGTCTAATCGTTGGCAAAGGTAAATGAGGAGCATACTAATGGTCATTCGGATTTCAAACCTGACAAAAATATATCGCCGTGGCGCAGTTCCCGCCCTGGACGATGTCACATTGACCATTCCTCACGGAACATTTGGTCTGTTGGGACCCAACGGTGCGGGCAAAACGACGTTGATCAAAATTTTATCGACGCAGATGGACGCATCGAGCGGCAACGTGACCATGGATGAGTTCGACCTCGTAAAAGACCGCACAGAAATTCGCCGGCGTCTGGGATATTTGCCTCAGCATTTTGGAACTTATCCCCAACTGACTGCCTGGGAATTTCTCGATTATATGGCTGTTTTGGGCGGTATGCACAATAGAAGCGCGCGTCTAAATCGCGTAGAGCAAGCTTTAAATGAAGTCGGATTGTACGAAGCGCGCAATCGGCGCTCGGGCACGTTTTCCGGGGGCATGATGCGCCGCCTTGGCATTGCACAGACCATTTTGACCAATCCAGAGTTCCTCATTGTCGATGAGCCCACCGTGGGGCTTGACCCGGAAGAACGCATCCGGTTCCGAGGTATTTTGGGACGCTTGAGCAGTGATCGCGCAATTTTGATTTCCACGCATATTGTGGGCGATATTTCAAGCACCTGCGAAGATCTCGCGGTCCTGGATACCGGACGGCTGATCTTTCGCGGTTCTCCCGGAGAACTCATTTCAAAAGCCGATGGCAAAACGTGGGAAGTGCAGGTTGATGACGCTGGCTTTGAAATGCTGTCGCGCGTGTTTCGCGTAGTCACAGTAAATGTTGAGGGCGACATGATGCGTTTGCGTATGGTGGGCGATAGCGAGCCACCCGCTGATGCCGAAGCAGTCGCGCCCAATCTCGAAGATGCCTATGTCTATTTCGTCGGAGGCGATACCACAGGCGAAATCGCAGCGTAAAGGACCAATACCATGCTATCTATTTTTTACAATATATGGGGCGTTGCGCGCTATGAGCGCAAAATGCTCTTGCGAACCACAAAATTCCGTATTTTGGGCGGCCTGGGCATGAGCATTCCCGTTTTACTCGGCATCGGCTTTGCCATAGCAGAAGCCAATGGTGTTGAACTGCCCGTGGGAATTGATTCTTATGTCCCATTTTTAGTGTACAGTTTCTTGCAGACCATTGTCATAGCATTTATTGTGGGAGATTTTAGAGCAGCGGATGAACAGGCGCATATTTACGAAGTCGTGGCCGGGCGTCCTATTTCGACTGCGGAACTGGTTGCAGGTAAGTATCTGGGCATTGTCAGTGCGCTTATCTTTTTGAGCCTGGGGGTTCTGCTTTTAACTCTGAGTATCCAGGCGGCTAAAATCAGCATGACGGGCAATCCATTTATAATAGAACCCTATATCGGATACCTCGTATTCATGAATCTGCCCGCCCTGATTTTTATGTCTTCTGTGACATTTTTTCTCGGTGCATTGTTGCGGCGGCAAGCGGCAGTTGCTCTGATTGTGATCGGGTATTTGTTGGCCGTCCTGTTATTCCTGGGCAGGCGATATGACGGCATTTACGACTTCGGTGCTTTTTTTATGCCTCTGTATTATTCCGATCTGATTGGTCTGGCAGATATTACGCAAGTGGGGCTACAACGCCTGTTTTATGTCTTGCTCGGCATTGGATTTTTTGGCTTTTCAATCGATTGGTATCCCCGTCTTGCACATTCCTTAGTCGCGCGGTGGTTTGGCCGCGGCTGTGCCCTCACCGGTTTTGGACTGGCTGTGGGCCTTTACTTTTATATGGATGCAGCGGCACAAGACCGGACTGCGTATCGCAATTCGCAGTTAGAGCAACAGGAAGCGGTTGCGAATATTCCCGTCGCAGAAATAACCCATTACGATCTGGCATTGACGCTTTGGGGAGAGGAGCCGCTTACTGCCTCAGGTACGATTACATTGAGAAATTCTCACGAATCCTCTCTCGATACGCTGATCCTTTCGCTCAATCCCGGATTCAAAATCCAGAGTCTGACGCGCGGTGATGGCGGCACAATAACGTGGGAGCGGACGGGAAGCGTGATTCGCGTCGTGCCCGATACCCCCCTGCAATCGGAGCGAGAACTCGATCTGGTGTTGGCTTATGCGGGTGATATTGACACGGATGGTTTTGATCTCAAACGGGAAAAAGCAAGACCGAAGCTGCGCAAACGCGAAGGGCCATTTAATAAAGGATCTTTGACGGCGTGGATTCGCGACAATTCCATCTTTTTGCCTCCGCGCAGCCGATGGTATCCGGTAACGGGCGTTGATTACGGATATGAAGATGCGCGTGCGGTCTCCTTTTCAACGGCAAATTTACAAATAACATATCCGCAAGGCATTGAAGTCATTACTCAGGGACAGGTCGGCAAGACCGATACACTCGACACACAGATAACACGTCAGTGGATCGTCGAAAAACCCGTGCCTGTCCTATCGCTGAATGCGGGCGAATACCGCGTTTATCGCGCGATCATTCACGACGCCGAATGCGCCCTTTACGCCCATCCATCGCATCTGCGTCCGGTCCAATTTTTTGAAGGTGCCGAAGAGGAGATTTTGCGGGCACTCGGGCAAATCATGGACGCTATGGAACAGGAATCGGGCATGAAATACCCCTATACCAGCCTTTCTGTGGTGGAAATTCCCTTCCATGTTCAATGGTATTACGAAGGCTGGGAGGAAAAGGGTGGGTTGACGCAGCCTGGTGTGTTGATGATTGAAGAGGATGTGTTCATGAGGCAGCAATTTACCCGCGATTTTAAGCGCTCTCAGGAGCGCTCGCGCGGCAACCGTGAACCCAAAGACATAAAAAAAGACCTTTTGGTACGCGCAGTTTTTTCGACCTTTTTTTCCCGAGAAGGAAATTCGGGCAGACAGGGACAGCCCGGCGGATTATTTCGCAGCCCTGTTGTTCAACTCTGGGCTTATGACAAGCAGTTTGTGGGCGAACACCACGCCTTGCTCAAAAAGGGCATGCCCCTGTATCTTCAGAATGATTTGAGCACCGATATGACCTCTGCTTTTTATTCGAGCCAACGACGCGGTGGTGGCGGCGATAGGGGGCGTGGGGGGCGCGATGGTCCCGGTGGACGCGGGGGTCCCGGTGGTCGCTTCGGATCGGGCGGGGGATCGGGTGCTGCCTGGGATACGTTGATTGCGAAAATGCAGCGAAAGTCATTTGCCGATTTAAATCCAGAAACGCAAGCCGGCCTCTATCGCCAGGTTCTCGACGCCAAGGGCCCCGCACTTTTTCAAATGATGGAATCTTTTTTGGGTGAGGAAACATTTCGCACGGTCTTAGACGATATAGACCACAATCACAAATACGAAAACATCGATTTTTCGACCTTTGAACGCGCTGCTGTAGGCGATACCACAGAAAGTGAAGAGAGCCAAAAATTGCAACGCCTCGTCAACGACTGGATTTTTAGTACAGAAATCCCGGGCTATACCCTCACAAGGGTAAAAGCACTGAAGATGGACGACGGTTTTGGTATGGTGGTCTATCAATTGATTCTGCGGATTAAGAATAGCGAACCGGGCAGGGGATATGTGCAAATTACAGCTACGGGTCGGGGCGATGAGGCCGTAAAGGGCGTAGAGATTGAAGGTGGACAGGAAATTGAAGTTTCGATGGTTCTGTGGGAGCAACCATTCAGGGTGATGGTCGAACCCTTTTTTGCACGCAATCGGCGTCCTCTGATGTCCCCCGTGCGCGTTCCCGAAGATGTTACAGAGGGCTTTCCTGTCGCTTATGTCAAAGACGTGACGGGCGAGGAGTCTGGGCCTGTTGAGATTATTGTAGATAATGACGACGACGGATTTTCAATGCCCGTGCGGCGTGCAACGCGCTACTTCCGGCCCGGACTCAAAGGGGGCAACTGGCGCGAACAGGGCCTGCCAATGGCCTTTGGGCGATTTGAGACAAATTATCGAAGAAAGTCTCAAGGGGATGGTGCACAGCCTGCGGTTTGGGCAGCGCAAATGCCCAGAGACGGCGAGTTTGATGTAAGTTTCTATTTTGTCGATCCCGCAATGGCCAGGCGCATTCGAATTGCATCGACCTTTACACTCACTATTTTTTACGGGGGCAAAGCCGATACGCTCGAAATAGAACGCGACCAGATGAAAGCGGGATGGAATTATCTGGGGCGATACAAATTTGCCGAGGGCGAAGAAGCCGCAGTCGAATTGTCTGACCGCGCAGAAGGGCGAGGGGGTCTCTATGCCGATGCCGTGCGATGGCGTTTTTTTGATCCGGAAAACCCCGATGCCTACGAAGATGAAATGCCCACCTTTAGGTTTGGACGCGGTCGAGATGGACCGGGTGGCGGGGATGGTAGGCGAGGCGGCGGAGATGGTAGGCGAGGTCCCGGTGGTGGCAGAGGTGGTGGCGGTGGGGTGTTGGGCTTTTAATTTAAGGGAGGATGGACGTGAAGTTTGATTTTTGCTCAAAATTTCTGTTGGTAATTGTCCTTTGTGGGCTGGTCGCCTGTGATCAACAGGCGGAACAGCGCACAGTTGACCTGACGGTTCCCGTTACTGTCCAATCCGTGGAGACGGGAACTATTGAATCCATTGTGACGGCTACAGGAACACTCAGGCCCGTGCGCGAAGCCCAGATCACGACGGAGATTCGCGGAAATCTGTACTGGAGCAAAGGGAGCAACAACCGCTTGCTCGCCAAGGGGTCAGAGGTTAGAAGGGGACAAACCATAGCGAAGCTCGACAGCGATGAATGGGTTGTTGGTGCACGGGTGGAAGCGCGCAAACTGGCGGTTGAAACAGCCAAACGAACGCTAAAAGAGCAGGAAACCCTGTTTAGCCGACAACTGGCAACGGAAATGGCCGTTGAAAGTGCGCGTAGAGCCTGGGCCGATGCAGAAGCCAATTATCAGGACGCCCTCATCAAAATCGATAAAACCAAACTTTTGGCCCCCATTCAGGGCGTGTTGTCGGAACTCGCGGATATTACGCAGGGAACGCTGGTGACACCGAATACCGCAATCGCAAAAATTATGGATTATTCACAGGTATTTGTGGATCTGAAAATTCCCAATGCCCAGATTATTAACGTGAAATTGGGCCAGAGCATCCGCGTGAGCAATTACGCTTTGCCCGAAGAAGTTTTTGAGGGCGAGATTGTCGAGATGGATCCCGCCATTGATCCAGTCACTCGTACAGTTCAGGTCGTCGGGATGGTCGATAATCCCGACTTGCTTTTGCGAGCAGGCATGTTTGTCAAAACAGAAATAGTCACGGAATCGCGGCAAAATGTCGTACTTATTGCGCGCAATCTGGTTTTGCGGAGGAGAAATCAGAAGGTCGTTTTCATCGAAGAAGAAGGACGCGCACAACAACGCGAAGTCGAGACCGGACTGGAAGACCGTGATCGCGTGGAAATTGTGGTAGGACTTGAACCGGGAGACCAATTGATCACGAGCAATTACGAAACACTGAGGACGCGCACCCGGGTGCGGGTCACGGGAGACGGACGATGAATTTGCCGGAATTTTCAACGCGATATCCCGTGACAATTGCCATGGCGACCCTCGCGGTGGTGTTGCTTGGATGGATATCACTGGACGGTTTGGGTACGGATCTCCTGCCGGATCTTCAGACGCCGGTCGTCACCATAGATCTGGCAGCACCTGGCAAATCGCCCATCGAGATTGAAGAAAGCTATACGCGCCGTCTCGAACGCGATGTGAGCACGATTAACGGCGTCAAGCGCGTCTATTCGATTACCCGCTCGGGGCAAGCCGTGGTCATTGCGGAATTTGCCTGGGATGCGGACATGGATTATGGGTTGCTCGACGTGCAAAAAAGAGTAGGGCGCTATGCGGCAAATGAAGATGTATCGCAGTTGGATGTGACGCGAGAAGACCCCCTCGCACTCGCAGTGATGCGAATTGCAATTACAGCAGACGAAAACACGGAACTCGACGCACTGATGGGCACGGTAGAATTGCTGATCAAACCCAAATTGGAGGCCCTCGATGGCGTGGCGTCTGCCGAGGTGGAAGGGGGAGCAGAAAAGGAAGTGCGCGTTTCGCTCGACCCCTATTTGCTCGAAGCGTTTGGACTTTCACCCGATGCGGTCATCAATCGCATCGCACAGGCCAATGCCGATGTATCCGGGGGCACGCTCAGAGAAAACCAGCAGTCGTATCTGGTCAAAGCCCTCGGTCGCTTAAATGACATAAACGATGTGCGGGAAGTCATCGTGGGGGAAAGGCGCGGGGGAGGGGGCACAGTCTCCGGGGACCGCGTGCCGGTGCGCGTGCGCAACGTGGGCACGGTTGACCTGGAATATCAAGAGCGAGAAACCATCGTGCGCCTCGACGGTCGGGAATGCGTTGGTCTCGCCATTTACAAAGAGGCGGGCAGCAATACAGTCGCCGTGGTCAATACGGTATTGGATGCGATAGACGATATGGAAGCAGACCTGGGCGGCATGCAATTTACAACCGTCGAAAATCAAGCGCGATTTGTCGAAGACGCCATAGGTGAAGTCGAAACATCTGCTATCCATGGAGCGATTTTGGCAATTTTCGTACTTTTGATCGCGTTGCGGAGTTGGACAGTGACGCTGGTGATTGGGTTGGCGATTCCCATTTCCGTATTGGCGACATTCACGCTCATGTATTTTGAGGGTTTAACCCTGAATATTATGACGCTGGGCGGGTTAGCTCTGGGCGCGGGCATGCTCGTTGACAATGCCATTGTGGTCATTGAGAATATTTATCGGCATCTCGAAAGCGGCGAGGATGCGCGCACAGCATCGAGTCGCGGAGCCTCTGAAGTCGGCGTAGCAATTCTGGCCTCAACGCTGACGACCGTGGCTGTTTTTTTGCCCATTGTCTATTTGCAGGGGCTGGCGGGCAAGCTCTTTGTGGATCAGGCGTGGACTGTTGCATTTTCGCTGCTGTCATCACTGGTTGTGGCAATGACGACGATTCCGATGCTGACGTCGCGCATTTTCCGGCGGCTGAATACCACGCGTTACACGACTATCCGGTCGGACAGATACTATCGGTTTCTCAATGGTGTTTTGAATCGCAAACTCATCATGCTCGGCGTCGTGCTACTCATTCTGGGTGGGACGGGATATATTGCCCGCGAGTTGCAGACAGAATTTATCCCGCGCGAAGATCAGGGGCTGTTTCAAATTGATCTCACATTGTCTGAAGGCTCGCGTGTGGAACTGAGCGATCAGGTCGCCTTGCACGCCAAAGAGGTTGTCGAGAGCGTTGGCGGAAGCGATGTGGCACATGTTTACGCATTGGTCGGCCTCAATCCCGCTCTGGTATCGAGCGGAGGCGAACCGACGGGTCCCAATCGCGCGACCTTGTCAGTGGCTTTAGAGACACAACGGTCGCGCAGTGTCAGCGAGTTGGTGCGCGATCTGGATCCCATTTTGAGTGCCATGCCGGATATCGAGGTGAAATACAAGCTGCACGAAACCGCGCTCGAAGGCGTGATGGGGGGGCAAGAAGCACCTATTCAGGTCGAAGTGTCTGGGGAAAATCTCGATATTTTGGCGCGTATCACAAAGGAACTTCAGGTGAGGATTGAGGACCTGCCTTCGGTGTACAATGTGCGCACGAGTTTTCAGGGCGGACAGCCAGAAGTCGATCTGGCGATTCGCGATGAAGTGGCATCGGCTTTTGGACTGACTACGCAGACCATTAGCCGTACATTGGAAAGACAACTGTCGGGTGAAGTTGCAGGCGAATTGTCTAAAGACCAGCGCACGAGAGATATCCGGGTAAAATATCGAGATGTCGATCTGCGCGAACTCCGCAACATGCAAATCGAGGGATCAGATGGCGCGATCCTGACATTGGGGGATATTGCCGAACTCAATATTATTGAAGGTCCCCGCGAAATTTTGAGAGAAGATCAGCGTCGCGTGGGGCGCATTACGGGATATCTCACGGAAGGACGCATTTTAAGTGAAGCCATTACCGACGTACGCGCCATCATGCAAGAAATGGTTGTGCCGTCGGGGTACCGCGTTGAAATTGGCGGGGAAGAGCGCGAACGCGCGGCGTCATTTGAAAGTCTCAAATTCGCACTCCTGCTTTCGATCGTACTGGTGTATATGGTTATGGCATCGCTGTTTGAATCCACGCTCCATCCATTTACCGTCATGTTTTCCGTTCCACTGGCCGGTGTTGGCGTGATATTTGGATTCTATATTTTGGGCGAACCGCTCAGCGTGATGGCCTATATCGGCATTATTATGCTGGGTGGTATTGCGGTCAACGATGCGATTGTGCTCGTAGATCGCATCAACCAACTCCGGCAAGCTGGCCTGACGCTGCGAGAAGCAATCCTCCAGGGTGGGCAGGACCGCTTGCGCCCCATCATGATGACGAGTGCGACGACCATTCTCGCCCTGCTACCCATGGCACTCGGATTTGGCGAGGGAGCAAAATTGCGCGCACCGATGGCGATTGCCGTCATTGCCGGATTGGTGACATCGACATTGATGACCTTACTCGTAATACCCACTATGTATGAACTGATTGATCGACTTCGGGGGAAATCCGCGTGACACTTTCTGGTATTGCCGTTCGGCGGCCCGTGACCACGGCCATGTTTTTTTTGGGTCTGGCTATTTTAGGCGCGATTTCACTGGATCGGCTGCCCGTTCAGATATTTCCCGAACTCGTTCGCCCGGAAGTCTTTATCACAGTTACTCAGCAGGGCTATTCGCCCGAACAGGTCGAGCGGGAATTGGTAATGCCCGTCGAAGGAGAAGTAGGCAAACTCGAAGGTATTGAGGCGTATGAGTCCTTTTCTCGCCAGAACAATGGCCAGGTACGCATTTCTTACGCGCCCAATACGGATATGAAATTCGCGCTGCTGCAACTCGAGAGCCGCATCACGCGCCTGCAATCGCTTTTGCCCGAAAGAACGCGGGTCAACATACAGCGCTTTGATTCCTCTGATCTGAGTGCCTCGGTGATGCAAATCCACGTATTGGGCGAAGGCGATATAAACTGGTTGCGCGAATTTGCCGAGGAGAAAATCAGGCCGGAATTGGAAGCGGTCGATGGCGTTGTCAACGCGCAGGTCCTGGGCGGGCAAAGGACGGCTATTGAAATTATTGTTGATCCATTGATGCTGCAGGCGCACCAGCTTTCGATGTCCGATGTTCGCAATCGCATCAATGCGTTTAATACGCGGCGGCAATATCTCGGGCGGGTGTACGACGGCGACCAGGCTTATGCGGTCAGTATTCAGGGTCAATTTACAGACCTCGTGCAAATCCGCAGAGTCGTTATCAAGCCCGAATTGCCCCTGCACCTGGGCGACATTGCCCAAATTCGCTACGGCCTTCAAGAGCGTACGGACATGCAGCGCATCAATGGTAAACCCGCCGTTGGCATTCGCATTCAAAAAGACGATGAAGCCAATCTCATCGAACTTGCAGGAGAACTCGAAGACACCATCGAACGCATCAACGGCGACCTCGCCTATGAAGATATCCAACTCGTGATCAGCCAGAATCTGGCAGAGATTATGAACGAAGCCCTCAATACCCTCAAACAGGCCGCTGTTGTCGGGGGATTGCTCGGGCTTTTTGTTTTGTTCTTGTTTTTGAGAAATCTGCGTTTTGTCGCTGTTTTGCTCCTCGCCATTCCGTGTTCTTTGCTGCTCACATTCAATCTGATGTATATGTGGGATCTCAGTTTGAATGTGCTCTCGCTGTGTGGCCTCGCGCTTGCAATTGGGATGTTGATGGACAACGGCATCGTGGTGATGGAAAATATATTCAAGCATTTCGAACAGGGCAAATCCCCCAAAGAAGCCGCAAAATCCGGAACCGATGAGGTCGCACGCGCCGTTGTCGCGGCAACAGCGACGACAATCACGGTTTTTTTGCCCGTTGTTTTTATTCAAAGCGATTTTCAGGATATCCTGCGGGAACTCGCGTTGTCCATGGTATTTCCGCTGCTTGCCTCTCTCCTTGTCGCGCTCACACTCGTGCCTGCCCTCGCGTCGAAAACTCTCTCTCTCGCATCTCGACCTCCGACGGGAACAGGCGTATTGATCGAGATGTACACTGTGTGTCTCAAAGCGGGATTGCGCCATAGAATCAGCGTGTCACTGGGTATTGTTGGCGCGCTTGTCATCACGCTGATCATTTCTTTTTTCTTTATGCTACAACAGGATATTCGCCAGGAAGAAAGCCGTTTTACCGTCTATATCAGCATGCCCGAAGGCACGACTATTGAAGCCCTCGATGCTGTTGTTGGCGAAATTGAAAGTGCTGTGCGAGATCTCAAAGGTATAGATCGCTTTACGACCAGTATCAGCGAAACCCAGGCGAGTATCAATGTAGAGCTTTTGCCCTTATCCGAACGCCCCGACCAGATTTCTGTCGATCTCATCAAGGAGAATCTCGAAGAGTCATTCGGTGATGTCCAAAATGCGATTGTGAGCTACGATGCCATCGCGCGCACAGGCAGGGGTGGAGGTGGAGGCCGAGGCGGAGGCGGCGGAGGTATTCGGGGTACCCGTCAGGCCACTGGCGGATTCAATCTGGAAGGGGGCACCCCTTCGGAAATGGCTGTAATTCGCGGCTATGATTTTACGGTGCTTCAAATGCTTGCCGACGATCTGGTCTATCGCCTCGAAGAACTGGAGGAACTCGATCCCAATAGCGTGCAGGCCGATGCAGAACGCGGCGCATCTGAAGTGCATGTGCTACCCGATGAAGAAGTGATGTTTGATCGGCGGTTGCAGGTGCGCCAGGTGCTCAATGCCGTATCCGACGCCAATCCGCGCGGAGCGCGTTCCAATATCGCATTTCTCACACCCGAAGGTGTGGAAATCCCGATTGATATTCGCAATGTCGAAGACCCCGAAGAAGAGGGGGAAGGTATTGCGGGGTTGAGACAGACGCCGATTCTGGGTACGGGGGGGACGTACATTCCCCTTGTGGAAGTTTCGCATGTGCGCCGAGACCAGGGCAGGAGCATGATTTTGCGCACCAATCAGTCACGGCGCGTAATTGTGTCCTATCGCTTCGCAGACGAAATTTTGCAATCTCAACCTCTGCTGGAAGCCTCCCGCGCTTATGTGCAAGCCGTGGTCTCTGAAATGGTGCTGCCCGAAGGGTATAGTATCGAAATGATTGAAGCAGAGGAAGAGACGATCTATTACTGGATGCTCGGCATTGCCGCACTGCTCATTTTTATGATTTTGGCCTCTTTGTTTGAATCGCTTTCCGCGCCTTTGATTATTCTGTGTACGTTGCCCACAGCCATTATTGGATCGTGCTGGGCACTGGTCTTATCGGGTACGGGATTGACTTCGAGCGAAGGGCCAATGGCACTGTTGGGATTTATTGTTTTGCTCGGTATTGCCGTCAACAACGGGATCGTGCTGATCGATGCGATTGGAACCCTTCGAAATCGCCGAGGATTCAGGCGAGAACGCGCGGTGATCGCGGCGAGTCGATCGCGCGTTCGCCCCATTTTAATGACTTCAGCGACCACCATTTTGGGCGTTTTGCCTCTGGCACTCAAGTTTGGCGGCGATTATGAAATTTGGCCGCCCTTTGCGATTACGGTGCTGGGGGGAATGGCGATTTCAATGGTATCCACCCTCGTATTTATTCCCGTGATGTACATGGGAATTGACCAGATCAAAGCCTGGTTGGCGGATATTGGCTGGTTCGGGATCGTATTGGGAACAGCAGCGGCAGCGGGCGTGACGTATTGGGTTGACGATTATTATCAGAGTTTGTTCTGGACCTGTCTTTTGGCATTGCCAGCGTGGATGTTGTGTATGAGCGTGGTCTGGATTGTGCAACGCATTTATCGCGCACGTATGGCTTCTCTTGCTGAGATCGGTAATATTGAATATCTCGAGATTCGCAATCTGACTAAAATTTACGGTGCGCCGGGGCAGTTTAAGCGCGAATGGGATCGCTTCAAACGCCGCAATCAGCGGCTATTAGAACGCGGGCAGGCATTGATAGATAAAAAGGCGATTAGGGACAGTTTGTGGTGGAAGTTGCCACTGCTGGCACTTCTGATCTATTTGGATACCTATTTTGAACAGGGAACCTGGATATTTTTGACTGCGCTTGCTATGTGGGGCCTTGTACATCACCTCGTGCTATGCACGGCTGCTTTGCGCGATTTTCGGATCGAGAATAAATGGATATCACAAATCGCCCAATTGATTTTGCCGCTGGCCTTTGTGGCCTTTGTGCATTGGCGTTTGGAACTTATATCTTTGACCATTGCCACTTGTGTGATCTACCTGCTCTATCGCATTATCGGATTTTTGGCAAATCGCGTTGCAGGAGGTCGCATTGATCCCGAGCATATACCGGGCAAATTAGGCCCTGTTAAAGGCATCGTGTACCGCGGAGCTGCCGCCATTCCCTTGATTGGGGTTCCTCGCCCGCAATTTCAGGCTCTCGGCGGCGTGAGTCTCGATATTCCGCGCGGGATGTTTGGGCTTTTAGGCCCCAATGGCGCGGGAAAAACCACGCTGATGCGGATCGTGTGTCGGGTCTTGTCATCGAATTACGGATCCGTGCTCGCCAATGGCAAAATACCGCTTACACACCGGAATATGCAGGGGGTGATTGGATATTTGCCGCAGCACTTTGGCCTGTATCTGCACATGTCTGCGTATAATTATCTGGAATACCGCGCGCTTTTAGAGGGATTTAAGGACGGGGGGGCACGGCGCAAGCGCGTTCAGGAATGTCTGGAGCAGGTCAATCTGTGGGATAGGCGCGACGATCCGATCGGTTCTTTCTCTGGCGGTATGAAACAGCGCGTGGGTATTGCACAAACCCTGTTGCACTTGCCGCAGATTATTGTGGTGGATGAACCGACAGCGGGATTGGATCCGCTTGAGCGAATCCGATTCAGAAATTTGCTGGCGCGATTTAGCCAGGAAAAGATCATTATTTTTTCCACGCATATTGTCGAAGATATTGCGGGCAGTTGTAACCGATTGGCCGTGCTGAATCACGGCAAGGTGCTCTATACGGGAACCCCGATTGAAATGCGCGATTTGGCGCGCGATAAGGTGTGGGAAGCCCTGCTACCAGATCAGCGTTTTGAAGCGTTGGAACGCGATCTGGATATGATTACGCATGTGCGCGTACCCGATGGGATTCGGGTGCGATTTCTCGCAACTGATCCCATTCCCGAAGCGCGTGCCGCTACGCCCACCCTCGAAGATGCGTACCTCTACCTTTTGCGACATGGCGATGAATACAAATAATCTAACATGGCGTGAGTTGCTCTTTTTCGTGGGCAAATTGCACAGCTTGAGCATGAGAATCGTTTTTCACCGCAAAATGA
Organism: Candidatus Latescibacterota bacterium; assembly: GCA_965220765.1. GTDB lineage: Bacteria > Latescibacterota > UBA2968 > UBA2968 > UBA2968 > VXRD01. The sequence continues at coordinate 3,322,916 of OZ244847.1, forward strand.
TTTTTATGTTTTGCGGAGTTTTGGCGTATTATGCAATTTTATACGCGATTGCAATTTGGCGTCCGGGCGAGGGACTTTCGGTCGAGCTAGCCCTCCATGTATTGGTAGAAGTGCCGGGCACAGTACTTGCGATCTATCTGACGATGGATCTGGTGTCGGGGGAGAGAGATAAGGATACGCTTGAGATTTTGTTCAGTACAGCTATCAGCCACTACGCGACCTGGGCCGTGAGAATTGTGTCTATCAGTGCTGCACTCTTTGTCACGTTGATGGCAATGAGCACGATTTCCTACTATTTTTTTGCGGAGTTCCCCTATATTCTGGGTGGATTGAATGCCTGTATTCCCGCCTTTTTTATGGTAGGAGCCACATTTCTTTTTTCTGTTTTGTTCCGCAGTGGCAATGCGGCAGGTATGCTCGCCGTTGGGCTTCTGATTGGTATTTTGCTTTCTACCGAGATATTTGAGGATACATCGTATTACCTTTTTCTCAAGCCATTTGCCCCACCCTCTGATTTAGATACCAGCTTGTGGGTAAATCGCGTGGTGTTGAACCGCGCGGGCATAGCCATTCTGGGAATACTGTTCATTTTTCTCGCTCTGAGACGAATGATAGAGCGCGAAAAGCTGCTGTGATCAATAACATTTCCTTCTTTATCTTGCCCAAATTGGGCGATTTATATACCTTACAACGCAGAATTTTAACATTTCAATAGGGTAGGGAAGGAGAGCATTCATGCAGCCACCACAGCCGCAACAAGAAGATATACTGGTCTGGTTCCTCAAGGTTTGGGGGCAGATTGAAGCAAATTATATCAGAATCCTCACGGGATTTGGCATTGCCATTGTCGCCGCGCTGATTGTCCTGTTTTTTTATCGCACACAAACACAACAAGCAGAGGCGGCTCGTTTAGCTCTCGGAGACGTTTATATCGCACTTTATGAAGGGCGCGTTGAAGATGCGCTTGTCGCATCGCAGGAAGTCATAGAAACCTATTCAGGAGAAGCCGAAGCAGGCGAAGCATTGATGGCGCTGGCCAATTTGCACTATGAAGAAGGACGCATCGCAGAGGCCCAGACATATTTTCAACAATATCTGGATGAATATCCAACAGACGGACCACTGGGGTATGGTGCCTGGTCGGGTTTGGCGTCCTGTCTTGAAAGCGAAGAAAAATTTGCCGAAGCAGGTCAACAGTTCGCAACCTTTGCCGAAGCGCACCCCGGGTCGCCATTTGCGCCTATAGCCCTGAAGGAAGCCGGTAGATGTTACGAACTCGGAAAAATGCCTCAGCAGGCGAGTGAGACATATCAAAGGGTCGTCAACGAATACGCTAAGTCATCCGTCGCAAGATTTGCACGCGGACAATTGAACATGATGGGTATCGAGATAGATTAGAGTAAATTCCAATATTTTAAATAAAATCCCTGGGGGGCAGAAAAAAATGCTTCTCAGGGATTTTGTGTTTTAAAAACATCTTGAGGTTCCTAAAAGGCCAAAATTGATCAGATTAAAAGGATGTGCGACTTGTCAAAAAATACGGCATAAGATGTATTATGTAAACTTAATGCAAAAATATGCACAAATCTTGTTTTGAACCGCTTTATCTAACCATTGGTAATCAACCCACATTTTCAGGTCCCTATACTGTAGCTACGTCATTTCTTCTGTGTCCGTGTGTGCCAGTCCAAGAGCCTGTTGATATAACAGATCTGACAGCCGTTTATTCTCTTCGCGTAGTTTCTGGATCGTTTCAGCGCTTCTCTGAGCGGTTAATTCCTCTTCTTTTTGTTGCTTACGCAGCCAATTTACGTCTTGTTCCGCTTGTTTTTCCCTTTCTTTTGCCATATTCAGCTCTTCTCGCGTTTTTTCGAGTTCTTCTTTTAAAGCACGCGCTTCCGTCCATCCAGACGCTGATGACGCCTCTAATTGCGCATTGCGTTCATTCATACTGCGAATTTCCGCTCTCAGTTCCCTTTCAACGGTTTCGATCGCTGCCAATTTTCCCAATTGCTGTTGCTGGGCTTCAAATTCAGATTTTTCGATGAGAATTTGATCGGAATTATGGCTCATATCAATCTGATTTTCTCTTATTTTTTTTCCAAATTTTTTCCTAAATAATTCCTCAATTTCATCTCTGGATATTCGCCAGGTTCCATTCCATTTTTCAGGCTTTAAAAAACCTCTGTTAATATAATTCCTTATTGTTTTATCAGTTACTTTTAGAATTTTGGCAGCCTCGTTAATTCCACAGCTTTCCATTTCTTCCCCCTTTTTATATTCCAATTTATTTACAATTATTTTCTATTAAATTAGTATTATTTTTCTATATTGTCAAGGAGCAAAATAACAAAAAAATAGGCATAAATAATGAATTTTTGTTATTTTTTAAAAAAAGACACATTTTACACGAATTTTCAAAAAATAAAGGCGAAAAAACAACAAAAGGCTAAAATATGGAAAAAAAACTAAGTGTAAAAAAATGGGATCGTAACTGAGTATAAAAACAAGAGAGGAAGCTAAATTAAAAAAACAAGGACCAGAGAGGAAAAAACTAAAATTTGAAACAAAAAGAGAGGAGAAAATAGTTGGAAAACTTAAAAAAAACCCCACTAAACGAAATACACCACAAAACCAACGCCCGAATGGTTCCATTTGGCGGCTGGGAAATGCCGGTTCAATACGAGGGAATAGTCGCGGAACATCAAGCGGTGCGATCACAAGCTGGACTATTTGATGTCTCGCACATGGGAGAATTTGAATTTGAGGGCACGGGAGCCAAAGAACTGGTCCAATTTCTAACTGCTAATGACATAGACCGCATTGGCATTGGGCGCGGGCAGTATTCTCTATTTCTCAACAAAAATGGCGGAGCAATTGACGACATCATCGTTTACCGCCTTGGCAAAACAACCTATCTGATCGTCGTAAATGCCGCAAATGTGGATAAAGACTGGAAACACGTCCAAGCAGTCGCAAGATCCTTTGACAATGTTCAAGTAACTAATAGAAGTGAAGAATTTGCCCTTCTCGCGCTTCAAGGACCAAAAGCAGAGGCTGTACTCTCCCCTATCTCAAATCGAAATCTCTCTGAAATCGGTTTTTTTCGCATTCGCAAAGCAGAACTCGCGGGAATACCCGTTCATATTGCCCGCACGGGATATACTGGCGAAGGAAGGAATGGTTTTGAAGTATTTACACGAACAGAAGATGCAACGGGAATCTGGAATGCCCTCATCGCATCACCCGATGTATCACCTGCGGGATTAGGCGCACGAGATACGCTCCGCATCGAAGCCTCTCTCCCTCTCTACGGGCAGGAACTCGACGAGACAACAACACCATTAGAAGCTGGGCTGGATATATTCGTCTCAAAGGCGGGGGGATTCTCCGGCGCAGAAGCCCTTGAAAAACAGCGCGCAGATGGCCTGCGAAAAACACTTGTTATGATCGAAATGATCGACCGCGGTATCCCCCGCCACGGTTACAAAATCCTGGACAGTTCGGGAACTGAAATTGGCGAAGTCACCAGCGGCACGGCCGCGCCCTATCTTAAAAAAAACATCGCAATGGGTTATGTTTCGCCCAACCATTCAGAAATTGGGACAGAACTCGCCATTGCAATCCGAAACCGCACCCTCAAAGCGCGGATTGTTCCCCGGCCATTTTTCAAGCGGTAAATCTATAAAACAACACTTCTGTGTAACGATAGACTCAATGTCCGTGCTTTTTGCCATCCGCATAGGGCCTATCGGTTTGTTCTCCTCACGCAAGAACTGTCTCGAACGCTATCAGATTGCGGGTCTCGCGGCTGAACTCTACCCCGATCAGATGAATCGGCTCGCCGCGGTCGCGATATTTATCCGCGTAGCCTTTTTGTCTCAATTGCGCCATTGCAGTCCCTTCGGATGCCAATTCTACCACCTTGAACTCGAACAAATACACATTGTCATTGAAACGAACCGCCATGTCCAGACGCCCATCACTGCTGCTGTCTTCCACAACAATGTCGAATCCCACCGATGCGAAGTAGGAGTAGAAGACGCTGGCGTAGTAGCCTTCGTAGTTCGCTATTTCATTATTCGTATGCCACTGGTAGGGGATGCTGGCAAAGAACGCCTTGAATAGGCTTTCCAGGCCAGCGAAGTCATTGACCAGTAACAGGTCATAGAGGCGCGCACTGTGCTCTGCCTGCTGCGCGGGGCTTCCTGTCAAATGGTTGAGCAAGCTTTCGTTCAGGCTCTGGCGCACTTCCTGGTTTGGGTAACTCAGACGGTAGTAGGTTCTGCTACCTCGCGGTTCGGTTTGGATAATCGTGAGATACCCGGTCTGGAACAGCAATGCTTCAGTGGCGATGTGGTCAACGTCGAATGTAGATAACAGTTCGTCACTGCCCAATATGTTGTCCAGGTCCAGCGTACCAACCCCGCGCGATAGCAGCGTCTCAATCAGAAATGTCGGGGTGCCGGTCTCAAACCACCACGCGCCGAAGCGTCGGCTATCGAAGAGCAAAAGGATATCGAAGGGGTTATAGACCTCCTCTCCCAGCCAGCTATAGCCATTGTACCAGTGCCTTATCTCGTCCCTATCCAGACCGGGCAGTTCCGGTGCGAACACCGTATTTAGGTCTGCATCGGTATAGCCGCATATAGCCGAGTAACGCGCATCCAGCGTGATATCCTTGAGATTGTTGAGACCAGAGAACAGACTGACTTTGGAGAACTTGCTGACGCCCGTGAGGAGTGTGAACTTAATATGAGCATCGCTATCCTTGATGGTCGCGTATAGACCACGCAGAAAATCACGGTTGGCGCGTGCGACCTCTGGCACCTCAAGTGCGTCCAGAATCGGCTTATCGTATTCATCCACCAGAACGACAACGCGCTGCCCTACCTCCCGATGCAATACCCGGATCAGGTCGCCAAAGCACTCCGGTGCCGTATCGTAACGCGGCGCAATACCGGCTTCTTCCGCTATCGTGTGTAGTTGCGTCATCACATTTGCATGCAAGTAGCCAGGCTCTTTGAAATTGCCGCTGCCAAAGCTCAAGCGCACAACGGGATAGCGAACAGACCAATCCCATTGATCGTGGATGTATAGCCCCTCGAACAGCGGTTCATTGCCCTCAAACAGTTCCTTCAACGTGTCCAGAAATAGGCTCTTGCCAAAGCGACGTGGACGCGACAGAAAGTAGTGCTTACCCTCGTCCATCAGTCGCTGAATGAGGGCAGTTTTATCGACATAGTAGTAGTTCTCCTCTCGTATCTCGCGAAAGGTCTGAATGCCGATAGGCAACTTGCGTCTGTCTGATATGCCCATCTCTCATCTCCAGATTGTGGTGCCAGCGCGGTCGCCCTGCTCGGTACATTATTATACCGCTTTCGCTATTTATTTGGAAGTCTAAACTTTTCATTGTTCTGTTTCAAATTTATCGTGTACTTTGAAAATAACATTAAAATAAAAAAGAGACAGGTTTTCACCTGTCTCTTTTTCTTTGTAACATTCCCTGTAACGGTTACACCACAATATTGACCAGTCGATTGGGAATGACGATTATCTTTTTGGGGGCTTGATCCTGGACATGCGCCTTCACATTCGGCTGTTCCAAAGCCAGGCTTTCAATCTCTCCCTGCCCAGCATCGACCTCTACTTCCATGCGAGCACGGACCTTGCCATTGACCTGAACCGGCATCTCAATCGATGCTGGTCGAGCGAGATCTTCGTCCCATTCGGGCCAATTCTGTTGATGAACGCTGTACTCTCCCCCAATTCGAGACCAAAGCTCTTCAGAAAGATGCGGCGTTACAGGTGCCAAGAGTAAGATGAGCGTTTGAATGGCTTCTTTCCACGCATCCGTATGCACAACAGGCGTATTTTGAGCCGCCGACAAACCATTGCTAAACGTCATGAGCGCGGCCAATGCTGTATTAAACCCAAAGGTTTCAAAATCCTCAGACACCTTGCGGATGGTCTGATGTGTTAAGCGCCGCAAATTATCCTGAGCTTCTTCCGTAGGATCGCCCTTTGCCGTGGTGCCATTTTCAAAAACGAGACGCCACACGCGGCTCAAAAATCTCGGAATACCTTCCAAGCTCGATGAACTCCATGGACCTCCCTGTTCCCATCGACTCAAAAATATCAAATAAGCTCGAATACAATCTGTTCCATACTGCCCAATCAGTTCATCGGGATTCACAACATTGCCCCGTGACTTGCTCATCTTCTCTTGATCTTCACCCAGAATAATGCCCTGATTAAACAAGCGCGTCATTGGCTCATCATCACTGACGAGATCCATATCGCGCATGGCTTTGGTGAAGAATCGCGTGTAGAGCAGATGCATGGTCGCGTGTTCTATACCTCCTGTATATTGATCAACAGGCAACCAGTATTCACCTTCGTGAAGGTCAAAAGGTCCTGCATCATAATGTGGACTTAAATATCGGTATTGATACCACGAAGAACACATAAACGTGTCCATCGTATCTGTCTCGCGCTGGGCTGGCCCACCGCATTGGGGACAGGTCGTGTGTAAAAATCCCTCGTGATATTTGAGAGGAGATTCACCTGTCGGCAAAAACTCAGCATCATCGGGCAGCATCACGGGCAGATCGCTCGCTGGCACGGGAACAATTCCGCATGTATCACAGTAAATAATCGGTATGGGACACCCCCAATAACGCTGGCGAGAAATCAGCCAATCGTAAAGGCGGTAATTGACTTTTCGCTCGCCAATGTCCTGTGATTCCAGATCATCGGCTACTGCATTTTTTCCATCTTGCGAGAGCAAACCATCGAATTGTCCCGAATTTACCATACATCCCGCACCAGTATATGGCTGGGTGAGTGCTTCACCCTCCCAATCATTTGGAGCAATCACAACGGGAATGGACAATCCATACTTTTTTGCAAAATCAAAATCGCGTTTATCGTGTGCAGGCACAGCCATAATAGCTCCAGTGCCATATTGAAGCAATACATAGTCCGCAATGTAAATAGGCACATCGGCATTGTTCATGGGATTAATTGCATAAGCACCGGTGAAAACGCCATCCTGTTCTTTATCTACAGAAAGCCGCTCGATCTCCGACTGCCGTTCGGCTTTGACACAGTATGCTTTAACAGCTTCCCGTTGCTCGGGCGATGTTATCTCATCAACCAATGGATGCTCAGGGGCTAAAACCGCAAATGACATGCCAAAAATGGTATCTGGACGCGTTGTGAACACGCGAAACGAAGCCTCTGAATTTTTGACGCGCATTTCAAATTCAACGCCCTCACTCCGCCCAATCCAATTCTCCTGCATGGCCTTCACACGGTCGGGCCATTCGATTTCTGAAAAATCGAGTAATTCTTCAGCATATCTGGTAATCCGAAACAGCCATTGATCCAGGTTCTTTTTAATCACGGGCGTATCACACCGCTCGCAGTGTCGAGCCTCGCCCCAAACCTGCTCTCGGGCCAGGGTCGTATTGCACTTTGGACACCAATCAACGGGCGCTTTTTCGCGATAAGCCAGATCATTGGCGTAAAATTTGAGGAATAACCACTGTGTCCATCTGTAGTATTCAGGCAAACAGGTGATCGCTTCGCGCGTCCAGTCAAACATTGCACCCATTGTTTTCAGTTGTCCGCGCATGCGTTCCACATTGTCCAGCGTCCATTTTACCGGATGAATACCACGTTGGATCGCAGCGTTTTCAGCCGGCAATCCAAAAGCATCAAAACCGATTGGAAACAATACATTATGCCCCTTCATCCGCATATATCGCGCTCGAACGTCAGAGGGAGCAATCGCATACCAGTGACCAATGTGGAGATCACCCGAAGTGTAGGGAAGCATCGTCAAAGCATAGTGCTTCGAGCGGTTCGGATCGATTTGACTGCGGTACAGATCAGTATCTGCCCAGCGTTGACGCCATTTTTTTTCAATTTCAGCAAACTCGTAAGCCATTGAAATACAACTCCTGAGGATATAATCTTTGCAAAAGTCGAGGAAATGGAATCGTCGCGTGGACATGGGACAACCCGCATATCCGCGCGACGGTACACTCAATACCCAATCCGAAAACAGAATGCGGCACGGATCCATAGTGCCTGAGGTCCAGGTACCATCAGAAATGCCGTGCCGTGTTCTTTTCTCTTTTTTTGTACATTCGTTATGTAACGTTAGTTACACGACAATATTGACCAGTCGATTGGGAATGACGATTATTTTTTGGGGGTCTTGATCCTGGACATGCGCCTTCACATTCGGCTGTTCCAGTCCCAGACTTTTAATCTCCTCCTGTTCTGCATCAATCTCGGCTTCCATGCGAGCACGGACCTTGCCATTGACCTGAACAACGATCTCGACTTTTTCAGCAACGGTCAAGCTCTCATCGCCCTCTGGCCAGAGTTCACCTGAGATACTCTCTTGCCCCAAACCACCTCGTTCCCAAATTTCTTCACAGATATGTGGAGCAAAAGGTGATAGTAAAAGCAAAAAAGTACGTGCAAACTGCTCAGGAACCTCTTCGAGTTGAATAATCTCATTGTTCAATTCAATCATTGCTGCAATTGCTGTATTAAATCTCAGGGCCTCAATATCCTCAGTCACTTTAATAATCGTCTTGTGCAATAATTTTTCGAGATCACCAGTCAGCGCACCTCCAAAGTTGACTGTGCCATCTGTAGCAACCAGATTACGCCAGAAACGCTGGAGAAACCGCTGCATGCCTTTGATCCCATCCATACTCCACGGTGTACTCGATTCCAGTGGCCCCATATACATTTCGTAAAGCCTAAAAGCATCTACCCCAAACTCAGCACCTACTTCCTCTGGCGGCAAACCGTTTTTATAGCGTTTTCCCATCTTGCCAGGGGTTCGCGTGAGCTTTGTGCCGGTTTTTGTGTGAAAAGGCTCACCATCTCGAATTTCAACATCGCGGATATCGACATAAACCCCGCGTGCATCCATAAACGCATCTGCAGTAATCATACCCTGATTAAAAAGCTTCTTAAAAGGCTCTGGTGTTGATACAAATCCAAGATCATACAGTACCTTATGCCAGAAACGCGCATAAAGCAGATGTAAAACCGCATGCTCAGCCCCACCCACATAGAGATCAACTGGCATAAAAAACTGTTCTCTCTCTGTGTCGCAAAAGGCGTTTGCATTCGAGGGGTCGATAAAACGCAAATAATACCAGCAGGATCCAGCCCATTGTGGCATCACATTCAATTCGCGCTCGTACTCATCGCCATCTACCGATGCCATACGCCAGGAATCATCCGCTCTACTCAATGGGAGCTGAACCGGTGCGTTGGGATCATTAGAGGTCGCAGGTCGAAAATCTGCCATTTCTGGCAGCGTGACAGGAGCCTCGACAGGAACAGAATACCCTCCCGTCATAGATACCAGCGGAAAGGGTTCGCCCCAATATCTTTGGCGCGAAAAAACCCAATCCCGCAACCTGTAGTTCTCAGCACCAGTTCCAACATTATTTTTTTCGAGTGCAGCAATAATTTTTCTTTTTGCCTCTCGTGTTGGCAAACCTGTGATCGCAAAAGGCGAGTTGCCATCTGCTGGCGAATTGATCGATGTACCATCACCTGTAAAACACAATTCGTCATTCCCTTCAGGAGGTGCAACTACTTCGACGATGTCCAGCCCATAGCGTTGTGCAAAAGCATAATCTCTATCGTCGTGTGCTGGTACAGCCATAATCGCGCCAAATGCGTAATCCATGCTTACATAGTCTGCAATAAAGACCGGAATTTTATGACCGTTCACAGGATTTCGAGCGTAAAAACCGGCGAATATACCGGTTTTTTCTTTATCTTCATCTTCTTCTCGCAAGAGAGCCTTTCGGGCGGCTTCTTCTTTGTAAGCAGAGATTGCGCCGCGAATATCTGTCAATGGGTCCGCCCCCTTCCATGCGTCGGGCGTTCGTACAGGCCATGTCTTTGGAACAAGTCCACTATTAAAATCGACGAGTGGATGTTCTGGTGACACGACCATAAATGTAGATCCAAAAAGCGTATCTGGGCGGGTTGTAAAAACCTGCAGGGAATGGGCAACCGCATCCGCATCCGGTATCAGAACTTCAAAGATGACCTCGGCCCCTGTGCTTTTTCCGATCCAATTTTTTTGCTGTCGTTTGATAGCTTCAGGCCAATCCAGAGTGAACTTTCCTCCCTTACCATCTGGCAATTCATTTTTCAAGTCTGCCAAAAGACGGTCCGCATAAGCTGTAATCCTCATAATCCACTGCTCAAGAGGACGTTGATATACCGGATGATCCCCACTCTCACTCTTGCCCTCATTTGTAACTTCCTCATTCGACAACACAGTGCCAAGCGCGGGACACCAGATAACGGGAACCTCATCTTTATAGACCAACCGATAGGTGTTGAGCACCCATTGCTGTGCAGCCTTACTCAAATCGTCCCATGAATCACCAGGCTTTGCATCAGCCGTTTCAAGGTCTCTCGCTGTGAGTGTTCGCCTACCGGATTCAAATGCTTCAATTAGCGTTGCTATGGGCTTTGCCTTACCCTGTTTTTTGTTGTCCAATTCGTCAATCCATATTTCATCAGGATCAAACCACGCATTGAAAAGTTGCAAAAATATCCACTGGGTCCAGCGATAATAATCTTCGCGGGAGGTCGTAATTTCCCGGTCCCAGTCGTATCCCAAACCGAGGAATTTGAACTGCTCGCGCATATTGTCGATATTTTTTTCGGTAAACACTGCCGGATGCACATTGTTTTCGACCGCATAATTTTCTGCGGGTAGCCCAAAACTGTCAAAGCCCATGGGATGCAAAACATTAAAATTCTGCATGCGTTTAAAACGGCTGTAGATATCGGTAGCTATATAACCTTTGGGATGGCCAATGTGCAACCCCACCCCACTGGGATAGGGAAACATGTCTAAGATATAACACTTTTCCCGTTTGGGATCGAAATCGGGATCGCCGGGACCTATTGTCTTAAAGGTCTTTTCCTTCAGCCACCATTCACGCCATTTTTTTTCAATTTTAGAAAATTCGTAAGCCATTGAAATACAACTCCTAAGGATATAATCTTTGCAAAAGTCGAGGAAATGGAATCGTCTCGCGGACATGGGACAGGCCGCATATCCACGCGACTGTACGCTCAATACCCAATCCGAAACCGGAATGTGGCACCGATCCATAGTGCCTGAGGTCCAGGTACCACTGGAACGGCGCCTCGTCAAGACCGTGTTCGGCGAGCTTCCGCCGTAAGACCTCCAGATCGTCCTCGCGCTGTCCCCCACCGACGATTTCACCATATCCTTCGGGAGCCAACACATCCATACACAATGCCAGTTGGGAATCTTCCGGATCCCCCTTCATATAAAAAGCTTTGCAAGCTGCCGGATATCGATGCACGATCACGGGACGATCGTGTGCATTGGCCAGCACGGTTTCATCTTCAGCACCAAAATCCTCCCCCCACGTGTGATCGCTACCCGCGTCTTTTAGCAACTCATGTGCATCTGAATAAGATATCCTATGAAATGGTTTTTGCACCCGTTGTAGGGGCGCAAGGTCGCGTTGTAAGGCCACAAGCTCAGACCGACAGGTTTCTATCACGCGCTGAACAACACAACAGATAAAATCTTCAGCCAGATCCATATTACCCGACAGGTCCATATAGGCCACCTCTGGCTCGATCATCCAAAATTCGGTCAAATGGCGCCGCGTCTTGGATTTCTCTGCTCGAAAGGTAGGCCCAAAACAGTACACTTTGCCAAATGCCATAGCTGCTGCTTCCATATAGAGTTGACCACTCTGTGTCAAATATGCTGTCTCGTCGAAATAATCGGTTTCAAAAAGCGTGCTGGTACCTTCGCAGGACGACGGGGTAAATATAGGCGCGTCAACCAGTGTGAAGTCATTGTTGTCGTAATAATCTCGACAGGCTTTGACAATCTCGGCACGCACGCTTAAAATGGCGTGTTGACGCGATGAGCGCAGCCACAAATGGCGATGATCCATCAGAAATGCCGTGCCGTGTTCTTTGGGCGTAATCGGATAATCCTCTGCACAATGTACAATTTCGATATCGCTGACACCAATTTCAAACCCGATAGGTGAACGCGCATCGGCCCGAACCGCACCCGTCACGCGAAGAGACGACTCTTGCCCCAGATCTGAAGCCCTTTCAAAAACATCTGGCGATACATCGCTCTGAAAGACCACGCACTGAATCGTACCAGATCCATCTCTGACCTGAAGAAAGTGCAATTTCCCACTCGATCGTTTGTTGTACAGCCATCCCTCGATCACAACTTCTTTATTTTCCCATGCACTTACGTCGTTTATCCTGATGATATCTGGCATATAGCGTTCCTTGGGAGTAAAAAAAACGAAAGACGACCGGGTATCACCTGCTTGCCCACCGATCGCCTTGTGTTTTTTCGTGTATATGCAAATCTCACGATCTTCGGGGGGGGTGCTGCCTACCCTGCTGATTCGAATCGCCATTGGGTTTATCGATAAGTACTTTGCGGCTCAGTCGAATTTTGCCCTGGTCATCAATAGCGATCACTTTGACCTGAACTTTTTCGCCTTCACTGAGCACATCGTTCACTTTGCGCACCCGATGATGTTCAAGCTCGGAAATATGGCAAAGCCCATCCTTGCCGGGCAGAATCTCGACAAACGCGCCAAAATCCGTGATTCGGCGCACTGTGCCATCATAGATTCGTCCAACTTCTGGCTCTTCGACGAGAGCTTCAACCATGCCCATTGCGGTTTCACCGGCTTGCGCGTCTAAAGAGGTGACCGTAACCAACCCATCATCCTCGACTGAAACCGTTGCGCCTGTCTCTTCAATGCTGCGAATGGTCTTCCCGCCCGGGCCAATAACTGCGCCGATCTTTGCAGGATCAATGCGGATGGACAAAATGCGTGGCGCGTATTCCGACAATCCCGCTCTCGGCGCGGAAATAGCTTCTTCCATAAGACCGAGAATGTGGTTTAGTGCATCTCGGGCGCGAGAGAATGCCGTATTGAGAATTTCAAAACTTATACCACCGATCTTAATATCCATCTGAATCGCAGTCAGACCCGACCGCGTCCCCGCTATTTTGAGGTCCATATCGCCCAAATGGTCTTCTTCACCTAAAATATCTGTGAGAACCGCCCACTGATCTCCTTCCATGACCAGCCCTACGCCAGCACCGGCAACATGGCTTTTAATGGGCACGCCCGCATCCATCAAGGCGAGAGAACCGCCACACACCGTGGCCATTGAAGACGAACTGTTGGATTCTAAAATCTCGGAAACCAGCCGGATCGTATAGGGAAAATGCTCTTCACTGGGTACAACTGGTTCGAGTGCTTTTTCAGCCAAAGCTCCGTGACCAACTTCTCGGCGTCCGGGCGCTGCAATCCGACCCGTTTCACCAACACTGTAGTTGGGAAAGTTGTAATCGAGCATAAAGCTCTTGAACGATTTGCCCTCGAGATCATCTACCATTCGGGTATCCATTTTGCTTCCGAGCGTCGCCACACACAAAGCCTGCGTCTGCCCGCGTGTAAAAATACCGGACCCGTGTGCGCGCGGCAAGATACTCAGATCGATGTCAATGGGCCGCACCTCTTTGAGATCGCGTCCATCAATGCGCTGATTTTCCGAGAGGATCATCGCGCGCATATCCTTTTTGATCAATCGATCAATTTCACCGCCAATTTCACCTTCTTCAAAGTGTTCTGCGAGTGCTTCTCGCACCTCGGCGCGGATTGCGGACAACGTCTCTGAACGCGCCATCTTATCCGGCATGCGATTGGCTGCGTGAATCTGCTCTGAAGCGCGTTCGGCAACGGCAGTGGCAAGGGCCTCATTTTCTTCAGGCTCGTCGTAAGACCGCTTCTCTTTCCCGACACGAGCAATCAGATCATCCTGTAATTCAATCAGTTGTACAATGCCCTGATGGGCAACGCGCAGTGCTTCTACGACATCACCATCGGCTACTTCGTGAAAATCACCTTCAACTGAAATAATGGACTCGCGATTGCCCGATACCATCAGGTGGACATCGCCTTCTTCGAGTTGGGAAAGTGTGGGGTTGACCACAAATTCTCCATCGACTCGTCCAACGCACACGGCTCCAATAGGGCCGTCAAACGGAATATCAGAAATACACAGTGCAGCCGAAGCACCTGTCATTGAGAGTACCGCAGGATCGTTTTCACCATCGAAAGACAACACAGTGACATAAACCTGCGTTTCAAAATCATAAGCCTCTGGAAATAGGGGCCTGATTTGATGATCAATTAAACGCGCATGCAATTTTTCAGTTGTTGAAGGTGCGCCTTCTCGCTTAAAAAAGTTGCCGGGAATGCGTCCTCCAGCATACATCTTTTCACGATAATCGACTTGAAGCGGAAAAAAATCAAAATCCGAAGGTTTGTTATCGGAAACGGCAGCCACCAGCACAATAGTTTCACCGTACTGCATCCACACTGCCCCATGTGACTGTTTGGCCACCCGACCCGTTTCAATGGACAGTGGACGACCAGCATATTCAAGCTCTACTTTTGCTATCATTCTATCTCCTAATATTTACAAAACACATCTATTCCAGCGCCCTGACAAAAAGGCCAGAGATACGACCAACTGCTGGAAAAATAAAAAACTCAACCGCGAATATCCAGTGCCGCAATCAAGCTACGATAACCTTCTAAATCCACGCGCCGTAAATATCGCAACAGACGGCGACGGCGCCCAACCAGTTTGAGCAGTCCCCGACGCGAGTGATGATCCTTCTTGTGGGTTTGAAAATGTTCGACCAGTTGTACAATACGCTCTGTAAGTTGCGCAATCTGGACTTGTGGCGATCCTGTATCGCCTTCTTTGCGCCCGTATTGTGCGATCAACTCGGCCTTCTTTTCTTTTGTTAACGCCAAAATTTACCTCCATCTGTATGATGCCGCGAAAGCATATCTTCCGCGGTCTGTATATCTGCTTGAATCTGTTCGACTAACGCTTCTTTGCTGTCAAATTCACGCTCGCCGCGAATGCGGTGCCAAATCTCAAGGGGTAAAACTTTTCCATAGAGATTTTGTGAAAAATTGAGCAAATGTACTTCACAACGCGCTGACTGCCCCCCAAATGTTGGGCGTTCGCCATAATTGACAACAGCGATGTAGGGCTGATCCAGCCTGGCAATACCAGCATAAACACCCGGTGTTGGCAAGAGTTTTCCCGGCGTTTCAAACAGGAGATTAGCAGTGGGAAAACCAAGTGCCCTGCCCCGTTTCTCTCCCTCGACTACACGCCCCCACAAGGGATAAGGATGTCCCATAAGCTGAATAACCGCATCCATGTCTCCGCCTGCAAGTGCGTTGCGAATACGAGTACTGCT
Organism: Candidatus Latescibacterota bacterium; assembly: GCA_965220765.1. GTDB lineage: Bacteria > Latescibacterota > UBA2968 > UBA2968 > UBA2968 > VXRD01. The sequence continues at coordinate 3,338,298 of OZ244847.1, forward strand.
CACAGGTTTTTCGGCAATGCACACCGCCGGTGGTGAAAAAACGGAGAAACCAAACTCTTTCCCCAATTTTTTCATCGTATCAAACCCACCCTGACGCCCCCTTCCAAAACCGTGATCGTAACCTATGATCACAGACCTGGCACTGAGTCTATCAATTAGGAAGCATTTGACAAATACTTCGGGAGACATCCGCCGGAGTGCATCATCAAATTCAACAACAGCCAGAATATCCACCCCCAACGAGGCGAGACAATGCTTTTTTTCCTCAAGCGATGTCAACACCCCAGGGGCATCGGCACCGTCGATAAACTGGCGAGGATGCGGGTCAAAAGTGACGACAACAGATGTGCCCCCACACGTCTGTGCCATATCAATCATAGCCTCAATGACAGAGACATGCCCGATGTGAATGCCGTCAAATGTTCCAACGGTGACCACCGGGTGGGCAAGCGCGACCGGTTCTTCAAGCGTTATGATGCGCATCATCAATTCTGGATCACGCGAATAGGCTTCAAGACGCCCTCGACGATATGACCGAGACCGAGCAAAATACCCCGGGAATTTTGCACTGTTACAATATCCTGGACATCTAATAAAATACCGGTCACGGAATTGCCATTTGAAAAACGCCCCTGCTGCGCCTCTGTCAAACACACCGATGACAGATTAAAAACAGCGTGGGGATTGAGCAACACATCAGCAATGCATTCTGCGCGCTCGAGTTCATAAACCGAAACACATTGCCCCAATTCAACACACCCGACCGCAGTTCTGCGAAGCGTTGAGAGATGGGCACCACACCCGAGCCGTTTGCCGATATCGTCAGCAAGTGACCGAATATAAGTACCCTTAGAACAATGTACGTTCAGGTGCAAGAGCGGTGGTGCATATACCACAATATCGAGCTTATGTATGCATACATTACGCGCTGGGCGATCAATTTCAATGCCTCTTCGGGCGAGTTCATAAAGCCTGCGCCCTCCCATACGTATGGCCGAATGCATAGGTGGAACTTGTGCAATCGCCCCTCTAAATTCGGCAACGGTGGCATCGACTTGTGCATAATCGGTTGGAATATCTTCCGATCTGCTGGTAACCACACCATCGGCGTCGAGAGAATCGGTTGTCATTCCCAAACGCACAACCGCGCGATATTGTTTATCGCTGCCCGTAATATAAGAACTCAGGCGCGTATAAGCCCCCAAACAAAGTAGCAAAACGCCTGTTGCCATAGGATCGAGGGTGCCTGTATGCCCTGCTTTTTTTATGTCAAAGTGCTTGCGCACCCAACTGACGACATCTTGGGAAGTCCAGCCAGCGGGTTTGTCTATGCATAGAAAACCGTTTACTGACTTACCCCGCGTCAGCACCTGCATTGGCACCACCTATGTGTTGAGACTGTTGAGCAATTGCTCAATTCGCGTGCCCTGCGTGACGGAGTCATCCAGAGCGAAAAACAATTCGGGAACATGTCGCAAATGAACGCGCTGAGCGAGCGCACGACGAAAAAAAGACATTGCGCCCATCAAGCGTTCGAGCACCTGTATTTGCGCTTCAGCCTCCCCCATCACACTGACGTAAACCCTCGCTGTGCGCAGATCGCGAGACATCTCAACAGCTGTAATCGTGACTTCTGACAGACCGGGGTCACGGGTTTCCATGTGCAAAATTTCACTCAGGGCAACCTGAATGGCTTTTCCCACACTTTCCGGCCGATAAGATGGCATGTCAGAGCAACTCCAGCGAATAGTCCATCAAAATAAGGCGATCTTCGCGCTCGATTAAATCAACCACCTTTGACAACACCTGATTGGCATACCGCGAGTCGTTGGCAACTATTGCGACACCCAACTGTGCCCTTTGCCAGCGATCATTGTCGCCCAGTTCAGAAACAGAGACATTGAACTTGTTGCGTGCACGCGTCGTGATGCTCTTGAGCACGCTGCGTTTCTGTTTCAGCGAGGCGCATTCGGGTAAATACAGATCGATATGACAAAAACCAATGGTCATTAGATCGTGCGAGTAGTTTCAACGCGTTCGTAAGTTTCAATGACATCGCCGACTTTGACATCGTTAAAATTTTCGATACCAATGCCGCACTCAAAGCCATTTTGCACCTCGCGAACATCATCTTTAAAACGCCGCAAAGATCCAATACGGCCTTCGTAAATAATAACGCCATCGCGCAAAATGCGCGCATTAGTCGTGCGGTGGATAAGCCCTTGAGAAACCAGACAGCCGGCAATTGTACCAACGCGCGGCACCTGGAAAAGCTCGCGTACCTGCGCTTCTCCCTGCACGTTTTCTTCAATTCTGGGTGCCAACAACCCGGAAAGGGCAGCGCGAATATCTTCGACTACTTCGTAAATCACGCGATACAAACGAATATCGACGTGTTCTCGTGCCGCAACTTCTCTTGCATTTGCATCGGGACGCACATTAAATCCGATAATGATGGCATCTGAGGCGGATGCGAGCAGGATGTCAGATTCGGAGATCGCACCCACAGCGCGGTGAATCACCGATAGCTGCACTTCTTCGTGCTCAATTTGCAATAGCGCGTCTTGCAAAGCCTCGACAGACCCATCGACATCGCCTTTGATAATCAGGCGCAATTCTTCCATATTGCCCGTCTCAATTTGGTTGTGAATGTCGGACAATGACACGCGGCGCACCCGATGAAATTCTTGTTCGCGCCTGAGTTGCTGCCGTTTTTGGCTGATATCGCGCGCTTCGCGCTCATTTTCAACGACGTGAAATGTATCCCCCGCCTGGGGCAACCCTGCCAGACCGAGAACCTGAACTGGACGAGAAGGACCAGCCGTTACCACGGATAGACCGCGCTCGTCGAGCATTGCGCGGACGCGTCCACTGAACATGCCAGTAATAAAAGGATCACCCACTTGTAGCCTGCCTTCTTGCACGAGCACTGTGGCGATATTTCCTCGTCCTCGGTCGAGTTTTGATTCTACAATGGTACCTTTGGCGCGTTTATCTGGATCTGCCGTAAGTTCGAGCATTTCTGTTTCAAGAGCCAATAGCTCGAGCAAAGCATCGACATTCTGCCCTGTTTTAGCGGAAATTTCGCAAACTTGAACACTACCGCCATAATCTTCTACGACGACATTGTGCTCGGTCAACTCCCGTTTGATTTTGTCGGGATCGGCAGTGGGCAAGTCGATTTTGTTTACTGCAATGACCAGAGGTACATTGGCCGCTTTGGCATGATCAATGGCTTCTACTGTCTGTGGCATCACACTATCATCTGCAGCCACAACCAGAACGACGACATCGGTTACACTGGCACCTCTGGCACGCATCGCCGTAAAAGCTTCGTGCCCGGGCGTATCGAGAAAACATATTTCACGACCATCACCGAGTTCAACGTGATACGCACCAATATGCTGCGTAATGCCACCGGCTTCACCTTCCATCACATTGGTCTCTCGGATATAATCCAAAAGAGATGTTTTGCCGTGATCCACATGTCCCATAATTGTCACTACCGGGGGTCTTGGTTTTAGACTCTCATCAGATGTTTCTGCCTCCGCATTTTCCAATATCTCTTCGCCGTATTCTTCAAGTTGCTCGATGCCAAAACCAAATTCATCGGCAACAAGCGTGATAGTATCCATATCAAGACGCTGGTTGATGGTCGCTACCATGCCGAGTTTGAGACATTGTGTGATGACTTCTGTGGCGCGCACATCCATCAGAGAAGCGAGTTCGCCAATGGTTGTAAACTCATTGACTTTGAGAACTTGTCCGTCTGCGGTATCGTCTTCGGGCTTTTCACTATCTTGACGACGGCGACGGCGCACCCGTGATGGTGATGCGCCACTCGACATTTGCGCCCGTGTGCGACGCACATTTTCTAATACTTCGCGCTCATCAACGACAGGGCGCTTACGCCTGCGGCGACGTTTTCTTGGAGACCGCGTGCGGCTTTTCTTTACCTGTGCTGGCTTTTCTTCAGACTTGGCTTTGTCCTGAACTACGGGTTTTTCTTCTTTGGTTTTTGGCACTTTTGTTTCGGGTTTCTGCACCGGTGTCTGACTGACATCTTCTACGACAACAGTTGGATAATCTGTTCGGCGTCTTCTGCGCCGCGGGCGTTGCCTTCTCTCGCCGCGGGTCTCAGTCTTTTCATCAGACTGAGCAGAACGAGCCCGGCTCACGCGAGGCTTTTGCACGTGACTTTCGCGTTCTTTTCTTTCATCATCTTTGCGTCTGAGTTTTCGCCGCGTCGCCTGGCGTTCTGAATCAAATTTCTCTTGCACTGCCTCGACCATTGCAGTCGTACAGACCGCCATGTGGTTTTTGACTTCAAAACCAAGGCTTCTAATCTGCTCAACCATAGCGACGCTCGACAAATTGAACTCGCGCGCAATCTCATAGACTCGTTTTTTCTTAGCTATTGTTTTGCCTTTTGTCTTCGCCAATAGGCTCACCTCCGATCATTTATCTGTTGCTTCTGTTTGCAAACGCGCTTGTTCTTCGCGATAAGCAGATACTTTGTCATCAACAATTCCCTGCGCGGTCTCTCGCAACTTCTCAGCCGTCGCTTCACCGATACCAGGCACTTTGAGCAACGTATTTAAGGATACACGGACGAGGTCATTGGCAGATAAGATACCCGCGGCCTCAAGGCGATTTCGCGTCACTTGACCAGTGCCGGGAACTTCGGCCAATGGCACCGTCGTGGCCTGGCGTTCGGTTAGTATTTCCTCATAACGTGTTTCCGTCATGATATCGACATGCCAGCCAGTCAACTGCGATGCCAAACGGGCGTTCTGTCCCTCTTTGCCAATAGCCAGCGAAAGCTGATCATCATCGACTATGGCCGACATGCGTTTTTCGCGCCGGTCAATCACCACGCGACGGACTGTGGCAGGGTTCAAAGCACGCGACAAAAAGATCGCTTCGTCGTCACTCCAGGGGACAATATCTATGCGTTCACTGCTCAACTCGCGCACCACAGCCTGTACACGCGAGCCTTTCATACCCACGCAAGCACCTACGGGATCTATACGCGCATCATTGGAGTAAACAGCAATTTTGGCCCGCACACCTGGTTCGCGCGAAACGGCCTTAATCTCGATAACCCCTTCATAAATTTCAGGAACTTCAAGCTGGAAGAGCCTTTCGAGAAATACCGGATGTGTGCGACTCAACACCACCTGGGGGCCTTTGGCTGTACGCAAAACTTCGAGTAAGTAGGCCCGAATGGGATCCCCCTGTCGATAGCGTTCCTTTCTGATTTGCTCCTTAAGCGGAATAATCGCTTCTGTTCGCCCCAAATTGATCAGAATATCTCCTCGACTGATTTGCTGCACGGTTCCCGAAACAATTTCTCCGATGCGCCCCTGATAATCTTCGTAGATTTTCTCGCGCTCGGCTTCCCTGACCCGTTGGACGAGTACCTGCCTTGTCGTTTGAATCGCATTGCGCCCAAAATCGTCAAAATTGAGGCGGAATCTCACTTCTCCGCCGACCTTCGCATCTGTGTCTGCTTTTTGCGCTTGTGTCACGCCAATTTGGATTCCCGGATCTTCTACCGAGTCGTCGGCAACAATTTCTTTGACCGCCTCAACGACAATCTCTCCAGAGTTATTGTCGAAGTTGACTTCCACATTGTCTCCGGTTCCAAACCGCTTTTTTGCCGCAGAGATTAACCCCATTTCAAGGGTTTCGATAACCATGTCTCGGTTGACATTTTTTTCCTGGGCAATTTGCCTTAACGCTTCGAGAACTTCGTAATTCAAGTGAGGACCCTCCTCAACCGTTACAACTTAAAATGCACAGTGGCTTTCTGAATTTTTTCGCGTTCAATAATGGTTCGTTCACCTTGTAACTCGACATCGAGATGATCAGCTTTGACCTGTAAGAGCGTTCCGACCACAACACCCAGACCATCTACAACAAGGCGAAGTGCTTTCCCAACTACCCGATCAAAATCTCGGTCTGTCTTTAAGGGCCGCGTCAAACCAGGAGATGAAACTTCGAGCAGATATGTGCCATCAATCGGATCGCGCGTATCCAACATATCTGCAATATCCCGACTGAGCGTAGCACATTCGTCAACTGTAATTCCATCGGGACGATCGACAAAGATGCGTACGATTTGCCGTCTATGGTTGCCAGAAACCGCTAATTCAACTAACTCGACATCCCGACGCTTGAGAAGCGGAAGAATCAGACGGGTCAGGGTGTCTTTGATAAGCATTGGATCACTCAAGACTGCCGCTTTATCGCACGGCGGTTCTAACTACCCCCATATACTCAAAAGAGTGGGCAAAAGCCCACTCTATAATCAGAAAATAAATATATAAAATTATATAGTATAACGCAAGTTTTATTTCCTCGCATTCGATGTCTTATCCCCTTCTATCAGTTGCTTGAGCTCGACCAACATTCGCTGTAATTCAACCAGTGGATTTTCAATATTAGACGTCGCGCCTTCAATACTCTGGTTTTCCCATAAACTGCGGTCTATTTTCAGCCTTTCAACCGCCCCTTGAATCGTGTATTTCTGGCCGTAGAGCAAGTCCTTGATAGCCAAAACGACCTTGATATTTCGCTCTGTGTACGTGCGATTGCCCGATCGACCACGCCTGGGATTCAGTTGAGAAAATTCCTTCTCCCAAAACCGCAGGACATGAGATTCTACACCAGTGAGTTCCGAGACCTCGCGTATCGAATAATAGAGCTTCTTGATACCAGTCGAACGCATAAATATCACTTCTTTTTAAATAAAATGCGGATGGGGGTGCCCAAAAAGTCAAACGCCTGTCTGAGTCTGCGCTCTAAAAACCGGCGGTAGTGCACGGGAACATCTTTGGGGCGCCCGGTAAAAAAGAGAATGGTTGGCGGCGCACTGCGCGGCATAACGCAGAAAGCCATGCGAAAGACCCGTCCATTCTTGGTAGGCGGAGCCGTTGTTGAATTGAGATGCGTCAAAAAGTCGTTCAAATCGCCCGTTGAAATGCGATGGCGACGTTTCAGTGCCACATCTAAAGCCAGATCAATAACGCGCCAAGCACGTTGTCCTGTAAGCGCCGAGAGAAAAACAATGGGATAGTTTTCGAAGTGTACAAAGCGCGAGCGAATTTGCTGAACTATTTTATCGGCTGTGTGGCCGTCTTTTTCAATTAGATCCCATTTGTTAATACCTAAGATCAGCCCCTTGCCCAGAGCAATAGCGCGTTCTGAAATTTTGATATCCTGTACTGTACATCCTTCCACGGCATCAACCAATACAATCGCCACATCCGATCGCTCAAGGCTTTCCACAGTACGGAGCGAACTGTAAAAATCGACTTGCTCTTTGACGCGCGTCCGCCGCCTCAAGCCCGCTGTGTCAACGAGAACAAATGGCCGTCCATTGCGTTCCATCGAGAGGTCAATCGCATCGCGAGTCGTTCCTGGAATCTCGCTCACCACCACCCGATCCCGCCCTATCAGACGGTTCACAAAGGTAGATTTACCCATGTTCGGACGGCCCAATACCGCGATCCGAGGGGGCAATTCTTCTTGTGAGTCGCCTTTTTCTGCTGGCAAACATGTGAGGATTTCATCGAGTAAGTCACCCGATTGCCGTCCATTGATAGCAGAAACGCACAGCGGATCGCCCAGGGCAAGACCGTAAAAAGCCGCGCCATCAGCTTCGTTCTCATCTTTATCGACTTTGTTGACAATCAGCCGGTATGGCGCGCCCGAATCGCGGATCTTGCGCGCCATAATTGCGTCGTAATCCGTAGGGCCAGTCACTGCATCTACCACAAAGAGCAACAGGTCTGCTTCCCCAAAAGCAAGCTCGACTTGCCGAGAAACCAGGTCGGCGATTATTTCGTCTGAATTGGGCACATATCCGCCCGTATCGACCAGCGTAAACGTTCTGCCATTCCAGGTGCACTGGGCATAGTTGCGATCGCGCGTAACACCGGGAAAATCATCTACCACAGCTTTGCGCTCGCCAATTAGCCGATTAAAGAGTGTTGACTTGCCGACATTTGGCCGTCCTACAATCGCCACGACGCCCATTGCCTAATTCTCCATCTGATGTGATGCAATATACGGGTGCGCCACAATCTCACTGCCTGCCCCCACAACAGCAGACACTCCCCAGACGGCATTTTGAATGGTCTCCACCAGATCGTAAGTACCCACAATGATCCGACAGCCCACCTCTTGCACCAGGTCTTCAAGCAAAAGGTCATCTAAAAAAAGACCATTATGATTTAAACAGTTGGGAGGTAAAAGGACGACTTCATCGCTCCTGACAGAGGCCTCTGTCAGGGCGCGACCAATATCATTGCCCGATAGCAACCCAGAAACCGTTATACCTTCACCAAGAAAGCGATTGACCACAGGTACAACGCGGGCATTAATCCAGGAAATACGGTTCAAGCGTTTGACCATTGCATCTAAAAAATGCGTCCCCAACATACCCGTTACAAGAACAAAACGCTGCGGTAGTAATGCTAAAGTCTCGAGATCCTCAATCCGATTTTCAAATCCATCGACAAAGCGGCGAACCATGCCAATTCCATTTTCGACGAGTGGAAACCCATCGTATTCAGATTGCGGAGGCACAGATTGGCCCGTCAGTAAATACATTTCATCGCCCAAATACACAAAGCGCGTACCCAGGCGTTTTTTTAGCATACTCTGCCACGCTGTTACCTGGCGAATTGCCAGGGCTGCATCGGCTTGTGTCACGCGGTTCAAGCTGGGGAGATTTTTGCGAAATTTTGTCAATCCCAGTGGCACAACCCCCACGGATTCAACGCGCGGATGACGCGCAGCAAGATCAAAAACCGTCTGTTTAAGTGCTTGACCATCGTTGATACCCGGGCACAAGACTACTTGCGCATGCATCTGAATTCCATGCAGGGCTAAGATATCAATCCTATCCAAAACAGGCGTTGCCCGTCTGCGACCGAGCAACTCGGCTCGCAATTTGGGATCTGTTGCGTGAACTGAGATGTACATTGGACTCAGTTTTTGGTCAATAATGCGCTGAAATTCATCCTCAGATAGGTTAGTCAGCGTGACATAAGCCCCGTGCAGAAAAGACAATCGATAGTCGTCATCCTGATAATACAGGGTTTTACGCAGACCTTTGGGCATCTGATGCAAAAAGCAAAAAACGCACTTATTATCGCATTTGAGAATGGGCATGTCTTCAAAATCCACGCCCAGATCGTCTTCGATATCTTTTTCAATTTCAAATAAAAATCGATCCTCTCCTCGCCGCACCAAGGCCGACACATCTTCTTCACCCATGTAAAAACGGTAATCAATGGGATCGCGCACGGGGTGTCCATTGATGGTTTCTACGACATCGCCGCGCTGCAACCCAATTGCTTCTCCAATCCCATCGGGATGTACCAAACGGATTTGCAAACCGGTATCAACGCTTTCAATACTGCGCCGTCCCTCGACCTGCGCTCCTTTTATAACATCCATTTCAATTCCAGTAATTGATTGTTAGACAATACAATATTTCAATAACTTATAAGTATCTATGAATCATTAAAAACTTACTATAAAACAAAATTAAGGTCAAGAGAAAAGCCGACTTCCCGCGATATAATATCTGACAAGTTCAGAATATCTCCTTATCTTGAATACCATCAAAATACAGAAAAAGATTCTCCAGCCAACATGGGAGGACACACCTTATGCCCGCCCCCCCACGCATTTCAGTTATTATTCCGGTTTTTAACGAGCAGGATGCCATAGAAAAAGTAATTGGTGACATTCCCAGTCATTTACCCACCGAAATCATCGTCGTCGATAATGGTTCAACCGACCAAACAGCAAAATTAGCCGCCGCAATGGGCGCACGTATTGTTCGAGAAAATCGCCGTGGATACGGTTCTGCCTGCCTCGCGGGCATAGCAGCAACCAATGATCCCGACATCGTCGTCTTTCTCGATGGCGACTACAGCGATCACCCCAACGAAATGCCAGACCTGATTGTGCCCATCCTGGAAAACCGAGCCGATCTCGTAATAGGCTCGCGAGTTCTGGGCAATAGTGAACCCGGTGCGCTGATGATTCAGGCGCGCTTCGGCAACCGTCTGGCTACCAGCCTCATCAAAATTCTCTTTGGCGTATCCTATACAGACCTGGGACCATTCCGGGCGATTCGCTACCTGGCACTCTTGGACTTAAATATGCGGGATAAGACTTTTGGATGGACAGTAGAAATGCAGGTCAAAGCGGCAAAACAGGCGTTAAAAATACAAGAAGTGCCAGTAAGTTATAGAAAACGCATCGGCGTTTCCAAAATTACCGGCACTCTAAAAGGCACCCTCAAGGCAGGGTGGAAAATTTTATTTACAATTTTTAAGTACTGGTTGACAAAGTGAGACTAAAAGCTCCCTATTCCCGCTTCTCATTTTTTTCGTCATCTATATGCTGCTCCAAACGCCTTAGCGCTTCGTCCATGCGAATGTGGGCGTCTCGACGCCGAGTGCGTTGATGCACAATTTGATCGGCAATATCAAACGCAGCCATCAGTGCAATACGGGTGGTATCACCCGTATTTTCGGTCTCGGCAATCTGGTGCATCTTTTGATTGACAAAATTTGAAATTTTAGAGGTGTATTCCTCCGACTCCTCACTGCTAAGTACATACTCAGAGCCAAAGATCGTCACCTTCGTCTTATGTAAATCATCAGAATGGGACATAATATAATTTCAGCGGTTAGCTGATTGCTCATAATTATCACGGCTTTGCCACAAGGTCCATACGAACCACGCCATCAGTAGCGGGCACTTCCAATTCCACGATCCACCCTTTGACGACCTCACCTCTCACAACAATTTCTTTGGCTTCTTTAGAGAGGATTTTGGCATCTTCTGATACGCGCGCCAGCGCGTGACACTTGTCATCATCCACACAGAAATAACGCTGAATTCCCGCTTCGGGCATTCCGCCAAGTCTGGGACATTCGGCTTCGAGTATTTCTTCGCTCATAACAAAACCCGTCGAAAGTTGTGGATCTCTAAAGATATAACCCATGGATTCTAATATAATCTGCGACAGCGTCGGGAACCAGAAAAGAAATCGGTTTTCTGTTGCGTACGCGTTCTCTAATCGCCGTTGACGATATATCCAGCAGAGGTGTTTCAATAAACTGCATCCTGGATTTGAAAGCGGGATCAACGCGCTCTCGCTCAAACCCCGGGCGTTCAGCCACGAGCACATGGGCTAAACTCAACACGCCTGTGGGGTCAAACCAGTCGCCCATTTCAACGGCATTATCGGCACCAATGATCAAAAATATCTTTGTGTTCTCATCCACATTCCTGCGCAAATGACGCAACGTATCAATCGTATAAGATTTCCCGGAGCGCGACAACTCGAATCGACTCAGTTCAAACCCCGGATAATCGCGCACGGCCAGGCTGACCATCATCGCGCGATCTTCGGCCGAAGTCATAGTGTGTTTGATCGGAGGGTCGCCCGACGGCATAAACACAACCCGATCGAGCGCGCATTGGAGCATAATTTCCTGCCCGATAATTAAATGCCCGAGGTGAATGGGGTCAAATGTCCCGCCGAAAATGCCAACGCGCTTTGTCATTCTAAGGTTTTTCAACGCGCAATTTGGACTGCGCTTTTTTTATTTTTTCCATCTCTTCAATGACTTTTTCCTTCAACTTCTCCGGTAAGTCTTGCCCTATCAGCAATGTAAGCTCATTGAGCGCCTCGTCGAGTGCCCCAGTCTTCAAATTGACCTGTGCAATAATAAAGCGCGCCTCCAAAGCAGACTCTGTGTCGGGATATTCCTTCAATACGCCTTCCGCGTAGAGTTTGGCTGAGGTATAATATTTCCACAGAATATAATCGTAAGCAATCATGACATCCTTCTGGGCCAGTTGATTGCGCAATGCTTTAATTTTTTCCTCTGCTTGAGATACGAAATCGCTTTGTGGATAGTCTTCGATAAACCGCGCAAATTCTCGAATCGCCTTATGCGTTTCATCCTGATCGTGGTGAATGTCGCGCGCATCTTGATAATAACACTCGCCAATCTGGAACCGCGCTTCGGCGGCATAAGGACTCACGGGATATTCGTTGAGCAGGCGTTCGTATTCAAAAATAGCAGTCACATAATCTTTTTGACACTGAAAAGCTTTGCCCAATCCAAACTGTGCCTCATCTGACAAATGAGATCCGGGAAAATCAGACAGCATATTTCTAAACAACAACTCTGCGTCGTAGCACTTCTTATTATCGAGTGCTTCTTGCGCGTCTTTGTAATAAACCTCTGGGCTCAAACGCCTGTATTTTTTTTGTGCACACCCCAAATACAACACCATCAGACACGCACAACAGATATATAAAAGTCGTCTCATAATCCGCCAATCTGCATAATTCAATGAACCGTTAACATATTGTCCTGTCTGATAAACGATGCAGATTATGTAATGTTCCCCAGTTTCAAAAATAAAAAGGGCGCGTTTTTCCCGCGCTTCGTTCCAAAATCTTCAAACGTATAAGACTTTCACAACATAAGCAAACCCACCTATCAAGTCAAGAATGACGCATGCACAAATAGGGGGATTTTTCGGTAGATTTTCAGGGCATATTGGTATTATATTGGGCGATATATACGTTATTTGTGTAATATGTTTGAGAGGTCCTCATGGCTCCTGTCCTCGTCATCGGGAGTTCCAACACCGATCTGGTTATTCGCACCAACAAATTGCCAGTCCCCGGTGAAACAGTACTCGGCGGCGCGTTCTTTACTGCTGCGGGTGGCAAAGGCGCCAACCAGGCCGTTGCCGCAGCCCGCGCAGGGGCACAGGTCACGTTTATAGCGCGCGTGGGTTGTGACGATTTTGGAAAGCGTGCGCTATCGGCCTTTCAACGCGAGGGGATCGACACGCGATGGGTTGTATCCGATCCCAATTTACCGTCAGGCGTTGCTTTTATCCTCGTTGATGAGCGCGGGGAAAACAGCATTGCGGTCGCTTCAGGCGCAAATGCAGCCCTGTTGCCCGATCAAATCCATGATCAGGCATATCAAAACGCAGAAATATGCTTGCTTCAACTCGAAACCCCGATTGAAACCGTCGTCCAGACCGTAGATCTATCGACAAAAAACGAGACCCGTGTCGTACTCAATCCAGCGCCAGCAGCAGACCTGCCAGAAGAAATCTGGCCTCACCTGTATCTCATTACCCCCAATCAAACCGAAACCGAACACTTCACGGGCATTCCTCCCAACAGCCCCCAAAATATCGCAAAGGCAGCCGACAAACTCCTCCAAAAAGGCGCTCAAAACGCCATCATCACCCTGGGAGCACAAGGCGCGTTTTTGGCGACACCAGATCAAACTTTACACATACCGGCTTTTAAAGCTACGCCAATAGATACCACTGGTGCTGGCGATGCCTTCAATGGCGCGTTAGCCTGCGCTTTAAGCGAAAACCAATCCCTTGAAACCGCCATTCGCTTTGCGTGTGCCGCAGGCGCTCTAACCGTTGGCAAAGCAGGTGCCCAACCCGCGATTCCCACCCGAGATCAAATCGATGCGCTGTTGGCGAATCTTACTTGACGACATCCCTACCTTGTCCTATATTTCTATTCCCTTTCCCAGACTCCCTCCCCCTCTCTCCCTGATGCCATCCCGTATCAGAAAGGAAATCTAATGGGTTTGAGGAAGGCGAATACAATCAGGCTCGATTTCGATGACCTCGTCAAAGAACTCGACGATTTCGAGCAAGACATTAGAACCCTTCAGGACCGTATAGACCAACTCATCACCAACGCGCGACAAAAACCAGTCAAAGCCGTTACGAGCGAAGGCGATATGGGCACGACCTGAACACACAAATAAACAGGCGGGAAAATTCCCCGCCTGTTATTTTTTTCGCAATGTTCTACACTACCATATTTGCCATCGTCCTCATCATTGTCATACTGGCCAAATATCTCTACAAACCCGTTGAACGCTGTCCCGAATGCAACACGCCACGCGAGTCCGATCATCCGATATGCCCGTGTGGCTATGTTTTTGAATTTCCCGATGATGACGATCCCTTCGAATACGGTGATCCCGAAGATTCTGCAAAGGATTTCCCATGACCCTCACTGCACTCTCCCCTCTCGACAATCGCTATACGAGCCGCTTGACGGATCTCATCCCCTGTCTCTCACATTTTGCACTAATAGCCTACCGCGTGCAAATTGAGATCGAGTGGTTGCGCTTTCAATCAGCGCACCCCGAACTCACACATGTCCGCGCATTTACCGATGCTGAACATCAGATGTTAAAATCGTGGATAGACACTTTCGATGAACAGCAGGCTCAGCGCGTTGTCGCTATCGAAAAAGTCACCAATCACGATGTTAAATCCGTCGAATACTATGTCAGAGAACGCCTTGAGGAAACATCGCTTGCCGACGTATGTGAAGCCGTGCATTTTTGCTGCACCTCTGAAGACATCAACAATCTCGCTCACGCACTCATGATTAAAACCGCTACAGAAAATGTCTTCCTGACACTGGCACAGGAAGTTACACAAATCACTTCACAGATTGTGCAAGACACAAAAAACCTCCCTGTACTCGCACGAACACATGGGCAACCTGCTACTCCGACCACGATGGGCAAAGAACTCGCCGTATTTGTCTATCGCTGGCAGCGACAAATCAAACAGGCGACACAGCTCGAATATCTCGGTAAATTCAATGGCGCCACCGGCAATTACAACGCGCATGTCGCGGCCTATCCCAATGTGCGCTGGCACGACCTCGCCCGCGATTTCGTCCAGCGTCTCGGCCTCACATTCAATCCCCTCACCACGCAGATTGAATCGCATGATTATATGGCCGAAGTCTTTCACCTGATTATCCGCTTCAACACCATCTCGCTCGACTTTGCCCGCGACATGTGGACTTATATATCCCTATCCTATTTTCGCCAGAAAACAGTCGCAACAGAGGTCGGATCCTCAACCATGCCCCACAAAGTCAATCCCATTGATTTTGAAAATGCCGAAGCCAATCTGGGCATCAGCACGGCCCTGCTCGAACATCTATCGACCAAATTACCCGTCTCACGCCTTCAGCGCGACCTGTCTGACTCTTCTGCCAGTCGCAATATTGGCCCGGCCATCGGCCATGCGTGTCTCGCCCTGAAATCCATTCTGAATGGTCTGGGCAAGGTCGCTATCGATAAACAGGCCATTGCCAGCGATCTCGAAAACACCTATGAAATCATCGGCGAAGCCGTACAAACCGTCATGCGAAAAGCCGGATATGAAAACGCCTACGAGCTTATGAAAGACCTCACCCGGGGCACAGATATTACAAAGGAAGATCTCGACAACTTTCTCAATACTCTCGATCTTCCACAAGCAGACCTCAAAAATCTGAAAAATCTAACGCCTCAATCCTATATAGGGCTTGCCCCTCAGCTTGTGGATGATATCTTGTAGAGACAAGGGGCTGAGAACTGGGGGCTGGTGGGAGGTGGGGACAAGCCCCAGAGTTCATCGCAATCATCCTCTCATCCCCTCATCCTGATCCTATGCCCTTTGAATTTGAGCACCTCGCCATACCCGACGTCATCCTCGTTCACGCAAAGCGATTTTCCGATGATCGCGGTTTTTTTGTCGAAACGTACAAACGAGACGATTTCGAAGCCAATGGCATCTTAGAAACGTTCGTTCAGGATAACCACTCTCGCTCTACCCGCGGCGTACTGCGCGGGTTGCACTACCAAAAATCCCCTCGCGCACAGGGCAAACTCATCCAGGTGCTCAAAGGCGAAATATACGATGTTGCCGTCGATATTCGTCGGGGATCCCCCACTTATGGTCATTGGACCGGTATTCATCTTTCCGAAGCGCGATCCGAACTCCTGTATGTCCCCCCCGGCTTTGCACACGGATTCTGCGTTCTCACAGAGGTGGCGGACTTCACATACAAATGTACGGATGTTTACGCGCCAGAGACCTATCGCGGTATTTCCTGGAATGATCCCGACTTAGACATTTCCTGGCCCATAAAAAATCCGATCCTTTCCAAGCGCGATCAAAATCTCCCCCCGCTCAAAGAAGCAGACAACAATTTCATTTACTGAGGACTCCATGAGCTTGAAGCATTTCTTTCGCACATCTCCCCCGCAGCAACACACCCTGCTCCATTTATCACAGCAACACGTCTCTGCACACATTCAAAATATCGAAATTGAATACTGTTTTAATGTGCAAACGGACAGTCCGCTTTCTGCCGACCAGCAAAACCGACTCACCTATCTGCTATCCGAGACCTTTGAAGCAGATCAATTCTCAGAACAGTCCTTTCTTACGGGACCTGGCACGATCCTCGAAGTGGGACCGCGCATGAATTTTTCCACAGCATGGTCCACAAATGCCACAGCAATATGCCACGCCTGCGGCCTCACGCAAATTTCGCGCATTGAACGGTCACGGCGTTATCTCATTGAGCCATCCCTGAGCCTGGATCAGCAAAATATCTTTTTGTCCCTCGTTCACGACCGCATGACCGAATGCCTGTATCCCCATCCCCTCACCTCCTTTGACTCCGACGCAAAACCAGAACCCGTATCCGAGATTCCCCTCATAGAAGAAGGCCGCCGCGCCCTTGAAAAAATCAATCGCACCCTGGGCCTGGCATTCGATGAATGGGACCTCAATTATTACACAGACCTCTTCCTCGATCAGATCGGACGCAATCCCACCAATGTCGAATGCTTTGACATTGCCCAATCCAACAGCGAACATTGCAGACACTGGTTTTTTAAAGGCCGCCTTATCATTGACGGCGAAGAGATGCCCGACCACCTCATCGCCATGATCCAATCGACACTCAAAGCCAACCCCAATAACAGCACCATCGCCTTCAAAGACAATTCCAGTGCCATCCAGGGGTATCCGATACGCACGATTGTACCTACCACTATCGGTAGTCCCTCTCCATTTGCATTCTCAGACCGCACCTGCGACATCATCTTCACCGCGGAAACGCACAATTTCCCATCGGGGGTTGCTCCTTTTCCCGGTGCAGAAACAGGCACGGGTGGTCGCATCCGAGATGTGCAGGCCACGGGTCGCGGCGCACTCGTCATAGCGGGTACTGCGGCGTATTGTGTGGGCAATTTGTATATTCCCGGATACGACCTGCCCTGGGAAAATCCCGATTTTCAATATCCCGATAACCTCGCCACCCCCTTGCAAATCGCAATTGAAGCCAGCAATGGGGCTTCAGATTACGGCAACAAATTCGGTGAACCCCTCATACAGGGCTACACGCGATCCTATGGTATGCGCCTGCCCAATGGAGAACGCAGAGAATGGATTAAACCCATTATGTTTAGTGGCGGAATCGGTCAAATGGACGCGCGTCATACAAATAAAGAGAAGCCCGAACCCCAAATGCTCGTTACCAAAATTGGCGGGCCAGCCTATCGCATTGGCATGGGGGGGGGCGCTGCTTCGAGCATGGTACAGGGCGAAAACGAAGCCGAACTCGACTTCAACGCCGTGCAGCGCGGCGACGCAGAAATGGAACAGAAACTCAATCGCGTAATCCGCGCCTGTGTCGAACTCGGCGATCAAAACCCCATTGTCAGCATCCACGACCAGGGCGCGGGTGGCAACTGCAATGTCCTGAAAGAAATCGTTGAGCCTGCGGGTGCCCGCATCGATATTCGCGCCGTGCCCGTTGGAGATGAAACCCTATCTGTCCTCGAAATCTGGGGTGCCGAATATCAGGAAAACAATGCCCTGCTCATCCGCCCCGAGCACGCCCATCTCTTCGACGCCCTCTGCAAACGCGAAAAGGTCATCTACGCTTTTGTCGGCGAAGTGACAGGCGATGGGCAGGTGGTAGTCTTCGACAGCAAAGACAATACCACGCCCGTTGACCTCGATCTGGAAAAGGTCCTCGGCGATATGCCGCAAAAACCATTCAAACTCGACCGCTTTCCCATCCGTACAGAACCGCTCACCTTCCCCGAAAATCTGACCGTAAAAAAAGCTCTCGACCGCGTGCTTCGCCTCGTCTCTGTTGGTTCCAAACGATTTCTCACCAACAAAGTTGACCGTTGTGTAACCGGGCTTGTCGCGCAACAGCAATGCGTGGGACCACTCCAGCTAACCGCAGCAGACGTCGCGGTCATTGCACAAAGCCATTTTGGCACGACCGGTGCCGCCACCGCCATTGGCGAACAACCCATCAAAGGTCTCATCGATCCTTCGGCGATGGGACGCCTGTGCGTGGGCGAAATGCTCACCAATATCGCCTGGGCACGCCTGAGTGCCATCGAAGACATCAAGTGCTCTGGCAACTGGATGTGGGCGGCCAAATTGCCCGGAGAAGGCGCGGCACTTTACGATGCCGCCCGCGCCCTCACAGATATTCTGCTCGAATTGGGCATTGCTATAGACGGCGGCAAAGATAGCCTCTCGATGGCAGCGATCGCGCCGGGAGAGGATGGCGACGAAACCGTCAAAACACCCGGCACACTTGTCATATCGGGCTATGTCACCTGTCCCGACATCACGCAGACCGTCACGCCCGACTTAAAATATCCCGATGAAGGTATCATACTTTACGTCGATCTCGGCGCGGACAAACATCGCCTTGGTGGGGCTTCTCTCGCCCATGTGTACGAGCAACTCGGCGACGAGTCGCCAGATGTAGATGATCCCGCCCTGCTCAAACGCGCGATTGGCGCACTCCAATCCTGCATCGCAAAAAACTATATCGCCTCGGGACACGACCGCAGCGATGGCGGTCTCATCACCGCGCTTTTGGAAATGGCTTTTGCTGGCAACTGTGGTATTCAGATCGATCTTCAAACCCGCGCCAATGCGATCCCCGCACTCTTTTCTGAAGAACTCGGCTTCGTCTTTGAAATTCGGCCAAAAGATCTGGCGGTCGTACGAGAAATTTTTAAAAAATCTGCCGTGCCTATTCAAGCTATAGGAAAAGTAACCTCCTGTTCCGAGATCCTAATTTCTGTCAACAATCAGCGCGTCCTCAAAAGTCCCATGCCCGAGTTGCGCGACTTATGGGAAGCTACGAGTTTCCAGCTCGAACGCCAGCAAACCAATCCATCCTGTGTCGCGCAAGAAGAGACTTCCCTGCACGCGCGCACAGGTCCCAAATTCACCGTGCCCTTCGCGCCAATGCCCACGTCGCCGGCCATCCTCAATGCCAGTCGCAAACCCGCAGTCGCCATCGTGCGCGAAGAAGGCAGCAATGGAGATCGCGAAATGACCTCTGCATTTTTCGCAGCGGGCTTTGAACCCTGGGATGTGACCACGAGTGATCTCTTATCTGGCACCATCGCACTCGATCATCGGTTCAGAGGGGTCGTATTTGTGGGTGGTTTCAGCTATGCCGATGTGCTCGACTCGGCCAAAGGCTGGGCTGGCGTAATTCGCTTCAATGACGGTCTTCGCGCTCAGTTCGATGCCTTCTACAACCGTCCGGATACCTTCAGCCTCGGCGTATGCAATGGCTGTCAACTCATGGCCTTGCTCGGCTGGGTTCCATTCCCCGGCCTTGTCAATGCGTCACAACCCCGATTTATTCGAAACGAATCCGCGCGTTTTGAATCCCGCTTTTCCACCGTGCAAATTCAGGATAGTCCAGCAATTATGTTCAAAAACATGGCCGGCGCATCCCTCGGCGTGTGGGTCGCACACGGCGAAGGCCGTGCATTCTTTCCCCGCGCAGACGTACTCGACCGCGTCATAGATGAAAATCTCTCCCCCGTGCGCTATGTCGATGACAATAATACCGCAACCGAAGCCTATCCCTTTAACCCAAACGGTTCGCCATACGGTATTGCCGGTCTTTGCTCCCCCGATGGGCGCCACCTCGCCATGATGCCCCACCCCGAACGCACCTTTCTCAAGTGGCAATGGGGCTATATGCCAACGAACTGGAAACGCGATCTTCAAGCATCCCCGTGGCTTCAAATATTCCAAAACGCCCGTGAGTGGTGTGAGGAGAAAGCGTAAAATGCATCCGCAGATGCACGCAGATAGACACAGATAGGCAGGCAAGAGTAACCACACTGCTAAAACGTACGATACAAGACGTAGGGGCAATCCGTGAATGGATCTGGACTACGATTCGTTGTAAAACGCTCGTGGTTGCCCCAAGATCCAAGAGGCAAAAGACGCATCCTGTCCAAAATCCTTCAACCAACAAAATCAATCCCCACCGCAATTAGTGCGATGGGGAATTTTTCTTGGCTTATGTGATTTGAGATATCTGAAGCTATGATAGGCACAGACGGGTAAACCATTGCATATCATATCCTTGCCGTCTTTTCATATAAGCGAGCATAAACTCCATCTTGCATCGTCAGCCACTCGTGTGTTCCTCGCTCTGCGATTTGTCCTTCATCCAAAACTACAATCTCATCTGCGTTTTGAATCGTTGAAAGTCTGTGTGCGATGATGATGGTGGTTCTTCCTTGACGCACGGTTTTCAATGCCTCCTGGATGTGATACTCTGATTCCATATCCAGCGCGGCGGTGGGTTCATCTAATATCAGAATGGGCGTATCCATCAACAGCACACGCGATAGGGCAATGCGCTGTTTCTGGCCTTCAGACATCTGCGCGCCCTGTTCGCCCACCATCGTTTCATATCCTTCGGGCAAGGACGCGATAAAATCGTGGATGTACGCAGCCTGTGTCGCATCCTGAACATCTCTCATTGGAATATCGTGTCCAAAGGTCAGGTTGTCTAAAATACTACCCTGAAATAAGGTGCTGCCCTGCATGGCAAATCCCACCTGCTGCCGGATGGATTTCAAGCGATAGTTTCGAATATCATACCCATCAATAGACACATACCCTTCTTGAGGGTCGTAAAATCTCGGTATCAATTTGGCAAGTGTGGATTTACCAGACCCGCTTTTGCCGACCAGAGCAATGGTGGCCTGTGCCGAGATATGCAGGTTGATGCCGCACAAAACGGGTTGATCTGCCAGATACGAAAAATTCACATTGTGAAAACCGATCTCCCCGCGTACCTGGGTCAAGGCGGGCATATCGGGACGATCCTGGACTTCGGGTCTCAAGTCATAGACCTCAAAAAAGCGATTGATGCGAACCAATGCCATTTCAACCTGTCCCACAAGGCCGATGAGATTGCCAATTGGACCATATAGATAACCCACATACCCCGAAAAAGCCATATAACTGCCCAGAGAGAGATTGCCGTTTAGCACCTGCGTCCAACCGTACCAGCCATACGCCAAAGTGCCCGCTGTTTTTATCAGCGCCCCTATAAATCCAAATCCCCCACTTAAATGCGTTGACCTGATTCGCAATCTGGAAACATCAATAAATATGTCTCTGATCTTGTGATAAAACGTGGCTTCCAGTCCCAGTGCTTGCACAGTGCGAATCCCCGAAAGCGATTCGTAGGACGTGGCCGATGACTTAGCCGATGCTTCGGTCAGTTTTTTAGATACTCTACTGAGGTACTTTTTGGAAATCATAACCAATACGGTATCAAAAGGCAAAACTGCCAGACTGATCAATGCCAGTTGCCAATTGATATAGAGCAAAATAGGCGGAAAAATCAGCAACTGAAGAGTATTCATAATCAGGCTGTTCACCATTCCAATGGTGCTATTGACAGAACTATCCATATCTCTGAATCGAGACAGAATTTCACCCGTCTGCCGATTGTCAAAAAAGCTGAAGTCCAGCGATTGTATATGAGAGTAGAATCGAGATTTGAAATCCAGTCCCATATTGACACCCAGATAGCGCGAAAAATAAGTGCTCAACAGATTTGTGAATCCCAATCCCGTCGAGAGTACGGCACCCAAAATCAGGATGAAGGTCATGAGCGTATAGTCTTTGTGTGGATACACGTCATCAATCAAAACCTTGGTGATGTACGGTCCTGGGATTTGCAAGAACATGACCATGATGCCCACGAGGAGGGACTGAAAGATAAACCGCCAGTAGGGACGGAGCATTTTGATAATTTTGAGTATTTGACGCATCGAATCGTAGTATTTCAAAAAAGATAGTCGAAAAATTATTATGGGTGTTCAACACCTACCTGATTGACAATTCGGTAGGCATTAAACACCCAATGATCAGAGGTCATACATTTTATTTTTAAGCGACTGTCAATGATTAGATCCAAAATTCGCCGGACCTAACCTTAGAAAGACTTTGGAACATGTCAGGGATTCTCCCCGATTAATTCCTTCAACTTCTTTTCTTTTTCCTCCTCGTCCTCTGTTTCTATTTCCGGCACATGCGGTTCCTTGGGAGGATATTGCAGGTGACAATTCCCGCAGTTATTATATACTCCTTTGGCAAAACCTAAATTTCCGCCTATAATAGCCCCTCCCACAGTTGAGGGCAACGCTCCTGGCCCAGTTCCCACTCCTGTCACAAATCCCACACCTGCACCTTCAACCACACCTGTGCCCATATCACGCAATCCATTGATCGAAGCATCAATATGTGCTTCTGCAATTGCGTCCTCCCTTGCTTGTTCTTCTGATGAAATCTCCGGCGCAACATACGTTGCATCCTGTTGGGTTGTAACAGGTTGAAGAGATCCAGATGGCATTGTTTTGCTCCTTTCTTGAAAAGTGATGATGACCTCTGATCAAAAAATAAAAAATTCTCTATATTGAAATGCCACTACAGAGACTAAATTACCAATAGCGTGATATACAAAGCTGGCAGTGAGGGAATTTGTACGTTCTAACAAGAATGCCGTTACCACACCACTAAAAAATATAAAGAGAAGGCCTATAAGATCTGCGCCCAGGACATGGCAGGCTGCAAAAATCAGGGCTGAAATCAAAGTTGAGATAACGCTATCATTTCGTTTGCGTAAGATTCTGTACAACACCCCTCGAAAATACAATTCTTCTTGAAATGGAATTAAAAGACATCTATCTATTACCAATCCGTAAAATATCACACCAGAAGAATATTGAGTGGGATTGCTATAATTTACAATCCCGGCCCATAACAGGGACTTAGTAACACCCAAGACGAAGGCAAAAATGATATATCGAAATTGTGTTGCATGGTATATTGCGCCCCAAATTGTCCTGATTGATAAATCCACTTTCTCGCATTGCCATTTTAGAAAGGCAAGAAAGGCAACTATCAAAACTAACCCAGAATATAGCTTAGTAATATGCCGTAGATCACGGAGTGTTAAATCCCACTGATTGAAGTGATTAAGATGTATTATTACGAAATGCAACAGCCCGGCAAAAACAATAACTATCACCATGTATGAAATCCACCATAGGATTACTCTATTAAGAGACCAGGGCAGTTGTAATTGCTGAGCGTCATCAGATTCCAAATCAGCACCTACATCTATTTTGCTATCTTGCATGTTCTTCCCGCGTGTAAAAGGTGAAGCCCAAAAGTCATAATGAACTTGATTCGCGTCACTAACCACCAAGGCGAGGCATGCCTCGCCCCTACTATTCACTATCTACTGCCTCTATCCTCCAACCGATAAATCTCAGGACGCCCAATTTTGCCCACAGTTTTCAAAAACTTCTTCCACAGCAAGTCAACAATTGGACCGCGTTCTGTCACAATTTTGGCTTCCACACCCATGCCATAAGCAAGCGGGCATTCTCCATCAGATAAATGCGGATCTATCACACTGATCTTCACTGGATAAACAGTACTCATACCGCCCGGCACGAGACCGGCACCCATAGGTGTGATGAGTTCGGGTTTTCTCGGCACATCTGTCACCCTGCCCTCAAAAATCTTGTATTCCATGTGCGGAAAAGCATTTACATATATTCGCACCTTATGTCCCTCTTTCACCTTGGGAATATCCACTTCTTGAATCATCACCTCAGCTTGCCAACTGTGCAATTCGGCCAATTCAATCACGGCTTCACCCGCCTCAATGCGGTCGCCCTCGCGCTTGTCCAGATCGCGCGTCAACACCGTTCCAGAAACAGGCGCGTATATCTTCATCTGTTCCAGACGGGTTTTGACAAGACGATGGCTGACCTGTAATTTTTCGTACATCTTTTCCAATGTTCCAAGTTCCTGCTTGCGATTGTCCAGAGCAGCCAGCTGTCGTTTTGCCCGCTCAATTTCCACTTCTCCACGCTGCACCCGCTTCTGATGCACCCGAATGGGGATCAACGTATCAACAGGCGGTCGCACACTCCCATCCTCGCGATACGGCGCGTATTTGCGGTAGATCTGATATTCTTGTCTCACCTGTTCCAATTGTAACTGCGCGGTCTCATACTCCACTTCAGCCCGTGCAATCTCTGTTTCCAAAACATCACGCTCGCGTTGCAATTCTGCCACCAGAGCCACACGCCGACTCTGATTTATCCCCAGTTCATAAAAAAAATAATAAGCTAATTGTCAAACAAAAAATGCGTACTCGGCCTTTCAAAGTTTATTGACTTAATTCACAGACGTTTTACATTGTGAAACAGAACGAGTTACGGGCCGCCAGTCCGTTCTTGTCTCTGTGTTTTGCTGCTGATAAATCACAAAGGATGCACTTATGGACCTCTCCAAATTTCAGGACGATACCATTATCTCCGCATGGACTCTCTCAGAATCCGAACAGAGTGAACACGCCGACCTTTCCATGGAAAGTGGTGACTGGAGCCTTGCCAATGAAATTCGCGCCGAAATCTTCCTCCCGGACAATGTCGATGACCAGATCTATTGCACCCTCACATCGGGGCATCGAACCGAAGGCATGAGCGAAGACGACGGCTATCGATTCAACGCCATTGTCTCTCCGCGTGGTGGCAACATCTGGCAGGGCTGGCGGGAATTTCGCTTCCCCGCCGAATGCTTTTACACGCTGGGCATTCCCTCTGGATGGAGCCAGATGGTCTCGGGCACGATCCGCCTCCCATCCGGCAGTCGCATCCGAAATATCCGCCTGATCCAACGCCAAATCGCGCATGGCCCTCGCATGACAGATAAAGCTCTGATTCATGCCCTGAACCTGAACCATCCGGGTCTCGAAGCCGCAGCACAGACCAATACACCCCAGACCCAACTTGCAAAAATTGCGGCCTACTTCAGGCACAGCCCCTTCGACCGTCGTCACGTTATACCCGATCCCACGCCCGAAGCCAACATAGAAGAAGCAGATCGTATTCTCGCCGGACACATCATGGACCATTACTGGCCCGATGGCGTCGATTGGGACGCCAATCCGTATGGATATATCGAATGGTCTATCCGCATCCACGGATTCCCCTATTTCAAACCTCTCGAACTTGCCTGGGCAGAAACGCGCGACCCGAAATACGCAAAAGCCATCGAAAATATTTTGTGCGACTGGATGCACAAAACCCCCGTACCTTACGGCGTGCGCGCCGGCGGCCTGGCCTGGGGACATTCTCTAATCGTGAGCCAGCGGGCATTCTCTACACTTGTCGATATCTTCACCGTACTCTGCGACTGTGCGGAAACGGAAGACCAGACCATTATAAACCTGCTCAAATCAATCTATGAACACGAAGCCTACCTCTTAAAATTCGAATCTTTTCCCCCCTCCAACAAAACCATCTCCGAAGGCCGATCCATGCTTGCAACTGCCTGCTCCTTCCCAGAATTTCGGGAATCGAAAGAATGGTATCAGGCGGCCAACCAGCAACTCCTGAACGACATGAACATCCAGGTCATGCAAGATGGTGCTTCTTATGAACTCACCCCGGGTTACCAGATCGCCATCGCGGCCTGGTTCCTGGAAGTCTTTGAAGTCGCCCAAAAATTTGATCGATCTCTGGATCCGGAAATAGAAGCAGGCATCCGGCGTATGTACGACTGGAGTGCCTCTGTCAATCGCCCAGATTTCTCCTGTCCTTCTGTCTCTGATGCCGGTAGCCTGGACGGAGAATTCGCGTCCCGGCTTATCAAACCCGGGCGAATACTCGACAATCCAACCGCTTTATGGGTCGGCACAAAAGGAGCAGAAGGACGTCCCCCTAACTACACCTCTATCGCCCACCGCGATTCGGGCTATTTCGTCATGCGAAGCGGCTGGGATCGCAATGCACGATATTGCCTCTTTGAAGGCGGTCCATATGGCCGCTTTCACCAGCACGA
Organism: Candidatus Latescibacterota bacterium; assembly: GCA_965220765.1. GTDB lineage: Bacteria > Latescibacterota > UBA2968 > UBA2968 > UBA2968 > VXRD01. The sequence goes on from OZ244847.1 coordinate 3,364,425, forward strand.
AGACATGCTTTCCTTCGATCTCTACGCATATGGCCTGCCCTTCATTGTGGATCCCGGAATCACTTCCTACTTCCCCAATGAATGGACATCATTCTACCGCACGACCGAAGCGCACAACACCGTGCTCGTAGATGGTTGCGGGCAGAATCGCCGGGAGCAGACCATCGCCGAATGGATCGAATCTGCCCGCGATAAAACCGTCTGGCGAAGTGATGATCGCGTCGATGTCGCCATCGCCACTTACGATGCGGGTTATGCCGGGCTGGACGCAGATATCGCCCACCGCCGCGCCGTCATGTTCGTCAAACCCAATTATTTTCTCATCTTTGACGAACTTACTGGCGAAGCGCAACACACCTACGAAGCGTTCTTTCACTTCATGCCCTACCGAATTCTGATTGATCCCGATACAAAAGCCGTGCGCACGGGACGCATGACCCCGCCCAACCTCGAAATCCTCCCTCTCGTCAACATGACGCCCCGGCTTATCTGCGGACAAAATGATCCCGTAGAGGGCTGGCTCGCCATCGGCGGTCAGGATGTGCCCGCACCGGTCGCCATTTACAAAAAACGCGCAACACTGCCCTACCGAACAGGCTATGCACTCGTCCCCTTCACAGACGGCACCACCGCTGGCGTCACCTCCAAAATCACCCGCCGTGGCGACATCTGGAATGTGCACATTACCCATCCAGATGGCAGTGTGGATCGCATTAAAATGGACTGGTGTGATACACAGGGACCAATGCTCATCTAATCTCTCCACTGCAGGAGGTTTTCATGCAGACCAACTACGACATCAACATGCAATTAGACGTAAAAGTACCCATGCGAGATGGTATCAACCTCTCTGCCGATATCTACCTGCCTCGAACACGCGGCAAATTTCCCACTGTGCTCATGCGAACACCTTATGACAACAACGCCGACAACATGGTTGAAAAAGCCAGGCGACTCGCCAATAATGGGTATGCTTGTGTTCTTCAAGACTGCCGGGGACGGTGGGACTCAGAAGGAGAATATTACGCCTTTCGGGAAGGCGAAGACGGGTATGACACCCAGGAATGGATCGGCACACAGGAATGGTGCAATGGCAAAATCGGCATGGCCGGCAGTTCCTATGGCGGCACGGTCCAGTGGCGCAGCGCGCCATATCGCAGCCAGTACCTCAAATGCATCACACCCCGCGTTATATGCACGGACTATTACTCTGGACTTGTCCACCCCGGCGGTGCTTTCCAGCTCAATGTCATGATGACCTGGGGCATGCGTACCAACGCCCGCACCGCGCAAACCATTGAATTTCACAACTGGACCGAAGCCTTCCGCGCCCTGCCTCTCATAGAAATGGACGAACGGGCAGGCCGCAACCTGAATTTCTGGAAAGACTGGGTCGAACACGATGCTTACGACGACTACTGGGAACAATTCAACGATGAAACCCAATGGGGTGAAATTGCCGTCCCCGCCTTCAACATGGGCGGCTGGTACGATCTTTACGCGGCACAGACCTTCACCAACTTCAACGGCCTGCGCCTGCACGGTCGCACCGAAGAAGCAAAAAAGAGCAAACTCATCGTCGGTCCCTGGCCGCATTCTCTCAGCCTATCGCCCAAAACCGGTGACATTGACTTCGGCGCACCGTCAATGGTCGATCTGGAAAGCCTCGAACAGCGCTGGTTCGACCACTGGCTCAAGGATATTGACAATGGCATCGCGGATGAACCGCCTTTGCGCCTCTTCATCATGGGTATCAACCAGTGGCGCGATGAGTACGAATGGCCGCTTGCGAGAACCCAATGGCAAAAATGGCACCTGCACTCGGGTGGTAGTGCCAACACACTACTCGGCAATGGCACGCTCTCCACAGCATTACCGGAGGACGAATCACCTGACCACTACACCTATCACCCGCACTATCCCGTCCCGACAATGGGCGGCAACAATTGCTGTTCACCCCACATCGTACCGTGGGGACCCTATGACCAGCGTCCCATAGAGATGCGAAGCGACGTACTCTGTTACACCAGCGATCCCCTCGAAACAGCTCTGGAAGTCACGGGTCCCATCAAAGCCGTCATCTGCGCCGCTACCGACTGTACAGACACGGACTGGACTGCCAAACTCGTCGATGTATCGCCCACCGGATATGCTATGAACCTCTGCGACGGCATCTTGCGCGCGCGCTTTCGGGAAAGTCTCACCAATCCCACCCTGCTCCAACCCGGCAGCGTCTATGCCTATGAAATTGACCTCGGCGTAACCGGAAACGTCTTCAAAAAGGGCCACCGTATCCGCCTCGAAATATCTTCTTCCAACTTTCCCCGGTTCGACCGCAATCTCAATACAGGCGGCTCTTTGGGCCGTGAGACCGAGATGCGCCAGGCCCATCAAACCGTCTATCACTCAAAATCATACCCATCCCACATCACGCTACCCGTCATTCCCTCGGCATAGCAGCGGAGAATAATATGTCAGATTCTCGACCAAATATCCTGCTCATCATGACCGACCAGCAACGCGGCGACTGCATAGGTCTCGATCCGTTTAGTCCCCCGTGCCTGCAAACCCCCAATTTGGACTGGATTGCCCGCACAGGCACGCACTTTCACCGCGGATACTCCGAATGTCCCAGTTGCATACCCGCTCGCCGCTGCCTGATGACCGGTACAGCACCCGCAGCAAATGGCGTTGTCGGATTTAAAAGTGCTCAATGGAACCCGCCTCACACTCTGGCTGGCGAATTGTCCAGAGCAGGATACCAGACAGAAATGATCGGCAAGCTCCACCTGAACCCCAAACGCAAGCGCTATGGCTTCGACCACATGCAACTCGCCGACGCCACACGGGGCGACCACAACGACTATGTCGAATGGCTACGGCAATACCACCACCGCAATGAAGTACATCCCGGCATGGCCCACGGTATTTCATCCAACGGATGGATTGGTCGCCCACACCACTTGCCCGAAGAACAGATGCACACCTTCTGGTGTATCGACAGAGCTATGGACTTTCTCCAAAAACGCGATCCCACGGCCCCATTTTTTCTCAACATATCCCTTATCGATCCCCATCCTCCACTTACTCCTCCGGCCCTCTATTACGACCGCTATATCCAGCGGAACTTGCCCGATCCCGTCATCGGAGATTGGGCACCCGAATACGACGGTCCCCAAAAAGGTCTCGACCCCAATGCCTGGCAAATTTGTCTCGACGAACACGACATGCGCTGTTCTCGCGCGGCTTATTACGGTATGATCAACTTTATAGACGACCAGATCGGCCGCCTCATCCAATATACCGGTGGACTCAACAACTGCCTGACCATCTTCACCTCAGACCACGGCGAAATGCTGGGCGATCACAATCTCTTTCGCAAAACCTGGCCCTATGAAGCGTCTGCTCGAATTCCATTTCTCATACGCGCGCCAAAAAACTGGGGATACCCCGAAGAGAGCACTTGCAAAAGTCCCGTCGGCATTCAGGACATCATGCCCACTATCCTCGATGCAGCCGGTATCGACATCCCCGGTACCTGCACGGGCAAAAGCCTCCTGCCCATCACGCAGGGCAACACCGATAACGTCAGAGAATTACTACACGGAGAACACGCTGGGTGCTATGCCTACGACCACGGCAACCATTATGTCACCGATGGACACCACAAATACATCTGGTATTCTCAAACGGGCGAAGAACACCTTTTCAAGCTGGACGAAGACCCCCATGAAATGCGCGACATCACGCGCAATCCCGACTTTAAATCGGAAATACAAACCTGGCGAAATCACCTCATCGAATTTCTCAAAGACCGTCCAGAAGGTTTTACCGATGGCACGCGTTTAATCCCCGGTCAGCCCCACGAAGAACTCCTGCCGGACTACACTCCCGAAGCGACCTACCCGTATTTGTGAGGGATCATCAACTCACCATCTAATGGGTATTAACCGACAAAAAAAGAACACCAGGAGAATCGCGCCCCTGGCGTCAGAATTGCCGTTTTGTATTTTTTTACATTTCATCTCATAGTATAAGCCCTATTGTGTTGTTATCTTCTCTCGAAACGCACTTGCCCTACCTGTCTGAAAGATAGACAGAAATACCAATCGGCAATATCATCCGATGAGGTGCTATCGTGTACACGCCTCAAAGAACCTTCAAAACATTCCTCAAAATGCGCTCTTCCCTTTGAGAAATATCATCTAACAAGGTGATGATCCTCAGAATACGATCCATATCCCACGCTCTCTTGACTTCCACTAACGCTCGTAATTTAAGCATCATCAGATGAATCTGATGTGCCTTGTGTTCAACCTCCTTATACGCCTGATGAAACTGGTCTGACGGACGCAAATATCCGTGCTCCTCCAGATAAGCAAGCCTGTTCAACATACAGCGCTTGTGCTCCCAAAGCGTGAACAGATGCCGCCGATCCCACAACCGGGGATGAACAAATAACTGAGTAAGATAATCTCGCAAGAGCTTATACGTCGCCATCCCAAAGACGCCTTCAACTGGCTTGCGCAACGTCCGGTAGTGGATAGACGAATTCTCAGAATGGATGTAGGCGCGCAACTGATCTCTGACTGAATCAATATCAAATTCATAGACACCGTCCTCGTTATACTCTAAAAGATCTACCCGATACGATCTGCGTTTCTCGGGATCAATCCAGCGAAACGCCGCTTCAAAATCTGAATACCCAACCCTGGAAACAGAGTAGTCCCGCGCCCGATTGAATCCCAGAGTCTCAAGCGTTTCCGTATCGTCATCATATCCAAATACCATAATAGCATGTGGATTGTGTATCTTCTCATAAAATGGCGTATGCGGCAGGAAATACTCATCGGCCGTCAACTGGACATAGAAACCCTCATCAATTTGATCGCGAATATACGGCACAATCTGGTTATATACTCTGAAGATTGATCTCCTCGGAACGGTGTAGATAGACAGCCACGGCGGGGAGTACTGGCCTTGAAAATAGAAGTTGAATCGGATGTTATGTTTGCTCTCATGCAACAGGTCAACGGCGAATAGCTGGATGTAATTACAGAAGAACCAAGGGATATAATCATCCTGAAGCGACATAATCGAAAGTCGATAGCCATGGCGAGGATAACCGTGTATGGGTGGGGATAATTGGATGGAAAGTGTTTTTTTCATAATATGTCTCAAAAGCTATGCCATCTGAGTGCGAGCGAAAAATCTATTCTGTCTATCCGGTAGCAGGTACCTTCTGTCGTGCTGTGCGAACATAATCAGCCATGGTCTGTACGCTATCAAACAGTTCCACGCGCAACTCTTCATCTGGTACTTCAATGTCAAATTCCTCTTCCAGACCCACAATGATCTCAATCGTCGCCATTGAATTAAGCCCCAGACCACCGCCAAAAAGCGCGTCTTCATCGTCAATTTCTTCTGCATCAACTTCAAGAGACAACGTGCGAATGATCACCTGTTTGACCCGATGTTCAATAGACATAACCCCTCCTATGCGATAGTTGATGTATCATCCTTTGAAAAATATTGAATCACAGTTTCCACAAGACGCTGTTGACTCGTCTCTGAAAGAATCTCAATCGCGGGCACATAAAAATTATCTTCTAATTTTTTGAGGTGACGATCAATTTGGGCTTGTGCCATCTTTTTGGGCGTGATCATACTGCGCCCATAAGCTGTTCGGATATGTTTTTCGTGGTCTCCCATCGCGAGTAAGATAGTCGGTGCTTTGCACACGGCACGTATGCCATCTATTGTATCTCGGATGTATTCTTCTGCATCAATGCTGTTGACCACCAGAATGCAGGCATCGGGTTTCACCCCCAGTAAAAACGCCAGTGAAGACAAGCAATGTGTGCTGTGTTCCTGGACATGATAGGGAATGGTCCCCGACTGAGAGCCTGTCAGGATAATATCGGGCTGTGTGCGCTGGCAGATCTCTCGCATTTTGTAATCCAGATACGGTATGTAATGTTGAAATGGCAGTTTGAGTGGCGAAGCGTAGCCCATTGGAAAAGCCGCATCCATGCCGAATAGCCGAGAGTGGTGCTCTGTACCAATCTGCCCGACTTTATACCCTTTTTGGATGAGTCTGCGCCTGAGCGCGAGTTGCAAAGTGAACTTGCCCTGTTGAGAACTCGTACCCATCACAGAAAGCACGGGCACATCCACAGGCGGGAGCGCGTTGAAATTTTGAATCGCCTGTGCAAGTTCTTCTCTATGAACGTGAGGATAGGCAAGGCGCAGTCCCTTCTTATCCGCTGTATCATACAAATCGCCGTAAACGGTTGGATCAAGTGCCTGAAAACTGAACACATGGCATCCCGCATCAAGAGCCAATTGCACATATTCTCTGAGCAAATCGCGCTTGCGGATACGAGATAGTTGATCCACATAGCCGAGAATGAGCGTATCCGCATCTGCCATAGCACGGCGGATATTCGGGCTAATCCGCAGATTTGCAATAGGTTCGCCAATCACTTTGCCTGCATCTTTGCCCACTATCCCCTTGCCAATGGAGTCGGCGACGCCGACAATTTCAAACGTGAGCAAATCGCGATAGCGCACCATGCTGTGCATCTCTTTGTTATACGGATACAACACGGCTTTTTTGATATAGGAATAATCCTCTCGAAAGTCTTTTCGGGGTATCTGAGGGTCAAATTGGGACCTGTTCTGATCTTGAGATATTTCGTTTAATGCTTTTTCTTGTAGTAATAACCGAATATCTTGAACAGAATATATTGGATGCTGTTCCAACAGGTGTGCGATAATGCCTGTGATATGGGGTGCTGCAAAGCTGTTTCCCCCAGTCATAATGTGTTTTCCGTTTAACCAACACACACGCTGTTCATCCCCTCGCGCCACACATTCTATGTACTGATCCTTACGGTAATAAAACCCGCCTGTCTCATAAATTGCACCACCTGTCACACCAATCACTTCGGGAAATACCGCAGGATAACTCTCACCTCCGTCATTGCTCTCAGCAGCTACGAGAATCACGCCAGCATCAACCGCCTTGCGACACACCTTTTGGAGAGACTCCTTAAACGTCGCATCCGTTGTGCCCAGGCTCAAATTCACCACATCCATCTCATTGTCAATGCACCACTGAATCGTCGCAATCAACGCCCGCCCATCCGCCATCAAAGATTCATCAAAAATTCGCACGCTATACAGTGTTACATCAGGAGCCTTCTTCCGAATAATCCCTGCACACGCTGTGCCATGGCCTGCACAGTCGGTGTGATCATCCCAAAACACAATCTCACCATCTTTACCAATCTGAATATGAACACCACCCGAAATTTCACCCACATCTGAATGCGAGGCGTCTATGCCGCTATCAACAATAGCAATACGAATCCGAGAACGATTTTCTTTGGGCATGACAAGATCAGACCTTATCACGAATTTATTTCAAATGAATCCATAGATCATTATAGATGTAGTAAAAAATATAGGCATTATAGAAGTGAATCATTAGATTTCCAACGGCGTGGATACTCCAACACAAAACCAAAGATCCGGTTATCTCGAAAATTAATGTTGTAATTATGGCAGAAAAAGTCGCAGGTATTCCACTGAATCGAAAATGAATTACACCAAAAACAATAGATGATAACAACACACTTCCTACGACATTTATCCGCTTGCGTAAAGAAGAATACAGCATCCCACGAAATAATAACTCTTCCACAAAAGGGCCAATAATAACAGTTAATAAAAGTGAAGAAATAACAACTTCAAGTTTCCACCGAAATTCTTCACTAGGGTAATATGGGCTAATCGTATTTATTGGAAAAATAAGTAAAAAGGGCAACGTTATCACTGTAGCTTTTAGCACCCCGATGACGCTACCTAATACCAAATATTTCTTCAAACGATATCCGGTCAGCGCTAAATCTTGCAGTGAAAGATTATATTTATATGATATAACTCTCCAAATGATAAGTAAGCTGGTCAAATAAGACAAAATTAGGCATAATGGTCTGCCCAGCAAATAAATATAAGACGGAGAAAATTGAGTTAAAAACCTTTCAAAGAAGGGTGAAGTCTGAACGAGATAAACAAGTAATATGGGAAATCTCAGGGCGCATTGTCCCAATAATAGCGTTAAAATTATGAGACTGAGAGGGATCCAAAATGACCAAGGAGATTGCCAAATGCCATTAGCGGACTTCCCAAAAACCTCAGGTCTTTCATGTAAAACGCGGAAGTTATTCACTGATTTTTGAAGCTGTTTTAAAATCCTCGCCATCAAGCAAGTCTCTGAGTAAAAGGTGAATCATAGCGATGTGAATAAAGACTTCATAGTTGGCCTTCAAGCCTTCATAATCCTTTGATAGCCGGCGAAAGGGCAGTGCAACGCCCCTCCTACCAAAATGGGGTAACTCCAAAGAACTATTGCACTGGGGGCTCCTTACGGTTCTTTTTTGCTACCCTATTAGCTTAATCGTCGGTAACTTTTTTCAATGCTGCTCCACCTACTTCTTGACCGGTTGTTACTACGGCTTCCTCTGCTGCCTCTCTTGCAACAGTTCTGGCCACGACTCTTGCACCTGCACCAGCAGCTCTAGCTCCAGCTATAGTAGGGCCAACGATAAACTCAACTGGACTAACAGCATCTCCCAAACCTGGTGCATGAATAAGCATGCTATCCGCCCAAGCAGGACTGCCAAGAACTTGACTGTCTGTCGTATCGGAAGGTGATATTTCAAAGTCTATATAAACAGCCTCGGCATTATTATCAGTCTCCGCATTAAGTTCATCATAGACCTCACAGCCATATGCTTCTATACAACTGTTCACATAGACCTTTTTGGGAGATTTTCTCAATGCTGTTAATGCTAAATCTTCCATATTGTACTCCTTTCTTATTTTAAGTTATACATTTTTGAAGCCCCCAATACAATAAAAATCATTAAATCCTCGCGGCTCGCTCCTGGAGCATGGAATAAACACCATCTTGCAGCATCAAAACTTCGTGGCTGCCTTCTTCCTCAATTCTTCCCTGATCGATGACAACAATTTTGTCTGCTCGTCGGATCGTTGACAGGCGATGGGCAATGACGATCACTGTCCTTTGTTTGCAAATCTCCTTCATCGCTTCCTGAATATAAAACTCAGATTCGTTATCTAATGCAGCAGTGGGTTCATCTAAAATTAAGATGGGTGTGTTCTGTAGTAACACTCTTGCAAGCGCGACCCTTTGCCGCTGTCCCTCTGAGAGTTGCGCCCCTTGCTCGCCGATGACCGTGTGATAGCCATTGGGTAGCTTCGTGACAAAATCGTGGATATAAGCTGCCCGGGTCGCGGCTTCGACATCGTTCATGGAAATCGGTTTGTTAAACGTCAAATTCTCTAAAATACTCCCCTGAAACAGCGCACTACCTTGCATCACAAAGCCGATATTTTGTCGCAGAGAATTGAGACGGTATTGCCTGATATCGACCCCATCAATCAAGACCTGACCATCCACCGGATCGTAGAACCTCGGGATGAGTTTCGCCAAGGTAGATTTGCCCGATCCGCTTCTTCCAACAATGGCGACTGTTTGATCAACGTCAATCTCGAGATTGATCTTGTTTAACACCACTCTTTCGGGTTGATATGCAAAACTGACATCTCGAAATTCTATCCTTCCACGAACCTCGTTGAGTTCAGCCAACTGCGGTTCATCGCGTATGTCAGGCGTGATATTATAGACTTCAAAAAAGCGATCTGTGTGAACCAGCGTGGATTCGATGCGCCGCAACAGGCCAATGAGACTTTTAATGGGGCCATACAAATACCCCACATAGCCCGTGAACGCCATATAACTTCCCAACGTCAAATTGTCAGATAATACCTCGTGCCACCCGTAGAAACTGTAGGCAAGTGTTCCGCCTGCCTTGATAATGGCACTGACATATCCCATTGTACCCGAAAAAAGCGATACTTTCATTCTCAGATTTGCAACATTGATGAATAATCCCTGTAGCTTCCGAAAAAACGAAGTCTCCAGCCCCAAAGACTGTACTGTTCTAATCGAAGAGATAGACTCGTAATTTTTGGCCGATAACTCTGCCGAGCGTTCTGCAATCTCCTTTGTGTACTTGCGGATAAACCGTCTTGAAATCAAAACCAACAGCGTATCCAAGGGCAAGATCGTGAGGCTGATTAGTGCCAATTTCCAATTGATAAAGAACAGAATGGGCGGAAAAACCACGAGTTGGAGCGAATTGATAATCAGCGTGTTAACCAAACTGATAACACTGGCTATTGAACTTCGCATATCTCTAAATCGAGATAATATTTCCCCGGTCTCCCGGTTATCGAAAAAACTGAAATCCAGCGTTTGTATATGTTTGTAAAAACGCGCTTGAAAATCATATCCCATCCGGATGCCAACACACTGACCAAAATACCCACTGATAAACCTCATCCCGCCCACACCCAACGACATCAGCATGCCTAACAACAGAACGAAATTCAACAGAGAGAAATCTTTATGCGGATATACGTCATCGATCATTATTTTTGTGAAATAAGGTCCAGGTATCTGAAACAGCATGAACAAAATGCCAACACAAAGCGACTGAATGATATACCGCCAATAAGGCCGCAGCATCTTAACAACAGTGAATATTTGCGTCAAGATTCCAACTCTCCAGTTTGTCTATCATCATTTAAAAAACCAGGGGGTTTTTCTTATCAACGATACCAAAAGCCTCTTTGATCTTTTTCCACCCAATTTGCCATAAGAAACTTTTTTCAATAATGATCTTTGCATCTAATCTCATGCCATAAGCCACAGGATAGACCTGATCACCACTGCGAACAAAAGGTTCATCGATCAAAATCTTCACCGGGTATAATGTCAAAGCCGTTGCATTTGGAGGCACGACTTGATTCCGGCTGGGCAATTCACTAACTCGACCGCTGAAAATTTTGTAATTCATATGCGGAAACGCATGGATGTACAACTTGACATCTTGACCCATTTCAATTTTTGAAATATCCACCTCTTGCACAAAAACCCTCGCCTGCCAGTCATTTAACTGCGCCAATTCCAATATCGGACTGCCAACCGAAACCCTATCGCCTTCTATTGTTTCAATATCTGAGGTTAGCACAATACCTGCGATTGGAGAAATGATGACGGTTTTTCGTATCTGTTCCTGAATCCAATCGCGTTCTTGCAGGAGCTTATCCCCTACCAGTTTCAAAGTTTGGATTTCTTTTTCTCTAACAATCAGAGCATCACGCTCAATTTCCAGATAGGTCATGCGTTGCTGGACGCGGTTGAGATTGTTCTCTTGAAGTTTTACAGGCAAAAGCGTCTCAAGAGACAGTGTCCGTTCCTCTCTCTCTTTGAGATAGTTTTGATACAATTGTTGCTCTTGTAAAATCTGTTCGAGCCGAAGACCACTTGCTTCGTGTTCGAGTCGCGCCTGATCAAGACTTGATGCTATTCTTTGCCGATCAAAAAATAATGTCTCTCTGAGTTCCTCTCGCTGTCGCTGATTGATGGCGATCTCTTTTTCAATTTTCGCGGCCTCTTTTTTCCACTCTGAAGCATCGAGAATAAAAAGCGTATCCCCTTTTGCGACCTGCTGACCAGCGTGAATAAGCACCTTCTCTATCGTCCCCACGGTCTCTGATTTGACAAACTTTTTCTCAACGGGTTCAACGTGACCAGACGCCTCAACACTGATTTCCATTTCGACATCCCAACCTAAAATCACAACCCCGCAATAAGTAGAATAGTTGATGCTATCATAGACAGAATGAAGAATCTTATAAACTCGAAGCCCTTTAGCTTGATCTCGTGATCAGATTCAGGCTGTTTGGTGGCTAAAGCCATATTGGTTTGATCTCTTGCCGATGTTGCACATAAACTGTAATCCTCAATGCTGTTGCCTAACAATCCATCACACATTCTGATTTTTGGTCTATTTTATTAGCAAATATAATATAAAAAAAAAGTAACTATTTAGGTTCTTGTGGTCGCGTATGAGGGAAATCCTTTTCCCGACCTTGGTCGCGGCAGGGATGCCACACGAACAGCATCCTTTTGTGATTTTTGTGCATTTTGTGGCTATTCATTCAAATGACCTAAACAGTTACAAAAAAAAAAATGCTAATTGTCAAACAGAAAATTAGCATCTCATTTTAGAGCACGCAAAATAATATTAAAAAGCATCTACAGGCGACCACCTGGAAACCCTCATCAACCGCATCAACGCGGATGCTGTGGGCGATTTTTTTCTGTTTTTTCGAGCAACTTCTGTGCATCTTAGCGGTTGAAAAAGAAGTAAGAAGGGAGATGTCCACCCAACACTACCCCAAAAGCTGGTGCTTCATCATCCTTCACACTTCATCCTTCACACTTCATCCTTCACACTTCATCCTTCACACTTCATCCTTCACACTTCACACTTCCTACCGGAGCCTCAAATGATATTGCGAATGCTATTAATTCTCATATTCGTCACACCAATAAATGTAGCAGGGGCAAATATCGACTCTTTGCTCATTGCGGCCTCAGATACAACGCGTGCGTTTGATGAACGCGAGTCGCTGTTAAAAACAGCCGCAAAAAGCGATCCATTGGGACGCGCGGCCCACGCGCTGGGTGCATTGTACATGTTGCAGGGCAAAGCGTATGTACACAGTGCAGAGCGATGGTTGAAAAGGGCGATGCAGAAACAACCCAATAATGGAAATATCTTAACCTCGCTGGCAGAGTATTACTGGCGTATCGGGCGGCGAACAACCGCAATCGTATATGCCAAACGGGGTATTGAACGCGATCCCGACAATGTGGGGCCATTGTATTGGGCGGCGCGCTTTGAAATGTGGAATATGACGCGGTATCTCGATGGCGAGCGCAGAATTGTGAATTATGGTTCGGATTTCCGCAGCCCCAGACCGACAATCCAAACCTTGAGTTTGGAAAATTACGGCATTGAGGCGCGCAATGCAGCCATTGGATATTTGACGCGCGCAATAGCCAAACATCCAGACCACTGGCCCTCGCATCACTTATTGGGGCTGGTCTATTACGAAGGCCGAATGCCTCGTGAATTGATTCCCCTATTTGAAAATTATGTGCAACGGCATCCCGACAATGCCCATGCACATTTTTTTGTGGGATTGGGTTATCAATCCGAGGACCGATTGCAGGATGCGTACGCCTCTTATACCACGGGACTTTCGCGCATGGCAGAAGAAGAGCAACGCTTTATGATGAGCGTGTTCATACTCGCCGATCCCGACTCAACTGCGCCAGATTACGCGGCAATTCGCAAATTCTGGACAGGGCGCGATCCATTGTACTTGACCGAATACAACGAGCGATTGCTCGAACACTGTCGGCGCGTGGCTTATGCCAATTTGCGATTTGGCGATCCCTTGAAAAGCATTCCCGGCTGGACAACAGATAAAGGACAGGTTTATATCCGCTATGGTCATCCAGTATCTCTAGTGGCGAGACCTGCGGAGTTTCGCACGGGTGTGGATCTACCCGAGTATATGCAAGATTATCTGGCCTGGCAGGCGCGGTGGCAGATGATGTCGCATAATTACGAACATCGGAAGGAATTGTGGCGATACGAAGGCTTTACCATCATTTTTGAAAATACGGACACGCGCGATCACTGGAATTTCCGCCTGGGCTGGTTGGATTCTGAAATGAATCCTCTGGGCTTTAAGATGTTTGTCGAGCGCAATCCCGACCATTTTCGAGACCCGTACTGGCACGAGCGATACAACGCGCCACATCAGATCGCGCAGTTTCGCGGAGAAGACGACAAAGCGCGTGTTGAAGTGTATTATGCCCTCGACGCCGATGAGGTCGAAACAAAAGACCTCCGCCCAGGCGTAAAAAGCGTCAACTTGCGCCAGGGCCTGTTCCTTTTTGACGCCCAATGGGATACGTTGCGCCGGGATATAGGTCGGGTGCAGCGCATGCCCATCGTGAAGTACGACGCACTCGGCACGGGCTATTTGCTGGCGGGAGATCGGCTCAATTTGAAAGCTGGGCGTTATTATCTATCGGCAGAAGTGGAAGATCGCGCAAAAAAATCTGTGGGTACATTTCGAGATACGCTCGATGTACGGCAATTTTCAAAAGAGCAACTGGACGTCAGCGATTTGTTGATCGCGCGGCGTATAGTTGAGCGGGAAGACCGCCCCTTTGGGCGCAATCGCTTTCTCATATTGTCAAATCCTTTGCGGCAATATGAGCACAACGGTCAAGCCGTGGTGTATTTTGAGGTTTACAACTTGCAGCGCGATAACTTCGGCGCAACCCATTACAAGCTCACCTTTCAAGTACGGGCACTGAGCGATGCCGGAGATGTAGAGCAGGCGGATTGGGTAACAGCCGTGTCTTACGAACAACGCGGCAACCGCGACTGGGAGCCGTTGTTTTTGGCATTGGCACTGGATAAAACTATGCCAGGGCCCAAAGCACTGCGCGTGGTGGTCGAAGATTTGCAAACTCTGGAAATAGCGCGTTCTACAACGCAGTTTCGCGTGATGTGGTAGCCTCACCACTAAAAGCTCAACTCGGCTTTTGCCACAGCAATTGAAGACACCTAAATCAATCTTTTTTCTTTTTCCATCTGATTGTAACCCAATCTTCACTCGCGCTTAATACGGAAGAAACAATGATACTTTATTTTTCAGTGTCATTATTCTGTATTCCGTTTAGCAAGGAGTTGGATTATGGTCAACGCTTCATCCAAACAATCAGATACCAGCCTCGAATACTATCTCAAAGAACTCTCCCATTCTCATCCCCTCTCTGCAGCAGAAGAATTTGACCTCGCCGTCAAAATGAAGCGCGGTGATCTCAAAGCGCGCAATCGCCTGATCAAAGCCAATCTGCGTTTTGTCGTCAACGTGGCTCTGAAATACCGCAATCAAGGTGTGGCACTGGCCGATCTGATCAGTGCTGGCAATATGGGCCTCATCACAGCCACCGAGCGCTTTGACGAAACGCGCGGTTTCAAATTTATCTCTTATGCCGTCTGGTGGATTCGCCAATCTATTTTACAAACGCTCGCCGAACAGGGGCGTATGATCCGTTTGCCCATCAACCGACAGGATCTGCTGCGTCGAATTAAAAACTTTAGCGACGAGTATCAATCCAATAAAGGCCACAGGCCCACAGAGATAGAAATCGCCAATGAATTTCACATCACAGAAGACCAGGTCATCGATATGCTGTCTCACAGCCCGATCGTATTTTCTTTGGACAAACCGATTCACGACGAAGATGCAACCCTCATCGATTTGATGCACGACGAAGACCAGGCACCACCAGATGCTGCAATATTTCACAATGCCCTGCGAGATGAAGTCAACGACCTGCTCCATACCCTGGATAATCGCGAAGCTGACGTTATCCGTCTCTATTTTGGTCTCGATGGTTCCAGTTGGACACTTCAGGCCATAGCCAACAAATACAGCCTCACGCGCGAGCGCGTGCGCCAAATTAAAGAAAAAGCCCTTCGCAAATTGCGTCACCCCTCTCGAGGGCGCAAACTCATCGCGTATGCAGAAGCGGGATAATCTGCTATATCCCATTAAAAATAAACGTGATGTGCGACTTTAAAATCGCTACAGAGTAATACCGATTAATCAATAGCAATACTTCGGATAGTTTTTTTGCAAAAGGTTAAAAAAAGGATCGCGGCCATTCCTTTTTTCTGGTCAGCCTATCCAGCCTCCAGCCCCCCTTTTTTATCTGCATTCATCTCATCTGCGTCCATCTCAATAGATTTATCCTTGCGAACTGTCAAGGGTCTCATAATTTATTCATTGATTTAATATAACCAATCATTATTTATTTTTGTTGCATTGTGGAATTTTAATATATATTATTAGGTAATAATGTTGCGCCGCAGTTTATGGGAAAACAGGTCATTATACCACAATATCTTGTATATCCCGTTTCAAAAAAATCGCAGGATATAGAGGTGCTGCATAACGTCAGTTAGTGATTGCACTATTACTCATTTTAATCGTGCCTACTTTTTCGGCAAAGTGCATCGGTGATCCATATTTCGAGATCTTCCCCTCCCCCAGGAATGGTCGTAATTCAGGAGACCTCCCCATGTTGCATAATCGCAAGCATAAGCAATGCAGCAGTACTCGCTTGACTGCTGTTGCTACCCCCCCCCATAAATTTAGAATATACGGTATGTTAGGCGTCCTACTGGATCGGCAGTTTGGCCGTCAATCCACCCCCCGACCATGGGCTAACAGGCGCCGGCTCGTCCCCGGGCTTTGCGCCGCATACTTGTTGTTGCTGTTTGTCGCCGGCCTGTCAACACCAGCCGCCGCACAGCGCACCATCAACCTCAGTATGCCCGCCACCATAAACGAGCCGGCAGCCGGCGGCTCGGTGGATCTTCCGATTACTCTTTCCTTGTCTTCTGGAGTCTCAAGAAGTAATCATGAAGTACGTATTACTCTCCGGAGCCAGAGTCGTATTCATTGGGTCCAAATAGTAACCACCATGACTATAGATTTAAACCAAAAGGAGAGTACCTATATAATATTCAGAATTTTCCACACCCCAGGAGACCAATCGGGGGAGACCATAACCGTAGAAATCTCGGAAGTCCCGGACAATCCGCTGTCCAACCAGGGCTTAGCCCTCGGCACCAGCACCGCAACCGCAACCATCATTAACTATACGCCACCGCCGCCCAAACCCAAGGTGTCTATTGCCGACGCTTCGGCCACCGAAGGCTCGGCGGTCGCCTTCACCGTCAGCGTGTCGCCCACCCACACCAAGGCCATGACGCTGAGCTACGCCACCGCCGACGGCACCGCCGCCACTGCTGATTCCGATTATACCGGCACATCCTCCGGCAGCGTGACCATTCCGGCCAATGCTCCCTCAGCCTCCATCTCCGTGGCTACCGGCAACGACACCAAGGACGAATCCGACGAAACCTTCACCGTCACCTTATCGGGTGCCCCCACCGATGTAATCCTGACCAGAGCCACGGCTACCGGCACCATCAACGACAACGACGAGCCGCCGCCGCCGGTGGTCAGCATTGCCGGCGGCAGTGCCATCACCGAGGGCGGCACCGCTACTTTTTCGCTTAGTGCCACGCCCAAGCCAGCGGCCAGCATTACCGTCAACGTGAACGTTGATCAAACTGGCAACTTTGCAGGCGACGGGCAGACCGGCACCAAGCAGGTGACTATCGGCACTGGTGGCACTGGCAGTTTGACGGTTAGCACCCAGGATGATGACATTGACGAAGCCAACGGCAGCATTACCGCGACGATCAACACTGGCGATGGATACTTACCGTCGGACACCAACGGAGCCGCCACAGTGAACGTCAACGACAACGACGAGCCGCCACCACCGGTGGTCAGCATTGCCGGCGGCAGTGCCATCACCGAGGGCGGCACCGCTACTTTTTCGCTTAGTGCCACGCCCAAACCTCCGGCCAGCATTACCGTCAACGTGAACGTCGAACAAACTGGCAACTTTGCAGGCGACGGGCAGACCGGCACCAAGCAGGTGACTATCGGCACTGGCGGCACTGGCAGCTTGACGGTTAGCACCCAGGATGATGACATTGACGAAGCCAACGGCAGCATTACCGCGACGATCAACACTGGCGATGGATACTTACCGTCGGACACCAACGGAGCCGCCACAGTGAACGTCAACGACAACGACGAGCCGCCACCACCGGTGGTCAGCATTGCTGGCGGCAGTGCCATCACCGAGGGCGGCACCGCTACTTTTTCGCTTAGTGCCACGCCCAAACCTCCGGCCAGCATTACCGTCAACGTGAACGTCGAACAAACTGGCAACTTTGCAGGCGACGGGCAGACCGGCACCAAGCAGGTGACTATCGGCACTGGCGGCACTGGCAGCTTGACGGTCTCTACGGTCAATGACGACATTGACGAGGCTGGCGGCAGCATTACCGCAACGGTCAACACCGGCGATGGATACTTACCGTCGGACACCAACGGATCCGCCACAGTGAACGTCAATGACAACGACGACCCGCCGCCGCAAACGCCGGTGGTCAGTATTGCTGGCGGCAGTGCCATCACCGAAGGGGGCACGGCCACTTTTTCGCTCAGTGCCACGCCTAAGCCTCCGGCCAGCATCACCGTCAGCGTGAATGTCGATCAAACTGGCGACTTTGCAGGCGACGGGCAGACCGGCACCAAGCAAGTGACTATCGGCAATGGTGGCACTGGCAGTTTGACGGTCTCTACGGTCAATGACGACATTGACGAGGCCAACGGCAGCATTACCGCGACGATCAGCACTGGCGATGGATATTCGCCATCGGGCACCAACGGGTCGGCCTCGGTGCAGGTCAACGACGACGACGACCCGCCGCCGCAAACGCCGGTAGTCAGTATTGCCGGCGGCAGTCCCATCACCGAAGGGGGCGTGGCGGTCTTCACGCTTAGTGCCACGCCTAAGCCTCCGGCCAGCATCACCGTCAGCGTGAATGTCGGTCAAACCGGCAACTTTGCCACCAGCGGGCAGACCGGCACCAAGCAGGTGACTATCGGCACTGGTGGCACTGGCAGCTTGACGGTCTCTACGGTCAATGACGACATTGACGAGGCCAACGGCAGCATTACCGCGACGGTCAACACTGGCGATGGATACTCGCCGTCGGACACCAATGGGTCGGCCTCGGTGCAGGTCAACGACGACGACCCGCCACCACCGCCACCACCGCCACCATCAACTGATAACAATCCCTCTCCACCCCCATCTGAACCTATAGCTCCTCCACCACTGCCACCACCATCGACTGATAACACTCTCTCTCCACCCCTCTCTGAGCCTATAGTTATAGGGACGAGTCCATTTGCAACCAGTATAGTCGTGAACTACCAGCATCCGACAGAAGATAAGACTGTCGTCTCCAGCTATGACCTGCGCTGTCGAGAAGGTAGCTCAGGAGACTTTATGTATGAGCCGGAAAATGTGATTGGAACCCGAGCCGTCATTTATGGCTTGAAGCCCGACACGGAATACGAAATACAGGTGCGTGCGAGCAATTCTGCTGGTGATAGCGATTGGTCGGAATTGGTTCTGACGAAGACCCGTACACTCATTCCGGAAGACCGTTTTTCTCTTTCTCTGGATATGGATGATGTAGAGGGTGACCAGTTTATGTCCTATCTCTCTATTTTCCCCCAGGAGATGGTGACGGTCCAGGTTTTTGGGAGCAGTCTTAAAGCTATTCCATTAATAAATGATCTTTACATGCGCCTTGATTACGATGCCACGCAGGTTGTGTACCACGACTTTAAGATGGGGCCTATCCCGATTGGTGCTTCTACGATTTCTGGAAAGAATTTTTTAGATATCGGGATGACGTTACCCGATAGCAAAACAAGGGCAGATAGTGGTCTTATGGGCACGGTTCGCTTTTCCGCGACGGATGCGCTTTCAGAGACGGAGATACGGTTGGTGCGAGTCAGGCTGATTCAGAAGGGAGAGGATGAGACGATACCGATGTATCACGGCGTAGCTTTAAAAGAAAGAGCAGGCCCTTTAATACTCGCAGATTTTGGCAAGAATGGGGCAGTAGATGTTCCCGACTTTCTGTTATTTGTGGATGTGTTCGGATTAACAGAAGATCAAGAGAGGTATGATTCAAAATACGATTTGGATAAAAACGGTAAGATTGGGGTTTCTGATTTTCTGATCTTCGTCAAGGATTTCGGCAAGGAAGGAATTAGACACACGCCGACTTTTACATCAGACCGTCCCGTGATGCGCATGGTGGAGGAAAACACTTCATCGGGAAACCCCATAGGTGCTCCTGTCTCAGCGACTATGGCCGATGGTGCCGCTCTCACATATAGCTTGTGGGGTGTAGATGCCGAGTATTTTACCATAGATGCGAATACAGGGCAACTCCTGACCAAAGCGCAGTATAATTTTGAGCATAGGAATTGGTATTCTCCAATCGTGCGTGTAAGCGATGAGGAGGGGAACTCGACGAGTGTTGTTGTAGATATTGCCATCATTGATGTTGGTGAATAAATTAAATTCAACAACAGAAATCGAGGCCATTCTTTTTCTATAATTACATAAAGTCACACATGACATAAAAATGAAAAGCCTTTGAAGCATGTGTCTTCAGAGGCTTTTTTTATTTCACACCAAAACTTGATTTGTCTGAAGTTGTTATATACATTGATGTACGTAATCTAAAAGGAGAAAAAATGAAAACCGTTACTTTCACTGAATTTCGTCAGCATGTGGCGGTGTATTTAAACGCTGTTGAACAGGGCGAGACGTTTCGTATCTTGCGGCATGGCAAGCCCGTTGCTGATCTAAAACCCATAAATACAAGCAACGCCGTGCCTTCCTGGAAGCGGAGTATTGAACCAATCAGGCTAAGAGGTATTTCTGTTTCAGATATGATTATAAAAGAAAGAGATGAGTACGGACTTTGAAGTCACTTTTACTGAGACCCAACAGGAGGAAAGCGATGGACGTTTTGGAAGCCATTCACACGCGGCGCACAATTTTTAAGTTCAAACCGGGTGGTGTGCCCAAAGATGTGATTGAAAAAATTTTTGAGGCTGGCCTTTGGGCACCCAATCACCATTTGACAGAACCCTGGCGATTTGTCGTTCTGGGAGAAGAGACCAAAGAAATACTGGCGCAACGCTACAGCGAAATTCAGGAAGATAAAGCGGCTGAAGGTGCGAGTGATGAGGCCAGGCGAATATTAAAAGAAGCCGGTTATGCCAAGTTCATGTCAAAGCCCACAATTATTGCGGTGGCGTGTTTGCAAGATGGTGATGAAATCAAGAACCGAGAAGATTATGCAGCCGCGTGTTGCGCCATGCAAAATGTTCAGTTGGCTGCCTGGGCAGAAGGGGTTGGCATGCAGTGGAGCACAGGGCCGATTACACTGGAAGAAAATACTTACAAATTGTTGGGTGTAGATACCGACGGAGAATACATCATCGGATTTTTCTACACCGGGTATCCCGATGAAATTCCAGAACCGAGGCGAAAACCCCTCGAAGAAGTGCTGAGCTGGACGGATTGACTCCGCTAACCATGAATGGTTTTGAATTCTTCGTCCTCTATCGCCTGCCCTATTTCGCATTGCCTTTCTATCTCATCATGTTGAGCGTGCGGATATGGGTGTGGATGCGGTTTTACAACCCCGCGCTCAAGCTATTGCCACGAGCCAGAGGCTCTGTATATGGCGTATGGAAGCGGCAATACCGACCAACCATTCACATTTTTCCCGGATCGCGCTCACAAAGGACAGAATGGAAGCGCGCTATAAAGGGCTTTGTTTTTTTTACTGGTCTCTACAAGCGTGACAAAGTGCTGTGGATGGGTTCCTGGTCGCTTCATTTGGGACTGTTGCTGGTAATTGTTGCCCATGCCCGCGTGATTTTGCCGCTTGATCTGGATCTAATCTGTTTGCGCATCGCATTGATCGGCAGTGGACTGATGACAGTGTCGGGCACTTATTTGTTGCTGCGTCGCATAATCATTCAGCGCGTGCGGGAAATTACGGACTTTCGGGACTATCTGGCGGAATTCATCCTCCTGTCGTTTTCTTTAACAGCATTTCTCGTGATGTTAGACGGTGGCGTGTCATCCGAAGCCCTGCGTCACTATGTATCTGGGCTGTTGATGAACACAGTGGAAGTTATTGAAGTGCCACACATGTTTGTCTGGCACATGCTCGCCGCACAACTCTTATTGATCGTAATCCCGTTTTCCCATCTGTTGCATCTGGGCGGAATTTTTTTCAGTCGCGAATTTCTGGGCACGTCCGATACATTTGCTGGAGAGTTTGGATCAGGATTTTCAGGATTAAAGGATGGACAGGATGAAACCCCCTAACCCCTAACCGCTTGAGAATCAGAAAATTGGAAAAGCCAGATAAAACAGAACGAGAAAAAAAATACATTCCAACAGGCCTGGCGGGCACGTATATGCGGCGCATTGCCGAATCGGATCCGTTTGTCCGCGAGATTCAGGACGAACCATCGGCGTTGCGCCTGTACATGGATACGTGTACCAAATGCGGGGTGTGTGCGCAGGAATGCCCGGTGTATTACGGGCAGCCCGATAAGCGCATGCATCCGGTGGAACGCTCTCGGCAAGTGATTCGTTTATACAAAAAGTACACGACATTTTGGGGGCGATTTTGGAATGCCATTTTTCCAAAGCCCGATTTTGAAAATAACGATGCCGAGTTATTTGCCGAGCGCATGTATGAGTGTTTGACATGCCGGCGGTGTGCGGCATTTTGTCCTGTGGGAATCGATCATTCGGTGATCTCGCGCGTTGGACGTTCGCTTGTCGATTTAATGGGTTTGACGCCGCCCTCCCTTGCGCAGGGTACGCACAATTCATTTGAAACGGGCAATTTGGAAGGCGCGTCAGCCGAGGCATTTTTGGATGCGATTCAATTTATCGAAGAAGAACTCAAAGAAGAAACGGGACGAGATATTGCCATTCCCTTAGACCGCGAAGGCGCGGAAATTTTCTTTTTGCCACCATCGGGTGATGTGCTGGTTTATGCTGAAAACTTAATGGGTATGGCAAAAATTTTTCACGCCATCGGTGCCGATTGGACGATGAGCTCGCGGGCATTTGACGGATCGAATTTCGGATTTACGACCGGCAACAACTTCTCAATGAAGTACGAGAACAAGCACTACATTGACGCATGCGAAAAATTGGGATGTAAACTCATGGTAATGGGTGAATGCGGGCATGCGTATCGGGTAATGAAGTTCATGGCCAGTGAAGGGCACTGGTGGGGCGCATTGCCTTTTGAGATTACCAGTGGGTTTGAATATACGGCACAACTTATTCGCACGGGCAAACTGAAATTGGACCCGGATAAAAATCTCGATCCCGTGACCTATCACGACGCTTGCCAATTTGCTGCCGGCTGTGGAATTGTTGAGGAACCCAGAGAGATTTTGAAAGCGGCCTGTGCCGACTACCGCGAAATGCCCGATGGCGGTTACACGCAGTGGTGTTGCGGTGGTGGCGGCGGGTTATCGGCACTGCGCTCGGTGCGTGCGTTTCGGATGGAGGTATCGGGAAAAAAGAAAGCAGAGCAAATGCGCGAGACCGATGCGAAGATCGTATCAACTTCGTGCTTGCAGTGCCGCACCCAATTAAAAGAAATCGCGCGCCATCACAAAATGCCACTAAAAATTACGGGTGTACACGAGTTGGTAAACAATGCGATTGTACTGGAATAGCCAATAGCTCATGTCTCATTTAATTTACATGGACAACGCAGCGACCACGTTTCCAAAGCCTCCTGATGTGCTGGAAGACGCGCTGGCGTTTTACCGCAAATACGGGGTAAACCCCGGGCGCAGTGGCACAGATCTGGCGCAAGAGGCTGAAGCCCTGGTAGCAGAGACGCGCGCATCGCTCGCGTCGTTTTTTGGTGCTATGGGCACTCCCGACCGGCTTGTGTTTACACACAATGCCTCGGATGCATTGAATATTGCAATTCAAGGCACATTGAAATCCGGCGATCATGTAATTACAACGCTCCTGGATCACAATTCGGTCTTGCGCCCGATTTATCATCTATCAAAATACGAGGGCATTGAGGCGACCTATGTGGGCTTTGGGATAGATGGTTTTATAGACCCCGAGGATATTGTCAGAGCGATCAGGCCAAATACAAAACTCGTGGTGATGACCCATGCATCCAATGTACTGGGCACAGTGCAGCCCGTAGCAGAGGTCGGTGCAATATGCCGAGCACGCGGTGTAATTTTCTGTGTTGATGTGGCGCAAACAGCGGGTATGTTGCCCATTGATATGGGGGCGATGCAGGCCGATATTTTGTGTTTTACCGGACACAAGTCACTCATGGGACCAACGGGTACTGGTGGGATGTACGTGCGCGAAGGCGTGACAATTGCACCGTTGCGATACGGTGGAACGGGTGTGAGATCGGAGTATCCCGATCACCTGGATGAGTATCCCTGGCGGTTGGAATGTGGCACGGGCAATCTGATGGGCATTGCAGGGCTGTTACACGCGCAGAAATGGATGCAACGCGAAGGTGTGGAAAATATTCATGCACGCGAGATGGCGTTGTTCAAACAACTCGTCAATGGCCTGCGCGAAGTCGATGGGACCATTTTGTATTGCGCTGAAAATTTTGATCAACACGTACCTGTGCTGTCGGTCAATATCGAAGGGATGACGGCGAATAATGTGGGTACATTGCTGGATGTGAAGTTCAATGTGGCAACGCGCACGGGATTGCAATGCGCGCCAAAGGTACATGAAACCCTGGGCACGAAAGCGATAAAGGGCACTGTGCGACTTTCGCTGGGTCCCTTCAATACCGAAGCGCAGATTGAAACTGTGATCGAGGGCTTGAGCGATATATCCAAACGGCACGGGCGAATAAAAGGTCAGGTGCGGAATGGCGTATGAAATTGTGACGCTGGGGAGTAAAGAAATTGAGGTGGATGAAGATGGATTTATCCAGCAACCCGAGCTTTGGGACGAAGATGTAGCCCGCGATCTGGCCCGACAAGATGGCATTGAGGAGATGAGCGAAGATCACTGGCAGGTGGTGTATTATATCCGCAATTACTGGTTGAAATTTGAAATCGCCCCATTGATCCGTCGCCTGTGCAAAGAGACGGAGAAAGATATCGATACGATTTACGACCTGTTTTCCGCAGGTCCTGCAGATGGCGCGTGTAAAATCGCGGGTTTGCCAACGCCTACGGGGTGTACGTGACTGCTGAATTCAAAAAAAACAACGAATGAGGCTAAAGATGTCGTCTATAAAGATTGAATGTCCGGCTAACATTCTGGATGCACTAAAAGAAACCCCTGATGAATTTGCACAAGAAGCACGAATACTTTTGGCCGCAAAGCTGTATGAAATTGGTCGCTTATCCTCAGGGAGAGCCGCAGAACTTGCAGGCATGGGCAGAGTGGCTTTTTTTGATATTTTGAAGTCGTACAAAGTACCCGTCGCAAATTTAACCCGTGAAGAGTTAAAAAAGGATTTTGAGAGTGCCAGACAGATGCTACGCACTTGAACTATCTGGAGAGGAAAATTGAAGAATAATCGTTCGGGTTAAAGACACACTTTACGATTTTTGGGCCAATGAAAATAGCGACCTCATAAATGAAGTCGCTATTTTATTTTTTCAGATTTTTACGCGTGAACTATTGCCCCGTCCGAGCTTGAATATTCGACATATCTTCAACAACCGTGAGCAAACCCGAATGGTCGAGTTCGCCGCGGCCTTTGACCATTGCAGTCTTGAAAAGCTCAAAGACCTCGCTTGTAACGGGCAAGGGCACGCCAAAATCATTGCTCGTTTTCTGGATGATATTGAGGTCTTTGTAGTGCAGGCGAATGCGAAAGCCGGGATCAAAATCGCCGTTAACCATGCGCTCGCCTCTGTTTTCGAGCACACCGCAGCGGGCGAGACCCCCGCTTAGCACCTGAACGATTTTAATTGGATCAACGCCTGCTTTGGTGCCCATTGTGAGGGCTTCAGACACGCCAGCAATAGTGACCGCAACGAGGATTTGATTGCACGCTTTCACGGTTTGTCCCGCGCCGGGAGGCCCACATAAAATCGCACTTTGGCCCATGATATCAAAGAGCGGTTTGACCGCGTTAAACGTATCTTCATCGCCGCCAACCATAATGGAAAGGGTGGCGTTTTGAGCACCGATGTCACCGCCGCTGACGGGTGCATCCAGGCTTTTAACACCTTTTTCCGCAAGCACCTCCCCCACCTGCGTGGTGACACTGGGCGCAATCGTGCTCATATCGACAAAAATCAGCCCCTCGTGCGCGCCTTCAATAATACCGCCCTCTCCCAAAGCAACACTCTCAACATCGGGCGAGTCGGGCAACATAGTGATAACGATATCGCTTTGCTCTGCCACTTCTTTGCCAGAATACGCTTCTCCTGCTCCTTTACCTACGAGTTCATCGACCGCATCTCGATTGCGGTTGTGTACGACGAGTTCATATCCAGCATTTATCAAATGACCGGCCATCGGCTTGCCCATGATCCCGAGACCGATAAACCCAATTTTTGGCTTCGACATGTAGTGAACTCCTTTCAACGAAAAATATAATTTGTCAAAACGATAATTTCTACAACTTCCTCAACTCTGCAAGTGATGGAAAGGCATGCCGCTCCCACACCCGAACGATCACCCCATCCACGATATAAGCCAGTCGCGGGTAGCCATGTGCATGGGTCAACCGTTTGAAATCAGCTAAAGAAATTGTAGCGATGGTAAAGCGCGGTCGGAACTGCATTTTGAATTGCGCGGTCACGGGATGATCTTTGGGATACTGGCTCAAAGCAATCAACCTAGGCACTTCTGGATCGGCAGCCCAGACATTGAGCTTGGGCACGGCTTGTTGGCAATAACCACAATTTGGACTGAACAACTCAATTAGATAGGCTCCTCGCGTCAAATCGATATCCGCATCTAACAGTGATAAACCTTTCAGATAATCACCCACCTGCAGGTCTGACTGGACGATGCGGTCGCGCTCGGGCATATATCGAAAACCCAGCACCGTTAGAGAAACCAATCCGCCTACCAGAACCACCCATCTTCCCCAGGCCCATAGCGCAACAGGCCGCCGACGCAGACCCCACCAGGAAAAGACCAGCAGTCCCAGCATAAGAACATTTTCCACCATCGCCTCACTCGGCGATCGATCGATTAGAGTACCAAAACATCCGCAACTCTCCCCCATCCCCCGATGCAAGGCATGAGCGGTAATCGCGATAAAAAAAACCATCATTACGGCGCCTACGGGCAAAACGAGACGCGGCTTCCAATCGACCAGAAGCGCGATACCTAACAGGCATTCCAGCGGACCGAGCAACAGAGCGAACCTGGCGACCGTTTCCACTGTCTCGTGCCCGACAAAAATCTGGGCAGGCATCACAGCCTCCCAAAAAAAGAGCACGGGATCCCATATCTTAGTCAGACCAGCCACCAGAAAAACCACACCCATAATTCGCTGGCTTACCCACAGGCTCTTTTCTAATCTACTCATAGATGTTTCCTCTTTCAGTTAATAAATAACGGCTGATCGGATCGCGGTACAATACCCGCTTCTTCTGCCCGCGCAAAAAGATCGACCAGTGCAGCCTCACCATCTGCGCCGTAATCCAACGTGTAATCATTGACGTAGAGATCAATGTGTTGCTGCATCACGGCTTCGTCCATCTCCTGTGCGTGCTGGCGAATATAATTTTTAACCGAATCAGGGTTCGAATGTGCATATTCCACACTGGCACAAAGAGATACATCAATCTTTTGAATTTTTTCTATACCGAGATCGCGTCGGGCAAGAATACCGCCGAGCGGAATGGGATGTCCCGTAGAGCCCTCCCACCACTCGCCCAGATCAATAACTTTGTGCAAACCATAATCGGGATAGGTAAATCGCGATTCATGGATGATCACACCGGCATCGACATCGCCTTTTTGCGTCGCCTCCATAATCTCGTGAAAGGGTATCGCGACGAGGGCGTCAAGCGCGGGATTAAAGAGACGCAGCAAGAGCGCAGCCGTGGTGAGTTCGCCTGGAATAGCGATGCGTTTTCCCAACAGATCGCGCGGATCGAGAGCATTAGACGCGATAACAAGCGGTCCACACCCACGTCCCAATGCTCCCCCCGAATGCAGCAGGCAATAGTGGTCGCGCATAAATGCAAGTGCGTGGAATGATATCTTGGTCATATCCAATTTACCAGCCATAGCCATGCGATTCAGAGTCTCGATATCTTCGAGAATCTCGCGGCATCTGGGCGCGCCATCAATTTTTTCGTGAACCAGACCATAAAAAATATACGTATCATTGGGACAAGGAGAATAACCGAGAGAAATGCGGGACATGGTGAACCTCGTGTCATAGGGCCTCAATGAATTTTCGCGCTGCAATTTGCACCCTCTGGACAGCGCGTGGAATATCCCAGGCGTCTTTGTTGCGGTCTTCTACAAGATTACTAATAGCGCGTAATTCAAGAAATGGAACCGCATAAAGGGTGCTAATATGTGCCGCAGCCGCGCCCTCCATGTTTTCGCATATCGCATTAAAACGCGCTGCCAGTTCATTGCCAATATCCTCGCGCCCCGTACATTGTTGCACCGTAACAAAAGACCCTTGCACAACGCATTCACCCGATTGTTCGAGTATGTGTTGCGCTCTGGCGACAAGCGCGGGATCAACAGGATACGTATTGTAATAATCGCGGCCTGCTGACAGGACGGGAATACCGATCTCATCGGCAGGAGACCATCCAGCATGTGTGATAACGCCTAAATCGCCATAATTTTCCTCGGTCGCAAGTGCGAGATCGCCCTTGTCCAGGCCACTGCCGAGATAAGCACCACCAATGCCGATTTGCAGGACGAGTTCGGGATCAATTTCTTGCAGTGCAACAGTCAGAGCCTGCGCCGTATTGACCGCGCCAATACCCGTTTCAACCAAAACAACGGGCCTGATGCCAATCATACCGCGAACCCAGGTGCGATGTCCCAGACGCTGTGTTGTCACCTCTTGAAGACTATCGCACAAACGCTGTTGCTCATAAGCCGTAGCTGACAGAATGATCAGATGGGCGGGCATGGTCGAGTACCTAAAAAGAAAAGGGCATCTTCAGAGAAACTGTTCGCCGTGCAGGTTCATACCATCCCAGAGTGTGAATGCGCTCATTGCGCCCCCCGCCAACCGATATCAATACTCGTGTACCCATTCGTATATCGCTTCAAATGGTCCGGTATATTCTTCAAAAACCACTGGCCCGATTCCGGTATCTCCCACGGAATATCGATCCTGTGATTGCGATCTCTAAACCCAATCGCACAGGAAAGGCGCGTCTCCTCCAACCGATTGGGAAATGCGCCGTGGTACGTGCGGTGGGCAAACACAATCATATCTCCCCCATTTGTGAACAGAGGCACCAACCCCGGAATATCAAACCCCGCGTAGCGATGTTCTTCCTCACCTTCGGGATAAAACGAACGTCGATCTGTCGTCATCTTAAATCCTCTGGGACCTTCCCATCCCTCCACATGGGAATCTTCAATCACGCACAGGCCGCCGTGAACCGGGCGCGATCCCGTCAGATAAAACCACTTGCCCGACGGCCAGAGTCCGCGATTCAACACATCGCCCGAGTTCAAAATTTTATCGGAATATCCACACCAATCCGTATGCCACCCCACGGGCTGAGACCCCGACATGCGGATAATCGCAGCAGAGCGATGGACAGTCATATCATCCGTGCCAATCAAATGCCGGTGAATATCCATAAATGGCTCGTATTCCAAAAGCTCCCAGGCGCCTGGTCCAGATTCGATCCACGCATGTCGCGTGCGACTTTGCCCGAACTCTAACGTCCCGTCTGGATCTGTGCCATCATATACAGCCTGTTTGAGCTTTTCGACAATCTCATCCGGCAACACATCTTTAATAATCGCAAACCCATGTGCCTCCAGGCATTCGGACATTGCATCGAGTTCATCTGTAGCAAACTCATAGCAATAGCCCAAATCGGGCTTTTTAATGCATGTGCTGACACGGTGTAAGTCAGTATGTGAATAGTCTGACATTTTCCCCTCCATGTTCAAAATCGTGTACCACAACCGCATTGTCAACGACAGTTCCTTTGCTATTTCATCTCAAAATCACCCGATCCAATCACACGTTGTTTCACCCCCCCATCTCGAATGGTCACAAACGCCGATGTCCGAATCTGCAATTGCACTGTGCCTTCAACCTCTCGAAGCGGAAAAAAGCAATGCGCCGCCCCCGTATTTGTAATGCGAAAACCGGGATCGTCTTCGAGAATGACATGCTCACCCTCCATGCGTTGAACGCGCAACCCGCGCGTTGTGCCATCGCCAAATGTCACCACAGCAACAGCGCCATCTATGTCACCCATTTCAGACGTGCCATTCACGACCAATGCATGATACGGCGCACCATCCTGTATTCGCAATACATCTGTAACCTGCCCCGTATAGATACCTCCACCTGTTAACTGAGCGGTCTGCCATTGTATCTTCTCCCCACCCCATAAACCCATAATTCGCGCTTCACCATCCTGTTCGCGCACAAAACCGACTTCACCCTGAAATGTGAGGTCGCCCGCGTGAAATGCTTCAGAACCGGGTTGCAGAACAATGTGATCTGTCCCCCCCTGATGGCACACTTTCAGGTACACGCCGCGCTCGCCAATATCCTCCACTTCAACAGAATCGATAAACGCTTGGCCTTGAAACGGTTCGTGAACAGCCGTGAATCGGCTCGGTGATCTACCTTTTTGTCGAACCATCAACATGGGCATGCGAAAGTGATCGAGCAGCGGTTCATCTTCGTCTGCGCGCCGCACAGAAGGCGCATCACCCACAAACAGTTCGCTATCCTTCAACCCCACAAGATGAATACGCACGGCAACATCATCTCCCAGAAAAGTGACACGCGCATTCTCTGCACGATCGCTGTGTAACACATTCTGGAAAAATGCAAGCGCGACATTCCGTCCCCCTGCATCCCCTCGGTCGCGTTCGTGTTCTGGAAACCGCACCTTCACACCCGGCAAAAGATTTTCGCCATAGTCCTGCAAAGGCACATTGGCCTCTGGCCGCATATCGCCATCCGCGCTTCCGTGCATCACCCAATCGCGCTGATCGCCGCCCCGAACGCGAAATACATCAACCACATAGTGATCCTCTTCCCCCGCATTTACAAGCATAACCAACCGCCGATATTCTTCGGCAAGTTCGGGATACACATCCTCTCCACTCGCTTCTACCCATTGCACCGCGTCATAAGTGGCTTCAAAAGCCAGTAGAGAACCATCTGTTATGTCCCTTCTATCGGTGTGCTGCTCTTTTTCATTGATCAATACGGTATTGTGACACAAAGTGCTCGCTGCCCAGCTTCGATATCGGGTATGGGTATAGCCCACATCGGAGAGCAATTCCTGCCCTCTGGCAAAAAGCATCAGATTCAAATTGTCCGCATGGGCATGCCCATAAGCCCCCGAAAAATGCAGATGCACCTGTATTTGATGTTCGTCCATCCCCCTTCCCAACCACGCATGCCCAACACCCGGCAGCAATGTAGAATACGACTGTTCAAGCGGTTTGACATTGGGATCGACCCGTCGGCTATCCAACCGCGCCCAGGCATCGTGCATGGGAATCCAACGCCCATCGGGATATCTGCAAATATCCAGAAGCCGATTTGCCTTTTTCACAATATCAATATCTCGTTCCAAATCGAGATTGTCGTATCGCACACCATCGTCCGACACATAGCCCAACGGATCGGAATACCCTTTCAGCGCGTCAAATACGCCCTGCATACCCGCCATCGTCATCCGGTGGTACCCCAAACTGCCTTCATGCCAGAAGCCATCCGCATAAAATTGACGCTCAAATAGCCCAATACTTCGACGAACTGCTTCATGCACCAGTTCTGGATCGCCCAAAACCCGGCCAATCACCGCATACCCGACATAAATTCGGGGGCTTGCATTGCCATAAGTAATCTCTTGAAAACCTTCCTGGCGAATAGCCCCGCGAAAAAAATCGTCCTCAATCCGCTGCTTGACATCGGCCCCAACCGCATCGGACAATCGCTCCAGTTCACCACTTGCATAAATCGCATCATAAGCCATAGCCAGATTGGTCGGCATTTCATCAGCGCGCCACCGACCCCACTTCCCCCCAAAATTTGGATAGGGTGGTTCAAATACAAATCCCTTTTGTTCGTGTGCCCGATCATAACTCACCAGAAAACCCGGATAATACCGCGCGAATGCATCCAGAATCAGAGCCGCGCGTCGCGCATACATCGCATCTCCCGTTGCCTGGTACAACTGCCCCAAATCTTCCGCAATCGCCGCAAAATACACACGCGCTTCCCGCCACGCCTTTGCCCGGAAATGATACCGATAACCCGTCTCATCTTCCCAAAACGGATATGTCACCGTCTCCCCCACCGGGTTGACGACCGTTAGTATCTGGTCATCCGGATACGCCTCATTGGGAAACACCATCTCACAATAGCGGCACTGCACGCGATGCGGATCTTTAATTGACCAGCGCAACTGCCCTTCCTGAGCACCTGCATCGCAATCGGGGCACCCCACAAACCGAAACCCCGTTTTATTGGGAATCAACGCCACCATCTCCGCTTCGGAAAAAGCCATCACTGGCCGCACACGCCGTTTCAGACGCGCGATTTCCTTTTCAGTTAAACTCACCTGATAAACCGGGCGTTCACTGGCTTGCATAGCCAACACTCCTGTAAAAATTTGTATTGTAAGAAAAAGAAAAATACGTATTAACATTGACAGCCATCCACCGGTATTCTGCCATTGCACTAGATAGCGAAGTATTGAACGTACCCAGTTATAGAAGCTCGCTAATATTCTGAACAGGTGAAAAGTATCCTGCATCAACCATTGCATGAAGAACAGCATCAGCCGCTTGAGGCGTTAACATCTCATCACGGCAACACACTTTGAGAATACCAATTGTTCCCGTAAATTGCACATTCCGTTCTACACAACAGTCTCTGGCAGCCT
This sequence comes from Candidatus Latescibacterota bacterium, assembly GCA_965220765.1. GTDB lineage: Bacteria > Latescibacterota > UBA2968 > UBA2968 > UBA2968 > VXRD01. The sequence continues at coordinate 3,397,083 of OZ244847.1, forward strand.
TATCATCTGTAGCGACAATTCCACCACGGCTTTGTACACAGGCAATACAGGAAGCTTCGCCGGGTGACAAGATTCGCAATAAATCACGAAAAATTTCTCTTTCCCGACCTTCCAAAATGTCCGCTTGAGCAAACACACCTGTCCTAACAGCATCTTCTATTTCTCGCAATGCATGATATCCTTCCGTAATACCATCGGTAATTTCATCTAAAACAGGAGATGTAATCTGAATTCTGGAGCCATAACGCGCGATCAGCAAATCCAGATGGTTTATCAGTGCAAAATTGCATAATGTCACTGTGTCAAAGTAATAATGAGACATATCTTCAGGCATTGTCTGCATCCTCATCGGCATACGCACTGTTCTGATCAATCCCATGTTCCTTGAGCCACTGTCTCAATTGTAAAATGTGCATTCCCATCACACGCGCCAGTTTACCAAGACTAATGAATCCACCTTGATAAGCTGCAAGTGCTTGGCTTTGATGCAGGGGCAGATCAGCAAATGAAATTTGGTAACATGCCGAAAGGGCCTCACGCACGAGTTGGTCTTTGCTTTTACGCCGAGATTTTGCCAATATCTTGAGTCTCTCATCCATCTCGCTGTCGAGTTTTACATGCAATGTCGTTTCTTGTGCCATATTACCTCCCTAAAATAGGTGTATTGACATGATATATACAGTTCGCTACATTGTGTCATATGAAAATTGACAAACTCAAAAAACGCCTGAGAAAAAACCGTCCTATGACCATCGTATCTATTCGGTTTCCCGAAGATGTCATTGATGATCTAAAGCAAGTTGCACCGGTGCTGGGCTTCTCTGGATACCAACCGCTCATTCGCGCTTACGTCGGTCAGGGCTTGCGTGTGGATCTTGAACGCTTAGATCAGGAGATCCTACCCGCTTTGGTCAATAGCTTAAAAAAACGCGGTATCAGTGAAGCAGTAATCACCGAAGCTTTGGCAGAGGTAAATCAGGAACCAAAACCGCAATAATTATTATTTACAAGTTGTCCTATTGTTTCAGCAAGCCTTGCAGAATCTTCTGTGAGGCTTTTTTATTTTATCTCATCCAAACGCGCGCGAAACCCGGGCAAAAGAGCAGTGACCAGAGCGGTTGCAACCATGGCGACACTGGTGTGTAAGCCAAGGGCGAAAGGCGCGCCATAGACTTCAGTGAGTTTGCCAATTTGCAGACTACCAAGCGGTCCTGCGCCAATGGCGAGAACGAGTGTACCCATTGCGCGATCTCTCATATCATCGCGAGCAGCGATAAGCATAATAGAGCTTTGCATCACAGTAAAAAATGCATGTCCCAGGCCAGCAAGTATGAGGAGAAAGATGGCCAGTGGAAACGCAACCGATGTGCCAAACAGGGTGAACGCACCCACCCAGGATGTGCCAAAGGCAAAAACAAACAGCGCAAAGGCCTGAAAAATCGATCCAATGGAAAATATCCAGCCTCGGCTGAGGCGCGATCGCAACACACTAACCGCGTAAAGGCCAAAAAGCGCACCAATGCCATTGCATGCACCCAATATGCCGAATTCGAGCGGGCCTTTGTGGAGAATATCGTGTGTAAAAACGGGCAGTATGGTCTGGTAGGGAAACGCCAGAAAATTCATGATCACAGTAATGAGCAGCGTACCCATAATCGGCTGGCTCGTGCGCATGTATTGCAAGCCCTCGCGCATCAGCGTCCACGGAGAAGTTTTGAGAATCGCGGGGTGACGCGGTACTTTGACGCGCAGCATGATCAGGAATGAGATAAGGGAAATAAAAAAAATAGCGATATAACAGTCCTGTACGCCAAATAGAGCGTAAATATATCCGCTTAAAAAGGGACCGATCACGCGAGCGATATTCTGGGTAAAGCTTTCGAGCATCATCGCTTCAACCGTGCGCTGCTTGCCTACCAGGTCGGGCACCAGAGCGCGGCGAGCAGTCCAGTTGAGAGACCACGAGAGGCCAAATAGCACTGCGGCAACCGCAAGATGCCAAAACGCCAGTCGATTGGCCCAGATCAGCATGCCAATCGTTGCGAGGACCAGTACGCTGAGCCACTGCGAGAGAATCACGATGCGAACGCGCCCAATGCGATTGATCAATGGCCCGGCGATAAAACCGATGAGCAACAGGGGAATAGATCGGTAAAAGCCAATCAGCGCGACGGCAAACGCGGAATGGGTAATCTCAAACACAAGCCATCCCGCGACAATCATTTCCATCCACATAGCCTGCCACCAGAGCATATTGCTCAGGATCAGGTAGCGAAAGCCGGGGTTGCCCAGGGGAGCAAGGGACCCGCGAAAGGAAATGGCAAATTTTCCCATTCTTCTGATGCGCATGACCGAGTTTCAAATCCAATCTTCAGAGCTCAAATGATGTAACCTGTCGCGATGACTACCGCCCAATTTCAAAATCGCGCACCACAGCCTTTACCATCGCCACGAGCACATCGCCGTCGATGCGTTCGCGATAATTGGGGTTAATATATTGAAATTGGATCTTGCGATTGGGTGCGATCACAAAGACCGATGGTACGGGCAAAGAGCGGTTTCTATTGTTCGTAAACGCAACGCCATAAGCCTTTGCTGCCTCAAATTCTACATCCGATAATAGTGAAAACTCGAGACCCACGCGATCGCGCACCTCAGCCAATTTTTCAGGCGGATCGGGCGCAATAGCAATAATTTCAAACCCCAAACCATCCAACTGTGACTTCAGTTCTTGCAGTTGTCCCAACTGCCGTCGGCAATGCGGTCACCAGTATCCCCGATAAAAAACCAAAATCGTCGGCTTTTTGTGCGCGCCCAGGTCAAAATCCCGTCCATTCGCATCAGCGAGCGTCAGCGCGGGAACTTCATCGCCAACCATCAGGGGATGCACTTTATTGGGCGCATCGGGCAATTGCGCGTGCCCCCATCCAAAAGTACCAAATACCACCAGCAACGCGATCCAGATTATTTTCTTCATAAAAATCTCCTCTGTATGTAAATAACGAATATCACAATGAGAGAATCTTCCCAATCTTCCCCGGCTGTGCCCAGTTGCATTTTCCCTCTCCATTGAGTTGTCTCAACAAAGCGGGAATACCCGGATGTTGAAGTGCAACGCAAATCCGCTTTGCATCGGCCTCGTTCCAACAAGGGATAAACGCCTGCATCGCTTGATTCGCCTGCCACACCTTTGCATCCAAACTGTTTAAAATCACCGGATGAAAGTCGCTCTTACCATAAGCCTCCCAAATAACCTTGTAGGGCGCAAAAGAATACGGACCAACGCCGAGCAGCGACCACCAGACGCCTTTGGCAATAGCAGATCGAATCAAAATACCTTTCCGACTTTCCAATTTGTCTCTAACCTCAATGAGATATTGTCTCAGTTCGGCATATAGCTCAATGCTGTCCCACGAAAGCGGTCGTCCTGTATTTCTATTGTATGGAAGCAGAATCCATTTATGCGGAACCATATCCCCATTTTTCCATATCTCCTTTGTCGCAAGAGGAAAGAGAAATTCTCCAGGCAAATACTTTGGCTTGTCCTCGAACATGAAAATCGAATTTGCTCCGCAAGTATTCACGCCCTGGCGCGGTTTCTGGTCAGGCGACAGTTCAACTTTGATGGAGCTATCGAGATCCGCAGTATCCCCGCGTTGAAGAACGCGCCATTGATCATTAGATGCCTTGAGAGGAAACGCCCGATGTTCGATCCACTCATCGTCGCGCTCTCTGAAATACTTGACGGGAAATTTATGTGTCACATCCATGCGGAACCTGGCGCAGCAATAGGATGTACCAATACCCTCAAACACCTTTGTCGCGGTAAATTCACGTACCTCATCCACCGCAAATCCCCGACCATTGGCGACATAGTCACGGAATCCCTTGTGAGCATCACCAGAGAAGAGAGATAGTGGTAAAAATAAACACCCTATCCCATTCTCGCGCAGTAATTTACCAAGCACAACCTTCAACACCAGAGCCGCTATATCGGCTCGCGAGGAACCGAGCAGAACCTGTTTTTTATCGGAGACCAGACCCTCTGCCACAAAATAAGGTTTAAGTCTATCTTTGTATGAATCGGACAAATCCGCAAAATTTGCCCACGGCGGGTTGCCAAACAAGATATCGTAATCGGTATTCGGGGGATTAGTAATCACATCTAAAGCGAGAAGTTGCGACAGGGGAAAATCAATCTCAAATTTCCGACGCGCTTTAACCTGGAATGCCTGGAGATGTGATGCGCGGACCTCGATCAAAGTCAGCCGCGAAAGAAGCTCTGGCGATACCCGAACACCTCTCGATCTGGCGAGACGAAATAGTGCGAGCGCGAAAGCGCCCTGTCCCGCAGTCGGGTCACAAATAGAAGCCCCATTAATCCATGCATCGAAAATACCCCATCGCTCAATAAGCCATTCTGCCCACTTAATCGGAGTAAAAATCTGCCCGACTTCAACACTGTGTGAATTGTTTACAGACATTCTTTTCAACCCATTCCAGTGCAATCAGTTATGTCAATCATCTGATGAATTTTCTCCAACGTAACCAGATACTGCTTTCGGATCCATATCTTCTCCTACCACTATCATTCACACATGTTTGCCAAAATTCAAACCGATTATACCCGCATGATAAACACCTGTCAACCTATTCATGAAATTGTCACCTTCAAAAAACAAGAAAACTTGACAAGCTCGATTCCTTTTTTCATTTTATTTCTAGTTCATATTCTTCAACCCGATACTTCGGATAGTTTTGGAAATCAGGCGTAAAAGTATCGCCTATCCGTCTTAAAAGAGGGACGTACCATGAGTTTGCCAGAAGCGATTGCCAATTCCATAGAATCACCATTAGTGTCAAAAAGAGCAAAAATACAAGGAATAAAAATCCCTCCTGAAGTTCAACAATTTTGCATCGAAAACAACCTTTCAGGGGACTTGGACTTGGCAAAGGAATTTGTTAAACGCTGCTTCTCCGGGATTCAAGCTATCAAATTGCGGCTCGTTGTAGATCCAGAAGACAATGAGAAATGGGTTAAAATAAATATTACAGTTCCGGATACCGCTAATTTTTTGACTGAGTATAACAACTACACCCGCCTATTGGTCGCCGAGATACCCTGGCTCGAAAGAAACATGCTACGGTTCAATTTTAGTTTTGCCTAATTCAGGGCGGGAGACACAGTTTAGCATAGGACTTATCATACCCATTCTTGAAAAAAATAGAACCGCGCTAAGATGTCTATAAGTGACAACCAGGTGCGATTTTTATTTTTTAATGGAAGTTTGCACTTTGCACATCCCTTTAAAAGTGATAATTTAGACAAAAAACTGATGGGTTGAGCAGACTGACCATTGACTACTGGCTACTCGCCTCATGAATGATATTGTAATCTATTCTGCTACAAGCCTTTGCGCTGTTTACTTCATTTTGATCGCCATTTTTTTATTTGGCCTTTTTCGCAGATCGCGGCGAGTAAATGGACAGCGTCTATCCGTTTCCGTTATTGTACCTGCTCGCAATGAAGCCACCAACATCGATGCGTGTTTGCGGGCATTATCCGCACAAACCTATCCCGATGACCATCTGGAAATTATCGCTGTGGACGACCGTTCCACCGATGATACTGCCGCTCGAATCGACAAATGGACGCGCTGTTTACCCAACCTGAGCCGCGTATCTGTCACACAACAGAACTATACTTGCCCAAAAAAAAACGCCCTGTGGCAGGGTATCAAACACGCGCGTGGAGATATTATTTTTACAACAGACGCCGATTGTCGGCCCGGTCCCAATTGGATAGCGTCAACCCTCATGTACTTTGCGCCCGACGTCGGCATGGTCATCGGCCACGCTCCCCTGCTACAAAACAAAAAAGCACTATCGGGCTTGCTATCTCTCCAGGCACTCATCGTCTCAACTCTCGCAGCCGGTAGCGCGGGCATTGGATTTCCACTCACCTGTTCGGGGCGCAACATGGCCTACCGCAGAAAAGCCTTTGATGAGGTCAACGGCTTTAACAACATCGGTCATATCATCGGCGGCGACGATGTGTTGCTCATGCGGCAGGTCGCACGAAAAAGCGCGTGGAAAATTCGGTTCAACGCAGACGCCGATGCATTCGTCCCCTCGGCGTCTCACCCGGACAATCTCATCAATCGACAGGTGCGCTACCAATCAAAAACCATCCACTACGGCATTCCCACCTTGATTCTGGCTCTTGCGGTGTATATATTCCATGTCATTCTGGCGACGCTACCCATTTTGTTCTGGATCGACGCAGAATTATTTTATGCAGTCGGTTTCTGCCTGGCGATAAAAGTAATCGCCGATGCCATTTTTGTGCTCTTGGGCGGTATCCGATTCAAAAGCCTGAAATTGCTCCTGTGGTTTCCAGTTCTCGAAATCCTGATCATACCCTATATTGTCATCATCTGCGCGCTCGGCACATTTTCACCATTCAAATGGAAGTAATATGTTGTCAATCAAACTACTGCCCGAAACCTTCATGCGATACCATCGCGCGATCACGCCCCGGCGGATATGGAATGCCTCCAAAGTGGTCGCGTCCTACGCCCTCTCCAATCTGTTTCGGCGAGATATTCGCATGGGCAAACCTTTTGTCCTCATGGTCGAACCCACCAATTTCTGCAATCTCAAATGTCCGCTCTGTCCCTCTGGCAATGGCGACATGACCCGCGAGCGCGGCATTATGCCGTTTGAACACTTCAAGCAGGTCTTTGAGCAACAGGCCGATCACCTTCTGCTCCTCATGTTGTGGAATCAGGGCGAACCCTTTATCAACAAGCATCTCACGGACATGATCCGATTGGCCTCCGCGCACAATGTCCCCACACTGACCAGTACCAATGTCCACTACATCAAAAATCGGGAAACCGCCCGGGACATCGTCGGTTCCGGCCTTTCCGAACTCGTGGTCTCTCTGGACGGCGTCACGCCCGAAAGCTATGTCAAATACCGCGTGGGAGGCAATTTTGACCGCGTGCTCGACGGCATCCGCCTGCTCGTTCAGACCAAACGCGATCTGCAAAGCAGCCATCCCCTGATCCACCTGCAATTTATCATCATGAAACACAACGAACACGAAATTGAAGCCGCACGCAAATTCGCTCGGGAGTTAGGCGTGGATCGCCTCTCGCTCAAAACAGCCCAGGTATATACCGAATCCGATATAGAGACTTTCTTGCCCTCAGACGAGAAATTCAGCCGCTACGATTACAATGCAGACCACCTCTCGACCAAAAGCAAAATCAGCAACACCTGTCGCCACTTGTGGTACAGCACCGTCATCAATTGGGATGGCGCTGTATCGCCCTGCTGTTTTGACAAAGATGTTCACTACGGCCTCGGTGACGCCCTCAGCGAATCGGACTTCGACCAGATCTGGACCGGTCAAAAATACACGGACTTCCGCAACGCTATCCTCAAAGACCGCAAGTCTGTCCCAATATGCAACAACTGCTCAGAAGGCGTAAAAGGTATGTTTTACGATATAGAAAAAGTCGAACACTGATTAAACTATGGATATCATCCTTCACTTATTGCTGCTCTCTACCATCCTCTACGCCCTCGTCGCACTGTGTTTTTTTTTCGGATTATTCCGCCTGAACAATCAGCCACGCACTGATGAAAAGCCATTTATATCCATCGTTATTGCCGCACGCAATGAAGCGGATTATATCGGTCTGTGCCTCGATTCCCTGAAACAACAGACCTATCCATCCGACAGATTTGAAATCCTCATCGTTGACGACGACTCGACTGATAATACATCCCAAATTGTCGCCACCACGCGCCTGGACAATCTCCGCCTTTTGTCAGTCGATAATAACTTTCCAGAAATGGCGGCAAAAAAACGCGCGATGTCCGTCGGCATTCATCGCGCGCGGGGCGAATGGATCCTCACCACCGATGCCGATTGCACAGTACCACCCACCTGGGTCGCCAGCATGGCATCCTATATGGCGGCTGATATTGGCGTTGTCATTGGTTTTTCGCAACTTACATCGCGCTCTTTTTTCGACCACTTGCAGGCTTATGATTTTCTCACCCTCATGGCCGCAGCTGCCGGCGCTGTTGGGATGGGCCTGCCCCTGGCTGCTTCGGGACAAAATTTTGCCTATCGGAAATGTCTCTTTGAAAAAGTGGGCGGTTTTCGCGACATCGCACACCGCCCGTCTGGCGACGATGTGCTATTACTCCAATTGCTGCGACAGGCATGGGATGGGCGCATCGCGTTTGCCGCTGATCCTGACGCTTATGCAACCACCCATCGCCCCGAAACGCCATCATCGTTCTGGCAGCAGCGCAAGCGATGGGCATCTAACGCCGCGTATCAACTGCGTCTCAATCCCATTTTTTTTTCGTATATTACAGTAGTCTTTTTGACCAACGCGCTCATTCCCGCTGCTTTTCTCATCTCAATAACAGATGGCACATATACACTACCTCTGATCTGCTGGAGCGGGAAAATACTGGTAGATCTACTCGTGGCGGGAAAAGGCGTTTATACCTTCAAACGTGCGGACCTGCTCATCATGTTTCCTCTTTGGGAGATCGTACAAATCCCCTACACCATTCTCATCGGCCTCGCGGGAACCCTGCGTGGATTTACATGGAAAGGTCGAGAGCATTGATATGAGATACCTCATGACCACAAAAATCCTTTTCTCCCTCCTCAGCCTGCTGCTCGCAATACCATCCCAGGCACAACGCCCGCGCGCCCGGGATCTCGGTATTCAGATTGGCACATTGCCAACAGGCACACACAACGCCATCACCGATGTCAAAGGCGTTCTCGTCGGTCACGTCACCTTAATTGAAGGCAGCGGCGATCTCGTCGTGGGCAAAGGTCCCGTGCGAACGGGTGTCACAGCTATCGTTCCGCACAGCGAGGATATCTATCGAAATAATGTATTCGCTGCAGCTGAAGCCCTCAATGGCAACGGTGAAATGACGGGCATGGCATGGATTAACGAGCGGGGGCAACTCGAAGTGCCCCTTGTACTTACGAATACACTCTCTGTAGGCGAAGGCTATAGCGGTGTGGTCGCGTACATGCTCAAGCAAGGCACTGGACGGGTCCCTTTGCCCGTGGTCGCCGAATGTTACGACGGCGGCCTCAACGATATTGCCGGGCGACACGTCACAGTCGATCACGTTGTCGAAGCCATTGAAACCGCCACGGGTGGCGCAGTATCCGAAGGCTCGGTTGGCGCGGGCACAGGGATGCGCGCATATGGATTCAAAGCGGGCATCGGCACGGCCTCGCGCGTTGTGCCAGACGGACATACTGTAGGCGTGCTCGTCAATGCCAACTGTGGGCGCAGGCGGGAACTCCTCATTGCCGGCGTTCCCGCAGGACGCGAAATACCCGTACAGGCTTCGCCAACGCGCGATGGCTCGATCATAGTGGTCATCGCCACCGACGCGCCCCTGGTGCCACATCAATTGCGCCGCCTATGCAAACGCGCCGTCATAGGCATTGGTCGCACGGGGACTGTTTCACGCACCAGCAGCGGAGATTTCGCCATTGCCTTTTCAACCGCCTATCGCCTACCTCGCACCCGCGCTGACCGCGATACAATTACGACACTGCGCGATAACCGGCTAAACGCTATTTTCCAGGCAACTATTGAAGCAACCGAAGAAGCCATTGTCAACGCCATGTGTGTGGCAGAACCCATGACCGGACGAGACAACCGCACAATGCCCGCGTTACCGCATGACAAATTGATCGAGGTGATGCAAAAATACGGTCACATAAAATAAATGAGGTCCTCTATGTCTCAAATGCCCATCATCACTGCCCTTTGTGCCTATGTTTTTATCACCCTATTGGTTGGCGTCTATGCTGGTAGGCGCGTCAAAGATTCCGCCGATTTTGTCGTTGCGGGTCGGCGTCTGGGCATCTTGCTGGCCACGGGCACGCTTTCCGCCACCTGGTTTGGCACAGGCACCGTGCTCGGCGCAGCGGGCGCGGCTTACAAAGGCGGTTTTTTAGCCATTATAGCCGATCCCTTTGGCGCAGCCCTGTGTCTGTTTCTCGCGGGCCTTTTTTACGTGCGAATGATGCGACGCATGGGTGTTTCAACCATTGCCGAATTTTTTGAACGGAGATTTGGCAAAACAGCCGGTGTGGTCGCTGCTGCATGTACGATTCCGGCTTATATCGGCTGGGTCGCGTCACTAATGGTGGGGTTTGGAAAAATTATCCACGCGCTCACGGGATTGGATGCGGTAGTAGGTACCTGCCTGGGCGCTGCTATCGTGCTGATCTATACAACAATAGGCGGCATGTGGGCGGTGACACTGACAGACTTTATTCAAGTAGCCGTCTTAACTCTGGGGTTAATCTTTATGACACCCGTTCTCCTGAGCGACATGGGGGGATGGGCCGCCATTCGAGCACAACTACCCGATGACCAATTTTATCTCTATCCCCGCGATGCAGATATGACCACATGGTTTAATTATGCGCGCGCCTGGTTGGTAATTGGCCTGGGCAATCTCGCCGGACAGGACCTTTTGCAACGCAGCTTGTCCAGCCGAAACGAATCCGTCGCCCAAAACAGTGCGTATCTCTCCGGTATTATTTATTTAACTGTTGGACTCTTGCCCGTTTTCTTGGGCATTGCAGCCACCCTCACATTTCCCAATCTGGCCGACCCCGAACAGGTGATGATGAAGCTCGCAGAGACTTATCTTCCCCCACTCGGCATGGCCGTTTTTATCGGTGCTTTGATCTCCGCATTAATGAGCAGTGCCGACAGTGCCTTGCTCGCCCCTGCCAGCGTGATCGGCAACGACCTGATCCGCTACCTGCGCCCCGATATTGACGCGCGAACCCAACTGCGCCTGTGCCGCCTGAGCGTCCCTGTCCTCGGCATCATCGCGCTTTATCTCGCCCTTTCGCACGACACGGTTTACACGCTGATGGTCGATTCCTGGTCCATCTTGCTGGCAACCCTTTTTGTGCCTCTCACTGCGGGTATCTGGTGGCGCAACGCCAATCGCTCTGGCGCGCTCTGGTCGATGATTTCAGGTGCTATCGCCTATCTCATCCTGCTCCAAATCGCACCCGACCAACCCGCCGACCTCCTCGCAGTACCCATCGGCCTTCTCGCGCTTGTCATCATAACTAAAGCGACCACAAAAACAGATCCACCCAGGCCCCTGAGCAACACGGAAGGAACGCCACTCGCTTATGAAAATCGGCTGGGTGCTATAAATCCACTTCGAGGTTCATCCGACCAGTAGATTCACGGTTGTAAAAACGGAGTTACTTCTGAAAAGAGATAACTTATGCACAATAACTTGTTTTCCACTTGCCGTCGGGGCGAGAGCAGTGGTAAGAGTGAATTTTGAAAAAAATCTTGACAGAACAATCAGGTTGCCCTTTTTATTTAGCCATGGCTGAGAAATGCCACCGCAGATCTTTTTGTTCACAGAGGCTACAAAATCGGAATAACGCCACTGGGAGGTGATTCTTTATGAACAACGAAAAATTCGATGCGCGCTTCGCGCCTGCTTATGGCGTCTCAGAAGCGGCTCGCTATCTAAATATTCCGCCTTCTACACTCAGGTCCTGGATATCAGGGGTACGGTATCGTTCTGATCGAAGCAACTTTGAACCCGTTATTAGTGTACCTCCAGCGGAAATCGTGCAACTATCCTTTGTCAACTTGGTGGAGGCCCATGTCCTGGTGGCACTCCGCAGAGTCCACAAAGTGCGTTTGCAGGATATCCGGGTAGCACTGGACACGCTTGAAAAACAGTTTCCCAAGCAACCTCACCCTCTGGCTTTTGAGACTTTCGCAACGGATGGAAAAGATCTGTTCCTAAAGTATCTCGGGCAACTTATCAATCTCTCCAAACGTGGACAACTGGAAATGGAAGAAGTCATCGACATGTATCTTCATCGTATTGAGTATGATACAAGTGGCCCCATTATCTTGTATCCCTTTACACGAAGCTCATTCCAGGAAGATGGTCAGCCGAGAGCCGTCTTGATGAATCCTTATATTTCTTTTGGTCGTCCTGTGCTTGCGGGAAGAGGTGCGCCGACCGAATTGGTCTTTGAACGGTTCAACGCAGGTGAGTTAATGGACACACTGACTAAAGATTATGGGCGTAAGAAATGGGAAATTGAAGAGGCTATCAGGTATGAATCGGCCAGAGGCAGAAAAGCCGCTTGACCTTCCACTCGTTTTTGTGGAATATATCTCAATCAGTAAACTTGTGAGGAGTCATTGAAAGCGACTTCAATTGAGATACGAATAAAGAGGTTTTGACGATGAAACATCCAGATTGGACACAAGCTGATTCACGCGAAGCCAAACAGATCTGGGATGAATATCAAAATCAGCATAATCTCTCGGATCGGATTGGACAAACAGCGGGTATTGATCCAAAAAGTGAGCGCATTTGGTTTGGTTCTTCAATTAGTGATATTGTCCTCCAAAGAAATACTGAAGGATTGAATTCTCTTCTTTTTTTTCAACGAGTTGGATCTAAAACCTATTTCCGTAAAAGAGTTCGTCGGTAATTCACGGAACCGTTTCAGGCAGTTATTGTTATGAAACCAAATGTTTATATCGAATCAACAGTAATCAGTTACCTGACTTCAAGACCAAGTAGAGATCTAATTGTTGCAGCACACCAGCAAATTACAGTGGCGTGGTGGGAAGATGTACACCCTCAAGTAGATGGTTTCATATCTCCGTTTGTGAATCAAGAAATATCTCGTGGAGACTCTGATGCTGCACAGAAACGAATTGAAGTGGTGAAAGACTTGGCGGTTTTAGAAATCAACGATGAGATTCAAAAATTGGCGGAAAAATACTCCGCCGCGCTTGAGCTTCCCGAAAAATCGAAAACAGATGCCGCTCACCTTGCGGTTGCCGTTTGGCACGAAATGGATTATCTTCTAAGTTGGAATTGCAGACATATTGTTAGCGGCCGAGTCAAAAAATCACTTGAAGAAATCAACGTCATTTTGGATTTAAAAACGCCTGTGATGTGTACGCCTGAAGAGTTAATGGAGGTATAATAAGATGTGGAAAGATCCCATAGTGGAAGAAATCCGCGCCATTCGCTTAGAAATAGAGGCGGAATGTGATCATAATTTTGATAAGATATTCGCACGAGCGATTGAAACGCAAAAAAAGTTAGCTAATCGGCTTGTTTCCAAACCCACTTCACAATATTCCAAACAGAAAGTGACACACCAGGTTTGGTAAAATCTCTGCTTAAAAAATAAAGGCGCAGTTCCAGAATAAAGGAACGGCACCTTTTCTATTTGGGGACTATGTATTATTCTATCCTTCCTGAATCATCTAAAAGATTCCTTGATATCTGTCAGTGTATAAGACGTTTTTTCATCTTCCATACCACGCATCGCCGATGTGAGAGATAAGTCGGTCCACATCGTATCTTCTTCACGAGCTTTCGGTATTATTTTATGCCGCGATTTAAGAAATTCGACAAAATCGAGCACTTCCCGTAGTACAGGTTCTGGAAGAGTTTGCAAATGTTGAGAAATATGATCTAATGTTGTCATAACAAAATCCTCATGAAAAACGAGCGTACACAGGTTCGTTCCTCCGTAATCACCCCGCTCGAAGCCGATTGATCTTGCTCGCGGCGACACCCGCACCAAACCCATTGTCGATATTGACCACGGTCACGCCCGACGCGCAACTGTTCAACATCCCCAGCAACGCTGCCAACCCCTTAAAACTCGCCCCATATCCCACGCTGGTCGGCACGGCAATAAGCGGTACATTGACTAAGCCGCCAACCACACTGGGAAGCGCCCCTTCCATCCCGGCCACCACGATAATCACACTCGCATCCGATAGGCGTTCTCGACATGCCAGCAAACGGTGAATCCCGGCAACCCCCACATCGTAAAGGGTTTCGACTTCATTGCCCATCACCCGCGCGGTTTCCACAGCTTCTTCTGCCACGGGCAAATCGGATGTGCCCGCGGACACAACCAGAATTTTGCCGATGGTTTCCGCAGCGGGAATCTCTCCTGCGACAACTACCGTACGAGCGAGCGCGTTGACATTTGCTTTGGGATATTTTGCGACCAGAGCATCCCGCATCTCTGCATTAGTACGCGTCGCCAGCAGTGTCGTGCCTGATGACACAATGCGGTCTGCTATAGCGATCACTTGCTCAACCGTCTTTCCCTCACAAAAAATAACTTCGGGAAACCCCTGCCTCAGCGTGCGGTGATGGTCAATGCGCGCAAAACCAAGCTCTTCAAAAGGCAAGTGCGCGAGGTTTGCAAACGCCTCATCCACATCTGTTTGTCCCTGTGCAACGGCCTCTAACAACGCGCGTATGCGTTCTGGTGTCACGCTGCCCCCCCCGGATCGCGGATTAAATGGATGACACGGATAGCGTAGATTGATGCGGTGGCTTGTCGTGACCGGATCGCCACAATGCGACCTCTGAATTGATCTACACCAAAAAATCCAGGGCAGAGGCGGATTGCATCTGGAGACTGAGCGTATTGGTAAGTCATGATAAGACCTCTGATTTGATATGGTGCAATAAATCCATGAGATGAGTTGGATCGTCTTCTGTCATCAATGTACGGCGATAACGCGCTGCACCGGGCACCCCCTTGACATAAGCCGCGAGGTGCCGGCGCATTTCCAGGACGCCATAACGCAGTCCCTTAAACGCGATAGACCCTTTGAGATGGTGAACCGCCATTTCCAGGCGGTCTCTATCCGTCGGTTCGGGCAATAATTCTCCCGTATTGAGAAAGACTTCCATACGCTTGAAAAGCCAGGGATTGCCAATAGCCCATCGCCCCACCATCACCAGATCGCAACCCGTTTTCTGCATCATCTCCTTTGCAGCCTCTGGCCCGCGCACATCGCCATTGCCGATTACGGGAATCGAAACCGCGTTTTTGACTTCCGCGATAATATCCCAGTCCGCTCTACCCGCAAATTTTGCCTCGCGCGTGCGCCCATGCACGGCGATTGCCGCTGCACCAGAACCTTCAGCAATCCGCGCAACTTCCACTGCCTGATTGGCTTCCGCCCATCCACTTCTAATTTTTAGCGTCACGGGAATATCCACCGCGCGCACCATTGCCGCAATGATTTGTCCCAGTCGGTCAGGTGTATTGAGCAGAGCTGCGCCCGCGTTTTTTGTCACGATTTTTTTAACCGGGCACCCGCAATTGATGTCGATAATATCCGGATTTCGCTCTGCCACAACCCGAGCACCTTCGGCCATGACTTCGGGGTCTGAGCCGAACAACTGCGCGGAAATCGGAAACTCATCAGCTTCAAAATCGAGATATTGATTCGACCGCTCACTGCCCTCTGCCAATCCTTTGGCACTGACCATCTCCGTGACCGCAAAACTCGCGCCCTGTTGCCGGCACAGCATGCGAAATGACCGGTCTGTAATACCAGCCAATGGTGCCAACGCCGTCCGCCCGGGAATATTTACATTGCCGATTTGTACGCCCATATCATCACTCATCCCGATGTTTCTCGCGCCTCTAACAATACTTTTGACAATTGTTCGGCAAATTTCACCTGACTATTGTCCTCGGGTTCATAGCCAATTTTCTTTCGCGCATTGGAGATCGTCCAGAAATTGTGCGAATTGCCGCTAATACCATAGAATATCTGAAATGGAATGCCATATTCATCTTCAATATCTTCAGCCTCAATGCTCTTCACAATCAACTGCACCTGGTCCCGAATGCTCAAATACGCCCCCAACCCCCGATGCATGCTTTTCAAATTCGTGGATTTTGCGCGATCCATATCGGTCTCACGCGGGCCACCTATCCGAATCTGTACATTTTCCAATTTCTTGCCATCATTCATCAATCCCGTTGCAAAGGTAAAGCCCAACAACTCGTATTGCGCCTTTGCCCAGCCGTAATAATTGTCCGAAAGTGGGTACATCTCTGGCGTTACAAATTCCTGCTTGCCTGCCCAGATCAAATTTTCGTAATAATCTGCCGCGTGATTTGAACTGATGATCACGGCGCGTCGAACATTTTCCTCCACGCACGTCTGATACACATTGTGCGCCATATCGATATTCGTCATCTCTGCCCAGAAGCGATCCGCATCGTCTTTTGTCCGCACAAATCCGCAGTGGATAATCGCATCCTGTCCCCTGAAATATTCCCGATACGCATCCCGGTCCCGATTCGTCAAATCCGCAATCACCACATCGCTTACTTCCTCGCCTTCGCGATTGGTCGTCTTCACGTCTAAAATCGTCAGGTCATATCGCTCGCGCAATACAGGCAACATCCGCCCGGCCACATAACCCGTTCCTCCTGTAATGAGCACTTTTCTCTTTGCCATATCAACTCCTTAAGCCAATAGAATCACACGCCTAACATACGATGCGCTTCAGCCCTTGCGCCATTCTGCAACCACTCAACAGGCGTTTCCTCATCTCGCGTCGGATTTACCCACACGATTTGTTTCAAGTCACTTACTTGGTCCGATGCACCCTTAAATACACCGCGTACGCTTTCATCCCTAGAAGTAACCAGCCGATCCGTCGCAATCGCCGCTTCAATGAGATGAGCATCTTTGGCAACAATCGCCTTCTGATTTTTATGCACGGCCCTATCAATTCTCTTTCGCAAATTGTTATCGCGTTCCTTTTCTTTCTCAATTTGATAAACTCGCCTACGACCGTACATTTGCTTGCGCCATCTTCTCGAATATCTGGACAGGTGGTTACGCCATTCTGTCATTATAGCATCTGTCATCACAATCTGGTGTCCAGCATCTAATACCGTCTCCAAAAATCTTCGACACCCGCTTGAAATCGGATGCTCCGTTTCACCTGCAGAATGCACCACATCGGCATCAATCACCAATCGCCGAGAATCTTGATTTGCCATTATTTGCTCCGCCCTTCCACCGCATCCAGATATGCGCCCTCAGCCTTCCACTCGACATCGCCAAAGTCCTCTGGCCAATCCCCAAAAGCACCATTTTTATCCAGATCAGCACTCTGGATTGACGTCGTTCCATTTTCATCGCTACGCGAGAACCAATGTAGCTTCACTAAATCGGGATCGAGTTCCTGCTCCGCCACCAACGTCTGCACCTGTAGTAACAACAATGCGCTGTGAGTCTCCACGACTAATTTCACGCCGCGCTTTGCCGTCTCTGCCAAAATCTTTGCCAGTGCATATTGCGCTCGCGGATGTAGATGCAACTCTGGCTGTTCGAGATACACCAGTTGCCCCGACTCTGCAACCAAAAGCGCGACGAGCACGGGCAATACTTGTGATACCCCAAAGCCAACATCGGCGATACTTACGAGGTCGCCTCCACCTTGCTTTGATTCTGGTAGCCGTCCAACCTGCAACTCAATTTGCGTATAATTGATAGTATTCGCAGAAATCTTCCATGTTAGACCAAGGTCTATAAGCATAGCTTCGAGACGCTTTAGGCGGACATCTTTTGTACTTTCCCAATGTGCAATAATGCTCGCAACATAATTTTCAAATGTGCCTGTGAAATCAGGTCCTGTGGCTGTCTTGGGATAAATGCGCTCGGGGTTGCCGCGTAATCCAGGGACGTGAATCAGGTTGAGCAAATTTTTACTATAAGGTTCAGAAAAACCTCCTGACTCGCAAACTTCACTATATACCGCCACAACAGTCTTTCTCTTAAAATTGATGTCGAGAAAACACCGATTGCTAATAATCGATACCAAAGGCCTATGTTCTTTAGGCCATCCTATTTCTTTCAAACGAGATGTTAGGATAGGGTTCTCCCAGTCATCTAAACTTTGATTTGGTATTACAGGAAGAGATCTTTTTCTTTCCTTAATGATCATCTCTCGGATTTCAAGCCTTTGATCCTCATTAAGGGAAAATATAACTTTAAGCATCCTATATTTCTCGTACTCTATTTCGACGCTAAACTCCTGAGAATCAGAATCTTTCTGCAGACGTGAAATGAATTGATTGACAGACGTAAATTTCGCATTTGGACCATTCAGCAAAAGTGGTCCCGGGTCATAACTCACTTCAAGGGTCTGCTTCATCAGTAACAGGGGTTGCATGATACTCGATTTGCCAGAGCTATTTGCACCCGATAGGATCGTCAGCGGACGAATTTCAATCCGGCTCTCATTGGCAAGCGACTTGAACCCCTGTACAGAAATTGCAGTGATACCCTTATTCTGATCTTTTTTTTCTGTCCGCTGCATCTTCTAATTCCTTATCGGTGTTCTCATGCCTTCTCATGTGATTGCTTTCAGCGATTATTCTTGCCATCTTGCTTTCCCGCCCCTTGTCAGAGAGCTTGGGGGCTTTTCATCTGTGTCCATTCATCTGTGTCCATCCCTGCTTACACCCGCAGGGACATGCCTGCGTCATCTGCGGATAGCTTTTCCTGTATTTGCAATCATCACGACAATGGAAACGGCATCCCGACCTTAGAAAAATGTTCAAATTGATCTTCGCCGCGCAATACAATAGGTTCCCACGCCTGCTTATGCGAATTGAGCGTCGTCTGTTTGACATGTGGTGGAATAAACCGCACGGTCAACCCGCACCGCCGTCGATTTGACCGATTGGGATTGCTCGCGTGAAATAATTGCCCGTCGTGAACCGACATCTGCCCGGCCCGCAACACAATATCGACCGCCGCGCTATCATCGACATGTTCATCTGGAATCTCCTGATTAATACTCAGCAAATTGCCTTCCCGCGCTGACTTGCCGTGTACTGCAATTCCATTTTTGTGCGATCCCGGGATAAAACGCATACACCCATTCTCCACATCCGCATCGTCAATGGCGATCCATGCCGTGTGTGCAATGGGCGGTTTCAGGCCCCAGTACGTAATATCTTGATGCCAGGCCACGAATATCTTTGCCTCTGGATCGGGATATTTGCAAAAAAAGTGTGTGGATAGCAGCATCACATTGTCGCCCATCACAGCCTGCATCACGTCTAAGATCCGCTCATCCGTTGCCAGTTGCCAGATAAATGCCTCGTCAAAATGCCGCCCCTGCAAACCGATCTGGCACTTCTCCTTGCCTTCGCGAGCTTCCAAATCGTCAAATAATGTGCGAAAATGCCCGATCTCGCGTTCTGAGAACACATCGACTTCTGTCAAAAATCCCTGCGTCTCGTAAGTTTCGACCATAGAATCTGAAGGCATGGTGCGTTCCTTTCGTGAGCAATGATGAGTTGCATATAAACTATGAGGAATGTCCCAAATTCGCAACCCGTTTTCCAAATTGCTTAAAAAAGAACCGGTTCAAAAGCGATACCACGCGGAGCTTATCCCGCGCAGTGTTCGCATATCAAACCGGCTTTTAACCGTTTTATCACCTGTGTCAGACGCCGATCTCGCGCAAAAAAGACGGACTCAGCGTACCGCGCGCCACCTCTGCCACAGGTCCCGCCATTGTCAGATTAAACGCTTCATCCACATCGATCATCAACGTGCCTCCGGGCGCTTCTACCGTCACCGGTGATGCGACCAGTCCCAAACGCACCGCAGCACTTGCCGCAGCACACGACGAAGATCCCGACGCCTGCGTTTCACCTGCGCCGCGTTCCCAGATCAAAATGAAAATTTTTTGATCCCCCGTGGGCACGACCAACTGCACATTGGTTCGCCTCGGAAAAATCTCGTGGTTCTCCAACTCAGGTCCCAGACGCAACAAATCATCGCGCGACCACGCCTCGCCCCTCGGCTTAAACACCACACAATGGGGATTCCCCACGCTCACACCAGTGAACACCATATCCTCGCCAGCAGCGGTAATCGGCTGTTCAATCAGTTCTTTCACCTCAAGCGAACAGGGCAGTGCCCCTGGTTCAAACGTCGCCTCCCCCATCTCCACAGTCGCCGCACTCGCATCGCCCCATTCGTCGATATGCAAATCAATATGAACCAGTCCCCCCGGCGTATCGACCGAGAATGACGTTTTATCTACCTTACCAGTGGCATGCAAATACCGCGCAAAAATTCTTAGCCCATTGCCTGATTTCTCTGCCTCGCTGCCATCTGGATTCCATATCCGCAACCCAAAATCCGCGCGGTCAGACGCTTCCAATGTCAAAATACCATCACTCCCCACCCCCCAATTGCGATCACAGATTTTCTCAATACGCTCTGGCGTCAATTCAAACGTCAACTCCTTTGGATCCATCACCAGATAATCATTGCCCAATCCATGACCCTTAAAAAATCCATTCTCCATAATTGCTCCTGTGTTGTCATAATAATCTGAAACCCTAACCAACGATCACCGCGACCCGATGCATCGAATTATTGAGATACCCCTTAGGATTCCATACAATGGCGTGCGGTTGGCTTATCCCTTGCGAATCGGTCGCCCTTGCCCAGATCTCGTAATACCCCGCTTTGGGAAACGCGATCTCTGCCCGCCAATTCTGCCAGGCGTATTCATTCACTGGCTCATCGAGCTTCGTATCAATCCATGTTGCGCCGAAGTCAATGGACAGACGAACAGAATTGACCTTTCGATCTCCCGCCCAGGCGTGCCCGCGCACTCCCAGAGTCCTCCCACCCATCTTGTGACCGGTAGCAGGATTTGTAATTAACGACTTAACCTTCATCCCGTGGATAATATCGAAGTCCTTCTCCTCTACCTTTTCTCCGGGCGCTATCATCCGATTGGGTACCCGATAATCCATTCCCGTCATCTTCGGACCATCGTGAACCCGATCTCGCAACCAGATGCGGGTCAACCATTTCTGCGAACATGACCCCGACCAACCAGGAATGATCAGGCGCAACGGCGCACCATTCATGGGATGGATCGCTTTGCCGTTCTGGGCAAAAGCGATGAGATTGTGCTCATCCATCGCCTTCTCAATCGGCACCCCACGCGAAAGGGGTAGCTGGCCTTCCTCACCAGAAACGTGGGTATCGGCACCCACATGTGCGGTATAGACCACATTGTCTTTTACCCCAGCAGCCTTGAGAACATCGGCCAATCGAACACCGGTCCACTCTGAGCATGCCACAGCACCATAGGTCCATTGGCTACCGTCCGCAGGAGGCTCAAAGAAGGCGCGTCCATTGCCGCCACACTCCAGTGTCAGTGCTCTGGTAACGACTTCAAACCGCTGTTTGAGATCGTCGATGCTGAGTGTCATGGGATTATCCACCAGACCATCGATCGTCAGTTTCCAGCCCACTGCGTCCGTATTCTCAGGCGGAATGCCATTGTTGCGGATAAAATGCCTCTCCGTCGGAGTAATCGCGTCATCGAGCAAATGCGGAGGCGTTTCCGCATTCAATGGCCGCTCATTGAGCACGGTCAAGCCATCCTTGCCCTGAATCATATCCTCCGCAGCGAGCGCGACAGGAATAAAATGAGCCGGGATATTTCGATGAAACGGAATCGCTGCCCCGACCATTGCCCCCATCATCGCCAGCCCGGCCTTCTTCAAAAATCCCCGCCTGTCGGGATGCGTCTCTCGGCCAAACAATATGTAGTCGGCCTTATCGGGATCGCTCTGATAGAGTTCGAATAAACCTTGTTCTTTAGTGTTTTTGTTCATTGTCGCTCTCTCCTACGCACCTGCACCAGATTATAAGCGGTCTGACGGCGTAGCCAGAACTCGGCATTAGACCATCCGGCCTTCTTCAACCGAATAGCCATCTCCGGAGAAATAGCCGCGTGACCATTCAGTACGCGTGAAAGCGTGTGACGGGCTACGCCCAACACCTTCGCAGCCTCAGTAACATTTAGACCCAGTGGTTCCAGACAGTTCTCTTCGATGCTGAGGCCGGGATGAGGTGGATTCTTCATAGCCATGGCGTTTACCCCTTATAAGTGATAGTCAACCAAATCGACATCGTACACATCACTTCTTCAAAGCAAAAGATGATCCGCCCATTTGGCGGGGAAAACGTATCGCATATCGGTACGCGTGTCAATAGCGAAATCAATACATACTCCCCATTTCAGGGCTGCGCTCACCACCCAAAAACATATCATATTGACAAAAATATAATAAATGATTACTTTTACAAGAACAACACACACAGGAAAAATAATGTCTGGTGAAAATTACATTGCCGCGAATATTGCCCGGCTGCGGCTGGACCGACAGTTGACCCAGGAGGAACTCGCCCGAAAAGCGGGTCTCTCGCGAATGGCACTCGGAAATATTGAGCGCGGCACTGTCGTCCCGCGTGCCAGGACCCTCACCGCCCTCGGGAAAGCACTACGGGTTCCACTCCGCGATCTCGTGACACCTGTGCGGCCTCTTGAGACCGTGCGATTCCGATCTCAGGCACGGGTTCATGCTCGGGCACAGATTCTGGCTGAAGTCGCAAAGTGGCTCGACGCCTATACCCAGATCGAAACCGGCCTCGGTGCGTCGTGCCCTTTCCAGTTCGCGACTGTCTGCACTCAGTCCGGAAGTCCGATAGAAACCGCACAGGCAGCGCGTGAAGCCATTGGGGTTGGCCCAGAAGAGCCAGTGCGCGACATCTGCGGACTGCTTGAGGAAAATGGTGTAAAGATCTTCCTTCTCAATAAGAAGAGCGACTCTTTCTTTGGGCTAAGCGTCGGCGCGCGAGATGGCGGTCCCGCCGTGGTGGTCAATACCTGGGATCGTATTTCTGTAGAACGCTGGATCTTCACCGCTGTACACGAACTCGGCCATTTATTGCTCCACCCCACCCAATACCAGCGCGAGGCCACCGAACTCCCCGTGCAGGCAGAGCTTGAGGCAGACGCTTTTGCGAGCCACTTTCTGATGCCAGAAGCCGGATTCGCGCCGGAATGGGACGAAACCCGTGGGCATCCTCTCCTCGTCCGTGTCCTGAAGGTCAAACGCATCTTTCGAGTGAGTTACAAAACCGTGCTCTATCGGCTGGTTGAATCGGGTCGTGAAACCTCAGATATTTGGCGTACATTTCAGCGTCAGCATCGCCACTATTTTGGCAAGACCCTGCGAAAAACCGAGGAGCCTATGGCACTTGATAAGAGTGAGTTCGCCTGGAACTGGAGCCGCTCAGGTGAGCCTGAGGGTCTCTCTCGGCACGACTTCGTCGAAGATCGCCTCTTGCGACTCGTGCGACAAGCGCTTGAGCAGGAGTACATCTCACTCGGACGTGCCGCCGAGATTCTGGGACTAAGTCGTGAGGAAATGAGAAGGTATGCGCGTGAGTGGGTGGGGTAAATGGCGATGACCGTTATTTCATCACTCCAAACAACGCGAAGGAGAAATTCGGTGCAGGATCGACCAGATCGCTTCTGTCTTTTAGATAACGGCGTTTTTGCTCCTCAGCCGGAATGGTCTCTATCTCCACAAAGCCAATTTGCGACATCTCCTCATTCAATTCCTCGGGCGTAAACACGGACAACATCGGCTCTCCGCGGCGGGCCACGAATCGGTCCAACTTGTCTGCGAAAGGCAAGCTATCTTCGGGGATAAGATGCCTTGCGAGCTTATAATCGAAAACAATGCGACTGCCCGACGCGGCGACATCTGCAACGCGACCAAAAGTCTCCCGTATCGCATCCTTTGTGAGGTAATAAGTCGTCCCCAACCATGAAAAAAAAGCGGGCTTATCTGGATCGAAACCAGCCCGGATAAGCACCTCGTTCAGTTGATCAGTCTCAAAATCAATGGGAACAAATACCAGATTGGACGGGACATCGCCGATGACCGCGCGCACCTGTTTCTCTTTTGTCGCCTGGGTCGCGGGATGATCTAACTCAAATATCCGCACGTTATCTGCGAGTTCCTTGTGGCGCATAGAAAACGTATCGAGACCGGCACCGAGGATCACATACTGTCCGACGCCCTCCGATATTGCCTCCATGAGACGGTCTTCGGCATATCTGGCCCGCAGGAGCACCTCGGTATGTACGGGACGGAACAAATGGAACACCTTGTGAACAACGAACCAGCCAAGCAGCTTGTTCTTAGCGATCACACGCCAGATAAACGGCACCATGTCAACCGCATAATCATCGGCAAAAACCGGGGATTTGCTCTGCTGTTGATGATACGCACGTACACTTGCTGCGAGTGCCGCTGTCTTGCTCGTCCTGTGCTTGTGTGCAGATATTCCAGATTGATGTGAAGACATATTCCACCTACCAGACCATCACCACAGCCATTGCTTCATCAAGACGCGTGTACAACAAATCAAATGCGTCTGCGGCATCCTCAAAACCAAAACGATGCGTCACCATCGCCTCTGTTTGAATTTTATCTTCCATCAACAATTGAATCGCTGTATCCGACCCCTGTGGACGGTACGCGCTGTCCAGATATCCCCCAATTAAGCGTTTGCCCTGAATTTTTGACGAATCCAAAGGCAAGGGTTCGCCTTCATACAATCCCACGACCTGCAACAATCCACCCCGTCGCACCATATCTTGCGCCTGTGCAAATGCCTGCGCGCCCGCGCGTCCCCCCACAGCTTCAACCACAACATCTGCGCCCCGGCCATCAGTAAGCTCTTTCACCGCTGCAATCGGATCAGTCTCACCCGCATTCACCACAGCATCAGCCCCCAACTGTTCAGCCAAATCGCAACGCAGGGACAACGCATCAACCGCGATCACACGACAATTGTGCAAATGTCGCGCAACCTGCATACAGCAACTCCCCACCAGCCCCTGCCCCAAAATCACCACGGTATCGTTTGGCCCAGCCCCAGTTTCCCGCATCCACAGCACCGAACTCGTAGTCAGAGGCCAAAAAGTCGCCGCCTCGGATGTAACCGCATCGGGCAGCGAAACCACTGATGGTTTATGGCGCGAATTGACGACCTCAACAGCCACATACTCGGCGTGCGGTGCCAGAGCAGCCACCCGTTCCCCCATCGTAAAATCATCAACCTGCGCGCCCACCTGCACAATCGTACCAGCGAGCGAATACCCCATAATCTGGTGATCAATCGCTTCTTCTCGCACATACCGCCGCCAGATCTCAGACCCCCTGCTGATCAGCGTACGTTCTGTTTTGATGAGCACCTCTGTCTGTCGAATCTCTGGCAACGGCACATCTTCAATCTCGACATGATACGCGCCCTCGGGTTTGATCACGCGCATCATGAAAACCTCCCGATGGTAGTGGTTTGTAGCACCTCCGTCCCTATCCTATCCCAGCATCACCCAATCATACATCGCCCCGGCACGCGCCACAACGCGATCCACATCTTCGCGCAACATCAACCGCCCCCCCACCAGTTCCCGGGCCGCTTGCGCCACACAGTTCAGATACGTTTCGCGGCTACCATAGCGTTGAGCAATCGATAGTCGCGAATCCCCCTCGCGTTCATCCTCATCGCGCGCAAATGGCACCCACATCCCATCGAGACCAACGAGCGCATCGGTCGCGCCGCGTTGTCGATACCGCCATCCTGTAAACGTACCCAAAGGCGCGACCACCTCTGGCATGCGAATACCCGCGACCTCATTGCCATCTTCATCGACCTGGGGCACGCGCACCCCAAAAGGACGCCCTTTTTTAGGCGGCTCGCAATCGATGATTCCCTCATTCCATCTATTTCCCCAATTCAGCCGCAAAGGCCGCCGCATGCGAACAGGACTTTTCAAATCTGGAATAGTGGGAAATTTTAAATCGTCCGCATCCACCAGAGAACCATCCGCAATGCGACCATATCTGCTCTCGGGAGGATCAACACCCTCGCGCACCCAGCGGTCTAACGCAACGAGAAGCGCGCGTTCTGCATAGCGAAAATTCACGGGATTTGGGGGCACAGTTCGGCGCGACTTTTGGGGCACATCGCCCGGACCGTGTTTTGTACTTGCAAAATGATAAACGCGGACCGAAGAATGAACCTCGATATCCTCAAGCCCATTTACATCGGTATGAACCAAAGACGCACTGCGGTTCCAGTATTCGGTTGAAGTATTGGTATAAAAAATGCGAGGTGTCACCCCCGCGGCGTCACAGCGATCCAACAAACCACCTTTTTCCCGGGTTTCGGGATCTATCTGCGACAAATCCGTAAACGGAAACCACTCCGTGGGATACAACGCATCAAAATGCGCGCTGGCATGCCGCGAAGGCTGTGCAAACCGATGGTTAAATGACCCTCGTGCGCCGCCTGCAACATTGGCAAATACCCCATCGAAAACCTTTCGACCAGTCTCATCCCCATTAAACCCCTCATACAACATGTGCCGCAAAAAACGCCCACTTTGCGACGATCCAAAAGCATACGCCCGCTCAATCGCATTGCCCAGTGGATTGCCATCTGTTCCGTACTTCAAAAACGACACAAAATCCCGGGTTGCGGCAAACCCCGCTCCCATCACAGTTGGATTTTTGCCCGTATAAACCAGATTATAAATGCGCCCCGGTTCAAATCCCTGTGGAAATCGAATCGCGGCGCGTCCATCATCCAACCGATCAAACGCCCATTGATCGCGCCCAATTTTCTCAGCTTCATCATACGGATAAGCCCGCACAGTGAGCACCGCATCGCCATCTTCCACGGGTTGATATGGCTTGTGATAACGACTCCCCAGCGAATGCAAATCCGTCTTATCATTCACAATAATCTCACACGACACAGGACCGGTAACATTGACCATTGGCGCGTCCAATGTCATCAAATTAGTCGCGCCTTCTGCTTCAGACGGCACATCGGCCTGCCAACCACACGCGGCAATCGTATAACCCTGCCGCATCAAAAAGCCATCGCCAAAATGTGCGGCGGTCTCTGGCATATTCGCTCCCGATGCCAGATTAAACATCGGTAAAATATTTTTGCGCCCGCGATTGACCACATTGTAAAATACCGTGCCATTGCCTCGGGCGACATCAACAGGCCTGAGCAAATGTACATCGGCTCGAAAAATCACCCGCCCGCTCTCATCAACGGGCGCGAGATTTAAATCGACAATCGCCTCGTTTTGCTTATGGTTGGGATCAAGCGCGAACCACGCACGACCACACAGTGCTTCATAAGCCCCCACAGTGCCGTACAGCTTGCCATCGAGTACAGTTTTTCGAGAAGTAATTTCCAATTGCGTGAGCACGCCCACTCCTATTCTCTGCCAGTTTCGATAAACCCCACGACCTAAAGCGCGGTGAGATCAAAGGGATTGGACCACGCCTTATCGCCATTTGGTGCTATAATTTCAAAACGCACGTGTTTTGAGCCGGGCCGCAGCTTGAATGTAGCCGTCTCGAACAGCTTACCGCCCTCGTGGTATTCGTTACCCCGCGAATCTAATACCGCGGTAACGCGCTGTGCAGGTGAGCATTTTACCGTGGCTTCAACCGTGCGACCTTCCCCACTATGCAACTGAATATCAAAAATCTGTGGCCCCGTTGACGAATAGCCAGCACCAGATTCCAGAGCTTCGACAATGGCTTCGGGCGACCGTTCTTTCACGCGCACCATAGTCCAGCCCTGATACGTATCGCGATCTTCTGAATCAGCCGCGTGGGAATCGTCATTGCCCAGTGCAGGGAGCAACTGTCCGGACAAATCCATCCAATCGTCCCAATGCACAGAAGACTCACCACGCCCGGCGCACCGACAGGTCGTATTAAAAACTTCTATTCCCGCCAAACCCGTCAGCGGCATTGTATCGCGCAAAATATTGACCCCACTCCAGTGCGGATGTGCGAGCCAGATCGAGCCGCCCTGTTTTTTTACTTCGTCAATCACATGTTGCGGGGGCATCGCCCGAGCATCCATATCCTCCGAAATATTAAGTGCCACAAAATGATGGCGGTCGCCACCAAAGGGATTATCGGGATGCAATTCAGCACCCTGAATAAGCGTAAAATTTTCAGGACAGGTCAGCGTTTCGACAAATGTGATATTGTTGTGATCGGATACGCATAAATAATCATAACCCTGATGGACATACCCATCCACGCGTTCTTGGGGGGAAACCTTCCCATCCGAATTTGTCGAATGGCTGTGCAAATTTCCCTTCAGCCACATATAACCATCGCCATCAGATAAAACAAACGGATTTACCAACCCATTTTTATCGGGCATAACAAACTCCTTGAGTTAATTCCTCACTCCTGCCACCAGATCTTCCCATTGCGAACAGACGCGCGACAAACCAATCGCTGCTCGCCCATCAACACCTGCTGCATCGAATCGGTCAACTCAAATGTCCCATTTTCCAATTCAAATACAGCGACATCGCCCGCAGCACCAATACCCAGGTGCCCGAGATCATCCTCTCGATCAATCACCTGTGCCGGTTCAATGGTTGAGCGTTGAACCACTTCCTCGAGCGACATGCCCAAATTCAGAAACTTGGACATCGTCGTCGGCAAATCGTAAACGGGACCATCGATATTATACGAATGGATATCACTGCTGATGGTATCGGGCGGAAAACCATCTTCCATAGCTGCGCGTCCCACATCGTAACTAAAACTGCCCAACCCGTGACCAATGTCAAAAATCACCCCGCGATCGCGCGCATCCCACGCCTCAGAAATCACCTTTCCCCGATTGTCGATAATCGACGCGGGCTGTGTCCCGTGAAAACAATGGGTCACAATATCGCCCGGACGCAAAGGCTGAATCAGGTCGCGCAAAGGCACATCGGCATTGCTGACATGAACCATCAGGGGTTTTTCGCACCGATTGGCGGCCTCCAGGGCAATTTGCAACAAATCGCGTATATCCGCATCTCCGCCCACACCTTTGTACAAACGCACCTTAACGCCCAGTGCTGTTTTTGGGTGATTCAAAACCACCTGTGCGCACTCGCTGGCCGACACATAGCCTTCATACACCATCTCGCCGCGCCGCCAGGGCAAACCAACACCCGACAGATTGACATAGGCCAAAATGCGCGTTGAAGACGGCTCGATCACATAGCGTTCCAATCCGCGATAATTAATCCACCCCGCCGTCCCCGTATCCACGCTCGTTGTCACACCCGTGCGCGGACACAAGTCATCGGCCTCTATGCCAAAACTCGATACATCTTTGTACACATGGGTATGCAAATCAATCAGCCCCGGCATTACGAGACACCCACTTGCATCAATTACTGAATCGGCCTCACACAAATCGCGCCCAATAGCTGCCACCACGCCATCCTTCAACGCCACATCCAATGCGCCATGCACGCCATTAGCCGGATCTATCACCGTACCACCAGTTATCAACACATCGTATTGATCAGCCATATCTATCCTCACGATCGCTCTGCAATATACGTTTCGGCATCGATTTTTCCCGCGGCTATCAATTCGCGGAACAGTGCCACAGTTTCAGCCACGCCTTCTACCAGCGGCTTGTGCGCCACCGTGCCAATCGCATCCTCTAATCCACTCCCATCGACCTCTTGTGGAAATGGCAACTGGATATCTTCAAACGCGATCTTGTCCGCTGCCTCGGGCGCCGCCCAATCAATCGCATCCTTCACATCCTGCATATGGGGGGCTAATCCTCCTAAATTAAATGCCCCGGCTCCCTCGTAATCAGCCCGTGCAGCCTGAATAAACGCGCGCGCCGTATCATCGGCATATTGAAAAACCGTGCGCCCGCCATAAGAAATGTGATAGGGCAAGTTCGCAGCAGCAGCGAGCATGGCCGTCGTCGGCGTTGAAGTAATACCCTGATCGCGCCCCACCCCATAGACCACATAGGGCCGAAAACCGATAGAAGACACCCCTTCATCGAGCCAATACACATGCGCGGTTCCCTCATTCGCCTGTTTGTACACGCCGTAATGCGTATGGGGCATCAGCGAGGAATCGTCTTGCATCACAGCACCCGGTTCGTAGTCTTCGGGCGCGCCAAAAACAGCGACAGAGCTTGCATAGACCACTTTGCCAATGTGCTCTTGCCGACGTTTCACAGCTTCAAAAACATTTGCAGTACCCACCACATTGACGCGCGCGCCGAGCGGAGGATCGGCTTTGCAAAACGGCACTTGAAGCCCAGCCAGATGAATGACATGCGTAATCTCATTATCGTCTAACGCCCGTTCAAAAGCGGGCAAATCCGCAATATCGCCTGCGACAAAATTTACCTGCGCCAGTTCGTCATCTGACAGCAACAATTGCAACCGCTGAGGCTCTGTTGCCAGATCAAATACCGTGACCGACACCTCTTCGCGCACCAGATTGTGTACAGTCCATGCGCCAATACACCCCAATGCACCTGTAACTAAAAAATGCTCGTCAGCCATAATTCCCTCTAAAAAAAATCCGCTGGCATGCACAATCACCAACGGATTTTCATCATTAAAATAAAACCTTTGCGATTAGAACAACAAGACCGATACCGACTTCTGGATCATGGCAATGGACACCGATGCCATCCCAACGAGGGCCATGCCCACGGAAAAGCCCACCGCCAGCACTGTCGCGTAAAGACGCCATTGTTTCTTGCCAAAACGATTCCAAAAATAGTAGCGCGCAATCAACGCACCGATGATCTGCGTGATCATCGTATGCGGGATATTGGTCAAACTTTGCACATAACCAAAGATGAGCAAAATGGGCAACCCAAACACGGACAAAATAACAAAGAATACAAGTCCAACGGCAAATCCGGTGCCAATAACCCAGGGTTTCAGAGCCTTGAATAAAATGGGCTTATCATCTGACGACTGCAAAAATGCCCCGTCAAAAGAAGGCACCTGATCGACCTCGTATTGATAGAACAATTCACGGTCCTGAGGATCCATCGCCCTGGAAATGGTCATTTCCGGATTGGGCGTATTCATGTGCGCGCCATTGTCCGCACCGCGTATTTCTGGCGCAGAAGGCAACCCCTGAGCCAAAGCATCGGAAATATCGGGCGGACCGCGACTCAGCGTTGCGGGTGGGTATGGCGGAGGCTGTGTCTCATCGTAATTGGTATAAAAATAAGCGGTACTCGACCACGGCCCATACCTGCGCTCTTCAGCAGGTACACCATCTGGATCATCGGGCGTAGCCCGCACCCGCCAGTACCACCACGCATTATTCGACAAATTGGCCGGCGTCCACGTCACAGTACCCTCTTGTGAGTAGTCAACTTCGCCACGCATGGTGCTGGTAATCCACACACACCGCTGAAGGGCGCGCAACGGCCAGAACAATTGCACATAAGGATACGCGTCGGATGGAATGGGTGCGAGTTTCCAAATATACGACCAGTACATAAAACTGGTTATAAAAACCAGCGGCACCATAAAAACTTCTGCCCTCAGAATACTCCTGAAGTTGGTACCCGTCAACTCAATCTCCCGGAATCGCTGTGCCGCCGCTCCATAGTTGTCCAGACCAAAATCCACAAACCAGATGTGAATGCCTCTGAATCCACTCAGGAAAATAGTAGCTTCTTTAATATACGGAATGCTCACATTTTGTCCCACCATACCATCTAAGCGGGCGTTGACAAATGAAATGAGTGGCGTGTAAACAAACGCAAAAATAAAGAAAAATACCAGCAAGGTGGTAGTTACCAACTGTGGAAATAAAATTTTTGACAGAACAATAGTGTACAAACTCGCTATACAAAACAGTACCACGCAAATCCAAATTCTGAAATCGCCCCGTCCGGGCGGCGTCTCCCACGATCCCTTCTCGGTCTTTTCAATCCGCGCAGTTCGCACCCCGCGCCACACCTGATAAAACCCGATAACAGTAATGGCAAATGTAATACCAATGCCAAAGCTCATCCAGAAATCAATACCCGTCACAAAGTGCGTCTGGATAGTATCCATCCCCATAAACCAGTGGGGCATATATCCATACTTGTGTAAAAGCGGACTTGCAATTGTATGGATAACCACCCCGGCAAAGGATCCTATCACTGCCCAGAAGGGGGCGAGAAAACCAATAAAAATGGGTTGAAGGTGCAGGGTGAAACCCAGAGGCGTTGCGGGTAAAAAATATCCCGTATATTGCGTGAAATCGACCCAGGGAATTGGAATAAGCTGCACGGGCTGTTCCATAAACGCACCCGTAATCGCAGGCACAGCGACATAAACCATCCCCCACACCACGCCAATCACCGCACCAATAGAAAACATGCGCCAGCGCCACGTAATATCTCCACTGCTCTCTTCTGCCAATGCCATGGCCCCATGCGCGTTGATGGGCGCAAACGGAAACGGCAAATTCTCGTAATCGGACGTGATTCGGAACAGCACATAACTGGCAGTAAACCAGGCAATGCGCCCCATAATCGTGCCCAGCACCAGAAATGCAATGGGCCAGAACCAATCGGCGTGTAAAAACGTGCGCTCGATCAACGCCTCGGAATCCGCCGGTGGCGCCCACCACCACAATTCGCTCAATGACTTCTGTATGCCAAATTGCACGGCTGCGGGCGACTGCACAAAATACTGATGCCACAACAGACCTTCAAACGCATTGGACTCCCGATTGACCAGTGAACTCGTCACATAATACAGCAGATAGACTTCCTGTCGCTTGAGTACAGTAAACGAGCGCTTTGCCAATTCGATGAACAAAATAATCGTGACCCACTGCGCCGCCGCACCGATCGAACCACCGATCATCAGATCCAGATAAATATTGCCGGGCACCATCACAATCGACACGAACAACGCGCCCACAATAGTCTTGCTATTGAACCCATGGACAAATTCGTCTGGCTCGTCAAGCAGATCGCGATACTCTTCGATCTCCTCAAATTGCGTATTTTTCTTTGGTTCTTTGTCTTTGTTGCGTCTTAAAAGATTGCCTAAAGCCATAGATTGTCCCGTGTATAGATACTATGCGTTGACCGCTACCGGGGAAGCAGAGAGCAATTCCCGCCCTTTATCTGTATATTTGGCGCGATTCGTCGGATCAACCGTTCGCCAGATCAAAAACTGTTTGCGAAGGGCGTTCATAAAACCCTGATTGCCCCGCCGCCACGATGCCACATCACCCGAAAGCCGATCTATTGTCAGCGTCATCGCAAAAATATTGTGCTCACCTGTTGGAACGGCTTCAAAATGCACCTGTTGACTCACACCCAAATCATAAGGCGCCAACCAGATTGTCGTATCAATCGTATATCCTGCGCCAGTTGCTGATTCAACCGAACCAAACCGCGCGCCATCTGTATAAAACGCGCCCATGGACTCGCCCATGTGCGACTCGAAATAATCCACCAGAAATACCGACAGCCCAAACACGTCTTTGCCACCTACGGTAAATGGAAACTCAAAATGCCAGTGATCGCCTTCCGGATCGGGCAACTTCCAGCGGCGCGTCACATCGGGCACAGCCATAAGTGCCGCCTGACGCGCGGGATAGAGAGACGAAATCAAAACCACGACCATCACCAGTGCTGAAGAAATCACCGTTGACAATGCCGAATAATTCACATTAAGCCCTTGCAACAACTCCTGCCACAACAAAATTTTGATCACGCCTTGACCGAGCAAATACCCCGATACAGTCCCCAATACAGCATAAACGCACGCCTCGGCAATAAACAAAAAGGCAATATGTACAGGTGCCAAACCCACGGCAGAATAAATACCAATCTCGCGGAAGCGCTCGTACACCGATCCCATCATCGTATTCAGCACAATGAGTGCAGCCACCAGAATGGGGACAAACAAATTGGCCAGGCCGGGCAATGGCCCCCATCCCAGCGAACTGTAAATTGACACCTCGATTTTGCCGCCTTCCCCTGGAATGCCCGCATATACGACCACCGACAACCGCGACACATATTCTTTGACCTGTTCTTCAACATTTACATCTTCGCGCAAACGAATCGCCACAGATTGCAGTGGGCTGCCCACCTCTCGCAAGATCTTATAGGGAATAATGGCAACATCGTCGGGGTCTATATGCTCGAATGGCATGTTCTCGAGTTGAGGCTGTTCCAGACCCTGTTTTTCGCGACTCTCTGACTGGGTCATCTGAGAGATGATTTCATCATCCGTCAGCTTAAAATCTGCCGGGCTTAAAATTTCGCCATCCAGGTCCTTGAGATCGCGCATTTTTTCCGCATCGATCAACCCCACGACTTTCAACTGTTTGCCAAATAGGCGCACGCTCTTTTTACCGACATCTTCAGGCTCTACCTGGAGCAATCCGGCTATTTTACCGGGCAAAATACACGCAATCTCACCCTCTTCAAACCACCGTCCATGGCTCAACAAAGTATCGATTCTCGTGACTGCAGGCTCATTGACTGATAGTCCCACTATCCCCAGCACTTTTGTCGATTTTTCCGGCGTTTCAATAGGCGTCTTTTTCAGGTCTCGCGTAACATACCAACTGCGCGGCGCGATCTCACCCTGATCAAAAAAATTGATTCGGGCATAATCATAAGCCGTATCCTCCAGCGGCCCCCAGAATTGGCTGCGGATCAACAGCCCTGGATACTTGCCTTCGGTATCATCCAGCGGAAGTTGGTGAAAATCGAGCGTCGTCTTGATCGACGTAAAGGACAACACCGTAAATGTCAGCAAAACCAGCGTGGCAAATGTCAGGCTGGTGCGCATTTTGCGCTTTTTCATGTTCGCAATACCCAACTGAAATGCTGCCACGGAAGCACTTATACGCCCCACATCTGTATCGTGCAACAACACCTCTTCTGTGCGAAGTTGACGGATATTGTCGTGAAACCGCCCCGACACAATAGAAATCACAAAAATCGCCAGTGCCAAAATCACAAAAGCCAGCAAAATCACAA
The DNA here is from genome assembly GCA_965220765.1 of Candidatus Latescibacterota bacterium. GTDB lineage: Bacteria > Latescibacterota > UBA2968 > UBA2968 > UBA2968 > VXRD01. The sequence continues at coordinate 3,431,765 of OZ244847.1, forward strand.
ATGGATTGGAGAGATCAAAAGCGGGATGCACCTGCGAAAGAACGATCCAGATTACTACAAAAGCCCCGCTAAAACCGCCGATTTGCACCCGGATATCGGAAAAGGTAAAAAGCAATCGCTCGACAAAAAACGCACATGGAATAACCAGTATCATAAAGAAGATCACACCTCGGATTACGTCGTTTTGCGTTGATTTTACATCTGGATAGGCGCGCGATTCGAGGCCCATCGCCGCGCGTGTGTGTTTGACAAACAAATCCCATTTCTTATCATGCATCGCGTCTTCGGCCAAATCCAGATGGTATTTGGCCTGATCGTGCAAATTGGTCATCCGCTGGTTCTCAATCGAATACTTCGCCAATTCGCGCATCCGCGCCTCGTTCAGTGTCCACATATCTTTTGCGGCCTGGAACGAAGAGCGAATAAACGCCCCCCCGTGTTGCAAAATCTGGAACCCATCGCCGCGCGCGACTTCCACATTTTCCGCGCTCTTTGCGTTCAATAACAAATAGCGTACGCCGATCTCTCGCTCCCGCATCACAATTTTGATCCGTTCACCCGGCGTTGTAAAAATGGTTCCCACCGGTTCTTCTGGACCAAAACCAATGGCATAACCGTATTCCTGCGGCGCAGTATTGCCGGGACCGAGCACACTGATGCTCGACAACTTGGTGAGATAACGGGGATCGACTGTATCGTAAAAATCCGTTGCAATACACGGGAACAATATCCGCGTGCGCTTGGATATCCACCAGTCCATATTAAACTCACCCCGGTATATGCGCGCCTGGCGACCGTGATTGGGCGCATACGTGATCTCGCCGCTTTCTGGATCCATATAAAAAGCCTTCACATCCACACGGCGTTCGGCAATGCCCGGCATGTAAAATTCGCCATTTTCGTCGGCAATATCGTAATAGATGCGGCGCACGCCTTTAATCGATTTGTCATTGCCCATTCGCAGCGAAGCCACAGCACCGGGACGGGGACGGTCAGGTGTAATGCTCAAGCGGGGAAATGTGCGCACAAAACCCTGTAAACCGCGCATGCGATCATCGGGATCCAGCTTGTAATCGGGCAAAAAATCTTCTGAATTTAACCCGAGATCGAGCACACCGGCAAGCAGGCGTACCTGCCCGGTGAGATTTTCGAAATTCACATGTTCGGATTTATCCAGCGGAGTATCTACTCTAAAACGCGCGTCGTTGACCGTAATGAGCGATAGCGCCGGCGTGCCCGCTTCCAAAACGACCTCACCATCTGTCTTCAGAACTTTCCCCGGAATATACATATCCCAATTCATGCCGCCTTTGGGATTGATCCCATCGATGAGGGCATCGGCGGGGTCCAGTTCAAAACGCTCGGCTATCGCCTTTGAATAATGCACAAGCGATTTGCCAAATGGCGTAAAAAAGCGCTTGTAATAAAAATTGCGCGTGCTGTTCCAAACCCCGATTTCATCTGTCTGGCTCGTCAAATCCAGAGAAATCAACAGCGGCAATTCGAGAGGTTCTGTCATCAATGCAGCAAAATGCTTTTCTTTGCGCGAATGCCTGCTCAAGAAATCGCAAATGCCCCTGAAGCCGAGATGATGCCCAGAAGATGCGAGAAATAAAAGCGTGTGTTTGGGCGGGTACTTGCTGAAATATTCGGCCAACTTCATCAAGCCCACAATCCCACACGCCATTTCTGCGCCTGGCGCGAGTGCTGGCACCACGGACATCGCATCGTAATACGTATTGATCACCACGATTTTTTCGCTCAATACGGGATCGGTTCCTCGAATCCAGCCCAGAATATTTCGAGTCTCTTTCTTTTCCCAATCCATTCGCGCCTTTAGAGTGACATTGACCTCATCCTTTTGCGCGAGCAAAGCCTTGAGCTTTTCGCCACTTGCCTTATCGATCCAAAAACGCTCTACGCTATTGGGTACCTGCAAAAATTTGGTCTCTGCCTGCGCGGTAAATGTGGAATCGGGTTCAATAAACACAATCTGCTGTGCGCCGAGCATGGCGGCATTGAGCCAGTTATTCCACGAATTAAATTCCATCAACACCACCGCCCCCTCTATATCGCGCCCATTAAATTCCGACACATCGCCAGTGCCTCCCCACAAGAGATGTCCTCTCACGCCACCTCTGGGCAAAGTGGTCGTCTTGACCAGATTGGGCCACAAGCCGTGAATGGTAAAAACCTCGCCGGTATCTTCCACCATTAAGCTACCGCCCTGGTCTATGGGCACGGCCACGCCATACGTCTCGGCTTCTACGTCTTCCATGCCAAAACGCCGAAACTCAGATTCTATAAAATCCGCGGCTTTTTCATGGCCGGGATAACCCACTACGCGTGAATCCTGGCGCACAAACTGATCCATCAACGTGCGAATCCCATCTTCGCGCACAGCATCCAGAACCCGTGTACCCACTTCTTCTGCACGAGGAACGGGTACGGGCGGAACCTCGCTGGGCGTTTCCAATCCCAATAGAGCAGCGATACGGGGATTTACGCGATAGGGACCGGCAATCAGGAGTGCGGTGACAAAAATCCCCAGACCGATGAGACTCCATACGATGAGCTTGTAATATTTATCCATAGCGATGTACCCAATGCCCGCGTTCTGGGAACCAGATCATGTCGATTCCCAGTGACAAAGCCACGCCGAGAATATATCCGACAAGCAAACCGATGAACAGGGGTCTCGATTTGCGATAAACCGTTGGTCCACCTACTTTTATGATAACAAACTTAATCAACCACGCCAGAAAAGTTGTAAAGCTGGTGCGTCGGGCCAGATAAGAACCCGAAATCGCCAACCCCACGGGATGCAGCGGCCACCACACAAAGCGATAACGCATATAGATCAACCCGGCCATCAAAAGGCCGCCAATGCCCAAGAACACCGCCTCTTCGGGATTTTTCTCATAAAACGGTGGCTCATCGGGTTTTTTGATTGCATCAACCGTATGCTGAAAATGGCGTTCGGCTGCTCGCGTGATCTCCCAACTGTTGAAATTATAAGCCCCTTGATCGTACCCCAACCACACGGTGAACAACATATTGAACAGCAAGCTGACCATAAACACCAGCCCAAGTGCGCCCATCAACCGCCGCCGCTGATTGCCGGGAACGCCCTCGGAGACACGCCCAGCATGGGAAAGCGCGGGCATAAACAAGCCTTTAAAATTCTCGTTAATCAGCACGGAAAAGCGAAAAGCGACGAGGGTGGAAAGCGAGATATTGCGCCGGCCGTAAAACGATGCGACCATACTCCATGAACCAATGGGTTTACTCGCAAATGGCATGCCGGTATCGGCGAGGATCTTCGCCATGCCCGTATAGACAAAAATCACCGCCAGAATGTATAAAAACCCTTTAAACGGATCGAAATTCATCTGTGTCAGCCAGATAAACAAATACGCTATACTGCACAGCAAACCGATACAAGCGGCGCGATAAGACATTAATTCCTCGGAGTCATCCACTGTGGGATCTCTCCCGAGTGCCTTCATCAATACATCGCGCAAATGTTTTCTCGCTACCCAGAATGTCGAACCCACAAAAACGACAAAAGCCCCAAAAGTCTGCCAGTAATAAACACCCGTGCGATAATAAGGCGTGGTGGCTTTATAGCCCCACTTGCTGAGCTGACCGCCTTCAAAGATGAACACCAGATCAAAAAACCAGATTGAAAACAGAACATCCAGGCTGGCAAAATAAGAAAAAAGAATGGTAAAAATGCCAAAGTATCCCCTGATAGGCGGCAATTGGCGATCAATCCAGTACCAGCGCGACCGATAAATGGGAAAACGGGGAAAGCCCGGCAAAAAGTAGTTGATACAATTCCAGGCCAGCACGCCAAACGCAATGGCAAATCCGATCCAGAACAAACGATTGCGCATAAACTCGGGCAACCACCCCTCACCATCGCCCGGTTCAGAAGTCATATCGATCAACGGAGCCATTGCGGGAAAAACCAGGCGTTCGTTTTGCACCCATTGTTTTCTAAAAACAGTGGCCACGCAGGCCAGCATCAAAAAAGCCGCCGCCACAACCGTCGTCCACCAGAACAGGGGCAATATCCACACGCCCCAGGGGATAGTCGCACCGCTCGGCAAGCCTTCGTAAAACCACGCAACGGCATTGCCCTCGTGGCTCGGCAAGAGCCAGTTGGGCAAATGCGGGTGCAAGTGCTCAGCCCACTGATTTTCTTCCGTCGCAAAATAATAAGGTGCCGTGATATAGCCGATCAAATAACCCGTCATTCCAAAACACGGCAGTGCTGCGCCCACAAGGCCCATCGCCAATATTGCATGCCATTCGCCTTTTGAAAGAACCCAGCCGGTCATTTTGGCAACAATGGCGAGTCCGATCATCAGAATCATCAAAATGATCAGCATGGCCATTGGAATGTGGCTATACGTCATCAGCGAAGCGTGCAAGACATAGCGTACATACATAGCCAGCAGATCGAGGGCGATGACGAGAAAAACGCCCAAACCCACAGCGCGCAATGTTACCGCAGGTTGTGAACTCGCATCATCTGCTTCTGTCTGAATATTTTGTATATCAAGAGCCATTGGGGTGATTTTCGCAATACAAGGTAAAATCCCTTAAAAAATGTGCGGGGATAATTAACCCTCGCCCTTTGCATTTGTCAAATAGTTTATATGTTTATAATTGTAATCCCGCACATAGCGCAACATCATTTCTGTTTGAGAAAAAACGCACGCAAGAACCTTGACACCAATTAGTCGTTTTGTTAAATTTGGTCGTCTTATCGGGAAATGTGATGGCTCCCTAGCTCAGTTGGTAGAGCAGAGGACTGAAAATCCTTGTGTCGGTGGTTCGATTCCGCCGGGAGCCACCATTTTTTTGTAACCATATACAGACGTAATTTTTCCGTACAAGTTCCAATAATAAAAGGGTGTGAACTTTCAGTGTTCACACCCCTTTTTGTTTTTTGGTTGAGAAAAGATCGAAGTTACAAACTCTGTGCAACCCGAAACCCCACATAAACGCTCCCTGCAAAGGTCCTGTGTTGGTCGCGAACAGGCGAGCGAAGGAAATATCCTTCCAGGTACCATGCACCGCCGCGCACCACGCGCGCAGTAGAGTCGCCGACCTCCCACGCAGATCCGTCATTGGGTGCGCCCACATATCTATTATTATAGCGATCCTGAGTCCATTCCCACACATTGCCGTGCATATCGTGAAGGCCCCAGGCATTGGCCTCGAACGATCCCACGGGTGCTGACATTTCATTATCCCACTGACTGCCGCACCCATTGCAATTGGCGCGATTGTGACCGAGATTATTCCCCCAGCTATACCTCGTCGCCGTTCCCGCGCGCGCCGCATACTCCCACTCCGCCTCGCTCGGCAAACGATAGTTCTTTCCCGTTTGCTCCGATAACCACGCTGTGTACGCCACCGCATCATCCCATGTGATATTAATCACGGGACGCCGCCCCCGGCCGAACCCCCTGTCGTCTGCCCGCTCGCGCCCCGTCGCATCTGTGAAAACATCGTATTCCTCAAACGTCACCTCGTACTTCGACAGCGCGAATGATTTAATCGTTACCTCATGCACTGGCCTCTCGGCATTCGTGCAACTTCTCCCCGATACGCACCCCATCTTAAAACTTCCCGCAGGAATCACCACCATCTCCGGCGGCTCAAAAGCGGATATACCTGTAAAAAATCCCAACAAAAATAGAACGGAAAAGCTACTGATGAGTCCCCGCATGATATCTCTCCTGTCATTGATCATCTGTAAATGCTCATGACATAAAAAATAATACAACTTCTTATGGATGAGAAACATATTTTTTACTTTCCGATAGTCACATTGACCAGGGCACCGGGTCTGACATGCTTTCCCGCATTCAAAAAAAGACCCGTTACTTTGCACGTCCCATTTTCCGGATCAATAACAGGACTGATCCCGACGACGCGCCCGGGCAACGCGCGCTTTCCGCCAGCAGTCAGCACGGCAGACAGCGGCATATTCTTATGAATCGCGTTCAACCTACCCTCGGGCACAAACATAAACACCTGAAGATCCACAGGGTCAATGATCCGCGCGACTGCGGTGTAAGCCAGTATCCAGTCACCTGCCTTTGCATTGACCTCGACCACCATCCCGTCCTGGGACGCGATGATTGCGGTTCTGTCCAGTTCCATACGCGCGGCGACCCAGTTATAGTGTGCGACCTCGGCATCGAATCGGACATTTTCGAGTTGCTGGTCACTGATCAGCTTCTTATCGTGCAACACTTCCAATCGCGCTTGCAGAGTCTGAGCCTTCTTCAGTGCAATTCGAGCCGCTGCTTCCTTCACGCGCAAATCTTGACGGGTTAATACCATGAGGGTATCCCCTTTGACCACCCGGTCTCCCACCTCGAAATTGACCTGCTGCATCCGCGCGTTCATCCCGGCATAGACAGTTGCCGATCGCGCAGGTACTAAAGGTGCTCTCAACATTAATTCTTCTGCATTGGCCCTTGCGGCAATGAGCATGAGGAACAGGACGCATAGAAACATCGCGTTGTATATCATAGTTGATCTCCTATCAGGCGAATACGTAACACACCCCTGAATCGCACGTTTTTGCGTTTCAGGGCCTCAATCTCTTTCTCCTTATCCGCCAGTTCTCTCTCAACTTGTTCCAGTTTCAGATAGTGAACGGGCGGATAAGCCATTTTCAGGCCCTCCAGTTTTTCAACAACCTCTTGCTTCTGCCTTAACAAATCTTTTATGCGTTGTGAAAGGCCTCTTAAAATGGGCTGAAATCGCAAAATCTCCTTTTTTGGGGCAAAATTGAATTCAATTTTCCGGGCAGTGAAACTGATGGCACTGCTCGGAGCATCTTCCTCCCCAACGTCAAAAGAAGCATCTGCCTCGAGCAGGCCAGAGACAAAACTGTTTTCTGGGATCCGATCCACCAGTTCCCGATAAGTCTCGCCTTTCAACCGGATCGCCTGTATTCTCACGGGTTGATCCGTCTCCTCCACGCGCACCTTATCCGGCAAAATGGCGCCGTGTTCCCCGCAAGTCAGAACCCGCCCACCGAAAAAGATCCAGAACCACGCGGGCCTGGCATCGAGGATCAGAGCTTTTCCACTTACCTTCTCCCGCGTGTGTCGCCATTGTCCTTCAAAATTCAAATAGGTTTCTGTATTGGCTCTCCGATAATCTGCATAAGCAGCCGAAGGCGTAGCCATCAGGTATCTAAACGATCGCCAGATACCGCCCTTATGCGATATGGGCATGAACAAGAGGAGCAGTATGACAACCACGGCCAATACAGTACCCTCCCCCAGGAGAGATCCGGTTTTGACCCTGTACCTCGCACTACCAGGGAAAACACAAACCGCAGGATGAGGATAAAACAAGGGCACGCCGCTTTTGGTCGTACAATCGGCGATCAAGTGGCTCATATAGCCCAGGACTATGGCCGCATAACACGCAGATTGCCACACGAGCAAGGGCAAGGTGACAACCGATAGAGCGAGCATGCAGAGCATCGAATGCGTAATCGTCCGGTGCCCCCATCGCCGCTCAATCGGGATGGAAGCAAAGAGCATCATCCGACCAATAGAACTTCTCGGTGAATCCACATCCGGAAGCAGACTCCCTATGACCGCGCATGCAATCGCGGGAAGATTGCGGTGGATGGACATGGAAAAGAGCGAGAAGGAACTCGCCACTGTGAGCAGCCCAAATGCGATGTGTGTAGGTGCAGTCATCGTTTGAACCTGTACATGAAGAATCGAATACCCACCAGAATCGCACTGCCAATACCGGCCAGCACATAGCCCTCCATACTCCCGATGCCGCGCATGAAGAACCGCGCCGCGACCACGGTCAGCAAAAGCAGCACCACGGCGAACGTAAGATCGATCTGGTTTCGCGCGCCCGTGTGCAACACACCTCGCACCACGGGGCGGGTCACGGCTGGCTCTTTGCGAAGCCGTTCCACAATTTCAATGATGGCACGCGGATTGCCGGCACTCTGTTGCAAGATGTTCGTCTCGGTCATGCGATAGTCTTCTATATTGGCGCCAGCAGCGCACTGGCGGATGAGTTTTTTCGAGTCCGCGGTAGATAAGCGCTCTATTTCTACGCGGTCGAACTTCCAGAAGTGCTTCTCGTAGGACCTCCGTACTTCTGGCAGGGCCGCGATAATGATAAACCTGCTGTTGAGTTTATCGATCAATCGCCCGACGGAGGCGGTCATATCCGCCAAATCATCCACAATTAAAACAAACTCGTCTATCTCCACGGAGCCGAGCACCATATCGGTCCAGCCCTGAATGGTCGTGCGGGTGTGTTGCTTTTTGAACGTTTCAAATTTGTCTGGACCATCGGGACATAACCTGCCGATTTTGTGAAGTCCCTCCGCAATATTTATCAAGGCTTCTTTCACTGGCGAAAGCGTCTTCACCACGAGCGCGTTTTCTGCGTCGAGCAACGCGAGCAAATGGCTTTTACCCACGCCAATCGGGCCAAGCACCAGCGTATCAATACCCTTACTCAAGTTGTCTTTGAGTTCGCACAATTCCTCACCGCGGCCTACAGTCTGCTGGAGCCCGGTGCATGTGTGCTTTTTGGGCCAAGCAAAAAATCTGTAATCGCGATTCTTCAGGCGCGACCACCACCGCGCCAACCGCGACCTGCGGTCGATGCGATCAACAGAAAGCCGCTTTTGCTCGTCACTCACAGAGATGTAGATGGACGCCGTATCAATAGACGAATGCCCCATCAGATCTTTGATGCGCTCGACCGGCACATCCCGATCTGCCAGGTCCGTGCCGAAGGTGTGCCTGAGCATGTGCGGATGGACGTGGCGGATCCCCGCGCGCTGCGCGTAAGTCTTCATGGCCGCCCACACCGTCTTGCGGCTGAGTTGCTGGCCGTTGCGCAGGTTGCAGAAGACATAAGGAGAATCCGAAAAATGACGGGACTCCAGCCACTCGCGCAGGACGTCCTGCACCTCCTGGTTCATCGGAACAACGCGCTCTTTGCCGCGCTTGCCCGTAAAGCGAAGGCTCGGCGTAGCCGTTGACCAGTAGATATTGTCAACCGTGAGCGAACACGCTTCGGATACGCGCAACCCACACCGCGCGAGGACGGCGATGAGCGCACGATCGCGCGGGTTCATGCGCACGGATTTGAGTGCTTCAAGCTCGTCTTGCGCGAGGGCTTTGGGTGGGATTGTAGCGGATGGTACTGCTGGACGGGGTGTAAGTGGCTGGTGAGTCATGGGACTACTCTCCTGTATGGGTTAAAACTGCAAATTTTTGATCTCGTGCCCTTTATACAGTGCAAAAACCGTGCCAAAAATTGCAAAAAACCCGTAACTGCTTGCAGGAGAGCGTGTTTTTAGAAAATGCCGAAAAATGGACATGCGGCCAACTGTTTCAAATGAAACAGTAAGTGTTTCAAATGAAACAGGTGGGATAGGAATGAAACAGGGGGATTACAGAGGAAAATCACACAAAAAATGCCCTGAAGAATACAGGGTGTTTTGGAAGGTAGTTATGGTGTTCGGAGGTAACTGTTTAGGTCATTTGAATGAATAGCCACAAAATGCACAAAAATCACAAAAGGATGCTGTTGGAGCGGCATTACTGAATATAGGCTCTTCAGCACAGGCCCTGCCGCGATCAAGGTCGGGAAAAGGATTTTCCTCCTACGCAACCACAAGAACCTAAATAGTTACGTTCGGAGAATCACTGATGAAAGAGAACAAACCCAATTTGTTGAGGCGATTGGGCGTGCGAGTCGCTCCCTATCTATCAAACAACAGCCAGATTCTCTGAGTGAGAACCTGGCTGTTTTATTACTGAAGAAAAGCTGAATCTGATTACTTTAAGATCAACATCTTGCGCGTGTTCGTAAATTTACCTGCGGTGATCTGGTAAAGATAAATCCCGCTGGATACCGAACGCCCAAAGTCATCCCTGCTGTTCCACACCACGCGGTAGCGACCTGCGGGTTGCAACGCATTGACCAGCGTGCGAATCTCCTGACCCAATACATTGTAGATTACCAGCTTGACCTGTTCACTTTGAGGCAACACGTAAGAGATAATGGTTTCTGGATTGAAAGGATTTGGCGCGTTCTGAGATAACGAAAATACCAGAGGCGCATCTTCTGTTTCCAAGACAACGGGTTTTGTGCTACTCTCACCACCGCTGGACACAGACGTATATTCCGCAGTCCCACCATACCTGCCCAGGTTGATACGTGAACTATCAGCCTCTGTCAGGGTTGGATCGCCTTTATCGATCAATGGTGAAGTAGCCTGAAGGTGAAAATCATCTGCATCTGCATCGACAAACTTCGGATCATAACCGTAATTGTCGTGATTGCCAGAATGGTCACTGCTACTGGGCGGGACAGACCATCCGCTCAAATCACCATATAAGGCTGTTGAGTTAGTGTAGAAATCTGAGTATTTGACAGCGACAGCAGGCGATTCTCGATAGTCAGCATCTATCCCATAACTATTGTTGTCTATGATGGTGTTTTTGACAGTGAACCCATGATCGCTGATGCCGCTTGAAACCACTGATATACCATAATAATTACCTGTGATTGTAGCATTGACCAGTTCCGTCTCATTTTCTTCACTGGAATAAGAGGAAATGTCCAGACCGTTCATGCTGTCGTGCAATAGCACATTGTCCAAAATCACTTCTAAGAGTTGGTTGCGATAATCGAGTTTGATGCCTGTATAATTGCCAATAAAATCGGTTTCTGCAATATCAATGGTCGTGATAGTATTGCTACTCGGCTCGACATCCACACCGACTTTGGCATCATAAATCCGACAATTTTGGAGGGTCAGAACGCCACCTTCTTCGACCTTGATACCACCCCAATCGTCTTTGCTGGGGTTAAAATATAGGTCTCTGTATTCGTCTTTGCCTTCACTGTTCTTGAATTTGATTTCAGGCCGCCAACCTTCTCCGCTTGGGTCAGTGCTATCAGCCCTGAATGATGACTGAAAAATAATGGGATTCTGAACAGTTCCGTTTGCAACCAAAGAGCCACCATTCTGAATAACAATTTCAGAGATATTTGTATCCAAACCCGACTCGTAAACATCTGTATCCGGACGAAAGTTAATCACTGTTCCTGCCCGAATGGTCACAGTGACACCACTGGGAATAACGACATCGCCAATGAGATAAATTTCGCCACTCCATGTTGTGGTTTTTGGCACAGTGTGTCCCGTTAAGGGTGTGCCAGTTGCAGAGAGAATATTGGCAATGAACTCACGCTCCCATTTGTTGTGATAATTTGTTGCAGCATTATATCCCCAATCTCCTTCATGGCCTGTTTCCCACAAACGCGCGGGATACTTCTGCCCATTCTCCCAGGGAATGGGAGTTGTGGGAGCAGGACCAGACTCGTCCAGGGTGAAGTGTAAATTTTCAATGACCTTCCCCACTCTGGCAGAGTCAGGGTTAGGGTGGGGAATCGCTGCATAATAAAATGAAGGATAATATCCAACGGGATAATTGCCGCCAAAATGTGATGATCCCTCTTCGCTTGCTGCTTTGAAATGTCTCGCCAATTCTCGAAAGTCGTTCCAGTAAAGATGGTACACATTTCGAAATGGGAGGTCGCCACGATGGTGATATTGGATGACAACGGGCTTGCCATTTGTACTGTCCCTGACACTATCAATCTCTCGTTTGCCCCCACTCCCGTGTAGCTTGAGATTTACGAGGTTTGGATACCAGGTAGTGTCTCCATCTGCATTGACTCTTTCTTTATTCCAACTGATTGTTGGCGTCTGAAAACTAATTGTGGCGACATCAATCGCATAAGGGGCTGAGGTCAAAGCATTCCAATCGCACCCAAATCCTTCATAATTCTGATAGTTGGTTCCTTTTGCACTGAAAACCCAGAGTTTTGGATATGAACCGACCATATCCAATGAATCACATATTTCATGGATTGTGCGTTGATAATTTTTTACGATTAGCGTCATAGTATCTGTCAATGCCTGAACCCGCTTGGTACTATCGGGATACCTATCTGTATAAAACTTCTCCGCATATTCCATATTAAAGTGGAAGGCAGATATATCAAGACTGTGCTTACCGAGCCATTCTGCCAACTTGCGGCGAAACTTGGACAGTGCGGCATCCATTGTATCGCCAGGCCAAGGTCTTGCACCATCAGGAGAAGGTCTATCATCTGGAATGACATTATGAGCTAATCCGATCATCAGTTTGAGGTTGAGAGTTTCAGTAATCTTTTTCATGTCCGTTGTGTCTGCATAACTCGATAATCGAATCACCTCAAATCCAGTCTGTGCTGCTGTGCCATTTCTCGCCCACTGATCTCCCAAAAACAAGATTCTATCACCAGGACCAATCTCTGTCACGGCTTCAACAGAAGAAATAACATTTATCCCCAGAGTCACACTGACTATGAGGACGCTACATAAAATTTGGAATCTCCCGAAAACAGATTTCGGTTTGGTACAACGCATTCTGTTCTCCTTTTAAGTTTTAATGATTGTTCTTTCAATCCCATTTTAAGGCCGCGAGACTTTTGGCCCTTCTCGCAATATACGCACGCCTACATCTGGATCTTTCGCGGTATAATAGAAAATACGAGGCCATTTAGAGCTTACGTCACCTGTTGACATCGTATTATAACCGCCGCCTTGTACGAAAATAAGTGCTCCCGATGGAAAATAATCGATGTAATCCTGTGTCATCTCCCACACATTGCCATATATGTCATAAAATCCCCAGGGATTGGGCAATTTAGTACCCACGATTTGCGCCCTATCCACGTTTTTGCCCCACCATGCGTAGTCACTTAGAGCATCAGGGCTACTGCCAAAGAACCAGTCGGTTATTGTACCTGCTCGACTGGCATATACCCATTCATATCCAGTTGGTAATCGGTATATGCCGCCGTCATTTTGAAGGGCTGTCAACGTTTTCGCGAAATCTTTGGCATCAAACCAGGAAATATTATAGGCAGGATAATCCAGTTCAGGGAAACCATCCTCGTCTTCGTCTCTCCTGGGCCACTGTGAGGTGAGCATAACTTTCTCCCACTGTTGCTGTGTGAGTTCATACTTCCCAAGATAATAGCCGTTGGGAATTTCTATTGGAAGATAGCCCGCTATTCTGAGCGTGCCAGGTTCAACCCATATAAAGGCCATTTTAGCCCCACCCGGCAGATCAACAACCAGATCACCAGTCTCGTGATTGGGGATGGGTTCTGGCTCTATTACTGGTCCTGTACTCTTATTGCCACAACTCAGGATGAAAAATACAAGTAGAACGCACCAAAAGCGGTTCATGGCAACCTCCCGGCCTGTGCAGGCTTGCCTGCTTATGCACGTTGCACGCGCAGACACGCACTTTTAACGGCTTATCACATCGGCTTTCAACTTATTGACCAATCCCCGAAAGTCGCTCACCAACCAACTGTCGCCTACGCGAAGCATTTGAAGGGTGAGTGTTCCGGGGGGCTGGTTTTGGTAAGGACGACTCAACCGCGTAGCATGACCCACAATGTCATACTTCCACTGTGCGGTAACCGTAGCCGTCTGACCGTGATACTTAATGCTGCCCAACGCAATCACGATATGCACATCCCGAGGCAAATTTTAAAAACGGGCGAAATATGTTTCGCCCCTACATTCACACACTTGCCACCTCAAAGGCGGTTATATTGCGGGTATCCTTGCTGAACTCTACCCCGATCAGATGGATCGGCTGATCCAGACCCCGATATTTGTCCGCATATCCCTTCTCCTTCAGTTGCGCCATCGCAGCACCCTCAGACGCCAGTTCCACCACTTTGAACTCGAACAGGTAGATGTTATCGTTGAAGTGTACAGCCATATCTACACGTCCATGACTGCTGCTGTCCTCTACGGTGATATTTAACCCCAGTGCTGCAAAATAGGAATAGAACACGCTGGCATAGTAGCCTTCAAAATTGGCGATGTCGTTGTTGGTGTACCACTCGTAGGGAATGCTGGCATAAAAGGCATGGAATAAGGTTTCCATGCCAGCAAAGTCATTGGCTTCTAGCAGGCGGTAGAGTTGCACCCTGTTCGCCATAAGGCGCGTGGCGTCTTTCACCAGGTAGCGCAACAGGCTTCGGTTGAGGCTTTGACGTACTTCTCGATTGGGATAGCCCAGGCTATAGAGGGATTCCCCCCCGAGGTTCTCCTCACCAGTAATGGTCAGGTATCCGGTTTGAAACAACAGGGCCTCGGTCGCGATTTCATCCACATCAAAGGTCGATAGCAAGTCGTTACTGCCGATCATCTCGTCGAGTTTCAGGGAACTGACACGGCGATTGAATAGGGTCTCGATGAGGAAGGTGGGGGTGCCGGTCTCGAACCAGTAGGCTTCGAATCTGTGCCTTCTAAACAGCAGGAGAATGTCAAAAGGATTATAGACCTTCTCATCGCCCCGCCAGCTATACCCGTTGTACCAGTCGCGGATTTCATCCCGATCCAGACCAGGCAGTTCTGGCGCGAATACCGTGTCGAGATCCTCTTCTGTGTATCCACAGACGGCGGAATATTGTGGATCAATGGTGATGTCTGTAAGATTGTTGAGGCCAGAGAACAGGCTGACCTTGGAGAACTTGCTGACACCCGTGAGGAAGGTGAATTTGATATGGGCATCGCTATCCTTGATGGTCGCGTATAGACCACGCAGAAAATCGCGGTTGGCGCGTGCAACCTCCGGTACTTCCAAAGCATCGAGTATCGGCTTGTCGTATTCGTCAATGAGAACAGCCACGCGCTGCCCAACCTCCCGATGCAAAACCCGAATCAGATCGCTAAAGCACTCTGGTGCCGTATCGTAACGCGGTGCAATACCGGCTTCTTCCGCTATGGTGTGTAGTTGCGCCATCACATTCGCATGCAGGTAGCTCTCGTCTTTGAAATTGCCCTTGCCAAAGCTCAAGCGCACAACGGGATAGCGAACAGACCAGTCCCAGTGGTCGTGGATGTGTAGCCCTTCGAACAGGGCTTCATTGCCCTCAAACAGTTCCTTCAGTGTGTCCAGAAACAGACTTTTGCCAAAGCGACGTGGACGCGATAAAAAGTAGTGCGTGCCCTCGTCGAGCAGCCTCCGAATATAGGCGGTCTTATCGACATAGTAACAGTTCTCTTCCCGAATTTTACGGAAGGTCTGAATGCCAATGGGCAGTTTGCGTTTGGTCATGTTATGCACCTTTGTCTTGCGATCTCATCCAAAAGCGATTCTGTGTTCTTTTCCCCCATCGATCACCGTGCCCGCGTTTTTCTTCGCGCGAAGGCATCTAACTCATGCCGGACAGTTGAACTACTTGCGTGGTTGTACCCCGCTCGACCAGATAGTTCCGCATAGCGCTGGGTTGTCTGCAAGTTGCGATGACCGAGTAGCTGGCGCACTGTGCCAACACCCACGCCACTGTTCACCAACTCCGTCGCGGCTGTGTACCGAGGATGGTGGATATCGTAATATGATATCATGCATCTTCGAGATTCAATTTTACCCTCAAAGTACGGCGAACACGCCGCATAACTTTAACCGCATCTTTTGACTCTTCAACAGTGGCGTTTTCCCCAGGATAGCGAAATTCAACGGCAAATGGGGACAGGAAATTCAGATCATCTCGCAGTATCTCGAGATCGGTATCAATATCTACAGCGAAATCTAACAGTGCCAAAAGATCGTGAATTCTTGGAAAATGAATGCGATGCAGAACCAGAAAGGCTTTGAGATACTTTTCTATACACTGTTGCGCGCAAAAACACACATTGTCGGGAACGGGTTCTTTGCGCTTCCGAACCATTGTCGTAGCCGTGCGAAAGTCTTCTTCTGCTTTATAGACCCACGCCTGTATATCACCCGGCGGATTTGTAGAGGGTGCGTCCAAGTTTGAAAATTTCCTCGAGAAAGGGATCAAAGTTTTGCAAATGAGTTTGGATTTCTTCAGGTGTACGTACGACAATATCCATCGCAACGTATTTTGGACGACAAATGCGAGCAATTGCGGCACTTCGCGCTGTCGGTCGCAAATCGGTATCCATAATAACGAGCAAATCTAAATCGCTATCGGTCTTTGGCTCGCCATAAGCATGAGAGCCAAAGAGAATAATCTGATCTGGATGAAAATGTTCGACAATTTTGTTTGCGATCTCATCCACAAGCGATTCTGTAATTTTTTGTTCTTTCGCATTCATACGCTGAGCATTTCCCAATTTCTTCTATTTTAAAAACGGGCGAAATATGTTTCGCCCCTACATTTCACGCACCTGCCACCTCAAAGGCCGTTATATTGCGGGTATCCTTGCTGAACTCTACCCCGATCAGGTGGATCGGCTGATCCAGACTCCGGTATTTGTCCACATATCCCTTCTCTTTCAGTTGCGCCATTGCCGCGCCCTCTGACGCCAGTTCCACCACCTTGAACTCGAACAGGTAGATGTTATCGTTGAAGTGAACAGCCATATCCACACGCCCATGACTGCTGCTATCCTCTACGGTGATATTTAACCCCAGTGCTGCGAAATAGGAATAGAACACGCTGGCATAGTAGCCTTCAAAATTGGCGATGTCATTGTTGGTGTACCACTCGTAGGGAATGCTGGCATAAAAGGCGTGGAAAAGTGTCTTGAGTCCCTCGAAGTCATTGACCAGCAACAGATCATACAAACGGGCACTATGCTCAACGCGGCGCGACGAGTGTCCAGTCAGGTGATTCAGCAGGCTCTCGTTCAAGCTCTGCCGAACTTCCTGGTTCGGATAGCCCAAGCGGTAAAACATCCGTCCGCCACGCGGTTCGGTCTGGTGGATGGTCAGATACCCGGCCTGAAACAGCAGGGCTTCGGGAACGATGTCGTCCACGTCAAATGTAGATAATAATTCATCGCTACCCAGCATATTGTCTAAAGCGATAGAACTGACACCCCGGTCCAGTAATATCTCGACCAAGAACGTCGGTGTGCCGGTCTCGAACCAGTAGGCTTCGAAGCTGTGCCTTCTAAACAGCAAGAGGATGTCGAAGGGGTTATAGACCTTCTCATCGCCCCGCCAGCTATAGCCGTTGTACCAGTTGCGGATTTCATCCCGATCCAGACCAGGCAGTTCTGGCGCGAATACCGTGTCGAGGTCCTCTTCGGTGTATCCACAGACGGCGGAATATTGTGGATCAATGGTGATGTCTGTGAGATTGTTGAGGCCAGAGAACAGACTGACCTTGGAGAACTTGCTGACACCCGTGAGGAAGGTGAATTTGATATGGGCATCGCTATCCTTGATGGTCGAATACAGACCGCGTAAAAAATCGCGGTTGGCGCGTGCAACCTCCGGTACTTCCAAAGCATCGAGGATCGGCTTGTCGTATTCGTCAATGAGAACAGCCACGCGCTGCCCAGCCTGCCGATGCAATACCCGGATCAGATCGCTAAAGCACTCCGGTGCCGTATCGTAACGCGGTGCAACACCGGCTTCTTCCGCTATGGTGTGTAGTTGCGCCATCACATTCGCATGCAGGTAGCTCTCGTCTTTGAAATTGCCCTTGCCAAAGCTCAAGCGCACAACGGGATAGCGAACAGACCAGTCCCAGTAGTCGTGGACGTGTAGCCCTTCGAACAGTGGTTCATTGCCCTCAAACAATTCCTTTAGTGTATCCAGAAACAGACTTTTGCCAAAGCGACGCGGACGCGATAAAAAGTAGTGCGTGCCCTCGTCGAGCAGCCTCCGAATATAGACGGTCTTATCGACATAGTAACAGTTCTCTTCCCGAATTTTACGGAAGGTCTGAATGCCAATGGGCAGTTTGCGTTTGGTCATATTATGCACCTTTTGGTACAGGTATTGAATCGGAGAAGTATTACAGATGACGACGGGCACTGTCTATGTCCTGTTGGAGGTCGTCCTCGGTCAGCTGGAAGGTATCGACGCCGTATTCGGCGAGCTTCGTCAGAAATAAGGGCTTGGGAATGCCAGCCAGCTTGGCTGCCCCTCCCGAGGACAAACGGCCCAACTCGTAGAGCTTGACGGCGATGAGGAGCTTGGCCTCTTCGCTGAACTGCTTGGGGGTATATCCGAGAGCCAGCAGGACCTCGTCGCCGTAGTCAATAGTCAATGTTCTCTTCATCGCGTCATGTCTCCATACTTATTGATGTCCTTCATTTTGGATTCTCTAACCTTACCGCCGCTTCGGGGAGGACGCGGTCTTCAGGCTGGATCTTCTGGCCTTTGGTCAGCATGGCGGCTTTGTTCTTCGAAAGTGCCATGCGCTCGTAGAACTGGGAATTAATCTGCCGGTTGAAAGGTCTTCAAGGCGGAAGGATGCCGCGCCCGAGTCGCCGGGGCAGCATTCTGGAGCGTGCCCAGGTAAGATCGGATCAGCACGATGTTCAGAGGTCTCCCCTGCTCGACGATGAACTGCGGTAATTCTTGATGGTGTGCTGCGATCGACGCGAGATTTCCAGGTCCATTATCTGCAATTTACTCAGAACAACAGGGGTTTTCAAGGTCATTTTTGAATATAAAGATTATTATATGCAAAATTTAAGACCAATCAGTATCGCTCGCTGATTGGTCTTTGCATGCCGATACAGTGGGTCTGGTGTCACACGAGAAAATACGTTCGCGTGATATCAGTACCAACTCTCAATCGAAACGTCTCTTCCTGACCTCTGCGTCGGAATCCCACCTCTCGCTGAAAGTATGTACCATGATCGTCCAGTCCTTTCGACACAGGTGCGTGCTTTAACAAACCAGAGGTATATAGGTCTCTCGCTGGTGCAGGACAGCATTGTTTGGTCTTGACGCAAGACACCAGATAGAGGTCTGCATCTGGCAATTTACAGCATAATGTAAGCAAACTCATTCTCCTAAGACGGGGTGTTAAAGCAACTCCTTACTCTAACGCTGCGGGTAAGGTATTTTTTAAAATTCAAGCCATAGATACGCCATTCGTTTTCTTTTAATCCTATAGACCTGCTTTACCGCTACCCCTCTTTTTGAAACGATAATGCGACACCCACCACTCCTGCCCGCCGTTGTAGCTCCACAATTCGGCACAGGCCATAAAAAACATACGCCAGCGCTGCAACCAACGCTGCTTTTGGTCTGCGCCGTACTGGTGCTCCAAAATGGCGAGGGCCTCCGAGCGTCGGGCGTCGAGATTGGCCAGCCAATGCTCGGCTGTGCGGGCGTAGTGCCGGCCATCGACCCGCCATTGCGCCTCCAGGACCAGGTCGTCTTGGAAGTAGTGCAGCAGATCGTCGGAAGGCATGATGCCGCCGGTAAAAAAATAACGCCCCATCCAGTTTTCTTCACTTTCGGCGGCAAAGGTGTATGCGTAGAGGCGATGGACGAAGATGTGGATGAACAGCGAGCCAGCCGGTTTGAGCCAGCCAGCGATGCGATGCATTAGGTCGCGGTAATTGCGCATGTGCTCAAACATCTCCACCGATACCACCCGGTCATAGCGTCCCGGTGCAGCGAACTCGTTCATATCCGCAGTGATCACCGCGACATTGACCAGCCCCAGGGCATGGCAACGCTCCTCGATAAAGTTGCGCTGCAAGATTGAATTGGACACCGCGGTGATGCGGCTGGCGGGATAATGTTGCGCCATCCACAAGGTCAGTGCCCCCCAGCCGCAACCCAATTCCAAGACGTCTTGACCGTCTTGCAAGTCAGCGCGTTGACAGGTCAGTTCCAGCATGGCCGCTTCGGCCTGGTCTAAGCTGGCCGTCTGCTCGGGGAAATAACAACTGCTGTACTTGAGATGGCGGCCCAGAACCAGTTGGAAAAACTCGGGCGGCAACTCGTAGTGCTGATCGTTGGCACTCTGCGTATGCAGGGCGATGGGTGCTTGATCCATCAAGGCAATGAAGCGGCATTTGGCCGCCTGATCGGCCTCGCAGTCGGCACCTCGCTCTTGCTGCAAACGCCGGCGATTTAAGCGGCGGATGCCCCAGCGGATAAGGGCATCGGGCAACCGGCCCCGCTCGGCCCAATCAATCGTGTTCAAGATTTTTCCCTCCGGGGAAACCACGGAATAAAGGCACTGGTGGTGCGCTGATAGCGGCGGTAGTCCTCGCCGCGGCTGACCAGTGCTCGCTTCTCAGTGTAGGGAATACCTGTCACGCGGTACAGCAGAAACAACATCAGCACCGGCCCGATCCAGGCCAACCACCCGATCTCCGACCCGACCGCCATGACCACGTAGGTCCACCAGTGGATCCATTCAAAAAAATAATTGGGATGGCGCGAATAGCACCACAGACCGCGGGCGCAGGTGCGTCCGCGGTTAGCGGCTTGACTGCGGAAGGCGGCCAGTTGGCGGTCGGCCACCCATTCGCCGAGTACGGCCACCGCCCACACCAGCACACCGGCGATGTCCCAAGCGGTCCACCCCACATGATCTTTGGCCGCCACAGCGACAAAGGGTAGGCCAAATAAAACCACCAGTAGAGCCTGCGCCTGGAATAAAAAGAAAAAGTTCCGCTGGGCCTTGGCACCCCATTGGGCACGCAGCATTTGGTAGCGCCCGTCTTCTTCTTTCGCTCTTACCAGCCGGTCAATCGCCAGGTAAGCGGTCAGGCGCAAGGACCACGTCGCGCCCATCAGACCGAGCAACAGCCGCCGCGGCTCCCAGCCGTCGCCACTGTAAGCGACGACCACGACCACCAGTCCAATACCACCGGCCCAGCCAACATCAACGACGCCAGCGTCCCCTCGCCGTCGTTGCAGCCAATACAACGCGGCCATACCCACCAGGGCCACCGGCAAACTATAGGCCAATACGCTTAGCATAGAACCCTAAACCTCGCCGTGACCAATCTCGGGCAACTGCGCCGAGCGCCGGTTGCCCGGACGGGCCAAGAGCATTTGCACATCGGAGATATAGTGCTCTGCAAAGCCGCCGATACAGTAAGAAAAATAGAAATCCCACATGCGGATGAATTTCTCGCCGAACCCCAGCTGACGCACTTGTTCTTCTGCGTCCCAAAAACGCGCCCGCCAGGCCCGCAAGGTGCGGGCGTAGTGGGGGCCGATGTCCTCCAGATGCACCAGGCGCATGTCCGTGGCCTTCGCTATCGAACAGCTAATAGTCGCCACCGACGGAATGCAACTGCCCGGAAAGATGTAGGCCTTGATGAAATCGACCGAGCGACGCGCCCGCTCATAGGCCCAATCACCGATGACGATGGACTGCAATAGCATCAGTCCTTCGGGTTTGAGCAAACGGGAGCAACAGCCGAAATAGGTGTCGAAGTAGTGATGCCCCACGGCTTCGATCATCTCTATGGAGACCAGTTTGTCGTACTGTCCCTGCAATTCGCGGTAGTCGGCCAACACCACCTCTACCCGCCCATCTAAGCCGGCCGCACGCACTCGTTGACGCGCCAGTTCGCACTGTTCACGCGAAATGGTCGCCGTAGTAACTCGACAGCCATACTCGCGTGCCGCGTGCAGGGCAAACCCGCCCCAGCCGGTGCCGATCTCCAACAAGTGATCCTCCGGCACGAGAGCGAGCTTTTTGCAGATGCGGTCCACTTTGTAATGGGAGGCCTCCTCCAGCGAACTGTCCGGGCATGGAAATACAGCACTCGAATACATCATGTTGTGGTCGAGGAAGAGGCGAAAAAAGTCGTTGCTCAAATCGTAGTGAGTAGCGATGTTGCGCCGGCTGCCCTGGAGCGTATTCCGCTTGAGGATGTGCGCCAACACGCGGGCTGGTGCGGCCAGCCGCACCCAACCCCGCTCGCGCTGCTGCATCCATTCCATATTGGCCACGGCCAAGCGGCACAAATCCGGTAGATCGTCGCAACTCCACCACCCCTGCATGTAAGCTTCGGCAGCACCGATGGTACCCCCGAAAGCCAAGGCGCGGAAAAAGCGCGGATGGTGGACCTGTAAAACCACTTCGGGACCGTCTTCGCCCTGCCCGAAGGTGCGGTGCTGTTCGCCTTCAACCAGGCAAATAGCCCCGCGCTGCAAGCGCTGCAATTGACCCAAGACCAACCGCCGCGCCCAGCGCTCCAGCCAGCCGCCGAGGCCGATGGGCCGTCTTTTAGCTGCGGGGGAAAGAGCCACTTGTGACATAGTCCTTTTCCTTTGTCAACGACCTGGATGTGGGTAGAACGGACAGCGCTTGAGCCAGAGTTTTAGTGCCTGCCAGTGAATGGCACCAATGACTTTTGTCGTCATCAGCGGATACTGCACCAGCACCCTCGCCAGCGCTGTCGCGGTTATTTCGCGTCGCCGCAATACCAAGCTCGCGTCGAATAAGTGGTGACCATTCTGCCAATTGTCCATATGAACTGATAGTATGCGGCGCGGCGTCGTAAAGCGCCAGGTGTAGTCCTGCTGCATGGCCATGAAGGGCGAAACGTGGAATGCCTTGGAGAATTGGTAGCATTTGTGCGCTCCGCGGCTGCGGTCAATACCCTGGTGCAGGACGTAGCAGTGCTGTTCGCCCCAGGGCGTGTTATTTACCTCGCCTACCACCGTCTCGACGCGCCTATCGGCCTGGTCGAAGCAGTAGTAAAAGCTGACTGGGTTGAAGCCGTATCCGCCGTAGCGAAGGTGCGTCAACAGTCGGATCGGCCCGTCGGGATATCGTCCGGTCTCGTCTTTGACCAATTGCCGCACGCAATCCGCCAAGAGATGCTGCGGCTCGCCCAGGTGGTCGGCACGGCGAAAATAGGCAATATTGCGCCGCTGAGACGACCACAGCCAATGCCCGTTGAACAAGCTGGGCAATTCGGCTAAATCGAGGTACATCATAAAGAGCCGGTATTCAAAGACGTGTGCTACTGGCGCAAAGCGGCGATGTCGCACACGTCCTTCGTATATGCAGCTATGGCGTCTCATAGCGTCTTGCCAAAGCGCCGCGTTACCATTAGGGCGCTGGACACTCCGTCCTCGTGAAAACCAAAACCCCAATAGGCCCCGCAGTAGTGGATGCGATCAATCCCGTCAATTCGCGACCGCTGCTTTTGCGCGTCCACCGAGGCCGGTGAATAGACGGGGTGGTGATAGGTCATGCGGGCAATGATTCGCTCTGGCGCAATGTCGTCGGTGCGGTTGAGGCTGACACAGAAAGGTCGGCGGCTCTCCAGACCTTGAAGGATATTCATATTGTACGTGACGGTGGCGGGGCATCCCTTATCGGGTGGGATGTAGTAATTCCAGCTTGCCCAGGCGCGCTGGCGACTGGGCAACACGGATGCGTCGGTATGCAGGACGGCATCGTTGGCCTGATACGGCATAGCTCCCAGAATTTGGCGCTCGGCTGAGGTAGGATCGGCCAACAGTCGCAGTGCCTGGTCGCTGTGTACTGCCAGGATGACTTCATCGAAGCACTCGGTTTCCCCAGTCTGGAGCCGCACTTCCACTCCCTGGTTCAAACGCCGCACCGAAGCCACGGCGCAATTGACGCGGATGCGCTCTCTAAAAGGGCGGATCAGCGCCTCGACGTAGCACTGCGAGCCTCCTCTGATGACGCGCCACAACGTCCGCCCGCGCACTTGCAAAAAAGCGTGGTTGGCGAAAAACTGGACGAAGTAGTGCGCGGGGAACTCGTATATGCGGTCAGGCAAGGCCGACCACAACGCCGCCCCTAAGGGGATGATGTGGTGTTGGACAAAAGCCCTGGAATAGCCGTTGTTGGCCAGATAGTCTCCGAGGGTAGTCGCGTCATTGGGATCGCGCAATAACTCTGGTGCCTCGCGGTTGAAGCGCAGGATGTCGGCCAACATGCGGTAGAACGACGGCCGCAGCACATTGCGCCGCTGGGCTAGCAGACTGCTCAGCGGCGTGCTGGCGTATTCCAAACCGGTGCGGCCGCACTTGACGCTGAACCCCATTTTGGTCGGCTGGGAAGCCACACCCAAATGCTGTAACAAGCGACTGAACTGTGGGTAGTTGGGTTCGTTAAAGACGATAAAACCTGTATCCACCGCATAGGCGTGCCCGTCCTGATCGACTTCCAGCGTATGGGTATGCCCTCCGATGTAATCGTTGGCTTCAAACAGCGTGACGTGGTGATCTGAATGCAGCAGATAAGCCGCCACCAGGCCGGAGATTCCCCCCCCCACCACGGCGATGCGCCGCCCCTGAACCGGCTTCATGGCTCGCTAATGGCCCGGTCGTAAACCCGCTCGGGCACGGGCCTGAGATCGCTCACCAGACCGACCCAGGACAGCACTTTGAGCAAGTAATAGGTCAGATCGAATTCCCACCAGTAAAAACCTTGCCGCACCGACCCCTGATAATAGTGGTGATTGTTGTGCCAACCTTCGCCCATAGTGATGAGTGCCAGCCAGATGTTATTGCGGCTGTGGTCTTCGGTGGCAAAGCGGCGGCGACCAAAAAGATGAGAGAGCGAATTGATGGTGCATGTGGCGTGGAACAGAACAATGGTGGAAATGGAGAATCCCCAGACGAACATCTGCCAGCCGTTGGTTCCCAACGCGGGGAAGCGGCTGCCGCAATACTCTCCCAGGGCGTACATCGCCACTGCCAGTAGAGCAGGCACGATGACATCGAAGCGGTCGATAAAGCGCAATTCGGGGAAGCGAGCCAGATCGCGCACATTGTACAGGCGGGTGGGATAGTTCGACCGCGAGGTGATCCACAGAACGTGGCTCCACCAAAACCCGTGTTCCTTGGGCGAATGCACGTCGCTGGCGGCATCGGAGTGGCGATGGTGGTGGCGATGGTGACCAGCCCACCACAACGGGCCACGCTGCACGGCTGTATTGCCCAGCACGGCAAAGAGAAACTGCACGAGCCGCGAGGTCTTGAACGTGCGGTGCGAAAAGTAGCGGTGGTAAAACCCGGTTATGGCGAACATTCGCACCCAGTAAGCCACAATGGACACCGCTACAGCTACGGGACTCCACCCGACCCACAAGACCCCGAGACAACTCAAGTGCAGGGCAGCAAAAGGCAGTATGCGCACCCAGTCTATCTGCCGCTCGTCTTCGGGAACTGCAGCGACCACGGCGTCATCGCCCTTAAACGAGCGCAGAAAAGACAGCCGCCAGCCTTTGATCGGCGGTGCCTGTGAATTTTTCTTGCGATTGCTATTTGTCAATCTTTTACCCTCAATTTCCCTCTACGGGCGCAAAGAATTCAAGGAATCGCGTAAATCGCTCAGGTTGGCCAGAGTAATGGCCCTGGCCTGATTGAGAAAGTACTGGTAGTGCGGGGCAGCCCGACCACCGGCTATCAGGACAATATCTTCACCCAATAGGCGGCGCAATTTGAGCAACTCGCCGCCCAGATGGGGATCGTCGCCCGGATAGATGATGCTGAGGAGGACGGCTCTGGCATTCTTTTTTGCGGCGGCTCCGGCGATTTCCTCGGCTGGCAAGTTGGGGCCCAGAAACGTCGAATTCCAGCCCTCTGACGTGGCCACGACCGTAGCGAGCAAAGCTCCTATCTCGTGTAATTGTCCCGCCGGCGTAGTGACGACGACGTGGGGCGCGGACTCTGATATTTGAAAATTGGCGCGCAGGTTGCCGATAGAGCTGCGAACCACGGCCGAGGCCATGTGTTCATCGGCCATCCGCAAGGTGCCCTCCTGCCACATCTGGCCAATGCGCTCCATCAGCGGCTGGACCACTTCTTCAAGCAGGTGCCGCTGACTCAGGGCAATGGAGGCACGAACTAACTGAGTCTCCAGCGCGACCGCGTCTAACCTTTGTACTGCGACTACGGCTCGTTCGAGGAATTCGCCGGGATCTTTTTCCCCGACCTCTCCATTGCCTGGCTTCTGGGGCAAAGGGGCCGCTGCTTGCGCGGCGCGGACCAGCTTCACCAGTTCGGGCGTGGGAAGATGGGCGATGCGACCAATGCTGTGCCCGGCTTGCACCGCCTGCTGCAACCACTGTAGGCGCGCGATGTCTTCGTCTGAATAAAGCCGTCTATTGGTTGCCGACCGCGCGGGCACCACAGCTTTATAGCGCTTTTCCCAGACGCGGATGACATGGGACGAAAGCCCGGTCTGTCGCACTACTACTTTGATATAATGTCCTGGCGTCGATTCCATGGCTCAGTAATCAAGCAATTTTTGCCTAATCCGTTGTATAATATATGACAAATTGTCTATTATTTGTCAAGATATTTTTTATACAAATAATAGACAATTTGTCAATTCATATCGTGAAATTCTGTTTTGGGCGTGACTACTCCCAACGCTGAAGCAGTTGGGCTTTACGTGCTATTAGGTAAAAATGGGCGGAACTTGTGCATGTATTTTCAAAAAATGCCATTCAATTTCCCCTCCCGATCTGTGTTCTGGTCGCCACGGCTTTCACAGCTTCTATGCCCAGGCGGTCTTCGAGTTGTTTCAAGTACAAACTGCGCGGAGAGACCTTCAGCCCGTGTGATTCCCAATATCCATCTTCGCGCCTGTACCAGCCGTCTCGTTTCTCACCGATGCAGCCAATGGCGTAATTTTGCGATGTTGGGGGTTTTTGCACGATAAAGCTCTCCGCCTCGCAATTCCACAATACTTTTTGCGCGCCCGCCCAGCCGTGGCCGGTGCCCGAACCTTGCCGATCCTGAACATTGATGGCATTGCCGTTCACGGTCACATTGTCAAACAGGGTGCAAACAGACCACCGGTGATGGGGACCTGAATCATTATGCGCGATATCCGCCGTGCAATCCAAAAACACATTTGGCCCCGGTACGCGTGCGTGTAGCACATAATCGTGACGCCCTCGCCGGGTATAACACCGTTGTACGAGGGACAATTGCCCGTGGATGGGAAATGAATATCGCCGGCCTCCGATGATCTGTGATACGGGATCCAGACACTGGCTATCCTGCACGGTCATCCATTTTGCCTGATTGCCAATGGTCACACACGCATAGCCAAAGTGAACCGAGGTGATATTACGCGCCCACGCATTCTGCACGCGTGAAAATACGACAAAGTTCCAGGCGTGATCTTCATCGATAAACTCATCCTCCCTACTTTCATCTTTTTCGCTGTCATCAAACTCCGATACGCCGCGCAAGTTCTCGATGCCGACCTGTTCAATGCGCCCGAGATATTCGTATTTGAGAACCCACCCGCCGCCGTATTCTCGTTCAAATGCATTGCCCATGGGCGCGTCGATTGTTATCCGGTTGCCTTCTATGGCAGTTATGGTGCGGTCAAAGCGAAAGTCGTAAGTGCCCGGTTCCCACTGCCGAACGTCGGGATGTGACATCTCAATGCGATCCATTCCTATTGCCGCAATCCACTGTGCCGTACTGGGGCGATGCACGAGGATCTCATCGCCAACTGCAAAACCCGAAGCATCTGCGATGGCGAATGTTTTTGCGCCCACGGGGACATAATCATCTACAATGGCCTGTCGCGTTCCCCCTACCTCTTGCCAAAATGATCTGCCTTCAAACTCGATCAATGTGCGTTGTTCTGTTCCCGTTGCAATCAATACCGTGTCGTTTTCACCTTCGCCTTCACCGCGGAGTACGACGCCACTTGTCCGAATGTACAGGATCCCACCAATGCGATATTTTCCGCGCTTGAGTAACAAGGTCCCTCGAAATCCATTGGCGTCCAGTGCGCGTGCAGATACGTCGTCGATCGCCGCTTGCAATCGCGCTGTGTCGTCTCCTCCGGCCTGGGGGTGAACGGTTAATACGACTGGCACATCTGGCAGAGCCACACCACCACCCATATAGCCACAGTGTGAGAAGTCTGGAATGATGTTGCCCTTTTCGTCTGGTACATAGACCAGTCGCCCGTCAGGTCCCGGATATACCCGTTTACTGTTCTGAGGTACGTAAGATATCGAACTGCTCCGCGTTTGGATAAAATCTGCGACTTGCGCCCAAATTGGGATGGGATATATGGAGAGGTCGCGTGAGGCGAGAATATCCCGGGGAATTGGCACGCGAATCCGGGTTGTTCCCGTCTGAATGGTCTGGGTCAACAGGATCTGCGTTTCGGTTCCCACCACAATGTTTAATGGTTGTGTGGTGGCATTTTCCAATGTGATAGGTATGTACCACTGCGCGCCGCCAGATCCGAATCCAGCGGTAAAAGTGAGAAAATCTCCAAAACCGATTTGTCCGTCAGAATCGAGATCGTAGAGGGGATCATATCCCGCATCGGCTTGTGTTGCACCGAATTTCTGAACAAAGAGGATAAAATCACTAAAACCAACGGCTCCGTTGCCATCAAAATCGAGATGGTCAATGGAATTTATTTCCTGTACTGGCGCGTCAACTTGCCAGGAAAAGGTCTGATCGACGGTTGCAATATGATCGATGAACAGGCGCGCGTTTGAATTTTGACTGGTTTCTGTTCTATATGTGATGTATCGCCTGTTGTAATCGGGTTCGCTGCCCCAGATATCGTGTGGTTTTGCCAGTTCTACAACGGCAAGTTGCCACCCTTGAGGCGGTGTTTGTCCCTCCCAGATCGTATATATGGCTTCCCTACCACCGCCCAGAGGGTGGTTGCGAACCTTAATTTTGAGATCCCTCAGGCCATTGCCCTCTACTTTCCACCAGAAGCTCAGGCTATGTCTTTGGGAGATGTCCTGACCCGTGCTAAAAAAATTGTAGGTAAAGAATCCCGTTTGACCTGATGGCAGAGAAGCCGCGATGGCAAAGCGACCCTCCTGGGCATCTCTGGATAACTGGACATTGTTGGACCAACCAGAGAGATTATCGCAATAGGTCAGCGTTTGCACCGGATCGCTGGCAAAGCAAGTACAGGCCCATAGAAATAGAATTGTACAGGTGATAATTGATCGCATTGCAATTTTTCCTGACCCCGCTGACAGTGGTTCTATTGCTATTGGCGATTTGCCTGAAATTCCCATTTTAGTAACATTATATCGAAGATAACGCCTCCTGCCCAAATCGCTCAGTAGCTTTTAAGGTCTCGCGCACATCATCCCATGTCGTGGTGTGGTTGACGATGCACAGCCGGAGTGAAAACTTCCCATGCAGAAGCGTCGAGGATATAAAGGCTTTGTCTTCCCAAAACATGCGAGCGAGTACTGTCTTGTTGATCTCTGCGAGTTCTTCCTCGTCAATAGAGGTGTCGGCGGGATTAATGCGGAAGCATACGATCCCCAGTGACGCGGGGTTTAACATCTCCAGTAGCTGGCTCTCACTCACGTATTCTTCCGCCTGAGTTGCCAGCGCCATCCCCTTTGACACGGCTTTCCGAAATGCCTCCATTCCGAAGGTCTGGACGGACATCCAGACCTTAAGGGCGCGCACTGAGCGACTCAGTTGCAGGCCGCGATCCGAGAAGTTCGGGTGGTTTGCACCCCATATTGTGTCCTGGAGAATATCGTGCCGAACCGCGAAGGCTTGCTCAAGCGTACTCAGGTCCTTCACCAGTAGGCAACCGGCCTCATAAGGTTGGAAGAACCATTTGTGCGCATCCAGCCCGATGGAATCTGCCCGTTCGATCCCGCGTAAGAGTTCCTTGCCTTGCTCGGTCACGACAGCGAAGCCGCCGTAAGCAGCGTCAATGTGTAGCCATATACCTTCTGATTCACAGTAGTCTGCCATGGCTTCGATTGGATCGATAGTCCCGGTACTCCCCGTCCCGGCGTTGGCGCACACGGCAATGGGGTTGAATCCCGCTGCGCGGTCATCGGCCACAGCCTGTGCAAGTGCATCCATGTCCAGGCGGAAGAGGTCGTCGCTCGGTATCAGGCGTATGCACTCTGGTCGAATGCCGATAATCCTGGCTGCGCGGATGAGCGCGCTATGGCTCTGGTCGCTCATATACACAGTCGTGCGCTCGGGGTGACCCGCAGCTTCTCTCGCTGCGACAAAGGCGTCAAGGCTGGCCGCAGAGCCTCCGCTTGTGAAAAGCCCACCCGCGCTTTCTGGATAGCCGACCCACTGCCGCAACCAATCAATGACCACCAGTTCGAGCTGGCTCGGACCGCTTCCAACCAGCCAGGTGCATGCGTTGATATTGTATCCAGCGGCCATGAAATCGGCCAGCACCCCAGGCCAGGTGGGTGACGACGGTATAAACGCGAAGCAACGGGGGTGGTCCAGGCGCATCGCAACCGGGAGGATTTCGCGTGTGACCTGCTCTATGACCTCCGCTGGGGACCGGCCATCTTCAGGCGGATCCTTCATCAACTGTTTCTCGAGACCCTGCCGAAACTCTCCATCCCAGGCTTCTTCCTCGGGCAAGTCCTGGATCCGCTCCACCAAAAGCTCCGCGGCTTTGTGCGCGAGATCGAGCATGAGTTCGGGGGCCATCTGGAGACCGTTACCCCCCTCGTCTGAAAGTTCTCGTTTTTCCTCACATTTTCCGTCCATATCTCTCCTTATTCCTGAGTTTTTCTATTTTGCAATTTACTCGAAAAAACAGGGGTTTGCAATGGCATTTTGGCGTATAATATAGGCGTTTTGGAGGTTTTCCTGACAAAACTATGGAAATTGTCCCTATTGAGATAGACAATTGTGAGAAAGTGTCTCTTTTGAGACTGACAATTGCAGGATGATGTCTATAACTGCGGATTCATCTACAAAAAAAATAGAGCAGACCTTGTATGGCCTGCCCTATTGTTGCTTCAGGTGAATCCAGAAACGCCTTAACGCTATTTACTCAGCCGTTGGATCAAAGCCTTCAATACGCCCTTCCTGAATCTCGATCTCATCGCGGCGTCTCACCCGCTCAACCTGTCCGTCGCGCAAATCGACCACGCGGTCAGACACACCGAGCATCTTGTGATCGTGGGTATTGGTCACAATGGTCACACCGCTCTCACCCTGCATCTTGAGCAACAACTCGATAATTTCCTGCCCGGTCTTCAAATCGAGGTTTCCAGTCGGCTCATCGGCCAAAATCAAATCGGGATCATTGGCCATAGCTCTGGCAATAGCCACACGCTGCTGCTGCCCACCCGACAGTTCGTAGGGTTTGTGATGCAGGCGGTCGGAAAGCCCCACCAGCGACAACTTGTGTGCGGCTTTTTCTTCGTAATCACTGCGCGACATGCCCGAAAACACCATAGGCAAAGACACATTTTCAAGTGCCGACATAACGGGAATCAGGTTAAACGACTGGAAAATATACCCCACACTGTGGCAGCGCAAATAGGCAATTTGCCCCTGACTCATATCGCCCATATTGGCGCCGTTGACCAATACGGTTCCCTTAGTGGGCGTATCCAATGCCCCGACCATATTAAACATCGTGGTTTTGCCCGACCCCGAAGGACCCATAATTGACAAATATTCACCGCGAATCACATCGAGATACACCCCGCGCAGGGCATGCACTTCCTGGTCGCCCATCCGATAGGTCTTCCAGACCCCTTGAACTTTGATAATATAATCTTCAGTATCAACCTGTTGTTCAGCAGCCGATTCCTGAGCCATTGTGTTCTCCTCTTAAACAGTAATTCTACCATTGAACTCCCGTATGGTAGCGAAAACCCATGAGCCTGTCAAGCCATTTTAATCGCAATAAAATTCTGCGTGATTCCACAGGCGTCTTCTGCTATATTCTAAGCCGCATTGTGCTACTGACCAGTAGCGCCTCCAAAACCAACACGAAAGGATCGTCTCATGAAACTCGCAGTATGCAATGAATTCTTTGAAGATTGGAAAATCGAAGACGTCTTTAACTACGCAGCGGAAATCGGCTGTGACGGCGTTGAACTTGCACCTTTTACACTCGCGGAAAGCGTCACACAAATCTCTGCCAAACAGCGCAGCGACATTCGCAAAGCCGCTGAAAAAGCCGGCGTCGAAATCGTTGGCCTGCACTGGCTACTCGCCAGTCCACCGGAGCTTTATCTCACACATCCCGACAAAGCCATCCGCGACAAAACTGAAGACTATATCAAAGCGCTGATCAATTGCTGCGGCGACCTGGGTGGGTCGATTATGATCCACGGTTCACCGGCACAGCGCAACATCCAAAAAGGCTGGGACCGAGAAGAATGCTGGCAATACGCTGTCGATATCTTTTCAAACTGCACCGCAGAAATGGAACAAAACAACGTCACGTATTGCATAGAAGCACTCACGGGCAAAGAGACCAATATTTTAAACTCTATCTCTGAAGCCCTCAAAATGGTTGCCGATGTCGATCACCCAAATTTCCAGACCATGGTCGATACCAAAGCCGCAGCCGCTGAAAACAAACCCCATGTGGATGTGATCGCCGAAGCCGGCAAAGCCATGCGCCATGTCCATGTCAACGACCCCAATTTGCGCGGTCCGGGATTTGGAGATCTGCAATTTACATCCATCCTCCGCGCCCTCAAAGACCGCCACTACGATGGTTATATATCCGTAGAAGTCTTTGACTTCAAACCCGATGCACAAACCATTGCCGCACGCAGCATTGGATATCTGAAAGGTATTTTAGAAGGGTTGGAAAATTAAAAAATATGACGGGCGGCACGGTCCCCCTACTTACATCTCACGCCTTTCGATACCGCTCATCCAACCCCGGCAAGTACTTCGGCGGGCTGTGATACATATAGCCCTGCAAAAACCGCACTGATGTCTCCAGAGACAGCGACCGCCTCAACGCGAGTACCTCTTGCAATTTGGCGTAGTCTGGCCCATCGCCGCCGAGGTCTGCCGATTGCCGCGTCGCCTGCCAGTGTTCATAACTCGCGTATCGCGTCATCATCAAAATCTCGTCAAAATCGGGACTCTCTTTGCGATCACATGCAGGGGGCGGTGGATACAAGACGCGCCATTGCCCAATAATGCGCGCGCCAATTTTTTCAAAATAGGGCCATACGCCCTCCCTGCTCGCCCGATAAAATTCGCCGTAACAGCCCTTTTTCACCTTCCAATAACGCAGCGTCACGATCTCTTGCCCGGGTTGCGCCACATCATTGCGCACAGGCCTGACATCAGTTTCTTCCGATTGTTCAGCCATCAACTGATATGATTCCTCAACACCGGGCATATAATAGGGCTTATCGGGCGCCATATGCCCTTGCAAAAAAAAGGGACCATCAGAACCGATCAACACCTCGTTGCGATCCTTCAGCGCCTTTGTATTTGCCTCGCTATCGGGACCATCGCCACCCAATCCAATATTTGCAGGCGGTCGCGTATCCTGCCAGTGTTTGAAACTCGCATATCGCGCCAGACGATACCCCTCGTCGTAATCTTCCGGCTCGCCCACCCCATCGGGATAAACGATCTGCCATTGTCCGACCACGCGCGCACCGATCTTTTCAAACCACGGCCACACGCCCGCCCGGCTAATTTCGTAAAACGTCTGGTGCTCGCCTTTTTTGAGCTTTTGATGTCTCAGCACCAATACCTCCTCACCTGCTTGCGCGACCTGATTTCTTACCGGACGAGGCTGTTGTTTGGCTTTATCAATCATCAGAACCTCCGCGTTCTGGCAACTGCTCTGCCACAAAACCCAATTCTTTTTTAATCCGACTCACATCGTAAACACTATCGTATTCATGCCCGGGCCGTTCAAAATGCGACAGATCTACCTCATCGCCCCACCAGGCGCGAAAAATCTCCGCCACGGGGACGGCAACCCATGCCTTTGGACCCGCGGCATTCATGATGCGAACCCCGGGTTTGTGCGGTGATTGTGCAGACAGCGTGAATACCCGAACGGCATCTGGCAAATCCATAATGGTCATGGAGCCCAGGCCCCACTGCCGCGTCGGAGAAATCTCTCGCAAAGGCGGCAACCCAGCGTGCGGCACCGAAGACAGCCGCAAATTAATCACATCGATATCGCCATTTTGCCGCGCATAAAACTTTGTGATCTCCTCCATCAAATATTTCGACAAACCATACCCATTGCGATCCAGACATGGGTGTTCATCGGAAATCGGCAATGTCTGCGGTCGAAAAGCCTCATTCTGCATCCCAACTGCTGCGATTGAACTCGCCATCACAAATTTGCGGCATCCGCGATCCATCAAATAGCGCATCAAACACCGCGTGCCCTCCACATTGACAATCAGCGCGTCTCGCTCCGAACAACCGCCGGTCACAGCCGCGAGATGAATCACCACATCAATCGCCTCATCATTGAGCTGTTGCAAATCTTCAAAAGATCCAAACTCGCCGTTCACATAGGGCAAATCCAACTCTGGATTTTTTCGACTCATACAAATCACCCTGTGCTCTTTCGCCATCGAGACCGACAGTGCCCGACCGATAAAACCACTCGCTCCAGTAATCAGTACTGTGCTCACAATTCCTCCTTGTTTAATCACCAAAAATACCACTCGCCCCACTTAAAACATCTGCGATGACCTCTCCCTCTTTCATTACCATCTCGACCTGCCGCAAGCATGCGATATCTTCAAGCGGATTGCCGTCCAGTGCAATCACATCTGCAAACATCCCAACACCGAGATGTCCAACGCAATCCGCCATACCCAACATTTCAGCCGTATTCGTCGTCACCGCCTTCAACGCATCCGCTTCTGACACGCCCAGCCCAACGAGTTCTTTTGCCTCGCGCCAGAGCGTTGCATGCGTGCTATCAGTTCCCAGACATACTTTCACGCCCGCGCGCACGGCTTCGGGAAGGTATTTTGCCGTCAATTCACGCGCGCGTTCAACCCGCTCGCGCCACCAATCCCACGCCCAGGTATCAAAAGACGCAAACCCAACCTCATCGTCGAAAAACAGTTGCAAATTTGGATCGCTCAAATACGCGCCCGATTTCACAAACAAAGCCACATCTTCTTCGGTCAACAAATTGGCGTGTTCAATACTATCGATCCCCGCTTCCATTGCCCAGCGCATTGCTAGCCCACCAATCGCGTGTGCAGCCACGGGCAGTCCCAGATCGTGTGAAACGGCAATCGCCGCATCAATTTCCCGCTTCGAATACGCCGCCACATCTGTCAAATCGCCCCGAATATAGTCCTGATATGAATCGCCCTGCCGCACATTGGTAATAAACAACTTGGTCCAATCTGCACCCCGTGAAAAATTCTCCCGGATTTTTAATGCCAGTTCTTCTTCCCCATCTGCTGGAAAACACAAAAAAGGCGCAGTCCCATGACTCGGCCGCAATGCCCGCACACACACCTTCAACCTCGGCCCCACGGCCTCGCCGCGATCAATCGCACCCTGAAAAGCCTTCTCAATACCCGGGCGATCCCCCAGAGTGCGCATAGTCGTAACGCCCGTGTTCAGATCACTTCGCAAATTCATCGCACCGCGCAATACAGCCGTTGTTGCATCCAGATCGAAATGCGCGCTCAAAGGCAAATGGAACCTATTGTTAATCGTAATATGCACATGGGAATCAATCAACGCCGGCATCACGGTATATGACGAGCAATCCACTACATCGGCGTTTGGAGGCACATCTACTTCTGCCCCAACACCAATTACGCGGCCCTTATCTACCACGACCATCCCCTGCGGAACAGGTGCACGATCGGGATGAACAATTAACAATTTGGATTTAATCACTTTTGACATGATTATTTTGTTTGTATAATGTAGGTGGAACAACAAAACACAGTCATTTTGATCACCGGAGATATATTATGCAATTTGGCATCTTTTACGAACACCAGATCCCCCGTCCCTGGGCAGAAGGCGAAGAACACCAGCTTTTCAAAGACGCACTCGAGCAAGTCGAAGTCGCAGATCGGATTGGCATTGAATATCTTTGGGAAGTTGAACATCATTTTTTGGAAGAATATTCCCATTCTTCAGCACCGGAAGTCTTCCTCGCCGCATGTAGCCAACGCTCAAAAAATATTCGCCTGGGACACGGCATTGTACTCATGCCCCCCAATTACAACCATCCGGCTCGCGTTGCCGAACGCATCGCCACCCTCGACCTGATTAGCGACGGGCGCGTCGAATGGGGCACGGGCGAATCGGCCTCTCGCGCAGAACTCGAAGGATTCAACGTGCCGCCCGGAGAAAAAAAAGCAATGTGGGCGGAAACCGTCCGGGAAACCGCCAAAATGCTCGCGTCTGACCCGTATCCCGGATATGACGGCGAATTTTTCTCAATGCCCGAACGCAATATTGTGCCCAAACCCCTGCAAAAACCCCATCCCCCGCTGTGGGTCGCCTGTTCCAACCGCGAAAGCATTCGCTGGGCGGGAAAACACGGCATTGGCGCACTCACCTTTGCCTTTATCGAACCCGAAGACGCCAAATACTGGGTTGACGAATACTACACCGCATTTGAAAACGAATGCGAACCCCTCGGACAAGCCGTCAATCCCGCGATCGCTATGGTCGCCGGATTCATGTGTCATGAAAACGCGGAAACGGCGAGGGCACAGGGTCTGGAAGGATTCCAATTTTTCGGCTATGCACTTTCCCATTATTATCGGCACGGCACGCACATCCCCGGCGAATTTGACATCTGGGCAGACTTCCAGCAAAACAAACCCGAACGGAAAAAAGGTTCGGGATCAGGCTGCATTGGCTCCCCGGATGAAATACGCGCGCACCTCGAAGCAATGGAAGAAATCGGCGTCGATCAGGTTGTCTTCCTGCAGCAAGCGGGCAACAACAAACACGATCATATATGCGAATCACTCGAACATTTCGCACAAAATGTATTGCCCGACTTCAAAACGAGACACGAAATATACGCCGCACAAAAAGCAGAACGGCTCGGCCCTGCCATCGAAAAAGCACTTACTAAAATTCCACCAATTGACAAACCCAAATCCACACCCTTCGAAGCCTATCCACTCTTAAAATCACCCGAAGAAAAGCAGGAAGACCTCGAAATTGTCAAATCTATTGCGGGGAAAAAAACCTCATAGGTATTAATCCAAATCCCCAATCGCCTCGCGCACCGCTTCTATTGTATCTTCAATATCCGCCTCTGTGTGTGCGAGAGAGAGAAACATCGGATGCGAGGGATGTAAGTAATACCCCTGTGCAAGACATCCCCGCAACATCTCCATGCAGCGGTCGCGATCAGAATCTTCCATCACGGGACGCGGCATTGGCCCAACGCCAATGAGCCGATAACTC
Organism: Candidatus Latescibacterota bacterium; assembly: GCA_965220765.1. Lineage (GTDB taxonomy): Bacteria > Latescibacterota > UBA2968 > UBA2968 > UBA2968 > VXRD01. The sequence continues at coordinate 3,468,775 of OZ244847.1, forward strand.
AGTCCTCCGGCTTTGCAAACCGCGTTGACGCCTTCGATTAAACGATTTCCAATTTTCCATTGATAGGCAATGCCATTCCGCCTCTGAAGCTCTCCTATCACGACCTCCATTGCCGTCAAACTGAGCGGATCTCCGTGTGCAGTAGCTGTCATCCACACAGACTGGCACGCTTTTGACGCCAGAATCTCGCGCTTCCCGGCAATAAAACTCCCGGCATACCCATTGCAACAGGCTTTGCCAAACGTCGCAATATCGGGTACAACCGCATAATATTCACCTGCGCCGCCCATTGCCACGCGAAACCCCACCTTTGTCTCATCAAACACACAGACTGCACCGTGGGCATGCGCCAGATCCACACACCCTTGCAAAAAACCATCTGGTGGTCCCCCCGCTTGAATCGTCTCCATAACCACACACGCCACCTGATTGTCATATTCCTTCAAACGCGATTCCAAAGCGTCTAAATCGCCGTAGGGAATCACGCAGGTCAACTCGCCGACAGTTTGCGGAACCCCCACATCCCCGGGACGTGCCCAATCGTGCCAACCGTGATACCCGCACATAATCACTCTATCGCGTCCTGTATATACCCGCGATAGGCGCACCGCGCTTGAAGTCGCTGCACTGCCCCCAATAAAAAACCCCACCACCTCAGCCCCCGGGATAACTTCGATGAGCAATTCTGCAACCGTCAACTCCCGGGGATGAGCCAGACCGTACACCGTGCCATTCGCCATTTGCTCCTGTACCGCACGGCATACAGCAGGGTCATCATACCCCAGAACAATCGGCCCAAAACCCATTAAATAATCCAAATACACATTGCCATCCACATCCCAAAAACGCGCCCCCGCTGCACGCTGGACAAATGCGGGATAGCCCATGTCCGCCTGGCGAAAAATATTCTTATGCGGAATGTATCCCCGCAACAGAACATCGTCATAGCGATTCAGCAGAGCCTGTGATTTTGCAATGGTGTGATTTTCTTTTGGCATTTCGCCCCCTGTGCTCATAAATTAAACTTCTTTTTTTAACAAACACACTTCTCATCCCGACACAAGCACAAAATAGACTGCTTCTGCGCTCCTATTGTACTTGCCCCCCGTCTTTTCTTACCTTATCCTATTTTGATAGGATCGCCCTCACCCCTCACAGGATAATTTATGCCACGCGAACTCATCGCAGACCGACCGGGACACACGGCATTGCGAGAATACGATGAATCCCCCTTGAAATCCGACCAGGTACGCGCTAAGACCTTATTTTCAGCAGTAAAACACGGTACTGAATTTCGGGGGTTTCAGGCCAATACCCTCGATGCGTCTGATATTTTTAGCTGGGAATGGCGCATGCACATGCGCGGGCAAAAACAGAAAGATGTGTTTCCAAAACGGTTGGGCAATATGTACGTCGCCGAAGTGACAGACGTGGGACAAGATGTGTCAAATATTCGGGTGGGAGATCGGGTTTTTGGTCATGGTCCCGTCCGAGAGACGCATACACTCTCGGCGGATCGCGTAGAAAAAGTACCCGATGGCGTCTCGTGGCAGGCTCTAATGGCTACAGATCCTGCGGGCGTTGCCCTCGGCGGCGTCAGAGATGCCAATATTCGCATTGGGGATCGCGTCGCAGTCTTTGGTGTGGGGGCGATTGGATTGATGACCGTACAACTCGCCCGCATCGCAGGCGCGCGCTGGGTCGCGGCAATTGACCCCATTGAAAAGCGGTGTCTGATATCCGAAGCCTACGGCGCGGACCTCGTCCTGGACCCGCGCGAAGCCGATGTGGGCATGGTCATTAAGCAAGCCACCGCAAAACTCGGCGTCGATGTATCTATGGAAACCAGCGGATCATCTGCTGCAATGACCGACGCACTGCGCTCAACGCGCTATCAGGGCACCGTTGTATCCACAGCCTATTACAATGCCCCCATGCAAAACCTGCATTTGACCGGCGAATGGCACCGCAATCGGATTCGCATTATATCCGTGAGATCCGACAGCGAACCCTGGCTGGATTACGGATGGGACAAAAAGCGCGGCAATAAAGAAGCCTACGACCTGCTCGTTGAAGGCCGTCTAAATGCCGAGGGCTTAATCGATCCCATCGTTTCACTCGATCGCGTTGCCGAAGCCTATATGCAAATGAATGAACACCCCGAAACGGGCATCAAACTCGGTGTTGATCACTCTCTCTAACAGGTGATCTCACCACTTTACACATGCCAAAAATTCAAACCATAGCGATATTCATATCCCTCCTGTTGACCACCACAGACCTGCTGGCGAATGAAGGCACAGTACAGCAAGTCTCAGGAGACCTCGTTTACGTCACCGGCATGAACGGCTTGGCGCCACTGTGGTCAAATCTCACGGTGCAAAACGGACAGGAGACAGGCGCGAAACTCGAAGTCATCAAAGAATTGCCAGAACTGGTCGTGACAAGAATCGTAGAGACCAACGGAACAGCGGTGAATACCGGCGATGTGGTGACACTGAGCAACGCACAATCAGACGGATCGGCGCGAAAAGCCAGACGGATCGTTTACGCTACCCGCGTTGATAAAAATCCAAATATAGATGGCGTACTGGACGACCCCGTATGGTCACAGGCAACGCCGATCAAAGGTTTTGTCCAGCGCGATCCCAACTACTGGATGCCGAGTCCCGAACAAACAATCGTGCGGATTATCTACACGGACAAAAGCATCTATTTTGGTTTTGAATGTCTCGTCCCGGACTCTTCTCAATTAATCGCAAATAACATGCGACGAGATTCCGAAATCCGCGGCGATGACAATATTCAAATCCTGCTCGACACGTACAATGATCGGCAAAATGGCTTCTTTTTCTCTGTTAATCCCCTTGGAGCACAAAGCGACTTAATGCTCTCCAACGAGGGGCGAACCTATAATCGCGATTGGGATTGCAATTGGGTCGCCCGCACCAAACACTATCCCGACCGATGGACGGTCGAAATCGAAATCCCGTTTAGCCAACTGCGGTTTAAACAAGCAGACGACGTCACATGGGGCATCAACCTCGCGCGTTATCTTGCCCGAAAAAATCTGGCAACCCAACTCGTCGTCGGTCTGCAAAGTTCCTCATCCACAGAGCGGTATCGCATGGCGGACATCGGCGAACTGCACGGCCTCCAACACATTCGCGCCAGACGCCCGATATACCTCAAACCCTATGCTTTGCCGGGCACGACCATCGACGATCAGGCAACCAGCCCCTCTGAAAGCCGCACCTTTGAGACGGGCCTCGACCTGCGCTATGGCATCACGTCAAACATCTCGCTCGACTTATCCTACAACACGGATTTCGCACAGGTAGAAGGCGACCAGGAACAAACCAACCTGACGCAGTTCCGCCTCTTCTTCCCCGAAAAACGCGAGTTTTTCCTCGAAGGGGCCAACCTCTTCCAATTTGGCGAACAATCGCGAGTAACCGGCAGCGGTACCAGACCCCCCACCCTCCTTTTTTACACCAGGCGCATCGGCCTTGAGAAAGGGAAAAAAATTCCGATTATCGTCGGATCAAAAATTGCCGGGAAAGAAGGGCGAACAAGTATTGGCGGCCTCAATGTGCTGACTGACGCGGCATTATTTGCAGAAGATGGCGACACGGTCCATGTCCACCGCACCAACTACTCGGTACTCAGCATAAGACGCGACGTACTCGCGCGGTCAAACTTCGGTTTCATCATGGTCAACAAACAAATCGATGACCCCCACGAGGGATGGAATCAGTACAACCGCGCGGGCGGCATTGATTTCAACTATTCCCCAACGTCAACCTTGAATTTCCAGGCATTTGTAGCGCGAACATGGGATTCACAGGTTGAACACGCAGACGATGCGCGATTTGTATCTATGAATTATCGCGGCACCAAGTATTGGGCGCGCCTTAAATTTCTCGATGTCGAGGAACAATTTGAACCCGCCGTGGGGTTCATCAATCGCAGAAGTGGATTGGAAGGTTTCAGGCGCTATGACCTCTATGCGCGCTACAGACCCAGGCCGAAATTCGCCAATATTCGCTACATGTCAATCGGTCCCGAAGCGCAAATTTTCACAGACCAAAACAACAATGTGAAATACTGGACAGTCGAATTCTCGGCATTTACCATCTTTAACACAGCCGACTACTGGCGGTTCGAAATAAAACGCACTTACGACGTGGTCGATGAGGCATTCGAGCCATCCGCACGCCGCAAAGATGTGAGCATTCCCGCCGGAACCTATACCTTCACGTCATTTGCCACGGGACCGCGTCCCAGCCGGGCCAGAAAACTGCGTCCCGGCATTGTCCTCGAGGCTGGCACATACTACACGGGAAGACGCTATACCATACGCTCGGAAAGCTCTTTTCGCCCCTCTGGCCGACTGTCTTATGAAGCGGAATATCAGGGCGACTGGGTCCGACTTCCGCAGGGGAACTTTAACATCCACACACTCAGCAATCGCCTGCAGTACTCCTTTTCCACAGACTTTTTTGTCAAACTCTTTGTACAGTGGAACAACGACAAAGAATTTGCAAGCGCGAATTTTCTCCTCAACTACCGGTATCGACCCGGTAGCGACATTTTTCTCGTCTTCGACAGCGCTTATGGCACCGATCCGACCTTAACCCGGCGAAACCGCTCAGTGCTCCTCAAGCTCTCCTATCTCCTGGGGCTATGAGGAATTTAAATCCGTCTAACCGCCAGTGCCACCGCCTCGCCGCCGCCAATGCAGAGTGCGGCAATGCCAATATGCTTGTCGGCGCATTTTAAGGCGTGAATAAGCGTTACGAGAATGCGCGTGCCGCTCGCCCCAATGGGATGTCCCAGCGCAACAGCACCGCCATTGACATTGAGTTTTTTCGCCGAGATGTTCAGGTCCCGGGCCGCTGCCATTGGAACGCCGGAAAAGGCTTCATTGATTTCAAACAGATCGATATCCGAGACCTTAAGGGAGAGTTTCGACAGAAGTTTGGAAATGGCACCGATAGGTGCGAGCGTGAACCACTCTGGCTCCTGGGCGTGTGTGGCATAACCCAAAATTTCAACTTCGGTTGCGATATCGCAACCTTCTGCTTTGTCGCCTGAAAGGACGATAACAGACGCCGCACCATCGTTGATACTCGACGCATTTCCGGGCGTCACAGTGCCATCTTTTGAAAATGCAGGGCGCAGTTGGCGGAGTTTGTCCTCGTCAAATCTCAGGGGTTCTTCATCCCTGTCTATTGTTGTAATTGTCTTGCCAGAGGATGCTTTTACGGGCACAATCTCGCCGCGGAATCGGCCTTCACTATCGGCGCGAAGTGCTCTTTTATAACTGCTGATGGCAAAATCATCCTGATCTTCGCGCGAAAAATCGTAACGTTCAGCACATCGGTCGCCACATGTGCCCATGTGCAGGTCATTGTACGCATCCCATAAGCCATCGCGGATCATTGAGTCAACGAGTTCGCCAGACCCGAGCCTGTAACCCGTTCGCGCATTTTCGAGCAGATAGGGCGCGCGGCTCATGTTTTCCGCGCCTCCAGCGAGAATTAAATCGGCATCGCCGCACTGGATGGCCTGAGCGGCGAGCATAACGGATTTGAGGCCCGAACCGCAAACTTTGTTGATGGTTGTCGCTCCCACCGAAGTATCGAGACCTGCGCCAATGGCAACTTGACGCGCGACATTTTGGCCCAGCCCTGCACTGAGCACATTGCCAAAAATTACTTCATCGACTTCATCGCCAGGTATGCCCGCCTGGGCTATCGAAGCAGCCGCAACGGCACTGCCCAACTCAGGCGCAGATACTTCGGCAAAGCCCCCCATAAATCCACCAATCGCTGTGCGCTTACTCCCGGTAATATAAATGTGTTTCATAGTCATTCCTCCATAGTTGTAAGACTATCAAGATATATCCAAACCGGGAAATGATGCAAGAAATAAGAGGTAATAGGTGAAACACCTGATCGCCATTGCCCTGTGTAGCATTCTGTGTGTATTGATCCTCCTGATGGCCTGTTCTGCCCCCCCCAATGGCAAAACCGTATTTATCGAATCGGGTTGTGCAAGATGCCATGAAATCAATGGCACTGGCGGATCTCAAGCACCGCGACTACAGGGCTTGCAAAGCAAATGGACACCCGAATCACTGGAAAAATTTTTGACTGATCCCCCTGCATACGCAAAAGACAATCCCCGATTACAGGCATATCAAAAAAAATATCCAACACCAATGCCCAGACTTGAAATCGCACCTGCACGGCGAAAAATACTCGTCCAATATCTACTTAAAAGGTATCCATGAAAAATCAGATCGATAAAAAATACCAACGGATTTACAGAGAGGTTGCCAAAATCCCCGAAGGAACTGTGGCAACTTATGGGCAGATTGCGGAACGGGTCGGATGTGGACCGCGAGAAGTAGGCAGGGCACTTTCGGAATTGCCCCCGCACACATCCTGTCCCTGGCACCGGGTCATCAATGCGCGGGGGATGGTGTCCATTCGCAGTGGGAATCACATGGCACATCACGACCAGGAAGCCCGCCTCGAACGAGAAGGCATCGTATTTATCAATGGTCGCGTCGATCTCGAAATTTACAGGTGGGAAGCAGATCTTTAGGGCCTGAATGCAATATCACTGGCACGAGCATGCAAATTTGTGTATTGACAAGGATAATCGGTTTTTTTATCATTCACGCGCTTAGGGGAGAAGTACGTCTGTAAATACTGAGAAAGGGGATGCAGTGACCAAAGCTGATATTGTCAATCAGATTGCCGACGCTACGGGGTTGACCAAAACAGATACCTCTGTCGTTGTAGAGGGCTTTCTCACTTCGATCATTGCGGCAATGGAGCAGGGTGAACACATCGAAATTCGTGGCTTTGGCACGTTTAAAGTCGTTCATCGCGCACCGCGCACAGGTCGCAATCCCAAAACAGGTGAGGTGGTCAAAATCCCCTCGCGTGCAATGCCCGTGTTCAAACCCTCACGTGAATTGCGTAATTCTATTTCTGAGGTTTCTGTTATTTCATCCAGCTAATGCACCCACAGGAGGTAGCTCTTGCCCAGCGGAAAAAAGCGCAAACGCGCAAAAATCGCAACGCACAAGCGAAAAAAAAGGCGCCGAAGAGACCGACATAAAAAGAAGATCTAAAGGCGAGATACTACACTGGTGTTATGAGTTTAGCCCCTGACCTGGATATGCCGGCGTTTTCAGCCAAAAACGGCTGTGATACACTCTGGTATAGACCATGAGGGCAGGGGCATATCCGTAGTCTGCCCGTCAGAGAGATCATCTGCGGCATTAGCTCAGTTGGATAGAGCACTGGTCTCCGGAACCAGAGGTCACAGGTTCGAATCCTGTATGTCGCACCACAACCAATGGGGCGAGAGTCACAAACGACTCTCGCCCCATTTTTTTGCGTCTCACTTTTTGCTACGCCTATGCGTCTATCTGCCTTATCAGATCCCGCAACTTCTGAATAAGCGCGTCCAAACCACGACCTGTGACAGAGGAAATTCCCATATCTGTTTGACCTTGAAAAAATGGACCCTTGTGTTGTTCCGGCGGCAACAAGTCCAGTTTGGTGGCAATAAGCATCGCGGGTTTCTCGCGCAATTTGGGACTGAAACGGTCGAGTTCTTCTTTGAGAACAGCCAAATCGTATTCGGGATTGGGGCTGGCGACATCAACCATAAAAAGGAGAACGCGCGTGCGTTCGATATGGCGCAAAAATTGAAACCCAAGCCCTTTACCGCGATGTGCCCCTTCAATCAAGCCGGGAATATCTGCCATAACAAAGCTATCGTAATCGCCGCATTTGACAATGCCCAGATTGGGTTGCAGGGTCGTAAAGGGATAATCGGCAATTTTGGGTTGCGCCGCAGAAACTCTGGAGAGAAGGGTCGATTTGCCTGCATTTGGGTGGCCGACCAAACCGACATCGGCGATGAGTTTAAGCTCGAGTTCCAACTGGCGTTCTCGCCCCGCTTCTCCGGGCTGAACATACTCCGGAGCTCTGTTTGTCGCCGTGGCAAAACGCGCATTGCCACGACCGCCACGACCGCCCTCAACCAAAACAATGCGCTGACCGGGTTCGGCCAAATCCGCGAGGATCTCGCCTGTCTCTGTATCCTTGATGAGCGTGCCAACCGGCACGGGAATTTCAGCGTCTTCACCCCGTCGTCCCGCTTTCTTTTGGCCCGCCCCATGTTCTCCATGGCCTGCACTCAAGTGTTGTCGATACCGGTAATCGAGCAGTGTGGAAAGGCGCGGGTCTGATATAAAGACGACATCTCCCCCATTGCCGCCATCGCCGCCATCTGGCCCTCCTCGCGGCACATGCTTTTCTCGGCGAAAGCTTTTGCATCCATTGCCGCCATTGCCCGAACGGGCATAAATTTTGGTTAGATCGACAAACATGGGAAATTCGCTATGTTGCGGACTCTGCCTGTGCGCTATTTTTCAAAAGCAGAGCCTCTTCAATGGGGATATGCTCATCTGCGCTGTTGATGAGATCCCTCGCCGTATTGTAGGTAAAAGAAATGACTTCAACACGCGGTCCCAGGGTTTTAACGAGTTCGACCAGAGGTACAAAATCACCATCGCCACTCACGAGAACCACGACATCGAGTTTATTGACAAATCTCATAATGTCAATGGCCATGCCCATGTCCCAATCGCCTTTTGCCGATCCATCACTGCGCTGCCGCAAATCTTTTCTTTTCACTTCGTAGCTCTTTTGTTGGAGCATTGAGATAAAATTACTCTGGTCAACATCTGGCGATTGCACGACATAGGCGATAGCGCGGATCAAGCGGCGTTTGCCCACACTGAGTTCCAGAAGCTTTTCAAAATCGAGACGCGCATTAAATGGTTTTGCGGCATAAAAGATATTCTGCACATCGACAAATATCCCAACCCGCAATTCGGCCGAAGGAATGACTGTTCGCCGATCTAATCGGGTGCCGGCCCTGGCCTGTAGATCGGCGATACTTTTCTGGATGTTATCGAGAGTAGAAAAAATTTCCCGGCGTTCTCGCGCACCGCTGATAGCTTCTTTATAAACTCTGTTCTTAATCTCGCGAAGGTCTCGAATTGCAGCCTGCGCTATGGTCATCTGATCTAATTTTTGCTCGATACGCGCTATGGTTTCTTGCATCTGTACAATCTGATCGTTAACGTCTGACATTTGTTATGAGGTCTCCGATATCATTAGTTTGTGTAACCCTGCGCCAAAGGCAAGGGCAAATCTGCTCGCGTCTCCAAGTTTTGCGCGATCTCGTTTTGGCAACTGCGCAGTATCTATACCGCGAAATATTGGATGTTCTGAAAGGCTGAGGTCGGCCGGCGGATCAATGGGCGGTATATCCCCCGATAGATAAACCTGTTTGCAGGTGCGGTGTGGAGAACAGGCGAGAGAGAGCCAGCGTTTTAAATTTGAAGAATCAGGGCCTGCTGCTTCAACGCCGATTAATATACCATTTTCAACGGAAATGTAAAAAGATCCAGCGGGGTCTCTGTGAACAGCCATCTGCCTGCCCGACTTCCATACGCCAGCGGGTAGTCCCGTACAAAATAAGGCCAGCGGAGCGACAGAGAGATGCATGCGGGTTTCTCCCAGCGCAGAGCACAGGGTTTCGTGTGCGTCAATCACCCCGTTGCGTACTGCGGTCCAAAAAGCCACGCGCCCTATCGGAATAAAGTCGATTGCGCTATTGTCGATAGGAGAAATGAGTGCCTGCGATACTTCCCACAAAATCTGCTCGCGGAGGTCTTCTTTTCCCGCGACTTCGAGAGGGACTTTTTGCATGTGATACAGGCTACCTGAAAGACAAAAAGAAAGTGTGCCGAGCGGTTTTGACAAAATTTCAAGTGCTTGTCCCAATTCCTCAACAAAGGATTCAGGTACCTCTTTTTGGGGATCAAAATCAAACGCCTCCGATACACGCTGGTTAATCAGACCCCTGAGATAGTACGCATTGTCCAATTTTTCAATGTGAACCACGCGTAGTGTATTGCCCAAAATATGAATGCCCGTAGCTGTACTCATGGCGTACTCATCGTAAGGTGCGGACGCAAGCGCTCGAGGGTTTTGGGACCAATCCCCCTGACCTTTGTAATATCGTCAACGCGCTTAAATGCCCCATTTTTTTCGCGATAGGCCACAATGCGTCCTGCAATTTGAGGCCCAATACCGTGCAAGCGTTCAAACTCTTTTGCCGTTGCAGAGTTGATATTGATCAATTCCCTCACCTGGGAAACATTTTCTTTCGGTGAAGGGACTGGGCTCTGCCCTTGTGTTAGAGATGTAACCTGTGGAACTTCTGCCTCTTCTTCTGGCGATGGAACTTCTACGGCATTTTTATGCACCTCAAAATCGGGAATGTGGTCCGGATCTCTACTGTCGAGATAACGGATGACAATCCCTATAATAAGAACGCCGCAAAGCAGCAATAAAATAATTTGTTCGTTGCGGTTAAAAGTAAACATAGAAAAGTCCAATTATTGAAATCCGATTTCACCCCAGAATCGAAAATCCCAGGTCACATTTGTGAGTTCACGCAGGTGGTCTCTGCGCCGTTCATGGCGAAACGTCGTACCGCCTGTAAATCGCGAGCTAAAGGCATATTGCGTCCCCAGGCTTACAGACCAGGATGTCGAGTTTTGGCGGATAATGGGTTCGGCTGGCACATCGGGTTCGGCACTTCGGGGCATTTCGGTTTGCGTATTCGAGGTACGCGAAAAGGAAAGCGTGAGGTCGAGAGTGCCTTCAAATTTTCCGCGCAGCGAATAGCGCATATCTGCTTGCAATGTACCGTTTTCCGTCAAAGTGGTACCGATCAGGCGGTCGGCAAGAGTCGGCTGAACAGAAGCGGTATCGACAGTCACATTGCGCTGGTAGCGGATTTCATCTGTGCTCGTTTCGCGACGGCTAAATGTCGTATTCACATCGCCTTTCCAGCGCGCGCTCCACTGAAAAAGTGGATTGTAGGATATTTCTTTGGCATCGCTTATCAGATAAAGCGGCGAGAGACTGAGACTGCCATCGCCCCGTCGAATGCGCGATTCCTGGTATCCAAAAGTGGCATTGGAACTGACCCATAACCAGCCGATCAAAGGCACGCGATCAAGGCCGCGCCAACTCGCGTCAAATTTGGGAAAGACGACCTGGTCGTCTTTCCCGAGTGTATTGCCCGTGCGTTCGTTTTCAGAATAATTGGCAGAGGTGTTGAAATTCAGGCCCAGAGGCAGCCGGATACCACTGGATACCTGCGCCTGTCTTCGCACATTGATAGCATTGGTTCTCGTCCCCGAACTCGTGATTACAATGGGGACCTGCACCGTATCTTGAAAGCCAAATTGATAGGCCAATGAAGGGCGGGCTGTGAGGCCAAACAAATTATTTGATTTATTTTGAGAAACACTGCTCGTCACATTTTGAAGACGACCGCCTACTTTTCCAATCCATTGCAAAATGGAAAAGCCACCATCTTTGCCGGATCTGCGCGTCCAGCGTTGAAACAACCCGGGCAGGTTGAGATTGACACGCGCATTCGCCGTCTGCTGGTTATTGACAGTAAGGCCGCGCCGGATACTGCCGTACTGCACGCGCTCCCCACCAATTTCAAAGCGATCCGTGTACGTGGCCGAATACGACGGGTTCACGGTAATCCAGCTGGAAAAGCGCGGTGTAAATCTGAAATTGAGCGATTGGTTACGCGATATTTCGCGTCCAAATTGGAGTTGGGTCAGGGCATATCCATTTCGCAAATCGCGGTTGATCGTGAGCGAATAATCGGCATTTAGACTGCGAAATGGCGAGAGTTTTATGGCGTAACTTTCGGTCAGATTGAAGGTTTCTCGCACCGTATCAATCACATTTGAAGTGTCGCCAGCGATGGCGCGAAATGAGGTTTGGTCCGACACGCCACGATTAAAACGCAGGTTGTAATTGATACTGGTGGGCAGGTAAAAAAACTGCGCCTCTTTGAGCGGCTTGTAAAAGGGCAACCACTTGAAAATAGCCAGAGTCTTGCGCTGAGACCACGCCTGATTATAGGTCATGTTGCCATTTAAGTTCTGGTTCTGGCTTCGCCTGCGCTGTGTAATCGCACCCGTTGTCGATGCATCAGAACTATAGTTGAGTGACGTGGAAGCTTTGTCAAAAAAAATGCGAGACAGCAAGCTCGGATCTTCGCGGGCAGGCCGTTTTCTCAGCGAAATGGTAAAGCGCGTCTGAGAGCGCACATCGCTTTCGTTGATTTTTTGTTCGGGAGTGAGCACAATGTCCGATCCCGGGCGTATGCGAGGGCTTGATGTAAAGCGGTTATAGCTAAATCGGGCGGGTATAGAAGTATTCCATTCTTTGGGGAAAAATTTGTCGATATTGAGCTGGCTGTCAAAGTTGAAGCGCGTAGTAGTATTGCCCGAAGCTCTGCCTTGTAGGTCTTGAAAATCGCCGCTTCGGCGTTCCAGATTGACCGTCAAATTGCCCAGATCGGCGAGGGTTATGCGTGTATCAGCCAGGGCAGATAAAGCTGCTTTTTTGCGGATTTCATCAACGCGCAATTCATCTATCCATATCTCGTTTTCACCCAGGAGAATCTCATCACCGCGGTTGCGAATCCCCACAGTAAAGGCTCTAATCGAAGACAACGCGGGATTGCCGCGCACAATATAGGTGCGGCCATCCACGTCGATCTCTATGCGATTGCCCTCTTTGTCGTAGCGAGCGAGAAAATCGCCACGGCGCAGCGAAACACTAACGGTATCAGATGCTTGCTCGATGGATTGAAGGTCCAGTAATTGACCTTTGAGTTGCGACATGATCTCGAGGTCTAAACGCACGGTATTGGTTTCTTCTGCCCAGCCGCGATAAACCTGTGACCGATATTCGTAAAAGTTGAGAGAATCCTCATTAATGGGAGCAAATCGCATGAAAAATTCGATGGGACTGGGGCCAGTGCTCACGGAATCTGCTGCGTCTGAAAAATTGGTGTTATACGTTGGATCAGCCGGGTTTCCGCCGTGCAAAAACAGTGTCATAATGCCGTATTCTGTATAGTTCTCTCCACTGGCAAAGTTGCGGGATGCAGAGATGGATTCGCCCGGGTAGAGATCGACAAATTCAAGCACCAGAGAATTTTCCGACAAACGGATACCAGTGGTGGGATCAATTTCTCGCTCGAGGCCGGGGGGGGACTCGTAAAAGGAATTGTTGGTGCCAATAGTCGAGACCTGAAAATCGCCCGACATCTGCCCGGTAGCGACCGGGTCTTCCTGCCATTCACTACCGGTTGCGCTAAAAGTATAGATTTCGACAGAGGTGGTATCGTTGTGTTCGAACCAGACGCGCACAAAGTCAAGCGCGCTGGCAAATGTGGTGTCGGGATTACCTTCAAAGGTGCGGGGCGCGTCTTGTCCTTTGAGGGGAATGCGCAATAAACGCCACGGGGGATCCGCAACACCACCCAATTCGGGGAAGAGATCGGATTGAGTGCCGGGTACAAGCGTAGATGGGCCGGTAAATGTGCCCGATACAGAGGAAAGGCCCCGATTGCTGGACAAATCAACGCTGTATCGGATAAAACTTTCTCGCTGGTCGAGAAAACCATTGCCGTTGAGATCTTCGGTATCTGGTCGGGATTGGCGCTCTGCCCTGTTGCCCTCTGTTCCGTTTAGGCCAGAGGGATAGCGGCGCAGGATATCTGTCGTGTTTTGATCTACATCTTCAAAATTATCTCCCGAAGGATCACTGGGCACAGTTACACCTGGAAATATTTGTCGAAAAACCTCGGCTTCTTCGGGATCGGTCAATCCATCCAGACCAACATCCTCTTCTTCGACAACGATATCGTCTCCCGTGGGCAAGCCGCCGATGGGCTTGTCCTCTGTGCGGAAGCCACTTGGAAATCGCTCTCGATCGCCTGGATCATTGTACAGGGGATGATCGAGGGGCAGAAGGACGCGCTCAGATATGTCGCCCAAATCGATGTGCAGATGCCCGTCGTCTCCCCGAATCCAGAGTTCGAGAAATTTAGAGCGCGACAAATCGAGGCCATTGACATAGCGCATAATACCCGCCCAGGATTGTTGGGGAATACCACTTTCGCTATTCTGCGAGCGAATGGGAAAACCATTGCTACGCGCGGGATCAAACCGCAGTTTGAGAACATCGACAATGTCTTGTTCCGCGGTTATGTCATCGCGGGTGGGCTGAATTCGGGAAAGAGATGCCCTATCGCGGTCAATGGGATTATACCACGTAAGCCGTCCTTGTGGCAATGTGAGCGATCTGTTGTTGCGAACGGGAACACTTGCGCGATTCCATCCAATTTTTCCAATTGCAAATCGCGTACTATTCAGGGCACCTTCAAAATCATCGATATACGCCACATTTTTGGTATTGGGATTTGGCAAACTCTGCGCGATTTCAAAGTCCATGTCGATAGACGACGGAGCCTGCGTATTCACAAGAGGAATGGAGTTGACGAGGTCACTCAACAGTTTGGGTTGTATCCGAAAACGGGCATTGGCATCCCACAAAATAGTGCGCGTGGGTTCCTGCCCCACTCGAACGCGCGGCGTGGCGGTACTTTGACTGCCGTATAGCAAGGTCATGCCAATAAGTGAATACTGATCTTCAAAAGGCCGCTCGAGGCGCAAGCCCAAAAGGCTTTTAGACGATTGCCCCAAACCCAATAGATCTTTGGTTTGATACGATATGTCCAATTCCGATGAGGGGTCTGCAACCTCGTTTTCTGCCTCACCAATAAATTTCAAACGGCCTATCTCGTAATTTATTGTGTAGTCTTCATCGCGTCTTAAGGTTCGGCTGTTCAGACGCACGACTTCACTGTCCTTAACCAATCCACCAAATCCGCCGAGGTTGAATTCGGTCGATTGACTCGTCGAACGCACCCGAATAACATACCGCCCTGCGTCCTGGCGGTTGGACACATTGGTTTCGTTGTAAATGCCCGGCACGCGCACCTCGAGGTCGGGTGCCCCCAAACCCTCCTCGCCAAAAGGTTCGAGAAAGGGAAAAACGAGATGCCCTCTGGGGAGACTCAAGCCGGGGATCTCATTCCCCGTGCCAATATCGATGAGCCGATCTGGTGGAGAAGATTCAGAAGAGCCGTTGGTGTGCCGGTCAAGACCAAAAATTTCCAGGAATGCCCTGCCCTCCTGATTATCCTGTTCACTTTCACCCGGCACCTTGCGAAAGATGCCGACAAACAGACCCGTTTGATCGATGTTGCGCCCGCCAAGGCTATAGACATTGCGCCACGCGAGTTTCCAGGTCGGGTCTGTGGGGCGTTGTTGTCTGGCTTTGATGAGCTTGAGTTGAATTTTTTTGTCGGGATTTCCCGGATCGGGAATAAATTGTATATCACCAAAATTTTCACCCGACGCGGTTTGATAAGCCACTGCAAGCGTGTAGCCCCTCGATATCCGACCCCGGTCATGGATGAGATAGCCTTCGGGTAAAGGCGTAAATTCGGAAGGGTCGAGTTCGTGAAACGTGCCTTCTTCAACGCCCTTATCAAAACCACGCGATGCCGCTTCATCGGGCGTTCCATTGTTCCACACGAAGTATGCGATGCCGGGAATGGCCGAGTCTTCGAGGTCGTTTTGCGCGTTGTAGTCGTTTATGAAAACACGCACGCTCTGTTCATTGACGCGATCGCCCGGCGCGGCAAACAAGCCGTTGCGGAAATTTTCTCGATAAGTGTTATCGAGAAAAAAGTAGGTATTTTCGACGTAATTATAATCGGGGATTTCATCGGATCTTTCTTGCCCTTGACCCGTAAAGGTCTGGCGATCGCTCGACGATTTGTCCTGAGATGTGACAACCGTAAAATTGATGGCACCAACCCGCCCCCGCGTTTTGATGCCAAACAGCCCACCTCTGTTGCCGCCGCTAAATCCAATCAGGCGGGTACCGGGTAATGCCAGCGACGTGTTGCCCGCTTCTATGGTTTCAATAATGCCGTCTTCATCACCTGTGTATTGCAGGCGCAGGCCCTCGGTCAGATCAGAGCCTTGTCGCTCGCTATTTTGCTCCAACGAAACCATGATCCGATCGCCAATGGTGCCTTCAACAGCGAGCTGGGCCTCTTGCTCAAAATTGATAGTGGGAAAGCGAGATGTGCTCAGGTGAGCCGCTTGCGCCTGTCCCAAAGTGTATTGCGAAAGACCCGACAATTCGATGCGGCGATGTCCCCTGATGGTAAGATTGGCGGCCCCTTCCCCAGTAATAGCACTCAAACGCTGGGGAACGCGAATCGGTATTTTGACATCAATCAATCCATCGCCTTCTTCATCGTCATCCATGTGGCCTCCCAATCGCTCCAGTGCAAGGCGATGGGTATCATGGTGGAACTTGTAACGCATAAAGTCGCTTAGACTGATAATCACCGGAAGGCCATAAGGCGCGCCCCCCAGATCGCGGAACACCATCAGTGTATATTCGGCGGTTTCTGTTTCTATCAGTTGCGCCGTAGGGGACGCATAAGGGCGTCTTTGAGGAAAATAAGAAGTGGATCCAGGAGTATCGCGCAAAAAGGCTTCAAGCGTTGACACACCTATTTGCGGGCGCAAACCCGGCGTGGCAAGAGCAATACTCGGGCAGAAAAACGCGAGAAAAAACAAAACACTGAGGTTGCGTGACCACAGGTGAATGTGAATAAACTTCATAGGGGCTTTGGGTAACAGTCGGAAAGTTGTATTAAGGAGCGGGTGACAGGTCATTGAACAAAGTACATAATAGCACAAGCCACATGAAAGTCAAGGCAAAATCCTCAGAATTTGGCGGGAAATAAACATCGGTAAGCGCGTCTTTTTTTTGGAGGAAAAAAGCCGTATATTTCGTTGTCGTTAAACTCATTTTTTTAAAAAAGGTTCCTCATGCGCTTGCGTCGGTATGTGCTATCCGAACTGATGATGCCATTTTTATTTGGTTTTTCCGTTATCATCTTTCTCCTGGTCATCGATCTCATTTTGCAAATGCTCGATCGAATTCTGGGAAAAGGCGTCCCCATAAGTGTGGTTTTTGAGTTGTTTTTTTTAAACACAGCCTGGATGATTGCCCTCGCCGTTCCAATGGCCGTGTTGGTCAGTACCCTGCTGGCATTTGGCCGATTAAGTGCCGCAGGCGAAATTGTGGCCATGCGCGCATTGGGCATTGGAATTCACCAGGTTGTAGGACCGGTACTACTCGTCGCCGCACTGCTGGGAATTGGGCTGGTGGTTTTTAATGACCGTGTGTTGCCCGAATTTAATCACCGCGCCCGCGTGTTGATGACAGACATTCACCGCAAACGCCCCGCGGTCGCGCTGGCCGACAAGGCCGGAGTAATGATTGGCGATTTCAAAAATTATCAGATCTTGTTTGATCGCGCCGATACAGGTGGCAATATTCTTTACGACTTGCTGGTATATAGCTTTAATAGCAATGGGTACCCCGAAACAGCGGTTGCCGATTCGGGCAT
This sequence comes from Candidatus Latescibacterota bacterium, assembly GCA_965220765.1. Classification (GTDB taxonomy): domain Bacteria; phylum Latescibacterota; class UBA2968; order UBA2968; family UBA2968; genus VXRD01. The sequence goes on from OZ244847.1 coordinate 3,486,268, forward strand.
TGTCGAATTTGACGAAGCGCGAGATGAGGCTCTGCTCTATCTTTTTAATGGGGAAATGCACCGCATTGATCCAGATGATCCCACAGTCTATGCACTCACGACATTTGCCAAAGCCAGATTGCGGCTCGGAGATGCGGGCCAACAGTTGTCGAGGTCTTCATCGGCATATCGCAATGACCGAGAAATGGATATCGCCACCATGCGACATAAAATCTCTCAGTATGAAAGCGAATTGCATCAGGCGAAGGTCAAAAGGGCGATCCTTTTAGATGCGTTTGTGCGTGAAGTGTTAATAGATTCCGCAGATGCAAAACCCGTGCAGTCGCTGCGCGCTGTATTGGGGCGTGAAGCAGCCGATATGCGGATTGCACGCCATAAGTCGAGAGCCGCAGATCGATTGCGCGTGGAAGTACACAAAAAATTTTCAATCCCCGCAGCCTGTGTTGCATTTGTACTGGTGGGCGCGCCTATCGGCGTGTGGGCGCGCAGCAGCAGTGCGGCAATTGGCGCAGCGATTAGCATTGGCTTTTTTTTAATCTGGTGGATCTTTCTTATCGGTGGTGAAAAATTGGCTGACCGAGGTGTGCTCATGCCCTGGTTAGCGATGTGGATGCCCAATGTATTGACCGCCCTTATAGGTGCTGTTCTATCTGCGCGAATTATATGCGAGTGGGGCGCAAAAAGGAGATAACTGTGCGTATTTTGAGCCGCTATGTCGTCGTCCAATTTGCAATGCCCTTTGGCGTCAGTTTGCTGGCTTTTGCCGTTGTTTTTGTCGTCATTGACCTGGTAGATCGCCTCAGCGCATTTATAGACCGCGAAGTGGGCCTGGGAACAATTCTATCTTATTATCTCTGTTATTTGCCATATATTGTCGTCCTCGTGCTTCCAATGGCGGTCTTGCTCGCGGGGTTGTTCTGTATGGGTGGTCTGATACAGCGCGGAGAATTGCTGGCAATGAAAAGTGCCGGCATAAGTCTTTATCAAGTCGTGATTCCATTGCAAATGCTGGCTCTTGGAATCAGTCTTTTGGCTGCTGCGATGGCCGATCAAGTCGTGCCGCGAGCAAATCGGGCGCGATCGAAAATTGAACAACCGCGTCAATCGGCAATCGGGCCTCAGTCCGTCCGCGTACAGGTCGCGCTGCGAGATACGGGCAGACGCGTTTTGTCAATGGTAGAATACGACGCCACGGCTATGAAAGGGCGGCAAGTCGTTCTCGACAAACACGAAGGCGGGGTGCTCACAGAGCGCATTCGCGCCGAAGAAGCTATTTGGGCCACCTCAGAATGGCATTTTATGAACGGTGATCGACGCGTATTTTTAGATGGAAAAGAATTTTATCGCGCATTTCGGGTGTGGGCGGCAAAAGATGTAACCCTGACGCCCGAAGACCTCGTCCGCGATGTCGTGCCCGAAGATCAGATGACGTATTCCGAACTGACGGACTTTATCCACCGCAAAGCGCGCAACGGCAGTCAGACACTTCGAGAATCTGTGGCGCTCCACATGCGATTGGCCTTTCCATTTGCGAACTTCGTTATTGCCCTTTTTGGCCTGCCTCTGGCCTCTCGTATGCGACGAACAGGACGCCCCGTTCAAATTGGCATGTGCTTGCTCATCTGCTTTGCATTTTACGGATGTATTCAACTCGGGCGCGCCATGGGTTGGAACGATGTGCTATCCCCTGCCTGGAGCGCGTGGGGCGCAAATGCGATCTTTGGCACAATCGGGATAATCACGCTTCTCACAACGCGCAAATAGGGGGCTGGGAGCTGGTTGGTAATCCTGTACATCCTTTAATCCTGGGAATCCTGATCCATGTCTGAAAAATACAATATTCTCCTGATGATCTCCGATCAGCACAGCAAATATCACATTGGTGCTTATGGAGACCCTCTCGTGCGTACGCCCAATCTCGACCAACTCGCAGAAAATGGTACGCGCTTTACCAGCGCGTACTGCGCCTCACCCGTTTGCGTGCCCAGTCGCATGTCATTTATGACGTGTCGCACACCTTCGGCCAATCGCGTGTGGAATAATAATCATTTGCTACACTCGGGCATTCCCACCTGGGCACATGCCATGGGACTGGCCGGGTATGAAACATCGCTTATTGGGCGGATGCACTTCAACGGACACGACCAGCGACACGGCTTTGAAAATCGTCCCTTCGGGGAATACGGTGCCACACATCCGGGTGCAAACAGGCGGGGAGCACCCCTCTTCAAAAGTATTCCAACGGCGACCACCGGCCAAAATCGCACAGCCGTCGAAGTAGCCGGACGGGGATATGGCTCGTACCACGTCTTTGATGAAATAGTCGCGGAAAGAACCAGCGCGTATCTGCGTGACAAAGCGGAAAATCCAGGCAATCGTCCCTTTGCTGCCGTGGCAGGATTTCTATTGCCCCACTGTCCCTTCATCGCACACAAAGAGCTTTTTGATTATTACTACGACCGCGTCGATATCCCTCAACACACGCCCAATGAACCCGGACCTATTCGCAAATTCAAACAGATTCGCGGCCTCTATCCCCCCCTCGACGAAGAACGCATCCGCGTTGCCCGCGCCGCTTATTTTGGCATGTGCGAATACCTCGACCTGCAAATCGGGCACATCCTTCAGACCTTGCGAGAGACGGGCCTTGACCGCAACACTCTGGTCATTTACTGCTCGGACCACGGCGAAATGGCCGGGGAACACGGCTGCTGGTGGAAAAGCAGCTACTACGAAGGGTCTGTTGGCGTCCCCCTCATCACAAGTCTCCCCGGCGTGATCGCACCAAATGCGGAAAGCAACCAGATATGTAATCTGATGGACATTGGCCCTACCCTGCTCGACATGGCAGATGGCGATCCCATGCCAGACATTCACGGACACTCGCTCTGGCCCCTGCTTACAGGACGAGGAGCAGGCGACCACCCCAACGAAACATACAGCGAACACCTGGGGCAAGAAGGCATACCCTCGCGTATGATTCGAACGGGTCCCTGGAAATGTTACACATACCACGACAATACTGCGCCCGTCCTCTACAACCTCGAAGACGACCCCGATGAAATGCGCGACCTGGGCAGCGATCCCAATTATGAACGCATCCTCAACCGCCTCCTATCCCGCATTTTTGAACACTGGGACCCCGAATACGTACTCAAAGAAAGCGCGGATGCTGACCGCGATATACGCCTCATTACCCGCTGGGGACAGGCCATTCAACCCACCTTGCCCGACAGCGTTCCAGTGCCCGATGACGCCGAAGATATTGAATGTCTGTGAAGCTAACCGTTAATCGCTTGTGTTTTTAAGTGACAAATGGTTCTTTTTTACTTTACTTAACACCCCGAAATTATTCGTTATCGCATTATACACCTTTTGACTGAACAGTTCTGCGAGATGTCTCGGTCATTATTTTTTTAGAGGGCATATTTTATGCAACGCAAGTTTTTAATCCCAACAATATTTGTCATTGTCATTGGGTTTGGGTGGTTGTCATCGTATTACACCGATTGGCTGTGGTTCTCGAGTCTCGATTTTCAGGCTGTCTTCTGGACCACCCTGAAAGCGCGTTTCCTGTCCGGCATATTTTTCGGTCTGATTGCCGCTGTGGTCATTGGAATCAATCTCCATTATGTCGGTCGATTCACCCGCTCCGCGCTCGAAGCAGACGCCTCACTTTATGAAGGTGAAATGCCCGGCGCAAGCCTGTTGCGCTCAAATACTGGCTATTTGTTAATCGCCGCCGTTCTCGTCCTCATTATGGGCAATGTCGGATCCTCACAATGGCCCACCCTGTTGCGTTACTGGTACGGCGGATCATTTGGCACTTCCGATCCCATTTTTGGACGCGACGTTGGATTTTATGTCTTTGATTTGCCCTTTTATCAGTTTACAGTCGGTTTCCTCATCGGTACAGTAATCGTATCAGCCCTGGCATCAGGGGTTATTTACATGGCCACAGGCGGTATTCGCTTGCAGGAACGCATTCAGGTCATGCCACGTCCCGTCGCACACCTGTCTGCTCTTGCCGGGCTATTCTTGCTGTTTTCGGCTATCAATTATTACCTCAAAATCTATGGCTTACTCTATTCTCCAGGCGACGTCTTTTTCGGTGCTGGATTTGTCGATGTCAACGTTCAACGCTGGATATACTGGATTCTCATCATCGCCTTTGTCGCAACTGGCATCATGCTCTTGCGAAACATCAAAGCACGTGAAGCTCGCCCGCTTCTCATCGGTGTCGGCGTCTTTCTCGCTGGAACCATAGGGCTGGGCAGTATCCCGGGTGCAATCGTGCAAAAACTCATCGTAGATCCCACCGAACTCCAGCGCGAAACCCCCTACATTAAAAACAACATCGAATCCACGCGAAAAGCTTATGCGCTCGACAGAATTGTGGAACAACCCTTTGAAGCATCCGAGAACCTCACCGCAGCGGACATCGCCGCCAATCCTTTGACCATTCGCAACATCCGCATCTGGGATGAGCGCCCAATGGTGCAAACCTATCAGCAAGTTCAAGAAATCCGTCCCTATTATGTCTTTCCCGGTGTCGATGTTGACCGCTACACCATCGACGGCGTGTATCGACAGGTCATGCTATCGGGACGCGAACTCGACACCAATCGCCTGCCTGCTCAGGCGCGCAACTGGGTCAATGAAACCCTGCAATACACACACGGCTATGGGGTTGCTATGAGCCCGGTTACGCAAGTCACTCCCGAGGGCTTGCCAGAGTTTATGGTCAAAGATATCCCCCCGGTATCCGAATGGGCAGAGCTACAGATTTCCCGACCGGAAATCTATTATGGCGAACGCTCCTACGGCAACGTAGTCGTCAAAACCAGCGCCGAAGAATTTGACTATCCCAAGCGCGATGGCAATGCGTTTACCACCTACGAAGGCAATGGCGGAGTCCCCATGGGCAGTTTCATCAACCGCCTGGCATTTACCATTCGCATGATGGATCCCAACTTGCTCTTGAGTAGCTACATACAACCTGAGAGCAAAATCATGTACCATCGTCAGATCGCCCAACGCGCACGCGAGATCGCGCCCTTTCTCTTCTTCGACTCCGACCCCTATCTCGTTATCTCCGAAGGCCGTTTGTACTGGATCTTAGATGCGTACACAACCAGCAATATGTATCCCTATTCCAAGCGCATGGGACGGTCGCAGATCAACTACATCCGCAATTCGGTCAAGGTCGTTATGGATGCCTATCACGGCTCTGTCACCTTTTATCAGGCCGAAGATGAACCCGTGATTGCCGCTTATGCCGCGATATTCCCCACCCTGTTCAAATCAATTGACACTATGCCTGCTGATTTGCGCGCCCATGTGCGGTATCCCGTTGATCTCTTCCGCATCCAGGCGACGATGTATCGCGATTATCACATGCAAGACGTGCAGTTATTTTACAACCAGGAAGACCTGTGGGAAATTCCCAATGAAATCTACGGCCAAAACGACCGCACACAACCAATGGAACCGTATTATATCATTGTCAAATTGCCCGGCGAAGAACGCGAAGAGTTTTTGCTGCTCATACCCTATACCCCTGCCAAAAAAGACAACATGATCGGCTGGTTGGCCGCCCGGTGCGATGGAGAAAACTACGGCGACTTGCTGGTCTATCGCCTTCCAAAAGAAAAACTCATCTTTGGTCCCATGCAACTCGAAGCACGCATCGATCAGCAGCCAGATATATCGAGTCAACTCACCCTGTGGGGACAGGGCGGCTCCGAAGTCATTCGCGGCAACCTTCTCGCCGTGCCCATCGAATCATCTTTCCTATACGTTGAACCCATCTACCTGCAAGCCCGTCAGGAATCCGAGCAATTCCAACAACAGGGCTTTGAAGGCGAAGGCGGTGGACAGCCTCAGCAAGGACAACCACCCCGCCAACTCCAGCAAAGCACGGCCATTCCCGAACTCAAGCAGGTAATTGTCGCCTTTGGCGGACAGGTCATCATGCGCGATACATTTGAAGATGCCCTCAACGAACTGTTTGGCTCTGGCGCGGGAAAAACCCTGGAATCCCCAGGTTCTGGAGAAACATCCGCGATCACATCAGAACAACCCGCTGAACGCACCGCAGCAGCGTTGGCTTCAGATGCAGATATGCAATTCCAGCGCGTGCGGGAATCGCTTCAAAAGTGGGATTGGACAACTGCGGGCGAAGCGATGAAACAATTGGAACAATCGATTCTCGAATTGAAAAAGACACTGGAGCAATAATCGCTCCCCCATTTTCTCAGTTCAACATGGATAGACGGGATTATTCTGTCTATCCATGTTTTTTACAACTTCACAGAAAGGGAAAAAATGGCTGTAAAAGTCGGATTTATCGGAACTGGCGGCATTTCGCGCCCCCACCGGAAACATCTCAAAAATATGGATGACGTAGAAGTGGTGGCAATGTGCGACCTGGAAGAAGACCGCGTCGCAGAAGCCGCCGAAGAATGGAATGCAGTTGTCTATACAGATTACAAAACAATGCTCGAAAACGAAGAAATGGACGCGCTATACGTGTGCATTCCGCCCTTTGCACACGAAGATCAGGAAATCATGGCCGCCGAAAAAGGCATTGCCCTCTTCGTAGAAAAACCCGTGTCTGTCACAATGGAAAAAGCCCGCGAAGTCGATGCTGCCATTCGCAAAAACAATGTGGTATCGTGCGTTGGATTTCAAGGACGCTATTTAGACATTATCGCGCAGACAAAAGATCTGCTCAAAGATCGCCCCGTTGGTATGGCAATGGGATACTGGATGGGCGGGATGCCGCAAGTGCCCTGGTGGCGGCGCAAAGAAATGTCGGGTGGGCAGGCCGTTGAGCAAACCATTCACGTCACCGACATGGCGCGGTATCTCTTTGGCGAAGTAAAATCCGTCTATGCGGCTGGACGCACGGGTCTGATGACCGATGTACCCGACTACAACATCGAAGACAGCAGCGCAGCCACGCTCGTTTTTGAAGACGGTCTGGCCGCTACCATCTTCTCAGCGTGTTTTCTATCCGGAGGACGAGGCAGAGGCGGCATTGACATCTTCACCAAAGATATGAACATCGAATACCGCGAGCGCAGATCCATCACCATCATCCAAGATGGCAATTCGGAACTGGTCAAAGTGCAAAACGATTTCTGGCAAGACATGGACAACGACTTTATAGATGCCGTGCGAAAAGGCGACGACTCCGCACTCAAAACCACGTACGCCGATGCAGTCAAAACGCAGGAAGTCGTCATGGCCGTCAACCGATCAATAGAAACAGGCGAAGTGGTTCAGATATCGGATATGTGAGGAATCACTGTAAAAACCGCTCGAGGCGATATCGCCTCAAAAAATCTATCCGGGCGCCATCCAAAATCTCAATCGCCGCGCATTCACCAATTAAAGGCGCGAGCGTCACCCCGCTGTGTGTCACAGACAAATAGAGATTTGGAACCCGTTGGGAAAATCCGAGAATCGGGTGTCCATCCTTTGGAATCGGACGGCGCCCGCGCCGTACCTCGCGCACGGGCACGCCTTCAATTGCTGGCAAAAAACGCGCCACCGCATCGACCACCCGCTGCACTTCTCGATCATCCTGCCCAAGCGAACCGCCATCGTACACGCGACTATGCGCCCCGCCGTGAAGCATCACCGAACCATTGGGCAACTGCCTGAAATTGATCTGCGGAGGACAATCGCGCGGCGAATGCACCACCGATGCGTTTTCAAAAACAGGTGGCATAGGCTCTGTCAAAATCGTACATCCAAACGTGTAATACATAGGCACATCAATATCTGCCATTGCAGCCAGACTTGCGGTATCTGCTCCCCCAGCCAGCACGACCGCATCACATGCGATCTCTCCCCTATCCGTCACCACAGCCGATATATCCGAACCCGAACGCGCCAGCCCTGTGACGCGCGTCTGAAACAAAATATCCGCGCCCCATTCCCGCAACCGTTCAACACACGCCCCGACAACAGCCCCTGTATCTGCGTGTCCTTCTATATCTGTGTAAGAAGCTGCCGTCACAACGCCCGGCTCCAAACGCGGCTCCAATGCTTCAACCTCCTCCCCATTCAGCAAACGGATGGGATATCCCCACGACTGCAAAACACCCGCACGTCTCACAATTTCCCGCGCGCCGTCATCTGTAGAAGCCCACCGCAATTCGCCGCCCCATGTCGCGCTTTGCGGGCTACCCAACCGTTCGACAAATCGCGCCCACATATCCAGAGAGCGCCGGTTGAAAAGGTGATAATGTCTGGGATTTTTGTCGCGTGCATTCATCCAAGCAAAAGATACAGCAGTTGCCGGTTGAACTTTTGATTTATTCCCGGGTCCACCCGCATCAATCAGCGTAATCTTCGCACCGCGTCTCACCAGATGAAATGCGATTGACACCCCCACGATACCCGCACCAATCACAGCGATATTTGAAAAATTATTCATCCCCTGTTTCCCATATAGAAAACGGGTTCGCCTCTGGTGGGAAACCCGTGTTATTCAGCTATTTAATGCCTATAAATGAACAAAACCCAATTAAAGAAATTGAATATTGTTTTTCATTTCTTCATCAGATCTCGTCTGTATTAAATTTATCACGCGCCTTATTTGTTCTCCAATAGAGTAGCGTTGTCGATAAACCACGATGATACCAGCATGGTTTTTCCCTTGAGCGATAAATTCTGTGTGAAGCTGACAAAAATGACCGACATTAAATGTATAGATTACTCGCCCTTGCTGTGTTGCATATTCAAGTTGAGCCTCATCACTTTGTCCCAACATTCCTTCTTCAAATACGGTCTTTAAATCCACATCCCTCGCGCGAAGCCCGCTGACAAAAGCACGAGCCATCGCATCTTCATCTATATACAATCTGATAGGCATTCAAACCGGCCTGGATATTTGCTTGTGCGCTTGTTCAAGCTGGTCAGATTTTTTTTCCTCAATCGCCAAAGACGCTTCAACTTCTTCTTTGTTTGCGTGGTAATACGCCAATGCCGTATAGACTTGCGATAGCATCAAATGCGGATATTGATCTGCAATTTCTTCCGGACTATACCCTTGTTTATACCACACAACGATTTGATTTACTGTCATGCGCGTGCCGTCTATGCGTAAGTGCCCACCACATATATCCGGGTCTTTCACCAGTAAAGTGCTAATTTCTGTACTCATAGTGCTCACCCATGATTTCTGTTTATTGCCAACACGGTTATGATAGTATGACGTAATAGATAACAGGAGGTTCCTGTGTTATTTGATATTAGTCCAAATAAAAGGAACCTCCCATGTGCATGCATTGAAATATCAAAAAAATCAACCGATTATTTATACACCGTCATCTCACCCGCCTTGTAACGCGCCCAGTATTCTTTGAGCACCGCCTTGATTTGCGGACTTAAGATAATACCGCCGATAATATTCGGGAATGCCATGCCCAAGATCATCGCATCGGAAAAATCGAGCACATTCTGTAAAGCTGTAACAGCCCCGATAAACACAAAACAAACAAAAATAATGCGATAAACCAGAATGGATTTCAAACCAAAAAGATATTCCCATGCACGCTCTCCGTAATAAGACCAGGAGATCATCGTCGAATACGCAAAAAGCATCACTGCAAATGCGAGCACATAACGTGCCCCGGGAATAAAGGAATCAAATGCAGCAGCCGTCATTTTGGCCCCTACGAGAGACCCGCTCTGTCCCTGAAACTCGGCCAACTGATACGCGCCTGTAATCATGCAAACCAATGCCGTCATAGAACATATAATAACGGTATCGATAAAAGGCCCGATCATCGCTACCATCCCTTCACGCGCAGGCTCATCGGTCTGTGCTGCCGCGTGGGCAAACGCTGCAGAACCCAATCCGGCCTCATTTGAAAAAGCCGCCCTGCGTACCCCCTGGACCAGAACCCCCAGGAAGCCGCCATACATAGCTTCTGGCGTAAACGCCTGTGAAATAATATTCGCAATAAGCGCGGGCACTTCAGTAATGTGCGACAGAATAATAAGGATAGATGTGAGAACATATAGCCCACACATAAAGGGCACAATGCGCGATGTCACATTGCCAATGCGCTTAATACCACCAATAATGACAACAGCGACCATCGTCGCCATCAAAATCCCGATAACCCAGTTATATGTCTTAAATCCTTCGGCTACAGTACCGAGAATTTCAACCGTCTGATTTGCCTGAAACATATTGCCGCCACCCAGAGAACCGCCAATCGTCAACAGGGCAAAAATGATGGCAAATGGACGCCCCAGTGCCCTGAGACCTTTTTCTCCAAGACCGTGCTCCAGATAATACATCGGGCCACCTGACACGCGGCCATCGGGGTGAATTTTCCTGTGCATAACCGCCAGCGTACAGGACGCCAGCTTTGACGCCATACCGAAAAATGCCGTGACGATCATCCAGAAAACAGCACCGGGACCACCTGCACTCACAGCAATGGCTACACCCGCAATATTCCCCAACCCCACTGTTGCAGATAGCGCACTGGTCAATGCCTTAAAATGCGAAATTTCACCCGGATGATCGGGGTGATCGTACCGCCCGCGAATCACATTGAGCGAATGCTTGAATCCGCGAAACGTAATCCAGCCAAAATAAAAAGAATAATAGACGCCACCCCCGACCAGCACAATAACGATCAGTGGTAAGCCGAGACCAAAATCAAAGAAAAAAACCGAAAACAGAAAATTGGCCGCAGCCCCCAGGTGTTCATTCAATGCCGCGATAAACATCTGTATCGCACCATCCGATTCACCCGCTGATGCTTCCTGTGCAAATGCATAACCGACCGCAAACAGACCCAGAAGCACGGTGAACAGACAAAGTTTTTTAGAAGACATAGACCCTCCTTTATTTTTGGTTTATACTCACCAACAAAACACGGCATACGACTAATGCGCAACATAATACAAACAAATTGGGGGGATGTATAGCACTTTTACACCCTCCGTGACTTTCTCCTTGCACTTTGCGCTTGCGTTGAGCAGATTAAATATCCGGATAAAACAACCATACAGTATGGAATACACATGTCAAATTCACTACGCCATCGCTACCTGCCTTTTCTCAACTGGATTGGAGAACTCAAGGATCGGCACATCCTGCGCGCCGATATTATTGCGGGCATCACCCTCTCGCTGGTCTTGATCCCACAGGCCATGGCCAATGCCCAACTGGCTGAGATGCCCCCCTACTACGGTTTCTATGCGTCATTTGTCCCCATCATCGTCAGTGCCCTCTTTGGATCCTCTCGCCAACTCTCCACAGGCCCCGTCGCACTCGTCGCCTTGATGGTCGCCTCTGAATTGGGACAACTGGCGGTTGATGAACAGGCGTATATCGCCTATGCGATCCTCCTGGCTCTCATGGTCGGCCTGTTGCAGTTGGGTTTGGGCGTATTGCGCCTGGGCGTATTGGTGAACTTTCTCTCCCATCCGGTGGTGCTCGGCTTTACCAATGCCGCAGCCATCATCATCGGCACATCGCAAATCGACAAATTATTCGGCGTCACCGTAGAACGCGGCGGGGCACACTACGAACGCATGATACGCATGTGGGACGTGATCTCTGCTGGCTTTCACACCCCCACCCTGATCATGGGCCTATCTGCTATCGCACTGTTATTTATTTTGCGCCGCATCAACCCGCAAATTCCGGGTGTGCTAATTGTCGCCATCACAACAACAAGCGTTTCGTGGCTCATTGGATTCGAAAAAAATTACGGCGGCCAGGTCGTGGGTAACATCCCCGAGGGCATCCCCGCATTTGCACTGCCAATAATTGATTGGGGTATCGTACCACACATTATCAGCGCCACCATAACCATCGCACTCATTGGATATCTGGAAACCATTTCAATAGCCAAAGCCATTGCCACGCAAACCCGTCAACGCATTGACGCCAACCAGGAATTGCTCGCACAGGGCTTGAGCAATATCGCCGGTAGTTTTTTTCAGAGCTTTCCCGTCTCCGGCTCTTTTGTCCGTTCAACCGTCACATTGCGCGCTGGCGGACAAACCGGCTTTGCGTCTGTCATTGCGGGACTGGTCGTCATCCTGCTACTCCTTTTCTTCACCCAGATTTTATATCACATGCCCCTATCCACCTTAGCGGCAATTGTCATCGTCTCTGTCACCGCACTGATTCAACCCAAACCCATCTTCAGCGCGTGGAAAGTACACAAACACGATGGCATTGTCGCCATATCGTCATTTGCGCTCACCCTCATCTTCGCGCCACACCTCGACCAGGGCATCTTGATCGGCGCGAGCTTATCAATCGCCCTCTACCTCTATCGCACGATGAAACCGCGCGTGGCCTTCCTCGCCCGCCACCCCGATGGCGCGTTTCGAGATGCAGTAGAACACGAGTTGGAATTGTGCGATGCAATTGCCACCATCCGATTTGACGGCTCATTGTATTTCGGCAGCGCAAGCGCTTTTGAAGACGCCGTATTGGAACGGATTCGCGATCCCAAATTGCGCTATGTGATTGTCGATGCAGAAGGGGTGAATGAGATTGATGCGACTGGAAAAGAGATGCTGGTCGGCGTGGTGCAGCGGCTACATGAGGCTGGCATTGAGGTACTATTCACACGAACGAAAAAACAGATCATGGACGCACTCAATCGCGCAGGCGTACTCGAAGAAATTGGTCGCGACCGATTTTACACCACCCTCGACCGCGTATTAGCTCACGTTTGGGAGGCCCTGGAAGATCAGTATCCCTGTACCAGATCCTGTCCCGCCGAGTGTCCACTCCACCGCCCCAGACCAGATGGGGATGTATTTTATCGCGTGTGAGGCAGGGCTGCGATCCAGAAGATATTTTGCTGATTACTGGCCTTCAAGATTATGGTTGATTTTTTTTACACTTTTATACACTTTTATACATTACTCTAAACACACTAATTTCCGTACCGTAACAGATTGTTTCCTTTCAATTTCAGGCAATCTGATTCAGTTCTAATACGAAACAGCGCAACTGTCCCTTTCACCACAGGAGGAAGTCTATGAGACGGACGAGTCTGTTTTTCTTTTTATTCATAGCTCTGGCATTCTCTGCCAGTGCTGTTTTTGCCGGATCAACCGGTAAAATTGCGGGCAAAGTCGTGGAGAAATCCACGGGCGAGACCCTGCCCGGTGCCAATGTGGTCATCGAAGGCACCACATTGGGCGCAGTAACAGATCCCGATGGCAATTATTTTATCATCAATGTGCCGCCGGGTTCTTATACCGTCAGTGCGAGTATGGTCGGCTATCACAAAACAACACAGATCAATGTGCGGGTCTTTATCGACCTGACCACAACGATGAATTTCTCCGGTGATTTTGGCCTTGTCGAAGAGACCATTGAACTGGCAGAGATCACAGTGGTTGCCGAACTTCCGGTGGTGCAACCCGATATTTCCGCCAACGTCGCCAATATCTCCGCGCAGGATGTCGAAAGCCTGCCAGTGACCAGCGTGAACGAAGTCGTGCAATTAGAGGCAGGAGTTCTCGCCTCTGCCAATGGCGAACTGTCGATTCGAGGCAGTGCTTTTAATGAGATCGCCTTTTCGGTCGATGGTCTGTCCATGCGCGATGGACGCAACAACGAACCGTATTCAACGGTGAGTTATACCTCAATCAAAGAAATGAGCGTGCAGTCGGGTGGGTTCAACGCCGAATACGGCAACGTGCGCTCGGGGCTGGTCAATATCGTGACCAAAGAAGGCGACAAGCGACGCTACAACGGCGATGTGTTGTTGCGACACAGCGGCGCACAGCGCGATTATTTTGGCCCGTTGCCAAACCACCCCAATGGCTTTTTTTGGCGGCCATTTACAGATCCCGCTGTGAAGAACGTGGGCACCCATTCACCCGAAAGCCCCTGGGATGTGTACACGCGGCGTCAATATCGAGTCTGGACCGGGTGGAATACCATTGTGAGAAGATGGGCTGCCACCCCTACTGATCCGTATCACGGTGTGGGGGTGAAAGACACCGGCGGAGATGAATCGACTTTACCAGTCGATGAACTGCAAGTTGATGACGCAGTGATTACGGAGTTGTTCGAGTGGTATCGTCGCAAAGATCTGGAAGTTCGCAATGCGGATTTCGATATTGACCTGGGTTTTGGCGGTCCCTTAATTCCGGGGCTGAGCGAAAAACTGGGCGGTCTGAGGTTCTTTGCTTCGGGCAAGCGCGAACGCAGAGCGTATATGATGCCACGCAATATCGATGAATACGAAAACGACTGGGGGCGCGTGAAGGTCACGTCGGATATTCGCAGCAGCATGAAATTGAGTGTCGAGGCGATGTCGGGCGAAGAATTTGGGTTGAATCCGAACAAGAGTGGTTTTCCCAGCATGTGGCGCGGCAATCAGGAAATGAATCTTAATGATGCTGACCTGATTTGGGCAAATCACCACGAGAACACACTTCAGATCAAGCGCAATAATATTGGCCTCAGCTTTTCACACGTGTTGAGCCCCAGAACATTTTACGAGTTTCGCTTTCAGAGGATGCAATCGGACTTTTTGACCGAAAAGTATCCAGACCGCGATTTGACGGCTGTTGAAAAGACCATTCCCCGCAATTCGGACTTCGCGCCTCCCAGTCCGTCTTTACAAGTTTCAGAGGTCACGCAGAACCACATCGGGTTGACGGCTGCACCCGATGGCTATTTTATGAAAAATGAAGTCTTTGTTGACGGCCTGTATTTGGGGGGGCACTGGGCCAATGGACGCGACGACTCTGAAGTCGTAGCCTATACAACGCGTTTTGACATTACCAGCCAGCGCAATCAGGTCGCGCAGTTTAAGGCGGGTTTTGAATGGATCGCCAGTGATTACGATGTCAATCACGAAAATGCACAGCCTTTCTTCAAAAACAATGCGGCACCCAAATACATCTGGCAACGCGACCCGAATCAGTTTGCCGGATACGTGCAGACCAAGCTCGAATTCAATGCGATGATCGCAAACCTGGGGGTGCGTTGGGATCGCTGGAATGGGAGTGGCGAATGGTGGGTTTATGATGATTTCTCCGGTGCGTTTGGGCCTAAAATTGGCAAAGACAATCTCGAGGAAGCACTCGACCAAGCACCTGTTAAGACTCTGTCTTATTTAAGCCCGCGCCTGGGTATTTCGTTCCCGGTAACAGCAGATAGCAAATTGTTTTTTAACTATGGGCACTTCCGCCAGATGCTGAACCCACACAATCTCTTTCTCGTCGATGAAATAAATACGGGCGCAGTCTCACGGATTGGCAATCCCAATCACCCAATGCCGCGCACGATCAATTACGAACTCGGCTTTGAGCAGAATTTGTTCGACCAGTATTTGCTGCGCCTGACCGGATATTACAAAGCCAACAACGACCAGACAATTGGTGTGCGCTACACCAATCTGGACCAAACCGTATCTTACAACCTTTTTGAACCTCTCAACTACGACGATATCCGGGGCTTTGAAATAACCATTAGAAAGCACAGGGGCAAGTGGTTTGGCGGATCAGCCAACTATACGTATCTGCAAACTAAGGACGGCAACTTTGGTCGGCGCCAGATATTTGAAAATCGCTTAGAGCAATCCACTTTTGATGCGACCTCAACACAGCACTATCAAAGCCGGCCCGCCAGCCGGCCCTTCGCCAGATTGTCGCTGGAATTTTACACGCCGCGCGACTTTGGTCCCCAGGTCTCTAAGTTTTATCCCTTGGGCAAGTGGGATATGTCTTTCGTGGGCAACTGGCGAGCGGGTCAGTACAGCAACTGGTATGGTCCAGAAGGTGGTGATATCCCCGGTTTGATCAGAAATGTCCAGTACAAGAGTATCAGGAATATGGACCTGCGCCTGACGAAGCAGTTTGCGATGATGGGCGTCAGGGCCATGTTCTTTTTAGACGTCGATAATGTGTTTAATCTCAAGCGACTCAATAGCAGTTCTGCCAACCCGGGGCTCGAAGACTGGGAATTCTATATGGTATCCCTGCATTTGCCAGAAGACACATTTGGCGAATTCGAACCGCCCTATCCGTTTATTCCCGGCAATGACTCGCCCGGCAGTTTCAGAGATTACGGCACGGAGTTTGTGCCCATTGAAATTGTCAATACAGCCAGCGATTTGCCCGCCAATGGATTGCCCGGCGACGCGGAAATCACGGCTGTGCTGCCCACGGGTCTCGAGCCTGACCGCCGCGTGCTGTGGTATGTTCAGGAATCCGGTCAGTATCACGAATATCAAAATGGTACCTGGGCGCAGGCAAATCAGGACTTTGTAAATGAAGTCCTGGATAATAAGCTGTATATCGACATGCCCAACAACGACACTACCCGGTTCTTGAACCCGCGGCGCGTGCGTTTGGGCTTGCGGTTCTCGTTCTAAGAAGATTTTTGAATTGCGACTTATCAGGAGAATTTGTAATGAACAGATTGTTAAAACCGCTGGTCGGAACCGCTTTTGCACTTGTAGCTCTGGTCTTTTTTGGTCAGCCAACCGAAGTGCAGGCGCAGGCAGAACTGATGTGGCTGGATGTGGGTGATTATCACTATCGATACGCATCGACAGGCACAGAGCCTTCAATCACAAGCCCCCCGTTTCGGGCACGTGTGAAATACTGGCCCGGTATTTATGCTCGAGAAGGTGGCACGCATGTGCGCAGCCGCCATTATATCGGAGTAAAAGATTTTACCGATGAAAATGGACAAGCCTGGCCGTTCAAAGTCGCCCGTGCGGGACCTCGCGTATTTGACCTGGGCGAACACTTTGCATTGCCCATGGAACTGATTGGAAAATTTGAAAAGCCAGATGTATTTGTCGATGGGTTTCAATCTTTTTCCCGGCCCACAGTACTCACGCGTGTCGATCCTTCTATTCCATCAGATCGCATGATTATTCGCAGTGCCCATTCCAATGTGGGCATTACTTGGGAAGAGAAGATATACGCATTCTCAACCCCGTATCACGACGACTATCACATCAGGGAAATGACCTGGACCAATACGGGCAATGTCGATGCCGATGAAGAGATCGAATTGCCCGATCAGACCGTGAACGAGATGATGTTGTCCTTTGCCGCTAAAGAGCATCTCTGGGGACCTCGCGGGGTTACGGGTGCGGGTGTCTCCGGCACAATGTGGGATTATGTGGGCGACGGCAAGGAAGATGTGGGCAAATGGGAAGGCATACGCGCCACGCTCGGCTGGATCGGCAATGGTACGAATGTGTCCTTCCTGAACCGCATTGGAGGTCCTATCTGGCGAGGTGGGCGCGGAAATGCGAATTATCGGATTACAGAAGGCGATTCCATCGGTCGGCTCGGTGGTGCTTATATGCTGACCCGCGCGACCTTGCACGCAGATACAAGCCCAACAGATCCGACAAATGATCAGGGCCAGCCCCGAACTACGGGTTTCACCCGAGGCGGCGACTCGATTACCAACCCGTCGTTTGGCGATGCCGAACAGATGGCAGACACCTACCATTTTATGCATCCGGACCTGAGCTATGCCGAGTATGGCAACCCGGGCACCGATGGGCACTTTTTTCCTCACGAAGCCGACCGTTCAGCGCCGCCGGAGCCTGCGGGTCCTTTCGATTCGGAATCGTGGTACGAACGCATGGGCGCGCAAACTGATGTCTCTCGCATGAGAAGTGGAGGTATGGTGCCAGCATTTGCCTTTGGCCCCTACACACTGGCTCCGGGCGAAAGTGTCAGTATTGTCTGGCTTGAAGGCATGTACGGGCTGGACCGGGATGTGGCTGTTGCAGTGGGCACGGCATACAAAAATTCTGGTTATGACGATACACTGCCCATTACCTATGAGGGCCAGACCCACACGAAGAATCGCTGGGTGCTGGGTACCCGAGATTCGATCTATCACATGATCCGCAGAGCCACGGCAAATTGGCAATCGGGGTATAATATTCCGCACCCCCCACTGCCGCCCAGAGTTTTCAATGTGCAATCTGGTTCTGATCAAATTGTGCTTTCGTGGGAGACCTTTGCCAATGCCAATCACACGGGTTTTGAGATCTGGCGTACGCGCAATTTTTATGAAGGCAATGTGGATGACCGCTGGGAATACCAATTGATCGCCACCCTGGGAGCAGAGGCACGCGAATACGCAGACACGGACGTGGTGCGCGGCATCAGTTATTTCTACTATATCCAATCCGTAGGACAGGTGAACAGCGATGGAACTGGACTCACGCCCACCGGCATGGTGATGAAAAGCAGCCGGTATTATACACAGACCTATGATCCCGCATTTTTGAAACGCCCGGCTGGCACCTCGCTGATGGAAGTACGCGTTGTACCCAATCCTTATGTTCTGGAAGCCGATCAAAATATTCGATTCCCAGACCAGCAGGACAAGCTGGCATTCTTCGAAATCCCCGGGGAATGCACCATCCAGATTTTCAGCGAACTGGGAGAATCAATATTCACCATCGAGCACACAGATGGCACAGGGGATGAATTTTGGAACCTGACCACAGAGTCGAATCAGGTGATTACAAGCGGCATTTATTTTGCCGTGATCACAGACCTTCAGACTGGCGAAAAAATAATCAAAAAATTCGTCATTATTCGTTAAGAATGGAGTATTCCAATGACCAGAAAATTTCTTACTTATGTCGCGCTGAGTCTGATGTGTCTGACACCGCTCTATGCACAGGACCCGGTAGATACGACAGATCCAGACGATCTTCCCGTGCCCGAACCGGGACAGGATCTTCCGCGCGAACGCCGCGCACAAGCGGGCTTTAAGTTTTTGAGTGTATCGCCCGATGCGCGCGCCGCCGCCATGGGCGATGCGTATTCCGCATTGAGAGTGGGGGCATCAGCGATGTTTTACAACCCCGCATCAATGGCCTATGCCACGCGCAAATTTCAACTCGCCGCCGGGCAGGTCCAGTGGATTGCAGATGTGACCTACAACATGGGCAGTGTCGCATTGAATACGGATTGGGGCGTTTTCGGATTGTCAATGATTTCCGTCGATTACGGCGATTTTGAGCGCACCATCCGCGCAGACAACGAAAAGGGATTCCTCGACGTGGGTACGTATAGCCCATCTGCCTGGGCTATCGGACTCGGTTATGCCCGCGCAATTACCGATCGCTTTTCTGTGGGCGGCAATATACGCATCGCCAAGCAATCCTTCGGCAATGTTCCCGTGGGGCTTGAAGGCGCAGAACCTGTAAATAAATCTTTTGGCGAGCGCTCGACCATTGTCGATTTTGGCGTGCTCTACTGGACGGGATATAAGAGCCTGACACTGGCACTGAACACGCGAAATTTCTCTCAGGAAAACAAGTACAGCGAAGAGAGTTTCGAATTGCCGCTGACATTCCGCATGGGATTGGCGATGGATTTGATCGATTTCACGGATATGGATAAGGACGCCCATTCCGTGATCCTATCGGTAGATACCGAGCGTCCGCGCGACTTTTCCGAACAAGTCAAGATCGGGGTGGATTATACGCTCATGAAAACCCTGTCTTTGCGCGCCGGATATGTGACGCCAACCGATGAGCAGGGCATCTCCCTGGGCGTCGGCTTTGGCCGCGATCTGGGCAGTCTGGATCTGCGTGTGGATTATGCGTACACCGATTTTGGCGTATTTGACAATGTCAACCGCTTGACGCTTCAGGCGGGCTTTTAGCCTCTATCCCCGCCATTTTGAAAAGGGAGCCTGTTTTTGACCGGCTCCCTTTTTTACGTGAAGTCCACAGGCTAATCTCTGACCCTTACCATGGCAGAATCCGTACAAAACATACAGACACCAAAGCCTATCGGCAGGGGTTTGCGCACGTATCGAACCGCTGTTGCGTCGGTCGCCATGATCCTGGTCAGCGTGCTGTGGAATGAATGGATGCCGTATTACACATCGGGATCCAATATCAGCCGCAGCCATTTTCCCGTAGCACTCTTCTATCCCTTTTTGATCTTGTGTATATGCAATTTGCTGGCAAATCATCGGCGATCAACCTGGGCGTTGACGCGGTCGGAATTGCTGGTGGTCATGGCTTCTGGGCTGGTCGGCATCTCGGTGTCTTACGACGGGATCAGCGGGCATCTGATCGGCGTGGTAGCCGCGCCTTATTATTTTGCCTCAACGGAAAACGGCTGGACAACGTACTTGCTCGAACACATCCCGAACTGGCTGGTGCCGACCAATGCGGGCGGAGAGATGACGCGGTTTTACGAGGGCGGAAAGGGAACATTCCCCTGGCGCGTGTGGGTCGCACCGATATTCTGGTGGACGTGTTTTTTGGGCGCGATGGGATTTGCGGCATTCAGCGTCGTGGTGATTTTGCGAAAGCAATGGGTGGATTACGAGCGGTTGGCATATCCACTTGTCGAAGTGGGTAGTCTGCTGACCGAGACCGAGCCGGGTGGCACGCTGGAAAAAATGCTTCGGTCCCCATTGTTCTGGATCGCATTTGGCCTGGTGATGGCGTTAAAGCTGTGGAATATCGGCTCTTATTTTTCGCCGGCATTCCCGCATATCTCTATTGAAGGAATGAACTGGCGGGCTTTTCCCGATTTTCCCGCACTGCCCTTTCGCCTCAGTTTTTACGCCATAGGTTTTGGTTATTTTGCGCGATTAGATGTATTGTTCAGCGTGTGGTTTTTTATTGTCTTGACGGCATTTCAGATCTATGCCTCGAATATTTTTGGCTATCCCCTGGGTTCATCCAGCCTGCACTGGGAAAACGAGTTATTAAACTGGCAGAGCATGGGGGCACTCATTTTTCTCGCGGTGTGGGGCTTGTGGATGGCCCGCGCACACTTGAAAGCCGTGTGGCGCAAAGCGTGGGATCCGAGTTGTGAAATAGATGATCGCGGAGAGTTGTTATCATATCGCACGGCTGTATTTGGCCTCGTGCTCTCGCTCGTGTTTGCAACGTGCTGGCTGGTCGCAACCGGCATGGCGTTGTGGGTTGCGATAGTGTTTTTGATTCTGGCAATGTTGTTATTTTTGGGTCTGGCACGCGCTGTTTCCGAACTGGGTCTGGTCTATGCCTATTATCGGTTGGAGCCAAATGACGCGGTCGTGCAGGCATTTGGCTCGGCGTCAATCATGGGGGTTTCGAGCATCACCGCGCTGGCGTTTATGCGGGTATTCAATTTTTTTCCCGACATCGGCAAAGGCTTTTTGATGCCGTCGTTTTCCCAGGCGGTGAAAGCAGTGGATAAAACCGTAACACCCCGGCGGATAACAGGCGTGATCTGGGCGTCGCTCGCCGTGGGCTTTGTGATTTCGATTGTCAACACGCTCTACTTGAGTTATGAATACGGGGCTTATAATCTGGGAAATATGGGCCTGAAAAACGTTGGCCCGCGGGCATTTGATTTTGCGATGAACGCGATCCGCAATCCCCTGGGTCTCGGAGGTGATGGCCGCGTGATGTGGGCGGGAGTTGGTGCTGGTACAATGGCGATTTTGACCCTGATTCGCTACTGGATACCCGCCTGGCCCCTGCATCCAATTGGTCTGGCCATGCAAGGGAACTACGGCGTGAGTAAAACGGTATTCTCGGTATTTATTGTGTGGTCAATCAAAGTTGTCGTGATGAAGATGGGCGGTGTGCAGCTATACGAAAAAGGGAAACCGTTTTTCATCGGCCTGCTGGCAGCACAAGCGTTCAGCACGGGATTGGTATTTGTCATAGATTGCATCTGGTTTCCCTTGCAAGGACACAATGTACACAATTTCTAAAACGCAATGATTACCCGAAGAACATTTATACAACAAAGTCTCGCAACTGCGGGCGCATTGGCAATTGCACCGTCGGCTTTCGCATCAGCACCACAGGTGATGACCGTAACCGGACCGATAGCCCTTGACCAGATGGGGTTCACCCTCCCCCACGAACACATCATGTCCATTTTTGGTGGACAACCGGCCAAAGTGGCGCAATACGACGAAAAAAAATTATTCATCCGGGTTATCCCCTATCTCAAAATGCTAAAAGTATTTGGCGTGCAAACGATTTGTGAATGCACGGGGGCTTATTTTGGACGGCGCGTGGATTTGCTCCGGCGCATCTCGCAAGAGACTGGGATACAAATACTGACCAATACCGGGTATTTTGGCGCAGCGCACGATCGCTATGTGCCAGCGCACGCCTTTGAAGAAACGGCAGATCAAATTGCCCAACGCTGGATTGATGAGTGGGAAAACGGGATTGATGGGACGGATATTCGCCCGGGATTTATCAAAATTGGCGTTGATCCCGGCATGCCATCCTACATAGACAAAAAGCTCATTTTGGCAGCGGGAAAAACCCATCTCAAAACGGGCCTGACAATTGTCTCGCACACAAGCGGCAGTACAGATGCGGCTGTTGAGCAGGTTGCGATGCTCGTAGAAATGGGCGTCCATCCCGAGGCATGGATCTGGGCACACGCACAACGCGTCAAGGATCCCGCCGACCTGCCTCCGGTTGCGCGGGCAGGTGGGTGGATCGGACTGGATGGCATCAGCGAAAAAACGCTCAATCACCATCTCGATATGCTGCGCCACATGAGAAGATATCGCGCTTTGGGCCGGGTTTTGCTTTCTCACGATGGCAATTCATTTGGATATGGCGACCGTCCCTTTAAGCCTTATAATGCCATTTTTGACCAATTTATCCCGCTAATGCATAAAGCGAATTTTACCGATAGAGAAATCCACCAGATCACCGCGGAAAATCCGCAAGAAGCATTTGCCATTCGAGTTCGCAAAGTACAGCAATCTGACTACTGATAACAACCGGAGATAACCATGAACCGACGCGAATTCATCAAACAAACTGCCGTAGCGACCGTTGCGATGCCATCGCTCCTTCGGGCACAATCAGATGATCGCCCAAATATCGTGTTATTTTTGGCTGACGATATGACGTGGCGAGACTGTGGCGTATATGGCAATGCAGAAGTGCAAATCCCAAATCTGGATCAATTATCGCGTGAAGGCATGCGTTTTGATGGATGTTTTACCTCCACATCCATTTGCGCGCCCACGCGACAGCAGTTGTACACGGGAATGTTTCCAATACGCAATGGCGCGTATCCCCAGGGGGGATTTGTACGTCCGGGTGTCAAGAGCATGGCGCACCATTTCAAAGCACTGGGCTATCGCGTTGGAATCGTTGGCAAGCAACACTACGGACCGTCCGAATCGTTTCCATTTGAAGTATTGAAAACAACCAGCACCAATGAATTGCTGGACGCCGATGCGTCAGTCCAGGTTATTCAAGAATTCATCAATCGAGAACCGGGACAACCCTACTGTCTGGTGGTCGCATCTCGCAATCCCCACCTGCCATATACAAAGGGACCGCAGGACATGTACGATCCAGACAAAGTGACGATTCCACCGTATTTAATCGACACCCCGGAAACGCGAAAGCGATTGGCGGCGTACTATGCAGAAATTACCGCACTGGACGCCGAGTTGGGGCGGTGTATGCAAATCGTCTCGGATAACACCCTCGTGGTTTTCTCAACAGAACAGGGATCGGCATTCCCCTATGGCGGCAAATGGACGTGTTATGAAAACGGATTGCACACCGGATTGATCATGCGCTGGCCGGAGAAAATTGAGGCGGGTTCTTCCTGCGATGCCCTCGTGCAATATGTGGATATCTTACCAACGCTCCTACAAGTTGCAGGCGGCGATCCCACACAAGTCGATACGGGCAGAGCAGGCGCGCCAGACGGGGGTTCAGGATTTGATGGAAAGAGTTTTTGGCATCTCGTCGCGAAAAATGGCAATCACCACCGGGATTACGTATATGGCGCTTATACAAATCGCGGGGTTCGAGATGGGACAGATTACCCGATCCGCTCGGTGCGCTCCAACAGATACAAATATATTGCAAATCTCAATCACGAAGGTGTGTTTCAGTGCAATGTAACGCGATTTATGGACGAAATGGGATGGGCAGAAGCCGCTGAAAAAAATCCGGCACTCGCGCCCCGGGTACACGCCTTGCGGCATCGCCCGGCAGTGGAATTTTACGATCTGGAAAACGATCCCTACGAGTTGAAAAACCTGTCTGAAGACGCCCAATACGCAGGTATCATGAAAGAGATGCGGACAGAACTCGATGCGTGGATGACGCAGCAAAATGACCGCGGAATGGAAACCGAATTGGAAGCGTATGCCCACGTAAATCCAGAATCGGCAAAGTACAAGCAATATCGGGAATCTCAAAATAAATAAAAATCGGGAGGATTTTGTGTCCACGAGTAGAACAGATCAAAAATCAGCCCCCTGGGGCGAGGGCGAACCTATTGGACGTGAGTATCCGTCAATACCACTGCTCGAAAAAATCGCTTATGGCGTCGGCGTCTTGCCGATGAATACAAGTGTCAACTCGATCAAAAAGCTCTCAGGTCCCATTTTTAATATTACGCTGGGCATGCATCCATCTAAGGTTGGCACTGTCCTGTTGCTCTCCCGAGGCTGGGATGCGATTACCGATCCAGTGATGGGATGGCTTTCGGACAACACAAAATCTCGTTGGGGACGGCGCAGACCCTATCTCTTGTTGGGTGCTATTTTGACAGCCATTGGCTACGCAATCATTTTGAATGTGCCCCAAGGACTGAGTCAAGACGCACTGTTTGCGTATTTTCTAATTGGCAGCCTGGCACTCTATACCTGTGTCACTATTTTACAGGTATCCTACAACAGCCTGGGATTCGAACTGAGCCACAACTACCACGAGCGGACAAATATCTTTGCATATCGATCGTTTTTTCAGCAGATTAGCACTATTCTCGTGGGCTATCTCTTCTATTTTTGTACGCTCGATATTTTTGGCGACACCATGACGGGGGCCAAATACGTCGGCATTGGCGTTGGACTGGTCATTTTTATATTTTTATTGCCCACTATTTTCCTCGTGCGCGAAGGCCACTCAGAACAGGCGGCCAAACAGGAAAAAGTACCCGTCGGTTGGGCGATTAAAACGACTCTGAAGACCAAACCATTTCTGGTTCTCAGTGGCTTGACAGTCGTAACCATTTTTGGTGGTAATTTCACACTGGCATTAGGACCTTATGTCAACATCTATCACGTTGCCCAGGGCGATGTAAAATTTGGAGCCGAGATACAGGGGCACGCAATTCTCATCGGAACCATCGTGTCCTTCGCCGCCATTCCCTTATTGGCCTATTTGTCCCCTCGGATCGGAAAGATCAAAACCCTTGGTATTTCAATCTCCTCCCTTCTCCTCGGTTCTATTTTGAAGTGGTTTTGCTATACGCCAGCGATGCCCTATTTGCAACTCATCGTACAGCCTTTTATCCGCATCGGCGAGATGGGATTCTGGCTCATTATTACGTCGATGAAAGCCGACATCTGCGATTGGGACGAGTGGAAAACCGGCTTTCGGCGCGAAGGCATGTACGGCGCGGCAACGGGCTGGTTTCAAAAAGTGACACAGGCGACGACATTCGCGCTCGGGCAGGGATATATTCTGGCAATCATTGGATTTGACGCTACAAAAGGTGTGGAACAAGATCCGGGCGTGATGTTCTGGATGCGCTTTCTCTTTGCCGTATTGCCCGCGATCTTAGCCATAGCGGGATTGATCTTATTGAAATTTTATGAAATCGACGACGAAAAAGCCAAAGAGATAAAAGTAGACCTCGATAAACGAAATAACTAAGTGAAAATTATGGCAGAGCGATTAAAACAACTCTCGGAAACAACACCCGTGCGAGCGGTGACAACGCGGTCTGTAATCGCATCGGTAGTGGTGATTACTGTAAGCGTGCTGTGGAATGAGTGGATGCCGTACTATACGTCGGGATCGAACATCAGCCGCAGCCATTTCCCCATGGCGTTTTTCTTTCCGTTTTTGATCGCGTGTACACTCAACCTGACATTGAATCACTTGCGGACAGGATGGGGGCTTTCGCGATCGGAATTGCTGGTGGTTCTGGGATCCGGCTTTGTGGGGATTGCGCTGGCTTACGACGGGTTGACCGGCCACTTTTTCGGGGTTCTGGCCGCCCCTTATTATTTTTCATCTGTGGAAAATGGATGGGGTTTTATACACGACACCATCCCCACCTGGCTCGCACCGTCGAATGCCACCGGTGAAATGACGCGGTTTTTTGAAGGCGGAGGCGGGTCCCCCCCGTGGCGCGTGTGGGCGGTACCCGTTTTTTGGTGGATGTGCTTTTTCGGCGCAATGGGCTTTGGGGTATTTTGCCTGGTCGTAATTCTGCGAAAGCAATGGGTGGATTACGAGCGCCTGGCATATCCACTTGTCGAAGTCGCACAATCTCTGGCAGAGACAGAAAAAGGCGGCGGACTGGAAAAAACTTTTCGCTCTCCCCTATTCTGGATCGCGTTTTCCCTGGTCATGCTTTTGAAATTGTGGAATATCGCATCTTATTTCACCCCCGCATTTCCGCATATAGACATAGAAGAAACGCTGTGGCAACCGATTCCAGATTTTCCCTGGATGGTAAACCGCCTGAGTTTCTACGCTATTGGATTCGGATATTTTGCGCGCCTGGATGTGCTGTTCAGCGTGTGGTTCTTCATTATTTTGACGGCGTTTCAGGTATATGTATTCAATATCTTCGGGTATCAAATCGGCGCTGCAACCCGACACTGGACAAGCGATGCCCTCGGCTGGCAAAGCATTGGGGCATTGATCTTTTTATCTGCGTGGGGACTGTGGATGGCCCGCGCGCATTTGAAGGCTGTGGTGCGAAAAGCCCTGTATCCCAACTGCGAGGTGGATGATAGCGGCGAGTTATTGTCCTATCGCATGGCGGTGTTCGGCTTATTGGGAGCATTCGCATTTGTCTCAGCGTGGCTATATACGGCGGGCATGCCCTTGTGGGTGGTATTCTCCTTTCTCATTTTGGCGATGCTGCTATTCCTGGGCCTTGCACGCGCCATCGCAGAATTGGGCCTGGTCTATGTGTATTATCGCATTCAGCCCCACGATGCCGTGGTGCAGGCATTTGGTTCGAGTATGGTCGGGCTTTCCGGTGTGGTGGTGCTCGGTTTTATGCATGTGTTTAATCAGTGGCCCGATATTGGCAAGGGATTTTTGATGCCGCCGTTCACACAGGCGGTAAAAGCAGTAGATAAGGTGGTCAGTCCGCGGCGAATTACAGCGGTACTGTGGCTGGCACTGGCACTGGGTTTTACCATCTCAATAGTGGATACGCTATATTTGAGTTATGAATACGGAGCCTATAATTTGGGCAATATGGGGATGAAGAAGACGGGACCTGTGGCGTTTGATTTTGTGATCACAGAAATTCGGAATCCCATGGCGCCCGGCGGCAATGGCAGGGTCATGTGGGCATTCATCGGCATGGGGCTGATGGCGATTTTGACGACCGTTCGCTACTGGGTGCCGTGGTGGCCTCTGCACCCGATTGGCCTGGCCATGCAAGGGAACTACGGCGTGAGCAAGACGGTCTTTTCTATTTTTATTGTCTGGTCAATCAAAGCGGTTGTCATGAAAATGGGCGGCGTGCAATTGTACGAAAGGGGAAAGCCGTTTTTCATCGGCCTGCTGGCAGCACAGGCGGTGAGCACGGGCCTGGTATTTATCATAGATTGGTTCTGGTTCCCTCTACAAGGGCACAATGTGCATAATTTCTAACGCAGGAGCGATGATCCACCTGATTATTTTCTTCTTCTTGACTCATAGCCCAAAAGCTGGTATTGTTATGACTTCGAAAAATAAGTGGTGCTTTTGATCAAACCCTTTTTTTAAAAATATCCTTTATGAACGCCGAACTGGTACATGCAAAAACATTTGTGAATGACTTATTTGTTTTAATCAAATTTCGGATTGGACTAATGGTCGTGTTCAGCACTTCTGTGGGATATGTGCTGGGCATGGGATATGTCCCCGATCCGATACACATCTTCCATGTGCTATTCGCCACTTTTTTGACCACTTCTGGCACGGGTGTTTTGAACCAGTTTATGGAGCGCGAGCGCGATGCGAGAATGGGACGCACGGCTGACCGACCACTGCCTGCGGGACGCATTGCGCCAGAATTGGCCTGTTGGTTCGGGCTAATTTTAAGTGGTATGGGCATTGTCTATCTGGGAGTGCTCGTCAATGTTTTGACCGCGCTGATGGGCTTATTAACCGCAGTGGTATATTTGCTTCTCTATACGCCCTTAAAGCCCAAAACCCCGCATAATACAGCTATTGGGGCCATCGCAGGCGCACTGCCGCCAGTGGGTGGATGGACCGCAGCAACGGGCGTTTTGAGTGGCGAGGCACTGGCACTGTTTGGCATTTTGTTTTTGTGGCAATTCCCCCATTTTTTGTCTATTGCCTGGCTTCACCGAGAAGATTACGCACGAGGTGGTTTTCGCATGCTGCCCATAGAAGACCCACAAGGCCATAGAACCGCTCATCAAGTGGTGCTTTATACTCTGGTTTTGTTGTCGTGTAGCCTCATGCCAGCGCTATTAGGTATGGCTGGTGTGGCGTATTTTGGGGTTGCCGTATTACTCGGCCTTGGCCTGTTGTACGCCAGTTTGACCTTCGCGCAGTCGCGCACAGATATGCAAGCACGCCGCCTGATGCGGGCAACGCTCATATATCTGCCGGTGTTGTGGACAGTAATGATGTTGGACAAAATTGCGTAACAGAAAAATGTGTATCCGACCTGGAAAAACAGGAGGTGATAGGTCAGCCTATCACCTCTCTTTGTATGTGCAGGAGCGATCAAGTGCAAGCGGCAATATATGTCGAAAATATAAGCCACAAATTTGGCGAGCGCATGGCCTTAGATGGCATCACGTTACAGGTAATGCCCGGGGAAATGTACGGCCTTTTAGGCCCAAATGGCAGTGGAAAAACCACCTTATTCCGCATGTTGTGTACGATGCTGGCCCCCGATCAGGGCAGGATTCGTCTGCTGGATAAAAACGCCGGTGCTGTACGCGCAAACATAGGGGTGGTTTTTCAGCATCCCAGCTTAGACGCGCGTTTGACCGTATTGGAAAATCTACGCCATCAAGGTCATCTCTACGGTTTGAAAGGCCGCCCGCTCTCGCAACGCATCGAAGAAGTACTGGACATGATGACTCTCACAGACCGCGCAAAAGATCGGATAGAAATACTATCTGGCGGATTACAGCGACGCGTTGAACTGTGCAAAAGTTTGTTGCACCACCCAGAAGTATTGATCTTTGATGAACCCTGCACCGGACTTGATCCCGGCGCACGACGAAGGTTTTGGGATGATCTGGATATTTTGCGGCGAACCTGCGGCACGACACTCGTGCTCACAACCCATTTTATGGAAGAGGCCGAGCGCTGTGATCGCATTGGCATTTTAGATCGCGGACGGCTAATTGCCGAAGGCTCGCCCGAGGAATTGAAGCGCACAGTGGGACGCGAGGTGATCACCCTCGAGACGCGTGATCCCAAAGGCTTGCAATTGCAAATCGAAAAAATTGTACGCCGCGATATCCAGATAATTGACGGACAGGTGCGTATTGCTTGCGATGAAGGACAGCAGTTGTTAGCGCAGCTGTATCCTCTTCTGCAAGAGAAAGTTCAAGCCATGACCTTGAGTGTCCCCACACTTGAGGATGTTTTTGTGCAGCGAACAGGACACGGATTTCAAGTGGAGGATCTATAGTGCGAATGGCTTTCTGGTTGCCTGTCGTGTCGCTGTGGCGGCGAGAGTTGGTGCGCTTTGCCCGAGACCGCAATCGATTATTCGGTGCAATAGGCCAACCTCTCGTGTTCTGGTTGCTATTGGGCGCCGGTTTTGAAAAGTCTTTCGCTTACCAGGGGATTGCCAGTGGATATCTGGAATATATTTATCCGGGAATATTGTTGCTGATTCTATTATTTACAGCGATCTTTTCGACCATTTCTGTAATTGAAGACCGGCGCGAAGGATTTATGCAATCGGTGCTGGTCGCACCTGTATCGCGGATCGGATTGGTTCTCGGCAAGGTCCTGGGCGGGGGAACCCTGGCATTTTTGGAAAGCCTGATATTTCTGGTATTTTTGGTATTTTTGGATATTCCCATCAGCATTGCGTCTTTGGGCCTGACCCTCATTTTTTTAGCTGTAATGGGTATTGCCCTCACAGCTTTGGGATTTGCGATAGCCTGGCAGGCTTCATCTACTGCGGGATTTCACGCAGTAATGAATTTGCTTTTATTCCCTATGTGGGTACTATCCGGCGCGTTTTTTCCCGCAGAAGGCGCGTCGCGCTGGCTGGCATATCTAATGGCAATAAATCCATTGACTTATGGTATGGATGGTTTGCGCCAATCTCTTTATCTAACAACATCCGGTACTAATACCCATTTGTGGTTTTGTGTTATAATAAGTGTGGCATTTGCAGCCCTGACCCTCAGTGCAGCCGTATGGCAGGTATATCGGAAAGAGAAATAAGAGAAGACTGGAGAACTTCACAAATTTCTGGAACAGATACTTTATTTAGTTGTTGGATATTGTATTGACAAAATGAATCCTTTGCGTATGGTCTTGCCATGCAGAAACTAACGCATCTATTATTTTTTACCTGTGTCTGTATGTCCTGCCTTGGTGGCTGTAGCTTGCTCGATCGTCAACAAGGTCCCAAATTGCTGGATTTGCGTACAGATCGCGGGTCTGACCCATCAGTGGGGCGCGGGCAGGAAGTGCAAATTACCATCGTGACGGATGATCCGGACAATGATGAGTTGGATTTTCGCTGGATTGCGACTGGGGGCGAATTTGCGGCCAGCCGTGCGGATACACTGATTGATCTGTTTCAAGATTCGGTTACAGTTGTATGGAAAGCACCTATCGAACCCGGCGTTTATGAGTTATTTTTAGAATTGGGTGACGGCCAATCTGAGACACTGGTGACCTCGGGGATGCGTATTGCCGTAACACAAGCTCCCCCTATTGCTATTGTCGGTCCAGACCGGGCATTGGATTTTCACGACGCGCTGCGCGTGGTCTTAGATGGCACTGGTAGTTCGGACCCAGACCAGGACGCGCTGATGTATTTTTGGAAGCAAATTGCGGGACCGCGTGTGGGATTGCAAAATAGCAGTGGACCATCGCCCGAGTTTCCTGTGCCTGCACCCGCGGATTACATTTTTGAATTGCGCGTGGCGGACTTGATACAGGGCGTGGGCGATACGAGCAATGTGGCAGTAACGCGTATTCGCGTAACAGATCGCACTGGGCGCGTGACCGAAACAGGCCTGACTCGGTTATTGGACCACGGGCAGTAAAAGAAAGTGCAAGCCTCTACATAAGGATTAAAGAGCAGGTAATTACCTGCTCTTTTTTCTTAGAACAGACGGAGTTGATCGCGTGCGACGGGTTGGATAAAGGGAAACAGGCGGCGAAATTCGCCATCGGGAAATAGAACGCGAAAACGCTCGGCCATATCGTGCAATCGGCGCAGTAAATAGCCCCGATCTTCGTTGTGAGTAAAAAATTCCGCGCGGGAAAGAGAGCCATCCTGACACTGATAAACCGCGATCCGCTCACCAATACGACAGCCTTTGGCAGCCGTGGCAAGCCGGCTCAGGTTCGGGTTTGAAAAGGTTTTTTTAGTAATTCGCTCAAACCGGCAAAAATCTTCGGGATCAATCTTGCCGTCTTGCAACTTGCGTCCAAGGGATAGATATGCGCGAGAAACGGCTCCTGTATCGCCATCGACGAGCAAGGGTGCGATCTGTGCAATAAATTGGCGAAAAATGCGTTCATCGCGACGGCTTCGCAGGCTACTGCCCACAAGCGATACACCGCCGTTGTAATCGACGAGAATATAATTTTTTGCCTTGAGACTGATCATCCCTTTAAAGCGACCATCGTGCGAAAGATGAATGCCACGAGGCAAAGTAGCTGAAATCTCTTCAATGAGCTGTTTCTCATCAACCTCTGTTTTGACATGCGGTGGCGCAACAAAATAAGCCCCATCGGTATCCACTTCTATAATTTCCCCACCGGCATCGCGCAACTCAGATACGAGTTGGCGGGCGATTTGCTGCCCGATTACAGTAATTTTTTCCGCGGCGTGATAGTCATTAAAACACGCGCGTCCGTATCCCAGATATCCGTAAAAAGAATTGATGAGAATTTTGTAGCTGCTCTGCAACCCATTCCAGTATGCGCGATCGGTTTCGTCCTGCGCGCTTTGAAAATTGTTTTTTGCCTCAAGGCGTCGCTGCGTGAGATGTTCGAGCATGGGCAAAAAAGCATTTTCAGTGTCAGTCGCCGGGCGGATCTGTTGGGTTAACATAATCGATGGATAAAGGCTTTCCACATCGGCTTTGACCACGCGCTTAAAAATGCCCGAAGCCACGAGTCGCGTATAGCCTCCGCTAAAGCCCTTTGAGGGACGCGGTTTGGGAATGGCGAGATTGCGCCGCAGATAAAGCCCAACCATCAGGGCGTTGATTTTCTCTCCTGGCCCGCTGAGTGCGGCGTCTTGAAAGCCATAAGGCAAGATCTGTGTCTGATAAAATTCGGTGGGAACGACCACCTCGCTTAGTGCTTTGACATCGCGCACATCGTCGAGTGCGTAGTTGACGAGACGTTGCGGATTGGTGCGCCATGTGCGGGCAATATCTTCCCCATCGACAAACGTGCGCCCAGCCCGTTCAAGCCCGAGTGCATGAATGACCTGCTTGAGGCCATAGCGCTCTAGCTTACCCCCGGTATCATAACGCTGCACTTGCTGTAGCGTATCGATAATATGTCGCCCGTAGATATAAGCCGGGCGAAAACCCGGGATTTGTGCCCCAACTTTGAAGACGCGCTGCCCGTTTCCCGCGCGCAATGCCGACCCGTTTCTCCCCCATGTGAGGGCAATACCATAGTGCTGGGCGCGCGCGACGAGATAGGGCAAGTCAAACTCAAAAATATTGTGGCCTTCAATCGTATCGGGGTTGCGCGCTTCAATCACTTTATTGAGGTTGCGAAGCAGATCAGCCTCGCTCATATCCGTAGCACTCAGCACGGTTTCAAAGCCACGCGAATCGGAAATTGAGATGAGAATGATTTGTGCATCGGTTGCCTGGGGATCAAGCGTGAGGGTCTCGATATCGAGTTGCAATCGGTGGAGATCACCGTAGCGCATGCCGCGAAATAGAGTTTGGCCCGAAAGCGTCAGATGCTGCCGCACGGGATTGTTAAAATTAAAATGCGGTATGCCATCCTGAGCGAGGCGGTCTCGTGCTGCGAGAAAATGGGACCAATTGTGGAAGTGTACCCGCGCGCGAAATTCGCCGCCGCCTTTGAGACGCACGCAATCCGAAACCCCGACAAGGCCAGACCGGGCGGACTCTTCGGGGGTCTCAACGAGCAACCACGGAGAAAAGGGTTGCAGGTCACAATTATCGCGCGTGTACAACGCCATCTGGTTCCCGACGACGAGTTCGGCAGCGAGAACACCGGGGAGGTAAGCCATTGTGTTGCTCCAATTTGTTGCGGGAGAAGGGAAAAGCAACCTGTTAAAATATAGCCAATTTTTACCCGCCCTGCAATGTGGGGAGTTCGCAAACCGCGAAACCATACGTCTTATACCTTTATGCTAATTATTTCGCACTTTACCCTTGACAACGAGTTTTAAATCTGCTATTTTTCTGAAAACTGATATGCTAATTATTTCGCAGAATCTGTAAAAGGAGCCAAAAATGGCAAGACCGCGACAAGAAGGATTGACGACCCGTGAAATGGAACTCATACAGGTACTCTGGCAACAGAAAGAAGCAACTGTCGAAATGATCCAGGCAAAATTACCCAACCGGTTAGAAGGATCAACCATTCGCACACTCCTGCAAATCATGGAAGATAAAGGCTATGTGGCGTACGAAAAGCAAGGACGTGCCAATGTGTATCGTCCCATAATCGAACAACAAAGCGTCCAATCCTCGGCAATGAAACACATCATCCAAAAACTATTTGGCGGATCAACCGAACTCTTGCTGGCGCGGCTGGTTGAAGACGAAGAAATAGACATAGACGATGTGGCGCGATTGCGTGAAAAACTCAAGCAACGCAAAGGAGGCACATCATGATCGGTACACCTGTACTGGAACCCATTGCCATATTCCTCCTCGATGCGACTATCAAGACCACCCTATTTATGGGTCTTGTTCTACTTGCCGTGTGGCTTCTGGGCACACGACAAGCTACCAAACGCAGTTTGCTTTTGAACTGGTGTCTTGTCGGTGTGCTGGTGATTCCCATCGCGTCTTTGTGTATGCCTTCTCTGCGATTTCAATTTGATGCGCCATCGCCACCTTCGGAACCGACTATTCCGTCTCTCCAAGCTGTTGTTGTGCCCGAGCCTCCTCTAACAAAACCCACACCTGAATTGCAGCAACAAAGAGGGTCTGGCAGGGCTTTGTCCTACGACGTTGAATTACCCCAAAACTTCGCATCTCCCCCACCTGCACAGATTGTTTTTGGAAAAAATGCCGAGACAAAATCCGTCAATTGGACAACGCATATCCTGAATAAAATCACTTCCACACATGCTTTGTATGGTGTGATAGCGGCCTATATCATTGGTGTGCTGGTTTTACTGATTCGGGTAATCTATTGTCTTATAATGGTTTATAAATTTCGGCAATCTTTAATGTCCTGTGAAGACGAACAGATTCAGAATGATTTGCAGATCTTAAAGGAACAACTGGGTATTCGGCGATTCGTTGCACTCGCCGTCAGTGACAAAATCGGCAGCCCAACCCAGGTCGGACTCTTGAAGCCTGTAATCGTATTGCCCGCGCCTATGGTCGAATCCCGTGACCAGTTGGAACCGATTTTGATTCACGAACTCATTCACGTCAAGCGATGGGATTGCCTGTATCGTCTGCTGGCAATGATCGGCATGGCATTTTACTGGTTCAATCCTCTATTCCACCGCGTCAAACACTTGCTCTTTGAAGTACAAGAACAAGCCTGTGACGATTGGACAGTGACGACAACGGGCAATTCTGAAACCTATGCAGACACGCTTCTCAATGTGGCGACCCAACTACGTCCTCGTCCCGCGATGGCCCTGGGCATGGACATGGCGCGAACAACTCAGGTCATGGCGCGCGTCAATCGCATTATCACTCTGGGCGGTCATGTGACGCCGCGCGTCGGTCGCATATCGGCACTCGTAATAGCAGTGGCATTTATCGGCGGCGCGACAGCCATTGGTAGCCTGACCACTTCAAAGGCCGACCACAATGATCAAAAGGTCGTGTTTGAAGGTGGTATTGCCGCAACCGATACCAGCGACGTATCGCAGCGACTACTTCCGATAAAAATGCGCGATGGTCGCCTGTGGTGGCGTGGCGAGAATGGCCTCTATTTGCGGGATGGGGATACGTGGCGAAAATTTACATTGCCAGAAGGCGGTTCATTCGACCAGATGCATGCCTTTATGCAAGCGCGCAATGGCTCAATGTGGTTTTCCGGTATATATAAAAACAGACCAATTATCGCGAACTTCAACGGAAAGACCTGGCAGATATGGGATTCAAAAACAACGGGCCTGGGAAAAATTGCCCCGGGATATGATTTTGCCGAAGATGACGATGGCGGTATCTGGGTCATCCAGAGCTTTTCAAACCTCAGAGCACACGGAGGCCCCGATCGCTTCAAAGGCGGAAACGGCGTCTTGCATTTTGATGGCGAGGTGTGGCGCAACTATACCGTGGAAGATGGATTGATCCACAATCGGGTTTATAATGTGGAAACCGATCCCAAAGGCGGCGTGTGGATCGCAACCCTTCGTGGATTGAGCCACTACAAAGATGGAAAATGGACCTCTCATATTGTCGATCGCGTGCCCGTAGAGGACGTGCGTAATGGCAATATATATGATGGCCGCAAGGTATATAAACTATTTTCTGATCGAAAAGGCACGCTTTGGGCCGTGCATGGATCGGTTATTGGGCGCACCATAACGCGGCGTAGAGGAGGGATTTCCAGATTTGACGGTACAGCAGCATGGACACACTACGATGCACATGATGGACTGCCTATAAATGCGTCTCGAAATATCTGGCAAACGGAAAATGGCGATCTGTGGTTTGGTACACACCGAGGTGACCAACGGGAGGTAGAAGCAAAAGGTATGGTGCGGTATAAAGATGGGATGTGGTTGCGCTTGACGCGCAAGCACGGTATTCCCGGCGATTTTGTATGGGGCCTGGTTGAAAAAGACGGTGGGGCTTTTTATCTCGGTGTTTCTGGTATTGTATCTTATAAGCCACCTATTAATCACCTATCAACAATATCTGGTAAAGTGATCGATCAGCGCGATAGCCAACCCGCAGCAAATATGGGAATATGGGTTGAATACGACGATGGCGAGGTGCATGCTGGAACTCTGACAGATAAAAATGGCCGCTATCGCGTCGAAGTCACCCCCGGCGTATATCGCGTGCGGACCGCGTCCAAGAATGCGGCTGAACCCGTGACTGTTGAAGCAAAGTCCGAGAGTAAAATTGAAGATATTGATCTGCTCTTGCTCAACTCGCGCCGCATCTCTGGTCGTGTAATCGACACGTCTGATAATCCGGTTGCCAATGCTGTCGTCGTGATTTCCGATGATTCCTCAGATGATCAACGCCTATCTCCCCAGATAGTAACCACAGATGCCAATGGAAAATTTGAAGGCTGGCAGGTCTCGGGATCGAAAGCTACTTTTGAAGTCGCTGCAGGAGGATATGCACAAACCGCGCTAACAGTTGAAAATGCTGAAGGCCAGATAGCGATCATCCTGAACAAGGGAATAACCCTGCGCGGTCGCGTTGTGGATGAATTGGGTAAACCCATTGAATGGGCGCGTGTTGGGCCTGGACCGCCGCCGGATCCCGAAAAAAAAACATATACACTACCCGCATTACCTTTTCAGCACAATACATACACCGATGCATCAGGTCTGTTCACTCTAAATGACGTAGCGAAAGGTCACATCTGGGTGAATCATCCCGAGATCGGAATTGTGAGTCAAGAGATTATCCCTGCCGATGATGTGATAGATATCCGCGTAGAGCGTTTGCGTTTGTATTCAGTTTCAGGTGTGGTGTTTTTAAATGAGGATTCTGTAGAAGGGCTGGAAATCAGCGCAATTTCCACCAAACGCCCATCTACAAGTGGACCTGCTCGGTCCAAAAGGGATTTTATAGACGCTACTGGCGCGTATCGCTTTGATGCCCTCGAGCCAGGGGAATATATAATTTCGGTCGGAGCATCCGAAGA
This sequence comes from Candidatus Latescibacterota bacterium, assembly GCA_965220765.1. Classification (GTDB taxonomy): domain Bacteria; phylum Latescibacterota; class UBA2968; order UBA2968; family UBA2968; genus VXRD01. The sequence goes on from OZ244847.1 coordinate 3,523,515, forward strand.
ATTGGAAATGGGAGAGCAAACAGTCACCATATATCGCACGATTCAATCTCGGAGGCTGGTAATTGAAGACCGCAATGTGACACTGAACTTTGAACCCCTGGGCGATGCGCGAATCACCGGTGTTGCGACTTATAAGGGACAACCTGTTTCAAGGGTTTATGTAAATAGCCGTGTGTTAGCCGATGATCCCCAGAAAACGGTTTCAGCAGGCGGTACTCAAACAGACAAAGAGGGACGATTTGAATTGCGCGATCTACCTTCTGCGCAGATTGCCATTTCTTTTTTCAAAATGGAACGCCCCAGTTCTGGCGACAAGCACTGGAGCAAAGTCGATACAATTGATCTGACGAACAAAAAAGAATCGCGTTATCTAACCGAACTGAAAATGGAAGAACGCCCGACCCTGAGCCTGGGAGATATGGCACCTGAATTTGAAGCCAAACAGCTGGATGGGTCAACATTTCGGCTCGCAGATTACCGGGGCAAGAAAGCCGTGTTGATCGATTTTTGGGCAACCTGGTGTCCCCCATGCATTGAGGAAATTCCGACAATCAAAAGAATTGCGGATACCTATCGCGATCAGGGATTGGAAGTCGTAGGCGTAAGTTTGGACCGCGATGAGAAGGCATTACGAGATTTTGTAAAACGAGAAAAACTGAGCTATGTGCAGGTATTTGACAAAGAAAAAGCACGGGCGATTACAAAATCCTACGGCGTATGGGGCATCCCATCGGTATTTCTAATAGATAAAAATGGCGTCATCAACGCGATGAAGCTGCGTGGAACTCGCACAGAAGTGACTGTGAGGGCGTTATTAGCCACTGGTCCACAGACGGCTGATGGAAATCCGCGATAAACTTTTTATGGCGTTGATGATCATTTGAAGGGAACGACAATGCGTTTTACAACTCATATCCGATTGATCGCACTGACGTGCCTCTTAGCTTTCGGCTCGTCCAAAGGCGAAACAACAATAGACACGCTATTTCAGGCCGCAGTGGAGCAAGTCGGCAAGGTGAGTCGGAAGGAAAGCATTGTGGCGTTCGAGGAGATTGTTTCCAAAGAGAAAGATTACGCACCTGCATACGATGAATTGGCCAAACTACATCTGTTGGACTACACCGTAAATGGCCGACAGCGCGCAATGCGGAGGATACAGCAGGCAATCGCAATTGATCCCGACAATATAGAGTATCGGCTGACACGCGGAAAAATTTTGTGGCATCAGGGCTTTCAGTCACGCGCATTGAACCAATTCAAAGATGTGATCAAAAAGCATCCCAACAATACGGATGTCCTCAATGAGCTGGGTATGTTTTGGGTATATGATTTCCTATCACAGAAAGATCGAAGATCTATACGAAGAACTATACGTCAGAATATAATACAAGATTTCAAGATCTTTGCCGATGAAGCCAAACGAGAAGCAATTCAGGTCTTGCGAAAAAGCATCCAATTGGATGAGACCAATCAGACACCGTATTATTTGCTGGGCATACTCTACTTTGAAGATAAATACTGGGATGCCTTCCATGCCCTGATGCAAGCCCTGCGCGCGCAATATCCAGATGACAAAAATGTACTCTTGTTCTGTGGGCTTGCTGCCTATCAGATTGGCGAATTCGATGAATCGCATGAATACTATCAACGCGCTCTTGACTTGATGGGTGTTGAAGAGCGCGAGTTGCTCGAATCTATCGACCTGCTTGCACCCGAAGAAGATCAGGTATCTCGCAATACGACACAGACGATTGATGAGTTATTGAAAAGAGAGATGTTTTGGAAGCGCCAGGACCCACTCTATTTGTCTGATTTTAACGAAAGAAAGATGGCACACTTTGGTCGCATGGCTTATGCGAATTTGCGATTCAGACGATTTTCAGATAATGTCGAGGGCTGGCAGACGGATATGGGAAAGACCTATATCAAATTTGGAAGATATAGAGGAAGAAGAACCTTTTTCTTTTCTGTAGGACAGGACGAGTTCAGGGCATTTTATAGAATGATGGAAACCTGGTATTACGAAACATTTAAGATCGAATATTGTGGGAATGGTGCCGATCGCTGGAGCTTCTGTGGTGGTTTTGAGGCAGGACAAGGTTACCGTTATTACTCGGGGAACTTCGTCGAAGCCTCGCATCATACCTTCCGAAAAACAGCTCAACGCTTTATCGACCCGTATTTACAGCGAAAATACACCCTCCCCTATCAGATCGCCACCTTTGAAGAACAAAACAGGATGCGCGTCGAACTCAGCTACATGATTCCCAAAAACCAATTAACAAAAAACCCCGAAACGGACAAAGTGAGTTTTTGGGATGGCGTCTTCTTCTTTGATCAGCAGTGGAGCGATATGTATAACTATCGCAAGTTCAAGACCCTTACTTTTCCGAAGTCACAGCCAGCACAAAACGCCGCAGCACGCCATCGCAACGATCACCTGTTGATCTCCCGCACGGTACCTTTACGCCAGGACAGCTATCACTTTTCAATAGAATTTATGGATCAAACATCCGGTCTCATTGGTGTGGCACGCGATGAGGAACCCTTCGTATATAACCAGGACTTTCGCCTGAGTGACCTGCTCGTCGGCAGCGATATTCAAGCGAAGACAGCATTGCCAGAAAGCCGTGATGATTTGCTCATCACCCCCAATCCCGTCCGCACATTTTCACCATCTGAACCGGTCTTTATCTATCTGGAACTGTATGATCTCCAACGCAACGATTTTGGCAGCACGCAGTATGAGATCTCCTACACCATCGGCAAGCCAGAGGTGGATACCCTATCTCCGACCTTGTTCGCATCTCAAAGTCTGATTGAGACGATGGGTAAAACAGAGATTGATCCGCGCAGTGAACAAGCAGACCAAATTACTGCAGAGGATTTGCAGACCGAACAGCCACAGAATGACGATGTGTTCGATAGCGTATTTCCCGATGGCGATATATGGGGCGAGACAAGAGTTTATACGAGTGGGGGGCAGGTCCATCACATCGCCGCCGAAGGCTTGAAGATCAAACGATCAAAAGACGGCGACTTGACGCGAACCGTGACAGCGGATTACGAAGGCAATCGAGAAGATGATTTCACCTACTTGCAGATCGATGTGAACCAGGTGCCTGAAGGAATTTATCAATTGACGGTGCTGGCGAAGGACAAGCAAACTGAGCAGATGGATAGGAAATATGTCTATTTTCGCATTGTAGAATAAAGAACGGATACCAACTTGCGGATTGTATCCTGATCTTCACCCCACCTGCTCTGCGCCATTGACCGCTGAACAAACGTAAATCTCAGGCGTCAATCCCGTTGTCCCGGGATATTGCTCATTTATCGTATCTGTCAGGGCTGGTACAGCATCTCGTTCAACGACATTCACAGTACACCCTCCAAAACCCGCGCCAGTCATCCGCGCGCCGAACACCCCCGGCACATTTAGAGCGATTTCTACCAGCAGATCGAGTTCTTTACCACTCACCTCGTAATCATCTCGCAAACTCTCGTGGGATGCAACCATCAACTGTCCAAACCCCGACAAATCCCCATCCTTGAGCAACGCGACCGCCCGTTGCGTGCGTTCATTTTCCGTTATCACATGGCGGCACCGCTTCAGAACTGTCTCCGACAACGCACCACCGTACACATCCAGAATTTCCATCGACACATCGCGCAGTGCCCTTATATCTTCCCCCACCGCTCGCGCGAGAAGCGAAACCCCACTTTCACAGGCAGACCGCCGATCATTATATGCCGAATCCGTCAGCCCGCGCGTCACGCCCGAGTTGCAAATCACAATCTGCACATCATCGTCAAAAAGAGAGACAAGCTCAAACGAGAGATCGCGGCAATCGAGAAACAGCGCGTGACCAGCCCGACCATTTGCCGAGATAAACTGATCCATGATCCCGCAATTAACACCCACAAAATGATTTTCTGCGCGCTGTCCCAAAAGAGCCAGGTCAGGCCCGCTTATTTCAATGCAGTTTAACACAACCATCCCCTTCCCCACCGCCATCTCCACAGCAGCCGAACTGCTCAACCCCGCCCCCATAGGCACATTGCCCACAATTGCCGCATCAAAACCACACAGCGAATGCCCGAACTTTTGAAACTCGCGCACCACGCCCTTTGGATAATCTCTCCAACTGCCCTGTGCCTCCAACACATCATCGGCCCGGAACTCAGCCATCTCGTCGTGCATCGCCGAGTAAATCCGCACCCGCGAATCAACTCTCGACCGCGCAGCAACAACCGCCCAGCGGTCAATTGCCGCAGGAAACACAAAGCCTTCATTGTAATCCGTGTGTTCCCCAATCAAATTGACGCGCCCCGGTGCCTGCACGGTGACATCCGCCTGCCCCTCAAAAACCGATTCAAAAGCGCTCCTCGCCTGTGTAATAATAGGATGCAACATTAAAATTACCCCTTCTCAACTTTTCGCATCGCCCATCGTATCTCCTCCGCCGTCATATTCGGATCTGAGGGATTGATGAGATTGCCAAAAATATCTGCTCCCACCACATGCTTTCGCAAACCAGGTCCCCGCAAAAGCGACGTAATGTGAATTTGCATGTGATAGCCGCGATCTACGCCATCTGTTGGTGCTTGCATCAATGCCAGGCTGTAGTGATACGGCGCCCCAAACAACTCGTCTAACCCGCCGAGAACATCGCGCAACCCCACTGCCAGATCGCGCCGAGCTTCCCTTTCCAAATCCAGCAAGCTCGCAACATGTGCCTTTGGTACAATAATTACATCATAGGGAAATTGCGCGGCAAACGGAACATAGGCCAACACATGAGGGCGATCAACAATAACTCGCCGGCCATCTTCGGCTTCTACGCGATTGGCATCGCACACAAAACAGCGTCCCGTTTTCTCGCGATGAGATTCAAACATAGCCAATTGCGGTTTTACCATCAAATCCGGAATCTCGCAATACGCATAAACCTGTCCGTGCGGATGCGGTTGAGAATTGCCCATCACCGTGCCCCGATTCTCAAAAATCAGCGGATACACAACATCAGGCACCTTCCCCAACCGATCGTAAATCTCTGCCCAGGCGTCAATCACCTGAACGAACGCGTCCAAAGACAGCGTTGACAAACGCTGTGCGTGATTCGGTGTATAGACCACCACCTCGCACACACCGCGAGATGTACGCGAGAGATATGGACCCAATTGCGCCTGCGTTTGATAGGCATCCAATACCAACGTGGGAAAATCGTTCTCGAATGTCCACACGCCCTTGTAATTGGGATTTACATCGCCCGTCGCGCGCATATTCCCGGGGCAGAGATAGCATTCGGGATCATAAGCCTTATCGTCTCCTCCCTCCATAAGCTGCGTTTCTCCGCGCCAAGGTCTGTCTGCGCGATGGGCGGCGATATTGACCCACCGATTCCAAAAAGGATTAAATCGCTCCTCCTGCACAACCCGATATCCCTGAGGATGAAGGCGATGCCAGTGCCAGGCGGACGCCAGTGTATCGTGTAGCGTTTCCCTCGCAACCCATCCCATATCGCGCTGAATGCGACTCGCATCGGCGATAAGCGTTGCGGGATCGCCACTTCGCCGCGATCCAATCGTTTCGGGAATCGCATGGCCAGTCACCTCGCGTGCGGTTTCCAAAATCTCCCGCACGCTCACACCCTGTCCCCTACCGAGATTGTACGTCGCAGACCGCCCCCCTGCCAACAACATATCCAGGCTCTTAATATGGGCATCGGCCAATTCCACTACAGAAATATAATCTCGTACAGCCGTGCCATCGGGGGTTGCATAATCATCGCCAAATACTGTCATCCGTTCGCGCTGCCCCAAAGCCACTTGCAACACAATGGGGATCAAATGCGTCTCGGGATCGTGATCTTCACCAATCAACCGCGAAGAATCGGCACCTGCGGCATTAAAATAGCGGAGAACAACATATCTTCCACCAGCCTCTCGCTCGGCACGCAGCAGCATGCGTTCATCCATCATTTTCGTAATGCCATAAACATTCGTGGGAATTTTTAGCAGAGCAATATCTTCTTCGGAGAGTTTGAAAGCGATGTGTTTTTTATACCACCTCAAAAGTGTCTCAAAATCCACTGCAGCGGGCATTAACTGACTTTTCTCAAATCCGCCATCAGCGATCCATTTCCGCTGATAATTTTCCTTCAAGGGAATGTGTTCTGCGCGGGGTTCGCCATACGTCGCCGCCGTAGATGATTTCACAATGGGCAATCCTTTGCCCACATCCAACAAATTCTGAAAGGCAATCACATTATTCTCAAAATATTTGTACGGCATATCTTGAGATTCTCCTACGAGTGTCCGAGCGGCAAAATCGATAATGCCACAAAAATCGTGACTATCAAAAACAGAAGCCAGAGCACTGCGATCGAGCAAATTGACATGCTCGAAACAAAACTGCTCTGGTCCATACACCCGATCAAACAGAGTAACAACTTCCCGGTGTCCCTTTGACAGGTCATCCAGCACCACAACCCGGCGGTGATCTTCCAACAAACGCCGCACCACGTGACTGCCAACATAGCCTGCCCCACCTGTCACCAAAACAGCATCTACCATATCTGCTCCTCTACAGAATGGTGTACAACGGAGAAAAAATTATCACTTTGCCACAAATATACACATTGAACAAGAAGAGACTGAACTATTTTCACAACGCGATATATACCTCGCATTTGTTTTGAACTTGACATCTTGTCATAAAGGTCTTATTTTCTATATATATAGACGACACATTGTCCTTTCCTATTATGCTGTGTGTTAAAAAAAGTCTATCTCGAAACCCAATATCGGCTTCCGAGATAGATTTTTCATTTCATGGGATATTATTATGAACCGCGTTTACTTAACCAAAAACGGGTATGAGAAAATTCGAACTGAGTTGATCCGTCTGCAAACCAAAGAACGACCAACTGTTATAGCGGCGATCAAAAAGGCACGCGAGTTTGGCGATCTGAGCGAAAATGCCGAATACCACGCAGCCAAAGAACGACAGGCATTCCTCGAAAAGAAAATTGTCGAATTGCAAGAAAAACTCACGAACTCGGAAATTATCGACGAAAGCCAAATCCCCAAAGACAAAGCCTATTTGGGTGCAACGGTTAAATTACAGGATAAAAAAAATGGCAGAGAAATGCAGTACACGCTGGTCACTGTAGATGAAGCCGATTTTGATCAGAAAAAAATATCGACAGCATCTCCCATTGGCAAAGCTCTGTTGGGAAAACGCGTTGGCGAGGTCGTCGATGTACAGGTGCCCGTTGGCACACTCACTTACGAAATTCTCGATATATCAAGAGACTGAGTTTTTTTACAAATTTTTTGTCTTCCAAATCACAAACAAAAAGGGCAAACCGACAGATGTCGATTTGCCCTTTTAAAATGCATAGAAGGTCAAGCTTCTTTTTTATTTTCTTCTCCAGCTTCCTCTTCTTCAGCAGCAGTGTCAGACTCTGTTTCCACATCATCAGTTTCGGATATTGTGTCATCGACCACCAGCTCAATCAAACACAATTCGCTGCTATCACCTCGTCTGGGACCGAGCTTGAGGATGCGCGTATATCCGCCACTTCGATCAGCAAATGAAGGGCCAATTTCTTCAAATAACTTTGTGAGCACCACCTTATTCTGAATGCGTCGCAAGACTTGACGCCGCGCATGCAAGTCACCGCGCTTGGCAAAAGAGATCAAGCGTTCAGCGACACCGCGCAATTCTTTCGCCTTTGGCAATGTAGTGCGCACCTTGCCGTTGTCAAACAGAGATGTGGCCATATTGTTGAGCATGGCTTTTTTATGGCTCGCCGTGCGACCCAGCTTTCTGCCCCTTTTCCCGTGCCTCATTGGTTTCCTCGTTAAAAATCGTCGTCCAAAATCGAGATGTGATCAGATTCGGCAGCGACGTCTTGATATTTGCTTACATCAATGCCAAATGCAATGCCTAAATCTTCGAGAATAGCTGTCAATTCATTGAGCGATTTACGACCAAAATTGCGGAATTTGAGCATTTCGTTTTCCGTTTTTTGAACGAGATCTTCAAGTGTTATAATATTGGCAGCTTTTAAGCAATTGGCCGACCGCACCGACAATTCCAACTCATCTACAGGCCTCTTGAGCAGTGTTGCAATGCGGCGCGTTTCCTCATCGACAACTTCTTCCAATTCTTCTTCTGGCTCTTCTTCAAAGTTGATAAACAACTCGAGATGATTTTTCAATATTCTCGCGGCATGAGCTACTGCATCATCGGGGCGCACAACGCTGTTTGTCCAAACAGCCAATGAAAGTTTATCGTAGTCGGTCTGCTGTCCCACTCGCGCATTATCGACTTCATAATGCACTTTGCGGATTGGGGAAAAAGCAGCATCCAGCACAATGGTCCCCATGGGCTGCTCTATCTGCTTGTTCGCCTCTGCCAGCACATAACCCCGACCTTTTCCAACGGTGATTTCCATGTCGAGCACACCGTCTTTGTCGAGTGTTGCAATATGCAAATCGGGATTCATCACTTCGACATCAGCATCTACCAGATCGCCAGCCACGACTTCTCCCGGTCCTTCTTTTTTTATATATAGCAGTTTGTCTGCATCTGTATGCACGCGCAGACAAATTTCCTTGAGATTTAGAACGATTTCCGTCACATCTTCCACGATGCCTTCAACCACCGTAAACTCGTGCTGAATCCCTTCAATTTTCACGGCCTTAATCGCAGCCCCCTCAATGGAGGAAAGCAAAACACGGCGTAAAGCATTTCCAATCGTAGCACCAAACCCGCGCTCAAGAGGTTGAACACTAAACAGGCCGTAATTGTCACTCAGGCTTTCTTCATCGATCTGTACAAATCGAGGCATTTGAAAATTTTTTGCGTCCATAAACAAAAGCTCCTGGTGCGCGTCCATTACTTGGAGTAAAGCTCAACAATGAGCTGCTCTTCAACAGGCGTTGGGATATCATCTCGCTTTGGATATTCTACAAGCGTACCACTCAAGTTCACTTTATCTACCGAAAGCCAGGCCGATTGACCTGCATCACCAGTGCGCGTGAGTGCATCGTGAATGAGTTGCATCTGGCGACTTTTTTCTCGTACTTGCACAGTATCTCCCGGCGAAACCTGAAATGAGGGAATATCCACGGTTCGTCCATTGACAGCAATGTGGCGATGTCTCACGAGTTGTCGCGCTGATTTTCGAGATGGCGCAAAACCCAGGCGATATATCATGTTGTCCAGACGGCATTCGAGCATCTGCAAAAGCAACTCACCCGTCACACCCTTTCTGCGAGCGGCTTTTGAATAATACGTGCGAAACTGGTTTTCCAGCACGCCGTAGATACGCTTTGTTTTTTGTTTTTCTCGGAGTTGAAGTGCGTATTCCGATGGCTTTCGACGCATGTTTTGCCCATGCATGCCGGGCGCATAACTTCGTCGGTCAAATGAACATTTATCCATATTACACCGCGCACCTTTGAGAAACAATTTCATACCTTCTCGTCGGCACAATTTACAACTCGAGCCAGTGTATCTCGCCATTCAATATCTCCCTGTTTTCTTATGTTAAACGCGACGTCGCTTAGGAGGGCGGCACCCATTGTGTGGAATTGGCGTAACATCTTTGATCGCTGAAATTTCCAATCCAGCTCCCTGCAGCGATCGCACGGCGGCTTCTCGTCCAACGCCAGGTCCTTTGACCCAGACTTCCACCCGACGCAAACCCATTGCCATCGCCTCTCGCGCCGCATCCGTAGCAGCCAGCTGAGCAGCATAGGGGGTACTTTTTCTCGATCCCTTAAACCCCACTTTTCCCGTTGATGACCAGGAAATAACTCTGCCTTCACGATCACTCAAAGTGACAATAGTATTGTTAAAACTGGCATTGACGTGTGCGACGCCATGAGCTTCAACGCGTCTATTCCGTCGTCTCCCTCTTCTGACTGCCAAACGACTCCTCCTTTGATTGTCCTGCGTTTTGTTATACAGTTCGCCTTCGACTGCCAATACCGGGTTTCTTTCCCTTGCGCGTCCTGGCATTGGTGCGCGTCCGCTGGCCTCTCACCGGCAATCCCCGACGCCACCGCAAACCGCGATAGCATCCAATATCCATCAATCGCTTGATGTTCATTGCAACTTCGCTTCGCAGGTTTCCTTCAACCTTGTATTCGCCTTCAACAACTGAGCGCAATTTAGCGACTTCCTCATCAGTCAAAGTATCTACGCGCGTATCAGGCGAAATCTGTGTCTGTGTCAAAATTTTTTGTGACGTACTCAAACCAATGCCCAAAATATATGTCAACGCAACTTCCACGCGCTTTTCTCTGGGAATATCTACACCTGCAATTCGGGCCATGTTATTACGCCTCCTATGAGGTTATCCCTGTCGCTGTTTATGTCGCGGATTGACTTTGCAAATCACGCGCACAACACCGCGTCGGCGAATAATTTTGCAGTGATTGCAACGACGGCGAACAGATGATTGGACTTTCATAAATAAATCTCCAGCATCTAAAATAAATCAGGCTCGGCGCCCTCGAATACGGCCTTTTTTCATAAACCCATCGTAGTGGCGCATCAACAAATGCGATTCAACCTGCTGTAAAGTATCGAGTGCCACACCGACCATAATCAACAAACCCGTGCCGCCAAACACTTGTTCGAGACCAGGATGAACCCCCATAGAATTAATAATAAAGTATGGGCCAACGGCTATTGCAGCTAAGAAAATCGCACCTGGCATGTTGATTCGCGTAAGCACCCGGTCAATAAAGTCTGAGGTGCGTTTGCCCGGTCTGACGCCGGGAATAAATCCGCCTTGCCGTTTCATATTATCAGCCAGATCAATCGGATTAAACACAATGGCGGTATAAAAGTAGGCAAAGAAAATAACCAACAATGAGTAAATCGACCAGTAGGGCAATGACACCCAGGACATACTCGGCGTAAAAGCGGCCGCGAAATTTTGCATAAATTCATTATTAGGGGCAAATCCGGCCATTGTCGCAGGTAAAAACATAATGGCCTGAGCAAAAATAATAGGCATCACGCCAGAAGTATTAACTTTAAGCGGTATATGTGTACTTTGCCCACCATATACCCGCCGCCCAACAACGCGTTTGGCGTATTGTACCGGAATTCTACGCGTACCTTGTGTGATGAGCACCACCAGGGCGGTCAATGCAACAACGATAACTAAAACAGCTATTTCGATCAAAATTGCTTTGTCATTGGTCACAAAATCGCGATATTCCTGCCGCACGACAAAAGGCAATGCCGCAATAATGCCAATAAAAATAAGTAGCGACATTCCGTTGCCAATACCGTGTGCATCAATTTGTTCCCCCAACCACATAATCAACACGGTTCCAGCAGTAATTGTCAATACGGTCAACAGCCGGAAACCCCACCCGGGATAGAGTACGACCGAAAGGCCAGTTTCTGGCGACTGAAGGCTTTCCAGAAAAAAACTCACGCCCAGAGACTGCGCTGCTGCCAGTGCAACTGTGCCATACCGCGTATATTGAATGATCTTTTTGCGCCCTGCTTCACCTTCTTTTTGCAATTTTTGGAGGGACGGCACCACAGCACCCATCAATTGAAAAATAATGGACGCACTAATATAAGGCATAATACCCAGAGCAAATACCGTTGCACGGGTAAACGCACCACCTACAAACATGTCGTAGAGGCCAAAGATCGTCTGGCTGGTGCCTGCAAAAAATTCACCCAGAGCAACCCGATCTATTCCGGGTATGGGAACCTGCCCACCCAGGCGATAAATCGCCAGAATACCCAGCGTAAATAATACCTTATTTCGCAGTTCCGGAATCTTAAAAACGCTCTTGACGCTCTCGAGCAACACCGCCTCCTCTCAGCCGTGCTCAGTCGGTTTTGGCCGCGCCACCGATGTTGGCCTCAACTTGTCCCCCAGCTGCAAGAACTTTTTTTGCTGCTGCAGCTGATATCGCCTGAACCCGAATCTGTAATGGTGCAGAAATTTCGCCTCGCCCCAAAATCTTCACAGGGCGTTTTGTAGAGGCAATCAAACCTGCGGTTTTGAGCACTTCAGGGGTAATCTCACCCGAAAGTTCTCTTTCCGCCAGGTCGTCGAGATTTACGACCTGATAGGTTACCCGAAAAGGATTGTTAAACCCAACTTTCGGCAAGCGCTGCTGCAAGGGCATTTGTCCCCCTTCAAACCAAACTTTGCGCTTGGATCCCGAGCGCGCCCGCTGTCCTTTGTGTCCTTTACCCGCAGTTTTACCTGTTCCGGAGCCAGGACCAATGCCCAAACGTTTCTTCTTAAAAGTTGCCCCTTTGGGCGGAGAGAGATTCCCAAGTTTCATTCTCGCATCCCGCGTTTTATGTTTCTTCAACTTTGACCAGATGCGCAACAGTCGCCAACATGCCGCGCAATTGAGGCGAGTCAGCGTGTTCCACAGTATGCCGAATGCGGCGAATTCCCAACGCATCCAGAGTTTGTTGTTGTTTTTTTTGCCGCTTAATTGCACTGCGAATTTGTGTAATCTGCAGTATTTTTTGCTCGCCCATCACTGCCCCCGTACAGAAACCAATTCGGATTCTTCTACACCGCGCAATAGTGCAAACATTCTCGCATCTTTCAACCGCGTTAATCCCTCCATCGCGGCTTTAACGGCATTCTGGGGGTTTTGCGAACCCAATGACTTTGTCAACACATTTTGAACGCCAGCCAGTTCCAAAACCGCACGCACACCGCCTCCTGCAATAATACCCGTGCCGGGCGCGGCGGGTTTGAGCAAAACGCGAGAAGCGCCAAACTTTCCAATAATCTCGTGCGGCAATGTACCATCAACGACTGGCACGCGCACCAGATTCTTTTTTGCCTCATCAGCAGCTTTGCGAATGGCTTCAGAGACTTCGCCCGCTTTCCCCATCCCAATGCCAACAATACCTTTTTTATCACCAATTACACAAAGCGCGTTAAAAGCAAAACGCCGTCCACCTTTGCGAACGTGAGAGACCCGCTTAATGCTGTTGTTGATGACGATTTCCGTCAGATCTAAACCCGTGGCTTCAATTCTGCCCAAAATCGACTCCTTAACATTAAAATTTCAATCCGCCTTCGCGTGCACCTTCTGCCAATGCTTTGATACGGCCGTGATAGAGATAACCGGCACGGTCAAAAACAACCTGCGAGATTCCAGCTTCCTGCGCTTTTACAGCCAGAGCTTTGCCCACCTCGCGACTCCTATTGCATTTGCCTTCAAGAGTTTTTAACTGATCTTTGAGTTGCGGAGTATTTGAGGATATCCCCATTAGAGAACGTCCATTCACATCATCAATCAATTGCGCCTGAATATGTTTTAGGCTCCTGGAAACCGTCAGACGCGGGCGATCAGCCGTTCCCAGAAGTCTCTTTCTAATACGCATTTGACGGCGCTTGTGCATCTTTGTCTTTTTAATTTGCTTGTCTGCCATTAAACAACCTCAAAGTTTAAGCGACTGCGGCCTTGCCAGCCTTGCGCCTCACATATTCGCCGCTATAGCGGATACCTTTCCCCTTATAGGGTTCGGGAGGCCGAATACTTCGGATGTTCGCCGCTGTGCGTCCCACGAGTTCTTTGTCTGCCCCACTGACCTTGACCAGTGCCTGAGAGTTTTCTATCTCAGCGGGAGGGGCATCGATACTAAATTCAATTCCCTGAGGCACTTCAACCGTCACTGTATGGCTGAACCCCACGTTGATGTCCAAATTCTTCCCTTTCATATCTGCGCGATACCCCACCCCAACAACGACCAGTTGCTTTTCAAAACCAGCCGAAACGCCCTGAACAGCATTTGCCAATAAGGCACGCGTGAGACCCCAAATAGATTTGTGATGTCGGTCTTCGGGATCCTGTACTGTAACCGAAAGGGATTCGCCCTCTTGATTGACTTGAGTGAGCGGATGTAAAGGCACCTGTAAAGTCCCTTTAGGCCCTTTTATTTCTGCCTGTGTGTCCCCTAATTGCACATTGACACCACCTGGAACGTCAATCGGCTGTTGACCTATTCTCGACACGATGCACTCCTTCCAGACCTCTACCAAACGCTGCAAATAACTTCACCACCAACACCTTCTCGACGCGCAGTACGATCAGTCAAAACACCTCGCGATGTCGATAAAATAGCGACACCTAATCCATTGAGTATTCGAGGAATTTCGTCTTTGCCCACATATTTCCGCAAACCGGGGCGACTTTCGCGCTTCACGCCTTGAATCGCGCTTTCCTCGTCGTGACTGTATTTGAGATAAAGGCGTAAATAACCCTGTCGGTTGTCATCAATATACGCATAATTGTGAACAAAACCGCTTTCTTTTAAAATACGGGCAATCTCGCGCTTCATCCTGGAACTCGGAATATCCACCTTGCGATGTCCAGCGCGACATGCATTGCGCACACGCGTCAACATATCGGCTATCGGATCCGTCATCATGTGTGCTTCCCCCTCAATTACCAACTTGCTTTTGTCACGCCGGGAATCTCACCAGCGAGGGCCAACTCGCGAAAACATATACGGCAAATCCCAAATTTGCGCAAATAACCACGTGGCCTACCGCACCTGTGACATCGGTTATAGCTTCGGACCGCAAATTTCTGTTTGCGCTTTGCTTTGGCAATCATAGACTTTTTAGCCATATTAGACCTGACCTCGTGTTAATTCTTTTATTTAATCTTGATTTTGAAACGGCATGCCCATTTCGTTGAGCAGTTCAAAAGCCTCTTTATCGGTAGAGGCCGTGGTGACCAGGGTCACATCAAGGCCGCGAATTTTATCGATCTGATCGTAGTCAATTTCGGGAAAAATAATCTGTTCTTGAATACCGATCGTATAGTTGCCTCGCCCATCAAATGAGCGCATTGAAAGGCCGCGAAAGTCGCGAATACGCGGCACAGAAAAATTAAAAAAACGATCGAGAAATTCGTACATACGAGATCTGCGAAGGGTGACAGCACAACCAATGGGCACACCCTGTCGCAGCTTAAAATTTGAAACGGCTTTTCTCGCCCGGCGAATGGAGGGGCGCTGTCCTGCAATGCGGGTCAAATCTTCAACAGCATTTTCGACGACCCTGGCATTGAGGACGGCTTCACCAACGCCCATGTTTAAAACAACCTTTTCTAATTTGGGCACCTGCATGCGATTTTTATACCCAAACCGCTGGATGAGCTCAGGTACAACTTCATTTTCGTAGTATTCTTGTAATCGGGTTGCCATGTCGTCCTCGTTATTCACCTTCGGGAATTTGCTCACCACTTTTTTTTGCAATGCGCACACGCGCTCCGTCTTCGAGGCGTTGCATGCGAATCCTCGTCCGCTCATCGGTTTGTGGATCGACGATCATGAGATTGGACACATGCAAGGGCGCTTCCTTTTCCACAATGCCGCCTTGCTGATTATTGGGATTGGGTCGCGTATGGCGCTTGACATTGTTGATCCCTTCCACCAGTACGCGTTTTTTCTTTGGCCATACATTCAAAACGCGCCCGCGTTGACCAGTATAAACACCGCTTATCACCTCTACTTGATCACCCTTGCGAATCCTCATCTCAACACACTTGCCTTTCTTTTTTAAATCACTTCGGGCGCCAAAGATACAATGCGCATAAATCGCCTTTCGCGCAACTCGCGAGCGACAGGTCCAAATATGCGCGTCCCTCGAAGTTCGCCTTCCTCGCTGATCAAAACAGCGGCGTTGTCATCAAATCGAATATAGGACCCATCTGCCCTTCGCGTCTCTTTCTTTGTACGGACGATCACGGCACGAGTAACATCACCGCGCTTTACACCGCTGTTTGGCTGTGCATCTTTAACTGAAACCACAACGGTATCACCGAGTTTGGCATACTTGCGTTTGGTGCCCCCTAAAATGCGAAAGCACATCACCTTTCGGGCACCTGTATTATCCGCGCAATTTAATACCGAATATTCCTGGACCATGTTTTCTCCGCCTAATGCGCCTTTTTGATAATTTCCACCAACCGCCAGCGTTTGGTCTTACTCAAAGGCCGCGTTTCAACAACCATCACTTCATCACCAGTTCTGGCTTCATTGCTCTCATCATGTGCTGCCAATTTTGAACGTCTTTGCATAACTTTTCCATAAAGGGGGTGTGGCACCTGCCGCCGTACCTCAACGACAATTGTTTTATTAGATTTGTCGCTGACTACCAGCCCTACACGTGTTTTGCGATGCCTGCGAGTTTCCACCATACAGCGATTCTCCTTAAAAATTACGCATTGGGAAGTTCGCGAATACCCAACTCGTGTTCGCGCAACACGGTTTTTAGCCGAGCGAGATCCCTACAAGCATCTCGAAACGCAATTGGATTATCGAGCTGACGCGTAGCCAACTGAATGCGAAGATTTACAAGTTCATCTTCCTGTTCAGCAATTCTTTCCCTTACATCGCTTGCGGTTAGATCTCGAATTTCATTCGGTTTCATTCGTCGTGCCCTCCGCGTTCTACAAAGCGGACTTTAATGGGCAATTTCTGGCCGGCCAATTTGATTGCGCGTTGCGCGCTTTCGCGTGGCACGCCCTCAATTTCAAACATGATCCGCCCGGGTTTGATGACTGCTACCCAGTATTCGGGATTGCCTTTGCCTTTTCCCATACGGGTCTCCGCGGGCTTAACCGTAAGGGGCTTATCTGGAAAAACGCGAATCCAAATTTTCCCACCGCGTCTCAATGATTTGGAAATCGCCACGCGGGCAGCTTCGATCTGTCTGTTGGTAATCCATCCCGGTTCAAGGGCCTGCAAACCGTATTCGCCAAAAGAAATACTAGCCCCTCGAGAGGACATACCCTTGCGACGGCCCCTCTGTTGCTTTCTCCATTTGACCCGTTTTGGCATTAACATAATAGCGCTCCTGTCCCTACACTTAAGTTGCCAGGACGTCCTGGCCCATTTTTTCCCCGTGACAGATCCAAACTTTTACCCCTACAGTACCCGAGGTTGTATAAGCGGTAGATCTGGCATAGTCTATATCAGCGCGAAGTGTATGGAGTGGTACACGCCCTGCAGGCTCTGATTTTTCGACGCGAGACATTTCCGCTCCACCAAGACGACCTCCACACACAACTTTAATCCCTTCAGCCCCCATGCGTACCGCCGAAGCAACGGCTTTTTTCATTGCACGGCGAAATGAGACGCGTTGCTCGAGTTGTCGGGAGATATTATCGGCGACGAGTTGGGCGTTGAGTTCCGGTCGCTTAATTTCGTTAATGTTGATATAAATTTCTTTACCCGTCAGATGTTTTAACTCATCTCGCAATTTATCGACCTCTGCACCTTTACGCCCAATTACAATCCCAGGACGAGCGGTGTGAATCGAAATTGTCACCCGCTTAGGCGCACGCTCAATATCTATTTGTGCGACGCTTGCCCGCTGCAGACGGCTGGTAATATACCGTCTGAGCATGAGGTCTTCTTGAAGCAGGCTGGCAAAATCGCGATTGGCAAACCAGCGCGAGCGCCAATCTTTGACAATCCCTAACCTCACTCCGATTGGATGCGTTTTCTGGCCCAAAGTGATCTCCTATTCCTCGTCTGAAACAACCAGCGTTATGTGGCTATATCGCTTGCGAATCATGCCAGCAGCACCACGTGGCTGAGGACGCAACCGCTTTAACGCGATACCTCCATCAACAAATGCTTCTTTCACAAAGAGCGCTTCTTCAGCCGCGGATTCTTCTTCGCGGTTGATCGCATTTGCAACTGCGGATTGCAAGGTGCGCGCTACAATACGCGCGGCCTTCTTAGGTGTAAATTGCAGAATGTGGAAAGCTTCTTCCACATCTTTACCCCGCACGAGATCAACCACCTGTCGCACTTTGCGCGGTGAAATTCTTGAATAGCGCAATACCGCTCGAGCTTCCATTTAAAATTCCCGTCTCAAAATATCACTGTAAAGAAGTGGCGCGTTCAGTAGATCGTCCTGCACGCGCGCCCCGATGCGTGCGCGTGGGGGCAAATTCACCGAGTTTGTGTCCCACCATGTTTTCTGTAATATAAACGGGGATAAATTTATTTCCATTGTGTACAGCCAGTGTATGGCCAACAAATTCTGGCGCGATTGTCGATCGTCTCGCCCAGGTCTGAATAACCCGCTTATTACCAGCTTTATTCATCTGCTCGATCTTTTTTAAGAGACTCGGCTCAATAAAAGGCCCTTTTTTAATTGACCGTGCCATAAAATAATACTCCTGATTACTTGCGCCGCTGAATGATCATTTGGTCAGATTTGTTTTTCTTTTTGCGCGTTTTATATCCTTTTGTGGGTTGCCCCCAGGGCGTCACCGGATGCCTGCCGCCTGTTGCCCGACCTTCTCCACCACCGTGAGGATGATCAATTGGGTTCATAGCAACACCACGCACTTTTGGACGTTTGCCCAACCAGCGAGTCCGTCCTGCTTTTCCGACAACGACATTTTCATGCTCTAAATTGCCGACTTGCCCAATGGTCGCATAACACGATATCAAGACCTGCCGACGCTCGCCAGAAGGCAGACGAAGAGTTGCAAAATTGCCTTCTTTAGCCATCACCTGAATTTCAGCACCTGCCGAGCGACCAATTTGTCCGCCTTTTCCTGGCTTGAGTTCTACATTGTGCACATTGCTACCCAAAGGAATATTCGCCAGAGGAAGCGCGTTGCCGGGGCGAATCTCTGCATCTGCACCAGAGGCGACCTCATCGCCAACACTTAAGCCAATTGGTGCCAAAATATAGCGTTTTTCACCATCGACATAATGCAAAAGTGCAATGCGTGCCGATCGATTTGGATCGTACTCAATGCTATGCACAATTGCAGGCACACCGACTTTATCGCGCTTGAAATCAATTCGGCGATACTGGCGCCGATGCCCGCCACCGCGACGACGGCTCGTGATACGCCCTCGATTATTGCGTCCCCCAGATTTTTTATTGGGTTCAACAAGTGATTTCTCAGGTGTATTTTTGGTAATCTCTTCAAAAGAAGAGACTGTCTTAAATCGCAACGAAGGCGTTAATGGGCGAAACTTCTTAACCGGCATGAGATTTATCCTTCAAAGAAGTCGATGCTGTGTCCATCGGCAAGGGTGACAACAGCCTTTTTCCAGTTGGAACGACGGCCCTGAAACCGTCCAAGTCGTTTGATCTTACCGTGTACTGTGCTCGTATTGACCTTTACGACCTCGACCTCAAACATAGCTTCAACCGCACGCTGAATATCGACTTTGTTTGCACCGCGGAGAACTTCAAATACATATTTATTCTGGCTTTCTTGCAAATTAGAAGCCCGCTCTGTAATAACGGGACGCCGAATAATCTGCATAGAATTTTTCACGAGGCCCCCCACAGAGTACGAATGCGAGAAACTGCACCGCAAGTGAGAACCAGAACATCGGCATTGACCACATCATAAGTGGAAACTTGCGAAACGGGTAATACGGAAAGTCTGGGGATATTCCGACAAGATTTAACGATATTTTCAGCAACACCATCTGTCAAGAGCAATATCTTTTGTCCCTGAATTTCAAATATTTGTGTCATTTGTGCCATTCGTTTTGTTTTGGGCTCCTCAAGCTCAAAATCTTCCAGAACAGATATAGCTTTGCCGAGTGCTTTTTGCGAAAATGCCGAGCGTATAGCCAGTTTTTTGACTTTCCTGGGCACCCGTTCCCGAAAGTATCTCGGTCTGGGACCATGGGCTACCCCACCGCCGATCAGAATAGGCGACCCAGCCGTTCCCTTACGGGCACGACCAGTACCTTTTTGTCGGTACATCTTCCGTTTTGTCCGATTGACTTCTGAGCGGGTTTTGGTCGAGGCATTGCCT
The DNA here is from genome assembly GCA_965220765.1 of Candidatus Latescibacterota bacterium. Lineage (GTDB taxonomy): Bacteria > Latescibacterota > UBA2968 > UBA2968 > UBA2968 > VXRD01. The sequence goes on from OZ244847.1 coordinate 3,543,363, forward strand.
TGCCGCTGATTGGTCAAATACGCTTTAACAACATAATAGATTGCGTCAGCCGATGGTTCAATTCCAAAAACTGTTTCGGGTAACTCCACCGAGCCAACTTCTTCACCTTCAAGATTGCAAACATCAACAGATGCCATAATAGCCTTACCTCAAATCAGCTGCGTTTCTCAATAACAACCGTAGCACCCTTACCGCCTGGCACGGCACCTTTTAAGAGGAGCAAATTTTGATCGGTATCTACACTCACGACCTTTAAGCCCCGAACAGTTACCTGCTCGTCACCCATATGGCCTGCCATGCGCATCCCCTTAAACACCCGTGAAGGATTCGAGCTTTGACCTATTGAACCAGGCGCGCGATGCCGATCTGATTGTCCATGGGTTTTGGGGCCACCCCTGAATCCGTGACGCTTGACACCGCCCTGGAATCCACGACCTTTTGATCGGGCAGTAACATCGACTACCTCGCCTGCCTCAAACATGCTGACATTGAGTGTCTCCCCTATAGCATATTCGGAGACATCATCAACGCGAAATTCTGCAAGACCGCGATGGGGATTAACACCTGCCTTCTTGAAAACCCCTTGATCCGCGCGGTTTAGCCGATTGGACCGAATCTCATCATACCCAATTCTCAAAGCCAAATACCCATCCGAATCCCTATTTTTAATCTGAACAACAGGGCACGGAACAACTTCGAGAACTGTGACAGGCACCAGCATTTCTGCATCATCAAATGCCTGAGTCATACCGATTTTTTTTCCAATCAATCCCAGCACGATTACACCTTGATTTCAATATCGATACCCGCAGGTAGATCCAGTTTCATCAGGGCATCTACCGTTTGGGGTGTTGAGTTGTGAATGTCGATAAGGCGCTTGTGTACGCGCATTTCAAACTGCTCACGCGCTTTTTTATCGACATGTGGAGATCGCAATACCGTATAGAGCGAACGCCGCGTCGGCAGAGGAATGGGGCCTGATATAAGCGCCCCAGTCCGTTTTGCTGTCCGAACAATTTCTTCAGCGGAACGATCCAGTGCATTGTGGTTGTATGCTTTTAGTCTAATTCTAATTTTTTGTGCAGGCACAAGGCTTCCCTTTGCGGTTCTTATTCAACAATCTCAGTAATCACACCCGAACCAATGGTTCGACCACCTTCCCGCACGGCAAATCGCAGTTCGGTTTCCATAGCGATTGGCGTAAGCAATTCCACAGACATAGTCACATTATCGCCGGGCATCACCATTTCTACGCCATCGGGCAACTCTACCTTGCCAGTCACATCTGTTGTGCGAAAATAGAACTGGGGTTGATAACCCGTAAAGAAAGGTTTACTCCGTCCCCCCTCTTTGTCTGTCAGCACATAAACTTCGCCTTTAAACTTTTTGTGAGGTGTCACTGAGCCTGGCTTGGCAACCACCATGCCGCGTTCAAGATCCTCTTTGTCAACACCGCGAAGCAACAAACCGACATTGTCACCAGCCCTGCCCTCATCGAGCAATTTGCGGAACATTTCCACACCGGTAACTGTGGTTCTGCGACTCTCGCGAATGCCCACAATCTCAACTTCTTCACCGACATTGACTATGCCGCGTTCAATACGCCCAGTACCTACAGTACCTCGCCCAGTAATCGTAAACACATCCTCAACCGGCATCAAAAAGTCTTTGTCAATCTCGCGCACAGGCTCTGGAATATTTTCATCTACTGCTTCCATCAGTTCCCAGATACAGGCACAATCTTCGGAATCGGGATCGTCGGACTCTAAAGCTTTAAGAGCAGATCCTTGAATCACTGGCACATCATCACCGGGAAAATCGTATTGATCCAGCAACTCGCGGACTTCCAGATCGACCAGTTCGAGCAATTCTTCATCATCGACCATATCGACTTTATTCATAAATACCACGATAGAAGGCACATTAACCTGACGTGAAAGCAGAATATGCTCACGAGTCTGAATCATGGGACCATCTGCAGCACTAACGACCAGAATCGCGCCATCCATCTGCGCGGCCCCCGTGATCATGTTCTTCACATAGTCAGCATGCCCGGGGCAATCTACGTGGGCATAGTGCCGGTTTTCTGTTTGGTACTCCACATGAGCCGTATTAATGGTGATTCCACGCTCTTTTTCTTCGGGTGCTTTGTCAATGTCGTCAAAGGGCATAAAATCGGCAAGCCCCTTGGCTGCCAGCGTCTTGGTAATCGCGGCAGTCAGTGTGGTTTTGCCGTGATCGACATGCCCAATTGTGCCGATGTTGACATGGGGTTTGTCCCGTTCAAATTTTTCCTTCGCCATATTTCCTCCTAAAAAGATCGAACGAAAGTAAAAAAACGCGTTCTCTTAAGTTGCAAATACATTGACTGAAGAGAGAATGTCTTCAGCGATGCTCTGCGGCATTTCCTCAAATTTGGAAAATTCCATTGAATAAATCGCGCGGCCCTGTGTAATAGACCGCAACTTTGTGGCATAACCAAACATTTCACTCAGTGGCACAGCAGCTGAGATGACCTGTGCATCGGGGCGGTTGACAATGCCTACAATATGCCCTCGACGCGCATTCAAGTCACCCATAACATCGCCCATATAGTCTTCGGGGACAACAACTTCCACATCAAAAACAGGTTCCATAAGATAAGTTTTAGCCCTTCTGGCAGCCTCTTGAAAAGCCATTGAACCTGCAATCTTAAAGGCTATTTCAGAAGAATCAACATCGTGGTAAGAACCGTCAAACAATTCGACTTTGACGTCATCTATTGGATATCCCGCTAAAACTCCTCCCGTCATCGCTTCCTGAATTCCCGCACGTACGGCAGGAATATATTCAGACGGAATTGCACCACCTGTAATTTTGTTTTCAAAAACAAGTCCCTTACCCGACTCACCGGGCTCCAGATTGATAACAACATGACCGTATTGACCACGACCACCACTTTGGCGAACAAAGCGCCCGTGAATATTTTGAACAGCGTTGCGGATGGCCTCTTTATAAGTGACCTGTGGTTTGCCAACATTGGCCTCAACCCTGAATTCGCGTTTGAGGCGATCTACAATGATCTCCAGATGCAATTCACCCATTCCCGAAATAATGGTCTGTCCGGTATCGGGATCAACAGTTACGTGAAAAGTCGGGTCTTCTTCGGTCAACTTGCTCAATGCGACGCCAAGCTGATCCTGATCAGCCTTGGTTTTTGGCTCAATTGCCACAGAAATCACGGGCTTGGCAAACTCCATTGCTTCCAGTATCACAGGCTCTTTTTCGTCGCACAGCGTCTCTCCTGTTGCCGTGTCTTTTAGCCCAACAACGGCTGCGATATCACCCGCGAACACCGCATCAATCTCTTCTCTCTTATCTGCGTGCATTTGCAACATACGTCCGATGCGCTCGCGTTTGCCCTTGTTGGCATTGAGAACATAAGAACCTTTATTTAGATGACCTGAATATACGCGGAAGTAAGTCAATCGCCCAACATAAGGATCTGTCATCACCTTAAAAGCCAAAGCCGCAAAAGATACTTCGTCGGAAACCGGACGAGAAACCCCAATGTCGAAATTTTTGAGATCGTGTCCCACAATTTCAGGCACATCATGAGGCGAGGGCAAATATGCGACAATAGCATCTAACAAACGCTGCACACCTTTATTCTTAAAAGCCGACCCACAAAGCACAGGCACAGCAGCACTGTTGATTACAGCCTGACGCAAAGCAGATCTAATCTCATCTTCGCTGATATCTTCACCTTCGAGAAATTTTTCCATCAAGGTATCGTCAAAATCTGACACAGCTTCCAGCAATTGCTCGCGGCCTTCATAGGCGCGTTCTTTCAGATCGTTTGGAATACTATCTTCCGTAAACATGGTGCCTAAAGAATCATCTTCGTAGGTTACGAGTTTCATCTTGATCAAATCAATCAAGCCCGTAAACATCTCCCCAGCCCCCACAGGCAACTGAACGGGAACAAAATTGGACGCCAACCTTTCACGCATCATTTCTACTACGCGGTCAAAATCGGCACCCGTGCGATCCATTTTGTTGATAAATGCAATCCGAGGGACGGAATATTTATCAGCCTGACGCCAGACAGTTTCCGATTGGGGTTCAACACCACCAACCGCGCAAAACAGCCCTACAGCACCATCTAAAACGCGCAATGACCGCTCGACTTCGGCGGTAAAATCAACGTGTCCTGGCGTATCGATAATATTGATGCGATGGTCATCCCAAAAACACGTTGTAGCCGCCGACGTAATGGTAATGCCACGCTCGCGCTCTTGAGCCATCCAGTCCATAGTGGCTGCACCATCGTGCACCTCACCCATCCTGCGCAAAATGCCCGTATAATAGAGAATGCGCTCGGTTGTGGTGGTTTTACCTGCGTCGATGTGCGCCATAATTCCGATATTTCGGGTGCGCTCTAAGTCGTATTTTTTTGCCATCTTATTCACTTACCAGCGATAATGCGCAAATGCGCGATTAGCTTCTGCCATGCGATGCGTTTCTTCTCGTCGCTGCATTGCACGTCCTTGTCCGTTTGACGCATCCATAAATTCACCGGCCAAACGCTGAGCCATCGTCTTTTCGCTCCGTTCTCTGGCAAATAAAATCAACCAGCGAATAGACAGCGCAAGACGTTCATCGGGACGGACTTCTTCTGGCACCTGGTAAGTCGCACCACCGACGCGGCGCGACCTCACCTTGACAACCGGTTTGACATTGTCAAGTGCTTTTTCAAAAGTCTCTAAACCGGAATTTCCACTTCGCGCTTCAACGAGATCAAGCGCTTCGTAAAAAATTCGTTCCCCGACACTCTTTTTACCCTTGCGAAACAAGCAGTTGACAAAACGCGTCACCAACAGACTGCTGTATTTGGGATCTGGAGCCAGATGTCGTTTTTCCGCTCGCCGTTTTCGCATATCGGGATATACCTTCTTTACAATAAGGGGGATACACCACCAAGGTGGTATCCCCCATGTTTATCGAATAATAGGCACTTGGGATTAACCCGCTTTTTTTGTGCCATATTTGGAACGACCCTGTTTGCGGTCTTCCACGCCAGTTGTGTCGAGTACGCCACGAAGAATGTGATACCGAACCGAAGGAAGATCCTTGACGCGACCGCCTCGGATGAGTACCACGGAGTGCTCCATGAGATTGTGTCCTTCACCTGGAATATAGGCTGTTACTTCAAGACCATTCGTCAACCTGACACGCGCTACTTTGCGCAGAGCTGAATTGGGCTTTTTGGGCGTTGTAGTATAGACTCGTGTACAAACACCGCGTTTTTGAGGACAGGCTCTCAAAGCGGGTGCAGAAGAACGCTTGCGCTTGGTTTTCCGCCCCTTCCGAACCAGTTGATTAATTGTGGGCAACTCAACCTCCTTAATTATGGGAGACTTGTAATATACCTGGTACAATGATAGCTGTCAAGCATTAATTGGAGGTAGGCCGATGCTTTCAGTGCTCTCTTCTGCGAGGGCTTCAAAGACCTGCGATTCTTCCACCACATCTGTATCTAAATCGCGATATTTCAAAGCACCTGTACCGGCGGGAATGAGGTGCCCGATGATTACATTTTCCTTTAATCCCAACAGCGCGTCAACTTTACCCTGTACTGCTGCTTCGGTAAGCACGCGGGTAGTTTCCTGGAAAGACGCTGCCGAAATGAAACTCTCGGTCAAAAGAGAGGCTCGGGTAATCCCCAACAAGACGGGATTGTTAGTTGCAGGATCGCCCCCTTCAGCGAGGACCTTTTCATTTTCCTCGAGGAAGCGGAACCGGTCAACGAGTTCGTCTTCGAGAAAATTGGTATCTCCAGGATCTGTCACCTGCACTTTCTGCAACATCTGCCGGACTATGGTTTCAATATGCTTGTCATTGATTTTCACACCCTGGAGCCGATAAACTTGCTGAATTTCGTCAAGGAGATATTCTTGGACTTTCCGGGCTCCCAGAATAGCCAGAATATCGTGTGGATTTACCGACCCCTCAGAGAGACGATCACCGGCGATCACATGATCTCCTTCTTGTACGCGCAGATGTCGTCCGTAGGGAATGGTGTATTTTTTTTCTTCGCCCTCATCAGCCGTGACCAGGACAACACGCGAGCCTCTCACCATACCACCAAAACGCACCGATCCGTTGATTTCTGTTACCACAGAAGCCTCTTTGGGACGACGCGCCTCAAAAAGCTCAGCAACACGCGGCAAACCACCTGTAATATCTCGTGTTTTGCTGCGTTCTCGCGAAATTTTAGCCAGTGTATCGCCAGCTTCTACTCGATCGCCATCGCGCACCACCAGACGCGCTCCGAGGGGAATGATATAATGGCCCAGTTCTTCGCCATCTTCATCGACAACCAGAATGTGCGGAGATAAGGTGCGATCCCGGTGCTCAATCACGACCAATCCAGCAATGCTGGTGGTTTCATCAATCTCTTCGCGATATGTCATCCCTTCTACGAGATCCTCAAACTGAACCCTACCAGCTTTGGGCGATACAATCACATTATTATAGGGGTCCCATTCGTAGAGTGCCTGATCCTCTTCCACATCTTGCCCCTCCCGCACGCGCAACACGGCTCCATGCGGTACATGGTAGTGCCCCCCTCTTACACGCCCCTGATCATCCTGTACTTCGATCTCACCATTCCGCCCGACCACAACCCACGAATTTTCATCGCGCTGGACAGACTCGAGATGCTTAAAGAAGACTTTTCCCGCACGCTTTGCACCAATCTCAGCCTGCTCGGCAATGCGGTTGGTAGTACCACCAATATGAAAAGTGCGCAATGTCAATTGCGTTCCCGGTTCCCCCACACTCTGGGCAGCGATAACACCTACAGCCTCTCCAATATCAACAGGTAGCCCGGTGGCGGGATTGCGACCATAACAGGCCATACAGACCCCTCGCCGAGTTTCACACGTCAGTACGGACCGCACAAAGACGCTTTCAATACCTGCATCGGCAATTTTGTCAGCCAATTCTTCATCCAATAAAACGCCTGCGTCAACAATGCGGGCACCTGTAATGGGGTCTTCCACATCCTCCAGCACTGTGCGTCCTACAATGCGGTCAGACAGCGGTTCGACAACTTCTTCTCCTTCTTTCAAGGCTTCCATTTCAATGCCTAATATCGTTCCGCAATCGGCTTCAGAAATAACCACATCTTGCGACACATCCACCATGCGACGCGTCAAGTATCCCGCTTCAGCGGTCTTCAAGGCCGTATCGGCCAAACCCTTGCGACTACCGTGCGTCGAAATAAAATACTCGAGCACGCTCAGGCCTTCTTTAAGCGACGAAATAATAGGTGTTTCAATAATTTCGCCAATCGCTCCAGTCAATTTCTTTTGCGGTTTATTCATCAGCCCGCGCATACCACCGAGTTGCTTGATCTGATCGTCGTTGCCTCGCGCGCCTGAATCCTTCATAATCCAGATCGAATTGAAGCCATTTTCGGCTTTTTCAAATGCACCAATCATGGCCTGGGCAATGTGATTGGTCGTATGCTGCCACACATCAATCACTTTGTTGTAACGTTCGCCCTCAGTAATAGCCCCGATCGCGTGTTGTTCAATAATTTTTTCTACTTCGTCCATAGCACCGGTAATCAACTCTTCCTTTTCAGGAGGCACGACCACATCGCTCACCGCAATCGAAATACCCGACCGCGTCGCATAATCGTATCCCAATTTCTTTAAGCCATCGAGAAAATTTGTCGTAATGCGGTTGCCATACCGACTGTGGACTTCAGAAGAAACTTTGCGGATACCTTTGTCATCGATCAACTCATTGATAAAGGGCATCGTTTCAGGGATAATTTCATTAAAAACGACGCGCCCAACTGTAGTTATCAAAAGTTTGCCATCAATGCGAACGCGCACGGCTTCGTGCAAGCCAATGCGCTCAAAATCATACGCCATGCGGGCTTCACTGGTACTGCTAAAGGTTTTGAGGTCCTCTTCCTTACCGTGAACAATTTTTGTCAGATAATACAGGCCCAATGCTATTTCCTGGGGTTTATCGACCACAACAGGAGACCCATCGGCGGGTTTGAGCAAATTGTTTGAAGACAGCATCAATACCCGCGCTTCAATCTGAGCCTCGAAAGAAAGTGGCAGATGCACGGCCATCTGATCACCGTCAAAATCGGCATTAAATGCCGCACAGACCAGAGGATGAATGCGAATGGCTTTGCCTTCCACGAGCACGGGTAAAAACGCCTGAATCCCCAGGCGATGCAATGTCGGGGCGCGATTGAGTAAAACGCAGTGATCCTGGATAATTTCTTCGAGGATATCCCATACTTCGACGCGTTCGCGTTCGACCAATTTCTTTGCACTTTTAACGGTTTGTACAAGCCCCTTTTCTTCGAGCCGCCGAATAATAAATGGCTTGAATAATTCCAGAGCCATATGTTTGGGCAGGCCGCATTGATAAAGCCTCAAATGAGGATCGACCACAATCACAGAACGGCCCGAATAATCGACGCGTTTACCCAAAAGATTCTGTCGAAACCGGCCTTGTTTACCCTTGAGCAGATCGGAAAGCGACTTGAGGGAACGGTTGCCATCACCGCGAACAGCACGGGACCGACGACCATTGTCAAACAGAGCATCTACAGCCTCTTGAAGCATGCGTTTTTCATTGCGTAAAATGACTTCGGGCGCTTTGATTTCAATCAGTTTTTTAAGCCGATTATTTCTATTGATCACGCGGCGGTATAAATCATTGAGGTCCGAGGTTGCAAATCGCCCTCCCTCTAAGGGTACAAGAGGACGCAAGTCGGGCGGAATGACGGGAATCACATCGAGAATCATCCAATCGGGCTGATTGTCCGATTGACGGAATGCCTCAACGACCTTGAGGCGTTTGAGCGCATCCTGTTTGCGTTGCACCGAAGTCTCGAAACGAGCTTGCGTTCGCAGTTCTGCGGACAAATCCTCAATATCGATATCAGACAGCAGTTTTTTGATCGCACCAGCCCCCATATCCACATCAAACGAATACCCCTCGTCTTCGAGATCAATCACTTCATCTTCTGTCAACAAGTCTTTGGATTTGAGATCGGGCGCGTCTCCGGGATCAAGCACCACATACGATTCGTAGTAAATGATCCGCTCGAGATTGCGAACGGAAAGATTGAGCAAATACCCCATGCGAGATGGCAGAGATTTAAAAAACCAGATATGTGTCACCGGAACCGCCAATTCGATATGCCCCAGCCGTTCTCGTCTGACTTTCGATTGGGTCACTTCTACCCCACACCGATCACACACCACCCCCCGATATCGAATGCGCTTGTATTTACCACAATGGCACTCCCAGTCTTTAACAGGTCCAAAAATGCATTCGCAAAATAAACCATCGCGCTCGGGCTTAAAAGACCGATAATTGATGGTTTCCGGTTTGGTAACCTCGCCGCGAGACCACCCTCGGATGGTATCTGGCGAAGCCAGTTGAATGCGAATTGAATTAAAATCTAAGGGTTGATTGGCAAAATTGGCATCGGCCACGAGAGAACCCCCTTTTCAAGTCTTATGTCGTCAGTCTATCTACGCGCTTTCGAGTACCACGTCCAAACACAGGCTTTGCAATTCTTTAACCAGAACATTAAATGATTCCGGCACACCGGGTTCGGGTGGATTTTCTCCTTTTACAATGGTCTCGTAAATTTTGGATCTGCCCGCTACATCGTCGGACTTGACAGTGAGCATTTCCTGTAACATGTGTGCAGCACCATAAGCTTCGAGCGCCCAAACTTCCATTTCCCCAAAGCGCTGTCCACCAAATTGGGCTTTGCCGCCCAAAGGTTGCTGGGTGACCAGTGAATAGGGTCCAATCGAACGCGCGTGAATCTTATCACTGACCAAATGCGATAGTTTCAACATATAAATGATGCCGACCATCACTTCTTTATCAAATGGTTCCCCTGTTTTGCCATCGTAAAGGAGTGTTTTTCCGTTTTCGGGCAAACCGGCTTCTCGCAACATATCCTGGACATCGTCCATGCTCGCGCCATCAAACACAGGGGTCGCAAAGTGGAGGTCCAGTTTGTGGGCAGCCCAACCCAAATGGGTTTCGAGGATTTGGCCGAGATTCATGCGAGAAGGTACACCGAGCGGATTCAAAACCAGGTCAATAGGTGTACCATCGGGCAAATAGGGCATATCTTCTTCGGGCACGATAATCGAAATCACACCCTTATTGCCGTGTCGTCCAGCCATTTTATCCCCTACCATCAGCTTTCTTTTTCGAGCGACATATACCTTGACCAGTTGCACAATGCCCGGCGGGAGTTCATCTCCGCGTGCAATTTTTTCAAGCTCTCGCTCGAGTTCTTCTTCAGCCTGCTGCATCACGTAAGCCGCCAGTTCAATCAGTCGATTCACTTTTTGGGTTATCGCTGGACTATCACACCAATCCCCGTCGGGTGTTACAGCGCCCAGGTCAAATTTTTCCAGCAACCTTTCATTCAGCGTCGTGCCAGCCTTTACAACCACCTTGCCGTCTTCATCGCGCAGGGTATTGACTTTGCGGTTTTTGAGAAGAGCCAAAACCTGCTGATCGCGGCTTTGTTTCAATGACTCAATCTTGTCAGAAATGCGTTTTCTGGCAGCTTGGGTCTTTTCTTTGTCTTCATTTCGCGTCTTTTCATCGCGCTCTTTACGAGAAAAAACTTTGCGATCCATGACTACGCCATCCATTCCTGGGGGAGCTTTGAGCGATGCATCGCGCACATCGCCAGCCTTTTCGCCAAAAATCGCACGCAACAAACGCTCTTCGGGCGACAATTCGGTTTCGCCCTTTGGCGTCACCTTCCCAACGAGAATATCACCCTGATTGACCTCTGCCCCCACGCGAATGATCCCGTGTTCATCGAGATTGCGAACAGCCTGCTCGCTCACGTTGGGAATTTCACGCGTAATTTCTTCTGTGCCGCGTTTGGTATCGCGGACCTGGAGTTCAAATTCTTCAATGCTAATTGACGTGAAAATATCCTTTTTAATGAGCCGTTCAGAAACAATAATGGCATCTTCAAAGTTGTACCCGTGCCACGACATAAACGCCACGAGCACATTGGCACCCAGTGCGAGATCTCCTCTATCTGTGGCACAACCATCGGCTAATAACTGCCCCTTTTCAACTTTATCCCCGACCTGTACGGCTGGGCGTTGGTTGATACAAAAATCTTGATTGGATCGCTTGAATTTGGTCAGATCGTAAATGTCTTCATCAGACAGCGAAATGGTTTCAATACTGCGGCTTTTCCTGCGCTTAACGACAATTTTGTCGGCACTGACATACGTCACAACACCGGCGTTTTTCGCAATGATCACAGCCTTTGAATCAACGGCAACTTTGCGCTCGAGGCCCGTTCCAACACGCGGGGCGTCCGTGATTAAGAGAGGCACACCTTGCCGCTGCATATTGGACCCCATCAACGCGCGGTTGGCCTCATCGTGTTCGAGAAAAGGAATGAGTCCGGCGGCGGCACTCACAAGCTGGAAGGGTGAAACATCCATATAGTCAATCACTTCGGGATCAACCACGGGAAAATCGCCTCGCCGCCTCGCCTGCACGACAGTATTTTGAAACTCGCCCTTATCATCAAGAGCCAGATTGGCTTGTGCAATAGTATGGCGATCTTCTTCGTCGGCAGGCAAATATGCAATATCCTGTGAAACTTTGCCATTTTTGACCTTCCGATAGGGCGTCTCGAGAAAGCCAAAGGGATTGACCTTGGCATACGTTGCCACAGACACAATCAGGCCAATATTTGGGCCTTCTGGCGTTTCGATAGGACAAATCCGACCATAGTGCGTGTGATGCACATCACGCACCTCAAACCCCGCCCGATCGCGCGTTAATCCCCCAGGTCCCAATGCCGACAAACGACGTTTGTGAGTCAATTCATCAAGCGGATTGATTTGCTGCAAAAACTGCGACAATTGGCTGCTGCCAAAAAAGGCCTGAACTACAGTAGATACAGTCCGCGCGTTGACCAGATCATGGGGGGTAAGTTGCTCAGAATCGCGCAAACTCATGCGTTCTCTAATCGTGCGCGCCATGCGTGCCAAACCAATACTAAATTGCTTGGAGAGCAACTCGCCAACAGAACGCACTCGCCGATTGCCCAAATGATCAATATCATCGGTAAACCCATCCCCCATAGCCAGGATGAGTAGATAGCCAATGACGTTAATAAAATCATCAAGACACAGCATGGTGAAGTCGAGCGGAATATTATCGATCATATCCAAACGCTGGTTAATGCGATAGCGCCCAACAGTACCTAAATTATAACGCCGAGGACTGAAAAAATGTCGCTCGAGCAATCCGCGCGCAGTTTCAATATTGGGTGGATCGCCAGGGCGCAGCAGGCTATAAATCCGCGCGAGTGCTTCTTCTTCGTTGTCACACGGATCTTTGTCCAGCGTATTGGTAATAATCCCGCCATCGTTTTCGGGATCTATATCCATCACAGTGATTTTGACGATCGCATTTTCATTAAGGGCTAAGAGATGTTCCTCCGTCAACGTGGTATATGCTTCGACAATCACTTCTCCCGTCTTTTTATTTACCACATCTTCGGTAACAATGGAATCGACGAGTTCTTCGGTAACTCTGGCTGTGGTATCACCGTGAAAAATACCCAGAATTTCCTCGGACTTGTCAAACCCCAAAGCTCTCAACAAAGTCGTAACAGGCAATTTGCGTTTGCGGTCGATATGAACGTACATAATATCGTTGATATCGAGACTAAATTCGAGCCAAGCTCCGTTGTCGGGAATGATTCTGGCTGAAAATAAACGCTTGCCATTAGGATGAATGGAGTCGTCAAAAAATACGCCAGGCGAACGGTGTAATTGGCTGACGATCACACGCTCTGAGCCATTGATGACAAATGTACCTTCATCGGTCATCAACGGCAATTCGCCTAAGAACACTGTCTGCTCGACGATATCTTTAATGCGAAATTCGCTATTTCCCTGCTTTTCTCGGGAAACCAGACGAAGTGTCGAACGCAGAGGTACGGCATGAGTCGTACCGCGTTCGAGACATTCTTGTACATCGTATTTAGGAGTTCCAACGGAATAATCTACAAACTCTAAAGAATAGAGATTGTGGGCGTCTGTGATCGGGAAGATACCCTGGAAGACCGCCTGTAGCCCCTGCTTTTCGCGCGCTATAGGCGGTGTATCCTTCTGTAAAAACCAGTCATAAGAATCGAGCTGGATATCCAGCAGATTCGGCATTTCGATTGCAGACGTGAGAGTTCCATACGATTTCCGGTCAATAAATCCTCTATCTGCCAAGGGCTCACGCTCCTGTGCTGGAAGGCTAACGGTCAGTTACGGATTTGTATTGCTGCACAAACTTACGACAACGCTACTTGAGTTCCACCACCGCACCGGCTTCTTCCAGTTCTGCCTTGATCTGTTCGGCTTCTTCTTTTTCCACGCCTTCTCTTACGGTATTGGGAGCTCCATCAACCAGAGCTTTGGCTTCTTTAAGGCCCAATGAGGTAAGACCGCGCACAACCTTGATCACCTGGATTTTTTTATCCCCAGGAGACGACAAAATCACATCAAATTCTGTCTGCTCTTCTTCAGCAGGAGCAGCATCGCCGCCACCGCCGCCGGGTGCTGCAACAACAGCTGCCTGTGCAGTCACACCAAACTTTTCCTCAAGAGCTTTGACCAATTCGGCCAACTCGAGCACTGAGAGTTTTTCAATTTCGCTAATAATGGATTCAACAGCCATGAACATGCCTCCGTCCAACAGTGAATTGGGTGTGTAATAAGCGATCTATTCGCCGCTTTCTTCATCTTTTTTTTCAGCAACAGCTTGAAGTGTACCAACGAGTTTTTGCAAAATACCGTTCAGCGTAAAGGCGAGGCCACTTATCGGACTTTGCATTGCAGAGACCATCTGTCCCAGCAGAACATCGCGCGAAGGTATTTGGGCTAGCCTCTCTATCTGGTCTGCGACAAATATCTCGCCATCGATATACCCGGCTTTAATCGCGGGCTTACCATCGGTTTCTTCAGCAAATTTGGTCAGCACGCGGGCCGGTGCTACGGGGTCTTCATCGGCGCAAACAAGCCCCGTGGGACCGAGAAATACATCGTCGAGTCCTTCGACTCCGGCTTGTTTAACCGCCAATTTAGCCAACCGATTTTTTATTACGCGATAAGAAACCGATTCCTCGCGGAGTTGCTTTCGCAACAGGGTAAATGAAGGAACGTCTAACCCCGTAAAATCAGTTAGATATACCCCCTTAGCCCGTTTTAAGATATCTGTCAATTCTGCGACAGTAGCCTCTTTTTGAGCAGTTGGCATTTCTGTACCTTCCTTAATCAATTGGCCGCCAGCACCGTGCGGTCCAGGCGGATGCCCGGCCCCATTGTAGTAGATAATGTGACCGAGCGCATGTACTGCCCTTTTGTAGCAGCTGGACGCGCTCTAATAATTGCATCAATCAGTACCTGGGCATTTTCCCGAAGGCGCTGTGCATCAAAAGACGCTTTGCCCACAGGCGTATGCACATTGGATGTTCTATCGACTCGATATTCTACACGCCCCGCTTTGGCTTCCTGTACCGCACGCGCCGCATCGGGCGTCACTGTGCCACTCTTGGGATTGGGCATCAGACCTCGAGGTCCAAGAATGCGTCCCAATCGTCCGACCTGTCCCATCATGTCGGGCGTAGCAATAGCCACATCGAAATCTGTCCAGCCACCATTGATCTTTTCTACCAGGTCTTCGGCTCCTACAAAATCTGCCCCCGCCGCTTCGGCAGCAGTAGCAGGTTCCCCTTTGGCAAAAACTGCAACGCGTACGGATTTGCCCAGCCCATGTGGCAAAACGACTGTGCCGCGCACGAGTTGATCGGCTTGCCGAGGATCAATGCCCAGCCGAAACGAAATCTCAACCGTTTCGTCAAATTTCCGAGTGGGCATTTTTTTTAGGATGTCAACAGCCTCGGCCAGACCGTAATGCGTTTGGCGGTCAAAAAGCGCAGCCGCTTGTTTATAGCGTTTGGATTGCCCTCGTGCCATACATACCTCCGATCAATTGTTGACGGTCAGGCCCATACTGCGAGCCGTCCCTGCAATCATGCGCTTGGCAGCCTCGACGCTGGCCGCGTTGAGGTCTTGAACTTTCATTTCTGCAATTTCCTGTAGTTGGGCATCGGTCACGGACCCCACTTTGTCTCGATTGGATTCCGGCGATCCTTTGGCAATCCCCGCTGCCCTTTTGAGCAATACGGATGCAGGTGGGCTTTTCAACACAAAAGAAAAACTCCTATCTGCGTAAACCGTGATAATCGCGGGAATGATCAAACCCTGCTTATCTTGAGTTTGTGCATTAAAAGCTTTGCAAAACTCCATGATATTGACGCCGTGCTGTCCCAAAGCCGGACCAACCGGTGGTGTGGGAGTCGCCTGCCCAGCGGGAATTTGCAACTTGATTGTCGTGAGAATTTTTCTCGCCATTGGTGCCTCTCAATTATCGCGATTCGACAGCTTCTTCAACCTGCAAAACATCTAATTCTACGGGTGTATTGCGCCCAAAGATACTAACCATTACTTTGATCTTGCTCTTTTCTGGATTGATGTCGTCAACCAGGCCAATAAAATCACTGAAAGGCCCATCTATCACCTTGACACGATCACCTACTTGATATGGAACATCAGAGGTTTCCTCGACCGGACGGCGCTCAATTTGCCCCAAAATGCGGTTCACCTCTTCCTCGCGCAAAGGTTGTGGTTTTCTACCCGGACCAACAAAGCTCGTCACGCCCGGCACACTGGTGACAAAATAGAGAGACTCTTTGTCCATATCCAGTTCAACCAAAAGGTAACTGGGCAAAAATTTCTTGAGAGAGGTCGTTTTCCGTCCATCCTTCATCTCGACGACTTCTTCAGTTGGCACAATCACCCGACCAATTTTGTCGCCAACATCGATGTTTTCTTTGGCGGCCTCAATATAGCTCTTGACCTTATTTTCGTGCCCAGAATAAGTGTGGACAACGTACCATTTCATCAGTCGAAAACTCCCTGACAAAAAATCCCGTTAAATCAGGATAAACTCCATAATACTCGCCAAAAAAGTATCTACAATATAAATGAATCCAGCCAGTGCAAGTGACAATATAAGTACTATTGTGGTTGATGATTTGAGTTCGTCACGAGTAGGCCAGGTGACCTTTCCCATTTCAACGCGCACTTCGCTGAGAAATTGATTGATTTTGCCAAACATAAGAAAATAAAAAAATGGCAGGCCAGGCAGGACTTGAACCCGCAACCGTCGGTTTTGGAGACCGATGCTCTACCAGTTGAGCTACTGACCTACCCAAAAACAATGGAGCCCACGACCGGACTTGAACCGGTGACCTCTTCCTTACCAAGGAAGTGCTCTACCGTCTGAGCTACATGGGCGTTGGGCAATCCCCACTTGAGATTCTGGAGCGGGAAACGGGACTCGAACCCGCGACCCTCAGCTTGGAAGGCTGACGCTCTGGCCAACTGAGCTATTCCCGCCCGACTGTGTATAAAAAACGACCCTTTTCTACAAAAGGGACCGGTATTGCCAAAAAATATTTTTCCGAGAATTGACAAGATATGAAAAAGGAAGTCTCAGGTCAAGGAGAATTTTGTATAATTCAAACCCGCGATAGATCAAAAAAGGTGAGTCGGTATCTTGTGTAATGCGAGCTTGGCACGTTCGCATTGTTTTGGGGGGAAACAGTTGGAGTTTTGGTGGGGGGTGGCGGATTCGAACCACCGAAGGCATAAGCCAGCAGATTTACAGTCTGCCCCAGTTGGCCGCTTTGGTAACCCCCCAAATTGTACAGGCTCCAAAAAATACCAGAAGATATTTCGATAGTCAAGACCAAAATCGCTCACCACCAATTGCAGATTGACAAATCTGCCGACCTTTACTATTTTCCGAGTTCAATTTTCGGCAGTTAATTTTCTCTTATCGGATGCCTGTTGTGAAAGGAGCAAAATGACCGACCCTATTCAAAATTATGCGCGTATTGGTATTGTTCACTTTATGGCCTATAAAGCCTGCATTGGCGGCGAAGGCCCCATTTTGGAAACCCTGGAAAAAATTGCCCTTGACCCGTATTTCCAGGTCGTAGAAGTCACCCACATGAAAGACCCGCAAGTGCGCGCACAAGCACGCGACTTGCTCACCGCAGCCCACATGGATGTGGCTTTTGGAGCGCAACCCATTCTGCTGGGCAATCAACTCAATATCAATGCCCCCGATATCGCCCACCGTCAAAGTGCTGTTGACGCCGTCAAAGCGGGGATTGACCAGGCAGAAGAACTCGGTGCTTCAGGGTGTGCTCTACTTTCAGGCGTAGATCCGGGTCCCGAGGGCCGCGAAGAAGGTCTCGACCTGCTGGTAGATTCTTTGAGCCAACTTTGCGAGTATTCTGGCGAAAAGAATATGGATATTGTACTTGAAACCTTTGACCGCGTACCTTACGGGAAAAATTGTATTGTGGGACCAAACGCCCTCGCGGTTGAAGTATCAAATCGCCTCAGACGTCAATATCCCAATTTTGGCCTGATGCTCGATTTGAGTCATTTCCCCCTCCAGGGTGAAGACACAGTTTACGCCATCAACATCGCCCGGGATCACATCGTCCACATGCACGTCGGAAATTGCGTGATGTCCAACCCCAATCACCCGGCCTATGGCGATAACCACCCTCGCTTTGGTTGCGAAGATGGCGTAAACGACGTACCCGAAGTTGTAGAATTTCTCCGCGAACTGCTCAATATCGGTTATCTCGACCCCGATAAGCGCCCCATCTTGAGCTTTGAAGTCGGCCCAATGGAAGGAGAATCTTCGGAAATAATTATTGCCAATGCCAAGCGCGTGCTCGACGAGGCCTGGGCGCAAGTCTAAACGCGCACTCAAACTAAAAAAGCCGGGCTTTCCCAAAAGAGAAGGTCCGGCTTTTTTTTAATCGCGAAATACTCAATTCCAATATTCACTTTGTGCAGGAGGTCCAGACTTTAATGCCCTGTGAATCAACAGGCCCAAAACACGCGTAAAAACCACCAGTAAAAAAAAATTAAACACCGAAGTCAGCACCAACCCCACCCAGGCCAACTGTCCCAATATCAAACTGCCGAGCAGAGATATCCCAAACAGACCAAAACACGCTTGAATATAGTCGAATCGAACAATCTGGCGCAAATCCCTCCAAACTGGCCCCGGCTCAAATACCATCCACACACGTCCCTTAGCGGCAAATCGCGCAAATACAACAGGAAAAAAACCATAAAAAAAGATGACCATAAGTGTAACCAACAGCAACAGAGGCCCGGTTTCTTCTACAGAACTCGGTATCAAACCCAATACCAAAATCACCATCGAAAAACTCGCAAATCCAATGACGCCATATCCCAGAACAATGAGGAACAACCAGAAGCCCGCTACTCCGTAAGCCCACCAATTGTCCCACGAAGGCAAGCTCAGTGATTCAGTACCGTTGAGCGCATCGACAAAAATCCGGTATAAGTAACCCCAGGAAATGAACAAAAGTCCAAAGGTTACAATCAACAACACGCCCCCCATTCCAAACCCAATTTGTCCGGTGAGCATCAGATTCAGCACCAGTGCGAACAGCAAATTTAATGCGCCGCCAGGGACAATTTTTTGCCACCATCCAGGCGTCTGAAACACAGTGCGGAGTGTATTAAATAAAATAATGCCAAACATAGCTTTCCACATATCAGACTGCGTCAAGTGCCCGTCCAACATCGGCAATAATATCCTCGGCGTCTTCAATGCCCACGGCATAGCGCACCAACTCATCGGCAATGCCAATTGCCAATCGGTCTTCGCGTGCCAATTCGTAATACGAAATAGATGCGGGATGCGAAACAAGACTCTCCACACCTCCCAGGCTGGCCCCTATACACGGAATTCGCAAGCGATCAATAAAACCCAGCGTACCTGCCTCATCAGCATCTAAATCAAAACTCACCAGGCCACCAAATCCACGCATCTGCGCTTTGGCAACACCGTGGTGTGGATGGCTTTCCAAACCGGGATAATACACGCGCTTTACCCGATCGTGCTTTTCCAAAAACCGCGCTAACATTAGCGCCGTTTCATTTTGCTTACCCATTCGCAGTGGAAAAGTCTTGATCCCCCGTATCAACAAATAAGCACAATGCGGATCAATCACCCCTCCCAAAATACCTCGATAGTCTCGAATCGCACCAACCAGAGGCGCGTTGCCCAGCACAGCGCCAGCCATCAAATCGTTGTGTCCACCCAAATACTTGGTCGCCGAATGAATAACCAGATCGACGCCAAATTCGAGCGGGCGCTGGTTTAAGGGCGTGGCAAATGTACTGTCAATAATTGTCTTGACCCGATGCCTTTTTCCAATGTCAACCAGCTTTTCCAGATCAATCACATTGAGATGGGGATTTGTCGGAGATTCAGAAATAATCACGCGCGTGGTGTCCCGAATCGCACCCTCCAATTCGGCGTAATCACCCGCGTGAACAAATGTGGTCTCAATGCTAAACTTTTTTAACACCATCTGGCAAAATTGCGCGGTTTTGCGATAGCAATCATCCATAATCACCGCGTGGTGCCCGGTTGAGAGCATGCCCAGCAGCGTGGTTGTTACAGCACTCATACCCGAGGAAAATAAAATAGCGGCCTCTGCGCCTTCCAATTCTGCCAGCTTGGATTCTGCTGCATGCTGTGTTGGATTACCATAGCGTCCGTAGTCAATCTGTGGGTTTTTGCCCGCCACGAATGCCTTAACTGCATGTGTATCTTCAAATACATAAGTCGATGTTTGCGCAATGGGCACTGTCAGAGAATTTCCCCAGTAGCCCCTTTCTTCACCTGCATGTACAGCCCGTGTCCCCGAACAGGGCCCGTGCGTTTCGCACTTTTCAGACATGCGCCATCTCCAAAAAAAGCGGAGCCACAAAAGCCCCGCGCAGTACGCAAAAAAACCGGACTAAAAAGCCCGGTTTTGGGAATAACTTTTTAGCGACTTGTTTAAAGTGGCTGCAATATGCCGCAAATCACCACTCGCCATAGCTGTATTTTGGGAATGTAACCAAAACCCTCAACCCTGTCAACTATCGGTTGGCTTCAATCCGGTCGAGAATCGCCTTTTTTACTGCATCGATTTCAGGGGGCAACACAACGGGTTCATTGCGGTAATGCGGGCTTACCTCCCAATCCTGTAACTGATCCCGATGATATCCGAGCTTAAACTCACTAAACTTCAACCCGTGAGCCGTTGAAATCACGATCACGCGATCGCTTTTCTGAATGATACCCCTGTCAATCAACTTGAACAATGCCGCGAAAGCCACCCCGGTGTGCGGGCATGCAAACAAGCCCGTACGGTCGGCACGCGCAGCCGCATCGGCCAATTCCTCCTCGCTGGCTTGTTCTACGACACCGCCGAATATTTTGAGCGTTTGAATCGCTTTTTCCCGACTCACCGGATTGCCGATCTGGATCGCACTGGCCAATGTCGGCTGTGCCTGAATAGGTTCAAAACTATCAAAATTCTTTTCAAAACTTCGGTAGAGAGGGTTGGCCCTAGCGGCCTGTGCAACCGCAATGCGCGGCAGTCGGTCAATTAGCCCAAGGGCTTCCATTTCGAGAAAGCCCTTACCCAGCGCACTCACATTGCCCAAATTACCGCCGGGAATCACAATCCAATCGGGCACTTCCCAATCAAATTGCTGCACCAATTCGATGCTGATTGTTTTTTGTCCCTCTACCCTCAGTGAATTCATCGAATTGGCCAAATAGATATTTTCCTCGTGGCAAATCTCCTGCACGAGCCTCATACATCCGTCAAAGTCGGTCTCCAAACTCAGCACCAGCGCACCATTGGCCAGGGGCTGCAAAAGTTGTGCAGTCGAGATTTTGTCCCTCGGCAAAAAGACCACCGATTGTATGCCTGCCGCTGCACAATACGCAGCCAATGCCGCCGAGGTATCCCCAGTAGATGCACACGCAACCGCCGGAATACGCTTCCCTTCAAATAGCATCTGTTTCACCATGGATACCAGAACCGTCATGCCCAAATCTTTGAACGATCCCGTATGGCTGTTGCCGCATTGCTTAACCCACAAATCTTCAACGCCAATTTCTCGCCCCAAACGCTCGGCCCAAAACAGATTGCTACCCCCTTCGTACATCGACACCACATTGTCATCGTGAACCACGGGGCAGACCAGTTCTTTTTTTCCCCATACAGAACTGCCATAAGGCCATTTCGTCGTCATATAACGCTTATCAAATAACCCGCGCCAATAACTGCCCGGCTTGCGTTTGAGCATCTCCATATCGTGCGCCACTTCGAGCAACCCCCCGCACTTTGGACATGCGTAAATCACATCCGTCAACGCATATCGCCCTTCGCATCCGTGAAAACACCGAAACCAAGCATTGTAAGTTGTATCGTTCATGTAGGAATAAAAACCTTGTTTCAAATTGGACCGCGATTACAACTCCGAATTATTGCAGAGGTGTCGGCCACCATCATTTCGGAAGCCCTTGATCATCGTATAGCTCATCCTGCCAGATTTTGGACGGCGGATTATTTTCGTCGTATTTGTCAGGGTTTTCTTCACGCCAGCGGCGTCCGGCTGCACTTAAAAGCTCATACTCCTCCGCTATTTCCTCTGGCGTCATCTTTCGGCACACTGGAGCCGTTTGGGCTTCCAGGTCGTCCAGTGCCTTATGAAGCAGCAACTCTACAGCGTCCGGGCCAGCGAAGCCCAACCGCCTGGCTAAATCGGCAATGCGCGTTTCTGTTTCCGGCTTGAGCATCGTAGCCATGTTGTTCTCCTTATCTCCATTTGAATTGCGCTTAAAAATAAAAAGTGTAGCAACAACGCCATTTTGTCAACCGCATTTCAAATTTGGGGAACGAGGTTTTCCGAGAATGCCTGCCGTATTATCCTCAACCGTCTTTAATACTGTGATTTTATGTACTTGAATCCGAACAGTCCCATGGATTTGGACTTGTATAGATTTGGAATTTTGGATATTTTTAGAAAACCAAAGAAGCGGTCTGGGACTTTTCTATGCGAATCATTTTAGATACCAATGTGCTTGTTTCTGCACTGCGATCAGACATGGGAGCTTCATATAAAATTATATCTCAATTGCCTTCTGAGAATTTTCAAATCGCACTGACTGTACCTTTGTATTTGGAGTACCAGGCTGTTCTTACACGTCAAGAAAACATGACTGGTGCGAGTGACCGAAATGACATTTTCAACTTTCTGCGCTACCTGTGCAGCATTGCACATCAACAAAAAGTGTTCTTTCTGTGGCGTCCCAGACTTGACGATCCAGAAGATGATATGATATTAGAAGCAGCCGTAGCTTCTCAAAGCCGTTATATTGTCACTCACAATCTCCGTCATTTTTCTGGTCGTGGTATTGAGGAACAATTCGGTATTACGCCTGTCAGCCCTCAGAAATTTCTACATCTTATTGAGGATCAAAAACGATGAGCGCGCTCACTGTTCGCTTGCCAAATTCACTGCATGCTAAAATCAAAGAATTGGTTAAAGCAGAAGGTTTATCGGTCAATCAGTTTATGGTGACCGCTGCTGCTGAAAAAATGGCTGCAATACTCGCGGAAGACTATCTGGATCAAGAGGCGAAACAAGGTAAACGTGCGGATTTCGAAAAAGTCTTAAAGGCCGTGCCACACGTCGAACCAGCAGAACATGATCGAGTTTAAATATACAGGTCGCCCAATTCACGATCTATCAATTCACGTTTATCAGAATATTTATTTTTCATTATCTGAATGATCCGACCGCTTCGGACATGTTCAATAAACTCTTGCGTGGAAATCCCTAACCCTCTCGTACATTGGGCAGAAACAGTATTATAGTTGACCTTCAGTTTTTCAGCTACTGTGCGGAAAACCTCCTTATGACTTTTACCATTTCTCATCAGTTGAATAACTGGTATGAGGTAATCCTGAACATTTTCGAACCCTTTTCTGCCTCGTTTTGGCCCATTACCTCCGTCTTCATTTTCTTCGTCACTGCCGCCATCGTCACCAGGTAATAGGTCAGCAGCTTGCGCTTCGCACTGCAACAGATACATTACTTTGTTGCGTGCGCTGTTGAATATCAACCGCTTATCAATCGGCCGATTTTTCAGTTCCGTCAACTCGTTTTTCCAGCCGGACAGTTCTGACTTGAGAGTAATTTCCCAATTGCCAAACATACGCCACTTTTGGAGATTGCTAATTGGACGTTTGTCAACAGGAAGATCTTCAAGATAACTTTCAAATAGACGTTCCAACTCAACCTCATTAGACAATTCCGTCTCGCGTTGTTCAATGCCCGATTCAGTGTAATCTCCCGTGAGGTCAACCTCGCCACCTCTGATGCGCTGTTCCAAGGGCGGGAGCAGTGTTTGGGCACCGCACAGCCACTGATCGTCCTGCAAATCGGCGACTTGCGGCCCGCAGCGCAACGTGTCAAATAGGTGGTCAAATCCCTCCTTTTTTGACAACCTCCATGGTGTAGCGGTCATCCCTAAAATGCGACCGGGCCACTGCCTCATCGCACGCTCCCACCCCTCTGCCGCAGCGTGATGCGCTTCATCAATCACCATCAGGTCCTCGGCATTATACCTGTTCCAAACTTCTCTTTTGGCGGTGCGCCGCCCCACGGTCTGAGCCATCAAAATGACTGCGCCCTGACTCATTGCCGGTGCATCAGTTCCCGGCGTCCAGTTCACGTTCGTCACTGCTGAAATATGGGCATCGGTCAGCATCCCACAAGTCTGATCGGCCAATTCCTTGCGATGCGTGAGCCAAACAGCCTTGCGCCCACCCGTGAGCCAGTCAGATAGCAGTGCCCCAGCGATAATAGTCTTGCCACCGCCAGTAGGTAACTGCATCATCACCCGCGCTTTGGCATTGGCATCTAAAGCTTTTTGAACCTGCCTCAACAGGTCTTGTTGGTATGAACGCAGTTTAACCATAATGGCCTAAAATCCTCTGGAGTTATTACAAAACCAACTACTCCGATGCTAAACGGACCGAAGAATCACTTGAATAAGGGCAAAAAGTCGATGGAAAAGATAATCAACATGTTCGCTTCTCGCGAGTCGTTCTTGGTTTCTTTCAGAATGGCGTATTTGAAAATTATTACCGATCCTTGTTAGTTCTTTGGCCTTCCTCTCCAATGCTTCTCGGAATTTAGGAGACAATAAGCCAGCAGTTTGGTCCAGAAGATATGTAACCTGTGCCTTCTTATCCGATCCTTCTCCCAATGTCTTCAGCCGCTCCCACGCATCCCATAAAGACGCCAAGGCTTCGCGCCGTATCGCCTCGTTGGGGTTAATAAATTTGCACCGCGCTACTTCTAACATACGGTCAAGGTCGGCATCGCCTGTGCAAAACTGAGCGGAAGCAAGTTTCTCACGCAGTACCGGCGGTACAAGTCGTTCGATATGACCGTGCTCTGTAAGTTCGTAGGCGAGACCGTTGCTGCGAAATATTCGATTGATATCATCTCTAAATTCGTCTTGGCCTGCTTCAATATCGAAGTCCAGATGCTGGTGTTTATAATACTCGTGATATTCTTTACGAATGGGCTTGCCTATACACCTCCAGCAAAACTCAATCATGTCGAGGATATCCAGAGTACGCTGCGGTTTTTTATTCCAAGTGCGGTTCCCTAGAAAGGATTGGTACTCCCGTGCCTGTAAACTTGGAATATCGGCTCGCATAGCCTTTTCAAACGCACCTTCATTGGTTCCTGTGATTCCTCCACCGTCATCGCAAGTTATTGGATATTTTGCACCAAATGAACCATTATCAATCCCAGCCTGAATAAGTGCTTGAATGCCGCCCCAGGCGTTGTCGTCAATTTCCTCGTTTTCTCGGGGAATTTCTCCCTCTTCTCGTTCACTGAAATATGTCATGGAGGCAGGCTCCTCTATCCCGAAGATATCCCTAACTTTAGGCATAACATTATCCTCTTTGACGATTTGTTTTCTACGACGATACGAACAA
The DNA here is from genome assembly GCA_965220765.1 of Candidatus Latescibacterota bacterium. Classification (GTDB taxonomy): domain Bacteria; phylum Latescibacterota; class UBA2968; order UBA2968; family UBA2968; genus VXRD01. The sequence goes on from OZ244847.1 coordinate 3,568,450, forward strand.
CAATTTTAGATGTTACCTCGGAATATCTGACTTGCGAATGCCGCGCTGTTGCAGGCGTGTCTCGGCGTGTCGGGTGTAGATAATGTCAGTCACTCTTCATCTCCTTCTTTGTTTGATTTAAGATTGCTGACTCATATCATCCGGATCAATGGGAGTACCATCAGACAACTTAGATTCTATTGCCATTACAAGATTCATGAGCAATACGATCACATACCCAAATCTATCCAATATTGGACTACCATCACCTAAAAGGGCTTTCAGTTGCTCTTCAAGTGACTCAGCCTTTGACCAAAAATCTGAAATAATTTTGTGTGCTTCTTCTTCTTTTGGCTTTTCTACTTCAGCCTGCATTTCTAATAACATTTTGAAAAGCGAGATAAGGTTCTCAACTATCACATCTCGCGATAGTTCATGTTCTTTAGAATATCTGTTGAGCAAACGCAAAACGCCTCTACTAATGACAAATGTTTTTCTCGTCTGCTTTGTAGAAATGACTTCTGGATTTTCTTTAGCGGTTTTAATTGCAACATCAACGAAACTCTCGTTAGAACACATGAGATCGAAAATTTCTTTGGGTTTAAGATTATTTTTCTTGATTAGCCAATCAATTGCATTGTTACTACTATCGCTTAATTTGAATGTGGTACGCACGGACTGTTTGTCTGTCTGTGCCACCCGATCCAGATTTCTAAAAACTTGATCAATCTGTTTTTGCATAACGACTTCTCCTATCTGCAAAGGTAAGTGAAGAACATAAATAAGATACGAAAATATGATAATGTGTCAATAAAATTCTGATGTAATTTTATTCAATATATATAATTTAGTAATCAAAAATATATTTGCATCAAACAAATGGAGCCTCTTTTGGGATCGGCCTTTTCCAAAAAAAATACCGCCCTCCCGATATTGGGAGAACGGCATATAATGGGCAGTGCGATGGACCGGCACCTGTGTTCTTCTAATTTCAAAACATCTCTCGTCGCCTATCAGAGATTGAGATGCAGGTCGCCGCGGGTTATGCAAATGCAGTGATCGCTACGATGCGTTTAGTTGAACAGAAATCAATTTGCGCGGTGGTGTCAAACGTATCTGAAACGCCGAACAACCTCAGCGATCAGTTAAGCGGTGCCTCAGGTACGCCTGCTGGCTCGTCCCACGACTGCTCCCTCACAATTTGTCTCAACAATCTCTCCATAGGCATCAGCACAGCATTCACCGATGAGACTGACAGATTCAAGAGATCATCTTGATATACCGGGTGTCCCATTTTGACCATCTCGTGCTTCAAGCCCCCTTTGCTCACTCTCAACCGCGTGGACCGAGGTGACTTCGCCTTCAATATCTCAAGGGCTGCATCTGCCAGACCGATAGACAGGTCTTGCAGATCATCCGTGACCTCCACCCAATGGGGTGACTCGATCAGGTCCTCATACACCGAGTTCGCAATGATGTATCGGAGCCAATTCTCCCATGTCCGATCCGCAGACGTGCTCCAGAACCGAGACACGGGAATCTCGTCCGCTTCAAAATCGTTCTTATCTTCCTCACCAGATGCACCGAAACGCCAGATGGTTTGCCATAAACTCCCGGTTACGAGGCAGGCAATCATAGATAGCAGGGCACCTTCGAACAGAGAGAAGGGTAGGAAAAGCGTCAAAAGCCAGCCAAAAAAAAGAAAAATGCCGAGCACAAGGGCAAAACTGATAATCACCAGAATAGCCGTCAGAACACCTGGTAGAATGGCACCCATAACTCTATATCCCTCAGTAAAACGCGTTCTACGTCAAAAAATTATCGCCCTCTCAAATCCGCTCCAATGCACGCGCCTCAATCCAGCCACCGAGGCCAGAGCGCAGGCGCACCAGCAACCACCCACCTTCAACGCGCTCAATCTCGACCTTTGTGCCCTCGTGGAGCGTGAACACCTGTAAAAAATCGGAGTCAGGCCCGCTGCGACCAATGGCCTCATCCACTAAAATGATAGCTTTGGGAATGCTGTGTTGATGCGCCTTAAACGCCAGCATAGCCGCACTGCCCAAAAGTCCGCCTACAAAAACCACCAGCAATCCCCCCCACAGCAAACGACGGACCGGAACAAAAATCCAACACACCGCCACACCGCCTATGAAAAAAACAAACACACAAACCATAACTGCCAGCGCATCAAGGGTAAAAAACGCAAAAAATGCTTGCAAAACCCGCGTCAAAATATTGACGTCATCTTCGCTCTCTCGATCTATCTTCTGGGCATTGGCAAACTGCAAATTCGCCAGAACATCTCGATCGCCCGGCATCAAATTCAAAGCGCGTTCATAAGATAAAATCGCACGCCCAAGTTGCGCGTTTTTAAAATACGCATTGCCCAGATTATAATACACCTCACCGTTGTTCAGTCCCTGTGCAACAACGCGCTCATAAGCCGAAATCGCCGCATCAAAATCCCCGGCGCGATAGTGCTCATTGCCCCGATTGTACAGCGCGACAAGAGCTTCTGAGGCAAATATCGCATCCGCACCAAGTATCGCAATCGCGACAACGAGGTATAACAGCCGTTCTTTCACCGTCCTCATAACTAAATACACCGCTCCAGCGCACTGATCAAATCTTCGGCCTGCGCGAACAACCTCTGCATCTGCTCTTCCGAAATCTGTCCCGGCGCAAACCGTGCCTGATCGCATTGGCCAAATACGTCTTGAACACCTGCAATCACCTGTGCATCTACACCGTGCTCCACCAGCACAGTGCCAATATGATCCGCCGTCAAACCCGCCGCCGAGAGATTGGTTCGATCTGCGACAAACTGCGCCAAAGACCTGTGAACTTCCCCGTAAAAACCCGCGCTATCTCCCGACTCCATTAACCCTTTCGCCCTGCCCAACCGCCGCTGTGCTTCCGAGCGCGAACGCCTTCTGCGCGCATAAGCCACATCGCCTTCTAAACGCGCGCGATGACGTCGATAAGCATATGCGCCAACCACCCCTAAAAAGGGAATCAATTGCAAAAGCCAAAACCCACTGCGCTGATAGAGCAACAAGCTCTGATCGGCCAAATGCAGCCGGTCGGGTTTGATATACTGAATATCGCTCCCCAGCGCACGCACTTCTTCACCACGCAAACCATCAACCGGCTGTGGTGCCAGTTCACCTGGCGTCACATGCAACGCAATGGGTTCGGTCTGTATGGTTTTATACCGCCTCTGCACAGGATCGAAATAGGCCAGAGTAAAAGGCGGTAATATCACCTGCCCCGCTTTTTGCGGGATCGCCACATACTCAAAAGTTTTTTTTCCACTTACACCCTGCTTTTGTGTTTCCAAATTCGTCTTGGGATCATAAAACTTAAACCGCGCCCGGTCAGGACGAATCGGCTCGTCAATCGCGTGCAAATTACCCGCTCCCTGTACCACCACCTTCACAGCAACGGGATCGCCGGCTTTTACCTGATTTGGAATCGCCTCTGCGCGCATCTCAAATTGCCCAACAGCACCGCCAAACCCCTTCGGCGCACCAGCAGGCAACGGTTTCACCTCAATCTCAATATCGCCTGACCGCACTGTCACCTGCTGCGTATCAAACGCACTAAATGGGTCAAAATCGAACAGACCGCGCGACCGCCGCCCCGCAACAATTTCGCAATTCACCTCAAGTTGCTCCAGGGTGTGCTTACCTGCCGTTGTCGGAAACAGTGCCAAACGCTTGAGCAATGCCGTATTAAACGCGCGCCCATCGACAACCTCTCGCTGCATATTCAAACGCTGGGCATCAAAAACAGTCTCTGCCCAAAATCCCGTAAATGTGGGCACATGGCCGTATTGCACATTTCGCAAATTATAACGCGTAAACAATTTATAGGTCACCCCCACTTGTTCCCCCACATAAACCATCCGCTTTTCGGGAATCGCCTGCAAAAACAAGTTTTGTTCAATCTCCCGAAGCTCTGACCCTCCCATTGACCGTCCCGTTGATGGCGCGGGGCGCGTCTGCGGACGACCACTCCTTTTCACTACCTCAACGCGCACCTGATCAGACCGAATCGTCTTACCATCATGAGCCAACTGTGCCGGACCGAGCACATAAGTCCCTGTTCTCTGTGCGCGAAAGGAGAAATGATATGTCGTCGTGCGCTTTGTTGTCATCTCGCCATTGACAATATTGACGGACATTGACGTAGAAGACGTACTACCCGTCAATTGCAACCCATCAGGCGTGGGAACCTGAGGTGCAGACACACTCCCCATCTGCGCAGCCTCAACCTCCACAGTGAACTGAATCAGATCGCCAACTTCGACACGCGTTCGATCTACTGAAGCCTGTACCGTCACATCCTGTGCATCAATCCCCTGTGCCCACAATAGAGCAAACAAAACACCGCACAAAAATATCCACCTTTTCCTACCACGCATTGCCATCATATCGCCTGCCCCGCAACTTCAATTTGCGTCGCTTCTGGGATTCTTCTTCTCGTGCCTTCATAGCATTGAGAATCCGCGCCGCCTCCTCGGGCGTCATCTCTCTGGGATCGGGCTGTTGGTCCTGCTGTTGATTCTGTTGATCCTGCTCATCCTGGCCATCTTGATCCTGGCCCTGCTGGTCTTGCTGATCCCGATTATTCTGATTATTCTGTTGATCCTGGTTTTGATCCTGTTCATCTTGCCCATCCTGCCCATCCTGCCCATCCTGATCCAGTTTTTCCAATGCCAATTCCAAATTAATTTTGGCGTCTATATCATCCGGCTTCTGTTCCAGTGATTTTTTATAAGCTCCCACAGCTTCCTGAAACTTCTCCTGCCGAAACAGCGCATTGCCCAAATTGTAATGTGCAGCAGCAGACATATCCGGATGAGTGCCTTCGGTGGCACGCCCCATCTCCTGCATAGCCTCGGCATATTTACCCTGCTTGTAGAGCGCATCACCAGCATTAAAATGCAACTCCGGTCGAGGTTGCCCCTCTTGTTGTGCTTCCAAATACCGACGCAATGCAGCTTCGTACTCCCCCCTCTCAAACAGAGCATTGCCCTCTTCATTCTTTTTTGCCACGGGATCGAGGAATGTCCACCCTAAAAATGGCACCGCCAGCAAGACATATAAAAATCGCGTCATAAAAAAGCCTCTTCGTTGTCAGTCCCCAGACCCTCGCCTTTCATCTGTGTCCATCTGCGTTCATCTGCGGATACCTCACCCCTCAAATCGCCCGCGCCATGCTTCTTCACTGCGTCGTCGATCCGATAACAGGGCTTCACTCACAAAACACAAAAGCGCAAGAGCCAGCGGCCATTGAAACCTGTGAATATACTGTGCGTAACGCTGCGTCCCCAAATCGCGCTTCTCCATCTCTGAAATCCGTTCATGCACCGCCTGCAACCCAATTCCTCCGCCGCTGGCACGCACATATAAACCATCGGTCACACGCGCAATCTCCTTCAGAGTTGCTTCATCCAACCGTGTCTTGACAATTTTGCCTTCAAAATCCTTCAAATAATCTACCCTATCGCCATCGCGGATCGGGATCAACTCACCCTCCGCAGTCCCCACACCCACAGCAAAAATTCGCACATCTTCTTCCGCTGCCGCGCGCGCTGCGGCAATGGGATCGCCTCCATGATTTTCACCATCTGTAATCAAAATGAGCGCTTTGTATTTCCCATTGCGCGACCCAAATCCTCGAATGGCCGCGCGAATCGCTTCGGCAACTGCTGTACCCTGCTCTGAAATCAATGTGACATCTGCCTGTCCCAAAAACATCTTTGCCGCACCATAATCCAATGTAAGCGGACAGAGTACATGGCTATACCCGGCAAAAGCTACTAAACCGATGCGGTCGCCTTCAAGGCGATCGATCAACCCCTCAATTTCAAAACGTGCACGATCCAGCCTGTTGGGTTTAATATCCTCGGCCAACATACTCAACGACGTATCCAGAACAATCACCAGATCGACACCACGGCGATGGATCAATTCCAATTCGGTGCCAAACTGCGGTTGTACCAATGCCAGAATCAAAAAAATGAATCCGACACACATCAATGCAGATTTTATGCCTTGCCGCATGCGACTGACACCTGAAGCGAGTTTATCCATCAACTCGGGAGCACCAAACGCATACAGCGCCCTGCGCTTGCGCCGAAATGCCCACCAGTAAAAAAGCGCGAAAACCGGCACGCACAAAAGGAAATAAAAAGCCTGTGGATCGCCAAATCGCATCTAAGGCAACCTCCGAAATCGCGTATTGCCCAGCACCAATTCCAATGATAGCAACGCCAACCCGGGATAGAGAAACAGGTGAAACAATTCGCGATAATCCACATATTCGCGCACTTTGATCTCTGTCTTTTCCATTTCGCCAATCTCGGCGTATATCTCCTCCAGCTTTTCTTCACTCGTCGCTCTGAAATATTTTCCACCTGTTGCATCCGCTACTTTTTTAAGCGTCTCTTCGTCTATCTCAACTTTGACCGGTACAAATCGCTTGCCAAAAACCCCATCAACCTCCTGCATAATCGTTCCCCTGCTGCCCGCACCAATCGCATAAATGCGAATACCCACAGCCTCTGCCGCGCGCGCCGCGGTCATCGGATCGATCTCACCGCGATTATTCTTCCCATCTGTTAATAAAATAATCACCTTGCTCTTGGCCTCAGATTCTCGCAAACGATTCACCGCAGTTGCGACCCCCAAACCAATCGCAGTGCCATCCCAGTCTTTGCCGGCAATTTCAACACCATCGAGAAAACTCAAAAACACGCCGTAATCCAGGGTAAGCGGGCATTGCGTATAGGCTTCTGCGGCAAAGACTACAAGCCCCAAACGATCATTGGCACGCCCCTGTGCAAATTGCGCTACCACCTCTTTGCACACTTCCAACCGCGTTTTGCGCTGGTCCGCCAGATCTTTGGCCTCCATACTGCTCGACACATCAATCGCCAGCGCAATATCAATACCTTGACTTAAAATTTCTCGGCCTTCGCGTCCTGACTGCGGCCGCGCCATCGCCGCGATGAGCAAAGCCAGAGCCACACAGCGAAACGCGATTAAACAATGCCGCAACCTCAGCGAAAAAGATGGGCCAATACGCCGAAAAAGGCGTGTATCGGAAAAACGAATGCGCCCCGACTTGCGCCTTTCGCGCCCAATATAGCGATAGATGAGTACCGGAATAAACAACAGGAGCAATAACCACTCTGGATTGGCAAAACGCATCACTCGGCTACCTCCTGTGTCACAGAAGGCGTCACCAGAGTGCTCACAATGTCGCGCACGCCATCCATCGCCTCGCGCGCCATGTAATCACGCGGTGCAAATTTGGCAAACTTGACCCGATCTGCTTCATTCAAAAAACCTTCTATAGCCATCACCAATTGATCGTCAAACGCCTGGGCACGCAGATCCCGCCCAATTTCAAACGTCGTACGCTCCAGTGCCTGCACGGGAGTTTTATCTTCCAAACACCGCCTCAAAACAGCCGACAATAGAGAATAATACTGCCGGTAATTTTCTCCCTCTATCAGCCCCAACTGCCCCACCCTGTCCAATTCCTCTAACCAGTTGACAGGCGGCGGGGGCAACTCGACTCCCGGGCGTCGTCTGCGTCGATAAACATACCAGACCAATCCTGCAAGCAATAGAATCAGCCCGCCAACCGCCAGCCAAAACCACACGGGAATCTGTGCGACCACAACCATCGGAGGCTTCACATCGCGAATATCCGTTGTGCCTTCTGGTCTTACACTTCGCACCAATACATCAATGGGTTGCGACGTAATTTTTCCAGAATCTCCCTCTGCATCGACAAAATGCACGGAAACGGGCGGCACGCGAAATGCGCCCACCTGATAAATCGCCAGCACGATGTCTTGCGTTTCCCACACCCGTCCATTTTCAAGTTGCTCTGTTTCAACCCCGCCCGTGTACCGAATTTCAAATGGCTGGGGAAAATCTTTTTCGTACGCGATTTCCGCCTTATCATCAGCCCCGCGATGGATGCGCAGACGCAAAACAAAAGGGTCGCCAATTGTAATGGTATCGCGGTCAACCCCCGTCAAAAATTCTACCGCTGCACTGACCGGAACCGTTTGTATTCCGAACAAAATTGCGAATAAAAAATAAATCGCACGCATTACCGTCCATTATGCTCCATCTTGTATCGCGCCTGAAATCCAATTGAGTTGCAACCACGACATCACCGAATACGGCAACACAACCACCTCGCGGTGTGTTTTGGCCGTACCGTACCAAAAATTGTTGGCCTGCCCAATGATCAGTTCTTGCACCAGAGTTTCACCCCGCCACAGAGAAACCGTCAACACGGGATCATTCAGACTATCTGCGGCGGATTTATCCACTTGATCGAAAAACTCGGCAACGACCAGATTGTGAACGCGGTCAATCAAATCTTCAATGTTGGCGTCCTCTTTGACAACGCGCCTATCCCCTACCATCACCTGCCATAAGCCATCCCCATCTTTTGCACAATTCACCACACTGTCTCGATAGGCCAACCGCACGCGATCAATTCCTGTGCGATCAAACTCAAAAACGCGCTTATAACGCAATCGGGTCAATGGGATATCCAGAGCTTCTGCGAGCAATTGTTCGACGATAAAAACCTGAGGCCGACTCATTACGCGCCCATACCACAGTTTCTGCCGATTATTGGGAACGCGCTTGCCCAATAACAGCGTATTGGGCACTTCATTATCTATTAGATGCAACACAACTTTGTAATCCGGATTCTCGAACCCATACGTTGTGGGATCATCCACCGCCTCTTTGTGAAAAGAGGCAACGCGCTCATCTTTTAACTGTCTCAACAATGTCAAAATCTCGCGCGCATCAGCCCGCTCTTTTATCGGCTGAACGAGATGCCACTTCAACCCATCCCGCACGACCTCATAAACACCTCCAGGCGTTTGGAAAAACGCCCGCGAAACCAGATCGGGATCAAAGAAAAACGCCCGCGTATCGCGCAATGCCATCAGCGGACGATTAAACCGCGCGCGATATTGTTTTTTTGTCAATACGACCTTATCCCCTCCCGACCAGGTCAGATAGCACCCCTGCTTTGAGGGAATATCATCGCCAAAAAACAACCACACGGGATCGCCTGATACCGGTTCAAATCGCACCTCAACCACGGGCGGATCCAGCCCAAAATCGGCGAGATTAGTCCCTGCGTAATCGTCTTCATCAATCACAACACGACCGCGTTCAACAATCTGTGCGATCTCGATCATACCCTCAAATTCTATCCAATCTGCAGGCACTTCCAGCGGCGCGATCAGCCCCCACTCATTGCCGCGCTTCTCAGCGATAAAGTGCCCGTAGTCATTGACCAATGTCAACCGCGCAACGCCGTGCCGCTGAACTTCAATAAACGCATTCTTCGCCTCAATCTCGCGTTGTTCCTCTGCCATGCGAGGACGTTCGAATAAAAAGACAAACCCCACCAGGCCCAAAAGCAAAATCGCCAAAATCGCTGTTATCTTAATACCCACAATTTATTCCTCTCTCACCGCCTGCGCCACCAGACCAGCACCCCCGCGACAATAGGAATACCAGGCAACACCAGCCAATACACCCACCGAATCCAAAATTCATCTCCCGGATTCAATGTCAGCGGGCGAAAAAGCGTACTTTTGGGCCGAATCGTAATTTTATCACGCGCCCTGAGCAACCAATTCGCTGCATTCATAAACAAATCGCCATTGCCCGCCACTTCCACAAAGCGATTGCTCGCAAAATCCGAATCGCCAAATACCACAATCCGCGCCCGCGCGCCACGCCGATCATCACCCGCCTTTGCAGCAATAGTGGTCGGGCCTTCCACGACCATCGCCAGCCACAGCGGTCCCGGGCGATCTGCCCCCGATGTGTATTGCACCGCCTCTTTGTCTTTAGCGGAAACAGCGCCCAAATTGGTCTCGCTCCAACTATTCGGTGAAGACAGCACCAGCGAAGAAACATCAGCACCAGGCAAAGATCCCACGCGTTCCATAGAGCGCGTCAGCGGATAAAACGTCTGCAATCCCGAATGCTTATCCGTAATGGGATGTTTGCTGTAATGTGTCGTCACAGGAACCGAAAAGTCCGCGCCCGGCAGCACCTGGCTTTTATCAACCACAAAATCATTACGAAGGCCAATAGACCACTTGTGCAACAGCGGCTCAAGCCCCGTATCGATGAGAGGATCCAACAAAAAGAACGCCGCCCCACCCTGATTGAGATACGTCGCTACAATATCGACCTCTGCAGGCAAAAACGGACGTTTTGGTCCCGCGACAATCAGCGCGTCACAATCTTTTGGCACGCGCTGTGATTGCGCCAGCACCAGAGATGGACGCACATCGTGGTTGCCTTCTATGAGCAACTGCTTGATCCCGGAAAACCCCTGCTCTGATTGATCGTCGGGATGCGCCTCATCGTGTCCCCCCACAAAATATACCACCTGCCGCTCTTCGCTCATCAAACGCGCAATGCCATTGGTCAGCACTTTTTCAGACGCTTCCTGGATCCGTTCTTCCCGATTGCCGTATTCGATCACCGAAACACCATATCGCGTAACAGTATATCGCCGGGCCTCAATCGGCTCTCTGTCGGGATCGACAAACCGGTATGCAAAACGCCTCGAATGATAGGCGTACTGTTTGAGCAAATGCTCGTAATCGCGCTGCTCTGCTTCGCGAAAAAACGCCACCACATTGACATCTTCAGACAAATTTTCCAAAAGAGAAATCGTTTGGGGCGACAGCGTATAAAGACCGCGAGCCGTCAGGTCAAAGCGCGCGTGATACCGCGTGGTCAAAAAATTAACCACTGCCAGAATACCCAGCGTGATCAACACTGCCACAAGGGCATTAGACCCGTATTTCAATATCCGATGCGATAAAAACTTGGGCATAAATCTGTCCCCTATTTCTCTCCTGAGTAATGGCGCACCGCATCCCAATCGAGTTCTATACCGAGCCCAGGATCTGTGGGAATGGTGAGCAATCCGTCTTCATCCAGTCCAAACCGCGTGGTGACAATATCTTCGATATAAGGCGATGGGGTAATATATTCGACCCAGCGCGCAATGGGATGTGCGGCGGCCAGGTGGAGATCTGCGAAGAGACCAATGGCGGTGTTCCAGCCATGTGTAACGACCAGAACATTGTGGTCATACGCATACCATATCAGGCGGCGCACTTCAGAAATACCCCCCACCTTCGTGACATCTGGCTGGATAATATCATACGCACCGCGCTCAATCCACGGCATAAAACTCTGGCGACGAGTAAAAACTTCTCCACCGGCAATATGGACTGGAGAATATTCTCGCAACCTGATATGGCCTTCAATATCGTCGGGAGGGAGGGCTTCTTCAAACCAGGTGACATCGTAATCGCCGAGCATACGCGCGGTTTCAATCGCCCATTTGTAATTATGAGGCCAAAACGCATCGCTGCCGCCCGCATCAACCATGAGTTCCACATCGGGACCACAGGTATCCCGGGCGATTTTGATGAGGCGTTCATCCATATAGCGGTCAACGCGCCCAAAAGCACCCCAGCCGAGTTTGAGTGCCCTGAAACCGCGGTCGAGCGCGTCTTGCAAAGTGTGGGGAAATATTTCGGGATCTTCAAAGAGAATTGATCCGTAGGGTTTAATTTTCTCCCGATAATACCCACCGAGCAAGCGCCCAACGGGTTGCCCAACCACTTTGCCAAAAATATCCCACAGCGCGATATCAATACCGCTAATCGCATGTGTAACTGCACCCCCGCGTCCCTGCCAGAAGGTCATCTGGTGAAGTTTTTCAGATACGCGCTCGGGTTCCAGCGCGTTCTCTCCAATGATATTGGGGCGCAACAGTCCCATCGCACCATCGACTAATGCTTTGCTGGTAAAAACACTTCCAATACCGTTCACACCTTCATCCGTCTGAACTTCGACCAGCGTATGCATATTTTCATCCGGCCCAGGCTCCACTGTCCAGCCCGTCATAGGCGTTTCTCCAAAAAGCGGAATCGTGCGAACACCGGTGATTTTCATACATACTCCTTCAAGTATTCGGCTACTGCGCGTGCCACAATAACTTCTTCGTCGGTTTGGACGATCAGCACGGCAACCGCACTGTTAGATGCTGAGATCATCCCCTCTGTGGGAGGATTGGCATTGGCGACCTCGTCGAGATAAACGCCTAAGTATTCGAGACCGTTACAGACGCGCTGGCGCACATTTGCTCCTCGTTCGCCAATTCCCCCGGCAAAAGCAATTGCGTCCAGACCGCCCAGTGCGGCGGTGCAAGCACCGATTTCTCTTTTGATCCCATAACAAAACGCCTCCAGAGCGAGACGCGCGCGTGCGTGACCCTTTTGAGAGGCTTCTTCGAGATCGCGCACATCGCCGCTAATACCCGAAATACCGAGCAAACCGCTTTCTTCTGACAAGATGCGGCCCATCTCGCTCGTCGATAAATTTTCGCGGTCCATTATATAGGGAATAATGAACGGATCAATAGTTCCAATGCGCGTGCTATTGATAATGCCTGTTTGAGGTGAGAAGCCCATCGAGGTGTCTATGGATTGACCATTGCGCACCGCGCACAAAGAGGCACTCCCGCCGAGATGGCAGGATACCATGCGGAGATCCTCGCGGTTGAGTATTTGCGCCGTGCGTTGCGAAACGTAGCGATGGGACGCGCCGTGGAAACCGTATTTGCGAACCCCGTATTTTTTATACCATTCATAGGGTACGCTGTAAATATAGGCATAATCGGGTATATTGGCGTGGAAGGCGGCTTCAAAAAGTCCAATCAGAGGCAGGTTGGGAGCACATTGCTCGAAAATGCGAATCGCTTGGATATAGGGCGGATTGTGGGCAGGCGCGAGGCTGTTGTAGTCCGCCATGCGCTGCAAAATCTCTTCCGTGAGAAGATAAGTACCCGCTTCTCCGCGCATGTGAACAGTTTTGAATCCAACGGCATTGAGATCAGATAAGTCAGTTAGGACGCCGGTGTGCGCATCCGTCAGACGCGCAATAACATCGCGGACAGCAGATGGATAATCCGGCAAGTGTTGTTCGGTTTCAACAGCGTGTTCGCCAATCTGATGTGCAACGGGTGAAGACAAATCGCCGATACGTTCGAGACGACCTTCGGCAAGCACCGCTTCATCGGTCATGTCAAACAAGCGATATTTAAATGACGTAGAGCCTGCGTTTGCAATGAGGATTTTCATGTTCTAACTGTCTCAAGCCTCTGCAGAGGCTTATCGGCAATGGGCAGATGAACGAGCGATGAAGTCACAGCCAGGAGAATCGCGGCAATCCAAATCATATCGTAAGACCCCGTTGCATCATACACGCGCCCGGCCAGCCACACGCCCAAAAAACTGCCGATCTGATGACTAAAAAAAACAATGCCATACAGCGTGGAAAGATAGCGCGACCCAAAAATCTGCGCGACAGTGCCACTCGTCAGCGGAACGGTTGCAAGCCATAAGAACCCGATCAAACTGCCAAACACAAGCGCCGACGTATTTGTAACGGGTATGAACAGAAAGCCACTAATGACAACCCCACGCCCCAAATAGAGCAAACTCAAGAGATACTTTTTGCGATATCGGTCGCCGAGCTGCCCCGAAAGATAAGACCCAAAAATATTAAAAAGGCCAATCAGCGATAACGCCGTTGCCCCGACCATCTTTGAAAGGCCGTGATCGGTCAGAAATGCGGGCAGATGGGTGGCGATAAACGCCACATGAAAACCACACACAAAAAATCCCGCATTGAGCAACCAGTACCCCGAATGACCGCGCGCTTGCAGAAGTGCTTGCAGCAGACTGCCATCGTCGGATTCAACGGTATTTGGAGATACCTCTCGCCCGCGCTGTGGAATCCCAATAGCGAGAAAAGCACTCGCCCCCGCAACCAGCGCAATAAAAGCGAATGAAGATTGCCAGCCCAAATCAGAGAGAAGCCATTGCACACCCGGCACAATTGCAAACGTCCCGAAAGAACCCGCAGCAGTAATAAGCCCAAAAGACGAGGCGCGTTTTTCCGGCGCAACAACCTGAGCGACCGCACCGAGCACCACCACATAAGAAATGCTGCTAAGCGCGATGCCCATGAGCACACCGAGCACGGTGTACAGACCAGGAGGCGTGCTGACAGAAGACAGCAAAAAAAAACAGACGGCATAGAGCAATGCGCCGCCAGCGACAACCCATCGCGGCCCAAAACGATCTGCAACAATGCCCAGGATAGGCAAACCAAAAATGAGGTTTTGCCACGCGATAGCCAGGCTAAAGACTTCGCGTCCAATGCCGAGGTCCTGGCTGATCGGTGATAAAAAAAGGCCAAAGGATTGGCGAATGCCCATGCTGACAAACACAACCAGGGCACTGCAAAATATGACAATAGTCGCTTTGCGATTGGGCACTTTCCGATCCTACCTCATCCTTGAACGACTGTCCCATATTCATTGGGAATTGGTCCATCGTATTCCCAGGTTTCCCAGGGCGTATCCCGATGCGACTCCCGAACGATGGTTCGAATTTCTGAAACAATATCTGGATATTCGGCTGCGAGATCATTTTGTTCGCCGATATCCGTCGCCAAATCGTAGAGTTCAACAACGCCTTCGGGATTGGTATGACCCTCGGGTAAATACGCTTTCCAATCGCCCATGCGAACAGCACTGACACCACGTCGCTCCCAGTAGAGAAATTCGTGCGCTTGTTGGGTATCGCGGTCCAGGAGTGCGGGCAACATAGAAATGCCATCAATCGGTTCCTCAATGGACATATCTGCCAATTCGCAGAACGTGGGCAACATATCCTGAAAACCCGAATAATGTGTGCTTACAGTACCGGGTTGAATCGTTCCCGGCCACCGGGCGACAAAAGGCACGCGGATACCACCTTCGTAGAGGCTCCCCTTTTTTGCGCGAAGGGCACCAGCCGCATTGAAGTGTTCAAGCGTATTGCCACTGCCGTGGGGACCGTTGTCGCTCGTAAAGATAACAAGCGTATTCTCGGCAAGCCCAAGTTCGTCGAGCAAGCCCAAAAGCGTGCCAATATCGCGGTCCATGCGCGTAATCATAGCCGCCTGTGTTTTCTGGTTTTCTGTCCAGGGCTTGTCTTTATATATATCGAGAGATGGAATTTCGAATCTGGTATGTGGAATCGTGTAGGCCAAATAGAGAAAAAAGGGATTGGATTGCTGCTCGCGCACAAATTGCAAAGCCTCAGCCGTGAGCAGATCGTGTGAATACGATTTGCCATAGAGCATAATCTTCTGATCGTTGCGCCAGAGGTGCGGAGGATAATACGTATGGGCTTCGCGCTGGCAATTGTACCCAAAAAAGTGATCGAACCCCTGATTGTTGGGATCGCCTTCCGATCCCGGGTATCCCAATCCCCATTTGCCAATACAAGCAGTGGCATAACCACCCTTTTTGAGCAATTTGGCAACCGTCTGCGTCTCTCCGGGAATGGGCACATTGCCCTCAATCGGCAAAGCGCGATTGTCCCGCACATAACAATGTCCCGTGTGCAGCCCCGTCATAAGCACACACCGCGAAGGCGCACACACCGAAGACCCGGCATAGTGGTCCGTAAACCGAATACCCTCTGCTGCAATGCGATCAATATTCGGCGTATAAATAAACTCCTGCCCGAAACAACCCAGATCGCCATAGCCGAGATCATCTGAGAGGATATAAATAATATTAGGCAATGCTTTCATTATTTTAACTCTTCCATAACCTTGCGAGTAATTTCCGCGATAAGATCATCCTGAGAAGTTTCTGCTCCTGCCTGCCCGCCTGCACTCAACGTGCGAATCGTGGGAATGCCGCCATTGGTCGCAGGTTGCGCTGCGGGTGCATCGGGAATATCGCATGCAGGGTCGGGGCCGCGAAGTCCCATGCGGTTGCGAATCGCGACCAGTTTAGCCACCTGTTCCGCATTGAGTTCGTTATAACCGCCGAGTTGTTGTGCCACAAAAAGTATTTTTGCAAAATGCTCCAGCGTTTCCATCTTGTAATAGGCATTCATCACATCGCTGCCAATAGTCGTCGCACCGTGATTTTCGAGCAAATAGGCGTCGTAATCTTTGACATATTGCCTGATCGGTTCAGATATCTCTGGTCCCCCCGGCGTACCGTATTCCACAATGGGTATAGCACCCAGCGTGATAACCACCTCGGGCAAAACACACATGGTAAGGGGAACGCCAGCCACTGCAAAACCCGTAGCCGTTGGCGGATGTGCGTGTACCACAGCACGCACATCGGGGCGCTCGCGATAGAGAAAAATGTGCATGCCAATTTCCGACGAAGGTCGCTTTTGCCCACTCACGAGCGTGCCATCCAGGTCCGTAATACAGAGATCTTCGACCTTGAGAAATCCCTTGGACATACCTGTAGGCGTAGTGAGAATGCGGTCTTCTTCAATTCGGCATGAAATATTGCCATCATTAGAAGCGACAAAGCCGCGTTCGTACACGCGACGCCCGGCTTCAACAATATCGAGTTTGGCCTGATGGAGATTCATTTTATGTCTCATCCCTTCATATTAATATCATCCACAACGCCGACGATAACGGAACGCACCGCAGGCAACTCCACATTGAGAACGAGACCCGCCGCGACGCCTTGCCGGATCACGAGGACAATTTCGCCGCGGCCAACGCCTGTGGCGTCAACTGCGAGCGCTGATGCGCCGTCATCTTTACCATCGGGCGTAATGGGCTGCACGACCATGAGTTTAGCGCTGTTGTAATCACTGTGTTTAATAGTCGATGTGACGCTACCGAGAACGCGGGCCAGGAACATATAGAATTTGGGATTCGGGATTTAGCTGCATTCTCCCCTTCTTCTAAGGGGAGCCGGAGGGTAGGCTACCTCATGCATCGACCTGATCGACAATGCCGACAACTGCCGCATCAACCGGGCCGTATTTATCGGGCAGGGCGTTGGGAGCTTCTCGTGAACCGACCCAGTAGATGGTTTCGCCATCGCTGGCATTGACCACATCAATAGCGACAAAAGCATCCCCGGCTTTTTTGTGCTCGTGATCAATCGGTTCAACGACAAGCAGTCTAAAACCTTTGAGCGAGGCATCTTTGCGCGTCGCCCAAATTTTGCCAATGACGCGGCCGAGGAACATTTTTACCTCGTGGGATGCGGGATCTATACAATTCTGAAGTAGTCAATGAGGGCACAGCGGCGCTGGCGGGTAAATGTGCGGGCAGACGTGCAGCCTTCGCCAGTGGGTGTGGCAATAGAGAAAGACGTATAGCCCTCGCCACCTGCACCTAATCCCGCAGATGAAGCACCGTTTTTCACAAAAATCGTACACTTGCATCGGCGGGCCATAACCGTCATATTCTCGACATTCTTAGAGTGCATGACCGCCGTGTGGCGATACCCCTGTTCGGCTCGAATAGCCCAGTCAATTGCCCTGTGTACATCGGGTGTGCGAACAATGGGGACAAACGGCATCATCTGCTCGTGTTGAACAAAATCGTGCTCATTCTCAACCTCGCCAATTAAAAGTTCTGTATCGGGCGAAATATTGAGACCAATTTGAGCAGCAAGCACATGCGCGCTGCGACCGACGAGATCGCGATTGAGCATCCAATCGCCCTTTTCATCGCGAGGAAAAGCGATTTTGGTCAGCGCATCAATTTGCGAGCGGTCGAGTTCCACACAATTATTTGCCTTCAGATGACGCATCAGATCATCGGCTACGGATTGAACAGCAAAAACTTCCTTTTCGCCAATGCACAAAATATTATTGTCAAAACCGCCGCCTTCAATAATGCCGTGGGCGGCCTTTTCAATATCGGCGGTCTCATCTACGACCACAGGTGGATTGCCAGGACCGGCTGCGATCACGCGCTTGGGCGCTTGCATGGCTGCCTTAACAACACCGCCACCGCCAGTGACGAGAACGAGATCGATGCCGGGATGCACAAAAAGGCTCTGCGCCGTTTCTATGGAAGGTTCCCGCACAGCAACGAGCAAATTAGGTGGCCCGCCCGCACCAGCAATGGCGCGATTTAGCATTTGAAGCCCCAGAGCCGAAACATCTTTCGCGCTTGGATGGGGTGCAAACACCGCACTATTGCCCGCAGCGATAAAGCTAATTGCATTGTTGACCATCGTGGGCACCGGATGCGTAGATGGCGTGACCGCTGCTATCACGCCAAAGGGTGCCATTTCAACAACCGTCAAACCATTGTCGCCCGTCCACGCCGTGGGCTGCAAATCTTCAACGCCAGGTGTGTGTTGTACAACAACCTCAAGTTTGCGAATTTTGTGCGGCACCTTGCCCATGCCGGTTTCTTCAACGGTTTTTTGCGCGATACCCTTTGAATGCGCCATAGATTCGCTGCGAATTGCAACAATCAGATCGCGGCGTTGCTCCAGGCTCATTGCTTCGAGGGCACGCTGGGCTTCTGAAGCCGCAGCAAGAGCTTCTTCGAGATCGTCAAAAAGACCATCGTCGCCTTTGTCTTCATAGCGAGCGGGCGGTGCAATAACCGCAGGAGCTTCGCGCTCAGCCACAAGGCGGCGCACAACCTGCTCAACCACCGATTGGATTTGAATTTCGTCTAAGTTCATATCTCGCTTCACACTTCTCACTTCTGATAAACCGCTTCACCTTCGATTTCTGCCGTGTCGATAATAGCGACAATCACAGCATCGACAGGACGATCTTCAGTCACACTCGTCATACGGGCGGAACTCCCACTACAACAGAGCACGACTTCGCCATCGCCTGCACCAACAGCATCTACGGCGACCAAAAAACTTTCTTTAAGTTCGAATGCGGGCAAATCGAGCGTTTGGACGATCTGGAGCTTAAAACCCGCCAAGCCGCTGTCTTTTTGGGTGGCAACCACCGTTCCCACCACCTTGCCGAGGGTCATAGTTTAGTCGTTTGAAGAGCCGATAGGCAGAATATTTTCAAGGCTACCATGTGGTCGCGGAATGACGTGTACAGAAACGAGTTCGCCAATTTTGCCAGCAGCAGCAGCACCGGCTTCCGTTGCGGCTTTAACAGCTGCCACATCGCCACGAACAATAGCAGTGACATATCCCGCGCCAATGCGTTCCCAATTGACAAATTGGACATTGGCGGCTTTGACCATTGCATCTGCCGCTTCAATCATCGCTACGAGACCTTTGGTTTCAATCATACCGAGGGCTTCACCCATGTTGCTATTCCTCCTGAAAAATGATCATTGGGTACTAAAAATAACTGCTTCTACTTGTGGATCGAGACTTGGGATAACGTGAGCGGAAATGAGATCTCCAACGCGCTCGGCAGCTTCTGTTCCCGCTTCGATAGCTGCGCGAACCGCACCCACATCGCCGCGCACCAGTGTAGTGGTATATCCCGCACCGATTTTTTCGTACTTTTCAATCGTGACCAGGGCTGTCTTGACCATCGCATCGGCTGCTTCTGTTGTACCAATAACGCCGAGTGTTTCAATCATACCGAGTGCGGTCATTAAGCCCCTTCTTATCTTATCATAAACGCCGTATCACCGCAGACGAGATCGGCTGCGTTGGCATCGTCGGTATCCAGATGGAGTTCGGGCAAATAGCTTTCGTCTATTTTGAGGCGCACATTGTCATATACAACGCCTTTTTCGCCTCCCACGCGCACCCTGACAGATTCCCGTCCTTGAAAGCCATAATCTATTACATCAGATGGACGCAGGTGAATATGGCGTGCCGCGCGAATGGCTGCGTTGACCGTGACCGCCCCCCTGGGACCAATAAAAGTAACAGGCGGCGCGTCTCTCAGGTCTCCAGAATCCCTCACAGGTGGATCAACGCCGATATAGATGGCATCGGTTCGGGCGAGTTCAACCTGATTATAGTCGCGGCTGGGGCCGAGAATCCGTACGCGCTCAATCGCACGCAGCCGGGGACCAACAACAGAAATGACTTCCTCGGCGGCAAAAGCGCCCGGTTGGTAAAGCTCGCGATAAGGCGTTAAGGTATGACCCGCACCAAAAAGGATCTCCAGAGTATCGTCATCGACATGCGCATGCCGGGCAGATACACCTGCGGAAATGGGAATTTCTGCACCATCTCCGCCGCGTATCTGACGTACGACTTCTCGAGCAATGCGGTCAATCGCATCGCTTTCCCCGCTGTTTTGCCCGAAAGAACAAAGACCGCAGTCATCGCATGCAGAGGCATTTTTTCGCATTGGAAGCATTGTCTAAAGTTTTGTACCAGGTGCTATTTACAAAAGGCGAAAAATAGCCCATGACTGCTGTAAAGTCAAGGGCTAAACACGCTATATAAAAGCGCGATGCTTGACAAGTCCCGCGCTTTGAACCAAATTCAGATAAAATCTTTATTTTCTCTAACCATCATGAGAAATATACACTTGCTACTCAGATTACTCACGTACATCCTGATGTTCTTCTATATCGCCGGTCCAGTGCTATGTGAAGATGCTTCGCCCGATATCCCGCTACGCCATCCCGTGTATTCCCTGTTAGATCGCCTGAATGCGCGAGGTTGGATTGCCGTGCCCGATATGCGGCCCTTGACCCGGATACAAGTTGCACAGATACTCTCCGCCGTATCAAATCAATCTATGTCGGCAACCGAGCGCGACCTCACCAACCGATATATCGCAGAACTGGAAAATCGCGCGGCTTTTACACGCGAACCCCGGTGGACGTGGCGCGACTCAGCGGCATCCATCATCCTCGAACCGCTGGTGCGGCAACAGGTGATTGCGCGCAGGGGCGATGGATTTGTGAACGAGACCGCGTCTCAAACCCATATTGGTGGTTCTATGCGCGGGCGCTTCTACACATTGGGATTTTATACCCGCCACTTTGAGGCCCGCGAATGGAGCAACCAACCGCGTCTTCGCCGAGAAGATGTGCTGGCTCACCCCATTGAAGACGTGCAACTCAAGGACAAAAAGGCGGATTTTCGCGAAAGTATATTTCAACTGGCCTGGGCAAATTCATGGATGCGTATAGATGCGGGGAAAGGAAGCCTCAGTTGGGGGCCTGGGCGCACGGGGAATTTATTGCTCTCCAACAATGCGCCTTCTTATGGCCTGTTTCGATTGCAGGCATCTCGCGGACGACTGCGCTATACCCATATCGCTTCATCACTGCGCGCGCGCCCGGGATTAATCGACACAACGCGCCGGTGGATCGACAATGGGCATGTGCGTATTTTTTTGCGACAAAAGCGACTGGCCGCGCACCGACTGGAAATCGCGTTCTCAAAAGTGCGAATTGGGTTGCAGGAGGCCGTGGTATATGGCGACCGGGGATTTGAGCTGCTTTACGTTCTGCCGGTGGCTGTATTTGCCGGAACTCAAAATCACCTGGGTAATCGCGACAATCTCGTAATTGGAGCCGATATATCGGCTCGCATCCGGACGGGACTGACACTTTATGGCGCGTGGTTTTTTGACGATATGGTCAAATTTGATCCCGATGCATTTTCCAATCAATTCGCCTTTCAAGTGGGCGCGTTCTGGGTTGATCCTATGGGCTTGCGAGATACTGACGTGCGCGCCGAATACGTGCGTGTGGAGCCTTATGTGTACGCGCACAATTTTGACATCAATACTTATGAACACTACGACACCCTGCTGGGCTATCCTACCGGGCCAAATGCAGACCGATATTTTGCACAAATAACACACCGTTTTTCTCCGAGTCTTAATGCATCTTTGACCTTTGAAAGAGAGAGGCAAGGGGAAAATCCAGTAAATCCAGATGGAACAGTTGTCAATGTAGGGGGCAACGCACAACTGGGACGGCGGCTACAGGATGCACCCACGCGAGACTTTATGTCAGGCGATGTGGAGACATACCAAAAAATAGGTGGCCGCGTGGAATTTGCACCCGTGACAAATTGGACTTTACAGGTACAGTATCAACACCATCGCATTATAACCCCGCAAAACAGAACAACGGGGCACGAGTGGACAGCGACAATGGATGTAAATTTCTATTGATCGGAAAAGAGAAATGAGTCATCGCCAGTACCTGTGGGGCCTGCTCGCATTCGCATTATTATTGCGCATAGGCTTTGGGTTGACGCAATCCGATTTGACCAATGCATCTGATGAGGTGCACTGGGATCGCCTCGGACAGGCTTATGTCGCCCTGGGCATTTTGCACTCCGATACTGGAATGTACCGCCCCCCATTATACGGCTTATTTCTGGCGGGCATGTATCACACATTTGGTCATAATCTCCTCCTGGTGCGGATTGTCCAGGCCATCATGGGCACAATCACATGCTATCTCATCTATATCCTGGGCTGTAAAATGGGCAAGGTCGCAGTCGGTTTGTTCGCTGCTGGTTTATGCGCTATTTATCCGTTATTTGTATTTTTTTCTGGCGTATTGATGGCCGAAACCCTTCTGATTTTGCTGACGACGATTAGCTTTGTGTCTTGTATTCAATTTTGGCAAAAGAGCACCGTCACAATGGCGATGGTATTTGGCGGGATTGTGGGGCTATCCGCACTTTGCAAGCCCATTTTATTGCCCTGGCTGCCTCTTGTCCTCTTTCTTTGGTGGCAAAAATCGAGCCTGGCACCTGTAAAAAAAGCAACGCGTGTACTAACTGTAATCGGCATACTCTGCCTGATTATTTTGCCGTGGACAGCGCGCAATCATACCATATCGAGCGAATTCGTTCCCATCTCGACAAACCTGGGGATCAACTTGCTGGTAGGGGCACACCCCGAGGGACACGGCGTTTACGACAATCGCATCGATTATCTGGCACTTTATCACACACTGGCCGACACATCTCAGGGCGCAACCGCCGACCGCCGCGTCGCAGGCATTGTGCTGAAGTGGATCATCGCACAACCACTGCACTATCTGAGTTTGAGCATTGACAAACTGCTCTATTTTTGGTGCCCCTGGGTTCCGGGAGAGCCGCCATTGTACAACGCCCTTGCCGCGCTTTCCTGTACCCCATTGCTAACCCTGGGACTTGTCGGCACATTTAGCCAACGCCAAAGACCCGAAGGTCTGGTACTTATTCTTCTAATAATTTGCATGTCATTATTGCACATGGTATTCTTTGCCCATACGCGTTTTCGGCTACCCATTGATGCTGTTTTGTGCGCGCCAGCTGCGTGGATATGCGTACAGTGGATCAACCGAATAGGACGGAGGACGTGATACTTCGAACGGATTTTTTTGACCCTGCAAAATCCCACCTGTTGGTCCTGGTGTGTTTGGGGCAGATATTGTTAATAGCACTACCATTTTTAGTAAATGACGCGCTTGCGGCGATTCTCGTCTTGAGCTTGTTATCGGCAATCGCACTTTTTGGCTCTCTCACGCTGTCAGTGCTCTATTTGTGTTTCACCGCCGCGGTTGTGCCTTCCTGGTTCTACGAAGACTATCTGGTCTTGCCTCTGGACTTCAAATTCTATGAAGGACTTCTCGTCGTGGTAATGGGCATTGCCTATCTCAACTATTTGTTGGAAGGCCGATGGAATTGGCGACGGCATACGTTTTTGGATCGACCAATGTGCGTATTGCTGGGGCTGGTCGTATTTTCCTGCTTATTGGGGTTGATCTACGGACAATCGATCTCGCAAATGTTACGCGATGTGCGCTATCCATTGTACTACACGTTGTTCTTTGTGGTAACATGGTTTTTGGATGTGCGGCGATTCTCCACATTCCTGCATTTATTTTTGCTCATCGCCGCAATTGTCGGCATCGAGTATTTGTTTGAATTCCTTTTACAGGTGGATACGGACATTGCGGGTGGTTTCGTTCGAGTCGCACGGCTCGAAGGCATTGTGTTGCCAATGGGCATGCTCATCATCGCCGCTATTTTGTTATTTGAAGCACGGGCATATAGACGAGCATGGGCGTGGGGCGCGATATTGCCTATCGGGCTGGCCCTGGTTTTGACAATGGGGCGGGGCATGTGGATTTCCCTATTCGTCGGGCTGGGCAGCCTGGCCGCGTTGACCGCACTGGATAAACAGGCTCCACCCCGACGCCTGTCGCGTCTCTTTGCCGCGGCATTGATCCCCCTGTTGCTACTGGCGATAGGGTATATTTTTCAGCAACAAACCCGCGCTGCCGTTAGCGACATAGCACTGGACCGCGTGACGCGCAGCGTCGAAGCCGTAAGTGGGCGGTTGATATCTTATGGCAAAGCACTGGAAAAAATTCGCCAGCGCCCTTTGCTCGGCGGCGGACACGGTGAAACCGTGACGTCTTTGGTGACATTTCCGCCACCGCCACAGATATTGACAGTAGGTGCAGTTGACAATGTTTATTTGACGATTGGAATGCGAATGGGATTGGTCGGCGTCGCGGCGTTTTTGTGGGTCTTTGGTTTTGCTCTCTGGCGTGCGTATCTATTATTCCAACGAAGTTCCGATGCTCGCGTACGTCTGTTTTGTGCGGCATTTATCGCTATCTACGCTGCACTCCTCGTCTATGGCATGGCAGATGCAACCCTCTTTGCCAATCGGTTGATCTTTATTCATGCGACATTTTTGGGACTCATTGCGCGGCTGGTAGCAAAGGAAAAAAATGATGTCTGAGCGCGTCACAGCAATAGTGGTCAATTGGAATGCCGGAGAAAATCTGGCGCAGTGCATTGTCGCATTACTCGATCAGCGTGGAATAGATCTCGATGTGATCGTAGTAGATAACGCATCGTCGGACAACAGCCTGGAGGCACTGGAAACTTATGGCGATCGCGTGCGCGTGGTTCAAACCGGAGAAAATCTGGGCTTCGGGAGCGCAGTGAACCGCGGTGTTGCTGTTTCACAAAGCGCGATTGTCGTAGCCATGAATCCCGATGTCGTGTTGCAACCAGATGCAGTGAATACAATGGTCGATTTTTTGAACACACACCCCAATGTGGGCATGGTGGGGCCGAAACTCAAAGATGCGGATGGACAGGTGCTCGCCTCATGCGGTGAAACACCCAGACTCAGAGACGAAATTTGTCGTAAATTCTTATTGCATCTAATATTTCCATTGCTTAAATTTCGGCGACGAAAGCCCTCCAAACCCGAAGCTGTAGCCTGGGTGACCGGGGCGTGTTTCGCGGTTCGCCGCCGCGTGCTGGATGCTGTCAACGGGTTGGACGAGGCCATTTTTATGTACTACGAAGATGTGGATCTCGGCCTGTGCATCAACCGGGCGGGTTGGCAGGTTATATATTTGCCCGACGCTGAAGGCATACACATTGGGGGCGAAAGTTCCAAACAGGCATTGACGCGGATGCTCGTGGTCAGCGAAGCATCTTATACCTATTTTATTTCCAAACACCTGGGACAATGGGCCGCACGCTTACTCAGGCTCTTGCGTCCTGTAGAAATGACATTGCGCACATTACTCTGGGGAAGTGTGTTTTTATTTGCACGCAGGCATCGCACAGAAGCGCAAGCGCGTTTGCGGGCTTACTGGTTTATCCTAACTCACGGTGCTGTGGAGGAAGGTCCATGATTCCCATTTTTCGTCCCTGGTTTGACGACGCAGAAGTCGAAGCTGTCCGCGAGGTATTAATGTCAGGTTGGGTTGGCCCCGGGGAAAAAGTCGAAGAACTCGAAGCGCGATTTGCCCATTACGTGGGGGCACAACACGCCGTATCTGTCAACTCGTGCTCTGCAGCACTTCTGTTGGCTCTAAAAATACTGGATATCGAAGGGGGCGAGGTCATTACCACACCGCTGACCTTTGTCTCGACCAATCACGCAATTTTACAAAATGGAGCTACACCAGTATTTTGCGACATAGATCCCGAAACACTCAATATCGATCCAAAAGCAATTGCCGCTAAGATCACGCCGCGCACCCGGGCGATTATGGTCGTGCATTTTGCCGGACACCCCTGCGACATGGATGAGATTCTATCCATTGCAAATGGGATTCCAGTTGTGGAAGACGCCGCACACGCCAGTGGCGCGCGTTACAAAGATCGGATGATCGGCGGTGTGGGCACAGTGACGTGTTTTAGTTTTGATGCGCGCAAAAATTTGTCAACCTGTGACGGTGGAATGTTGACCACCAATAATTCAGACCTCGCCGAACGCGCGCGAAAATTGCGCTGGATGGGCATTTCGCGCGGCACTTATGATCGTTTTCGAAAAAATGGTGCAGAGCGCCGATGGGAATACGAAGTAGGCGAACTCGGCTATAAATGCTATATGAACGATCTCAATGCGGCAATTGGGCTGGTACAATTGGGTAAATTGGAGTCAGCCAATGCACAACGTCGAGAGATTTTTTTGGAATACGGACGTGCATTTGCCGCCCTCGACTGGATGCAAACGCCTGTAGAAAAACCCCATGTTCGCAGTGCAATGCACGCTTATGTGGCACGCGTATCCCAACGCGATGAATTGATAGATCATCTGGGACAGCACAATATCGACGCGGGCGTACACTACAAACCCTGCCATTTATTTGAAGTGTACAAACCCTATCGCACAGACTTGCCTGTCACCGATGCCGTGTGGCGCGATCTGGTCACGCTGCCCTTGTTCCCAAGCATGACCGAAAACGAAATTGGACAAGTCATCGCAGCCGTGCGCGACTTTCAACCCTAAGGTATGTTTTGACGCCTGTTATCTTATTTGGTATTACCGCAATTCTATCGGCTTTATTTACGGCGGTTGCACGCCTGATAGCACGCCGTTTTGATGCGCCCGACGCGCCTGTTTCAACTTTGGGCGGTACAGCTTTGCTGGCCGCTCTTTTTTGTGGCTTTTGGTTCTTGCCTCAATCGCTTCCATTAGGCCTCGTTATCGGTGCTGTGGGGATGGCATTTATCGGCATTTTAGACGACCGGAACCCCTTTGCGCCGCTACACAAATTTGCATTGACCCTTGCAGTTGCAGGTATTGCCGCCTGGCTTGGGCCGCGTATCCATCTCGCAAATATTATCTGGATAGATGCCCCACTGACCGCGTTGTGGATGGTCTGGATGTGTCATGCGTTCAATGTTCTGGATATGGAAGACGGCCTTTCGGCGGGCAGTGGAACCATTGCTTCGCTGAGTTTGTGGCTGATAAGTGCGGGCGATTGGGCACTCGTAACAGCGGGTGCACTCCTGGGATATTTAGTACACAATTTTCATCCCGCCCGTATCCTGATGGGCGACACCGGAAGCCTGTTAATTGGCTTTTTGTTGAGTGGTATGGCTGTCGTTGTCGCAAATCATATTGGCGGTCTCATGGGCGTCATCGGACCTTTGATCGTCCTGGGCCTACCCATCTTTGAAGCAATATTTATCAGTGCGATCCGGTTTGCCAAAGGTCGGTCCATTGTCCGACCCAGCCGAGACCACGTCGCACAGCGATTGATACAATGGGGGCTACCAGTGCGTGCAGCAGTCGCTCTGATGTGGTTGGCAGGCATTGTTTTGGGTGGTCTGGCCCTCGTATTCGCTCTGGGACACTGGATCAGTCTGGTTGGTGTTGCGTGTCTCGCCATTGGTGCGTGGAGGAGATTGTCGCGCGTGGATATGGAAGGCGATGGATGTGATGGACGCCCAGTTGGCCTATTTGGCAAAAACTGGTTGATTCACCGCACAATGCGCCAGATAATGGACGAAATAAAAGGGTTTGTGAGTGGAAAATTGCTTGATGCGGGATGTGGCAATAAGCCTTATGTCGGCATTTTGGGGTCGCGCGTACAACAATACATTGGCCTGGAAAAAGGACGCACGCGATATGAACGCGCCGACGTGTGGGGCGATCTGTTGGCCCTCCCCTTTCGCGATGGAACCTGCGATACCGTGTTGTGCAATCAGGTCCTGGAACATGTGCCGCAACCCCAATTGGCGATTGACGAAATGGCACGCGTATTGCGACCAAATGGCTACTTGATTCTCACCGCACCCCATATTTGGGGTTTGCACGAAGTCCCCCACGATTATTTCCGATTTACGCCTTATGGATTGCGCCATCTCGCTGAGAAATCGGGTCTGACGGTCCATACAACGCGAGCACTTGCGGGATTTTGGGTCACAGCCGGGACGCGATTCTGTTATTATCTGGCGCGTTTTGAACGCGGCCCTCTAATCCCCTTTGTGCGCATTGGATTTTTTGTCGTCCAACTCGGTGCTCTATTTTTAGATCGCTTGCACCGCGTGGAGAGCGAAGCGTGGAATTTTTTGCTCATCGCACAAAAGCGCGCAAAGGATTTATCCCATGGGTAATCTCGTCGCGTCTGTTAAAGCCAATTTTCCCGTTATATACCATGCAATAGTGAAGTACTATTTCACATCTATCATCCTCCTCGTCATCTTCTTTGCATTTATCTTTCGATATTTCCAATTAAACATCGGTTTGCCTTATTTGTATTTTTGGGATGAACCTCTCACGGCCAGCAACGCGCTTCAGATGATGAAAACGGGGGATTACAACCCCCATTTTTTTAAGTACGGTTCTCTAATGATTTATTTGAACCTGCTGATCGATCAGTTATACCGTATTTATCTCTCACTCACAGGCGGGTTGGCAAGCGTGGAAAATATACGCATTGCAGCCGATACTGACTGGCATTGGACGATATCTCATCCCAACTTTTATTTTTGGAATCGTTTTTTGACTGCCACAATGGGCACCGCAACAGTATTTATCACCTATTTAATCAGCAAGACGATATGCAACAGATGGACGGGCATCATATCGGCCCTTTTTTTATCTGTTCTATCGATCCACATCGTTCATTCGGGCTTTGTGACAATGGACGCACCAGTCGCCCTCTTTGTCTCGCTTGCCGCCCTATTTTCCATTTTGTTCATCGACCAAAAAAAAATCATCTATTTCATATTGAGTTTAATATGCGTCGGATTTGCCACAGCGACAAAATACAATTCGGGTCTGGCAATTTTGCTGCCCATCGCATCGCTGACTTGGATGTCTTATCGAGATAAAATCTCGCACCAAAAATTTTACTGGCTCGCGATCCCCTGCCTACCCACGGTGACTTTCTTTCTCTTCATGCCCTATGCAATTCTCGACTTCCCAACTTTTATCAAAGACATTTTACATCAAATTACATACTACAAAACCACGGGACACCCAGGCGCCACAATCAACCCTGGATGGGATTATTTTGCGTTTCAGATACAAAAATTTTACCAAAATATCGGACTAACCGGCACCATCCTGTTTGCGATCGGTCTGGCGGGGACAATTTCCCGACCGATATTGCTCCTGATCATATTATTTCCCGTGATCTATCTTTTATTTATGAGCGACATGACCGTCAATTTCCACCGCAATTTTATACAGGCGTACCCATTTATCGCTGTTTTTGCAGGTATTGCTTTTCACAATCTGCATGTGGCATTGGTGCACTTTTACCCAAAGCTCAAAAAACCAATTCCGATTGTATGTCTTGCAGCCTCGCTCGTTTTACTGCCGCGCGCTTATGACGCCTATCAAACGGGCATAGTATTGCACAACACCAGAGATACCAGAAGCGCAGTCATAGATACGCTCAACGCGATGGAAGATGTGCAAAAAATCGTCTTTGCCAGAGAACTGCGTATTCACGAACAAGACCTCGACAGATTAAAATACGACTATTCGATACAACCCATTGAAATAATGAGCGCGGAACAAAATCGAGACCGCACACACTATGTCTTGCCAGCCGAAGTATCTCAGATTTACACTTATCACCAGGAGGAAATACAGGACAAACAAGCAATCATCGACAAAATCTCCGGCGAGCATATTCTGCAATACATCGACAATAATTACATCGGTCAAAATATTGGAAAGGGTTATATCAAACAAAATGCCGCAACTATGCTCGATGTATTCTCCACAAGTCCCTCGTTGATAATCGCAAATCAAATACCGCATGAACCATTGCACCCCGGTATTATTGCATTTGATACCTGCAAGCTATCTCCCACAGGCGTGCAAATCAACATCCGCAATACCGCAACACTTCGCGAAGGCGTCATAACAACCCCGACTTATGACCTGAAACCCGGAAAATACCTGTTCACATTTCAAGCAAAAAAACCTGCGACACCAGAACGCTCACAAAGCTTTGTCTTTGGAGAATACGAAACGAGAATCACAGTAAAACGCCTGAGCGCGTTCCGCAAACCTGCGAGCATCAGGATTTCAATCTTTGCGGACCAGACGCTCTTAACACAACAAATATTCATCCCAACAGAGAAATTTGCTCAAATGGACACCTTTTTTTTACTCCTAAAAGACCAGCGCGTTTCAGTCCAAATAGAAAATCTCCACCCTGTAGAAACAACGATTAAGCAACTGAAAATAGAGACAGCAGGTACAAGATAAGACGCCCCTACCCTTCTCATATCTCACGTCTCACCGCCTCTCAAACTGTTGTAAAAATTCACACCTGTGCCATAGCGTCACATATCTCGCCCGCACCATTATATTTATATCTCCTTTTAATTCAATAACTTAAAAAATACATCCCGATTGGCACGCTATTTGCAGAACACTTTTACCGCACGCAAAAACCTCAGCGGAGAAAAGTGCGGTGAAATCAATTTACTACACAGTGCTTCTGATAGCAGTCTCGCTACACGGCTGCACAACATATTCTCACTTTTCGGGCGACTTTCGCACGAGCCTGCGCGCGCGCAATTACGAAGATGCCCGTGCAAAAATCAAAAAGTCGAGAAAAAGAGGCAACCAATTACTCTATCTCCTCGAAAATGGTCTCCTCACCCACTATCAGGGCCACTACGAAACATCCAATCGCTATTTTGCCGAAGCCGAGCGTCTATCTGACCGACTCTATACCCGCTCAGCTTCCCGAGAAGCCGCAGCATTTTTGACCAACGACGCCATACGCAACTACCGGGGCGACAGCTTTGAAATGGTTGCCGTCCACTACTATCGCGCGTTGAACTACTGGTATCTGGGCCTCCCTGAAGACGCCCTTGTCGAATGCCGAAAAGCCAATTTGAAACTCGACCAATACGCCATTCACAATGGACAGGCGAGTTACAAAAATGATGCCTTCATTCACTACATCACCGGCCTGTTCTACGAAGCCACCGGCGAATTCAACGACGCCCGCGTCTCCTACCAACACGCACAAGATGCCTATTCATACTACGAAAAAAAGTTCCACACCGCCCCACCTCAAACCGTCGCCGAAGACCTCAACCATGTAGATGCCATTCTCAACGGCGAGGGTACCGATATGCGTTTTGCTTCGCTCACCATTCCACCCTTTGTGCAACCCGCAGGCAATGGCGAACTCGTGATCTTTTCTGAAATCGGCTTTATCCCCCGCAAAGTGCAAGAGGAAATAGATCTCCCCATTTACGAAGAGGACATCAAACGCAGCAAGGGCGACAAAGTATCTTCCATCGCCACTGAAATCTCACACCGTCGTCGCCGCGTATATCCCATTCGCGATGTCGAATACTGGTTGCGCGTCGTCCTTCCCAAATACGAAGCCGTTGCCCCGCGCACAAAGCGCATTCTCATACGCGCAGAAAACCGCACCATTCAAACGCAGATCGCCCAAAATTACGCCGCGATAGCAAAAACATCGCTCCAGGATCACTACCCGAGGATTATGATCAGAACAATTGCACGCGGGCTTGTGAAATACATAGCCCACCGAGAGGCCAAAGATGAAAATGAAGTCCTCGGTTTCTTCGTCAACCTGTTCAACATCTCAACCGAAATCGCCGACACGCGCAGTTGGGTCTCCTTACCCCACAATATTCAAATCGGCCGCCTCGAACTGCCACCCGGCACCCACACCATCACACTCGAAGCACTCGACGCCAACGGGCGCATTATCGAAACCGAAACATTTACCAACATCGAAATCAAACCCGGTCAACGCACGTTCTTGAATCACAGAGTTTATCAATAATTCCACAAGGAGGAACACAATGAAAATTTCAAACCGAAGCCTTCTGTTGATCATCGTTCTCAGCCTGTTGGTTTCAACGACAAACGCGGCGAAACCAGACCTGCCACCCACGCGGGGCATTGTTGTCAACCTCGTCGAATGGGACGGCGGAGAACTACCCGCGGTTTATGAACGCACCGACCAACTCCCCTTCACCCGTGAGGACCTGTTGCAATTGGTACAAAGCGACTTCAAACCCGATCAAATCGCACAGATGATTTCTGAACGACGCTATGCGGGCGATGCGTCTGCCGAAGGTCTGATCGCACTCAAAAAAGACGGTATCGAGTCCGTCGTCATCCAGGCCATCTCCAAACACGCGCTCGCGCCCAATCAATCGCTCAACTTCACCGTTTACCTGACCTTTGACGGCATCTCTCAAACGGCGCGCCATCGCTTTCTCTACGTCATCATTCCCGACGGAGAGATCCAGCGCGTCTTCACTGCCGACTTAAACACCGTGCTCGCCGGACAATGGAAAAGAGATACCCTGATAGACGCCACAGACCTATTGCTCCCGCGAAAAATTCGGCGCGTCACCTTCTCTGGAACGATCCCGCTCAAAACGTACGGCAGCAAAACCGTTCGGATATTCACATCCTCGCGCCCGGGCATCCATCAAATAGACGAGATACCGGCGATAGACCTCTCGCGGGTTCAAACCTATCAAATGGAATATCCTGTCAGCTCACCCATTCAAGACTGCCGCGCCTACATTCGCTACAAACAGGATGTTGTGCTACCAGACAAGTGGCACATGATTGACACGCGCATGGAATGCGAGTGGCGGTAAGACACGCCATCACCTCTCAACCAAGGAGCCTAACCATGAAACTCATCACCTATGCAGCAATCGCCCTGATCGGCCTCACAACCGGATGCGCTGGTCCCAGAGCCTTTACAAAAGGGACGTATGAAGATCCCAAAACCATTGCCTTGCTCGACGATCGCTTTAACGAAAACGACATGCAACTCATCGCCAAAAAAGTCGTCAACTCAATCCTCGAAGCGCCGTTGAACAGGCCCGACCCCGCCATCATGCTCGGCAAAATGCGCAATCGCACCACCGAACACATCGACATGGTGGCTCTCTCCGACAAAATCAAAACCGCATTGATCCAGAGCGACAAAGTGCGCTTTGTCGATGTCACCAACCGCAAAGACATCGCCACAGAATACGAATACCAACAATCGGGCTATGTCGATCCCACACAGGCCAAAGCACCGGGTAAACAGACCGGATCAGACATGATCCTCACGGGCACACTCAGCGCGAACGTGCAGGAAGTGGGCAAAGACAAACTCATCTACTACAAAGCCACCTTCCAACTGACGGACCTGACCACATCAGAAATTATATGGACAGACGAAAAAGAAATCCGCAAAGCCTACAAAAAGCGCAGCATAGGATTGTAATTGCGCTGAAAGCCTGGGATTATTAGGTTGGGGATTACGTATCAAAAATTAAGGGTTGGGCGGTTGGGGATCCTGCACATCCTACCATCCTTTAATCCTGATTGAGAAAGGAGCAAAACCATGAAACACCTGTTCTACACACTCGCAATCGCCTTGCTTTTGGGGAGCAGTGCCAGCGCACAAACTGGCCGCACTGATGGGGCGGAAGAAAGCGAATTCGGCAAAGGGGGATACCCTTTTGGAGGCCCGAACCATCGCATCTATCTCAACACTGCCTTTGGCTCTGGATTTTTTGATCTGACGGACGTCAACAAAACGCGCACGGGTTTTCTCTACGGGATTGAACTCGGCGTCGAAATGGACCAGTGGCTCGGCATTCAGGCCGGCTATAATTATCTTTCCGACCGCGACATGTCCATCTTCAGCCTCGGCTCGCGTTTTGCCTACGCCTTTGACCCTTTTGTGTACCACGTCTCGCTCAACGCCGGTCTATATGCGCCCAATGAGGGCAGTCGCAACTTTGGTCTGGCACCCGGCGCTGGCATAGACATCGTCCTCCACAAACGGGTACGTATTGGACTCGACTACAAACACGACTTTATCTTTACCGACAACCGCACCACCGACATGGACCGTATCTATGCGGGTCTCAAATTTTTCTTTTAATCAAAAACAAGAGGCGGAGGGCTAATTGTCCTCCGCCTCTTGTATCTTAGTCACATATCACCTATCCAAACAACTCACTCGCGACAAAAGCCATACCCAGTGCAGCAGCAGAATCGCCGCCGCGCGCCCATTCAAACTGCGTTGAGACAGCCTGCGTATCAAAGGGATTTTCGATATAGATCGGCCATGACCCATCCTCAAATCCTTCTATTACCCACGCCATATACCGATCGCGAAAAGACGCTTCTGAAAGCCCGCCGCCGATCACCACAAACCCAGGATCCAATAACCGCACCCAATTCGCTATCGCATAACCCAGAATAAATGCCTGCTCCTTAAAAAGCGACACAGCGAGTGGATCGTCATTTTCCGCGTAATCGCGGAGTTGATACGCCTTTTCCTCAATTGACGCATCAGAATCATTCAGCGCGTGATCTTTCCATTTATCCTGCGCCAATTCAATCCCAAGCCTGCGTCGCAATGCCATAAGCGACACCCAGGCCTCCGCACATCCCGTAAGCCCACACGAACAAACAGGCAACTCCCCATCCACCTCCCGAAACGGAACCGAAACATGCCCCACTTCCAGCGCGAGACCATTTGCCCCCTCGTAAATCTGCCCACCTGGCAAAACCAATCCGCCGCCCAAACCCGTACCCGGTGCGACAAGCAAAAGCCCCGCATCGGAATCCGGACGCGCTGCGTATTCCCCTGCCGCCGCTGCATTGCCATCATTTGTCATATACACGGGCACACCCACACGCGTAGAAAACTCGCCGCGAATATTCGTCCCCACCCAATCCACACCCAGATTGGCCTGCACCCGAATCACCCCACTGCTACTCGGCGCGGGCACATCCAGCCCAATACCCGCGATATCCGATTGACGCCTCCCTGCGCGATCCGTCAATAACTTCAGTGATTCCTCAAGCTGCACAAATGTAGCCTCATACCCATCTTTGACGCGACTGGGCACCTCCACCATATCGCCCAATAAGTTGCCTGAAGCATCTACAAGAACGGATTTCACACTCGTTCCACCAATATCCAAACCCGCAAAACAGCGCGTATCGTTCGCCCTCATAACCCCATTCCTATCTTCGTGTAATCACAAATAACTGGCGCGTCCCATCTCGGGAAATCGACGGAAAAAGCACCTGATCACTCGTGCGATTCCAGCAAGGCGCGGGATCGCTCCTCAAATCCCCCGTTATCCACTCCCCCTGATCGTATCGTTCGGTTCTCGCCCATGCCCCATCAGCCCTGCGATACATCACATAAACTGTTCCGCGCTTTGGTCCCGAACCATTGATAATCCACTTTCCATCTGGAGAAAACGCATTGTCTCCGCCAGGCTCTGGAAAAACAGACTGATCCCCCAGAGTCCGTACAATTTTTTGCGCATCGGTATCGTACACCACCAGATTATCTGCATTGTGACCGAGAATCTCATGTCCTTCCAACCACTCAGGATGCCCACCAATAAAAACCTTCTGGATGGTCAAACCACTCCCATCGAGATTTACAGTAAAAGGCACATTGAGCCGCGCTTCGCGCTTATTGAACTTGCCCCGCGCATAAAAATAAATCCGATCATCATCCCGGTTCCACAGCGTATGATTGATAAACATCTCCTTGCTCTCAACTCCCGGGTGGTAATCCCGCAGCGCATCTCCCAATTGGGCAAAAGATACAATCAGCTCTTTTTGACCCGTATTCACATCAACTTTAAAAATCCCATCGTCTTCAGGATGGGCAATCCCTTCGGTCCAATCCGCCGCGCCGAGATACCCCGTCACCAACCGCAGACGCGCCATGCGTGCGTAGTTTAATCCCAAAAAATAACCGCCGTTCTGCGCCACGCCGCTGTTGCCAAACGGCGTATCTTCATAGCGATATTCGCGGATTCTTTTCCCCTCGGAAACATCAAACAAAACCGTGAAAACCTTCTGCGTCTCCGGATCGCGATCATTAAAGAAAAACTGCGTCTCCGGCGATTCGGGATTCCAGTAGAACATCGTACCCTGCTGCGGATTCCATCCCTGCGACTGATCAACCACCTGGATTGCATACTCATTCTCAGTATCGATCAAAATCACATCCGCTGCCTCGCCAGGTCCGGGCATGTGATCCTGAAAACCATTCCGCAATGCGACGATATAACGACCGCTCTGATTCCAGGGAATGGTCTGCGATTGACCGATATACCCAAAAAAGTGATGTTTGGAACCATACGTGATCTGCTCTACCTCAAGCTCAAATGAATCTGCCAATTTATTCTCCTCGTGAATTTTACGGACTAAATTCCTATCGCATATCCATCGCGCCTCGGATCTGCGCCGCCCATCAGCGCGCCCGATTCTGCATCCACCACAATACCCTGTGCGCCCCCGCAAACGGGAGAATAATCGGGCAACACCTTCACATCGTGCCCACGCGCTTTTAGTGCGCGCCGAACAGACTTCGACATCCGCCTTTCAATGGACACCTGCGTACCCGCAGTTTCAATACGGAACCGGGGTGCTTCAATCGCCGCCTGTATATTCATACCGTAATCCAGCACATTGGTCAAAAATTGCACCGACGTTTGTTGAATCCCCCAGCTTCCCGGCGTACCCAGCGCGGAAAAAAGCGCGCCATCTCGAAACACCAGCATAGGCGACAAACACATATCCACTTTTTTGTGGGGCGCAATGCAATTTGGGCTATCGGGCACCAGATCACCCCACCGAATAAAATTATTCAAAAACATACCCGTATCGCCCATCATCACTCCGGACCCAAAACCCGACCCCAAACTCTGAGTTATAGCCACAGCATTGCCATCGCCATCGACCACATCAAAATGCGTCGTGCATTCATTGCGCCATGCCGTTGGATCGCCCGGTTCAACCTCGCCCGGCAACTTCGTCGCCGGATACCACTCGCCCCGATGTACCCCCGCCCGATTTCCAATCAGCTTTCGGCGTTCTGCCGCATACCCCTTCGCCAGCAATCCTTCAACCGGAGCCTGCGGGGCTGCGGCGTATTCTATCCGATCTGCATTGCCCAACTTCACAGCTTCGATGAACAAATGTAATGCCTGCTCCGAGTGGTGTTCCATCTCCTCCAGATCATATCCCTCCAGCATATTGAGCGTCTCGAGAATCTGAAATCCCGCGCTCGGTGGTGGCGGACAAAACACCTCATAACCGCGATAGGACGTCGCTATCGGATCAACCCATTCGGGTTCAAAATCCGCCAGATCGCGCTCGGACAACCAGCCTCCTTCTCCCTGAATATATCCCGCCATTTCGCGCGCAAGGTCGCCGCGATAAAAAACCTCTGCTCCCCCTTCAGCGACCCGTCGAAACGTCCGCGCCAAATCTTTTTGAATTAGAATTTCACCCGGCAGAGGTCCGCGCCCACGCGACAGAATAACGCTTTCAGCCCTGTCGTTCATCTTCCCGCCACTGGTCATCGATTGACTATTCCTCACCGTCACAGCATACCCATTCTCCGCCAGATCAATCGCAGGCGCAAATACATCTGCTGGCGTCATCGTGCCATAGCGTTCCAACAATTCCAACCAGCCGCCACAAGCTCCCGGCGTCAAACACGAACGCGGCCCAGCATCTTTATCCGCCGGTCCATCAAACAACTCGGCACGCGCCTGATGCGGCGTTCGCCCACAATAATCCAGGACGCGCCTGCGGTCGTTTTTCGTATCATATACAATCGCATACCCCACCCCCGCAATACCGGACATATAGGGTTCAACAACATTGAGCGCGGCAGCAACCGCGACCGCAGCATCAAACGCATTGCCCCCTTCGAGCAACATCCGCGCGCCAGATAGCGCAGCCTGCGGATGCGCGCACGCCACCATACCGCGCGTACCTGTAACCGTTGGTCTATGTGTCACACCATGTGCTGGAAAAGCCATAGAACTGCTCCTGAGAATTTTGATTTTCACACCATAATAGGCCGAATTAAGATCGGTATAATCTACGTCCAGCAGGATAAATTGGCAACCGTAGAGTCACAACCAATAGAGAATCTATTGCCCCAATTGCCACACCAACGTATATTGCCCCATCCGCTATCACATTCCCACAGTTTGAAACAAATCTGGAAAGATATCTTATGGACCCCGTACAACTCACGCGCGAATTTGTATCCTTCAACTCAACCAGCTATTTGAGCAACGTCGATTGCTCAAACGCCATGGCAGAAAGAATGCGTGAAGCTGGCCTCGCGGTTGAACACATTCCCTACACAGACCCCAACGGCGTGCCCAAACTAAACCTCGTCGGCAAAAAAGGAAATGGCACTGGAGGACTCGCCCTGATGGGACACAACGACGTCGTCCCCGCCGAAGGGTGGGCGTGGGACCCCTATGAAGTCGTCGAAAAGGGATCCCGAATCTACGGACGCGGCGTAGCCGACATGAAAGGTTCGGTCGCTTGCATGATCGCCACGGCAAGCCGTTTCTCCACCGACGAACTCAAACAACCCATCTACGTGGTCGTCACCGGAGATGAAGAAATCAACTGTGGAGGCGCCGATGTCGTCGCCCAAAAATCCGAGGTATTAAAAGAATCCAACGTGCGCTACGGCATTATTGGCGAACCAACTCTGCTCGACGTGGTACACGCCCACAAAGGCTCGGTCAAAATCAGCGTCACAGCCACGGGAAAAGCCACGCACAGCAGCACGGGAACAGGCATCAACGCCAATCACAAACTCATCCCTTTCCTCAACGACATGCTCGCCATAGACAACGAACTCCAAACCGACGAAAAATACCTCAACAACGCCTTCACTCCCCCACATGCCACGCTCAACACCGTCATACACGGGGGGGAACAAGCATCGAACATCACCACGCCAGAAAGCGGCGCAACCCTCAACATGCGCCCCATGCCGGGACAGGACTTCGCGCCCCTGCTCGACAAAATCAGAACACTGGCCGAAAAACGCGAGGTACATGTCGATATATACGACGGCCTCGCCCCACTCCACACTCCCATAGAATCCCGCATCGTCCAAGAAGCCCTCTCTGTCACAAACAAAAGCGAACCCAAAACCGTAGCTTACGGCACCGACGGCATGATCTTTGGCAAAACCATGGAACTCGTCGTACTCGGTCCCGGCAATATTCAGCAGGCACACACCATTGACGAATGGGTCGAAATCGAACAACTCCATCAAGCTGTAGATACCTTCTCGGAAATGGTGCGGAGATTTTGTAGTTAGTATCCTCCCTTTTATCTACACCATAACAAAAGCCCCGTGATCTCTCAATCACAGGGCTTTTGTTTTACGACCTATTGTAACTGTCTTTAATGGCGAGCATACCGGGATCCAATACGTCTTGTCCACATTTGTGCATCTAATCTGCGGGCAAGAAGTCGATCAGATGCAGCCAGTTCGTCCTGATCAACCTCATATTCTCCCGTCTCGATGTCGATAACCACAAATTTGCCTTCAGCAGCAGGTTTAACATGAGGACTTATGTCTCGGTCATAAATCTCATCGCCGCGTCGCGCAAATTCCTCTTTGCTGTACCGTGGTTTTGATATGGACATATAATTCCTCCTCCCCATTATCCACCCGCAATCGACGTCACGAAATGAACCTCGCTATTGGGGGGGATCTGTGTCCGCAACCCTTCTTCGGTGACAACGCCATCAATCGCAACAGCCAGTCCCGGTGCAATCCGATAATCCTCGTACACCACCCGATCTTTAATACCGGGAAATTGTGCATCCAGATTTTCGATCACCTCGCGCAAGGTATTCCCACCAACAACCACCTTCTCCTGACCATCGGTCAATTTGCGCATCAGCGAAGGAATCCACACTTCAGGCATAGTCAAACTCCAATTTCTCTGGTCCTCTCAAGCCGAACCATTTCCACCATTTTTATCCCACCAGGCTTCCAACACGCGCGGAGGCGACATGGGCAACTCTGTCAGCCGCAGGCCAATAGCATCGTAAATCGCATTGGCAACCGCTGCTGTGGGTGGCACAATCGGCACCTCTCCCACCCCACGCACACCATAAGGATGCCCTGGATTGGGAACCTCGACAATATGCGCATCAATCATCGGCAAATCCAGACACGTAGGCATCCGATAATCCAACAAGCTGCTATTCCGCAAAATGCCATCTTCATCGTACACATACTCTTCGTTGAGCGCCCAGCCAATCGCCTGTGCCACGCCGCCCTGCATCTGCCCCTCCACATAAGGCGGGTAAATCGCTTTCCCAGCATCCTGGAAAATCGACGCGCGCAAAATATCGACCTTGCCCGTATCGGGATCGACCTCCACATCCACAATCGCCACCGCATAAGCACCCCCAACACCTGTGGGTTTTGCCGTGGCGCGCCCCATCACCGGACCGCCCGTTGAATCGAGCTTCGCCGCCAAATCCTTAAACGTAATCGACTTCGATGGATCGGACTTCGACTGGAACACCCCTTGATCGAACTCGACATCATCCTCGGAAATCTCCCACAGGATCGCCGCACGCGCCATCATCTGCTCTTTGATATCCTGCGCGCACTTATAAGCCGCCCAGCCCGTCGCAAATGTCGTGCGCGAACCACCCGTCACACCCGTATAACCAATCGAATCCGTATCGCCCACCTGCGGGCGAATCTGCTGTTCTGAAATACCCAGCACCTCGGCCATCTGCATCGCAACCGACGTGCGCGTGCCCCCAATATCTGTCGAACCTTCCACCAGATTGATCGTACCATCGTCATTCACACTCGCAGCCGCACTCGAAACACCGCCTCCATTGCCCCAGAAACCAGACGCCACGCCGCGACCGCGATATTTCCCATTGAGCGCCGTCTGATAATGGTCAGAAGAAACCGCAGCGCGAACGCATTCCTCGTGTCCAATACGCTTATTCACGGGACCATCTGCGCGGCGCGTACCTTCTTTTGCAGAATTGCTCAACCGAAATTCCAGCGGATCAACCCCCAGTTTCTCGGCGAGTTCATCCACCACGGTTTCAACGGCAAAAGCCGCATTTGTCGTGCCCGGCGCGCGATAAGCCGAAGAGGAAGGCTTGTTGTTCACCACATCATAACCATCCACCAGAACATGTGGAATCACATAAGGCGCCAGCATATTGCGCGCCCCTGCCCCCACGGGACTGCCGGAAAAAGCCCCGGCCTCATAGGCCAGTACGCTCTCAGCAGCCACGAGCTTGCCATCATTGGTCGCCCCCATCTTCACCCGAATCCACGAACCCGAAGTCGGGCCAGTCGCCTGCAAGACCTCGGTGCGGCTCATAATCATTTTCACCGGATGCCCGGTCTTTCTCGACAACAGCGCGGCAATCGGTTCCAAATACGCTTTGATCTTCCCGCCAAATCCCCCGCCAATCTCCAGGGGCACAACCTTAATTTGCGACACGGGAATACCCAAAATTCTCGCGGTCTGATCCCGCACGCCAAACGCACCCTGATTGCTGCACCAGATCGTCACCACGTCATCGGCATTCCACAACACCGTGGCATTTTGCGGTTCGATATAGCCCTGATGCACCATATCCGTGAGAAACTCGCGCTCGACAATCACATCCGATTCGGCAAATCCCTGTTCGATATCGCCCAATTCCGTGCGAAAATGCGACGCCACATTACTGAAATTTTCGCTTCTCTCGCCCATCGAATTGGTTCTCTGATCTTCATGCACCAGAGGCGCATCATCCTTCATCGCCTCCCGCACATCCAGCACATGGGGCAGCACCTCGTATTCAACCTCAATCAAATCCAGCGCTTCTTCGGCAATATGGATATTGGTCGCCGCCACCGCCGCCACGGGATACCCCTGATAGAGCACCTTTTCACGTGCCAGCACCGCCGCACACATATCCTTAACCCGTACCACCTCTTCGCCCAAATCGGCCAACTGCTCCTCGGCATTGAGCGCCAGATCCTGCCCCGTAACAACTGCGCGCACGCCTTCAAGTGCTTCGGCCTTACTCGTATCAATCGACTTAATCCGAGCATGTGCATGCGGACTTCGCAAAACTCTGGCATGCAACATATCGGGTAAATTGAGGTCCGTACCGTAAATCGCCCTGCCCGTCACCTTATCCGCGCCATCGTGCCGCACGGGCCGCGTCCCCACGACCTTATAATCCGTAATACCCAAATAATCTTCCTGTGGAATCGCCATTTATTCCTCCTGTAATAGAAAAAATTGCAGTCCTGATCAACTGTAAAAAATAATGCAGACTGCGCACCCTGTCCAGTCTTTAATCAAGCATCGCTAATCTTGATACCCGACAGGGTCTCAATAGTCTTTGTCACGGCTGAAAAATCGAGTGCGCCAGCACCCAGACTACTGGCGGCGGCATACATTTGATAAGCCACAGCCCCCAGGGGCACGGGCACATTCATTGCGCGCCCCATCTCCACGCCGATACCGATATCCTTCTTCATCAAATCGAGCATAAACCCCGGCGCGTACTCATCCTTAAACACAAAATCCGCAACGCGCGCCTGAAAAGCCGATGAATCGCCCGAACTCACGCTAATCACCTGCCGCATCACCTCGGGATCAGCACCCGCTTTAACGCCGAGGGTAAGCCCCTCGGCAATCGCCGCCATCGTAATACCACCGAGCAACTGATTGACAATTTTAACCGTTTGCCCAACACCAACATCACCCACATGAAAAACATTTTCGCTATTGCCCATCGCGTCAAAAATCCCCTCACAACGATCAAAATCGGCCTTTGCCCCGCCCGCAATAATGGTCAGGGTACCGTTAATCGCCCCAATATCGCCGCCACTCACCGGCGCATCCATCACGCGAACCCCTTTTTGCGATGCCTGTTCTGCCACATCTTGAATCGTCAACGGCGAAATTGTGCTCATATCCACAATGAGGTCGCCATCAGACGCCCCGGCCAAAACGCCCTCATCGCCCAAAATGACCTCGCGCACCTCGGGATCAGCCGTCACAATCGTAATAATAATATCCGCAGCCTCGCCCACCGCCTGTGACGAAGGCGTAAAAGTCGCACCCGCGCCCTCCATCTCGGCCACAATCTCGTCCCGCCGCGCATAAAACGTCACATCAAAACCAGCCTTCAATAGATTGTGGCACATAGGCTTGCCCATAATCCCCAAGCCGACAAATCCAATTTTGTCCATCTCACCACTCCTCCTCTGGTAAACCATCTATTTGTCTTTGACAACTGAAATGCTACAGTATAATATAACGTCAACTCACCTTATCATCAGAAAAAAGAGCCAACCATGAACACAAAAACATCCCCCGACCCTTTACTCATCGGCATCGATGTTGGAACCACCAACATCAAAGCCCTGATCTTCGACCCTCGAGGTCGCGAAATCGCCCGCGCCCAGACAAAAACGCCCACACACCATCCACAGCCAGAATGGGCGTATTACAAACCAGAAGAACTCTGGGAAACCGTGTGTAGCGTCTTAAAAAAGGCTGTCGCACAAATCGACAACCCCACCAACATCACCGGCATAGCCACCGCGAGCATCGGCGAAACAGGCGTCCCAATCGACAAACTCGGAAACCCAACCGGCCATGCAATTGCCTGGTTTGACCAGCGCACCCGCCCGCAATGCGAACAACTGCGAAAAACCTTTGACCGCGACGAACTCTTCTCGCTTACAGGGCTTCCACTGCAACCCATTTCTGGCCTGTGCAAAATCCTCTGGATACGCGAACATCAGCCCGAAGCCTTTGCGCGAACCGCCATCTGGCTCAACACCGCCGATTATATTGCTTTCCGACTATCGGGCATACCCGCCACCGACTATTCCCTCGCTTCGCGTACCCTTGCCTTTGACCTCCACAGGCATCAATGGGCAAATGATATCCTCAGTGAACTCCATCTTTCTCCAAATCTCTTCGCGCCACTTTGCACTGCTGGAACAAACTTGGGTCCCATCCTTCCCGACATCGCACGCGAAATCGGCCTGCCCTTGCACACGCGAATATGCGCTGGAGGACACGACCATATTTGCGGGGCACTTGCCGTTGGCGTTACCGAGCCGGGAACAATGCTCAATTCTCTGGGCACTGCAGAAGCCATGTGCCTGCCCATTTCTCAGTCGCTTACAGACCCGCAAATAGGTCGCCAGAACTTCACCATAG
Organism: Candidatus Latescibacterota bacterium; assembly: GCA_965220765.1. Taxonomy (GTDB): domain Bacteria; phylum Latescibacterota; class UBA2968; order UBA2968; family UBA2968; genus VXRD01. The sequence continues at coordinate 3,612,607 of OZ244847.1, forward strand.
GCGCACATGTTGCGCCCGATCAATATTACTTTCTCGGCGGATTATTCACAAGCGGTGCGAGCATCGAGTGGTTCCGCAACTTATTTGGCGAAGGCGCAGACTATAAAACCTTAATTTCCGAAGCGAGCGAATCGCCCCCCGGTAGCCTGGGTGTCGGCTTTCTTCCTCAACTGCGCTTTACCAACCCACCCCATACAGAAGCCATAGCACGCGGAACATTTATTGGCCTGACACCCGATGTCAATCGCGGCACGCTCTTTCGCGCAATCCTCGAAGGTCTATCTTTGGAAATGCGCCACATCATTGAGGCGTCCAAATCTCATCCCGGCGTGCCCGAAACAAAAAATATCATCGCAATCGGCGGCGGCATACGCAATCGACTCCTCATGCAAATCAAAGCCACCGTTCTCGACCAGCCCATTGTTCTGGCCGAAATGGATGAAGCAACCGCCCTGGGCGCGGCAGTACTTGCGGGATTGGGCACAGGCATTTACACAGATGTCGCCGATGCCCTGCACACGCTTGACATTCCTATGCAGACCGTTCACCCCATCCCCGATCAGGTCGCGTTCTACAACACAATTTACAACCGCGTACACAAACAAATTTACCCAGCAGTCCAAGACCTGCACCAGCAGATTGACCAGATCCAGATGACAACGCTCAGATAGCCTTATCTTTGCCAATCTCCATATTCCGAAATTGCAAATCGCACAACTCGCGATAAAGCCCGCCCCTATCAAACAACGCCCCATGCGTTCCGCGCTGAGCGATCTCGCCACGATCCAGTACCAAAATACAATCCGCATGTTGCACTGTTGACAACCGATGCGCAATAATAAACGTCGTGCGTCCCGCCATCAACCTTTCCAAAGCCTGTTGCACCTGTGCCTCGGAAGCCGAATCCAGCGATGAAGTGGCTTCATCCAGCAACAAAATGCGCGCGTCTCTCAACAGAGCACGCGCAATCGCAACCCTCTGCCGCTGTCCCCCGCTCAATTTCACGCCCTTTTCCCCAACCAAAGCACCGTACCCATCCGGTAATTCAACAATAAAATCGTGGGCATTCGCATCTCGTGCCGCCTGCTCGACCTCGTCATCCGTCGCATCCAATCGCCCGTATCGGATATTTTCACCAATAGAAGTACCGAACAAATCCACATCCTGTGATACCAGCGCGATCTGTTCGCGTAACGATACAATCTGCACATCGCGCACATCCGCACCATCCACGCGCACAACCCCAGAGGTCGCATCGTAAAACCTCGGAATCAGATTCATCAGCGTCGTCTTGCCCGCGCCACTCGCCCCCACAAGTGCTATTGTCTGCCCGGGCAGGGTCTCAAACGAAATCCCTTTGAGCACCGGGCGGTCGGGCTGGTATCCAAACCAAACATCTTCAAATGCCACGGCACCGCGAACATCTGCAAGCGGAAATGCGCCCTCGCCATCGGCAATCTCCGGTCGCGTCTCCAGCAATTCAAAAATGTGTTCTGACGCGCCCACAGCAGAATTTAAGGACGCATAAAGGCGCGTAATCCCCATCACAGATCGGGCAATATTCATCGCGTAAAAAATAAACGCCACCAGATCGCCTGCCGACAAGCGCCCAGCCAGCACCTCTGTGCCCCCATACCAGAAAATCACCACCAGTGCCAGCATAAAAAGAAATGCGATACAAGCCGAAAAAACCGCTTCCATAATCACGCGATAGCGCGACGTGCGAAACAAATCTTCGTTTGCCTCGCCATATCGGTTCACCTCAAAAACTTCGCGTGCAAACGCCTTGACAACCCGCACAGCCGACAGCGCTTCTTCGGCAATCGCAGTCGTATCGCCCAACCGATCCTGCACCCTACGAGACAACTCGCGGATGCGCTGTCCAAAATAGCGCGCTCCAACAGCGGCAACCGGCGCAGCGGCAAACACCACCAGGCTCAATCGCCAATTGAGAACAACCATAGCCCCCACAGAGCCAATAGTCATAATCCCCGTCATCAAAACCTGCGAAATAGCACCCGTCGCGGCATTTCTGATAGCCCCTACATCATTGGTCAACCGCGACATGAGTTCGCCCAACCTGTGATCGGCATAAAAGCGAAGCCCCAAACGGTGCAAATGCGAGTAAACCTTCTTTCGCAGATCTGTCACCACGCGTTCACCCACCCAGGAAATCCAGTAATGGCTACCCACGTGCAAAAGCGACTGAAGCACAAAAAGCACCAGCATGCCAAGCGCCAGCAAATCCAACTGGTGCCGGTCGCCCTGCTCAAACACAGAGTCCAAAAGTGACCGCAAGCCCAGTGGAATCAGCAGCCACACACCTGTGGAAAACGCGGTAAATACCAGCCCCAAGACGAGCCGTAATAAGTATGGCCGGGCAAAAGCAAAAATTCGCTTCCACGCCAGCCACAATGCCACGGGAGAATATGTTTGGTTCTTATTCATAAAAAGCTTTCAGCGATCAGCAGTCAGCAAAAACCTTCTGGATCGCGGCTCAACACCATGCCGCGATGACGACGGCCTTTGAACTATTCATCTCACCTTTTATCTGTGTCTATCTGCGTTTATCTGCGGATACTTTCTGCCTCAAAACAGCGGTCTCCTCAACATCTACCTCGAGATCAGCCGTAATCGCCACACCATACGAATCTCGCGCAGCCTCTATCGATAGCCGCTCCTGTGCGACATCCTCCAGCACCCTTTGGGGATCGCGTTCAAAAGGCGACCCATAGCCTCCACCGCCCGGAATACGCAATGTCACCGACTGCCCGGGTTGGAGATCATAGCGACCCTTTGGCGGCAAAACAGTGCCATCCGACAAAAAAAGTTCGCCGCGCCTGCCATCGCGTCCCCCCAAAAAACCGCGCGGTGCATAGCGCGTGCGATCGTACATACACGAATGCAGCGCGGGATGATCAGAGTCAACAGACAAAACCATCTCCTGTCCCAGACCACCCCGAAAAGTACCCGCACCTCCAGAATCCGGAATCAACGCACGCCTGTGCATAATCACGGGCGACACGGACTCAATCGCTTCGGCAGGCACACCCTTAATCCCACTGGGAAAAGCCGTCGCCGAAATCCCATCATCACCGGGACGCGCGCCCATACCCCCTGCGGAAAAAAAGATATACGCAAAGCGTTCACCCGTGCGACCTACCCCCTCTAACTGCGTATTCCAAAGGCCAGCCGATCCATCGGCAATCACACGACCGGGAATCGCCTGAGAAAGTGCTCCAAACAGCGGTTGCGAAAGAAAATGCCCAACCAGGTGCCGGGCACCCACGGCACATGGGAATTGCGCGTTTAAGATACATCCCTCGGGCGCCGTAACCGTTATCGGGCGAAAACTACCTTCATTATTGGGAATATGCGGACTAATGGCGCATTTCAGGGGATAAGTCGTATAGGCATGCGTGTAATTGTACACCACATTGATCCCGCGATCCACCTGTGGCGACGTGCCCGTATAATCAACAATCAAACTGCGATCTTCGACAATAACTTTTACGCGGATAACCAGCGGCTTGTCGTATCCATCGAGTTTCACCTCATCCTCATAAACGCCATTTGCAATCTCCGAAATCGCCTCTCGGGTTGCCGATTCTGACCGATCCAAAATCAGTGTCGATAACCCTTCGAGATCTGCGAGATCGTAATTTTCCAGCGCCTGAAGCAACTTGACAGCCCCCACATCATTCCCTGCCTGCTGCGCGTACAAATCGCCTACGACCTGATCAGGCTCGCGCACATTTGCCCGCACAATAGCGATCAAATCGCGATTGATCTCCCCTTCGCTAAACAATTTCATAATCGGGATATTCAGGCCCTCTTCATACACCTGACGCGCACCGGCTCCCAGCGTGCGACCGCCAATATCCATTGCATGGCAGGTATTGGCAAACCACCCCACCCCTCGGTCCCGATAAAAAACGGGCGTAACAACCGTAATATCGTGCAAATGCCCCGATCCCAGCCACGGATCATTGGTGAGCAAACTATCGCCGGGTTTCAACGTGTCAATCGGATACGCCTTCACAAAATGCCGCACGCAATTCGCCATCGTATTGATATGCCCCGGCGTCCCCGTCACCGCTTGAGCCAGCATATTGCCCGCGCGGTCAAACACCCCTGCAGACAAATCGCCAGCCTCGCGCACCACCGTTGTAAAAGAAGCATGCATCAATGCCGCTGCCTGCTCATTCACAATAGAAATAAGGCGATTCCAAAGCACTTCTAACTCAACTGCATCAATTGTGCGAGCCTTCATGCATCCTCCCTGATGAGAATCAGATTACCCGTATCATCGACCTGCAACACCCATCCGGGCGGCAATACCGTCGTGGATTCAACTTCCTCGACAATAGCGGGACCTTTCAAAACAACCCCTCTTCCGAGTTTATCTCTCCGGTAAACCTCAGTCCCGTATTTCCCTTCTTCAAAGAGAACGTCGCGCTGTCCCTCACCCCCCTGACCACCTATGTCCCCAACAGACGCAACATCGCAAATTTCCGGCTCTGGTCCCGAAACCGTCACCCGCCAGTGAATGGCCTCAACGGGAACCCCATCGCACAGACGCCCGTATAATTTTTTATAAGACGCATCAAAAGCCGTTTGAAGCTCGCTATCAGAATTTTCAGTCAACTCTCCCAAAGGCACGGGAACGCTTATCTCGTGCCCCTGCCCCACATATCGCATATCAGCCGTGCGCACCACGCGAATCTCAGAATCATCGATCCCAGCCTCTCGCACGAGCGCGCGTCCCTCGTCTTCCATCTCACCATAAAGCTTATTGACAACCTCGCGATCCAGCCCGGCAATCCGCGACACAAAACTCCGCACATAATCAAAAGCAATGGGCGCGAGCATCAAACCAAAGGCCGATCCTACGCCTGCAGCCGGCGGCACAATTACCCGGTCAATCCCCAAACGCATCGCAACGCCGCATGCGTGTACAGGACCAGCCCCACCCGTTGCGACAAGCGCGTACCCATTCAAATCGATCCCTCGCTCTGCAGCGTGAACTCGCGCGGCATTGGCCATATTTTCATTCACCAAATCGTGAATACCCTGTGCTGCACGCACGCGATCCAGCCCGGTCAATCGCGCAAATTCATCAACCGCATCGGCAGCGCGATCTACATCCAGATCCATCTGTCCGCCCAAAAAATACCCGGCATTCAAATAGCCCAATAAGAGATCGGCATCCGTCACCGTAGGCAACTGCCCACCGCGCGCATAACAGGCCGGACCGGGATCTGCCCCCGCACTTTGCGGTCCCACCGTGGGCAAACCCAATTCACTCGCATGCGCGATACTGCCTCCCCCTGCTCCAATCTCGATCATATCGAGTACGGGCACGAGCAAGGGCAATCCGCTGCCGCGCTTGAAGCGATAAACCCGTGCGACCTCTGATTCAGTCGTAATTGGAAACGATCCATTTTCACTCAAAATGGCCTTTGCCGTCGTGCCCCCCATATCAAACGCGAGGATCTCCTGATACCCCGATCGATTGCCATAATGCGCCGCGGCAAGCGCGCCGCCGCATGGACCGGATTCCACGAGCCGCACGGGAAAACGCACCGCGGTCTGTACAGAACACGATCCACCGTTTGACAGCATAATATGCAGCGGTGCCAAAATCCCCAGCGCCTTCAATCCATCCTCCAAACGCGCGAGATATTTTTCCACCATAGGCTGCACATAAGCATTTGCCACAGTCGTGGAAGTGCGCTCAAATTCTCGAAGTTCGGCGGCAACTCTGTGCGAAACCGAAATAGCGACATCGGGCATAAGAGAACGCACAATTTCCTCAGCCCGGCGTTCGTGATCGGGATTGACATAAGCGTGCAAAAACACAATAGCGACCGCATCCACCCCGGCTTCGCGCAGCACCTCGCAAGCTTTGACCACATCATCTTCGTTTAAAGGTGTCATCACCTCGCCACGCGCGTATAGCCGCTCCCGCACCTCAACGCGCAACCGCCTCTCAACGAGAGGCTCGGGCAATTTCAAAAACAAATCGTAGATATCGTAACGCCCCTCCCGCCCAATTTCCAGCGCATCTCGAAAACCCGCCGTCGCAATCAGCCCGGTCTTAGCCCCCCTGCGCTCGATCAGGGCATTCGTCACCAGCGTCGTGCCGTGAACCGCCCGGGAAATCGCGCCGGGCGATACCCCATTTAGCACCTCTTTCACACCTTCCAGCACACTGACCGAAGGATCTGGCGACTGCGTCAACACCTTCGCCACAGACAAAATACCCGAAGCGTGTTCTCTCAACACAACATCTGTAAACGTGCCACCGATATCTATTGCAAGCGTGTATGACTCCTCACTCACCCTGATCTCCTTTGTATTTATTTTTTTCATTTCAAAAATAAAGAACAGTTCCTTGACCAACAAAGGTAAAAATGACCTTGACAAGCCATGATCCTTTTTGTAATTTTTGATTCCTCTTAATGAGCGGGAATAGCTCAGCTGGCTAGAGCATCTGCTTGCCATGCAGAAGGTCGCGGGTTCGAATCCCGTTTCCCGCTCCATTAACTCAACCCGTTAAATTAACGGGTTTTTTTTGTGGAGCAAACCGCTTGTCGTCAGCACTTGCCCGAGAAATAGCCAACCTGCGCCTGCCTGCGCTTGCCCTTTGGGCACCTGGACCGCACATGCTCACCCCGGCGATTCGCAGGGTTTTGCAAACATATCAGGCGACCTATTCTCACCGATCCACTGCATTTCAAGCCTGCTACCAAAAAACCGTGGATTTGCTGCGCGAGGTCTTTCAAATTCCGCGCGGATTTACCCCGCTCATCTTCGGCCACACCGGCAGCTACAACTGGGAAATGGTCGTCACCAACACGCCCTGCAACAGTGTGGCACTTGGCCTGGACATCGGTGCTTTTTCCAAAAAATGGGCACATGTCTTCACAAGTCACGGGCGCAATATCGACATCTTAAAAGCCAACTGGGGCGACGGCATCTGCGCTCGGACATGGTCCAATGCCATTGCAAAAAACTATGATCTCGCCCTTTTGACCCACAACGAAACATCTACCGGTGTTATGCTACCAGTACAGGAAATGTGTGACACCCTCCGCAACACATCTCCCAAAACCCTGATTGCCATCGATGCAGTCAGTATAGCAGGGGCATCAGATACACCGATTGAGACCCTGCGCCCCGACTACTATCTCTGGAGCCTGCAAAAGGACTTTGCATGCCCCACCATCGGCTCTGTCATGATAGTATCCGACCGCGCATTTGACATCGCAGCCAACACGCCAAACCGCGGTTATGTCCTCGACTTAATCGAATGGCGAACGCGCGCAGAAACAGCCCAAACCCCGATGACCGTAGCCGACCTGACCTTACAATGCCTGAGTGCGCGCCTCGAAGAAATGAAACGAGAAGGCGACCAGCGCTTCAAACGCCACCAGAGCCTCGCCCACATGCAACGCGAATGGGCAAAAAAACACGACCTGAGCCTCATAGCCAAACCGGGATACGAGAGCCTGACCGTAAGTGCCATCCTCTTGCCAGACCACATTTCGGGTTCCGATTTCGTCGATCGCGCAAAAAAATTGCTCAATGTTCAACTCGCCCCGGGCTATGGCGATACCAAAGACAAAGCTTTTCGCATTGCAGCTATGGGCCACACATCAGAACGCGATATGCGACGCGTACTCAAGGGCCTCTCGCTCATCCTCAACAACTGGTCAAAATTCGAGTAATCCCATGCCACCTCCCACCTCCATGATCTGCCCAGGCTGTGGCACCCTCATAAATACCGATGAGAAAAAATGCCCCCATTGCGGCGCTTATAATCCCAACCTCTGGGGTCTCGGTCCCTCGCTAAACCGACTTTTTGGCGGCCGCATCGACGTCCTCAGCCTGATACCCACCGCGTGTATTGCCCTTTACGCAGTCAGTCTATTGCTCGACCTCGGCGCCGCACTGTCGGTGAGCGGTAGTTTTTTTAACATGCTAAGCCCTCACCATATCCCGCTGATCGTTCTCGGTATGACCCACGGCGAAGCACCCTGGTGGACCGTACTCACCGCGACATATCTCCACGGCAGCCTCCTCCACATCCTGTTCAACGTCCTGTGGATTCGGCAACTCGGTCCCGAAGTCGGGCATTTCTTTGGACCCGCGCGCTATTTTATCATCTACACCGTCGCAGGAGCTGTCGGTTTTATCCTTTCCAATCTGATCTCAGGCTACCCAACCGTAGGTGCTTCAGGGGCTATTTTTGGACTTTTTGCCGCCATCATTGTATATGGCCGCAACCACAGAACGCAGATGATGTCACTCATGACGCGACAAATGTGGCAATGGGCCATCTTGCTATTTGTCATGGGCTTTCTCATGAGCGGCGTCAACAACTGGGCGCACCTGGGCGGTTTTATCGGCGGCTGGATCGCAGCACAAATCCTCGTCTCAAGTGCAGAATACCGCGAAGGACGCATCACCATTCTCATAGCCCTGCTCTGTCTTTTGCTCACCGTCCTCGGCTTTATCCTCTCAATTTTAGAATACTTCCCACTCCTCCTGTCCTGACGCGGGCCTATCCCCCCAATCGTACATCCACAGGCTCAGGTATCCATGAACCCGTAATGCCCAGGTCGCTGTGAATGACCTGTGCTGCATTATACCCCGGCAAACCCGTCACATTGCCGCCGGGATGACAGCAGGACCCACAAAGATACAGCCCCTCAAAACACCCCCGATAATGCCCGGCACCGGGAAAGGGACGGTTATAACCCGTCTGCCCATTTGTAAACGCACCAACGAGCAAATCCCCCTCCCGCATGTTGGGCAATGCGCGTTCAACATCCAGAGGACTGCGAACAAAAGAATCGATCACACAATCCCTCAAATTGGGCGCGTATTCAGACCACATATCCAGCATATCGCGACCAACCGCATCCCGCTGGCGATCCCAATTTTCAGAGTCGCCATACAGATGAAACGGCAACTTCTGCCACATAAACGCCGTGTGTTTTCCCAAAGGAGCCTGCGTTGCGTCAAAATGTGTCGGACACGCGCCCCACATCACAGTCGGCGGAATCGTCCCCTTCTCGTGGTGAACAACAATATCCCCATATTGATCCGCGTGTTCCAGCCCCAGAATAACCATCAGCGCATCCGCCACCTCCGGATGTTTTTCCACTGCGCGATAACGCGGCGGTTCACTCAAATTCAAATGGAGTGCGAACAGCGGCGCCAGCACATTGTACTGAAATTTTTCGACCCGATTTTGCCACATCCCGGGCAACGCCTCGCGGTCAATCAAATCGAGAAACGTCTGATGGGGATTCAGGCTGGACACAACCACAGGCGCTTTGATGTACTTCCCATCCACCGTTTCAACACCTCTAACGCGATTATCCTCCACCACAATGCGTCCGGGCTCGGTTTGCAACCAGATCTCGCCGCCCATATCAGAAATCGCGGCAACCAGCGCACGCGCCAGCCCGGCTGCCCCACCCACACACATCTGCGCTTTTCCCTTACTCGCCAGCAAAGCCGGTATATGGTGTCCAAACCCTCTGGCGCGCAAATCCACTTCGCGCAATCCATTGAAAAACAACAACCCGGCTCGAATGACCGGATGTTCAAATTCCCGATTCACAAACTCGAGCGGGGAAAGCGCGCTGACCTCGAGCAACATCTTCCCCTCTCGGGTCTGCGACAGAATCTCTTGCCTCAGTTCTTGCGGCAAAGGCGGTGCCTGTGCCTCTACAGACAGAATATTTCGTACAACGGGATCAAACGCATCGCGCCATCGGCGAAGAGTCTCTGCATCCCGCTTACTAAACCGCGCAAAACTGTCTTCCGTGCGTTCAAAATCCGTGTACCATTTCAGCACATCGCCATTTCTCAGCACAAGAGCCACATTTAGTTCGGGCTCAATATAGCGCGCGCCATACCGTTCCAGGTGCAAATCGCCAAACCACGGCATTTGCGTGATGGCGCGATGAAAAAAAGAATGCGTATTGTGCAAAAAACCCGGATAACGGGGGTCTTCAACAGTCGCCAGCCCGCCTCCGGGTTTATCCGATCGCTCCAGGCAAACCACATTGAGTCCTGCGCGACACAAATACGCCTGCAAAATGAGGCCATTGTGCCCGGCACCCAGCACAATCGCATCAAAGCTTTTATCCTCTCCCATATCTCACCAATAGCGTTCTATATGTATCTGCCCGGGATCTCTCCGCTTGTGCTCCTTAAAACCCTCTGAAATCAAAATTTCTGTCACATCATCGCACATATAGGGATTACCACATACAAACACATGCGTATCCTCAGGCGTTGGATGCCCCCCCCAGACCTCATCGAGCGGGCCATCTGTCCACAAATTTTGCACATAGCCTGTATATCCGCTCCATTCCACATGCTCATTTGCCGGACGGCTAATCTGGGGGATATAAATAAAATTATCGCATAAATCTTGCATCACTTCCAATTCAGATCGATATCCCAAATCCCATGAATGTCGCGCCCCGTGCAACACCACAAATCGCCGCTCTGTATTTTCTTTCAAATAAGTTCGCAACATACTCATATAAGGCGCCAAGCCCGTACCCGTCGCCACCATCACGACATTTTTATTCGGCGGAACATCTTGCAGCGTAAACATACCCGTAATTTTTGGACCCAACCAGAGGCGATCGCCAATTTCGAGCGCGAATAGCCTGGGTGTCAACGCCCCCGACCTCACCAGAGTAATATAAAACTCGAGGTACTCTGTTGCCACCGAAGAAGATGCAATCGAATACGCCCGCCGAATCAAACCTCTCTGCGGCTTCTCATAATCTTCGACAGGGTCTGAATACTCGGTGCGGGGTGCTTCGGGAGGCAATCCGATCACGCCAAATTGCCCGGCTTCAAAAGCTGGCAATTCCCATCCGTCGGGCACAACGCGAAGAATAATCAAATCTGGGGTCACTTCGAGACGCTGTGTCACAACGGCATTGAGTTCATCCTTCGGCAAACCACCCTCCTTAAGCTAAAGTTATACCAACTGCCTGTCCTGTTTCGCAAATCTGTCGCCAGGTCTCATCATCTATATCTACACCATGGGCTTCTTTCGCGCGCCGCATGCGCGCTTCCATCTCACCCGGCATCAAAATTTCATCAAACCCGGGCGCGAGCCGGGCACTCTTCAAAAACTGTACAAATGATTGCATCTCATCGCTAAATTGATCGCGTCCGACAAAAGCCCCAATATCGAGCGCCATAATAAACACCCCATTGCCGCCCGAAAGCCCGCCCTCGCGACTGCAACCACCGCCACCGAGTGCGCCAGACAAAACATCGACCACCACAGAAAGCGCGTAGCCCTTATGCGCGGAAATCCCGCCAAAAGGCAAAATGGCCCCTCTGGGTGGACCGTAAAACTTTGCCGGATCCGTCGTCGGATCGCCCTCTGCATCGATAACCCAGCCTTCGGGTATCGATTCCCCCAAATTGCGCTTCACCCGAATCTTCCCCTCCGCGACAACACTCGTGGTTAAATCCACGACAATCGGAAAATCGCCCCCCGTGGGAATACCCACGGCAATGGGATTGGGCGACAGGCGCGCATCAATGCCGCCAAACGGATGCTGAAGCAATCCCCCGCCGTGATTATTGCACATCACAATACCGATCATCTCGGCCTCAGCAGCGACCTCCACATATTCACCCAAACGCCCAATATGCCCGCTATTGAAAAGCTCGACCACGGCAACCGACCGCTGTTTTGCCTTCTCCATTGCCAGCGCCATAGCCTGATGGCAAACAGTTTGTCCAAACCCCCAACCACCATCGACAACTGCCGAAGCATCGGCCTCGCGCACAACCGCGATCTCTCGGCCGGCATGCACGCGCCCCTCCTCAAGTGCCTGAACGTACTGCACAAGCCGAATCACACCGTGGGAATCGTGCCCCATCAAATTGGACAACACCAGCGAATGCGCGATCTGACGCGCTTCTTCCGCGCCCAATCCCGCACCTTCAAACACCTGTGTACAGGCCCCTTTGAGCCTTTCAACATCCAGAATAGGCATACATCCTCCTCACCAAATCATGAACGGGCCATAATCTACACCCCGATGCCAAGTTGGTCAAGATTTTCAATAAACATACATCCTTACTCAAACCCACCATCTTCACAGGCCAACATCCATTTATATTTCCACTTGATCAAGTGACGTCACCACATCGTAATCGACATTGAGCGACTCAAAGTGCTTTCGGCCACAATCAATTTTCCAATTCTCTCCCATCCTGCGATCTTCTGAATCGAGCGTACCCTTGGTCTCGCGCACAAAATAGAGCTTCTCGTCCCTCTCCGTGACAAAAGCCCAGTCCGGATTATATGGGCCAATAGGCGTGTCAATTTTGAACCAAGAAGGAAGTTTGAGAAACAGCCTGACATTTTCATGATTATCCAGATCATGTGCAAATTGCTTCTCAACTACAGACTCGTACTCGATGGTGTCGAAAAGCGCCTTATTCTCATTCTGAACTTCGTATAAGTTGTGTAGATAACGCACAATGCCCTCCTCAGCCTCCTGTTCAATACGCCTCATTTCCCAGTACTGGCCTTCGACCTTTTCATACTGAATGCCCTCAAGCATCAGATCGCGCATAGCACGCGAAATCTCCTTTGCCACTGCCGCCATAAAAACTTGCGGATTGACTTTGAAGGCAGGTAAACGTCCCGACTGTTTCAGTATTTTGACAAGTGCGTGGCGGGTCAGTTCAGTCTCCTTCTGGAGAAAATTCAGGATATCGGGCAAGATAGTGACCGAGCTTACATCGCGGCGGCGCGTCGCACTTTGCCTGTCGGCTGAAACACCCGCCTCCGAAATATCGACCTCAACAACTGTCGTTGCAATTTCAGGAGATTTAATGGGCGCGAGATTTTTGATGCGCTCAACTGCTTTGCCGATTAGTTCGTCGGTATCAAAGGCCACGCGATAGCGCGTACGATGCTTAATCCTATTCCAAAGTGCCTTAAAATCATCGCTCAGATAAACTTCCTTTCGCAATTCGAGCGTGCGTCGCTCACGGGCATTTACCACGCGGTTTTTGAAGACCTTCTTGCTCACCTCGTCAATGATCTCAGTCACCAGGTCCTTAAACTCATCAGATATCTGAAGCTGAAAATGCGGTGCTCCTGGATTGAACTCATCCAGAATTTCACCGGACGCATTGAGATACCCATTGGCAACCAACTCATCCCAAATTCTGGTCGAAGCATCCTGACCGATTTCTTGCTCAGTCCCATCCGGTGCTGCCCGGACCAATTTGGCGAAGGCGATCTTCTCGACCATACCAAACCGAATCCCGAAATCTTCTTCAAACTCCGATTGCAGCGTACGGGCAAATTCCTCGTAAGATTCATTGGCAACTACAGTGAGTTGATTGACAGTTTCATCATGAATCCGCTCACCATCCTGATTCACCGGTAGGCGCAGACCTCGCCCGATTTCCTGACGCTTCTTTTCAAATGAATGGGTCTCGTTGAGCGTACAAATTTGGAATACATTGGGATTATCCCACCCTTCCCGCAACGCAGAATGCGAAAAAATAAAACGAAGTGGCTCTTCAACATCAAGCAGACGTTCCTTCTCCTTCATGATCAAATTATAGGTGTCTTCGTCTATTTGCGTGTTGCCCCGCGTATCTTTGGCACGGCCCTTGTCCATAGAGAAGTAGCCGTTGTGAATTTTGGAGATGTCTTCGGTGGCGAATGTACTATAAATCGGTTTCTCTGTCAGTTCCCGGTACGCATCCTCAAACCACTGTCCGACCTTTCCAATCGTGGTGCTACCATCCGTGTTGTACACCCGATAACTCGCGACTCGATTAATAAAAAATAGCGAAAGCACCTTGATGCCTTTTTTTGTCAGAGAACGCTCCTTTTGTAAATGTCTCTCTACAGTCTCATAAATCTGTGCCTGCATAATCTCGTCACCGAGTCCTCCAATTTCCTGCCCGATTTCCAATAAGTGTCCCTGATTAAACTCGAGATATTCCACACCCGGAGTACAATCAATATTCTGAACAATATACCCATCCCGATAATTTTCCCGCTTGCCAGATTTCGCATACAAATCGTCGCTCTGCTTGACCCAAATTCTGGATGCTCTCGGTCCTTGCGTACCCTCCTTGTGAATCTCCACCTGTGCCCTAATGCCCTTCGTGTTATCGGTCTTTAACAGTTTGACATAAGCATCATTAAAACTATCTTCAGAGCGCACTGATGCCACCTCAATGCGCTTTACCAGACGCATGTCATAAGCCTTTATGGGGTCAAGTTTATACAGAAGATTATAGGGGTTTCGATGCGTAGCACTATAACGCAGTGTAGCGGCCGGATGCAGATTTTCTATCGCCCGCTTCGATTTGGGCGTATTATCCACGCTTTGCGGCTCGTCAATAATAACCATCGGTTGCGTGGCCTGAATAAACTCAATCGGTCGGTGACCAGACATACGATCATTTTCGCGGTTGATCACATTGAGTTTTTTCAACTCGTCTTCGGTCATATCCGCAAGTGCTTTATCGGCAATATCCTTCTGAAAAGACTGGATATTGATGATCATAATTTGGATTTGATTGCTCGTGGCAAATTGCCGCACCTGACTGAGTTTTTTAGAATCATAGACAAAGTAATCAAATGGCACATTATCATAGAGCGTGTAAAAGTGCTCCTTTGTCATCTCTATGCTTTTCAGCACACCCTCACGAATAGCTACGCTGGGCACAACAATAATAAACTTCTTGAAGCCATAAGCCCTGTTCAATTCGAAAATTGTGCGGAGATAAACATAGGTCTTGCCGGTGCCCGTCTCCATTTCAATAGAAAACGCCCGCCCCTGAAGCGCAGATACCTTCTCAATATCATTGCCTTCCTGTATCTTATGAACATTGGTGAGGATCGCTTCATCGTTGAGTGAAAGATTATTTTTCACGCCGAGTTCAGATTGAAAAAGCCCTGCATCGGCTGCAAGGCTTAACGCAAATTCGGTCTGAGAAATAGGCTGTCCATCGAAAACATCTACAATAGCATCGATCGCATCGCGCTGATATTCCAGTGATGGGTCAAATTTAAGTTTCATGCAATAGATCCTCGTTAAACCGTCTTAAATACCATTTCGGTTCCTTTGGCTTCCGCCTGGAACTTAAAAGTCAGTGCCGCATTGACTTTTAACTGGTCGTTGCGTTGGAAAGCTGCGTCCAAACAGATAACCTGCGATGAGTTGGTGCTGGCAAGTGCGTCAATCAGCTCAGATGTCACTTCTTGTTCAAGACAAATCAGAACCTCGCCACCCGCGATGGAAAACACCTCTTTTCCAGCCATATTGCGCTTTTCAACTTTGGTCGTCAGCGGGAATCCGGCCTTTAGGAGAATCTCATATAGAATATCCTCCGCATTACTCTCCTCTGAAATGTGGTCAACATGAAGCTCAAGCTGCTCTGCGAGTGAGTCCTCATCCTCAACCGTGCCATCCCACACCCTGAAATTAGACTGGTCGAGTTTGAATGCCTTGAAGCCCAGGTCCATCATGCCATTGCCATTCAGGTCGAGTTGACCATTTTGCTCATCCTCAATTTGCTTTGCAGCGCGGCGGATGCGTTCTTTGCCTATATCTGCAATCGTTTCGTATCCCGCATTATAGGCTTCCGTTCTTTCTGTTGTTGGTTCTGGCAATTGAACCAAGATAAATTTTCGGTTGCCACCGTCTTCAGCATTGAGTTGCATGGCCGCCTGGGCGGTGGTTGCAGAACCGGCAAAGAAGTCGAGAATGATATCATTTTTATTTGTACCGAGAAAAATCAATTCCTTTATTAAGGATACCGGCTTTGAATATTCAAAAACCTTCTTACCAAATATTCTCGTTATATCTTTTCTTGAATTATCATTTGAGAATTTGTTTTCAATAAAATCCAAGGTTGTTGCCGACTTTGTTCGCTCTTTTTCTTGTATAAAATATCCACCTGCCCCAGAATCTATGGTCACTTTTTCATAGGTCTTTGTATAGATACGATACTCATCTTTTCCTTTTTTAAGAACGACAAATCCATTATTTAAGCCAAATTCATATAAATCTTTAGACCACCTCCAGCAAAAGTCACTTTTAGGATTTCTCTTTTTTCTTTCTTCCATTTCGGCTGCTGATACATTACCAGGCCTTAATATCATTCCATCGATTTCAATCTCATAGTCTAAAGCTGGAGAATATTGTATAGAACTGTAATCAAGGGTTTGATTTAATTTATATTTTCCTCTTTCAGCATAGTATTCGTCAGAATGTTTATAGCCTGCATCCGTATGTATATAAGAATTGATACATAAATCCTCTGATTTTCTGTAACAAACAACAAAATCATTGTTTTTCGCTACTTGATCTGTTGATTTTCCAGCTTTTTTAGTCACGCGAGGAAATCCTGCTACAAAATTCTCCTCTCCAAATATCAAGTCACATAGTGCTCTAAGGTTTACAACTTCATTGTCATCAATAGAAATAAAAATCACTCCATCTTCGCGCAGCAGATTATAGGCGAGATAGAGACGGGGATACATCATATTCAGCCAGCGCGAATGAAAACGACCATCGGTATCTGTATTCGTAGAAAACTTGCGCCCGTTATCGTCAACTTGTCCTGTGTATGCCAAATACGTTTTTAGTTCCTCACAATACTTATCGGGATAGATAAACTCCTTGCCCGTGTTATAGGGTGGATCAATATAGATCATCTTAACCTTCCCAAAATACGCCTTCTGCAAGAGCTTGAGCACCTCCAGATTTTCGCCCTCAATAAACACATTTTCCGTCTCGTCAAAATTGACGGATTCATCCCGAACAGGCTTTAACGTGGCTATGCTCGGCTTTTGAATGATTTTCATACACTCGGCCTTGCCCGGCCAATTCAGGCCAAAGCGTTCTACATCGGAATCAACCCACTCGCCCAAAACACGCTTGAGTTGGTCAAAATCAATGCGCTCCTCGGTGAAGACCTCCGGAAATATCCTTTTGAGTGCCTCGCGCTTTTCTTCCGTGATATCCATCGACGCCAGCGTCATCTTTTCCATTGTCACCTCTATTTTTAAAATAGTTACGACACTGCCTATTTTTAAGATAGTCAAACCAAATTTCTTTTAATCTGGAGGGGGCTTAAACCGACACAGTCAAATCATGTGACTGTGACTGTCTCCACATTTGAACGGTCTCCTGAATTTTTTTTCTTTCGAAAGGAATAAGAGCAAACCTGCTGTTAACAACCCGCATAAATTTATCTACAACGGCCTGGTGATTCCGTTCTTCTGTAATCGCATCTAAAACTGCAAAGATGAATGCACGGCTATATGGTATAAAAGGGGTCTGGCATAATTGATAGACAAAATTCACAGCGACCCCAATTGCAGAATCTTCATCACAATATTTACCACTTAATATTCTTAAAACTCGATCCAGAGGAAAATCAAGTTGCCATTTACTTTGGCGAGCCGCTTCGATTACTGTATCACCATCAATTACAGTATGATGATAGTTGGCTGTCACCAGTTGTATCACTGCTTTTATATATTCGTCTTTTTTTATTTGTCCTCTCTTTGTGCATATTTCTAAGACAACCTGCGTCCAAACACCATTTGTGCCATATTCCATTTCGTGTTTATCCAGTTTGACAATTCTACGGAGATGCAGGTCATCGGAGAGTAGAACATGGTTGGGCTCCAATGCAATGGAGGTATATTCAAAAGTTGTGGATGATCAAAAGGAAAGAGCGTATCCTATAGTATCACAAAAAACCAAAATCCCTCCAGGAGGGAGAAAGGACACGCTCGTGAAAGAATATACCCCATTTGAAGTGGAAAGCATAGTGCAAGATACACTGGCCGATAGCCTCGAAGCGGTCTTAAGAAAAGGTGCTCGTAAGATGTTATGTGCCGCCTTGCGGTATGAAGTGAATGAATATATCGCCCGATTTTCTGATCAGGTAGATGAAAAGGGTCATCGTGAGGTGGTCAAAAACGGGTATCATCCTGCCCGAGAAGTCACCACAGGTATTGGTAAAATACCCATCAAACAACCCCGAGTTCACGATCGTCGCGAGGGGCATCACTTCACCAGTGCGATTCTGCCTAAATATGCCCGTCGCAGTCCAAGTATTGACACGCTGATCCCGACCCTGTATCTGAAAGGGGTCTCCACCTCAGCCTTTCCCCAAGCACTCGAAGCGATCTTAGGCAAAGGCGCACCAGGGCTTTCTCCGGCCAATATCACGCGCTTAAAGCGTATTTGGGAAGATGAGTATAAACAATGGCAAAAGCGCGACTTGCACGATAAAGACTATGTCTATATCTGGGCAGACGGTATCTATTTTAACGTACGCCTCTCTGATGATCGCCCCTGTGTGCTCGTGCTGATTGGTGCCACCGCACAAGGTAAAAAAGAGGTCATCGCCATAGAAGAAGGGCAACGTGAGAGCACCTTATCCTGGCAAAGTCTCTTACAAGAGGTCAAAGCACGCGGGTTGAAAAAAGCCCCTGCCCTTGCCATAGGCGATGGGGCAACCGGCTTTTGGACCGCATTGGAAGAGGCATTCCCTGCCACGAAACACCAACGCTGTTGGGTGCATAAGACAGCTAATGTGTTGGATAAGCTGCCCAAATCTGTGCAACCAGATGCCAAGCGGCTGATTCAGGAGATGTATCAGTCTCCCACAAAAGAGAGTGCCCATAAGGTCTATGACCACTTCTTGAGGCTGTATCAGGATCGCTATGAAAAAGCCTGTGACTGCCTGACCAAAGATTTTGAGGTGCTCTTCACCTTTTACGATTTTCCTGCCAAACACTGGCTCCATTTACGCACCACCAACCCGATTGAATCGACTTTTGCCACCGTCAGGCATCGCACGAGGCAGACCAAAGGCTGCGGATCGGTCAAAGCGACGATGGCGATGGTGTATAAACTGGCGATTGAAGCTGAAAAAACATGGGTCAGGTTACGCGGTTACAGGCTCATACCCCTCGTCATTGAAGGGGTGAAATTCGTAGATGGTGAACGCAAAATCGCTGCATAATCATCAAGGATGCGTTCTACACCCATCCACAACATTTGACAATATCTCAATGCAATGAGAGCGGAATCAAAAAACGATTTGCCAAATAACTTTTCTCTATCTTCTCTTTGATGCCTATCCATACTCTCGAATGCTTTTATGGGGGTAACCTCACAATTCTTCCTAATCCACCTCAAGATTTTTTTTAAGTATTCCACTTGACTTTGTATTACTTCTTTAGAAATTTTCGTATGTACATAATGACCGTGCTCATGTGTGAGACCAGAAAATTCCTGAGATTGCCTTCCCTTCCGTGCAATGATACAATTCTGAATTTCATCAATTGTTGATTGTGCGATTAGAAATTTCCCGAAAGTAGCGACCACGCGATCTTGTAAACCAATCATGTGGATTGTCATTAGTGAGGTCAGATCAATAACCAATTTCACATCGGGATTTTCCAAGAAATCAAGTGCTATGTTTCGCTCATTTGCTGTTCCTTGACAGCACTGAATACCAGGATCAGGCCGGCACATAAGTGCGCCCCAACCATCCAAAGGATGTAATCCGAGACTATCAGCAAATGCGCCGATTGGAAAGCGTCCTTTACCATACACCTCAACAGCCTTCTCCGCTGCTGCTCTATGTTTACGCACTAGGTCCAGAAAAGGCTCAAATTGTTGCCATACATATTCCTGGTCATCCGAGTCAAGGCCCTGTATTGTAAGATGATGCAGACCAGAAGCATCGGGAAAACGTATCTCAAAGTTCTCCATAGAGTCGAGGCATGCGTGGACATATTTGCTTTTGATCTCTACAATTTTTCCTTTCTTTTTCCCCAGAAAACTGTCCCGTAAAACGATCTCCTCGCCAACCGATTTTCCAAGAAGCTGTTGCGCTATCTGATGGCTCGGCTGTATCTCGTCGCGATCAATTTTCACATCTTCTCGGTCCTCTATAACATACCATATAGGTTTACCTGACTCATCTTCAACACAGATAGCAGTGTCAACATCGGCTCGTGTGGCATTTAACCATGCATCATCATTTTGATTGCGTATGTAGCATTCGAAAATATATTTTTCATGCGCTTGAGCATTGTTATAGTGCTTTCTTAGAGTCTCATAGAGCAGGTCAATAGTTTTTCTTCTATATCCTTGTATCCCATAGATTTCTGCAAGACCAAAAATACTTATTAAGTCCAGCTTAGATGTGTCAATATCGCTTTGGAGGTATCTATCTACTTCATCAAAGGCTTGTGTCCTGAAATCAAGGCGTGCCTTCCGCAACCGCATCAGTTCATCATCAGGATGTACCGCAAGATATCGTTCACATAGGCGGCGACTTTCCGAAAGATTGCCCAATTCTTCTTGAATACCTGCGGCCAATTCTATTATCTCTGAAGATGGCTCTTTTTGCTGTAGGATGTTCTGGCAAATCTCAAGAGCCTGTCCTAATTCCCCTGTTTGGTAGTAACAGCATAAGAGTTTTCGGGTAAGTGGAGTATATTGGGTACGATCAGCTATCTTCTCGTATAACGCCGTAGCATCACCATATTGCTCCAACTCCTGAAGTTCTTCTGCCACAGCATCCCGTTCACGAATTGATCCAGTATCGAGCGCATAGTCTCTTGCTTCCTGCAACAAGGAAAGTGCATCTTGTTTCTGCTCCTTTTCGACGAGAATTTTAGCAGCAACAACAAGAGATAAGATATTGTTTGGGTCCTCGTCCCGCATTTTGTTGACAAGGCCTTCTGCACTGTCCAAATCGCCTTTTTCAAGATAGGTGTAAACAAGCGACCGCTTGACCTTCTCAATGAGATTATGGCCAGGATGCTGTTCAATATAATCCTTCAATATTTTTATAGCATCATCAGGCTGTCCAGTTCGGCTATATATATCAGCTAACGGTATAATCACTCCAGGCTGTTTAGAGCTGATTAGTTCCTCAAATAATACCTTTGCTTTCTGAACGTCACGGGACTCCAGAGCAACAACTGCTCTAAATTTCTTATAAAGGGGATTGTCGGGGCACAGTTCTAAAGCAATATCCAAATCTTTTGCCGCCTGTTCGTATTTCTTTTTCAATCTTAAAATTAGACCACGTTGAGCAATCCAGGCGTGCTTAACAAATTTGAGATCTGTATCTTTTACTTTTTCCCACGCTTCTGTAAATAATTCGATAATGCGATCAATGATTGATTGGGTGTCTTCATCTATTTGTCCGACAATAAAACCTTCCATCCCATCCGGCAGCATTTCAACGAGTACAAAACCTAATACTACTTTTATTTCAATAACATCTGCCGATTCCCACTCAATTCCCCGCTCGAGCCACTTCTTTGCTTCCTTTAACTTTCCGTGATGTGCAGCTATCTTTCCTAATTCAAATGCAACTTCTGGAGAGTTGCGGTGAGCTTTGGGAACACAGTCTAAGACCGTTTCATAAGGCTGATCAATTTTGCTCTGCACAAGCATTGAGTACGCCCTACTACTGGCTGGATTACGCTTAAGAACGGTCCGGACAAGCTGTTTCGCTTCTTCTCGCTGCTCAAGTATTATGTGTCCTAACGCAGCGTTAAGTAGCGCCTTCTCATCGTCACTATTATGCTGGAGTGCTTTAATGAAACACTTCGCTCCTTTCTGGATATTATCAAGAGCTATATTTGATGCCCCAATATTGGTAAGGAGTCGATAACGAGTATGGTTATCCGCTTTGCTCCAAATCCGATCTCTTAAACGATTGAGAAATTCGAGTGCTACAAGTGGTTTATACTCGTTTATGAGATCACGAGAATCGTTGAGTTCTGCCTCATATTCAGATTTCAGTGCCCCAGAAATAATCGCTTCTGTCTGGATTCCACCGTTTTGCTCAATCCGCTGAACACCCTCCAATATTTTATTTTGAGATTCCTGTTCTGCCGTCAATTTCTCTAATATTTGCTCATTCTGAGCATGTATTTGCTCAATCTGGGCATTTCCTGCCGTGGTAGCATAAAGGTCTGGGTAATATTTTTTTACGAGACCATCATATTCAGCGAGTTTCTTTTTTATATCCTCCCAAAACCACACATGAACAGGGAAAAGTCCTTCCTTTTGATGTTGTTGAGTTATCTCTCTTGCTACCTCTTGTATATTGGCATCAGGTGATCCGGTTGTTGCCAGTACATATTCTTTGGTTATGGAAGGGGTAAATTTCTTGGCTTTATCTACTTCATCACGCAACTCCCTCTCCGTAAGTGTTTTCTCTGCGTAATTATCTTTTCCTTTGCACTGCACACCAGCCCATTCGCTTCCCCCACCTGGTCGCCCATATACATCAACCCCTGCTTGAGCTTGCCCCTTTCGCCCATTTTTCTGTGCGTAAGGATCATTCCACAACAATCGCCATAGGTCGCAACACATATCCTCAAATTCTTCCCATGATGCAGGTGGCGGAATTTGTTTGTTAAGCAAGGAACTCATTGATTATCCCTCTATTTTTTCGAATTCAGACCTCTACGGTCGAATATTGCTGTGAACCTGAGCTATAAACTCAATATATGGTATTTAAAAAAACCTGACAACCAGATATTGCGTTTCTATGATTATTTTTATTTGCACTGTTCCATTACATCCGGCTGTTATCAATCCCTTACTAATCAATTATAGTCCTAAAATAAAGAATGACAAGAACCAATTTTTCAAAATTTAATACAAAAGGCGTAAAAACAATGCTTTACGCCCTTTGTATAATCAAATATCAATCAGGATTAGCTATACCACTTTCTCTTTTCACTCCTCTGGGCATCTTCTCCTTGCGATGCACCAGTTGCACGCATTCATCCTAGGGATCGCATAGCACAACGCCAGTAAAGCTAAAGGGAAAAATATTACAACTTGACAGAACCCTGAAAAATAGTTTTTAATAGTCCCCATTCACCACTCAACCAATCCCAATACCAGATCAACGACCATGGCCACTTCAGACCGCATCCAACCCTATCAGAGCAACCCCTTCTACTGGCAATATAAGGGCAGGCCCATCCTGCTTTTAGGCGGCAGCGTCGAAGACAATCTCTTTCAGATTGCCGAAATAGAAGCTCATCTCGACCTCCTGCACACAGTTGGGGGAAATTATGTCCGCTGCACCATGTCCAGCCGCGACGAAGGCGATGCCTGGCCCTTCGGGCGCGACGCCGGGACTGGTCTCTACGACCTGGAGCAACCCGGCCAAATTTACTGGGACCGCTTCGAACACTTCCTCGCGCTGTGCGCCGAACGCGATATCATCCTCCAAATCGAACTGTGGGACCGCTTCGACTACGCCCGTGACCCCTGGCAGGACAATCCCTACAACCCCAAAAACAACCGCAATTACACCGCCGAAGAGTCTGGCCTAAAAGAAAAGATTGATTCCCATCCCGGACGTCGGGAAAGCACCTTCTTCCGCACCGTCCCCGCCCTGGAAAACAACGCACTATTACTCAAATACCAGCGCGCCCAGGTCCGTGAATTGCTCGCCCGCACCCTCCCTTATCCCAACGTGCTCTACTGCATGGATAATGAAACCAATGAGTCGCCTGAATGGGGCCGGTACTGGGCACTCTATATAAAGGATCAAGCCGGTGACCTCAGCGTCCAGACCACCGAGATGTGGGACGCCTGGGACTTGCAATCCGAGCAGCACCGCCACACCCTTGATCACCCGGAACTGTACAGCTTTTGCGACCTCTCGCAAAACAACCATCGCGCCGGCAGCGAGCACTGGGAAAACGCGCAATACATCCGCCAGCAGATCATCGCCTCTGGTCAGCCCCGCCCGATGAACAGCGTCAAGGTTTACGGCGCCAGTACCGGTCCCTACGGCAGCGATCGCGATGGTCAAGAACGCTTCTGGCGCAACATCTTTGGTGGCCTGGCCTCCGCGCGCTTCCACCGCCCGCCTTCAGGGCTGGGGCTGGGAGCAATTGCCCAGGCCCATATCCGTTCCCTGCGCAGCCTCGCCGCCGAGATAGATATCTTCACTTGCACGCCCCATAATGATCTACTCGGCGAATGCAACCCCAATGAAGCCTACTGCACGGCCAACCCCGGCGTCGAGTACGCCCTCTTTTTTCCCAATGGCGGCAATGTCCTGCTGAATGTGGAAGCGGCAAAAAGAAAAAAACTCCACATACACTGGCTGGACATTCGCCAGAGCGTGTGGCTGGACGAAGAAGTCATCGCACCTACCCACGACCTGCGACTGATGACGCCAGACAAAAAAGGCTACTGGGCCGCAGTGGTCAAAGCCGGGGCAAATAAATGATAAAACAAAACCTCCGTAAAATACGGAGGCTTGTCCCCAGCTTCTCCTTGTCTTCCGATCCACGACCTTTAGAGCATCTTCTCTTTGCGATGCACCAGTTGCACGCAAACGCCCCAGGGATCGCGCAGCATCGCCAGCGTATCGCCGGCATCCGTGGGCGTGGGTTCCTGCACAACCGTTGCACCCGCCGCTTTCAAACGCGCAAAATCGGCATCAATATCGTCTGTCGAATATGCAAAATGCAGTGCCAGATGGTGCATTGAAGCATAATCCGGCGTCTCCACTTCTGGCTGATGATAAAGCTCGTACATCGTCTCTCCCTCCGAATCCGCCACAAACGTCATCTTGATAGGCGGCGGTCCCTGGCGCACAACGCGCATGCCCAGATTATCGCAATACCACTTTGCAACCTCATCGGGATCATCAACCACAAAAGCAATGTGTTCAATCTTCCTGATTGTAACGTTTTGCAGTGGTAAATAGCCAAAGCCACTGCTCATGCTTATCTTAAGTGCAGTTAACGTGAACTCTCAAGACAGGAGGCACAAGCAGTGGCACTTCAAGATAAGCAAAAAATCAATCGGACAATAGTCCTCCCTTTCACCGAGTCTGAGTATCACCGGTTTATGGATGACTTGCCCTTTGCCCATAAGACAGTGGCGCATCTTTTTCAAATGCATCCAGAACTTTTCCCTACCGATATGAGTCAGGGCTACTTTTTTAATGGCACCACACGGCTCTCTAAAAAATTGAAGCTGAAAATGCGAAAGTTACAGATCAACAACCATCAGTATCAAATTCGGCCTTCTTTCGTGTTACCCTATATGCGCGGGATGACTGATGAAGTAGAGAAAGGCTTGTTTTTATTGCGTTTCAGTGTTCCCTTTTGGGCACTTGCCATCGTCTTTGGTAGAAATCACATGTATTGGTATCGTCTCTTTCTTTCTTTTTCAACCTATTCATTAGTGGGTACGACCCTGAAAAAGAAAGAGACATTGCCCTGCCATGTCTTGGCCGATGAGCACCATATTCGCATCCGAGGACAGAAAGCCTATGTCGCCACAACCATAGGTAAAAACTGCATTTTAGGCGTCCACACAGTTGACAAAGCCGATACTGAAACACTCAGCGCAGGGTATGCAACCTTCAAGGAAGAAGCCCAAGCCATAGATGCCGATTATCAGCCTCAAACCGTCAATACCGATGGCTGGGCAGCAACACAAGGAGCTTGGCGTGCACTTTTCCCTAAAATCTTTATTATCGAATGCTTCCTCCACGCCTTTCTCAAGGTGCGAGACCGAGCCACCAAGTCCTTAAAAGACTTCTATTATCAAGCCGCTGAGAAGGTCTGGCATATTTACAGGGCTTCAACCAAAAGAAGTATGGGACAACGCATCCGACGCTTGAGAGATTGGACGCAAGCACACTTACCCGATGTCCCAATGAAAGACAATCTCCTCAAATTATGTGACAAAAGGAGGCGATGGCTTGCTCATCTGGATTTTCGAGAGGCCTTTCGCACATCTGCTACCCTTGATAGACTCATGAAATTTATGGAACGGCACGCTATCGCAGCACAAATGTTTCATAGTGACCACAAAAAAACCACACAAAACATACGCGCTTATGCCTTACTCTATAATTTTACCCCCTCTTGTCCGGCTGTCGTGGAAAACCACCCCACGCTGACCAGTCCGGCTGCGAGAGCCAATCACTTCGTCTATCATCACAATTGGTTACACAATCTTTTAATCGCTTCTTCCATTGGTGGAAAATGGAACCACTGCAATCCGTTATAGTCAGCAATCTTCATCTCTTTCTCCTTTTACTAATGAAGGGCAGATTCACGGGTCTGCCCCTAACCCGCCATGCCTTCCAACTGCAATACATCGCTCAAATGACAGCGCACCGCATGCCCTGGCGCGATCTCGCGCAATTCGGGAACTTCCTCCTTACACCGATCTTCAGCATAAGGACAGCGCGGATGAAACGCGCACCCCGAAGGCGTATCCCCGGGATCCGCCACCTCGCCAGACAGCAAAACGCGCTTCTTCTTTCGTTTGGGATCTGGATTGGGCACCGCCGACAAAAGTGCCTCGGTATAGGGATGCGCCGGACTTTGAAAAAGCTGATCAACCGGTGCCAATTCCACAACCTTGCCCACATACATCACGGCCACGCGATCGGAAATATGGCGCACCACACTCAAATCGTGCGCGACAAACAAATAGGTCAACCCAAATCTTTCTTGCAATTCCTGAAGCAAATTCAGCACCTGCGCCTGCACAGAAACATCCAGCGCGGAAACAGGTTCATCCGCCACAATCAACCTGGGATGCAATGCCAGTGCTCTTGCAATGCCAATGCGCTGCCGCTGCCCCCCGCTAAAAGCGTGTGGATACCGCCGCAAAAAATGGGGATTCAACCCCACCTGAGCGAGTAATTCCCGTACGCGCGTCTCCCTTTCGCGGCGCTCTACAACCCCATTGACCAGCAGCGGTTCACCAATAATATCGAGCACCGTCATACGCGGATTCAAGGAGGCATAAGGGTCTTGAAAAATCATCTGCATATCTCGGCGCAGCGACTTGAGCACATCGTGGGGTGCCCGTGCAACATCGATCTCCTCACTATCCTTGCGAAACCACACCTCGCCAGCCGTAGGAGCTATCGCCCGCAAAATTGTGCGCCCAACCGTTGTTTTACCCGACCCGCTTTCCCCAACCAGCCCCAGGCACTCCCCTTCAAACAAATCAAAACTCACGCCATCTACGGCTTTGACCTGACCGACAACCGTATTGAAAAAACCGCGCGTAATGGGAAAATGCTTTTTCAGATCGCGCACCCGCAGCAGGGCGTTCTGTTCACGCATCGCGCAGGTCCCCTCCATAAAGCACACACGCAACCGCATGCCCATCCTCAACGGCAAGCAATTCCGGTCTTTCACCCGTATTGCACACCCCGTCCTGCACCACTTCACATCGCGGATGAAAAGGACACCCCTGCAATTGCGTATAGGGATCGGGCACGGATCCCCTGATCGTCTGCAACCGCGTCTTTCTCTGCCTGATCATTCCCGGGATAGACTCCATCAGCGCCTGCGTATAGGGATGTTTGGGATTTTCAAAAATCTCCTCTGTCGCCGCGTGTTCCACAATGCGCCCCATATACATCACCGCAACCTCATCTGCCATCTCTGCGACCACACCCAAATCGTGTGTAATCAACATAATCGACATCTGAAATTCATCTTGCAAATCGCGCATCAAGTCCAGTATCTGCGCCTGAATGGTAACATCTAATGCCGTCGTGGGTTCATCGGCAATCAACAGTGCCGGACGGCACGAAAGCGCCATGGCAATCATCACGCGCTGTCTCATCCCGCCGCTCATCTCGTGAGGATATTGTGCAAACCGCCGATCCGCATCTGGAATCCCAACCCGATCCAGCATATTTACGGCGAGTACCCGCGCTTCTTCACCACGCAAATCGAGATGCAACCGAATCGCCTCAACAATTTGAAAACCCACCGTATGCACCGGACTCAGCGACGTCATCGGCTCCTGAAAAATCATCGCAATTTCGTGCCCGCGAATCGCGCGAATATCCTCGCCCTCCTCGTCCAAATCCGTCAAATAAATCTCGCGGTCAGACCGGTGCAAAACAATCTCACCCGCCACAATTCGCCCGGGCGATGACACCAGGCGCAAAGTCGAAAAAGCCGTCACGCTCTTCCCGCATCCACTCTCCCCCACAATCCCCACCGTCTTTCCCCGGGGAATATCCATCGTCACGCCATCCACAGCGCGAACCGTTCCCTCATCGAGAAAAAAGTGCGTCTTCAAATTATTTATGGTCAACACATTGTCCAAATCACACGGCCTCTTTTGCACGCGCCATAAACGCCTTTGCACCGTCTTGCAACCACCCGGTGCTATTCACCAGCATCATCTGCACCCCGGCAGCGGAAAATTTTCCAACATTATCCGGCGAAGTCATCGTACCCGCTACGCGCCCCGATTTGATGATCTTTTCAAGCGCGTCGTCAATCGTCTTTTGCACCACTTTATTTTCCAAATCGCCAATATACCCCATCGACGCACCCAGATCTGAAGGCGCGACAAAAAACACATCGATCTGATCCACAGTCAAAATCTCATCCAAATTCTCCACCGCGGCGATATCTTCAATCAAAATGGTGAGCAACACCTCGTCATTCGCCTTTGCAAAATAATCCGCGACCCCATATCCCTGCCGGCTCGTGAACATACCGCGTTGTCCAATGGGCGCAAACCGCCCGCCCGCCACGACATTTTCCGCTTCTTCGCGCGTATTCACATGCGGCACCACAATACCCTGCGCCCCCCTGTCCAGCGTGCGATAAATAAGCGTCTGATCATTGCGATTCACGCGCACAATCGACGTCATGCCCCACAAATCACAGGCGCGCGTGAGATTGCCCAACTCGTCAAAAACCATAGCGCCGTGTTCCCCCTCAATCCATATCCCATCAAAACCCGCAGGCCCAAATGTATCGATATCATCCGCGTGCATAAATCCACTGGCAACATACACCTGTTCGCCACGTCGCAACTTGTGTTTCACCCGATTCTGTCGAAGTTCCATAAGTCTAATCCCCTAACGTGAATAAGGATCGGCAGCGTCGCGCAGACCGTCGCCGACAAAATTAAATGCGAGCACAGTAATAATCACAAAAATTACAGGCGTCAAAAGCCACGGCTGAAAAGCCACCGCCTGAACATTTTGCGCCTCTTTGAGCAACACCCCCCAACTCGTCACCGGAGGACGCAATCCAAGACCGAGAAAACTCAGCGACGTCTCGCCCAAAATCATACCCGGCACAGCGAGCGTCAAACTCACGATAATATGGCTCATAAACGAAGGCAGCAGATGCCGCGTCATAATCCGCCAGCGACTCGCGCCAGCAAGCAGCGCAGCAGTTGCGAAATCCTCTTCGCGCAACGATAAAATTTTCCCGCGCACCTGCCGCGCCAAACCCGTCCACCCAATAAAGGACAACACAACCGTAATACCCATATAGATCTGTAAAGGCGACCACGACGAAGGCAGTGCCGCAGCCAGAGCCATCCACAGCGGAATAGACGGAAACGACCTGAGAATCTCAATCCCGCGCTGAATGAGATTGTCGATCCAACCCCCGTAATATCCAGACACCACGCCGATCACCAGACCAAACACAAAACTCAATGTCACTCCCACTAGCCCTATCGTCAGCGAAATGCGCGAACCGTAAATAATCCGCGAAAGCAAATCCCGCCCGAGATGATCCGTGCCCAACAAAAAAAGCGTACCCCCATCATCAACCCCAAAAAGATGGACATCCGTCTCGAATAAGCCCCAAAACCGATAGGGCGCGCCCCGCACAAACAAGCGCACAGCATAGCGCTGCTCTCGATCTTCAATGTAAAATTTTCGAAGCGTTTCCGGATGCCGCACGCCCTTGATTCCATACACAAACGGCCAGAAATGCACGCCTTCATCCGACACAAATTGCAAACGCTGAGGCGGGGCAAACGCATAGGCAACCTGCCGATGATTGAGCGTATAAGGCGCCAAAAACTCGCAAAATACGGCCACCACATAAAGCGCGACAATAACCATACTCGCAGCCATTGCCAGGTGGTGCTTGCGAAACTTCCACCACATCAACTGCCACTGAGACGCAGCATAAGCCTCCGTTTCCCCGGTCTGCACATCTTGCTCGACCACCTCTTCACGTCTGGGCACAGCCATCTAATGCTCCCCCTCTTCATAGCGAATGCGCGGATCGAGCCACAACAACAAAATGTCTGAAATGAGCGTACCGACAAGCGTCAACAAGCTCAACATCATCACCATACTGCCCGCCAAATACATATCCTGATTCATAAGCGCGCGCAACAACAGCGGTCCCGTCGTCGGCAAGCCCAACACCACCGATGTAATTGTCGCCCCAGACACAATGCCCGGTAAAACCCATCCCACAGTACTGACAAGCGGATTGAGCGCAACGCGCACCGGATACCGCATCAGCAACACCCAGTAGCGCACGCCTTTGGCGCGGGCAGTCATCACGTATTGCTTCCGCAATTCATCCAGCAAATTGCCCCGCATCACCCGTATCAACCCCGCCGTACCCGACGTGCCAATCACAATCACCGGAATCCACAAATGCCCGAGCAAATCGAGAAATTTGCCAAAAGACCACACCGCATTCTGATATTCCGGAGAAAACAGCCCTCCCGCGCTCACTCCAAACACGGAATACCCGATATACATAAAAACGAGCGCGAGCAAAAAATTGGGCGTAGCAAGCCCGATAAAACCCAAAAACGTAAAACAATAATCTGGCAATGAATACTGCTTCACAGCCGAATAAATCCCAACCGGAATCGCCAGTGCCCACGTCACCAGCAGCGTCACAATCGAAATAATAGACGTCAACAAAATGCGTTCGCCAATCAGCTCTGTCACGGGCCGATTCCACTCAAATGACATCCCCAAATCGCCCTGCACCATGCCTTTCAACCACCGCCAGTATTGCACCATAAAAGGCTGATCGAGATTGTACCGCGCCCGCAGTGCCGCAGCCTGCGCCTCATCCACCGTCTCCCCCGTTTCCCCCAGCGCAGCAATATACGACGTGAGATAATCCCCCGGTGGAAGCTGGATAATCGAGAATGAAATGAATGAGATGATCACCATTGTGGGGATCATCCATAATAGGCGTTTAATGATGAGAATGAGCATCTATCTTTTCTACTCCTCTATCGCATAACACTCAACCGCCGTATTCCCGGGCGTGCGAAATGCCCAGCCGGACATCGCGACCTCGGGCACATTGCGAAATGAATTTTTGACCAAATAAAACGAGGGCAATGCCCCCACCGTGCCGATAACCCACAGATTCTTTCGGTTCAAATCGATAATTTCTCCCATAAGTCGGATCTGTTCATCTTCGTCAATCGTCTTCTCAATCTCCCAAAACAGCTCAATACACCGCCGCATATCTCTGGGAGGTTCTTCGCCGCGTTTTTTCTCCGTGCGATACCAGCGCGCATAATCCACCGCGTGTACAGACTCATCGCTAAAGGGAACGAGCCAGCGCGGATCCAGAACAGCGATCTGCTCATCTGACCCACCCCACACGCCAACATCGTGCAACAAACCCTTTTTGCGCTCGTAAAACAACTGCCGCGCTTCTTCCTTAACTTCTGAATGCACCCCCACCGCAGTCCAATAACTCGCCACCAGTTCCAGAATGCGATTATTCAAAGATGTCGTCTCAATATAGAGCTTAATCGGTTCGCCATCAGCCCGTAATCGCATGCCATTTCTCCCGCGCTCTAGGCCCATCTCATCAAGCAAAACATTTGCACGGTCCGGATCGTATTCAATATACGCGCGTTCGTAATCCGCATCGTAAAACGGCGACGATGGCGGCGGACAAACCTGCCTCGGCTTCCCAATCCCAAAATAATCTGCCTCATTTAATTCAGCGCGATTCAGCGCGTGCGACAGGGCTTTTCGAAAGCGGTGATCCCCGATAATTCTCTTCATTTCCGGATCGCGGTGATTCAAATTCAACGCCAGGATATTTGACCCAGCCGAGCCATTAATCCAATGCACAACCCGATAATCGCCCTTCTTTCTCCCCTCCATAAACAGCGGGTAATTCTGGAACTGGAGATGCCGCCCCTGCATGCCTATTTCCCCGTTGATCGCCTTGAGATTAATGGTCTCAGGATCAAAAATCTCAAACGTCATGCGGTCGATGTACGGCAATTGATTCCCATCCGGATCGACCTTCCAATAAAAGGGATTGCGCTCCAGTACTGCCGGACGCGCAGGCGGTGGCGCAACCACAATCCACGGCCACAAACGCGGGATATCCGGATTGCGCCAATCGCGCATATCTTCAAAAAGCTGCTTCCACAAATCAAAACCCGCAGCCTCGCTCATCACCTCGAGCTTTTCCAAAGACGTGTACTTCGGGTGAAATTGCTTCATATAATGGGCCGGATAGCGCAACATCTCATAACCGCGCCCCGACGCCAACTTCTTTATAAATAATCCATTGGGTTCCAAAAACGTGAACCGCACCGTATAATTATCGACCTTCTCCAGCCCCATCACCTGTCCACCCCGCTTAAAATCGCGCGGCACAACAGGCGTTATCTCCTCGTTTTGCAACACATCCTCATACCAAAAAATCAAATCATCTACCGTGAACGGGTGCCCGTCTGACCACCTGACCCTTTTGCGCAAATAAAATGTAAAACTGCGCCCCCCATCGGCAATCTCCCACCGCACCGCCAGATTGGGGATCACCTCCTGCGCCATCGCATCCCACCGCACCAGCCCTTCATACGCAAACCGGGCTTCGACAATACCGACATCGCGGGGACCAGTGGCAAACCGCGTCCACGTCCCACCATAAGGCCCATGCTGTTGCGGCGGCACAATAACCAGAGGATCTTCCGGCAAGCGTTCCGACACAGGCGGCAGGATCCCGTCCCGCATCCGTTGGGCGAGCATAGGCGCTTCGCCCAATCGCCCCCCCGACCATTCAGCCACCTGATGCACCGCCCCTGTTGCCTCGGGATGGCGATTGGGGATCTCAACATCCGCCATCGCAGTCTCGAGGTCCCGCGTCCCGTCAGCCTGCACCACAGGCACAACCCCCTCCTCTGGCGCACGCACAAGGCTACC
Source organism: Candidatus Latescibacterota bacterium (assembly GCA_965220765.1). Classification (GTDB taxonomy): domain Bacteria; phylum Latescibacterota; class UBA2968; order UBA2968; family UBA2968; genus VXRD01. The sequence goes on from OZ244847.1 coordinate 3,645,694, forward strand.
CATCATAGCCTCAAATTCTGATGCCCGTTGTATAGCATCCGGATCGCGCGGCGAAAGGTAAAACGCTACATACCCCATCCCTTGCACCAGAAGCACAAAACTGGCAAAAACACCTATAAGCGCAATCCACACTTTAATTCCCATAAAGAACCATCTCTAACTGTCTGAATCGCGGATTTCCGCGGATTCAGGGATTTCACAGATTAAATGCAAATTATTCCTTCTCATCTGTATTTATCTGCGTCCATCTGCGGATACCCTCACCTGCTATATGCCCCGCTGACAAACTTCTCAATCTCATCTCGCCCCCGCGCAATAGCTTCATCGACAAAACGCGCTTTTATATCCTCATCAAAAAACGCATCTGCCCGTCCCCTGTTCTCAGCAAGACGCTTTTCAAAATCATCGGACGGGGGACGACCAATCATCTTGAGAAATATACGCTCGAGAACAACGGGGTTTGCATTCTCGGCCCAACCACGCGCACGCATCACAAATCGAGATACTATTTCGCGATCGATAAACCCCACTTCTCCACGCCCTTCGAACCGATCCAGCACCTCCGCGACGCCTGGATAATTAATGGGCAACTCATCGACATAAGACCACAACCCATAAATAATGGGCCGCCAGTCTTCAACACCGTGGACGTGAATTGTCACCTCATCTCGAAACGCTTCATCCGTCGTCAAATGCGCGATATACCCCATCAATAAAACGCGATCTCGCGGTTCCATATTCTGATAATCCGCCAGATTGGGATGCGCTTCAAACATACCCGAAACGGATTTGCCCCACGTCTCGCGCCGATCCTCTTCATAAAAATGCGATCTGTACTTGCCCATCTTACCCAGCAAACGCATCGCATCTGGTGCCATAGAGCCCGCCACAAGCTCCGGCAAATACCGCCCGCTCAACGCACCGACTTCTGGCAAATCGCGCTCGAGCAATTCCTGCAACCCGAGCACCAGCGCAAAATGACATCGCCCACGAGGCATCCGTTTCCCTTTCTCAAGATCCTGCACCACTTGCAATAGCAGTTTACACGAAAACAAACTATTTAAGCACAATTATCCCTACCAGCGCAAAATTGAGTTGATATTCTGCGGGGCACATGTATAGTCACAGAAACCATGTTTGTCAACTCAATCAACGAAAAGGGGCAGGACCTCATAACCACCCGCATCATCTCGCCGCAATCGCCCCCAAGCAACATCCGGATCGTGCGGCCACACCATAATCCAATTCTCGGAAACTGCTCTCTCCATAACCTCTTGCTTAACCAGATAGGTCTGCCGCGGATACAGATCGTACGCCATCACATAAATCGGCTTTACGTGATGCGTCGTGGGAATCAAATCCCCCACAAAACAGAACGTATCTTCACCCGTATGCACCAGCACAGATTGATGCCTGCGGGTATGCCCTGACGTAACCACCACCTCAACAAAAGAACAAATACGCTCATCCCCATCCAACAGCGAGAGCACAGGTGACAACGGCCTCATCACCTCGTCGTATCGGTATCCATTCACAGTCTGCCCATCGGCATTCTCAGCATCTTCCCATTCTCCTTTTTGCACATAATAAGGCGCATTTGGGAAAGCGGGCACATATTCACCACCCTCTTGCACCGTACACCCCCCGGCATGATCCTGGTGCAAATGCGTCAACACAACCCGCGTAATCTCCTCGGGCGCAATATGCAGCGCCTCCAAGGACGCCAAAAGCCCATCCGACTCATCAAGCGCGTAAATCTCCCGCAGCTTCTCCGTCACCTTACCTCCAAACCCCGTCTCAACCAGCACGACCTCTCCCTGCCCTCTCACAAGCAAACAATTCATCGTCAACCCAATGCGATTGCGCTCATCGGGAGAGTAACACTTCTCCCACAGCGGACGGGGCACAACCCCAAACATCGCGCCGCCATCCATCCTCACAGACCCAGCAGATAAAACCCACACATCGCAACCACCACTTTGACTATAATCTACAATCGCCATACTTTTACCTCCAACTTTGCACTTCGCACTTAACGCCTTATGTCTTATCTTATCTCCATATAAAAAAATCGCAACAAAAAACAGGAGGAAACATGCCAGCAGCACTCGTCACCGGATCCAGCAGAGGCATAGGCAGAGGCATAGCTTTCTGTCTTGCCGACGCGGGCTACGACATCCTCGTCAACTACGCCGGCAACCAGGCAGCCGCAGAAGAAACCGCAGCAGGTATTCGGGAACGCGGGCAAAACGTCCATATATGTCAGGGCGACATAACCCGCATAGAAGATGGCAAACGCCTCGTGGATACCACACTCGACGCCTTTGGCCGCCTTGACATGCTCGTCAACAACGCCGGCATTGCCCCCCGCGTGCGCGCCGACATACTCGAAGCCACGCCAGAAAGCTATGAAGACGTCATGAACACCAACCTCAAAGGACCCTACTTTTTAACTCAATACGCGGCAAACCACATGATCGCACTCAAAAAACAGGGAAAAATACAAACACCGCGCATCGTCGTCATCACCTCTATATCGGCCTACACCTCTTCAACAGCGCGCGGCGAATACTGCGTCTCAAAAGCCGGCCTGAGCATGATGACGCGCCTGTTTGCCGACCGGCTCGCAGAACACGGCATCCCCGTCAATGAAATCCAGCCGGGCATCATCCAGACCGACATGACAGGACCCGTAAAAGAAAAATACGACCACCTCATAGCCGATGGCCTGACCCCCATCCGCAGGTGGGGACAGCCCGAAGACATCGGCAAAGCCGTAGCGGCCATCGGACTCGGCTATTTCGACTTCACAACCGGCGCAGCAATCCCGGTTGACGGCGGATTCCACATGCACCGGCTTTGATAGTTCACACCCCCATTTGGCCTTTGATTTTTTTGGGTACGAGGTTGACATATTTTCTCTTATATCGTACCTTAGATAGAGGAATAAAATATCGTTTTACCGCTTTCAAGTGAGGACTCAAATGCTGAAACGCTTTTTTAGTAAAAGTGACGAAGAACCAGACAATGGTACAACAAAAGAAAGACAAATCCACATTGAAGGGCAAGACGAGCACGTTCAGGAAGCCATGGACCTCCTCGCACAAGAGGATCAAGATGAACTCGACGAAGCCCTTGACGAAGTTAATGAAACCGTGCGTGAAGCCGCCAGAGCCTCCTTGCGCGACCTGAGACTCATGCAAGAGGGCCACTGTCCCTCCTGTGGCCACAAAACACTGCGGCAATTCCTCTTCACAACTGTGTGTTCCAGTTGCGGTTGGTTTTCATTCATCTCGCCCGAAGAAGGCAAATCTCACATCCACCTGCAAAGTGGGCGCACCATCGAATGCGGCACCACATTCGACACCAAAGGCGACTTTGTACTCGGCATAACAAATGGCGTTGTTCGCGCCAAAGTACCCAAGGAAAATGTCGAATACGTCGAATTTGCATGGACCGACGAAGAAATCCTGCGCAAACGCGAATCCCGCGCCAAAGAGGAAACGGGAATATGTAGCTGGTGCGAAAAATCGCTCGCAGATGATACTGATGATAATGATGATAATGTCATTGTCTATGCGGCTTTTGGCTCCACCCAGGAGCGCTATGTCTTCTGTTCGGACAAATGCAACGAAGCCTTCCAAAAACAATATCCCATTCGCATTCACAAAAATTGCTACGAACGCTCCTGCCTCGATTGCGACCTGTGCAACAAACGCTACCTGGGCGAAGACGAGACCTTCCTCAAATTGCTCGAGCAAGGGAAAGTTTGATAAGGCGATCAGTCATCAACTCCAAAAATTAATCCCCCATCGCAATAACGCGCGATGGGGGATTTTTTTCGGCTTATGTGATTTAAGCTATTTTAGAATGAGGATAAATCAGATACTGGTATCGAAAAAACCGTCATCTCGACTCACAGCAAACTGATTCGAGATTGTCCAACAAATTTTGAAGGAGCCCTTTTTCTACCTCTGCGATGGCGTCCAAATGTAAACACACCCGGTGGATGAGTGCCGGGCTACGCGTTTTTCTAAACTTGAGCAACATCATTCTGAGCACACCGATCTTTCGAGCCACTTCATCATACTGAATGAAAAATCCATCTTCGGGCTTCAAATAGCCTTGCTCTTCCATGTATTTGAGTCTATCGGCCATGCATATTTTGTGCTCCCACAAAATATGCATCGGACGAATGTCAAAAGAGAATGGAGGTACAAAAAAGGATTTGATATAATGCTTCAAGCACTCATAAGTCGCCAGGCCATACGCGCCATCTGTGGGGTTTGCAAGCATGCGAAAGCGTTGGGATGTATTTTTCGCGTAAAGAAAATCTTCGAGGTGTTCGCGCACGAGTTGGATATCAAAATCATACTCAGCTTGCGGGTCATATTTAAACAACCGCAATCCATCCGGGTCGTAATGACCGGTCAGATCGGCATGCATAACCGCCTGATTCAACTCGGCAAAGGCGATGGGATAGGCGGCGTAGTCGCCCTTTTTGTCGAACCCAATCCCGACAAATGTCTGATTGTCGTAGCCATAGATGAGAATTTCATGTACAAAGTGCCTTTTTTTGTATGCTGGGCTGTAGTGCAGGAAGTATTCATCCACAGTGGGGCGGACATAATAGCCTTCGTCAATACAGGCGATGATGAAGGACGCAATGTCTGTGGGAGATTTAAAAATTAGATCTCTGTGCAGAAGTCGAACTTTTAAGTAGGGTGAAATAGATAGAGACTGGAAGGATATGGGTTGATCGGGGCAAAGATAAAAATCAAACTTTACCGTTCTGTCTTGCCTACTGTCTATAAGATTTTTCGGACAGTAGAGTTGGATATAATTGCTATAAAACCACGGCAGATACGTCGTCCAATTGGCGAGAATTGAGAGCGGGTAAGCATGGTGCAGATAACCGATTATGGGTGGTACCGCTATGGGAAGTATTTTTTGCATAATTTGTCTCAAAAGCTATGTCATCCGAGTGCGAGCAAAAAATCTATTCTGTCTGTCCGGCGACCTCAGGTACTTTCTGTAACACTATGCGAACATAGTCGGCCATGGTCTGCACGCTATCAAACAATTCCACGCGCAAATCTTCATCTGGCACCTCAATGCCAAATTCTTCTTCCAGTCCCACAATGATCTCAATCGTCGCCATCGAATTAATCCCCAGACTACCGCCAAAAAGTTCGTCTTCATCGTCAATTTCTTCTGCATCAACTTCAAGAGATAACGTGCGAATAATCACCTGTTTGACCCGATGTTCAATAGACATAACCCCTCCTATGCGATAGTTGATGTATCATCCTTTGAAAAATATTGAATCACAGTTTCCACAAGACGCTGTTGACCCGTCTCTGAAAGAATCTCAATCGCAGGCACACAAAACGTATCTTGTAGTTTTTTTAAGTGCTGATCAATTTGAGATTGTGCCATCTTCTTGGGCGTAATCATACTGTGCCCATAAGCTGTTCGGATGTGCTTTTCGTGGTCGCCCATGGCGAGTAAGATAGTCGGTGCTTTGCACACGGCACGTATGCCATCTATGGTATCGCGGATGTACTCTTCTGCATCAATGCTGTTGACCACCAGAATACAGGCATCGGGTTTTACCCCCAGTAAAAATGCCAGCGAAGACAAGCAATGTGTGCTGTGTTCCTGAACATGATAGGGAATAGTCCCCGACTGAGACCCTGTCAGAATAATATCGAGCTGTGTGCCTGCCTGTGCGTTGCACGCAGACAGGCCCTGGCAAATCTCGCGCATTTTGTAATCTAAATACGGTATGTAATGTTGAAATGGCAGTTTGAGTGGCGAAGCGTAGCCCATTGGAAATGCCGCATCCATGCCGAATAGCCGAGAATGGTGCTCGGTACCAATCTGCCCGACTTTATAGCCCTTTTGGATGAGCCTACGCCTGAGCGCGAGTTGTAAGGTAAATTTGCCTTGCTGAGAACTTGTACCCATCACAGAAAGCACTGGCACATCCACAGGTGGGAGGGCGTTGAAATTTTGAATTGCCTGTGCGATTTCTTCTTTTGGAACATGAGGATAAGCAAGGCGCAGGCCCTTCTTGTCCGCTGTATCATACAGATCGCCGTAAAGGTTTGGATCAAGTGCCTGAAAACTGAACACATGGCATCCCGCGTCAAGAGCCAATTGCACATATTCTCTGAGCAAGTCGCGCTTGCGGATGCGAGATAGTTGATCCACATAGCCGAGAATGAGCGTATCCGCATCTGCCATAGCACGGCGCATGTTCGGACTGATCCGCAGATTTGCCTGAGGTTCTCCAATAACCTTGCCCGCATCTTTGCCCACCATCCCCTTGCCAATGGGATCGGCGACGCCGACAATTTTAAACGCGAGCAAATCGCGATAGCGCACCATGCTATGCATCTCTTTGTTATACGGATACAACACGGCTTTTTTGATATAGGCATAATCCTCTTGAAAATCTTTTCGGAATATCTGAGAATCAGATTTGGACTTATTTTTATTCTGAGATATTTCGTTTAATAACGCGAATCAAGAGTAAAAAGCGATTAAGAAGCAAGCAGCGGCTATTCGTCCAAAGATATGGACGAGTAACCCGTTATAGGATCGCACCTTACAGGCTTTTTGTATGCCAGTTTTATCATCAATCCACTGAAACAAGGATTCAATCGGCTGTCGTCTGCGACTGACTGTGCGAGACAAGACCTGATCGGCTGCTGGCAGGATGTCTTGTCCTTTCTTTTTCTTAACGGGTGTATAAAATGTGAGATTTTGTCTCTCATAAAGTGTATCTTTCAAGGTCTGATTGGCGTATATTTTATCGCCATAGACTGTGCCATTGTGTAAATAGGGTAAGAGGGGACGCAAGGCACTCAAATCATGGTTAGCGGCACCTGTCAGGCTGATATACTCGGGTTTAGGCAGTCCTTTATGTGCCTGTTTAGCCACGATATGAACCTTGACGCCATAATACCACATCCCTTTGGAAGCACACCATCCCTTAGAGGCGATTTGGTCAGCCACACACGCCTTGCCACTGCGCTTGGCATGGGCGATGACACAAGGGAAGGAATCAACAAGGTAAGTGTCTAAAAAACAATCCAATATGGGACAGTCAGCCACAATTTGTTCTACCAGTGGCGAAAAGGTGGCCGCCAGAAAGTTCAAACGTTGCACATAGCCCTGGTAGCTCGGTAAGTCTGGAAACCAGTCGGACAGATGGTCTTGGGTATAGGTATAAATGGCTTTAACCGTCGTCTGCTTTTGCCAGATGCCAAACAAATAGAGGGTCAGGACTTCTTCATCACTAAATTTGGGATGATGGTTATTGCTCAAGCGTTGGGCATGCACCCACAGATGCGTCTTGTAATGCTGGCATATATACAGATACAAACCGATGAGTCTATCTTGCCAATCCATCGCGTTCTTGCTCCTTTTTAAGGGTTGATGATTGCTTTGAATACTCAATCATCTGGCAAGAACGCGATCTTTTCAACTCTTTATTCGCATTAATACTTTTTCTTGTAGTAATAACCGAATATCATGAACAGAACATTTTGGATGCTGTTTTAAAAGCCGTGCGATAATGCCCGTAATATGCGGCGCAGCAAAGCTATTTCCCCCAGTCATAATGTGTTTGCCGTTTAACCAGCACACGCGCTGTTCATCCCCTCGCGCCACACATTCGATGCGCTGATCTTTGCGATAATAAAATCCATCTGGTTCATAAATCGCACCACCTGTCACACCAATCACTTCGGAAAATACCGCAGGATAACTCTCACTTCCGTCATTGCTCTCAGCGGCTACGAGAATCACGCCAGCATCAACCGCTTTGCGACACACCTTTTGGAGGGACGCCTTAAACGTCACATCCGTCGTGCCCAGACTCAAATTCGCCACATCCATCTCATTGTCAATGCACCACTGAATCGCGGCAATCAACGCTCGCCCATCCGCCATCCAAGAGTCATCAAAAATCCGCACGCTATATAGTGCTGCATCAGGGATCTTCTTTCGAATAATTCCGGCACACGCCGTACCATGCCCTGCACAGTCGGCGACTTCTTCAGAATAGATAAAATGACCATCTTTATTAATCGAGATATTTACGCCACCTGCAATCACCCCAATACTCGGATGTGATATATCAATACCACTGTCAATAATGGCAACTTTCACAACTCGCTTATCACACATTCTGTTATCCTCGACTTTGTCCATATTAAGATAGCAGAGGAGCGAAAAAAGTCCTATCTTGGATTGTCCATGCAAACGATCCAAGTCAAGGAGTTTTCCATGCATCCTCTGCCGGAAAGTATTATAGCGATATTCACAGCCTTTGCGCCACTTTTTTCTTCTCGGGTCTGGTGTCATGCTCAAATTTTGATGATCGGTGCGCTCCTTGCGCCGGGTAAACGCACGGTCACGTCCGTCCTGTCTGTGATGGGGTTGTCCAAGACGAAACGCTTCGCCACTTACCATCGCGTGCTCAACCGTGCGGTCTGGAGCACGAGGCAAGGCAGTCGCATCTTATTGGGTCTCTTGGTGTATGCGTTTTGTCCTTCTGGTTGGGTGGTCTTAAGCGTTGATGAGACGATTGAACGGCGCAAAGGAAGAAAGATCGCACAGGTCGGTTGCTATCGAGATGCGGCACGATCAACAAAGCACGTCGTGGTGCGCTGTTTTGGCTTGAAGTGGGTCTGTATGATGCTGCTTGTGCCAGTGCCATGGTCTTCTCGTGTTTGGGCATTACCCTTTCTCACGGTCTTGTGTGACCCGGATAAAGCAGGCACAAAGCGACACAAAAGCCATGTTGATTGGGCACGCGGGATGATGTGTCAGGTGCGTCGGTGGCTGCCTCATCGCCACATCGTCTTGGTTGCAGATGGCGGCTATGCGGCTGTCTCTTTGGCGGCTGCCTGTGAAAAATATAAAACCACGTTTGTCTCAAGACTGCGGTGGGACGCTGTGCTGCACCATCCCGCAGAGCCACAACCTGTGGGCAAACGTGGACGCAAGCCCAAGAAAGGGCAGCGACAACGACGCTTGAGAACGTGGGCGAAACGGTGTGATACCCCTTGGAGAAAATACACTGTTGATTGGTATGGGGGCAAACGCAAAGAGATCCTGTTCTTCTCACGCACTGCCCTTTGGTATCGCACAGGGGCCGACCCGGTGCCCATTCGGTATGTCATTGTGCGCGATCCGGAAAGAAAACGCAACGATGAGGTCTTCTTCTGTACTAACCAGCAGGTTAAACCTGCACAAATCGTTGCGTGGTTCGTTATGCGCTGGTCCGTAGAGGTCACCTTTCAAGAGGCGCGAACCCATTTGGGCATCGAAACCCAACGCCAATGGTCCAACCTTGCCATTGCCAGAACCACACCGTGTTTATTAGCTCTCTTCTCTGTCGTGACACTGATGACCAAGCAGCTCTATCCAAAAGGCAAGCTGCCCATTGAGACCTCCGCATGGTATCATAAGACCAAGCCGACCTTTGCCGACTGTCTCCTCATCGTGAGACGCCATTTATGGCAGACCAAGTTTTTTACCAACTCGAACCAAAAACCCGACTTTGTGCAATTACCCAACCAAATCTGCAACCTTTTATGGCTATACGACTTGCCACACGCAGCTTAAACACTCTGATGGACAAAGTCGAGTTATCTATATGTTTGAAAAATTGTGACATAGCATTTCTATTTAAAAACTTCCTGATTGTAACGTTTTGCAGTGGTAAATAGCCAAAGCCACTGCTCATGCTTATCTTAAGTGCAGTTAACGTGAACTCTCAAGACAGGAGGCACAAGCAGTGGCACTTCAAGATAAGCAAAAAATCAATCGGACAATAGTCCTCCCTTTCACCGAGTCTGAGTATCACCGGTTTATGGATGACTTGCCCTTTGCCCATAAGACAGTGGCGCATCTTTTTCAAATGCATCCAGAACTTTTCCCTACCGATATGAGTCAGGGCTACTTTTTTAATGGCACCACACGGCTCTCTAAAAAATTGAAGCTGAAAATGCGAAAGTTACAGATCAACAACCATCAGTATCAAATTCGGCCTTCTTTCGTGTTACCCTATATGCGCGGGATGACTGATGAAGTAGAGAAAGGCTTGTTTTTATTGCGTTTCAGTGTTCCCTTTTGGGCACTTGCCATCGTCTTTGGTAGAAATCACATGTATTGGTATCGTCTCTTTCTTTCTTTTTCAACCTATTCATTAGTGGGTACGACCCTGAAAAAGAAAGAGACATTGCCCTGCCATGTCTTGGCCGATGAGCACCATATTCGCATCCGAGGGAGATATTGTCAAATGTTGTGGATGGGTGTAGAACGCATCCTTGATGATTATGCAGCGATTTTGCGTTCACCATCTACGAATTTCACCCCTTCAATGACGAGGGGTATGAGCCTGTAACCGCGTAACCTGACCCATGTTTTTTCAGCTTCAATCGCCAGTTTATACACCATCGCCATCGTCGCTTTGACCGATCCGCAGCCTTTGGTCTGCCTCGTGCGATGCCTGACGGTGGCAAAAGTCGATTCAATCGGGTTGGTGGTGCGTAAATGGAGCCAGTGTTTGGCAGGAAAATCGTAAAAGGTGAAGAGCACCTCAAAATCTTTGGTCAGGCAGTCACAGGCTTTTTCATAGCGATCCTGATACAGCCTCAAGAAGTGGTCATAGACCTTATGGGCACTCTCTTTTGTGGGAGACTGATACATCTCCTGAATCAGCCGCTTGGCATCTGGTTGCACAGATTTGGGCAGCTTATCCAACACATTAGCTGTCTTATGCACCCAACAGCGTTGGTGTTTCGTGGCAGGGAATGCCTCTTCCAATGCGGTCCAAAAGCCGGTTGCCCCATCGCCTATGGCAAGGGCAGGGGCTTTTTTCAACCCGCGTGCTTTGACCTCTTGTAAGAGACTTTGCCAGGATAAGGTGCTCTCACGTTGCCCTTCTTCTATGGCGATGACCTCTTTTTTACCTTGTGCGGTGGCACCAATCAGCACGAGCACACAGGGACGATCATCAGAGAGGCGTACGTTAAAATAGATACCGTCTGCCCAGATATAGACATAGTCTTTATCGTGCAAGTCGCGCTTTTGCCATTGTTTATACTCGTCTTCCCAAATACGCTTTAAGCGCGTGATATTGGCCGGAGAAAGCCCTGGTGCGCCTTTGCCTAAGATCGCTTCGAGTGCCTGGGGAAAGGCCGAGGTGGAGACCCCTTTCAGATACAGGGTCGGGATCAGCGTGTCAATACTTGGACTGCGACGGGCATATTTAGGCAGAATCGCACTGGTGAAGTGATGCCCCTCGCGACGATCGTGAACGCGGGGTTGTTTGACGGGTATTTTACCAATACCAGTGGTGACTTCTCGGGCAGGATGATACCCGTTTTTGACCACCTCACGATGACCCTTTTCATCTACCTGATCAGAAAATCGGGCGATATATTCATTCACTTCATACCGCAAGGCGGCACATAACATCTTACGCGCACCATTTCTTATGACTTCTTCGAGGCTCTCGGCCAGTGTATCTTGCACTATGCTTTCCACTTCAAATGGGGTATATTCTTTCACGAGCGTGTCCTTTCTCCCTCCTGGAGGGATTTTAGGTTTTTGTGATACTATAGGATACGCTCTTTCCTTTTTCTCATCCACAACTTTTGAATATACCTCCATCCGAGGACAGAAAGCCTATGTCGCCACAACCATAGGTAAAAACTGCATTTTAGGCGTCCACACAGTTGACAAAGCCGATACTGAAACACTCAGCGCAGGGTATGCAACCTTCAAGGAAGAAGCCCAAGCCATAGATGCCGATTATCAGCCTCAAACCGTCAATACCGATGGCTGGGCAGCAACACAAGGAGCTTGGCGTGCACTTTTCCCTAAAATCTTTATTATCGAATGCTTCCTCCACGCCTTTCTCAAGGTGCGAGACCGAGCCACCAAGTCCTTAAAAGACTTCTATTATCAAGCCGCTGAGAAGGTCTGGCATATTTACAGGGCTTCAACCAAAAGAAGTATGGGACAACGCATCCGACGCTTGAGAGATTGGACGCAAGCACACTTACCCGATGTCCCAATGAAAGACAATCTCCTCAAATTATGTGACAAAAGGAGGCGATGGCTTGCTCATCTGGATTTTCGAGAGGCCTTTCGCACATCTGCTACCCTTGATAGACTCATGAAATTTATGGAACGGCACGCTATCGCAGCACAAATGTTTCATAGTGACCACAAAAAAACCACACAAAACATACGCGCTTATGCCTTACTCTATAATTTTACCCCCTCTTGTCCGGCTGTCGTGGAAAACCACCCCACGCTGACCAGTCCGGCTGCGAGAGCCAATCACTTCGTCTATCATCACAATTGGTTACACAATCTTTTAATCGCTTCTTCCATTGGTGGAAAATGGAACCACTGCAATCCGTTATAGTCAGAAAACTTCCAAACCTTTCAAGAATTGAAATGCTTCATCTGACTGCATATTTTTTTTCTGATCAGGATTCAATGCAATAGCCCTTTGCAGGGAAGAAATGGCAGAATCTCGATTGCCCAAAGAGACATAGACACGGGCCCGACTATACCATGCCGAGTCATAATCAACGTCGAGCAGAAGTGCTTGATCAAACGCTTTGAGTGCATCATCGTATTTCTTTAATCCGAACAATGCCACTCCTTTGTTATTCCAGGCCACAGTAGCTTTAGTAGAATCCGGATCTGTCTGAAGGACATAGTCAAAACATTTTATAGCATCTTCAAACCGTTCCAGCATCAGCAATGCCGCACCTTTGCTATGCCACAAATTAGCGTCTTGAGACGACTTTTTGATTGCGGCTTCAAGTGCGCTAAGTGCCTCTTCATACCGCTCCAACTCCATCAGTGCTGTTGATTTATGTACCAATAGTAAATACTGAAAAGAAAATGTGCTATTCTGAACTTTTACCGGTCTATCTATTCCCGCGCTAATCGCCCGATCAAATATTTCGAGTGCTGTTTCAAATTGTTTCGCCCTGGCATGAGTCTGCCCTTTAAGAAGCACTATTTTGGGATTATCAGGGCTATATGCAAGGATTTGGTCATAGGCGTCAATGGCTTGATCATAAGATTCCGTTGCAAGATAAACCACTGCTTTCCACTGATAGGCAGAGGTGTAATTTGAATCCAAAGATATCGCATGCTCAAACGCTTTTAGAGCTTTTTTATAGTTTTTTTTGTTATAAAAAGTTTTTCCTCTATCATGCCAATATTCAGAATTAGCATAATTTAAATACGGCCAAATAAGCGTGCTCCCAATAACAACCGCAAGCACAATGCCTACCCATAAAAAGAAGGATTTTATTTTTTTCATTTTATTTTTTTGATATCGATGTCGCATACCCTGAATGCCCGAGCATGCACCTCAGTGAAGAGCATTTATCATCTACGCTATAATGATTTGAGTGATCAAATAATACAAGAAAGCACTTAGTGTAAGAGTCGCATTAATCGCGCTGTGAAAAATAACACACAGTATCAGCTTTCCAGTGGATTCATAAATATACGCTGTAATAATTCCCACCAAAACAATAACAATGAAGTGGTGCAGTGTAAGCCCTATAATGCCATTAAAAAACAAATTTGAATACGAAGGTACATGAAGAAATACAAACCAAAATACAGAAAAGAAATACGCGATTATCGTTCCTTTTTTTCTTAAAGCCGCATAAAGAATACCTCTCTCAGAGATTTCTTCCTTAATTGGAGCCAAAATACCAGACACTGCAATGTCAATAAATGTTATCGTAAAAACATATAGAAAAGACTTATCGCTATAGTCCTTTATCATGTAACCCTTTCCATATAGCTGAAGCAAGCAAAAGGAAAAGGACAAGCAAAACCCCCAAAATGCCCATTTAATACCTTGTTTTAATGAGGGCGGCGTATGCCACAATAGGGTTCGGATATTGATTTTCCCAATCATCTGGACAACGATGTAAACAAGAATAAACCCCAAAATGACTAAAATACCGTTATAGATTTTAATACCAATGCCGGTATTACTTAGAGTGTAACGAAAAAAAGATAGAACTATTTTTTGGATATAGTCAGAGAGCCAGTATAATAACCTGCTGCCGAAAAATACAGCGATTGTCAGAACAATACCTCGACCAAATCCTATATCAACTTTAAGTGGCCAGGGTGTGGATTTTAAGTTTCTATTGGTGCTCATCCTGAACTTTTTTCTATAGCCTTCGGGGGCTGAATTGGTGAGCTGAACGGGTATTAGCTTTTACAAGCGGATAGCTTAATCCCCCGTTGTTGATTTTTTCTTTTCGTCATCAGTATCTGTTTCTGGTGCATCTTCTGGCACTTCTATTACTGGAGTTTTGACTGTCTTCTCAATCACTATCCCGTGTCCATAGACCGTAAAATTAACTATAGATGTAGTCTGATATACGGTATCAGGGACTGCAGGGTCCGGCGACTCTCTATACGTATTTGTTACGCCTGGATAACGAACAGACAGGGATGCGTCCTCATTTTCATGGATTGTAACCCCAGTGGTGAAGAAGTCCTCAGCAAGCTTATCAGCACCTTCAAGAGCCGCACTGCCAATATCTGCCAGAGTTTCACCTACCTCTACCGACGCTTCTACGAAAGCTGTCGATGGTGAGCTGGGTACTGGCATGTACAATTGTACGGCCTGTTTATACCTGCCATAAGAATGTACAGGTTTCTTGCAAAGTTGCATAGCAAATCTCCTTGTGAAAAATATGAAAGCCCCCGAAGGCCAAATGATCTGCCCCTACTTATCCCGTGTAAGGACAGGCATCGCATCCTGTATTAAAGCATTACGGGATGACGTTTTGCATATCATATACTCGCTGTTTTTTTATACAAATGAGCATAAACCCCATCTTGCACGGCTAACCACTCGTGCGTTCCACGCTCTGCGATCTGTCCCTCATCCAAAACTACAATCTCATCTGCATTTTGAATGGTTGAAAGCCGATGTGCAATGATGAGGGTGGTTCTGCCTTGTCGCACGGTTTTCAATGCTTCTTGAATGTGATATTCAGATTCCATATCCAATGCGGCAGTAGGTTCATCTAAAATCAAAATGGGCGTGTCCATCAACAGCACGCGAGATAGGGCAATGCGCTGTTTCTGGCCTTCAGACATCTGCGCGCCCTGTTCACCCACCAGTGTTTCATATCCTTCGGGCAATGATGCAATAAAGTCGTGGATGTAAGCAGCCTGTGTCGCATCCTGAACATCTCGCATTGGTATATCGTGTCCAAAGGTCAGGTTGTCTAAAATACTACCTTGAAACAAGGTGCTGCCCTGCATGGCAAATCCCACCTGTTGCCGAATGGATTTCAAGCGATAGTTCCGAATATCATATCCATCAATAGATACATAGCCCTCTTGAGGGTCATAAAATCTCGGGATCAATTTGGCAAGTGTGGATTTGCCAGACCCGCTTTTGCCGACCAGTGCAATGGTGGCTTGTGCCGGGATATGCAGATCGATATGGTGCAAAACGGGTTGATCTTCCTGGTATGCAAAACTCATATTGTGAAAACCGATTTCACCTCTCACCTGGGTCAAGGCGGGCATATCGGGACGATCCTGGACTTCGGGCCGCAAGTCATAGACTTCAAAAAAACGATTGATGCGAACCAATGCCATTTCAACCTGCCCTACAAGACCGATGAGATTGCCAATTGGACCGTAGAGATAGCCCACATAACCGGAAAAAGCCATATAACTGCCCAGAGAAAGATTGCCGTTCAGAACTTGCGTCCAGCCATACCAGCCATAAGCCAAAGTACCCGCTGTTTTTACCAACGACCCCACAAACCTGAATCCCCCACTTAAATGGGTTGACCTAATTCGCAATTTTGCAACGTCGAGAAAGATACCTCTGAGCTTGTGATAAAATGCAGCTTCCAGTCCCAGTGCCTGTACAGTGCGAATGCCCGAAAGTGATTCATAGGACTTGGCCGATGACTCAGCCGCTGCTTCGGTGACTTCTTTAGAGACTCTGCTGAGATATTTTTTGGAAACCATAATTAACACCGTATCAAAAGGCAGTACCGCCAAACTGATCAGAGCCAGTTTCCAGTTGATATAAAGCAAGATAGGTGGAAAAATGAGCAACTGAAGCGTGTTCATAATCAAGCTGTTCACCATCCCTATGGTGCTATTGATAGATCGGTCCATATCCCTGAATCGAGACAGGATTTCGCCTGTCTGACGATTGTCGAAAAAACTGAAGTCCAAAGATTGCACATGGGAGTAGAACCGAGATTTGAAATCCAGTCCCATGTTGATACCCACATAACGCCCAAAATAAGTGCTTAACAGTCCTGTAAAACCCACTCCCGTCGAGAGTACAGCACCTATAATCATAATGAAGGTGAGGAGCGTGTAATCTTTGTGGGGATATACGTCATCAATCAAAACCTTGGTGATGTACGGTCCCGGAATTTGCAAGAACATGACCATGATGCCCACGAGAAGGGACTGGAAGATAAAC
The DNA here is from genome assembly GCA_965220765.1 of Candidatus Latescibacterota bacterium. GTDB lineage: Bacteria > Latescibacterota > UBA2968 > UBA2968 > UBA2968 > VXRD01. The sequence goes on from OZ244847.1 coordinate 3,662,240, forward strand.
CGCCAGTAAGGACGGAGCATTTTGATGATTTTGAATATCTGACGCATGGATCATTCAGTTCCTAATCTGTACAGTTTCAAGGGATTCTTCCAACCGATAAATCTCCGGACGTCCGATTTTGCCTACGGTTTTCAAAAACTTCTTCCACAGCAAGTCAACAATTGGGCCGCGTTCTGTCACGATTTTGGCTTCCACACCCATGCCATAGGCAAGCGGACATTCTCCGTCGGATAAATGCGGATCTATTACACTGATCTTCACCGGATAAAAAGTACTCATACCGCCCGGTAAGAGACCGGCACCCATAGGTGTGATGGGTTCGGGTTTTCTCGGTACGTCTGTCACCCTGCCCTCAAAAATCTTATATTCCATGTGTGGAAAAGCATTCACATATATCCGCACCTTATGTCCCTCTTTCACCTTGGGAATATCCACTTCTTGAATCATCACCTCAGCTTGCCAACTGTGCAATTCGGCCAATTCAATTACGGCCTCACCTGCCTCAATGCGATCTCCTTCGCGCTTGTCCAGATCGCGCGTCAACACCGTTCCAGAAACGGGCGCGTATATCTTCATCTGTTCCAGACGTGTTTTGACAAGACGATGGCTGACCTGTAATTTTTCGTACATCTTTTCCAATGTTCCAAGTTCCTGCTTGCGATTGTCCAGAGCAACCAACCGCCGTTTTGCCCGCTCAATTTCCACTTCTGCACGTTGCACCCGCGTCTGATGCACCCGAATGGGAATCAACGTATCAACAGGCGGTCGCATACTCCCATCCTCACTATAAGGCGCGTATTTACGATAGATCTGGTATTCTTGCCGAACCTGTTCCAACTGCAACTGTGCGGTCTCATACTCCACTTCAGTCCGCGCAATCTCTGTTTCCAAAACAGCACGCTCGCGTTGCAATTCTCCCACCAGAGCCACACGCCGACTTTGATTCATCGCCAGTTCATGTTCGAGTTGCTCCAATTCCGTACGTAAATCTGTATCATCCAGAGTCAGCATCAAATCACTCTGTTTGATCTCTTGCCCGTGTTGCACATGAACCGTTTGAATCAACCCTGATCGCTGCGCTTTCACTTCATAACGCGCAGTAGGCTGCAAGCGACCTTGTCCTGCAACTGTGATTTCCATGCCCAGATGCCAGCCCAAAAGACATATAAACGCGACCATACTTCCCACCACGCACAAAATGGTGAGCAAGAAATAGCGCACAAACCTGAACCCAATCCCCGAAGTCGAGAGAGCTTCTCGCGCCTCTGTGTTTTCAAAAGACACATCTTTTTGGGGATAGCCATTGAATCGTACAACCTGCTCACTATGTGCCATAACTCGTTCAACCTACTTTAAGAAGAACATTCAACTCAAACATCTTCCGAAAACATCTAAATTTCCCCGCGCATAACTTTTGCGCGGTAATCAGTAGGAGGCATTCCGTGTATGGACTTGAAAGCCTCAGAGAAACGATTCGATCCACGAAATCCACATTGGCGTGCAATTTCATTCATATACAGGGATGATCCCGTCAAAAAATGTACTGCCTGCGCTATTCTGACCTCTCGCAATTTTTCGAGAAAGGTCTTGTTAAAATATTTTTTAAACAGCGCGTGACCGTGCGATAGCGAGAGATTAAAATAGCGCGTGAGGTCTTCAAATTTCAGGTCTGGATTTCTGTAATGCGCCTCCAAGAATGATTCCAACTCCTCTTGCGAAACCTTCTCTCGGCTGGCGTTCATTGGCTGTTGAAAGGATTTGGGCAATAAACGGGATGCTTCACGGACCGGTGACACCTTGTACTCCACTTCATTCAGTAGAATACAGGTTTTGACCTCTGCCAAAAATTTGTCCTTCACAATCGGTTTGTCCAGTACCCTTACAGCACCTGCTGTGAGTATTTTTTGGGTTACTTCCATGAGCACAACACTTCCCATGATCAAGACGTTTGTCTGAATTTTCTCTGCTGCAACGCACTCCAAAAGTGCGATCCCATCAAGACCTGCTATATCTTTTTCAGCGACAGCCAGATCAATCTTCTCTCGTCTCAAAATTGCAAGTCCTTCTTTTGCATTTTCCGCCGTGCATACCTCATAAGGTTCATTGCTCAGGAATCCCACAAGGGTCGATAGAACGCGGGGATCGGGATCTATAATCAGAATTTTCTGTTTGTTCAGATTGGGACGCGAATGATCGGCACGAGGAGGAATTGTCATATATTTTGGCAAACGTATGTGTCCTTAATTAAAAAAAATTGCTTGGTTGGAGTACAGATTTTTCATTTCTTAAACAGATATATGCAACATCTGTGCCAATATGGGAGTTTTCAAATAATAATTCTTATAAGGCGTTATTTTTATTTCGCATAGAGGGCATTATTGAGAAAAAGTCAGACTGAATATCGAATTAAGAGATGAACATATTGTTCACTTTTCTCTTTTCGATTGAACATTATGTCCTTTTAATTCGCATTGACAATCGGCTCTGGGGTCGCTACCTTAGTTTAGCTTTCTCAAGTTATCAGCTTGAGATATTTACCGCCGCTGACAGATGACTTGCCATGGTCTTGTCAGCGGCACTTTTATGATAATACCATCGCGTCTGTAATGGCAATTCAAAAAGATTCCGCGTATCTCTGATTCCTTCCGTATATATCTTATTTTTTCATTTTTTTTCGTTGATGCATTACGGTTCTGCTTAACTGATAAACTGGGAAAAATAAAAAGCCGACGTTTGAGCGTCGGCTTTTTCAAACTGCTTTGCAGATGGGGCGTTTATCCAACCTCAAATAGCCCCCATTTTGAGTCGGGGGATTTCTTAACTACGCCCTTGTCCGAAAGCAGGACCTGAAATCTATATCGACTGCCATTAACAAACATCTGAGCATAGAGTGAATAGCAACGCCGGCAAGCCGTTATCTTGATCTCTGTGTCACATGGAATGCAGTCCCAAAACCCTGCCGGTTTTCTTTGGCATCGCAGGCACTCAACTTGTTCAATCAGGTTTTTATTCCGCTCCTGAAATTTCGCCAATTCATTAGGAGACACTACGGAGCCTATATACCAGACACCTGAAGAGTTGCACACCTTGCAGAAAGATCTTTCGTCACCATCCATCGTTCGTTTTTCGCCCGAAAAATCATCGTACACAATCAGGCAATTGTTACAAACGAAAATGCCCTCCGCGTCTGGCTCGCGGTCCTCAAACCGCTTGAAGTAAGTCAGAATATCGGCCTTATCACCATTGGACAATTTTTCGAATGGCTGCATTTTGGATCCACACTCGTGGCAGCAACAGCCAAAGAAATTCTTTGCCCATCGGCCACCGAGCACCAGAACTACAATAACGAGGGTGATCATAATAATAAACGCTTCCATAGTCGGTTCCTCCTGTCAGTGGTTATTGCTACGTTTCCTGACCTATGGGTTTGTATCCTGCTCATCCTTACATCCTGCCCATCCTGATTCTGACGGTTTACTCAATCAATTCTTTGGTATCGTGAACGCGAATATCGACTTCAGGCAAATGTTTATTCAGAATGTCTATAATCTTATCTTTCGGACCGACAAAGATCATGATCATATTCTCCGGCACGAAGAACTTTTCAAGAAAAGCTCGAACCTCAGCATCGGTGACGGAATCATAACCGCCTTTGCTGGTTGCAGGATTATAGATGGCTCGATATACCTTATCTTCCAGCCTTCGCTGTGGTGTCAATCGTTCATGGACATGAGCATAGACGACATTGCTATTCTCGCGCAACTCTTTTATCCCCTCCCAAAAGCGGGGATTATCGGGAAGTCCGCGGATGAAATCGGACATTTTTGCGATCAGTTCTTCGCTATTCTGTAACTGGGGGTCTGCATAAATTTCGAGAAACCTGATATTTTTTGATGATCGATAATCGCAAACAGGACCATAGACCAATCCCAACTCTTCTCTAAAATATTTGTAGAGATATCGCCCAAGCGTCATGGATATCATTGGGGAAATATAATTTATTTCACCTATACTCCCATAGGGGATCAGCCAATAACAGAAAACGTTCTTTAAGTTTGAATAATTCTCAAAGACAAAAGCCGAAGGACCAAAATAATAATTGGCCTCTGAAGGTGCCAATGAATGCACAAAACCGCCCGCCTGTCGTCGGGTCTCTCGTCCTTCTATAATTGGACGAAGCAGTTTCGCGACCTCGGTGGAATCTCGGTTTGAGATTACCTTAAAAAACACCACTTCTGTTTTCAAAAGCCGGTCATAATATTGTCTGATATCCTTTGCAGAAAGGTTCTTCAGCGTTTTTAGGGACCTGAGTTTCTTTATGCCTTTTGTTCGTGCAAGTGCAAAATTTCTCATAAGATTAGTGGTATATCTTTCCCGATCATTCTGATAATTAGTCACCTCTCGATTTTTCACATCTTCCAGATCAGACACAGAAAACTCGAAGTTGTGTATAAAATCGCGGACTCTTTCTATAGACTCAGCGCAATTCTCAGACAGGGTAGAAACGGATATGGTCAGGGAGGTTGTGTTGGCAAAGATGTATAACTCAGTGCCTAATACTGCCAGTTGATCTATGTCCCCTCGCTTTTCTATGCCCTTCCAAATCAACTTTGAAGCTATCTCCGCCAGTCCATTTTGAGAAGGTGGTTCCTGGTTTTTGCCTGCTCCGAGAAAGACAATATCAATTCTTGTTAATGGGGCGCGTTTGTCCTGGCGATAAAAAATTTGATGGTTGGTAACTTCTGCAAAAATAGGTGAGATACTACACAGATAATACAGCACAAGGCCCAAGATTACACTCTGGAGTCTATTCATTTGAGGATAGCCTTTCGGGAGATCTTAATCTTCTTATAGCCCATCCCACCAGCAATACAAGACCTGCCAAAACCAATACCATAATCCCATAGTATAGCGAGGTTCTCTGAGTTAGTTTTGCCTGTGCTGGCAATGTGAGGGAAAGCGTTATCGAATTATCATTTGTCAGGTATTGATCTACCAGGCGCGGGATGTCGTCTCTGCGGGCAGATTTGAGATCTTTTATTAATTTTGGATATAGCAAGGGATCGTTGGCATGGGCAAATGCCCGCCCGAATTCAAGAGCCATGTCTGAACGGTCATAAAAGTCGGAATACATTGATTTTAAATGCAAATTTTGAGCCGCAGTAAATTCATCTTCTGAGACACCATGTACCCTGATCTTCTCCAATTCTTGTTGGATAGTAGTCTCAATAGCATCTATGGAAGTGTCGAGCGGCAGGTCTGCCGTACAACTCAGCAAACTAAATCCTTTATAGTGGTGAAACGACACTCTGAAAAGTCTTGCAAGCTTAGCATCAATCACAGTAGCTCGCAGGGAATTTGAAGTTTTGGTCATAACGCGAGCAAGAATGAGCAAGGTTGCATAGTCGCGATGGCCTAAATGGGGGGGTTGCCAACTTTTCCAGAATTTGGCAATACGGAGATTTTTTGATGTATCTTTTACTTTTTTTTCGAGTATTTCAGGATTCGGTAATTGCAAAAAAGGTGATTCGCTCGATAATTCTCCTGGTATCTGCTCATTGCCATAGGCTTCGTCCAATTTGGTCAGGACATGATTAACATCCACATCGCCAATTACGACAACCAATCTCTTTTGGCGGCGCAGAAAATTTTCATAGTACGCTTTCAGACCAACGGGTTCGAGTTGCTTAATAAAATCCTCTGTCCCAACGCCACTAAAATTCTTTTTTTGATAGACCAGGCCCCAAAAGCGATTGAAGAAATTTATGTTTGGGTTTGCCCTTCTGCCACTTCTTTCCGTCAGTACAATTTTCTTTTGATTTTCAACGACTGCTTCATTGATCTTTGTATTGTAAAATCTATCGCGGTCTATCTCAATAGCGAGATCAAGTTTATCCTTTGGAAATCGCATTTTTAAGTTCATAAAATGGAGGTTTGTAATAGCCTGATTTTGACCCCCGTTATCAACGATAAGCTCGTTGAGTTTCCCCGGCTCATAGCTACCAGTATCAAACATGATATGCTCTAAGAAGTGTATTCGCCCTTGTTCACCTTCTTTTTCATTTGCCCAGCCAGCACTGTAGAAGGTCTGGTATTCAAATGTGGGAGTTGTTCGATCCACGACAATAACAGCGTCGAGATTAGGGGTGATGGTGTAGTGCTGGGCGACGAGTTCTTCGGATAATGCCGCTGTGCCAATAAGCTGATAAGAATGGCAATTGCCCGTCGGCAAGACGCATACGAGGAATGAGATGATCGCGCAGGTTTTTATCATGCTTTGATACTCAGCAAAGTTGGAAGTAGCTGCTTCGTCTATATGTCTAGATACATTCTCGCACTACTCAGTATAAAATCTGGAGGTCCTTCCAGCAAGTGCGAAAGAACCTTCTTAAGTCCCCGTGTATTTCTGTTTTTTTGTAGTTTTGAGGTTAGTAAATAAAAAAACTGTGAACGGATTATTTTCCCATTCACAGTTCGGCAACGCTGGATCGCGGCTGCTGTGTTTATCGGTTTTTCTCTGTGGCTTGCTGTAATTCCTTCTTCCCCTTTTCAACCTCTTCCACCGCCGACATAATCCCCTCAATAAATTCATCTGCTATATCGTCTTTCTGCTTTTGCTGCTGTTCGTAGAGCAAGCGATAGACCTCGCACTCTTCCAGCAAATCGCCGTGCCCCCCCCAGCCCGCCATGCGACCGTTGTCCAGCACCAGAATGCGATCCGCCCGCATCGCCGTAGAAATCCGGTGCGTAATCACAAAAGTCGTGCGCCCCTCCATCAAGTGATCCAGCGTCTCCTGAATCTTCGCCTCTGTCTTTGCATCCAGCGCCGAAGTCGTATCGTCCAAAATCAGAATACTGGGATCTGTGACAACGGCCATCGCAAAAGCCAGACGCTGCTTTTGACCGCCCGATAAATTGGTACCCCGCTCCTCGACAGGCGCTTCGTATTTCTCTGGCAGCGTCATAATAAAATCGTGCAACTCAGCCGCCTTAGCCGCAGCCATCACCTGATCGGGCGAAGTACCGGCCTGACCGTAGAGAATATTATCGGCAATCGTCCCGGAAAACAGAACGGGTTCCTGGGGCACCATGCTGAGGTGCTGTCTCAGTGAAGAAATTTTGATATCTTGTATGTCGTAATCGTCCAGAATAATCTTCCCCTCTGTGGGTTCATAAAGACGCATCAACAAACTAACCAGCGTACTCTTACCCGACCCCGAAGGCCCAACCACAGCCACTGAAGTGCCCGGTCGCACGACAAAATTGAGATCGCGAAGAACGTAATCACCCGCCTCTGTATAGCGAAACGACACATTGCGAAACGACACGCGCCCGCGCACTTTGTCGAGGGTCTTAGCGTCTTCCCTATCCCGAATAATCACCTCTTCATCCAGCACCTCAAACACGCGACTGATCACCACCAGCATCTGTTGCAACGTGGCATTCACATTGGCAAGTGCAACCAGTGGCGAAAAAAGATTCCCCATCGACATACTAAAATAAACCAATTCTCCAACCGTCATCACACCGCCGCGAACCTGCAATGCGCCAAAATAAAAGATCAGGCCCATCGCAATCCCCCCCACAACCGAACAGACTGCCCCCAGACCAGAACTCAAAACAGACTGTTTGACGCCCAAACGATACAACCCGATCAGACGCCTGAAAAAATCCCGAAACTCCCGTCTTTCTCGCGCATAAGACAGGATGAGACGGATCCCTTTTGAGCGTTCTTCCAACAGCGCAGAAACCTCGGCATAATCCTCTCGAAACCGCATAAAAACATTTGCTATCGGACGCTGAAACACCTTATAGGTCACGACGTACGCGGGCAATGCTACAAAAGCCATCAGCGCGAGCTCGACATCAATCGTAAACAGAATCGCCGTACCCATCAAAATGCGCGCAACATGCCGTAGCGTCTCTACAAATGTCGTCGTGATTTCGCTCTGCAACAAACCCACATCATCCACAATCCGCGCCATAATCCGTCCGGTTTGCTGGCGATCAAAAAACGTCATCTGCAACTGTTGTACCTTCTCGTGTAGGGCAAGGCGAATGCGGAAAACAATCCGCTGCCCCACATAGGCGATGCTATACGTATAAAACCAGTTGAGCGTGGCAAAAAACGATCTCACGACCAGATAGAGAATGAAAATCCACCCCAACCACTCCAGTTTTTCCGTGCGCGTCTTGGGCAACGTTATCCCACCTTCTTTGCCCAGCCCCGGAATCGTCGCCTGTGGATCGCGCTTTGGGCGCCTCTCCTCCTGAATCAAAGACTGCATGTGGGCTTCTGAAACGACTTCACCCGCGGGCTTGAGTTGCAAAACTTCGTCAACCGTAATTTTTGAAATAAACCCGAGCAAAAACGTATAGGACGACGTAATAGTGGCCATCAAAATGACCATCAACATGCGCCCCCAATACGGCTTAATATATAAAATGGTAAATCGCTTTAAGTTTTCCATAACCTCAACTCGCCATAGCCTCCACAGCCTCTTCAATAGAACCCGCGGCCTGCTGTTCGTAAAGCTGGCGATACCTTCCATCGGGTATTTGCAACAACTCGCTGTGCGTCCCCTGCTCAATAATCTCGCCGTGATCCATCACAACAATAATATCCGCATTGACAATCGTCGATAATCGGTGTGCAATGGCAAAGGACGTACGCCCCTCTAACACCCTGGTCATCGCCTTTTGTATCAAAGCTTCCGATAGGGAATCGAGTGACGAAGTCGCTTCATCGAGAATTAAAACCGACGGATTGGTCAGCACGGCTCTCGCAATGGCGAGACGCTGTTTCTCCCCCACAGACAGCTTAATACCATCTTTCCCCAACATCGAATCGTACCCCTCGGATGTGCGCATAATAAATTCGTGAATTTCGGCAATGCGCGCCGCCTCAATCAATTCGGCATCTGTAGCATCTGCGCGACCGTATAGCAAGTTCTCCCGAATCGTTCCATCAAACATGACCGAATCTTGCAACACCTGTCCAATTTGCGTGCGCAAGGTGCGCAACTTCACATCTCGCATATCGTGACCATCAATTGTAATACGCCCGTCCTTAACATCGTAAAAGCGCATCAACAAACTCGTCAACGTCGTCTTGCCGCATCCCGTATGTCCCACCAGCGCCACCATCTGCCCCGGCTGCACCTCGAGATTGATCCCCTTCAAAATAGGCTCATCCTCTTTGTACTCAAAATGCACATCTTCAAATTTAATATGCCCTTTTATCGGCGGCAGTTCAACGGCATCTTCCTTGTCCGCAATCTCTATGGGAAAATCTAAAATTTCCAAAACGCGATCCACAGACACCATCACGGCTTGAAGACGCATGGCAATTTGCGTGAGATTGAGAACAGGCTGAAACATCCGACTTGAATAAGAAAAAAAGGCCATTACAGCCCCATAAGTCATTTCACCCTCAATCACGTAATAACAGCCCAAACAAAAAATCACCGTATTGCGAAAACCTGATACCCCCCAGGTGCCCGCCATATAGCCAGCGCGATTTGTGGCAGTCTGCATGGCCGCATCCAAACTCTGGTGCGTATCTTCCGCAAATGCGCGGTGTTCTCTGCGCTCTCGTCCATAAGATTTTACCAGTTGCACCCCGGACAACCGCTCTTGTAGTCCAACCGACACCTGATCCATTTTTTTACGCCAGAGACTGTACGACTCCCGCATTGGCGTGCGCCACCCGTAATAATTAAAAAAATACAGGGGCATCAACAAAAGCAGCAGACATGCCATCTTCCAATTCAAACCCATGCACAGCGCAAGCGCCACCCAGAACGACACAAAATCGACGAGAATGCCCAGCATACGCGATGTCACCATACTGCGCACACTCGCAATATCAGACATAATGCGCGACATAATTTTGCCCGTACCCATCTCGTCGTAAAAGCGCATGGGCAATTTCAACATGTACTCATACGTAAACTTTCGCATACCCGTCGTTATCCCCCATCCCACATACGCATTGGTGAATGAGACCCAAACGCGCATCGCAGCGGACATGATAGGCAGGCAAATCGAAATAAACAGAAGCACTTCCAGCAACTGCCAGTTGCCCAGGGTAATGACATCATCGATGATAAACTTCATCACCAGAGGAGGCAACATGCTCAGGGCCGTCATTGTCGCTGTCAGACAAAACAGCAAAATCAGGCGCGATTTGTAAGGCGTGATAAAATGCGCGAGCTTGCGCAGCTTATCAGTATTGCTCTCTTCTGCCATATCGATCTCATCTCAAAAATAAGTTGCAGATTTTTGAATCTCGACGCTTCTTTATTTAGATAGCTTTGGATAAACATAAATAATATTTAAGTATAGATGTAAAAATATAAAGACACCTTTTAATTAAATCAAGCCCATCTCATCCGATAGGTGTGCATCTTCAACCATGAAAAATCTCTCAACAATGACCATTGCGCAAATTAGCACCCATATCAAATCTATCAATCGCCCTGGCGAAGCAGACCTCCGCGCACTCGAACAGGACCCTCGCGCTGGTGTTCGCGCAATTGCAGAACAGGTGAGAAAAAAACAAAAAGCACAGGCGCGTGAAAAAGCGCGCCTCGAACAGATGCTCACCATAGAAAAAAAACTCAGAGAACGGGGCATCCAGCACATTGCAGGCGTAGATGAAGCCGGGCGAGGTCCCCTCGCGGGTCCCGTTGTCGCCGCCGCGGTTATCCTCCCGCCAGATACACTCATCCCCGGCTTGAACGACTCCAAAGCACTATCCGAAAAACGCAGAGCAGAACTTTTTGAAACCATTCACAATACAGCCCTTGCCATTGGTGTAGGCAAAGCATCTCCACAGGAAATAGACAAATACAACATCCGCAACGCCACCCACCATGCCATGTGCGAGGCACTCGCCGCCCTCAACATCTCACCCAACCGCGTACTCATCGACGGCAATGCCCTCCCGGGCAGTCCATTTCCCGAACAATCGGTCATAGGCGGTGACCGGAAGTCGCTTTCTATAGCCGCCGCGTCTGTCATCGCCAAAGTAACGCGCGATCATCTGATGATCGATTACCACGCGCAATACCCCGCTTACGGCTTTGCCGGTCACAAGGGATACGGCAGCGCCGATCACCTCGCCGCCTTGCAAAAACACGGGCCCTGTCCCATCCACCGCCAATCTTTCCGGGGTGTCTTTGAAGCCAGGAGTTCCGAAGACTTTAAAATTTTTGCCGAAGGCATTCGCGCAGCGATGAACCTCGACCAACTTCAAGCCATAGGAAAAACCATTGCCAGTGCCAGCAAACATATCCCACAGGATGAGGTACAGGCCCTGCGCATGCTATTTCGCAAACAACGCACCCGCCTGCAGCAATCCGGTCCCAAAGGCGAACAATTGGCAGAAAAATTTATAAAACAAAAGGGATACAAAATTCGCGCGCGCGGATTTCGCGCCCTGGGCGGTGAAATCGACCTCATTGCGGTGAAAAACGACGTACTGATCTTTGTCGAAGTCAAAACCGCGACCACGCCACATTTTGGACAACCAGAGACCCGGGTAACCCCAGCCAAACAGTCGCAAATCATCAAAATCGCAAAAGCCTACCTGAGACAACACCCCGATCACGCGGCACCGCGATTTGACGTCATTGCCGTTGACCTGACACAACCGCGCCCTACCATCCGACACTACGAAAACGCTTTTACAGCTTAGACCTTGACAATACTACCTCTTACCTTTATTTTCGTTTCTTCTTATAAAAAAATAATCTGCAACGGATATACACTCATGCCCCAGTTAATCCCCAGGGTAAAAGGCACCCGCGATTTTTATCCCGAAGATTGGGCCTACCAGAAGTGGCTCTGCGAGAAATTTATCGGCGTTGGCAATCTCTTTGGATATAGAGAATACGAAAGCACAATACTCGAATACATGGCCCTTTACCTGGGCAAAAGCAGCGAAGAAATCGTCACACAGCAGACATTCACGCTATCTGATCGAGACGATAAACAACTCGTCATGCGCCCAGAACTCACCCCCACACTCGCGCGCATGGTCGCCCAAAAAGAAGGCGAACTCACCTTCCCCATTCGCTGGCAATCATACGGCCGGTTCTTTCGCTATGAGCGTCCTCAACGCGGGCGCGGGCGTTCCTTTTTTCAATGGAATATCGATGCCCTCGGCAGCGATAGCTATCTGGCTGATGCCGAAATAATCACCATAGCTTGCACGCTATTCAAACACCTCGGTCTCAGTAACGAACACGCCACGATTAGAATCAACGACCGACAGGCCCTTGAAATTTTAATTGCCGAAAAACTGATCTTATCGCCCGAGGATATCAAACCCGTTTTTGGGGCCATTGATCGCATAGACAAAATTCCCGAGGAAAAATTCCGCACCTATCTGGCCAATGATCTGAATCTCAGTGCAAGTCAAATCGACACCCTCTACGAAATCCTCTACACGACAGACCTGACATTTTCTCCCTGGCTTCAGCACATTTTTGAGCAACTCGACCAAAATGGTGTTATAGACCTCGTAGAGCTCGACCTCAAAATCGTGCGAGGTTTTGACTATTATACGCGCACGGTATTTGAAGCCTGGGCCAAAACCTCGCTGCGCCGCGCCCTCTTTGGAGGTGGTCGTTACGACAATCTCACACGTCAAGTAGGCGGGAAACGCCAGGTACCTGGCGTGGGATTTGCAGTTGGCGATATGGCCATCACCGAATTACTCAAAGAAATAGACACTTATCCCCAACTCGAAACGCCCGGTGCCCGCGTATTCGTTACAGTATTCTCCGAAGACCTTCTCGCCCAATCGTCTTCTTTTGCCGAAAAACTGCGCCAGGAGGGTATCGCAACAGAACTGCATCTCATCCCGGGACAGCGTCTCGACAGACAATTCAAATATGCAGATCGCCAAAATATACCCTTTGCAGCGGTTATTGGACCAGACGAGGCATCTGCAAATACCATCGTAATCAAAGACCTCAAAGCGCGCGCGCAACAAATTTTTTCACAAAACGACCTGTGCGCGATAAAAACAACGCTTAAAAACGGAATTACCCAAGCGTAGGAGACAACCATGTCAGAGCCGCTCGGCGACTGGAAACGCACACACAACTGCGGCGAATTGCGCATCGAAAATGTAGGCGAAGAGGTCTGCCTGATGGGTTGGGTTGGCAAAAGACGCGACCACGGAGGCGTCATATTTGTCGATTTGCGCGACCGCTATGGCATCACTCAGGTGGTCTTTCGTCCCGATCTCGAAGCAGAAACACACGCCATTGCCGAAAAAATTCGCAACGAATTTGTCCTCGCTATAAAAGGCAGAGTTGAACCGCGCCCAGAAGGCATGACAAATCCCAAACTGCCCACCGGTGCCATCGACATCGAATGTTCAGATCTGCGTCTTCTCAACGAATCGGATACCCCGCCATTTGCCATAGAACCCGACATTGACGTCAACGAAGAACTGCGCCTGCGCTATCGCTACCTCGACCTGCGCCGCCCCGATATGCAACAAGCCCTGTTTCTCAGACATAATGCCGCACAGGAAACGCGCAAATATTTAATCACTCAGGGCTTTCTCGAAATCGAAACGCCCTTTCTCATGAAAAGCACACCCGAAGGTGCGAGAGATTACCTCGTCCCTTCTCGCGTTCAAATAGGCAACTTCTATGCCCTGCCCCAATCGCCTCAAACCTACAAGCAGTTGCTCATGATCGCCGGCTATGATCGCTACTTTCAAATCGTGCGCTGCTTCCGAGATGAAGACCTGCGGGGCGACCGCCAGCCCGAGTTTACCCAAATTGACATAGAAATGGCATTTGTCACAGAAACCGATGTCATGCAACTCGCAGAAGGGCTTACGCGGCACCTGTTTGAGCATGTCATAGGCTTCGATATCCCCTCTCCCATACCACAAATGACCTATCGCGAGGCGATTGACCGCTTTGGCACCGATCGTCCGGATACGCGCTTCGGCCTCGAAATTGTCGATATTGCAAAAGCTGCCCTCGCTTCGGAATTCCGGGTCTTTAGATCTGTAATTGATTCCGGTGGGCAAGTTCGCGCCATTAATGCCAAAGGATGTGCAAACTACTCGCGCAAACAAATCGATGATCTCACGGCTTTTGTTGCACAACACGGTGCTAAGGGACTCGCCTGGATCAAAGTGACCGACCAGGGTTTCGAATCATCAATTGTCAAGTTCTTCCCCGATCAGGCCCAACAAATGCTAAGGGAATCACTCGACGCCCAGACAGGAGACCTGCTTTTATTTGTCGCTGACCAACCCGCAGTCGTCGCAAACGCACTGGGCAATCTGCGCTTAGAACTCGCGAGACAACAAGACCTTATGGAGACTGGTGACTTTAGTTTTTTATGGGTGACGCAGTTCCCTCTCCTCGAATTTGATGACGTTGAAAAACGTTACGTTGCCTGTCACCACCCCTTCACGTCCCCCCTGGAAGCAGACCTTGATGAGCTTGAAACAGCCCCGGGTGATGTTCGCGCCAGAGCTTATGATCTCGTTCTCAATGGCAACGAAATCGCTGGCGGAAGTATCCGTATCCACCACAGAGAAATCCAAGAGCGCGTGTTTCGCATGTTGGGGATATCCGAAAGTGAATCACGGGAAAAATTTGGCTTCTTACTCGACGCCTTTCGATACGGCGCGCCACCTCATGGCGGTATCGCGTTTGGATATGATCGCCTGATCGCCCTCATGGCCGGCAAAGCGTTTATCCGCGATGTCATTCCATTTCCAAAAACCAATACAGCAGCATCGCTCATGGATGGTGCACCATCTATAGTAGACCCCACCCAACTCCGCGAACTCGGTTTGCGATTATTGTAATCACAGAGGGTCATAACACATTCAAAACTTTTTCTTGACTTTCTGTATTTTATGTAGTACTTTGTCTGAAAGTTGGATTGTTGGATTTTCTGTTTTTACTTTACGTCTTGATAATTTAAATACTTACGCCAATATCCCTGAGGAGGCAATTGGGTTATGAAAAGACTCAAAAAAGCGGCAGGTTGTGGTCTATTACTCGTTCTGTTATCTGGATGTTGCACGCCAATGGCCTCAAGATCGCAACTCCAAATGCTTGAAGAAGCGCGTAAAGCCGCAGAATCGGCTGAAGCCGACCTCGCAGCCTGTAAGCAACACCGAGCCGAGTTGGAACGCCAATTGGCACAGAAAAAACAGGTTCTGGCCGAGTGGCAAAATATCTTAAGTCAGTGCAACAGGTCTTGAGCCAGTAATTTTTTGGTGTGTGGAAAGGAGTTGGTCGGATGACAGGTTTGAAGCTTTTCGGGTTCTTTCTCGTTTGTTGCGCAATCACCTTTTTGGCTTTCCCTCAAAAGGGAATTGCCCAAATGGAAATGACCTATGATGAATACAGGATGAAACTTACAGAACAGGAGCAACGGCTTGCAGAACTCAAAAAGTCTTTGCTTGAATGCCAAACAGCATCTAATGACCTTTCGAACCAGATTTCGAGTATAGATACCCAGGTTAGTGAAATCAAACAGCAAGTCTATAGTCTTGTTGAGTCCGATGAAGCAGGGGTCGATGAATATATACAAGAACTCGGGCGCATTGAAGGCCGTCTCATGGGGTTGCGCAGCCTGGCAGAAGATGCTCTTTTTGAAGTTCGAGATGAAATTGATCAAATAGAAGCCCGCGTATCAGAGCTTAAAGCAGACAAAAGAGCCTGTTTTCCAGCTGCACAGGAAAAACTGGCGAGTATTGATCAATTACTTGAACAAGTCAAAGCGCGGATGCCTCGCAAGCGCATTCGACAATATTCGGTTGTCAGAGGTGATAATCTCTGGAAAATCGCCAAAAAAGACGATATTTACGGCGATCCTTATCTCTGGCCCCGTATCTATGTTGAAAACCGGGATAAAATTAAACATCCCGATATAATTTATCCCAAGTGGGTTCTTAATATTCCTTTTGGCGTCGATATCAATCAACATCTCGTAATGAGCGGCGAAAACCTTTCGTCCATTGCTGGCAAGGTGTACAATGATGTCACCAAATGGAATCGGATCTACCAGGCCAACAAAACACAGATCTTTGATCCGAGCATGATTTTCCCTGCTCAAGTATTCGATATTCCGGCAAACTGACCTCAAACCTTTTCGATCCCAGAATTTGGATCTTTCATAAATCCAATGGAAGGTTCATCTATAAACCTTTAACTCTAAAATAGAACTCTCATTCCCGTAGTCTGTTTGGGAATGAGAGTTTTATTTTTTAAATACTCAAATCGTGGAAAATAGAGAACTCTCCCATAGACTATCGTTGCGCGGTGTTGACCTCCTATCGTTATACGGTCACAACGACGCAAATTTGCTCGCCCTTGAAGACCGCTATGGCGTGCGTTTAACCGCCCGCGGTGATCAGCTAAATGTCCAGGGGCCACAACACAAAGTTCAACACGTCTCTGGTCTATTAGAAGAAATGGTTTCGTGCCTTCGGCGTGGCGATCAGTTTGACCCTCTGCACCTGCTTGCGCCACCGCCGGAAAATTGTGAATCTGAAATTGGCGAATACGCAAAGCCCATTCTTTCAACACCCAATATTCTCATTCGCCCCCGCTCCCGGACTCAGGTTACTTACTCGGCAGCTATAGAAAACCACGACATTGTTTTTGGCATTGGGCCTGCGGGCACGGGAAAAACTTATCTGGCAGTCGCAGCGGCTGTTGCTGCACTAAAAAGCAAACACATCTCCAGAATTATTCTGACACGGCCAGCCGTAGAAGCTGGCGAAACCCTGGGATTTCTTCCGGGAGATATACAGGATAAAGTCGATCCCTATTTGCGCCCTCTCTACGATGCCCTGCGCGACATGTTACCCGATACACAATTGCAACACCTTATGGAAATGCGCACACTTGAAATTGCACCGCTTGCATTTATGAGAGGACGCACCCTGAACAACGCTTTTGTCATTCTCGACGAAGCTCAGAACACCACCGTCAACCAGATGAAGATGTTTCTTACCCGCCTGGGCAACAATGCCAAGGCTGTGATTACGGGTGATATAACACAAATAGACCTGCCACCGGGTATTCAGTCTGGACTTATACACGTCCAACACATTCTGTCTCACATAGAAGCCATCAAATTTGTCAGTTTTTCAGAAAAAGATGTCGTACGACACGCATTGGTCCAACAAATCATAACAGCCTATGAACAAAGCGAACATTCCCCTGAACCAGACGTAGAAGAGGCACTGCCAAAACCATGATGTTCTTTAGAAAACGTCAGCGCGAACGCACGCGTCGGACAAAACAACAATGGAAACAGCGGGGAAAGCAAGCCTTTCGCATTGCGTTGATGCTCGCCCTCTTAGGCGTACTAACCGTCTTATTTCCCACGCAACGGCAGTACGAGTACAGTGCCTTCCGCGAAGGCGCGATTGCGCCAGATGAAGTCATTGCCCCTGACCACTTCCCTGTATATAAAGGCGCGGAAGAATACCAGAATGAAATCACAGAAGTTCGCCACCAGATTTTGCCGGTCTTGCGCTATGACAGCGCGGTTCAGGAAAACAAACTGAATGCATTCAAAACATTTCTCAACGACACAAAAAAGCACACAGGCTCCCGGCTAAGCGAATCTCTCTCACACGAGTTGCGGCTTTCACACCCAGAGATTAGCCCCCTATCGGAATCCACCCTGAAATATCTCATTCCCATATCCCGGAGACGATCATCCAGCCTCGATAGATTGACCACCGCAGTCGAGAAAATTCTTCAAAGCACTTATCAGAACGGGATTCTCGACCAGGAAATAAATACCGTCGAGGAAGGGTACGCAGAGGTTATACTACTCAACAATGGCTCAGAACGCCAAATCAGCCTTGAAGAACTGACCAATATAGAAAATTTTACCTCGGGGCTCCAACAAACCATAGAACAACAAGTGCCAAAAGCAAGCCCTATGGCAATAAGAGCGGGAATTGAACTGATCTCGACCTATCTATCCCCCAACATTGCCTATGACGCTACCGAAACGCAGAGGCGCAGAGATGAAGCAGCCAACAGTGTCGAACGCGTCAAAGAGACAGTCCTCAAAGGCGAGCGCATTATTGACAAACACGACCGCGTAACATCTGACGACGTAGATAAACTCATGTCGCTGGCAGAACATATCAACCAACGCCGCCAGCAAGACCCATTCATTGACCTCATTCAACGAGTTGCTGGACTATCACTTTGCGCGTTGACGCTAATCATATTTTTTGCATTTCTAAAATTTTATCGCCCTGACCTTTATCGCCCGTCCAAAAACATCGTACTGTTTGGCATCATTATTCTAATCCCTACTGCCGTGGCTGATTACGCCGCCCAAAGTCAGGCCATATCACCGTTTCTCATCCCTGTCGCACTATCTGCAATGCTGGCGACCGTACTCTTTGATGCCGTCATCGGCATGGTGATCACCCTTGTCGTTACAACGCTTTGTGCCAGCATACTCGGCGAACTCCAATACGGGATCATCTTTCTCACCACAGGCATTATTGGCGCATTTTCGGTACATCAGGTGCGCCATCGCAGAGATTTTTACCGTCCGGGTCTGTATCTGATTGCCGCTTATGCCTTGACAATTACCTCCACAGTTGGACTCCTTTTCTCTTATGCCAACACCACCGAGTTTCTCACGGAAATACGCGAAGATTTATTCTGGGGCATCTTGTCTGCCTGTGGTTCCTTAATCCTCACCATTGGATTACTGCCTGTATTCGAAAGTGTTTTCAATGTCGTAACATCAATGACATTGCTCGAATTGGCAGACTTAAATCGCCCGCTGTTGCGCAATTTGGCCATTCGTGCTCCTGGCACCTTTAGTCACAGCATAAATATGGCCAATATCTCGGAAGAAGCCGCGGTCACAATAGGTGCAGACCCCTTGCTCGCGCGCGTTGGGTGCTATTACCACGATATTGGGAAGATGAGACGCCCACACTATTTTATAGAAAATCAGCATGGCGTGAATCCTCACGATGAGTTGCAACCTCAAATAAGTGCCCTGATTCTCATCTCTCATGTCAGGGACGGGATCGAATTGGCAAAAGAAGAAGGCCTTCCTCTTGCAATCATTGATCTCATCCCACAGCACCATGGGACTTCAGAAATGACTTCGTTTAAGCATCAGGCACAACTCATAGACGAACAGGCGGTCCGCGATGCCGACTTCCACTATCCTGGTCCCAAACCCCAGACCAAAGAAGCGGGCATTATTAACCTCGCAGACGCTGTTGAATCCGCGACGCGGTCTCTGCCCAACAATGATCCAGACGAAATTAGAGAACTCGTCCATACAATTGTCAAAGGCCGTTATGATGCTGGGGAATTGGATGAATGCGATCTTACATTGCGCGACCTGACCCGAATTCAGGAAGCCTTTTTACCCGTCTTGCAGGCTTCGCACCATCACCGAGTCCCCTATCCCTGGCAAGTGCAACAACAAGAACGCCAAAGCGCGATCGGATGAATACACTGGAAATCACAACTTTAGTCAATGTCTGCGATCTGGATATCCCTCAATTGGAAGCTGTAGTGAAACAACTTCTTTCAGACAACGAGGTGCATCTTCCCATTTCGTGCGTTCTAACCCATGACGCCCATATCCGACAACTCAACAAAAAATATCGGAACATAGACAAAACGACCGACGTCCTTTCATTTGAGCTTTCCGATGCGATCCATCCAGAAGCGCATTATTGCGGAGAGATATACATTTCAGTAGATAGCGCACGACAGCAAGCAAAAACGCATAACCGATCCCTACAGACAGAAATAACTCATCTGACAGTGCATGGAATCCTACATTTGCTGGGATTTGAACACGATACCCCCGAAGGGTACACGCAAATGCAAAACGAAGAAAAAAAATACCTGACCTTGATGGTATAACCTTTGCTATAAACAATTCTTCCCCCGAAAGGAGCGTGATTTTTTTGGACGATCCTTGGCCAGCAATCTTTATAACCATCGCTTCTATTCTCCTGACAGCGGCTTTCTCCAGGCTCGGATCAATTGTTGTTTCGCGCACAACTCTCGAACGCCTCCACGAAGAAAAAATAGGACGTGCAGGGCTTTACCTCTGGCTCTATCGCTCCCGCGATTTTGTGTCACAAATGGTTTTGCTCGGTCAGACAATTGCCATATCTATAGGCGCTCTGGCACTGTTTTCCATTCTTTTTCAGACATTAAAACCGGGTTTCTGGCTATATCCCAGTGCAGCGTTGCTCATCGCACTTTATGTATTTATCGCCCTGGTCATTCGCAGCATCGTTCCCCCCTATCGAAGGGAAGAGGGATCAGACCGTCCGCTGCCCTTTTTGCCGTTATGTTTTTTGCCCTTTTACTTTATTCTTGTCCTTCCCACACTCTTGTTGCTAAAAGCGCAAACTGTTTTCTTGAGCGAAGACGATAGCCGAGCACTAAAAGAAGAAGAATTGCGAAATATCGTCGAGTCGGAAACAGAAGAAGGCACAATCGAAGCAGAAGAAAGAGAAATGATTGAGGGCATCTTTGAATTTGATGAAACAACGGTCAAAGAGGTGATGATCCCGCGCATAGATATAATTTCTGCCGAACTAACGGCCACGCCCAAGGAGCTTCTCGAACTGATCCAGCAATCCTGGCATTCGCGAATCCCCATCTATGAAGAACGAATCGACAACATCAAGGGCGTCGTTTATGTCAAAGATATTTTACTCAATCTGGCGACCAATCAGCCGTGGTCTATTCCGGAGATCATGCGTGCGCCATACTTTGTGCCGGAAAATAAGACACTCGCTGATCTAATGGCCGAATTTAAGCGCGAAAAAGTACACATGGCGATTGTTGTCGGAGAATATGGTGGCACATCTGGCCTCATTACAATGGAAGATATTATCGAAGAAATTGTCGGTGAGATTCAAGATGAATACGACGATGAAGAACCGCTTTTTGAATGGCGCGAAGAGGGCAAAATACTCGTCGCAGATGCGCGCATTGATATTGAAGACCTCAATATCGTGCTCAACGTCGAACTGCCACAAAACGGTTACGAAACGCTCGGAGGATTTATATACAACGTGCTTGGACACGTACCTCAGATAGATGAAAATTTAGAACACGGAAATCTGTTTATTGAAATCCTCCAGGTCGTAGGACAGCGCATTACACAAGTAAAAATTACCAAATGCGGAGAGTCTTCCCAGGATCGACCAGAACGCGTTGAAGAGACACAAATGCAAAACGACAAACCGCAGAAATAGCTTGACAATACCCCCAAAATCCCGTTCTTTTCTATTGCTTATCTGGACATAAGGTCGCGGGGTGGAGCAGCCTGGTAGCTCGTTGGGCTCATAACCCAAAGGTCGGGGGTTCAAATCCCCCCCCCGCTACCAAAAAAATGAGGGAACCGAAAATTTCGGTTCCCTTTTATTTTTTCCTTCATCTTCATCAGGCATCGAGCAAGGATCGAAACGCAGCTTTAAAATTATGTGGTGCGCTCCGCCAGAGTTGAATCCCCTCAATAATATCATCGGTTTCTGATTTGAATAACGGCTGCAATGCTTTCCTCAATTCGGCGACCTGTATTGTTTCCCGGCCGGTTTCTTGATCCGTCAACAAATCTTCGACACTTCTGCCCAACACATCTGCAATTTTTGCCAACACGGGAATTGACCCGCGTTGTTTGCCCTTTCGAATATCGCTGTAATAGGGCGCACTAATCCCAACCATCTTGGCGATTTCCTGGCCCTGTAAACCCGATTCGCGTTGCCAGCGCCGAATTTTCTCACCTGCTATATCCTTGTTATAAAGCTCTCGTCTCGTCATGCAAACACTCCTTTTCCCAAGTGAGAATGCTTCACCACCTCAACCAACCACGCAATATCGTTCAGGTCGTGAAACACGATATCCTCTGCCCCAATGCCACACGCACCGAGATTGGACACAATGCTATCTCGCGTCCATCTTGCAGACCAAAAGCCCTCGGCAGTCGCCACAAATCGTGCCCCCAAAGGCGTCACAACGCGCTGCCCTGTATGCTCGTAGAAATCGACTTGCGCGGCCTCAGTTTCCGGCACATCCTTATACATGGTGAAAAATGCGGAACCGCCGATTTTCAGAGCGCGATAAAAACGAGAAATCGTCTGAATAAACCGCGGATTGCGATCGAGATACGCATCGCTGTACAGGCTGAGGTCATCAGATTTATCCCTGATATTGCCCGGGGTAAAATACAGACAGAAAACGAGGTCGTAAAACGCTTCCTCAACCACTGCCTCGGCGGCATCGCCTATGAATATCTGTGCATTGTCAATGCGTTCTTGTTTCCACAGCGCATGTGCCTCCTCAGCCATTTCGGGCGATATTTCAAAACCGTGATACAAAAGACAGTGCGGCGAGAATAGAACGGCGTGGTAGCCATCACCACATCCGATATCCGCAATTTTGTATGGACCATGCCGAAGTCGCTCGATGAGAATCTCGTCCTGCCTCTGCCGAGCTTCTCTAATCGGTTCGGGACAATAGGACGACTCAAGCGCACGCTTGACAGCGTCATTTTCAGATTCCAGCGATATATGGCTCACGTATTTTCCTTTTTTTCTACACGCCACTGATTTTAACGCACATCTGCAATTCCTCTCTTGACAGTACCCTATATTTAGTACTATAATTTGGGCAATATACAATATCATGTTGATTTCCAGAAAGGAACTCTATCTTATGAAATGTCCTTATTGTGGCGTGATCGAAGACAAAGTGGTAGATTCCAGATCGAGCAAAGAAGGCACCGCCATCCGACGACGCCGAGAATGCCTGGGGTGCGGACGTCGATTCACGACCTACGAATACATTGAAGACACCCCTCTCACCGTTATCAAATCCGATGGACGACGCGAAATCTTTGACAAAAACAAACTCATAGACAAAATCCGACTCTCCTGTACCAAACGTCCGATCTCAACAACTCAGATCGAGGAAATCGCCGACCGAATCGAAGACCAACTCGTAAGCAGAGGCGAACGCGAAATAGAAGCCAAAGAGCACATTGGCGAACTTGTCATGACAGAACTCAAACACCTCGACGACGTTGCCTACGTGCGCTTTGCCTCTGTGTACCGCCAATTCAAAGACCTCAGCGACTTTGAAAAAGAACTGAAGCAACTTGAAAGATGAGATGTTAAAGAGCCAGTACTCACCTCTCCAAAAACCTCGCTTTCCCCTCATGACAAGTCTGGCACGTTGCCGGCTTGCCCGTTTTAATATCCAATAAACGATCCGTAAACTTCTCTATCATCATGCGTGCAACAACCTTATTGGGGGTAGGCGTGACCGGATCGAGCCGGCCATCGCGCCTTCTCACATGACAATAGTCACATGCCTTCACACCCAGAGCTTTCTGCATTTCTTTCATCATCGCCACAATTTCTCCACGCGACATACCCGCCAACCGCGAGGGTTTGGCCGCACTCGTATCGCGCACTATAAACCGCACCGTGCCCGTGTGGCAAAAAGCACAATCAATCGATTTCCCAGTTGTTGTAACCAGACCATCCACAAAATGATGCTTCATATAAAGCGCTGTTTTCTTAAGCGGAGACGGTGCTTTGTAATCGCGTTCACCAGCCTCAGTCACAGACGGATGGCAATACTTACATTTAACCCCCAGAGCATTAGAAATCGCTTCCATACCCTCTTTGCTCGTATCCAGAACGTGATGATCGTCCGCGTGTATATCGGCACAAAGCAAGATAACCGCACAGGAAAAAACAAAACGTTTCACAAAGCTCCTCTCACGACTCGACCATCCACTCCTTCAGGACTTTCCAGCCCCAACAGAGCCATCATCGTAGGCAAAATATCCATCACAGTCGCATCATCAGATGACAGATCAGGCGCATTGGCAAACCACAACGCATCATCGAAAGTATGCGTACCATTCACAGGGCTGGATTCAAACAAAACGCGCTTTTCAAAACCGCCCTTCAAATCATATCCCCGCGCAGGCACTGCCATAAGATCGGGTGCTGCATCGAGGTCATCGCCAGAAAAAGCCTCTTCGCGCATCAACACGCGATCAATGATTGGTACCCCACCATCGGGATCGCGGATATCCATCAACGCATCTGCCACATCTCGCCGGACCTGCTCGTATTCAGCACCTGCCTGAACGCAGCCCTCGCGCTCCCTGCCCTTTAGATTTACGTAAAATCGCCCGGGCAACAATGAATAACACCGTGTTCGGGGATCCAGGTCTCTCAACTGTTTTGGTTCAGGCGATGCAAAAGACAACAACCCCATCTGTTGCAGCCAAAAATTCAAATGCACCTCGCGCTGCAGGGTGCAAAAACCGTGGTCCGACACAATCATGAGCAACGTATCGCTGTATAAGCGCGAAACCAATTCTCCGATGATTTCATCTACGCGCGCGTAAAACTGATTAAACCACGCGGTGTACGACACATCTCCTCGTTCCACATCGCCCCAGAGAAAGTGGTGCAACCGATCGGTATCCATAAAATGCGCTACAAATAAATCCCATGACTCCTGGGCATAATACTTGAACATAGCCTCTGCACGTCGGTCGAGTGCCCAGAAGATCTCATCGAGAAATTTATGACGATTTATCCGCGCCTGCCAGGCGTCAATATCGATCAAATATCCCATGGCTTCCAGTTCAGACGCTATCGAAGGCGGATAGGTCGCTCGCTTCAAATCGGGTGCTAAAAATCCCGAAATCAAGATGCCATTAATTTTGCGAGGGGGAAAAGTAGTCGGCACCCCCATAGAAAAAACTCGCTGTCCCATATTGCTAAACAGATCAACCCACGTCTTGCCCCGCAAAGTTCTCGAAGATGGAATAAACATCTCATATGTTTGGGGTACGCGGTCAATAAAACCAAAAATCCCGTGCTTACCCGGGTTGCAACCCGTCGCAATTGACGCCCAGGCCGTTGACGATACCGTAGGCAGCACCGACGTCATAGACATCAATGATCCCTGAACGATCAACTGCTGAAAATTGGGCATAGCCCCCTCGGCAATCAGACGTTGCAACAAGCTATGTGGCATGCCGTCTAAGCCCAGAACAACGACCCGGCTAAATTTGGATCTATTTCGCCGAAAAAAATTAAGCATCTATCCCCCCATCCCACAATAAAATAGGGCTTTTAACCCCTTGTATAGGGAAGCTAAAAGCCCAAGACATAGTATAAAGTGTGGGGTGAGTGAGGGGATTTGAACCCCCGACCTCCTGGGCCACAACCAGGCGCTCTAACCAACTGAGCTACACCCACCACACAAAACGCAAAACACTCCCGGCAGGGCTCGAACCTGCGACCTACTGCTTAGAAGGCAGTTGCTCTATCCAGCTGAGCTACGGGAGCAAAAACCTGCCCTTAAGGATTCTATCAAAGGGCGACACTGATATGATACACATCGCACTGAGAGCAAAATTATCATATTGATCAAAAAGTGTCAAGTAAAAGTAACGTCTCTTACCCATCCTCAGCTTGAGTTGTAGATCCTTCGCAAAGCTTTAGTCCTGCGCGACAAGTGGCTGATTTTACACTTCAACTTGTTCCTAATTCCAGTTTTTTTTCAACTTGACAACTATTCTTCCCCTGATGATATTTTTTTATCTAACTATTCCTTCCAAGATTACTGGCCCGCACATGCCCAGAAAACGACTTACACAGGCCGAACGGCGCACCCAAATTATCGAAGTGGCGATGACGCTTTTCGCCACCAAAGGATTTACCGGAACCACCACGCGTGCCATTGCCCGTGCGGCAGATGTTTCAGAAGCCATTATCTTCAGGCACTTTGCGACCAAAGAAGACCTCTACAATGCCATTATCACATACACAGTTGAAAAACGCTCGGAACAGTGGGATCAAGACACAGCACCTCCGCCAGACCCGCGCAATATCGAACACCTCTTGCGCGACTTTGCCCAGACATTTGTCAATCGCAATCGCAGAGATTCGACATTCATACGCCTGATGATGTACAGCGCACTCGAAGATCACAAATTCCGAGAAAAATTTTTCGCAATTTACAGCAACCCCCACATGCGATCCATTCGCCAGGCCATTCAAACCGGTGTCGATCAGGGCCTGTTTTGCGCGGTTGATCCGGCTGAATCGCTTCGCTCTTTCTTCTATGCACTCCTGCAACACTGCATCAGCCGTTTTGTGGCCAGAAATGAAACCGATATGCCAGAACGCGATGACGCCATGATCAAAAATCTCGTGGCAATTTTTGTGCGCGGACTGCGAATAAATAATCACAAAAGCTAATCCTCTCATGATCGATTTACGCTTTCTCGAAGAAGGCAAAGCAATTCGGGATCCCATTTGGGGCTATATCCACATACCGCCCGATTTTTTACCCCTCGTTGATGCCGAAGAATTTCAACGCCTTCGCGATATATCGCAACTCGGGCACGTCTTGCTCGTGTATCCCGGAGCTCGCCACTCGCGTTTTGAACACGCTTTGGGCGTGTTTCACATTGCGGGCCATTTCCTCAAACAATTACTCAAAACTCAGCCCCCTCCCAATATCGATATCGATGACGTGCGCGTGCTTCTCGCGGCGAGTTTGTTGCACGACATCGGTCATTATCCCTTTTCGCATCTGCTCGAAGAAATGCAGATGTTTTTTATTGACCATGAAACGCGGGGGCGCTACATCATTGAAGATCCGAGTACAGAGGTCCACGCCGCACTTCTCAAAGTGGGCATTGATCCCCAGCGCGTCTCAAATGTTATCGATTACCGGCAGCGCACCATTCCCGACCGCGATACGCGCCTTGCCCATATTCTCAGCGGCACGCTCGACCCCGACAAAATCGACTATCTTCTGCGCGACGCGCGCTACTGCGGTGTTCCATTTGGCGAGAGCGTCAACAGAGATCGCCTCCTGTCCTCAATTACATATCATCACACGACACAGCGACCGGCCATCACTTACAAAGGCGTATCTGCAGCTGAGGCACTCATCTTTACCAGCTATTTGATGTATCGCAACGTCTATTGGCACCACGCGGTTCGCTCTGCCAATGCCATGTTCAAGCGCGGGATACAGGATCTTTTGGCGCATCCCAACTGTTCGCTGACAGAAAATGACTTTGACCGCGCCACCGAATCTGACCTGCTTCACCGTCTCGAAAAAGAACACACCGAACTCGGGATCTCCTACCGAACCAGCCTGATTGGACGTCTCAAAAGACGCAAACTCTTCAAAGTTGCACGCATATTCTTTCCTCATGAATACGCGCAACACCTCATAAATTTATTTCGCCATCTCTATGATGCGCCCGACCAGCGGAGAGAACTCGAAATAGCCTTTTGTGCCCATCTTTCCT
Organism: Candidatus Latescibacterota bacterium; assembly: GCA_965220765.1. Taxonomy (GTDB): domain Bacteria; phylum Latescibacterota; class UBA2968; order UBA2968; family UBA2968; genus VXRD01. The sequence goes on from OZ244847.1 coordinate 3,689,630, forward strand.
CAAAGCTCAAACTAAATCTCTGTGGCAATGAAATACTCCTCGATATTCTCCAATTTGACAAAAGCCCCGAAGTAGATCTCAAAGTCTTTTTCGATGCCCACATCCCCGTAGAAAAACCAGAACCCCTGAGCTTTGACGACCCGGAAGTCTCTTTGCTCAAAAATTATCTGCTCGACAATTTTGAAGCACAGGCCAAAGTGGTACGCATTTTCTGCGACGATATTCCCAAATTGCGTCAGGCTGTGCGCGACGAAGCCTTCGCCTTTCTGAAAAATTGGGCAACAGTCAGAGCTTGATAAAATGAACAAAAAGTTATATATTGCCACTCCTAAACGTCTCTCACCTTATTCTCCCTCAGCCATAGATAAGCCACTCTCACCTTTACCTGGACTTATTGCATGAAAAAATATCTAACTTTAATGTTTATCTCCCATAATGAGGGTTATATCAAAGAATACCATCTCTCACGCCCCAAATTTATCGGCATCGTGAGTACATTATGCCTGCTCTTATTGCTCTCGCTCGGTTATGTTGCCACAATAGGCAAGCGGGAAAGGCTCGCCGAACTCAAGGAGGAAAATACAGCACTCCAACGCGAATTTGCCTTAATTCAAGAAGAGTTGAGAAACATGCGCCACAACATGGATCAGCTACAGGAAAAAGATCGCATCATGCGCGCCTGGGTTGACCTGTCCGAACCGAGTGATGAAGTCCGTCAAATAGGTGTGGGCGGCGGCGATGCCATACTATCAGAATGGGAAACCGCCGTTTCAGACGACGTATCAGACCTTCTGACTGATAACCGCACCAATATGGACCAACTCTTGCGAGAAGCGCACTTCTTGAAAACCAGTTTTGATACGATTTTGTCAGTGCTCAGCAAAGATATCCAAATGCGCCAGCACATACCTTCAATTACCCCCGTTCGGATGGACAATCCGAGAATATCATCGGGTTTTGGCTTCCGCCGCGACCCATTCACCGGGCGCAGACAATTTCACTTTGGCATCGATTATCCCGGTCGCAGGGGCACGCCCATTATCGCCACAGCCGATGGCACAATTGATAAAATTGATCACAACAATCGTTTGGGATGGTACGTGATTATCGACCATGGCTATGGTCTGCAAACCTTGTATGGGCACCTGAACAGAAAGCCCCAAATCAAGCTCGGAACTCGCGTCAAACGCGGTGCAAAAATCGGCGAGATGGGCGGAACAGGACGCTCAACGGCCCCTCATCTCCACTACTCGGTCCTCAAAAATGGCGAATTCGAAAATCCCAAACACTACATCTTTGATCAAAAAACACGCTCTTTGTTTTAGCGAATCAGAGGATAAACTATGAGTTCCAGTACACTTTCCGTTTACAGTTCGCTATTTGTCGCAACGGTCTGGTCTGGTCATCCCGTCGGATTTGATCTTTTGACCCACGGCGATATGCAGTTTATCGCGTTTTACAATGCCGAGCGCAAAATGACTGTTGGAATGCGAAAGATAGATGAAGAGATATGGACATTTGCACATCCCGAAGGTATATGGCTGGAGAACCGAGGCCGACTGTCATCGGAGATCGGATGGGACAGTCACAATTCACTGACCATGGCCATCGACGACGATGGCCATATTCATTTGTGCGGAAATATGCATGTGGATCCGCTGATTTACTTTCGCACAACGCGCCCACTCGATGTCGCGAGTTTTGAACGCATAGACTTTATGGTCGGCAAAAATGAGGATCGCTGTACCTACCCCGTGTTTATGCGCGGTCCGAATAATGAATTGATTTTCCGGTATCGAGACGGCAGCAGCGGCAATGGGGTCGATTTTTACAATGCGTATGATGTCCAGACAAAAACATGGCACCGAATGCACAGTACACCATTGCTCGATGGACTCGACCGCATGAATGCCTACGCGCGCATGCCGGAAAAAGGACCAGACGGAAATTATCACATGGTCTGGATCTGGCGCGATACCCCCGATTGTGCGACCAATCACAGTATTTCTTATGCCCGCAGTCCAGACCTCCTGTCCTGGGAAACAGGCGGCGGCGACACACTGAATTTACCAATTACAATAGAAAGCGGCGCCACTGTCGATCCCGTACCCCCAGGAGGTGGACTGATCAACATGACGCAATCACTGGGCTTTGACGACCAGAAACGCGCCGTGATCAGCTATCACAAACACGACGAAAATGGATACACACAGGCCTATTGTGCGCGTTTGGAAGATGGCGAGTGGGTATTTTACAAGGTGAGCAATTGGACCTACAGATGGGAATTTGGGGGCGGCGGCTCTATCGGGGCCGAAATTCGATTGGGCGGTGTCCAGGCAGAGGCCGATGGCAGTCTCAGCATGAGTTACTGGCATATAAAAGAAGGCCAGGGGATCTGGAAATTGCATCCCCAAACGCTGCAAGTGATTGGGACATACCCACCGCCCGATAACGAGATCCCCGATGAATTGGAACAAGTGACATCTGATTATCCGGGCATGACCGTCAACCTGCGCGGTGCACGCGGCAAGGGAACACGATCCGGTGAACAATACGTCTTGCGCTGGGAAACACTGGATCGCAACCGCGACAGACCCAGAGAAAAAATCCCACCGCCAGGCGAATTGAGACTCTATATCCTTCGCGACAATTAAAAAAGCCCCCCAATGAACATCATCGGGGGGCTTTTGGGTTTTACTCATTTTTTACGTTATATCCCATTTTGGCGTAAAATTTGGACTTCAATTCCATAATTTACGCCAAATATTGGAATAAACAGCCATAATTTACGCCGACAATGTCCAAATAGACATAATTCGCAGGTGGGATTTTTTGTTTGGAGATAAAATTTCATAACTTATTTTTCATACTGTTTCGTTATACTATTCGCAAAAAAAGGAGACAACATGAGTTCTGATACATTTCGCGGGGTCTTCACCATTCCGTCAACGCCGTTTAAGCAAAATGGAGATGTCGATTGGGGCGATCTCAAACGCGTGCTGGATTTTTGTATCACCTGCGGCGCGCACGGAATTGTCTGGCCCGTAAATGCCAGCAGTTTTCCCGTATTGACCGACCAGGAACGCATGCACGGCATGCAGATGGTCGTAGAACACATCGCTGGACGCATACCAGCAATTCTCGGCGTTCAGGGGACGAGTGGTCATCACGCTGCGATGTTCGCACGTCACGCGCAGGCATTGGGAGCCGATGGCGTCATCGCAATGGCTCCTTATGTGGAACCAATCGAGGATGAAGATACAATGGTAAACTATTACCAGGCGATAGACCGCGAAGTGAACATGCCAATTTTTGTACAAAATCACCTGAGGGGCAGCGAGTTGTCAATCGACACAGTCGTGCGCTTGATCAATGAAGTAGAACACATAGAATACGTCAAAGAAGAGGTCTTCCCCCCAACACACATGATTACGGGCTTAATCGAACAGGCCGGTCCAAAATTGAAGGGCGTATTTGGCGGAGCCAGTGGGCGCTATTTATTGCTCGAACATCCGCGCGGCGCGGCCGGACAAATGCCGGGCTGTCACATAACAGACGTCGTGGTGCGCCTGTGGAATGCTCTGGAAGCTGGAGACTTGAAAGAGGCAAAACGAGTATATGGCATCATGGCGCCCCTATTCGCGCTCGAGACAGTAAAAGGTACAAATTATCCCGAAATACTGCGCCGCCGCCAGGTCATCACGAGCGCGCACAGCCGTTTGACAACCCGCTTCCCAACGCAAGATGCATACGATCACAAGGCGCTCGACGATATTTTGCGGGACATAGAACCGCTATTTACCTGGAACGAAAAGCCATTGCTATACGGCCCACCCGAATGGCTCAAGCTCAATGATCGAGGTAAATAAAAGACTTATTAAAAGGAGCAAAAAATGTCGAACCCCCGTCCAAATATCCTCTGGCTTTTTCTCGAAGATGTGAACCCGTGGATGAGTTGTTATGGCGATCAGACCATACAAACACCGAATATAGATGCGCTCGCTGCTTCGGGCGTAAAATTTGATCGGGCATATCAAACCTCTGGCGTATGTTCGCCTTCGCGCTCGGCGACAATTACGGGAATGTATCAAACCACCATAGGCGCGCACAACCACACCAGTTCATACCCCCGTTTGCCCGAAGGGATAAAGACAATACCCGAGTATTTTCGAGATGCCGGATATTACACATTTAACGAAGGCAAAACGCATTATAACTTTGTCTTTGAGTTAGATACCTTATTTAACCACCATGGAAGCATGGATTTCAAAGGGGCAAAAGATGGAAGCGACTGGTCGGGCTGTCCACACGACCAACCGTTCTTCGGACAAATTCAGCTTCGGGGCGGCAAAAGCATAGGCTTGCTCAAAGGACCGGGCATTGATCCCGCCTCGGTACCTGTGCCGTCGTTCTATCCCGATCACGAAATCATCCGCAGAGAAATTGCCCTGCACTACGACTGTATCCTGCACACAGACCGGCAGGTGGGATGGATTTTGGAGCGATTAGAAGAAGATGGATTGCGCGAAAATACGATCATATTTTTCTTCAGCGATCACGGGATGCGGTTGCCGCGGCACAAGCAATTTATCTATGAAGGCGGCCACAAAGCCCCATTGATAATTTCCTGGCAAGGCGATACAGATGTCGTAAAACCCGGAAGCGTGCGCTCCGACCTGGTCAGTGGCATTGACATCGGTCCCACCTCACTCGCGCTCGCTGGCCTCAATGTACCCGATTACATGGAAGGCCAAAATGTGTTTGGCGACCATTTCGTCGAACGCGACTACGTGATAGCCGCAAAAGACCGCTGCGACTTCACAATAGATCGCATGCGCACAGTGCGCACCCAGCGGTATCGCTATGTGCGGAACTTTATGACCGATCGGCCCTTTATGCAGGCGCAGTACCGGGATGGATCGGATTATATGGAACTGATACGCACCATGAATGCCAACGGCGAACTCACGCCCGAGCAGGCATTTTTTTGGGCAGAAGAACGCATCGCAGAAGAGTTTTACGATTGTGACGCCGACCCCGAAGAGGTGAACAATCTCGTAGATGATCCAGACCATGCCGAAGCCCTGCAACACCACCGCGATATTCTGACCCAGTGGATTGCACAGACCGATGACAAAGGCCAATATCCCGAACCCGAAATCGGCTTGCGATGGGTGCTGAAGAATTGGGGAGAAAAGTGTGTAAATCCGGAATATGATAAAATAAAAAAGGAGACAAAATGACCAGACCAAATATTCTCGTGATCTTGACCGACGATCAGGGTTGGGGCGATTTGAGTGTACACGGCAACACAAATCTCAACACGCCCAATGTGGATTCTCTCGCACGAGATGGTGCGCTATTCGACCGGTTTTACGTCTGCCCGGTATGCGCGCCCACGCGGGCAGAGTTTTTGACGGGACGCTATCATCTGCGCGGCGGTGTCCACGGCGTAAGCACGGGTGCCGAGCGATTGAACCTCGATGAAACAACCATAGCCGACGTGTTCAGAGCCGCTGGATACGCCACGGGCGCTTATGGCAAGTGGCACAATGGCACGCAGCATCCCTATCACCCCAATGCGCGGGGATTTGACGAGTTTTTTGGGTTCTGTTCCGGACACTGGGGGCAATATTTCGATGCCGAACTCGAGCACAACGGCGAACTCACCCGCGGAACGGGATACTTACCCGATGAGTGTACAGATCGCGCCATGGATTTTATGGCTGAAAATGTCGAACGAGATCAACCGTTCTTCTGCTACCTCCCCTACAATATCCCACACACGCCATTTCAGGTACCCGACCGATTTTACGATCCATTCCGCGATAAACCGATTGAGATGCTGGCAACCAATCCCAATCAAGAAGATATAGAACGCACGCGGGCGGCGCTCGCCCTGTGTGAAAACATCGACTGGAACGTGGGACGATTGCTGGACAAACTCGACGAATTGGAAATCGCGGAAGATACCATTGTATTTTATTTTGGAGACAATGGTCCCAATGGCGCGCGATGGAATGGCGGAATGAAAGGCACAAAGGGATCAACAGATGAAGGCGGCGTGCGCGTGGCGGGCTTGATGCGCTGGAAAGGGCATATTCAAGCGGGTACAGTCATTGAAGAAATCGCCGGGGCGATTGATTTATTGCCCACATTTGCCGACCTTGCGGATATCGACCTGGAAGTTGAAAAACCCATAGATGGACGCAGCCTCAAACCCCTGCTATTGGGCGAAGATATCGAATGGTCTGACCGCGTCATCCTATCACACCAGCGTGCGCAATTGAGCGCGCGCAATCAGCGATTCCGATTGGACACAGAGGGCAAGTTGTACGATATGGTCGCCGATGGTGGACAGACAACAGATGTGTCAAAAGAACACCCCGATGTCCACACAAAATTGTCAGATGCAGCGGCAAAATTTCACGCCGAAGTCTTGCCCGTCAACGACGACCGCCCCTTTGCCACGGGCTACTGGGAAACGACCCGCTTGCCCGCACGAGACGGGGTACATCACGGCACAGTCCAGCGCAGTGCCGGCGCGCCCAACTGCTCGTATTTCACGCACTGGACGCAAGTAGGTGATCGGATGACCTGGGAGATTGAAGTCGGCACAATCGGCGATTATGAAGCAGCGGTTTATTATACATGCCCGGAAGAAGACATAGGGTCAACCGTCGAGCTATCATTTCACCCCTCACAAGGACAAGCAACAAAAGTGCAAGGACAGGTAACCGACGCACACGACCCACCACTAATCGGCGCAGCAGATGATCGCTGTCCGCGCGGCGGCGAGTCTTATGTGAAGGATTTTGAGCCACTGGCACTGGGAACAATCCATCTAAACGCGGGCAGAGGAACATTGACCTTGCGCGCCCTCGACGTACCCCATTCACAGGTGATGGATGTGCGGCGCGTGATGCTGATCCGCAGATAAAAACCAAAAGAATCCGCAGAAAAAAACGCGAATGAGCGTTTTTCGCAGATAGACGCAGATGAAGGCGAGGGATCTGAACAGGACGCCAGGTTGTGGCTAACTAAAAAATTCCACTTGACAGAGTGGAATTTTTTTCTTTATTTTGCAGGAAAGGCTTTTCTGTAATATAATTTTCCCAACTAACAACTCTTATATTTTACCAGTAATTATGAAATACAAGCTCAAAGACATCGCCCTTGTTCAGATGGGCCTTTCCTTTCGATCCCGCATTGAGCCGGACGCGGATGGAAATGTGGCTGTCATTCAGATGCGCGATCTGACCGAAGATAACAAATTGGATTATCGCACTCTCACGACCGTCAACATCAACGGCATCGATGAACGCCATCTGGTCGAATGCAAAGATTTGGTTTTCCGCTCTCGAGGTAGAACTACTACTGCCGCAATTATCGACCAGGAACCAGGTCAAGCAGTTGTTGCGGCCCCGTTGTTTCTCATTCGGGCTACAAGCGAAAAAGTACTTCCTGAGTATCTATACTGGTTTATCAACCTGTCCTCATCTCAAGCATTTCTCCATAGCAGGGCGACCGGAACGATGATGATTATGATAGGCAAATCGGCCCTCGATGCTTTGGAAATCCCTCTCCCCAATCTGGAAACACAGGAGCAAATTGTCGCCCTCGCCGATTTGTTAGATAAGGAACAAAAACTGATGAAAAATTTGGCAGAGCAAAAGGAAAAACTGGTTAAAGCAATTCAGATGCGATTGGCAACTGAATCTGAAAAACCTTAAATCAACTCTATAAAATAGGAGTTATTGACATGACTATTGGAATAGGAGGTTACAGCTTTGAAGGTCCTCTTGATGATACATCCGATCTTAGAAGTGAATCCGGAGTGTATGCCATTTTAGGACGGCCCACGATACATCAGCTCTGGCGACTTGTTGATATAGGTGGATCGGAGGATGTGAAAAAACGCGTAGAAAATCATGAACGAAAATACAGTTGGAAATCATTAGGTTACCCCTATCAGAGTTACGCGGCTTATTACTGTCATTCAGATGACCATAGTACTATTGAGACAGAACTGCGGGGTCTATATGATCCACCCTGTGGCCCTCGTTAATAATGGAGTAACAAAATATGAACAATCAAATCCAACAAAAGGACATCAACAACGCTGCCTGGGCTGCCTGCGACACCTTTCGCGGAGTGATGGATGCAGCGGGCTACAAAGACTACATTCTCGTGATGCTGTTTCTGAAATACATTTCCGATGTCTGGAAAGACCACTACGAGGAATATCAAAAGAGATACGGCGACAACGATGAACGCATCCGGCGCAGATTGCGGAATGAGCGTTTTGTATTGTCGGATGGCAGCAGCTTTTACAACCTTTATGAACAGCGCTCGGCTCCCAATATCGGCGAACTCATCAACATCGCACTGGAAGCGATTGAAACGGAAAACAAACAGAAATTGGAAGGTGTTTTCCGCAATATAGATTTCAACAGCGAGACAAATCTCGGCAGAACCAGAGACCGCAACCGCCGTTTAAAAACACTGCTGGAAGATTTCAACAAACCCGAATTAAATATGAGTCCCAGACGGGTTTCAGAGGATGTGATTGGCAACACCTACATCTACCTGATTGAACGTTTCGCATCTGACGCGGGCAAAAAAGCCGGTGAATTCTACACGCCACACAAGGTATCCGAACTGGTGGCAAAACTGTGCGCCCCCAAACCCGGCGCCCGTATCTGTGACCCCGCCTGCGGGTCTGCGGGCCTTCTCATTGAAGCCGCGCGCGTAGTAGGCGACAAAAACTACGCCCTTTACGGAATGGAAGTAAATGGCAGCACCTGGGCTTTGGCGCGGATGAATATGTTTCTGAACGGGGCCGATGCAGCACGCATCGAATGGTGCAACACACTCACTGCCCCGGCACTCGTAGAATCCGACCGGCTGATGAAATTCGACAATGTGGTCGCCAATCCCCCGTTTTCGCTTAATAAGTGGGGCGCGGAAGATGCCGAAGCAGACATATACAACCGCTTCTGGCGCAGTCTGCCTCCCAAATCCAAGGGCGATTATGCGTTTATCAGCCACATGGTAGAAGCAGCTTTGGAAAAACAAGGGCGGGTTTCTGTTGTGGTTCCACACGGCGTTTTGTTCCGGGGCGGCGCAGAAGGGCGCATTCGCCAGCAACTCATCGAAGAAAACTTGCTCGACGCCGTCATTGGCTTACCGGGCAATCTGTTCCCCACGACCTCAATACCAGTCGCCATTTTGGTCTTTGACCGCTCGCGCGAACAAGGGGGAGCAAATGAGAACTGCAAAGATGTCTTGTTCATTGATGCAAGCCGCGAATATCAGGCAGGCAAGAATCAAAATGCATTGCTGGACGAACACATCGATAAAATCACCACCACTTATAAAAAGCGTCAGGATGTGGACAAATACGCCCACCTCGCCACCTTTGAAGAAATTGAGGAAAATGACTTCAACTTAAATATTCCTCGCTATGTAGATACCTTTGAAGAAGAGGAGGAGATTGATATTGATGCGGTGCAGCTTGAGATAGATCGGCTGGAAGAGGAGTTGAATGTGGTGCGGGGGGAGATGGGAAGATTAATAAAAGGGATCCGCAGATGAACGCAGATAGGCGCAGATGAAAGGCAAAATCAAAAGGATTCACTAATGAAGGCGAGTAATTTGAGTATGACGCAGAGGAGTGCTGATGGTAGGAGAGATGAGGAGACTTACGCGATTATTGGTGCTGCTATGGCAGTGCATAATGAGCTGGGATGCGGTTTTCTTGAGACGGTTTATCAGGAGGCGTTGGAGCAAGAGTTCCTGGTCCGGGGGATACCCTATATTCGCGAAAAGAAATTGGCGATATGGTACAAAGGGCAGGTGATGCAATCCTATTATCAGGCAGACTTTATCTGTTTTGATTCTGTGATTGTGGAATTGAAGGCTCTACAGAAGCTGTCCGGTACTGAAGAGGCGCAAGTTATTAACTACCTCAAAGCATCGGGCTTGAACAAAGCCCTGCTCATCAATTTTGGCATCGCAAGATTAGAACACAAAAGACTGGTGTTTAATCTGTGAATAATAAAGGGTCCGCAGATGAACGCAGATGATTTGAAAGCGATGAGTTAGAGAAAGAGGCAGTCATTTCCATTTTGGAAACAACTGCCGCCGACGGTAAAAATTACAATACCCAGTTCTACTACTACAAAAGACTGGGGTTTAATCTGTGAACATCTGCGAATATCTGCGGATAATGAAAGGGGTAAAGCCATGAGCAAGAAATCCTCAAAAGACCTGACTATTCGCAGCAGCACAGCGGAATTTTTGATCTTTACCAACCAGGCCGGTGAAGATAGTATTGAAGTGCGTTACCAGGATGAGACTATCTGGCTGACGCAGAAGCTGATGGCGGAGTTGTTTGAAGTCACCATCCCAACGATTAACGAGCACCTGAAAAACATCTTCGCGTCTGGAGAACTGACTAAAAACGCAACTATTCGGAATTTCCGAACAGTTCAAAGGGAAGGAAATCGCGATGTAGAACGTGGTCTGGATTTCTACAACCTCGACGCCATCATCTCGGTCGGTTATCGGGTAAACTCCAGACGCGCCACGCAATTCCGCCAATGGGCAACCCGAGTTTTGCGCGATTTTGCGATCAAAGGCTATGTTCTGGATAAGCAGCGATTGGAGAATGGCGCGTTTCTCGGCGAAGACTATTTTGAGCGGTTGCTGGAAGAAATCCGCGAGATTCGTCTAAGCGAACGGCGGTTTTACCAAAAGATCACCGACATTTACGCCACCAGCATGGATTATAACAGAGACGCGCCGACCACCCGCGAGTTTTTCGCCAGAGTGCAAAACAAGTTACATTATGCTATTCACGGCCTTACTGCGGCGGAATTGATCCGACAGCGGGCAGATCAAAAAAAGAAAAATATGGGATTGACCAGTTGGGAAAACAGCCCCGACGGCAAAATCCTGAAGTCTGATGTGTCTGTTGCAAAAAACTACCTGTCGCAAGAAGAACTGGAATCGCTCGGGCGTATCGTCAACGCCTATATTGACCTCGCCGAAGACCGGGCACAGCGCAAGATTCCCATGACAATGGAGGACTGGGCAAAACGGCTCGATATATTTCTTGAGGCTTTTGACCGTCAGATATTGAAAGACAGCGGACAAGTCAGTGCCGAGATTGCCAAAGCCCATGCCGAAAGCGAGTTTGAGAAATACCGAATTGTTCAGGATCGTTTGTTTGAATCCGATTTTGATAGAGAAACCAAAGAATTGGAACGACGAATAAAGGGTCCGCAGATGGACGCAGATGGACGCAGATGAAAGGCTAAATCAAAAGGTATCCACAGATGACGCTATCGTCCTCCTGCTCTGCGCGACGATAAGTCCTCGCAGGCACGGGACATTGAACGCGCAAAAGCCTATTGGCAGGAATACAAGGAGGCCCAACGATGAGACAAATGAGAGATTATCGCGATTACTTGATCGAGAAACTTTCTGACTGCGATAGAGTCATCTCCTATCTTCAAACGGTATTGGAAGAGCACGAAAAAGATCCAGATGGTGCCGCGCTTTATTACGGATTCAGTGCGGCTGTTGAAGGACAAGGCGGTGCGCGAGAATTTGCGCGAAAGACACATAGCAATCCTCAAGACGTGGCGAAGGCCCTGTCAAACAAGGACGAGACGCTGATTGCGAACATCATCGCCCAACTGCCCACGACGCAATGCGAGATTTCTGAAATAGAAACCGAGAAATTGCAGACGGTCAAGACCTGAAATTGCACCAGGACCCAAGCAAAGGGCAGATAGAGAATGCTTGCTACGCAACCGAGAAAACTGCAAATTTACCAGCATTCAAATGGGCGAGAACCTTTCACCGAATGGTGGAAATCAATACGAGATCGAAATACGCGGAACAGTATTCAAGCACGCCTTGACCGCTTTGAGCGCGGCTATTTTATCGATTGCAAATCTGTCGGTGACGGTATTTTTGAAACCCGTTTCCATTTCGGAGCAGGCTACCGCATCTATTTTGGCGAAGTGGATAACACCATCGTCCTTCTGCTCTGCGGCGGCGACAAATCCTCGCAGGCACGGGACATTGAACGCGCAAAAACTTATTGGCAAAATTATAAGGAGACCCAACGATGAGACAGATGAGAAATTATCGCGATTTCTTGATTGAAGAACTTGCTGATGCTGAAATTGAAGAGACCTTCTCCTACCTGCAAGTCTCACTGGAAGAATACCGAAAAGACGGGTATGGCGATGTCCTGTATCTTGCTTATGAGACGGCGCTTAAAGCGCAAGGCGGTGCGCGAGAATTTGCGCTAAAGACACATAGTAATCCTCAAGACGTGGCGAATGCCCTGTCAAACAAAGACGAGACGCTGATTGCGAACATCATCGCCCAACTGACCGCGACGCAATGCGAGAGTTCTGAAACAGAGAAATTGCAGACGGTTAAGACATAAAGCAGAAGGGCAAAAGCGATAAGCAGAAAAGCGCAAGATGATGTGTTGCCTGTCTGTCCCTGCCTCTGGCAGACAGGTGGACGCAGATGAAAAGATTGAAATATGGATAAAAGACTTTTAGAAAATCCTACCGAGATTGTCAGCGGAAGCAAAACTTCTGATGATCGTGCGGCCGGTCTTGTTCAGTTAGTCCAGTCATGGATTGATGAGGGCGATACTGACGAACAGCGGGAAACGCTCGAGTACCTCATTCACGCTTTGGATAAAGACCGACTCTCCAACCGCAAGCTCTTTCCGAAGGAACTGCAAGGAAAGAGTTGGTGAGCCAGAATTACCGCACAGTTCTATAGGGGATTAGCAGAATGACAGTGAAAAATGGCCCATTGCCGAAGGGATGGCGAGAAGTGCGGCTTGGTGAATTTATGGAATTTAAAAATGGATTAAACACCCGGAAAGAAAACTATGGTAGCGGCGTCAAATTTGTGAATGTGATGGATGTCTTTGGCCATAACCGTCTCTACGCAAATGATATTATTGGTTCGGTTCAAGTTAATGAAAAACAAAGAGTTGACTATTCAGTTAAATATGGAGATGTCTTATTCAATAGAACCTCCGAAACATTTGAAGAAATCGCCATGTCATCTGTATATCTCGATAAAAAAGAAATAATTTTCGGAGGATTTGTTATTAGAGGGAGACAAACGTCCAATATCCTTCTTCCCGAATATTCCGCTTATTGCTTTCAAGCTCACACTGTTCGGAGAGAATTGATAAGGCGAGGACAAGGGGCTGTTCGTGCCAATATTGGACAAAAGGACTTATCAAAAATTCCGCTTGTTATTCCACCTGTAAACGAACAAAAAGCCATTGCGTCTTTGCTGGAAAAATGGGACACGGCCATTGAGAAAACCGAAGCACTGATAGAGGCAAAGGAGAAGCGGTTTAAGTGGTTGCTGAAAACGCTCATCAGCGACCAGCAGGATAATCCTGAATGGCAGCAGGTGAAGTTAGGAGAGATTTCTACTTGTTATTCGGGTGGCACACCTTCTACTCAAGTACCTGAATACTACGATGGCGAGATTCCATTCATAAATTCTGGCGATCTCAATCAACGCCATATCAAAAGCGTAAAGGGTATGCTTTCCAGTTTAGGTGTTGAAAACTCGTCAGCAAAATTTGTCAAAAAAAACACATTGCTTATGGCATTGTATGGAGCCACCGCAGGAGTAGTCGCCATCACACATATTGATGCAGTAATAAATCAAGCCGTTTTGGCAATTGTTGTAAAAAAGAACCACGACAATAATTTTATATTTTTTGGCCTTGAGCAAATTAAAAACACTTTGGTAAAAAAATATAGACAAGGTGGACAACCTAATCTAAGTGCTAAGATCATCAAATCAATCAAATTGCGATTGCCTTCTCTGCCTGAACAGAAACGGATTACGAACATACTTGATACCGCAAAGCAGGAAGTCGAATCCCTCAAACAACTTGCGGAACAATACCGCACACAAAAACGCGGATTGATGCAGAAGTTGCTAACGGGGAAGTGGCGAATAAGAAATCAGAACAGGAGGGGAAAATGAAAGACAGTTCTATCGTTCTCTTAAAAAAGTTTAAAAGGCATTATCATAAATGTAAAAAGTCTGCTGCTGAATTGTCAAATTCCGGAGGGAATTTTGGTTTTAGTCTAAGCTTCGAGTCAGATTCAGGTAGTCTTAAATTCAAAAGAGAAATTCCCGATGAAGAAAAGACAATACGGTTTGTAGTCCTTATGCGTCGTTTTCTAAATCCTTTGGATTCTATTTTTTATAAAAAAATATGGTCTATCCTTAAAAATGAATTCCCTGAAACTTTGTCGGAGGAAATCATCCAAACTATCGAAGTTTGGATTGAACAATTAAGAACCGGACATATCGGGTTTAGCTTGAATGGAAAATCGATCAGCGCAGAAGATATATACCGTATTATATCTGATGGAGAATTTTTTCGAGAAGAAGAGCCTTTACAGAGTTCTCTAAAGGCTCTAAAAACCGGATACCTTGAAAGGGATCTGAGTCTATCTCTATTCTATGATTATTCTGTAAACGGCCTGTACGTCGTGAGTGGACTCTTTGACCTAATTTTGAAAGTAGAAAAATCTGCCCAGTACCGGAGTAAATTTCAGGAGCTATCCGTAAAAAATAAAAAATGCATCTATTGCTTGACTGAAAATGGGTCATTCACTTCTGAAGAGCATATTATACCAGAATCTCTTGGCAATGATAAATATATTCTGCCTAAAGGATATGTTTGTGATACATGCAACAACAACGTTTTATCTCATCTGGATAATCAATTGATTCAATCTACGCCAATCTCTTTCCTCCGAGTTTTATTTCTTCCACATACCAAAGCAGGAAAACTCCCAACTGCCCGTTTTCAAAACGTCGTAATCGAGAAAACTCGTCCACGAGAATTGGCAATTCTTTCTCAAACCAATACCAATCAGATGCAAGTCACAGAACTTGACGACGGAACTTTTCGCGGGTCTTTATCTTTATCCAATTGTAAATTTTCTCCCAAAGATATAGGACGTGCACTGTATAAAATTGCTCTGGGGTTTATCGCATTAGATTATGGGCAAGATACTGCCTGCCATCCCAAATTTGACGCCGCTCGAAAATTCATAACCACAGGTATAGATGCTCCAAATAGTTTGCTGATCCAATTAGAAGGTATTCCAACGCCTGAAATTGCAGTCCAATATATCAATCTTGAGCCAAAGGGCACAGCATTTTTCATAAATATATATGGATTTCTGTCTCTCATAAATATCGAAGCCTCTCCTCAAATGCAAATGCATAAAGTTCTGAAAGAACTGAACTTTAAACTGATTTCACTAGCGGATTGATGCAGAAATTACTCACTGGGGAATGGCTTTTGAAATGAACATGGTAAGATCAGACGAAAAAAGGGGGTAAGTATAATGCCCAGTAATTTTGATATAGACTTCAAACAAATTGTCCCCCGGTGTGGTAGTCAGCGTGATGCATTTGAAGAGCTTTGCTGTCAACTCGCGCATCGCACAGTTCCAAAGGATGCGTCTTATAAAAGACTTCAGGGGGCTGGTGGTGATGGAGGAGTTGAGTGTTTCGCTGACCTTCCAAATGGTAGTCGGGTAGGCTGGCAAGCAAAATATGTGTTCAACATAGAGTCTCTTCTTAGACAAGCCACTGGCTCACTAACCACTGCTCTAAAAATACACCCTAATCTGACTCGATATGTCGTCTGCTTTCCATTCGATTTGACAGGACCAACAGGGCGGAGTGGTCTAAGTGGACATGAGAAATTTGATAGCTGGCAGAAGGAACAGGTGCAGAACGCCGTAAAGGAAGGTCGCCAACTTACTATTGAGGCTTGGTCTGCATCCAGGCTGCGAGAACTATTGTTGGAGCATGATGCATCTGGGGGTGTTCGAGAATTCTTCTTTAATCAGCAAATCCTGACCACTGAATGGTTCTCAGAGCATATTGATTTAGCAAAGAAAACTGCCGAGCCGCGATACACGCCTGAATTAAACGTTCAAACAGACTTATGGAAATGATTTGCTGCCTTTGGACGCACTACTACGTGGTCTAACGAGTTTAGGAGCAAGTTGCGAGCTTGCAGGAAGTCTTACGATCAACTTACCTCAGCACTAAACAGAACGGAGTCTGATTCAAATCCACCAGTGTGGCCGGAGAATTTACGTGAAGAAACGCAATCCACAATGACTGATATAGTGGATATTTTAGAGGAATCAGATCGTCTTATCACAGCAGATAATACCAGTTTATATAAGGACTGTGTTAATCGATTTGATGGCCTTTTAGCACGTCTCGCGTCTCTTGAAACGCAATTGATCAATGGCTTGGAAGCCAAACACGGGGAAAAATGGTCGGATACACCTGGCTTTCGCCAATTCATGGCAGAATACATGGGTTCTTTTTCTACGGCCAATCTTGATGACACACGCGAGGTAATTGCCGCTCTCAAGGACTTGTATAATTGGCTCCGTTCTCCTGCTTGTTCATTGGCGTATGAGCGAGTATT
This sequence comes from Candidatus Latescibacterota bacterium, assembly GCA_965220765.1. Classification (GTDB taxonomy): domain Bacteria; phylum Latescibacterota; class UBA2968; order UBA2968; family UBA2968; genus VXRD01. The sequence continues at coordinate 3,706,176 of OZ244847.1, forward strand.
TGTGCTCTCGGGAGTTGCAGGGTCAGGAAAGACACATGGGACATGCGACGCTGCTGCCCATCGGTTTAGAGAAGAACTCCTTACATGTGTAACTTTTGGACATGAGTTTCGGGGTGAACCTGATCCTTGGACACGGCTGTCGGAGAGTCTTGGACTACCGATCACGCTTGGAATGAATGGCATTCTGGATGCGTTGAACGCCGCAGGTGAAGCATCGGGTTCGCCACTTATTCTCTGTATTGATGCGATCAATGAAACTCGACCATTGCGATACTGGCATGACCGGCTATCAGCTATTTCGCAAGCTGTTCAACGCAGACCGTATTTGCGTCTCGTCGTTACCTGCAGAACTCCATTCATACTGCACTGTCTCCCTGAGGGTCATGGGCTTCCAATTGAAGAACACGCCGGATTTACAGGAATAGAACGCGATGCGTGTCAGGCTTTTTTTCAACACTACGAACTCGAACCCCCAATCTCACCTATCCTCCAACCAGAACTATCCAATCCTCTTTATTTGCGCTTAGTATGTGAAACACTCCGCTCGCGTGGCCTCCGTCGCCTGCCAGCAGGTTGGCAGGGTCTTGCGCCGACAATTTACGCGTTTCTACAAGAAAAGGAACGGCAGTTTGCAGCAGAGCATGAAACTAGCGAAGGTGCCAATATTGTGGGTGGCTCTCTCAGGGCGATTGTTCGTGCAATCGCCGATACGAACGACTCGGTGCTTTCATATTCGCAGGCTCAACAGGTAATCTCTGAAGCGAGACCTCAAGCCAGTACGCTACAGATTCTTGAATGGCTTGTACGAGCGGACTTGCTTATAGAGGATGCGCCAGTCACAGATGCTCCATTTGATGTCGAGAGTGTTGTGCGTCCGGCATTTGAACGCTTAGGAGACTTCCTCATCGCTTCAGAAATTTTAGAAAGAATCAATCAGATAGGTCTTGATGTGGCGTGCCTATCGGGCGGACTGCTCCACACTTTATGGAAGGATTCCGATGCTATAAAACGGAATAATGGCGTCCTCACTGCGCTCTCTATACTTGTTCCGGAACAGAATTCTGGATTGGAGCTTCCGAATTTAGTCAAAGATGAAATGACCCACAGCGCATTAGTGCAAATTGCTGTTCGGTCATTCCCTTCGAGAGATCCTGCGACTTTCTCCTCAGCCTCTACATTTTTGATCCATAAAGCACTGAAACTAAGAGGTTTTTCTTGGGACGCTATGGACGCGTTATTGGCTATAGCGTGGTCTCCATCTGCTATTGACGCGATCTGGATTGATGAACTCTTGAGACAACTGCCCTTAGCCAGACGTGACGCCTATTGGTGTAGCTATCTCCATGATCGATTTGAACTGCAGGGAACAGTACACCGCTTGATCAATGCTGCGTTTGAACTTCCTTTGGATCGGCTTGAACCTGAGGTTGCAGAACGATGGACTACGGTACTTTTGTGGTTTACCGCAGCGGCTGATCGCCGGGTAAAAGACAGAGCAACACGAGCTACGACAGCCATCCTGACTGCACAACCGGACGTCATACCCAACCTACTAAAACGATTGATGACCTGTGATGATGACAAAGTCAGAGAGCGTGCGCTTCTTAGTTGCTATGGTGCAATGATTGTCTCGCGAGATACCGATGTAATCGGTCATGTCACTGGCATGTTACAAGACGCCTATAGTGACAATCCAGAAGCGTTTGATAATGCCCTAATCCGTGATCACATCAGGTGCATTAGTGATTTAGCCCAAGAACTAAACATCCTACCCGACAATTGTGATCCAGAGTTGACTATGCAGCCAATCTCTTCAGAATGGCCACTCGAGTTGCCTTCAGAAGAACAGGTGGAGGTATGGGGTGAACTTTTGCACTTTAAACCAAATGAATTTTGGAGTGACTTCTTTAAATATTCGATGAACTGTCTTCGCCCTTGGGAACAGGCCGTTTCCAAAAAGAGTATGGGAGAATGGATTCTCCAGAGAGCGGCGCGTGATTTTGGTTACAAAGACTCAAGATGTGAAGGCTATGACGCCGACATGCTTGGCAAACATGGAGGTGGTCGAAGTAAGCCCAAGTGGGCGGAAAGAATCGGCAAAAAGTATCAGTGGATCGCGATGTACCAATTGGCATCTCGGCTGCACGATCACGTTGAACGGAAACGAGAAAGTTGGGCGTCAGAACTGTCACGTATGCCGTTGATCCTTTTAGATGGACGGAAGACTGATCCCACGTTGCCATCGAATGTAGTCGAAGAAGAACGTGACACTGGTACCTGGTGGGTAAATTCATCTGTTGACTTCGACACATTTAAAATGCTTTCCGATGAGGATTGGGTAGCAAGCAAAGAGGGTATTCCTCCACTCAAGGAACTCCTATCCGTTGTAGAACAGGATGGACAAAATTGGCGTTTGCTTGTCTCTTATCCATCATGGGACGAAAAAAAAGAGACTCTGATTGGAATGGTCCTTATCGGGATATGCGGATGTATATAGAAAGCTATCTCGTCCAGAAGCAGGATATTGACACTGCATATAACTGTCTGCACCGACGCAATTTCTTGGGGAATTGGATGCCAGAAAGGGGTGAATGGTCGTACGGTTTTCCCGGTGAATATCCATGGGGTACGCCGTTCAATACTGAGCCGGAAGAGTGGTATATTCGGGAGGGGGATGAAAGGCTACCTGTTGCATATGAACCATCTTGGGGTCAACTCTCTGGCGGGTGGGAGTACGATGCCTCCATATCGAGAAGTTTTTTTACTGTTGTTCCTGCTCGTACACTTTTTTCCTCGGGTGATCTATGGTGGAACGGACAAGATGGCTATCGCCTCGTCAACGGAAGGACCATTTTTCGAGACCCGTCTGTCACGGAAGAAGGTCCTGGGTCACTCATAGCAGATGCAGATAAATTGCTCAGCCGGCTGGAGAAACTCGGAATGTGCTTGATATGGACGTTGCTTGGAGAGAAGTGGATTATCGGCGGCCCTCGTGATAGGAAGCTACCAATACGAACGTTTAGTCAAATCGCTCACCTCAATGAAGATGGCTCATTGCATGTTGGCGAGAGGGTGTTCTTTGATAATTATGATACGGATCGAGGTCCTAATAATATTTGAAGTTGGTTTATTGAGTTTCTCTCCAGTCCGGTTGCCAAAGGATACCTAACTATCTATTTTATAAGGGTTTCATCTGCGTCCATCTGCGTCATCTGCGGATAAAATAGGAACAAAGCAATGCCTACCTTCCCCTTCAGTGAAAAACACCTCTCCCAGATCCCTGCCCTGCAACAGCTAATGAACATGGGCTACCGATATCTCTCCCCCGACCAGGCGATGGTAGAACGCGGTGGTCGCGCCTCCAATGTGCTGCTGGAGAACATCTTGCGTGATCAGCTTAAAAAAATAAACCGCATTCGCTACAAAGGCGACATGTATCTTTTCAGCGAAGAGAATATTCAATCCGCCATTCAGAAAATCAAAAATGTCCAATACGATGGCTTACAAAAAACAAATGAAGTAATCTACGACCTGATAACGCTTGGCACATCACTTGAACAAACCATTGAGAGCGATTCCAAAAGTTATACCCTGAACTATATCGACTGGAAAAATCCCGCGAACAATGTATTTCACGCCACAGCAGAATTTTCCGTTGAACGCACTCGCAGTATGGAAACCGCAAGACCCGATATTGTGCTGTTTGTGAACGGTATTCCCCTTGTCGTAATCGAGTGCAAAGGCCCCGATGTGGATGTGGATCAGGCCATATCTCAAACAATCCGCAATCAGGGCGAAGAATACATCCCGCGGCTTTTCATTTACGCGCAGTTGTTGTTGGCTATAAGCAAAAATGAGGCGAAGTACGCAACAGTGGGAACTTCAAAGGCGTTCTGGAGTATTTGGGACGAAATGGAAGATTCTACTCACGACGTGAATGCCAGCATCAATAAATCCCTTTCTGCAGAAGACAAAGACGCCCTGTTTCGCGGCGATTTCGCCCTGGCACAGTGGCACTTTGCCGCACTTGAAAGCACAGGCGACCGACTGCTCACAGAACAGGACAAATGTCTTTACAGCCTGTGCCGTCCAGAGCGTCTGCTGGAACTGATTTACGGCTTTATCGTCTTTGACCTTGGCATCAAAAAGATTGCCCGATACCAGCAATTCTTTCTCGTTCGTTCCGCAGTAAATCGCATCAAACAGATAGATAATACGGGACGTCGCCAGGGTGGCATTGTCTGGCACACACAGGGATCCGGAAAGTCCATCACAATGGTCATGCTCGCCCGTGCTCTGGCTCTGGACATCGAACTGAACAACTCCCGAATGATTCTCGTTACAGACCGCAAAGACCTGGATAAACAACTCGGCAACACCTTTGCGGCGTGTGGACTGATCATGGAACGAGCGACAACCGGACGAAATCTGGTCAAACACATCAAAAACAAAGTGGGCATCATCACGACGCTGATCAATAAATTTGATACGGCACTTTCTGCTGAAAAATACGTTGATGATTCAGCAAATATTGTCGTCCTCGTAGATGAAAGCCACCGCACAAACTTCGGTTCTCTCGCAGCGCGCATGAGGCAGATGTTACCCAATGCCTGTTACATCGGCTTCACAGGTACGCCATTGATGAAAAGAGAGAAGAACAGTTTTGTCAGATTCGGAGGTCTTATTGAACCGCATTACTCCGTGCGACAGGCGATCAAAGACAAGGCAGTGGTTCCCCTCCTTTACGAAGGACGGCATGTAGAGATAGAGCAAAACCAAAACGCGGTTGATTTGTGGTTCGAACGCCATACAGAAAACCTGACAGACCAACAAAAAGCCGACTTAAAAAGAAAATATTCCCGTGCAGATGCACTCAACCAGGCAGATCAGGCCGTCTATATGCGCGCGTTTGACATAAGCGAACACTACCGCGCAAACTGGCAGGACACCGGATTTAAGGCGCAACTTGTATCCCCCAACAAAGCGACTGCCCTGAAGTATCGAGAATTTTTCAACGAGATAAATGCTGTTTCATCGGAGGTCGTTATTTCTCCCCCGGATATGCGAGAGGGGCATGAGGAGGTAGGCGAAGAGACAGATGAGGTCAACACATTCTGGAACACAATGATGGCCCGTTATGGTTCTGAGGATCAATACAACAAGCAAATCATCGCACAGTTCAAACATGCGGACGAACCAGAAATTTTGATTGTAGTAGATAAACTCATCACCGGATTTGACGCACCTCGCAATACCGTGCTCTATCTGTGCCGCAAGTTGCGCGAACACACATTGCTCCAGGCCATTGCCAGAGTTAATCGCGTACACGAAAATAAGGAGTTTGGCTATGTCGTCGATTATGCCAATGTACTGGGTGAACTGGACAAAGCATTAGACGAATACGACGCACTTGCGGATTTTGACGGAGAGGATCTCGCCGATGTCCTGGTCTCCATCCAGGAAGAAATACAAAAATTGCCGCAACGTTACTCGGACCTCTGGGACATATTCAAAGAAATTAAAAACTCCCGCGATGAAGAACGCTACGAAGTTCTGCTATCCGATGACGCATTGCGGGAGGATTTTTATGAACGTCTCACGGAATACGGCAAGACCCTTGCCATCGCGCTTTCATCTGAGCAGTTCATTATGCAGACCGACGAGGCGCAACTCAAACGCTACAAAAGCGACCTCCTGCGTTTTGAGAAACTGAGAAAGGCCGTCAGACTGCGCTACGCCGAAGCCATTGATTACGGCGACTACGACTCCAAAATTAAAAAGTTGCTAAACACGCATATTCAGGCAAACGAGGTCACCCAATTAAACGCCCCCGTGGATATTTTTGATGACAATACCTTTCCTATGGTCAGAGAGGCGCAAGGCATCTATCGCACCCAAAACACGGCGGCAAACGCCGACCATATCGCGCATGCGACCAAACGTAAGATTACCGAAAACATGGACAAAGACCCCGCTTTTTATGAGAAATTCTCAAAGCTCATTCAGGAGGCAATCGACGATTTCAGGCAGCAACGGATATTAGCCCTGGATTATCTGCAAAAGGTGAGCGAGATTCAAGATAAGGTCGAAAACACACAACGCGATGATGTCCCCGATGAGATTCGCAATAACCGTGAAGCCTGTGCGTATTTTGGCGCAATTAAACCTTGTTTGTCAAAAATTGATATAGATGAAAGCCAGACCGATGACATAGCAATAAAAACAACGCTTGCCATTCAAACCGCGATAGAAAAAAATTGGAAGGTAGATTTTTGGAACGATAGCGACGCGCAAAATGACGTAAAAAATGAGATGGATGACTTCTTTTACGATGTGGTGGAAGACGTATATGGCATTGATTTATCGTCAGAACAGATGGACGAAATGATCAGCCAAACAATGCAGATCGCCAAATTCTGGAGACCCGCTTAATGTCGGAAACTCAGTACGCCATCACATACGCGGGCGAATCTATTCCCTTTCATCTGAGTTATTCCAACAGGAAGTCTATCGAAATTGCCGTTCATCCAGATGGCTTGGTGACAGTAAAAGCACCACTGGAAACAGATAAAGATCTCATCGAGCATCGCGTTTATAAACGCGCGCGTTGGATAAGACGCCAGATCCGCTATTTCGCACAGTTTGACCCGAGGACTCCAGAGCGGCGATTTGTCGGAGGAGAAAGTCACCTGTACCTGGGGAAAAAGTATCGGCTGAAGATAAGACAGGCCAAAACGGACAAGGTCTTGCTAAAGCACGGTTTTTTTTACATCGCAACGGTTAATAACGAGCCAGAACATATCGCGATGTTGCTTGGAGAATGGTACCGAAGCAAGGCGAATATTTATTTTTCAAAAGTGCTTGAAGAATGCTGGCGTCCCTTTCACAAAAAAGAGGTGGATAAACCCACCCTCAAAATCCGAAATATGAAAACGCGCTGGGGCAGTTTGAGCAGAAAAGGCAACCTGACATTAAATCTGGAACTCATCAAAGCACCCAGAGAATGTATTGAATACGTCATTATCCACGAGCTATGTCACCTGTTTCACCCCAATCACGGGACAGAGTTTTATAACTTGCTTGAGCGCATGCTCCCCGATTGGATAAAACGAAAACACAAATTGGAAATGGCACTGTCTTAGAATCAGTTCCAATCACAACATGGTCAATTTTTGCGACAAATTTTCAACAGGTGTAAACACCCACTGTTTTCCAGCTTTTATCGCATTGAGCAATCCATGAGCCTGTAAATTCAGCAAATCTGTACGTGCGGTCTGATAAACCACATTGTGGCTATTCTGGTGGCCATAGATTGTATATCGATGGCGGGGATGACGAAGTGCGTGACTCAAAAGTACGCGTTGTCGATGATTGAACACGGCAGAATTTTTCAACACCTGATCAATACCTTCAAATAGTCGCGCTTTGCGTTTGACATATTGATGAAATACATCCACAGTTTGCTCTATAACGCGCAATTGGTATAAAATAAAATAAGTCAAATCATTGTCATCTGTCTCAGTGTACAAAAAGGATCGACTATATTTTACAGGAGCCTTGCGCAAAATTTGGGAAATAGACAAAAACTTAAACAGCCCGTAGCCATTGCGTAGCATCGACCAGTAGAACAGTGCGCGTGCGGTGCGCCCATTGCCATCGACAAACGGGTGGTCATATCCCAACCAGAAATGCAATATAATCGCCCGAAGCGCCGGATGAATAAACCAATTTGGCGTTTTGCCATTGGCAAAATCGCACATTGCCTGCAGGCGCTTGGGCAGTTCTTCGGCAGGCGGCGGACGGTGCAAAACCTCACCAGTAACAAGATCGGCAACATGAACAGATTCTTTTGCATACCGAAAACGACCTGTTCCCGAAGGATCGTCCAGAGTATCTTCCGTCACCATGCGGTGCAGATGAAAAATCAGGTCTTGAGTTAAGGGCTGGTCTTTCAACTCGCCAATTGCATTCATGGTGAGATAATTATTCAAAATCATCTGCTCACTGCGATTCTGTGGGACTCGTCCAGTGCGAAGCATCTCTCTGGCAACCTGACGTGTGGTTGTGGCACCTTCGAGTTGGCTGGATGTAATGGCCTCTTCAATCAGTGAATCTACGAAGTAGATATTGGAGAACTCAGATGAGATAGCCTGTTCGAGCACACCAGAAAAACCAGGCCTTCCCAGATCAATTTGATGCAAATACTCGAGAATAGGGTCTATAATCAAAACACGAAAAGGGATTCCCGAGCAATCGACAAGTGGAATTTCTTTCCATAATGCCCCACGGTATAGCTTAATGCCCAACCACCACTCGCGATGTGTCAGTCCTCTGGGGGGCGTTCGATATCGCAACTCATCCCAATGCAAGTAGTTAGACAGATCTACTTCCGAAATCAAATGTGGAAGTCGTCCAACTTCCACATCGCGCATCAGATCGTCAAAAGCTGGTGGTGTTTGAGGTCTTTTCATAATCGCTGTCCATTCCATATTGAATGTTCATACTAATCTCATACTAATATATATAAAATTAGTATGAAAAGCTATCTATACTTGTCCATATCGCTGTCCATTCCATATTGAATGTTCATACTAATCTCATACTAATATATATAAAATTAGTATGAAGAGTCTCCCATATTTATTCATCAAAATATAGGGTTTGGGCACAAAACGTCGTATATTGCAATATCCAAAATCCAAATAGTTGGAGAGCGGCTACCCCGACAGACTATGATCAAAGCATTTGGGTGGGACCCACACAAAGAGGGCTATTAATGAAATTACTCAAAGAAAAAGTCGCGATTATCACGGGTGGCGCGAGCGGCATTGGTCGCGCAACTGCTCGCCTCTTTGTTCGAGAAGGCGCGCAAGTCGTCATCGCAGACATCCAGGAAGATAAGGGCCAGACCGTCGCGGAAGAACTCGGCTCCAACGCCATCTTCCAGCACACCAATGTGAGACGGGAACCCGATATCAAAGCGATGATTAATCTCGCGGTCTCACACTTTGGACGCCTGGATTGCCTCTTTAACAACGCCGGATACGGCGGTGTAGCGGGACCTGTCGAAGAAACATCCATGCGGGGTTTTGACAAAACCGTAAGCATTCTCCTGCGCGGCGTCTTCATGGGCATCAAGCACGCATCTCCCGTGATGAAAAAGCAAGGATCGGGCAGCATCATCAGCACGGGTTCTGTCGCGGGCCTTCGCACGGGCTATGGGCCGCATGTGTACAGCGCGTGCAAAGCCGCCGTCATACACCTCACCCGCACAACGGCAATGGAATTGGGACCTCACAACATCCGCGTCAACTGTATATGCCCCGGTGGCATTGCCACCCCCATATTTGCTCCCGCATTGGACCTCGCGCCCGAAGAATCCGACAAAGCATATCAACTCATGACCGAAAAACTCGCTGGCGGACAGCCCATTCATCGCGCGGGTCAACCCGAAGACATCGCACACGCCGCCCTCTATCTCGCCAGCGATCACGCCTCATTTGTCAACGGCCACGCCCTCGTCGTGGATGGCGGCCTCATCGGCGGCCAAAAATGGGACAGATCCTGGATCGCCCGGGAGGGGCTTACGTCTGATGAGGATATACGAGAAGGAGGTAAGAAGGAATGAACCGCATCTTAATCTCATTGGCTCTCATGCTCTTTATCGCTTGTGGCAGTGAACAAACCGGTCCGGAAAAGACAACCATTGCCGTCATACCCAAAGGCACAACCCACGAGTTCTGGAAATCGATTCACGCAGGCGCAGTCAAAGCACAGCGCGAGTTAGACATAGAAATAATATGGAAGGGGCCACTCAAAGAAGACGACCGCGAAGACCAGATCGCACTGGTCGAAAACTTCATCTCTCGCGGCGTTTCGGGCATTGTGCTCGCGCCCCTTGACGACACCGCCCTTCGCGTACCCGTCGCCAATGCCGTGCGCAGCGGCATCCCGGTCGTCATTATCGACTCGGGGCTTCAAAGCGAAGACTTCGTCTCCTTTGTCGCCACCGATAATTATCGCGGAGGACGCCTCGCAGGTGCCGACATGGCCCGGCGCCTGAACAAAAAGGGCAAAGTCATCATGCTGCGTTATCAGGAAGGCTCTGCCAGCACGATGAAACGCGAACAGGGATTCCTCGACGCAATTGGCGAGCATTCAGACACCGAAATCACCTCATCAAATCAACACGGCGGTGCCACCACCGAAAGCGCGTATCAGGCCAGCGAAAACTTGCTCGCCCCCTTGAAGGACGCAAACGGTAAACTCACCATCCAGGGCATCTTCTGTCCCAACGAATCCACTACATTTGGCATGCTGCGCGCCCTGCAAGACGCGGGCCTCGCGGGCAGTGTCATATTCATCGGCTTTGACAGCTCAGAAAAACTCGTCGCAGCCCTCGAAAACGACCAGATCCACGGACTTGTACTGCAAAACCCCTTTAGAATGGGCTACCTCGGCGTCAAAACCATGGTCGCACATCTCAAAAACCAACCCGTTGAAAAGCGCATCGACACCGGCGTTGCCCTCGTCACCAAAGACAACAAGAACGATCCAGACATCAAAGATGTATTGACGCCAGACCTGGATAAGTGGCTCAAATAAATGGAGAAATAGGTGAAAAAACTTTTTCGAGTTGCAATAATTATCATCGCCATCCCTTCCATCGCCCCATCGCAGAACCTCCCGGACCTGACCGCGCTGAGCGAAACGATTAAGCCGCAAGTATCTTCAATTCGATCGCTCAACTTTGTCCAACCATTCACAATACGCTATCAGACAAATGCGGAAATCACCACCTTCTTAGATGAACAGTTCAATGAATCTGTACCGCTAATAACTCGCCAAAACTACGATCTATTTATCCGCGTCCTCGGATTGCACCGCGGCGGTATCCCTTTCGACTTCGAAGCAATGAAAAGGACCTTGCTGGAACAGGTTGGAGCCTATTACGATCCCGCAGACCGATCTGTCAACTTCCCGATAGGATCAATTTCCCCGCAAATACTTCGAGTGATTATAGCACATGAACTCACGCATGTGCTACAAGACCAGCACTTTGGACTCGACCGCTTGCAAAACAGCGCGACAAACAGCGATCAATTATTGGCCCATCAAGCTCTGGCCGAAGGGGACGCGACGCTGGTGAAATTCCTCTGGTCTTTTGATCGTGCAGGACAAGCGGTATCAGATGCAGAACTACAGCGAATCATAAACAATATTATCAACACGGCCGTCAATGAGACTGACGAAATCCCCGATTTTCTATTTGAACAGCAAATTGGAATCTATTTCCGCGGGTTGGCCTTTGTATTTGAGTTGAAAAAACGCGGAGGTTGGGCAACAGTGAATCGCGCGTACATCACTCCGCCAATGTCGATGGAACACGTCCTTCACCCGGACAAATACTTCGCAAGGGAATCCCCCGAAGAGATCGCATTTCCAGATTTGGCAAATGAACCCTTCGTAGAAGATTGGGAATTACTGGATCGGGATACACTGGGCGAACTGGGCCTCAGAATCATCTTCAATACCTTTGATGTCAATACCCCATCACACTCAGCGGCCGCAGGCTGGCATGGCGACCAGTATGTCGTCCTCAAACACCGCCAGGATGATACACCCGCTCTCGTCCTGTTCACCACCTGGGATACGGAACGGGACGCGACAGAGTACAAGATCGCCTACGAAAAGGTACTCGCCATTAAACATCGTGGATCTACAGACTTCAGAATTGAGCAGCAGGGGACAGATGTGTTAATTGCTGAATCGTCTCGGGATCTCGACCTGTTATTTGCGTACCTCGAAAAAGTTCGCTTTACCCCTACAGTCGCGCTCGCAGTCTTCGATTTTGACGGCGATCTCGTGATAGGCTTCACGGACTTCCTCTTATTCGCCGCCCACTTTGGCAAGAGCAGCTCGGAGCCGGATTTTGACCCGCGATTCGACATCGATGCAGATGGTATGATCGGCTTCTCGGACTTCCTCGCATTCGCTTCTGCTTTTGGAAAACAAATTACGCGCAACTCAAAACCCGCTGTCGTGATTGACCCACACATTATCCACCGCACGTTGGGATTCGTCCGATAAAGCGGTCAGGCACATCCTCTATGTCCATTCCCAAACATCCGCGCTTTGCCATGCGCGGCATTCGCAAAACCTTTGGCGCGACCATCGCCCTCGACAATGTCGATTTTGCCGTTTCAGCCGGCGAAATCCACGCCCTCATCGGTGAAAATGGCGCGGGCAAAAGCACCCTGATGAAAGTACTATCAGGAGCCTTACAACCCGATGCTGGAGAAATGACCGTTGACGGATCGCCCTTCGCGCCTGTCTCCCCCCTTCAGGCGAGACAGCAGGGCGTAGCCATGATCTATCAAGAACTCTCCCTCGCCCCCCATCTAACCGTTGTGGAAAATGTCCTCCTCGGAATGGAAATCACGCGACGCGGATTATTGCAAAAATCAGACATGTACGCCCTTGTTCAAAACGCGCTAACAGAACTCGACCATGCCGATATCGACCCCCACGCACGCGTAAGCACCCTCACCATTGCCGAACGACAAATCGTAGAAATTGCACGCGCACTCTCTGTTCAATGCCGCGTCCTCGTCCTCGACGAACCCACCAGCAGCCTCACGCGCGCAGATGCCGACCGCTTATTTCGCGTGATGCAACGTCTGAAAGCGCGGAATTTGGCAATCGTCTATATCTCGCATTTCCTCGAAGAAATCAAAGAAGTCGCCGATCAATTCACAGTTCTGCGAGACGGCAAAAAAGCTGGCAGTGGTCTGGTCGCCCAAACTCCCATATCCGACATCGTTCACCTTATGGTCGGTCGGCAAATCGACGACTTTTTCCCGCGCTCCAAACGCACGCCGGGCGAACCCCTCCTCGACTTCACAAACGGCGACCCTCTCCCTCACAGCGCATCCCTCGTCTTGCACCGCGGAGAAGTACTCGGTATTGGCGGACTCATCGGCGCGGGTCGCACGGAACTTTTGCGCGCCATTTTTGGCCTTGACTCCATCCGCAAAGGCCATATCACCTTCGCGCACAACACAGTCCGTGCAACACCTGCGCAGCGTCTTGCCCAGGGAATGGGATTGCTCAGCGAAGACCGCAAAGACGAGGGCCTCGCCCAATCGATGAGTCTGGCCGACAACCTCACCCTCTCGCGCTTGCCCAAAGGAATCATCTCTCCCAAAAAACTGCACGCCATTGCCCATTGGTGGATATCTCGCCTCGACATTCGCACATCGGGACCTGCACAATTCATCGCAGATCTTTCCGGCGGCAACCAGCAAAAAGTCGCGCTCGCCCGCCTGCTCCACCACGACGTAGATTGCCTGCTTTTAGACGAACCCACACGCGGTATTGACATTGCCAGCAAAGCCGACATCTACCACCTGATTGACCAACTCGCAACACAGGGGAAAGCCATCCTCCTCGTAAGCAGTTACTTGCCTGAACTCCTCGGGATATGCGACCGCATCGCCGTCATGTATCGCGGTCGCCTCGGTCCAACGCGTCCCGTTGACCAATGCAGCGAACACAGCCTCATGCTCGAAGCGACCGGGCAGGAGGTCGCACAGTGAACCATCTATCGCGCTTTGCTCCTCTGCTCGGCCTATTCGCAGTTTACGGCCTATTTGCCATACTTGGTCCCGACAGCTTTAGCAGTGGTCGCAACCTCGAAACCATCGCGCGTCAAACAGCGATTGTCGGCACGGCAGCACTCGGCATGACCCTCATCATCATCGCCGGGGGCATTGACCTTTCCGTCGGCTCCATCATAGCCCTGACCACCGTCACCATCGCAGCATCGCTCCAGGCTGGCCTGTCACCTCTGTTCGCTGCACTCATCGGCATACTCACAGGCGCCCTGTGCGGCCTTGTCAACGGCCTGATTATCACCCGTTTTCGCGTCGTACCTTTTATCGTCACACTCGGCACACTCTTACTCGTGCGCGGCATTGCCAAAGGACTGGCCGGCGAACAGAAAATCGACGCCCCCCTCACCTATCTCATCGACCTGCTCGCAGCACTTCCGCGCGATGCGTGGTGGATATTCCCGCCCGGCGTGTGGCTCATCATCATCCTCGCCCTCCTCACCGGCGGATTACTCGCCTATACGCGCCCGGGCAAACACATCGTCGCCATTGGATCCAACGAAAACACAGCTCGCCTGTGCGGTATCCGCGTCGAAGCCACCAAATTACTCGTCTATGCCCTCGCTGGAACATCCGCAGGCATAGCCGGACTCCTCCAATTTTCTCGCCTCACCGTAGGCGATCCCACGGTCGCTGTTGGCCTCGAACTCGACGTTATCGCAGCCGTTGTCATCGGCGGGGGCAGCCTCTCGGGCGGCGAAGGCTCAGTACTCGGCAGCGTGGTCGGCGCCCTGATCATGACCGTCATCCGATCTGGCTGTTCACAAATGGGCTTGCCAAATTGGGTGCAAGAAATCGTCACCGGTATTATTATAGTCACTGCCGTGGCAGTAGATAGATTGAGACATCGGGAAAGATAGTGAATACCCATCTCTGTTTTTTGCAACTTATTTTTATCACTTGAGTTAGACAATAGTGTGAACAGTTTTTTTAAATAGCCACAGAAGGCACAAAAATCACAAAAATATGGGATTATAGACACCTATTTTGTGCCTTTTGTGCTTTTTGTGGCAAGCTATAAGAGGGATTTCCAAAACTGTTCGAAGTATTGTTAAAAAAAACATATCTTATATCTGCAAGGTGCAGATCCGAGCCAACGACATGGCTCATTCACCCATTACAAGGAGTACACCCATGCAAGCCCGACGCACGCTCTCCCTCATTGCCCTCGCCTTTTTGTTCGCCACAGCCCCCGCCTTTGCAGGCACCGTCGAAGTGGAAGGCGAAGGCACGCCAGCTCTGTACGTGGTCAAAGTACACGCCGACTGGTGCGGTTCCTGCAAGGCGCTGGTGCCCATTCTCGACGAAGTTCGAGAGACCATGTCTGCCGAGCCAGTTCTCTTTCTCACATTGGACGTAACCGACGAAGACCGCACCGGACAGGCCCGCCTGCTGGCCGCTGCCCTCGGCATAGAAGAACACCTCAAAACCAATAACAAGACCGGGCTGGTCCTGGTCATCAATCCCTCGGATAAGGCCCTGCTGGAAACCCTGACCAAGGAAAACACCGCCGATGAAATGATCGGCAAAATTGAGGGCCATATTGCCGCAACTGAGGACGACGACGAGGACATGGACATGTGAGGCACGAGATCGAATTGCGGTGCATCGGTCAGCGGACACTGGGCGATGCACCTGAAAGATCAACAATATCAAAACTGCTACTTATCGGAATCAAAACATGAACAACGACACCGCCTTTCAAATGGGCGCCTCAAACCTGCGCTTTGGGGTGGGAACAACGCGAGAGATCGGCATGGACCTGTCCGACATGGGCCTCAAGCGCGTCCTCGTCATCACCGATCCCAACCTCGTCGATCTACCCCCTGTTGAAACCGCGAGAGAGAGCCTGGAATCCGAAGGCATTGAATACGACCTATTCGACCGCGTGCGCGTGGAACCCACAGATGTCTCTTTCAAAGACGCCATCGCCGTCGCCACCGAAGGCACTTACGAAGGCTATGTCGCCATTGGGGGCGGTTCATCTATCGACACGGCAAAAGCAGCTAATCTATTTGCAACCTATCCCGACGACTTCTTCGCCTATATCAACGCACCCATCGGCCAGGGCAAACCCGTTCCCGGCCCTGTCAAACCCCTCTTTGCCATTCCCACCACAGCCGGCACGGGAAGCGAAACCACGGGCGTAGCCATTATGGACCTCTCCGACCGCCACGTCAAAACCGGCATCGCACACCGCTATCTCAAACCCGACCTCGCCATTGTCGATCCCGAAAACACGCGCACCATGCCGCCTTCTATCGCGGCAGCAACCGGCCTCGACGTCCTTTGTCACGCCCTCGAATCCTTCACCGCCATCCCCTATACCGAACGCCCCAGACCCAATCGCCCAATCGAACGCCCAGCCTATCAGGGCGCCAACCCCATTTCCGACATGTGGGCGCTCAAAGCCATAGAAATGACCACGCAATACCTGCCCCGCGCGGTCCGCAATCCCGATGACGACGAAGCCCGCGCACAAATGATCCTCGCTGCATCGCTCGCCGGCATCGGCTTTGGCAATGCAGGCGTTCACCTCTGTCACGGCATGTCGTATCCCGTCTCAGGTATGGTGCGAGACTTCCAACCCAAAGGCATGATTACGGCCCACGCCATCATCCCACACGGCATGTCCGTCGTCCTCAACGCCCCTCCCGTCTTTCGCTTCACAGGGCCCGCGCAGCCTGAACGCCACCTTCAAGCTGCTCAGATCATGGGGGCAGACATCTCCAACGCATCTCCCGACGAAGCGGGCCACATCCTCGCCGATCAAGTCGTCGCAATGATGAAACTGCTCGAAGTACCCAATGGCCTGTCGGCAATCGGATTCACCGAAAGCGACATCCCCGCACTCGTCGAAGGCACCCTCCCCCAACACCGCGTCACCAAACTCTCACCGCGCCCCGCAGAAGCCGAAGACCTGGAAAGCCTGTTCAAAGATGCAATGGTCGCCTGGTAAAATCAAAGGTTGCCATTCTGTTTCCGAAATATTATGATGTAAGCACCAACAGCATCGATATACAGGGATAACAGGAGGGCTTTTCGTGGACGCTAAACTAATCTGGCTTTTTGCGTTTGTGGGACTTTACTGGGCTTATTGCCTCTTCTGGGGTGTCAGAGGTGCCATTTCTTCACGCACATCAACCGATTACTTCGTGGCCGGGCGCACCATTGGCTTATGGGTATTTGTTCTCGCGGCCACCGCCACCAGCTTTTCTGGCTGGACCTTTGTAGGACACCCCGGCAAAATCCTCATCGATGGCCTGCCCTACGCATTCGCTTCCTTCTATGCCCTCACAATACCCTTTACAGGCGTGCTCTTTTTGCGCCGCCAATGGGTCGTCGGGCGAGCCTTTGAACACATTACCCCTGGCGAAATGTACACCACCTACTACGGTGGCAATGCTATGCGCCTGCTCACGGTTCTCGTCGCCTTCCTCTTTTCAGTTCCCTATCTCGGCGTACAACTCCGCGCCTCTGGCGACCTCTTCCACGTACTCACCGACGGCATGATTGGTATTGAAATTGGCATGTTCGCCCTCTCTGCCATTGTTATGATCTATGTCGCCTCCGGAGGTCTCCGCTCCGTTGCCTATGTTGACTGCGCCCAATGCGTCTTGCTCGCCCTCGGCATTGTTATCCTCGGCGGCATCGCCATCAGCTTTGCAGGAGGTTGGGGCGGATTTACCGATGGCCTTGCATCCTATGTCAAACAAGACCTCGCATCGGGCCAAAAACTCACCCCCGCTGGCCACTCAAATATTGTCGCTATGCCGGGAACTATCCAGGCAGTATCTTCAGGGGCAGAAGCACAAGGCAGCGTGTGGACTGGCATGATGTGCCTCACCTATATGTTCGCACTCATGGGCATCCAATCCTCACCCGCCTTTTCCATGTGGTGCTTTTCCAACAAAACCAGCGAACCTTTCCGCTGGCAGCAAGTCGTGGCATCCTCGATTATCATCGGCATCATCCTCTTCACCTTCACCATCTTTCAGGGCATTGGGGGCAACATCCTCATTGCAAACGGCATCTTTGAATCCGCCAATGATAAAAACCTCGTCCCCCAACTCATTAACCTGCTCACCGACTCGGCTCCCTGGCTCGTTGGCCTGCTCGCAGTCTGTGCCCTCGCTGCAATGCAATCCACAGGCGCTGCCTACATGTCCACCTTCTCGGGCATGGTCACGCGCGACCTCTACAAACAATACGTCGCTCCCGACGCATCAGACAGCGTGCAAAAACTCTGTGGGCGTATATTCGTCATCGTCGTCACAGTGGTCGCACTTTTTGTCGCCGCGCAATTCACCGGCGCCATTGTCATGCTCGGCGGCCTGGCAGTTGCCTACGGCTTCCAGATGTACCCTGCTCTCATGGGCGTGTGTTACTTTCCCTGGCTCACCCGCAAAGGCGTGGTCTGGGGCCTTGTTGCTGGCCTTATTGCCGTCACTCTGACCGACCGCACTGTGGCCGTATTTGGGCTTCCCTGGGGCGCATTCCCCCTCACCATTCACAGCGCGGGCTGGGGTATCTTCGCCAACCTGATCATTGCCCTGCTCGTCTCGAAATTCGCCTCAGAAAACAGCACAGAACGCGAAAAACGCAAAAAACACCACGCCTTCATCCAGGCTGTCTCTGGCCTCACCGAAGACCAGAAGAAATGGGTGACTCCGGCCTGGATCCTCACAGTTTTGTGGTTCCTCATCGGATTCGGACCTTTTGCCACGGTTGGCAACACCCTATTTTCAGATCCCAATACCCCAGCCACCTGGGCACCTTTTGGTTTGCCCTCGCTCTGGGTCTGGCAACTCCTCATGCTGCTCTTCGGTATCTTCGTCATGTGGATGCTCGCCTTCAAAGTCGGCCTCTCCAAACCCGTTCCGATTGAAGATGTGACCTTACAGCGTGAAGCGTTTTACAAAAAATAATGGGCTATGGGTTATTCCCACAGGTCATCATCGAACGATACCCCAAAACCCGGTCCCTCACCTGGCGCCATTTTGCCATCCACAACTTCCGGCTGATCCCTCACCCACGTCATCCAGGGACGTCCACTTTCAGCCAGCGGATCGGGATCGAGCGCGACAATCGCGTGCAGCGCCCACACCTCTCCCCCGCGATGTGGACACACCTCGACATCGTACTCCTTTGCCAATGCGTAAATTTTCACCAACTCTGTCAACCCACCGCACCAGCAAACATCCGGTTGATAAATAGCGTGTAATCCCCTTTGCATCAGCACCTCAAATCCTCGCGCCGTATATTCGTGCTCGCCACTCGCAATGGGAATAGGACTCTCGCGCATCAATCGCTCATAGCCATCAAAATCCTCTGGCAAAAGCGGCTCTTCCAACCATGCCAAATTGAACTCGACCAACCGATCCGCAACGCGCAATGTGCCCTCCACATCCCACGACATGGACGCATCGCACATCAACTGAATATCGGCTCCCACAGCTAATCGCACATCCGCAAAAAAATTGGCTATGGCATCTAACTCTTTATGGGGATCCATCCCCCCAATACCGAATTTTAATGCCTTATAGCCCAGCGCGAGTGCGCCCTCAAGACCGCCCCGCGACCACCCCGTGCGATAGGACGGCACCGCCATTCGCGTTCCCCCCAGCACTTCGACAAGTGGTTTATTCGCCCGCTTGCCGCGCAAATCCCACAATGCCAAATCCACGCCACTAATCGCCATCATCGCAATTCCCTTGCGACCATAAGCCGCGGTATGGCGATACATCGCATCCCACAACCCCTCGACATCCCCTGCATTCACGCCAATCAAAACCTCGCGCAACACCGTCTGAACCACATGAATACCCGCCGCGCCACCCCCGCCAACACCGTATCCCGACAACCCGTCATCCGTATCAATCCGAACCAGAATCTGTCCAATCGTTCCGCGCCAACCAGCGGGTGCGCGATCTGCATCGGGCTGCACCGCGCGAACATTTGTAATGATCATAAAATTTCTCCTATGATAAAAAATAAACGTAGCAAAATGACCACAGGTGTAGTCTTTATACCACACTTCGAGACTATCTATGGTGAAAAATTTTACATTTATTTATAATATAAATATCTATAAATAAATGGCTTAAACTAACATCGTATTCCATTTCTATACGAATAGGCACGAATTTTGATGTTATCACAGATGAAAACCTGTTTACTGACAAAGAAGCGGGATAAATTGAATGTACGCAAATAGAAAAAAAATTCTTTTGGCAGTGTTGATCGCAATATGCTATCCCTCGAACACGTATTGCCAAAAGGCGCATATCGGATTTGGGTTTGGGACGGGTGTTTCACTTCCCATAATGAACCAAACCGAATTTCCATGCGACCCTTTAGATATCTTATTAGATATCTTATCCCAACCTGATTTCCGACCTGATGACGTCTGCCATATCTCTTTCAATCTCGCCAGTGCCCAAATGGGACCTGTTGTAAACGGCGAGTTCTTTATCGGAGATGAACGGTCAGATCTGGTTTTATACGGATCTTTTTTTCCCATGCCACAAAGATATGTGCAGAATACCCAGGAATCTCGTATATTTAATTCTGGAGGTTGGTTAAGTTCATTTCTCCTTGAATTTAGATATAAAATTTTAGTCAATAAGCCATTTGCACCGTATTGGAACGCTGGGTTGGGTGCCTTTCATTTTCGACCCAACGATCATCGCAATATATCCTCAGACCTGTATTTTGACATCGCAGTCGGGATAGGCAGCGAGTTTGCCCCCCAAAGAAGAGATGTTCGTTTTTTCACTGAAATCCGTTTTCAATTTATGCCTTTTCGGGTAGGAAACGAAGACATTGCCAACCAAATAACGGGCACAGTGAATTTTGTTTTTGGATGTCGATTTTGGAAGTGACAAAAAGCTCCTGTACAGTGCAAGAACATTAGGGAAGATCTCCATGCCTTCATACAAACGCACGCCCGATGGAGAGCCAGAAAGACGCACGCCCGATGAAATGCTGCGCGATGCCGTGTCAGACGATACCGATATCCCAGGCAAGGGCGAGCCACTCGATTTAAAAACGTATTTCCGTCCCGATGCGGAACATCGCATGGCGGGCAAAATTATGCGCGACAACAATGTGCTTCCCGCGCACCTCCAGGAGCGCAAAGACGCAGAAGAATACCTCAAAAAAGCCGAAGAACACCTGCAACGCGCAACAAAAAAAATCGCGCCCTTGCAAAAAGCGATTCTCCCCCTCGCGCAAACACTCATCCGCACATTTTCCGACGACAGCGAAATGTGCGAAGCACTCGGCCTGAACGCACTACCAGAAAATTTTCATCCCAATACGGAAACACCCCCCGCGTCCGATCTCCTTGAGACCATCAGCACCTTCGACCAATTGTGCAAACAATACAATGCGCGGGTACGCGACCTGATATACCGCTACCTCGAAAACCTGCGCCTCGCGCACGAAAATATCGAAGCCAGCAAAAAGCGGCAACTCGTCAACCGCTCCCTTTTACCAACTTATGCGCCCATTGTCAAAGTCGATATCGAAGCGCAGAGAGAATACATACAAAAGCGATTCCCCCTCCTGCCCGAACGCCCAGGCGACTGGCGGTCGCGTCTCAAAACCTGGCAGCGGTCTCAACAACCATCCCTCTGGCATCGCATTTTTAGATCCTCTTGACCATCTCTCCTCACGGTTGTACTCATCTCCTGCATTTCATCTGCATCTATCTGCGTCTATCTGCGTCCATCCCTGCTTACACCCGCAGAGCCTGCCCCGTAGTGTTTTTATACGGGGGACATGCCTGCGGATACCACTTCTTTCTTGTCTTGACGTATTTGCCAAATTCCAGTAATTTATAAGTAAGTAAACACTTTCTTTCTTATATTTGGAGTTGATCTGTGGCAAATACTTCCGAGATAAATCTGCTGGAAATCCCTCCGCAGCACATTTTAGATGGCCTTATCCCATCGCACGAAACAGTCCAATTATCAGCCAGTACCGACATTTGTCTCGATGGCACGTATGGAACCGCCTATCTCCTCGCCACAGACAAACACTTGTTCGCAATTAGCCCCAATGGCGATTCGACACCACACACAGAACGCATCCCACTTTCCGAAATTACCAATCTCGAAGTCAAAGACCTGTTTGGCAACAGCTTACTCAAAGTCCGCACCGCAACCACAGGCGCCACACTCGCGCGATTTACCAAAGGCCAGAACCAGAAATTCAATCGGATAACGCACCGACTTGAAACCCTTGTAAAAGACGCGCGCCAAACCGAAGAAAAAATCGCCAAAGGCCAACTTGGGCGGGCGATTTCGGGCAGACGGTGCGACGTGTGCGGCACAATCATTTCCCGCAGGGTGGGAGTCTGCACCAACTGTCTCGACACCCGCAAACTGCTGTATCGCTTGCTCGCCTATGCGCGTCCCTTCTGGAAACTCGGAACTCTGAGCCTTGCCCTGCTCCTCACCTCGACATTCATTGGCCTCACCCCACCGCTTTTGATGCGCGAACTCATCGATGGCGTACTCGCACCTTCTGAAAATTATGAAACGACCTTCTTCCGCGACATCGCAAACAGTATATTTGGGATGCCATCCGGATACGAAATACTCTATTTTCTCGTGGGTCTGCTCCTGCTGATTAACCTCTCGCAATCGGGCCTTCGCGCCATACGCTCGTATATCCTGTCCGTTCTGGGGCAGAAAATCACCTATAACCTCAGAAATGAGGTCTATCAGCACCTCCATCGCCATTCTCTCAGCTTCTACAACGAACGCGAAACCGGCACCATTATGGCCAGCATCACCCAGGATGTGGGCCGCCTGCAAGATTTTATCAGCGATGGCCTGCAAGAAATCATCCGCGACATCATCACCATCGCCTTTATATGCGGCATTCTCTTTTGGCTCAATGTCAAACTCGCCATCCTCGTCTTAATCCCCACACCCTTCCTGATTATTGCAACCCTCAAATTTGGTCACCGCCTGCATCGCACCTACCGCGGCCTGTTTCGGCGTTGGGCTGCCATCAGCGCGCTCCTCGCCGACACCATTCCCGGCGTGCGCGTGGTCAAAGCCTTTGCACAGGAAAACCGCGAAGTGGGTAAATTTCAGACGCGCAGCGAAGACCTCCTCAAGGGCGAAATCAAAATTGCGGGCATTCGCAGCATCTTCAGTCCCGTCATGGCTTTTATTACATCTATCGGAACGCTGATTATATGGCTCGTGGGAGGCTCCTCGGTTCTCGACGGCGCTTTGACCCTGGGAAACTTTGTGGCATTTACGCAGTATATGTGGCGTTTTTACGGCCCAGTTGAAAGCCTCTGTCGCCTCAACCACCGCTTCCAGCGGGCTGCGTCTTCTGCCGAACGCGTCTTTGAAGTGCTCGATACCCAGCCCGACGTAACCGACAGACGCTCCGCTTATGCCATGCCCGCCATTGAAGGGCGCATCCAGTTTGACGACGTGACATTTGCTTATGAAACCGACAAGCCCGTTCTCAAAAACCTCAATTTTACCGTTGAACCCGGCGAAATGATCGGCCTTGCCGGACATTCTGGCGCGGGCAAAAGCACCCTGATCAACCTGATTTGCAGATTTTACGATATCGATGAAGGCGCGATTTTAATCGACGGACGCGATATACGCGATGTCAGCCTCAAATCCCTGCGCAACCAGATCGGCGTCGTTCTGCAAGACCCCTTTCTTTTCAATGGCCCGATAGCCGAAAACATCGCCTATGGCAACCCCGATGCATCACTCGATGAAATCGTCGCAGCCGCCAAAACAGCCAATGCCCACGATTTTATCCTCCGCCTGCCCGATAGTTACGACACACCCGTGGGTGAACGCGGCGTTCGGCTTTCTGGCGGCGAAAGGCAACGCATCTCCATTGCGCGCGCGATCCTGCGAAACCCGCGTATTCTCATTCTCGATGAAGCCACCTCCAGCATGGATACCGAGACAGAATCACAGATTCAGGAAGCCCTTTACAGACTTGTGCAAGGGCGCACAACCTTTGCCATCGCCCATCGCCTTTCCACGCTCAAACACGCAGACCGCCTCTTTATCATCGACAAAGGCGAACTCGCCGAGATGGGATCACACGCCGAACTCATCGCCTATGATGGTATTTACGCGCGTCTTTGCCGCATGCAAACCGAACTGTCCAGACTCCGCGCGTGGTAGAAACCGTCTCAAAAGGTATCCAATGTCTTCACTCTCTGATCTGACCGGCGAACTCGCCTTACTCTCGCCCCGCGACATTCGCCTGTATCTCGACGATTTTGACGACCTTACACTCGACCTGTGCGGTGTAATACACAAGCGGATTGGTGTGCAACGCGCCTTTCCCTTCAACGCACCTACAAAATTCATCGTACTTCTAAATTCAGACGGTGCCGAAATTGGCATTGTGCGCGACATAGCCGATCTCGACTCAGACAGCCGAGACACATTGGAAATAGCACTTGAACAGGCATATTTTATGCCTCGCATTCTAAAAATAAATAGCATTGTTTCCAATTTCCACGTCCCCACATGGGATGTGGAAACGGACCGCGGGCATCGCGTATTTGAAATCCCCAGCAGCAAGCGCGACGTGCGCGTGATTGACGATGTACGCGTGATTCTGCGAGACGCGGATGGCAACCGCTACGAGATCGTCGATTACCGTCTTCTCGACCCCGATAGCATTGTATTTGTAGAAACCATTGTTTAAAATCCGTATCTGGGGAACAATCTCTCTCCTATTTTCGTCAAAATCGAAATGAATTGACGCGTTTATTCGCAGAAAGGAGGAGGCATGAAGCTCAGCGAATTTGCCATTAATAAACCTATCAGCACCATTATGATTGTGCTCAGTATTATGATGATGGGTTTTATTTCCCTATTCAGGCTACCGCTCGAATACCTGCCCAGTCTGACATTTCCGCGCATCTTTGTTTCTGTCAATTATCCCTCCTCTTCTCCGGAAGAAATTGAGCGGTTCATTACGCGCCCTATCGAAGAAATCCTCGGCACGCTGTCGGGCGTTGAAAGCATAAGTTCCTCATCGAGCGGATCCAGTGCGCGCGTCGGCATGGAATTTGCGATGGATGCCGATATGGACATCATCAGTGTTCACATCCGCGACCGCCTCGATCAGGTTCGCGCCGACCTGCCCGCCGATGTCGATCGCATCGATATTCGCAGCTTCGACACCGAAGACTTTCCCGTACTCGAATACTCCCTCACCTGGCTTGGCGAAAACAACCAGGAACTCGTCAACGTGTACAATCAGCTAATTTTGCCCAGAGTCCAGCGTCTCGAAGGCGTTGCCAATGTTGAGCTCGAAGGGTTGCGGGAAAAAGACCTCCTCATCGAAGTCGATCAAAAAGCCATGGCAGCCTATAAACTGGACTTCCGCACCATCAATCGCGCCCTGAATAGCAGCAATATCAATGTCTCTGCGGGATATGTCACCGAGGGCAACAAGCGCCTCGCCGTGCGCAGCATGGGCGAGTTTGAAACCGTTGATCAAATTCGCGATCTGCCCATTCGCCCCAATCTCACTCTCGACGACATTGCCAATGTCACTTACGATTATCCCGAATCCCGCAGCTTTGAACGCCTCGATGGACGTCCCTCGCTCACCCTTGAGGTCCAGAAAGCCTCAACCGCCAACATGGTTGATGTCTGCAAACTCGTGCGCGACGAACTCGCCCTCATCCATGAAGAAGTCGGCAAAGACAATCTCCGAATGCACATGGTGCGAGACCGGTCTATCGACGTGACAAATAGCATCACGAGCCTCAGCCAATCTGCTATTTTAGGTGGTCTGCTGGCGGTCATCGCCATCTTTATTTTTCTTCGCAATTTCCGCAGCACGCTCATCATTGGCTCGGCTATCCCCATCAGCGTGCTCACCGTATTCCTGATTATGTATTTCATGCGGCAATCCGGATCGAACATCACCCTCAATCTCATTTCCATGATGGGTCTAATGGTCGCCATCGGTATGCTCGTCGATCCCGCAGTCGTGGCCCTTGAAAATATCTTTCGCAAACGATTTGAAGTAGGGCAAGATGCCAGGCAGGCCGCGCTTGAGGGCAGCGATGAAATCGGTCTTCCAGTCCTCGCTGCATCACTCACGACCATCTGCGTATTTATCCCGGTCATTTTTGTCACCGATTCGCGCACATCGCTCTTCATGCGCGACTTTGCCATTACCGTGATCATATCTGTTATTGCCTCGTTTTGTATCGCGCTCTCACTCATCCCGCTTGCAGCCTCTCGCGCCTTCAATGATGATGGTAAAATCCTTGATCGCGTCCTCAAGAGCATCGTCGGCCTTGTAGCCGCGCTCGGTCTGGGAGCCTTTATTTATTACACGGACTTCAGCAAAATTGATTACGCTGGCCTGTGGGCAAATTTTAACACGACCATCAGCGCACTTCCGGCATTTGCCAAAATCGGTTTTCCCGCCGTCATTGCCCTGGTCATCTTTCTCTATTTTCGCTATCGTTCAATTGGCCCCAAAGCGATGTACGCCAAATTGGTATCTTCCACCCTTCACTACCGCTGGGCAACTCTCTCTGTAGCATGTGTTCTCCTTTTTGTCGGCAACTACATCTACGGCAAAGTAGAGCAACAGCCCTTCCGCTATCAGCCCAGTCGCGCCGTAAGACTCACCATTGAAATGCCCCGGAGTTACGATGTGGATCAAGCACGTGAGGTCTTCAAAATTGCCGAAGACATACTCATTCCCTTAAAAAACGATCTCGACATCGAAGCCATTGGCAGTCGATACAGCGGTCGGCGCGGTACACGCCTGACCCTTTATCTCACGCCGGCAGACGAAGGCAAACTCACCACAGATGAAGTCCAGCGCAGAGTTGTGGCCCTCCTGCCCAAAGACATTCCGGGTGTGCGTTTCAAATCCGGCGGTGGCCGCGGTAGTTCTGCCGTGGGGGCTGGCGTTCAGCTCAAAGGACGCAACCAGGAAACACTGGCCATTTTGGCTGAAGATATTGAAACCAGCATGCAGGGAATGCCCGGCGTTCACGAAATACAAACCAGCCTCGAAAGCGGAACCGAGGAAATTCGCGTCACAGTCAATCGCGAGCGCGCACAGCGCTATGGTCTCTCGCCGCGCGATATTGCAAACACCATAGCCTCTGCGCTCGGTTCGCGCGGTGGCTCCAACTTCAAAACCCCCGATGGCGAAATCGACATCACAGTGCTGCTGCGCGAAGAAGATCGCGCCACACTCGAACAGCTCAAAACAACGGAATTTGAAAGCGATAACGGCGGCATGGTCACTTTCTCCAGCCTGGCGAATTTCGACCTGACAACGGGTCGCAACACGATTCAGCGCGAAGATCGCATGTCAACCGTAACTGTTTTTGCCAATACAGATCAGCAAGCGGTATTTCGCGTAGGGCAGATCATGAAAATGCGCATGGAAGGCGTCCCCCTGCCCAAGGGATATACGTATGAAATGGATCGCCGATTCAGATCTATGAATGCAGAACAAAACCAGGACTACGAGACCTTGATTTTAGCACTTATTCTCATTTACATCATCATGGCCTCGCTCTTTGAATCCTATGTCCATCCACTCACCATTATGTTCTGCATCTTCTTCGCATTCATCGGCGTCGCACTCGGTCTCTACACCTTCAAAATCGCCATGGATAGCAATGCCAAATACGGCCTTCTCGTACTTTTTGGTATCGTGGTCAACAACGGTATTGTCCTGGTCGATCACATCAACAGATACCGAAAACAGGGGCTTGTTCGCCGCGATGCTATTATCCGTGGAGGGCAAGATCGCTTGCGTCCGATTATGATGACCGCTACCACCACCATCATTGGTCTGATGCCACTGGTACTGCCGATGCTCTTTGGCAATGCAGAAGGCACCTCAAGGCGCTGGGGACCAATCGGTCTGGTGGTTATTTCCGGGCTATCTATCTCAACAATTCTGACTCTCGTACTCTTGCCCACGGTCTATTCCCTCATGGATGACCTCTCCCAATTTGCCAAGCGCGTCACAGCCGTAGCACGCGCGCAATAACAAAAAACCCCAAGCCGTCGGCAAACCTTACCGATCACCTGGGGTTTTGCTTCTTCCCAAAAAGGCACTACGCTTCCTCGCGCAGTGCCTTTTATGTTTCATTTGATGATTCTTTCTCTTTCTCGGTCTGATCAACCTCTTGTATCTCACTGCCCGCATCGCATTCAGCCTTAAAAACAGCACCATCCTCAACAATCAAGACACCCGTTTGAATTTTTCCAATAAAAGTAGTTTGCGACTGCAAATGCACTTTCTCTTCAGCCACCAAATTCCCCACAATGCGCCCGCTAACCAATGCATCGCGCACCCTTACATTGGCCTCAACAACACCCGACATTCCCACAATCAACGTACCGGATGACTCGAGTTCGCCTTTCAAGACCCCATCCACACGCACGCCGGCCTCAATTTGAAAATGACCTTCAGAAACTGCCCCACGCCCAATAATGGTATTCATGGTTTTGTCAAAATTAGTATTGCGATCCACGGATCTCTCCTCCTGAAAATTTTCAACGGGCACCTAATATAAACCTTCTTCATTTCGAGTCAATTTCTTTCTCGAACTTTCCGCTTGACAAGCATTTTATACAGGCGTACT
This sequence comes from Candidatus Latescibacterota bacterium, assembly GCA_965220765.1. Lineage (GTDB taxonomy): Bacteria > Latescibacterota > UBA2968 > UBA2968 > UBA2968 > VXRD01. The sequence goes on from OZ244847.1 coordinate 3,734,502, forward strand.
TTGCGAGCCGTTTTACAACCCAAACCGAGGAGAAGCTGTGGCATTCACAATTACCAAAACCGTTCGCCCAAACGCCGTGTGGCAAGAAATGTACCTCCAGATACAAAAAGACCAGCGCGTAATTATCACGGCAGAGGGCCTCTGGTCTCCCGAGATGCGTCCGCTTACAATTGTCTGGTGTGGTCCCGATGGCATTGAAGGGCGTCCCGCCAGTGATCAATATCTCTTGCCCGGCACTAATGTGGGGGCACTCGTCGGACGCATTGCCGACAGTCCCATTCTTTCGGTGGGCAATTATTTCGATTTTTATTCGCCCTACGAAGGCCCGCTATTTCTCGCCATGAACGAAAATCCCGAATACCACAGCCAGGCCGGTTCCCTCCACGCTCAAATCATCTTGTTTGACCTGTGAAACTAATCCGATTTTTTGCCCGAGAATACGCCCTTTCTGGGCTGTTTATCATCTTGCTACTCGGCTTGTGGGAAATAGTCGTGAGAAGTCTTGATGTCGCCGCATTTATACTCCCGCCGCCCTCTCAAATCCTGTCCAAATTTGCCGCATCCCATCGCCTCCTGCTCTCTCACGGTCTCGTCACACTCACCGAAGCCCTCGGCGGTTTTTTTATGGGCGCATCATCGGGGTTACTTTGCGCCATAGCAATGGCCCGCTCCCGCCTGATTGAACGGATGCTCTATCCACTGGTCATCTCCACGCAGACCTTTCCCAAAGAGGCACTGGCTCCTGTCTTTGTCATCTGGTTTGGATTTGGCCTTTTGCCCAAAGTGATTATTGCGGGCCTCATTTCTTTTTTTCCCGTTGTGATCAACACCACGCGCGGCCTCTTATCCGTTGACAAATCCATCCTCGACTTGATGCGTTCGCTCTCGGCCAGCCAACGACAAATTTTTTTCAAAGTGCGCCTGCCCAATGCCATCCCCTACCTTTTTGCCGCACTCAAAATGTGTATCACCCTCAGCGTGATTGGCGCTGTAGTCGGCGAATTTGTCGGCTCCAGCGCAGGTCTGGGCCACCTCATTCGGCTCGCCAATTCAGAACTCGCCACCGACTTGATGTTTGCCGCCCTGCTCGCACTCGGATGTATGGGCACGAGCCTGTTTCTCCTCGTTGACGGCCTCGAAAAAACTGCCCTGCGCCGTTGGGGCGGCGCCGTTGAAACCATAGGTCGCTAAAAGGAGTATTCCCATGAAAAAAATATTCATCGCTCTTGCCCTCGCACTCATCACTCTGTCTTGTACGAGTACAGACAAGACACAGGTGCAATTCATTCTCGACTGGAAAGCGCAGATGGAACACGCGGGCTTTTTTGTCGCTAAACAAAAGGGCTTTTATGAACAAGAAGGTCTTGAGGTCGAAATTCTCGAAGGCAGTGGTGCTCCCACTGCGGCCCGCGTCGTGGGCAACGGCACCTATAAACTCGGCGTAGCCAGCGGATCGGCAACTGTTATGGCAAGAGCACAAAATATCCCAATCATATCGCTCGCCGTGATCAATCAACAGACGCCGGTAGTCGTTTATTCACTCGTAGAAAAAAATATCACAACACCTGCAGATCTAATCGGCAAAAGCATCGGCGTCAATATCGGCGGCACGAAACACCGCGAATTTCAAGCCTTCTTGCGCCACCAGAATATTCCCGAAGAAGACATAAAACTCCTGGGCATGAGCGAATCCAGCCCGGCGCCGCTCCTCGCAGGGCAAGTTGATGCTATGCTCGGATATACCGAAGACCAGCCCGTCACAGTCGAACTCCAGGGCCACGCGGTCAATCGCCTTGCCCTATCGGATTACGGCATCGATGTATATAGCACCAACATCATTGCCAACGCGTCTTTTTTGAAAGAAAATCCCGATCAGGTCAAACGCTTTTTGCGGGCGAGTCTGCGCGGATGGCAACACGCCGTCGATCATCCCGAAGATGCGGTAGCAGCCTACATGGCCGCGCGTCCCGAAAGCGACGAGGCCTTCAATCGCGCCAATTTCAAATACCTGATCCCCCTATTGCAGAGCGCCGACACACAACAACAGGGCCTGGGTGCCCAAACTGAGGCAAAATGGCAACAAACACAGGATATCCTCCACAGTCTGGGCATGATCGACCAAAAAGTCGATCTAAACCTGCTTTTTACCACAGCATTTATGCCTGAGTGAAGTCGGGAGCCAACCGCGATCCAACCGCTTGCTCATAAGCATACGCCAGGCGCAAAATCCGAGCCTCATCATAAGGCTTGCCGATAATCTGCAAACCGATGGGCAAATTCTCATCAGACCATCCACACGGAATCGATACCGCGCACAAACCCAAAAAATTGACCAGCCGCGTCGTCAACCTGACGGGCGCAACATCGACATCTGCAATACGCGGTGCAACCGTCAACGTCGTCGGACAAATCACGGCATCCACATCTCGCAGAGTCTCGTGAGCCGAAAGACGCAACTGCTCGCGCCGCTGCAAAACCGCTGCATAATTTGGCGCAAAAAAAGACGCGCCATGTGCTATCCGCGCTCGAATGCGCGGATCCATCATCTCGCCATATTCTGCAATCAAATCCCCGTGGCACGCATACCCCTCCACGCACATAATCATCGAACTGCCGCGCCCCTCAAGCTCTTCATCTAACTCTTCCCGCGCTTCGGGAAATTGCATTTCCTCCACATTGACCCCCAATTCACACAACACCTCTGCCGCAGCTTCTACTGAAGCGATAACCTCAGCATCTGCCCCATCGCAAAACGGATCGCGCACAAATCCGACGCGCACCCCCTCCACATCTCGCTTCAGCCAGCGAACCACATCCACCAGCGGTTGATTTAACGTCACTGGATCAGCCGCATCAGGCCCAGCAATCGCTTCAAATACCAGCGCGGCATCTTCCACACATCGCGTCAAAGGTCCCATGCTATCCAGCGTCCACGAAAGCGGCATCACGCCAGCGCGGCTCACCCGCTCCAGCGTGGGCTTGAGACCCACAACACCGCAAAACGACGCCGGGATCCGAATAGAACCGCCCGTGTCTGTACCCATCGCAACAGGCACCAACCCCGCCGCCACAGCCACCCCCGATCCACTGCTCGACCCACCCGGTACGCGTTCTGATCCCCAGGGATTCGGCGGCGTGCCGTAATGGGGATTCAAACCATAAGGCCCAAATGCGAGTTCCACCATATTGGTCTTACCCATCAACACGGCACCCGCCTGCGAAAAACGCTTTGCGACAGTTGCCGAATCCTCCGGTACAAATGTATCCCATACTTTTGTCCCTGAAGTCGTGCGAATATCCGCCGTGTGAAACAGATCTTTAAGCGCGATTGGAATGCCGTGCAAAGGTCCCAAATCCGATCCCGACCGCAACATTGCCTCCGCCGCCTGTGCCTCGGCGCGAGCGCGTTCTGCCGTAACCGTAATAAACGCCTGTGTCTGATCGCCGTATTCGTCAATGCGATTGAGCAGCGCATCCACCACCTCAACCGGCGACACATCGCCCGCCCGATAGCGCGCGCCCAATTCCGATAGAGTTGCAAAATGCATATCCACAGTCAGACATCCTCCCCTGGCGACCACGTCACCCGTCCGGCAACCATGTCATCTAACAACACAAGCTCCCCACCGCGTTCTGCCGATGCATTGGCCCCCAGTACAGCCGCCAGACTATTGAGAGCATCGCCATAAGAACTCCGCATCGCGGTTCTGTCTCCATTGCGTATCGCATTGACAAATGCCTCTGCCTGAAACGCAAATGCATTGGGACGATTATCCCACGCTGCGACTTCTTCACCATTCAACACGACATTTTGCGCCGACCACTCGAAAAGCGCGTCATCGGCAACCACCGTCACATTGCGCCGCGCATAATTCACATTGGTTAACACCCGCGAAGTTGTCGCATTGGCAACCACGCCGCTCTTAAATCGATAATTCACATCATAAACATAAGGCATATTGATCGGCTCTGGTCCCTCACCTTCTGCGCGATAAAAATAAAACGCCGACACTGCCTCAATATCGCCCAGAAAAAAACGCAACAGATCGATCAGGTGAATCGTATTTTCCACGTACGATCCCCCACATAGAGCCATGCGGCTCGTCCAGTATCGGATATGCCGTCCGCTGTAAAACAACTGCACCTGTGCGTGCCTCGGAATCCGCGCTTCAAGCATCGCCTTCAGATATTCAGATGAAGGATAATAGCGGCTCATGAATCCCACCTGGGAAACAATACCCGCCCTATCAATCGCCTCGTTAAATGCCACAGCCTGAGCCATATCCAAACTTTGTGGTTTCTCCACAAAAAGAGCGATCCCCTTCTCCGCAGCGATCAACTCCGCATCCGTATGCAAAGCCGGGGGCAAACACACATACACCCCGTCCAATTCCTCCTTGTCAAACATCTCGCGGTGATCTGTGTAAACAGATTTCGCGCCCCACGCCTTTGCCTGCTCAGACACAACGCCCTGATCCACATCGCAAAATGCCTGCAACACCACCTCGTCCTTTTCGACCAATTGGGATAGGGCTGGCAAATGTGCATTCTGTGGAATATGACCCAAACCAATCATACCTATGCGAACGGGTTGCATATACTTATCTCCCCTCAATCTCTGCAATCAATTCTCGGGATAATTTCCCACCATCCGACACATCCACACAATCCTCTAACTCATCAACATCCGATACCCCGCACAGTAACATCGACACCCGATTGTCCGACAACAAATAGCGCAAAGCCGTGCGCGTCATGGGTTCATCTAAACCTTCAACAATTTTCTCTACCCGCATTAAATTGTCGTACAAATCGGCAAATCGCCCCTGCGCCATCCACTGCTCCCTTTTTGAACCCAACAATCCCGCGTGCAATGGCGAAGCGCAAATTACGGCAACGTCTTCTGCTGCCGCTGTGGGAACCAATTCCTCAGTAGCTTCTTGCGTCAGCAAATCGTACTTGCAAAACGTAATCACCGAAACAAAAACATCGGTCTCTTTGAGCACCCGAGACATCAAAACCAGATCAGAACCCGTCAGCCCAATATAATCACAAATTCCTTGAGCCTGTATCTCCAACAACGCCTCTATAGTTCGCCCCGCATCAAACAACCCGGGCCACCCGGCTTTTTCGGCTTCATGCACCTGCAAAAGATGTACATGGTCGCGCTTTAACCGCTTCAAACTCGCATCGAGACCGCGCCATACTGCATCGCGTGTATAGTCAAACGGCTCGGGATAATACCCCACTTTTGTCGCCAGATAATACGGCTCTCGCACACCCGACAGCGCGATGCCCAGCACCTCTTCGCTACGTCCGCGTCCATAAAGCGGCGCCGTATCGAAATAATTTACACCCAATTCCAGCGCCCGTTCCACCACCGCCACCCCATGCGACACCGGTTTTAGCCCCATCTCTGGCCGCCCGTAGAACCACGACCCGCCAAGCCCTATCTCGCTGACCTTCCATCCCGTTTTGCCAAATATCCTGTATTCCATTTCAATCACCGATACCATCGACTCAACGTGACATCCGACACAGAACACATATAGAGAAGACGCAATACCCACATCTCCACCACAGTGCGAACAAAGCCCCACTTGCGCCACCGCCGCGTGGAACTGCATACCCGTGCATTGAGCATCACAAATTTTCCCACACGCACTACACGCGAGCAAAACTCGGAATCTTCAAACAACTGCCTGGATGGAAATCCCCCCACAGCGTTAAACGTCTCGCGCCGAACATAAATACCCTGATCGCCATAAGTAATCCCCAAATACCGGGACCGCAAAGTGCTCAAAAACGCAACCAATCGAAAACCAATCGTCTTCTCCGACAACCCGAGCTGAAACCGCCCGCCCACCACACCGGGCACGCGCAACGAGTCGCGTATCAACATCACCCCATCAGAGGGCAAAAACGTATCGGCGTGTAAAAACAAAAACACATCGCCCTTCGCACATTCTGCTCCGGCATTCATCTGCATCGCCCGTTCTGCTCTCTCTACCTGAACCCATTGCACCCCACCACGCGCCTCAACCACTTGTTGCGTGCCATCTGTACTCCCCCCATCTACCACAATCAGTTCCACATCCTCAACACCGCAAAACTGTGCCAGACACGCGCCGATAACAGCCTCTTCATTTAGAACGGGAATAATCACACTAATCTGCACACCAACTCCGCTATTTTTTTATTATATCAAAAAACTGCCGCCCATAACTAATCAGCGAAACAACGAGACACGCAAGACTCAGACCAATCAGCGCGGGTTTGAGCACATCGGCATCCCACAAATAGGCCAAAAGCAACCCACTCAGCACCAGCGTTGTGACCTTGCCCCAAAAATTGGAAGCCAACAACACATCATGTCGCCTGACCAGATACATCCCCGCAACAAAAATCACCACATCGCGCATCAAAACAACCAGAACCAGCCATACGGGTAAATCTTTGAACACAACCATGGCAATTGTAATCGCACCAACAGCCACCTTATCGGCCAGAGGATCGAGAATCTTCCCCCACTGTGAAATTTCGCCCCACCTGCGCGCGAGCCACCCATCTATCCAATCGCTGACAATCATCACCGCCACCACACCAAACGCTTCCCATACGTAATCCGCCCCCAATGCAATAAGCCACACGGCGGGCAGGATCAGCACCACGCGCAACAAACTAACCACATTTGACAGCGTCCAGAAACGACCGCGTTCAACACTTTCCATACAACACCTCACGACAACATCAATTTCAGACCAATTCCCAGCACCAGCACCAGCACACTGCGATTAAACCACACAGGGGACAACCGTCGATTCAAAAACAAACCGACCGCAGCCCCCAGGAACAAAGCCGGTAACATCCACACATCCATCACCAAACTCTGGAAATTAATCAATCCCAAAAAAACATAAGGCGTCAACTTCAAAAGATTCAAAGCAATGCCAAAAATCCACGCCGTGCCTACAAACGTACGCCCGACCAGACCCTGCGGTAACAAGTACAACATCAAAATCACGCCACCTGCAGAAACCAATGTGGAAACCATCCCCAAAGTCACACCAACGCCAAAACGCATCCACGGTCCCGGTGGTTTTACATTGACCAGCACCCGATCTCTCATAGCCTGGAGCACTGCAAAAATGCATGCCAGAGCACCTAACATACGCCGAAACCAGACCTCTGGCACAATATCTAAAATACCTGCACCAATCAAAATACCCAGCACCATGCCGGGCATCAACGCCTTGACATGATCGCTAACCCAATGCCCCCAATAGTATCTCGCACTGATCACATCGGTTGCCAGAGAAAGTGGCAAGACAAGCCCCAGTGCGGACTTTGCGGGCACTGCGAGCGCGAGAACCGGCACAGCCACCACACCAATGCCACCGCCAAATCCCGCGCGCATCACGCCAATCAAAAAACCGCCAACCCCCAATACCACAAAATCAATTATATCCAAACAATCCACCTTCACACTTCATCCTTCACACTTCCTCTCCATATCTCAAACGCATTCGCCGCAGGTCCCACTATAAACAGCGCGTAGAACGGCGCGTAAATCGCTTCGTTCAAGCGCAAAATCATCTCGACAAAAGCCACCAGAAACGCGACAAAACACTGCCCCTTTCGCGTCAACACAGTCGTTTTGGGATCTGTAATCATAAAAAAAATAAACAACTGATACATCGGTCCTGTAATCGGCGCAATACTCGTCAAATACGCCTGCCCGGTAAATGCGCAGCGAATAAAAGCAAAAGCCAAAAACGAAATAACATATACCGCGCAGATATGAAACCGCCGCAATCGCCAGAGCGCAGCACTCCCCAGAACCCAGATAATTACCATTACCGACAGAGTATTGCCCCACTGGATGCTCAACCCCGCCACCACTTCAGGAGCGAGAAACAGCATAATACTCACTCCAAAATTGGACGGATTCCACAAATGCCTGCCGCGCCATCGCAACACATACTTAGATGCAATAGACAACACACTGCACAACACATAAGGCCAAAACAGAGGCGAGCGGATCAAGATACCCACGCTAATCCCGGTGATATACGCGCTGATCAGCCCTGGCCACACACCCCACGTCAACCGCCCCAGTGCAAATTCCGTCAGCACGCTACTCAGGATAGCTGTCAGCGTCTGCCCCAGGCTTTCCAAAAAGCCAAAAGTAACCTGCCCCCCAATCAGAATGCACGTAATCAATGCCGGAGACAGATAGCGGCTTTGCAACCCCGTCCAGACCGACTTCCAGAATCCACTCGCACGATTCATTTCAATTCTCTAAAATCCGATGCACCCGCCGCACATCGGGCGTGTAAAACATCTGTACCTGTCCCGACGGCCAGCGTATCGCAACGCTATCAACCGCTGCACCATCGCCTAAACCAAAATGCAGCGGACGTTGATTCTGCGCGGCATAGCCGCTACCGCCCAGCACCTCCTGCACCTGCACCTCATCATTCCAAAACACCTGCACTCGCGCCCCAATCGCACTGCGATTGCTCTGCTGTCCAACCAAATTGAACCCAATCCAGTTTGCCTCTGCCCGAACCGTGTTGCGGTATAAAAGAAGCGGTCCCCGCTGATTGGCCACCACCACATCCAACTCCCCCCGATTCCACAAATCTACCAGCGCCACAGCGCGTCCGTCGAATCGGTCCTGCACACCCACCGCCTGTGCCACTTCGACAAATTGGCCCTCCCCGTCGTTCACCCAAACGCGCTTGGTCTGGCGACCCGCCAGACTTCTACCCCGCATTGGAGGCCAATTTTTTGCATCTGAAATAATCGCGCTATGCCCGCCTGCCACCTGAGAAAAATCGTACCAGTAATTCCCACTTCCATCTGCCGAAACATATCCATTGGTCAAAACGATATCCAACGCCCCATCGTTGTTCAAATCTCCAAACTGCGCGCCAAAACTCCACCCACCCAGATCCACGCCCATCGCCCCGGCCAGATTTTCAAACCGCAAGGTCTCGCCCCCCATGGGCACCCACAAATTATTTCCCTGAATGAGAACACCCGCCTGAGAAATATTGGTCTCGTAAATTGCCAGATCTCCTCGATTCAGCACATCGCCAAATGCGGCATTCATACCGCTCTTTGGCTGGCGTCCCACCCCGGCTTGCTCTCCCATCTCGACAAACCGCTTTCCTCCCTCGTTCACATACAACTCGGAAATCCCGTAATCATTGGACAAAAACAAATCGGGAAACCCGGAACCGTTCAAGTCCGCCGCCCCCACCGCCAGTGTCCACCTTCTGCTCGTGATCCCGACCTGTACAGTCACATCTTCAAATATCCCACTGCCCGAGTTCCTCAGCAAATACTTTCGTCCCCCATTATTCGCATATTCAAAACTCTCCGGCATCACCCGCGTGGTCTCCAAATCCCACAAATTCAGGGACTCGGGCCAGTAACCCGCCACAAAAATATCCAGATAACCATCGCAGTCGTAATCTACCCAAATTGCACTCCCAGCATTGATCCACTCAGGCAAACCCACTATTTCCGTCACGCGCTCAAACACCTTCCCATCCCGATTGCGAAATAACTCAGGACGGCCCCATTTATATAAAAACAAATCTTCAAACCCGTCGTTATCGTAATCACCCCATACAGAGCCCATGCTCACACCCACCCGATTCACATCTGCCACACCCAAATCGGTCGCTACATCGTGGAAACCCATTCCCTCTATATTGCGATACAACCGATTCAAACTACCCTTGCGACTACTGGTCACATACAAATCCTGCCATCCATCCCGATCGTAATCCACAACCGACACCGCCGCGCCCATCGAAGCGATAATCGGCATAATATGATCCAGTTTTGCATCCAGCACAGGCGCTTCATGTACAAAATCGATCCCCACCTGTTTTCCAACTTCTTTCAGGTAGAATCCATATCGCTCAGAGTCTGTGCCACTCACGCTATCTTCTTGCTCCCCACCCCACTTCATCGCGCCCAATGCCACCAGCAACAGCCCAAAAAACAGCACCACCAGAATCCGTACGACGCGATTGGGACGCCTCTCCTCTATCCCGCTGTCTTCCCGATTCATGGCCTGTCATTCCTCAGTGCCCGATCAAACCAATCGGGCGTCACATACCGCGTGTGAAACCGCTTCCAGTCCTCTGCATTGCGCTTAAACACCGGATCATCTTCAAGTGTTTCAGGCGCGCGATCATAAGACAAAACCCCATGTGCCGGCAAGGGCAACACCGTCGTTGAAAAAGCCGTATTATAATCGCCATCCTTAACCCATCCGTCGCCTTTTAAGACAAAATCTCGCACCTGATCCCCGGGATTGGGCAAAGCCGTAAACAGCAATTGGATTTCATCTCCTGCATTCACAATCGCATATCGATCATCGACCTGTGCCAGCAATGGCTCTACATCTCCATATCGCGTATAATACCCCACGAGATCTCGCCACAATTGCGAAGTCCCACTAAGCACGTCATAATCCGGTACCTCGGGCGAACTCGCATCTGCCGTCACATGAGAAAACCCGCGATAACGCAACTGCGCGCGCGCCAAAGGCACAGACTGAATCGTCATCACACTGTCTTCAAGCGGTACAGCCCACGCCAAACGGTCCCAATAAATCTCCAAATTGGTCTGCAATCTAAATTTTCGGGGAACATATCGCGGAAAAACGTCACTCAGATCAATCAACACCGTCTTGCGCTTTCCGGCTGGAAAACCCAGATCGGGATACACGACGCGCCAATCAGTCCCATCAAATACATGCAGTGAAAGTCCCTGGGGCGGCGGATGGCTACCCTGTCCCAGAGCCACATTGATCGAACTATCCGTCGGGTAAATCCATCCCTGACCGACCAGCCACAGAGGTCCTTCTTTGGGCACCTCGTCTCCCACGACCACCTCCACATAGTGCTCTCGCGTCACCCCTTGATACATACCCCGCCCAAAAGTATCCACATACTGTCCATCCCGAACCCGCACCCTATCGGTCATATCGCGCCCTCGATCATCTTTCACAACAGCAAAGGATCGGGGCTGCGTAGTCGCGTAAATCTCGAGCGATGGCGCAACCCGGGCAAAACGCTCATCTACAAAAATCGACGTCCCCTCGGGATGATCAACCGCAACGAGAGACACCCAATCGACAAAATGCGTCTCCCACAACTCGCCCGTAATCCGGATATCGTACACCCCATTTTGAGCAGCCAATTGATCGCCTCTGATCTTCACCCAATCTTCCGTCTGAGCAATACCCGCAACCACCTGGGCATTGATCCGCATGCCCAGAGGTGACCGCCACAAAAAATCCGTTACAAACCCCATCTCCGACCCATTGTGCGCAAAAACCCAGGGACACGACCCTTTCAACCGCTGTACAGCGCGCACCTCCTGATCCACCTCCAGATCAAATTCCACCTGCGGCATCCCATTGGGCCACACAATTCGCACGAGATCTGCCCCCGTATAAGTTCCCAATCCAAAATGCACCACTGGATCAGCCACCACTTGCTTCTGATAAAACGCACCCGAACGCAACTCCACTTCAGCACCCAAACCCAGGGCATTGATCCGCCCATCACCCAGTGCCTTTCCGCCCACGGGACGAATCGCCTGCCAGTGATACGCCAAATTGCCCCGATTCACCATTTGCAACGCCTCACCTGCATCTGAAATACCCAGCAAATCGAGCCGACCATCGCCCGTCAAATCCGCCACACCTGTCACTTTCGCTTGCAGATCCAGAGCATGGTAAGCCATTTCCGACGCCAGATAAGCGCGTTTGCCAAACACCAGATCCAGCGCACCATTATTATCCAAATCCGCTATAAAAAGCGGAGCAGGACCAGCGGTTAAATCCCCCTGAATCAGCGTGCGTATCTCCCCTTGCGACACAGCGATCACTGCACCATCTCGATCTACAACCACGCGCTCTAAGCGCCCATCTCGATCCAGATTTCCCGCGCTTAACGCAATCCCATTTACCGCCTTTTTCGACCCCGGTGTAAATATACCCGCCCGCTCGTTAATCGCCTCGATCAACTGCCCTTCCCGATCCAGCATCGCCGCATCGGGATCGCCATCTCCATCGCAATCTACCCACGCAAAGCCCCTCAACCCATCTACATTGCCAAAAGGTTCTCGCGCCACAAACGAACCATCGCCATTGTTTTGCAACACGAGAGGTGGTCCATCAAAACGTCCCAAAACAAAATCGACATCCCCATCCATCTCTACATCCGCCCCCCACACGCCAGAATATGCCATCTCTCCTTCGTCCAACCCGATAGAATCCGTCACATCTTCAACCCCGCCATCTTCAGTACGCCGGAACAATCGAAACCCCTCTGCCCCCACCAGCGCCAGATCTAATGCAAAATCGTTATTCCAATCAACTGTCAGCATCCCATTCATTCTCGACACATCCGAGAAATCGAGCGCAATCCCCTCCGTTCCCCGCACTTGAGAAGCACTTGCCGCAACCACCTTTACTTCTTCTTTCGACCAGAAAGGCTTGAGCACCTGCCAATCACTGCCTTCCAAACCCGTAACGGATTCGGATTCAAAATACATGTTCAAATCTGCAGGCGATGGGATAGCACGGGGCGCATTGAGCTTCAAAAACTCAACCACGGGATCTCCCAAGCGTTCAGCCGGCACAATCAGCGCATCCAGAGCGCGCCGATACATCGGATCGCGCAACAACACATTGTGCAAAAACATCGCTTGCAAAGTGCTCTCTCCTTCCGCCTCATCCTGCAAACGACGCAACTGCACCCGCGCCGCATCCGGCCAACCTTCTGCCCACTCGCCCAACTTCTCCACCGATGCGCGCAGAGCCTCTTCATCGCCTCGTTTGCCCGCTTGCCTCGCCCGCTCGACCCACAGCGCGGGATTGTCCGGCACCTGTTTAATCAGGGCTTCCAATTGCACCCAAACCTCTTGCTCGCTACCTGCTCCTCCTCGCCGTTCAACCTCCTTCATCAGCGCGTACTGTGCTTTCACAAGCCCTTGTTGCGCCGCGGCCTCAAAAAACGCGATAGCAGCATCGGATCGCCCTCTACTGCGCTCGACCAATCCCTGTAACATCGCGATCGCACCGCTCTTGGGCATCAGTGAACGCGCTGTCTCCAGGTCCTTTGCAGCCCCGTCGTAATCCCCGCGCCGCAACCGCAATACCCCGCGATTTGCCCACGCAGCTGGCTCATCGGGTTCCATTGTGAGAGCACGGCTCAAACTGGCATCTGCCCGGTCAAAAGCACCCACCTCCAGCGCGAACACACCCGTATAGAATGCAGAGACATAATCCGCAGATGGCGTAGCTATCTTTTCCTCTCCGCACCCAAGCCCCAACATCATCAACAACCCGATCATGCGACGAATATCAAGCATCGTGCTCCTTCCATCCCGGTATCGAAATATCCATCCGACGCTCAGGCGCGTAGATCTTATCGCCCTTATAAGGCGTATCCTGCGTCAAAATATAAATGGCACCCTCGTGTATGTATGTAATCTCATCTCTCGGATCTCCCACCACATCTTCCACAACCCCGCCCGCCCAATCGAATGGCACGCCCTCGCACACGGGTTTAATCACCTTGCGACACTCTGCATCGTAAAACCCGAATGATTCCGCGCTGGTGCTGACAAACAACAACTCATGTCCATCGCCCACCCAATTCACAGCAGGTCCCCCCTGGCTCGTGTTATCCGGCTCCATCCGAGACAGCGGATCCCCCTGCCCACTCACCAGATTCATAATCCCATAAGTTCCCCACCGATCGCCCATCCACATCTCCAACCCCGGCAAATCGGGTCTAAAATTCCCCGCATAAATCCCCTGCACATGCCCATAGCGATGGTGCCGCAACAAAGTGCCATCTCGCGCATCCACCAGGAAAAATCCCGGATCGCTCCCCGCAATCCCGACCTCTGGCCCATTGCTCTCATCCCCATCCAATTCTCCAAAAGAAGCGTGGTCAATATGCCCTGCACCGCCAGAATCCTCGATGTACTCCGACCCCTCCATTGTCCAGAGATGATTGCCATCCCCATCGTACAAATCATAACCGGGCAAAATTTCGTCCCGCCCATCGCCATCTACATCGTAAAACCAGATATACATTCCATACCACGCATTGTGCGCATCCTGCCGCCAGCGCAAGTTCAAATTTTCGTCAAATGCCCAGATCGAATACCCGGTACCCGCGCCGTCGCCATCCCGCAAAATCAAATCCTGCGCCTTCTCCGTCTTTCTAATTTTACACGGCCAGATCACCCTGAGCGAATGCAAAACATCTCCCATGCTCGCATTCCTGTATCCCCGATACAGTCCCGTCCTCGGCAATTCTGTTTCTGCCGTCACTTCACCCGACTTTCCACTCACCAGCTTTAACCGATCATCCTCAATACCGATAAAATCTTCCACCCCATCCCCATCCAGATCGTGTACTACAGTTCGTTGCAGCCCTTTTGCAGCGGGAAAAGTCTGATCGTATTGCACTTCCCCGTCAAAATTCAAGCACGCGACGCGCACGCCTTCATCCGTCTCCTTTTGCAACACAATTTCCTTTTGCCCCGCCCCTCTAAAATCGCCGTATCGGACCTCACACGGCCAGAACTCGCCGATATCAATCCGCTTCCACAGCACTGGCTCCGGATACTTCTCCGCCTCCTCTGCCACCTCTTTTTGGTATGTATCCAACCGACTCACATACGCGGCATTGGCAGATCCACTCGTCGTGACACGCACCGCGCGCATGCGACTCCGCGTATTTGTACGCACGCCCACCTTCCCCGTTGGAAAGCGATCGTCATAAGCCACAAAAGCCTGTTCGCCATTCACATAACACGCAAACCGCTCGCCCTCACACACCACTTTCAGCGTGTAATACTGTCCCCTATCAAATCCATTGGGCAGATCCGCAAGCATCGTCCACGCCTCGTCTTCTCTCCGATAGAGCACAAACCGATCAAATCCCTCCATGCAAAAATAATAATACCGCCTCAAATCCTGATACCGCACCATAACCCCCGACCGGGCGACAATCGCATGGGGATCGTCATTACCCGGCTGGGTATAGGCGTTCAACTGTCGCACCTGCGCTTCCACCGCGTAATCCCCCCACAGAGGCTCACCCGTCACCAAGCACCGGTCCGACTTGGCAGTGTGCTCCAACACCTCTGTGTCGCCATCTTTCACCACCCGATAGTTACTCAGCATATTCCACTTGGGGGGCGCGACCAGCGCATTTCCCCAGCCCTTGAAATATTGCTCCTCGATGCTCTGATCCGGTTCTGTCTTATCCAGCACCGTCCCCAGCGGACATCCCGCCAGGTCAATCTCCGCCAGCAATTGTTCATTATTTGCCATGACTTCCTCCCTGTAAAAAAATAAAAACTCATCAACGCGATGTATCTTATCCTACCATCAATAAACCCGAATTCAAAAGACATGCACCACATGCCCCTGCCCGGGGAACCAGACCAGATCCACCACAAAAGACAGCGTTACTGCCAGCGCATATCCAACCAACAGACCAATAAAAAAAGGCTGCCACTGGCGGTATAATACCATCCCCCCTCCCTTCAGCAACAACCCTTTGATCGCCCAGACCAGAAAGGCAGAAAACGCCAGTTCCCGTGTAAAATTGGTGCCGGGAATGGTCAACCCGATCGGGTGAAGCGGCCACCTCGGAAACCGATAACGCAAAAAACTCAGCAGTCCCATCAGCGCGGCACCGATACCGAACAGCATCAGTCGGGTACTGTCCGTCCCCTGTGGTGTCTTCATCTTGGCAACTGCCGCATTAAAGGCCGCTTTGTTCCCACTTCTATAGGGCCACACATCAAAATGATAGGCTCCGTGGACATAGGCCAGGTGAAGTGTAAATGCAAGCGATACCACTGCACTCAACGCCAGGCCAAATACCACAGCCCAGAGCAGAAGGCGTCGATTGCCACGCACAAAATCTGCCAGTCTTGTCCCGTGAACCAACCCGGGCATAAACAGTCCCCGGTAGGAAATCAATGCATAGGAAAATGCCAATGCCGTCATCGTCGCCCCCGACAGGGTACGCGTACCCAGAGCAGCCATCGTAAATGCCTGACCGCTCAGCGGGGTGCGCACATAAATCAAACCGGTCTCCGCCACGATCTTGGCTACTCCCACATACGTCACCAGCGTTGCTAAAATACACAGAATGGCTGCGCCATAGGCCATCCCCGCCGCGTGCAGCCACAACACCAGGTACCCCAGTCCTATCAACAACCCCCATACCGCCGCCCGGTACCCCATCATCTCGTCCGTATCTCCGGTGTTCTGCCCCCCTCTAAAAGCACTGCGGAACGCGGTGTAAAAGTGCCTTCGGGCCATCCACAACCCCCAACCCACAAATACGACCAACGCCCCGAAACCCTCCCAGCCAGCCACCTCGTATGACGAGCCCCAACTATCGGAGTTCTTCAAACCAAATCCCAGACGCCTTAAGATACCCACCTGAAATACATTCAACACATAAAAAAACCAGACGCTAAACAACACTTCCAGGTTGGCAAAATACACAAACCCGATCGTAAACAAATTGAGCTTGATCCGGATTCCGGGAAAATTGCGACCCAGTGGTAGCGATGTTCCAGACCGGTAACTGCCCGTGGGAAACCTGGGTGCCCCAGGAGAAAAATACGACATAATGTTCCAGGCGATCATCCCAAATCCCGTCACAGCACCCGACCAGAACAACCTTCCCCCAATCATCCGTATCCCGTGTTTTGGCGCCGAGACCAGATCGACCGCCACATTCGCCAGTGGATAGACCAATCGCTCGTGATCCACCCACTGCCGCCGCAACAAAACCGCCAGACAGATCGACACACACGCCGCTGCACCGATAAAACTCAACCACCAGAACAGTGGCAAAACCCATGCTCCCCACGGCACGGCTTGTCCGGGCGGTAATCCCTCAAAAAACCATGTCATCGCCCGCCCGTCTTCCGAGGGCGCCATCCACGGTCTGATGTGATTGTGCAGGTAGGGTGCCCACCCATTCTCCGGTGTAGCAAAATAAAACGGTGCTGCAAGAATCCCCAACAAATATCCCGGCAATCCATCTGCTGCCGGGATCACCGCGCTGGCCAACCCCATCGTCAACGCCACCAGCAAATCCGAACGCCCGAACGCCCACTCGGGCTTTTTCGCTTTGAGCACCGGATTCACAATCAGAGCACACAGTACAAAGGGCACAAATAGTGCCAGCGCAAAATTGCTCATGTTCAACCGGGAGGCCCGCACAATAAACTCAGAATAGGTAGCCCAAACGCTCACCAGCACCACAAAAAACGCTCCCAGAACCACCGCGCGAATCTTAAACCGATCGTCTCGCACCTGCCCCATTTATTTTACCTCAACGCCGCTACTCGGTTTGCCTCGGCGACCAGCGAGGAGCAGAAACCTCCATATCCACAGAAACTTCATGCAAATCTGTGCCATCGGCATTCATCATCATCAACCTGTGTTCCAGACCACCCTGTCTCTCAGGGATTCGCCGCACTTCAAACGCAATCCTCTGACTGTCGGGAGACCATGTAGGAGAAAAGAAAGCCACTGTGGAACTCGCACCCAGAGTCAACCGGCGCACCATAGTCCCGTCGGAATTCATAGTATAAATCTCGCATTCAGGGAACTGATTCCGTACCTGTGGTTGATGCCGATTTGATGCAAATGCAATACGCGTTCCATCTGGCGACCAGGCCGGATGAATATTCTGAACACCATTGAAATCCGTAAGTCTGACCCGGTTAGAACCATCTGAATCCATGAGCAAAATGTCGATATTTTGCCCTTGACGCGATTGAAAAGCAATCCTGCGCCCATCGGGTGACCAGTCCGGTGCTTCATCACTGCTGGGAGAATTTGTCAGATTTTGCAATCCTGTCCCATCGAGGTTGACCGTGTAGATATCCCATCTATCCCCATTATCCTTCTGCGCCTGAAAAGCGATCTGTCCACCATCAGGCGACCAGACCGGACCGAGATCGGGACCGGGCAAATCGACCACCTTCTGTATGCCCATATCCTCCAGATTAAAAATATAAATATCGAAATTTCCCAGTGCATCCCGGTTTGAAGTAAATACAATGCGGCGAGCATTCGGAGACCAGGAGGGATTGGTATAGCCCCCTTTCTCGCTCGTAAGCCTCATCAAACCGTCGCCATCGGGACGCATCACAAAAATTTTAAACGATGAAAAGTCTCCCGGTCCCACAAACGCAATGCGGCCTTCAGCCGTTGAATAATCGGAATCCAGCAGATCGGTATTCCCAGCACAATGAAGCAGGGGAAAAAACAGAAGATACAATATCCACTGATTCCTCATAGCACACCTCCTGCGCGGTCGATGCTATGCTGGCGCGCCATAGACCAGAATTTTCTGCCGGTCGTAAATCAGCACCTCATCTCTTCCATCCCCATCCAGATCCAATACCATCGCGCCATATCCGATCCCGTAATCATAAGCCCGAAATCCCCGGATGCGCTGTTTGGGCTGTTTGAAATCCTCGCGAAAGGGAAATTCCATCACCCGGTTGCCATCTCCATCCATCAGAAACGGCCAGTAAAGATGTGTATCTTCCGGCTCGCTATCATAGGGCACATCCTCTTGTTGCTTCTTTAAAGCCGGGGTATAAATCACCAGATCCAGCCCGTCATCCCACCAGCCGCGCACAGCGTGTTGGGCGTATCCCACACCGGGTTTTTGCCACAGAGCCTGTCCATCGGGCGTATAACACGTCATCCCAATCCACTTCTCGTTCAAAATCATCGTCTGCCCATCTATATCACTGCGAAAGCGCCCCACCGTCGTATTCTGCGAATGCTCATGAGGGCGTCTCCAGACCACCTCGCCCTGCGTATTCGCCACAAAAAAATCCCTGCTACCCGAATACGCAATTTCAATCTCCCCATCCCCATTGAGGTCCACCGGATTGATATTGTCCGCATGCTCTGCCGTGGCATTTTCCACGGGAATTGACCACAACAAAGTCCCATCGCTATCCACCAGATTATACCCGATCAACATCTCGTCACATCCATCGCCATCCACATCGATCAAAACCGGCGCATGGCCTGCCCCGTGATAATGCGGCGTCATCCACAACTCCGACAAATCGCTATCCAGAACATAAGTCGGATTGCCGTATTCATAAGGCGGATAAGCGCCATCATTGACCTTCACCACGAGTTGCTGCCGCGTCGGATCGCCCTTCAAATTCCCTGCCTTCACCTGGGAAAAATTATCTGCTGGCAACTTCTTCTTTGCCTGCACCTCGCCCGTTTCCCCGTCAAAAATCGTCAGCACATCCCACACAATCGAAACCACCTCCACCTTCCCATCGCCATCTACATCAGCCGTAAGAAAATCGTTGCCCCCATGCGCGCAGTACGGATCTGCCCCCCGATGCGGCTCGCCCACCTGCCACAGCTGATTGCCCTCCTGGTCAATCGCCGTAATGCAGAACAAATGCCGTTCCTCGTCCGTATTCCATCCCCGATCAATATAGAGATCCGACTTCAACTGCCCCGGACTCTGACGCAACAAAAATTCTACCTTCCCATCGCCATTCACATCCGCCACAATCATCTGCCCGCCAATGCCCTCCACATCCAGTTCCCACAGCAACCGCGCTTCGCCCATATTTGGCCTCCTTTTAATTACATCAATTCTCTTCCACAACCACAACGCGATCCACTTCAACATCTTCCAAAACCTGCACGCGCCCACTCGCCCAGCGCACCTCAATTCGATCCACGCGACGCGCATTGCCCAACCCAAAATGCAGCCGCAAATCGCTCACTGACAAATAGCTCGACTGGCTCCGAACCTCGCGCACCTGAATCTTTCCCCCCGCGCTCACATGCACCACTGCCCCAATCCCATCCCTATTTGAAAACCCATGTTCCGTTCCCTGCATACCCCCCACCAATTTTACAACAATCCAGTGTCCCGAGTTCTCACCTTCATTGCGAAACACTCGCGCACGCTGTCCCGAATGCAGTACCACCAGATCCAGATCGCCATCTCCATCCAGATCGCCAATCGCCGACCCGCGACTCACCCCCGGCGTTTCAACACCCGCATTGACCACCTCAAATCGCCCATCTCCATTGCGAAATACTTGATCCGCCTGTAAATAGGACTCAGCCCTGGAAAACGCCTGTACATTTGGGAAAATATGCCCATTTGCCACAAACAGATCCAGATCGCCATCGTTGTCATAATCAAAAAAATGAGTGCCAAATCCCAGAGGCAGCAGAGACGCGCCAGCCATTCCGGTTAGCGCGCTGACATCTGTAAAAAAACCACCCGCCATGCTTTGATAGACCGCATTGGTCTCGTAGGAAAAATTCGTCACAAAAATATCGGATCGCCCATCCCCATCAATATCCCCCACATCAACCCCCATACCTGCCTGCGTCCGGCCTTGTGCATTAAACGCCACGCCCGCCTCTATACCCACCTCCTCGAACCGCCCACCCACATTGCGATACAAAAAATTTGGCGTCGTATCATTCACGACATAGAGATCGGTATCCCCATCGCCGTCGTAATCCAGACTCACTACCCCAAGCCCTTTGCCAGAAGAATCCGCCACACCCGCTTCAAAGGACACATCCGTAAATAGTCCGTTCCCTTCATTCCGATAAAGCAAATCTGGCGCACCCTTAAAATAGCCCGGATCGCAATACGTACGAATGCCTACCCTTTCGCAATGCGGCTCGATTTTCACATCATACCTCAAATAGCGTACCACATACAAATCCAGATCACCATCCCCATCCGCATCAAAAAAGGTGGCTCCAGTAGACCACCCACCTCCACCCACGCCCGCCTTCTTTTCCACAAAACCACCACGACCATCATTTTCGTACAGCACATTGGCATCATAACCCGTCGTATAAAGATCGAGATCGCCATCATTATCATAATCCCCAACCGTACACCCCATCCCATACCCAACACCTGGCGCACCCGGCACAGCAGAAAACCGAAATCCACCATCATTTCGGTACAGTGCGTTCTCGCCGCCCGTCTGCCCGTGTTCTCCGTTGACAAAATACAAATCCAGATCGCCATCTCCATCCGCATCAAACACCGCACAGCCCGACCCCATAGTTTCCAAATAATGCCAATTCCCCCGCGCGCCAGTCCGATGCACGAACGATATTCCAGACGCTTCTGTAACCTCTACAAATTGCTCTGCGGCAACGGTACCCGCGTATAAAAAAACCAATAAAAAAATTGTTTTTCTCATCATTTTCGTGCCTTTGCCGCCATTGCCTCGGCCTCTGCTTTTCGCCCTGCCCGACCGTAGAGAACCGACAACTGGAGATACAACTCGCTCGGATCTTCCACGCCCTCAATCACCTGATCATACAACGCCCTTGCCGCGTCCATATCTCCCGCCACCGCATACGCCACACCCAATCGCACCAGCAATCCCGCAGAATACGCAACCTGATCTGCCCTGGCCTGATATGTCGAGATGCACTTATTCAAATGTCCCGTCTTCGCCTGTGACTGGCTAATCTGATCGTAAATATAGAACGCGGCATAGGCAATTGGATCCATCGCCACAATCCGCTCATATCCCTCCACCACATCATGCGACAACCCATCGGCACACAAAAACATATCTGTCCTGTGTCTCAATGCCTCATCGGAGACCATACCTCCTTCACCCAGCGCAAAAGCCGCATCATAAGACCGCCGCGCCCGCTCTACATCCCCCAACGCCTGATAGGATTGTCCCAGAGCCAGATACACCACGGGAACCTCCGGACTAAACCGCCACGGCAAATCCGGATCTTCCACCAGATCGACCGCTTTCCGATAAACCTCTACTGCCTTATCGTGATGCCCCAATCTCACAAACCTGTCTCCGAAATCCAGCAAATCGGCTATCTTATCAAAGCGCACGGACAACACATACTGATCTCGAACTGTGTGCCGGTGACGCTCGTCAAAAAATTTAAACGTCTCCCAGACCTGTCGCGCCGATAGCGAATCGCCCGATACCTGATAAGCCTGTGCCAGTCCATAATGACCTTTGGGGTCTTCAAAATCGATTTTTGTCGCCCGTTTGTACGCAGATATAGCAGACGCATACTTGCCATGCATCATCATGAGTTGTCCGATTTCTAAATGCGCCTCTTTGCGATCCGAAAACATGTGGACGGCCTTTTGAAATGCCTCCAGTGCCTCGTCGTAACGCGCTTGCCTGACCAGCGCAAGCCCATATCCGTAAACCGCCAGATCATCCGTTGGATCCCGCTCCAAAACAGCCTTAAACGCCTCTTCCGCATCGGAATATGCCCCCGCCAATTCAGCCACAAAACCCAGATTGCGGTAAAACATTGTCTCATCGGGGTTTAGCGCGCTCGCCTTCTCAAATGCTTCAATCGCCGGGCTGTAATTGCGCTGAAAAAAATACACAACCCCAAGATCGTTATGCGCTCCTGCATCCTCTATTTTCAGATGAATAGCCCGCCGCAAATTCTCCCCGGCATCTTGCAAATCGCCCTGCCGCGTCACAATTTGAAGCCACCCCAAAAATCGGTACGCATCCGCTGCTGCCGAATCGGCTGCGATCACATCCTCGCACCGCACCATTGCCCCGTAATAATTGCCCTTGATAATATCGACCAGCACCGAGTCCATCTGTGATGGCTCAACATTTGATACAAACAGCATCCACACCATTAGACAAGAACCAAATCTTTTCAAATCACCAACCTCCTCAATACAAATGAATCCAATGCCCCCGGCCCATAAACCACACCACATCCACCGCAAACGACATGCCAACCCCCAGCGAATATCCCGAAAGCAATCCCGTAAACAACGGACGATACCGCCGATAAAGCGTCACACCGCCGATTTTCACAATCAAAAACTTACACGCCCAGGCAATAAAAATAGACCACGTCGCTTTCGTAGCGCGACCACTACCACCCACTGCAAACCCAATCGGATGCAACGGCCACCAGGGCAAACGGTAGCGCAACACCGTCAACAGCGTCATGCCCACCACACCAACTCCGAAAAATATCAGACGAGAAGACGCTGGTCCCTGAGGACTTTGCATCATATTGACTGCCCGTGCAAACACGCTATCGCGGCCATAGCGAAATGGAAACCCCCCAAAATTATACGCGCCCTGTTCATAGCCCCATCCCAGGCTCAAATAAATACACAGGGGAATCCCCACCAGCAGCGCCAGCCCCATGCTCTTGCCCAGTCGCCTCTGGTCGGTACCCGCCAGATCACCCATCTTCGCACTATTGGCCAGAGACGACATAAACAGGCCTTTTCCGTGAAAAAACAGCCCCTCTGTAAATGCCAGCGTTGTAATCGTCCCCCCCGCCATAGATACCGACCCCAAACAATTGGTCACCAGTGTCTGCGGACTCACCCCCCATGCCAGATAGAGCAACCCACTCTCACACACCACCTTTGCCAGCCCCAAACACACCCCGTAGAGCGCGAGCAAAAACAAAACGCCAATATACCACTCAATACCCGCCATACACAACCACAACAAACAAAATCCCGACCCCAGAATCACACCCAATACGGCTGTGCGATAAGACACCATTTCACCCGAATCATCTACCCCGTACTTTGTATTGATCGCTTTTCTCACCACATCCCGCAGATGATGCCGCGCCGTCCACAATGCCCACCAGACCAGCGCGAACAACGCCCCCAGGTTTTCCCATGCACTCGCCGCACCCGTACCCGGCCCCAAATCCAGACCAATGCGGTTGAAAATCCCGTTCTGCGCCCAGTAAACCAGATAAAAAAACCACAGACTAAACAACACATCCAGATTGGCAAAATAACCAAACCCGATAATGTACAAATTGACCCGGTTGGTCATCGCGGGAAACCCGTCGATAAATACCAGATCTTTGCGCCCAAAAAAGTTGATACGGGGCCAGGCATCCCAGAAATACCACACAAAATTCCATGCCAAAAGCCCAAAACCCAAAACAAATCCGAACCAGAACAGCTTGTTCCGCATCAGACCAGACAATATCCCCCCAATGCCGTCGTCTTCAATCAGATCGGACACTGGAGAAATCAGGGGATAAACCAGACGCTCGTTTTCCACCCATTGCTTTCTCAGCATCACCGCCATACACAGCAACACAAAAGTCAGCACCCCGATCAGACACATCCACCAGAATAACGGCATAATCCAGGCCGACCACGGCACTGAGCCTGAGGGCAGCCCCTCAAAAAAACCCTGCATTGCGCCGCGCTCATTCAAAGGCGCCAACCACGAAGGGATAGTCGGATGCAACAGGGCTTCCCATTGATTCTCTGGCGAAGCAAAATAATAAGGCGCAGCCAGCACCCCCAGGAAAAATCCCAAAAGACCGCTACCGGGTATATGCGCCCCAATCAATCCCATCGCGGCAACGGTCAAAAGTTCTGAACGCGAGAGCATATACCCCGGATAAATCCATTTCAAAAGCGGGTTCAAACCCAGAACCACAACCACAAACCACATGAAAAAACCCACCGGGAAGTGACTCACGTTCATAGACGACGACCGCGCCACTGGCTCCGAAAACGTAATCACCGCGACCTCTGCACAGACCAGTACCAGCCCCAGCAACACAGCGCGGGCGGTCACGCCCCGGTCGGCAGACTGAATCGCAACAGATGTATCAAAAGCCAGACTCATTACTCTTTCTCCAGCTTATCCAGCTTCCGGCTAAAAACCAATTCGATCTCCGCTTTAATATCATCAATAGGCTTTGAATCGCCTGCCATACGCACCTGCGGCAATCCCAGACCGATCTTCATAGTGTGGGAAAGCACAAGCCCGCGGTCGATATCGATCTCCCACTCGGCATTCCCCGATCCCTTGCCATCAATCACCAGCGACAACACCTCAATGTGAAACCAAATTCTATAATGTACCTCGCGCTCTTCCTCAATCTCCACCACCCGATGCCCTTTTTGTTTTTTGACCTTCTTCAGCTTATACGCACTGTTAAACTGCACGAGCGACGGCTCTAAACCGGCATCGAAATCGTAAAATGACACCTCAAAGCGCTGCTCACCCGCCCAGGTATCCCCGACCGACACCGCTCGATCGGGCAGCACGGGCGCGAGACCGGGCATCCAGACCTGTCGCAAATCCGTAATCATATCTTTGCGTTTTGCCTTGAAAGCCGGAAAATCGGGCCCAAACGCGCCCACCTGTCCCCCGGGCGCAACTCTCCAGGCAAACGAAAGGTCGTTCAACAAATCCAGGGTATAGGGAAATTGCTCATAGGTCAACCGTTCACCTGTCAAGATGGCCTGGCTACCCGCCTTATCTACTCTGGCAGTCACTTTCACGCTATCAATCCCATCAACTACTTCACGGCTCCGCCATTCCCCATACCCCTGCATAGTAAACGAGCCTTCTCTCAAAATCATCTCTGCCTTATCGCTAAAATAGTCCAGGCGATACTTATTCTTATAGCGTACTACTCGCCCTTCGGGATACTGCAACTTCAACATCACCTGATCGACAGCACAAACCTCTCCCACCACCATAATCCCCATCGCACACAGAATCCATCTCAAAATCTTCATAGCATCCTCCTTTCCGATGCCTTCTCTATCAATCCAGTCTCTGCCTTCTTTCCCGGATCAGCACCTCCAATTTCCGCACGGCATTTGCATCTCCCGCGATTTGCCTGTACCCATCCAATGCCGCCTCCGCGTCCTCCACCCGCCCGGCCTCTGCGCAGACCAGTACCAGATTGTGGTAAGGTACAGCATAATTGGGATCCGATTCAATGGCTTTGCGGTACCAGTAGATTGCCACATCCAGAGAATCCCGAAGCGTATATGTATCCCCCAAATCGGTATAATCCCGTGCCGTGCCGGGGTGCGTTCTGAGCCGATTCCGAATATCTGTCTCCCACAACTCGCAGGCGTGATGCAAAGGTGCAACCAGAGCCGAATCCCTTGCCGCTGCTTCTCGCCACATTTTTACCGCCTCCGAGAACTGCTTATTCCTGATAAACACGGTACCAAGCCCTGCATAAGCATCTGGCATTCCGGGCCAGACCTTCAAAGCCTGCCGAAACGCAATCTCCCCGGCTCGGTCATCCCCCTGTTGCAATGCATCAATGCCCACCTGCACCTGCGCCTCTGGATCGTCGGCAAGAAGATCTGTCACCATGGTTCGATATTCCATCAGAGCTTCCGATAGCTTATCCCTATCGCGCGGCAGATTCACCCCCTCCAGCATCGAAGCCGCCCTTATGCGCACCAATCGCGAGGGATCATCCAATTTCTCGATCACGGCCTCAATACCCGCATCGTTTCCATAAACCATCAATCCCTCTACAGCCCGGGTGCGTACCATCGGATGCGGATCGTCCAGAGCGTCTATCAATGCCTTTTTAGCCCTATCATCTGCCTGCCTGCCCAGTAACACGGCTGCCGAAGCCCGCAACACCATGCTCTGGTCTTTTGAAAGCGCGATCAAACCATCCAGAACCTTTGGATCTCCCACCCGTCCCAGAGCAATTGCTTCGGCCCGAGCCACATCATCTGCCTGTGACCCCCACCATGTTTTTACCCAGCCTGCCGCCCAGTCGGGAGTCTGATCGCTGTGGCACCCATTACACGCATTTGGAATGCCAAATCGAACCGTATTTTCCGGTACTGGCGACAGAATGCGGTGATCGTATATCCCAATCCGCTTCACCTCTTCTACAGGCGGCATATGGCAATCCACGCACCCCACCGTCTTGTGATTGCTATGCTTTTCAATAGGCTCTCCCACATCCATCCTGTGGCAATTCAAGCACACCCGGTCATAGGTTGCGGCACGGGTCTCGCCTTCCGCTCTCACAGGACCCAGGTGGTGAGAATCGTGACAACCCGCACACGTCAGATGCCCCACCGTATAACACGAACTCATCAAAAAAGCCAGCGTGTTGTAGTTCAATTCGCGGTAGCGTCCGTCTGCCCAGAACTTTTCGCTATCCAGCACTTCCAATTCGTAAAAATCGTAAAACGGATCGCCCGGCTGATATCCCCCCTTGATGATCCGCTTGTGCGCGTGGCACTGCGCGCAGACCTCCACCGACTGCTCCGAACTCAAAAATCGCAAATTTACCAGCGTCGTATCCCGCGCTGGCACCTGATCCGGCAACGCTTTCCAGAATGCCACATGTGGCCCTCCAGTTCCGTGGCATGTTTCGCAATTGATGCTCAGGTCTGTCCAGCGCGTCGCGTAAGTGCCTGTCTCTGGATCGTAATTTTTTTCGATCTGGCTGGCGTGACAATCGTGGCATTGAAAGTTCCAGTTCCGCCCAAAACTCGTCCAGTAATTGACATCGCCCGGTGCAAAGCCCTGTGGGTGGTCAAACAATCCCTCCACCGGATCGTACCAAGTCTGTTCCCGAACATCCCAATAGACAGGTAGCACCTGAATGCGCCCCCCATCGAGCGTGGTCAAATACCACTGCGTATCCCGGTCTCCGATTGCGTATTCGACGGGATAGACTTCCCGTTTTCCATTCGCGCCATCCGTCTCCATAAAATAGGTTCCATCCCGCACAAACATCCGAGAAGTCATTCCCCTATACGTATATGTATTGTTCCGCGTAAAATCCCCCCGCACAGTCTCGACCGAAGGCACCTGCATTGACCGCCGATGCAACGACCCCTGCCATTCTTTATAAGCATCCAGATGACACGTTGCACACGCCTCTGCACCCGTATATATCGCTTTGGAAGTTACCGGCTGTGGTGCATCCTTCGCGCATCCACATATCATTGCAAAAAAGAGAAAAGTCCCCGGGATCACTGCACGCATCGTCTTCCTCTATTCTAAATGGCGCCCAAAAAAGTCTCGGGCCATTTCGGCTCATAATCGCTCTCGAACAGCCAGTCGAAATTCTCGGGTACAATATGCGCGCGCTCGGGACGCAACTTCTCTCGCAGCCGCGGGAAAAACGACATCACGCCATCGCGCTGACTCTTCGGCAACCCGCAGGACACACCCGTAGCGACCCATGCCGTCAGCATTGCCTTGCGGGGCACCGTATCCTCGTTCTGCCATGCGGAATGCAAGCCCCCGCTGCACAAAATCAAAATCTGACCTCGACGCGCAACAGCCGCAACCGGATCCTGTTCCAACCAGGGCGTATCAACCAACTCGGGCACATGCTCGGGATAAGCTGGCGCAGTATCTGGCGGTTCGGGACGCAAACCGTGAACGCGGGGCAACATCGCCTTGTGCTCTGGCGTCAAAACCCGGCTCCAGTGTTCCATAATCGGACGATGACTACCCGGCAAAATGCGCATCGCCCCCCGATGCTCGGGCACGTCATTGACCCAGAGCCACAACTCAGCGCGCATCCGACGTGGCGTCGCCTGAAAATCCTCCCATGTCGCCTGGATATCGACATGACATCCATTCCCCCATTGCTCGTGAACGCTCGCAAAAGGTGCGCTACTCGGCGCGCGCTCGTGGGGAGACAACCCCCACCACAGATGTACGGACTCAGCCCGCAACACCTTCCTGGCGACCTCCTCCAAATAGGGATGCTGGACAACATCGACATAATCTGAATCTTCATAAGGCGGACGACCACTCGCCTTCAACCTGTCCCATGCCGCTTCGGCGCGATCCAGTTCCTCCGCCGTGAAGGGACTGTCGATCGTAACGGCTCCCTCCTCATCGTATTGCCTCATTTGTGCATCGGTAAATAGCATAGCTTTTCCCTTTTTATTCGAATCAAATGATCTCTATCATAAGTTTATCGCCTCTCAACCCGAAATTCAAGCAAATACCACGAGCAGGGTCTTGTGTGAGACAAGCCGATGACCTATATTTCTAATAGCTCTCATTCTCAAAACTTCAGTATTTTTGTGAAAGGCTTCGCGATGAACACAGCCATCAAATGTGTTGCACCCGCCCTACTCTGTTTCTTGCTCTCTGCCCCGCTTACCGCTCAGAAAACCCAGATTGACTCTCTCATTGCCCGGGGACAGGCTGCCTTTGAAGCCAACAAAAAAGACCAGGCCATCAAAGCACTCACAGCAGCCATCAAACAAAATCCCGATAACATCCAGACCTACCTCGCCGTTGCCCCCATATACATTAAGGCGGGATATCTGGACCACGCGATGAAGGCATTCAAAGAAGCCCTCAATCTCAATGATGCCTCGCCAGAAGCCCAGACCGGCATTGCAGAAATCCACTATAAAAAAGCCTCTGGTGGATTTCTGGCAGTTTACCATGCCCGCAAAGCCGTCAGCGCGGCGCGGCGTGCCACCCGGCTCGATCCCACCTACGCCCCCGCCTATATTCTCCTCGGTCGCGCGTACATCCGCCTGAACGAGAACCACACCGCTGCCTCGCGGGCTTTTGCACAGGCACTGACACACCAGCCCGACAATCCCGAAATCGCCTATCTCCTGGGCACTTCCTATATTGAACTGCGCCGCAATGCCCAGGGCCGTCAACGCGACAACCAGATGATCCTGAGCGAATCCATCCTCAAAAACCTCGAATACCATCTCGAAAGCGCCCGCTTCCTCCCCATCGCCGCGCAGATCCTCTTCGATAAAGGAGAGCCGGAAAACGCCCTCAACGTCTTTGAACAATACATCACCGCCCTGCCCGAAACAGAGCGGACCTATTACGACGACATCGCCAGGGTAGGCACCAAAGAAGAACTCAAAATCTACGAAGAAACCCCCGAAGCCGAGCGCCTCACCTTCCTCGAACAATTCTGGGCAAAGCGCGATTTTGATTTGCTCACCGAAGTCAACGAACGCCTCATCGAGCACTACCGCAGGGTGTGGTACGCGCGGAACCACTTTGCCGAAGCCAAAACACCCTGGGATGCGCGGGGAGACATCTACATCCGCTATGGCGACCCCGACTACCGCGCGCGTTCTGGCAGAACCAATCCCGAAATCACGCCCGCCGTAGAACAGGTCAAAGAACGCCTCGCCCTGGCCCTCTATGGTCCCGAAGCCATGGATGAAGTCTTTACCGGACCGGTATATCCCATCCGTTCCAACCAGTCTTTCGTCGGCGAACTCGACCCTTCGGCTCTCGCACGCACCGATGAAGGCGGCAATATTCTCGTGCCCCCCGGCACAATTGAAGGCAACCAGGACGAATTTGTCCTCACAGAAGCCCTTGGGGCAGATGGAGAGGCATCCGGTGAGGTCGGAGAAATAGGGCAGTTGGCTCTCGACGAATACCAGCGGCGGCAGATGCGCCCCGAAAACCAGCACCACTTTCTGCCCGTCACCTCACGCGGCGACATGACCATTGTGCCCTGGGAAACCTGGGTCTATACCAATATCGGAGAAGGCATCGAAATCACCTTCACCAACGAGTTGGGCAACGGCGTTTACACCTACGCGCCGCTTCCCGACTTCCCCCACGAAGAAACCACTATTGGCCTGCACCGGTACTCCCTCCTCGCGTATTACGCCCCCGAGGCCATCGCCAACCGCACGGTTAGCGAAGTCCCCGACTTTTACACGCCCGGCGGCCCCATGTCGGGCCTTGGATTCCATTACGATTTTGCCGATTTTCGCGGATCAGATGGTGCCACCCGCCTGGAGATCTACTACGGCATCGACCCCATAGAAATGGGCACCTTTGCTTCGGGCGACACCTCCACGATTATCGCCGACTGCGCCGTCATCCTATCAGACACCTCCTACGCGAACGTCTATCGTGCACAAGACGCCATATTTTACCGGTCTATCGGCCACCGCATGTGGCCCGAAGGCTCCTTCATTCCCACCCTCATCCCAATAGATGTCCCCCCCGGCAACTACCTGCTCACAGTACAGGTCAACGACCGCGCTGCCGAACGCAAGGGTATTTATCGCCATCATGTAAACGTTGAACCTTATCAGTCCAACACCTTGCAACTCAGCGACATCCAGCTAAGCTGGAACATCTCAGAAAATCCGGGCGATGAAAAATTCCGCAAAGGCGACGTATGGGTCGTGCCCATGATCTCCCGCGCCTACCAGAAAGACCAGAACGCCTATGCCTACTACGAACTCTATAACCTCACCCGAAACGAATTTGGGCAAACCCGCTATCGCGTCACCTATACGATTGCCGTGGAAGATCCAATACGCCCCTTCAATCTGGTCCGCAGTAGCGTTGGTGCTCTTGCCAGGATATTTCAGCGAAAAGACAAAACACAGGTCACGGTCAGCTTTGACCAGACCGGCAACGAACAATCTACCACCGGGTATTTTGAACTCAGCCTGAAAAAAGTCAAAGCCGGTTACAATCGCCTAACCGTCACAGTCGAAGACCTCAACAATGGGCAAAAAGCCGCCAAAGAAATCCAGTTCAGATACAAAAAATAGAGAGATAGAAAAATGAAAAAAAGGCGACCGAAAAATTCGGTCGCCTTTTTACATGCTCAACTCAACGGACTAAAAAGCGAAGCCCATCCCAAACCGCAAGGGTTGATTCAGATCGTGTTTGGACTGCTGCCAGGCCACATCCGCCGTGATCTTTGTCCCAGCCAGGGGCAATTTCACGCCTGCACCTGCTGTAAGTCCAAAGGAATCGTAGCGGAACATATACCCTCCGCGCAACGCCAGTATATTGCCCAGCCAGGCTTCGCCGCCCACATGGTAGCGCTCTTCCCAGTTGATCAGGAAGTTCATCTCAACCGCCCCGGTGATATAAAACGGATCGCCTTGCTGTCCATAGACCTCGGCAGCGGTTCCCAGATTGAACGACAGAGGTTGCTGGAACTGCCGTCGCAATACCTCTGTGTCCTTTCCGAAGTTCCGCAGTGCCATCGACAGCCTCAGGCTGCCAAGCCCGGTGTAGAACTTGGTGCCGAAATCCACGTTAAAAGTCGTGTGATTGGTCAGATCAAGGTCCTCGCGAGCCAGCATAAAGCGCACGCCAAAGGACAGCTTGTCCGTGAACTTGCGGCTATAGATGAGACTAAAAGCCGATGTGCCCAGGCTGAGCGTTCGCCCCGTGCCTCCCGGCTGTAAAATCGTGGTCTCCTCCACATCCTCTGGCTTAAAAGTCAGGATGCTGACCCCGATGGTATGCACACCGCTTGTATAAGCTATAGCCCCGGTGTTGAATGTAGAATTTACGAACCACTGCGAGTGGCTCAACGACACTTCCAATTTCTCCACGCCCGTCATTCCGGCCGGATTCCACCACGCGGCATTGACATCGTCTGCGGCTGTTGCATAAGCACTCCCCATTGCCACAGCTCGAGGGCTTTGCGCCACCGCAAGAGGTGAGAAGATTGTCAAGTCCGGCCGCTTGATAAGCCCACCTGCATATGCTGGCATAGCCATCAGTGTCGTGGCGAGCATGCAGATGATAAAAACTTTTTTATACATACTTGCACTCCTTATTCAGAGGGGCGATAGGCAGAGACTACCCATCGCCCGCCGATTACCTGACAGATCCCCCAACCACCACAAATGTCCCGCGCTGGATCTTTCCGTTACTTTCTGGCGTCAGAGATTTCACCACGAAGAAATAAACCCCAGCCGGAACCTGTCCCGTCACCGCCTTGGTGAGCTGGATATATTCCGCTTCTCCAACAACTGGATTATCGTGGTCAAACTCCGACATCAGATCCCCGGAAACCGAGAAAATCTTCACATTGCACTTAGACGGCAAATTCACGAACCGAATTTTATCCGACCCCTCATAGGCGTGAGAACCATCGGCCAAGAAGGGATTGGGCACCACAGACACCTTCGCTTCCAGGCGGTTGGCCTCTGCATAAGCGGCCACTGCCGGACTCGTGGGTATCCAGGAATACCGGAAGAACTGCTCGGGAGCAGCCAATCCGCTCTCCAGCCCGTTTTGCACCGACTGCTGGGCAGCCGGCGGCAAATCGGACAGCGTCCTGGTGCCATCGCTGCTGGTCCAGGTACTGTGACCCGTATCATAAGCCGTCACCGCATAGTAATAGGCAAATCCAGCCAGAGATGTATCATCGGTGTACGCATACCGATCACCCTCTTTGTGCGACGTATCACCGACCTTGATATCCTTCAGGAGTTGCCAGTTGTCGAAGTAAAAATCGCTGCGGTAAACCCGGTAACCAGCAATATCCTTCGCCTCAGCAGTACCCGCATAATCGGGATCTTCCAGATCGTCGATACTCTGCCAGCTAATTTTAGCCGTAGCTGCCGGTGTGTTCTCGATCCAGGTGTGAATATCCGGCGGTGGAAGCGGCACATCGCCGCCCAGTTCGTACATCGCCTGCGCGTGCTGCGCGTGCTTCATCAAATTCCGCATGGCCTTGTCCGTGTGCAAATCGGCCTGGTTCTGCGGGATATTCCGCTGCCAGCCCCACATATTTTCCTCTACTGGCATCGATGCTGTAAAAGCCATCACGATCTTCACGCGGTCACCCCTTTGCATATCGTAGGGACCATACGTGT
The DNA here is from genome assembly GCA_965220765.1 of Candidatus Latescibacterota bacterium. Classification (GTDB taxonomy): domain Bacteria; phylum Latescibacterota; class UBA2968; order UBA2968; family UBA2968; genus VXRD01. The sequence continues at coordinate 3,768,023 of OZ244847.1, forward strand.
GGGAAAACGCATGCCAGTTGGGCGACATGGGTTGCTCGGGAGTCTCGCCCCGTCGCGTGGGATTGTCCTGCACTGGCAACGGCGCAGTCGGATTGTCCGGCCAGCCCGTGCGTCCGGCGATATTGAACGTACTCACCCGCTCGCCCGGCTTGGCCACCGACACCAGCGCAATACCGATCTCGTCGGTGCTGTGCCGGTTGATATCCGGTTCTTCCTTGTGGGTGAACCACGGCACGGCAAAGGGTTGCTCTGCCACCTTTGGAGCCACGTAACTTGCGTAGTCGTCGTTCACAAAAGGCGGCGTGTAGTCAATCGGGATAGCCCCCACGTACTGCCCGGCCAGGAGTTCTCCGCGCATTTGGAAGTTCACCCGCCCCCAGCAGCACTGGTTTTCGGGCTGGTGGGGATCGCCCGCATCGTCGTGCGCGGTCAGCGGAGAATCCCAGTCAAACGCATAGCTCATCTTCATGCCCACTGCGTCGGCTACATCCGCGTGATTCGGGTCGGCCGTTCCATAGTTGGCCGCCTCGGTATAGCGGTACACATCGTCCTGAATTACATTGTAGTTCTCCGTTTCAGACCGACGCAATAACCAGTAGTAATACCCCCGCGCTCTATCTACGCGATCGCGGTTGGCCGTACCGCCTTCTGTGGGCCAGAAATAGTTGTAAAACGCAAAATAGACATCATTGAGATTCAGCCCGGCACCCCCGTTGAGATCGGCAACGCCATCGCCATCGGAGTCTCCGGTATTCTCAAATATATTCTCCACAATGATGAAGTCATCCCAGTCTCGAAACGTCCACTGGTAAATCTTCTTCGTACCCTGTATCCCGGCCTCGGTGGTCCATTTGGCAATTGCCACCAATTCTCCAAACCGCTTGTGCTCTGGCTTCATATACGTGTGGAAATCCCAGTTGTGAATCTCCACGATATTTTCCGCGCCAGGATGCGGCTGTCCCGGATACCAGTTCTTGGCTTCCGCAATCGGAATCCCCTTGAGTGGATGCTGAGGGTCCATCCCCACACCCAGTTGCCCTTCGATTTCCGTACTCACCGGATACGCCATCGGCGTGATGTCCGGGCTGGTGGTCAGGCTCGTAAACGATACCACGAGATCCTTTCCGCGCGAGGGCGTGTATTCTGATGGATCGGGTCTGGTGATAATAAATGTTCCCAGGCTCCGCGCTGTGGCCGTTCTCAGCAGATAATTTTGCACCCACTGATTGGACCCCGGCCAGCCGCGCCTATCCCACAAACTGCCCGGCAAGCGGTTCCGCCCCGGATAAGCCACGCCCTCCATGCTGGCGCGCCGGCTTCCATCTCGATCGGGACCGTGCATGCCTGTGTTCATCAGCCCCGTCCAGAGCTTGCTGCGCCGCAGGTTGCGCCACGGCAGCCGAGGAATATTCTGAGCGGCTACCTCGCAGGCCAGAGACATCACAAAGATTCCCACAAGGATTGCCCCGGCCGTGCGAGAAAATTTCGCATACATTTTCATGTCATATCCTCTATCTAAGTTAGATCCGCGGTATGGGCGCAGTGCCCACACCGCGGCACCATGCCTGCTTACCAGGTCAACCGCAGCCCAGCAAATACCAGGCGCGGATTGGTCCTCGTCCATCTGCTCAACTCACCGGCATCGCCGCCAAACTGCACGAATAACGGATCCGTGGGTTGTGATTCAAGCAATCCCCAACGCACGTAGTCTGGACTCGTGGATGGCGAGCCTCTGAAGTTGAACAAATTTTCGATCTCCACATAAAGCAACGGGCGGATGCCCCTGATGTTGAACCCCTTTTGGAAGCTGAAATCAACCGTCGAGATCGTGGGACCCTCTTTCTTCAGGTTCAAGCTGGTTTTCGGATCCTGGAAATCGAAGATCCGCCCCGTGAAGATGCGGTAGATCATGTTCACACGAACGTCGCCGAACAGCTTGCTGCCCCAGAACATCTCGCCGGGACCAAAATCGGGCGGACTGGCGTAAACCAGTACCAGGCTCCCATTTGTCCGCGTGGCATCGCTGCGCCCGCCTTCCACACTCCAGCCCGTCGTCGAAAAGGCGTAAAGCCCCCGCAATGCTGCTTGCTCCTCACTGGACAGCCCGCTCTGCTCCCACAAGGGATAAAATATTCCATTGTTGGTCGCATACATCGCCCCCACACCGAACTCGCCAGCCAGACCACTATCTACTACATCCTGTGCTTTTGCCTTCAATTCCTCCAGCTTGGCACCAGTCGGCGGATCGGGGATCTCTGCGCCCGTATTCGAGTCAATCGTGTGACTGACCCAGTACCGGTTGGGATCGGCAACATAGGATGCATCGGGATAGATGCTGGCACCCATATTACCCCGCTTGGTGCCGCCAATGGTCAGGCGCTCGCCCCAGCCGAAATTGAGCGCGGCTTTGAACGAGAAGTTGTGCTTCAACCCCTTCTTCAATGCCAGTTCGATACCGCGGGTCGTGGTGTGGCCCCTGGGACCCTGCGAACGGGTCTTGGCTTTGCCACCCTGCTGTGGGTCCTGGAATACCGCACCATTAACACTCAAAAATCCATTGGTGATGCGGTAATAAGCAGTGCCCTGGAGGGAATAATCGCTGATGAAATTCCACTCTGTGCCCAGCTCAAAAGCCGTAGAGACCTGCGAATGCTGCAAGGAGTAGAACTGGTCAATCACAAATCCCGCGCCGAACGAGTCGTTCCGATCCAGCGCATTGTTCTCTTCTTGCGGGCTGATGACCCCGTCGTTGTTTAGGTCAAGCGAGTGCGGTCCCGTGGATTGCCAGTTCTGCTGGTATATCCGGCGGAAATCCGGACGGGTGTGGAATTTCCCGTAGAAAAAGTGAATCTTCGACTTGGCCGTAATAGGATGCGATATCCCGATCCGGGGCATGAACCAATTCATCGGCTGCATATTCCCGTACTGCGCATGCTCTCGGAAACGCGTGTAGTTGTAGCCCATTGGCGTTCCCTGGTAAGGATAAAGCAACGCCTCACCGCCGTTATACCGCTCGTAGCGGAAGCCAGCATTGATGATCAACCCCTCAAACTCCATCTTGTCCTGCACATAGGCGTGGACTTCAGTGGGCGTGATCCCCTCACCTGGCACATAGCGCTTGCCCCAGTAAATCAACCACCGGGTGCGCCCATCCACATTTTCATACGTCTCGGTCTTCCAGTTGTTGTAGCGATAAAACGTAAAACCACCCTTCAAGAAGTGCGTGCGGGTCACCTGGCTCGCCAGATCAAACCGGATTGCCAGCTTGTTCTGCTGCCCGACGCGCAGATCCCGCACCTGCCCGGGATCGGTGTAATACCACCCGTCATTGTCTAAGGACGGATTTATTGTCACACTTGGAATATCAATGGTGTCCTGCTTGCTGGCAATATACGACAATCGCACCTCGTAAAACGTCTTTGCCGATAGGGTGTGGATGCTGGACACATAGAACATGTTGTCCGTCACCTGCCACTCCCCACCGAGTTTTCCGCGTTCATCGAGGAAAATCGCCCTGGAATCGAAACTATCTGCATAGCGACCTTTGCGACTGGAATACAGCCCACCTGCACGGAGCTTGATATCGGGGGTGGCACTATAAGTCAATTTGTAACTCACATCCGCGTTAAATGGCTCGCGCTCAGTCGGCTGGGGCAGGTTCCGCGGCTGAACATCGTGCCTTGTGGTGGCAAAGAACGACAGATCGCGGTTAATAGGCCCCGAAAGGGACGCCTCTAAAAAATGCCCTTGCACATCTGTATAATCGCTCGAAGGCCGCTGATGCACCTTCCGACCATTGGCTGTTTCATTGTCCCACTCAGAATCGCCATACTTCAGCCGGCCCTGATGCACGAAGCTCTCGTAAGCATTGTTGCCCCAGTGCTTCTGTTGCGCTGGCGAATACCGATAGTGAAACTGTCCGTGATAATCCCGACCACCATCTTTGGTTACAATCTGGATAGAGCCGGTGTTGCCGTATTCGGCATTCAACCCGCCAGCCAGCACCGTGATCTCTGAAATCGCCGACGTATTGACGTCGCCGCTCCAGTTTTGCGTGCTCCCACGAGTACCCGTCCCGCGTCGCCCGTCCGAGTGCGTTAGCCGCACACCATCTACCACATACTCGGCCACTTCGCCGCCATCGCCACCCAGAAAGGCATTGCGAATCCGATTTGTGCCATCTGTATTGACACCCGCCTCCAGCTCAATAAAGTCATCCAGGTCGCGGATAATGGGCAGCACCGCAATATCCTCGGCGGTCACCACATAACGGCTCTCCGTCACATCTGCCTCTACCGGAGGCCGCTCTGCAATAACGGTCATCTCACCCAGTTCCAGAGTCGCTTCATTGAGGGAGAAATCAACAGTCGTCGTCAGATCCGACGCAACCCGCACATCGGACCTGGTCTCACCCGTGTACCCGACCATTGACGCCTTCACCGTGTAGCTTCCCGGATCTACGGAAAGAATAAAATAATACCCCTCTGCATCGGTTGTTGCCCCACGAGTCGTCCCCTCCACCAGCACGTTGGCACCCGGCAGAGCTTCTCCAGCCTTATCGACTATACGACCAGTAATTTTTCCCGTTGTCGCCGCTTCGGCCAGGCTGATAAAACCGAGGGCAAAAATCACAACGAGAACAAAACCCAGACATTTTCTGTACATCGAAAAGCCTCCTTAGTGAAAACTACCAGTAATATTTAATCCCGCCCGACAGATCTATCGCCTGCATTGGGAAAACTTTCTCCAGCCCCCAATCCTCTAAGGGACGGAGTTCGCCCATAATCACATTATACCGCAAGCGAAGATCGATCACAAATTGCTCGGACCCCGCGATGCTGATCCCACCGCCAAATGAGAATGTCAGTGCCGCCACCTTGTCGTGAAAGGCGGGATTCAGAACGCTGGTATCCAGAGACGTTCCAGACTGCCCGGGAAAAACCAACCCCGACACCTCGTTCGAAAATCCGAAAAACCCGACGCCGCCCATTATATAAGGCGATGTGCCTTCGCCCAACTCATTGAAATGGAGCAAGCCGCTGGCGACCAGGCTATTGAACGTCACGCCTTGATCGACATTTGGGCTGCGGTAGTTCTGGCTGTCAATCGGCCAGGTGAACTCTCGCGTATCCAGATCGCCACCCAGCATCGAAGAATAGTGATACTCGATCTCGGCGACAATCCTCGACGAAGCTATATAGTTATAGCTAATCCCCAACTTGGGAGACGCAGAGTACCATTCGCCAAATTTGAACAACGGCACATTTGCACTCCCGAAAAATCCGATCCCCGACTGGCCTTTTTCTAAAGCGCCAGCCGTGGAAACCGAAATTAGAACCGCCCCAACGAGGCATAGTGTTCTAAACATATCTCTCAACATCCGCATAAGCTGTCCCTCCTTTTGAATATGGTGGAGAATACAACACGGTATCGCATTCAATTCAAATACTCCTCCTTTCTATGGCGCAATCTATTTTTGCACCAAAATAGAGTTACTTTTTCTAATTACTTTGCAAATTTAAACTTCTAACTTTTTCAGATAAAAATAAAAAAACCATCTATACCATGCCCTCCCGCTGGTTTTTAGACGGTTTTAGCTCCAAACTAATAATGTAAATAAATAATTGAATATTATTCATTTATAATAAATTTCTAATATATTTATACATTTTTACTTATGTCACAGATAATATGCATTAAAATTTCTCCCAATGTCAAGTGTTTTTTTGATCACTTTTCGTCTCTATTCGCCCCACACGATCCCCACACAACCAGATGCGATTTCAAGGTTAAAAAAATAACAAATTCTATTTTTACAACCGCCCTACTGCGCTTGACAACGCCTTCTAACCCCCTTAACTTTTCAATATCTACTAATTGCATTCTCAATGGATAGCCCCATGCCCATCCATCTGTATTTCACCTTTATCTTTCTACTGGGTTTTGTCGCCCTTGCCAATGCACAAGGCGATCCCGCCGAGATCCCCGCACGCTACGATCTGGCTCGCATGTCGCTGGAAGACGGCGAGGTTCATTATGCCGAACAGCAGTTCCTCAAAATCCTCAAAATTGATCCCAAACACGCGCCCACACACCTGACCCTCGGCCGTCTCTATCACCGTCAAAAACGCAACGCCAATGCTTACCGTCACCTCAAAACCTATCTCGATTTCTCGCCTGAAGCCCCTGACAAAACCGAGATCCGCACTTTGCTCAATACCATCGCCGACAGCCTGAAGTCATCCGGCAAAGGCTGGGTCGTCATCGACCCGTCAAAGCCCTGGCACCCGTCTGTCCCACCCCAATCCGATGAACTCGGTTTTATATCCATCCAGGGCGGAACCTTTCTTATGGGCGGAACCTTTGAAAACGAAAAACCCATCCGCCTGGTCACAGTGTCCGATTTCGAACTCCTGAACCACGAAGTCACCAACACCGAATACTTTGCCTTCGCCAGAGCCACATCTCACCCTTCGCCCGAACACTGGCGCGAAGACTGGTTCTGGATGTCTGAATTCGGCACCCACCCCGTAGTCAACATCACCTATTACGACGCCGAAGCTTATTGCCAATGGCTGGACGCGCGCTTGCCCACCGAAGCCGAATGGGAATACGCTTGCCGCGCGGGCCGCACCCAGGCCAAATATCCCTGGGGCGACGATTCACCCGACGAAAAAAAGGCCAATTACGGGCGCATCTTCAAAACGCCTTATCCCACGAGAGCCATCAAATCCCACCCCCCCAATGCTTACGGCCTCTACGACATGGCGGGAAATGTATGGGAGTGGTGTGCCGATTGGTACGATCCCAACTATTACAAAAACGCCCCCTCCGATAACCCCAAAGGTCCAGACAAGGGCTTTGACTATCAACACACGCGCAGGGGTGGACAATGGCAGTCCTCCCCTCATTCCCTGCGTTGTGCCCGCCGCTATGGGGGTGAGCCATCAGCTCAGGATAATGGCAGCATGGCCTACTTCGGCTTTCGCTGCGCCCGCTAAAAGAGAGACCGCCATGGCAATCCGCCTCACACTTCTCTGCGCCCTGCTAATCGCCCCTCCAATAGCCATATATAGTGGCGACATACCCCGCGTGCCATTGGGCCATGACGAAATTCGCTATCTCAACAGCATTCCCAAAGACAATCCCCTCACCCAGACTAAAATAGCCCTGGGCAAACTCCTATTTTTCGACAAACGGCTCTCCAGAGATAGCAGCATTGCCTGCGGCTCCTGTCACCAGCCCCATCGCGCCTTTACCGATGGCCGCGTTTTACCCATAGGTATTGACGATCAAACCCCCATACGCAATGTGCCTACCCTGATCAATCGGGCCTATGGCACGGCTTACTTTTACGATGGCAGGGCTGTTTCCCTCGAAGAACAGGCCCTCATCCCCATCCAGAGTCCCACAGAAATGGGCAACACCCTCGATCAGGTCGTCGCCACTTTATCAGCCATCTCCGGTTACCGCCCCCACTTCAAAGCCGCATTTGGAGACAGCACCATCACGTCCGACCGCATTGCCAAAGCCTTAGCCGCTTTCGAACGTACGCTGATCTCTGGCGAATCGCCCTACGATCTGTTCGAATACGGCGGTCCCAGAGGCTCCATGTCCGAATCCGCCATCCGGGGTCTGCGTCTCTTTCGCACCAAAGCGCGCTGTACACTCTGCCACATGGGATTCAACTACACCGACGAAGACTTTCACAACATCGGTACAGGCTGGGATCGCATCGATCTTTCCACTTACGAAAAAACTGGCAATTTAGAGGACATCAAAGGCATCGATCCCGGGCGTTATGCACAAACCCAAAAGCCAGAACACTTTGGCGCAATGAAAACACCTACCCTGCGCGAAGTCGCACGCACAGCTCCTTATATGCATAACGGCAGCATTAAAACCCTGCAGGAAATCATCGAATTTTACGACAAAGGCGGTACTCCCAATCCATTTCTCGATGAATTGATTACGCCCCTCAATCTCACCGATGCCGAAAAACAGGACCTGATCGCCTTCCTCAAAGCACTCAACGGCATCAACTGGCTCCACATTGAGCCACCATTTCGATTCCCTAAATAACTAAAAAAGGTGACCGAACTTTTATTCGGTCACCTTTTTGCACACCACAACACAAAGGACTGAGATTCGACATTTCTATCATTTTTCGCTTTTGTTAGCCCCACACGACTCCCGTAAAACCAAACGCGATTTCAAAATTACCTGCCGAGGTATATCCTGCCCCTCGAGTTGTTCCAGCATCAGATCCATCGCCGCTTGAGCAATCGCCTCGTAAGGCGTTACCAGCGTGGTGAGCGATGGCGTCACATAAGCCGCCACGTCAATATCCCCACTGCCCACCACAGCCACATCATCAGGTACGCAAAGACCCGAGTCCCACAGACCCCGACAAACGCCTATTGCCGTATAATCATCCCAACATACAAGGGCTGTAAACCGATCACCGAGTTCTTTGCTCTGACGATACCCAGATTCTGCAAAAATATCGCTAACAGGTATGTGTTCAGGCGTCAAGCTATGCTTTCGCATCGCCTGCAAATACCCTTTACCCCTACCTGAAACAGGGCTGGACCCATTCCAGTCCTCTCCAATAAACCCAACCCGCTCGTGACCCAGCTTGATCAAATGCTCTGTAGCCTCGTAAAAATCCGATAGATGATCTAACACAACGCCGCTCAGGTTTTCAACTGGATAGTGCAATGTCACCACTGGCACCTGTCCCTTCACAGCATCCAAAATGCGCTCTGATTCTCCTTCTTCTCCCCGCGTATGAATCAAAAGCCCATCCACACCCCAGGAAATCAACTGCTTGATCTGCACAGCCTCGTCAGCCCGTGAACTTTCAGGAAACCGATTAGAGGCCACACCCATCATGATCTGATACTCATGCCCGTCAGCCGCACGCAATACCTGATCGGTCTGATATCCAAACGCCTCCTGGAAAATCTGGTAGGTCAGCAGACCCAGTGTACCCGTCTTCCCCATCACAATCCCCCGCGCCATCAAATTGGGACTGTAGTCCATATCGGCGGCTGTTTGTCGCACCAGTTCTCGGGTCTTCTCCTTCACCAATACCGAAGCGTGAGGGGACAGCGCACGTGAAACGGTTGAATACGAAATCCCCAACTGCCTTGCAATATCTTTGATGGTAACAGACCTTTTGTTCATTAGATAACCCTTTGCCAAGTAAACGACATATTACCTAATCTAACAACTTTCGCAAAGATATGCTAAAAAATCAGATTTATTTTTTCTCGACTTACTTTGCATTCCCTCCGCTTTGCCTATTCCATCAATCCTTCTGAAAACTGCGAAACGAGAACGCTCGGCACCAATCGCTCCACACCCCTTGTGCATTTCGCGCGCGCACGCGCCAATAATATCGCTCACCCTGATTCAACAGTCCCCCAAACTGCGGTTGCCAACGCGTCTTCCCCGCGTATGCCGTGCGGCTCACATACCGATCAAAAGCGGGACATACGCACCACCTGAAATCCGGGTACCTGCTCACCTGTACGTGATAATCATCCACCTCTGACCCGTTTCCATCGGGGCTTTTCCAACAAAATTCGAAATCCGTCTGATCTAACTCTACACCGTCATCCGGGAAAACCGGTTCGGGTATATCCGGCGGTTTGATGCGATGTTCCTCCTGCCACCCATAAATGATCCGAACATTCCGTTTTCCCTTTGTCTCATCTCGATATTGAATGCGGTTTTCGCCACAGAAAAGCGATGGCAAAGATCGCGTTGCACACTGCAAATCCGTATCAAGCCAGATCTTATCCACCCCCACATACCCAATATTCGCACCAGCCCACATCGCCACCTGAACATAATATTCATAACGCGGCCCAATCCGCCATCCCGGATCCCAATCTCCCCGCCAGTCGAACAAAGCCGGATTCAAATACCAGTCCAGATCGACACATGCACTTGCTCGATGTCCCGCTGCCACCCAGACAGACCGCCAGTCCTTTCCATCCAGAGACAGCAATACCTCAAGACCGTCTTCCCGACTCGCCCGTCTGTAGGACAAACCCACCCTCGCTCCGGCAATTGGGTATGGCGAACATATCTTCCAGATCAATCGAGAAACGCACTGCTCCCGAATTGGGTGAACAGCAGGCAACCGCTTCGACACTTCCTGCACCACGTTCACATGCTGTTCTAATCCTTTCAACGCCAGTGGATTTCGCAGATTGGGCCGATAGATCAGCTTGCCGTTGGAATACCGCACCTCTGGGTGTAACCGACGCCCCCGCACCACCGTCTTGCCCACCTGATCCCAATAGCGCACCAACTTCTCACCCGGCCGCAAGCGCATCGCCATCGTATGGGGCGGCGGCAACTGCGTCGTATCCTGTTGCACACGACCATCTTCTCGCGTCCATGCGGCACTCGGATTGGTCGGATACACAAATTCCCGATTCTTGAACTGTGCGCTGTAATAATCCTTCTCCGCCAGATCCTTTCCCGCCAGCCCTAAGTTCCGGTGCGATCTGCTCATCAATTCTGGATCCCGCGCCAGATCAGCGACACTGACCACCGTGCGATTATCGCGTTTTAAGAAAAACACCATCTGATCTGTATCGAGCAAATGCCACGCCCCATTTGCCCACGCTTCAAAAATCGTATGACTGCACTGCCGCCCTCGACCATGCCCATCCAGAATACCACCAACCCATACCTCCCGCGACTTCACCCCCATCCCCTCACCCAACCGACTCGTGGCAATCGCATACCCTATACACCCTTCAAACCCATACGCATTGAACAACTTCACCGGATCGCTCACATCGTCATACCACGACATCCCACATCGGCTATCGTAAACCTCATCCACGACAAATTGCCACAACGCCATCATCCGCTCTTCTTCATCCAAATCCCGCTCACCTATCGCCTCTTTCGCCATCGTCTCAACCGACCACCAATCCCGCTGTCCGTTTGCCACCAACCACGGATTCACCACATCTATCTCACCCGTATTCTCGATCACCACATACAGATTTGGCTCAAACACCTGATCATAAGGCGGCATACTCGAATTTGGCCCCGGACAGTACACCTGTGGCCCAAGAGTCACAGCATTCGACTCATCTACATACCCACCCATCCGAATCTCAAATGCCTCTACCTTTTGTGTCAGCTCAACCTCTCTCTCACAGGGTGCGTGGGGCACCTGTGCCTCAACGGGTTCCATATCCTTTAACTCGTCCTGATCGGGGTACCGATCAGAACCAACGGCTATATAATAATACGTCTTTCCCGGTATCAAATCCACCACATCCACAAACCGGTCTTCTCGGGCAACACCAACTTCTTCAAATGCACCATCCGCCCGATCCGCCCGATAGATCCGCATCCCCCGTGCGTTTTTGCAATCCACCTGCATCGTGACGCAATTGACAGCCGTATCCAAAATTTTGAGCGACATCTCTGATCCTCCCTCCGATCAAAGCGGAAAAACGCTTGATAGGTCATCCACAGGCATGTTATATTTCCTGAAATCTATCCTCTAACCTCCCAGCCTCAGGAGACAAGCCATGAAACTCGTCGAAACCGATCCCAACTCCGGCGCTGAAATATACCAGCTCATCGACGATCCCCGCCCCGCCGACAACATCTATGGCGAACAGCCCTATTCCTCGGCTGATGGAAGTCGTGTCACAATCCGATATTATCCCCAAAACGACCAGGACGGCGGCCTGTCCTTCCTCGACCTCACAGACGGCAGTCTCCACACCGTACTCGCCGAAGCACCTCGCTTTCCCGCCTTCCACGCCTGGAGCGAACATCTCTACTACCAGCAGCAAGAAGGGGACGCGCTCGTACTCAAACGCTGCAATTATCAGACCCTCAAAAAAGAAGACATCACAGCTTTACCGACCGAAGAGGGCCGATTCAGCTACGGCACCACTTCCCAGGACGGGCGTTACTACGCTGCCAGTGTCCATCCCGAAGAAGGCTCGAGCAAAGTCTGGTGTACAGACCTCTCAACCGGGAAAAGCGGCACCCTTGCCCAGCGGGACGACTACCACTTCAAACACGAACAATTCTCCCTCGACGGCAACAACCGCATCCTCATTCAGGCCAACAAAATGCCCGACGTCAAATTCGTCCACCTCGGCGCCCTTGAACCCGACAGCGAAGGCATCACATGGTTTCCCGTCGATCGCCCACACACGCCGAGACCCACCGGTCACGAAGCGTGGATCGGCACAACCGACCACATCTTCATCTCCACGGGACAAGACGAAGACAGCGAAGGCAACGTCTGGACTGCGGGCTTACGCGACAATGCCCCAAATCTGGTCAGCAAGACCCCCCACCGCTTCGGTCACGTCAGCGTCTCCCGTTGTGGCAGATACTGGATCGGGGACGCCACCCAGGAAGAAAACATCCCCATCCACATCGGTTCCCTCGAATCGGGTCGTCACAAATGCCTCGTCCTCAGCCGCACCGAACACGACAGCAACCAGTGGTCGCACACCCACCCCTACATGACCTCTGACAACGCGTGGCTCATCTACACCTCCAACCGCAGCGGTCACCCCCAGGTCTATGGTGCAAAAATTCTACAGGAGTTCTTAGATAGTCTTTTATAAGCCTTCAAAACCCTCACCATCCATGTACCCCATGCCCCGCATCTGGAAACCATATTATATCCACCACCTTGGAGACCCCAATCCCGAACAAATACCCCACAATCGCCCCGTACCAAAACGGCCGTGACCGCCGGTAAAGACTCACGCCCCCAAACCGGATGACAAAGGTCTTCATCAACCACACAATCAGCAAACAAAACCCGTATCGCCCCACAGGCAAAGCAATCGCCGCCGGGTGAAACGGCCACCAGGATACCCGCGCCTTCAAATAAGTCAGCACCCCTGCCTCTGCAAACCCAAAAAGCCACACTCCCAACTTCTGCGGATCGAACACCGTCAGCTTGCTCCCCTCAATCAACGACACCCTGCCCATCAGCACACCCCAGTCCCACAGCGCCATGTGCCCATTCAGACCGCCCTCAGTATAACATCGGTAAAGCTGCGCGCCCACAGAAGCCACAAAACCCGTCACAAACGCTACCGGGACGCACCCCCAGATCAGCGGATGCCGCCGCAGGTGATCGCCCAACATTCGAAAAAAATGCGTCACCGATGGAATACACGTAATCCGGATCGGCACGCCGCAAAGCGCATTGCTATTCACCAGCCAGATAGACGTCTGTGTCGCAGGTGGCAGATTCGACGTTCCACCCAGCGATAGGAGCACATCGGCTCCCTTCCCCCCCGCAGGAGACAAAAAAATAAATCCCGTAGTCGCCGCGTATTTGGTAATCCCAAAAAAACATATAAACAGCAACAATAACTGCACCAGCATTACGGGAACCCGCATCCCGGCAGATACCATCCACCCGCCCAAAAACACCGCCGAAGACAACAACCCCAACCACGCCGTGCGATAAGAAACCGGCGTCCCGTCATCACCCTCGCGCCCCCTTTCAAACGCCTTTTGCAGCGTCTCCCGCAAATGCCCTCTGGCGACCCACACCGACCATCCCACCAGAAAAACCAGCGCCCCGTGCGATTCCAGCATCGCGATCTCCCCGCCCATCGCCGGCTGCCCGGGCAAACCCACCGTAAACCCCGTGCGGTTCAGCAACCCCTTTTTCAAAATATTCACAAAATCGTAAAACCAGAAACTGAACAAAATATCCAGCGGGCATAAATACGCCAGCCCCATAATCATCGGCTGCACCCGCAAAAAATAATCCGGAAAATGATGTCCCAGGGGCACGGCTTTGTACGTCGTCGAATAAAACAGGGTGATAGGCGGCAAGCTGAGCGCGAAATACCCGATGATATTCCAGCCAATAATCCCCGCCACAAAACTGAACCCAATCCAGAACACCTTATTCTTAAACACATCCGGCACCCGACTACCCGCGGACTGCCTGAGCATATCCATCGGAAACGTCGCCATCGGAAAGACCAGCCGCTCCTTCTCGTGCCACTGTTTGTAAAAAATTACACTCGAAAAAAAACCCGCCCCAACCAGCGACAAGCACGCCATCAACCACCAGAACAGCGGCCGCACCCAGGCCAGCCAGGGGATAGCCCCATCCACCTCCACCCCGGTAAATAACTGCCCGATCACCGCCTCCGATTCCTCAGGAAACAGCCAGCGCGGGAAATAGGGCATCACCACCTCTCGCATCCGGTTCTCAGGCGAGGCATAATGAGCCGGAGCCGCAATATCGGTCACCATATACATCGCCCACCCGATACCCGGCAAATTCCCCACCAGCCACACCATGAAAAACACCGTCAACATCTCCATCCGGGACAGTGCCCACCCCCGCGCAAACAGCTTCAACACCGTATTGATACCCAGCCAGACCACAAACGGCAGAGCCACTGCTACGGGCATGTAATTCTTCACCAGATTCCGCCCGAAATAGGACATGAAAAGCGCCATCCCCACTATCGTGAGCACACCTATCACCAGCGCACGTCCCGTCACCCGTTCGCCGAGTGCCCCGGCCCGTTCTTCCACCACCTGCTTTTCATCGGCGGCAATGCTCATATCCCAATGCTTTCAATCATCGCAATTGCTCCAGCAATCTCAAAGCCGCATCGACAATCTGCTCGCCACACCCCGGCGCAAAGACGCTCGCTTCCGGCTCATATCCCCCTTCTTCATAAGACTGCCTCGTCGGCAAATAACCCACCGAATCATTGGCCAGTTCAATCACCATCGTCTGCGAGTATGGAGACCGGGTTTTCAGGTCTAAACCCAATTCTACCAGCAACTCCCCTGGCACAGCAGCAATTCCCAGATCCCCGATGCGAAGTGCCTGTACCCATGTCCGCACCTGATTCGGTACATCGGTCATGCGCCTGGTCACCCGTCGCACAAAAGCGCGCTCGGCCATCGTGGGACGCGCCATATCTTCAATCTCCCTCACCCGCGCCATATCGGCCTCTGAAGGCACTGGCTTGCGTTCCAGAACTATCTCTTGCATCGCCGCCCCAATGGGTATATCGGATGCAAAATCCATCTCATTCCACACCCACAGGACACCCGCTGCAATCAAACCCGCCACCCGTTCCGCATGCAGAAAACGGTCTTTCACAGGGCGCGTCCCACCCAGCACGTCTATATTATTGATATCTCCACACGCGCCATTTGAAAGCACCGCGGCAAAAGAGGCATTCCGCATCCGCTGAATCAGCGTTGAAAAAATTCCAAAATAATCCGCGGAGATCGAATACGTGGATTCGGGCACACCGATATAATGCAACGCGTAATTGGCCAGCAAACCAATCGCCCCCCCATCAATCCCCTGAAAACACAACACGCCAATCTCCGGATCAATCGGTCCCATTGGCGCCACCACATCGGGATTGCCCACCCCCGGATTTGTACGCACCGATCCATCTCTCATGCGATAGCGGCGGTTAAAAACCACGCGGTCCTCCAACGTCTGCCCAAACCCCACCTGTGCAGGCTTTCGATCCTGCCACGCCAGCCTGACCGCATCAGCGATTCGGTCAATCAAAAACGCCGTATAAGCATCATCGCCCGTAGCCGCTCCGGTGTGCGTATGCGTGCAACAAATCAAAACCCGTTCCGCACTCAGTTCCGTCTCCACAGCGATCCGTTCCTTCGCGCGGTCCAGATAATCCCGCTTCACCCCGATCAAATCGCACACCACAATCGCCACGCCTTCTCCCCCTCGTTCCACCACAAAACTGCGCACATGCAATGGATCGCGCACCTTCTCTGCAAACCGATCCTCAAACGATCCCGGTATCATCGTACCCAGCGGTGGTGTAATATCCAGACATGCAGCTCCTGCGGTGATCATAGAGCTCTCCTTGTAAAAAAATCCTAAAAACCTACCTTTTAACCCAGATTGGACTCGACCATGCGAAATCGCCCTGTGCCACCTGCAAATTGCCACAGCGCCCACCCATCGGCATCCGGCGAAGTGGCTTTAGTCGAACCTCTACATAATAAAAGTGTTCTCCAGCATCTGGCTCGTCCTCAAACCTCAAAACGGCCTGTTGCTTTCCCACCTCTTGCTCCAGCACCTGTTCTCCATCTCTGAACAGCGCGACCTGCTGCACCATTCGGGACGCCTGCACCCTGCACATTAAGTGTACCTGTCCTGTCACCCCCACCTCCGATCCCATGGGCATATCGTTCACCCGCACATCCAGCATAACACGAGCACCGTTGGTGGCAAAACACCGCCGTGCCCACAGAGCTTCAAATAGTGCCTCTCGGGTCAGAGCCTCTGCCCACACACCCGTCAAAGCACCGCCCATCCCAGGCACAATCCGATGGGAATCGCTATTCCCCATAAACGCCAGGCGATAACCCTGCCGCAGTGCTTCTGGAATCGTATCCCGCATGTGAATGTAAATGTCCCAACACGAACACAATTCCACGCCCCCGAGCCGACTGCTCGGAATCACCCACCAGGTGGGATGGTGCGGAAATGTGAAAGCCTGTGTCTCTTCCATCGCTGCCACCCACTTCTCCAGTGTATCTGCATCGGACTCGGTAAAATGATACAGCGGCACTGCCCCATCCGGAAATAGCATAATCCGATGATTCGGTCCGCGCTCTGATTCCTTGCGATAGGTGCGCTCATAGGCGGGGACGGCCACAAACCGTCCCGGATCGTTAAAGTGATCGGCCTCCGCCAGGATCAACTCGAGTTCAGATGGCGTGAGAATATTATCGTAAAGCGCATCATTATCCGTCACCGCCATAAAATCCAGCCGTGCTTTGTAGCGCCCATACGCGTAATTTTCGTCGATCTCGCCCTCTGCATCACCCGATAGATTGCCGTGACAGTGGAGGTCCCCCCAGTAAAGCTTATAGGTCTTTCCCCCCACCTCTATTTCGGGCCGCTGATCAAACACAGGCGGTTCAGGCAGTCGGATCGGACGCCATGATCGCCATGCCGAGACCGGGCGTTCCTCCACGGGCTGCGCCTGATCCAGTGGCAAATACCCGGCACAGATATCTGCATAATATCGCCCCTCGGAAATCTGGGCGGCAAATGGCAACCTCCCATCCACCACAGGTAAATCTCCATTCACCGTATAGGCGTGTACCTGCCCATCTACCTCGCAAGAACGCCCCTGATTTCTCCCGGTCAGGGGCCGAGCGAAAAACAGCGCATCCGGACCGTGCCGGTTGACCAACTCGTCCTCTTTGCGCTCATAAAGAACCCAGACATCCCCATCCGTTTCCCGCACAATTTGCGGACGACGACGCCACCCCACAAAACCCATATAATGCTCGCGCCCCAGCAATCCATCGTAGAGATGCGCCACATACCCCTCGGGCATAGTGCGATCCGGCCCCCTGTAAGGCATCCAGGATCGACCGTCAAAATGCGAAGCCATCGCCTCCACTTTGTGATCTACAAATCCCTTGGAATGGATCACATCACGCGTGATCGTCCACGTCGCCCAGACCCCGCCCACACCGTCGGGACACAACCGCGGAAACAACTCCCAGTCATCCGTAAGCGAAAACTTCCCCGGTCGTCCCACCCCATCCGGAGTCCATTTCCTCAAAAACAGATCACATTTCCCATTCTGGAGCGTCTGATAAGCCACCCAGGCTCCCCCGGCATGTCCGCACAACACGGGCCGATAGTGATCTCCTCCACCCTGCGATAAATCCACGACATCTGCCCAGCGATCCCCGTCAAAACACCTCCCAAATACCCGCCGCCTTCTACCCACCAGCGCTGTCCAGACCGCCCATATTCTACCCTCACCATCCGAAGTCACATTTGGGAAAGCCAGACTTGTATCCACCTCAGCCAATCGCACCACCTCACCCATTGCGTCTGCCGATCGAGCCAGCACGCACCACCGTCCCTCCCGCACAGCGCACCACACCACCCACACCGCATCGCCCCCGCACGCAATCCGCGGCTGAAAATTGATCCCCGCCTCTTCGCTCACTGTCAGTAAAGGACCTCGCCGCTGATCTTTAAAAGACCGCACTAGAATCCGGTCTTCTTTGGGCCTATACCCGTGCCATGCCACCCAGAACCGACCAGATCCATCCACAGTCAGCGACGGATCTTTATCCACATGCCCGCGGCGATGCTCTGACAATCGAATTTGCAAACGTCCCATACTCCGATCCTCTCGTAAAACGCCTCGGAATCATCCCGAGGGTCTCAAGATGACTTTTGTTTTCGGAAATAATTTGTATATTTCTCACAAGAACTCTGATACAACCCCGCATTTCCCCGGAGAAACGACAGTGACAACAAACACCATTCGCGTGGGCATCATCGGAACGGGCAGCCGCGGCATCAACTGTATTGGCCATCAAATTGCCGAACAAGCCAGCGATCTGGACATCACAATCACCGCTTTTTGCAACCGAACAGAAAACCGCATGCACATCGCCCTTGAAGATGTGAATAGTATCGCGGCGGCAGCGGGCAACAGAACTTTTTCACCCACATTCTACAGCGATCCAATAGCCCTGATCTCGGACGACAACGTAGATCTAATAGTCATCACCACGCCCACGGCAGCCCACCGCGAAGCGGCAATACCCGCACTGCGCTCGGGCAAAAAGGTCTATCTGGACAAGCCCATTGCACATACGCTTGAAGATGCCATAGCCATTCAAAAAGAAGAGCACCGATCAGATAATCCGATGATCATGGGCTTTACCAGGCGCTATGAACAGCCCTGGATAGAACTCTACAACCTGCTGAAAAGCGGCGTCATCGGCGACCTCAAAATGATGCTCATTCGCTCCGTAATCCCCTACACGCATTATTTTATGACCTGGCACCGAACGCGGTCATTGAGCGGCGGTGCGCTCAATGACAAAGCATCGCACTACACGGACGTATTCAACTGGTTTGCGAACAGCCATTGTCTTCAGGTCAACGCCTTTGGGGGGCGCAACCTCTTTGAAGTGCGCGAAGACGCGCCCGAATTTTGTGCCGTCTGCGACGACTGGACCTGTCCTTATCGAGCGGAGTTGGTCGAAACGGGTACACAGGATCAGGCTCGGGGCGCGATAGATCAGACCTTCGCCAATGAAACCGATCCCACGCGCCGAAAAGACAACTGCGTATATAAACCCGGCGCAGACATTTTCGACCACGCATCCATCCACTTCCAGTATGACAACGGAATCGTCGCCTCCATCTTCTACGCCATTTACGGTCCCAAAGCTGAAGATGAAGAAACCTTTGAACTGGTCGGCACAAAAGGCCGAATGATCCTGACGCGCTTAAAGGGCGAAATCGACCTCGTAACGGACTACGGAGAACGCAGAGAAGAAATCATACAATGCAAAGCCGAAGCCTTTGAAACCTCTCACTTCGGTGCAGACCGCAAGCTGGTGCAGGAAATTGCCCAATTTGCCCGCGGCGGTCCATCCCCAGTAGATGGCCAATACGGCATGGAAGCCACGCGAATGATCCTATCCGCAATGCAATCTATCGACCAGGGAGGCGAAACCGTTCGTCTCAATGGACAAAAGGAGGAAAAATGACACCCATACCTATGACCGACGAGCAAAAATTCTTCTTCGACCTTCGCGGCTGGATCCTGCTGCCTTCGGTGCTATCGGCAGCCGAAATAGAAGAAATGAAAGCCGAAGTGTATACCGGCGCCAGGCGGAGTTATGAGGGCGCGCTTCAGAACCTGCTGGATCACCCGGCAATCGTCGGCATTCTAAACGAAATCCTATCCGAAGACCCCTTTGTAAAAGACGACTGCTACGGCTTTCGCTGCGAAGGCTCCTTCACCACCGTGCGGCCTCCCGGATGGGACAAATCGGAACGGAGAGACAACGGCATGCCCCACGTCGTACGTCCTCCCCAACAAGCCAACGCCATGCGCTATCAGGTCGCGGGAAACAAAATTTTTGCCGGGCTAACCCGGGTCGTGTGGGAACTCGAGGAAGTAGTGTCGGGACAGGGCGGAACCTCTTTTCTCAGCGGGTCGCACAAAGCCCACTTCAATTACGGCGGTCCGGATCGGTTTCGACCAAATATCGGCGGCTCCCCCTATGAATCCAGTATGAGAGACGCAATGGAAGATTATAGCTGTCCCGCAGGCTCGGTGGTCATCTTCACGGAAAGCCTGATCCACGCTGCCAACGATTGGATCAACCCAAACAACCCGAGATGCGCGGTCTTCAACTGCTACAACTCCATCTGGGCACAGTGGCACCGGCTCAACCTCGGCCACGAAACAATCGAAGCCATGCCCCCCAAGCGGCGGACACTCTTCCGCGGCACCTGGGCAATTGGCGGCGGACCAAATGGAAACCGCGAGTACTCGCTGGATAACAGAACTGTTTAAATATGGTAAACCAACTTTTCGATTAATCCAATATAAATCGGCAAGCGTGACAAAACATGATCACACGAACGCGAAAATCGCCCAAGGAAATAAAAAATCTCCTGGAAGGCCCCGTCACATCGATACCAACGCCTTTTGTATCAAATGGAGATATCGACTGGGATGGCGTGGACAACATCATCGAAATCGGCATTGGAGGCGGCAGCGGCGCCATCTTGCTGACAGCGGGCGACAGCCAGTACTTCTGCCTGAGTGAGGACGAAATCGCGCAACTCACGCAATTTACCATTGAGCGCACCGCCAGCCGCGCCCTCACCATCGCCGCGACCGGAGCATGGCCCACCCGGCAAGCAGAAGCATTCGCCCACAGGTGTGTCGAATGGGGCGTAGATGCGCTCATGTCCGTCACCACATTCCACGCCTCAGACCCCGAAGGCGTGGCTGCTCACAATACCGCAATCGGCAAAATCATCCCGGTGATGCTCGTCGGCTATCCCTCGCACCGCGCACTGGATATGCTCATAGACGAACCCGGCATCTGCTGCTTCAAAGAAGACGGCGACACGGCCTATGCCGTAGAAACCCTGCAAAAATACGGCCACCACTGGAAAATCATGACCGGAGGCACTCTGTGGCGTCATCTTCTCGAATGGCCCTTTGGCTGCACTACCTTCATGGACTGGTCCACCTCATTCGCTCCCCACATCGGCTCTGAATTCCACCAGGCTCTCTGCCGCAACGACATAGCCGAAGCGCGGCGAATCACCGTCGAAATCGAACGTCCGCTCTGGGATCTGCAGCCCAATTTTCGAGGCGGCTGGCAAACCATGTGGCGCGCCATCCTTGAACTCTACGGCGTCTCCGCCCGATACCTCAGATCGCCCCAACTCTCAGCCACCGAAGAAGACCTGGAATTTCTCCGTGCGTCTCTGGACCAGATCGGCCTGCACCCGAATAGCTAAAAAGTGAAGCCCTACACAAAACCGGGACTTGCGGTAAGCCCCGGTTCTATAGTCCTTGCAACTCAATCTCACCAGAGACAATGCGCTGCAACGTCCGGACGTAAAGCCTGTGTTCCTGTTGCAACACCTGGGACGATAAGGTCTCGACCGAATCCCCAGACTCAACCGGCACCCGGACCTGATCCAAAACTTGACCGTGATCGTATTCTTTGTCAACCAGATGCACCGTAGCCCCGGTCTCGCGTTCACCCGCGGCCAACACTGCCCGATGTACGACCTCTCCGTAAAAACCACGACCGCCAAACTTCGGCAACAGGGATGGATGGATATTGAGGACGCGCCCCCTGTACGCAGCCAAAGTCCGCGCCCCCAACCGTTTCATGTACCCGGCAAGGCAGACCACCTCGACCCCATATTCCTGCAAAATCGCCAGAATAGCCCCGTCCAGAGCGCCGGGTTCGGGGTGAGTATAAGTACTCAAATGCACTGCTGGCACGTCCGCCTCCCTGGCCCGCTGCAGAGCACCAGAATCCGAGTTATTGCTGATGATCACCCGGGGCCTGGCCTGCAAGCGTCCTGTTTTACAGGCGTCGAGAATAGCCTGCAAATTGGTGCCTCTATGCGAAGCCAGAAAGCCCAGTTGCAAGACCCGTCCAGTCGGCATTTTCTCGATCCTCCCTATCCCGGCTTTTCCCCCGGCTTCCGATAAGAGGCCGCATACCGGTCGCCCTCTGGATCGTACGATACATGCACCTGTCCATCCCGCACGACCAACCTGGGCACCGTGCGATCCCGGCCATCGCGTTCAGGACCGCGCATAACCGCAAACTGTTCCTCGGTCATATCTTCCACCATATCGCCCCAGCGCTCCTGGGGATCAATCACGCCACCGCCCCAGTTGGAATTTTTGGACTGATATTTAACCAGCACACCCCGTCTGGGAATCGGATTTTTCCACGCCAGCGCGCCGTGTGTACACCCGCCATCCATAAAAAACAACACGTCTCCCGCTTTCATCGCCGGCTGCACCACCAGGCCCATCGTCTCGTCGCACGTGCGGATTCCAGGAGGCATTGAATACTGCGTCTTATGGGAACCCGGCACACAGGCAAACCCGCCCAAATCCGGCTCCACATCTCGCAACTGCCACGTAATCGTCACCGTCTCGCAATAACTTCGTCCATTTTTAAACTGGTAGCCTCGCGACGGACTCATCGGCTCATTCCCGTCATGCAACGCGTGACCCGACGTCCCTTGCACAGCGCAAAACACCGTACCGCCACCCGTGCGATACCCACTGGCTCCCATCCAGTTCAGCCGATGCACCACAGCGGGATGGACAATCATGCGCCGGAACGGATCGCAATAGGGAGCAGGTAAATCCACCAGACCCGGCAATAACGGCCGCCCCGTCCCAGCCTGACTCTTTGAACCTCGCGCCAGTTCTGCACCAACCTCAATCCGATCCTGAAATTTATCTACCGCCTCATTCGCCTTTTCCAGCCATTCCCCGTCCATCACCCCGTGCACCACCAGATACCCGTTCAAATCCCAAAAATAAAATTCCTTCTCATCAATAGTCGAATTTGGATCCCGAATATAAATCGACGGATGAATCACCTCAGAACTCTCCTCCACCCACGTCTTTTCGCCATCGGTATTTAGCACCGGCGGCGGATTAGATCCCTTAGCCCCCGGCCTGTACATCACCGCCTTCTGTTCGGGAGGCGCACTCTCCGTCCACCCGGGTCGCGTTTCGGTCTCAGCACCAGGTCCCGGTCCATTCGACTGAATAACCGCCCGCCCCGCATACCAGTACGTCAACAGCCGTTTCGGCAACCCCGTCCACGGGCGCATCCCCTGCAACGTAGATTCCGCCAGCAAAAATAAATCGCCCGCCTTCAGCACCGGCTGTTTCACCAACTCCATATCGTCCTGCCCGGTCGCCAGATCCTCGGGTGTTTCCACATTGCTCTTGTGGCTCGCCTGCACCACCACCAGCCCGCCATCCCCCTCCTCCACATCCTCCAGCACCCAGATCGCCTTCACCCCCTGGCATGACCGGCGGCCATTTTGAATAAAATAAGCCCGGGACGGATTCCGGGGTTCATCTCCACCAACCAGACCCTGCCCGACCTCCCCTTCCCGGCTACCCAGCAACCGGGGCGCCTGATCCAGTCGGAACCCATGTCCAATAATCTGATTCAGATACCACACCAGTTGCGGATGCACCAGCAACTCCCGAAACAAATCCCGCTGAGGTACCTCCCCGCCCAGCATGCCTTCAGACGCGCCTGCCTCGTCCAGTGCCCTGTTCAAAGCTGCAACTTCACCCCGACTCAACACCCCTGGAACATGCAAATATCCGGCGACATCAAACGCATAATTTTCTTCATTGCTCATCTCTTCCCGGTCCATCTCTGACCTCCTTTTGGAAGATTGGGGTTTGTCTCTATATTATAGTACGCCAACTTTTTACTCAATTCAATCAAAAATTTTTAAAGCTCCGAAAACGCAAAACCGGGACCTGCAGCACAGCCGTAAGTCCCGGTTGTAAACACCCTGTATTTCCCCCGAACATTAAATCTGATGCACCGCCTTGCGCTTCGCGCGCATACTGGCGTGCGATTCTGGCGACCCATCGTGAAACGTACCGAACCAGTAATCAAATGGAAAATCATTCTCGCCGTAATTGCACTCAAAATAGCGGTGATGCAACTGGTGAAAAAACGACGCCGCGGGCATTCTATCACTGCTTCCCACCTCAATTTTATCAAACCCCACATGTCCTTGCGCCGGTGTAAACGCCGCATGTTGTGCATTCATCAACATGTGAATCGGATGGGACGGCACCACCCAGTGAATCAGAATACAGCTAAAATACAACAAATGCTCAATCGGGTGCATAGCCAGCCCGGACCAGGGTCCGATATTGATATTCTTGTGATGCAAATAGTGCGCGGACTTGTACAGGGGTTTCCAATGGGTCAGGCGATGAACCCAATAAAAATGGAACAGCCGCCAGAACTGAATACCGCACAGCAACGCAACAAAGTAGATCGGTTCTGTGCGCCAATCGACATAGGGAATTATCTCATTGGCAAATGCCCACATAGAAACCACTTCATAAGCCGTCCAGATCGTCCCCCCACTCACGCAACTCCAGAAAATATTATCGCGCAGTTGATTGCCCCACAAAAACTTGCGGTTAGACGTGGCGAGCCATTTCGACGTGTATTTATACCGCGTGCCCTGTGCCTTGAACCTGTAGAAATACACATGCCACGCGCCTGCAATGACGATGAGCATCGCAATATTGCGCACAAACATCTCGGCAATCCAATCCACGCGGAATTCCACACAGCGCTCGAGCGCGGGTTGCAAATAAAGCCAGGTGCCAATGGCAATAAGCATATAAATCGCGTTCCAGGGCCACAAATAGCCCGGAAAACCGAACATCCACTTCAGCGCCTCAACAGGACGCGGAGGCCATGCAAAAATCGGCGCTGGCTCCGGGCGTTTTGCGGGCTGCCACTCGCCACTTTCATCCCGGGCAACGCCATCTACAACTTCGTTCTCCACCTTGGTATCAGCCATTTTACACTCTCCTCGAATGGTTGAGACTACGTACTAAATCCGCCCGCTGACCCACTGAATACCCCGCATTAACACCGACTGAAAATTTTCATCCTTCCACGTCTGATTGTCGTGCCCACTTTGGAAGCAAAACACCCGCGTACCATTGTATTGTCGCGTCCAGCCAATCGACTTCATACACGCCGGGTGATCTGTCGTCAACAGCAAATGGCTATCCGAATCCGGTTCACCCATCACATAAGTCTCATCGATCATCTCCCAATCGAACATCCCGGTCGTAATCGGATGATCCCCATCCTCTACCGCAATCCGCATCACCTCATCGTGGCTGAACGACTCAAACGACCCCGCCACAACACCGGCCATCTGCACCCAGGGATTCCAATTTGGAAATGCCAAAATCGCGTGGTGCAACAACACCATACCCTTGCCCGTTGCCAGCCAGGACTCCAGCGCGCTTAGCGGTCGCCCCATGCACCCGGGACGGTTCTCATCCGTCGGACCTTCCTTGTGCATATTGTAAAACACAACAACATCGTAGAAATCGCGCTCCTCTGCTCGTGGCGATGCAAAATCCTCCAGAGACTGAATATAGGCATCCACGCCTTCAAGATTGCGAAACAACCCGTGAAAATTCGGC
Source organism: Candidatus Latescibacterota bacterium (assembly GCA_965220765.1). Taxonomy (GTDB): domain Bacteria; phylum Latescibacterota; class UBA2968; order UBA2968; family UBA2968; genus VXRD01. The sequence goes on from OZ244847.1 coordinate 3,793,624, forward strand.
ACATCAAAACGGTGACCGCCGGTCACCACCGCAACCTTAATAGAATCGTCCATAATCATACCCCCTCAAAGTATAACCTATCTCCCCCGATTTGTCCCCCAAACCGGCCTTTCCTGCCACGGCTCAAAATCTGGATTCTCCTCGGGGATTTTGGCTTCGATCTCCTCTTGCCAAGCCTTCAGAAGTCCGTGCAATCGATCTCGCACATGGGGCAATTCATCTGAGAGGTCATGCGCCTCGCCAATATCCTCTCGTAAATTGTACAACTCCACATGCCCGGATTCAAAAAACTCAATCAGCTTATAATCCCCCGCTCGAACAGAAGATCCAGGCGTCCCTCCCTGATTGCCATAATGCGGGAAATGCCAGAAAATCGCATCGCGCGCCAGATCGTCCCCCTTTAGCAAAGGCACAATACTCACCCCATCGCAATGCTGCTCCGGAATCAGATCCAGACCTGCCATTTCCAGTATCGTCGGATAATAATCCGTACTCGTCACCGGAACATCACAAACAGATCCCGCCTGTGTCACGCCGGGCCATTTGACAATCAGCGGTTCTCGCGTTCCGCCTTCATACATCCAGCCCTTACCCTCGGCGAGCGGCGCATTGCACGTTGGCGAGCCTTCACTCGTCGCCAATCCACCATTATCTGAGGTAAACATAATCGCGGTATTATCGGCAATACCCACTGCTTCCAGCGCGTCCAAAATGCGCCCCACACTCTCATCCATGCTCTCGATCATCGCAGCGTACACCGGATCGGATTGCACCTTCCGCCGCGTAATGCGCCTATCCTTTTTGTGTGCTCCCGGGAAAAAATCGCCCTCTTCAAACGGCTCAATTTTATCCAGCCCCATTGCTCTTGCTTTCTCTTCGTACTTCTCGATCTTTTCTCGCTTCGCCTGAATGGGCGTATGCACCGTATAATACCACAAATTCAGGAAAAACGGGCGATCATCGCGGTTCTCGATCAAATCTACGACGCGATCCGTCAAATAATCCGTCAAATACGTCCCGTCTGGCACATCCACATCGTCCAGCACCGGAATCGTCCACGGACTAAAATACCCCCCACGCCCGGGAGAACCGTGTTCGCATCCCCCCACATTCACCTCAAACCCGTGTTCATCGGGATAAAATCCAGGTCCGCCCAAATGCCATTTGCCAACATGCCAGGTCGCATATCCCCCATCCTTCATCGCCTGTGCAATCGAGCGTTCTTCATGCGGCAAATACCTGAAATAGGGCACATCGATCAATTTGCCGCGATTGGGATGGTTTCTCCCGCTCCAATCGATAAAATTCGTCACCCCAACCCGCGCGGGATATTTGCCACTCATCACACTCGCGCGCGTTGGCGAACACACCGGGCACGACGCATACGCATCCGTAAATTTCATCCCCTCCGCGCACAACCGATCCAAATTGGGCGTCTCGTAAAATTCACTTCCGTAACACGTCGAGTCTGCCCATCCGTAATCGTCCAGTAAAATAAAAATAATATTTGGTTTGCCCATTTCCATTATATCTCCACATCCACACTCTTGCCAGAAGCACCCGACTCGCGTGCAGCGTACAACACCTGCATCACCCGCAAACCGTGTTCCGCAGTAATAATTAACTCCTCACCCTCGCGCAAATGCCGCGCGATATTCGCGTGCAGATTTTCGCGCGGCACCGCATCCGTACGCACTTCCTCAGAATCTTCACCATAGACCGTAACCTCATTACCTCCCCCACGTGCGCACACAAGCGTGGCCTCTGTACCCAAAACAACCCACTTATACGGCAAAGAATAAAAAGAAATATCCGCCTTGGCAGCACGCGCGCGCACCCCATTGTCAAACACCATCACAATATCGAACAAATCGTCTGAATCGCCCCACTTCGTATGCCGCACATCGGCAAATACCGACACCACCTTGTGACCCGACATCAAATCGATAATCTGCTCGACCCAGTGCGGCCCAAAATCCAGCAAAGTTCCCCCACCTGCTGCGGCTGTCACGCGCCATTGCTGATTGTAATCGGGCACGCCAAAACCCACAGCGGGACGCGCCCCCATCGTGCGATTCTCAAGCGCAACAATCTCGCCAACCGCGCCATCTAAAACCGCGTGCTTCACCAGGCAATAATCGCGATCGTAATGCCGATTGTGGTGCATCGTCAATACCACGCCATTATCTTTAGCCGCCTGCACCATTTCCTCAGCCTCTGGCCCGGTCAGTGACATCGGCTTCTCAATCAGCATGTGCTTCTTCGCCGCCGCCACCTTGAGTGCATCCGCATAATGCGCTGCAGAATGCGTCGCAATCAAAACCAGTTCGATATCCCAACCGAGAAATTCATCGAGATTATCGGTCGCACGCATGCCCTCGGCAACCGCCTCTTCCCGCCTGGATTCCGTAATATCGCACACACCCACCACATCGTACAACCCCGTCTCGCGCATCGTTCTCAGATGACCGCCAGCCACCCGTCCAAACCCGATAATACCCGCCTTGATCTTTTCCATTTATTTTTCCTCATCATCTCCGTATTCTTCACCGCGATAAGCCGCGCGCAACTCGGCGATATTGGTCGCCTTCTTAACGCGCTCTTGAAGCGCCTCTTCCCCTGCGATCAGTTCTTTCACATTCGCCAGCACCTCTGCCATTCGATCTGCGGGAAACTTAACTGCGCCATTTTCATCCATGTGAATAATCTCGCCAGGCGCAACATCCATGCCGCAAATCGACACCGGCACATTCACCGCCTGTACAGCCTGATCGCCATGGCCCGGCGATATACCCGTCAGCAAATACTGAAATTCCATCGGACGGATCTCATCGATATCTCTCGACGGCCCATTTGACACGCATCCCACGCACCCCAGCGCCTTCATCGTCGTCGTCATATTACCGCCCGCAAGCCCCACCTTACCCGCAATCTCCGGCGGAAACTTCTGCTCCAGTGCCAGTACCGTCGGCTTTGGCGACGCATCCAGCGCCTCAGCCACATCCATAAATGACAACCGGCTAAATCCTGCATCTGGCAACCCAAAAGTACACGTCACAGCATACCCACACCGCGCGCCGAGTTCTGGATACATACACTTAATCGTCTGATCCGTGTACCAATTCTCAACCCACGGATTATACAACCCCAAACACAACGGATTATTCGGATAAGTCGCCACCACATTTGTAATAGACGGCGTATCAAAATTCTCCAACTCCTTCAAAATCTCCTGCTCTGTCATGTTATTCTCCTGTAAAAAAGATATCAGCAATCAGCCCCTCAACCCCGGATCCTTCTGGACTCCTGCCTGCGCAGGAGTGACGATTGTCATTGCGGCATGTCTTTAGCCGCAATCCAGATCACTTTTCACGTCTTCCCCACTTTCACCACATGCCCCTGATCCCAATCCTGGATCAACGGCTCCAGATCATCCCAAAACGCTTCGGGAATGTCAATACGACCAGCCTCGGCATTTTGAATGGTCTCCGCCTTGTTTCGCCCCCCGCAAATCGCTGTTGCAATCAATGGATGCCTTGTACACCACTGCAGCGATGCAGCCACCAGTGGAATGCCATAATCGTCGCAAAGCGCTTTTATCCTCCCAACGCGGTCCAAAACTGCCTGACTAAAATTGCGATTCACATAAGAATGCCCGGGCAAGGGACCCGTCGCCAACAAACCGCGTTCCAGAGGCGTAGCAAGCGCAATCCCCACATTGTGTTTTTCAGCACCGGGAAAAATGAACGTATCCGCCGCCCGGTTCAACAAACTCCACGCATCGGGAACCACTGAGGCATCAAACTCACCCGTATCAATGTACGGACCATTTGAATCGGGATCATTGGCAGCAATACCGACAAACCGCACCACACCCTCATCCTGCAATTTTCGCAATGCCCCAAGCGCACCATCTTTTGCCATCACCTGCTGCATGGGAAAATCCATTGGATCGTGAATATACAACACGTCAAACGCATCCAGACCCAACCGCTCTTGGCTGCCTTCCACTTGCTGCATCACCCCGTCGAAAGAGAAATCGTATTCACTTCCCGATCTTCCCGCTTTTGTCGTCACCGTACACTTTTCAGCCAGGTCGGGGCGTTCGCGCAACGCGCGACCAATAATTTTCTCACTCGCAGTATTCCCGTAAAGCGGCGCTGTATCGACCAGCGTACACCCAGCCTCAATAGCAGCCACCACATTCTCTACACCCACATCTTCATCGACGCCCGGCAAAAAATGACCATCTGCCCCCATCACACGAGCGAGAAATGCCGTGCCAAAACTTACGATTGGAACCTCCAACCCCGTTCTGCCCAATATCTTACTCTGCATCGCATATCCCTCCTGAAAAAACCCCTCGCATAATAGACGACAGAACCCCGCGTGTCAATGCGAAAAAATCCCCTGTTATATGTCGGAAATTAAAAATGATAAAATAAAAATACTCTTGACAGTCTATATCAATTTCTGTTATACGTCATGTGCGACTTTATCCGTCCTGGTGTCGATTTCATCAAATTGGAGACCACGGGTTTGACTAAGGACAACATTTTGTCGATATTTTGATAACTTGGGGGTTGCCGCAAATGAGGACATATCTACCGAGGTATCGCCCGACAATTTCAAAATGCACGGATGTAGAGGGGTAGCCGATATGGCACAGCCACAACATCGCAGCAAAGACAACTTGGAACAGAGCGAATACTGGATGCGTACCGTCTCGTTTGCCGGACTCCATCGCATTTTGAAAGCCGTTGCAGACTCTCCGGCCGGACTCAGGGCTAGTGAGATTAACAACCTGGTGCTGGAAAACCACATCTCACTTACGCAGCGTAATTCCCCCCCCTCACCTACTACCCTTTACCATTATCGAAATACCTTGTTACACCTGTGTGCACTCAAACGAGATGGACGGATGTTGCATGTCAATTACGATGATCCTGACGTCTGCGAACTACTACATCAGCCAGCCCCAGATAACGAAGACCAATCGCTATGTGATGCTGCGAAAGACCCATTTGCAGCACTGGTTTTAAAAAACGAACAATGCAGATCACTTTTTTTCGATCTTTTCATGCCTTTGGATATAAGCTCTGATACCGTTTCCAACTTCCGGCAAAAGGGTCTCCCCGTTAAGTGGACCCGCCACCATTCCTTTCGCACTGGGAAGGTCGTTTTTGAAAATAATACAACAGGCTACACGGTACGTTGTGAATCACCTGTAAGTGTGTCTGCGATCCTATATGGCGTACGCTACTGGGCGCGTGATGAATTAGGACTCATTGATGAATACTGTCAACAAGCTGGCGGTGATACAATCATGTTCCCTCTATCCCACCCAGAGCCTTTCTCTACAGAAATTGATTCTCCTGTACTGCGAATAGTGCGCCTACTACTTTCTCTACGTACTCCAGGAGAATGGACTTTGTTATCAATTTCCGATCTCATCGCTCGTTGCTGTGTAGAACAAAGGCAACCGATTAGTGTGCTCTTTCGTGCCATTGATTGGCTACTCAAAGAATGGCCCAACCATATCTTGCTGATCCCAACATCTCGTGCCCTCGCTACGCTGACGGCGACATCGCCGCAGAGGGAGAATTTGGAGTTGCGAAGGTATTACAGAACTTCAAATGGTCCCTATATCTCCCATATTCGCGTACATGAAGAAATAACTATCAAATCCCAAGAGGTGGCAAACAACCATGTCCAATATTCTAAAAAAACTCCGGCTTGACTTTAATCCCTTCGAGCCAGCGGCAACAGGTGCGCCCCTCCAAGCCAAGCTGTCGCCTCCAAAGGAGTTGGAAACTCAAATGAAAGAACTTCTCGACTTACATCAAACAGGATCCGGTGTAAAGGCCATCGTCATCGTTGGTGAATATGGGACAGGAAAGACCTGTCTCTTGCAATGGCTTCATAGCGAAGTCTTTCCAGACCGTCAAATTAAATCATTCTACTTCGACAATCCAGGGGTGCAATTCTATGACCTTGCCAATATGTTGTTGCGCACTATCGGACGCAAGGATTTTGCAAAATTTATCTGGGAGCTTGCCGGTTCGCATGTGCCTGGCTCACATCAAACAAGCCTTTTTGAAAAAGGTTATGAGGCGTATTTGTCCAGTTCGTCCCGCCTAGGCCGAAAACAGGACATGACTGGTCCCCTTCAAGAAGCGATTATAAATGCGGATGTCACGACCGACGAGCAGATCGCTCACTGTCTCGCCCGGATCGTTACCGAGATTGTAAAAAAACCATATTTCGAATATCGGGACTTCATACCGAGGCAGAGCGGCAGCATGGTACCGGAAGGGGAGGAGGCACGATACTTTCGTGCAATATTGAAAACGATTTCGCAGGGAATGGGTGCCAAGGCCATAGCATTTCTGATTGACGAATTTGAAGAAATAGGTCTTCAAAAAAGGCTCACCAGACGTGCTGCACATGATTACTTGGCAACACTAAAACGTTTGATAAACCTCGCTCAAAGCGAACAAGCTGACTTCTGGATCGTCATGTCAATGACTCCCGATGCCTACGATACCACTATTAACCTCGATCCTGCGCTCGGTGAGCGTTTCTCTGGGCCATCCGAGCAAGAGCAGGTACTTCGTATCGAACCGTTGGGTCGCAACGACGCTCTTAATTTGATGCAATCACGTATAAATGCTGCTCGTGCTAAAGAAATGGACGAATCAACGGAAGATCTTTTTCCGTTTCCAGATGATATTGTCTTCCGTCCCAACACGTACTCTAATCCCAGACGGCTCGTAAAGACATGTTTTCGAGCGGTTGCACAGGCGGATGCAGACGTTCAGATACCATTTACTGAAGACTATCTTCACAAAATCGAAGACGAACTTTATCCCGACCCAACTACCAGCGAGAATGTGCAACCATGAAAGAGGAGCAAACCTTCCAGACAGTAGTGTTTCTGGACACAATGACACTACACCATATTCGGCTTTGCTTGGAGTCCGCCAAGAAGGATAATCTTCAATTTCCTACTGACGAGCAAACGGTCTCCATATTGAAAAACCATTTTAGCAGCGTCTCTGAAGAACCTCTAAGGGTATCACTTCTAAAAGGCTTGGAGACGATCTATTTACTATCAAGGAATAATGTACAGATCGAATATGCACCCGTCTCAAAAATTGAGATACTCACTGGAATTACGGAGGGAGAAGCACGTATAAAAATGGCCCAAGAGGGCATCCCCCATCGAATATGGTCAAAGTTTCCTGATAGGGAGATTCGAGATCGAATAGCCATCGAAGATTTGGTCGCTATCAAGAATCGTATTGATGATCTGGACTCAATGCTAGAGGAGTCTGAAGTTACAGTTACGCGAAGTGACAGCAACCGAACAAATGAAGTAATTGAGTTGGCGAAAGGCATAGTTGGTCTTATCTACATGGGCGAAATAGATAGTATCATTTATGCAAGCGCAGTGGCTGCCGGAACGGACTATTTGGTCACTGCTGATAGCTACCTCAGAGAAACTGTGAATAAGATTCGCGATTCAAAAGATCAACGATACGAGGAAATCCGACAAACGTTGAATGAGCTTATCAGCGAAGTGATACTTGAAACGAATGGCGATTTCGAACTACCCCAAGCCTTCACAGTTACGGCTTCAGGTAATCTTAGAGGAGTATCATCTTTTCCTTGAGATAGATGCTAGTTATGAAATATCAAACTATCGAGCAGGCAGAGTGGAGACATTGGGTGACTCCAAAAGATGCCAAAGAGAAGGCAGTCCACCGTTGGTATCTATTTCCCCATAGCTTCACCGATAATCTCGTACATGCACTGATTGATGAATGGGGCCTTAACGGCCAGGATAGGATCCTTGATCCCTTTGTGGGCGCAGGTACAACGTTATTGACCGCCAAGGAAATGGGTATTCCGGGTAACGGGTATGATCTTTCCCCACTCGCTGTTCTCGTATCCAATACCAAAACCACTACTTTCTCCCGAAAGCGATTGGAAGCAGCCTGGCAAACTCTCGAACGCACATTGATATGCAGTAACATCACACCACTGAACCGCACCTATCCGGAACTGGTTCAAAAGGCACTCCCAGAGGGACGGCTTGAAGCACTTGATGCAGTCGCGACAAGCATCGAGAATCTCAAGTGTTCGTCCTCGGAACGGGACTTCTTCCGATTGGCGTTGCTTTCCATCATACCACGTTTCAGCCATGCGGTCGCAACTGGAGGTTGGCTGAGGTGGTTGAATCAAGGTGCTGATGCTGAGAACGTTACAATTTTTTTTAAGAAACAAGTTGAGATGATGTTGTCGGACATCTGTGACACAGTCCCCCGAGGTGATAGATATTGGAAAGCCCGTGTCGCGGATGCGCGTGTCATGCCGGCATCTGATGAGAAATATTCAGCCGTGATTACTTCTCCACCGTACCCAAATCGTCACGACTACACGCGAATTTTTGGGGTCGAATTGATGTTTGCCTTTCTTGACTGGGAAGCCAATCGAGCACTTAGATACCAGACGTTTCATTCCCATCCAGAAGCTCGTCCGAACCGACCAGTAGCTGAAAGATATAAGCCTCCGAAGGCTTTGAGCGACATCATCCGAGATCTACGTGACAAGCGTATGCAGCACATGCTGGAGGGATATTTCCTGGACATGTATTTATGTCTTTGCGAAGTTGCCCGTGTTTGTCGCAAAGGAGCTAAAGCAGCGTTCGTCGTAGGGAATGCACAATATGACGGTAAGGCTATTCTTGTTGATGAGTTCACGGCAGAGGTCGGGGAACAAGCAGGGCTCATCTGTGAGGAAATACGAGTAGTGCGGAGACGTGGAAATAGTGCACAACAGATGGGTAAATATGGACGAGTGGCGTCTCGAGAGAGTATTGTAATGTTTGAGAATCCATGACAGCCAAATTAGATGGAGAGAAGGATAGATCGGGCTAGGACACTAAGGGAGATTCGTGATCGATTCGGTCATACCATCAACAAGCACCAACTCAATATTCGACTCCAGAATCCGATCAATGAGCCTATTGTATGACCAGTTACGCCTCAGGAGGTGAGAGGTGTTCAAAGAACATGAGCAAATCGTGCTCACTGCCGATGTAGTCGGCGATGAAGGAGAAGAACTGAAATCGGATGACGTAGGTACCATAATCCACATCCATTCGAATGAAGAAGCCCTTGTAGTGGAGTTCATGTCCCTCAATGGCGATACAGTGGTCATCGCGACAGTGTTGCAATCACAAGCGCGTCCCGTGACCAACGCGGACCTCACACATGCCAGAACGGTTCGGGCTACCGTCTGACCTACCCTTGTATCAATTTCGGGGGCGCAATGGGGGCACTATAGGGGTCTTATTGGGGTCTTATTGGGGTCTTATTGGGAGTCTTATTGGGAGTCTTATTGGGAGTCTTATTTCGATCTCACCGCTCCCAGATAAAAAAGAAAATCCGTGTAGAAGCGGCCGGTGCGCGTTGGAAACGCCTGTAAGACTGCGGTTGGCTTATTCTGGCTTAAAGTCATCACAGAATCGCAGGAAAATAGTAGGTTGATGGGCAAAAAATGACCCCCCCGACTACTCCGTAATGGAGAGAGCCCCTTGGGCACTTGTCATCGGGGGGGAACCTTTTATCCATCAGGCTGGATGAACCTTGACGAAACAAATCTCTAAACCGCCATCGCCTCTTCTTTGAGATCTGTCAACCCTTCAAACTCGCGCCAGATATCGGCCATCGCATCCGTGCTATTTTCTCTGGCATTGACGTGTCGGGGTCTAAAAATCACGGCATAGCGGATATCGGGCGAATGATTTGGACCACCATTGTGATACATCTGGTGATGGCAGATCACCGCATCGCCCGCTTCGCCCATAAATTGGATTGGTCCATGCGGCAAATCGATATTGGGAATCCGGCGATTGGCCTTTGCCGTCTCCACGTAATTGGGATCTTTTTGAAACGCCGCCTCATAAGCGCGATGAGACCCCGGCCAAAAACAGAAATTGCCCATATATGGTCGCGGAACATCGTGGACCAGAACCACCACCAGCAGCGTCATACCGCGACTCAGCAACCCATCCTTCAACTTCCCACCCAAATCCAGATGCCCTCGCGTCAGTGGACGCTCCTCTGCATCGGGAAAATTGAGCTTCACATTACCTCCCTGTTGTGGGATCAACTTCCCCTCTCCCACGATCGACTCGCACAGGCCCCAAAGCGGCGATTTATTAAACAAATCTGTAATCACCGGCTCGCTGCTCAAACCCGGATTTCGTCCCTGTTGCATCACGCGAAAACGCATATGCCGATTAATAGCCTTGCGCGCCTGATCGGCCATCAACTTTGGCACAGCACCTCGAACAAGCACATATCCATCTTCGAAAAACTGTTGCTTTTGGGCTTTGGTCATCTGCATGGGAATCTCCTTTCAGTTAGCAGTTGTCAATCCCAACCACCAGCCCCCTATTCATAATCCAGCACAACCTTAATCGCCTCATCTCGATGATCGATAAACAATTCAAAACCCTTTTGCACCTCTGTAAACGGCAAATGGTGTGTAATAATCGGCGAGACATCAATGCGTCCCTGTGCGATCATATCCATAGCCAGGGGATAATCATTCAGCGAATCTGGCCCCACAGAGCCGACCAGCGTCACATTCTTACTGAAAAAATCGCGATAATTAAACGCATACACATCATCATCGGGCACACCAAACGCCAGCACCGTACCCAGACGTTTGGTTAAATTCAGACACAAATTGACCGTATCCTGATTATGTCCCACAATCTCCACCACCAGATCGGCCATGCGCCCATCCGTAATATTTCTCACAGCAGCCACCACATCTTCCCTATCGGGATTCACCACATGGGTTGCCCGCATCTTTTTGGCTGCCTCGAGACGAAAATCGACCGTATCCACGGCAACAACGGTCTTCGCCCCCAAATTGCTCAGCAAATGCGTCATCAACAAACCCATTGGCCCCTGCCCCACCACCACGGCGTCCTGATTGATAATATTGCCCAACTTGCGACACGCCCAAATCACCGTCCCCAGAGGCTGAGACATCAACAATTCATCAAGGGGTTTATAATCCACGAGACGCACCCCCACTTTTTCGCTCGAAATATAATACTCAGCCAACCCACCAATACCTGCCGTGGGCCGCGCCTGCACAAAATCCCCCGGTTGAAACCGATCCGACGACGACGCAACCACCGTTCCAATACACTCGTGAATTGAAGTCCCGATATTCATCGGATACACCGCGTCCGGATATTTCAATACAAACCGCGGAGAATCCGACCCACAAATCGCGGTCATATGCGCCTTAACCTTTATCGATCCGCCTGGAAAATCTTCAATATTCGGCTCATCGGCCTCAAACATCTCAATCTGCCGATGAGCGACAACGTGTGCTGCTTTCACCAAATCCTCCTTTAGAAACTATTAAACTACTCACATCAATCCGCCGCCTCAATCCGCGAGGTATCCAACTCACTGCGCTGTCCCAGCCATATAAACACACCGCCAACACCCAGCACAAAACCACCCACAAACAAGATCCCCAGGCGTCCGATCAGTGGATTGGGCAACAAGACGAGCGCGCAAATCACCCCACCAATAACCGCAGCAAAACTACCGATAATTTTGAGCTGACGCAAATCATTTGGCACGCCGATCTCTTTCTCAAAATCAACTGGTGTCAGCATGCGATCAAAAAACTCCTGCGCCTGCGTCTTATAAACTTCCGGTGCGCGATTCCAGAACGGCATCGTCAAAAAATAAACCACGATCCCCACGGCGAGATTGACAAACACCTTCTGTTGAAATGACCAGGTCTCGCCAAAGAGTTCTGCACTAAAAAACCCGATTGCAGATGGAATCAACGTCACACACACCGTCACAATAGCCGCCCAACTCGGCGACGTGCGAATAAACAGCCCCATCAACGCAGGGACAGCCATCGGCAGTGCCAGCAATGCGCCGATATTCAACATATGTTCAAACACCCCTCGGCCCTCTGTATTCGCAAAATACGTGGCAATACTCACAATGCACACCCCAAACACCGCTGAAAATACCTGACCCAACCGCATCAAACTTTTGCCCTGCATAGCCGCTCTCCCAAACAAACGGCACAGCGTCGGATAAATATCATTCGTAAAAATAGCCGCATTGCGATTCAACCCCGAATCCATCGAACTCATCGTCGCCGCAAACATCGCCACTACCATCAGTCCCGTCATGCCCAGCGGCAACACATTCAAACTCGCAATTGCATACGCCGCTTCCGCAGCCTTGGGAATATCGACCGCCATCACCTCGGCGTGGAACAAAAGTCGCGCAGTCATCGGCGGAATAAACCACAGAAACGCCCCCGCAGTCATCAGAACAAAACCCAGCCACGCTGCCTTTTGCGCCTCGCGTCCATCCTTCACCAGAAAATACCGCTGTGCCGACGTAAGCGTATTGTATCCAATCACATTCTTCAGCAGCATCGCTACAGCCCACGCATACGTATAAGCCCGCAGCGGAAACTGGTCTGGTGCGTTAAACACACCATAAGCCGACGACAGCCCCATATCCTGAATGCCCTGAAACAAAGCGCCCACACCGCCGAGCTTCACCAGACACAACACCCCCACCAGAATAGTAATGGGAATGAGGATAAGCGTCTGCAGAAAATCCGTAGCCGTCACCGCCCAGCTACCGCCGATCAGCGAATAGAGCAACACCACCGCGCCCACCACCACGATCACCTGCTCAATTTTATATCCAAATACCGCCGAACAGAAAATCGCCAATCCCAGAAGATGCAGTGACGAATACAGAGTTTGCATAACAAATGACATCCACGCGTAAAATTGTTGCGTCGAAATACCAAAGCGCAAACGAATGACCTCTGGACCCGTAATAGCCCGGATCTGTCGAAACCATTTGGCGAGAAACAAACCATTAATCGCAAAACCCACTGAATTAGCCAGATAAATCACCAGCACACTCCAGCCAGCTTCATACGCTGCGCCCGCTGCACCCGAAAAAGTCCACGCACTAAACGCCGTCATAAACGCACTCGACCCCACCAGCCACCAGGTGCCCTTGCAGCCGTTTCGAAAATAGTCACTCACATTTTCATTAAAACGGCGAAACACCATCCCCACCCCAACCAGCACGACCAGATAACATCCGATCACAACGTACTCAACCGATGTTTCACCCATAGGGAGTTCTCCAATTAGCCATTACCAGTGATGTACCAGATGCCCTTGCCCAAAGAAAAACAACACATCCACAATAAAAATCAACCCAATGCCCAGAACATAACCGAGCATCAGCCCCATAAACAAAGGCAGAGATTGGCGATAAAGTCCAATACCGCCAATTTTTAACAAAACGGACTTAACCGCCCACGCCACAAAAACCGTAAACACCTGCCGCTGTAAAATACCCGTTGTAAACACCGTCAACCCAATGGGACTCAACGGCCACCTCAAAAACCGATAGCGCAAAAAACTACACACAGCAGTGAGAGCCGCGCCAATACCAAAAAACATCAGCCTATCCAGACTGATGCCAAAGGGATTTTGCAATTTTTTCACCACATTGCTAAAAATCACGACATTCCCGGAATTAAACGTATAAACATTAAAATTGTACGCGCCATACATATACCCCAGATACAATGTAAACACCGCCGAAATAGCCATCGACACCACCAGAGCGCACATCGTTGTCCAGAATAGCGAACGGGTCTTGAGCTTGAGCCTCGCGCCCATCTGTGCAATATGTGCCAGCGTAGAAGCACCAAAAGTATTGCCCAGGCCAAACGTCGAATAAGACAGCGCCAGAGACGCGGCACTATTGGTATCCATCTGCCGAATACCAATCGTATAAAAAGTAAAACTCTGCGGCGTAATAGGCATCCGCGCATAAGCCAATCCCGACTCGGCCACAAACCGCGTCACCCCCACCGTCATCAAAATCAGCGCGAAGAGAAAAACACCAGCCACAAGCGCGGACATGCCCGAGTGCCACAACCAGAAAAAGAGAAACGCCGCCCCTACAATAATGCCCCACACCGCTGCCCGATAAGACAACAACTCATCCGAATCATCCACGGCATCATCGCCGCGCATCGCCTTGCGCCATACATCTCGCAAATGCGCACGCGCCATCCACATACTCAACGCCGTAAAAGCAAAAAAAGCCCCCATCGCCTGCCAGCCCAATGCAGCACCACCGCGGGACCCCCAGATATCCGACGCGCCAATAGAATATCCCAAACGGTCAAAAACACCGGTTTGCACAATGCCCAGTGCATAAAAAAACCACAAACTGAACAACACATCGAGATTGGTAAAAAAGGCGAACCCCAGCACAAAAAAATTCAATTTGATCGTAACACTCGGAAACCCGCGCCCAAGTGGCAAAGCCCATCTATCCATCAACGGAATAGGTGGAAATGTGTGCCAAAAATAACCCACGATATTCCACACCACCACAACTACGGGAATGGTCAGTCCAACCCAGAACAAGCGAGAATGCAGGAGCCTGTATTTTCCTGCCTCAACCTCCTCCAACATCGTCAGCGGTGCTTCGGCAAGGGGAAAAGGCAAGCGCTCTCTATCCACCCACTGCCGCCGCAACACGGCCATCAACGCCACACTCACCAGTGCCAGTGCAATGAGAAAAACACCCCACCACACAAGCGGCGCCATCCACGCATCCCAGGGAATATCAACCCCTGGGGGCTTGCCCTCAAAAAAATACGTCATCTGCCGGGCGTGATTGGGCGGCGCGGCCCATTTGGGCAACCCATCCAACAAATAATCGCCCCACTGATTCTCGGGCGAGGCATAATAATAAGGCGCGGCAATACCCCCAATAAACAAACCCATAAAATTCGCCGCAGGCACAGCTCCTGCAATCCACCCCATCGAAAAAACCACCACCATCTCGCCCTGCGACAGCGCCCATTGAGGCTTTACTCGCGCCATCAGAACATTCAACGGCCACGCCAGCACCGTGAAAATCACCATAGTCGCCATGGGCAAATGGGCAAAAACCATACGCGATGAATGCACGATATAGGCCGAATAAGCGGGCAACAAATTCACCAGAAACGTCACCGCAATCCCCACGCAAAAGGCGCGTGTGGTCACACTCAGGTGTTTACTCTCCGGGTACAAATCCCGATCCATCGCTTTCAATTCGGCCATTCGCAATCTCTTAAAAAAGTAGGAGAAATTTCCCGCGCAATGTACCTCAAAAAGAAAATGTGTGCAAGGAATCCATCCCCTGCACACACCGGTTGTGGTTCAGGATCTATCAGCGATCCACTCACAGACCGCTATCAAAACGACCCACTAACAGCAATGCGCAACGGTGGATCGAAATACGCGCCGCCATCACTATACGACAGATCTACGCGAATATCTCGCCCGCCAAAATCGTATTTCAGACCAGCACCCAGACTGTAATCCTCCACGTCGTAGTTGACCTTATACCCACCGCGCAATGCGAGCATATTGGAAATCCACAACTCACCGCCAAAATTCCACCGCTGACCGTAATCAGTTGCCATAATGGTCTCGCCTGCAAGCGTCAAATACGTCGGGTCGCCTTGCTCACCATAGACTTCACCTGCCAGCCCAAAATTGAAATTGATCGGCGGTGAAAACTGCTCTGTTTCCACAGTAATCTCAGTACCCACATTGCGCGCAGCAGCGGCAATGCGCAAACTGCGATAGCCCGTATATGCCGAAATACCCAGATCAAACTGAAATGTACTCGTCGTTTTGAGCACCAGATCTTCCTGAACCCATCTCGCTTGCACACCCCAGGACACTTTATCGGTCATCTGACGCGCAAACATAAACCCAATAGCCGTATCGCCGCCCTGGATCATGCGCCCGGTACCTGTGGCTTGAAAAATCGTCGTTTCCTCCACCTCTTCGGGCACAAAGCTCACAATTGAAACGCCAAACGTATTGCCGCCCCATTTGTAAGCCAACGCCCCCGAATACAATCCCGAATTGACCAGCCAGCGCGTGTACGACAGCGCGTACTCGCCGCCCGAAACAAATCCCAATGCACCGGGATTGTAAAAAGACGCATCAATACCGCCGTTCATCGCGACAAAAGCTTCGCCCATAGCCACGGCACGGGGTGACGCACCGATTTTGAGAAATGCCAGCGACGATTGGCCCTTCACCGGCAAAATCGTACCGTATTCGCCAAAATCCGACTGTGCAAAGGCCGGTCCTGTCATCAGCCCGACCAGCAGCACCAGTAATATTCGTTTGTTCATGTCAGGCTCCCTATCTCAAAATGTAAAACGTCCCCGTCACCGTTTGCCCCATACTTTCGGGCGTCAGTGATTCAACGACGTAAAAATAAATTCCGCTGGCCACATCCGGCGCAGTCACATTGCGTTCAATTTGGAACCAAGACGCTTCGCCTGAACTGGCATCGTCGTGCAGGATTTCACCCACAATATCACCCGCCACATTGAAGATCAACACGCGGCTTTTGGGGGGCAATCCCAGAAAGCGGATCTTTTTTGAACTCTGGTAATTATAACCCGATTCCGACAAACTGAACGGATTGGGCACCACGCGCACGCGCTTCTCCGGCCAGGACGGCGCCAAACCCGGCTGAAACGGGCTGAGGTCCAGGTTCACGCGCTGCTCGGGGGCAGAATATCCCCCTTCGAGTCCAGCCTGTAAATGACCCTGCACTTCTTCGGGCAAATCCCCCATGCTCGACATGCCATTGCTCCATGAACTGCGCGGTTTGGCAAAAGCCCGTACATTGTAAAAGTATCGGAACCCGGCAACCGCCGTATTATCGCGCCACACGTATTGACCGCCCGAATAGTCCCAGGTCGATCCGGAGGTGCCTGCGGTGACCGTACCGACGTGCTCCCAGGGTCCAAATTCCTGATAAGCGGACCGGAACACGCGATATCCCACCACATCGGCATCGCTAAAATCGGGATGCACCGACGATTCGGCGGCACCGTCCCACGTCAATGTAATCTCGGCATCCTGACTCACCCCAGGCGAAAACTTCACATCGGGCGGATAATCGGGCAGATCGTACATATTGTCGTATGCAAATTGTGCGGCCTTTAAATGTGCCACAAGAGCGGCTTCTCCCTTGCTCAACCGCGCCAATCGTTCTTCCACAGGCAGTGGAATGTCTTTCAAACAAAATGTCTGCACATCCACTGCATACGCCGACTGGCCTTCGCGGGATATCGCCTGCGCGCCTGTCCCGGCGACATAAGCCACTACGATCTTGGCCTTCTCGCCCACAGCCAGATTATACGGCCCAAAAGTGAGAGCATTGGCCATGGCATTGACGGTGGTTGGATTGGCATCTGTTGCTCCCGAAAAAGTTTCGTAAATGCCCTGCTCAGAATCGCTCTGCAAATTCGGCAAATCCGTGTTCAAACCCCAGAAATCGCGCGTTTCCCACCACTTTGATGTCCTGGGTTGTTCGCCTTGCGGATTGACGTATTTGCCCTGATCACTGGCATTGAACACATGCGACGGTCCACTATCGCGATAGGCCAATGGCGCAACACCCACGTATTGCGGCGATCTCATTTGTCCGTCGAATACGCCGCCTGGCAACCTTTTCGCATTGCCGTGTACGCTTTCAATATAAACGGGCTGCCCGGTGTCCTCTTCAGCACGCTGGATACTGTCGCCATCCCACTGATAGTTCATCTTCAAATCGACGTATTCAGCAGGTCCATCGTAATTCGGCGCACCCGTATAGCGATATTGATCGTCTTGTGGCTCATAAGATCCGGGCATGCCAGATCCGATGCTATTCCAATTGCCCTCACCCGACATGCTCACCGTAAAGCCCTGAACAAATGAGAAATACGCGCCGGTCAGGTTGTATCCAGCACCGCCGTTCACATCTGCAACGCCATCGCCATCGGAATCACCCGTGTTCTCAAATTCCACTTCCAAAATGAAGAAATCGTCAAATCCCTGATAACTCCAGGCCATGGCTTTGCGCGTGATCGTAACACCGTGTTTGGTCGTCCACCTGCTAAAAACAATATCTTCTGCGCGGTCGTCCTTATCGGCATCCATGTACTGGCCCCACCGATGATTGAGGACCTCATAGGGCACGCCTGTTCTGGGCGCATCGGTTTGCAATGCTGCGCCGGGATACCAGTTGGGCATAATTGCTCCCGCCCCCAATCCATGAGGTGGCACATCGACTTGATATCCCCAATTGGCTTCGGGACTGTTGGCAATATCGTAATACATCGGTGCGATATCCGCCGAAGGCGTCCACGGGCCAGAATACGACACGCCGTATTCGCCGCCGACATTGGTCAGCACCCATATACCTTCTCCTGCCGACAAATTCTGTGCCTCATTTTTTTGCTCGGCCCAGCTAAAACCGTTCTTTTTACCGAAATACTCGATGTAATCAGCACCCGCCATATTGAGCATAAGGCCATTGCCCATGCCCGGATACGTCAAGCGGGGCGCACCGCGAGAACTTCGGTCATCCCAGACACCGCCCTGAGTCCCCTCATTGCGGAATCCGGTCCAGAGTTGCCCGCGGGTGAGTTGCCTCAAATTCTGCGTGTCCAGAGCATAGGCACCCAATGCCCACCCCACAACCACTATCATCAGGACAGCAGCGAGAAATTTCCTGGTCATATCACTATCCTCCAATTCCTAAAATTGAATTTCCAGACCGATTTCCACTTCGCGCGGATTGTACCTGTAGCGCGTAGCTTCATTTGGATCGCCATAAAGCAAATACTCGGTATCATCTGGTGGGGGTAGCCGTTGTCCGTACTGCACATACGTGAAATCCGAATCTCGGCTCTCGGTACTCTTTTCATTGAACAAATTGCTCACCTCCACAAATAGCGTGGGGCGCAAGTTGCCAATGCTTCGAAAATCTTTGGCCGCGTACAGATCCGTCTTCATCACCGGTGTCCCGGTACGAAATTCGCGCGGGCCAACCGGGGGAACGTACTCAAACGGCGCGCCGCTGAAAATGCGGTAGATCATGCTCACGCGCAGCCCTCCAAACGGATTAATCGTACCCATTTGGGGTCCATAAGCCATCGGCGTGGCATAATACAACTGAAGCGACAACTGATTCCTGCGCTGTCCACTGGTAGGCTCAGCAGAAAAAACCTGCCCATTTGAAGCTGTCCATATCCCATTCTCATTGGTCTTAATTGGCGGCTGCCACGGACCTGCCCCCGGCCCCTGTGCCCCGGCCTGCTCGGTCCACGACACGATATTCGCCTCGGCTTTCGCGCTAATATCGGCCACTTGATCAGATGTGAGCGGCACGGGCCTCTCCGAACCATCGGGTTGCACTTCCCAATCGGTCCAATAGTGCCCAGCGCCAATAAAATCGGCATCGGGAAGCACATACCAGTTCGCAGAGTGCTTGCCGTAGTGAATGCCACCCGGATCGCGCACCCATTCGGCATTATAGGACAAATTGAACTGGAAATTATTGCTAAACGTCTTTTTCAGCGACAATTCGAGGCCGCGCGCAGTTTGCCAATAGGTATTGCGTATGGCATTGACCTGAGCAGACTGGCCTTTGAGGGGATCTACCCAATAAGAAATATTGTTGCTGGCGTACAATCCCTCGTCGCGCCGATAGTGTGCCGTAATACTGGCCGTATAATCGGCCACAAAATTCCAATCCACCCCCATTTCCATACTCGTCACGCGCTGGGGTTTCATGCCATCGGATGGCTGCCGTGCCGTGGTATGCACTTCCATAGCATTCCACTTCTCGGTATCGTCGATCCTACCATTGCCGTTGAGATCATTGTCCGGTGCCTCGCTTGAAAACTGCCTGCGATGGGTTTCGAGAAGCACGGGAAAGACATGCGATCGACCAATAAAATAGTGCGCGGCCAGGCGGTCTGTAATCGGATGAGACAAACCCACGCGAGGACTTAATGCCGTCATCGTTGGCGTCGAACTATCCAGATGATCCATCTCATACCGCGCCCGCGTAAACGTGCTGTACATCGGCGATTTGCCCAGGGCCTCTCCCATTGATCCATTGCGCCCAAAATTGTAATAATCCCAGCGCAAACCCAGGTTAGCCACCAGACCACCGTACTCGATCTTGTCCTGTATATACAGGTTCAGCGTCCACGGCTTCACATTTTTACCCAACTCAAAACCATCGGCCACAAATTCGAGAAAACGACTCTTGGTATTGTCAAAATCTTCTCGCGTGCGGTGATACGACCGCTGCGTGAGTACCAATCCCGTCTGAATCAAGTGCGACCGATTGACCTGACTCACAAAATCGTATTTGATACCGTATTTTATATCTTCCTCTTCGGTGTATTCGCGCAACAGCGTGGGCAAATTGAAAAAGCCCGCCTTATCTTTCCGCACAACTTCGGTAGCAGCCGGTACATTGAGCGTATCGCGATCGTATTTGTTGTAGAAAAATCTCAGATCGTAATACGTATTTTTGCCCAATGTATGTGTCAGCGTCAACACCTCGAGCTGCCGGGACAATGTATAAGTGCCCGAAGCTGAAAAATCCTCTGGAAAGAAAATATTTTGTGCATTATTGCGCGTCGATCCCTGAAACTGATCCGACCGTTGATACATCCCGAGTGCTTTAACCTTGATATTTGCACTGGGCCGATACGTCAACGTGCCCTGCATGCGCGGTGGATCGTCCGATACCTGTTCAGCCGCCGGGAACCTGGCCGGACTGCGCGCATAACTCAAACTGGCAAAATACGAAACATCGGGTGTGAGCGGTCCGCCCAAAGTGCCTTCCAGACGGTGCCCGATCTTGTCCGTATAATCGACGCGTTCGTGCGCCATACGTTCGACATCATCAGATGTCCCCATAACGCGGTCCGGTCCCGGATCGACATAAGTTTCGTTCACCCAATCGGGATTGTCCCACTGCACATTATCTTCAAATCCGGGACTTTCATAAACATCTCTACCCCAGTGCTTTTTGCCCGCAGGTGTGAACTTATACTCCACCCGACCAGAGAAATCGCCCCGGCCTTCTTTTGTCACCAGACTCACAATACCAGCACCCGCATTGCCAAATTCCGCATTCATACCGCCGGTTAGCACACTCAATTCCTGAATAGCCGTGGTATTCACGCCTGTGAGCAAGCTCCTATCAACCTCAATCCCATCAATATAATAGCCCACCTGCGTACCCGTCTGCGACCGCGTTGTGCTTCCGCGAATGCGATTGGTGCCATCCAGCGCCATACCCGGTTGCAACGCGATCAATTGCGATGTCGATCTCACCTGCGGCACAGCCTGAATATCCGCCGAGGAAACCACGTATTTACTCGTGGTTTTATCTGGCTCCACAGGCGGGCGCTCCGCCACGACAACCAACTCAGCCAATTCCAGACTGGCTTCTTTCAGTGCAAAATTCACTGTGGATGTATAATCCACAATCACCTGCACGGCTTCCTTCTTCTCTGTGCCATAGCCCACCATCGTCGCCGTCAGTGTGTACATTCCGGGATCTACAGCCAGAATTAAATAGCTGCCTTCGGCATCGGTAGTAGCTCCTTTGCGGGTCCCTTCGAGCGTCACATTCGCGCCCGGCAAAGATTCACCCGTAGCGGCATCTGTGATGACACCCGTGATTTTCCCCGCTGTTGTCGCCATGGCCGATGTATCCATCAGCAACAACAAAATAAATCCCAACATTAACCGCTTCATAACCCTCTCCTCTTTGAGATCTACCAGTATAATTTGAACGCCGTCCTGAAATCGAACATCGCAATGGGAAATACCCCGGGCAGATTCCATGCCTCCATAGGACGCAAATCACCCAAAATCATGTGATAACGCCCGCGGATATCCAGCCCGAATCGCCCCTGCACCACCGTCATTCCCAACCCAACATTCGCACCCAGAGCCGTATGTTCATCCTCTCGATCTTCCAGCATCAGATCCGAATTCAAAGGCTCCTCTTTTTGTCCCGGATAAATCAGACCAGTGATCCGATCCTGATAATCGTAAAACCCCGCACCCACAGCGATATATGGCAAAAGCTGCAAATCGCTGCCGGACTTGCGGGTATTGAGATACACCAGGGCATTGATCAAAAAACTGTTGAGGTTAAACCGAGAATTGGCATCCGGGCTCAAATATTTTTGCTTATCAATGGGCCACGTAAACGCCAGACCTTCGATCTTTCCGTCATCGATTGTCAGGTGATGGTATTCAAATTCCATCGTAGCGCGCGAACTGACCTGATAATCCAGCACCGCACCATATACCTGAGAAGCCGAATACCGATCGTGGAACCCCAACACGGGCACGCTGCGGTTAAAAAACACGCCAGCACCGTATCGAGCTTCCTGGGCAGAAACCGGCACCGCGATCAACAATGCCAGCAGCCACATCTTCAACATCAAATATCTATTCATAGATACACCCTCCTTTAACAGTCAACGGTTGTATAACATTCCACATATCATAGCATATTGCCTCCTTTCCAGGGAGTACAAGAAGTTATCTCTATTGAAGTGGATACAACTTTGTAGAAGTTTAATCGCCGATATTTCCTCCTTTCTCAATATTGACAAAAATAGGTGAAATTGTTAAAGTCTATCCTTTTTGTCATAAGAGGGGTTTCCAATCCTTCTTATGGCCACCTGGTCGTTAGCCCGATCTCGCCAAAGTTCGAAGGCTAACGGCCTTTTTTTATTTGACCAAACCAATATTCTTAGGACTTACGCAAGTGTCATGCGAATAGATGGAGCTTTGAGTTGTTGTCTGAGATAGTCATCGAACAATCCGTATTTGACCTGATAAACAGATTGTCCAGTTTGATAGGCGACCTGTGCAAGACGGATCCAAACGAGGAAGGCACATCCGATATGGTTACGCACAATTCTTGCTAATCGGCATTGACAGCGTTCAAGGCCGGTCACTTGTTTTGCCTCTCGGTGAAATTGCTCAATTTTCCAGCGCCAGTGACACACCTGTTGTGCCACTTGGGTATCCTTTTGTGCAAGGTCGTTAGAAACGACATGTTCCGTGCGCCCAGTAGAGGACGCCACCCGAAATAATTTCACCTTATGGTATTTTGGAAAGCCCCTGATTTTAATGCGTTTGCCTGCGTGAGATTCGCTATCTGTCCAGGTGAGGCTATCTATTCGTTGATAGGGATGTTGGCCTAAAGAATCGTCCACACGCCGATTGGACTTGAGCGGACAGTAATAGGTTTTTTGCAACTTCTCAATATGTAGCATCACATCTTTCGTCGCATACCAGCTATCCATCAACACACTTTGAAAAGGCAGTTTTCTACTATAAACCAGGACAGATAACATCTCAACGACATGATCTAACTTGGTCTTGCCATCGCCAGCGGGGTCATATATGCGATAGTCAATGATCCAAAACCGGTCTTGTGCGGGATTGACATAAACGCAAGTGACCACCCCAATGCCATTGATGACCCCTTTGGCATTGCCACTATATTGACGACGAACAAGGTCTATCTTGCGTGCATGGCGTTTGTCCAAGACTGTATCATCGAAGATCACATAGCCTTTTGGCGTTACTGCGATAGCCGACTTGACATGTTCCCAGACCAAGCGTGGCGCAATGCGATCTCCGGCCAGATACCGATTGATCATATCATGGCTGAATCCTTCGCTGTGGTCTGCAAAATGCGTCAGTGTATAGTTGATCGGACTGCTGAGCAAATACTGACAGTAATCTAACCGGGTCGGTTTGTCCATCCCATCCTACCTCCTCGTTCAGGTTACAGGACTATACCTGAAGTTTAAGGAGCCAATACCCTTTTGTCTATGACTTTTGCGTAAGTCCTGATTCTAAATGTTCCAAATCCCGCTCACACGCCCAGCTTTTTGATAAACGCCAAATTCTTTGCATGATCGGCGTTAGGATCGTCGCCCGAAGGCGTTTCCAAAACAATGTACCCATCATAACCGATCTCGCGCATCGCCGCATCTACCGAATCAAAATCCACGTGCCCGTCTCCCAACGCCTGTCGGTCCGTATCCTTGGCGTGAATCATCCCGATGCCCTCACCTCCCAGCTTCAAAATTTCCTCAGCCGGATCCTGTCCGCGCGTCATCGTATTGCCCGTATCGTGATACACCTTCACAGCGCGAGACCCCACGCGATCTAAAATCATCACCAGTTGATCCGCGCTAAATGTCGTCTCCAGATCCAAAATCACGCCGTGTTCTTCTGCCACATCACCAAGTGCTTTGAACCCATCCACGAGTTGAGCCCATGTCGCATCAGGCCACTCATCCATATCTCGCGGAAACATCGGCACCAAAATATGCCGCGTATCAACCGCCGCACACGACCCAATCACATGCGTCAAAATCTCAACGCCCTCGGCGCGCTTTTCCGCTTCTGGTAAAGCGGGATGAAATTGTGAAAACACGCCCGGCGATAGTGAAGAAATCTCAACACCCGCCGCATCTGCCAATCCCTTCAGTTTCTCTGCCCCGCCATCCTCCCACAAAATATTCTCCCCATAGTCTCGCCCAACACAAAACTCCACCCCATCAAATCCAATATCTTTTGCCACCGAAAATACCGCTTCCAATGGTGCTTTTAACATATTATCTCGAATACCGTATTTCACAATAGGTCTCCTTTATCGTG
Source organism: Candidatus Latescibacterota bacterium (assembly GCA_965220765.1). Lineage (GTDB taxonomy): Bacteria > Latescibacterota > UBA2968 > UBA2968 > UBA2968 > VXRD01. The sequence continues at coordinate 3,818,312 of OZ244847.1, forward strand.
TAAGTGTGCGGAAAAACCCTTGAAACGCTGTCAACAGAAGATTTCGTCTCCAATATCTAATTGCGGCAACACCGCACACAACACCTTCGCAAAGGCTTGCCGCTCGGCGGATGGCCCCACGGTCACGCGAATGCAGCGGTCAAGCGGAGCCACGCCCGGCATCCGCACGAAGACCCCGTGCTGCAAAAGTATCTGCATCAGCCGCCGCGCTCGCTCGCCACTACCCACATCGAGGGCCATAAAATTAGTCGCCGAAGGCACCGTTTGCAGCCCCAATTCCGCCGCCAGCGCCGCGTATTCCCGTCGGCCTCCCTCTACTTCCCGCACCACCGAGCGCACGAACGCATCGTCGCCCAGCGAAGCAAGTGCCCCGGCTTGGGCGATGCGATTGACGCCAAAGTGATTGCGCACCTTGTCGAGCGCGGCCACCACATCGCGGTGTGCCAGCGCGTAGCCGACCCTGGCCCCAGCCATGCCGTGCACCTTGGAAAACGTCCGCAACCGCACCACCTGTGCCCGTTCCACTTCCAGCGGCAACAGGGCATCCTCCGGCGCGAAGTCGATATATGCCTCGTCGAGCAGCAACACACAATCCGGCGGCAACACCGCGATAAAATCCCGCAACTCGTCGGCTCGCTGATAGGTGCCCATAGGGTTGTCGGGATTGGCCACGTAGATCAGCTTGGGGCGCACTTGCCGCGCCTTGTCCAACAGGGCCTGCAAGTCCTCCCGATCCGCGCGATAGGGCACCTTGTGCAACACCGCCCCGTGCCCCTCGACGTGGTAGTTAAACGTGGGATAGGCCCCCAGGGACGTCACCACCGCGTCGCCCGGCTCGGCAAAAAGGCGCACCAAAAGCCCCAACAACTCGTCAATCCCCGCACCCAAGACGACCTCTTCCCGCGCCACCCCGTGCCGCACCGCCAACGCCGAGCGCAACTCGTATCCCTCTGGATCGTTGTACCAATGCACTTGCTCCACCGCCTCTACCATGGCCTGCCGCGCCCGTGGCGAGATACCAAAATTGCTCTCGTTGGCCCCAACTCGCAGGGCGAGCGGCTGCCCTTGCTCCCGCTCCAATGCCTCGGGCGGCACAAAGGGAACGGTCGCTGGCAGGGCGCGGACGATGTGCGTAAATGGCAACACGGGTTAAGACCACACTACGCCCAATTCTTCGGCCAGTCAAAATGCGCGTTGATATCTTCCACGTATTTCATCGGCTCATTGGGTTCAATATTAAACAGCGCATCCATCGTCTCCAACCCGTGCTCATAAGATTTTGTCTCCTTACTCTCGAGCACGCCAAACAGCATCATCGACTTATCACCCGACAAAACCGCTTCGAGCGTGCGCTCCATATTGAGCCAATCGGGATAAATGCACTCCAGCATAATCTTCTTCGGCAATGGCGGCACGCGCACAGGCTGAATGCCCTTCTTATTCACAATTGCGGGCACTTCCACCGCCACATCGTCGGGAATGCCCGGCAGCGCGCCACAATTGGGCATATTCACCTGAAACTGACCTTCCACATTGTTCACCAGCCCATTCATAATCGGAATATGCTGCTCGTGCGTCATCTGATCGCCAAACAAATCAACCGGCCGAATTTTCTCATCATAAGCCGCCGCCTTCATCTGCTCGTATTTTTTTGCCTTGCCCGCCAGCACCGCATCGCGCCCGGCCGGCGTGTCTTTACCGCCATTGGGATCGTACCAGTATTTCCGCGCCTCCAAATCCGTGTGATACCACCAGCCGCCCCGCCGAGGTGTGTCGCCAATAGGCATCAAACCATACATCCTGTATTGATGAATCGAAGCACGCGACATCTGCGTGGGAATAGACTTGCCCTCTCGGGCCAACCGATCCCAATACGCCTCGCTCTCCTCCGCAATCCACCGATCCAGCTTCGGATACATATCTTCATTTTCATAGATAAAATCCGTCATCCAAATATTGTGATTCAGTCCCGGAGCCTGCCACGTCACCTCATCCGGATCCAATCCTAACGTACGCGCCACCCCCGCATATCCATAATGTCCGTGACACAACCCACACACCTTAATCCCCGTCTCTCGCGTCATCAATGTAGTTCCGTCAAATACCGGATTACCCGCCAGCAAAATCCACGCATCGGGACACAGCTTTTCCATATCTCTCGCCACATCCAGCATCAGTTGCAAATTGTAATACTCGGGCATCCCGGTCTTATCGTAAAAATAACCGAGCTTCGCCGTCATCTTGCGCCGCCGCTGCATAAAATACTCATTGTGCGTCACCGTCGCCGTATTGATCACAAAATCGGCATCCCGTAACGCGGCCTCTCTGCTCGTCGTTTTCTCAAACGTCATATCCGCGCTCAAATCCTCGGCATATCGCCGCCCGAGTTCGTAAATCACATCGAGCACTTCCTCATTGATATCCATAAAACAAACATGGCTGCCATTCAATTCCTTTGTCAAACACAAATCCTTCACCAGACCGAGCGAAAACACCACGCTACCCGCACCAAAAATCGTCACCTTATTTGCCATTGCACACTCCCCATAAAAACATGAAAGACCAAACTTTCAAATAATGTACAAAATAGTATCTAAACCCGCCAGTCATTCAGAAACAGGTATCATTTAAAAAAACAGCACGAAGACCTTGACTTGAGATATAATATATGTATAATTATATGTATCGCAATATGTCAATCAATATGAAATTGTGTAAACTAAGGAAAGAAATCTTGTGAATATAGATTACGTAAATACCCCTTCTGATATTGCAGAAGCGATCAAACAGGCAGAAGTCATTGAAGACTTTCTGCCATCACTCTACCAATTGGGTCGGAAGGAAGCGACTGGGAACAGATTTGATTCCTTCATGGTAAAAGAAAAAAGTCCTATAACAAACTTTGAGTGGGATTCTCAAAAGGACGTTATTAATCAGTCTAAACACCAGGTCTCATTTTCCGAAGCCGAGCATGCGTTTATGGATCCTCATCGCATTATTGCCGTTGACCATAAACACAGCACACCTGAAGAAACGCGATATTTTTGTTTTGGAAAGGTTGGAGACCGCATCTTGACAGTCCGTTTTACCTATCGGGCAGACAACATTCGCATATTCGGTGCCGGTTATTGGCGCGAAGGAAGGAAACTTTATGAACAACAAAAAATATGAGAAAGCACCATCTGATATTTCAGAAGCAATCGAACAAGCAGAAGTCATTGCGGATTTTCTTCCACCACCCGATCAACTCGTCCTCAAAGAAGAGACCGTGCGGATCACATTGAACCTCAACAAAAAAAGTGTTGATTTCTTCAAACTAAGAGCACAAGAGAACGGCATTCCCTATCAGCGTATGATCCGCAAAGTTCTCGATATTTACGCCGAGCGATTTGTATAAGTGATCTCTCATCACGAATGCTTTTCCCGTATATACTCAACGATTCAGACGCCTTTTCCATTCATCGCCATCAAATTGAGGATGATACACCTCGCTGAAAAACCGGCGGTGTTCTGGCGACAGCGAATCGAGCGTTTCTTCTGTAAACCCGGGTTTGTGATGGCGCACATTGATGTGATTATAAGCATAAAACAGAGCCATCCGCGGCACGTCCTGCGTCCAAACACAAGACGTATGACGCACCGCCTCAGAAAAAACCAGCAGAGAACCCGGCGGACATCCATACGTATCCCACACCCCCGAATCTGGATCGTCGAACAATGGCAATTTTTTTCTGTAATTGGACTTGTGGCTCCCCGGAATAAACGCCGTCCCTCCTTTCCCTTTCTCCACGCCATTTAATTCCCAAACCACCCGCGTCATCCCGGAGTAAATTCGCCCATCGTGGTACTGATAGCTATAATTGGGATTCACGGACTTACCCCCAGCATGCGGCGTCCACCCCCTGTGATTATCCCCCTTGAAGCGATAAGACAAAAACGCACCTTCCAGACGAATCTTCTCCGTCTCATCGTCAATAACCGTATGCAACACCCGCATAATCGCCGGATGATCGATCAATACCGACGCAGGTCCCCCCGGCAAACAACGCGCTTCGGGCGGCAGAGACGCTTTATCGGTACGCAATTTCTCACACTGCGCCTTAATCGGCGCAATCTCATCCTCGCTCAAGACAGCCGGAAAAAGAATATACCCTTTCAGGTCAAACATCACAGTCTCTTTTTCCGTCAAAGTCGGCGTCCACTCCTTTACCGAAATGCCCATCGCAAAATCTCCTGTTTTAATTCTTCTCCACCCACCACATATCCCGATGCTGTTCAGCCAAAGCCTTTAGTTCTTGCGCCACCTCGGGATACTCGTCAATCACATTCGTCGTCTCATAGGGATCGTTTTCCATATCAAAAAGCGACAACTCGATATGCGCGGTCTCGTATATCCCAGGCTCTCCATCATTGCCCGCCTCCACAAGCGTGCGATAATCGTGTGGCAAATGCAACTTCCACTTGCCATCCCCACTGACCACCCCATCGAAATTTCGCCCGGTTGACACCGGATAATACACATGTGAATTGGTCGCCTCTGGCTGGCACGTCACAATATCCCAAACATCGACCCCATCAATCGTATAATCCGGCAAATCCGCCCCCGCCAACTTCGCAAAGGTCGGCAAAAAGTCCACCGAACAAAATGCCTGATGCGATATCTCACCCGCGGGAATACCATTGGGATAATGCATCACACACGCCGAACGCGTACCCCCGTCAAAACCCGTCCCTTTCGCCTCGCGATAAGGCGTCTTCCCCGCGTGATTCCCATAAGAAATCCAGGGACCATTATCCGACGTAAAAACCATAACCGTATCATCTGCCACACCCGCTTCTTCGAGCGCGTTCATAATCTCACCCACTGACCAATCAATCTCCATCATCACATCGGCATACAAACCTTCCCCTGATTTTCCGTCGAACTTATCGCTGCAAAACAGCGGCACATGCGGCATACTATGGGGCGCATACAGGAAAAACGGCTCATCGGCATGGCGCCCAATAAAATCGACCGCATGCTCTGTGTACCACGTCGTCAGCATCTTCTGCTGCTCTGGCGACACATCGTCAATAACGATCTCTCCATTTTTCCAGAACTGTAATTCCATTGTATCAAAATGTCTGCTCTGCGGATGATACTTCCACATATCGTTGGAATACATCAAACCCGACGACTCATCAAAACCCCGAGCGGGCGGGCGCGTATCCTCGTGATCGCCAATATGCCACTTGCCAAACACTCCCGTTGCATAACCCACGGGCTTGAGCACCTCGGCAATCGTAGCAAAACTCGGATCTAAACCCCGCGCCCGGGGCGGAATCGCGCCATAAACCTTATGCCTGCCCGGATAACACCCCGTCAACAACGAAGCTCGCGACGCCGAACAAACCGCCTGAGGCACGTAAAACTGGTGATAACAACATCCCCCAGTTGCCAATTTTTCCACATTGGGCGTCGGATACGCCGTCTCTCCAAATGGCCGAAAATCTGCCCACCCGGAATCATCCAAAAAAATCACCACAAAATTTGGTCTTCGATTCAAGATACAATCCTCCCTATAAGCTGTTTTGCAGTATGCATTGTTCTTGACGACAACGCCTTACTACACGATTATTATAGAACGAACCTGCTTTATCAGTCAATCTTTATGGAGTTTTCAATGGCAGCCATCTCCGAAGAAGCTACCTCTCGCGTCACCGAAAACGATGTGGCCTTTTATCGCGAAAATGGATACCTCGTAATCCCCGATGCACTCACCCCAGAAGAAGTCGAAACCCTGCGCGATGAAACCACAGCTCTGTGCCGCGGGGAACGCGGTGACATAGGCAATTTACCCGCCGTCTCGCCCGACGACACCGACGACGACGTCATCAAACGCATCTTGTGTATCCACCACATACACAGAATCTCGCCCATCATGTACGACGCGCTATCCCATCCCGTAATGGTCGATGGCCTCACGAGCGTCATCGGACCCAATGTCAAATGCATGCAATCCATGCTCTTCATCAAAAGCGCGGGAAAGCCCGGACAAGCCTGGCATCAGGATGAAATCTATATCCCGACCCGCGACCGGTCACTCACGGGCGGCTGGTTTGCTCTGGACGATGCCACCACTGAAAACGGCTGCTTGTGGGTCATTCCCGGCTCGCACAAGCGCGGCATATTGTGGCCCCAACACGTACAGCACGACAAGCGCTTTGACTGCGCCCATGAAACCTTCCGATTTCCTTACACAGATGACGACGCCATCCCCGTCGAAGTCAAAACAGGTGCGCTCGTCTTCTTTCACGGATACTTACTCCACCGCTCGTTTCCAAACCACGCCAAATCCGGCTTTCGCCGCGTACTCGTCAACCACTACATGAGCGCGGAATCCCTCCTCCCCTGGCACAACTTGAAACCCGGAGAACGCATGGCAACCGCAGACATGCGAGAAATCATCATGGTCGCAGGCGAAGACCCTTATGCGTACAAAGGCACCAAAATAACGGGAAAACCGAATGTGCGCACGGCTGGCGATGGCGGATGCGGCGACGGCAGACAAGACGTGCGATCATAAAAATCTCACTGATACTGATCGCCCGGCGCAGGCAAGTACGTCTTCGCAATCTCCGGATCGGTCTCTGTATCCTCAATCAGTTCCAAAAGCGCCCGGTGCAAACGCCTTGCCTCTTCGGGATGCTCGGCAATCACATTGTTCTCCTGACCGGAGTCTTCCGGCATATAAAACAATTCATCTACGCGGCGCTCTGGCATATTGCGACAATCGTAGCGCTCGGTGCGAATCGGCTTAGGTCCTTTGTATTTCAGATCTTTATTCGGCCAATATACCAGCGTCCAGGTACCATCGGTTATCGTAGCAGGCACAGTACCCCAGCTATCATTCAAATTGCGTCCGCTAATTGCAAACTCCCGGTGTTGCACCGTCTTGCCCGACAAAACATCGGCAAATGACTCCCCCTGCACGCCATCGGGCACATCCAATCCCGCCAGATCGCAAAGCGTGGGAAACACATCCACCGGCTGCACCAGACTATCCACCTGTTTGCCCGCCATCGCCTCATCCGGATGATACACCATAAACGGAATATGAACCATCGGATCGTAAAGCTGCCCCCAATCCCCCCAGGGCTTGCCCTGCAAACCGTGGTCGCCAAAATAGTGTCCGTGATCTGCCATCAGCAAAAAAATCGTATTCTCCTTTAAGCCCAACACATCTATCGTATCCCACAACATCCCCAACCACCGATCCGTCATCGTCACCTCAGCCGCGTATAACGCGCGCACGTGATTGAGTTCCTCGTCCGTCATGTAATTGCTGAACCCATAACACGGATAAATAAGCTCATCGCCTTCATAACCAGGATCGTACATATCCACATAATACTGCGGCGGATCCCACGGCTCGTGCGGATCCCACGAATCGATCCACAAAAAAAACCCATCCTTCACATAATTTCGCTCCAGCCAGTGCATCGCCTCGGTAAACACGCGAGGACCCAGATAGTCCGATTCAAACAAACGCCCGCGCTGATTCGCCAGATAGCGCATCACCCCAGATTTTACTTTATCCTCACTCGCTGGCCATTTGATCTCCTCTAATGCATCGCTAATCCACGGCTCACCCCCCTGCCCGCGAATCCATGAAATAGAACCAAATCCGCGATCCAGAAAATTGCCCTGGGTCATAAACATCGGCGTATCAAAAACCAGCCCGGTTGTGTATCCCGCGCGGCGAAACCGCTCGGCCATCGTGGGCAAATTCTGTTCCATTTTATCCCAGGTATTAAACGGATGCCCCCACCGTCCCGTAAACAAATCGCGTCGGCACGGCAGGGTTGGAAACGACCCCGAAAAAGCCTTTGAAAACACCAGCGACTCACGCGAGATGCGATCCATATTCGGCGTCCTTGCCCGATCGCCATAAGCACCCACGTGATCTGCTCGCAACGAATCCAGCATGACACAAATAACATTCATATATTTCTCCTTATCTTTAAAGACGCCCAACACCCCGCAACACCGCCTCCTGAACCAGCAACTCGTGTTCGTAAGATCGATCCGGCACGCACTCACCTCGAATAGCCGGTAAAAACGCCTCCAATTCCAAATCGTACAAATCCTGCCGAGATTGCTGCGCCACATCGACAAATTGAACCCCCGCCTCATATCCATCGCGCGCCTCATCCAGACACAGGCGGACTTTCTCCGCAGGCTCCATCGGCTCCATAATCGCACTGCCCTTTGTCCCATACACCTCAAACCGACGCGCATTGGGCCGAGGCTCCAGCGCCGCAATATCGACAATGGCGATCGCCCGCTCAAATTCAAAAATACCCACCCCATTATCCGTAAATCCCTCAACCTCGCGCATATCGTTGCGCAAAAATGGCGTCACGCGCTCGGGCCTACCCAAAAGATGGACAATCTGATCGAGTTGATGTCCACACAAATCGAAAAACACCCCCCCCTGGTGCACTGTGACTCTTTCTTTTTGCGGTTTTCCCAAAAACGTGGACATATGTGCCCGAACCGCAAACACATCGCCCAAAAATCCCGAATGCACCCACTCTGCGATCTTGCAATACCCATCGTGATACCGAAACATGTATCCCATCTGGATCAACAAATTCCCCTCCCGCGCCCGTGCGATAATCCGCTGCCACTGATCCCAATTCTCACCAGCAGGTTTGTCATACCACACATGCTTCCCCGCCCGAATAATGGCCTCTGTCTGATCCAGACTCTCGACATTTGCACCCTCTGATGCAACAGCCACAATCTCATCATCGTCCAGCATCTCCGCTTCTGACTCAAACCAATAAACGCCTTCATACCCCCCCGATTGCGCCATCTCCTCGCGGCGACTCTCATCGGGTTCGAACACACCAACCACCTCCACCTCTGCATTGGTTTGCATCGACCGCAATTTGCCGGCTGCGTGACCGTGTTTTGTACCGTATTGCGCCATTTTAATCATTGCTCACTCTCCTAAATGTCAACAAATTCACGTTGTGCCCGTTCCTCTTCCGCCACATCCAGAATGCGTCGAATCAACAAACTCTCCAGACGCGGAATATTCGCTTTGCCACTTTCAAAAAGATCCATAATCGCCTCAGTAGAACGCGGAAAAATCACCGCCCGATCCACCTCCATATACCGGGTCTCTTCCGTCGTCGTCACAACAGCAGCCTGCGGCGTCCTGTGCTTTTCATTCAGATTGATCACCGCCGTTCGGTTGCCCGTAAAATCGATCAATATCTGATTGTACTTTCCCCTGCATCGCCGCATCAGCCGTTTTGCCCCCGTGCCCATACAACTCACCACAATTTCTGTCGGATGAATACCGTATTCATCAAAAGACCGCCCACTCTGCCAGACAACCAGGTGTTTCACCTTGCGGGAACCGACTTCCCTTACAAAATCCTGCACATTGCCATACCGCAGTGCAGACGAAGTCTGTATTGGAACGCGGTACTTATCTGCAAGCGCGAATATCTGTTGCGCCGTATTGAGATCGGGCGCAAAAGTTTTATCCACATAAGTCGCCTTGCCAAACGGAAAAATCGCCTCACACATTGCCAGATGGCGTTCTGGATTCCTCGGCGCCAGAACGAGATAATAATCAACCACATCGTTCAAATCCTGAACATTCGAGAAATAAGGCACCCCATTTTCCTCTGCCCAGGCAAGACTTGACTTCTGGCGAATCCCCGTACAACCCGCCACCTCAAATCCCCGGTCCTTCAAATCATTCCTGAACGCACTCAAATACACATTTGCGTGAAAATTATTCAGATCAAGATCGTAAAAACCGACGCGTTTCAAAAATCAACTCCTTATCTAAGGAACAGTAGATTACCTCAAACCCAGCCGTACATACTGTTCCGAGGGCGCATCACATGCTTCCATCCCCTGAATCAACAGATCCACCATTCGTTTTTCAACCTCCGGATCTTCCAGTGGCTTTTCCTGTTTTGCATCCTGTTCCAAATCGTATAACAAGGTCCCAAAATCATGGATTCTCAACAACCTGGGACTAAAACCCTTGCTATCCCGACCAGTGTGAATCTTCAGCACCTCACACCCCTTGGTAAAACTGAGCGGTTCGGAAAGCGCCATCTTGCCCACCAATTCCTCTGGCGCAAAGTGAGATCGGATATGGGTTGGCATCAACGTATATTCAAACAAAGGCTGATTTTCCCGATCTGCCGATGCCCGCATATACACATACCGCCCATCCGTCACATTGCCCTGATGTCCGTGCATCCCAAAAACCGCTGCCTCCCGCACCGTCGTATCGTTATCCACCGCATCGCCAAGTGGTTTACCAAGCATATCCACGGTCGGCTCCAAACCAAAAAAGTCCAGCAACGTCGGTCCCAGATCAATCGACGGCTGTACCAATGCCTCCCGCCGTTCCCCTTTCTTACCGCACCGCGGATCCCAGACAAAAAACGGTGTATGGGCCACTTCCTCATAAAAAGGCATCCACATCTTGGCCCAGCAATCGTGTTCACTCAGCAAAAACCCGTGATCGGTCCACACCGCCAGCATCGTATCTTCCCACATCTCCAATTCATCCATCAAATCCAGCACATCGCCCAGCTTGGCATCGCACATCGACAGCAACGAAGCATATTCAAACCGCATATGCTCAATCTGTTTCCGCGTCTCTTTCACTGGTTCATAGCTCGGCCAATCGTGCAACGGGCCGTCGTAATCGCGATAATGTTCGGCGTAGAGATCCTTAAACTTGCGCTGGGAAAAAAACGGCTCGTGGGGATCAAACGTTTCAATCTGCAAAAACCAATTGTCCTCCGTGTGGTTCCGCCGAATAAAATCAATCCCCGCCTCAAACGTCTTCGACTGGGGTTGATCTTCTTCCCGCCGCATAAACTGCCGATTGATCAAATCCTGCCGGGACAGGTCATCTTCACCCGAATTTCGTCCATACGTATTTTCTGTAGAAGGATCTGCCACCTGCCCTTTCCACAAGTCCCCTTCCTGCCCTCTGAAAAACTGCCAGGTGCTATACTGGGTGTGATACGTACACCCACCATCTTCCCAATAATGCTGATGATCGCTCACCAGATGACTCGAAACACCATGCTCCTTTAACATGCGAGGCACCGAATCGTCAAACGGCTCCAGTGGACCCCACGAACGATGCAAAAAATTGGGGCGCCCCGTATGAAAATCCCGTCTGGCCGGCATACACGGCATCGAGCACACATAAGACCTGTCAAACGTCACTGCCCGCTCTGCCAACCGTTTAAAATTTGGCGTATGCGTCCAATCACACCCATAGGGCGACAACAAATGTCGATTTAGTGAATCAAACATCACCACAACTGCTTTCATACCTCCTCCTATTGGTTCAAATCCCCACTTCCAACCGATGGGTTGTATCCACCACCGGATCATCTCCCTCAATAAATCGCGCCATAGTATTGTGGGTTGCCGGTCGAGTTTTGAAATCAGCAATCCACGGCTGCCTGAAATAAGCCTGTTTTTCACGGGGCAAATTTTCCAGCACCACCGGTGGAATATTTAACCGATGCCAGTGCGTCGCCAAATGAGAATACGCGTGCAAAATCGTCACCCGGGGCGTATCCCTTTGCCACACAGGGCCTGCATGACACACATTTTCTGTAAAAAATAATGCACTACCCGGCGGGCATTCATACGTCATCAAAAACGGACTGCGCTCTCCCTTCTTCAACGACAAATGCGCCTCGTGCATTGGGAAATTGGCTTTGTGACTCCCCACAATAAAATGGGTGCCGCCATCCCCTTTGTTCACCCCCGACAGTTCAAAAATCACCCGCACCATCCCCGCATGGATGCGCCCATTTTGAACCCGATATCCAAAAATCGGATCGATCTGCCCCCGCGCCCCTCCGTGCAATTCGCCATGTGACTGGCCCTTCTTTCTCCAAACACACCCAGCCGCCTCCAGCCGAATCTCAGGCCCGATAATCTCGTGCAAAACATCGATCACCTTTGGATGATCGATCAACACACTCGCCGGTCCACCGGGAACGGCGCGATGTTCGGGAGGTAAAGATTTGGGATTGTGCTTAATCCGATCAATCTGATCCACAATCGCCGCCACTTCATCCGCCGATAAAATCGCCGGTCGCACCATAAACCCCGTCAAATCAAATCTAAATCTCTCCTCTTCGGTCAAACCCATAGCGGATTCCTTTCTCACAAGAGCAATCTGTTTTGATATATCACCATTAGAATATAACGCTATCCAACCGAAGTCAAACGAGATAACTCTGCCTTGACTTCCCAATCGCAAATCCCTAATATGGCAATTGCTTCGGATACAGATCATCACCAATCCCAATTTTAAACCCGTCTTTCGAATGTGATATGCCTGATATCCTGCGTCTAAACATGTGGAGCGGTCCCCGCAATGTCTCAACCGCCCTCATGTACTCATTCGCACAGCGTTCAGACACCCGCGTAATCGACGAACCTCTCTACGGCCACTATTTACGCGTGTCTGATGCCAAACACCCTGGCGCAAGCGAAGTCATGGCTGTTATGGAATGCAATGGCGAAAATGTCATTCGCGATATCATCCTCGGTCCATGTGATCGCCCTGTACTCTTTATGAAACAGATGGCTCATCACCTCGTCGAAATAAGCCGCGACTTTTTTCCACACACCCACAATGTCCTGCTCACACGCGATCCCGTTGACATGCTGCCCTCGCTCGTCAACCAGCTCAAAATCCCCACCTTGCGCGACACAGGCTACAAAATGCAAGCCCAACTTCTGAGCGAATTTCACTCCATAGGTCAAAAATTCCCCGTACTCGATTCTCGAGAACTCCTCAAAAATCCACGGCATGTCCTCACAAAACTCTGCGACGCCCTGAACATACCCTTTGAACCCGCAATGCTCACCTGGAAATCCGAGCCTCGCCCCGAAGACGGAATATGGGCGAAACACTGGTATCACAACGTCCACAAATCCACTGGCTTTCAGCCCTATCGCCCCAAAACCGAGCCCTTTCCCGATCGCTTGCGACCGCTCCTCAAAGAATGTCAACCCTATTACGACCAGCTTTATGCGCATGCCATCAAAGCTGAATAAACGGAGAACCCGTGTCTATCCAATTACCCGACCCGCGAAACGAAAACATCCTCATCCATGTCGGCGGCGAACTGCTCCCGCGCGAAGACGCCAAAATATCCGTCTTTGACAGCGCGGTCCAGGGCGGCGATGCCGTGTGGGAGGGCCTGCGCGTGTACAACGGCAAAATATTCCAACTCGACGCACACCTCGACCGCCTATTCGACTCTGCAAAAGCCATGGCCTTTGCGGATATCCCCTCTCGTGAAGCGATCAAAACCGCCATCTTTGAAACCCTCAAAGCCAACAACATGCGCGATGAGGTACATATCCGGCTCACGCTCACGCGCGGGAAAAAAACCTCATCGGGCATGAGTCCACACTTTAACCAATACGGCTCCTGCCTCATTGTGCTACCAGAGTGGAAACCTCCTGTTTATTCCTCTGACGGCATCCGCCTGATCACCGCCTCTGTTCGCCGCAATCCCCCCATGTGCATCGACTCCAAAATCCATCACAACAATTTGATCAACAATATCCTCGCCAAAATCGAGGCCAATGTAGCAGGCGTTGATGACGCGATCATGCTCGACATCTTCGGCTATGTGTCTGAAACCAATGCCACCAATATCTTCATCATAAAAAAAGGAGCGCTTATCACGCCTCATGCGGATTCCTGCTTGCCCGGCATTACAAGAGGTGTTGTAATCGATCTCGCACGCGACCTGGGCATCGAAGTTACCGAACGCAACCTATCGCTTACAGAAGTCTATACAGCAGATGAAGGCTTCACCACAGGCACCATGGGCGAACTCTCGCCCATCCTCGAAGTAGATGGCCGCACCATCGGCAACGGCAAACCCGGTCCCATCACCAACCACCTGCGCGAACAATACGCCCAACGCACTGCCGAACACGGTGAACCCATTCCGTTATAGATATCAGTGGTTTAAATCTCCCAGTTCGAGGTATAAGATCGTCCCTGAAGTCGCTCTGCAAGCTCAATCAGCACATCCAGTGACTTGCTCAATCTCGCCTTCCTCTTATCATCGAGTTTTTCTTTCTCAATCCAATTGGCATCGTGAACATACACGTTATACGGGCTGATAATACACTTGAAATCCAGCATAAGGGATGTTGCCAGCGATGCAAACGCCATATAGCTGTGCGGCAATCCGCCCGCATTGACAAACATGACAATCTTATCGTAGAAAGCCCCTCTGAGAGAACCATCTGGTGGAGTAGAACCTATATACTCGACAAATTTCTTGAGTTCAGAGCAACACGCCCAATTGTACACTGGGCTGGCCAAAATCACAGCATCAGCGGCTGTAATGACTTTGTGACACGATAGGTAAACCTCTGATGAATAGATCTGATCGTCGTCAAAATTTGGTGGGTCAAATTGCCGAAGATCGATAAAGTCAACAGAAATGCCCTTGTCCTCCAGATCGGTTTGGCACATAGCAGCAAGCATCCTGCTACGACTATTGATATTGAGACTACTGCTGACGATTGAAATTCTCATTGGAACCTTTCCTCAAAGCAAAGTTTCGATATGTTCATGTGTGAGCAAAAAAATATCTTCTTTACAATCCCAATACATCGTCCTCAAGAACAAAAAAAACCTGTTCTTTTGGACAGGTTTTTGAAGCCTTAAAAACATCTTTTGTTATCAAGATCCATTTCAGCAGACTGATCCGAACATGCAATAAAAAAGCCGACGCACAAATGTCGGCTTTTGTGATACTCCCTTTTCTTAAACCCTATACCCATTTTTGAATATATCTTTCGACGGATCGCAACGCTCGCTGTGTGCTACTTATAGACCAGGCGATCTGAAGTACTATCTTGATCTATCTGCACATGTAGCCTTCCCTGCCGATGAGATACCGCCCCCCTGATAACGATTTCCACATCGCGCCCGAGTGCCGTCAACAGACGCAGGAGACGCTCCATGGAATACTCTCGAAAATTCCCCCTCAGGAGGCGCGAAACATCAGGTTGAGATAAACCGAGCAATTTCGCCGCCTCGACCTGCTTGAGTCCCCGCTGACGAATAATCTTGTCAATACGGGTGACGAGTTCTGCCTTTAACAAGTGAGCCTCGGCGTCAGGTCGCTCCAGGTCGGCGAACACGTTACCACTGCCGCGTTCGATTTTGATCGCTTTCGTCTCCATTGCTCTAACCCTTCTACATAAATGTCCTTATAGTGTTGTTCCGCTGTCCTCAACCATGAAAAACCTGCACCTGATCAGACGCTTTTCCCGACACGGTCTCAGGATCGAGTGCCCCTTCCCCAAAAAGCCGAGGAAACGTCAGACCAGTCTTCAGTGAACGCGTTCGCGCATCCATATAAGTCGCGCTAAAAGCTCGCCGGGGTGACAGGGTCGAATTGAGGCCCGAGCAGTGAAGCAAAAAGTTGTGCAGCAAAACAGCCTCTCCTGCATCCGTCTCCAGGTCGATCACATCCTCTGGCCCAGCGTACCTCGCCTGATCCTCTTCAGAAGTATAGTGCCGCTCATTGAGAACACCCAGATTATTGCTCCCCGGCACGATCTGCATACAGCCACTGGCAACAGTGGCAGCATCCAGCCCGGTCCACACCGTGATAATCGGATTGGTATCAATCCCCCAACCCACGCCAATATCCTGATGCCAGGGCAAAATCGTGCCGCTCTCAGCGGGTTTGTTCATAAACATAGAGCGAAAAACCGAAACATTTTCGCCGATATAGCGACGGGTAATCTGACGGATGAGAGGGTGCTGCATATAGGTAAGAAAAAGCGGATCTTGTTCCAGATCATCAATACGTCGATAATGGAGCGTCTGCTCCTGATTCCCCAGAGTGCGATCCATTCTGACATCAGGCGTTTTGGGATTGAGTTGAAAGCGCATATTCTCATAGCGGACGCGACCCAGCATAATATCGTCAATGCGCTGCTGCAGGGCGGCCAGTTCTCCCGGCGACAAGAGATGCCCCAGACGCAGGTATCCCTCAGCCATAAACTGCTCGTGGTGCGCGTCGTCAAACGAAGTGAGAGGATTCACGGTGTGACCTCCTCGAAAATTGGACAGCTTGTGTGATTAGATTGACTCCCAAACTATCACCGGGATTCACCAGAAGCAACTGAAAAACGCCCAGTCCCGCGAAACGACCCTGCTTGACAGAGAACAATTCTCTGTATATGATGCCTGATACTGCAAATCACCAAACACCAGAAGGGGCGTAAACCATGAGCAATGTACGAGATTTCGGAGCCAGAGGGGATGGGATCTCAGACGATACCAAAGCGATTGAAGACGCGCTGGCAAAAGGAGACGGAACGCTACAATTTCCAAAAGGCGACTATCTCATCACGCACCCTATCAACATAGAATTGGCCGACAGTGGGCGAGTGAGCATAGATGGATCGGGAGGCACGGCAAAAATCCTCATGGGTGGTGCAGGACCGGCATTTCAAATCACCGGCACACATGTGCGCTCCGCCGATCCCAAAACCTTTGAACCCCATGTCTGGACCCATGAAAGAATGCCCACAATATCAAACCTGGAGATAGAAGGCAAACACCCCGAAGCAGATGGCTTCTTGCTAACAGGCACCATGCAGGCGACCTTTGAAGGCGTACTCTTGCGGAAGCTAAACCACGCCATCCACATACGCGATCGCGCCCGAAATGTGCTTATCTCCCACTGTCATCTGCACGACAACAGCGGCGCAGGCATCTTCCTCGACCATGTAGATCTTCACCAAATCATCGTTGCCTCCTCGCACATCAGCTATTGCAAACGCGGAGGCATCAAAATCATCGGATCGCAAATCCGCAACTTGCAAATCACCGGCAACGACATCGAATACAACTACGATGAAAATGCGGACTGCTCCGCAGATATCTGGATCGACACCAGCGACGGATCTGCCACCGTTCGCGAAGGCACCATATCGGGCAATACAATCCAGGCAAAATCCTCGCCAAGAGGCGCGAATATATTGATGATAGGCCACTCTCCTCAGACGAACAACAAGGTAGGCATGTTCACCATCGCGGGCAATTTGATCGGCTCGCAACAAAATAATATCCACCTCATCGCAGCCAGAGGTGTCGCCATCTCGGGAAACGCGATCTACAATGGATTCAACCGAAACCTCCTGGTGGAACACGCGCAAAATATCGTGGTCGGCAGCAACAGCTTTGACCACAATCCCGATTATGGTCCCTCGCGCCGCACTGGCATTCAATTCATAAACAGCACAGATAGTATCCTCAGCGGATCAACGCTTCACGAATTCCAAAGCGGACGGGATGAAAACGCGGATGATCGTCAGGGCCTGTTGGAAATCATCCGCTGCGCCCGACTCACCATAAACGGCTGCCAGATACTGGACGGCTATCCAGGGGCAATATACGTAACCGACTCTGACGACATCAGCATCACCGGGTGTACACTACTGGAGAGACGAAAACAAAAAGAAACCGTTTCAACGATTCGCTGGAACGGCATAGGCACTGGCAATTTGTTGAGCAACAACCGAATAGGAAACGGCACAGAAGATGCATTATCCATAGACGAAACCGTTGGCGTTCAAGTCAGCCATAATCGGATGGACGAATAGACGGAGCGGTGTAAAACTGGTCGTTTCCCAGACCAGTTCATAGACGAACCCCGCCCTACCCCCAAAACCTCTGGATTGCGGCTAAAACCATGCCGCAATGACAGCTTTCATGTACATTACTTGATTCGTTGATTCGCTAAGGAGGTAAACTTGTCTTTAAAACCCGACCACTCAAAAGTACCTGGCGTCGTGATTGATCACATACCCGCCAGCACAAAACAATACGTAGGTAGCCCGAGCATCGTCATCATACCCAACGGCGATTATATAACATCACATGATTTTTTTGGACCAGGCACAAATTACGATCGCATGGCTGTATTTCGTTCGCGCGACAAAGGAGAAACCTGGACCCAAATATCCGAACTGATCGGTCAGTGGTGGTCCAATCTGTTTTTGCACAAAGATGGCCTCTATCTACTGGGCACAAGCCGCGAATATGGCTATGCCGTAATTCGGCGATCGACAGACGGAGGTGAAACATGGACAGTGCCAAAAGACAAACACACCGGACAAATCTCTACCCAGGATCGCTATCACTGTGCCCCAATGCCCGTCGTCGCCCACAATGGATATCTCTGGCGCGCATTTGAATTGGCACATGGTCCGCGAGAAGAGTGGAAAGCGCAAGTCCTCTCCGTACCCGAAGATGCAGATCTACTCCAGGCTAAAAATTGGCGATTTAGCGAAGCGTATCAACACCTCTGGTCAAGTTCGCAATGGATTGAAGGCAATATCGTGATCACACCTGATAATAAACTGGTCAACATCTTGCGTTCAAACATGAGAAATGTCTCGCCCGAAGAGATACAGGCGGGAAGCGATAAAGCGGCTATTTTGCACATCTCAGAAGATGGCAAAACACTGACGCACGACCGGGATAAAGACCTGATCGATTTTCCGGGTGGCGGTGTCAAATTCACAATTCGATTTGACGACCGAACACAGCGCTATTGGTCTCTGGGATGCAAACAAACCGATCCGCCAGCAAAACGAAACACACTGGTCTTGACATCATCTGTCGATTTACAAACCTGGCGAATCGAATCCGTTATCCTGCACCATCCCGATCCAGAAAAACACGCATTTCAATACGTTGACTGGCAATTTGAAGGAACCGATATCATCGTAGCATCGCGCACAGCATATCACGATGGCCTGGGCGGCGCGCACAACGGGCATGATGCGAACTATTTGACATTTCACCGAATTGAAAATTTCAGAGATCGAACAACAGACGATCCGCCTTTAAGCGAAAAAAAGTAGCACCCGAGGAGGAAATAATGAAAACCACTCACAACCTTCAGCCAGACAGGATATTTTACAATGGCAACCTGATCACCCTGGCCGACTGTGGCGGTACGGCAGTTGCCGTATTGAATGGATCTATTTGCGCTGTGGGATCTGATCAGGAGATTATCGGACTTGCAGGATTCGATACCGAGCGTACCGACCTCGTGGGCAAAACCATGCTACCCGGATTTTACGACACACATGGACATTTTCCAAGCGCAGGACTCGTAGCTGTTTCTTCGGTGAATTGCAATTCTCCGCCAATGGGACCCGTGGAAAAAATTGATGATATCGTACAGTTATTGGCAGAACGCGCCAAAGGAATACCAGAAGGCCAGTGGGTATTGGGCAGAGGCTATGACGATACCCTGCTGGCAGAAAAACGGCACCCGACACGAACAGACCTGGACCAGGCTTCGCAGACCCACCCGATTTGCATTGTCCATACCTCGGGCCATTTTGCATCGGCAAATACACGCGCATTAGAACGCGCCGGACTCCATTCCGATACCCCCAATCCAACGGGCGGCGTGATTCGCAAGGACCTCATCACGGGAGAACCGGACGGTGTCCTGGAAGAGACCGCAATGCGCCCCGTGAGAAATTTGCCCCCCCCATTGGACGAAGCTCAGTGGTTTGAGGGGTTAGAGATCGCAGTAGATGAATATGTCCGTGAAGGCGTAACCTCAATCGTAATCGCTGGCTGCAACCGCCGAGACATTGCGCGACTACAAACAGCCATTGACAGCGGCAAGCTACCCTTGCGCGTAGTTTGCATGACCGGGAAAAGCAAGCCGGGGCAACCGTCGATTCTGGAGACGAGTGGATTGAAAACGGGTTTTGGAACAGACCGCTTGCGATTGGGCGCAGTAAAGATGTTTCAGGATGGATCCATCCAGGGCTATACGGGTTATCTGAGCAAGCCTTATCACGAACCATTTATGGGCGATACCCAGTATCGCGGCTATCCGATGCGAAGCCGAGCAGCATTAGTCGAGATGGTGGATGAAGCCCATCGGGCGGGCAAGCAGATAGCGATATACGGCAATGGCGATGCGGCGATTGACGACATTTTATCCGCTTATGAACAGGCGCAACAAAAAACGCCACGCACAGATACCCGGCATCGCATTGAACACTGTCAAACAGTTAGAGAAGACCAACTCGATAAAATGCAGGCACTGGGCGTGACACCCTCTTTTTTTGTTCAGCACACCTATTATTGGGGCGACCGCCACGAAGCGATCTTTTTGGGACCAGAGCGCGCGCATCGAATCAGCCCATTGAAATCGGCGTCCGATCGTGGAATCCGCTTTACCATCCACAACGACTCGCCAGTAACGCCGACCAAATCGCTCTTTTCCGTCTGGTCCGCAGTGAACCGTCTCTCGCGCAGTGGGCAGTGCATGGGCGAAGCACAGCGCATCAATTTGGAACTGGCATTGCGGGCAATCACAATTGACGCCGCCTGGCAAAATTTTGAAGAAGATGCGAAAGGATCAATTGAGATAGGCAAGCTGGCGGACTTTGTGGTTTTAGAATCAGATCCATTCGTAGGAGATATATTCACTATAAAGGATATTGATGTAATGGAGACAATTGTGGGAGGCAAAACAGTTTATCGCAAAGCGTGATAACAATCGCAACATATAATCATTTAGAAAGGAAAGAACGGCAACGTTTCACCAGTTTGCCGTTCTTTTTTTAGTGATTACAATATGCCGAACAGAATTCATTTGGCTTGCATTCACAAATCAAGTTCCTTAATATATAATAGTAAAAATATTTTATTTTTTGAATAAGTTTTGACAAAATAGAAAAAACTAAAATTAATATCGAGCAAGGAGGCCAAATGAAAAATGTATTCTCGATTTTATGCATTGTCGTGCTCTTGCCAAATACACAGGCAACAGCACGAGAAGGTGCTTTTGGCGCTGGCGGCTTTTTCGATTTTTACATTCCCGTCTTCAACTTTAAAGATATGTACGATGGTGGTACAAAATTTGGAGGCACAGCGCATTATATTTATCACAAGCGCAAGATGGTCGAAGTAGAATTTCACCATGCCCGCTTTGACAATGGCAGCCTTGAAACACGCACCTTCAGTTTCAGCGACGGTAAAGAGTACACCAGCCCACAGGCCGAAGCCAACATGACCATCAACAGCATCCAGGCCAACTGGCTATTTGCACTGCGGGAACAGGGGTTTGGCCAGGGCACAACGCTCTATCTCACATTTGGCGCGGGCCTTCATGATTATTCCAGCAAAGTCAGCGGTCTGATCTTTCCCGGTCAAGTACCTTCGGGTTCCGGTGCGCCTCCCGACCCAACCATCCTCATGGAACCGATCAACGACACGCGCACAGCATTTAGTGCCAGCTTTGGCGGCGGGTTTCAAATCGGTATGGGAGACAAAGCCGCGTTAGATGTGCGTGTACGCTATAATATTGTGATGGGAGAGTTGCGCCCTTTCCTTGTTTGGGGCATTGAAAAAACATATCCCTTCAACCTCATTGATATCGGTGCAGGTATCAAATTCAACTTAAATTAAGGAGAGCCGCGAATGAAACGAATCGTTATGCTTTTCATACTTCTGTGTTTTGCCTCCCACCTCCATGCAGGCACCACGGGTAAAATCGCTGGCGTCATCAAAGACGATCAGGGCAATCCACTTCCCGGCGCCAATGTGATCGTGGAAGGCACGCGACTCGGCGCTGTGGCAGATGCCGATGGCAGCTATTTTATTATCAATATTCTGCCGGGAAGATACACACTCACAGCCTCGCTTATCGGATATACCAATCAGACCCAGAGCGATGTATCGGTCAAAACGGACTTCACCACGCCTCTCAACTTTCAACTCAAAGAAACCACCGTCGAATTGGCCGAACTCACAGTCGTGGCTGAACGCCCGCCCGTGGAAAAAGACAAAACCACGAGCAAATACATCATGGGCGGCGATGCGATTGATCGGCTATCTACAGTGGCAAACACCTCTGAACTCATGAGCCTTCAGGCCGGTGTTTCTCTCGACAACAACGAACCCGCCATTCGCGGCAGCTATCAGGGCAACCGCGGCAACACGGAAACACTCGTCTATGTAGATGGCGTTGTCATGGATGCGGGCACTGCCCGGGGCGATGTTCAGTTTGTCGGTGTCAACAGCGACGCCGTGCAAGAAATTACCGTCATCACTGGCGGAATGGAAGCCGAATACGGCAATGCCACATCCGGCGCCATTCACATCATCACCCGCGAAGGCGGCAAAAATTTTCACGGCAAAGGCCGCCTCACCTATATTCCACCGGGAAAAAAACACTGGGGCGGCAATGTCTATGACAGCCCCATTCACAAAGGCAGAATGAAATGGGGCGATGCGGCCTGGGAAAATGAAACATACACAGATCCCGGCCCAGACCGCCAGATGGGAACGGGCGACGACATCACTCGCCTGGCCCATGAGCGCACGGACTACACCGGCATTCATGGATATGAAGTCGATGGGTCACTCTCGGGTCCATTGCTGGGCAATGCCTCCTTTTTTGTCACCGCACAACACGAAGGACAAGCTTCGCATTTTCCCTCCCCTACCAAACGCGGCATCTTTCATCAGGCCGTCTCAACATCTCCACAAACCGCCCGCTGGATCGAATCGCCCTACAACATCAAAGGCACCTACAAGCTGGGATGGGATGTGCAATCCAACATAAAGGTTAAAGTCGGTGGGGTTTACGCCCGCCACGAAGCCTATCAGGTCGGCGAGGGTGAAAGCTGGGTACAGGGCGTCAAACGCACCGTTGGTCGAGAACTTCAGGGCATTGATATTTTCCTGCCCGCAGGCGAAGCCGGTGCAGGCATCGCCAACGTCAAACACGACCTGGCATACGTCTCCCTCACACATACCCTGAGCAACAAAACCTTTTACGAAGCCCGGCTATCCTATTACCGAGACGCCACAGATACCACCAATGTGCCGGGTGTCACCAGCCAATTTGGCGGCGGCATTACAGAACCGCTCAGGAAAGATCAGGATGGGGTATTCACCATTGGCCCAAGGCGGGTCTCCATCTGGATCAACGACCATCGCGCCCGCCTCAACTTCAAACTCGATTATTCCAGCCAGATCAACAAGAACCACTTTATCAAAACCGGCATTGATCTGACGCGACACACCTACTGGTGGAACCAGATCAACTGGCCGCAGGCGGGCAAATCGCGCTATCAACTCGCGGGTGTGCCCTACGAAATGGGCCAACCCATTCACCCCATCCAGTCCGCGTTCTACCTCCAGGACAAAATGGAATTTGAAGGCATCATCGTCAACCTGGGCATCCGCTACGACAGACACGACCACAATGGCGATTTTTATTCCCCACTTGCCAACAATGCCTGGGGCGGAGCACCCATGACCAACTCGTGGTCCCGGCAACGCAAATTTATGCCGCGCACCACTGTATCCACCAAATCGGCATGGAGTCCTCGCCTGGGCGTTTCACATCCCATTACGGCTAATGCCATCATTCGATTTTCTTACGGCATCTTTCACCAGATGCCCGGGTTCTGGCACCTCTATTCCTACGAATGGCGCGGCGTTGCACCCCCCGAAGACTTCAACAACAACGGCCAAATCGACGATACCGAATGGCTCAATAAAAACAACCAGCGAGCCACCACGGGCAATCCCCATCTCGACTACAAACGCTCCACCAATTTCGAGGTGGGCACAGACTGGAATTTCTATCAGGACTATGTCCTGAGCTTTACAACTTATCAGCAAAGCGTAGATGGACAGGTTCGATTCGGCAATGCCCTGTGGCGAGATCCCAGTCGCAAAAGCCAGGTGGGACGCAACACACCGCTGGGTTATGTTTTTACAGACAATCGGGGATTTGAAATGAGCCTGCGAAAGGACTTCAGCCAGAACTTCTCCTTCCAGGTCGCCTACAACCACCAGTGGCAATCGGGAGGCAATGCGGGAATCAACCGGATTATTTACTTTCCCAACTCGCAATTTATCGCGTCCGATTTCTATTTCATCCAGCACACCAAAGACACCAATGGCGACGGCGTAGTAGATGCCAGCGACGACGGCTCAGAAGCAAAAGTGCCGCTCACATCGCAGCAGATTCAGGACATCGGCGCCGAGGCAGACCGCTATATCCAGACCATTCGAGAGGGCACCAACCCCGACTGGAATCCACTGACCGACAGCGAAATGCAAGAAGTGGAAAATCTGCCGGGTGTCTTTTACTTCACCCGCAACACCACCTCTGATCGCAGTGCGGGACGCGGGGGGCGCGCAGAAACCGCTGGTTTTGGCGACCGACGCGGCACCATGAAAATCGCGTTCACTTATGAAACGCCAATGCATTACGGTCCAGCCCTCGGCGGTTTCAGGCTCAATTTGATCAACACCCTGAAAACGGGACGCCGAATCAGCATCCCGCATCCCACGCAGGGCAATGTCGAGCGATTTGGTCCTATGGAAACCAAGACCAACCTGTCCCTGGAAAAACGCATCCGCACAGGCCGAACCGAAGCCGTTCTGTTTATGAACGTGTACAACTTTTTCAACCAGCGCGACCCGGCCACCGAATATTTCTGGCGCGGTCCCTGGTTTGATCGACACAATCAGGGTCCACAGGCCGAACTCTGGTATCTCTACGGCATGGACATGCCCAAACCCACGGACAACAATTATATCCAATACGGCGATACCAAAGAATACCACCGCTGGGCAGGGCGCCCTCGAGAGATCAGCGTAGGTCTCCAGCTCGGATTTTAATCTCATTATCTGAGGAGCATAACATGTATCCATTAAAACACATCGGATGGATGGGCGTTCTATGTGTGCTGGTATTTGCATCCGAAATCTTCGCTCAGCAACCCGAACTTCAACGCCACCTGACCCGAGGCAAACTCTGGGCTACTTTTCGCAATACCGGCACCCAGGGCTTGCGCGACGACAGCCGCCTGGGCGCAGATGCAGGCTTGATGTATCCCGGCTGGGGTATTGGCGAACGCGATTTTACCGAATACTGGATCATAGGACAGGACAACGACCACCGATATCACACCAGCCAGGGCGAGGGTTTTTGGGTTTTTACCAAAGAAGGTGGGTCATACAATGTATCCACCTCCAACCCGCGCTACAATACCGACGACATCTTTGAAATGATCTACGATGCCGCTTCGGGGCCAGAGCGCGATCTGGGCGTTGAAACCCGGTCGTTCCTCACGGGCAATACCACGGCCAATTACTGGCCCGGTGCCCCGACCCTGGTGGCTGACGAACCCATCGAAATCCACAACTACGATTACGGACGCTATATTCCCAACGACAACGAGGCCGAAGAAATCATCATCTCCAAATGGACGACAGAACGCGGCCTCACCATGACCCGCAAAGCCAGAGCGTGGAGCTATCCGGACTACGACGACTTTATTATTCTCGAAGTCATCATCGAAAACACCGGCGATAACAACGGCGACGGCATACCCGATGCAGGGCTACCCGTTGATCACAAAGACGTCTATTTCGCCTTTGTGAACAATCTGGCTCCGTCGTGGGCCGGACACCGCTGGCAAAACCAAACCGTACCGTGGGCGTATTCCGATCCGATCATCCTGGACGATTGGTACAAATACAGCGAAGCGTCCAACTTCGATGGCTTGCCCGCACTTCGGGGGAAAAAAATCTCTTATGTCTATGACAGCGATCTGCTCTCTTCTGCCGGAGACGACACGGGCCAGCCTTTCGATAAGAACAACGCCCAGGCAGCCTATATCAACCGGGGCCAGCTCAACCACGGTGAACTCATGGCTTTCCAGTACATCGGCCTGGCCCCCCTCGATTACGACCCCATCGACGGGTTCACCAACGACACAGAGACCTACGTCGCCCCTAAAACAATGGATCAGCCCGCCTTCGTCAACTGGTGGGAAATCTACGGACGCTTTGACTGGGACACGCCAGACATTACCAACCTGAATAGCGACGAGAATCTCTACAAAGAATTTATTGGTTTGGGTAGAGTTCCAGCCGATCAACCCAACCCCGACCATATCAGCCGCGTAACCTTCGCACACACCTACGGTCCTTACGATCTGGCTCCCGGTGAAAAAGCCAAAGTCGTGGTCGCCTGGGTCGCCGGATCGGGTGCTGAATTTGCAGGCCCCGGCGGCAGTCCGATGGATGTTTACGAATGGGCGCGCCAGGGCAACCAGAGCCAGGTAGCCGACGGTGAACGCGCGATGGCACAACATCTGGAGCGTGCCCAGTTTGCGTACGACAACAATTACGACCTGCCCGACGCGCCGCCCGATGTTGCCATATTCGTAGATAGCGATGAAAATGGGAACAACGCCATCACATGGTCTGATCGAGCCGAAAAGTCCCCCGATCCGGATTACACGGGCGACGAAGCTCTGGATCTACAGGGCTACCGGGTCTATCGCACCGAGAACAACCACCTGGGACCCTGGGATCTCGTGGCCGATATCCCCAAAGGAACGACCCCGACCAATACGGAGTATGCTCCCAGCACCCCCTGGACTTCTCCCACAATCTCATATTCCGACGGGGGAACCTACACCTATCGAGACGTAGAATCAGTGCCTGGTTTCAGGTACTGGTACTCGGTGCGCACCTACGATTCTGGACACAGCGATTGGAACGGCACAGGCCAATCCATCCCATCTCTGGAATCCGGACACAGCGCACCCGAACAGCGCATGAATGTTTCGAGAAGCCCCATCGTGATTGCAACCCCTGAAAAAGATGCACTATCCGAACAGGTGCGCGTGGTACCCAATCCTTTTCGAGACGATCCGGGAGACGCCGATCACCGGTATCCACCCGCCAGCAACAATATTCGTTTTGTCAATATTCCCCGAAAGGCCAAAATCTCCATCTTTTCTATCTCCGGAGATCTAATCGCCGTCATCAATCACCCGCAGCGCACCACCGACCCGGATAGGGGCGAAGCCACCTGGGACCAGCGCACGCGCACATTTTCCGGGCGCGTCGCTGCCGGACGCTACTACTACGTGGTAGAATCTCTGGTTGCTGGCGAAACGGGCAAAAAGCAGACCGGGATGTTTATGATCATCAAATAGAGCAAAGGAGGAACACGTGAAACGCTTACAAACAACACTCGTCCTGGTCTTCACTGCCTTTGCCCTATCGGCAACAGGCGCAGAGGCTGGGCTCAAAAAACTCGGCAATGCCGGATTCACCTTTCTCAAAGTCTCCCAAAGTGCGCGCGCAGTTGCTATGGGTGATGCGTACACCGCAGTGGGTACAGGCGTCGATGCCATGTTCTGGAATCCTGCAGGCATCACGCAAATCAATCGCGCCGCTTTTAGCCTGGGATACAACAACTGGATGGTCAACTCCCAATTTTATTCGGGTGCATTTGCCTACAATTTAGGAACACAGGCCATAGGTATCACGGTCTTGTCTTTCACACCCGATGAATTTGAAGAAACCACCATTTTTCAGCCTAATGGCACGGGCAATATCATTCAAGACAGCGACTTTGCTGTTGGCCTGACCTATGCCATCAAATTCACCGACAGATTGTCATTTGGCGCCCAGGGCAGGTATATTCGAGAGACGCTCTATACCGATGTCAACAGCGGCCTGGATATCTCGATAGGCACGCTCTTTTACACCGGATTCCGCTCTTTGCGCCTGGCCATGACACTGAAGAATTTCGGACAGGATATCGTCATTATCGATGATACAGCCTTCCGCCCCCTGATCTACAGCATCGCGGCTTCAATGGAACTCTACGGCAATCTGGGCGATCCAGTTTCACTTACCGTATCTGCGGAGAATGCCTTTTTTGTCGATTTTGAAGGCCGCATTCACACGGGTGCCGAACTCTGGTTGCACAATATTCTCGCACTACGCGGCGGCTGGAAATTCAACAACGACACCGAGAGTTTTGCCCTTGGATTTGGCCTCAAATACGCTCTCAATGAGCGTCCCTTTACCCTGGACTTTGCGTATAGCGATATGGGCGAACTATTGGACCCCACCTATCGGATGACCATTGGCGGTTCTTTCTAAAACACCTCTTATGGAATCTGGCATGAAACGGATCATTTTGCTCCTGTGCCTCACACGGGGATTCATCGCACCAATTTCGGGCGAAGATATCCCCGTTATGTCACAGGGAGCCATCCCGTTTTGGGTCGATAGATCCGGGTTTTATACGCCAGACAGCCTGAACTATGGCGAATTATACCTCCAATGCCTTTGCCAGCACCTCACATTTAAAGAATCAAATGACCACCAGCGGGCCACCTACCGCGTAGAAGCAACCTTTTACACCGAGCGCGATACCATACCCTTCAAATGGGAAAAACAGATCGTCATAGGCGCGGGAATAGATCTGCGCGATCAAATGATTACAGAGGCGTTGCGCTTCAGAATCGCTCCCGGCACTTACCGGGGTCGCGTTCAACTGAAAGATTTGCAGGCCAATACTGAAGGCACCTGTGAACTTGTCTTTACAATGCCCGAATTTGACAACGCAGCCTTGATCATGAGCGACATCCAGTTTGCCCATCAGATTGACGCCGCGCACTCACAGACCAGCAGCCTGGTCAAAAATGGGTTCAAAATCATTCCCAATACGCGCAGATCAATAGACACAACCCTAAACATCTACTTCGAACTGTATGGCCTTGCCAGAGGCGAGGGACGGGCTGCAACTTTTGACCTCGCCTATACCCTCCTGGATACCACGGGACAGCGGATCAAAAACTTTCCCTCAGCGCGCTACCGCAAACCCGGCACAACCGCAATTAAAACCGAATCTCTCGATCTCAAAGGTGTACCGCCAGGGCATTATGTACTGCAAATCACTACCCGCGATAATGGCACTGGCAAAATGACCACGCGCCAGAGAACCTTTTCAATTGTAGATGTGCAAAAACCCACACTGGCAACAGACCCTGCCTCTTTAAAACGCTATTACAAACAAATCCGCTATATCGCCACAAAAGCTGAACGCGAAACCTATGCCTCCTTAAGCACCACCGAGAAAGTGAAATTTATTCTCTCTTTCTGGAAAAAACATGATCCAACGCCTCTAACGCCCGAAAATGAATTTGCCACCGAACATTTCAGGCGCATCCGCTATGCAGACGAACGCTTCTCTGCGCGTCCCGGGCAAAAGGGATCGGATACCGACCAGGGGCGCATCCACATCAAATATGGCCTGCCAACAGACATTGAACGCAGTCCGTTTAGTGCCACCGGCAAAGCTTTTGAAATTTGGACCTACGAACACCTCAACTACTACGAGTTCGTATTTCTGGACCGCCTCGGAGATGGCGTTTATGAAATGATCCACGCCACCATGCCAGGAGAACGCTATAACCCCAACTGGCGAGACGAACAAGCCATCGGTGACCAAACCGACCCCACATCGCTGCCATCTGAGGCATTTTCTCCGCCATAAGCAATCAAACCTATGGCAAAAACGCCAGTTCCACAATACAGGTCAAAATCCCTGTCCGAGCACATGACAAATGGCGTAAGTCTTCGCGCCATTGTATTGGGTCTCGCGCTCGTTGTCCTGATCAACCTCTGGATGCCCTATTCAGAGTACATCGTGCGGGCATCGCGCATGAACCTCAGCCACTTTCCGGTCGCAGTATTCATCCTCTTTCTCCTCATACGCTACCTGCTCACCCCCCTACTATCAGCCTGGAACCCCACCCTTTCTTTAACCCCTTCTGAACAGTTCGTCATCATTGCAATGGGACTTGCAGGTGGTGTGGTACCCGGATCAGGTGTGCTCGGTTTTCTCTTTGGAACCATTGCTACCCCGTATTATTTTGCCACGCCAGAAAACCGCTGGGCGGACTTCTTTCACGCCCACCTTCCCACCTATTTGGTACCACCCAATACCAACGGCGCAATGCGCGATTTTTACGAAGGCGCACTGCCCGGCACGCCAATCCCCTGGTCTATATGGAGCGCGCCCCTTTTTTGGTGGCTTGTTTTCATCGCCGCCATTGTCTTTGTGTCGGCCTGTATTGCAGTTATCCTGCGCCGCCAGTGGTCTGAAAATGAGCGTTTGGCATTTCCTCTGTTAAGTCCGACCCTGCATATTGTTTCTCCAGAACAGACACGCGATAATCCCTTACAGTACAGAGGTCTCTACTGGGCGGGATTCGCTCTCTCTTCTGGCATTCTCGCCTGGAATATCCTCCATTTCTTCTGGCCTATCGTGCCCGATATTAAACTGACACTTCCCTTTTTTTATTTCGCCAAAGGTTATCCCCCCATCTTTCCCCGGTTCAATATTTACGTCATGGGATTTGCCTATTTTGCCAACCTCGACGTGCTTTTCAGCATGTGGTTCTTCCATCTCCTTTTTTACCAAATCCCAGGTGGCCTCTTAAATCGCATTGGATTTGACATGTCCGGCCGCGGCGACCCCTATGGTGCGCTTCACTTTTCCGGCGCGGGCTGGTTGTGTTTTGGCGCTCTGTGTTTTTTCGTTTTTTGGGGCTTGTACATCTCTCGCCATCATCTCAAAGCAGTCCTTCTCAAAGCCATCAATCCGCAACACCCCATTGACGACGCCCGAGAACTCTTATCTTACCGCACCGCTGTTTTGGGGCTGCTTATTGGAACAGCTTTTATTTTTCTTTGGCTGTATCAATCCGGCATGGGGCCCTCAACAATCGCCTTTTACATTATAGCCACCTTTGTCATTTACGTAGGCATAGCGCGTGTCGTCGCGCAAACAGGCATCCTTTTTGTGCAAGCCCCAATCAGCGCACAGGTTTTCACCATTTATTCTCTGGGTGCACACGCCCTTTCGATGCCCACGATGACATCGCTCGCCCTCTCCTACGCACTCACGAACTATATTCGCGGTCTGTTTATGCCCGCATTAATCCATATCGCCAAACTATCCGAATGGATCAAAGCCGACCACCGCAAACTTTTAGGCGCAGTTTTTTTGGGATTAGTCGTCGGCTGTCTGACGTTTATTGTTTATGTCATTCCCCTGGGTTATGCAAGGGGGGCTTTCAATTTTAATGACATTCCGCTCAAATCGGGTATCAATCGGATTTATCCGGTGATCCTCAGCAAAATTGTCAATCCCTTTGATACCGACTGGCAAAGACTGGGCTTTTTTGGCGGCGGCGCAGCATTGATGGGATGCCTCACATTCTTACAATATCGCTTCCCTTGGTGGTCCCTGCATCCCATTGGCCTGACTGTTTGCAGCACCAATGTCGCCCGCAGCAATCAGGTCTCTATTTTTATTATTTGGGCATTCAAATTGTTCGTACTGCATTTTGGCGGTGTCTCTGCTTATCGTCGTTTTCAGCCCTTCTTTATTGGTCTGCTTACCGGTTATGGCCTGGGAGTCGCACTGTCTTTTATTGTCGATGCCCTGTGGTTTTCCGGTCAGGGACATTACGTACACAGGTGGTAAGCAAACGCGCGAAGTTTCAACCAGAAAGGTTTAACAAGCTATCGCGATTTTTGTCTGTACACAAAAAAACGGCGGTGGATCTATGTCCACTGCCGTTTTTTATTTTTGCAGCCAAATTTGAAAATCAGAGTTGAAAATTTAACCCAACAGAGAAAGGTTGCTCAAGGATGCCCTCCGCCTTCGCAATGGGAATTGTCCAGAATGTATTGAGATTCAGGGCAACCCGCTTATGTAAAGAAATCAGCGTCCCGATCTTTGGTTGAAAGAAAACACCGGAATTTGCAGGTCGATAAATCGTACCACCCGAAAGGGTATAATAAAATCTGAACCGACCCATAATCTTATGAACATTGCGGATTCCCACACCAAGCGTAAACTGACGCCTACCGTCTGATTCCCAGGGATGTTTATTGATCTGATCGCCATAAGCCATTGCGACTTCCAGGCCAATAGATGATTTCAGCCCCAATACGCCCAATAGCTTTATTCGAGATTGATAACCATTAGCTGGTGAATTTGCAAATTCTCCCTCTACACCGATATAGTTATGCTTCATCTCTGCGGCAGTAACCGGACTGAACAGAAGCATCAAAAACATTGAGAAACAAAGTGATTTTTTCATCTATAGCTCCTCCTTGAGTTTTGTCTATATTGTTCGGTATCTTTTATTGAATCATCAATTGTCTTGGCTCTAACGTTATCCCTACTCAATTTAAGCCCCACGGTTGACTGCCTATCCAATACTCTATATATTGTTTTTTCAGAACAACGTCAATCAACAAACCAAAGGACGCAATATGGATTGGAGTTCTGTGTATTAGTACTGCTTTATTCATCCTTACCTTTTTGGAGGACGATAGCAATGGTTGAGACGATT
This sequence comes from Candidatus Latescibacterota bacterium, assembly GCA_965220765.1. Lineage (GTDB taxonomy): Bacteria > Latescibacterota > UBA2968 > UBA2968 > UBA2968 > VXRD01. The sequence goes on from OZ244847.1 coordinate 3,850,671, forward strand.
ATTGGTATGGCTCTGGTCACCGCCTTGTGCTGGATTGTCGCATTACTGGTGCGGCGACAAAAAGTAAAACGGCCAAACGATCTTGAAAAATAACCACTTGTTTAAAAAATAGAATTGGCTGCTGTCCCACATTGTCCCCCGAAATACGCATTCTGGAGGACACCTCTTTTGGGATCTTTGTAAACATCTTTCTCTTGCACATGATTTATGCCACATACCCAATATCACACACAAAAATCATTTCGTTTTCCTAAAACTCCTCGCATCGTCAAATCGCGGCTCAATGACGACCTCACCCTTAGAGTTGATATACCCATGCTTATCATCAATTTTTAATACCGCCAAACCATTAGAAAGAGTGGAAATATAGAAAGGATAATCAAATTGCGGCTCAATGACGAACTCACCTTCAGTATTGATATACCCTTTTTTTTTGTCATTTTTTCTTACAAGTGCCAATCCGTTATCAAAAAAAAACGCCAGTTCAAATTGTGGCTCAATTACAATCTTGCCTTCCCGATCAATATACCCCCATTTGTCTCCGATCATTACACGCACCAGTCCTTCTGAAAAAGACCAAGCATTATCAACGTACTTTGTGGTCGTGCGTCCATCCGACTCTTGAGAAGAATAGGCATCATAAAATTGTGGCTCAATTACATACTCGCCTGCTGTATTGATATATCCCCACTTACCCATGTAGGATCTCCCAATTTTTACGCCAGCTAATCCCTCCGAAAAATCCTTTGCTTCATCAAACTGCGGTTCAATCACAACCTCGCCTGCTGTATTGATATACCCATACTTGCCACGGAAGTCCCCGATTCTCACTACCGCCAATCCCTCTGAAAAACGTCGGGCAGAGTCAAATTGCGACTTAATCACAATCTCGCCTTCAGGATTAATATACCCATACTTGCCATGGTAATCTCCGATTCTCACTACCGCCAATCCCTCTGAAAAATCCTCTGCCGAATCAAATAGTATCTCAATCACAATCTCGCCTTCAGGGTTGATATATCCATACGTGAGATTACCCTTGCTACCGATACCTACTACTGCCAATCCTTCAGAAAAAGAATGCGCATGGTCAAATTGTATCTCGATCGCGACCTCACCTTCTGCGTTGATATACCCCCACTTGTCGCTATCAGAGTCCCCGATTCTCACTACCGCCAATCCCTCTGAAAAAGACCAGGCAGAGTCAAATTTAGGCTCAATCACGACCTCACCTGCTGTGTTTATATACCCCCACTTGTCTCCGATTTTTACCGCTGCCAACATCCCCTCCATTGTCACAGTATCCAGTTTTGTCTCAATCCTCACATCATCAGTTTTTAGGGTCACCCTTTCATCTGATTCTGGGGCTGACTCTCCCGAATCAGAGCAAGAAAACAGAAGGGTTGAGAAAATCAGGATATATAAGATATTGTTCATTGCAACACCTCCCCTTCCCGTGATAGAACCTGTCCCCTTCTCGCAACCCAATCAAATACGACATCTTGAGCAACACTACTCTACTGGTCTGGGTGAAATCGTCAGTTATTCCAACTATTCTTTTGGTAATCAAAATTTGATCAACTGAGTCATCCATACAGCTACGGATTTGCCGTTGTGTTCGGCAGGCTTGAACTGAAATTGTGATATTGCATCTATCGCCGCTTGTCGAAATACCTCCGGCCCTATGGTTCTCAAAACTGTCACATCACTCACCGAGCCATCTACATTAACTATGAACTTCAAAAAGACTTTGCCTTTCAAACTATCTCTGATTGCCTCCTCGGGATGCGCAGGCTTAACAGAGTGCAGAAGCTTGGGCTTTGCTTCAACCATAAAAAATTCGAGGACCTTACTACTGTCAACATCAGCAGACGTAGCCGGCGCGTTCTGTTGCTTTGGTTTGAATTTTTGTTTCTCTTCAATCAATTTTGTCAATGCAGCCTCCTCTTGCGTTGGTGCGAATCTGGAGCTTTGGGACCCTCCGACAAGTTCTCGACCATTACCAATCGCAATTGGTGGGATAAAGCTGACCGAATAAAACAACTCTGATGCCAGTTCCAGTTCTGATCTTTCAAACTTAAACTGTTGCATCATCCATGCAGGCATAGCTTTGCCATCGTGTTTCGCAGGCTTGAACCGCCATTGCGATACCGCTTCTATGACCGTTTGATGAAATATCTCTGGTCCCTTCAAAATGCGCACATCACTCACTGAGCCATCCACGTTAATTAAAAATCTCAATGACACTGTGCCTTCTACCTGATCTCTGATTGCCTTCCCTGGATATACAGGTATAACATCATTTATAAGAACGACCTTTCTCGAAACCTCGGGTTTTTCCATGGTCTCGATCTTTTTCTCGACCTCGGTTAATTCTATAACCTCAAGATCATTTTTATCCTGCGTGTACGCTTCCCGAATGGAAAAAGGTACAATTGCCAGACCAATGAGAATCGGAATTGCCAACTGCCATCTGGACCGTTTCACAGTGTCATCCTTGAAATTAAGGACATACTCCAGACGTTTCTTGAGCGCGGTCCCACGCTCGTTGAAATACAGCGCACTCAGAGCAGGGCGTCTATCGACAAAACCCAACAACAGCCGTCCGTATTCGGCAGGCGTCAGATTCGTCTCGCGCAATACCGCCTCATCACAGCGCAACTCGCGCAAAAAATTCAGCCTTCGGTTCAACAACCAGACCAGCGGATTGATGCAAAACAGCGCCATTGCTATCGCCTGAAAAATCAGCACCCAGATATCGCGATTATCCCGATGTGCCAACTCGTGTGCGATAACACCGCGCAACTCCTCGGACGACCAGGACGACCAATGCGACGGCAAATACAATCGCGGTTTTACGACACCGACCAAAAGCGGAGAACGCAGACTGGCTTTCGCATAAACCTTCATATCTCGCGCACCGTTCAGCGATCCTACCTCACTCGTTAGATCAACAGGCACTGCCAAACTGAGCGCGTGGTGAAACGCCGCATTTTTCCACAGCGTTACACCCGCCCATACCACAACCGAAACACCCCACAGACAAAACAGATAAAATGCCAGCGGGAGAGGCGCAGCTTGCACGGGAGTAATAACCTCATTTCCAGAAACCATACCGGCATAAACCGGTCCAATCGGTACATCGTCGGATACCATCAAAAACTCGGGTATCGGAATAGCGTAAAAAGGCGGTACGAACATCTTCGCCAATGCCAGCAAATAGAGGACATACCGCAAACGCGTATCCAGCCTCATCCAGCGATCCACAGCCCACACCAGCAAAATAAACAGCGATACCTCAATAAAATGCACCGCATAAAGCGGCCACCACGCCTCGGCTAAACGGATCAAAACATCCATTACGCGCCTCCTCTCTCTCGCGCCTCAATCAACGCGCGCAACTCATCCAACTCCTTCTGCGAAAGCTCACCCGAATCCACGAGATACGTTGCCAGCGCACCAAAAGACCCCTCAAACATGCGAGACACCAGCGTGCGCGTCTCGTCCTGCGCCGCATCTTCACGTGATAGAGCCGGTTTGTACACATTCACCGGACCGATCTTCTGCCGATTGAGCACACCCTTTTCAAACAGAATATTCATAATCGTCTGCACCGTCGTATAAGCCTTCTCGCCATTGGGGTACAGGTAATCGACAACATCGCGCACCGTAACCTGATGGTCGAGATGCCAGATACCATCCATCACCTCCCATTCTGCCTCAGCCAGCCTTTTCTTCGCAGCCATAAGACTCTCCTTGAAATATTACTAATTTTTTAGTAATATGACGAATCCATTAGGAAGAGTCAAGCAAAAATCTCATTTCTTAAACAAAAAAAAGAGCGGCAGGTTGCAGAAACCCACCGCTCTTAAGAAGTGTGAAGGCCACCCAACACCTCCCCAACATCTCTTTTTCATCTGCGGATCACACTTCCATCGGTAACCCCACAAATAACCGACTATACTCATCCGTCAGCGGATCGCGCTCGCCCTTTTGCGCTGCGCGGGCAAATACCACACCTGGTGTATCCGACCTGCGCGCCCGCGCAAAAACGCCATACCCACCGGGCGCACTCTGCGTTTCCAGATCGCTCTGAATCGCTATCATCTCTGCCAACGCATTGGCCAAACCCCAGCGTGCACCAATCGCCCGCGCAAACAACTCCTCTGGCGTCAGCCCCTCCCTAAAACCGTGCTTCAGAGGCGTAAACCCTCCCTGACCATTCCGCGTCACGCCCTGGGAAGCCACATACAGCCGGACTTGCTGCCAATTGGCACGCGCACCGCATGCCACCAGAAGCGCGGGAATCCCGAGATCATCGTCGTCATATCCACGAAATTGAGCTAACACAGCCGACACCTCATCGGGATAATCGCGCCAGACATCTGGATCATCCCCCTCTGGCGGATCGGGCCAATCGAGCGAAGAACCGATAAATGCACTCATCGAAGCCCCTGTATTGCGCGCGGCATCAAACCCTCTATCCCACAATCGCGCTGCCAGATCCAATGCCGCTTTTGCACCATTGCGCGCCATCGCATCTGCCAGCCAGCCCATCACCTGATGCTTATCAACAAACAATCCCTTTCGCTCAACCCCATCGCCAACAATCGCCGCAATCTCCTGCAATCCCGCATCCGTCATACTCATATACGCCAAGCCAAACAGCGCGTCGTGCATCGGGTGTACCTTCTCACGCGTAATCAGTCCCGAATCCCGATTCAGGTGCGCCACTGCCGACAGATGTTCTTCAGCTGACCGCTGTCCCTCTTCAGTCACCGGCACAAAAATCGCCACTTGATCGCCATCAAAATCCAAATTCATCATCTTACAAATCGCCACACACACGCGCACAGCATCACCTTCCACGCGCACCGGACGACACGCCACAAAAGCCATTGGCGAAAACGCGGGATTGCGAAGCACCACAGTCCATAACCCAGCCATAGCCGCATCCAGAGCTTCCTCCGCTTTTTTTGACCGCCTATCCACTTCTTCAGTCCCCACCTCTCGCGCAGCAAACGGCCCAAACAACGTCCACGCCATTTCTTCGGGCACACCGACCTGATCGTATCGCAATTCGGGTGCAGGCGCGGCCACCGAACGCCCGCTGAACAACGCCCGCGCCTGAAATTGCAAACGCGACAACTCGCAAAATGCGCGAACCCGCTCAGACAGCGTTTCAACCGCGCGATCCACCAATATATCTGGCGCGCCATTGGCAATCATCTCACTCAAGCGGTCATTGGCTTCCCGCAATGCTCCGGGCACATCTCTCCCGCTCACATGCGTCAACGAATGCCCCGGCAGCCACGGATGCGGAACCAAACGCGCAAGCGCGACATCTCCACCGCTTTTCAACGAAAACTCTACGCCGCGTTCATCCAGTTCAACAGCCACCCCCCCCTTTGACAAATGCCCAATTAGCTCATCAAACTGAGGGGACGGCATAGCGGGAGCAACAGATCCCGCAACAACGCGGTCAGATAGCGTATCGGCATCGTCTCGATCCACCGCACACGTATTGAACAAATCGCCAATCACCCCAAAAGCACCCGCTTCTCGCAACGCCAAAAACTCTGTCTCGCCCAACCCTTGGCCACGTTGCTCCAGCTTTACACTCGCGTGAATTTTATCTGCAGCCAGATGCAACGTGCGCCCCCAATACACCCACCCCACAGTGGTGCGACGCGGTAGCGTTTCCCCATTCAGCGTCAGCGTCTCCATGCCATCTTCTGCCAGCCCTGAAACCCTCAAACGACCGCGTATCTCATCGTCTTTGGGCGCATTGAGCGCGGGAATAATAACTGGCTCTCCCTCGGCCTTTGCAATGCGCCCGGCCATAGCTTCGCGCACCTGGCCAATATTCAATCGCGACGGCAAACCACACACACTCACAATAAGCTCCACAGGCGTACCATCCGACAACTTGGGCATCTCTTCATCTCGTACAATGCGCGACACCACCCCCTTAAAACCGTGCCGATTGCTCAGTTTATCGCCCGGCGCAACGCGATTGGGCATCATCATCCGGTTCGCCGCCGATTCGCTGATCACAACTGCATCTTCGTGTGTGTCTCCATTCCACGCCATAAACGCGGTCAGCAAATTGTAACCCGTCCAAAAATGTGGATCGCTCGGTTCACACCCTGTCTGCACCAGCGCGGGTTCCGACTCCAGTACCTTATCGTCATATTGCGCGTGATACGCGTGCCACACGCCCTGCTCATCGCGCTGCATATCGGGACTCGGCGCGCCAATCCACTGCCGCATCATATTCACACCCATCAAAACGCGATTGGTATCATTGTGTTCCAAAAACGGAACCACCGAAGCACCTATGCCCAGCCGTTTTTCAGGCGCATCGTCTTCAATCACCAGCTTGCCATCGCGAATAGTCGCTCCCTGAGCCACCTCTAAAATCCGCGCGAGATTCGGTCCCTCGGGTGTACAATAAGGACACACGCGCCCATCGTGCGACGGATGATAGCAATTCTCTATCCCCTCATCGGCCTCACCGATAATTGGGATCAACGTCACCCGCCGCAAATGAACGTACATATCCTGTAAATTGGTCGCCTGCAAACAATGCGACGTGGGTTCTTCCATAAAAAATGTGTGGATCCAATCTCCCAACGGCATCCAGGTTTCAACTGATTCTCCCAACAGTTCTGGCATATTTTCCAACCGCTCGGCAATATAATCGCGCACTTGCTCACCCACACACCGAATTTCAGCACGCGCCAAATCCACATCAGTCGGCGCGGGAACCACCGTTAAAAAAAAGCCATCTACCTTAAACCGCCCCCATTCGTCGGGCTGAGGGATATTTTTGTACACAACCTCTTGCCCTCCCTGAATCGCGAGATGCAATTCACAGGTATATTCATCCACGGACACCACCCGGTACCCCGCCAGCGACACCCTATCCGCCAACAATTCGGGCAACCCCTTTTGAACAAACACATCCCACGAAATTTTATGCCACGGTGCCTTAACTGAAAGACTCATCAAGTTCCTCCTATTTCATTAAAGGGGAGAAGAAATACAATTCTAACTCTCCCGCATTTCAAAGAACCTCTCATCATACTGGGCTTTGTACATTTCGGAAAATAGCCCACGTTGATCAATGAGTTGTGAGACCGTGCCTTCCTCTACAAGCTCACCATTTTTACCAACCACCAGGATTCGATCAGCATCGAGTATTGTTGACAAGCGGTGTGCGATAACCAGCGTGGTCTTCCCCTTTCTCAATTGCTCCAATGCTGTTTTTACACTTGCCTCTGTAAGTGCATCCAAAGATGCTGTCCCCTCATCTATCAACAGCACATTTGGCCTTCGGACAAATGCACGCGCAATCGCGATTCTTTGCCGCTCGCCGCCCGACAGAGATTGTCCATTTTCTCCAACAATTGTCTCGTATTGATCCGGGAATTCCAAAATATCACGATGTATTTGCGCCTGCCCTGAAGCCTTTGTCATTACATCATAAGTCACACCATTGGGTTCCATTGGGTATAGAATATTTCTTCCAATAGTCGTATTCCAGAGAAACGGATCTTGCGGGATAAGACATAGATGGTCCCGCACGTACTCAGGAGGCAGCTTAGAAAGCTCAAGTTCACCAAGCAGGATCTTTCCTGAATCAGGTTCGTAGAATCGCAGAAGCAAATCAAAAATTGTGCTCTTTCCCCCCCCGCTGGGACCGACGATACCAATGAACTCCCCTTCCTTTATTTTAAAAGTCATGTTCCTGATTGCGAATCCGCGATTGTATCCAAATGAGACGTTCTTAAAAGCAATATGCACCCTCCTATCGGCATCAAGTACCGCACGAGGTCGATCAGCAATTGTCTCCTCCCTTCTCATCTCCAGCACATCATTGAGCTTGTCAAAAGAAATCTTGACTCTATGTAGATCTATATAGACAGAGAAAGCACCTTTTAGAGCGGCATACGCTCTGGGGACGTACGCCATAAATGCAACCAATGTCCCTATCGACATACTGCCATTCATGATTCCGAATGCCCCAAAACCGAAAAGAATCCCGATAACGACGCTATTTATAACCTCATTGGGAAAGGCAACAACAATGTGATGAAAAGCAATCGTTTTGAGCTTCAGGGTCTTGTGCTGTCGCAGCCAATCTTGCCAGAAGCGTCTTTCTCGAGATTCGCCGGAAAGAGATCGCACTGTCTTTATGCCAGCAAATGTCTCCTGGAGAAATCTGTTTCCCCTCTCTACGTGATCTGAAAAAGGTCTATCCAGGGCTTCGGACTTTCTGGTAAGCTTCCGGGTGATTGCAAATGTAACCGGAACTGCAACCATTGCGACAGCGGTCAGCCTGTAATCCATCCAAAGCATCATTCCCAAAATACCTAGCAGATTTATCCCGCTATGTGCGAGTGGCAAGACACGTTGAGAGATAAACATCTCGCCGATTTTCGCTGACTCAATATTTATCCGATAACTGAGGTCAGCGGTCGGTATCCCTTGTATATCCTCAACTTTTGATCTGATAACGTGCTCAAAAGCAGACTTCCTTAATCCTCTTGACACCTGTTCCCCAATCCAGACACGGAGATACTCATGCCCATAAGTTATGGCCAAGCCCAAAAGTGGGATCAGCACGACCCCCAAAATACAATAGACACTGAGTTGCATATCTCTATCTGGAATCGCTTGATCAATCAGGATCCTATAGATGACGGGCACAAACAGAGCGGGCACCACAGCGATTAGCATTGTTAAGAGAGTCAAAACTACGCGCCACTTTTTTTCTAAGAGCTTCGTCAGAACAATCTTCCCTGTGCCAGTAGCTAAGTAATATGAAAGTCCTGTCAGCATAATCTCCCCTTGTATTTCGCCTTTTATCTATGGTTATCGGTGTGAAACGCTCAAATGAACAGCTACCACTATTTACCCTCTCCCATACCTCCGACCCCATGCCTCTGCGAGTTGCTTGCGCGCGTGGAACAGCCGCGATTTCACCGTACCTTCTGGAATCGCCAGCCGTTTGGCAACCTCTCGAAGCGTCACCTCATCTTCGTACACCATCTGAAATATCTCGCGTTTTTCCTCTGGCAACGCATCGATCAACGCCTGCAAAATGCGCCGTTGTTCAGCGCGTTCCAACTGCACATCGGGTCCCAACGCAGCCCGATCGATCATCCACCCCGGAACGGGTTGCTCTTCATCCTCCTCATCGTAAAGCGAAGGCATTTCCAGAGGCTGTTCGCGACGGCGACTTTGGCTTCGCAATTGATTCAGCGACAAATTTCTCGCAATCCGAAACAGCCATCCCCGAAAAGACCCTTGCCCCGACCATTGATCTGCCCGATTCCAAACCCTGAGAAAAACCTCCTGTGTCAAATCATCCGCTGCGACCGGATCGCGCGTTATCCAACGCAAACTCTCGGCCACCTGTGCCTGATAGCGCGCAAACAGAATCGCAAAAGCCTCTTGATCCCGTGCCACAATTCGCTGCATCAAAATCGCGTCCGATGGTGTCAAAAAATATCCTCCTGTGGGAATCGACACCGCCCAATGCCCGAAGGTTCAAAAAAAGTGTGAAGTCCCCACATTTCCCCCACCAGTGGTCAGTTCATTTATTATAAAAAAGCGCAGCCCTGATGGACTGCGCTTCATACAGATATGTCTCGTACCTCTCACCCATTATCCTCGGGCTGATCTGGCAACAAAAAGACCCCTTTGAAAGGGCTGAAGGACACCTCCTCTAAAAATTCAACTTCCGCCTCAAATTCGCGTCGAATCACCACGCGATCCTCTGCATCTTCAACACTGGCCTCGAGTTGTCGATCCATCAGCTCAAAAACCTTGCTTCGCACCTCCTCCTTCATCTTCTCCTCTTCAAAGCACCTCTGGCGAAATGCCTCAATCTGCACATCCGATGGCAAAAGCGACTCCATATCTAATGCCAGTGCCAAAATGAGATTTCGCAGCAACCCGTCATACGTGCGCGCTTCAACAGCTATTTCTACCTCGGTCAGCGCCGCTTTGGGAATAGACCGCAAAAACGCAAGCCGTCTGAGCGCAACTTGATAAGCCTCATAATCGCGCTTTGGATCGACCAACTGGGATTCATCTTCCTCGTCATCAGGGGGACGCATCCAGGTCTCTGGCACCGCATTTGCCCAGCGAGATACTGCCTGGTATTCCGACTGCAAAAATTTCACTTCGGGTCGCAGCAACATCGCCCGACACATCTGTGCCATTTCTTGTAATCGAAAAAATGCGACCTCATATCCGCGTTTTCGGCACGCCTCAAAATCTCCTTGTGCGATAATATCCACAGCCCGATTCAAATCGCTTTTCGCTCGCGCCTCCAAACCGAGATCCATAGAAATCAGCGCCTGCCGTACCCCGTGTTCTAAATTCTCACGCCTGATTGCAATACCCGACCGGTAGCGCTTGCCATAGTGCAAACCCTGCAAGCGCAAAAAGCCCAAAAGCGCATCCCCAATATTTGGCGGCAACTTTTCAAAGCGCGTCCCCAATTCAATGGCCTGTCCCACAAAACTCTCGGAATCAATGCGAAACCGACTCAAATCCAGCGTTGCAAGTGGATTTTGCACAGAACGCCGTTCACTGTTCATCATCCCTCCTCTCCCACGCCCCGCGAATGACGGACCGCATCAAATCGGCATCCGCATCGTAAAGTGCATCCAGAACACCTCCGACAACAGGATCCTCTACTATCGTACTCGGCATTTCACCCACAGTAGCACCTTCGGAAAAGAGTTGGTGCCGGTAAACCGACGCGCCCGCAGAACCCACGACATCATTCATCCGCATATCCTTCACGTACGGAATCAGAGCTTCTTCGAGCAACCCGGGATCCACACTATTCAGCAACTCGGCACACTTATTCGCATCCCCCAGCATAGATAGTGCCCTGAGCCATTCAAACGATACTTTTGACCGGACTTCGGCACTATCCATAGGCTCTAACGTGTCTTCTACAGTGCGTCGAAAAGTACCAGGCGTCATAGCGCGTATCAAATGCGCATTAAAATCCTGCTGCTCCGGGTCATAATCAATCAACCCCGTCAACATCTCTGTAGGCAAATGCGCCACCACATCTGTCGAATAGCCCGGATTGCCATCTTCATCCATACCCGTTATCGACAGCATATTCTCTGGATCTTCATCCAGAACAACGAGCGCGGCCTGCGCTTCAATTGTCAAAGTCTGCACCAGCGCCCTGGCATCTTCTTTTTTTCCCTCGCGAAGCAGATCGCGTATCTGGCTGCTTTGCTCTGCCAATTCCATAAACCCAGTTGACCACGCACCGATTACCAACCGGTCCTCTTGAACCTCGATAGGCTTCACTTCGGGTTCTTCTACCTCGGTACTCATCAAATGAGATTTGGGACGAATCTTCCCCCTTTCTACTTTGTCCTTACACGTCACGCACAGGCGCGTGTAGGGAACGGCCTTGAGGCGTTCTTCTGAAATAACCGCCTCGCAAATGACACACCTCACCCCCGTCCCGCCATTGAGCGGCTGTTGTGCCATATTGCCCTCCATTGGGGTTTTGAAAATCCTCCGCACATATTGCGGAGACGACAGAATCACAGCGGAGATAAATTTAATCGAATAGACACCAAATGTCAATCTTTAACTTACTGTTTATCAAAGATTTACAAACTTGACAAACAAAGTAAAGTTTGTTATATTATTACCGTCGCCGAAGAGATCACATCCGATCTCTTCGGCGTTTTTTATTTTCTATTGCGCGAAAAATCAAAGGCCCGATTCAAAAATCCTGAACCGAGCCTTTGATTGTATTGGAGCACTTGATGTAGATTGCAAATGAAAATGGTTAGAATTGTACCTATCTTTTTAACCATTCTTATCTTTTTCAGGCGATTCCTTTTGTGGTTTTGGCGGTAGCGGTTGTGGTCTTGGTGGTGGCGGTGGAGGTTTTCGCCCTGGTGGGCGGGCTGGCCTGGAATAGTTTTTAGGCTGTTGCATATTTGTGCTCCATAACACTATCTGCATCGTCTCTACATCTCTCATTCAATTTTTTATCTTCTGGAATATCCGCATAACCTGCACCACTCGTCACATTTGTAATTCTCCGATCTAATTGTCTGCTTCTGTGTATAGCCTCTTCATTGGTTATTGTTGCATTGTCAATGCTGCGCCATAAATCGTGGCAATCATCTTCTAATTCACCACACTGAAGACTAATCGCATGTAGGATTGCAGCTTTTCTACCATAATCAGAAACCATATCCCAAACGATAATTACAGCAATGCCCCCCCCGGATATAAGCTGAGCTATTGGAGGAAGTGCATCTAAAAATGCGGCAATACCACTGGTTGCCGCGGCAAAAAGCAGAACGCGAACAATTTTGTAGTTACGCTTATAGCGGTCAGAAAGAGCCGCGTAATATCGCACGAGCCGCGCAACATCCAATAGACAATACCAGACATCGTTTCGCACTTGATCAGAAACCATGTCGTCACCTCCTATCAAAATCTATCACTGTCGATTTTTTGTAAGTTAAACGGATAAACATACCGTTGTCAAGTGTATCACCTATTTTTTATTCTGTATCTATACCCAAAATCAGAACAGGTATATCTATATCTGAAACACCTCTGTTTTCTAAATCCCACACAAACTGTTCAAAATACGATACGCCCGTTGACATTTCATCGGCAAACTGTTTAATCGGCACAATTTCCACACCCATATCTATAATCCCTAAATTGCTGAATATTGTCATCTTAGCGCATCCATTGTACACTATAAAAGCATATTTGCCGAACTGAACTTCAATACCTAACTGCTCTTTAATAAAATCCATTTCACGGTAAGGCGTGCTTCGTTTCTCTGGAATGGGGGATTCCCGAAATTTTTCTGTATAGAATTGTGTTGGATAGTCGCAGGTAATTTTACCTGAGACCCATGATCTACTTTCAAACTCCCATTTTACGTCTTTGTTCAATGACGGAGGGCTAAAAAGCATCTTACCAGGCATGGTTTTCTCTCGGCTCTCTTTTGTCTTGTGCTCTTGTGCATCAATAGCATCAATAACTTCGTAAATTTCCTCCAACAGATGAGGATATCTATCCCTTATCCGCTCTAACCCATCCTTAAAAGAATATTCTCCAGCAATAACCATATTACGTTTGCCTCCATTCAATAGGCACAGGTCTGGCCTTATCTGTGGATAATGTTAATTGTTCCATTACACGCTCCTAACGCATAGTTTTTGTAATCAATCTCCATCCTATCAGAATAACATACTGATATCCAGTGCCTTCACCGAATGCGTAAGCGCACCTACTGAAATAAGATCCACACCTGTTTCTGCAATTGCCCGTACGCTATCTAAGGACACATTGCCCGAGGCTTCCAACTCGGGTTTTTTGCCTTTTAATTCCCGCACCTTTTGCACGGCTTCGCGCATCTCATCCAGGCTCATATTGTCCAACATCACGCGATCCGCGCCCAAAACGAGAACCTCATCGAGTTCCGACAGCGTTTCCACCTCCACCTCCACGGGCACTTCGCGACCTTCAAAATCCATTCCTTTCCACACCGAAAGCAGTGCCGGTCCAATGCCATCCGCCGCCTCAATGTGATTCTCCTTCATCAGCACCATATCGAACAACCCGAACCGATGATTCACACCACCACCCGCAACAACGGCATATTTATCTAATAATCGCAATCCCGGCACAGTCTTGCGCGTATCCAGAATCCGCGTCTGGGTCCGTTTTACCGCCTCTACAAACTGTGCCGTCATCGTTGCAATACCCGACATGCGCTGCAAAAAATTCAGCGCGACGCGCTCACCCGTCAACAGCCCACGCGCGGGACCAGAAACCTCAGCCAAAACATCACCATCCGCAACGCGGTCGCCATCTTCGACATATGCCTCAAATACAATCGCTTCATCTACCGCTTCAAATACCCATTGCGCCACATCCAATCCCGCAATCACGCCATCTGCTCTCGCAATAATTTTCGCCCTCGCCTGCTTTGTCAACGGCACGGTCCACTTTGTCGTAATATCCCCATCCCCAACATCTTCTATCAGTGCCCGCTCAATCACTGGTATGATATCTTCTTTATTTAACATCTCAAAAGTCCTCTGGAATCTCAAACACCACCCCATCCCTCTTTTTATCGTAAAAAATGATCTTTATGTCTATGGATTCCGCTAAATTTTGGGAACGATAGGTACTGGGCTTAATAGAATATGGTTCTTCTCCTACAAAACCATCTATGCCCTGGGATTCTTCGTAAGGTTCTGCCAAACGGTAATCGCAGCCTTTTATCTCAGCCAGTCTTTTCAGAATCGCCTCCTGAAATCTGAGTCCAGTGAAGGTCTTGACAAGAACCAGATCCTCTACCCATGATCTCACCATATCCCGGTCAATTTTGGGAAACACCACGCTGAAGTTTTCTATCATTGCAATTATTTTATCTGTCGCATTATCTATCGCATCGGGATATTGTTCTTGATACCAGATAACCCATTCCTCAAAAGTTTGTCCTGGAAATTCCTGAATCAGATCGCTCATTTGCCCGACAACTCTTGACCGCGTACCCTGTGAATTTTGATTTGCGAGATTCATCAATTGAGTCGTGTACTTTGGAAATTCGCGAGCAGGTGCATTCACGTATTCCTGAATCTCAGCATTTTTTAGTTTAATTTCCATCCATAATCCTTTGTGCGATATCGGATCATTGTGTATTTAACAGATCGAGTTGTATTTTATTTTTTGTCAAAGACTCTGCATTCCAACTCCGGCCCTGAGCTATATCCTGAGGATTTTCAGAATATGTGACCTCAAAGATATTATCATCAGACTCTTGCACCTCCTTTAAGTCATTCAACAAAATGGACTGTTCTTGGCTCGTCACCACCGGGCACCCATAATGCTTGTTCGTATATTTCAACGGTCCCGACGTCTGGATACGATCTTCAAAAAACGCAAAATGTTTCTTCAACCTATCGCGCAAATAATCATTTGAAAAATCGACAATCTGTCGCGCCATCGGGCAAATTGTACTATGAAAACTTTTATCAATTTCAACGCCAACACTATTGCGTCCCGACGTCATCGCAGCAGCAATTGTGGTTCCTGTACCCAAAAATGGATCGAGAACCACATCGCCTTTCACAGAGTACATATTGACCAGGCGATAGGCCAAATCATAGGGAAAGGCAGCACTCCTCAAACGCGACAACTCATCGGAAAGCCTCTGCCCTGTTCCCTTAATATCCATCCAGACATCCGAATACCAGATATTTCTCTCCTCCCAAAACAAAGCGCTCTCGCGCCTGTTCTGTTTTTCGCATTCTGTCTTAAATTCTCTTTTAGACCCCTTTCGCAAAATCAAAATATACTCGTGTTCCAGAGTCACATAAGCCCCAGCGGGCAACATACCCGACCCCATAAATTTATTGGGCGCATTGGTTTGTTTTCGCCAGAGAATATCGGGAAGTGCTGAAAACCCGATATTTAAGAGATAATTCAATATCCGCGCGTGATTTGGATACAAACAAAAATCACCATTTACTTTCCGCGTCGCATCGCCAATATTGATACAGGCAAATCGACCATCTTTTAACACCCTGAACATCTCGTCCCATACAGAATCGAGAATTTTGTGCATCAACTCATGAGCCAGCTTGCCATCTCCGGCCTTTAATGCCTTCTTGATCTCCACATTCTGGCTGCCAAATACATCATCCCACATGCCAATCATGGGATACGGCGGCGATGTCACCACCAGATCGACACTCTCTGAAGGGATGTCCTTTAAGTTTCGCGCATCCCGATAAAATATTTGATGGATTGTTTTCATATAGGACTTACGCAAGTGTCATGCGAATAGATGGAGCTTTGAGTTGTTGTCTGAGATAGTCATCGAACAATCCGTATTTGACCTGATAAACAGATTGTCCAGTTTGATAGGCGACCTGTGCAAGACGGATCCAAACGAGGAAGGCACATCCGATATGGTTACGCACAATTCTTGCTAATCGGCATTGACAGCGTTCAAGGCCGGTCACTTGTTTTGCCTCTCGGTGAAATTGCTCAATTTTCCAGCGCCAGTGACACACCTGTTGTGCCACTTGGGTATCCTTTTGTGCAAGGTCGTTAGAAACGACATGTTCCGTGCGCCCAGTAGAGGACGCCACCCGAAATAATTTCACCTTATGGTATTTTGGAAAGCCCCTGATTTTAATGCGTTTGCCTGCGTGAGATTCGCTATCTGTCCAGGTGAGGCTATCTATTCGTTGATAGGGATGTTGGCCTAAAGAATCGTCCACACGCCGATTGGACTTGAGCGGACAGTAATAGGTTTTTTGCAACTTCTCAATATGTAGCATCACATCTTTCGTCGCATACCAGCTATCCATCAACACACTTTGAAAAGGCAGTTTTCTACTATAAACCAGGACAGATAACATCTCAACGACATGATCTAACTTGGTCTTGCCATCGCCAGCGGGGTCATATATGCGATAGTCAATGATCCAAAACCGGTCTTGTGCGGGATTGACATAAACGCAAGTGACCACCCCAATGCCATTGATGACCCCTTTGGCATTGCCACTATATTGACGACGAACAAGGTCTATCTTGCGTGCATGGCGTTTGTCCAAGACTGTATCATCGAAGATCACATAGCCTTTTGGCGTTACTGCGATAGCCGACTTGACATGTTCCCAGACCAAGCGTGGCGCAATGCGATCTCCGGCCAGATACCGATTGATCATATCATGGCTGAATCCTTCGCTGTGGTCTGCAAAATGCGTCAGTGTATAGTTGATCGGACTGCTGAGCAAATACTGACAGTAATCTAACCGGGTCGGTTTGTCCATCCCATCCTACCTCCTCGTTCAGGTTACAGGACTATACCTGAAGTTTAAGGAGCCAATACCCTTTTGTCTATGACTTTTGCGTAAGTCCTGTTCATAGATCTTTTACGCAACCTCAGCTTTTAGCCGCGCAATCTCATCGCGATATTGCGCGGCCTTCTCAAACTCCAGATTCTCAGCCGCTTCGCCCATCTTGCGCGTCAATTCTTCAATAATATCCAGCCGATTGGCTCCATCCACATACTCTGGCGACTCTTCGGCAACCATTGGCAACTCTTCTGCCTTCTCATCAGCCACGGCTGTTGTCTGAAGAATCTCTTCTCTGGTCTTATAAAGCGTCTCAGGCGTAATGCCGTGTATAAGATTATAATCCTCCTGCAATGCCCGGCGGCGATTCGTCTCATCAATAGCGCGCTGCATCGAATCCGTCACCTTATCCGCATACATAATCACCGTACCTCTGGCATTCCGAGCGGCGCGCCCAGCCGTCTGAATCAACGACCGCTCCGACCGCAAAAATCCTTCCTTATCCGCATCCAGGATAGCCACCAGCGACACCTCTGGCAAATCCAACCCCTCGCGCAACAAATTCACGCCCACGAGCACATCGAACTCACCCAAACGCAAATCCCTGATAATTGCCACGCGCTCGAGCGAATCGACATCTGAGTGCATATAGCGCGCCTTGATACCCAACTCGCGCATATACTCCGACAAATCCTCTGCCATGCGCTTGGTCAGCGTTGTCACCAGCACGCGGTCGCCGCGCTCCACCCGCACCCGCGATTCCTCGATAAGATCATCTACCTGTCCGCGCACAGGCCGCACCACCATCTCGGGATCGAGCAACCCCGTCGGACGAATCACCTGCTCCACCACCACGCCTTGACACTGTTCTAACTCGTGATCCGCAGGCGTGGCCGACATAAAAACAACCTGCTTTGCCTTTTGTTCAAACTCCTCAAAATACAACGGACGATTGTCCAATGCCGCGGGCAACCTGAACCCGTGCTCTATCAACACCTCTTTGCGAGACCGATCCCCATTCCACATCCCGCGCAACTGCGGAATCGTCACATGGGATTCATCCAGCACAATCAGAAAATCATCCGAAAAATAATCCAGCAACACATAAGGTGCTTCTCCGGGTTTTCGCCCATCGATATACCGCGAATAATTTTCAATCCCCTGACAAAAGCCAATCTCGCGCATCATCTCAATATCGTAGCGAGTACGCATCTCCAATCGCTGCGCCTCCAACAACTTGCCCTGATCGTTAAATGCCTCCAATTGTTTGGCCAAATCCACCTCAATCTGGACAATGGCTTTCTCTATTCGATTGCCGCTGGTCACAAAGTGCTTCGCCGGATAAATGACAAGTCGATCGCGTTCCGCAAGCACTTCGCCCGTCACGGGATGCACCTCACTCAATGCATCGATCTCATCGCCAAAAAACTCCACGCGCACCGGATGCTCGCGCTCGGGCGGATAAATTTCGACCACATCACCGCGCACCCGAAATGCGCTCGGCTCAAAAGCCACATCATTGCGCGTAAAATGAATATCCACCAACTTGCGCAACATCGCATCGCGATCCATCTCTGCACCGCGGTCCAGAATCACCAGATGATCTTCGTATTCATCCGGATTGCCAATACCGTAAATACACGACACACTCGCCACAATGATCACATCTCGCCGCTCCATCAAAGCACTCGTCGCGCGCAGGCGCAAGCGGTTGATCTCATCGTTGATATCCGCTTCTTTTTCAATAAACGTATCCGTAACCGGCTTATAGGCTTCGGGCTGGTAATAATCGTAATACGAAATAAAATACTCCACCGCATTATTCGGAAAAAAACTCCGAAACTCGCCGTAGAGTTGCGCCGCCAGAGTTTTATTATGGGAAATCACAAGCGTGGGCTTTTGAACAGATTCAATCACCTTGGACATAGAAAACGTCTTACCCGTACCCGTTGCTCCCATCAAAGTCTGGTATGGTAGTCCATCTCGAATCCCCTGGGCGAGTTCTTCAATCGCCTGAGGCTGATCGCCCGCAGGCTCAAAAGGCGATATCACTTCAAATCGCGGCATAATGATTTTCCCCTGGATAAACAGTAATCGGTCCCAGCCCCCAGTACCCTTCTTGACTCACACCCCATAACTACTTTAATTTAGACAGAGATTTACTGAAATGCAAGGTCAACCCCGCTGTTTTTACCTGCAGGTAAACATACAGGAGGTTCCCGTGAAAATTTTTCTCAAAAGCACAATCCTATTCGCGCTATTTGGCCTGATGACCTGCGGGGGAAAAAGCACAGATACACTGGGACCGGGAGACTCGGGCAATCCTCCTGACACCTCTGACGGCACGTCATCCGGCAATACGCAAACCTCAGGTTCAATCAATCGCGCGCCGCAAGAAGGCGGTAATTTTCTCAGTGACTTTCCCAGAGACAGAATTCTATCGGGCGGCGTACCTCCCGATGGCATTCCAGCACTCACCGATCCCCCATTTGTCGAACTCACATCCAGTGAAACCGCTTACCTCAGAGATGAGGATCTCGTCCTCGGCGTGGTCCTCAATGGTATAGCCAAAGCCTATCCCCACAACATGGGCTGGTGGCACGAAATCATCAACGACGTGGTTGGCGAACAACCTATTGTCGTGAGCTTTTGCCCACTAACGGGAACGGGACTCATCTTTAACGGACGAGGCAGCGACCAATCGCGCATTCATTGTGGGGTCTCTGGCTTGTTATTCAACAACAACCTGATTATGTACGACCGCCGCCAACAGGGAATCCTGTATCCCCAGATGATCCACATCCCGGTTGAAAGTGGAACCGAGGAATTACAACTCCTGCCCGTAATCGAAACCACCTGGCGCTACTGGAAACAACTCTATCCCGATTCCAAAGTTATCAGTGCCAATACGGGTGTTTACGCACCCAGCAGATACCAGAGCTATCCCTATGGCAACTATCGGGACCCGAATACCGCGCCGCTTTTCCCCTCCTTCCCCAGTTTGCTCGACAATCCAACCGCGCAGCTATTCCCGCCCAAAACCCTCACACTGGGTATCCGTTTCGGCGAAACCGCCAAAGCCTATCCCTTTCCCACCATGGGGACAGAAACTGTCATCAACGACGTAGTCGCGGACAATGCCATTCTCGTCGTCTATTACCACCAGGAGCAATACGCAATACCCTTTGACCGGGTGGTCAACGGTCAGACTCTCACATTTGAGAAATCGCTCCCCCGCGATACGGTCTATCCCTTTCTGCTGCGCGACAAGGAAACGGACAGCACCTGGAACCTCAAAGGTGAAGCTATTGCCGGGCCTATGCAAAATAAAACCTTACAACAACTACCTGCTCACAATGCCTTCTGGTTTGCCTGGGCAACCTTCTGGCAGAATACGGGAATTTATTAGACGGACACAAATACTTATTTATCTTAAAAAGGCGAATTGCCCCCTGGCGATTCGCCTGAATTTTGGAGTCCTCCATGCACCGCTTTTATTGGCTCGCCCTCTTCATACTTTTGCCCCATACCGCTTATGCAGGTGCCTGGACACTCGCAAAAGGCCATATCTGGGGCAAAATCACAGGCATGGCGCAATCGACAAATGAAGAATACGTGGCTGTTGGCGGCGCAGGCCGCGAACCCGACCTCAATCGCCTCTATGAACCTGGAGACCGCGCGCACTATCGCGAAAATGGACACTACAATTCACAGGCACTCTTCATCGACCTGTTTTACGGCCTGAGCGATCGCATCGACTTCGGCATACAAATACCTTACTATCGCCGGGAATTTGAAAACGTCGGCTTTAGGCCGGCAAATATCGCATCGGGTTTTGGTGACATGCGAGGATTTGCAAAAATCAACATTGCCCAAAACCCTGTTGTGAGCACAATAAAGTTTGTGACCAAAATCCCCACCGGAAAATTCCAAAACCAGGATGGGATTATTTCTGCTGGCGAAGGCCAATGGGATTTTGAACTAATTGCACAAATCGGTCGATCTTTTTGGCCCCTCCCTCTTTACGCCAACATTGATCTGGGGTATCGCGTCCGCCTGCAAAACAATACCACCAACTACGACCCCGGCGACGAGTGGTTTTTTAACTCAGAAATCGGTTATAATCCCGTGAATAAACTTTTCTTCATACTCAAATTAGAGGGCATCAAAGGCAGGCCATCTCGCGTATTGGGCCTCCAGCTATCCAGCGATATCAGGCGTATTACGTATTTTGCGCCCACGCTCCTCATAGGCCCCTTTCAAAACCTGAGCCTCGAAACCTCGGTGCGTATAACCGCTGGCGGGCGCAATTTCCCCGCCGGCCATATATGGACCGCAGGGATTTCATATTCGAGTCCTCTGGATAAAATGTGATGCTATACCCTGTGACCTCGCACGCGGGTTTACACAATTGGCGAATGTTTGCAAAACATCCTTTTTTTGATTACCTTTTATCACAAGCAGTTTGAACAGTGGACTACCGCTGGGCTGCTTATGGTAAATTACCGCTACAGAAAGGACCAGAATGACTACTTCCACGCCACAGCTTAACCCATGTATAAAGTTCCTTCTCGCCCTCGCGCTTTGCGCCCTTTTACCACATACTGCGTATGCAGGTGCGTGGACACTCAAAAAGGGCCATTTTTGGGGCAAAATTACTGCAATGACGCAGGCAACAGATAAACACTATAATGGAAATGGTGAGTCGGTTGAAATGCCAGCAGATGCCCGATACCAAACTCGGCAAGTCTATCTCGACATGTTTTACGGCGTAAATGACCGGTTCGACATCGGCCTACAAATTCCGTTTATCAGCAATAAATTTGTCGATAAAAATGAAAGTAATGATGTAGCCACGCCACCACCCGCTCTTGAAACCGAATCAGGCCTGGGCGATCTGCGCGGCTTCGCCAAAATCAACCTCGTGAACAACGCCGATCTCGTGGGAACGCTGAAATTTGGCTTCAAGGTCCCAATTGGTGAATATCGAGAAGTTCCCGAAGCCCTTTCCATAACGGGTGGTCAATGGGATTTCGACTTTATGGCGCAAATTGGCAGGTCCTTTTATCCAGCACCGGTTTACGCCAATGTGGATTTTGGGTATCGCCTGCGCGGAGAATACAAGGATGATGATCCCACCCCCGACCGCAGCTACACCCCCGGTGCTGAGTTCATTTTTAACGCCGAAGTAGGCTATAATCCAATGAACAAATTCCTCCTCGCCCTTAAGTACGAAGGTATCCTGGGAGCAGAGTACGACGCCTTAACCAATCCAGGCCAGCCAGAAACACTTAGCCAAAGCATCACTTACCTGGTCCCCACGATCGCTGTGGGTCTCAATCCCAACCTGAGTCTTGAAGCTGCGGCGCGTCTATCCGTTAGCGGCAACCGATATTTCGCTGGAGCTATCTATACGATAGGGCTTTCGTTTGCTTACTAGCACTTAGAGACGAGTTAAATGCCCGCACACATCGGTCTCTAGCTCGTCTCTCTTGTGTTCTCAACCGCTCTTCGGCATTCATCCTGAACACATCACAAAATCACATGCTCCCCACCCGTGCTTAAACGCCCGTGATCCCAGGGCGTAATCCAATCCTCGGCAATATCCATACCAAATCCCGGCGCATCCGACGGCACCAGATAGCCATCTTTGGGCACGGGCACACCCGGCATTCGCGCGACCTCTTCCAGAGGCACGCCCACAGGTGTACTCAAATGAAATTCACACAGAGTACACTCGGGCATCGCATAGCAAAAATGCTGTCCATAAGCCGAATTACACCCCCCGTGCGGACTGCTCTTAATACCGGCGGCTTCGGCAATGTGGTGAATCTTCACGGCTTCGGTCATCCCCCCGCACCAGTGCAAATCGGGTTGCACCACATCCACACAGCGATTTTCCACGAGTTGGCGAAACGGAATCCGCGTGTGATGGTCCTCACCCGTTGCAATAGGGATCCAGGTCATGGCTTTTTTTAATTGAATATGTCCTTCGAGATCTTCTGGAAACAGCGGCTCTTCCATCCACTTCAATTCGTAAGGTCTGAGCCTTTCCCCCAGACGAATGGCAAACTCCACATCATAAGCCATCACGGGATTGATCATCAACTCGGCATTCACCCCCACAGTTTCTCGGGCAAGGGCGACCTTTTCCTCCATAATATTTATACCCGTGATACCCTGCTCATAATGCACGGAATTCGTAATCTTAAACGCCTCAAAACCAAGCTCCATCGACCAATCCAGATCATCACCTGTACAATAACACCGTATCTTCTCACGAGATGGGCCCCCAAGCAATCTGTAAACGGGCTGATCGAGTAACTTCCCCTTCAAATCCCACAGAGCCAGATCAATTGCACTCTGAGCGCAAGCAGACAACCCCAACGACCCATGCCTTTTGGAAGCTCGCCACATCATATCATTGAGATGCTCCGTGGCAAAACAATCGCGTCCTTCCAATAGTGGCGCGTAAAAAGCATCGACCAGTGCGGCAACCGGTTCGCCAAATCCCGTTCTTCCGAGACCCCATGTACCGTCCTCAGCCGTTATTTTGACCCACACGCCCCGCCCACCAATGCCCGGTGACTTGCTCGGCACATCTGGCGGAAACTCCGGATATTTATTCATCGGCAGGCCAATCGGCGACGAATGCCGCCAGCTCGAACGGCGCGCGGGTGTTATCGGTTTCTGTTGCGGAATAGAAACATTCACAGCTTCAATGGATTTAATCTTCATAACTCCTCCAATTCATGTGTTGAGCATATAGCCAAAAATGAAAAACGCAACCCCAGCCCCCACAATACTACCCACCAGAACTTGAGATACAGAATGGGCCTGTAATACGAGCCGCGCCCACGAAACCAGCCCCGCGGGAACAACAGCCCACCAACTGCCATAAAGCGCGATTACCACACCACAGGCCGCCCAAAGCCCCATGGCGTGTAAGCTAATTTTCCACTGCATCGTTATCAACAGCGCGACAGTGCCCAGAACTGCGACACAGACCATCAGCGCATACAGCACGGGCGGCGAGTGTATCAGATAAAGAATGCCAACACCCATCCAGGAACTCGCAAAATAAAATAAAAGTGGACGCAGCCGGTCGCGGCGTTTGGGAATAAACAACTCGCTGATATCGCCCCGGCGTCGCATATACAATACCACACCCCAGGGTGCAAAAACAGTACAAAACAGTGCGATTAAAACACACAATACGATCCAGGCACCCGATCCAGACGCCTCAAGAGACACCAGCACAATCACAATCCCCAGCACAAATACGGGATTTAAAACTCGAGAAATGTACATGGCAAACTTCTCTTTATCAAATAGCCCGTAAAACCCAACAGCTTTAGCGTTGGGTCGCATGGCGAAGGGCTTGTGGTTTTGGTGTTGCTTTGGCATGAGTGCTCTTTCTGCTTGACAAAAACGATACCTAAGTATATATTTTACTTATGGTTAAGTCATTAAAATACAGATTGCGCCCAACCAAAAAACAAGAGAATATCTTGCTGGCGCATATTGACCAATGTCGTATTCTGTATAATCAACTACTCTGTGCCAGAATACAAGCATGGAAAAATGAGAATAAGTCTCTCTCGCAATATGACCAGACCAAAACAATACCATTGTTAAAACAACAACACGCCGCTTTCAAGCAAGTATATAGTCAAGTGTTGCAACAAGTATCACAGAGAGTAGATTTGGCATTCAAAGGATTCTTTCGGCGTCTCAAAGATAAGCCAAAGACAGGCGAGAAAGCTGGATTTCCCAGATACAAGAATGAGAATCGCTATGATTCTATCACCTATCCTCAGTTTGCCAATGGATGTAGGTTGGACGACAAGGGCTTGCGATTGGGCAGTATTGGTTGCATTCGCATTGTTCAGCACAGGTCACTTGAGGGTATCCCTAAGTCTTGCACAATCACACGCACGGCAACAGGCAAATGGTTTGTATCTATCTCTTGCGATATTGGCGACGCGCCTGAAAAAACAGACATAGCATCTGCTGTTGGCATTGACGTGGGTCTCAATTCCTTTGCTGTGACCAGTGACGGACAGAAAATAGAGAATCAGAGATTCTTTCGCAAAGAGGAAAAGTCACTTGCCAAAGCACAGCGCAAATGGGACGCGGTGAAAAAAAGACCCAAGACCGACGCCACAAAAGAAAAACGTCGTAAAGTCATTGCCAAAGTGCATGAGCGTATCCGTAATAAGCGACATAACTTTGCCCATCAAGAATCAAGAAAAATGGTCAATCGTCACAATTTCATAGCCGTCGAGAAATTGGACGTAAAAGAGATGCAAAAGAACAGACGATTGGCTAAATCAATAGCAGACGTAGCGTGGTCCCTGTTTCGGCACTGTCTCAAATACAAAGCGGAAGAAGCTGGTATTGGATTCAAAGCCGTCAAGCCTGACTATACGTCACAAGACTGCTCGGCATGCGGACACAGGGAAAAGAAATCTCTTTCTCAGCGTGTGCATCATTGCAAAGTGTGTGGCTATAAGACGGACAGAGACCACAATGCTGCGATAAACATATTGACGTTGGGGCTACAACGTCAGGCGGATTGACCGCCAAGAAGCCCAACTGCTCTACCGTTGGGAGTAGTCACCAACCATAAGCCTTCCTGCGATTTGAGATTTTATCAGCACGAGTCCGTGATGCGCTGTAGCAAATCCAAAATACCATGTTTGACGTTGACAGATGCACCTTTTCTGAGTATATATGCCAACAGGGTATCAATCCATTATTATTTTGCAAGCCCTTCTACACCTCTCCCCCTTGCGATGGCGTGTGCCTTTCGGGTAATCCCATCCTGTATTCTCCTCTCCCACAAGCAACAAAACCAATTGTAAAACCGCTTACAGTCAACAAATCATTGACCTGATTTGGCTACATAAAACTTTTACTACTCCTTCAACTCCGACTGAAAATAGAGCCTACTGGGAATCGTGTTCTTCTACCAATTTGCATACGAGATTCGTGATGATCACTGGCGACAATCCTATTAAAAATCTCGAAGATGATGTTATCGGTAGAGATGCTGACGCTCAAGAATTTGCTCAAAATGTGCTCGAACTCGATCCTTCTGAGGGAGTTGTAGTCGGCGTCCTTGGCCCCTGGGGTTCTGGAAAAACGTCCTTTATTAACCTTGCTCGGAATGAATTAAAAAAGAAAAAAATTCCCATACTTGATTTTAACCCGTGGATGTTCAGCGGTACAGCGCAACTCGTCGAGTCGTTTTTTATAGAACTTGCCTCTCAACTGAAGATGGATCGTAATGGTCGCCTTACCAAAGTAAGCAAATTGTTTAAGACTTATGGAAAGGCATTCTCCGGCTTAGGGTGGCTCCCCTTTATTGGGCCTTGGATCAATCGAAGCAGTGGTGCAGCAAACATTCTCAGTAAGCTCTTTCAGTCTCAATCGGAAGGCATTGGGGATCGGCGATGCAAACTCGAGCAAGCCCTTTCTAATCTCGACAAACCGATTGTGGTAGTGCTCGATGACATTGACCGGTTGGAGACGCCCGAAATTCGAGATATTTTTAAATTGGTTCGACTGACAGCCAACTTTCCGAATATCATTTATATCGTAGCTTTTGACCGGGACCGTGTCGAACAGGCACTTGATGAACAGGGACTACCTGGGCGTGCTTACCTGGAGAAAATTCTTCAAGTAGCGATTGATTTGCCTTTAGTGCCCGACTATGTGCTCACTGATCAGATAATCTCGGCCTTGAATAATACCTTTGCCAACATCGAAAATCTCAGCTCAGTTGATGAACAAGTCTGGCCAGATGTCTTCATGGAGGTTATCCGACCACTTATACGGAACCTGCGAGATGTTCGACGATACGTTGCGACCATCCACGGTACTGTTAGATCCCTCAATGGACAAATTGCACTTGCCGACCTGCTCGCACTCGAAGCCATTCGTATATTCCTTCCTGATGTCTTCAAGCTTTTGCATAGTGTCATTGATGGTCTCACGGGTTCCAATTCTACCTCTCACGCTCCCCCTCTCCCTGAGAAAATTCTTAAGGAACTGATCAATAGTTTGATTGAAGCCGCCGGAGATCATAAAGACGTCGTTGAAAGTATGATTACACGACTTTTTCCGGCTGGAGGGCACCACATTGGTGGCAGTTCCTACGGAGGCGGATGGAAGGATGAGTGGCTTAAGGCACGTCGCGTTGCCCATGAGGACATTCTACGACTTTACCTGGAGCGTTTCGAAAGTGAAAATCTGCGAGCTTTCAGGGAAGCAGAGCAGGCATTGAAATACATAGCTGATCGAGATGCTTTCAATAACTACTTGCGTTCTCTGCATCCGGCAAAACTTCAGGATGTTATCGCATCTTTAAAAATATTCGAGGAACTGTTCGCTCCAGAACATGTAGTGCCTGGGACGATCGTTTTGCTCAATCTTTTGCCACTTCCTAAAAGACAGAGGGGCCTGTTTGAATTGCGTCCCAAGCTTACCGTCACCCGTGTCGTATATCGCCTCTTGAAATCTCTAAATGATCCTGATAGAGTCGATATAGCGGTAAGAGAGATTCTACCTGAACTAAAGTCCCTTTCTTCGAAATTGGAACTGATTAGCATTATTGGACATCAAGAAGACGTCGGCCATAAACTGGTGCCAGAAAATATAGCATCAGAATTTGAGAAGGATTGGCGTGAAGAAGTGCGATCAGCTTCAGTTGATGACCTGATAAGCGAGTACGATCTTTTAAGAATTTTTCTCTGCACAAAATGTGCTCCTGATCTGTCAGAAAATCCAATCAACATCGACAACTCACCCCAATTGACGCTATCCCTACTTCGTGCTGCTCAAAGTGAGATCTTAAGTCAAGGAGGAAGCCGGGCAGTCCAACGCTCTCTGCGTTTAGCCTGGAATGAACTGGTAGAGCT
Organism: Candidatus Latescibacterota bacterium; assembly: GCA_965220765.1. Taxonomy (GTDB): domain Bacteria; phylum Latescibacterota; class UBA2968; order UBA2968; family UBA2968; genus VXRD01. Next base: position 3,878,500 of record OZ244847.1, read on the forward strand.
TTACGGTGATGAAGCAACACTAAAGGAACGTATTAAGAGTTTGAGGATTGCAAATCTCGATGGTTCAGATGAGCTTATAGAACTTGCGGACAAATACCTTGGAGGCTATCGAGACCGCTTAACCAGATCCATAAATTGAAAAGGATACTCCCATGAGTAAAAAATCTAAAAAATCCAAAGAATCTATGGCAGAAACTTTTCCCGATTTCATAGACGAGCGCATTGAGCAACTCAAAACCCTATTTCCAGAAGTCGTCAGCGAAGGTAAGATCGATTTTGAAAAACTTCGCCAGTCCCTGGGCGAGATTGTAGATGACCGTCCCGAGCGGTATTCATTTACCTGGGCTGGTAAGAAAGATGCGATCCGGCTTCTACAAACTCCGAGCCGCGCGACTTTGGTTCCAGTGCCAGAAGAATCCGTCAACTTCGACTCGACCAGCAATCTTTTTGTCGAGGGGGACAACCTCGAAGTTCTAAAGCTCTTGTACAAATCCTATGCCCGTCGTGTGAAGATGATCTACATTGACCCGCCGTACAATACGGGAAATGACTTCGTGTATCGGGATAACTTCACTGATCCGCTGGACACCTACCTCGAGATCACAGGTCAGAAAGACAGCAAAGGCAACCATCTTTCCAGTAACACGGAGACCAATGGTCGCTATCATTCGGCCTGGCTCAATATGATGTATCCCCGCCTCTTTGTCGCTCGTCAGTTGCTCAGTGAAGAAGGACTTATATTTGTATCAATTGATGATCATGAACAAGCAAATTTACAACTGTTAATGAATGAAATTTTTGGTGAAGAGAACCGGGTTGCAATTGTTAGCTGGGAAAAAAGATATACCCGGAGCAATAACGCTCGAATGTTTACCTCTGTAAAAGATAGTATCGTTGTTTATAGAAAAAACTCAATGCTGGGTTATCTGAGAGAAGATAGAACCGAAAAATCAGATTCAATATATAGTAATCCCGATGACGACCCCCGGGGTTCTTGGACAAGTGTTTCTTATGTCAATCCAGCTACAAAAGAGAAAAGGCCAAATCTTGTCTATGCAATCGAAAATCCTATTACCGGCAAAAACGTAGAGCATCCTACACATGCGTGGAAATATGAGAAAGTTCAATATCAACGTCATGTAGAAGAAAAACGTCTTTATTGGGGAAAAGATGGCGGTTTTAAGTATCCCCGTTTCAAAAAATTCTTATCCGAAGTAAGCGCGGGAATGGTCCCAGTTGACTTGTGGCGCCATCAGGAATCTGGCACTACAGATGAAGGGAGTAAGGAACTGGAGGCTTTGATCGGAAAAAATATCTTCGACAATCCAAAACCTTCTCGTCTGATTAAACGAATGGCTAAAATCGCCACCGATATGGATTCAAATGATATAATTTTAGACTTCTTCTCTGGCTCGAGCACGACCGCTCAGGCGGTGCTTGAACTCAACCGTGAAGATGGCGGCAATCGGCAGTTTGTTATGGTTCAACTACCAGAACCGACCAAAGATAAGTCGCCCGCTAAACAAGGGGGCTTTGACACCATCGCCGACATTGGCAAAGAGCGCATTCGCCGCGTTATCAGCAGAATGCACGAAGAGAAGAATGGTGAACTACCGCTCGGCGAGCGCAATGGTCCGGAAGACTTGGGCTTCAGAGTGTTTGAGCTGGCTGAGAGCAACTTCCGTCAATGGACTGGAGTGGAAGAGCAAGACATTGATCTATACATCCAGACTATGGAAATGTTCATCGATCCACTCCTGCCTGACTGGAAACCAGAAAATGTGCGCTACGAAGTCGCTCGGCAAGAGGGATACAGCCTCAACGCCACCATAGAGGAAATCACCAGCATAACATCCAACACCATTCACCGCATCACAGACGCAGAAAAAGACCAATTTTTCTATATTTCCCTTGATCCCAAATTCGATCTCCAAACCGTTAAAGCGTTGGAACTGGAGCAGGGATTGAAGCGGGACGACCTGCTCATCGTCCGGGACGTCGCTCTAACAGCTTCACTGGCGAACAATATTTTGCAGTACTGTCGGCTCAAGACCATATAGGTACCCCATGATGAAATTTAAGTTTGATCCTAATCATGCATATCAAGTGCAGGCCATTGAGGCTGCGGTGGATATCCTGTTGGGGCAACCCCGCATTGAGGCTGCGGTGCCATTCCAACTCGGCACCTTATCAGCAGTAGCCAATCGGCTTGATCTTACAGAAACTGATTTGCTCAAAAACGTGCAGCGCGTCCAGGCCTACAACCACATCACTCCAGACCAGGCACTCAAATACATTGAGGATGAAATCGTGACCGCAAGCGGAAACCGTACTGTGCGTTTTCCCAATTTCTCTATTGAGATGGAGACCGGCACGGGGAAGACCTATGTTTACTTGCGTACCATTTTGGAACTCCACAAGCACTACGGCCTGCGAAAGTTTATCGTTGTGGTACCGTCTGTAGCTATACGCGAAGGAGTGATCAAAACTCTAAGCATTACCCAAGACCACTTTGCCCGCTACTATGGCAATCCTGTCACGCGCTATTATCAGTACGATTCCGCAAATCTGTCCCAGGTACGCCAGTTTGCCTTATCGGATGCCATCGAGATCATGGTCATGACTATTGACTCTTTCAATAAGTCCGCCAATGTCATTCGCCAGAGTCTGGACCGGCTTCAGGGCGAAATCCCGATCCATCTCATTCAGGCTACCCGTCCCATTCTCATTTTGGACGAGCCACAAAACATGGAGAGTGAAAAAAGCATCGCGGCGATTGCTTCGCTCGATCCCCTATTCGCTCTGCGTTATAGTGCGACACACCGCAATCCCTACAATCTCATCAACCGCCTCACACCTTACGAGGCGTATCGCCAGGGGCTGGTCAAGCGCATTGAGGTACACGCTGCGGTCGCGGAAAACGACGCCAACCAGGTCTTCATCCGGGTGGAGGATATCCAGACACAAAAACGCACTCTGACAGCGCGGTTGGCCGTGCATAAGCTTATGAGAAGTGGGACTGTCAAAGAAACAATCGTCACAGTAAAGCCTGGTGATTCACTGGAACAGAAGACCAGCCGTCCCGAATATCAAGGCTTTGAGATTGACGAAATCCACTTTGGTCTGAACTATGTCCGATTTGCCAACAATGTCGAGTTGCAATTGGGTCAAGAGCAAGGCATAGACAAAGAAGCTATCTTCAAAGCGCAAATTCACCACACCATTGAGGAACACTTAAGAAAACAGGCCCGCCTCAAGGCGCGGGGGATTAAAGTACTCTCGCTCTTTTTTATTGATCGAGTCAGCAATTACGCCGAAGAAGATGGCATCATCCGCCAGATATTCAACCAGTCTTTCACGGAACTCAAAGCACGCTATCCAGATTGGCAAGAAGTAGAGCCGGAGGATGTGCAGGCGGGGTATTTTGCACAGAAGCGGCGTAAAGGCGGAGTCATTGAAATGCTGGATTCAAGCTCAGGTGAAACCCAAGCAGATGAGGTCGCGTATGATCTGATCATGAAGGACAAAGAATCCCTCCTCTCATTTCCAGAGGCAGGTGACGATGAGGAAATCAAAAAAAAGAAGCAGGTGAGCTTTATCTTTTCGCACTCAGCCTTGCGCGAAGGCTGGGACAATCCCAATGTATTTCAGATTTGCACCTTGAATCAATCTGTTTCGCAGGTCAAAAAACGCCAGGAAGTCGGTCGTGGCGTGCGCCTGGCCGTTGACCAAACCGGTGAGCGAATCCACGACGAGCAAGTCAATATTCTCACTGTGGTCGCCAATGAGAGCTACCGGCGATACGTGGAAACCCTCCAGAGTGAGATTGCCTTTGAATATCAAGAGGAGATTGAGGCTCGCTTTGGCAAGCCCTTGACGGATTTGAGCGCAGAAGAAAGGCGAAGGGTCGAAGAAGAATACGGTCAAGAAATTTTGCCACCCCCACCTCGGCAGGCCGGGACATCCAAAGCCGAGTTGCAAAAGGCACGGGTATTAAATCCCGAATTTGAGGCATTATGGGAGCGAATCAAGCAGAAAACCCGTTATGCCATTGCCATAGATACCGAACTACTTTTAGATGAAGTCGTGAGCGAGATCAATAAAGTCCGTATTTCAGCACCGCGTGTAACCATCACCAAGGCGTCTGTGCATGTGGATGATCAGGCCAGTATGTTTGAGGCAATTCAGACAAGCGCAATCAAGACTGTGGCCCACCTCGAAGGCCGTTTTCCATTGCCCAATCTCATTGACGTAATGGCGAATCTGCTGGCGCACACCTCTTCACCCGTCCCACTCAACCGCCATACCTTGCTCGAAATTCTCCGCCGCGTTGAGAACCAACAAGCTGCTGTGCAAAATCCACATGAGTTCGCCAGCGTAGCCGTTGCGACGCTAAAAGAAAAGTTGACCGATCATTTGGTAAACGGTATTCGCTACGAAAAGATCAACGAATGGTACAAAATGTCCCAAATTTTAGACGAGGAAGAGGTCGAACTTTTCAGCAAATACACGGAACATAGCACGAAAGCACCTTATGACCTCATTCCTTGCGACTCGGAGGTAGAAACCAAATTCGTCAAAGAGTTAGAGGGCAGGAGGGATGTAAAGCTCTATGTCAAACTTCCGGCATGGTTCACAGTACCCACGCCAATCGGCGGCTACAATCCAGATTGGGCCGTAGTCATTGAGGATGAAAACGGCAAGGACACGCTCTATATGGTCGCTAAAACAAAATCCACCACCAACCTTGACGACCTCCGTCCAGACGAGCGGCGCAAAATCTACTGCGGCGCATCCCACTTCGGATCCACCCAATCCCCTATCTCCCGCGATGGTGCTTTGGACGACATCAGCTACAAAGTCGTCACCTCCGCCAGCGAACTCCCTTAACTTCACCCCATTCAAACGACAAAAGTTTATTATGGACAGGACCGAATTCGCTTCTTAGTTTGGTGTGCATGGGAATATCATGCCTGTTCATACTCGGTGAACTCTGGAAAACAGCCCGGCCTGTGCCCTGTTTATCCCGATGGTAGTTCCAAAAGGAGAATAACATGACCCCCGAAACAGCCCTGCAAACGCGGGAGAACATGCTCCGCGATGGGTACTGCGTCATCGACGATATTTTGACAGATGAGTTCCTCGAAGAACTGCGCGAAGAATCCGAGCGATTAATTGCCGATCACACTGAGCACGAGGAATTTAGATATCAGGGTCAACATGTGAATGTGCGCGGTGAAGACAATCCAATCATCCAAAAACTACTCGAATGGGAACCATCGCGGCGGGCACTCGAACAACTGGGTTTTGGAGATTTCCAGACCAGCGGCGGCATCATCATCCTCACCAAAGAAGCCAAAGGACCACCGCTCTACTGGCACCAGGACTGGATGCAATGGAACGATCCCATCAGTTGTTCTCCCTGGCCGCAGATCATATTTCTGAACTATTATCTAACCGATACCGCAGTGGAAAACGGCTGTTTGAAAGTCATCCCCGGCACCCATCTCAAGCGCATACCACTCCACGACCAACTGGTGCCAGCGCACGAACAGGGCGCTCGATTTATCGAAGAAACGCATCCCATCATGTTCAGCGACCACCCCGATGAGGTCAATGTCCCCGTCTCTGCGCGCTCGCTGGTATTGGGCGATGCCCGCATCCTGCATTCTGCCGGAAGAAATTACACAGATGAGCGCAGAACCCTGATTCTCGCCTGGCACAGACGCCCCACCACTGATGTACCAGACTACTGGGATGGGGACATCCCCGAAGTCATAGCCAACCGCGACCCCGATCAAAAGTACGAGGGGTCTCGCCTCCCCGGCAAATACCTCAAACCGTAAAAAAGGTCAACGATGCACAAAAAACCGCCAAACATCATCATCGTTCTCACAGACGACCTCGGATACGGCGACCTATCCTGCTATGGACACCCGCTCATTCACACGCCCAACCTGGACCGCCTCTGAAAATCCCGAAATCATCGAAAATATTCAGCAGGCCATCCAACGCCATCAGCAATCTCTCATTTGAGGAACAATCTTGACAACCAAACCTCAAAACACGTATCTTGTAAAAAAAATAACACGTATAAATATGGCCTGAAAGGAGGGCAAGATGGCAGTTAAAAAGCTAACTTTGAGTGCTCCGGAGGAAGTGATTGCCGAAACCAAGTTGATTGCAGCAAAAAAAAAGACCAGTGTTTCGGCACTTTTTGTACGACTTTTTCGAACAATTGACCAGGAATTTGATCCCAAAGACGCCTTAGGTCCAATTACGCTTCGTGCATCCGGAATCGTGAAGTTACCAACTAATCAAACGGAGCGTGAGTTGCTCGAAGACGCACTTGCTGAGAAATATGGGGTGCGGGAATGATCGCGTTGGTCGATACAAATGTTCTAATTGATGTGCTTACACACCGCGAACCCCACTATCAGGCTTCAGCACGGGTCTGGACACTCGCCGAACGTGGGGAAATTACGGCGTTTATTTCTGCGATTAGCTTCAACAATATTTACTATATCGTTCGGAAAGCGGAAAATAAAACAAAGGCCGAAAATGCATTAAAACTGTTGCGGGATGTATTCGATTCCGTGGCACCCGATGCCAAAATTATCAATCAGGCCATGGACTCAGCCTGCGATGATTTTGAGGACGCCATCCAGTTTCATTCTGCTATTCGAGTGGGGGCACATATTTTGATTACTCGCAATCCGCAGGACTTCCCACAATCTGGAATGAGTATTGCGACGCCCGAGGAATTTCTGAAAATACGTGCAGAACATCCCAAAATTTGAGCTACAGGAGCCATAGTATGCAAGCCACAGCACTCATCACCCATGAGGGGCCCACCTTTGCCTGCGAAGACATCATCCTTCCCGATCCACGCCCCGACCAAATCGCGGTACAAACCCGGTATTCCGGCGTCAGCATCGGCACTGAATTTGCCGCCATCACCCGCAAGCTCGACTACGGTCCCTATCCCCTGTGTACGGGTTATCAGGCCGTCGGCACGGTCGAACACGTCGGCAAAGACGCGACCGGGTTTGCCGTTGGTGACCGCGTCTATTACCGCTGGAACCGCGTTTTCTCCCTCGCTACATCGGGTCAGAAAGTCTCTGCCAGTCAGGGCGCGCACACCTCTGCCGCAGTCCTGGACACACAGGGACCGCGAGCCTTTGTCGCCCACCTGCCCGAAGGCGTCGATGAAGCCGCCGCCAGTTCATTTGTCATGCCCGCCGTGGGCCTCAATGGCGTGGATATGGCCACCCCCCGAATGGGCGACCGCGTTGTCGTGTACGGCTGTGGCCTCGTCGGTCTAGGCGTTGTCGCTGCATGCAGCCATCGGGGCTGTGAAGTCATCGCCATAGACCTGGAGGCCAACCGCCTCGACATCGCGCAAAAACTCGGCGCAGATCACCTCATTCAGGGCGCCGATGCAAACCAGGCCGTCCGCGACATCGCCCCCGACGGTGCCGACGTCGTCTTCGAATGCACGGGCATACCCGCCTGCATTGACCCGGCCATCGCCCTTTGCCGCACCCATGGAACCTTCATCCTTCAGGGCAACTACGGCCGCCACCCCATCTCTTACAACTTTTTACCACCCCACGGAAAACGCCTCACCATGTACTATCCCTGCAACGATGGCGAAGCCCCCTGCCGCCGCGCCGTCATCAAAAACATCAGCACTGGCGTTCTCCCCTGGCATCACACCATCACCCATGAGGTTGCGTCTTCAGATGCACCGGATCTTTATCGAGATATCCTCAACGGCGAAGGCAAAAGCGTTATCGGTGCCGTCATCAGGTGGTTCTAAAAAGGAGCAATCACAATGGACAACTTAAAAGTTGGAATTATCGGTCTGGGCGGCATTGCCCGGTCTCACTGCGACGCCATTGAAACCCTGAACAACGTCGAAGTCCTCGCCGTTGCCGACCTCATAGAGGAAAAGCGCCGCGAATACATGGGCAAATACGACATCCCGAAAAGCTACGCCTCCCACACTGACCTCTTGAAGGACCCCGAAATCGACGCTGTCGCCATCACCCTGGGCCACCAACTCCACCATCGCCTCACCGTTGATGCCTGCAATGCGGGCAAACACGTCCTGGTGGAAAAACCCATGGCCATCAGCCTGGAACAGTGCGACAACATGGTCGCTGCCGCAGCCGATAATGGAGTCAAACTGATGGTCGGCCTGACGCAGCACTACTACGGCACCAGTATCAAAGCAAAAGAAATACTGGACTCTGGCGCACTGGGACCCGTCATCACCGCCGTGTGTTACATGTCCAAAAACTGGAGCTACGCCGGTCGCCGTCCGCAGTACCGCAGCCGCTATCACGGCGGGGGCATGTGGTTGACCAATGGCGTACACGTAGTAGATCGGCTCACCTGGATGATCGGCTCACAGGCAGTATCCGTCTCAGCCGCTATTGGAACTCGCGCCCACTACCAGGCTGCTGATGACTCTGCCACGGCCTTCGTTCGCTATAAAAACGGCCAGGCAGGCATTGCCGTAGCCGTTGGCTTTGCAGATGGTGCGCCCGACTACGAATGTCAGGTCATCTGTGCAAATGGCACATTGCGCTTTTCCGAACACGGGGAGAAATACGTCAAAGTCGGAAAAAACGATCAGTGGGAAAATGTTCCCTTCGACGAGCCGCCCTCGACAATGCACAACGAGTGGAAAGCCTTTGCCGAAGCCATCGCCCTGGACATTGAACCACCCACCCACGGGGAATGGGCGCGCCATATTATGGAAATCCTGTTCGCCGCCGAACAATCTGCCATCACCGGTCGAGAAGTCGCGTTGGAAAGCGGACCAGGCTGGTTCAACCAGCGCTCTGGATCGCCCGTGACAACGCAACACGGCTGGATATGAAAATTTTATTTGTCGCGCAGTATGGCCCCCTGGCTGCCAGCAGCCGTACGCGGGTTTTTGATTACTTGCCCCTGTTGCGAAAAGCGGGTATCACCTGTGATGTCAGAGTCGTGATCTCCGATGGCCTGATTAAACGCAATACCAGAGGTGTTTTTTCGCGTCTTTTATACTATGTATTGTCCTATTCTCGCGCCCTATGGACGGGATGGGCTTGCGTTTGTACAGCACCGCAATACGACGCCATACTGATACAAAAAGCGTTATTTTCCTTCCCCATACCGCGCCTGTTGCGCCGATACAGGCACAAAATATTTTACGATTTCGACGACGCTATCTTTACACTTGAAAACTCCAACGCGGGATGGATCAATCGGTTGAGAACCCGGCGGCGTGCAATGGGCTTACCCGCGATGTTGCAAACCGCACACTGCGCCATCGTAGAAAATGCCTACACCGCTGAATTTGCAGCCCGTTATTGCCCTCATGTTTCACAAATCACGGGACCTATTGATACCGCGCGTTATATCCCCCTCAAAAAAGTAGCGGACGAGAAAGTCGTATTGGGATGGATTGGAAGCCAGTGGACAACGCGGTATTTGGACTTGATTCGAGACCCATTGGTCGCTCTTTCGCGGCAATATCCCAATTTGGAATTGCGCTTGATTGGTGCGGGTGACTTTGATGTACCCGGCCTACAAATCGCGCGCATGGACTGGACACTGGAAACCGAAGTTGTTTATTTACAAACATTTGACATTGGCTTGATGCCCCTATCCGACGATCCTTTTACGCGGGGCAAAGGGGGGTATAAATTGCTGCAATACATGGCCTGCGGATTGCCCGTGGTGACGAGTCCCGTCGAAATCAACCGCGAAATCGTCACCCATGGAGAAACCGGATTTTGGGCTGAGACAGATTCTGAATGGATTGAATTTTTAAGTACGTTGATCGAAAATAAAACCCTGCGTAATCGCCTGGGGGCTGCTGGCCGCGCCCGTGTGGTTGCACATTACGCACTCGAAAAAAGTAGCGAACAACTGCTGGCCCTCCTGCAGCGGAGCATACACCAATGCGACACGCTTTCACAGTAGATGTCGAAGATTGGTATCAGGGCATCCCGATCTCCAAGCAGATGTCCGTGCAAAGCGAGCCACGCCTTGAGAGAAGTTGCCATCGCTTGCTCGATATAATAGCAGAATACGATGTTCGCGGCACATTCTTTATCCTGGGACCAGTAGCACAACATTATCCCCACTTAATACGCCGCATAGCCGATGAAGGTCACGAACTGGGATGCCACGGTTGGTCTCACGATCTGGTCTATGAAATGACGCCCGAGCAATTTCGAGAAGAAACACAGCGGGCTACTGCTGAGATCTCCAATATAGCGGCACAACCCGTAACCGCCTATCGCGCGGCCTACTTCTCCATTACCGCGCGATCATTGTGGGCTCTGGATATTTTGGCAGAACTCGGCTTTCAGTGCGATTCGAGTATTTTTCCCGTGCATAACTGGCGTTATGGGATTCCCGATTTTGATTTGGCTCCCCGTATTGTAAAAACCGCGTCGGGATCAATTTGCGAAATTCCAATATCTGTGCGCGAAGTGGGAAAAATGCGATTGCCCGTAACCGGAGGCGCGTATTTCAGGCTATACCCCTATTTTGTGAGCCGCGCAAATATGCGAGCCGTGAGCAAACAACAGCGGGCTGTAGTCTTTTATCTGCATCCGTGGGAGCTCGACCCCAATCATCCACGGATCGCATTTTACTGGAAGGCGCGTTTGACGCACTACGCGAATTTGAAAGCAACAGAGCCTCGATTGCGGCGATTATTGACCGATTTTACTTTTTGTCCGCTGCGTGAAATTGCAGTACAAATAAAAAAAGATGGATGAGGGCATCGGAACCTATCTACGAGCGGCGTGTTTCGCTTTAGGTTTCTGATTGCCTTTAAGCATTCGAGACATTATATTTACATGTTTTTGGGTGGGTTACTGTGTCCTGGGATGTATAAAGAGTGGGGATTGTATTTGTCGGAAGATATGCCCTGCTCGGCAATGGGAAAGGAATGAATACATGAGGTTTTTGGTTACGGGCGGTGCGGGTTTTATTGGCTCACATCTGGCCGAACGGCTTTTGAAACAAGACCACGAAGTTTATGTTTTAGACGATCTTTCAACCGGAGATCTGGACAATGTGCGGCACCTCGAAGGGAATCCGCGGTTTCAAATGAAAGTGGGCACAGTGCTCGATCCAGAGACACTCAGACCCTTAGTCGAGTGGAGCGATGTCATTTATCATCTCGCAGCGGCTGTGGGTGTGAATTACGTCATCAACCACCCATTGCAGTCTTTGACCACGAATATTCGAGGCACCGAACTCCTGTTGGAATTGGCAAACAAAAGAAAAAAACGGGTACTTTTGGCATCGACCTCAGAGGTTGCGGGAAAGAAAAACGGCAAAGCGACATTTAGTGAAGACGATGATCGCTTGTTGGGGCCAACAACCGTTGCACGATGGAATTATTCAACCTCTAAAGCCGTCGGTGAAATGCTGGGATTGGCTTATTGGCGAGAAAAAAAATTGCCCGTAATCATGGTGCGATTTTTTAATGTGATTGGCCCCCGGCAAAGCCCAGAATACGGCATGGTAGTACCCCGATTTATCAAGCAAGCATTGTTGGGACATCCCATTACTGTATATAACGATGGCGAACAACGGCGGTGTTTTACCGATATAGAAGATGCTTTAGATGGATTGACGGCATTGATGGAAAACGACCAAACGCCGGGCGAAATTTTTAATTTGGGCGGCAATCACGAGACCAATGAGATTTGTATCAAGGGCCTCGCGGAAAAAATTAAAGTGCTGACGGAAAGCGATTCACCCATTGAATTTGTGCCTTATGATAAGGCATTCGCAAAGGGTTCGTACGAAGATCTCAATTATCGCGTTCCCGATTTGACCAAGATCAAAAAATTAACGGGTTATAATCCCAAAATCAGTTTGGATACCACATTGCGGCGCATTATTGAATACTACGAATCGTGATATCCGCTTTATTTTTTATGATAATCGGCGTTTGCATTGCCCATCGGGAAGTGTAAACGCCAATTTTTGTTATGAACCGACGCCCCAAAATACTCCATACCATGACCTGGCTTGCGCCTGGTGGTGGCGCAGACCGAAATGTGTATCTTTCGATGAAGGACATGCGGAAGGATTACGAGATTCACCTCGCCGTTGGACGACAAATCGAGCGAGACGATTTGTTAAAACTACATGGAGTCGCCACGCATATATGCCCATATTTAGACCGGGAAATCAGACCCTGGCGCGATTTTCGAGCATTGCTGTGGTTCATGCGATTGATTCGCCGCGAGCGATTTGATCTGGTTCACACCCATGAAAGCAAAGCGAGTTTGCTCGGGCGCCTCGCCGCGCGATTGGTCGGCTGCAAACATATCATCTACGGGCTTCACGGTGTGGTTTTTAACGATCCGGGCAGTTATATCAAACGGCAATTCTACATCGCACTGGAAAAAATGACGATATGGGCTTGCGATTTGATCATAGCCGTTGGTCGAGACACAATTCGACACTATAATAGGGAAAATATTGGCCGCAACATTCCCCATCAGATCGTTTACAGCGGCATCGATGTTACGGAATTTGAAAGGCGTCTGGACAACGTAAAAAAAGACGCATTTCGGCGCGATATGGGCATACCCAACAACGCGCCCATACTCGTCAATATTGGCCGTTTTTCACCTGCGAAGGCGCAGCATTATACGATTGAGGCATTTGCCAGATTGCAATGTCCGGAAGCTCGTTTGTTATTGGTAGGGGAAGGACCCGCACGCGTAGCATGCGAGCGGCTTTGTGCCGAGTTGGAAATTGAAGACCGCGTCATTTTTGCGGGATTTTTTCAGGATATTACACCTGCGTATGCGGTTGCCTCTGTGCATGTTCTATCCTCTTTGCGCGAGGGCTTGTCCGGCGTTGCCGTAGAGGCATCTCTCTCGCGAGTACCCACAGTATCGTTCGAAGTCGAAGGCATACGAGAGATTGTAACACATGGGCACTCGGGTTTTGTCGTACCACAAGGCGATATCAAAGCGATGGTGACGTATTTGGAAAAATTGATCGGAGACTCTCAGATGTGTCACACTTATGGAGAACGCGCATACCAGCACGCGATTGCGCGATGGGATCACCGCGTTATGGTGAAAAAATTGGATGCAATTTATCGACAAAGGCTCAAAAAATGAAATCGCGCAAAGTGGGGTACGACTGCGCCAGCAGTTCATCAACGCGGGCTGTCGGGCAGTTTTTTGACATTTATGCCAAAAATTTTGATGCGCTCTACGGGCATACAGGACATCGGAGCGCGCTCGGCAGATGGGTAGATCGCACATTTCGGCAGGTGATGGTGCGGCGTTTTGAGGAAACACTTCAGCAAACAAAAAAACAAGAGATCCATTCTGTATTAGACATCGGGTGTGGCCCGGGACGATACACGGCTGCGTTTGCACTTCAGGGGAAAGAAGCCGTAGGGATAGATATTGCCAAAGAAATGCTAAAAATCGCACAGGACAATATCGGCGCGCTCAATATGACAGCAGACCTCATTCTGGACGATTATCTATCTGTTCGTTTTGATCGGGTATTTGACGCGGCGTGTTTGATGGGATTTTTTGATTATATTGAAAATCCAGTACCGATTTTGAAAAAATTGGCTACAGAAGTAACCAACGAGTTCTACGCGAGTTTTCCAAAATCGGGCGGTTTTTTGGCGTGGCAGCGGCATATCCGATACCGCCTGCGAAGATGTCCGCTGTGGTTATATAGCAAACGAGATGTTGAAAACGCACTAATTGCAAGCGGCTTTGCCGGATGTTACGAAATTCGCGATTTTGGGCGCGATTGGTATGTGGTCGTCCAAATACAGAGCACAAGGTGAACCACCATCTCCCCAAAAAACAGAGCTATTTTTTTCACCTATGTCAAAAGGTCTCACATTTTTTAAACTATGCGCCACCGCGGCCTTTGCAATGCTGGCGTGGATCGCTTCGGGCATCTCATTATTGGATGATGATTGGGGCCATCTCAAGTTGGCCTCTAAAGGCGTTATCTTTGCTTTGTCAACGGGATGGGAGGGCCTTGTCGGGCAGGGGGGATATTATCGCCCGGCAGTTGTTTTATCTTTTTATCTGGACTATTTAATTGGCGGTTATGCGCCCGCGATTTATCACATCCACAATATTTTGATTCACGCGGGATGCGCGTATCTCATTTTTTCATTTGCGCGATGCCTCACCATAGACACTACAGTAGCCTGGGGCGCCGCGCTTCTGTTTTTTGTGCTACCCATTCACACCGATTCCATCTTCTGGATTGTCGGGAGAACAGATCTCTTGTGTGCGTTATTTTATCTAAGCGCACTAATTTTATTTGTTAAATATATGCAACGCGGCTCTACCGGCGCGCTATTGGGGCTTGCCGCTTGTAGTGCACTCGCTTTTTTGTCCAAAGAAATGGCCGTTTCTCTACCCATCGCACTCGCTGCCCTGGTCGCGTATCGCAAAGCGTGGAAAACAGTACAGGCGCGGTGCGGATTGGCGGTTGTCTGTATCGTATTGTTGGCGTATTTTGGCATTCGATGGGTCGTGTTGGGCAGCGTATTGGGTGGAACACCCCGCGTATCAATCCTGAATTGGGCACGCGACGGCGTGAAAGCAGTGGCAAAATTTGGGATGAGTGATATCTGGTGGTTGGGTATTGCGCTGGTGGTCGGAAGTGCTGGAATCTTTATTTACCAACATGGTCGCGGCATCTCGCACAAATTCTGTCGCCCATTTACCCTGCTTCTGGTCTTCCTCCTCGGCGCGAGTATCGCCCCTGCATTAGGGCATTTGCACAACTGGTATTTGTATTTGCCCTCTGCCTTCTTTTGTCTGGGTATCTCTGCTATCTGGATAAATAAAAAACGGCCTATTCTCTGCTATCTCTTCGCTATTCTAATCCTGTATTACGGAGTGGTGATCGGGCGCGAGGGCTTTTTCTGGCGCGAAGCTTCGCAAATAAGTGAAAATGCGATTGCCAATTTGATGCCTCACGCGCGAATAGTCACCGGCACGTTATTCGTCTGTAACGTACCCTCTGCATGGACTCCCTCTGGCGCATTCAGCGGCAAACCGCTATTTGCTTATGCACTCCAAAATGCACTTGCCATGCGCTCCCCCCAATCATTGCAAGCTGAAATTGCAATGGTGAATCACGTCTGGTTGACAGGTGATTTTGCGTATCGCATCCACAGGACAAATACGGGTTTTGATCTGGCGATCGAAAAAGGTGGCTTCTTTTCGTTTCACAGCAAAGGACAGGGACAAACACCGCCTTTTTCAATTGATCAAACTTGGGGCCGTGTAACGGTACACACAACCGATTCTCTCTCGGTCGAGCTGAATATGCAACCGGGGGATCGCGTGGTAATTTACAACAAAGGTAAATTTGAGAAATTGTGGCCATAAAAAAGGTACGATCGTGAAAGTTTTCTGGCACAGCATTCCTGCAATCACTTTGCTAATCGCGACGAGCATCGCACACGCGGGAGACGTGCGCGTGGTGGCAACGGGTGAAAACTGGGTGGATATTGTAGTAGATACATCCGATTTAGTCGTCACATCAGAGTCTCTTTATGATCGTATAGACGTGCCGGGATGGATATGGTTGCACCAGCCAGGGGCACCTGCTGTACCCGTGCGCGGGGCAACACTGGGCATGCCTTATGGCTCTCGCGCGGTCGTTCAAGTGCTCAGTGCAGACTATGAGGAAATAGACGGTCTGGATTTGATACCCGTGCCACAGACGCAGTTGTTGGGATCTGAGCAAAATCCGTTTTCGAGATCGGCCTACCTGAAGGACCAGACAATTTACGACACGCCGGGATTTTATCCCGGTGCAGAAGCCGTTATCGCGCACACAGGCATCTTGCGCGATCAACAAATCGCGATTTTGTCATTGCGTCCAGTGCAGTATGATCCCGTTCAGCACAAGCTTCGAATTGCGCGACAGTTGCGCGTACGCGTGTTATTTATCGCAGGTACAACGCGTCCCCCTATTCGGCTTTTGAGAGCTACAGACGGTTTTGAGCCCATCTATCAAAAGGGACTGCTCAATCCCGAACAGGCGCGCTTTTGGCGCGGGCGACGCATTCGCGCGACAAAGCGCGTCCAGGATTGGTACGATCCCACGACCATGTACTACAAGATCAGAATTTTTGAAGATGGCCTCTACCGATTGGATACGCGCTGGTTTTCCGAATCCGGCATTGCTTTGGCACCGGGAGATTTGGATCGATTGCAGATATTTTTAGACGGGCAAGAAATCCCGCTACTCATAGAAGATAGTGGAGACGGCGTATTAGATGAGGGTGATGGGGTGATGTTTTGGGGCGCATTTCGGCGCGCACCAAACCGAGATTTTGAAAGCGAGTACGGCACAGAGCGCGTCTATTTCCTCCGTATTGGTCGAGAATCTGGCACGCGATATACACACACTGAGGATACACCTACCAATGAGATTTTGACGCATTTCTGGTCTCGCAAACACGTTGAAATCGATTCGATCTATGAAGCCCTGGGACATGCGCGAAATGTCAACCGCGACCACTGGTTCTGGCAACGCACCGCATCTCCGTCGCGCCCAGGCGATATGCCCACAGACGTCGTAATGCCCGTGCCTTTGCCGGGGCTGGCACGCGAAACAAGTGGCAATGCACAAATTCGTCTGGGCATGCATGCGTTGACCCTGAACCAAAACATAAACCCCGATCACTATGCCGTCATACAAATTCAGGATGGTCCGACCATCGCAGAAGCGCGCTGGGATGGACAAGACGCCCATATCGCGGCGGGCACAGCACCTGTATCTACATTGTCAGATACAACTTATGTGGTATTGCGAACGCCCGGTGATCCCTCGTTTCCACTTGAACCGGTTCCCTATGTCGATCACGTGTATTTCAACTGGGTGGAGATTACCTATCCACGGCGCTTTGAGGCCATAGATGGTATGCTGCGTTTTAATCCAGGTATTATACTTACGCCGCGCGCGATCACTATTCCCAATCTTGAACACGAACAGGCTATAGTCTTGAATTTGGACAAGAACAAGATCATCGGCGCGGTGCGAGGTAGCCAGGGAATTCGGTTTGAGATTTCTGAAGGCGGCGATTTTGTCGCGGTGGATGAAACAGCGATAAAAACACCCGAACGCGCAGAACGCGATACACCTCATGATTTGCGCGGATTCTCCGGCGCGGATTACATAATTATTTCGGGTGCAGATTTTATGGATGCCGCCGAGCGTTTGGCCGCACATCGGCAAGCACAAGGACTATCAACACTGGTGGTCGATGTAGCCGATGTATATGACGAATTTTCCTTTGGACAAATCGATGCCGAGGCCATTCGCCGTTTTGTACAATACGGATTTCACACCTGGGCACAACGCCCCGTGTACGTATTGTTATTCGGGGAATTCAGCTTTGACTATCGCAATTTATTTGGGCAAACTCGGGTTGCGCGTCACAACCTCGTACCGGGCATGCCCTTTCAATCTCCCAACCGCGGTCTATCATTTACCGATGAGTTTTTTGGGCGAGTGGATGATGATTTGTTTATGGATGTATTGGTGGGGCGGTTTTCCGTACGCCGCACATCGCAGGCCAATACAGTTGTGCGAAAAGTAATCGCTTATGACGAAACACCGCCAGCAC
Organism: Candidatus Latescibacterota bacterium; assembly: GCA_965220765.1. GTDB lineage: Bacteria > Latescibacterota > UBA2968 > UBA2968 > UBA2968 > VXRD01. Next base: position 3,896,174 of record OZ244847.1, read on the forward strand.
AATGGCACAACCGCATTCTGCTAATGGCAAATTGGGATGCACAGGGGGGGACGTACAAATTTATCGCGCCGAGTGATACGCTGGCAACAATTACGCACGCTATCGGGCTGGAGAATTTCAAAGTATATCACGATGCAGATACGCAGCCCGAGCCCAATGCCTCATCCCGCGAAGTTATTCGGCAGATCAATGAGGGGCGTCTGATTGTAAATTTTATGGGCCACGGCAGTGCCTCATCGATGTCTAAATTTATTGCCGGAACATTTCAGCGAGGGGCGTTCGATTACATGAGTCAAATACGAAACCGCGAACGCCTACCCCTATTTATTGGAATGTCATGTCTAAATGGCTTGTACTGGGATCCGCGCATCATAAGTTTAGCCGAAGAAATGACCAACAAACCCGATGGCGGTGCAATAGCATACATATCCGCGTCTTCTCTCTCTTTTATTCGCATTAACAACCAGCTCAACACCGCGCTATTCCGGCACATATTTGAAAATGGCGAACTGGCTTTCGGAAAGAGCCTCGCACTGGGTAAAATGACCGAACTCGCGGTTCTCCCTTCGAGTGAACTGGGATTAGTAGGGATGAATTTGATCGGCGATCCCGCACAACAAATCGCAGTGCCACAAAATCCGGATTTTGTAATTGGCGATACTGCGTTGCAGTTGGACCAACAAGGCGAACTGACTACGGGAGACTCGGTTCGGGTGACACTCCGCGTAGATAATTGGGGTATTCTGCCCAAACGCAGCGTGGATATCATCCTGATTGACCGCAACCTTGATTCCGCCGCGGTTGATACCCTGTTCAGGGCGGCTTTATCGCCTTTTGGAACACGCGACAGTGTGACAGTACTCTGGCGCCTCAAAAATCGCGCCGGACGCCATATTTTAGAAGCGATAGCCGACCCCGCCAATGCGATTGTCGAAGGCGATGAAACAAATAATCGGACAGCAATAGAAATTGATGTCTTAGGCGCATTATCGGCTGTACAGCTCTTGCCATTGCCAAGTCAGACCGTCGCAAATGCCCAGACGGTATTGGGCGTGCGGTCTGGAGAAGACCAGTTCCAGCTAACAGGAGAATTTGAGCTGAATAGATCTGGCGACTTTCAAGACCCCGCGACAATACGCTCGGGCAGCGTGGCCGCCGCCGAGGGCATCATTTTTTGGCGACCAACGGGTTTGCGTGCGGGAACTTATTTTTGGCGCGCCCGATTATCCGATGGACAGATAACGGGCCCCTGGTCCGATGTGCGACATTTTGTAGTGACATCCTCCGTACCCGAACGGCAGGTGGTGTGGCAGCAAGACGGTACTATTGCATTATCGCGCGGCACAGGCGAAGATGTCGTCTTATCTGATGACGGTACTGTGGGGCGCACCATGTCTCCACCGCCAATCCGATTCAATAATGCCGAGGATTCTTTTTTGAGCGAAGGTGTGGCAGGCGCAGCCGTTTTGTGTACGGACGGAACATACCTGTATGTAAAGCGATTCTATTCACCGCAAGACTTATATCCAGGCAGTGATGTATTTGCGCGTATTGGCACGGGATTCAACGGCACAGTAGCGGGACAAAATTACGGGATCGTGACCGAAACACCTGTCCAGAGTATTTCTGCGACATATCACAGCGATGGGTTTATTTATTCCGAACACCGTACAGCGCGCTCTGTACTGCGGATTTCGCCCGTCACAGGACAGATCGATACCGTTGAAGTACCCGGCCGCTTGCTGGATTTGTTCCGCGGATTGCCATTTGATGCCCATGCATTGATTACCTCTGACGGCGAGTTTATCTACAACGTATCCGCAGGCGTCAATGGCGTGCGGCGCGGAGGGTGGTCCGTGCGCGTCTTTGACCCGGCCAATGCTTGGCGCATCGTGCGACAATTTGCCGTACCGCCAACAGAAACGGGATTTGGCTATCTGCACACAGATGGCGCGATTGCCGATGGGCAGTTTATCTACTTAATCGAATATGGCACGGGATTGACGCACCGCGTGCGCGTGGTAGATGCACACACCGGGGCATTTGTGGAAGAATTTGAAAGCGATCAAGCGCAGACAGATATTTTGGGCGGACAATTTGATTGGGTGAACAATGTTGTGTGGTTGGGACAATTGAAAGGAGGCATGGTATATCGATATCCGGGGCAGCGCCTGCCCGAATTTGGCACCTTAACATCTGAACCGATTGGACCGGCGAGTGCGTGGCATACAGTAACGACAACACTGTCGGGTACGGGCACGGCCGAAGTGAATTTACTGGGCGAGGTCGATAACAATACTTTTGCCCCATTGTCACAATGGCAAAATTTGTCACCCGGAACACAAAACTTGCAAGACTTATCCATTCCGCGACTAAAAATTCAGATCAAATTATTTGGTGAAGGACTAAACCCATCCCCCGGCCTACAAACCTGGACCTCAACATATCAACCGCTTTCAGATATTGGCCTGAGCAACTTGCGGGCAGAACCTTTTGAAGTAACAGAATTGCACCCCGTGTACCTCCATCTCGACGTGCAAAACCGCGGTCCATTAGACCTATCTCTGGGCGCATCTATCGCCTTTTATAGCGGCTCTCCTGCGCTGGGGCGTCTGATAGGGCGCGTGGCTGTGCCCGAAAATACCCCGCTTGGACAAATCGTACCCCTGCGCCTGATGTGGCAAACCGCGCAGTGGGCCGGGCAACACATGGTGACGGCTCGTTTGGAAAATTTTCAGGGACAACCAATTTTCTCAGGTCGCGAAGTGATACTTACAGAGCCAGTGCGGATTGCTCCGAGTTCTGACCGCGATGTGCCAACAATTGAAATCGCGGCACTGGATGCCCTCGGCGAAGTTCGACCAGAAGATTATTTGCCCCCTCAACCGACATTTCGCATTTCCATGCGCGATACAGCGGGTATTGATTTGTCCAGTGTTCGTCTATCGCTTTCGGGAACAGACGAGACACAAGAGAGTCATTATGAATCAGAAAAAATAAAAGATCGCGCTGTCACCCCCATGACACTGTCATTTGTCTATACCCCAAACGCGCTTGCCGATGGTCCTTATACGCTTAATGTCGAAGCCTCTGACAGACTGGGAAATGGTCCTGCAAAAATTGCAATAGCGTTCCAGGTCTCTTCAACATTGGCGATAGAAAACGCACTGGTCGCGCCCAATCCCGTATCCGATACGGGTCATTTTACATTCATCTTATCGCGTCCCTCAAAAGTCACCGTGCGGATTTACACCCTTGCCGGACGGCTCGTTCAGAGAATTGAAGAGCCTTATGCACGCGCGGGGTATAATCAAATTTTTTGGGATGGACGAGATACCGACGGCCAGATATTGAGCAACAACACGTATTTGTACACCTTAACAGCAGACAATGGCGAATCGCAGACGCGGGTTAAAGACAAATTGATTGTATATCGATAAAGTAAAAACATCATGAAAGTACTCGTCATAGGCCTGGATTGTGCGGCACCCGAACTGATCTTTCACCGATTTCGAGATGACATGCCCACCATCGACAACCTGATCCAGACCGGAGTTTACGGTAATCTCAAAAGCACCATCCCGCCCATCACCATTCCCGCCTGGATGAGTATGGTAACGGGCAAAGACCCGGGCACGCTGGGATTTTACGGGCTGCGCAACCGCGCCGATTACTCCTATAACCGTCTATCTATCGCCAATTCATCTCTCGTACACGACGATACGGTATGGGACATAATTTCTGTTGCAGGCAAAAAAGTAATCCTCGTTGGCGTGCCCCAAACCTATCCTCCCCATCCGGTCAACGGCTGTCTGATCGCTTCTTTTCTCACGCCGAGCAACGACAGTCCCTATACCTATCCCGATAGTTTAAAAACCGAAATCGAGCGCGTATCCGATGGCTATATCATCGATGTACGCGATTTTCGCACAGATGACAAAGCGCGCTTGCTCCGCGAAATTTACGCCATGACCAAAAAGCGATTTCGCGTAACCCGACATCTCATGCAAACCCGCGAATGGGATTTTTGCATGCATGTGGAAATGGGCACAGATCGCATCCACCACGGATTCTGGCGATTTCTGGATCAAACCCACCGAAAACACGATCCCAATTCCGAATATGTGAACGCCATCCGCGACTATTACCGATATCTCGATAGTGAAATCGCATCTCTAATTGCTCTGGCGGGTAAAGACACAGCCATTCTCCTCGTCTCAGACCACGGTGCCAAGCGCATAGATGGCGGCATCTGCATCAACGAATGGTTGATCCGAGAAGGGTATTTGACAATAAAAAAATATCCCCAAAAGCCTACGGCTTATGAGGACCTCGAAATCGACTGGCCAAAAACCACAGCCTGGGGTGAGGGTGGCTATTACGCGCGCATCTTTTTCAACATTGCCGGACGCGAACCAGAAGGCATTGTCCCCCCCGGACAATACCAGGCCTTATGTGCTGAACTCTCAAAAAAAATCGCGGACATCCCAGATGACAAGGGCAATCCCCTGCCGACACAGGCCTTCAAACCAGAAGATATTTACAGCACTATTAACAACATCCCGCCCGACCTGATCGTCTATTTCGGCGACCTGCACTGGCGTTCTGTTGGCACAATAGGCCATCGCGCCATCCACACCCTTGAAAACGATACCGGGCCAGACGATGCCAACCACGCCCAACAAGGTATCTTTATTCTCAAAGACGGCACGCACACCGGCGAGAGATACAATCTGGAAATACGCGACATCGCACCGACTATCCTCGGTCTCATGGATATCCCCATACCCACCGACATGCAAGGCCAGGCAATCGTCAACGCGCCTTCAACGCTCGCACCATCAGATGCACATCCTTCACACACGGACGACGAGGTCTATACAGAAGACGAGAAAAAAGCACTCGAAGATCGGCTCAGAGCACTGGGATATTTGTAACTGTCTGCTAAAAAACCCGAAAACGCGCAGGCAAAGGCGGCATCCCACCGTCCTGTGTCGTAACAAAACCGCCAACGGCATTGGCTTTCTCAGCGCATATCTGCATTGGTGCCCCAGCGAGTAAATGCATGACATAAGCCGCCGTAAAAGCATCGCCAGCACCCACTGTATTCACGACCTGTTGTCTTTTCCCCACCGCCTGACAAATCCCATCTTCACCCAAAACCCGGCACCCCTGTTCTCCCAGCGTCAAAATCACACATTGCAGGTCAAAACGCGCGCAAATATCTATCAAAAAAGCATCCACATCTTCTTCCCCCCCCACATAATCGCGCAACAGAGCCACTTCCTCGTCATTTAACTTCAGCACATCAGCGCGTGCTATAGACTCTCGCACAATCTCATAAGTGTGATAGTGCTGGCGAAAATTGACATCGAGTACGCGCAGACAATCCGGCGATGCCGCATCCAAAAAATTTGTAATTGCTCGACGGCTCTGCGCAGCGCGTTGATCTAGCGTTCCAAAACACAAGGCGTGAGCAGATTGCGCTATCGGTGCCAATTCTGAACACCAGGTAATCGCATCCCACGCCACGCCTTCGACAATTTCATAAGTGGGCTGCCCATCGACAAGGGTCACATCTACAGTACCCGTTGGACGATGGGCATGTATTTGCAAAGCATCTACCACCACACCTCGTCCGCTCAAAATCTCAAGCGCTGCCTTGCCCCGCGCATCGTCTCCCACGCAACTCACCATAGCAGAACGCGCGCCCATAGCAGCCGCGTGCACGGCAAAATTTGCCGGCGCGCCTCCCAATCGCTCACCATCGGGAAACACATCCCACAACACGGCACCAATAGCGACTACGCAAGGCGGATCACGGCGCATTACCGCGAAACCTTCACAGCCTTCTTTGCAGAAGCCGAGCGATAAGCAGCCTCGGACAAACGGGCGACCTGCAAAGCGAAATCCGGCGGCGAATACCCCACGCCATCGTTGCGGATCAGATCAAAAAATGCCTGATCGGGCGTCGTCTCCTGAATATGTGGTGGAATTTCGAGTGGTTTGTCATTCAGCAAAACCGACTGCACCTGCCACTGGTGCAAGTGGAATACCATGCAACCTTTGCTTCCGTGAATGGCGATTCGCTCATCGTGATGCGCCGCATTGCCAAAGGTATTCAGTGTACCCGCCCCGCCACCTTTGAAACGCACATTGACCACCATATTGGTATCCACGGCTTTTCCCGCGTTCTCCGCAAAGGCCGAGACCTCCACAGGCTCCAATCCCGTAATCCACAACACAGAAGCAACGAGATGGCTACCTGTATCCATAAACATGCCGCCCCCCGACAACTCGGGATCCAAACGCCAGCCGCGAATACTTCCCCAATTTTGTGTCACATAAGCCACCACACCGCGCAAATCTCCGAGTTCACCTTGCCGGATCAATTCACGCGCATAAACGTGGGGAGCCATATAATTGCGCTGATAGGCCACCACCAGATACAATTTCAATTTATCCGACAAATTGATCAGCGACTTGGTCTGCCGAGACGCAACAGTGAGGGGCTTCTCAACCAGAACGTGTAACCCCTTTTGCAAAGACAAACGGGCGTGTTCATAATGCAGGGCATGGGGAGAACTGATCAGCATGGCATCGAGCGCCTCATTACGCACCAGTTGGCGATAATCTTCATAAAACGATACCTCACTGCCCCACGCCGCCATCAATGCTTCGGCCTGGCTCTCATCGGGATCGGCCACCCCGATAATCTCCACGCCCCCATCTGCCTTCAAACGAGGCAAATGCGCCCGCTGCATATTGCCGCCACATCCGATCAAACCGAGCCGAATTTTTTCTTTAGACATCGCGCAAAACCTCCCGGTTATTGTGATTAATATTTTATTATTAAGCCGCCGACTCGGCGACCATCGTGACTTCTTCCCTGCCTTCTAACCCGGCAATCACCGGAAACGTGCGCGATGAATCCGATCCACGCGCAATATAACGCACAGTGGGTGGAAAATAGGCGTAAAGCGCCGTATGCCTCGGACGAGGTGAATTATTGGGGCCAGAACCGTGTACACACAAACTGTGAAACAGGAGGGCTGTTCCCGCCTTGAGCGGCACCTCAATCGCCTGTGAAGTATCCAAATTTTTTCGATCTGTCAACTTTGCATCTTGAGGCCGCGCAATATCGCCCCATTTCTGCATGCCCCACTTGTGACTCTGGGGAATCACCCGAATACAACCATTCTCCGAATTGGCTTCTGTCAGCGCAATACTCACCGTGACAAGCTCGGGCGGCTCCATCGGCCAATACGCCGAATCTTGATGAAAACCATGCGAAGACCCGTGAAACGCGGGCTTGAGCATAAGCGTACTGCGAAACAACAACAAATCGGGACCAATCAGATTCTGAACCACGGGCACGAGTTTGGAATGTGCAGCTAAGTTCTTGAACACGTTGGAAAAATCGCGTGTCTGTTCGATCTTTCGCAACACGGGCAAGCCTTCTTGCTCTTTGTCCCTCGCATAAGGCTCGCGCTGAAAACTGCCCGAACGCTTATCGCCATTGGCTGCCAAATCTGCTGCCATTACGTGTAATTTGTGGATCTCCACTTCACACTCGGCCAACTCCTCTGGCGACACCACATCTTCAACCACGAGATAGCCCTGATCGAAAAAAAACGTTTTCTGTTCTTCTGGCGTCATTTTTTTCCTCCTCAAAAACTTTATAGTATAGAAATCATAACACAAATGCCCGCGTCAAGCAAAGAAAAAGGGCATCGGTTATAGACCGATGCCCAAGGAGATATATTTGTGCAATAACCTTTATTGCGAGGGGCGAGGCAACACCACAAAACCCACCGAATCCACAGACGCCGATCCAAAAATCCCTATGCCCCCATCAACGTTAAATAGCGGACGCTCAAAATTGTCGCCCGCCAGACCGCCAGGCTGAAACGCATTCCCATCATCATCTTGAAAAAATTCGGGCACAGATCGAATCAAATCAAACCAGTTTTTGTCAACCGCATAAATGCGAATGACATGAGGCCCGGCATACGCCACGGCAAACCAGGGAAAGCGCACGATGCCATCTGCGGCCTCAAATGCTGGCGAACTGCCGTATCGTTCAAAACCCGCCCTCTCATCTTCATCGACCAAATCGGAATAAATTACAAAATCCGATTCTGGATCCAGGCTTTCAATTGCAATGTGGTAGCCGCTGGCAGGAAGCGGATCAAATCGCATTTCCAGAAGGCCATCTTGATAGACAACGCGATTCTCCTGCACATTGCCATCTTCATATCTGTTCAATGAGCGGATGACCTCAAGTGTCTCATCATCTATTAATGCCGCCTCTCGAATATCGAATCTGCCCGGTGTGATCGTCTGCGCTTTGGCTTCCCTACCCTGAGATTGCACGCGCAGAGAATAAATTGTATTTGGCAAAACGAGAGGCGCATTGGGCGGGGGATCATAATACCCTGTGCCGCGACCCGGCCTGTACAAAAACGTCTGTTCCCCCTGAGCGATCACGACCTCGGCATCGCCTACACCTGTCCAGCGTTCAGAATACCCCGCGTTTGCTTTTACCGTCTCACTAACCAGCACCTGGGGCAGGGGTTGATCGACGATCAACAGCGCATCTACAACCAGAACACCCGAGGCATCTGGTCCAAAAAGACTCGACGGATCGCGCTCGGCTTCACACCCGGCCAGCAACATCAGACAACCTACCGCCAAAACGACATATTTCATCACAATCCTCTCAAAAATTAAAATTAATTCCCAGCGTTGGCACTATAGGCAACATCTTGATCACATCTGGATCGGACTCATCAAAAATGACAAACCACTCATTGCGCCGATTAAATACGTTAAACACCTGGACGTAAAATTCTCCATTCACCTCAAATGTGCGAAACCGCATCTTCACATTTAAATCCAATCGCTGATAGGGCAATAAGCGAGCACTATTGCGATCTGAGGGTAGTACCAGGTTTTCTATTTGCCGGTGGGGCACTGCGGGCGAGCGCAATGAATAACGCGCAGATGCAGGCGTAAATGCCTGACCCGTGCCATAGACATAATTCGCCCCAAACGACCACCGCCCCAAACGATAATTGCTCACAAAAGACACATCGTGGCGTCGGTCGTATTTTGGGGGAAATGTCTTGCCCTGATTGAGTTCGACAAATTTGCGCCGCGTCCATCCCAGCGTATAACCTATCCATCCCGTCAACCGTCCCGTGCGACGCTGCAAAAAGACCTCGACACCTGTTGCGTACCCGGTACCCCCACTCATAAACGTATCCTCTACGGTCGTTGCATCAATATCTGCGGCGATGCGATTGTCCAGTACAATCAGATTCGCCATATCGGTATAATAGACCTCTACAGTCGCCTGATAACGCTCTGAAGGTTCCCACTCCACACCAGCCACACCCTGCCAGGACCGTCCGGGCTTCACCGACTCATCCAGCGGCACCCAGTAATCACCGCCGCTAAACAACTCGGTGGTCACCAACTGCAAATACTGGTGAAATGAACCGCCAGCCGCCTTATAGCGCACATTTCCCTTTCGATAACTCATGGATAAACGCGGTTCGACATGAAAGCGATCACCAGCACTAAAATAACTGCTCCGTAGCCCCAGGCGAATATCTGTTGCAGAGCCTGGCTGCCAGTGATCCTGCACATACGCCGATAGCAAATTGGGCTTCAGGCTCAGGTCGAATTGGCTTGAGCGATTAAATTCCTGATAAAATTTAAAATCGTAATGGGTAGCCAAAAACCCACCACTCAAGGCGTGATCGTGTGCGGCAAACCAATCCACATCGCCTTTGATGGTAAAATCGCTAATACCGTTGGAAAGCAAAATGGGCGTATCGAGAATATTCAGCTCTATCTTACTGGTATAATCACTGCTCGCCACCACAAAATTGCCAAATAGCGCAGGCGAAAACACGTGCGTCCATTTGCCCAGAAAAGCCGTATTCCCCCACCGAATGCCGAAAAACGAATCATCGTCAACATCAAAACTCAGATCATCTCGACCAAAATACCCACTGATCTGCACTTTGTCATTATCCGAAAAATCCTGATTGAGCTTGGCATTTAAGTCGTAAAAATAATACGCGGGAACATCTGTGTCTTCATTCCGAATGAAAGACAATAGCGGATCGATATAAGTGCGCCGCCCCGACACCATCCACGATCCTTTTGGGGTTGGGCCTTCGAGTGTCAAACGCGCAGCAATAAGACTGATCCCCCCGCTGGCATCAAATCCCTTGCGATTGCCGTCCTTATTATGCACGTCGAGCACCGACCCCAAACGACCACCGTATTTCGCGGGATAAGCCCCTTTGTGCAAACTCATATCCCGAATGGCATCGGGATTAAAAGTAGAAAAAAAGCCAAATGCGTGCGATGGATTGTAAAGCGGCATTTGATCCAATAAAATCAAGGTCTGATCTGGCCCACCACCGCGTATATAAAGCCCCGAACTGATATCCGACGCGGCCTGAATACCGGGCAACAGGTGTAACGAGCGCAAAATATCCGCCTCACCAATAGCTGGCATCTCGCGTATTTTTGCCGTTTCGACCTCGACAAAACCCGGCTGAATGCGCTGCTCTTCCTCCTCCCGCTTGCCCTCCACCACAATCTCTTGCACAGCTATCGGCTCGGGTTTGAGTTGCACATCGAGCCGCCTTGTTTCACCTGTTCGAAAAGTCAGCGTATCCTGAAAACTGATATACCCGATATAAGAAATGGTCAACACATAAGGGGTATCTACCGGCACCCCTTGAATGGCGTAATACCCATCCACATTGCTCAATGCACCAATGGGTGTATCTGTCCCCTTTAACACCACGTTCGCATAGGGCAACGACTCGCCATTACTCTGATCCGCAATAAACCCACTCAGCGTTGCTGCTCGAACAGATAACGGCAACAGCAACAACAGCACCCCTAAAAACTTCATTATTGCTCCTTCTAATGACTTGTGAAATACATATCGCGCAACCGTCCATAGTTTATAACACCTCTCGACGGTTATAGTGTCACCAGATACTCCTTTTTGTGGCAACAACTCCTTCTCGCTGGGCAATTAACCGGATGCGCTCTTGAATACGCACGAGAATTAACCGCAACCGATCTCTATCAGCATCTGACAGCCCGTCGTTGCGCCAGGGATCATCACCACTTCTTTTTTGCTTGGTCAACTGCACATTGACCTCCTGAGTAAAAAAATCCATCACAACCGAAATGCGCGTGCGCCGCGAAACATCGAAAAAAGTTTGGCTCGCATAACTCGACTCATAGCGCCAGCCCGTCGTGACCACACCGGCTATGGGATCAACCGTTTCTACCGTATAGCCTTCTTCGTGCAAAATAGTCACAGTGGCATTGGCAAATGCCGCGGGCGAAATTTTTTCCACCGATCCCGAGATCGACACGGGATCGACCACATTGCAACCCATCGCCAAACTCAGACAAAAGAAAATCACAACGTATTTCATACTGTCCCCCCAGCAAAAAGTTTCAGGTTTTTCGGGAAAATATTGAAGGCAGGTGCCACACCCCCAGATAACTGCAACTTTTGTGCCAGATGGACTTAAAACGATATAAAAAACTATAACATCATTATTTTTAATATGTTACAACAATCTTCCTGACTAAAAATCACCAAAAATAAATGTAGCAAAAATTCACACTGTGCGTCAATACCTCACAGTCGAGAAATACAACATCGCATTTTACGCCAGCAAAAAGGGCTTGTATCCGAACGACACAAGCCCTTTCTTTATGGAGCCATCCAGCGGATTCGAACCGCCGACCGCCTGATTACGAATCAGGTGCTCTACCAGCTGAGCTAGGATGGCTCTAAATTATTGAAAAATAGGATTTTAAAAAATATAACCCTCATCTCAAAAGAAAAAAATACACAAAGCTCTAAAAACTGTCAAGCAGGAAACAAAAAGGAGGTACCAATGAAATTCGTCGTCGCTGTCGATTGCGAAGGCGTAGCCTGTGGCGTGGGATCACCTGGCGCGTCACTGAACTCTTCTCGAAATTTAGAATTCGCCAAATTACAGGCCACGCGAGAAGCGGATGCGGCTGTCCGCGGATTATTTGCAGCCGGTGCAGAACAGGTCATTGTATGGGATAATCACGGCGGGAGCTTGAATCTGAATTACGATCTCCTGGACGAGCGGTGTGATATCGCGCTCGGCGTGGGATTTGAACACCGTTTTCCCGGCATGGACGAATCTTATGATGGCGTGGCGTTTGTCGGCTATCACGCCATGGACAATACAGTTGATGGCGTGATGTGTCATACCTTTAGTTCGGCGACGTATCAATGGATCAAGATCAACGGACGAGAGGTGGGAGAGATGGCCATAGACGCGGCTGTTGCAGGAGAGCGAGGGGTACCAGTCATTTTCGCCTCAAGTGACGATAAGGGAACCGCGGAAGCCGAGTGTTTTTTTCCCGGCGTTGTCACAGTCACGACCAAGCAGGGGATGGGATGGAATTGTGCGGTAAGCAAACACCCCAAACGGGTGGTCAATGAAATCTATGAAACGATCCAAAACGCCGTAACAAAACACAACGCCATAAAACCCTTTGGATTCTCATCGCCACTCACCATGGAAGTGCGCTACAAACGGCTCGAATCCGCGCAGTCAGCCAGCCGCGGATTTTCCGGTGCAGAGCGCGTTGATCCCTATACTGTGAGGCGAACGCTGCAATCCATCCAGGATTATTATTGATCATAAGCACGGGAGAAAAAATGAAAATTCTACTCGCGGCCTTCAAACAAGAAACCTCCAGCTTTAACCCCGCGCGCACGCCCTACGATATGTTCGACGTAATATTCGGCGAAGAATTGCTCGCACTGCGGGGTAGCAATACCGAAATCGCCGGCGCACTCGACATCTTTGCCGAACGCAAGGACATCGACCTCGTACCCATCTATTCAGCCTCATCCGTATCCGGTGGACCAGTCGCCGATTCGGACCTCAACAGGCTCATGGACGAACTCCTCACAGGCATTCGCAACAATGCCCCCGCAGACGGGATGCTCATGGTCTTTCACGGCGCAATGGCTGGCGAAACTGAAGTCGATCCCGAAGGACATGTCCTCACCGAAATCCGCAACATCCTGGGCGATGTGCCCATTGTCACCACCTTTGACCTGCACGGCATCATCACCGACCGCCTCATCGAACAATCCGACATTATGGTTCCCTTTCACACGTATCCACACATCGACATGTACGAAACCGGGCAACGCGGTGCGCGCAACCTCCTCGCCCTTCTCGATGGCAATGTCAAACCTACCGGCGCGCATATCCCATTGCCCATGCTCGTGCGAGGCGACGAACTCATCACCAAAACCGGTCGATTTGGTCAGGCCATCCGCTGGTGTCAGGAAATAGAAAATTCCGAAGGGGGCCTGGGTAGCGGGGTCTATATCGGCAATCCTTTCACCGATGTACCCGATCTGCGCTCCAACGTCATTGTATTTACCGACAACGACCCCGAACGCGCACAACGCGAAGCCGAACGCATAACCCAATACATGTGGGACAATCGCAACCATTTCACCGCACCACTCACGGCAATTCCAGACGCCATCTACCTGGCCGAAGAAACCCGGGGACTTACCGTCTTTTCCGACGCTGCCGATGCCACATCTTCGGGCGCATCAGGCGATAGCAACGCCATTCTCAAGGGCCTGTTTGAACACAACTACCAGGGCCGCGCACTCCTGCCCATTGTCGATCCTCCCGCTGTTGAAGCAGCCTTTGGCGCAGGTGTGGGCGCCACCATAACCATTCCCATTGGCGGTGCCATTGACAAAGCGCGTTTTACCCCCATCGAATGCGAAGTCTATGTCCAACTGCTCACCGATGGCGCATATATTACAGGTACGGGTACATCGGGACATGCGGGCAACACGGCTGTTCTCCAGGCCGGGACTTACAGCATCATGGCGACCACGCGCCCGGTAAGCATCATGGATCGCAAAGTCTTTGAAGCGCGCGGCCTTGACCCGCGAGACTTTGATCTGGTCGTGTGCAAATCTCCCAACGGCTTTCGGGTTCACTTCGAAGAAATTGCCGCCCGAATCGTACCCGTTGACGCACCCGGCTCCACCAGTGCCAACTTAAAATCTCTGCCCTTTACCGAGTGCCAACGCCCCATATTTCCACTGGACGATGGCGTGCAACCTCCGCGAGAAATAGACGGATAGTATGCCCCACTTACTATGCCAAAGCTGTGGAAAAACCTGTAGCACCGACACCTTGCAGTGGTGCTGCACTTGCGGAGGCCTCTTTGACCTCCACTTTGAAGCCAAACTTTGCGTTGACGCGCTTCCTCACCGCCCCTCCACCCTGTGGCGCTACCGAGAAGCCATCCCCATTGAAGACGACGCCCATATCGTCACCCTTGATGAAGGGTTCACGCCGCTGACACCTGTAACCATCGCTGGCAAATCCCTCCTCGTCAAACAGGACCACCTGTTTCCATCCGGATCGTACAAAGACCGCGGCGCAACCGTTTTGATCAGCCAGGCAAAAGCATTGGGCGTTCAGCACATGGTCGAAGATTCGTCGGGCAATGCGGGTGCGGCTGTCGCGGCTTACGCAGCGCGTGCGGGAATTGCCTGTGACATCTACGTTCCCGACAGCACATCAGCGGCAAAACTCGCGCAAATCCAGGGCTATGGCGCAACCCTGTACAAAATCTCGGGATCGCGGGAAGATACTGCGTATGCGGTTCAAGACGCGGCGCGAAAACACTTTTATGCAAGCCATGTCTGGAACCCCTTTTTCTTTCACGGCACCAAAACTTATGCCTACGAAATCTGGGAGCAACGCAACTTCAACGCGCCAGACACACTCATCATACCAACGGGAAATGGAACGCTGCTGATCGGTGCTTACATCGGATTCACAGACCTTCTCAAACAGAATTTGATTGACCACATGCCCAAACTCATCGCCGTGCAATCCGCCCATTGCGCCCCGCTTATGCCCACCTGGACAGACGAACCCTCAGCGACCATCGCCGAAGGCATCGCCATTGCAGAACCCGCCCGCGCAGCGCAGATCGTCCAGTGCATTGATAAAACAGGGGGCGATATCCTGACCGTTGACGACGACGAAACGCGCAACGCCCAAAAACTAATGGCCGAAATGGGATTTTACATCGAACCCACTTCGGCCACAGCCATTGCAGCGTTTGTGAAATACCCATCTCAAAAACACGAAATCGTCGTCGCCCCCCTCACGGGACATGGTCTAAAAGCAAAATAATAATCACACCCGCCAGGAAATTTTCTCCCAATCCTCATCCTCGCATTGTTGCACGTACTCGCGCACAATTCGCATCGCATCATCGGGGCTACCCGAGCGATCCATATCCACCCAATTTATCGCATCGCGTTTTGCGACCATCCAGCTTTTTAAAATTTCAAAAAGAGCACCTGTCTCAAGGTCTGAATCCGATTCCCCTAAAAAGTAAAACTCGTGCAGCGCCTGTTCCACCGCATCCCAATCGCATAGATCTTTACTCGCTCGTACTTGTGCAAAAGATATACCATTCACAACACAGAACAACTCAACGCAATCCAACTCAGCCGACGGCAGAATCAGCACCACATTTTTGAGCGTACCCAATTCCACATCGCGCTCGTGCACATCGAGCTGCGTATTAAATTCTGGCTGGCACAGCGCGATCAGTTTTGACTCGAGCAGGAGTGCCTCAAGCTCAGACCCTACCGTCTCCACCTCCATGGACCATATCCGATCCAAAATCTGCTGTGTCTTTTTCGGTCGCTCCGATCTTCTGGCAAAATAACTGCCTACGCGCCTTCGCAAATTCACCGCCTTGCCCACATAAATCACGCCGCCCTCGCGATCCCGCATAATATAAACCCCCGGCAACTCGGGCAACGCGCTCAAAAATACCTCATCAAAAGCATACGCATCAAAATGTATTGGCACGGGATCCGGGTACAGTGCAGTAGTCACTGCCTCAATAGTATTGAGATCCTCCTCTTCACACCGTTCCAAAAGATGCAACAACACATCGGCCTGCAAACTCGCCTCTCCTTCAGTTCCGCGATCCGACACAAAAGACAGCCCCATAGCAGAAGCCAGGTCTTCGACAGAATGCAATTGGACATCGGGAAAGAAATTCCGCCCCAAACGAAACAGACAAATCCCGGAATCCACAATCGCTTTGCCCATCACCAAGCGGCTTATCCTATTCAAACCTCTTCGCATCCTGGACCACTGAAACCCCACGGGAACCGCATCGCTCACCCCTTCGGCAAAAGAATCCAAAGTGTTCTCTCGACCATCCCTGCGAACCTGAACCGTGGGAAACAGCGTCTCGCGTGCCCCCATCTGCACCTTGCGCCCTGCGAGTGCATAAACCTCTGCATCCGCAGACGGAATCAGTCCAAAACAAAAAAAAGAAACCTCCCGCAGAGTCTTACCCTGCCCAGGAGGTCTCAAATACCACGAGCCATCGCCATCACATGCAAACCGGGAATCATCATCAATAGCTGCACGCACCACTTGATCGGCTATGGGACCGCGTGCGCCGTGTAACCCCAGAGCCTCATAAGCCAGCACCTCTGCATGCACGCCCGTATCGCGCTGCTCTAAAAAATCGTAGATGCGATCCTTAACAGTTTGATTCACAGTTTATCCTATCGGGCTTTGCGCGCAATCGCACACAACCATTCGCCGTCTTCCAGCATCTCGTCAAGCACCAGATTGGCCCTATCCAGCACCGCACAAAACGCCTCGCGCTCGCGATCCAAAATCCCCCCCAAAATCGCGTAGCCTCCGGATTGAAGTCGCTTTGCCAGTTCTGGAATTATAGGCAATAAAATACTGCTGATAATATTTGCAACCCCCACATCAAAAACTCCCGATACCCTATCGACAGAATACTGCCCTAAAACCACCTTTGTATCCACACCATTCAAAATACAGTTAGCTCGGGCATTCTCAATCGCATCCGCCTCGATATCCACAGCCATTACTTCAGCCGCGCCCAATTTCACAGACGCAATGCTCAAAATCCCCGATCCTGTACCAACATCCAGCACCCGATCCCCTGATGTTATCTTCTTCTCTAAACCCAAAAGTGCCAGCCGCGTTGTCTCATGATGCCCGGTCCCAAACGCCATTTGGGGATCAATCGCGATTGCAAAACCACCTGGAGGATCGGACACCCTGTCCCACGGTGGACAAATTGCCATGCGAGGAGTGGGATAAACAGGCTGAAAAAAAGAACGCCACGCCAGTGTCCAATCCTTATCGGGCACCTGTTCAAAGCGGCATTTAACGGGCATAAGAGCCTGTCGTATCTCCGCTTCATTTTGCGCCGCCTCAAAATACGCCGTTAAACGAACGCCATCGCTTATATCTTCCTCCACAACACCACAGCATCCCAGTTCAAACAATTGAGCAGACACAATTTCAACCTTTGCGCGCGGCAGTACCACAGATACTTGAAAATAAGTATTCACTTTCTCACCACGAATGCGTGTGATGGCCCTGCCCGGGAAACCATATCTGATCGACAAAAAACGACAGAAGCACACCCAGAGCATGGCCTACGAGCAGACCCAAAAAGAAGGGACGCAAACGCCGATAGAGATCCACACCGCCTATGCGTAAAATGATCGATTTGATGCCCCATGCCATAAAAACGGAAAAAACTGAATGAACGGCATGCGTCAGCGGGACAACCATGCCAATGGGCGTGAGGGGCCACCAGGCAAACCGGTAGCGCATCAGACTCACCGCGGCAAAAATGCCAACGCCCAATAGCAAAAACAAGGGGCGCTCACTCTCCCATTTTTCTTCGCCCTTCAGTGCTGTGACCAGCCCATCATAGGTTCGCGGCGGATAGCGCGTGAATGGAAAATCGTTAAAATTATACGCCCCGTGCAAATAGCCCAGATAAAGCGAATAGGCAATTGCAGCACCAATGCCGACCACGAGCGTTAGCCCAATGCCCAAAATGAGTCGTTTCTTATTTCTCCCCGCCATATCTGCAATGCGCGCCGCATGCACGAGCGGGGGCATAAACATCGCTTTGTTCTGCGAACGCACCGAATCGACCAGACGCAATGCCGTCAGCGTTGAAGCATCAAATGATTTGGGTCCAAAAATAAAGGGCAAGAGGCCATTGGGCGTCATCGGCATACTAAAATAAACCACACCGGTCTCGGCAATCACCCGTGCCGTGCCCAGATAAGTAATAAAAATACCCAGCGTAAGGACAATCGCAACAGCCCAGCTAATGCCCACAGCCTGGAACCAGAAAATCAGAAAAACCAGACTAAACAGCAGGCCAAACGCACACGCCCGATACGAAAGCATCTCGTCTGAATCATCAATCTGACGATCCCCGCGAAACGCTTTGACAAATACATCGCGAATGTGGAACCGCGCCATCCACAATCCAAATAAAACCATCGCCACAAACGCGCCCCCTGCTTGTAGCGAGGTCGTCGCATCTGCAGCACTGCCTTTATTGCTCAGATTAATCCCCACGCGCCTGTAAAACATAGCTTGAACACAGTAAAACAAATAAAATACCCAGATGGAAAACAGTACATCCAGGTTGGCAAAATAGGCAAAACCCACAGTATAAAAATTAAACCGCACGTGAATGCGCGGAAAATACACCCCCATGGGCATCCACCCCGGTCCCAGGCTGATAACCGGAAATCCGGGAGAAAAATAACTGATGATATTCCAGGACAAGATGAGAAAAGGAATGGCCGCACCAAACAGGAAGAACTTATTCTTCAAAAGAGGCACTCCGTGCTCAGCTTCGGCCAGATCGCCTGCCGGATGCAAAATAGGATATGCCAATCGCTCGTGCTCTGCCCATTGCTTGCGCAACATAACCGCGAGACAAATACATCCCACGACAATCGCGGCAATAAACGTCATCCACCCAAACAAAGGCACAAACCACACACCCCAGGGAATGGGCATATCCGGACTGGGCAGGCCCTCAAACAACCACTGCATAGCCCCGCCTTCATTAGAGGGAATCAACCAGTTGGGCAAATACTGGTGAAAATAACTTCCCCACTGGTTCTCTGGCGTGGCGAGATAATAGGGAATGGAAATCATGCCCAAAAAATAACTCGTCAACCCAAAGGCGGGAACAGCAGCTCCCACCAATCCCATCGCCAGAATCGTCCACACTTCGGTACTCGTCAATGCCCATGGGGCCTGCCATCGACGCGCAAGTGCATTGCCCAAAGTCAACACCACATAAGGCGCGAACAATGCTATCGGAAAATGCGTGATATTCATACGCGCGGTGTGGGCGATATATTCGACATACGTATTCCACCCAATAACGACCAGCGCGAGTACCAACCCCACAACGATTGACCGCGCAGTCACACCTTCCCGCGCGGCGAATGCATCGCGATCAACGATTCCCTCCTCAAGAGCCATCGTATAGTATTTCCTCCTATTTTAGATATCACACCAGTTCGTCAGGTCTTCAACTTTTCAAAGAACTGTTGCCGATCTCGTTCAAAAATAACCCGCAATTTTTTTGCGACCTCCACCAGATGCGCGAGTTTATCAAACTCCAATTTCGAAAGATATGCATGCCTGAAAAAATGCCGAAAGCGACGCAATTCATCTAAGAAGGTAAAAGCCTCTTCAGATATACATGCGGGACGAATGCCCTCAATCGTCAGGCGCATTCGGCGCAACAAATCTGTGTGATAACGCTCGCCCGCGATATTATTTTCAAAAAATTGGGCAACCGTTTCGAACACCTGTTCAAAAACGCAATAGAGATTGTGAAGCTGATATCCCATGCTATCGAGACTTTCTGTGCGATTGCCAAATTCGGAATGTCGTTCTTCAATGCGCGCATAGATCTGATCAATTTGCCCACAAAGATCTTCTACTTCCGCCTTCAAAAGGGCGTATTTCGCCTCATCCATAAATTTTCATTCCTTTTTCCCGAAAGAGATCGGCAGACATATGCAAATCGAGATCAATCACATCCACATCCCGTTCAACAGCATCTTCGACGACCTTCATTACATCCAGAATATGATTAGAAACCCCACCAATCGCTACATCGACATCAGACTTATGATCCCATCGGTATGAAAAAAGAAGCGACCCAACGATAAATGCCTCGCGCACCCCATACTTATCTCGACAAATGCGCAATGCACATGCCACCCGATCTATAAGCGCGACGCGCTCCCGATTGCTCTGCCTGCGCCGTGTCTTCAACGTTCTATCAAGGACATCTGTCTCAAACATATCGCTCACCTTGATTGGGGATGATTAGTAGTTAGTCTTCCTGATCCCACCGTCTGCAATATATACAAATACACAGAAGGGAACAATGAGCAATGAATAAAAAAAACTCCCGATCTCTTTCAAGACCGGGAGTAGTATCTTTTTCGTGACATCTCATTCTATCTAAAGAACACCGACACGCCACCCCTTACAAAATGACGTTTGATGCGGTCTTCCCCAGCAAATAAGACCGAATACCCATACATCGCGTTCAGAGCCATGTGTTTTGACAGCACCTGGCGCGTACCTGCGCCACCGCCCAATTCACTAACATTGCCCCATCCCCAAAAATCGCGCGCGGCAAAGGCTTCTAAAAACGGAAAGGTGCGCTTTTTAATTTGGATGGGAATATTCAACCGATAAAAACCCGACACTGAAGACCCAAACCCGTCATCCACAGTCAAATAACGCCCCCGAGCATCTATTGTTGCATTGTCCAGCACTTGCGTTAGATCATCCCGGGCGGGGGTATCGAGACCTGCACGCCGGTCGTATTGTCTATTACCCGCGATAAAAGAACCGCCAATTTGATGCCATCGGCTAATCGAATAAGCCACTTGAACCCCAGCGCGATAGAACAGGCTACTACCTGAAAACCGCACAGACATAATCGGCGTCACTTCCAATTGCCCCGCGCGAATAGGATCTATATTGATCCCTTCTCTGCCCGTTTTTTCCTCTTCACCAACCACATCGGCCCGGGCAGGTGCGCCCAGAGCCAACAGCCCGGCAACCGTACACATCAGCCAGTATTTCATAGCATCTCCTCCTGAAAGGTTCTACCCCGGCACTCAGATTAAAATATCCAAAAGAATCCCGACTGTCAATGGCTCTTGTCCACAGCCAATGCCGAGACACCGTGAACTTTTTGAAAACACGCATGTATTGACTTGACGTACCTTCGTATTCCCCATTAATTGTTGCGCTGGCACAAGTGCCGCATTTTCTTTTTGGAAAGGACTCTCATGGCAAAGAAGGCATTAATTACCGGCATCACCGGACAAGACGGCTCTTATCTCGCCGAAATCCTGCTCGATAAGGGTTACGAAGTACACGGCATTGTCAGGCGCGTGGCTCTCGAAGACCCCGAACACCGCCTTGGACGCATCACCCACTTGCAGCACAAAGTGGAACTCCATCCAGCATCGCTCGAAAGCTTTCCCAGCATCTACAATGTCGTGCGTATCGTCCGTCCCGACGAGTGTTACCACCTCGCAGCGCAAAGCTTTGTCGATACCTCTTTCAAAGATGCATTTTCAACGCTCAATATCAACATCAATGGCACGCACTATGTCCTCGAAGCCCTCAATGAACTCGTGCCCGAGTGTCGATTCTACTTTGCCGGGTCAAGCGAGATGTTTGGCAAAGCCGAAGAAGTCCCCCAAACGGAAATCACGCGTTTTCATCCGCGCTCGCCCTACGGCATCTCCAAAGTCGCGGGATTTGACCTCACCCGCAACTATCGAGAAGCTTATGGCCTGTACGCCGCCAGTGGCATCTTGTTCAACCACGAATCCCCTCGCCGGGGATTTGAATTTGTCACCCGCAAAATCACCTCCCACGTCGCGCGCATCAAACTCGGGCAAATCGGACACCTGTCGCTCGGTAACCTCGATGCCAAACGCGACTGGGGGCACGCCCGCGAATACGTCAAAGCCATGTGGATAATGCTCCAACAAGACGCGCCAGACGACTATGTCATCGCAACCGGCGAAACCCATTCGGTGCGCGAATTTTGCGAAATCGCCTTCTCACACGTCGGCCTCGACTATCGGGAACACGTTCAGATCGATCCGCGATTCTTGCGCCCGGCCGAAGTCGATCTGCTCATCGGCGATTGTACCAAAGCAAAAGACAAACTCAACTGGACTTACGATATAGGCTTTGAAAGCCTCGTAAAAGAAATGGTTGACGCAGACCTCAGCTTTTTTTCAAAAAATTCATAACCCAAAAGGAGCGTAATATGTCTCGCATCGGACGCGCCGCAGTGATGAGCGGCGAAAAATTTGAAATACGCGAATATCCCGTGCCCGATCCAGAACCGGGATCAATTCTGCTCAAACAAGAACTCGCCGGCATCTGTGGCACAGACCTGCACAACTGGGAATACCAGCGATTGCAGGGCGAGATCATTCTCGGTCACGAAAATGTCGGCATCATCGACAGCCTGGGATCTGGTGTAGAAACCGATTATCTGGGCAATCCCATCGCACCTGGAGATCGGGTTCTCTTCGCACCAGGTACAAATAAGGGCGCATACGGTTTTCTACAAGCCGAAGAAGCCCCCTATTTGCGGGGCGGTTTTGGCGAATACATCTACCTTTGGAACCCCGATTCAGTCGTGCTCAAAACCGATATGCCCGCCGAAGTTGCGGTCATCACCGAGCCTTTTACCATAGGCGTACACGGCGCAATGCGTTCCGGCTTGCAATTCGGCGACACCGTCGTCGTACAGGGATCGGGAGCCATTGGTCTGCTCACACTCGTCGCCGCCAAAGTCAGCGGCGCGGGGCGGCTCATCATGGTCGGCGGTCCCAAAGGGCGTCTGGAACTGGCAGAGCGACTCGGCGCAGACCTCACCATCGACATTGCCGACATACCCGATCCCGAAGAACGCACGAAAATTGTGCGCGAAAACACGCCCCGAGGCGAAGGTGCCGATGTCGTCTTTGAATGCGCGGGATTTTTGCCCGCCATTCCCGAAGGCGTCACATTCCTGCGGCACAGCGGCACGTACGTCGCCATGGGCCATTTTGTCGATGTGGGATCTTTTGACTGCAACCCCAACCAGATGTTTATGCGCCGCAACATGCGCCTCGAAGCCGTGTGGGCAAGCGCGCCCGAACACTTTGTGCGCGCGCTCCCCATCCTCGAGCGAAATGAATACGCCTTTGCCGATCTCGTCAGCCACACCATACCCATTGACCGCGTAGCCGAAGGATTCAACGCCCTGCACAGCGGATACCATCTCGACGGCAAAGATACAATTAAAATTGCCGTCAAAGGCGGGATTGTCTAATCTCTGCTCTGGTGCATCGTGGCAAAAGAATCTGGTCATATCAAACGGATATGCACCTACAATCAGAAAAATCTGTGTTCCTACAGCGTCTAGCCGTTGACGCAGATGGCTTTGTGTATAGCATTCAGAGTGATAAACCCGACAATTTTGTAATCGCCAAATATAAGATCGTTAAGGAAAAAATTTAGAGGTCAAGAACTGAAGTAAATTCATTCAGAAAAGGATGTAACAGTGATAGCAGATATCCCGATCGAATCTCTTATTCTCGCCGATACCGAGATTGCCGCTGAAATATCCGCACAAGATCCAGTAGATCCTGCCGATATTCTGGTGTGGATAAAAAACCTTCTCGTAATAACCGAAGAAATCCCGCTGTTATGCCCGGATGAGTTTTTTCAGCTTCACGTAGCAATTCGCCGATCTCATGCACGGCCGTCTCGAAATCCACATCTCGACTCTGTTGCACAATAGGCTCTTCATCGACACCATCTAATAAATAAGACACTGTGATCGATAGGGCCTTAGAAATTCGCAGCAGGTTCGTCGCGGACGGCCTCACAATACCCATCTCCCATTTTGAGACATGAGTTTGCCTCGCTCCGATGCGGCTACCGAGGGCTGCTTGAGACCACCCCTTATCGAGCCGAGCCCTGCGGATACGACCGCCTATACCTATTTTTTTAGGTGTTGACATTATACAAAAAATTGGTTAATATGTAGTTCTGATGGTGAGCAGAGAGGTATACGCTCCTGAACGCTCTCTATGCCTAACCCGAAATATACTGCACCATTCACCCTAATGATGGTGCAGTATAAATTTATACCCATTCTTATAGACAGTCAATAGCTTATGGCCCTGTTTAACCGTATTGTTTCGATCTGCCTTGATGCTTATGCAAAATTCAAACACCACAGAAAAAGTAAAGAGAGTCATTATTGACTCATTGAACCTCAATATCACGCCAGATGAAATAGATGATAACGACCTCTTATTTGGTGAAGGATTAGGTGGGAACTCTATGGCACTGATGGAAGTAATCGTTGGCCTCGAAAAGGCTTTTGGGATAGAAGTATCGGATGAAGAGTTGATCATGGATGTTTTTGAGACCGTAAATAGCATTGCTGAGTTCATCAAATCCAAAATATCTTGAATGAATACAATTGGGACTGAAGTATGACAGGAAGAAAGAGACTGATTTTTTATAGCCAACATCTCGTAGGTGTGGGGCACCACTTTCGTAATCGCCAAATTATTAGCGCGTTGGTTGATGAATACGAAGTTTATTTCATTGATGGCGGCAGGTCGGTGCCGGGAGCGAGGCTGCCGGCTTCGGTTCAAACACATCACCTGATCCCTATCTTCAAAGACCTGACTTCCGGGTGCTTAACCTCGGAAACTGAATATGATATCCAGACAGTATTAAAATTGAGGAAACAAGCACTGATCAGCCTGATTGACCGTATTTGTCCCGATATTTTTATCATCGAATACTTTCCCTTTGCCCGTTGGGAACTCGCCAGTGAATTGCTTACAGCCATCTACAAAGCTCGATCTATTAACTCCGACATTCGCATTATATGTTCGCTACGCGATGTGCCAAGGCGCACACAGAATGCTGACCGGATTTTTTCAATTTTGAATCACCACTTCAATGCGCTGTTAATACATGCAGATCCCCAATTGACCCGGTTGGAAGATCATTTTTCCCATACAAACAAGATTCACATACCGGTTCACTATACAGGGTATGTTGTAGAACCACTAAATGGTATTGATCATAGGTTCCAGAAACAGAACAGCGTGCTGGTCAGTGCGGGTGGTGGAGCCGATGGATACGATTTGATCAAACCGTGCATCAAAGCCTGGCAGTATTTGTCACAAAAAGGCATTGTGAAAGACCGAAAGATGGTCATTTTCACAGGTCCTTTTATGCCACAAGCGCAATACGCTGCTCTTGAATCCGTTTGCAACGGAGGACCTTTTCAAATTGGCCAGTTTACACCCCACTTTCTCCACTGGATGCAGTGTGCCGATCTCTCCATCAGTCGTGCAGGATACAATACTTGCATGAATATCTTGGAAACCTGCACCAGAGCCATTCTGGTCCCTGGCTCGCTCGTTAGCGATCAGGAATTTCGCGCTCATAGACTGTTTAAATTGGGCATAGCCGATACCATTTCACCGAAAAATCTGACGACCGATAAACTGGCGAAAGCCATTGTAAATGCGCTCTCAAGTGCGCCACCTGTTCACAACATTGCCCTGAACGGTGCGACTACAACCCGTGATTTGATCAGAGCTATTTAGACAAACCATGAAGAAAACTCTTCCCATCACCATCCCTCCAGTTACCGGCTATCTACACCACGCCTATCCACTTTCAATCCTCGCTAATTGGACGGCGTATCTTCCATGGTTCTACAGTAATTACATCCAGTTATACTGCCCTCAAAATCTTCAGAACCTGCGCAGGAATCGAACTCTGAAATTCAATTTTTATCGCCGACCCGATCAACGCTTCTCCTTTTCTCCTTACTTGAAGGTTCAATTTTTAGACCGAAACCTGATTTTTAAATCTCCGACAGACATCGTGCCTTTCATCACCGCCTGCATTGACAAGGGCTGCTACGTTCAACCCACTGTGGATGAATATTTTTTGCCTGATAGTGCTGCGTATCAGACAAGATCTTTTATGCATGAAACGCTCATCCACGGCTACGACAATCAAATTTTTATTGGCATCGGTTATAACAAACAGGGCGATTACGCCGCATACCATATCGCTTTTTCTGAGTTGGAGCGGGCGATTCTGCATGCCGACATGACTGGTCATTACGATTCTGATGGCCTAAGACTGTTCAAGTATGACCTGCATGCCAAATACGATTTTGACATACATCTGGTTCGAGAACAACTCTCCGATCTTCTCCAGGCGCGCAACTCATCCGAACGCTTTCGCATGGTTGCAAATCCATCTGACGGTGCTTATGGCCTGGCGACATATCCTTGCCTAAAAAGCTATATTGAGTCCTTTTTACATCCTCCGTTATCTTTCGATATTCGCCCTGCTCACATTCTTTGGGAACACAAAAAATGCATGGTTGATAGGCTTAAATATATGGAAGTGCAAGGCTATTTAAAGTCCGAATATGGGTTCTCTGCTGAATATGACGAACTGATGCGAAATACCGGTATAGTCAGACTGATGTTACTCAAGTTCAAAATAACGCGCAGCCCCGATCTAATACACCGCGTGCTTTCACGCCTGGACAACATCGCAGAAAAAGAAAAAAGCCTCCTTCAAAATTTGCTGAGCAAACTCGATTCATTCGAGATGAAATAGTCGCTCTTTCCGCTTACTAAGAGAAAAATAGCCATGAGTGTAAAAATCGCTGTTATTGATAGTGGTATTGAAAGTGCTCACCCCGGTATCGAAACGGTTGCCGGTGGTGTGAATTTGTCACTGGATAAAAAAGGAAACGTTATTCATTCTGATGACTATGAAGATTGTGCGGGTCACGGAACCGCATGTGCGGGCATTATTCGAAAGAAGGCTCCCGATGCCGAATTGTACAGTATTCGGATTTTCGACCCGTCGCTATCTGCCCACGGCGATGTTTTAATTGCGGCGATTGAGTGGGCTATTGACAATAATATGGACGTTTTGAATCTAAGTCTGGGTTCGACAGATGTATCCTATAAAGAGCGGCTTAGAGATGTGTGCTTTCGAGCCGTTAAAGCCGGAGTGATTATTGTCGCTGCCGAGCACAATGCGGGTCTTGAATGCTATCCGGCTGTCTTCCCCGAGGTCATAGGTGTCGGTGGCGGAGATATCTACCATCCAGATACCTATCTTTACAGAGATGCACAGGCTATTGAATTTGTCGCAAGGGGGAATAAACAGAGGCTTTGCTGGTTGGATGGCAAGGAAATCATCAGCGATGGAACCAGCTTCGCAGCACCCCATATTACAGGAATTGTAGGGCGATTACTTCAGGAAAATCCCGGACGATCCTTCTCTGACATCAGGCAAATTCTCATTGAGAATGCAGAGAAGATACCATCTGATTCGCAGGCTGTTCAGTCCCTACGGGGGCAGAGATCTCTTGACAGAGACTACAGTTGGGTAAAAAGGGCTGTCTTATATCCGTACAATAAAGAAATGCATTCTCTGGTGCGTTATCGGGACATGCTACCATTTGAGATTGTTGCTGTTGCCGATCCAGTAGCAAAGGGATTGGTGGGAAAAGATGCTGGCTCTGTTATAGGTGAACAACCGTGTGGGCTGCGTATTCAACCCAAATTGTCTGAGGCATTGCGCGAAGGGGATACACTTATTTTAGGCTACGTAGATCAGTTAATGCGGATACAACAGCGGGATTTACTGAAAGAATTTATCGTGATGGCATTGGAAGCGGATCTAAATATTTTCAGTTTTCAGACCGTAGATCCAGACCGATATCGAGACTTATATCAATTGGCCGAACAGAACAACCGATCTATTGTATTTCCACACATTGGTTTTGACGAAATCGCTACTTCCCAGGAGGCGTATGATTTTTACCCCAATGTGGATGCACCTGTAATCGCTGTGATGGGCACGAGTTCTCAACAAGGCAAATTTACGTTGCAGATGGCTTTACGCCGGTCATTCTTAAAAGCCGATTACAAAGTGGCTCGGATCGGCACTGAACACCACTCGGAATTGTTAGGAATGGATTTTGCCTTTCCCATGGGGTATGGTTCAACACTCAAAATGCCCCAGCAATCTTATGTGCCATTTTTGGATTTTAAGATGCGTGAAATCAATCACCACAAGCAACCCGAGATTATCATCACGGGTTCGCAGTCCGGCACCATACCTTATGATGTGTATGATCACAATACACATTCTCTATCTTCGCTTGCATTTCTTCTCGGTGTCAAACCAGATGCGTGTGTGCTTGTTGTCAACAGTATTGATACCGATGACTACATCCAGGACACGATAGACGGCATACGCGCTATATGCAAAGCACCGACTCTGGCTCTTGCCATGGGAGACAAAGAAAAGCATGTCCGCACGGCTTATGGCAGAAGCCTTGTGACGACGAGTGAGCTATTACAAGAAGAAATAAATTCGCATCTCAAACGACTAACGGAGTCTTTCAACTTGCCAGCAATACAAATTTTATCTGAGAGAGATCAAGAGCGGTTATTCAAAATTATCGTGGACTATTTTTCGAAATAGCAGCATTTGGGAGGGGTGAATGCCACATCAATCAATCGTTCTGGCCTGTGCCGATTCTGTTTTTCTTTCAGAAATGCGCTCTGAAATTGAGAAAAATTTTGAAGTCGAGATAATCGAAACCATAGATGACAAGGACAGGTTGTGGGATTGTTTGAAGAAAATGAGGCCCTCTGTCCTCTGTATTTCAACGGATTTACTCGACAGTATTGGGCAAGTCTCTCAAATCAGGAAGTTGGCAAAGAGATCGAAACTGATTATTTGGGGCGAGGATAATATCGCTCTATCTGTTGACGCGATGTATTTGGGTGCTGATTACTACACTCTGCAAGAAGAGAACATTCCGTTCTTTTTGGAAAAACTCCATAAGGTCACGGGTTTGAGAAGAAAAACTCACTCTGTATGGGCTTCAAAATTAGATGACTTTTTGAGAGACCATTTCACAGATCCATCCTTAAAATTGAGCACAGTGTGCGATCATTTCGGGATTTCATCGAGCTATGCGACGCAGTTGTTCCGCGAACATATCGGGATGTCCTTTCACAAGTATTTGTCCTTTTATCGCGTGGAAGAAGCCAAACGCCATCTCGCCGATACCAAAGACTTGATTTATGAGATTGCTGACAGGTGCGGGTTCACAAACAGCAACCATCTGATCAGAGTCTTTTTTGAATTTACAAATATGTCGCCAAGCCAGTATCGAAAGTCCTTAAAGGACACTGATTGGTTGACATACAATTTGTCTGGTCATTCTATGCAATTGAGCACCTCTCAACACTTGATGCGCCCAAATCCATTACAGAAGAGAATCTTCCGATATGACAACAGTTCTGCGACCGGTTTTACTGTAAGAGATGTGTTTAAGTGTGCAAAATAGATACGTGTGGCAGAAAATGATATTCGAAAGATTTGTCGTAGCAATCACAAGGCCATATCTTTAGATCAAGTTACGATGCAGAGTGCATCGAGGTTGTTAGTCACAGGGAACTGCGTGATTGTTTGGTCACAAGCATTTTGCAGACCTTTAGCCGCCGTTCATGCAGGTCTCGAAACATACCGAAAGGAGTTTCACAATGAAGACCACGTTGCATAAACCTCAACGCGAGGCTACAAATGCCGTCCTCGCGTATCATTATGAACCCGCGGATGACATAGGGGTCGTTGAAGACGAAGACCCTATATGGTGGTCCTATTGGGCCGAAGATGCCATCTGCCGCAACGATGATTGCCAGCACGAACACGGAGCAGGAGACTGCCATCTGTGGGCTGATAGCACGAATCAAGGATGTTAAATGTTTCAAGATTTTTAATTTACAAAAGAGAAACAAACCAATACATTTCGTCGTGTGTTGGTTTGTTTTTTTATTGGTCGCGTACGATATTTGAATTTCATAATGGAGTTTAAAATGAAACGATGGTTAGTATGTCTTTGTCTTTTCTGCTGTGCTTCGGCGGGAGGCTGTCAATCTGAAAAAGAGCCTGTTCTGATCAAGGACGACTACATTCAATCAAAGAGACCAGAGAAAAAAAAGAAATTCGCGCTCCAAAAGGTCTCAGAAATTCTACTTGTAGAAGACCCTGATACTCCAATAGGAGTTATCAAAGGTCTTCGCATTGACCAGGATCGCATTTATCTGATGGATACAAGCCAGAAAAGAATCATGGTCTTTACCACAGAAGGGCGATTCGTGCACACCATTGGACGACAGGGCGGCGGACCGGGTGAGTTTCGCCGTTTATATACAATGGATGTTAGAGATGGTTTAATCGCTTGCTATGACGAAGGAACTCGTCGGATTACGCTATTTGATAGTTCAGGCGTTTTTTTGAACTCCTTTGGTGCACGGACTAGAGAGTCTGTTCCTGCGGTGAGCTGTATAAGTATTACGTCTGATAAAACACTTTTACTTGCCCATAAATCGTCAAAATCGCCAAAAAAACAAATAGCAGAACACAATTATCCCTGGTTAATCTGCGAGTTTGACACCCTCGGCAATGTGCTTTCTTATTTTGCATCGTACAATCAAGATATAGTAGGAGATAAACTTGAGCGTCCATTACAAGAGTATGAATTTTCTGCTGCCCAATTTCGCGTAGCTAGTCCAAACATAACGCATCTTTGGAGAGAAAATACTCCGGTTGTCGTTGTCTATAACGGCCGTCAATCCATAAAGAAAACCATTAATGTTAGTACTGCTCTCACCAAGCCTGAATTTAGAGAAAAGGATGGAAATGTTCGTCAATGGCAACGGCCAACCGCCGCAAGCGTTAGAGCTAGGATAGAGAAACTGCGAAATAATCCCATTGTAAAAACATCTATATCGGATATTCTGTTTGATGAGACACATTCAATATTGCTCGTTTTGCAGCAAAAACGCACATATCGAGGCACAGGTCCTGGAGGAGTAGGTTCGGAAAATAATTACTTGTTAAGTCTCTTTAACTACGATTCAGGACAAAATATCCTATCAGATATGCGATTTCCTGACCGCGAAGAACAGCCAAGGTATGTTAGCATAGATATGGATTCTGCTGACGCGATTTATTGTCTGGAAAATGATGCGCCTGATAACTACGTCATTGGAAAGTATCGCCTTGTCGAAGAAAGCGCAAAAAAGGAGTGAACTTAGAGGCTGGCCAAGGCTACACCACATTTAATTTAGAAAATACTTTTACTAAAATTAGACAACAGGACAAGGCACTTTTGAGTGTGTTGTCCTGTTGCATTTTACTTATTGTTTGCGAGTTCCTTCCCCTATATTTTGGTTGATTAGTCGTTATTTTGAGGCAATATTGCAACACTTGTATTACTTCTTCAAAGGCTCACGAGAAATTTTATAATGGAGCGTAAAATGGCAAAATGGACAGTATGTGTTTTGATCTGTGTGGTGGCGGTGGGATGTCAGTCTGAGCAAGCCCCTGCTGTGGCCGAGGTACCTCAGGTCGACATCCCGACGAAGCCGCCTACTCAGGACAAGAAATTCACGCTACAAAAGATCTCAGAAATTCTACTCGTAGAAGATCCGGACGTTCCTATTGGCGTGAGTAAAAGCCTTCGCATTGACCAAGATCGCATTTATCTGATGGATACAAGCCAGAAAAGAATCATGGTCTTTACCACAGAAGGGCGATTCGTGCGCATCATTGGACAGCAGGGCGGCGGACCGGGTGAGTTCCGTCAGTTATTTACCATGGATGTGAGAGATGGTTTAATTGCGTGTTTTGACCAAGCCAGACGGCGCATTACACTGTTTGATAGTTCAGGTGCTTTTTTAAACTCCTTTGGAGCACGCACCAAAGCGTCCACTCCTTCGGGAAACTGTATTAGCATTACGTCTGATAGAACCCTGTTACTTTGCCATAAATCGTCTGAAGCACCAAGAAAACAAATACAAGAAAATAGTTATCCTTGGACAATATGTGAGTTTGATACGCTTGGCAATGTGCTTTCTTATTTTGCACCGTACAATCAAGAGGTCATGGGAGATACACTCGAAAGACCGTTGCGCGAGTATGAGTTTTCGTTTGCCCAATTCCGGGTTGCTAGTCCTACCATAACATATCTTTGGAGAGGAAATACGCCCATTGTGGTTGCCTATCGGGGTCGTCAAGCCATCAAGAAAACCATTGATGTGAGAACAGCTCTTACCAAACCCAAATTTAGAGAAAAAAAAGAAAATGTTGGTCAGCAGCAAAAACCAACCGCTGCAAGCATTAGAGCAAGGATAGAGAAACTTCGGAAAAATCCCCGTGTAGAAACTTCTATAAGTGATGTCCTATTTGATGAAGAGCATTCACTATTGCTCGTTTTACAGCAACAAGTAATACTTCAAGGGGGACCGCCAGAACGCTCCTATTTCTTAAATCTCTTTGACTATGATTCAGGACGCAATATCCTATTCGATATGCGATTTCCAGACCGCGAAGAACAGCCAACGTATGTCAGAATAGATATGGATGCAAATGGGGCGATCTATTGTATAGAAAATGATGCCCCTGATAACTACGTCATTGGAAAGTATCGCCTTGTCGAAGAAAGCGCGAAGAAGGAGTAAATTTAGAGGTTAAGACGACACCAAATTTAATTTAGAAAACACCTTTTACTAAAATTAGACAACAGGACACCGCGCGAAAAAATGTGGTGTCCTGTTTCTTTTAGCAGAATCGCACTGACACGCATTTGGAAGAACCTGGATATTTGCGACAAAAGATGTATTTAAGTGCGAAAAATAGATACGAGTGGCAGAAAATGATATTCATAAGGTTTGTTGCAGCAATCACAAGGCCATATCTTTAGATCAAGTTACGATGCAGAGTGCATCAAGGTTGTTAATCACAGGGAACCGCGTGATTGTTTGTTCAAAGCATTTTGTTGACCTTATAGCCGCCATCCACGCGGGTCTCGAAACACACCGAAAGGAGTTTCACAATGAAGGTCTCGTTGCACAAACCCCAACGCGAGGCTGCAAACGCTGTTCTCGCATATGAGGATGAGGATGAAAATAATTACTCTTATGAGTATAATGTTCATTTTTCCGCTCACCATCTTTGTAACACTGCCACTAAGAGTTGTCAGCCAAAATATAACGCTGGAGACTGCTTCGAGTACGGAATAGTTGATGTAATTAATGGCGTAGAATTCATAACCCCTCAAGGCTGTGGAGATCCGACACCCGACGGGTAAAAAAATGTCGGACAAGGCGGTCAAACCCACCCATATCATCAAGATACGGGTGGGTTTGACCAACGCAGACCGGAGATATTGTCAAATGTTGCTGGGTCGGCAAAAAATTTCGAAAGCAAGGAAAAAAGCTACCTTTAAACCCTTGTCGTGCGTGCTTCAAACCGGTTGCTCGCACTCCCTTTCATAACTAATATAGGCACAATGTCGCTCAAACTGCATAACCGATGGATGGGGTGCTAAATGAAAAAAGAAGCATTATGTCTTTGTTTGTTGTTTTTTATTTTATCGGGGGGATGTCAGTCTGAACAAGAGCTTGCTTCGCAAGATTCAGTGGCACAAAGAGTGGAGAACCAGAAAGTACGGATGGAGAAGGTTTCCGAAATTCACTTAGAAGAAAGCGAGGAAGATTTTATTGGAATAATACAAAAAATAAGAGTTGGTCAAAACCGAATTTATCTCATGGATAAGAGCCATAAGCAAATTCTGATATTTTCTATGACAGGCGCATTTATCCGCGCCTTTGGCAGAAGTGGCGAAGGTCCTGGTGAGTTTCGATATTTATATACGATGGATGTCAAAGACCATTTAGTTGCTTGCTTTGACCAAGGAAACTTTCGTATGACTTTGTTTGATACTTCAGGGGTGTTCATCACATCTTTTGGGACCGAATCA
This sequence comes from Candidatus Latescibacterota bacterium, assembly GCA_965220765.1. GTDB lineage: Bacteria > Latescibacterota > UBA2968 > UBA2968 > UBA2968 > VXRD01. The sequence continues at coordinate 3,930,125 of OZ244847.1, forward strand.
CGAGACTCAACCCCTTTGGGCAATTGCGTTGCAATCACACCACATCATACGATTTTACACTGCCAGCAACCTATAAAATTAACAAAAGAGCAGGACGTGGCACACAACTACCCTTGGTTGATCTGTGAATTTGACACACTGGGCAACATGCTTGCTCATCACGGCAAATTCAACCAGCGAATCGTCGGTGATAAAATTGACAAGTCATTCACTGAATTTAAGTGGTCATTTCCAAGCTTTATCTCAAGCGGAGATTCACAAACGTATCTTTATTTTTATAATATACCTATTGTTGTCAGATATGACGAAAACCATGCGTTTTTCAAGGTCTTCAACGTTGCTACACTGATTACGAAACCACAGTGGGTTAATAAAAACGCAAAAACACTTCAGCATTTAAGTTCAGAAGCAAGAAAGAATTTGGCTCTTCAACGCATGAAAAACGAGCATTCGATAATAACATTTATTTCTGATATTACTTGTGTTGATAAATATTCAATTTTATTAGTTTTACAAACAGAAGAAGTGCGCCGAGGCTTAGACCATACGCGCTCCCATTACCTGAGTGCATATAGTGTGAATACTGAGCATCGTTTAATGACGGATATGCCTCTCCCATCGGAAACACCCATAATGCACCAGCGCATAGCTGTTGACACAGATGGCTTTGTGTATTGCATTCAGAATGATCAGCCTGACAATTTTGTAATCGCCAAATATAAGATCGTTAGGGAGGAAATTTAGAGGTCAAGAACTGGACTAAATTCAATTCGAATACTTTTCGCTGGAATGAGACAACAGGACAACGCACTCAAAACGTGTGTTGTCCTGTTCCATTTTACAGAATCGCACTGATAGTCATCTCAAGGTCCTGCCGTTTTACTTAATTGCTGAAGCGATTCACGTTGCTGTGAACGGCATTGCCTGCCTGTGCCGCAGGCAGACAGGCGCGAACGGTAAGCGATCCTCAGCGGCGTGAGATAGAGCATTTCAGGCATCAAAAGTTATAGACATAATCCGTGTTTTGTCAGAAATTTCTTCTAAGACCCCAAAAATGTGAAATTCAACACCACCACACATTCTCCCGTTTTAAAAAAAATAGTGTGCAAAATTGATATGTATGGTAAAAAATGATATTCATAAAATTTGTGCCGAAAATCACAAGGCCATAGATTTAGAATTCGTATTGAACATTGTGCTATAACTTTAGTTTGCATCTATTTTGAAAGAGCGATTTATGGACACAACCACAAATCATACCCCCTTAAAATTGCCGATACCCAAAAAGACGCTGATTGGTTTAGGAAGCCTGATTCTCGTGGGTTGGGCAATCATGACAGTCGTCTTGTTTGTCGAATATCGCAAAAGCAAGGCATTGATTACAGAGTATTCACCTATTGTAGAAAGGTATAACTATTTTAAAAATTTAGGAGAACAGCATAGAACGCTGGAAACGATGAAATTGCCAGAAACTGCTCTAAAAATCGTGACTGGCGATTCAACAGCAGTAAGAAACCCCCAGCAAAAAACGGATTACGCTGTTGCGATTCTTTTTACGAAAAATGATTGTTCTTCCTGTCTGGAGACTGAGTTGGACTTATGGCAAAAGTTTTACACCCACAATGCAGAAAACCTCGATGTGGTCGCCATAGCCAAAATTACCCCGTTGACAACGCGAGAAAAAATTGAAAGAGAACTCGGTGGTTTGTGGAAAGAGCCTGTTTATTATGACAAAAATGAGCCTTCGCTATTCGAGCATCTGAATATTACACATACACCGACCTTGCTCTTTTACGAAAAAAGAACGCGCAAAATTATATATGCGCATCTCGGAACGGTTGGTGACCGTGTGGGACCAGAAAGTTTTAAGCAAAAAGTGGCAGCCTGGCTCAAGCTCAAAGGCAAGATGGTAAATCTGGATTATGATAAATCTTGAAATACGAATTAAGTTAAAAGAAGACAGCGAAAGGTGCTATGCGTAATTTCCTAAAAATAGGCATACTGGTCGCCTTTTCGTCCTTCCTCAGTATCGGAAGCCTCAGCTTTCAGAATACAGATCATCTGTTTCATTCCAGAGATATTCAACCCATTTCTCTACAAGCTGCAAGATGGTTTTTTGACCAACAAGGCGTCGTTTTTCTCGATGCGCGGTCCCACTGGGAATACGCCAGAGGGCATATACCGAGATCCATCAATCTGTCTATCTCAAATTTTGAAAAACAGAAAACCGTTTTGTTAAATATTCCATTAAGTGCCACCATTATTGTGTATTGCTCTGGGGCGACTTGCCAGAGCAGCTTGAAAGTTGCGGAATGGACAAAAGACTACTTGGGCGATCATAGAAACGTGTACGTATTCATAGAAGGCTTTCCCGCCTGGGAGAAAGCGAAATTTCCCATTGCAGTTAAGGAAGATCAGTAATGTTCTTCTCTTTCATACAAGTCCTGATGCGCTTCATTTTGGGAGGCGTATTTTTATGGGCTGGCATCGTAAAAATACCGAATATCGAGTTATTTTCATACACCGTGCGGGCGTATCATCTGCTGCCTGAGTTTCTGATTCTTCCGGTCACAATATTAGTGCCCTATCTTGAATGCGTTATCGGCCTGTGTTTGATCCTGGGATTCTGGACGCACGCGAACACGCTCATTGCTTCGGGTCTGCTCATTGCCTTCGCCAGTGCATTGGGCACTAAAATTTATCAGGGCGTGAATATGTCCTGCGGATGCTTTGGCTTTGGCACGGAGCGAGGTTCTCTGGAATGGGTTCTACTACAGGATGTATTGCTGCTCTCGTTTGCTCTGGTGCTCTTTTGGAAACAGAAGATTCCATTTTCTCTTGATGGGTATTTGAACGTCAGAAATTAGCGTGTTCAGAACAGGTTTAATTCTCAACATTTGGTGGAAAGCAAGAATGAAAAAAAACAAAGATATGATCGCATTCTTTTTAAAATTTGTCATTCCCTACTGGCATTATGGCCTGGTTGTGCTCGCCTTTATGCTGATCGGAATTGCGACATCGCTTGTATTCCCTTATGTCTTTAAAATTATTGTTGATGAAGCACTGCCGACACAAGATTATGAGTATTTGGTGACGCTGGTCGGCATATTGCTGGGGATCACGGGGCTCAACTTGATTCTGTCGTTTGTATCGTACTATGTGTATAACTGGATCAATAACCGGGTCGTCAATGATATGCGGAGTACAATTTTTGAACACCTACTCTATGTCCCTTTTGAATTTCATCAAAAAACAAAGACAGGCGATTTGGTACACAGAATCAACAACGACATCAGTATCATCAGAAATTTTTTAACGTCAAGCGCATTCAATTTTTTGCACAGTTGCCTGATGCTATTGGGGCTGTCAACAATTATGGCCTATTTGAATGTCAAACTCTTTCTCTTGTGTTTAATTGCTGCCCCTATCTTTATTGCCAACCTGATTTATTTTCGTCCCAAAATCAAAAATGTCACCGAAGAACGCCAAAAGGAGCGGTCTGAGTTGCTCAGTTTCTTTGTCGAGCGATTGAGCCGCGTTTTACTGATTCAGTCCCACAACGGATATGGGATTGAAAAGAATATCTTAGATAAGCGGCTATCTACACTGATGGGCCTGAATTTGCGAAATGTCTTCTATTCTGCTTCTATGGGTACGATATCCGGCGGAGTCCGCGCTGCGGTCCCCGCATCGATCTTACTCATTGGGGGGTATCAGGTCATAATGGGCACCATGAGTTTGGGAAGTTTATTTGCCTTTCTCCAGTATTTTTCCCGCATATTTTCGCCGATTCAAAGTTTAAATGGCCTGTACGTCAACTATGTAAGAACAACTGTCTCCATGCGTCGCATATTAGACCTGATGGAAATCCCCGCGGCATCTTCAAAGTCTAATCCCCAAGCTCAGCCCTTTGCGTTTCAAGATCGCATTCGATTTGAGAATGTTCACTACGCTTATGGAGATCAAAAAATTGTTGAGAATTTGAATTTGGAATTGGTGAAAGGAAAGTCTTACGCATTGGTCGGGCCAAGCGGATGTGGAAAAACGACAGTGCTCCATTTGCTGTGTGGATTTGTTCATCCACAGAATGGCCGTGTCACCCTTGACGGTGTTAATATTCAAGACCTGGATATACATGACCTGAGGAATCATATTGCTTATGGCACGCAAATGCCCATGCTCTACCACGACAGCATTCGGGCCAATATATCTTATGGCAATTCGAAAATTCCCGCTGGAGTAGTTGAAAGTGTTTTCAATGCTATGGATTTTGAAAATCTCAGCCTGGACACCCTTGTGGGCGACCAGGGGACGAAAATTTCTGGCGGTCAACAGCAACGCATCGCGCTTGCTCGCTTATTGATAAAAAAGGGTGATATTCTACTGCTCGATGAGGCGACTTCAGCACTCGATTCTGAGACCGAAAGCGTTATATACGACTTGTTGCGTTCACATTATCGAGACAAGACGATTTTCGTGGTCAGCCATCGCTGGTCCACGATACAAAAGGTTGAAGAAGTTATTTGCCTGTCAGATGGCAAAATCGCAGAACGAGGAACCCCTGAGGAACTGATGCAAAAACGCGGGGTTTGCTGGCGGCTGTTTCAAGACCAGCATCGCAAATCTTTTGAGCCAAACCGTGAATCAAGAGTGGTAGAATCCCCGAAGCGTCTCGCCCTATCGGAAAGTTGATGTTTGTCTTTTGATATTAGTAGAAAATTAGAGAGGTATTAAATCCCTTGTATCAAGGGATTTTTTACTTGATATTGTCTGAAACCGATTTGACATCTCCAGATGGTGGATAAATGGACTCAAAGTTATGAATCAAAAAAACAAAAAATGGATATGGGTCATTATCGGGGCTTTTGGTATTGGTCTCTATTTCCTTGAATTTGGACTCAAGGCTGAAAACACCGCGATTCCCCAGAGCGCGAGCGAAAGCACATCGACCGCAACATCTGTTGAACCGCGCAAAGTCCAGATAGACATAGAACCTGTGCCGGTTGAGGTGGCAATCGCACAAAAACAAAAATTGATACAACATGTCCGAGCGACGGGTTATACAGAAGCACTGCAAGAAATGTCGATGATCTCGCAACAGGACGGACAGATTACTGAATTGCCAATTCGAGAAAATATGCTTGTAGAACAGGGTCAAATCTTATTGGCCTTAAATTCAGAAGAACAGAGGCAAGCATTCATCGATGCCCAAAACCGCTACACGTCAAAATTGTCGCAATATGCCATTGAACTGGGATTTGATTCTTCAGAGCGCGAAAACATTTTAGGGCAGGCTGAAGAACGCTTTTTGGCCTCTATGGCTGAAGAATTAAAAAAAGTGGACGGGCAAACAAAAAATCGAAAGACGGATGTAAGGCTTACCGATAAATCGACCAAATACAACCGACTCTGGTTGACTGCTGGACGAGTGGGTTTGATTACTGCCTGGTCCAATTTAGAACGAGCCAGATTAACCCTTGGGCAAACAAGGCTCTATGCCCCTTTTAACGGGCATATTGTGGATTTGGAGCTCTCTTTAGGAAGTTGGATCAAAAATGGTGAGGAAGTCTTGCGACTGATTGATTTAGATCAAGTAGTTGTCAACTCTCGTGTGTTAGAGAGCGAGATGCGCCATATCAATGTGGGATCACCTGCTCAGGTGATTTTTGTTGCGTATCCCGATACGGTTTATACGGGAACAGTCGATGTGATTCGCTCTGTAGTCGATCCCGAAACAGGCACCTGCGAAGTACGTATTTTAATCGACAATCCCGATTTCAGGCTTAAACCCGGCATGTTTGCCAATGCTCAGATTGCGGCTCGCGTTTACAATCACAGGTTGGTCGTAAAAACCGATGCCATCTTAAACCGAGATGAGAGAGATGTGGTTTTTGTTGTCGAAAATGGATTGGCAAAATGGCGATACATCGCGAGCGATCTCAAAAATGAGATCTATACTGAGATCTTAAAGGGTGTTCAAGAAGGAGATTCCGTGATTGTATCTGGGCATTACAACCTCGCTCACGATACACCTGTTGCGGTTGTCAAGACGATTGAGCCATAAAATTTAAAAGCTTTTGGACAAACGATGCATATCTCCGAACTATCAGTCAAAAGACCCGTTGCGACTTTCATGTTTTTTGTCGCGTTTTGTCTTTTGGGGGCTTTTGGATTTTCCCATTTAAGCGTAGAACTGCTTCCCGATATATCGATTCCTCGTCTGGTGATAGAAACGAGATTTTCAGGGGCCGCGCCCGAGGAAGTTGAGACTCAAATAACACAACAAATCGAATCCCAGTTTGCGACACTCAAGTCAGTTAGAAACATACAATCGGTATCGAAATCGGGCATCTCCCTTGTTACGCTTGAGTTTTATTGGGGCACGCAGATGGATCAGGTGCTTCTGGAAGTGCGGGAAAAACTCGATGATTTGTCTTATGCACTTCCGGAATCCGCAGGAAGGCCAAATCTTTTGCGATTTGATCCGGCTGCCGATCCCATCATGACATTGGTTGTCACTTCTAATCGCCTTGAAAACCCAAAGAATCAGCGTGACGCCACTGAAGCGTTAATGGAGCTTAAAAATTTTGTCACATTTATTGCCAAACGCAGGTTGGAGCAAATCAATGGCATTGCACAAGCCGTTATTTTAGGTGGGCTTGAACGCGAAATAAGGGTTATTGTCGATATAAACCGCCTCAATAGTATGGGCATTGCACTAAATCAGGTCGCTCAAGCACTTGACCGCAACAACTGGACACAGCAGTCTGCAGGCACAATTCGAAAAGGACTCTTCCGATACTCATTCAGGGCCATTGGGCAATTTCAAGACGTAGAGGATATTCAAAAAACCATCGTTGGACATAAACCCAATGGGGCGGTGATTTCTCTTTCCGATGTGGCATCCGTTTCTAACACCTATCGAGAAAGATCTGGTTTTACAAATTGGAATGGACGAGAGATTGTCGCGTTATCCATCTTAAAAGAGGGCAGCAGCAACACTGTCTTGAGCTGTCGGGAAGTGCATCGAATACTGCGCCAAATACAGCGCGAATTTCCGGGCTTTAAGGTCGGGGTTATTTCAGATCAGGGATTTTTTATTGAGCAAGCCATTGACAATGTCTTAATGGCCCTTTTTTTAGGGGCCTGCTGTGCCTTCGGTGTTCTGTTTCTGTTCTTAAGAGGTGGGAAAATTCCCGCGATGGTCGGTGTCGCCATCCCGATAGCGATTACAGCGACATTCATTCTCCTGTTTCTTCTGGATATAAATTTCAATGTTATTTCCTTAGGCGGATTGGCATTAGGCACGGGATTGATCGTAGATAACTCCATCGTTGTTCTGGAAAATATTCAAAGACACAGAGAAAGCGGCATGCCGCTTATGGCGGCTGCAATTTCTGGAAGCCGTGAAATCAGCCTTGCGGTCACAGCATCAACGCTGACCACTGTGTCCGTTTTTTTTCCCCTGATTTTTGTAAAAGGATTGGCAGGAGAACTCTTTTTTGATCTGTCAATGGCAGTGACCTGTGTACTTTTAATCTCCCTATTGGTATCTTTAACCCTGCTCCCCATGTTGATTTCTCGACTCAGTGACATGGAGCAAACGCCATCTGATCACAGGTCAGATACTATAATACGCAGTTTCTTACATGGCCCTGTTCTGCGGCCTATTTTTTTTGTTTTTAATCTCCTTTTTGACGCATTTCAGACCGCGTTTAACGCATTTGCCCGCTGGTATGAAGCGCGGTTGCGTTGGGTGATTCAACATCGCGTCTTTGTAATCTGCATTTATGGTTGTCTATTGGGACTCTCTGCCTATCTGTTTTTCGGACTTAAAAAAGAGCTTGTGCCATCGGTTGACCAGCGAGGCATCACAATTAAAATTTCACTGCCCCAGGGAACGGACCTGCTCGCCACGCGCCATATTGCCAGTAAAGTAGAAAGTTTATTTTTCAATCATCCGGGAGTCCAAGATGTCTTTTCTCAAGTGGGCATTGTACATGCAGTTTTGTCAACACAACGCGATGAGTTATCCATAGAAACTGCAAAAATTGAGGTGCGATTCCAGGAGGGCTATTCTTTTGATCCATTTATTCAAAGCGTTCAGGAGGTCGCAAAGAACTATCCCAATTGCGATATCGAAATACAAGAACCCCAGTCCCCTTTTGTAACGCTTTTTCAGATGTCTTCGCGTGAGATTCAAATGCGTTTCTTTGGACCTGACTTAAAAAAATGCGAATCTATCGCACAAAATATTGCAAAGACACTGACCACCTGGCCTTCACTCGATTTCATTCGGGTCGTTCCGAAACTTGGAAATCCCGAATACCACATTTACATCGACCGAGACCGAACCGCCCACTATGGTATTACATCACAGCAGATCATTGATTTTTTGAGCGCGTACTTGCGCGGGGTTGAGGCGAGCCAGATTGAAGCTTTTGGCGGTAAAACACCTCTCGAAGTGACAATAAAACGAGATGTACAGGTACAATTGTCCGATCTCCTGAATGCTGAAATACCGCACTCGTCTGGTACTATGCTGCCCATGCGGGAATTTATCCGCGTGAGAGAGGGCGTGGGGTATTCTGAAATTCGACATGAAAAGGGCACGAGGGTTGTGGCAATTTTGGCGGATGTTCGGGGAGAAGACCCCGTCGAAATTTCTCGGCAATTACAGGCGTATATCAACCAATTGGAAATACCCGAAGGATATGATGTTGAAATCGCGGGCCAAAATGCCTTCATCGCGGAGTCGCTGGATAATTTAACTGTCATTATTGCCCTATCGATTGCACTCGTTTTTATGGTCATTGCGTCCCATTTTGAGTCTCTGCGGCTACCATTTGTTATTCTCACAGCAGTTCCACTTGCCATGGCAGGCGTCATTTTTATCCTCCTGATCACAGGACAATCTCTAAATATTATGTCCCTGATTGGCATTGTGGTGCTGGTGGGAATCGTCGTAAATGATTCTATTGTTAAAATAGATTTTATTGATAAGCGGTATAAAGAAGGCGCGACTCTGCTAATCGCAATTCAGGAGGCCGGGCAAAAACGTCTTCGACCTATTGTTATGACGACGGTCACAACAATTTTGGGATTGGTTCCCATGGCCCTTAGCAAAGGGGTAGGTGCTGAGTTGTGGCATCCGCTTGCGTGGACGATTATTGGGGGTATGGGGTTGTCAACCTTTTTGATTTTATTTGCTGTGCCAGCCTTGTATGGCATAGTGGTGCGTAAAAACCGATGACATTTACCGATAAATTACAAAGGCGACCCATAGCGGTCGCCATGTTTACGATTGCTGTCATTTCAGTTGGCCTGATCGCTGTTTTGCAATTGCCTATTGAACTGCTGCCCGCTCTGGAATATCCCCGGATGAGTCTTTCTGCGTCCTGGACAGGAGCTTCCCCGGAAACGATAGAGTCACAATTAACAACGCCTCTTGAAGCGATTGCTGTTAGCATCCCCGGCGTTAAGAGTGTGAGTTCCAGTTCTGGTTTTGGATATGCACAGTTGACGATGGAGCTATTGAGAACAGCTAATCCGACATTCGTGCGTCTGGAGTTAAAAGACAAATTGGCGCGTTTCTATGAGCAACTTCCCGAAGAGATTCAACCTCCTAAAATTCGACCTTATATTCCCCGGGAATTTCGCGATAAAATCGGTTTTATGCGTCTGAGAATAACGGGACCCAAAAGCCTCGATCAACTTCGCAAAATTTCAGAAGAAGTTTTAAGTCCTGGGCTTATCGGTATGGATGGGGTTGGTGAAATTAGCATCACCGGAGGGGCGCAGAAAGTCTTGCGGATTCAAGTTTCGCGAGCATTGATGAATTCTTTGGGTTTGAATCTCCAGGATATTTATCGACAAATTTCTACCTTTAATAAAGAAATTTATCTCGGAAAAATATCTAATAATGACCAGACATTCTGGGTCAAATTGGAGTCTTTGGATACACACCCTGTCTCCGCGCTTTCCAGATTGCCCATTTCAGCAGGTGGTCTAACCGTTTTGCTCGGTGACCTGGCGACCATAAAATACGATTATGACGATCCCGAAACATTCTTTCGAATCAATGGGCGCGACTTTGTCGTCATGGAAATCACGCGCGAACCGGGGTCTAATATCCTGGCTCTCGCCAATGATATTCACAAAGAATTGGAGAATTTCAAAAAAGAAGGTGCATTACCACAGGATATCAAAATCGATATTATTCAAGACAGAAGTCAGGATCTAAAAGAAGATATTTCTGTTTTACTTAAAAGTGTGGTTTTTTCTGCCGGGTGTCTGTTCTTGATTTTGCTTGTTGCGTTTCGGTCCATGGCAGCGGTTATCATCGTATTTGTTTCTTTAATATTTTCTTTATGCGTGACGTTTATTGTGATGTTCTTTTGCAAAATCAGTGTGAACAGCGTGACGTTGATAGGGCTTGGCATTGCATTGGGCATCATGGCAGACAACGCCATTGTGGTTATTGACCGCTTGCAAAAAGATCATGCGACTCGCGACGCTGGTGAATTAGAAGAGCGTGGTATTCGAAGCGTTAGAATGCCTATACTCGCATCTACGCTTACGACACTTGGCGCGTTTTTACCTCTGGTCATTTTATCGGCTCAGACAAAGCTTTATCTGATACCCTTTGCCATTGTCGTATCAAGTGCCCTTGTGGCTTCGACTTTATCGGCTTTTACACTGGTTTATGTCGCTACACACCACTTTATTTTGCGATCTAAAAAAAATCATCCGCAGGAGATCATTTCTGCTAATACCGACTCCGAAAAACGAGATGGATGGCAGGCTACCTATTGGTGGCTATTGAATAAAACGATTCGCTACCGGCGATTTGCTATAGTTGCAATGGTGTGGTTGTTTGGAATACCGCTGTGGCTTTTGCCAGACAATATGGCGTCTAATGTTCAAATCAAAGAGCGTGGGGAAGAATTATCTACGACACAGATGATTAAATCGCGGTTCGCTGAATTATACGACTCGGTATTGGCAAGTGAGGCATACGTGAATGCAAGACCTTATATCGACACTGTGTTGGGGGGAAGCCATTATTTATTCTATCGCCATGTTCCCATTGTTGGTTCTGTGGAGGGGCGTGTAAAATTAGAAGATAGTTATGTAACTGTCGATATTAAAATGCCTCGTTATACAGAGGTCAAATATCTTTTACAAGTCGTGTCGGCATTTGAGACCCATTTGGACAAATTCTCTTCAGATATTTATTATGAAACGCGGGTTGCGAATAATTACGAAGCCCTTTTGAAAGTTAAGATGGCGCGCAGGCAGGATCCAGATGATTTATTGATCGAACTCCAACAGGTATTTGAGCAGGTGGCTGTTTCGCTTGGCGGCATAGAATGCTCAGTCCAAGGGTATGGTCCGGGATTTCGAAATCTGAGAGGGGCTGATATTTCAAAACTTGTCACTTCTGTGAGTGGTTATAATTATTTGAAGGTAAAAGAAATAGCACAAGAATTAGCTGTGGAAATCTCTAAACACAGACGTTTTTCTAATATTTCGATAGATCAAGCATCATTTGGCAGAAAACCTGCATGGAATGTTGTCGCAATACCAGATAGAGAGCACTTGTGGAAAACGCGTGAAGACGTTGGTACTATGTTCAGCCGTATTTCCAGTTTAACCCTATCGGACGGCATGTATCGATCTGCTATAGAGGGACAAAAGAAGGGTATTCCAGTATATATAGATTATCTCTTAGAAGATCGCGTCCATACGATTTCTGATCTGAACAAACAAACACAGGCCGCAGAAAGGGTATTGAAAGTAGAAGATATTGCACAAATCGAAAAAAGTCCGACACTACCTGTTATTCATAGAAAAGATCAAGCCTACTCGCGTTTGGTGACCAGTGACTACGCGGGGCTACGACGCTATGGCGGTCGAATTATCATGGAGATACAAGACGCAATGGTTTTGCCTCTGGGATATGGTTTTAACAGGGGGGGATTCGATTTTTTTGATGATGAGGGGACATTGTGGGGCGCAGTGCTCCTGAGTGCTATTCTCATTTATATGATTTTGGCTGCACTATATGAATCATTTCGGCAACCTTTTATTATTCTTTGGACTGTGCCCATGGCTTTTATTGGGCTTTTTCTCGTGTTTTTCATTTTTGACAGTGTATTTACACAGGGTGGATATTTTGCGATGGTGTTCTTGATCGGAATTTCTGTTAATAACGCGATTATTTTGCTCTATCAGCTAAGAAAAAGAGCAACAAAAAGCCAATCCATCCTTTCCCAGTCGGTAATATTCGAGGTTTGTCTGAGCCGGCTTCGTCCCATTCTGGTCACTGGCGCAACGTCTATAGGCGGGTTATTGCCCTTCTTAATCTGGTTTCCAAACGGCACACTCTGGCACGCTTTTGCCCTGGGTACTGTCGGTGGACTCTGTTTTTCCTCTATTGGCGTATTATTGATACTCCCCGCGCTCTTTTTTAGAAGTCAAAATTAGGGATCACTCTTATTCGTCAATCGGCAATATATGCCATCGCGGATGATTGACATTGAGCAAGCGACCAAAAATAAAAAACGGCGATGGAAATAAATCCATCGCCGTTTTTTTGGTTTAAGGGTTAATCAGAAACTAATCGCGGCACTCACCATCTGCACGGGATCGGTAAAAGACGTATTGAAATGCTTGAACGCATAATCGATGCGCACGCCTTTTCCGGCCTCAGTTTTGTAATCAATACCGGCACCGAGCGAATAATCTTCCAGATCGTGGTTGTTCTTATACCCACCGCGCAGGGCGAAACCCATTGCAGAGGTCGCCTGCTTGAACCGATATTCTATACCCACAAGCGTGCGCTCGTCGAAATCTATCGGACTATCGATCTCGGTGACGAGACTCAGGTGATGCGGCGCAGGGGTTCGGCCAGTCATCGAAATCAGATCGAAGACAAATCCCAGACGGAATGCCCGGGGCAACTCGAAATGCTCGCGCTGAAACTGAGACTCCCCTCCCGGACTGAAATTCCGCACACTCATAGCAATCACCAGATTTCGGAATCCCGTATTGAAATAAGTCCCGATATCCACTGCAAAAGCATTGAGATCATTCGACTGCGTTTGCCGACTACCGGCGACAAAGACCTCACTCGATCCCAGCCCCTGGTGAGCAAAACGCGCCATTGCCCCTACTGAAAACCGATCGGTAATCTGAAAACCCCAGCCTGCGGACAGGGCGTAATTCGTCGTGGTAAATGTACCCGTCTCGGTGAACCCTACACTGGCGGGATCGGGATTGATCGCAGTGCCGTTGATCTCTCCCGCGCTGTGCGTGATAAAGCCCACGCCAAAGGTACCCGGTGCATTTGGAATTTTGAAAACCGCGCCGGCGACCTGGTGGTTTGTCTCAAAAATCCATTTGGCATAAGAAAAAAATGCCTGCCGTTCGTGTACAAAACCCAGCAACCCCGGATTGAGAAACAGCGCGCCCGGTGCATCGCCGATCAGCCCCGCGCCCGCATCCGCCATCGCGGCTCTGCGAGCATCTGTGGAAAATCCGAGAAACACAAAACCGCTCTGCGCGGATTTCACGCCCGAGGGTCTGACTTCTTCCTGATTTGGATAAATGGGTTCCAGATCGCGAATCCTTTCACCGTCGTCGAGAACCCGGGGATCTGCAAATTGTGCATTGGCCTGCACGCCGGAAAGGACGAATGCCAGCAGACAGACCCAGATAATATTATGTAATTTCACAACAGCCTCCTCGTCTGACCTACCGAATAACGACGAACTTCTCGATATCGGTTTCGCCCGTGTCGGGATTGGTAATATGCGCGACATACACGCCACTCACAATGAACTGGTTGTTATCATTTGCCATCAGCGGCCACTCCTCGTCTCCCGAACCCGAAACGTGATCAATCCGCGTGACCAGGTCGCCCTGAAGCGTAAAGATCCGGATAATGGCCCGAGCGGGCAGATTCACAAAGAGCAACTTATTGGGCTGCCCCGTGAAGTTAAAACCGCCATCTGACAAATTGCCCCCCAAAATACTGTAGGGATTGGGCACGACGCGAACGCTTGTCAAGTCGTTGACAGGAGCAGAAAATGGACTCACGCCATCGCCGAGACCGCGCGTGGCAAAAATGCTGCTTTCTTGCCCATCGGCATCCACAGCCGTCACCGCGTAGAAATACCGCTCGCCGCGCACGACATCTGTGTCGATATAGCTGGTTCCCGTAATGAGCGTATTGCCATTGACCGCTACCGGCGGATCGGGCAAATTGGTTTCATGACCAACCATCTTGTAGAGATTGTAGCCCACGGCATCGGAAACAGCCGCCCATTCGATCTCATTTTGCGCGGGACCCGATTTGTAAGCCACATTGGAAGGCCATGACGGACCGAGTGGAAGATTCGGCGCAACCCCGATGGGCCACGATACTTCCTTCCCTTGCACAGTGCCGTTGACTGCACGGCGATCTCTCCATGCCTGTCGCGCCAGTTCCACGGTCTTCATCAGCGAGTCCTGACCGCTATCGAGAAAAGCCTCTTTCTGGTCAAAAGAAATCGAACCATTGACCCACTGCGCGCCAACGCGCTTGTTCTCATCTGCATGCGGACCAGCTACAACCCAGGCTTCTACAATATGAACCCACTCCCCGGGTCTCATATCCCACGGTCCCCACGTAATCTGAAATGCCCACATATCGACAGACGTGGTTTTGTGATCGGGCGCGTCACTCTGGAAAATGCGTTGATCGCGCGTCGTCCCCGGCTCCACGATAAAGTCATAGACCTCGGGACGGCTATTCCCATCTGTAGAGACCCAGTTGGAACCATTGACGCGTTTTATCAGACGAGGTTGAGAGGACTCAGAGTTCGGATCGTTGGTAAACCAGTTGTTTCCATCGGACAAATCTTCAAAAGTCGTGGGATTTTGCGAGACGTAAAGCCAGAGCTTGCCCTTGTATTCCGACTCTAAAAACTCGCCAGCCGAGATCCGCGCGGCCTTGGCCAGTTCGAGTGCATCGTGACCTTCAGCGGGCGCGGGTTCACCGCGATCATCACCATCCGAGCGATATCCGTCTTTGATCGCCGAATCGCCATCTCTCGCATAGAAGAGCTTCTGTTCGTCGTCGTAAAAATAAAGCTCGTCCCATTCGCCGAGTGCGCCGAGATTTGCCGTGTAATGGCGAGAGCCGACTTCTACTGCGCCCTCATCTCGCACCTCGCCAGCAGGACCTTGCCCACCACCTCTTTGAATGTACGCGTTGTGTCCAATGTAGAGATTTTCAAACACCGGATTGGCCGTACTCGATTCGGGACTCGGCGCAGACCCACGCGCGCCTACTCTTGAGTCGGGAACATTGGGCGGATCGGGGCGGCCATAACTCCGGATCAGGATAAACAGATCATCCTGCTCTGGACTCTGCCAGGCATAGAGCCTGCGCCGCTCCGTGAGACCACCCGCATATCCCACTTCGAGCGGGATTAACAGATCGGCAGTCAGATCTGGGACCACCTGATCGAGGCGGTCGGGAAAAATCGTCCACAGCGCCTGCGACAAATTCACGCCATCCTGCGTGACCGTTGGCGGCTGGTTGCGGTAAATTTTGGGCGTAATGCCATCGCTGAGTTCAAAATGCGTGCGCGTAAAATCCCGCGCGTCCTGCTTATGGTCAATCACAAATTTTGTAAATGGCTTGCCCAACAACTCGGGCTGGTCGCCCTGAAATGGCTCAAAATAGGAAGGAACATTAAAATCTTCTATGGCATACTGCCACAAACCGTCCATCACCTGAGCATTTACAGTATTGACGTCGGGATTGGTGAAGCCCGTCGCCCGTCCACCCGGAGACCTGATGGTGACAAAATAGTCGATATTGGGCCAGGCTCCCCACATCCTTCCGATCCATTGTGCGCTGGCATCGCTCAATGGCATGAGCAAAGCAGCGAACACCAGAAGTGTTGTAAATCGTCTTCGTATCACATTTCTCTCCTATTCGTTGTGGTTGCTTTCCGAATTAGAAACTAAACCTGGCGCCAAACGTAATGTCCCGCCGGTCACTAAAGAGAAGCGAAGGCCGTCGTATATCCTGGAAATCCAGGACATCGGTACCCGGTCGCTTGCCTTCTTGCAACTTGCCATTTGAATCTACGGTCCAGCCTATCGACTCCATATACGCGCGGAAGCGATTGCCAGTATTCGTACCTTGATATACAAAGGCCTGACCACCACCAAAGCTTCCCACCCCTGATCTGGGCGTGTCTTCGGGCACAGTCCCAAAAAGGTCGCTGCGATTGCCACCGCCCAGGGTGTGCGTATTTTTGAAGTTGAACGGGTTGGAAATTTCAACGAACAGCATAGGCGATCCCGCTATGTCAAACATCTTGGAAATACGCAGGTGCGCGGCGTATTCATCAACCCACTGCGCGTTGAGCACATTGATCAGAGAAGCATCTGCATTGCCCGGGTTGTAGTTAAACCACTCGCCCGCCTCGCGATCAAGGTAGAAACCGAGATTCCAGCCGCCCTTGAGCATCCTCTGTTCGCCGCCGTAATCGAGGGGCGTCCGGAAATTGCCACCCAACTTTATCTGTGGCTTTGCCTTGAATGGCGGTGCGGCATTGTTCGGACTCCATTCAATAACAGTTCTCGAAGGTGTTGAAACCGTCTTCGCATCGCGGATATCTCGCCACGCTGTGTTGCGAACCCGCGCCTGTCGAATATCATAAGACAAGAAACCAGTAAAGAACTGACCCCGCGTCTTCTGTAACTTCAGTTCCAACCCGCGCGCATCAGTCGCATAGGCATTGTGCGTGTTGCGGACACCGCGCCCATTAAATTGCATCCAGTTTCGCGTATCTGTCCAGGCTTCGTTCTCGCCATCTTTGAAATAAACCGTTGCCGTCAAAAGATACTGCCCCTGGAAGCTGCGTTCATATCCCATTTCGTACTGAATTGTGCGCTCCATCTTCATCCATGGATTGCCCAAAAACTCCAGCGACTGTCCCAAACCGCTCTGCGTGCGATACATATCGCGCGTATTTACAATCTGGTTGAAGTGCCCGTAGTTGATGAACATTTTGCTCAAATCCGTAATCGGATAAGATGCGCCAAATCGGGGGCTGAAAGCCCAATCGGTTGGTGGGCGCACTTTGCGCACTGCGCGATAAACCGCTTCGGCATCTCTGCCAAACCACGCAGCATGGGTTTCATTTGGCAGGTCAAAATAAAGATCGGGGCGATGCCAATCCAGACGGGCTCCAGCATTGACCACGATATCGCGATACTCCATCCTGTCCTGGAAAAAGACACCACCGAAGATCGGGGTTTTCACAAAATAGTTGTTGTGGTCACCCGTCGCACCGCCCGAAGGCACATCCGATTCATTGAGAACACCGTCTCCGTTGATATCGCCACCGCTGGGCAGGTCCGGATCACTGCGCCCGGTCCATGGAAAGATCACATCACCTGATGAACTGGTGCGCGGACCTTCGTACTCATCCCTGTAAATGGGATCGCTGTATTCGGGAACCGCGGCTGGCACGTAACCCCGGTTTTCGTGCAAATTGAAATGATGCACCTGAATACCGGTTTTAATCTGGTGATGCGGGGTAATCTGGCTGGTGAAATCAGCCGTAATATCGAGTTCATCAATAGTGGACCAGTCGCCCGCACGGCTATTGCCACCACCGCCCTGCATTCGGTAAATATTGAGAATATCATTGCCACCAGGATTGTAATTCCAGCCAAAGGGTGCTTCATTCAAAACCACGGCACCCCGCGCTCTGGCCGCATCGGCACTGGCATCGTCGTTGACCTGTTCTCTCATACCATCTGTGTGGATGGCTATTGCAGGCGCATTGGACATCTTTAGCGGATGCCATTGCGTTGTCCAATCCACACCGCCAAACCGCGCCGTCAAGTTATAAAACGTCTTGGCAGATAAAGTGTGTGTCCAGGAAACCAACCCGTGATTGCGCTCAATCTGCATCTTCTGGTAATCGGCAGAGGGCATAAACATGCGGGAATGGGTGTAGTTCTCAAAAACCGCCTGCTGCGTGCGCTGCGGCACGCCCACGTTGTTGCCCTGGTGGCTCCCGTGCTGGAACCCCCGGATATATTGCACACTCAATTTGGTCGTGGCAGTGGGAGTAAATGTCAGCTTGAGTTGTGTGGTATTGTCCCGATAAGAAACCGTTCCCACATCAAAGGGATAGGCCATGCGCTCTTTGCGGCTCGACGCCGTGAACCCCACCTTGTCCTTCAAAATCGGACCACCAACCGTAATATCCCACAAATAATCGTAATCGCGGTCTTCTGGATTTGCGTTGAACGGACCGTCGGCATAAGGATCGTCTCCGTCATAATTCCGATGCTGCCAGTCCCATATCCCCTTCGCCTGCTCAACGGTGGTAATGGGGTCGCGACCATTCACGCCAGATAGCCATTGTTTGCCACCGGCTGTGCGATTTGCGAGTTCCTGGTTCCAGCCAATAAAGTCCGGCTCACCATCTCCATTACGATCCTCGGTAGGCGTATTGGACTGAAAACGTCCCACATCCCACCAATTTTCTTCAGAATAAAGATTTGGACCAAAGTGCTTCTTGCCAGCGGGATTGTACGTGCCTTCTGCCGAAGTAAAAAACTGGCTTGGCTCTTTGGTCACAAAGTTCACAACTCCGCCGCGGATATTCCCGTATTCGGCATTAAAACCACCCGTGAGCACCTGAACCTGCTTGACCGCGGTCTTGGAAAAAGATGTATAAGCGCGCTGTTGGCGATGGTCAGCCGAGGTCACACCATCCATATTAAAACCGATTGACGTAGAGTTTTCACCGCGAATGGTAATACCCCATGCATCTTTATCTAAACCCACCTGCGTGGCGACCTGATCCCGAATACGCGCACCAACCGGAATGGTTTCGAGTTGAGCCTGCGTAATCGCCTGCTGTGCATACGATACGTCCATCTGCACGGGATCGAGATCGGCGGTCACCACAATAGCATCCAACTCGACCGTAGATTCTTTGAGCTGGAAGTCAACCGTTGCAGTGCGGTCTAAAAGCACTTCCACCTCGGTCTTGGAAACGCTCTGGTAACCCACGAGCGAAGCCCGCACTTCGTAAATGCCCGGAGACACGCGCAAAATGAAATACTCGCCGTTGACATCAACCGTCGCCCCCATCGTTGTGCCCATCACCACGACATTGGCCCCGGGCAACGGCTCGCCAGTGTCTGCATCTGTAACACGCCCGGCGATTTTACCCGTGGTCTGGGCTTGTAGCCCAACCGGTAAGACAAGCAACACTGTACACAACAGTGCCACCCAAAATCCCGGCGGGTGAAGAAAAATATCTCTGTAAACATTTTTCATGCTCTACCTCCTTTGAGGTGTAAAAAACGGTATATGATTCTAACTCAAACATAAGTTTATGGCCTCTAATTCCCATTGTCAAGCGGAAGTTCACCCCCTATCTTATAAAAAAAAAGGAGGTTATAAAATGCAACTCTCCAACGTCAACACCACCGACATCCCCGATGCAATCCGCCTGGGCTGCCGAATGATGGGCTATGTATTCAACGCAGACGACAACGACATGCCCTTCTTCGGTTCCGAAGTCAGACCAGACCCACAATTGCGATTTAGCGGCGTCCACACCGAGTCACATGTGCCTGGCCGGCATCTCAACGCATTGCTCAACGCCGAAGACGCCGCTGGCATATCCGTGGATCCCGATGCAATTGAAAAACACGCCAACGCCGCCTTCTTCTCCTACAGCGGACCGGTCGCGCTCCCCCTCAACCGCACAGAGGTCAATGGACCGGTCAACAGCTTCACGACCCACAATGTGCGCGAAGGCTTTCACGCCCTGTACTCGCTGGTCAAATACAGAAATTCCGATCACGCGCGCGAAATCGCAGAGAACAGCATCCGGGACATATTCGAGCTATTCGACCCGGATTCAGGCTGGAACTTCAATCGCCTTAAAAACGAGCACGGCATAGAAGTGCGCGAGAACACCTTTATCACCGGCATCGCGCGATCAATCGGTCCCCTTGTCAAATACTACCGCGCCACGGGCTACGGACCTGCCCTCGAACTCGCCGTAATCTTAAAAGAAAAAACGACCCGCGAGTTCTTCCTCGAATCGGGCGCTTACGACCGCGAGAGCTTCGGAGCACATACCCATTCGACGACATGTGTCATGTCTTCGCTCGCACAACTCGCAGATCTTCTCGATGACGCGCGATTGCTCAATCGGGTCAAAGCATTTTACGACAATGGACTGTGGGAAATTCGCGATGAAATTGGATGGGTAATCGAGAACAGTGGAGATGAGGCGAGTCCCGACCGCGGAGAGATCAACAACACGGGCGATATTGTCGAAACAGCCCTGATACTGGGCAGAAAGGGATATACCGAATATTTTGAAGACGCCGAGCGCATCACGCGATGTCACATTCTGCCTTCACAATTGCGCGACAACAGCTTCATCGAAGATCCGCCCAATCCGCACAACATAGACGGACTTCGCCAGGTCGCAGACCGGCATCTCGGCGGCTTCGGCTTCCCCGCACCTTATGGTCATGCGCCCCTCGGCTTCGAGCGAATCAGCTTTAACACGGACATCGTAGGCGGGGGCGTCGGCTCACTCTGCGAAGTCCTGCGCGAAGCCGCACGCACCGAATCCTCGATCCATCGGGTGAATCTCCACTTCGACCTCGAAACCGAACATATCAAAGTCGAATCACCCTACACAAATGACTGCCTGAGAATCACCGTCAAATCCCCCGGTCCCCTGTATGTCCGCATCCCGACCTGGGTCGATCCGTCCGATATCGCCGTCGCCGACCGCTTCACCTGCTCCAATGGCTATCTCTTAATCCCCGACCCCCAGATCAACACCCCCATCGAAATGCGCTTTCCTCTCGCCGAGCGCGAAATCGTATTGAAACACCGCACGCGGGACATCAAAGTACGCCTGCAAGGAGACTCAGTCCTCGCAATGGAAAATCACGGTGCTGATCTGACCTATTTCGATCCCATATAACGGTAAGCTCCGTAGATCAACTGCTCTTAAATGCGTCAATTGCCTCGGCCTGAGAATCATAAACCGAGATGATCTTATCAAAACCACCGATAGTGATAACATTGCGGATTGGACCAGAAAGGGAACAAATTCCAAATTGCTTGCCCGATGCGTCAAATTTCCTGGCAAGGTTCAGAAAAATCCGAATCCCCGCACTGCCGATGAAAGATACCTGCTCAGCGTCCAAGATCAATGCCTGATCTCCAGGATCAATTCCGGATTCCAGGGCACTCTGAAATCCAGGGGCACTGATACTGTCAATAGAACCACTGGGCATTGCAATCAAGACCCCGTCTTTCCGCTCCCACTTAATATCTATATTCATCTGAACTCGACTTTGTCCAACAGAGTGTTTAAGCTTCGTGTGGCAAGTCGTATAGCCATAAAAGGTTGTAGATTTGGTTGGGTAATTGCACAAAGTCGGGTTTTTGGTTCGAGTTGGTAAAAAACTTAGCCTGCCATAAGTGTCGTCTCACGATAAGGAGACAGTCGGCAAAGGTCGGCTTGGTCTTATGATACCATGCGGTGGTCTGAATAGGCAACTTGCCTTTTGGATAGAGCCGCTTGATCATCAGTGTCACGATAGAGAAGAGCGCTAATAAACACGGTGTGGTTCTGGC
Source organism: Candidatus Latescibacterota bacterium (assembly GCA_965220765.1). Lineage (GTDB taxonomy): Bacteria > Latescibacterota > UBA2968 > UBA2968 > UBA2968 > VXRD01. Next base: position 3,951,831 of record OZ244847.1, read on the forward strand.
AATGGCAAGTTTGGACCATTGGCGTTGGGTTTCGATGCCCAAATGGGTTCGCGCCTCTTGAAAGGTGACCTCTACGGACCAGCGCATAACGAACCACGCAACGATTTGTGCAGGTTTAACCTGCTGGTTCGTGCAGAAGAAGACCTCATCGTTGCGTTTTCTTTCCAAGTCGCGCACAATGACATACCGAATGGGCACCGGGTCGGCCCCTGTGCGATACCAAAGGGCAGTGCGTGAGAAGATCAGGATCTCTTTGCGTTTGCCCCCATACCAATCAACAGTGTGTTTTCTCCAAGGGGTATCACACCGTTTCGCCCACGTTCTCAAGCGTCGTTGTCGCTGCCCTTTCTTGGGCTTGCGTCCACGTTTGCCCACAGGTTGTGGCTCTGCGGGATGGTGCAGCACAGCGTCCCACCGCAGTCTTGAGACAAACGTGGTTTTATATTTTTCACAGGCAGCCGCCAAAGAGACAGCCGCATAGCCGCCATCTGCAACCAAGACGATGTGGCGATGAGGCAGCCACCGACGCACCTGACACATCATCCCGCGTGCCCAATCAACATGGCTTTTGTGTCGCTTTGTGCCTGCTTTATCCGGGTCACACAAGACCGTGAGAAAGGGTAATGCCCAAACACGAGAAGACCATGGCACTGGCACAAGCAGCATCATACAGACCCACTTCAAGCCAAAACAGCGCACCACGACGTGCTTTGTTGATCGTGCCGCATCTCGATAGCAACCGACCTGTGCGATCTTTCTTCCTTTGCGCCGTTCAATCGTCTCATCAACGCTTAAGACCACCCAACCAGAAGGACAAAACGCACACACCAAGAGACCCAATAAGATGCGACTGCCTTGCCTCGTGCTCCAGACCGCACGGTTGAGCACGCGATGGTAAGTGGCGAAGCGTTTCGTCTTGGACAACCCCATCACAGACAGGACGGACGTGACCGTGCGTTTACCCGGCGCAAGGAGCGCACCGATCATCAAATTTTGAGCATGACACCAGACCTGAGAAGAAAAAAGTGGCGCAAAGGCTGTGAATATCGCTATAATACTTTCCGGCAGAGGATGCATGGAAAACTCCTTGACTTGGATCGTTTTGATGGACAATCCAAGATAGAACTTTTTTCCATCCTCTGCTATCTTTATATGGACAAAGTCGAGCTGAATATACCCCCTTGCAAATAAATGTATTATGATAAAAATGTCGATTAAAATTGCCTGAAAATGCCCTTCATCCTGAACGCTGAGGTGAGCCTCGGCGCAGCGTCAACCGCAGATAATCTTCGGTCGCCTCAAACTCCGGGTCAACGCCGTTTTGCGCCCGCATCAGTGGAATGATCTTGTTCCTTACCCCCATGCCGCGCGCATCGGAATAGCTGTAGTCCCGCAATGTCTCGGAGATGAGTAAATTGCGGGGAATGCGCTGACCGGCGACCATTTTTTCAATTGTCATGCCATTTTGCAACGCACCGGGGCTTGTAATCTCAATGCGATCCGTGTAACAGGCCACCTCGATTTGCTCATATCGCGTCCAGTCCCGATGCGTGAGCGCGTTGACAATGCCTTCGCGCAGAGCATCCAGCGGATAGTGCCAACGCCGTTCCCGTCGCATGGACTCATCTACCTGCCCTGCCTCCTCGGACACGAATGGCCGCATCGCATCGGCAAGACGTTCAATGAGACCCTTTTCCACAAGTTCACGCCCCCCCGACAGCACCCGCCAAAGATCGACAAGCGGCCCTTCAATCACCTGATCGTCAAGAGCTTTATAAGTCTTTTCCTCCCCATCGAAACACATCCAGCGAATACCGGCATGGCGCAACAGGCGGCGCGGTCGATAGCCGAACAAAATCAACCCGGCGATCGTACAGACGGGTGGGCCATCCTCCTGCTCGACCATAAATCCCAACGCGCAAAGCCGCTCGTTCCACGCCTCGTCGGTCAACGGTACATCTCGATCTCCGACAATAGCTGTGAGATAATCCACCAACCGTTCTCTGCTCAAATCGCTAAGGTAGCTACCGGAAACCGGCAATAACTCTGTGTGAATCAAACCGCCAGCAGCGAAAAGCCGCGCTTGCTGCTCGCGCGAAGCCAGTTGAGACGTACTGCCAACCCGTATATAAATATCTTCCCTGCCGCGATACCGCACGACATAGGGCTTTGTAGCACCTTGCGTAACGGTAATAACCGCGACACGGCGTGTATCGTCTATCGGAACTTCCTCGTAAAACGGCAGTATCATAGGATGCACCACGCGCCCAAACACGGAATCCATCACCCAACGCTCGAGATGGTCTCTCTGTATGCCGGTGATGGAACCGTCGTCTTCCACACCGAGAAGGACGCGCCCGCCCTGAAAATTGGCGAGCGCCACCACCTCCCTCGTGAGTTGCTCCGGACGCAAGTCATCCCGCTTAAACTCTACACCAGAGTTCTCACCCCCGGCTATCAGTTCGAACAATTCCGAACGTTTCATTGTGCTGATCCTCAGTCTTTCGTAGCCTAAAACTGGACTACCTCTGGCATAACTCCGTTATCATCCTTGAAAAACGCAATCACGCGCTTCTGCGTGCGGACCTCCCGTTGTCCTACAGTGCTCATATCCCTATTCCTCTTGCTTTGAAGAGACTCACTTCAGCACCTCCCATCGACCTGCTTTGGTCGATCCGACATGACGGATGGCTCCAGCAGCACGCAGCTTTGTTAAATGGTACTTGACCCCATCCGGCGTAAGGCCAACACGTTCGGCCAACATACGCTGAGTTAGTTCAGGCTCGGCTTCAAGTAAGGCCAAAATTCGTTCTTGGGTAGTTTCTTGGGTAGTTTCTTGGGTAGTTTCTTGGGTAGCCTTTGGGGTAGTGGCACTATCGGCTACTTGGTGGACCATTGCAGGAGGCCGTGCTTGGCCTCCTACTTGCCCTGTGACTTGCCCATCGGATGATGCTCGCCAAACCGTCGTGACAAATCCCTGAGGAACAGTAAACTCCGGTTCTGGCAAACCCGCCTTCACGCAGCGACGGATCATATCCAGCGTTCCGGTTCCCATTCGTTCGATATATTCCGCAAGGTACATAGATTCTGCCAGCAGAGGATTGCCGGGTATCGAGGTGTGTGCAACCCGCAACTTCTCCAGTGTTAGTGGCGGCGGTAACCGGCCAGGATTCCAGACCTCCAACCGATCCGCGAAGAGCATGACCTGCACACTACCATTGTCTGTATAGTCGCGGTGCGCCACCGCGTTGACAATGGCTTCTGTCACAACTTCTTCCGGAATTTCATAGGTACGGGGAGCGCGGGCACTCTCGACCCGTGTGCCTATTGACCGATTGATCTTACTCAACACGAAATCTACCGCCTGATCAACCAGATCGAATACCGTGCCCTTATAGACTTGATAGGACGGAATTGGCTTGGCGACCTCCGTCCCGTGAAAGTGGGCACATCTAACTTCGGAAGAAATGAGATGTCGCTGAGGCGACTTTCCGAATAGCAACACCGCCGCATTCGTCAACCGCCCGCCGTTCAACAGTTTCAGATGCTCCAGTAACTCCTCGGGAGATGCATCCTCCGGCAGGGGGAACTGCCTGGCTCTGCGCGCAGTGCGAATGATTCGAATGATTCGCTCGAAGTCGAGGTCGTCCAGCACTGCCTTCGCGCAAGGCGCCGCATCAAATGGTCCCCAGCGGATCAATTCTTTGGTTTCAAGATACTCTACCAATGCCGCATATAGCCCGGTTACCAGTTCTGCCTGAGTATTGAATCGTTTGCGAATTAGCCCCGCCTGCGCCTTACCGATCAACGCCTCCATCTTCGGATGACGGACGTGGTTCTCTGTCCCCTTCACGAAGATCAGACGATGCACTCCCAGAGTGGTCGCACGGTCGAACTCCCGTTCCGTGGGCGACAGCCCTTCCGCGTCTTCTGTCCCGTAGGCACTACCAAATAATCCCACATAGAGGTCGCATCGTTCAACCTCATCCAGATAAAGCGCATCGGGCCGCCGATCCGAGGCTGGAACCTCCTCGAACAAGAACACCTCAAAGAACCGCCGCATCAGCGGATCTCCGTGCAGATAATCGCGCAACGCTGCTCGCTCTTGTGCGAACTCTGTCTGTACGCTGCTAATGAAAATGCGAAGTGGGGTCATGTTGAAACCTATTCACTGACGAGATTGAACAATTTCCGAATCTCTAATTTCGAGTAGCAACGACCACCTCCAACTGGGCTATCCCTGACACAACTCAGCTATCATTGCCGCGTTTTCACCGAGTTGATCATTGAATTTTTGATACATCCCCACCAGAAGAACATCATTGAGTTTAATATTTTTAAGCGTAAAATCAAATTCTTCGCGAATCTGGTTTTTGGAGTTAATAGCGCGTCCAGCCGCGAGGACTTTGAAAGTAATACAGGGCTTATCAGTGCTGCGGATAATACCACACATGCGGTCGCGGTGTTCGCGGAGATAGATTTCACTCAGGGGTTGATGACCAAATTTTTGTTCAAATTCTTCGCGTGCGCCCTGCAAATAATACAGCGCGGTCATATAATAGTCGATATCCCAATTCTCTTCTTCGGCAATCTCAATAATGCGAGGGTTGTGTACCGATAAACCGACCATAACCCCCGTGTTCCGAATGCGCTTGAGAATATCTCGAAGATAGTCCAGGCGATTCTCCTGAAAGCATCGCCCGGCAACGCCACTTCCGTGGGGCGCCATGCCAATGGGATTGTGTTTGGCAGCTTCTTCGATCAGTGAGGGATCGTCATACCAGTGTCCCCCCCTGCTGAGACAGAAGTAATGAATCGTCCCCCCTTCATCCCGGTAACGCTGAAGGTCGGCAGATGAGCGTTCGGTCAGGGTATTTTGCCAGGCGTTAACACCCACTTCTTCTGCGCGGCGCAAGGTCGCCATAACCTGATCAGATGTATTGGCTTCTTGCTGATGTTGCGAAAGCAACTGATTGAAATGTGCATATCCGTAGATCGGATTATCGCCCATAATGAGACGACTGATCTGATATTGTCCGAATGGAACAGTTGGAAGATTCATCGTATTTGCCTTTGTTTTTGGTTTACCTGATTTCATCTCAATCAAACACCAGCACCGTACGCGCCACTTTTCCCTGCACCATATCTTCAAAAGCCTCATTAATCTCATCCAGCGGACGAAAGCGCGATATCAACTCATCCAATTTAATCTTTCCCTGCCGATAGAGATCCAGAATCCACAAAAAGTCAACGCGAGCGCGGGCAGCGCCGTGCCACGAACCCATAATAGCGCGGTCGCGCAAAAGATCTGTGCCATCGATAGATATATCCTCTCCAGTCGGCTGCACCCCCACTACAATTGCGGTCCCAGTCATCCGAACCGACGCGAACGCCTGCTTCACGAGCGCTGGAAAACCAACGACCTCAAACGCATAATCCGCCCCACCACCCGTAATCTCCATAATCCTCTGAACCGGATCTTCCCTATCCGCATTCACAAAATGCGTCGCCCCGAACTGCTCCGCCAACTCTAACTTATACGGCACCCTATCCACCGCGATAATCTTCCCCGCTGCAGCGAGAACACCACCCTGAATAACATTGAGACCAACGCCCCCACAGCCGAACACAGCCATTGTCGCGCCCGCTTCGACATTCGCGCGATTCACCACAGCACCGATACCCGTAATCACCCCGCAACTAATCAGACACGCGACCCGAAGATCTGTATCATCCGGCACCTTCACACACGCATCCGCCAACACAATTGACTGCTCGGTATAAGTGGGCCGCCCGTGGTGATAAACCGTCCCATTTTTGGAAATCCGACTCGGCAAACCCCCTTGATGGGTTTCACAAAGTGCCGGACTGCCCTCACTACAATTCCGGCAATAGCCGCACATCGCATCCAGCGACAAAACAATTTTATCCCCAACCTGAACACTGGTCACGCCGGGACCAACTTCTCTAACAACACCCGCGCCCTCGTGCCCCATAACCCAGGGAAGTGCGCGAGGCCTGACGTGCCCATCCACATAGTGATAATCGCTGTGACAAACGCCCGCGCCGACAATATCGAGAAGCACTTCTCCCTCATGGGGAGATTCGATATCCACATCTTCGACAGAAACACGAGTGTGGGGTTTATGGAGAATAGCTGCTTTCATTTTTTGCTCCTATGGCTAAAAATCCAGAGGCTCCAAATCCCGCTCCAAAAGTGCCGCCCATGCGAGCAACGCCTCGTCGCGGTGAAACGGGGCAATAAATTGAATCCCCAGCGGCATCCCCGAACCGGACGCGCGCCCTGCGGGCAAAGCGATCACCGGCATCCCCGTGTGGGTCCACGGCAAATTCATACAGGGATCGCCCGTACTCGCCAGACCTTTCAAAGCAGCGCCCGTCGCTGCCGGACAGGCCAGGAGATCAATGCCCTCTGCCTGCATCAAAGACTCGACCTCATCTCGCAACTCGATGCGCCCCATCCGTCCCGCATCGATCTCGGATTGCGAAAGCGCGCGCCCCTCCTCGACCAGCGCACGCGTACCCGCATCATAAGTCGAAGCGTATTTATCGAACCACGGCGCGTGAACCGCCGCCATCTCCCCCTTCATCATATTTCGGTGCCGCTCATCAATATCGGCAATATCGTCGAACATCTGCACCTCCACGACATTGTATCCTGCCACTCGCAAAGCCTGTACCTGCGCGTCAAAATCCGCCCGCGCCCGTGGTTCTGCCTGATCCAAATAGGGGCCCACAGGTATGCCCAAAGTCGGTTTTGCCGACCTCGCAACAGAAGCGCGCCATCCACTACAAAGAACAGCCGCCGCCATCTCCATACCCGCGACATCCTGCGTAAACATCCCAATCGTATCGACCGACGGAGAGCAATGAACGAATCCAGAAATATCAATACGCGCATAACTCGGCTTAAAACCGACAATCCCGCAAAACGCGGCTGGCCTGATAACCGAGCCAATAGTCTGCGAGCCGAGCGCAAGCGGACAATACCCCGCTGCCACCGCCGCAGCCGAACCACTACTCGATCCACCAGGCGTAAAACCCAGATCCCTGGGATTGCGCGTAGGTCCCGGCTTAAAACAAGCAAACTCAGTCGTAACCGATTTGCCGAGCACCATAGCACCGGCTTCCCGCAACGCCTTTATACACCCACCTTCAGGACCCGTGAGGACCTCTGACGGCACACCAGAACCCGCCCGCGTCTCAAAGCCCTCAACATGAAAAATATCTTTAACTGCAACCAGAGTGCCGAATAGCGGCGGAATATCGCCTCTGCCCGCAAGCCCAGCCACATCACCCAACAGACGTTGCAGGCGATTCGCTTCCGGCAACATAGCCCGGATATCCCCATCCCATTCATCGATGCGTTTGCAGCAGTCCGCAACGTAATCCTTCAAATCCCGCTGTCCAGAACGCAATTCAGCAGCGGTTTGCGCCAGTGGATGCGCCGCTGTTTTTTCACTCTTCATTTGCATAATCCCCCAAAACTACCATCCATTAATTTTATGCCCCTGACCGGGAAACCAGATAAAATCCACAATCGCACCGCAGGCAATAGCCGCTAAAAAACCGACCACGAATCCCATAAAAAGCGGCGTATTGCGGCGGTAACTCTCAAGACCGCCAAAGCGCAAAATCAATGTCTTGCACACCCACACAATAAAAATCGACGAAATACCACTGCGCAAAACATCGGACGCCGAAATCGCAAAACCGATGGGATGCAGTGCAATCCCCGGAAAACGGTAGCGAAGCGCGTACAGCCCCAGCGTAAAAATCACGCCAAACCCCAGCCAGCCCAGGCGCATCCAGTCCGTCTCTAACGCATTACTCCGAATGCGGTTGGCCGTCAAAAGCCACACCCCAATCCCCCCATCGCCCGAGCCATTAAAACTCACACTGCCAAAATTATAACTTCCCACCGTGTAATTACCCTGATAAATGATAAACACAAAAACCGCCAGCGCGCCAGCGATAAACGCCATGCCCACAGCAGATGGCACAAGCCTCCGACCACTGCGCCCCATTGCCTGCCCAAGACGCGGAATATGCGCCAGCGTTGTCACGCCAATCGTCTTCGCATCGGCAAAAAACGTGTACGCCAGACCGAGCGCCATCGCATGCATCGGCCCAATACCCGTTATCCCCAAAACATGCCAGGTAAAAGCCTGTGCTGTAATCGGTGTTCTCAAATAAATCAGCCCCGTCTCCACAATAATGCGCGCCAGCCCGAGGTAAAGCACCAGCGTCGCACTCCAAAAAGCCAGTGCTGCCCACCCCGAAAGCCCGAGTTCCCAGAAAAACAACACACTGAACAGAACACAACCCAGAAAGATAAACACCGCCGTGCGATACGAAAAAAGCTCTCCCGAATCATCCACATCGCCCCCACGCGAAGTAAACGCCTTCCGAAAAACGGCGGACAAATGATCTCGCGCAACCCACAGCCCCCAGAGCACAAATGCCAGCAAGCCGCCAAAACTCTGCCATCCCACGGCAGGATGATAAGAACACCACGGATCGGGCGACCCCATCTCAAATCCCAAACGATTCATCAGCCCCACTTGCAACACCATCACCAGATGAAAAAACCAGATACTAAACAGCACATTGGACTCTGTAAAATAGCCAAACGCAATCGTCAGGGGATTTGTCTTAAACCGCAGATATGGAAATCCCTCGCCGATAAAAATTTGCCGATCAATATTCGCTTGAAGCGGCGGAATCAACTCGGTAAACCAGGAAACGATATCCCATCCAAACAGAAAAAGAGCGACAAAAAAACCGATCTTAAAACGCGGATTGCGCAACAATTCCATCAGCGTGCCCCGTTGCCCGTGTTCCCCGGTAAGTTCCAGAAGACCAGCAGCCAGAGGAAAAGGCAAACGCTCGTAATCCATCCACTGCCGCCGAAACACCACCATAAGACACAAATTGGCGGCATAAAACGCCAAAAAGAAACATCCCCACCAGAAAAGAGGGACGATCCAGCTACCCCACGGAAAAGCCGCCCCTGCTGGCAATCCCTCGTAAAAAGCAACCGCGGCGTGGTGATCGGAAACAACAGACCAATTGGACAAACGCGTAAGCAGTGTATCTGCCCAGCCATTTTCGGGAGAGGCAAAATAAACCGGTGCCGTAATCACACCGAGAAAATATCCCGCGAGCCACTCGCCCTGCGTCAGGGCAGAAACCATCCCCATCGAAGCGATGAGGATAAGCTCAGAAGGCGTAAGCCCCTTACTTTTGCGAGAAAAATAGAGATTGACCAACAGCAATAAGAGAAAAGGAAGGAGAATTGCAACGGAGAGATGCGCGTAATCTGCGCGCGCAGATCGGAGGATATACGTGGTATAAGAAGGCCATAAACTAACGAGAACAGATATGAACAATCCGATGAGAACGGCGCGTAGCGTCATAAAGCCTCCTTACTCGGCAATAAAAAATATCACCGTCTTCTCAGCGGCTTGCTCGGCATTCAAATCGGTAATCGCGACTGCAATTTCATAACGACCCGGTTTTGACTCGCCCGGGTCAATCTCCAGATAATTGTACTCGTCAGACCCTGTACCCGTCCGCTCATAAGAAATCGTAACAACTGCTTTTTCTTCAATACCGAGCAACCGCCCCAGCGCTCGCAAAACCTGCACGCCACTGAGCTTGCCCTCCCGGGGCGTAATCCGGTAATCCACGCGATATTTCGTCTGTCCAAAATCGTCATTTTTCAAACCGTAAACTTCATAGTAAATAACAACCGGCTGACCTGTCTTATAGGTGCGAGACGGCAGCGAAATAACCTCGACACCACCCTTATCAGCGGCCGAAGCATCTACTTGCACTCTTCCTGCAAGCTCTATATCACTTATTCTAAGTCCGGCGACCGCATAATCCTCCACCACGAGTTCCTGCGTATATCCCTCCCTGCGTCCGGATGCGGGATGATTGACCTGAAGCCCCAAATAATATCGCCCGGGCAAAACCTGAAGCGCGAGTTCATCTATCGCCAATGTACCGGCCTCAACACCGCCCTCATCCACGCGCACCGGCATCGGTTCCAGCCTGCGATAAACCGGAGCCCAGCTGCTGTCAAAAAGCGCGATACCGCGCTCAAAAACGACCTCTTTTCCCCCATCGTCAATCGCATCTAAAACCGGCACACCGTAATACACCTCCAGCCGAGATTTATCATCTGTCCCCCTGAAATCTGCCGAAGCATAGTGAAAATCCAGCACGCCCTTGCCAACGGGTACATAGCGGTCGGGTTGTGCATTCACCGCCCGTGAAATAACGACCTCGGGACGCGTATCTTCCCAAAACCTCTGGTTAAATCGCGCAATTTTCCGCCCCTGAGAAACATCGGGAAAATCGAAATCGCCCTTCGGCGTCAATGCCGTAAAAACGACTTCAATACCCCCGGCCACATCCGGATAGATCCAGTACTCCCACGGCTCGCTTCCATTGACCGGATAAAGCGGTATCCCCCGCATCGGACGCTCGCTCATGCCCGGACGATCCCGCCCGAAGAGTTCCTTGCCGCGGACATAAGTATTCACATCATCACTCCTCCTGGCAAAAAACACGCGATTGGGATTCATCTCAAAATCGATAGACTCGAAATCGCTAATCGAGACTACTTCTCCCAATTCAGACTCGATCTCGACATCGCGCGTCGATGTGCGCAATCGACCTATCCGCGCGATAATTTCTTGCTTGGCCTCTGGCGATAGCGCCGCTATCAACCGCTCCTTTACCCGCACGACTTCTGCATCTGTCTCAAACCGGATATCCGACCTTTTACTTACATGCGCGGGTTCCCCATAACGGATATACACATCCCCTCGCCTATCCCATTTTCGTCCATCTTTTGAAAAATTTTGCAGCACATAAACAACGCGACGATAGTGCTCTACTAACCGCTCATTGCCAGGTGTTGCCGGCGTGGGATCGCGTTTTTGCCAGAACGCCCGAACAAACTGCGCCCGCTCCTCGGGTACCAGACGCTGGTACGCCGCCACTTCCTCTGGACCCGCCACGAGTGAAATATCTTCCACACGTTCTCTCGCCTCATCGCTAAGCGTGCGCAACTCCTCTGCAATCAGCGCGTGCGCTTTGCCCGTTTCCCCAATATTGAGATACGCCTCCAGAAGTGGATGCATGCATAAACTGCGAAAATCTGGCCGCGCTTCCATCAATTCTCGCCAAATAACCGTAGCTGAATCAATATGCCCTTGTTTGAACAACACGCGCCCAAAGTCAAATCGCGCCCGCGCATATAACGGATCCACTGCAATTTGCCGCCTGTACGCAGCCGCACTCTCGACAAATTCACCCCTGCGCTCTAACACCCGCCCCATCATATAAGAAAAAAAAGGATGGGTGAGATCTCTCTCAGCAGCCGCTTTCAGATATTCCAAACCCTCGCCCTTCCCGGAAAGAAAACGCGCCAGTTCTGCATTTGTCCAACACGCCGCCTCTTGAAATTTTCCAAAAGCGCCATCCCAATCGCCGCGCCCCAGCCTCACAATACCCAGTGCATTATGCGCCTCGGGCAAATCGGAGGCAACATCGAGCGCCTTTCGCACCCACGCCTCGCCTTCGGCCAGTGTCCCACTCTCAAGCGCGATCAATGCTTTCGCAGTCAACGCATAAGGATCCAGCGGATCTTCATCCAGCACAAAATTGACCATATCGCGCGCAATTCGCACCGCAAGTGTATCGGTCTCGGGCAAACGCTCGCCAAACGTTTTGTCAACGCGCTTCATAAGCGTTTTCTCAAGACCTATCGCCCGGAACATCGCCATCCCCATCTCGCGATTGCCCAACCCCACGACCGGTGCGATATAAGCCTGTGCGAAAAGTGGCACCCGCTCGAGATAATGCCCGTACATAAAAACAGCGCGTTCTCCCGCATCGACTTTCGCGTATTCCCGCACAGCCTCTGGCGTTGAAAAACGTTCCAGAATCTTCTCCATAAGAACCTGTTGCTGCGCCGTGAGCGACAATTCAACCGGCGAACCCGCTATACGAAAATTGCGTTGCGTACGCGCAACCTGATCGCCTGCACGCGCTTCAACGCTCAGCATATATGCCCCAGGCGGCAACCCACGCAGCGGAATCCCCTCGACAAACTTTGCATCCACGCGATACGTGGGGAACTCACGCAGATGATCAAAAACGACCTGACCAAAACGGTCGCTGATTTGAAATCGCACGCTGTGGGCAAGCCGCCCGATCTCATAAAGCTCGACATAAAAGCGCAGAGGCGCGCCATCCCCAACCTCGCGCTCAGGTGACGGTAAAAGAACATGACCTGCCTTGCGGAAGGAATCAGATGCAAAATTCTGAGAAGGCAGATCAACAAAAAACAGATCGCTAAACACGAGCCGCCCCGTCTTGTACTCGGGCACCTCAATAGAAAACACCGCCCTGCCCCGGCGATCATTGCCCACGACACTGACGTCCAGAACCGCGTGATAATACCCCGCAGGAACCTGAAATCGCGCGATATCATAGACAAAGTGTTCTGGATCGTCGATCCGGTCAGCATAAGAAAAAACGCGCTCGCCCTCTATCCTCTTGACCGAATTGCCATTCTCATCAAACAACTCGAGACGCGGGATATAACGCGCAACAAAAAGACTATCGCCCTGTGTTTCAAATGCGAGATGCGTTGCGGGAAAACGGATAACAACCTCTTCATAAGGACCATCGTCTCCGCGAAAACTACATACATCGACCGCAAGCGCGAGGCTGCCTTCTGAAGATATCCGTCCCTCTTCAGAAGTCGCCAGCAACGGGAGAAACAGGAAGAATATGAAAAGAATTAGAGTACGCATAATCAAAATCCATTCGCGATCTCAGATAATCGCTCGCGGTGGGCTACCACCTTGGCAAATGCCTGCGCGTTCTGCTCCACCCACTCGGCAGAGGGCGCGACTGGCGTGGCAAGCCAGAAACTCATGTCCTGCAACAGCTCGCTCACTGGCAAATTGCACACAGGCCGTCTCGCCTCTGTGGGCAAATCCACCCATGGCCCGCCCAAACCATCGAACGAAAAATCGTTAAAAAGCGGTTCAAGGTGCATCGCGCTATACCCCCATGCCGTAGTCTCTGCGGCGTACACCCCTTCCGCAACCAGTGCTTTTATAATAATCGGAAGCGGAGCACCAAACACATCGGGATCAACCGTTCCCGCGTAGAGCAGCATACCACCTCGCTTCGCCTTCGGATATGTCTTTTGCGGAGCCACACCGGGGACTTCATCGAGCAGGCTATCCATTCGCCCAAACCATGCCATCCGCTTCTCATTCAGCCCCGGCAAACGCTCCAACTGCGCGCGGGCCATCGCAATACCCAGAGGATTTGCGCGGTATTTGACGCCCAACCCCATATTGCGAAGCGCCTTAAAATGATCCGTCTGCCACAGCGCAGCGCATCGCCCGCACTGCCCCAGAGCCAGCATGCGATCGTAGAGATCATCGTCATTCGTCGTCGCAACACCCGCTTCTATCCCGGATATCGGTTTTTTCTCTTGAAGGCTAAAACAACCGATATGTCCAATAGAACCGACCATCTTATCGCCCCACATCGCCCCGGGGGCATGGGAAGCATCCTCAATCAGCGCGATATCAGTCCCCTCTACAATATCTAAAAACGCATCCATATCTGCCGGATTGCCATAAATATGTGTCACCACAATCGCGCATGTGCGGTGCGTAATCCGCTTTTTGACATCCTCGGGATCAGCGCAAAAAGTTTCCGAATCTACCTCGCAGAACACGGGCGTGGCATTGCAATGCAAAATTGGCGTAATCGTCGCGTGCCACGTCGCAGTGGGCACAATCACCTCTTTCCCCGCGCATGCACCCGCGGCAAAAATCGCCGAGTGTAGCGCGGCTGTGCCATTGCACATACAAAGCGCGTGCTTGGTCCCCACAAAAGCCCGATACTCTTCTTCGAACTTGTCGAGTTCTACATAAGCATCATCCTTATTATCCAAAACATAATTGACGTACTGTTTCTCCAAATCGCTCACATCCTGCCACGAATCACTCATCGGAGCAATAACAGTTCTGGGACCACCGTCAATTGCCAGATCAGACATCTTTCCGCTCCTCTCAATGGACCGCTGAATTTATGCGATATATCACAATATACCGCAATCCAGTCCTGAAAGGCAATCCATCTCTACATTCAACAAATTAAAAATAAAAAACCGATCACTATAACTTCAGAGATCGGTTTTTTTATTATAATTTAGCGACAGCCCCTGGTCTCTCGCTCCTTAAAACAGAATCGACAACGTCTGTGTCCCATTGTCATAGGTACTCTCGAACCGCGGCAATGGTGCAGTAGCAGGACCTCTCAGAACCGCCCCCGTTGTCCTGTCAAACATCGCACCGTGGCACGAACACCAGATTTGTGGATCGCGTTCCCCCGGTAAATCCACCTCGCACGCCTCATGCGTACACACAGAACTCAAAACCACAAAATTTTCTTCGGCAGCGCGGAAAATGATCACGGGCGCGCCGCCATTTTGCCCTTCAAAAACTTGCTTCACAGACCCTCCCACCTGTGCCAACGCAGGCGCGCTGCCCACATCGAACTGCACACTCTCACCCGACGACTTCAACACATCATTCTCACATCCCGAAATCCATCCGGCACACATGCACCCCCCCACAAGTGCAAGAGCCTGCGTCAAAAACGCTCTTCTTTCCGTCTTATCATCCACTGATATGCCTCCTCAAATAAATTCTATTATGCCACAAGTTCCTTATAAAACGGCCTCAACAATTTGCGAAGTTGGGCACGCGCCCGAAACAAACGCGATTTTACAGTGCCCACTGAACACCCCTCAACACTGGCAATCTCCTGATACGACAGCCCGTTCAACTCGCGCAGAACCAGCACAGACCGAAAATTGGGCGGCATATCCGCCAACACCTGCGTCAAAACATCGCGCAATTCACCCTGCTCAACCCTATAATCCGTTCGCTTTGGACCTGCAAACAGCGCTTCACTATCTGCTTGTCTGAACCACCATTCATCATCCATCTTAACATCGTATTTGCGCTGTTGCGACTTAATCCAATCCAGACAACAATTGATGCTAATGCGATACAACCAGGTGGAAAACAGCGATTGCCCTCTAAACTGGTGAAGAGACTGAAACGCCTTGATGAACGCAAGTTGTGCCAGATCATCGGCATCTTCCCTATTGCCCACCATACCAAATGCCGTATGAAAAATCCGCATCTGGTGTCGCCGAACCAATTCAGAAAACGCCCTGGTCTGCCCCTTCTGAGCATACCCAACGAGCACTTTATCGTCGCATGTTGACCAATTGAGCACAGAAAATCTCCCGCTTAAAATTCGACAATCAAATCTAAAGATACACTTTGTCGCCTGTCGTAGTTATAAAATTCATCATTTGAAAAATTGCGCGAAATGCCATATCCAAATTCCGTTGTCACACGCTGCGTTAGGGGCAACTCTAAAAACGCGTCAAAAAACGAATACTCATCCCGGCGCAGCGCGCCCCTTGGCAAAATCGCGCCACTGACATCCCGCGCCATATCATCTTTATAAGACTGCCTTTCGTATCCACCTTCCAGAATGATCCGAACTTGCAAGGGCAATTGCTGGGTCAGCCGAGCGGTTATTTGATCGCCACTATAATCGTAGCGATCCTTCAAGATATCATCATCGCCGTAAATTAGTGCATTAAATCGCGTGGGAGTATCATTCGCGGCTCGCAAGTTGATGCGCCGCTGATAACGCACCCGCAAGCCCGTATGATCTGCCAACGATTGCGCCACCTGCAAGCCCAGAACCACCTGTCCTTCAGCCCCTTCACGCAACTTGTAGCCCAGCCCCAGATCGCCCCTCAATGTCGTGCGCGAGGGCAAAAACTGATTAATCTGAAAAAATGCGTAGTGATCGACATAACGCGACACATTCAAATTTGGGTACGACCGCCAATTGAGATGATATCCCGCCCGCTTCATCGTGTTCTCGGCGCTATACCATTTGCCCTGTACGTATCCCGCCAGCCCGGTATAATCATACACATCGTAAATGGAGCGATTTGCGCGCGCGGCCAGCGAAAAACCCGCAAATATCCTATCGCGCGCACCACTGTTTCAGATCGCGCGCAAAATCTATGCCCAATCGATTGGTCGCAAATGTTCGGTCGCCATTATAACCAAATAAAAAGCCATCGCCCAAAAAAAAGAAACGCAGATATGAATCATCCATATCCACGGGACGCATCACAGAAGCGGAAAACTGTGTCACAAAAGAACTCATCCCATCATAAACCCCATCCACATTGGTATCGTAAATCGTTCCCACAGTCACATCTGTGAGCACATCTGCATCTGCGGTTTTCAGCCCCAAGAACAATACACAGGCAAAGGTCAATAGCCGTTTCATACGCATTCCTTATTTATGCGGCTACAGTATTTTAAACAATCAACAGGTTGCTTCGTTCCCATGAAAATTGTAATAAATTGTTAAAATTGTTGTAGTTTGTACAAATAAAAAAGACCGGTACTACTCGCTCTGCCACGCCTTGAAATGTGGTTATATCTGTGCAGCGATACCCCCACATCCCTGCAGAAACGATCCCCGGTTTTGTATCCTTAGATCAGAAAATGGCCTCACGCGTTCCATACAGACACAAAAAAAAACCGCCCTATTATTGGTCGGCTTAGCCAATTGATCCCTTTTCCGCTTGCAATAGCGGAAGGATAGCATTAGGTTAAGCGGCGATATTTCGAGAACAACACTGAAACGGGAAAGGAGCAGATGATGATTCGGTTGGGAACAATGACGAGCGTGTGTCCAGATTGGTCTATCGAACAGATTATCGATGGAATGCAGCGCCATGGATTCGAAGGATTGGAGCCTCGCGCGGGGTGGGGACACGCCTCGGGTTTTGAACTGGACATGCCTGCGGCTGCGCGAGATGCAGCCCGGGCAAAAATAGAAGATGCCGGACTAAAAATATCCTGCGTAGCTACCGGGGCAAAATTTGCCGCAGAAGACACAGCAGATCTGGACAAATCCATCGCCGAAGCCAACGCTGCAATAGATCTCGCGGCTGATCTGGGGGCCGGATTGATCCGCACATTTGGCGGCGCACGCGGTAAGGGCGAAATATTCTGGATGGTAAACCGCACCGCTGAGGCATACAAGCGCGTAATGGATCACGCGGCCGAGCGCGGCGTCATAGTAATGATGGAAACACACGACGAGTGGTGTGTCTCGACACAAGTGCGCGCAGTGGTAGAAAAAGTAAATCATCCCAACCTGGGTATCTTGTGGGACCTCATGCACCCGCAACGCCACATGGAACGCCCCGAAGAAACCATGCAGACGATTGGTGCGATGACCAAACACCTGCACGCACACGACGGGCGTTATGATACCGAAAATGGAAAAATTACCACAGTCGGTCTGGGCGAAGGCGACCTGGACTATGTCACGCCCCTAAAATTATTGCACGATGCCGGATTTGACGGCTTCTTTTCCGTGGAAGTAATCCACAAGCCAGGAAGCGATCACGATGCAGATGGAACCTTGAAAGCTTATGGCGATGGGTTCAGAAAAATTGTCGAAAATTTTTAATTGGAGAACAGCATGGCAAAACAGAATGTAATTTTATTTGGAATCGATAGTTTGTGGTCGGATCACATGAGTTGTTATGGTTATAATCGGCTCACAACGCCACATATCGACAAATTTGCCACACAGGGCGTCTTGTTCGAAAACACATTTAGCGCGCATATCCCCACCACACCGGCCTATGCGTCAATGCTCACGGGCATGGATTGCTTTTCGACCGATGTCGTGGCACTGCGCCATCGCGGTGGGTTGACAGAAGATGTCACGACCTTACCCGAAATTTTGAGCGCGGAAGGCTATGAGACCGTGTGTGTGGGCTTTACGGGAAATCCGAGTTCGCGCGGCTTTGACGAATATGTGAACTTCAGAGCGTGGGGAAGTTGGGACGAGCGTCCGCTGCACAAAGCCGAATTGCTCAACGAAGTGACATTGCCCGAACTGGAACGCCTGGCCGCGGGCGACAAACCATTTTTCCTATTTTTGCGACACATGGATCCGCACGCGCCCTATTTGCCGCCGCCACCGTACGACTCGATGTTCTACAGCAAAGACCCGTGCGACCCGTCCAAAACCACCATGGAACCGGTAAAAGCATTTAAACCGTTTCGAGATTTCCATTTGAGCTGGATGCCGCCGGGCATTACCGACGCCGATTTTGTGGTGGCGCAATACGACGGTGAAATCGCCTATATGGATGCGTGTATCCAGCGCCTGCTCACCCGTGTTGATGAACTGGGGCTGAGAGATAATACCCTCGTCGTAATCAACGGCGACCACGGCGAGACTCTCGACGAGCACGATTGCTATTTTGATCACCATGGGATGTATGAATGCACCTTGAAAGTACCCCTCGCAATGCGTCTGCCCGGGCGTTTGCCCGAAGGCGTGCGCGTTAAGGGCTACAACCAGCACAAAGATCTCACGCCCACGATTTTGGAACTCTTAGACATAGAAACAGACATCGCGTTTGATGGGCGCAGCTTAATTCCAATGGTTGAGGGAAAACGCCACACGCACGAATCGGAATTTTATATCACCGAGTGTACCTGGATGCGAAAACACGGCTGGCGCACACCCGAATGGAAGCTGATCATAGCATTGGAACCCGATTTCCATTTTAAGCCCGAAGTAGAGCTTTACAATCTGATTCAGGACCCGGGAGAGACCACGAATCTCGCAGACAAAGAACCCGAAATGGTCGCCCTGTTGCGCGGGCGAATGGAAGCCTATATTGCCAAACGCGAGAAAGAAGTAGGGCATACCAATCCCATGTACACAAACCTGAACTGGCACGGCCGCAAGAATTACGACGGACCCTTTAAATCCTCAGAAGATGCCTATAATTACATGCACATCGGCTCTGCCAGCCAGGCCGCGCGGTTGCAGGCGGGAAATAAGAAGGTGGAAGGGACGGTTGAAGAGAAAAGTAAGCAGTAAAAACCAACGTCATTGCGGCAGGTTTTTAGCCGCAATCCAGAAGGTTTTTAGCCGCGATTCCGTGTTTGTCAATGTAGGAGCGCCCCCCTGTGGTCGCCCAAATCTATGAGCTACTGAATACAGAAAGTTTCGATTTTGGCAATATGAGGATTTTTTATGCCTGTAATATCAATGTTTTACGGTATCATAATATCGATGTATTTTTTGGACAACAGGCAACACAAAAGACCCCATATTCATGCCAAATATCAAGGGCAAGAAGCCGTCATTGCTATACCTGAAGGTGAAGTACTGGAAGGTTCATTACCACCATCAAAGATGAAATTAGTCAGTGCCTGGGTTGAAATTCACAGGGATGAATTGATGGCGGATTGGGACTTGGCAGTTAATGGTCAACATCCCTACAAAATCGATCCGTTGAGGTAAAAATGAATCCAAGAGTGAAAGATGTAATGCCACTTGCTGATTATAAGCTCAAAATTGCGTTTACAAATGGAGAAGTTGGCATCTATAACTGTCGTCCTTTGCTGGATTTCGGTGTGTTCAAAGAACTGGTAGAGGAAGCTTATTTTTGCCAAGTTCGAGTAGAAGGCGGTACCGTCGTGTGGCCTCATGAGCAAGATATTTGTCCCGATACTATTTATTTGGATTCAAAGAAGGGTGTTCTGACTCAATAAGAGTACCTGTATTGGAGGTCTATAACATGGCAATTGATACCATCACATCCGAAGCTATTGAAGTAATCAATCCAACTGGAAGGCGCGTATTACAACTGACGACGGATGTGCGGCGGTCGGTGCATGGATATTACGATCTGCCCCCGTGGTCTCCCGTGGATGGGCGCATTGCATTTAGCCGCATGGACGCTCCGGATTCAAAAACAGGTGATATTTGCGTCATGGATGCCGATGGGGGCAACTTGCACAAAGTCGCTGAATCCCGGGCGATGTCCTCCAATGGCGGCGCGCTGGCGCAATGGGCATCGGATGGATCGCGGATCTACTTTAAGGATCGGGACCGCGAAACTCGTTTGATCGGATGGGTCGATCCAGACACCGGTATGTCGGGCACACACCCTGGAGACTTGCGAATGATTTCACCCGCTGGACACCTGCATGCCTATCACACCATGCATGGCGATTACGCTGAAGACGATGTACCCAAAATGAAGGATGTACACGG
This sequence comes from Candidatus Latescibacterota bacterium, assembly GCA_965220765.1. Lineage (GTDB taxonomy): Bacteria > Latescibacterota > UBA2968 > UBA2968 > UBA2968 > VXRD01. Next base: position 3,972,102 of record OZ244847.1, read on the forward strand.
TGTCTTCGCGCAGGATTTAGAAACAGGGGAATCCAAACAACTCGCAACCCTTTCCGATTGTCTGGCGCTCCATCCCCGACGGGACGAAATTGCCAACTGGCACCTATTCGTCAAGCACACCAAATGGTCGCCCGATGGATCGCGGATGATGTTTGTATTCACCAACGAAATCCATTTTGACCGCAAATACGGCGAACTTCCCAGAGTGAAAGACGTGTACGTCATCAATGCCGACGGCTCCGATCTCAAACGCATAGGCGAATTTGGCAATCACCCGCTGTGGCATCCCAATGGTCGAGAAATATTAACCAACAGCCCGTTTGAAGGCTCACCGGGCAACAAACTGGTACTGACCGATGTGGAAACGGGTAAAGAGCGTTTGGCGGCAACCTGCGCAAAGGGATCGGGACATCCCTCCTTTTCTCCAGACGGCAAATACATTGTCATAGATGCGGTGAACAACACGACAAAAGAAGCCAAATTCCTGCTGGTAGATGTCGAAACCGACACATCTGAGACCCTGTTGGAACTCCCGGTCTTCGACCACTCTCATGCCGGAACTCATCTGCACCCGGTATGGCGGCAAGACAGTTCGCAAATTCTATACGCCAGCGACGCATCCGAAATTTGTCAGTTATGTGTGTGTGACGTGTGAAGGAGAAACCCATGTCCGTAAAATCAGTTTACATGATGACCGATTTGGAAGGCTCAGCCGGAGTAGATGACTGGGATCCGAGACACCGGGAAGATGCGACAACAGCAAAAGGCGTGTACGACCGCGCAGAGATGCAGCGATTATTGACAGGCGAAGTCAATGCCGCAGCCGAAGGATTATTTGCAGCAGGTGTAGAAGAGATAATCATCAATGATGCACATGGAGCGGGACGCACAATTTTGTCAGAAGAATTGATCTCAGGCGTGAAACTCGTGCAGGGTGTCAACCGTCCCTGCTGGCTACCGGGATTATCGCCCAGATTCGACGCACTGATCCAATTGGGCATGCATGCAATGACCAACACCCCCAACGGATGTCTCGCACATTCGATGAGCCGCAATATGGTCTATCGCGTCAACGGTGCCGAAGTCGGCGAGATGGAAATGGCGGCTTATTTGTGTGGGCATCTGGGCATCCCCTGGGTCTTTACATCGGGCGATCTGCACGCGTGTACCGAATCCCAACGCTGGGTCAATGGCATAATCACAGCACCTGTAAAAGAAGGCCTGGGAGAATTATGTGCGCTTCACATGGCGCCTGTAGATGCCCGCGCGCTCATCAAGACGCGCGTTTATGAAGCCATGGAGATCGTTGAAAATACCGAACCGCTCATTGCAGAAAGTCCTGTCGTGATGGAGGTAACGCGCCCAGAACCTGGTCGTCTTTCAGTACCAGAAGGGGTTGAGCGCGTAGATAACTTTACAATTCGATGTGAAGGCAAATCCTTCTGGCAGGTGTTTCACAACATTGTTTATGGTAAGCCCGATTTTCCTGTTCCCACGTAAATTATTAGCATTATAGGAGGCTTCATGAAAGTCAAAATAGAGAATCAATTTCGAGCGCCTTATGGCGTACCAAACGGTTTGCAACTCACAGACGATGGTTTGTGGATTGTAGATCAGGTGACTGACCGGGTGGCACTGATGAGCATGACAGAGGATGCAGACGATTATTACGGCAATCGCCGCCTGTTGAGGGACATCCCATCGGAATCCTCCAACACCAGTGGCATGGCCGCGGGCGATGGGTCGCTGTGGTTGGCCGCCAATGGACCGGGGCAACGCTGGCGGCTACCGCGGAAGACCGATGCACCCCAGGGTGAAGTTTTGCGCGTGGATCCCTGTAACGGTGAAACACAGGGACGCTGGGCACTGCCCACGGGCGGCGGCACGCACGGCATAGAATACGACGCGATTGAACCGGGCACATTATGGCTGACGACCTTGAAAGAACAGACCATTACGCAAATGCGTATTAGTGATTGGTCCGTCATCCGCACATTAAAACTGCCTTTGCCTCGCGCGCACGGCGTGGTGCGAATGGAAGAAGATTCGATCTGGGTCGTTCATACAGGTCATCGGGTAATTGTAAACCTGGATCTGGCGACCAATGCAGAACTCGACCGCATAGAAGTGCCCGAACCCCATCCCGAACCACACGGACTCTCCATCTGCAACGGTGGATTCTTGTATTGCGATGCCACATCGGGGTGGGTTGCCAAAATTTCCTGGTAATGGGCCGCTTCTGTTATCTTCCAATTAGCCCCGGTCCTCCGGGGCTTTTCTTTCTGACGACTGAGGTATGTGATGAGTAATCGAGCGGTAATCGGGGTTGATGTGGGCACGGGCAGTGTGCGAGCAGGCGTATTTGATCTGTACGGCACCATGTTGGGCACAGCATCCTCGCCCATTCTGGAATTTAATCCCAAACCCGATTTTTACGAACAATCCTCGGAGAATATCTGGGCAGAAACCGGAAAAGTCGTTCGCCAAGCCATCGCCCAATCTGGCCTCTCGTCCAATGCCATAATCGGCCTGAGTTTTGACGCAACCTGTTCTCTCGTCGTCCTGGATACTGCTGGACAACCGCTGACCGTATCTGAAACGGGCGAAACCGAACGCAACATCATCGTATGGCGCGATCACCGCGCAATAGATCAGGTAAATCGCATCAATGCGGGTGGATATGATGTATTGCAATATGTCGGAGGCACGATGTCGCCCGAACAAGAACCGCCAAAACTATTGTGGATCAAAGAAAACCTGCCCGAAACATGGCAAAAGGCGGGCAAATTTTTTGACCTGGCAGATTTTATGGTCTATAAAGCAACGGGGACCGACCGCCGCAGTTTGTGTACCAATGTGTGCAAATGGACCTATCTGGGCCATGAATCGCGCTGGGATCGCACCTTCTTTGACGCCATTGGCCTGGGCGATTTATTTGACGACGGGAAAGTGACAGAAGATGTCGCGCCCATGGGCGAAAACGCGGGTACACTGAGTGCGGAAGCCGCAGATTTGATGGGATTGACAACGCAAACTGCCGTGGGTGTCGGCATCATCGATGCACATGCGGGAGGCATTGGCGTTGGCGTCAGCGAACCGATATTGGCATTGATCGGCGGAACCTCGTCGTGCCACATGGCCGTATCAAAAGATGCGCGATTTATCCCCGGCGTATGGGGACCTTACTTCGGTGCAATGCTGCCTGGCTTATGGCTCAGCGAAGGCGGGCAGAGCGCAACGGGCGCGTTATTGGATCACACCATCGAGCGATTTGGCATGGTGAAAGAAGAAGATCACTACTGGTATGTGCTCACGGGAAAAGAAATCAATGCCGTGTACGCAGAACTCAACGCGTACATCGCCGCAAAAGGCGTGCGATCAGATTGGACAGAGCGGCTGCACATTTTACCCGATCACCACGGCAACCGATCTCCCAAAGCCGATCCCAACGCACGGGGAATGATGGATGGTTTGACCCTGGATATGTCCTACAATACACTGGCACAAATTTATCACGCAACCATCCAGGCAGTCGCCTATGGCACGCGCAATATTATCGACGAAATGGAAAAACAGGGCTACGCAATTGAGCAGATCAATGCGTGTGGAGGCGGCACAAAAAACGAGTTGTGGATACGCGAACACGCCGACGCCACGCAGCGCCCCATTCATCTACCCAAAGAACCCGAAGCCGTATTGTTGGGATCAGCAATCCTCGGTGCCGTCGCCGCAGGTGCATACCCATCAATACAGGACGCCATGGACGCGATGTGTCACGCTGGCGAGGTCATCGAACCCAACCGAGATACCGCAGATTATCACGCCTGGAAATACGAGCAACAGTTGGCCATGTACGACCAGCACGTAGCCCGACGCAACATCGACTAATCAGAAATTTGGTTGTGTTTCGCGCAATATCGCATTAGCATGGAATTGTGAATTATCAACTGAAGGAGACAATTGTGAAAATCGGATACGGCACTTATGCAATGCAAACGGAAAACATCTTCGACGCGCTCCCGCGCCTGCGCGACACGGGCTACGAAGCCCTCGAAATCAACACGGGCGACGACTGGCCCACCGCCCCGCACAAACTCGACGCCGCTTCCCGCGAAACCCTTGCCAAAACCATCCAGGACCTGGGTTTTGAATCCCCCGTCACCATGGCCTTGATGCCCATCTGCACACAAGGCGATGAACGCCCGGCCATCCTCGAAAAATTTGAAGGCGCCTGTATCCTCGCCAGTGACCTCGCCTTTGGCGATACGCCCGGCATCATCGTCAGCACACTCGGTGGACTGCACGGCACATGGGATGAGGTCAAACACACCTACTGCGATCAACTCCGCGAACTGGGCGACCGCGCCGCCAAACACAACGTCATCCTCGCAACAGAACCCCATGCGGGCCACCCACTCGACACCCCCCAAAAAGTCGATTGGCTCATGCGGCAAACCAATCACGACAACGTCAAAGTCAATTTCGACATGAGCCACTTTTACGTTGACGGTATCGACCTCCAGCCAAGCGTTGACCTGTGCGCCCCCTACACCGTCTCCACCCACATCAAAGACGGTCATCGCGTCGCCGGACAGGTGCGCTACCTCCTGCCCGGCGAAGGCGACTTCGACCTCGTCGCTTTCTTCAAAGCCGTCGCAGCCGCAGGCATCAACGTCCCAATCACCGTCGAAGTTACCGCGCAAATCTGGAGACAACCCGATTACGACCCCTGGCCCGTCGCCGAACAATGCTTCAAAGCACTCGATAACGCGCGAAGAGAAGCAGGTATTACATAGATAAATCAGAGTCACTCATGCCCTACAACATCCTCCTCATCCTGACCGATCAACAGCGCTGGGACTCACTCGGCTGCTGCGGTATAGGCGGCGTACACACGCCCAACCTCGACCGCCTTTCCAGTGAAGGGATGCGCTACGACCAGTGCTATGTCAACAACCCGATATGCACGCCCAGTCGCGCCAGCCTCTGGACCGGTAAACACCTGCCCGGCCACGGCGTCTATCGCCTGCACGATGTCTTACCCCAGGACGAAATCCTCTTTCCCTATCACCTGCGCGAAGCCGGATACGACACTGCACTCTTTGGCAAACTCCACGTTGCCGGTCACATGTGGGAAATGCAATATCGCCATCGCTTCGACGGCTTCAACACCTACGAATGGGCACCCGACCCCAATGGGTATCAGGGCTGTGACACCGCGTACTTTCGCTGGCTTGCGGTACACCACCCCGACATTCTCCAACGCTGGAAACGCGATGGCAATCGCATCGGCCATGTGCGCACCGAGAGCCACTTCACCACCTGGGCCGCCGACCGCACCATCGACTACCTCCACCGCATGCAGGGCACACACCAGCCCTTCTTCTGTTGCATGAGCGTCTTTGATCCGCACAGTCCCTATACAAATTATCCCAAAGAATACGCCGACTATCTCGACATCGATGCCCTGCCCGAACCCTTTGCCGTAGATGAATCCTTTGACCATCGTCCAATTGCACACTGGCGGGAACGCAGCAGAAGGTCTTTCCCATCAACGGACACCCTGCGCGAAAGCCGCATCGGCTACCACGCAGCCATCACCCTCATCGACGAACAGGTCGGGCGCATCTTGCAAACACTCGACGACACAAATTTTGCGGACAACACCATCGTCATCTTTGCCAGCGACCACGGCGACATGCTCGGCGACCACGGCCTCACCGTCAAAGGTGCGTACATGTACGACGCCTGCACCCGCGTGCCCATGATCATCCGCGCACCGGGTGAATCCGGTGGTCAAATCATCAACACACCCTGCCAACTCCACGACATTGCCGCAACAGCTCTCGCCAGCGCCGGATGCGAACAACCCGACCACATGCCCGATGCCTGCGACCTTCTGGACATCAACGCCTTGCAACAACGCGGCCATGCCGTCTGCATGCACCGCAACTCGAGCACCACGCGCGGAGGCTATCACAACCCGGAATTGCACATCACCATGTGGCGAGAAAACCGCTACAAACTCAGCATCTACCACGCGCCACAACCCGGACCCGACGATTGCCCCGGCGAACTCTTTGACATGGAAACAGACCCCGACGAAATGAACAACCTCTGGTTCGACGCCAACCTGCAAGACACACGCGACCAACTCATCCACAAACTCACATCTTTTCTCGTACAACAAGATGCACAGGGACGCGCGAGAGGTAGCGAAGCCCTGCCGCCGGGATTTTGGAAAGATAGCTCATGACAAAAAATATCATCATGCCCAAATACGGGCTTCAGCAAGACAACGGAACCGTCGTTGAATGGCGCGTCAAAGAAGGCGACCACGTCAACAAAGGCGACATCCTTCTCGACCTGGAAACAGACAAAGCCCTCTTTGAATACGAATCGCCCGAAAGCGGCTATGTCCGCAAACTCATCGCTCAAAACGGCGAAGAAGTGCCAGTGCTCTCCGTTATTGCCATCATCACCGACGAAGCCGACGAAGCCATTGAAGACATAGCACCTGCGAGCACCGGCACCCCCACAGAGGAAACGCGCCAGATAGCGGACACCGCAGAGCGCGAACCCGCATTGGAAGCACCTGCCCAGCGCATCAAACGATCTCCTGCCGCCCGTCGCCGCGCCCGCGAACTCAATATTGACCTCGCCACCGTTGCAGGCACGGGGCCAGGTGGCCGCATCGTACTCGCCGATGTCGAACTCGCGGCATCTGCGGCTCCATCTTCCACCACACTATCGCGCATGCGCCAGGCTATTGGCAAAACCATGGCCTATAGCAAAAGCACCATCCCGCACTTCTACGTTGCCACTGAAATCGACATGACCGACGCGGAAATCTGGCGCAAAAACCTCGCTGAAACCGACGCCATCAAGCTCTCTGTCACCGACCTCTTTGTCAAAGCCGCTGCCGATGCCCTCACCCAGTACCCGGCACTCAACGCCAGCCTTGACGGAGATACTGCCGTTATCGTACACGACACAGTCGATATCGGCCTCGCCGTTGGCACCGACGACGGCCTCGTCGTCCCGGTCATCCCAAATGCCGATCGGGCATTTCTGACCGATCTCGCCGACGAACGCACCCAACGCGTCGAAGAAGCCAGACAGGGCAAAATGCGCGGCGATGCCAGTGCCACCTTCACCATCTCGAACCTGGGGATGTACGGCATCACATCCTTCACCGCCATTGTCAATCCCCCCGAAGCCGCCATCTTAGCCGTCGGTGCAGCCATCGCTCGCGTTGTCCCCATCGGCGATCCCATGACCATCGCCGTTCGCCAAATCGCTGAAGTCACACTCTCCGCTGACCACCGCCTCGTCGATGGCGTAGTTGCGGCTCAATTTTTACAGGCACTAAAACAAAACATAGAAGACACAGACAAATTGGAAAGCTGGTTGTAAAAAGGAGCCTTTATGTCCCTATCCTCTGAGATCCTGATCAAAATGTACCGCGCCATGCTCCGCATCCGCCGTTTTGAAGAACAAATCTGGGAAGTCTATACCGGCGGCCTCATGCACGGACTGGCACACCTCTACATCGGCGAAGAAGCCGTTGCCGTGGGCGTTTGCGCTGCACTGCGCGACGACGACTTCATCACCAGCACCCATCGCGGGCACGGGCACTGCGTTGCCAAAGGCGGGAACCTCGAAGCCATGATGGCCGAAGTGATGGGCCGCGTCACCGGGCACTGCCGCGGCAAAGGCGGCTCCATGCACATCGCCGACATGTCCGTTGGCATCCTTGGCGCAAATGGTATTGTCGGCGGTGGATTTGGCATTGCCACAGGCGCGGCACTCTCAGCCCAAAAACGCGGCACCGACCAGGTCGCCGTCTGCTTCTTTGGCGACGGCGCCTCCAATCAGGGCATCTTTTTCGAAGTCATGAACTTCGCCGCAATATGGAAACTCCCTGTGATCTACGTCTGCGAAAACAATCACTACGGCGAATATACCCCCACAGGGAACGTCACCGCGGGCAAAAGCATCGCGGATCGCTCTCTCCCCTTCGGCATTCCCAGCACAACCGTAGATGGCAGCGACGCCATTGCCGTGTACGAAGCCACTGCTGAAGCAGTCGAACGCGCCAGAAAGGGTGACGGCGCCACACTCATCGAATGCGACACGTATCGCTATCGCGGGCACCACGTTGGCGATCCCGGAGAAGGCTATCGTACAAAAGAAGAAATCGAATCATGGATGGCCAAAGACCCCATCCAGCTACTTCGCACAAAAATACTGGACGACAACATCGCCTCTGGAGCCGAACTCGATGCAGAAGAGCGCGAAGTCGAAAAAGAAATGGAAAACGCACTCGAAGCTGCCAAAGCCGCGCCTTATCCCGATGTTGAGGAGGTCAATCAACATGTCTATGCGTGAAATGACTTATGGCGAAGCCGTCAAAGAAGCTATCGCCGAAGAAATGCGCCGCGATCCCACGGTCTTTCTCATGGGTGAAGACGTCGGCAAAGCGGGCACCGTATTCAAAGTACTCCTCGGTTTGCACGACGAATTTGGCGACGATCGCGTCATCGACACACCCATTGCAGAAGCGGGTCTCGTCGGCCTTGGCGTTGGTGCGGCACTTACCGGCTCGCGCCCCATTGTCGATATCATGTTTGGCGACTTCGTCACCCTGGCAATGGACCAGATCGTAAACCAGGCCGCCAAACTGCGCTACATGTCTGGCGGTCAGGCCATCGTGCCCATCACCATCCGCTCCACAATGGGCGCGGGGCGCTCCTCTGCCGCGCAGCATTCGCAGAGCTTGCACGCCTGGCTCGCGCACATCCCCGGTCTCAAAGTCGCCATTCCCTCCACACCCGCCGACGCCAAGGGCCTCTTCAAAACCGCCGTTAGAGATGACAATCCCGTCGTCATTTACGAAGACAAAATGATGTATGCCCTCAAAGGCATGGTCTCCACCGAAGAAGACTACACCATACCCTTTGGACAGGCGCACATCAAACGCGAAGGCGACGATGTCACCCTCATCGCCACATCGAGCATGGTTCACGTCGCCCTCAAAGCTGCCGACGCACTTGCCGAACAGGGCATCAGCGCCGAAGTCGTTGACCCGCGCACCCTCGTTCCGCTCGACAGCAAAACCCTCATCGAATCCGTGGTCAAAACCACCCGTGCCGTCATCATCGACGAAGGCTATAAAAGTTTTGGTATCACAGGAGAAATCGCCTCCATCGTCTATAACGGCGCCTTTGACTACATCGACGCACCCATTGTTCGCCTCGGCGCAATGGACGTACCCGTTCCGTTTAGCAAACCCCTCGAAGACGCCACAATCCCCACGTCCGAAGATGTAATCAAAGCCGTACAGGACATGAAAATCAGATAAAAAAATAAGCCCGGCGCTTTGCCGGGCTTATGCATTATAAAAATAAAAAAGTGCCGAGGACGGGACTCGAACCCGTACGGGCGCTTAGCCCAAGGGATTTTAAGTCCCTCGTGTCTACCAGTTCCACCACCTCGGCACAGCATGGCAAAAAATAGACAAAGACGCCATGCTTGTCAAACACGCAATTTCCCATACAAGTAACCGGTCAATCTCATCGTCGAAATTGACCGGTTGATTTTTGGAGGTGCCGGGCGGATTCGAACCGCCGATAAAGGCTTTGCAGGCCTCTGCCTTACCGCTTGGCCACGGCACCCGATATGCTGTTTTTAATCCGCGAAGCGTTAAACATACCGTACTTTATATCGAATGTCAAGGGGGGGTATTAACGCGCAGCCCAGTTAATACCGCGCCGCTGGATCTCCTTTGCCTCTGGAACATCGAAATCCACGGCTTTGTGCCCCAGGGAAGAGTAAAACACGCGCCCCTCCCCCCACATGCGCTTCCAAACCACCGGCATCACACAGCCATTGACCCAGGGGGCCACATCGGTCTCAAACGTCGTCGTCACCAGCACTTCATTCCCCGGATCAGTGTGCATATAATACTGCTCGGAATGCATCGCAAAATCGCTCAAACCCGCCACAATCGGATCATCCGCTTTTTCCGGCACAATATTGACCTCATAATCAATCACCCCACCCGGATGCGACACCCACTGCCCGCCCGTCATCCACTGATAGCCCGTATTATTGCGAAATGCATCGCACATCCCACCGTGCCAGCCAGCCAGTCCAACACCGCTCTTAACCGCTCCTTGAAGCCCCTGTTCCTGTTCTTTTTCTATACTCCCCATCGTCCAGCACGGCACAACCACGCTCAGTTCCGACATGTAATCCGCATCCGTATAAACATCCATTGAATCGCGAACATATACGTCAAACCCATCCGCTTCCAGCAACGGCGCAAAAATATCCACACACTGCTTTGGCTCGTGCCCGGCCCAACCACCCCATACCATTAAAGCTTTCTTGCTCATCTTTGTCTCCTTATTTGATTTTGGAAATCTATCAACTGCCCAGCGCAAAAGCCAGGCCTCTTTCTTCTGCTGTTTTCTTCAGATCATTCAACGTAACTGCATTCAACGGTATGCCACGCGTGCGATACGCGTTCCTCCGCAGGGCTTCAGGCTCACCAGGAGCAAATAACCGATCCACCCCAGGTGCCATTTTACAGGCGTGAATCTGCTGAATCGCCTTGTCAACGCGCGCCTTGAATCGCGCCACATCTTCAAAAGCGCCCACCCGAATAGCCGCCACAAAATGACCATCTTCACCTGCCTGTGGTCCCTCTTCCATATTGCCCAATTCGGTGCCATAGCTCGCGCCGGACAGCATAGAAGACAAAATCCCCATCACCATGGCCAGCGCCACACCTTTAAATTGCCCAATCGGCATCAGCAAGCCATCTATCGCTTTTACGGGATCGGTCGTCGGTACCCCGTCTGCATCCATAGCCCATCCTTCTGGCAAGTTCAGTCCTTTTTGTTCATATACGCGGATTTTCCCATGCGCAGAGCCGGAAAATGCCGCGTCAAAAACAATGGGAAATTCCCTACCGGCGGGAATCGCCACACTCAAGGGATTGATACCCAAGACGCGCTCGGCACCTCCCCACGGAGCCATTGTGGGCAGGGCATTCGTAGTCGCAACCCCAATCATATCACAATCCAACGCCATACGCGCAAAATATCCCACGGCACCGCAGTGATTACTGCCCCGAATACCCGCGGCTGCTATACCAATATCCCGAGCGCGAGCAATCACCTGCTGCATCGCAAACGCCGTCCCAATCTGCCCCATAGAATTGCCCCCATCCACCACGAGACACGCCCCATTATCCTTCACCACCTCGGGTTTGCCATCTGGATCCACGCCATTAACCGTCAACTTCCCCACGTATTCAGGAACGCGCAATACCCCGTGCGAATGCACACCACCGAGGTCGGCATCCACCAGCGAATCCGCCAACAGATGTGCATCCCCTGCGCGCATCTCACACGTCTCAAAAATTGCTCGCACCAGATCCAATAGCGCCCCAGCGGGTACGCGCCTTTCGTTCTCCATTGCGCTATTCCTCAAAAATCTCTCTAAATTTTTGGGGTACTGGCTTAATTCTTCGATTGCCATAATCGAGAAACACAATGCCCGTCTTCGCACGCGCCACCTCTCGCCCATCGGATCTTGCACGCAAAAGATAAAACAAATCACATCCCGTGCGCGAAAAATTGCACACCGCCACGTCGCCCACAAGCGTCTCGCCGTAAAAAGCCTCGCTTCGAAAAACAATCACAGCATCAATCATCAAAATACCCACGCCATCCACATCCAACTCTGTAAAACCGTACTCTGCAAACAAACGCGCACGCACCTCGTGGCACAGAGACAACACCGCATCGTTGCCCAGATGCCCGCCGTAATTGATATCTGAAACTCTCAACGAGATTTCGGTCGTAAAGATGAACTCATCTGGCAATGCCAGCTTCACCCTGCCCATCAAAAGGTTCTCCTATCCGGTCTCTCAACGCTTACACGCCACATGCCGATCTTCGTATTTCCCCTTCAAAAACTTCTCTGGATTGAGTTCTTCTGGCAAATAATGCCATGCTGTGCTATAGCGCGTGCGATTGCTGTGATTATCATAGGAACCGTGCAGAAGATTAGCGGAAAACAAAACAACAGTACCAGCGGGAATGACCAGATCTACAGCCTGCGCTTCATCGACCTCTGTCCAACTGCCATGCCTGCCTGGGTTTCTGCGGTGCTCGACAATCTCACCCATCCGGTGACTGCCGGGTACCACCCGCAAACACCCATTCTCCACATCTGAATCTTCCAGATAAATTCCGCAACTGATAATGCGATCCGTATCGGTCCCAAAATAAAAATTATCCTGATGCCAACCCGTTGACGTACCGCCATTGGGCAACTTCGGGAAAAACTTGGTACCAAATAAATCGATATTTTCACCAATTAACACCGCCACGCGGTCTAAAATCGCCGGCTCGCGCGCCAGTTCCAACACGCGGACATCAACCACGCAAACACCCTGAATTTTATGCAACAAACCCGCCCGGGGCACACCGCGATCGTCTAACTCGAGCGTCCAGTGCGGCACCTGCTCGGTCAGCTTGCGCCCCTCTGCGACCAGTTCATCAAAAACCTGCTTGTAATAGGTCAATCTCTCGCCCTGGATCAGGGCTTTAAAAACGAGATACCCATCTTCTCGAAACTGCTGCACCTGTTCCTCGGTCAACATAAAATCTCCCTGTCTCATTTCTCACCGCGAAGTTCCCGATTCAACCGTGCGGCTTTCACCAACTCGCGCTCCAACAATTTATAATAAGCCGCAGAATCCATTGTCGATTTTTTTTTCACCAGAGCCTGCACCTCGTCAATCGCCTTGCCATAAGCTGCAACAAGCGCGGGCGAAGCGCCTTTGGGAACGCGAAAATTGAGCAAAAAACAACGGTCTGCCAACACCCCATCACCCTCGCCAATATCGGACAGACGCGTACCCAACCCATCGCCATTATCGTCCAAAATCGCGTTCTCTGTCGCGATCAGCCCCTCACTCAAAAACCAGGCATCTGTCAGTGAAGATGCTTGTGTGCAAATCTCCAGAACCGAAATGCGGTCATCGCGATTTTGATCGGCGCTGCCATCCTCCAATGCCTGCACAAAAAACCCCATAAATTGCGTGGCATTGCGCTGATCTGTACTGCGCGTACTCGCGCATATAATGCGCCCGTCCCGACTCAGAGCATTGACAAAAGGCGCACTCATCGACGCACTATTAACAACAATAATGCGCCCCGCGGATAGCGTCTTCAAAAAACTATCCAGATCCTCCGCCGTCAAATCCGCACCCGGAATATTCAACTTGCCAACCTGACGCCGATAGCTCCCGTGTCCAATCAAAAAAATAAACACATCGTCGCCCGGCATTACCCGCTCCGACAAACTGCGAAATGCACTGCGAATACCTGCTATTGACGACATACCATCGGCATTCTCACCGGTCTCATTTACCAACTGCACATTTGCCTCGGGATGATCGCATTGATCAATCAGCACCCGGCGCAAACGCTGCCCCCAATCGTCAAACCGCTCGGAATACTCGTCCTCTCCACCGCTACCGCTGATGATCACATCGAAAACAGCGGCATTTGTCTGCGCCAGCATCAATACCCAAATAGGGAAAACCCATAATTTCACGGCTCACCCCGCTTCCGTCTCAAATACCATTCAAGGCCGAGCAACAACACAAGTACTATATAAAAAGGCGGAAAATGCCACAACGGAAAACGATCCAATCGCGCATGAGCCTGATCGGTATATGGAATCTGCTCGGCCAATTCGTCCAGCGCGTCCAACTCGATAAATTTGCCCCCCGTGTGTGCAGACAGGCGTTTCAAAAAATCGGGATTATAACGCGCAGACAAAAACTCGAGATTATCTGGACGCGCCAGCACAGCAGCGTCCAGTTGCCCAACATCTGCGCCATCGGCATCGCGCGCAGTAAGTCTCACGCGGTGCAATCCCGCTTCTGTGGCCTCAAAAATCGCAGAATACGCCCCCACCTCGGCAATAGACTCAGAAATCGGCAACCTAACTGTCCCACCATTCGGCATCTCGACCTGCACATCGACGGACAGCCCTTCGCGGGATTCAAAAAGAGAATCGCGCACCACAAACTTCAAATCGCGCAGGTCCCCCACCACAACATCCTCGCCGCTATCGATCATCGTCACAGGCTCTGGCACCCGCATCGCCAGCAAACGCGCCAACTGCCGCCAAAAGCGTTCGTGGGCGGCATTGTCAACATTCTGCATCATCTGCCACTGCCACGTCTCGCCCGTACCCAACGCAGCACTCAAACCCTCTCCATACCGCTGCCAGGCAAACAGTGGCTGTGCGTCCACAGCTTCAGACTCGGCATCCACCGTCGCCATCACCGTTGCACCAGCGCGCACAGACGCAAATGCATTGAACCCGTAAAGCGCCGATAAATTCGCCCACTGCTCGGCATTGACTTCGGCATCTTCGCTCAAAGACCAGACCCCTGACAATAAGCCTTCAATCGTCGGCTTCGCGCGAAAAGCCACATCGTCGTAATCGCCCGCAGGTCCCAACACAACGGGTAACATCGGTTCAATAGTCGAATGTGCCCATCCGCCCTCTGAGTATGCACGCGGACCGCCCAGCATCAAAAAACTGCCCCCGCGTTTGGACACAAATTCCCGCGTCAAATTTAGCTGTGCAAGAGAAAAGAAATCGCGCTCAATATCCCCCCAGATCACCAGATGGTAGCGAAAAAGCTCTGAAACATCTGAGGGATACCCACTTGCCAACTCCGATTTTGACACGCCAATGCGGATAAAAACCGCTTCGTCATAACGCGGCGCATTCAACGCCTGATCGTCAAAGCCCTCAAAAAGGGGATTCGCCATCGTCGCATCGCGCCCCCGAAATACAAACTTGCGCTCGGCACCAGAAATGCGAACCAGACTCGATAGAACAAGTTGCGGTGCCCCATCTAAAGCACGTCTCAAAAACTTGCCCTCCCAATTGGGCCGCCCGCTAAAATACAAAATGCGAAAAACGCGCTCGCGATTATCCACCAGAATATCCCGCGCATTATTCGCAGCAATGCGATCTTTGATCGCAACATCCGTAGTATCTGCCAAACGCGTTCTCACGCGATGTGATAGCCAACCATCTCTTTGCGGATCAAAATGGAGCCGGACATAATTCTCTTCTTGCGGTCCCACAATAGAGAGCGGTGACGACGCCACCACCCGCGTGCCGTCCAGCACCTCAACCATTACATCTTCACCACCCAGCCCCTCGGCCACCACCCGCGCTGTAACTGCCACCTCATCGGACCGCACGCGCGACACCGATACATCGGCCAATGCCAGATCGCGCCAGAGATCATCGCGTCCTACCCCCACCGTAAAAACGGGCACATCGCCGGGCAAATCCGTTATCGGAACAGGCGCAGCACTTTGCTGCACCCCATCGCTAAACACCACCACAGCCGATACTGCAGCACCCGACATTTGCTTGAGCACCCCGCGAACTGCACCGACAATATCTGACCGCCCCTGATCAAACACCAGGTCTTCAACCGCATTTACGCGCGCTGTTGTGCTGCCAAACCGAAACCGCGCCACCTGGTGAGACTGTGTCAACACGCGCTCAAAATCCGACGATTGATACGCCTCCACAAATCGTTCTGCCCGCGTCTCTCCACCATTTTCAGGCACCGTCATACTGCGAGAGTCATCGTACAAAACAGGCACAAAATGTGTACCAGGCTCCAATCTCTGCGCCACCAGCGCAGGCCCCAATAACAAAAACAGCACCAGCGTCAATGCCAGCGCGCGCAACCCAATCAACACCTTTGAAAGCGCGGGTCGCCGCCTGTGCCAAAGAACCAAACTCACACAAAAAACAACGCCGAGCAAGACCAGCGCCACAGGCCATGCGACATCCAGTGCAAATCGCACATCGCGATACGCAACGGCGCGATCCCCGGTCAATAAGTGTAATAACCAGTCAGTCACTTCTCATTTTCCGTCAATGCCTTAAAATACTCGGCAACGCGGGTGCGGTATTGTTCGGGAATTTCATCTGTCTTACCAGCGGAAAATCCGTAATCGCTTTTTCGCTCGCGAATCAGATCCGACAATTCTTCGGCAGACAGCGTCAACGGCTTGATCGCGCGATCAAAAATCAAATCGTATTGCGGCACCGCCCCCTCGCGATAATAATCGCGCCCAATACCCGCCAGATCTTCGCGGATACCCGTCAAACGCTGTCGCACACCCAAATCAGCCGGCAAAAGCGACTCGGCCTCGCGCAATCGATTCATCCAATCGCGAAAACCACCTTCGGCAAAACGCCGCAACTCGTCGGGGTTTTGCGGTCCCCATCCAAATCGCCCGTCATCCCGTTCTCCTCCCATCACACTCTCCAAACGCTCCTGCGCCCGCTCCAGCGCTTCCAGATCATCGCGCACCAGTAGTTGTGCGACACCATCGAGTTTTTCAGCCGCCTGATCCAACTTCTCCGCCACGGCGCGCTCGTGTGTTTCCGACGCACGCCACACCCCCAATCGCACGAACCGCTCACCCGCTTGCATATCTTCAAAAATACCCTCTCGGCTCGTCTCGCGCAGCCAGTCATTGAGCTTTTGCGACATCAAACCCTGACTTTCAGCGGCCTTTTCTGCCAACGCACTCGCCTCCTCCATCATATCGCGGAACTCATCGGCCGTGTGTTGCTTCCCTTCGAGCATCTCTCTCAACCCGCGCTCCGCATCAGACAGCGTTCCGCGCTGCGCCTGCTGAGCCTGAGCCTGCGCGACCAAACCCCGCTGTTGGGCGCGCAAACTGTCCATCCTTTCTTGCAACATCTTCATGCGCTCAGCCGCTGCCCCACGCGATAAATTGCCCAATTGCTCCTGCACATCGCGCAATGCATCTAAAGCGCGATTGCCCGCAGCCCGTGCCCGTTGCAACTGATCGTTCTCCAGATTTTGCGCGCTGCGACTCATTTGCCGCCGCGCACCTTCCAATTGCTCCCGCGCCTGCCGCGCCTGTTGTGGATCCATATCCCCGGAAGCGATCTCGCCATTGACCGCATCGAGCGCATCCATTGTCTGACGCTGTGCCTCGCGCAACTGCTCCAGGCGACGTTTGGCCTCCTCGCGCGCTGCCCCCTCCAGCTTTTCCACCTCTGAAATCAACTGCGCCACATCTTCGTTAATCGCCGCCTGTCGCCTCGTCAATTCCTCAATTTTATTTTGTGCCTCTGCCGTCTCGGCGAGTTGCTGTTGCAGTGTAGATGCCTCTTCCCGAAAATCTCGTCGCTGCGCCAACTCCAGACCATCTAACTCGCGTTGTTGTGCCTGCCCCCCGCCACCTCCGCGCTGTCGCCTACCTTGCACCACTTCAGACTCTCTCGGTCTCCTTTGCAACAGGTACCGATACGCGCGCTGTGCATGCCCCCATGCCCTTGCCAATGCCGCATCCGGATCGTCAAAAGACGCCTCGCTCAGTGCTCCGATAACGCCCGCAAACTCAGCTTCCAAATCCGCTGCAGGATTCCTCACAGAACCCCGGACATTCTCCTGTGCTTCAATAATAGCGTGCTTCTGCTCACCGTATTCTTCCCGATCCATCCCCGACGCGCCTTTGCGCAAATTCCAGATCGCAATAATCACCTGCTTCTGACCCTCAGCACCACCCCGCTGCCCCCTGCCCTGCCCCTGCTGACCGCCCTCGTTGCTCACAGCCTGGCGATAGAGCCGTTCAAAAGGCCGAATCTCCAAAAAGTAGGGATCGCCCAGATTCTCCACCTCAGACCGTCCCGGCTTACCATCTTCTGCCCAAACCGTCCAGGTGATAAAATCGCCTGCCGCGAGACCCAAATTTTCCAATGCCATCGGATACTCACCCTCTGCACTCTCTATCCGCGCTGTCTCCGTCAAAAGAGAAATCCGCACGGGATCGCGCCCTGCCACCTCGTATTGCAAACCGTAATCCACAAGCCTGTAATCATCTTTTATCGAAAACCCAAAAGCCACTTCCTCTATTGCCGTAGCCTCGTCATCCCCGCGTGGAAAATGAACCTGTATGCGCGGCGGCTGATCCACTTTGGCCGTAATTTTATACGCCCGTGCATACTCATTTTTCTCGCCATCGGCATCCCGCAAACCCACCTCATAAGTACTGTTCTCTACAATAGACAGCGTACCTTCCCACAAGGCATCGTCCGATTTTTTCAACGCCATTTCTTCTCCACCATCCAACACCAGTGCTGCCTTCTCCAACTCTTTATTCACCGTCACCGACACCACCACCTCCGTGCCTTCGGGCGCCGTAATATCGCCCCCATAAGGCACATCTCGATCTTCCATTTCCAAATAGTCGGGATAGCGATATAGAAGTCCAATTGACACGACTGCGGGCGGCGTCCACACCGAAAGTGTATAGACATCGGAACGATATGACCCAATCTGCACCTGGTATTCTGTATCGGCGTATAAATCGCGCAATTGATGGGCAAAAACATCGCCAGTCTCTCCAGGCTCTAAAGGCGCAGTTTGCCAGTCCCCGCCCGATGCTCGCCACTGAATCGCCTTACTCGCTCCTGAGAGATCTGTCGTCACCCACACCATCTGATGCGCCCCGCGCCGCACCCGTGCATCACCCGGTTCAACCGTATAGGGCAATGGCAAAGTCGGTACAGAAAACAACCGCCCTGCAATATCGCCCAGATCAACCTGCCACAGTGCCAGGAGCAACACAACAGCCCCCAACCCCCACACCCCAACAACCGCGTGGCGCACGCGCTTCAAAACGCGCAAATCAATCACAGGTGGCGCCTGTATCGCCGACAACTCGCGCACCTGCTGAAACACCTGCTCGGTCATCCATTCGGAAACCGGTGTTGCCCCGTGCAGCGACACACTGCTCACTATCAGATCCTCAAGCTCAGGATGATGTGCATCGATAAACAACGCGATCTGCTCTCGCGTCACCACCGTCCGATGCGGAACGTACAACCACTTATACCCTGCGCCAAAGACCAGAATGAGAAATGCTATCACCGGCACAACCACGGGCACGCGATCGACAAAAGCCACCACAGCGCACACCCCAATCAGCAAGCCCAAAAACACCGCGCCAAATATCAGCCGGCCCTGCAAACGCCGCCGCCGTTCAAACTGTGCGGCCACTTCGCGGATCGCGTGTTCCAATTTAAGCGGTAGCAATGGTATCATGTCCGTACCTCCCGCGCACTCAAATACGCGGCATAAAAATGTTCGAGCAAAAGCAAGATGAGCAAAAATCCAAGCACCCAACGACCGTATTCATACACAATCGAAAGATCAGCCGATTGTTCTCCGTCTCTCTGAAATAACACGGGCGTATCGCACAGCCGAATCTCAAATTCCGCGGGCGTTATCCGTGCCAAATCGCTCTCTCGATCCGCAATATTGACCGATGCGGTTTGCGTCCCCCACTGATATACGCCTGGCGCATGCAATATGCGGGCATCGCCAACTACAGAATCCAATCCCTCTGGTCCCATAACCCGTTCCACTGCATCAGAAGCACTTATGGCATCACCCACCAGATAATCTGTCTCAATCTCCCGATCACCTGATAAATAGCGCAACGTCTCGTGCAACAAAGGTACAAACCGCGGCGTCCGCGCCAGATTTGACCGATCAAACCCCATCCCACCGCCCCAGACCACGATGCGACCCTCTCCTATCCTGCCTTCGACAATAGCGGGCATCAAATCGTCGTATTTTGCCAGCACCGCGGCTGAACTATCGGCGTTAATAACGTGGTAATTCTCATAGCGTACAGATGAAAAATCGTTAAAACGCGCGCCCTTAAAAGGACGAAAAATCGGGTGTTCCAAATCGACCCACGCCAGCGCGGCATACCCCGCATCCTCCACCCCTGAAACCCGGATATTTGCACGAGCGAGCAAAGCATTCACAGACTGAATATCGGCATCTCTGCGAAGCGGCAAAAACAGCGCACCGCCATTCTCAACATAGTCTGCAAACTCACTTACAGAAACCACATCTTCGGCAATCACCACCGACCCTATAAGTTCCCCAGACCAGATCAAACGCCAGTCCGCGCCTTCGGGCACAGCAGCTTTGAGCATAAACTGCGTGACCTCCGAAGTGTTCAACACCGCGATGGGATGTTGCGGTTTGGCAAGCCACGCAAAAAAACGCCGATCATCTCGCTGCAATCCATCGCCTCCGGCAAGTGCGACATATCCGTTTATCCCATCCTCCAGAGGCACGGAGAAAGCCACCTGCGTCGCATTGCCCTGCAACACCGTCACATCGCGCGTTTCTACCACTTCTCCATCGACCACCATTTGCACGGCAAGCGCGTCCTGTCCAGACCAATTTCTCACCCGAGCGCGAACCCGTAATACATCGTCCTTTACAGCCCGCACAGCGAGCGCGTCAACCGACGCATTGGACACAACGTTCTCCCCCACATCCACCGCTTGAAGCTCAATCGCACCCGGCAATCGCCATCCCATATCGGACACCGGCATGCCACTCGCCTGAAAATCGCTGATCACATGAATCACGCGCCGCACCTGAGCGGTATCGGCAGCAAAAACATGCTCGACCGCCTGAAGTGCCGAAACATAATCGGTATGTGCCCACGTCACATCGGCGACCTCAATAGCGTGTCGCACATCTGTCACATCACCCGAAAGCGGTATATCGACCACAGCCTGTTGTGCAAATCGCACAAACCCAACCCGATCCCCAGGCGCCACAGTCTCCAGCACGGATTTCGCCCCCACCTTCGCGCGCTCCCACACCCCATCATATCCCATACTCAGCGAAACATCCAACGCAATCACATGATCCGTCGTTCCCGAAGACACCGCTTCGGCATCCAACATCATCTCTTGAAAAGGCCGTGCAAACACAAGTGCCAAGGCGACCAGCACCGCCATTCGCAACAACATCAACACAACGTGTTGAACGCGCCTGCGCTCAATCACCTCCCGCTTGACATCGGGCACAAACATCAAACTGCTAAACCGCACAGTCTCGCGCTCTGGGCGGCGAATGCGATGCACAAAATAGGGAATGCCAATCAGCGCAACCCCAAATGCAAATAGCGGGACCAGCAACCCCATCAGGCACCTCCCGACCGCCTGCTCGGCGCGATCAGCCCATCGTTGCGCCGATGTAAAAACCGATGCAACGCCATATCTAAGGGGTCAGAACACGCGAACTCTTCAATATCGATTTCCGCTGACAAACACGCTTCTCTTATCGCGTCAAAATGTCGCCTGCGATTTTCCAAATAGGCTTCGCGCACCTCTTCTGGCACGGCAAATTGCTCGCGACTATCCTCGGCATCCACCAGCGTCACCGACCGATCAAAGGGAAACGTCTGCTCAGCCGGATCGCTCACCTGCAACACCAGCACATCGTGACGCTGCGCCCTCAGAGAACGCAAATGCACAATCATCTCATCTGCCGGATGCAACAGATCTCCGATCAACACCACCATACCCCGCGCAGGCAACACATCGCCCATCACCCGCAACGTCCCCGCCGTATCCGTCTCTTCACCCGCGGGTCTCAAATTGTCGATCTCCATCAAAATGCGATGGCGTTGTCCATCCCGACGACGCGCTGGCACATGCGCAATCAACTCCCCATGATAAGCCGCAAAACCCACGGCATCTCCCTGACCGGAAGCCAGCATCACCAGACACGCCGCCAGCATCTGTGCATACCGAAATTTGCTCACTTCTCCCGAACCATAATCCATAGACGCGCTGCAATCCAGCAAAATAGTAGAACGCAAATTGCGCTCATCCTGAAACTGCTTCACGTGCAGCCGATCACTCCGCCCGTACAGCCGCCAATCCACAAAGCGCAAATCATCGCCCCACGCATAGGGGCGATGTTGAGCAAACTCGACCGACGCCCCGTAGTGAATACTGCGATGCGCCCCTCCCTGCAACCCCGATATAACCGTACGCGCCAAAAGCTCCAGATCCGCAATACGCGCCAACTCAGCCGGATCGAGATATGTGTAAATGGAATTTTGCATGTCAGTTGTCAGTCTGTAGGGCTATTGAAGTTGTTCATAAAGCTTCCAACCTACCAAGCCATTCGCCGAAATGTTTACATTTCAATCGTAAAGTAGGCAATCCGATCTCTCTGGCAATGTCAGGACCTGCGGATGCCTTACTTCCTTCATATCTCGGTATCTCGGCGATAATCCGCTTTGATGGTGCGGTTTGATTCCCATCATTGATGCGTTCTGGTGAATCATACCTGGAGACCATATTGACAAGTCTCTGTATTCCGCCACTGTAATCATAAAATTGTGGGCTAAATTTCTGCGGATCGGATAACAATAATGCCTCGAACTCGTGAAGCTGAAAATAAGGGATAAATCGCGGATTAGAAATGTCCTTCCCTAGAGCATCCTCCAATACTTTGACACGTTTATAAGGGTCGGATATCAGCTTTGCGGCTTGGTAGCCAGGAAAACTCTTCGGCAGACCATACAAGTCAAACATGGTTGTAAAACGTGCGTCCGAGTTTTGGTCCTCCTTAATCCATTTTGTGATATCGCGCTTTGCTCGTGCATACCTCGCGATCCCCCCGCGATGCTTGACGCCGCGTTTTCGAAGCGTCTCGACACACCGAGCCTTTGTCCAGACAGCGAAATTCGCCAGGTGCGGGCTTAGTATCTGATTCACAAAAGCTTCTTCGGTTTGTCCCTCAACGATGAAATGCAGCCTAATAGACATTACGGCCGCCCTCCGAGAACGTTCTTTTCCCACAATTCGGAAAGCGAATAGTCTTCGAGCCATTCTTCCAGAGATTTGACATCTAGATGTCTAAAGGTAGAGATGCGGCCCTCGCGTTCAACGACAACGATATCCTCTGGATCAAAGCAATCGACCAGTGCCGTTGATTGCGTAGCCACGATGACTTGGACCTGAGTTGATACAGCGCGTATTAAACCGCCGACGATGTTAATGGCATAGGGGTGCAATCCTAATTCGGGTTCGTCGAGGACCAAAACGTCTGGCAAATCTCGTTCTGGCTGAAGAAGAAGGGTAACGAGTGCAATGACCCGCAGCATGCCATCTGACGCTTGCGATACACTGAACACCTGGTCGCTGTTCCGCTCGCGCCAGTTTAGAAGAAGATGTTCGTGGCGTGGCTGCAACACAAAGTCGGAAAAAAATGGCAGGATCAAGCGGACTGTATTTACGATTCGCTGGTAGCACATGTTTTCGTCTTCCTTTAAGCGAAGCAGAAAAGGTGCGATGTTGGCGGCATCTTCCTTCAGCCAGCGATTATCATACGTACTCCACTTTCTGCGTATGCGAGCGGTGTCCGATGTGTTGTGGAATTGATATACGACAATCTTTTGCAGAAGATCTCGAATGACGCGAGCAGTCGTATTTTGGCTGGCATGATCAAGAAGTTTAGGTGCTTGATGTCCGGCACCTGTTTTCTGCCATGGCGCAGTAGTAGCGTAACTCTTGCGAGAAAATCGGTATTTTTCGTCCGCGAAAATTAACGTGTCTCCTGCCACATAAAACAGACGAAACGCGTACTGATTTTCACCATCACCGGTATCGAGTGTCAGTGCTGTCTCGATCTCTTGGGTCTCGTCCGGGCCGTCGTGCAACAAGGTACTGGCCCCGCCTTGCTGACTGACGTAAAGTTGGAGATGGTTTGGATCTGACAACATCCAACTCAGCATGCGAAAAAAGGAGATGAAATTGGATTTGCCAGCACCGTTGGGGCCAATGAGCGCGGTCAAGGGACGAGGTTTGAAGTTCTTCAACTCTCGAATGGTCTTGAATCCCTTGAGCGTTATGGCATCAAGTCTGTTTCTCATGTTCTGTTTCCTCTAAACTGTCATTTTTCACCCCGGGTCAATGCCATAATCTCATCCGTTGTCATTTTGATCGTAGCAGACCCCAACAGACGCTTATAAGGATTTCCCTTTGACTTCTTTAATAGATAAACACGACCATCTTCTTCGACAAAATCAACTTCTGATTTTGGTCCAATCCCCAATGTTTCACGCACCTTTTTGGGAATGGTCACCTGTCCTTTGCTCGTTACACGCATCGCTTATCCTTATGAAAAACATTGGTCAGTCTCATACCAGATCCGCCTCTGGCGGTTGAATGGTCTCTAACAGTCGATTGATAACATCCTCGGCATTTACGCGATCGGCTTCAGCTCTGAAATTGGTCAAAATACGGTGACGCAATACATTGGGCGCAACCGCCTGAACATCGCCAAAAGAAACGTGGTATCGACCCTTGAGCAGTGCTCGCGCCTTCGCCCCCAGCAACAACCCCTGCACGCCGCGTGTGCCAGCCCCCCAACTCACCCATGAAGTCACAAAATCCGGTGCCGCATCGCCCGGGCGACTCGCCTGCACCAGTTGCACTGCATAACGCGCCACAGGCTCGGCAACCGGAACCATTCGCACCAACCTGGCAAAATCGAGCATATCTGCACCTGAAAACACAGGCTCGACCTCTTCGGCCTCCATCGGCGTCGTGCGCGTAGCCACGTCCAACTCTTCATCCTCCGCCAAATAATCGATCCAGATATTCATCATAAAACGATCCAACTGCGCCTCGGGCAGTGGATAGGTCCCCTCCAACTCAATGGGATTCTGCGTTGCCAGAACGTAAAACGGTTGCTCCAGCGCGTGCAAATTACCCCCTATTGTCACCTGCTTCTCCTCCATCGCCTCCAGCAGTGCAGCCTGCGTCTTGGGCGGCGTGCGATTAATCTCATCAGCCAGCAAAATATGCGTAAAAATAGGACCAGGAATAAACCGCAACTCGCGGTGACCGCCCACGCGATCCTCGTCGATAATCTCTGTACCCGTTATATCCGAAGGCATCAGATCCGGCGTAAACTGAACGCGCTTAAAATCCAAATCCAAAATTTTCGCAATCGTACGCACCAGCAGCGTCTTCGCCAACCCCGGTGCCCCCGTCAACAAACAATGACCGCCGCTAAACAACACGATCAACAGCGACTCAATAACTTCATCCTGCCCGACGATCACCTTGCGAATCTGCTCCATCATCCGCGCGCGACCATCGCGCAACTTGTCTATCGCCTCAGCCTCAAACGGCGATTCCTGTACTTGAATGGTTTCTCCCAAAAATCACCTCTATTATTTTAATGCGTCATCGCATACACCACGATATTAATACCCATCGGATACGCCTTAGGCGCGGAAAAATTGCGAAAATACTCGTAATTCTCGCCCTCGCGCTCCCAGCCATCGCCCAAATCCGTATTGTGCATCACCACCACCATCAACCGCCCGTCCCGATCAAAAATGCCTTTGCAGTGCGCCTCAGAACCGTATTCGTCATAACGCCCTGCCCAGCCCTCATAAGTAATCCCCGTCGATTGCCAGTCCCAGAAACTGCCCAGCCCCGGCACCTGCGGCACCTCCTTAATATCAAACACAATGTGAAACAACTCGTGATCCAGGGGAATATCCACCAAGGGAAATTCATCGGGCGGCAACACCTGAGAAATCTCGTACTCCCAATTTCGCCATGCATCATCCCCCCAGAAATCATCCACGAGCAAAAAACCACCGCGCAACAAATACTCGCGCAACCCTTCCTGCTCGGACACACTCAAA
This sequence comes from Candidatus Latescibacterota bacterium, assembly GCA_965220765.1. Classification (GTDB taxonomy): domain Bacteria; phylum Latescibacterota; class UBA2968; order UBA2968; family UBA2968; genus VXRD01. The sequence continues at coordinate 3,997,766 of OZ244847.1, forward strand.
GCCATCCGCCCCACTTCGAGCATATAAACAAAAGGATACTTAAACACCTCGGGATCGTCCAGGCGCACGATCACATGCTTAAACTGCCCGTCGTCTGTGCGATTCACATTGAGCGTTGTAATTTGAGATAGCCGCAGCGAAAAATTCTCATCCGACTCGGGATAATCCACCGCCCAACTGCCCCGCCGCCGCCGATATCCCCAATCATCATTGCCCGTATAATTCGAATACTCAATGCGGCAAAACGTAAACGTATTGCCCGGAAAAATATCGCGTTCCATCCGCTCGAGAGGGCCTCGCCGTCTGCGTCCGAACTGTGCATCGACATCCCACTCGGGCATCAACAGCACCAACAAACACGCCAGCAAAATTCGCATCACTGCACCTCCACCAATTCCAACAACAACTGTTGCGCATCCCAAAAATGCGGCATTGTTTCCAACAGCGCGAGCACCTCGGCTTTTGCAGCCCGGACCTCACCCTTTTTTGCCAGAGCCTCCGCCAGATTGAGCCGATGCGCGGCTCGACCCGGTACATCCAGATAAATCAACCGACGCCAATCGGCAATAGCCGCATCCCAGTCCGCCAGCATCTCGTGTACCTCTGCTCTTCGCGCCAGTACCTCAACCTGAAACGGACGCACCGCCAATGCCCGCTCCAGCACCGCAAGCGCAGCCATCCAGTCTTTATCCGCCACGTAAAATCCACTCAACGCCAGACAGGCTTCAGGCGCCGTCGCATCCCATTCAACGAGCTTTTTCAAGGCTTTGCGGTGCCACTTTGGATCCCCGCGCACCATCCCGGCATCTGCCCATAGCCGCAAGGGCGCATCTTCCGCAACATAGTCTGGATACAGAGCATACGCTTTCAAAAAAAACCGCTCTGCATCCGCCCAGTTCTTTGCCTCAACTGCCTCTTTCCCCGCATCTAATTTCTGGCGAAACTCCGAATTTTTGGACAGAGCCTTGAGGGGCGCACATCTATTCCCCAAATATTCCATAAACCGCTCATCCATAAGACGGGCAGAAACACCACTGGCCGAAATCAACGCCTCAACAGCCTCCATACCATCGCCAATGCGGTCGAGTGCCTTCACCAGTGCATCGTGGCCGTAGTGATTCACGTAAAAAGCCACAAACTCGCCCGATACAAAATACCCATACATCAGATGCATCGGCGTTTCTGGATCCGTAAAAAACCGCCCGAGATCGCCTACAGCCGGAAACCCCTCGCCATCTACAATATGCTTAAAATTCGGACTCAGCCTCTGTCCCCACGACACATCTTTTTGCGTCTCTTCATAGACCGAAATCCCCTCCGACAACCAGCGCGGCATGCGATTATGGGTCTTTTGCAGCGTAATCACATGCACAAACTCGTGCCACAACACCTGTTGCCAGTTCATCGTGCCAGGTGGTCGCGCCCGAGGAGAATCCATCGTGACCAACCGTCCAAAACAAATGCCCAAATGTCCCGCATTGCCCGGCAACCCAACCGACCGTACCATAAACACATCGTGATCGTCAAACACCTGCACCACCACGGGCGTGTGCAATTCAATATCGTATTTTCTCTGATAGTACAAAGCCGCTTCATTGAGCAGTCCCAACAATCCATCGGACATCACCTCGGCTTCTTGCCTGGGCAATTGCAACTTGAAAATACCCCGCGATATCGTCACAAAACCATCGATCGCATCGGCAGCCTCGAGCAAATTATACGCCCGCACGCTATATGGATCAGCCGCAAAAACCCGCTCCAACTCGCTCCGCGCCTCTGCATCTTTGCCCAACCGCAACAAATCATACGCCAACAGCAAACGCGCCTCAACATCTTTTGCATCAATTTCCAACGCACGCGCTTGAAAAGCACGCCCTTCTTCAAACCGGTATTGCCGAGACGCAATGCGCCCGGGAATGCGAAAAGCACCTGAAAAATACCCATTAAAAGCCAATGCTCGTTCCTGCATTTTTTCCATCGCTGCCGAATCGTCCAACAAAAAAAACGCCGCTGCCTTTAACCCCAGTGCTTTCAGGTGATTTGGATTAACAGATAAGATAGAATCCAGCACCGCGAGCGCGGCATGTGGCTCATTGCGCCCCAACAATTGCTCGGCTTGCAACCGCTGGACCTCCAGATGATTCGGATTGAGGGCGAAAAGCTGCGCCATCACTTCCAAAACCCGATCATCGCCCGCGTGGTAATAACACCACATCAACCCCGCCAAAGCTTCCTGATTTTCGGGATCCAATGCAAGCGCTGCACCGTATTTCTCCGCCGCCACATCAAAAGCGCGTTTGTCCAGAGATAGCTTACCCGCCGCAATAAGCACAGGCACGCTATTGGGAAATGCCTGAGCCATCAAATTGTAAAATCGCAACAGCGATTTTGGATCTTCGCCCTTCAACTCGCGCAGCCGTGCAGCCGCGAGAAAATCATCGACATCAGGGCGATATTCCGACAACAATTGCACCTGGCGCTCGGCCTTCATCAATGCCAGACCATAATCGCCCATCCGACCGCGCAGGCGATACAACTCGGCCAATCGCACGGTCACATCGGGCGAACTTGTCGAAAGCCCTTCCAATTGTGCAATCGCCTCGTCAACGCGACCTGTCAACACCAGTAATTCGGCATAATCCCGCCGCGTTGACCGAGGATGATAGGACACGCGCTCAAGCACTTTCACTGCCTCGGCATAATCGCCCCGCGTCCACAACGTGCGATAATCCGTCTCTTGCGCAGAAACACTTTCCGCGCTAAGGAGGATTAGAAAGATTAAATATGTAATTTTAGAAAGCATAAGAACGCTACACTTTGCATTTGTAAGATTTACATATCAATTTCGACCCCAATACACTCAGGTTTGTTCCCTTCTCATCCCTTACCTCCTCCCTCTCACCTATTATACGGAAAATGTCCCCCGCGCACTTCGCGCCACACCGCATCGCAAGCCTCTAACACATCCTCATCCAAACGCCCATCTGCAGCCTGAATATTGTGCGTCAGATATTCCAGCTTGCTCGCGCCCAAAATCATCGAATCGACAATCGACTGAGACATCAACCATTGCAAAGACAATTCAATCATCGTCTTGCCCGCATCATGTGCAATCTGCTTCAACGCATCAAGCGCATCAAAATTGCGATCGTGCCAGAACCTGCCGTAATAATCCCGATTCAAATCGAATCGCGTACCCGCTGCGGGTTCGGTATCCCGCGTGTGTTTGCCCGTCAGCATGCCCGCTGCAAGCGGATTATATACAGCCATCCCAATATTCATCTCACGACTAAACGCAACGCATTCTTCATCGATACTTCGCGTAATCAAATTATAGGGCACCTGCAACACCACAGGCGGTGACCAATTATTCACATCGCATTTCCAGAGCGCTTTCATCACCTGCCATGAAGCGAAATTCGACATCCCCACATATATAATCTTGCCCTGTTGCACCAAAGTGTCAAACGCCGCCATCGTCTCCTCAAGAGGCGTATTCCAATCGGGCTTGTGCAAATACAAAATATCCAGACAATCGGTCTGCAACCGCTTCAAACACGCTTCCACCCCTCGAATCACATGCCAGCGGTGCAACCCCTGATCCTTAATCTCGTCTTCCCCGACAAAATTGGCGATCTTGCTCGCCAGAACCACCCGATCGCGTTTGCCCTTGAGTGCCTTGCCCACAATTTCTTCGGATACGCCATTCACATAAGTATCTGCCGTATCGATAAAATTCACACCGGCATCTAGAGCCGTATCCACCATGCGAATAGACGTAGCCTCATCGGCCTGATCTCCAAATGTCATAGCTCCCAAACATATACGCGACACGCGAATACCCGTCCCTCTCAAAACGCGATACTCCATCTTTCCTCCTTATAAGCTGTCTTAAACAGTGAACAATACAACTGTTGCTTGTGCAATTTTTTTCCTTATCTTTACCTTGTCGCTATAACATAACACCGTTTCGTGACTTCGCAATATACTATGATCTGGCTCTTCATATTTATTTTTATCGCATTTTGGGTCTATATGGGTATTGAACTATACCTGTATTTTCGCAAACCCAAAAATACCGAAAACTGGGACGACATGTCCGAATGGGCGTGGCGGCGCACAGTCCGCAAAGCCATTGACGAGATGTTAAAAGAGAAGCGGTAGTCAACAGGTTTTATGAACGCATTCCAAAAAACCGCCATCACCACCCTCGTGGCGATCCTCTTGCTCATCGGTGTTGGCAGTCTCGTACGAGTATCAGGCGCGGGTCTGGGGTGTCCCGACTGGCCCCGGTGCTGGGGCTGCTGGTTCCCCCCCTCGAGTATCGACGACATTGACCGTGCCTATCTCGCAGAACGCGGGCTAAATATTGAAGACTTCAACCCGATCAAAATGTGGATCGAATACATCAACCGCCTCATCGGCATGATCATCGGCCTGCTGGTCATCGCCACCTTTTTACGCGCCATCCCATATCGAAAAACACAACCCGCCATCTTCTACGGCTCGCTCATTGCCGTCTTCCTCGTCGGCTTTGAAGGCTGGCTCGGTGGGCAAGTCGTCAAATCCGGCCTCAAACCCGGCATGATCACCCTGCACATGGCAGGCGCGATGGTACTCTTATGCCTGTTGCTCTACGTCACATTTCGCGCCGTTGACATCCGCCTTCCCGCCACATTGCCCACCCCAAAATTACTCGCCCGCCTCTCGGCCATGCTCTTCATCATCGTATGTCTTCAAATGCTACTCGGCACACAGGTGCGCGAAGCCATCGATCCCTACATCAAAAACAGCGAGGGCGTCGCTCGCAGTGCATGGATCGCCAATATAGGTCTTATGGATCACATCCACCGCTCCTTCACCTGGGTGGTACTTGCCGTCGCTGCTTATCTCATCTATATCATACGCAAAAATGCAATAGATGGCTTGCTCAAAGTGAGTAGCCACCTCGCATTCGCACTCATCCTATTCCAGGCAGCCACTGGCATTGCGCTGGCTTATGGCGGCCTACCCCGCGTTTTTCAAGTACTCCATCTCGTGACCGCGGCCCTGCTCATCTGCGCGGTCTATACGCTTTGGCTCACACTGAGAACCATCAACACAAGGAGACCTTCATGAAAATTTCCGTCTGGCACCGCGAACTATCCGATTCGTATCTGCGATTTGTCACCCAACTCGGCGCTGACGCCCTCGATTTTGGGACTGATACGGACATTCCCGGCGTTGCAGAACAGGGGTATCCCGACCTGGATGAACTTCTAAAAATAAAGAAAAAAATCCAGTCCTGGGGTCTGTCGATCAACCGCGTCAGCCTGCCGAATATCACGGAAAAATTTATGACCGATCAACCCGGCGGCGAAAAAGAACTCGAAAATACATGTGCAGCACTGCGCATACTTGGCGAAGCAGGCGTCCCCATTGCCCGACAGCGATTCTGGGGCGACACCTTTAACGAACTCATGTTTCGCTACCGATCTGAACACCGCGGCGGATATCTCTCGCGCGGCGAAAGTCAGGCACTGACCAACCCCGTGCCCGAAACACCCGATTACGAAGCCCTGCAAGACTGGTGGAAACACTTCTGCATCGTCTATGAACACCTCGTGCCCATTGCCGAAGAAACCGGGATTAAGATCGCCATTCACCCTTCCGACTCTCCCAACCCGGACACCCCATTCGGCGGCCTGGGATTTCACCGCGTCATCGACGCCTTTCCCAGCGCACAAGTGGGCTACCTCTACTGCTGCGGCACCCGCGCCGAAGCCGGTGGTTCACCGCTCGTCCTCGACGAAATCAATAACTATGGCCGCAAAGGTCGGATCTTTATGGTACACTTCCGCAATGTGCGCGGCTCATTCGCCACAGCGCGCGGCTTTGAAGAAACCCTGCTCGACGACGGCGACATGAACATGTTTAAGCTCTTGCTGGAACTCAACCACGTGGGCTTTGATGGCTGCCTGAATCCCGACCACATACCCGGACTCGAAGGCGACAACGCCCCCATCACTGGCGGACTGGCTTACTCCGTGGGCTATATCAAAGCACTATTCGCCGCCCTCGCTGCATTGCCATGATGCGACGCACTCACCGTCTTGACAACCCATAGACGATTTGATATATTTGCCTTCGCACTGGATCAGGTGCCGAAGTGATGGAATTGGTAGACGTGCGGCGTTCAGGGCGCCGTGGGCTTAGGCCCGTGTGGGTTCGAATCCCACCTTCGGCACCATAAATTAAAAAGACAATCTCCTCACACAGCGCCACAAAGGATTATGCCGATCAGGTATAATCCTTTTTTTCCTATCCATCTTGCAAAAACAAGCTATGGTGGAGAGAAAGACGATTGCCATGAAAACATTCACAGTTGAATATCCTGAATCTGTCCTAACAACATTGAAACTCAGCCCCGAATCCTTTGAAGAACAAGCGAGGGTCGCGATGGCGGTGAAGCTCTTTGAGACAGGGCATCTGACCTCTGGACAGGCCGCGAAACTGGCAGGTATATCTCGCGTGGAATTTATGTTGCGCTGTCGGGAATTTGGAACGCCAAGCGTCACCTGGGATGAGGAAGAGCTTAAAACAGAATTTAATGTGAGTCACACATGAGAGAATGTATCGTTGCCGATACCGGTCCGATCATCGCACTCTCAATGGTTGATCATCTCTATCTTTTGCGACATCTTTCTCAACGCACACTGATACCCGAAATAGTTCATAGGGAAATTCTCCAAGGAGGACAAGCAGCAGCGGGATTACAGGTCTATCACCAAGCATCCTGGATCGAAGTTCACGCACTTCACACACCTCAAGATCCATCTCTTGTAACTCTATTGGATAACGGCGAGGCATCTGTTATTCAACTTGCCCAAGAACATCAGGCCGATTGCGTCTTGATTGACGAACGGAAGGCAAGAAAGATCGCTCGAACGGTCTATAACCTTCACGTAATTGGAACCCTACGCATTCTTTTAGATGCCAAAAAGCATGGTTTGATTGAACGCATAAAAGAGGTTGCACTTAACATGCAAAACAGTGGTTATTGGATTCATGATAGTATTGTTGACCTCGCATTAAAAGAAGCCAAAGAAGAATAACGCCAGCTATTTGTATTTATAACGGAGCGTACGGGTGATCAGTTACGGCGAAGGGGTTGCACTCGGGGCGTCACTGGTTTGGGCATCCACCAGCCTCGTCTTAAGAACGCTATCCCAGCACCAGCCATCGGCACTCATCACAGCCATCCGCTGTGGGATTTCCGGGCCTTTCTTTTGGATACTATTGCCCTTTGGTCCTTCCCTATCCACACTGGTCAACGTACCGCTGCACGAATGGGGACTATTGATCGGCTCCGTATTCATCGGCATTGTCATTGGCGACCAACTCTATTTACACGCCATGAAAGAAATTGGCGTATCGCGCACAATGGCTCTGGTTGGCACGCTTCCAATAACCACATTGATTTGGGAGCAATTTTTGCTCGATGTACCCGTCACCCATACCTTTATTTTTGGCTGTGTGTTGGCGGCATCTGGCGTTATCTTACTCTCTCAGCGACCGCGTCAAAATCCCACAGACGCACAAGAACACCCCATTCGCCTCAAACGCGGGATAGCCTTTGCCCTTATCACATCTTTACTCTGGGGTTTGAGCACCACCATGCTCAAACCCGCGATGGCACACCTCACCAGTATTCAGGCCAACAGCGTGCGAATGCCGCTCGTAGCTCTGGCATTATTTGGCATTTGGCGGCTCAATCAGGGACGCGGCAACCTGCGCGACATCGGATGGCGTACATTTATTCTGATTGCTATAACTGGACTTTTGGGCATGGGCTTCGGGTCTTTCTTCTACGTCGAAGCCGTTCTGTTTATCGGACCTGCCAAAACAGCAACACTGACAACGGCAACCCCCGTCCTCTCACTCATCCTGGCCGTGATCTTCCTCAAAGAACAAATTGCGCTCTGCGTGATCGGCGTTCTGCTCGTGCTTTGATCTTCCACTGACCAGAGGAGCCTGATATGTCTTTTGCCATTTTAGAATTGTAAATTAGGTCCTGCATTGACCAGCTATGGTGATTGTGGTATATTTTTTTCAGATTACACACCAAAGATAAAGGGATAAGACATGGCCCAGATGATACAGTTGCAGAACAGTGATAAAACGTTACGCCGGATGGTCGAAACGTGCCGGAACCAAAATGAAGAATGCGTAATTCAGGATAATCAGAATCGTCCTGTAGCGGTTATGATGCCCATTGAACGTTATAAATCCTATCAAGCTTATCTGAAGCAGAAGGAGAAAAATTTTGCGATTCTCGATACTGTAGCTGAAGACTTAAAAAATTATGAACCTGATTTTATAGAGAGTCAGATCGAAAAAGCAGTATAAGATCGAAAGCCCAAACATCCACGACAGCTAACAATTGGAGCAACCATGGACGGCATTCACGACATGGGTGGGATGCACGGATTTGGTCCCATAAAGCGCGAAGAAAACGAACCCTTATTTCACCACCCCTGGGAAAGCCGGGTACTCGCCATATCCGTAGCCACACCTGTACCGATCCCCGGAGGCTCCCGCAACAACATCGAAAACATGGACCCCGCGCACTATCTCTCATCCAGCTATTACGAAAAATGGCTATATTCCCGTATCAAAGGACTGATCGACGCTGGTGTCCTGACGCCGGAAGAGATGGAAACGCGGATGGCGCTCTTCCGCAACAATCCCAATGCCGAAACTCCGGCACATCCCGATCCCGATGCCGTCAGAGCGGAACTCGTGCGATCGCGTCCTGCTACCCATCCCCAACAGAAAATGGACATCCAGCCACAATTTTCCAATGGCGACCGCGTAAAAGCGCGCAATATCCACCCCGAAGGTCACACCCGACTCCCCCGATACGTAAGAGGCAAATACGGCACAATCACCAATTACTACGGCATCGACAATCTCCAAGACGCCGAACTGCCCACAGGGTGTACAAATCGCCAGCAACCCTTATACGCCGTGCGCTTTGAAGCCTCGGAACTATGGGGTAGTGCCGCCGAAACAAAAAGTGCCGTCTATCTGGACATGTGGGAAAGCTATCTGGAACCCGTTTAACCATCCCCAAGCAAAATGGATTCTTTTATGAACACCGTTGCCCAAACCGAGACTGATGCAGCCCTGCGCACCAGAGCACTCGAATCGCTCCTGATCGAAAAAGGATTGCTTACAACGGAGATTATAGACGAAATCGTAGAAAAATACGAAAAAGACGTAGGTCCGCTCAACGGTGCCAAAGTGGTTGCCCGCGCCTGGACCGACCCGGACTACAAGCGACGGCTGCTTGAAGATGGCAGAGCGGCGATTGCCGAACTCGGTTTTGACAGCGCACAGGGCGCCAAAATCGTCGTACTCGAAAACACCCCAGACGTCCACCACCTCGTCGTTTGCACCCTGTGCTCCTGTTATCCCTGGTCCGTACTCGGCCTGCCCCCGAACTGGTATAAATCCTACGCGTATCGCTCCCGAGCCGTACGAGAGCCAAGAGCCGTCTTGCTGGAATTTGGCCTCGATCTACCCGACGCCGTAGAAATCCGCGTCTGGGACAGCAACTCAGACCTCCGCTACATGGTCCTGCCCGAACGCCCTGCTGGCACAGAAGACTACACCGAAGAACAACTCATCTCACTCCTCACGCGCGACTCAATGATCGGCGTCGCCAAAATCGAATCGCCCTCAAAGTGAGGTCGAGATGACGCAAAAAACCGATAAAAACATCTCCACTATGGAAGCGCGAACCGCCCTGCCCAGAGAAAATGGAGAACTCGTTTTTCAGGCTCCCTGGGAAGCGCGGGCTTTCGGCCTTGCCGTTGCACTCAACGAAAAAGACCTCTACGAATGGCGGGAGTTCAGTTCCCAACTATCTTCGGAAATCGCGGCAGCAGAACAAAACAACAACCCATCGAGCTACTATGCCCGATGGGTCGCCTCCCTCGAAGAATTGGTCATTGCCCAAGGCTTAATCAGCCGGGAACAACTGGACGCCAGAACAGCGGAATACGCCATTCACGACGATCATCATCACGACCACTAAAATTTATGGAAGGAAAACAGAAAGGGTTACACTATCTCGACGTAACCCTTTTTTAATTTTAGCCGCTAACTGCTTTTTTTTCTCAGTCAATTATTCCAGCCTGAAATTGCTCAAATAAAATTTCTTCTAATCGACATTTTAAGGTTCTGGGTTTGAGAAAGAGCTGTTTTTCTTCTTCGGGTGGACAGGTATCCACGGGTACTGCATGTGCAAGCCGTGTAAACTTGTACTCCACGCCTTCAAGTTGAAATTGGTAATTCTCAAGCTGAGCGTATAATGTGAGCAACGCAGGCCAATCGGGATAATGTTCTCCGTAAATGTCAACCAAAAAAGGATATTTGATATCCCGTTCCAGCTTCAAATGCCAATTGAATCCCCACGCGGGATTTTGAAGTAAGACGCTCCATATTTCCTCCCGTTCAGAATACGAAAAGCGCGTGTTCGTGTACCAGATAAAACCAAGCCAACACATCTCAGCACCCCGGGCATTGATATCCACGCCGCCAGCCAGCATTTTCCATTCTGGCCTGTTCGCTGCATTTTGGAGAAATAATTCAGATGCAAACGCATGGGTATGGGGAAACCAGCAAAATCCCGAAAAATCTGCATCCTTCCCAATAAATCCGCCCTTATACGAATCTGAGAGCCAGCGAACGTGCGTACCTGTCTTCAGGCGTGTAAAGTTGATCCCCGTGTGAATAAAATCCCTGAAATTTGATTCCGTAAGATACGCATCTGTCCAGTTGGACACTCTACCATCAGCGCGAAAGAATGTGCAACCTTCAACGGTTGTCCTGGAAAAGTCCGCGCCCAGCATTTGGGCCTGGTCGAAGGTACCGTCCACAAAGTTAGCTCCCCGAAAAATCGCGCTGGTGAGATTGGCCCTGCTAAAATTGCAACGCGTGAAAACCGATTTTGAATGATCTGAAGAGGATAGATTGAGACCAGAATAATCCTGATCCGTGTGCTCGCAATTTTTTCCCTTTTTCAAGACCTCCGCAGAAAAACCATTCGCGTGCAGAAGTTAATCTATTGATATCTTACCCTTTGTATCAGCCTCAATAAATTCAGCTAACTTCAACGCCGTGCGACGTTGGAGTCTAACATTTCCCCCCTTTGCGCGATGCACTGTTGAACGCGGGAGCCCTGAACAACTTGCGACATACTCTAACGTCAGCCAATCATTCTGCTCGAATAGCCAAATCAGTTCACGCGATATTCTCCGGCTTACACTTTCCTTTTGCACTCCTTGCCCTCCCTAAAATGGAACAAAATAGAACAACAGTAACTTGCTTGTTCGCTGGTTAAAATTATATTGTGAATCGACGTTACGCGACACTCAAGAACAGCACGGCAACAAATCATTCACACACGATGTGGTTTACGTTATGCATTTGGTTCAACTGGATCTATCTGGCAGAACCTACATCCATTCGGATATTATTTTAAATTCTATATCGGATCATGCATATGTTTGTATCAACTTATAAAAAAATTTCTTTTTTCAAAACCAATTTTTGCATGACTGCGTAACACCGGTTATGAAGTAAAATTCTGCCATTGTGTTTTATTCAGGTCTATCTAAAGCAAGGAGCCTGCCATGTATAAATTAATAAAGACAATTTTCTTTTTTTTTCATCTCTTATGGTTCCAGGCCTGTGTTAGTGAGCATGGGGTATTTATAAATGTATCCGAGGTCAATCTTGATAATATTCCGCAAAGATCGGAATTGAGAATTGATGATGTCGCTATCCATTCAAAAGAAAGGCTCTATATCTGCGAAAAAGAGAAGCGTGTCTATAGTGTTTTGACTCATATTTCTGAAGTAAAAGAAATAAAACCGACTGTCATCAAAGAAGGAAAAATCTGGGTGCCCATGGCCATTACTACGGACGATGAAAAGCTCTATGTTGCAGGATATTATTTGCTTTCAATATTCGATCTTTCAGGAAATCTAATTCACGAATTTGATACTGAAATTATGATTCCTACATCAATCGAAGTAACAAAAAATGGTACCATTTATATTGCAGGAGATAAGGAAGGACATGTCTTACACAGATATGATGAAAACCACGTGAGAAAACCGCTGTTAAAAGGCTTTACACACGAAGACCGCGCGGTTGTTTACAACTTCGCTGGCGGAATAATTTCTAAATGGAAGGAAGGAATCGTCTTTGGAGCCAAAACACCCTACGAACTGGTTATGGTTGATAGGAGTGGAAACATCACCGAGAGAGTTACACGTCCAGAATTGGATTTCGTGCCAAAATTTAAGATCGAACGTGATGAAGAACGACGTAGTGTTAGCTTTCATAATAATCAGATCGGCAAAGGGCGTAGCGTTGTCGCAACCGACGCCTTGGTTTTTTATGGCTACTCGCTGCTCTTGCCCAAATCAGCGAAATATATTGACATTTATGAACATCCCCTCATTCCCGTTGCAAAAAATATTCAGATTGATGCCATTATTTTAGGAGCCGATGAAGAGGGGTATCTCTACTTCAAACGCAAAGAAGAAGGACGTGAACGTTTGTTTCGAGGCAAGTTTAATGAAAGTAAATTTAGCGAAATTTAGAAGTTATGCTCATAGAATTGAGGTGTCATAATATCCTATGAAAACCTGTGTCATTACATTCCAGTTTCCGCCAGAAGTCAGAGGCGGTGTTGGGACAGCGGTACACCGCATTACCCGGAATCTTGCTACCTCAGGTGTTCAAATCCATGTGATTGCGCCAGGTTTCCATTCGCCTGAAGATACTTTCACTTCTTCACAGGAGGAAGGCATAACGGTTCATCGTACCTGCCCGGGATTAGGCAATCATTTTGGCGACCCTATGCATCTGAGAAGTATTGGAAATTATGTCAGGAGATTACATGACCGGGAAAGATTTGACATTATTCATGGGGTTTTTCTCACTCCTGCTGGGTACCTTGCTGTTATGCTATCAACAGAAATCGGTGTGCCTACTATTGTAAGTATTCGCGGAAGCGATATCGAATTACATCGTTATCAACCGGTGCTGTTTGGGTCTGTAAAGTGGACACTTGAAAACGCTTCATTTGTAACATCAGTTGCTCAGACGCTTCTGGATAGTGCCTGTTCTTTCGCAAATATCAAAGAAAAAAAGGTTATACAAAATGCCGTTGATTTGAATTTGTTTGATGATCGGGATGTCTATAAGATTGTTAGTGCGCGAGGCGGGATGCGTAATCTGGCGTTTTTAAAAAGATTGATGGGTGAAAAAAGCAAAGGAACGCTCATTATAGGAACAGCCAGTATTTTAAGACCTCAAAAAGGATTTTCAATTCTTATTGAGGCGTTCGAAAACTTGCAAAAGCGACATCCAGACAGTCATTTATTGGTAGTTGGCGACTTTGCTGATCCCGAAGAGCGAAAATCGTGGTTAAAAGAACTAAAAAAACGCAGGCTGATCCGTAAGGTATCTATCACCGGACGCGTACCTCATGATGAGGTTCTCGCCTGGATGAAACTAATGGATATATTTGTATTTCCGTCCTTATACGAAGGGTCTCCCAATGCTGTTTTAGAGGCTATGGCCTGTCATAGGCCCGTCGTCGTTTCGGCCATTGATGGGGTAGTAGATATTATTGAAGATGGGATTGACGGACTTCTTGTTCCACCGGGAAGCAGTGACTGCTTATATAAAAGTTTGATGCGACTGGTGGAAAATCAAAATTTAAGAGCACAGTTGGGGATGGCTGCCAAGCGCAAAACTCAAGACAGTTTCTCACCCAAGTCCGAGACTGAAATCTGGCTTGAGGTCTATCGACATGTAATGGAATCAGAAGAACAGGCAGTCTGATGGCAATTATAAAAAAACGAGTAATAATATTGTTCTGCATTCCGTTTGTTATCCTGATGCTTTTGGCAGTAAGTTTGCTTGTCCTGTATCAACAGCGCAGTACGCGGCACTTAGATCTTCCAGAACTCCCCACAAAACGAGTAATTGTTGCAAAAATTTTTGCAGCCGTGCCTGCTTGGAAGGATGTAGGGCTTCAAGATATCTACTTCGCGCATCCCGAACCTCGTTCCGGTGTGCTTGCCGTCTATTCTGTTTACGATATGAAGCAACTGGTAGGTAAATTGGCGGTAGTTCGACATGATATCGCCTGTACCACCTGCAAAGACCTGTTGCTTGGTATCCTTTTTGATCCTGTTACACATAGAGTTTTAAGGATTTTTCCTCTCGAATCTTGGGAACTGGAAACCGGCGTATATGATCCCACCTCTTTTTTGGATCAGTTTAGGGGAAAATCTCTCGAAATACCAGATTTAGATGATGCTGAAATTGATGGCATTTCAGGGGCGACATATTCTGTTCAAGCGACGCTCTCCCAACTGCGTGAAATGCAAAATTGGCTTCGTAAAGAATCGAAACAACTGTCAGATTGAGGAGCTATAATCCAATGACTGCTTTGGTTCAAGATATGAATAAACGTCTTATGATAGTGATGTCATTTGGTTGTGGCATTCTTTTGGCTCTGTGCATTTCTGTGGGAATTCGGTTAGTTGGACACCCACCTGGGATACTGGAAAATCCTTTGGCATACTTAATCGGAATGCAAACCCCAGTATTTAAGATTGATGGTCTTTCAGGCAACAGCGTCTCACCCGAACTGATGACCGATTCTCCTTATATCCTATATTTTACAGATTCCAATTGTAGAGCTTGCGATGCTACATACCCGTCTTTGAAGAAGGCAACAGCAACTCTGCCTGCTCTTATTGTTGGATTAGGCCATCGCGAAGATCTCGCAAGCAAACTGAAGGCCCAAGATATCTCTGCAACCGCAGGTTACGACAGTACCAGAGCAGTATTGAAAACTTTTGGTATTTCTGGTGTGCCAAGTGCATTGCTTGTTGATAAAAATGGAATTATCCGGCAGGCTTCAATGGGGCGACTCAGCATTGACAGAATGTTTTCTTCAATAACAGGGTTTTAATATGAGAACAGCAGAACAGTCACGGGTTTGGGCACATGGCGCAGGATTGGCTTTGGGGATTATATGTGTAGCATTATTAGCCCTCACTGAAATGCCGCGATCTTCAGTCATCCAATTGTCTTATAAAGACAGGCTCCTCTGGAGGTCGGATGCACCGAATTTTTCGCTTGAATCAGTATCTGGCGATTCTTTTGAATTAAGTGCTTCACAAGGAAAAGACATTGGCGTGATTTTTATGATGCCCTCTTGTCCATATTCTCAAGAATTAAAGCAATACCTGGGAGGTATATTCAAAAGTTGTGGATGATCAAAAGGAAAGAGCGTATCCTATAGTATCACAAAAAACCAAAATCCCTCAAGGAGGGAGAAAGGACACGCTCGTGAAAGAATATACCCCATTTGAAGTGGAAAGCATAGTGCAAGATACACTGGCCGATAGCCTCGAAGCGGTCTTAAGAAAAGGTGCTCGTAAGATGTTATGTGCCGCCTTGCGGTATGAAGTGAATGAATATATCGCCCGATTTTCTGATCAGGTAGATGAAAAGGGTCATCGTGAGGTGGTCAAAAACGGGTATCATCCTGCCCGAGAAGTCACCACAGGTATTGGTAAAATACCCATCAAACAACCCCGAGTTCACGATCGTCGCGAGGGGCATCACTTCACCAGTGCGATTCTGCCTAAATATGCCCGTCGCAGTCCAAGTATTGACACGCTGATCCCGACCCTGTATCTGAAAGGGGTCTCCACCTCAGCCTTTCCCCAAGCACTCGAAGCGATCTTAGGCAAAGGCGCACCAGGGCTTTCTCCGGCCAATATCACGCGCTTAAAGCGTATTTGGGAAGATGAGTATAAACAATGGCAAAAGCGCGACTTGCACGATAAAGACTATGTCTATATCTGGGCAGACGGTATCTATTTTAACGTACGCCTCTCTGATGATCGCCCCTGTGTGCTCGTGCTGATTGGTGCCACCGCACAAGGTAAAAAAGAGGTCATCGCCATAGAAGAAGGGCAACGTGAGAGCACCTTATCCTGGCAAAGTCTCTTACAAGAGGTCAAAGCACGCGGGTTGAAAAAAGCCCCTGCCCTTGCCATAGGCGATGGGGCAACCGGCTTTTGGACCGCATTGGAAGAGGCATTCCCTGCCACGAAACACCAACGCTGTTGGGTGCATAAGACAGCTAATGTGTTGGATAAGCTGCCCAAATCTGTGCAACCAGATGCCAAGCGGCTGATTCAGGAGATGTATCAGTCTCCCACAAAAGAGAGTGCCCATAAGGTCTATGACCACTTCTTGAGGCTGTATCAGGATCGCTATGAAAAAGCCTGTGACTGCCTGACCAAAGATTTTGAGGTGCTCTTCACCTTTTACGATTTTCCTGCCAAACACTGGCTCCATTTACGCACCACCAACCCGATTGAATCGACTTTTGCCACCGTCAGGCATCGCACGAGGCAGACCAAAGGCTGCGGATCGGTCAAAGCGACGATGGCGATGGTGTATAAACTGGCGATTGAAGCTGAAAAAACATGGGTCAGGTTACGCGGTTACAGGCTCATACCCCTCGTCATTGAAGGGGTGAAATTCGTAGATGGTGAACGCAAAATCGCTGCATAATCATCAAGGATGCGTTCTACACCCATCCACAACATTTGACAATATCTCAATACCTGGTAGAAGAAGACAACAAAGGACAGGCTGAACATCTTGTTTTTATAACCACTGGTTCGATGGACGAGAACAAACTGACTCCAGAACTTAAAGACGTGGAAGACAAGTTTCGAACTATGTTTACAGTCCTACAAGATACGGCCAGTTCTACTTTTTCGGCCTACAAAATTGGAAATGTGCCCCAGGTGTACTGGGTGAACGAATCAGGTCAAATTAGAGATTCAGCAGTTGGACTTGATGCCACACGCCAGCTAATCAAGCACTTTGCTAAAGAGCTATAAATTTGGAATAACTGATTTGAACTTATTTCAAGATGGAATATTCTGGGTAGAGTGGTTCATGCTTTCGGCCGTTATGGGCGTTGGTATATGGGTCAGCTTAGTAGATTTTTCTACTCGTAAAGTGCCAAACAAATGGACGTATGGACTGCTGGGGATCGGCCTTCTTGGTCAGGGGTTTATGCTGGCATACGATATTACTTCCTATAGTCAAATAGCCGGTGTATTCGTTGGCGGTCTTATCATTGCGATAGGACTGATGTCCTGCAGATTTTGGGGAGCAGGAGATGGTAAATTTTTTTGGGGAATCGCTATCGCCTTACCACCAACGCTGTGTCCCAGTTTTGATCTTATCTCTTGGGATTTTGCTGGATTAGCTCTGTTGACCAACACGCTTGTTATTTATCTCCTTTTCGGTTTATCTGCGGCATTCCTGACACGAACAGATGGGGAGACACCGCGTGAAAAACAGGACGAGATAAGAGAGAAAAGCCTAAACATAGCAATAAGATTGGCGGGACTTTTGGGGCTGACACTTGGAATTGGAATACTGATCTTGAAAAGACCGTTCAGTTATTTGGAGGCACTGGCCGCGCTCGTTATTGGATACCACCTCCTTAGAATTTTTCTGAGACCGCACCATTGGCCTGTATTGGTATGGCCTGGTATCGGCCTACTTTTCTATACAATGTTACGCACTGAAGGAATTGGAACTGCGATTTATATGATCATTTGGCTTAATGTCTGGTTTCTCGAATTGGCCTACCGTCATATCCGTTATGCGTACAGTCGGAGATTTGTACAATCAATACCGATTTCATCTATTCAACCTGGAAACCTGCTAAATCAAACTTTATACCAAAAAAAGGATGGAGAACAAGTGACCTTGTCTGATAGAGACGACAATGAAAGGGTATTGATCAGGCGAGGACAACCCCTCAAAATGAGCGACTTGCGTATTCTGCGTCAACTCGTCCAGGAGAACAAGTTGCCTTCAGATGATCGAATAGAGATCGAACATACGCTTCCTTTTGTGCCTTTCATCACCGCTGGAGCTTTGTTGACTGTCTTATTCGCAGGCAATATCGCGACTCCTCTCTCCAGATTTCTTATGCGTATCGTGAGCAGTGGGTTAACCGAGTTATAGAAAGGGGGAAATGCAAGATATTCATTAGGATGCGAGGAAGCCTGTTCCGTAAGCTACACTACATTGAAGGAGGAAATTATGTTTTAACATAAATAAAAAAATCGTCGGTCTTAAGGAGATGCTTGCTGGCATTATTAGTACAAGCAACTTTTTCTGTGATAGCCAAACAGCAGGTTGATCTCCTTTCAGAGATGAATTTATCCTGTCTGTTGACAAATATTTTAGAAAAGAGGTATTCCTATGGCTACCCTTACATTATTCTTCCTGAGTGAAAGTGGTTTTGCATCACCGCACAAGGCTTTGTCAGGAAGTTGGATTGCAGGTATTATAGTTGGTGCTTTCTCACTACTATCTCCAGTAATCT
The DNA here is from genome assembly GCA_965220765.1 of Candidatus Latescibacterota bacterium. Classification (GTDB taxonomy): domain Bacteria; phylum Latescibacterota; class UBA2968; order UBA2968; family UBA2968; genus VXRD01. Next base: position 4,016,277 of record OZ244847.1, read on the forward strand.
CAGCCTATGCCAGCGGAACCAATTGCGTTACAAGCACAGGATGGTGTGGTTGGTCTTACAATGTTCAGTGCTGCTGCACCGACGGAGACCCTGAGCTTGAGTGCGGCTGGATTGGGCATTCTTGTAGCTGCTCTTAGATTTGAGATGAGATGCTTGCTGGTTATCATGAATTCGTTACTGGTAGCATTTCGCTCTTGTTTCAATGATGAAAATTGTCTTTATTCATAAATGCTCACTTAATGTGTGAAAAGAGGTATTTTTATGTTTACCCTTACATCATTCTTTCTGAGTGAAAGTGGTTTTGCATCACCGCACAAGGCTTTGTCAGGAAGTTGGATTGCAGGTATTATAGTTGGTGCTTTCTCACTACTATCTCCAGTAATCTCAGCCTATGCTAATACAACAAATTGCACTTCAAGCATCCCTTGTGGCTGGCAGAATATGGAAACATGCTGCTGTTTAGAGGGAGACCCTGAGCTTCACTGTAGCATTTTTGGGAACTCTTGTGACTGCTCCTAGATAGCAAACAATAAATTGTGTCTACCCTCATTAAAAAGGGGAAATATCTTGTCTGTTGACAATATGTTAGAAAAGGAGCCACTCTTATGGACACTCTTACATCATTCTTTCTGAGTGAAAGTGGTTTTGCATCGCCACGAAAGGTTTTATCAGGAAGTTGGATTGCAAGCATTATGGTTGGTATTTTCTCGCTACTATCCCCAGTAATTTCAGCCTATGCTCACGAAAACAATTGCGTTACAGATTGGTTATGTGGTGGACATTGGAGCGTAACATGCTGCTGCACCCATGGAGACCCTGAAATTGATTGTGGCTGGTTTACTTATTCTTGTAGCTGCTCTTAGATAGCAGAAGATAATAGACAAAGCGTACACGCTCTACTATTCATAAGGGCAGACCTAATCAGTCTGCCCTTATGAATTTATAGGAGATTGCACCATGGTGCGGAGTTATTTGATTTTGGCGATTCGGAATTTATTCAGGCACAAGATGATTTCGGTTATCAATGTGGTTGGTATATCCATTGCTGTGTCGTTTGTTATTCTCGCATTTTTGTTCATCCAACACGAATGGACGTATGATCGCTTTCACGCAAATGCACACCGTATTTACCGATTGGGGCTGCAAAATAGATATGAAATGAGTGGCAACACGCCAGGGGCACTTGGTTCCGCTTTTGCCCAAGCATTTCCAAATGCGAAAGTCGCAAGAATATATCACAGCGGAGGCACAATGCGTTATGAGACGCATTCTTTTCGCGTAAAACTGAAATATGTGGATCCCTCGTTTTTGGATATGTTCACCTTCTCCCTATCCAGGGGTAATACCGAAACAGCACTGCGCGATTTGCGGTCTATTGTACTCACTGGGGAAACAGCTCAAAAATTGGGGCTGGGTACTCAGCCAATCGGCAAGTCTGTTACACTCTATGAAGAGGATTATATAGTTTCTGGGATCACACCTAATATCCCCAACAACACCAGCATTGTGTTCGATGGCTTACTACCATTTGATGCGGCCGGGAATCCCAATCTCAATTCGTGGCGAATACGAGACAATACCAGCACTTATGTACTATTGCCCGAATATGTTGAGGTTCAGCAAGTAGAGACGAGTATGCAGGATATCATTAAGGGGAGATGGGAAGACACAAAACTATTTCTACAGCCCCTTGGAGATATTCATTTCAACCAACATATTAAGGGACCTGAGCCTACCAGTAGTCCTATTTACTCCTACGTGCTTTTGGGAATTGCGCTGATCGTCGTCATTATTGCAAGCGTCAACTTTATTGCTCTTGCCATTGGTCGCTCCTCAATCCGCGCAAAAGAAGTCGGCATTCGCAAATTAGTCGGCGCGGGCAGATGGCATGTAATTTTTCAGCATTTAGGTGAGTCTATTATTTTTGCCCTGCTCGCATTGTGTATTGGCATTGGATTAGCGGAATTGCTATTGCCCAGCTTTAATGCGTTTATCGGCATGAGATTATCGCTATTGGCACATTGGAACATATCCAGATTATTGGCTATTATTATGCTCACATTGGCCGTTGGAATGCTCGCAGGCCTGTATCCAGCCCTTATCTTGTCGCGCTTTCAGCCGGTTGAGATTTTGACCGTTCACACCAAGCATCTGTCACCGAGTGTTTTGATTCGCTTCATGGGCGTTTTTCAGTTTGCGATGTCAATGGCGTTAATCATGGGGGCGATTGCAATGGTGACACAAATTGATTTCCTCAAAAACAAGAATCTCGGATTTGATCCCAAAAACCTCGTGGTAATTCAGGGTTATGGCCCGGGAGGCGCGTTTGATTCTAAAAAATTAGATGTTTATAAAGACAGGATCTCATCGTATCCCACTGTTATAGGTGCTGCAAAGACAGGAAATGAATTGAGTAATAAGGCCAGTGTAAAAGGAGAGGCTATGGCGGAGGGAAAGATCGTTTCAGGCGTAGGAATTATTAGTGTTGGGTATGACTACTTAAAACTCACAGGATTCAAGCTACTTGAAGGTAGAGACTTTTCAAAGGCTTTAGAAACGGATATATACGAGTCTATCATAGTCAATGAGACATTTATAAAAATGTTTGGATGGCAAAAAGGAGTCGGCAAAACAATGTTCACCACAGTTACTTTTGGAGAAACAAAAATTATTGGAGTTTTGGAAGATTTTCATTTCAGATCGCTGCACTCTGAAGTGACACCTGCTGCTCTGGTTCTACGGCCCCATGGTTGCGACAGGATACTTGTCCGAATCGCCCCTGATAATGTCGCCAGCACAGTCAATATTCTCAAAAAGGAGTGGGAAAAAGTGTCACCCGATATTCCTTTTCGATCAGCATTTTTGGAAGATAACCTCGCCAGGCAATACGAGAAAGACCAGCGGTGGTTTCACATCATTATCTTCTCGGCGGCTCTCGCCGTTTGTCTATCTTGCCTGGGTGCCTTTGGGCTGACAACGCTATCTGTAGCGCGAAAAACGCACGAGATCGGTATTCGCAAAGTCATGGGGGCTTCCGTCCCTCACTTGATGTCATTGCTCTCGCGCGATTTCATCATCCTGGTCCTTGTTGCCAACGCGATTGCAGCACCTGTGGCTTATTATTTTGCGAGCGAATGGCTTCGGGCATTTGCCTATCAAATCGGTTTGACCATGCCGCTTTTAGCAGGCGGAATATTGACCCTTGCCGTCGTGCTCATCACAGTCAGCATTCAGACGTACAGAGCAGCAACCGCGGACCCGGTTCAGATACTCCGGCACGAATGAACTCTGTGGTTTTATCCCTCAACGCTCTCGCCCCGACACAAACAAATCATAAGAATTTGACTGCCAGCCGCCATCATTTACAATCCCATCATTCGTATCTCTCAGCCATTTGACCATGCGATCCTTCATGCGCCTGAGCACATGCTTGTATCCCAGCTTAGGGGCCAAATTGTGCAACTCCCCGGGATCACTCTCCAGGTCGTAGAGTTCATCTTCACTACACGGATTGTAGATATACTTCCACTTTTGGGTCTGCACCATCCGAATCGTACACAGCGCAGGCTCGTACCCGTGATGCTCTGCAAAAATATCCTCCCGCCAATCCGGCGGCGTCTCCCCGCGCAGTAAGGGCAGCAAAGAACATCCATCCACCTTATCGGGAACATCCACCCCTGCCAGATCGAGAAACGTCGGCATCATATCGACCAGACTCACAAAATCATCGCAAACACTGCTGGGCTCAACAACACCCGGCCAACGGATCGCCAATGGAATCTGGTGTGTCTCGTTGTACATATTCATCATCTTATTGAACAAGCGGTGACTACCCAACATATCGCCGTGATCCGAACTGTACACAATCACCGTATTATCCAATTGCCCTGTTTCCTCTAAAACATCTAAAACACGCTTCACCTGATCATCAATAAACGTGCAATATCCCCAATACGTCGCGATCACCTTCTGCCAATCGGGCCAGGTCAAATGGCTGGCATTCCACCTGAGCATCTCCTTTTGTTGAATACTCGGTTTATCGACAAACTGCTCGTCAAAATTGATCCAGCGTTCCACAGTATCGGGATCGTACATGGTATCATACGGTTCCGGCACACAATAGGGAAAATGCGGTCCAAAAAAACTGCTGCAAATCATAAAGGGTTTATCACCCTCACAAAATCCTTCAATCAGATCAATCGTCCTATCGGCAGTCCAATGCTCCTGCATATACTCTGCGGGCAACTGCGACCGACCGCAAAAAGGCGCGTCACCTCCCCATTCCATGCGCTGAACTTCCTGTACATATCCCCAATCAAAACCCGCATCGCGCACACTCTGGTTCCAATCGCGCGTCAGATGCCACGGATCAAACCCCCAAAACTCGCTATCGCCCTCCCTGGGCAAATGCCACTTCCCCACATAACCGACATTATAACCCGCGTCAGATAAAATCTGCGGATAGGCGGGCTTATCCAGAATATTCAAATCAAAAGCCCGATTAAAATTGCCCATATTCGACAACTGCCCATGATTGTGCGGAAACATCCCCGTAAGCAGCGACCCGCGCGCTGGAGAGCAAAGCGCGATGGGCGTATAAGCCCGGCAAAAACGCATGCCCTCCTGGGCAATGCGATCAATCGCTGGTGTCTTACACACAGCATTGCCATTAAATCCCAGCGCATCATAGCGCTGCATATCGGTAAGCAAAAAAAGGATATTGGGTCTCTCCGCATTCATCGCATCAACCTCCTGTTCATTAATCAATCTTTACCTCTCCGAAAACAAACCCAAAACAGCAATGCCCCTATCCCCGTGAACACTGCCCCGGTCAGAAAAAGACTCGAATACCCCGCAACCGGAATCATATACCCACCGCCCAGAGCCATTGCGGAATAGCCCACCCCCGACATCATAGCAGTCGCACCCGACATCGCTGTACGCCAGCGCACGGGCACCAATTCCTGGTGAAAAATGGCAAAAGCCGAACGGCGCAGCGAAGCCATCGCCATAATCCCCACCAGGCACAAACCCGCAACAATCCAATTTGAGACCAGCGCCATAAAAAAAAGAAAAACAGCCGTAACAACCGTTACCAGAACCACCGTGCGCCGGATGCCAAAACGCGCAGAAAAAAACGGAAGGGACAGCGCAGCCGGAACAGCGAGCAGCTGGCCCGTAGCGAGTTGCACACTAATAAGAGAAAGACTGATATTGAGTCCCTCATCCATATAAACATTAAAAAATGTTCGCGCAGCCGCTTCGCCTGCAACGTGGAGAACAGAAATCAGCGAAGTAATCACAATAGCGGCCAGCGGCAGAGCAGGCGTGTTGGATACACCACTATTATCCTCCGCTTCCCGCTTGTGGTCAACCCGAACATCCTGCGTGGCGAGCAGCGCGAAAATTGACGGAATTAGACAGAGCACACCAATAAACAGCGTATAGCGGTAAACAACCGGCTGCGCGAGTGAAACATCGAGCACACCTGCCAAATAATCCGGAACAACGCCCCCCAACATACTCCCGACAAAACCCGAAAATGGCATCAGCGCGGCCTGCACGGCAAAAACAGGGTCGCGCTCAACCGAACCGGTAATACCCATCAGATAAGGCGTGCCATTCACAATAAACAGCGCAATACCCATCACACCGAGCGAATAAGTAAACAAAATAAAATAATCGCGCGGGCTGCCGGCAGAAACCAACTCCGCCTGTGAAAGCAATCCAAACCCCACCACAGACACACAAATCCCAACAACCATCGTAAACCGACTGCCCCAGCGCCCTCCCAGCATCCCGCTGGGCAAACTGGACAGGGCAAAACAAAGTGCTCCCGTCGCATTCGCCAACCCCACAAATTCGGTGTTATACCCCAGGCGCAACAAATAGAGATTGTACAAAAGGGGATAAATACCACCAAAAAGGACAAAACCAAACAGCGCATTAGCCATTAAATAGAGGCGCACATCGCGGGAAAAATGCACATTTGAAAAAAGGATCGGCATCTGCGCTCACCTATTTCTATCCAACCTGAGCCTTTGCCATGCCGCGGGCAGATTGCCTTGCAGGAGTTCGCTTTTCATGCGGATATGTGCAGTATCTCGATCCGCTGTATGTGCGGCCCAAAAAGTGCTATCTCGCGTAGTTGCCTCTGGCAAAATCACAATTTCCGGCGCCTCAAAAATTGTGGGTGGCAAATCCGCATTGAGATCATAGCGATGGCTACGCGTTGTCGCTTGCGCGGTATAATCGCGTGTTTTAATCGTGCAAATTTGGCGCGCGGGCAACCAATACGCATTGAGATATCGCGTATTCTGCTGATAAACCTGCCAGTGATCTATGCCGCGCAATTGCAAAAGAGCGGGAAAATTGAGACGCAGGTCATAACCCACAAGTGAAAAATCGTCGCGGGCGATCCATATATCGCCGAGCAAGCCAGGCTTTTGCCCGTACCGCGGCGACACACCAATGCGCGAAACGTGAAGATCGCCCACATGCACTGTAGAAATGCGTTCATAGTGGTAGTGTTCAAGCGCATCGGATGATAAGGGGTGCGGCGCGATTTCAAAGGATTTATCATCTACAATACCCCGTGCAGGGCTTTGCGTAAGCCCTGGAGAAACACTCAACCGCCACTTGCCCCAATTGCGTATGCCCGTAATATGCTGCGCGAGGCTATCGGGGGATTGATAGTAGCCTTGGATCGTGTATTCAATACCCGCAACGATTTCTTCTGTTCTGCGATTGATCACCTTCTGGGTGCTGTACGCATCAAATGCATAAGTATGCATATTCACATGAGATGTGTGGAGATATTCGAAGCGAGTGCTCGCAATCAGGCGGCGGATTAGCTCGGGTGCGGAGAGGTCCTGTACTGTGGTTTCCTCTCGCAGGAGTATAGGGGCGGGTAAAAGTGAAAGTTCCAGCGTGGAGATCAAACCGCGCAAAAGCACGAGTGTCGTATCCGACGGGGCATAACCGTGGTGGCGCGCCTGAATCTGTATAACCCCCGGCGCAAGCCCTTCTATCTCAATACGCCCGTGCAAGTCGGTAATATAAACGCGAGGCAATTCGCCCGATCTGCGGAGAACAACCGTGCCATAGGGCAGGCCTGCATCGATATCGGCATCGCGGCACTGCACGTGAAGAACAGATGTCGAGTCAGTCTGGGCAAGTGCAATTGAAGGCCAGAGGAGAAAAGAAAAAAAAAGAGGCAAAAAGCGGATCATTGTTTTTTGCCGCGCGCGAGAATATCCCAAACGACTTCGACGCGATCATTGCGCGTACCGTAGATCTGATCGTGCAAAAATACGGTCATATCGGAATAACCGGAAATAAATTGAATTTTATCGCCAATTTTGAGATCGCTATTCGTCAGGCTGAGCAAAGCGTGTTCTGCCGCCAGGCCCGTTACGACAACATCTGTTCGGTCTTTGACCTCGGGCAATGAAGGGTGGCTACTCGTTGTCTTGCGGCCAGCATCGGCGACCGCGCGGGCGGGAGCCGCGCGACTGATAACTGTGGTCAACACGGACAGTGCGTGTTCCAAACCGCGAACATGAAGGCCATCGCGATAATAAGTATCCATAAAAATGCCCCCGCCAGCCTGTATCTCAGTAATACCGGGGAAATCGGGCGTAAAAGCAAGTGTACCCGTGCCACCCGCGCTGACAATACCCACGCGCAACCCCGCATTCTCGATGAGATTGCGCGTCTTTGACAATTCTCCCACAGCCTTCCTGCATGCGGCTTCTTTGGCGGCATCATCCAGAGCCATTGCATGGCCTTCGTAACCCATAATCCCCGCAAAAACCACACCGGGCGCGGCGTGTGCCTCCTGTGCCAGCGCGAGAGTTGGATCACCCGGCGGCACGCCACAGCGTTTCATGCCAACATCCACTTCAATAAGCACGCGCACGTTGACGCCAACATCTGTGGCCGCATCACTTATCGCGCGGATATGAACGGGATCGTCAACCGCCACCATAACATCTGCGCGACGGCGCAGATTGACCAGACGCGCGACTTTTTCTCGCCCAACAACTTGATTGGCGATAAGTATATCCGAAATACCGGCGTCTGCCAGCACTTCGGCTTCACCGAGTTTGGCACAGGTAATGCCAATAGCACCTGCGCGCAGTTTTTTGTGGGCAATAGCGGGCGTTTTATGACCCTTAGCATGGGGCCGCCAGTGCAACCCGCTGTCTCGACATCGAGCCGCCATCTTCTGGATATTATTTTCCATTTTATCCAGATCAACGAGCAGCGCGGGCGTATCGAGTGCCTGTATGGATTGACCAATAGGTGAATAGGGCATGATAAACCTTTTAACTTTCTAACCTATCACCCGAGATGAACATTGCTATCCCGCCAATCAGAAAGCGGAGGCAAGATGCCATCGTCAATAGTCTGGTCTCGCAACGCAGTCAGATGGGCGTAGGATTCGCGTAGAGCATTGATATCGTCTTCGGTACCTTCGGGCATGGACCAACTCACACCCGACGCAGACAGGGCAACAGGCATAGCCATCATAATATTGTCAAATCCCCTATCATTGAGATAAGCACCACAGGGCCAGGAGTATGACTCGCCCAGAACGCCGCGCAGCATAAAAACACTTTGTTGTGCCGGCGATTGGAACGAAGAGCGTCCGCGCAGATCGATAATACGAGCACCTCCCCCGCGTACGTGTTCTTGAACATCAGCCCATTCATCGGCACTCATGCCAACGCCATTGACAGCCTCTCCATCGAGAATACTGGTGAGAGGCGTACCATCAATCTGAATACCGCCGATAAACACGGCCATCTGTTCGCCGTGCCCCCCATACGTGCGGCAACCAGTGACTTTGCTTTGCAAAATGTCGAAATGTTGTGCCAGTCGGGTTTGCAGACGCGTGCTATCGAGTGCAGCGAGGGTCGTCACGCGCCCAGGCTCAAGTCCCGAATGTACCAGCGTGGTCAGCCCCGTGATGTCGGCGGGATTAAAAATAATAATAACAAACTTACAACCTGGACAATACTGTTTGATATCGAGGCCGAGTTGTTTGGCAATTTCTGCATTATCGCGTCGCAAGTCTTCGCGGGTCATGCCCTCTTTGCGCGGCGCGCCCCCGGAACTGATAACATAAGATGCGCCTTCAAGTGCTTCGGCAACATCGTCTGTCCACGTAACATCGGCATTGGGGAAACCACAGTGATAGACCTCCTCAGCCGCGCCTTCAAGCCCCGGCGCAAAAGGATCGTACATAGCCACACGAGACGCCGTGCCCGAAGACAAGAGCGTTTGCGCAAGATTGGAACCAATGGCGCCTGCCGCGCCCATTACAGCAACTTTTTCATCTGTCAGGTACATCGACACTCCTCTTTCTGGGGGATGGATGGAAAAAACCCCGCACTTTTGTACGGGGCTTCCGGTTTAAATTATCTGTCTAAATACGCATTGTGGTAAACCGCGACGCGATGGATCTTCTACTCTGGATTTTGATTCTGAAGCGCCTCGTACATCTGAAATGCTTCGGTTGCTTTTTTCACACATTCTGCGGCAACTTCACCTTCCGAGACTTCTGATTTGCGCGCATAAACGCGAGACAACGCCGCCCAAGCTCTGGCATTACTCGCTTGCAACTCGGTCACTTTTAAAAAAGCTTCAATAGCCTTGTCATAAGCATCTATTTTATCTGCGAGCAGGCCAAGCTGGTACCACGCATCGGCGTCAGTCGGATTTGCTTCAACGCTTTTTCCAAACAGATCGAGTGCTCTATCGCCTTTGTCGAGTTGCTTATACGCGATTGCGAGGTTGAACAGTGCATCCATATTATCGGGTTGTATCTCAACCACTTTTTCGAGAATTTCGGCAGATTTTTCGTAATTTTCAGCCTGCAAATAAATGCTTGCAGCAATATTCAAAATTTTTGGATCATCGCCAGCAACAGCCAGCGCCTTTTCCGCTGATTCCGCCGCGCCTTCCTTGTCGTCCAGTCGATATTGGGCAATCGCCATTTGTTGCAAAATATTTATTTCTTCGGGATCAATCTCATGGCCCTTTTTGAACGCTTCAAGCGCTTCTTCAATCCGCCCAACATTCATAAGCGCGCCGCCCAAATTGAAAAAGGACTGGGCTTTTTTGGAATTGAGTTCAATCGCTTTTTGATACATCTCAATACCCGCTTCTGAATTGCCCGAATTGAGATGCGTAATAGCCAGCCCTTCATAAGCGTCGGCTTCATTGGGTTTAATCGTAATGGCGAGATCGAATTGCTCCATGGCAAAATCGAACCTCTGGGCATTCATTCCCTTGACGGCCATGTTGTAATACCGCGTCCAGAGTTCTTTGCGGTCAGCATCGACTTTATTTTTCCACTTTCTGTCCGTTGCCAGATTATAGTGCTCATTCATCTCTTCAAAAAGCTCTTTCTGGCCGTAGAGCCACCCTAAATAATACTGCACCTCAGAATCGTCGGGGCGCCCTTCCGCCGCGATCATATACTGTTCCAGTGCCTTGTCGTATTGGCGCTGGTTGATATACAATTTGCCCGAGCGTTTGGCTACAGAAGCCTGCCCTTTGGTCACTTTTGCCTCTGCGGTCCGTACGAACAGTGGCGTCGCAGCAAAGGCCAGTGCAAGAGCAACAACAAATCCGCGTTTAAATGTCATGGGGAGTCTTCCTTTCTCAACGCAACCGGCGCGTTCCGGTAGCAGGTTAAATGGCAATGCATACCGCCAATATATGCAGTGGGCAAAATCATGTCAAGTCTATGGACGAATCAACAAATTGACGGATCGGTTTTAATCCTCAAATGACTGAAAAGAAAGATTATCAATATGTCGGAAATGCGCTACGTTTCTGGTAACTAAAGTGAGGCCACGGATTTCAGCACAGGCCGCAATAAGTGCATCGGGAACAGCGCAATTGTATTGCCGAACGATCATTCCAGCCTGTATGGCGATACGCCCATCGACAAAAACTAAGCGGAATGTATGTAAAAACCGACGCAACCTGCTTTCCTCATCGGGGTTTTCGAGACTTTTTGCACAATAAAGTTCTGTAAGGGTAATTGTCGAAATCCAGAGCTGATTGCCCTGTCGGCGTTGATTGAGCAAAAACCGACGCGTTGACTCAACGCCTCGTAGCGCATCAATTAACACATCGGTATCGATCAGGAGACCACTCAATCGGCACCTCCAAATGGGCCTCGCCATGTATTGCGAAGCTGGTTGGTATATTTTATGCCATCAATTTCATCTTTCCAGCGTCCAAAACAATCGTCTAACAGTGTTTCAAACTCTTGATCGGAAACTTGCAATGTATCTTCGCGTACTCGTAGAGTCTCTTGTTCTTCAATAAATGTAACGAAATCCAGGACTTCGATAATTTTCTCAGATGGTAGATTACCTACTTTCTCCAGGATTTGTTTTGTATAAGTATCTTGCGTGTCCATTGTATCTATCTCCCTATTGCTCCGACAGAAGCGTGCCACCTCTCGCCCAGTGATCGCGGGGAATATCTTCGATAACGACCATCGTGCCATCGGCTTTGGCATCGCAAATATTGACCATCGCATCGGTAATAGCTCTGGCGAGTTCGCGTTTTTGCTCGTGCGTGCGACCTTCGAGCATTTTGACATTAATGAAAGGCATGGTATCTCCTTTTAGAAAACAATCAGTTCTGGACTTAGCAACCTGGGAATCGCGGGTTTGGATGCGCCGAAGGAAAAGGCAACTGGCAAACTAAAGCCGCGGATAGTGCCCAGAGTTCTATTATTTTCGAGATCGACAATAAAGACCTGTAAATTACCCGTCGTAGCAAAAGCGTCGAGTCTTTCGACGCCGGCGACATACACGGTTTTACCGTTGGGTGTGAGGCCGATGCTGGCCACACTTTCACCAACAAAAATTTCGGCTGTTTGCTCCCATGTCTGTGTATCGATGACCACAATACCGCCCCAAAATGCAGGCACGGTATTGCCCAGAGCATCAAAGCCCAAAAAGAGGCGACTGAGAGATACGACAAGAAGCGTACCATCTGCGGAAAGCGCGATATCTCGGATTTCAACACCCAGATCATTGGCCTGGCCGAGTGTGAGGCTATCGGCAATCGCTCTGGTGCTGGTATTGACGTTGAGCACATGGCCCGCGCGGGTGTTGTTGAGATAAAGGTTTTGTCCATCTGGCGAGATAGCCAATCGACTGACGGTTTGGCCCACAGAAATGCTGTCGATCAGCGCTGGGATACCCGTGTCAATAACAGACACGGCATTTGCCCCAAGGCCATGCCCAACGTAGAGGCGCGTACCATCGGGCGAGATGGCAATACCACTGGGCGTGGGCGGAATATCGACGATGTCCAGAGACTCGCCTGCAGACACATCAAAAACCTCGACTGCCGCACTGGCTTCTTCGGTAACATAAGCAAACTGGTGATTGGGCGAAAGCACAACGCGAAACCCGCCCCGACCTATGAATCCTCCGCCGGGTGCAACTGGCATTTCGAGTGAAAGTTGAAATTCGGGAAATCCATCTTCAGTAAATGCGTGAAAAGTATCGGTAGCTGCCACATAGAGCCGCTTATTGATATCGGAAAACACGACACCCCGAGGAAAAGAAACGGGAATCATTCGGCTGGGATCGAGCAAATTGGTCGAGATGTCGATAACCTGAATACTGCCAATCAAATCGCTGATATAAAGAAACCGGGGCTCGGGTTCTTCAGGTGGCGTCGTCGGACTTGAAGACCCGCTAAACGCGTTGACAAAAAGCAGAAAGTCCGCAAAGTCGATTGTGCCATTGCCGTCGAGGTCGAGATTTGCATTGAAATCAGCCTGATCAGCGGACTTGCCAAAACCCTGAACAAAAGTTAGAAAGTCAGTGAAATCGACTGTACCATTGCCATCAAAATCAGCCGACTTTGTTTCCTGGGCATCGAGCAATGGGGCTGCCAAAAATAGTGTGAGGGATAAGGCAATCGCGGTATATTTCATAACATTTCCTTTTTCTAAGAATACGTATGATACGTTTGACCATTGAGGTTGTCAATCTGATTTAATTACATTTTGGGACGTTTTCCATTTGCTTATAGTTCCAGATTCCAAATAAAATAGGAGATATTGTGTTACCTGATTATCCGATGGTTTTCTGGGTTTTAGCTGTCATTTCTGTAATTTTTGTCGGTATAGCCAAAGCCGGATTTGGCGGAGGCGTTGGCATATTGGCAACGCCACTCATGGCACTTGTCATTCCCGTGGCAGATTCAGCGGCAATTTTATTACCACTCTTAATGGTTTGTGACGTATTTGCCGTTGCACACTACCGCAAGCACTTTCATCGGCGCAGTGTAAAATTGCTCTTGCCCGGTGCTGCAATCGGGATAGGCATAGGCGCATTATTCTTTGGGTACTTCAGCACGAATGAGCGCGTATTGCAAATCGGTTTGGGAATTTTGAGTTTGTTTTTTGTGGTATTCCAAGCTTTGCGCGCAGTAATTACAGGCGCACTTACAAAACGGCATCCGCACAGCGCAGAAGGCGTTCTCATGGGCGCAGTAGCGGGCTTTACATCGACCATCGCACATGCTGGCGGTCCTCCCACAACCATCTATTTGCTCCCCCAACAATTGCCCCGCGACCTCTTTGTGGGAACAACCGTAATTCTTTTTGCAGCGATCAATCAAATGAAACTAATTCCCTATTTGGGATTGGATATTTTGCGGGCAGAACATCTCGTCGCAATTGCGATCCTATCACCATTGAGTTACGCGGGCGTGAGATTGGGTATTTTTTTTAATAAGCGTTTTACAGACTACTGGTTTAATCTAATCGTCTATTCAATTTTATTTGTCGCAGGCGTACAGTTGATTTCGGGCCAAAACCTGATTCAATTGTTAGGCATTGTGTAAACTGTAAAATTACCCTATTTTTTAGAAATAAAGGGCTGGGGGCTGGTGTGATCCTTTCACGTCTCACCTCTGGAGGTTGACCATGGCATCGCGCATCTGCTTTATACTGACCTGTCTCGTCATTTTTGCCGGATGTTATACGCAGCTTCGGGCACCGCGCGTCCATCAAAAACAACGCGTGGAATCTCCTGTCAAGCCTTCTGATAAGTCTGTGCAACGGTTTGAAGATCACTACTACAATTACTGCAATCCATCTGATGGGTTTTACAGTCCATACAGATCATACAGGCCATATCGGAGATACCCGTTATGGAACCGGCACCGCCTCATCTGGAAATATGCGTCCTGGGCAAGCGTGTACGATCCGTGGTGGCGGGGGTGGTCGCCGAGAATTTTGGTGCCTCATATTGTATATGCGCCAGCAGTAAGACCTCAGATAGAACGCGAACAGGTCAACCCGCGTCCCCGTATGAGGTACACAGGCGTGCGTGGCGAACCCGCATCGGCCAGCGCAATTCGGTCGGGCAGCACCACAACGGAAAGCACACAACAGACGGGAAACTCGCGCAGCACCAAAAAGGAAAACACTCAGCAAACGGGAAACTCGCGCAGCACCAAAACACAATCAGCAGAAAAATCGGAAAAAAAAGAAGAACAGTCTGAAAAGCGCGAAGAGAAACGCTCAACACAGCGCCGCAGAGGGGAAATGAGATAATGCGAAAACATCTCTATATCCCGACATTTGTGATTTGCGCCTTTGCAGTGTCTATCCAGGCACAAGAAGTCGTTCTCGATAGCTTTTCTGGCATTGGTGCCCGCGCCATGGGCATGGGGGGGGCTTATATTTCCGTATCCGATGATTTTTCTGGCCTGTTCTGGAACCCCGCAGGATTGGCTCGGGTCGAGCGAGGAACTGTAAACTGGGGTGTTTCACACGACCGTTTTCGCAACATATCGCAATTTTTTGACCGCTCTTCAACCTTCGAATTGCGCAGTACGCGCATTGCATCCCTGGGATTTGTCTATCCCGTTCCCGTGTATCGCGGGAGTCTGGTCTTTGCCGGAGGCTTTGGGCGCAATCGAAATTTTGACGGGGGATTGCAGATCGATGCGTATGATACCAGCGTCAATTTTGATAAAGCGGGATTTTCAGAAGACAAAGGTGCTCTGGGCGCGTGGACATTGGGGGCTGCAATTGATCTGATGCCGCGTTTGTCGGCAGGGATCTCGTTGTTTCGCTGGGGTGGAACAAACCGCTTTATGCAGGAATTGACCCTTGAGGATGTGCAACGGGTACACGCCGATACCGTCCGCATCTTCCAGCGTTTTGAATCTGAGGAACGCTATTCCGCCTGGAGTATCCAGGGCGGCATTCGGTATTGGCATCCCACGGGTTTTCGGTTTGGCATTGTGGCAACAGCAGCCACGCCTTTGCGCGTATCGGCTGAGCTGGCAGATGAATTTGAAGACGCATTTGAAGACCGCACAGATACCTATCCACGCGAATCTTTTTCGGACGCATACGAAATTCGCCAACCCCTGACATTTGGGATGGGCATCGGATGGTCGGCGGGCGGATTGACGGTGAGCGGCGACGTGCATTACGGCGATTTGCAAGAAGTAACCTACGAGATTTTGCCAGTAAATATCGCACCCAATGTAGATGATTTCCGGCGACAATATCGCAGCGAGGCGCGGTTGCATTTGGGATGTGAATATGCTATTCCGCATTGGGCCATCGCGTTCAGAGGTGGCTACTACCGCGACCCGGTACGCTATGTGGGAGGTGGTAGTGTCCCAGAAATTCAAATTGAGACAGACCGCAATGCGTGGACACTCGGTTTTGGCGCCGAATTGGAAAAGGCTGTAACCCTGGATTTTGCCGCTGTTATTGGCGGCTACAAAGCCATTGAAGGCAATCGCGCAGATCGCGTGCGTGCAGTGCGGGTACTCGCGTCGGCGCGTTTTTATTTTTTTACAGGACTTTAGAGATCACAAAACTCAAAGGAGTTAGCATGGGGCAGTATATTTCTAAAACCCAGTGGGAAGCGTTTGAAACGCAGGGGTATCTTCACCTGGGCAATGTGATGGACGATGGAGAACTGGAGGTGTTACAGCATCGGATAGATGAAATCATGCTGGGTACCGCGTCCATTGACTACGATAAGGTGATGATGCAACTGGATTCCGACCCCGAAAACGATGGAAAACCCGGCCCGCAGAGCAAGGGACATAAATACGCGACACTTGGGTATCGCAAAATACAAAATTTGGAATTGGACCCCCTCTTCCTCTCATTTTTACAAAAACCGCTGTTTCGAGAAATCTGCGAACACATATATGGCAAAAATACCCCTGTAGATTGTTTTCGGGCGATGTTCATGAACAAACCCGCGCACGACGGCACCCCACTTGTGTGGCATCAGGACCGCTGGACCGATCTAACTCTCGATCCCCAAATCACGATATGGACGGCTCTGGATCCCACATCCGTTGAAAATGGCTGTGTAAAAATTATTCCCGGATCGCATAACAAATTGATAAATCCCGAGCACGGGTCCGGATTTTTGACCGACGAACACATCGAGGCCATTGTATCCCAATACGAGCCAATAGATTTAATATTAGAAGCCGGCGACTCGATTTTGCTACACAACTGGATGCTACACAGTTCGGGCGTGAATACCACAGATATAGCGCGACGCGCATTCAGTGTGTGTTATATGCACGGGGACACATGCTCATTGCGCGGCAGCACCTTCACCCGTGTCTTTGGCAAAGGCGCAGTGGTTCCAAAAGCCGTCGCGTAATCCTTTATGTCAGATCCCATCGTTTTATTCGAATCGCACCGCAAAGGTGCGAGTTTTCGTTTTTGCGACCCGTGCGATACCATCTGCGTCTCGCATCCCGAAGACGTTGGTCCCGCACTCGACCGCATTGAACGAGCTGTCCATTCGGGATTACACGCAGCGGGATTTTTCTCTTATGAGGCAGCATCGGGTCTGGATCCCGTTCTAAAAACGCACGTACCGGGAGATTTTCCACTCATGTGGTTCGGCCTGTTTCGGCATCGAGAAAATATCTCTGCCGGAACACCAAATGGTAGAAACTACGATCTGGGCGCGTGGCGTCCCTCTATTTCGCGCTCTGCTTACGATGCCGCCCTGAATCGCATTCGAGACCTCATCATTGCCGGCGATACCTATCAGGTTAATTATTCCTTTCGTCTGCGGGCAAATTTTTCGGGCAATAGCCTTAGCTTTTACCGCGATCTTTGTCGGGCGCAGCGCACAGATTATGCAGCGTATTTGGATATCGGGCGATTTCAAATCCTATCGGCGTCACCCGAATTGTTTTTTTCCTTAAAAAACGGCGTTCTGACCACACGTCCGATGAAAGGTACTGCGCCTCGAGGACGATGGTGGAAAGAAGACAAAGCGCGCGCAAAACAGCTTCAAAAATCCGAGAAAGACCGCGCAGAAAATGTGATGATCGTCGATCTGTTGCGCAACGATTTAGGACGCGTATCCAAAGCGGGCAGCGTGAAAGTGCCAGCACTGTGGCATGTCGAGCATTACGAAACACTATTGCAGATGACCTCAACCGTAACATCGCGCGTGCGTCACGGCCTGAAATTGCGCGAATTGGTGACCGCACTCTTTCCGTGCGGCTCTGTGACCGGCGCGCCAAAAGTGCGTACAATGGAAATTATCAAAGAAGTG
The DNA here is from genome assembly GCA_965220765.1 of Candidatus Latescibacterota bacterium. Taxonomy (GTDB): domain Bacteria; phylum Latescibacterota; class UBA2968; order UBA2968; family UBA2968; genus VXRD01. Next base: position 4,033,895 of record OZ244847.1, read on the forward strand.
GAGCAAGCCGCGCGGGGAATTTATACCGGAAGCATTGGATACCTCTCGCCGGGAGGTGACATGGCCTTTAATGTGGCGATTCGCACAGTCTGCATTGACCGCAAAACGGACATTGCAGAATTTGGCGTAGGCAGTGGCATAACCTGCGATTCTTCAAGTGATGGCGAGTATGAAGAATGTTTGACCAAAGCGCGCCTCCTAGCCGATCAACAACCCGCTTTTGACTTATTTGAAACCCTGCGATACGATGGCAAAAACGGGTTCTTTTTACTAAATCGCCATATAGGTCGGATAGAAGCATCCGCGCGGTATTTTGGCTTTGCTTTTGATCGGTCAAGCGTCCTGTCCGCGCTCAAAAATGCTGTATCGGGTCTGGGCAAATCACCACACCGGGTGCGCCTTGTCCTGTCGCGCAAGGGCTGTGTACAGGTCGAAACTGCACCAATGAAAAACACATCGCAAAATCGCGCACTTTCCGCCTGTATCTCACCGCATCCAGTTGACAGCCGCGACCCCCTATTATTCCACAAAACAACGCGCCGCGAACCCTATACCTCTCGACTGGACATGTATCCCATGTGTGAAGAAATCATTCTCATCAACGAACGCGGCGAAGCAACAGAATGCAGCATTGGCAATCTCGTCGCCAAATTGGATGGTTTATATGTAACGCCTCCCATCTCCTGCGGCCTGCTGGAAGGAACTTTTCGAGCTAAATTAATGTCTCGGGGAAAACTCACAGAACGCGTACTGAAAGTGAACGATCTGAAACGCGCGGAAGCACTCTACATGATCAATTCTGTGCAAAAATGGACAAGACTTAAACTTGTAGATTAGGAGACTCTTATGTATCGTATCGGACAACCCGAAAGCAAGCGCGTGGAGACCCTTCTGGAAAGCGGTGAAATTTTTCGCTATGGAAAGGCTGGCGAATGCGATCAGTTTGAAGCAGATTGGGGAAAGCGATTGGGCGGTGTGCAGGTGCGGATGACCACAAGTGGCACGGCATCGCTTTATTGTGCCCTCATTGGCCTGAAAGTTGGGCCGGGCGATTCGGTCATTGTGCCATCGTGTACCTATATGGCGACCGCACTTGCCGTTGTTGCCGCAGGAGCCATGCCCATTATAGCCGAAGTAGATGAATCGATCACCCTCTCGCCCGAAGATGTCGAGCGAAAAATTGCCCCGCATACAAAAGCCGTCATTCCCGTGCATATGTGGGGATTGCCCTGTAACATGGACGCACTGATGGACATAGCAGAAAAACGCGGGATAAAAATATTAGAAGATGCGTGCCAGGCCGTGGGCGGTGGATACAAAGGGCGCGAACTCGGTTCCATCGGGCATGCCGGAGCATTCAGCTTTAACTATTTTAAAAATATGACCAGCGGCGAAGGCGGCGCATTTGTCTCTGCCGATGAATCGGTGTTTCGGCGCGGGTCAGTGGCTGCAGATTGCTGTTCTTATTACTGGAATCCCGACGAACACCGTCCAGATGAACAATTTGCCGGATTGAATTTCAGAGCCACGGAAATCTCAGGTGCCATTCTCAACGCACAACTCGAGCGCATCGACGAAATGCTGGATCGCATGCGCGGCCACAAACGGACCCTGACAAAAGTGGGCGAAGACGCGGGCCTGACATCTATTAAAAACCACAGTCTGGATTGTGAATGCGGTACCTATGTCGGCTTTATTTTCAGTTCTGAAAAAAATGCGCGCGCCTTTGCCAAACGGATATCAGAATTAAAAGGACGCGCTTTTTTGCCCATCGATACCGGACGACATATTTACACGCGATGGGATCCCATTATGCGAAAGCAAGGCGCACACCATCCCGCGCTCGACCCATTTAATCTGCCGCAAAATAAGGCACTAAATATCGAATATTCAATGGATATGTGTCCTGAGTCACTGGATATATTGAGCCGTGCAGTACTCATTGGCATGCACCCGGATAACGACCGAGAAAAAATAGATGAACTTGCAGACGCTATTCGGGCATCTGCACAGGTCATTAAACAATAAAAAAGGAGATTTTGGCATGAAAATACAATGGATGTTAATTCTGATTTTGACTCTGAGTAACAGTGTATTGGCTGCACCGAGTAAACCCGCACCTCGCAAGCCCAAAGAAGGTCAAAACGAAGTCGCTATCCGTCACCACAAAGAAGGCTTGCGCCACCGGGATGCGGCCTGGGTCTATGAAGAAAAAATGTCGGGCACAGAAGGCGAAGAGCGAGAAACGTATGCGCGGTTTATCCAGGACCTGTACAATCGCGCACTGGGAGAATTTGCGAAAGCGACCGAGCAGGACTCGACGTATTACCAGGCGTTTAGCAGTTTGGGATATGTCAAGCGCAAAACCGGAGATATGGACGGAGCAATGGCAGCGTACAATCGCGCTTTGACATTAAATCCAAACTACGCAGAAGCCATTGAATATCGCGCAGAAGCGTATTTGATCCTGGGACAGGTGGAAAAAATGAAAAAAGCGTATGGGGTATTAGCCGCACTGAACCGCCCTCACGCAGCGCGATTGTTGACCTTTGTAACACAATGGACAGATGACGAAGAGAACGATGCAGATATGGCGACCTCTTTGCGGACATGGGCATCTGAACAAAAAGAAAAACTCGGCGAAGTAAAAACATTTGTCGAGAAGTGGTGATCCGCTATCATATTGTCTAATAAAAAAAACTGGTGATCAAACCAATAAAACCACCAAAAACTCCGCCCCAAACAACCAACCAGCCCAGATGTTTGTGAATCATATCCTGGACAATGGTCTTAACCATTTCGGGTGTCAACTCGTTTAGACGCTGCATAACAATGGCATCAACCCTGTCAATCATTTCGTCCGTATGATTCTCGGTATTCAATCCCCTCTGGATGGCATCGAGAAATTTGGGTGAGGATAGCAAGAGGCGAATTTCTGCCTGAACTTTTTCGATAAAAGGATCTCTGAGAGGCTGTAATACCGCCGCACCGCCGATCATATTGATCATGCTGCCAAAAGGAGAAGTCATAACAGCCTCCATCAGACGACTGAAGATGCGGTCGCAGTCAACGGCCTCAACAACGGGGTCGGCATTGAATTCATCTGGAATTTTTTGTTCGGCGAGAAATTTTTTAACATTTTCAGCGGTGAAAAACTGGTTCATAATCAAAGCGTGGATACCCGTCTTAAATTCTTCAAACCGACTCGGTACAACGCCCGAACCGTAGAGTCCCGGTACTCTCTCAAAAAGCATGTGAACCGCCAACCAGTTGGTCAAAGCACCCGAAGTTGCAAAAAGCCCAACCGCGAGTAAATGATCGGAATAAACGGGACTGACATAACCTGCACCGATCACGCCAACCGCGAGCAGATTTGTCACAAAACTTTTATTCATACTGGTGTCCTTACAGGGAATCTCAAGCGTGGAGATAACAGAACAAAGTGGCAATCAGATTGTCAAAAACGCGCAACCGGCAAACCTCATATCCGTGAGAATTTTCTCGCGGATACCCAATAGTAGCAGCCCGGGGCGCGTGGCCCGCCTGAAGAACGCCCGAGGCATCGGACGCCGCGCGATCGTACACGGCGTATTGCAACTGTGTGCCCGCGCGTTGTGCCGCTGCCGAGAAATCGGTAATCAGACCCTGATCGAAATGCATCTGGCTATCTCTTGACCAGACCGCCGGACGACCATCGAGCAGAAGTTGTTGATTTCTCGGCATAGGGGCAGAATCTACTGCGATAAAAATCTCGACCGGATTTCGCGCGGTCCAACCTCGCGCCCCAATCAATCCGGTCTCTTCCTGAACGAGAAAACACAAACAGATCGTACGACTGGGTTTTGTTTTTTCTTCCACAATGCGCTGAAGCAGACGCAACAGCGTGAGACTCCCACCCCGGTTGTCAAATAACCACGCTGAAACGAGCGGATCGTCGGGTGGCCCAAAAAAATGAGGACCGCGCACACTGGTCACTGGTACAGCAGTCGATCCGACGCGCACACCTGCGCGGGAGAGTTGATCGGGCGTCAGACCTGTGAGCAAGTGACAGTAGGGCCAGGTAATGCCGCTTTGCCCCGTTGCAAATTGCGTATTGGGATCCGATGGATCAGTGGTATGCGTAGAACCAAAACAGAGATGTGCCGCAACCCTCTCTGCACCATCTGAAAGGATTTCAACAGGACATTCACCGAGTTTCCAGGGATGCAAACTACCACTCGGGCGCACCTGCAAGGTACCATCGGCATTAATCGCGGTAATCACCATAGCGAGTTCATCCAGGTGACTCGCAAGCGCGATACGCCCCAGATCGGGATTTTGCCCGGGAATTTCCACCCAAACATTGCCCTGCTGGTCTTGTTTCGGTGCATGCCCCAAATCGGCAATGCGATCCATAATAACCCGGGCCATAAGTTCTTCGCGACCCGATGGTGCGGGAACGCGCAAAAGGTCAGATAGCAGAAGTACATTGGGATCGTCTTGAGGATAAGACATAAAGTGTCACCTTTTCGTTTCATGATTATTATCGACCACTAAGAATACGCTGACGCGTGTGATTTATCAAGCTATTTCAAAATTCCTGAAGCCTTTTAGCGATTTATCCGTCCAATGAATTGACGTAAAATCTTACTCCCTTTCCGCGCGAGAAAACTATGAACCGCCAATCCGCCCTGTTACCGCGCATATCAGTAAATCGCCCCGTTACGGTTGCGATGTGCCTGGTCGCGTTGTTACTGGTGGGTATTATGGCCTATTTTCGCGTACCGGTGAAATTTTTTCCCTCGGGATTTACACCGGCTTTTTTGTATGTGGATATTGAATACAATCACCGCAACGCCTCGCCCCAGGAAGCCGAACAACAAATCGCCCGCCCGCTGGAAGAGCAGTTGCGCGCGGTAAAGGGCATAAAGAAAATTCGCACATACAGCGCGTCTTACGGCGTGGATGCGCCCATTGAATTTCAGCCCGATACAGATATGGTCCTGGCTTATAATCAGGTCTTTGACCGCCTCGAGCGTCTCAAATTAGAATTGCCTGAGGAAGTGCGTGATCAAGTCTATGTATATAAGTTTAATGCCGATAGCTGGGAAATTATGTGGGCGGGCGTCTCCTTGGATCCATCGATTGTCGATCCCTATAAGTTCTTAAACCTGCATGTGAAACGGCGTTTAGAACGGATCGAAGGCGTGGGCAGAGTTAGCTTTTGGGGTGTGGATGAAAAAGAAGTCATGATTGAACTCAGCCACGAGCGATTGATGACCCGGGGGGTGGATTTGGGAACGGTGGTGCAATCGCTGCGATCGGACAACTTCGCGCTCTCGGTCGGGCATGTGCGCGAAGGCGGCAAGCGGTTTTTTGTGCGATCACTCGCCAAATATCAAAGTGTAGATGAAATCAAAAATATCCTCATCCGCACGCCCCAGGGCGAAGTGCGCCTTGGAGATATATCAGACATAGTTTACGATGTTCCCGGACGGTCGTGGTATCAGCGCATTGATGGCCAAGCAGCCGCGTCAATCGGAATTTTTCAAGAATCGGGTGCCAATATCGTAGAAGTATGCGAGCGCGTGGTAACGGCTTTGCAGGAGATTGAAAACGATCCGATAGTGGGAGAACAGATCGTTTTTAATGTGTTTTTTAATCAGGGCGAATACATCAACGATTCGATTCGCAATTTGGAAACCACAGGGCTTTGGGGTGGATTATTTGCCGCGATGGTCTTGCTATTCTTTTTGCGAACAGTGCGGATGACGGCGATTATCACCCTATCTATTCCCCTGTGTGTGATGATTACGATTACGGCACTTTATTTTCTCGGATGGTCGCTCAATGTGCTGACCATGATGGGCCTGATGGTGGGCGTGGGGATGGTGGTCGATAATGCCATTGTAATCCTGGAAAATATCTATCGCATGCGCGGCAAAGGACTCCCCGTCAAAGAAGCGGCCATCTCAGGTGCCGGCGAAGTCGGGTTGGCGATCACCATGGCAACGCTGACTACGGTGGTCGTGTTTTTGCCGCTGATGCTGATGAGCGGCAATGTAGAACTGACCTTTTTTCTCGCGCGCATTGGTGTGCCGGTTGTGGTCGCACTTGTTGGGTCGCTATTTGTCGCACTCATTTTTATTCCGCAGGCGGCATTGCGCTTTGGCAGTTCCCAGGTCAAATCCGACCCCGCGATAATTCGACGTACGCGCCATTATTACGCACGCATGCTAAACTGGACGCTTGCACACCGGCGCGATGCATTTTTGATCGCCCTCGTCCTTCTCGGAAGCATCAGCTATCCAATGAACGAACTCAAGCGCGGCGATTCAGACGGCAGCATGCTCAATGATTTTCGCATCTATTTTAATTTTCCAAAGGATTTTGGCATTCGAGATGCCAGCGACACAATCGCAGAAGTCGAGGATTTTTTAGAGGCTCGCCGCGAGAAATACGGGATTGAAACCATGCGCGTATGGTTCAGATCTACGTATGGCTCTATTCACGTCTTTCTGAAAAAGACGGATGAAGCCTGGTGGCAGACGACCTATAAATCCGTACGCGCATTGATCGGTATTCCCGTACAACAGCACTTACCGCGCAACGCCGTCATCGAAGACATGAAAAAGCACGCGCCCCAATTTGTAGGCGTCAAAGTGGTTGTACAGGGGCAAAGCAGGAGCAGCGGCGATGGCGGCGATTCATCCATATCACTAATGCTCTATGGGGATAATGTCGATGTGCTCGCGGATCTGGTGGAAGAGGTTGAACGACGGCTAAAAGAAATCCCCTCGGTCATAAGCGTAGATTCTGATCTGGAACGCGCCAATGATGAAGTACAGGTCATAATCGACCGGGAACGCGCACAAAAATTTGGACTCGTAGCTCGGGATGTGGGGCGCAGTATTGGTTTCGCGCTTCAGGGCGTCCAATTGCCCTATCTCCAGTCTGACAACCACGAAATCAGGGTGCGGTTGTATTTGGAAAAATTGAATCAGCAAACACTGCAACGCTTAAAGCGTTTGACTTTTCCGTCTGAAACCGGCACCCAGATTTCATTGCTGGACTTTGCCGTATTGCGCATAAATCAAGGACGCGGTACCATCAGGCGAGAAGATGGCAAAACGCGGTTGCGGGTGCAGGCTTTCACGACCGAAGAAGATGTCAAAGAGCTATATGGAGAAATTGACCGCGCAATGGAAGGATTTGAAATGCCGCGCGGTTATACCTGGGACAAAGGGGAAAGATATTCCAAGCTCCGAGAAGAAGATTATACCATGTATTTCGCCGCGATTATGGCCGTGACCTGCGTATTCCTTTTAATGGGCGTTTTGTTCGAGTCCTTTATACTGCCATTTTCTGTTTTGTTTTCCATCCCCTTTGCCTTTCTGGGAGTTTACTGGACGCTGTTTGCGACCCAAACACCTATGGCTGGATTGGCTATGGTGGGCATCATTGTGCTCATCGGTGTGGTCGTCAACAACGCGATTGTACTGGTCGATATGGTGAATCGCCTGCGCGCAGAGGGCATGCATCGAACCGCTGCGATCATGGAGGCAGGTGCAAATCGCTTCCGCCCCATTATGATGACGACATTTACAACAGTCTGCGGCCTTTTGCCAATGGCTCTGGGAAGCAGTAAAGTCTTGGGACAGCCCTATGCGCCTATGGGCTTTACCATGATCGGTGGCCTGCTTTCTTCGACCCTGCTCACCCTGCTACTCGTACCCCTGTTTTACACATTTTTAGATGACTTGCGCTCAGCCCTCAAAAGGTTGACAAACAGCGCCTTCAACGCGCTGAAAGTTGGCGACACGCAGGCAGCAGATATGGCGGATTAAATTTGCTCACCTTCTTGAACCTCACTAAAGTTCGACATCCACCGGAGCTTTTCGCTCGATACTATCGCAAATAGCCTCGCATACCACCATCGCCTGACACGCATCTCGCAGGGTTGGTGAACCTGCCTCTCCCTTTTGTACAGCCCGCGCAAAAGCCTGCATTTGCCCCCAGTACCCACCTCGTTTTTCCGCATTGTCCCGCACCGCGGGTGAATAAGACCGGGATGGAATACCGGGCGAGGGCTGGTATCCCCCTTCGGAAGAATGGGGTTCAAAATCCAACGTGTGCAAATTCACCAAACGCAAATGCGCCCGCGCATCGCCCGCCGCTTCAATCTTACACGTCCAATTTGGAGTACAACCTGTCAGCGTAATCATTCCGGTGGCACCGCTATCAAAATGCGCGGTACAGGCAATTGCAAATCGCCCACCCTCACCAACTGACAAATCCGCGTAAACCCGCTCGATTTCCCCGCCCAAAAAACGCGCGAGATCTACCGCATGGGTTGACTGAAAAATCATATACTGCCAGCCCGCGCGATAGTCCATATCTTCCTGCCACATCGGGCTGGGCATAAAATATCGACTCTCCAAAAAAAGCAATTTACCAAACTCGGGCGTCGCCATCAACTCTTGAAATTTTCGTACCCCAGGCGCGTGTCGCATATTGTGACCAATCTGCGTAATTAGCCCTCGCCCCTCAGCCATATCAGCCAACTCCCGCGCATGGGCTGTTAAACGCGCCGGTGGCTTCTCCATCATCAATGGCAACCCCGCAGCCAGCACCTGCTTGCCGCACTCAAAATGCATATCCGGCGGCCCCACGACCATCACGGCATCCAGGTCTTCCTTCTCTATCATATCAGACAAATTTGTGTACCATCTTCTGGCCCCAAAAAACCGCGCATTGCGCTCTGCCAGCGCCCCTTGCAAATCACAGCAGGCGTACAGGTCCAATTCCGGTATGGTTGCAAAATTGGGATACCACGATGCACTCGCCTGTCTCCCACAGCCTACAAACCCAACGCGAACAGGTGCGTCACTCATTTCTCACCTCTCAGTTTATTGCGAAACGACTTGCGAAACTTTTGCACCTTGGGATTGATAACAAAGATGCAATACGGTTGATATGGATTCTCCACAAAATAATTCTGATGATACGCTTCACCCTCATAAAATATTGGAAGCGGCGCAATCTCCGTCACAATCGGATCGGGCCACAAATCCGATGCATCCGTCTCTGCTATTGACCGCTCGGCAATGCTCTTCTGCTGTTCATCGTGATAAAAAATCACCGACCGATACTGCGTGCCCACGTCATTCCCTTGCCGATTCAAAGTCGTCGGATCATGCGTGCGCCAGAAAATGAACAGAATCTCCTCAAATGAAATCACGGTCGGATCAAACACAATCTGCACCACCTCGGCGTGCCCCGTGGTACCCGAGCACACATCCTGGTACGTTGGGTTTTCTACCGTCCCTCCGGCATATCCCGACACGACTTTATGCACGCCAATCACATCCTGATAAATCGCCTCCACACACCAAAAACACCCGCCCCCGAGCGTCGCGGTCTCTATTGTACTGGACATAGTGATACTCCTTTGTGGCTATTTGCACGCTGTAATTTTTATGCATCATATTCCTACCCGCACCTTTTGTCAAGACGAAATCAGAATCCCACCGCGCAACAGATAGCGATTTTCTATTTGACACGCGCGCGCGATACTGTCAAATTAAACCCTTGTCTTATACCGTTATTTTTTTCGCTAACCTTAAAGGAGTGTTACATGCCCCAACGGGAATTCAACCTCAAATACGCCCCGCATCACGGCCATTTCTCAAACAGTGCGGGCGATGACTATCTCGACCAACTCAAATACGCCGCGGATCAGGGCTTTACAGCCTGGGAAGACAATGGCATGCCCAAACGCGACATAAGAATGCAAGAAAAAATCGCTGCAGAAATGACCCGATTAAATCTCGAAATGGGTGTTTTTGTCGCCACGGGATCTTTTTCAGATGTCACATTTGCCGGAGACGATGAAGATGCAAAACAGGCCGTCTTAAAAGATATTAAAGCCGCCATTGAAGTTGCCAAACGCGTAAATGCAAAATGGTGTACGGTCGTGCCCGGGCTTTACGACTTAAAACTCGCGTGGGATTATCAAACAGCCAATGTGATCGAACTGCTCAAACGATGCTGCGACATTCTCGAAGAATCGGGTCTTGTCATGGTATTGGAACCGCTCAACCGCCTGACGAACCATCCCCGCGTTTATTTGGCTGGCTCGCCACAAGCATATCTGGTCTGTCAGGCCGTCAACCACCCGTGTTGCAAAATCCTTTTTGACATCTACCACCAGCAAATCACCGAAGGCAACCTCATACCCAACATCGACCGCTGCTGGTCTGAAATCGGTGTTTTTCAAGTGGGCGACAACCCCGGTCGCAAAGAACCCACCACCGGCGAAATCAACTACAAAAGTATCTTCAAGCATCTACATGAAAAAGGCTGCACGAGCATCGTCGGCATGGAACACGGCATCAGCCTGCCCGGCAAAGAAGGCGAAGACCGCCTGATCCAGGCTTATGTCGAATCGGATGATTTTTAAATAAGGAGTTCATCTCATGAAAGCAATCCTCGTCGGCCTCGGTGGTCGTGCGCGTCACTGGCAGGCCGCGTGTGAAGCACATCCCGAAGTCGAATTGGTCGCCTATGTCGAACCCTCAGCAGAAAATAAAAAACGCGCGATGGAAGAACGCGGTGTACCCGAGGATCTCATTTTTGACGACCTCAGCGATGCCGCTTCAGTAGAAGCTGACTTTGTCGTAGATGTCACCCCACCCGCTGTTCACGAAATCATCGCGATGAAAGCCTTTGATGCTGGCCTCAATCTACTGGGCGAAAAACCCCTGAGCGATAATTTCGAAGCCGCTAAGCGCATCGTTGAAGCCGGCAAAAAAGCGGGTGTCAAACACATGATCACCCAGAACTATCGCTTTAATGAACTGCCTCGCACCACGCGGCGCTTGCTCGAAGCCAGACATATTGGCGACGTGGCGCAACTCGACGTATCGCTCTATGTCGATTGGGCAGACAACCCGGGCAGTCACTATGTGACGGAACCCTATATGTTCCTCACCGACATGGGCATCCACCACTTTGACATGATGCGCTATACCCTCAATGCCGACCCCGTCAGCGCGCATGCCATCACCTGGAACTTGCCCTGGGGCTGGCATCAGGGCGACGCCTGCCAGATTATCGTCTTCAAATTTGAAAATGGCATTGTCGCCACACATCGCGGGATTGGCTGCACTATGGGACATGTGCCTGCGGGACACAACGGCGAATGGCGCTACGAGGGACCAAAAGGCACGCTCACATGGGAGGGCTTTGACCTCTTTTACACACTCAAACACAAACAGAATCCACAAATCCGCGAACAAATCGAACTCGATGAAATCGACGGCCCCAATCCCGTACTCAACGAATTTGTTCGCGCCCTTCGCGAAGATCGCCAGCCAGAATGCAATGCCGAAGACAATCTAAAATCCATGTCCATGGTATTCGGAGCGGTTACAAGTGCGAAAGCAGGACGAGAAGTACAACTTTCAGAATTATAAGAAAGGATCTGGGAGATTCTCGAACTGACATCAAAACAGATTGCACAATCTCGAGTGATTGCTAAAGGCAATCGCATTCGCGATGTTCAACGTCTGGTTCACACTTATGGTGGTCGTGCATCGAGATGGGTTAAAAAAAGTAGCCCCGCTTTGAAATGGCTGGGTATCAATACGAAATTCACTGGTATGAACATCCCGATATCGGTCGCATTGAGTTAAAACAAAAACGAGTTAACCCGCTATGATTGTCCAATTTAGAGAACAGAATACTGAATATCCCGATCTCACACCCAATCAATATTATGTTGTAATTGGGATAGAAGCTGATGATTATAGAATCTTGAACGACGCGGGCAGACCCTTTCTCTACGACTCTACGTTGTTTGAGGTAGTCGATTCCAAAGAGCCTGACGATTGGGTAACAGAGATTGGCGAAGATGGCGAACGTTATGCCTATCCATTGCTGTTAAATTCAGTTGGTTTTTTTGAGGACTTTTTTGACGGAAAGAAAGACGCAGTCGTCACATTCTGGCAGGTTGTCAATCATCAACTTGCTGCTGCATCAGAAACTGTTTAAGATAAGGGAGAACTCATGGCAGATCTACGGGGTGACACAAGCTGGTTTACACATGATCGATTTGGATTGTTCATCCACTGGGGATTGTACGCATTGCCCGCGCGGCACGAGTGGGTAAAACAACGAGAAGAAATACCCGACGCGCAATACGATCGGTATCTAAAATACTTTGATCCGGATTTGTACGATCCCGAAGCGTGGGCAGATGCGGCAGCCAACGCGGGCATGAAATATTTTTGTGTCACCACCAAACACCACGAAGGCTTCGCGCTGTGGGACTCCAAACTCACGGAATACAAAGCGACGAATACACCCGCGCGCAGGGATTTGTTAAAACCCATGGTAGAAGCGTTTCGGTCACGGGGGATGAAGGTCGGATTTTACCATTCCTTGATCGACTGGTACCATCCGCATTTCAGAATTGACGCCATTCACAGCATGCGGAACCATCCCGATAAAGATAAACTGAATGAACCGAGAGATCAGGCCCAATACGCAGCGTATTTGCGCGGCCAGGTCCGCGAGTTGCTCACCGAATACGGCAAAGTGGATATGCTCTTTTACGATTTCAGCTATCCGGCTGGCGCAAAGGGCAGGCCCGAGGGTTTTGACGGCAAGGGACGAGATGATTGGAACAGTATCGAACTGATGAAAATGACGCGCGAGTTGCAGCCGGGTATTGTGATTAACGACCGGCTGGATCTGGACGATGTGGAAGGCGGATGGGATTACCGCACGCCCGAACAATTTATGCCGCGCGAGTGGGTCACCTATCAGGGCGAGCGCGTATTGTGGGAGACATGTCAAACATTTTCGGGATCGTGGGGCTATCATCGCGATGAAACGAGTTGGAAAAGCATCGAGCAACTGGTGCAAATGCTGGTCGGTGTGGTAAGCCGCGGAGGCAATTTATTGCTCAATGTGGGACCCACCGGGCGCGGGGTATTTGACGATCGGGCATTGCATTGCCTGAGCGAAATGGGCGAATGGATGAAATGGCACAGCCGATCCATTTACGGATGTACTGCCGCGCCAGAGGAATTTCAGACGCCAGAGGATTGCCGCTTGACCTATAATCCCGAGACCAATCGAATGTACGTACACCTGTTCACCTATCCGTTCCGCCATCTGCATCTCGATGGATTTGCCAACAAGGTAGAATACGCCCAGTTATTAAACGATGCATCAGAAGTGCAATTTCACCAACCCCGCGCCGGACACACGGGAGACAGCAGTATCGAAAGAGAAACCCTCACACTGGAATTGCCCGTGCAAAAACCCAATGTGACAGTACCCGTGGTCGAGTTATTTTTAAAGGAGTAAACAAAAAATGACAATGACAGAAACGGACTTGCGAAAACTCAGTGCCGACGAATTGGCGATCTATCGCGAACAGGGCTATGTAATTGTGCCAGATATATTTCCGCTGGAGGAACTCGCGGAAATCGACAGCGAAATCGACCGACTTCAGGACGCACAAAGAAATACGGGACGCAACAAGGGATGGGTCATGCAGTTGGGATTGCGATCAGAAATAACCCGTCAATTTGTACAGGATGAGCGGGTATTGACACTGATTGAAGATATCGTCAATCCCGGCATCTCAATTTATTCGGCCAAGTTGACGGCAAAAGTGCCGCACTCCAATGACATCTGTCACTGGCATCAGGACAATGCGTATTACAACACAAAAACCCTGAGCGAAACGCGCATGTCCACCTGGATACCATTGCAGGATGCGGATGAGACAAATGGGTGTTTATGGGTCGTGCCGGGCAGCCACAAAGGCGGCGTGGTCACGCATGGGCCATTTGGCGGACAATGCCCAAAGTGTATGGGACCCGCCGATCTCATGTTCGACGATGCAATTCCATGTCCTGTAAAAGCCGGGGATATCCTTTTATTTGACGCCTATTTGTGGCATCATTCCAAAGGCAACCAGACAGACCACGTGCGGCGGGCATTTATCGTCTCGTATCAAGAGGCCACTGTGCCCCGCGGCAATGGCGATCAGTATAAAATTCTGAGACCAGCTTAGAAAGACGTGCCGAATAATGACTCGCCTTCCCCCCCCCATCCGCATCTTATCCTTCCTTTTCTTGTGCGCTGCGCTATTGAACGCACCCACATGGGCGCAATCTCAGGCAACCACTGGCGTTATCCGCGGCTTTGTATGGGATCAGTTTGGCAACCCCATTGGCAACGCCACCATAGCCCTCAAAGAAACCAACACCAATTACCAGCGAACCCTCACATCCTCCGATCTCGGGCAGTTCACCGCGATCTTGTTGCCCCTCGGTCTTTACGACATAACAGTACAGGCAGCGGGACAGGCAGAAGTGCGCCAAACAGGGGTGCAGGTGCGGGTTGGCGAGACAGTGGAAATCGTCTTCAAAATGGCATTGCAAATAGACGAGGTCCTCATCGAAGCGACGAGACCCGCCGTTGACATCACCCAGAGCGAAACAGCCACGCGCCTGCCCGAAGCAGCCGTGCAGGACCTGCCCAACAACGGGCGTAATTTTCTCAATCTCACATTGTTGACCCCGGGTGTGAGCATCGTGCAAGGGCCTGATGGCGACGAATTGACCATTGCCGGTCAACGCGGCATACACAACAACATTTCGGTAGATGGTGCGGATTTCAACAACCCCTTCTTCGGCGAACAGCGCGGCGGACAGCGCCCCGCTTTCACCTTTAATTTAAACGCAGTAGCGGAAATGGTGGTCGTGCCTCAGGGAGCCAATGCCGAATTTGGACGCTCCAGCGGGGGCTTTGTCAATGTCATCACCAAATCGGGCACCAACCGATTCCACGGCTCCGTGCATTTTTTTGGCAAACACGACGCCCTGTCCAGCACGGCCAGGCACAACGGGATGGAACGCACGCCCGATTTCAAACAGGGGCAATTCGGCTTCACCCTGGGTGGCCCGCTAAAAAAGGACAAAGCATTTTTCTTTGCCGCGTACGACCAGCAGATTTTCAGAGATACCAAACAGAACAATATCGAGCGAGGGGATGCCCGCCTGCGCCACTTCATGGCTTCCGCGTTCAATCTTTCCGACGACTACGGCGCTATAGACCGCACCAACGATGCCCGCGCTTTTCTACTCAAGGTCGATTACCACCTGTCGCAGGAACACTCCGCCACCTTCAAATACAATTACACCTGGTCCGAACAGGAAAACGGCACCTTTGATGTTGACTCCTGGGCGCGCAGCGCCAATGCGATTGAAAGGGACTGGTCACACGCCTTCAACGGCAGTCTGGTATCGCTTCTATCCCCCAGCACGGTAAACGAATTCCGCTTCCAAATCGCCCGCGAAGATCGTCCACGTCCCTACGGTGGACCGCACAATCCCAATACCGGGCGCCCCTTTCCCGATACGGGCATGGATTTTGTACACGGCTATCGCTTTGGCATGCCCTTCTTCATTCCCATCGAATACCACGACACCCGCATCCAGCTACTCAACAATATCTCCATAAGCAAGGACAATCATCTGATCAAAGCCGGGATCGAGTGGAACCGCGTCGAATCCGTACAAACCTTTATCGGTTTTGCCAATGGGCGTTACATCTTCAATTCTGTGGATGGCTTTCTCAACTTCGTCCAGCAGGGCAACAGTTATGTTGAATGCTCCGACGGCAGCACCAGCACCACCGGAACCTGTCCCGACGGAACGGAAATCACCGGACCTGTCCTCATCTACTTGCAGCAGTCCGGCGTCGGCGGCTTGAGCGTGGAAGAAGCGGGGACTCAGGATATCCCCCAGCACGAATTAGCCCTGTTTGTACAGGACAGTTGGCAACCCTCAAACAAACTCACACTCAATTACGGACTGCGCTGGGAGGCACAGATCCAGCCCGATGTAATCACCGGTCCAGACGAGGTCTTCTTCGCCGATTTCATTGGCAAAACAGTCACCAACGAAACGGGCACATACACATTCCCCTCCAACGGCAAAATTCCCTCTGCCTGGGATATGTTCCAGCCGCGCCTGGGCATAGCCTACGATGTACACGGCGACAACAAGACCCTGTTGCGGGGCAGCGCGGGGATCTACTACGCCCGTATCCCGGGCTTGAACCTGGCGGGCACTCGCTCGACCAATGGCTCGCGCGGGCAATCCATCTTCCGCTCCAGCGCACTGACGCCCATTTTGGGTCCGCCCCCGATCTACGGCGAGTTATTGCCCTCCCCCACAGGCGAACCCTTCCGCCCCAATATCTTCGTCTTCGACAAAAATTTTAAAAACCCCCGCACCATCAGCACACATGTGGGCCTCGAACGCGAATTGCATGCAAAGGGGGTAGTCGGTACCTTTGGCTATACATACTCCCGCACCGACAATCTGACGCGCTTTATCAACCGCAACGACGCGGTCTTCGGTTCTCCCTGGTCAACGGGTTTGGGTCCCGATGGCTACAACGGCGTCGGCGACTTAACCGTGGTCGAGAGCACAGCCAAATCGCGCTACCACGGCCTCAGCTTTGGGCTGCGCCAGATGGTGCGAGACGATTTCCAATTCCAGATGAACTATACCCTATCCTGGGACAAATCCGACGACGACAACGAGCGCGACCCCTTCACCTTCCGCTACGTCGATCCCACGCAATTGGACCGCGAATGGGGCTATTCAGACCGAGACCAGCGCCACCGCTTCAACCTGTGGACCCTATCCAGATTGCCCGGCGATATATTCCTCAACAATCGCGTAAGCTACTATTCCGCACAACCGACCTCCGCATCCTGCACGGGCCAACCCACGACCAATCCGTGGGGCGCAACCTCTGATCGTATATGCGCCGACGGCAGCATTATCCAGCGCAACACCCTCCGAAAAGACAATGCGTTTTTCTCATGGGACACACGCCTGTCCCGCCCCATCCCATTGGGCAACGGCCATTTAGAAGCCATCGTCGAGGTCTTCAACCTGCTCAACACAGACAACTTCCGCGACCCCTCCAGCGCGGGCCTGCTTTTCAACTTTGACGGCACCGTACAATCTGGCCTCGGCGACCCTCGCGAAGTGCAAATCGGCATGCGCTATATTTTTTGACTATTTGTACCTTGACAAAAGTTAAAATTCAGCTATTTCTTTGTTGGATGTAATCAATCGTTCAAGGAAAAAATATGAGTCAGTTCGAGAGCATCAAACAAGGATTAATAGAAGCGATTGAGCACGCGGCGGGCCAGGAAAGTGAGGCGGTTGTGCATCTCCCACGCACCCCTGACGTGAAGGCAATCCAGCAAAACAAGGCACTCCAGGATTGTATTGATAACCCCGACAAACAGAGGCGATTATGATTAGAAACTTCACATTGGATTTTTGGATAGACGATGGTTGGTATGTTGGGAAACTACGTGAGGTTCCTGGTGTATTCAGCCAGGGTGCGAACTTGGAAGAATTAAAAATAAACATCAAAGACGCTTATGATCTAATGATGGCAAAACGCAGAGAATAGATTTCTAACAATATATCATAAATGCCCGACATCATACTCATTCGCATCCTGCGTTCAACGCAGCGTCATCAGAGAGGACAACAACCAGGGCTATCCCAAATCCTCTCATTAAATTTACTTACGATGACTACCTGAATACGCCCGAAGACAAGCGTTATGAACTTTTAGACGGGGATTTAGTTGCGCTCTCTTCACCGGAAGAATTTCATCAACATGTTTCCATCCTTATGGGGACGAAATTGGTTCAGTTCGCGGTTGAGAATCGCCTGGGGAGGGTCTATCACGCGCCCTTCGACGTGGTGCTATCGGATATGGATGTGGTGCAACCCGACCTGATCTTCGTCTCCAATGAGCGTGCCGATATCATCACCCCCGCGAATATTCAGGGCGCGCCTGACCTCGTCGTCGAAATCCTATCTCCTTCCACAGCAGCACGCGACAAGACCTTCAAGCGCAGTCTATATGCCAGACACGGCATAACCGAGTACTGGATGGTAGATCTCGTCACAAAAATCATAACAATCCTGCGCCTTGGTGAGCAGGGATTCGAGGATGTCGATACCTACAGCGAAGGGGAAATATTGACTTCGCCTACATTGCAAGGATTCACATTGAACCTTAACGGCATATTTTAAACGCTACTCGCCGTGCAGATGCGCCATTCCCAAACGCATCCTACCGTCATCTATCATCCCCACCTTCTAATACTTTCCAATCCCTACTCATAACACCTCCGAGAATCTTACTTAGAAATAAATCTATACTTCCACAAAAAGTCTCGCGCTTTCTCCGATAATTTTTTGTTTGAATCTAAACAATACTGTGGACAGTTTTTATAACTTGTTGTTTTTTATGAAGTTATGAAAACAGTGATTAAAATAAACAACTTATTGTTTTTTAATGACTTAGAATAATTATGGTTCTCAAGTTAGGCCAAAATTGCAAAAAGTGTCCGAACTATTGCTAAATCATCACATATCCACCGCAATAAATAATGAGGTATATTCAAAAGTTGTGGATGATCAAAAGGAAAGAGCGTATCCTATAGTATCACAAAAAACCAAAATCCCTCAAGGAGGGAGAAAGGACACGCTCGTGAAAGAATATACCCCATTTGAAGTGGAAAGCATAGTGCAAGATACACTGGCCGATAGCCTCGAAGCGGTCTTAAGAAAAGGTGCTCGTAAGATGTTATGTGCCGCCTTGCGGTATGAAGTGAATGAATATATCGCCCGATTTTCTGATCAGGTAGATGAAAAGGGTCATCGTGAGGTGGTCAAAAACGGGTATCATCCTGCCCGAGAAGTCACCACAGGTATTGGTAAAATACCCATCAAACAACCCCGAGTTCACGATCGTCGCGAGGGGCATCACTTCACCAGTGCGATTCTGCCTAAATATGCCCGTCGCAGTCCAAGTATTGACACGCTGATCCCGACCCTGTATCTGAAAGGGGTCTCCACCTCAGCCTTTCCCCAAGCACTCGAAGCGATCTTAGGCAAAGGCGCACCAGGGCTTTCTCCGGCCAATATCACGCGCTTAAAGCGTATTTGGGAAGATGAGTATAAACAATGGCAAAAGCGCGACTTGCACGATAAAGACTATGTCTATATCTGGGCAGACGGTATCTATTTTAACGTACGCCTCTCTGATGATCGCCCCTGTGTGCTCGTGCTGATTGGTGCCACCGCACAAGGTAAAAAAGAGGTCATCGCCATAGAAGAAGGGCAACGTGAGAGCACCTTATCCTGGCAAAGTCTCTTACAAGAGGTCAAAGCACGCGGGTTGAAAAAAGCCCCTGCCCTTGCCATAGGCGATGGGGCAACCGGCTTTTGGACCGCATTGGAAGAGGCATTCCCTGCCACGAAACACCAACGCTGTTGGGTGCATAAGACAGCTAATGTGTTGGATAAGCTGCCCAAATCTGTGCAACCAGATGCCAAGCGGCTGATTCAGGAGATGTATCAGTCTCCCACAAAAGAGAGTGCCCATAAGGTCTATGACCACTTCTTGAGGCTGTATCAGGATCGCTATGAAAAAGCCTGTGACTGCCTGACCAAAGATTTTGAGGTGCTCTTCACCTTTTACGATTTTCCTGCCAAACACTGGCTCCATTTACGCACCACCAACCCGATTGAATCGACTTTTGCCACCGTCAGGCATCGCACGAGGCAGACCAAAGGCTGCGGATCGGTCAAAGCGACGATGGCGATGGTGTATAAACTGGCGATTGAAGCTGAAAAAACATGGGTCAGGTTACGCGGTTACAGGCTCATACCCCTCGTCATTGAAGGGGTGAAATTCGTAGATGGTGAACGCAAAATCGCTGCATAATCATCAAGGATGCGTTCTACACCCATCCACAACATTTGACAATATCTCTAAAAAAATTTAATCCCCACAAAAATTTCATCACTTGCAAATACATAATCATCATTAAATAATTGATACTCGCCCTCAACACACAAACTGGCCTTAAAAACCACTTCATCATAACCTTTACCAAGATTGGTAACACTCGGACCCTGCACATCTAACAACACAAACGAATATTCTCGACAATAAAAAATAATTTTTTCTACCTTATAGTCATCCGAGAAACTAAACTCATCGGGAGTAGGCATAAGGTGAGTCACATGAAATTCTCCAGAATCTTCACGTTGGATAGAGCCTGAAAAACCTCTTTTAACATCATACACAGGCTTTATATTTCCCTCTTTATCCTTCAAATAACTAATAATATTATATAGATCAAAACACCCGACATATTTTTCACCTTTAACCATTCGTTTACCAATATCTGTGCGACGCACTACTCTCGATGATCGTCCGTCAGCATTTCTCAGTATTTCAAGCATTAGTCACCCCTATAAGAAACTATTGATATTTCCGAGCGTTTCTTGTTGCCACAACTATATTGAAGGCTTGATGTAATGTCGTTTTTGTCACGTAGGCAATACCTTCATCTCCCTTTTATCTCCACGACAGCCCGGGGCGAACAGAAATCCCATCCTTTCCTATAAATGTGGTATCGCTGTTGCCTGAGCGAGCTTGGGTGAGTTCTCCAGAGTCTTGGAAACGGAGATAATCTACAATTTTCAAAACATTTTTCGCTCGAGAGTCTGATGTTAGAATCTCTTGCACCTGAGAATCTAATCCCACGGCCAAATCTACTTCCTCAAGATTAACAAAATTTATCTCTTTCATCCTAACAGCATCTGTTTCTCGGATTGTTGCTGTTCTGTTTTCCATAAGGGACACAAAAGGTTGATAATAGGATTCCAGAAATTGATCTTCTCCGTTTGGAATTTTAAGATCAATGGCATCTGAATTAGTCTCGTCTGAACCTTCCAAGTAAAGTCTGAGCTTGTCAGAGGAAAAATGTGTGAGCGAGACACCTCGAATATGTGGAGCCTTACCGTTTATTCTTTTTATCATCTGCGCCTGATTCTTCGCTTTTTGAATCAATTTTTCAGCGATACTATGGGTTCGCCCCTTTGCTTCAAAAACACACCATTCTTCCGAAAGATCTGTACCAATTAAATCTGGACGGTTATTACCTCTCATGTCTATTGGGAGGTCCGAAAAACAATCCAGATGGACAAGCCAAGGTACTGATAGAAGGCGGTGTGCTATCAGCTTTGCGAATGACAAACCAAGAAAGTAGGATATTGCAGACTTTTCAGAAGGATCAAGGCTCTTGTAAGCATCCGTTTTGATGAATTCTCCTTGAGGAGACAAACTTAAATTAGCCTTGAGTATAGCGGTCCGGTAGATTATCTCTAAAAACGAGTGATAACCATGTCGAATTACATCCTCCCAACTTTTACGTCCTACAGTAATACCAGCCCAGATCAACTCTGCCCACGTAACGTTTATTGAATGAGAACCATTGAGGCACTCCCCTAAATCGGGATGAAACCCTTTTGCGGTGTAATTGAGCTTCGGCATCTTATTTCCTAAAATATTCTCAATAGCAGTAGTGTATCCATGGTTCAGAAGTAGAAAGCATTTGGGACTTTTGGAAGCATAAACAGACGGTTATTTTGTCAAATAACTCGCAGCTACACCTCAGTCAATTCGGGAACGTGCTCTTCCTCATATCTCTCAATCAGTACACCAATGACTTCCATCATTGAGGCGAGGGAGTGATCTTCATTCTCGCCTACCAAATCAATCAAATCATCCAGTATAGCCACAAGCCGTTGATATTCGCTCTCATCATGGGGAACGAACACAACAGGAGTTAGCACGGGCCATACATCTTGAGCGGTTTGTATTTCTGATACCATAATCTACTCTTTCCATTTCCCTTTATCATACTCGTCATGCGTCAAGATCGCACGAATGTAATTTTCTGTCGGTTGTAATGTATTGCTGCGATGTCCACATTGCAAGAATTCACTTTGGACCTTGACGAAATATTTTAAGTGCTCGTAGCCTTGACAATATCAAAAATTTCGGCTATTTCATAGTGAGCTTTCTAATATCGTTCGACTTCGAGATGATCCAACCATATATAGAATTATTGTTTCACAGCCCTATAGCCATTATGACTATCAATACGACTCAATGGGATTCAGCAGAGTATCTTAAAACGGAAGAAGATATGCTGTTATATCTGGAAGCATGCCTTGAAGAAGCAGGTGAAGACCTCGCTTTTATAGCCCATGCATTGGGGGTATCAATCGGTCAAGATGGGGGGACTCCAATGGCCTAACTCCTCAATAACCACTACTTATATTCAGGTCTCCCCAAGGTTTTCCAATAGGGAATACATGCGGTTCAAGATGCGGACGAAACGGTACCATAATGACCGTACCGGGTGGCGCAGACAGGACTTGAATCGCTGCGCCACTCTTGGCATCTACGGAATGACCTTGCAATTCAACCTCACCTTACCCATATTTGTATTTATTGGCTGGACGTTGCAAAATACAGAATGAATTTGAGAGATTTGGAGAGGAAATCCAGATTGAATGAAGATATTGAAGCTCAAGCAGAATCACCGGGTCATTGGCACTACTATCTCGATACATCAACTTTTGGTGCTCTGGTAGACGACGAAGAACCTGCCCGCGTAAATACAACACGGTTGTTATTTGACCGGATAAAATCAGGTCTTATCACGGCATATACATCTATCGTCACTCTTGAAGAAGTTGCTGAAGCGCCTGAAACCGTCCAAACACGCATTCAATCTTCTCTGGATACAGTACCTGTCCTTGATGAATCAGAAATAAGTATCAATTTGGCCGATGAATTGATTAAAAGAAGTGTATTAACGAAAAATTTTCGCGATGATGCTCGTCACCTTGGTGTAGCCATCGCCCATGATTTAGATGCGATTATTTCCTGGAACTTCAGACATATGGTGAATCCTCTGCGTCGGCGTCAAATCCAGTCCGCCTGTCTGATGTTGGGGCATCGTCCAATCGATATTATTTCGCCTCCGGAGGTGATATAACCAATGAAGCCTGAAAACAAACCTCTGAGTCCCGAATGGTTGCGGCGTCTGAGAGATACCAATTCCGAAAAAGATCCCGAAAAAGCTCAGGATCGTCGAGAAGCAGCACTGCAACTTGCCAAACGTTTCGGTTTAAAAATATCCAAATCAGACACTTGCCCAAAAAGGCAGGTAGCGTTTTAGGGCTTTGCTACACCCTCAAAAATTCGCATCCTCGGCGACATCATTGAACCGATTGGCGTGACGTGGGAGGCAGAGATGAGTAAGATTTGGGAGGAGGAAGGCGACAACCATGGCGGTCCCAAATCCCCTCATTAAATTTACTTACAATGACTACCTGAACGCGCCTGAAGACAAGCGTTATGAACTTTTGAACGGGGATTTAGTAGTACTCCCATCACCGGAAGAATTTCATCAGCGAGTTTCCATCCTATTAGGGTCGAAATTGGTTCAGTTCGCGGTTGAGAATAGCCAGGGAAGGGTCTATCACGCGCCCTTCGACGTGGTGCTATCGAATACGGATGTGGTGCAGCCCGATCTGATCTTCGTCTCCAATGAGCGCGCTGACATCATCACTCCTGCAAATATTCAGGGCGCGCCGGACCTCGTCGTCGAAATCCTGTCTCCTTCCACAGCCACACGCGACAAGACCTTCAAGCGCAGTCTGTATGCCAGGCACAGTATAACCGAGTACTGGATGGTAGATCTCACTGAAAAAACCATAATAGTTCTGCGTCTCGGCGAGCGCGGATTCGAGGTAGTCAATACCTATGGTCAAGGGGGAATATTGACTTCGCCCACATTGCAAGGATTCACTTTGAAACTCTACGATATATTTTGAAATGACAGAAGACCTTCTGGATCGCGGCTCAACACCACACCGCGATGACGGCTCTACAGCACTTGACAACACCTGAATTTTCGGCTATTTTGCAATCACACTGCAAAATAGCCGATTTTTTGGGTATATCAAAATGTACATTTCTCGAACACTTGAATCCTTTGTCGCATCTTCCCGCTTTCCCGTACTCATGCTCTCCGGAGCCAGACAGGTCGGCAAGACGACATTTCTACGGCACTTAAGCGAACCGGACCGAACGTATGTCACCCTGGACGATCCGCTTGTCCAGAGCCTCGCAAAAGAAGACCCGGCTTTGTTCATGCAGCGTTACCCGCCGCCCGTGCTCATCGACGAAATCCAATACGCGCCAGAGCTATTGCCCCATATTAAAATCGCCGTGGATCGAGACCGTTCGCCCGGTCAGTTCTGGCTTACGGGATCGCAGCAATTTCATCTCATGAAAGGCGTCTCTGAATCTCTCGCTGGTCGTGTGGGCATCGTGCAGCTTTTTGGCCTTTCGAGACGCGAGCGCATCGGGAGTGACTCTCCCCCATTCTTACCGATCTCCGACGCGATTCACAACAGGCTCCAAACCGGAAATATCCTCAGCCTGCAAGAACTCTACAGACTGATATGGCGCGGCGACTTTCCCGCCATTGCGCTGGATGACCAGATGGATTGGAACCTGTTTTACAGTTCATACTTACAGACCTACCTCCAGCGCGATATCCGGGACCTCGCCCGAGTGGGCGATGAGTTATCCTTTCTTCGCTTCCTCAGGGCTGCCGCTGCCCGAACCGCACAAATGTTAAATTTTTCGGACCTGGCGCGCGATGCCGATGTCGCGCCAAACACGGCAAAAACATGGCTTTCCATTTTACAGGCTTCCGGAATCATCTATCTTCTGGAACCCTATCATACCAACCTCACCAAACGACTGGTGAGAAGCCCCAAACTCTATTTTCTCGACACCGGGCTATGTGCCTACCTCACCGAATGGTCCAGCCCTGAAACGCTGGAAGCCGGCGCAATGTCCGGCCCCATTTTGGAATCGTGGATCGTGGGCGAACTGTTGAAAAGCTACCGGCACAACGGCCACATGCCCCCGTTCTATTACTATCGGGATCGAGACGGCAAAGAAATTGATCTCCTCATCTTGCGGGATGGTACAATCTATCCGCTGGAAATCAAAAAAACCGCTTTACCCAACAAAAACCACGTCCAACATTTCCGCGTTCTAAAAAAAATGAACATACCTATCGGACCGGGCGGCGTCATCTGCCTGACAGAACAACTATTACCACTCACAGAAACTGCCATGTCGATACCCGTATCCGTACTTTGACGGGCAAGCACAACACTACCCTACAGCAGGAGCATCTATGATACCCGACCTCTTACCCTTAAAACCCTACCTCCGCGAAACCGTCTGGGGGGGGCGCAGCCTGGGAACACACTACAACAAAGCTCTTCCCCCGGATGTGCCCATTGGCGAATCGTGGGAAGTCTCGGCATACACAGGAATGGAAAGCATTGTTGCAGACGGTCCCTTTGCCGGACAAAACCTCGCCGACCTCGTCGCAATTTACGGCGCCGACCTCCTCGGCCAGCGCGTTCTCCAGCGTTACGGCACCGAATTCCCTTTGCTCATCAAACTTCTCGATGCGCGCGACGACCTCTCCATCCAGGTACACCCGGACGACACCTATACCCGTGCAGAAAACCTGGGCACGTATGGCAAAACAGAAGCGTGGTACGTTCTCAAATCAGACCATGGGCGCGTGGCTTGTGGCCTGAAAGACGGCGTCGATAAACACAGCTTGAAATTATCCATTCAGGAAAACCGCGTACAGGACACCGTGCAATTCTTCGATGTACAGGAAGGCGATGTAATCTTCGTACCACCCGGCACAATACACGCCCTGTGCCAGAACGTCATGATCTACGAAGTACAACAATCCAGCGACCTCACCTTTCGCATCTACGACTACAACCGCCCCGGCACCGACGGCAAGCCGCGCGAACTGCACATTGACCGCGCCCTCGACGTCATCGCCTTTGATGCACCCGCGCCAGAACTGCGGCACTCGCGCCACGATACAAACACCACACTCATCGGATCGGAAGACACCGAATATTTCCGCCTCGAACGCTTTGCCCCTGCAGGCACCATCCAACACACCTATCCCACATTCGCCGCACTCACCATCCTCACCGGCCAGGCCCAATTAAACAAAATCCACACCGCACAAACAGGCGACACCTTCTTCATCCCGGCCAATCGCACCGTCACCGTCTCGCCTGAAGAACAGGTGGAGTATTTGCTCTCATCATGTGGGTAAATCGCTAAACCTGTGCTTCGCCGTAGAGGTCAATGCGGGCGCGAAGGGAGGGCTTGATGAAAACATCATCGAGGGGCAATTGGGAAAAAGCGTGTGCGAGGATATCGACCTGTGTGGGCACATCGAGGCGGTAATCGAGAATCAGGCGCTGTTCGCCGCGCACGACACACAGACCACCGGTACCACCCATGAGGTCTTCGCGGGATAAGGGGATATTCAAGCGATGGGCAAGGGCTTCAAATTCTTGCAGAAGTTGGGAATCGGTCATCATGTAAAAATCAAGGACTGAAACTTGAGGAAAGTCGCATCTGACATTTGCAAATATAGCGAAATTAAAAAAATGCACAACTGGATCGGCGAAGGTCGGTCCAGTTTTTTATCCAATAATATGTCCTTTGATATATTCTTTCAGATCGGATAACGTATTTGCATCACCCGGCAAGAGCGGGAGGCCACCGATCCCGTGAGACAGGCTGGTATAAAAAGCGTGAGTCTGATATGCGGAATCTACCTGAGCGGGAAACAGAACAACAGCACTTTTGAGAATGCGTTGAAAATCTGTATCTATCACCTGGCCAATAGCGTCTCGATAAGCGTGCATCTTGTCAATATCTTCGCGCATGGGAATCCACGTCCCATTGTAATCTTCGCGGCGATATTTGGCGTCGAATGCATAAATAGCGCGTTCTCTACTGGATTTAGGCATTCCAGCACATGCATTCGAGTTTTGGATCTCGATAATTACATCGGGTCTCAGATCATGGGTGAGCGCGCGTCCCGACGAGGTGGTATAGGTCATATTGTAAAGACAACGAATGCTGTGCTCGCCGCGCCGAAGATGTATCGCAGAGGATTCGCCCTGCGTGGGAGAAACGCTCAGACCGCGATTGGTCAGGTGAAAAAGGTTATCTTCGCGGATCGGAACATAGCCCATATCGCACAGCGCATGAACGAGCGTAAAATAGACCCAGTATTCGTAAAGAGTGTGTGTATCGCGAAAGGACAGATCAAATGGACCACCCGTACAGGGCGCGAGCGCGCGATTGAGATCGCGGATGAGCGCAAAAGCCATCTGGTAACGCACATCGAGATGAACAGGGATAGCGTCATCGCGTCGCGCAGGTGGCAGAGGAAGCAACCGCAAGCAGCGATCCACGTATATTTTCAAACGATGCCCCAGATCGGTATGTGCGATCGGTTGGACGCGCCGGGACAGACGCTTTAAGTGTGCAACGAGATGGCGATTGAGCGGTGTATCAATATCGGAATGGCGATGGGTCTCGCGCAAATGCGTACAAACGATACCGTCCGCCAAAGGCAAGTGTGGAAGATCGGTCCCGCTATGTGTCCAGAATTGTGGTGAGCGAATCATATCGACAATAGCATCGGGATCGCGGCCCTGTGCGCGGTCAACCGCGCGGATGCGTTGAACGGTTTTGAGATGGCGGTGCGGGCGTTTGAGAATAGCATGCAAAGTGCGGACGAGTTGATTCAAAAGACGATCCAGCACCTGATGAAAGTCTAAATTGCTACCCCTATCATCTATCAGGCGCGTTGAGATACGAGTTTGATCGGGCAGCAGATAAACGAGTTCGCGGCTGATGCGCTCGAGATCGGCGCGCATGAATTGATAATCAGTTTCGTAGTCGAGATGCGAGGGGCGCACATCGAGTTCGGCATAGAGCAGATCGGCATGATCTGAGCGAATGCAAAAACGGATATGCCCCGGATGATCGCCCGTTGAGAGCCGCCCCCACAGCGCGTGCCCGTCGCGGAGAAAACCAAGTATCTCAGCGGGTTGATCGTCGATATAGACCGAAATATCTTCCCCATTCAGCGGACGGATGAGGCAGTTGCACTCCGTGGCTTCTATCAGATGATCGGAAAACACATTGCCCTGCACCGGAGAGAGCAAAATGCGGGCGTGTTCGTTTTCTGCGACAAGACCATCAGATGTTTGCACAAAGGAAGCGCGGATGTGTTGACCTGAGTCCATTGTTCCCGTAGATTTCAAAAGAGTTTGTTTTCAACAATTTCAAGGAGGATGCCATGGCTGTTGATATTACTATAAAAAATATGCCGCCCAATCTCTACAAAAAATTGAAGGCGCGCGCCGCTGCACACCGCCGCAGTGTGAATAGCGAGGCAATCAATTGCTTAGAGAAAGTCTTGAGTCCTCAGCACACAGATCAGAATTTACAGGATCCTACTGATAATCTCGATAATTCTGATCAAACGGAAGAATTGCTGGCCAGGATCAAGGACCTGCACAAGCGCGTTCCTCCTATTCCCGCTCATTTTTCGACGGATGAATTTTTGAGAAAAGCAAAAGAGGAGGGGCGGCCTTGATTCGTGCAATTTTGTGGGACAACGATGGGGTGCTGGTAGATACCGAAGGTCTGTACTTTCAGGCGGGACATGAGGTATTGGCGACACAGGGGGTTGAACTAACGCCTGAGGATTTTGCCGAACAATCGCTAAAAAAGGGACTGAGCGTATTCGATTTTCTGCCCGATCAAAATGCCGAATTAATAGAGCAGTTGCGCTTGAAACGCAACGCGCGGTACAGCGCATTATTAGCCGAAGGCGTACAGGTCGTGGATGGCGTGGTAGAAACACTTGAAACATTCCAGGGCCGCGTACAAATGGGCATTGTAACGGGTTCTCGCAGAGATCACTTCGACATTGTTCACGCAAAGACGGATTTGCTCCCATTCTTCGATTTTGTGCTCGCAAGAGAAGATTACGAAGAAGCAAAACCACATCCAGATGCGTATTTGACGGCCATGCGATTGCACGGGCTACAACCCGACGACTGTGTTGTCGTAGAGGATTCTGAGCGCGGATGTGTCGCGGCAGCAGCGGCTGGCTTGCGCGTGCTCGCTGTGCCAAATGAGTTATCGAAATACGGAGACTTTTCATCCGCGTACAAAGTCCTGAACTCAGTGCGAGATGTCGTAAATGAGATAGAGAAGTTGAATTGAGTCTATTTTTAAGCTTTTAACAAAATGAGGGATATGTAATGAGTGAATTAAAAAACAATCCCCTGCTGGTCAAAGAGGGATTGCCGCGGTACGACGAAATTGAGCCAGAACACGTTGTACCGGGCGTAAAACATGTGCTATCAGAAGCGGAAAAACAGATTGCGGCACTGGAGCAAAACCTGACCCCATCGTGGGATAGGTTACTCGTCCCGCTCGAAGAACTCGACGTACCCTTTTCTTATGCCTGGGGGCCAGTGGGCCATTTGCTCAGCGTAAAAAATTCGAATGATTTGCGCGAAGCACACGAGGCCGTATTGCAAGATGTCGTGGCTTATGGTCTGCGCGTACAACAGAGCCGTCCCATTTACGAAGGCCTGGTGGCAATTCGAGACGGCGAGGAATGGGCAAGGTTAGATGAGGCCCAAAAGCGATGTATCGAGTTGAAGATTCGCGCAGCCGAACACGCCGGAGTGGGATTAGAGGGCACAGCAAAAGAACGCTTTAATGAAATCGCCAAAGAACTGTCGCAAATCAGCACAGATTTTTCCAACCATGTGCTGGATGCGACCAAAGCCTATGAACTAATCATTGAAAATAAAAAAGATACGAAGGACTGGCCGAATAGTTTGCGACAAGTAACCGCGCAATCTTATGCACAGGCCAATGAAGGCAGCGAAGCCACACCGGAAAATGGTCCCTGGCGCATTACACTGGATTTCCCCAGCTTTTATCCCTTTATGCAACACCATCGCGTGCGCGACCACCGCGAACAAGTGTACAAAGCATACATTCAGCGCGCATCCTCTGGCGAATGGGACAATAGCGATTTGATTGCGCGCACCTTAAAATTGCGCCAAGAGCAATCCGCGCTCCTGGGTTTTGAGACCTATGCAGACAGGAGCCTGAATGTCAAAATGGCCCCCGATGTGGCATCTGTCGAGCGCATGATCGGCGAATTGCAGGCGGCTTCGCAGCCCCATAGCGAAAATGACTTTGGCGCGCTGGAAGCACTGGCAAAGGCGAGCGGTCAGGAAGAGCCTGTCATGCACTGGGATACATCCTTCTGGTCTGAGCGGTTGCGCGAGCAAAAATTCGATTATACCGACGACCAGTTGCGTCCTTATTTTCCACTTCCCAAAGTACTCGATGGCATGTTTGCACTGGCAGAACGCCTTTTTGATATTGAGATCGCGCGAGCAGACGATGAAGACGCGCACAAATGGCATGAAAATGTGCAATTTTTCAAAGTGCTCCGCGATGGCGAGCGCATCGCATCGTTTTATCTTGACCCCTATTCCCGTCCAGCAGAAAAACGCGGTGGCGCGTGGATGAACGACTGTCTGGGACGGCGATGGCTCAACGGCGAACTTCGCTTGCCCGTAGTACACCTCGTATGCAACGGCACGCCTCCTGTGGGTGACACGCCATCGCTGATGAGTTTTTCAGAAGTGGAAACCCTGTTCCACGAGTTTGGGCACGGGTTGCAGGGCATGTTGACGACGGTTGACTATGCCGATGTAGCGGGGTTGCATGGCGTGGAATGGGATGCCGTGGAAATTGCCAGCCAGTTCATGGAAAACTGGTGTTATCAAAAACCCACGCTGATTGGAATGACCGCACATGTAGAAACAGGTGAACCCCTGCCAGATGACCTGTTTGAGAAAATCGTTGCCGCGCGCACATTTCAGGCGGGGTCTCTGATGATGCGCCAGCTATCCTTCGGAAAAACAGACATACTGCTACATTCTGCCTACGATCCAGATGGCGAAGAAACGGCTTTTGATGTAGAGCGCAGGGTAACCGAAGAAATGTCCGTATTGCCCCCGCTGCCAGAGAGTCGATTCTTGTGCTCATTCTCCCATATTTTTGCCGGAGGCTATGCCGCCGGGTATTATAGCTACAAATGGTCAGAAGTACTGAGCGCAGACGCATTCGGGGCGTTTGAAGAAGCCGGACTGGATGACGAACAAGCCGTAAAAGCAACCGGACGCAAATTCCGGGACACAATTCTCGCACAAGGCGGCAGCAAACACCCGATGGATGTGTACCGAGAATTTCGCGGACGAGAACCGAGTACAGAAGCGTTGCTGCGACACAATGACCTGTTGTAAAGTTAAAAACGAAGGAAATCATTATGCTGGAGTTCTTCTATAACTGGTTACTCAGCCTGGGTGTCGAAGCAGAGATGGCTCAAAATTGGACCGCACCGCTATTGGTAGGCCTGTGCATTCTGGCACTCAGTATAATTGCCGATTTTATCGTAAAGCGCATAGCTCTGCGAACGCTAAAATACGTGATAGAAAAAACGACAACGCCCTGGGACGATGCATTTGTGGAGCATCGGGTTCTGGACCGATTGGCGCATCTGGCCCCAGCAGTGGTCATCTACCTTTTAGCCGATTTGCCATTTGCGGGAATGACAGAAGCAGACCGGGATTATTGCTTAGCGATTGTTCGGGATGCCGTGCAGATTTTTGTCGTGATCATCAGCATCTGGGTGGTTGCAGCATTTCTCAATGCCGCGCTATCTGTCTATCAGACATTTGAGATCTCCCGCGAAGTCCCCGGCAGGGGTTTTGTGCAGGTCTTGAAAATACTGACGTATTTTGTAGGCGGTATTTTGATTTTGTCAATTTTGTTAGACCGCAATCCCGTATATTTCTTGAGCGGATTGGGCGCATTGATGGCCATACTCTTGCTGGTATTCAAAGATGCCATCCTGGGACTGGTCGCGGGCATACAATTGAGCGCAAATAAAATGGTCGCCGTGGGCGATTGGATTGAGATGCCGAAATACGGCGCAGATGGAGATGTCACCGAAGTGGCATTGACCACCGTAAAGGTGCAAAATTGGGACAAAACAATTACCTCGATTCCCGCGTATTCATTGATCAGCGAATCGTTTAAGAACTGGCGCGGCATGCAGGAATCGGGTGGGCGTCGGATCAAGCGATCAATTTTAATCGATATTCAAACAATCAAATTTTGCGACGAAGAGATGTTGGCGCGGTTTTCAAAAATCAAATACATCGCTGCCTATATCGAACACAAGAAAGACGAGCTGGCAAAATTCAACCAGACACAAGAGATAGATGAGTCGAGCCTGGTAAATGGGCGGCGCATGACCAATGTGGGCACGTTTCGAGCATACATCGTCGCGTATTTGAAAAATCATCCAAAAGTCAACCAGGAAATGACATTTTTGGTGCGACAACTGCCACCACAGGAACACGGCTTACCAATAGAGATTTACGTCTTCTGCAGCGATATAGTATGGGCGAATTACGAGGCGATTCAGGCAGATATTTTCGACCACATCCTATCAGTAGTGCCCGAGTTTGATCTCAGCGTATTTCAGGCACCAACAGGGCATGATTTTAAGCATCTCGCTGAAAAAAATTGAAAGTGGTTGCTTTTGTTATGTCAGACCAACTCAAACAACGCAATCGCGAACTCTCAATCCTCAACGCGATTGCCCATGCGCTCAACCAATCCGTCAATCTCGACCAGGCCCTCGAAACGGCGCTTGAAAAAGTAGCTGCATTGCTCGGCTTGAGCACGAGTTGGATCTGGCTCATGCACGAAGACACACACCAACCCTATCTGGCTGCCGCGCAAAACCTGCCCCCTGTACTGCGCGACAACCCAAGCAAAATGGGTGGCTGGTGCTATTGTCTGGACACCTACGAGAAAGGCGACTTGAAGGGTGCTGCAAATGTGAATGTCGTGGCCTGTAGCCGCCTGAAAGGACTTGTAGAAGGCACGGACGGCTTGCAGTATCACGCGAGTATCCCGCTATACGCGCAGAAAAAAAAGGTGGGCGTATTAAATGTGGGCAGTGCCGAATGGCGCAAACTCTCAGATGAAGACCTCCGCTTGCTCAATACAGTGGGCGACTTGATGAGCATTGCAATAGAACGCGCGCGTCTATACGAAAAAAGTGTTGAAATTGGCGCAGTGGATGAGCGTTTCAGACTCGCGCGGGAATTACACGACACCCTCGGTCAGAATCTGGTGGCGATCTTAATGCGTCTGGAAACTCTGGATGCCTTGCTCGACGGCAATACAGATCGCCAAATCCTGTCCAAAACCGTGCACGATGTCATAGCTCTGGCGCGCGATAACCTGGAAGATGCGCGTCGGGCAGTACTGGATTTGCGCGCTGCACCACTTGAAAATCGCACATTGATTGAAGCACTGGAAACTCTGGGACAAAATATTGGCGGCACTGCACGTGTAAAAAGCATTGGCGAACATCCCCTATCCGTCAGGATGGAAGCGAGCTTATATCGCATGGCACAAGAGGCGCTGAACAACATCGCGCAGCATGCAGATGCAAAAAAAGTCCTCATCGAACTAACATCAACCCCTCGATACGTCCAACTCGTAATCGAAGATGATGGCTGTGGATTTGATCCGGAAAACGTGCGAGAAGATCGATACGGTCTCATTGGCCTGAATGAGCGGGCGCATTTGCTGGGCGGTTCATTTGTAATTGAAAGCGCGCCTGACCGCGGCACGCGTTTGGAAATCCACATCCCCCTGGAGCGCGAAATATGAGCAAACCCATTCGCATTGTCGTTGCAGACGATCATCCCGTTGTGCGCGATGGCCTGATAGCCATGCTACAAACGCAATCCGATTTTGAGGTCATAGGAGAAGCTGGCGATGGCGCAGAGGCATTGCACATAGTCGCCGAACGCGCACCCGATGTGCTATTGCTCGATCTGGAAATGCCGCATCTGGATGGTATTGAGACGCTCCAGCGACTGGGAAAGCGGGGAAGCAGCGTGCGGGTAATCGTGTTTACAGTCTTTGATACGGACGAGCGCATCGTATCGGCGATGCGGGCTGGCGCAAAAGGCTATTTGCTCAAAGGCGCTCCCCGAAACGATGTGTTTCGCGCCGTGCGCGTGGTAAACGAAGGCGGATCCCTGCTCGAACCCCTCGTCGCTTCCAAGCTATTGGACAGCGTGAACAATCCCGATGCGTTGACCGCACGACAAAAAGAAGTGCTAAACCTGTTGGCAACGGGACTATTAAACAAAGAAATCGCCGATCAACTCAACATTTCCGAACGCACAGTAAAATTTCACGTCAGCGAAATCCTGGGCAAACTCGGCGCGGGCAACCGCACAGAAGCCGCCGCAATTGCGATGCAGAGGGGGTTGATCTAAAACTGATAATTAATAATAGAGATAGAACTTGTTCC
Source organism: Candidatus Latescibacterota bacterium (assembly GCA_965220765.1). Classification (GTDB taxonomy): domain Bacteria; phylum Latescibacterota; class UBA2968; order UBA2968; family UBA2968; genus VXRD01. Next base: position 4,068,243 of record OZ244847.1, read on the forward strand.
TCTTTAATAAGGGCGATATATTAGCTTTAAAACGATATATCGCTTTTTTTAAAATTCTGTAATTCATTGAGATATGTGCATAACACGATATGACTTAGGCTGAGAGTGGATCGATCTTTCAAAGCCGAGAATCAGATGACAGGCAAAAAGTTATACGCAACAAAAAGCGGCATAGTGGTTTGTCGAAAAAATTTGCTAATATATTTTTTTGATAGACTGGATTGCGGCTCAACACCATGCCGCAATGACAACCCCCGTTCGTCACGCCTGCATGGTTTAAGCAGGCGTCCAGTGGATTTAATACACTTATTTGATAGAGCAATAGTTCAAAGCCTATTTGTTTTTGTTTTTTGTTTCGGTTTTGTCTTGTCTATCGCGCTTCCTGCTTTCGCGAAACAGAAGCCCAGAGTCGCACTCGTGCTCAGTGGAGGAGGCGCGCGTGGAGGGGCACATATCGGCGTGTTGCGCGTGTTCGAGCGCGAAGGCATCCCCATTGATTTGATTGTGGGCGCGAGTTATGGTGCTCTGGTGGGAGGATTGTACGCAGCTAGATACTCTGTTGACGATCTCGAACGCATTGTTGTAGAAACAGACTGGTGGGAAATAACCAATAATAGCCACAGCCGTCGTCTATCGAATTTGAATCGCAAACCAATAGCTGATCGCCAGATGCTCGCATTGCGCCTCGATAAATTGAACCTGAAATTGCCTTATGGAATTTTTGCCGGACAAAAAATCCAGCATTTTCTCAATCAATTGACCATTGGCGCAACTTATCGGGCGCGAAACGACTTTGATCGGCTTCCAACGCCTTTTCGCGCAATAGCAACAGATATTTTATCTGGCGAACAGGTCGTGATTAAAAATGGCTCGCTCGGCACGGCAATCAGAGCGAGTATTTCTGTTCGATGCATTTTTGCCAAAGCAGGGCATCTATTTTCAAACGCAAGCAAAATGGGTTCATCGGACATTTTCACATAAGCAGGTGCAAACACAACTCGCGTACTTCGCCAGCCCCCATCCACAATTGAGTGTGGGCCTCTGGTCTCAAGGAGGCTATATGACACAGCCTGCACCGATTTATGAACGCTTCGCATTAGGTGGTGCAGGACACTTTAGTAGCGCAGCATTGCGCGTTGTTGGTCTCAAACGCGATGAGTTGAGGGCTTTCAGGTTCGTATCGTCGGGCATTTCTATTTGGAAGCATATAACATTTTGGGAATCCAGCCCCCGCAGTGCTGTTGGAATTTTCTATCAGGGCGGTCTGTGCAACAATACAGATTGACCAAATACCCGTACCCATGGTTTTGGTATTGGGGGGGTATATCAACACAGCGTTTTTTGGCCCCATTCGCGTTGATATTGTGAGCACAGAAAAAAAAGACATCCAGATTTATACTGCAATCGGATTTGCGTTTTAACAAAAGAACAAACATGATATTTTTCAAGTGGAACGCTATTGTATTCTTCCTGGTGTTCGCTTTTTCTGTTCCGACAGAATCTACATCTGAGGAAGATTCACCTCCTCCGGGGTACAGGATTCACCGATCTATTCCTCCGCTGGATGCCAGGACCCATATGGTAATTCCTGGGGAAAGATTCCGGGCCAACGGGTTTAAACGCTGGTTCTATGGCAGCAATTACCGAGACCTCTGGACCACCCCTATTGAGGCCGCGGTCCTCAACCTCGATAGCGTAGGAGGTGGCTTGACGCCGCTTCGCACCGGTGGATTCGGACAGTCCATATCGCTTCACTTTACGGGGAAAGATGGCCGCCGATATACGGTTCGTTCCCTGGATAAAGATCCCACCAAAAGAATATGGGACGAACTCAAGGATACAATTGTAGATGATGTCCTTCAGGACTTGATCAGCGCGCTTTTACCAACCGGGGCACTCGTGGTTGATCCACTGATGGAAGCCACTGGCATCCTCCATTCCAAACATACGCTCGTCGTTATTCCGGATGATCCGAGACTGGGAAAATACCGCGAAGAGTTTGCCGGCCTTATAGGAATGCTTCAGGAACACCCGTCTGAGGGACAGGACGATACACCCGGTTTTGCCGGTTCCCGGAAGGTCAGTGGAACGGAGAAGCTATGGGAACACCTTGAAGAAAATCCCTGCAACCGCGTTGATGCCCATGCCTATCTAAAGGCGAGACTGATGGACTTTCTCATCAACGACAAGGATCGCCATTCCGGTCAGTGGAGATGGGCGCGGTTCCCCGATGGCGAGTGTCATACCTATCTTCCAATACCCGAAGACCGCGATCAGGCTTTTATCGACTACGACGGGTTTGCTATGGCGGTGGCACGCAAGCGGCTTCCTAAGCAAATTGAATTTGAGGAGACGTACCCAAGTTTAGTTGGCCTGACGATGAATGGCTGGGAACTAGACCGCGAGTTTCTGGTCGAACTCGATAAGACTGTATGGGATTCGGTCATAACGGCATTTCGCAGGGACTTACCGGACTCAGTCATTGAGGCTGCTGTGCGGAAGCTCCCACCATCGTATTACAAGATGATTGGGGAAGACCTTACAGTAGCCCTCAAATCGAGGCGGGACGCATTGCCTGATTTTGCCAGCAGATACTATGAATTGATTACCCGCGAGGCTGAAATCAAGGCGACTGATAAGGACGAGTACATCCAGTGTGAACACCTGCCGAGCGGTGATCTCGCAGTTCGTATCGGCCTGATAGAAGACACTGGTGAAGATAGGAAGACACCCTATTTTCAAAGAGCGTTCCATCCCAAAGAAACTCGGGAAGTCCGAATATATCTCCGGGGAGGAGATGACCATGCGGAAGTATCGGGGACACAGGGACAGATTGTCGTCCGCATTGATGGTGGCGGCGGGGATGACACACTTACAAACTTATCCCAATCTGGCGCCTCAAAAACCCGATTTTATGATTATCGTGGAAAAAATCAGTTCACCAGAGGCAAGGGAGCGAAAATCGACGAGCACCCCTACAAGCGTCCTTCCGGATCGAAAGCGAGCAATTCAAGATATGCACTGGACTGGGGTTCGGAGGCGATTACTCTCCCAATCTTTATGGCAAATCCGGATCTGGGTGTATTCGCTGGCGGTCTCGGTAGCCGACACTATTTCGGCTATCGGAAAGCCCCTTTCTCTTCGAGTCATTCCTTCAACATCGGATTGGCGATCAATCGTCTCAAGCCCTTTGTGTCCTATACTGGAAACTTTCGCCAACTCGTGCTGGACCTCGACGCGAAAGTCCGCCTCAAGTACTCTGGAATCCAGGTAATCCGATTCAATGGATTCGGTAACAAAACGGAGATTCCGCGTCCATCTTCCTTCTATGAAGTAGAGCAAAATTATTTCGCTTTCGCACCATCTCTCGGATTTCGAGCAAAAGAGCATAAAAGAAATACAGGAGGTATGGAATCGCTTCGCTCAAAATTAACCATTGACTTTGGACCGATCATCAAGTATTCAAATACGCCACTCAGTTCTAATAAGGACAAATTTATCGGCTCGTTTGATTCTCCGCTTTACGGGACGGGATCTTTTGGTCAGATAGGCGCACAGGGAGAAATCATGTACGATACGCGTGACAATCCAGGATATGCCACTCGTGGAATTTGGGTCAAAGTTGCAGGAGCCATCTATCCGGGCGTCTGGGATGTAGAGTCTTCCTTTGGCAGCATAAAGGGGGAAGCAGCTACTTACCTGACTGCTCGTATTCCTACTAATCCGACCCTTGCCTTAAGAGCGGGTAGCAAGAAGGTGTGGGGGAACTTTCCTTTCCACGAGAGTGCCTTTTTGGGAGGAACTGGCTTTGCTGGTAGCGGTATATCCAGTGGCAATTTACGCGGTTTCCGAAAAAATCGGTTCGCTGGAGGGACTGCGCTATATGGAAATTCCGAACTGCGACTGGTACTGACCAAAATCAAGCTTTTGGTGCCGGGAGAGTTCGGATTGTTCGGTACGGCGGATGCCGGACAGGTGCTTTATGACGAAGACCCGGACAATGCCGATAAATGGCACACCAGTATCGGAGGTGGATTCTGGCTGTCTTTCCTCCAGCGACGACAGACCATGAGCGCGGCAGTTGTAAAAGGCGATGACTTGACGGGCGTATATCTGCGCGCTGGTTTTATGTTTTAGCTCATAAAGGAGGAAGCGATGCTCAACAACATCATCATACGTCTCGCCATTTACTATGTCACCTGGCTTTTGATTCTCAATGCGATCTTTCACATATTTCCCGAAATTCTCTATTACGTCGCCCAGGAGCGTGAACGCATATTCGTAGCAAGCCCCCTTGACTCCGGGTCCGATATTTCCGCTTCACGTGGAAATATCGAAGATGGGATAAACCGGCTTGTCGATCCTGCACATACGATTCCAGTTGTGGTCGCTCTGGTACTGGCCTTTGGGGTTACCCTCCCACTTACCTGGGTATATGCCTGGACGCATCCGCCCAAGAAATACAGTCAAGCCTTTGTACACACTCTGCTCGTGGTACCTGTCGCCATATCACTGGTAGTTTTTTTAGTTAAGGGTAGTCTTGCCCTTGCGTTCAGCCTGGCGGGTATCGTAGCCGCCGTCAGCTTTCGGACCTCACTTAAAGAGACCATGGATGCCGTGTACTTGTTCATGGTCATCGGGATAGGGCTGGCGGCTGGTACCCAGCTTACGACAGTGGCCTATCTCGCATCGTTGGCTTTTGTCACCATAACACTGGGCGTGTGGAAAACCAATTATGGAGCGCAACCACCAGTATTATCCGGCTGGAGAATTGTTTCACCTGATCACTCGGATCAGACCTCTGGAACAAAGGCTATTGCCACCGAAAATTCTTATGATGCCCGGATAGAAGTACATGCAACAAAGGTCAAATCAGCGCAAAAAGCAACAGCTCAAATCCTGAAATCCGGGACCAAACAGTGGCAAGTAGCAGATGTGATCGAGCAAGAGGATGGAACGGCCATCGTTGTATATGATGTTTTATTAAAACAATCTGTCGCTCTGCCTATCCTCATCCGGGATATTGAAAAAAGCAAAAAAAGTATCAAAAACGCAACGCTGACCGAAGTTTAAAATTGGTATTCTCAAAGCCCCCTATCACCGAGATCTGGCAGGCACACCCATAACGGTATAATAGCAAATGAAGAATCACACAGATAAATTTTTGCTGGGATTCCTTGGTTTTGGCATTTTGCTCTACCTGTTGTCAATGGTCTATGGAGGGGATCCATCTTCAGATTTTAGGGAAAACTCGTCAAAAGCAGATCCTGATACTTCTATTTTAGACACTTCTGCCGTCCTTCCTTTGGCAGACACAATGGCAGTATTAGAAGGGGAAATACCTCTTGAAAGCCATACGCCAAATGAAGAGACCGCTTCAGATACTTCGAATGTCCTCCCTTCGGCGGACACGATGGCAGTATTACAAAGGAAAATATCTCTCGAAAGCTATGCACTAACCGAAGAGACCGCGACGCACTGGAAGCTGCCCGAGCATCTTGAGGAAATCTCTGGTTTGGCAATGACCAGAGATAACCGACTCCTCGCGCACAATGATGAAATAGGAGTCATTTTTGAGATCAATTATCAGAATGGGTCAATCGCAAAAGCATTCCAATTATCGGACATGAAAAACCCGGTTGCCAGTGATTTTGAGGGCATTGCGACAATTGACGACCAGATCTATTTGGTCACGAGTTCAGGGCGACTCTACGAGTGTCGTGAGGGGGCTGCTGGCGAGTCCGTTCTCTTCAATGTCTATACGACTGGGGTCGGCAGAGATTGCGAAATAGAGGGCCTGGCGTATGACGAGAGCAAGCGGGCACTCTTACTGATGTGCAAGGACGCTCGCAGTGCAGACATGGAGGGACAGTTGGCAATATATCATTGGTCAATTGACGACAAACAGCTAAGTGTAGATGCACATACCGTAATACCTGTCGCTGAATTCTCTCAACACATCAAAGAAAAAAAATTCCAGCCTTCGGGAATCGAGCGACACCCAATGTCTGGAAATTACTTTATCGTAGCTGCTCGTCAGGGGGCTATCGCGGAGATCACGCCAGGGGGCAAGATCGTTGCAGTCAGAGAGTTTCCCGCCCAGTGGCATCGTCAGATTGAAGGTATTACCTTTGCTGCGGACGGCACGCTAATCGCTTCCGATGAAGGCGCGGGGAAAAGAGCGCGACTAACCCTTTACCCGATCTCGGATAGTCAATAACAACAGGATAATGACTCATAACAAAAAATACAGGACATACAATGGCACATTCAAAACCGAACCTGCTCTACATTCACTCTGACCAGCATGATCCTTATGTGACGGGCTGTTACGGGGACAAAATCGTTCAAACCCCCAACCTCGACAGCCTCGCGGCAAACGGCGTTGTATTTGAAAACTGCTACTGCCCCTCGCCGATATGCGTACCCTCGCGCATGTCCATGTTATCGGGGCGATATCCCTTTGAAAACGAAGTATGGACAAACGGGCACATACTCAACTCGAGCATTCCCACATTTGCCCATGCAATGGGCGCAGGCGGTTACGACCCCGTACTCGTCGGACGCATGCATTCCAATGGACCAGATCAGCTACACGGATATGCCCAGCGCCTCGTAGGAGATCACGGAGCCAATCATCCCGGTGGCGGCGGCGTCAACCACGGGATGCTCTCGGGCACTGCAGGTCCCGCCCGCGTCAGCCTGACGAAATCGGGTATCGGGCAAAGTGCGTATCAAGTACACGACGAAGACGTAACCGCAGCAACCGTCGCGTATCTCGACCGCCTGGGCGTAAAAAAACGCGCAGGACAACCCGCAGAACCCTTCTCTCTCACCGTTGGCTTTATGCTGCCTCACCAGCCATTTGTCGCGCGCCGCGCCGACTACGAACGTTACGATGGTCGCGTACCTTCCCCGACTGTCTCTGTCCCCTTCTCCGACGACCTGCATCCCCACATCAAATCCTGGCGCGAACGCTGCGGTATTACAACCGTCACAGAAGCCGAAATCCATCGCGCGCGCACGGCATATTGGGCACTTGTGGATCGCATGGATTACATGATCGGGCAGATGCTCACAGCCCTCCGCCAAAACGATTTGATCGACAACACCCTCATCATTTACATGTCAGACCACGGCGAACAAGCCGGTGAACACGGCCTGTGGTGGAAACAAACCTTCTATGAACACTCCGCCAAAGTACCCGCCATCCTCTCCTGGCCCGGTCACCTGCCCGAAGGCAAGCACTTTGACAACGTCATCTCTTCCCTCGACCTCAACGCCACCATGATCGACGCCCTGCAATGTCCCGAACTCCCCCACTCTCGCGGGCGTTCACTGCTGCCCCTTATGCGCGGTGAAAATACATCCTGGGACAACCTCGCCTTCTCCGAATTTTGTCAGGATAGGGCGGGCGGTGGCGGCCCCTTCTCCGCCGAAGGCGTTTACCAGCGCATGATTCGGCAGGACGAATGGAAATTCAATTACTACCACAACCAGCCCTGCCAACTCTTCAACCTGAAAGAAGACCCCAACGAATTGCACGACCGTGCAAACGACCCATCCTGCCAAAGCCTGATCAGAGACTTCACCGCCCGTATCCTCGACGGCTGGGATCCCGACGCCATCGCAACTCAACTCGCCGCCCGAAACAGAGACTCCCGCATCCTCACGGCATGGGCACGTCACACCAAACCCGCAGATACGATCCGCTGGGACTTGCGCCCCGAAATGGATTATCTGGAATAGTTCTATGCGGACCGAACTCACCAGACTCGATCTGGCTTGTTGGGGCGGGTTTATGATGTTTGCCACCAGTGGTGTCGTCACCCCAATATGCCTACCCGAAATATCCAGGACCCTGTCCATCTCCCTCTCTGAAAGCGGCGGTCTGGAAACCGCGCGAACATGTCTTTTGCTCGTCGTCTTAATCCTGTCCGGCATCCTCGCGCGCAAATGGGGCAAAAAACATTTTGTGACCTATGGGCAATATCTCCTCGCCATCGGCCTTCTCATGATCAGCTATGCCGACAGCTATCCCATGCTCATCCTGTCCCTCATGGTCACCGGCATTGGCGGTGGATTCACCGAAGCCCTCATCAATCCCCTCGTCATCGATATCCACCCCAAAGACTCGGGCAAATACCTCAACATCACCAACGCCTTTTACCCCGTCGGCGTCATGGTCTCCGCGCTCCTCTTTGGCGAACTCCTGACCCTCGGATATTCCTGGCGGCTCGTATTTCGCATTGCTGCAGGGGGCGCGCTTATCATGGGCATCCTGTTCCACCTATCGCGCTTTCCCATACCCGTAGCAGATCAGCAATCATCCAAACACCTGATAGCACAAATCCTCAAAACACCCAAATTCTGGCTCTTTGCCACCGCCATATTTTTAGGCGCAGGTATCGAAGCGGCATTCACATTCTGGAGCCGCAGCTATGTGGAAACCTACCTTCAAGACATGCCCCGCGCTGGCGCAATAGCAGTCGTCGTCTTTGCGATCACAATGGCTCTGGGCCGTTTGCTCTCCGCAAAATTATCCCAGATAATCCGCCTGAAAACCCTGATGCTCGGCTCCGCTATCCTCGGTGTCGTCGTCAGCAGTGGCATTCCCTTCTCCGAAAACCTGCTCGGATTTTACATCCTGCTCCTCTTCGCCGGATTTGCAACCGCCTGCTTCTGGCCCACCATACTCGCCGAAGCCGCAGAACACCTATCCTTTGATACAACCATGCTCTTTGTAATACTCGCCTGCTTTGGCATTGCCGGATTTGGCCTCATCCCCTGGATCATGGGCATCATCGGAGACAGCGCTGGCCTGAAAGCGGGCTTCGCTGTTATCCCCGGCCTCTTTATCGGCTTGATCGTCGTACTCGCCATCACAAGGCGTTAATCACCCGGCGGCCAAACTGTCTCTTTAGTATATGCCTCTTTCAGATCTCGCCAATACCGCCTGCCTTTGTGAACCAGATTAGTCGGCGCAAACCGCTTGTTCAAAACCCTTTCGTGACTCGACCGCCCCGTATCGGTTCGATATTGCAACGTGAACCGCATCAATTGTGCGAGCAAATCAAAACGCACATCGGCATATTCTGGATCGGCCCAAACATTTTCGATCTCACCTGGATCATTGCGGTGATCGTACAACTCACCCTCATCCAGACTCCCGTAAAACACCAGCCGAAAATCGCGCGTGCGAATCGCCGACACCTTGCCCCCGGGATTGCCCCAATCCCACTCGCAAAACGCCGCGCCTTTGCCATCTGCCCTGCCATTCACAACGGGAACCAAATCGCGTCCATCGCGCCCATCGGGAATGGGAATATCGCAGAGACGACACAGCGTGGGATACCAATCGACCGATTCCACAATCGCATCACATGTCGCGCCCGATGGACCATCCGGATAGCGCAGTACAAAAGGAATGCGGTGAATCGAATCGTAAATCCCAAAATTCTTGTGAAACAACCCGTGATCACCAGCAAAATCTCCGTGATCCGCACAATACAATACAATCGTATTCTCCAACTCCCCCACTTCATCCAGATAATCCAGCACCCGCCCAATCTCGGAATCAATCGCCGTAATCAGCGCGTAATAACTCGCCAAACAACGCTTCAAGCGATCGGGATTGGGATCGGCCAGTGGATACCCGCACCCATCGGCCAAACGCTCTTGCATAAATTCGGGCTTGCCAGCAAAGCGACGCTCAAAATAATCAACCGCACTATCGGGCAACATCATCTCATCGGGATTGTACATATCAAAATGCTCTGCCGCAGGCGCAATCGGCGCATGGGGCCTTTGAAAACTCATGTGCAAAAAAAACGGCCGATCTTCATCTCGTTCCTTCAAAAACGCCAGCGATTCATTGCCCATATAATGCTCAATCGAATGCTGATATGGCAGTTTGGCTGGCGCACTGCCATCCATCGTATATTCCTGCCCGGGTCTGGCCGAGCCTTCTTCGTAAAAATCCGACAACCCCAGATCTTCCAAGTACTTAAAATAGTGCGTCTCGGTCGGATCCAAATGCGTCGCATCGCACAAATCCGTATATCTGATGCGCTCAAAACCATCTTCATCCCAGCGTCGAACCATGTGCGCCTTGCCAATCACAGCCGTTTGATACCCGTATCTCCGAAACTGACACGCTAGCGTATTGGGATTTGCCTCGGGAATTTCCGAATGATCATTGCCAAACATCCGATGCGTGTGGCAATACTGCCCGGTCATAAAACAGATCCGCGACGGCGAACAAATCGGATTATTGCAAAAAGCGCGTGTAAACCTCACCCCCTCATCCGCAATGCGATCCATATTGGGAGTCCTGACATTTGGATGCGCGGCAAATCCCGCACAATTGGCATTGTGCTGATCCGACATCAGCCACAAAACATTGGGTCTTCGCGCCATAAATTTCTCCTTTCCAAGTGTATGTGTTTGCAGACTATAAGACAAAGCATTAAATTAAGCAGGAATAATAAAAGGATTGCCAGGGCTATGACGTTAGTTAGCAGATAGATTTGGTGGGGCTGGGCGGTATCCTGTTCATCCTTTCATCCTGATAATCCTGATTCTGACAGTGGTTGCATTTTGCAGAGAAAAAACACCATGTTTTTTGACAACATCGCCCTCGGCGTACCCAAAATTTTGCTCCCAAATCCGGAAATCGATTGCAGCAAATGGGCAGTCATCGCCTGTGATCAGTATGTACACGACATATCGTATTGGGAAGAAGTTAAAAGCATTGTGGGAGACACGCCCTCAACCCTGGACCTCATCTATCCCGAAGTCTATCTCTACGACGACGAACACAAAGAACGCATTACCCGCGTACACAACAACATGAAACGCTTTGTCACCAATGGCATTTTCCGCGACGAAATCGAAGGCTTTTTGCTCGTCGATCGCATTTTGCCCTCGGGAAAATCGCGCAAAGGACTCGTCGCAACCCTCGACCTCGAACATTACGACAGCCGCAGCCAGTCTAAAACCCTCATCCGCACAACTGAAGGGACCTATCCCAAAAATCTCGAAGCGCGTTTTGAAGTTCGAGACAACGCCTCCCTCGAATCCCCACATATTTTGGTACTCATCGACGACCCCAAAAAAGAAATTATCGAACCTCTCTTTGAAGAAGACCATCCCGGGATCGTCGATTTCGAACTCATGATGAATGGAGGACACCTCAAATATCACTTAATCGACAATAAAAAAGACATCGCGCGCATTGCCCAAAAACTCGCCAAACGCATTGAACCCGATTACATCCATCAAAAATACGGCGTCGAGGACGAAACACTCCTCTACGCCATGGGCGATGGCAACCACTCATTTGCCGCAGCGCAAAAAGCCTGGAAAAAAACCAAATCAACACTCAATGATATACAACGCACAGCACGACATCCAGCCAGACACGCCATGGTCGAACTGATCAATCTGCACGACGACGCGATAGATATAGAACCAATTCACAGACTGATCACCCGCGTTGATCCAAAGACGACCTGCAACACCCTCGTCGCATTGCTCAATGCATCGGGTGCCCGAGCGCGTCTGGAAAAAATCCCATCACCCGACGCGCAACATCAGCGCACCGCAGCCCTATCATCTGCATCCACCCATTGCCTCCCCTACCGCGCGGCAGGAGACCTGGGCATACTCGTAATTGAAAATCCATCTCAAAGGACCATACCCGAAACAATGGAAGCCGCGCTCGACCTGTTCACGCGAGAAAACACCGAAGCCGAAGTCGGATTCATCCACGGCGAAGACGTAATCGACGACCTGGGCAACAAACCCGACGCACTCGGTTTTTACATGCCACCCATTTCAAAAGACGGCGTATTCGAATCCATTGTTCGCTACGGCGCGTATCCCCGAAAATCCATATCCATTGGACACGCCGACGAAAAGCGTTACTATATGGAATGCCGAAGTCTTGTCTGCACCAAACGATAATATATGATACTTTCAATTGCAATTCAGATTTGGGAGATATATGACTGAGATATACGACCTGATCATTGTTGGCGCAGGTCCAGCAGGCGCGACAGCGGCATTATACGCCCATCGCGCGGGACTCAATGTCTGTCTGGTGGATAAGGCGCGATTTCCGCGGGATAAAATCTGCGGCGACGCGCTATCGGGCAAAGTCGTATCGATTTTACACGAACTCAATTTGTTCGACCAGGTTGCGCGATTGCCCGGCGCAGCCATTCGAGAAGTCGTATTTGGCAGCCCGAATCATGTGGATGCGCGCGTGGATTTGCGACGGTATGACCACCGGGATAGCGCCACGGGCAAAATACTGCCAATGGAGGGGTTTGTGATCCGACGCGAGATACTGGATAATTTTCTCTTCCAAGAAGCAAAAAAAGTCGTGAACACCTGTTATGAGGGATTTGCCGTTAAAGACCTGATACGGGAAAACGAGCAAATTGTCGGTGTGCGCGGCATCGTAGATGGACGAGAACGAGAAATACGGAGCCGCGTCGTGCTCGGATGCGATGGTTTCAATTCAATGGTCGCGCGCAAAGCGGGATTATACGCCCATGAATCCAGGCATTGGGTGGTGGCGATTCGCTGCTATTACGAAAATGTAGCGGAATTGGGGAATCAAATCGAGTTGCATTTTGTAGATGAAGTCTTGCCGGGCTATTTCTGGATTTTCCCACTGGAGAATGGAACGGCAAATGTGGGCATTGGCATGCGTCACGATGTATTGAAAAAGCGGCGTGTGGATTTGAAAGTAGCATTGGACGAAGTAATCAACCGCTCGCCTTATGCCCACCGATTCAAAAATGCGCGTCCAACAGAAGACCCGGTGGGATGGAATCTCCCGGTGGGAAGCACCCGTCGAAAAAGTTATGGGAATGGCGTATTGCTTTTGGGCGATGCCGCGGGATTGATCGACCCCTTTACGGGCGAGGGAATTGGCAATGCGTTGTATTCCGCGCGTTTTGCCGTGGATGCCGTGCAAGAAGCCCTTGCGGCAGATGATTATTCAGCGGCTTTTTTAAAGCGCTACGAAGACCGATTGTGGGATGCAATAGGCGATGAATTGGCGACAAGCACGCGAATGCAAAACTTGGGACAATGGCGTCCCCTCCTCAATTTTACCATCCACAAAGCCGCACACAACGACAAAGTCCGGGATCTAATCTGCGGCATGATGGCCAATGCCGTACCCAAAAAACAACTCACCAATCCCCTGTTTTATTTGAAGCTATTGTTTAGTTGAACAAGCTGACCTATCCAAACGCCTTTTGCAGATACGCCAGATCGAGTTCGGGATAAACCGGGAACCGAGCGAGAAGATTGGCGATCCTCTGCTGGGCGTCTTCGAGTACACCATCCTGAACTCTGTACTGGACCTTGCTGAACTGGCCCGCACTTCTGCCTTTCGTGAACCTCAGTGGCCGCGCATGGGTGAGCACATTGCCCATGACCGCGCCGATCTCTCGCATCTCTTCTGCCCCCATACCAAGCGTCGTAAGCGCCGGAGTACCCGCCCTGAGACCACTGGTGTACCATGGCCCATTGGGATCAAAAGGAATGGTATTTTTATTCAGCGTAATCCCGGCATCGCGGAGCAGGGTTTCAGCCTGGCGCCCCGTGAGATTGAAAGGCGTAACATCAATCTGCAGCAAGTGATTGTCAGTACCTCCAGTAAGAACCGTAAGCCCCACATCCATACACGCCTGTGCGAGCACCTGGGCATTATCTACAATACTGGCAGCATACGCTTGAAACTCGGGCGTACTCGCCTCTTCAAATGCGACAGCTTTGGCCGCCATCACATGGGGCAGTGGACCACCGAGCACCATCGGGCAGCCCTTATCGACCTGTTCGGCAAATTCTTCCGTACACAAAACCATACCCCCTCTGGGACCGCGCAGGGTTTTGTGTGTGGTCGTCGTAACGACATGGACATGGGCAACCGGATCAAAATCACCCGCGAAAACTTTGCCAGCCACCAGTCCGGCAAAATGCGCCATATCGACCATAAAAACAGCCCCCACTTCATCGGCGATTTCCCGGAAAATGCGGAAATTAATTTTGCGCGGATATGCACTATAACCCGCTAAAAGAATCAAAGGTTTGACCTCTCTGGCCTGGTCGCGGACTTCATCGTAGTCGATCAGGCCAGTTTCTTTATTCACCGTGTATGCATGTGCCTCAAACATGCGCCCAGACACATTGATGCGATAGCCATGCGTGAGATGTCCCCCGGATGAAAGATCCAGCCCCAGGAGCTTTTGATTGCCCAGTTGCGTGCGAAGTGCGTCCCATGCTTCAGCCGAGAGATCAAACGGCGATTTTTCCCCCATTTCTTCCAGTGCGACATCTTGAACGCGCCCCGAAAGAATCGCCCAAAAAGCGACCATATTGGCATCTGCACCCGAATGGGGTTGAACATAAGCGTGATCCGCGCCAAAAAGATCGCACGCCAGTTTTGCAGCCTGGCTTTCTATCGCATCTACATTGTCACAACCGGCGTAAAAGCGGTGATCGGGAATCCCCTCGGCGTATTTATCGGTCAGCAAATTGCCCATAGCCAGTTGCGTAGGCAAAGAACAATAATTCTCGCTGGCAATCATTTTGAGATTGGAACGCTGGTCGGCCAACTCGCGTACAATATTTTTTGCCACATCGGGCGATACGGAAGCCACCTGTTCCAGCGAGGCCAAATAGGCGACAAATCCGGGATTTGGAGTGGAATTTTGAGACAGATAGTTGGCAAGGGTGCTGGACATGGATGTTCTCCTCGTATTTGGCCCGATACAAAAATAGCCCGGGCTGTGTGTAAATTTTCATAAGCCCAGGCGATCGGCTATCGGATAAAGAGCACTGCGCTTCCCCGTGGTCGATTCCACGTTCATTCGCCAGTCACGCAGACCCTTGTCAAAAATCAATATACAGAATTGCAGGCCAAAGTCAACGGTTTGTTGCTACCACACACCCTTCAAAATAACTCACGCAAACGCTGCCATTCGCGAGACGTAAAAAAACGCCAGCCCCACAAAATAAGGGGATAGCCCGCAACAAAAATGACACGCGCAATAACACCCTCTATTGACGTATCGTGAAGATATGGGGATAACACCAAAAAAACGACTGCCCCCGCAATACATATTTTCCCCAAACGCCCGTACTCGTAGGGAACCGGATAAAACCGACGCACGATGAGATAAAGCAAAACCGTCATCAAAACATGCGCGATAAGCGTACTATAAGCAGCGGCAATAAATCCGAGTTTGGACAAAAGAAAAATATTAATAGCGATATTCACACACGCACCCATCCCCACAATAAACGGCAGAGATCCCGCACGACCTTCGGCATATACACCCGCGGTGAGAATGATATAAAGACCGTGAAAGAAAAATGCCAGCCCCACCAACGGGACAACCCGTATGCCTTCGAGATAAGTCTGTGCATTGTCGCCAGCGATCAGAACGATAATTTCGCGTGCAAAAGTGGCTAATATCAGACAGCCAAAAATGCCGAACAACGTGAAATACGTGGTGACACGCGCACACATCTGCCGCGTGTCATCCTCTTTATTTTCATCATCGGGTTCATCGAGCACGGCAGGTGCCCAGGCAGAGCGAAACGCTTTAACCACAAAAAAGATGGGCAGACCGAGTTTATACGTGATGCCGTAAATACCCAGATCGTCGAGATCCAAAAAAAATCGGATCAAAAAGCGATCAGACAGGCTAATGATGAGAAAAGAAAAGGCTGAGGGTACAAAGGGCAGGCCAAAACGCAGAAGTTCGCGCAACGCGCGCATATCAAAAGTTGGACGAATTAAGCGCAGTCCAACGGGAAACATGACAATAAGTGCAAAGAGAGAACTGATGAGATTGGCTTCAAAAACCGCGACAGGTCCGCGTCCAAGACCGGCGATGAAATAAGCGGTGAGACCGAGTTGTAGCGTGTGTTGAATCACCCGCACAATCGCATAGTGAAAGGATCGCTGTCGGGCGCGACAAAGCGTGAAAAGGGGTTCTGACAGCGCGTCCAAAAGGACAACAGCAGCAATAAGTTCGAAGATCGCACTGTAATCCGAACTGCCCAAAAGATGATGCGCGAGGCTCTCCGCATTGACCCAGACCAGGCTCGACAGAATAACACCTGTGGCGAACAGTGCCCAAAATGCAGAGCTAAATGCGGCGCGATATTTGCCGAGGTCGGCCTTGCCAGATAAGAGGCGGACCAGCGCGGGATTGAGACCGAGAGAATAAAAAACCGCGCTAAATCCAATAAATGCAAATGCCAGAGACAAAATGCCATTATCAGCAGGTGTGAGATGCCTGGCATAGATGGGCACGAGCAAAATGGACACAGCGCGACCGAGCAGATCGCCCATGCCATAGACTGCTGTGTGTTGTGCGAGAGATTTAATTCGAGAGAACATAATTCACCGCTCAAAGCATCGACATCGGATCGACATTGATCGCCAGGGTGACACCACGAGACCGGCGTTTGTTGGGGGCAAATTGCGCAGCGGCATTGCGGGCGGCGGTATTGAGATGGCTGTGCGAGTCGGACTTGAGCAAAACCTGCCAGCGGTAAGTGCCCTGGATGCGTGCGAGAGGAGCCTGTACAGGTCCCAGAATTTCGACATCGGGGGGTGTTTGTTCGCGCAAAGCCTGCGCGATTATGCCAGCCGCGCGCGCGACTTCGTGTTCATCTTTGCCTTTAAAAAGCAAAAGCACCACGCGCCCAAAGGGCGGATAACCGAGACTCTGGCGCGCATTGAGTTCGCGCTGTGCAAAAGTTTCAAAATCGTGGCCCTGCGCGCATTGTACGGCTTCGCCATCGGGCATATAAGTTTGAATAACGACTTCCCCCGGGATCTCGCCCCGTCCGGCGCGTCCACTGACCTGAGTCAGCAATTGGAATGTGCGTTCACTGGCGCGAAAATCGGGCAGGTGAATACTCGTATCTGCAGAAATAACGCCCACGAGTGTCACGCCGGGGAAATCAAGTCCTTTGGCGATCATCTGCGTACCGAGCAAAATATCGGCTTCACCTCGAGAAAAGCGATCGAGTATGCGGTCGTGCGCGCCTTTGCGACTCGTGGTATCCACATCCATTCGCAAAACGCGCACACCGGGAAATTGCGCTTCGAGGGTCTCTTCAACGCGCTGCGTCCCCACACCGAGAAAATGAAAATTGCTGCTGTGACACGATGGACACGTCGAGGGCGATGGCTCAATATAACCGCAATAATGGCATAGCATCAGGCGTCGGGTCGCGTGATAGGTCAGAGTAACCTGACAGTGATCACACTGGAAACTTTCCCCACACTCAGCGCATTGAACCGCAGGCGCGTACCCACGCCGGTTTTGAAGCAAAATGGTGCGTTGACCCTTTTCTATGCGTTCGCGCATCTTTTCCCGAAGCGGGCGAGAAAACAAACTGCCACCTTCGTGTCGCATATCCACGAGTGTGACAGTGGGCAATGGGCGATTATCGATGCGCTCTGGCAATATTAAAGCGTTGAATTTTTCCGTCTGTGCATTGTAATGCGACTCGAGAGATGGGGTTGCCGACCCCAGCACAATGGGCAAATTTTGCAAATGGGCGCGCATCACAGCGACATCCCGCGCATTGTAGCGAGGTGCGGGATCGTCTTGTTTGTACGAACCATCGTGTTCTTCGTCAATGATGATAAGACCCAGATTTTCCACAGGTGCAAAAATAGCTGAGCGCGCACCAATAACAACGGCGCGTTTCCCCCTGCGAACCTCGCGCCAAGCGTCGTAGCGTTCCCCAGGGGACAATGCACTGTGCAAAACTGCGACGCGATCGCCAAAATGGGCGCGAAAGCGGCGGACGGTCTGCGGCGTCAGAGTGATTTCCGGCACCAGAACAATCGCGCCTTTTCCCGATGCGAGTGCGTGTGCAACCGCCCGAATATAGACCAGTGTTTTGCCGCTGCCCGTCACCCCGCGCAAAAGATGAACCCGAAAGGTGTTTTCATCAATGCTCTGTCTAATCGCCTGGATACCCCGCGCTTGATGAGGCGTAAGCGTTACATCCTCTGGCGGAGGAAGATCGGCATCGGCATAAGGATCGCGCACCACTTCGCGATCTATAAAACAGATCAAATTGCGCCTGGCCATTTCTCTCAGTACGCCCGAAGAAATCCCTTCTGCAGATAGCTGTGAGGCCAAAAGGGAACGATTTGCCGAACGCAGAAGGCGAATACACTGCGCCTGGCGGGGAGCGCGTTTTTCAAGTGTGGGCAATTCCAGATCAAACCAGCGCGGATCATTGGGCACAAGTGCCACTGCACGCTGGGTTTTTGTTTTTACTTTTGGTGCTGACATCTTTTGAAACGCGACCAGAACACCCCGCCTCAAAAGACCGTATATCGCGGGCTGTACGCCCTGTTTTCCAAGTCGTTTTTGGAGTTGGCGCATCGATGCCGAACCGAGTTCGCCCAATTCAGTGACGACCTCCCGCTGGCGTGGGGAAAGCAGGCGACTGATCGCGTCGTCAAAGTTTTTTTCAAGGGCAAAATGCTGCCCACTATCCAGGTGAATACCCGATGGTAGAGCCGCAGAAAGCACTTCCGAGAGACTGCATAGATAATACCAGGCCATCCACTTGCACAATTCGAGCATCGGCGGTATTACAAGCGGGTAGGAATCGAGGATTTGGGCAATGGTCTTAATGCGATTGGAGGGCAGATCGCACGTTTCGCAAAAGCCGACGACAATACCCGTAACCCAGCGTTCTCCAAAAGGAACGAGAACGCGGTAGCCCGTTTGCAGATCGTTCTGGAGATCGTCGGGAATGCGGTAGGTAAATGTATCGAGGGACGTGCCCAGAGGAACGATGTGTGCAAAGGGATGCGCCATAGAAACAAATTATCGGCCTATCTGCGGGTTAGAAGGCGTTTCGTCGAGTTCTTCGACTTTGATAAGCGTGCGGGAAATGGTCAAGCGAAGGCCGCGTTCGGGGGGGCTGGCAAATTCGAGAGGCTGGTTCTGCAGTGAAAGCGAAATCGGGCCAGCACGCTGTATCTCCACTTGAAAGCGGTCATGGGCCAACCAGCGTTGCTCCCTACCGGGTGAAAGCATACCAGCAAAAACCCCGCGACCATCGGCAGTAATGGATAAATGCACTGTTTCACTTGCAGCGCCAGAAAGAGTCATGAGTTCTCCTTCAGCAATGACGCCGGGAACGGGCAAATTATATGTGGAGAGCACAGCGGACGCTGTTTGGGAAGTTGGCACTTCCACCACAATACCCGTGTCTCCCGAAGTGCGAGTAGCCGGGGAGGAAGGCATAACAGATTCTGTGCTGTCTCGTAGTTGCATATCTTGCACGGATTTCGCACTATCCTGCATTCCCGCCGGCATCTCCTCTTCGTAAATGCTCAATTGTTCGGGAGGGATCACCGATGCCGTGCTATCTGGTATTGGAAGAAGTGATGTGGTTGTATCGAGCGGCACTGTGAGTGGTGTTTCTTCACGCGAGTTAAGAATGATGATCACCACTGCAATCACCGCGAATGCGAGCAATGAGATAAATATTGCGCTGCGGTTTATCCCGCGTTCTGGAGGGGACGGTACTGTAACCCGCTCGCGCGGCAACGCAACGCGTCTGTCAAAAAGAATAAGGATGTCCCGAACATTGAGGTTGAGTTCTTGGGCATAAGTTTTGAGAAACAAACGCGCGTAAGCTAAGGGCAACCTATTGAATTGCCCTGATTCGAGCACTTTGATAAACTCGGGATTGATCCGCGTGTGTTCATATATATCATCGATACTCAAACCCAAATTTTCGCGCTGCGTTTTGAGTAATTCACCAATGTCTTGTTTTTCATCTGTCATAGATGGTTGTATTCCCGTTATTTGTTAGATCTATTTCGGGTATAATAGCCCAAAGCGATTGCCCGACCAGACGGTGATAAAGGCTCCAAAAACTCGCAAGTGGCAAGCCCACTACGTTGTAGAAGCAGCCAGAGATGGATTGAATAAATGCAGATGCACGCCCCTGCGCACCATAAGCACCGGCTTTGTCCATAGAATCGCCAGTGGCGACATAGCGCGAGATATCCTCCGATGAGAGCACGCGCATGGTGACGTGAGTAGTAGCAACCTCTGTGAGGGTTTGACCGGTTTCCGTATCTGTAAGGGCCAGCCCGGTATAGACCTGATGGGTTTTTCCCGAAAGTTGCGCCAGCATGTCTTCGGCGTGTTTGGCGTCATTCGGTTTCTCAAAAATCGCATTTTCCAATACCACAACTGTATCGGCACCCAAAATGAGCGCGTGGTCAAAACGATGGACAACTGCCTGTGTTTTGCGCTGCGCGATTTCCCGCACATATTCAGCGGGTGGCAAAATGGTATCCAAAGACTCATTCGCATTGCTCGGCGCAATCTCAAATGGAATATCCAACAAACGCAACAAACGCGCACGCCTGGGCGAAGCAGACGCGAGAATCAGTCTCTTCTTCATATCTCTGAGTCAATCATCAATGTAACGGGGCCTGTATTGTGAATTTCGACCTGCATATACGCGCCAAAAACGCCGGTTTCAGTATGAATGCCAAGAGCGCAGAAGTGCTGGACAAATTGCTCGTACAGGGATTTGGCAATATCTGGTGGAGCAGCTCGATTAAAACTCGGACGTCGGCCTTTGCGGGTGTCGGCGTGCAGGGTAAATTGCGAAACCACCAGCGCCTGCCCACCCGTGTCGAGCAGGGATCTATTCATTTTTCCACGGTCGTCCTCAAAAATTCTCAAATTCGCACATTTCTCAGCAACATATTCCATATCTGAAAGACCATCGGTCTCGCTAATACCCAGCAAAATCAAAAGACCGCGATCAATTTGCCCAACGATTTGTTCTTCAACGCGAACCGTTGCCCCGCACACCCGCTGAATCAATACCCGCACGCTATCCTCCAGTACTAAAAACGCCTGTATCATTATATACGTTATTTACGGCACGGGTGCAAGGTGAAAGATAAAGAGGTAGGGCTTGGATTGGAGGCGGATTTTCCCAGTTCCTAACCCCCAGCCCCGGTCCTTTTTTTGGCAGCAAAACAGGTTGGCACTATCCCGGCGCAATCGAAACTGACAGGAAAAAAATGAGCCAAACTACTTGTATTTTATTAGAGATATTCGTATTTTCGTACAGTATTCTCGACGAAAAAGGGAGTCCCTGGGAGCACCTGGCCCGCCCCGGTTCTGCGCGTAGGGCTACGGATGATTCCCATCAGCCTGTACTGAAAAGAGAAAAGAGATGAATCGAGTAAAAAGCTTACTCACAGCTGGGGCCATCCTTCTCATATCCACGATTGTTGCCTACCTTATGGTCTGGCTTAAGCCCGAGCCGGAAATCCAGCCTCTTAGTCCTCAGATACCTTTCGCGGTCACGGCTCCCGTAGTGGCTGGTACTGGTCCCATTCCCGTGTACGGTGCAGGGACAGTTCGACCTGTTGCAAAGATAGATGTCGCTGCCGAAATCAATGGCAAGGTCGTCTGGGTAGATCCGGCCTTTCAGAGTGGCGGACGAGTCCGAAAAGGGCAGGTTCTCTTCCGCATTGATGACGCCGACTACCTCAACAGAGTACAGCAAGCGCGTGCCAACGTGGCCGCGCAGCATGTCGCACTCCTCCGGGCGCGTGAAGAAGCCCAGATCGCACGCGCTGAGTACGCGCAATTCAGACGTGAGCAAACGGACATAGCCGAAGCCAATCCCCTTGCGCTGTGGGAGCCTCAGATCGAGGCAGCTCGAGCCGCGGTGGCCAGAGATAGTGCGGCGCTCGCCGATGCCGAGTTGGCCTTGGCACGCACAAAAGTCCATGCACCCTTCAGAGGCGTCGTGCAGGCAGAATCTATAGATATGGGGCAGTTCGTAGTGGCTGGGCAGAGTGTGGGACGACTTTACGCGACCGATGCAGTAGAGGTGGTCGTTCCCCTCTCCGATGCCAACGCGGTTCTCATCCGAGGCCTCTGGGAGCTAAAAGCGGGCGACGGAGATAGGCAGGTCAAGGCCCGCGTCATCGCTGAATACGGCGATGGAAGCTACGCCTGGGAGGGCTATGTAGATCGAGCAGAAGCATCCCTGGACGAACAGACGCGGACTATTGACGTCATCGTGCGCGTTCCGAATCCCTTTGCGAGCGGCACCCGAGTCGAGGCGGCAGGCGTGGATCCTGGCCCGCCCCTTCTCGTGGGCAAGTTTGTGGAAGTGCAAATTGAGGGAATCACCCCAGAACGGTACTTCATCCTGCGGCGGTCAGCACTCAGGCCGGGCAACGAGATTTGGGCAGTACGCGATGACACACTATTGACTATCGTCTCGGTGCGCGTCCTTCAGCGCTCCGATGATCAGGTGTTCGTAACCGGCACTCTGAAAGCCGAGCAGGCGGTCGTCATAGGCGGGATTCAAGTCGCAACCGAAGGCATGGCGGTGCGGATCGGAGGTGATCCATGAACCGAGAAGATGGTTCCGCACGGGAACGCCCTGGACCGATAGCTTACATGGCGAGCAACAGTGTAGCCGCCAATCTATTGATGTGGGCGATCATCGCCGCCGGGCTGGTGTCGCTGACCGGTCTCGATCGGGAAGCTTGGCCCACCACCCCTTTCTACCATATCGAAGTCTCCATGGCCTATCCCGGTGCCACACCGGAGGAGATCGAGGAGTCGATCGTCGTCAAGATCGAGGATCAGGTCAGCGGGCTCGATGACGTGAAGGCGGTCAAGTCCGTTGCGGCCCCGGGCATGGCCTCCGTGCGGGTTCAAATGGATTTCGATACGGACATGGCTCGGGCCTTGGACGATATCGAGTCTGCTGTCAATCGCATACAGTCCTTCCCGGCCGGTGCCGAACGTCCCCGGTTCCGGGAGATGAACAACCGCCTGAGCATGATGCGGCTCATCGTCCACGGCGACGTCTCCGAGCGCGCGCTGAAGGAACTGGCGTACCAGATCGAGGACAACCTCACGACGCACCCCTCCGTGTCCCAAGTCGAGGTCAGCGGTATTCGGAAATACGAGATATCTATCGAAGTACCGCTTCATCGGCTAAGAGCACTTGGACTCACCCTCACCGACATCGCCAACACGATTCGTCGCAGTTCCCTGGAACTGTCCGCTGGCAGCATCGATACCCGGGAATCCCAGGTGAGGGTCCGCACCCTCGGCCAGAACTACGACCAGCAGGACTTCGAGGAGATCGTCCTTCTCAGCGGTCGTGACGGCACGATCCTGCGCCTTGGAGATATCGCCGAGGTCCGCGACGGCTTTCAAGAAACCGACCTGATTGTGCGGCACCAGAACCAGCCCGCTGTATTCGTCGAGGTCTATCGCGCCGATGGCGAACAAGTAATGGATGTCGCCACCACCGTCCGAGAACACCTGGCTAACGAAGTGATCCCGTCCCTGCCCTACGGAGTGGGCATCACCCTGTGGAATGACGAATCCCAAGTCTATGAGGAACGCGCCGATCTTCTCCTCAAGAACGGTATCCTGGGCCTGTTGCTGGTGCTGATCGCCCTCAGCTTGTTTCTCGAAATCCGGCTCGCGCTTTGGGTCGTCGTGGGCCTCGTCGTTTCGGGTATCGGCGCCCTCGCCATCATGATGGCATTCGACGTGGCGATCAACACCATCAGCCTTTTCTCCTTTGTCCTCGCCATAGGAATCATCGTCGACGATGCCATCGTCGTGGCCGAGCACATCCACTACGAACGCATGCGGGGAACACCCGGGGTCACGGCCGCGATTCGCGGCGTACGGCGGATCAAGGTGCCGTTGACCTTCGCAGTTCTGACGTCGGTGGTGGCCTTCGTCCCGCTGCTGTTCATCCCCGGCGGCGTAGGTGAGGTGTGGCGGGCCCTGCCGATCATCATGATCGCCATGCTGCTGGTTTCCCTGGTCGAATCGTTGCTGGTGCTGCCCAACCACCTGTCCCATCTGCACGGCCCGGAGTGGGTGCCGACCAATGCCTTCGACCGGTTCTTCGCGCGGCTACAGGGGCGCGTAGATGTGCTGCTGAACAGGTTCGTGCAAGGGCCTCTGGACCGGGCCCTGCGGTTTGCGACGGATCAGCCCGGGGTGACGATGGCGGGGGCCGCGGGAATGCTCGTGTTGAGCATCTCCCTGTTGCCCGCGGGGATCGTTCCTACCACGCTAGCCGATGATGTGGAGGGGGATATCGCGACGGGCGTCCTGGAGATGCCCGATGGGACGACCGCTTTGAGGACGTACGAAGTAGCGCAGGAACTGGAGGCCGCAGGCCACCGGGTCATCGAACGACTCGCGCGCGGCCGGCCCGCAGACGCGCCACCGCTGCTGACCGGCGTAACGGTGACCGTCGGACAGGGCTCGAGACTCGAGGGTGGGCTCAATCCGGAGCCTACCCTCAATCCGGAAGCCAATATCGCCACCATCGAGTTCAAACTCCTGAGCGCTCAACAGAGAGAGATCTCCACCGGAGAGGTCGTGCAGGCATGGCGCGAGGAGGTGGGTGTGCTGCCCTATGTGCGCGGTATCACCTTCAGCGGCGCGGTCTTCGACCTGGGCAACCCGGTGGAGGCCGTGTTGTCGCATCCTGACCCGAAGTTGCTCGCCCGGATTGCAGACTCTGTGGTCAATGGACTCCGAGGAGTGGGAGGCGTCTTCGACATACGCTCGGATCACACCCCGGGCATCCCGGAAGTTCAACTCGGGTTGCGGCCAGAAGCGCGAACCCTCGGTCTCACACTCGACGACCTGGCCGGGCAGGCGCGTGCCGCGTTCTTCGGCGCAGAGGCGGTCCGGGTGCAGCGCGGCCGGGAAGAGATCCGGGTCTACGTGCGCCTGCCCGCCGATGAGCGGAATTCCATTACCGATGTCGAAGGTTATCACATCCGCACCCCGGGCGGGGCCGAAGTCCCGGTCATGAGTGTGGCTTCGCTGAACCCGGGCGTGTCGCCGCCGGCCATCCGACGCAAGGACGGCCAGCGCGTCGTCACGGTCACGGCGGACGTGGACGCTGCGGTGATTTCCGGTGACGAAGCCAACGACATCCTGGCCAATTCGATCCTCGCAGACCTGACCGCCTTGCACCCTGGCCTGACATACAGCTTCGGAGGGGAACAACAACAGCAACTCGAATCCCTGGATGCGCTGTACCGCGGGTTCGCGGTCGCCCTGATCATGATTTTCGCGCTGCTTGCCATCCCTCTCCAATCATATACCAAACCGTTCATTATTATGGCCGTCATCCCTTTCGGGTTCATCGGGGTGATCCTGGGTCACTGGGTCCTCGGAGTAGCCCTGAGCGCGGTATCCTTCATGGGCATCTTCGGCCTGAGCGGGGTGGTTGTGAACGATTCCCTGGTCATGATCGATTTCATCGATCAGAAACTCAGGGATGGCGCCCCGGTGCGAACTGCGATCATAGAGGGTGCCAAAGGGCGTTTCCGTCCGATCATGCTCACTTCTGTGACGACTTTCCTCGGCTTCACGCCCCTCATTCTGGAACGCGCCATTCAGGCCCAGTTCCTGATCCCCTTTGCCGCATCACTCGGCTGCGGCATTCTCTTTGTCACCGCCATACTTATGATGGTCGTTCCCGCTCTTTCCACCATCCATCTGCGTCTGACTGCGTCGCGGGGCCGTTCCGGTGCCGGTACCGCGTAATGCACTTCATGATGCAGGGAGGCGAAAACCGATGGCTGATACTACCGAGGGTTTGACGACCCAACCGCTGACTTTGACTCAAGAACTCATCCTGATGCTCCTCAACGAGGAGACTGGCTACTTTCACCAGGTACCCGGCTGGCATTTGAACTGCGCCGTGGTCGGTGCGGTGCTCGCGGAGCTTTCACTCAGATCTCGCATCGACACGGACATGGAATCCCTGTTCCTTGTGGACGAGTCGGAAACCGGCAACCCTGCCCTGGACCTCATTCTGAAAGAAATTGCAGCCGAATCTGGTCAACGGAACGCCCAGTACTGGATTGAACGGCTCGCTCCCCGTGCGGAGTCGATCATTGATTCGGTTCTGGATCGCCTGGTTGACCTGAAGATCCTGGAATACCACGACGGCGAATTCTGGACGCTGGCTCCTACCGCTTGGCGTGGGGAACTGTACGGCAAGTCGGAAGAGGGCACTGCAGGCCAATTCATAAGAACGCGGATCAGCAGGGTCATCTTCACCGACGAGATTCCCGATCCGAGAGATGTCATCATCATCTGCCTCATCAATACCTGCGACGTCTTTCGTTTCATATTCCAGCTCGACGACGAGGCGGAGGAGCGCATCGAGTTCATCTGCAAGATGGACCTGATCGGCCGCTCCCTGGCCGCTGCGGTCTCTCAGAACCTCGCCGGCCCGGCCCTTCGACGTCCTGCCCTTACCAGGAAGATTCCGACGATTTCGCTGCCCAAGCTGCTGCTGAACCCGCATATTCGAGACGGCAACCTGAACGCGCTCTTCGGAAACCTTGCGGAGGAGTACGGTCCGGTGTTCCAGATCTGCCCTCCCTTCTCGTCGCCCATGATCTTCCTGGCCGGACTCGAGACAAACCGCTGGGTGCATAAGCGCGGGCGCATGTACCTGAGAGCGAGGGACTACTTCAGCGACTTCGAGAAGGTTTACGGTGCGTCCGGCGTCCTGCCCGCCCTGGACGGTGCCGATCACTTCCGGCTTCGCAAGTCCTTGTCGCCGGCCTATTCTGCCGGGAGGCTGGGCGGGCAGCTAGACCAGCTCTACAATCAGGGGCGCAAGTACATGGCGAGCTTGACGGTTGGGGACTCCTACCGCGCCACGTCCATGTGCCGGGAGATGGTGAACGCTCAGCTCTCGCCACTGTTCATCAGCGTCGATACCCAGGACCTCATGGACGACCTGATGAAGTACAAGGAACGGGCCCTCAGCGTGCACATCGCCAAGCTTCTGCCCGGATTCACGCTGAACACCCCGGGCATGAGACGCCGGGCGAAAGCCCTGGATACACTGATGCAGCGGGTCCAGGACATCCATACCCCCGCCCAACGGGCGGACAGCCCGCGGGACCTGGTGGACGATTACCTCAGTCTGCACGCGAGCGACCCGCAGTTTCTCCCGGAGTCCAACCTGCTGTTCGCCTTTTCCGCGGCCTTGATTGCCAGCGTGTACCTCGGCGATACGTTCAGCCTCATAGTCTACGCCATGGCGTCGCAGCCCGACCTCTACGCCAGAATCCAGGCCGAAGCAGATGCCCTGTTCGCCAAGGGCGACCCTGAAAGAGAGGACTTCACCCCCGCCAACATCGACGTGACGCACCGCTTCCTCATGGAGTGCCTGCGCATGTACCCGATCGTCTCCATGTCCATTCGGAACGTGATGAATACGTGCGTGGTCGAGGACTACGAGCTGCCCGTGGGGGAACGGGTCCACATTGCCATGACCGCCACGCATTACATGAGTGAGGTCTTTCCCGACCCCTACAAGTTCGACATTGACCGCTACCTGCCGCCGCGCCATGAGCATCGCAGCCCCGGGTACGCCCCGTACGGGCTGGGTACGCACAAGTGTCTCGGCACCCGGTGGATGGAGTTGCACCTGGCGGCCAACTTGCTGATGCTGGCGCACTATTTCAAGATTGAGGTGTCGCCGGCGAAGTACAAGCTCCGTTTCAGTCCGTTTCCTTCGCTGAAACCGAGCAAGAAGCTGAAGTTCCGCATCACCGAGCAGAGACAGGAGCTGTTCGCCTGACGACATGGCTCCTTGTGGAGCCAGGAGGGAACCACCAAATGCGACTGGGTAAACTATCGAGCGAGCTGAGAGACGCGTACCGGGGATCGCGCGTCGCACGTCGGGTGCAGCACTTCGATGGCTGGCTGCGACGGGCGGCGGAGTCCGGTGGCGCGGGCGGGTATGATCACACTGAAACAGTGAAAGACTATTACGACCTTTGCAGCGGGTTCATGGTGTGGGGCTGGGGCGAGTCCTTGCACTTCGCGCCCCTCACGCCTCATGAGAGTCTGGAGGAATCCAAGGTCCGGCATCAGCGGGTGATGATCTCCAAGCTGGAGCTGCAACAGGGTATGACGGTGGTCGACGTTGGTTGTGGAGTCGGCGGCCCCATGCGCCGCGTCGTTCGTGAGGCTGGTGTCAGGGTTGTAGGAATCAACATCAATGAGATCCAGTTGGAACAGGCGAAAAGGTTGAACGCCGAGGCAGGGCTCGACCACATGGTCGATTTCGAGACGTGCAACTTCATGGACATGGGTGCCATCGAGGACGACACCTTCGACCGGGGTTATGCCATAGAGTCAACGTGCCATGCGCCGGACAAGCAACGCTCCTTCGCGGAGATATTCCGCGTACTGAAACCCGGTGCCCTGTTCTGGGGTCAGGAAATGTGCCTGACGGACCAATTCAATCCGAAGGACGACCGGCACCGGGCCATCAAGCGGGATCTCATGCGCGGCATTGCGCTGAACGACATCGCCACCTTCGGGGAAGTAAATCACGCGCTCGAAGCCGCGGGATTCCACGTCATGGAAGGGATGGACCGGGACGTCCAGAAAGGACCCTCCACACCCTGGTATCAACCTATGGAGAGTCGCCACGGGACCTTGGGCAACGCCTTGCGCAGGCTTTCTTGGGGCCGCAAAGCGGTCATCGCAGGATTGAAGCTGGCTGAAGTACTGCGGCTGTTTCCGAAGGGCTCCGCGGAAGTCGTCCGACTTCTGGACCGGACCGCGGAGGCTTATATCGCGGGCGGCAAGGCGGGTATCTTCACGCCGCTGTACTGTTTCTTGGCTCGTAAGCCCCTTTAGGTCGGGGTGATGGCTCAGGGCCTATGCAGCACCCAGCCCTGAAACACCTCCACCAACAATGGCAATTCGCCGTGGCATTATTTCTGTTTCCTTGTTGCTTTGACCTCTTGCTCTGCGGCCATCGGTAGCCGCTTAGTCGTCGATTGTGTCCCCACTTCCCGTCGCAATCCTCGGTTCGGGATAGAACTGCCGACAATAGCGGCGGTATTTCCCTATGGGGCCGTCGGCGCGGCACAATCTGGGGATAGGCCGATACTGCTTTCGCTCCCAGATCACCACATCTTGCAGGACATCCCGTTTCTGTTGTGACATTATAATGCGATTCATCAGTCTGTGGCGCAGCTTCATCGGCAGAAACCCCAGACCGGAGATGAAGCGCCGGGGCTTGCGGATTTCCCGAACATGGCTGACCAATACAAGATCGATGAGGGTGCCATCAATGGGTGTTGCGAGTACCCACAATCTCGCATTCATATCGATGGTTTTCTCGTGGATTTCAACGAAAGAGTAGCCCAGTCCATAGACGTGAGTGACAGCGGAGGGTTCGTACACGAGATCTTTTACACCCAAGATCTTGCGAACGCGTTTGAAGTCGAAGCAACTCTTCAAATAGGTGCCATCTACCGTTACCGAACCGACCGGTTGCACTTTGTCGTAACCGTGTACGTAGCGCAGGTGTCCCAGATCTACGGAGTTCTCAGTTATTTCCTGGGGATGGCCTCGGAACCGGAGTATGTTGAACCCCAGTTCACACCACTCTTGTCCAGTGGTTAGCTCGGTTGGCAACTCCCATTGTGGCGGCCGGCCGCCGTTCCCGAACCAGGCGAAGATCATGCCGAGGATCTCTCGCGTCTCATATACTTTCAGCCTCGCGGCTCTCGGTGCCGGAGCATTCGGAGTCGCAACGCATTGGCCGGCCGTATCGTACTCAAATCCGTGAAACGGACAGACGAGGCGACCATTGCATACCTGGTCGCCGACCCCCGGCCCCAGATGCGAGCCAATATGCGGGCATACCGCGTCGGTCACACAGACACGGCCTGCATCGTCGCACCAGGCGACGATTTCTTCACCCAGCCACGTCTTCTCGATCAGTTTCTCTCGCAGAATGGACTCGCGGCTTGCGACGAAATACCACCCCTCGGGGAACGGTGGTAACGCACCCGCGTCATTCATGGCCGGTTGATCAGTGCTTCTGGCTCGTAAATCCGCAGATTCTGTCAAAGACATAAAGGTCTCATCCTTAGAAGTTTTCCAAAGGCACCCTGAACAGCACCGTTTTCACGAGATATCCCCATGCAAAATCACCGGAATCTATAAGCCATTTACGGCTGGTGGGCAAGGTGAAAGATTTTATATTCCAAATCCCCCGCGTCGGTGTTCAAACTTTATTTGTGGGATGTCCTTAATATTGATCTTAAAAAAGAACCCCTTATTAAAACCCGCGGGATACCACGAAAACCGAGCTTCCCAACAGTGGAGATCGCGGTAAAGCGATAGGCTTTGCGCTGAGATTTTGGCATCGGGCAGAACATCGATATTGATCGAATAGTCAATTCTTATAAATTGGCGAGGATTGATGCCAACATCTGCTTTGATCCAAGATGTTTTGCTCGTTGTATTGCCGAACCGCCGCATCGCAATATAGTGCGAAAGATTGAATCGCCACGGCTGGCTGGCACCGCCGAAATCGCTGTACAGATCGCGTTCAAAACCAAAATCTGCGCCATATCCACCACCATATCCACCACCATACCCATCGTCATATCCATCAACAATAGCGGACTGTATAACCATATTGCCTCGTTCGCCTTGACCGCCAGAAAAACGAAAATTGGA
Source organism: Candidatus Latescibacterota bacterium (assembly GCA_965220765.1). GTDB lineage: Bacteria > Latescibacterota > UBA2968 > UBA2968 > UBA2968 > VXRD01. The sequence goes on from OZ244847.1 coordinate 4,098,881, forward strand.
GGTAATGGTCAGGTTCTGCATGCGCGGATGCAAAAGCGACCGCTGGCCAGTACTGTCATAGAGCGTATGGGTCATCGCAATGCGAACATCCACTCGGCGATCGGGTTTGAGAGACGCGCTGGTGCGAAGCGGACGCCATTTTTGTCTCGGCGCGTCAAAATCGTACTCCATTGACAGATTGAGAGTCGCTAGAGTAAAGCGACGCACATCGTCGTCGCGCTGAGTCTTGAGTTCAAAAGTATTGCCGATATTAAAATTTATACTGCGTCTGGCATCGTTCCACTTGCGATTGCCCCCAAAACCCAGAGTTCCTTGAAATATGCTTCCCGATTGATTGTAATTGAAATTGATTCGAGGCTGAAAGCGATGCCGAATACCGCGCAACCGACCGATTTGCGGTTGGAAGATGCCGTATAATGTCGTACCCGAAGACAGTGCCGCATTGTAAGACGTGCGTCGGGTTGTAGAATCGGTATCGCTATATATAAATTCTTCGCCAAAATTAAAGCCCGGCGTGAGATCGAGCCAGCCCAGGGGGCGGTGTTGGCTGTTGACGGTGACGCGATTTTGAAGAGAGACGCGCTCCGTATTGGGCGCTGGATCGGGGTTGCGCGCAAAGTTATTCGACAAGGTACTCGAAAAACCGTAATAAAAGGCGCGATACCACGGTCCCGTAACAGATGTGGGTTCATTACCTCCAAATATGCGGCGTCTGTTTTGTCGAAAGCTGAGGCGGGGAAAACCCTGAAAACTATTATTTTTTGTCCTCAGGTCGCGGTAATACGTTAGACTGCCGTCAATGCTGCGCCCGGATTCTGTCCAGCGTTTGTCAAAAGAAAAACTGGACCTTAGCTGCCGGTTGAGATAGCGATAGAGATTATTGCTATTGCGTCGATCAAAGTTGGTACTGGTCGAAAACTGCCCGCTCCCCCTGATATTGGTCGTGGCGTTGAGGCGTTGCTGATGTTGCAAATTAAAGCGCCAATTGTGAGCCGTAGCATCGCCTGAGGTATCGCGATCATATCCGATATCCATTGAGCCACTGAATCGATTGCGTCTGGCATAAGCAAATCGCGATTCGAGCAAGAATCCACCACGCTCGCGCAAAGTACTCTTAACTGTGGCATCCCAGTATTCACTCGGCGCAAAATAATATCCCAAATTGTGAACAAAAATGCCATCGCGGCTGTTGCTGCCCACGCCCGGCGTGAGCAAGCCCGATTGCCGCCCACGCTTGACGGGAAAAACGAAAAAGGGAAGCCAGAAAACGGGAATCGGGCCAATGCGAAAAGTGACAGACCGCCCAATCGCTTTGTCGTCTTGCAAAATACGCACATTTTTGCACAGAAAATCGTAGTGTACATGGTCGCGGTCACAGGTACTCAAAGAGAGATCCATAGCATTTAGCGCTTTTTGTCCATCGAGTAAAATGCGAGCACCGCGATAGTGTTTGCGTTGATGTGACGCGCGTCCATCTCGCACCTTACCGCGTTCTGTATCCAGGTTATAGACCATGTACTCACCCGATATTTTTTCGCTGCCGCGGGTAAATTGGGGTGGTCCCGCGGTTTTTGCCCCGGTGGAATCGAGCAATGCGCGTGCCGTAACGTGCCGGATGTTTTGATCGTACGTGATATAACCGGCTTTGAGTTGCAAATCGCGATAGCGCAAGATGGCATTGCCGATCAATTCGACGCGCCTGGTCTGTACGTGATAAACAACCTCGTCGGCGTCAAATGTTATGGAATCGCCAGCAGCTTTTTGCGGCAAAACGGGTTGGCACCATCCCGGCGTAACCGCAAATAGCAGGAACAAAACGAGCCACACGGCTTGTGTTTTATTGTAGATATACATAATTTTTAGAAATGTTTGCGGATTTTTTGGAGTACAAACGTAAATTCGAGGATTGGAAAAGTCAACAGGGGTTCCACGACGGAACCACTGGATTAATGCTTGGCTTCCTATCCTCTATAAGGAAGAAAATACCTCAATGGTTCCGTTTTTATTGATATATTTCAGCGGAATCTGTATCTTTACTTTTCGCAACAAATATGCGGACGTGGTGGAATTGGCAGACACGCCAGATTTAGGATCTGGTGGGGTAAAACCCGTGGGGGTTCGAGTCCCCCCGTCCGCACCAAAGAACAATCAGACGATTTGAGGTCACGCCCCGAATTGCTGGCGAGAGAACTCCCTCTGGGGAGCTTTTTTATTTTTTACATATCCAATAACAAAAAACAACGTGAAAGCGAGGAATTTGTGGCAGCATTTTTGAATGACGATCAAGTAAGAACAATTCGAGCGAAATTTGGCTCCCCAGTTTATGTTTACGACCAGCACACGCTGGAAGCACAGGCCGAGGCAGTATTGAATTTCCCCAATGCCTTTGGACTAACCGCGCGCTATGCGATGAAGGCATTGCCCAACAGCACCGTAATTCGCATCTTGACGCAAAAGGGATTGCACATCGACGCCAGCAGTGGATATGAAGCCGAGCGCGCCATGCGGGCCGGTGTGCCTGGCCATCACATCATGCTTACGGCACAGCAGATACCAAAAAATTTGAAATACTTGATCGATCAAGGTGTGATTTTTAATGCGTGTTCACTGAATCAGTTACAAACATTTGGTGACCTTTTTCCAGGGCGCCCCCTTTCCGTGCGTATCAATCCCGGCATGGGATCCGGGCACAGCAAGCGCACCAATGTGGGAGGACCGGCGGCGAGTTTCGGGATCTGGCATGAATATATCTCCGATGTTCATAAAATTTGCAAACAGCGCGACTTGACAATAACGACCATGCACACGCATATCGGATCGGGCAGCGATCCCGAAGTATGGGAACGCGTCGCACTGATGTCATTGAAAATTTGCGTTGGATTTGAAAACGCCACCACATTGAGCCTGGGAGGTGGGTACAAGATTGGGCGTATGTCGGGTGAAGTATCAACGGATTTGCAGGTAATCGGACAACACATGGCAGAAGCCTTTGAAATGACCGCGAGACAAACCGGACGCGCGTTGCGTTTGGAAGTGGAACCCGGCACATATCTGGTCGCGAATGCCGGCGCAATCGTTGCAACGGCAATTGATGTGGTGGATACCGGGAAAGAAGGGTACAAATTTATCAAAACCGATACCGGTATGACCGAAGTGATTCGCCCGAGCATGTACGGGGCGCAACACCCTATTGCCGTGGTGCCCGCCGAGAAAGAAGAACGCGGATTTGACGAATATATTGTGGTGGGACATTGTTGTGAAAGCGGAGACGTATTAACCCCTGCGCCCGACGACCCCGAAGGGCTATTGCCACGGCTATTGAAAAAAACAAAAATGGGAGACGCTGTGGTCATTGGCGGAGCGGGTGCGTATTGTGCGGGCATGTCGTCTAAAAATTACAACTCCTTTCCCGAAGCAGCCGAAGTATTATTGGACAGACACGGCGCATTGCACTTAATTCGGAAACGCCAGACACTGGATCAAGTCTTGCAAAATGAAATTGTACCGGATTTTTTGACCACTAAGAGCTAATCTATGACTTACGATGCAATTGTATTGGGCGCGGGAATCAATGGATGCGGTATCGCGCGTGAACTCGCCGAGCGAGGACAACAGGTGCTGGTACTGGACAAAGGCGCAATTGGTGGGGGCACATCGTCCAAATCGTCGCGATTGATCCACGGTGGATTGCGCTATTTGGAAACGCGGCAATTTGGACTGGTACGAGAGGCTTTGAGTGATCGGCTTGAGCTTTTGGGTCGCTATCCCGAACTGGTCTCAATGCGACCTTTTTATTTGCCAATTTATCGCCAGAGTCCCCGTCCCGTCTGGAGGTTGTGGACGGGTATCAAGCTCTACGATGCACTGGCTGGGCGGCACAATATCTATCGGTCGCGCAAGGTATCTCGAAAGCGATTTGCGCGTGAATTCCCCGCATTAAAACGAGAGGGAATTCGAGCGGTACTGCGCTATTACGACGGCAAGACAAACGATCTCGCACTCACAAAGCGCGTGGCAGAAGATGCGCAAGAACTGGGATGTGTATTTCGCGAAGGGGTTGGCGTGCAACACATAGTCTGGGATAAAACCGGTTTTGCCGTATCGGTCGGCGAGACAAAATACCGCAGTCACGTCCTGATCAATGCAACGGGACCGTGGATTGATGAAGTCGCAGAGCGTTACCAATTGCCATCGCGATTTCAGATTCGCAAAGTGAGTGGCATTCACATTTTTGTAGATGGACTACTCACACCCCATCCCCTGTTTTTGCAAACCGAAGGCAAGCGAGTCTTCTTTGTCATACCCGAGCCAGAACGCGACCAGACAATGATCGGCACAACCGAGCGCGAAGAGCGCGGGCGGATAGATGATGTGGCGATTCATGAAGAAGATCTCGATTATTTAATACAACAAGTAAATTCCTACCTCGTTTCAGACTGCCAACTTCGACGTACAGATATAACAGATGCCATTGTGGGCGTTCGTCCTCTTGTAGAAAAAAAAGGCGACGCAACCGCGCTCTCGCGAGAATACGAACTGGACTTGCACACGCGCGGGCAAACCCAATTTCTCAATATATTCGGCGGGAAATTGACGACGTACTTATCGCTATCGCGTCGAGTCGCCAAAACACTCGGCGTCAAAGAAATTGTGTCGATAGCACTGCGGGCTTAACCGGAGGAATAGATGCTAAAAAAATTGGACAATTTCAAAACAGCCGTTCTGCCCGATCGCAAATCGGGCTTTTGGCAAATGGCGGGGCCGGGTGCCATCCTGGTCGGGCTATCCATCGGCGCGGGTGAGATCATTGTGTGGCCCCTCGTCGTCGCCGAATACGGGGCGAGCATGATCTGGGCTGCGGTACTCGGTGTGTTTTTGCAAATGTGGATCAACTTTGAGGTCGGGCGATGGACAATTGCCACGGGTGAAACAGTATATACGGGATTTGCGCGCGTGTGGCGCGGTTTTGCACCGCTATTTATTTTAATCACATTATTCTCCTGGATCGCCCCGGGATGGGGACGCGCCTCGGGATTGGCCCTCAAAGCACTTCTGGTCGGTCCCCAGGGTTGGGGCTCGGACACATTTTGGACCGTGATTACATTTATCGGCGTCGCCCTGATATTGTTTGGCCCCAAGCTCATTTACAATTCAATGGAAAAAGCCGTTGAACTGATGGTGGCGATTGTCACCATAGGATTAATTATGGTGGCCTTTGCCGTGGGCACGGCAGAAACGTGGATCGATCTGGGAAAAGGAATCGCGAACATAGGGTACAAAGATCCGAATATGTCCATAAAGGCATTATTCATCGCCATCGTATTTGCCGGTGCTGGAGGAACGGCAAATTTGTTTTACACCTTTTATCTGCGCGACAAACACATTGGCATGGGCGCACATGTGCCAATCATGCAAAATCCATTGCGGGGCCGCGCAGAAGCCATTCCATCTACCGGATTTGTATTTGAAGAAACTGAAGAAAACGCGACGAGGTTCAAGGCGTGGTGGGATTATATTAAAAAAGATCAGATGTTGTTTTTCTGGGGATTAAACTCCATTACAATGATGCTGTTCATCTTTGGATCGCTCGCGGTCCTGCATCCCCAGGGTATTGTTCCCGCGCAGGGCACGCTGATTTGGGACGAAGCCGCTATTCTGGGCGAAATTTGGGGCGACATAGGCCGCGTGATTTTTCTTCTGGTGGGGCTGGCAACGCTATTTGGCACACAACTCGCCCTCGTAGATGGGGTCGCGCGGTCAATCGCAGACATCGTATATACCAATTTTAAGGGCGCGCAAAAACGAGAATTGAGCTGGTGGTATCTCCTCGTCGCGGGAATATGGATTGTGGCTGGATGTGTGATCACTTTTGTGATGGAACAATACGGTGTGAGTGAATTGGGCTTTCTATTTAATGCGGCCTATATGGGCGGATTTGCCATGGCGATTTACGTACCGCTGATGCTGTACATCAATTATCGATACTTGCCAAAAACTGCCCGACCGGGCAAAGGATGCACCGCGATGATGGTGGTTGCATCGCTGGTCTATGTGGTATTCGCCATAGCCTGTATTCTGTGGGAAATCGGCATTGTATAGGAGATCTTTATGCCCAGAGAAATAGAAGCATCGTGGGAAAATGGGATTCGCAGCGTGCGCCGCGATGAAATGGGGCGTTTGTGTCAGCTACTCGACAACGTATTTTTTGAGGGGCTGTCAGATATGCAACCACACGCGTTCAATGACGATAATATGCACAATTTGCGCGTGGTCGTAGAAAACGGCGAAGTCGTATCGCACATCGGCACAATTCGGCGGAACATATCCATTATGGGATGCACACTCCGCGTAGCGTCTCTGGGAGGGGTGGCGACTTGCGAAGCCCATCGGGGCAAGGGCCATGCCACGGCACTCCTGCGAGATACCATGCACCACTGCCGAAAAGATGGCGTAGATTATATCATGGTATCGGGCTATCGCAACATGTACCACCGATATGGGTGTCGATATGTGGGGCGAGACTGGATGTTTCAAATCGCGCGTGAGCGGGCGAACGATTTTGACGATACAACCTGGACGATAACACAGGCATCAAAGGCAGATGTCGAAACGATTGGAACCATCTACCGACGCGAACCCGTGCGCTGGCTGCGCCCGCCTTCGGACATCGCCTTTGGCATAGATGGATGGGTGCAGAACCGTCCGGCAAAAACCTATCTGATTCATCGTGGAGGCCAACCCGTCGCTTTTGGGGTCATGCAGCAGGCACGCGAGCGAGATGATGGGCAAGTGCACTTGCTCGATTATGCCGGTGAGCGGTCTGCAATAGTCGGCTCATTGGGCAAGTTTATCGAAAAGCAGCATTTAAATCGGCTATCAGTACACGTCAAAGAATTCGACACCGTATTGCGCGGCTTGCTCGAAGCGCGCGATTTGCCGGGCGAGCCAGCCAATCTACCCGGCACGACGATGATCATTCATTTCGAACAATTACTCGAAAAAATGCGTCCTTATTTTGTCGAACGAATCGGAGAACACGCTGCCTATGGGCTGGTATTTCGAGAATCAGGTGATGAATATCACATCTACTACGGCGGTGACCGCGTGGTGGCCGAAAGCCGCGGTGCAGCAGCACAACTGATTTTTGGAACCCAGGAAGAAACTGAGAACGCGATGTTGGATGCCGGCGGACATGCAGGTGAGATTTTGCGCGCCTGCCTGCCGATACCGGGAGTTTGGTACGGGGTGAATCATCTTTGAGTGAGCCAGATAGCTAATCCGAATCTCAAACTCTATTTTATCTTGCTATCTTATATTGTGTGCCTTATAATTACGGTGCAAATCTAATTTTCATAAATTTGTAAGGATATTTTCATGGCAACTCCAGATGGTGACTCCACAGACATACTCTATGAGCAAGTCCTCGATAATGCACGTCGGGAAATTGAAGATGCACTGGCTATGATGGACGAATTACGCCAATCGATTCGTCAGATAGAAGCCCGGGTCGAAACTGCCCAATCGATTTATAACGCCGTTACCGCGAGATTGAATCTGGAAGATGAACTCGCCGAGGAAATACAACTGGACATACCTCCTGTTGCGCCACCTGAAGTAGCGCCAGAACCGTCGCCACCATCCGAGCCATCTGAACCAGAAGAACCCCTGGAGGTCGATGAGGTAGAATCCCCATCCGAACAAGAGGATACGCCAGTGCTCTCTGAAGCTGAGCGCGCGCTTATCAGTGAGCATCTGCGATCAAAGCGCAAAGGATAAGCATCCATATACCTATCATTTTAATAGAACAGGGCTTCTCATCTTGCAGAAATCCCTGTTCTTTGTATTTTAGGGGATGGCTTCTATAAAATGTAAACACGCCAATCGAAGGAATTTTTATGAGCATGTGTGACACGGAGAAATCCGTTGACGAGATGGACGCCCGGGAACGGGCACGCTATATTGACGCTCTGACGCCCAGAGGTGGTTTATATACCGAAGTACAGCGCGAGGTACATCCGCAGTCGAACAGTTCGTGGCGCGTATCGCCCGACCCGTGGTGGCTGCCGCCCCCGGTTCTATCACACCTCGAGGCATTGGGGCAGCATCTCTATCAGTTTTACAAAGCACTGAATCTATTGTACTCGCAAAGTATAAGAGGCATTCAACCCGCATGGATCGCACAATATCTGGACCAGGGCAAATCGGAAGAAGTGGTCAAATTTGGGCAAATGAGCCGATTCAAAAGCCATGTACCCCTCGTGATTCGGCCCGATGTGATACCCACGCGATCGGGAATGATTGCGACGGAATTGGATTCGGTGCCCGGTGGAATTGGATTTACGGCAAGCCTATCAGAGCGATATGCCAAACTCGGCGATCAAATCGTGGGCGGCGCGAACGGGATGGTCACTGGATTTGCCCAGATGATCCGCGGCGTTGCTGGCACAGATGAGCCTGTTTTGGGCGTAGTGGTCTCGGAAGAAGCATCGGCTTATCGTCCCGAAATGGCGTATTTGGGCGAGCGATTGAATGCCATTGGTCTGGAAACTTATGTCATTGGACCCGAAGAAATATCTTTTGTCGAAGATGGGCTATTTATCAATGGGGTACAGGGCCGACGACGCATAGACGTGATATACAGATTTTTTGAATTATTCGATTTGCGGAACCTGCCCCAAATAGATTTGATTTTATACGCAGTACGCAAAGGCCTCGTCAAGATCACGCCCCCCTTAAAAGCATATCACGAAGAAAAGATGATGATGGCACTATTCCACCACCCCTTGCTATCGAATTTCTGGCATCAACACCTGGGCAAAAAATCCGTGGCCTTTTTGCGGCAAACTTTTCCCAAGACGTGGATCTTAGACCCTGCACCTTTGCCTCCCCATGGCGTTATTGCCAGCTTGGAAATCGCCGGTCAACCCTTTTCCGATTGGCGTGCGCTGGGACACCTGGGACAAAAACACCGACAACTGGTCATCAAACCCTCGGGATATTCTGAAATGGCCTGGGGCAGTCGCGGTGTAACCATTGGACACGACATGGCCGAGCGAGATTGGCAAGGCGTGATCGACGAGGCGCTACGCGCTTTTGAGCAAACGCCCCATATCATGCAGGAATTTCACAATGGCGCGACTTTTTCTGCGTCGTATTACGATTACGAAACCGATCAAATCGAAACATTCAGAGGACGGGTGCGATTGCAGCCCTATTATTTTGTCATTAAAGACAAAGCAGTGTTCTCGGGCTTACAGGCGACAGTCTGTCCAGCAGACAAAAAAATATTGCACGGAATGGTGGATGCCGTGGTGATACCTGGCGCGATTAAAAAGTGAGCGAGGATGAACAACATGACACTTGATGAAAAACTCACAGAGCTAAATGCTTTGCTCAAAGACATGGGCAGTGTGGTTGTCGCATTTTCAGGCGGGGTTGACAGCGCGTTTTTGGCGGCAGCAGCACATCGAATTCTGGGCGACTACGCGCTGGCTGTTACCGCAGTCTCAGCGAGCTATGCGTCTGGTGAACTCGAAAAGGCTCAAGCACTGGCCGAGCAAATTGGCATTCGACTCGACATTGTCTATACCCGGGAAATGGAAAATTCCGACTATGTAAAAAACGATCCCGATCGGTGTTTTCATTGCAAAAGCGCGCTGGCCGATAAGCTGGACGAAGTAATCGAACGCTATACAGGCCAATTCGAGTATTTGCTCTATGGCGCAATAGCCGACGATGTAGGCGACTATCGCCCGGGCATGGCTGCCGCCGAATCCCGGGGTATTCGCGCACCTATGGTCGAATTGGGATTCACCAAAGACGATGTCAGAACATTGTCAAAGCGATGGCACCTACCCACCTGGGACATGCCCGCATCGGCGTGTTTGTCTTCTCGAATACCCTATGGCACAGCCGTCACAGAGGAAGCATTACATAAAATCGATCAAGCCGAACAATTTTTGAAATCCCGTGGATTTGCACAAGTGCGCGTTCGGCATCACGAAGATATTGCCCGAATAGAAGTTCCACCTGAAGATCTGCCGCGTTTTTTTCAGGATGGTACAAACGAAGCTGTGGCTCAGGCACTCAAAAATATCGGGTACCGCTATGTCACTTTAGATCTTCAAGGGTATCGCACGGGCAGCTTAAATGAAGCGTTATTAAGGATAGAGACGAAGGACTGAACTGATAAACATGGCCTTACTCGAAATAAAAAAATTCGGTTGTTCAATATTGCGAAAAAAAGCAACGCCCATTCAAGATGTAACCGATCAAGTGCGGCAACTTGTTGTGGATATGTTCGAAACAATGTATGAGGCAGAAGGGGTTGGCCTTGCAGCGCAACAGGTGGGCTTTACAGAACGACTTCTGGTTATGGATGTACGCCCGCGCGATCCCATGTCGGAACCTCTGGCATTTATCAACCCGGAAATTTTATGGGCAGAGGGTGAATGTGTTGGCGAAGAAGGTTGTTTGAGCCTGCCGGAAATTGTCGGAGATGTCAAACGCCCGGCACAGGTACGAGTCCGTGCGCTCAATGAGAATGGAAGTGTATTTGAGATGACACTGGATGGCATTGCCGCCAAAGCACTTCAGCACGAAATTGATCACCTGAATGGCGTGCTCATCCTCGAACATTTCAATGCGATCAAGCGCAATTTGTTGCGCGGTCAACTGCGCAAACTACAGCGCGAAGGCAAAAAACAGGCACCGGGATTGACATACGTATAGCCCTGGCCACTGACTTTCCTATGGCATCTTATATTGATTTGCACCTGCATTCGACGCAATCGGATGGCTCTTTCTCTCCGACACAAGTTGTTCAGCGAGCAGCTAAATTGGGACTATCGGCCATCAGTCTGACAGATCACGATTCGGTTGCTGGCGTGCAAGAGGCTCTGAATATCGGTCGGGATATCGGTGTAGAAGTAATTCCCGGCACCGAGTTGAGCGCACAGGAAGCCGGCATAGACATCCACATTTTGGGCTATTTTATCGACCCTGCAAATTCGGATTTGCTGACGTATCTGCAGAAATTTCAAGATGCGCGGCGCAATCGCGCTGAAAAAATAGTGGCCCGACTCAATCGCCTTGGTGTGCGGATCACGATGGCACATGTGTTACACAAAGCGGGCGATGCTACTATCGGACGTCCCCATGTAGCGGACGTGCTGGTCGAAGAGGGATTTGTCTTTTCACACGATCACGCATTCCAAAAATATCTGGGATATGGCAAACCAGCGTATCAACCCAAATTTGTATTGACGCCGCACGAAGCGGTAGAAGTCATTCACGCGGCTGGTGGGCTGGCAAGTCTGGCACACCCCGTTTTGTACCGCCGCGACGCTTTGATTCCCGACCTGATCAAACAGGGATTAGACGGTATAGAGGTGATGCATGTCAAACACGACCGCTCGGATATGCGTCGCTATTCAGATATGGCAAAACACTATGGCTTGCTCACAACGGGCGGATCAGATTGCCACGGTGATGGTCGCGGTCAAGCCGTAATGGGAACCGTTCCGGTGCCTTCGACATTTTTGGATGCAATGAAAAAAAGTGTAAGATCCCATCCATTGTTGTAGAAGTTCACTCCCTCAATATTTTTCGATATGAATGATATTCCTTTCCTGGACAGACACCGGGCAGATCAGTATTTTCTAAATACCCTCGAAGTACTTAAAGCCGAAAACCGCAATCCATCGGTAGTTATGGAGGTATTTCCCAATGCCGATGGACTCTTATGCGGCATCCGCGAAGTCCTGGAAATTTTGCGTCAGACATTGCCCAAAGATGCAGAAATTTGGTCGCTGGATGAAGGATCACCAATAGCGCGCAAAGAAGTAGTATTGCGCCTTCACGCAGATTATTGCGCTATCGGAATTTTTGAAACGGCATTGCTGGGCACGCTCGCGCATGGCTGCGGCTGGGCCTCTGCAGCGCGCGCCTGTGTGGAAGCTGCGGGAGAGATTCCCGTGATCAGTTTTGGCGCGCGGCACGTACATCCCGCCGTATCAGACCGCATGGAATACGCCGCATTGATCGGGGGGTGTGCTGGCTGTGCAACACCGGCAGGCGCTGCCCTATCCGATCAAAAAGCATCGGGCACCATGCCACACGCTTTGATGTTGATTTACGGCGATACAGTAGCCGCTGCCCGAGCTTTTGATACCCACATGCCCGATTTCGTACGGCGTGTTGTACTGGTAGATACATTTCGCGACGAAGCCGAAGAAAGCGTGCGCGTCGCGCGTGCAATGGCCGGTCGGTTGTGGGGCATCCGCCTGGATACACCCTCGGAATTGGGTGGGGTAACACCCGATCTGGTCTGGCGCGTACGCAGAGCATTGGACGATGCTGGCTCTGACCAGGTGGGGATTTTTGTAAGTGGTGGATTAACGCCCGAGCGGATTTCAGAATTTGTGCGGTTGAAATGTCCAATTGCCGGTTTTGGTGTGGGCAGCGCGATCAGCGGCGCATCGCCAATTGACTTTACGGCAGATATTAAACAAATTGACGGCAAACCCATCGCCAAACGCGGTCGCAAAGCGGGTATTCAGGATAACCCGAGGCTTAAAAAAAATTAAAAAATCGTCTCTTGTGGAGTGTAAATTGAATATCAAAGTACTTTTTTTTGCATCTTGTCGCGATTTGATTGGCACTGGTGAGCGGGAAATGACACTGCCAGATAGCGCGACAGTAACGGATTTGATATCAAAGCTCGCATCGGAACAGGCGCGATTTATAGACATGGCACCGAGTTTGATGGTATCGATCAATCAAGCGTATGTGGAACGGGATGCGAAACTTCAAGATGGCGATGAGGTGGCATTTATCCCACCTGTGAGTGGTGGATAGGGCCTACTTTTTCGTCTTTAGGGGAAATTATTATGGCTGGTGATGTGTATAAAATTCAGGACAAAAAAATAACACCAGATGCGTTATACAATGCGGTACTGGCAGATTCGGATGGCGCAGTAACCACATTTGCGGGCGTGGTGCGAGACAATACAAAGGGGCGCGGAACCTCCTACCTCGTCTATGATGCATATAGAGATATGGCAGAAAAGAAAATGCGGGAAATTGGAGATGAAATAAAAGAAAAGTGGGAGGTAGATTGCGTAGGAATACTACATCGCATAGGACGGTTGGAAATTGGGGAAATCAGCGTGCTAATTGCGATTTCTTCCCCACATCGCAAAGCGTCTTTGGAAGCGTGTCACTACGCGATTGATCGGTTAAAACAGACCGTGCCGATCTGGAAAAAAGAAGTGTGGACAGACGGGGGTGAAGCCTGGATCGAAGGCGACCCATCTGCCCTGGCCCCACGCTAAGAAAATAGCGAGAAATCTTTAAAGAAACGCGAACCGCAGGACTTAGAATGTCCTGCGGTTTTTTATGCTTTTTGCAATGCGGTGTGGAAGGTCCAGAGACGCCATTGGGCATTATCGAAATTTGAGAGTTTGATTCGTATTTCAGAAGGTCCAACGGGAAGTTCACATGGGATATAATCAATGGCGAATCCATTGTCATGCTGCCCCGCGTGGATCTCCGCGCCATTGACCCACACACGCATCCAGTCGTCATAACCGACGGCGAGGGTGTACGCGCCCGCTTCAGGCGGAGTGATTTGTCCCACCGCATAAGCGGAGACATTGGCGGGTTGGGTGCCGACATTGGTGCGTTTGCGACCGCGAAGGTGCCGCGTAAAATCGCACCAGCCGCGCTCTGAATCCGCTTGAATGGGCAATGAAAATGTGGTGGGCGCATTCTCACCCATGTAAATGTCAAAATCAGCAGTATGTGTGTTGGGCCAATCGGAGACGGATTTTTCGGCCCATTCGGACCGATTGAAATCTTCGCGTGTATTGCAGGGAAAAGGCCCGGCGATTTGCCATTGATCTGGGGAGAGAATAGCCGGAGGATCAGCGGGATTGACATAGGCGTAGATAACGCTTTCCAGATCATTCCCACGAGATCCAAAACGAATAATAGCCGAGTGATCAAACCATATTGGATCGGGGCCGAAAAAGCGGTACATCACCCCTTCGTAACCAGAGCCACCCGCTGTATGTTCAGTACTCCGATGGATATGCGGCGCGCCTACCCAATCGGTTTGTATCTTCCATATCCCAAAGCTCATATTGAAAATATCCTCACCCCCAATGCCGCGCAGGGCGTGGGGATCGCTTTCTCCATCGAGCAACCACAGATCTCCGCCGGTATGATACCAGGCATCAGCGCGATCCCTTACGATCACCCCCTTGACCATACCCGCGATAAATCCACTGCTCGAATAGTCAGCCATCAGCATACTACCCAGCGATTGAGCGGGGTATTCGCCTCGGTGCGTGACATGGAGGCGTAATGGGGTTAATTCGGTATTTTCATATGACGACCAGTCGGCCATGAACCAGATCGGAATAGCGCGACCACTATTATTCGTGATTTCGAGACGTAGCGATTTGAAGGGGATGGGCAAATAACAATTGAGCGCGTTTTTGGGAAGGATCTTGATAGCCGCGCTATCAATGGGATAAATATCGTGTTCAAAGAGAATGGCAAAAAAATGGGCGATGGGGAGATCCACAGCGGGATCGTCCTCCCCATCGCAATAGAGGCGGAGTTGCAAATCGTGGATGGGATCGCGCACATCGCCTTCGCGCTTATACCCATAAGTGAGCCACCAGTGATGGATACACCCAGGACCTTCTTCGTCAAAAAGAACAGTCGTTTCGCCAGGAGCTACATTGAGACGACGGGTAACGCGCTGGCTTTTGCCGCGAATGGGCAATTCGAGTTCTGTGTGAAAAAGGCGATTCATCACTGGAATTTTCAATCAGATTTGTGTTCCGAAGAAATAACGATAAAACCAATGACGAACAGAGTCACTATAAACGTCATAAACAGAACCATTCCAATAGGAATACCACCAAGCATTGTGTGTCTCCTTTTTTACAAGTCAGGAATCCATTACGCTGTGAAGAGAGCGACCACGGTCCAGCAGATTGCGGCGAGGCCAGCGGCGATAGAAGCTTGCGGAATTTGCGTTTTGACGTGATCCATCAGGTCGCAACCCGTACACATGGAACTCAGAACCGTAGTATCTGAAATAGGTGAACACTGGTCACCGTAAACGCTACCGTCTATGACAGCGGCAAAACACAGCGTCATAAAAAGTTCGGGATGTGAAAGGCCATTTGCCGTTGCGACCGCCCAGGCCAGTGGCATAGCCAGTGGAAAAGCAACCGCATACGTGCCCCAACTCGTACCTGTGGAAAAGGCAATCGCCATCGTGAGAATTTGGAGCAAAACCGGCAAAATGAAATACGGAATGGTATCCCCGAGTTGCTCGACCAAAAAGATGCCACCACCCGTTTCCTTGCTGATCCCACCAATGGTGATAGCGAGCAAGAGGATAACCGAGCCGAGCACCACACCTTTGAGACCATCGTGAAAACCCGCGACAATATCTTTCAGCGACATGCCTTTGGCGAGAGCCATCCCCACAGCTAAGAGAAGCGCGATGCCAAAAGCCCATTGCACGTTGGGTGACTCATAAATAATAAAAGTCCCGATAGCAACGCCTATAAGCGCGCCCAGAGGCAGGAAAAACTCGAGAACATGCGGCGTGTAGCCTTCGGGCACATTGCTTCCCTGCAGTTCTTTAGCACTCAAAGGATCGGCATCATCGGCGTCGAGTTGTCCCGTCTCTCGAGAGCGCGTCATAGCCTCCTTGAGTTGCTTGCCCAAAAAGAGAGGTTTTTCAATACTGAGCAAGAACGTGCCCAACACGGCGAAAATGGCGTAAAAGCAAAAGGGAACACTTTTAAAGAAGAAGAGAAGACGATCGGCTTCGGTAGCTAAAAAGCTGACGCCTGCGACAAAGATAAATGCCTGAACATAGCCGGGCCAGGCATTGAAAGCGAGTTGTGAGGCAATCGGTGAAGCAGTTGAATCGACGATATAGGCCAATTCCTCGTGGCTGATTTTTTCCTTATCGGCAATGGGTTTGACAGTTGTACCGACCAGCACCGTACTGACGGTGCCGCCCTGAAAGAAGATGACACCGAGCATCCAGGCGACGAGCTTGGCACTTTTGGGACCGCGGACAAAACGCACAGTCATAAACTCGGCAAAAGCTTGCGCTGCACCCGTGCGCGACCATATCCCCATAAGCCCACCCAGGAGCCACAAATAGAGCAATAAGATACTCGCGGCATTTGACGTTGATAATGAGGGGATTAAAACCTCGCCTGTAAAGTCATATCGCGCCAAAATAAGCGCACCAGAAATAATACCGCCCAAAAGAGCTGTGACGGGTTCTTTGGTAATCCAGCACAAAAGCACGGCCACCACCGCGGGCAACAGTGACCAGTAGCCCCAGTGATGTTTTGCCAGGAGTTGATAATATTTGATTTCTCCATCCTCTACCGATGAGACAAATTCTTGTTTGATCGGAGGCGTTTCATTAGAGCCGTGTATTATCGAGGGGTTGAGTTGGGCTTGTTCAAGCGGCACCGCATCGAAATAGGCGGGTTTGCCTCTGTAGGTGTAATACAGATTGCCGCTGTCGTCTGTGAGCGCGTGTAAGGTGATCTTTTCAACAGTCCATGTAGCTGGCACAGTTAATCCCACAATCCACGATACGATTATGGCGATGGCAAAAACGACAAAATTGCGAATCCCTGTGGACATATACTTCCTCCTGAATAAAGATGAGAAAATGCGGCGAGAAGGCGCATCAAAATAAGTCGGTAAAATGCACTTGTCAATTGCTTTGGCACGGGATAAACACGGATAAATGGGATAAAACAAGTTGACTTTGTACATAAGTTTGTTACATTATCTTTAAAATTTACTGACTATAACGGATTGCAGTGGTTCCATTTTCCACCAATGGAAGAAGCGATTAAAAGATTGTGTAACCAATTGTGATGATAGACGAAGTGATTGGCTCTCGCAGCCGGACTGGTCAGCGTGGGGTGGTTTTCCACGACAGCCGGACAAGAGGGGGTAAAATTATAGAGTAAGGCATAAGCGCGTATGTTTTGTGTGGTTTTTTTGTGGTCACTATGAAACATTTGTGCTGCGATAGCGTGCCGTTCCATAAATTTCATGAGTCTATCAAGGGTAGCAGATGTGCGAAAGGCCTCTCGAAAATCCAGATGAGCAAGCCATCGCCTCCTTTTGTCACATAATTTGAGGAGATTGTCTTTCATTGGGACATCGGGTAAGTGTGCTTGCGTCCAATCTCTCAAGCGTCGGATGCGTTGTCCCATACTTCTTTTGGTTGAAGCCCTGTAAATATGCCAGACCTTCTCAGCGGCTTGATAATAGAAGTCTTTTAAGGACTTGGTGGCTCGGTCTCGCACCTTGAGAAAGGCGTGGAGGAAGCATTCGATAATAAAGATTTTAGGGAAAAGTGCACGCCAAGCTCCTTGTGTTGCTGCCCAGCCATCGGTATTGACGGTTTGAGGCTGATAATCGGCATCTATGGCTTGGGCTTCTTCCTTGAAGGTTGCATACCCTGCGCTGAGTGTTTCAGTATCGGCTTTGTCAACTGTGTGGACGCCTAAAATGCAGTTTTTACCTATGGTTGTGGCGACATAGGCTTTCTGTCCTCGGATGCGAATATGGTGCTCATCGGCCAAGACATGGCAGGGCAATGTCTCTTTCTTTTTCAGGGTCGTACCCACTAATGAATAGGTTGAAAAAGAAAGAAAGAGACGATACCAATACATGTGATTTCTACCAAAGACGATGGCAAGTGCCCAAAAGGGAACACTGAAACGCAATAAAAACAAGCCTTTCTCTACTTCATCAGTCATCCCGCGCATATAGGGTAACACGAAAGAAGGCCGAATTTGATACTGATGGTTGTTGATCTGTAACTTTCGCATTTTCAGCTTCAATTTTTTAGAGAGCCGTGTGGTGCCATTAAAAAAGTAGCCCTGACTCATATCGGTAGGGAAAAGTTCTGGATGCATTTGAAAAAGATGCGCCACTGTCTTATGGGCAAAGGGCAAGTCATCCATAAACCGGTGATACTCAGACTCGGTGAAAGGGAGGACTATTGTCCGATTGATTTTTTGCTTATCTTGAAGTGCCACTGCTTGTGCCTCCTGTCTTGAGAGTTCACGTTAACTGCACTTAAGATAAGCATGAGCAGTGGCTTTGGCTATTTACCACTGCAAAACGTTACAATCAGAAAATTTACCCCTTGGCCAGAACCAGCCCTGTTTCTGGCCGAAAGGGTTGTGTGTATGGCGAGATTTTTTAAAGACGCCGGTGGAGAGGAGGGTCTTATGGAGCAAGCGTTTCCACAGTGTTTGAAGTGCAACACAGGTATATTGCTACCGCTGTCGGATTATGGGCGCGAAGGGGCATCTATCATGTACAAAGCATGGGTATGCAACAATCCCAACTGCGGATTTAATTTGCGGATTGACAACGGTGAAATTAGCACGGGTCGGAATATTACCGAGTCCTACAAGTAAAGCTACCATTTCGGTGGGGAATACCTTGCCGAAATGGTTGTTTTTTCCCCTTACCGGTTTGCCGTTTCACCTTCTCCCAAAAGGGCGGCACCGGTTTCTTTCTTTTTTCGTTTCCCTTTCGTCTGTCGATACACTCCCCTTATTTCCCCAACAGCTAACATACTTATGAGCATTTCTGATCGGCCCATTTTAGGTATTGAAACATCCTGCGACGAAACCGCAGCTGCCGTGGTAGCCGATGGACATATCTATTCCAACACAATTTTTTCTCAAACAGAACACAGCCTCTACGGCGGCGTGGTGCCCGAATTGGCATCTCGAAACCACATACGAACACTCCTCCCCGTCGTCGATCAGGCACTTTCAGAAGCCGACTTAGGACTGCACGACTTAGGTGGTATTGCTGTGACACAGGGGCCAGGATTAGTGGGTTGCCTGCTTGTGGGCATTTCCGTGGGCAAAGGGCTTGCACTGGGTTCAGGGCTGCCCCTTGTAGGTGTGCATCACATCGAAGGACATTTATTTGCAGGCAGTATGGCGCATCCCGACCTGGTGCCGCCTTTTATGGCCCTGGTGGCTTCGGGAGGGCATACGGAATTGATTTATGTCTGTGCATGGGGTAATTACGAGCGCTGGGGGCGCACGCGCGACGATGCCGCAGGTGAAGCATTTGATAAAGTAGCTAAAATACTGGGACTATTGCGCGAGGGAGAGGTCACCATGGGCGGACCGCGCATTTCGATGCTCGCAGAAGAGGGAAACCCCGAAGCCTTTGATTTTCCGCGTGCGTTGATCAACAATCCGGGATTTGATTTTAGTTTTAGCGGATTAAAAACGTCTGTACTCTATCGGATTCGCGATCTCGCCGTAGAGAATATTGAAGCTATCGGAGCAAATATTGCGGCGAGCTTTCAGGCGGCTGTAGTCGATGTATTAGTGGATAAGACACTCAGAGCAGCGCGAGAAGCAGGTGCAGAGCGGGTATTGCTTTCGGGTGGCGTCGCCGCCAATCGCGCGCTGCGGGCGCAACTCGATGACAGAGCCTCCAAACTCGGGATGGGTGTATTTTATCCGCCGACAGCCCTGTGTACAGACAATGCGGCAATGATTGCTGGCGCAGGTGCTTTTCGCCTGGCCCGAGGTGAAGTTGCCAGGGGTAATTTGAATGCGGCCCCCCGGTTGCCACTGCCTGGACTGCGCGAGCGGCAGGTATAACAATGCTGCGCGATGTTGGGTTTTCCATCTCAGACGGATGGCTGCTATTACTCGTTGGCTGCGCCGGGATTTATCTCGCTTTTTTAATGTATCGCTCGCGCCTTACGGGCATACATCAATTGTTGTTGGGCTTACGCGTCGCGGCACTCGTTTTGTTAATAGGCCTTTTAATAGAGCCGATTCTTTCGCTGACGTTGCACACGCAGCGTTTGCCCTTAGTCGCCGTGCTCATCGACGACAGCGAAAGCATGAAAATAGCAGATGGAGATACCGCGCGTTTTGAAGTTGCAAAAGCCGTGCTGACCGATCCCACACTCAAAAATTTGCACTCGCTCGCGCGAGTGACGCAGTTTCGGTTTTCCGATGTTTTAACGCCCTTGCGAGATCAAGAAGAACTTACCTGGGCGGGACGAGCGACTGATCTGGCAGGGGCATTAGATGGATTGCGCGAACACACAATGGGTGAAGGGCTTGCTGCCGTAGTGCTCATCTCAGATGGCGGACAAAATTTGGGTGGACGCCCCGAGCGGGCAGCGGTTGATCTGGGCGCGCCTGTGCTCGCGGTGGGAACAGGTGACCCGGTACCCCCTAAAGACGTGTCCATTGTATCGGTGGTTATCGATCCTCTGGGCTATGTGGGCAGGTCGCTTGTGATGCAAGTCCGCGTGCTTTCTTCCGGATTTGAACGGGTGCGCGAGCAGGTGCGCGTGCTCCTGGATAATCGGGAAGTGAGTGCCCAAACCATTGCGCTGTCCGATGGCGAACAGACCCTTGAATTTGAGATCAGCCCTGAGCGATCCGGGCGGCATGCATTTTCAGTACAGATTGCGGCACAGGCAGGCGAGCGCACAGTGGGCAACAACCGCGTAGTGGCCTCGACAGATGTGCTCGAAAGTCGCGTGCGAATTTTAATACTTGCGGGCAGTCCGAGTGCCGATCTGGGCTATTTGCGGCGCGTGCTGCAGGAAGATGTCAACCTGGAACTTGAAGTGCTGGTGCGCACATTGACGACCGGATGGCAAAAAGATGTGCATCGCGCGTTGCGCTCATTGGACGAACGCGATATTGTCGTATTGATCAACTCTCCCTACGAAGCACTTGCAGGTATGCCAGAGCAGGCACTTGTCGCCTTTGTGCAAAAAGGCGGGGGACTGTTGACCCTGGGGGGCAATGCCGCTTTTGGTGATGGATATGCGCGCTCGGCATTGGCCAATGTTTTGCCCGTGCAGTTTTTGGGGTCGTCAGACACATTTCAAGAACGCGCCTTTGCCCTTTCGTTTCCCGATTCTCGCCACCCCATCTTGCGCGTATCCGACGATCCACTAAGCGACCGTGATGCCTGGGAGGCATTGCCGCCACTACTGTCTTATAATCGCGTGGGAACTGCTGTTTCCAATGCAACTGTGTTAGCGCATCATCCCACAGAGCGCGTTGATGGTAAACCGATGCCCGTACTGGCAATTCGCCGCGTAGGCGCAGGAAAAACCGCGACTGTAGCGTATCAAACATTTTGGCGTCACGGGCTAATGATGTGGGGCGACGGCAAGACCGATGCCGTGGCACGCGCATTTTGGAAAAATATGGTGCGCTGGCTGGTCACGCGCGACGAGGTCTCACGTCTAAAAATCACGACTGAAAAGCCCACGTATCGAAGCGGTGAGGCAGTCGCGGTACACGCAAGCGTTTTTGACCGTCTATTGCAGCCGCGTCCAGGCGCGCGGGTTCTCGCGCGAGTCGGCGACAGCCCGGGTGTAAGAGAAGTTCTCCTGCGTGATTTGGGCGGTGGGCGGTACGCTGGCAATTTGGGGCGTTTTCCACAAGGCGATTATGAGCTTCAGGTACAGGCACGGGCCGATGATGGTGATCTGGGTACGGGTATGGGGCGTTTTACTGTGGGAAGATACAGCCTGGAATACGAAACCGTGCGCATGCGCGCCGAACTGCTCGGCGATATTGCGACGCGCAGTGGCGGGCAATATGTGAGACCGGGTGATCTGAAGACCGCGCTCGATTCGCTTATTCTGG
Organism: Candidatus Latescibacterota bacterium; assembly: GCA_965220765.1. Taxonomy (GTDB): domain Bacteria; phylum Latescibacterota; class UBA2968; order UBA2968; family UBA2968; genus VXRD01. Next base: position 4,120,621 of record OZ244847.1, read on the forward strand.
CTCCTGAGCCTGTTATCACCCACCACCGGTTCAGGTTGTGGGGGCATGAGTGGCCGCTATTTTTGCTGGTGGGGCTGCTGGCATTTGAATGGACTATTCGACGAAGATTGGGGATGGTATAATGGATAGAATACAGAATTTAGTAAAAAAAATGTACTCAGTAGTTCTCGCATTGTTTTGTTATACGGCCCTGCTGACCGTGGAAGTCTCTGCACAGGTGGTGATCAACGAAGTGATGGCACGACCTGCCACTGGATCAGAGTGGGTAGAGCTGTACAACCGCTCGTCAGACGTAGTTCATCTATCAGGGTGGACGCTATCCGATTTGCGAACAACGGGACAATTTAAAGCAGGTGCAGTTATTGGTGGCGGAGGATATGTGATCGTCGCAGAAGACGCAGATGCTCTTGGTCTGCAATTCCCCAACCTCGATGTTCCCATCTTGTCGCTTACCCGCTGGCCCCGGCTAAACAATGGAGGCGATGGCCTCATTTTGCGCGATGCGATGGCAACACTTGTCGATAGCATCTTTTATCCAGCACAAGAGGCTTCTATAAGTCTGGAACGCATTGATCTCACTGTAGCAGATGATCAGGACAACTGGCTCAACAGCCAGGATCCGCAGGGGGCGACCCCTGGGGCTGCAAATAGCGTTCAGTTTAAAGACGACATAGCGGAGTTATCTGTGTCGGTTTCCCCCAATCCCTTTGTCGATCAAGTCGCCATTACATATAGGGTGCCCTCCCCCAGACTCCACGCAAATTTGTGGGTGTTTGATCGCACGGGTAGGCGCGTGGCATCCTTACTTGAGAGTGTTGGAAGTGGCAGTCAGCGCGTTGTAAATTGGGATGGGAGCAGCGATAATGGACAAATTTTGAAGCCCGGTATTTATGTTATCTACCTGGAAGTTGGCACGCCAGAAGGCAAATTATTCCGCACCCGAAAGCCTGTGGTGCTGGCAAGAGGAATCAGTCAATAAAACCGATGTCCCCACATCGGATATATTCTCCCCTTTGATGCTGTGAGGAACAGATATGGAACAGTCATCGAAGGCATTACCTGAGACACAAAAAGATCGACTAGCATTACCCTTTCAAATTTTAGGTGTGTGCTTGATTGCTATCGCACTATTGATGGCTTTGAGTTTGCTATCGCACTCGCCAGAGGACCCGCCCAATTCAACGCGCCCCAACGAGTTGGCACAAAATCTGGTCGGATGGCTCGGCGCCCACGCCTCTTACCACTTGCTATTTGGCGTGGGCTATGGTGCTTACGCATTGATTGTGTTGGCAGTTGTGTGGGGATGGAACCACCTCAGGATGTCGAGCGTCAGATCGCTTGTGATGTACAGTGTCATCCTGTTTTCACTAATGGTGATCTACTGTGGCGCGACAGGCGTGCTTTTTTGGGAGAGGCCCACAATGGCCTGGAAATTGGGAGGTTGGCTGGGCTTTATGCTATCGTCTTCCCTGCTGGTCCCCTATTTAGGGGCTGTTGGTTCTTATATTTCTTTGGTAACGCTATTTGTGGTGTTGTTAATGGTTGCCACCGATATTCCGTTTAACCGAATTCCCGAATGGACTTTTTTCAAAAAGCCTGAGGAGAAATCTGACAATAACGAGATACCGCCCGAAGTGCTACAAGTTGAGGACACCGATCAAATCGAGGACACCGATCAAAAAAAAAATATAATTGAAGAAGAAATTGTTGCCGATCCCATTTTAAATAATTGGGAAAAGGATGAATTGGCCGAGGGACCCAAACCAGAGACCGCCGATGACAAGTCAGAAAAGCGCGAAAAAAAAGAAGAGATTGTTGCTGACCCTATTCCAGATGCGGCACAGGTTGAGAGGGAAGAAGACACATTGCCTGAGGTGGAATTTGAAATAGTAGATGAAACGCCTGAGCCAGAACCAAAACCTGTTCCGTCAAAACCCAAAAAGAAAAAGAAAATTGTACGCAAGCGATCTTCGACATATCTGTTACCCAATTTGAAGCTGCTGGAAGATCCTCCTCCGGGTGATGGGATTATAGACCGCGAAACCCTGTTAAAAGGGGCACAGGCGTTGGAACAAAGCCTGAGCAATTTTGGCGTTCAGGGCAAAGTAGTACAAGTCAACCCTGGGCCTGTTATTACGACATACGAAGTTGCGCCTCCCCCAGGCGTGAAAGTCAGCAAAATTGTCGGTCTTGCAGACGATCTCGCCCTCGTGATGAAAGCGCAGAGCATTCGCATTCAGGCTCCCATTCCCGGCAAGGCTGCGGTTGGCATTGAAGTGCCCAATCCTGAACCTTATACAGTCTTCTTAAAAGAAATTTTGGAATCGCGCGCATTTGAGCAGTCCGATTCAAAATTGATGCTCGGGTTCGGCAAAACTGCTTCGGGTGACCCCTATTGTGCCGATCTGGCAAAAATGCCGCATTTGTTAATTGCCGGCGCGACCGGGGCTGGTAAATCGGGGTGTATCAATGCATTGATTTCCAGTATTTTGTTCCGCTGCACGCCAGAAGAAGTGCGTTTTATTATGGTGGATCCCAAAATGCTGGAATTGTCAATTTACAACGATATTCCACATCTCTTAGCCCCTGTTGTCGTCGATCCAAAAATGGCGTCGGGTGCGCTCAAGTGGGCGGTGTCAGAGATGGAAAATCGATATCGCACGATGGCGCAGTTTACAGCGCGCAATATTACTGATTTTAATGCCAAGATGGCGCGACTGCGACAGGAAGCCCCCACCGAGGAAGACCGCGACGAGATTCCCGATGCCTTGCCCTATATTGTCGTGGTAATCGATGAATTGGCCGATTTGATGATGACCGCACCGAGCGATATTGAAAGCTCACTGGCGCGATTGGCACAAATGGCCCGTGCGGTGGGTATCCATCTCATCATTGCAACCCAGCGTCCTTCAGTAAATGTGATTACTGGTACAATCAAAGCCAATTTCCCAACGCGTATTGCATTTCGCGTGGCATCCAAGGTCGATTCGCGCACGATTCTTGACGCCAATGGCGGTGAAAAACTCCTGGGTCGAGGTGATATGCTATTCTTGCCTCCTGGACAACCAGAACCCATTCGCCTTCACGGGGCGTGGATCGATACTGAAGAAACCGAACAATTAGTGGCCTGGGTGCGCGATCAGGGCGTCGAACTCGATGGCGTTGAATTTGAGGGTGAAAATAGCGATCTTTCTGTTGCAGATAACGAGCGCGATGCCCGGTTTGACGAGGCATTGCGATTGGTGGTTATTCATCAACAGGGTTCCGCTTCTCTCCTGCAGCGCCGGATGAAGGTGGGATACTCGCGGGCCGCCCGCCTTGTTGACGAACTCGAAGCCGCCGGGATTGTTGGTCCGCCCAATGGGTCGAGCAAAGGGCGCGAAGTCCTCGTTGACGAAGATTATTTAGAAGAACTCGAGGAGTTGGATGTATGATACGTGAAAATTACAACAGGCGCAGCCTGCTTATGTTTCTCGTTATTCTCAGTATTTTATTTTGCCTGAGAACTGTGCAGGCCGATACGCGCGGCTCAGAGGTAGTTGCGAAATTGCAAAAAAAATTTGCGGATATCGAGACGCTTTCCGCTCACTTTGTCAAACAACACTACTGGCGCGTGATGGACCAACATCAAGAAGTCAAAGGCAAGTTGCTGGTTCAGCGCCCTGATCAGTTTCGAATGGATTCGGATGTACAGGTAGTGGTGAGCGATGGCAAAACCGTGTGGCATTACGCGCCTGCCAATGCCCAGGTGCTAGTGAGCGATTACACTGCGATGGAAAATGATCGAAACTATGAGAAATTGTTATTTGATCTGATTTTTTGGGGCGGATACGACGAAAATTATGTGCCCGTTTATATGGGCGAAGAAAAGATACATCGCAAAACGTGTTACGCGGTTGATCTATTGGCAAAAAAAGAAGATACGTATATCCATAAAATTCGCATGTGGATAGACAAACGCCTCTATCTGGTAAGGCAGGTAGAATATCGCAACATCCACGAAGATGTGACAACATTTGTGTTGTCGGACTTAAAGGTCAATAAAAAAGCCAGACCCGATCAATTTACATTTCACGTACCCAGCGGGGTGGAATTGATTGATTTGCGCTGATTATAACCGAAAGGAACAAATAATGGCTGTGGAAATTCAGGTGCGCGAACTACAAGACGCACTATCCGATTATAGCGCGCGCGTGGATAAGCTCGGGAGGTATCTTTGACCTCGATCAAAGACGGGTCAAAATTGCCGAATTTGAAAAACTAATGGAAGCACCAAATTTCTGGAATGACCGCGAAAATGCACAGCAAATTATCGACGCCTGTAATGCGGAGAAATACTGGGTTGAAAGTTGGGAAAATTTAAATGCGCAAGCGGACGATCTGGACGTGCTTTTTCAATTGGCATACGAAGAAGGCGATGCCGAATCTCTATCGGAAGTCGCCGCCGAATTGCCCGATGTTGGCGCAGCTTTAGACGCGCTTGAATTGCAGCACATGTTGGGCGCTCGAGAAGATCGCAATGACGCGATATTGACCATTCACCCAGGTGCTGGGGGTACTGAAGCGGCAGATTGGGCGCAAATGTTGATGCGTATGTACACGCGATGGGCAGAGCGGCGCGGGTTTCAAACCAATGTACTGGATACACTTCCAGGCGAAACAGCAGGGATTAAGAGTGCGACAATTGAAGTGAAGGGCGATTACGCTTTTGGCTATCTCAAGTCCGAATCAGGCGTACACAGATTGGTGCGAATTTCGCCTTATGATTCCAACAGTCGTCGCCACACATCATTTGCATCTGTTTTTGTCTATCCCGACGCCGAAGGCGATATCGAGGTGGAGATTAATCCCAATGATTTGAAAGTAGATACCTATCGCGCTGGGGGTGCCGGAGGACAACACGTGAACAAAACCGATTCAGCAGTGCGTATTACCCACGAACCCACGGGGATTGTGGTGCAATGCCAGAACGAGCGTTCTCAGCACAAGAACCGCAATACGGCCTTGAAAATTCTCAAGGCGCGATTGTATCAACACATGCGGGAAGAAGAAGACAAAAAGCGTGCAGAACTCGAAAGCACCAAAAAGCGCATTGAATGGGGTAGTCAAATCCGCAATTACGTTTTCCAGCCCTATCAGATGGTGAAAGACGCGCGAACCGGCTTTGAGACATCGGATGTTTCGGGAGTTATAGATGGCGATCTCGACCCGTTTATCCGCGCGTATTTACTGTCTTTGCACTGAGTTTAAAACGGCACTCCCAGACGGGCAACGCGCTTGACTTGAATATACATATTGGTTATAGTTTTATGACCTTCATAACGTTTAATCTTATAGATATTAGAGGGGTTGGGAGGCTTCTGTCTTGACTCGGGTTGTGGGACAAACGCCAGAATCTCAATTAATCGAACAGCGCCTGCAAAAACTCGACGCCATTCGGGATTTGGGCATTGAGCCTTATCCGTATCGCTTTGAGCCCACGCACTATTCTGTGGATATTGTCGCGTCTTTTGATGCACTGAGCGCATCGGGCGACGAGGTGCGGGTTGCCGGTCGATTGATTGTTACGCGTGGTCATGGAAAAGCGGCCTTTGCCGATTTGCGGGATGCTAAAGGCCGCCTTCAAATTTATGTTCGGCTCGACAATGTTGGCGATGATGCTTTCGCGCTGTGGAAGTTGCTGGATATCGGCGATTTTATTGGCGTATCTGGCCCGGTCTTTAAGACCCGCACGGGGCAAATATCCGTTCAAGTACAAACGATCGTGTTGTTGACCAAAGCCATTCGTCCGCTGCCCGTTCCAAAAGAAGAAATACGCGATGGCGAGCGCGTTGTACACGATCAATTTAGCGACAAAGAACTGAGATATCGCCGTCGTTATCTGGACCTGGCACTTAACCCCGATGTGCAAGCGGTGTTTCGCAAGCGTAGCGCGGTCGTATCTGCGATTCGCGAATTTTTAGATGCACGCGGTTTTCTCGAAGTCGAGACACCGGTGTTGCAACCGCTCTACGGAGGGGCTTCAGCCCGTCCTTTTGTCACACATCACAACGTGCTGGACATGCCGCTGTATCTGCGGATATCCGATGAATTATATCTCAAGCGCTTGATCGTGGGCGGGCTTGAGCGAGTTTATGAAATCGGCAAAAATTTTCGCAATGAAGGCATTGATCGAACGCATAACCCCGAGTTTTCGATGCTCGAATTGTATCAGGCTTATGCCGATTACTCAGATATGATGGCAATAGCCGAGACACTTTACGCCTTTGTGGCTGAAAAGGTGAATGGTGCAACAACACTCGAATATCAGGGACGAAAAATTGATCTTACCCCTCCCTGGCCGCGCATTCCCATGCTCGACGCCATCGAAAAATACGGTGGTATTGATGTGGCGCGTTCCTCAGATGCCGACCTGCGTGCTGCATGCAAGCGATTTGATTCCGATATCGAACCGGATGCAGAGCGAGGCTTGTTGATCAACGCATTGTTCGAAGCGTGTGTCGAGCCTGAATTGATTCAACCGACCTTTATTACCGACTACCCCATTGCAGTGTCTCCCCTGGCCAAACGCCATCGGACCGAAAAAGGCCTCACCGAGCGGTTTGAAATTTTTATCAATGGTTGGGAAGCGGCCAATGCATTTTCGGAGTTAAACGATCCGATTGATCAGCGGCAGCGGTTCGCCCATCAAAAAACCTTGCGCGATCAAGGCGACGACGAGGCACAAGTTCTCGACGAAGATTTTTTAATGGCTCTGGAACACGGGATGCCGCCGACGGGTGGGTTGGGCATTGGTGTTGACCGGATGGTCATGTTGCTCGCAGATGCGCCTTCGATTCGAGACGCAATTCTGTTTCCGCACATGCGCCCAAAAGAGGGCCTCGACGACCATGAATAAGTTGCTTCGCGCAACAGGTATTTGCAAGCACTATGTCATGGGGGATACCCACATTGAGGTACTCAAAGGTGTTGACCTCAGAGTTGTTCGCGGCGAAATTGTAGCAGTGGTTGGGGCTTCCGGTGTTGGAAAAAGTACCTTGTTGCACATTATGGGCGGGTTAGACCATCCGGTTTCAGGAACGGTTGTCATCGCTGGCGTCGATATATTTGCCCTTTCAGATACTGATCGCGCCAAATTTCGCAACCGTCAGATTGGGTTTGTTTTTCAGTTTCACCACTTATTGCGCGATTTTACCGCGCTTGAAAACGTGATGATGCCCCTGATGATTGCCGGTGTTTCGCCCGATGAAGCGCGAGTGCCTGCGCAAAAATTGCTACGGGATGTGGGTTTGGAAAAACGGCTTGCACATTTGCCTTCCGAACTTTCTGGCGGGGAAGCACAGCGCGTTGCTGTCGCGCGGGCATTGGTGACACAACCCGCTGTTGTTCTGGCTGACGAACCTTCTGGTAATCTCGATGTCGCGCGCAGTGCAGAGCTTCACGCACTAATATGGGAACTTGCCAGAACCCGACATCAAACGTGCATTATTGTAACACACGACCAGAATTTGGCCGCTCGCGCTGATCGGGTGGTCGAGATGGAAGACGGTTGTCTCGTTGCTTAAATAACAAAGCGTGTGGGACCAAAAGAAACAGTGTTGAGTTTTCCTTTATAAACTGTTATACTGGGAATCAACATCACGCTTCGCCAGATTTCTCGTTAGGCAAGAGGAGTATTCGATGAATAGTATGTTTTCAGACCAGGTAAAGCAGGTCATGCAACTCGCTCGCGAAGAGGCAGCGCGCCTGGGACACAATTACATCGGTACCGAGCATTTGCTGCTGGGCATCATACGCGGGGGCAAAAGTACGGCTGTTCAGGTGTTGACAAATCTAAATTTAAATCTCGAAAGTATCAAGCAATCCATCGACGATTTTGTCGCTTCTTCTGGCAGCTCAATGACGATGGGGGAAGTGCCTTTTACGCCCCGTGCAAAGCAAATTCTCGAAATCGCTGCCAATGAAGCCAAAGAAATGAAAAGCCGAGTCGTGAGAACCAGCCATCTGCTGTTGGCACTATTAAAAGATAAAGACGGGGTTGCCGCACAGATTTTGGTCACATTCGGCGTAGATCACAGAACCGCTAAGGAGGAGGTGATTGCCGTTTTGCAGGGAAAATCTTCGTCGGGTAGGCGCGAAAAAAGAAAAAGCAAAACGCCTTTCCTCGATCATTTCGGACGCGATTTAACCGATCTGGCGCGGCAGGGCAAATTGGATCCGACTATCGGTCGCGATCGCGAAATCGAACGGGTTTCACAGGTGCTGGCCAGACGTAAAAAGAACAATCCGGTGCTGGTAGGCGAACCCGGTGTAGGCAAAACTCAGATCATTGAGGGATTGGCACAGCGCATTGTGGAACGGCGAGTCCCACAAATTTTGCTGGACAAGCGCGTAGTCACGCTCGATATGGGCGGCATTGTCGCGGGCACAAAATATCGCGGACAGTTTGAAGAGCGCCTGAAAGCTGTGATGAATGAACTCCAGCAAAGCAAGAATGTGATCATTTTTATCGATGAGTTGCACACCATTGTCGGCGCTGGCAGTGCCGAGGGTACTCTCGATGCTTCCAATATGTTTAAGCCCTCACTTTCCCGCGGCGAATTGCAGTGCATTGGTGCAACGACCTTAGACGAATATCGAAAATATATTGAAAAGGATGGCGCGCTTGAGCGACGGTTCCAGACGATTGTGGTCGATGCGCCTTCAGTAGATGAAACCATTGAAATCCTCAAGGGACTAAAAGACAGCTATGAAACACATCACAAAGTGTCTTTTTTACCCGAAGCTATCGAAGCTGCGGCGCAAATGGCCGACCGCTATATCAGCGATCGGCACTTGCCCGACAAGGCCATTGATGTGATCGATGAAACGGGAGCGCGGGTGCGATTGTCCCGTCTCAACCCCCCCGAAGAGATCAAAGAAATAGAGATGGCTATTGGTAAGATTACGAGAAAAAAAGATAAAGCTGCCGAAAATCAGCAATTTGAAGAGGCGGCCAGCTTGCGCGACCGCGAGCGAGAACTCAAAAGCGAACTCGAAAATATGCGCCAGGCGTGGGAAGTACAGGTAACAGATGATGTGGTAGATGTGACAGAAGAACACATTGCCGAAGTGATTTCGAGCATGACGGGCATTCCCGTGTTTCGGCTGGCACAGGCAGAGTCCGAAAGACTGATCAACATGGCTTCCGAGTTACAAAAACGCGTGATCGGTCAAGAAGAAGCTGTTTCTACGGTGTGTCGCTCCATTCGGCGCACGCGCGCAGGTCTCAAAGATCCCAATCGCCCAATCGGCACGTTTTTGTTTCTGGGTCCCACGGGTATTGGCAAAACGTATTTGGCGCAAGCACTGGCACAGTATCTGTTTGACGATGAAGACGCTCTCGTAACCGTAGATATGTCGGAATATATGGAGAAATTTGCGGTATCTCGGCTCGTGGGTGCACCACCTGGTTATGTGGGATACGATGAGGGCGGACAGCTAACGGAAAAAGTGCGCCGGCGTCCCTATTCGGTGGTTTTGCTCGATGAAATTGAAAAAGCGCATCCCGATGTGTTCAATATCCTCTTGCAGGTATTGGATGAAGGGCGTTTGACAGATAGCTTTGGGCGCAAGGTAAATTTCAAAAATACCATTTTGATTATGACATCTAATCTCGGGACCAAAGATCTGCAAAATGCAGGTGGCCTGGGGTTTGGTCGATCAGATAAAAAATCAATTCGCGAAAAAATGGAAGAGCGCATCAACGAAGAGGTCAAAAAGACATTTAATCCCGAGTTTATCAACCGCCTGGATGAAACGGTGATTTTCAATCCTCTGGATCGAAGGGAAATTATTCAGATCGTCGATATCGAGCTTGAAAAAATTCTCGCTCGCGTTGCAGAACGCGATATCGAGGTACGCCTCACACAAGGAGCCAAAAGCTTAATCGCCGAGAAGGGCTATGATCCGACTTATGGCGCGCGGCATCTGCGGCGCACCATTCAAAAGATGATTGAAGATCCCCTGGCCGAAGAGATCATTACGGGCCATTTTTCGGATGGGTGCAAAGTTCGGGTGAGCAAAAAAGGCGATGCACTCAACTTTGAGGGAATTTCTATCCCGAAAGAAGAATCGGAAGACACGGCCGAAGTGCAGATGAGTGAAAAAAACAATAATCTCAAATTCGCCGATGAGAGCGAAGCAAGTGATCTCAGTAAGAAAGTAGGAGACCAGGACAAATCGGGAGATTCTGTCGGCAAAGAGGAAGTGGTAAACAAGGACAAAGCATGATCGTGAAGGTGCGGTCAATACCCAAACGGCCCGGACTCCCGTCCGGGCTGTTTGGCGTACGGTCGGAACATTTTTCCATGTTGGGCGTTTGATGCTTACAAAGTCCCACATAATCTGTTTTAGATAGGTATTTCGCAACGTGAAAAAATTTTGTACATACAGTTTTTTTGTCCTCATTGTACTATTGGGTGGGCGCACGAGCGCACAAGAAGGCCCGGTGATTCAGGAGATCCGCATTCGAGGCAATGATTGGGTCGAGATTTCTTTTATCGAATCTCAAAGCGGCTTATTCAAAGGGCAAAATCTGGTAGAAGGCGAAGTCGCGCGGGTGATTCGCAATCTCTACAAAAGCGGTCTGTTTTCCGACATAAAAATCTCTATAGATCAAGTGCCAGGTGGTATAGCCGTTATTATTGATTTGAAAGCCGTGCCGCGTTTGGGTGAGGTGATCTTTAAGGGCAATCGCGCAATAAAGGATAAGACACTAAAGCGCGAATCGAAATTGACTGAAGGCCAGCTAATAAAGCACCGAGAAAAAAAGAGAGCGGTCAACAAGCTGGTCGCGCTCTATCGCAACAAAGGCTATTTGCTCGCCTCAGTAGATGTACAGGAAGAGGCGGTTGATAAAGATGGGCGATTGCCACTGACCTTTGAAATTCACGAGGGCGAAAAGGTCAATTTGAAAAAGATTCGTTTTCACGGCAATACGGCATTGACCGGGAAGCAACTGCGCAAGCAAATGAAAGAGACCAAACAAGATGGCTGGTGGTTTGGGGGAGGTAAATACAGCGAAGAGACTTATCCCGACGACAAAGAATTGGTCCTGGCCTTTTACCGGCAAAAAGGATATCGAGAAGCGGCAATTGTATCCGATAGCTTGTCCTATGGCCCCAACAAAAAAAATATGTACCTCGATATCACGATCGAAGAAGGGCCGCTTTATCGCTTTGGTGCAGTAAGTTGGTCGGGCAATGAGAAAATCACCGATGCCGGTTTTTCTCACTTTATTGTAGTCGATTCAGGCGCGGTTTACAACGAAGAGCGCGTCTTAAAATCGCGAGAGCAATTGCAAAATGCCTATATGGACATCGGGCATATTGGCGCGCAGGTTTTTCCACAACAAAAACCCATTGAAGGTCACGTCGTCAATGTACATTTTGACGTAGTCGAAAAAGATCCGTGGACAATTCGCAAAATTTTGATTACGGGCAATACCAAAACCAAAGACCGCGTGATTCGACGCGAATTGCGCGTGCGACCAGGTGATACGTTTAGCCGCGCACTTTTGGAACGCAGTGTGCGCGAAGTCATGCAACTGAATTTTTTCACCAATGTGTTGCCCGAACCTATTGCCGTAGAAGAAACATCGGAGATCGATCTCGAGTTCACCATAGAAGAAAAGTCAACGGGTACGGCGTCTATTGGGGCGGGGTATAGCGAACGCGACAAGCTCATTGGCACCATTGGATTGCAAATTCCCAATTTTAGAGGCAATGGACAACAACTCGATTTCCAGTGGGAGTTTGGATCGCGCCGCGAAACCTTTAGCATTGGATTTACCGAACCGTGGTTCCGCAACACCCCCACGAGTATATCGGCATCGCTGTTCCGAAGCACCATACGACTGGCAACTTATGGTGTAGCAGACTTCGACCAGCGCACAGAAGGCGGTGCATTTCGCCTCGGACGCCGACTGCGCTGGCCAGATTATTCGCGCATTTCTGGAGGATATCGCATCGAGAAGGTTGCTTTTATCAATTTTTCCGACAGTACAGATGTAAACAATCCCTTTTACCAAGACAATATAACCAGCAGCATCAGCGCGAACTTGACCCGCGACAGCCGCGATTTGCCGATTTTTCCCACATCTGGAGGCGTAATTTCCTATTCGCCCGCATTGGCTGGCGGATTTTTGGGCGGTAATAGAGATTTTCACAAGCACGATATTGTCACGAGTTTTTACTTTCCCATATTCTGGCGATTGGCCTTAAATATGCGGTCACAATTGGGCTTTGTCGCCAGTTATGGCACCGAGCGTGTCCCGTATCAGGAATTGTATCTGCCGGGTGGCGTTGACATTTTTGAAGGTACCATGTTGCGCGGTTATCCCGACCGCTCAATTGGCCCTCGTAATATTGCAGGGGAGCCAACTGGGGGTGTCGCGCAGTTGTTGTTTAACGCAGAAATCAGCATTCCCATTGTGCCCAATCAGTTTTACGGTCTCATTTTTGCAGATGCGGGTAATGCTTGGGACAATCTGGATCGGATCAGCCTGACGGATATGCGTCGGTCAGCCGGTTTTGGCATTCGGATTGTAGCACCTGTAGTGGGTATTATGGGATTTGATTTTGCATGGGGATTTGACCGTCGGCGTGTCGATGGTCAGTCCGTACAGATGATGACGCATTTCCAATTCGGTCCGCAATTTTATTAGCGGTCAGACTCCTCCTGTACCCATGGATGGCAAGGGAGGGCCAAAAGCTTTATTCACGGAGGGACTTTTGATGACACGCTGTCGCTTACTTTATGTCGCGCTATCTCTGGCACTAACTGGCATAGCCAGTACTGCTGGCGCGGAGCTAAAGCTGGGGTATATTGATTCGCAAAAAATTTTGGATCAATACAAACCCTATCAAGATGCTTTGAGAGAATATAGCCGTTACGAAGATGAACTCCAGCGCAAGATGAGCACCATGCAAAACGATCTCGCCAAGATGCAAGACACCTACGAACGCCAATCTCTGCTTTTGAGTGACAAACGCAAACAAGAAGAGCAGCAGGCCATTTTGAAAAAACAGCAGGAACTGCAGCGGTTTGTACAAGACACCACCTCGCCACAAGGCAGTCTCGCGCGCAAGACCGCGGAATTGTCCGAACCCATTATTCAAACAGTGAATGCGATTATCAAACAAGTAGCAGAGGACGAAGGCTTTGATTTTGTACTCAATTCGACTGCGCTGGCCTATGCGAAAGAGACACACGATTTGACCGATAAGGTCCTCGAAGCACTGGCCAAAGACCTCGAGGCCAAAGCGAAAACCGAGGGACCATAGTACATTATCTATATATGTTGTTTTCTATTGAAAGTCTCTGATTTACCCCGCGGGGTAACCGGAGACTTTTTAATGTAACATTGGAGGATGCCGTGACTCTGGATATTAGAGATATTGAAAAAATTCTTCCGCATCGTTATCCTTTTCTTCTCGTTGATCGCGTAACCGAGCTAGTACCTGGCGAGCGACTGGTCGCGTACAAAAATGTGTCAGCTAATGAGCCATTTTTCCAGGGACATTTCCCCGGCAATCCCGTAATGCCGGGCGTGCTCATTATCGAAGCACTGGCTCAGGCCGCTGCAATTTTGATGAGTGATGGGCGCGATTTGGTCCCATTGTTTATGGGCATTGACAAAGCGCGTTTCCGCAGGCAAGTTGTGCCCGGTGATCAACTCCAGCTAAAAGTCGAAGTAGGCCAAAAACGCCGCAATGTGTGCAAAGGGATTGGCGAAGCCACAGTGGATGGCGATGTCGCTGCACAGGCGGAATTGATGGCGATGTTTGCAAAACGCGAAGATTTGTAGCACCTATCTGTGTTATAACAAAAAAACTCGGCACCAATCTAAAAGCCGAGTTTTTTATTTTATAAAAGTTTTCAGCGAAAATATCCGCGCGCCACTCATTTTTCTTTTTCCAAAACTTCCCATTCCTCAAATAAGTGATCCATTCTATTTTGAACCCCTTCCTTTTCCTGCGCCAGTTCTTTCAGGCGATGCCAGTCGGTAGCGAGGTCTTCTCTCGCCATTTCTTCCGTTAGCTGGATAGCCTGATCCTCGAGTATAGCTATCGCTTCTTCTATTTCGGCTAAGCGGCGTTTTCGTCTTTGCTGCTGCCGCATTGCGCGCTTGCGACTTTCATAGTCGGTTTGCGTTTTGGGTGTATTCTGTACGGTCGGTATTTCTACGCCCTGTATCTGACGCTGGTAAGTGTCGTAGTTGCCGTCTATGAGTTGCCACTTTCCGTCGCCAAGCACGATCAGGCGATTGACCAGACGATTGAGAAAATATCGGTCGTGTGAAACCGCGATTACAGTCCCCTCAAAAGTCTCAAGTGCGTTTTCCAGCACATGGCGGGAGGCGATGTCCAGATGGTTGGTGGGTTCGTCGAGCACCAGCAGATTGAGGGGGGCGCGCATGAGTTTGGCCAGGGCAACGCGACTTTGTTCTCCCCCACTGAGCGAACCCGTCTCGCGTTCCACGTCGTCCCCAGAAAAGAGAAAAGCACCCAGAAAATTTCTAATCTCCTCTTCCGGAACACTGGGCGTGAGTGACCAAATTTCTTCGAGAACGCTCAAATGGGGATTCAGGTCCTGACGGGTTTGCGCGTAATATCCAATCTCGAGACCTTTGCCCGGAATAACGCGTCCCGAGTCCGGTGCGAGTTGTTCCATAAAAATTTTCAAAAGTACGGATTTACCCGAACCATTGGGACCTATAATGCCAAGGCGCTCGCCCCACCACAACGTGAGATTGAGATCGGCAAACAGAGGACGATCAGGATAGGCTTTGGTAAGATTTTCAACCTGTAAAACGCGATCTCCCCCCCGTGAGGCGGCGTCAAATTTGAGCGCGATATCGCGTTGTTGTACAACGCGTTCTACGCGATCGAGTTTTTCAAGTGCCCTGCGTCGGCTCTGCGCCTGCTTGGTCTTTTGTCCGGCGATATTCCGGCGGATATACTCTTCAGTTCGCTCAATATGCGCTTGTTGCACACGATAGGCTTTTTGCTGCTGCGCACGACGCTGTTCTTTTTCGTTGATATAAAAGGAATATGTTCCCGAATACTGTTCGACCACGCCTCGTTCCAGATCTACAATTTTGGCCGCAGTGCGCTCGAGAAAAGTGCGGTCATGGGAAATAATGACAAAGGCCTTGGCATAATCCGAAAGAAAGTACTCGAGCCACTCTATAGCCTGCAGATCGAGATGATTGGTGGGTTCGTCCAGAAGCAACAAACCGGGTTCTCTTGCGAGCAATTGGCCAAGAGCCAGGCGATTTTTCTGCCCGCCACTGAGCACTTGCGTTGACAATTTCAGATCGGTTTCGCAAAAACCAAGACCGAATAGAATGGCTTTGGCACGGGCTTCTGTCGCATACCCTCCCATGTGCTCATACTGGTCGCGGAGATGCCCGTAATCATCGAGCACTGCATCGGAATTTTCACCCTCAGCCATGGTTTTTTCCAAATTCTGAAGGCGGTGTTGCAGAGCCAGAATATCGGCAAAAGCATCGAGTGCCGCGTCCATAACTGTGCATTCTGGATCAAATGTGGGTTCCTGTGTCAGAAATCCAATATTGAGATCGCGCTGCCTGTGCAGTTGCCCTCGATCAGGTAGGCTTTCTTCGGTTATGAGCCGAAGCAATGTGGTTTTGCCACACCCGTTGGGCCCCACAAGCCCGATGCGATCACCTGGATCAATTTGCCAATGAATACCAGTGAGCACATCGTACGCGCCGAAAGATTTCCAGATATCTTCGAGTTGGATAATCACCTTTTACCGCCTCTTGCGCTATTAAGCACCCGACGCAGGTCTTCCGCAGATTGCCGAGCGGCGTCTGCAAAATCGATACCACTGGAAGCGTAGAGGATACTACGCGACGAATTGACGAGAATACCGCTGCCTTTTCCGTTCAGACCATTTTGGACAATTGCATTGGTCTGACCACCTTGCGTTCCCACGCCGGGCAAAAGGATGGGGAGGTCAGTGGCAATCGCACGAATGGTTTTTAAGTCGTTGGGATGTGTTGCACCCACAACGAGACCGCAAGGTCCTATTTCCGACCATTTCACAGCTTTTTGCGCGAGCACCTCATACAGCACACCCTGGTCTGTGTTGAGGCACAAAATATCAGCCGACCCGGAATTGGATGTGAGACACAAAAGGAAAGCACAGCCGTTTTGATAAGCCAAAAAAGGTGCAATAGCATCTGTTCCCATCAGAGGATTGACAGTCACGGCATCAACGCCGAGTTGGCAATATGCCATGTATGCATAGTGTTCTGCTGTATTGCCAATATCGCCAGCTTTGAAATCGAGTATAATTGGCATATCGTTGGGAATAGCATGGATCGCACCTTGAAGTGCCTCCCAACCCGCTATACCCTGTGCGCCAAAAAATGCAAAATTGGGTTTATACGCACATGCAATATCCCGCGTGGCGGCTATAATTTCCTTGAGAAAAGCGAGTGTGGGATTGGATTTCCCTTTGAGGTGTTCGGGCAGTTTTGCCGGATCGGGATCGAGCCCCACGCACACAAAACTATCGTTGCGTTGTACCGTATCGCTGTATTTTTCTAAAAAAGACATTCAGTATCTCCATTAAGCAAATGGCGGACCCCTCGCGGGAATCCGCCGTTACTGAATAACACCACTTCAGCACATGCTTTGAAACAAGCGGGCCTGTAAGCCGAGTTCTGTCGTTTGGTATCCCAAACGGATGGTCATTTATCTGGGACGCCGGTTACCCGACGCCTCTTGCGGCCTACCCGAGCGTAATAGCGAGACGGGCTACCTCTTCGCTCCTATTCGGCCTTGCTCCAAATGGGGTTTACCGTGCCGCGCTCGTCGCCGAGTCGCGCGGTGGGCTCTTACCCCACCGTTTCACCCTTGCCCGCAGCGCGAAAAATCGCGCCCGCTGGCGGTCTGTTCTCTGTGGCACTTTCCATCGGGTCGCCCCGCCTGGGGGTTACCCAGCATTTTGCCCTGTGGAGCTCGGACTTTCCTCATCCCAAAAGGGACGCGACCACCCAGCCCACTTGTAACATTTCTATTTTTGGGACGTATCGGCACTGTCTTTTGTTGCAATGCCCTGATTTGCCAATCGGTCAGCTTCTCTATTTTGCTCTCGGCGCACGTGTCTGATCTGAAAGCCATCAAACGCTCTACTCTGCATCCGAGCAGTTTGATAAAGCGGCAAAAGTCCCCCACTTTTGACTTTGTACGTCCCATTCATCTGGCGAACCACGAGTTCGCTGTCGGAAAATACTGTCACCCGGTTGGCTTTGAACTCTGCGGCTATTTCAAGGCCCTTGATCAGCGCGCGATACTCTGCGACATTGTTGGTCGCACAGCCGATATATTGAGATATTGTCAAATGTTGTGGATGGGTGTAGAACGCATCCTTGATGATTATGCAGCGATTTTGCGTTCACCATCTACGAATTTCACCCCTTCAATGACGAGGGGTATGAGCCTGTAACCGCGTAACCTGACCCATGTTTTTTCAGCTTCAATCGCCAGTTTATACACCATCGCCATCGTCGCTTTGACCGATCCGCAGCCTTTGGTCTGCCTCGTGCGATGCCTGACGGTGGCAAAAGTCGATTCAATCGGGTTGGTGGTGCGTAAATGGAGCCAGTGTTTGGCAGGAAAATCGTAAAAGGTGAAGAGCACCTCAAAATCTTTGGTCAGGCAGTCACAGGCTTTTTCATAGCGATCCTGATACAGCCTCAAGAAGTGGTCATAGACCTTATGGGCACTCTCTTTTGTGGGAGACTGATACATCTCCTGAATCAGCCGCTTGGCATCTGGTTGCACAGATTTGGGCAGCTTATCCAACACATTAGCTGTCTTATGCACCCAACAGCGTTGGTGTTTCGTGGCAGGGAATGCCTCTTCCAATGCGGTCCAAAAGCCGGTTGCCCCATCGCCTATGGCAAGGGCAGGGGCTTTTTTCAACCCGCGTGCTTTGACCTCTTGTAAGAGACTTTGCCAGGATAAGGTGCTCTCACGTTGCCCTTCTTCTATGGCGATGACCTCTTTTTTACCTTGTGCGGTGGCACCAATCAGCACGAGCACACAGGGGCGATCATCAGAGAGGCGTACGTTAAAATAGATACCGTCTGCCCAGATATAGACATAGTCTTTATCGTGCAAGTCGCGCTTTTGCCATTGTTTATACTCATCTTCCCAAATACGCTTTAAGCGCGTGATATTGGCCGGAGAAAGCCCTGGTGCGCCTTTGCCTAAGATCGCTTCGAGTGCTTGGGGAAAGGCTGAGGTGGAGACCCCTTTCAGATACAGGGTCGGGATCAGCGTGTCAATACTTGGACTGCGACGGGCATATTTAGGCAGAATCGCACTGGTGAAGTGATGCCCCTCGCGACGATCGTGAACTCGGGGTTGTTTGATGGGTATTTTACCAATACCTGTGGTGACTTCTCGGGCAGGATGATACCCGTTTTTGACCACCTCACGATGACCCTTTTCATCTACCTGATCAGAAAATCGGGCGATATATTCATTCACTTCATACCGCAAGGCGGCACATAACATCTTACGAGCACCTTTTCTTAAGACCGCTTCGAGGCTATCGGCCAGTGTATCTTGCACTATGCTTTCCACTTCAAATGGGGTATATTCTTTCACGAGCGTGTCCTTTCTCCCTCCTTGAGGGATTTTGGTTTTTTGTGATACTATAGGATACGCTCTTTCCTTTTGATCATCCACAACTTTTGAATATACCTCCGATATATTCACAATATTCTTTGAGAACTTCTCCACCTGCTTCAATGCGAATGCCAATACCAGCAGGCCCGGGATTGCCCCTGGATGCCCCATCGATAAATAGGGTCAATTCGGTCAAACCGCAGCCTCTTCGTCACTCCACACCAGAAGGCGACCACAACTTTCGCAACGCATGATGCTATCGGCACGTCTGACTTCCACCAGGCGTTGAGGGGATAATTGGCGGTAACAGCCGCCACAGGCCCCTTTGCGAACTGGCACAATAGCAATACCGCCTTTGACAACTTTGCGAATGCTATTGTATATGCTTAAAGGGCGGCGTTCCACACCAGGTTCGATGGCTGACCGCTTCTTTTCCCAGGCACTCACATCTTTTTCTACAGAATTGAGTTTGACCGTTAATTCGTCAATGCGTTTTTGCCGGTCTTCTTCAATCTCCCGGTAGTAATTTTCGTCTTCGCGGAGTTTTTCCACAATTTTTTCAACTGTATCGATACTTTCCAAAATGGCGGTTTCGTGTTGGTCCTTGCGGTCGTGGAGGGTCGCGATTTCGGTTTGTAAGGCATCGTATTCTTTGTTGGTCTTTACCTCATAAAGCCGATCTTGATGTTTTTTCAGGTCTTCTTCTATTGCGCCGAGTTCTCTTTCGAGTGCCCGGCGATCTTTTTCCAGTTCTTCACTGCGCTGTTGTTGGGCGTCGAGTTGATCGCGTGCATCTTGCAGTTCACCTTTGAGACTGTTGATTTCTTTGGGATAATCGGTTTGAGATTGGTGCAACGCGTTGATTTCTTTATCGATTTCTTGAAGTTTCAGTAAATTAACCAAACTCTCTCTCATGCGCGGGTCTCCTCGTGAAACGTGAAAAGAAAAAGGTGCTACCCTGAACAGGTGCACCTTTCTATGGTCGTGTTTGCTACAACTTGAACCTCTTGATCTGTTGACAAGAAGTTTTGGAATGGTGGGCGATACTGGATTTGAACCAGTGACCTCCGGTATGTGAAACCGGCACTCTAACCAACTGAGCTAATCGCCCAATTTTGCAATAATACCGCACAGAACGACCGACCTTTTTTTGATAATGTACAGGAAGTAATGCAACACATTTTAATTAACAAAAGATAGTTTGGGATGTCAAGCCCGATGTGTCATGGAATCAGGCTCTACCTGTATTTACGCAGTATCTTCCAACTGTACTGTATCGGGTCGCTGGCCTATGGATGGTGGCGCCATCAGGCGAACCTGTTGTGCCGTCAAATTTTCATAATCATCGACATTGTAATACGTATTTGCCCACGATGAATGTCCGGGACTGTATTTATACAGAAATGCGCGCCGCTCGTGATCGGCTGTCCACGGCATCGTCCCATGGACCAACGCCTCTGTAAAAATCAATGCATCTCCCGCGTTCACTTCGGGCTGCACCACATAGTGAGGCACCCGTTCATACTCCCGCACATCCTGTGGAATGCTGTTCAAAAAATTGGTCTTGTGCGTGCCGGGAATACAACAAAACCCACCATCGCCTTTGCGTGCGGGCATCGTAAAAAAAGTTACCACCGTCAACCCGGTTCGAATCACACCATCGCGGTATTTGTACCAGTGGTCGCCCTCGCGCCCATTATCGCCCCCGTGCAATCGCCCTCGCTGTCCACCTTTTTGCATAAAAATGCTGTAATCGTGATCCATTCGCACCTTTGATCCCAAAAATGCCAGCAGATAAGGCATGATCTTCGGGTGATCCAGCAACTTTTGAAAGGGCAACCCCCACGTTGAGGGCCGTCCCACATTACGGTATCCACCATTGCCATCTACTGCCTTCATCTTCGCATCGGCAATTGTATTGAGTTCATCAACTTCCCGCTCTGACAATACATTTTTGATGACAATATAGCCATCTAAGTCAAATACGAACTTATCTTCAATATCCACCGATAACTGCATGCTTCACTCCTTTGGATACAGACACAAAAGAATCGGAGTAAAAAAGATAACCACCTCAATCACCCGTGTCAATGAAGTTCCTTAAACTGATACAGAATGCTTTGTTCCTTGCATAAGACAATAAACCGAGGTATTTTTCAGAATACTGAATAAACAAAAAAACAAAAAGGAGCATCGATGCAGAAAGATTATTCTGAAGTCAAAGGTCAACTGCGGAGTCAAGAGTGGTTCAACAATCCGCACAACATGGGCATGACAGCCGTTTATGTCGAACGTTACATGAACTATGGCTGGACGCGCGAAGAACTCCAATCGGGCAAACCCGTTATCGGCATCGCGCAAACGGGTGGTGACCTCACCCCTTGCAATCGCATTCACGTCGAATTGGTCGATCGCGTCAAAGCCGGTATCCGCGACAACGGCGGCATACCCTTTGAATTTCCTGTACACCCCATTGCCGAACAGGGCAAACGGCCCACGGCTGCCCTCGACCGCAACCTCGCCTATCTCGGGCTGGTCGAAATCCTGCACGGCTATCCCATCGACGGCGTCGTCCTCACCACCGGATGCGACAAAACCACGCCCGCCTGCATCATGGCCGCTTGCACCATGAACCTGCCCGCCATCGTCCTCTCTGGCGGTCCGATGCTCGATGGGCACTGGCGCGGACGTCTGGCCGGATCGGGCACAGTTGTATGGGAGGCCCGCGAACGCTACGCGGCAGGTGAAATCGACTACGACGGATTCATGGACATCGTCACATCATCCTCCCCCAGTGTGGGCCACTGCAACACAATGGGAACCGCCCTATCCATGAACGCCCTGGCAGAAGCCCTTGGACTATCGCTTACCGGATGTGCGGCCATCCCTGCCCCCTATCGCGCCCGCAAGCAAATGGCCTATCGCACGGGCCTGCGCATCGTCGATATGGTCAAAGAAGATCTCACCCCGGATCAGGTCCTCACGCCAGACGCCTTTCAAAACGCCATTGTCGTCAACTCTGCACTCGGCGGTTCGACCAATGCGCCGGTCCATATCACCGCCATGGCGCGACACATCGGGCTGGAACTGCCAGCAAAAGACTGGCAAACCCACGGTCATCACATTCCCCTGCTCGTCAACTGTCAGCCCGCGGGCGAATACCTGGGCGAAGCCTTTTACCGCGCCGGTGGCGTACCCGCCGTCATGGCCGAACTCGTCAAAGCCGCCGAACTCCACACCCACTGCCAGACCGTCACAGGCAAAACCATAGGCGAAAATCTCAAAGGCATCGCCATTGAAGACGAGCGCGTCATCAAACCTTATGATCAACCCTTAAAAGAAAACGCTGGATTCATCGTACTCAGCGGCAACCTCTTTGAAGCGGGCCTGCTCAAAACCTCTGTCATTGGCGACGACTTCCGCAAAAAATATCTCCAGCGCGAAGGCGATGAAAACGCCTGGGAAGGCACGGCTGTGGTCTTCGATGGCCCCGAGGATTATCACCACCGCATCAACGATCCCGATTTGCCCATCGACGAAAATGCCATGCTCTTCATACGCTATTGCGGTCCCGTGGGATATCCCGGCTCAGCCGAAGTCGTCAACATGCTCCCGCCCGACCGCCTCGTGCAGGCTGGCATTTCCGAACTGCCCTGCATCGGCGATGGGCGTCAAAGCGGCACCTCTGCCAGCCCATCCATACTCAATGCCTCGCCCGAAGCCACAGTAGGCGGTGGCCTTGCCTTTCTCAAAACAGGCGACCGCGTGCGCATCGACCTCAACACCTGCACGGCCAATGTCCTCATCAGCGATCGGGAACTCGCCCAGCGCAGAAAAGACTGGAAACAACCCGATCTGATCCACCAGACGCCCTGGCAGGAAATCTATCGCCAAAATGTGGGGCAACTCGCCGATGGCGCGTGTATGGAACTGGCTGTCAAATACCAGAATGTGCGCGACAATACCCCTCGCCATTCGCATTAAACCGACTGCATCGTGATATTTCCGACCCCCGAAGAATACACCGTCCTCTTTCTATCGCTTAAAGTGGGCCTGCTCTGCGTGGTAATCAGCCTGCCCTTTGCTGTATTGTTGGGCTGGGTGCTGGCGCGCAAAAACTTTCGCGGCAAGCTCGTCCTCGACGGCCTGTGTCACCTGCCACTTGTGTTGCCACCTGTGGTTGTCGGGTATCTGCTCCTCCTCCTGTTGGGACGCAGAGGTTTTCTGGGTCAAATTTTGAGCGACTGGTTTGGAATGCAAATCGCATTTACCTGGCGAGGTGCTGTATTAGCCGCTGCTGTAGTGGGTTTTCCACTCATGTTAAGAGCCGTTCGCCTCGCCATCGAAAGTGTTGACCCTCGCCTTGAGCGCGCTGCCCGCACCCTGGGAGCCAATCCGCTCCGTGCCTTTTTCTCCATAACGCTGCGCCTGGCCACCCCGGGCGTGCTCGTTGGCTCTCTCCTTGCATTTGCCCGTAGCCTTGGCGAATTTGGCGCCACCATCACCTTTGTCTCCAATATCGCTGGCGAAACCCGCACACTTCCACTCGCCATTTTCACGTACATCAACCAGCCCGACGGCGAAGCCGCTGCCGCACGCCTCGTCTTACTCTCCATCATCCTATCTCTGGGCGCGCTCATCGCCAGTGAGGCCATCGCCCGCAAAATGAAAAATTAGACACCATGCTCACCCTCTGCGTACACAGACAACTCGCTGAATTTACCCTCGAAATCGATGTGACATGTGCCTATCCCGTCACCGCGATATTTGGGCCTTCGGGCTGCGGCAAAACCACCCTCTTAAATCTCATAAGCGGCCTCATGCGACCAGATGGCGGTCAAATCAGTATTGATGACACCATTTTATTTGACGCCCCAAAAGGCATTGACCTGCCACCGGAAAAGCGACGCATAGGCCACGTATTTCAAGACGATTTGCTTTTTCCACACCTGACCGCGCGCCAGAATCTCCTGTACGGGTATCAATTTCTCGCACCATCAGAACGCAAATTTCATCCCGATACCATTATCGACCTGCTCGAGTTAAACACCTTGCTCGACCGCAATCCAAATCTCCTATCAGGTGGTGAACGCCAGCGTGTCGCCCTGGGACGAGCCATCCTGACCTCTCCCAGACTCCTCGTCATGGATGAACCCCTGACCGCGCTCGATCAAGAGCTCAAAGACCGCATCATGCCCTATCTGCGCCACATTCGCACGGATCTGGGCATCCCCATGCTCTACGTCAGTCACGCAATTGGTGAAATTCTACAACTGACCGGACAGGTCATTGTGCTCAACCGCGGACAAGTACTCGCACATGGAGACTTCTTTTCCATCGCCCACCAGCCCAAAATTCTGCCTCTGCTCGAAACGCATGGTTTTGAAAATGTCCTGCCCGTTGAAGTCATCGCATCCAATCGCGTGCAATACAACAATCAAATCCTCCATATCCCCCCCTGTGACCGCAGAGCGGGCACGCATATCTTTATAGGCATCCGGGCAAACGACATCATTTTGTCCCGGCAGCGACCTGCGGGTTTAAGCATTCGCAACGCCCTCTCCGGCCGGATTCTCGACATCGTTGAAACGCATGGGCGACGCCTCGTTTACATCGATGTGGGCAAACGCCTCGCCGCTGAAGTCACGCCCGAAGCAATACGCGAATTGGCCTTAACAATCGGCGACCCTGTAATCTGCCTGATAAAAACACACGCCATTCGCATAGGTCCAGATGTCTCTTGAGACCTGCACTATCTCCCAAAAAAAATCAAAATTTCTGAAACCCATTTACAACTTGCACTGTCTATTTATGTGACATTGGGGAGATTTTTTTATTCCTTTTCGTTCCAAAGTGCATCCAAAGGTATGTAATAGTGAAGATGAAATTTGCAAAAAATTCTAATTTCTTCCTTGACGTAATGAAGTTCTCTAACTATCTTTTTCAAGCTAAACATTGTTGTTGCAATCCATCAACCTCAAACTGGGAATCCATCGTGTATATCCGTAAACCCGCACCACAGGGCTGAGTTTCCTGGAACGACATCCAGGGTAACACCTTTACACAAGAGATTTTCGTGTTCAATCTCGCCATTGTTACCTTTAACAGTCCTATCCAGGATAGCTCGCAATTTGATTGCACGCGCTCTTATTGCGCCTGGGGAGGACTATATGGCTTGTTGAATGCATAAAAACGACACCGCCATCCTCACCGGATGGCTTTTTTAATGGCCACAGCGCAAAACGAGACGCAGTGGCCCTTTTTCATGAAAGGAGGCATTGTGGTTATTTAACTAACGATTGGTAAACAAAAGATCTGGCTCACCATTTCTCCCCTTCATCAGAGAAAGGAGATCTGATATGATGTCAGTACAAACAGAAAGGCCCTCACGCGAGTCTTTGGCGGGACGACGTGAGGACCCCAGATCACACCGACAGGTACATGCGGTGTTTCGCATAATTTAGGACAAATTTCTGATAACTGCAAATGAAATCACAAACTTGTGGAGAAATTAGATGCAAACCTGGAAGGATGTATTCCGCAGAAAAGAAGAATTGCAAAATCTGAAAAACATCGGATTCTGCTTTCTGATCGTCGTTGCCCTCATCACGGGGTCTTATGCCCTGACGGGGTTGCGCGACATTTTTCAAGTCTCGCTTGCGGAGCCTACCGAATGGGAAGTCACCGCAATACCTGACGATATTGACGAGTAAATAGATAATCATTCACAGAGGGAGGATGCTAACCATGCAGTACGCAGAAGAGCGAGATCTGGTGCGTCGCACGTTAAATGGCGATGCCGGGGCTTTCAACAGCCTTTACAAACGCCATCACGCCCGGATTCTCGCCACACTAATTGGACGAACCAGAAATCGACACGATGCTGAAGATTTGATGCAAGTGACTTTCTTGCGCGCCTATCGCGGTTTGTCCGGATTCCGCGGGGAAGCCGCATTTTCAACATGGCTGATGCAAATTGCCCTGAATGTGTGTACCACGCACATGCGGTCCAAACAAGCCCGTAGATCGTGGCACCAAACCATTGAAGATCCGCAACTCGGTTATCGAGATACGTGGGAGCCAGCCAGTACAGAGCGTCCCGACGATGCATTGTCTCGAAAAGAATGCCGCGAAATGCTCGAAGAAAGCATAGAAGAACTGCCACAGCGATATCGCCATGCCGTGCGCTTGCGCTATGTAAAGGATCGATCTTATGCGGAAATTGCCAGAGAACTCGGCGTGCCAATGGGCACCTTGAAAACCTGGCTTCATCGCGCGCGGCATCAGTTGCAAGAATCTCTTAATGACACGGAACTTGCGGCAATGTAAAACGTCTTACAACGTGTTATGGCAATAGCTGTTAAATTTTAACAACCAAAGGAGAAATTCATTTTATGCACTGCGACATTTGCGGGTGCGAAAACGCGTATATCCACAAAATCGACCGCATGTATGGCAAGGGGAAACACACCGTCACCATTCGAAATATTCCCCTCGCGATATGTTCGACCTGTGATGAACGCTATTTTGCGCCCCGCATACTCGACAACGCCGAACAACTGAGTCCAGCACTTCACAAGCACTCAGAATCGACTTGTCTCGCGTAAACAAGTAGCTTAAAAAAAGCCGCCGATAGATGTACCGGCGGCTTTTTAGTGTTCATTTTCGGACACCACTGTATCAAAATCGGACACTTGTTCCTATAATTAAACTTAGATGAAGCCAGCTATTTTTTATTTACGTCAGTATCCAAATTTTTTCGAAAAAAAATTAAGCATTTTATTTTCAACATGTTATGAATACGAAAAAGGGATCAATCAGCAAAAAAGTGCCCAAATTATTGACCGATAAAAAAGTTTGGCACGATTTTCGCTAAATAAAATACAAACAATCTTTCCAATTTTCAAAGGAGGTTCTCATGCTCAAAAACTACCTGACCATAGCCCTGCGAAATCTGGTACGCTACAAAATATACACAGTGATCAATGCCCTCGGCCTGGCAACGGGCATTGCATTTTGCCTGCTCACATTTCTCTATGTGCGGCACGAATGGACTTATGATCAATTTCACGAAAAATCCGACCGCATTTTTCGACTCGGAATGTCTGGCGGAATGTTTGGCGGAAGAGACAATGCCAGAGGTGTTTGGCTATCGGACAAAATTGGACCACTCATGCGAGAAAACATCCCGCAATTCGCCCATGTTGTGCGGATACACCAAAGAACTGTAAAAGTGTCTCACGGCAACAACGCCTTTGAAGTAAAATCTCTGTTTACAGACGAAGACTTTTTTCAACTATTCACCTTTCCTCTCATTCACGGCGATCCCAAAACCGTGCTCGCAAACCCAAACGGTATTGTATTAACACAAAATGCGGCGAAAAAATATTTCGGACAAAACGATGTTATGGGACAGGAAATCAGCATCCAACATAGAATCTGGGAAGAGGCAGAGAAGACTTTTGTCGTAGCGGGTATCGCAGAGGATCCTCCAGAAAATTCCAGCATTCAGTTCGATCTGATTTTTTCCTATGCATCAATTCCACCCTCTAAGCAGAGCACAGTGAGTATATCTATATCACAAGACGGCAAAGCCGAACGCAAAGAAATTACCCCGCCCGTCTTCTCGAAAGGAAACGATGTCACCTATATACAGCTAATTGACAACGTACAATTGACGGACTTGGCTCCTGTCTTGAATGCATTTGTGGAAGCAAACAAAACGCCAAATCCTTTAAGCAGAGGCAGGTCTAAACGCAGGTTTTTGGACCCGGATGTGACCTTGCACTTGCAGCCCATTGCGGATATTCATTTTGATCGCGAAATAACAAACGGACTTTCAGCACCGAGTAACCCCGCATACTCCTATATCCTCGCGGGCATTGCCCTCTCCGTATTGCTGGTGGCGTGCATCAATTTTACGAACCTCGCCATTGCGCGGTCTGCGACCCGAGCGCGAGAGGTGGGTGTACGCAAAGTAGTGGGTGCGGTACGTTTCCAACTGATGAAACAATTTTGGGGCGAATCTCTGCTGCTCACGGGTGTGGGAATGCTACTCGGGCTTGCACTAACAGAGTTTTTTCTTTCGACCTTCAACGCTTTGACACAGGTGAATTTAACACTGGACTATCGGCCTTCCCTATCCGGTGTGCTCTTTGGCCTATCGCTCTTATTGATTATCAGTCTGGTCTCGGGCATCTATCCGGCACTCGTGCTATCGGGTTTTGACCCCATTGCCGTTTTGAAGAACCGATTCAATATTGGCGGCAGGTCCTGGTCTGGTCGCGTCCTCATCGTTGGTCAGTTCGTCGTTGCTATTTTGTTTCTCATAGCCACCCTTGTGATGTCCCGGCAACTGACATTCTTAAAAGAAAAGAATCTGGGCTTGAATGAATCGCAGGTCGTGTTGATAAACCCGCGCTACTCGTCACCAGACCGTCAGGAACGCCATCGGATACTGCAACTCTTCAAACAAGAACTCAAACAGCACCCCCAGATCGTAAACGTGACGCAATCGCGTTTGTTCTCCCACCTGGAAGCAGACTCAGACACCCGCAAAAGCAATATTACGTTTCCTAATGGGGAAGTAGTGGAAAAAGCCGAAATTTCCGTGGATTACGATTTCTTTGACACATTGGGTATCAATCTACTGGCAGGACGCAACTTTTCGCCAGATTTTGGCACGGATGCAAAACAGGCTGTTCTGGTCAATAAAACATTTGTCGAACGCGCGCAATTAGAGCAATCCCTGAACACGACATTGCCTATGACAAAGATGATGATGTCTTTTATGCCGGGAGACCGCTTACCAAAAGTTCAGCAAATAAAAGATCCCAAAATTATCGGTGTCGTCGATGATTTTCATCTGCGGTCACTGTATCATGCCTTACCCCCTTTGGTGATATTTTTAGACGCAGCCAGTTTGAGCAGCGACTTTCTCGTACGCATTCGCCCAGAACGCATACCTGAAACACTCGCCTTTATGGCTGAAAAATGGCAGTCTATTGCGGGCAATACACGGTTTGACCACGTCTTCCTCGACGAAAATTTTGATCGCCTCTACCGCGAGGAAGAACGCTGGGGCACCATTGTTCAATACGCCTCCTTCTTCGCGCTCTTTGTCGCCTGCCTCGGGGTCCTGGGCCTCACATCCCTCGCCATTACCCGACGCACCAAAGAAATCGGCATCCGCAAAGTACTCGGCGCATCGAACCATCACATCGTCGCCTTATTGTCCAGAGAATTTGTGGTGCTTATTTTAATCGCCAATCTGATCGCCTGGCCTATCGCCCATTACGGCGTCAAGCACTGGTTGCGAGATTTTGCCTACCGCATCGATGCGGGTATGGGCCTCTTTCTGATCGGCGGATTGCTCGTCTTTATAACGGCCTTACTCACCATTGGCATTCAAGCCCTCAAAGCCGCACAGCGCAATCCCGTCCACGCCCTGCGATATGAGTGAGATCGATTTTCCCATTTGACAGAACAGGGCAAATCGTGAATATTTAAAAAAGAGGAAATAGGAACCGTTGTTGACCAGGAGACTCAAATGGCTCGCATAGATATTCCCAGAATCGCATATCCCCACATCGACCAAAATCCAGATATCCTCTCGGGCGAACCTATTATACGAGGAACACGCATTGGCGTGCGGCACATCGCAGAATGGGACCGTCAGGGATATAGTGTGGATGAAATTATCGCACAATACCCTCACTTGACCCAGGTACAGGTTCAAGATGCCCTATCTTATGCTTTTGATCACAAGTCTGAAATAGATCAACTCATCCAGGCAAATACAGAAGACACTGTTCGGCCAAAATATCAAGATAGCGCATGGATGCCATAAAGTTATATTTGGATGAAGATATTTTTCGACTATTAGCACCAGTATTGAGAAGTCACGGTTATGATGTCCTCAGCGTCTATGATGTTGAAATGACAGGCAAAACAGACCGTGAGCAACTTGAGTGGGCTGCTGACCAGAATCGCGTGATGGTTAGTTTTAATGTGCGCCACTATGCCGATTTAGCAGAAACATTTTACAATGAAGGCAAAACACATGCCGGTATTCTTGTTTCTCCTCAGATTGGCTTTTCCGATCTGTTGCGATTAATTTTGAATGTTCTATCAAAGAGCAAGTCAGAAGATTTGAGAAATACATTTCAATGGTTACAAGGTTGGCGTTAAATCATTGATTTTTATTTTTTAAAAAAGTTTAATTGTTTTCCATTAAACTGGTATTTTTTCCTTGACACCTGTACTTTTGTTTAGTATTTTTGCATAGAACGTTGAGACATAATCCCTTCGACAGGAGGTAATCATGGCAAGTATTGAGATTCAGACTGAACAGGGAATTGAGGAAATTCTATTATCCGATTTAAGTCGGGATTTGCTCAAAGTTGCCGATCGCATTCAGGCCGAGATGCCACATGTACCTTTTGATGCCATTCGTCCCGAAGCCCTGGCGCGCGTCGAAGCCGCCGAGCAAGCTGTCGATACTCTGGCACAAGATTTGTGCAAAGGGCAAGGGGAACTCACTGAGTGGCACGGCGTCCTCACGGCTTACGAATCGGCCTGGTTTCAGGTTATAGAGTCTTTAGGCGTCCGCAATAATTAAATCGCAAACCATATATTCACGTTTATTTTTGGCAATAAATACCCCGTTGTGTTGCCGATTTCCACGAAAGCAAAGGAGAGATAGCGATGTCCCAGCGAGATATGAAAACGAATAACTCAAACGAGACTGCTTCAGCAGTTCAACCTGTTGACCATATCAAGAAGCAGATCGCAGAATCCGAAGGTTTCCCCATCGGGAAGATCGATGAGTTCGTAGTGTTCATCCAGAATGATCCCTATATCACGTCTGCTGGATTGCAGTACAAAATGCTGCAAACCTATAAGGCTGGCAAATTCGC
The DNA here is from genome assembly GCA_965220765.1 of Candidatus Latescibacterota bacterium. Classification (GTDB taxonomy): domain Bacteria; phylum Latescibacterota; class UBA2968; order UBA2968; family UBA2968; genus VXRD01. The sequence continues at coordinate 4,151,252 of OZ244847.1, forward strand.
TGTGCAGGCTGTAATGCCTACCAAAGAAGAATACGCTCTATTGCGGCGAATGATGGGATTAAAAGATGAGGAACCACTGGTGGTAATGCGCGGTGAAGTGTGGGTTGATGGGCTTGCGCAGCCTTTTGTCGATTACGGTACCACAACACCTAAAAATCTCAAAGGATTTGTGCGGTTTTCAGATTATCCACTCGAAATGGCGACGCGACGCGCCACCAATCGGGCGATGCGTTTGGCCACCGCGACGGGGATGTGTTCTGTCGATGAGCTACAGGTAGCCACAGATACCACACAGATCGACGGCGATGTTGAAACGATGCATAACGGTTCATCTGCTACGCAAAGTCAAATTGATCTGATTAAAAATCTGGGACGCAGTCCACGGCTAACCGAGCGAGAACGCGAGCGATTGAAAACCCAGATTGAAGGTGGATTGGATAAGCGTCAAGCATCCGAATTGATCCAAAAAATAAAAACGAGGTTAGACGCCCGGCGCAAAGCCGATGCACAACCTATTGCGGCTTGATTTTGAGCCGGTTGTCGCGCGCATTCTTTCGTCAGGGGAGAGGGGAAGGATTTAGCGTACAACCGGCACAGCAAAAAAGCGGGAGCTCTTTGAGAGCCCCGCTTTTTTGTTTTCTACGACGAATAGTGCCCGCTTGTGCTTTCGTTTCCTTTTGTGTATCATGGGGCAAACTGGCAGACGATCAAAAATGCAATAAAAGGCGTATTGTTATGAAATCGATAATACTTGGAATTTTGTGCATTGCGTTGACTGCAACAGATGGTCTGGCAAAAGACGCTTCGCCAGAGGCCATTGCCGCGTCTGAGAGAGTATATCGTGAAGGGATGAAACACTTTGAGGCAGAAAATCTGGACGCGGCACTTGTATCTTTTCAATCGGCGATTGCCCAGCACGAAAAGTACGCACCTGCCTATGTGGGTCTGGGCCATGTCTATTTGAAACAGGGCGATTTGGCCGAAGCGGAAAAGGCGTTTAAGACCGCGGTCTCAAAAAACAAAAAATACGCGCCAGCTTACAATGGATTGGGCCTGGTCTATAGCCGCAAAAAGAACGAACTGCGTCGGGCAATTGCGTATTTCAGGGATGCAAATCGAGCAGATAAAAAATACTCGGAAGCGCAATATAACCTGGCGCAAACCCTGGAAAATTACGGCAGCAGCGAGACCCTCAAAGCCTATCGCAATGTCTTAAAGATTGATCCCAAACACCCCAATGCAAACTATCGCATAGGGATATTGCTCGATAAAGATGGCGAACGCGAAAAAGCCGTACAAGCGTATCGCGATCAATTAGAAGCAAAACCGGATCACCGCGGGGCGCGCTTGAATCTGGGCATTGATCTGAAATTGCTCGGGCAATTGCAAGAGGCACTTCAACACCTCCTCAAAGTTGCAACCGTTGCCAGCGATTTTCAACGCCGAGCCGTATTGGAATTGGCGCAGGTATTTCAAAGGGCAAAGGCATTTGAACAATCAGCGCGATTATTTGAATCATATATCAAACAGTTATCCGAAAAAGAACAAGAAACGTATTGCGATTTGAATCTCGTCGCATCGGGTCCCATTCTCAAGGAATATAACGATGCTGAGACACTCTCAGCAAAAAAGCGCGTTTTTAGAATATTCTGGTCGCGTTTAGATCCCGCTCCCGTCACCGAAGCCAATGAACGGTTATTGGAACACTATCGCCGCGTCGCGTATGCGCGTGAATTTTTTGGGACACATCGATTTCCCTGGGATGCGCGCGGAGAAGCCTATATCCGCTATGGCGCGCCTGACCATGTGAGCAATTCGGGCAATATTCAACTGGAGCGAACAAAAAAATTGGTTGATGTAAAAGAGCGGCTCATTCAAAAAGCCGGACCAGCGGTAGATCGATTGCTCAGAGCGCGGGCCGATGCGGTCGCATCGAGCATGGTGGGTATGCGCGGGCAATTGCGTCGCGCCGAGCAACGAGGCCCCGGCGAACGACAGCAAGTAACCAGTGGAACCATTTTGGGATGGCCGGTATATCCGGTAGATGGGATATGGGAATACTGGATCTATGCCGATGTTGGCAATGGCATAGAAGTCGTATTTGAACAGCGCGTAAATCAAGGGGCCTGGGATTATGCCGATGTACCGCTCGGAAGAGGGCGGATAGCGCGGATCTGGCAGGACATGCATCCGGAAATTGTCTTGAAACAGGTCGCAGTTCTTACACCGATGACATATCGCCCCGACTTTGCGACGGGCGCATTGGATTTTTATCTTGCCTCATCTGCTTTTCGGGCGCAAGATGGTCTGACCGCACTCGAAATTTATTACGGTATTCCAACCGCGCAGTTGCATTTTGTGGCCGGGCAAGATGACGCGCGAATCGCACAATTAGACCGCGGCATTGTGGTTTACAACCAAGCGGGCGATCCCGTCTATCGCACAAGCCAGGAAATGCTACTGACCGCGTCGGGTGAGGCTACTCAGGCACCTGGCGCATATATGCCTGAAATGGACCGCTTATTTTTAACACCGGGCAATTATCGCATTTCCGTACAGGTTTTGGATCGTCGTTCGAGAAAATCACAGGTATATCACATCAACCGCGTCGTACCCGAATACGATATAGACGACGAGTTAAAAATCAGCGATGTGGAACTTGCCGCCACCATCAATGTGGCCGACAAGAGCCGGTTCCAAAAGGGCGATATCGAAGTGATTCCCATAGCCTCAAAAGCCTATTTGCCCGCGCAACCCGTGTTTATCTATTTTGAAATTTACAACTTAAAACGCAATGCCTTCGGCCAGACCAAATACCGCGTATCTTATGTGGTGCGATCACGCGACCAAAAAACCATCGGCGCGCGAATTTTGGGTGGCGTAGGCAAAATGCTCGGACAAAAGAGCGAGCAGGGCGTTGTCTCAATCGAATACGAACAAGTGGGAACAGAGACACAAGAGCCGGGATATCTTGAATTGGATATGTCGCGCTCTGAACCGGGCGAAAAAATCGTAGAAATCGCGGTTGTAGATGAAACAACAGGCCAGACAGTAACCGCGACAGCGACATTTGTCACTCAATAGGACAGGAGCAAATTCAATGCGTATTTTCGACGTTGAAACCATGCGCGCACACGCGCGCGAAATTTTTGACACAGCAGTCAAAGCTGTTGATGCCGAACAGTGCGTGCGGCAATTTGTATCGCTGGATGGCAATATCTTGCACATAGGCGATCAAAATTATGACTTAAGTGTTTACCGCCGCATTCTGGTCGTGGGCACAGGCAAAGCCTCGCCGCAGATGGGTGTGGCACTCGAAGATATATTGGGCGATCGCATCTCTGATGGATCTATGAATACAAAATACGACCATGCATTGCCCTTAAAACATATCGACATAGTGGAATGCGGCCATCCCGTACCCGATGAATCGGGAGTTGACGGCGTAGCTCGCATGGTGCGTCTGCTGGAAGAAGCAGATGAAAACACGCTGGTGATTTGTTTAATCTCCGGTGGCGGCTCAGCACTCGCGCCCGCACCAGCTGATGGATTGACGCTTGCAGACAAGCAAGAGACGACGAGCCTCTTGTTGGCCTGCGGTGCAAATATTGTAGAACTCAATGCCATCCGCAAACATCTATCGCGCTTAAAAGGAGGCGGCCTGGCGCGTGCGGCGTTTCCCGCGACCGTTGTTGCACTGATGTTGTCAGATGTGATTGGCGATCCCATGGACGTCATTGCATCTGGTCCCACAGTGCCGGATACTGCGACATATAAGACGTGTATGGATATTCTGGACAAATACGAATTGGTCGATAAAATACCCGAAAGTGTTCGGCTGCGACTAAAAGCCGGTTTGGCCGGGGATATTGAAGATACGCCCAAGCCCGGCGATGCAGCACTCTCCAAAGTTCAGAATCTCGTGGTCGGCAGCAATGGTCTGGCCGTAGCTGCGGCGAATAACAAAGCAATGGAATTGGGGTATAATACGCTGGTATTATCCACGCGCATTGAGGGTGAAGCGAGAGAAGTCGCTTATGTGTATGCGGGTATTGCCAAAGAAATTGTGACATCTGAACAGCCCATTGCTGCACCGGCCTGTGTGATTGCCGGTGGAGAAACAACGGTGCTGGTGCGCGGAGATGGCAAGGGCGGGCGCAATCAAGAAATTCCGCTATCGGGCGCAATTCAGTTGGCCGGATGGAACAATGTCGTGCTGTTTAGCGGAGGCACCGATGGCACCGATGGCCCAACCGATGCCGCGGGCGCCGTAGCCGATGGACAAACCATTGCGCGAGCAGAGGCACTGGGACTATCCGCAATCGCGCATTTAAAAAACAATGATGCCTACCACTTTTTTAAGCCACTGGACGACCTGATCATCACCGGAGCAACCGGAACCAATGTGGCAGATGTCGCACTGGTAATGGTCGGGAATGCATAACTTCAGGAATATGTCTTATGTCCAGTTTAAACGAACCCATCCTCAACGAAGTCGAAGTCGATTATTTCCGGCGTCACGGGTATATCGTGCGCACCGATTTACTTACCGATGAGGAGCGAGACGAATTTATCGCCCTATTTGATCGCGACCGCGAGCAATTTGTGTTTCGCTGGCATCATTATGGCTACCACCAGCAAGCCAATTACGACGCGCTCGTCACCACACCCGAATTTGACCGCGTGATCCGTCACCCAAAAATTCTCGCTGCCATCGAACAACTCATGGGGGGACCGGTTTGCTTTGGCGAAATTGGCGCGCGTTACATGCCCCCTTACGACGGCGGACTACACCGCAGTTGGCATCGAGACCGTCCTCACTGGAATGAGCATCCACTCCGAATGGACTATATCCAGCTCATGCTCTATCTCACAGACGTCGGCGCAGACACTCACTGCTTCTCACTCTCTCCCGAATCGGTTTACGAACCCACGCTCGAAGATAACGAGGCACAACTCAAACGCGGGGGCATCGCCGATATTCACGGTCCCGCAGGCACAGTTTGTCTCTTCAATGTCGCGGCACTACACACAGCCACGACGCGAACGACGAAATGCGACCGCAAAACCCTGCAAATCTACTACGGACACCGCGACCGCAAGTACCTGGCCAATGACTCCGTCATCCCCCCCATCTTTTGGCGCGACCACAAAGACCCCGAAGTGCGTGCCTTTTACGGCAACCTCAACGAAGTCTCCAATATTTACAACAAAGCATTTGGAATTCGGTTGTGATCTTCCAAATTTCCGACTGACCATGGCTGCAACATCTCCCCAACAAGAACGCCACACCATTCCCTCGCGCATCACCGGACGCTCCGTGTTCTTTGGCGCGCTCACCGCCATTGTTCTCAACGTGTACACCGACCACGCCGGACTGGTGATGGGGTCGTCATCCCTGGTCAAATCGCAATATCCAATGGCCATGTTGCTGCCCTTTGTACTCTGGTTATTTGCCAATATCGGTCTCAAAACCTTCTGGCCCAAAGCGGCACTTTCGGGTACCGAACTACTGGTCATCTACAGCATGTCCTGGATCGCGGGCGTTATTCCTCTCGAAGGTTGGGCAGCTTATTGGACGAGCACAATGGCCGTGCCCACCTATTATGCGTCACCTGAAAATCGCTGGACCGAAATCATCTTTGACATCTTACCCTGGTGGACCCTCCCAGATGTGTCGCCTGCAGTTATTCGTCCTTTCTACGATGGATTGCCTCCCTATGGTTCCATCCCCTGGGCGGGCTGGTTGCAACCCTTATTCTGGTGGACCGCCATCTCATTGGCCGTTTTTGCATCGGGATTGTGCTTGTGTATTCTCTTCCAACGCCAGTGGGAAGACCACGAGCGACTCGCCTTCCCGCTCGCGCAATTTGCAGTAGAACTGACCTCTGGTTTTGACCTACCCGGACGCGTCCCCGACATATTTCGCAACAAAATTTTCTGGGCGGGTTTTTTTACTGTTTTTGGCATCTTCGCCTGGAATATCCTCGGTTATTTCGCCACGGGCTTACCGCGCATCACCATTTATGCTGGGTACCTGAGCAAACAAATCGACCTCGCCCGCGACTTTCCACCCATCTACCTCCGCATCTTGCCCTCGGTAGTCGGTCTCACCTACTTCTGCAATCTCGACATCCTCTTCAGTTTTTGGGTTTTGCGCCTCGTCGCCATAGTCAAACTCGGCATAATCGACCGCACGGGTTTCACCCTGGGCCTGGCCAACCAGCAGGCAAAATCATCCGAAATCATCAATCTCGAAAGCCACGGCGCCCTTGTTTTGTTGGCATTCTGGTCTATTTGGGCCGCTCGGGGGCACCTGTCCCGCGTCTGGCAAGCTGTTGTGGAAGGCCGACAGTCTGTCCATAACGACGGCATTATATCCTACCGCATGGCGTTTATTGGCTTTGTTCTGGCAACTGCCTTCATCATCGGCTGGATGAGTGCAATGGGCATGTCCATACCCATTGCGCTCTTGCAAACCGCGCTACTCTACACGGCATATCTCACCGTCGCCAAATTCACAGCCGCCAGTGGTTTCCCCCACCTCCTACCCATATATGGTAAGGGCGGAGGTATGGTCTATACCTTTGCCGGCACTGCCAACTTGACCCCCTCGGACTTTGTGGGTACTGAGTTTGTCAACTCCAGTGCTTTCTTCGGAAACGCTCGCATCCCCGCATGGCCCGCGCTACCTCACCACCTGAAATTACACGGCGCAACGCCAAACACCCGCATTGCCCATATCGCCGCGCTCGCCTTCGCGGCGGGCTTGCTCGCATCCTTCATCTTTATTATCTATTTGGCATACGCGCATGGAGGCCAAAATCTGCACACAGCCCCATTTTCCGGCCGCTCAAACTCGGCCTCGGTCCGCCTTTATAGCAACATGACCAACCACATTCTCAATGAACAGAAAACCGTCTTTGATCCATATAAAATGGCCGTATGGTTCATTGGTATCTTTGAAGCACTCGTGCTCATTGGCTTAAGAAGTCGTCTGCCCTGGTGGCCCTTGCACCCCATTGGCCTCGCCTTTCAAAATACCTCTGGTCCAAGAATCTACAGCTTCTCCATTTTTCTCACCTGGGCGGCCAAATCACTTTTCCTGCGTATCGGCGGCATTGCTCTGTACCGCCGCGCAGCACCTTATTTTATTGGCCTGCCAGTGGGCTATGTCACCGGCGTCATCGTTTCGTCTATTGTCGATCTCATCTGGTTCCCAACGGGTGGGCACTGGACACATGGATGGTAGGCCTGGAGCTACTACAGAAAGGTTTTTCATGTCCGAACAAAAAAACATTCTCATCACAGGTGGTGCGGGCTTTGTCGCTGGCATGTTGCGCCAGTATTGGGGCGCGACCTATCGCCTTCGGCTTGCAGATGTGAACCCGGTTGAAAATCTTGCAGATCACGAAGAATTTGTCCAGATGGATATTGCCAATCTCGACGAATTTCAAGCTGCTTGTCGAGGCATTCATACCGTCATACACCTCGCAGCCGACCGCAGTCCGCGCGCCGACTTTTACGAAACCTTGCTCAACCTCAATATTATTGGCGCATACAACGCCTTTCACGCTGCACACCTGTGCGGTTGCAAGCGCATTGTATTTGCCAGTTCGGTCAATGCCGTGTTGGGCTACCCGGGCGATTCCTCCATCGAATGGGATGTACCCGTATTTCCCACCAATGTCTATGGTGCCACCAAATGCTGGGGTGAAGCCCTTGCGCGGGTATATTCCGAAACCCACGGACTATCCTGCATCTGTGTGCGCCTGGGGGGCCCGAGATGGAATGCCGATGAAATTTACGATCCAGACAAACCCAGCATACTCATCAGCCCGCGGGATACCGCACAACTTTTTCAAAAATGCGTGGAAGCAGATACCGACTTTGCCATTGTACATGGCGTATCTGATCACAAAAAATCCTATCTCGGAATTGATCGCACCAGGGAAGTATTGGGCTACACGCCACAAGACGGCACTGCGAAAAACCAGTAAACAGAAAGGATCCCCATGGGAAAGGGAAAGTTCTCATCGACAAAAACATATCACGATCTGCCCTGTGCACACCGTCAGGGGTATCACGACGGACACTGTCGCTTTATTCACGGATACAACCGCGAGATCACATTTTATTTTACCTGCAACGAACTCGACGAAAACCACTTTGTCGTCGATTTTAGCAAACTCAAAAAACTCAAAACATGGTTGGAGCACATGTTTGACCACACGATGCTCATCAACGAAAATGATCCCGAACGCGAATTTTTTAAAGAAATGCACCGCCGGGGTCTGATCGATCTGCGAATTATGCCCAACGTTGGTATGGAAGCATCATCAAAATATGTCTTTGATTATGCCGACAAACTCGTGCGCGACATGACCCACAACCGATGCTGGGTCTATAAAGTTGAAACCCGCGAAAACATGAAAAACTCGGGCATATACGAACTTGTAGATGGCTGATCTATACACCTGAAGGGCGTTTTTTGCCCTACTGCACAAAATACTGCACATATTTTTTCTTTTAACACAATAAATTGTTTATAAACAAATATTTATTGTGTTATTTTTTTCTTGACTTATGAACAAATGTTCACTATATTCTTGCTCAGCCATAACTGAGGCCAAAGCAGATAGATGTTCCGCACACGATATAGGACCTCAGAACACCATAAGGAGGAAACATGATTTCCGAAATGAACCAGCATCGCACCCCTGTCCAGCAGGCCTTTCGCAAAGCTTCAGATTGTACCTCGCCCTATGTGGGTGATGAACCCTCTCTGGCCTATTACTACAAGGAGATCGAACGACATCCACTACTCACGCCATACGAAGAAAAAGCACTGGCAGAACAAATTGCTCTGGGCGACCTGCCAGATGCGGGTGCTCGTGCTCGGCGAGCAGGAGAGCAGGCTCGCGAAAAGCTCATCACCAGCAACCTGCGCTTTGTTATTCACATTGCCAAAAATTTTAAGAATCAAGGGCTACCCATGGCCGACCTCATCAATGAAGGCAACATGGGTTTGATGACTGCCGCCCGCAAATTCAAACCCGAGAAAGGTTACAAATTCATCACTTACGCAGTCTGGTGGATCAGACAGAACATCCTCAAAGCCCTCGAAGTTCAAACACGATCCATCCGGATCCCCGGCAATGTTGTCAACGACCTCAACAAACTGCGTAAAGTCGAAGCTGAAATGACTCAGCACCTCAATCGACATCCCGATGCCGATGAACTCGCTCGGGAAACCGATCTGCCTTTAAAAAAAGTCGCACACACCCTCGAATCAGCCTACAACACCGTGTCTCTGGATACCCCGATGTACGATGAATCCACAAACTCAGCGCCACGGGCTGTCACCCTGCAAGAAACTCTGTCGGACCCCCAAACATTGTCTCCGGAAGACGCCTATATCCAAAACACTATGCACAATGATATACACAACGCGATCGGTGCCTTACCCGATCGCGATCAGCAAATTCTACATCTCTATTACGGTTTCAGCGACCCGACAGAACGCGCCGAAGTTAGTAGTTCAAAACCCGCAACCTATCAACAAATAGGCGACAAACTGGGAGTAAGCCGAGAACGGGTGCGCCAACTCAAAGAAGAGGCACTCAATCGGCTGCGGCACCCCACTCACAGTAAGCGACTTGCCACCTATTGCAGTTAAAGTGAAAAATTATACACCGCTTGCTTGTAACACATAGTCCTAAAAAAATCAGAGCGTCGGCAGACCACGTCGGCACTCTTTTGTATTTCTACTTGCATCTAAAGCCAAAACCTTGCTATTTATTATTCAATCTTCTTGGAACTTTGCAAACTACTGCTCGTCCAGAATATAGCTCATACAGTAAATCATCTATGAAAATCATCCTCTCTACACTATGAAAATCCTCATCCTCTCCACACTCGGCGCACTCATCCTGCTCGGCGTGGGTGTGTACATTGTTTTTTATATTTCAGAGCGCGATAAAATTGAAGGCAAATCCTTCTTTCGCCTTGAAAATCGTTGGCTCTACGGATTTTTGGGCTACGCATCTGTCATTGTCATCACTTTTCTGATCCTGATCTTGCAAACCTCGCTCACGCGCCAGGAGAAAACCCTTGAAAATACCCAGGCGCGGTTCCAGCAAGAACTCACCGCTTTTCGCGAGCGACTCGGCGAACAAACTGACCGTCTCATGTCCCAAATCAATGAAAAAGCGGAACTCACTGGATCTGAAGTCGAGGTGCGTGGCAAGCTATCCAATGAAATTGCCCATCATCAACGTACCCGCGAAGAACTTGCCGCTGCACACGAACAATTGCGCCTCACACAAAGCGACTTAAATTGGGAAACGCTCGCACACCGCGCCTATCTGGACAGCCTCAACACCGAAAGATCGCTTCACGCATCAACCCAAAACCGGCTCAAGCGCGAGGAAGCACAACACGCCAAAAACCGCGAGACATTGCGAAATACCCAACAAAAACTCGACCGCACCAACGAGCAACTAAACGTACAAAATCGCCAGATTAAAGCCCTGAGAAACGATCTCAAACGCGCACAGGACAATGCCAGTAGCGCACGCCAGATGGCCAGCCGTCTCTTGCAACAATCCGACGACCATCAGCGTGCACTCATAACCCTTCAAGCCACCGTCGATTCTCTCTTTCTAAAAGAATTTAAACGCCCCCGAGTTCCTTTAAAAAAATAGACGAGGAGAAAACGCATCGTGAAACTCAAAATCATCCTTCCCATCATTGTCCTGATCATCGGCGTGCTGGGCGCTTATGCTCTTGTCAAAAATCGAGAAGTCGTCCAGCCCAAACCAACAGAGGCGCCCCCGCCGCTCGTGCGCGTTCAATCCGTTCATACCACAGACTTTCAACTCGTTATTCCAGCGCAAGGCACGGTTGCCCCGCGTACGCAAACCACGCTCATCTCACAAGTAGCAGGACAAATCATTGATGTATCGCCCGCATTTGCCAATGGTGGCTTTTTCGAAAAAGGCGATGTCCTGCTCACCATAGACCCGCGCGATTACGAAGCCGCTGTTGCACAAGCACAGGTTCAGGTTGCACAGGCCAAATTGCGATTGACACGCGAAGAAGAAGAATCCGCAATTGCCCGCGACGAATGGAAACGCTTAGGCACTGGAGAGCCAACCGATCTGGTTTTGCGCAAACCACAAATTGACGAAGTCCGTGCGACCATTGCCGCTGCCGAAGGCGCATTGATGCGCGCCAACCTCAATCTCGAACGCACACAAATCAGAGCACCATATCCCGGACGTGTTCGCACCAAAAATGCCGATGTCGGACAATTCGTCAACCCCGGTTCTCCGCTCGGTCAAATTTACGCCATCGACTATGCCGAAGTGCGACTGCCCGTGCCCGATGATCAACTCGCTTATCTGGACCTGCCGCTCTCCTTTCGCAATAATCCCCATCATAATTCAGGCCCCGATGTGCGTTTCCAAGCCACATTTGCAGGGCGCGAACACGCCTACATGGGACGCATTGTGCGCGTTGAAGGTGAAATTGATGCGCGCTCTGGCATGATCGCGCTCGTCGGGCGCGTAGATAACCCATACCGCCAGCGCGATAGCAACACGCCGCCATTAGCTGTGGGCATGTTTGTCACAGCAGAAATCCTGGGACATCGTGCGGAAAACGTCGTGGTCATCCCACGCACTGCACTGCGCGGTAAAAATCGCGTTCTCGTAGTTACAGACAATCGCCTCTACTATAGAACCATCGACATCTTGCGCGCCGATGCAGAAAAAGTCGTTGTTAAAAGCGGTCTAAAATCGGGCGAGCAACTCTGCGTATCGCCAATCGATACCGTCGTGGATGGCATGCGCGTGCGCACTGGAGGTACACAATGAAAAATGCCATTGAATGGTTTGCCCGAAACAGCGTGGCGGCCAATCTGTTGATGGTATTGATCCTGGGAGGTGGTATTCTTCTCGTATCCCGCATTCGCATGGAAGTCTTCCCAGAGTTTTCGAGTGACATGATTAATATCTCCATGATCTATCTGGGCGCTGCTCCCGAAGAAGTCGAAGAATCCATCTGCATACGTATCGAAGAAGCTGTGCTGGGTCTCGACGGCATCGAGCGCATCACCTCCACGGCATCGGAGAACAGCGGTGTTGTCAACATCGAACTCGAGTCGGGCGCTGATATGCGCAAATTGCTCGACGATGTCAAAGCCCGCGTAGATGCCATCACCACGTTTCCAGTGGAAACGGAAAAACCCATCATTCGAGAAATCACCAACCGCCGCCAAGTCATCAACGTTGCTATCTCGGGACCGACAGATGAAAAAACTCTCAAAACAATTGGCGAGCAAGTTAGAGACGACATTGCAACCATTCCCGGCATCACACAAGTAGATCTCGTAAGCACACGTCCTTACGAAATCGCTATCGAAGTCTCGGAAAATGACCTGAGGCGTTACGACCTCACCTTTACCGAAATTGCCATGGCCATAAGGCGCTTCTCTGTTGATCTGCCCGGCGGTGCCATTCGCACAAAGGGCGGCGAAATCCTATTGCGCACCAAAGGGCAGGCATATCGTGGCAAAGAATTTGAATCGCTTGTCTTGCGCTCCCGTCCCGATGGCACGCATCTTCGCCTGGGCGATGTCGCCACAGTTATCGACGGGTTTGCGGAAACAGATCAATCTGCCCAATTTGATGCAGAACCCACCGTGACGGTCAAGGTTTATCGCGTGGGCGATCAAAATGCTCTGGACATTACCGAAAAAGTCAAAACCTATATCAATAATACACAACAGCGCATGCCCGATGGCATCAAACTCACCGTCTGGGCAGACTTTTCTCGCATCTTAAATGACCGCCTGGAACTCATGCTGCACAATGGTCAACTGGGTTTCATCCTCGTCTTTATCGCGCTGACGATGTTTCTCCGTTTGCGACTCGCCTTCTGGGTCGCTCTGGGCATTCCCATCTCATTTCTCGGCGCAATCGGCCTGATGCCCTTCTTCGACATCTCCATCAACATGATCTCCCTCTTTGCTTTCATCGTGGTGCTCGGTATTGTCGTAGATGATGCGGTCATCGTAGGAGAAAACATCTATCGCCATTACCAAATGGGCAAACGCGGTTTGCGCGCAGCCATTGATGGCGCGCAAGAAGTATCTGTGCCCGTCATTTTTGCTATCCTCACATCTATTGCCGCCTTCTCTCCCCTGCTCACCGTTGAGGGCAGCATGGGGAAAATCATGAGAATCATCCCCATGATTGTCATTCTCACCCTCATCTTTTCACTCATCGAATCGCTCTTTATTTTGCCAGCGCACCTCGCACATGCCAAAATAGATTCAAAAAAAGACAGCGATTCCCCGCGCAAACGCGCTATCATCAGCCTGTGGCAACGCGTTCAAAATGGCGTGGCCGATGGCTTGCTCACCGCTGTTGACCGCTATTATCGCCCCTTTCTCGAATGGGCGCTTCAGTGGCGTTATTTGACCCTCGCGGGGGGTGTTGCCACGCTCTTTCTCACCGTAGGGCTCGTTGGCGGCGGGTGGATCAAGTTCGTCTTTTTTCCCAACGTCGAAGCCGATAATATCGCAGCTATGCTCACCATGCCTCAGGGCACACCTGCCGAGGTGACAGAGACCGCAGTGCGCCGCCTGGAGGCGTCAGCCCGCCAACTACAGCGCGAAATAGAAAGTGAAGCGTCGGGTGCGGTATTTCGCCATGTTTTCGCAACCGTAGGTGAACAGCCCTATCGCGCAGCACAAGGTCCACCCACCGGGAATGCAGCCTCATTTTCATCGGCACATCTGGGCGAAGTCTATATTGAACTCGTGCCTTCGGAAAATCGCGATATTAGCAGTGAGGAAATTGCCAACCGCTGGCGCGAACTCACCGGCGCTATTCCCGACGCGGTCGAACTGACCTACTCATCCTCGCTATTTTCAAGTGGCGAAGCCATCAATATCCAGTTCTCAGGCCCCGACTACGGCGAATTGCGCGAAGTCGCCGAAAAATTTAAAAGCGCGTTGGCTGACTATCCCGGTGTCTTTGACATCGCCGATTCATTTCGCCCGGGGAAAGAGGAAGTGAAACTCTCCCTCACCCGACAGGCCGAAACTCTGGGCATCACATTGGCCGACCTCGCGCGCCAGGTCAGACAGGCATTTTACGGCGAAGAAGCACAGCGCATTCAGCGCGGACGCGACGACATCCGCGTGATGGTGCGCTATCCCGAATCAGAGCGACGCTCCCTTGGCAATCTCGAAGACATGCGCATTCGCACGCCCAGTGGTGGCGAAGTGCCCTTTTCAATCGCCGCGAGTGCCGAACTCGGTCGGGGCTACGCATCCATCCGCCGCACTGACCGCCAGAGAGTTATCAACGTCACTTCCGATGTCGATATAAGCATCGCCAATGCAAACGAAATCATTGCCGATTTCACCCGCACTGTCTTGCCTCAAATACTGGCAGACCACCCCCGCGTGCGCTACGATTTTGAAGGCCAGCAAAGAGAACAAACCGAAATGCTACAGGGACTGGCCCAAAGCTTTGTTATCGCCTTGCTCATCATTTATATTTTGCTCGCCATTCCCTTCAAATCCTATGTCCAACCCCTCATTGTGATGGGGGCCATCCCATTTGGAATCGTCGGCGCGGTCTGGGGGCATGTCGCTCTTGGATTTAATCTCTCGATTCTCTCTGTATTTGGCATCGTTGCACTTACAGGTATCGTCGTCAATGACAGTCTGGTCATGGTCGATTTTATCAACAAACAACGCGAAAAAGGCCACGCACTTTCCGAAGCTATCAGAGAAGCCGGTGCCGTGCGTTTCCGTCCCATTCTCTTGACCTCAGTCACGACATTTCTCGGCCTCACGCCCTTGCTATTAGAAAAAAGCCTTCAGGCGCAATTCCTGGTGCCAATGGCCATATCCCTCGGTTTTGGCGTTCTTTTTGCAACCGTCATCACCCTCTTGCTCGTTCCTATCAGCTACAATATTCTCGAAGACATCGTCAACACCTTCTACCGCCTCATTGGGCGCGAACGCCGCGCATTTCGCGCAGATTTGAATCGCGCAGCAGATTAAAAATCGCACGTGGCTTTCTCGCAATTACAAAGGCCGATTGCTTTTGCAACCGGCCTTTTTTGCTCGCTATTGACAAGCTTGGTCGATGCGTGTACATTGCGCTCTCTGTATATAAAACTCCTGTATAGCTCAAAATTGAAAGGAATAACCAATGGCCATGGCCCCCAACATCATCTTTATCCTCACCGATGATCAAGGACCCTGGGCTGCTGGATGTTACGGCAATCCAGAAATTCGCACCCCCAATCTCGACCGCATTGCTGCCACGGGTATTCGCTTTGACAATTTCTTTGTCACCATCCCCGTGTGCTCGCCCAGCCGCGCCTCTTTTCTCACAGGTCGCATACCCTCACAACACGGCGTACACGACTGGATCCGCGAAGGCAACACGGGGCCCGATGCAGCTTCTTATCTGCAGGACGAAATCTGCTATACCGATATCCTATCCGAACACAGCTGGACATGTGGATTATCGGGTAAATGGCACCTGGGCAATAGCACCTTGCCGCAGCACGGTTTCTCGCACTGGTTTGCCCATGAAAAAGGCGGTGGTCCCTACAACGACGC
The DNA here is from genome assembly GCA_965220765.1 of Candidatus Latescibacterota bacterium. Taxonomy (GTDB): domain Bacteria; phylum Latescibacterota; class UBA2968; order UBA2968; family UBA2968; genus VXRD01. The sequence continues at coordinate 4,166,904 of OZ244847.1, forward strand.
CACACTGGTACGCAATGGCGAACTCGTCACAGTACCGGGTTATGTGACCACCGCCATCACAGACGACGCCCTCGCATTTATCGACAATCACGCCAATAACGACAATCCCTTTTACCTCAGCGTTCACTACACAGCGCCCCACAGCCCCTGGACTGGACATCCCCAAGATATTGTCGATTCCTACGACGATTGCCCATTTGAATCCTGCCCACAAGAAGATCCACATCCCTGGGCGGGTGGCTTGAGCAATAATTTGGGCAACCGCGAAAGTCTCAAAGGTTATTTTGCGGCTGTCACCGCAATGGATTATGACGTAGGGCGCATCCTCGATAAAATTGAGGACAAAGGAATTCGCGACAACACCCTCGTTGTCTTCACCTCCGACAATGGTTTTTCTTGTGGTCATCACGGCTTTTGGGGCAAGGGCAATGGCACGCGCCCCTTAAATATGTATGAAAACTCCATCAAAGTGCCCTTCTTGGCCAGCCATCCTGGCGTCATCCCCGAAGGCAGTGTGCAGCCTGCAATGGCTTCGGGATACGATTTTATGCCCACCCTTCTCGACTATCTCAACTTACCCTTACCCGAAGACCGAAACTACCCCGGCCGATCCTTCCTCGACGCGCTCAAAGGCGAAGAAGACCCCGGACGCGACAATGTCGTTATCTACGACGAATACGGCACGACGCGCATGATCCGCACGGCCGAGTGGAAATACGTACATCGCTATCCCGATGGTCCCAATGAACTCTACGACCTGCAAAACGATCCCGACGAGCGCGACAATCTCGTTGATGACAACGCGCAGGCCAATCGCATCAAAACGATGAAAACGCAGATGGAAACGTGGTTTGCAACCTACAGCGTTCCCGACAAAGACGGACGCGATTACAATGTCAGCGGCGGCGGACAACTCCGCCCCGTTGGACGAAAATGGGAAGACAACCGCAAACCCTTTGCGTAAATGGAGAACGGATATGGACGAAAAATTAGCTCTCTATGGTGGGGAAAAAACGCGTACAGATCCCTTCCCCTCGCGCGCGCCGTTTGGAAAAAAAGAAGAAGAATTGTTGTTGGATGCCGTGCGCAGTCAAAATTTGTTTGGCAAGAGCGGCACCTATGTCAAAGATTTTGAAAAGCAATTTGCCGAATTTTACGGAATGGGATATGCACAAAGTTCGACGAGCGGCACGGCGGCCATTCATCTGGCAGTGGGCGTTGTCGATCCCGAACCGGGGGACGAAATCATCACCGCGCCCATTACCGACCCGGGCAGTGTAATGCCTATTTTAATTCAAAATGCCGTGCCCGTATTTGCCGACGTCGATCCCCTGACGATGAACATGACACCCGAATCGATTGAAAAAAATATTACAGACCGAACGCGCGCAATCATCCTCGTACACTTGTTTGGGCGCCCCTGCAATGTCGAAGAAGTGGTAAAAATTGCGGAAAAATACCATATTACGCTAATTGAAGACTGCAGCCAGTGTCACGCCACCAAATACAAAGGTCGCTATGCGGGAACTTTTGGACATATGGGTTGTTTTAGCTTGCAGCAGTCCAAACACATGACCACCGGCGATGGCGGGATGACGGTCACGCATGACCGAGAAACCTACATTCGCCTCAAGTTGTTCTCCGATAAAGGATGGGATTATCAATATATGGCCGATCGCGACCACGCTTTTGTCGCACCCAACTATCGCATGACCGAGATGCAGGGCGCGGTTGGCCTCGCGCAGTTGGAAAAGGTACGCGGCGTAGTCGAAAGACGTCACGAATTAGGCGCATTGCTGTGTGAACTGATTGCCGATGCGCCGGGAATAACGCCCGTTCCATACGAGGGAGACCGCGAAGTTTCATGGTGGAATTTTATTTTTCACGTCACGGGCCACGATCCCGATGAATTTTGTAAAGCCGTACGCGCCGAAGGCGTCTCTATGGGGGCACATTATATCAAAGATCCAATTTTTATGCGCGGGAATTACCTGACCGAAAAACGCACCTATGGAAACAGCGGATTCCCCTTTCACCACGGCGTAACAAGCCGCGAATATAACTACGGTCCAGAGCTCGTTCCGGGTGCAGTACAGGCATTGAGTACAGTCGTCGTATGGGGCTTGCACGAGCACCTCGACGAAAACGACATTCGCGACACCGCTGCCGCGATCAACAAAGTCGCAAACGGCCTGAGTAAATAGATAAAAAAAGGAATCAAAATGCACCGGTCTCGCACACAGTGGTTTTATACCAGAATCTTTTTTATCTGTGTCCTAACTCTTTCTGCTTGTGGAAACACACCACCGGACATCACGGGACCGGGAGAACCCGGCGCAGAGGCAATACCGGGAGGTCCTGGTCGAATCGCATATATAAAACAAAACCTGCAAACGGGCAGTTTTCATCTTCATATCGTAGATCCCGATGGCAAAAACCCGATCAATCTTAATCCCATAGACGATCTGGCTTCATATTCCGGACAATCGTGGTCGCCCAACGGCACACAACTCGCCTTTATTTCAAATCGCAGTGGTAATGCCATCCAAAACATTTTTCTCATGGATGCCGACGGGAGCAATATACGCAGTGTGGTTGAAAATTCGACAAACGAATTTGCAGCATCCTGGTCGCCAGATGGACAGAAAATACTCTTTCAAACAATACGCAGCGACTCGACAGCCCAGGATATTTATGTGATCAACATCGACGGTTCCGGCGAGCAGGTGCTGATCAATACAGATATGGAAGAGCAACTGCCCGTCTGGTCGCCAGATGGCATCAAATTTGCCTATCAGGCTGGACACCGCGGTCAGGGAATCGATATCTATGTCGCCAATGCCGATGGTACAGGCGCGATGCGTTTGACAGATGGCAATGGCACCTTACACGCTGCACCTGCCTGGTCGCCAGATGGTACACAGATTGCGTTCGAATCCAATCGGCATCAACCCCCGCCAACAGGCACGAGAACGCCCCTGGCACAGTACGAGATTTACGTGATGAACCGGGATGGTTCAAATATGCGCCGCCTCACATCTTCCCAACCTTTCGAAACATTACGCAATCCAACCTGGTCGCCAGATGGGAAGCAAATAGCATTTGAGTTTCACAATTATGCAACAGAACTTATCTCGGGATTCTCGACCATCATGGTCATGAATGTAGATGGCTCTAATTTGTACTCCATACCCAATCTCCCTACTGGCGCACGCTTCCCGCGCTGGTCGCCCGTGCCGTAAACACACATTCATTCCGTTGATTCTCCCAAGTCTCGGATTTTATCCGAGGCTTTTTTGTTTGACTTCACCGCCTTTGTCCAATTAATTGTTCGCGGCGTGTATATGGGTATCGCGAAACACTTGTCAGGAGATGCGTATGAGACGGCCAACAGATGCTGAACGGCAGGAGTGGGAAGACAACGGGGTGTTGTTTTTAGAAAATGCAATTGTGGGCGAAGACCTCGCGCGGTTACAGGCGACATTTGACCGATGTGCCGACGAGGCCAGGCGCGAGTGGCTGAAAGGAATTGCGAAAGGCACGCATCCGGCTGCCCATTTTGATATTCCAAAGCCATTGGAAAAGGACGACATATTTATCGACCTGATCGATTATCCGGGCTGGTACGGATTTTTGATGGATTTCGCCGATGAAGATCTGATCTTGCTCGCGCCGCAAGTGCGAACCCTGCCGGTCTCACCCATCAGTTATGTGGGCTGGCATCCCGATGTACCGCATACGATACCGCTCCACATGAAGGTACAGATTTATATCGAGGATGTTCCGGCCGACGGCGGTGCATTTGGATATGTGCCGGGCAGCCATAAACCCGACGCAGGGCTGTGTCCCGTGGTTCGTCCACTCGATTCAATGCCGGGACACAAAGTGTATCCCGGCAAAGCGGGCGATGTGGTATTATTCAATTCTTATGGATGGCATACATCGATGGTCAACCGCACGTTAAAGCCGCGCAAGTCGATTATCCTCATCTACGAGAAGTGGAGTAAGGATCGTATATCGACCAAACATTTTGCAGCCATTGCAGATAAATGCACAACGCCAGACCGCAGGCGGTTGTTCAGCCTGGATGAGAGATGATAGTATGTCAATTATTGACTCGCACCTGCATGTATTTGAAAAACTGTCGGACAAATTTCCCCGCAAGGTGAATGATCAGTGTCCAGCAGATAGGGCAGAGACAGCGGAAAAATTGCTGGAGGTCATGGCGACCAATGGGGTCGATCAGGCAGTATTGACGCAGATTGGCGGTGAACAATTGCCGCACCACCAGTACTTGCAGCATTGTTTGAAGACCTATCCCAATCGCTTCCGGGGAATTGGCTTGATTCCTCGGGACAAATGGGATGCGCCAGAAGACCACATGGACCAGTTGGCTGAAAATGGGGATATTATCGGCTTCAGGATTAACGAAATTGGCGGTCCTGCCGATCCCCTCTCCCAAATGGATGTACGAACATTTTCTTCGTATCGCATCTGGAAATACGCGGCTGAAAAAAACTACGTAATGTGGCTGTATATTCGGGCAAAAGACGCGCATCAAGTCGCCTTTATGGTTCAGGCATTTCCCGAAATTCGCGCCGTGTTTAACCACCTGATGATCTGTCCAGGAGAGGGAATGTTTTCGTGGGATGACGAAGGCCGCCCACACATCAATACCCCCATACCGCCGATGACGCGCTACTCAATGCTGGGCTTGCACGAATACTCAAATATCTGCGTACATCTATCGGGACAATATGCGTTTAGCAAAGAATCTTGGCCCTATCGCGACCTGGAAAGCTGGCACAAAACATTGCTTTCCAAGTTCGGCGCAGACAAATTGATGTGGGCGACGGATTTTCCCTGGATTTTGGAAGGTCCGGGGTATGATAAGTTGGTGCAGGTAATCGATGAATTATTGCCAGATTTGAACGCGCAGCAAAAGGCAGAAATTATGGGGGGAACGGCAAAACGGGTTTTGGGCTTTCCCGACGTGGCGGATTGACCCCTTTGAAATTGACCTTGTATTGTTCGAGGGCCTCGAGAGCTTTGTTATCGGGATGGGGATATATATCGCGGGATTTCCCAAAAGACGCAACAGCATCTACCTTCTTGCCCTGTTTTTGCAGCAGGCTTCCCTTCAAGTAGTATAGCCGCGCCAGGGTTTGCTTTTTCAATGCCTCGTATTTGAGAGTCTCCGCCCTATCTAACCACGCCGAAACTTGTTCCCAGTGCGAGTTATTCCCATGCTCTATCAGTGTGCCGGCCATGCCGATGAGGCAGGCGTAACTTCTCTCTGAGAGGCGGAACAATTCCTGCATTGAATTGAGAAGTCCCGGATCGCCCGAAAAATAAATCAAACCCAAATATCGCCCGTACTGGGACAGCAACCCGTTTCGCCGTACGCGCTCCCAGCGATCAATAGGCTGCTGATGTATCAGATAGGTAAAATACTCCTCGCCGCGCGGATGGCGCTTTATTTCTATGGTACCCGGCTCACTATCTTTAATCGCCTCCATGAGAAAACCGTAGATTCGTCCCTGGCGGTCGGGAAAAATGTCGTAATCCATAGAAAAAAAGAGGGCGCGTTCTGTCGAATCGGTGAATTGTTCCAAAGCCTCCTGCTTTTTCTCTTTGGGCAGAAATGGATCGTAGAGACGTTTGCCATATACGAGACCTTGAAGATTGTACAACGCCACATCTGGACGGCGGTTCTCAATGTATTGATAATAGCCCATCGGCCCGGTTGCATCGCCGAATACAAACAGCACCGCGTCCTCCGGCAAAATATCCAATTGCATGTCTGCATAGTGCTCGGCAAAGTCGCTATCGGATCGATCATTGGCCCGCCAGTGTTCGTGCACCGACCACGCAACCATCGCCGCGCCCACCAGCATTACCATAGCAATTCCGAGTCCTGGTCCACGGGCAAATTTGGAGGACAACCGTTCTACCAACCAGTCGAGAACAACCTGCAATCCAACGCACAACCACAGAGCCGCTATGCCGTAACACAGCAGAGAATAGGGACGAAAAATCGCGCCCCAAAAAAAATCAAAATCGAAACCCAGCAGGGCGATCAGCACAATGCTATTGCCCAAAAATACCAGCAATCCCGAACCCGCTTTTGCGATCTGCCGCCGCTGAAACAGAATGATCAGGCCGAACACAGCGAGTGCAAATCCCGGCAGCGTCAATTGCCACAAAAACTCGTTGCCCAGCCATTGCATGAACCCGAATCGGTCCTGCCATCCCGCGCTGGGGCTGGCATCTATATGGGCATAGCCCTGCCGACTGAAATAATGCCAGAATTCTTTCAATGTATCGATAGAGCCGTAAAAATTGACCAGAGGATCTTGATGCGACCGCCAGACCATCCACACATAAGGCAATGCCGCACACGGCAGGGAAATTCCCAAAAGTAGCGGCAGTTTCCGATACAAGGTGCGCCAAACGGGAAAAACCAATATCATTAAACCCGGCGTTGAAAGCACCATCAGCGGCCAGTGGTTGGTCAGGCTCAATCCATAAGCGACAGCCGCAGCAATCCAGATCCCTGTGCGGTGCGGCTGGCGGACGCCGTACAAAAGCAACGCATAAAGGCCAAAAAAGAACAGTGCATTGAGCGTATAAACTTCGGCGATAATAGCCTGCGCCCAGAAATGCTCAGAAGCAGCAAACAGCCAGGCGGCAGTCCGGGCTGGAATTGGCGATGCGCCCAACAAACGGGCACATACATAAACGCAGCCACAGGTAAGCGCACCCAATACCGCGCTGGACAAATGGCCGAGGAAAGCAACACTGCCAAAAGGCAATTGGGTGAACAGATAAACAATAAGGGTATAGAGCGGATAGCCCGGTGGATGGGCCACACCGAGGTGCGCTCCAGCCATGAGAAACAGGCCATCGTCTTCCAGAACAACAGTGCGCGGCATAGTAAGCACATAAAGCACAAACGGGGCGACAACTGATGCGGCCAGTGCGATCCCATCGCGCAAGGGCTTAAATGCTTCAATTTGGGCATCCACGCGATTCATTGCGTATCGTCCTCCTGTTCTTCTGGATGTCCGTCTGTCTCCTCGCGAAATGTCCAGAGGGAATTGATAAAATAGTTAAACAATGTGGCCGGGGCAATCGCACACCCCTGCAAAATGACCGATGGCACCGCAGGGAAACGGAAGGAAAGCAAGACAAATGTGCCATAACTCAGCATGAGGGTCACCAGTGAAACGAGGTTAAACTTCAAACCCCGAACGCGTTTTCTCCCCGCCAGCGCGCGATCGCGGAAAGTCCAGTAGTTATTGAGCAGAAAATTTGAGATTATCGACAGCTCAATAGCAACTGGCGATGCCAACAACTTATGCACACCGAGATTGAGCAGGAACTGAAACGAACCGAGATTGACAAATACCCCCGATAAACCCGTAAGGGCAAATTTGATAAATGTGCGAGACATAAATTTTCCGATAAATTGGATTTTCAACTGATCAAAGTAACAACGCACCTTCGAGAAATCAAGCGCGAAACTATTCAGAATACACAGACGATTTGATACGGTTCTCCTATAGTGAAACGAATCGCTAAAATTTTGCTCCTCTCTATATTGTTGTTCACTGCACTGTGTGTTGTGCTATCCATCTGGAGGAAACCGATGCCCGATCATCCTTTCATCAAAAAAAACGCGGGTGTTGAAGTGATCGCACACCGGGGAGGATGGCGATTGTGGCCCGAAAATACACTTTACGCTTTTCAACACGCGGTAGATCTCGGCGTGGATATGCTGGAAATGGATATCCGCAGTACAAAAGACGGCCATATCGTGGTCTTTCACGACGAGACCGTAACGCGCACAACCAATGGCAACGCGCGTGTGAATGATTTGACCCTTGCAGAATTGAAACAGTTAGATGCGGGATACAAATGGTCGGCTGACAAGGGCGCGACTTTTCCCTATCGCGGAAAAGGAATTGTACCCCCAACGCTGGACGAAGTCTTTGCTTCTTTTCCGCACATGCGAATGACCATTGAAATCAAACAGAAAGAGCCGGATATTGTCACGGCATTTGGCAACCTGATTCGCCACCATGGGATGCAGCACCGCGTGTTAGTCGCGTGTTTTGACACCGGGACATTGAAGCGTTTTCGCAAGCAGTTCCCCGAAGTTGCAACATCGCCGGGAATGACGGAAGGAATGTTTTTTTACGCCTTGTGCTGGTTGCATTTGAGCGCGATTTATCAGCCCAATGTCGAAGTACTGCAGTTCCCACTAAAAATGGGACCGATAAATGGCAGCCATCCACGCCTTTTATCTGGGGCGCGCAAAAACAATATGCAAGTACAAATATGGACTGTGGATGACGAATCGAAAATGAGAACGCTAATAGAAAACGGGGTAAATGGCATCATCACCCGCCGTCCAGATCGCCTGTTAAAAATACTGGGGCGAAAATAGGTCATTTATGGAGTGAACCCTTACAATATGGAATAAATACTATGTCTGAACAAATCAACTTGCTTTTTATATTAACAGATGACCAGGGATATTGGGCAATGGGATGTGCGGGCAATACGGAAATTCGCACACCCAATCTGGACCGATTGGCCGCAACGGGATTGCGCTTTGAGAATTTTTTTTGCGCGTCGCCGGTCTGCTCGCCGGCTCGGGCTTCCATCTTAACGGGCCGCATTCCATCGCAACACGGCGTACAGGATTTTTTGCGGGCAGGTAATTCAAATATCTACGGTGCAGATGATCGGGCTATCGAATATCTATCGGGGCAAACCGCATATACCGATATCCTGTCTGAACGGGGTTATACGTGTGGTTTAAGTGGCAAATGGCATCTGGGCTATTCGGAAAAACCGCAAAAAAGTTTTGCATTTTGGGATGTTCACGCAAGTGGCGCAGGACCGTATTACAATCCCCCGATGATTCGCGACGGCAAAGCGTATCAAACATCGGATTACGTGAGCGATCTGATTACAGATAATGCATTGGAATTTTTGGAAGCCCAAAAGGTTACAGATCAACCATTTTGCTTGAACGTTCACTACACAGCACCTCACGCGCCCTGGGGGCGCGAACACCATCCGCCTGAGTTATTCGAAGATTATTATCAAAACTGTCCTTTTGAATCAACCCCCGATGACCCCATGCATCCGCAGCAGTTGTCAAAGACGGGATCATCGGGTTCTTTGGGATTTACGGAAGAAGAACGCAAAGAAACACTCAGCGGCTATTTTGCCGCAATGACCGCGATGGACGCCAACGTGGGCAGGTTACTGGATTGGCTGGAAGCCAATGGACAGCGGGAAAACACACTCATCGCATTTACAAGCGACAATGGGATGAACATGGGGCATCACGGGATTTACGGCAAAGGCAATGGGACATATCCGCCGAATATGTTCGACACCTCGGTGAAAGTCCCCATGCTCTTTTCACATCCAGGTCGCGTTCCCGAAGGCGAGGTTATTGCTTCACTGCACAGCCATTACGACATCATGCCAACTTTATTGGACTATCTCAATATGGAAAATCCCGACGCCGACACCCTTCCCGGGCGCAGCTTTTCTGCGTTATTAGAAGGGCGAGAAATAGGTGGCGACGACCGGGTGGTTGTATTTGACGAATACGGTCCCACACGCATGATCCGCACCGTGGAATGGAAGTACATCCATCGCTACCCCTATGGTCCCCATGAACTCTACGACCTGGTAAACGACCCAGACGAACGACAAAATCTGATCGCAGAACAAAAACATCAACCAATAAGGGAATCGCTACAGGCCGATCTGGATGCGTGGTTTGTGCGCTATGCAGATCCCGAACGGGATGGCTCGCGCGAAGCCGTGATGGGCAGAGGACAGTTGGACATCGTTGGACCTGCTGCAAAGGGACGGAAACGATTTGGCGATGATGTCGTTTTTGAACGCGACAAAAACGGAGACCTCGACAATGGCAGATCTACTTGATGAACGCATTGTACGCATTGAAAAAGTAATGTTAAAAAGTCGGCGTCCCCGCTTTGTGGGCGTAAATTCCAAAGGCGGTCCCATAGGCGATATGGTTACGGATCACGTCGTTCGCATCCATACAGATAGCGGAGCCGTTGGCGTTGGCTGGTCACGCATAAACCGCAAACAGGCCGAACAATTTTTGGGAAAACAATTGAATGAACTCTTCGCCTTGCCCAACGGCTGTTTGGAAGTGGGAGAAAGCATCGACCTACCGCTGTGGGATTTGGTGGCAAAACTCTCGGATATGCCGTTGTACAAACTGCTGGGCGCTCGCGGTTCCCGGACAGTGGAACTCTACGACGGATCGGTCTATATCGACGACCTGGAAGCGACTGATGACGAAGCAGTAGCAATTTTTCGGGAAGAAGTAAAAACCGGCCAGGAATACGGATTCAAAAATTTTAAAATAAAAATTGGACGCGGGGCAAAGTGGATGCCGATTATAGAAGGCCTGGAACGGGATGTGCTGGTCATCCAAACAATTCGAGAGGCAGCGGGGCCAGACGCCAAAATTCTCGTTGACGCCAACAATGGCACAACGCTGAATATTGCCCAGGAAATTCTCAAACGGTGTGAATCCGCAAGGATTTACTGGTTCGAGGAAGCCTTTCACGAGGAACGGGGATTCAACGAACCTTTTAAGGCATTTATTCAAGCCTCGGGTTATGATACTTATGTCGCAGATGGCGAGTCAGGACCACCCCCACCTAATTTTTTTGACATGGTAGAACGCGGCTGGATTGACATTGTGCAACACGATTTTCGCGCCAGAGGATTGACCTGGTGGAAAGCGACAGCAGACATGATCGCGCCCTGGGGTGCGCAATGTGCCCCGCATTGCTGGGGCAGTATTATCGAACGTTACACACACGCACATTTTGCCGCTTCGATTCCAAATTTCTGTCTATTAGAAACAGCACCAGCAGATACGCAGGGCATAGTACTCGACGGTTGGGAATTTCGAGATGGCCACCTCATTGTGCCAGATACGCCGGGAACGGGGTTTGACCTCGCGCCTGAAACAATCGCACGGGGAATACGCGAAGAAGGCGGGTTTTGTATTTCTGTATAAAAAAGGATAACTATGGCAAATAACACACTCGTAGTAGCTACTCCCCAGGATGTGGGCATGTCAGCCGACCAACTCGAACGAGCCTTTGGCCTGCTCACAGCCGCTACAGAAGCCGGACTAATTGGTGCGGCCTCGCTAACGGTTGCGCGGCACGGCAAGGAAGTCTTCGCCCGGGGATGCGGGCAACAACACCCTCTCACAGGCCAGCCAGTCGATGCGGACTCGATATTTCTCCTCGCCTCAATCACCAAGCCGGTTACGGCCTGCGCGCTGATGATTCTCGTAGATCGGGGTCTGATCTCACTCAACGATCCAGCCGTCGCCTATCTACCCGAATACACCGGTGGCGACCGTCCCGCCGTCAAAGTGCGCCACTTGCTCTCGCATATATCCGGCATGCCCGACATGCTGCCCGAAAACACCAGCTTGCGACAGGCACACACGCCCGTATCCGGCTTTGTCGAGCGTGCCCTTCAAACACCCCTACTCTACAAACCGGGGACCGACTTTTGCTACCAGAGCATGGGCATCCTGCTCGCAGCCGAAATTGTCGAACGCGTCAGCGGACAGCGATTGCGCGACTTCGAGCGCGAGGAAATTTTCGCGCCGCTGGGAATGACGCGAAGCGCATTGGGGATGGGCGAATGGACACTTGAAGACATGGTATGGTGTGGAACGGATGCCAAGGAGGACGAAGAACAACAGAGTTGGGGGTGGAACTCCCCGTATTGGCGCGACTTTGGGGCACCGTGGGGCGGCATGCACAGCACCGGACGCGATCTGGTGATCCTATTGCAAACCATGCTCAACGGCGGCACTTATGGCGATCGGCGCATCTTCAGCCGCGCCGCAGTCGCGACAATGACGCGCGATCAAAACGGAACACTCGACGCACCGTGGGGCCTCGGTTGGGGGGTATGTGGCGCGCGGATATGGGCCTTTTGGGGCGATCTGGTATCACAACAAACCTTCGGACACACCGGAGCGACCGGCACGGTGGCCTGGGCAGACGCCGAGCGACAACTCAGTTGTGTCGTGCTCACCAATCAGATGGTCGCCGAAGGAAGCCTTCTGCGACGGGTTTCTAACGCAGTCGCAGCAGCAGTGGAAGAATAGTTTTCAGCCATATACTAAGGAGACATTATGAACACCGCAGCAAAAACTCGACAGACCAGACGCGACCGCGAGCGCATTGCATGGTGGGAAGAAGCGCGGTTTGGCATGTTCATTCACTGGGGCGTGTATGCGATTCCCGCGGGCAAATGGAAAGGCAAAGCCATTGAGGGCATTGGGGAATGGATTATGCGCCGTGCGGAAATTCCAGCCGAGGAATACGAACAACTCGCCTCACAATTCAATCCAATAAAATTCGACGCCGATGCAGTTGCCAAACTCGCGCGGGATGCGGGCATGAAATACCTCGTGATCACGGCCAAACACCACGACGGCTTTGCCATGTATGACTCTCCGTGCAGCGACTACGACATCGTCGATGCCACGCCTTATGGCAAAGATATTATGGCAGACCTATCCAAAGCCTGCCAGAAATACGGCATTCGCCTCTGCTTCTACTATTCTCAAGATCAGGACTGGCACGACCCCAATGCCTCTGGAAATGACTGGGATTTTGATCCCGCGACCAAAGACTTCGCCTATTATCTCGAAAACAGAGCCAAACCCCAGGTGCGCGAGTTGCTCACGCAATACGGGCCTATCGGCCTGATATGGTTTGACACTCCCGTCTCCATTTCCCTGGAACAGAGCCTATCGCTCTCCCGTCTCGTCCACGGTTTGCAACCCGACTGTCTCGTCAGTGGTCGCGTCGGCAATGGCGTTGGAGACTACGGCAGCCTGGGCGACAACCAGATCCCCACCGGTCGCCTCGAAGGCTATTGGGAGACACCCGCCACCCTCAACGATACCTGGGGTTATAAAACCGATGATCACAACTGGAAAAGCGTAAAAACACTACTCCATCTTCTCGTGGAACTCACCAGCAAAGGCGTCAACTACCTGCTCAACATCGGACCGCGCGCCGACGGCAGTGTACCCCAGCCCAGCATTGACCGCCTTCGCGCCATTGGCGAATGGATGAAAACCAACGGCGAAGCGATCTACGGCAGCAAAGCCACGCCATATCCCTATGAATTTCCCTGGGGCGGCATCACGCAAAAAGACAACCGCCTATACTTGCTCTTTACCACATGGCCCGGCGAGGATTTCACCCTCCTGGGCCTGCGCAACCGCGTTGCAAAAGCGACCTTACTCGCCGACAAAAACGCGCACATCGACGTCTCTCAAACCCGCGACAGCGACTGCGATATCTTAACATTGCGCCTGCCCGAATGCCCCGATCCAAATGTCTCAGTCGTCGCCCTCGACCTCGATGGCGCACCCGATGTCGATCAAACTGCCCTCCAGCAAACCGATGGCTCTATCACCATGATCGCCAGCATGGCGAACTTGCACACGCCCGAATTGGGAACGCAAATCCGCATTGGCGAAAGCGGCGTTATCGAAGACTGGTTTGACACATCCAACTGGATCGATTGCGACTTCAAAGTTTCTGAACCCGGCACGTTTGAAGTCCGCGTTCACACCAGCGCACTCCGCCGCGCCCGAGAATGGACAGGCGACCACGAAGTGCGCGTTGATATTGCGGGCAGTACATTCCGCAAAACCATCACACCCGACGCCTGGAGCGACAGCCCCAAAGCGCAGTATTTCCCAGAAGCCGCAACTGTTATCGGCCAGGTCCAGCTCGACACCCCCGGCCTTTACACCATCGAAGTCCGCGCAGAATCTATCAACGAAAAATCCCGAGCCGGACTATCCGTCTCAGCAATTTCCCTGATGCGCCAATAGACGAGGAGGATACCATGCCACTGGAAGTATGTGCCCTATCGCCCGAAAAGATGGAATTGCGGGAATACGAAGTGCCAAAAGTTGGACAAGGACAGATGAAAGTGCAGAGCATGTACGCTGCTGCCAAGCACGGAACCGAGTTATCGGGGATAAAAGGTGACAGCGCGAAACGTGGACCTTATGATCCGGAACTCCAGGTATTCCCAAACACGGGCAGAGGACGGTCGTCTCGTACGGGCAATATGTTTATAGGCACTGTAATCGGCGAGGGTGTAGATGGGTTCGTAGAAGGCGACGTAGTGCTGAGTTACGGACCGTTTAGAGAAGTCCATGTCATCTCGACAGAGCGGTGCTGGAAGGTGCCAGAAGGGTTTTCGTGGAAATCCGCGGTCTGTTTGGACCCGGCGGATTTTGCCATGTGCGCGATCAGAGATGGGCAGGTAAGGGTCGGAGACGCTGTCGCCGTATTTGGAATGGGCGCTATCGGGCTGATGGTCGTACAAATCGCCAAACTATCCGGGGCATATCCAATCATCGCGGTCGATCCATTGGAAAACCGCCAAGAAGTGGCTCAAATCTGCGGTGCCGACCTGATCCTTGACCCCACGACCTGTGACGCGGGCGTGGAAATCAAAAAGGCAACCGGAAACCGGGGGGTAGATGTGGCAATTGATTACAGCGCCAATGTACACGCCCTGCAAGCTGCCATACGCGGCGTAGCATTTGGGGGCACCGTGGTAGCAGGTGCTGCGCCAGCACCTTATGGTCCCGGACTGGATTTGGGCGCAGAAGCGCATTACAACCGCCCCAATCTCATATTTTCGCGGGCATGCAGCGATCCAAATCGGGAATATCCTCGATGGGACGAAAAACGCGTTTACGCCACCTGTTGGCGACTGCTCACCGAGGGAAAACTAACGGGCGAATCCATCGTAACACCCGTAGTCGCTTTTGAAGACCTCGTCACAGAATATCCCAAAATCACCAGCAATCCCGAGCAAAATATCAAATTAGGGGCTTATTTTAAATAGATCCCTATCTCCGCGTCTCATTCTTCGGAATAACGTTGCGTAACCGCATTTGCGGCTTCGTCGAGGCCGGGGAAAAGGCTCTCGCGAGTGATGTTCAGGAGGCTTAGATCGTTCATAATATCCTCCTTGTTCGCATCCTGCACCGTCAACCTGTAATGGTCGTAAACTGTAAACTCTGCGTTCCAGTTCAGAATTTCATCGCGCTCGAACCGCTCGTGAAATGCCGAAATGAGAAAGGCACCAGATTGTGTCCTGATGCGCTCAAAAGACTGCTGCGGCTCAACGATGAAAACGCGAAATATATCTCTGAGAGCAATTTCCTCCAGAAAATACGGTTTCTCCTGTCGAATAAAATGGTAGAGACGCCTCATAATTTCGGAGTGTTCGCCTTCGAAGCTCAAGCTGTTGCCCTCACCAGTATCTTCCTCTGTTACGCCTAATAATCGGTTTTTCTCGCCATAACGAAGTTTTGCGAAATTGGCGATAACGCTGATCGTGTCGCTGTTGAACGGCTTGATCATCGCCTTCGGCACTGCGAAGATATGCAGGTGACCATCCTTGCCGTTAGCGTCGTATTTCTCGCAGGCATTAAACAGAGCGACGAGTGGGTTTCGAGTTATATCGAGGAGGCGTGTTTTAAGCCCATGATGCTGCGCGAGCACCCATTGCCCAATCGCCGAGTTCAAACCCCTAAACGCCTCCGGCTGGCGTGCCATAAGATCAAGTAGCATCTCGCCTTCCGAGGCGCGAAGTGTAGATTTATCCTCTGTTGCATCCCGCATTATAGAGGGTCGCAGTTCCCAAGAGTCGCAGCATTCTCCTCGAAAATAAAGCTGATCACCATGATGTTTGTTTTTCAGGTTGCGGCACGTTTTCAACAAATTCTCAATGCTTTTGATCGTCGTGTCACCATTTCCTTGATCTATTCCGGTGTTTGGGGATTCACCCATACAGTCTCGCTTTCCAGGGCTGTGACCGAGTGAAATTAGTGCCTATGAGGTTGGCTGTGCGAAGGTCGGCATTAGAAAGATCCGCATTAGAAAGATCCGCATTAGAAAGATCCGCATTAGAAAGATCCGCATTGGAAAGATCTGCGCCTGTCAGGCAGGCATTGGAAAAATCTGCATCTGTTAGGCAGGCATTGGAAAGGTCGGTGCTGGAGAGGTTGGCACTGGACAGAGCGGCACCAGAGAGGTCGGCACCAGAGAGGTCAGCGTTGCCAAGATAGGCACCGGTCAAGCTGGGCGTCTCCCAGGGCTGCGCTCGGAAGATTTTGCCTCCGGTGAAACTGGCTCTACTGGGATAGACATCGGCCAAATCGGCACTGATAGGGTCGACTTTAGAAGGGTCGGCACAGGAACTGAGATTGATCCCAGAGAGAGGAATTTGCCCATTGCTATCGAGCTTTCCCGCCTCCTGAAACTTTTTATAGAGATTCACGCCCGCAAGATTTGGCACAAAATCTTCGCGCTCGCGTCTTTTGTTCCATGCCTCAACGCCTTCGAGAAGCCATTGAATGTGTTGTTTATTCGCCATATCTCTTCCTCCTCCACCCAGAATTTCATCCTACTTCTTAAACGTCTCAGATCAATATAGCCAACATCATATCATCGTGCAAGGTCACCGCTTTTTTTTGACGAATTTGAGGTCATTACCTGACACAAGGTCAAACAAACCAAACGTCCAGACCTGCGGTTTTTCATCCTGATCATCCTTTCATCCTGTAAATCCTGATGAACTGGTCTGAAAATCGACCAGTTGTACACCGCTTCCGACAGTGTTTTCACCCCAACACCCGCACATCTCCCTGCCGAATCGTTATGCCCTGGGTATCGAAAAAATTTAACAGCGGCACGGCAAATTTGCGCGTGGTGCCGATCAGGCTGCGAAAAGTCGATACGTCGATCTCCCCATTTTCTTTCAAATAATCGACCAATTGCCGCCTCACGTCTTCCATCACCTCGGGGAGAAAGAGCAACGTATCTTCCAGACGTACCAGACCTCCTATTGCCTGCATGGCCGACACCACATCGTGCACAGATCGCGCGTTGACCTGGATAACATCGGGCAGCGTCTTCAAATCCTCAGGCGTTGTCCCTCCATCTTTTAGCACCCGCGCAATCGCATCGCGAATCTCCTCTTGTTCGGGCGTCAATGCAATTTTGTAATCGCGCAGTCGAATCAGCGCGTTATCGCTTTTTAAGGTACCTTCGTGAACGAGATGTTCAACACCATAGGCAAACAAATCGTCAGAAGGCTCACCTTGCACCATTACGCGAAGCTCCTCGCGTCGCGCACCTGACCGGAGGGGATGCGCCTCGTGAAAAATCCGCATCGCATCGCCAATCCCGTCCAGCAATTCACGCCAGCACATCGCGTGGACATACATCGCTTTACCTGCCTGCACAAAAGAAACCACCTCGCCCAAATTCACAAGCTCGATGAGCTGACTCTCAATCTCGCTCGCAGACACCGCCATCTCAGATGCGAGTTGCAACGCGGTTCGCGATTGCAATCGCGCGGCCTTTAAGCGCGTCAGCAAAACCTGTGTGGGATCATCCTGCTCCAATTCTCGCAGTGCATCATTGACATCCTCTCGAAACCGCCGATGCTTCACGGGTTGCGGATCCAGCACCACACCCCCACCCAGCGTTTGCACCGGAGAATACCGCCGGATCACAAACCGATCGCCCCGCGCAGCAACGCCCGGTTCTTCCAGACGCAACTGCACCAGTTGCGATTCGCCCGGCAACAATGTCTCACCTTCGAGCAACACCACGCGAGCCAAAACCTCTCGCGGTCCCATAAGCAGATGTACGCGCGTGCGATTGGTCACATGCGCGGGTGCATCGGATAACATGTGCAAACGTGCATCGATCATATACGTCGTCTTAAAATACCCCGGTTGTACCAGAAGATCGCCCCGCGACACCTCATCGACCTCGACGCCACTCACATTAATAGCTGCACGCGCGCCCACCTGTGCCACATCCACATCCAGCCCATGCGTTTGCACGCCGCGCACGCGCACATTTTTTCCCGACGGCAACAGCGATAATGCATCTCGCACGCGTACATCCCCTGAAATCACAGTACCAGTCACCACAGTCCCAAACCCCTGCACAGAAAAAGCGCGATCAACGGGCAAGCGAAAAATGCCCTGATCTGGCCGCGCCTCAACCCTTGCGACCTCCGCCTCAACCGCCGAACGCAATGCATCAATCCCCTCGCCAGTGATCGACGACACGGGCACAATCGGCGCATCCTCCAAAAATGTATCGGCAAACACCTCCCGCAATTCCTCTTCGACCAACTCCAACCACTCATCTTCCACCAGATCGACCTTTGTCAACACCACAATACCGCGAGGCACACCCAGCAGATTTAAAATGCCCAGATGCTCACGCGTCTGCGGCATCACCCCATCGTCGGCAGCCACCACAAAAAGTGCCAGATCAACCGTACACACACCCGTCACCATATTCTTGACAAACCGCTCGTGTCCAGGCACATCGATAATGGTCACATTGTCTTTCCAGTACGCAAAACCAATATCAATGGTCACGCCGCGATCGCGCTCCTCCGGCAAAGTATCGGTCTCAATACCCGTCAATGCCTTGACCAGTGCCGTCTTGCCGTGATCGATATGCCCGGCCGTTCCAATAATCACATGCGCCATCAGCCCTGCACTCCTTGTTTTACTGCATCACCCACAATACTCACTTCGTCATCTCCCATCGTGCGCAAATCCAGAAATAACTGGCCATCGCGCACATAGCAAATAACGGGCGGGTCATGGCGGCGCAACTTATTAGAAAGGGACAAAATATCGCCACCGGAAATTGCGACCGCAACGCTCGGGATATTTTCCAAAGGCAACGCGCCACTACCGGTTTGGGCCTGGGAATCGACCAATTCGCACGTAAACTCCTCAAGCTCACCAATCATCTGCAACAACCGCTGACCACGCTGCTCAAGTGTTGTCACAGGCTCTGTCAACATGCGGAGTGTGGGATGTTCGCGCACCAATGCCTCTGGATTTAAAAACAGCTTCAACGTCGCCTCCAGCGCGGCATAGGTCAGCTTCCCACAACGCAACGCGCGCATCAAGGGATTTTTGCGAATTTGTTCTACGACATTTTGTGTCCCCACAATAATCCCGCACTGTGGCCCGCCGAGAACCTTATCACCGCTAAACATCACCACATCTGCCCCTACGGAAATACTATCGGATACCAGAGGTTCATAAGGCAGCCCGTAATCTCGCAAATTGACCAGCACGCCGCCGCCCAAATCGTGCGCCACAGGCACGCCGCGTTGTCGTCCCAATGCCACCATATCTTTCAGTGCAACTTCGGCGGTAAATCCCATCACCTTGTAATTACTCGGATGCACCGCCAGCATCACCCCCGTATTTTCCGTCAAAGCGGCTTCATAATCGCCGAGATGGGTGCGATTGGTCGTACCCACCTCGACGAGTTGCGCCCCACTGCGCGCCATAATATCGGGAATGCGGAACGCCCCCCCAATTTCGACCAGTTGCCCGCGCGATACAACCGCCTCTTTCCCACCAGCCAGTGTATTTAACGTCAACAAAACAGCCGCTGCATTGTTATTGGCAATCGCAGCGGCTTCGGCACCGGTCAACTCACACAGCAATTCTTCCACAAGCGTCGTGCGCGATCCGCGCTGTCCAGTCTCCAGATTCAATTCCAGATTGCTATACGAACCAGCAATATCGACAATATGTTTCACCGCGACATCGGGCAACGGCGCGCGTCCCAAATTGGTATGCAGGATAACCCCGGTCGCGTTCACAACACGCCTGAGATTTGGCGCGAGCGAATCTGCCAATTGACTCTGCACATCCTCAACAATCCATTTAATCAACGCCTCACGCGACGCACCCACCGCCTCGCCATCGCGCATCATCCCCCGCGCGCGGTCTATCGCCCGCCGAATCATATCGGTCAAAACAGACGTCCCACACCGCTTTGACAGCGTCTGAATCGTCTGTTCACTGAGCACCCGATCCACACCGGGAATAATTGAATAATCTATATTCTTTTTTGAATCACCATTCATAATCTACTGTCCTACGGCACAATCTTAAACACAATCTCTTTCTTCACATCGCGATCCGCCAGCAAATCCGTCACTTTGACGCGGACTTCTTGACCGCCCGGCTCGGCATCTTTCAAATCCAATTCGACATACGCCACATCCTCTGTGGTATCACCCGATTGCTCATAAGAAATCACCACTTCCCGGCGCTTCTCTTGCAAGCGCAACATGCGGCCCAATCCGCGCAGCGCGCGAATCGGCGCAAGCCCTTTTTCCTGAGCGCGAAAAGAATAATCCACGCGATACTTCGTCCGTCCAAATTCATTGCGTTTCAAATTGTACACTTCAAAATAGACAAATGCATTTTGATCTGGGCGAAACGCCTTTGACGCCATTGGAATAATTTTTAATCCGCGTTTTTGAAACGGACCTTGCTCTTCACTCGGCCCAACAAAAAATGCGAGGGCAATATCGCTCATCAACAAGTCATCGCGCCGCGAAAAATCTGATACGGCCAATGATTGTTGATACACCTGCGATTTTCCCGACACCACATCGCGAATCTGAAAAGAAAGATAGTGCAGCCCAGATTCAACCTCAAACGCGAGCACACCCGGAATAAACGCCCCATCCAACACTTGCTGGTCTGAAGGTGCCTGAAATGTCAATTGATCCTGCACGCGATAGACCTCTGTCCACAGACTATCAAACATCGCAAGACCGCGGTCCAGCATCACCCGATCGGTTTTGTCATCAATGGGCAACCGCGCCATTTCCGTAGCTGGCAACCCATAATAGATCTCCAGCCTCGTCGCGCCATCTTCACCGCGAAATCCAGCGGGAAAATAATAAAAATCAACTGGGAGCGCGGCAATATTTGCATCGTAAACAGAGGGCTGATGCGCTGCCACTTGCCGCAAAACCATCTCGCCTTGATACGCCATCAAATCCATTGTTAGTGACATACTCAAGCCCTCGGGCATCGGTGCAAAGTCATACCTGTTCCCCTTGCCACGACGCACAAAATCAAACTCTGTCCCGCCCTCCAAATCCGCATACACCCAATACTCCCACCACGACATCGCTGGCACGGGAAAAATGGGTTGCCCTGGCCTGATCCTCAGGGCAATACGTCTGCGATTCACGTAATTTTGCCGCGCATCCTGTATCTCTCGATCCATCTCATTTTGAATATCGCCCGACTTGCTCGTGTGATCGGGTTTGCCAAACCGCACATAAACCTCGCCCCGATCATCCCACGGGAACTCTCCCTCACCGTAATATCGGCGCGCATACGCCACGCGCCGATAATGCTCAATGAGCCGCTCATTGGCCTTTGTCAACGGCGAGGGATCCAGACGTCGCCAAAAGCGGTCGGTCAACTCGGCGCGCTTTTCCGTATTCGCATCCCGGTAAATTTCCAGATCATCGGGCAATGCCACCTGCGCCAAATCGCGATAGAGCACCTGTTCTTCTTCTGACAATTCTTTAATATATTCTTCAAACAACGCCTGCGCCTTCGCATAGTCTCGAACGGACTGCGCCTGAACCGCCTGTACCAACAGCGGCTCGTCAAAACCGCCCTCCTGCGCCCAAAGCGTTGTGCCCAACACACACACCATCAGAAACCCCTTCAATATCGCATGCATAACAACCACCTTGTAAAATGTAGGTATGCCGCCTAAACCAAATCTACCCGATAATCCCCCGACCCGCAAAGAAAATTTCCCTCATTTATTGACAAGCAACACGCCTACATGTATCTTTTTCACCTATTTTTCAAAAGTACCAAAAAAATGTTTATATCTCCACGTTCTCTCCTGTAACCTCAAATTTGTGATACCGGTTCCAATTTAATTTCTTCAGAAGGAGTTCTCCATGGCAGTTGCTGTTCAAAGTGGCATTGACAAAATCGCAGACTACCTCGGCAATGACGCCGACGACTTACTCGATTACGAAGCATTGGTAAACCAAAACCTGCTCACACTACCCGGACCCGACTTTATCGACCGGGTCTTTGCAGATTCTGACCGCCCCATTCCCGTGCTCAACAACCTGCAACGCCTCTACGGTTCAGGGCGGCTATCTGGCACCGGGTACATTTCCATTCTCCCCATCGATCAGGGCATCGAACACTCCGGCGGCGCATCCTTTGCCCCTAATCCCATCTACTTTGATCCCGAAAACATCGTCAAACTCGCCATTGAAGGGGGATGCAATGCCGTGGCAACCACGCTGGGCGTACTCGGGATGGTTGCCCGCCAATACGCCCACAAAATTCCCTTCATCCTCAAATTCAACCACAATCAACTACTCACGTACCCATCCCAATACGACCAGGTCATATTTGGACAAGTCGAACAAGCCTGGGAAATGGGATGTGCAGGCGTAGGAGCCACAATTTATTTCGGCTCGCCCGAATCCAACCGACAAATCGTCGAAATCAGCGAAGCATTTGCTCGCGCACACGAACTGGGGCTATTTACCGTACTGTGGTGCTATTTGCGCAACTCGGCATTTGCGACCGACGACATCGACTATCACGAAGCCGCAGACCTCACGGGACAGGCCAATCACCTTGGCGTCACCATTGGCGCAGACATCATCAAACAAAAATTGCCGACCAACAACAACGGTTACACAGCCCTGAATTTCGGACGCACCCACGACAAAGTCTATACCGAACTCTCATCTGATCACCCCATTGACCTGTGTCGCTATCAGGTCGTCAATTGTTACATGGGCAAAGCCGGACTGATCAATTCCGGAGGCGCATCCTCAGGTGCCAGCGATTATGCCGAAGCCGTGCGAACCGCTGTAATCAACAAACGCGCCGGAGGCACGGGCCTCATCTCTGGGCGCAAGGCATTTCAACGCCCCATGCACGAAGGCATACAACTCCTCAACAACATTCAAGACGTCTATCTCTGCCCCGATGTGACCATCGCCTGATTCACACACATAAAAAAAGCGGAGCTTTCGATCTATCGAAGGCTCCGTCTTTTGTTTTATTTCATTAGATTCTCATTCAACCAGCTTTTCACCGTCAAAAATCATTTTGTCCTTTTCGTAAATCGCGCCAGTTTCTTCATCCAACTCATACTTCATCAACTGCCCCAAAGACATGTGATTAAACACCTCTTTGGGATCGCCGTATTTTTCCAGCAACTTTTCAATCGGACCTTCAAACTCATAAGTTCGGCGCTTGGGCCGTTCGCGTGCTCTGCGCTCGGATTCTTCCTTGCTCAAAATGGGCAATCGCTCGGCAGCGGGTCCCAATCGACTCGCGTATTCCTGACGCCTGCGGTACTGATCGTGCCGCTTTTCAACCTCATCTTTGGCCTCTTCTCGCTCCTTAGCGCTGAGCAGATCTCCTGCCCGTTCTGACCACTTTTCCTGTTCGCGCTCGCGCACATCATCGCGGCCCACTTTTCGCATAATATCTCGCAGTGAATCACTCATCTTTCAAACCCTCCAAAACCAGATAAATTTAAGACTACCGGGTGACTCAAAAATAACGCACCACATCCCGCTTGTCAAAAGGAAATTCTCATTTTTAAAAATATCTGGGTTGACGCTGGTCGCCTTTACAACCATATTGCAGTCATACAACACCATGCGAAAGGAAATATATGTCCAATATGGAACGACTTATCACCATCATGGCGCGCTTGAGAGGACCTTCGGGCTGCCCGTGGGACAAAGAGCAAACGCACCAAAGTCTGAAACCCTACCTCATCGAAGAAGCCTATGAAGTCCTCGAGGCGATTGACCGCAATGACGATAGCGAAATCAAAGAAGAACTGGGCGACCTCTTGTTGCAAGTCGTCTTTCACGCGCAAATTGCCAGCGAAGAAAACCGATTTACCATAGACGATGTAGCAGAAGCCATCGCCGACAAGCTCATCCGCCGCCATCCACATGTTTTTGGCGACACACAAGCCGATACACCCGACGAAGTCATCAAAAATTGGGAAGCCATCAAAGCTGAAGAAAAACCCGACAAAAAAGCCTCTCTGCTCGACGGCGTGCCGCAACATCTGCCGGCATTATTGAAGGCGCGCAGACTTCAAGAAAAAGCCGCGCGAGTGGGATTTGAATGGGAACACATTGCGGATGTGGCTCGAAAAGTGCGGGAAGAAACAGAAGAATTAATGCACGCCCGGGAAACCGGCGCAACAGAAAAAATTCAAGAAGAATTTGGAGACTTGCTATTTGCCCTGGTCAATCTCGCTCGATTTCTCCAAATATGCCCCGAAGAAGCACTCATACAAACCAACAGAAAATTTCAATCGCGATTTCAGTACATCGAAACAGAACTGTGCAAGCAGGGCAAAACACCCCATGAATCTACGCTTGAGGAAATGGACGCGCTGTGGGAAGCCGCGAAAAAAGAGAATCAGCCCCAAAAATCGTAGTGTGCAGACAATTCCAGAACGGGAAGGGGAGCAGATTCCCAATCGTCAATCCAACAAATAATGCTATCACAGGCCATATAATCGAGATTTTCGCGCTCGAAATCACTGCTGCGCAACACAGCGTGCGCTCGAACCGGCAATTCATTACTCGACAGAATATAATTGGGAAACGCCTCCTGGGATTTGAGCACCTCAAATCCCAATTTGTCGTAAACCCGAATAAACAACTCGCGGACATTGGTCGCATTTCGCACAGCGGGATACGTCAAAAGAGGTTCTCGACTGACAGGAGCCAGTTGTTTCCCAATGACCTCAAGCGTACTTTGAGGAACCGTAATAGATTTCGCACTTTTGCGCTCCAATTCCGCCTCAATCCGCTTCAGAGCCAACTCGGCTCCCTCTTTGGTGTCGCTAATCGACTTCCGCACGCGCTTGCCATCTTCATCGTAGTACCCGATCCACCATTTCTTTCCCCGCTGATAAAGCCACGCCATAGTTGTGCCCCCACCGCAAAATATCAGTGTGTCTTATAGATAGCCACAAAAAACGAGAAAAACAATTTGCCACCGATATTATACAATATATTGTATAATATTCTTAAAACAAAGCACAATATATAGAGCGAAAAGAAGAAAATGTGGCTATCAGCCACAAAATGTCCATCAAATAATAATCTAAGCCACACTTTTATGCAACTCTAATTTACCGAATTTTTTCCCAAACAGTCGCCGCGGCGTGGACATCTTGAATCGCCAGACCGCTCGAATACGCAATACATCCCTCTCCGCGCAAGTGTCCCAAATGTCCCAGTGCCGCATGCCCGATATTCAGTATCTCATCCCCCTCACCTTTTACCCAGCGGGGCGTCTCATCTCTCTCACACAACGCGAGAAACTCGCCCGAATTCAGCACCTGCTCACCGTGATCGGGCACAACAAATCGCCGCGTCAACAATCTCGGATCCAATTGCGTGGAGCGCCCATCGCCTCCAATCACAGAAATATGCACATGGCTTTCCACATCGAATAGAATCGGCTCTGGCGTAGGCACAGAAGTAAAAATGGCATCTGCTCCATCAATACAGGTCACAATATCCGCAACCATCTCCAGATCACAGGAAATATCCCCTCCAACATCTGCTGCATAAGCCGCACGCCTCTCGGCAGTCCTGCTCGTTACACATATCCTCTCTGGCGCCAGAGCCACATCAATACACCTGCCCATTGCCTGTGCAATGCGCCCCGTCCCCAGAATCGCCACCGTGCGTACAGGCGTCTTCGCCAAATACTTCGCGCCCAACGCACCCGCCGCGCCCGTACGCATATTGGTAATATACTCGGCATCAAACGAAATGCGGTCACCCCTCCGCACATCCTCCAATTCGATCACAGCGGTTCTCGAACCCAATCGCCCTATCTTGACATCCGAACGCTCTTCGATAACCTTTTGTCCCGTAAATCTTCCCTTCCACCAACCCGGCATCACCAGACGAAAAAGATCCATTTCTCCCTCGCGCGAAACCTCTTCTTTGCGCAACGGATTCACCATTTTCCCAAGACCATAAAGCCGAAACGCCTCGTCGCAACTCTCGACAAAATCCCGCGTAGTCATCACCGAAGCAATTTGCTCATCTGAAATATACATGTGTCATCTCCTGAATGGACGCTCAAATGATACTCAAGAGCGTTGACATTTGTTTTTAGGCGATCTATTTTAGGGCTACTGTAGGCTTTGCTTTTAATTTTTAATGAACTGGTCTGGACTGCGACCAGTTTTACACCGTTCCCTAATTCTTATTGGGGAGATTCTCATGGCACAATCAACTCATGCCGATCGCCCAATGTACACCATTTATCGCGCAGGCACACCAATTGTAATTGACGGACGCCTAAATGAACCCGCATGGGTCGCTGCTCCAGACGTGGGCGCCTTTGTATTTCCGTGGTACGAATCGGGCAAAAAAGAACAAACCATAGCCAAAATGCTGTGGGACGACGATAATTTATACGTCTCGTACATCTGTGAAGATGCACATATTTGGGCAGAACACACCGCGCGCGATTCCGACGTGTGGAAAGACGATACCGTCGAGGTATTCACAGCGCCCAATCCCGATCAGCCCCAGGCTTATTTCAATATCGAAATGAACGTACTCGGCATCTTTCTCGACCAATTTCATCCACAAGGCCCAGACGCACCCGTACCCGGCGAGTGGAACGGCGAAGGTATTCAGATCAAAACGCAAATCGTCGGCACATTGAACGACGACAGCGACGAAGACGAATACTGGATATTGGAAGCCGCCATACCCTTTGCAAATTTTGCACACGTCGCCGTACATACCCCTCCAAAAACAGGTGACATCTGGCACTTAAATCTAAATCGCCTGGGCGGAAAAACCAATGAGCAATTCAGCCAGTGGTCGGGCAGCCGCACGCCGGAGCCGCAATTTCATTCACCGGATGATTTTGGGCGGGTCGTATTCTCGGATAAAGCAAGCCCATTTTGGCGATAATTGTAAAGGAGAAAAACATGTCACAAACATTGCCATTGCTCGAAGTCAGTGGTTCGCCAACTGAGCGAGGTCGTGCGCATGGTGAGGCATTTAAGGAACTGATTCGGGACCTTGTCACCGTCAATTTTGAGGATATGGTCCAGGGAACACAGGGCTATCTGACAAAAGAGCGCGTGTATGAAATTGTATCCACTTACGCGGGGCCCAACCGCGACTATGCACCCCACCTCTTTGAAGAAATGGAAGGAATCGCCGAGGCAGCGGATGTACCCGTAGAAGACCTCCTCGCATTAAACGGCTTTTTGGAATTACACGATTATTATTCCGATGCGTTTATGGTATCGGGTTGCACATCATTCATGGTTCCGGGAAGCACATCGGGCGAAGGCGCATTGATCGCGCAAAATTACGACCTCTCGTCAATCTATGCAGCGGCGGCAATTCTGGTCAAAGTCAAAAATGATCACGCACCCGACGCGCTCTTTTACACATCTACCGGCATGCTGGGCTGTGCTGGCATAAACGAGGCGGGCATTGGCGTGGTCATCAACAACCTCGTCCCATCAGATGCATCGGGCGGCGTGCTTTATCCCTTCATCATTCGGCGTATCCTGGAATCCGTGCGAATCGGAGATGCCATAGATGCAGTTATAGTAAAACCGAGAGCATCGGGCATGAATTACGTAATATGCGATGAAAATGGCGAAATATACGACCTTGAAACCACGGCGGAGGAATACGAAGTCACCTGTCCCTTTGATGGCCCCATGGCCCATTCAAATCACTATCTAACCGACCGGCTCAAGCCCTTTGAACGGCGTCAATGGGATCAGCGAGGCCAAAGCATCTTGCGCTGGGGACGTGCGACCAGATTGTTAAAATCCTGCGACAAACGCAATGCAGACGCGCTAAAAAATATGCTATCAGATCGCGTAAACACGCCCGTGGGAATATGCCGCCACAACGAAATTCACAATGGCGAAGCCTGCGGTCAGACCATTGCAGGCATTGTACTCGATCCCCCGGGACGAAAAGCGTGGTACACCAAAGGACCGACCGGCGAAAACGAGTGGGTTGAGTATGGTCTAAACTAAAAAAATCCGCATTCCTGTTAAGGCTGTTGCGAGAGGTAATCCTCCTGCAACGGCCTTTTTTTATCCACCTGCACTCGCCGCTGTGATAAATCGCCTCTCCCTTTGACTTTTGAGCACACGCTGCTCGATCTCTCCTGGATCGCCCCAAATTTCCAATAGCCGCTCGCACATGGCATCGCGTATTGCGCGGTGTTGTGCCGACTCTGACAGGTCGTTAAACTCATTCGGATCTTCTGCAATATTGAACAATTCGAGCGGATCTCCTGGACTCATATTGAGTTTGTAATCGCCCTTTTTGAGCATACCCACGGGCCGAATAACTCCGTGCGCGAGGTATTCACAGAAGGCTTCGTCTTTCCAGGTCTCACCATTGATCAGCGGCAAGAGGCTATCGCCGTCAAGAGGCGCAATATCCATCGAAGCGCCAGAGGCATCAAGGATGGTAGCGACGAGATCAACGAGTGAAACATTTTGCGCGACGCGCAAACCACCCGGAATATGCCCGGGCCAAACAATCTGAAGAGGCACTCGGGAGGACGCCTCATACATATTTGATTTGCGCCACATACCGTGTTCGCCATTCATTTCCCCGTGATCTGAGGTATGCACGATAATCGTATTCTCAAGCTGGTCGGTTTCTTCGAGCGCATCGATGAGCCGGCCTATTTTTTCGTCCAAATACGTGATAAGCCCGTAATAACCCGAGCGCCCCCTCCGCACGAGCTCTTCGGGAAAATCGGTCATACCAAACATCAGGCGCAGGCGTTTGTAAACCGGGTGTATATTTTCCAGATGGCCTTCGGGGATATCGGGCATATCAATCTGATCGCGCGGATACAGGTCCCAGAATCGCCGCGGCACCACAAGCGGAAAATGAGGCGCAATAAACCCCACATTGATACACCAGGGCTGTTCTTTGCGAGCGGGATCTTTGATATACGCGAGAGCAGCCTCTTCAACTTGATCATCAACCTGTATCTCTGTCGTTGTACCTGGTCCCGCTTGTGCAATACCATTCCAGGGATTTTGCGCCTCAACAACCCCCGCATCCCAATTGCCCTCGCCGCGCGGGACACCATTTTTTGTCCACAGTTCCGCATGCAAATCGCGCGCGAGTTGTGTGCGAAAACCGTGCAATTGATCCAGACCACAAAAGTGCTGCTTACCCGATATCACAACATCGTAACCGACATTTCGCAAGCGATGCGCCCACGTAACCGTATCCGACGCCATGGGAAAACCATTATCATAAGTACCGATGCGATTGATATAACGCCCCGTCATAAACGACATCCGCGACGGACCGCAAATCGGCGAATTACAATAGGCATTATCAAACGTAACCCCCATCTCAGCCAGACGCTCCATATTCGGCGATTGCACCAGTGAATGCCCGTGAATACTGCTGTATTGAGGAGCGTGCTCATCAGACATAATAATCAGAATATTGGGCTTATCAGACATAGAAACTCCTGTTCTTCACGCTGAAATCACATCCGTAGGTTCACCGGCTTGATCGGCGAGCGCGGTATCAAAGATATTTTCAAGCGTACACTGCGGTTCATATCCTATCAACGTACGCGCCTTGCTATTATCAGACCAATAGACCCACTGCATGGGAACCTCAACCGCAAAAGGCGGAACACCCGTTATCTCCGCGAGATAATCCGCAACCTCGGGAAAAGCGAGCGGTCGGTAAATCGGCGCATTAAACGCCTCACCCACCGCAGCGGGATGATCGAGCGCGCAAATACACGCCCGCGCAGTATCGCGTGCATCAGAAGGCGACCACATCCACGGACGCCCCTCGCGATCGGTGACAGCACAGGGTTGATCGGGACGCTCGGCGCGGTCGAGCATATCCTGTGCAATAGCCGCACCATCGGGATGATAAATTCCACTTTCCGGTCTATTCGCAGCTTCGCGGATGCGTCCTGCCACAAACTGAACATTCCAACGCCCCAGCACTTCCTTGCCCGCAAACATCCCAGAAGGGCGAATAATGGACAATTGAAGATCGTGTCCATTCATATACCCTTCGGCCATCGCTTCATTGATATATTTCAGCATGCCATAAAGCCCTCGCGGGCGTTTGGGATGGATTTCATTCACCGGCTGATAACAGGGCGAAATATGCTGATTACCCATCGGATAAACCGCGTCGGTGCTAACATGGACAAACCGACGGAGTTTATCGGCAAATGGTGCTGCCGCTTCAAAAAGATTGTACGTACCCGTAACATTAATCTCATAAAACGTCTGATTGTCCATACCGCGCGGGGGACCCAGAATATTTGCAGTATGAACAACCGCATCTACACCATCCACAATACTGCGACACAACGCCGCATCTCTGAGATCGCCCTCGATCTTTTCTATGTCAAACGGATCGAGCTTGAATTTCTTGGGATCATCGGGAAGAATCAGCGTGCGGACATCATCCCCACGCTCAACCAACTGCTTGACGACATTCGCGCCCAAACGCCCCGTAGCACCCGTAACGAAGATTTTACTCATAGGAATACTCTCTCTCCCTTCACACTTCTACCTTCTCTCCCGACTCTTGCGACTTCTCAAGCGCCTCGAGCACGGCAACGGGCGTGAGAATTGAGCCATCTGTTTCATCTGTCTCCCCCGTACTGAACATACGGCAAAAATCGAGAACACCCGTAAGATATGTATTCGCATCGTACGAGATCACATGATCAGTGCGCCCCTTTTCACCAATCACAGAAACGTGGAAACCCACGCGACCTTCGCCAATGAGATTCATCGTCGAAATCGCGCCACTTGCAGAATAAAGCGTCGCAGTGTGGTTTTGCCTCCCGCGATTGAGCTGTACATGCGTAATATCCCGATCGAGCAGGCGCACGACCATATCGACCTGATGAATCCCATAAAAAAAGACACCGCCGTATTCAGAATCAATATCGCAAGGACCCGTCGAAACAACTGAAATAATGCGCCCGAGATCTCGAACATCTTCCTGCAACTGCGCGAAAGACGCCTGCTTGGGCAAAACCGAAAACGAACACACAGGCACATCGAGTTCACGCGCTCGAGCCAGAAATTCTTTGCCTTCGTCGAGACGGTAACAAAACGGCTTATCGACAAAAAGAGGAATTTTGGCCTCCAGCAAAGGACGCACGGCAGGCAGGTGATATTTGGGATGGCGATGATCCACAATAGCCGCATCGACCTGTCCAATCAGATCCTCAGGCTCTTGCACAATATTGGGAATCAACCCTCGCTCCTGTGCATCTTTCGCATCGCCCGGCGTCTCTCCCCAAACATGGGTGACACTAAAACCGGGCACCAGTCTATCAATATTAATAGTTTTTGCAATCGCCACAGTATGGCTATTCTCCGCTCCAATAATACCAATAGTGGGCATAGTACTCTCCTTTTAGTTGTCAATTATCAGCCTCTTTTTCCCTCAACTCCACAGCCTGTCATTCACTTGTTCATCATTCCACGCATCTGTCGGTTCAAAATAACCGGGCAAATTGGGATTGATGTGTTCTTTAATCGCTTCTTCATTTAAATCAACACCGAGTCCGGGCGTATCGGGCACCTGAATATAACCATTTTGAACAATGGGATTGGGCAAGCCAGTAACAAGCGTATTCCACGGCGGATAATCAACAGCGTGGCATTCCAGAACGAGAAAATTATTTGTCGCAGCCGCGCAATGCACACTCGCCATTGTCGCAACTGGCGTCGCCGCCATGTGCATAGCCATCGCAATGCCGTGTTCTTCCGCGTAATCGCCAATCCGTTTGGTCTCGAGAATCCCCCCCGACGTGGCGAGATCCGGGTGAATAATGGAAACGGCCTTATTATCGATCAGCGGCTTGAAATGTTCCAGAAGATAAATATCTTCACCCGTGCAAACCGGAGTCGCCGTTGCGTTCTTGAGGCGCACCCATTGATCGGTCAGTTGCCACGGAATCATATCTTCCAGCCATGCGAGATTGAACCGCTCGAGTGCGCGCGCAAGGCGAATACACGACTCCACATTGATATGCCCAAAGTGATCCGCAGCCAGGGGAATCTCATATCCCACAATATCGCGCACGACTTCCACATATCGCACGAGAACATCGATACCCTTATCAGTGAACTGAATTCCCGTAAAAGGATGCATAACCTGCGAGGTTTCCAGCATGCCCGCAGGAGAAGACACCGTACCTGGAATATCTTTGAGCAAACGCACACCAATATCCATCTTCAAAAAAGTAAAACCCTGCTCCATGCGCACCTTCAAACGATTGCCCATCTCTTCGGGATCTGGGGTTGTGTGAGTATCGCAATAAATGCGGATCTGATCGCGGAATTTCCCGCCTGCAAGCTGGTAACAGGGCACGCCATAAGCCTTACCCGCCAGATCCATTAACGCCATCTCCACACCACACACACCGCCGGCCTGCCGCGCATGCCACCCGAACTGTTTGATCTTGCGAAATAATTTATCCACATTACAGGGATTTTCACCCAAAAGCTGGCGCTTCAGTTGCAAAGCATAAATATGACTGGCCCCATCGCGCACCTCTCCCAAACCGTAGATACCCTGATTGGTATCCAGGCGAATGAGCGTAGAGCGCATAGGCACACCGGAAAGATTGACAACGCGCATATCGGTAATTCTGAGATCTGACGGGGATGAGTGTGTATTCATATAATTCTCCTGTGTTTTCTTATATCACGGCCGCATAGGCGATCCATCCGGAGCCCGCGTTTGCGTCCACTGAATAATTTCATCTTCGGGCGGATATTTTGCAGCGAGACCTTCGTCAATATCAATGCCCAGACCTGGATTATCATTGGGATACATATAGCCCTCGCGCACCTCGGGCAAACCGGGAAACATATCATAGACGAGATCGTTGAAACGGCACCACTCCTGAATACCGAAATTGGGTGCCCACAGATCCAGGTGCAAATTGGCCGCATGACCAACAGGCGATGTATCCCCAGGACCGTGCCACGCCGTGCGCACGTTGTACATATTGGCATAAGCAGCGACATTGCGCGCAGGAGTAATACCACCCATCTGGCTGACGTGCATGCGAATAAAATCAATGAGCCGATCTTGAATCAGAGGCATCCACTCGTGCGGATGATTAAAAAGTTCGCCCATCGCCAGAGGCGTGGCGCACTGCGAGCGCATGTGGTGAAAATACGCATTGTCTTCCGGCGCGAGGGCGTCTTCCAAAAAGAAAAGTTTAAAAGGCTCCACGTCTTTGGCGAACTGGATCGCGTCAATCGGGCGCAACCGCTCGTGAATATCGTGCAAAAGCTCGATTTCAGGCCCGATCTCCGCGCGCACATGCGCAATCATATCGCACATGCGACGGCAATATTCTCTCGGATGATAATAAGCACCATCGGGCGCACCATCGGGTTTTTGTATCGTACCCGACTGCCCGCCATATCCCCCCATCTGTACGCGGATGTGGCGATAGCCCTGTGCCATATAATGACGCACGCTATCCACCACTTCGTATTTATCGCGCCCACTGGCGTGTGCATACGTATCTGCCGCCTCTCGACACTTCCCACCCAGAAGTTGATACACGGGCATACCCGCGCGTTTGCCCTTAATATCCCACAACGCCTGATCCACCCCCGATATGGCATTATTGAGCACGGGACCATTGCGCCAGTACCCATTGACCATGCTCATCTGCCAGATTTCCTCAATGCGATCTACATCGCGTCCAATAACAAAAGGCTTGAGATGTTTTTCAATCGCCGTACGCACCGCGTGAAATCGCTGCGTAAACGTCGCACAGCCCAACCCGTAAAGTCCGGGCTCAGATGTAATGATTTTGACAATAATGAGCCGCGAACCCGCGGGCTGCGTCACAATGGTTTTAACATCTTTAATAGTTACAATGTCTGGCATATCTGCTCCAATCTTTTACATTCCCTCGGGCAACGCGAGATCAAACCGCCGCGCAGCTTCGCGAAGTTTTTCCGCCGTACCCACCGGAATGGGAATACCATCGACAGACCGTTCGGCAAGCGTGCGATTTTCGGGTTCCCCGGGCATGAGAATATCGTCAAAGCCATCTGCTCTGGGTAGAGATTTGAGTTCATCGATCAAATTATCAACGTGATTTTTATAATCATCCAGATCAACAAAAAAGGAAATATCAATCGCAGCGACAATGCCATTTTGATTTCTCGAATGTTCGCCTCCGCGCAATACGGGAACGAGCAGAGGATTATCGACCATCAAACTGGACAAACACTGAAAAATCAGAGCCAGACCCGACCCTTTGGGGCCACCTGCCGGACGCAGAATAACCCCCTTACGCGCATCTGTCGTCGGATTGCCCGCAGCATCAAGTGCCCAATCTTCGCCCAGTGGCACGCCCTTATCCTGCGCGAGTTGCAGTTTGCCACCCGCTGCCACACTCGTCGCCATATCGAGACTGATGGGATCGCGTTTGTTTGCCGGAACCGCAACGGCTATCGGGCTATTGTGTACACCCGCTGCCTTCGCGCCAAAGGGAGACATATTGGGCGGACTGCAAACAATGGCAATACCCGCAAAACCCTCCTGTGCCGCCATCAAAGAATAATAAGCCATCGCCCCCTGATGCGTGACATCGCTGAGCAACACCCATCCAATACCCACATTTTTGGCCTTCTCAATGGCTTTTTTCATCGCTGGCACGGTCACCACAGGTCCAAGAGCGCGGTCGCACGCGATATGGGCAACCGCTGGCGACTCTTTCACGACGCGGACATTGGGTCGAGGATTCATCGCGCCCGCCTTAATACTGTTGAGATAGGAAATAATGCGCAAAACCCCATGCGAGTCAACCCCACGCAGATTTGCCCAAATGAGCACTTCTGCTTCTATGGCGGCATCTTCGGGCGGCATACCCGCGTGTTCAAAAACGGATTGGATAAACGGTTCGAGGTGTTCTGCGCGAATGCGAATGTCCGACATGGCAATCCTTTCTGCTGTAGGGGCGTCCCGGCTGTTGAGAGACCTTGACTTTAAAAAAAATTTCCGCTATGCTGTCTGACAAATTAGGTTTGCGTTTTTGAAGCGTCAAGATAATCTCAACAGTCAAAAAGCAAAACAACTTCTGGAGGGCCTACTTATGAAACAGTGCTTTGAACATTATCGAACATTGCGAAAAGAGATGGATGCGTGGTTAGATCAGAGCCGCCGCATGGACCCGCCGAGCAGACATGGCGGAGGCGAAGACGAAGCGAACTATTCGCTGGCCTGGTTCCCCCACTATCTCATCACGAGAAATGATGGGGTGCGAGAGCACTTTGAACACCTGCGCGATATGCTCGCCGGATGGGTGGAACGAGACTGCCTGCACGGTTATGAACCCGAAGCCGAAGCCCATCACGGGACCGAACCCTTTCTGCTCTTTTTGCCGCGTTACCTCGGATTATTTCCCGAAGATGAAAAAGCAAACGCCCTGCTACAAGACACTGCCGAACACATCGGCAACTGGGTCGAAGGCATCCCAGAATGGTTTGACTGGGAGCGCAATCGGTTTTACGGATATTATATTGGCACGCGCACAGTTGGGCGAGACGATGGCTACGATGCCGAAATTGCCGAGCACTTCCGCTTTGTCCACATTGCCCTTGCCGCACACAGAATGACGGGACAAGACCGGTATCTGGACTGGGCTTTGCAATACGGCAAGCGTCGGGCAGAAATGATCGTCGCCATCCCAGATGGTCCATTGCCCATTGCCTGGGATGCAAACGGCCAACCGAGATTTGGCAAGCAGGCGACTGGACGACAAAAAAAGGCGGCACAAGCCGGGCATCACGTCCCTGGCGACCCGCTCATCGGAGTCGAAGTCCTGCTGGCTTCCGGCGTCATATACGCCCTGGGCGACCTGTTCGAGGCATCGGGCGACGCCGTATTTCACCAGGCGGCGCGGCGAATTGCAGAACCGATGGTCAGCGAATTGCTGGACCCGTATTCGGACCCCGGTGCAGCAGCGATTTCCTATTTTCGACGGCAGTTCTCCGATCCCTCTCTGGATGAGGCAATTCGGGCGCAAATCGCGCGTTTTCCCGACATGCAAGAAGGCGAATTGGCAATGGTCTTCCCGCAAGCGCGCCGCCGCGATTGGCCCGGCGTGGGCAAGCGCAACGACATGACCTATTGGGGAATATGGAACAGTGACGGCTCCGTAACACCCACAACAGAACCGACCACTGCGGCACTAACGCTGGCCTATCAAGTGACAGGTGATGAGCACTATGCCGAACGCGCATTAAAACAAGCGGCAGATAAGCTGACGATGGCGCGTCGGGTGCTGCGCGGTGGCAGAGAACACGCCGATATGGGTGGCGCGATCTGTTCGACAGCGGCCGGACACGGACGCAACTGGGGCATTGGACCCGTAA
Organism: Candidatus Latescibacterota bacterium; assembly: GCA_965220765.1. GTDB lineage: Bacteria > Latescibacterota > UBA2968 > UBA2968 > UBA2968 > VXRD01. The sequence continues at coordinate 4,203,386 of OZ244847.1, forward strand.
CTGGATGTTACGGTCCTTTGCTTTTGGGCACGCGAGAAGTAAAAAGCAAAGTGACGCCAACAGTCGAATTAAAACACGCCAATGGCGAGCGCGGCATTCCCAATCAAATCCTTCCACTCGTGATCCATTCTGGAACCAATATTGATGGCGTAATATTTTACAATGGCGGCGACTCAGACATCTCATTTTCCTGGCGATTTGAGGACAACGGATGGCAGGTTCTCACCGTGGAAGCTGGCGCAGTTGCCAATGTAGAATTGGCGGGAGTAATGGCATGAAATATCGCACACTGGGACAGACCGGCCTCGAAGTATCGGAAATAGGATTGGGCGCCTTTCCCATCTCTGGAACACAACAGCGAGCAGACGGAAGTATCGAAGTATGGTCGGGCACAAGCGATGCGGAATCCATCGCGCTAATCCATCGCTGCGAAGAACTCGGTGTGAATCTAATCGATTCTGCGGAAGGCTATGGCGATGGTCACAGTGAAGAACTCGTCGGACAAGCCCTACAGGGACGGCGAGACAAATGGATCATTGCGACCAAAGTGCAGCCAAACCGGGACATTGACCAGAACGATGAGCAATCAGTACACAACCGGATTGTCGAAGCCTGCGAAAACAGCTTAAAACGCATGCAAACGGATTTTATCGACATTTATCAACTGCACGCGATCCCGCACGAATGGGCCATGCCCGCCGTAATGAAAACCCTCGAAAAATTGCAACGGAAAGGCAAAATCAGATGGTACGGGATCTCGACCAACAACCGGGAAGCCATCGATAAACTGCGGGACTTAGGCCCTATCCACATTTTGCAGATCGGATACAATTTGTTAGAACGCAGTGCCGACGAATTATTGCACTGGGCAAAAGAAGAAAAAATAGGCACACTAATCCGCGTACCTCTTGCAAAGGGCCAATTGACCGGAAAATACTTTGGACAGAATGCCGAGCAAATACCGCAAAACGACTTGCGGTACGAGCGGTTTCAGCGCACCGAAGTGCAAGAAGGCTTGAAAAAACTTCCCGAACTTCTATTTTTGCAAACAGAGCAACGAACCATGGCGCAGGCGGCTCTGCGATTTGTCTTAGATCACCCCGGCGTATCCTGCGTCATTGCCGGCGCAAAAAACCGACAACAAATTGAAGACAACACTGCAACGTCAGACATGCCACCGCTCACACGAGAAGAACTATCTCGCGCCCTGCCCATCGCAGATGTGATTGGTACAGCGGGATGGATTGGATGAATCAGGAGGATTATCATGAAAATCACCGCATTAAAAACATTCGTCGTTCCCACAACGGGCAATTTTTTCGTCAAAGTCGAAACAGACGAAGGGATTTACGGATTGGGAGAAGCGGGCTTAAAGCGCCGCGGCACTGCGATTGCCGAAGTAATCCGCTCGTTTTCCCCAGACGTCATCGGGCAAGACCCCTTTCGGATTGAGCACTTGTGGCAGGTCATGTTTCGCGGCGGATTTTTCCCGGGCGGCGTGGTACAGTCATCGGCAGTGAGCGCCGTGGATATCGCGCTCTGGGACATCAAAGGCAAAGCCCTGGGCGTACCCGTCTATGAACTATTGGGTGGCAGAACCCGCGACAAAGTGGCGTGTTATCCGCATATTGGCGAGCGGGACAATATCGACCGACTGGTCGCAAATTGTAAGCAACGACAGGAAGAGGGCTGGAAATTTGCCCGATGGGGCATGAGCGATCCCACAGACCCCAATGTATTTGAACCTTCGCGCGCCGTGCGGCACGGCATCGAACAGGTAAAAGCCGTGCGCGAAGCCTGTGGCGATGAATTGGAAATCTGCGTCGATGTTCACACGCGACTGGACCCCGCCTGGGTCATTGCATATTGCAAAGGCGTGGAACCCTATCGCCCATTTTTTATCGAAGACCCATTGCGAAGTGAAAGCACACAGAGCCTGCGCCTCGTACGACAAAATACGCATCTGCCTTTAGCCATTGGCGAACAATTCGACAGCAAGTGGAAATTTCAGCAAGTAATCGAAGAAGATTTAATGGACTATTGCCGCGTTGACCTCTGCATTGCGGGCGGTTTGACCGAAGCAAAAAAAATCGCGGGCTGGTGCGAGACACATTATATTCACCTGGCCCCTCACAATCCGCTGGGACCCGTGTCAACAGCCGCTTGTTTGCACCTGTGTCTATCGTCTTCTCTCGTCGGCGTACAGGAATTGCCCAGACCTCCCATGACCACCTTGACAGATGTATTCCCCAAACAAATGCCCTACGCAGACGGCCATCTGCTCGTCCCCGAAGGACCGGGATTGGGCATTGAATTGAACGAAGACGCGCTTACGGATATGGCCCCTCCCGAACCATCGACAGGATCGGGATTCCGCCGCGAAGATGGCTCGTACACAAATTGGTAAAAAGGAGCATTACAGATGCGGAAACAACAACACCGAGGCCTACTCGCACTGATCGCTTGTATCCTCCTGCAACCAGCCGCGGTAATCGCCCAAACCTCATTCCAATTTCAATACGGCAAACTCACAAACCCGTTTTCCGGAGCCGCGGAATACACCTCTATCCTCACAGTGCAACAGGCAGCGCAGTGGCGATATGGCGACAGTTTCTTTTTTATTGACTTCCTGGAAGATGGTGTTCCGGATGGTTTCAACGACAAAAGTATCTACGGAGAATGGTATCCAACCCTCAGCATTGGCAAACTGGCGAACACCGAGTTCAACCTCGGTCCCATCAGAGATATTTCCATAATCGCTGGATTCAATGCCGACTCCGATGCCAATGTCCTCAAATACCTGCCCGGTGTCCGGGCTTCGTGGAACGTACCCGGCTTCTTCTTTGTCAACACCGACCTGACCGCCCTGATTGACGCCAGCAGCGGCACAGCGCACGGCGGTGCGCCCACAACGAGCAACAGCTTTGTATTCGACATTAATTGGGGGACCGCCTTTGGAACCGGCGGTCAGTCCTTCGGGTTCTTTGGCCATGCAGAGTACATCGGCTCCCAGACCAACGAATTCGACAACGAAGTCAAAAGCTGGATCCTCGTGCAGCCACAACTCACCTATGACTTGAGCAAGGCGATAAACGGCGAGGGCAACACGCTCTTTGTCGGTATCGAATACCAGTACTGGTGGAACAAACTCGGCACCACCACTACCGAAAATGTCGTACAATTACTGGTTGTGTGGCAACTCTGATTTCTTTAAAAAAAGGAATTTTCACCATGGAAGTACGAATCGGCATCATCGGGTGTGCGCGAATACTAAACGCCCATTTGCGCGGCTATAAAACTCTACAGGAAAACGGTTTTGGCGACCTATTTCAGATCACGGCTTTGTGTGCGCGCAAAGAAGAAGACGCCCATCGCTTCCGAAAACGAGGCGAGGGACCCGGTCCCCGGCCAGCACCTGTTGACGCGCCTGGCGACCCGCTCAATGCGCCGCATTCGTATATCAGTGATCTGCATCCCGATAGCGATACAGAAGTGTACACGGATTATAACGAAATGTTGGAAAAGGGCAAAATCGACGCCGTGATCATCTTGACCGGACACGACAACCACCACAGCATCGCCATCGACGCCATGAGAGCAGGGAAACACGTCTCGGTCGAAAAACCTATGGCGATCTCGGTCAAGGCAGCCCAACGAATGTGCGAGGTCGCCGACGAAACCGGACAAATCTTGAGCATCGACGAAAACGTGAACTTCAATCCCTCTACCTGGGCCAGTCAATGGGCTGTAGAAAAGGACCTGATTGGCGATGTACAAATGCTCTACCGCGGCGTCATTGGATTTCGCAATTCGCGTCCAGACCTCGTGGCTGCGCGAACGCCCTGGCGTCAGAGCAAACTGGGCGCGGGTGGAGGCGTTGCCATCGATCTGGGCGTCCACCTTTTTAACGGCGTCCGCACGATCTGTGGCTCCATAAAATCCGTTCAAGCCCTGTGGCGAACACTCGAGCCAGTGCGCGTCTTAATGTCCGACGATGATCTCGCTATAGTTGATCAAATCGAAAATCAAGTGGATGATGCTTTTTTTGCCAACTTCGAATTTGAAAACGGTGGCATCGGACACATGGCTGTGTCGAGAAGCGCTTGGGGAACACAGATCGGCGTACCTGGCGGCACGAATATCTGGGGTAGCAGGGGAGCTATTTCAGACGGACAATTATTTGGCGAAGACGGCACATCGGAAAATGTGGAAGACCGATTTCAACGCGAAGCCGAACCCTCGCGCATATCCGCAGTCATGCCGCGCGGAATCACCGATGCATTTGCGCTTGAAAACCTGAACTGGTTGCAAGCCATCGCAAATGGCAAACCCGTCCAGATGAGCGGCGAAGAAGGCACCATCGATCTGGCATTGAGCTATGCAATTCTCGAATCTGGCTTGCTCGGACGCGCCGTCACTTTAGACGAAATGTTAAGCGGTGAAGTGGATGGGTATCAGAAAGAGATCAACGATTACTACGGATTATAGCCCTGGAGCACGCGATGAAAATCTCACCTGAACATCAACAACAATTAGACGAACAGGGATATGTCATCATCCCCGATGTACTCTCTAAATCTGAGATAACGCACTACTGCGCACTACTGCTGCGCCTCGCTGAACAAGAGCGCGGAGATGGCTCAAGCCGGGTACATACCAGTGGCAGAGGCCAGCATGTGCGATGGCTGGTGAACAAGGGAAAACCATTCGAAAAGCTGGTGGCACATCCCAAAGTCGTGCCCTATTTTGAATATATGCTCGGCGAAGATTATACCCTCAGCACACTCACATCAAACGTGATTTACTCAGGCGCCGAAGACAATGCGTTTCACGTCGATAATGCGCTTGGCAAAATGCCAGAGCCACTCCCCTCATTTCCGATGTTTGTCAACAGCCTGTGGCTCTTAAACGATTTTACCCCGGAAAACGGAGGCACGCGCTTTGTGCCCGGCAGCCATCGGTTCTTAAAAAAACCGCCGCCAACAGACCATCCACACGCGCTTTGCCATCCCGACGAAATGCGGCTCTCGGCTCCAAAAGGCTCAGTATTCTTGTTCAACGGCGCAATATGGCACGCCACAGGAGCCAACCGAACAGATGACGCTCGCGTATGTCTGATCTGCTTCTGCTGCCGGTCATTTCTAAAGCCCATGTTCGATTTTGTACACTACCTCAAACCCGAAGTCGTGGATCGAGCCACGCCGGAAATGAAGCGCATCTACGGATTTAATTCCCAACCCCAGCCGCCGGACGTGCGCGAATAGACGGGGATATTTTTCGATAATCCAACAAAAGAGGCAAGCCGTGAAAATTACCGATGTCAAAGCCACAACATTAAAAGGCTACAAAGATTGGAACTATGTAAAAGTAGAAACCGACGCCGGCATATCGGGCGTGGGAGAAGCGCATCCGGGCGAAGGCATAACCGATGCGGTGACAAAATGCTTGCGTCCCATGCTCATCGGACAAAATCCTCTGAATGTCGAGCCACTCTACACGCGGATGCTCGACCGCAGCACCGGACAATCTACCGCCGGGATACTCCTCGGCGCAATCGGCGGCGTGGAAACAGCGCTTTGGGATGTCGCGGGCAAAGCCATTGGCGTGCCGGTCTATCAATTACTCGGCGGAAAGTATCGAGACCGACTGCGGATGTACGCCGATGTGGGCAGAGGACGAAATCGAACAAACACCCCCGAAACATGGGCCGAACGCGCCAAAGAGGGCGTGGCAGATGGGTTTCAGTCCATCAAATTCGACATCGACGGATCGGCAAATGAATTGCAACACGACCCCGTAGATCGCGGATTATCACTCGCCGAATTGGACAAAATGGAAGCCATGGTATCCGCAGTCCGCGACGCCGTCGGATACGACATCGACCTGTGCATTGATTGCCACGGAAAATACAATGTGCGCGACGTGCTCTTACTCGCCCAACGCCTGGAAAAATTCAACCTGATGTTCCTCGAAGACCCCGTACCCCCGGAAAATATCGACGCCATGGGCAAAGTAACGGCTTCGACATCCATACCGATCTGCACGGGCGAATGGGTCCACCGCAGGGACGGGTTTCGCAGGCTCATAGAGAATCAGGCATGCGACATGCTACACATCGATATCTCTGCGACCGGAGGCATGCTCGAAGGCAAAAAAATCGCCGACCTGGCAGATCTGTACTACATGCCCGCCGCATTCCACAACATCGTATCACCACTCGGCATGGTAGCATCCGCGCATGTAGGCGTAGCCGTGCGAAATCTCCACACTCTGGAACTGCCCTACCACGCAGACCAGATAGAATGGCGATGGGACCTCGTAATCAGCGACGAGCCATTAATCCAGGATGGACAATTTGTACTTCCCGAAAAACCAGGCCTCGGCGTCGAATTTAACGAGGATTTGGCACGGGCGCATGTGAAAGAAGGGTATGATTTCTTTGATTAGTCGTTGACAAGGGATGGTAGATTTCTATATTCATGCGGCTTTGAAGAAAACTATAGATACACATAGAAAAAGGAGGAATTATGGAACTCAACATCGGCATGATCGGATATTCATTCATGGGCAAAGCGCACAGCAATGGATTCCGTCAATTGCCCGCATTTTTTCCCGAACTCGGTGTAACACCTGTACTAAAAGTAATCTGTGGACGCAACCTCGACGCCGTAAAAGATGCGGCTGAAACATACCAGTGGGAAGAATACGAAACCGACTGGGAAAAAGTCATCGATAGAGACGACATCAACGTCATCGACATCTGCACACCCGGCGACCAGCACCTGCCCATGGCACTCGCCGCATTAAAAGCTGGCAAACACGTCATCTGTGAAAAACCCCTCACAAACACCCTCGCAGAAGCCAGAGAATTGTTGGCCGTGGCTGAAAACACAAACAAAAAAACCATGGTCGCATTCAACTACCGCCGCGTACCCGCAGTGGCATTGGCGCGGCAATTGATCGCCGAAGGGCGGATTGGAGAAATTTATCACTGGCGAGCCGTGTACTTGCAAGACTGGATCATCGACCCCGACTTCCCACTCGTCTGGCGATTGGAAAAAGACAAAGCCGGTTCGGGACCACACGGAGACTTGAACGCGCATATCATCGACCTCGCCCTGCACCTCGTAGGCGATATCGACAGCGTAGTCGGCGCAGATACCACCTTCATCAAAGAACGCCCACTGCTCGAAGCCGCTGATGCGGGCCTTGGGGCGCAAGGCGGCGAACAAATGGGCCAGGTGACCGTTGACGACGCCACCATGTTTTTGGCCCGGTTCCAAAACGGCGCACTCGGCACATTTGAAGCCACGCGCTTTGCCGCTGGGCGGCGCAACTACAACCATTTTGAAATCAACGGAAGCAAAGGCAGTATCGCATTCAACCTGCAAAAAATGAACGAATTGCAATTCTATTCGCGCGACGACGAAGATCACATCCAGGGCTTTCGAGAAATTATCGTAGGTGAAGGCAGCCAACCCTTTATGGGCGCGTGGTGGCCACCGGGACACATCATTGGCTGGGAACACACATTCACGCATGAATTCAGAGACTTCTTTGAAGCAATTGCACAGGATGGCACCTTTTCCCCCGACTTTGCCGAAGGCACAAAGGTACAGGCCGTCCTGGAAGCCGTAGTCGATTCGGCAGCGACAAAAACCTGGCAAGACGTGCCAAAAATTTGAGACAGTCTAAAAGAAGACAGCGAGTAATTTGAGCTGTCTCACCGATAAACACGGATATTCACCGTATTAAGCCTTTTATCTGCGTTCATCTGCGGATACAAACAGGAGCGAGAAATGGCAAGACCAGTTACGTTATTCACCGGACAGTGGGCGGACTTGACACTGGAAGTCATGTTGCAAAAGGCCAGAGACTTTGGCTATGACGGCGTGGAACTCGCCTGTTGGGGCGACCACATGGACGTGCGCGAAGCCGCATCGAACGACGGCTATGTACGCGAAAAAAAGGAATTGCTCGAACAATACAGCATGCAGTGCTTCGCCATTAGCAATCACCTGGCCGGACAGGCCGTATGCGACAACATCGACGCGCGGCACGAGGCGATATTGCCGCCCCATGTATGGGGCGATGGCGATCCCGAAGGCGTGCGACAACGCGCCGCCGAAGAAATGATAGCAACAGCCGAAGCCGCAAAAACCATGGGCCTGACCGTGGTCAATGGCTTTACCGGATCCTCAATATGGCATCTGTTGTACTCTTTCCCCCCGGTGTCACCTGATCAGATCGACGCGGGATTTAGCGACTTTGCCGATCGCTGGAACCCGATTCTGGATGCTTTTCAAAAGAACGACGTGCGATTCGCACTCGAAGTGCATCCAACGGAAATCGCATTTGATATAGCTTCATCTGCCCGGGCATTAGAGGCACTGGAAAACCGACCGGAATTTGGCTTCAATTACGACCCCAGCCACCTGGTCTATCAAAATGTGGATTATGTCGGCTTTATCCGCGAGTTCAGCGACCGGATCTATCACGTCCACATGAAAGACTCTTACCTGTCGCCCAACCCCAAACGAGCGGGTATATTTGGTGGGCATACAAATTTCGGCGATCCAGATCGCAGTTGGGATTTCCGCTCGGTGGGGCGCGGCAGCGTGGATTTCGAAGAAATTATTCGCGCATTAAACGACATTGGCTACGATGGACCGCTCTCTGTCGAGTGGGAAGATTCGGGTATGGACCGCGAACACGGCGCAACCGAATCCTGTGCCTTTGTCAATGAGATCGACTTTGAACCCTCAGACGTAGCATTTGACGCGGCGTTTGAAGAGTAGCTTTCAGCAGTCAACTTTCAGCAGTCAGCCCTCCCATCCACCACCCAATAGGACGGAATAGTGAGGGCTGACATTTTTTTGGGGAATACACAATGGCACGCTATCTATTTCTCGCAATATTGATGTTAATAACTGCTTGTGAGCAACAGACTGGACGCACGGTTGTTTTTGGGCGCGGTGGCGATTCCGTGGGACTGGATCCCGCGCTGGAGACAGACGGCGAATCGTTTAAAGTATGCGATAATATTTACGAAACACTCATTGCATTTGTGCCCGAACGCACCGACCTCGCACCTGGATTAGCGACTTCCTGGCAAGCGTCAGAAGACGGATTGACCTGGACATTTAAGTTGCGCGAAAATGTCGTCTTTCACGACAACACACCCTTTAATGCCGATGCCGTCGTCTTTTCACTCGCGCGACAATTCAAACCCGATCACCCTTTCAACAAAGTAGAAGGCGCGTATCAATACTGGGCAGGCATGTCCATGAGCGACATCGTAAAAGATGTCCGCAAAATAGACGACCTGACCGTGTCCATTGATCTAAAACGCCCCAACGCGCCTTTCCTATCAAATCTGACAATGAATTTTTGCGCCATCGTCAGCCCCGTTGCCGTCGAAAAATGGGGAGCTGATTTTGCACGGCATCCCGTGGGCACAGGTCCGTTTCGATTTGTCGAATGGATTAAAGACGACCGCGTGGTATTAGAACGCAATCCCGATTATTGGGGACCAGCACCCAAAATTGATCGCCTGATTTTTAGAAGCATTCCCGAAAATTCCGTCCGACTAATCGCCCTAACCCAGGGATCTATCGACGGCATGGACAACCTCGTGCCAGACTTCTTACCGACAATTGAATCGGATGAAAATCTCGCCTTGCTGTCCCAGCCGGGGATGAACGTGGGCTATCTGGCAATGAACATGGACAAAGAACCATTCCAGAACCTCAATGTGCGGCGCGCCATAAACCACGCTATCAACAAACAAGCCCTGATCGACAACCTGTATCAGGGCCTGGCCATTCCCGCGGTCAATCCCATTCCGCCAACGCTCTGGAGTTATCGGCAAGAAACACCCGGCTATGAATACGATCCTGAAAAATCCAGAACACTCCTGTCCGACGCGGGATTCCCAAATGGGTTCAAAACCACCCTCTGGGCCATGCCCGTACCTCGTCCCTATATGCCTCAGCCGCAAAAAATCGCCCAGGCGATTCAGGCTGATTTACAAATAGTCGGCATCGAAGCTGAAATCGTCACCTATGAATGGGGAACATATCTGGACAAAGTCCAACGCGGGCAACACGACATGGCACTGCTGGGCTGGACTGGGGACAACGGCGATCCCGACAACTTCCTCTATATTCTGCTGGACAAAAGCGCGACCCAAATGCCAGCCAATAACATTGCCTTTTACCGCAGCGACCCCTTGCACGAAGTATTGGTGGCCGCCCAGAAAGAATCCGACAAAGCAAAACGCACGGCTCTGTATCAAAAAGCTCAAGAAATCGTCTTTCACGACGCCCCCTGGGTCCCTCTCGTACACTCGACCCAAACAGCGGCATTCCGCACCCGCATCAAAGGCTTTAAGCTACACCCCACCGGGAGCAAATGGTTTCACGATGTGATGATTGAAGAGTAAACGATCAATTATCGGACATCTTTTTAACGGCGACTCTTGCTCTGATCTCCAAAATCCTGTATCATGGCATACAACTAAACCTCTGTTAAACCTGTGCGCTGTCCGACAGGTTTATCCCGATCCAGAGAATTGATACCATGCCAGATACCAAATTGCATCCCGATCCCAAAGCCTGCGCTGTCGCCCGTGCGGTCTGTGACGTGGTCCACCCCAATACCGTCATCCTGTTCGGATCCCGCGCCCGAGGCGACTTTACGCCCGATTCCGATATTGACCTGCTCATCATCACGGACGCCCAGCAGATAGATCGGCAGGAATACATGCGCACCAGTGAGGCGGCTCGCCGCAAAGTCCAGGAAGTTTACGGCCACTCCATGGGCGTTGACCTTGTCCACCTGAGTGAGGACATTTTCCACGACGGTCGCCGTGCCCGAAATCATGTCGCAGGGCAGGCTGTCCGCGATGGCGTCGATATATATGGCGCAAAAATAATCTATGACAACCCGGAACCGACCAATTGGCCCGACATACGACAGCGAATCATCAATGCAGAACGCGAACTCCGCGTTCTGGAAGACCTGGTAGAGGCAAATTCGGCACCGGAGGCCATCGGCTTCCACGCCCAACAGTCCCTTGAAAACGCGCTAAAAGGCTGGATTTCGGCACTCGATACCGACTACAAAAACACCCACGACCTATCCGACCTATCCGCCATCATCCGAACCCATCTCGAAGAGAACGACACGCCCGCCGGTGAAAAGCTGACATGGCTAACCGACTATGCCGTAAGATACCGCTATCACGGCATAGAGGTCTGCGTGGAAGACCGCTTCGAGTTGCTCGCTGCGGTAACCGAGACCGTAGAGACCATCATCGCCCGCACTCGGACACTGAGCAAAATGACTGAATAGGAAAGTGATGGGCAGCTTATCACAGCACGTCAAAAAGTTAGCTCACTATCCCAAAAAATAAAACGCTTCCATTTTTCCTGGAAGCGTTTTGGGTTTTGTCTATTAAGTAGGAACAAACACAATAGTGTAGCACGTAATACGGTTTGTTGACACCCTTTTGAATTTGGGCTATATTGCTTGAAAGATCACTCTAATTTTTTAAAATACGATCTTATAGCGCATACAACAGACGTCATAGTTTGTAAAAAAATAATAACTTAAAATACGTCCCGGAGTTTAGTAATGGCAACATTTACTGTTGATGAATTGGTCAAAGCTGCTGAGCAATTGCCTCAAACAGATTTGGAAAATTTAACGGCGCAGGTACTTACACTCAAGGCAAGACGCGCGGCACCAGAATTGTTGAAAAACGAAGCCGAGTTGCTCCGGAATGTCAACCGGGGAATGCCTGATGAATTACAGAATCGATACCGAGAACTTATTGCCGGCAGACGCGCAGAAATACTGACCGAATCCGAACATGCCGAATTGCTCCACCTGACAAATCAGGTTGAAAAATATGATACAGAACGGCTGAAATATCTTACTGAACTTGCCAATATTCGAAAAATTTCTCTGACAGAACTTTTGGATGAACTCGGCATTGAACCAGCCTATACATAAGCTGTGAACACGAGACTGAAACAAGCTGTTATTCATCGTGCTCAGGGATGCTGTGAATATTGTCAGAGCCAGGCTCGTTTTGCAACCCACCCATTCTCTATTGAGCATATTCATCCGCTTAGTCGTGGAGGCGAAGATACGCTCAATAACCTGGCCTTGGCTTGCCAGGGATGTAACAACTACAAATATACCAGAGTTGAGGCATTTGATCCCGTCAATGGCCAGCCTTTTCCACTCTTTCATCCAAGACAGCAATTTTGGACAGACCATTTCAGATGGGCGGATGGCTTCACCCACATTGTCGGAATTACGCCAACAGGTCGTGCAACTGTAGAGGCTTTACAACTGAACCGTAGAGGTCTGGTAAATTTGCGCCGAATCCTATTCGTCGCAGGTGTACACCCGCCATCAAATTTTGATCAAAATAGATAAATCTCCATAAAACTCCTTCAAAGATTGCTGTATCGGCCACAAAAAGCCCAACAGTCTAAACCGTTGGGCTTCTTCTATTAATGGATATTGCGCTTCGATTAAATTTGTCGGATATTGCTTGGGTATTCATTACGACAACTCTTTTTAAACAACTACCCATGCACATCTACATCCTCAAAAGATTACTGGCACTGATCCCCACCTTATTTGGCATCACAGTGCTGGTTTTTTTTATGGTACATCTCGTACCTGGAGATCCGGCACAGATCATGCTGGGCGAACGGGCAAGTGCCGAAAGTCTGGCAGCCTTGAGGCGCGACCTTGGCCTGGACCAGCCATTGCATATACAATTTGGCCGCTATCTATCCGACCTGGTACAAGGTGATCTGGGGCGATCGATTAAATCCCACGAACGGGTATCCGTCGAACTAATGGCGCGTTTTCCCGCCACCATGGAACTCACCTTCGCGAGCATGATTTTTGCCTGCATACTCGGCATTGGTGCAGGTGTAGCATCCGCTGTTCGGCGCGGCACATGGTGGGATTATATCGGCATGACCGCATCGTTAGCAGGGGTCTCAGTACCAATCTTCTGGCTGGGATTATTGCTCATCCTCGCCCTTGCAGTCTCCCTACCGTTATTCCCCGTCTCCGGGCGGCTCAGCTCTCATGTATTTATTCCCACCTGGACTGGATTTTACCTCATAGACAGCCTGATAGCAGGTGACCTTCCGAGTTTCGGCGACGCACTCTGGCATTTGATCTTGCCGGGCATAACCCTGGGCACCGTGCCCGCCGCTGTTATCGCGCGCATGACCCGATCGAGCTTACTGGAAGTCTTGCGCGAAGATTATGTACGCACCGCCTGGGCAAAAGGCTTATCTGAGCGGGTCGTCATCTTGCGCCACGCACTGAAAAACGCATTCATCCCCGTCTTAACCGTAATCAGTTTGCAATTCGGTTACCTTTTGGGCGGCGCCGTCTTGACCGAAAGTATTTTTGCCTGGCCTGGGGTCGGGCGCTGGTTGCTCCTCTCTGTTTACGCACGCGACTTTCGGGCAATTCAAGGGGGCGTACTAATCGTCGCCACCACCTTTGTCCTCATCAACCTGATCGCAGACCTATTATACGCCTGGCTGGATCCAAGGATCAAATACGGTAAGGAATGACGACACGCCATGTCACACATTCAAGACACCTTACAAACACCACCGCAAACCACCGCGCTATTGATCTGGCAGCGCTTGCGAAAAAACCGTCTCTCTGTTGTGGGAAGTGTATTGATCGGTATCTTTTTGCTACTCGCCTTTACAGCGCCATTGATAGCCCCCGCCGATCCCATGGCGCAGGCACTCTACAATCGCCTATCGCCCCCCACGCTCGAACATCCATTCGGCACAGATGACTTTGGCCGAGACATATTGAGCCGCGTCATCTATGGCGCTCGGATATCCCTGCGAGTCGGGGTATTCGCCGTACTAATCGCCCTCGTACTGGGCACCTGCATTGGGGTCGTCGCGGGCTACTGGGGGGGATGGATAGATCAAATATTGATGCGTCTGATGGACCTGCTGCTCGCCTTTCCGAGCATATTGCTCGCAATCGGCATCGTGGCTATTTTGGGACCCGGCCTGGAAAATGCGATGTTGGCCGTCGGTATCGTGGCTATGCCGCAATATGCGCGCCTGATTCGCGCGTCTGTCTTAACCGTGCGAGAAACCGATTACGTCATGGCCGCACGCGCCCTGGGAGCATCCGACTGGCGCATATTATGCGTCGCTGTCTTGCCAAATTGTCTCGCCCCATTGATCGTCCAGGCGACATTGGGATTGGCAACCGCGATCCTTGACGCCGCGGGATTGAGCTTTCTCGGCCTGGGAGCACAGCCCCCAACACCTGAATGGGGGGCGATGTTGAGCCAGGGACGCGAACTAATTGTGCGCGCACCCTGGGTACTCACCTTTCCCGGTGGGGCAATCTTTTTTACAGTACTGGCATTTAATCTGGTCGGTGATGGTCTGCGAGACGCGCTGGACCCAAAGGCTTAACTTAGTTCTGCCATCGGGCCGAGTGCGACAAGCGCGGGATCCGCATCGAGAGGGTATTGTTCGAGATAATCGGCAATGCGCTCTGGCGTAACGGCATCGATCTCCGCGCGTTCTTCCTCAAGCGTTTTGAGCGGCGTATCGGTACTCAGACTACCCACAATTTGAGAAAAGCGAGAAAGACCGTTTTCCCCGCTGCAAATAATACCAGTAGCCTGTTTGGTCTTGGCGCGTTGGAGCGCGTCGCTATCAATCCCGTTCTTTAAATCCGCCATTTCGCGCCGCACAATATCGAGAACCTGAGACGCATTTTGCGGATCCACGGACAGATAAACGTAAAAAAGCCCCGCATCGCTAAAATTGATATACTCTGCCGACGCTTCATCTGCCAGACCCTCTTGAATAATAGACCAGTAGAGCCGGCTATTGGTCAATGCGCCCAAATAAACAGAAAGCAGATCTGCAGTAGCGGCATGATCATCGGAAGATGGCGGCGCGGGAAGCGCGAGCGCGATATGTTCGCGCGCCACACCATCGCGTTGCACAACGCGGTTTGCAGCGTGAAAAGTTGGAATAGATTGCTTCCGACCATTATCCGACATCTGCCAATCTCCGCAATGTGCGTCAACAGCGCGGATAATCTCATCGCGGTCAAACGCACCTGTAATAACAAACGTGAGGTTATTGGGACCATAGCGCCGCTGGTGATATTCCGCCATCAAATCGCGGGTAATAGACTTCACCGTATCCTCTGTACCCAGCACACTCTGTCCCAGGGGATGAGTGCCAAAAGCCTCTTGAATGAGATCGTCGATAATAAGCGCGTCGGGCTGGTCGTGATACATCGCAATCTCTTCGAGAATAACCTTCTTTTCCATATCAAACTCATCCGATGGCAAATTGGAGCGCATCATATCGCTGAGAATCTCGATCGAATCCGTTGCCCGATCACTTTGCACCCAGTGGAAATAGGCCGTGCCCTCCCACCATGTGTAGGCATTCCACATAGCGCCCAGATCATCGACATCGAGTGAAAGTTGCCGCCAGTCGCGCCTGGGTGTCCCCTTGAAACACATGTGTTCGAGAAAATGTGAAATCCCCAAAAGGTCTGGCGCTTCATCGCGCGATCCCGTCTGCGCAAAAAAACCCAGCGCAGCCGAACGAATGCGCGGAATAGTTTCAAAAACCAGCGAGAGGCCATTATCGAGGGTATGCGTGGAAAAAGGTGAAGACATGAGTTGCTCCTGAAGAAATCGGTGAGACGAAAAACGCTGATAGCTTATAAATTCTTTGCCATTGCTATGACTTCGTGCTCGGGCAAATAGGGCACATCTGTGCGATCCCAACTGCGTCTGCCTGCAACACAGTGAATACCCATATCAGTTGGTGCCGAATATTGTATTGCATCAATGGTTGCCATAAATTGCTCCTGTGAAAATTGGATGATCCTCTTGCCTCTTAGCCCTCCAGCGGTCGAGGCCCCAAAACCAGTAATGTACCAGGTCTTGGGGGAAAAGTCTCAATATATTGCGGAATCTGATTGAGAGTAACGGCATCAATCCCTGCGGCAATTTCGTCAATCGTTCGCACGCGGCCTTCGAGAAATAAGTCTTCTATGATACCACCAGCGCGGCCCTCGGGCAAATCGCCAATGGTAAAAAGGCGTCCCTTAAGCACTGTTTTGGCGCGAATGAGTTCTTCAGCGGTGACATCGCGGCGCAATCGCGCGAGTTCTGATTGGCATACATCCAGGGTCTCCTGGGCGCGGTCAGCAGTGGTACCTGCATAAACAGCCATCAGACCGCCACCGCGATATGCCTGGTAAAAAGCCGACACACTATAGGCCAGACCGCGTTTTTCGCGGACCTCTGTAAATAATCGGCTCGATCCACCGCCAGAAAGAATGGCGATGGCGAGTTGTCCTGCGTAATAGAGATCGTGACCTCTTGGAACACCACAAGAAAGCGCACAAATATGGGCTTGTTCCGATGGCTTTTCGCGATGTACACTGCGGTCGGCAACAGAAATCGGATGGACTTCCTCCCTGTCTGCGGATTCACCTGTCCACCCGCCAAAAACATCGCCAACAGTCTCGATCACACGCTCCGCATCCAGACCGCCTGCAACCCCAATGAGCAAATGGGCTGGCCTGCAATGTGCATCCCAATGGCGGCGAACGCCTGCAGGTGTAATAGCCGATACTGTATCGGGTTCACCGAGAGGAATTCTACCCATCGGCGAGCCAAGCCCCGCCTTATAGGTCATATACATGGCCTGTTGTATGGGGTTGTCCTCCATGCGTTTGAGTTCCTCAAGCGTGATGGTCTTGGCGATCTCGACCTGGTCACTGGGAAAAGACGCACTGCGAAAAAGTTCTGCATAAAGTTCGAGTGCTGATTTGAACTTGTCGGGCAGGACTTGTGCAAGAAAAGAGGTATGTTCGACAGAAGTCGAAGAACTGCGCCTTATCCCCAGACCGTCAAAAGCGTCAAATATAGCGCGTGCATCATGTCTGGGCGTACCCTTAAAAAGGACATCTTCTGCAATGCGCGTAATGCCCAATCTGTCGTTGGGATCGTCTTTCGCACCAAAAGTAAAACGAAATGAAACAACCAGCGATTGCGCGCCGGGCATGGGTTCGACAACCGTGCGAATGCCGTTGTCGAGAGTATAAATTTGTGGCTCGGACATTGTGGCCCTCAAATAAAATGTAAGGGCAGTTCCTCTGTGACCGCCCAAAAAATGTAGGGGCGATATATCTGCTTTCGCCCAATCGGTTTTTCATGTAACAACAAGAATATATATTGTCAATAGATATTGTGACACTTATCCCTTTTCAGGAGGTCATCATTTTCATGAACATCAAAGTCGAAAATTTGCGTGCGTTATGCCAGTCTATCCTGACCGATCGTGGACTCGACGCAGATGAAGCTCACATTGTGACAGATATCTTGATCGAAGCCGAATTGCGCGGGCGTCCAACACACGGAATGATCCGCTTGTCCGGCATTGCCGAGCGCATATCTCAAGACAATCAATCCCCCATGATCATAGAAAAAAATACGCCAGCTTATGCCCTCATCAATGGCAGGGATAATCTGGGCTACCTGGTAGCATATCGATGTGCGTGTGCTGCTATTGACAAAGCCAAACAAAGTGGTGTAGGCATTGTGGGGGCACGTGATACCAGCCACAGTGGGATGCTGGGATATTACGCCTCAATGATAGCTGATGCGAATCTGATCGGGCTGGTTATGTGCAACACAGGTCCGCGCATTGTCCCCTGGGGCGGGCAACAGCCCATACTTGGAACAAATCCCATCGCAGCGGGATTTCCCGCAGCAAAAGGCCAGGTACTGGTCGATTTTTCGTGTGCGGCGATTACCAATGGCGAAATATTGATGGCACTCAAAGACGGCAAAGAGATTTCCGCAGGACGCGCATTGGGACCAGATGGCAAGCCCACGACCGATCCCGAACAAGCACGCGCAGGAGGGGCATTGCCCTTTGGCGAACACAAAGGATATGCTCTGAGTGTGATGATTCAACTCTTTTCAGGCGTATTGCTCAATGCAGCACCCGTGCCTGAAATGGGAAAAAATTACGGGATTTTTATGCTGGCTATTGATCCCTCAATTTTTTTGGGAATGGACATCTTTCAATTGGGCGTTGACGAAGTCATCCACACCATTAAAAATTCAATGCCCGCAGAAGGCATAACCGAAATTTTGATCCCGGGGGAGCGCGCATTCAGGGAACGCGCGACGCGGATACAGTCGGGTGTGGATATCGACGATGAATTAATGGAAGAACTCCAGCAATTAGCGTAGAGAGCACCTCTTTACCCTTGACAGCCCGAATGGGGTTGGCTACCTTTCCGTTCCGCAAGGGTAGAGGCGCGAGCCATCATCAGTATGCGGTGCAGGAGGCGAAACGGAGTACTGCTCCACTGTACCGACAAAAAGGGATCGTTCGCCGAAGTCCTGACCTGTTTCGCCACAGGAAAGGGCTGGTTCAGTGGATAATATCTGCTGAACTGTCACGGGAAAAGTTTCCGTGGAGAGCTCTCTTGTTCGCGAGATTTTCTGCTGCATTCAGCGTCTGGCGATGCCCTTGAGAAGCCAGCGCTTTTTTTATAGCAGAATGCAGAAACTGGAGGTTTTTATGTTAAAAGGATGTCATACGGCGTTAATCACCCCCCTGACAGCCAACCATGCCCTGGACCAGAACGGTCTGGAAAAACTGGTAGCATTTCAAATTTCTGAAGGTATTGATGGCCTTTTGGCCTGCGGCACGACGGCTGAAAGCCCAACTCTGAGCAATGATGAACAAAGCTTGATCACGCGCGTAGTGTGCAGCCAGGCCAGAGAACAGTGCCGCGCCATTGGAGGAGCGGGCAGTAACTCTACGGCAAAAACCTTAAAAGCAGCCGAATACGCCGCGCAAGTAGGCGCGGACGCCATCCTGCTCGTCGATCCCTATTACAACGGACCGAGTTCTCTGGAGATTCGCAAAGAATACGTCGAACCCGTGGCCCGTGCATTTCCCGAATTGGACATGATCCCCTATGTCATACCTGGTCGGTCCGGCACGAAATTGCTCCCCGAAGACCTCGGCATCTTGTTTTCCGAATACAAAAATGTGAACACTGTGAAAGAGGCTACAGGCGATCTGGACAACATGGCGCGCACCCGCGAATGTTGTGGCGATGCGTTTTCGATCATGTCCGGAGATGACGACAAAACATTTGACATGATGACCAGTGACCAGATTGACGCCGCGGGCGTAATCAGTGTAATATCTAATGTGGCACCCGGTCCTGTAACAAAAATGGTACACGCCATCCAATGCGGGAATATGGCCGAAGCAAATCGCCTGCACGCCGCACTAAAACCCTTATTTGGTATGGTCGGCGTTGTATCCGAAGAACAAACACCTCATGGCGTGACAGAAGTCAAGGCGCGCAATCCATTACCGGTAAAAACCCTGATGAATATTTTGGGCATGCCAGCCGGGCCGTGTCGCCAGCCATTGGGAAAAATGAACCGCGCCGGACTGGATATCGTGCTGGGCATTGCCCGCGAAGTACAGGCCAATAACCCAGAGGTATTCGCACCTATAGCATCATTCTTTGGTACAGACGTAGCACAACGCTTGAACGATGATTCGGTACTGGAAGGACTGGCGTATTGATCAGTAGGTGCGGGTTTGAAACCCGCACCTACTATTTTCTGGAGCAATTATGATTAAAGTGGGTATTTGTGGTATTGCCGGGCGGATGGGACAACGAATTTCTCATCTGACCCTCGAAGCCGAAGGATTGGATTTGGGCGGTGGCGTCGAGTTTCCAGGTCATCCCGTAATTGGAAAAGACATTGGCGAAGTCATAGGCGTTCCTCCCAAAGGTATATCAGTAATGGATACTGTCGAGGCGATGGCGGACAATGTCGATGTAATCACGGCATTCACCGCGCCCCCCGATCCAACAGTTGTTGCAGCAGAAATAGCGGGGCGCGCTGGCGTGCCGATGGTCATTGGCACAACGGGTTTGTCGCCCGATCAGGTAGAGGCCATGACACATGCCCTAAAAGACGTGGCCTGTGTATTCGCACCCAATTTTAGCGTAGGTGTAACAGTATTAGTCCAACTCGTCGAAGAAGCCGCGCGCATTCTGGGCGGCGATTACGATGCAGAAATCGTCGAAGCGCACCACCGATTTAAAACCGATGCGCCATCGGGAACGGCTTATGCACTGGCCGAAGCCGCAGCGAGGGGATTGAATCGCAACTTGCAAGAAGTAGGCGTATATGGGCGCTATGGCGATACGGGCGCACGAACACGCGAAGAAATCGGCGTACACGCCATTCGCGCTGGCGATATCGTCGGCGAACACACGGTCATGTTCGGAGGCATTGGAGAAACCATCGAACTCGTCCATCGCGCTCAAAGTCGCGATACATTCGCCTCTGGCGTGATTCGGGCCATCCCCTTTGTCTTTGAAGCCGACCCGGGGATGTATGACATGCGCGATGTATTGGGGTTGAGATGAGAAAGGTAAGACGTAAAACATAAAAGAGGAGGAAATTCATGAGTGTTGATGTGCATGCGGCATTCGATGCCGGACAAACCCTTGCTGTGGCAGACCAGATTTTAATTTCACCGCAAGCGGGTTCTTTGCAGAGCCGCGTAGATGAACTCTTAGATGCAATTGAGAATAGCGGGGCCTCTGGCGATTTGATTTGCAAGACATTGATTCAGTTGGGCATGAATTTTGTCGGACGCGATGCCGAGATTGTTGGATATGGTGCTGAGGAAATAGACACTGCGCTCGACAGCGTGTTGAACGCGCTCGATAATTTGGAAGGCGATCACGCCACAGGTGTTGTGGATGGCTTTTTGGCCGACATGAAATCCGTGAACCTTGCCGATAGTCTTTCGGGATTATTAGCCGAGCGCATTGAGTCAAACCTTGACGAGGGCAATCCCGCCCGGTCATTTCTGGAATTGCTCAAAACCAATATGCGCGGCGGTGTGTATTGGCAGATGATCGGTGAAAATGTCTGTAAATTTGGCAATGACTTTGCGCGCGGTCTGGAGTACTTGCGACACTACGGCTTTTGTCAGGTCTCCACAAATCCGGTATTGGCTGCCAAAGCATTTGACGAAGACCCCTCGCTGGACGATGAACTCAAAGCTGAGATCGCCAGGCACGACGAGTGGAAAACCGATCCCGAAAAATATGCCGATGACATTGTAATGGCTGCCACACTGATTGCGCTGTGGCCCAATCTTTCAATCTTTCGGCCTCTGGCGATGCATACGGGACTGAAAGACTACATGGTGAGCTTTCAACTCAATCCCAATATCGCAGATCAGGCCGATGCCAGCATTGAAGATGCGCGCAACGCATATCGCATTGCCGATGACTATTTGAAAGGATATGACAAATTATTGGGCGTCAGCGATATAACCCTGGATCCCAATATCGTATTTAAGGTCGGCGGCGGGCACGAAGCAGCGCGAAAAATCACCACCGTACTCAACAGTGAAGGCATTGGTACAAATAACACGGTCGTTTACACAGTGGCACAGGAAGTGCAACTCGTCATCGATGCCTTTGAAGGCAAAGCCAGAGCGGCACAGGCGGGCAAGCAAGTGGTGAGAACTTATGAAACGAATATGGGGGGACGGTTTGTAAGCCATTTGCGCGAGGCAGAAGCCGAAAAGCTATTCGGAGCATTATCAGAAGATCGCGCCAGTGAATTGCTCGCCGAACTCGCTTCTGATCTGGAAGTCGATATACCCGAAGGGACATTGGCCGAACAAGCGACTGAAATATGTTCTTATGCCTACCTGAAGTCTCTGGATCATCCCATAATCTTAAAAGTTGCCGAGGCGGCCGGTCAATCTTCAGAAGCAATTGTGCAACTTGAAGCCGATTTAAAAAAAGCGGGGACGGTCGTTGCGCGACGCGTACATTGGATTTTCTACGCGCCTGAAAATCGACCCAAATGGGTTGCCTACTTGTCAGACACCTACGGTTTGTCAGAAGATCAGGCACAGTGGATTTTGGCGTCAATGGATGTGCTGCCCGCGTCCAAACGCGTTCCCGATGACACGCTTTACGCACTGGGCGAAAACATGTGCCATACAGAATTTCCCAACCATCAACGCGCCGTTCAACTCGTGTCAGAAGAACCCGATTTTGACCTGGACGAACTCAGGGGATCAATCGGCCATGAATACGAACCCGGCGTGACACAGCGACTTTACGAATTACCCGATTTCCAGAAGGGCTACGATCTGACGCCCTCTCTAAAGGATTTTATCGAGAACGAGGTTCAAATTGATCTGAGTGGCTGGCAAACGCGGGGCATGGAACCCGGCGACTGGCCCGAATTTGGATCGGTTCAAAAAACCACCGCTGAGTTTAAAGCCGCGTATGACACATTTTTGATGCGTTGCGTTCAACTGGCCAAAGAAGTTGCTGGATAAGCGGTTCACAATGCAGATATCAGCGGGGATGGATGAGGCTGTTACCCAGCACTCGTATCATTTATCCCCGCTTTTCATCTGCGCGTCTAAAATAGTACTTTCCCCCCGTTTTTCTCTCATGCGTGCAAAATACGATTCTTCGTGTCCTTCTGCCGAGAGCACCATCACATCCCACATATTTTCACCGCTCTCATCCCCCTGTTGCTCCAATCGCCACATCATCACATATTCTGTTCCCGGGTCGCGTTGCCAGGGCACCAGAGGATCTACATCAACCAGCTTTCGAGGTTCTGCCCCACTAAAATCCACGCCTGTGGAAGTATGTACGGTAAACTTGATCTGCCCATTGCGCATATCGTAAACCACCTGCCCTTTTTCCACAAAATTTCTCTGGATATGGGGCTCCTGCACTGTCAGTGAATACGTACTATCGCTAAGTACGAGAATTGTAATTTCTCGCTCCAGATCATCTTCTCCACGTATCCCGGTCTCGCTCCCTGCATACATAAACCAGGCGCCCATTGGCGTGTCCAATTTTTGTCGTGTCGCAATCTGCTCTTTCTCTTTTTCCTCCCCAGCGCATCCCGCGATCAGACACAATAATACCACACCCAATACCTGTTTCATGAACCCTCCATATATAAAAACGGTCCAAAAAGAATTTGGACCGCTCGCCTGTTTTCCGTGTGATGTACACTATCCTCCAAATGCTTCTTTGAAGCGCTCAAAAAAACCTTTCCCGCCCTCTGGCGGCTGTATGTTTTCCAATTTGGCAAGCCTGGCAAACAACTCCTCCTCTTCCCGGCTCAATTTTGCTGGCGTCCAGACCGCCACGCGCACGAGTTGATCACCCGTGCGATATCCATCCAATTCGGGAATACCCTTGCCGCGCAATCTAAAAATTCGCCCCGACTGTGTTCCCGCAGGGATCTTCATACTCACGCGACCAGTCAGGGTTGGCACTTCTATATCTGCTCCCAGAGCTGCCTGGCTAAAACTGATGGGCAAATCGTACACAATATCGTTACCGTGTCTTTCAAAATATTCGTGTTCTTCTTCTTCGACAAAGACCATACAATCGCCCGCTGGCCCGCCATTTGGCCCGGCATTCCCCTGCCCCCGCAACGGAATATAATTGCCTTCGGAAATACCCGCTGGGATATTGACCGAAAGGTCTTTCTGCTTCTTCACTCGCCCTTGTCCCTGGCAACTCTCACATTGCTCGCGTACCACGTACCCATTACCATTACACTGCGGGCAAGTTGTGACATTGACAAACTGCCCAAACAAGGAGCGCGTCGCCTGCCGAATCTGTCCCACGCCGCCACACATATCGCATGTTACGGGCGCACTTCCCGGTTTTGCCCCAGTACCTCCGCACGTATCACAGGTTTCCAAACGCGATAGCCGAATGGTTTTTTGAGCACCCTCGGCAATCTCCTCTAAGGTCAAACTGATCGAAATCTTCAAATCTTCGCCTCGATTTGACCGCCGTGGGTTGCGCCGACCAAACAAATCGCCAAAAATGCCCCCACCAACCCCACCAAAGATCTCGTCCAGATTGGAAAAAATATCTTGAAAATCACCGGCATGCGAAAAGTCTGACCACTGAAATCCACCGCCTCGGAAGGTACTGCTGACGCCTTCGTGCCCAAAGCGGTCATACGCCTGTCGCTTTTGTGCATCCATCAGCACTTCATAAGCTTCGGCACCTTCTTTGAACATTTCCTCTGCTTGGGGATTGTCCGTATTGCGATCCGGGTGATACTTCAGCGCGTGCTTGCGATAAGCTTTCTTAATATCATCTTCCGAAGCTCCGCGATCCACCCCCAATATCTCGTAATAATCTCTTTTGGCCATTGACCTTTCCCATCAACATGCAAAAAGAGCCGCGCTGTTGCGACCCTGTTTATTTTGTCAATCTAATTTTTATCTTCCTCCGCGTCCTCTCCCGGAACCTCCGGTGCAGGCTTGCCCTGGCTGACCACCACTTTTGCCGGGCGCAGCACCTTATCGCCCAGGCTATATCCTTTTTCAATCTCATCCGACACAATACCGGCATCGTAGATTTCAGATGGCATTTGCATCAATGCTTCATGCACATTCGGATCAAATGGTTTGCCAACCGTCTCAATTTCTTTCAGATTGCGATTGTAGAGCACGCGCGGAAATTGCTCCATAATCATTTTTATGCCTTCTTGAAATCCCTCCGACTCTGTATCCCCATTTTCGCTGTGTGCCAATGCGCGACCAACACCATCTAAAATGGGCAATAAATCGCGAATCACATCTTCGCTGGCAGATTCTATAAGAATCTCAAATTCTCGTGCCCTGCGTTTTTTGTAATTCTCAAACTCAGCGGCAAGACGCATCCACCGCTCTTTGTACATTTCGGCTTCTTCGCGTGCCAAAAATAAGGGAGTAGCCTCTATCTTCTCCTCTAGCTCCTCCAATTGATCGGCTTCACCATTAACTTCATCTTTCGCTACCTCTGCATCCTCCACCGCCTCATTTTCCATCACATCTACATCTTCAGCTTCCACGACTTCTTCTTCCAGTGATATTTTTTCTTTTTTTTCTTTTTTTTGCGCCATAATTTTTCAACAACTCCTTTATCTGCGATCCAGCATCTCTTCTGTCAGATTTGCCATATACTGCACCAGGGGAACGAGCCGACCATAGGGCAATCGCGTTGGCCCAATAATTCCGATAACGCCCGACACATTACCCACCGAATACGTAGAAGTCAGCAAACTGCAATCCTTGAGTGCGGGAGATTCGTGTTCATCGCCAATCGTAATGGAAATACCAGCACCGCGCGCGCGGTCACTCAACAAATGCGCCACATATTCACGAGCCTCCAGCATGCTAATCAGACCGGCAAGGCGTTCACTGGAAAAATCGGGCTGCCCAAAAAAGTTGCGCGTGCCATCCATATGCAGATCTGCACTGCTCGGAAATCTGAATAAATGATCGGCACTATTGGCAAGCAAACGCAATAACTTGGGAGACCCGGACGATGCGGACGCAAGCCGTTCTTTGACAGATGCCATAATCTCGCCTATCGTAAGCCCGGAAAGCCGCTGGTTGACCACCCGCCGCGTTTCTTCCAACTCGTCCTCTTCAATTTCTGAGTCGATTTCGACAACCATCGTCTTGACCAATCCAGACCGAATAGTCATCACCATCAGCAGTCTGGATTCGCTCAACTTGAGCATTTCTAAACGCTCAAAAATACCCTGGGTGAATTGGGGACCAAGGGCAATTCCCAGATTGTGCGATACATCGGCCAAAACTTTGGACACTTGCACCAGTAAATCGTCGGCGTTGCCCTCTCGCAAACGCTCAACACTATCCCGAATAGACCGCTGTGCAGCCTCGGCGAGTTCCTCCCGATTCATCAGCATATCGACATAGTACCGATACCCCTTATCACTCGGCACCCTACCCGCCGAAGTATGAGGCTGGTACAAATAGCCTTTTTCTTCGAGATCGGCCATCGAGTTTCGAATGGTCGCCGCGCTGAGTCCCAAATCCATCTTGGAAACTGTGCGCGACCCCACCGGCTCGCCTGTGGTGACATAAGTGCCAATTAAAATATCGAGAATTGCTTTTTCCCGAAGTGTCAGTTCGGTCATAGCATGTCCCTTTCCGTTTAGATGAAAGGGGAAGAAAACGACCTATCCGCGTTGATACAGCTTAGTCTATGATATATATAGGAAGAGCCAGCGATTGTCAAGCCCCATCAAAAAACGGGCTGGCCGACTTACCTGACCAACCCGTTTCCGATCTCAGACATGCTTATTTTTTAATTGCCACTCACCGGCTTTCCAAAGGCATTGGCAAAGAGCAAAAAGTCCTGGAAATCAATCATACCATCCCCGTCCAAATCAGCCGCAGCATTGTATCCCGCCTCTCCCTCGCTCTTGCCGAAAGCAGCAACAAAGAGCAAGAAATCGGAGAAATCGACATCCCCGTCACCATTCAGATCAGCACTGCGCGTCTGAGACGACGCCTGACGCATCACGATTAGAGCTTGAACCAAAGTTGGAGAATCAGATATTTGAATACCAATAATAGAGACGGTATCACCCACCATCAGATCGGAAATGGGAAAAAAAAGTTGGGCAAGATCGTCAACATTGCCAGAAAAAAACAATGCGAGAATCTCCTCAGGGTTCCTCTGATCAAGGGTCATCATCAAAGCCTGTGAGGCATCTATTCTTATCTGTTGACCATCGTGCTGAATGGAAAACGAATTGTTTTCCACATCTACACTCTGAACACCGACCTCTAGAATTTCAACAGGTTCAGGCTCCGTTTGCAGTATAATTTGTAAATCCGTTGCGCTTTTGCCATCGACAACCTGAATCAATGTTGTGGAATCAACTTCACCCGTGAAGGGATTGATTCCCTCAACAGCACCTAACTGGCCCATGTTTCCCTGTGCATCCACCACATCTTGATTTAGAGATAGGGCGTAAGAGCCATCTGGTACATGTTTCAACTCAAACGCCAGTTGTTCGTTGAGATTGGCAACGCGAACAATGGCTCGCTCGAACGAGCCAATATCATCACTTTCCATCAGAGCTTTTGAATATAATTCAAGATCAATCAGTGCCGCTGCACCCGGAGTACCGCTCAGCGTAAAACCCTGGGGCAAAATACCCACGCCTGAAACAACGGCATCTGGCAGCTCCACTGTACCCCAAAAATACTGTTGCACCTCGGCCAAAGGATTGCCAATAATCACCTGATAGGTCGTTCCCTCGGACAAATTGACGCTACCCTTCAGTTTCATGGGATCGCTGGTATCTGGTGCTATTGCAAACAACCCAATTGGAAATGAAGTGACAACCCCTACATTTTCAATATTGATCCCCCCTGCCGGATTAGGCATTACCCCCTCTAAAGGGACATTAAATGTAATCTCAAACTGCTGCATCCCACTCGGCACGGGCGGATTCTTCACATCTTCCTGAAGTGTCACACCGCCAATCACAAATGAAGTCACAGCGGGCGTAATGGGTTGTTGTGGTACAAAACTATTGGGATCACCGGGATTTGTCACCTGGATGCTTGAATCTACCGTACCATCGCCATCTGGATCACCCAATTCCCGACCATTGGACACGCCATCACCATCTGAATCGAGCATTGCGAGCATGGCATTCCATTGAACGTTACCAGTGCGACCACTCGGCACGAGATAATTATTGTTAATATCCCTGCCAAAAGGCGTGAGAGTCCCCCCCCCGCTCGGATTCACATGACACGAAGCACACCCGACCACACTGCCATTGGGTAACTGGCTTACGCGGAAAGGACGGGCATCGGCCTGTCCCCACCCAATAAAAACAATAACCAGAACAGCAAACAATCTGTGAGAATTCAACCGCAACATAAATAATCCTCCTGAAGAGGGTGATAATTAGAGACAACACGACGTAGCGTCTCATTTCCGGAAATGTAGAGCATGTCCCATTGAAAGACAACTGTTTTCTCAGAAAAAAAATTTGTCTTGCAACTTACAGAGAAATGTTTATAATTAGGCCTTGTTTTTTTCTCATTTTTCTCTAATTGAATCTTGTTTTGGGGCATCATCGCCCGGTAGTGTAA
This sequence comes from Candidatus Latescibacterota bacterium, assembly GCA_965220765.1. Lineage (GTDB taxonomy): Bacteria > Latescibacterota > UBA2968 > UBA2968 > UBA2968 > VXRD01. Next base: position 4,231,495 of record OZ244847.1, read on the forward strand.
CACATATTTAATACTTGAGAAATCACGCGGAAACAAACACCATCTATATTCCGTGCCGATATGTTGGGTCGGCAAAACTGTCGATCCTTTCATTTTTCAATACCAGGCCACTTTTCTCACAATGAAAGGAGCAGAATATGGCCCAAACGCCACAAGATGTTCTTGCAATGATCGCAGATCAGGGCATTAAAGTCGTCGATTTTCGCTTTACCGATTTTCCTGGACATTGGCAGCATTTTACTGTCATGGCCTCCGAGATCGAAGAAGAAACCTTTGAAGATGGACTCGGTTTTGACGGATCCAGTATTCGCGGCTGGCAGGCCATCAACGAATCGGATATGCTCGTCATACCCGATGCTGCCACGGCGGTTATCGATCCTTTCCTCGAAGAACCCACACTCGTGATGATCTGTAATATTGCCGATCCCATCACCAAAAGCGGCTATTCGCGCGATCCGCGTTCAGTCGCTCAAAAAGCCGAAGCCTATATGCAATCCACGGGCATTGGCGATACGGCATTCTTTGGTCCAGAAGCTGAATTTTTTGTCTTTGACGACGTGCGCTTTGGCGAAGGGGCAAACCACGCCTTTCACAGCGTAGATTCAGTTGAAGGCTACTGGAATTCCGGCACAGATGAAGGCCCCAATCTGGGTTATAAACCCCGCCACAAAGAAGGCTACTTCCCCGTGCCGCCTCACGACACACTGCAAAATATACGCACGGAAATGGTACTGACCATGGAAGAAGTCGGCATTGATATTGAGGTTCATCACCACGAAGTGGCAACCGGCGGTCAGGGCGAAATCGACATTCGGTTCTGTCCGATGGTCGCATGCGCCGACAGAATGACCCTTTACAAATACATTGTCAAAAACGTGGCGCACAAACACGGTAAAACCGCCACCTTTATGCCCAAACCCCTCTTTGAAGACAATGGCACGGGCATGCACACACATCAAAGCCTCTGGAAAGGCGGTGAGCCTCTCTTTGCCGGGTCGGGATACGCGGGCCTGAGCGAAATGGCTCTGCACTATATCGGTGGCATTCTCAAACACGCCGATGCGCTGATCGCATTGACCAACCCGACCACCAACTCGTTTAAGCGCCTGGTACCCGGATATGAAGCTCCGGTCAATCTGGCCTATTCGCAGCGCAATCGCAGTGCTGCAGTGCGCATCCCAGTGTATTCTCAAAGTCCCAAAGCCAAGCGCGTCGAATTCCGATGCCCAGATCCGAGTGCCAATCCCTACCTGGCTTTCGCGGCCATGTTGATGGCTGGCCTGGACGGCATTCAGAACAAAATTGATCCAGGGGAACCGCTCGACAAAAACCTCTACGATCTGGAACCCGAAGAAGCGGCATCTATCCCGCAGACACCGGGTTCACTGTCCGATGCCCTCGACGCTCTGGAAGCAGATCACGACTTCTTGCTCAAGGGTGATGTCTTTACCGAAGACGTAATCGAGACCTGGATCGAATACAAGCGCGAAAACGAAGTTGACGCCATCAACCAGCGTCCTCATCCACACGAATTCGCACTTTATTTCGATGTGTAATATTGTAAGTCGTTTTTAGTAAAAAAAGCAGATGGTCATATCCCGACCATCTGCTTTTTTTACACCCTCTCAATCCCTCAACTTCGTCTTCTCATCCCACCTCACCACATCCAGATGTTTTTGTGAAAAGCCAATTGCATCCCGAACATCGGCACCGCGCATATCGGCATTATCAAACTGGGCTTTGTAGAGATCGGCTTTCTGCATGCGGGCACGCTGGAGATTGGCCTGGCGCAAATCCACTTTGACGAGATCGGCATCCTGAAGTCTGGCACTTTGCAGATTAGCTCCCCTCAAATTGGCGTCGGTCAAATCCGATTTTCGAATATCGGCTGTACGCAATATAGCATTTTCGAAATCCACTTTGACCAATATAGCCTCTGACAAATTGGCCTTGTAAAAATTCGCATTTTTGCATTTCGCTCCGCGCAAATTGCATCCCACCAATTTTGCCGCCTCAAAATTTGCGCCTTCCATATTTGCACCGCTGAGATCTGCCAATTCCAAATCAGATGGAGACACCTGTGCACATTTCATATTCGCCCTCGTGAGGGTCGCATTCTGCAAAAACGCCCCACACAGATCGGCACCTTCGAGGTTTGCATCGCGCAAATTGGCCTGTAAAAGACGCGCGCGCTGTAAGTTCGCACCCGATAAATTGGCACCCCGTAACTGCGCGCCACTGAGAATGGCTTCGCGCATATCGACACGTTGTAATGCGGCATTTTGCAATTCCGCCCGGTTTAAATTTGCACCGGCCAGATCAGCGCGCGCTCCCGCTGTCCCGTTGGACGCTATCCAGGCTTGATGTTGTGCAAGAATCTCGCGCACCTGTGCAGGTGAAAGAGTTATGGGCATATGATTCTCCCTTCACTAAATTCTGATAATTTCGTTTTCGGTTATGATCAAATCCATCTTCACATCGTGTGGTTCGGCAGGCACGCAATCTATGATCTGAAAGGCATAAGATAAGCCAATCCGAACCGCTTCAGTCCGTGCCAGAAAACGGTCATAATATCCCCCCCCCGATCCAACCCGATGACCCAGGCGATCAAAAGCGATGCCTGGAATAAGGACGAGGTCAATGGTATGAGGCAATAGCACCATTTCGGGATTTGGAACCGGTTCGCGCAAGCCATAACGCACAGGTCGCAGATCATTCAGGCCCAAAATCGCTTGAAAATCCATATCCCCATCTTCCCGCGTAACAGGTACTCCCACCTGTTTGCCGCCGCCAATTGCTTCTTGGATCACTATTCTCGTATCCACTTCACTTTTTATGGACACATAACAGGCAATACGCCGTGCACGTTGGTATGCTGGCATATCGATCAACCGACGATAAATACGCAAACTCTTCTCGCGAACAGCCCGTTTGGACATTTGGATACGCTCTGCGTGAAGGCGACGTTTCAGATCTAACTTTGTCATAATAACCACACAACCAAATAATTACCATCGCAAGGAACAGCTTCCGTACCGTCCCGAATGATTCGTTTCTCGCTTCTCGCTTGACTTTAATAAATTAAACTGTTAAAATTTCACAACATTTTTAATGATATTTTATCGGTGTTTGGGCGCGCAAGTTAAATTTTTCATTATTAATAATATGGAAGACACTCATATAAACAGCTCTCGTGATTGTACTCAGCTTCAAGATAGGCTAAAAGCGCGCGGCAACCTGCCGTCGCACATTGCAATAATAATGGATGGCAATGGACGGTGGGCGCAACAACGAGATTTGCGCCGCACAGATGGGCATCGGTCTGCCCGTGAAACCGTGCGCGATATTGTGCGTGCCTGTGGCGAACTCGAAATAGATATTCTCACCCTGTTCACCTTTGGCACAGATAATTGGCGTCGGCCCTGGTCAGAAGTGTTGTCACTGATGCAATTGTTGCGCGACTGTTCACACGAAGAACTCAATGAGTTGCAGGAAAACAATGTGCGTCTCATTGCAACTGGCGATATGGAGCGGCTGGTCAAGCACTCGCGTAAAGCACTGAAAAATGCCATTCGCGAAACGGCTAATAATACGGGACTTACGCTTAATCTCGCATTGAGCTACGACGGTAAGAGCGATATTCTTCAAGCCGTACAAAGCATCGCTGTCGATGTCGCACAGGGACGCATTTCACCAGACGCTATTGATCCCAATTTATTTTCCAAACGCCTTTATACAGGTGATTTGCCCGATCCCGATTTATTGATTCGCACCAGCGGTGAAGTTCGCTTGAGCAATTTTATGCTCTGGCAGTGTGCTTATACTGAGTTCTGGTTTACAGATGTACTGTGGCCCGATTTTAAGCGCGAGCACCTCTACAAAGCCATCCACAGTTATCAAAATCGAGAACGGCGGTTTGGCAAAACAGGACTTCAAGTGCGCGATGAAACGCTCGCAAGCGAAACCAATGGGTCTTCGGAGGGTTTGTGGCAAAGTCCAATCTAATCCAGCGCGTATTGGCAGCAGCCGTTTTTGGTCCAGTTTTGGTGGTTTTATTCTGGTTGGGTGACTATTGGCTACTTATAATGTGGTGCGGTGTGGTCTCTATAGGCACCTGGGAATTTTATCGCATGCTATCTCAGAAAGGGCTGCACCCCTGGACGGGATTTGGCATTGTTATATCTCTCTCCTGGTGTGTTGTAGCATTTGTTATTGGGCCAAATGCCTTCACATTTTTTTTTCTCGTATTATTGCTATTAACGTTTAGCGTAGCCCTGTTTCGAGACACCACAGGCTATCGCTTGCTCAATGCAGGAGGTACGCTTTTAGGTGTGCTTTACGTCGGTTTTTTGGGCAGTTTTGTTCTCATAGTGAGAAACTCATTGCCCTTTGGTGCGTCAGAACAGGGGCAAGTTGCTGTTCTCATCTTACTGGGGATTTGGGCCAATGATACAATGGCCTATTTTTTTGGACGGTGGTTTGGCCGATGGCACCCCTTTCCTACCATCAGCGCGGCAAAGACCGAAGCCGGATTCATCGGAGGTCTTCTATCCGCGTTTCTCGTCATAGGACTTGGCGCGCAGATACTCGAATTATTTAATATAACCCAAAGCCTCATACTCGGCCTTCTCATTGGCATCGGGGCATCTTTGGGAGATCTCGTTGAATCCATGATTAAACGAGATCTGGACGTCAAAGATACGTCGGAACTGATCCCTGGGCACGGTGGCGTGTTGGATCGCTTTGACAGTGCTTTTTTTGTTTTTCCACTTGTTTATCTTTATTTTCAACTTTTATGACAAAACGCGTTGCCCTTCTCGGATCCACAGGCTCTATCGGCACAAACACGCTGCATGTTCTGAATAGCCTATCCGACCGATTTGAACTGGTGAGTTTATGTGCCGGACGCAATGCCGAGTTGCTGTGTGAACAAGCCGAGCACTGGCGTCCTAAGCGCGTTTGTATTGCCCAGGGGGCAAAAGAGGTGCAGGCGCGTCTTGCCCCACTGGACATTGAAGTGCTCGAAGGCAGCGCGGGCTTGCAGGACCTGTCTGTCGATCCCGACGTCGATCTGGTCATTAACGGCCTGGCGGCAGGCGTGGGACTACGCCCTACGCTATCTGCTGTACGCGCGGGCAAAGATGTGGCAATTGCCAATAAAGAGACACTGGTTGTCGCAGGGCATCTGGTAACTGCATGGGCCAAACAGACCGGCGCCACATTATTGCCGATCGACAGTGAGACAACGCCGCTGTGGCAATCGTTTCAAGAGACGAACCGAGACGAGGTCAAACGCATTTTACTGCCCGCCTCGGGCGGTCCTTTTTTTGACTATACGCAAAAGCAAATGGCGAGTGTTTCACGCGACCAGGCACTAAATCATCCCACCTGGCAGATGGGACCAAAAATTACGATTGACTCCGCTACATTGATGAATAAAGGCTTTGAAGTGATCGAAGCGCAATGGTTTCTCGATTTGCCGATCTCGAAAATCGATGTGATTATTCATCGGCAGTCTATTGTGCATTGTCTTATCGAATACGTGGATGGCGGCATGATGGCGCACCTGAGTACACCCGATATGCAGTTGCCCATTCATCAGGCTCTGGTGCATCCCGAAAAGCTGCCCACACAGATTGAACGCCTGGATCTGACAAAGGTCGGCACATTGAGTTTTTTTCAGCCCGATACCGACCGATTTCCCTGTCTGCAATTGGCATATCAGGCCGTAGAACAGGGCGGAACTGCGCCCGCTGCACTCAACGCTGCCAATGAAGTCGCCGTGTATGCTTTTCTCGATGGCCGCATCGGATTTCTCGATATCCCTCGTGTGATTGCACAAACCCTTGATGAACACGAGGCATCTGAAGATACCCTCGAGGCGATCTTTGACACAGACCGCTGGGGGCGAGTCCGTGCAAATGAGCTGATTTGTTCACTTGAATCATAGAAATGAGGTTTCCCGTGATCGTCGATCTTCTCTACTTCTTTTTTGTCCTGGGCGTACTGGTATTTGTTCACGAACTCGGACATTTTTTAGTCGCCAAAAAATCGGGTATCAGAGTTGAAACATTTTCACTTGGCTTTCCGCCCAAAGCCGTGGGCGTGAAAATTGGTGAGACCGAATACTGCCTCTCGTGGTTGCCATTGGGGGGATATGTCAAGATGGCTGGCATGGACGATTTTGCTCCCGAAGAAGGCAAGGGGAAACCCTGGGAGTTTCAGTCGAAGCCGCGCTGGATTCAAATGGCAGTGCTCATCGCTGGCCCGGCAATGAACTTTTTTCTTGGCTTTTTGCTGTTGTTGACGATGCGTATGGCGGACGGGGAGTACGCATTTTTGGACGATTCGCGCGTGGGGGAAGTGAAGACAAACTCACCCCTTTACACGGCAGGGCTAAGGCCAGGAGACCGCATTTTGACCGTTGGAAATACAGCGGTAAATGACTGGGAAGAAATGTCAGATGCGTTTCTCCTTCACGCCGGTGATGTCGTGCCCATAGAAATTGAACGCATCCCTACCTACCAAACAGACAGGACTGAGCGATTGACGATTTCTGTCGATTTGACTTCCCCCCCCCGCGAAGGACTGGGGCTGGGATATTATATGACCACAGAAGTCGGAGCCATAATGCCCGGAATGCCAGCTGCAGAAATCGGCCTGCAACCGGGCGATGTAATTACATCGGTCAATGGTGTTCCAGTGACGATGTGGTGGGAGATGAGCCGCGAGATTTCTTCGCAACCCGGTGTGGAAATCTCATTGACCTGGCAACGCAATGGAGAAGAAATGACAGAGTGGATTATTCCCGCTTCTCAAACTTTTAATGGCGAAACCGTAGGGCGCATTGGCATTGATTTGGCTTCAAAACGCAATCCCATTTCCTTTTTTAAGGCCGTGCGCCGCAGTGCAGCAGAAACCATCAACTTGTCAACGGCTATTTTTGGATTTGTTAAAGGCATCGTTATTGGGGAACAATCCAGCAAGAATTTGGCCGGCCCTGTGGGGATTTTCCAACTGGTGGGACAAAGTGCTGAGCGAGGTTTCTCCTATCTGCTGTGGTTTATGGCCATGCTCAGCATTAACCTGGGCATACTCAATCTGTTACCCATCCCCATGCTCGATGGAGGCCATCTCACCATTCTCACAATAGAAGGCATTATCCGCCGAGATTTATCTGCGCGACACAAAGCCTGGCTCCAGCAAGCCGGATTTGCATTTTTGCTCTTCCTGATTATTTATGTAACCTTCAACGATATCGGACGTATTTCCGGATGGTTTGGAAACTAAAGCTCCAACTCACCTCGTAAAAAAATCCCCGCAAAAAATGTGGGGGATTTTTTTATTTATAACCAACCTTCCTCAATTCTCATCTTTCTTTTTTGTCTTTTGTAATGTCTTCATCTCACGCTCTGCTGCCTCGCCAAATCGCTGCTGAATCAGGGTAATGAGCGCATCCCATTTTTCGGGGTGATCCCGACGGTCTTTGAGAAATTTCTCAATATCGGCTTGTGTGATGCCATGGCGTTTGAGCAATTTTTTTCGTTCCACTATCAGCGAGTCCGGCGCGTGTACATAACGGCGGTGAAGTTCCATAGCATCTGAAAATATCTCGATAAATTTTTTATCTGATAGCTTTGGGGATGGAGCGATTGCACATCCAACCGCACTGAGCAAAAGGCACCAGAGGAGCAATTTTTTCATAATAGAATCCCAGGAGAAATCGCACGGCGGCCCTGCCGTAACACCTTCAAAATATCCCGTAATAATACGTACCTATAAATAACTTATTTTTTCCATATAAAACAATTGACTTTTGAAACGCGAATTACTAAGTTAAGCCAAGTGTCATATTGTGGTGGATTGTGGTGGATTATTAATTTTTAGTATATCACTTTGTTAAATAATAATTTATCTCCCTCAGGCTTCTCAGATGTCCGATAATCGCCCCACATTTTTTGGCGAATTTGAAAATATCCCCCTGGATGCTAAGGGCCGCTTAATTGTCCCTGCACCATTGCGGAACGCACTGCCCAATGGCGTAAGTTCCATTATCGTCACGAAGTTGTTTGATGACTATTTGATGGCATTTGATCCTTATGAATGGCGGCGGCGCATGGATCAACTTCGTGGCATGGGACACTCACAACGCTATGAAAGACAATTAGTTAGGGCAATGGCGGGGCGTGCATATGAGGTAAAGCTCGACCGCCAGGGGCGTGCATTGATCCCACGAAAGCATCTGGATTTAGTCGGTATTACAGATCGCGCAACGCTGACAGGCGTTGTGGATTGTATTGAAATTTGGGATCCCGATAAATATAACGAAGTTCAAAACGACGTCGATATAGAAGCCATAGCAGAAAAATTAGAATGGTAAAGAATATTCTAAAATATGGAATAAATATTTGGAATAAATATTCAACCACTCGCCAATCAAATTAAAAACAATAAGTTATGCACCACAAGGCTCCAGAGTATCACGTCCCGATTTTGGGGTCAGATGTGTCAAAATACCTCATAACCGATCCAAATGGAATTTATGTCGATGCCACCCTGGGCGGAGGTGGACACGCTGAAATCGTGCTCAAGCATCTGGGGCCTGATGGTAAATTGATCGGCATAGATCGCGATCCCAAAGCCATCGAAGCCGCGACAAAACGCCTGATCCCGTTTAGAGATCGCGTTTATACTGTACAAGCACCGTTTTGGAACCTCCGACATATTTTGGCTGAACAGAGCCTCGCGACAATCACGGGCATTTTATTTGATCTGGGTCTTTCATCTCACCAGATTGACAATGCCGACCGAGGATTCAGTTTTCAACAGCACGGTACACTCGATATGCGTATGGGACCCGATGCAAAATGCACGGCACACGAGGTGGTCAATTCGTATTCGCAGGAAGATTTGGCCCGCATCATCAAAACTTATGGTGAAGAACGCGCTGCTGCCCGCATCGCCCGAGCAATCTGTGAAAACAGGCCTCTCAATTATACAGATGATCTGGCCGATGTAATTGCGCGGTACAGCTATGGGCCTCGAAAACAAAAGACGCTTGCGCGGGTATTTCAAGCGCTTCGCATTGAAGTGAACGATGAATTGACACATCTTGAAGACGCGCTCCAAACAGCTATTGATCTGCTCAAACCCGGTGGGCGCATTGGCGTCTTGACTTATCATTCGCTGGAACACCGCGCTGTCAAACGGGTTTTTGAACTGGGCACGCGCGATTGTATTGGGCCTGTTAATCTGCCTATATGTGCCTGTGATCGCCTGCCCGTATTGACCTTGCCGGGAAAGCGAGCCATTCGACCAAATCGGGCGGAAATCGCCAAAAATCCACGGGCACGCAGCGCAACACTTCGCGTGGCGCAACGCCTCGGTGTTTCCGCTCAGCCCTGGTTATGCCATCGAGGGCCTCTGTCGTGACTTCAGAACCGCGCCCGCCCTGGGGAATTTATCGCTCTGGTTTTTTATCGGTTATTCTTCTCGTTTCGGGATTGCTGATGTATATGTGGGGACATGTGGAAACCCTGAATCAGGGGCGTGAAATTGATCGGCTGCGTGCAGAGAAAAAAAACCTCTTGCACCAACAAGAGCGACTCCTTGCACGTACAGCGAGTTTGAAGCAGAGCAGTCGCATTCGCGATATTGCCGTTCGAAAATTGGGCATGGTGTTTCCAAGTGATCCACCGAAAAATTTGTATTTGAGTCGATAATGAATATTCGCTTAAAAATAATCGCGCTTTTCGGTATAGGATTCGCGCTACTTTTGGCGTTTCGGCTGGTTTCCCTACAGGTCTGGTCTGTAGAGGCATACACCGACCAGGCGCGCAGTCAGCATGTCAAGAAGCGGGTTTTGCTCGCAGAGAGAGGACGCATTTTTGACCGACGCGGCCGGGTGCTGGCGACAAATCTCGAATCCCAATCGTTCTTTCTCAATCAAATATCTGATAGGGACAGCCTGCGCGCGCTCGCCGTTCGATTCTCTCGACAATCTGGGCGCGATGAAGCAGCTCTCCTGAAGAAGGTTGATCAATCGCGCTCCTTCGTATGGCTCGCTCGTCAAGTCATCGATGCTCCCACTGGATTGCCAGAAAGTATCGGGCGCATTGTCGAGATGCGGCGCAATTATCCCATGGAGACTCTCGCGGGTCAGGTATTGGGATATACCGATACCGATGGTCTGGGAATTGAAGGCATTGAACGCGCTTTTGATCCAATCTTGAGGGGTGAACCAGGTGAGTTATCCGCACGCGTTGACGCTAGAGGTCAAATGCTCAGCACACTCGGTGCAGTTCGGCAGATGCCTAAAAATGGCGATGATATCACCCTCACCATCGATGCCGATTATCAGGCTATTGCAGAAGAAGAGTTGCTAAAAGGCATGCAGAAATTCAATGCTAAAAGCGGCATCGCCATTGTGATGGAACCCCATACGGGCGAAATTTTGGCACTGGCAAACACGCCCTTTTACGATCCAAATGATTTTTCAAAATCAGAACTCTGGATACGGCGCAATCGGGCAGCGACCGATCAGTTCGAGCCGGGATCAACCTTTAAGGTTGTGGCATTTGCCGCCGCGCTCGAAGCCGGTTTGGTTGAGCCAGAAGATAAAATTTTCTGTGAAAATGGCAGAATGCGTATCGCTGGTGGCAAAATACTTCGAGACTCACATCCCAGTGGCTGGCTGACCGTGCGAGAGGTGATGGAAGAATCGAGCAATATTGGCACGGCTAAAATCGCACGTAAAGTGAAAAAAGGTCCCTTATATCGCCAGATGCGCTTATTTGGCTTTGGCGCCAAAACAGGTGTGGATTTGCCGGGAGAAGTCGGCGGTCAACTTCGCCATCCAGATAAATGGTCGGCACGATCATTGGAAACCCTTTCCATTGGGCAGGAGATCGCAGTGACCACCCTTCAGGTCGCCGCTGCTTATAGCGCGATTGCCAATGGGGGGCGATTGATGACGCCGCGTATTTTCTTAAGAGCTTCTCGCAAAGATTCCACAACGGAAGAAGGATCGCGCAGACCTATTCGACAGGTGATATCGCCCGAAACAGCGCGTACTCTTACCAGTTTCCTCGAGGGCGTTGTCAGTCACGGCACCGGTAAAAATGCACGCATAGACGGTTTCCGTGTTGCGGGAAAAACCGGAACAGCGCAACAAGTGAAAGAAGGACAACGCGGATACGACCCCAATCGCTACATTCCGTCTTTTGTGGGATTTTTGCCTGTCGAACGTCCCGAACTGCTGTGTCTGGTAGCCATAGATAGTCCTCAGAGGAGCCACTGGGCAAGTCTGGTTGCCGCGCCTGTTTTTAAACGTATTGTGCAACGAATTTTGAGCCTGCGGCAAGCTCCTCTGCGCCACAGTGCCCCCCTGCTCGATGAACAGCCGCCTCCGCCGCCACGTGCCGACATTCATCTGGTGGGCCTTTCGCGGAAAGCTGCAACAGAGGCTCTGAAACGTCTGGGAATGACCTATCAAATTGCGGGCGAGGGAGACCGCGTTGTTGGACAGCATATCGACATTGAAGAAAATAATATCTCGTTGTATTTAGGTTCTGCGCCTATTGCCACTCCCGATTACCGCACAGAGGCCAAAGGTTCAGACTCGCTTTACATGCCTGATGTACGCGGAGCACCCGTACGGCAGGCGGTTGCACAATTGACACAGCTGGGGTTTCAGATCAAAATTTCGGGTAGTGGACGGGTAATCGCGCAGTCGCCCGAACCGGGTGTACCCGTAAAACCGGGAACATTATGTACGGTCGAATGTAAACGAGAAAGCTGAGATATGCGCCTGAGAGAACTGATATCCGACATGCCAGATGTCGTGAGGACGAGCGGAAATAATCCCGATATTGGGGGTATTGCAACCCATTCGGGACGCGTTAAGGGAGGCGATGTATTTGTCGCGCTCAGTAGCGATGGACACTTTCCAGATCGACATCCTTTTATTTCTCAGGCGGTTCAAGCCGGTGCTCGAGCCATTGTTGCCGAACGCGATGTCGATGTGGGGAATACGGCTTTTGTTCAAACGACCAACACGCACCGCGCACTTGCACATATTGCCCGTCGTTTTTACAACAGACCGAGCGAACATTTAAAAATGATCGGTGTTACGGGTACCAATGGCAAAACATCGACTGTTTATCTCATCCGCGCGGTGCTCGAAATGGCTGGTCTCGCACCGGGTTTGATTGGAACCATTGAACACGACCTCGGCACAACACGCGAAACATCGCACAATTCTACACCACAGGCACACGACTTACACCGCATGTTTCGTGCTATGGTCGATGCGAGTTGCCGGTCAGCCGTGATGGAAGTGACCTCACACGGGCTGGCGCAAAATCGCGTGTTGGGCATTGATTACGAAGTTGCAGTATTTACCAACCTGACGCGTGATCATCTTGATTATCACAATACACCTGGCGCCTATTTGGCTGCCAAGGCACGGCTCTTTGACAATCTCAAATCGGATGCTTATGCAGTCGTCAATACAGACGACGCGGCATCGGAAAAATTAATGCAAAAATGTTCGGCACACTTGTTGAGCTATGGGCAATTAGAAGGTGCGACAGTGCGCATTTTAGAGGGTAGCACTTCGAAAGGTGGTACGCGACTTTGCTTGCAAACACCGCGAGGAAAAATAGATCTGGAACTGGCACTTCAAGGTGATTTTCAATTGTACAATGTCACTGCGGCTGTCACTACTGGCCTCGCATTGGAGATCGAACCTGACATCATCGCAGATGCTTTGCGCGAAATTCGGATCCCAGGTCGCTTTGAAGGCATTGATTGCGGACAAAATTTTGGGGTATTTGTCGATTATGCACACGCCCCAGATGGACTGAAAAATGTGCTTCAAACCGCGCGCGCATTTGCCCGCGGGCAATTGATTTGCGTATTTGGTTGCGGTGGGGACCGCGATAAGGGCAAGCGACCTGTGATGGGCGACTTGTCTGCAAAGTTGGCCGATCTATCTGTAGTGACATCAGATAATCCACGCACCGAAGACCCCGATGCTATCATTGCCGATATTTTGCCCGGCCTGGGCGATGCTCCGCACATCGTTGAACCCAATCGCCGACGGGCAATCGAAAAAGCCATTGCAAAAGCGCGGTCAGGCGACCTCGTGCTCATTGCGGGTAAGGGGCACGAAAATTATCAGGAAATCAATGGGATTAAAACCCCTTTTGACGATCGGGAAGTTGCACGGGAAATACTCAAGTGCAAAGTGGGGTGATGGGTTATATGGAAGGGCTAACACTATCAGATGTAATTGAATCGACCCAGGGTCATTGGATTGGAAAGAATGATCCCTCCGCTATTGTGCCAACAGGGGTCAGTATTGATACAAGGACGCTCAAACCTGGCGAAATTTTTTTTGCATTGCCCGGCGAAAAGGTCAATGGTCACCAATTTTTGGACGCTGCATTTGCCAGAGGAGCCTGTGCTGCGGTAGTCACGAGGTCTGGTGCTCGGGAATCGCGGCAATCAGAACTGTTGATCGTCGTCGATGCTCCCGATTTGGCCCTGGGCGATCTGGCCCGATCTTATCGCAGGCGTTTCGACATTCCCGTTATTGGTATTACGGGTAGCAGTGGCAAAACCACGACTAAAGATATGGTCGCTGCTGTTTTGAGCACGCGGTATCGGGTTTTGGCGACAAAGGGAAATCTCAATAGCAGACTGGGGGTACCGCTCACCTTATTCAACCTGTCAGCACATTGCGATGTCGCAGTTATTGAAATGGGCATTAGCGAACGCGATGGCCTGCACTATCTGTGCAAAATTGCGCAACCGACCATCGGCATGATAACCAATATCGGACCAGCACATATCGAGTTTTTCGGCTCTGTAGAGGGTGTGGCAAAAGCCAAAGGGGAACTTCTGGAATATCTAGACGAGTCTTCTATGACTATCTTGAATCTCGATGACCTGTTTTTGTCCAAGGAGCAAGCAAAAGTTAAGGGGAGACTCCTGGGCATTGGCATCGAACGGATATGTCAATTTCGTGGGGAGGGACTCAAACTAGATCAGAAGGGTTTTGGTCATTTCTCTCTACAGGGCCATTATTTTCACCTGTCAATTCCGGGCAAGCATAATGTGTATAACGCGCTGATGGCCGCAACGGCAGGCTGGGCACTCAATGTGCCCCTACAAGATGCGGCAAAAGCACTTGAAAATTTCACGTTGACCGAATTGAGAAGTCAGGTGCTGGAACACAATGGGATGCGCATGATCAACGACACTTACAACGCCAATCCCGCATCGATGCGGGCGGCGCTTGAGACCTTATCGCAAATCGAGGTGGATGGTCGGCGGATTGCAGTAGTGGGGGATATGCGCGAATTGGGAGCAATGACCTACGACGCACATTGGGAATTGGGACGAGAAGTGGGCAATCAACAAATTGACGCACTCTTCGCGCTGGGCGACCTGGCGGAGGTGGTCGTTGAAGGGGGGCGCGAAGCAGGTATAGATCAGGCGTGGGCTTATGCAGACCGAGATGCGTTAACCGGAGCATTGCAGGCTTATTTGAAACCTGGAGACTTGATGCTCATCAAGGGGTCACGCGGCATTGCAATGGAAAGAATAGTTACAGCACTGGGATTTGAAATGTAATTAAGGCACGAGGATGGGGTGGTCTGCTCATCCCTTATCTCTTACCTTTTTTATGACACTGACAAACGAACAAAGAGATGATCGAACCTGGATTCTGTTGCTGCTCATTGTGGTCATGCTGGTGGGTTTTGGTACAGTAATAGTGTATAGTGCCAGTTCTGGATTGGCACAACTACAATTTGACAACAGCAATTTTTTTCTCAACCGCTGGGCCATTCGCATGGCCATCAGTTTGGTTGTGATGGTTCTGCTGATTCACATAGACTATCACGTCTGGCGCAAAAAGGCGCGTTTGATGCTGGCGATAGCTTTTGCTTTTTTACTCGTGTTGCTCATCCTCAAGCTATTTGGCATTGGCGGGGTGCGAGGTGCGTATCGCTGGATACCATTGCCAGGTGGACAATTTCAACCCGCCGACATGATGCGTGTGGTGCTGGTGCTTTACCTCGCCGAGTCCCTGACGCGCCGCCAGGATGTAATTGAAGATTTCAAATCGGGCTTTTTGCCGCATGTAGTGGTAATCGGCACAGCAATGATGATGATTTTGATGCAACCGGATTTGGGTACGGCGATGGCAATTGGCGTGACCTGTGCATTGATGCTCTATCTGGGCGGGGTGCGGTTGCGACACCTCATGGCGACATTCGCAGGTCTTTTGCCTATTCTGTATGTGATTGTTTTTGTTTTTGGGTATCGCCGCGAGCGTGTAATGACGTTTATATTTCCCAGCGACGATGTGCAAAATACGGGATATCAGATCGCGCAATCCCTTCTCGCCCTGGGCAGTGGTGGATTTTGGGGCACGGGCCTGGGGCAGGGCCAGCAAAAATATTTCTTTTTACCTGAGCCCCATACCGATTTTGTATTTAGCATTGTTGGAGAAGAACTCGGTTTGTGGGGCACCCTGCTCGTTTTAATTTTATTTTTAATTTTTGGTCGGTGCGGATTGCGCATTGCCCGCACAGCCCCTGATACCTTTGGTTTTTTATTCGCTTCTGGTATTACCATTATGATTCTGACTTACGCTCTGATCAACATGGGTGTGGCTACCGGATTGCTGCCTGTCACGGGACTTCCCCTTCCCTTTATCAGCTATGGTGGTTCATCCTTGATGTTTACACTCTCCGCGACAGGTGTGCTCATTGGCATTGGACGGGCGAGTACTCGAAACAAAACCCGTCACTCACCTGCTGCATCGCAAACCAGTCCCCGGCACGCGATGTACAGACGACACCACCTCATCACTCCTCGACGTTGAACGATTTCAAAATGGTCTCATTCGACGCTGGAACCCGGGTGCATTTTATCGGCATTGGCGGCATAAGCATGAGTGCGTTGGCCGAATTGCTCGCCGCACGAGGATGCCTCATTTCGGGTTCTGACCGGCAGGATTCGCCGCTCATCCGGCGTTTGGAACAACTCGGTATCCCCGTGCGCATTGGACATGCGCGCGATGCCATTGCCGGAGCCGACTGTGTCGTTTATACATCGGCGACGGATTCTGAGAATCCCGAAAGAAAAGCGGCGCGGGAAAACGGCATCCCTCTGCTGCGCCGCGCCGAATTGCTCGGTCAACTTGTGAACCCACATCCCGCGATATGCGTGGCGGGTACGCATGGCAAGACCACCACAACGGCAATGATCACGACCATGCTCATCGCCGCAGACCATGATCCAACGGCTCTTGTGGGGGGGATTATTTCCGGCTGGGAAACTGCGTTGCACATAGGCAATGGCGCGCTCTGGGTAGTAGAAGCCGACGAATACGATCGCTCTTTTTTGACATTAAAACCAAAAATTGCTGTGGTGACAGCACTGGAAGCCGATCACCTCGACTGCTATGAAGATATGAATGATATTCGCGCGACTTTTGAACAATTTGTCAATACCCTGCCCGACGATGGCTGCGCTGTGTTGTGTGCCGACTCCCCCGAGATACGCATGCTCAATCTCGATGGACCATATAAAAAAATAACCTATGGCTTGACAGGCGGCGATCTTCGCGCAACGAATATTGAACAAGACGGTTTTGGGGTGGCCTTTGACGTAGTTGAAAAAAATAAGCGGTTGGGGCGCACGCGCCTTCAAGTGCCGGGCAAACACAATGTGACCAATGCCCTATCAGCACTTGGAGTTGGCGTGCATGTCGGCCTCAATTGGGAAAAAATTTGCAGTTGTATAGAAGCATTTCGAGGTGTTCATCGTCGGTTTGAAATACTCGGCAAAGCACAGGGTATCGCGGTGGTTGATGATTACGCTCATCACCCCACAGAAATTGCCGCCACAATTCAGGCTGCGCGGGCGGGATGGTCTGGCCGCCTTGTGGTCGCTTTTCAACCGCATTTGTACACCCGCACGCGAGATTTTGGGCCCGATTTTGCCCAGGTGCTACAACGCGCCGATCGCGTTTGGATCACCGATATTTACCCCGCGCGAGAAGAACTCATTGCGGGTGTTGATGGAAAGTGGCTTGCCAATCAGATTCCCGGCGCAAATTACGCACCTGCGTTAAATGATCTAAAATCGGCATTGTTAAACGACTTGCACGCCGACGACCTGCTCCTGGTTATGGGTGCTGGAGATATTGAAACAGTTGCCCGCGATATTTACCAAATCCTTAGAGAAATATAAGGCAATGTACGATGCACGACGCGATTTGCTCGCGAGAGAGATTCAAAGCCAATGCCGGGGCAAGCTCAAGCGCGATGAACCCCTCGCCAAACACACAACATTTGGGTTAGGCGGCGCAGCGGACCTCTTTTTTTCACCAGCCGATCTCGGTGACCTGGCCATTGCTGTCCCCTTGATCAAAGACGCCGGGCTTCCAATTTTTCCGCTGGGCGGAGGAACCAATACGCTCGTGCGCGACAGCGGATTCCACGGTCTGGTCATTTCACTTACAACGGGCGCGCGACGCATTGAGATTGGAGATGACGAAGGTGTCATACAGGCGGGGGCAAGCACTCAGGTGGTATCTCGGCAATGCCAGCGGGCAGGCAAAACGGGATTAGAATTTGGGTGCGGAATTCCCGGCACCATAGGCGGTGCAATATGGGGCAATGCCGGTGCCTGGGGCGGTGAAACGATGGATTGTGTAAACTGGTTGCGCGGTATTGATCTCAGAACGAGTCGAGAAATTTACCTTGAGCAAGCCGACATCTCTTCTGGATATCGACACACTGACTTGCCCGATAATCTGCTCATTGTCGAAGCTGGATTTCGACTTGCAGAAGGCGATCCCAAAACCATTGCCGCCGAGATGGATCGCATGCTGTCAGAGCGCAAGAGCACGCAACCGCTGTCAAACCGCAGTTCGGGGTGCATTTTTAAGAACCCACCAGGGCATTCTGCTGGCGCACTCATCGACAGTGCCGGATGCAAAGGGATGTCGGTAGGGGCAGTGAAAGTGTCGGATGTACACGCCAATTTTATGGTCAACCTCGGCGGGCATTCCACCGAAGATGTGCTCGCGCTGATCGCACGGGTTCAAAAGCGCGTTTTTCAGGTTCACAAAATTGAATTGGAGACAGAAGTAGGAATATTAGGTGAATAATGAACTTTTTCCAGGAGGGTTTTATGTTGGGATATAAACCAATCTACATATCTCACAGGTCTAAAAATATACCGGACGCGGTGAACATGACCCTGGACACAACCCCTACACCGCAGAAGAGGCCGCGAAAGCTCGCGCGCTGGGTAATTGTTACGACGCTGATGAGTCTGCTGGTTGTGGGCATCCAAAATGCCTATTCATCTCTGGCAGATTCAGATTTCTTCCTCATGACACATATCCGAGTCCACGGCAATTCCATGATGTCTGAAGCTGAGATCGTGACTCTTTCACAATTGCAGGTGGGCACAAATCTTTTTGCCTGTGATATCACATCTGCAACGGAACGCGTGGCACAACACCCCGTGGTTAAAAAAGTGTTGCTACATAGAGAACCACCGGAAACACTGGTCATTAGCATCGAGGAGCGCCATCCTGTTGGGCTGTTGAACACGCCCAATGGTTTGATGGGACTGGATGATTCCGGCAATATTTTTCCCCTGCCACCTGCTGCACAGGTGGATTTGCCCATTCTGACAGGTGTTGATTTGCAAAGGGATAAGGATAGCTCCTGGGCAATTGCTCTGGCGGAATTTGTGACGGAATTGCAAATCCACACGCCGGCATTTTGGCGCGAAATATCAGAAATTTGCACAGACACTCCCCATTCTGCTACGGTTTATCTGGTGGCCGATGATCTGGCCCTCAAAATGCGTTTTGAAAACCCCAAAAAGCAGATTAAGAACTTCCGGGCCTACACCCAGGCCTCATCTGGACTTGGCACAGATCTCGCGTATATTGACCTGCGCTATCGGGATCAAGTAATCGTGGGAAGGCGGTAGCAGTTCATTAGTGAAAGGGACCCACACGATGGATCGGATTGTTGGACTCGATATTGGCTCCACTAAGATCTGTGTTGTTGTAGCTGAAGTAGATGATGATGGCACGCTCAAAATCACGGGATTGGGCAATAGCTCCTCTCAGGGCCTCAAGCGCGGTGTGGTGATCAATGTGGAAAAGACCGTGCAATCTATCCGCACAGCTATAGAAGAAGCTCAGGAAATGTCGGGGACGCGTATCGGTGCTGTTTATGCGGGCATTGCCGGCGATCATATTCGCAGTGTGAATACGCGGGCGGTCGTGGCCGTGTCGGGACCGGATAACGAGATTACGGCCAATGATGAAGAACGCGCAATTGAAGCAGCCAAAGCGGTATCTATTCCCATGGATAGGGAAATTGTTCATGTGCTGCCGCAATCTTTTGTCGTTGACGATCAGCCCGGTATTAAAGATCCCATTGGCATGTCGGGCGTGAGACTCGAAGTCGATGTACACATCGTAACCGGCGCTGTGACTTCAGCACAGAATATCTGCAAAAGTATCCGACGCGCAGGTGTAGAAGTGGTGGATCTGGTACTTGAACCCATTGCTTCGAGCTACGCGGTATTGACGCCTGACGAAGAGGAAATGGGCGTGGCATTGGTCGATATAGGGGGTGGCACGACCGACCTCGCGGTGTTCTACGACGGTGCTATTCGCCATACAGCCGTTGTGGGATTGGGGGGAACAAATGTGACAAACGATATGGCTATTGGTTTGCGAACACCCTGGAAACAAGCCGAAGCCATGAAGCGTGAAAGCGGCTGTGCATTACAGTCACTGGTCAGGCCCAACGATATGGTCGATGTGCCGGGTGTTGCCGGACGACCTTCTCGCGAGGTCTCTCGGGCGAAAATGGCCGCGATTATTGAGGCGCGTATGGAAGAAATTTTTGGACATATAAATCAGGAGATTCGCCGCACCGAGTATGCCGATCTGATGGGAGCGGGCATCGTGCTCACAGGTGGAGGTTCAATGCTCCAGGGTTGTGCTGAACTGGCCAAAGAAATTTTTAACTTGCCCGTGACTATTGGCAAAACCCGAGGGATAACGGGGCGAGCCAATGCCGTGAGCGAACCGCTCTATGCCACCGCCGTTGGACTGGTACAATTTGGCCTGTTTCACCAAAATCGCGATTTTATATCCGATGATGGCGTTTTTTTTGATTCAATTTTTGGGCGTATGAAAAACTGGGTTCAAAATTTTTTCTAAAAAGTTTCATCTTTACTAATGTTGTGCTCTGCGCCCAACCCCACACTCCCCTGGTTGGGGGGTTGGACGAACTGTTAATAGCCTATCATTTTCTACCAGTTGTTCAAAGAGGGGGTTCTCATGGTTACTTTTTCGATTGTTGATGCCGATAGCCAGGCCAAAATCCGAGTCGTAGGCGTCGGAGGGTCAGGTGGCAATGCAATCAATCGCATGATTGAGTCGGGGTTGCAGGGCGTTGAGTTTATTGCCATAAACACCGACGAACAAGATCTCGAACTTTCACAGGCACCTCATTGCATTCAAATTGGGCGCGATGTAACAAAAGGGTTGGGCGCGGGTGCCAATCCTGAAATTGGCGCAGAGGCCATTGAAGAAAATCGCGACGAGGTCGCCGAAGCATTGGCCGAATCCGATATGGTTTTTGTCACTGCCGGCATGGGAGGCGGCACCGGCACGGGAGCAGCGCCCACCGTCGCTGAAATTGCTCGCGATGCAGGCGCGCTCACTGTGGGCATTGTGAGCCTGCCATTCAGAATGGAAGGCATGCCGCGCATGCGCAATGCGGAAGCGGGTATTGATTCCTTGAAAAGAGCTTCGGATACGGTAATTATTATTCCCAATCAGCGGCTTTTAGAAATCAGTTCAGAAGATACAACACTGACAGAGGCATTTCGCGTCGCCGATGATATTTTGTTGCAGGCCACGCGAGGTATTTCCGATTTGATCACCATACCCGGCGAGGTGAATCTCGACTTTAATGACGTGCGTACGGTAATGCAAGCCGGTGGCGATGCGCTGATGGGTACAGCCGAGGCATCGGGCGAAGACCGGGCAATTACAGCAGCCGAAAAAGCATTGAACAGCCCATTGCTCGACAATGTATCTGTTGCAGGTGCCCAGGGGGTGCTGGTGAATATTTCGGCCAGCAGTGAACTGAAACTGTTTGAAATGGATAAAGCTGTAAATCTCATAACCGATGCTGTGGGCCACGAAGCCAATATTATATGGGGCACGGTGCTCGATGATAACCTCGGGGACGAAATGCGCGTCACCGTTATTGCCACGGGCTTTAATACTGGTTCACCACTGAAGCCAAATGCGAACATTTCTTACTCGAAATTCACACCCGAGCCTGCTGTTAGCACAGATATTCCCGCCTTTATACGCAAAATCGAAGCTGAGGATACTGAGCCTGCAGATACAGAGGCAGAAGTCGAGGAAAAAGTCGAGGGAAAACCCGAGAAAAAATTTGAGAAAACATTTGAGGAAAAAACCGAGAAAAAAACCAAAATCGACACTATATCCCTAAACGATCTGCAATATCCCACATTTCTTCGCAGACAAAAGCAGCAGGAAGGGTGAAATAAGACGTGAGACGTAAGACGCAAGATGACGTAAGCTCCCCCTTGCGTCTTATGCCCCCCTCAAAACAAGCATATATCTACGCAATTTCTGCCGTCTTTCTGTGGTCAACAGCGGCCACGGCATTTAAGTTATCTCTGCGCGTTTTAGATCCTATCCAACTTTTGTTCTACGCTGTACTTGCGTCGTCCATTTTTCTGGGCCTAATTATAGTGGTTCAGGGCAAATGGTCGGCGATTTTTTTGTGTACACGACGGCAGTACTTGCAATCCCTCGGATTGGGGTTGCTCAATCCGTGTGCCTACTATCTGGTGTTGCTGCGCGCTTACGAGCTGCTGCCTGCGCAGGAAGCACAACCTCTGAATTACACCTGGGCAATAGCACTGGCACTATTGTCCATTCCCCTTTTGAAACAGAAATTGACCCTGTGGGATGTGATTGGCGGGACAGTGAGTTATGCGGGGGTATTTGTGATTTCTACTCGGGGCGATATAATGGGATTTAGATTTTCCAATCCCCTGGGAGTGGGACTGGCTCTTTTCAGCAGCTTTTTGTGGGCACTGTACTGGATCTTCAACAAACGGGATACGCGAGACCCGTTTGTGGGAATGTTTTTGAATTTTGTTTTTGCATTGCCTTTTGTGCTAACAATCTGCATTGCATTTTCAGATATGCGGATCAATATACAGGGATTAGGCGGTGCTATTTACGTCGGATTATTTGAAATGGGCATCACATTTGTCCTGTGGTTATCGGCGATGAAGCTGACAGATCACACCGCGCGAATCGGGAATTTAATTTTTTTATCCCCATTCTTATCTCTCGTCTTTATCCACTTTTTGGTGGGAGAAGATATATTTCCCTCCACTTATATCGGGTTGACGTTGATCATCGCGGGCTTGATTGTACAGCAAAAAAAACGCCAGAGCGTTGCTTGAACCGCTTTACATGCTACACATTTGACATTAGTTTAATCCGATTCCACAACTGATTGGTCAAGGAGGGTTTATGTCTGAACGTCCGAATATCCTGATTTTGCACAGTGACGAACACAGTTTTCGCTTTTTGTCGGCGCGCAGCCGCGCGCGGGGTGGTGAACCCTGTCACACACCCACATTAGATGGTTTGATCGCACAAGGCGTCAATTTTGACGCGGCCTATTGTCAGATGCCTCTGTGTACACCAAGCCGTATTTCGATGCTTACAGGACGGCACGCGCATCGGTGTGGCGCGTGGACCAATGGGTCGATTTTAGATCCCAATTTGCCCACATTTGGCAGTCATTTTCAGGCCAATGGATATAAAACAGCAGTCGTGGGCAAAACGCATTTGGGCGGATCTTTGCAACACGCCGGATTTGGTGCGCGGCCCTATGGCGATTTTGGTGGTCCCTGTTCCCATCAGCCCGACCCATTAAACAAAACAGAAGATGGTTTGCGGACGCGCACAGTTGATGCGGGAATCAGCGAGGTACCCGAATCGCTCTTGCAAGAAAATATGATTGCGCGCGAGTCGCTTGCGTGGCTGCGCGAACATCGCCATGCCAATCCCGACAAGCCGTGGCTGGTCTATACGTCATTTAGTCGTCCGCATTTCCCGTTGACTGCGCCGAAGAGGTTCTTCGACCGCTATTATCCCGAAGGGGTGACACCACCCTGGGTGCGGCGCACCGGCGATAGTGCCGACCATCCAATGACAGTGGGCGCGATCAAGGGATTTCGGACTGAAGAGATTGCCGAAGATGAAATGATGAAAGCGCGCGCAGCTTATTTTGCAGCAGTCGATTTTTTGGACGAAATTTTGGGCGATTTTCTCGCCTTACTCGACCGCGATGGATTTTTGGATAACACGGTCATTGTATATACATCCGATCACGGAGAACTGGTGGGCGAACACGGGATATGGTGGAAAAATACATGGCACGAAGCTGCCGCCCATGTACCTTTTATCTTTTCCCTTCCCGAACACCGCAACGGTGGCCTGAACGCACAAGAAATACGCACACCCGTAAGCCTCGCCGACCTCTTCCCCACACTTTGCGGATTGACGGGTTTAAATTGTCCTGATGGGGTAGATGGGATGGATCTGGCGGATGTATTAAAAGGGAAAAGGAGTTCTACTCTCGATGACCGCGCTGGCGTGATTACCGAATCGCCAAATCCGCGCTGGGGCAAAGGCACGGAGTTTCGGATGATACGCTCCAAGAAGTATAAGTATATCGCATTTCGAGACTGTGATGATCTCGCCTTCGATATGGAAACCGACCCCGACGAGCAACGCAATTTGCTAAAACATGATCCCGACAATGCCGACTTAAAAGCGTTGCGAGAAGCAGTACTGGATGGATTTGACTTTGACGAAGTGGAAGCCATGCGCGAAAAGCAGACCGCTGAATTGCGCGCCAAATATCCAGCGCGTGTTAAAATGCAAACCCCCAATCAAATTCTGCGGGGCGACGGCAAATTGGTCGAAGTCGATACACCTCTATACGCCTCCAAAGTGATCAGCGATGATCTCGCACGAGACTTTGACGATTATCCCGGTCAGTAGAATAGTTACGCGTTTAATTTTTTTTGGAGGTTGCAATGACAGCTTTTTCCCGCGTTTGTGAAACACCACCAGCTTCGCCTGATAAAATACAAGAATACTTCTCATATAAGTTGCGATGTGAGACCGACCCGTTTGATGTGAATGCAGATCTGGAAAATGGGATCGACAGTTTTGAGTTTATTGATGTCCGGGGTAAAGAAGACTATCTCAACGGTCACGCTGCTGGAGCCATTCACATTGATCACAACGATATGACCGAAACTCGAATGGCTGAGTTTCCCAAAGACCGATTGCTCGTGGTGTACTGCTGGGGACCGGGGTGTAATGGCGCGACAAAAGCCGCTGTAAAATTGAGTGTCCTGGGATTCTCAGTAAAAGAAATGATCGGCGGTATTACCTATTGGAAAGAAGAGAGATATCCAGTAATATCAGGTGTTTAGGACCTGATCTGAGCTTGTGTGAGCAAGTGGTCAAAGATGCGATCAAAGATCGTATTCGGCATTTTTTCGGGGTGAAATTGCACGCCGATAATGCGACCATCTGGCGTTTCGATACCTTCTATAACTCGATCTTCACTGCGGGCACTTATATTGAGTTCTCCTCCAACTGTCTCGAGTCCTTGCAGGTGAAAGCTATTGGTCGTACATTCGGCCTTCCCCAGAATGGACGAGAGATGGGAGTTAGGCTCAAATGAAACCGCGTGATAAACGGGATCTTCGGTGCGCCCGGGTGAATGCGGATCGACATCGCATTGTATTTGAATATCGGCATAGATCCTGCCGCCAAATTGAGCATTGATAAATTGCATGCCATAGCAGATGCCCAAAACGGGCATCTGCTTTTTTTGCGCGTATTCAAAAACGCGAATATCATTTTCATAGCGCGTGGGCGCAACCGCGGGCAGGTCTTTGGGCAACTTGCCAACCAAACCCTCGGTAATGCCGGGACCGCCAGTAATAATCAGGCCGTTGAGCATGGCAAACAGCGGCGCGAGGGTTTCCTGCTCCTCCGTCATGGGCAGAATGAGAGGACAACCACCTGCGCGTTCTACCGCAATCACATACTCGTGATCTAGCGATTGCTGTTTACTTTTTGAAAGAAAGCTGGTCGTAATACCGATTATCGGACGTGACATTTTGCAATTTGAATAGAATTGGCAACGCTTTTTGCTTGATGAATGCACAAATATGTAACATCATGGGATGAAGAACAAGGTTAAAATAAAGAACTTGAACAGGAGGCGGAAATGGACGCGGGAGATAGAGCGGCTGTTGAAGCCGCATGGAAGAACGGCGTAGGCGTCTTGCACAACTTGCTCTCGCAAGATGAGCTGGATACAATCCGCCGAGAATTAGAACAAGCATACCTGAATATGGATATGGGCTCGGGAGAACCCGGCAGCCGGGACAGTCTGCGAAATGAACCACTGCTAAATTATCCCGCTCTGGGTGGACTATTTTCTCATCCTCGCATCCTGGGAATCGTATCGGCAATCATGGATGAACCGAGGCCTTTTCTCTTGCAAATGAAAACCAACCGATACACGCCCGAACACAAAGGCGTGGGACGACACTCAGATGGCAGCCCGACGGAACTCGCCGCACCCTTTCAGTGGGTGGCAACAATGATTTATCTGGACGATATCGATATCCACTCCGGGGCGTTGACCTATGTGCCGGGCACGCATCTGTACCATTTTGCATCTGCGTGCGACCCGGGCCGAATACTCCCGACAAAGGAAGATATCCAATCGGGCGACTACATTCCAATCGGCCTGAAAGCGGGCAGCGTCGTCTTTCGCGTACCTGAGGTCTGGCACGGCGTAGTACCCATCCACCGGTTGCGGCGATATATCACGGGACTGTACACATCTCGGACAAAGGGAAATGCGCCAATCAAAGAGCGGATACAGGGGGTTCGAAAAAGCCGAAAGCAAATCTCGGAGACATCCATACCCGAACCCGCCAGGAAATACTGGCAGTATTGATCAGTGGATCAATCCAAAAAGCGATCCAGCGCATTCTTTGTAATCGTCGAAATCGACTCATCCACCGGTAGAGAACTCGGATAATTGATCGACCCCACCGAAAACACCTCTCCCCGCTCTCGGTGCGGTGATATACGATCTCCGCGCCTCCCTCATCGGGATTTAAGCCTTTGGCCAGCAGTTGTGTATTTTTTGGCGAACTCCCGGTCATCTTATCCGTTTCGTGTCCAGACGCACCGCCTGGACACCGCATATGCAGACACTTCTCGCCAAAAATATCTCCCGTCTTCAGGCCCGTCCCCTTAAAGAAATCGTGTGCCCCATCCACCACCCGATAAGGTGCACCAGTCATAATACCTGTCTCCGAACAGGTTACACCCAGCAACTTCGCCTCTGACTCGTGAAACAAATGGAATCGACTCTCCAATCCCAACTTCTGTAGATGGCTGAACCCCCCGCCTTTATCTCCATTTCGCACCACCATCGTATATTCATCCGTAAACACCACCTCGCAATTCAGACCATTCCCACCCAGATACATCAGCTTGCCACCCCGCTCAAACACCCAGGTCTTCAGCCTGTAGTACATATCCGCAGACCAATACTCCGGATGCGTACTGATGATCAACACCCGGTAATCATCCAAATTCAATACCCCGGAATGGAACTGCGTCTCCGCATAAAAATCGTATCCATATCCCTCCCGCTCCAACCACCCCAGCAACCGCCACTCCGCCGGGGCCACATGGCAATTCGACCTTCCCTCAATCGGATCGGTAATCCGCTCCTCCTCTGAAATAAAATTGATCGGCTCAGGCCGGTCGAAAGACAGCGGGGCATATTCCTTTGAAGTAAAAAGCAAATGCCTGGGGTCCGTATATCGCTTGAGATCCATTCGCGCATTCACAGTGGGCCTGGGCGGAAATTTCTCCGCGTGGATGTAATTGCTGCGCCCCCCAAAATTATTATACGCATTCCAGTTTATATTTGACGCCAGCACTGCAACGTCGGCACTCGGCTTTGCGGGTGCGACAATCCACGGAAACGAAAAAAACACGCCTGATTCCGTTTTGGCATGCAGATAATACAATCCCGATCATTCGGGTGTTGTTATATATTGCTTGTGTGTCGGGCTGGTATAACCCTGTGCATTCCATTGAATACCGGTCTGCGTATAATCCCCATCCGGTGTAGCTTGCATCGTCGCCCGGGGACCGTGTTCATCGTACCAACCAATTGGACGCACCAACTCTTTCTGCCACCCATACCGCCACAGCGACAGCTTGTAAGCCTCCACCGCGTGTACCCTGAACTCTGACTGCTGCCCGGACTGTACCCACTTTGGCCACATATATCCCAGCAATCCATCGGTCAACAGCCGAAACTGATAGGGAGCCTTAGTCGGTATCTCAAGCGGTACTGTTTTGAAGCCATAACCCGGCTTGTAAAGTGTCACCCTATACTTGCCGGAAGGCAACTCCGCATAAACCGCTCCAGTCGCCCGCGAACGCGCCTCAAATGACCCCGCCTCGCCTTCAAACTCCAGCAGCACCTCCGGCACTGCCACATATCGCTCATCGCTCACATATCCAATCAGCATATTGTTCCCTTTTTACGCCAGAATGGTCAGACTCCGATCTTCGAGCGGTAATTCCATCTTCTCTCCACCGCGACGATGCGATTCTCGCAACGCAATGGCAATTTCCAGCGCTTCTCGTCCAAACTCTCCCGGACAAAGCGGCTCTGTGCCCTCATTTAGATTCTCGACAAGTCCTTCAATAGCGGCCTGTTGTGAACTGCGAGGTCTTTTGGGATTGGGAAATTGTCGTCGAATCGGTTCTCTGGTCTCGTGATGCCTGGTCCACATCTCAAAATCTGCGTGTTCATTCCGGGCACTTATCCATCCATCGCTTCCCACAAAGTCAATATTCAACCATCCTCCGGTACTCAGAAATCCGCGGATGCCATTTTCGTATCGGATCATCCCTGTTCCTGAAAGATCGCTGTCGCCGCGGGTCTCTTCATCACTATTCATATTCCCAAATACCCACCTGGCAGGTGCCCCGGCAAAAAGACGAAACAGAGCCAGCGTATGGCTGTGACCGCGTGAGAGCCGCCAGCCATAATTGCAGACCATCGAAGAGAAATTCCCAATCATGCCGCTTCGGATTGAATTTAGACATGCGTGGAACCACGGACTCCAATTTTTGTGACAGGCAATAGCGAGCATAACCCCATTCTTCCGACACACATCGATCATCGCGTCTGCTTCCGCCAGACTACGGCATATCGGCTTGGTTGCATAAATCGCCTTAACACCTGCCTCCGCCACCCCTGTGACGACCTCTGCGCGTTCCTCTGCCCGTGTCGTCACACTGACGATATCTGGCTTCTCTTTGGCGATCATCTTACGGTAATCGGTATAAAGTGCCGTTACGCCCCATCGACTTTTGAAATCGTCCAGTTGCTCCACGTAAAGATCCGAAGCTGCAATCAGATCAATCCCCTTCGCTTCGATCATCGCGGGCGCGTGTGCCCAGGGATATCGAAACTGGGGCCTATTTACGTGCTCATCATCAATAGTACTGCCGATCCGCCCACATCCAATAACAGCTCCCCGATAAGATCCCATGTTGTGCTCCTTCCATCAGGTCAGATCCCCACACGCTCAAAATAGAAAACCCGCCCATCGTACGTCCCTAAAAACAAGCCGTCTCCCCACACACAGGGAGGTGCTGTAATTGGCGATCCGAACACCACGCGGTCCCTGCATTCACCGGAAGCGGCATCTAAGGCGTACAAACACCCATCACACCCGCTGATTAGAAGACAGTCATCAAAATTGACTGGCGCAGCTAAAATGCTCCACACGCCTCTGCGATAGGGAACCATATCCAGCAAGCTGTCTTCCGTCTGAAACCGCCACAGTAGTGCTCCGGAATTGAAATCAAAACAGAGGGCCTCTCCCTCCGGTGTGGTAGCGTAGATCAGGCCATCCCGCACGAGCAGTCCGGTCGGATATCCGGCCGGGAGAATCGGCTTGTCCCACACGACCTCCCCCGAAATCGCCCGCAACGCGGTTAAATGCGACGAGTCTCCCCCACTTACCAGCAGATCCCCAGCCACAACCGGCGTGGGATATGGATACTCAACCCCTATCTGCCGTTCCCACACCACATCCCCGCTTTGCCGGTCCAGTGCCATCAGCCCCCGCCGCTGCACGAGCAAGATAAGCAGGTCCTCATAAACCTGAGGACTTGCGTAGCACGCCCAATTATCGCTGTCTTCAACAGGTACATACCACTGCTGCACTCCCGTCTTCAGATCAAAAGCCGCGTAACCGGCCTTTGCTCCTGCGTACAACGTC
Source organism: Candidatus Latescibacterota bacterium (assembly GCA_965220765.1). Classification (GTDB taxonomy): domain Bacteria; phylum Latescibacterota; class UBA2968; order UBA2968; family UBA2968; genus VXRD01. The sequence goes on from OZ244847.1 coordinate 4,261,042, forward strand.
CCATCTGCAATAACCGGAGACGTGTAAATCCAACGCTCGGGATACCCGGACAGATTCGCATGCCACACCAGGCGGCCCGACGTCTCCTCCAGCGCATGCACCCGCCCGGTAACTGACACCGCCGCGCAGATACCGTCATCTACAGCCACGCTGTTTTTCACCGTCGCATCCGTGCGTGCATGCCACACCAGATCCCCACTACCCACTTCAATACAACAGACCCCGTTGGAGGTGGGATAGCCCTCGTCCAACAGGCTCAACAGCAGCCGATCGCCTACAGACACGGGTGCAGCGCGGTGCAAGCCCCCTGGAAGTTGTTGCTCCCAGCGCAGGCATAGCTCCATCTCGTCAAACGCAATCTCCTCTTGTGTATCCTCGGAAGGTGACGAAACGCCAGTGGATTTGAGCGCGCGGAACTCCACTCCCGCCCCCTCCTCTTCGAACCGCAAGACGCGGTAGCCCCTCGGCGACGTATCGATCCCACCAAAACAGAACGGCGGGGTTGCAGCCACAACCATCTCTTTGTAAGAGAACACCTTGCTGGAATGCCAGTGCCCGTGCAGTACCAGGCGGACATTATATCGGCTCAACGCCTCCAAAAATGAAACCGGCGGAGGCGTGTGAACCACCACCACGATCTCCCGATCCGCAGGCTGTAGTGCCAAATCCGCCCAGAACCACACCTCCTTTCGCTCCTGGTCTGCAAGCGAAAAAAACGACTGCTCATTGGGATAAAACGCAAAATGGCGTCCCCCCCAATCAAAGCTATAATACGAGGGGCCGAGCACCGCTTCAAAATGCCGGGTAAACGTATAGCCCCCCTGTGAGCCCCCCGCGTAGCGCTCCTCATTCCCGTCGTGCCCGCCGAACAACGGGAAAACCGGCGTTGAAACCGTCTCCTGTGCCTCTCGAAAACGGGACAACTCGGCAAGCTCCCCCCTATTCGTGAGATCTCCGCTCACCACAATCAGATCCGGACTGGCTTCCCGGACAAGTTGCTGTAGTGATTCGGCGAGAACCTCTCCGGACGTCAGCATATCCCCTTCCGTCACAATGTGTGTATCGGTAATCTGCACAAGCGTAAACTCCCGTGCAGCCCGCTCAGGCGCAGACGCAAGTCCAAAATCCACCCCATCATGTGCGCCCATCCCGTTCCGTATAGACGAGTAGAATCCCGATATCGCCCGAAAACCATCTGGAACGGTCACAAAGACAAACCGGTGCACCTCCGGTTCCACCGCAAGTACGTACCGGCCCTCCTCATCCGTCTGCACAATCTGCTCCCCATTGGAGACCAAAACGCCGCCCAGACCGCGTCCAGACGGTTCATCCATCACCCTGCCTCGAACTTCAATCGCCATAGCGTACCTCTTTATTCACAGTTATAGGCAAAATACAATATTCGTACTGCGAGGCAAAACAAACAATGATTGCCTGCCATATAAAGATTGTGCATAATAGACAAGCTCGTATCCAATAGTAGAAGATGAATAAAAAATAGAGGCTGAGCACATGAACGCTGTTATTCAATCGAAAGGTGAGATGCTCTCACTTCTAAAAAAAAATCAAATCGAAATAAAAAAATATGGCATTAAGCGTCTGGGGCTTTTTGGTTCGTTTGTAACAGAAAAGCATCGTGTTGACAGCGATATTGATTTGCTTGTAGAATTTGAGTCTGGGCAGAAATCATTTGATCACTTCATGCATCTGTCGTTTTTTTTAGAAGATATGCTGGGGCGGCGAATTGATCTGGTGACGACGGATGCATTGAGCCCCCATCTCGGTCCACATATTTTGAGTGAAGTTGAATATGTCATCTTCGATTGAATTTTTACGTCATATTCTGGATGAAACAAAATATCTCATTGACGCTTCGCAAGGCTTAAAAAAAGCGCAATTTGAAACAGATGATACCTTGTGAAACGCGCATTTGTGCGAAGCATAGAAATCATTGGTGAAGCCACCAAGCGCATTTCTGAGGAATTGCGAACAAAATATCCCGATGTAGAATGGCGTTCAATGGCGGGGATGAGAGATAGATTGATTCATGATTATTTTGGAGTTGACTACGATATTGTTTGGGATGTTGTTCAGAATAAAATTCCCGAACTTCAAAAACGAATAGAAGATATTATAGAATCAGAATCCAATATGTAACCCTCACAAAGGATGGGAGATGAGTGAACGACCAAATATCCTGTGGTTATCCTTAGAAGACACAAGCCCGCGATTTGGGTGTTATGGCGATGAAGTGGCGCACACGCCAAATCTCGACAAACTGGCATCCGAGGGATGCCGGTACCCCAATGCATTTTCAACGGCAGGCGTATGTGCGCCGAGCCGCTCGGCGATTATTACAGGCATGTATCAAACGGCAATTGGCTCGCAGCACATGCGCACGCGCCACACCAATGCGCACGCGCCACAAATGCCCACGCCCTATGATGCGGTACCGCCGCATTATGTGAAATGTTTTCCAGAATATTTGCGGATGGCCGGGTATTACTGCACGAACAACACAAAAACCGATTATCAATTTACCCCGCCAATTACTGCCTGGGATGAATTGAGCGCACAAGCCCACTGGCGCAACCGTCCCGATGGCGCGCCCTTTTTTGCGGTATTTAATCGCACCGTAACGCACGAAAGCGGCATGTGGCCCGAGAAACGTCCAGAAGTAGAAACTGATCCAGATACGGTCACACTACCGCCCTATATCCCCAACACGCCCAAAGCGCGGCTGGCATTGGCGCGGCATTACGACAACATCGCCGACAACGATGCGTGGGTTGGCGAAATGTTGCAACAATTGAAAGACGATGGATTGGCGGACAATACAATTGTATTTATCTGGAGCGATCACGGCGAAGGACTACCTCGAGCCAAACGCTGGCCTTATGATGCGGGCATTCGCATACCGTGCATCGTGCGCTGGCCGGGCGAATTGGAACCTGGCAGCGTTAATGATCGATTGGTAAGCATGATCGATCTGGGTCCGACCGTACTATCACTCGCCGGCGTGCAAATCCCAGCCCATCTCCAGGGCCAACCCTTTGTGGGACCACAGGAAAAAGACCGGGATTACATATTTGCAACGCGGGACCGTTACGATGAATCTTATGACATGATGCGCGCCGTGCGGGATAAGCAATATAAATACATTCGAAACTACATGACGGAAAACCCGTATTTATTATGGATCCCCTATCGCAATCGCCACCCCGCATTACAGGAAATGTGGCGGCTCCATCTCGCGGGCGAATTGGAAGGTGTGCAAAATGTGATGTTTCAAAAACGCCCCGTAGAAGAATTGTACGACACGGAAAACGATCCATTTGAAACAAAAAATCTCGCGGACGACCCCGCACACGCCGAAACATTGAACCGCTTGCGCGGGGCACTGGACGACTGGCGCGAAAAATACGATGTATGGGGAGATGTACCCGAAGATCAGATGGTATTTCGCATGTGGCAGGGAACAGAACAACCGCAGACCGAATTACCGGTTTTTGTACCAATATGTGAAGAAAGCCCTGGCCGAGAAGCCGCGCCCGAAGGCGGAACCTTTAAGGGACCAATAATCGTACAATTTTACTGCGGGACACAGGGCGCGTCAATGGCGTATCAACTCGCAGGCGATAAACACTGGCGATTGTACACCGATCCCATTCCCCTCCCAGAAGGCGAGACCACCATTCGCGCAAAAGCTATTCGGATAGGATACAAAGAGAGTGAGGAAGTCGAAGCGACTTTTGTCGTAACCTGACCGCGAGGGCTGGTTTCTCTAAAACGTTGATACAGGAGGTACATAGTGCGCAGGATGCAAATACTGAATAACAGCATTTCAGCACATGCTTTACTGCTCTTATTAGTAGGTGTAGCGGTGATCTCTACATCGCATGCACAAGACCTCATGGAGCGATTGCGAGAACGTATGGTAAGGACACAGATTGAAAACCGAGGAATTAAAGACCCCGCTGTCCTCGAAGCGATGCGAAAAGTGGAGCGCCACCGGTTTGTACCCGAGTCTTATGCTTCACGATCGTACGGCGATCATCCATTGCCTATTGGCGAGGGACAGACCATTTCTCAACCGTATATTGTCGCACTAATGACCGAAGTGCTGAATTTGAAGAAATCTGATAAAGTACTGGAAATCGGAACGGGTTCGGGATATCAGGCGGCGATTCTGGGCGAATTGTGTGACAGCATCTACACCATAGAAATTGTAGAAGTGTTGGGCAAGCGCGCCGCAAATTTGCTCAACACATTGGGATATGAGAATATCGAAGTAAAAGTTGGCGATGGGTACAAAGGATGGCCAGAACACGCACCTTTTGATGCGATTATCGTGACGTGTTCACCAACGCAGGTACCCCAACCCCTTCAAGATCAACTCACCGAAGGTGGGCGCATGGTAATCCCGGTAGGAAGGCGCGATGCACAAGAACTCGTGCTATTGACCAAGCAGGAAGGCAAATTACAACAGCAACACATTATACCTGTCAGATTCGTGCCAATGGTAGATTCCACCGGCGCGACGTATTAGGCGAATAGACGAATCCCGCCCTACCCCCAAAGTTGTTACAAATTCCGTCGTTGATTCGTTGATTCGCGCTTTTTATCGTTCAATCCACTTATACGCAGCCTTTGAATTCTTCCAGAAAAACTTCTCCATCGCTTCTGGTCCCTTGTTCTCAATATAATGGGTGACAATATTGAGCACGGTCTCATAGGGTGCTGCGCGTTCGCACACGAGCCAATTGCTACCATAGACCAGGCGATCTTCACCAAAAGCCTGCCATAACACATCGAGCGTGGGCACATAATAAGCCGGGTCGTCGGGAGCGGGTTGTTGTGCCGCGCGTTCAACCATACCAGATACTTTGCAATACACATTGGGGTATTTCGCAATGGTCTGGATACCCTGTACCCATTCGGAATCGGGTGCTTCACCTGTCACTTCCACATGCGCAACATGGTCGATAACAATGAGCAGACTGGGGATTTGCTCGGCAATAACAGCATTGATGGGCAACTGTTTGCCATTGGTCATCAAATCGAGTTGCAAATCGCGGTCAGCCAATTTTTGGAGTTGTGGCATAAGAGCGTCTTGATCTTCCAAACTGCCCCGCTGAAGACCCAGGCGAATCCCGCGATAGAGCGGATTGGCTGAAAAGCGGTTGAGATTCTTCTCAAAATCTTCGGTCTTGGGATCCAGGCTACCAACAAAGCCGACAATACAGGGATTATCTGCTGCGAGATCCAGAATCCACTGATTGTCTTCAACGAGCTTACTCGCTTCAACCACAACCGTCCCAGTCACACCCATCTTTTCGGTGCGCTCAACAAAGTCTTGCGGCAAAATGGGGCGATAGAGCAATTCATTATCTTCGGGCGGCCAGGGAACGCCGCCGGGTCGGGTCGTATCGTAAAAATGAACATGCGTATCAATGATCATGGACATATCCTTTCAGATCGAGATTATTTAATACCCGCCATTTTTCTCAGCACTTCGACAATGGCAGAATTGTCCTGTTCTGCAAGACCAAGCGCGACGCCCGTGCGCAGAAGTTGGGCGTGCAGCCCGGTTACGGGCAAAGGCGTTTCCGTGCGTGCGCCGAGATCGAGGATGAGTTCCACATCTTTTAAGTGCTGATCCAATGCAGCCTGAGTGGCAAAATCTCCGGTGATCATTTTTTCGCCTTTAATATCCATCACGCGAGAATACGCGCCTCCCATCTTAAAAACATCGAGCAAAACATCGATATCCACCCCAGTTTTTTGTGCGAGAACGAGACCCTCAGCCAATACGAGACGGTTGAGACCGAGCACGAGATTGACAATGAGTTTGGCTTCGGCACCTTTGCCCGAAGGTCCCATGTGAAAAGTCTTAAGGGAAAAAGCTTCAAAAATATCCGTACACAGTTCAAAAACGGGTAACGTGCCACCGACCATCACGAGAACATCCGATTCTCGCACCTGCTTGCTGGAGCCGAGAATGGTCGCATCGAGAAAGCGAATGCTTCTGCTTTCAAGACGTTTGGCAAGCGCAGTTGACATCTGCGGATCGGCTGTGGTCGTATCCACGATAATTGCGCCGGGAGATACCGCAGACAAAATGCCCCTCGCGCCTGTAACCACATCGTTGACAACATAAGAGTCGGGAAGCGAAAGAACGATGCGACGCGCTTTATCGGCGACATCGGCTGGTGATTTGCAGGGCGTAAAACCGTCGCCTTCATGTGCTTTTATTCTTTCGGAATCAATATCATACCCTGCAATTTCTAAACCTTTGTCGCGAAAGCGTTCCACGAGTGCGGACCCGACGAGTCCAAGTCCGATAAGACCGAGCATGGGACCTCCTGTAAAAAAATAATAAAACCGTATCGCGCACGGCTTAAGAATATGTCAAATCTCAAAACAAACAGAACCAGTGCTTCAAAAATACTGTACAATCAGATTCTTGCCAAATAAGAAAATAGTATTGAATCCCTGCGGACTTTGCTTATCTTAAGACCACAACAATATGCCCGAAAACACCCACAACAGGAGCTATCGATGAGTCTGGAACCCATTCAAACACCGGATATAGAACGTCCACCAAAAGCATTGATCGACGCGTTATCACATATTGGCAGCGCCACAGCCAGTGGAGAATTATTTAAGCTGGGCATCCGCAATGCCCAAATTTTGGGTCCCCTTCCCCGAACGCCGGGCAAATCAATTTGCGGCCCGGCACTCACGCTACAATTTATGCCCAAACGAGAAGATCTGCATTCATCGGGCGAATATCAGGGTCCAGAAAGACAACTGCATCGCCACGTGTTGTATCACACACAACCAGGCGATGTGGTCGTAGTCGATGCCCGAGGCGACTTGAGCAGTGGCGTTTTTGGCGAGATGATGCTGACCTATTTTTGCGGCCAGGGGGGTCAGGGTGCGATTGTCGATGGCTGTATTCGCGACTTTCCCCACGCCAGGGAATTGAACCTCGGCTTATGGCTCAAAGGAACAACGCCCAATTTCCACGCACAAACCAACATCTTCCCCCACGCCGTGAATATCCCTATAGCGTGTGGTGACACGCTTGTAATGCCCGGCGATATTATTATTGCCGACGATGACGGTGCTGTGGTAGTGCCAATTAATCTCGCGCCTGAATTGGCAGAAAAAGCGACCGAACACGCCGAATGGGAAGTCTTCAGCCGAATGAAACTCGCCGAAGGCGGCGACCTGCGGAAATATTATCCACTCACAGATGAAGCGCGTATTGAATATGAAGCGTGGCAAAAGGAACAGGAACAAGGCGAGACATAAAACGCAAGCGGTCAGACTTTGCCTGGTCTGGAGCTTTACGCCTGCGCGTGTCTGGCCGCGCCTAAAATCCCCGCGTCATCGCCCAGTTCAGCAGAAACAATCTGCACCTGTTCTTTTACACCAACAGTACCGCGATCCCAAAAAGTTCGCATCGCCGGCTCAAAAATCCAATCGCCCGCCTGCGCCAATCCGCCCGTTAGCGCAACGCGATCCACATTCAATACATTCACCAGGCTCACCAGCCCCACACCGAGGAAAAACCCCGTCTCTTCAAACATCTGCATCGCAAAATCATCACCCGCCTCTGCCGCTTGAAAAATAACCTGTGTGGTCAACCCCTCAACTTTCAGAGATGTCTCCGGTTTTTCCCCTTCAAGTCTTTCCAGCGTGCGGCGCACCATGGCCGTCGCCGATGCATACATCTCCAAACATCCAAAATTGCCACACGGACAGCGCGGCCCATTGTGATCCACTGTAATATGCCCCACCTCGGCCGCATTGCCATTAAACCCGTGCATAACTCGCCCCTCACTGATCCACCCACCGCCAACCCCTGTCCCCAGGGTCACGCACAAAAAGTGATCAACACCTCGACCAGCCCCCAGCCATTGTTCGCCATAAGCCGCTAAATTTGCATCATTATCCACCACCACGCCCAGACCGAGCAATGCCTCCAGGCGTTCCTTTAACCGCACACCGTGCATACACTGCAAATTCTCGGGCGATATAATCACACCATCAAACGGATCTAAGGGACCTGGCGCACCAACCCCTACACCCTGTACTTCTGCCAGCGAAATTCCGCCATTCCGCGCAGCCGCCCGCGCACATTCGGCAATGCCATTTACCACACCCTCGGCACCCAGATGCAATCGCGTCGGTCCCCGCGCCCTACCCACAATCTCACCCGACGCTGTCACAAGCCCCGCGCGCGTATTGGTGCCTCCCAAATCTATACCAATCGTCAGACTCATTTTTCCGCTCGCGCTCGTGCAACGGCATCTACAAACGATTTTGCCGTTGCCGTCAAAGATGCCCAGTCTTTATTATCCACAGCCGTCTTATCGACCATCGCGCTGCCAGCCCCCACAGCCACCGCGCCATTCTTGATAAACTCGGGCGTTGTATTGGCATCCACCCCACCCGTGGGCATGAGCTTCACCTGCGGCAAAGGACCCAGAATATCCTTAAAATAAGATGGCCCGCCCACGCCAGCGGGAAACACCTTGACCACATCGGCTCCTGCTTGCCATGCCGTCAAAATTTCCGTAGGCGTAAACCCGGCGGGCATCACGGCCTTCCCATACCGCTTGCTCATTTCAATCACCGCCGTATTCAAAATGGGACTCACCACATATTCTGCGCCGGATAGAATCGCTGCCCGCGCCGTCTCCGGATCGAGCACAGACCCCACCCCAATAATCGTATCCTCCATCTTTGCCGACGCTTCTTCAATCACCTTCAACGCCCCCGGCACCGTCATCGTCACCTCAATCGCCACCACACCGCCTTCTCGCAACGCCTTTGACACATCCATCAACTGCGACGGATTATCTGCCCGCAACACAGCGACCACGCCGCAATCAATAATGCGATCTACAGTACTTGACATTTTTCCTCCCTGCAAAATTAAACCTCTCTCCAAAATAGAGAGAGGCGTTATGTTATTGGCGCATTCATCTCGGACTTTACCGTCTAATCCGCGCACTCTCACCCTTCATCGCACTCTCGGCTTCCGCGCGCGTAGCCCAGTTCACATCCCCCGGGAATGTATGTGCCAACGCCGAATAAGCCCCTGCAAAATCCACGATATCCTGAGCTGGCTTGTCCTCGAGCACCCCGGCAATAATACCCGCTGAAAAATTATCGCCACCACCCACGCGATCCACCATCTCCAAATCTTCATAAATGCGCGAAAAATAAAACTCACTGCCATCGTAAAGCAATGTGCGCCAGTCATTTAGCAGCCCGGTCTTTGCAACGCGCAGGGTTGTGCCCACAAGCGTTACATTGGGATATTGCGATACGGCCTTGCGCGCGACATCTTTATAGCTCTCCGGATCCAGCGCATCGTAATCGCCCGACGTGCCTTCGGCTTTAAGCCCCATCGTCTTTTCAAAATCCTCTTCATTACCGATAAGCACCTGCACATGCGGAATACACTTTGCAATCGTCTCCTGCGCTTGTTCTGCGCTCCACAATTTGGATCTGAAATTGAGATCAAAACTCGTAGTCACGCCTGCATCGCGGGCTGCTACCAGCGCTTCTACTGTAGCTTCTGCCGCGCCTTCAGACAACGCGGGCGTAATCCCACTGACGTGAAACCACTTGCTCCCCTCAAAAACAGATGCCCAATCCACCATGCCGGGTTTGATATTCATAATCGCGGTATGGCCTCTATCATACGTCACCGCACTCGCACGCGGCCCCACGCCCACTTCCATATGATAAAATCCATTGCGCTCAAGCCCCACACCATCAAAATCCGTCCACAAAATATTGGACATATCCACCCCGTGCTCGCGCCCCTTGTTGCGAATAATCCAACCCGTCCAATTATCGACCAACCGGGACACCCACGCCGCCTTCAATCCCAAATGCGCGCAACCGACCGCGACATTGTATTCTCCCCCACCGATCTCGACATCGAGCTTACTCGCATTCTCCAATCGGCGGTATTCTGGCGAAGACAACCGAATCATCGCCTCGCCAAAAGTCACGACATCGTACATATAGTCCTCCCTAAAAATTAGCAGTCAGCTACTCATCCGAACCGCCCAGAAAGCCCGCCATCCACAACAGGCGCAACAACTCCAAAATCGCCACCAGTGCCGATGCAACATAAGTCAGCGCAGCAGCATTCAAAACCTTCCTCGAAGCGGGAATCTCCTCAGGCGTCAAATATCCCCCATCGGCCAAAATTTGAATGGCCCGACTACTCGCATTAAACTCAACCGGCAGAGTAACAATACTGAAAACCACAGCCGCAAAAAAGAACACAATGCCCAAAAAAACGAGTTCCAACCAACCGAAAATAAACCCGGCAATAAGAAAAATCCACGCCATCTTCGACCCAATATTTGCGACCGGAACCAGGCTCGTTCTGAGAGACAAGGGTACATAGCCCTGCGCGTGTTGAAATGCATGCCCGGCTTCGTGAGCAGCCACACCAATCGCAGCTAAAGAACGATTCCCGTACACACTTTCCGATAGGCGCAGCATGCGATCTCTCGGATCGTAGTGATCTGTCAAATGCCCATGCACAGGCTCCACGCCCACGGGCAAACCACCTCGACGTAAAATATCTCGCGCAACCTGATCGGCAGTCGCACCGCTTTGTGCCACAAATTCATCGTATTTGCGAAACGTACGCTTCACCTTGAATTGCGCCCACAGCGTAATAGCTATTCCCACAAACATCACCATCAGACCTTCCAGCATGACATCTCCTCCTGAAACAGTTGTCAGTTATCAGTTATCGGTTGTCAGCCCTTCGCGTCTCGCCATTAACTAAATTTTTCGCCAACTTCAATGCGATATCCCCGCACAAAATCAGTGCCGGACATGCGCTTTTTACCTGCCGGCTGTACCTCGTCCAGTACGAGAGCGCCTTCGCCCGTCCCCACAATAAGTCCGCGCTTGCCATCTGCACCAATCACAGTACCCGCTTCTCCTTGCCCCGTATCAACCATTGCCCTGTGAACCTTCAGTAATTTATTGCGCCAGAGTGTAAACGCCCCCGGAAAAGGATTGGTTCCCCGAATGAGATTGCGAATATCCCGAGCGCCTTTTGACCAATCAATTTCGCCATCTTTCTTCTCTAATTTTGGAGCGTGGCTCACCCCTTCATCCGTCTGCGGCACGGGTACAACAGAACCATCTGCCATGCCATCAATAGCCCGAATAAGCAACTCAGCGCCCTTCATCTTCAACCGCTCATAAAGTTCGCCCGCCGTCTCATCGTCCCCAATCGCCACCTTTTGTTGAATTAAAATATCGCCAGCATCCACACGCGGCGACAGTTGAAAAATGGTCACACCCGTCTCGGTCTCACCATTGATAATAGCCCATTGAATAGGCGCTGCCCCGCGGTATTTAGGCAACAGAGATGGGTGGAAATTCACAGAACCCAATTTTGGAATCGCCAGCACAGAACGCGGCAAAATCAGAAAAGCCACCACCGCAAGTAAATCTGGTTCCAGATCCTGCAACTGCGTGTGAAAATTCTCATCTCTGAGCGACTCGGGCTGCAAAACCGGCACATCTAATCCCAGCGACGCAACCGCAGCCTTCACATCAGTCGGCTGCATCTGCTGACCCCGACCGCGTGGTCTATCTGGCCGCGTCACCACACCCACAAAATCATGACCGCTTTGAGCCACACCCACAAGCGACGGCACCGCAAAATCGGGCGTGCCCATAAACACTACCCTCATCGCCAACTTTCACCTCTCTACTATTTCTTCGCCTTGCGCTCATCTACTCTCGAAATAGACCCCCGCGACACCTCAATCTGCACCTCTTTGGCGACCTGGACAACCAAAACGCCCTCTTGCTCTTTAATCCCCGTAATAGTCCCATGTACCCCACCCGAAGTCACAACGCGGTCGCCCTTTTTTAATTCATCAACCATCCTTTGATGATCTTTTTGTTTTTTCTGTTGCGGACGAATAATCAAAAGATACAGAATCACAAACATCAAAATAAACGGAAACATCGTCACCAGCATATTGGGAGCTTCGGCACCTTCCTGCGCAGGCTGTCCCCCACCAAATGCAAAGACTTTACCCGTAAACAACAAAACACCAAACACCCCTAAAAGAAGTCCAACTCCCCACTTTTTGAATATCGTCACCACGCGCTCACTCTTGAATTTCTCCATCTTCATATCCTTTGTAAAAATTTAAGAAGGTCCTCTGCCACTGGGCAAATTCACCCTCGATAATTGCCTGTCTCATCTGCCGCATCAAATTTAAATAAAAATGCACATTGTGAATTGTAGATAACCGCAACCCCAAAATCTCTCGCGTATGATGCAAATGCCGAATGTACGCCCGCGTGTAATTTCGACACGTATAACACGCACATTCCGAATCGAGCGGTTCAAACTCGCGGGCATGGCGCGCCGCGCGAATGGATAATTTTCCGTGTTGTGTAAACACCATCCCATTGCGCGCATTGCGCGTTGGCATCACGCAATCAAACATATCAATACCACGCATCACGCCCTGAATCAAATCTTCGGGCGTTCCACTGCCCATCATATAATGAGGACGGTCCGCGGGCAAAATAGATACCACAGTCGAAATCGCTTCCCAGGTATCTTCCTTTGGCTCGCCCACACACGTACCCCCTATCGCGTAACCCGGAAAATTGAGCGAGACTGTTTCCTCGGTAAAACGCTCGCGCAAATCGCGGTACGTACTCCCCTGCACAATGCCAAACAAAGCCTGCGCGTGTCCCGCCAAACTCTTTCGCCCATATCCATCATAAGCATCCAAACACTGCTTTGCCCAGCGCACCGTGCGCTCGCCCGCTTCCTGTGCGTAATCCCGCGAACTTGGATACGGCGTACACTCATCAAACATCATCGCAATATCTGCCCCGAGCACATGCTCTATTTCAATCACCTTCTCGGGCGTAAACAGATGCGTTGACCCATCAATATGCGACCGAAACACCACGCCTTCTTCGGTAATTTTATTTAAATCAGCCAAACTATGCACTTGGAATCCGCCACTATCTGTCAAAATCGCCCGATCCCAGTTCATAAATTCGTGCAAACCACCTGCCTCAGCCATCAGATCCATACCCGGCCGCAAATAAAGATGATATGTATTGCCCAGAATAATACGCGCATCCAAATCTCGCAACTCTTGTTGCGAAAGCGTCTTAACCGTACCCAGTGTACCCACTGGCATAAAAACTGGGGTTTCCACAATCCCATGCGGCGTGTGGAGAACCCCTGCTCGCGCGTGTGTTTCGGCATCGGTGGCAATCACCTCAAACCGGAAGCCGTCAACATCAATAATTCACCTCCAAAACGCTAAAAAGAATCGCTAAAAAGAATTGCTAAAAAGAATCGCGGTTCAATATAACATCCCATCTCTCATGCGTCAAGGATCGGGATTTTCAGAGCTTGCACTGGAATGGTTCTATCCAGTGATAAAAAGATGTTCAGGATACCCCCATCCCAATTCTTAATTTTTAATTTTTAATTCTTTCACTGCTTCTTCAGCCAGCACAAATACAAACCCCTGTTCTGCCAACTCGGGTAACATGCGTTGCAATGCCCGTAGCATATTGGGTTTTGCATGCCCAATGCCAATCGCCGTACCTTCCTGCCGTGCGTGTGCAGCGAGCCTGTACAGTCGCTTGACCACCGCGTCCTCATCTGCGACGATATCCAAAAACAACGCATTGCGACCACTGGGGATATCCATATCCCGCGCGACTGCATAAGCCACCGATTGGGATGATGTGACACTATCTATAAAAAAGAAATTCCATCGTTTCACAACTCGCAACACCACTTTCATCGCTTCAAAATTTTGTGTTAAGCGAGACCCCATGTGATTGTTTATCCCCTTCGCATAGGGCACGGACGCAAGGGCATCCTGGGTCATCTCAGCAATCTTTTCCGGCGCGTAATCCGAAAAAATCGCATTGGGACCTGGATCTCGCTCTGGATAGTCTATCGGTTCCATAGGCAAATGAACCATCACGCCGTGATTTTTCTCAATAGCCTGTTGCGCTATCCATGCCGTATGCTTCTCGCCGGGAAAAATCGAAAATGTAATCGGCTGCGGCAACTCACAAAAAGACAGAATTAAATTCTGATCCTGATATCCAAAATCATCAATCACAATGGCAATACGCCCCGCGAGTCGCTCGAGTTCTTTATTCTGCTTGAGCCTGAACAAATTGGTCTGTTTATCATTCAAGCCCACGCGAAGCCACAACTCATTGCCCTGTCGATCCTCGTTACCTTCAATTACCACCCCACCCAATTGATGCGCCAGATGGGTCAAAGACAAATTGCAAACAGCCAGCGGCAAAGCACCGGGCACTTTCGACTGCACTTCCCAACGCAAATGGGGATCCTCGCCTTTGGACAAACGCACCTCTTTAATCACTTCAGGAGGAACCCCCAGCCCGATCAACACATCTTTAGCCTGCACGACCATCGTATCGGCAAATGCGACAATATCTTCTGGACCGGCTTTCCATCCTGGTGTCTCTTCTGAGAGAAGTGGATATTCGACCGACTGTGGTCGCCAAAAATGTGATCGCGGTAGCCAAAAATAGGCAGCCAATCCACCGGCAATCAGAATGATTATAACACAGGGCACAACCCATAACCGAAGAGACCGCCGCTTGCGAGCCATTTCCAATGATCTTTTTTCGGACAAACGTTTCGCCATTTTGCAGACTCAATAAATCTGAACCGGATCGGGAATAAAACACAAGACAAAAATAGCCAGCGACGCGTACCCAAGCCACCGCCGTGCGGGATCCAATTCAACATCGGGATTTACAGGCGGCGGATGATGCCGTCCCATCAGCGCAGCCAACCCCAACCACACCAGCCAACCGATCCAACGGGAATCATACCAGGCCCTGAACACAGATTGTGCATCCCACCAGTGGTAAGGCGGTGCTAATAACCACATCAATGCCAACCCCACCATTGTCGCCCGAGAAATTAACCGGTGTTTCCCACCAAAAATCGCATAGACAATATGCCCACCATCAAATTGTCCCATCGGCAACAAATTCAACACCGTCACAAACAACCCCAACCAGCCCGCAAAAGCCACCGGGTGCAACATTATCGTGTAGCCCTCAGGCAGATCGCCAATAACCCAATTGCCCAACCAGCCCGACAACAGGGAATGGCCCAGTGCGAGTGTCCCTGCTGACACATCCCGCGCTTCCATAATTTGCGACATGTGCAGACCAGCACTCCACGCAATCACCGACATCACAAATCCGGCAATAGGTCCGGACGCGCCAATATCGATAAGCGCCCGTCGGTTGGGAATTTGAGACCGCAATTTGATCACTGCGCCCAAGGTGCCAATAAACGAAGGGAAGGGGATAAAATAGGGCAATGATGCGCGCACGCCCCACCAGCGCGAAGTCACATAATGTCCCATCTCGTGTACGACCAAAATAATCAGCAATGTCATGGAAAACGGCAAGCCATAGACCAGATAACGCGGATCGAAAATGCGCCAGTCTTCGAACACGGACATAGAGGCCAATTGTGGCGACATAATCATCCCCGCCACCGTCGTCGTATAAGCAGTTGCCAAAAACAGCCCCACATGCAGTCTCAAATTCTCCTGCGTCCTGGGCAAGGCCCTCTGCGTGGAAAAATACCGATTACCCTTCAAATCGTCTGACACAATCACTCCTTACACTATTCACCTTATCCCCACAGAAATGCGATGCGAATCGCCCAATCCGTGCGATGCAGGCACAAAAGCGTAATCCACTCGCAAGTTGCGTCGCGCGATACCCAGTCCAAAAGACAACATGCGCGTATCGTGCCCGGTTTGAATTCCACCGCGCAAAAACAGCTTGCCCATAACCCCGTATTCCAAACCGAAATTTGTACCCATATTGCCCACTGCTGGCAGGCGAAAATCGGCTGTTGCTATCCACGTGCGCCAGAACCACGCCGCCCCCATGCGAAACACCCGGGGCAAAGGGATGCGCTCCTGGTCCAACCGCGCCATCCGTCCCAAATTTCGATACGACGCCCCCAGCATCAAGTTCTCAGACAGGCGATACAACACGCCTCCATCTCCGCTCATTCCCCACGCACTCTCTGGCCCGATATTCTCATGCAATGCCCGAATCGAAAACCCCATATAGATTCGCCGCCCTATCTTCTGTGCATAAGACAACCCCACACTGAGATCGTAAACGCTAAACGTGCCCGCAGGCGTCGCTGTCGGTTCGCGCCGCGCTTCCAATCCCCCGGCCCCATATATACCCAAACTCAGCGCAAGACCGCGTCTATCATTGCCATAAGCCCAGCCGCTATACCCCTGCTTGATCCCTTGAAATGATCGGTGGTGCGCCAGAATAAAATGTTTGCCCTGCATAGCCGCCACACCTGCCGGATTCCAAAACGCCGCCGTCTGCTCACCCACCACAGCGGTCTGCGCCTCACCCATCGCAGCAGCACGCGCACCAACCCCCTCGCGCAATAGCACAAAACCGGCCTTGTGTGCCGAAGCACTGGCCTCAGCAGAAAATAAGCAACATGTCACAAGAAAAATACCGAAAACAACGCACTTCACAAAGACCTCCTGATATAGAAATGCTCCAAAACCCAGCGTATCGAATAAGAGTAAGCAAACGGGCAAAATGTGTCAACCACCCATTATTAAAATGGACCATCCCAAGCGCGTAATTGACAGTCTCTGATTTCCTGTTTACATTGTTCAGAGGCTCATAGGAGGTCATAATGGCACAAGCAGAAATTGGCGACCGCGTCCAGATTTATTACAAGGGCATCCTGGAAGACGGAACCATAGCTGAAGGCACACCTGAGAACGAACCATTTGAATTTACAGTGGGAGACGAATCTGTAAAAGACATATTCACGCGCCTTGTAAACGGCATGGAAGAAGGCGATTCGCGCACAGTGATCCTATCCCCAGAAGATGCGTTTGGTCCCTATAATCCCGACTTTGTAATCGAAGTTGCGCGATCAAAGTTTCCTCCTGATGCACTCCTTGAAAAAGGAATGCGTATGGAAGTACAGTCCGCCCCCAATGGTACACCCGTCGAAGTATCTGTCAAAGAAATAACATCCCAAACAGTGACATTAGACGGCAACCATCCCTTTGCGGGAGAAGAAATTACCATGACGATTCAGTTATTAGAAATTGTGGTTTAGTTGTACGAGCGCATTGCCAAAATTTAAAAGAAGACCATCCGCAAACCTTCTGGAGATATCAAAATATGTCCTATATCCGCTGTTTCGACAATTACAGTTCCCCCTACTATGTACCTGCTAAAAATCTGCGAGGTTTGTTTAAAGATCTGGTAATTCAACCATTTGAAGATCATCCACGCACCACCTCGAGGTATATTCAAAAGTTGTGGATGATCAAAAGGAAAGAGCGTATCCTATAGTATCACAAAAAACCAAAATCCCTCAAGGAGGGAGAAAGGACACGCTCGTGAAAGAATATACCCCATTTGAAGTGGAAAGCATAGTGCAAGATACACTGGCCGATAGCCTCGAAGAAGTCATAAGAAATGGTGCGCGTAAGATGTTATGTGCCGCCTTGCGGTATGAAGTGAATGAATATATCGCCCGATTTTCTGATCAGGTAGATGAAAAGGGTCATCGTGAGGTGGTCAAAAACGGGTATCATCCTGCCCGAGAAGTCACCACAGGTATTGGTAAAATACCCATCAAACAACCCCGAGTTCACGATCGTCGCGAGGGGCATCACTTCACCAGTGCGATTCTGCCTAAATATGCCCGTCGCAGTCCGAGTATTGACACGCTGATCCCGACCCTGTATCTGAAAGGGGTCTCCACCTCAGCCTTTCCCCAAGCACTCGAAGCGATCTTAGGCAAAGGCGCACCAGGGCTTTCTCCGGCCAATATCACGCGTCTAAAGCGTATTTGGGAAGATGAGTATAAACAATGGCAAAAGCGCGACTTGCACGATAAAGACTATGTCTATATCTGGGCAGACGGTATCTATTTTAACGTACGCCTCTCTGATGATCGTCCCTGTGTGCTCGTGCTGATTGGTGCCACCGCACAAGGTAAAAAAGAGGTCATCGCCATAGAAGAAGGGCAACGTGAGAGCACCTTATCCTGGCAAAGTCTCTTACAAGAGGTCAAAGCACGCGGGTTGAAAAAAGCCCCTGCCCTTGCCATAGGCGATGGGGCGACCGGCTTTTGGCACGCATTGGAAGAGGCATTCCCTGCCACGAAACACCAACGCTGTTGGGTGCATAAGACGGCTAATGTGTTGGATAAGCTGCCCAAATCTGTGCAACCAGATGCCAAACGGCTGATTCAGGAGATGTATCAGTCGCCGACAAAAAAGAGTGCGCACAAGGTCTATGACCACTTCTTGAGGCTGTATCAGGATCGCTATGAAAAAGCCTGTGACTGCCTGACCAAAGATTTTGAGGTGCTCTTCACCTTTTACGATTTTCCTGCCAAACACTGGCTCCATTTACGCACCACCAACCCGATTGAATCGACTTTTGCCACCGTCAGGCATCGCACGAGGCAGACCAAAGGCTGCCGATCGGTCAAAGCGACGATGGCGATGGTGTATAAACTGGCGATTGAAGCTGAAAAAAACATGGGTCAGGTTACGCGGTTACAGGCTCATACCCCTCGTCATTGACGGGGGCATATTTGTCGATGGTGAACGCAAAATCGCTGCATAAGAACACCGATACGCTCTAAAACCATCCACAACATTTGACAATATCTCGCAAACCTTCTGGAGATATCAAAATATGTCCTATATCCGCTGTTTCGACAATTACAGTTCCCCCTACTATGTACCTGCTAAAAATCTGCGAGGTTTGTTTAAAGATCTGGTAATTCAACCATTTGAAGATCATCCACGCACCACCTCATGGATAGACTTGGTTAAAAACAAAGACTTCAAGTACCATACAGAGAGAATTCTAGATAAGGGGCGGACCAATTTTGGTGAATGGCATGACGGAAGGCTTTCCCCAAAAGATAAAGTGGCCCTTTATTGCATTTATTATATGCCTATGCATCTTTTTTCTTCTTATCATATCTTTACAAAGCACCTCACCTCAGTAAGCGATAGAGTTTTATTCATTGATTTCGGTTGCGGTCCATTAACTTCAGGTATTGCGTTTTGGGCTTCTGCAAGACAAAGCGACATGATTTATTTAGGAATTGATAGTTCGCAAGCGATGCTTAATAAGGCAAAGGAAATCAACCAATATGGACCCAATCATGGAAGCGAACCATTCTTCAGAAATTTTCGAGTAATTGATGACTACCATAAATTGACATCGTTGTTAGCTGATGAAATAAAAAAAGGTGATAGGACACAGATCATATTTAACTTCTGTTACTTTCTCGCAAGCAAAACATTAGGCATATATGACTTGTCTGAGAGTCTTACTCAGATCGTAAAAAAATATCACCAGCATAAAATGTGCATGGTGTATCAGAATCCCTGCCGAGATATTGTCAAATGTTGTGGATGGGTGTAGAACGCATCCTTGATGATTATGCAGCGATTTTGCGTTCACCATCTACGAATTTCACCCCTTCAATGACGAGGGGTATGAGCCTGTAACCGCGTAACCTGACCCATGTTTTTTCAGCTTCAATCGCCAGTTTATACACCATCGCCATCGTCGCTTTGACCGATCCGCAGCCTTTGGTCTGCCTCGTGCGATGCCTGACGGTGGCAAAAGTCGATTCAATCGGGTTGGTGGTGCGTAAATGGAGCCAGTGTTTGGCAGGAAAATCGTAAAAGGTGAAGAGCACCTCAAAATCTTTGGTCAGGCAGTCACAGGCTTTTTCATAGCGATCCTGATACAGCCTCAAGAAGTGGTCATAGACCTTATGGGCACTCTCTTTTGTGGGAGACTGATACATCTCCTGAATCAGCCGCTTGGCATCTGGTTGCACAGATTTGGGCAGCTTATCCAACACATTAGCTGTCTTATGCACCCAACAGCGTTGGTGTTTCGTGGCAGGGAATGCCTCTTCCAATGCGGTCCAAAAGCCGGTTGCCCCATCGCCTATGGCAAGGGCAGGGGCTTTTTTCAACCCGCGTGCTTTGACCTCTTGTAAGAGACTTTGCCAGGATAAGGTGCTCTCACGTTGCCCTTCTTCTATGGCGATGACCTCTTTTTTACCTTGTGCGGTGGCACCAATCAGCACGAGCACACAGGGACGATCATCAGAGAGGCGTACGTTAAAATAGATACCGTCTGCCCAGATATAGACATAGTCTTTATCGTGCAAGTCGCGCTTTTGCCATTGTTTATACTCGTCTTCCCAAATACGCTTTAAGCGCGTGATATTGGCCGGAGAAAGCCCTGGTGCGCCTTTGCCTAAGATCGCTTCGAGTGCCTGGGGAAAGGCCGAGGTGGAGACCCCTTTCAGATACAGGGTCGGGATCAGCGTGTCAATACTTGGACTGCGACGGGCATATTTAGGCAGAATCGCACTGGTGAAGTGATGCCCCTCGCGACGATCGTGAACGCGGGGTTGTTTGACGGGTATTTTACCAATACCAGTGGTGACTTCTCGGGCAGGATGATACCCGTTTTTGACCACCTCACGATGACCCTTTTCATCTACCTGATCAGAAAATCGGGCGATATATTCATTCACTTCATACCGCAAGGCGGCACATAACATCTTACGCGCACCATTTCTTATGACTTCTTCGAGGCTCTCGGCCAGTGTATCTTGCACTATGCTTTCCACTTCAAATGGGGTATATTCTTTCACGAGCGTGTCCTTTCTCCCTCCTGGAGGGATTTTAGGTTTTTGTGATACTATAGGATACGCTCTTTCCTTTTTCTCATCCACAACTTTTGAATATACCTCTGGTTTACGCCGCAATGCCAAGGTTTATTGTGATATACTATCCAACGACCTATTACCGTTTTAGACCATTGGAGATCTAACCATGTCAGAACAACTCAGCTTCCTCTCTATATCGTTCCAGCCATCTCTATCTCCTCCAAGCAATCAGGAGGCGATTGATGCAATCACCGGGCTTGATTACAAAGAAGACTATATCGATAAGAGGGAACATGATAGGTTGATGGAGCTGATTGATGAACAGCCATGGCTCGACGACCTGAAACGTCGAGTTCAGCATTACGGGTTTAAGTATGACTACAAGGCGCGGAGGGTAGCCCGTGATATGCGTATTGGTAAATTGCCTGAATGGTTGGAAGAATTAGCTGAGAAATTATGGAAAGATAGACACATGCCAGAAATTGCTGATCAGGTGATTGTGAATGAATACGAACAAGGGCAAGGGATCTCAAGGCATATTGATTGTGAACCTTGTTTTCAGGATACGATTGTTTCTTTGAGTTTGGGATGGGGCTGTTTTATGGATTTCACAAACAAAGATAAGACAAAAAAAATTCCGGTTTGGCTTGCGCCAAGAAGCATTGTCGTCCTGAGCAATAAAGCAAGATATGAATGGTTGCACGGTATTGCCGCCAGAAAATCGGATACGCGGAATGGGCATAAGGTAGCGCGAGAACGACGGGTATCGCTAACTTTTAGAAAGGTGATTATAGATTGATTTTGGAAAATTGCTGAATATAACCGAGTCTGTTGCGACAATTCGAGTCCGCCCACGATTTAGTTCGCACGGCGGTGCTGAAATTCAAGAGAAGACTGCCCAGAAATTTTTATTTTAACATCTCATTTACTTCAAGATAATCATACAACCCGAAATATTTGAAAGGAGACCAACCATGAAAACTCCAACAAGAGAATGGATACACAAGACAGTGGATGGGCTTCCTGACCAAGAGACAGAACAACTGAAAGACTACCTCGAATTTCTAACCTGGAAAGCCAAAGAAAAAAAATCATCACCGGAACAGATAGGTAAAAATCCGACCGCTCAACGCATTATTGAGGCAATAGAAAAACCACCATATGTCTCCAGTGAAGACATCGAATCACTCCTACAGATCATTAAAGAAGCAAAGCAACCGACACATTTTGAGTCGCCCTTTGAACCAGATGGGCAAGAAGATTAATGAGCAAGTATCTATTAGAAACCACGACTTGTAGCCGCTTGATGCAAAATGAACCTACAGTCAAGAGGCATTTAGACTCTCTGACCGATTCGGACTACCCCTTCACTATTCCTGTCGTCCATGGAGAGATACTATACGGGATTGAACGGTTGCCAAGAGGAAAAAGAAAGCGAGATATTTCGCAGAGAGCCAATCGTCTTTTTTCTGAAATTCAATGCGATCCTATTCCAAAAGAAACTGCCACCCACTACGCAAAACTCAAACGGCAAGCCGAGGAACAAGGAACCTCCGTCGCAGAAAATGACCTCTGGATCGCTGCGACAGCTCTGGCGTTAGATGCGATTCTGGTGACTTCTGATACTGATTTTCGGAGG
The DNA here is from genome assembly GCA_965220765.1 of Candidatus Latescibacterota bacterium. Classification (GTDB taxonomy): domain Bacteria; phylum Latescibacterota; class UBA2968; order UBA2968; family UBA2968; genus VXRD01. The sequence continues at coordinate 4,283,526 of OZ244847.1, forward strand.
ATTCAGGGATTGTTGGGTTTACAGTTAGAGGATTGGACTACTTGACGACATATTGAGGGGAAAAATGAGTTTTAGAAAACCCGGCTGGACCAGTTTTTTGCGACACCAAGGTCCCGATTTTCTCAAATGGATTGAGGAAGAAAATATTCTATTGAGTAAATTTGATGCATTAGCACCAGCACTATATTCACTATTACAGGATAGTATCCGTACGAAGGAAGCCGCTCAGACTGTCTGGAGGGCTGTTCCTTATGTATTGGCTCGCTGTGACGAACAAGACACCTATGAAATGCCGGGAGCTGCTGATGCATATGCTTGGCTACACTTATTAGAACGCTATGTCCGAACCTGGCTCGCTTTGGAAAAACTTGTGGAGGCGTGTTGCATTCCATTAGCAAGGCACGGGATACGTGCGCTGGATGTTGGAACTGGCCCTGGCCCATCCGGTTTTGCGATTCACGACTTTTATAGTGCCATGACCGAATTTTCTGAACAAACAGGTAAATTGAAATGGAGACAACCCGCCGCAGTCACTTGTGTCGAAAGTAGCTATAGCACCAATTGGCTACGACATCATCTCGCTGAGATAATATATGCTCGGTCTCAACAAAAATCGAAAGGTGTGATTAAAATGTGCCATGCCTTGAAGGATTTTGGCAAAATCCTGCCAACGCAGGAGCGCAAAGCGTCCAGAAAACATCTACTTTGGGAAGATGTGTACTTCGATGAAGCCCTCGGGGTGGAGGAATCGTGGTACTCTCCAGATGAGGCCAATCAAATAGCCCAATCTTTGCACCGATACCGTCTGATTACATTTAGCAACTTTCTTACCAATAAAAAGATGGTAAAAGAAACATTCAGATCCAATCTTGACGATATTTTTCGCGATGCCAACCCGGGCACTGCTGTCTTAGTACTTGGTGCGAAAGATAATCATTATCCACAAATATATAAAGAAGTAGACTGTATAGCTGAACAGGCAGGATTTCAACGGAAAATTGCAGGAGAAAGAATATCTGTCCAAGACAGCGGAATCGCTGATCGAATCTTTGAAGAAGGTTTGCAATTCTACAAACACCTCCAATATCTTGCTCCAAATAAGAACCCGACAGCCCCTGAAACAAAAAGGGTGTGTGATTACTTCGAAAACGAAATACCAGACTATCCTACTACCCCTCAGCTACGAGCGTACCGAAAATACCGCTATACAATGCGGTAAACACACTATCTGGATACTCAGTCCTATCAAGAGGCGTTCCATTATGAAGACGAAGAAAACATTTGATTGCGTTGAGATGAAACACCGTGGCGCAGAACGAATCTACAATCAAGTAGCAAACATGACACTCAAAGAACAACTAACTTTCTGGCGAGAACGTACCGAGTTGCTGCGAAAGCATCAGCAAACGGGAAAAATGAAAAGCAAGACATCTGTGAATTAAAGAAGCAAAGCAACCGACACATTTTGAATCTCCCTTCGAACTATCTTCAAAAACCAGGTAAAAACATGTGGCGTCAATTGGGAATCATCGCACTTTGCATCGCGCTATATGCGTGTGGACCCGATGTTCAATTGGTAAAAGATGGACACGAAGAATATTATGTGTACTGGGATGACGGTCACAAACGGTATTTCAGACATGGGTTGTATCAGTCATTTTACGAAAGTGGTCGCCAGCGTTCGGTTGGCAAATACGAACGCGACATAAAAGTGGGCATTTGGACACACTGGTATGAAAACGGGCAAAAACAGGGAGAAATGGACTGGGTAGATGGTAAGCCCGAAGGCATAGTGACAGAATGGTACAAAAATGGACAACCAAAAAACATGGGAACGTGGGAAAATGGTGGGCGGCACGGTCTTTCGACCTGGTGGTATGCAAACGGACAAAAAGAAAAAGAAGTGACCTACATAGAAGGAGAACCCGACGGAATCTGGACGTATTGGGATTCGACGGGTGTGATAACAAAAAAGCAGTACTGGAATCGCGGTGCATTTTTGCGGGTTGAAGAGGAAACGAATCGCTGAAAGGATCAAAAATGGCAGACAAAACCCTGTACTTATTAGACGGCATGGCACTGGTCTATCGCGGGCATTTTGCAATGATACGCAATCCTCGGATGACATCTAAAGGCCTGAACACCTCGTCGTTATTCGTCTTTGCCAATACACTATTGGATATTTTGGGCAACACACAGCCCTCGCATTTGGCCGTGGTTTTTGACACGCCAGAACCGACATTTCGGGACGAGATATACAAAGAATACAAGGCACAACGAGAAAAAATGCCAGAAGACATCGGCAGCGCGCTGCCCTACATCGATCAAATGTGTGAAGCATTCAACGTTCCCGTCATCCGCAAACCCGGCTATGAAGCCGACGACGTAATTGGCACACTCGCAAAAATAGCTGAAAAGGACAGCTTCACAACGTATATGGTGACACCCGATAAAGACTACGCACAACTCGTCTCAAACAAAATATTCATCAGCAAACCCGGCCGCACGGGCGATGGCGCAGAGCTCCTGGGCGTGCCAGAGATACTAAAACAATGGGAAATTGAGCGCGTGGATCAAGTCATCGACATGCTGGGACTGATGGGTGATTCGAGTGATAATGTACCGGGCATCCCGGGCATTGGGCCAAAAACCGCACAAAAACTGATCGCGCAATACGGCAGTGTGGAAGGCTTACTCAATCACGTTGAGGAATTAAAAGGCAAACAAAAAGAAAATGTGGAAACATATCGGGAACAGGCATTATTATCAAAAGAATTGGTCACCATCCATCTCAACGTACCGTTGGATTTTGGACTGGACGATCTCGCTGTAAAAAAACGAGACGAACAAAAACTGAAAACCCTGTTCGCAGAATTGGAATTCAGCACACTGGGCAAGCGGCTATTTGGAAATGATTTTAATGTAGATCAGCAACAGATCTCGCTCTTCGGCGATGAGACAACACTGGCGGACGTATCAAAACACAAAACCATAGAGAATGTCGAACACGCATACCACCTCGTGGATACCCCGGAAAAGCGCGCAGCATTGATCGAAAAATTGGCACAGCAAAAGGCGTTTTGTTTTGACACAGAAACAACAGGGCTAAACCCGAGAACATGTGAATTGCTTGGCCTCGCCTTTTCATTTCAACCACACACGGGATATTACGCACCAATGCCGGAAGACCCGAATAAAAATAAGGCGGTCTTAGAAGAATTTCGCGGCATTTTGGAAAACACGGACACGGAGAAACTTGGACACAATCTTAAATTTGACCTCGCCGTATTATTGTGGCAAGGCATCAGGGTTCAAGGACCGTTTTTTGATACCATGCTCGCCGCTTATGTAACCGCACCTGAAATGCGTCGCGGCATGGATTCTCTATCGCTGTCATTATTGGGTTATGAACCCATTAAAATTGAGTCTTTAATCGGCAAAAAAGAAAAAGGCAAAGAACAAAAAACCCTGCGTGAAGTCCCCCTGGACAAAGTAGCGGAATACGCAGCCGAAGATGCGGACATCACCTTGCAATTGGCCGAAGCTCTGCGTCCCAAAATCACAGAAATGGGGCAAACGCGCGTATTTGAAGACATAGAGTGTCCGCTGGTATCTGTCCTTGCCCAAATGGAATACGAAGGCATTCGCATGGAAGCATCTGTAATCGAAGCGCTTTCGGAAGACCTGCAGGATGAATTAGTTGCCATTCGAGAACGCATTTACAATCTCGCTGGTGAAACATTTAACCTGAACTCACCCAAACAATTGGGCGAAATCCTGTTTGACACATTAAAACTGGACCCCAATGCGCGGCGGACAGCCCGGACAAAGCAGTATCAAACAGGGGAATCTATTTTGCAGCGATTGGCACACAAGCACAAAATTGTAGAACAAATTTTGGTGTATCGAACATATTCGAAACTGAAATCCACTTATCTGGATATGTTGCCGGGAACCGTATTTAAAAATACCGGGCGCGTCCACACCCATTACGAGCAGGCGGTCACCGCCACCGGGCGGTTGCAATCGCACGGACCGAATCTGCAAAATATTCCCATTCGCACGGAAAAGGGACGCGAAATTCGCAAAGCCTTTGTACCTCGCAATGAAAATTACACGCTCTTGTCCGCAGACTATTCGCAAATTGAATTGCGCGTAGCGGCCGAACTCAGTCGAGATGAAGAGATGCACAGAGCATTTCGGGAAGGACTGGACATCCATGCGGCAACCGCAATGAAAATTTACGGACTGGAAGAACGCGATGTAACCGACGACATGCGTCGGCAGGCAAAAACCGTGAATTTTGGCATTATTTATGGGATTTCGGCCTTTGGCCTGGCGCAGCGCCTGAATATTCCGCGCTATGAAGCCGGTAGATTGATCGAGCAATATTTTGAGCAATTTCCCGGCGCCCAAAAGTATATGGATGACACCATTGATTTTGCGCGGGAACACGGATATGTAGAAACCATGACAGGACGCAGGCGATATTTGCGGGATATACACTCGCGCAATGCCACCACGCGCAAGGGTGCCGAGCGCAACGCAATTAACTCGCGGATTCAAGGTTCAGCGGCCGACATGATAAAAATTGCCATGCGCCGTGTTCAGGATGCCCTGTTTGAACGGGACTTAAAAACGCGCATGTTGCTGCAAGTACACGACGAACTCGTCTTTGACATGCACAAAGACGAAGCCGATATCGTGATGCCACTAATCGAAAACGCGATGAAAAATGCCTTGCCAATGTCTGTACCAATTGTGGTAGAAATGGGCATGGGAAATACCTGGCTGGAAGCGCATTGAAAAACGGAAAACACATGCTCAACTGGCTAAAAAAAATATTCGCCCCTCCTATCGAACACCTGCCGCAACTCGAAATGTTTCGCGATCACCTCAATGACCTGCCCGAAATTCAGCAAATTACTGGTTATGCCACGCGCACCTATCGTTCGGGTGACGAAGCCGCCTGGTGTCGCATCATGGAAGGCAATGTGGGCAGCAACTGGACAACGGAGAAATGCCGAGCGCAATTAACCAGCGACCCCCGATTCCAGGCAGAAAACCTCTTTTTTATCACCCACAACGACGACCCCATAGCCAGCGCGTGTGCCTGGAAAACACCCGCCCAATCGCCGGAAACAGGCGAAGTCCACATGGTCGCCGCACATGCAGACCACCGCGGCAAAGGACTCGGACATTTGCTCAACGCCCTCGTCCTCCATCGCCTAAAAGATCTGGGCTATCAAAAAGCACATCTCAAAACCGATGACTGGCGCATACCGGCCATCAAAACCTATCTCGACGCGGGCTTCCAGCCCCTCAACACCCACGAAAGCCACCCCGAACGTTGGGAAGCCATCTTCGCCCAGCTAAAAATTAAAAAATAACGCCCTCTCATCCAATCAACGCCTTATACCCCATCCCCATCACCTCCTTGACGTATTCCAGCGTGCGTTGCCCCTCAATACGCGCCTTCGAACCGCCCAGATTCAAAATATCGCGCACCAGATCGGGCTGTTCTTCAAAACCCTTGCGACGCATCCGAAATGGCGTCATAAAATCGTTCAACACATCTGCCAACGCACCTTTACACGTCGTACAGCCAACCGATCCACTCCGACAGGCCCTTGCTACCTGCTCGGCATTCTCTTCATCAAACACCTCTCGATAGTGAAATGCCGAACACACATCGGGATTTCCCGGATCAGTTGCCCGCACCCGCCCCGGATCGGTAACCATATTCATCACCTTTGCCCGCACAGACGTTTCTTTATCCGACAAATCAATGGCATTATCATAACTCTTCCCCATCTTACTCTGACCATCCGTACCCTTCAAGCGCGTACCATAAACGCCATCGGGAATGGGAAACACCTCGCCATAAATTCGATTAAATCGCGCAGCCACTTCCTGTGCCAGTTCAATATGGGGTCTTTGATCTGGACCCACCGGCACATATCGCGGACGAAAAAGCAAAATATCCGCCGCCTGAGACACCGGATACCCCACAAAACCGTAAGGCACCCGATTCCCCAACCCCATCTTACCCATCTCCTCCTTAACTGTTGGATTCCGCAACAAACGCGGCAACGTCACCAAATTGAAAAAAATCATAGTTAACTCTGCCAGTTGCGGCACCTGTGATTGCAAAAAACAAACACTCTTTTTCGGATCAAAACCCGCTGCCAGATAATCCAGCACCATTTCTCTGACATGACGCTCCAGATCCGCTGTCCGATCCCGGTGCGTCGTCAGTGCCTGATAATCGGCAATCATAAAAAAACACTGAAACTCATCCTGCATCTCAAACCGATTCTTCAACGACCCGACATAATGCCCCAAATGCATTCTACCCGTCGGGCGATCACCTGTTAAAACAATTGTGCAACTCATATCTGTCCCTTTCTTTGAACTATTAAAAATCCATAATTTGGAAAAAAAAAGCGCGCCACCTTCCGGTAGCGCGCGGTGCAAACAAAAATCGCCAGATATCCGGTGGTGGACACACATCTCCCATTGCGCCTGTCCACCACCAGCGTCCGCCAACATTAAATAGCTCTGTCATCGCATTCAAAAACATCGCATACTGTCCATAAAAAAACCGCCGTCAAAAGCCGACGGCGGTCAATTCAGAATTTTTAAATAAATACAATCCGTCAGCAAACCTACACAGCGGCATACCACCAACCACGGACGGTTTCAGACACACGGAGAGCCAGCACCCTATCGGGCGTCGCATCAGTCAAAATGTGATCATACATAATCATAACAAACTCCCCTGATATATCGCCAATGAAAATAACGACTTCAACAACTTGTGTCAAGCCCTTTGATCTCCTTTTTTTACAAACCGGAACGAGTAGAGCTTTGCCGACCGCATCACAACGCGAAGCCGCAGCGGCCCCCGGTCCGTGGGGATCCGGCGGCCAGCCCCCTGCCACGACACGCCTACCCTGATTGCATTGGCAACAATCGTCTCACACGTCTTCAGCGTATAACCTTCCACGGGGCGGCCCTCCTCGTCCTGCAGTTCGACCAGCAGCCACCCACCCCCGCCACAATCTACATTCAACTCGAGCGCCTCGCCGTCGAACGCCAGCGGCGGTGTCACAAACTCTCCGCCAGAAAGAGACGCATCCGCTGAGACAAAACCGTCCCGCCTCAGGATCGCCCGGAACAGACCGGTATTCCAACCGTCGCGCACCTCATCATTGTGCCGACTTCCCCGGCCCGAATAGTAGATCCACATCTCAGTCTCGGTAAGCACGGGCCAGACATTGGCCATCACCATACCACCCGATGGCCCCCCATCCAACCCCCGGCGGATAAACGGCTCCCGGTCTCCCTGACGCGACCATATAATCCCGTCACGGCTCGTGAGAAGCCGGACGTCCATCGTTGCCGGGAAATCGGACGCTTCCCAGTGGTAGTAAGCGGCGGGCATCATAAAGTACGCATCATCCGCCTCGGGATGCTTATAGACCGCATTCGTGTAGTAATCAACCTGTGGCCTGTCCATCAACCGGGGAGGCAGAGGAGCTTCCAGGTCCAGCGCATCCCCTTCTAGGACGATCAGCGTGGGCTGCGACCAGGTCTTAAAGTCGGGCGACGTAATCCGACCAACGGAGCGGTACCGCTTTCCGAGCTTCATTTCCGCCGCCTCGTCCCGCCGCTGGGTCTCGTGTACCCGCGTATAGCCGACGTAGAGATCCAGGCTGTCATCCCAGAAGAAGACATTCTGGGTGTCGCACATCTGGTTGGGCGGATTCGGCTGTCCCTCATCATACGTCCAATGGATTCCGTCGGGTGAATGCATGGCCCATAGCCCCGGCTGAACACCGGCCTCGATCTCATCATCCCTGGGATAGTACTTCGACCAGAGCCGATAGCGCGAATCGGCAGGCGCCCGTTCGTCTATATAGACCGTCGCGCCCTGCATGCTCTGGCGCTCATCCAGCGGGGCGACGATGTTGTTGGCAGTGCTGCCCTGGAACGTAACGAGGTGCATCTCCGGCTTCTGCCAGGAGACCCCATCTTCGGACTCCGCATAACAGAGACGGACCGCCCCTTCTTGCGGACCGCCCGATTTCATCTGTGCGCCGTACCAGAGCCGGAAGTGCCGCTCCCCTTCCCGGATCACCGTGTTGTACCCCCCAATCCCGAGCTTTTCCCACGGCTTGTCCGCCCGCAGCACCGGCTCAGGGGACTGCACAGGCGGATTCATACGGAGGTTGACGCCTGAAGCCCGATCGAAGAAACGCGCATCGATAAAAAGCTGCTTCCGACTTCCGACCTGGAGTGCAGCAGCCATGAAGTACCCCTTCCTGTTGTCAATAAAAATTCCTGTCAAACCGTTCGATCTTCTTTTTCCTCTACTACGCGCTCCCCATAAGACAATTCACACGTCCCCGTATCGCACGCCACGCGACCTGAAAGATGGCGATATCGCGCAATCAGCGCGTATCCTGCCCGAAAAACGAGATGCAAAACCGGCACGCGGTACAACCAGGCAAACAGAGGGAAGGGCGGCAGCCTACGATAGATTTGATACACGGCATCCGCCCCCACATAAATATCCTCTTTGCCCACCACCAGTCGCATACCCGTATTAAAATCCGACGACGCCAGCTTTGGAAAATGGTCTTCAATTCCCTGCGTCTGCCTGGGCAAATAATCAAACTGACTGCGTTTGTCCTTCTTTTTCATACGGCGAACACTCCAGATACAAAATCGACATTCGCCGTCATATACAACAATCGGTTTTTCCATCACACCTCCGCGAAAAACCTAACCTCTCGGATAAAACACATCCACCAGAGTCTCCACATCATCCCATGCGCACGAAAATCGCTCTTCAAATCCACGATGGATATTGTGCTCGACCTCTGTCTCGTCGGGCAGCGGGAACACAATCGTCTCTCGATTGGCCTCAATTGACGCATTCACCGCCAGACTCATCTCTTGATCCAACCGCCCCATCGCAGCACCGTAATCCGGCTCGCGATCTTCTCGAACAGCATTGGCGATACTCAACAACTCATCTGCCACGGCCACTTGCCCTTCACTCAGCGCATAATTTGCAAATGGATTCTCCCACGCAATCGCACCGCCGGGCAATTCATAGCGAATCTCGCGCAACACATTTACCCCATCTACCTTTTCCGTCACGCGCACAGGTTCATAAGCCACACCCTGTGCGCCGGTTTCCAATTCATCCTTTGGCACAACATACACATTGCCATCCACAATGCTGCCCGCTGTTCCATCAATCTCATCCATACCCGCCCGCTTGCGCCCGAGTGAACGCGCGTGAATCACATTGGAATACACCATCAGCGCAGCCACATCATTGTCAAATTCCAAAAAACTCAAACTCCATCTTTCCAATTCATGATGCCGTTTCATGCGATCTATATGTGGAATCACGGGCGTTGTATGGCTCAATCCAATCACCTGTTTAGGATTGCCGCCAGCCAGCACGCGCAACAAACTCATCCCGTGATACCCTCCCTCGTGACATATCCGATAGATTCGTCCAATCTCCCCAATAACATCTGATACGAGCACCTTCTTCTTCAACCGCTCAATCGGCGCGCGATAATAATTCTCGGCGACCTCCAGATAAACGCCTGCATCTCGCGCCGCTCGAATCATCATATCTGATGCCGGTCGGGTCATCGCAATAGGCGTCTCCACAACTTGATGCACACCTGCTTGTGCCAAAAAACAACAAATCGCATGGTGCGCCACACCCGGCACCACCACATCGGCAATATCGATATCTTCATTATCGACCAGATCGCGCACACTCGTATAAGCTGTTACCCCGTGTTCTGCTGCCAAACTCTGGGCTGTTTCCTCATCCTTATCGCAAATGGCGACAAAGTCAAAAACATCTGCCAACTGCACAATCACAGGCAAATGCGCTCCTGCGCCGCGCCGCCCGGCACCCACAAGTGCAATTTTGAGACGATCCATAACATCCCTCCAATAAAGTTTGTTTTCGCCATTCTGCTACTGGTCTAACATCAATCTGCTTGCGGAATTTTTATCTTAACCTATCTTTGCGATAATTCAAACAATAATCAACACAAAAGAGGAGCAGGTCATGTCGCAAAACAAAACCATTGGAGGTGGGGGCTTTCACCATGTAGCAATTCGCGCCCACGACTTTGAAGCATCCGTACAATTTTATACCGAAGCTCTGGGATTTCGAAAAAAAATCGCCTGGGGCGAGGACAAAAGGCGCGCCATCATGCTCGATACGGGAGATGGAAATTACCTCGAAATTTTCGCCAATGGCACAGACGAGCCCAAACCGGAAGGGTCCATTATTCACTTTGCTCTGCGCACCAGCGATTGCGACGCTGCCATCGAACGCGCCAGAGCAGCCGGTGCCCAAATTACCGTAGAACCCAAAGACGTCGAAATTCCCAGCGACCCCCACAAAACCCCTGTACGCATCGCCTTCTGCAAAGGCCCCGACGGCGAAATCATCGAATTTTTTCAAAACGAATTGACGTAATCAACTTACATTTGCCGGGGAAAAGGAAAAATCATGAACAAAATTATACCTGTTTTGTGTCTGATATTTGCAATCGCCGCCTGCGGTGACGACAACCCCGCCGACTCAGGCCAACCCATCGTCAATGAAACATTTAATCTGTCAAGCGGATCAATTGAAGACTTTAGTTTTACCGTTGACACAGACCTGCAGCTAAACGTCATTCTTCAAGGCGAATTTAGCGTTGAGAACGGCACGATTCAGATGGCCGTCATGGGGGAAGACGAATATCAAGCCTGGATAGAAGGGGGCACGCCCACTGTGCTCTACAGCCCTGGCGAAACATCTGGGGAAAGTTTCCGCTTACCCATTGATGATAGTGACACCTACTACATCGTTTTTCGCAACGCAGGTACAAATACCGTAACAATCAACGCAGAAATCTTTCTGCTCAGTACCTCCGAACCAGAGGTTTAGACTACCCGAAAAAATGCATTCCAGTGCTTATCAGATATGCGGCACCTGAAACGCATCTCTCTCCCAATTTTCCGATTGACGAGACAAGAAGAACAAGTTATAATTACCCTTGTTCATTATCAATCACAGTTAAATGAGGTACTTATGAACATCCCCAAGCACGATGTGCTCTTAGTAGGTGGAGGGGGTGCGGGTCTGCGTGCTGCAATTGCCGCATCTGAAACGTATCGTGGTGCAGATATTGGCGTAGTCTCCAAAGTCTATCCCATGCGAAGTCACACCGTCTCTGCCGAAGGTGGCACAGCAGCGGTCATGCGTGAAGACGACAACCTGGATCTACATGCTTACGACACAATCAAAGGCAGCGACTTTCTCGGCGATCAGGATGTCGTAGAAGCCTTTGTCAAAGAAGCCATTGATGAAGTCATCCAGTTAGAACATTGGGGGTGCCCCTGGAGCCGCGACGAAGACGGTCGCGTAAGCGTCCGCGCATTTGGTGGCATGAGTGTCAAACGCACGCTCTATGCCGCCGACAAAACCGGCTTCCACATGCTGCATGCCCTCTTTCAAACATCTCTCAAATACGACGCCATTACCCGATACGACGAATGGTTTGTCACCTCTTTACTCGTCGAAGATGGCAGGGTATGCGGCGTCACTGCTCTCAACATCCGATCCGGCAATATTCACGCTATTGGCGCCAAATCCGTCATTATATGCACGGGTGGCGCTGGCAAAATTTTTCCATTTACCACCAATGCCGCTATCAAAAATGGCGACGGAATGGCTCTTGCCTACCGCATTGGCTGTCCACTAAAAGACCTCGAATTTGTACAATATCACCCCACGGGCCTCCCTGGCACGGGCATCTTAATGACCGAAGCCTCGCGGGGTGAAGGCGGCCACCTCGTCAACAGCAAAGGCGAACGCTACCTCAGCGAATACGTGCCCGGCAAAATGGAACTCGGTCCGCGCGACATCTTATCTCGCTCCTTTATTCACGAACAGCACCAGGGCAATGTCTTTGAAGGTCCCGATGGCAGCTACGTTCATCTCGACCTTCGACACCTGGGTGAAAAAGTCATCGACGAAAAACTGCCCTTTGTGCGCGAACTCACCCGCAATTACGTCGGCATTGATCCGGTTCACGAACCCATTCCCGTGCGTCCAGTCGTCCACTACTGCATGGGTGGCGTACATACCGACATCAATGGCGCAACGCCCATCTCCGGTCTTTATGCCGCAGGCGAAGCCGCTTGTGTCAGCCTCAACGGGGCCAATCGCCTGGGGTCCAACTCACTGACAGAATGCCTCGTCTTTGGCGCGCGTGCAGGTCAGGTAGCTGCGCAACACGCCGCCGATACAGATTTTGCAGACTCGGCCTCGATGGCCAAAATGGCGCAAGATGAGCAAAAACGCATTGAAACCCAATTCTTTGGCAACAACGGCAAAGAGCGCGTGGCCAATATCCGAGATGATCTCCGCAAAACCATGGAAGAAGGCGCAGGTATTTTTCGAACTGAAGACGCGCTCAAAACCACATGTGACACCATTCGCACCCTCAAAGAACGCTATGAAAATATCGGCATAGACGACCACTCGCGCGTCTTCAATACCGATCTTGTCAATGCCCTCGAACTGGGTTACATGCTCGACGTCGCCGAAGGGCTCGCGCACTCGGCCCTCTTGCGACGCGAATCTCGAGGCTCGCACGCGCGATCGGATTATGAAGAGCGCGACGACGAAAACTTCCTCAAACACTCTCTGGCCTATCAAACCGATGGCGACCCCCGCATCGAGTACCTGCCCGTAACACTCACCCGCTGGGAACCCGAAGAACGAACCTATTAAAGGAAAATCTATGAGCGATCTCAGAACCATAAAAATCACGGTACTGCGCTATCGTCCAGAAGAAGAGGACGCGCCAACCGAACAGACTTACGAAGTTGAATTTCGCGACGACTGGGTCGTTCTCGACGCGCTCAACCACATCAAAGACCACATCGACGGCACGCTTTCATTCCGCTGGTCTTGCCGGATGGGTGTATGCGGCAGTTGTGGCATGATGGTCAATGGCGAACCCAAACTCACCTGTGCCGCAATGTTGCGCGACTATTATCCCAAAGAAGTGCGCGTGGAACCCCTGGTCAACTTCCCCATTGTGCGCGATCTCGTCACCGACATGACCGACTTTATGGACAAACTCAAAGCGGTCAAACCCTGGATCATTCGGGAAGAAGAAAAACCTGTATCCGAAGGAGAATACCTCCAAACGCCAGATCAGCTCAAAGATTACAAGCAATTCAGCCAGTGCATCAACTGCATGCTCTGTTACGCGGCCTGCCCAGTTTATGGCCTCGAACACGACTTCGTAGGGCCGGCAGCAATTGCCCTGGGCCACCGCTACAACCTCGATTCCCGAGATGAAGGCAATCAACAGCGCCAACACGTCATTGCCAGCAAAGAAGGCATCTGGGAATGCACGTATGTCGGTGAATGCTCCGTCGTTTGTCCCAAACACGTCGATCCCGCAGAAGCCATTCAACAGACCAAAGTGGCAACCACAACCAACCGCTTCAAATCGCTTGTCATGCCCTGGGGAAATAAAAAATGATGCTCGACTCAGAAACGACCAAAACCTATACGCGCCCCATATCCAAAGCCTGGTGGCTGCGCGACCGAGGACATTTTAATCGCAGATATTTTATGTTCTTGATCCGCGAACTCACAAGCGTATTCGTCGCACTGTACGTCGTGCTCTTTATCTACGAAATTTTTCTCCTGACAAAAGGGCCAGACACCCACGCAGCCTTTCGCGAATCCCTGAGCGCAGGTCCCTGGATCGCATTTCACATCATCGCCCTGCTCTTCGCCCTGTACCACAGCTGGACCTGGTTGGGGCTAACGACCAAAATGCAGGCGGCTGGACGTGGCCTCGTAAAAATTGGCACAAAGACCCTGCCACCCATTTTTATCGCACTGGGGTCTTATGGCGCGTGGATTGTTGCAACAATAATCATCGCCTACCTATTCCTAACTCTTTAGATCGAGGATATCGCTGTGAATTACAAAGAACACAAAAGCGAACCCTTCTGGTGGGGCATGTTCTCGCAAGGCGGTGTTATTGCCGCACTCCTCATACCCATCCACATTTTCTTGGGCGGCATCGCCGTGCATTTGGGGCTTATAGACGCCGAACTCATGTCTCATGAACGCCTGACAGACCTGCTCCAAAATCCGTTAGTCAAAGTCTATCTCTGTGCCCTGCTCATCTTCCCCCTCTACCACGCTGCTCACCGAATCCGCTTCACCCTCGCCGAAATCGGATTGCACAGCCTCGCCAAAGTCCTGCCCTTTCTCTGTTATGGCGGCGCATTGGTGGGCACAGCCGTAGTCCTCTATATCTTGTGGGTATTGTTCTAAGCCATCTCAATCATAAAAAATAAAAAGCTCGGATGAATTCTGAAGAAGTGAGGTATATTCAAAAGTTGTGGATGATCAAAAGGAAAGAGCGTATCCTATAGTATCACAAAAAACCAAAATCCCTCCAGGAGGGAGAAAGGACACGCTCGTGAAAGAATATACCCCATTTGAAGTGGAAAGCATAGTGCAAGATACACTGGCCGATAGCCTCGAAGCGGTCTTAAGAAAAGGTGCTCGTAAGATGTTATGTGCCGCCTTGCGGTATGAAGTGAATGAATATATCGCCCGATTTTCTGATCAGGTAGATGAAAAGGGTCATCGTGAGGTGGTCAAAAACGGGTATCATCCTGCCCGAGAAGTCACCACAGGTATTGGTAAAATACCCATCAAACAACCCCGAGTTCACGATCGTCGCGAGGGGCATCACTTCACCAGTGCGATTCTGCCTAAATATGCCCGTCGCAGTCCAAGTATTGACACGCTGATCCCGACCCTGTATCTGAAAGGGGTCTCCACCTCAGCCTTTCCCCAAGCACTCGAAGCGATCTTAGGCAAAGGCGCACCAGGGCTTTCTCCGGCCAATATCACGCGCTTAAAGCGTATTTGGGAAGATGAGTATAAACAATGGCAAAAGCGCGACTTGCACGATAAAGACTATGTCTATATCTGGGCAGACGGTATCTATTTTAACGTACGCCTCTCTGATGATCGCCCCTGTGTGCTCGTGCTGATTGGTGCCACCGCACAAGGTAAAAAAGAGGTCATCGCCATAGAAGAAGGGCAACGTGAGAGCACCTTATCCTGGCAAAGTCTCTTACAAGAGGTCAAAGCACGCGGGTTGAAAAAAGCCCCTGCCCTTGCCATAGGCGATGGGGCAACCGGCTTTTGGACCGCATTGGAAGAGGCATTCCCTGCCACGAAACACCAACGCTGTTGGGTGCATAAGACAGCTAATGTGTTGGATAAGCTGCCCAAATCTGTGCAACCAGATGCCAAGCGGCTGATTCAGGAGATGTATCAGTCTCCCACAAAAGAGAGTGCCCATAAGGTCTATGACCACTTCTTGAGGCTGTATCAGGATCGCTATGAAAAAGCCTGTGACTGCCTGACCAAAGATTTTGAGGTGCTCTTCACCTTTTACGATTTTCCTGCCAAACACTGGCTCCATTTACGCACCACCAACCCGATTGAATCGACTTTTGCCACCGTCAGGCATCGCACGAGGCAGACCAAAGGCTGCGGATCGGTCAAAGCGACGATGGCGATGGTGTATAAACTGGCGATTGAAGCTGAAAAAACATGGGTCAGGTTACGCGGTTACAGGCTCATACCCCTCGTCATTGAAGGGGTGAAATTCGTAGATGGTGAACGCAAAATCGCTGCATAATCATCAAGGATGCGTTCTACACCCATCCACAACATTTGACAATATCTCTGAAGAAGTTCATCCGAGCTTGTGTTTTGTACAAAAAACCGATCTCTATTTTGTTTTCTTTATCCTTCTAATCTTCCTAACCTTTCTAATGGTCCCGCCTCGCTCATCACGATCTAACAGAGGCTCCAACCGCCCCGCAACGCGCTCTCCCATCTCGATCATCCCATGGTCCCCCGGATGAATCAGATCCACCGTCAACCCACCGATATCGCTCAACATTTCTGTCCCCTCAATCAAATGTGCATTCTCATGAGGACAACCATCCACTGCATCTCGCAATGCTTGCCTGAAAGCCGCCGTCCTTTCGCGCTCTTCGGCATCGCCACAAAATTCTCTAAAATGCGGATAAATCGTAATACACCCCACGGGCCGGTCGGGATTCGCACCTGCGACCACATTTACCATATACGTCACGCGCTCGGAAAATTCCGACAGAGAAAATCCCGCACCCATCATATTGACCGACAAAGCCAGCGTCGCCACATCCCAATCGTCGCGCGCTGCAATATAATCGGCCAATTCACTTTCGCAATAAGCCGACCCACCCACACCCAAATTGATCAAATCCGCTTCCAAACGCCACGCTACTTGACTCACATAGGTCAAATGCATAGCCGTAGCCGACGCGCCGTGTGTAATCGACGTACCATAGCTCAAATACCGCCGCTTTGGCAATTCATCAACCGTGGGCGGGCGAAGTCCTTCGCCCTCAATACCATGATAGTGCAAACTGGTATTTCTCAGGACTAACCGCCACACATTGTGCGAAAAAGGCAAATCCCGCACCGCTTCAGATTCAATCGTCTTCAACCTTGCAGGATAAGTCAATTCCAGCGTCCTTGGCTCCTCCCCAATTTGAAAACGCTCTTTCCCCTGAAAAGAGCCAAAAAACGGAATCACTTCAGCCGATCCGCCCGGGCTGGACAGCGTCACACTGACCTTATTGCCCGCGTTCACAAAACGGATCTCCGACCCCGCCGGACTCAGCATGCGTTCCTGAGCACCTGCATTCAAACACAACCGAACATCTTCGGGCACGCGCTGCACCCGAAGCCCATCTCTCCCCTCAACTTCTCGCAATTCAGCTACATTGTGAAATTCAACATTATCGTGAATCATAAAAAACTCCTGTTTTGCGTTAACACACCCATGCCTCACCAGACGCCAGGTCTCGACCAAGCGTCCAGGTTTTCTCAAATGCATTAACGGTCAATTCAACGCGGTCATCCCCAGCGCGCAATACATCGGACAATTCGGCTGCAACACCGGGAATATCTGTCCCGCGATAGGGTACAACCACAGTCAAAAACGCCGTGGGCGCCTGCTCATTCAGTGCGAAACGAAATGCTTTGCGCGGCATGCGCGAACCGTAAGTCCATGCAAACCATCCCTCTTCTTCTACCATCGTAGCCACACAATTTGCGCCAGCCTGTACCAACACATTTGCATCGCCAAATTGCGTAAAAGCACGCCTTCCCGCCTCGTCAAACACCACATCGCCCGGCGCAAATTGGAAATGCAAATCCAGTTGACCGGGAACATTGCCAATCGCCTCGTCCAAAAACGCAAAAAACTGCCGATTGACAAACCACACCGAACGGCGGTGAACCAACCCGGGATACGATCCATTCTCCACCACCAGCACATCGCTATCAGACCCTTCCGACACCCACAACAAATGCCGCCCATCATCGGACGTATCACCGCCATCCAACGTCAAAGTCTGATGCACTGTCGTCTGCCGATGCCACGCACGGCCTTCTGCATCGTGACCATAAGTATAAAAACCCGTATCATTCATCAACCAGCGTCCATAAGCGTACAATTCAAACGTCCCATTATCCGGTTGATCGTGACTGGAAATAGCAGGCGGCGAACAATGCAGTGCCAGGTGAATCTGGTCGGGTCCCCAATCGTCGCGCATCACATACAAACCCGCCTCTTGAAATGCACGACTCTTTTGCTCGGGCAAAAATTCGCGATCCAGAGTCGCCCGCGCAGCGTATTTGGGATCACCCAGCGACTCTGTAGCCTCGACAAGTGAGCCATAAAGTCCCCACTTTGAGCGATCATTCGTCTCATGCAACGCACGCGACCCATCCCCAAACATCGGCGCACCCAAATCGGGCGACGCAATCCAAAAGATATAGTCGTGCATCAACCGCACGCGCTCTCGGAACGCCTCTGAAATTTCAATGCCAAAAGTATCCATGCGACCAAAAATTTCCATAGCATCCCGCAACACGCCCACATGATACCCAAAAGACCACTCTCGCTGAACGCCATCTGTTGTTGTCTGCGCCAGAAAATTCTCTTCAACGCGCTCCAGTGCCAATTCCATCCACTCACGCGATTCCACAAACTCCCGGAACGTATAGGCAATATTGATAAACCCCCGCTGTTCAAACACGGCCTTATTGTGAATCAACCCCATAGGAATCAGCTTTGTCTTAACCTGATGATCGTGCAGACTTGCCAGCAACAGACCGAGAAACTCGGACGTAAATGCCTCGGCATGAACCAAACTGCGAAATGCCGAACAAATATTTGTCGCCCGAATACCCGTCTGAATATCCAGCCAGACAAATCCCTTCCAGTACGTATAAACGGCATGGGTTTTGGTGTGATTTTCCAACGGATGTTTTGAAATCCAATCCGTCGTCATCTCCACAAATGTCTGGGCGTATTTTTCATCGCGCGTCACAGCATAAGCCTGTGCCAGCGGTGCAGCCCAATAAAAGCGGTACACAGCCGCAACCCATTCAATATCACCGCGGGGATCCCATTCCCAGTCAAAATCATCGCCATAACGCGCCTCTTCATAAGGCCCCCACTGAATAATGCGCTGGCATATTTTGTCGGCTGTCTCAAAATCGCCTTCCCCAGACGCCTCACCTATTGGATATTTCGCCCGATAATAATCGCGCAATGCCGTAAGTGCGCCACTTCGGTCTCCAGCATCCGCAGCCCGTTTTGCCGCCTCCAAACCCGTCAGATCTAATTTTTCCAGAATCCTTTCCGGATCAAACGACGCCAAAGGCATCTCGTGATCGATTTGATCCGCCCCTTTGGGATACTCCACTACTGAACTCATAGCCATGCCCTCCAATTACTTCACATTTTAATAGTCCTGATACCACGCGACAAAATTTGCAAGCCCTGTCTCTATGGGGTGTGGCATTGTAGCCCACATCTCGTACCAAATATGAGGACATATTTTTTACCTGTCCTCCCGCGATTGCCCACAATATAGTCCAGAGCCAAAAGAGTGTCAACGAACCCTCTGATGTACATATCTTTCACTTTCATTCCCACTCACCGCTCAAAATTTACACTCTTTCACCCTTTAATCCATCGGCAGTCAAACTGGCAATCGCCAAATCGAGTTGTAAAATCACATGAAATACGGCGTATCGAGGGTATAATAAGGCACTTTTCGCGTCTATACGGGCTATTTATCGCCAATTCTCGCATCGCCGCGTTTTCTGGCATAAAATTTGCAAGTCCCAATGGTGTGTTCTAAATCTCGTTTTGTTATACTTTTCGAAAGGAGCTATGATAAATGGCAAACAAAGCGGAAGCAGAAAGAGTATCTATTTGGAGTATTGGAGACGCGGAGAGAACATTGTTTGTGGGCATGGCCTTCGCGTTCTTTGTATTTGGGTTGGCGTTTGTGCTTTGGTATATTATCAAAGATGGCAATGTGGATCAGGCAATTTTTGACGGAATAAAAATAGTTGGTCCTGTGGGTCTTTCCGCTATTACTTTAACATTTTTTTTAATAGAAGGGTGGCATCTTATGATTATTCCAGTAGAGAAATACCGCGAAAAATACCGTAAAGAGCGGTTTGAAGAAGGGCGAAAAGAAGGCAAAGAAGAAGGTATTGTGCAGGGGGTTAAAGAACGTGCTATTGAAGATATCCTCGAAGTATTGGAGATTCGCTTTGCGTGCGCTCCATCGCATCCCATAGCGGATCGCCTTGCCGCTGTGGACGATGTGCAACGCCTCAAGCAGTTGCTCCGCACAGCGGTACAGATATCTGACCTTGAGGAATTTCAACAAGCATTGGACACCTGATGCGATGACAAATGGAGCGGTGAAGAGGTACACAATCCCTAATGGAGTATGATATCGCCCCTGAGCTGGATCACCTTCGCAATGGACTTGACCTTTTCCTGAGTACTACGCATTACTATTTGTTCCATACATATAATCCAGATATAATTTTTCCAAATCCTCATTCTCCAATTCAGCACGAGTGCGCTCCATGAGCAACTGCCCCTCCTTCATAATGCCTACCCGGTCAGCGAGAGAACGCGCTCTGAAAATATCGTGCGTGGACATAAAAATGGCTTTGCCCTCGCCTCGCAATTCTTCTAACAAATCCATAAACTCAGCACCGGCTTGTGGATCTAAACCAGCGGTCGGCTCATCCAGAATAACTGCTGGTGCATCTCGAATGATGACAATGGCAATACCCACCTTTTGCCGCATACCTTTTGAAAACGCCTTGACCCTCTGTTCAAAGGCTTGCTCCTGTAAGCCCACCCGGTGCAAAATGCGATAATACCCATCGCGGTCGGTTTCTTTGCCCGCCAGACTCGCAAAAAAATCCAGATTCTGTCGCGCAGTAAAATTGCCATAAAGCATGACATTTTCAGACAGATACGCGACATACCTCTTCGCGTCAAGCGGGTCTCGCGTCACATCAATGTCGTTGATCCTCGCCGTACCCTCCGTTGGCTCAATAAAGTTCAGCATCAAATTGATGGCAGTTGACTTGCCTGCCCCATTCGCACCCAGCAAACAGAAAATCTCTCCTGAAGGCACTTTCAGGTTCAAATTGTTCAGTGCCAGAACACCATCTTCATACCGCTTCGAAAGTCCGATTGCTTCAATCATCACGCCTCCTTATAGCCTTATCGCCGCGTCAGCTTAACACCGTACCACACCACGCCAACAACCAACCCGATCACACCGAGAATCAGCATACTACTCAACAAGAGATTTGTGCGTGCGGTAACGTGAATGCGTACCGTCTTATCCTGCGCCTCAACAGGTCTGTTATCTGCCATAGCCTGTGTCTGAATTTGAACCTCATAATCTCCTACGCCTACATCGTCGGGTGGCATAAATGTCAGTTGAACAGCGCGCTCTTTTGAAGGTAGCAGTTCGGAAATCACATCCGGCTCAACTATCGACCGCCAATTGGGTGGCATATTCGTGCGAATCGCCACATTGTCCAAACGCCTCGTCCCATCGTTATACACGGTCACTTCCATAAAAACATCTTCGTCAATGCTGATTTCGTGATAGAGATTCACAGCGCGGACCTCAATTAGCCCCACGCCTCTTGGAACCAGTTCCAACTTGACTTTACTCGCATTGAGCGTATCCAATTCAGCCGCCGAAAACATGCGGCCCCCAATGGGTTGTAACCTCCGCCAAACTTCCTGGGGTAGCACAAGGGCATAAAACTCAATGCGTTTGTCAATCGCCACATCAGCATCTGACCGATCCGGTAAATAGACCTGCAAAGACAGATCGTGACTCGTCTCATTTTGCCCGAAATTGATCTGGCTCAAACGCGCCCCTGACCGCGTGAATTGCGCGTTAATTTGCCTGGGCAAGTTCACAACCGCCAATTGAAAAGCGGCTCTCCCACTCGAAAATCGCTCAACCCGCACCGCATAAGTCGCGCTCTCACCCAGGTCTGCCTCTTGTGAAAACTGCATCACTTCCAGAATTGGGATAGATTTCTCTGATTCGGCTTCTACTTTCACTGGCATTTGTTTGATCACATCCAAGTACGACATTTGGATTGTAATCTGATCGGCCTCTTCTTCCAGAAGCTGAAAGGTGAGCGATTTTTCTTCGTATAATTTAAGCGACGGCACAATCTGATCATAGGGTTTGCCAATAATGGTTCCGTTCTGATAAATGGAGACAATGATATTCTGAATCTCCAAAAGCGATGTCAGGCGTGCCTTTGACATATCCTGGTCGAGCGCGTCTAAACCTTCGATTTCGACACCCGTTTCGCCCAAATCTGACGTTCCTACCAAATAGGTCTCTGCTTCCGACACATTCGACGAGTTCTTCAATGTCACATCAACCATCCGCTGTCCGTCGGGCAAAATATACTTTTTTGCTTCCATCACTGAAATATGTGTGGCATCTCGCAAAAAATTCAACTTTGTCTCACGCAATGTCAACACGGCTTGCTTGTAAAGAACAGAAGCGTCCTCAAACGCCTTTTGCGCGTCATTTAATTCTTTGAGGGTATAAATTTTTTCCTTGAACAATTCATCTGCAATTTCCAATTCCCTTTTTTTATTTTTTAGATCTTCTCTGCGCCGGTCCAAATCCACTTCGGCTTTGCGAAGACGCAATTCATTCAACAATTGCACTTTTGTTTTTCCTGTATCCGTTGGTTCGCGGACATCTTCGTTACCATCAATTTCCCCTACCCACATCATCACAAAGAACGCACACCCAACGCCCCAGATCGCG
This sequence comes from Candidatus Latescibacterota bacterium, assembly GCA_965220765.1. Lineage (GTDB taxonomy): Bacteria > Latescibacterota > UBA2968 > UBA2968 > UBA2968 > VXRD01. The sequence continues at coordinate 4,305,882 of OZ244847.1, forward strand.
CGTGTCCTAAAAATACCCCATCACCTCCCTCAAGTTTTCCAGTGCATTGATATAGGCATCCTGACTTTGAAACAGCCGCTCTTGTCCTGCAAAAAAGCGATCCCGAAACGTTTCAACCTGGTTGTCTGTCACCTGTCCCAGATCGCGCAAGCGCTCCTGAATCTCAAGCCGCCTACTGTCCATCTCGAGGCGTCGAGTATTGATCTCGCGTTGCAAAATCCGATCTTGCAGTGTCTGGTAGTGTTGCCGCACATTGCGCTCAACCTGATCGCGTCGGTCTCGAAACGACGCCTGCACCTGATATAGTCGCGCCCGCGCAGCCCCAGTTTGTCCATAGCGAGAAAAGCCCGAGAGAATCGGCATTGAAAATTGAAAAAGTGCGAACTTATTTGTGTCTCGCGTTATAAAACGAGAATCCAAAGGTAAGTCACCGGTACGAAAGAGCAACACATCTGAAGCGGCATCCAAGCGATAGGTGCCCTGGCTGCGCGTCAGATCAAGTCCCAGCACTTTATCCCCACTTTCCATGCCAACTTTTATTTTAATATCCGGTAAATAGTCCAATCGCGTTTCATGAAAACCCCGTGAAGCCTCGGCAACTTCCTCACCCAGTCTTTCAATCTCTACATCGCGGCCCAGAGCTATTGTAACCGCATCATCCAAATTCATTTCGAAGTCTTCAACTTCCCCAATCAACGCGACATCTTGCACCATATCGCGCCCCATCAACCTCAAGAGATCAAAGGTAAGCCGCGTTTTTTGCTCCAACAAGACACTGATCTGTGCTTCTTGTTCCAAAGAATCTAACTGTGCTGTTAAGAGATCAAATTCTTTTGCCACACCGCGTTCGTATTTTACCCGAATACGCCGCAATTTTTCTCGCACATTGTCGAGCACTTCGCGTCGGTTGGCAATTTGCTGTCCTTTGACAATTGTCAAATAAAAATTGCGTCGTACCTGTGACAACAAGCGCCGCGTCTGCCGCTCGTAGTCAAGCCGTGCTGACCGCATTCGTGACCGATACGCCACTTCTTCAGGTGCGTCAGCCCCAAACTCCAACACACGCTGTCGCGCATGCAAAATGGCTTCATCGCGAAATGTCTCGCTGTCTATATGTCGCAGATCTGGCACATTGTACCGGGTTTCCAAAGCCACTTTTGGAAAAAACCGGGATCGCACCACCCACTTATCGTAATCTATCTCCTCAACACGCTGTCTGGCTGACAGCAGAGTTTCATTGTGCGCTCGCGCCAGAGCCAAACAAGTCTCAATCTCCAGCACTTGTTGTGCCTGACTAACAGCTACCCAGGACATCAGGACCAATAAAAATGCCAAACGATTCAAAAGGCGTACCATAACCCTTCCTCCAAAAGAAGCCGTTGAAACCTTTTTCGATAACCGCATCAATCTCTCTATCCCGATCCTCGCTTTCCTCCTTACACTCAGAGAAATAACAGCATCACGGTATGCAGGCCGGTTATTATGCCTCAAGCGGGCTCCAAAGCGATGGGATACCATCAATATGTCCTGTCCGCAAAAGATACGCAATCGCATCGCGATTTTCAAACTCTAAAAAAAATTCTTACTGACACTTTGAACTGCTTACTCTTGGGAACATAAAACATTACAAATTGAGCTTGAAAATCAAAAAAGGTTGCGGGTGCATTGCCCGAAACCTTTCTCATGTATTACAAGCGAGATTTTTTTGCTCATCAGTCAAATTTATGTTTGTACATCCACCAAAGTGATATTCACACTACTTATCATAGATATTTTACACCGCTTATTACCTGGAGACTTCGCCTTCAAATTTAGTCAACGCACATCGTATTTCAGAAATGACACATACGTTCCAATAAACAGCAGTAAGGATAAGAGGATGAGCAATAGGATGTCAATGAGTGTCACCTGCAAAACAGAAGCAAGCGACATTTTTTGATATGTAAATACGGGTATTTCTTGAAGATTGAGCTTTTCAGGCTTTCGATCCTCATTGATGTTATAGATGACCAAGCCCAATGGTATTCCTTTTTCTTTTAGAAATACGATATATCGTTCTCTATATGCCCGTGCTGATCTGATGAAATGGTCAAAATTGCCTATTCCGGTATCAGCGAAACTCATGGTTGCCTGTGTCATTGCAGCTGCAGGAGATATACGAGACAGAGTAATTGCGAGACTCGCCAAATTTTGCTGTCGTTGTTGATATTCCCGATCCATGCGAGCTTGTGCATTTTTAAGCTCAGCGTCTCGTTGTTCCTCATTTTCTTTTCTTTTTTTGTCCAATTGGTTTTCGTATTCGTCCAATTGGTTTTCGTATTCGCGCCTTATTTTTTCCTCTTTTTTCATTGTTTTGTCAAACAATACTCTCCAATCTCGCCAAAGCTTCGCGTCAATCTGGTTATATCTCTGAAAAATATCTTTTCTTGCTTGCGCTTTCTGGATACGGTGTTGCTGACTTGAAGGGACATGAATAAACTGTGCAGCAAGGATGCTACTACTCTTGGGGATGACAAGCACGACCAATACCCAAATAAAAAGTGCAACTAAAAAGGATACCCCCGAACTCTTGGTACATGCCGAAACAAACGCACCGATCAAAAAAAAGACTGTTAAATACAACAAAAAGATGAAAAAAATAAACATCAGGCGTAGATAGTCATCACTATCAAAGTGAATATTAGACAACAGAAGAAGGATAGCCAAGCCCAATAGCGTGGGAATCAGCAAGGGAATGAATAAACTGAAGAGTCCTCCGATCAATTTGCCCAAAATGAGCGTGTCGCGAGGCACGGGAAACGAGGCAATCAACCTGAGTGTGCCACCTTCTTTTTCCCCAGAGAGTATATTATATGAGAGGATAATGGCTAAGAGACTAAGAATACTCTTGACAATAAACGTCATATCAAGGCCGCCGAAAATAGCAAAAATCGGATTGCCTTCAACTTTGCTACCCTGAAGTTGTGGCGTGCTAAACGAATGAATGTTTAGATTTCTTCCTATGTAATTTGATATGCCGACACTAAAAATCGACAGCACTTCTGGTGGTTTACTGATGTCTATACCTTCACTGTTAATGTCTTCATATGTTTCTTGAGTTTTCAGTGAATTTCTATTGAGTTTCTGAATGCCATTGTAGTCCTTCACAAGATCACCATAGCTGCGTACACTTAAATGAAAACTCAGAAAGATCAGAACAGAACTTAGGATACAGGCTGTGACAAACGTTGAGTCAGAAAATCGAGCCAACAGTTCTTTTTCTATGATTAATTTAAGCATGGCGATATATAACTTGCAAGGCGAGCAAACAGATGAAAGATTAATGGATGAACAAAACCACCATCTCGGCCTGGAGTTACTCCGCTTTGGTGGATAGTGTAGAACTTTCAACCCAATCACCTTTTGCCATCAGTTTTTCATAGGTGATGGGTGATTGATACTTCAGTGCAGAGTGTCTGCGCTGTGGGTTATACCCCCCTTCAATATACTCGAAGATCGCCAGTTTGGCTTGGCTATGATTGGGGAAGCTATGTCGGTCTATCACCTCGCACTCAAGGGTGGCAAAGGAGCTCTCGCACAATGCGTTGTCATAGCAGTCGCCAATCGATCCCACAGAGGGTCTGACCCCCATTCTTGCACAGCGTTGACCAAAGGCATAAGAGGTATATTGAGACCCTTGATCTGAGTGATGAATGACCCCATCTGGTCGGCGGTTCCAAAGTGCCATATCCAGAGCATCTAAGACCAGTTGCGTCTTCAAGTGTGAGGCCATTGCCCAACCAACTACTCGTCTGGAGAAGGCATCGAGAACAACAGATAGATACAAAAAGCCAGAGTAGGTGGGTATGTAGGTAATATCAGCGACCCACAGCGTATTCGGTTTATCAACCCTGAAGTCTCGCTTGACCAGATCAGGGGCTTTCTCGTCTGTGATAGACCGGTATGTTGTCAGAATACCTTTTCTTCGGCTGACACCACATATATTGGCTTGTCGCATCAGTCTTGCAACTCGTTTCTTGCTGATGTGAACACCTACTTCGCGCAGATCCTGAAAGATACGAGGTGCGCCATAGGTCCCATTGGAACGCTGGTGAAAGACCCTTATTTGTTCTGTCAACTGTTCATCGTCCTTTGCCCTTTGAGATAAAGGTCGATCACACCATGCATAATACCCACTAGTGGAGACACCCAGCACTTGGCATAGCATGGTGATTGGATAGTTGGCCTGATGCGCCTTTATGTATCTGAAGATTTTGGGGGTATCGCATCGGTCTCCGCTGCGAACCAGGCCGCGGCTACCGTATAGAACCACTACGGCACATGCTTTGCAAGGATCTCACGCTCCTGCCGTAAGCGTTTATTTTCTCTGCGAAGCCGTTGAAGTTCTGATCGCTCACGACTGGTCAACCCATCGTCTCGACGGCCTTCATCGCGATCTGCTTGACGTACCCAGGCACTGATCGTCTGGGCGGTCGGTTCAAACTCTTTGGCTAAATCGTTGGCACTACGACCCGATCTGACCAGCGCGACCATTTGCTGGCGAAATGCGGTTGGATATGATCTTTTTTTGCCCATTTTGGACTCCTTTCTCTGAAAGAGATAAGTTGTCCACTAAAACGGGTCAAGTCCACTTCGTATTGCCGTTTATGTTGAAAGTTTCTTGTTTCTTGACCAGTGCAAACAGGATGCGTAAGAGTTTACAGAACAGGGCAATAATCGCTTTTTGTGTGGGTTTTTCTGCTTCTTTGAATCGGTGATAGGCCGCTTGGAAGATGGGATTATAGCTGATGAGGAGAAAGACTGCTGTATAGAGGATGCGTCTAAGTCTTGACCGTCCCTTTTGGCGATTCTTCTCTTGCCCTTTTTATAGCCTGAAGAGATTTCAAAGAGGTTTAAGCCAGCCAGTTTGATGAGTCGAATTTTGTCGAGCAATGACATAAAGGCCACACCTTCATTGGAGAGTTTTAATACGGCGATCTGCTGACCGTCTAACATCATCTTGACAAAGTGAGTGAACCGCTTGACCGATATCAATGCCAACGATCAACGTGTTGGCAGATACATACTGGATTTGCTTGTGATGCTTGGCCATAGTTGCCTCCTCAAAGAAGATAATTTAATGATTTTTTTTACGCTTCGAATTTGGCAACTATGGCCTTCATACTCAACTTTTTTCTTTTCCCTTTATTATAGCAATCACCGCTTACGAATACTCATATTTCAGCTATCGCAACCGTCTCCGCAATTGCCACAATCGCAGTCTTCTTCGGTGTATTGACCATGCGTATGCTGTCCTGCGGGGATCTTACACCTTCCCCATCCTGCACCCCAATATTTATATTCATTTTTCCCGGTTTCTGGATTTTTTTTTAGGCATTGTCCGTTCCAAGCCCTATTGGACGTTAACGTACCCCCTGCTTGAGAACATATGTCTCTTAATCTTCTGAGAGCACTCCCCTCGGCTTGGAGACGGTTGGGAAATACACAGTCAGTACCCACATCATACTCCTTATTATCAAAGTCATGGGCCGCTGCTCTGTCGATAAGCAACCAAGGTACCATCATACCAGCCGAACACAAAATAGTGCTGAATTTCGGCACATCGTTGGACAACCATTTTGCCAACATTGGATAATCTCCTTCAAGATAGTTAAAACGAAATAACTTGACAACTTATACTAATCAGAGAGGTATATTCAAAAGTTGTGGATGATCAAAAGGAAAGAGCGTATCCTATAGTATCACAAAAAACCAAAATCCCTCCAGGAGGGAGAAAGGACACGCTCGTGAAAGAATATACCCCATTTGAAGTGGAAAGCATAGTGCAAGATACACTGGCCGATAGCCTCGAAGCGGTCTTAAGAAAAGGTGCTCGTAAGATGTTATGTGCCGCCTTGCGGTATGAAGTGAATGAATATATCGCCCGATTTTCTGATCAGGTAGATGAAAAGGGTCATCGTGAGGTGGTCAAAAACGGGTATCATCCTGCCCGAGAAGTCACCACAGGTATTGGTAAAATACCCATCAAACAACCCCGAGTTCACGATCGTCGCGAGGGGCATCACTTCACCAGTGCGATTCTGCCTAAATATGCCCGTCGCAGTCCAAGTATTGACACGCTGATCCCGACCCTGTATCTGAAAGGGGTCTCCACCTCAGCCTTTCCCCAAGCACTCGAAGCGATCTTAGGCAAAGGCGCACCAGGGCTTTCTCCGGCCAATATCACGCGCTTAAAGCGTATTTGGGAAGATGAGTATAAACAATGGCAAAAGCGCGACTTGCACGATAAAGACTATGTCTATATCTGGGCAGACGGTATCTATTTTAACGTACGCCTCTCTGATGATCGCCCCTGTGTGCTCGTGCTGATTGGTGCCACCGCACAAGGTAAAAAAGAGGTCATCGCCATAGAAGAAGGGCAACGTGAGAGCACCTTATCCTGGCAAAGTCTCTTACAAGAGGTCAAAGCACGCGGGTTGAAAAAAGCCCCTGCCCTTGCCATAGGCGATGGGGCAACCGGCTTTTGGACCGCATTGGAAGAGGCATTCCCTGCCACGAAACACCAACGCTGTTGGGTGCATAAGACAGCTAATGTGTTGGATAAGCTGCCCAAATCTGTGCAACCAGATGCCAAGCGGCTGATTCAGGAGATGTATCAGTCTCCCACAAAAGAGAGTGCCCATAAGGTCTATGACCACTTCTTGAGGCTGTATCAGGATCGCTATGAAAAAGCCTGTGACTGCCTGACCAAAGATTTTGAGGTGCTCTTCACCTTTTACGATTTTCCTGCCAAACACTGGCTCCATTTACGCACCACCAACCCGATTGAATCGACTTTTGCCACCGTCAGGCATCGCACGAGGCAGACCAAAGGCTGCGGATCGGTCAAAGCGACGATGGCGATGGTGTATAAACTGGCGATTGAAGCTGAAAAAACATGGGTCAGGTTACGCGGTTACAGGCTCATACCCCTCGTCATTGAAGGGGTGAAATTCGTAGATGGTGAACGCAAAATCGCTGCATAATCATCAAGGATGCGTTCTACACCCATCCACAACATTTGACAATATCTCCTAATCAGATATAGAAATCTTGCACTTTGTAATCAGGTAGAGCAGGTCTATGCCTAATTTGTACGCCCAAAATGTAGTCAGACAATTAGGTTCTCAAAATGGGCTACGATGCTAGGCAAGATTAATTCTAGGACTTACGCAAGTGTCATGCGAATAGATGGAGCTTTGAGTTGTTGTCTGAGATAGTCATCGAACAATCCGTATTTGACCTGATAAACAGATTGTCCAGTTTGATAGGCGACCTGTGCAAGACGGATCCAAACGAGGAAGGCACATCCGATATGGTTACGCACAATTCTTGCTAATCGGCATTGACAGCGTTCAAGGCCGGTCACTTGTTTTGCCTCTCGGTGAAATTGCTCAATTTTCCAGCGCCAGTGACACACCTGTTGTGCCACTTGGGTATCCTTTTGTGCAAGGTCGTTAGAAACGACATGTTCCGTGCGCCCAGTAGAGGACGCCACCCGAAATAATTTCACCTTATGGTATTTTGGAAAGCCCCTGATTTTAATGCGTTTGCCTGCGTGAGATTCGCTATCTGTCCAGGTGAGGCTATCTATTCGTTGATAGGGATGTTGGCCTAAAGAATCGTCCACACGCCGATTGGACTTGAGCGGACAGTAATAGGTTTTTTGCAACTTCTCAATATGTAGCATCACATCTTTCGTCGCATACCAGCTATCCATCAACACACTTTGAAAAGGCAGTTTTCTACTATAAACCAGGACAGATAACATCTCAACGACATGATCTAACTTGGTCTTGCCATCGCCAGCGGGGTCATATATGCGATAGTCAATGATCCAAAACCGGTCTTGTGCGGGATTGACATAAACGCAAGTGACCACCCCAATGCCATTGATGACCCCTTTGGCATTGCCACTATATTGACGACGAACAAGGTCTATCTTGCGTGCATGGCGTTTGTCCAAGACTGTATCATCGAAGATCACATAGCCTTTTGGCGTTACTGCGATAGCCGACTTGACATGTTCCCAGACCAAGCGTGGCGCAATGCGATCTCCGGCCAGATACCGATTGATCATATCATGGCTGAATCCTTCGCTGTGGTCTGCAAAATGCGTCAGTGTATAGTTGATCGGACTGCTGAGCAAATACTGACAGTAATCTAACCGGGTCGGTTTGTCCATCCCATCCTACCTCCTCGTTCAGGTTACAGGACTATACCTGAAGTTTAAGGAGCCAATACCCTTTTGTCTATGACTTTTGCGTAAGTCCTGATTCATAAGATTAGTATTACATATTCCTTCAGTTTGGGCTATAATGCCCATACAATTAAACACCACCTCCTCTCCTGTAGATTTGAATTTCACCTATTGAAAATTCAACAACAGGTAAAACACGCCCTTTCTGTATATCGACAAGAAAATCTGATTGATTCTCCTACCGACCACATCCAGGGCTTACTGCTTCCGGCGAGTGAGTTAACCCTCCTTTCTGTTTATCAGTGATAAACCACTCAAATTCCTCATATTCCCAAATATCCGCTAATTTGCCGTTAATATAAAATGTAGGCGTTCCACGGACGTTTAAGATGGATGCCTTTTCCAAATCTGCCTCTATTTTAGACATATATTTACCCGTGTCTAAACATCGATTGAATTGTATAGAATCAAGTCCTAATTCAGTGGCATAGTACTTCAGATGATCCGTTTCCAATGCATCTTGTTTGGCGTATAAGATGTCGTGATATTCCCAGAATTTTCCCTGTTCTCGAGCGCATTCAGACGCTTCATGAGCTTTTTGGGCATGCTCGTGAAACGGCAACGGGAAATGCCTGAATACGAGACGTACTGTTTCAGAATAATCCGCTAATAATCTATTCAATACTCGTCCCGCTTGTGCAGAATAAGGACACTGAAAATCACTGAAGACCACAATAGTGAAAGGCGCGTTTGGTGTGCCGATAGACGACAAGCCTTCATTACTCAGGTTGTAAACAGGTATCTCTGGTGGATCAAAGTAGATCTCTATTTTTGCTTCATCAACCAATTTGATAATGAACCGTTCTTTCTCATTATCAAATTTTTTCTTTTGAGCAATGCGTTCCGCGACGGGCCAAAGGAGTTCTCTAAATGTTTTTCCTTCAATTGGATCAATTTTCATCATACGCAGGATTTCATTTTCTCGGATTTCATCGGGTAACAAAGCCAATCTCGGGTTCTTAATCATTGTGCTATTAAGCAGATCGAATTGTTCTTTGACTTGCATATCTGATGGCGTAGTATCAATTTTTCGCAAGAATAAAGAGTCAATAGTGGAGCCTGCGTTCTTTGTTGCATCTTCTAAAATAACAGGTTTGAAAATCTCTCGAATTTGTCCAACTTTGAGATCATAAATTTGCTTTGCTTCAGAATAGAAAAGGTCGTCGTCAAAATCATCTTCTGTTATCATACTCCCCTTAAATTTCGCGTAGATTCTTTTACCGCTATCATCTCTAAATATCTGGCTTGATTGCTGGTCACCTTGTAGTTCTAAAGTTACGCGCCTTGAAAGTTCGGAGAAATGGTCTTTGCTCCTCAATTTTATCGGTTTGGAGTTTACAAAAATAGAAGGTGTACTATTAACCCCAAATCTACGGCCTTCTCTTATGTCTTGATGAACTCTATCTGCAAATTTACCGGAATCAAGGTCCTGTTTAAATTTTTCTAGGTCGAGGTCTAATTTCTGTGCATACGCGATCAAGTCCTCTTTTTTTAGTTTATCAAAATTTTCAAATAGTAAATCGCGATATTCCCAGAATTTTCCCTGTGCTCGGGCGCATTCAGCAGCTTCATGCGCTTTTTGAGCATGACGATGATGGGGAAGGGGGAAGTGTCTAAACACAATCTTCAGCTTATTCTCAAACGCGGTTAATAGCTGATTCATAACAACTGACAACTGACTACAATAAGAGCATTCAAAATCGCTAAATTCCACAATCGTAACAGGCGCTTCCGGAGACCCTTGCGTTGGAAATCCTTCAATAGAAATATCATATACTGGCGGATCGGGTTCCTCAAAATAGGCTTCTACGTGAAATTGGTTGTGTAAATTCGTCATATATTCGCGCTCTGCTTTCATTTGGTTTTGATTGGCTATTCGAACTCGAATGGCGGTCTTCAACTGATCCTTAAAATCCTGTTGTGGATCTAAGTCAATACGCATCACTTCAAATATCTTTCTCCAGCGAGATTCACTATCGAGATTTCTAAATTCTGGTTGCTGATTGATAGTATCAAATATGTGAGCGATTTCTTCTTCAATTTCAGAATCTTTGACAGCGGGAACATCAACTTCAGATTCAAAAATTTTGCTCACAGGAACACCCAATTCTTGGGCTTTAATGGCTAATAATTTTTCTCCAACAATTGTATTTAGTCGATCCAATTTCAATTCATACAGTTCTTGCTGAGCGGGATAAATTTTAGTGTGGTCAAGATCATGTTCATAAAGTAACCTATCATTGAATTTTGCGATCACTGTACCAGATTCTACTTTATGCCCATAAGCTAAACAGCATTGAAAATTGCTGATTGTAACGTTTTGCAGTGGTAAATAGCCAAAGCCACTGCTCATGCTTATCTTAAGTGCAGTTAACGTGAACTCTCAAGACAGGAGGCACAAGCAGTGGCACTTCAAGATAAGCAAAAAATCAATCGGACAATAGTCCTCCCTTTCACCGAGTCTGAGTATCACCGGTTTATGGATGACTTGCCCTTTGCCCATAAGACAGTGGCGCATCTTTTTCAAATGCATCCAGAACTTTTCCCTACCGATATGAGTCAGGGCTACTTTTTTAATGGCACCACACGGCTCTCTAAAAAATTGAAGCTGAAAATGCGAAAGTTACAGATCAACAACCATCAGTATCAAATTCGGCCTTCTTTCGTGTTACCCTATATGCGCGGGATGACTGATGAAGTAGAGAAAGGCTTGTTTTTATTGCGTTTCAGTGTTCCCTTTTGGGCACTTGCCATCGTCTTTGGTAGAAATCACATGTATTGGTATCGTCTCTTTCTTTCTTTTTCAACCTATTCATTAGTGGGTACGACCCTGAAAAAGAAAGAGACATTGCCCTGCCATGTCTTGGCCGATGAGCACCATATTCGCATCCGAGGACAGAAAGCCTATGTCGCCACAACCATAGGTAAAAACTGCATTTTAGGCGTCCACACAGTTGACAAAGCCGATACTGAAACACTCAGCGCAGGGTATGCAACCTTCAAGGAAGAAGCCCAAGCCATAGATGCCGATTATCAGCCTCAAACCGTCAATACCGATGGCTGGGCAGCAACACAAGGAGCTTGGCGTGCACTTTTCCCTAAAATCTTTATTATCGAATGCTTCCTCCACGCCTTTCTCAAGGTGCGAGACCGAGCCACCAAGTCCTTAAAAGACTTCTATTATCAAGCCGCTGAGAAGGTCTGGCATATTTACAGGGCTTCAACCAAAAGAAGTATGGGACAACGCATCCGACGCTTGAGAGATTGGACGCAAGCACACTTACCCGATGTCCCAATGAAAGACAATCTCCTCAAATTATGTGACAAAAGGAGGCGATGGCTTGCTCATCTGGATTTTCGAGAGGCCTTTCGCACATCTGCTACCCTTGATAGACTCATGAAATTTATGGAACGGCACGCTATCGCAGCACAAATGTTTCATAGTGACCACAAAAAAACCACACAAAACATACGCGCTTATGCCTTACTCTATAATTTTACCCCCTCTTGTCCGGCTGTCGTGGAAAACCACCCCACGCTGACCAGTCCGGCTGCGAGAGCCAATCACTTCGTCTATCATCACAATTGGTTACACAATCTTTTAATCGCTTCTTCCATTGGTGGAAAATGGAACCACTGCAATCCGTTATAGTCAGGAAAATTGAATAAAAAAGAGACTAAAATTGCAGTAACAAAAAGCCTGCGATTCCAAATATTTAATTCATATATTTTCTTCGGGATAATAGTTCTCAAGTATTTTGAATCCATAAGTAAGCTCATTTCTATGAAGAATAGGACCATATCCAAACAAAGTTTCAGGTTGAAACCGCGTTATATTTTGAATCGGGCCCCTACTCTGATCTTTTTTTTGCCGAAGGACAAAACATCTGCGCTATTTGAATAGATGTGTTCAACTCGTCCATTTTTATTCACAATTAAAACTGTCATTTTTATCGAATCCTGAAAAACTGGTTTCTGAATTTGGAATGCCACCACATAACCACTCTGAAATTCAAGCAAACCTGAAGAACTGCTCTCGGCATCCGTTGAAAAATCTAATTCTCTAACAGATAGAATTTCATCTTCACTTCCCTGAGGCATTAAAACGTAAGAAATCGCAACGCAACCTTTTGCATTTAAGCTGAAAATCGCTGTTGGAATAGGACGAGTTTTCGCACCGCCATCGCAAAATTCCCAACCTTGTATTTGTGGCCCCTTCTGACCTTCCACTATATTAAGATCTAGAGGATATTTTGTAATAGGATAAATACCAAAATTACTCTCGGTTTTATTGCGTGTGCAGACTCCTTCTAGCCGATCTACTTTTGTTGTATATTCCGCATTCAAATGAAAAAGTGATTCATAAGTATGGGTAAGTTGATCCATTGGTTCAAGCATATCCGTCAGGATCCAAAAACGACTTTTTAAAAAGAAAATCGAGCGTGTATGCAAAACTTTTATTTTGTCTTTACCAAACCCGTCATTATAGCTTGCAGATACAAAATCGAAATCGGCATTCGTTATCCAGTTGGCACTAACTTTCTTGATATTATACCCCTGCGTTTCAGATGATTGTTGTCCTTGTCCATCTACTATCACGACATTGTGTGCGTGAGAAGAACGAGCGTAAGCCTGCCAACTTGATGTCAGGTCGCGCGTATAGTATCCAGGGTCTATAATGTGTAGCTGTCCATGTGAATACACGATAATACTCAGTTTATCTTCATGCCCGTTTTGACCAATTGGACCAGCATCAAACAAGAGATACGAATCTTGCCCTTCTACAGAAGCCCGCATGACATATTGCCCAGCATAGGGAAATGCTTTTGATTGTCTATCCGGGACAATACCTTCTTTTTCTTTTGTTGCAACCCATTGAAAATCTAAACGGTTGGGAAAAAGCCGAGCACCTCGTTGAAATAAAGGAAAAATATCCGTATATACGCCATTATTTATCGAAGGCATTATCCCGTCCGGCAACGACACATACAACCTATAACTAAATATCTGCTGTAAACTGGACATGAAGTCAATTGGAAATTTTTCCTTATTCCGAATCCCAAGATCAATAGAAGACAAAAGAGGTTTAAACAAGCTATCCGAACTGGATAGATCTGGCAATGCTCCATCGGGATAAACGAGAGAGTTGAAAATCCTCATCATCCTATCTATAGACAAGAGACGCAATTTTTCAGAGTCCTTCAATTCTGGAAATAACACGCCGATATAATAAATGCCACAGCATTCCTTTAATCGCCATTTGCTGTCTTCTTGTGAAAACTTAATGAGATGCTGAACTTGCTCCATCATACTACACAACATTGTGCAAATAGCAGCAGAATCAAATAGAGGTGATTTTAGGAAAAAGTAAAAAGCCCAGGGCCAGGAATATGTCAGTCGATGAGCACATTCAAGCGTGCGCCAATGATTTGTAACGCCACTACCCATTTCAGCATTTTCATTCCAGGCTTTGCCATTGCCTTCTAAGGGGCTGAGTATCTTTTCACACCAATCCGTCACCTGTCCCACAAAAGATTTAACATATCGCTCGTTACCAGTTTTTGAGAACGCTTTGCCAAGGACAACCCAGGATTCATGTCTTGCCAATTGCCATGTTGTTTCTTTTAGATGATTTCCCGTAAATTCCCAATCTATACTCTTCTTGAAGTTGTATGTGGTGTCCAAAATCGTAAATTTGTTTTTGCAAATTCTATCGGCTTCTCTAAGAACAAAATCTTCACTGGCTCCCTCTGGTTCAATTTCCATATCGGAAAACCACTTGGAGATTGTACGGGTTCTTAAATGTAAAGCGAGAGCATCTTGAGCAGATGTCCAATCTTCTACTATTATTTTTTGTTTCACTTCCTTTAGATCTGGCAGATCTAAATCCAGTAAATCAAACAGGTCTTGCAGGCTTATTCTTGGACCAATCATAAGTATCAACCCCGCGTTAATTGGTTATAGATTTCAAGCCAAGACTCTCGCTCTTTTTCTACAGTGTAATCTTTTTTTATTTTTTCCTGGGTGTTTTTACCAAAAAAACTTCGCTCTGATTCATCTTCAACCAAAATGCCTATTTTGTCTGCCAGCTCATCAGCATCATGGCTTGCGACCAAAAAGCCATCTTTCCCATCATCAATAACATCGCGATTCCCACATACATCAGTCGCAACAATCGGCAATCCACAAAACATAGCCTCCAACAGTGCGTTTGGAGAGCCTTCGTGAAGCGAAGGAAAAACAAAAATATCCATCTCATGGAGCCAAGCACAGATGAACGGATGTGGAATCCAGCCTGTGAAAGTGATATGGTTCCATAATTTTTTCTTTTTAAGCCACTTACTCCATTCCTTTTTTTCGTTTAAATCAGCAAATTCGCCCACCAGCAGCAAGTGCAGGTGTGAATACCGCTTAACCAGCTTTGCAAATGCTTCAAAGAGATATGTGGTTCCCTTAACGTGCCCCAAACGTCCGGCTGTTCCGATAATTATTTTCTCTTTTGTCTTTAGAGCCAGAAAACGCTCTATAAATTTTCGATCTGATCTTTTTTGATTCACAGCAAGGCGAACCAGGGAAACATTGGCAAACAGCGAAGGATCGAGGGCATTGTGAATAACTGTTGCGTTTTCTATATTCCCTATGAGTTGCGCCTTATATAATAAATCAGAGTTTACGGATGTTACATAACACGCCTGTTCCAGAACCCATTTCAACGCAGGCAGTCGTTCTGTACTATAGCGCATAGACTCTACATCGCTCCCTCTCAGACTCACAATCAAAGGGACTCCAACTTCGCCTGCAACAAGTGCTCCAATTTGCCCGGTGGGCAAAGCAAAAATACTGTGTATTAGGTCAAATCCTTCTGACTCATTTAATCGTATAATATAATTTCCGACTTCCCGTTTTTCACGATAACTTCTGTACGATGTACTCATCTCAGAAATCGTGCGATGTATCGTGACGCCAGATTCCTCAACAGGTTTAACCTGAGAGATATTTCTGTTAGGACCTGGCGCAATAACATGAATATTTAGGCCCAGAGTAGATAGATTCCTGGCAAGCCTGAACGTAAAACTTCCCACTCCCCCCCGGCCAAAAGGAGGAAATTCGTAAGTAATCATACACACGTTCATATAATAGTGCTCACTTTTTTGTTTTTATGATTTCAGAAAGAAACTGTGCTGTCTTGAAAGCACCATTAAGTTGAATATTATAGGCTACTGGCTTTCTGCATAAACTTTTCTGAATCTCTTTAGCCAGAATCTCTGGTGACAGTTTTTGCTCGTCAATTTTAGTGGCAAAACGCATATTGGCGAATTTTTCTGCTCGCAATTCTTGATCTTCCGCAATTTTTGCAGGTACCAGAATAGCTTTAACTCGTTTTTCAAGAATATTCATACAGGTGTTATAACCTGCTCGGCTGATCGACAAATCCGCTATTTCCATCCATTCAAGAAGATTCGGGGTAAATCTATGCACAATAATGTCTTTCGTTCCCTGGCAATATGCACGAAGTTCGTTAAAAGATGCTGAACTCAAAAATTCACCACAAAAGACGATAAATTTGCTTTTCAGGTTTTTATCCAGATATTTCTTAGCCTCAATACAGTTTCTCAAAAAATCCGGAGTACCATAAGAGTTGATTCCACTTCCAGCAGTTATAAGAATCACTCTCTCATCAGGAGACAAATTGATGTGAGCAGGAAGGAAGCCTGTATCATTTTGACTCCAAGATTTTTTTTGCGAAACATAGCCTGTATAATAAATTTCAATATCGATATGATGCCATGATGTGAAAAATTCCTTGACTTCACAGAATTCTGGATCGGCGTGGACAAATAGATGATCAAAATAAGTATTCAAGACTGTACTACATCTCATCATATAAGATTTTGTATATCTTGTTTTCTCTGTTGGAATATCTCTTAAAGAACAGATAACATGCGTTCTTGATTGTTTTGAAAGTTTAATAGTATGCAGGGTTGGGAGCAATTCATCACGCAAATACCATCTACCAAAAGGGAAAAATTCTATAATGAACACATCAGGATTAACTTCCTCAAATGTGGAATGAATGATTTGTTGACGCTGCGTGATGATATTTGAGTAAATAGGACTGTCGGTTGATATTCCTCCTTCGTCGAAATTAGGAAGGGTCCTTATTGTGACATAATCAGGATTAGAGTAATTAGAAAGTTCCCGCCCCCCATTAAGATAGAAAAGGTCATATCCCTCTAACGCTTCAATGAGTTGACGAGTCCGGACATAGTGTCCAATACCCCTAACATGATGGCTATAAAACGAAACTCGAGGTCGCATTTCAATTTTCATCAATATTACTGATGCCCTTCTTCGGAAGTTTGATAAATTTTCAGTGTTCGATAATAGATATCTAACCAGGTAGTAGATTCTCGTTCAGCAGAAAAATTTTCCTCTATGATTTTTAGAGCAGCCATTGCTAATTTTTGGCGCAATTGAGGATTTTTAGCTAAAATTTCCAATCTTTGGGCAAGTGCCTCAGAAGATCCTGGAGAGACCAAAAGCCCGTTTTCCTTATCTTTTATGACACCTTTAATGCCATCAATCCTGGATGCAACTATCGGCAACCCGATACCCATTGCTTCCAGTAAAGCATTGGGCGATCCTTCGTATAGGGATGGAAAAGCGAAAATGTCCATCTCTTTTAGCCACGCAGAAACGTGCGCGTGGGGAACGGGGCCCGTGATTGTAACTTTCTTTTTTAATTTCAAATGTTTAATCTGCTGTTTTGTAATCACCTCATCATATTTGCTTAGAAATCCTCCAACGAGAAGCAGGTGTGCTCTTGGGTAGGTTACTAACAGATCCTTAAAAGCCTCTAAAAGATGATTGAATCCCTTCTTGTGTCTTATAAGGCCAGAAGTGCCGATCATTGGCGAGCTGCTTTCTTTTATTTTTTTAAATTTTTGAAAAAATAAACGATAGCGCCAATTTTGTTCTTTTGAAAGCTCTGATAGCGCATCCGATTCGAACATTGAAACATCCACAGCATTGTCAATCACTTGAGAAAAAGGCAACGGAACAATTTTTTGCGCCATCTCCAAAAGCTCTGACGTGACGGATGTAACAAATGTGGCATTCTGAAGCACCCATTTTAATGTGCCCAAATAAACAGGACTAAAGCGCAATAATTCAATGTCATTTCCCCTTATACTCAATACCAGAGGGCATTTAATTGCTTTAACCGCCCAAGAAGCTACGAAACCCGAAGGAAAAATGAAAAATCCATGTACAAGATCAAATTTTACCTCATCATTAAGACTTATCACATATTCTGTCGCTTCCTTAAGCTCGAGAGGATCGGCCTGAAGATAGTTACCTAAAGAAGGAAAAAGCCTATGCACAACAATGCCTTCTTCTGTGCTTGGCAAGATTTGAGAATTAACTCGATTATTGCCAGGAGCGATTACATGGACTTGTACACCAGCATTAATCAAATTCTTGGCAATCCTATAGGTCGCGGTTCCTACCCCACCACGTATCATCGGTGGGTACTGAAATGTGACAAAACAAATTTTCATATCTCAAAGACCTTTAATTTTTCTTTTTAAAGAGCCTTTAAAACAGGCTAATAGGAGCTTAAATCGGTCACCCTTGTCTATGTAATTCGTAAAATTCTTAAAATCCGAGTTTTGGAATCTGAAGAATGAATCTATTCCAAGAAATGAGGCTTTTTTGCATTCATAAAAAAAACGCCAGCTTAACACTTGAGAAAAAATAGGTTCTGGATAGAATTTCTGCTTGTTATTAGATGATTTAAGCTGGTTTAACCAGAACTTCAATTGATCGAGAGATTCTCTATTGATTTTTGAAGAATGACAGAGATATTGATGTGCTTCTTCAACTTGAGAAGGGTCTAAAAGGCCACTTCTTTTTAAGATATTTTTTCTCACAGAATTTGAGAAGAACTTCTGCTCTCCTCGATGTTTTTTCCCAATTTGATTAGCATGTTCTCGGTATTTTATAAGTGGTTCATCAATATTGTGCATTTGGCATACCATCGCACATTTATCCCATAAATCCATATCCTGACCGTATTTGAAATAAGGATCATAATTAAGCTGATTCCTGATTAATACTTGCCTTCTAATCATAACGGAAGGGTGTGCCAACGGCGTTTTGAAAAGCATGAAGCATTGTATCTCGTCGTGAGAAACAGGAAACTTTCGAATATATTCTCCAGAATCCTTCATTACAATTATCCAACTCCCACAGACGCCTACTTTGGGATTTTGACTCATAAATTCAAGCTGCCTCTCTAACCGCGAAGGCAAACAGATGTCATCACAATCAATTCGCGCTATGTACTCTCCTCGTGCTAATTTTAATCCTTTATTCAGAGATCGGGTTAGACCAATATTGTTTTTATTTTTTATGACTCTGATTCTTGAATCGTCGTATCCTTCAATAATCTCAAGGCTATTATCAGAAGACCCATCATCAATAATTAAAAATTCAAAATTGGGTATTGTTTGCGTAAGAACGCTATCGATAGCGTCTCTTAGATGGTTTACACCATTATAAACAGACATTAAAACGGTGATTTTGAAATTTTTCTTTCTTTTTGTATGTTTGCCAAGACTTTCATGAGCTCCTTTACTCACATGTGAAGGCAATTGATTAACTTCCATTTTATTTTCTTCACCCGCTATCGCATCAAATTCGGCGAGTTGTGCCTCTGTCAATTCTTCCTTCCAGCGGTAATCGGGTTGAATGGCTAATCCAATTTGCCGATAATAATCCCAATATTCCTTGCTTTTATTAATTTTTTTTCTATGACCTGCAAAAACCTGATCAAATTTGTTTTGATATCGAAAAATCAGCGATCGCGTGCCCAGATTACCTGAAATGGGGTGGTGATCAAACTGCCAGTAACGCAGCATATCAATTTCAAAATCCAATCCCAAAAAATCACAAATCTTACGTATTGTCTTCTCAGGTGATTCAGCTAACGTTTCATATCGCACTATGATCTTGGCACGCCAGGGGAGACGCTCAAAAAGTTCATTCATTATATGAGTTCGATTTTTCCAATGTCTGGATATCTGCTCAATCCCTCGCTCTGGATATTTTTTCAGGAAAGAGTTCACAATCGCTCTCCCATCTCGCCACAAATAGATCACACGCGGTTTTATTTTTGAAGAGTGATGTATCAATCTCCATTGGTGCTGTATCCAATTTGGATTTTTGCTGGAGTCAATGAGAATAGATCGTCCTGTATAGTCAGAAAGGTAATCATAAAAATTAACATTGGGATATCCATGCCCTGATTTTGGTGTGAGAAAATGATGTTCGAATCCCTTGATTGAGAACTGATCATGCCAGATTTGACAATCAGAATCACATACGCTGCATATATGCTTATAATTGTCACTTTTCGGGTCGAAAAACCGTGGAAGCAAGGATAATTCGCCTAAAGAGAAACATTCAGAATGACTTCCCAATATCAAATCAAGTAATGTTGAACCGCAATGACCGGCTCCCATTACAAAAACGACTTGCCTATTATCCATGTTCAGTCTCTAACTTCTTAATTACAAATAGCGTAGGTTTAGCTGTGTGATCTTTGATCGGTCCATCGGCTGAGGAATGATCTTTTAATTCAATGATTCGGGCAGAATTAAGTGGCAATATGCCATATTAGAGTAATCCATCTAACGCTTATTCTTCAAACCCCATTGCGACAAAGGCTCTGGGCCTCAGAAACTGCCATCCTCTTTGAAACCAAATTATCTCTGGCTCCACCCGTTCGCCAACAATCTTTCTGGCAAAATTCCATCCCCAATGTTTGTTTGTTGGCACTTGAGATTGTAGCAAGTCTTCAAACGCAATCCTTCCTTCTACGCTCCAATAGTCCTTTCCGGTGCTTACCTCAGTCTTAAGACTTTTTGGATTCCATGCCTTAGGATCTGTGAAAGGCATTAGCAATGGAATCATTTCTTCTGGTATTTCTTTATTTTTTATTTTAGCCTTCAATTCTATTGATATTTTACAGATATCGATAATTATATTTCCAGCATTAACATTAATCCTTAAAAAAGAATCTTGCATGTTGTCTGGCAAGATGTAGAGGGCAACATTGTCGTCCTCAGTTATTTTCATTTTGTCGTGTACACTCATCGCTATCTTCAACTTTTCAGGATTTGGATCCCAGTTCAAAAACGAAAAATACAGGTACGATTTATCATACATCAACTTTACCTGGCTGCTGAGATCATCCTCAATAATTCTTCCGTCCGCGGTCGTGAATAGATTAAATACAGGAGCTTGATTCCATACTTGATCTTCAAGTTTGCCATCAATTTCAGGAACATTTTCAACAAGTGGGATACTTATGAGAGTGCTTGTATTTTGTCCTGGGATATCCTGGACATTCCCGAAAAAAAATAAAATACTGCTCAACAGACTACCAGCAAGCATCCATCGGATATCAAGTATTCTCAATACTACCACAGATTCTTCTCCTCGTCGTAGTTGCATCATACTTACTCTGAAGTAGTTCATACCCAGTTGGCAATATCTTCAGCAAAATTGCTTATCTACTTCGTACTGACGTTGTGTGCCTGCCTGTGCGTGTCCGCACTTTTGCCTGCGCGTAGCATGTAAACAGGCAGACAGGGGCATAAGGGGCATGTGCCCGCTCAAAATGAAAAACAGGAAAAGGGAATGAAGCACCCTGGTACAGATTAGCTTTGGCTGTGCGTTGAAAAGTACTGAGGAAAAATTGTTCGACGAGGAAGAGGCAGGATGGCGCGAATGCGAGAAATGCGGGATGGAAAGAAGGTCGGTAGAAAGAGGGTTTAAATCTACCCCCCCCCTGAATTCATAAATCTTTTAAAAACAACAATTTGTGTGATTTTTAGAGAGGCAAAGAAAGACTTCAGCCACGTTGTGGGAATGATAAATGGCTCCGCGATGGCGCGAAGATTTGAAAGATAAAAAGTCTGCATAAACCTATCCTTTGGATTACGAGACAAACTCTTAAAATTTCGTAACTATTTAGGTTCTTGTGGTCGCGTATGAGGGAAATCCTTTTCCCGACCTTGGTCGCGGCAGGGATGCCACACGAACAGCATCCTTTTGTGATTTTTGTGCATTTTGTGGCTATTCATTCAAATGACCTAAACAGTTACAAAATTTCAAGGCAAAATAAGCCCGTCTATTCGGGCTGTCAAGCATTTTTTTATTTTAATCGGTATTCTATGCACCTCGCATACCAGATACTCTGTAGGGCCCGAGGAAAGCCTCAGCAAAGACATCTATGGCTTAAAACGTATTATCAACTTCTAAAAACCAGCTTTATCACCATACTTTGAAGGGGTTGCAATTTCATCGACACACCTTCATCCGTCAACGCGATACCGGGGTCAGAATCCAAACCATCAAAAAATTGGTATGTATCGTACACCGGAACCCGGTCTATACACTCTAACAAAACATCTGACAAATGATGAAGAGGGCAGACAACTTCCCTGACAAAACGCGCATCCAGATTGTGCACCACCAGCAATCCCGAATGCCGGATATAGCGCGTATAGGCAAAAACGCGGTCTTCAGAGTCGGTATTGCGATGAAAATAAACATGCCCGGTTTGCAACTCAAATTGCTGGCTCACAAACTTCTGCAAAGCCTCATAAGCGGCAACGAGTTGTGAATGGGGTTCCCGCTCTGCCCACCCTGAATGCAACAATGTGGATTCTTCAAAATCAGTACGCGTCTCCTCGCCCCATTCTGAACCCCACTCCAGAGCATAGGCCAAATTCACATAATGTGCCGTACCCGCCGTCGCATTGATCAGCGAACACTGGATATTGCGCAACAGAGCCATCGCTCGGGACTGATAGCGTTCTCGCCAAATTTTGGTCGCACGCGGGCTATCGTGATTCTCAAAATAAGCCATCGCCACAGTGCGCGGAGCAAATGTGCCAGACGTGCGCTCTAAAAAATCGGCATACTGATCTCCGTACTCGGCATCCCGATGAAAATCCACCAACAATGCGTAAATCATATCCACCGGAATATCCACCGCCTCACCTAACTCGCACAGAGTCTCGCCCAAAACGAGCGCATCGGACTTAACCGCATTGATGCGGTTTTTAATCTGCTTCAAAAATGGCCGATCCACAGTCTGGCTCGCGTCAATACGCACCCCATCCAGATCACAGGTACGCATCCAAAAAGGCGCAATCCCCGACAGATAATTTTGCAGGGACCTGTTAAAAGGCAAATTGAGCAACGCCACATCTGAATAAACCAGCCATGCAATCTGATGAATTTTGGGCTGTCCGCACTCATCCATCACATACCAGTCGGGATATTGTTCAATCAACGGACAATCGCGGCTGGTCTGCATCAACACCAGATCGAAAATCACCAGCTTGCCCAACGCGTGTGCCCGCCGCGTTAGCGCGCGCAATTCAGCACGTCCAATCAACTGTATTAGCGCATCGCGCCCGACCCAATCAATCAGCTCTTTAAACGTGCGAAAATTGTTAAAATCATCGACCTTGCGCAACCGCGACAACTGTCGCGCGCGCAATAAGGTCTGCAAATCCAAATCGACAATCAGCCCCTCCGACACCAGCGAAAGAAAATCCACCTCTTCTGGCGGCGTGACCAGAGCGGGATCAATCCGATAAAAATCCCGCACGGCATAAACACTTCCCAACGTACCTTTTCGCACATCCTGTCCCGTGTGCAAATCGCCAAATCCGGGTTCAAAAAACGGGAGCAAATACACCACATCTGTCTGCATCTCCTCAAGGCGCGATGTCACATCGCAAAATGTACCACTCACAAATTGCCCATCTGCATCCAGACGTGCGCCAACCTTTCGCACACAGACTTCGGTAATTGAAAGACAGCGGCGAATCTGATCGGGACCGATCGCGATTACCCCATCTCGATTCAGTGCGATATCATTGACCGAAATCCACGCTTTTGAAGCATCTGCCTCTGCCTTATCGTCAGCCGAAAACTCAACCGTATAGTGAAACACACCCGTCCGATCGATCTGAAATACATCCGATTCGAAAACCAGATTATTTCCCGAAAGAACGGGCAGTCCTGCTCCATCTACAACGATATGCATAGAAACATAAAAACCTGCACCCGTGCGAAACTCACCCCGCTCATCTACAAAGCCGCGATCATTCACATCGGTCCACATACGCGCTTCTACATCGCCCGTGCGACAGGTAGCCAAATCGATATCCGCAACAAATAACTCAGCTCGAACACGCGCTTCTACTACACTATCAGGCACCAAAAATGCCCGAGACATCACCGAATCATATCGAATACCATCCAACTCAATCGTCAGATTACCAGCCCAGACATTCGCATTGTCATACGCCTGAACAGCATATCGCTCGTGCAATTTGTATTTAAATTTCAAACGCTTGTCCACATATCCTCCCCGTAAAATGCACTCCGGACAATATACGAAAGTTTGTGGGAGAAATCTCACCTTTTGTAATACGCATTTAACAGACAAGAAACGGTAAAGAAATATACGTCTAATATATTCAACCGTCAGTTTACGCCACCCCAACCATATCAGGGAGGAGTTCAGTATGAAACTCATCACAGCAGTCATCCAGCCCCACAAGCTGGACGATGTGCGCGCAGCACTCGGCGACATCGGCATCCAGGGCATGACCGTCACTGAAGCGCGCGGCTTTGGACGCCAAAAAGGACACCGAGAAGTCTATCGCGGTGCCGAATACGTCGTCGATTTTCTGCCCAAAGTCAAGCTGGAGATCGCCATCAATGAAGACGTAGTTGACCGCGCCATTGATGCGATAGAGAATGCTGCCAAAACGGGCAACGTAGGTGATGGAAAGATATTCGTTGCGGATTTGGGACAAGCCGTTCGCATTCGAACAGGCGAAACCGGGCCCGATGCGCTGTAACACAATCATATATCAGGAGAATACAATGATTAAACGCCATAACATCTTTACCCTGCTCATCGGCCTGGCACTGTTGCTCGCCTTGCCCAACATCGCTCTCGCCGACGCACACGAACCCAACTCAGGCGACACAGCCTGGATGCTTACCTCAACTGCACTGGTGCTATTTATGACCATACCCGGCCTCGCCCTCTTTTACGGCGGCCTCGTGCGCACCAAAAACGTCTTGTCTGTTCTCATGCAGTGTTTCGCCCTCACCGCCATCATGACCCTGGTCTGGGTTATCATTGGCTATAGTCTCGCCTTCAACACCGATGGCATGGAAGCCGGCTCGACCAACATAAATTCGTTTGTCGGTGGTTTGGGCACCATGTTCTTATCCGGTGTGACCGCCAGCAGCCTATCGGGCACCATTCCCGAAACAGTTTTCATCACCTTCCAGATGACCTTTGCCATTATCACCCCAGCCCTCATTGTCGGTGCTTTTGCAGAACGCATGAAATTCTCAGCCATGATCCTGTTCTCGATCCTCTGGTCCATCGTAGTCTATGCACCTATCTGTCACATGGCCTGGAGTGGTGACGGTTCCTTCTTTGGCGACATGGGCGTGCTCGACTTTGCAGGTGGCACGGTTGTACACATCAATGCGGGGATCGCAGCTCTTGTGGCCTGTATTGTCATTGGCAAACGCCAGGGCTATCCCGACACGCTTATGGCCCCTCACAGCCTTACAATCACCGTTATAGGCGCGTCCATGCTGTGGGTCGGCTGGTTCGGATTTAATGCCGGAAGTGCCGTCGCTGCCGATGGAGCCGCAGGCATGGCCATGCTCGTCACACAGGTAGCCACCGCATCTGCAACACTGGGCTGGATAGCCGCCGAATGGATCAGACTCGGTAAACCCAGTATTTTAGGTGCAGTCACAGGTGCTGTCGCTGGTCTCGTCGCCATCACCCCTGCTTCGGGTAGCGTAGGACCGATGGGCGCAATTGTCGTTGGCCTGGCTTCTGGCGTCATCTGCTTCTGGGCCGCCACCAGCCTCAAGCGCGCATTGGGCTATGACGACTCCCTCGATGCCTTTGGTGTTCACGGCATAGGCGGTATTGTAGGTGCGCTCCTTACGGGCATCTTTGCCGCTGAAAGCCTCGGTGGACAAGGACTCAGTGCCGATTCTATCGGCGGACAATTCGTCGTACAGCTCATCGGCGTCGTCTTCACCATCGTCTATTGCGGTGTCTTATCCTTCATCTTGCTCAAAATCGTCGATGCTATCGTCGGCTTGCGCGTCTCACAAGACGAAGAAACCGAAGGACTCGATATCTCGCTCCACGACGAACGCGGCTACAATTATTAAAAACTGTCAGCCAAACTAAAAGAGCGGGCATATAGTACCCGCTCTTTTTATTTTTCAGGCGCACATCTCCACGATGTGCGCTTTTTTTTTTCTTTGTAATTCAAAAATCGGGTTTTATAATACTCCTCTCCGGAAATGGATCGAAAAGCGATCCCGATCACACACCTTATGAAGGAGGAGTACAGTATGAAACTCATCACAGCAGTCATCCAGCCCCACAAGCTGGACGATGTGCGCGCAGCACTCGGCGACATCGGCATCCAGGGCATGACCGTCACTGAAGCACGCGGCTTTGGACGCCAAAGAGGACACCGAGAAGTCTATCGCGGTGCCGAATACATCGTCGATTTTCTACCCAAAGTCAAGCTGGAAATCGCCATCGATGACGATATGGTTGGTCGCGCTATTGATGCGATAGAGCATGCAGCCAAAACAGGTAACGTAGGTGATGGGAAAATTTTTGTCACAGATTTGGGACAAGCCGTTCGCATTCGAACGGGTGAAACCGGACCCGACGCACTTTAAAACCGCAAAATGAAAAACACTGGAGGGAACACAAATATGAAACGCCACTCTTACATCTTAGCAAGCCTCATGCTCATCTTAGGACTCCCAGACCTCGCGCTTGCCGATGGACACGAACAACTCAACGGCAGCGACACAGCCTGGCTACTCACATCAACTGCCCTGGTGCTATTTATGACCATCCCCGGCCTCGCCCTCTTTTACGGCGGCCTCGTACGCGCCAAAAATGTACTCTCCGTCCTCATGCAGTGCTTTGCACTCACCGCAATATTGAGCGTCGTCTGGGTCATCATCGGCTATAGCCTTGCCTTCAACTCCAATGGCATGGAAGGCGGCCTGACCAACCTCAACTCCTTTATCGGTGGTCTGGGCACTGCGTTCTTATCCGGTGTAACAGCCGATAGCCTCTCCGGTACAATTCCCGAAACAGTCTTCATCACCTTTCAAATGACCTTCTTCATCATCACACCTGCGCTCATTGTCGGGGCTTTTGCCGAACGCATGAAATTTTCAGCCGTACTTTTATTTTCTGTACTCTGGAGCATTTTGGTTTACGCGCCTATCTGCCACATGACATGGGGTGGTGACGGCTCCTTCTTTGGCGACATGGGCGTACTCGACTTTGCAGGTGGACTCGTTGTACACATCAACGCGGGTATTGCAGCACTCGTCGCGTGCATTGTCATTGGCAAACGCCAGGGCTATCCCGACGCACAAATTTTGCCTCACAGCCTCAGCCTTACGGTCGTCGGCGCGTCCATGCTGTGGGTCGGCTGGTTCGGATTTAATGCCGGAAGTGCCGTCGCTGCCGATGGAGCCGCAGGCATGGCCATGCTCGTCACGCAGATATCTGCCGCAGTCGCCACCTCCACCTGGATGTTTATTGAATGGATAAAGAACGGCAAACCCAGTATCCTCGGCGCAGTCACGGGCACCATTGCCGGATTGGGCGCCATTACACCAGCTTCGGGCAGCGTAGGTCCTCTGGGTGCAATTGTCATCGGTCTTGCTGCCGGTGCGATTTGCTTTTGGGCATCCACGGCACTCAAACGCAAATTGGGCTACGACGACTCCCTCGACGTCTTTGGCGTCCACGGCGTGGGCGGCATTATTGGCACCCTGCTATGCGGTATTTTTGTCGCCAAAAGTTTGGGAGGTCAGGGACTGGCCGAAGGCATGACCATGGGCAGTCAATTCACAGCTCAACTGATCGCGGTCATTATCACCATCGTCTATTGCGGCGTGGTATCCTTCATCCTGCTCAAAATCGTTGATGCCGCTGTTGGCCTGCGCGTCTCGCAAGAAGAAGAAACCGGAGGACTCGATATTGCCCTCCACGACGAACGCGGCTACAATTATTAACACCTGTCCAAAACGGATAACGAAAAAAGCGGGCACATTGTACCCGCTTTTTTTCTTGTTGCAATTATTTTTCAGACACCTTTATTTCTCACCAACAAACCGTCAAAATCCACCCATAGAAAGGAACAGAGATGAAAATTGTTTTACACCCCCCTGTCGATGAAGACCTTTGCCAACAAGTGCGAGACACGGCCCCCAACGCCGAAGTTGTCATGGCAGATAATCACAATGTCATCGAGGCTGTCGCAGATGCCGAAATTATATTTGGAAATTTTTCGTCTGAAATTGTCAATGCAGCCCCCAATCTCAAATGGATTCAATCCACGAGTGCTGGCATGGACAAAGCACTGATCCCCGAAGTCGCCAACAGCGACATCACAATATGCAACGCCAGCGGCGTCCATGCCGTTCAGGTCGCCGAACACGCCTGGGCACTCACCACAGCCCTCACGCGCGGGCTACACGTTTCTTTTCGTCACCAACTCGACCATGCCTGGACGCGCCCACCACTCGCCGACTTATTGGAAGCCACCATTCTCATCGTCGGATTTGGCGGCATTGGTCAATACTATGCACAACTCGCCCAGGGCTATGACGCGCGTCTGATTGCGCTGGATATCCAGGGTGGAGACAAACCCGATTATGTCGAAGCAATCTGGGATATGGATCGTCTGGATGAAGGTCTGCAAATAGCAGATGTCGTATTTATCGCCGTGCCATACACACCCGAGACCGAAAAACTCATCAATGCCCGCACCCTGAGCCTGATGAAAAACACCGCCTTTCTGGTCAACACCGCACGCGGCCCCATCGTCGATGAAGCCGCTTTGGCAGAGGGCCTCAAAAACGGCGAAATCGCCGGTGCTGGCCTGGACGTATTTGAAAAAGAACCCCTGTCTCCCGACAGCCCGCTCTGGGACATGGAAAATGTCATCATCACCCCACACGCAGCCGGCGGGTCTCCCAATCGACACAACCGAACCGTCGGCTTCTTCTGCCAAAACCTGAAACGCTATCAGGCGGGCGAACCGCTCTTTAACGAAGTCGATAAATCCCTCGGATATCCAAAACGGGAACGGCGCGTCACATGAGAAGGAAATTGAATGCGCCTATCGTGGAATGAAATTCGCATCCGTGCGGCCCAGTTTGCCCAAGACTGGAAAGATGCTGGCTACGAGAAGGGTGAGACACAGAGCTTTTACAACGAGTTTTTCGACATCTTCGACGTAAAACGGCGGACTGTTGCCCGCTACGAGGAGCACGTCCAGCGATTGGATAACTCTCGCGGCTTTATCGATCTGTTTTGGCCGGGGGTGTTGCTCGTTGAGCAGAAGAGCGCGGGGGTCAATCTGGCGGTGGCTCGCAAGCAGGCGGGCACCTATTTCGACGCTCTGCCAGAGCGTGACCGTCCGCGCTATCAGTTGCTCTGCGACTTTCAGACCTTTGAGCTGCTTGATCGAGACGAGCGCGAGGAAGTCTCCTTCGCCCTCGCCGATTTGCCCCAACACGTCGAAAAGTTCGGTTTTATCCTCGGCGTCCAAAAGCGCACCTTCCGCGACCAGGATCCGGTCAACATCGAAGCATCCGAGCGCGTCGGTCAACTTCACGACGCGCTGGCCGCCTCCGGCTACACAGGCCACGATCTCGAGCAGTTCCTCGTCCGCATCGTTTTCTGTCTGTTCGCCGATGATACCGGCATCTTTGAGCCACGCGACATTTTCTTCGACTTTTTAGAGAACCGCACGCAAAAAGATGGATCGGACCTCGGCGGCTGGCTGGCGCAATTATTCCAGGTACTCAACACGCCTGAAGACCATCGCTCGACCACTCTGGACGAAGACCTCAACCTTTTTCCCTACATCAATGGCGACCTATTCCGAGATCCCCTGCTCATTCCGTCGTTTGATTCCGAGATGCGCCAGCGTCTGATCGATGCTTGCACCTTTGATTGGTCAAGTATTTCGCCAGCGATCTTCGGTTCGCTCTTTCAATCCGTCATGGACAAGGACGAGCGCAGGGCACAGGGAGCGCATTACACCACCGAAAAGAACATCCTCAAGGTCATTGAACCGCTGTTTCTCGATGCTTTGCGTGCTGAGTTCCACCACCTCAAATCTCGTCGTGACAGTCGGCGCATCCCCGAAATGATTGCCTTTCAGCAACGGCTCGGCGAGTTGCGCTTTTTCGATCCGGCTTGCGGCTGCGGCAATTTTCTGATCATTGCCTACCGCGAATTGCGGGCATTGGAAATTGAGGTGCTCAAAGAGATTCGTCCACGCGGACAACTCGATGCTCTGGCAGAATTGCTTTCAGTCGTGGATGTGGATCAGTTCTACGGGATTGAGTTAGGAGAATTTCCAGCGCACATTGCCGAGGTCGCACTGTGGATGATGGATCACCTGATGAACAATCGCCTGAGCCTGGAGTTCGGCCAGACTTATGCACGTATTCCACTGGAAAAGTCGCCGCATATTTGGCACGGAGACGCGCTGGAGACCGATTGGAACGCCCTTCTTTCGTCCAGCGAATGTTCTTATGTGCTGGGGAATCCGCCATTTGTGGGTGCAAAATTCCAATCGCCAGCACAACGCGAACAGGTACGCCACATCGCCGCATTGGGCAAAAGCGGGGGCACCCTCGATTACGTCACCGCCTGGTTTATCAAGGCCGGTAAATACGTGCAACAGAGCACAACACAGATCGGTTTTGTAGCGACCAATTCCATCACTCAGGGCGAACAAGTGGCGCAACTCTGGCCGATTCTATTTGACCGCTACAAGCTGGACATCGCCTTCGCGCACCGCACTTTTGCCTGGGGATCGGACGCCCGCGGTATGGCGCATGTTCACGTCGTCATCATCGGACTAACCAAACGAAATGATGCGCAGCGAGAGAAGCGTTTATTTTCTTACGACCATCTCAAAGGCGAGCCGCACGAGAGCCGCCACACAGCCCTTTCGCCCTACCTGTTCGACGCGGGCGGACTCGCCAATCCGCGCATTATGATAAAATCAGAACACAGGCCGATTAACGGATTTCGACGTCTAAAGACCGGTGTTCAGATGATCGACAACGGGATTCTGACCTTCAATGAGGAGGAAAAAGAAGCGTTTATCAATTCTGAGCCAATGGCATCTAAATTTTTTCGTCGCTATATAGGCGGTGACGAGTTCATTAACGGTTTTCACCGCTGGATTCTTTACCTGCGAGAAGCTACCCCAACGGAACTGAGACAACTGCCGATGGTCGCCAAGAGGATTGCGGAGGTTCGCGCGTACCGAGCAGCGAGTAAGCGTGTGAGTACGCAGAAAATGGCTGAATATCCTACTTTAGTCGGCGTTGATGAGCGGCTAAATGCGGATTACTTAGTCATTCCCAATACCAGTTCGGAACGCCGCACTTATGTCCCCATTGGTTGGCTCAGCACAGATGTCATTGCAAACCAAAAGCTACGCATTCTTCCAGACGCAACCCTTTGTGATTTCGCCCTGCTCACCTCTGCTATGCACATGGCTTGGATGCGGATGGTCACCGGGCGGATGAAGAGCGACTACATGTATTCCGTGGGCGTTGTGTATAATACCTTCCCTCTACCTCCTGTCCCCGTAGAAAGACTGCAACGCCTCGCGCCCTACGCCGACGCTGTACTCGCCGCCCGCGCCGCCCATCCCAACGCAACTCTTGCAGAACTCTATGCCCCCGACCTCATGCCGGTCAACCTCCGCAAGGCACACCAGGCTCTTGACCGTGCAGTTGATCACCTGTACCGCCGTTCTCCATTTCCCTCTGATCGTGAACGTGTCGAACACCTGCTCGTCTTATACGAAAAAATGATCGCCCCCCTCTCCGCACCAAAACCAAAGCGAAGACGAAGGCGATCATAGAAAGCACACCGATTTGCCCTACAAAAATATTATGGATGCTGTAACCTTCTCAGCCGAACTTCAATTTCCCGAGCGGGCAGAAATACCGCTTGATCATTAAGCCAGAGTTCGAGTACTGAAATCAAGGTGGCATTGGCGCAAGCACCGACGCTTTTTAGTTCGTCAATAACCCACAGTACTCCGTGGACAGAAAAACCTTCGCTGGCCGCCACTTGACGTAGCAACTTATCCCCTGTAAGCAAAATGGCGGTCTCATGACACCGCGTCAAAGCCAAACACAAGCAATCGTTTGCCGAGAGTTTGGGATATACCTGCTTGATATTCAGTGCATCCTCAACCTGTTCAGGCGAAAGATCAAACGTTTTCAACCCGCCATGATCCAAAATCTGCCATTCCCGATCCGTAAGATAAAGAACTTCCGAATGGCGGATTGGGAAAGGCACGATCAAACGATACGGCAGTTCCGTCACAAAGTGCAACAAATTTCCCTTATGCAGATCAATGAGACAGGACGCATCAAGGACAATAGTGCCCCTCATTTCTCCGTCCATCGTCCGCCTCTGATTGATATTTCCACCTCATTTAGAGGGCGTTTGAGCAGTTGTGCGGCCCTCACTGGAGCGATCAGTTCGTCCCCAACAGCACGCCATACTAAGCGTTCAAATCGCAAAGGCTTTTCAAAAGCACCTAATCCTTCATCTTTCGCTATCGGCTCCGGTTCGTTGGTGCGCCAAGGTCGTGCATAGGTGCGAAAGGCATAGCCAACGGTCCCTTCCGACAAGATGCCAACATCGCGCAGACGAATCAGCATTCCCGCCGCCGAAATTCCATAGAACCGCTTCAGCCGGATCAACTCACAATAAGAAATTTTTTGGCAGACTCCTCCCACCTCTTCGCGCAGGCCTTCCGCAGGCACGAGAAATGCGCTGGCGAATCGGTGCATCGCCTTCTCAATCTTGATGTCCCGATTGTCCGTGCCCCGGATTACGCGACGCGCCAGATCGTACGCGAGGTTGAACCGTTTGTGCTCAATATTGGTTCGTCCAGAAATGAGGATGGCTTCGGTATCGGGCTTTCCTCCGGTGCGTTTCACACTACAGGCTAAGCCATCGCAATGTTCCGGAAAATCCGCCTCAATCACCTTGATGCCCTTGCGTTCTAGTAGGCCAGCCATGCTGGGAATTGGGACATAACCGAGATGCCAATCGTCTCTTAGTGCTTGTGCCTGTATATCGACTTCCTCAAAACTTGTAACTTGGTCACATCGCAATTCGCCAAATAGATCTGAAGGCGATGCAATTTCGAGGATGTCCTCAATCGTCAAATAGTCTTCGAGTTGCTCGGTCACCATCGCTTCGACAAGGGCGAGGTCCTTCGCCGAGGTGCGGGAATGCTTGCGAAATTCAATGCGGTGCAGAGCTTCAACCTGCCCCCCCATCAGGAAATCTAAAGATACTCCGAGAGTTTTGCCGAGACCCATCAGGACTGCGGACCTCGGCATCATCATTCCCGATTCGTACTTGCTGATCGCCTGTACAGAAACCGATGGCGACAGGTGATCGGCAAGTTGTTGCATCGAAAGCCCTGCTTTCTTACGTGCCAATCTGAGCCTTTGTCCTAACATAGATCCTCCCTTGACGCAATATCAACTTTAAGTTGAAATATATCAAAAAAATGTAGAACGTCAACTTTATAGATCAAAGATTATTTAAGATAAAAATGGAGTATCTTGACAATAAATCGCTGTTGCGCCATATTTCTCTATATTTTTTATTTATAGCGCACAATGCCTTCGTGTAACCAACGTGTTGACGCATCCCACCCATTGGAGAAAACACCGTGACAAAACCCAATATCATCGTCATCCTCGTAGATGACATGGGCTATTCGGATCTCGGCTCTTATGGTGGCGAGATCCGAACGCCCAATCTGGATCGCCTATCGGCAAATGGCTTGCGATTCACGCAAAGTTACAACTCTGCCCGCTGTTGTCCCTCGCGGGCTTCGCTACTCACAGGACTGTATTCTCACCAGGCTGGCATCGCCAATTTTACGGGACCTGATCGAACCGCTGAATGGGGACCGGCCTATTTGGGCAGGCTAAACAACAACTGCGTGACACTGGCAGAAGTCCTCAAAACCGCGGGCTACAGCACCTATGGCGTCGGCAAATGGCACGTTGGCGATCAAGTTAACCCAATAGACCGGGGATTTGACGAATTCTACGGATTCATCAAAGGCCACAGCGCCCCGCAATGGGATCCGTCTTATTATCATCGCTATCCAGAATCTCGAACACCCGAACTCTCTTTTGAGGACGATGCGTACTACGCAACAGAAGCATTCAACGATTACGCCGTAGAATTTATCGACCAGGCGCAACAAAAAGACAATTCATGGTTCCTCTACCTCGCCCACTCGGCTCCGCATTTTCCCCTGCATGCCCCGGCAGAAACCCGCGATTCATATCTCGATATTTACCGTCGCGGTTGGGATGTCTTGCGCCGTGAACGCTATGCACGCCAAAAAGAATCCGGTCTGGCAACAGAAAACTGGCAATTCACACCGCGCTCAATAGTCCCCATCGAAGAAAATGATGCTATCGCAAACGGATATAGCGGCAAACAAAATCCCGCCTGGAAAGATCTCTCCCAAGACCGACGAGAGGACCTCACCTACCGCATGGCGGTCTTTGCGGCCATGATCGAGCATATTGATCACGGCATAGGCAGAATTATCGATCTTCTGGAAAAAACAGGAGAACTGGACAACACACTTATCCTGTTTACAAGCGACAATGGCGCGTGTTACGAATGGGGACCTTTTGGATTTGACGAACGCAGCAGATTGGGCGTCACCCATCTCCACACGGGAGCGGACCTGAAAAAGATCGGAGGACCGGACACATATCACTCTGTGGGCAGCGCGTGGTCGTGCCTGAGCAACACACCGCTTCGCATGTACAAACACTACAACCACGAAGGCGGAAATTGCAGTCCCTTCATCGCCCATTGGCCCGAAGGGATTGCGCAACCCGACCGTTGGGTTCGCACCCCCATGCACCTGTTTGACATCATGCCGACCATAAGCGAAATTACCGGAGCCGAATATCCCAAAACACACAATGGAGAACGCATTCACCCGCAAGAAGGAACGAGCCTTGTCCCCCTATTCAACGCGCAAAGTCTGCCCGAACGCAGCCTGTGTTTCGATCACTTTGAAGCCAGTGCCATACGCAGGGGAAAATGGAAACTGCTAAAGGGAAATACCCGATACCCCAACAAAAATTGGGAACTCTACGACATGGAAAAAGACCGCTGTGAAACCAGCGATCTATCAGCAGAACATCCAGAATTGGTAAAGTCACTCGAGCGAGAATGGACCGAATGGGCCGTGCGAGTTAAGGTGCATCCTTATTACAAGGAGATGACCCCATGAACATAACCCAATTCACAATGGAAGAGGTGCGTTGTTTTGCCGAACGCCAGCAATTTGACATTCGGCCCCTGACTTTCTTGGTCGGAGAAAACAGCACCGGCAAGACAACAGCACTGGCGTGTTTTCAGGTATTGGCAAATTATTTGAAGGATGGAGAAGTTGATTTCAATTCAGAACCTTATTCAATGGGCATCTTTAAGGATATTGTGAGAAATAGCAGAAAAAAAGACAAATCTTTTAAGCTGGGATTTACTTTTACTGGTGATCAGGAAGATGTCGAATACACCGTTGAATGTGTTGAAAAAAAGAATGGCCTTGAGCCTGCTATCGAGTCCGTAACAATAAAATTCACCGATGGTGAAATCGTTTTTAAAACAAAAGATACAAACGACCTTCCTTTTATAGAGATAAGCAATTATGAGGATAAGCTAAATAAATATCATATAGATATAACTAACTTTCCACACATCTTGGATTTAAACAGTTTCTATTCTATTGCTTATGGAGTCATTGGCTTAGGTATTAGGTCTCGATATGGGGATGTAGGCAAAAACGCCTTGCAAAATTATTTAAAAAGAAAGTGTGACAACATAGGTTCTATACAAATACCTGTGTTCAGCACATCACCCGTTCGTTCACGCCCCAAACGGACTTATGATCCCACAAGAGAATTTAATGATCCTGAGGGAGGCGATATACCGATGCGGCTCATGCGGATAGCATCAACAAAAAAAGACGAATGGGAAGTTCTGAAACAGCAGTTGGTTGAATTTGGCAAGGCTTCAGGATTATTTGAGAACATCGAAATTCAAAACCTCGGCGGATCCTTAGGTGCTCCATTTCAACTAAAAGTCAAAGTGAGAGGTCCCAATTCCAATATCATTGATGTGGGCTATGGAGTCAGTCAGATTTTGCCAATTCTGGTGCATATTTTAGGTCCTCCTCAATGGCGGAAGACCTTCTTTTTATTACAACAGCCTGAAGTCCATCTACACCCAACGGCGCAAGCCCAACTCTCTTCTTTATTGGCATCATCGGCAAATGGTGATCAGTCTTTCATCGTTGAAACACATAGCGACTACATGATTGACCGCGCACGCATTGAAATCAGGAAAGGCACCATCAATCCTGAAGATGTGTCGTTGATATATTTGGAACCCAAGAGCCGCGTTGTCAATGTGCATAATATCAGCTTTGATAAGACGGGTAATATGATTGGCGCACCCACGCATTACAGAGAATTTTTCTTGAAAGAAACTGATCGGCTATTGGGGTTTGAGGATTAATATGTGTGCTATTTTGGATGCCAATAGCTTTAGTAAATTTAGGGATCAAGACAACGAGGATCTGGAGTCTGTGCGGAATTGGGTAGATAATAAGAATGGCAAAATCATCTACTCTGACACTGAGAAATTTAAAAGTGAATGGTTGAAAGGAGGGATGAAAGAGCAAATGAGGTCATTGGACCAAGCGGGTAAACTCAGACGTATTCCGGCTCAAGAGGTAGAAAAAAAAGCGGAAGAACTAATCGGAAAAATAGAATCAGATGACCCGCATATTATTGCATTAGCCATGATTGCAAAGGTAAAAGTGTTAATTGTCCAACGCCTTCCTGACACTCCAAGGACAGGAACAAGAAGGGCCTCAAGAGGTGCCGACCCCAAATTACAGAGAGATTTTAAGAATCTGGTTGGCGGCAACGTGTACATAACAAAATCACATTCACATTTACTGACAAGAGATACCTGTCCTTAGTTGCCCTCACCTCACATTCTCAACAAACGGCCACATAAGATCGCTGTAGAAACGATGACCCGCGGCACCGTAGTGGTGTTCAATATGGTCGGGCACGCCAGCGATCTCATAGAGACGTGCGATACCCTTAACCGCGCGATCCACTTCAGGCACGGGAAATAGCGTATCCTGTTTCCCATTGACAATACAGAGATGGCGCGGGGCAATAAGACCTGTAACATCCCAGATCTCGCCAAAGCGCAAAATGCCGGGCACTGCATTGCAATCGCAATGGTGAATCAAACCGCTGGTGCCCACAAGCGTACAAAAAGAGCAACTCGGCACAGCAATAGTAATGCGGGGATCAACTGCCGCGGCATAACAGGTAATCACCCCACCACCCGAGTTGCCCATCACCAGAATCGTAGAAGTATCAATCTCGGGAATATCCTGTGCCCAGTCAATTAGGCGCATCACATCCCACACGCGCTCACCCGTCGCAGTGCGTCCGGCGAGCAAAGCGTGCATAAACTGGCTGCGGCAATCGCTGCCGCCGTGACGCTTGTTAATATCGGGAATAGCCGTAGTACTCGTACCGCGCGCCGCGGGCGCAATAGCGGCAAAACCGCGCTTGACCGCCTGAACAGCAACATCGCGGTCTTCGGCCTCGATCTTTTTGCGGTGATCGTCACCGCGCGCCTTGCCAATATACGTATCCATGCCGTATCTGTCGTGCCCGTGTGGCAAAACAGCGAGCGGAAAGGGGCCATCACCCTTCGGTTGAAGATACCAGAACGGCAAGCCAAACCGCGGCTCGGTAGTAATCACACCGGGTTGCAGCGTATAATCGCCCATATCTTGCGCTGCACCGAGTTGCACCTGAATCGTGTGATCGCCCAGAGACGCGCCAATACTTTCGAGACCCAGCATGTGCTGAAGCACCGGACGCGCCTCCTCTTGCCATTGAAAAAAAGATTCGCGATCAGTTGCCCGACACGCGACATAGCGCAGGTTATCGGCATAGAGATGGTCGAGATAGGTGCGAACAGCACCGCTGTGTTCGGGATGTTCCATATTAAAAACCTTTCAAGGAAAAAAAATGGCAGACACGCTGCGCGAAGTACTGGATTTTGCAACAGATGTCGCCTGGCAAGCCGGGCGGATCACGCTGCAATATTTTCAGACCGGAGTCGAGGTAGAGGAAAAGGCTGATGAATCACCTGTAACAGCCGCGGACAGAGGAGCCGAAACAAAATTGAGAGAATTGATTGAAGCGCGTTTTCCCGACGACGGCATTGTGGGAGAAGAGCACGAAGACAAAAGAGGCACAACCGGACGACGATGGATCTTAGACCCCATTGACGGCACAAAATCATTCATACAGGGCGTTCCCCTCTACGGGGTAATGGTCAGCTTAGAAATAGAAGATGAACCTGCTGTTGGCGTGGTTAATTTCCCGGCGTTGAATGAGATGATCTGCGCTGCTAAGGGATTGGGTTGCACATGGAATGGTCGCCCCGCGCGGGTATCTGATATATCGGATATACGAGACGCGACCGTGATCTTGACCGATTTTGTGAATGGGCATAGTCGGGGCGAAGCCATAAACCGGATTTGCTCACGCGCCAAACTCGTGCGCGGCTGGGGCGATTGTTATGGCCACATGCTCGTCGCAACCGGGCGCGCAGAAATCATGCTCGACCCTATCATGAGCGTATGGGATTGCGCTGCCCTCGCCCCTATTTTAGAAGAAGCGGGCGGCACATTCACAACATGGAGCGGCGAAGCGACCATCTGGGGCAACGAAGCTGTGGGCACAAACGGAGCGTTATTTGAAGAAGTGATGGCATTGATCAAGGGGCGATAGATAGGGTTGACAGTTGCTCCATTAATATCGAATTTTAATATGATCTGGCAAGGTATTGATCGAGAAGGCGTACAAATTATTATTGACCGAGATGCGTGGACACGCCATGTATTGAAGCATCCTGAAATCGCGCCATTTCTCAATGAAGTTGCTTATACGATGGGCAACCCTGAGCACATTTTTCCAGACATACGTCCCGATGAGCCTAACCGTTATTTCAGAAGATTGTACTGTAAAGAACTCTTATCGGATTATTTTTTTGAACACTACGTACGAGTTGCAGTAAAATACGTGCGACAAGCGAATGGAGAATTTATTGGTTTTTATTCTTCGAGTTGGTTCCAGCGTGCGATTGTAGAACCCCATTCAGAATTGGAGAGCATTCACCGTGTTGATTAGAGAACTGGCATATGATACAGATGAGGATCAACTCGATTTGTTGATTGATGCTTTAGAGCCTGAAGCATCAGAGATGATCCCCGTTGGGGATGATATTTTTTTGCGGCGATCTATTGAAACGGGCAAAATAGTTGGCGCAGTTATAGAAAATTATAGTCTCTGGCGGTCAGGACGATATATGGCAAAAGATATGACACCGGATTTGCGTGTTGCATATCAACATATTGTTCGTTATCTGGACGTGGTAAAAAATAAGAACGTCGCCGCAATTTAATCTACAAATATCGAACGATTTGAAATACCGCAGATATACTCTTCGCGCATGAATCCAGGCACAAATTGAGCCGTTCGGCCAGAAGGTGCCACGCCTGTATAGTAGCCCGAAAATTGTTCATTGAAAGTAGTCAAACGGTCGCGCGAAACCTCACTACTCTCCGCAGCGACAATGTACGCATTGTTAAAAACTCCATTTTCTTTCAGCCCCGCGCCGCCTGCCGCCACGATATGTCCGTCAATCGCATTGAGAATAGCGTCTGCATCATCACCGCCCACACCGCTTACGAGCACCTCGGATACCCCCTGCCGCCGAATGGCTGTCCAGGTACTAAACCCATCGACAATCTCCCCCGAGCGATCAATAGTGACATCGCCTGTGACACAGCGCGGTTGGGGTTCAACAATGCCATCGAGATTGGGAATGCGCGAGACCGCGTAAATTCTACCTGCGGGGCGGTGGTCTCCAAAATAATCGGCAATCACTTCGCGCACAGTTTCAATGCGCGTCCAGGTGTCCGAAGGATTGTCATCAATCGCGACGAGCACCTCGAGATGTGCGGTTTGGGTCTTGAAATCCACATTGTCAGCCGCGAGCTTTTTTTCGTACTGTTCTACGAGCACAAATTCCATCTCTTGCTTGAGATCATCCCCAAGTGTCGTAACCGTATTGCCCTCGGCATCGGTGTGCATCACCGACGCGCCACTGGGCTGGTGATCTGTCCAGGCACCGTATTCGATCTTCCCATCGCCAAAGGAAATATCCTCGCCCGTAACAGCTTTAATTTCGACCTCAAAAAGCGCTACTGGATCTGGAAATCCTTCGCCATGGGTAAAACGCGCCATGCGATTGGATTTGAGTTCGCAACCCGTCACAGCATCAATCATAGGACCATATACGGCATTGAACGCATCTCGATAAACCTCACAGTCGTCACGACTATCAGATGGCGTCGTCCACAGGACATCGGTTTTATACACATCGCCCCAGTTCGCGCCCCCACGCGCAAGGCCCAGACTCAGATTCTCAATGGTGCCAAACCACTCTGACCCGAGTTCATTGGGATACTGCGTGCCCACATTGCCGCTGGGTTCAACGAGACGCACGATCTGGTCGTCGTCATAGGTCATAACGACTTCGGCTGTACTACAAAAAATGGGAATGGGCTTGTGACGGATGATATTGACGCTTGCCATAATGGAAAATCCTTTGTGTTGGAGTTACCAGAAATTCGATTTTCTACAAGATAGAGACTGAAATACGCAATGTCAATGCACGCGGAAGATCAGCTATCTTTGGATTGAAAAAACACCCGCGCTTCGGCGAGAGACTCGTGGTTGCCAATATCGAGAACACCGCCATCAATATCGTACGCATAAACGGTTTCGCATGTGTGCAACCACTCCAAAAAATGCCCGGGCGCGTCGGGATTGCCTCCATTGGCGATATATTCTTTAAAACGGGGCAGTATCGACGCAGGATAAATATAAATCGGCGACGCCGACCATTCGGAAATAGGTCTATCGGGTTTTTCAATAAATTGCATCACCCGATTATCTTCGTCCAACTGAACATTCCCCCGGCGCTTGCGGTCATCGTAGTCGGGATTGTGCCGCACGGCAATATGGGAAACGGGATTGGATTTGAATGTATTGACCAATTCCTGGAGAGAAAACAACAGAATATTATCCGCGGCGAGAACGAGAACATCGTCGGCAATATCACGCGCTTTAATCGCAAACTGGATATCGCCCACAGCACCCAAACGATCGTCGTTGGACGTTGTGCCATCGTCGAGAATTTCTGTTTCCAAACCAGCCTGTATCACTTTATTTTTACCTGCCCAATCGGCAAAGTACCCGTAAAACCGGTGATTGGTCACCACGTAAGCACCATCGATGTCTGGAATAGTTTTAAGCTGATCAACGAGATGATCGAGAATCGTCTTGCCCCCTACTTCAAGCAGAGGCTTGGGAAAGTTTTTAGTGAGAGGATACAGCCGCGTGGCGTATCCCGCCGCGAGAATAATAGCTTTCACAGAATCATAGCTCCATCATCGGGTTGACAAATAAAAACCGGGGCATTTTTTGATAAATCGGGCTGTTTGGTTCGGTAAGCCGCCTGAATCTGTTCAATCGCTGCACTGGATTTTTGGGGACTGACCAGAGCAACACAACAGCCCCGGAACCCGGCACCACTAAACCTGGCACCATAAACCCCATCGGTCTCAATGAGAATACGATAGAGATCAATGAGGGGTTTACTGCCGCATTCGTAATTATCAATAGAACTGCGTCCCGATTCGGCAATCAGCCTGCCAAAAATCTTGAGATCGCCAGCGCGCCATGCATCAATACCCAGACGCACGCGCTCAGATTCCGTAAAAAAGTGTCTGGCGCGTTTGGCAAGGGCACCGCTTAACAGGTTTTTATGTATTTCGTATTCTTCAAAAGTAATATTGCCGAGCAGAGGTTCTCGATCGGATCGTCCCACGGCATCGAGCAATATTCGCGCTGCCTGGGTGCATTCATCTACCCGCGTATTATACCCCGTCGAAATTAGAGCCTCGCGCAAGCCCGATTGTGCAATCAGAATATCAAAGTCTGGCATAATATTGGACCGGGGAATCAATTCGTGCGTGGCAGACGCGCAATCGATCACCGTGAGAAAGTCCTTTTGCGATAACAAAATCGCCGATTGATCCAGAATGCCATTTTTGAGACCGAGGTAGCCATTTTCAATCGTCTGATCGAGCCGAATATTATCTGCGGGCGATAGGGACAACTCATTGGCCTCTTCATAAGCGAGCAAATACGCCACGCCAATCGCGGCCGATGAACTCACCCCCCCTTCGTTCATCCTGCCCGCTGTAAGCCCCGTAATCCCGCGCGTGAGTCTATGGCCCTGTTGCTGCAATGCGCGCACTGCGCCACGCGGAAAATTGCCCCAATCCCCATCTATTTTGTCGGGCACATCGCTCAGTGCAAACGAGACCTCGCCCTCAAAAGTAAGGCTCTGGAGATGCGTATTTCCATCGCCCGATGGTGCAAAAGCGAGGTACACAGCCTGATCAATAGCCATAGCCGTAACTTGACCGAGCTGGTGATCAATATGTGCGCCAAGCGGACATATCCGATAGGGCGACCGCACAACGCACACATCGACAGGCGCAACACCAAATCGACGATTCATTTCGGTTTTGAGCTGATCTATCATGGGTAATCAGTTGTAAGTTGTCAGCGACCAAATACATTACCAAAAAAGGGGGATAACCGCAATGCCACAAATCAAAATAGGCAAAGGTATTGGCGATATTTCAGAACAGACATTGCGCTTTTATCGACAAATTGGGGTCGATGCGGTAGCGATGCCAACGCGGTGGCGTACAGAACCGGGAACTGGCGAACGCAAACTGGTACCGCCGACA
Source organism: Candidatus Latescibacterota bacterium (assembly GCA_965220765.1). Taxonomy (GTDB): domain Bacteria; phylum Latescibacterota; class UBA2968; order UBA2968; family UBA2968; genus VXRD01. The sequence continues at coordinate 4,348,398 of OZ244847.1, forward strand.
CAGACGGGACCCAAAGGCGCGCAAGGAGGGATATGGGATGAGCGAGAATTGCAACGCATCAAAGCGAGAATAGAATCGTATGATCTAACGCCTCTCATCGCGGGACTGGGTATTTCAGGGCGCATATTAATGGGTCAATCGGGCAGAGAAGACGATTTGGACATTATAAAAGCCAATATCGAAATCGCAGGGCGGCTGGGACTGCGGGCATTAAACTACAGTTTCACAGCCCTCAGAGCATCAGAAGGATATGCGGCGCAGCGAGGTGCGGGACGCGGTGGCGCAGACCTGCGAGATTTTGACAACGAGCGGATCGCCAATCTCCCACCTCTTAATTCAATCGGGCGAATTGGGATGGATGAAATGTGGGACAACCTGACCTATTTTTTGGAAAACGCAGTCCCAACGGCAGAAAAAGCGGGTGTACAATTGGCCGCACATCCCAATGATCCACCTGTTCCAGAATATCGCGGCGTTGCCCAACCCCTGGGCGATATCGCGGGCATGCAACGGTTGATCGAAGTGATAGACAGCCCATCAAATTGCATTTTTTACGACACGGGCGTAATGACGGAAAAAGGCGCAGATGCCGTCGAGATGATTCGCTATTTTGGATCGCGGAATCGCATTGGAACCGTACATTTTCGAAACGTGAAAGTGGAAATACCTCGATTTAAATATATCGAGACCTTTCACGACGACGGCGAATGCGATATGTTTGCCTGCGTTCAGGCATTTCAAGAGGTGGGTTACAACGGCATGATTGATCCGGACCACACGCCGGGCATCCTGGGCGACACACCAGATACGCGCATTGGCTGGGCGTATGCCATCGGTCAAATGGTGGCAATGCGAAATGCCGTAGAAAAAAACAAATAAAAAAGCCCCAACGCGGAAAAGCGTTGGGGCTACATGTGATATTACGTGTCAGAAACTGAGAACACTATAAACCAGAGTAATCGCAAAAATTACGCCTATAATGCCCATGGCAACTTTGAATTGTAAGCTAATTCTATCCTCTTCCCGGTCACGCAATTCGTTGAAAGTCTGCATGGCTCTCCTCCTTTGAGTAGTGCGGACGGATATGTTCTATTCTATATTAATAATACTAATTTTTTATATTAAGTCAATAGACAAAATACGACTCTTGACAATTTATACAGATGAATCTATCGTTTGCAATAAATTTTGTATGGATGTCATACTCGGAGAAATATGCAAATGAAGTGGGTGGTCGCAATTGTAACAGTTATAGTTGTGGGTGTGCTGGGCGTTGCCTACCATCTGAAGACCAATTTTCCCAAAGTAGATCCGCCTTATAATATTCGCGTGTCGGGAACACCCGACCAGATCGCGCGAGGACGTTATTTAGCCAATCACGTCACGGTATGTCTCGAATGCCATTCAACGCGGGATTGGGCGCATTATTCTGCGCCACCGCTGCCGGGCACCGAGGGCAAAGGCGGCGAGGTATTTCCCGAAACAGCGGGATTTCCAGGCACCTTGATCGCGCCCAATATCACACCGGCTGCTCTGGGAAATTGGACAGATGGCGAAATCATTCGGGCTTTTACCAGCGGCGTAAATAAAAACGGCGATCCGCTTTTTCCACTAATGCCCTATCGCGCTTATCGAAATCTGATGCCAGCAGATATTGAATCCATTGTCGCTTATTTACGCACATTAGCCCCCATTGACCATATCCCACCGCGATCCAAATTGAATTTTCCCATGAACCTGATAGTACGCACAATGCCCGAACCCTACAAACTTCCCAAATCAATTGACCGCTCAGACCCCATTGCTTATGGCGAGTATTTGGCGACCATTGCCGGATGTACCACCTGCCACACGCCTCATGATCAAAAACAGAGGGAGCCAGTTGAAGGCATGCAATTTGCCGGAGGATTTCAGTTTCGATTGCCCAGTGGCAAAACCGTGCAATCGGCCAATATTACCCCCGACGGAGAAACGGGAATTGGACATTGGCAAAAAGAGTACTTCATCGGGCGTTTCAGACAATTTGCTGGAGAAAACGCAAAGCACATTCCATTACAAGATAGCATGAACAGCGTGATGCCCTGGACAATGTACGCAGGCATGACAGATGAAGACCTCAGCGCCATCTACGACTATCTGAGAACCGTCACGCCAATCCGAAATGCCGTTGATAGATTTGTAGAACAATAGAGAGAACTAATCCATAAAAAAAGAATGGCCGCGATTCCTGTGCTTGAATTTATTCAACAACATTAATGATGGCAATATTTACAACAACACTCGTCGAGCTACCCTCCTCATCGCTTACACGCACGATTGGAGAATACCAATTCCTATGCTCAAAATTATACTGCGCTTTGGTCAGGAGTTGCCCTGTATTCGCATCTATGGAAAAATATTCGGCATCTACACCCCACAAGCTATATGTGAGAGCGGCACCATCGGCCATAGTCGCTGAGACAGGATCGCCTATGGGATTTCCCGATGAAGTGTTTTCCTCCACCATGCGCATCACGGGGCGCTCTGACGTAAAAGTCGGCGTGTGTCTAATTTCTTCCTTGCCGAAATCCTTGCCAAAATCCTTGACGAAGATCAGAAAATCAGAAATCCCAATCTCGCCGTTTTTATCCAAATCGTATTTTGAATCATACCTCTTCTGATCCTCTGTTAATCCGAACATATCCACAAATAACAGAAAGTCGGGAATATCTACTGCCCCATTCTTGTCAAAATCTGCGACTATTAAAGGACCTGAAGACTTTTTTAAAGCTACGCCGCGATACATCGGTATCGTCTCATCTTGTCCCTTCTGAAACAGCTTAACTCGCACCAACCGTATCTCCGTCTCTGAAAGCGCATCCGTCGCGGAAAAGCGAATCGTGCCCATAAGACCACTATCTGCCCTTGTTTTGCTATCGGGTAATGTCATCCCGATATCTAAAAAATTCTTTCCAGAAATCATAGAAACACCTGTCAGGATAGACCCCATCTTAAAGCCGTGGTACACAACCTGCGTGGCATCGTAATCAAGGCGCATGTAAAGATCATTTAATGGAATAGCTTTAAGACTGCTCCCAAAAATCTGGACAGCCACAATCTCCCCAGGGAAAATAGAAAGACAGGACATAAACTGGTCACCCTCTACATCATCCAGATCCAGAGAAAGAGAAAAACGGTCTTTCGGAATGAATGTACGGGTCTTCGTCATAACCAATTCCGACCAATCACTATCACCAGCAGAATTGCTCGCACGCACCTGTATCTCGTATTCCGTGTCGGGATTCAAGCCATAAATAAACGCTCTGGTCCCAGTCACATTTTGCGGACCATCAATAAAGTCTCCTGCGCTACCTTCTCGGTAGCGCAGGTCATAGCTGGAGACGACTGCATTGTCTTCTGTCGGATGCTGCCAGTTTACGACTATACTGGTTGCCAATGCCCTCGTCACTATAGGCTCAGAAGGTGGTGGCGGTGGTGGTGATGGTCGTGATGGTCGTGGTGGTGGTGATGGTGATGGTCGTGGTGGTGGATTATTAGTAGTCGGTGGCGGAGGAGGATCGTCATTGTCATTGATGGTGAGTGTATGCGTCTTCGCAGTGCCTAACGTATAGCCATCGCCACTACTGAGTGTCAAGATGACCGTCTCATCGTTCTCATCGGCAGTATCATCTGTGATTACCACAGGAATGTTCACCGAAGACACATTGGCAGACACAGACACAGAACCACTGGTCGTGTAATCCGTACCGCGTGTAGCAGACCCACCAACTGTGTAGGTCACTGTTATACCCGAAGCCGGGGTAGGCGATAAATTCACCTGCACATTGCGCGTACCACCATTCTCATTCATGCTACTTGACGACGATGAAAAAGATACCACAGGGATCGGAGGAGGTGGTTGTTTTTTGCTATCATTGTCATTGATGGTGAGTGTATGCGTCTTCGCAGTGCCGACTGTATAACCCTTACCGCTACTGAGTGTCAGGATGACCGTCTCATCGTTCTCATCGGCAGTATCATCTGTGATTACCACAGGAATGTTCACCGAAGACACATTGGCAGACACAGACACAGAACCACTGGTCGTGTAATCCGTACCGCGTGTAGCAGACCCACCAACTGTGTAGGTCACTGTTATACCCGAAGCCGGGGTAGGCGATAAATTCACCTGCACATTGCGCGTACCACCATTCTCATTCATGCTACTTGACGACGATGAAAAAGATACCACAGGGATCGGAGGAGGATCGTCATTGTCATTGATGGTGAGTGTATGCGTCTTCGCAGTGCCTAACGTATAGCCATCGCCGTCACTGAGTGTCAAGATGACCGTCTCATCGTTCTCATCGGCAGTATCATCTGTGATTACCACAGGAATGTTCACCGAAGACACATTGGCAGACACAGACACAGAACCACTGGTCGTGTAATCCGTACCGCGTGTAGCAGACCCACCAACTGTGTAGGTCACTGTTATACCCGAAGCCGGGGTAGGCGATAAATTCACCTGCACATTGCGCGTACCACCATTCTCATTCATGCTACTTGACGACGATGAAAAAGATACCACAGGGATCGGAGGAGGTGGTTGTTTTTTGCTATCATTGTCATTGATGGTGAGTGTATGCGTCTTCGCAGTGCCTAACGTATAGCCATCGCCACTACTGAGTGTCAAGATGACCGTCTCGTCATTCTCATCGGCAGTATCATCTGTGATCACCACAGAAATGTTCACCGAAGACACATTGGCAGACACAGACACAGAACCACTGGTCGTGTAATCCGTACCGCGTGTAGCAGACCCACCAACTGTGTAGGTCACTGTTATACCCGAAGCCGGGGTAGGCGATAAATTCACCTGCACATTGCGCGTACCACCATTCTCATTCATGCTACTTGACGACGATGAAAAAGATACCACAGGGATCGGAGGAGGATCGTCATTGTCATTGATGGTGAGTGTATGCGTCTTCGCAGTGCCTAACGTATAGCCATCGCCGTCACTGAGTGTCAAGATGACCGTCTCATCGTTCTCGTCGGCAGTATCATCTGTGATCACCACAGGAATGTTCACCGAAGACACATTGGCAGACACAGACACAGAACCACTGGTCGTGTAATCCGTACCGCGTGTAGCAGACCCACCAACTGTGTAGGTCACTGTTATACCCGAAGCCGGGGTAGGCGATAAATTCACCTGCACATTGCGCGTACCACCATTCTCATTCATGCTACTTGACGACGATGAAAAAGATACCACAGGGATCGGAGGAGGATCGTCATTGTCATTGATGGTGAGTGTATGCGTCTTCGCAGTGCCTAACGTATAGCCATCGCCGTCACTGAGTGTCAAGATGACCGTCTCATCGTTCTCGTCGGCAGTATCATCTGTGATTACCACAGGAATGTTCACCGAAGACACATTGGCAGACACAGACACAGAACCACTGGTCGTGTAATCCGTACCGCGTGTAGCAGACCCACCAACTGTGTAGGTCACTGTTATACCCGAAGCCGGGGTAGGCGATAAATTCACCTGCACATTGCGCGTACCACCATTCTCATTCATGCTACTTGACGACGATGAAAAAGATACCAGAGAAGCATCTTCTTTCCTGATGGAGAACTTGGCGGCAGTACTAAGCCATCCATCAGCCGCACCAGCAGGAATACTGACCGTCACAATACCAGAGGAGGAAGGTGTAATGGTCGCAGTATAGCTTCTTCCGCTACCCCCGAGTTCCGACGCACTGCCATTTGTGATAACCAGATCCGACAGACTGAAACCAGTCACAATTTTCGAGAACGTAATTGTGATCGAGAAAGAGCCATAGACTGTCCCGGCAGCCTGGCTTGTAATCGATGCTGTAATATCATAGTAACCAGCTGCCCGTTCTTCGCGAATCTTTTTTACATAAGGGTCCCAATGCGGGTTGTTCTTGTACTTGCCTCGTGGATACGGTAGCTTAGCAGGAGCCGGCTCTGGATGATTGCTGTTAGTCGTGAGGAATTGTGGCCTCATAACTTTACCAAGATGGTGGCCCGTCCATGTTTGACCGCATTCTGTCGCAGCCGAAGCCCAAGGTGAAGAAGAACCGTCCTCAAATACAACATACACGGTCCACATTCTGCTACGCGAAGCCAGATTCACCCGATTTGCTGTCGTGACGGCCTTTGCCAAAATCGGCTCTGCGTCATTCGCGGGCTTTCCATATGGCTCACCATCTTCCCGATGAAGCCGGTACCCCTTGAACACCTTAGTAGATGAATTATCGTACGGAGGCCAGGTTAGCTGGATTGATTTGTACTTCCAATGAACTGGCGGAGCTGTCTCGTTGTCACCCATGGCGACAAAGAAATAAGGCTGTCGCGATTGGGGATTGTTGGTTGTTCCGTCTGGGAATCGCTTAAAATCTGGATCGTGGATACACTTAGCCGCGAAAGCAGGAACGCTTAAAATGAGTAGTAGTACAATCAGGAACGCGGTCATTTTAAGTGCGACCCCCTGTATTGATTGAGGAGTCATTTTTTTCACCCTTCCAGCGTACTTAGGCGGGCAGACGTTGGAAAACACTGATGAAGAATTATGCGACGAGAAAGAGGAGAGATTGTGCCTGCCGCGTCGTACGTGGTACAGGCAGGCGAATGCGAAAAATGCGGAATGGAAGGAAGATCGAAAGAAAGAGGGTTTAATCCTATCCCCCCCCCGATTTTCCGAATAAATACATAAAAAACAATTGTTTGTAACAATTTTGAATAAAATTTTATAATACTTCAGCCACATTGTGGGAACGATAAACGGTTTCGCAACAGCGCAGACGTTTGAAATAAGTTGATACAAGGTCTTCATAAAATCTATCCTTTGGATTACGAAATATGGCTAAAACTTATATACAAAATAAGTACTACTGTTAGACTGTCAAGTATTTTTTATTTTCCGAGATGAATATCCATTGTTATCATCATTGTCCAAACTTTAGTATGGAATAATGGAGGAAAGAATGCACAAAGGTTCTGGAGCATTTAATTTTGATCGCATCAAAGTATGGTACTATTGTCCGCAAGACCGTCTTACCGACCTGCCAGTGGTATTTGTCCTGCACGGAGCCTCTCGCAATGCCAGCACCTATCGCGACACCTGGGCCAGCCATGCCGAAAAGTACGGATTTTTGTTATTAGCCCCGGAATTTTCACAGGCGAATTATCCAGATGAAGAAACATTTAACCTCGGCAATGTATTTGCCGAAGATGGCACGCGAAATCCCAGTGCCGATTGGTCTTTTCAAGTAATTGAAGGCATTTTTGATCACGTGAAAAAACAAGCGGGACTCCGGGCATCGTCCTACGGACTTTATGGCCATTCGGCAGGCAGCCAGTTTGTACACCGATTTTTGTACTTCATGCCCCAGTCACATGCACATATCTTTGTCGCTGCCAACGCAGGGTGGTACACCATGCCCACATTCGAACAGACCTATCCCTATGGACTGGCTGGATCGGGGCTGACTATCGCGGATCTGAAACGATCGCTAAATCAGCGCGTTGTGGTACTTCTGGGTACTGATGATGTGGATGTAAACCACCCCAAATTGAGACGCACACGGCAGGCGATGATGCAGGGCGCACACCGCTTTAAGCGCGGTCACACATTTTTTGAAACGGCAAAACGAGAAGCCGAAGCACTAAACGTGCCATTTAACTGGCAGTTGGACACAGTACCCAACGTGGGACACAACAATGCGGGAATGGCAAAAGTGGGCGTTGCGTATTTGGTGTGATCCGCAGGCATGTCCCCCGTATAAAAACACTACGGGGCAGGCTCTGCGGATGTAAGCAGGGATGGACGCAGAAAAAACGCGAGTAATTTGAGCGTTTTACGCAGATAAAAAAGGGGGCTGGAGGCTGGACAGGCTGACCAAAAAAAGAATGGCCGCGATCCCTGTTATCGCGGCCATTTATGTACTACAAGTCATAGAACCTCATAATGTCAGCCGATCGGGTGAGAGGCCCTAACACCCGACCGCTGGATACAGATTGGTGGCATAGTAACCTCCTCTTGTGAGTATTGCGGCCCGTCACACCCACTCGCGGTCCGATGAACACTCTATGCCCTATGTGTTTGATCAAAGGTCTAAAGAACGGTATCCAAGTCGGGTTACCGAATGGCGGTAACAAGTCCGACACCAAAAAAGACCAGATGTAAAACACGCGGGCGTGAACCCTCTCGAGCGGAATGCCGCCTGACGATTCATATCGCCTGTCAATGTAGAATATAACCCGATAAATTGTGGGATGTCAAGAGCCAATTTGAAACTTTTTTATAGGCATCTTTAGATAAATTTATATACTATGTATCAGTGTCCAATCCGCGCTAATTATTTTAGCGCCATAGAACAGGAGAACGCAGATATGGGATATGGCAAACGAGAAAATCCGAAATTGTTTAACGACGCGCAAATGCGTCAATATATCGCAGACGGATACGTGGTTTTTAAACCAGATGTGCCCGATGACCTGCACGAGACAATTCGACAAAAACTGCAATTTATGGTCGATGAAGAATTCAATTACGGCAACAACGTGCTACCCCGCGTCCCCGAGATGGACCGCATCTTAAACAGCCCAGAAGTGCAGGGCGCACTCATCAGCGTACTCGGCCCGGGATATATTGAACATCCGCATCGATTTTGTCACTACATCTCGCCCAACGCAACACAAAGAACACTCGCCCAAAATTGTCATCAAGATTCTTACACCCCCCTGGGACGCCCGCGCCAACACTACCCGCGCTTTGCGCGCATCATGTACTATCCGCAGGACTCACCCGTTGAAATCGGTCCCACGCACGCGATTCCCGGCACGCAGTATCACAGGCGATTGACCGATGAAGACCGCCAGAACGCCATTCCAATAGCCGGTAAAGCTGGCACAGTATCCATCACGCATTTTGATATAGGACACGCCGCGGGCATCAACGCACTCCGCCAACCCCGGCATATGATAAAATTCATATACGTGCGCGCAGAAGAACCGACCGGACCCTCGTGGGATTGCCAGGATCATATCTGGCGAAACTCCGAAACATACAAAACTCCGCATGATCTGCACCTGGTCTGGTCGCATATATGGGATTGGCTCTGTGGCAAAAAGGATCGATACGAAAGTTTTCGCACATCAACTCCCGCAACTTGTGGATTGGAAGACCTGCATCACGACAACCTGGACAAACAACTCGCAGCCATGCATTCAATAGCCGCAACAAAAAATGCCGATGTAATTCCAGCACTGATTCACAAGCTCAATACCGATGATCAGTGGACGCGCCTCGCGGCTGTATATACCCTGGGCGCAATAGGCCAACCCGCAGTACAGCCTCTAATAGAAACACTCTTAGATACTGCCACACATCAAGACGAGGACCCTGTACCCGCATCGTGGAACGAAGGCGCCATATCGATGGACGATGCTGCACATGCCCTTGTCGCCATTGGCACACCTTCCCTAAACGCGCTGATTAAATTACTGAACAACCCGAGCGAATGGGCACGCATCAACGCGGCCTTCGCGCTCGGTGAAATGGATTCTCTGGCGACACAAGCCGTCCCTGCACTCACGCGCTGTCTTGACGATACGTCTCACTGCGTTGTGCGCACTGCCACAGATGCACTGGGCAGCATTCGGCAAAATAGCGAAGAATTTGTACCCGTACTCGAGCGACTGCTTAAAGTGGGACGCCCCGAATGGCAAATACCCGACCGCCGCGACTGGACGCCCTACGACCAGGTCCGCATCAACGCCGCAATGGTATTTACGCGCCTGGGCAAAGAAGCCGCACCAGCCGAAGCCCTGCTGCTCGACACATTATCCGATCCCAATGGTCACGTCGCCGCATTTGCCCTGGAAGCATTGCGGCGGATAGGCACACCCTCCGCAATGGATGGTGTCATGGAATATCTCATGACGCGACGGTGGGATGAAAGCATTGAGAAAGGAAGAGTGTTTTGAACATACGACACCTGATTTCAACGCAGGGATCGGACCGCGGAACGGGATATAACATGAGCGGAAAACTGATTCGACACGATGGCAAATTATTCATCGGATGGTTGGATGCCCCTTCAGAAAAGGGCACACAGGCGAGGATCATGATAGGCGTTTGTGACGAAGTATCCGGCGAGATGCACCGGGCATTCCAAATTGGCGAAGGCATTGACAACCACTGTGGCCCCGCCCTGGTACTGGACGGCAACGGACGATTGCACGCCCTCGTCGGAGCGCATCACGGACCGTTCTTTTATCGGTGGTCAGACACTCCGAAAGACCCGAAAACCTGGAGTGAGCCAGAGGCATTGGGCAAATTGGGCACATATCCCAGCCTAACAGTAGATCAGCACGGCACACTGCACCTATCGCATCGCGAGAGCGGGGACAGATGGGCTATGTGGTACCGGCGAAAAAAAGCGAACCAGAATTGGGAACCACCGCGCGTAATTGCCGTCAGCCCCGTCGCGGGATACAATCATTTCATGCAATCTCTGACCACAGGACCTGACGGAACCCTGCATCTAATATTTCAATTTCACTTTGCAGAATCTGGACATGCAGCAGATTACCGGGGACGCGCAGCAGTACATGCGTATTCAGAAGATGGCGGCGATACGTGGTTTAATGAAGGCACGCGCTTTGAAGACCCATTGACAATGGAAACAATGCAAGCCATTTGTTATGACCCGCAGGGCGGAGATGGTCAGCACAGCGTGCGCGTGGGCAATCACGTCGTAGATGCAAACGATCAACCGTGGTTCTTCTGCTCATATCCCGGGTATCAAAGCGGCGTATTGTGGCATCGCAGCGACGCGGGATGGGAGCCTGTAGATCTATCCCCGGTCCTCGATGATTTGAACATGGAAGGCGGACGCGCGACATCGCTATCCCGAGATCACAAAGGCAGATTGCACTTTGCATTCGCAACACATCCGCACAAAAAGCGGTGTGAATGGTTCTGCCCCGAACTCGAATTATTCCATGCAATACTCGACGAAAAAGGCGGGTTGATTTCTTTAGACCAACTTACCGAAACCGACAACGCGGCAGCGAATTGGCTACCCGCACTGGAGCAATGGGACTGGACGCGACCCGATCAACGGTTTGACGGTGGTCACTGGATGATGTACACACGCGGATTAAATGCTGGCGGCATTGGCGGCGACAATAAAAGCGCATTAAAGACAGAAATTTATTTGACCCGATGAATTTATCAAATCCTTTCTGCTGAACCTCCAATAATAAAAATGGTACAGGGCACCGTCTTCTCCACAGGCGGATTTCCCGCGCGCTATGGCAACGCGCTTTCCTCCGTACTATCCATGGAAACCCAGAACATGCCCGTGCAAAAAAGCTACACACTCAACCTGGGTCTCGCCGCAGGCTCCCTCGGCCTCAATATGCCCCTTGTCTCCGACAAACTCGGCGCACGCGTCACCGGCAACCTCAGCTTTACCGATCTCTTATTTCGCGTCAACCGCCACAGCAGCGCATTCACCACCACGCCGCGCGGGCACGATGGCAACCTCAATCTGATCTACCAGTACTCGCCAACCGGCCGCCTCAAATTCTTCAGCTTCAACGCGAGTGACCGACTGGGCGTGCGCGTCACAGAACCCTCTTTTGACGGCATTTACAAAGGCAGCACCAATAGCGCATTGCACAGCCTCGAGTGGACAGATGTATTTGCCCATTGGATCATGGAGACCAGTGCCTCGCTCAACCACCACACAGCGCGAAAACAATTGGGCAATCTGGACTTCTCGCCCCGCGACCTGACCCTCAAACTCCGCACAGACATAGAACGCGCCCTCACCTCATCCGCGTTCTTGCGTCTCGGCGGCGAAATCGAGCACACGGACAACCGACTCGTAGGCAACATACCTCAAGGCGATATATTCGATCCCCAGGCAGAGATCTTTGAACTCGACACATCCTATGGTGCCCGGCGTGCGGGTGCCTACTTTGAAATCGACTTTGAACCTGCCCACCGCATCGCCGTCAATCTCGGCACACGCGCCGACCATCACAACCTGGGCGACCGGTTTGCCATAGACCCGCGCATATCTGCGCGCTACCAGATCACCAAACACACAGATGCACGCCTCGCCTGGGGCATCTACCACCAATTTCCCGATCCGTCCAAATACAATGCCACCAGTGGCAATCCCAATATAGGACCTCAACGCGCTCAACACAGAATCATCGGCCTGCACCACGAACGCGACCAGTTCATGATACGCCTGGAAGCATACCACAAACCCTATTACAACCTCGTACTGGACCATCCCGACCTGAACCTCTCCAATGACGGCAAAGGCCATGCCTCTGGCTTAGACCTCTTTCTCAAACACGGAGATTTTCTCAGCACGCGCTTCAGCGGTTGGATGGCTTACAGCCTGCTGAGATCACGCCGCTTGCAGGTGCGTCACATCGGATCAGAGATACATTACGAAGAAGCCCCATCGCCTTATGACATCACGCACAACCTGACACTCGTCGCAAAAATGCGGCTCATAGACGACCTCAGCGGCGGCCTGACCGTGAAGTATGCCACCGGCCGTCCCATCACCCCAATCGTGGGTGCCGTCCCCGTAGCAGACCAGAACTACTACTTGCCCATCGAAGGACCCATCGGCTCAGAACGACTGCCATCCTTTCGGCAAGTGGATGGACAACTGAGCTATTTGCTACCCTTTGGCGCAAATCACCAGATCGTCTTCTATCTGGCGATCAACAACCTGTTCAACCGCGCCAATGTGCTCGACTACGACTACTCTATAGACTACAGCCAACGCCAGCCCCGCACCACCACCTTTCGCCGATCCATTTACTTCGGTGCAACCGTCACCTTAAACCCGTAAACACAGGAGAACAGCCATGCAATACATTTTACTCGCATCCATCATCCTCTTCATCATCCTCACACAACAAGGACGTGCGGTTGCACAGCAACCAACGGATGAACAAAATCCCGACCTGCCGTCTGTCGAATCTGACGAACCCGCACAACCCGCCGCCAGCCTCCTCACCAACGGCAAAAATATCCTGCAAAAGGCTATAAACGAGAACAATCTCGACGCCATGTACGCCGCCCGGGCGACATTCGAGCGCGCCCTTGCCGATAAAAGCCTATCTGCATGGAGCCATTACTACATCGCCCTCGCCGACTACCGCATCGCCAACTATCTCCTGACTCAAGGCAAAAAGAACAAAGACCGGGCCTCCAAACACCTCAAAGAAGCGGCCGAGCATCTGGAAGATGTCACCCGACAAGATATCACTCGTGAAGATGCCAAAACGATCGCTGCCGAAGTCTATGCACTGCTCTCAAGCGTATATGGACGGCAAATCAGCCTGAGTGGGATCAAAGGCATGTTCCTCGGACCCAAATCTGGCAATCTCTTAAAAAAAGCCGAGCAACTCGCACCCAATAATCCGCGCGTGGTCATGAGCACGGCCATCGGTGCTTTTAACACACCCAAAATGTGGGGTGGAAGCAAAGAACGGGCACTGGAAGGATTCCAACGCGCCGCAGAACTCTTTGCCCAGGAAAAACCAACCGATCCCATCCATCCCGTCTGGGGACACAGCGAGACCTATGCCTGGCTGGGGATCGCGTATATGGACCGTGATGAGGAAGATTCAGCACGAGAGGCATTTGAAAAAGCGCTGGAGATTGATCCAGATAACGGCTGGGTCAAATATGAACTGTTACCAAAAGTGGAAAAGGAGAATTAGGATATTGGCCTAAAGAATAATATTATATCTCAACTTGCGAAAAAAATAAAAAGTGGGTATAATCAGAAGAATTGCCTGTAAGCGGTAGTCTGTTAGATGTAGTGAAAGGAGATAGCATGGCGGATCATCTGGAAGAAGTCTATAAAAAATATGTTAAACCTTTACCTGCATCAGAGCGTTTGCGCTTGTTAGAGATGACGGTTCATGATTTGGCACTTACCGCCCCACAGGACACCAAAAAACGGAGTATCCTCGAGTTGCGTGGGTTAGGCAAAGAAATTTGGAAAGATGTAGATCCTCAAAAGTATGTTGACGGTCTTCGAGAAGAATGGGATCATCGACAGTGATCACATAGAAGAAGCGATTCCACTGAGGAATCGCCTTTTTTATTTTCTCAAACAAAAATACCGAAAACCCAACTCACAAAGGAACACACATGTCCAACGACAACATCATTCGCGTCGCCATCGGCGGTCAGGGTCGCAGTGGATACAACATCCACGCCAAACAATTGAGCCAGATGCCCGACAAATTCAAAATTGTAGCCGTAGCCGATCAACTGCCCGAGCGCAGGCGCGATGCCCGCGAACAATTTGGAGCCGAAGCTTATGAAGACTGGCAAGACATGATCAAAGCGGGTGGATATGATCTCTTTGTCAATGCCCTGCACCAGCCCCTGCACCCCGTCGCCAGCATTGCCGCTCTCGAAGCGGGTAGCCATGTCGTATGCGAAAAACCCACCTGCAAAACCGTGGCGCAATTCGACGACATCGTTCAGACAGCCAGAGACAACAACCGCGTCTTTGCCCCCTTCCAGAACAACCGGTTGCAGCCCTACTTCGACAAAATACAGGAAATCATCAACTCGGGCGTTTTGGGCAAAATCGTGTACATCCGATCTTCCTGGGGCGGTTTTTCGCGGCGCTGGGACTGGCAAACCCGTCAGGAAAACTGGGGCGGTGGCCTGCTCAACACAGGACCTCATCCCGTTGATCAAGCCCTCTGCCTCTTTGGCTTTGACCGCACCCCCAGCGTCTTTGCCCGAATGGACTGCAACAACCCCTTTGATGGCGATGCCGACGATCATTGCACCGTCACATTGTACGACCTCGAACGACAAGCACCCCAAATAGACATCGTCGTGAGCAACTACCTGCACTATCCACAAAGCGACACCTACACCATTAACGGCACCTATGGCGGTCTCACGGGAGGATCATCAGCGCTCAAATGGCGTTATTTTGATCCCGAAAAAGCCCCCAAACACGACATGTGGACCTGGTCGGTAAACCGACAGTACACCCGCGAAGAACTCGACTGGACCGAAGAAACGTGGACACTCGAAGAAGAAAAGAAAAACAACAGTTCTCCCTCCGTCTCACTCAAAAGCGGTCCCGAACGCTTCTACAGCAACATCTACGACGTCCTCAAAAACAACGGCGAACTCCTCATCACCCCCGCGCAAGTACGCACACAAATCGCCGTGATAGAAGAATCCCATCGACAAAACCCACTTCCCAAAAAATAAAGTACAGCAAAGGAAAACCCCATGAGCATCCCCATCTTAGACACCCATCAACACCTCATTTACCCGGGCAAATACCCCTATTCGTGGACCAATGAACACCCGCCACTCAAAGGCAATGCCTTCCACATCGAAGACTATTTGACCCTCACAAAAGGCAGCGGCATCACGCGCACTATATTCATGGAGGCCTCGCCCGATGACCCCCATTGGCTGGACGAAACGCAATTTGTTTACGAATTATCCGAACAACCCAACACCATAATCGAAGGCGTCATCGCCAACTGCCGCCCCGAATCCCCCTCTGGATTTGAAGCCTACATCGAATCTGTTCAGCACCCCAAACTCGTCGGCTTTCGCCGCATCCTGCACACCATGCCCGACGACCTCTCCCAATCGGATCACTTCACGGATAACATCCGCCTGCTCGAAAAATACAACCTCACCTTCGACCTCTGCTTCCGCGCCGACCAGCTACCCATCGCCCGCACCCTCGCGCAAAAATGTCCAAACGTCCAATTCATCCTCGACCACTGCGGCGTGCCCGACATTGCAAACAGCGAGACAGACCCCTGGCGTGACCACATCGCGCAAATAGCAACCCTCCCCAATGTCGCATGCAAAATCTCGGGCGTCCTCGCCTATTGCGCCGAGGGAAATGCCACCGCCGAAGCGGTCCGCCCTTATGTTGAACACTGCATCGCCAGCTTTGGCTGGAATCGCGTGGTCTGGGGCAGCGACTGGCCCGTATGCAACACGCGATCCAATATTCAAACCTGGGTCCAGGTATCGCGTGAAATCGTTGCCGATGCCGACGTAGCGGATCAGGAAAAACTCTTCCATAAAAACGCAGAACGCATCTATCTGAAAAAATCATAAACAAACGGCCATCTGCAAAATAAGTGGCCGTTTAATCGTGACACATCTCAATTTCTATCTCTAACTCTCCTCTCCCTCATCTGTGAGATCTCGCTCACCCTTCTGCACAGCGGACATCCCGTCCTTTTTACCCAGCTTATAGGCGTGATGTGATGCGAGTATCACCATCGCAGCCATAACCCCTGCCACAACACCAGCCACAACACCAGCCGATATATCCATTCTCAAAATAAATCTAACTACGGCTATAGCCACCAGACCAGTTGCGACATAACCGATTCCTACCAAGATAGGCTTAAACATAATCCCTCCTATTTAACCAACACGCGCGCTCACCCCCCCATCCACCGGGAGCAAAACGCCCGTAATATACTTCGCCTCATCTGAAGCGAGAAACACCGCAGCGGCGGCCACATCCCACGCCGACCCCATCTTTTGTTCAAGCGGCACCTGTGCAGCGCGTTCTTCGCGAAGCGCATCCCGGTTGACACCCTGATCTTGCACGCGGGATTCAATCGCCATCGGCGTATCCATCAAACCGGGCAAAATCGCATTCACGCGCACGCCATAAGGCGCGTTTTCAAGCGCGAGATTCTGCGTAAGCGCATTGATCCCCGCCTTGGCAATCTTGTACGCAAGCGTCCTGGGGCGAAAGCACACAGACGCTGTAGAAGAAATATTGACAATAACACCACTCCTCTGCGCGCGCATAACGGGAAGCACATATTTACAGGTCAGGAACAGCCCCTTGAGATTGATATCCATAAGTCGCTGCCAGTCTTCACCACTCAGATCAACAGAACCACCGTCTCCCCTCAGCGTACCGACATTATTGTGCAAAACATCAATCCGTCCATAACGCTGGACACAGGTCTCGGCAATCGCCTGACAATCACCTTCAATTGTAATATCCGCGCCGAGTACCGACGCACACCCGTTCTCCTCTGCAATCATCCGTGCAGTCTCTTCCGCAGACGCGACATCTTTATCCACCAGAAGCACCTGCGCACCCGCTCTGGCAAAACGGATAGCCGTCGCCCGCCCATTGCCAATCGTCTCCCCCGCCGACTGCCCTGCCCCAACGACAATCGCTATTTTATTTTTAAGCTGCATATACTCTTATCCCCTGGGACTTCAGAGTCGATCATTCACAGTCGATTCCCGGTTTTGCATCGCCACGAAATGGCGTTCCACCCGGCCTGTCGCCAACATCGTACCGATGAGCAGTAACCATAGAACGAAGGCGGGACCACTGAAATGATGCATGCTGATCACTGCGTCTGTCCATATAAATTGCATGGCAATGCCAATAACCGCAGATGCGGGTGCGATATATCTGAGCTGACCGCCGACTTTCCACTGGTACCGCGCCGCGAGGATGAGCGCCAATCCAGCTGCCGAGAAACCGATTTTGCCGGTAAACCATCGAAGGTATTCGGTCGTCTCCGCAGTAGCGGTCACTTCTGGCGCAATGGCAACAAGCGCGATTGCACACGCCCCGGAAATGATCGTAAAAAGACCGGACACACCAAAAAGTGCCGGCACCAGAGGCGTACCCAATCGCTCCTTGATAATCCATGTTCTCGACAAAAACCACGCACCTGCAACCAGCGCAACGCCCGAGAGCAGCCTGCCAGCACCTCCCGTAGCGTAAAAACCACCACTCTCTGCAATCGCGACGAGCGACTCAGCAAACGTGGACTGGTCCGCATCGGCAGCGATTCTTCCGATAACGGCAACGCCTGTAGCGAATGCAGTCAATATCAGAGACAGCCCACCTTTGCGGGCACTGGAATCCAGTGGGCGATTGACCATCGCCTCTGATGTATGCGATGATTCTTTCATAATGATACTCCTCTCATTAAATTCATAAGTTGTCTCGCATGTACAAGCCCAAAGATACGAATGGATCGCCACGCATCCAAAGACAAAAAAATACCCGGTGAGAACCGGGTATTTTATAGATTATTGATACTGAAAGCGCATGCCTTAATCGCTATAACTGAGGCCATAACCATACGGGAAAAGCGGCTGATAGGGTTGATCGCCCCTATTGACACTTTCATTTTCAGACTTTGGCCAGGAAAATGACAACTTGCCTTGAAAATCGCAATCGCCAAAAAGAACATCGGCGACCCCTTGCCCTTCTGAACCGGGCAACCATGCTGCCACAAAAGCAGACGCCGCGTTTAATTCCCTATTGATAATTAGAGGCCGTCCAGACACCAAAACAGCAACCACGGGAATCCCTTTTGCCCCGATATCTTCAATCGTCTGCAAATCCTCTAGATGCAACTCTGCCAATTTCAGACTCTCTCCGTAGGCCTCCTGTAATTTCATCAGACCGCTTATCTGAGATCCCACTTCTACGACAACATCATCTCCGCTTCGAATATCGCCCAAACCTTCGGCATAAGGCTTCTCGCCGATCGCGACAACGGCAACATCATACGCGCCAGTATCGACATCTGCGCCCCCCGTATGCAACACGGCATGAGATGCCACATTAGCTATCCCCTCCCAAATCGAGGTACCACCTTCGATCAAATCATTGCCACACACGCCCTGCCATTCGACCGTCCAACCACCGCACTGATATCCGCGATTGTGGGCACTCTTACCGGCGACCAGAATCCGCGCCCCCCTGTCCAGCGGTAGCAAACCATCTGTATTCTTGAGTAACACCAGAGATTTTCGCACCGCATCGCGCGCAACCTCCCTGTGCTCCTGTGAGCCAAAACACCTGTGACCTGCCCAATAACTCTGTGAGGGCTTCGGCCTGTCAAATAAACCATAAGCAGATTTAACCGACAAAATCCGCCGCACCGCATCGTCAATCCTATCCATAGAAACGGTTTGTCGCTCGACGTGTTGCCTGAGATGACCGACAAATATTCTCCACGTCTCTGGCAGCATAAACATATCAATGCCGGCATTCACTGATAGAGCGACCGCATCCCCATAATCGGACGATAGTTGACTTATACCCTCCCAATCGGAAACGATAAATCCCCTGAAACCCATCTCGTCCTTGAGGAAGTGTGTAAGCAAGTACTCGTGTCCGTGGCACTTATCCCCATTCCAACAATTGTAGGACGCCATAATGGTGAGCACACCCGCTTCAATAGCCGGGTAATAAGGCGCGATATGGATATTTTCCAATTCGGCTTTTGTCACTTCGGTATTTCCCTGATCGATCCCGTATGTGGTCCCCCCGTCGCCCACCCAGTGTTTGGCACACGCAATCACACTATCTTCGCCGAGATCATCCTGCAAGGCGCCAACGAATCTGCCGGCATACGAAACAACAATTTCGGGATCTTCCGAATAGCTCTCGCAGCAACGCCCCCAGCGATTATCGCGTGCCACCGCCAGACTCGGCGCAAAAACCCATTGCACACCGCACGCGAGCACCTCACGCATAGTGACCTGTGCAATACGCGCCATAAGATCGGGATCATTGGCACATCCCAGGCCGATATTATGCGGAAATACGGTCGCACCCCTCACGTTATTATTGCCATGCACGGCATCTATACCGTAGAGAATGGGAATCCCCAGCGGCGTGTCAAGGGATGCATCCCAATAGGCATCGATCATATCGAGCCAGTCTTCTGGGTGATTATTGCCTGGATATGAACCGCCGCCACTCAAAACCGAACCTATATGATGGGCTTTGACCTCATCGGGACTGATCGTACTGCGCTCTGCCTGAACCATCTGACCGATTTTCTGATTCAGACTCATCTCTGCAATTAGCGCTTCGACTCTCTCCATATCAACTATTGGCTCACGCATCACGCATCTCCGACTGCCACACTGCCGCGCCTGCGCTCGAGTTCCTCGCGCACCTGATGGGCTTTTTCCTCAGTGAGCGTATATGTCGCAATCGCCCAAATCGCAATACCAGAGAAGATCATGGGAACGACAACATCAAAAAACCTCAGTAGAAAAAGGGTGCCCTCAGACTGAGCTTCTCCCAAAGCCACATCAAATCCAGTCAAATTGAGCAGAGGGCCGCCTATCGCCAATGCCATGGACTGGCCGAGTTTCACCATCCACCAATATACCGAGCCAAATATCCCCTCCCTGCGCTCATTGGTCTCCAACTCGTCAAGGTCGCAAACATCCGCGACCATAGACGGCATCAAGGTGAACAACCCGCCCAGGCCAAAGGCGATCAATGGCATAGGCAATACCACCAACAAGGGAATATCGGGATTATAGCAAAACCACTTTAGCCCATACCCAATAATAGAAATCCCCGTAGAAAGAAAAAATGCCCGCCGCTTGCCGATCTTCGTACCCACATAGGTGATGAGAATGACCACCAAAAATGCGGATACGGTCGCTGTCGTACCCGCATAACCAAGATACTTCGATCCTATATTTTGATCGCCGCCAGAAACGTAGTAGATAATCACATAGGCCTGAAAAGAAGCGATCATGATAAAGCCATTGAACACGAGAAATGTCGCTGCGCAGAGCTTGAGAAATGGTCGGAATTTCAGCGTAGTGGCAAACCCCTTAAAAAAGCTGATCATGCTCCGCTTAAATTCCGCGAGAAAAGGCTTCTTCTCTTTGGGCGTCGCATCATCGGTTTCCTTAAATCGCTCCTTGAGAAAAATTGCGGGCAATATGCCAATGACAATTGTCGCAATCCCAATGGCGATGCCCAATCCCGCAGCTCCATCGACCATATCATCGAACATCTCGTACTGCATAATCCACAAAAACCACGGCGACAGCAAATAGGCGAGTTGTCCGATAAAATTTTGCACCCCCATCAGGCGCGTGCGCTCGTGATAATCCGGCGTCAACTCATAGCCGAGTGCCACCCAAGGCGTTGCAAAAACCGTATAAGCGAGAAAAAAGAGGATTGAACCGGCGAGAAAAAAATAAAAATAGAACATCTCGCTCTGACCGCGCGGCAACTGCCACAGCAGCGCGAAAATAAGCCCCGCAGCAATCGCACCGCAGAAAATGTAAGGCCGCCGCCGTCCCCATTTCGACCGCGTATTATCGGAGAGATACCCCATCAGCGGATCGGTAATCGCGTCGGTCACGCGAGGCAATGCCCCCAGCAATCCCACAAGTGCGGGATTCATCCCCAGACCGAGGTTCAACACGATCACCATGCCACCAATCGCGCCAGCGAGCAAATTATTGACAAATGCACCCAGCCCATAAATTAACTTTTGACCAAATGAAATCCGATCTTCCGGCGCGGTTTCGTAATGCATTGTATCGTTCATGAGAATCCTTTGTTGAACCTACCTCGCGGCGATGAACTTCAGCTATTTACCCTCATCGGTAAAATAGACATTGTCGAGAAGCATTACATCCCCCGCGCTGCCGCCCGGTCCCGTCAGATTGAAAGGCGAAGAAACCGCTGACAGATTCAATCCATCCCCGGCAAAATCGGCCAGAGGAATCACCAGCGTGTGCCACATTCCATCATTGACATATCCATACGCACTCGCCTTGACAATGTGGCGGTCATTATTCGCACCCGTCATCCCAATCTCAATATTTGTAAAAGTCGTCGATTTCAAGCTGATGTATAACGTGCCAAATGCACTCAGATCCCGCGTGCTATCCCAATGAATCCCAAACCCCCACCAGGCATTGCCCCCGTGAACAATCCCATCCGAAATCATACCCTCGAGACGATCTTCCGAAGCCTCTAACGCCACGGTATTTTCATACAGATAAAGGTGCGTGTTCTCACCGTTAATCTCAACACTATCAGATTTTCCACCTTCGTAAAAACGGCCAACGCTGAGCCGCTTTTCGCCCGCCTCAAATGGATCGACCATTGGATCACCACTCGGGATGCCAACCCCGGCATTCTCAGTAGTGAAATACACATTGTCCAGGAGTGCATAATCTCCCGCATTGCCACCAGGACCCGTCAGATTCAAAGGCGAAGAAACCGCTGACAGATTCAATCCATCCTTGACAAAATCCGACAGTGGAATCGCCAGCGTGTGCCACACCCCATCATTGACATATCCATACGCACTCGCCAAAACAACATGACGATCATCATCCGCACCCGTCATCCCAATCTCAATATCGGCAAAAGTCGTTGATTGAAAACTGATATACAGCGTACCCCACACACTCAAATCCCGAGTGTCATTCCAGTGTACCCCCATCCCCCACCAACCACCCCCGCCATGCACGAGGCGATCTGAACTGAGACCTTCAATGCGATCATTGGAAACCTCTATCGCCACGGTATTTTCATACAGATAGAGATGCGTATTCTCCTGGTTAATCTCAATATTTTCAGAACTTCCACCTTCGTAAAAACCGCTAATACTGAGCCGCTGTTCGCCTTCCTGATAGGGGTATGGACCGGGCAACGGCGGACCAATAGCAGCCGCTTCATTCGCCTCTACATTCTCAGTCGTAAAATACACATTGTCCAAAATCGCATAATCTCCCGCATTGCCACCAGGACCCGTCAGATTTAAAGGCGAGAGGACCGCTGACAGATTCAGACCATCCAGGATAAAATCTGCCAGTGGAATTGCCAGCGTGTGCCACATCCCGTCATTGACATATCCATACGCACTCGCCAAAACAACATGACGATCATCATCCGCACCCGTCATCCCGATCTCAATATCGGCAAAAGTCGTCGATTGAAAGCTAATATACATCGTGCCCCAAGCACTCAAATCCCGAGGGCTATCCCAATGCACCCCCATACCCCACCAGCCACCTCCTGCATGCACGAGGCGATCCGCCTCAAGTCCTTCGAGACGGTCACCCGAAAAACTCAGAGTCACGGTATTTTCATACAGATAGAGATGCGTATTCTCCTGATTAATCTCAATATTTTCAGAACTCCCGCCTTCGTAAAAGCCACCAATACTGAGCCTCGGCTCACCCTCTACGTAAGGATCGGGACCAACAATGGGGCTTAAACCGGAATCGAACGGTACCTGATCTTCGTAGTTGGGATCGCTAATTCCCGACCGACACCCGGCCAGAACCACCAGGAGCAACAAGCCTGTAATTGTCCTTATGTTCATTGTCTCACCGCTTTCAAATTGCCGTCGGGTCCCTGCACCAGAACCCAGCCGCCAGTGGGCGTGCCACCGAGTTCGATAATTCCATTGAACGCCGATGTCACCAATTCAAAAAAGGTCTTACTGTTCGCGTCATAACTAGCTGCATCGGGGAAATTGTCGAGCACCGACTGGTACGCGCCAATAGCCATCTCGCGCACCGTGTCCAAATCTTCTGGCCTCGCCTTGCCCTGTGACCATATCTGATGCAGACTGATAGCAACATAATACTGATGTTCGCCCGTGGGCTGTACGACCAGCCAGGTTGCCCAACTGTAAAAGGCAGCCACATGATTGCCGCTGTTGTGAATATCCCACTTGGTCGTCTCACCTGAAGATGCGCGGGCAAACGGATTGTTGGGGTCGTCGAGAACCGCTTTGCTCGGATGGATGCCCGCCTCTTTGTCGAACACCACAAACGGCGCATCGCTAAATGAACTGCCATAGACAAAATCGCCCGGCTCCGAACACGCACTCAGGACGAGAAGCACCAGCAGACCAGTGATATTTTGTGCTATTTTCATGTCATCCCTCACAGGCCAACGTTGACGTAAATACCAATCTCCAACTCTCGACCACGCCTGGTTGAGCGAGTGGGATCGGGTACGAACTCCGAAGAATTTTCGTCGAGTGTGCGGAACTGTGCACGCACGCCAAACCGCGTTCCAAGCCCTTCCAGACCAGCCGGTGCCAGACCATAGGAAGCATCCAGGTACCACTGTATTGGATAGGTCAAATTAAAATCGCGATGGAAGTCATAAGGCCCCCAATCGTCAAAGTGCAGTTTTGTTCTGGCGTGAAAAGTCCGCCACCACATACTCATATCAATGCCATAACGCCTGATCAGACGCGAATCTTCGCCGCGCGATTGCCCCTCACCTACCAAAAGCGTAGTCACCACACGCGTATCGCGACTCGGGATGTGGACCGTGTGCAGCTTGACTTCCCATACATCTTCTGCCGGTGGTGCCGCGCCAAAAGCGGCGATACTCCCATCTCCGAGCGTGAACGTATTCGCATCGCGCTGTTCCGGCTGATGGCGATACCAGATGTCCAGGGCAGCCACAAAACCGGCGTCTTCCTTAATATCGCGATCCCATGTGTGGAACCAGGTGCCGGGCGTGGGATCATATACGATGAGTAGTTCTCCGGCAATGGTCTCACGGTTATCACCCACCACAAAGGGGTCATCAATAATACTACGCGGGCGCACAGCCGAATAATAAATCCCCGTAATGCGGTTGTAAAAATCGTCAATTTTCGGATTGGCCGGTATGATGGGTTTCTGATACAGAAATTGTGGCGCAATCTCAAAAAGTCCGGCCCTCGTGGAAAACCCGGTTGAAAGTGCCCAGTGATTGCCCCGCCCACTCTCCTTAATTGACCAACCAGTCAAAAGGGTCGCGTAATCATAGCCTCCATCCGCAACAGGGCCCATCAAACTGCCCTGTGCATACCAACGCAGGGGTGTGCCGTTATAAATAATACGCGCCCTGCCGCCAAACGTATCGCCCAAGCGAACCTCGTCGTCAATGATCGCATATCCAGAATCCAGATAGCTGCTACCATCGGTCTTTTCAACCCGGGTGAACGGATCGCCAACCTTGGGCGACCCTGAGAAGATCCCACCAAATTCGAGCGTAAAAGATCCGGTATCGTAGCCGAAGTAGAACGACGACCGCCGATTCAATGGTTCGGGAACCGCAAAACTCGTCTGCGCGCCAGACGCCTCAACAATATCTTCGTGGTGGATGAAGGCATAACGCCATTTGCCAGAGGTGCGGTAATACTTGACGAGCACAGCGGCATTTGCGCCCCACCACAACTCGGGACCGATAGCCACTTTCAAGCCATTCATTTCGCCCTTGCCAGTAAACTCAAAACCGATGGGCGCTTGCCCGTTGTAAATATCGAGATTAGGACCGTAATTGGCTTCGGGATAAAGGCCGAAAAAATCTCCCTCGTACCCCCAGTGGAAGTGACCTGTACGGAAAAATCCATTGAGCGTAAATCCGGGCTGTTCGATGGTAAGATCGGCGGCATAGATGGCAAAGCGATCGGCAACTTTTCGCGCTGCGCGCGAAGGTGCTTCCCCCGGTTCGGGCACAACGACCTCTAAAGCTCGCGTTTCGTAAAAAATATTGTCGAGTCGGTTCTGCGCCACGGCACCCACGCCGTGCAAAGACAACCGCGCACTCACGCCAGGCCCCGGATTGATTTCAAAATCCGTCCAGAACGACTCGGTGCGCCCAAACAGTTGTTTTTCACCGCGCTCTGTCTGTGCATTTCCACTGCTCACACTCGACTCATACCGCATGCGGATATCGCTCACGCGAACAACGCCCAGCCGCTCGACTTCGGACAGCGCACGCCCCGTAGCGTAATGATGGATGTGGTCGGCTATGCGAATACTGCCGAAGTGCTGTGCGACGCGCTCAGCCGTTGTCGTCGGCGCATAAGGGTCAAGTGCAAATGCCTCTCGCAAAACATAGTAAGCCGTTCTCGGTGTTACCGTGGCAAATTTGTTTTCATCGGGCCAGTTTTTAGCAGCAATCCCCCACCACTCTTCGTTCATATTGTTGCGCCCCTCCACATAGTCGTGTGGATAGGCTGCCGTAACCCAGCTCGCATTGGTATCGTGAACATCGAGGTTCTCTTCCTGACGAAATTTCCACCACCCATCCGCCCACTGAAAAATAAAACCACCGATAGACGTGCCAGCCTTACCCTTGCCATACGACTGCTCGTAAATTTCTCGCCACTGTCCGAGGAGATACCAGGCTTGAGATACGTCATCCTCCTTCTCGAGGCGTGCATCGTAGGCATCGGCCCCAAACTCTGTGTAGATAAAGGGGACATTGAGTTCCTTGCGAACGCGCTCAAAAAGGTCGCCGCTCGATACACCGCGATAAACATTGCCCCCCATCGCGTCAATATCTTTGCAGGTTCGGGCGATAATATCGAGGTAGTGAATATCGCCATTGGCAAGCGCGACAGGGCGCTTGCCATCGAAACTTTTGATCAGAGTTGCGGCCTCGCCCATGAGAGAATAAAGGTGTTCGGCACGCGGGTCGGAGGCACCTTCGGGCAAGTCCTGAATCTCAAAACCCGTCCACGCCAACCCGTAGTTATTCTCATTGCCGAGCAAATAGATGAGCACGCCCCGCGTATCCACATAGCGCTCAACTGTCGTGCGCAAATCGTCCAGAATAGCCTTGCGTGTAGCCGGATCGCCGTAGTCGGTATTGGGCACAAAAACCCCATTGATTTCAAAGCCATAGCGCCCCATCAAGTGATTGACCGCAGACATAATGCCGTATTTTTCATAGATATATTCCACCCAGCGTGGCGGAATATCTGAAAACAAACGAATGGCATTGACGCCCATATCGCGCATCATCGCCATCTCGTTGTCCAGCACTTGCATAATAAACGCATCGGACTGATCCCACAGTGAGTAGCTATAGTTTTCGCCGATGGGGATATAGCCCCAGTTCATACCAAATACCATAAAATCTTTGCCATCGACCTGGAGCTTCCAGCCGCGGTCATCGTGAAAAACGACCACTTCGTTTGGTTGTGCCCACACAACCTCGAACGAAGAGACACTCACGAGCAATAGCGCAGTCAAAAGATATCGGTTCATCATATTGAAAACCCATATAAAGAGTTGGACTTCAAACTCGGATTGATTTTTTCATGCAAAAGCTCTGCAACATGCGTGCCACATAAATTGTTTCAAGCAATATATATCCATAAAGTATTATTTTTACTACATATAATTCATAGAACCAAGAAAAAAAGCCAAACTGTATTTTTGTCAAAAGGTCCATATATAGCCCCAAAAAAAATCAGAATGGCTCTTATACTATTTATTAACAAATATTTACAACCAAAAGGTTATATTTAGCCCCAAAAGGCCAAATATAACCCTCACCGGGGACGTCTAATACCCAGCTTTCTCATTTTGCCATACAGAGTAGAAGACGGTAGTTTCAGCAGAGCCGCTGCACCTCTGACCCCTTTTATCTGCCAGTTAGTGACTTTGAGCACTTCGAGGATATAGCGGCGTTCAAATTCATCCCAGGGCATGATTTCGCGGTCTTGATCTAACTTGTGATCGGGAGCCTCGTCTTCGATTCGGGAACCATACAGTCCCAGATCACCCACTTCGATTTGAGTACCCTGACACGCAATTACAGCCCGCTGCATAGTATGCTCCAATTCCCGCACATTGCCCGGCCAATGAAAGTTTTGCAACACCTCTATGACCTCAGAACTCAGGCGATCAATTTGCTTGCCCAGATGTGCCACCAGGCGACTCTTGAAAAACTCAGCAAGGTCCGGGATATCCTCCGTGCGCTCGCGTAGAGGCGGCAAATACATCGGAAAAGCATTGAGGCGGTAATAGAGATCCTCGCGGAAATCACCTGCGCTGACCATCTCCTTGAGGTTGCGATTCGTCGCCGCCACAATACGCGTCTGTGACTTCAGTGTCTCGCTGCCCCCAACGCGCTCAAACGTACCCTCTTCCAGCAATTGCAGCAGCCTGGCCTGCGTTTCCAGAGCCATATCGCCGATCTCATCTAAGAAGAGCGTACCACCTCTGCCCAGTTCCACCTTGCCCAGCCGGCGGGAAATTGCGCTGGTAAAAGCCCCTTTCTCGTGACCAAAAAGTTCGCTATCGATCAACGATTCAGGCAACGCACCGCAGTTGACCTGTATAAAGGGACCATCGCTATGGGCACTCAGTGCGTGTAACACCCGGGCAGCCACCCCTTTGCCCACACCCGTCTCGCCCAGAATCAGTACAGTCAGGTCGGCGGATGCCACCTCTATGAGTTTGATTTGAAACTCGCGCAGAGCCGCGCTATGACCGATAAACTCGTTGCTTCCTTGACTGTTGAGTACAGCAGTCAGTTCTTTAATACGCGGATCAGGCTCTACCGAGATTTGTACCTGCGCCATCTGCGAGTAATTGAGATCGCGATCTACAGCTCTAACCTGAAAGGTGTAATCTCCCGATGGCAAGTCGCGATAATAGACCCTCATCTCTCGAGTCGCAGGCTGCCAATCGGAATCGTAGCCTTTTAGGCGATAAACATAGAGCATATCGCTGGGATGGGTCGAAAAACTCAGCCCCTTGTACTCGAAAATCACCTGTTGATCCGTCGTAGATAGGATGACTTCCTCCAGGTTCTCATAGACCTGATCAACGACAACTTGAATCAGGCGAACTATAGGCGGAATTTGCCGCAGGCGGTAGCGCACCAGAGCCCCCAGAGCCGTGCCAAACCAAAAAGTCCCATCGCGATCTTCGAGTATCTGAAGAACGGGCCCTATATGTGGTGACTTGATGGTCTGAAAAAGCAGTCCATCGTAGTGAACCACACCTCCATCCGTGCCGAGCCAGAGGTGTCCACGCGAATCCTCGAACAGACAACGGATGCGGTTGCTCGGCAAACCGTCTTCAGTGGTAAAGTTGCGAAAAACAATACCATCAAAGCAACTGAGCCCCCTTTGGGTGGCAATCCACAGGTTTCCAGTGCGGTCTTCCAGCAGATCGGCAACCCGGTTATCTAACAACCCATCCGAAACAGTATAAAGAGAAATGCCATCTTCTGGATGCCACCGCCCAATACCCTTGCCACTGCCGAAGGGATTATGGGTGCCCACACTAAACCAGAACTCTCGGTTGCGTCTGACGATTAAAGCACCGATGTGGTTGAATGGATCTTCTTTCTCTTCCTCTTCAAAAACGAGTTGGAACTGTCCACCTCGGTGGTAAACGATTTGCAGCGGACTGGCAAAAAGCTCTTCTCTTTTTTTAGTCGTGCCATTTTCCCACTGCCCCAGAATAAGCTGCCCCTCCTGGTCCTCGGCGATTGCGCTGACCCCCACCTCGCCAAAACCCGCGGTGGAGTGAAAACCCCGCCCGTCATAGCGGAACAGACCATTGCCACCGCCAAACCATACATGACCGTCGCGGTCTTCGTAAATGGCGAAACAACTGTTGAGATCGAGATTCTGTTCGGCTCCGACAAATTCAAAGTACTCACCATCGAAACGCGCGAGACTTTTGGTTGTGAGGCTCAAAAAAGGAGAGGAAAACCCGATCCATATATCCCCTCGTCGATCCTGCAACATCTGCGAGATCTCGCTATCGCCTTCGGGAGAATTTTTGCCGGGGTTGAAAAGCCCGATACTATATGCATCGTAGAGCACCACACCGCCGCCCCATGTGGCGAACCAAAACTGATGCTCGCGGTCCTGGAACACGGCGTTGACAATGGGATAAGGAAGACCATCGGCAGGAGTAAAACCGCTAAATCCATCGGGATTCTTATAGAGCACCCCTTCCGAAGTACAGAACCATATCCGCCCTTCGCTGTCACACTGAATTTTGCGCAGATTACCACCGAGGTCCACGCGAACTTGATGGAAGGTGCCATCGGCATAGCGCCAGAGTCCGTCCCGCTGCCCGTATCGACCAATCCACACCTGGCCTGTGCGGTCTCGACCCACTGCATAGTTACTCTGGTCAGGAGGAAAACCCTCTTCCTCTTTGTAGCGATAAAAGGATTCGCCATCGAAGCGGATGAGGTAGTCAAAGCCAAACCACATCTGGCCTTCCGTATCCTGAGTAATACCCCAACACTGATTGGTCCACTGAGGAGAAGGCGGCTGCTCGTAGTGCTGGAGATAGAGCGGAATCAAATCGCGGAAAGCAGTACCCTCGCAATATCCCAGGGTATTCGTGCCACCGCACCATATACGCCCCTCACGATCTTCGTAGATGAACTGCACAGATCGGCCTGCGATCCCATCGTCCTCCAAATGGTGGAAATTTGCGCCATCGTACCAGCAGACGCCACTCATTGTACCAAACCACAATCTTCCCCGGCTATCCTTATGGATAGCAAAAGCTCGATCGCCGCAAAGACCATCCTGTCGAGTAAATGTCTGAAACGCATCCCCGTCAAAACGGCTGACACCGTTGTCCCAGGTAGCGAACCATAGATATCCCTCGTTGTCTTCTGCAATATGTTCGGTACGCACCCCAGCCAGACCATCGGCAAGGGAATACGTTCGCCAGGTACCCGTGCGGTCGAGTGGCTTGATCATGGGAAAAGAGCCTTGTGACATACGTTAAAAAACTGGTCTATAAATTTTATCTCACACTTGCAAAGATAAGAATGGATTGCTATGTATCCAAAGACAAAAAAATACCCGGCGAGAACCGGGTATTTTAACACGTAAAAATAGTCTAAAAGCCTTTATGCCTGAGCACTAACCTCATGCACCTTTAAATTCGCATATTCGCCAATCAAAGGCGCCATCTGCCGAAAACCGATCTTGCCACCACCCAGCAAAGGCCCATACGTCTGACCATCATCAACCCAGTGGAAAATCTTCAAATCGCGAATATAAAAAACAACCTCTGCACCGCATTTGATCAGCGTAATCGGGTATGGCGGTCTGGCATCGACAACAGAAGGCAGGGGATCCGCCCCCTGACTGACCATGTGAAAACCATAACTCTTGCGCAAATTGCAAACTTGAAAAGCGCGTTCTTTAAGTGCCTTTCGCCGAAAGTAAGACACGTGCAACGCATTGATATCGCTGCTGTGATACTGCTTGTATTCCCCAGCCCGAGGCGCCAATGACGGATCAAATATATCTTCACCACCTCGTCCCAAAGCGGAAAAAAACAGAATGCACAACCCCGGCTCGCGCACCGGCCAAAAATCCCATGTCACGGCAATATCCGCTGGAAAATCTTCAGGGCACCAGAAAACAAAATTTGCCGCCTGTCCCTCCCCGGGATCGCGGCGATTCTCCATTCGCATGCGATCATTCGGGAAAGTCACTTCGGCATCCCCTTCCATCTGAAACCCTTCAATATCTGATGTGGAAGACAGGGGATTGTCATAAATCAATTCACCAAATTTAAAATCATCCATAACACCTCTCCTGATGCGTTGACGTACCGGGTTCTCCACCGCATGAACAGCCTGTTTCAAAAACAGCGGCACACTGCCAAAAGATACTGAAAACAATGCCATCTTGCTGCATTTTATAAACGCCCTGCGAGTCCATTCCACCGTCATATCTCCTTTGCCACACAGGCAACCGCTTCAATCGTCGCATCGATCACATCATCTGTATGCGCTGTCGATAAAAACCACGCGCCTCGTTCCAACGCGCGCACGCCTTTGTAATGGAGTGCTTCCGTAAATTTGATATACTGCTCGCGATCCGCTTGGAGCGAACTCCGATAATCGACAACCGGATCATCAACACCAAAGCCCACGTGAAAAATCTGCGAGAAACCCGCAATCCGCGCTTGAATATCAGCCTCTTTCAATGCACGCGCAATACCTTCCATAAGCCGATTGCCCCGCGCATAGAGCACATCAAACGTCTCTTCTTTATCCAACTCGGTTAGCGTAGCAATTACCGCAGCCATAGAAGCGGGTTGCGCATTATAAGTGCCCCCGTGCATCACACCCGCAACGAGCATATCCATCAAATCGCCTCGCCCGGCCAAACACGAAACCGGAAATCCATTGGCTATCGCCTTGCCAAACGTCGCCAGATCAGGCGTCACCCCAAAGTATTGCTGCGCACCGCCAGGCGCCACGCGAAACCCCGTAATCACCTCATCAAAAATGAGCACTGTACCCGTATCGGTACACACCTCCCGAACCCCTTCCAAATAGCCTTCAGCGGGAAAAATTGTGCTGGTATTGCACATCGCAGGCTCCATAATAACAGCAGCGACATCCCCGCGTTTCAGGCGCGCACTCAGAAGCTCCAGATTATTCCAGGGAAGCACCTCAGTATGCCGACCTGCCAACAGATCTTGCCCTGCACTCGCGGGAATGGGGACAGGCGCATCAACCGGGCCATACTCATCGGGCGAGGGTGCGACAGACCACAGTACATTGTCAAACCAGCCGTGATAATGCCCCTCAAATTTGATCACTATTGACCGCCCCGTAGCCGCGCGCGCCAGACGCAAAGCCGCCTGCACCACTTCGCTACCCGTGCAATTAAAGCGCACCCGATCCGCGCATGGCACCATATCGCAAACCAGTCTGGCTGCCTCTTGCTCTACTGCTGCCTGCCCTGCAAAAAGAATGCCCGCCCCGAGCTGTTCCCGAACAGCATACAGCACGGGCTCTGGATTGTGCCCCAAAATCATCGGTCCCATACCCAAATAATAATCGATCAAACGATTGCCATCCACATCGTAGAGATACGGCCCTTCGCCCCGTTCAAAAACCAGAGGCGTGGGAACCATCCCCAGTCGAAAATTGCTGTTCACACCGCCCGGCAAATAGCGCGAGGCTTCGGCGATCAAACGTCTGGATTTTTCAAACCTTTTCATGTAATCCCCGAACCTTCATGGTGATCAGCTTATCCTATTCATCCTTGTTATCCTGTTCATCCTTCAATCCTGTAAATCCCGATCCGAGTTCCATAAATCGCACACGCGAGGAAACATCTTCGAGAAGTGCGCGATTGGTGGCGATGAGATCGGCAACAATACCGGTGAGAAACATCTGAAATCCGGCGAGCAAGAGGATAGCGGCGAGGATAAGCGATTGAATGTGGAGTTCGCCTTCGTCGGTAAAAAAGAAAAAATAGAGAAATCGGAAACCAATTAGCGTGCCAAAAGCGAAAACAACAGCACCAAAAATAGAAAATATGCGAAGTGCTTTGTAGCGCGCGTAAGTCCTTAGACTGATCATGCCCGACTTAAAAACAAATACACCCGGATTTTTGAAAAGGCGCGATTCACGCGTTTTGGGATTCGTGCGAATGGGGACAGTTTCAACAGCGAGACGGTCTTGGCCCGCTTGCACAACATGCTCGGCGGTGTGATCAAAATCCGTAAACATTGACAGACGCAGAACCGCTTCTCTTGAGAAAGCGCGAAAACCACTGGCGACATCGGGCACCTCAATATGGGCGAGGCGACTGATGACGCGACTGCCCAAGCCCTGTAGCCATCGCTTAAAAAAAGAAAAGTGACCGATGCCACCTGTCTGCCGATCTCCAATCACAATATGGGCACGCTTTTCCAGAATGGGCTGAACAAGCGCTGCAATATCGGGACCATAGTACTGATTATCGCCATCGGTATTGACAATAATATCGGCACCGAGTTTGAGACAAGTGTCAAAACCCGCTTTGAATGCATGCCCCAGACCGCGATTTTGGGGGAATCTGACAATATGATCCACGCCGAGATCGCGCGCGATCTCAGACGTGCGATCCGTAGAACCATCGTCAATGACCAGAATCTCGACTTTGTCAATACCGGGAACTTCGCGTGGAATATCGTTAACCGTAGCGGGCAGGGTTTCTTCTTCGTTGAGGCAGGGGATTTGGACAATCAGTTTCATTTTTAATCGCCAAAAATAGCAGCCGATGCGGCCTCGGCCTTTTCCATTTTTTCTTTATCGGATAAATCGCCCATCGCTTTGTAAAAAATTTCATCGTAATCGCGTGTTTTGATAACCACGGGCATAGGGACAGCATGACCAAATACAAGGGCTTGCTGTTTGGAATCGAGACTGGCCAGAACACTTCGCAAGCCAGAGGCATTTGAAACACCCGTAAGTACCCCCTGGATGTCTTTTTCATCATTGAGCAAGGCCGTGATTTTTGTGCCGAGTTGTGAAAGCACTTCTTCGTCAATACCCGAGGGACGCTGGTCAACCACGAGGAGCGAAACGTAGTATTTACGCATTTCTCTGGCAATCGTACCAAAAATGGTTTGCCTTGCAGTCGCGGGATTGAGAAACTTGTGGGCCTCTTCAATGGTGATAACCAGGTGCCTCGGCTGATCTTCGGGATTTTGCGAGGCATAAAATTTTTCGCTTTTTGTAACGTATTGTTCGTGAATGCGGCGAGAGAGAATATTCGCCACGAGCAAATACGCGAGCATGCAGGTCTGCCGACCAAATTCGAGCACAATGTGAATGCCGCGGTCGATGTAGTCCATCATCGTATCAACGGCATCTGCACCGTTGAGGCTATTGACCATAAAGGGAAAGTTTTCAAGGCGTTTGAGTTTGCGATGCAGCGCGGAAAGCGAGCTTTTATTCGCCCCAATATCATCGGCAAATTGCTCGACATCGGGACCGTCAATAGAAAGTAATTGACGCAGCCAGCGGTCTTTGTACATCGCGTAAACGAGATAGGCAGATTCAGAAGCCGTGGGATTGAGTTGCAACTCGTCTTGCAACGCGATAACATCCTCAACCGCGACCTGATCGTAGGTAATATACACTTCGTGGTCGGGTTGAATCCCGCGCTGACGAGACGATTCGGGATCGAGGGAAAAAAGGGCGACCTGATTCCCAAAAAGCTGCTTGAGACCCTTGACAAAGCTATTGCCCTGTCCGCCCTCTTTCATAGCGCGAAAACCGTATTCGTTGTGCATATCAAAAATGAGATTGACGGCTTTCTTGTTTTTAATCAGACCGCACAATACCAGGCGAGTGAGAAAGGACTTACCCGTACCCGTTTTGCCAAAAATGCCATTGCTGCGCTCGACAAAGCGATTGAGATTGATACACACCGGCGTATCCATATCCAATGGCGTGCCCATGTTGAAAAATCGGTCGTCTTTTTCCTCGCTGCCAAAAACGCGCGACACATCCTCTTCTTCAGCTTCAACAACCTTGGAAAAATGACTGGGAATAGTTTTTACCGGACGCGGTTCATCGACGATTTCTTCGCCCTGCTCCAGCATGAGCATGGGACGCAATGCAACGGTGACATAGGTGCTGGAACCATTGAGAACACTGTGCAACAACTGGTCGCTCTCGCGCGGCGGATAAAGCAAAATTTCGGGATTGGTCGCATCCAAACTCAGGTCAGTGATCATGGAGAAAAACTGGTTCTTATACCCCTCAATAACCACAAATTTGCCAGCTTTGACGTCTTCCACGCTGCGGTCGGGGTTGAGCTTCATCTCAACGCCCTCGGTCAAAGACCCTTGCGTGACAACGCCGATTTCGCCGCCATCCTGAATATTGGGCGAACCGTTTAGATTATTCCAGAGATCGTTCATAAAAGATAGCTTTCAGCCTTTCTTCACACTTATTGCGAAATCCGCCGCATAATAGAACTCAGACGGTCGTAGTCGTCGCGGATAAGGCGACACAGGTCTTTGCCAATACCCACCAGATAGGGCATCTCTAAAGCGCGGGCTTCCCAGGCATTTCTCACCGAGGCGATGATGAGGTCGTCGGCGGGCAGGCGATTGCCACACAAAATGCTGCGGAGAAAATCTCCACTATTGGTCAGAGCTTTAATTTCGGACTCGGTACAGGGAAAAACAAAGCTGTGAATACCGGGCGGTTGCGGGGGCAAGACCTGTTGCGGACCCTGGTCGTCGCCATATCCGATAATAACAGCTTCAAATTCAGTCTTGAGAAGTTCAAAAATTTGCGGCTGCTCTTCGCGCAATTCTTGTTCGGTAAGCCCATAAGCCGTGGCGCGTCGGTTGGGTTCAATAGAATGCGTACACACATTGAAAACCAGACCATATACAGGCAATGCGCCAAGCGTCTTGACAAAGGACCCAAATGGCGGCGCGCCATTTAGCTCTCGGCTTTCAGAAGTAAATTGCGAAGTAGAGCTTTCGACAATTTCGCCAATATATTCGGTACTTATATCAAGTTGCGCGAGTGACATGCGGGACCTCTATGGTGAAAGGGCGTACCAGTCTGACATTGTAATTTCGCGTTCGAGAATTGCTTCAATTTCTCTGACCATAAACCTCAATTGTGGAACAGAGTATTCAGAATTGGATGGGATGGACAATCGATGATTTTGATAGGTCATAAATTGGTGACGTGTACCCGAATAGGGACCCTCAAATCCGAGTCTGCGAAGACGACGAATAAAATCGCGACGTTTACACGGTGTCCAACGATTCATACATGGGCACCTTGTTTAAGTCAATATCATTAATTACAGGAAGTCTATGTCCAAGCTTAATACCCACAAAAATCCAATCCTCGAGTGTAGAATGAAGTTCCGATTCACAATCGCGAAGCGAATTGGCAAATGCCACTACACCTTTGCATACGGGAATACGTCCACCGAATGTACCGTCTTCAAGTTTGTCATATTCGGCTTGCGCCATAAGGTCGTTAATATAATCCGTAAGGATAAATTGAGTCGCCATGATAATACCCTTCGCTACACAGCCGCAGCCATTTTTTTCAGTTGTTTGAGCGACTGTTCGGTTTTGATATTATTTTTGACAAAAGCGTCTTTTAAGAACTTAAAAAATATATCGCGGTCGGCCCCGCGCACAATGGCGCGTTCGTGTGATTCGGATAAGACGACGGGATATCCGCGCCCCTTATCGACCTGATCGACAACCGTGGTGTGTACGAGATCGAGCAACTCTCGGTCTTTGGCAACCCATTCGGGGATTTCGACGCGCCCAATTTCCCAACCCGTATGTACGTAAAAAAAGCAGATGCGGTGGGGACCGTAGTCCTCGAGAATTTTAGACGCGCTGCGATAAACGCCACTGCGCTCGCCGCGTTTGAGTCTGCGGGCATACAGCATATCGTCGGTAACGCCTGCAATGGGTTCACAGGGAATGGGTGCAGGCGGTTCGGAATCGCCATCAAGATCGAGAAGATACTGCGCCTCGGCTGCTTTCCACGGACACTTGTCGCAGTTAGGCGGCTGCTCGGGACAAAGCCCCACGCGCAGGGCATTGAGTACATCGGCACTGCCGGGATCTGAAATATACCCGGCAATGGGAATGCGGAGTTCGCGCAAACGCTCCAAACCGGCGAGCGTGGTCTGGAGAGTTTCGCGGCGAAAATCGTAGGGTTTGCCTTCGAGCATCCACAAAATCAGCGTTCCATCGGTCAGCCCAACACAGGTTCGGTCTTCTGCGTGCGCCTGGGCAGAGAGGGCGACTACCTTTTCGAGTTCCATGGCATTGCGCCGCACGCCAACGACTTCGCGGGTGATTGGACTGCGCTTGCCCGCCCATTCTTGATAGAGGTCGTCTTCATCGTAAAAAAGCGTTGGTTCGCTGTTTAACACAGGGCGTTCTCCCGTGCCGTAATGAATGACGACATAGCCAATATTAATCAAAAAACAATTGGCGACTTCGTGCCGGTCAGGGAATATCTGAGACCCATCGGCGGCAATAACGGTGAGTTCTTTTGGGCGGCTGGGTTTTGGGCACGCCTCGGTAATCGGCCCGCCGAGTTGGGCAACCAGCCAGGAGGTGCGGCTGCGCGCAATTTTAATACCCAGGGTTTCCCAGGCATCTTCCCAGCGATCCATTTCGGAACACGCCAGATCAATGCGAGTAAAAAAGTCGTCTTGCAGAGTACTGACATCAACCGCCATCTGGTCAATCTGGCGTTTGAGCAAACCGTAATCGAGCATATAAAGCTCCAGTGAGACTATACAATTGACTCATAAAAAAATTGCCGACCACCGCCGGGGACACTGCCATCGCGCACGCGGCACACGAGACCCATTTTTTTAAGGGCATTGAGCCGATTGCATGCGATATTAATATTTTTGTGCAGCGCGTAGGCAAACTCGGAAGACGTGCCTTTTTTTCGAATCAGTACAATGTCAAGGGCTTCTCGAATCGGCGTTTTGAGCACACCAAGCACGTGAATATCGCCTTCGCCATCTTTGAAAAGCGCGGCCAGGTCGCGCAATTTGAGCACTGCCTCGAAGGTCTCGCGCACGGAATCATTGGCATTTTGGATAAAGGTAAAGCGATTGCCAAGCTCCCCGCTGCCAATACGCATGAGCAGTTTGCAAAGCAGTTCGTCGGCACAGGAGATATCGATAAACGAGACATTGGCAAAATCGAGAGGTGTAACCGCATCGTCATCGGCTGTTTGCATAAATGCCATAAGCTGATTGAGCAGAACTTCACCTCGATCTCGCCCACTCAGAATACCCGTAGGCGTCTCAAAAACGAAAGGGAGGGTTTGTTCAAGCATCTCATCGTCCCTTAAAATTCGGTTAAAATTCTATTTGTGGGGATTGGGGGAACGATGGGGAAGATATTACTTAATTGAATTCAGTTAAGTTATCGAAAATTAGGTGTTCTGAAATGATATGTCAAGTATTTTCTTTTTCCTGGTGCAGTACTTGCAAAGACAGCGCAGGTGAGATATATTCTTTAAGTCACAGACAACTGTAAAGAGCACAACTTCATAAAGGCCTGAATGTGAACCCTCTGGCATCCAAAGATCAAATGCCCGTTTGGCGCGACGATGGCGCGATATTACAAGTCAATGAAATTTTCTATTCCATAGAAGGCGAGGGCCTGCGCGTGGGACAACCCACAACATTTGTCAGGCTTGCGCGTTGTAACTTGCGCTGCTTCTTTTGCGATACGGAATTTGATTCTTTTGAAGAAATGACCATTGCTCAAATTGTCGATGAGATCAGGCATCATCCTGCAAAGTGGGTGTGTTTGACCGGAGGAGAGCCACTGGGGCAAAATATCACGCCACTGTGCAGGGAACTCGTCAGCGCGGGTTTTCAGTTGCATATCGAGACAAATGGAACGATTGATCCAGATCCAATTTTATGCGACCTGATTGAACACTGGACCGTATCGCCCAAACGGCAAAAAATTGCCGATGGCCTCACGCATATCACCGAACTCAAATACGTGGTGGGCAAAGCATTTTGCGAAACTATAGTCGATGAAAACCGCGCAAAATATATTTATTTGCAACCCGAATCGAGCAAACCTCAATACATTCATAAGGCATTGGAAATTTTGTCGCGACATCCCAACTGGCGGTTGTCGTGTCGCATTCACAAAATGCTGCAATTGCCTTAAGGAGACAAATACATGATTAAACTGGGTATGATCGGATGTGGCGGCATGGGGGGTGCCCACATGCGGCGGTTTCACACACTGAGCGATCGGGTCACATTGACCGCTGCTGTCGATGTTGTTCCAGAACGCGCAGAAGCAGTTGCCCAGCAATTTCCAGGAGCCTGTGTGGCAACAGATTATCGCGAGATTTTAGACTCAGTAGATGCCGTATTGCTCGCACTACCCCACCATTTGCACTTCTCCGTAGGACATGCGTGTCTCAATGCCGGCGTTCATGTCTTGCTCGAAAAACCCATGGCCAATTACGAAGTCGCCTGCAAAGAACTAATTGAGGCATCTGAAACCGCGGGCAAAGTGCTGATGATTGCGTATTGCATGCGCTTTCATCCAATTGTACAGCATTTAAAAGCATTGCTGGATGAAGGTGCTTACGGCGATGTATTTCAAGTGTCGATCTGGACCGAGCAACTCACCCGGTATCCCCCCGATCACTGGGCATCGAGCAAAGAGCGATTGGGTGGAGGGCAGTTGTTTAGTCACGGCTGTCATTATATCGATTTGTTGCTCTGGTTTTTGGGGCGCCCCGTGCAGGGCATGCACATGGGCACAAATTTTGGTACGCCGTGGATGGAGCGAGAAGGCACGAGCAATGTGACGATGGAATTTGAAAATGGCCGTCTGGGATATCACTTTGGCACCTGGGGCGCACGGGGCACCCGGTTGCGGTACTCGATCCACGCACATTGTACAGAAGGTTTGCTCGATGCCGATCTCTCAGGTGGCAAACTCGTGCATATCCTGCGCGGTCAAGAGAGCGTTTTGTTCGAAGCAGAGCCGGGCAAACACACGGAAAATGAGATGGCCCACTTTCTCGATTGCATTGAAACCGGACAAACACCACTGACAGACGGCAGAAGCAGCTTGCAGGGATTGCGCGTGATCTGGCGGCTATATGAAGCCGAACAAGCAGGGCATATTGCAGATTTGACGGGTTTGGGTTTAGATGAAGTTTAATAAGTTTCGAAAATTCAATAAATTGAAGGAGTGACTCTATCTCCACAATTGGGTAATTTCCGCTTGACACTCCGATACTCTTATTATAGATTTATCAGACTTTGGCAGGTTTCTATCTTTTAATCTCATTGCTGAGGGATATCTGCGGGCGAAACTGCTCACCGAACGGTATCACGATTTCACATTTCGCGCGCCGGCAATTCCCGAGCGCGATTTTTTTTATGTCCGAAAACCATTTCATAACCATTGCGCTTCCCGACGGTTCAACCAAAGAAATTGAGCGCGGCACAACTGTGCTACAAGTGGCCGAATCCATTGGCGCAGGCCTTGCCCGCGCAGCATTAGCCGGGCGAGTTGATGGTCGTGCTGTGGATTTGAGTTACCCGGTTGCTTCAGATGCTGCGGTTGAGATTTTGACTTTTTCCAACGATGGAGGCAAAGAGGTTTACTGGCATAGCACAGCACATGTGATGGCACAGGCCGTGCAGGATTTGTTTCCCGATGCCAAAGTAACCATTGGCCCGCCCATTGAAAATGGATTCTACTACGATTTTGATATCGATCGGCCGTTTACACCCGATGAACTAAAAAAAATTGAAACGCGAATGTTGGAAATTGTCAAAGAAGACCAGCCCTTTTCTCGCGAGGAAGTCTCGCGCGATGAGGCTTCCGCGCGTTTTCAAAATTTGGGTGAATCCTACAAACTCGAGCTTTTAGATGCCATTGCGCCCGATGAGACCGTGAGCATCTACAAAAATGCCAGGTGGTTTGATTTGTGCCGGGGGCCACACTTACCGTCAACGGGGCACATTAAGGCCATCAAGTTGTTAAACGCATCCGGGGCTTATTGGCGGGGCGATGAAAACAACAAAATGCTACAACGCATCTACGGTATCTCATTTCCCAGCAAAAAAGAATTGCAGGCATATCTCGATAAACTCGAAGAGGCCAAACGTCGAGATCACCGCACTTTGGGCGTGCAGTTGGACCTGTATTCGATAAATGACAATGTAGGTCCAGGCCTGGTGCTCTGGCACCCTAAGGGAATGCGAATTCTACACGAGATTGAATCATTCTGGTACAGCGCCCATTTCGACGGTGGATATGAACTCGTTGGCTCCCCTCATATTGGACGATCTACCCTGTGGAACACAAGCGGACATCTGGATTTTTTCCGCGAAAATATGTACTCACCGATGGATGTCGATGGACAGGAATATTTTGCCAAACCCATGAACTGTCCATTTCACAGCATGATTTACAAAAGCCGTCGTCGAAGTTATCGCGAGTTGCCTCTTCGCTGGGCAGAAATGGGGACGGTTTACCGGTATGAACCGGCGGGAGTACTGCACGGGCTTTTGCGAGCGCGTGGATTTACACAGGACGACGCGCATATCTTTTGCCGCCCAGATCAGGTCGAAAGTGAAATTAAACAGACCATAGATTTTACGCTGTTTATTCTGCGGTCATTTGGTCTTGAAGATTTTAAGATCGATATTTCCACACGACCCGAAAAAGCCGTAGGTGATCCTCGCGATTGGGATATGGCGACAAATGCCCTAAAGGCTGCGATAGACGCACAGGGCTTAAAATATGGCATTGACGAAGGCGGCGGCGCATTTTACGGACCCAAAATTGACGTACAAATTAGAGATGCACTGGGGCGTGAATGGCAGTGTTCGACAATTCAGTTTGACTTCAACCTGCCCGAGCGATTCGACCTGACTTTTACCGGGCAAGACGGCAAGATGCACCGTCCCTATATGGTACATCGCGCACTTTTGGGGTCAATGGAACGATTTTTTGGCACACTCATCGAGCATTATGCTGGTAATTTTCCCGTGTGGTTGGCGCCTGTACAGGCTGCTATTCTACCTGTATCGGACCGTTTTACCGACTATGCACAGCAAGTTGCCAAACTGCTTCGAGATGGCCAGGTGCGCGTTGAAGTGGATGATCAGGATGCCAAACTGGGCTACAAAATTCGAGAGGCAGAAGTTCAAAAAGTACCCTATATGCTCATTGTTGGCGCGAGAGAGGTTGAGAATGGCACGGTGTCGGTTCGCCGTCATGGACAGGGGGATTTGGGTACCCTAAGCCTGGAAAATTTAATCGCGCGTATTCAGCAAGAGGTCGAATCCAAACAGTTTTCGTAACGCACCATGCGTTTGTGAGATTCCTATATCCAACCTGGAGGTGATCGCAATCAATAGAGGCTCAAGAAGTCGAGATGCCAGACGAGAAATCGGGCCACGCGTGAATCGGCAGATTCGCATACCACAAGTTCGCTTGATCGGTGAGTCGGGTGCTCAAGTTGGTATTGTAGAAACGAGCAAAGCCCTGACAATGGCTCAGGGAGCCGGACTCGATCTGGTCGAAGTCGCACCAAATGCACGCCCACCTGTTTGCCGGATTATGGATTACGGTAAATACCGGTATGAGCGAGGGAAAAAAGCCAGGAAAAACCGTCAGAGTACCTCGCAATTAAAAGAAATTCGGATGCGTGTTCGTATCAGCGATCACGATTATCAATTTAAGCTCAGGCATGCTGAGAGATTTTTGACCCAGCGCCATAAAGTGCGGATTGTTATTGAGTTTTATGGACGAGAAAATGCACATCGCGATATGGGCCGCGACTTATTGCAGCGCATTGAAGACGATTTACAGCATATTGGACAGATCGAAACTCATCCCCGCGACGAAGGGCGAAAGCTCGTGATGATTGTCGCTCCCAAATCTCAGTCGTAGTCCGCTTCAACTGATCTGTGAGGCTGTTCTCATAAGGAGTTTATCGTGCCTAAAATGAAAACTCATAGTGGTGCCAAAAAGCGTTTCAAAAAGCGCAGTTCTGGCAAAATCAGCCGGCGCCAGGCCACCGCAGCGCACAATTTGACAAAAAAGACGAGCAAGCGCAAAAGATGCCTCCGCCTGGCTGCTCATGTTCACGACTCTGACCAAAGCCGCGTCAATCGCCTCCTGGCGTCTTGACAGGGGTTAGTGTCACTGTTCATTGGAGATTAAAATGCCGAGAGTAACCAACAGTCCTGCATCGAGACGCAGGCGAAAAAAGATCTTAAAACAAGCCAAGGGCTATCGGGGGGGGCGCAGCAAACTGCTTCGTACAGCCAGCAATGCCGTGGATCGCGCATTGCAATACGCCTATCGCGACCGCAGACAGAAGAAAAGAAACTTTAGAGCATTATGGATTGCGCGAATCAATGCTGCGGCCAGACAAAACGGATTGACTTACAGCCGATTTATGGCGGGTCTAAAGCGCGACGGTATCGATATCAACCGCAAAGTATTGGCTAATCTGGCCGTAACCGACGCCAATGCATTTGCCGAATTGGCCGAAAGGGTTAAGCAAAACGCCTGAGTATCACATTGATTCCAAAAAGCGAAATCCGGCACCGTGTGGATTTCGCTTTTTGCATGAGGGTGAAATCCTCTTGGGGCGAGCTTGACTTTCGGATAAGATGATGTTAAATTGCCCCTATATTTAATAGCTTTCGATT
Source organism: Candidatus Latescibacterota bacterium (assembly GCA_965220765.1). GTDB lineage: Bacteria > Latescibacterota > UBA2968 > UBA2968 > UBA2968 > VXRD01. Next base: position 4,392,075 of record OZ244847.1, read on the forward strand.
TTTTTAAGGAGCGGACATGGATATTAATCCCTGGACAGTGAGAAATGCGACAGAAGAAGAGGAGGTAGAAGAAGTGGATGGCAACGCCGAGGCATCCGAAGACGCTGAAGAAGTAGAGGAGATAGAAGAAGGGGGTAGCAGCGTTGATACTGTGGAAAACGCCGAAGAAGCAGAGGAAGTAGCTCTGATGGATATTAATGCTGGGGCAGTGGCGGAGGGAGTGGATCGGCTCGTTGAAGCAATCAATAGCGCCATTGCAACCATTGAAGATTTGCGTCGTGAAAATGCCGAATTGAAGCAACAGAGTCAGGCATTGCAGTCAGATATATCGCGCCTTGAAGAAGAGCGAGTAGCTCTGCGTAGCGATCGGGACCGACTGCAAGACATTTACGACGACAATGTGCTTCTGATAGACAATAAGGCGGAAATCCTGGATAAGGTCGAAGCGATGTTGCAGCGCCTCAATTCCTTAAACCCCGAAAAAAATGAGTGATATCTGTTTTGTCCGACGTGCGCGTTCAGATATTTGGCTCAGAATATCGCATTGCCAGTGAAACTGATCCCGAACACATTCGCAAGGTGGCGAGTTACATCGATCAGAAAATGCGAGAAATAGCCAGTGCCCTTGCACTCCGCACCAGATCAACAGTAGCTGTATTGACGGCTGTGAATTTGGCTGATGAGCTTTTTAAGATTGAGGAAGAAGGCCGCCGAATAGATCGACTTTCTCGCGTGAAAGCCGATCAACTCGCAGACTCAGTCAACCTTTAACTCACGAGCGGAAGTGAGTAAATCGCACAATGCGAGTGTGAGACAAGCTATCTCACGGGATTGTGAACCCCGCCGCGTTTGTCCTTAATAGTGAGCACAAGCGCAGTGGGGATTTCTTTTACAATGGAGAAAGTCATGGAAATCGTATCTGTGATTGCCCTATCTACCGGGCTGTTGGTGCTGGGATTTGTTGTGGGATGGCTGATGAGCAGTAAAATTGCTCACAAGAGATTTTATCGCACCGACGCCACAATCGAACAAATTTTGGAAGATGCTCGAAAAGAGGCAGAAACTGAAAAACGCACCGCGCTTTTAGAAGCTAAAGATCAGATTTATCACGAGCGCGTACAAGCCGAAAAAACACTGGAAGACCGCAACAGTGAAGTGGAACGCAAAGAAGAAGAGTTAGATCGCATGTCAAACGAGCTGAATCGGCGTGCAGATCTGCTCAACCACAAAGCTGGACAAATGGAAGAATTGGAACAAAAATTGGTACAACAGCAAGACGAACTATCCGTAAAAGAGCTGGAATTGGAAGCGATCTTAGAAGCTCAAAATACGCGATTAGAACGCATTGCGGCTCTGACGCGCCATCAGGCCAAACGCGAATTGATGGAAAATTTGGAGGCCGAAGCCCAGCGCGAAGTCGCCTGGCGCTTAAAAGAAATTCGGGAAGACGCACAAGCGCGGGCCAGTGATGAAGCGAGAGAGATTATCGCAAGCGCGATTCAGAGATTGGCAGTCGATTACACGGTAGAATCAACAGTAACAGTTGTCGAGTTGCCAGCCGATGAAATGAAAGGTCGAATAATCGGGCGCGAAGGGCGCAATATTCGATCTTTTGAGATGTGTACTGGCGTAGATGTGATTGTTGATGATACCCCCAAAGCCGTGGTGCTGTCCGGGTTTGATCCCATTCGCCGCGCAATTGCCAAGACAGCTTTGGAAGACCTTGTAATGGATGGGCGCATTCATCCGGGCCGAATCGAAGAAGTGGTCAAAAAATCGCGAAAAAATATGCACGAACTGATTCGACAAGCGGGTGAAGAGGCCATCTTTGACATGGGAGTGCCCGGCCTCCACGATCGCCTGATCGAATGTCTTGGGCGATTAAAATTCCGGACGAGCTATGGACAAAATATGTTAAATCACAGCAAAGAGGTCGCTTTTTTAGCCGGGATGATGGCCACTCATTTAGGGCTGGATGCACAACTTGCCAAACGCGCCGGTTTGCTGCATGATATCGGCCAGGGAATCAGCCACGAATTTGAAGGTACGCCTGGACAAAATGGTGCTGATATGGCAAAAAAATACAACGAGGATGATGAAGTGATCAACGCAATTGAAGCCCATCACGGCGAGGCTGACCCGATCTCGCCAATTGCAGTGCTGGTTGATGCCGCAGACGCCATTTCGAGGGTTCGTCCAGGCGCGAGGCGCGAGGTGCTGGAAAACTATGTGCGCCGATTGGAACATCTGGAGCAAACCGCTCGAGAAATAGAGGGCGTAGATGCGGTTTACGCTATTCAAGCAGGTCAGGAGATTCGGGTAGTCGCCAACTATGGATTAATCAGCGATGAAGACACCGAGCGACTATCTGCACAAATTGCCGAACGGCTGGAAAAAACGATGACGTATCCGGGACATATAAAAGTGACCGTGATTCGCGAGGTGCGCGCCGTTAATTTTGCGCGATAAAAATAGCGAATGAAAATTTTATTTGTAGGCGATGTTTATGGCAAGCCCGGACGACGGGCCGCCGCACATTTGATTCCTCAACTGATCGCACAGCACGCCATTGATTTCTGCGTTGTCAATGGCGAAAATTCTGCTGGCGGTTTTGGTATCACCGCAAAAATCGGACAAAAATTTCACACTTACGGCGCCGATGTAATTACCCTGGGCGATCACGTCTGGGATCAGAAAGATTCGGTTGATTATATCCAAAAGGGCGACCGGATTTTGCGTGCAGCCAACTTCCCTAAACAGGTTGGAGGTGTTGGTGCAGCGGTTTTTTCAGCGCGCAATGGAACATCGGTTGCAGTGCTCAGTCTGCTCGGGCGAACATATATGAAAATGGCGCTGGACTGTCCCTTTAGAACAGGGCAATGCGCCGTGGAAAAATTACAGAAGAAAACGCCTGTTATTCTCATCGACTTTCACGCCGAAGCGACCTCGGAAAAAATCGCTTTGGGGCACTATATGGACGGTAAAGTCAGCGCAGTTTTGGGCACGCATACCCATGTTCAAACAGCCGATAATGAGATTTTGCCCGGCGGAACCGCGTATATGACAGATGTCGGCATGACAGGGCCTCACGATTCGGTTATTGGCACTAAAAAAGACCCTGCAATTTGCCGATTTATAAATCAGATGCCCGTGCGTTTTGAGCCTGCTACAGGCGATATAAAACTCTGCGGGGCGCTCATCGATGTAGATGAACGCTCTGGGCGTGCACAACACATCGAGCGACTACGCCTCAATTTAGAGGAGGGATAAGGTGGAACACCCGCTTTCCGTATCGGACGTCACGCAGGCGGTCAAGCAAACCCTTGAAATGCAATTTCCGCCCATGTGGGTCGTCGGTGAGTTGACCTCCTTTTCTCAGCCTTCATCCGGACACCGGTATTTCACGCTCTCAGACCCGCACAGCCAATTGCGCTGTGTGATGTGGCGCTCGCGTTCCATAGCCGGATTTCGTCCCACAGCGGGGATGGCCGTGTTGGCCCAGGGGCAGTTGACGGTATATGAACGGCGGGGCGAATATCAGTTCAATGTATCACAGCTATTTCCCGCAGGGGTGGGACAACAGCTAATCGCCTATGAAAAACTGAAAAAAAAATTATCAGAAGAGGGCTTTTTTGACGAAGATCGAAAACGTCCCCTGCCCAAATATCCGAGAGCCATTGGGGTTGTGACTTCGCAGACAGGTGCTGCTTTTCAAGATATTTTGGATGTATTAAAACGGCGGTTTCCCTCTGTTCGCATTGTTTTGCGTCCCGTGCTGGTACAGGGATTAGACGCGCCAGAAGATATTGCACAAGGCATTGCCGATTTCAATGACTTTGGCAAAGTAGATGTATTGATTGTCGGGCGAGGCGGCGGCTCGGCTGAGGATTTGGCAGCATTTAACGACGAGGAGGTCGTGCGGGCAATTGCAGATTCTGAGATTCCAGTTATCTCGGCCGTAGGACACGAGATCGACATCTCCTTATCGGATCTAACGGCTGACGTGCGCGCACCAACGCCTTCTGCTGCCGCAGAAATTGCCGTACGCGATGTTTTAGAAGTACGCGAACAAGTCGGGCGGCTCACACTTCGCACGCGGGAGTTCATGCAGCAGTTGTTAGACGAGAATGAAGACCAGATAAAAGCGTACGAAAGCAGTTATGGCATGCGGCGGTTGTCCGATTTGATCTTTCAAAACGCGCAACACGTCGATGAATTAAACCGCGATTTATACGCGCTCCTGCGGCGGCTATTTGAAAGCCGATTAGCCGACTATCACCGTATGACAGGCAAATTGGGATCGCTCAGTCCGTTGTCTGTGCTCGATCGGGGATTTGGCCTCGTACAACGCGAAGACGGTTCGGTCGTATCTGATGCAGGAATTTTGACACCCCGTGAACATCTGCACATTCGGTTTGCAAAAGGCGAGGCAACCTGCCGGGTAGAAAAAATAAAAAGGTAACGTCAATGCCAAAAAATAAAATAGAAGAGCCCACATTTGAAACAGCTTTGAAGCAATTAGAGACGGCTGTGGACCGTTTAGAAGAAGGTGCACTGCCCTTGTCAGAGGCACTAAAAGTGTTTGAAGAAGGTCTAAAAGCATCCAATCAATGCCGCAGTTTATTAGAAGATGCGCGGCAACGGGTTGAAGTGTTGATACGCAATAGCGATGGGGAATTTGAATTGGTATCCATAGATTCCAATGGCGAAGGATTTGCAGACAAATGAAGTCCATCGGTTTGTTTTCGAACCCGACCCAACCGGGCATGGGCGTTGCGGTCGATCAATTGGCCCAACGCATCCATCAAAGAGGCATTGGGGTGCTGATCGCCGATAACTTGCGGCAAATTTGCACATCTAATTCCAAATGGTTTTGTCCGGTTGATCAGTTGCCCACACGCGCTGACATCATTGTGGCGATGGGTGGCGATGGCACCTTGTTGCGCGCAGCCGATGTGGTTTATCCGCACAGCACGCCGATTTTGGGCGTGAACCTGGGGCGGTTGGGGTTTTTGTCAGGCGCGGAACCCCGCGAACTGGACAATAGTCTGGATCGATTGTTATGTGGCGATTATACTGTTGAAGAACGGATAGCACTGCACGCACAAACCCACACGCAAAAAGCATTTGCGCTCAATGAAGTTGTAATTGAACGCAGTGTCAAAGCGCGTCTGGTGCAGGTCGTAATGCTGGTTGAAGGTCGGCCCGTAAGCTCCTTTTACGGCAATGGATTAATTCTGGCAACGCCGACGGGATCCACGGGTTACAGCCTGTCGTCTGGCGGCCCAATAGTACATCCAAATTTATCCGTGCTCGTCGCCACGCCTATATGTCCGCATTCGCTATCTCAGCGTCCAGTGGTAATGCCGGGCGATCAGTCGATAACGGTTAAGGTAATCGCTGATCAATCCGATGAAATTATGTTATCCACAGATGGACGCACTGTGTGTTCGATTTCCCCTGAAGAACCCGTTACAGTACAACGAGCCTCCGAACCCGTGCGCTTTATCAATATGCAGGGGTTGACCTTTTACGATTTGTTGCAGCGCAAATTAGACTGGAGTCTGGATCGGCGAGACGAGTAAAGGAGTTGCCTCTTGTTGTCTCAATTGCATGTGATAAATTATGCCCTAATCGACGACATGGAAGTCGAGTTTGGTAAAGGGTTAAATATCATTACAGGCGAAACCGGCGCTGGTAAGTCCATCCTGGTCGGGGCATTGGGCCTGATACTGGGTATGCGAGCGAGCCCCGATGTGATCCGCACAGGCGCAAAAAAATGCACAGTAGAAACCATTTTTGAACTCTATCTTCAACACCCGGCGCTCAAACTCCTGAATGACATGGGCATTGAGACAGAAGATGGTGAGCTGATTTTGCGGCGGGATGTACTATTAGAAGGGCGCAGTCGGTGCTACGCCAATGGCCTGTCCATTCCCGTGCGTACACTTCGAGAATTGGGCCGTGCGCTGGTCGATTTGCACGGTCAACACGACCATCAATCGCTTCTAAATATCGATCAGCATCTGGACTTTTTGGACGGCTTTGGCGGCTTGCAAACAGGACGCAAACAGGTCGAAAAATCATATCATCAGGTGGTGCAATTACAAAATCGGCTGATCGAAAAAACTGCCGTTGCCCAGCGCCAGCGGGAAAGGCGCGAACTGTTGGATTTTCAGATCAAAGAAATCCATGCGGCAAAACCAGATCCCGGCGAAGACGAACGCCTGCAACGCGAACAGTCCGTACTTTTGCATGCGGAACGACTACTCGAGATCGCCTATCAAATCGAACAGGTGCTTTATGAAGGTGAACAATCCGTGGCCGATCAACTCGGCGAAGGCGCGCACCTCCTGAATGAAGCCGCACAAATGGACAGCAGTTTGGAGCCGATATCCGAAGAACTCAATGGTCTGAGGTACGGTGCAGAGGAACTGGCCCGCGCCTTTGGCGATTATGCCAATCGCGTAGAACACAATCCTCAACGCCTATCGGAAGTAACAGAGCGATTGGAAACGCTGAACGCGCTGAAAAAAAAATACGGCGGCGATCTGGCAAGTGTGCTTTCCTATGAAAAAAAAGCCCAAAAAGAACTGGAATTGACCGACGAACTCGAAGTATCTATAAAAAAAATCCAAATTAAAATTGACGATGCGATACAGAAGTTCGCACATTGTTGTGAGAAATTGTCAAAAGGAAGACACAAAGCCGCTGGCAAATTGTCAAAAGCGATATGCCGCGCATTGCGCGAACTGGGCATGCCCGATGTGCAATTTGACGTCCAATTGGATCGGCGGCCAGATCCCGAAGGCCTGATTGAATGCGATGGTCAGCGATTTGAAGCGGGACCACAAGGCATAGAGCGCGGCGAATTTTTTATTTCGACCAACCCGGGCGAAGCCATCCGTCCGCTGGTAAAAGTAGCGTCGGGCGGTGAAATTTCGCGTATTATGCTCGCGATGAAAACCGTGCTGGCGCATACCGATTCGGTGCAGGTGTTAATTTTTGACGAAATCGACATCGGAATTTCTGGACGCATTGCAGAGGTTGTAGGCAAGAAATTGCGCGACCTATCAGAAACGTATCAAACCATTTCAATTACGCATTTGCCACAAATTGCAAAAATGGCTGATCGGCATTTTTCAGTCAGAAAAGAAGTGATTGATCAGCGTGCAGTAACCCGCGTAATTCCGCTAAACGAAGAGACACGTGCCGACGAACTCGCTTTGATGATGGGCGGTGAAGAGATTTCTGAACTGACCATGCAACACGCCCGCGAGATGCTGGCTGAAAAGCCATAGAAAAGAATGAGGAGCATAGTGTGAGACCGATAATTCCCGACGATCTCCGAGACATCGAAGAAAAAGTAAACCTGGGGCAACGACTTTCTGCCGAAGATGGCATGCGGCTTTACGAGACGCCCAACCTCAATGCCGTAGGGTATTTGGCCAATATCTCGCGCGAACGCCTGTGCGGCAATGTGGCGTGGTACGTGCGGAACCAGCACATCAACTATACCAACGTCTGCAACAAGCTGTGCAGATTTTGCTCCTTTTACGTAAAACCAAAAGACGACCGGGGCTATGTATTATCGCCCGAAGATATTCAAAAGCGCGTATTGGAATACATCGACCTGCCCATTTCTGAAATCCACATGGTCGCGGGTATCAATCCCAAACTTCCCTATTCGTATTATCTCGATATCGTGCGCGCTGTCAAAGATGTGCGCCCCGATGTCGCGGTAAAAGCATTTACCGCAATCGAATGGGTGCAAATTGCGCGTATTGCAAAAAAGCCACTAAAAGATGTCATGACCGAATTAAAAGCGGCTGGCGTATCGTCCATTCCCGGCGGGGGCGCAGAAGTATTTAGCGATCGCGTACAGGAAGATTTATTCTGGACCAAAGCGGATTCCGAAGAATGGCTCGAAGTAGCGCGCACGGCACATGAAGTCGGCCTGCCTACCAATGCGACAATGCTGTATGGTCATATCGAAAACCCAAAAGAACGCATCGATCATCTCGTGCGATTGCGCGAATTACAGGACGAGACCGGCGGTTTTTTGACGTATATTCCCCTGTCATTTCACCCTGAACGCACAGAATTAGAGCATTTACCCGGGCCGACAGGCATCGCGGATTTAAGAGAGATTGCCGTGGGGCGATTGATGCTGGACAATTTCTTCCACATCAAAACGTTCTGGATTATGAACACCATTGAAATTTCACAGGTGGCTTTGTGGTATGGCGCAGACGATATCGACGGCACAATACAGGAATACGAAATTACGCGCCGTTCTTATGCAGAGACGCGACAGGTGCTCACCCGCAAACAACTGGTCGAACGCGTTATAGAAGCCGGACGCGATCCCGTCGAGCGGGATAATCTATACAATATTTTATCTACCCAGCGAGAAATTGTCGAAGAAACGCCCATCGGAATCCCAGGTGAAATACCAGTGATTTCGTGATCTCCCAGGATTCGAATGGAAAACAACATGATCGACGACATTGTTGAAAAAATATATAACGAGGAGCGCATTTCCACAGATGATGCCATGCGCTTGTTTGCACATCCCAATGTAACCGAATTGGGCTTATTGGCCGATGTGGTACGACGACGCAAATGGTCCAAAGACCAGGTAACATATAATATCGGACGAAATATCAATTACACGAATGTGTGCTGGGTAAGGTGTGACTTTTGTGCATTTTATCGCCCGCCGGGATCCGACGAAGGCTATACATTGCCCAGAGAACAGATCTATGAAAAAATTGACGAACTCATTGCCGTGGGCGGCGACGTGCCAAAAGGCAGCGAAATTTTGATGCAAGGGGGCCTGAACCCAAAACTGCGCGTAGATTACTACGAAGACCTCTTTTCTTCAATACGCAATCGCTACCCGCAAATCCATCAGCATTGTTTATCTGCCACAGAAATTATTTATATCGCGCATATCTCGCGTATGTCACTCGAAAAATGCATTCGCCGCTTGCGCGATGCCGGCCTGGATTCCATTCCGGGAGCTGGCGCAGAAATTTTGTCTGATGAAGTAAGAGACATCATCGGCTTTCGCAAAGACCGCGTCCACGAATGGCTTGCGGTGCATCGCATTGCACACGAATTGGACATGCACACATCGGCGACCATGATGTATGGACATGTCGAAACTATTGAACAGCGAATAGAACATCTGGAATACATTCGCAATTTGCAGGATGAGACGGGCGGCTTCACCGCATTTATCGCGTGGAATTTTCAGCCGGATTACACGGCCCTTGCCGATGACCGGGGGCGATGGAATGGCGTGAAAGCGACCGGATTTGATTATTTGCGAACCATCGCCATCGCACGCCTGTTTTTGGACAATATCAAAAGCTTTCAAGCATCGTGGGTAACGCAGGGAGCCAAGGTCGCACAGGTCAGCTTAAAATACGGCGTGAATGATTTTGGCAGCACAATGATGGAAGAAAACGTAGTCAGCGCAGCGGGCACGAGCCATACGGATACCATGACACTTCAGGAGATGCAACGGCTCATTCGGGATGCGGGATACGAGCCTGTAAGGCGAAATACGCGGTATGAGATTTTGAATTAGAGGTACGTAACGATGTGTGTACGTTTGGGCGTAGTGTCATACTTAAACACGCGGCCACTGGTTGAAGTGCTGCGCACGGGCGCAGTTAATTGCGATTTTGAACTGATCTACGACGTACCCTCGCGATGCGCCGAGCGATTGCACCTGGGTGAAACCGACGTGGCATTGATCCCCGCTGTAGAAATTGGACGCGGACGAGACCCTTATCGGATTGTACCCAATGTCGGCATTATTTCAAACGGGCCGGTTGGCAGTGTATTTATCGCACTAAATAAAGAACCCGAAGAAATTCAAACACTTGCCCTGGATCGCGGATCGCGCACATCAGCCGTGCTGGCGCAGATCATCCTGGCGCGACAATTTGGCTGCCGACCACAGGTATTTTTTCATCCTCCAGATATAGACGCAATGCTCAAACGAGCCGATGCCGCCCTGTTGATAGGCGATCCCGCTTTGACATTGCCCCGCAAGCGCTATCGGATCCTGGATCTGGGCGAAATTTGGACGCAGATGACAGGGTTGCCTTTTGTCTATGCCTGTTGGACCGGACGCCCCGATGCATTGACGCCATATCACATTGCCAAACTGATCGAAGCCAGGGAAAACGGCAAGCAGCTTATCCCAAATATCGCAAAGGACTACGCCGCTGAAACCCGCACCCTATCGCCTGCTTTTTATGCCGAATATCTAACCAGAAATATCCTCTACGATTTGGGCGATGCAGAACTGGAAGGCTTGAGGCGATTCTATACTTATGGTGTAGAATTGGGACTGATGGACATAGTGCCAGATATCCGCTTCTATGTTTAAATTTGAAAAAAATCGGCAATAGGCCGGTTTTTTTTGTCGAAAACTGGAGAACTTGTGATGCCCCAAAAAAACAAATCAATTCGCGTGGGCGTCGTTGGTGTGGGACGCGGGCGATCATTTATGCGGGCGGCAACACCGACGGGAATGGAACTGGTTGCAATTTGCGATACCTGGGAAGAGCGACTAAGACCCGAAGGCAAAGCACTCGGAGTATCGACTTATGTAGCTTACCATACATTTTTAGAACACGATATGGATGCCGTGGTACTCGCCAATTATTTTCACGAACACGCGCCCTTTGCCATTGAAGCACTAAACGCCGGAAAACACGTCATGAGCGAAACCGCTGCCTGCCATACATTGGGCGAAGGCGTCGCACTTGCACGCGCGGTAGAGCGCAGTGGTAAAATTTATATGTTTGCCGAAAATTATCCCTACACGGCGTACAATCAGGAAATGAGGCGGCTCTACCAAAACGGACATGTAGGAGAATTTAAATACGGAGAAGGCGAATACGTACATCCCGACCCGCCAGAAGTAAAATTGGGGCGCAGTTGTGGGCGCAATCACTGGCGCAACTGGACTCCCTCGACCTATTATTGCACGCACTCGATTGCCCCCGTAATGTACATCACAGACACGCGTCCGGTAAAAGTGAACGGATTTGTCATACCCTACGATTTTGGCGACATGACCAAAACCCTGCACATGAACCGCGCCGATACGGCGGGCGTGATCATCTGTCGGATGGACAACGACGCCGTGATGAAATCCCTGCACGGCGCGTTGCGCGGGCACGGCAATTACGTCAGAATCCACGGGAACAAGGGCGTAATGGAAAACTGTCGCAACGGCGATAAATATCGGCTACGCGTGTGGAAAGAACCGTGGGAAAAGCGAAAAGGAGAACCCGTGGAAACCGTTTACAGGCCAGATTTTCCAGTACATCACGATCGCGCAACACAAGCCGGGCATGGCGGCGGTGATTTTTTCACGAGTTATCATTTCGCCGAAGCGATTCGCACGGGCGAACAACCCTACCTCAATGTGTATCGCGGTATCGACATGAGTATCGCCGGCATTCAAGCATGGCGATCGGCACTCAGTGATTCGGCACCGATGGAAGTGCCCGATTTTCGCGATGAATCCATAAGAAAAAAATACGAACGAGATGATTGGTCGCCCGATCCCACGCGCAAAAAACCAGGACAACCACCGAGCAGTATTCTCGGCGAAATCGAACCATCCGATGGCGCAAAAGCACTGGCAAAAAAAGTTTGGGCAAGCAGGGGATACTTTGGAGAGTGAGGATCTAAACATGATTGAAATAGCACAAGTAGCACTGGCGATTTACGGCATATTGTTAATTGTCGGAGGAATTATTGGGAAGGCGAAATCCGGGAGTTCCGCATCCCTATTCGCAGGCGCAATCTGCGGTATTGTTGCGCTCGTTGGATACTGGCAAAGCCTGAGCGATCCCGCCGTTGGATTTTTGACCGGCGGATTGGTCGGCTTATTGCTCACGGGCATATTTATGAGCCGATTCGTCCGCACGCGAAAATTTATGCCCGCGGGATTGGTGCTGCTACTCAGTCTTCTGGTGGGTATTTTGACAATGATGGCGAGACAGGAATACCTGTTAAATCGTGATAAACCAGTGGAGGAACTGACAAAAAAGGGCCAGGAACAATGTCCCTGGCCCAACGTCTGAAGGGTCACAGCCTGAAAATCAGGCGTTCACCTCCGAGTTAAAATGTTTCATCTTAAACCTCCTTTCGATATGCGCGACTCTGCTTCCGGAAAGCGTTTTGCGCGGTGGATGCCAATATATCGGCAAACCGCACCAACCTGTTGGCCCGGTTACATAAACACCAGCGTGGATGCAGTTTTATACAGATTGCATCCTGAAAAATAAAAACGCCTGAGCTTATAACACTCAGGCGTTTTTTTAATTTGTGATAGCAATACCGTGTTTGCGGCAGAGCTTGCGAAGTTTTTTCACAGCACCGCCCACAGATTTTCCATTTCTCGTGATGCCAAACAAGTGCTGGCTGACCACCCTGCGCGAAATACCCATAATTTCTGAAATTTCCCGCTGGGTTTTGCCGTATTTGAAATACAAAACAGCGGCTTCAAATTGTCTTTGCGTGAGCGATCGATTTAAGAGCGTATCGATCTGTGGGATGAGACGCCCAACCCGATCTTCATATTTATAGCGCAAATTTTGGTCTTCGGGCGATTCGTACCACAGGCCAACGTCATCCGGCATCATTTCCAGGTCTGATTGATCTAATTGAACTTCCCAAAAATCAGGATTGTACATATGTCCGTTCGTCTCCTCCAGGGAATGGATATGTCGTGCGAAAAACCACCACACATACCAGACCCGCGGCTCCGGAGGAACGACAGTAATACGACGGACAGATTGTAAACGACCAAACCGCCGTCAGCTATCTAACCGGAGGCGAACCGGGTATGTGATTTGTCGTAAATGCGAAAATTAAAACCTTCATGTTGCCTCCTTTCAAATAGACATACGTAAACGGTCACCTGCAAAATTGCGGAACTCTTACTACATTGTCAAGACATACCTCTTCGCCCTTACACCGGCATGGATGCACTTTTGGGCGCTATATCAAAAAGATTTTTTCTTTCTCAATTCATCCCACCAATCCATAAGCGCGCGAATGTGTTTCTCATAACCGCGATCTGTGGGATGATAATAGGTGCGGTCTCTCAAATTATCGGGCAAATACTCCTGATGAATATACCCATCCGGATCGTCATGCGCGTATTGATACCCCTTGCCGTAATCGAGATCTTTCATCAGCTTTGTCGGCGCATTGCGAATATGCAGGGGCACGGGCAAATTGGGATGTTTCTCAACATCGGATAGAGCATTATTATACGCGGCATAAACGGCATTGCTCTTGGGAGCCGTGGCGAGATAAACCGTCGCCTGAGCAATGGATAGATCGCCCTCGGGACTGCCCAGAAAGTCGTAGGACTCGCGGGCATTGAGCGCAACTTGCAAAGCGCGCGGATCGGCAGTGCCCACATCCTCAGAAGCAAAACGGATCATACGCCTCAAAATATAATGCGGGTGCTCACCCGACGCCATCATACGCGCGAGCCAATACAGTGAGGCATGTGGATCGCTGCCGCGAAGACTCTTGTGAAAAGCCGAAATAATATTGTAGTGTTCTTCTCCCGTTTTGTCGTAAAGATGAGCCTTGCGACCGAGAATTTCGCGCACAGTTTCGGGCGTGGGGTCGCAACCCGTAGCTTCAACAGCCGCAGCAACCGTTTCAAGCGCGTTGAGAGATCGGCGGGCATCGCCCTCCGCAGTCTCGGCGATGAGATCCAAAGCCTGTTCATCAATCTGCAAATCGGGAAACCCGTGTTCCGAATTGGCAATAGCGCGGTCCAGCACCTGGCGAATATGGGACGTATCGAGCAAATTGAGCACAAAAACGCGAGTGCGTGAAAGCAGGGCTGAATTGACCTCAAAAGAGGGATTCTCAGTAGTGGCACCAATAAGCGTAATAACACCATTTTCCACATGAGGCAAAAAAGCATCTTGCTGCGCTTTGTTAAAACGGTGAATCTCATCAACAAAAAAAATGGTACGCCTGCTCAGGCGTAGCTCTTCTCTCGCCCGCGCAATAATCTCCCGCGCCTCTTTGATACCCGCTGTTACCGCGCTAAAAGACACAAAGCGACTCTCCGTCGTACCCGCAATAACCCGAGCCAGCGTTGTCTTGCCCGACCCCGGTGGCCCCCAGAAAATCATGGACGGCAAGCGGTCGCTTTCGATAAGCACGCGAAGAGGCGCACCCGGCCCAACGAGATGATCCTGCCCCACAATATCGTCCAGCACCTGGGGACGCAGGCGTTCTGCCAAAGGCGCGCCTGCTATCTCCTGCCCGGCTTGCGACACGGGTTTAATAAAAAGATCTTCATTCATAGCTCTCACCTCTCGCCAGAATATACTCAGATTTTCATACTTTCGCCAATACTCGGAAAAGTGCTTGTAGATGCGACTGGATTCGCTATTTTGAAGCCTATTCCCCATCTCAATCACGAAAGGACCTTATGATAGAAAAACACGACATGGCAGAAGAACAAATTCGCAGCTATTACGGCTGGGCAGAAATTGATCCAGACCGGGCGGTTATAGCTGGAGAAACGGGCACATGGCGTATTGTATATCACATGGGCAAATACGGAATAGATGATGGCGGCGTAATCAAAATCGCCTGGCGCGACGTCAGCGACTGGCAGCGACCGCAATTTGACGATCCCGCCGCGCCTGCTTATGCATCGGTCTCGACCACAGGACCGGCGACCTTAAAAGCCGTATTTGACAGACAGCGCTATATTCGACCGTGGCGATATTGCGTGACCATCGATATATTTGACGATTCGCTATCAGAAGGCGACACCGTCACACTAATATTGGGTGACACATCCGGCGGGAGTGCGGGCAGCCGCGCCCAAACCTTTTGCAAAGATGCGTTTGAATTTCGGGTATCGGTTGACTGGTGCGGCACATGGGTATATACAGAAGTACCATCTCCCAAAGTACCAATCGCGAGCGGCGCGCCCAATAACCTCGTCGTACTGGGACCTTCTGAAACAACACCGGGGGAAACCACCTGGATCGGAGTAAAAGCCGAAGACATCTGGGGCAACCCATGCGCAGAATACAGAGGCACAGTAAAAATCGACGCCGATGGCCTGCACGGACTACCCGAAACATTTGTATTTCAGCCAGAGCATCGCGGCGTCATGCGATTTGAAAATGTGACAGCCCCCACAACGGGCATTTATCGCGTACGGGTCCAGGACGAAAACAACGACTTTAAAGCAGAGTGTAATCCACTAATATGCATTGAAACCTGCAAAAACGCGCAACCCTTTTGGGGAGATCTGCACGGACAAAGCGAAGAAACCGTGGGAACCAATCCGGTCTCATCATACTTTCGTTTTGCGCGAGAAAAGGCGTGGATGGATTTTGCGGGACATCAGGGAAATGACTTTCAGATCACAGAAACAATCTGGAACGAAATCAAACACCAGGCCAATACCCAAAATACTGCGGGCAAATTCGTCGCCTTCGTCGGTTGGGAGTGGTCGGGCAACACGCCTTTGGGCGGCGATCACAACGTCTATTATCCCGGCGACGATGGACCATTGCACCGCTCCAGCCATGTCCTCATCGAAGACAAATCAGATATAGATACAGATTGCCAGCACATAACCGACCTCTACCGCGCACTCAAGGGAAAAGACGCGCTACTAATACCCCATGTGGGCGGGCGTTATGCCAACCTGACCTGGCATGATCCAAACTTAGAGACCGTAGTCGAGGTTTTATCCGAATGGGGCGAATTTGAATGGTTCTTAAAAGAAGCCCTCGAAAAAGGCTACCGCATCGGATTCACCTGCGGCAGTGACGACCACAAAGGCCGTCCGGGCGCCGCGCATCCGGGCAGTGGCGCATTCGGCATTTACGGCGGAATCACATGTGTATATGCAAAAAAATTGACGCGAGAAAGCATCTGGGAAGCAATAAAAACAAGGCGATGCTACGGCACCAGTGGACAGCGCATCCTCATAGATGTCACCGTAGGTGGACAGCCCATGGGATCGGACCTCGCAACGAATACACCACCCGAAATCGCCGTCAAAGTCTGGGGCACTGCGCCAATAGAAAAAGTAGATATCTTCAGAGGCACAGAAATCATTTACACACATCCCCAAACCATCCCCCGACATCAAACAGACATACGCATCGCGTGGTCGGGACAGCGCATCCGGGCGCGCAACCGACTCGTGCGCTGGGATGGCGAAGTAACAATAGACAAAGGGCGAATCACAGGCGCCAGAGGCTTTGCCTTTGACTCGGCATCCGAAGGCATTCAATCTGCCGACGACCAATCGGTCTCGTGGACATCGGTGACAACCGGCGATGCAGACGGCATCATTTTAACCCTGGACGCGCCACCCGATGCAACACTCAATTTTGGAACACCCGTCTTATCGCAAGCGTTAAAACTAACAGAAATCACACAAGGACCGATTGTAATCGACGCAGGTGGTATTGATATGAAGGTCGTATTTGAACAAATGCCCACAGGCATTGGACGCGACATCGCATTTACTTATACTGAGAACCAGTTACATCCCGGCTGTCATCCCTATTGGGTGCGCGTGACGCAAATCGATGGCGGAAAAGCGTGGGTAAGTCCGGTATATGTCAAAAATAAAAGGGAGATATAAATGAACGAATATGCAGTCACATTCACCGAATCCGAAACCGCAAAATTGCTACCCGTTGAAATCGATACAGACGCGATCGGTGCAAACGAAGTCGCGGGTCATACCCTTGCAACCCTCATCAGCGCGGGCACGGAATTAAACAGCGGGTATCTCGGCGACAATTTTCCCAGACAGTCGGGATACGCAGCGGCATTCAAAGTTGAAAAAGTGGGAAAAAATGTCTCGGGCATTTCGCCGGGCGACCTCGCCTTCTGCCCGGGCAATCACGCCTCCTATCAGCGAAAACCCGCCTCGCAGGTAATTCGCCTGCCCGACAACCTCACGCCAGAAACAGCTGTATTTGCCCGCATGATGGCTGTCTCAATGACCACCCTCACAACCACCTCGGCGCGACCACCCGCCAAAATCCTCATCACTGGACTCGGCCTCGTCGGTCATCTCGCAGCCAAAAACTTTCAAGCCTGCGGCTACGACGTCTATGCCTGTGACCCGGTTGAATCGCGGCGTCAAATTGCCTCAGAAACGGGAATTCACAATGTACTGGATGCCGTGCCATCGGAAAATTCCGACCTCACGGGCCAATTCCAACTCGCCATTGAATGCTCGGGACACGAACAAGCCTTGCTCGATGCGGCAGGCGCCGTGAAAAAACGCGGCGAAGTCGTTTGCATAGCCACTCCCTGGCGTCGATACACGGACCTGCTCATACACGACTTGCACCGCCTCATCTTCTTTAATTACGTCACCATTCGCAGCGGCTGGGAATGGGAACTGCCGCGCCAGCCAGAAGACTTTCGCATCAACAGCGTTTTTGAAAACTTCGCCGGTGCCCTCAAATGGTTGGCCGAGAACCGCGTCAATGTCGATGGCATCTACACAACATACGATCCCGAAAGGTGCCAGCAAGCATATCGTGACCTTTTGCACAAAAAAACCGAACGCCTTGCAGTCGTCTTTGACTGGACGACTTGAGATCGGCGGCTATCGATCAACTTCAGGCGAGTCTTCGGACTCGCCCTTTTTTTATATCAGATATGCATACGCAACATGGGACGGCTGAATGAGACGGGCATGTACTCCCCGGTTTTGTGGCGTTTTGTACCGGGGATCATGAAATGGATGGCGAACGCGCGACGCTGGCGATCTGTGTAATTGGGCGGTGTGTAGTGCAGGGTTTGGCAATGGTGAAACATAACACCACCGGCGGGCAACTCGATAATTTTGGCTTTGGATATCTCCACCTGATCTTCGATATCAAACAGCGCATCGGTTTGAGATGAACGCTCATGGGTAAATGGCCGGAGATGAGAGCCGGGGATAACGTGCATAGCTCCATTTTCGGCATCGGCATCGTCCAGAGTGAGCCAGCATGAGACGAGATTCGCCGGCATACATTGCCAGTACCCATTGTCTTGATGCCAGAAAACCGCATCTCCGTTATGTGCGGGCTTGAAGAGCGCCTGATCGTGGAAGAGTTGAATATTTGGACCAATGAGTGACTCGGCGATATCGAGTATGGGATCGTAGTAGATCAGTTCCCGATAGTGCAGATTGCGCTCACACATTTGCATAATTTGCAGCATCTGTGTAGGAGCGTCGTTCTTTGTACTCAGATCGTCAGTATTGCTAATGGCGAGATTGCGAAAGCGGTTATCCTTCCGCGCGGCTGCAAATTCGCGATCGTATTCCCGGCGCAATATCTCAATGTGTTCATCCTCGAGAAGTTTGCCAATCGAGATATAGCCATTCTGAAAAAAAAATTCGATTTGCTCCGGAGTTAATGCAGACATTGTGTGCCCCTGATAAAAAACTAATCCAACAATTCCTCTGTATAAGCAAACAACGCAGGCGTCCCTCCCGTATGCACCATCACCACCGTCTCCTCTTTGCCAATCTCGCCGCGGTTCACCATATCGATCAAACCCGCCAGCGTCTTACCCGTATAAATCGGCTCCAACAAAACCCCCTCCGTCCGCGCCAATAGCCTTATCGCGTCATTGCCCTCGGGAGAACAATACCCATATCCCTGCTCGCCGACGTACCGATCCACATTTTCAATCATAGACTCATCAAACGCGACATCCACATCCAGAATCTCCGCCATTCGTCCCAATACACCCAGAAATGCGTCTTTGAGATCATAAGACCACAAAATCGGCCTCACCCCCACAACCCGCACATCCAGACCCAGAACGGTCTTCCCAAAAATCAAACCCGGCTGTGTACAACTGCCCGAACACACAACAACAGTTGTCGGCGTTTCGCCTATCGCATCGAACTGATCCATCATCTCTGCCATACACAGCGCGTACCCCATTGCACCAAACGGGCGATTCGCCGCTTGCATCACCACAAAAGGCTTTCGCCCTTTGCGCTCAAATTTTTCGATCAATGCCTGCTTGGCATCGTCCAATAACTCCTGCGTTTCAACATCGATCAGATCAACATAAGCACCCAATAAATTATCCAACAGCAAATTGCCCTGCGTACTGCCGCTCTTATGGTCCTTCACCAGAACCAGCGCACAATCCACCCCCAACTTTGCCGCTGCCGCCGCCAACTGCCGGCTATGATTGGACTGAGACCCCGCCCCACCGATAAGCACATCCGCACCGCGAACCAACCCCTGTGCAATCGTAAACTCCAACTGCCGCGTCTTATTGCCGCCAAACGCCAGACCCGTACAATCATCGCGTTTGATATAAATCTTTGGACCGCCAATTTCTTCGGTCAACCGCTCACAAAACTCGAGCGGCGTGGGCAAATGCCCTAGCGACACACGCGGCACCTTCTCAATACGTGCTCTCAGTTCGTCACGGGAAATAACAGCCATTATAAACCTCCTCAGTCAGAATCAGGATTTTCAGGATGGAAGGATGATCAGGATAAAATCAAATGCATCCGCAGATGAACGCAGATAAACGCAGATGAAAAGCAAGTGTAGGGGCAGGCCCCTGTGCCTGCCCGTCACATGTATATCAGCGCAATCACAAGCATATAGGAAACGAATATACACGCATGAAGCAAGCGAAAATGCCATTGACATTTTACAAGATAGCGAATTATTTAACAGGTAGTACACAAGAAGTTTACGAGGAAAGGAAAGTGACGATGCAGACACTGAGCGATTGTATTAAAGAGATCAGAGATGATTCCAATATTTCTACCTATAACGAAGCGCAAGCCAAAGAATGGATCATTCGTCCTATATTGGATTTGCTCGGTTGGGGACGTCGTGAGATCATACCCGAGTATAGCGTTGGAACTCGAAGAGTTGATTATACCTTGCAGATCAATAGAGACAATGAAGTATTTATTGAAGCTAAGAAACCAGGGGAGAATCTGGAAAATCATCAGGAGCAACTTCTCAATTATTCTTTTAAGGAAGGTGTTGCGTTGGCAGTCCTGACAAATGGGATTGCGTGGTGGTTTTATCTCCCTTTAAAAAAGGGTGCCTGGAATGATCGCAAATTTTATACCATTAACATTTTGGAACAAGAGATAGAGGATATTGTTGACAAATTTGACCGTTTACTCTCTCGGCAAAATGTAGCATCTGGTAAAGCCAGCCAACACGCTGAGTCTATTTTAGAAAGCTGGCAAAGAGAGAAAATTCTCAAAGAACGCCTGCCAGAGGCTTGGAATAGCGTCATTAAAGAGCCTCATAAATTACTGGTAGATATATTGATCGAAACGGTGGAGGAAGTTTGTAATTTTAAGCCTACAAATAGTGAAATTTTGGGATTTATTCGTTCCCACCAAGAAAACTGGCTCTTCTCCTCTGAATTAGAACAAGAGGCTCCACCGCCTACAAAACGTCCTGACACTAAAACCCCACGTCAAACTAAGAACCCGCCTAAGAGACCTAAAAAAAGAGCAACAGTAGCAGAATTTCGCCATCGGGTACTGCTCATAAATATCAACCGGCAATTCAAGGAAGGGGCATCTTTGGATGAGTTGTATGAAGCTACCCGTTTTGCCTGGAAAATCAGCAAATCGAGAGCCGAGAAAGCAGAGGTCATTTTGACTACTTATCAAGGTGAAATTAGAGCGGCATTTATCGCTGATGAATGGTTAGAAGCAACACCTGAGAATTTCCAAGGACGAGGAACTCCTGGCTCCGAACGTTTCGGTTTTATCGGGCGTGAGGCCAGTCCTGATATCCAGGAACTTTATGTGGGAAAGCGAGTCCCTGATGAATTTAGAAAACGCGGTGTAGCTAATCCAATCAGGTATGTAAATTTTGATCTATGAGGACCCCATGAAAATACTCATCACCGGCATCACAGGGCGCATAGGCGGCAATTTGGCGGCGCAACTCGTTGAACAGGGACATCGGGTTCGCGGGCTTGTATGGCCCAAAGACCCGCGCGTAGAAAAATTTGAGGGCATCGACCTCGAACTCATCGAAGGCAGCCTCACCGAATACGAAGACGTGGAAAAAGTCACCGACGGCGTCGATATCATCTATCACCTCGGCGCGGCCTTTCAGGGAGGCGGCCCATTTAAAGACAACGACTACTTTGAAATCAACCTGCGCGGCACATTCCACATGCTCAAAACCGCACAACAACGCAACATCAAACAATTCATCTTCGCAAGCACAGACGCGCTCTACGCCAAATATCCCCCCGGTGGAATGGACAAACCCATCCAGGAAGACGCAATGCCCCGGGAACCGCGCGGTTGGTACGCCCTGTCCAAATCCGTCGGTGAAGAAATGTGCTACGGGTACTGGCGCGCCCATAATCTCCCCATCACCATCTTGCGCTTTTGCCTGGTCGTCGGAGCGGGCGAAATCCTCGACTTCCGACAATTTTACCTGAGCAAACTCAAAGGACTTCCCGAACTCAAAGCACTGTGGCACGGCGAAGAACGCCTCCTCCTGCTCAAAGACATGAAAGGCCGCTCCTACAAAAAACACATCGCCGATGTGCGCGACATAGTACACGGCTGTATCTGTGCCTTAAACAAAACGCAAGCCGCCGGACACGCCATCCAACTTGGAGGACCGCGACCATTCACATGGGCCGAAGCCATCCCGTATCTATCCCAACGCCTGAACATCCCCTATCAGGAAGCGATCTTACACGGCGCGCCCACACATTACGAATTTGACCTGACCAAAGCGCGCGACCTGATCGGCTTTAACCCGCAATACGACATCATCCGCATGATCGAAGACGCCATCGCCTACCGAGAAGGAAAAACCATCAACGTCTTGCCCACGGAATAGGGATCAGGATGGGCAGGATGAAAGGATGGACAGGATACCCCCTGCCTCCCCCTAAAACCAAGAGGAAACACATGTCTCAACCCAACATACTCATGATCATCTCAGACCAGATGACGCCCTTTCTCACGGGCGCTTATGGCCATCCCGTCGTACAAACGCCTGCACTAAACGCGCTGGCAGAAAACGGCATCCGCTTTGATGCAGCCTATACGCCTTTCCCGCTCTGTTCTCCTGCGCGTGCCTGCTTCATGACGGGAAACAACGCCGCAAAAATCGGAGCTTATGACAACGGTGCCGAACTCCGCTCGGACATCCCCACATTTGCCCACCACCTCACCCGTGCCGGATATGACACCGTCCTATCTGGCAAAATGCACTTCATAGGTGCCGATCAACTCCACGGCTTCAGCCGTCGCCTCACCACAGACATCTACCCGGAAGATTTCCGGTGGGTCAAACCCGAGTGGATACACATCAAAGAAAACAGAGGAGAAAATTACCAGGCCATCATGGAACAACGAGGCAGATATAACGCCGCCAATTACGACGGACACAAGCTCCAAATCGACACCTGGCACGGCCCCCTCAGCTACGACGAGGAAACGCACTTCCGATCACTGGAATACCTCCACGCCGTCGGCACGCAGAAAAATTCCAAACCCTTCCTCCTCTGCGCGTCTTACCACCATCCCCACGAACCCTTTTGGCCCCCCCAGTCCTATTGGGACATGTACGAAAATGCGGACATCGAAATACCCTCCCTACCAGACAACCTGGACGACACATACTCCATGATGGACAAATGGCTCAACGCCTATCACGGCACGCGCAAACACGACCTGCGCGACCCGGACGCCCTCTACAAACTGCGCCGCGCCTATTACGGGCTCGTCACATACATGGACGACAAAGTGGGAGAACTCCTCGCCTCACTCAAAGAAAATGGCCTGGACGACAACACCATCGTCATCTTCTTTTCGGATCACGGCGACATGCTCTGCGAAAAAGAAATGGTCCAAAAACGAACCTTTTACGACTGGTCCAGCCGCGTACCTTTCTTTATCCGCTTTCCAGACCATTACAAAGCCGGCAGCACAATCGGCCAGCCCGTCTCGCTCATTGACCTGTTGCCCACCTTATGTGACATGGCAGGCACAGAAGACCACTACCCCTGCGATGGCACCAGCCTGATGCCCCTCATAGAAGGCGCGGAAACAGAAGACCGAGAAATTATTGTCGAAGCCCACGAAGCAGTCGGCACCCCCTGTGTCATGATTCGCAAAAACAATTACAAGTACAACCACATCCACGGACACGAAGCCCAGCTTTTTGATCTCGACGCGGACCCGGGCGAATGGAATAATCTCAGTGGCCAGCCAGACCATACCGAAATCGAAACCTATCTCCGCACGCGCATCCTCGACAGCTATGACCTCGACGCCATAGCCGAAGCCAATTTAGACAGCCTGTATCGCAGGCAACTCATCCACGAGGCAATGCAAGCCAATGGTACATCCTGGGCGTACAAACCGAGCTTTGACCCAACAAAAAACGCACAAGCGCAATATCTTCCATAACGAACAGGAGCGACAATGTCCAATAACACACCATTCATCGTCGATAAAAACCTCGGCGTCAACATGACCGTCGAACCAGAAGACCTCACGCAAACCAACGCCGATGGAGAAACCGTCATTGCGCCCACACAAGAGGAAAAATACCTCTTTGATGCGCGGGGTTGGTTGCTTTTCCCGGGCATCCTATCCGATGACGATATACGCAACATGCGCGAATTTGCACTACAGGTCAAACACGACCCGCAATCGCTACCCGAACACGAACAATCCTACCTGGCAGGTCCCTTGCAAAAACTCGCCGACCACCCCATAGTCGTCGGCTTTATGAATGAATTTGTCGCACATCCCCACCTCGCCAGCCCCGATGGCTATGGCTTTCGCATGGAAGCATCGAACATCCGATTCCGCTCGACGCGCACCGGTGAAGTCGGCGGCTTTCGTCCGCACAACGGCAACGGCCTGTTTCGCTTTGCAATCGACTCGCACCACTATCAGTGCATCCCCGGCAAAGCGTATAGCGGTCTAACCCGCGTAGTCTGGGAACTCGCCCCCGTACAAAAAGGCAAAGGCGGAACACTGGTGGTCAGCGGCAGCCACAAAGCGGTTTATGCCGCGCCAGAATCCATTCACGACCCAAACGCACCCATCTGGGACACCTACGAATGCCCGGCTGGCTCACTGCTCATTTTCACCGAAGCCCTCACCCACAGCGCCACGCCCTGGACAGATGAAACAACCGACCGCGTCGCCATCTTCAACCTCTACAATACCATCGGCAGCAAATGGAGCAACTGGCACCCACACCCGGACCTGCTCGCATCCATGCCGCCCAAACGCCAGAGCCTGTTCCGAGACGTGCGCTGTGCAGCCAATCGCATTGGCGGCAACGGACGCTATCACGGTGCCAATCTCAGTGAAATGAAAAAATAAATAAATCATTAAAACAAAAAATTCTGGAGCTTTCTATGCCAAACCTATCTAACCGTCCCAACATCCTCTTCTTCTTTCCCGACCAACTTCGCTTTGACTGGATGGGCAGCAATCCCAAAATAGCCGTACGCACGCCCAATTTGGACCGCCTTGAAAAAAACGGAGTGACATTCTCCAAAACCGTCTGTCCCGCACCCGTATGCGCGCCCAGTCGCGCATGTGTTGCAGCCGGTACAGAATACGACAACTGTCCGGTCAAAGGAAACAGCGACGACTATCCCACAGACCGCGCCACCGTTTATAGCCTGCTCCGCGACAGCGGGTACCACACACTGGGGTGTGGGAAATTCGACCTCAACAAAGGCACCTGCACATCCAACCTGCCGGCCTGGGGACTGGATGGCAAACGCCATTTGAACAAATGGGGATTTTCGGACGGCATCAACAACGAAGGCAAAATAGACGGCGCCAACAGCGGACGCGAAAAACCGCAAGGACCCTATTTGCAATTCCTCGAAGAACGCGGCCTGCGCCAGATACACCTCAACGACTTTGCCAACCGCAAAGGCCAGAGGAGCACCTTTGCCACGCCACTGCCAGATGACGCCTATTGCGACAACTGGATCGGGCAAAATGGCCGGGACCTCATACAATCAGTCCCCGAGGACAAGCCCTGGTTCATACAGGTCAATTTCAACGGGCCTCACCTACCTCTAGACATCACGGAAAGCATGGCAAAACTCTACGAAAACGTCGATTTTCCGCAGCCGAACCACAACGACCAACTCACGCCTGATGAACACCTCGAAGCCAGGCGAAATTACTCCGCCATGGTCGAAAACATCGATCATCAGGTCGGTCTCTACTTAGACCTGCTCGAAGAACGGGGCGAGTTGGACAATACCCTCATCGTCTTTTCCTCGGATCACGGTGAAATGCTCGGCGACCACAATTCCTGGGGCAAGGGCAAACCCCTGCACCCCTCGGCCAGCGTACCCCTGATCATCTCGGGTCCCAGTGTACAACAAGGTATAACCCATGACCTGCCCACGACCAACCTGGACCTCACCGCCACCTTCCTCGACTACGCGGGTCTGAACATCCCCGACGACATGGACAGCCGGTCCCTCCGCAAACTTCTCGAAGGCAATACGACCACACATCGAGACATCGTCCTATCCGGCCTTGGCAACTGGCGCATGGCTTATGACGGCCGCTACAAATACATCGAAGGATTTGGCGACACCCCCATGCTCTTTGATCTCGACACCGACCCACTCGAAAACAACAACATCATCGACGACCCGGGCGTCTCATCGCATATTGAGCGATTAAAAACAGAGTTGATATAATGACGAACCATCGCCCCAACATCCTCTTCTTCTGCTCCGACCAGCACCAGACCGCTGCGTCGGGATGTTATGATCACGCAGAAGCACAAACCCCAAATATCGACCGCATTGCCGCATCTGGTATCCGCTTTAACAGAGCCTACTGCCAGTCTCCCGTCTGTGTGCCCGCACGCGGATCGATCATCACCGCGCAATATCCCCACACGCACGGTGCGCGCATCTTACAGGATGCTCTATCCCCCAACACGCGCACCATAGCCCATCACTTTGCCGAACACGGCTATCAAACCGGTGCAATAGGCAAAATGCACTTTGTGGATGAAACGCAAAAACACGGATTTGATTACCGCCTGGAAATGGGACACTTCAGAAAAACACTCACAGATGAAGAATGGCGGGAACTGCGTCGAGACCAGGGCGGCGGAGGGGGCACATCGGGGCGACCATCCAAATTGTCCGCGCGCTATTTCCAGGACACGTATTACGCCGACGAAACCGTGCGGTATCTGCGCGAAAAAAGAGACCCCAACAAACCCTTTATCCTCTGGTCATCCTACTTCATGCCGCACACGCCCCTCATCCCCATGCAGCAATACTTCGACCTCTACAATCCCGAAACCCTCACCCTGCCCGAACGCAGCGACAACGCGCTGGAAACCGGCTTTGAAGGCCACCTCATTCGCGCCAAACAGCGGGGGTGGTACGCGCAAACAGACCGGGAACTCGGCCGCGCACTCGCCGGATACTACGGCAACATCAGCCAGATGGATGCGTGCATCGGCAAAGTACTCGACACACTCTACGACCTGGACCTCGACCAGAACACCATCATCGTCTATACCTCTGACCACGGCGAAATGGCTGGCGCACATCGCATGTGGACCAAACACAACATGTATGAACAATCGGTCTGCGTGCCCCTCATCATCCGCCTGCCCGGAGACATCCACGCCAATACCTCGCACAACCACCTCGTCGAACACGTAGATATCTACCCCACACTCGCCGAATTGTGCAACCTGCCCATTCCCGAAAACATCCACGGACGCAGTTTTGCCCCACTGTTTGACAACCGAACCTACCAGCCGCGCGAGTACGTTTACTCCGAATACGATTTTTGTCACGGCGTCTTCACACGAGACAATCGGTATGTGGGCAAACCGCCAATCCTCATGGTTCGCACAGACCGCTGGAAACTCAATTATCTGAGCTGGGCGCGCTCTGAACTCTTTGATCTCGAAAACGACCCGAATGAATTTCGCAACGTCATCGACGACCCCGCAAATGCCAGCATCGCGCGCGAACTCACGGAGATCGCGAAACGGATGTATGAAAACTAATGCTATAAACCAACACAACGAGGAGCACATCATGCCTGCTTTTCAAACACCCGACGGCACAAAAGTCAAAATGAGCGGAAAAGAACTCGTATTTGGAGAAAATATCTTCTCGCCGAGGGACTCCAATGACATCCTCACAGACACGGAAGCATTGAGACAGCGAATGGAAGAAGACGGGTATCTCATCATTCGCAACTTCCACAACCGCGAAAACATCATGAAAGCGCGAAAAGAAGTTGTCGATCACATGGAAAGTCAGGGTCTGCTCGCCGAGGGATCAACCCTTGAAGACGCCATCATCGGCGATAGAAAACGCTCCATGCGCTTCAAAGACAGCCTGGTCAAAACATGGCCCGGTTTTCTCAACATTGTCGATGGCAAAAACACAATGGACTTCTTCGGTCGCTTTTTGGGCGGACCCGCGCTCTCGCTCGATCACAAATGGCTGCGCGCCGTCAGAACGGGAGGCAATGCGGGGATGCACTGCGACATTGTATATATGGGCGCGGGCACCAACAATCTCTATACCATGTGGACAGCTCTGGGCGACATCTCCCTCGACATGGGACCACTCGCCCTCTGCCTGGGATCGCACAAACTCGAACGTCTCCGCAATACCTACGGCGCATCGGATGCACACGACGATTTGATCCAGGGCGCGTTCTCCAACGATCCCTATGATGTCATAGAAACCCTCGGTACCACCTGGGCCGCCACGCCATTTCAAGCCGGTGATGTCGTCATCTTCGGCATGTACTTCATGCACGCCTCTCTCGAAAACACCACCAACCGCTTTCGCATCAGCAGCGACACGCGCTATCAACTCGCCACAGAAGCTACTGACCAGCGACACATGGGCAAAGATCCCGACGTAATACCCAAAGCAGATCTGTCCGAACGCAAGTCCATTGAAGAATACCGCGCAGAATGGGGATTAACCCAAAAAACGTAGCCCCTCTTCTATCCTGAAACCTGAAAGGAGTCTTTATACCTATGCCTTCTCCCAATGTAGTCTTTGTAATTACCGATGATCAGGGCTATGGCGACCTTGGATGCCACGGCAATGACATCATCCAGACGCCCAACCTCGACCAGCTTTATACCGAAAGTGTGCGATTTACCAATTACCACGTCGGCCCCACCTGCGCGCCCACCCGGGCGGGCATCATGACGGGACGCTATTGCAACTGCACAGGCGTATGGCACACCATCGCCGGTCGCTCGCTATTGCGCAAAGACGAAACCACCATCGCCGACTTTTTCAAAGCAGCGGGATATCGCACCGGCATGTTTGGCAAATGGCATCTGGGCGACAACTATCCATTTCACCCTCACAATCGGGGCTTTGACACGGTCGTTTACCACGGCGGCGGCGGCGTACACCAGACCCCTGACTACTGGGGCAATACCTATTTCAACGACACGTACTTCCGCAACGGCGTACCCGAAAAATTCAGAGGCTACTGCACAGACATCTGGTTTGACGAAGCCAAAAAATTCATTGAAGACTGTGGCGACACCTCCTTCTTCTGCTATATCCCCACCAACGCGCCGCACGGTCCCTTCAACATAGCCGATCACTACCGCGAACTCTACAATAGCGACGGCTTACCCGGCCAGCGCGACCGCTTTTACGGCATGATCACCAACATCGACGAAAACGTCGGCCTCATGCGCGACTTCCTCCGCGAAAAGGGATTGGAAGAAAACACCATCTTCATCTTCATGACCGACAATGGCACGGCCAACGGCTGCAACCTCGACGGCAATGGCTATGTCACAGACGGTTTCAACGATGGTATGCGCGGGAAAAAAGGCTCGGAATACGAAGGCGGACATCGCGTCCCCTTCTTCTTTCACTGGCCCGCGGGTGGATATACCAGCGGACGCGACATCGACACCCTCATTGCCAACATCGACTTCTTGCCCACCCTCTGCGACCTCTGCGACGTTCCCATCTCCGACGAAGCTCTCGAACGCATCAACGGCACCAGTGTCAAACCCCTCCTCGAAGGCACGGACAACTGGTCTGACCGCACAATCGTCACGGACTCACAGCGCGTGGAAAACCCCATCAAATGGCGCAAATGCGCGACCATGACACAGCGCTGGCGACTCGTCAACGGCGAAGAACTCTACGACATGGACACCGACCGCGAACAACGCCACAATGTCGCCGAGCAGCACCCCGATGTCGTCGCCGGACTGCGCCAGCACTACGAAGACTGGTGGGCACTCGTCTCCGAACGCTTTGGCGAAGACGTACCCATCATCGTCGGCTCCGAAAATGAACCCGTCTCTGTGATCACAACCCACGACTGGCACAACGAAAACAGCGATTGCGCCTGGAATCAGGCTGCGATCCGCCGCGGGGTAGAATGCAATGGTCGCTGGGCAATCGACGTGGCCGAAGCGGGTGATTACACCTTTGAACTGCGCCGATGGCCCCGAGAAGAAGACCGCGCCATCACCGAAGGCATCCCCGGCAAACTCACGCCCTACTACGGCGGCAACGCAATTCCCGTCAGCACCGCCCGCATCAAAGTCGCAGGGGAAGAACAAGCGCAATCCATCGGCCCAGAAGATAAAGGCATCGCCTTCACTTATAATCTCCAGGCCGGTGAAACGAGCCTCGAAACCGAACTCACCGATGGGAACGGCATCTCACTGGGAGCGTATTACGTGTATGTGGAAAGGGTGGGATAAGCGAGAGGCTGGGGGGATGTCTCACCTATAAGAAAAAAACAAAATGGGCAAAGGATTGTTACTCATCTTCGCGCTTTTCTTCGCGAATTCATCTTCAGGGGGTGCAGAATCTCAGCCTGATTCTCTCTCATCGGACCACCGCGTGCGCGGTGCGGTATTGCGGTCTATCGCACTGCCAGGATGGGGACAATTTTACAATGGCAAGCGCGTAAAAGGCAGTATAATTGCGACCGCAGAAGTGGCGTCGGCCATCGCCTGGGTAGTGCGTCGCAAACAGATCAAAGATCAAGGCACTCAGGAGCGGAACCTGTACCTCTTCTCAACCATCGGGATTGTCCTCTACAGCGTCGGAGATGCTTATGTGGATGCCCATCTCAGTCGGGTAGATTGGGCTGAAGTGGAGGCGGGTATCGATGAAAATGGCGCGGCAAAATTTCGACTAAAGTTTAAGTTTTGATAGTGTTGAACACTATACATACCTGATATTCTTCCCCAGCGTCGCCACCATCTCGCCGCTTGATACCATCGGCAACAAATTTTCCGACCAGAAAATCGACTCTTCTGGCGCGCGCAATGTCTCGAGCACATTGCCAAATGGATCGGTAATATCTGCAACGGGATCGCCCTTCTGCAAATGATCGTAGTGCTGCGCGTGAAACTCTATAAATCCACCCCGATTGGCCAACACCGTCAAAAACCCATCCACCACCACTTGCTTCCTGGGTATAAACGGCTCGCCAGGTATAACCCCGTAATACTTCAACACATTCTCGACACCCGTAATACCCTTTTGAATGCTCTCTCTATCCCAGCCGATGCACCCACCGAGTTCGGGATCAATCGTCGGAATCCCCTCATCGGGCGCAGAACGCGCGAGTTGCCCTTCAGGACCGCGCTGATCGAGAATATAGCCAATGCCAAACACCTGAGCCATCTCCATACACGCGCGATAAATGCGCTTGCGCCGATCCACCCGCACGCGCACCTCGTCAATCATCGGCCGGCGTCCCCCCTGGTGTAAATCAATACAATAATCGGACTGCATCACCGCATTGTTAAATAACCGATAAGCAATGCGCTCGCTCGACGTACCATCTTTGCGCCCGGGAAAACACCGATTCATCTTTTTTTCATCAATCGGACTAAATGCCTGATGCGCGTGAAAAGCGTGGAAATTGACAATCAACACCGCAATAACCCGCCCGCTCATCACCTTCGGATCCAGCCGCTTCAACACCTGCCGAATCACGCTGATGCCATTTAACTCATCCCCATCGCTAATCGCCTGCAAATAAATCGTCGGTCCTTCCTCAGCACCATTAATCAGGGATACTGGAACGCGCGCAGGCGACCCATCCTGCATCTCAGCCACCTTCAAATACCCATCCGTGCGCTGTCCAGACTCAGCCCGAAGATGTTCAACGCGAAGCAACTCACCCATAATATTCACCGCTCCTAAAAAAAAGCTAAATGTCTCTCAAATCCGCGTGTAAAAAAAACAGGTGAAACCATGTGATGTCAACCAAAAAGAACCTGATATTTTTTATTTAAATTTGACAACTGTCATGTGGCGCATTACATTAAAATTATGATACGCACCTTTGCCAATAGAGAAACTCAGGAACTCTTCACCAAAGGACAATCACGACGTTTACCACCTGATATAATTAGAAGAGCCATTCGCCGTCTGGAATACATTGATCTGGCCGATACTCTGGACGATTTAAAGATACCGCCGAGCAACCGTCTTCATGCCTTAAAAGGAAACAGAAGAGGACAACATTCTATTTCCATTAACACACAATGGCGAATCTGTTTTCGATTCATTGATGGCGATGCTTATGATGTCGAAATCACTGACTATCATTAGGAGAAACCAAAATGTCCATACCGAACATCCCCAAACGTGAAATCCCGCCAACACATCCCGGCGAGATGCTCCGAGAAGATTTCATGCCCGATTATCATTTGACCCCGACCTCACTCGCTTCTGCTCTGGGCGTTTCGCGTCAAACGGTTCATGACTTATTAAAAGAAAAACGCGCTGTCACTCCTCTCATGGCCCTTCGATTATCCCGTCTATTTGGCAATTCCCCAGAATTTTGGTCGCGGGCACAGCAGGCAAGAAACCTGTGGGAATCTGAACAACAATATCTCAATGATCTCGATCACATTCATCCGCTTACACCGCAGTATTAAAAAACAAAAGAGCCGATCCGGAAATGGATCGGCTCTTTCACTTATCACCTCAATAATAGGTCCCCTCTACCCCTCATCATAATCAGTCAATGGACGGATCCAGATATTCCGATAGCGCACGGGATCGCCGTGATCTTGCAGCATCAACGGCCCGGTCGGCCCGTGCGGCGTGTCATAATTCGACACATTTCTATGCCCGGTCGGTCCCATAGCCTCTTTGCGATTGTGCAGCACAACACCATTCAAAAACACCGTCAAATACGCGGGCTTCACCAGTGAATCGCCATCGTATCCCGGTGCTTCAAAAACAATATCATAACCCTGCCACTCACCCGGCGGGCGCGTCGGATTCACCAGCGGCGGATACTGACTATAAATTGCGCCCGTCGTACCATCGGAATACGTCGGATTGTCATATCCATCCAGCACCTGCACCTCGTATTTCCCAATCAAAAACACACCACTATTTCCCCGCCCCTGACTGCTGCCGCGCACTTCTGACGGACAGGCAAACTCTATGTGCAACTGTGCGCTTCCAAACTCATCTTTTGTTCGGATATTCCCCGTGCGGGGATTCACCTCTACATACCCATTCTCTACCGTCCAGGTCGGATCCCCACCATCGAGACTCTGCCAACTGGACAAATCTGTACCATCAAACAGCACCACGGCATCTGATGGCGCATCACCTGCACTGGCACCCGGTGTCACCACGCGCGGTGCTGGACGATTCTTATCGTGAACGCGCCACGGTTGATTGGGCAACATCGGCGTATCGTCATACCCTACCGGCGTGTGTTTTTCTGCTGCCATTTCGTTTCCTTTCTAAAATGAAGTGAATATCTTATCGTGGAACCATGATCATAAAAATAAACGGATGTGTCAAGCGGGATTGCAAATATCAATGAATCATTAACCGCCCCTCCTAATCCGTCATCCATCCACCCGCGACCCGTGCCAATTCTTCCATCACGGGTTCATCGGTATTTCGCCGCTTCAGAATCTTAAATCCGTGATCCGCGGTATCCACCACATGAAGCGTCGCCCCCTTCAGATTATCCACCACCGGCTGCAACAGATCTAAATTCGCCATCCTATCCCGTTGACCCGACAAAAACAGCATCGGCACGCGTACATCCTTCAAATGCTCGGCGCGCTCTGTATTTGGCTTGCTCGAATACAACGGAAAAGCGAAAAACACAATACCCTTCAGCCCGTCAATGAGTTCTTCGGCACAAGCCATCGAAAACATTCGTCCACTCATCGAATGTCCGCCGGCAAAAACTGGCAACCCGCGCGCCTGCTTCATCCCCACTCCTATAGCCGCACGCACCGTTGCCAACCGCACTTTCTCGCCATCCATGCCACCACCACCCCTCTCGGAATAGGGATAATTAAAGCGCAAAGTCGCAATCCCCACATCGTTCAACGCATCGCTCAGTTCCTGCATAAAGAGATGCCGCATATTCGTACCCGATCCGTGACCCAACACCATCAACGCCTTTGTCCCGCGCGGTCGCGCGTACAAAGCCGACACCTCACCCTTTTCCTCAGTCGCAATAAATTTCAACTCTCTGGATTCAACAGCCATTTATATCTCCTCTTTCACCCAGGTAAGATGAGAAGCGCGCGGCGTAGCGCAAAGCGGTCCGCCGAGATCATCCGTCAACTTTAGCTTTACAACAATGGGATCACCCGACTCAAGTGCCCGATTAACCTGCGTCCAATCGAGATGTCCAAGACGAATTTTGAGTCGTCGAAACATCTCAAAATTACCCGAATCTCGCACCACACCCCAGGAAAGATAAAAAAAGCGATCTGCGGGCCTGCCCTGTGCATAAGGGCCCAAAAAATTGGGCGCACCATCGGGTTTCTCACCAACCCTGAACTCGGGATAAAATACCACCTCGCGGCGATCTGCAGGAACCTGCTCGACAACCTCTTTGTCACGCTGTATGCCGAGATAAACAGGTTCTTTAATTTGGGGTTTGTGAGCATGTGGATCTTCAAAACGCGTACCGGGCAACTCGGTACAAATCACTTTTAGCTTCAGTTGTCTATCTGTCATGCACCACCTCTCTTCAAAACTTGCATCAAACGATATAACGAAGTATAGTGTGACTACTCCCAACGCTTTCATCAGTTGGGCTTCTTGGCGGTCAATCCGCCTGACGTTGTAGCCCCAACGTCAATATGTTTATCGCCGCATTGTGGTCCCTGTCCGTCTTATAGCCACACTTTTTGCAATGATGCACACGCTGAGAAAGTGCTTTCTTTTCTCTATGTCCGCATGCAGAGCAATCTTGTGACGTATAATCAGGCTTGACGGCCTTGAATCCAATACCAGCCTCTTCCGCTTTGTATTCGAGACAATGCCGAAACAGTGACCATGCTGCGTCTGCTATTGATTTAGACAATCGCCTGTTCTTTTGCATCTTTTTAACTTTCAACTTCTCGACAGCTATGAAGCCGTGACGATTGACCATTTTTCTTGATTCTTGATGGGCAAAGTTATGTCGCTTATTACGGATACGTTCATGCACTCTGGCAATTACTTTACGACGTTTTTCTCTTACGGCGTCGGTCTTGGGTCTTTTTTTCACGGCGTCCCATTTGCGCTGTGCTTTGGCAAGCGTCTTTTCTTTTTTGCGAAAGAATCGCTGATTGGCTATCTTGTGTCCGTCACTGGTTACAGCAAAGGAATTGAGACCTACGTCAATGCCTGTTGGCGGGCGTTGCTCGTCACAAGGCTCTGGCTCGCCAATATCACAAGGAATAGATGCAAACCATTTACCCGTCGCCGTGCGAGTGATAGTGCAAGACTTTGCAATGCCGCCGAGAGGTCTATGCTGGACAACGCGAATACAGCCTATTTTGCTCAATCGCAAGCCCTTGCCATCCAATCGGCAACCGCTGGAAAAATTAGGATAGGTAATAGAATCATAGCGATTCTGTCCCTTATATCTGGGAAAGCCCGCTTTCTCGCCAGTCTTTGCCATCTTTTTAAGTCGGCGAAAGAATCCTTTGAATGCCAAATCGACTCTTGCTGATACTTGCTGCAATACCTGACTATATACTTGCGTAAATTCAACATGCTGTTGCTTGAGCAATGGTATCGTATTCGTCTGGTCATACTGGGACAGAGACTTATTCTTATTTTTCCATGCTTGCTTTTTGGCGCAGAGGAGTTGGTTGTAGAGAATGCGACATTCGTCAATATGCGCCAGCAAGATTTTCTCTTGCTTTTTGGTCGGGCGCAATCTGTATTTTAGTGACTTAAACATAAGTAAAATATACACTTATATGCCGTTTCTGTCAAGTAAAACCAAAGGACTAATCTTGTTGATTCACTGCCACCGATAGTCCCTTGTGGACTATCCCCATGGCTAAAGCCACCCCATAAGCATGTCCCTGCGAAAGCAGGGATTCTAAGCCCTTCGCCATGCGACCCACACCTAAAGGTTGTGGGTTTTACGGGCTTGTCTGATAAAAATTCGTTTATATTGCCCAATTCTTTGAACATCGCGAAAGGAGACGCATGCAACCCAACATCATCTTGATCAACTGTGACGACCTCGGCTATGGTGACCTCGGCAGTTACGGCTCTAAAATCAACAAAACGCCAGCACTCGACAAAATGGCCGCAGAAGGCATAAAATTCACCGACTTTTACATGGCCTCACCCGTGTGCTCACCCTCTCGAGGAGCCATGCTCACGGGCTGTTATCCCCCGCGCATTGGCTTTGGCTCTTTTGACGGGCGCTGGGTACTCTTCCCCGGCCAGAGCGTGGGATTAAACCCCAGCGAAATCACCATCGCCAAACTCCTAAAAAACAAAGGCTACGCCACCAAAATAGTCGGCAAATGGCACTGCGGAGACCAGCCAGAATTTCTGCCCACCCGTCATGGATTCGACAGCTATTATGGCATTCCCTATAGCAATGACATGGGGATACAAAAAGAAGACGACAAAAATCCGCCTCTGCCCCTATTGCGCGACGAGGAAGTCATCCAGGCACAACCCGACCAGCGCGGCATCACCGAACGCTACGTCGAAGAATGCGTCCGCTTCATGCGCGACAACAAAGACCGCCGTTTCTTCCTCTACCTCGCCCACATGCACGTCCACCTGCCCCACTATCCCCCCGAAGCCTTTGTCCGCGAATCGGAAAACGGCGTATATGGCGCGGCAGTCGCCTGCATTGACTGGGCAGCCGCCGTCATCTTCGACGAACTCAAAACTCTGGGACTCGACGACAACACCCTCGTCATCTTCACCAGCGACAACGGCTCTCGCGCCCGCGACGAAGGCGGCAGCAACAGCCCTTTACGCGCCACCAAAGGCACCACCTGGGAAGGCGGTCAGCGCGTACCATGTGTTATGCGATGGCCCGGCAAAATCCCCGCGGGCGAAGTGTGCAGCGAACTGACGCTATCCATGGACTTTTACCCCGCACTTGCAGCCCTCGGCGGTGCAGAAGTGCCCACCGACCGCATCATCGACGGCAAAGATATCCGCCCGCTCATGTTCGCAGAAGAAGGCGCAACATCGCAACACGAATCCTTCTTTTACTACAAGCGCAACAGCATCGAAGCCGTCCGGAGCGGCAAATGGAAACTCCATGTCCGCAAAGACGATCAGGAAATCCAGGAACTCTACGACCTCGAAGCCGACATCGGCGAGACCAATGACATAAGCGAACAACACCCCGATATCGTGCGGGATCTCAGAGCACAAATTGACGCCTGTCGCAAAGACCTCGGAGACGATGCCGCGGGCATAACGGGCGAAAACATCCGCCCTGCTGGCCGCGTTGAAAACCCCGACACCCTCACGCATCTTGACCGCGACCATCCCTATATGATCGCCATTTACGACCTCAAAGAACGGGGATAACATGGCCCTCATACCCGAACAGACCGCCGAGTTCAAAGCATTGGGATATGTCCGCGTGCCCAATCTAATCGGTCCATCGATGTTAGACAATTGGCGCGCGCAAATTCGCGCCAAATTCGGCGATTTATCTGACCCTGCCCAACAAAACGCCGCAGGACCGCCCCAACAACACCGCGAAGACATCACCATATTGCGAGGCTTTCGCTTTTTCCCAACAGAAACACAACTCGTCAACCAGCCCAAAGTCAAAGCCATTGTCGATCACATGGGCGGCGGGCAATTTTGCGGTGAAGACGGCAACCTGCGCCTGCTCTTGCCCGAACCCAAAAACGAATGGCGCTTGCCAGAGCGCGGACACATCGACGGTTATCTCGGCAAGCGGCGGGGGGCCGCTTTTCTCCTTGGATTGGCGACCTATATCTACGACGTGGAACCGCGCGGCGGCGGCACGGTCTTCTGGCCGCGCAGCCATATCAAATCATGGGAATTTCTTCGCAAGCATCCCAATCACCTCAGTTGCAGCTTTAAGGACCACCCCGAATATCTCGACATGGTCAAAGATATTCAACCCGTTGAACTATCTGCAAAAGCAGGCGATGTCATCTTCTGGCACTGCAACATCCTGCACGAAACCTCTCAAAACACCAGCAACAACATCCGCTATGGTCTTTTCGCTCGCCTGCCGCACAAAGACCAGGAGACATTCCGAGACGAAATACCCGACGACCTCTGGAAACACTGGCAGATATAGGTATGAAGTATGAAGTATGAGCACCTTCAAAGTCATTCAAACCAGAAGCGAGAAAAAAATAAAGCCAGG
Organism: Candidatus Latescibacterota bacterium; assembly: GCA_965220765.1. Classification (GTDB taxonomy): domain Bacteria; phylum Latescibacterota; class UBA2968; order UBA2968; family UBA2968; genus VXRD01. The sequence goes on from OZ244847.1 coordinate 4,429,825, forward strand.
TTAGCTGGCGAACAGACCGCTCAAATGGATTCGGGATTGAGCACAGAAAGTCCCTCTATTGTGGCGACCTGACAGAAGGGAATATCAGCGCAAACAAAATGATCGAGAGGTGTATGGTTATTGGTGTGGAGAGCAACGGCAAGCTGGAGAGCGTCTAATGTCCGCAGACTTTGGGTGAAAGCATAACGGGAGAGAAGGCGAATAGCCCGGTTCTGGTGGGTACGTTCAAGAGGCTGAATAAGAAATTTTCGATGCCGAATATCTGAAAGGAATCGCGTTCGTATGGTCTGAAACTCGTCCTGGGTAAATATGTCCATACGTATAAGACGAAAAAAGGCAGAATGCCATTCTATCAGTCCAAGTCGGGATATAAAAATGCGATTATTTGGATCATCAACAAGGCTGACGACCATCTGTCTTCCCAACTCGTTGTGATAGTATTTAACCAGAGCACTCGTATCAAAAAAACAAACCGCCATTACCGCTCGTCTCTTTCTTCACTCACGATCTTTGCCATAGACCCTTTGAACTTAGAAGTGATTTTGAGCACTTCCTTCATAGAGGCCGCGTCATTCACAGTTTCGCGGCCCAAATCCAACCCCCACAAGTCATCCTCATGCAGATCGCCCAATGGTTCCCGAGAATGATTGGATTCTTCAAGTTGCTTTTCAAGCCTTCGCTTAACTTCCTTCAAATCATTGGGGGGAAGTTTACAGAGCGTATCAATGAGTTTTTCAAGGTTATGTTCGGCGTTTTTGTCAATACCAGTCATCTTTTTCTCCTAAAAAATTTGGCAATGGCTTGATATGACCACCTTTAATACGATACCATAGTTCTGAAATGAAGCAACAAATAAATAAAAACACCCTGTCATTAACGCAGGGTATTTTTGTGTGTGGTAATCTTATGGAGTAGGCGGGTTTTGTCTGACCCAGGCATTGATCACAGGTTCCGCTACTCTGATGATGTCAAGAAGGTGGTAGCCTATATCCTCAACTACGCAATCAGGATTGGTGTGCATCTTGATAAGGGTATCTTTATGAGTCCAATCTTTGTAGTCCCAACTGGAAAATTTTAGAGACTGATACCAAATCCACAACTCCGATTTCGTTTCCCAACAGGGTCCGCTTGCTCCAAATTCTTGTGTTAGCTGATTCCTAAGGGTCATTGAGTTATTGAACGATATATTAGCAGGGGAACTACAAACTCCAATGTAAAAATCATCGGCCCTATAACCCTTAAGTAATATACCTACCGGTTCCTTTAACACACCAAAATTACTAGACACACCAAAACGACGATTCCCCTCAAGGGGCTTGTTAAGTTTTGTTTTCCAATCCCATTGCGACATATCAGGTTCTTCGTAGATAAAGCTTTTGAGTTTCTCCAAAAAGGGTTTGATTATTCGACTGCGAATCTCCTGGGTCCTGGATATAATATCCAGTGCTACCTCCAAATTCTCGTTATTCTCGTTATTTTTGAAAACATGGTCCATAATAATTTCTGTTTCTCTTTCATTCTTTGGCATCGTCGTTCTCCTCAAAAGCAAAAGGTTCGTCACGAATGTACTCTCTAAAATCGTGCAAAAACCAGCGGAATTTATCGGACTCGCATAGCTGCCAGCACTCCTCAATCCATCCCAGAATGTCTGACCTATATGAAAGGCAGTATAACTCGCCTTTCTGAATGAGATCGTCGCGGTTACGTATGGTTTCGGGTTTTCGGCCATCTGGGGTAATGAAAACAAGGCAAAACTCCTTATTTTTATACTTACGTTTGAGATTAGAGTAGTAATCCCCCAGTTGATTATTGCCTTCATGCGTCCAGGGCTTATTCTCAATGCCAATCCCAAAACCTTCAAAATCAACAGTAATATCGATCAAGCGACGCCGATTTTCGTTGTAGAGAGTTGGAGCTTCGCGCTCGACTTGTCGTTGTTTACCGGACAGTTCAGCTACTCGGTCAGGTCGATTTTTCTCGAACAGACACTTGAGAAAATAGGGCCGCTGCTCAATGTCTGTATCAAAATGATTTTTTTCGTATAAACGCTTGAGAAAGGCCTCAAGAAACTTGCCTTGCTGACCATGAGAACCATTGACGTCAAGTAGGCATTTGATAATATCGGAAAGACGGTTTTCCCTGGGGAAGTAATTTTCATTTATTATGATGAACTCGGAGACCACGTTGAAATCCGTTGAAAGAAAAGGGTCCCAACGCCGTTTTTCTTCTCGATAAATTTGGAGCTTTTGGTGCAAGCTCGAAGAGAACTTCTCTAAACGCCGCTTGTAGTTCTGCTCATCCATCTTTGACCTCCTTCCCACTACTTTTCTGTCTGTTTACTTTTTTTCTCAATTACTCCTGATGAGTCTGAAATATAGCCTATATCATTTGAGAAACCGATTTTTTTTGATCTTTGCCTCCAGCCTCAGTATCAGCCCCTAACTTTTCCTTGACCCCAAAAATTCTGATATTTATACTCCCTATTGAGATATCCTTCACCGCAAAAAGGAGATTTGACATGTCAAAAATCACCATCTATCACAACCCCAACTGAAGCAAATCCAATGGCGCAATGGACATATTGCGCGCTGGCAACGTCGAGTTCGACGTGATTGAATACTTAAAAACACCGTTAAGCGAACAGGACTTGAGAAAATTTCTCGCACTCCTGTCCTGTGAACCCAAAGACCTGATCCACCCCAGTTCATTCGAAAAACTGGGACGCGACATAGATGACTACAACACGCCCGATGCACTCGTCGGCTTGCTTTTGGAACATCCCGAAGTCATGAATCGCCCCGTGTGCATTCGCGGAGATCGCGCAGTCATTGCCCGCCCCTCAGAAGCCATACATGAACTCCTCGACTAAAAAAACAGCCGCCGAGACCTGAACCTCGGCGGCTATTTTCTTTTTCGCTTTGTAACTCACGCACCCTCCACAGCTTTCCTCAGATCATCGCCATTGCTTCGCCACCACGAATGCAGAACTGAGATATCCACCCCGATATTGAAATGTCGCACACCCATATCGAGATATTCCTTTGCCTCATCGGGCGACATAATCTCTGCGCGGGGATGCACACCCATACTCAGCGCAGTCTTAAACACCTCATTCCTCGCATCTGCCACTGCGGGATCACCGCGCTGCCCCGCCTTGCCAACACTCATCGAATAATCCGAAGGACCCCATTGCACCATATCCACGCCTGGAACCGAAAGAATCGCCTCCAGATTTTCCACCGCCTCCTTCTTTTCAATCATCAAAACCACAACCGTCTCCCGCATCGCCTTCACATACTCCGGTCCCCCGCCATATCCCATATACGTATTGCGCCGCGTGTACACACTGTACAGACCACCATCTTCCGGCGTATCTGGAAGCGTAACGCGCACACACTCTCTGGCATCTTCTTCTGTGCGACAATCCGTAAACAAAATACTCCCAAAACCAGACCCGATCGCCCGTTGCGATAAAAAATACTGATGACTGCGATCAATCTTGAACATCATACCCATATTGTACAACTCGGCTGCGCGGCACAAATTGTCGAGATCGTAGAGATCAAACGTACCGTACTCACCGACGTATTCGACATAGTCGTAAAGTCCCGTATGTCCAATCGCCTCGACAATCGCCGGCCAACTCGAATGAATACGCGTGCCAATGGTGGGTTCGCCCGCATCCAATTTTTCTCTAATCCTGTTGGGTTTCAAAATAAACTCCTTTGTGAGTGGTCATCGGTTAGCAAAATTCGTTTATTTGCACAAGCTCCCCGAATGTCGTATATAATACAACCAAAATCCACCAAAACCACCAAAAAATCTCCAGGACAAATCAAAATGACACAACGCCCAAACATCCTCTTCTGCATTGCCGATGATCAATCCTGGCCCCACGCCAGTGCTTATGGTTGCCCCTGGGTCAACACCCCTGCCTTTGACCGCGTTGCACGCGAAGGCATCCTCTTCAACAACGCCTTCACGCCCAATGCCAAATGCGCCCCATCCAGAGCCGCCATCCTCACCGGTCGCTACTCCTGGCAACTTCAAGAAGCCTGCAACCACCTCTGCTATTTCCCATCGGACTACGCCACCTATCCCGAACTTTTCAAAGACGCCGGATACGCCATGGGATTCACCGGCAAAGGCTGGGGACCGGGCGAACCGGGAACTTATTCAGATGGCTCACCGCGCAAACTCGTTGGCCCCGAACACAACGACCTCAAACTCGATCCCCCCACAAAAAGCATTGCCAATATAGACTATGCCGCCAATTTCGCGGCTTTTCTCAATGCCAAACCCGACGACCAGCCCTTCTGCTTCTGGTATGGCGGCAAAGAACCCCACCGCGGCTACGAATACGGCTCTGGCGTACGCCTCGGGGGAAAATCCCTCTCTGACATTGACGAAGTACCCCCCTGCTGGCCGGCAACCGAAGACGTCAAAAACGACATGCTTGACTACGCCTTTGAAATCGAATGGTTCGACAAACACCTAAGCCAAATCCTCGACATCCTCGAAGAACGCGGCGAACTCGACAACACCCTCATCATGGTCACCTCAGACAATGGCATGCCCTTTCCGCGCATGAAAGGCCAACTCTACGAAATTGCCTACCACATGCCACTGGCTGCCATGTGGAAAGACGTAATTGAACCGGGCCGAATAGCTGACGACCTCATCAACTTCGTTGACTTTGCCCCCACCTTCCTCGAAGCCGCGGGCATCGACATCCATCCCCAAATCACTGGCAAAAGCCTCATGCCCATCTTCAAATCCAGCAAATCGGGCATCATCGACCCGGAGCGCACCGCCCTCATTTCCGGCAAAGAACGCCACGACATCTGCCGTCCCGGCACCGTGGGCTATCCCATCCGTGGCATCCGCGATCACCATCACCTCTACTTGCGAAATTTTGAACCCGACCGCTGGCCGGCTGGCAACCCCGAAGTCTATTACCGCAACATCGACGACTCACCCACCAAAACGCGCGTCGTCGAAGAAAAAGAACAGGGCAATGAGACCTACTGGCAACTCTGCATGGGCAAACGCCCCAAAGAAGAACTCTACGATATCCAGACCGATCCCCACTGCATCACCAACCTCGCCGAAAGCGCCGACCACCAGACCGTCAAAAACGCACTCTGGCAAAAACTCCGGAAAACCCTAAAACAACACGGCGACCCCCGCATGGAAGGCCGGGGCCACATCTTTGATGAATACCCCGTCACCAACCCAGAACAAGAACAGAGAGTCAAAAAACGGTTCCGCATTGCCAAGGAAAAGGGTATTTTCTTTAAAAGCAATTACCAGATTTGGACGACAAAATTCTTATGATTGTAACCGCATATCCTGAAGAGGTACGCCCATGAAAACTGTTTCCCTACAAATTACATATCGCAAGGGCAAACCATTTGCTGCCTATATTTACCTATCTCATCGGCGTGGACAGAAAAGTGTACGCACCGAAGCGATAACAGAAGACCTTCTCATTGACTACGCTCAAGATGGTACACCTCTTGGAATTGAGATCGTCTCACCCGGAATAGTGAGTATAGATGAGATACAGAGCGTCTTTGATCGTCTGGGACTTGGCAGACCGGAACCCGTAGAGTTGGAGCCGCTCAACGCAGCGTAAATGTGACTTGGGACACATTAATTTAAAACGTTTGACAAATCGCTTGATACTCGCCCCACGGACATAAATTCACTTGAGGAAAATTGATATGGACCTTGGATTGACGGGAAAAATTGCAGTTATCACGGGCGGCAGTGAGGGAATTGGCAGGGGAATCGCCTTGCGGTTCTTAGAAGAGGGGGCGAAGGTCGCGATTTGTGCGCGACGCGATGATATCTTGCAGCAGGCAGCGGAAGAACTTCGTACCTCAACTGGTGGTGATGTCCTTGCTGTCCCTGCCGACGTGACCAAACCGGAAACACTAACGAACTTCATCAACACAGCGGTCCAGCATTTCGGACGGATCGACATCCTGGTCAACAACGCCGGCCGATCTGCCGCGAGCGCCTTCGACGAACTGGACGACGATGATTGGCATGCCGATTTAGATCTGAAACTGATGGGAGCCGTGCGTTGCGTGCGCCTGGTCATTCCCCAGATGAAACTCATCGGCGGAGGACGGATTATCAACGTCACGCATCCGGGGGGCAAACAGCCTGGCGCAGCTTCTTATCCAACCTCCGTGAGCCGCGCAGCGGGAATAGCGATGACCAAAGCGCTATCTAAGGAACTATTGCCTTACAATATCCTCGTCAACACCGTGTGCTTGACTTCTATCAAGAGCGCACAGGGAGAACGCGCCTGGAAAGCGGAAGGTTCTCCTGGCACTCTACAGGACTATTGGACTGAGCGGGCTGAAGAGCATCCGCTGGGACGTTTAGGTGAACCCTCTGATGCTGGCGCGCTCGTCGCCTTTCTCGCTTCGGAATGCGCTTCTTTCATCACAGGCACGGCGATTAACCTCGACGGCGGATTGTCCAACGTCGTATAGACGTATGTCAATATCCTATGCTTCGCAGATAATCGAGATTGGACTTTGCCGCCTCTGCCGGGGGTTTGGGCGGATACGGGCGATCGAGTTCTACTGACACCCACCCATCGTAACCCACTTCCTCCAACTTCTCCAGCGCTGCGCGTGCGTCAAACCCCATATTCCCCGCGCCGAGTTCTGCGAATCGCGCTTCCTCATTAAACTGCCCCGTGCGGTGATTCCACGTCGCGGGATCATTGGCATGTACATCCTTCAAATGCACATGTCCAATCCGATCTCGCAACACATCGCGTTCAAAAACCTGCATCGGATCGCTACCCGCCGCCAGCATGTGTCCCGTATCGTAAAGCAACCACAAATCGGGCGCAGCCGTCATCAATCTCTCGGCATCCTCAACCGTCTCGATCAACGTCCGCATATGCGCGTGGTGAAAACCCTTCACATTGTGCGCCTTGCAATATGCCAGCACCTCATCGAGCGAGCGAGCCGCATTCTCAACATCTTCATCGCTCGGATCATCGCCCCCCCACATCGCGCGACGACACGACGGCACCTCTGCCGCATCATTGCCCAAAGCGATATTGAACCGAATCCGATCGAGCGGGCTCGGTCCCCCCACATTGACCAGATGCAAACCATTCTTCCTCGCCAGATTGGCTTTAGCAACCAGATCATCGCCACTATCAATCTTCAATCCCTCCACCCCATCCCACCCAGCCTCAGCCACTTCTGCCAGCACCTTCTCGGGATTTTCGTGCTGTTCGCCCCGAAATTGAATCAAATGACAAGCCAGTCTAAATTTGCCCATGTGTGTCCTTTCTGTAAGAGGGAAATCCCTTTCCCGACTAATCCACCGTCCGATGCGCGAAAGCATTCCACACACCTGCCAGATCGTGAACGGCCTTAAACATCGGATACAGCGTATCCCACATCGCATCTCGCGCTTTGAATGCGGCTTCCCTATCGCCCTCTGCGAATGCCTTCTTAAAAGCCGCAACTTGTGTGCGCTGCGTCTCTGCTGTCTGTTCTACACGCGCGACAAAATCCTCCACAGATTGCAGGTGTTCATCTGCTCTTGCGTCTGCATCAACGCTCAAATCTGGCGTCTGATCATAAGAAAAAGAGTTCGCAAATCGCGGCGGCTCCTTCTCCCCCTCTGCCGTCCAATACGTATGCGTCGGCAAAATATGCGGTGTCACAGACAAATACATAATCACCTCATCATCGCCCACATTGCGCACCGTATGCGCCTCATCTGTCAGTGCAATACACATCTGCCCGGGCCCCAACACCTCCTTGTGCCCCTCGATATCAAACTCTGCCTGCCCTTGCAAAATCAGAAAAATCTCGTGCCCCAAATCGTGCGTATGACTCTGATTAAACTGCCCCACCTCCATCTTCAAAAAACGCGAACGAATCTGGGGTGTCACCAGCATATTGGTAATATCCTTGCGATAGTCAAAAACTTGAAATGGCATAACATCCTCCTCATTAGATCGCGAATTAAAAAAACTAAATGATCCTTGCTTCAACATCCCAAACACAGCATATTACGGCACAGGCGACCACAGGGGGTTGCCCCTACAAATTGCATAATCTCACCAACCGAAAGAAATGCATGAGCCTGCCCAATCCCGCGCCACAGCCTGACCCCGCGTCACACATCACCACCCGCGCCATTATCGTCGGTCTGATCCTCACCCTTGTCATCTGTTATTTTGCCACCGACACCACCTATCGCCTTCGCGCATCCCGCGTATCCCTCGGCCACATGCCCATGTCATTGTGGCTGCCATTCCTCCTCATCTTCCTGATCAATCCCCTGCTCAAAAGAATCCGGGAGAACTGGATGCTTCGCCCACATGAATTGGGACTCATCCTCTGCATGGGATTTATTGGCAGCGTTTTTCCCACCAAAAACGTCGCCGGGCGCCTGATCGCCGTTCTCGCCAGCCCCTATTACAAAGCCACGCCGGAAAACCGATGGGCGGAATTTACCCACGAACACATCCAACCCTGGGCAGTACCCAGCAATCGCGCGGGCGACATCACCAATTTGTGGGAGGGATTGCCAGCGCATCTTTCCACCCCCTATCACGTCTGGGCTGTGCCGCTCTTCTGGTGGTTCACATTTTTCTTCGCGCTATTCATCGCCTGTTTATGCATCACTGTCATCTTGCGCAAACAATGGGTCGAACACGAACGCATCACCTTCCCCCTCGCGCAATTGCCCATCCTGATGATTCGGGATACAGCATCGGGACAAATAGGTTTCACGAAAAACAAATTATTCTGGACGGGGTTTGGCATCTCCTTATTCATCTTATCCTGGAATATTCTGCCTCTCTTCTGGCACAATCTCCCAATCATACCCATTGGCCCCACTTACCGCACCGCCGTCTCATTTGGACACGACTTTCCCCCGCTACAAATCAAATTCAACTTTGTCATGGCGGCTTTTGGGTATCTCACCAATCTCGAAGTCCTGCTCTCCATCTGGCTATTCCATGTACTCTCGCTCATCGAAATCGGCGCATTAAACCGCTTTGGTATCACAGTGGGCAAAGACTTTGGCAGCGGCCTATTGCTACAACAAGTCGGTGGCTTCATCGCATTTGCCTTGTTTGGCCTCTTTATGGCACGGCAGCATATTGGAACCGTTATCCGAGCACTCTGGCAACCCGATGCACAGGACAAAACCGAACTCCTGTCTTACCGCACCGCAGTAATCGGCCTGATCATCTCGCTCATCTATGCCAGTGCCTGGATGTACGCGCTGGGCATTTCCCTGCTGGGCATTGCAGTACAACTGAGCCTGCTCTTAATCTACTTCATCGGCCTGGCCAAAATTGTCGCAGAAACCGGCCTCGTATATGTCGAAACCCCGCTGCGAACCCAGGAACTCGCCGCCGCCGCACTCGGCACAACCGTGCAAACCCCCGACCACGTCGGCATGGCCTTAGCAGCCAACAGCGTGGAAAGCCATCGCGAATACATCCTCCCATCTCTAACGCACACCGCCAAAATCCACGATGTCTTTCGCTGGCCACGCAATCGCATGGTCGCGGCCTTAATGCTCGCCTTTATCATCGGCTTCGCCGTCTCAATTATCTACACCCTCAACCTCTGTTACGGCGCGACCGGTGCCGCCAACATCCGTCACGTCTTTGTATTCAGTGGATACAGCCAGCGCATGTTCGACCGCGTCGTCTCCTGGGCATCGGAGCCGACCTCTTTTGGGCGTGTTGAATGGCAATTTCTGGCCGCGGGCGCGCTCGGCACCCTGTTTTTGAGCCTCATGCGCCTGCGCTTTGCGTGGTGGCCCCTCCATCCAGTGGGATTCACAGTGGGATATGTCTATCCCGTCAGAGTCACCGCCTTCACCGTCTTCCTCGTCTGGGCATTCAAATCCATCGTATTGCGCATCGGCGGCATTCGGCTCTACCGCGACTTGCAACCCTTCTTTATCGGCCTCTTAATCGGCTACACCCTCGGCGTTGGCCTTTCCACACTCGTAGATCACATCTACTTCCCCGGCAACGGCCACATGGTGCATTCGTGGTAAGTCAAAAAGGGTCGCCATCGCGCGATGACAACCCCTTTCAATTCAAGATGGTTCTCGAAATGTCTGTTCCCGGATAGTATTTACATACGGATGCTCCGTCTCCTCCAACCAACTCAGAATGCGGTCTCGCATCGATGCGGCACGCGCGCGATCTCGATACGCCAGATTGTGTTCCTCGTAGGGATCATCCGCCAGATTGTAAAGCTCGTCCAAATCGCGTACGTCACCGCCTAAAGGCTTCCAATTCAGCACAAACTTCCACGATCCCTGCCTGAGCATCATACCGCGACTCATCAAATCCGTAAAAATCTCTTCCCGCGCAACATCGCGTTCTCCCCTCAAAATACCACCTATACTCTCACCATCCACCCCCTCGGGAATATTCACACCCGCCAGATCCAGCAACGTAGGCATCACATCCACACTGCTATTCAAAGAAGTATTCACAGACCCCGCTTCAATTTGCCCGGGCCACCGCACCAAACACGGCACCTTCATCAACGTATCGTAGCCACAATACGTCAACTTATACACCATGCCAAACTGCCCCACCATATCGCCGTGATCCGACACAAACATCACAATCGTATTCTCCGCTTGACCATTGGCATCCAGCGCGTTGAGAACCCGCTCGACTTGTGCGTCGATATAACTCACATATCCCCAATAACGCCGAATATAGTCCCGAACCTCATCTCTCGACCAGACATCGCGCACATAAGTGCGATCACGACCCGATTGAAAACGCGGCTTATCCTCCAATGGCGCGTCGTAATTATCGGGCAGGGGCACATCGTCCAAATCGTACATCGAATCCCATGGCTCGGGCGGACAAACGGGCGAATGCGGTCCGTAAAAAGACAGCACGGCACAGAATGGATTGTCCCGATTGGCATTGAGAAACGACACCATCTCATCGGCAAAAAAGTGTGCCATGTGGTGATCCTCCCCCAGCAAACTCACGTTGTGCTCCCGGTCTGGCGCACTCGGCGCTGCCTGGTGATTGCCCACGCGAGGCGCATTTTTAACCTCATCGGGCAAATTGGTCGTCTGCAAATACGCTTTGAAATGCTTCCAGCCCCCAACCCAGTGATCAAACCCACTGCGGGGTTCATCCTCGCCCGTGCCGCCTTCCACCTGTACAAACTCAAAATCGCGTGTGCTATTTATCCGCTTCCTTACCCAGCTATTATCAAACGGACCGCGTTCCGCAATCCCGCGATACATCTGTCCCCCCAAATGCCACTTGCCAATCCACGCGGTTTGATAGCCCGCATCGCGAAACGTATTGCCTATTGACGGCAACGCATCATCCAATTCCACATCGTTGACCACCACCCCGTGGTTGTGCGTATATCGACCAGTCAAATACGTCGCTCGAGACGGCGTACACGCAAACGCCGCAATATAAAAATTGTCAAACCGCATGCCTTCGCGTGCCAGGCGGTCCTGCGCGGGTGTTTTAATAACCGAATTGCCATAACAACCGATAGTCGATACGGGTTGCTGGTCCGTCATAATCAAAAGCACATTGGGACGATCACTGGACATCGCAAATCTCTCCTTCTACGTCAAAAACTTCAGGCAAACGGGCATAGGCACTTCCACGACATGCCCGGTCTCTGTCAATTTCCCCGTCTCGCGGTCGATGGCAAAAGAAACAATTGTATCGCTACTCTGATTCTCTGCGAGCAAGTAATTGCCATCGGGCGAAAGCGCGATATTGCGAGGCGTCTCTCCTCCAGTGAAGTGAATATCGACCGGCGTCAAGTGACCGCTGGACTCGTCAACCGCAAAAATGGCGACACTATCGTGACCGCGATTTGACCCATACACAAACTTGCCATCGGATGAAACGTGAATATCTGCTGTATGGCTCGTATCTGAAAAATCGCCGGGCAATGTGGCGATAGATTGCAACTCGGTCAACGCGCCGGTCTCTGCATCATAGGCATACGCATTGACAGTACTCCCGATTTCATTGATCAGATAGGCGTATTGTCCCCCGGGGTGAAAAGCAAAATGGCGCGGTCCCTCACCGGGCGCAACAGAGACAGATGGCGGGTCATTCGCAACGAGTTTGCCGTTTTCGAGATCAAGCTCAAAAATCAATACCTTGTCCAAACCGAGATCGGCAACATAAACGCGTTTATTATCCGGTGAAATATTCGCAGAATGGGCGTGGGGACCTTGCTGCCGCTGCGGATTGACACTGCTGCCCTCGTGCTGAATAAAATCCGACGCTTCGCCCAATGCGCCGTCTTCCCCAATGGGCAAAATACAGGTACTACCCCCACCGTAATTTGCCACCACAGCATAGCGACCCGTCGCATCGATATTCAAATGACAGGGACCCGTACCTACAGTCGATTGCCGGTTGATAAACGCGAGATCTGCGGCTTCTACATCAATGGCATAAGCGCTAATCGCCCCAGCGCTCTCGCCATTGTATTCACTGATCTCATTGACCGCATAGAGAAATCGTCCATTGGGATGAATGGCGAGAAACGTCGGATTCTCACTCTCGATGCTATTAGCCGGAGTGAGTTCACCGGTCTCGGTATTGAATCGGTGAACGTAAATACCTTTGCTGCCAGTGCGAGTATAGGTACCAATAAAAGCGATAATATTGCTCATAAAAAATCTCCTTTAGTGACTCAAAATATCGACGACCATATCGCCAAAATCGCTGGTCGAAAGAACATTCTTGGGATCGGTTATTTCCGAGGCGAGTTCAGAAGTGGCATATCCTCTTTCGAGAATATCAAACATAGCATTCCACAAAGCGTCGGACTCCTCTTTGAGACCCAGACATTTATCCAGCAAAAATGCAATACTGCCAATCATAGAATAGGGATTGGCGATGTTTTGCCCCGCGATATCGGGTGCCGAGCCGTGCGCCGGTTCCACATAGCCCTTTTCTGGCCCCATACACGCCGAAGGCATCAAACCGAGAGAACCGAGCAAACCGCCCGCCTGATCGGTCAGAATATCGCCTTGCATATTTTCCAGAAGCATAACCCCATTGAATTGCCTGGGATCTCTAACGAGCTGAAAAGCCGCATTATCGACGATAATCGACACGTATTCGACATCGTCGTATTCTTTTGCCATATCTTCAATAATCGCGTCCCAAAGCCGAGACGTCGCCAGCACATTGGATTTGTGGACATGGGTCATCTTGACATCGAGACGTCGGGCTTCATCAAACGCAATTTTCCCAATCGCGCGCACCTGTTCTTCGGTATAAATACAATCGTCACGCGCGTATTTCATACCCGTGGCAGTACCTTCTTCTTTCTCGCCAAAATAAATACCGCCCACCAGTTCCCGAATCATGAGAATATCAATACCCTCTCCAATGACGCTATCGCGCAAAGGTGAAAATGACGCGAGAGATTTGGGCAGCCTGACCGGGCGATAATTGGCATACGTATTAAAACGCTTTCGCAAAGGCAGAATAGCACCGAGTTCCGGACGCGATTCCTGTGGAATTTTCTTCGTCTCTTCAATGGAAAGCCCCACCGGACCTTTGATAATCCCGTCTGCCCGATCACACAGGGCTTTTGTCTCATCGGGAAACGGACTACCCTCATCAAAATACGATGCCGCACCAAAAGGCGCGTATTCCAGCACAAATTCGTGATCGAATTTTTTTTCAATCGTGCGAAGCGCTTTAATCCCTTCGCGTACAATCTCGGGACCAATGCCGTCGCCTTCGAGCACGGCGAGGGTCTTTTTCATAATAAACCTTTCTGTTTAATTAAAAATTACGTTTTACGAACAGGGCTAACTTTCGATGCCGCCTCTCTATCTAAAATAAACGTACAATCCGGATGTGTCTGTAAAAAACTCGCCGGACAGGCCGGATGCGGGACACCCTGAACAGCGTGGGCAATCGCTCCTGCCTTATCTGTACCCGTCGCCAGAAGGAGGATGCGCTTCGCCTCACAAATCGTCGCAATCCCCGCGGTAAGCGCCTGTTTGGGCACATCTTCAACACGCTCGAAAAAGCGACTATTCGCCGCAATCGTACTCTCGGCCAAATCGACCAGACGGGTGCGAGAATCGGGCGCACTGCCCGGCTCATTAAACGCAATATGTCCATTGCGACCAATGCCGAGCAACCACAGATCCACGCCACCACACGCCCGTATCCTGATCTCAAAAGCCTCGCACTCGAGATCGGCATCCACTGCCATGCCATTGGGTACATGCGTATTCCACGGTTGAATATCAGTACCCGCAAAAAACGTGTGATTCATAAAAAAACGATAACTCTGCGAATGCGTGCCATCAATCCCCCAATACTCATCGAGATTAAAGGTAATCAAACGCGAAAAACTCAGACCCTCCCGATTTGCCCGCACGAGTTCGGCATACGTCCTCACCGGCGTTGATCCCGTCGCCAAACCCAGCACGGCATCTGGCTTCTGGCGGACAAGCGCGACAATTTCCGATGCGGCGGCGCGAGCCACATCATCGGACGTATCGCAAATTTGCACTTGAATAGACATAGATCAGAAATCACGCTCGGCGCAGCACCTGACCAGGCAACGCACTTGTGGGTTCTCCATTGGCGATAACGGACTGACCATTGACAAAAACATGCGAAATACCGACTGGCGGCAACGTGGGATTTTCAAAAGTAGATCTCGCAGCCACCGTATCGGGATCAAAAACAACGAGATCAGCGGCCTTGCCCACAGCGAGTTCGCCCCGGTCGGGAATATTGAACCGCTGCGCCGGAAAACCGCTCATCTTGTAGATCGCTTCCTCAAAAGTCAGCAACTCGCGCTCGCGCACAAAATGACCCAGCACGCGCGCAAAACACCCAAAACCCCGCGGATGCGGATGCGGAATATTAAAAATACCATCGCTGGCAATCATCATACGCGGATGAGTGGCTGTACTCGTCACGGTCTGCGCGGCGGCTTCGGGATCAACCTGCCACGGAAAAATAACAGCATGATCTTCCCGCTCCTGAAAAATCAGATCGTAGGCAAAATCTTCGATAGATATATTTGCCCGAGCAGCGAGATCGCACAGGCGTTCTCCCGTGTACTTGCCCGAGCCAGTGTAACCCACAATTTGATCCCCGCGCCCGAGCCATGTCTTGAGTTCGGCGACAGACTCAGCGCGAATATCAGGATCTTCAAGACGCGCGTTGACCTCATCTGGGCTACCGACCTGAAACTTCATGGGCAACATCATATACAAATGGGTCATCCCGGCCGGATAGAGATAAGATTCAAAAGTTAGATCAATATCCTCACGCTCGATTCTCTCCAGCAAATCGGCATTCTCGTCGTTGACCCGCTCGTGCGAGATATGAACCGGGATATTTGCAGCGCGGGAAAGCGCGATGGTCTCTTCCCATGCGGCAACGCGCCCAATTGTGTGATAGCGCACATGAGCCGCGTAAATACCTCCGTATTCCGCCGTGACTTTGCAAAGCGCAACAAGCTCCCTAAAATCCGCATTGGCACTCGGCTGATAATCGAGACCCAGATTGAGCGCGCCAGCCCCCGCCTCCATCCATTGGCGCGTAAGATCCGACATCTGTACAATCTCATCATCCGTTGCCGGTCTCGCATCCCACCCGCATGCAGACAGGCGAACCGCGCAATGAGGGACTTGCGGATATACATTTGCCGGGCTGTTATTGGGAAAGAGACTCAGATAATCCTCAGGCGTTTGCCAGCCAATCGGTATATCGACCTCGCCAACGGAAAAGCGCGTATATGTCCACAATTCGCGCGTGTGCTCGGGTGACAGACCCGTCCACCCAAACCCATCGGGCGTCAAAAGCTGCGTCGTAATCCCCTGCTGCACTTCCGCATAGCGGTGAACACCTGTGAGCAGGGCAATTTCCGAATGAACGTGCACATCGATAAAACCGGGACAGACGATATGTCCCGTCGCGTCAATAACTGTATCGGCCTCTGCCTGAGACAAATCGCCAATGGCCTCAATCCGATCCCTGCAAATGCCAACATCCGCCTGAAAACCGGGCGTTCGGCCCGTGCCGTCAATGACGGTTGCATTGCGAATGAGTAAATCGAAAGTCACTTTTTACCACCTTATGAAAAAGAAAAAAACGGGCGTCCATGATAACACCGAGAACTGTCTCGGTCAAGCTGCGTACTATTACCCTGTCCCTTCCCTTGCCGATACCTTGACATGGAAGAAAGGGCGACTTATCATGAGCGTTCCATCATTCATATAATATCACACATAGACGAGGCTTATTTATGCGCCAGAATATCTCGGGCATCCTGGAAGAAATGACCATAGACGATGTGCGATCACTCATACCCAATGTAGCGGTCATCCCCATAGGCTCCACCGAACCGCACGGACCTGCATTGCCCTATGGAACGGACAGTTTTCAGGTCGAATACGTGGCTTACGGAGGTACGCGCAAAGCCAATGAATTGGGCGGTCGCGTCCTGTGTTTGCCTACACAGCGGATGAGTTTAAACAACAACTTCCGCGCCTTTCCATTCGCGTGCCGCATGCAAGTCCCCACATTTATGAACCTGTTAAAAGACCTCGTGGCAATGTGCCGCGCGGAAAATGTACACCGCATTGTATTCATCAATGGTCACGGCGGCAATCCCGACACCATCCGCGCAGTACAGCGCGATTTGGCCGCACAAGATAACCTCTTCACATGCCTGATCAGCACGGGATCCTGTGCATCGGAAGACGCAAAAGCTATATGGGAAAATCGCAGCGATCACGCAGGCGAAGAAGAAACCTCTCAAATCCTGTTCTTGCGCCCCGAACTCGTGCGCGAAGATCTGATAACCAACAATCCCCCCCAATATCCCAAATTGAAAACACTACGGGAATTTCACATAGACTTTGTGCGCCCCTGGCATTTGTATTTGCCCACATCCGCAGGCGGCGATGCGCGAAAAGCCTCAGCACAAAAAGGTGAAACAGTCTTAAACTCAGCCGTGGAAGGAACCGGGCGATTCCTTGCTGAACTGTCACAGGCAGAGGACTCAGAGACATTTCCTTATTGAAAGGACCTTAGCATGATCACCTACGACACACTCGGCGTAAAACCATTTATCAACGCGAGTGGCACCATTACCACACTCGGCGGTAGCTTAATGCCAGATGAAGTGCTGGAAGCGATGTGCGTGGCGGGAGGATCATTTGTCGATTTGAACGACCTGCTCGTAAAAGCAGGTGAATATCTGGCAGACCGCATTGGCGTACCTGCAGCCTTTATCTCGTGTGGAGCAGCCAGCGGTGTACAATTGTCCGCAGCGGCGTGTTTGACGGGACCTGACATAGCAAAAGCGCGCCAGTTGCCGCATACACAGGGATGGCAAAACGAATTTGTAATCAGCCTGGTCGATAGCCATACGTACATCCATCAGGGCATAGAAGTCTGCGGAGGCAAACTCGTCCGCGTGGGCAGCAAACAAGCGGTAACCAGTGAAGACCTCATAGGCGGAATCGGCGAAAAAACAGCGGCTGTCGTGCATTTTTTGGGCAAACAGAGCAAAGAACAACTCGCAGAAGTCATCGCTGGCGCCGAAAAAAAAGGCGTACCCGTCATGGTAGATGCGGCTGCACAGTTACCTCCCCGGTCAAACTTAACCGAACTCGTCGAAATGGGTGCGAGCCTGGTGACATTCAGCGGCGGCAAGGGATTGTGCGGGCCTCAAAACAGCGGTCTGGTCGTGGGAAAAGAAGATTGCGTAGAAGCCGTGCGGATCAATGCGAGTCCCCACTCGGCAATTGGACGCGGCATGAAAGTCGGCAAAGAAGAAATCCTGGGATTGATCGCGGCTATAGATCTGTTTTTGAGCCGAAGCGATGATGAAGACTGCCAGCGATGGCACGGGCAAGCCCGTGTCGTCGTGGATGCAGTCAAAAACATCACAAACGCCTATGTAATGACCGAAGGGCAGGATGCCGCACCCGAGATCGCACCCCGCGCATACATAGACCTGCCGGACGAACAGCGCGATGCCGCGATACACGCGCTACGAGAGGGCGAACCGTCAATTGTAGTACGGCGAAGTGCCAGAGGTATTTTAATCGATCCAATGACCATGCAAATGGGAGAAGAAGCCGTAGTCGCAGAAAAATTGCGGGAGGTATTGACATGATCGACGCGCATTTACATCTCACGCACAACGGCAGATCGGTTGAAGAAACCATCACACATATCGAAGCCATAGGCGCAGAAAAAGCCGTCATGCTACCCATTGAAGATGGCGACGACGAATTTGGCTGGATGACCGAAGACATAGTAAAGGCCCATCGGGATTATCCGGACGTCATCATACCCTTCTGTCATGTAGATGTCACGCGGAAAGACGCCGTGCCCGAACTGGAAAAACGCGCCGCCAGCGACATCTTTAAGGGCTATGGCGAACAGAAACAGCACCTGCGATTGGACGATCCGCGACTGGAAAAAGTACTGGCAATCTGCAATGAATTACATTGGCCCGTAACCTGGCATTTTCAGGAAGGCGAGCGGGGATATAACCAGGGGATTGAACACCTCGAAGTACTACTAAAAAAATTTCCCAATATTAAATTCATTGGCCACGCCCAATCGTGGTGGGCGCATATCAGCGCCGACGTACCCACTCCCGAAGAGACCTTATATCCCAAAGGTACCGTCAAACCCGGCGGCTTAATCGATCGGCTATTGGCAGACTACCCCAATATGTTTGCAGACTTATCCGCGGGTTCTGGTCTGGGCGGACTGACGCGAGACGAGGACTTCACCGCGGGATTCCTGGCGCGTCATGGCAAAAAATTGATGTTTGCCACAGATTGTCCATGCAGAGATGGCAAAGGTGCGGGCCTCTCCCGCGGCGCTTGCTTCGCGCAATTGAGCCTCCCATTCCTCAAACGCCTGCTCGCCCCCGACGCACTGGAGGATATCTTGCACAACAATGCAGTGAGAATTTTAAACCTGTGAGAACCAGACTATCCTACAGGGGCGTGGTTTGAAAAAAGTTTATGTGTTGCTGACAATGGACTGCGAGACGGCCAGATCCGACGTGACCCCACATGCGAGGCGAATGTCGGGCAGTGGCCCTACGGATTACCGGGAGAGTGAACGGTCGATCTATTTTTACATTGAGACGGCAAAGGCGTACGGGTTTCCAGTCACGTTTTTTGCACACCCGGAAGTAGCGCTTGAAAATGCAGATCTGCTTCAGACACTGCAGGATCAGGGCGCGTGTTTGGGGCTACATTTGCATCCATATAAGCTCAGAGGGGGGAGATACAAATACGATCTGGGCGCGTATTCTGCGCGTACACAGCGCGAGATTATTCAAGAGGCAATGCAAGTATGGGCGTCTGCGCTGGGCAAGGCGCCCCGTTATTTCAGAGCCGGTTATTTTTCCGCCAATGATTGCACATTCGGCGTGCTGCACGAACTGGGATTTGTGGGCGGCAGTCTTTCAAATCCAGGGCGAGTTTTGCCCGCGCACTGCAGTGTTTGGGCCGGTGCAGAGCCCTATCCTCACCGGGCGCATCTGGGATTTCGTTTGATTCGAGGAAATAGCGACTTTATCAATGTACCGGTATCCGCAGCATTTGGCAGGCCGGTTGCGCAGGGCCATGCGGGCGAGCAGGGTTATGAGTGGTCCTATGTCCCGCACACATACGACCACAGAGCAGTTATTCGGGATGTGCTGAATCGTTTCCGAACCGAAGATCCCCGGTTTGGCACCCTTGTGACGGACAGCCATAATGATCAGGATTATTCCAACCCCGGGCATCCCGCAAGGCAGAACCTGGAGTTGATACTCAGATCGATTGGAGATTTCTGCGAGCAGATGGAAATGATCCCCGTAGGGATTACGCTC
Source organism: Candidatus Latescibacterota bacterium (assembly GCA_965220765.1). Lineage (GTDB taxonomy): Bacteria > Latescibacterota > UBA2968 > UBA2968 > UBA2968 > VXRD01. Next base: position 4,449,756 of record OZ244847.1, read on the forward strand.
GATGCCCTGTGTGAGCTTGTTCTCGCGGATGGGGATGCCGCGGGGAAGCAGTTGGTTTTCGCGTAATTGAAGCGATGGATTTTCTATCAGATGAAGACAGAGCATGGATTTTGGGCAAAACAGCCGATACACTCTATGGTACATAAGGGAAAGGTCGAAGGAGGGATTCACATGCAAATTTTTGATCGATATACAGATATCTTGCAGCGGATTGAGCAGAAGGGATATCCATCCCAGGTACTCGGACATACGCCGGATGGATCGCCGCTGGTATGTCTCAGGACCGGAGGAGAAAAAACGCCAGCCATCTTTATCAGCGCGGGTAGCCATTCGACAGAACAGGCCGGGGTAGGAGCGGCAATGGGACTTCTGGACGCGCTCGACACAGAGCATCAGGTCTATGTGATACCCACCCGCGATCCAATGGGAATGAACGGATATGCGTACGCGCTGAGTTTAAGCCTCGGCGAAGAGCCGGAGTTAAACTCCATAGAGGACGTCGAAAAAATTCTGAAAGCACGCGGCGAGGTACTCTACGAAGAAGATGAAACAGTAATCGCAATTATAGGCGAATACGGATATTCGACTGTGGGAATTTTTGGAAAATTCGAAGTAGGAGTCGATTTTCTAAAAACGCTCTTTGGGCGGCGCATTTTCTTTCCATCGAGTGCCGAAGGCATTGAAGGCACTGCCCTCTGCCAGAGAGCCTATACGCTGATTGTGAGTCCAGAAGGCGAGATATTGCACATTAACCGCTTTCACGACACAGCCTGGTCGCCCGTGGAACCGCGTTGTACGCGCAATTTGATGGCTGAAATTCAGCCCGGACTAACGCTGGACCTGCACGAATACGGAGGAGACGGCTTCTGGTTCTCTGCCCGTCACCAGCGCAATGAAAATGATGAAATGTGGGAAAAGCGGATGGCAGATGCAATAATTCGAGCAGTTGCCGATTCTGGAGCTAAACTTGCGCCAGCAGGTTATACGCCCGGATCGTTTTTTGAGATAGGAGAACGCGGCGTATTCTGGTTGATCGCCCAGGAACGCGGCGAAGGACTAAACCTGGCCGATTACGGAGCGCATCAATACGGTCCGTCGTTCACGATTGAAACGGGAATGACCATGCAAGGCGGATATCAGGAGCGCGTACAAACGTCTATGTTGGCAGCGCAAACCGCAATCTCGGTTTTTGAGGAACGCTGGCGTTGAGTATGTACAACATCTTCACAGGTATTCCAAAATCTCTCCAAGATGAATTTTTTGAAGTCTTACTAACCGACAAAAACCTGAAAATAGAGCGCATTGTTTCACGCGGACACCGCTCGCCTTCTTCAGGCTGGTACGACCAGGAGCAAAACGAATGGGTCATGGTCGTACGCGGCAAAGCCACCATTTCTTATAAAGACGGCTCGTCAATCCACCTCAAAACAGGAGATCATATTCATATACCCGCCCATACTGAACACCGAGTCGAGTGGACGGACCCGGACAATGATACGATTTGGTTGGCCGTGCATTACCCGTAATTGACATATAAACTAAGGAGAACACGAATGCAAAAACGACCCCTCGGACATACCGGGCATCAGAGCACTGTAGCGACCTTTGGCGCATTCTCCGTCGGATATGTGGATCAGGACGAAGCAGACCGCGCCATACAACTCGTCCTCGACCACGGCGTAAATCACATCGACATCGCGCCGAGTTATGGACACGCGATGGAACGCATGGCTCCGTGGATGCCCGACATACGGGACGACGTATTCCTCGGCGCAAAAACAACTGGTCGCACGCGCGACGACGCGTGGCGGGATGTGGAACAAATGATGAAACGACTAAACGTCGAAAACTTTGACCTGTTCCAACTCCACTCAGTCGGCAATATCTCCGAACTGGACAAAACCACCGCACCAGGCGGCGCAATTGAAACCCTGATAGAAATGCGCGAACAGGGCTTGACCCAATGGCTGGGCATCACCGGACACGGGCCGCAGGTACCGAGTACCATCCTGGAAAGCCTGAAACGCTTCGACTTCGACACCGTAATGTTCCCGCTGAATCCGGCAAGCATGCGAGACGCGAACTATCGCCGGGACGCCGAAGCACTAATCGCCGAGGCAAATGCGCGCGACATCGGCATACAAACAATCAAAATGATCGCACGCGGCGGCTGGGGTGAAAATTCAAAAGACTGCCACACCTGGTACGACCCGCACCGGGAACAAGAAGCCATTGATCAGTCCCTCTGGTGGGTCCTATCACAGCCTGTACACACCGCCCCCACCTGTGGCGAAATCAGCTTGCTGCCAAAAGTTCTCAGTGCCGCCGAGCGATTCGTCCCCCTCACCCCTGACGAACAGACCGCCGCCATCGCTGCACAGCGACCACCTCAACCGCTTCCAGCCCTGGCGATACCGGAAGTGTGAAAATCCATCCGTAAGACCGCAAACTTTGCGTTGCCAACCGAGCAAAACTTTGGCATCATGAAAAAGAGAGTGTTGGACTCTGGACTTTTTTGGGACCAAGCCAGATCTGACAAACAACCATCCTTAAAACGGGAAGGAGCTTATCATGCTCAAGCAAATAGTTGGTGCAATTCTCACTATTGTAGGAGTGGCGGTTGCCATCCACACCGTAATAGAACCACTCTATCACGCCTCCAGCGAAGGGCAGCCATACAGCCCATTTTGGGACATCCTGAATCTGTTGATGATACTATCAATTATACTGGGCCTGATATTTGGATATACCCGCAAGAAAGGCATTGTTGGCGGCGACGCGATTACACGCGAATACCTCGCCGCCAACATCCAGTTCTACGGCTTATTATTCGTCGGCATCCTGTTTTTCTGGAACTATTTCAACCTCCACAGTGATGCATTTACCGCAATAGGAGCAGAAACCGTATCTCTCGTGTGGATACTCATCGACGCCAGCCTACCTCTGCTTTTAGGCGCGACGGGCATATCCCTGCTGCGAAGCAACGACGAGTAAAGTGGCGCAACTACTATTCATAGCTGGCGGAGGTGCTCTGGGAGCCTTATTGCGCTACGGCATGTCCATGAGCATACACATCCTGTTCGGACGCGGCTTTCCCTATGGCACGCTCACGGTGAACGTCGCCGGATCGATCCTCATGGGACTCCTTTACGTATGCCTGTCTGAATATATGGACATGCCCTGGCGCGATGGCCTGCTAATAGGTCTCCTGGGGGCGTTCACCACTTTTTCGACCTTTTCCATCGAAACCCTGCACCTCTTCGAAACGAGTCACCCTGTACTCGCATTGCTGAACATCCTCTTAAGTGTCACCCTCTGCATCGCGGGATGCTGGATCGGCATTGTAATCGGGCGAGCAATATAAAAGAATTTATCATACCAAAAAAATTAAATCCAAAAGAACACTCTGACCAATGGCGTGTATAAACAGCACAGACAGAAGACAGTTACAGACATTTACATAAAGGAGAATTCATGGTCAAACGCATTATCGCCATTGGCATCATCTTTTTCTGCATCGCAGTAGGCTGGATTATTCTGAGTGCCACCACCTACATACGCACAGAGGAACAGGACGACAAGCTCAAAAGTGCTGTGGGACACCTCTGGGGCACAGCGCAGACCCAGCGAGCACCGCAAATCTACTGGCTGGAGCGCGTCACCCATATCGAAACCATCGACGGCGAGTCTGTCTCGCGCACAGTAGATGAGAAACATCTCCTGAACCTCAAAGCCAGTCACATTGAAGTTGACCTCTCTCTGGAACACCGGCGCAAAGGCTTGTTGTGGTACTCCACCTACCAGGTGCAATTTGCGTCCTCGTACACCCTGGTCAACCCCACCGACCAGAGCCGTCACCTGTACTTCGACCTGGAACTGCCCGCCCCGCAGGCAGTGTACGACGACTTCACCTTAACCGTTGACGGCCAATCCATTGCCGAACTCCCAATCCGCAACGGTCATTTAATCCAACCCATCGAACTATCACCCGGGCAGGAACTCTCTATTGACCTCTCCTATCACTCCCAGGGCCTGGACCAATGGCGATACAGTTTTGGGGACCACGTCAACCAGGTATCGGACTTTGAACTGGTAATGCACACGGACTTCGCCGCCATTGACTTTCCCCAGGATAGCATGTCTCCCACCTCAAGGACCCGCGATGGCGACGCCTGGACCCTGACGTGGAAATACAACCATCTCCTCACCGGCATTGACCTGGGCATGATCCTCCCGGCTCGTCTAAATCCCGGCCCCTGGGTCGGCAAAGTCGTCACCGCCGCCCCCATCTCCCTCTTTCTTTTTTTCTTTTTGCTCTTTATCTTTTCCATTGTGCGCGAACTCGACCTGCACCCGATGCACTATTTCTTCATCGGTGCCGCCTTCTTCAGTTTTCACCTGCTGCTGGCTTATCTGGTTGACCACCTGATCATCCACTACGCATTTATCCTGTCTTCGGCGGTCTCCATTGTCCTCGTCACCTCGTACATGAGATTGGTCCTGGGTACGCGTCTGGCTTTTGTCGAAATTGGCCTGGGGCAATTTGTCTATCTCGTGCTCTTTTCCTACACCTTTTTCTTTCCCGGCTATACCGGACTCGCCGTCACCCTCTTGTGCATCACGACCCTGTTCGCCGCCATGCAATTCACCGGCCGCATAGACTGGAACACAGTATTTAATAAGGAACCCCCTTGATGAGTATATCAGTAGAGAAAATCGATCTCAATGTCTTGAACATGCACACGCGTTTTCCGTTTAAATACGGAATAGCATCGCTCGTGGCATTACCCCATTTATTTGTGCGAGCGCGGGTCAAAGTCGATGGAAAAACAGAAATTGGATTGGCTGCAGAGGGATTGCCGCCAAAGTGGTTCACCAAAAATCCAGACGCGCCATTTGAGTCTGATCTGGATGAAATGCTCACCGTTATTCAAAATGCCTGTGATATCGTCCTGCAAAGCGATGCAGAAAATTCGGTATTTGACCTCTGGCAAACGATTTACGCAAAACAGCGCACCTGGGCAAAAACAACAGCCTATCCGCCGCTCTTATGGTCATTTGGCGTCAGCATGATCGAACGCGCAGTGATCGACGCCTTCTGCAGGGCAAAAGGCGTGACATTTGCACAGGCTATAAAAGAAAATGTATTGGGCATTCGCCTTGCCGATATCCACGGCGAATTGCACGGCAACACCCCCGGCGATCTCTTGCCACACGCGGCGCGGCGATCAATCACCGTGCGGCACACCGTGGGCCTCGCCGATCCATTGACCGACGAAGACATTGCAGACGAAGACTGCGTCAATGATGGCCTGCCCCAATCATTGGCCGCAAATATCGAAGCCTATCAGTTGACACATCTAAAAATTAAGCTATGCGGCGATGCAGAACAGGACCTTGCTCGCCTTCGACAAATCGCGGATCTGATGCCCGATCAATGCGCCTTCACACTCGATGGCAACGAACAGTACACAGAGGTCGAACCCTTTAGAAAACTCTGGAATACCATTCAAGGCGACACCGTACTCTCGTCTTTTATGGGAGGACTGATCTTTGTCGAACAACCGCTTCATCGCGACATGGCCCTCAGCGAAACCGTCAAATCCGTTCTGACAGATTGGACCGATCGCCCCCCGATGATCATCGACGAATCCGACGGCGCGCTCAACAGCGCAACGCAGGCATTGGATTGTGGCTACGTGGGCACGAGCCACAAAAATTGTAAAGGCATCTTCAAAGGCATTGCCAATGCGTGCTTAATCGCCCATCGCCAACAACGCGACCCCTCGGGAACATATATCTTAAGCAGTGAAGACCTCGCCAATGTCGGTCCCGTGGCTTTATTACAGGACCTCGCGGTACTGGCAGTACTGGGCGTAGATCACTCGGAACGCAACGGGCATCACTATTTTGCGGGCCTGGACATGTATCCCGAAGCCATCCAAAAACAGGTACTCGCGCATCACAGCACCCTTTATCGCCAACATGCACAGGGCTTTCCCATTCTAAATGTACACAATGGCACACTCAACGTAGAAAGCGTAGTCGAAGCACCATTTGGTTATAGATTTGAACTGGACACCCTTCAATTTACCCCCCTCGCGGACTGGACCATAGATGAACTCGCCTGAAAGTTAAAACAATGAGCATAAACTGGCACCACATCGAAAAAGAAGTAACGAATTTCTTACAGCACCTGATTCGGTGTAACACGACCAATCCTCCGGGCAATGAAATCCTGTGTGCAAATTATATTGCCGATGTATTGAAGCGCGAGGGCATTGATCCTGTGATCACAGAATCAGAACCCGGACGCGGAAATGTCACAGCGCGCTTAAAAGGTGGAAACGAGCCCGCGCTCATGCTATTGGGACATACAGATGTCGTCGCTGTAGAACCCGATAAATGGTCGCGCGATCCCTTTGGCGGGGAATTGCACAACGGCTATATCTGGGGACGAGGCGCACTGGACATGAAAAACATGGTCGCGGCAGAACTCATGGTCTTCTTGCTCTTAAAACGGCAGGGAGTGACACTAAACCGCGACGTAATCTATGCGGCAACCGCAGACGAAGAAGCCGGCAAAGGGAACCACGGCATTGGTTGGCTCATTGATCACCATCCCGAGCAAGTCAATGCAAAATACGTATTGACAGAAGGCGGGGGCGGCGATTTTTATGTAAATGGAAAACACTTTTACACGTGCCAAACGGGACAAAAAGGCATTTTTCGCTTTCGTCTGCAAGCAAAAGGACGCCCAGGACATGGTTCTCGCCCGCACCGCGACAATGCAGTCGTCAAACTCAGCCGCGCCATTGCCGCATTGGGACAGGCAAAACTTCCAATGCATCCCTCAAAAACACTGCGCGCATTTTTAGAAGGCATTGCAGCGACGCAAGACGATGAGACTGCACAACAGTTGCGTCGAGCACTCGATGCAGAAAACAGTGAGACCGCATTGCAAAAATTGCCCCTCGCGCCAGATATGATCGCCTCACTGCGCGCCCTATTGCAAAATACGGTCTCACCAACAATCCTCGAAGCAGGCAGTAAAATCAATGTCATACCCGCCGAAGCAACTGCGCGGATTGACGGTCGGCTCGCGCCTGGTCAGACCGACGAGAGCTTTGAAGCCGAAATCCGATCCTCGATTGGCGACGAGATTGAGCTTATTGTGGACCAGTATAGCCCACCTTTAGAAGCCAGTACAGATTCGCCCCTATACGAAACCATCGTCCTTGTCATGGCAGAACGCGACCCAGACGCCACCGTAGTTCCCGCGCTAATGACCGGAGGCACAGACGCCAAGCATATTTGCCCGCGCTGGCCCGATGTACAGGTTTACGGATTTATGCCCCACCGGCAAGTGCAGGAAGAAAAAGAAATGAATTTGATACACGGACATAACGAGCGCACTTCAGTCGAAAATCTCATCTTTGCAACGCGGATTTTATACGATATTGTAACGCGATTTTGCCAATCCTCACCGGGAGATAACGCATGAAAATTCTGGTGACAGATTATGCCTGGGCAAATCTGGACGTCGAAAAAAGTGTCCTTGATGAAATCGGAGCCGAACTCATTCCCGCACCCGATGGCGAAGAAGAAACACTTGTCCATCTGGCACAAGGATGTTGTGGCATCATGACATGCTGGGCGCAAACGACACGCGCGGTTATCGCATCTGCATTGCCCGATCTGAAAGTAATCGTGCGATATGGCGTGGGGCTGGACAATATCGATGTAGCCTATGCAACAGAACGGGATATCCCCGTAGCCAATGTGCCCGATTATTGTTTTATCGACGTAGCCGAGCAAACCATGGCCCTGCTACTGGGGCTTTCGCACAAAGTCGCGCAATACGATCGGCTAATTCGCGACGGCACATGGGATATTCAGGCCGGCTTGCCCCTGCGGCGTTTGACCGATCAGGTACTCGGATTAATCGGCTTTGGACAAATTGCGCGCGAAGTCGTTCCCCGCGCACGGGCTTTTGGGCTACATGTAGTCGCCTACTCGCGGTCTTTGACACCAGAACAAGCGCGCGCCTGTGGCGTCGAATCCACAGACCTGGACACCTTGCTTCGCACATCGGATTTTGTATCGCTCCACTGCCCATCTACCGATGAAACGCGAAGCCTGATCAATGCCGATAACCTCTCAAAAATGAAGCCGACAGCGTGTTTGATCAACACATCGCGGGGCGATATTGTCGATGAAGCAGCACTGCTCAAGGCATTGAAAAATAACACCCTTGCGGGTGCTGCTCTCGATGTGCGATGCCAGGAACCGCCCGAAGCAGGGGATCGTTTAATCCACACAGATCGGGTCATTCACAGCCCGCATTCGGCTTTTTATTCGGAAGAATCACTCGTAGAATTGCAAAAAAAAGCCGCCTGGGAAGCGCGGCGAGTCCTGACGGGAACAGCACCCGTGCATCTGGTCAATCCGGAATACGAAAAACAATAACTAAAGGAGTATCAGTGTGAGCAAACCAAAAGTCGGTATTGTCATTCGAAAATCGCTCAGAGAAAGAATTCTGAGTGATCGGGAATTGGAAACATTGGAAAGTTTTGCAGAAGTGACCATCAACGACGAAGACCGCGATATCGTAGAAGAAGAAGCGGCTGAATTTCTGAACGGAATGGACGGGGCAATGACGAGTTGGAACTCGGGCGATTTGACACCTGCCATTCTGGAAGGCGTGCCAACGCTAAAAATTTGGGCTTATGGCGCGGGCACTGTAAAGGGAAAAATCTGCGATGAAGCCTGGGAAAAAGATATTGTGGTAACAAGTGCCGCACCCGCGATAGCCGATGATGTCGCAGAAATGACCATGGGATTCATGACCATGGGATTGCGCCGGGTATTTTCCCATTCACGCGCCATGCGAGAAGGCGAGAGAAAACCGGACAAGACCGAATCCCGCTCGCTGTATCGGCGCACAATCGGCGTCATCAGTGCCAGCCAGGTCGGGCAGCGCGTGATGCGGTTGTTGCAACCTTATCAGACACGCACATTGCTCTACGACCCCTTTGTGTCGCCAGAACGAGCAGAGGAATTTGGCGCAGAACTCGCAGATCTGGAGACAATAGCGCGCGAGGCAGAAGTCGTAACCGTTCACGCCCCCAAATTGGACGCGACATATCACCTCTGGAATGAGACGCATTTCAAACTCATGCGCGACGACTGCGTATTTATCAACACATCGCGCGGTGCAAATATCGACGAAGCCGCGCTGATCGCAGAATTGCAAAAAGGGCGATTCTCCGCTTTCTTAGACGTAACCGATCCCGAACCGCCTGCTATGGACAGCCCGCTGCGCCGTTTGCCCAACGTGGTCTTAACACCGCATTGTGCCGGGCTACAATCCTATCGCATCGGCGCACTGGTAGTCGAAGAACTGCGCCGTTTTTTTGCGAACGAAGACCAACTTTTTCAAGTCAAACGAGAAATGCTGGATCGGCTGGCATAGGAAGGATATAATGCAAAAACGCGTAGATTATTTATCGTGGGATGAGTATTTTATGGGTGTGGCTTTGCTATCAGCTCAACGGAGCAAAGACCCCAATACACAGGTGGGCGCGTGTATTATCAATGAAAAAAAGAAAATCGTAGGCATTGGTTACAACGGATTGCCCATTGGATGTTCGGACGATGAGTTTCCCTGGAGCAGAGAAGGCGACTTTCTCGACACAAAATATCCCTATATCTGCCATGCAGAATTGAATGCAATCCTGAACAAAATCAGCGCAGACTTGCACGAATGCACGCTTTACGTCACCTTATTTCCGTGCAATGAATGTGCAAAAGTAATTATTCAGTCGGGCATTCGCGAAGTGATCTATCTGGCGAATAAATATCCAGAGTCCGATTCTATAAAAGCCACTTACCGCATGTTTGACAGTTCGGGTATTCGCTATCGCGCGCTGGAGGAATATAGAGAGCGCGTTGTCCTTGATTTCAGAGTCTGAGGCGGTCATGGCATCTCCAGCACTTCAAAATAGCATGGACACTAAGGCATTGTCAGGCGCGACCGATTTGAAACGCGCACTCGTCGATATTTTATATCGCAGGCAGTTTGGTGCATTGCTAATTTTTAGCATTGATCCCTTCAATCGGGCGTCCGGGGACAATATAGGGCAAGCGCTTAAAGTGCTAAATTCCATTGTTATTCCCACCCCCGAAAGCTTTCACATAACAGATGACAAAATCGCCGTGCTTTTTGATGCCGATGAGGCGCGTGTTCGTGAAATCCCATCATCTCTGCCCACTGCGATTGCCGACAAAACAGGACACCGCGTATCTTGCGGTGGTATTAAAATCTCGAGCGAGGATTATGGCCTGCATCCCCAAATGTCCGAGTTGATCTTTTCCACTGCCCAATGCGTACTCGCCCGGGCAAAACAGCACGCGATCCCGCAGGTGGTCTGGTTGACCGAAAAATCCACAGAGGATGCATCATATCTAACGGATATTTCCCTGAACTTTTTTCGAGAAATAGCGCGTATCAACGCCACGCGAGTGCAAAGAATGACACTGGAATCGCGCACAGATTTTTTGACAGGTCTTTACAATCGGCGCGGTTTTGAAGCGGTATTTACACGTATGGTGCGACGCGCAAATCGCAATGGCAACCCCCTCGCGCTCTACTACATAGATTCCGATTCGCTCAAGGCGATCAACGACAGCAAAGGGCACGATGCGGGCGACCGCTTTATTGTAGATTTGGCACAAGTATTGAATGACATGCTGCGCGCATCGGATTTGTTATCGCGGTGGGCTGGAGACGAATTTGCTGCGGTAGTTGAAAATACGTCGCGAGCGCGTGCTTATGCGATAGCCCGCCGTTTGAACCGGGCCGTTGATGAACGCACAGAAGGCACGATATCCATTGGGGTTTATCACGGCGTACCCAAATCAATGGAAGACGCGTTTCGACAAGCAGATGCCGCTCTTTACCGCGTAAAAAACCGCGATAAAAATGATATAGAACTGGCTGACCCGGTTTAGAAACCCGGAATGGGTTTGCATCGTCTTATTAAAGATTACGAAAAGGATCTACCCGTTCATTTGAAGGAGACATATCATGCCAAAAAAGAAACGCTACGGAATGAATAAATACCAGAAAAGAGCAAAAAAAATAGGCGAACTTCGGTTGCGGCGAGAAGATATTCCGCATTATCTGGCACTGGCAGAGAGCAACGACCCGGCAGACCGACACGAAGCCGCTGCCAATTTGTGTCCGTGCCATGTGCGGCATCCCGTTCCCGAAATACAGACCGCGCTATTTAAGCTCATGGAAGACCCCGACTCAAACGTGCGCGCCCGCGCCTGGCACACGCTGGAAGATGGCGGCGTACCAGACGATCCGAGAATGGATGAAATTTTTGAACGCGCCCGTCAAAATGAAACCAATAAGACAGTGCTGAACTTTATGCGACAGGTGGAAAACGAAAATTACGCGCACAAAGAACGCACCATGCTCAAAGTCGCAGCCCAATCGGAATACGATCAGACTGGCCGATGCGATTTTTGCGGAACAACCGGCAGGGTAAAAACAGATTTTGACACCGAAATACCCGATAGCGGGCAGATGCGCTTTGCATTGGTATGTGAAGACTGTGGATAAGACGTGAGACGAGGCACCCCCTTGACGCGATGTTGGGCGTGTCCCTCTCACGTCTTACTTCTCACCTTTTTGAAAGGATTTTTTTATGATCGAAGGACCATCAGAAATTGAGTATCCGTGTCCATGGAATTTTAAGATCATTGGCCGCGAAGAAGAACACATGCGTCGGGCGATTGCCGAAATTGTGGGCGAAAGCGATTATACCCTGACCTTTTCAAATCAGAGCAGGCACGGCAAGTATCGCAGCTTAAACCTGGATATGGTCGTCCTCAACGAATCCCACCGTCTCAATATCTTTGAGGCTCTCAGACATCATCGCAGCATTCAAATAGTTCTTTAAATCCGCCATTCCTTCCTATTTTACCTTGACAATCCTCGCTATTTCTTGCACTTTTTACGGCTTGCAATCCTCGCTTATTATGGCTGTCGTAATGATAGAAACTGTATGATTCAGTCCTTCGCTGATAAGCGCACCGCGAACGTCTTTAGAGGTCTAATAGATGGCTCTTTTCCGCCTTCGATCCTGAATAGAGCACGGAGTAAGTTAGACCGGATCAACTATGCGACAAGCATCAATGACCTCCGAGTGCCACCGGGAAACCGCCTCGAACGGTTGGTTGGTGACCGCGAGGGACAGCATAGTATTCGCGTCTCTCGGGGCTGGCGTATATGCTTTGTCTGGCGCGATGGAGATGCATTTGAAGTGGAATTAAACAATCACTACGATTGATGAATGGAGAAAAACATGGCTCGCGTACCCAGCAATCGAATTGCGACACATCCCGGTGCTTTGCTACTTGAACAGATTGAGGAGATGGGACTGACCGTGAATGGCGTTGCCCGAGACATCAATCTGCCAGCGACCCGCTTGCATGAGATTGTTCATGAACGCCGCGGCGTAAGTGCAGAGACAGCGATCGCGCTGGGGGTATACTTTGGGCAGACTCCAGAATTCTGGATGAACGCTCAGAAGACGTATGAACTATCAAAAGAATTGGTTGAAAACGGTGAGAAAATTTGTGCGGGGATCCGTCGGCGTGCAAAAACTCAAGCCGTGATTTAGCATATCATCTGGAGGGTGACATTTCCCCACAGTCAAATATTGCTTTTTTAATGATACAATGGTTCGGACAGAATTAAGCGGCAATATTGCCATAATTGATAAGATATTTGTATTTGGGCGATTTTTTTATGTGCTTAGGGTCAAGATCAAACATTGAAAAAAACTTTTCAAGGAAAAAAGTGTTGAAATAACAGGCTTTTATGCTGATCATCGAAAAAGGCTTTGTCGGGGTATCTGAATGGGTTTTCAAGTGCATTGCTTTGGATAGGTTCAGAGTTGTCAAGGCCGCATTGAAATGGAAGTCAAGGCGTTTCTTGTCTCGGGTCTGTGCATCGGATAGGCCAGTAAACTGTTTGGCATCCCGAAAGATAAATTCAATCTGGAAGCGTGCTTTGTAATAGGTGACCAGGCGTTGGGCCTCTAAATGCGGGTCGGTAGAAAACAAGATCACATAATTTTTCTTGTGCTTGATCTTCTCATTGAGTAGGACAACGACTTTGAGATTTCTTTTAAAGCATGGGTGATTGAGTATCTGGCTATATAAGGCAATGTCGTCTTGTGTGTGGTGATAGGTAAAGCGCGATAAGTCCTGCCAATCAACTTTGCCGTCGTATGTTTTCTGATTGCCAGAGCCTTTCTCCCTTTTGGGGCCTGTATAAAGATAGCGCATGTTGGCATCCCGTCTCAATCTGCCAATTTGGTGGAGATGGCGGTTGGTCACGCCATCAATAAATTTCTTCTTCGAGAAGAAGCCATCCACACACAGATAGGTTTCATCCGCATTGAGGTAAGGCGTTATCTCTCGTAAGTGTTGTAAATACTGGTCAATACGGTTTTCATCATCACCATCACCATCACCATCACCTTGTTGGCTGTTGTCAGTCTCAGAGATAGGGGCGGTTTGTCGAACCGAAAGCGGATAGGCTGTGTTTTCTTCCACATCAACCAGTGCCACCCCACTGATTTCTAAGCCCTTTTCTGTTTTGCAATGGCAGCCATTGAAAAAGTAGTCTAAGCCATAAGTTTTGTTCCCAGATTTGGGGATAAAAGAGGCATCTAAGGCCAGGATATGTGCAGGTGCTTGGTCTTGATCCTGCTCTTGATCCTGCTCTTGATCCTGCTCTTGATCTATACAGGCATTGATGATGGCACGGTTGAACGCCATAAAGTTAAAGGATTTGTCAAATTGGCGTGCGTATGTGCGCGCACTGTAATGGGAATAGCGTGACAGATTGCGAAAATTGATTTTGCCGCGTGCAATGAGTATGGTAGTAAAAAGCGTGATGAGAAACTTTTTTTGGGGTTTGCAAATGTTTATCCGATTGAGTATCTTTTCTGCCAGTTCCATTGTGCCGTCTCACTTGTTTGGATTGTCGTTGATTTGGACATCTTTGACATCCAATCTGCGTGAACGGCACTTTTTTGTCTATGATTTTTTGTAACCTTTTAAAAAAAACTGTCCGAAGTATTGATGATAATGTAACTAAAATAATAACAGGGATTTGCGGTATATAATACAAGTGTTTATTTAGATTATCAAAAAAGATAGTATACTTTTCGAGAGTCGTAGTCACTGATTAAGCTCAGTTTATGATCGGACTAATTGTTACTGCATGGGTTCATCATAGACTCATTCAGAGAATTAGGTACTTGAGGGGTGTGCATAAATCAAATTTTTCACAACTAACATTTAATCAATAAGTTAGAAAAATGGTTATATGTTGCTACACGGTTATTAAGTGCCTCGCAAGGGTATGAGATAGGTCCAAAAAATAGGAAAAGGACGTTTAAAACAATGAGACTCCATTTTTTTCGTGAATTACGCCTAAAATCACCAAATTAAGCGACATGCTGCCTCTTAATTGGTGAATGTAGGATAAGTCTTGGTAGCACAACGAGCGAATTATGCACACCCCTCAACTAATTACGGGACAGTGATGAAAGAGTCCCCATTTCAGGACTTCTATGCGGTAATCTATGTACAATTTTAACTTTAACGTGCAAAATATTGAAGACGGACAGGGTTTGGGCATTGCGCTGACCGGGATGATCATTGTATTCAGCGTTTTGACATTGATCAGTGTATTTATTGTAATATTGCCCAAAATATTGGCTGTTGTAGCAAAAAAATTTCCCGAATCTGCGGGACATCATGGCGTCCCCGTACAGACTGAAGATGACGGCTCTGCACTGGCTGCCATCGGTTTTGTCATGCACATGAGGCGCACGGGAAAAACTTGACGCAACTGATCACAAGATTTTTCAGGTAACGAATGGACATATTTTACGACTTTTTGAACACAACTGGATTTGCCAACTTGAGTTTGGGCAATGTCGTTATGATCGCAATCGGCATTGTGTTTATCCACCTGGCGATCACCAGAGATTACGAACCCCTGTTGTTGCTGCCAATTGGCTTTGGCATGATCGTAGGCAACATCCCCGCTATACCGAGCATGGCCCTCGGCGTTTACGACGAAGGCAGTGTCTTGCGCTATATTTATTTCGGCGTGACATCGGGCCTGTTTCCGCCGCTGATCTTTTTGGGCATTGGCGCAATGACCGATTTCTCGACACTGCTCTCCAATCCCAAACTGGTACTGCTGGGCGCAGCGGCGCAAATGGGCATCTTCCTGACCTTAATCGGTGCGCTATATCTGGGATTCTCACCATCTGAATCCGGAGCCATCGGAATCATTGGCGGGGCTGACGGACCGACGGCGATTTTCTTATCGGCCAAATTGGCTCCTCATCTTTTGGGCGCCATCGCCATCGCCGCGTATTCGTACATGGCACTCGTGCCAGTGATTCAGCCGCCTGTCATGAAACTGTTGACCACAAGAAGTGAGCGACTGATTCGCATGCCCGAACCGCGCAAACCCTCCAAGCGCGAACGCATCATATTTCCAATCGCTGGCTTCTTAATCGCAACCTTAATTGCCCCGGGCGCATTGACCCTGCTGGGCATGTTGTTCTTCGGCAACTTGCTAAAAGAGAGCATGGTCACAGACCGATTGGCAGAATCCGCACGCACGGCAATGGTCGATATTGTGACAATCTTACTCGGATTTTCCGTGGGAGCCAGTACAGAGGCACAGACATTTTTGACCCCTGATTCGCTTTTGATTTTTGGTCTGGGCGCGCTATCTTTTGCAGTCGCTACAGCCAGCGGCGTCCTGTTTGCAAAATTGATGAACGTGTTGACAAAAGAAAAAATCAATCCCCTCGTAGGTGCCGCAGGCGTATCGGCAGTACCCGATTCTGCACGCGTCGTACAAATGGTGGGGCAACAAGAAGACGCACATAATTTTTTGTTGATGCACGCCATGGCACCCAATGTAGCTGGCGTGATCGGCTCAGCTGTTGCCGCGGGGATCTTGTGGTCGGTATTGGTTCAGTAGGCTCGGCATTTGGCGAAGGATTTTAATTATGGCAAAGAAAAAAGTAATATTTATGAATACAGCATTTCGCGACGGATTTCAGTCGGTTTATGGGGCGCGCGTGTTCACGCCCGACTTTTTACCGGCAGTAGAAGCCGCACGCGAAGCCGGAATTGATTACCATGAAGCCGGTGGCGGAGCGCGATTTCAGTCCCTTTACTTCTATTGCAACGAAGACGCATTTGCAATGACCGATGCCTTCCGGGAAGCCGCAGGACCAGAGGCCAATTTGCAGACTCTGGCGCGAGGGGTGAATGTAGTCGGATTGGAATCGCAGTCGAGTGACATCATCAAACTACACGCCGAATTGTTCAAAAAACACGGGATTACCACCATCCGCAATTTTGACGCTCTCAACGACGTCAACAACTTGATCTACAGCGGGCAGTGTATCGCAGAAGCCGGATTGCACCATCAAGTCTGCGTGACCTTAATGGAATTGCCCCCCGGCTGCACAGGCGCACACGACGCGGATTTTTATGAACAAACACTCCGCGAAATTTTAGACGCCGATATTCCATATCACTCCGTGTGCTTTAAGGACGCTTCGGGTACCGCTGTGCCGGCAAAAGTATATGAAACCATTAAACGAGCGCGCCAACTGCTACCCGACGGCACATTTATCCACTTTCACACCCATGAAACGGCCGGGATCAGCGTACAGGCCAATCTGGCCGCGCTGGAAGCGGGAGCCGATGCCATTGACCTGTCGCTGGCACCGTGTTCAGGGGGCACATGCCAGCCCGATATCCTGGTGATGTGGCACGCACTTCGCGGCACAAATTACGACCTGGACATCGACATAGAGAAAGTCCGCGACGCCGAGGAAGTATTTAAAGAATGCATGGCGGATTACTTTTTGCCGCCAGAAGCCACAGCAGTCGAACCCATGATCCCCTGGAGCCCGATGCCTGGCGGCGCACTCACGGCCAATACGCAGATGTTGCGCGACAATGGCATCATGGACAAATATCCCGACATGATCAAAGCCATGGGCGACGTGGTGGAGCGGGGTGGTTTTGGCACATCTGTCACACCCGTATCGCAATTCTATTTTCAACAGGCATTTAACAATGTGATGTTTGGCCCCTGGGAAAGGATCGCCGAACCTTATGGGCAAATGGTACTCGGTTATTTTGGCAAAACCCCTGTACCGCCCGATCCCGAAGTTGTGAAAATCGCGTCAAATCAACTGGGGCTTGAGCCCACAGACCAGCCACCTCTCGAACGCAATGATGCCGATCCCGAAAAAGGGAGGAATGCTGCGAAAAAACTGTTGGACACCGAGGGAATTGAGGCGACAGATGAGCACATCTTTATCGTAGCGACATGCGGCGATAAGGGAATGGATTTCTTGAAAGGCGATGCCGAAATTGGCGTTCGGAAAATCGAAAAGCAGGATAACGCACCCGTGCCAGTTGCAGACGGCGCAGCCGAATATAAGCTACAGATCAATGGCAAATCCGTGCGCGTACAAATTGACGGCAACATCGCCACCGTAGATGGCACGGCTTATACAGTGGATATAGAAGACACGGTATCCGTACAGGAATCAACACCCGCCAATACCGAACCCGTAAGCGCGCAAATGCCCGGAAAAGTCATTCGGATTTTGAAACACGCAGGGGATCAAGTCCAGGCGGGCGAAACGATCCTCATTCTGGAAGCCATGAAAATGGAAGTCCAGATCACCTCTCCAAATGCGGGCACAGTCGTCGAAATGCCCGTCAACGTCGGCGACCAGGTATCCAATGGTCAGACACTTGCGACGGTAGGATAAAGCGCACGCCCTTAAATCGCCGCAACATCACCTGCCCAAATCTCACTTATCTGACCGTCTGACCCGCGCAACAAAAGCTGGCCGTAGTCGCCAAATCCGGCGAGAACGCCCGTTTTCACGTCATCGCCCTCTCCAACTGAGATCTCCTCACCGAGATAAACACAGCGGTATTCCCATGCTGCGCGGAGGGCTGAAAAACCCTCTCCTTCCCACCGGTCAATCCAAGGAGCAGTACTTGAAAGAACTTGCGCGAGCACCTGTTCGAGATCGTACTCACGTCCCGTTTCAAGACACATAGAAGTGACGGGACGGTCGATCAGCGCAGCGGTCGTCGCATCCATGTTCACGTTGAGACCAATACCAATGACAATAGCCGTACCATCGGGCTGTTTTTGGTCGCTGCGTTCCAGGAGCATACCACAAACTTTAGCGCGATCAATCAAAACATCATTGGGCCACTTGGTACGCGCACTGATGCCATAAGTTTTCAGCGCATCCGATACACCCAGAGCAATGGCAATAGGCAGAGAAGTCAGTTGGGAAAACGCGGCTCTTGTAATGAGAAGAAAGGAAAACGTCAGATTCTCATTGGCCCGAGCGATCCATTGACGCTGATAGCGCCCGCGTCCGGCTGTCTGCTCCCGTGCTGCGAGAACAAAGCCAGAAGAAAACCTCTCACCTTTAGATAAACGTTGGAGAAGATGCGTATTGGTCGAAGCGAGTTGATCGTGCCATTCGGGAGGTAGAAAATTCATATAATAAAACCTGTTCTCGTATGCTTAAGTCTATTTCATAAGACAGAACCCGTATATCTCCCACCACCGTATCTTGACAATAGAATGGAAATACCACATACTTCAAAAGGGCAGACGTAAAAACAGGCGCAGAGGAGTGCCTGTGTGTCTGCCCATCACCGTACCTGCCCACTGTCTTAAACATTTTAACAACTGGAGCCTGCTTATGAAAACTATTTTATTCGCGCTGGTATTGAGTCTATTCGTTGTTGTACCCATAGCATCGGATCAGCCCAATTACAGGGGTCATGCGATTTCGATGTACGGCGACTTAAAATACGGGCCAGACTTCAAGCATTTTGATTATGCCAACCCCAACGCCCCCAGGGGTGGCACCGTGAAAATGAGTGCCAGTGGCACCTATGATTGCTTGAATCAATTCATCCTAAAAGGTGTGTCGGCTTATGGGTTGGGGTTGATTTACGATTCATTGGCAGAGAACTCCCGGGACGAGCCTTTTTCCGAATACGGTTTGCTTGCAGAGTCGATAGAAGTGCCGCCTGACCGTTCTTGGGCACTCTTCACACTGCGCTCTGGGGCGCGATGGCACGACAGCAAACCCATTACCCCGGAAGATGTCGTTTTTACTTTTCAAACGCTTCAAACCAAAGGCCATCCTTTTTATCGCAATTATTATGCGGATGTAAAACAGGTTGAAAAGGTAGGCGATCGCCAGGTGAAATTCACTTTTTCAGCAGAAGACAATCGGGAATTACCCCTCATTGTCGGACAGATGGCGATCTTACCCAAACACTATTGGGAAGATAAAAATTTTGAAGAAACAACACTGGAACCGCCGCTCGGCAGTGGACCTTACAAAATTGAAGCACATGACCCCGGGCGTTCGATCACCTATCGGCGTGTCGAAAATTACTGGGGTGCAGACCTGCCTGTAAAAAAGGGGCGCTATAATCCGGACATCATTCACTACGATTATTATAAAGACGGGACCGTAGCAACCGAAGCACAAAAAGGTGGCGAATTTGATTTTGCATTACAAAACAACTCCAAATCCTGGGCAACCGCGTACGATATTCCGGCTGTGGCCGAAGGCAGACTAATTAAGGAATTAATCCCACACGAAAATGGTACCGGGATGCAGGGATTCTGGTTTAACACGCGACGCAGCAAATTTGCCGATCCCAAAGTGCGATACGCACTGGCTCATGCATTTGATTTTGAATGGACCAATACCAATCTATTTTACGGGCAATACGCGCGTTCAACGAGTTATTTTTCTAACACAGAACTCGCCTCGTCGGGACTGCCCCAGGGGCAGGAACTCGAAATTCTGCAAGCATTTCGAGGGCAGATACCCGAGGAAGTATTCACCGCAGAATACACCCCCCCCACAACAGATGGATCGGGCAACATCCGCCAAAACTTGCGCATGGCCGCGCGAATGTTAAAAGCAGCCGGATGGTCGGTAAAAGAAGGAAAGCTCACCAACGATGCATCGGGCAAGACAATGATAATTGAATTTTTAATCAACAACTCGCCTGCCTGGGAGCGCATTGTGGGACCATATATCCAAAATCTGGAGCGACTCGGCGTAGAAGCGACAATTAAAATTGTGGATACATCGCAATATCAAAATCGCATTCAAGAATACGATTTTGATGTCATCGTATCCTCCAGGGGACAATCGTTAAGCCCGGGCAACGAACAGCGAGGTTACTGGACATCTGCATCTGCGGATGAACCCGGTACGAGAAATTATGCGGGCATCAAAGACCCCGTCGTAGATGCGCTGGTAGATCAGCTAATCAACGCACCAGATAGAAAAACTCTGGTGGCAACCACCCGCGCATTGGACCGCGTCCTCCTGTGGGGTCACTACGTAGTGCCGCACTGGCATATCCGCGCACACCGTGTGGTGTACTGGAACAAATTTGGCAAACCCGATATTTCACCTAAATACATGCCGCAGCCCGGGCTGTATTTCCCCGATACATGGTGGGTCGATGCCGCAAAAGAAGCGGCACTGAAGAAAAATTAAGTACCATGGGATCCTATATTTTAAGACGTTTTTTGCTATTTTTCCCCACGCTACTCGGCGTCATGGTGATCAATTTTTTGATCATTCAGGCCGCGCCTGGTGGACCTGTTGAGCAAGCCATTGCACAGATACAGGGCCATGAAGTGGATGCGTCTGCCCGCGTGGGCGGCGATGGCGGCGAACTATCATCCACTCAAACCCAGCGGCAGCGCAGTGAGGGATCGACGAGCAAATACC
Organism: Candidatus Latescibacterota bacterium; assembly: GCA_965220765.1. Classification (GTDB taxonomy): domain Bacteria; phylum Latescibacterota; class UBA2968; order UBA2968; family UBA2968; genus VXRD01. The sequence continues at coordinate 4,470,701 of OZ244847.1, forward strand.
GCGGCGCGCAGGGGCTTGACCCCGAACTAATTGCAGAACTGGAGCGAATGTATGGCTTTGACAAACCTGCCCATGAACGCTTCTATCAGATGATCGTGCGCTATTTGCAATTCGACTTTGGCGAGAGTTTTTATCGCGACCAAACCGTTGTCGATATCGTCATAGACAAAATGCCCGTATCCATTTCCCTCGGCTTGTGGACGACATTGCTCGTTTATCTGATCTCGATTCCACTGGGCGTGACCAAAGCCGTGCGCGACGGATCCAAATTCGACATATGGACCTCGGGCGTGATCGTCATAGGCAATGCCGTGCCGGGATTTATGTTTGCAATCTTCTTAATTGTATTATTTGCCGGTGGCAGTTATTTCGACATTTTCCCTCTGAGGGGATTGACCTCTCCGGAATGGGATCAGTTTGGTCTATTTCACAAACTCACCGATTATTTCTGGCACCTCGCACTGCCCATCGCATCCATGGTAATTGGTGGATTTGCCGGGTTGACCCTCCTGACAAAAAATTCGTTTCTGGACGAAATCAACAAACAATACGTCATGACGGCGCGGGCAAAGGGATTGGAAGAGCGCCGCGTATTGTACGGGCACGTTTTTCGCAATGCGATGCTCATCGTCATCGCGGGATTCCCGAGTGCATTTGTCAATATCCTGTTCACGGGATCGCTATTGACCGAGATAATCTTTTCGCTCGATGGCCTGGGCCTCCTGGGCTATGAAGCCACAGTCAACCGCGATTACCCGATCATGTTTGCCACGCTTTACTTTTTTACCTTGCTGGGATTGGTGATGCAACTGGTAAGTGACCTGACTTATACACTGGTAGATCCGAGGATTGATTTTGAAAGCCGAGAAGTATAACACTCGCACCGAGCGCGAAGACCGATTTTTGGGCTTTCGAATTTCGAGCCTCACGCGCCGACGCCTGGACAATTTTAAGGCAAATCGCCGCGGCTATTATAGCCTGTGGATATTTCTCGTCCTGTTCGGATTGAGCTTGCCCGCAGAATTTATCGCCAATGACAAACCCCTTTTGGTTCGGCACAAGGGGGCGTTTTATTTTCCCGCATTAAAAGCCTACCCCGAAACGCTTTTTGGCGGCGATTTTGAAACCGAGGCAGAGTACCGAGATCCCTATGTAACAGAATTAATTGCAAAAGACGGATGGATCATCTGGCCCCTGGTACCGTTTCGTTACGACACAATCAACTACGAACTCAAACATCCAGCCCCTGCACCACCTTCTATACAAAACTATCTGGGCACCGATGATCAGGCGCGTGATGTAACCGCGCGATTGCTCTACGGATTTCGGTTATCGGTTTTATTTGCCCTCGCGCTCACGGCATTCAGTTCCGTAGTAGGCATTGCAGCCGGCGCAGTACAGGGCTATTTGGGAGGGTGGGTTGATCTCATTTTTCAAAGATTTATCGAAATTTGGGGCGGGCTACCCACCCTGTTTATCCTCATTATTATCGCCAGCATTATTGAGCCTACTTTCTGGACGCTCTTGCTCATTATGTTGCTATTTTCCTGGATGCGCCTCGTCGGCGTAGTACGGGCCGAGTTTTTGCGGGCGCGCAATTTCGATTTTGTACGCGCCGCACGCGCTCTGGGTGTCAATGACTTGACAATTATGTGGCGGCACGTATTGCCCAATGCCATGGTGGCAACCCTGACCTTCTTGCCCTTTGTACTGGTGGGATCTGTCACAGTATTGACCTCGCTGGACTTTCTCGGTTTTGGCCTTCCGCCCCCCTCTCCCTCACTGGGAGAATTGCTCAATCAGGGCAAGCGCAATTTGCAAGCCCCCTGGCTGGGTCTATCTGGATTTTTTGTCCTGGCAATTATGTTGTCGCTACTCGTATTTATCGGCGAGGCCGTGCGCGATGCATTTGATGTGCGCAAGACCCTGTCGCAAACGGAGGGCAAGAGCGCGTGAGCTTGTTAAACGTTCAAAATTTGGGCGTGCATTTTCAGCTCGAAGACCAGGTCGTCGAAGCAGTGCGCGGCGTATCATTTCACATTGAAAAAGGCGAAACCATCGCGCTGGTAGGCGAATCGGGTTCGGGCAAATCCGTCTCGGCACTTTCCGTATTGCAATTGCTCCCCTATCCGCGCGCCTCACATCCACACGGCAGCGTGCAATTTGACGGAGAAGAAATGCTGGGCGCGCCGCAAGAGCGACTGCAACAACTGCGCGGCGACCGCATTGCGATGATTTTTCAGGAGCCGATGACCTCACTGAATCCGCTGCATACAATTGAAAAACAGATCGGCGAAACCCTGATGTTACATCGCAAAATGACGCGAGAACAAGCGCGAGAACACACAATAAACTTGTTGCAAAAAGTACACTTGCCCGATCCCGAAACACGCCTCAAATCCTATCCCCACCAGCTATCGGGCGGTCAGCGGCAACGCGTGATGATCGCCATGGCTCTGGCTAATGAGCCGGATTTACTCATTGCCGATGAGCCCACAACTGCGCTGGATGTGACCATTCAGGCACAGATTTTGAAATTGCTCAAAGACCTGCAAGACGAATTCGGCATGGCGATTTTGCTCATCACGCACGACCTGACAATCGTGCGGCATGTGGCGGATCGCGTCTATGTGATGACACAGGGAAAAATTGTAGAAGAAGGAGACACCGCGCGCATCTTCGAGCAACCGCAACACACCTATACACAAAAACTTCTGAATGCACAACCAAAGGGAACGGCAACCGCGCTGAATGGCTCTGCACCCATTGTAGTCGAGGCGGATAATCTGAAAGTATGGTTCCCCATTCAGCGGGGATTGTTGCGGCGAACCATCGGGCATATAAAAGCCGTAGATGGCATTTCAGTAACAATTCGCGCCGGGCATACCGTCGGCGTTGTCGGCGAATCTGGCTCGGGCAAAACAACATTGGGATTGGCCCTGTTGCGATTGCTGAGCAGTCAGGGATTGATACAGTTTAACGGACAGGGTATCCAGGACCTGCCGAGCAAAGTACTGCGCCCCTTAAGACGAGAGATGCAAATTGTTTTTCAAGACCCCTTTGGATCCTTAAGTCCACGCCTATCGGTCTTTCACATTATTGCCGAAGGGTTGCGGGTTCACAACATAGGAGGCAGCGATCACAAACGCCGGGACCTCGTAGCAAAAATAATGGATGAAGTGGGACTTGAACCCGAAATGATGGATCGGTTTCCACACGAGTTCTCTGGCGGACAACGGCAGCGCATCGCCATTGCGCGCGCCATGGTATTGCGCCCCCGATTTGTGGTCCTGGACGAACCCACAAGTGCGCTGGACATGACCGTGCAGTCGCAAATTATCGACTTGCTTCGGCGCTTGCAAAAAGACCACGATCTGGCTTATTTATTTATCAGCCACGACTTGCGAGTCGTGCGTGCACTGGCCAATGAACTCGTCGTGATGAAGGATGGCGTCGTTGTAGAACACGGCACAACAGAAAACGTATTTGCAAATCCACAAACGGATTACACGCGGGAATTGATTACAGCGGCATTTGATATCGATGTTGTTGAAAGAAACATCGATGGACACCTATGAAAGGCTTTAGAAGGGTAATAATGAGAACAGTTGTAGGCAGCCACTTAGTTGCATTAAGTGATTCGACAACCTCTGGGATCACTCGCTCCCATTCCGGTGTGTTGGGCTTTTAATACAGCGACAATTCGCTCTGCGGTATTGCCATCCCACAACTCGGGCAAGCGGCCAGTTTTATAACGCCCATTCAAAACAGATTCAGCCTCTGCCACAATGCGTTCGGGACAAACCCCCACAAGTGTATTCGTCCCAATATCTATAGTCTCTGGTCGTTCCGTATTCTCTCTAAGCGTCAAACACGGCACACCCAAAGCCGTCGTCTCTTCTTGCAATCCCCCGGAATCTGTCATAACAAATTTTGCATTTTTTTGCAATTTCAAAGAATCGAGATAGCCAACTGGATCCATAAGTTTGACATTTTCCATCATCTCAACCCTTTGCAAAAAACCAAATTGGGACAGGCGATTGTGGGTTCTCGGATGTAAAGGCCACGCAATTGGACATTTGAGGGCTTGCAACGCGGATACAATGCCAGCCAACGTATCTGGACAATCGACATTTGAGGCCCGATGGAGCGTGAGAAAAACGTATTCTTGAACCGATAAACCGTGTATGTCCAGAATGCGGGATTCATCGGCTTTGGAGGATAGCAACATCAGAGAATCGATCATCACATTACCCACAAAATGAATGTGGTGATCTTCAATGCCTTCGCGCCTTAGATTTTCACACGCCTGCTTCGAAGATGCAAACAGAAGATCAGATATGGCATCCACAACGATCCGATTGATCTCTTCGGGCATCGACCGATCCCAACTTCGCAACCCTGCCTCTATGTGTCCAATGGGAATCTGCAATTTTGCTGCATCCATCGCACATGCCAAAGTGGAATTTACGTCCCCAACGACGAGCACCCAATCCGGTCTTTCCAACGATAAAACCTTCTCAAAACCCGTCATGATCTGCGCCGTCTGGTACGCGTGACTGCCCGACCCCACATTCAATTCATAATGAGGTCTGGGAAGATTTAAGTCTCGAAAGAAAATCTCAGACATAAAATCGTCATAGTGTTGTCCCGTATGCACCAAAAACGGCTCAAATAAATCGGGCATCTCAACCAATCGTTTCCACAGCGGTGCAACTTTCATAAAATTGGGCCGCGCACCTGTAACAAGGATAATTTTCACCTGTATTCTCCTCATATGGCCCCTGAATCACGAAATATCTCTACTTTAGCTTTTATTTTTCTATCTGCTTTTCCGCCTGCCAAATCGGATACCGTATATCAGCTCGTTGCATCTCTCGTTGCAACCACTGATTAAACAAATACTTTCGGATCTCCTTTGCAATCCGCTCGTCCAGCGTTGCTGGATAGAGTTCCTGCAATAAATACAGTGCAAATCCACCCGATACTTGCTCCGGCCCAAAGAGTTCGCCCGGTGAAGCGGCAAACACGCGCGCAGCAATCCCCTTTGGCAACTGCTTGCGCCGAACACGACCCCAAAAGCCACTCCCTGATCGCGTGCGTGCATCTTGAGAAAACCGACGCGCCATCGCGTAAAAATCTGCACTATCTTCCCTGATCTGCAAAGCAATCTCGTCGATCACACCCTTATCCGTGTGAAAAATCCAGCAAATCTCCGCCTCATCAAACGCCAGTGTGTGTTGAGCGAAATAGGATTCGACCTGTCCCCCGGCAATCTTCTCAGACAGCAAATACTCCAGCCGCCTCACCTCGGCATCTTCTGCCACATCCTGAAGCGCAATACCCCGCTTTGCAAGAAAAGCTTCTGTATCTTCCACTTGCTCCAAACGATGTTGATACCGCCAGTCATCTACCCTGCGCTGAATATCCTCAGGCGCTGCACAAACACCCTCGCGCCGAGCGAGTTGCCGGATCAATTCTCTACGCGCAAATTCATCAAAAAAACGCAGATTATCAGCAACACCCATCTGCCGCACGACATGGCGCAATGACACTGCGATACCATTAACCTGAATCAGTATAGCATCCTCACACACGACCTCTACCATCACAACGCACCCTCCTGAACATCGTACCTTGCCGACTCGTAAAGCTGTCGCAAGGGACTCAGCAACATCAGCAAGACCGATTGGCGATCTGTCATCATCTCTGCCGTACCCTTCATACCAAACATCAGAGGTTTGTCATATCCCTTCACACGCATCGTATTTTCTTCTAATTCAACAACGCACTTAAATATCGGACCAATACGTTCATCAATCACCGCATCGGGCGAAATGGATGTAAGCCACCCGCGTTTGATACCAAAATCCTGAAATGCATACGCATCGTATTTCAGTTTGACCAACTGCCCGGGTTTGAGCAAGCCCACATCTTTATTCAACACCATCACTTCTGCAACCATCGGTGCCGAAGCCGGTGCCAGCGCAATGAGAGCCTGCCCCTTGTTGATTACCTGTCCAATTGCATTCACCATCACCTGTGTGACAATGCCCGACTCAGGCGCCAGAATCAGATCTGACTCGGCTTCCAGGGTACGATCAATGCGTTTGCGCGCCTGCTCCAATCGCAAGTGTGCCGTTTCATAAGCGTGTTGTATCTGCGAAGCCTCGCGCTCGTGTGCAATACGCGATTCTGTGATTTGCCGCTTGAGATCCTGCACAGCCATTTCATTCTTGTATATCTCCGACATACGCGACGGCAGCGCGGATAGAGCACTCAAATACTGCACACGCGCGCGATTCATATCTGCCCGACTGATCAACTCGCGCTCAAAAAGCGTCTTTTGCTGCAAAAACGCCTGTTTTAAGTGATCAATCTCAGCCTGACGAAACCCAATCTGCGCTTGCAACCCCGCGTCAGATGTTTTGTTCTTCGATCCCTCAACATCACCCACATCGCTTTGATAATCTTCCAACGCATCCTGGTGTGCCACCATAAACTGCTGCAAAACAGACAGACGTTGCTCCAGCGCGCCTATCGTCTCTCGATTTAACCTTGCCCTTTGTGGCAACACCGTCTTGAAATCGTACTCTGCCTTTTGAAAAGCCATCTTTGCCTGTTCCCATTCTCGCAAGTCTCCCCAGGTCTCCCAGGATTTCAGCTTGAACAACACCTGCCCCTTCTCGATGTGATCCCCCTCTTTCACACCAATCAACTCAATCTCACCACCTCGCTGCGCCTGCATCGTCTTCACCTGTCCGAGAGGCATTAGTCGAAAAGGTCCCGATGCCACCACATCCACCTTACTCCACCACGCCCAGGTAATAGCAACAATCACAAACAACAGCACAATATAGAGCAATGCACGTCCCCAAAAGGGCCGCAAAGACCCCATAAACGCATGCACCTCTTCTGCCGCGTCATCTTGTCCCTGAATGACACCGGGAAACAGTGTCTCGGGCGATGTCTCCAAAAGCGATTCTGCCATTCACACCACCTGCAACTGTTGACTACACATGTGATAATACAAACCCTCTTGCACCATCAACTCATCGTGTGTCCCCATCTCCACAATATGTCCCTTATCCAACACCACTATCGCATCCGCATCGCGCACTGTACTCAACCGATGCGCGATAATCAACGCCGTGCGATCATCCAAAAACATGTCTAAATTCGCCTGAATCGCCTGTTCTGAATCCGTATCTAAGGCATTGGTCGCCTCATCAAAAATCAATATCTTGGGATCGCAATACAGTGCCCGTGCAATGGCAATCCGCTGCCGTTGTCCACCTGACAGCCCCACACCCTGCTCACCCACCTTTGTCTCATACCCCAAAGGCATATCGCTCACGAAATCGTGTACACACGATAGCTTCGCAACTTCCAAAATGCGATCCATATCCGCATCTGACTGACCAATAGCGATATTCTCTGCAATCGTCCCAGAAAACAAAAACGGCTCCTGCATCACCATACCCACCTGCCGACGCAACCAATGGGGATCTAAGTCTCGCACATCCATCCCATCTAAGGTCACGCGCCCTTCTGACGGATCAAACAAACGGGGCACTAACTTTACCAACGTCGTCTTACCCGCGCCGCTGCGTCCCACAACTGCAACTTTTTGACCCGGCTCAAGAATCAGATCTATATTATTCAACACATAAGGTTCATCAGAACCAATACCGTATCTGAAAAACACCCCCTCAAAAACCACGCGCCCTTCCAAATGCTTTAAGATCAAACCCTGCCCTTGTTGCCGCGCATCCTCCATCTGCGTGTCATACACATCATTTAACCGATCCAGAGCAATACGTGCTTCTTGCACCTGCGGCCATATCCCAATCAACCCCATAATGGGACCCATCACATTGCCAATCAGCGCATTAAACGCCATCAACTGCCCCACCGACAGGTTCCCTCCAATCACCAATGAGGCACCATACCACAAAATCACCGTACTGCTCAGCAAATTGATCACCCTTCCGATCCCCCCGAACAACATCTGCATTTTTAGCCGTTGAAAGCCAATTTCAATTTCCTTTGTGAACTTACCTTCCCAATGCCACCGCGTCGTGCGCTCAACCGCCGCGGCTTTGACCACATCAATGCCGTGCAGCGAATCGATTAAAACCGAGGATTGTTCGGCACGCGCCAAAAAAGCACGCTGGCTGAAGGACTTCAAAACCGGCGTGTAAATCAGCGTGAGTCCCACAGACAGCGGTACAAAAATCAGCATGACCAGCGTCAGTTCCGCATTGTAGTAAAACATCAGAGCCAGATAGACAAAGAGCATGATAAAATCTAAGACTGCAGAAACTGTCGTACCTGTCAACAATCGCTGAATCGTCGCATTCTCCCGAAACCGCGTGGTCAAATCCCCTGTGCGTCTAAGCGCAAAAAACCGCATGGACAGCGCCAATAAATGCCGATAAAAACGCGACAACATCGCAATGCTCAACCGCGCACTCACATACCCGATTAAATAGACGCGCAACGTCGATGTACCCATCTGAAACAACGCGACCACGACCATACCCACCAGCATCAAGTTCAACAAGTCCTCGTCGTGATGCACTAAGACCTGATCGACAATCGTCTGCATAAAAATCGGCGACGCCAGACCGAACAAACTGAGCACCAAAGACGCCAGCAATACCTCAATCAAAATACCTGTATAGGGCCTGATCAATGGAAAAAACCGCTTAAAAGAAGACCGAGACGGTTCGTTCTCTGCCACTCGATCCGTGTATTCCAGCAAGAGCGCCATGTTTGTCCAGCCCTTCTCAAACTCTGCCCGCGACAACTTGCGAATGCCCACGCCGGGGTCTGCTATCTTCACCTCCTTTTTGGTGATCTGATACAAGACCACAAAGTGATTGCCTTCCCAGTGGAGAATGGCCGGCAATTCTGTTCGCATCAGAGCTTCATACCCCGTACGCACGCCGCGCGTGACAAAACCTATGGTTTCCGCTGCCTCGGCCAATGCCGCCATCGACGTGCCATATCGCGACACATTGGACATATCGCGCAGCCTGTTCAACCCAATAGGCATCTTGTAATACTTACAAATCATGCCCAAACACGCTGCACCACAATCCGATTGATCGTGTTGTTTCAAAAATGGAAAGCGAAATGATGTGGAGATATGCGATTTTTCACCGTCTATCCTGATGTTGACCACATTGGCTTCCGCATCTCTGTTTGTAACTGACCGCTCAACGGGTGTGGCATCTCGATCTCCCGACGGGTGCAGAGCTTGCCGACCATCTCCCGCTTGTAGGAACAATGACCCATTCGATCCCTGGTTTCCACGCGATATACGCCCTCTCTCCAGTGCTTCTTCAAATCTCGGCATCATAGCTTTTAACTTATTAAAATCGCTTTTATCTATATAATAGAGCACACTCTTGTGCTTGCTACGAATCACTTGTATTTTATCATCCAGCCCATCGCCAAAATAATCACCCACGCGCAAAATCACCGTATCCCCATTTTCTAACACAGCCTCCAACTGACCGCTGCCAATCAAATAAAATCGCTGTCCGAATTGCCCCCGATCAACAACCGTCACACCTTCCTCAACCGCCTCGCGCTTCAACCGCGCCAACAACACCCGCATCGCTTCGCCCGGAACATCCCCTTTCAAAAATCGCGTAAAATCCCGATACGCAATACAGGCAACCTGCTCTTCGAGATAGGTTTTCAAGTCGGGATTTTTTCTCACAGCCTTAAAAAATTCATCCTTCGGCACCTGTAACACATCCGAATCCTCAACCGCCCGCACTGTCGCTCGATGCCCCTGTCCCGTCAATAACGCGCCTTCGCCAAAGTGATCGCCCGCATACAAATAGCCCACGGTTGCCGAAGTGCCATTCGCATCCTGTTTGATCACCCGCAACCGTCCAGACTGTACAATGTAAAACGCCTCAGCCGTTTGCCCTTGTTGAAAAACAACACTCCCAAAGGGAAAACGAACAGATTGCGACTGAACTGAGTTTTTGGCGAAAAAGGTCGACAGATTCATTCTTTACCTCACTCTACTAACCTTTGGTGCTAGTAGCTGCAAGGTTGTAAGTCGCCAGAAGTTTACCTATGCTGTATGAGTTAGCGACTCATTCATTCACAGCAGAAAGGTAAACTCCATGACGACTGAAATTCTGATCATAGACCTGTTCTGTCGGGTAGATGATCAAACGCAAGACCTTGCGAAACATCCTCAAGCCAAGCTCTATCCCAGCGAAGTCATCACGTTGGCCTTGCTTTTTGCGATTAAAGGGGTGGGCAATCGCGCCTATTATGACTGGCTGATAAACGATTGGCAACATCTGTTTCCCAACTTACCGCATCGCACGCGCTTGTTTCGCCTCTTTTTATCTCATCAACACGCCACAAGCCGATTTTTAGCTGAAAAGAGTGTGTTGGGCATCATTGATAGCTATGGCATTGAGTTGATTCATCCGATCCGAGAAGGCAGAAGTCCTGCTCAGATCGGGAAGAAAGGCAAATCGAATTATCGCTGGATTGTCGGTGGCAAGCTCTGTCTGTTGATCAATCAATGGGGGCTCATCGTGGATTGGGACTGTGATACAGCTAATGTTCACGATACCACCTTCCACCATCTCATCAAGCAGGTGCAATCAGACATGGTCGTCTTTGCCGATGTCGGCTTTCAAAAAGTGCGAGACAACCCAGAAAACTTAAAAATCTGCCCGCGTGGCACTTGGAACGAGCGCATGGTGGTTGAAACCATCTTATCTATGATGACCCTCGTGTGGCATTTTAAGAAAGTCATGCATCGGGTCTGGAACTATTTTGCGATGCGATTGGCTTTTACCATGGCTGCCTTCAATATCCTTGTGCAATGGCACGGATTTAAACCTGATAAAGATGGTTTTATTAACCTTGCCATCGCTCACTTCAGAATTTAACACTACCACCTTTGGTTACTAGCACCAAAGGTTACTAGGAACTGGAGGCACATATCCGCCTCAATTATCGTATCCCGAAGTTTCTTCAAGTTCAACGCCCCCCTCAAAATGATCTGCTTCTTCACGCTTCGCCACCTGATAAAACCACCACAACCCAAGAACAGCTAATATTGGTCCGCACACATTCAACCACCATGGATTGTGAATTACAACATTAAAATCTTTTGAAATTGGAAAACCCGGTATATCGAAATGCCAAAATGTCACAGTTATTAAATTGTGCAGTGCGTGTCCCAAAATTGCAGGCCACAAAGATCCCGTTTGGACAACCCAATAGGCAAACACAAGTCCTAATATAAAAATCACTGGAAATTGCCACGGATTCAGATGTATTAGACCAAATAGAATAGCCGACCAGACAATCGCCCTATTTTGAGTATAATGTGCCAATAAACCTTTTAAAATAATGCCTCTATGAACGATCTCTTCACCAAGAGGTGCTATCACGACTGCGCCAAATAAAGCTGATAGATAAGATGTTTCGACCATTATCTGAAAGATGTCCTGAAACATTTCGGGCATTGGCAGCAAAGTTGTCACCGCATTGTCCAATTCAGAAAGAACAATCCCCAGTCCAAAGATAGATAACCCAACGGAAAGCCACATGCGCCAATCATAGTCTATATTTCTAATCGCAAGAGGCAACATATCTGTCCATGTTCGACCTGTCCGATGCGAAACATAGTACAAAATCAGAATAAAACTTACCAATGACACAAGGTTCATCAGGTAAGTATTCTCATACAGAGGCTCGTCAATAATGGCACCTATAATACTAACCAATATGGCTAAACCAACTACAATGAGGATCAATAATATCAGCAGCCAAACAGACTGCTTCAAGTTCGGGTACGTCATCCCAATCCCTTAGTGTGAGTTTTAGTTGGATTTGATCTATCTGCGGTATTCTTCAGAGGACACAACGATAGATTCTGCTAATACGTCGCAGCAATTTCCGCCGGATAATCGTGAACCCATTGGTCATTTTCCATTTGCCCGACATTTAAAAATATCAAGACATCACCAGCACAAAAACCGATTGTTAGGCTGAAGATCAATAGCGATCAGATGGATGGACCCTAATCACAAAATGAGACCAGCAATGGGTGTGGTGGCAATGAAAGGAAAAGGACAAAGATCTGGTAAATATCCACTACTCTGTCTGACGCTGGTATTTATTTTTTAGAGGAGGGTGATTATCGCATTTCCTTGGCTTATAAATCATCCAATAGAATCCACTAAATGCAAAAGCACCTACAATGCTACTCAATATCAAAATGAGATCTTCAAGGTGCATCGGCATAAATAATACAGTGAGGGAAATTGGGCCAAAAAAACCTCCTGTTATGAAATTAAGCACCAATTGCCAGTAACTAAAAGAATGGGGTTTTTTCATTTTTTAATTTTCCCAATGGTTCGGACACTTGAGATATTGTCAAATGTTATAGGTCTAAGCGCATCACTGACGATTAGGTAGAATTAGATCAGGCCTCGCCTCGTGTTTGATAGGCCCTTAGTTGACAGACAATCGAACAAAGACACCAGATTGGGATTTTTCTTGATATTGTACGACAAAGCACTCGCCTTGGTTGATCTCATAAACTGATGTTACGCAATTAGCCTGCGACCCATTATTCTAAGCCGCTATGTCGTAAAAATAAAGAGTCTTCCATTCCTAGGCTCTTGCTAATTACCAGCTTCTTAATACTGCGTAACATCAGTTATAAAGCTTAGGGTGTTATCCACCATACCCTGAACCGGGCACCCATCCATTTTTTACGCCATTCTCAAAATCTGCAATTCCATCTACAATGGCATCTGATACTTCATCTATAATACTATCACAAGTATCAATTGCCGCATCAACAATTTGCTCAGCTTCTTCCAGAGCAGCATATACAACGGGAGGCATTCCTCTATTGATAGCTTGTTGAGCTGCTCGATAGACTTTTGGGAGTTCTTGTAAAAGGCGGCCAATCGGATTACCACCGTGAAGCCCATCTAACTCACTCGTGTTTAAATCTTCCTCCCGTATGGATAAAGATACACAATTCAAAAACGATTGTTGCGGGACAGTTGTCATGCGGTTTGACAATGTTTGAGACATGATATCCTCCAAAAAATAAGTGATTTGTAACGTTCATCAACTTCTTTTTTGCCTTTCCACGTTGTATCAAATCGATTGCATAGGATTTGATACAATTCGTCTCGTCATTCCTCTCGCCTCCTTTCCTCACCGCCTCAGCGTAAGCTGCATCCCTGTGGCGCCTATCAGGGAGCCGTGAGCATATCGCTGAAGCGTCGGATTTTGCGAAGCGTTTTGTGGGCTGTAGCGCGCGTCTCGCATAAGCCCAGCAGAGCGGCCTCGACTTCATTAGGGTGTAAATGTTGCATCAAGTGAAGGCCCAGGCCTTCAATAAGGGACATATCTTGCCCAAAAAACGAAATGCGCGGCAACGGACCTTGCACACTGCCCAAATAGTTAAACCCCTTAGACATACTTTTCGGCCCACCGGACACATCACAACCCTGTGTAAAACTCACGGTTATTGGTATCGGACACACAGGTGCATCGCGTTTGGTCCGCAAATTTTCAAATAGTGTCATATGCTGCTGCGCCGTATAATCCCAGGAAAATTCGAGCGCGCGTTTGCGAGCACGTTCTCCCAATTTCTCCCGCTCCGTTTTGCTATTCAACAAATCGCGCACAGCATCTGAAATCACCTCTGGGGCGATATAACCCGTCACATTCAATGGCTCGTCTTCAAATCGCTCAATCTCAATCAACCGCCCACAAGCACCCAACAACTCTGGTGCACCCGCAAAATTTGTCGCAACAACCGGAAGGCCACATGCCATGCCCTCTATCACCGTTGAGGGACACGACTCATACGAATACACCGACAGAGCACACAACACATCCAGCACATTGTAATACAGCGACATATCCGTATAGGGTTGCGCGCCCAAAAAGATCACATTGGGCGGATGCGTCACGGGCGCAAACTGCTTGCCAATCACCGCAAATAACACATTGGGATTCATATCGGCCATTCGTAAAAACGGATACGCGCCCTTGCCCGGCTCAAACCGCCCGCAAAAACCCACCACTGGCATCTCCAAAAAACGTTGATCACCCGTCTTATCTGCAATCTCTTGTCGCGCCTGCAACTTATCCATCGGCACAAACACCTCGGCATCTACCCCATTGGTAATCGCGTGCAAATACGATTGGTCAAACACCATCTTGCCGATTTCGTCAGCGACATACGCCGACTTGGGCGACAGGGCATCATAAGGCCGCAACAGCGAATAACATTGAAGCACCTTGTCCATAAAATCGCGGTTGCGGCCAAAAGAGCACGACAGCCGAATCACAATGGGTGCGGAACACACATGACGAAAAAATGCCAGGTCATCTGTCTTGGGTTCAAACATCAACACACCATCAAAATCCTGCCGCACAAACCACTGGCGAGACGAATCAATCGTCTCGAATGCGGGTCGAATACCGTGCAAATTCGGGCTATAATCCACAGCTTCAGACGCTGGCATATACACATCGCAATACTTTGATAACGCCTGCACATGGTTAAAACCCGAAAGGGATGCTCCGCTGCTGGATTGGATTACTTTCTCGTGGTCGCGATACGGGTGTGGTACGTAGAGTTTCATTTTTTGCCTCGATTTTTGTCCTATTTCGCTAACTGCTGCTCTATGAACTTTCGCGTTTGCTCAGCACCGTCCAGGGATAGATGGTATTCAGGCACAGCACTTTCGAGCATTTCGGCAATCGCTTTTGCCATCTTTTTCACACCGAGTTGGTCGGGATGTATCACCTGTACAATCCCCAACCCCATCAACTCCTGCGCGCGAAACTCCTGATCATCCATCGCAATACTCGGCACCAGAATCGATGGAACTCGGGTCTCAAGCACATTCATACACGTATTGTAGCCCGCCCGGCTAATCGACAAATCCGCGTGTTTCATCCACGCCAAAAAATTGGACGAAAAGCGTTCAAGGCGAAACGGACCATCATCGCACAACTCGCGCAAAGCCTCAAAATGCCCTTCATCGATAAACGCACCGGCAAAGATCACCATCTCGCGCCCATCGTGTGCATCCTCCTGTGCCAATTGTTTCCACGCTTCAATACAAGGCGCGACAAGCGCAAGCCCCTCAGCCCCACCGCCAGCACTGACCAGCACATACCGATTCGGCGCACCATCAGGCCGAGATGCGTCCTCGAGTTTCTCAGAAACAAACCCCGTATAAACCACGGGAATACCGATATCATCTACCCAGGGAAAATGATCTTCCAACCGCGATAGTTGGGAATCGCCATGCACCAATACCGCATCGAAATACTGATTCAACACGGGCACGACCTCCTCGTAATACCGCCGATTAAAAGCCAAATACTCGTGATGTATCCCACCAAAAGGCACCGAATAAAACCGCATCGCGTCTCCATCCCGCCTCTGGACAGGTGTGACAGTTGGTAGCAACACATTGCTCTTTGCCCGCGTGGGAACATCGCGCAGCGAACACAGCACCTTCGCGTCGGGATTGACCTCATTGAGCCTGACAATCGTATTGAGGATCTCGCCCTTGAGCGACCATCTGGAAAAGGGGAAGAACTCGACACAAAACACATCCGGACAAATCTGTTCCATCGATTCGGCAAGCCTGACCTGACGCTCGTGCATCACAGTCTGCAAATCACTCTCCGTATCAACAGGCTCAATACCCTGTACGCCCGTGCGAAGGGGTGGTAAAGGGATACGCACCACCCGTTCATCGAGATCGGCTTCGGGGATCGGTCGCCCGCCATCTATGAAAAACACATCGCATGTCTTCACCAGCGCATTGACAATCTGTCTATTGCGAAAATGATGCCCAACGCCAATCAGATGCTGGCTGTAAAACGCAACGCGTGTGCGGGTTTTTGCTTGTTGATTAATACATTCCATACGGGTAGGACAAACGGCTATCGCGGACTCATAGATCCCGCGATAGCCTTCCACAACCCGCGTCCAAACGCGCTCTGATCGCACCCATTCACTTCCCTTTTGTCCCAGTTGCATCCGCAGTTCGGGATTCTCAATGAGTTCGGCACACGTTTGGGTGAGACTCTTGACATCATCTGCCACAAAAACACGCCCGGTTTCGCCATCTGTCACCACCTCTGTCAGTGCGGCTACATCGCTAACAACAACGGCTTTTTCCATCGCCATGGCCTCATAAGGCTTCATCGGCGTGACCAGTTCGGTAACGCGGCTGCGTGTGCGCGGAATCACAAAAACATCTAACATCGCATAATAGGCAGCAATCTGGTCGTGCGGTATTTCACCCGTAAAAATCACCACATCAGCCAGACCGCCTTCATGCGCTTCCCGCTGCAACGCCGGCAAGTCTCGTCCACCGCCCACAATCAACACTTTCAGATTGGCATACCGTTCGCGAAGAACCTCACACGCCTGCAACAACAACCGCAACCCTTCCAGCGACCGCACCAGACCGATATAGCCCAACACCACATCTCCCGATTCAATACCTATGCGATTGGCAAGTTCGCTTGACCTATTTTTAGGTGCATATTGCTCAACCGCCACGCCATTGGGTACCACGCCTATTTTGTCTTCGTCAATACCCTCACGTATGCACTCGGCTTTCAACACCTCGGACAACGTCACCACTGCATCGGCTTGTCGCATTGCATTGACATGTTCGGTGTGCTGTTGGCGATAAGCCTCTGAATCGGGAACCAGCATGCCCTGCGCCACACCGCTATCGTGCCACAAACCCCGCACCTCGTACACCACAGACAGACCATAGTGATGTCCTATATCAATCGCAACCTGTGCATTTCTACCCGGCGACGACGCGTGCAACACATCGGGTTTTTCCGTCTCAATCGCCCGCGCAACGCGCTTGCGAAAATGGTGCTCTTGCCCTGCGTGATAAATTTTTGGGGTATCTGTTTTGCCCAAGCGTTCACCCATACGTATCGTGTATGCTTCAGAAGTATTTCTCAAATAAAGCACGTCATCGATATATTCTACACCTTCGGTAAGTTGTTCACTTTCCCCCCACCTCGTGAGTACCACGGGATCAAAGCCAAGAGCTTTCTGCGTATTGATGATATATTGGCTTCGCAAAGTGTAGCCGCTTTGTCGGTGTGGCAGCGAAATATCCAGAATATGTAAAATCTTCATCGGCATAGGGTTTCAAATTATCTCCTGTCTTTCCAATACCTCTAAGACCTATAATTTTGATCTAAGAGCTTCGTTCAGTCTCTAAATCTACGCGCGATGATTTTTTTGAAGAAGGCTTTCGCATCTCACTTTTTCGCGGTAATCGGTAAGAGACATCTCATTTGCCTTCATAAACACCTCACAAAAATACTTTGAGGACCGATACCCACACGCGCTTGCAACTTCATAGGTCAACATGGATTTTTCGCCAATCAAGTGCTGTGCATGGGCAATTCTGATCTCTCTCAATTTTTTTCGGAAAGGCATACCACAATGCTTTTTGAACAAGGCACTCAAGTGCGTTCTGGAAAGTTGGAAATGGTCCATAAGATCACTAAATTTGAGGTCAGGGTTGCTGTAATGCCGCTCCAAAAAGGCTTCAAACGCGATTTTCCAACCTTTGCCTGACGGGACCTGGGTTTCGACCTTTGCCAAAAACCTGTTCTTTTCTACGGGCTTATTGACTACGCTGACCGCCCCTGCTCGGATTATTTCTTCGGTTAATTCCATCGGTGCAACTTCTCCCATGACCAGGACAGGCGTCTGAATATTCTCTGCCTTCATTCCCTTCAAAAGAGTTATCCCATCTTGCCCCTCTGATCCTCTATCAGCAACAACGAGATGGATACGCTCTCGTCTCAAAATTTCAAGACCTTCTATTCCTTTTCTCGCCGTGAATACGTCATAAGGTTCATCGCTCAGAAATCCTGCAAGTATCAATAGAACGCGGGGGTCGTGATCTATAATCAGAATTTTCTGTTTCTCCATATCAGGACGCGAATAATCGGCAAGGTGTTTGACCTGGAAAAAATCGTAACATAGTTTTTGTACCAAACACAAACGTGTGTATAAATAAGTGCAGTTCTCTACCAGATTGTTCACTGCTTAAACAGATATATGCAACATGTGTGCCAATGTGAATCTTTAAAATAATAATGCTTGTAAACTATTATTATTATTGCGTATAAAAATTATTACCGAGTAAAATACAGGCTGAATGCTGAATTAAAAGGTGAAAATATCGTTCACTTTGTCTCTTTTTGATTGAACATTATTTCCACTTTAATTCACATTGACAATCGCGTTCCGGATTGTTATTTTTTTCTATCCTTCTCAAGTTTTCAGCTTGAGATATTTACCTGCCGCTGACAGTTGACTTGCCCGGTCTTGTCGGCGGCTTTTTCATACAACAATAATGATAATATCAATCCTTTTGCCTCTGCAACAAGAAAAGATTCCACTTATGTCTTATCTGACCTGTTTATGTCTGATATTTTATATTTTTTTCGAAGTTTTGTTTTTTTTTATAATTTCTAAATGGGAAGACAAATGAATCAACTCGTCAATCAAAACGGTCAAATTATTCCGCTCACTTCACTAACCGAGTGGGAAGATAAACGCGCGAAAATTCTCAAGGCAGCGCAGGAAATCATGGGTCTCTTGCCAGGAGACGAAAAGCGATGTCCGCTCGATATGGACCTGGTAGAAGAAGTGGATTGCGGCACTTATATAAGGCGGATGATCACCTACGCCGCAGAACCCGGCGACAGCGCACAGGCGTATTTGCTCATCCCAAAACAGGCGTTAGACGGACGAGCGTGTCCAGCCGTCTTGTGTCCGCACCCAACGCATGCGACATTGGGATACAAAACCGTCGTGGGATTGGGCGACCGCCCCAATCGGGCTTATGCCAGCGAATTGGCCGAGCGCGGCTTTGTCACCATAGCGCCGTCCTATCCCATGCTGGCGGAATATTGGCCCGATATATTTGGTCTGGGCTATGAAAGCGGAACCATGAAGGCGATCTGGGACAATATCCGGGCAATTGATTTGCTGGAAACACTGCCGTATGTAAAGCGGGGACCCGTCGGGGCAATCGGGCACTCACTGGGCGGGCACAATTCGGTTTATACCGCTGTTTTTGAACCGCGCATCGGCGTTGTGGTATCGAGTTGTGGATTGGATTCTTATATAGACTACAAAGACGGAAATCTCGCTGGATGGACGCAGGATCGGTATATGCCCAAATTGAAAAATTACGTCCATCGGCTGTGGGATATACCCTTTGATTTTCACGACTTAATCGCGGCTCTGGCACCCCGACCCTGTTTTATTGCCGCGCCACTGCGCGATAGCAATTTCAAATGGCAAAGTGTAGATGCTGTTGTCAACGCAGCCTCGCGTGTATATAAACTTTACAGTGCCACCGAAAATCTGATTGCTGAACACCCCGATTGCGAACACGATTTTCCCAACGCCATGCGCGAACAGGCGTATCAATTATTTGAAAAACACCTTTGATGACTCGAGAGACCCCATGCAAAGCAAAGTCGCTGTCCTCCGCACGTCGCCGCGTACAGTTTTTGAAGACTACCACCGCCTGCTCAATCTGGCGGATTACCAGACTGTAATTGCTAGAGAAGTGGAAACCGCACTCAAGATCAACATTTCATGGCACTTTTTCTTCCCCGGATGTTCCACAACACCATGGCAACTCGACGGCGTTATCCGCGCCATGAAACGCGATGGCTACGATCCCGGTCTCATTCACGGCTGCCACAATCGAACCGTGGTCATTGACGCGCATTTGGGCGAAAAAGAAAACAAACACCTCCCCGTCATCGAAGCGCACGGCTTGAGAAATATACATCTCTACGAAGGCGAAGAATGGATCAACATACGCGATGCCGTCGGAGACCTCACCGAAAAATTTTTCTGCCTGAACGTAGTCTATCCCAAAGGATTTCACATTCCCAAACGCTTTATCGGTGAAAACATCATCCATTTTCCCACCGTCAAAACCCACGTCTTTACCACCACCACAGGCGCCATGAAAAATGCCTTTGGCGGCCTGCTCAACGAGCGCCGTCACTGGACCCACCCGGTCATTCACGAAACCCTCGTCGATCTGCTCATGATACAAAAGAAAATCCACCGGGGTGTCTTCGCAGTTATGGACGGCACCTTTGCAGGCGATGGTCCCGGCCCGCGCTGTATGATCCCCCACACCAAAAACGTCATCCTCGCCAGTGCCGACCAGGTCGCCATTGACGCAGTCGCCGCCAAAATGATGGGCTTTGATCCACTCTCAATCAAATACATCCGCATGGCACATGACCTGGGTCTGGGATGCGGGGATCCCTCCCAAA
Organism: Candidatus Latescibacterota bacterium; assembly: GCA_965220765.1. Lineage (GTDB taxonomy): Bacteria > Latescibacterota > UBA2968 > UBA2968 > UBA2968 > VXRD01. The sequence goes on from OZ244847.1 coordinate 4,491,107, forward strand.
TCGAAATTGTGGGTGATTTAGACGCCGCAGAAGAAAACTGGGACTTTGTCGGCCCGTACAAAAAAATGACCTTTGCCTCTAAAATGCAGCACAAGATCTACTGGGGAGGCCTCAAAAAACCCATTGAATGGTCGCTCAAAACCATTCTTGCGCCCTGGGCTTATATGGCTTCGGTACTCTACCACGACAGTTTCTGGTATCCTTTCCATGCCAAAAACAAAATGCAAGATGTGCTAAATAGCGACTGGGGCCGCCTCTTCCGCAACTGGGAACACCTCAGCCCCAACGCGCAGGGCTTCCCCGATGTGGGCGACACCTCTGTCAAACTACAAAAAACAAACCTGCAAGCCTTACGGGATTCGCTCGGCATCTTGCGCGATTGTATTGTCGAAGCCCCCGAGTTCATCCAGTCCCGCAAAAGAGAAAACACCCTGCACGCCCATGACCGAAAACATTAACCGCTTATTCCGCGACAAACTGCCCAAACAGGCCATAGCAAAAATCGAAACACTCTCCGAAATCCGGGCGCACGCAGTCTGGAAAGTCACGACTGACCGCTCGGTATTTGCGGTAAAACACCACATCTTTGCGCCGCTCACACGCGACAAACCATACCACTTGCTCGCCGTTGAACAAAAGGTTACAGATCTTCTGCTCGCCAATGGCGTATCGGTTCCTCGCATCATCGCAACCGACCACGACATGGTCATCTACGAATGGTGCGGAGATCACACCCTCGACGACATCTGCCAGACGGCTGATCCCAGACCATTCGCACAAAGCGTCATCAACACCCTTTGCACCCTCGAAAAAGCGTTTTACAAACACAGCGCCAAATTCATCCCACACATCGCGCCCGGATGCATCGCAGATGACTTGCGCGAACAGTGGTACAACACCACCCAATCACTCACAGAAACGCTTCCCCATCTCGTAACGCGCGCGCCCAATGCCCCAGATCTGCTATCCACCTGGGAAACCCTTGTAAACGAACTTATCCAAGCATCGCCAGCACTCGGCCCCACCGACTACAACGCCCGCAACATCGCGTGTCCAAATCCAGAAACAGCAACCGTTCTCGAACTCGCCAAAATTGGCTATGACTGGCCCGAACGTCGCCTGATACAATACACGACATCGCTCGGTGCGCACAATCCCCGCGGTCGCATCATTGGCCTGCTCACACCAGCACTTGCCCAACACTACGCACACTTTGCATCAAAATTGTACTCGACCCCGACCGAAACCATCCTCTTCCGCCTCGATGCACATCACCTCATTTATCACATATCCGCAGCCCATATATGCCTGACAACGCCACACTGGCAAAATACCAAAACCCGCCTGACACAACATAAAAACCATATATCTCAGCCCCTCTCCGACCACCCCTTGACAAACAAATTCCGCGCGTATTTTAAAAAATAAAGGCGATCCCGTTTCCTGGACCGCCTTTCCTATCCGATACAACATACCCTGCATCTACGCGATATTTACCACCCGCTCAAAAATCGCTCGCGTCTGCGCCATATCTTTCTTCAAAACATCTTCAAACACCTCAGCCGTATCAAACCCCATCGCCCGGGCCACTGCTGTCAACGCGCGGTCTTCAGTGGGCAAATGGGTGCGTGCCTGCTCGTCCTGACGCCTGATCACTTTTTCAACAGTACGCAAAAACACATACGCTTGCTGAAGCCGTTGTGCATCTTCTGCCCCCAAAAACCCGCCTTCTACCAACCTTCTCAGTGCCTCAAGCGTATTGGCACTGCGCAACTCCGGATGATCTTTGGCGAACTTCAACTGCAAAATTTGTGCAATAAACTCAATATCCACAATCCCCCCCGCATCTGTTTTAATACTCAACACCTTACGAGATCTTTGCCCATCTTTGCGCTCCATCTTCTTGCGAATATCCAGCATCGTGGCAACGTCTTCATCTGAAAACCCGCTGCCCACGACAAAAGGCTCAAACAAATTCAACAGCTTTTCTCCCAAAACCGCATCGCCAGCGACGACCCGGCTGCGAGACAATGCCATGCGCTCCCATGTTGACGCGCGCGTATCCAAATAGCGACTATAAGATTCCAAAGACAGTGCCAAAAGCCCGCTCGCCCCCTCGGGACGCAACCTCGGATCCACTGGATAGAGCTTTCCCTGTGCCGTATTCTGCTCCAGCATCGCGATCATCTGCTGTGCCAGATCGATAAAAAATTGCAAATTCCCCTGCAGCTTTGCACCATCTGTTTCGCCATCTTCCCCATATACAAATACGATATCCAGATCCGAACCAAAACTCAACTCGCCCCCACCCATCTTGCCCAGGCCCAGAACCACAAACCCGACCTCCTCACCGCTGCGATTGCGCGGTACCCCGCGCTTTTCAACCAATCGCGCATAAACCACCTCATAAACCGTCTGCACAACCACATCGGTCAACATCGTCAGCGCCTCAAATGTTTCAAACGTATCGGTCAAACCCACGAGATCGCGCGTGCCAAAGCGCAGCAACTCGCGATGTTTTATCCTATTTAGCGCACTCACCAATTCGGGAGTATCGCCATACCGCTCAATCTCTGCTCGAAATTGTTCTTGCAAAGCGTCCACACCCGGGCTGAGATGCAACACGTCTGCCTCTGGATCCAGATACAAAACCTCTGGGCGAACCAGCCAATCGAGCAATCCGGGGTTGCGCGTCATCACCTGCACCAGAAATTGGCTACCAACACACAGTGACAACATCAGTCCTCGAAATCCTTCATGAGTTGCCAAAATTCGGAAAAACATATCGCCTGCCCCATAAGCAGACACCAGACTCTCCAGATTGCTCAACCCCTGATCGGGATCGGCTGACTCCTGAAGTGCTTGCATCAATGCTGGCGCCAATTCTGTAAAGCTCTGACGCGCCCGCGTGCCTCGAATCCGCGGCACATGTCCAAAAGCCAGATAAATGAGATTGCGATGCGCCTCGCCCGGTCGATCAAACCCTATCTCTTCTAACAACCCGCTGGCCTCTGCATCGCCTATTTCCATATTTACCAGCGCGCCTATAGAACGGCCCTCGCTTTCTCGCGCCTCTGTAAAGACCAGGGCATAAACCTCCTGCACAGCCTTCAAATGGACATCCAGTATTTTGCGATACGCCTCAGCAGATCCCATATTCATCGCGCGCGCCAATACACCCTGTTCATCTTCCCCTTCGGGCAGCGAATAATCGCTGCGGTTGTGCATCATCTGCAAGCGGTGTTCCAAACGCCTGAAAAATACATAAGCATCTCTTAGCTGATCGGCTTCCTTACCCGACAGCGCAGATACCCGTTGCAACTGCCGAATAGCCTCGAGCGTATTGTCCGAACGCGCATTCTCGTGTATGCGCCCCACCAGCAATTGCAAACACTGCACAATAAATTCGATATCCCGGATGCCACCCGAGCGCAACTTCAGATGCGTTTCGCGCTGCCCCTTGCTTCCAATCTGATCTTCAATGCGCGCCTTAATGCGGTTGATCTCCATTGCCGGGCTGGTATCAAAATAGCGCGGATAGACAAAGGGTTCTACCATCTTCAAAAAACGCTGTCCCAGGTGTTCAGACCCGGCACAACAACGGGACTTGATCAACATCTGCCGCTCCCACAATTCGCCCCGCCGCATATAGTAGCCCTCATATCCGGCAAGAGGCATCACGAGCGCACCGGCTGCGCCATCGGGACGAAGGCGCATATCCATGCGATACAAAAACCCCTCTGGCGTCACTTCTGTTGTCGCACGCACAATTTGCTCACACAATCGGGTGAAAAACTCCTGATTGGTCACAGACCGTTCACCATTTGTATTGCCCTCGGCGCTATAGACAAACATCAAATCGATATCCGAACTAAAATTAAGCTCCATACCGCCCAACTTCCCCAACCCAAAAATAGCAAATTCCACGGACTGTCCATCGCCATTTCGCGGCATGCCATAACGCGCTTGCAGGTCGGGCAACAAAATATCAATCAGCTTTTGCAAACACACATCTGCCAAAATCGACAAATCAGCCGCAACATACTGAATGGCGCGACCACCAGCCAGATCGCCCACGCCAATACGCAACAATTCGCGTCGCGCACTTCGCCGAACAGCATTGAGTTTGTCTTCGCGCGTATCCACAGCCTCGACAGCCCGATCAAAAGTCGCCAGCAATTGTTCTTTCTCACATGATTGTGCAATGCGATCTGGGGCATCGATCAACCAGTCCAAAATATCGGGATCGCGCACCAGCATATCAGCCATAAAAGGACTACCACCCAAAACGCACAACAACATGCGCCACAACTCGGGAGACTCATTGAGCGTGTGCAAAAACGACGCGCGACCAGCCTGCACGATGCGCACAAAATTACGCAGCGCCATATCGGGGTCGGGCGCATCGATCAACGCAGAAGAAAAATTATTGGAGAGTTGACCATCAGCCTCTAACTCCGCCAATTCTTCGAGATTGTGCAACGCGCGTTCAACATCTCGAAATCCCGCCTGTGCAAGCGCGTCTTTTGCATCGGGTGTGTCAAAATCAAAAATGTCCATGATGAACCTCAATTTCACAACGCCGCTTCTCCCGTTTCCCGCGTGCGAATGCGGATCGCTTGCTCAACAGTACTCACAAAAATTTTTCCATCGCCGACTTCACCTGTACTGGCGGTTTCCAGGATAGCTTCAATCGCGTTTTCCACCTCGTCGTCAGCGACCACCAGTTCAAGTTTGAGTTTCGGTAAAAAATCCACATGATACTCGCTGCCTCTGTAAAACTCCCGATGCCCTCGCTGGCGACCAAACCCCCGATATTCGCCAACCGACATCCCCACCAATCCCAACTCGGTAAGTGCTTCCTTTACTTCATCTAACTTAAATGGCTTGATAAACGCCTCAATTTTTTTCATTACAACCTCCCAAACGCAATGTTGACACCACAAAAAAAAATTTATATTCTGTGCCCATTAAAAACCATCACCAATACGCAAAAAAGGAAACGCTATGCCTGTTACCAGACTATCGGAAACCACACCCGAAGAATTTCCCTGGGGCACCCTCAACTGGCTCATGAGCCAGGCCATTGATCCCGATGCCAAACAGACTTTTGGCATGGCCGTCATTCAACCCGGCCAGCAGAACCCTCCGCATTATCACCCCAATTGCGAAGAAATCCTCTATGTCGTCTCTGGAACATGCGAACACACGTACGGCGACGACAGCTATCAGCTCAAACCGGGCGATAGCATTCGGGTTCCCGCTGGCGTGATCCACCACGCGATCAACAACGGCGATGAACCGCTGCGTGCAATCATCTCCTTTTCATCGGGCGACCGTCAAACCGTATTTCTCGAATAGGCGAACCATGACTATTCGGGCCATCATCTTCGACATGGACGGTACACTCACAGAATCGTACATCAACTGGCCAGATCTGCGTTCAAAAATCAATTGTCCGCCCGAAAAAACCATCATCGAACACATCGACAGCTTACCCGCAAAACAACGCAAACAGGCCAATGACATCCTTCTCCTAAAAGAATGGGAGGCAGCACAGCACGCCGCCATTCGCATTGGTGCAACAGAACTCATCGACGCACTACGAGCGCGCAACTACAAACTCGGCCTGGTCACCAACAACCACGGTGCTGCCATGCACCGTGTGATCTACCGACTCAACCGCGCCTTTGATGTGGCCTTCAGCCGCGACGACGGTCCCATAAAACCCAGCCCCTACCTCATCCACAAAACACTCCGGACCCTCGGCAGTTCCCCAAACGAAGCCATAAGCATCGGCGACAGCCGTTACGATCTCATGGCCTCTGCTGCTGCCCGCGTGCGCTGTATTCACTTCACCGATGGCGCATCCGACCTCGCGCACGATCTCCAGGTCGCATCATTAGACGCCATTATACCGATCCTGGACCAGCTTTAGAAGACACCAGCTTTTCTGCACACACTCGGATGCGCGCCAGAGCCTTTTCGATATTTTCCACAGAATTCGCGTAAGAAAACCGCAAATACCCCTCTCCGTATTCTCCAAAATCCGACCCCGCCAGACACGCTACATGGCCCTCATTCAAAATCACATCCGCGACTTCCGCAGACGACTTGCCCAATCCCATAATATTTGGAAATGCGTAAAAAGCACCTTCGGGCATCGGGCATGTAATCCCCTCAATCTCATTCAAACCCTCTACAATAATCGCACACCGTTTGCGAAACGCAGCCATCATGTCCTCAACCCCGTCCTGCGGTCCTTTCAACGCCGCTACAGCCGCCATTTGCGTAAACGCAGCCGTACACGAATTGCTATTGACCATCAGCCGGTCAAAATGCGGCACGAGATCCATCGGCATCACCCCATAGCCAATGCGCCAGCCCGTCATCGCATACGTCTTGGAAAATCCATCGAGAATAATCAATAGATCGGCCATACCCTCACACCCCGAAATGCTATGAAACACATCGCCATAGACCATCCGGGAATAAATCTCATCGGACAACACGGGAATCTGATGCTCGACCGCCACCTCGGCAATCGCCTTCAAATCGCCTTCTGGAATCACGCCACCCGTGGGATTTTGCGGCGAATTAAGAATAATCAGCTTTGTGCGTTCCGTCACCAGATCGCGTAAGTGATCAGCATCCAGACTAAACCCGCGATCCTCCGTCAGGGGCACAGGCACGGGTTTGGCACCCGCAAAGCGAATCACCGACTCGTAAATCGGAAAACCCGGATTCGGATAAATCACCTCATCACCATGCTCTGCCAATGCGAGAATGGTATAAAACATAATCGGCTTGGCACCGGGCGTCACCACCACCTGGTCGGGATGCACGTCAATCTGCCGCGTCGTCGAAATCTCTTCGGCTATTGCCTCGCGCAACTCAGGCAATCCCACGGGCGGACCGTAATGCGTAAACCCATCGGACAGTGCTCGTTGTCCTGCCTCGACAATATGCGAGGGCGTATCAAAATCTGGCTCACCAATCTCCAGATGCACCACATCGTGACCAAGCGCCTCCAGCGCACGCGCCTTTACCAGCACCTCAAAAGCAGACTCCGTACCCAACAGCGACATGCGATTAGCAATATTCATCATAAAATCCTTAAAATCGGTAAGAGGTGAAAGGTAAGGATTCTTCAAAAAATATCTATATCATCTCGTTTTCTACTGTTGTGATCGTTCCGCTGCCTCGTAAGCTGTGTCGTGAGGTCCCACAGCTATTGCCCAACCTATGCCGTCGTCCAGAATTGAGAAGACAAAGCGAAAATTGCGATTTAAACGCACTGAGTAAAAATTATCGCCGATCCGCAACCGCTCCAAATTTCGCCCGGGCGCCAGCTCTCCAGCACATAGTTCGTCAATCACTCGCTCCAATTCTCTTTGCATCCGAGGGGGAAGACGCCTAACCATTTTTGCGAACTTACGATTCGGTGTTATAAACCCGGTAATTTGTAATCGTCGTGGAGGCATGGCCTATAGATCTTCCAAAGAAGCCATAAACTTCGCTCCACTCGCGTATATTCCTTCTTTGCTCGGAGGAACTGACCCGTCGTTGATCAGAATGAGCCAGCGAATCTCCTGAAATAATGTAATGAGAGATTTGAATAGTTCGTCCAGGCGTTCCAATTCTGAAAAAACCTCGGTGCCGTGTACTTTTGCCCCACCACTCCGCTGCAAGATGTCCTGGATATCGCGCAACTCTTTTCTCTCATTGATGAAGTATGCTTCTCCTTTTTCCAGAGCAGGCACTCCAATATCATCGGGATCCATTTCTTGGCCCGGCGGAAAATCTTTAGCGGCTTTCAAGAGCCGATCCTGAAAGGTAGCAATAATAGCAGCCTGGGCATCGTACCGTTCCCGAAAGCTATCGGTTAATGCCTGTATCACCCTTTTATTTAGATTTTTGTGCAGATTTACCAGTGTATTTTCGCGTAGTACGTCTGGTTGTTCCAGAGGTAGCGCTCCCCAGACTAATGCACCGGTGACATCGCGCACCGCTTCACCACTAAATCCAGCGACTTGTTGAGTCATCTTGATCATCCTTTCATCCTGAAAATCCTGATTCAGACAAAGGTTTCACCGCTAACTGCTGACCGCTTATTTAATAACAATTGCGTGTGCAACTTCGGGACCATGCACACCCAGCGTCAGCCGCATTTCAATATCTGCGGTACGGCTCGGACCAGAAATAAAAGTTGCCGTTGCATTTTCGGGATGATCCAGATAAAACTGGCGCAACGGCGCGGCGGCATCCCTCAAGTTTTCCAGCAACGTACTCGCCTTAAAAATACCGATATGTACGCGGGGCAACGTCGAAACAAGACGCACGGCATCATCCAGGGCAAACTCGACGAGACTTCCCGACTCTGCCACCGCAAAAACCGCCCAGGACACCCCCACCTCGGCAGCATCAATCGCGTGGGGCAATTCGGAACTATCAAAGGGTGGCAGATGCACATCAATCCCCGCATCCACACACGCGCGTTCAATAGCATCGTCTAACCCATCGGGCAACTCGGCAAACACAGCCCGCTTACAACCGACCTCCCTGAGCACACTGACCACAATGGGCGCAACTGCATCAGCATTCTCAGCCACATGCGCGATACCGGATAGCGACGCGTACTTTTCGACAAATGCGTCAATCAACTCAGTACTCATAATCCACCTATCATATAGAAGTTTAAAAGGGCATTCGAAAGTAATGTGAAACACTGTTTGGCGCAAGTAAAAGCCCCTACTTTACACTTTACTCTTTACCCTTTGCACTCTGCACTTTATCTTATCCCGTATTCCGCACGCACTATCCATTGTTCACTGGTAACTATCATGCACTCTCCAATACGCATCGCACAAATCGGCCTTGGGCCACTCGGCCAGATGCTCACCCCTTATCTGGTAAAACGATCGGGCATTGAAATCGTCAGCGCCGTTGACATCGATCCGTCCAAAACAAATCGCGACCTGGGCGAAGTAAGCCAATGCGACCACCCCCTCGGCATAGCCATCACCGACGATCTCGACAAGGGCTTGACAGACGCAGATCTCGCCGTAGTGACAACCGTATCAGAACTCCAACGCATAGCCCCTACATTAAAAGAAATTCTCGACCAGGGTGTCAACATCGTCTCAACCTGCGAAGAACTGTCTTATCCCTGGACAACACAACCCGAATTATCCGCAACCATCGACACCTGGGCAAAAGAACGCGAAGTCTCAGTTCTTGGAACCGGCATCAACCCCGGTTTTCTCATGGACTTTTTGCCCACAGCAGCCACGGGCGTGTGTCACACCGTACAATCCATTTGCATAGAACGCATCCAGGATGCCTCCGCGCGCCGTCTCCCCTTTCAGCAAAAAATAGGTGCTGGCCTCACCGTTGAAGAATTTCAGAGCCTCGTCGCCCAACAAAAAATCCGCCACGTCGGCCTAACAGAATCCATGCACATGATCGCCGCGCGATTGGGATGGCAACTCGACCACACCGAAGACATCATAGAACCCGTTCTCGCAAAACCGGGACATTGTGCAGGCGTATTGCAAACGGGGCGGGGATACCACAACGGGCGAGAAGTCCTCACCCTCATCTTCAAAGCCGCCGTGGGACAACTAATACACAATGGCGACTCAATCGAATCCCAGGAACGCATCCAGATCAATGGCACACCCGCTTACGACCTCATCATACCCGGCGGCATCAACGGCGACATCGCCACCTGTGCCGTCATCGCCAATGCCATCCCAGTAGTCGCATCTGCCGCGCCCGGGCTACGCACCATGATCGACATCCCCCCACTCTCCTGCGCCCAATAAATCCCTGAGGGATAAATGCCCCCTATTCTAAGCGATTTTGATCTGCACCTGCACAGCGAAGGCAATCACCATCACATCTACGACTGCCTCGGTGCACACCCCACAGAAAAAGGCGTACATTTTGCCGTGTGGGCACCCAACGCCCGGCGCGTAAGCGTGATTGGCGACTTCAACGCCTGGAACGGATGCCAGCACCCCATGCAAAACAGAGGCAGCACGGGTATCTGGGAACTATTCATCCCCGACCTGACGCCGGGCACCATCTACAAATACGAAATCAAAACCCAAAACGGCGATATCTTTACCAAAAGCGACCCCTATGCCTTCTGTATGGAACACCGCCCGCGCACAGCCTCTGTCGTGTACCAGCCCGATGACGCCCTGTGGACCGATACCGATTGGCTGCAAACCTGCCAGAAAAGAGACCCATACACAGAACCCATCGCCATATACGAAGTACACCTCGGATCCTGGCGGCGCAACCCGGATGAAGACAACCGATCGCTCACCTATCGCGAACTCGCGCATGAACTCGTCGAATACGTCCTCGAAATGGGCTATACCCACATCGAACTCCTCCCCATCATGGAACATCCCTTAGACGAATCCTGGGGGTATCAGGTCACGGGCTATTACGCGCCAACCAGCCGCTTTGGCACGCCAGATGATTTCAAATATCTCGTCAACCATTGCCACATCCACGGCATAGGCGTCATCCTCGATTGGGTACCCGCACACTTCCCAACAGACGCGCATGGACTCGCGCAATTCGACGGCTCTGCCCTGTACGAACACGCCGATCCGCAGCAGGGAACACACCCCGATTGGGGCACCTTAATTTTCAATTACGGACGCAATGAAGTACGCAATTTCCTCATCGCCAATGCCCTCTTCTGGATCGAAAAATATCACATCGATGGCTTGCGCGTCGATGCGGTTGCATCCATGCTCTACCTCGACTATTCCCGCAAAGAAGGCAAATGGATCCCCAACCAATATGGCGGCAGGGAAAATTTAGACGCCATCGCCTTTATGCACCAGCTCAACACCCTGATCCACGAAAAATTTCCGGGCGTCTTGATGATCGCCGAAGAATCCACCTCCTGGCCCGGCGTCTCTCGCCCCGTTTATCTGGGCGGCCTCGGCTTTGGGTTCAAATGGAACATGGGCTGGATGAACGACACCCTCTCCTACATCTCCAAAGAACCGATCCACCGCAAATACCACCACGACAACCTCACCTTTGGCCTCGTCTATGCCTTTCACGAAAACTTCATCCTCGTACTCTCCCACGACGAAGTCGTCCACGGCAAACGCGCCCTCATCGACAAAATGCCCGGCGACCGCTGGCAAAAATTTGCGAATCTGCGCGCCTTTTATGCTTTTCAATACGCCCATCCCGGCAAAAAGTTGCTCTTTATGGGCGGTGAATTCGGTCAGTGGCAAGAGTGGAACTCACAGGAAAGCATACACTGGCACCTGCTCTCAGAACCCGATCACGCGGGCCTGAAACGCTTTGTAAGAGACCTCAACACCCTCTATCGGGGAGAACCTGCACTCTACGAACAGGATTTTGAACCCGAGGGCTTTGAATGGATCTCGCTCCACGACGCCTCAAACAGCGTCCTATCCTTCCTGCGTCGCGCGCGATCACACGATGCCCCTTTGATCTTTGCCTGCAACTTTACCCCCGTCCCAAGAGAAAACTACCGCATCGGCGTACCCACGCCAGGCACCTACCGCGAACTCATCAACAGCGACTCCGAACGCTATGGCGGCAGCAACATGGGCAATCTCGGTACCGTCCAAACCGAACCCATCGCAAGTCACGGTCATCCGCAATCCCTTCAAATCACCCTTCCCCCGCTCGCTGCTGTCATGTTTAAGCCCGAGTAAACGACATACATGTTCTCCTTGCACATGAAGCATAACGTTAGTAAAATATCGACATAGGAAACTATATTGAGTTGATCTCTGTACTGTTTCAACCAATCTCTCCCCACATTATCTCATTCGTCATATAAAATTTTAATGTGGCTCCATACTCATAATTTGGGGGATACAATGTCCAGGGATGCGAGCTTTCAAATCGCGGATGTAATGCTATTTAACCAAGATGTTTTGGAATTATATGATAACTGGAAAACGCCAGATGTGATTGTTTCTGATGGAGGTTATGGCGTATCCGGCTTTAAAAAAGATGCTAAAGAGCCTTCAACACTAACAACCTGGTACCAAACACATATTCAGGCATGGTCCCAACATTCCAGGCCCGGTACGACACTCTGGTTTTGGAATACAGAAATCGGATGGGCTACTGTACATCCTCTGTTAGAAAGCTCTGGATGGGACTATGTGTGTTGCAATATTTGGAATAAGGGCATACAGCATATAGCTGGAAACTGCAATCTTCCAGCTCTAAAAGGTTTTCCAATTGTTACAGAAGTCTGCGTACAATACGTCAGGCGTCCAGAATTTCAAGTTGAAGACCAGACATTGACCTTGAAGAGGTGGTTGCGACTTGAATGGGAGAGAACCCAACTCCCGTTATACAAAACCAATCAAGCATGTGGCGTTGCCAATGCTGCAACACGGAAGTATTTTACAAAAGATCATCTGTGGTACGCACCACCTCCCGAACTTTTTGCAAAGCTGGTATCCTATGCCAATCAACACGGTGTGGAAAGTGGTAAACCTTATTTTTCAATGGATGGAAAGGAACCACTTACCAAAAAAACATACGAACATTTCTTTGCGAAATTTAAGGGCAAATATGGTATAACCAATGTTTGGGAGCACCCTCCGCTTCACAACAATGAAAGAGTCAGAATGCCAGGATCGTCAAAATATGCCCATCTAAATCAGAAGCCGCTAAAAATAATGAAAATGCTATTGGAAGTATCGTCTGAGCCTGGTAGCATTATTTGGGAGCCATTTGGAGGCCTATGTACTGCTGGATTGGCTTCATATCTTATCGAAAGACACGCTTACTGCGCCGAAATTGACAGTGAAATTTACCTGATTGCAGTTGATCGAATAAAGTCGCATTCCGTACCACTTCTTGATATACCAGAAAAAAATAAGGCAAACAGAGGAACCGTAGATGCCTATGCGTGATGTTCCGATAAAAATTGAACCAGACCCCGAATGGCCCCACTTCAAAGTGTGGGAGCGAATAGATAATATTATCTACTCAATTCCCGCTTACTTCGAAACAGAATTGCTCATAAAAGGAATCAATGTCACTGAAATATTTTCAGTGGGAGGCGCGTTTGCTTCAGTTGTCGAAAACCAGGTTGTAGATATACTCAATAATTTGCGAAATATATGGGATCCAGAAAGCGAATATGCTGATTATGCATTTGTCAGACAATCTCAGACTTTTCCCGATGTTTTGCTGAGAAGTCTTCGAGATGAAAATGAGATACTATTCGGTATTGAACTCAAATCCTGGTATGTACTCAGTAAAGAAGGCGAACCGAGTTTCAGGTATCAGGTGACACCTGATGCATGTGCCACTGCTGATTTCATTGTTATTATTCCCTGGCTATTATCAGAAGTAATTTCTGGTACACCCAAACTTCTGATTCCTTACAAAGAATCGGCAAGATTTGCTGCTGAGTACCGAAATTACTATTGGCAAAATTCACGCCAAGAGCGGGGCGAAAATTCCGACATCCAAACACCACCTGAAGAGTATAGACACCCTTATCCGAGTAGCAAACAAGAATCGTCTGATAAAGCCGCAGCAGATAAGGGTGGGAATTTCGGCAGAATTGCCAGAGCGGGGATTCTCGATACATTCGTAAACAAGATCAAAGCCCTTGATTATTTGGGAATAAAAATTATCCATTGGATTATGTTTTTCAAGGCGATTTCAGAAACCAGTACAGACGAACAAATCGGCAGAAGACTACAAACACTAAAATCTCAAATTCAGGCTGATATGAGTGAATCTGAAAAAGATAGAAAGAGCTTTGAGTATAAAGAGTCGTTCTCTGATTTAGTGCAACAACTCGAAGATCTATGGCAAAAATCTTCGTAAAATAGCCACGGTTTCATCAGGCGAAACCCCAATCCAACCGCACAAAAACAAAAGAGGAAACAATGAACAACACCGCCACAATACACACCCGTGCCTGGGCGGGTGATGAAGCCCTCACCCTCACCTTTCCCAAAGGCTGGACAGTCGAAACCTTTGGTCCACAGGAATGTCCTCAAGTCACCGCAGAACAGATCCAAACCGCCTTTGACAACCCCATCGGCACACCGCGGATATCAGAACTCGCCAAAGGGAAAAACAGCGTTGCAATCATCGTAGATGACCTGAGCCGTCCCACACCCGCTGCCGAACTCATCCCCTATGTCCTCAAAGAACTCGACGCCATACCCAAAAATCAAATCCGCATTGTCGTAGGTGGAGGTTCTCACCGTCCAATCGACGCGGAGGAAATCGACAAAAAAGTGGGCGCTGATATTGCCCGCGCATATCAAATCACGAACCACAACTTCATGAGCGGCGACCTCCGCGCATTGGGCAGCCTGGACAGCGGCCTCCCCATTTACATCGACAAAGTTGTCGCAGAAGCCGACCTCAAGCTCTGCCTTGGCGGAATTTATCCCCACGGCAACGTGGGATTTGGCGGCGGTGCCAAGCTCATCTTACCGGGCGTATCCGGCTTTGCCACCATGTTCTACTTTCACACCTTTTACGCAAACCGAGGACACGCCAATATAGAACGACAGGGTGACGCGCCAGACCACCGAGACGCCGCCGAAGCAGTCGCAAAAGTCCTGGGCCTCGATGCCGTCGTCAATGTAACACTCAACCGCAAACGCGAGATCACCGGTGTATTTGTGGGCGACTTCATCCAGGCGCAGCGCACCGGTGCCCGATTCGCTCTCAAAACCTACGCAACCCAGGCACCAGAAACAGAGCCTGACCTCGTCATTGCCAACTGCTATCCACTCGACTACGACCCCGTTCAAGCCGGCAAAGCACTCTGGCCGCTTCGGCTGTTCAAAAACGCCTACAAAGTCGCCATCAATCCCGCCACCGATGGAATCTGTCACCACGGACTATACGACGAAATAGACTACGCGCGGTTTTGCAAACTGAAATCCGAACAGCCCCAGCAAGAACTTCCCGAACCCAAAATCGAAGGTCCGCACCAGACCCTGATGTGGTCTGAAAACTTTCCGGTTGACGAATTTTACAAACGCAACCCCGACGGTGTTCTCTTCCGCGATTGGGACACGCTCTTCAACCAACTCATTGTAAAATTGCCCGATAATGCCCGCGTTGCCGTTTTTCCCAATGCAGCCATTCAAATTCCCAAAAAATGAGGGCCTAAAACGCAGAATTTTACTTTTTTTAACGCGCCTATCATGCTATATTGGGCCAATGCAATAATTGAAAAAATCACGCAAGAGAACGGGGAGGCGTAGGGACTGGGGGAGATCCTTGCAAATCCCTTGTTCTCTTGCGTTATTATATTTGGAGGACGCCATGCTGACACAGGAACAAATCGACTTTTACCACGAAAACGGGTATCTCAAATGCGAAGCGCTCTTTACCTCAGAAGAAACCGCTGAACTCGGCTCGGAAATGGTGCGCATCATCGAAAACTGGGGCAATGAGACCATTGGCTGGCGGGGACCCTGGCGCGATCGATACCTGCCCGAAGACGAACGCCTCAACACCAGAGCCGTCTTTATGCACAATCCCCAATTCTACTCCGCAACCTGGGGGCGCGCCATCTTTAACGAACGACTCGTCGGCTGTGTGGAAGACCTGATCCGCGACACCGTTCAGTGGCACCACACCGTACTCCATGCCAAACCGCCAGAACTCGGCACGCCTTTTCCCATGCACCAGGACTACCCCTTTTATCCGCACGACGGCCCCGATTTTGTCGATTGCTTGCTACACCTGGACGACACCCCAATAGAAAGCGGGTGCTTGCGCGTGGTACCCGGCAGCCACAAAAAGGGTCCGCTCGTTCACGTCCTGGGCCCAGACACCTCCCCTCATCTACCGCCAGACGAGTACCACCCCGACAAAATCGACTCCATCCTGATCCCGGCAAAAGCCGGGGACGTCATCTTCTTTAGCTATCAGATCATCCACTGGTCCGATTGCAACCGCACCAACGAATGGCGAAAATCTGTGCGCTTCGGCTACCACAGCACCCAGATGCAACCCGTGGGCCGCGCAGAAGACGACCCCTATCGCATCGACCCCAACAACATATTAGAACGCAAAGACAGCACCATTGTGTCCGGCTTTAGAATGAACGAAGTGAATTAAACGTATGAACAAACCCAACATCATCATCGTACTCGCCGACGACATGGGCTATGGCGATTCCAGTGCGTACGGAGGCTGGATCGACACGCCCGCAATGGAACAAATGGCCCGCGAAGGACTTAAATTCACCGACTTCCACTCCAGCGGTGCCGTTTGCAGCCCCACGCGCGCCGGACTCCTCACCGGACGCTATCAACAGCGCGCAGGCGTGCCCAAAGTGATCGGTGCCAATCCCCAAAGCGCCGACCATTATGTGGGATTGTACCCCTCTGAAATCACCTTTCCCAAACTGCTCAAAAAAGCTGGCTACACCTCTGCCATCTTTGGCAAATGGCACCTCGGTTACGACAAAAAATTCAATCCCCTGCACCACGATTTTGATCGCTTTCGCGGATATGTAAGCGGCAACATCGACTACATCTCGCACTACGACCGCATGGAAGTGTACGACTGGTGGGAGGGCCTCGAACACATCGAAGAAGAAGGCTATACCACGCATCTCATCACCCAGCATTCGGTACAATTCATCAAAGACCACAAAGACACGCCCTTTTGCCTGTACGTTGCACACGAAGCAGTACACACCCCATTGCAGGGACCTGATGATCCCGCCATTCGCTGTCCGGAAAAAGCAAACTTTCATCCCGACGACCCCCGAGAAACCTATTGCCAGATGATGAAAGCCATGGACGACAGCCTGGCCGAAATTATGGGCACAGTGCGGGAACTCGGCATTGAAGAAAACACCCTCGTCTTCTTTTTTTCCGACAACGGCGGCACCCGTCAAAACCCCGAATCCAATGCACCGTTGCGCGGGAACAAGGGCACCGTATGGGAAGGCGGCCACCGCGTCCCCGCCATTGCATGGTGGCCCGGAACAATTGCTCCCAACAGCGTCACCGACCAACTCGCCATCAGCATCGACCTCTTTCCCACCATGTGCGACCTCACAGGAGCACCTGCGCCAGACAATCACTTTGACGGCATCAGCCTCAAATCCACCCTCCTGAACGAGAGCGAACCCGGTGCCCGACAACTGTTCTGGAATGGCCTTGCCATGCGCGACGACAAGTACAAACTCGTAATCGAAAAAGGCACGCCGCATCTATTCGACCTATCCCGTGACATATCGGAAAGTAACGACCTCGCATCGCAACAATCCCATCGCGTCCAACAAATGTGCCATGCAATCGACGCCTGGAAACGCGACGTGGCCGATGGTGCAACACCGCAAAAAGATACATTCTGAGAGAGGAGATATATGCTTGGACTACACGCGCTGGACTTTGCCACCCTCGCCATCTATTTAATTGGCATCATGATTGCCGGCTTATGGGTCGCCCGCAAAATCAAAAATACGGGCGACTATTTTATGGGTGGACGCAGCTTTGGCAAAGCATTTATGATCATGCACGCCTTTGGCACCGGCACCCACACAGATCAGGCCGTCACCGTTGCAGGAGCCTCCTACAAATTGGGCATGGCGGGAATATGGTATCAATGGCTCTATTTATTTGCCACCCCCTTCTACTGGCTCATCGCGCCAATATGGCGAAGACTGCGCTATCTCACCATCGCGGACTTCTTTGAAGACCGATTCAGCAACTCGCTCGGTTATTTCTACGCCCTCTATGGCCTGCTCTACTTTGCCATACAAATAGGCATCATGCTCCTGGGCACGGGCAAAACAGCCAGTGCCATGACCGGCGGTGCGATTTCCCCCGAAATCGCCATCGGTGTGATGACCGTCCTCTTCCTCTCCTACGGTCTGTTAGGCGGCCTGCCCGCAGCCATCATCACCGACTTTATCCAGGGCATCTTCATCATCGTCCTCTCTTTTCTCCTCATCCCCTTTGTCATCGACGGCGTCGGTGGCTTCACCGGCCTTCACCAGCAAGTCCCCATTGAAAAATTTAGCCTTGCAGCACCCGGCGATCCCCCGCCCGGATATGACCGCATCACGCCCTTCTTCATCGTCATGGTCGTCATCAACGCCCTCGTCGGCATCATTGCCCAACCCCACCACATGGAAATTGGCGGTGCGGGCAAAACCGAACGCGAAGCCCGCGTGGGATTCACATACGGCAACATGATCAAACGCCTCTGCACCGTAGCCTGGGCATTTACCGGCGTAGCCTGCATTGCCCTTTATCCCAGCATCGACGACCCCGAACACGCTTTTGGGCTGGCCTCGCGCGACCTCTTGCCCATCGGTCTCGTCGGCATCATGCTCGCCTCGATGATCGCCGCGGTCATGTCCACCTGCGATTCATTCATGGTCGATGGCGCCGCCCTCTTTGTCGAAAACTTTTACAAACCACTCTTCAAACCCGAAGCCGACGACAAACACTACCTCACCACAGGTCGCATCGTCGCCTTCATCCTGGTCGTATTTGGCATCATCATCGCGCTCTATTTCACCTCTGTCGTCGCGATTATTCGCCTCTCCTGGTCACTCGTGGCATTCTTTGGGATTGCATTTTGGGGAGGTATTCTCTGGCGCAGGTGCAATGCACCCGGCGCCTGGGCGGGCCTGATCGTCTCGGCATTCTTATTCGCCATATCCGGTCAAACAATCATCAATTTGGAAAGCCTGGGTATCTACATTGGCGGCCTCGGCTGGGAATTGCCCTATCGCTATGTGCTCTACATCGCCGGTGGCTTTGCCGCACTCATCATCGTCAGCAAACTCACCAAACCGCAAGACAAAGAACGACTCGACCGCTTTTACACCTTGCTCCACACACCCGTTGGACAAGAGCACAAATTGCGCGAAGCAGGTATAAAAGTCGTCCTGGAGTAAGGAATCGCTATGCGTCTCAGGGCCATATTGCTTATCGCGGTATTTTACACGAGTTTGGGGTATTCCTCTCAAGCCGCCGATCCTGTACTACATCTAAAAACTGACCAGACGCAACCCCTCCCCAAAAGCCTCTACGGCTTCAACACGAACATGATGAGCGGTGACTACGGTTATCTCGACTCTAACTTCGTCGCGCTCACAAAAGACCTGCAACCCCAAACACTGCGTTTTCCCGGAGGCACAATCGGCAATTTTTACCACTGGAAAATAGCTGGATTTATCCAGAGTGAAATGAGTTCAACCACCAGCGAGCAACTCAACAGACGAAACAGAGGCAATTTTGTCAGACTGAGAAAAAGGAGAAATGGGAGACTTGCATTTGACGACTTCATGCAGATGTGCAACGCGCTAAAAATAACGCCCATCGCAGTCGTCAATCTTTGGACGGGGAGCCCAAAAGAAAGTGCTGGATGGGTTCAATACGCAAAAAACAAGGGATACGAAATCGCGTATTGGGAACTCGGAAATGAGTACTACCTACCTTGGTACGCGGAAAAATATCCCTCTGCCGAAACCTATATCGCACAAGCTCAAAAACACGCACAGGCGATGAAAGCGATTGACCCAACGATAAAAGTCTCGGTCTGTGCAAGCCCGGTAGCCTTCCACAAAAACGGCTTTGAAAAAAACGTGGATCAACGCAAATGGGATAGTGCATTGGCGGCTGCGGATCAATTTTACGACGCCTATACCGTTCACGTCTATGCGTATCGAACCGCACGAAAAAAAGAAATAGAAGAATATCGAGGCTATCTCTTTGGTTGGATCCACTGCGACTTCGACGACGCCATGGACTACTATAAAAAATTATTCCCCAACAAAGAAATGTGGATAACCGAGTGGAATATCGCCAACCCCGCAAACCGGGTCGCCAATACACAACTGCACGCCATGTACGCGGGCGACTTCTTCTTAAAAATGCTCACGCAACCGCGCATTACCCATGCAAACTTTCACGTAATAGCTGGTCCCGGCAAAGGATTTCCCGCATTCTCCCCAATCACACCCCCATCGCCGAGAACCAATTGGAAATACGGAGGCGAACCAGAGGCGGATTTTGGAAAAACAATCCGGCGCGCCACCTACTATCCCCTTCAATTGATTGGAGAAGCATTCGCGCAATCGGACGCGAAATTCGCCCTCGCCATCCAAAATCCACCCATCCTCAATGGACAACTCGAATACGAGGGAAAACAAATACCGGGCATTCAAGCACAGGCAGTCGGAAGCACCTCGCACCTTTTTGTACTTATCAGCAACCGCACAGCAGACGACCTGTCGCCGGGCCTCACCATCGACGGCAAAAAATTTGAAGGCGCGCTCAAATACCGCTACGTAGCCCATGAAAGGCTCAATGCATCAAACGGAGGCAATGCAGAAATGGAAGGCGCGGGCAAAATAGAAGTCGCGATCCGCGAATGGTCTGGTGCTTGCAATAATCTCTTGATTCCCAAAAACAGTTTTGGCATCTTAGAACTATCGCGCAACTAATTCCGAGGAGGCTATTATGTTTGGCCTTGAAATTCGAAAACCATCCAAAGAAACAGTCATAGGCTTCATCGTCACATGGATCTGTGTGATCGGCATTATCTTTCTCACACTGGCCCTCGTCCGCATCGGTGCATAAAGGACTATTCCCATGATCCGAAAATACCGCTCCGAAGACCTCGACGCCCTCAAAAAAATCACCGTTATCTGTTTTGATGGGGTATCGATTGACCAGAATATCGAAAAAAACTTTGGTCAATTTGCCGACACAGATTGGAAAACCCGCAAAGCCAAACACATAGACGCGGACGTCGCGGCCAATGCCGATGGTATCTTCGTTTGGGAAGACAACGGCAAAGTCGCGGCCTACATCACCACGCGCATCGACCATGAAAGCAAAATAGGCGGCATACCCAACCTCGCCGTCTTGCCCGAATACCAGGGCCAGGGAATCGGCAAAGCATTGATGACAGCCGCCTTTGACTATTTTGAAGAACAGGAAATGGCCGTGGCAAAAATCGAAACCCTCGACCAGAATCCCGTTGGACAGAACTTTTATCCGCGCTCGGGCTTTACCGCAGTCGCCCGACAAATCCACTACGCAATGCCGTTGAAAGACCGCAAAGTGTAGTTATTTACTCAGCCCTCCACACCGTTGGAAAATGTTCCCCCCGCAAAATCTCGCCATCTTCCACGGTTACAAATTCCTTCATCGCGTGATCGCCGCTCGCATCGTAATACGTATCCTGCGTCATATAGTGAATCGCAATCGCGCGTCGGGGTCGCTTGCTGCGATTATCGTGGGAACCGTGCCAGGTCAGAGCGTGGTGATAATGCACCTCCCCCTTTTTCACCGGTCGGCGCACAACCGATATAGACTGACCTTCAAACGCTGACGGCATCGCGTCAAAATCCTTTACCTGTCGCACAAACGCAATCTGATTGCCCCACTTGTGCGACCCTGGCACCATACTCATACATCCATTTTCCACATCCACATCGTCCAATGCCACCCACGCGCTCACCTCTGTCATCGGTCGAATAATCGGCCACAGCGGCGCGTCCTGATGCCATCCTGTCGTCCCCCCAATTTCAGCGGGCTTGTACTGAATCTGATCATGCCAGATACGCAACTCCGTCGCCCCGGTCAACTGCGCCATCTCCTCTACAATCTTCTCTGAATACATCAAATTCCTAAACGCCTCACTCGCTTCCCAGATATTCACAATCTGCCAGACCGGCGCCGAATCATTACCGCCCAAATTGCGCAACAAAACCGGCTGCGATACATCATCGCAATCTTTATTCTCAATCACACGGTACAATTCCTCGCGCAACACCTCGACCTGCGCGTCGTCCAGCACCGGTCCCCCATTCAAAAACCCATTCTCGTGAAACTCCGCCACTTGCTTTTCTGTCAGCATGATTCATCTCCTGAAAAAGCGGGCGACCACAGGGGGTCGCCCCTACATATCACCCTTCACACCAAATTTCCCTCTGCCCGGCTATTTCTCCCCACAACAGTAATAGCCGCATCCATCCCCACACACAAATTGCTACCGATCAAATTATAGTCGCTCTCACCGCTCTCCTCAATACCCTTCAACTGCGTCGGCTTTTCCTGATCGTCTGCACACCGATTGCCCTGCATGATCGAATGAGTCAAATCATGCACGCGGATACCGGGATATTCTCCCTTTTCCGCCCGGGAATTGCTCAGCAACAAATTCCCCGTAATCACCTGCTCATCCCCTCTATTGGCATCTATCCCACACATCCCATTGTACGAACACACATTATTACTCACAATATTGTGGTGATCCCCACCATTTGCCACACCGCCAATCCCGTGTTGTCCATTTTCGGAAAACACGCTATCGCTACACACCGAATGATGCACCCGCGCACAAAAATAATACCCATCGCCCCCATTTCCCTTCCCAATATTGTGCGACCACACACTGCGCGCCAACCCCGTTCCGGGATGAAACCCATGTCCGCGACACCCGTGTGCCTGACAATGCGCCACCTGGGCATCGCAACCGCGCTGAATCCCAAACCCATCGCTGGGCCATCCAAACACCGAACAATTCAGCACCCGCACGCGCTCACACCCCACAATATGCACCGCCGAATACGTAAAATCCCACCAATCACCCTCGTAATCTTCAGGTCCCTTAATCGTCAAATCCCGTATCTCAATATCCGTCTCACCCTCTGCCCATATACAGGGAAACAAATTCACCACCCGAGCATTGTCACACGCCAACAATCGCCGATTAAACGGCACATTCATCCACACGCGATTGCCCACAACCCGTTCGACCTCCCCATGCGTACCCCACCATCCCCTGTGCTTATCGTCGCAAACCCCAATCCCCTCACCCACGCGAAAAGGCGGCGCAGTCTTACAGGTCAGCACCCGACCACCTTTGCGAATATCTTTTGACAGATACGCCACCTGCAAAGGCCGAATCCTCAACACCGTCGCTGGCCCATCTCCGATCAAACTCACCCGACTGGGCACGTACAGCGTCTTGCGCAAAAGATATGTACCCGCTGGAATACGCACCCGACCACCGCTCTCTGGCAACGATGCAACCGCATCTTCCAGACCACATGTCATAGATTCCCGATCAAAAAAATCCGCAGCATTCACCTCATCTCGCGGCGCATCGGACAATGGAATCTCTCTCGCTGGCATAGCAGGCATGGTATTAACCTCCTGAAATTTGGGTGGGCCGCAGGTGCGGGTTTCAAACCCGCACCTACACATTCTCCAAAAAGACCGTCGTATCCGCCTTTTATCTGTGTCTATCTGCGTTCATCTGCGGATGACATGTCTTTACGCACTCTCCAAAAACACCGTCACCCCCATATCGGCGTATTTCTCGCGCGTATCCGGTGTGCGATTGCGATGACAGACCGCCACGCCAGTCCCTTCCAAAGACCTGCACAAATACGCAATCGTATCATCCACAGATTTCAACCAGTGTTGCGGATGTGCCTTAATGCTCATAGACAAATCCGTCGGACCCATCGACAAACAATCCACACCCGCCTTCGCGAGCAAATGCCCGCGCGTAGCGGCCTCTACCGACTCAATCTGCAACCACAAAATCCCAAAGCTATTCCACCAATCCGCGTACTCCTCTGCCTCTTTACCTTCCGCGCCTCGCCGATGTCCCCCGCCAAAACTGCGCCCTCCATCTGGCGGATAATAAAAATAGTGCAACGCATCATCAACCGTCTCTTCCAACTCGGTCTGCGGAATCTCGATCCCACACGGACCCAAATCGAGATAATTGCCAATCAAATAGGCATTGCGCGTGTGTTTAATCCGAAACTGCACGAACACATCGCGCTCGGCAGCCATATCGCAAAACGCCGCAATGCGCTCTTCGCTCAACGGCGTATGCTGGCTGTCAATAGACACGAAATCGTAATCATCTTTATCCATAATCTGATCAAACCGATCCGGCGGTGTATTCGGTGCCATAGACACGCCAATAATGCGTTCGCCATTGCGGTATTTCTGCTTTAGTCCAATTGCATTTTCAAACATGATCGTCTCCTCTATTCGTTTAGTTACTTCTCTCCCATTCCCGAAGCTTATCTGCATTTTCGCGCACCTTGACAAATGCGCGCGCCATATCCCGCATCCGCGTTTCAGAAGCCAGCAAAGCCCTCTGGCTTATCGACAGCCGTTCCACGCAATACTGCTCGACCTTTGGCAAGTGCAACGAGCGATAATCCTGCGCCGTATCTGTCCACGCAAAAGGCGTGTAATCGCGTGCTTTCCAATCCTCTTGAAAAACCGGATGTTTGTAAACCGGCGTCTCGTATCCCGTACTCACCGGCACACCTTCAGCGCGTATCGCCCTGACAAATGCATCGCGTGAAACGCCATCAAACGCCTCGGATAAATACCGCGCACCATACACATGCCAGTTGACGCGGGTTGCATCTTCCAACCGGTGAATCGGCTCAATACCCTCAACCTCCGACAACGTGCGCGTCAACATCGCCCCATTTTGTTCGCGGATCTCCGTATGCTCGGGAATGCGCTTCAACTGGCACAATAGGACCGCAGCGACAAACTCCGTCATCCGGTGGTTACCGCCCCATTGTCGAGATTCCTCCGTACGACCATACCGCGACCGCCCGACATTAGTCGCACAGCCAATCGCATCGGCAACTGCCTCGTCATTGGTCAGGGCAATGCCCCCATCTCCACCCGTCATATTTTTGCTCTGCTGAAAAGAAAATCCCGAAGCCAGTCCCCAACTGCCCAGCCCGCGATCCCGATAAGTCGATCCCCACCCGTGCGCCGCATCTTCTAAAATCGCGAGATTGTGTCGCTCGGCAATATCCAACAACCGCTGGAGATCACACGCCAACCCGCCAAAATGCACTGGCATAATCCCCTTTGTTCGATCTGTAATAAGGCTCTCGACCTCCGCCACATCGAGATTATTGGTATCCGGGTCTATATCGCAAAAAACAACCGTAGCACCTGCTTTCAGAATCCCCGAACACGTACCGATAAACGTATAGGCACTCGTAATCACCTCATCGCCTACGCCAATGCCCGCCCCGCGACAAATCATTTCCAGAGCCACAGTGCCGCCCGTACACGCGATCCCGTATTTCGCATCTTGAAATGCCGCAAACGTCTCTTCAAACTCCTGGCACTTTGAGGAATTGTACCACGCCCGGCTCTCCAGCACTTCAATAAGCGCATCTCTTTCGGCCGCATCGTACATCGGCCATAAAATATTATCCTTTTCTTTTACCTCACGCTCGCCACCCAACAGCGCTAACTCTGCCATATTTCCCTCCTTGATCAATCCCGCTGCAAACATTCGGCCAGCAGGTCCAATGCTTCGCGGGCAAACACCTCCATATTCTCGCCCCGGTTCTCGCTACCCGTCGCGATCGCAATCGCACGCTCGGTATCTGGCCCCACAACGCCGATACACGTATGGCCGGGCGGATCGCCGTACCGATTTCCCGTCGGACCAGCCGCACCCGTCTCGCCGATACCCCAGTCCGCCCCCAAACGTTCGCGCGCAGCGCGAGCCAGATGCAGTGCATGCGTTTTTGTCGCAGCCCGCGCCTCGCCCATTGCCGCATCTGAAACAGCCATCAATATTTGCTTTGAATCACCCGTATAACACACCCCACCGCCCTTGAAATAAGCCGAAGCCCCCGGCACAGCCAAAAGTGCTGCCGAAATAATTCCACCCGCCGAAGACTCTGCCACCGCCACGGTCTGCCCCTTTTCTTTTAGCAACGCACCCACATCTGCGGCCATTGTCTTAAAATCCGCCATATTAGACCTCTGAATTTTCAGGTAATTATTCGTCTTCTTCTTTTGACCTTCTATCCCCCACCGGAGTCTCAACGCGAACCGTTACAATATCCGCATCGTGATACTGCTGGTGGCGCACAGAAGAAGTGAAATGCTGAAGCAATCGCAGCGAGATTTCATGCTCCACCGGCATCTCTTCCGTCTGTTCTCTAAGATAGGCCATGCGGTCCTCAATATTCCCCTCACCCGTCGAAGCGATAAACTCGAGTTCCGCGCCATTACCGCCATCGCTGCGCACAATTAGAAGCAAGCGTTTCTCCGCCTGTTCGTCCTCCCCTTGCTGAATGAGAATCAAGAGGGTTTCTTCGGCAGATAGACAGAGACGATTCGTCATCCCGGCGTCCCAACCCCTGCGCGAAGCGAATTTTTCGAGGAAAGCCATAATCTCCGGTAAAGCCTCGACAGTGAGCGCGGTCTCCACGCGCTGCCGGCGCGGTGCTGTCAACTCCATAAACAGCGTCAAAAAAATCGCCGTGAGGCCTCCGGCCGTCATCCCATTGCCGAGCAACGCTCCCCACCACTCACCGAGATGTTCTGCGAAGATGGCCTGATCCTGAAATCCCACACCAATCCAGAAAGCGACGCCCGCGATCATCGCCTTGCGATAATCTACGCCATCCTGGACGATAATCCGCATACCCACAACAAAGAGAAGTGCCAGCAGCACCGTCACATAGGCCCCGACCACGGGATTGGGAATCGCCAGCAGTAGTGCCGACACCTTGGGTAGAATGGACGCCGTCACAAATACGATGCCAATACACACGCCGACGCCGCGCGCGGCAACGCCGGTGAGTTCTGTGATTGAAACACTTGACGAGTAGGTCGTGTTTGGAACTGTCCCCGCAATGCCAGAAAGCAAGTTGCCCACACCATCTGCGGTGACAGCGCCCTGCACCGCGCGAAAATCGGGCGCGCGGTGCGTGCGCCACGAAACCTTCTGGATGGCGATAGAATCGCCTATTGTTTCGATCGCACCGACCAGGGTCACAAATATGAAGGCGGGAAGAAGCGACCAGAAAACAGGGCCAAAGCTGAAATCAAAACCCGGCCAACCGCCACCTGCGGGAAACCCTATCCATGGTGCTTCGATAACGCGCTGGATGTCGTACAGCCCAAAAAACGAAGCGACAATGCATCCCACAAAGATCCCGATGATTGGCACCCAAAGGCGCCATACACCCGAAACCCGCAGCGCGAGCACCACGACGACGAATAGGGTTGCAAAAGCACAGGTGGGCGCGGCAGCCGAGGGCGTACCTTCGGGCACATCGGCCAACATATCAAAGACGATCGGCATAACGGTCACCGCGATCAACATGATCACCGTTCCAGCCACAGTTGGCGTAATGATTCGTCGCAACAGCGAAAGCCGCGTCGAGAGCGCGAATTGGAACAACGACGAGATGACGACCAGAGTCGCGAGCATCGCCGGACCGCCCTTGGCAAGTGCTGTCACACAAACCGCGATAAACGCGCCAGAAGTGCCCATGAGGAGAACATAGCCAGCGCCAATGCGTCCAACGCGCACAGCCTGCAACACCGTGGTCAACCCACTGACCAAAAGCGCACCAAAAACCGCCCACGACAGATAAGGCTCCCCCCCACCCGCAGCCCTCACCACGATGACCGGCGTGATCACAATGCCCGCAATACAGAGCATAGCAGCCTGAAATCCAAGCGCGAAAGCAATGGTATTTGGGGGCCGCTCATTGGGTTCGTAAAGCACACTCTGGTCGCGGCGGTCAGATTCAGATTGCATCGCTCAAATCCTTTCAATATTTATGCCAACAACTCATCGCCATAAGCAAATAGCGCAGGGGTCCCACCCGTATGCACAAACACAACCGTTTGATCTTTGCGATACCATCCCTCGCGGATATGCTCAATCATTGCACCATACGTTTTGCCCGCATAAACGGGATCGAGCAGCAACCCTTCGGTTTGCGCGGCCAACAACACGGCCTCTCGCGCGCCGGGCGTCAGGACCCCATAAGCCGGTCCCGCGTATTTGCCATAACTCTCAAATTCATCTGCCGTAAAATTCAGATCCAAATTCAGAATTTTGCACACCTCATTTGCAACCTCGGCGAGTTGCACATTCTTTTTTGCATCGTCCTGTGGACTCGGACTTATGCCAATAATCCGCACATCAACACCCAGTGCTTTTGCACCAACGACAAGCCCAGTATGCGTATGCACGCCCGCACACACATAGATGGCATCGGGTATCACATCCATAGCCTGCATCTGCTCCCACAATTCCAAAAACCCATCCACATAAGACACGCTGCGATAATAATACCCATCCGAACTCGTGTTATAGACCCTGTGTCCATCGGCCTTTAACTTTTCAATAACAGCTTGCTTCTCCTGCTCGCCCTCAATCAAATGCACCTCTGCGCCAAACAGATGCGTGAGCAACAAATTGCCATTCACGGGATCTGCATGGTCATCCTTGCGCCCCACCATCACCGCCTTCAGACCCAACCTCGCCGCAACCGCTGCGGTCAACCGCGATTGATTCGACTGCGATGCCGCGCCGTGAAGCAACACATCATACCCCTCATCCACAGCAGGAGCTACGGAATATTCAAACTCGCGCACCTTATTCCCCCCAAATGCCAATCCCGTCTGATCCTCACGCTTGACCAAGATACGCGGTCCACCCAACTTCTCTGCCAACCTCGGGCAATCCATCAACGGCGTGGGCAAATCGGCAAGCGACAATCGGCTACACATTCCCAACGCCTCTCGAATCTCTCGAATTGAATAACTCAAGGATATCACTCCTCCCCTGTTTCTATCTCCACCGCCTGAAGCAGAGCTTTGATAAAACCAAACTGGAAAGCGAATGCCTGTTCGAAATGCCCTTGCGCCTCGTGGCCAGGCGCGTGATCGGGAACAATCATGTGCGGATAGCCGACCTCCTTGAGCGCTTTCATCAGGACAAACATATTCATATCGCCTTCATCGGGATAAACTTCCTGAAACTTGTTGCGTCCCCCCGTGATATTGCGAAAGTGGATGAGGTGAATTTTTTTGCGCTTGCCAAAATAGCGAATAATATCGGCGACCTCATTGCGCGGATCCACAACACTCTCCGCCATACAACCGAGACAGAGATTGAGGCCGTGGTAAGGACTTGGGCAAATATCGATAAAACTCTTGAACCCATCGTATCCACCCAACACGCGATCAACACTCTTATACCCCGGCGGCAACCAGGGGTCGCACGGGTGACAGGCCATACGCACTTTGCATTCGGTAGCAACGGGAATGACGCGCTCTAAAAAGAAAGTGACATATTCCCAATTTTGTTCCGCTGTAACCGGTTCATCATACCGCGGCGTATCCGCATCGGCCTTAGACAAATTCCACGTGGAATAGCGCACATCTCCGCGTCCGAGCGGAACGCTTTCCGTGCGTTGATTTTCCATTTCGCAAAGAAAATACTTCAGCGCGGGAATACCCGCATCTGCGGCAGCGCGCACCATATCACAGGCAATCTCAATTTCTTTCTCGCCATCCTTCATATTGCCGCGCATAAACTCGGGCACAAAACTGCCATTGACATTGAGATGTTGCACCGGCAATGCCACCATTTCCACGGTAATGCCGTGTTTTGCTGCTTTTTCTTTTTTCTCCACGATCTCTTCCACTGTCCAACCGCTACTTGGATCTGGCGTAATTTCTCTGGCATCGTTGAGCGCCATATTCGTAACACCACACCGCGCGAGAAACTCGAGATGCTCATCCGACGTGGAAAACCGCTGTGTACCAATATGCATGCGCGGGTTTTCCGGATCCCATTCTGCGCCTGCATACATTTCGGCTGCCATGGTAATTCTCCTGTAATTTTTTAATTTAAATGAATTGCGACCAGTTGTACACAATCCGTCATGATAATGCAAGAATTTCTGGATAGCAACATGATTGGGGATTGTGGAGGGTATAAAATTGTGGTATCTTCTCACTCCTCAAGCCCACCCCTATAAATCAGGAGTGTTTTATGCAAGTCGAAATCAACAAACACGCCTTAGACCGCGTACCGATATCGATCATTTTTGATGATTCCACCGTACTGGTAAATCTGAATTATTTTTTTATGCGAGACCGCCAGGCTGTAGATGGAACGGATTATCGCTGGGAAGATGTGCCCGTGGTACATCCGGAATCGTTCACGCGCGAATTTGCCGAATTCTGTCTGGAACACGATGTAAAGGGCAAATTCAGCGTGGTACCGTGTCCCGCCGCGCTTGGACGAATAGACCATGGACTCCCCCTATTCTCCAAAGCGCAGCAGGAAAGCTGGTTGGCGATGTGTCGGGAACTAATTATGCCCAATTACGACATCACGCCGGAAATGATCACACACACCTTCGTAGTAGATCTGGAAACATTGCAACCTATTGATCCAAACTTGTGGGAACAATGGGGATGGAACAATTTGCCAACCGACGAAGAAGAGCGGGTGACAAATTATATCGCACTGGCATGTGAGATTTTGCACAATGTGGGATTAACCCCTGCAGGCGTGACAAGCCCAGGGGGATTTGGCAATCCAATAGACTTTTATGCCAGATGTGCGGAAAACGCCGTGCGCAGGATAACGGGCAATCCAACACCGTATCTATTCAAGCGCGTATCGTCCAGCGGTGCGGTAGATTGTCCGGTGTGGTATCCCAAACCCGAGCGCGGCGAGGCAATGGGTGAAGTGATCGCCGCGACGGGCGATCGCACGGGATCGTGGACCGGATATGGCGAGATAGATGTAGATTATTACATCACATCGGACCTCCAGGGTGGGCGTTTGCCCGAAGTCATCGACGCAGGCGACCCTGCCGTGATGATCAGCCACTGGCAGGGATTTTACGGGATTCACAATGAAGATCGGCGCGGATTTCGGGCATTTCAAACCATTGTGAGAAGGTTAAAAGAACGCGATCCCAATGGCGAGAAATCTCAGTGGCGCAAATGCAGTGAAATTACCAACTATGCAATCGCGCGCGAAATAGCCGATATCGAGGTGGCAGAACAAATAATAACACTCAATTTACCCGTACAGGTGCCCGAATTCACATTGCGATTGCGTGAAATAACCGTTGCAGGTGTAAAAATAAACGACAATCCCCTGACACCCGCGCTGACAAAAGCGACCTTTCGGGATGGCACATATTATCGAGAAGGCGATGTAACACTGGTGGCCTTTACGCCTGAAGCCCAAAATATTAGAGTCGAGATAGAAAGCACATAAAAAAGATGAAAACGACAAAACTAAAAAAAGAACTCGGCTTATTTGGTGTTTATGCAATCTCAACAGGTGCTACTCTGAGTGCGGGATTCTTTTTATTGCCGGGACTGGCTGCCGAACAGGCCGGTGCTGCCATTGTACTGGCGTATATCATTGCCGCTGTTCCGCTCGTACCCGCGATGTTCAGCATTATTGAACTGGCAACCGCAATGCCCCGCGCGGGTGGCGTGTATTATTTTTTGGATCGATCGCTCGGACCGTGGATGGGCACGCTTGGAGGCATTGGCACATGGCTGGCAATGGTATTAAAAGTGGCATTCGCACTCGTGGGTATGGGAGCGTACATCGCGCTTTATGTGCCCGAATTGCCGATAACACCCGTGGCCGTCACAATTGCGATTGGATTGGGCGTCCTGAATCTATTGGACACGCAAAAAAGCGGTGGATTTCAAATAGCACTGGTGTTGGGCCTATTGGCGATCCTGGGAATATTTATCGGAGGAGGCATACCCACTATTGAACACGCGCGATTGACCGCAGTATTCGAGGTAGAGACCCACACGATATTATCCACAGCGGGACTGGTCTATATCAGCTATGTGGGCGTGACAAAAGTTGCGAGTTTGTCTGAAGAAATAAAACATCCCGAGCGCAATTTACCCCTGGGCGTCATCTTTTCATTGATCACGGCAGTTCTGGTCTATGCATTGGGCACGGGCGTCATGGTCGGTGTATTGCCACTCGATCAACTCGTAGGTGATTTAACACCCGCCGCCTCAGCAGCCAAAGCCGTATTTGGCGATTGGGGCGTGATGGTCATCTCTGTGGCTGCCTTCCTCGCCTTTATATCAGTCGCCAATGCCGGAATGCTCTCGGCTTCGCGCTATCCCCTGGCAATGAGCCGAGACTACATGATGCCGAGATTTTTCCAGCATTTGAATGCAAAAGGCGCACCTGTTCATGGGGTACTGGCCACCATGGGCGTAATTGTCTTGATCCTCATCTTTCTCGACCCAACCAGAATTGCCAAATTGGCCAGCGCATTTCAATTATTGATGTTCGCGCTGGTATGCCTGGCCGTAATAGTCATGCGCGAAAGCGGATTGGATTCCTACGACTCGGGATATCATTCACCGCTATACCCCTATATGCAATTATTCGGCATAATTTCTTCGTGTGTGTTAATCATTGAGATGGGCTGGTTATCGTCTCTATTCTCCCTCGGACTGATCCTGATAGGAACAATCTGGTACTTCAAATTTGCTCGAGACAAGGTAACCCGCGATGGTGCGATTTACCACATGTTTGAACGCTGGGGACAAAGACGGTACACTGGGCTGGATGTCGAACTCCGGGGCATCCTGAAGGAAAAGGGATTGCGCGATGAAGACCCCTTTGAAGAGATCGCGGCGCGAAGTCTGGTCATCGATCTGGACCGCCCCGCTGAGTTCGAGGAGGTCGTGCGGCAGGTAGCGGACTGGCTCGCGGGTCGGGTGCCGCATACCATCGATGAAATCGAAAAACAATTGCTGGACCGCACGCATATTGGCTCCACCCCCGTGACACACGGCGTGGGATTGCCACATCTTCGGATTGATGGGATCGAACACTGCGAAATGGTCCTCGTGCGATCACTGCCGGGCATTCACATCCAGTTTACAGATTCACTGACCGGGCACGAGGTAGAAACGCAGCTAACCGCGCTCTTTTTCTTATTCAGCCCAGAGCACGACCCCTCACAGCACCTGCGTATTCTGGCACAAATTGCGCGGCGTGCAGACGATGAAAACTTCTTGCGCGAATGGCACTCCGCCAGCGATGAAGTCGAGTTAAAAGAAGCCCTGTTGCGCGACGAAGCCTTTTTATTATTAACACTGCGCCACAATCACGCGACCGCCGACCTCATTGGCCGTGCCCTGATCGAGACGGATTTTCCAAAAAGCTGTCTCGTGGCGATGTTGCGCCGTGGCGGGCGCATGGTCATTCCCCGCGGCAATACCGTACTGCGAGAAAATGATCGATTGACAATTTTGGGAAACAATAAAGGATTGCGCGATCTCGAAGCGCGATATAGACGAATAGATGATCACCCATAGAGGCGACCAACGGTCTCGGGGTTTTTGCGAGCCTCGCGCATGAGGCGATTGCCCCATGTAGTGGGATATTTGCCCGTGACACATCCCAGACACAGGGTATCTGTTTCACACCCAATGCTGGAACCCAGATCGGGAACATCGAGGTATCTCAGGCTATCGACATCGAGATCGATAGCCATTTTTTTTAGCGTCTGTACGCTGGGCATACCGCGGTATCGCACCGGAACGTGTTCGGGGGCAAAGAGTTCGTCCAGGGTCGTCATATCAATCCCGTAAAAACACGGCGCAACAATGGGCGGACAGGCCACGCGCACATGTACCTCGGTCGCGCCGCTGTCGCGTACCTGATGGGCAAGGGTGCGAAGCGTGAGGGAGCGCACAATAGAATCTTCTACCAGAAAAACGCGCTTGCCCGATAAAACAGAAGCCAATGACGTGTACTTGCTCTTGGCACTCTGCGAGCGGGTGGTTTTGGGCTGGATAAAAGTGCGCCCTACATAGCGATTGCGGATCACACCTTCCATGCAAGGCATATTCATGTGATGGGCATAGGCATCGGCTGCTGCCTTGGCCGTATCGGGAACGGGCACAACCACACATGAATCGTCAATTTTCTGGCTTTCTTTTTCAGCCAAAATACGACCGGCCTCAGCGCGAGAAGTATAAACGCTGAGGCCGTCAATTTCGCTGGCAACATTGGAAAAATAGACCCATTCAAAAAAACAACGGGCTGTTTTTTTTGATTTCGTATATTGCGCAACGCGCAGATTACCATCTTCAATAATTATCATTTCCCCGGGTTTGAGCCATTTGATATCGGCAAAACCGAGATTGGAAAGAGCCGTTGATTCATTGGCAGCGGCAAAGAGGCGGCCTTTGACCCCCCAGCACATGGGATGCAAACCGAGCGGATCGCGCGAGACGAACATGCGCCCCGAGGCATCGAGAAATGCGATATTATAAGCACCGTCAAAATCGCGGGAAAGCGTGCGCATCACATCGGCCAGATCGGGTGGATTTTCACCCTTCAACCGATACGCCAGGGTATGCATGATGATTTCGGTATCGATATTGAGGGTAAAGTGATACCCCTGCTTGGACAACAGGCGTTCGCGCAACAGCGTGTAATTGGCCAGATTGCCATTAAAAGCCAGGCTAAACCATTTCCAAATACGCCCGTGCTGCCGTTCAAAAGGCTGTGCATAGCGCACATCGTCTTCGCCACTGGTGGCATAGCGCGTATGCCCAATCGCAGCTATCCCTGCATATTGGTCAATAATGGACTGGTATTTGCCGGGATGCGACATGCGGAAGGCTTCGGTAACGCCGCCCAGATCTCTGAATGTGCGTAAAAGATGATCGCGGTTGGGGTGATAGGAGCAATATCCCGCGGCGAGTTGTCCCCTATTTTGAAGGTCGAGCAACATACTCGGCATAAGTGCCGCAACATTTTCAAAGCCTGTATCGCAGTGATTCGATGCGGTATCACCGGCATCGCCGTTCTCCTTGAGCCAGTAGAGGGCTGCCACACCGCATTCGTGACCAATATCTTCACTCATAAAAATCTCCTATCCCAACGCTTGATGCTGCATATACTGAATCCCCGCAACGATTTCTTCGTGCGCCACATCATCTCGCGGCACAATTTTTCCGATCCGCTCGGGCAATACAAAGCGGATGATACCATCCCGCGCTTTCTTATCACTCATCATCCGCTCCAACACCTCATCGACCTTCAAATCAGGCACGCCTTTGGGAATGCCCAGACGGGCAATAAGTGCATTTTGCCGCTCGAACGCATCCCCTGACCACATCCCCTTTTGCACTGCGATATACCCTGCGGCCAACATCCCCAAACACACCGCCTCACCGTGTTTGTAATAATCGTAATGCGTCACCACTTCCAGCGCGTGTCCCACCGTATGACCGTAATTCAAAATTTCGCGTACGCCTTTCTCGGTTTCATCGGCAGCCACAACCCCCGCCTTGATGCGACACTGTTGGGCAACGAGCCAATTGATCTGATCCGAAGGCAGGCTTAAATTTGCAGCATCTTCAATGTGATCTTCCAAAAACGACACCAGACCGGGATCGCGTATAATCCCGTGCTTGATCACCTCGGCCATACCCGCCCGCACTTCGCGTTTGGGTAAAGTATCGAGTGTAGCCGTATCGATCAACACCAACTTTGGCTGGTGAAAAGCACCGATCATGTTCTTTCCCAAAACATGATCCACAGCTGTTTTTCCCCCCACACTCGCATCGACCTGCGCTTCCAGCGTCGTGGGCACCTGCACAAAATTAACACCCCTCAAATACGTCGCAGCGACAAAGCCAGCCATATCGCCAATCACACCGCCGCCCAATGTCACAACACAGGACTTGCGATCCAATCCCGCCGCGATCAAATCGCCATATATCTGTCCAGCCGTCTCAAGCGTCTTGTATTGCTCGCCATCGGGCACCGTTACGACCACAACCTTCACACCGGCGCGGGCGAGACTCTGCTGAACCGTATCGAGATAGAGCGCGGCAACCGTTGGATTGGTCACAATCGCCGCTGTACCTCCCAAACCGCGTGCCACATACGAATCGCCCAAACCGCGCAAACAATCGCGACCAATCAAAATATCGTAACTTCGATCACCTAAATCAACCGTCACCGTTTCCATTGTCAATCCCGATCCAGAACGCGCTGTAATTCAATAAGTGCTGTCTCTGCTGTGTCTTCGGGTATGCGATCATTTGTCGAAGTTGCAAACGCATCTGCACGCGCATAAAATGGCTCTCGCTCTGCCATCATTACCTTAATTTTGTTTTTCAAATCCTCGTCATCCAGCCCGGCCAGCAAGGGCCTTTCATCGCGTTTGCGACTGACCCGTTCAAAAATTGTATCGACAGAAGCGCGGAAACACAGACATACGCCGGTTTTGCGAATAACTTCCCAATTCCGTTCCTGAGTAATAGCACCACCGCCGAGAGAAACGACCACATTGCCCATCTTCGATGCCACGACAACCGCCTGGTGTTCCAACTGGCGAAACGCGGTTTCTCCGTCTTGCTCAAAAATCTCGGGAATTGTTTTCCCAGCAGCATCGACCAGCAATTCATCTGTATCGACAAAGGTACGCTTCAACCACCCGGCCAAAATACGCCCAACTCTGGTTTTCCCCGTTGCCATAAAACCGGTGAGGAATATGGGTTTATCAGGTAGATCAAACACAGTGTTCTTCCACGATATGGTATCACATCTGTTCTGGCGCTTTCATCCCCAGCAAAGTCAGGCCCGATGCCAGCACCGTCTTAATCGCATAGACCAGTGCAACGCGGGCAACCGTCAAATCCGCTTGTTCAGAAATAACCTGATGGGCATTGTAAAACCGATTGGCGACCGTACACAATTCAATCATAAGCGTTGTCACAGCAGAGGGTTCGTATTCGTCCGCAGCCTTTTGAATCTGCCCGGGAAAACGCGCAAGACATTTGACGACCTCAATGGCTTCTGGTTCATTTAACAACGCGAAGTCGATATCTCGCGGCGGCAAAGTACCGTCATAACGCCGCAACACACTGCAATATCGCGCGTGGGTATATTGCAGATAGGGACCGGTTTCGCCGTTGAAATTTAGAACCTCGTCCCAATCAAACACAATATCGCGCGTCCGTTTGGAATCCAGATCCGCAAAAATAATCGCACCAATACCCACATCTCGTGCAATCTGATCACTATTTGGCAAATCGGGATTCTTATCGGCAATAATTTTCCGCGTCAACTCAATCGCGCGATTCAGCACATCTTCTAAAAAAACCACATTGCCCCTGCGCGTTGAGGCCCCACTGCCATCTTTGAATCGCAACCGCCCAAATTGCACATGCGCGCATTTTTCTCGCCAGTCGTATTCCATCAATTCCAACACCTGAAACAACTGGCGAAAATACAGCGATTGCGCTACATCCACCACATAGAGCAACTTTTCAAAGCGATATGTTTCCCACCGATACTCCAACGCGGCCAAATCGCGTGTACCGTACAATGTCGCATCGTCGCTTCGCAATGCGATCAAAGGCGGCATATCCCATTTTTCCAAATCCACAATAGTCGCGCCGTCACTCTCGGTCAGCAACCCCTTTGACCGCAATCGATCCAATGTCGCGGACATCTTATCCTGATAAAAACTCTCGCCAGCAATCGACTCAAACCCAATGCCCAGCATATCGTAAACGCGATCAAACTCCTTAAAACTCACATCCACGCACACCTGCCACATCCGCACGGCTTCTTCATCGCCGTCTTCGAGGCGGCGAAACCAATCGCGGGCTTCTTGTTCGAGTTCGGGATTGTCTTCAATCTCTTCATTAATGCGAACATAGAGTTCCAGCAACTTCTGAATGGTAATATCCGCCGTCAATTCGCCCTCACCCCAGTAATTCCACGCCAGAATCAATTTCGCAAACTGGGATCCCCAATCGCCCAGATGATTCACCCCAATCACTTCGTAGTCCAACGCCCGATAAATATTTCGCAAAGCATTGCCAATCACCGTTGACCGCAGATGGTGAATGCCAAATGGTTTGGCAATATTGGGATGCGAAAAATCGATCACAATCGTCTTTCCAACGCCTTGGTCTCCACGCCCGTAATCCGCGCCCTGTTCGAGAACTACCGAGAGTGTCCCCTCCACCAAATTGGCCTTCGGCACAAAAAAATTTAGATACGGACCCGCGGGACGCACCTCTGAAATTCGATCACCCGTCGCAATTTGTGCACATAGCTCTTCGGCAATAAGATGCGGTGCTTTGCGAAAAATTTTAGCCAGTGTAAAACACGGCAATGCATAATCGCCCATCTCGGGTTTTGGCGGCGTTTCTATCAGCGCCCTCACATCGCCACAAGACATCTCAGTTACTTTTGACACCTGCAATACAATTTCATCGACAAAGGGATTTACCACAAAATACCTCCGATATCTCAAGGACCTCTTTCCCAGCCCTCCCTTATTTCAAAATATCCAAATCCAAAATTTTCTGTACATCGGCCTTAATCTGCGCGGGCACGCGAAATCGATAGTTTTTTCGTTGAGAAATGAGTTCCAAATCGCGCTCTGTACGCCACACATATCTCGAAAAACGCTGCCAGGGCATATAGCGCATACCCATCAGCAATCCGCGCTCACTCATAGTTACGCGAATAGTCGCATACGCGATATAAAAAAATTCGAGAGAAAGCAAAAAACCGAACAATTGCGGCACAAATCCCACGCCATCTGAGATCGCAGCTCCCCGAAACAGCACAATGCCCCCCATCACTATCAAAAACACATCCCATCGCTTCTGCAAAAAAACCACCACAGGCTCTTGCGCATTGGACACATGACGCCGCAATCGCCAATAGGCCACAATAGAGGCGCCCAATAAAATGGGAGCGAGAATCAACACGATTTGTATGAGCGTCAAAGACATGTTACGATTTCGAAGCCAGATAAATGGTTGCAATCCCAAAGCTCAACCGAACTGCCTGTATATCGACAAATCCCGCATCGAACAATCGCCGGCAAAAATCATCACCTTCGGGAAAAAGCATCACAGATTCATACAAATATCGATAGGCATTCGGATCGCGGGAGACCATGTGTCCAATAAGGGGCAAAATACGCTGAAAATAAAAATTGTAAAGGCCGCGAAACACAGGGGTTCGCGGCCTGGAAAACTCCAGCACAGCCACGCGCCCACCCACCTTCAGCACGCGACACATCTCACTCAGGGCCGTTTCCAACTCGGCCACATTGCGAATGCCAAATCCGATTGTCACGCCGTCAAATGTCCCTTCCCCAAAAGGGAGACACTCCCCATCACCACACAAAAACGCGACCGGATTTGCTCGCGACTCATTTTTTTTTCTGCCCTCGCGCAACATCGGCACCGAAGGATCGACACCAATCACCTGAATATCGCCAGCGCGCTTGCCGCATTCAAACCCCAAATCGCCCGTGCCCGTAGCCAGATCTAAGATACGCCAGTTCGGCCCGGGTCGCAATCGGTCAATAGTCTTTTTTCGCCAAACAATATCAACGCCCATGCTCAACAGGTGGTTGAGCAAATCGTATCTGCGGGCAATCCCGTCAAACATCTGTCGCACAAAAGCGCGCTTGGCTTCTGGTTTGAGCAACACATCGTGCGCGATACCCGCAGGAGCTTTAGGGCTATGCCTGTGCTCACCTCTCATTTTTTGTGCCGACCCGTTTGACAACAACATTTTTCATCACATCAGTCGGTGGCTCAACACCCGTCCAGATCGCAAAAGACCGCGCCCCTTGAAAAACCAGCATATCCAGCCCTCCAAAAGCCGGCGCACCAACCGACTGAAACGCACGCATCAACTGTGTTTCCAGCGGATTGAACACCGTATCGTAGAGCACCAAATCTGAATGTATAGCACTCACATCGGCAAGGGGCGAGACATTGACCTCGGGATACATCCCGAGTGAAGTGGTATTCACAACCACGCCTGCATCGGTAAACGCCCTGCATTGCGCATCGGCATCCAACGCACCCACATCCATTTTTGTACCTGTTATTTTTTCCATATCCACTGCCAGCGCCTCAGCGCGCTTGACCGTGCGATTTAAAATCGTCACCCGCTGCACACCTTCTTGTGTCCCCAGTGCGTACGTCACAGCGCGGGCAGCTCCACCAGCACCGAGCACCACGCAATGCGCGGGAAATGTCTCAATCCCCGCAATATCGCGCAATGCTCTCAAGACGCCATAGACATCCGTATTGTATCCGATCAACTCATCTTCTTCGCGCGAAATAGTATTAACCGCCCCCACAGCCAACGCTTCTTCTGAAATGCGATCCATGTGTTCCATCACCGCCAGCTTGTGCGGAATAGTCACATTTAACCCGCGAATATTCAGCCCGCGCAACCCCTTCATCGCCTCGCCCACGCGGTCGGGCAACACGTGAAAAGCCACATAACAATAATCCACATCTAATGCGGCGATTGCCGCATTGTGCATATCGGGAGAAAACGAATGAGCCACCGGGTCCCCAATAACGCCCAGCACCTGGCTTGTCGCGCGAATACTCATCAAGACCTTTGGTTGCCATCCAGCAAACCATTCACAAATTCATCGGCAATATCAAAACTCTCTCTCCACGAACAGCCATACGTATAGCGTATAAATGCCACACCACCCAGGATCATCAAAATCGCAAAGAGCGCGAGCTTAAAAAGTATTTTCATATTTTCACCTCTTTTGGTTGAACAATGGTCGATAAACACGTGAATAACTCGGCAAAATCTCGGCACATATCACCCGAATTTGACACCCGAGTTTCTCCCTCGGCTGCCAATCCCGCCAGTGCAAAGGTCAATCCCGTGCGGGCATCGCCGCCAGCATCGACCTCTATTCCTTGAAGACGCACAGGTCCCTGCACCACCAGACCATCGGGCATTTCGCCTACCTTAGCCCCCATTTGACGCAAATTTTGGATTGTCAATGATAGGCGATCAACCTCTCCCTGACGCAACCCCTCTCCATCCCGAATAACCGTTTCGCCCGCAGCCTGCGTGCCCAGCACAGCGAGAAAAGGCACTTCTTGCATAAACAGATCTGTCTGCTCGCCCCCTATGCGCGTGCGCCGCAATTCAGACCCCTGGACTTTAATCGTACGCGTCACCTTAGATTTTGATCGCGTCACCTGAATGTCCAATTGTGCATTCAATCGCCGCAATAAATCCAATGCGCGTCGGGTCTTCCAATCGTCGCCCACGCATTGAAGGGTCAGATCCGACTGCGATAACATCGCCGCAGCGCCGAGCAAATACAGCGTGGTCTCGGGATTCCCCGGTACATCGCATTCCCCAATAAGCCCACGCGCTTCCTTTACCTCATACATTTTTTATCCCTCTAACGCAACCGCACTTGATAATCCGCATTTCGCAAAATATCGACAGACCGATCGGCTTCCTCCTTCTGCCCAAACCCTATCCGAATCGTCCCCCCTTCGCCTTCGCGCACCTTCAGGACTTCAATATCTTCAATATTAATTCCTTCGGCAGATAAACGCGATGCGACATCGGCAATCACACCGGGTTTGTCCTCTACCACCAGCAAAATTTCATGGAGCGGATGCAAAAACCCCTTGGAATCTCTGGGAATCTCCCCGCGAATGCGATTGGCATAATCAAAATCTTCAGAAAGCGCTTCTCGATCCACCTTCTCTCGTATCGCTACAAGCGCGTCGAGATACGCATCAATCATCTCTCGAATAGGACCGGCATTCGTCTGACAAATATCTCGCCACATCGCAAACGGACTGGAGGCAATGCGCGTCAAATCGCGGAATCCACCTGCAGCCATTTGCAGGGGAAGGCCATCGGCCTCATTAAGCCTGCCCACCAATCCCACGAGAGTGGTAGCCATCATTTGAGGCAAATGGCTCACCGTCGCAGCGACCCGATCATGCGTCTCGGCCTCCATACGCATAGAACGCGCACCAATGCATTGCACCAGTGCTGCAAGCGCATCCACAATTTGATCGGGAACACCGCTTGAGGGCGTAAGCACATAAAGCGCGTTTTCAAACAAAAAGGGATCGGCTGCGCCCACGCCGCTCTTTTCTGACCCCGCCATGGGATGCCCGCCCACAAAATGCACATCATCACGCGCGCCCCGTTCTGCACATGCGACAATTGCGCCCTTGGTGCTACCCACATCTGTGATAATACAACTCGGCGAGGCCGTTTGCATAACCTCGGGCAACTGCTCCAGAATACGCACAATGGGTGAACATAAAAATACCAGATCTGACCGCTTTACGCCATTGCCCATCGCGTCGTATTCATAACCACTGTCGATCACATCGAGCGCACTGGCCTCTCGCAGGGTCTCTGCGCGACTAATACCAATAATCTCGCGCCCAATACCCAGTCGCTTAAATGCCATCCCCAATGACCCACCAATCAACCCCACACCCACAATGGCAATCGCGGCATCTCTAAACGGAGGATCGTTCATACAAATAACCTGCACTACATAAAATACTAAACCAAATCTGCCAGATCCTTCACAAACACTTCTGTATCTTCCCACCCCAGACACGGGTCAGTAATCGACTTCCCAAATATCCCCTCTTCGGGTTTTTGCGCGCCTTCCTCCAGATAGCTCTCCACCATCAACCCGCGCACCACATTGTGAAGAAGCGCGGAATGGCGGCGGCTGCGCATCACCTCCAGACCAATGCGCGGCTGTTCGGAGAATATTTTATCTGAATTATTGTGATTCGTATCCACAATAATCGTCGGATTGTTCAACTTGCGCGCCAGATATTGCTCGGCAACATGCATCAAATCTTCGTAGTGATAATTGGGGATACTTCGCCCATTATACGACATTCCGCGTAACACCGCATGCGTCAGCGGATTGCCCGACGTACTGACTTCCCAACCGTTGTGAAAAAAGACATGTGGAATTTGCGCTGCATAAATGGCATTGAACATCACATCCAGATCGCCACCCGTTGGATTTTTCATGCCCGCAGGCACATCGACACCGCTAATGGTCAGGCGATGATTCTGATTTTCAACGGACCGCGCCCCCACGGCAATATAACTCAGCAAATCCTCCACATAAGGCAAATTCGAAGGATAGAGCATCTCATCGGCAGCCGTCAAATGCGACTCGCGAAAAGCGCGAATCTGCATCTGCCGAATCGTCTTAATCCCAACAACCATATCGGGAATACCTTTGGGGTCGGGCTGATGGGCCATGCCCTTATACCCTTCGCCAGTCGTGCGCGGCTTATTGGTATAAATCCGCGGCACGAGCACCAACTTGTCCATCACCTGCTCTTGAAGCCGCGCCAGGCGATTCACATATTCACACACCGCATCGACATTGTGCGCCGAGCACGGACCAATAATCAACAAAAACTTATCGCTCTTGCGCTCAAAAATAGCCCGAATCTCGGCATCGCGTTCATCCTTCTTAGTCCTCAAATCATCGGGCAGAGGCAAAACATCCTGGATTTCTTCTGCACTGGGAATGGGCTGAATCCGTTTGAAACTCATGATAATTACCTTTTTTAAAACTCTGTGTAATCTTCTTCCAACCGCAGTGACTCATCGATAATCTGTCTAAAAATGCGTTGTGCTGCTTCGTGACTCAAAGGACCGTCATTCAATTCGCGAATGCGGTTGAGAATCAGGGTTTCTCGGTCGGGGGCATGCAGGGGCAAACCCTCGACCTGCTTAATTTTTCCCACAGACAGCGCATACCGGGCACGCTCATTGAGCAACTCGAGAATTTGATCATCTAAGGCATCAATTTTCTCGCGCCAGAAATCCAGATCCCTCTCCATAGCCTACACACCTTCTCTCAAAGGGCCGATTAAAGACCCGACAAAAGCACCCACCTTTGAAACCAGATCGGCATCGTTTTGATATTCCCCCACACGACGCACAATCGCGCTACCAACCACAACTGCATCGGCATATCGCGCAATTTCCGACACATGCTCGGGCGTTGAAATCCCAAACCCAACGGCAATGGGCATATCTGTGTACTGGCATATCGCAGACACCTTACTTTGAATTTCATCAGCCAGAGAATCGCGCTCGCCCGTCACCCCGGTGCGCGACACATAATAGACAAAACCCCTGGTATGCGACGCAATCAGCTTCATCCGATCATCGCGCGTGGTAGGCGTCATGAGAAAAATCGTATC
This sequence comes from Candidatus Latescibacterota bacterium, assembly GCA_965220765.1. Lineage (GTDB taxonomy): Bacteria > Latescibacterota > UBA2968 > UBA2968 > UBA2968 > VXRD01. Next base: position 4,535,050 of record OZ244847.1, read on the forward strand.
CAGCCCGTGCACATCCATTTGCGCTTTGTAATCGCCGCCCTCTTCCGGGGGCAGATCCAGCATCAGAACACCATCTACGCCCACATCTGCAGCGCGTTTTACAAAGCGCTCCACACCGTAGCGATGAATCGGATTATAATATGTAAACAGCACAATGGGGATTTCGGTCTCAGCCCGCAACTCTGCAACCATAGACAACACGCCCTCGAGCGTGGCACCAGCGGCCAAAGCGCGTTGTGACGCCTCCTGAATCACAGGCCCATCCGCCAGAGGATCGGAAAAGGGAACCCCCAATTCCAGGACATCCACACCCTGCCGATCCAATTCCAACACTACCCGATGCGTGGTATTTAAATCCGGATCACCTGCCGTAATATATGCGACGAACCCGGTCCTGCCCACTTTTCTCAAGTCTTCAAACCGCCGTCCAATCCGCGTCATCTCACTCCTTTTATAAACCGCGCCGCTTGCTGCACATCTTTGTCCCCGCGTCCCGATAAATTGACCACCACAATCTGCTCTCGACTCATCTCGGGTGCCAACTTGCAAACATGGGCAATCGCGTGTGAACTCTCCAAAGCGGGAATAATCCCTTCCGTATGACTGAGCAACTCAAAAGCACAGAGCGCTTCCTCATCCGTCGCATACGTATAAGCCGTGCGCGCCATATCTCGCAAATAGCAATGCTCTGGCCCCACACCCGAATAATCGAGACCAGCCGATACCGAATGCGTCAATGCAATTTGCCCATCATCATCTTGCAACACATAAATGCGCGCACCGTGCAAAACCCCCAAATCGCCACCATTAAATCGCGCAGCATGCTCGCCAGACGCAATACCGTGCCCACCGGCCTCCACGCCGATCATCTGCACATTGACATCATCCAAAAAAGCGTGAAACAACCCGATAGAATTGCTTCCCCCGCCCACACAGGCGACGAGCACATCGGGCAATCGGCCTTCTCGCTCCAAAATTTGAGCACGAGCTTCAACGCCAATAACCCGCTGAAAATCCCGCACAATCATCGGATATGGATGCGGTCCCAAAACCGAACCGAAAATATAAAACGTATCCTCTACATTCGTCACCCAGTCGCGGATAGCCTCATTAATCGCATCTTTCAGCGTTTTGCTACCCGAATGGACACCCGTAACTTTTGCACCCAGGAGCCGCATGCGAAACACATTGAGCGCTTGCCGTTCCATATCTTCAACACCCATGTAAATTTCGCATTTGAGACCGAACATCGCCGCCACAGTTGCCGTTGCCACGCCGTGTTGCCCGGCACCGGTCTCAGCAATAATCCGCGTTTTGCCCATTCGGTTGGCAAGCAAAATCTGCCCCATGGCATGATTGATTTTATGCGCCCCCGTATGGGCGAGGTCTTCGCGCTTGAGATAAATTTTAGGCCCGCCGAGTTCTTCTGTCAACCGCTCGGCAAAATAAAGCGGCGTGGGCCGCCCGACATAATCGCGCAAATATCGTTCCAGATCACTCCAAAACTCGGGATCGCGCTTTGCCTCCCGATAAGCCGCCTCCAGGTCTTCCAACAGCGCCATAAGTGTCTCGGGCACATACTGCCCACCATAAGGCCCAAAATGCCCGCGCGCATCGGGCAAATCACTCGCGTTTACAGCCATATTGTATATCCTCTTAAATATCTCCAACTACCCGATCGTAAAATGCCAGATACTGATCGCGGTCATCACCATCGAGCAATGCCATTGCCTCGCGGGGATGCTGGTTGTGCTGGCCCGTGATGTTATAGGGCACCAGAGCCCCCCACATCATTTCGCTGCGCAACTTAACAAAATGCTCTTCCAGCAACTTATAGACGGGACGGATCTTAAACTTGGGATTACGCAAAAAACCGAGCAACAATTCCATGGGACAATTGCCCGCACCGCGCCCCAATCCATCCACAGTGGCATCAATCCGATTGGCCCCTAAAATAATGGCCTCAATGGTATTGGCAAATGCCAGTTGCTGATTGTTGTGCGCGTGAATGCCCACCTCTTTGCCCGAGCCTTTGGTCGCGTCCATGTATTTTCGCACGAGCATATCAACCTGCTCGCGGTACAGGGCGCCGAAACTATCCACTACGCAAATCGTGCCCACAGGAGTCTGCATCAACACTTCTAATGCCTGATCAATCTCGACATCTTGCACAGTCGAAATCGCCATGATATTACAACTCGTTTCATACCCCTTCTCATGGGCATCGAGCAACATTTCAACAGTCTCGGGAATCTGATCGACATAACACGCCACGCGCACCATATCGACCACGCTCTCACTGGCTGGCAGAATATCTTCGGCCCAATCGCTCTTGCCCGCATCGGCCATAATTGCGAGTTTCATCCCCGTCGCTTCGGGATCGTGATCCCCGGTAATTTTGCGAATATCCTCTTCATCGCTGTGGCGGAACGCACCGAAATCTTTTTTGGGGAACATCTCCTTGGAGTTTCGGTACCCAATTTCCATATAGTCAACACCTGCCGCGACACATGTTTCATACACGGCTTTCACAAAATCATCATCAAAATGATGGTCATTCATCAAACCGCCGTCTCGGATCGTACAATCGAGTACCTTGAGTTCCGGGCGGTAGGTAATCCAGGGTGCTTTCATAAAAAAAATCCTTCCTTTGGAATTAAGTAGTTAGTGAAAAATCTACATGCGTCTGCCCGGTCACACCGACCACCTCACCAGAAAGTAGCGGCGTTTCCCGCGGCGCATCACCAGATATTTCCCAGCCAGTCTTTCAGATGGCTCTAAGATATGGGCCATATCTGTACAGCGTTGCCCATTGATATAAATGGCACCGGTCCTGATATCTTCGCGCGCCTGTCGCCTGGACGATGAAATCCGAGCATCCACGAGCAAATCGACCAACCCCACTTCATCGGCACCAGTGAGCGCGTAAGATGGCACATCGCTAAACCCTTCTGCTATCTCCTGTTCATTCAAATCCCTCAAATTGCCGTAAAACAACGCCTCGGAAATATGCACGGCGCGATTCTTTGCGGCCACACCGTGGATAAAAGTCGTCACCTCTTCGGCCAGCACGCGCTGCGCCTCGCGCTTCTCGGGCCGCACCTCCACTTCCCGTTCTAACTCCTCTATGCGTTCGCGGCTCAAAAAAGTGAACAACTTCAAAAATTTTACCACATCGCGATCTGCTGCATTCACCCAAAACTGATAAAACTGATAGGGCGATGTCTTCTCGGGATCGAGCCATAACGTTCCCGTCTCTGTCTTGCCAAACTTTGTCCCATCCGATTTTTCCAGCAGTGGGAAAGTCAATCCATACACAGTCTTATTGAGCATGCGCCGACACAACTCTATCCCCGCCGTAATATTGCCCCACTGATCGCTCCCCCCGATCTGAAGCTCACACCCATACTCCCGATTCAACTCCATAAAGTCATAAGCCTGCAAAACCATATAACTAAATTCGGTAAACGAAATCCCGGTTGAAAGACGCGACGACACCGACTCTTTGCCCAGCATATACCCCATTGAAAAGTGTTTGCCCACATCGCGCAAAAATTCAATCGTACGCAACTCTGAGAGCCAGGTATAATTGCTCACCATCAGCGCCGAATTGTGCACAGCCTCAAAATCCAGATACTTTTCCAATTGCGCGCGCTGGCACCCTGTATATGCCTGCACCACCTCCAGCGAATTCAACTGACGCTCTTCTGCTTTCCCACTCGGATCGCCGATCAACCCCGTACCACCACCCACGAGTGCAATGGGCTTGTGCCCCGCATCTTGAAAGCGACGCAATCCCATAATGGGAACCAGGCTACCCGCATGCAGACTATCAGCAGTGGGGTCAAATCCGCAATACAGTGTCATCTGCCCCTCTGCCAAACGCCTGCGGAGCTTATCTTCATCTGTCATCTGAAAAATATAGCCACGAAATGCCAAATCGTCTAATACATCCACGTTTTTATCTCCATATTCACATCACGCCTTTACGCGCACCAAAAAATCTCGTACTTTTTTGTGATCCTTTTTCCCCGGCTCGGATTCTACGCCACTACTCGTATCCACTGCATAGGGACCAACTCGCTCAATCGCCTCCCGAATATTATCCGGATTTAGCCCACCGGCAAGAATAATGCGCCCATACGCTTTTGCCTCCACCGCCTTTGTCCAATCAAATGTCTCCCCCGTACCGCCGTAAGAACCCGCTTTCTCTGTATCCAATAAGAAAGTATTGACCAGATACGCCCCCAGGACCTGCACATCAAAATCACATCCCACGCGAAGCGCGCGAATCACAGGAACCGCATGCCCCAGACATGCTTCGGGAGGTTCATCACCATGCAATTGAATCGCCCGCAACCCCGCCAACTTCACAGCTATATCAATCTCCCGCTCCGATGCATTCACGAACACCCCTACGGGCGTCACAAACGGCGGCAAATCAAAAACAATTTCTCCGGCTTTCTCGGGCGCGATATAGCGAAAACTCTTCTCATAAAAATTAAACCCCAGAGCATCTGCGCCGTGATCAACCGCACACAACGCATCATCCCGATTTGTAATACCGCAAATTTTAGCTCGCACCATACCCCATCAACTCCTGCAATTTGGCGGCAATATCCGATTCTCGCATCAAACTCTCGCCCACCAGCACCGCATCTGCGCCCGCATCTCGAAGCGCGACAATATCCTCGCGCGTATAAATACCGCTCTCACTCACCGTCAACACGTCATCAGGGATGTGATCTATCAACCCATAAGTCGTATCCAGAGACGTATCAAAAGTTTTCAAATTTCGATTATTAATCCCAACAATCTCCGCACCCGCATCGAGCGCGACCATCAGTTCCTCTCTCTCGTGCACCTCCACCAGCGCATCCAGCCCCAGCGCACGGCTCGTCGCTATAAATGAGGACAATGCTTCAGGCGTTAAAATCGACACAATCAGCAACACAGCCGAAGCCCCAATCGCGCACGCTTCGTAAATTTGATAGGGATCAATCGTGAAATCCTTGCGCAAAATGGGCCGATCTACAACTGTTGAAATCTGAGTCAAATAATCTGCCGACCCCTGAAAAAATTTCTCATCCGTCAATACCGAAAGCGCCGAAGCCCCATTTTTTACATAAATTTTCGCAATATCCACCGCGTCAAAATCCTCGCGGATCACGCCCTTAGACGGCGATGCCTTTTTAACCTCAGCGATCACAGCAATATCATCCCCATCTATCAGTCCATCAAAAAACGAAGGCGGCTCTGGCGCATCTTCTGCCAACTGCGCCATCTCCTCAAACGGCGTCTGCGCCATACATCTGGCGAGAAACTCGCGTTTATACGCCACAATTTTGTCGAGAATATTACTGGCCATAAAGTCCCACCATCCTCAGACAGAACTAAAGCCACGACCGCGGATCGGGAACAGACACCCATCCATTTTCGCGCACTGCCTGCACCCCCGCAATACCGGGCAGTGTCATATCCAGCGCCTGCATCAAATCTATCGGCGATGGCGATCCATTCACAATCGCCTGCACAAAATCCAAAACAATGAGCATACTCGTTTTGCCGTGCCCTGCACCGAGTGCGTCCGAAAACTGGGACAACTCGGGATGGCAACATTCTTCTCGCGTCACCTGCTCTTTATTCCCCACTGAATAATAACACACCGTTCGTGCTTCGCGAAATCGCCCCGTCTCTAAAGAACCCTCATCGCCATAAAAGCTCAAAAAGTGGCTCATCCCATGCACATTCTGAAACGAATTGGTCAACCTGAACACCGCGCCTTCTTCCGTTCGGAACAAAGCCGTCTGCACCCAGTCTGCTTCATATCCTTCTAAAAACTCATCTCGCCCCGATGCCGAAACAGCCATGACCTCAACCAAACGGTCACCCGTCATATTCAAATACGGCGACGTCCCATGTGTCGGATAAAGAAGAGGCTGTAAACTATTCCGCCAGGTAGGACGCCCATCGGGATGTCGTCTCAACGCTTTGAGACCGTGAATATACTCGGCCTCGGCATAGTAAATACGCCCCAGTTTCTGCGAATCATAAAGCGACCTCGCGCGCACCACACTGGGTTCATAGACCCAATTCTCTGCCATCATATAAATGCGGTCACTTTTTGAAACGGCCTCGACCAATGCCTTTGCTTCATCCAGAGTCAGCGCAGCGGGCACGGCACACAAAACGTGCTTCCCAGCCCGAATCGCTCGAATCACATGTTCTGCATGAAGTGGCGCGGGAGTAAAAATAGCCACCGCATCAATCCGTTCATCAGCGACCAGATCATCAAAAGCCGCATAACAGACATCGACTCCCAACTGCTCTTTTGCCTGGCTAAGTCTCTCCTCCTGAACATCACAAACAGCCACCAAATCAGTCTCGGCATACGCATCAAACACCCGCGCCCAGGACATGCCAAATCGCAAACCCGCAACACCTATCGAGAGAGCCATTTTACGTCACTCCATCTCCAAAATCATTCCCGACTCGCCGCGACCAAGCCCTCCAACTTCTCCAACGCCTTGCCCGAATCAATCACTTCAGCGGCGACCTGCACGCCTTCATTTAGATCACGCGCCTTATCGCCCGCCACAATCGCCGCCGCCGCATTCAACAACACAATATCGCGCCGAGGACCTTCTTCGCCATTTAGAATCGACCGCGTAATCTCCGCATTATAATCGGCATCTCCGCCTTTTAACGCATCGGCCGAAGCCTGCGCCAGCCCAAAGTCTCCAGGTGATACGTCATACGTCGAAACCGATCCATCCCTCAATTCGCTCACCCTCGTCGGCCCCGTCAACGTCATCTCATCCAAACCATCCGAACCGTGCACGACAAACGCGCGCTCCGCCCCCAGATTCCCCAAAACACCTGCAAGTGTCTCGGTCAATGCCGCGCTGTACACACCGACCACCTGCCGCGTTGCACCCGCCGGATTGCTCAGCGGTCCCAGCGCATTGAAAATTGTCCGCGCACCAATTTCCCGACGCGGCCCAATCGCGTATTTCATCGCCCCGTGCAATGAAATAGCAAACAAAAACCCGATACCCACATCGTCCAGACACCTGCCCACCGTCTCGGGCGATGCCTCAATATTCACACCCAATGCACCCAGCACATCCGCGCTACCACTTTGACTCGTCGCCGCGCGATTGCCGTGTTTAGCCACACACAAACCCGCCCCAGCCGCGACAAATGCCGCAGTTGTCGAAATATTAAACGTACCCGAATGGTCGCCCCCCGTGCCACAGGTATCGACAATCACATCGTGCTTTGTCGCAATCGGCGTCGCCTTCTCGCGCATCACAGACGCGGCCCCGGCAATCTCATCAACACTCTCGCCCTTCACGCGCAACGCAATCAAAAACGCGCCGATCTGCGCGTCCGTCGCCTCACCCGACATAATCTGATTCATCACATCCGTCATCTCATCTCGGTGCAAATCTTCGCCTTCAATCACTTTTGCAATCGCCTCTTGTATGTTCATACTCATCTCCTCGGCTCACAAATCACGTATCGAGAAAGTTTTGCAACAAATTCTTACCCTCATCCGTCAAAATCGATTCGGGATGAAACTGTACGCCATCTACCGCCATATCTCGATGGCGCAAGCCCATAATCACGCCATCGTCGGTCTCAGCCGTAATCTCCAGACAATCGGGAAGGCTATCTCTCTCCACGATCAAAGAATGGTAGCGTGTGGCAATAAACGGCTCGGGTAATCCCTCAAAAATAGAATCCCCTCTATGATGAATCTCCGACACCTTCCCGTGCATAATTGTCGGCGCGCCCACAATTTTCCCGCCAAATGCCTGCCCGATGGACTGGTGCCCCAGACAAACCCCTAAAATAGGAATTTTTCCGGCAAAGTGCTGCACCAAAGCCACGGAAATCCCCGCTTCGTTTGGCGTGCACGGCCCTGGAGAAATGACGATCTTCTCAGGCGCGATATCCGCAATCTCTTCAAGTGAAATTTGATCATTGCGATACACCACCAACTCCGCACCCAATTCGCCGAGATACTGAACGAGATTGTAAGTAAAAGAATCGTAATTATCAATGATGAGAATCACAACAACTCTCCTCCTTCAGCCATTTCTGCCGCCCGAAACAGTGCCCGCGCTTTGTTTACAGTCTCCTGGTATTCGTATTCCGGCTCTGAATCGAACACCACGCCACCCCCTGCCTGCACATACGCTTTGCCATCCTTAATCACCAGCGTGCGAATGGCAATACACGTATCCATATTACCCGCAAAATCGATATAACCCACCGCACCGGCATAAGGTCCTCGGCGCGTTGACTCCATCTCGTCGATAATCTCCATCGCCCGAATCTTCGGCGCGCCTGACACTGTACCAGCCGGATAACAGGCAAAAAGCGCGTCCAGCGCGTCGACACCCTCGTGCAATTCGCCGCGCACATTCGAAACGATATGCATCACATGTGAATAGCGTTCAATCGTCATCTGCTCGGTCACGCGCACCGTATCAAACCTTGAGACGCGCCCCACATCATTGCGCCCCAAATCCACCAGCATAATATGCTCGGCACATTCTTTTTCATCTGCCAACAACTCCTGTGACAGCACCTGATCCTCTGCCTCTGTTTTACCTCGCCATCGCGTACCCGCAATGGGGCGCACCTGCACCACCCCATCTTCTACCCGGACGAGCAACTCGGGCGACGCACCTACGAGTTGATGATCTATCAAATCGACGTGAAACATATAAGGCGACGGATTCACCGTCCGCAACGCCCGATAAATATCCAGCGCATCAACCGTCACATCCATTGCAAAACGCTGCGAAGGCACCACCTGAAAAATATCACCCGCCACGATGTATTCCCTGCAACGCGCCACCACGTCCATATACGCTTCTTTGCACGTATTTGAAGTCACCTCGCACGAACTCGCTCCGGGCTTTAGGGACACATCCACCGGTCGCGCCAGTGCCTCAATCAGTGCGTTGATCCGCTTGACTGCATCCGCGTAATTCGCTTCCAGATCGCCCTCTGTATGCACATTGGCCATCACATGCACTTTGTGTGTCACGTTGTCAAATGCCAGCACCGAATCGTAAAATGAAAAAAGTATATCGTCCAGACCGAGATCGTCTTCAACCGTCTCGGGAATGCGTTCAATCAAACGCACGGCATCGTAGCTCACATAGCCTACAGCACCGCCCGTAAATCGAGGAAACCCTTCTACGTGTTGCGAGTGATATTTCTTCAACAACCCGCGCAATACCTCAATAGGCTCCCCCTCAAATTTTCGCAGCTCACCCGTCGTCACATGTTCAATCGAAATTTTTGTTCCACGCGAACGAAAAATCAGAAATGGATCCACGCCCAAAAACGAATACCGCCCAATCTGCTCGCCGCCCACCACGCTTTCAAACAAAAATGCATGCGATGATCTGGCGCGAATTTTCAAATAAGCCGAAACAGGCGTCTCTGTATCCGCGAGCAGTTCTCTGGAAATGGGAACGAGGCCACAGCCTTCGCTCAATTTCTTCACAGCTTTAAAATCGGGTTGAATCACTAAAAAAATCCTTAAAAAATAAAAAAAGGTCGTGAGCAGTTTGCCCACGACCTCGTACTTTCATTCATTTACATCACACTTAAAACGCAGGACAAACCACACTCTTGGACGGGCGGCGATAATAATAATATCGGCCGTCAAATCGACGCCAAAAATACCAAAAGTAGGTTGCAAAAGCGTTCATCACATCAAATTCCTTAAATCAGAGTTATATATCAGACGCGCCAAAGATAACAAATTCTAAAACAAATTGTCAAGAAAGAAGTTATTCATGACCGTCAATCGTGCCCACCTCAATTTTCAACTCATCGCGATCAATAATGCGATCTACGCGGCCATCGCGCACCCACACCACGCGGTCGGATACCGACAGCATCTTGTGATCGTGCGTCGCTGAAATCACAGTCACGCCCGACTCCTCGTTCATTTGGCGCAACAACTCAATAATCTCCCGCCCCGTATTCAAATCGAGATTCCCAGTAGGCTCGTCAGCCAGAATAATCGCTGGATCATTGGCAAAAGCCCGCGCAACAGCCACGCGCTGCTGCTGACCGCCTGAAAGCTCAAAAGGCTTGTGCATCACGCGCTCGCCCAAACCGACCTGTGTCAACAATTCTACACCCTTGTCACGCGCCTCGTCACTCGTCAGCCCGGCGAACACCATCGGCAAGGTCACATTCTCAAGCGCTGTCATCACCGGAATCAAATTATAAGACTGAAAAATATAACCGATCTTTCGGCAGCGCAACCACGCGAGTTCATAGGCGTCGAGTTGGGCGACATCGACATCGTCGATATAAACCTTGCCCTCTGTCGGCTTGTCCAATCCCCCCACCATATTAAACAAAGTACTCTTCCCCGAACCAGAAGGTCCCATGATGGACAGGTATTCTCCTTGCGTCACTTCCAGATCCACACCTTTGAGTGCGTGAATCTGCTCTTCGCCCATTATATACACTTTCTTCACATCTTGCGTGCGTACAACTGTCGCCTCTTCGGCCTCTGCATTCGTTTCTGTTTTTTCTTCGGCAGCCATAAAACACCTCACAATCAGATTTAAACTTCCAACGACATCGCATCAACCGGCTCCATCTTGGCAGCGCGATAGGCCGGCAAAATGCCACCAATCAGCGACAAAAAAGAACCAATGACAATAGCTTTAACACCATCTTGAAGGATTTGAACCATGGGAAGATGATCGAAAATCACCGTGCCAAAACTCGACATATTGAGCAATGCAGTCAACAAAAACCCAACGACCACACCAATAACCGTGCCCGCTGCACCCATAAACGTCGATTCGAGGATAAACAGCTTAATAATAAATCCGTCCAGGGCGCCCATACATTTCATGGTGCCAATCTCGCGGAACCGCTCGGTAACAGACATCAGCATGGCATTGGCAATACCCACCAAACACACGAGCAGCGACAACACCACCAGCCATGCATCTTTTGACCGTTGCTGGATCGCAGCGGCACTGTCGGGATCAATTTCAACGCCCTTTTGTTGCAAGATCAAATTGATCTTGGGATCGCCAGCACCCATCAAACCGTCAATAATGGCATTGCCTGCCCAAATCGACATCAAAAAAGCGATAGCAAGCACAATACCACTCACCGTAATCAAAGACCGGCCAAATCGGATCTTAACGCTATTAAAGCTGATCTCAACCGCTTTGGAAAGCGGAAGAGATATCTGGGTATTGAGTTCGTGCTGCTCTGCCATAAACGCCTCCAGTTACAAAAAAATTCCACAAATCAGTGCTCAACATAAAAGCCTATTGCCCCTCTGTCAAGCCAAAATACCAGACTTATTTATTATCGGCGTTGGTCTTTTGTCGCAAAAAATAGAATGTCAACAATTGCTTGAGAAACAAATAGTACTCAGTCCAGTTCAATTTGCTGCTGCTGTGTTGCCGGTTGCGAAACACGAAGGGCACCTCTATAAAAGACTTATAATGCCCCTTGACCAGAATTTCCAGCAAAATTTTATACCCCGGCGAAGTCAATACCATGTCTTCAATGACGCGCCGATGCAAGAAAAAATAGCCCGCCAGTGGGTCTTGCACGCCGGTTAACTGCCGGGCGAGAAATACTCCCAATTGAGAAATCACCCTGCGGTACCAGGCCCATTGTTCGACGTGACTCTCCGAGTCAAAGCGGCTGCCAATAGCCAGATCGTGATTTCGCAACCCATAAATGAGTTGAGGCAACACAATGGGATCGTGACTCAAATCGGCATCAATCACTCCCAACAGATCCCGCTCTGCCCGCTCAAACCCGGCCATCACAGCACTGCCCAACCCCAATTTCCCGGCGCGGTGAACCACCTGCACAGGATAGCGATCTACAAGTGATTCGGCCACCTCTCCCGTACCATCGGGAGAATTGTCATCAACCACAATCAATTCGAGATCAATGTCGGAATAGTCTTTCAGAACGTCGAATATTTCTTCGGCCAATAAAGAAATGTTCTCGCGCTCGTTATAGGTGGGTGTAATCAGAGAAATGCGGAGTGTATTATCAGACATGGGTATTAACAATCCTGTGAAAGACGTTCTTTAATTGCCTCAAGTTATGTTCAAAAGAGGCAGGCACAATATCACATAATGTTCTGGCAAGTGCGGTTGTCAACCCGGCTCGCAGCGGACGCTGTGCGGGCCGCCCAAATTCTGCAGACGTTACGGCAGACACCAGCGAGAGATCAAGCCCCATCACCGCACAAATCCGCTCGACCATTTCAAAGCGCGTCAAAAAATCCGCTCCACCAAAATGCACCACACCGCGAAAGTCCGTGCGGCACAATTTTAATATAAATGCGGCGAGTTCATCGACAAAAGTCGGATTTGTCCACTCGTCTGTCACCACGCGAATTGCCTCGCGTCCCGCCAGCGATGAAATGGCCCAGGTTACAAAATTGGGCCGACAAGACGGGCGAAAACCGTACAACACCGCCGTTCGTACTACAATGCCGGGACAAAGTGCATTCAACAGAACAATTTCGCTTTCTAACTTGGTCTGTCCATACACATTCACCGGATGTGCTTCATCAGCTTCAGCAAAAAGCCCTTTCTTTCCATCAAACACATAATTGGTCGATAAGTTCACCAGACCGCATCCAACCCGTTCACACGCTTGAACCAAATTGCGCGTTCCATCAACGTGTATCGCATGTGCAAGCGCGGGATTTCGCTCACATCCATCAACGCTTGTCATAGCTGCTGAATTGATCACCCACTGAGGGCGCACCTGCGCTACCACCTCATGCACCAAATCGGGCTGTGTTAAATCTACGACAAGATGCCCCCTTGAACCACTGCGCGACACAGGTACTCGCTCCCAGTCGCCACCGGATACATCGCAAAGCGCGTGCCCTAAAAAGCCCGATGCACCGACAATGAGCAACCGATTATTAGCCATTAGTTTTCGCTTTCTCGAACAAATAGTGCCAATGCGCGATTCAGCGCGCCAGCATATCCGATACGATCTATATTGGGTCCAATCAGAGCTGTCAAAATTGTCTCTGCCCGATCTCGATAGCGCGGCATTTTCGTATGCACAAAAAGCCGCATTAAAACCTGCGCCGCCACACCATTTCCCGAAGGCAACCACCGATCAATAGCGGATGAGTTCGAGACCTCTGCCTCCGGCGTTCGGTCTCTCAAAGTGCCCGAAGAATCGGCAAAAGCTGTCATAACCCGATCTGCATGCGCTCGCGCAAACAACAAATCGGTCTCGCGTTCTTGCACCTCAAACAAATCGAGAGCAGCGCGAATGATTAAAACCTGATCCAGCAAAAAATGAGGTGTACTCAGAGATCGCGCGTGGGCAAACAGGCTATCTTCTTGTACAAAACGCGTCTTAACCGCTTCAAAAATTCGCCGCCCAGCATCTAAAAAACGCGCCTCTCGAGTTTCGAGAAACGCCGCGCATAAACCCGAAACTGCCAGTGCATTCCAGCCCGAATAAACCTCTGCATCCCGCAATATATTTCCCGCCTGATCTCGAAATCCCGTCAGCCCGGCCCCCAACAAAACACCGTCGGATAAGGCAAACTGTTCGAGCATTGCATCAGCCAGATCGCGGGACAAATTTACCTGTGCAAATGCCCGCAATAATTGAGCATTGACCGCCATGTGTTTTTCTGCATCAATCACAGGTCCGCGATGTGTTAATACCCCCAACACATAAACGCCATCTGTATCGCGTCGTGCGCTGTGTACAAAATTGATCAAAGGCGAATCAATACCCGCTTCTGCAAGCGCGAGAAGACCTTCGGGACCTGGATCAAAACCGCTCTTTACCACCGATTTCAAACTATCGCGCACCCGGTGCAAAAGCGCTGCGCTGGGATTGATACGAGGGCGCGGATTTTTCTTTTTATAGCGTTCTGTTCGCCGCATCAATTCTGCCCGCTGCACCTCGAGCCTGACGAGCCTATCGGGATTGTCGTACAAAATTTGCACCCACCGCAACAGATCCGTCATATCCCCGGGGTCGAGATAAGTGCTGCCTGTAATCCACTGTCCATCTGGCGTCAAAAAAGCGAGCGATGGGACCCCGCCCAGACCAAAACGCTCAAACAAATCGGGTCGCAGATCAGCATCGACCCATATCGGTAGAATATGACGGTCAATCGCCCGCGCAATTTCTGATTTTTCAAAACATCTCGCTGCCAGGTCGCGGCACCAAACCGACCGCTGCGTGTACAAAAATAACAAAATGGGGCGCCCAAGTATTCGTGCGGAATCTCTTTGGCTCCATGTCCGCCAGCTTATTCTTCCGCCATCCAACGCCGTTACATCTAATTTTGTCGCCTCATCTCCCCCACCACAGGCCAAAACCCCAAACACGAGCGCGATCCAGATATTTTGCCGCATAACGACCAACATTATATATTATATAATTTTTAAAAAAATACGGAACTCGCTGCATGGGGAAACGTCTAAACCGAACAAAAAAGGCTTGACACATGGGAAGGATTTGCTGAAGTTTTAAAATACTTTAAAAATGAGAAAAAACTATTGAGCCGCGAATTTTTCTATTGGGATAGCTTCGTCGGTCAACATAATGGGAATCGCGTCCTGAATGGGATATAAAAAGATGTAATCTTCCCGCACCAGGCCTCCATCAATTGGCTGTTCAATTTTTTGTCCGCCTCGGTTTTTAACCTCGCCTTTTGCAATCGCGCTGTTAATGGCGTCAATCAGCGGTTGATCGGCCAATTTTACGGGCATTTTGTTCTCTGGACAGGCCAAAATATCGAGTAAGTCTCGGTCAATCACGGTTCTTCCCTTTCATCAATCAAAAATTCGTGATCTGAAAATAGGCAACACGCGAGTCTCAAACAAGCGGTTTTTTTGATCTTATCTCACCATTAATCAGGAAATTTATCTATCGCATCACCGCTAAAGCGCTGTTTTTTTGCATCAGTAAAATCTTGTCCGATATTCGAGATGTGCTTGCTTTAGCGCGCGATGTTAGAATGCCCCCCGGTTGGTGGCGCGTTCACACGCGCTCACGGCCGGGTTTTTTCATGTTTTGCAAGCTTCCCGGCCAATTCCATAAAGGAGAACCCCAATGAAATACCGTCTTCTCACCTTATTTGCGCTTGGCATTGGCCTGCTCAGCACACCAGCGTATGCAACGCCCGAAAGCCATGCCGCAGCCAATTTTCTATTGTTCGCGCCATCGGCCCGTGCAGCGGGCATGGGCAATGCTTATGTCGCTATTGCCGATGACGCAAATGCCACGTACTACAACCCCGCCGCACTGGCTTCATTACAAATTCACAGTCTCAGCACCACTCTGTACAAACCTGTACCCCGACTGGCCGGCGACATCTTTTCGTCATTCGGTGCTTATACACACCCCTTTAGTGGCATTGGCAATCTGGGATATAGCCTCATTTATAGTTCTTTGGGCGAACAACAACGCACCGATGAAGAGGGAAATCTTTTAGGTACATTTAAAAGCTACGGCATGGCCCTGGGTGTATCTTATGGCACGCATCTCTTCAAAAATCTGGCACTGGGCATCACGGTTAAGTTTATCCATGAAAACCTCTCCGACGCAGGTGCGGGCATTGAGCAAGGCAAAGGCACTGCGACTTCTTTTGCCGGAGACATAGGTCTCATGTGGGCCGCCACAGATCGGCTTAGCTTCGGTAGCGTATTGCGCAATGTTGGCCCAAACATGACCTTTATCGATGCCGACCAGGCAGATCCGCTGCCGCAAAATTTCGTTTTTGGCATCGCATACAAAGTGATGAAAAACAACTCGTCTTCCCTGATGCTCACCACAGATATTTACAAACCTCTCGCCTCTGATAATTTCTTTTCCTTTATTTCGGGCTGGCACGACGATACCTTTGGCTGGAAGCCCAATCCGGGCGGCAACGGTTTTACGGAATTTGACGATATAGATTACCGCGTAGGTGCCGAATGGATGTACCAGCTATCTGAAGATTCGTCTTTTGCCCTGCGCAGTGGCTATTCCTACGACAAGGATGGCAAACGCAACTTTCCCACCTTTGGGCTGGGTTTAAAATACAACTGGGCAAATTTCGATATCTCGTATTTTGTGCCGACGGAAGATACGCCTGCCAGCAATACATTTCGCTTCACGGGTGGATTTATATTTTAATCCTCGCAAGTTCAGCAAACTGACTTCCCTTGCGACGAAGACATCAGTTGAAATACAATGTTAAATCTCTTGAGATACAATGCCAAACCGCGCCTTCTCGCGCTCGGTACCGCCACTTTGCTGAACTTCACACTCTTGATTTCATCTCTTTTTTCTCAAAATAGCAGTCCCCCTTCTTCGGACTTTAATGGCAATGGTGTTGTCGATTTCCCCGACTTCTTGCTATTTGTCACTGCATTCGGATCTCAAGCCGGTCAAGAGCGGTACGATGCGAAATACGATCTGGATGGGAATGGCGAGATTGCGTTTAGCGATTTTCTGTTATTTGTCAATAGCTTTGCGGCATCATCAACGGCACCACAACCACCCAGCGATCCACGCCTGATGCGAATTGAACTACCTGAAGGATTCTACATTCGCATATACGCCGAAGGGATAACGGGCGCACGCTCGATGAGCCTCAGCCCAAACGGCACCCTCTTTGTCGGCACTCGCCCCAGCGGCCGCGTGTACGCACTGCGCGACGAAGATGGCGACCACAAAGCAGAACGCGTCATTATCCTCGCTCGCGGCCTGAATAACCCCAACGGCGTCGCCTTCAAGAACGGCGACCTGTACGTAGCCGAAATCAACCGCATCCTGCGCTACCGCAACATCGAAGCACAACTCGACAACCTGCCTCAGCCGGAAATCGTCAACGACGATTTCCCCACAGATCGATCGCACGGCTGGAAGTTCATCCGCTTTGGACCCGACGGCTTGCTATACGTACCCGTCGGCGCGCCGTGCAACATCTGCAATCGCGGCGACCCGTACGCGTTAATCGGAAGATTGGATGCCAATAGCAACTTCAGCATCATAGCGCGAGGCATTCGCAACACCGTCGGCTTCGATTGGCATCCGGAAACGGGCGAACTGTGGTTCACGGACAACGGAAGAGACAGGATGGGCGACGATGTGCCGCCAGACGAACTGAACAGAATAACCACTGATGGCCAGCACTTCGGCTATCCCTACTGCCACGGCACCAGCATCGCCGATCCCGTATTCGGCGATCAGCGTGCCTGCGGCGAATTCGTCGCACCAGTCCAGGAACTCGGTCCGCACGTAGCGGCTCTGGGAATGCGTTTCTACACTGGCGACATGTTTCCAGAAGAATACCACAATCAGATCTTCATCGCCGAACACGGATCCTGGAATCGCAGCAGCAAGATCGGCTACCGCGTCACCCTGGTGCGCCTGAATGGCAACGAAGCAATCAGCTACGAGCCATTCGCAGAAGGCTGGCTGCAGGGGGAATCGAACTGGGGCAGGCCAGTCGATGTACTCGTCATGCCCGACGGTTCCCTGCTCGTATCGGACGACCAGGCTGGCCTGATCTATCGCATCAGCTATTCTCACTGATCTCGCATTATGAAACCGAATACACGCTTGACTATGACCCTTCTGTGCAGATGCGGGACCCTCCTGTGCCTTGTAGTTCTTTTTGTACAGCCTATTATAGCTGACGAAACCTATCGCGTCTTAGCCGTGCGTGTCTCTTTTCCCCTCGAAGATCCCGACAACGAAACCACCAGTGGAAACGGCACGTTCAATCTCAGTACAGTCGAAAGTCCCGATCGCATCTACCCCTTTGACGCCCCCCCCCATGACCGCGCCTATTTTGAAGCCCACCTGCAGGCACTTTCCAATTATTACCGCGACATATCCCGAGGTCAACTGACCATCGAATACGATGTCTATCCACAAGACCTCGCCGCGAGTTACATCCTCGACACTCCCTTGATCGAATACGGCAATGGACGCACGAGGCGCGAAATAAATGAGCGCGTCACGCGGCTCTTTCGCGATGGTATCCGCGCTGCAGATAGCACTGATGGCACAAATATAGACTTTTCAAAATACCACGCCTTTGCAGTATTTCACGCGGGACTCGGCGGAGAAGCAGGTCAAAAACTCAACGACATACCCTCGGCCTTTATTTTTCAACGCGACCTCATCGAACTCGCCGACGGCGCGATTTCCGTCAACAACGGTGCTTTTCAGGTCACATCGGGCATGCTATTGCCCGAAGCCATCAGCACAAACGGTCAGGGTGGTCTCAATGGTACGATCGCCCGATTTTTTGCCTCGCAACTCGGCTTGCCCGGTCTTTCGGACTTTGAAAACGATCTGCCTGCAATTGGCGACTGGAGTTTGATGGACACGGGCGCCAACAATCAAATAGACGCCGCGCGCCTGGGACTTCAACCCCTCAGAAACGACCCCGCCACCACAAACCTGATCGGATTCTTGCCCAGTCGCATGATCGCCTGGTGCCGCATGCAACTCGGCTGGCTCGAACCACTCGTGATCACCCACAACGACACCGTAGAAATCGCTGCATCCGGCAGCGCGTCCGATCTTCCGCAGGCTATTCGCGTGCCCATCAGCGCCACAGAATATTTTTTAATTGAAAACCGCTACTCGCGCCTCAATATTGAAAATCGCATCCCGCAAATCGATTTTTCTACCCCTCATAATGTCTGGCTTTCCACAGATGACTACGATGCATTCATACCCGGCTCGGGTATTCTCATCTACCACATTGACGACACGGTCATTCGGACCAGCGATGCAGAAAAACACATCAACAGCCACCCCGATTACAAAATTGCACCTGCTCAATATCGCCGCGGCATTGCCCTTGAAGAAGCCGATGGCCTGCAAGACATCGGCAATGTATCGGCCAGCCGCATCATTCAAGCTGGTATCATCTCATTAAGCAGTATCGAAGGCGCGCCAGAAGACGCCTTTTATGTGGGCAACAACGCCGTATTTGGCTCCAACACCTCGCCGAACACCCGCAGCAACTCAGGCTATGAAAGCGGCATAACCATCGAAGTACTCAGCCCACCCGGCGAAGTAATGTCAGTTGCTATCCGTTTTGCTAATCGGATAGATAACTGGCCGATTACAAACTTGAATCCCACACGAGGGGCACCCCGCGTCATCGACCTCGACAGAGATGGAAGCAAAGAAATCCTTCGCAGTTCTGGCGCGTGGACAATCGCGGGCACACAGCACAGCACGGACGAGTCATTCTCGGCAACCCCTGCAATTGGCGACCCGGAAATAGCCGGATTCATCTATCATCGCGGAGAAACAACCCGAACGCACTGGCGTCCCAGTGGTACAGTCCACGAAACCATCGATATCAATCCATTTTTCTCTTCAACACCCGTCATTGCAAAATTCCCCACAACATATGTCGATATCTGGGGATGGAGCGACGGGAAAATCGAATGGGGCAATCTTCTATCTGAAACCGCGGGCAGCATCGCCCTGAGCGATGCCATCCAATCGCTCGCCGTGGGCAATATCGACGGCGACCCGGACAGTGAACTCATCGCCATTACCAGCAGTGCCCAGCTCCACCTCATTCACGGGACCAACCAATCCAATCCACTCGCCACATTTGCATCTCCCATCATCGGCGGCCCGGCAATAGGCGACCTCGATCGCGATGGCAACGACGACATTGCCGTCATCTCAACAGACGGCATCCTCTCCATCCTCGACGCCAATGGTCTCACTTTCGCGAGCGACCCCGTACCCGGCGGCGCGCATTCACCTCCTGTTGTCGCCGACATCGATCGGGACGGATTTGTCGAAGTCCTCTTTGGCGGCAACGGCAAACTCTGGCTTTATCGCTTCAACGCCATCTTGCAAACCGAAGGCGCCCTCGCCTTCCCCATAAAAGACGATGCCGGCCCCATTGAAGCGCCGCCCATTCTCGCCGACATCAACAACGACGCATCCCCCGATATTTTCGCAGGTACACGCGGTGGCCTCCTCTATGGTCTGACCGCCGAAGGACATTCCTTACCGGGCTTCCCTCTGTTAGTACCCGGCCCCATTCTCTCATCACCACTTATCGACGACCTTGACAACGACGGCACCCTGGAACTCATTATCTATACCGCCAACGGCAGCGCGCAACTCTTCCATCTGGAAACAATTGACCCATCTTATACCGGTAACAAAATTATCTGGGGACAACTCGGCGGCGGACCGGGCAACGCGGGCAAATTGCTCCAACAGCCGGGCGAAATCGCAACCCCAACAGAAACCTCGCTTTTACCCGCGGCGCGAGCATATCTCTACCCCAACCCAATCCGCAATGGCGACAGGGCGCGCATTCGCTTTTTTTTGTTAGAACCCGCCGAAATCACTATGACCATTTACAATCCTCTCGGTGAAAGAGTCGCCGATCTCACTCACAACAATCCCAGGCCCAACACCGACAACGAAATCGCCTGGGATGTATCCAATTATGCCAGCGGCCTCTATATCTGTCGCCTGCAAGCCAGCAACAGCACGCGCACAGAGGTGCGATTTATCAAAGCCGCGGTAATTAAGTAAACCATCAACACTATGTCTCGCAAATTCACACAAACGATCCTCATCCTCCTGACCCTGAGTACACAGGCCCTCGCGCAATTAGACGCCAATCACCCCGAACTGACATGGCGCGTCATTGAAACCGAGCACTTCAAAGTCTATTACCATCAGGGACTGGAAAAACTGGCTCCGCGTGCTGCCCAAATCGCCGAAGACGCGTACAGCCCGATCGCGTCCTTTTACAATTTTGAACCCGATAGCAAAGTCCGCATCATTCTCAAAGACACCGAAGACTATGCCAATGGCGCGGCGTATTATTACCACAACACCATCGAAATCTGGGTCTCCAACCTCGACTTTGCACTGCGCGGCAGTACAGATTGGCTCCCAAACGTGATAACGCATGAATTGACGCATATCATCTCGCTCCAAATCGCTCGAAAATCCTCGCGGCGCATCCCCGCCATCTTCGTCAACTATCTGCAATATCAGGGCGAAGGCAAACGCGACGACATCCTCGCTGGCTATCCCAATGTCCTTGCCGCATACGCCATTCCCGCCACCATCATCCCGCCCTGGTTTGCCGAAGGCACGGCGCAATACATGGCACCGGGCGCACAACACGACCGCTGGGACTCGCACCGCGATATGGTTTTGCGCCAGGCCATGCGCAATGGAAGCTTACTCACCCGCGACGAAATGTCCGTCTTTGGCGCCAAAACAGGTCTCGGATTTGAAAAAGTGTATGACCACGGCTACTCGCTCTCCCTCTTTATTGTCGATACCTTTGGGCGCGACAAACTCCCCGAATTGTATCGGCAAATGAAAGTCTGGTGGCGCACGGATTTTGGCGGCGCAATCCGCGCAACCCTGGGCATCTCTGCAAGCGAATTGCACGAGCACTGGATCGCATCGCTCAAAAAACGCTATGCGGATCAAATCGCACAGATCGAAACCAGTCCCGCACAGGGCGACCTCATCCGCGAAGACGGCTACCTCAATCTGCACCCTCGCTGGTCTCCCGATGGAACAAAACTCGCCTACCTCTCCAATAAAGGGCGCGATTATGGGCGCACGAGTTTGATGGTCTATGCCCTCGCCGACAGCAGCGTAAAAATCGCCGCTCCCAGCGCGGTCACGGCCTTTGACTGGTCAACCGATGGCGAGCAACTCCTCTACGCACGCCACAGCCAGCCCAATAAATACGGTGCGCGGCAATGGGACCTCTACACCATGGATACCAAAGCCGTCAAATCGAGCCTATTTCAAAATGTCAAAACCACAATTGGTCTCGCACGAGCCACTTTCCCGGGCGAAACGCGCCTCAGCATTGGCTTGCGCGGCATCCACCCGGCCTATTCGCCAGACGGAACGCAAATAGCGTTTATCAAAAACGGCGGGGGCAGCACCAATCTTTGTATCCTCGACATCGCGGCAGACACTATTCGCTATCTCACATCTTTCGACGATGGCTCACAGGTCGCCACTCCGCGCTGGTCTCCCGATGGATCACAAATCGCATTCTCGCTCTACCAAAACGGCACCTCGCGGGACATCGCCACCATTCCCGCAACAGGCGGCGACTACACAGTGCGCATCGCCTCCCGCGAAACCGACCGCGATCCGTGCTGGACACCCGATGGCTCATCCCTCGTATTTGCCTCTGACCACGACGGCATCTTCAACCTCTATCGCGCCAATCTATCCAACGGCGCAATAGACCGTCTCACCCGCGTGTACGGCGGCGCATTTCAACCCCATGTGCACCCAGATGGCCATCGCATCGCATATAGCCACTACGGCAAAAACGCCTACGAAATTCGCGTTATCTCTCAGCCATTAAAAGAGTCCGTAGAGACCAACATTTTTCGAGTCGAACCCTTCGCCTCCACACCGCCCAAACCCGCAATAGCGAGCCGCCCATACAAAAATGAATTTGCAACCACTACCATACTTCCGCGTCTGGCAATTGACAGCGGCAAACTCAAACTCGGCGCCATAGCGGGATCCGACGACGTCTTGCGAAAACAAACCTTTTTTATCAGTGGCCTGCTTGCTCACGATCTGGATATGGACCTGTACGCGCTTTACGAATACCGCAAAAAACGTCCCACCTTTTTTCTCGAAGCTTATCGTCTATCGCGCCACGTTGAAGAAGATGTAATCAGCCGTGACGAAGACTTTCGCATCTACAACCGCACCTTTGCGCTCACGGGCATTGAAATAGGTGGCAAATACACCCTGAGACGCGGCGGTACGATCGACGCGCGCCTCGTGTACAATCGCACGGGCGCAGTCCTGGATCAAGCGCGATTCAACGGCCTCAATCGCGACATAGTGGCCGCCACTACCCTCAACGGATTTGACCTCGCTCTCACCTACCGCCTCAATGCCATAGGTCGATCCCGCGACTCGGAAATCAATCCCCGAACCGGGCGCCGTCTCGCGCTGCGTTACGACCGCTATTTCAACTGGTTCATCAGCGGCTTTGAGGAAAATACCTCGCTAATTATCGAAACCTACGACCGCTATTTCTACAACCAACTCTCCCTCGACTGGAACGAATTTATCCCGGTCGCTCCCGGCCGCAGTGCCCTGAGTTTCCGCTTTTTTGGCGGCGTGATCGACAGCGAAGTTGACGACACCTTTGACTTCTTCCTCGGCGGTTTGCCCGGCATGAAAGGATATACGTTTTACAGTCTGGAAGGCCGCCGCGCCCTGATGTTGCGATCGGCTTATCGCTTTCCCTTATGGTCGCGCATCGATCGACAAACCGGCCCAATCTACTCCGATCAACTCTACGGCGCGTTCTTTGCCGGAATCGCCCGCGCCTGGGATGGCACATCCGACGACGCGATACTAAAACGCGGATGGAAGCGCGAACTGGGCACGCAGTTGCGCTACGACGCCACCTCGTTTTATCTTTTTCCCACGCGCGCCAGCCTCGACGTGGCCTACGGCTTCGACCATGTGCCTTTGCAACGGGCTGGCGATCCACTTGAACGAAGTGGTTTAAAAGTATATTTTACATTATTATTTGGATTTGTTACGGATGTTGGGAAAGTCAACTTTTAGCCAAAGGAATTCCCATGCGAACATTCACACTCTGCACGCTTGCTTTCGCGCTCATGTGCGGACAGGTCGCCGCGGAAAAATCACCTAAAACGGCCTTCTTTCTCTCACTACTTGTACCGGGATTGGGTGAATTATATGCCGGAGCCAAAATGCGCGCAGTCGGATTTATGAGCGCAGAAGCCCTCACATGGACCGCTTATGTTTCATGGCGGGGCAAAGGCAATGACATTAAGGAAGAATTTCGGGCATATGCCGATCGGCATTGGCAGGAAGCACAGTACACCGCCTGGCGAGAATGGAACCAAATTCAACCCGAACCGTATCACGAAACCCACGCCCTGCCTTCCAAAAGCAACGACACGCAACAGTATTACGAACTCATTGGCAAATACCATCAATTTGTCTATGGCTGGGACGATGTGACGGCAGACTTTTCCACTGACAATAAGAACGTGCCATCATCTCGCAGGCTGGACTATGAAACCCGTCGCAACGACAGCAACAAATACCTCAAACGCGCATCTGTTGTCACAGGCCTGGCAGTACTCAACCACATTGCCAGTGCCATACACGCCTCGGCCTATACGCGCACGCTCCAAAAAAAGACCGGTCCGAGCTTGTGGATCGACATCACGCCAGTCGATAATCATGGACGGTACATGGTTGAATTGAAAACGAGATTTTAAGCATCATGAAAACACCATCCCAAATCCTGATCGCATTTTCAATCGCCTGTTTGCTCGCTCCGTCTGCCGCATTTGCACAAGAAGCGAAATCACCTAAAAAAGCCGCCTTTTTATCCGTTCTTTTACCCGGCCTGGGCGAACGATATGCGGGCGGGCGAAAATCCGCGAAATTTTTCCTATTTACCGAAGGCATGTTCTGGACGGGACTATTTGCATTTCAAAAACTCAACACCACGCGAGAAAATACCTTCCGCGCTTATGCCGCGGCACGCGCTGGCGCAACCAACGTCAAAAAACCCAACTCCCATTACGACCGTCTATCCAGTTACAACAGCATCTACGACTACAACGCCCGATTGCTATATGTCGAAGGCACATCGGGCACCCCACTGCCAGAAACACCCGAAAACTTTTGGGAGTGGGACACACCGGCTTCCCGCGAACACTTTCGAGAACTGCGGAGCAAAGCCACCTGGGCACGCACACGCGGCTTTCTCTTTGTGGGCGCACTCATCTTCAATCGCTTTGCCAGCGCGTTAAATGCCGCCAACATCGCCGCCAAAACCCGTCCCATTGCAACTGTTTCCCCCAATCCCTCTGGGGACTTACAGGTGCAACTCTCAGTCCGATTTTAACAATGTCTCCGCCAACAACTCCCAAATGCGACCACCTCTTCGCGAATATAACAGCCGGATTGCGGTCTTATTGCGTTACCCACTTCTTGCGTTTTAGGCTGTACTGCATTTATCTGTGCGCATCTGCGTTCATCTGCGGATGGTTTTCCGTCCAAGCCCAACCCATCCCCCAAAGCGGAACCCACCTGATTCCACGTCAAACCGCACCCTATCGCCCCGCACCCAAAATTTCCTTCTCCACGCCATTCCGCGTTGGCGATACGCTCACGCTACCCGCATACAGTTTTCAACTCGTTGGCGGCGGAAAATACCACACCACAACAACCTGTCGCTATGTGGGCGACCACTGTTACATCTTTGTAGAAGATGACATGTGGAACACCCCGCGCGTAACACAAGCGGGCATTGAATCCCTTGCCCTTGCGTTTGATCAATCCACCGCACGTCATCCCGACCGCGGCATTTACGAGACAGTCACCGACCTCTTTGGCGATCCCCCGGATGTCGATGCCGATCCTCGCATACTCATCCTCGTACTCGATGTGCTCGACAGTCCAATCACAGGCATCACATTTATCGGTTATATCGATATCGACAACGAAGCCCCGCCCGTCTCGCGCGAAATCATTTATATCGACGCTCGCCCCCTCGACATTGACAGCAACCTCGCACGCGCCACACTCGCCCACGAATTTCAGCACCTGATCCACTGGAAAGCCGATCCCGACGAAGCCAAATGGCTCGACGAAGGGTGCTCGGAATACGCCGAACTCGCCTGTGGATACAAAGACACTACAGCAGCCGCTACTGAAAATTTTCTCTCGCTCGCGACCAATACAGACCTCACCTATTGGGAAGATCAGTTTTTTGATTTTGACCAGGCATATCTCTATATGACGTATTTCGCACAGCGCTATGGCGACAGCGCACTCCGCAAACTCGTCGCAGATCCAGACAGCAGCATAGCGAGCATCGACAATCTTCTCCAATCGCTCAACAGGCCCGAACGCTTCGATCACCTCTTTGGGCAATGGGCCGCAGCCATGTACCTCGACGGTGAAGGCGACCTCGGCTATCGCGCCATTGACCTGCCCCCGGTAAAGCGCGAAATCCTCACCACCCCAACCAACAATCTCACGCGACGCGCCACGCGCTGGGGCATAGACTATCTCGATCTGGGCGAAACACCCGACCTCGCCTTCACAATTCAATCCACAGGTGACAACGACCTTCTCGTCACACTCATTGCTGAAAGGAATCAATCCTTTGCCGCGCCAATTCCCATTCCAGCCTCACAGACAAAACGCATACAGACATCGGGCAATGCCATCAGAAGCCTCGCCATCACCTCCACATCTGGCACAACAATTGGTTACACTCTCTCTGTATCTGAACTCGCTCCCGGTCCCGCAACATCAGACTTTGATGGCGACAGGGAAATAGGCTTCTCGGACTTTCTCGCCTTTGTCTCGGGCTTTGGCAAAACCGCAGGCGACGTTGGCTTTGACCCCACCTTTGACCTCGACGGCGACCTGCGCGTTACCTTCTCTGATTTCCTCATCTTTGTCCAAAACTTCGGCGCAGACTTTTAACAAAAAAACGAAAGGGACTCCCATGCCAATCACGACCCTTATTCACTCGGGCAGGATCATTGACGGCACTGGCAACCCCTGGTACTACGGAGATATCGTTCTACAAAACGGCAAAATATCCGCCATCGAGCCACCGGGAACCATCCCCCGCGATAACATCGGCGAAATCGTCAATGCCTCCGGTCACATCGTCTGTCCCGGCTTCATCGACATACAGAGTCACTCCATCGTTCCACTCATGCGCGATGGCCGATGCCTCTCCAAAATCACACAGGGCATCACGACCGAAATCATGGGCGAAGCGTGGACCCCCGCACCTGTTGGTGGATCCAATAACCTCTCTCGATCTCTCCCCCAAAACTGGCGGGAACGGGCGCAGGGCTGGCATCGCTTTGGCAACTGGCTCGACGCCATGATCGAAGCCGGTGTCTCGCCCAACGTCGGCTCCTTCCTGGGCGCAGGTACCCTGCGCGCGCACGCAATGGGCATGCGGATGGGTGAGCCAACCCCCGACGAAATGAAAACCATGCACCGCATCATGGCTGAATCCATGGAAGACGGCGCCTTCGGTCCTTCCTATGCCCTCATCTACCCGCCGGACACATATACCAGCACGGATGAAATCGTCGAAATCTGCAAGACAGTGGCGAAATTCGGCGGCATCTACATCACCCACATCCGATCCGAAGCCGACAAACTTCTCGAAGCCCTGGACGAAGCCATCGAAATCGGACAGCGCGCCAACATCCCGGTCGAAATCTACCACCTCAAAGCCGTCCCCGAGCGCAACTATCCCAAGATGCACCAGGTCATTGAGCGCATAAATCAAGTACGCGCCGAGGGCCTCGACATCACTGCCGATATGTATCCCTATCCCGCAAGCGGCACCGGCCTATCTACAGTCCTGCCCACCTGGGTGGCCGCAGACGGCAAATTCTTCGACAACCTGCGCGATCCCGATACCCGCGCGAAAATCGCCTCTGAAGTCAGAAACCGCCAGGGCGAGATTCCTCGTCTCCCCGACCGAATCGCTCCGGTCGGATTTAAAAAACCCGAAAACCAGCAATACATCGGCAAACGTCTCTCTGAGATTGCCGAAATACGCGGCCAGGACTGGATAGAAGCCACCATTGACCTCCTGCTATCGGAAAACCAGCGCATCTTCACCATCTACCACACCATATCCGAAGACAACGTCCGTCTCCAACTCCAACTCCCCTGGATCAAAGTCTCCACAGATGCGGGCGGCGTCGATCCAGAACGGGTGGCTGCTGAGGGACCGCTCCACCCCCGGTCGTACGGAACCTATCCCCGCGTCCTCGGTCGCTATGTCCGCGACGAAAAGCTCATGCCACTCGAAGAAGCCATCCGCAAAATGACCTCCTCGGTCGCCAATCGCCTCTCACTGTGGGACCGCGGGCGGCTCCAGCCCGGCTGCTGGGCCGATGTCGTCGTCTTTGATCCCGACACCGTCATCGACCACTCGACATTCGACGACTCCCACCAGCTCTCTATCGGCATCCGCGACGTCTTCGTCAACGGCACCCGCGTCCTCAAAAATAACGACCACACAGGTGCAACCCCCGGGATGTTCGTCAAGGGTCCGGGTGCGTAGGCGGAATTACACCGCGTTTGCGAAGCATATTATCCACCTCATCATCGCCCGTCGTATCGGCAAAGTTGAACTCCGACCCCGCACCGAGCAACAACTCAATCACCCCGGCGTAATCGGCATCTGGCACAGGATGATTTGCCAGAAAATACATCGTTGAACCAAGTGCTGAACCACCAAAATCATTTTTCAGCTCAACAGAAGCCCCGCAATCCAGAAGCATCTCCACTGTATCTCTTCGACCGCGCTGTGATGCCAGCATCAACCCCGTATTATTTGCCCCGCCCTTTACATCGATATCCACGCCGCGTTTGAGAAGATATTCTGCCACCTCGGTATGTCCATACTTGCAAGCGGACCAGAACGCCTCTTCCAACTCTCTACTGGATATACCACCCTTATCGCCAAATCTCTCAACCAGTTCAAGCTCTCCCAAACCAGCGGCGATTTCGACATTCGCGATCCGTGCACCGCATTCAAGAAGCGCCCGAACCGACTCGGGATACTCAAAACCAAGCGCGAGCCTTAGTGGTTCACCATCTCCTTTTAACCCATCTACCCTCGCACCCGCATTGACGAATACGCTCACAAGCTCAGAGGCAACGCCCGATTTATGTGGATGAAAGCTGGTCACCAACGACACAAGAGGCGTGGTCCCCGATGCTCCATCCAAAAACGTGGCATCTATTTCTGCACCGGCATCAATGAGCACATTGGCTGCATCAACCACGTTGACCGGTGTACTCTGCCGTTCATCTTCCACGCCATTTGCTGCTACATAGTGGATCAACATCGCCCCATGCGCTCTGGACGATCGCATGCGAATCAGATCTGGCTCTCTGCTGAGCAGCGATTCGAGCGTCTCCGTATCACCAGAAACCACAGCATCAACTGCTTTCTCGAATCTCTCGAGCTTTGAAACATGTAGAGCATTTTTTTTTGCCATATTTATCAATTCCTTTTTTAGACGCCCAACGTTTAAAATTGCAAAATTGATCGAGATTTGTGATATTATGAATATGTCTGATCACTGTATAGAGGGACCTGAAAGTGAAATTCGACCGCATAACATTTGATCCCAAAATGATGGGGGGACGCGCGTGTATCCGCGGCATGCGCGTAACGGTTTCTCTTTTGGTCAATTTGGTTGCAAATCGGATGTCAACAGAAGAGATTCTTGCAGCTTATCCTTATCTTGAAGCCGCAGATATTCAACAAGCACTTCTATACGCTGTGCAAAAAACCTTGTAGTGTGGGGAACTTATGAAAACAATTCAAATGGAAATTGACGAGGATCTATTGGCCGAAGTTGAACGTGCGATCAGAGAAAGCGGTACTACTCGATCTGAATTTATTTGCAATTCACTCAGATTGGTACTCAAAGATTCGCTCATACCGGCTTTAGAAAAAACACATCGTGAAGGATACAAAAAACACCCCGTTACAGAAGGTGAATTCGATGTCTGGGAAACAGAGCAAATTTGGGGTGATCAATGAACCAAGGAGATGTTTACTGGTACACATTTAAGCAACCAGACAAACGCCGTCCTGTACTAATCCTCACCCGCACCTCTGCTATATCTTACCTCACATCTATTACCGTAGCACCACTTACCACAGCGATTCGAGGCATTCCTACAGAGGTCATATTGACTCCTGACGATGGAGTAGAAACAGCCTGTGCAATTAATCTCGATAACCTTCAGACCATTTCCAAAAGCAACATCGGTGCTTTCATCACTCGTCTGCCTACTGAAAAGATGCACGAAGTCCGTCTTGCCATTTCTTTTGCGTTAGGATTTGACGCCTTGGCATAGATTATTCATACCCCCTCATCCCTCACCACTTCCCCATCAAGCAAATGCACAATGCGTTTGCTATAGCCTGCCCACTTTTCCGAATGCGTCACCTGCACAATCGTTGTCCCTTCTCCGTGCAACTTAGTGAACAAATCCATCACATGCTCGCCCTGTGTCGAATTTAAATTCCCCGTGGGTTCATCAGCCAGAATCACGCGCGGTTTGATCACAACGGCGCGCGCAACGCCCACGCGCTGTTGTTCGCCGCCAGACAATTGGTGGGGAAACAAATCTTTCTTCTCCACCAGATCAAACTCATCCAGCATCGTATTCACCATCTCCTCGCGTTCATCGCTCTTCACCTTCTTGTACAACAAAGGCGTCTCGATATTGCCGTACACGGTCAACTCATCAATCAAATGATAGCTCTGAAACACAAAGCCGATATTGTTCTTGTGACAATCTGACCGCTCGCGTTCGCGCATCTTATGCACGGCTTCGCCATCAAACAAGTACTCCCCTCTATTCGACGAATCCAGCATACCCATAATATGCAACAACGTGGATTTGCCCGAACCAGAAGGCCCCATAATGGATACAAACTCCCCAGACGAAATCTCCAGATCAATCCCCTGCAACACAACCGTACGAATAAAACGCGACGAATACCACTTTTGAATACCCGACATCTTAATCATCTCGAACCTCCTTTATACGCTAACTTTGAACAACTGATCAAATTGTAACTGTATCCTACGCAATATCCGTGCCAAAATATTTATCTCATTATTTTTCAACCTGTTATAAAAAACGGCCAAATTTTACAATCCCAAAAGTGTCCGATATTGATACACAAGTGTCCGAAAATGAACACTTAACTATACCCTCACCTTCAACGCACCCGGAACAACCTCAATCTTTGCGGGAACCTCACACATCGGTTCCCCATCCGCAAAAATCCACAGGAAATCATCGGACTCAATCTGCAAAGTTCTCGTCTGCACAACGCGCACAGCAGAATGACCAACACGTGCGCCGGAATACGCGCGCAAAAACATCCGCAAAACCGTCCAGCGCGAAACATCTGCCACAATGCACACATCCAGCATCCCATCATCAACAATGGCATCAG
This sequence comes from Candidatus Latescibacterota bacterium, assembly GCA_965220765.1. Taxonomy (GTDB): domain Bacteria; phylum Latescibacterota; class UBA2968; order UBA2968; family UBA2968; genus VXRD01. Next base: position 4,566,164 of record OZ244847.1, read on the forward strand.
GTGCAATTTTGATTCCACTCCCATAAAAAGGCGCATTCGCCGTTGCCGCCAGCAAAACACGCCCTTCAAAAACGCCAAAATCTCCCCGCAAACGCACAAAAGGAGATCGATATCCAAACAGCGTTCGCAAAACTGTCAGCCCATAAGACACCGTTCCCCCCACCTCCAAAGCCCGCGTGAGAAAACCAGCCCCTTGACTCTGCATCCTTTGTGCCACCGCCGTATCGAAACCCAAACTCGCAACAGTCGCAAAAAATCGGTCCCCCACTTTCCCCAGATCAATCGCGCGATCCACCCCATGCACCAGCCTATTGACCACATCCTCCACATCTCTGGACAACCCCAATGCCCGCGCCAAATCATTCCCGCGACCACAGGGCACAACCCCCAAAACCGCATCTGAATTTGCGAGACCATTGACCACCTCCTGCACTGTCCCATCCCCCCCACAGGCGGCAACTTGTCGCACACCTCGCGCCAACACTTCCCGCGCTAACCGCTCGCAGTCGCCCGGTGCCTCCGATAACATTAAATCGGCATTTACACCGCGCTCGCGCAACAAACTCGCAACCCGTTCACCTGTGTGCCTTGCGCGGCCACGTCCCGAAACGGGATTTGCAATAATTGCCCAGTGATTTGGCATAAAATTAAAAAGAAAACTCACCTCGCAATGAGATGAGTAAAGATAAGTGAAGTCGAATTTCTAAGACAACTTCCCCGGTAACTTCCCCAGTAACTTCCCCGGTAATTTGAACTCAAGCGTCGTGCCTTCGTCTTCTTGAATAAGAATTTTAAGATCAGAAGACGTCACGTTCTCTCCATTAAATCCCGAACCTCTGCTTCAATCTTTGAATGCGATTAAAAGATTCGCAAATGCGGTCTTCTCCAACAACGCCATCTGCTACCGCCTGTACAATGGCATTTTTCACATCATACACCCGCTCAATATTGTATTCCCCAATCTGATTTGCGAGCAAAATCATATCAACACCTGCTTTTACAGCCTCAACAACCGCTTCCGTCAAACCATACGCCTCGACAATCGCCCCCATCTGCATATCGTCAGAAATAACGACCCCATCAAAACCCATCTCATATCTGAGAAGTTTCGTTATCATATCATGCGACAAAGTCGCCGGTCTTCCGCCTTTGTCGAGCATCCGATTGACAATATGCGCCGTAAGAATCGGATCATCATAGCCTCTCCGGATGAACCTTTGATACGGCAAAAGCTCTTTCGCACGTCGGTACGTCTCCGTAACATCGGTAACACCGAGATGCGTATCACCCGCCGCACTCCCGTGTCCGGGAAAGTGTTTTAAAGTCGGTATCACCTTCCGCTCTCGATGCGCCTTAACAAACGCATTAGCATGCGCTATCACAGCCCTCGGTACATCGCTAAATGACCGTCCTATCGCGCCAATAGCTGGACTTTTGGGATCTATATTCACATCGACAACCGGAGCAAAATTCCAGTTAATCCCCATCTCTTTCAATTCGCGCGCAAGTGCGTCTGCCACTTTTTTTGTCTTACCCGAAGACTGCCTGCCGAGTGCTTGAGCAGACGGCACAGAGGCGGTAAATCCATACTTATTCTTTAGCCGATTGACATCCCCACCTTCTGCATCAACCGCGATAAAATAGGGTGCTATACACTGAAGCGCTGAAGTCAATGCGCGAAGTTGACGCGGAGACGTGATATTCCGCACCACCTCACCTTTACTCGGCAGATCATAGTCAAAAAGCACCACCCCACCGGGCTGAATATCCCGCAGAAGCGCAGCGATATCTCTATCTAAAACATCGCCGCGAAAACCGATCATCAGCATCTGTCCCACTGCTTCCTCTATGGAAGTTCCAAGATCATCGGGCATCACCCCATCTCCCCCAAACCCTGCCCCTTCATCTTCCTCCTCACCAGCCACTCAATAATTTTGGGATGAATCACTTGAAGAAAAGGCAATGCGCGGTGATGCCAGGGAAGCACCAATTCGCGCTTCTGTTTTCGCATCGCTTTCAAAATTGCCACACAACAAGATCTAAGAGAAAGCGCCTCTTTATTATGCCGCTGTGAGGAATCGCCCAGTGCTTCCCCATCCTTCCCAAAAGCGTGCTGTCTCAGATTCGTCCCCTGAAGCCAGTGCGGCAAAACCGTCAACACCCGGACATCTTCCACCTCCAGACGCAGAGCATTTAAAAAACCCAGCACCGCATGCTTTGACGCGCCATATCCCGTATGCAAAGGCACGCCAAATTTGCTCTGCAAAGATGCAATGGCCACGATCATACCCTTCGAAACTTTCAAATGTGGCAATGCCGTATGCACACAATAAACCAGACCGAGATAATTGGTTTCCATCAGCTTGCGAAACATCTCCAAATTTTCCACCTCGTCAAACCGCGCCCACATACTGATCCCGGCATTAGCAATCAAATAATCAATGCGACCATAAGCAGCTATCGTCGTCTCAACCAGTTGCTCGCAATTTTCGACCTTTGTAACATCCCCCACCACTGTCACCACCTGCACGCCCAAATCCCGACACTGCTCAGCCGTCTCGCCCAACTTTTCCTCCCGCCGAGCAAACAATGCCAGGTGTGCGCCCTGCTTCGCCAATTCCAGAGCCAACGCAGCCCCAAGTCCCGAAGACGCGCCCGTAATAATCGCTACCTTATCCCTAAACATCGCGCCATTCAAGATCAATGATTCCTTTCCAGTTTCAATCCGCAAACGCCCCATTGCCAATGGCAAAGATATTATTTGGATCCATCGCCTTTTTCATCTGCCGCAACACCGCAATGCTATTTTCGCTTTGAATCTGCTGCAAAAAGCCACTGCGGAGCTTGCCCACGCCGTGATGGTGTGACAAAGACCCGCCGTGGTCTAAAATCTCCTGCCGCAACTGGCGCTCAATCGCGTGATAAACGCCAACCGAATCCTCAAGCCCCTGCGCACAAAAACCCATTGTAAAATAAATGCACACGCCCGTGTGATAGGTCTGCGTCACGCGATAGGCCAGAAAGGGCTTGCCCGGCACGCCGTATTCTTCACACAAAACAACCAACTTCTTTTCCACTGCACCAATAACATCGTGAATATTAGTCCACGGCACAGAAGTCTCAAATGTCTCACCCAAAATGTGAAACTGAGTGAAAAAATCGCGAATATACGCAATCCCAAACGTCAACATATACCCCCGCTCGCCTCTGTGCGCCCCGCCCGAAATACCGCCGTATTTCTTCGCCAAACGAAAAATCGTCTTTGCCTGCTGCCGGACCTCGTCTTTTGTGCCCTCCATCACAATCGTACACGCCACCAACTGCTTTGGATCAAACCCCTTGACCTTAACCAAAAAAAATTGCTGAATATCCTGCTGGAGCTTCTTGAACCCTTTTGCCTCGGGCTTCAGCGCCTGCCCAAGCTGTAATTCCGTATTGTTCACCAGCCGAATACTCGCCGGAACTTGCCCCGTTGGCCGAAGTGCTTTTAAGTAACTCACACCTCGTTCAAATGACGGAAATACCAGCGATCCAAACTCCTGTGCCTCGGGCTGTTTGTGGATCTTTATCGTCGCCCGGGTAATAATCCCCAAATTGCCCTCACTCCCAAACAAAAACGACCGGGGCTGCACACCCGTTGAATTGCGCGGCGTCGCATGGTGTGTCTCCACCTCCCCTGTTGGCGTCACCAATGTGGCCTCTATCACAATATCCTCAATATTGCCATACCGGTTTTTTTTCATACCACTGGCATTGGTCGCAATCCATCCCCCCAGAGTTGAAAACTCCAAACTATCTGGATCGTGTCCCGATGTGTATCCCAGCTCATTCAGCGCAATCTCCAATTGCTTACCCGAAATCCCCGCCTGCACACACGCTTGAAAATTCTCTTCATCCACCTGCACAATGCGATTCATGCGACGCATATCCACCGACGCGACCATCCGCGTCTCTGAAGTCGGAATTGCGAGCGCACCGCTCACATTCGTCCCACCGCCATAGGGCACCAGCACCACATTGTGTTCATTTGCAAGCTGGATAATAGCCTGAATATCCGCGTCTTCTTCTGGGAACAACACCACATCCACCAGGCGTTCGGGCGGCCGATGGTACAAAATTTGATACACCTCATCCACACTCAACTGCCCGTGGCTATGCACCAGACGTTCCATATCCTCCTGAGAAACCCCACCTTCATCGAGCGCATAGCGCACCGCCCTCAAAAATTCGTCATTTGCCACAGGCGCGGGCAAATCGCGGTGTTCGACCTCTTGCCCCATATCTTCGGGACGGATCGGCACATTGAGCACCTCTTCGACAAAAGGCAAAAAATACGGCATCCGATAGCCACACAACGGATATCGCGTTCCCGTCACCTGCACGGTCCTGTCATCGTCAAACTCAAACCGCGTATCCTTATACCCCCACTTGTGTGCAAACCGCTCGCCTTCTGCTACTTCATCAGAAAAACGGCCTTTACTGGCAAAAGCGCGACGCCCTCGAACGAGCAAAAAGACCAGCACCAGCAAAAATACGACAACCATCAGTTCATTCATTTCATACCTCAATTTTTACGATTCTTCCGGATTCAACAACGTCGCAATATGCACCGCTTGAAACAGCGCGGCAGCCTCGGACTGAATCCGCAGAGACCGTCTTTTGGGCAGTAAGGTCGTCTCCCCCAACATGGGCGGTGAGACCCACACATCGACCTGACCTGGATTGATATTGATATTGCCCTTTGGACACTTGGGCCACAGCGCGTGAAGCCCTCGGTAAGCAATCGGCACAATCACCACATCCTGGGGCAATTGTGCAAACACCCCGTGTTGAAGCGGAAATTGTTGAATCGCAAAAGCCGCCGTCGTCGCCATGGGATAAATAACGCCCGGTCGCTCTGTCAATGCCTGTGCCACGCGCTGTGTCGTATGGCCCGCAGCACGGGATCGCTCGAGCATCACATAGCCATCGACATTTTCCAAGATCTGATCAAAAACCTCCGACGTCATCCCAAACTGCGTGATTTGTTTCGACCCAATTTTGATACCCGAGCGCGCCAGCCCAGTACGCGCCAGAATCACACAAGGTTCGGGTCTTTCCCATCCCATCGCATTCATAAATTCTCGAGACTGCAAAACCCTGTACAAAACGGGATGGTCAAATAAACTCTGATGCGTTGGCAAAAAAATAAGACGCCGATCTTCCGCATCGGCTCCCAAATCTCGCACGATGGCTTCAAAATGGGGATCGATATAAACGTTGACGCGAATATCAAAAATATCCAGCGTGCGACGCCCCCAATCGAGCCAGGTGCGCCATCCGGCTTCGCGGCGACGGATGGGATCGGCTTCTCTTTCCAACAATTTCTTTTTTTGACGTCCTATCTTGAGCGAAGTCCCCATCCACCTGACAAAACGCATCCCTCGCTGCAACTTTGAAAATTGCCCCCGGCACCCGACATTGGGATATTCCAAAAATCGCCCTCGCGCCGTATCTGCGAGCAAAGTGGGCATTTCTATACGCGAGCCTTTTTGTCCAACGCGATCGATTTGCGCGTTCACATCGCATATTAGCTTAACCGACAAATCAATCATATCCCGCGTCAAATAACTATACTCCTGCCCATACCAATACAGCCGGGGACGCAATTTGGTAGGATCTTCTTGATGCGCCTGCAAAAATTCAATCAACAGCGCCTTGATGTGCAACACATCATCATCTATCCCATCCAACTCCACATCACTCGCCTCGTGCAACTGCGCCAGAGCCACCTCTGCATCCACAATAACCTTCCACACCGATACGCCAAACCAGCCAAAATTTGTCAAATAATTATACCGCGTTGACAGCAACCCCCCCGCGGCGATCAAATTGAGCGTGCGCTGTGCCACATCTTGCAACAAATCGCGCAAAGAACCCTCAATTCGCTCGCCATCTCGTTCACAACTGTACTCCTCAGCCCAGTGCGCGTCCTCATCCGCCTCCACATTGTCAAGAGCCTCTGCAACGGCGCGGGCATGCGACATCGGCACCTGTGTAATATGCACCTGAGCCAGAGCCTCTTCAACGGCTTCGGGCGCGTGCAACTCCGCCTGTGCCAAAGCCTTCAAATACAGAGACTGATACAACTTCAAAAAATCTTTCGCATCCCCGCGTCCGCGCTCGACAAATTGTCGCCGCAGTTGCAAATAAATTTGGCTGCCCGTGTGATATTGCGGAAGCAACGCCGCAAAAGGACGGTAAGCCTCGTCCAAACGCTCATTGCGGACCTCGGGCAGGTCTCGAAAAATCGCATCTACAAGCTGAGCGCGAAATTGCAGTGCATCGAGATCCATCGCCCCACTCTTACTTTTGGGCCAGACCAGCGCATCTGGATCGAACTCGTCAAAATAGCCATCGTGACGCACGGCTTCGAGCATAAGCTGAACCGATTGGTCATAAATAGCCAACATCTGCTCCAAATCATCGAGCAGTGTCTCGTGCAATGGGCGAGTATCCGATTTATTGCGTGAGGTCATAAGAGAAGCCTAAACACCTGTCTTGAGCACATGCCGTTGCAAGCCGGGAATATGAATATCTTTTACGTAAACGGGCCAATCTATGCGCGAAACATCACAATTAAAAATTTCTTTGTCTTCTGCATCCAGGCTGTCAAACAACCGATTCATATTGTCGTTTTGAAACACGCAATCCAGAGAAATATAAGAACCGTAAATATCGGTAAGCGCCAGCGTATTCTCCAAAGTAGCATTCAAAATCGATAATTGGCGTTTGCGTTTTGAGACATTGACCATTGGCACCCAATCCAGTGCCCGTTGCAAAATTTTGAGTGGCAATAGATACTTATAGCGCAACTTTCGACGAAATTGTGACAATGTCGGATAGGTCCACGGCGTCACCGCAATGGGTTTGCCATTGCGATCGCGCATTGGATTGTTCACAAAATACTCGTACACATACTGGACGACCTCACCCACCGTGACCGGATTTTTTGCACTTGTCGTCACATGATAAACCTTCAAATCGGCATTTGCACGGATAGAAGGCAAAACGCTGATAATCACATTGATAATAATATCCACGGGAATAACGTCTAAAACTGCTTCTGGACGCGCTGGAAAATCCGTCAAACGCCCCTTGCCATAGTGTGCAATAAGCGGATCGGCCACTTTTAGCCCCTCCAGCCATCCCGGCTCTGGATCGGACAAACTGCTCTCAATAATAGAAGGGCGCACGATCACGGTTGGCAAATCGCCCCGGGTCTTGGCAATCATCTGCTCACCCATGGCCTTGGTAAAAGAATAACTGTCGTGCCAGCCCAACTCTCGCCCGCGCTTTATGCCGCGTGCCACCATCCGTTCCCGCACCCAGCGCTGGCGCAAGGCCTCCAACTGATGTTCCCGCCGATGTGCTGTAACGCGCTTGCCCCGGTCCTGCCGGTCCAGCAACTGCGTAAATTCCGCAAATCGCTCGGGACTCCGCGACGACGCCTCTACTTCGCGGCTATACGTCAGAATATCTTCAATTTCCGAATCCAGACTATAATCGGGCGCGCGACCATTTCCCATCTGTTGTGCCACCGTTTGATCGGGCACGGGCGCGTCTTCAGAAATGATCCTCTTTTGCCGCCCATTGACATAAGCCGTTGAAACATGCACCAGCACAGCATCTCGACATGCTTTGGCAAATTCGACAACGCGCCTGGCCCCAAGTGTATTTTGCGACAGGGCCAAATCCAGTGGCGCGTCAAAAACCACATTGGCCGCGCTATTTATCACAATATCAACTTCACGGGTCAACCGCGCATATGTCTCCGCGTCTATGCCGAGGTGATCTTGTGTCAAATCGCTCGGCACTGCAATGACTTTTTCGCGCATCACAGAATCAAAACGATCCCCGAGTTCTGCGCGTAATCGCGTAAAGGCACTGGATTGCAAAATCTCCCTTTGCAATCGATCTTCGGCACTAATGGGCTTGCCCCCTCCTCGCCTTTGAGGTCGCACCATGAGATAAATGCGCCCAACATCTGGCGCATGGCAAAGGATTTTTCCCACCAATCCTTTGGCCAAAAAACCAGTTGCACCTGTAACAAATAGAACCTTGTGATTCAAAAATGGAATAACGACACTCATAAAAAGACCCCGGCATTTCCAAAAAATTAAAACGCAACAACACCAAAACCACCATCCCAATTAAAGGCGACCATTAGACTTGTGTCAACCCCTTTCTCGCGTAGTTCACAAGCGCAAATCCTTATCAAAAATGGGGTTGACAAAAAAAAGCCCAACTCCTATCTTGTCCATCTTCGAGCCGATATGAGCCTATTTTCTTTATGGAATTTTATGCATGGAACGCACCTTGCTCATCGTCAAACCCGACGCTGTTGCACAAAATGTAATCGGTGAAATAATTCACCGTCTCGAAAAAAAAAGCTTTCGGATTGTAAATCTGGAAATGGTTCGCCTCACGCGCAAACAGGCCGCCGAATTTTATGCAGTACATCGCCAACGACCTTTTTACAACGACTTGCTCGATTTTATGACTTCCGGTCCCTGTGTACCCATGGCACTCGAGCGAGACAACGCCGTCGCATTTTTGCGCGAAGTCATTGGCAGCACCAATCCCGAAGAAGCCGCAGAAGGAACCATTCGCAAAGACTTTGCAACCGATATTCAAAACAACGCTGTACACGCCTCAGATTCACTGGAAAATGCCGCTATAGAAGTGGCTTTCTTTTTTGGGTAAAGCAGGAGTCGGTTGATATCATAAAAAAAAGATAAAAAGCCAATGGGATTTAAGGTGAAGATACAGTCGGTAGTGTTTGCTATCGCTATAAGTATCACCCCGACCTGTGGACCTGTTTCTGCTCAATCTACGCTACCACCTGCTGACAGAGCAAGTGGCGTTTTGAAAGATAGTGAGATAGACAGCAGTAAGGTTGAAGTGGGTGCTTATGTCGAGATTACGTACTATAAGGATGAGAAACTGGAGACAGTAAGAGGCTATATCAAGGCTGTAGATTCTGAGACATTGACCGTTGGACGCGGTTTATGGAAGGAACAGATCGCCTTTGAACGTATTCAGACGCTAATCGCAAATGCAGATGCAGCACAGTACAAAGGTAAAAAAAGCCGTGTGGGTAGAGAGGTGATATTTTACAGTTTTGAAGCTCTGTTTGGTTATTTGGGTGGTTATATAGGAGGATCTGTAGGTATTATACCCGGAGGTATAATTACTCGGGATCTAAATGGTGCTCTTGATGGCTTCAGAATTGGTTCGATGTTAGGCGTTGCAAGTGGCGTCTATTGGTTTGATTCAAAAGAACGGTCTAAAAGTTTTTTGGGTGCGTTATCAGGTAGTGTTGTAGCGGGAAGTCTATCTTTAATAGGAACAAGGGATAGAGGGATATCAGAGAAAGAGTTTCTTTGGATCGTCCCCGTCCAAGTTCTCGGCAGTATTGTCGGAGAGTGGGGAGGAAGAAAACTTGGAAGCATAAGAGCTAAAAATAAGCGTGATGATCGTAAATCTGACACCACGATTGGGCCTCTGTTTATTCCTAAAGATACGGGTTCTATCTGGGGGATCGCATTCAACTTTTGAAGGCATTTCTGTTTTATATTCAGGGAGGAGAAAAGCAGGCATTATGAAATCAAATCAACGGTGTCTGATCGTTTTAATCGTTCTACTTATTGGACAAGCAGGAAAGATGGAGGCCAATAATGATCTTCTTTTGGCTCAAAAGTTTGCACCCATTTTGCTGTTACACAGTGCCAAAGTCAATGGCACACAGTATATTCCTCAAGCACCGGAATCCGTGAACATCGTTGGGGCAGATGATTGGAGAAAGATATGGTTTAATGTAAAAAAACCTGGTAACGCGAATCAAGAGTAAAAAGCGATTAAGAAGCAAGCAGCGGCTATTCGTCCAAAGATATGGACGAGTAACCCGTTATAGGATCGCACCTTACAGGCTTTTTGTATGCCAGTTTTATCATCAATCCACTGAAACAAGGATTCAATCGGCTGTCGTCTGCGACTGACTGTGCGAGACAAGACCTGATCGGCTGCTGGCAGGATGTCTTGTCCTTTCTTTTTCTTAACGGGTGTATAAAATGTGAGATTTTGTCTCTCATAAAGTGTATCTTTCAAGGTCTGATTGGCGTATATTTTATCGCCATAGACTGTGCCATTGTGTAAATAGGGTAAGAGGGGACGCAAGGCACTCAAATCATGGTTAGCGGCACCTGTCAGGCTGATATACTCGGGTTTAGGCAGTCCTTTATGTGCCTGTTTAGCCACGATATGAACCTTGACGCCATAATACCACATCCCTTTGGAAGCACACCATCCCTTAGAGGCGATTTGGTCAGCCACACACGCCTTGCCACTGCGCTTGGCATGGGCGATGACACAAGGGAAGGAATCAACAAGGTAAGTGTCTAAAAAACAATCCAATATGGGACAGTCAGCCACAATTTGTTCTACCAGTGGCGAAAAGGTGGCCGCCAGAAAGTTCAAACGTTGCACATAGCCCTGGTAGCTCGGTAAGTCTGGAAACCAGTCGGACAGATGGTCTTGGGTATAGGTATAAATGGCTTTAACCGTCGTCTGCTTTTGCCAGATGCCAAACAAATAGAGGGTCAGGACTTCTTCATCACTAAATTTGGGATGATGGTTATTGCTCAAGCGTTGGGCATGCACCCACAGATGCGTCTTGTAATGCTGGCATATATACAGATACAAACCGATGAGTCTATCTTGCCAATCCATCGCGTTCTTGCTCCTTTTTAAGGGTTGATGATTGCTTTGAATACTCAATCATCTGGCAAGAACGCGATCTTTTCAACTCTTTATTCGCATAGATAGGTATATTGGAAATATGTCAGAAAGAGGAATCGAAACAGAGTTAATCGCTGAAAGCTCATAGCTACCTTATGAAAATCGACCTGAGAGACATACAGGAAGGCGAGACCGAATTTGCGTTTGAAGAAACACCCGCCGACCTGCACATTACCGGGGAAGACACCCAATTTGCAGGTACCATAAACACCCGTCTCGTCGTGTACAAATTTGGCGACTCGCTCTCGGCCAAAGGGCAAACCACCTGTCTGGTGCGTCCCGACTGCGCGCGATGCCTGGACCCCATCGAATTTCCCATCGCCATCTCATACACATTCGTCTTTCAAAAAGGTCGTCCCGACCAGATGGCCGATGACGATGACGAAACGCTGATATGGCTCAATGAAGAACCCGGCGAAATAGACCTCGGCAACGACGTAAAAGATTATATTTTACTCGAACTGCCCATGATCCCAACCTGTGCTGCATCGCCTTCTGGCCCTTGTGAACGCTATGAACAAGACGCCCACGAATTGCTGGAATACGAGCGTGAAAAAAGCCACGACCCGCGCTGGGATGCTCTCCGCGCACTAAAAGAAAACGAACAGTAAACAGAGCAACAATCAAAAAGGAATACCACCATGGCCAACCCCAAACGAAAAAGTTCAAATTCCCGCACAGGTAAACGCCGTGCCAATTGGAAACTGCATCTCCCCACCTTTAACACGTGCCCCAACTGTGGGCAGCAAAAAATGCCCCATCGGGTCTGTGGAAATTGCGGTTATTACAATGGACGCGAAGTAGTTGAAATCGATGGCTTCTAATTTTGATCTAACATCGCGCAGACTTTGAGGAGCAGAGTACATCATGTATCCCCTTACAGCCACCATTACCGGGGTTGGGCACTATGTCCCAGAACAAACGCTGACCAATACCGACCTCGAAAAAATGGTCGATACATCCGACGAGTGGATCACATCCCGCACTGGCATCAAAGAACGCCGCATTCTCGACGAGGGATTGGGCACATCTTTTATGGCTCTAAAATCTCTGGAATCCATTCTGCACAACAAAGGACTCGATGCCAGAGATATCGATCTGATCATCGTTGCGACCATCACGCCCGACATGGTATTCCCATCAACGGCCTGTCTGGTACAGGACCAAATTGGTGCCACAAATGCCTGGGCTTTTGATCTGGCGGCAGCCTGTAGCGGTTTTTTATATGCGCTGATGGTGGGGGGACAATTCATTGAAACGGGCGCACACAAACGCGTAGTCGTCATCGGAGCCGACAAAATGAGCAGCATTACAGACTACGCCGATCGCGACACCTGTGTGCTCTTTGGTGATGGCGCGGGCGCCGTTTTACTCGAACCAGGCGAGCCCGGTTTGGGGCTTAGAGACTTTATCCTCTATTCTGATGGCAGCGGCGTAAAATATCTGCGGCAACCCGCTGGCGGCAGTCTGCTTCCCGCCTCTCGTGAAACCGTTGAAAAAAAAATGCATTATATTTATCAAGATGGTCGCGAAGTTTTCAAATTTGCAGTCCCCAAAATGGCGGAAGTTTCCGCTCAAATTCTCGAACGCAACGGCCTTATCGGCAAAGACATCGCGCTTTTTGTGCCGCATCAGGCCAACAAACGCATCATTGACGCCTGTGTCAAACGTACAGATATACCCGAAGACCGCGTTATAGTCAATATCGACCGCTATGCCAACACCTCGGCTGCCACCATTCCCATTGGTCTGTCTGAAGCAGCCGAACAGGGCCGTCTCAATCGCGGTGACAACGTGTTGCTCGCCAGTGCCGGTGCGGGATATACCTGGGGCAGCACCCTGCTAACCTGGGCTTATTAGATGGAAAAAAAAACTTTCCTATTTCCAGGACAAGGTTCCCAATTCGTTGGCATGGGATACGATCTGTACAGAAGCGCACCTGAAGCGCACCAAATTTTTGATCTTGCCGACGATGTGCTCGATATAGACATTAAGTCATTCTGCTTCAATGGTCCTGCCGAGTCACTCAAACAAACCGCAGTCACACAACCGGCAATTTTTGCCCACAGCATTGCCGCTCTTGAAGTAATTAAAAGCCGGGGACTGCACCCCGACCTCGTGGCAGGACACAGTGTTGGCGAACTCGCCGCGCTTGTTGCGGCAGGTGTTATGCGCGTCGAAGATGGCTTTCGGGTCGTCAGCGTTCGCGGACATGCCATGCAAGTCGCAGGAAAAATTCGGCCAGGTACCATGGCAGCTGTGCTCGGTCTCGACGACGACGTAATGATTCGGCTTTGCGACGACCTCAGTTCTTCGGGTCATGTCACAACAGCCAATTTCAATTGCCCGGGGCAAGTGGTCCTATCTGGCGAGGAAAACGCCATTGACGAGGCACTTGAAAAAGCCAAAGCACTGGGAGCCAAACGCGCTGTGCTCTTGCCCGTAGGCGGCGCATTTCATTCGGCCCTGATGCAACCAGCCGTAACAGCACTGACCGACATACTCGAAGATGTGCCATTTGTAAGGGCGCAAATCCCCGTGATCCCCAATGTCACGGCTGAACCCACACGCGATCCAGACCTGCTCAAAGACCTGTTGATCAAGCAAGTTATTTCGCCTGTTCGATGGACAGAATCCATGCAACGGCTCATAGCAGAAGGCATGACCGAAGCCCTCGAAGTGGGACCAGGCAATGTGCTCAAGGGTCTCATGCGCCGAATTAGCCGAACTATTCCGGTCCACGAAGCCGGCACATTGGAAGCCATTGAACAACTTTAGAGCGTACAATTGACGGGTAACTATCTCATGAACCGACTCACAGGTAAAACAGCCCTTGTAACGGGCGGATCTCGCGGCATTGGCGAAGCCATTGCCCTGCGCCTTGCGCACGAAGGGGCCAATGTTGCCGTATGTGCCAGCCAAAGCACAGAAGCTGCAGAAGTCGTGGCCGAAAAAATCCGCGCACAGGGCAGAAAGGCCATTGCACGACAAGCCGATGTCTCCAATGCCGAATCAGTTGAAGCCCTTGTAGAGACCGTCCTCGACACCTGGGGCAAAATTGATATACTCGTCAACAATGCGGGTATCACCCGCGACAATTTGCTGATGCGTATGAAAGAAGACGAGTGGGATGCTGTTCTTGACGTCAATCTCAAAGGTGCGTACCATTGTATCAAAGCCATCACCCGTCCCATGATGAAAGCGCGAACCGGTCGCATCATCAACGTCTCCTCGGTCGTGGGGCTCACGGGCAATGCAGGGCAGATCAATTACGCCGCATCCAAATCGGGCCTTATTGGCCTGACCAAATCGGTAGCGAGGGAATTAGCCAGCCGCAATATTACGGCCAACGCCATTGCGCCCGGATTTATCCCAACTGACATGACCGCCAAACTCAACCCTAAAATACAAGAACAGTTGATCGCACAGATTCCACTGGGCAAACTCGGTAGCCCCGACGATGTCGCTGCTGCCACAGCCTTTCTCGCCTCTGACGACGCTGCTTATATTACTGGACAGGTTCTCGTTGTCGATGGCGGAATGGTGATGTAAATAATCACTACACACTACACATGGAGGGCTTCACAATGACCGATGATATTCAACAAAAAGTTACCGACCTGATCGTTGACCAACTTGGGGTCGATGCCGATAGCGTCAATGCCGACGCCCATTTTATTGACGATCTGGGCGCAGATTCGCTCGACACAGTCGAACTGGTCATGGCTTTCGAAGAAGAATTTGATATGGAAATCTCAGATGAAGACGCTGAAAAGCTCGAAACAGTTGGTGATGCCATTGCATACTTAGACGAACGTCTGGATTAATTCGGGAACTGAAGGCTGGAGCAGGAACCCTATCTCCAGCCTCCAGGAGGTCATTCTTTGAACAAACAACGCAGAGTGGTCATCACCGGCATGGGCACACTTGCCCCCAATGGCAATACCACACAAAGCTATTGGGAAGCACTGTGCAATGGACAAACAGGTGTTGGCCCCATAACAAAATTTGACGCCACCGATTTCCGCGTGCAATTTGCTGCCGAAATCAAAGACTTTGATCCAGAACACTTTGGCATTGATCGTCGCAGCCAGCGTCGTATGGACCTTTTTACCCAATACGCCATAGCATCATCTGTTCAAGCCGTAGAAAATGCAGGTCTCGATATCAGGAATGAACAAGCCGAACGCATCGGGGTTGTATTTGGCTCGGGTATTGGGGGCATCCAAACCTTTGAGAATCAGCACGAAGCCTATCGCAAAGATGGTCCAAGACGCATCAGTCCGCTTTTTGTACCCATGATGATCCCCGACATGTCCGCAGGTCAAGTATCCATTCACCTCGGTGCTAAAGGCCCCAACTATACCACCGTCACAGCCTGTGCTTCGGCAGCCCATGCCATTGGCAATGCAGCCCGCGAAATATGGGACGACGAAGCCGATGTCATGATCACAGGGGGTGCAGAAGCCGCCATTACCCCAATGTCAGTCGGTGGATTTGCCGCGGCGCGAACGCTTTCAACCCGAAACGACGCCCCAACGCAAGCCAGCCGTCCCTTTGACGCAGACCGAGATGGGTTTGTAATTGGAGAAGGCGCCGGCGGGCTTGTTCTGGAAGAACTCGAACGTGCAACACATCGAGGTGCCACTATCTATGCCGAAGTTGTAGGGACCGGCTACACGGGCGATGCCTATCACATTACCGGTATGGCGCCTGGCGGCGAGGGGGGTGCCCGCGCCATGTGCCGCGCCATGCGACAGGCGCAGATCAATCCCGAAGACGTGTCTTATATCAACGCACACGGCACATCAACACCTGTGGGCGATCCAGCAGAAACAGCCGCCATCAAATCCGTATTTGGCGACCGTGCCAAAAAGCTCGCCGTCAGTTCGACAAAATCTATGACTGGCCATCTTTTGGGGGCTTCGGGTGCGATTGAAACTATCGCGGCAGCCCTATCAGTTCATCACAATGTGGTGCCGCCCACGATCAACTATGAAACACCCGATCCAGAATGCGACCTCGATTACGTGCCCAACGAAGCGCGAGAAATACCCGTTGAAATAGCCATCAGCAACTCCTTCGGCTTCGGTGGTCACAACGCAGTCCTCATCCTGCGAAAGTTTCGCAACTAACGAGACCATACATGTTACGCGACTTGAAAGGGGGCGGTTTTATCCGACTCGGAACCGTCTTACAAACAATCAGACGATGGTCCGCAGGCAGCAGAGTGCGTTCTCAAGAAGAGCTCCAGCGCAACCTCAGCTATACCTTCTCCAATACCGCTTTACTCGAACAAGCACTCAAACACCGATCCTATGTTTACGTCACTCAGGAAGGCAGCATTGCGTCCAATGAACGCCTGGAATTTTTGGGCGATGCCGTGCTCGATCTTATTGTGACAGAATATCTCTACAATCGGTTTAAAAAGAAAAGAGAAGGCGAACTCACACAGATCAAGTCTCTGCTCGTCAGCAAGGTGGTCCTGGCCGAAAAAGGCCGCAAAATCCAACTTGGAGAATATCTCTATTTGAGCAAAGAGGAAATCTCATCTGGCGGGCGCCAACGCACCTCGATTATTGGCGATGCTTTTGAAGCACTCTTAGGTGCGATTTACCTCGACGGTGGCCTTGAAGCTGCCCGCACATTTGTAGAGCGCACAATTCTAACCGATGTTGAAGAAATACTCTCCGATGGCAACTATCTCAACTTCAAAAGCCTGCTTCTCGAACATACGCAGAGTACGGGAAAGGGTTATCCGCGATATCAGCCCATATCCGAAGAAGGCCCAGATCACCGAAAAATTTTCTTTATTGAAGTAACCCTCCAGGGCGATCGATTGGGCGAAGGACAGGGGCGCAGTAAAAAAGAAGCCCAACAGATGGCCGCAAAAGACGCGCTCAGACATCTGGGCCTGCACTAACCATGACACAATGCAATCCCCCCACATGGCGTTTCCTGAATACCCAACACGGAAACGCCTTTTTTAATATGGCAGTCGATGAAGCTCTCGTGCGCTCGATAGGTGCTCAGCCCGCATTTCGCGTTTACGGGTGGCAACCGCCCGCGGTCTCTTTTGGATATGCACAGCGCATCAGCCGCGAAGTCGATGCTCAAAAAGTTCGCGAGCGCGGTATCGACATTGTCCGCCGTCCCACTGGTGGTCGCGCTGTCTTGCACTGGAACGAACTGACCTATAGCGTTATCTGCCCTGCCGACAATCCCGTGATGGGGGGCAATATCAACGAAGCCTATCGCAGAATCAGCGAGGGCCTTTTGGCGGGTATTCGCGCGCTCGGTGTTGATGCGACCTTTGAATCCAGCCGCCAGACACAGCCCTCACCGCGCGGCAAAGAACTCACCGCGCCCTGTTTTACCAGCACAGCACAATACGAAGTCAAATTCAAGGGACGCAAACTCATCGGTAGCGCGCAACAGCGCATCGGCACAATGCTCTTGCAGCACGGGTCTCTCCTGCTCGGCCCAGAGCACAAACAAATCGCCGATCTTCTGCCCAGCGACAAACCCGGCCTGAAAAAGCGTTTTGCACGCGAACTCGACCGCCACACCATCTCTCTCTCTGAAGCTCTCGCATCCCCCATCGATTTTAATACGGCGGCGGCCGCCATCCGACAAGGCATTCAAAAGACCTTTAACATCCAACTTATTGAAGCCGCACTCAGCAAAACCGAAATCGCCGAAACCCAACGCCTCATCGCCGAGAAATACGCAACGCATGAATGGAATGACAAGTATTGAATCTTCAAAAACCTGGACCTCACATCCCCTGCGCGAAGAGCCTTTGGCAAAATCTTTTTTACTCGTGCTCATCATCCTGAGCGTCGCGTCTATTGTCGGCGTGAGCTTCCAAAGCATCACCTTCGCCTCTCTGTCACTTATATTGCTCACCGCGGCGATGTCACGTTATCTCTTTATAACGCGCTATGCTATTGACGCTCACGGTTTTACCATTTCACATATCGGTATGCGCAGGCAGTATTTGTGGACAAATTTTCGCCGTGTCGCAATCCATCCCGACGGCATCTTCTTAAGTCCTTTCGTCAAACCGCATCGTCTCGATACCTTTCGCGGTCAATTTCTGCGCTCGAAAAACCCCGCTGAGATCTACCATGTCGTCGAAAAACACATCGCTATTGACCCGGCTTAAGAATTATTGCGCCCATGCCTTTGCCGTCTCTCCCCCCGAAAGTGCCATCACCAAAGAAGACGAAATTCTCGCCGAAAAAGCCGCCGCCTTCATCGTAGGGCGCAAACTCACAGCACCAGCCATCATGCTACTTGAAACCGGGCGCCCCTTTAACTATATTGGCAGCCAACTTTTGACTTTTTTGTCGCCCTTCGTATCTATCATCTTTTCCTCAACGGCTGAGTTTGATCGCTTCACGCGCTTTCTGGAAAAACGGGAAAGCATTCCCTGCCTCATTCGCCACATTGAAACCCTGGAAAACGAAAAACATGGATAACCTCAATGTCATAATCGCTACCGACTGCGGCAGCACCACGACCAAAGCCATACTCATTGAAAAAAAAGACGATATCTATCGCCAGACCTATCGAGGCGAAGCACCAACCACAGTTGAAGCTCCCTACGAGGACGTCACGCGCGGCGTACTCAACGCCATTCAAGAAGTCGAAGAACTCTCCGGCAGGCAAATTCTCGACGGCGAAACCATCATCACACCCGCAGAAGACCATCGCGGAGTTGATATCTACATTTCCACCAGCAGCGCGGGCGGCGGCCTGCAAATGATGGTCGGCGGCGTCATTCAGGCCATGACCGGCGAAAGCGCGCAGCGCTGCGCGCTCGGCGCAGGTGCAATTGTCATGGACATTCTCGCATCCAACGATGGTCGGCAACCCCACGAAAAAATCGAACGCATTCGCCAGTTGCGCCCCGATATGGTGCTCCTTTCGGGCGGCACAGATGGCGGTACTATTTCGCACGTTGTCGAACTGGCCGAATTTATCTCCGCAGCCGACCCCAAACCGCGATTTGGATCTGGATATCAACTGCCCGTCATTTTCGCTGGAAACAAAGATGCTGCACAGGAAATTGAACGCACTCTGGGCGACAAAACAGCCCTCACAGTCACGGAAAATATCCGCCCCACGCTCGAAGCGGAAAACCTCGGACCTGCTCGCCATGTGATCCACGACCTATTTCTCGAACACGTCATGGCGCAAGCACCCGGCTATCGAAAACTCATTTCCTGGACAGGTGCACCCATCATGCCTACGCCCGGCGCAGTTGGCCTCATGATGCAAACCGTATCCAAACAACAGAATATCAATGTCGTGGGCGTTGATATAGGTGGTGCTACCACCGACGTATTCAGCGTCTTCGAAGATATCTTCAACCGCACGGTATCTGCCAACCTCGGCATGTCTTACAGCGTATCCAACGTACTCGCCGAAGCGGGCCTCGACGATGTCATGCGCTGGGTACCTTTCAAAATCGACGAAGCCAACCTGCGGGACCGCATCAAAAACAAAATGATCCGCCCCACCACAATTCCGCAAATGCTCGAAGAACTTCAGATCGAACAGGCCATTGCCCGCGAAGCCCTCCGTCTGGCCTTTGTCCAGCACCGCGCACTGGCCGTCGGTCTCAAAGGCGTACAGGCAGAGCGCACCCTGTCCGATGTATTCGACCAATCCGCAGGCGGCGAAAGCCTCATCAAAATGCGCGACCTCGATCTCCTCGTCGGAAGCGGCGGCGTTTTATCTCACGCCCCACGTCGAATGCAAACAGCCGCCATGCTCATCGACGCCTTCCAGCCCGAAGGCATCACGCGCCTCGCCGTTGACAGCATCTTTATGATGCCACACCTCGGCGTGCTCTCATCGGTCAACGAAATTGCCGCTACGCAGGTTTTTGAACGCGATTGCCTCATTTACCTCGGCACATGTATCGCACCCATCGCACAGGGCAAAATAGGCACGGCCTGTGCACAATACGAAATCGGCCTTCCCGACGGAGCCCAATCCGGCACCCTGAATATTGGCGACCTTCTGCACTTCCCCCTCGAAGCAGGTCAGGAAGCACACCTCACCTTACAACCCGAGCGCAACACAGACGCAGGTGTCGGGCCGGGCCGAGAACTGAACACCACAGTCAAAGGAGGCACCGCCGGGCTAATCCTCGACGGACGCGGTCGCCCCATTGTATTTGCCGAAAATCAATCCGAACGCGCCGATCAAATAAGTCGGTGGAGCGAGGCCCTCGACCTCTACCCCCGGTAAGCGAAAGAACAAGGCCATGATTTAATTTATTTCTCTTGTAAAGTAACCCACGCATTGTATATTCCATTATCCTTAACCCCAGGTATCACTCTATGGCACACGCATACACACCCGGTCTTCGCGTCACCCCGCAGACCCTTCTTCAACGCCAGCGCCAACTTCCCCTCAAAGGTGAGGTCGTCGTATCACAAGGCGATAGCGTGACGCGCGATCAGGTCGTTGCCCACACGCACCTGCCCGGCAACGTCACCACCCTCAACCTGGTCAACATCTTGAGCTGTACGCCAGAAGAATTGCCCAACTACATGCTCAAAAGTGAAGGCGACCCCGTCGAAGCCGACGAACCCATTGCCGAAACCCGCCCCTTCATCAAATGGTTTAAAACCACCGTTAAAGCACCTATCAGTGGCACCCTCGAAAACATCTCCAAAATCACCGGACAGGTCATCTTTCGCGCGCCCCCGCGCCCCGTTCAGGTACAGGCATACATAGATGGCAACGTGATCGAAATCCTGTCCGAAGAAGGTGTCATTGTCGAAACCACAGGTGCATTTGTGCAGGGCATCTTTGGCATAGGCGGAGAAACCTGGGGACCTCTACACGTCATTTCCGAAGAGCCAGATCAAATTTTAACCCCCGATCAAATCGACGACTCGTGTGCGGGTAAAATCGTCGTGGGCGGCAACTTGCTCACCCTCGACGTAATTGACAAAGCGCGGGAAATCGGTGCCGTTGGCATCATTGGCGGCGGCATACGAGATTCCGATTTGCGCGACCTGCTCGGTTACGACCTCGGCGTAGCCATCACAGGCACCGAGAATATTGGCCTCACCGTCATCGTCACCGAAGGCTTTGGCTCCATCGCAATGGCGCGCAAAACCTTTGACATACTGAACGAAAACAACGGCAAAGAGGCCTCGGTCTCTGGTGCCACCCAGATCCGCGCTGGGGTTTTGCGCCCCGAAATCATCATCCCAGAATCCAGCATCCACGAACAAGCCGAAGAATCCGATCATCCGGGCCTCATCGAAGGGGCACTCTTGCGCGTGATTCGCGCACCCTATTTTGGCCAGGTGGGCAAAGTCACGGCCCTACCACCCGAATTGCAAACAGTCGAATCCGAAACCCATGTGCGCGTACTCGAAGTCGAATTTGACAATGGTGACCGCGCCATTGTCCCGCGCGCCAACGTCGAACTCATCGAAGAGTAAACGACTCCATCGGGAGATTGCGTATGAGATATTTTTTGTGTTGCATCACACTCGTGCTTTGCACAGCACAGGTGTATGCACAACAACCCACAGGTGTCAAAGCCGAAGACACCCCCAACGACTCGGGCGGCAGCATCACCGTCACATGGGACTACCCAGAATCCTATGAAAGAGCCGAACAAATCAGATATATAATTTCAATCGGCGAATCTGAAAATGGACCTTTTCATAGTGCCAAATACGATGCAGCTAACCTGCAATCCTCCGATCCTGCCACCTTTGGACATGGCGAAGAAACATACAAAAAAATCTTTGCCAGAATCTCCGTATATATTGTTCCAACCGACCCGCCTAAAAGAATCGCCATAGAAAATGGCAAAACCTATTACGTGCAGGTCATCGCCCACCTCCCTTCTGGCGAATCATTTCCCTCTGCAATCGCAGCCGCAGAAGCATATGAAAATTTTTTCAACCGGACCAAAACCAACAACTTCGTTCTCTGCACGATCTTCTCCCTCATCATTTTGATCAGCATTTTCCTCGCGCAAAAACGCGAACTCTTCATCCGTCGCATCGCCGGCCTCGAAGCCCTCGATGAAGCCCTCGGTCGCGCTACGGAAATGGGCAAGCCTGTACTCTTTGCACACGGATTGGCGTCTATGGGCAGTGTATCGACCATTGCGGCCGTCAATGTTCTCTCTCGCGTGGCCAATCGCACTGCTGAATTTAATACCGAATTGCGCGTGGCCAACAACGACCCGGTTGTCATGGCCGTGAGCCAGGAAGTCGTCAAAGAATCCTATCTCAACGCCGGTCGGCCCGATGCTTACTCAGAAGACTCGGTCTTTATGGTCGCTACTGAGCAATTCAGCTATGCCGCAGCCCTCGACGGCATGATGGTGCGCGATAGACCAGCCACCAATATCATGATGGGCTATTTCTACGCCGAATCTCTGCTTTTGGCAGAAACCGGTGCCTCCATAGGTGCGATTCAAATCGCGGGTACTGACTCCTACACCCAATTACCCTTTTTTATCACCACCTGCGACTATACGCTCATGGGTGAAGAACTCTATGCAGCGAGCGCATATCTCGCCCGCGAACCTAAATTGCTGGGCAGCCTCAAAGGGCAGGACATCGGCAAAGCAGTGCTCTTGATCCTCCTGATTTTGGGCACGCTCCTGGCGACGCTTGAAATTCAAACACTCACGCATATTTTTACGGCATATTAGTAGAGGATTCTTTCATGCTCTTTTTAAGACGCACACTTCCGTTGATCATCGCCTTTGTCATGGGTATGATTGGCATTCTCGTTTTCTATATCCCACACAGCGGTGCCCAAGCTCTCGAACAAGAATTGACAAAATGGGATCGCATTGTCGCGGCTTTTGCTATGGTATTGGGCATCTATAGCCTGATGCGCTTGCACTGGGGCCGCGTGCGGCGGCAACAAGCAGGATGGGCATATAGCTCTCTCGTTTTTGTCGGTTTCATGGTCATGTTTATTTTTGCCATCTACAACGATGGACAAGGTCCTCACAAACCTCAGGTAATAGATTCGGGGCCTTTTAAATGGATGTTTGATTACGTACAGGTGCCAGCCGATGCCACCATGTTCTCTATCCTCGCGTTTTTCATCGCATCTGCTGCCTACCGCACCTTTCGCGCACGCACGCCAGAAGCGGCAATCCTGCTCGTATCGGCAATTATCGTGATGATTGGTCGCGTACCCATTGGTGCCCTCATTTCCGATTGGGTGCCCTGGCTTTCCCAATGGCTTATGGCTGTGCCCAATCTGGCAGCCAAACGCGGCATCTTGCTCGGCGTGAGCCTTGGTGCTGTCGCCACAGCATTGCGTATCATCTTTGGCATCGAACGCTCTTATCTCGGCGGAGGTGAAGAATGAAAGAATTTTTGCTCAATATCGACCGCCGCATCATCTTCGTTTTTGTCGCGCTCGGCGTCATCATCCCCGCGCTCACTTCCTTTAACCTGCCCATCAATCCCACTCCAAACGTGCAGTCTATCTACGACACAATTGAAGAAGTCGGTGCGAAAAACGGTACCATTTTGATTTCTTTTGACTACGGTCCTGGATCCTTTCCCGAAGTACAGCCCATGGCCCTTGCGGTTTTGCGCCACTGTTTCAAGCGCAACGTCAAAGTAGTTGGCATGTGCCTTTGGCCCCAGGGGGTAGGTTTGGCCCAACAAGCCTTTGATACAACCTCAAAGGAACTGGATGCCGAATACGGTAGCGACTATGTTTTTCTCGGATTTAAAACGGGATATCACTCGTTGGTTATCAATATGGGCCACGACTTTCACGGCACTTTTCCACAAGATTCGCCGGGCAACAACACTACCGAATTACCTATCACCAAAAATATAAAGGGACTGGCGGACTTCGACTACGTGCTCTGCCTGGCAGCCGGCAACACGCCAGATGGTGTCTGGATACCCTATGGTCAAGAACGCTACAAATTCAAATTTGGCCTCGGATGCACGGCCGTGATGGCACCCGATCAATTTCCCTATATACAATCAGGTCAAATGAACGGCATGATGGGTGGATTGGCTGGCGCCGCCGAATACGAAACCCTCGTGCAAGCTTCCGGTACTGCTACTGAAGGCATGCGTCCCCAATCCGTTGTGCATCTCATTATCATCGCCTTCATCATCCTGGGCAATGTGATGTACTTCCTTTACGGTCGGCAGAAAGGAGGGGAGCAATGAGCCGCGATCAAATCATTTTTATCGCCTTCTTGTTTATCTTTGTCGCCATCAATATTTACCTCTTCGGCTCAAGTAGTCTCTCTGTGGATTGGACCGGCTTTGGCACGTTTATAGCGGCTGGCATTACCCTGTCGCTTTACAGCTTTCTCTACAAAGACAACCCCCTCTTCAAATTTGCCGAAAACCTCTATGTTGGGGTCGCAGCTGCGTACACGATTACGCAGGTGTGGTATAACGTACTTTTGGTCGATGTCGTGAATCCCCTCTCGGAACTCGGCAGCGAAAACATGGGCAATTTGTGGCTCATCGTGCCCACATTGCTCGGCTTCTTCATGCTTACCCAACTCTCCTCGGCAACATTCAGTTGGCTCAGTCGCATTGCATTCGCATTTGTGGTAGGCCTGGGAGCGGGGCTGGCTATTCCACGCACCATTTCGGCCAATTTGCTGGCACAAATACAGCCCACCATGGGGCCTATAACAGCTGACCTGGCTGGATTCAATCTATTTATTATTCTGGTCGGCGTGGTTACAGTACTCGTGTATTTCTTCTATTCAGTCGAACACACCGGTCCTGTGGGTGTGGCGTCTAAAATTGGGATCTGGTTTCTCATGATCTCTTTTGGCGCGTCATTTGGCTACACCATCATGGCGCGTCTCTCACTGTTGATTGGACGCGTCGGGTTCTTGCTCGAAGACTGGCTCGTGCTCCCATTGCCTCTATTTTGATCCGGAGAGGAGCGCGTGCCTCCCAAAAAAAACGGGAACGTTCAACCTTATACAGAAGTCCAAAGAAACATTACATGCCCAATTCCGTGCTGACAGTTAACAACCTCCAAACGCATTTTCACACAGACAGCGGAACAGCGAGGGCGGTAGATGGCGTATCATTCACACTCAACAAGGGCGAAACTTATGGCCTTGTTGGTGAATCGGGGTGCGGAAAAAGTGTCACTTCCCTGTCAATCATGCGATTGGTACCTCATCCTGGCCGCATTGAAGGTGGGCATATTTTTTTTCAAGACATAGACCTGGTATCTCTTTCAGATACTGAAATGCGCGACATACGCGGCAATGACATTGCCATGATCTTTCAGGAACCCATGACCAGTCTCAACCCGGTTTACACCTGTGGGTTCCAGATAGATGAAGCCGTGAGGCGGCATCAGGGATTAGAAAAAACAGAAGCGCGAAAAAAGACAGTTGAAATGCTTCACCTCGTGGGCCTTCCCGATCCCGAACAACGCGCAAACGAATACCCGCACCAGTTATCTGGCGGGCAACGTCAGCGCGTCATGATCGCAATGGCTCTCTCGTGCAATCCCAAAGTGCTGATTGCGGACGAACCCACAACAGCACTCGATGTCACCATACAAGCGCAAATCCTGGACTTATTGCGCGATTTGCAGCAACAACTCGGCATGGCCGTCCTGCTCATCACACACGATTTGGGCGTTATTGCCGAAGCCGCCGATCAAGTCGCGGTCATGTACGCAGGCAAAATTGTAGAAACTGGTCCGGCAGATGCGATTTTTCACAACCCCAGGCATCCCTACACGCAGGGGTTACTCGCATCGGTCCCCCGTCTGGACATCGCGAACAATCGCCTCAAAACCATTCCGGGCACTGTTCCCGAAGCCACGCGATTTCCATCGGGATGTCGATTTGCGGATCGATGTGAAAAGGTCGATTCAATTTGTCGGGAAACCACACCGCAACTGCAAACCATTGACGGCGATCACCAGACCGCATGTTGGATGACATAAGGCGAGAAATATTGCTTCTTCAAGTTCAAAATCTAAAAAAATACTACCCCATTTCTCAGGGACTTTGGGGGCGCAACGCCGGGCATGTCAAAGCAGTAGATGACGTGAGCTTCGATATCTCCTCCGGCGAAACCCTCGGCCTGGTCGGCGAATCGGGATGCGGAAAAACCACAACTGGACGCGCCATCTTGCGCCTTATTGATGCGACATCGGGCACCGTGCGATTCAAAAATACCGACATACTCTCCCTGGAAAAAAAACAACTTCGAACACTGCGCCGGCATATGCAAATCATCTTTCAGGACCCTTACGGATCTCTAAACCCCCGTCTCACCATCGGCGGCATCCTCTCGGAACCCCTGAAAATCCACGGCGACAAAACAAAAGATCGAGTCGCCGACCTGCTCAACACCGTGGGCTTATCTCCCGACGTCGCACGCCGCTATCCGCACGAATTTTCCGGCGGACAGCGACAGCGCATTGGCATTGCCCGCGCATTGGCAGTAAAACCGCAATTCATTATCGCCGACGAACCCGTATCTGCTCTCGACGTATCGATTCAGGCACAAATAGTAAACTTACTCCAGGATTTGCAGGCTCAGTTTGGCCTTTCATATCTCTTCATCGCTCACGACCTGAGCGTGGTCAAACACATCTCTAACCGCGTGGCAGTCATGTATCTGGGCAAAATTGTCGAACTGGCCGAAAGCCAGGAACTCTACGAGAATCCGCAGCATCCCTATACGCGCGCATTGCTCTCATCAATCCCCATACCCGATCCGCGCGTCAGGGGATCGCGTACCATTTTAACAGGCGATGTGCCCAGCCCGGTCAACGTACCTTCGGGCTGTGCATTTCATCCGCGCTGTCCCGAAGCAAAGCCGGACTGCGCCCACCGCAAACCCGAACTCTTAGACATTGAACCCGGCCACAGCGTGGCCTGTATCTTGCGGCACAATTAAGGCGTAGAATCCGTGTGCCAATCCATCCACCATTTCAAGGAGTCATAAGTGAAGGTCTTAAAAATTTTAACGATGCTGTGTCTCACCGGCCTCATATCCCACACCGCCCAGGCACAGCCCCCTTCTTTAGGTCCCGCCAAAGCCATTGGGGTTGACCTTGCCAATACCCCGTTAAACCGTCCGTCTCCCGATCAAAAAAACTACACCTATTGGAAACCCGAAACAGTCGATGGCTTTTTTCCATCGCTTTTAGGACTGCGGACGGCTGGCGCTCGGATGATTCGCACCAGATATTTCAACATCTACTTTTCTACTGCTGAAAAAACCGCCCGCCAAATTGCCGACTTCTGCGATGAGCTTCTGTCAAATCTCATGCGCCATTACCCCACCTTTGTCGATCGCATTGCACCCATCCACGTCGTCGTTGACGATCAGGCGGATTATTTGGGCAATGCCTTTGCCGTGTACAGTGCCAATTACATCCACTTTTGGACCAACCCCATTGACTGGGAAATCCGCGGCACCAGCGACTGGGTACGCAATGTTTTTGTCCACGAACTCGCCCACATCGTAACATTAAAAGCCGCCTATAAGGGCCTGCCATTCCAAATCGGCATTGTCAACGCCTCCCGCGCCAATGAAAATCCCGATTTCAGCTTTACACTCGGCCTGTATCACCTCGCCATGAATTCGGGTTTTGCCGAAGGCATCGCGCAATACGAAGCCACCCAATACGGCGATGACCACTGGGACACACACCGCGATATGCTCCTGCGTATGGCCGCGCTCGAAAATGATCTGCTCTCCCTATCCAGCATGGGACAACTCGGCGGCAAGGGCAATTTCCACGGCGAAATGGTCTATAATCAGGGATTTGCCATGCTTAACTACATTGGTGAACGCTTTGGCCCCGGTGTTGTCAGACAAATTTTTGAACACAGACCGATTATCAACTTCAACTCCTCGCTAAAAAAAGCCACAGGCGTATCGGCCAAACAACTCTACCGCGATTGGGAAACGCATATTGGGGAACAATACAGCGCGGTTCAAAGCGACATCCAGGAAGCCGGCGAACGCGAAGGCGAATTGATCGTGGATAGAGGCGGTTTGGACTATCACCCGGTCTATTCCCCGCAAGGCGATAAGCTGGGCTTTATCTCCAACGACGACAGCGACTATTTCATTACCGAACTCAAAGTGATGGACCTCGCCACAAAAAAAGTCACAAAAATAGCCGACCGCGTCGATAATCGCTTTGTCTGGACAGCCAGCGGCGACAGCCTGATGTACATCAAAGCCGTAGGCGCGCGTTGGGACATCTTCACTTATGACACAAAAACGAAAAAAGAAACGCGCGTCACCGTGGGCCTGCGTGGCAAAGACCCCACCCTCTCACCCGATGGTAAACAAATCGCCTTTGTAACCATGAGAGATGGCACGGCGAACATCGGCCTTGTAAACACCGACGGCACCGATGTGCGATACCTCACACATAACAACGACGCCACACAGTATTTTGGTCCCAAATGGTCGCCCGACGGCAAACACCTGCTCTTCAGCGTATTCCGCACGGGCGAAGACCGCGACATTGCCATTATCGACGTGGATGCCACAACCTGGGAAAAGAAAAAGGGCCGGCGCTCGCTGGAGAAAAAAGAAGTTGACACACAACTCGACAGCCTCCAGCAAGCAAAAGCCGACAGCCTCAAGGCATTTCCCGACAGCCTCGCCTATGCTAACAATGCCAACTTCAAAGCCATTGTACACTCCACAGCCGACGAACGAGACCCCGTATGGCTACCCGATGGCAGCGGATTTATCTTCAGTTCAGACCGCACGGGTATCTTCAACCTCTACACCCACGACATGGCGACCGGGAAACAAAAGCAACTGACCAATGTTGTCGGCGGCGCGTTTTTGCCCACTATTTCTCCCGATGCCAAAGACGTGATCTACGCGGGGTATCACGCAGCGAACTACAACCTCTATCGCATACCCCTATCCGAGGCCGTTGCCGTCGATCCTCCCGAGGGTGTTGAGCGGGACTACGCCGAGATTTACACCGGCAAATCCATCACCGAACTTCACGACATCGGGCGGTATTCCACGCGTCTCATCTCCTACGGAATCACACCCATCGCATTGCTGGGCCCCACGTTTATCGGCAACCGATTCGGCCTGGATCAACTCAGCGCAGGTGTTCAATGGGCCTGGGGCGATCTGCTCGGTAGCGACGTTTTTGTAACCACCGCCCTGATCGGCAAAAACTTCAGACGACAACAAGACTTCAACTCGGAATTTGCCTTCTACTACCAGAACAGTCTCACCCCCATTCTATCTGAACAAAACACGTACGTCCCCCGCATCTTCTTTGGAGGCAGCAGACAAACTATCAACAGCATCGTGGATTTGGGTACCGTCCAAACCGTACGCGATACACTCAGCGGCACACTGATCACCACAAACGACGAAGGACAACAAGTTCTAATCCCCAATGTCACGCAGCACTTAGACCTCACAGTTACAGAAGAAGACGATTTCAAGGATGTTTTCTCAGACTTTACGGTGGGCGCGGAAATGGGGGTAGGCCGCGGACACTATTTTAGTCTGGCCTATGGCTACCGCAAATATACTGAAAACCTGCACGCCGTTCAGGTCCTTCACGACAGTTCTCGCGTCTTTCAGACTGATTTGGGGACCGGTGCTGTTGAAGACATTACCGATCAAATCCCCGGACCGGGCTATGCATCGCAGGAAACCCTTCTCGACGATTTTCTCTACAAAGAGCTCGACTTCTTTAAAAGTAACGAATGGATGGGTGGGTGGAGTTACATCACCCTCAAACCCGCAACCGACCTCTACATCAACCCGTCGGGTGGTCGCGCATTGTCCTTCCGCTACAGGCGCATCAATGCAACCGTGATAGATACACTGGCCCGCACGCCGGATCTGAATGAGGACTTTACCCCAGACCCCATCGGCGAAGACCTATCACCCGCATTTTTCCGAGGCGATAAAGTCAATGTGGGTTTCAACGAATACATCGCCTCCTTTAACGAATTTATCCCGCTTGTGGGCAGATCGACACTCGCCCTCCAGATCTTTGGAGCCTATAAAGACGGCTATGTCAAAGAAGTACAACAAGAAGGCGGCACATTCGAAGGCGTATTCTATTATCCCCTGCGCTACTATCTCGGCGGTCTGGGCACCTTGCGCGGCTATCCATATTTCACGATCTCAGGTGGCAAAGCCCTCTTTGGCCGCACCACGTTGACCCTACCCATCTTCAAGCAAGTCGGCGCGGAACTACCGCCCTTCTTTTTTGACAAAATTTACGCCTCGCTCTTTTTTGAGTTTGGCGGCACATCCAATGCCGCCAGCATCGGCGATATTTTTGACGTAAATGAAGAAGTACACAGTGGGCGATGGGACAAATTCAAGAACTCTTTCCTATTTGACTACGGCGCCGAAATCCGATTCCAGATATTTTCACATTACCGCTTACCCATGTTCGGCTATTTCATCGTCGCCCGTCCCACCAAACTCGAAGTCCCATCCCGCAACAACCCCGATATCACCGAAGAGGTCAGTGGGACGCGATTCTATTTTGGTCTATCATTGTAAAGCCATCTCTCGCAATCCAGTGCTCCGCCCTATAACACAGGCGGAGCACTTTTCGCTGTTTTAACGCTTATGTCTCCACTCATCTACGCGGTGCGTCCACGCGAATGGGTCAAAAATGTCTTTGTGCTGGCTGCACTCGTTTTTACCAAACGCATTTTTGAACCCGACGACCTCCTGCAAGGCATCCTGGCTCTGGTCTGTTTTTGCCTCATCTCTGGCGCAGCGTACCTTTTCAACGACATCCGAGACAGAGAAAACGACCGCCAGCATCCTCTGAAACGCCACCGCCCGATCGCCTCGGGTGCGTTGCGTATCTCTGTTGCCGCCATCGCCGCTATCCTCCTTGCCCTGATCGCCCTGATCGGGGGATTTTATGTACATCCCCATTTTGGTATCGTCCTCCTGATCTATGCAGTACTGAACATCGCCTATACGCTGTACCTCAAACACATCGTCATCCTCGATGTTATGATCATTGCCGCGGGATTTCTTCTACGCGCCATCGGCGGTGCAGTGGCGATTCAAGTCGCCATTTCCTCCTGGTTCATCCTCTGTACCATGCTGCTGGCACTATTTCTCGGCTTTGCCAAGCGCCGGCATGAACTCGCCCTGCTCGAAGGAGATGCCAGCACCCACCGCCGCATCCTCGCAGAATATTCTCCACAATTTCTCGACCAGATGATCGCCATCGTCACAGCCGGCGCACTGGTATCCTATGCGCTTTACACCATGTCGTCCGAAGTCATTGAAAAACTCGGCACCAAATATCTCAACCTCACCATCCCCTTTGTAATTTACGGTATGTTGCGCTACCTCTATCTCATCTACAAAAAAGATGGGGGCGGCAATCCCACCTCCACCGTATTGGGTGATCTCCCTCTTCTGATCGCCTGCGCCCTGTGGTTGCTAACCCTGAGTTTAATACTCTACGTTTGACGGGCGAAAGATTTTTCGCCCCTATCATTTTTTACCCCTGCACGCGGGCATTGTGAAAAGGCCTGGTATTTTGTATTTTCAACCCCTGATCCTTTTTAACCCCCTCACACAAGGAGTTTCCGAATGGCAGAGCGACCAAATATTTTGCTGATTATGAACGACGATATGGGCTATTCTGATATTGGATGTTACGGCGGTGAGATTCACACGCCAAATTTAGATCGGCTTGCTGCCAATGGGTTGCGACTCACTCAATTTTACAACACGGCGCGGTGCTGTCCCACGCGGGCATCGCTACTCACGGGATTGCATCCCCATCAAGCCAGTGTGGGGCACATGATGGATGACCGGGAATACGAAGGGTATCGGGGCGATCTAAACTTCAGGAGCGTAACCATTGCCGAAGTGCTCAAAACCGTGGGATATGCGACCTATATGAGTGGCAAATGGCATATCACGCGGCATACAGATGCGGACGGTCCCAAACACAGTTGGCCCTGTCAGCGCGGATTTGATCGCTTTTTCGGCATCATTACCGGTGCCGCCAATTTTTGGAAGCCACAAACACTCACGCGAGACAACGAGCAAATTACAGTGGATGAATTTCCAGAGGATTTCTTTTTCACCGATGCCATCAGCGATCAGGCGGCGGATTATATCCGCGAACACGCACAGGCAAACGGGGATCAGCCATTCTTTTTATACACCGCATATACTGCACCCCATTGGCCCTTGCACGCGCACGAGGAAGATATTGCAAAATACAAAGATCGTTTTGCCGCGGGATGGGATCAACTGCGCGAAGAGCGTTTGGCGCGCATGCGCGAAATGGGCATATTGAAACCCGAATGGGAATTGAGCGACCGCGATCCCTCTCAAGTGCCCTGGGAAGAAGCCGATCACAAGGCGTGGCAACAGCGGCGCATGGAAGTTTATGCCGCGCAGGTCGATCGCATGGATCAGGGCATTGGGCGCATTGTCCAATCCCTCGAAGAGACCGGGCAACTGGACAACACCCTGATCTTATTTCTGGCCGACAATGGGGGATGCGCCGAAGAACTGGGAGGCGGCATGCGACGCAGCGCGATTGCCCCGGCCACCACGCGCGATGGACGGCCAGTCCAACGCGGTAACGACCCCAACATAATGCCGGGTGACGAAACCACGTATCAAAGCTACGGCGTGCCCTGGGCCAACGTATCCAACACCCCATTTCGCCTGTACAAGCACTGGGTTCACGAAGGCGGCATTGCAACGCCATTTATCGTACACTGGCCCGATCGCGTAACAGACGGCGGCGCATTGCGCGAGCAACCCGGCCAGCTTACCGATGTCATGGCAACCTGTCTCGATGTGGCGGGAACCGAGTATCCCGAGACCTATAATGAACACGATATTTTACCACTCGAAGGCACATCGCTAACGCCGATCTTTGAAGACCAGGACAACGGCAAAGAATATCTGATTTGGGAACACGAGGGCAACGGCGCAGTTCGCAAAGGCAAATGGAAACTGGTAAAACGCTACCCGGGCGATTGGGAGCTATACGATATTGAAGCCGACAGACCGGAACTCAACGACCTGGCAAATGAAAATCCCGATGTCGTATCAGAACTCGCGGCAATTTACGACGCCTGGGCAGAGCGGTGTGGGATTGAGCCCTGGGATAATATCCTCGCAAAGCGCGGGTAAGTTAAAAAGGAAAAAACCATGACACCAACAGATATCACAGATGAAATGCTGGCAACATATCGGCGCGATGGCGTCATAAAAATTCCGCAAATTATCTCGCCAGATGAAGTGGCGAAATTTCGTCAGGCATCCCTGGATATTCTCGAAGCAATGCCAAAAGATCCAAACCGACCATTTAATCAAAAAGTGAATGTGTGGCGGGAAGACGAAGTATTGCGAAACTTGACACTACACCCGAATGTCGCCGCAGTCGCAGAAAAAATGGCGGGCGTGCGATTGCGGATCTGGCACGATCACATCCTCGCAAAAATGCCAGAGCTCGAAGTGCCGACAGCATTCCATCAAGACCTGGTGAAATGGCCCTATGATCGCAATTCCAATGCCCTATCGGCGTGGATCGCGTTGCAAGACACACCCGTAGAAATGGGATGCATGTCATTTGTACAGGGATCGCACCAGATGAAAGGCTTACCGGACATGGCGACAAATAACCAGGAAGGGTGGCGGGAATTCGCACCGGAAATCGCGTGGCGCACCAGGGTAACGCATCCGCTTCAAGCGGGAGACTGCACATTTCATCACGGAATGACATTTCACACAGCGGGACCGAATCAGACAGATGATTGGCGGGTGGGATACGTGATTATCTTCGTCGATGCAGCAGCAAAATACACCGGCAAAAAGCACGTCGTCACAGATCCCTTAAAGCTGGCACCCAATACATTGCCGCCAGATAATCATTTTCCACCCGTAGTTTATGGAGAGTAAAAAATGAGTAGCCCCAATATAATTTTAATGATGTGCGACGACCTGGGATATGGCGATGTGGGATTTAACGGAAACGAAGTGATCAAAACCCCAAATTTGGACCGCTTGGCGAGCAATGGAATCCGATTCACGCGATTTTATGCGGGAGGACCCGTGTGTTCCCCAACGCGGGGAACGTGTTTAACCGGGCGACATTATTTTCGATATGGCGTAACACATGCCAATCGCGGACACTTGCCCGCACAGGAAATAACACTGGCGCGAATGTTAAAATCCTTCGGTTATGCGACTGGACACTTTGGCAAATGGCATCTGGGAACACTGGACCCAAATTATTCGGGCAAGCCCAACCGCAATCCAGCGCGCAATTACGCCCCACCGTGGGAACGGGATTACGATGAGACATTTGCCACAGAGTACGCGGTTCCCACTTGGGATCCAGCGATAGATATTAACCAGAGGACCGGAAAGCGTTTGGACCAACCCTGGGCATCTCCGTATTACGAAAATGGCGTGCTCGCAACGGAAAACCTGGAAGGATGCGACTCCAGGGTATTGATGGATCGCGCAATTCCATTCATTGAACAGGCTGTTGAAAATGGCGAGCAATTCCTTACAACAATCTGGTTTCACGCGCCCCATAGCCCGGTCGTAGCTGGACCGGACTATCGCGCAATGTACGCCGAATACAGCGAAGATGAACAGCACTATTACGGCTGCATTACCGCCATAGACGATCAGGTGGGGCGATTGTATCACGCATTGGAAGCCTGGGGCGTAGCCGACAACACCATGATCTGGTTCTGTTCGGACAACGGACCGGAAGGGCGCACGGGGCAAAGTGGTCGCAACCGGGGATCAGCAGGCGGCTTGCGCGGGCGAAAACGATCTCTATTTGACGGCGGCGTGGGCGTACCCGCGCTATTGCACTGGCCGGGTCATGCAGAACCCGGGCGCGTCGTAGAAATGCCGTGCAGCACACTGGATTATTTCCCCACAATCGCCGAGGTCATGGGCTACGAGATGCCCGATAACCGCCCCATTGACGGCATCAGTCTGCTACCGACAATTGAGGGAAATATGACAGAACGCCCTGCCCCCATTCCGTATCGGTTCAACAGTCCCAAAAACGCGATGTTTGACGCCCCGACCATCTCAATGATCGACAACCGTTATAAATGCTTGACCAACCTGTCGAACAATGGCAGCGAAGATATGTGTTTTGACATGATTGAAGACCGCGCGGAAACGACCAATTTGGCAAACGAGCAACGAGAACGCATGGGACAAACGCGCGAAACCCTGCGCCAATGGCTCCGCTCCTGCGAAGCCAGCCACAACGGTGGGGATTACGACGAGGCATTTGAACCAGTCGCGCCATTTGAAGAAGTCACTGGAGACTGGCCTGGAAGAAGAAATTAATCAATCAGAGGTACCAAATGGCAACTCGATTTGGCGATGAACGCGACTGGTTTTTGGAAAAGCGATTTGGTCTATTTGTCCACTGGGGAATCTACGCCATCCCCGGATGGCAGGAACAGCACCAGTGGCGCGGACGCATGCCCGCAAATGAATACGTAAAATTAGCCGAGCAATGGAATCCCACAAACTTCAACCCCGACGCGTGGTTAGACCTCGCAGAAGAAGCCGGGATGCAATACATCATCGTCACAACCAAACACCACGATGGATTCTGCTTGTGGGACACATCACATACGGCATTCAACACAATGAATACGCCGTACGGAAAAGACCCGATGGCAATGCTCGCCGATGCCTGTCACAAACGCAACTTTCCCCTAGGCTTTTATTATTCAATTGCCGACTGGCACCACCCCAATTACCCCAATCAGGGACGACATCACGAATTGCCCCAACCCAAGCCGGGAGATGATCCCGATTTGATGAAATACCTGGAATTCCTGAAGGCGCAGGTATGGGAGCTATGTACCCATTACGGAAAACTACACGCATTCTGGTGGGATATGAATGTGGATGAACACTTCGATCCATCCGTCAACGCGATGATTCGGTCGCTACAACCCGCAGCAGTAATCAATAATCGGGGATTTGATCCCGGTGATTTTGGAACACCCGAGCGCGATCATGTGCAAGGCATAGATACCCAGCAGTCATTTGAACGGCTGACTGAAGCGTGCCAATCCGTCGGCATCGAAAGCTGGGGCTATCGGGTAGATGAAGATTATTATACAGACCGCCATCTGATACGGAGCATCGATCGGTATCTCGCGCGCGACGCAAACTACTTGCTCAACGTAGGCCCCAAGCCCGACGGAACGATACCAGACGCATCCAAACACATCTTGAAACGCATAGGAAAATGGTATCGCGCAGTAGAAGAAGCGGTCAAAGACGTAGAACCCGCATCGCACTTGACGCGCAATCGCGATATACTATTGACGCGCCGGGACAATGTGATCTACTTACATCTGGTAAACGACCCGCGCACAAGTGGCGTCAAGCTCGATCCAATTGACGTCGCGCCAAAAAGTGCGACCTTACTAAACACAGGTGAACCCGTGGATTTCACAGTGGATCTGGTACCGACCAATCACATAGAGCACAAACCCTATTTGCGGTTGCAAAACCTACCAGTAAATGAACTGACCAACACTGTAATAGTAGTAAAACTCGAATTTGACAAAATACCTGAATAAAGCCACCTATCGGAGAGAATCATGTTTGGAGAAATCCAAAATAAAAACGGTGAAAAATTGGATTATACTTTTCACTGCGGCAATCCCGAAAGCAAACACATCGTCGTCCTGGGCCATGGCGTAACCGGCAACAAAGACAGGCCATTCCTGGTCGCGCTATCACAGGCATTGGAAGCCGAAGGGGTCAACGTCCTCCGTTTCTCTTTTGCCGGCAATGGGAACTCGGAAGGTCGGTTTGAAGATGCCACCATAACAAAAGAAGTAGAAGATCTGGGTTCTGTCCTGGATGCCTTAAACGGATATACAATCTGTTATGCCGGGCACAGCATGGGAGGTGCCGTAGGCGTATTGCGGGCGAGTACGGATGCGCGCATTCAACAACTCATCTCTCTTGCAGGCATGGTAGATACCAGGGGATTTGCACAGCGCGAATTTGGAGATGTCACCCCCGACGAAGGCAACATGTGGGATGACCCGGATTGCCCGCTATCCAGCGCGTATATGGACGACTTAACGGCCATCGACACCGTCATAGATCGCGCATCTCAAATCTCGGTCCCCTATTTGCTCGTACACGGCACAGAGGACGATGTAGTACCCATTGAAGATTCTCAGGCGATCTTTGAACAAGCCAACGAACCAAAAGAACTGGTCGTACTATCTGGAGCAGATCACGTATTCAGCGATGACGCAACCCCCACCATGATACAAACCGTTATCAATTGGATTGCAAAACAGGAGTCCTGATGCCTTATAGAACATACCGAGCCGCAGTAATTGGTCTGGGGATGATCGGCGGTGCTGATCAGGTCTCAGGAGATGTATTGGGTCAGCGCGTAGATGACATGGATGGCACGCATACTTTTGCGTATCAGAACCATCCGCGTATCGACCTCATCGCCGGCTCAAGCCGCGACCAGGGACGGCGCGAGCGCTATGAAGCGCGCACAGGTTCTGTAACATATCAGGACTGGCGTGAAATGATCGCCAGCGAAACACTCGATATTGTCAGCATAGCGACCTATGCCCCTTTCCACGCGGAAATAGCCATAGCCTGTGCCGAACATGGCATACCCGTCATCTACTGCGAAAAACCCGCGGCAACCACGGTTATAGATGCCCAGCGCATGCTCGAAGCGCAACAGCACGGCTTATTGGTCTTTAACCATCAGCGCAGATTTGATCCCAATTACCGCCGACTCAGCGCGCTAATTGCCGAAGGAAAACTGGGCACACTCATCTCCGCTTCTCTCCAATGGCCGACGGGACGGTTGGGCAATGTGGGAACCCATGCAATTGACGCGCTCTTAATGCTCACCGGACATCGCATTCAATCGGTCTCTGCAACCCTTGACCTATCGGAAAGGCCAGATTGCCGCGGCGAGGCATTTCGCGATCCCGGAGGCTGGGGTGTCATGCGTATGAACGGTGGGCTAATGGTAACAGTGAGCGCACCCGACTATTCCACAGCACCACCGCGCACGGAAATCAACGGACATAAAGGGCGGGCAATTATAGAGGCAAAAGGCATAACACTTGAATACTGGACTGGCGACACAGAACAGTGGCCGCCCTATAAGGACAGCGTCTCAGGAATGGATCGCGCCGTATCGGAAATCATTGCCTATCTGGATGATCGCGTCCTATTCTCTTATAACCCCGAAGAAGCCGTTCACACACTCGAAGCCATTGTCGCCTTCCACGCCTCCCATAAACAAAACGGAGCCTATGTTGATCTCCCCCTATCGGGCAGTGACCGCGAGATTGTCGTACTGAGCGGATGAAAGGAATCTATGCCGACCATTGGAACACCGCTTTCACCGACCGCGACCAAAGTACTCATGTGTGGCTCTGGCGAATTGGGAAAAGAAGTCGTAATTGAACTCCAGCGCTATGGCGTTGAAGTAATCGCTGTAGATCGCTATGCCAATGCGCCCGCGATGCAAGTAGCGCATCGGTCTCATGTCATTACCATGCTGGATGGAGATGCCCTGCGCGAAGTCATAGAAAAAGAACAGCCTGACTTAATCGTACCCGAAATAGAGGCAATCGCCACAGACACACTCATCGAATTGGAAAGCGAAGGATCCACAGTAATCCCAACAGCCCGAGCGACCCGACTCACAATGAACCGCGAAGGCATTCGTCGTCTGGCCGCCGAAGAACTGGGACTAAAAACCTCACCTTACCGATTTGCATCAAATGTAGAAGAATACCGCGCAGCAGTTCGTGAAATCGGCGTACCGTGTGTCATAAAACCAACCATGAGTTCATCGGGCAAAGGCCAAAGCACCGTAAAAAACATGGCCGACGCCGAAAAATCGTGGACCTATGCACAGGAAGGAGCGCGTGGAGGCGCAGATGCGGTCATCGTGGAAGGATTTGTAGATTTTGACTATGAAATTACGCTATTGACCCTGCGCCATGAAGGAGGCACGAGTTTTTGCGCGCCAATAGGACATCGACAGGTAGATGGCGACTATCACGAATCCTGGCAACCACAGCCGATGAGCGAGGCTGCACTTGAAGGCGCACAACAAATGGGCAAAGCAATCACCGACGCACTCGGCGGACGCGGCATATTTGGCGTAGAATTATTTGTAAAAGGCGATGACATCTACTTCAGCGAAGTATCACCCCGCCCACATGACACGGGCATGGTAACCATGATCTCGCAAGACCTGTCTGAATTTGCCCTGCATGCGCGGGCAATTTTGGGATTACCAATCCCAAACATCAAACACCGCGGCCCATCTGCTTCGCATGTAATCCTGGTAGAAGGACATTCGCAACAGGTGCAATTCGGCAACCTGAGCGCAGCACTCGCCACACCCGACACAGAAATCCGCTTATTTGGCAAACCCGAAGTACAGGGAGAACGGCGAATGGGCGTCGTCCTTGCAAGAGGCACATCACTGGAAGAAGCGCGCAAAAAAGCAAAAACGGGAGCAGAGGCCGTTAGCATCGCGCTTTGAGATATTCTTTAGCCGATATGTAAACAGCCGCGCTTAGTGCGCGGCAATTTTTTTAAGATAGAACCAATTGCGCAACAGCATCTTCATTAAGCGTAATACCGAGACCGGGTTTTTCACTCAGCGTAACATGTCCATTTTCGAGCAACAAAGGCTCTGCAAGAAGCTCGTTGCCAAAAGGACCGCGTGTAAAACCGCTGGGACATTCAGAAATAAAGCAATTGGGAGTCGCCGCGCCAACATGCAGACCCGCCATGAGATGAACAGGAGTACTCGTACTCACATGGGACGCCCATGACACGCCAAACACATCGGCTAATTGTGCGATACGTAGCGTTTCAGAAATACCTCCAGCTCGACAAACATCCGGAAGAATGAGATCGCACTCCTTGTTCAGCAAACGATCTCGCACAACATAGCGGTTGCAGTCCGTCTCCCCAACAGCGATCCGAATAGAAGTCGATTGGGTCAACTGCCGATACCCCTGATGGTCTTCGGGAAGAAGAGCATCCTCAAACCATTCTACATTGCTTAAATCCTCAAGCAACCGGACGAAGCGGAGAGCGTCTTTAATATCAAAACCGCCGTGCGCATCAACGAGCAGCTTGCCGCGATCTCCCACCGCGCGGGACATCTCCCGGACCAGATCCATTTGTTCGTCCATCGTCCCGCGTCCACAGGACGTCTTCACCACAGAAAAACCCTCATCCAGAACCCTTTCAATCCCCTCGCAACGAGACTCAACAGTCTGGCCCGGCGTACCCGATGAATACACGGGAATTTGCAAACGGTAAGGACCACCGAGCAACCGCCAGATGGGTTCATTGTAGTATTTGCCGAGTATATCCCAAAGCGCGATATCGATCCCCGCAATCGCCTCCAGTGTAAACCCCTGCGTATGAGAGCGCAAGCGCATCGTCGAAAACATGCGCTCCCACAAAACATCAATCGAGCGCGGGTCCTCACCGATAAGAACAGGACGCAACAAATCTTCTACAATCGTTTTGACAACGCGAGGTGCAGCCGGGGCGTGGGCTTCGCCAATCCCCTC
Organism: Candidatus Latescibacterota bacterium; assembly: GCA_965220765.1. Classification (GTDB taxonomy): domain Bacteria; phylum Latescibacterota; class UBA2968; order UBA2968; family UBA2968; genus VXRD01. The sequence continues at coordinate 4,606,659 of OZ244847.1, forward strand.
AATGCCATCATCTGTACGCACGCGAATAAGCGCTGTTGATCGCCCCGAAGGATAGACACACAGGTGACGCGTATCGGCTCTGCCGGAAAAGGCCTGTGTGGATTGGGGCGCGACTTGCGGAAATTTTAATCCTGCGGTATCTTCATATTGCGTCGCACCCTGCTGACGAGCGGTCGAGAGAATATCGCAGGTAATGGAAGTAATTTTCATTTTCACCTCTTGAGGTGTGTTGTAAAGAAATATGGATGGCTATGAAAATAGGACGAAAACCTGCAAATTTCTAACAAAAATTTTAATAGGAGGCAAGCCGTGGCCGAACAATCACATTTATTAAACGACGAAACAATATTGCATTTTATAGCGCGGGGATATTGCGTCGTCAAGACCAGTATTGCGCCGCATATCCATGCACAAATACTGACAGATGCAAAAAAAGCCCTGGTAGAGGGAAACCCGGGCAATGACATATTGCACGCCGCACCGGGATTGCGCGAAATTTTTGACGACGAAGCAATGGTCGGCGCGCTATCGAGTATCCTCGGCGATTCTTATGTGATGCACTGCCACAGGCATTGCCATCGCAATACCGCGGGCACAGAAGGCCGAAATTTTCATCAGGACGGATCAACGCGTCGATTTGCTGGCTGGAGCCGACCCTGGCGGCGTCACCATCGCCCCCGAACAGTCATGGCGATCTGTTATCCACACCAGACGCCGGTTGAAATGGGACCCACTGGCGTGCTTCCCGGAACACAATATTACAGTGCAAAACCGCAAAATGAGTTCGATTACGAATTCCCATTTGCAGTTATCGATCCCGGCGATGTATTGCTCGTACATTTTGATTTGTTCCATCGCGTATCCAGCAACACGAGCGACCGCGACCGGTATATGATGAAGTTCTTATTCAAACGCACAGAAGAGCCAACAGCACCGAATTGGCATGCCATATCAAATTTCGATCCCGACTTCGACACCCTTGCGCACCGGATAAAACCCGACCATCCATCCGATGTCTTATTGCGCCATCCCCACGTATGGGAATTTATGTGGCGCTGGATGCGCGGTGAACCCCTGCCCGAGTGGGACGATGACGCACCTGTCTCTGTAGATGACCTGATGCACAACCTGAACAGCGGCGACCCAGGAGTCGTGCTAAACGCGACATACGCCCTGGGACGATTGGGCAACCGCGCAGTACCCGCATTGATGGATATGTTATTGGGACCAGATGAAGCACTGCGAGAGCAAGTACCTGCAGCACTATCAGCCGCAGGCGGACACGCAGTTGATCCCCTCATCCAGGCATTGACACACTCTGACGACTGGGTAAGAGCAACCGCTGCGGATACCCTGGGCGACATTGGTTTGCCTGCCCTCGACGCACTACCCGCCATTCGCAGCGCACTATCAGACCACGATGATTGGGTGCGTCACAATGCCACGCGCGCATTGACCATCTGGAGCAAAGCTGCTGAAATCACCCGCGATGATTTGCTCACGGCCCTAAAAGACGCCGAGCCTTTTGTCGGCTTCAACGCGCTCACAGCTCTGGAACACATGGACCGCGTTGACGATGCACAGGTACTGCCATTGCTAAAAGCAATGCAAAACCACAAACACAGCCGACTGCGCTATCAGGTAAATGAAATGCTACAGCGCGTAGCCTGACCAAATGTTAAAAATATGTTACAAGTATTGACTTTTGCGCTGAATACTTATAATGTTGCCCGTGTTTGAGACACATTTCCACGTTTCTATTCAGCGAGGGCTACAATGGCAGACAAAAAACGGGTTTACTTTCAAGTGGAGGCACCAAAGGCCGGTGCGGTTGTCGTATTGGGCGATTTTAACAACTGGGAACAACGGTCTTTGAAACCGAATAAAAAGGGACAATGGAAAACCTGGACAACCCTGACACCGGGGCGGTATGAATATCGGTATCAGATCGACGGGGAATGGCGCAACGATCCCGAAGCACCTGCTGTACCCAATGAATTTGGCTCGGAGAACAATGTTGTGGTTGTAGGTTGATATACTCCCTATACCAACACAGAATCGCCTGTCCATTGTCCTGGACAGGCGATTTTTGCGTTTTTTAGCACTTTCATATATTTTCTCGTATGCGTATTTTGCACGACCATCAAGCATTGAGGAAATATAATGTCTTCCAAACGCGAACAGTTAATTCAAGATGGATACTGTGTATTTGAAAATGTGCTCACCCCCGAAATGGTTGGGCGCACAAACGCGGCATCCAATCGCCTGTTAGACGCGCAAGACGCCGAGTACTTTGAAGCACAGAAATCCACGGGAAGTTTGATCAGCATTTACAATGATGACTTTTTTGCCGAACTGGTCACATGGCCAAAAGCGCTCAATGCGCTGCGAGAAATGGGCTTTACTCGCCCCACTTTTTCATCGGGTTTTATAATCAGCAAACCCCCGCACAGCCCACCCCTGTTCTGGCATCAAGACTGGTGGGGATGGAATGATCCCATCAGCTACAAGCCCCTGCCGCAACAGGTATTTTTGATGTATTATCTCGTAGATACCTCGCGTGAGAACGGGTGTTTGAGATTAATCGAAGGCTCACACTTAAAACGACATCCCCTGCACGACATAACTCCCGAAGCACATACCGATGATTTGAGACGCGTATCCGATCCAGACCATCCGGCCTATCAGTCGTATCCCGACGAGCGAGATGTTCCCGTACGTGCTGGCGACCTGGTCATCGGTGACTCGCGGTTATTGCACAGCGCACACGCCAACAAAACGGATCAGTGGCGGACAGTCATCACACTGTGGTATCACCCGATATACAACGAACTACCCGACGGCATGCGCGCCCGCCTGGCGAACCGACACCCAATACCAGATCGCTGGTCTGAAGGCGCCGCCCGCAAAATCGCGCCCTTAATGCCCCTTTACGAAGGCGAATGTGAAGAACTCGAATGGAATCGTATTCCAGGTTCGGCGTTGGTGCGATGAGATATTGTCAAATGTTGTGGATGGGTGTAGAACGCATCCTTGATGATTATGCAGCGATTTTGCGTTCACCATCTACGAATTTCACCCCTTCAATGACGAGGGGTATGAGCCTGTAACCGCGTAACCTGACCCATGTTTTTTCAGCTTCAATCGCCAGTTTATACACCATCGCCATCGTCGCTTTGACCGATCCGCAGCCTTTGGTCTGCCTCGTGCGATGCCTGACGGTGGCAAAAGTCGATTCAATCGGGTTGGTGGTGCGTAAATGGAGCCAGTGTTTGGCAGGAAAATCGTAAAAGGTGAAGAGCACCTCAAAATCTTTGGTCAGGCAGTCACAGGCTTTTTCATAGCGATCCTGATACAGCCTCAAGAAGTGGTCATAGACCTTATGGGCACTCTCTTTTGTGGGAGACTGATACATCTCCTGAATCAGCCGCTTGGCATCTGGTTGCACAGATTTGGGCAGCTTATCCAACACATTAGCTGTCTTATGCACCCAACAGCGTTGGTGTTTCGTGGCAGGGAATGCCTCTTCCAATGCGGTCCAAAAGCCGGTTGCCCCATCGCCTATGGCAAGGGCAGGGGCTTTTTTCAACCCGCGTGCTTTGACCTCTTGTAAGAGACTTTGCCAGGATAAGGTGCTCTCACGTTGCCCTTCTTCTATGGCGATGACCTCTTTTTTACCTTGTGCGGTGGCACCAATCAGCACGAGCACACAGGGGCGATCATCAGAGAGGCGTACGTTAAAATAGATACCGTCTGCCCAGATATAGACATAGTCTTTATCGTGCAAGTCGCGCTTTTGCCATTGTTTATACTCATCTTCCCAAATACGCTTTAAGCGCGTGATATTGGCCGGAGAAAGCCCTGGTGCGCCTTTGCCTAAGATCGCTTCGAGTGCTTGGGGAAAGGCTGAGGTGGAGACCCCTTTCAGATACAGGGTCGGGATCAGCGTGTCAATACTTGGACTGCGACGGGCATATTTAGGCAGAATCGCACTGGTGAAGTGATGCCCCTCGCGACGATCGTGAACTCGGGGTTGTTTGATGGGTATTTTACCAATACCTGTGGTGACTTCTCGGGCAGGATGATACCCGTTTTTGACCACCTCACGATGACCCTTTTCATCTACCTGATCAGAAAATCGGGCGATATATTCATTCACTTCATACCGCAAGGCGGCACATAACATCTTACGAGCACCTTTTCTTAAGACCGCTTCGAGGCTATCGGCCAGTGTATCTTGCACTATGCTTTCCACTTCAAATGGGGTATATTCTTTCACGAGCGTGTCCTTTCTCCCTCCTGGAGGGATTTTGGTTTTTTGTGATACTATAGGATACGCTCTTTCCTTTTGATCATCCACAACTTTTGAATATACCTCTGGTGCGATAGGTTAGATACTGACTTACGCACGTATAAAAAACTGGGAATCTTGTCGAAAGTCTTGGTAATGATTTCATCTTTTTTCTTTTCATGCCTTCGGCGACTTCATTTTTTTGCGCGCCCAAAAAAATGAAGCAAAAAAAGGGCGCCCCTGCGGGGGGCTTGCACAGCGCAAATTACTTGGGTGGATACACGTCATATGGTGGCCTTCACAGTTGGATGCAAACAAAAAGGATGGCGGTTGACGGAATAGCGCGCTGTGCATAATGGCTTTGATTAATAGCGTTTCTTGAGGATGTGTTTTGTAATGCCTTATCTGAAGTACTGCGTAACATCAGTAATTTAAAAAATATAAGATATGGAGATTTGTGTGAATGATGGGACTCGACTGGAGGATGTGAAGCGGTTTTATGAGATTCTTGGAAAGTTGGAGCGTAGGGTAGGAGAACGTAGAATTCTTGCGGAATGTTCGCGTAGTTCGGGTTGGCCCACTCGGGGAGTGTATTTCTTTATGGAGAATGGCGAGGATCGATCTGAGAGTGGCGATGGTTTGAGGATTGTGAGGGTTGGGACGCATTCCGTTAAAACGGGAGGTTCTAAGACGTCATTGTGGAATAGGTTGAGCCAGCACAAAGGATCAACCTCTGGATTGGGCAACCATCGTGGATCGGTATTTCGTCTTCTTGTAGGGCGTGCTTTAATAAACAAAGAGAGTATAAAGTGCGAAACGTGGGAAAGTAAGACGACGCCTTCTCCAAGAGGCGTTGAGCAGGGTGTAGAGATACGTGTGAGTGAAACGATTGGTCGGATGCCTTTCTTGTGGTTAGAAGTAGATGATGCGTACGATATAGAGGCTGGAGCAAAGCTTCGGAGTTACATTGAGAGCAACACAATTACCTTACTCAGCAATTTCTGTACAAATAAGTTGAAAAATGATGCACCATCGGCTGGGTGGCTTGGTTATCACTGCACGGATACAAAAGGCAATTTAAATAAAAGGGTCAGAGAATCGGGGCTTTGGAACCAGGATCACGTTGATTCTGACAGATACTGCCCGGAATTTCTCGATAGGTTAGTGGAACTTGCGGAACAGATGGAGGGAATGCGATGAAGGTTGTGATTGCATGTGCGAAATCTAAGGTATGTAATGCTGGTTATATGAAAACTGAGAAAACTGAGGATGGTAGATGTGTGAAATTTGTGGGAGATCCTGACCTTGCCAAGGCAGTGTCACCAATGCCGGGATTCTGCTATGCTCATCCGGATGATGAGGCGAAAGATGGCAAAACTTGGCGGGAAGAGTTGGTTGCCTACAACAAGTCGTGTAAGGATGAGAATCCATTTAGACTGCATCGGGCTTATAAACTTTACAAACATAAAATATACGTCCAACTGGTGGAGGTATTTGGTATAGATAATGTGTACATACTCTCAGCCGGTTGGGGATTAATTCGTGCGTCGTTCCTGACACCGAATTATGACATTACTTTTAGTGCGTCTGCCGATGCTTATAATCTGCGTGGAAAGTTTGATCAATACTGTGACTTCAACCATCTGCAAGAGGAATCCCATCTGATGAACATTTCGAATGACAAGGTGGTATTTTTCGGCACAGATCGAAAACAAAATGGTAGTGCAGATGGTTATTTGCCGTTGTTCTGTGAGTTGACACAATCTTATCCTGGACACCGAATTGCTTACTATTACCATTCTAAAGATAAACCCAAATATAATAAAAATGTTGAGTTTGTGCCTTATGTGACGAGAACCAGAACGAACTGGCATTATGAGTGTGCGACGAAAGTTATGGAGTGTTACAAGTCTGATCCTTGTAGGTTTGATCCGTGCAAGATAAAAGGATAAACTGCGTTCTATATGACCAAACCAAAACTATATGAAGAAGTGGCAATAGCGCTCAACATGCCGGAAGAAAATTTAAAACAAGGTGATGTTGCTGTCGTAGTCGAATATGTACCGCATCCTGCGGGTGGCGAAGAAGGTGCAATTTTAGAGATTTTTAATGCCGTTGGCGAATCCGTAGCTGTGGCCACTGTGCCCATTTCCGCAATTAAATCGCTACGTGCTGATCAAGTGTTCATGGTGCGGGAGATGGCTCCTGCAGGATCGTAAAAACCACAAAGCGAAAACAATATGAAAATCGCCGCTCTCATCTCTGGTGGTGTCGATAGTTCTGTGGCATTGAACATATTAAAAAACGAAGGCCACGACCTGACGGCATTTTACTTAAAAGTATGGCTCGAAGACGAACTCGCTTTCTTAGGGGAGTGTCCCTGGGAAGCCGACCTGAAATTTGTCCGTGCTGTATGCGATCAACTCGATGTACCACTGGAGATAATCTCCTTACAGTCGGAATACCTCGAGCGCGTCGTATCTTATGCACTCGACGAACTACGCGCTGGACGCACACCCAGTCCAGATATATTTTGCAATCAGCGGATTAAATTTGGTGCATTCTTTGACCACATAGACAGCAGTTATGAAAAAGTGGCAACTGGACACTACGCACAGATCGAACAGACCAACGGAACTTATCATTTAAAACGCGCCCCCGATCCTGTCAAAGATCAGACCTACTTCTTATCCGGCATGTATCAATCGCAGGTCGCGCGGGCATTATTTCCCATCGGAAACATGATGAAAAGCAAAGTGCGCCAACTCGCGCGGGATTTTGACCTGCCAAATCAAGCGCGAAAAGACAGCCAGGGAATATGTTTCCTGGGCAAAATCAGATACCCGGACTTTATCGCATTTCACCTCGGCGAAAAAAAAGGCGATATTATCGACAGAGAAACCGGACAAATCCTGGGACCTCATCGGGGCTACTATTATTACACAATCGGACAGCGGTATGGCCTGGGATTAAGCGGAGGTCCCTGGTACGTCGTACAAAAAGATATCGAGCGCAACATCATCTATGTATCCCACGCCACGAAGCACAAGCATACATCGCGGAACCAATTTGTCGCGACTAATCCCAATTGGATAGCAGAACCACCTGACAAAACCGCCCTGCAATTGAAACTGCGTCACGGCCCAGAATTGATCAACTGTGAAATCGAAGCAACAGATAACAACCGATTATCCGTAACCATAGCAGAAAAAGACTCCGGCATAGCGCCCGGACAATTCGCAGTATTTTACGACGGCGACCTCTGCCTTGGCAGCGCGGTAATCGACCACTAAAAAAGAGAACATAATGAGCATTGAACAGGCGCGTGTCGCCGTTGAATCTGGTGATATAGACACCCTGAAAAAACTGATAGCAGAAGATCCGCAACTGGTCAATAAAACCACATCGGACAATCCCCGCACACTATTGCACACACTCTGCGATTATCCCGCGCACAGACCCAGGTGCCGCGAGTCCGCAGAAATTTTGATACGCTCAGGTGCAGATGTCAATGCGCGGGCAAAATTCGATGGAAAAACCGACCCTGGCGAAACCGCCCTGCACTGGGCAGCCAGCAGCGACGATGTGGAAATGATAGAAGTGCTTCTCGATAGCGGTGCGGAAATCGACATCGATGGCGGGAATATTGCAAACGGCACACCGCTCTGGGAAGCCGTGATATTCGGCATGCAAAACGCAGCGGCAAAACTAATTGAGCGCGGGGCGACCTGCAACCTCATGATCGCAGCCGGCGTGGGGCAACTCGATCTCGTTGAGAAATTCTTCGATAAGGAAGGCAATATAACGGATCGGGCAGGCGTCTTGCCCGGATGGACAGAACCTCGATCTGCGCGAGACTGCATCGACAGTGCCTTCGGAATGGCCTGCCGCAATGGACACCTCGAAACCGCCAGATGGTTGCTGGGGAAAAAACCGGACATCAACCGCAAAAATCCCGTTGGCGAAACACCTCTGGATCAAGCTATGGACAGAAAACACCCCGAAGTAGCGGACTGGTTGATGGCAATTGGCGCGAAACGATCCGCGAACCTGTGATGCCATCGCATTAAAGGAAAACCAACATGAACAAAGTAGGATTAGTTCAGCATCCCGATTTTCAAAAACACGACACTGGAGGCGCCCATCCCGAGCGTCCCGAGCGATTGCAAACACTGCATGCCCATCTGGATGCAACGGGACTGACAAAAGACCTCATAACACTCGAACCCGGACACGTCGATACATCCTGGTTAGAAAAAGCGCACACGCCCGAACATATTGCAAATGTAAGAACACGATGCACACAGGGCATCACGTACATGGCCGATTTTGACACCAGGATCTGTCCGCTATCTTTCGACATAGCCCGACTCGCTGTCGGCGCCACATTTGAAGCCATTGACGCGGTTATGGACGCGCGTGTACACACGGCTTTTTGTGCCGTGCGTCCCCCCGGACACCATGCCGAACGCAATCACGCCATGGGATTTTGTCTATTTAGCAACGCCGTCATTGCCGCGCGATATATACAAGAAACATATTCCCTTGAACGCGTGGCTATTGTAGATTGGGATGTACATCACGGCAATGGCACACAGCACATATTGGAAACCGACCCCTCGGTATTCTTCTTTAGCATCCACCAATACCCCCATTATCCCGGCACGGGACGGGATGACGAAACCGGTATTGGCGCAGGAGAAGGATTCACACTAAATACACCCGTACCAGCAGGCAGTGATGATGAGGTATATTTGCGTATATTCGACGACGTATTTTTGCCCGCTATGCACGCATTTAAACCGCAATTTGTCATTATCTCCGCTGGATTTGACGCGCATCGGTCCGACCCTTTATCAGCCACCCAGGTGACGGAATCCGGTTTTGCCGAAATGACAAAGCGCGTAATGGCCGTCGCACGAGATCACGCAGATGGAAGGCTAATTTCTCTCCTGGAAGGTGGATATGATCTGGGCGGCCTCTCGCGCAGCGTCGAATCCCACATAAAGGAACTGATGAATGGGTGATACGAAAAAAATAGTCGCATTTCAAGGTGAACGCGGTGCATTTAGCGAAATGGCCGCGCGTTCGTACTTTGGCAAAGATGTCGAAGTCGTACCACAACGCAATTTTGCCGCCCTCTTCGCAGCTGTCGAACACGGAGAATGCACGCACGGCATAGTACCCATTGAAAATTCATTAATGGGCAGCATCCACGAAAATTACGACCACCTGTCAGCCCATCATTTACAGATCGTCGGCGAACTAAAATTGCGCATTGTACACAACTTGATTGTAAATCCAGGCGTAAAATTACAGGACATCCGCCATATCTATTCGCAAGCACCTGCCCTAGCTCAATGTACGCAATTCACGGCATCTCTATCGCAGGCCGAAACAGTTATGACCTCCGATACCGCAGGAGCCGTAAAAGCTCTGAAAACATCGGGCGCACGCGATGCCGCTGCAATAGCGAGTGCCCAGGCAGCCTGGGACTACGATCTGGAAATTTTGCGGACGGGCATTGAAGACGACCACCAAAACTACACGCGATTTTTAGTCGTCACATCCGAGGCACTATCACCTGAAAATCCAGACATCCAGATGCCTGCAAAAACATCAATCGTATTCGCCATGAAAAATGTGCCCGGCGCATTATTTAAGAGCCTGAGCGTATTTGCCTTGCGCGACCTCAACCTGCTCAAAATCGAATCTCGTCCCCTCGCGGGCAAACCCTGGGAATACGCCTTCTCACTCGACTTTGAGGGCCATATCCGCCAAGAACCCTGCGCCCGCGCCATCGATCATCTGCGGGAAATCGCGACCTTTGTAAAAATTCTCGGTTCTTATCGACAGGGAGACATGGTCGAAGGCAAAGTTTGGAAAGACGAAAAACGTAAGACGTAAGACGTAAAAGGCATCCCCATCTCACCTTCTTTTAAGGACCTTACATGGCAAGCCAAAGATACAAAAATCTGTATGCACAAATAGAAACAGCACTGCGAGAAAAACCAAAACGCACGCAACTCTACAATGCAGTCAAACGTGCGCGGGATGCCCGGCGCACCGCAATTGATATATTGCCACAAGGAGAGGAATTTCGCAAAGAAGTCCGCGACATCAAAGTGCGGTGCTTGCACAAGCTGGACGACCTGGTCGATCAATTTGCCGCAAAAGTCGAATCGCGCGGAGCAAAAGTCTTTCTCGCAAAAGACGGTGCTGCTGCGATTGACTACATCTTAAAACTATCCGCAGAAAAAAATGCCGAAACAGTGGCAAAATCAAAATCGCTAACCAGCGAAGAAATCGAAGTCAACTACCCGCTGGAAGACGCGGGCTTAGAAGTAATTGAGACCGACCTCGGCGAGCTTATTATCCAGAAAGTACACGAAAAACCATTCCATCTGGTATTTCCCGCTGTCCATAAAACCGCCGTTGAAGTCGCCGAAATATTCAAAAAAGAAACAGGTGAGGACGTCCCCAACGATGTAGATGCAATTATGAAAATCGTGCGCAAATACCTGCGACCGATCTTTCTCAATGCCGATATCGGCATGACAGGCGCAAACGTAGGCGTTGCTGAATCGGGCACAATTCTAATCGAAACCAACGAAGGCAATGCCCGTCTGGTATCGAGCATACCCGATGTACACATCTGCATTATGGGACGCGAAAAAGTAGTAGAAACAGTAGAAGACGCATTGCAAATGATGTTGGCACATCCCGTCAGCGCTGTCGGCCAGCATACGACAACCTATGTGACGTGGATGAGTGGCAGATCGCCTTTGGGCGAAGGCGAGGGACGAACACCGCGAGAATCGCATATCATCATCCTGGACAATGGTCGCACCAGAATGCAAGAAGATCCCCTATTTTCCGACGCGCTCAACTGCATCCGCTGCGGTGCTTGCATGAATATCTGTCCGACATACGGCGTAGTAGGCGGCCATGCATTTGGATACATATACCCCGGACCAATTGGCATACCCTGGACAGCTGAAGTTCACGGCGTGGATAAAGCCGGCGACTTCGCCCCACTGTGCATCTCCTGTGGATTGTGCAAAGAAATATGCCCGGCAGAAATCGACATCCCGATGATGATAGCCGGGGTAAAAGACCGCGACAGCGAAGTCAATCCGCATCCGCGCGTCAACAAAATGCTGATGGCTGCTGAAAAAGCCGCAAAAATGGGCAGCTTGACAGCGCCCATATCCAATTGGATAATGGGCATTGGACTGGTGCGATGGACAATGGAAAAGGCAATGGGCATTGATCGGCGGCGTCAGCTACCCAAATTCAGCCGAAAAACACTCGTCAAACGCTTCGCAAAACGCGGGCCGTCTCCCGTATCGAACCCCGTCCGCAAAGTGGCCTTTTTTACAGACCTGTTTGCCAATTACAACGACCCCGACCTGGGAATGGCGGCAATTGAACGCCTGGAAGCACTCGGTTGCGAAGTCATCATCCCCCCGCAAAAAAGCAGCGGATACCCCTATATCGGCTACGGCGACCTGAAAAACGCGAAAAAAGCTGCGCGCGAAAACGTGGATCTCCTCCTCCCCTATATAAATCAAGGCTATGAAGTGGTTGCAACAGAACCCACGGCAACGTATTGCCTGAAAATCTCATACCCCAAATTACTCGATAAAGCAGACGACGCCGTCTCTGTCGCCGAGCACACGTATGAGTTTTTCGAGTTCCTCTCTCTACTCGAAAGCGATATTTCAGATGAAGAGCAAAATGCCCTGCGCGGACGCGCATTTGGATTCCACATCCCCTGCCACCAGCGTCCTCTGGGAGCGGGAGAACACGCAATGGCATTCTTGCGCCAGCGCGGTGCAGACGTCGCCCTCATCGAAACGGGCACCTGCTGTGGTATGGCGGGAACATTTGGCCTGAAAGCCGGACCCCTCGGTTACGAACTCGCACAGGCTGTTGGAGAACCGCTCTTCGAAGGCTTCCGCGAAGCCGATGTGGAAGCCATCGTAACAGAAAGTAGCGTATGCGCCATCCACCTCTCAGAAGGAACCGAACTCGAAGTCTGGCATCCCTTAAACCTGCTTCGTCTCCTGGAATAGAACACATCCTGTCCTGAAATTGAAGACAGTTTTAAAAAAAACGTAACTATTTAGGTCATTTGGATGATTAGCCACAAAAGGCACAAAAATCACAAAAAGATGCTGTAGGAGCGACTTTACTGAATATAGGCTCTTCAGCACAGGCCCTGCCGCGATCAAGGTCGGGAAAAGGATTTCCCTCCTATGCGACCACAAGAACCTAAATAATTACAAAAAAACTTGCATTTTAATCCAAGTGTATTATATTAGTAATACAGTAATTCACTCATAAGAGAAATGTCCTATGCTGATCTCGATTGACCATCACAATGGCATCCCCGTATTTCGCCAGATTATCGACCAGGTGAAATTTCACGTAGCCAGCGGACTGATCGCGCCGGGCGACGAACTGCCCTCAAACCGCGCGTTATCGGGACAACTGGGACTCAATCCAATGACAGTGAGCAAAGCGTACAGCCTGTTGGAAGCGGAAGGATTGGTCGAGCGGCGGCGCGGACGACCTTTAACCGTAAAACCCTTACGAGATCAGACCGTACACACCGAAAAACTGGCGCAACTCAAACCACAACTCACGCAATTGGCAACAATGGTTCGGCAGTTGGGAGTTGATCGGGCGGAAGTCGTAGATCTTTTTCTCTCCATCTTAGATACCCTGGAGGAAGATAATGATGGCACATGACCAGACATCTGTATTCGAAGCCATATCACTGACCAAAAAATTCGGTGACACCATAGCACTCAACTCCGTAACGCTCTCTCTTGGAGCGCATCGCGTAATTGGATTGATCGGACGCAATGGCGGGGGCAAAACCACCTTGATCCAGCACATGATTGGCCTGTATTTGCCCACAGAGGGAACGTGTCAAACACTGGGACGCGCGTGCGATCAACTGGGAGCAAACGAACTTTCGCGCATCGGTGTAGTATACCAGGAAAATCGATTTTTTGAATGGATGACCGTCAAACAGCACCTGCGCTACGTATCCTCGTTCTACGAAATATGGGACCGCGACCTGGAAGCACATCTGCTGCGCGAACTCGAAACTGGAAACATCCGCACGCGTGGGCAACCTGTCTTCGGGTAACATGCAAAAATTGGGCATCATTCTGGCAGTATGTCATCATCCCGAGTTACTGATTTTAGATGAGCCGATCAGTGGCCTGGACCCCATTGCCCGGGAGACACTGTTAAAATTTCTAATGACACTTTTGGCTGAAGACGAAAACACAATCGTAATCTCCTCCCACATTCTGCGGGACATCGAAAAAATAGTAGATTGGGTCGTATGCCTCGACGAAGGCACAGTCAAAGCCGATAAGTCGCTGGACGACTTGCACCAGACCTACGCGAAATGGACAGTAACGGGAAACAACCTGCCCCAGCAATTTTCTGAACCCTATATCCTGTCGCAAACTGTAAACGGAGTGCAGGCACAATTGATCGTCAATCAGACACTGGGCAATGCAGATCAGTTCAAGCGGACTTATCAGGCTGATATCACCAGTCAGTCCCTGAACCTCGACCAGCTATTTCCCATCCTGATTCGGGAGGGCGCGTAATGGGTATTTCTCCATTTTTCACTTTCTGGCGAAGCCCTGTTTACATTATCATCGCCTCTTGTGTAGGCTGGTTTCTCTTCCAAAACTCGGTGTCTTCCCACGCACATCAGTTTTCTCTATTCTTTTTATTTTTCTTTTTTTCACTTTACGGTGGGACTATCGGCAGTATTGTAGGAGAGAACCAGCATCGGATGCTCACATGGCCCCTGCCACATTTTCGCAAGCGTCTGATGATCTGGTCGATAATTATCGGCCTATCTTCCGTTATAGTGTGGACGGCTGCCCTGACATTCGCGCCCCTCAATGCATCCTGGTCAACAATTTTACTGGTAAATTTGGGCTTTTATTGTTTGGGATTTGCCTTTTTAGGGGGTTGGGATTTAGATACTAATCGCCCCGGGTTGATTTACAAGTACCGGATCATCATCGTGTTACTGGTGCCAGCATTAGCCTTTTTATGGCAAGAGGTGCTCGCTTTTGGAGAGCAACAAAAGTTGGGATTGGCTCTCATCGCATTCGCCATCGCAATTGGAACTCATTATTACGCCTTTAACCAGACAGCTTTTCGCAGAAAGCCATTTTCTTTTTTCGTTGGGTCATTCTACTCGGGTTCTGATCCACAAACCCGGGAGATTTGGCGAAATAATGCAATGAAGATGCAAAAGACAAGTACCAGGGTATGGCATCTCGATCACATCGGTACAGGTATCTACAATTGGCTGCGTGCTGGTCAGTATGAAAATTTTGGTCTGGGTGGGTGGAGATGGCCGCTTTCCGCGTTTAGCGCAGCATTGGCAATGGTATTCTTTTTTCTGGGCATGGAGACGAGTTTTTTCGGATTGTTGGGTCGGTCTCCTTACGATTTTGAGACCACCTCGAAAATGATTTATCACATAGTTTTTTATTTTCATGAGTTAGATCCCAAGATCGCCATTAATATATCGCTTTCCGTGTTCTTCGGCATTTGTATGTTTATGTTTTTTCCTTCTTTTTCACTGAAAAGAGAGTATGTCTATCCGCTTTCTCGCATCCAGCGGACGCGGATTCAGTATTGCGGTTTACTGGTGCAAAATATTTCTTTTATTGCCGCATCTATTATCGTGTTGGGCGTTCTGGGCATCCTATCTGGAGCAAAGGTCGGGTTTGTGTCTGAAGGAGACATTTCTCTGGGAATACTTCGCGTTTTTGGATGGGTAGTGGTTCTGATACCGGTATTGCAGTGGTTGCAATTCAAATACGACCTGTATGGATTTCAAAGAACGTGGGAACAAAGATGGGGCATAGCTTTTGGGTTACTGATCATGATTTTGAGTATTGGAATCGGTGGTTTTACCAGCCTGATGCGTGTCTGGTATTCCAATTTGATGCTGACCTATGAAGCACCGATCCTTTTTATCTGTTTTATTCTTCTTCAATGGTTCCTATTGAGTCGGCTCAAACGGTATTATGCCACACAGGATCTGGTTTAGTAACCGCGAGTTTTTAAGTAGTAGGACAGAAAGCATAATTATGCATATATGCATTTGTTTTCTCATAGGTTTTTTAATTCTTTATACACGTTAATATTTTAAGGTTTTGGGATGGGTTATCCATTCTTCCGCACACGTATGTATTCCTATACCTGAAAAAATAACGTGTATGTTTGAAAACGGAACGATTCTCGACAACAAATATCAAATCCAGGCGCATCTGGGAACCGGGGGCATGGGGGAAGTCTATCGGGTTTTGGACCTGGAGCAAAGCCAGGAGTGCGCGCTCAAAATTTTGAATGAAATGATGGATGAGCAGGCTGTGCGCCGCCGCTTTCACAGAGAGTTTCAGGTGTTGAACCGGTTCCAGCACCCGCGTCTGGTACGCACATACACCTGGGGCTTTGCAGAAGATCGCCCCTATTTTACAATGGACTATTTACCCGGAAAGACATTGGAAAAAATAATTGCCGATCATGCATGTTTGGGACAATTCCGGGCGTCTCATTTTTTTGACTTGATACAACAGCTTGCCGAAGGATTGGCGTACATCCATGCACAGGGTGCGGTGCATCGCGATATCAAACCATCCAATATTATGGTATTGGAAACAGAAGAGGGAATCGAGACCACGATCCTGGACATGGGCCTGGCGAAACTCAGGCACCTGCATAGCGCTTCCATTACGAAAACGGGCGCAGCGATTGGCACGGCAGAATATATGTCGCCAGAGCAGGGTAAGGGTCTTTGGGTGGATCATCGATCAGATTTGTACTCATTGGGCATAATTTTATACGAGATGCTCACGGGCACACCACCCTTTTCTGGACAAAATCCCATATCTATTATTCTGAAGCATATTCGCGAGTCACCCCCACCAATGGGTGAAGCCCGTGTCGCGGTTCCCGAACAGACGCAACAAATAGTGCTGAAGTTGCTGGCAAAAGAGCCTGTTGATCGTTATCAGTCAGCAGAGGAGGTGTTACGCGCCTTACCATCGGAGTTCGTGCTACCCGATGACAAGCAGCGCGATGTGCCCAGAAAAGTTATGCGGCCACAATTTGTCGGGCGCGAATCCGAAATGAAGACATTGCGCGCGATGTTGCAGGATGTACAGGCTGGCAAACAGCGCGTAGTGCTGGTCTCCGGTGAGGCAGGGGTAGGTAAATCGAGACTAATTGAAGAACTATTGGGCGATGCGCTAATCCATGACTTTCTGTGTTTGAAAAGCGCGGGCCAGGAAGAGGGCGGACAAATATACGGTGCATTGATCAGTGCTTTTCAAGGGACGGTGGATTCGGTAGCCGAGTTGCCCGATCCTGTAGAATCGGACAAGTTTGCTGTTATGGAGCGCTGGTTACAGGTACTAAAAACTCTGCGCCAGAAACAGCCTATTGTATTGTGTTTGGAAGATATTCAATGGCTTGATGAATTGACCCTGGAATTTTTACAGTATGTGTTGCGCGATCCCGAGCCGTGCCCGTTTTTGTTATGCTTGACCTGTCAATGGTCCAATATGAAACCGCTTTCAGAGGAAGTTGAAAATTTTATACACAGCAATGCATTTGCTAAGGCGACCCGGATTCAGTTGAAAAATCTACCACGTAAAAAGGTAGAGCATTTAGCGGCGTCGATGTTGGGGGAACGGTCCATACCGCGAGATGCCTTACAAACCCTGTTCAGAGAAACGGATGGACAACCCCTGTTTGTCGTAGAAGCGGTGCGGACACTGGTGAATGCCGATGTGGTTCGGCAAGATGTGTCCGGCGATTGGCAATGGGGAGAATTTCCCCAAACATTATTATCCGATGATATTTCAGAGATTTTGCACAGACGTATAGCTACCCTTCCTGCTATGCAACAGCGAGCTCTGGAATACGCGTGTGTTTTTCTCAATGATTTTTCTTTTGACTTATTGGCTGGGGTTTGGCGCGGTGATGAGTCGGAGTTGTTGGATGTGCTGGATGACCTGATTGCAGAAGGGTTTTTAGCCGCTTGTGGAGAGGCTGAAGATCAATATCGATTTTCACAGGAACTGTGTCGGCGGGCAATTTACGATCGCCTGCCAAATGTGCGGCGCCGTCTGTTACATCGAGAAATTGGCAATGCCCTAGAAAAGACGGAAGACGCAGAAGAATTGACAGAAGAATTGGCAGATCATTTTGCGGCGGCAGAAGAACGAGATAAAGCTATAAAATATACGCGCCTATCAGGCAAAAAGGCACTGGAGGTACAAGCCTATCGCCAGGCAAGAATGCGGTTTGAGGCTGTGCGAGATTGGACATCAGATGACTCTTTTGAATCACCTGCAGATGCCATCAATTTTTTATGCGACTATACAAACGTTTTACGCTGTTGTAGTCAGCACAACAGCGCACTGAAACTATTAGACGAGGCAAAAGCGTTATTGCCCGATGATCGGAACGTTTTAAAGGCGCGTATTTTGTGGAATGAAGGCATTATTCACAGCGGACTACAACATGGGGAAATTGCCGAAGAATATATGTTGGAGGCATTGCAGTTTTATCGTGAACTCGGCGATCTTGAGGGCGAAATTCAAGCTCTGGGAGGGTTAGCTTATTTGTGCGATGTGTCTGGGCGACACAAAGAAGCGATTGCATATATGCGTCAAGAAATGGCGAAATATGCTATGCTGGGAGACGCCCAAAACAAGGCTATTGTACAAGTGCGAGAAGGTATGGTTGCATTGGTGGAATTTCGATTTGAGACGGCCAAAGTACATCTGGAAGCTACTATAAAGACATCTCAGCAATTGGGACTTGAACACTATCGTATTAGGGCACTCAATTTACTTCAAAGAGTTTATTTTTATCTCGGTGATCTCAATCGTGCAGAAGCCCTTTGCCATGAAGTCATTGGTGAGTGGCAAAAACGAGGCGATGTGTATTGGGAAGCAATGAATCTTCTCTGGTTGGGAGAGTTAGCACTGGAACGAGAGGATTTTACCGCAGCATTGGAATACGCCGAGATTTCGGTGGAGAGGTTTTTGGAAACACCGCGAAGAGATTACGTCTATCGCGCTTATGCAATAGCGGCAACCGCCGCTGCAAAAATGGGAGATACAGTGGCAGCACTTGAATGGGCAGAAAGAGCCAGTGAAGGTACGCAACAAACATCGGGTATGTACACGGGCATATTGCCCCTGGTGTATTTTGGAGTTGGTATAGCTTTCGCTCAAGCAGGGCAAATTGTTGAAGCTGAAGAGGCTTTTGAGCAGGCGATTGAATGTCGGAAAGAATCAAAAGGCGACCACTGGGCGCGTACGCTACTGATGACAGGGGAGTTTTATCTCGAGCGCGGTGATGTACCAAAAGCGCAAGCACATCTCGAAGCGGCAAAACAAGCGTTTACAGAAATGGAAATGTCCTATTTTCTGGAGAAAACACAGATGTTATTAAATCAATTTGACGGGTCTTCTCGCGGCAGGAATGATGCCCCAACCCGTAGCTCTGAAATTTCAGTCGATACATTGTCCGTTGATCGCTTCCGCTTGCTTTACGATGTGAGCAGCGAATTGACCACAGAGCGCGATGTCAAGGTGCTATTAGATCGAATTTTGGGTAATTTGCTGGATATTTATCCAGCAGAACGCGTGCTTGTTGCACTAAAAAATGAGACGCCAAGAGGTTTTACGGTCGATGCTGTACGTCACCACAATATAGAGGTAGATGATGCAGAAGAATTGAGTCGGGGTATTATTCGTCGGGTTATTAATACAAATGAACCGGTTTTGAGTATTGATGCCCAGACAGACGACAGGCTCAATCAATATCAAAGCGTAATAGACTACAACATTCGGTCTGTATTGTGCGTACCTCTATTTCATGTTAGCGAAGGTGTGATGGGTGCGCTGTATGTGGATCATCGCGGCATAGGCAACACATTTTCTGAAGCAGACCAGACGTTTTTGCAGGCATTTGCGAATCTGGTGGGGGTAGCACTGGTCAATGCGAGGATGTACGAACAATTGAAAGAGAAAGCACAATATTTGCAGAAGGAGGTCGAAAAGCAGTACCAGCTTGACGATCTGGTCGGGCAAAGCGATGCGATGCAGACGATCTACTATCTTATCGAACGCGCTGCAAAGAGTGATATTCCCGTGCTTGTGCAAGGCGAGACAGGTACGGGAAAAGAATTAGCTGCGCGTGCCATACACTACAATAGCACGCGCAAAGACCAACCGTTTTTATCGCAAAATTGCGCCACACTATCAACAGAGTTGTTGCAAAGTGAGTTGTTTGGGTACAAAAAAGGCGCGTTTACTGGCGCGAATGAAGATCATAAGGGAATTTTTGAAGCAGCCAATGGCGGTACAGTTTTTCTCGATGAAATCGCGGATGCTTCACCACAGTTGCAAAGGAGTTTGTTGCGTGTGTTGCAGGAAGGGGAGATTCGGCGTGTGGGAGAAACAGAGAATCGCGCAGTAGATGTACGCATTATTGCAGCGACCAATCAAGATTTAAAACAGGAAGTTGAAAACGGCTCTTTCCGCGAGGATTTGTATTATCGGTTGCATGGAATTCAGATTGATATGCCCCCATTGCGACAACGCATTGAAGATGTGCCTTTATTGGCCGAACATTTGCTCACCCGAGCAAAAGAAGAGGTAAATAAGTCCGTTGGAAGACTGACTGTGGGCGCAATCAGGGCACTCACAAGTCGCAATTGGCCTGGCAATGTGCGCGAATTGGAGAATAAGATTCGGCGTGCGGTTGCATTGGCAGAAGAAGAGGGTGATATTACGCCCGATTTGTTTTCGGAAGCTGTCGGTCACGCAGTGTCAGATATCTCTGTCGAATATCAAGGGCGTTTACAAGATCGTGTTCAGGAATATGAAAAATGTTTGATTATGGATGCGCTCGAAAAATACGAGGGCAATATTACGCATACAGCTAAAGAACTGGGGATAACGCGTGCTGGCCTACAGAAAAAGATCAATCGTTTGGGATTGAAATAGACATTGAAATAGACGTTGAACAGGTGCATCCAACTGTATGCAGTAGTGCATCCTACCGTATGCACCTGTATATCTTTATATAATTCAGACAATTACGTTGATTTTCTTGTAAATAGGCGATTTATATATGCATCCTGGCGGATGCACTTGCGCCAAAATCTCGCAGGTGTAGCACGAATCATTCTTAAAACTTATCCCTTTTTTTTTCAAGCACTTGAGCACATTCAAGTGCTTTTTTTTATTCTGAGACGGTTTTGGGCACGGATCTTGCACTATAAAAAGGGCAAACCGTTATGGCGCAGAATTTTTCCATTACAAGGAGGATAACATGGCAACACTACGCAAATTGGCTTTGGTCAATGGAACAATAGATCAAGAAGGTAACATTCTTATGTATCAGACTGTGAATAATTTTGAAGTTGGCAGTTGCGCCCCTTATTCTTTTACTGTTCCCCTCGTGCCTTTCCCTGATAATGATGACGATTGGGACTATTTTGATCAGCCTGAGTGAACCATCTCTATTCTGAGGAGTGCTTACTATGCTGTGCATTCAGAAATGCGACATGCATCTTTTTCAAACTGAAGAGCAAAAACAGCCGATTGTCTATCAGGTTGAGACGGGTCTGTTTTTTGAACTGGATACCCTTTTCAAATCAATTTTAGAATGTTGCGAGGGCTTATCTGCTTCGCAGGTTGTTCAGGTGCTGGCTGGCCAATACGAGGCAGAAGAAATTGTCGAGGCCATTGAGGAACTGGCGCAGGTGGGGTTGATTTCGGATGGTGCTCTACCTGTGGTATCCAATGTGCCGATAACAGAAGGGGTGGCAGCCTGTGGCGTATCGCAGACAGATCGTTTGCAGGTGTCCTTGCACGTTTCACATACGTGCAATATCCAATGTGCATATTGCTTTGCCCACGGCGGGGATTATGGCGGTAAGGCCATGCTGATGCAACCCAAAGTTGCCGAGCAAGCCATACGATGGATTATCACCGAGGCTCAGGTGTTCGGACGATGCCAGATTGATTTTTTTGGCGGGGAGCCACTTTTGAATTTTCCGCTTCTACTCAAGCTCGTACCATTTGCCAAATCCCTATCAGCGCGATTGGGTGTGCAGGTTGGTTTTGGCATTGTGACCAATGGCACATTGTTGACCGACGAGATGAAGCAGTTTTTGGTTGATGAAAAGTTTCAGATTAAGGTCAGCATAGATGGTGGGCGTCAAACACAGAATCGCATTCGCAAGTTTCACAATGGTTCTGGGACTTATGATGTTGTGGCAAAGAATGTAAAGAAATTGACTGATGAGGTACCTGAGCGCATTCATTTGCAGGCTGTTATGACCGCGTATGATATGGATGAGGATCAGATTGCCGATGAATTGCGTTCGCTGGGTACTGACAACGCGCTTGTTGATCCGGCTGTTGTCTCCCCCGATGCGCCCTACGCTATTCGAGAAGAACATATACCCGTTTTGAAGCAGCAAATTTACAAGCGGAGCCGACGTGCGCTCAAAGCCATTCTAAATGGTGAAGAGAGTGAAGATGAAGAGTTTGATCCGAGGATTCAAAAATTGCTGACGCGCAAACAGTCTTGCCATGGATGTCTCGGCGGCAAGCAGTATCTGGCTGTTGCTGCAGATGGGGCGATTTATTTCTGCTCGAGTTTGGCCGACGCACCCGAGTTTAAGATGGGTGATGTGTTTGCGGGTATTGACCGCGAGAAGCAGCAGTATTTTGACACGCAGTTCAATGTCAATAATCGACCTGAGTGCAAAACGTGCTGGGCGCGCAACTTATGTGGTGGCGGGTGTCTTTGGGAGGCGCGGACGACAACGGACGACCCGATGTATCCAAATCCGGTTGCTTGTGAGCAGACGCGCTATCGCTATGAACTGGCGATGGAGATGTGTATGGAGATTACAGAAGCCGATGCGTCTTTGTTACAGCGACGATATGATCTGGAAGTGGTATCATAAACAAAGATGTTCTGATGAAAAACTGGTATCCAATACGACATCCAAATGGGGATGATAACGCCCTGTTAGATGCCGTTTATTTTGCTTTTTGGGTGGGCGACAGATTGTTGGTGGATGGGAGGAACATATTAATCAAAAATCCGGCCTCGATAAATGGCCGCTCATTGGACAGTATCCCTCACTCTTAGACGTACAAAAACGCGCGCACCGCGTGGCGAACAGCGAATTGCCCGTCAACATCCGTGGAGAAACCGGTACGGGCAAGGAACTGCTCGCCCGTTATGTTCACGGCATTAGCCACCGCAACAGGGGACCATTTGTAACCGTTGACTGCGGCATACTATCTTCTGAAATGTCGCGCAGCGAGTTATTTGGACACGTTCGAGGTGCTTTTACCGGTGCCAGTGAAACGCGCACCGGACTGGTTGAATCTGCCCGGGGCGGTACACTATTCCTCGATGAAGTAGGCGAATTGCCAGCCAACCTTCAGTTGCAATTGCTACGCCTGGTACAGGAACAGGAATTTCGCCGCGTAGGCGAAGCATCCATGCGCCGGTCCGACGTGCGCCTGATCACTGCGACACACTGTAACTTGCGAAAAATGGTGCGAAAAGGGACTTTCCGAGAAGATCTCTATTACCGCTTAAATGTCGTACCCCTACATTTGCCACCCTTGCGGAAGCGACTGAGCGATCTGCCACTTTTGGTCACGCATTTTTCTCAGAGCATGAAGGGATACATGCGTGCATTTTCCCCCGAAGTGATTCAAAGGATGTCGCGTTATGCATGGCCTGGCAATGTTCGGGAACTACAACACGAAGTTGCCCGATTGATGGTCATGGCCGAAGGTAAAATTATCCGAGTATCCGACCTGAGCCCCCGCATTCGAGGGGCAAACGCCGAGGTTGATGTCTTTGACCTCCCGTTTAAGGAAGCCAGACAACTGGCGAACAGCCGGTTTATGCGGGAGTATCTTCACAGAGCTTTGCAGAGAACACAGGGCAATGTAACTCAGGCAGCGCAACAATGCGGAATTGGCCGACAGTATTTTCAGTTGCGTATGTCCGAATACGGTCTAAAGTCGGCATCTTACAAACAAAAATAATACCTCGCGGCGTACCAAAAAACGTCAATGGAAAAACCCATTGACGTTTTTTCTTGCAAGACTTTTCTTGAACTTATCTCAACTCTTCACAAGGACCTGTCATGCAATACATCGCCGACGTACACCTGCACTCGCGTTTTGCCCGCGCAACCAGCAAAACCTTGAACCCCGAAAACCTGTATCGATGGAGCCTCATCAAAGGTCTAAACGTAGTAGGCACCGGAGATTTCACCCATCCCGTATGGTATGAAGAACTGCGCGACCAGCTCGAACCAGCCGAAGAAGGGCTATATCAATTGCGATCAGACCTCAGGCGAGGTATCGACGCCGAGTTGCCCCAAGCCTGCCGCGGACAAATGCGATTTGTGCTCTCCGTCGAAATCAGTCTCATATACAAAAAAAACGACAAAACCAGAAAAATTCATCACGTCGTCCTGATGCCAAATTTTGACGCTGTGGCGCGCTTGAATGCCCGACTCGGCGCAATAGGCAATCTGAAGTCCGATGGACGCCCCATCCTCGGCCTGGACAGCCGTGACCTGGTAGAAATTTGTCTGGAAGCGTGTGACGAAGTACTCTTTATACCCGCCCACATCTGGACTCCTCACTTCGCGGTCCTGGGTGCGAGTTCTGGATTCGACACCCTCGAAGAATGTTTTGAAGACATGCTACCCCACATCTTCGCCGTAGAAACCGGCCTGTCTTCCGACCCACCGATGAACTGGCGCCTATCCATGCTGGACAACTACGCAATCGTCTCCAACTCCGATGCACATTCCCCGCAAAAACTCGCCCGCGAAGCCACCTGCTTCAACACCGAATTATCCTTCCGCGGAATGTATGACGCATTAAAAGACCGCGATCCAACGCGCTTCACGAGCACACTGGAATTTTATCCCGAAGAAGGCAAATATCACTTTGACGGACACAGAAAATGCGATATATGCTGGAAACCCGGACAAACCCTCGAAGCAGATGGGATCTGCCCGGTATGTAATCGCAAATTGACCGTTGGCGTACTCCACCGCGTTGAAAAACTCGCAGACCGCGCAGAAGGCGACCGCCCCGATATCGCGATGCCCTTTGAAAATCTGATCCCACTGCCGGAAATCATCGGCTCAGTTCTCCAGGTGGGACCAACCAGCAAACGCGTACAAACCGTGTACGAACAAATGCTATCAACACACGGAGCAGAACTAAAAATCTTACGCCAACTGCCCATCGAAGAAATCGCAAAAACCGGAGACCCCCTCATCGCCGAAGGCATCCGACGCATGCGCGAAGGAGAAGTTCACATAGACCCGGGATACGATGGCGTGTACGGAAAAATTCAAGTCTTCTCCGACGAAGACCGCGCACTTCTGAGCGGTCAGGAATCACTATTTCACATACCAGCCGCGGAGCCTCCGAAAGAGAAAGCAGAGAACCCAAACCGGCACAAGAGCACAGAAACCTCGATAGTCAAAGATTCTCCTTCCCCCTTCACACTTCCCCCTTCACACTTGCCTCTCCTCACCCCCCACCAGCAAGCAGCCGTAACCATGGACAAAGGTCCAGTAATCGTAACAGCGGGACCTGGCACCGGAAAAACCCGGGTACTCACCCATCGCGTAATCAACCTGATCCAAAAACGCGGCGTATCACCCGCTTCTGTCATGGCCGTAACATTTACCAATCGCGCCGCAACTGAAATGTGGGAACGGATCGTATCACTATCCTTCGGAGGAGAAGAACTGGTACCCATGCGCGTAGGCACATTCCACCGCCTATCACTGGACCTCCTGCGAGAATACGCCCCCGAGCGGCTGGGCGCAATCGCCGATCGCGGAGAAGCCCGTACCATCTTACAGGAAGCAATCGCCGATATCGACACCGAAATACCGGTCGATGACGCGCTCTCCCAAATCTCGCTATACAAAGCCCAGGGACATGAAACACCCGACATCACCGACACAGAACTCCGAACCATTTACACAAATTATCAACACCGCCTCACCACCTATGGACTCATGGACTTTGACGACATCTTGCTCATACTCCACGATGTACTCTGCGGCGACATTTCACAAACAGTCCAGGCGCGTTTTTCCCATATACTCGTCGATGAATTTCAAGACGTCAACGCCGTACAATACGCATTGATCCAAAAATTGGCCGGAGATGGCTCGGGCCTCTTTGTCATCGGCGACCCCGATCAAGCTATCTACGGTTTTCGAGGCGCGAGTGCGGGATATTTTGCACAGTTAAAAACGGATTTTCCCGAAACAAACGAAGTCATCTTGCAGCACACATTTCGCTCCACACCTCAGATCATTTCCGCAGCATCCAGCCTGCTTGGCGAGCGATCGTATATCCCCATACGAACAGATGGCCCAAACCTGAGAGCCTTATCCACACCGGGCGAAACCGGCGAAGGCATCGCCATCGTAGAAGAAATCTCCCGAATGGTCGGCGGCGCAGACTTATTGCAAGCCAACGAAGAGGGCAAACGCAGCCTGGACGACTTCGCCGTCTTATTCCGCACCGGACGCCAGGCAGACGCCCTGGAAGCGTGCTTCTTACAGGCCGGGATCCCCTACCGCGTCGTCGGGCAGAAAAATTATCTGGACGCGGCCTCGGTACAGCATGCACTATCGTTTTTTAAGTGCGTCCTGCGGGACGACATTTCCAGCACTCCAATCACCAGAGATATAACCGACCTCCTCTCCATCCCTACATTTGACCCAGGCCGAGAAGCCCGCGCATCAATACGCCAGCAAATTCAAGACCACACACTATCAGACACTGTACAGGAAAAATTGGACGCCGCGATAGAAGCGATCAATCGCTTCCGCAATGAAACATCCCACCTATCACCTTCTGAACTCATAGCAAAGTGGGCAGAAGAATTTGCGACATCAGACGACATCGACCTCGAGCGATTGGGCCTATTGGCTCAGGGCGTGGATACCATCGCAGAGCTATTGGACATCATCACCCTGGGACAGGATGGCGATTTTGTGCGTCGTGGAAAAATTGCGCGTCCCGAAGCCGTCACACTCATGACCTTGCACGCGTCTAAGGGCCTGGAATTCCCCGTGGTATTTATCTGTGGGGTTGAGGAAGGATTGATCCCGCACGCCGAAGCGGATATCGAAGAAGAGAAACGGCTATTTTTTGTCGGCATAACCCGCGGACAAGACGAAGTAATCTTGACCCGCGCCCGAAGTCGCAGGCGATTTGGCGAACGCATCGCACCCGAAATATCGCGCTTTGTAGCCGATATACCCGAAGACGTCATCGACTTTGTCGATTTGCGAACCAGACGCAAACGCGCCGAACAATTATCCCTGTTTTAAAACATCGTGCAGCTTGTGTACCGCGTTGTGAATGCGGTCTTCTGTATCTGAGACGATTCGTCAGGCAAATCGCATAATTTGATACACATCAATCTCCGTCGCGAGATCATTCCCCAGAACCAGATCGGCAATGAGCTTGCCGCTATAAGGACCGAGTTGCAAGCCCGTGGGACCGTGTCCGGTAGCGAGATAAATATTTTGAATACTGGGAACAGCCCCCAGCACCGGCAAATGATCCTCCGTATAAGGACGCAGCCCAACCCGAATCTCGCGGACCTCAGCCTGCGCCAAACCGGGCGCAACCCGCAAAGCCTCTGCGAGAACCTCGAGCACCCCTGCGGCAGTCGTGCGAGCCTCAAAACCCGATCCAGTTTCCCGCGTCGCCCCCACAACCACGCGGCCATCCGGCCAGGGAACCATATAGTGACCGCGTATCGCACTGATAATGGGCCAGGACGACGTATCCGTATCCAAACCCAAATGAATAATCTGACCGCGCTGGGGTTCAACCGGAATATGCACGCCAAGCTGATCTCCAAACGCCTGCGACCACGCACCACCCGCAATAACAACACTGCCAGCGGAGATCGTTTCTCCATCTGTAATAACACCTGTAACCGAATCATTTTCGATCAATAACTGTTCAACCCCTGCGTGTTTAACCGCAAGCCCCTTCGCCTCCGCAGCCCGGTGCAAAGCTGCCGATAAAAGCCGACCATCCACGCGGGCGGCATCGCGGTAGTAAATCGCACCGCGCACATTCCCCAGAGCGGGAAAACGCCTGCGCGCCTCATCCGAAGAAATCTCGTACAAATCCTCCTCAGCCGGTTCACCGCGTTGATCCCGGCGATTGAAAATATGCTGCCGCGCAATAGCAAAGGATTCTATCTCATCATAAGAAACAGCGACAAGAATCATCCCACAAGTTGCAAAACCCGTCTCCCCATCCTGCTCCGCCTGCAAATTATCCACCAATTTTGGATAATATTCGGAAGCAAACGCGGCAAGACGCAACCAGGGATCCGGATCGCGGGTATTGGTAGCTGGCGAAAGAATCCCCGCCCCAGCATCGGTCGCGCGACCAGCATCCCTCCGGTCAATAAGCAGGGTCTTCGCACCTTCACACACCAGATGATAGGCAGTAGATGTCCCAACAACACCACCGCCGATAACAATAGCGTCATAAGTCATTTTTTCATCTCTTTCCGTAATCATCCCGACAGCCCCCAAATCTCAGCCGCGGTCCCACCCAGAATGCGCTCTACATCCCCATCCGCAAGAAAGGGCAGCCCCTCGCGAATAAGGCGGAGTTCATCGGCAAGCGTGGGCCACTTGTGTTTGACCCGGTGATGCCCGGGGTAGCCAGTTCCCCAAACCGTGCGCTGAGCAGTAAAAACCGCCAGCGCCGCTTCAATATACGGATGCACATCCTCGTACGGATGAACTTTTTGCGAACGCCCAGCCACATCCGAGAGTTTAAAAAACACATTGTCAAAACGCGCCAGATCCAGCACAGGCTGATAATCCGCAAGCGGACTATCTATCTGCGGGTACCCCATGTGATCTAAAATAAGAACAGTCTCCGGACACCGCTGGGCAATTGCAGCGACCTGATCGGCATCTCCTGGCCGCAGATGAAATTGAATAACAGCATCAAGCGCGGCGACCTCTTCCCACATCGGACCGTTCTGTTCCGTAAGCAGAATCTTTTCATCGGGATAGTACATCGGATGCAAGCGAAACCCAACCAGACCGCGCTCCCGAACCCAGTAGCGCACTTGCTCGGCATTGTCGGGATCCTGGGGATCAATAAGACCATGCCCGACAAACCGATCCGGGTATTGAACAACCGAGTCCGCGATATAACCGTTATCCCAGGTGGACCAACTCGTTTGCACGAGCACTGTCCAATCCACCCCTTCGGCATCCATATCGGCCAAAAGTTCCTCGGCAGTACCCGGCTCATCCGGATAGCTATTCCATGTCGGCGCAGTGGGACCAATGGGGTACTTATCCGAAATTTCCCAAATGTGAACATGCGTATCGACAATCATAAAGAATCCCTCTCAAGAAGCAAAAGCCCGATGGATAACCGGTCCATCGGGCTTATTCATACCGTTCATAATCCATATAACCGCGTCACGCATCCAGCACTTGCTCAAATGCTTCAAGGCTGGACACCTGTATCGCAGCACGATGCAACTGCTTCAGGCGTTGCAAATCCGTGATGGTCGCAAGGCGAGCAGATAGGTTTTCTGATTCGTGTAGATCAAATCGAATCTCCAACACCGTGATAATATTTTTTATGGCGTAGCCTCTTTCCCTTTGCTCTATGCCTTGTTGGATGCCTTCCTCTATGCCTTGTTGGATGCCTTCCTCTATGCCTTGTTGGATGAGTTGTTTTACAAAGGATGACTCGTAGACGAGGTCCATGAGATCCTCCTCTACGATTACTTTACAAATGGTTTCAGCGTCGTACAACCCCCCGCATAAGAACGCCATACTTGCGAGATAATCAGCCTTAGCTGACCGCTCCACACAAGTGGTTTCAGCTTTGTTCCTCGACCCGCTCAAGATCTCCTTACACGCGAGATAATCAGCCTTAGCTGACCGATTAGTATGGATGTGACGCGGTGTTTTCTCGTCAGGCATTGTACCTCCTTAATCTGCTTCATCTAATATTTGCTGAAATGCCTTGAGGCTGGACACCTGAACCGCCGAGCGAAGCAACTGCTTGAGACGTTGCAAATCGTCAATCGCGGCAATGCGAGAAGATAGCGGGTGCGCTTCACTCAGGTCAAATCGAATCTCCAACACTTCGAGAATATCTTCAATCGCGCGTTGCCTGCCTCCTTGCTCTCTACCTTCCTCTCTACCTTCCTCTCTACCTTCCTCTCTACCTTCCTCAATACCTTCCTCTCTACCTTCCTCAATACCTTCCTCTCTACCTTCCTCAATACCCAGTTGCTTAATGTATTGTGCAAACGACGATTCCCGCATAATAGCATCCATAAGACCCTCCTGTAATAGAATACGATTGATCAGGCTCCGATCATACTCTAACCCACTTAATATCATCAACCTGCCCAAAAAGTCAACCTTTATTGATTCATCCACCGCCAGCGCATTCGTCGCGTCAACACAGTGATGTAACCACGCCTCTGAATCTATCCCAACAGGACGTTTCATCAAAGGCACAAATGGAAACAAACCCGAAGGTCCGCCATCTATAATATCCTGTCCCTCTATCTCACCCAGCCGAATCACTGTGTAGTCCATCACAACGGGACGGCCGGATATCTCCTGAATAAAGTACCCCGGATCGCGCCGACCTGCATTGCGCCGCAAATAGATCACACTGGAATAAATCGGCAAGTTGTGACGCTCTATCGCACGTATAATATAGCCCGCCATGCGGATCGGCATAGATGGATCGTCAGTGGTTTGAAACTCGTGATGTATCAATGCCTCCTTGCCTGCGATATGGACGCGGATGAGGCTATCGGTATGTCGTGTTTCAACTGTGTTTTGCTCTGTGTCGAGTATGTCGAGGACTTCTACATCGTCCTGTTCAAGTGTGAGTCGGATGAAGTCTTTGGGGTAGGTCTGGATGAGGTCTTTGGAGACAGAGTCATATTCGGCCATGTGGGATGCCCTGAGTCTGATGGGTGAATTTTATCAGACACAAAGCAAATATCGCGCCAACATCACAGAATGGCGCGATAAATTGTATGGATAGTCGCTCAAGAACCCTGACAATGCTTTTAATATGCTGTATTGCGCCTCTAACTTGAATGTACGGATCGCCTTTGGAGGCACATACAAACGGAACGCACCTGAATATAAAAGTGTACGTTTTGATCCATGAATGATGGGTATCGTGAAAGATTTTTACATTAAAAAAAATAGCGGTCTGATGCGAATTCCTTTTTACTCATTTTCGGATTCTGTTTTATGCTCTCTAAAACAAAAGCCCGATGGATACCCCTTCCACCGGGCTTTTTTATTTTTTAAATGCGTTCGCTCAGCTCCTATTTTTCTCACCTGCAGGGTTCTCAAGTCATACTCTGGACGAAGTTCATCCTGTATTTTTGTCTCATCCTTCCTCATAGATTGTTCTCTCCATTGCACTAATCACACAGCCGCTATTCTATCAAAAATCTGATCCATAATTCCAGCCACGTTGAAACCCTTGCTGTTCTGCAATCGACATAAGAGGCTTCAGAGTTCTGCGAGTTAAATGGTTCAGATCCCTAGAGATCAATACTGGGCGGTATAATATATAAAAACACTTATGAAATGCACTATTAAGACATCCAGTCTAAATAACTGCTCAGTTTGAGCCTCTCAATTATGGGTTAAGACCCCTAATTAATCTTGACATATCCCAGTACAGTAACATTATTTGATAGGGAATAATTCAATCTCAATAATTTGGGTCTAATCCTACATGATTTACATTTTCAAGATAGAAATCTTCCTATCTGGTATGGAAATCTCGAAATTCTTAAATCGATAAGTTGCTGTTATAGGAGCAAAGAAATGAACGTGCAACAAGACATTGGTCACCATTCGCTTTTTCAGCACGAGGCTGATGCGATTACAAAATTAAAACGCCGCCTTTCGGCGCATAGGCTAGGTTTCATATTAAATAACCTTGAAGTTCATGATCCACAGTCAAATCGCTACTTTGAGACGGATGTAGTCATTATATGTGGGTTTGGCATTTACGTAGTCGAGTTGAAACACTGGAGCGGACGCATAGAAATTCGACCAGATACTTGGCTCCAAAACAATTCCTTCTTCAAACGTGATCCGCATATATCAAATGGCTTCAAAGCGAAGTTACTTCGCGGAATATGGGAACGAAAATTCCCTTCTATTGCACCACCTTATTTCGAGTCAGTGATCATACTTACGAATCCAGATGCGGAAGTCGATGGAGCCTCAATACCAAAGACCACCGCCCATAATCCTACGTTTGATACAATTGATAGTTTTATTCGGTATCTCAAATATCAGCGAAATGAGAAGCACTCCGTTCTAACCGAGTCGCAGTGCAGCGCATTCAAAAAGTATCTTTATACACTTCAAACAGTAGGACATCCACGTGATTTTATATTTCCAGGGTACGAGATTATTGAGCGATTGTATCAGCATACAGATCGTGCTGAGGTTGTTGCACGAAGAACAGATATACGGCATCACCGGTTGAGCCGTTTACGCGTTTTTTTCCCCTCCACGGATACTAACGAGGGATCACGTCAACATTTCCATGAACGTGCAACCGCAACACTTAACACAGTCTCGAAAACTGGTGACCATCCAAATATCCTCAAGGTCTGGCCCGTGCCCAACGAGAACAACTACATCGTTGAAGGTAGTGACTGGTCCGAAACAGGTACGCTACGAGACCTCCTGAAGCATGAGAATAAACTCTCTTGCGATCGAGCCGAAGTAATTCTCATTGGTATTTTGCAGGGACTTAAGGCAGTTCATAGTGAGTATATTGTGCATCGATCCTTATCTCCAAAAAATATCTTGATGATGGACGACATACCTAAGCTTATGAATTTCGACCTATCGTTCCAACTTGAGGAGGAACGTGTAACGGTCATTCCTGATGTCTCGCAATTGCAACGCAACCCCTATACTGCACCGGAAATCTATAAAGGCGAAGTTGTTCCAGAAGCGACTGCCGATCTATTTAGTGTAGGAGTAATACTTTATGAGATGCTGACGGGTGAACGGCCATTCGGTTGCTCCACAGATTTAGAACGATTGGGCGGTCACTTAGAAAACTCACATAATCAAAAAATGAACGACAATACGGTCCCCGAATCCCTTAAGAAGATCATTTTAAACTTGGTATGTCTTGATCCCGATGCGCGTCTTGGAAGTGTGGATCAAGTTATCGAGATGATGCCGTCCACATCGGGACAGGACGATGTTGCTGAAGAGGCAAACGCTGTACTTGAGACAGGAACTCAATCTGGGATTTACCAAATTGATGAATTGTTTCGTCACGGTGCAGAATCACAAATTTATCGCGGTCGAGGGGCTAGAGGTCGCCATGTGGCTATTAAACTTTTCAACTACGATGTTCCCTTGTCGCGCGTGATAGATGAACAACATTATGCTACTGCTGTACACCATCCATCAATTGTACGCGTTGATAGCTACAACCATTGGGATGATAGGCGTTCCTACATTTCTTTTAACTGGATATCACAACGCAATATGAGGGATGAGATAAATGAGGGCAAGTGCCCTGACCTGGATCGTTTTCAGCTAATTGCTCTGCAATTGCTAGATGCGGTGGAGGCACTTCACGGGTATCAGGAAGAGAACCAACCCAATCCGATTCTGCATAATGATATCAAACCTGAAAACATCTTGATAGATCAAGGTGATCGACCCGTTTTAATTGATTTTGGAGCTGCATCACCCCCACAAGTAGGTATCTATGAGGGCACTGAAGGTTATGTGGCCCCCGATCTCTGCTTAGGACAGGACCGAAAATATTGTGAGGATGGAGACTTGTATGCTCTAGGAGTCACTCTTAGAGAGTGGCTGTGCGGACAACAATTGATAGAGGACAATGTTCCTATATCTATCCTCCTGTGGTTGA
Organism: Candidatus Latescibacterota bacterium; assembly: GCA_965220765.1. Taxonomy (GTDB): domain Bacteria; phylum Latescibacterota; class UBA2968; order UBA2968; family UBA2968; genus VXRD01. The sequence continues at coordinate 4,640,085 of OZ244847.1, forward strand.
AGAAGGCTACAGCGCAGGAATCGAGAAAACGCTTCTCATCTGCAGATGAAATGCGTGACGCATTAACAAAGGCATTTAAATCTAAAATGACTGATATTCCACAGGAATTAGTTGAAGAGCGCTCAGAGGAAAGAGAAAAGCATATACAAACTCCTACACCAACGATAATGGAGCAGGTCAGCGGTACCATGGATCCTAATCCATTTGTGACCTACCTAAATTCTCTTCATTCCCGAAGTGTAGGAAATGAGAATGCTTTGGCGGAGTCACAGTCCAGGAATACCCATTTTGGCCTTATTCATGTGCGTCATCCTGTTGCAAACACTATACAAAAACTGCTTACTGATGATCAAAGACAGCACGTTATTCTGACAGGCCATGCTGGCGATGGGAAATCCACGATTGCAATTGATTTATACAAACAATTTAACGAGTTACCGTCTAAGGATCCATTACCAGCTGATATAGACAGGCGAGAGGATGTTGTAGTCGATAATAATCAAGTAACAATTATAAAGGATTTCAGTGAGTGGTCCCAAGATGAACGACTTTTGTTGCTCAGTGAAATGTTAGATAACTCCACACGTCGTTTTTTTCTCATATCAAACACTGGGACCTTATTGGATACATTTCGTGATTATGAGCGCCTGAATAGTGGTCAACGGACACAGGTAGAGAGCGAACTGCTCAAAGCAATGGATTCAGCAGTACCCAAAAAAATGCGGTTCTATAGGACGCCTTTCTCCATAATTAATTTATCTATGGTAGATAATATTGGAATCGCAGAACACATCTTTAGGCGAATGATTAATCCTGAACGATGGAGGATTTGCCAAAAACAGGAGTGTCATCATAAATGTCCTATTTTTCGTAATGTTCAATTGATTCAACAGAATGAGAGTATCGTCCGGCAACGCCTCTTCCTTGTTTACAGGCGTATGTACGAGTATGGCACCCGCTTTACTTTACGCCAACTATCAGCTCACCTTGCTTATATGATCACATCAGGTCTCAGCTATCAGGAGATCATCGAATTTTCTCAAAAAGCCTCTCCTCTTCAGATGTCTAAGTTTATGTTTTTTAATCGCTTCTTTGGAGATAATGGCAGAAAAATAGATACCCCTGCTTTGCAACTGCATGTAGTCAGTACCATCCGGAAACAGGGCTTTGGCGTTCATCTCTGTCCCTCTTGGGAGAGGCGACTATGGTTACGGAGTAAAGGAACGTCGTTCCGTTTAAAAGCAACTGGAGAGACGAGTGACTTTGACCTGTTAAGAGAATATGGAACTGGTCTCAAATTTGAAGATCACTTCTATCCCCAGCAAGCCCGAGAACAGGTCCGTAGGATGCTTTTCTTTTTACATGAGTTTGACGCTGATAGTGGCGATACATTTATCAAGACATTCCTGAATTCGATAATGATCTTAGAATTCGTAAAGTGGCAGGAAGAGACCAATTCGGGATTGACTCTTAGGGAATCTACTGATCTTCACCGCCGAATTTTACATGTCCTTCAGGAGCATTTTACGGGTGTAAGGTTACCAGAAGGCACCTCTCCCGATCGATTCTTATACATCACATTGGGACGACGAATTCATGAAGTTCGACAAAGTGCTCAAGTTGTACTAGCTCAATTTCTAGAAGATGACTTCAAACTTGAACTTGAAACAGTAGATAATGGCGTAGGAAGTGTGAGACGGGAATTGGTTCTTAAAGGGCGTACAGAGCAACTTCAGGGGCAACTACGACTCAGTTTACCATTCTTAGACTATGTAATGATGCGAAATGAAGGTGAGATAGGCAAAGACTTGCAGGCTTCATACATTGATAGATTAGAGAAGTTCAAGGGACAGCTATTAAATCAAGAGATCCCGGCACCAATTGATGATATCAGGCTTGTAAGTCTGAGAACCAATCACATGTTTCGAAGACAGAAATTCTCTATACGTGAAAAGCGGCTGGAGGTTACCGATGGTTAAACCTTTCCCTCCTATCAACCTCGATAAAGTTGAATATCGAGGGCAGGACAGGAATCCTGCTGTACAACTCTTCGGTCGTCGGTTCTTCGTTGACCAGACTGTGCCAGAATTACTCCTTGAGCTTTTGTTAGTGGCAACTTCACGTAAACGGGTCGGAAATAAAAGATTCTCCTCAGAACAGATGTTCCCTGACATTGAATTCCTCCGGACCTGGCCTGATAAGGCATATCTGGAATATGCTGCAAAAGCCCGACTTAATCTTAAGCTATTTGCCTTCTTAGGAGCCTCCAAGCTTGAAACACGTCATGAGAGCCATCGTCAGCATTATCAAAATTTACTTAAATTGCTTCAAAGTCCGGAAAATCTAGCTGTAGCAGAAATAGCCGATAGCGTAGATGTTCTTCAGACGCTTGAAAATCTCTTTCTTGGGTTTTTAAGCGTGGGCGAAGAGCGAACATGGTGTGCTCAGAGTTTCTTACCTGTTGCGAGAAATCTGGTGGCTGGCGAAAGTATATGGCGAGAAACACAGGCTAGACGTGAGGATCCCGATTCATGGGATAAGGCGTTGAAATTCTTTTCTCATAGCCAGCAGTTATTTCTTTCCAGAGGCGGTGAAGTTCTGTATCTCCAATTATGCAATGCATTGCGACAAGAAAAGAAAAACATCCAGACATGGGCTTCAAGTATAGAGCTCGATTTGTCTCCATTAGAAACAAATCCCAGGCGTCTTTGTGAAGCACTAGAGAGGGGTTTCAGTTGTATTTTTGATAAGCATGCGGAAACTGTGGGAAAACTAGCTGCTTTCATCGATAGTGGCATTGAAACAGAGACCAGCAAACAAACAGACATGGAAATCAACGACGAGCCCCATTTTACAAAATGTGGATGGTGTCCAACAGAGAGTTGGCCGGAAGGATTACTGTTTGCTGTAGAACTGCTTCGTATTTGCGAAGCAAAGATTGATCCCATTGAACGCCTTGAACTCCTAGAAATCGCCTGTGCTATGCAAGTACTACGCAGCCTATGTGTACAGAGTGCGCGACATGTAAATAAACAAGACAAGGGAGAGATGTGGCCGGGGTTCTTCTGGGTTCTCTCAGATCCAGATGGGCAAAATGACATAGTAAAACAAATTTCTCGGCGCAGTGTGAATGCTGTTCAACGTATGGTCTATAATGCGATTCGTCAGCAGGACATCTTACAGATCTTAGAACAGCAAAAACAAAAGGACGCGACAAGCGGGCGGAACTGGCGCGACCCCTATCGAGAGGCAGATAGCCGATATGGATATAAATTATTCCTCACAATAGCTAAACGCATTGGACTCATCGTTCCAAAACGGGGAGTTGGTGCTCGTTTTATATTAAACGATAGAATACTAAGGTTTCTGGTGATGTCACTGATTCCACCAGGAAAACGGTTCACCTATGAAACATTCAAGACGCTTCTATTTATACACTACGGGATCGCGCTTGACGATGAAAGAATTGGTCAAGCGTGTGAATGGTGTGGTACAGGTAAATTAACAACATTGGGTGGAACCTCTGATATGTGGCTGGTAGAGATGTTAGAGGCATCCGGTGTACTAATAAAATTATCGGACTCTTGCTCTCTCGTCGAAAATCCTTTTGATGGTGGAGAAATTGCATTATGAAACTCTTTGCAAAGACCGCTTTTAAACATGTTCAGAAACAAATTGAGGCGCACATCCATCAGAATAAATTTGGGAAAAAACTATTATGTATGGTACCCAGTGTGCCTCCCAAAGCTGCTGTTGATTTTGCAGACTCACTGATTGACTACTGTGCAGGACAAAAGCAGATTAGTCGACCTGTAATCAAAATTGCAGATGAACTTTGTCGAGAATGGGAGATGGATACAGATCCCACTATTAGAGATTGTGTTAGGGAGATTACAGAAAAAGAATGGCGTGATAAACAAGGCAATCTGACCAGTTATAGAAATATTCCTGTATCCGAAGATAAACTTCTTACTGTGCTTTTGATAGGAGTTGACAAGGTTACTGACTCCTCCAGTCTCGCTGATTTTTATCATTGCGATTTCCGTATCATATGGGAGGAATTGGACCAAAGCTTTGCTCCTTGGGTGCAAGCTATATTAGATGAAGCGAAAGTTGGCTTTGAGCATGATACCGTAGCACATTTTGACAGCATTCTTCGCGCAATATTAACCCGTGGTGTGGGTGATGTGATACAAATCAGCACATTTTTGGAGAATCTTGACCTGACCACAGCGCAGGATGGAAGAGATGCTGAAGACTTGCTTCTGAGAAATTTGGGAAGCTTCGGTCTGCCTTTGTTTACTGGATATAGATTTTCTGGGCGACGGACTTTTGGCCCTTATATTGATGACGCACTCTCATTTTTCTCTTACAATGACTTTCTTGAGAGGTCCGCACTAAAAAAGGCTCTGGAAACAATTGATAAATTTGTTGAACACAATGAACTTGGTGAATTATTCGACCAAAGCTACCGTGAGCCGTTCTATAGTGACGAAGCCTTTATCAATGCTCTTAAACATTATATAAAAACAGGAAATCCTGAAGATCGTGATAGTCTTAAACAATGCGACTTCGTTACAATCAGCGACCGTATTCTCGGTTTTAAGGAACCTAGAAAACCAAGGAAAAAAAAGGAAACGGTTAAGAAACTTTCTGGAGGCCCCATCGAGGTTGTCTTGACTGGTTTATGGAATACGTTCGCTGAATTTAAAAAAACAGCTGCGGAACATGGGGTTTTCGCCCATGAAACTTTAAAAGAAATTCGTATTGAATCAAGATTATTCAAGCACAATCTCGATGGCGAATCTGCAGCTGAGCGTAGGTATAAAGCACAAGAGTATATCAAGCACCTACTTGGTGGCGTTGATTATCTGCTTGAAAATTGGATTGACTCAGCTAAGCTATGTGGGGAAGATAGAAATGTCTTGATTAAATCAAAACTCGTTAAAAAAGATGTTGACTGTCAGCCCGCGAGAACAGCAGAGCCATTTATCCAGTTTTCTGTGGCTTTAGTCTCGGATGACTGGGACGAACCCGTAGAAAAACAATTCGCTTGGCGCTTACCAGATATTGAACCTTATCGTATCGCATATGAGCTTATAAGATGGGCCACAGCACAAATAGAGAACACGGATGGCTATTGGCTCCCAGTATTCCATCTGCCATATCACGAAGAACTCATGTTAGCAAAAGATGACGAAGAGACACGGCGCATTTTGCTACAATGCATTCAAGATGAAAAAAATCGCGTCTTTAATATGTTAGCGATTTCTGATTTGGATAGAAGTGACCCACTTCTGCAACTGATGCAAAAATTAGCCTTTGACTACAAAGAATTTATACAAAATGCACAAACTGAGGGACTGCATGCTACGCTGTTTAGTCCTTTCGAATCTTCTTTGAGGCAGACTTACGAAAAGGTCTGTGATGCCTATCTGCGTGAGCCTCAGTGCAGAAATAGCCCATTAGCTACTCTTCTATATCGAGCGTTTCTCATCATTCAACAGCGCCCAAAAGCGGAGGGAGAGAGATGGGTTTGGGAGGCGATAGAACCTTCTGGGGTAATTACAATTTTGCATCCATCTATGTTGGAGATGCTACAGGCACATATTCATTACTTACTGACTTGCTTTTCCGTAGCTGGTGGTCATGAGTTGAGAGCTCCAGGAACGCGAGCCTTTAGAGACGTAATCTGGCAAAACTATGTCGATCTGTCTGCTATTCAAATGCCTTTGTTCGGACTCATAAAAGATCGAAACCGAGTTCTGGATACAAACGTACGAGGAGAAAATCTGATTCATCGAATAGGTAGTAGCAGTACTGGTGAGGCCTCACTAACAACACGACTACTCTTGCGATATGACGCCTTTGATGATGGAGATGTCAGCGATGCGACATTATTCACCGAAACCCGCGAATCTGTCCTAATTCTTCGTATTCTCCAAGATTATCGTAAGCTCCATCCTCATGCTGATGATGGTCTAAGCATTGCCATTTACCAGAATCAAGATATCCAACCAGTAATTGCGGCAGTGAACCTCTTTCTCAAGGATATGTGTGAACGCCGCAATGTGCAATCCGGTAAGTATGCAATGTCTGTTACCGTATTTACAGAATCGAGTGATGATTCCAATGTCGCTCGTTGGGTTGATCAATGGCGAGAACGCTGGGAGGCAGCGGAGACTCAAAGCTCGTTAGCCCACTATAGACAAAGTCATCTATCGGTAGCGCATCGGCTTGTCTCATCCGAGAATTATTACCAACAATTTCAAAAGCTGATTTCGGCAGGCTTAGAGATTGATATAGCAATATTGAATGGATTTATAGGGACTGGCACAGAGGGAAACGACTTTCAGTTGGTACCACCTTATGATGTGACCTCGCGTACACTTAAATTTCCCATTTTAGAGAAGACTTTTTGTGCTTTTCGTGATCCAGGCAGGCAGCTTCAACGCGTACGTGTACTCAGTAATCGACAGTTCAGTATTGCGACACGTCACGCTGAAGTAATGTCCCGCCTAAAGAGCCCAGAAACGCAGCAGAATACTCATCATGTTGTACGCGGATTTGGGGATTATACGCCATGGCAAGGTGTTGTTGATAAACTCCATCAGTGTGCCGAGTGGGTGGTTTGTATTGATCCGAACATTGACGAACGACTAGTTGCGTTGAAGGGCCGTGAAACACAGGAAAAACGCGAGATTATAGGTTTTGGGTCTGGAGTTGGATCGCACGGAGGATCAAATTATACAATCTCTACAGAACAGTTTCGGTTTTCAGACGTGCTACACGGCCTCACCGCCGCAATAGGTGATGTATATCCTGAGTGGTCCCGCAAATCCTATAAACTAGTGGCACAAGAAATTCTTGAAGAATCAAGGAGATTATCAGGACTTTCACTAGTTAGAGCAACAGGTATAGGCCAGTATATTCGAGACTTTATGGCTTATTCACTTACACGCAAGCTCCTCACCATAAACGGTGACGAACCACTCTGTGATCAACTCGTTTCTTTAGACGCTTATCGGCATTGGTTTGACTCTTCTGAAAGCGGTACGCGCCCTGATTTGCTGTGGGTAACTGCTCGCCTTTGCATAGATGGTCGGCTGCATTTGGACCTAAGGATGGTTGAATGCAAGCTAGCAAATCAATCAGAAGCACACTTAGACAAGGCACGCCAACAACTTGAGAATGGGCTACGGCATCTTATCTCTGCATTCAAACCTCGACGCGACGATGAGAGTGATGAAGATGATAGACCCGATCAGCGATATTGGTGGTTGCAACTCCATCGACTGATTGCCAGCAAGGTAGAAATCACTCAACGCGATGAAGAAACAGTGTTAGCAGCATTAGAACGTTTAGCAGAAGGTGACTACGATATTGAGTGGCGTGCAGCTGCAGTCTCATTTTGGACAGATCAGAAGACCAAAGCTCTATCGCTTGACGATACATGGTCTTGTAATATTGATGGACAAGAGTTTCAGATTGGGGTGGTTTCATCAGGAAGTGATTTCGTGCAAAGGTTGTGTACATCCAAAATAACCGAGTCTTTACCGTGGAAAGATAGCGTCATACGATATAATGCCAAGGTTCATGGGGTTAGAGATGATGTCCGAACCCAGGAGTTTAGAGCGGAGTCAGAAGAGGCCATTGAACAAACTAACGCAGAATCCAGGATTGGCTCTTCTATTGGCAGAGTAGATGACAAGAATAGGGAATCAAACGCGATTGTAGAAATTGTCAAAACTGATACCAGTACAGATGGACGAATCCTAATAGGAAAAACAACCAATGGATCTCGCCCTGTCTATTGGGAATTTTGGCACAAGGACCTCAACAATCGACATATTCTACTCTTTGGAGCATCTGGTATGGGTAAAACCTATACGATTCAATGCCTTCTCAGCGAGCTTAGCCAAAACGATCAAAATTCTCTCATTGTAGATTATACGAATGGTTTCTACGATAACCAGCTTGAGGAAGATTTCAAGACTCTACTAAAACCAATGCAACACATTGTGCGCAAGCGTCCTCTCGAAATCAATCCTTTTCGGCAGCAGAGAGAGGCTATTGGGGACGAATTTATTGCAGAGAGTGAGGTTAATACGGCGCAACGTATTAGTGGTGTTTTTGCGGAAGTGTACAACCTTGGTGATCAACAGAAGTCAGTGCTTTATCAAGCTATAAAAAACGGAATTAGCTATTCTAGCGATACAGTTATGACTTTGGATGATCTAATCCCCTGCCTAGAGGAAATCAGTGAAGAACGGGGTACCACTGGTACGGCAGCAAGTAGCCTTATCAGCAAGATACGCCCTTTCATAGACCAAAATCCGTTTGGTAGGGAGGACGTTGAGAGTTGGGAACGACTTTTTACTGATTCGCAACATCGTTGTCATGTACTCCAATTAGCTGGCTTTCTAAGAGATTCATCGAGATTAATTACCGAGTTTTCTCTTATTGATTTATACTGGTACTACCGTGGCAGCGGGACGGAGGCCTCTCCTCGTGTTTTGGTGCTGGATGAAATCCAAAATTTGGATCATAGAGAGGAAACTCCATTGGCTCAACTTCTGCGTGAAGGACGAAAATTCGGTTTCTCTCTCATACTGGCTACACAGACAATGAGTAATCTGGAAAAAGATCAACGTGATCGATTATTCAATGCGGCACATAAGTTGTTTTTCCGACCTACAGATACGGAATTAAGAACTTATGCAGATATAGCAGCCATGACAACAGGTGAGAAGGTTGATACTTGGAAGACACGTCTTGCTTCACTTAAAAAGGGTGAATGCTATTCATTGGGCCCCAGCCTAAATGAAGCCACAGGAAGGTTAGAGCCTAAGGCATTCCGGGTTCAAGTTATTCCCCTTGGAGAGCGGGGTTTAGATGGATAAAGTCAATCCGATAGGTAAGCGGCTACCCCGTAGCTTTCACTCTACCTTTAAGCCTGAGCGCCAATATATACATGCGCTATTGCGTTTTGCAGCGGCAAACAAATCGGGAACTTACCAAGAAATTAGAGATGAGACAGGAATTCCGACTGGTGATAGTAGTGGAAAAGTTTCCGCCATTCTTGACTACGCACGTGGAATGGGTATTGTGCAGCTATCTGGAAACCAACGTTCTGCTACCAAAAAACCAAAATTAACGCCGTTTGGACGTGTCGTTCTTCTAGAAGATCCACACCTAAAGGAGCCGGTAACTCAGTGGATTGCTCATTTCAATCTCTGTAGTCCACTGACAGGCGCAGATATATGGTATTACACATTTTTTGAAGGAACTCAATCTCTTGGAATGCATTTTTCTCGGAGAAAGCTGGAGGAATACTTAGCACTTGTTTATAGCACACAGCGTACTGGCTTTATTGGTCCTTTAATAGGCATGTATGAGGATGTGGCAGCTTTTAGTGCTTGTGGTGCATTATCAGAGTCTTCGGAGGGCATATATAGAAAACCTGCACCTATTGCAGAAGAATTAGGATTAGCCTATGGTGCCTGGATACTCCAGCTCCTGTCCGACCACTTCCCCGATACTCGACAGGTGACTGTAACAGAATTCGATACCGAGGTCGGCTGGCGAACCATTCCAGGATGGGATACGACAAGTGTCCAACAGGCACTAAATTTGATCGAGAGAAAAGGAATCATTGAAATTGATAGGCATATGAATCCATGGATACTACGACCGGCAGCAGACGTGAATGAAACCTGGGCTCGAATTTACGATGATTTAATATGAAAGATCATAGTACACGACAAAAAATAAAAGACCTGTGCAAATTGTGAAAAAGAGTTAGGTTTGAATATGCCAAAACAAACCCCTCATCTTAACAAGGCACAGGTCTATGTCTGGTCAAGTTACACAACTTTGCAGTGTATTTCAAGGTCATTTTCATTGGCATAAAGCGCGATTGATGTTCCTATCGGCCTTCATATTGTCTCTCATCAAGCTGACGACAGTCAACTTTGCCAAATTGGCCAATGCGCTAAATGGAGAGGTCAAACAGCAATCAAACTACCGCAGGATCCAGCGTTTTTTCTCTGAGTTTGATATCCCTTATGAAGCCGTGAGCCGACTGATCTTACACTTATTACCCATAAAGACCGACTTTACAATCTCAATAGATCGCACCAATTGGAAGTTAGGAAAATTCAATATCAACATCCTAACCGCCGGGATTATCTATGAAGGGGTGGCCTTTCCTATGTGTTGGATGCTGTTGCCAAAGCGAGGCAATTCCAATAGTGAGGAACGCATCTATTTGATGAAGGAGGTGCTCACGCGCATTCCACCATCTCACATCCGGGTTGTAGTCGCAGACAGGGAATTTATTGGAAGAGAATGGTTTAAGTGGTTAGACACACAAAACATCCCCTTTGCTATCCGCATCAAGGAAAACGCGCTTGTCTCAGCAGGCAGTAAAGAGATACCCATAAGAAAGCTGTTTTCAAACCTGCAAATCCATCAGCAAACCCGCTTGTGCCAACCCCGACGTGTTTATGACCTGCCTGTGTATCTGTCTGCGATAAGATTGAAAGATGAGGTCCTCATTATTGCCAGCAACAGACAAGAACACTACGTATTAGATGAATATAAGAAACGATGGGGCATTGAAGTCCTTTTTGCCAATTTGAAAAGTCGTGGCTTTGATCTGGAAGCGACTCACCTCGTGCATGAAGAACGCATCGAGAAACTTATCGCGCTTTTGACCATTGCCTTTACTTGGGCACATATCGTAGGCGAGTGGATCGCACTTACAAAACCCTTGAAGGTCAAAACACACGGACGGATGGAGAAAAGCCTCTTTCGGTATGGCTTAGACCATCTCCAGTATGTCCTGCTCAATATAAACCTGCAATACCAACAGTTCCGAAAATGTATTCGATTACTGAGTAATCCCACACTTTGTGACACAATTTAACTTTTGTCGTGTACTATGAAAAAAAATAAAAAATGTCACTCCACTTGCAGGATATAGTCAAATTTCAAAGTGATCGTCTTTTTCAGGGCGCTGTTAGTATAGACTGGTTCTTGACAGATATACAGAAACGCGAAAAAGCTGCTCAATCATTTGTTTTTCACGGCCCTCAATACCATGGTGTCACCCAAGCCGATGTTGGCACTACTCATGGACATCATTTGCAGGACACAGCCACATTTGCTCGTACAGTTATACGCAGTTGCTTTGAACTTGAAGATCAGCCCTTTACATTGGCTATTGCGGGCTATGGTACCGGTAAGTCCCACTTGGCATTAACGCTGGCTACCCTTCTCAATGATCCGGAAGGAGATGTTGCCGATTCTATATTGGCAAATCTTGAGACATCAGACACTTCTATCGGTAGTGAGATCCGAAGCTTATTGAAGGAACAGAGTAAAACTCCTCTCATTATAACACTCAACGGCATGCAGAGCTTCGATTTAACCTCTGAGTTTGCAAAACAAGTCGTTGACCAAGTAAAATTACGGGAATTAGACACCCAACCATTAGATGAATTGAGACCTCGTTTTAGACAGGCTGCTAATCTTATACGTGTCTCGAATGAAAGTGTGCTTAAGGAGCTATTAGACGTATGTGATGTATCCAATATCGATTTGGTAATAGATGCTCTCGAAAAACAAGATGAGCATATTTATAATAAAATCCATAAATTTTTTGACTCTCAAGGCATGCCGATTCGTGCTCTTGGCGGTGAATCCGTGCGAGATGTGATTGACGTTGTATCCCGCGAATACTGCGGTGAGAATAAGCCATTCTCTCGACTCCTGATTTTATTTGATGAGTTTGGAAGATACACTGAATTTGCCACAACACGGAGCCAAATTGCTGGAAGCGGAGTACTCCAAGACCTTTTTGAGGCAGTCCAATCACATCCTGATGAAACGTCTTTTGTTGGCTTCATCCAATTTGAGCTAAATGCATATGTTCAGCGCATTGCTCCTGAGTACAGGAACGATATTCTCCGTTATGTAACACGTTATCAATCCGCAAATAGAGTCTATCTTTCCATTAATTTAGAAACACTCATTGCGAGTCTGATTGAGAAGCAAAAACCTGATATAATCGATTCTTGGTTTGACACAGATTTCGCCCTACAAGAATCTGAGGAGATTAGAGGAAACCTCAACGCGTGGTTTCCACAGTCGTATAATCACAAGTTGTGGATTGATCGTCCGTTGTTCCACACGATAATTAGAAAAGGATGTTGGCCATTATCTCCTTACGCAACTTGGTTTTTGTTCTATCTAGCTGTCGCTGGTAAGCATCTTCAAGAAAGATCAGCTCTTGCTCTTCTTGGAGATGTTTTTCAGCGATATAGTAATAGTAATGTGACTCAAGATGGAAAGTGGTCTCTCGCGCCGGTTGATTTCTGGTCAGATGCGCTGGAACAAGAGCTTATCCACTCAGAAGAAACAGGACAACAAGGATCAATAACACACGCTTATACCTCTGTTGATGCACGCCATAGAGCTCAACTTTCAAATGAATCTATGCGTGTTCTGCGCGCTGTTGTTCTGGCATCTAAGATGGGTCTAAAGGTTGAAGATCGAGACGAGGCTATTGAGGCAATTTCAGAATTCACCGGATTAACACTTAAGGGTACTTTTGAGACAGTACAGCAACTCCAAGAAGAATACAATGTCCTAGAGTGGGACGATAGTTTCAAAAGCTTCGATATTTTAGGCGATGCAGTTCCTCGTACTCATTTTCTCGCCTTTCTCAGGAAACGAGTAGCGAGTATATACGATGAAGAGGGGAAGGCAAAATTATTCGCTAGCAAAGCATCGTCTTGGTGTGATCTTCTGAATGATATAGACTGCGATTTCTCTGAAGGCAATAGGATAAGTACAAGAGAGTGGACCTACCAACGAGTAACATCCAATCTTGATAATCTTCTTACAAACTTACAACTCGCTGCTGACCGCTGGAAGAAAGCTACGGGCGTCAATGAGCCGCGTGGCACAGTTATCTATTGTTATGTTGACCAGAACCAAGATCCTGATACTATTGCCTCACAGGTAAGGAAAGTGCTTCGAAGCTTCGCACGAGATTATAGCACTCCAGCACTTCCGATTTTTGTCATTCTCCTATGCGATGAGGAAGGTACACTCGGGCAAGCTTTAGCGGAACTATCAATATTAGAAGAATCAATTACTGAAAGCGATCGTGTCCGATTCGGAAATTTGATCGGAGCACATAGGGAGAAGCAACTTCAGACGGTTCAGAGTCAAATTGACGATATGCTCAGACAAAGACGGTACATAACTGGTCTGAAGGGAGAATTAAGACCAAATCGTCTGAGCCGGTTAGGAACTGAACTATTCCAGAAGATATACAGAAAGCCTATTCCTTTTCCATTTGATGGTTTTAGTGTTGCCCGAGGGAATGCTGCAGATACTTGCCAGCAGGTCATAACAGAATTGATACAAGGGAAACTTGACTATGATGGTATCTTAGCAAAACCGTTAAGAGACAAAAATCGTGCTATAGAGGTTCTGAGTAAGACTTGGAGAGTATTCACAAAAGCTGGTAAAATATCCAGAAGACCATCTCTTCCTGTAGTCAGATCTATCATGGAAAAGTGGGATAAGCTACTACAATCCGGTCAGCAACGGATACTGCTGAAAGATGTAATAGAAGAAGTGTGTTTGCCACCATTCGGTGGCAATATTGCTTCAGCGGGTTTGATGTTGGGTTTATTTATTGCACCTAGAGTAGAAAATTTAGCTGTTGTGCGAGGTGAGGAGCAATACGCTGTTTCTCAATGGGTTCAAGAAGGTATATTTAAAAGCAAACACCTTGATCTTGCAGGATTTGATGATGTGGCACTAGTTTCACTTGGTGAAGCATCCTCTGAATGGGAAGAACTATTTGACGAATGGGAACAGGAGGAGAGTTATTACGGTCGAAGTCAGTGTCTGACGAGAGCTAAGGAACTTCAACAACGGATACCTGTGCCTCCGGCCCTCATCTATCGCTTTGTGCATCTAGAGGAACAAGGTGTTACAGCTCAGGAAGAGCTTAAGAAAATGAAGATGGAGAAAGGAGAATCTTTACAAAAAATCTACCAAGCCGGAGATCGGAATAATGTTGGTGATTTGAGCTGGGGGGCAGCAGAACTTGTAAAACTACGGAACCGAATGAGATCAGAAGGTTCTCTTTGGACCCAGCATGAAATTTCGGATTTAGATCCTTCTATTGAGACAGCGACACAGACAATTATACAAATATTTCCCGGTTGGCTCTCCCATCAGTCTCTCACAAACGATGCTCCTGATGCCGTTGGAAATTTTAAACATCGGATGATACGATTGATCGGAGGTAATCTGAAAGAACTGGATCTGGCTGAACAATTCCAAGAACTAGAGGCTCGAACCACAGCCTTAGTACGAGATGCAGTAACATCTGCAGAGGCTAGGCGATTGATTCGGGATGTTCGTTCTTGGCTCAGCCAGAATTCTGACGCCCTCCGTATTGTACGAGTAGCAGAAATCCGGGGCTTAATAGACGTCGGAAAGGGATATTCTGCCAAGCTACGCGGGATGACTCAACGTATAGATATGCCTGAAATCACTGAAGTTCTTAATCTGATCACCGACTTCCATAATAAATTGAGAAAGGCAGAATCCGATGTTACCAAGCGATTTTCAAGGCTGCTTCTGTCCCGAGTACCAGAAGGTGAACAGTTAGATGCTTTAATAGAAGAAATTGATGAATTGATAAGAGCATTTGAAGGCTGTCAACACGACTTAGAGGATCTAAGAATCATTCAACGCGTTCTCCAGACCTACCAACATGATTATCTTCAATTACAAGATAGGCGTCTTGACTGGCAGGAATTAGATACCCTTATGGAAAAGCTCCAGTCAGAAGCTCAAGAGGCTTATGGTGACGAAGAGATACCTTGGGAGATGGACGAGACTTTTTCAAATTTCTATAAAAGCATCTCAGAACAGCGAAAGTCAGAGAGCCTTTCTTGGATTAAGACTATTGAATCCGAAATTCTTAACCTTGACAATATGTCTACTAGCGAGGCAAGCCGTTTACATCATAAGGCGACTCATCCCCCTGCTATACTTACAGAGCAACATATCGAACGTCTTAAGAAAATAGAAAAAAGGGTTGAAACACATCTTGAATCATTAAAGATAGAATGGCTCATTGAAAAATTTAGTGAACTTCCTGATCCTGGCAAAAAGAAATTTATGGAAATTGTCTCTCAACTCATGACCTGATAATCAGTATCGCCATATAGAGATATGTATTAAAATGGCGGACTAAGATGCGTAACTCTTAGCCCGCCATGTGTATTTAAGAGATTTCAAACAAATTACAGGTGACAAATCGCACAACCCTCAGTCTCATCAATCATAGGCAAGTCTCTGAGAGGTTGATCTACAATATCATCCAGGGTTTTGCCATCTACCCAGGTAAATTTCTTCCCATTCTTTTCCTGCTCGTATTCCTTGGCCTTCTCAAACAAATCGGGATGTTCTTGTTTTAACCTTTGCCATTCCCCAATCTGCTGATAAAAACAAAAGTAGCACCCTGACCGCGACCGCCACTTGTAATACTCTGGCAACCCCAGCCCAGACTCTTCCAAAATCTGCACTATATCCGACAGACCAAGCCCATCATCCTTAAACGGATACACGGGAATAATATTGGGCTGCTGCGAAATTGAGGGTGGCTTTTTTGTGATGTATCCATCCCGATCTTCATCGTCGCGGATGCCAATATAGCTGTATGCCCGGCTATCGCCAACATAATCTTCAAAAGGTTCAATTTTCAACACGCGCGTACACCACCGCGACCTCGGGCTGGGCAAATAGCCGCTGTATATCTCATTCAAATACATATCAAACGGATTGCGCCCGGGCTTCTTCTCTACTCCTAAACTATCGAGCGCGTTTAGACGGTGAATATCGACGCCAAGCAGAGCCTCTAAGCACTCCAAATACTCGTACGTCTCATCTAATTCACATCCGGTATCACAGAAAACATACTCCGCAGGTATTTGTGGATAATTCTGCCGCATATAAATAGCCAGAGCTGCGGAGTCTTTGCCCCCTGAAACACTGACGATATGTCGGATGTCATCAGACTGATTGTTCAACGCCTCTTGTATGGTCGCCATGTAAATCTTCTCCATTGTTGTCTTCAAGAATATCTGCAAACAAGGCACGCGCTTCTTCCTGGCCAACGATATCTGTCAAACGTTCATACAATACATTCATGCGTTCTTGCACCAGATTCGCCAAACCATTTTTCACTGCGCCACTTGCCGTAAACTCAAACGACAAGGCGGATTCCTCAATGCGTCTAACTACACTGTGAATTTCTCGATCAAAATTTGCGATGTAGCTGTCATCCCACCGTCTAATCGTCTTTTGGAAGAATAAACCCGACAATGAGTCAACAAGTTTGGCATCAGATGGATATGTCATACGCATACGGGACAATAGACCTTTAGACTCATTGTCATTCAGCGCGTTGGATAGTTCATCTGGAAAACACAATGCCCAGCGGTTGGCTATCTCCTTTACCTGTCCATTTTCAGATTTCCAGTTCAAAGATAGCGCACGGCGCAAAGAAGAAATCGCCTTTTTCTGGTAACTGTCAATGACCTCAGAGAGTTCATTTTTGCATCTTTCGAGAGATTCCAACAGCATCTGTTGATCATCAATTGAGCAGTCCAATGCTCTTGGAATGCGCTCAAATAACAGTTGCACCGGATCAGACGGATGGCGAAGTATAGCTTGGACGCGACGGGTTTTCTGTGCCAAATATCTTGTTGAAAGTGCACCAGCAGGAAGCCCCATCTTCCAGTTCTCAAGCGCGTCATAGCAGGCTCGAATGAGATCATTTCCAGTTGCTGGTCTTGCTTGAGTATCAAAGAGTTCGAGAACAGCGTTGAGATAATCGCGTTTGGTCTGATCAATATCTAAGACAATAAATTCATACTGTTCTGGTTCACGACATAATTGCTCAATATCCGAAGGCAGAATATCAGATACGTAACTCCCCTTATAGCGTAGCGAATACACACTGGGAAACGCTTTAAGACCTGCAGCAAAGAGAACGGGAAGCAATCCAGCCCGAATCCCGAAGGGTGGCTCCATTAGTTCATTAAAAAAACTTCGTATATCCTTAGGCTCTTCCGATGGAATTGTGAAAAACTGCTGAATCTTGCTCCACACCTTTTGAAGTTCAGGCTCCTTAACTTGATCGGGCAAAGCGTATTTCCAACCTTCCCCCTTAGCAGGGTAATATAGACCTGTGTGCAAGAGAATGGTTCGGAACATGGACGCTTCTGGAGGATTGCCTTCTATACCCAGCATCTCCTGACCTGAACGCTCAAGAATACCGAGCAAGAGCTTCTTACGCGAATTGACCAAAGTAGGAGTAGGCTTGTGCCGAACAATCATCTCATTATTGATCTTAGGAGTATGGAGGAAAATTCTCTGCATGATTTCAGACAATTCGTTCCGCAAATCATAAGCATTTTTGATTGGTAACGTATTCCCCTTGTAAAACCAGCGCGGCCCTTCACTACTCGGCAGGATCAACCGATCAAGGAGTTTTTGAAGATAGCTACGGGCATCATCTGTCATCTGTTGAATTTCAGATAACACCATCGGATCCGATTCCACCAGTTTGTCATCCCCCTGCATCTGAATTAAACACCACACTTCCAGAGTTGCCTCAAACAGAGGAACAGGCACCCGGGGCACCGCAAAAATAATCCGTTCATCACACTGGTATTTTGAAGCCTGATGCTCTGCTACCTGAAGCTCTTCCGCTGTCTCAGCAATCACATATATGATTTTTCCATCACATCCAACAGGTACATTTAGACATCCGTCCAATTTTTCCAGACTCCAATACTCTCCCTGTAGAAACCGTCTGATATGGAAATCACTATTATATCTGACCGGTCGCCAGACAGGGGGACTGGCCTCATCCGTCAAAAAAGTAAGGAAATCGAATTCCCTTCGCTGCCGTGACTTCTCTTCTTCAAGCCTGCCCCGAAGGTCGGCATCAGTCCCATGCCAAACAGAAACTTCATCACTGCGTTTTCTGTGTAAAAGGAGTTTCTGGTCTATGAGTTGATTAATAACCGCTTCTTCCTGCTGTGATCCGTTACTGACTAATCCCTTATCAGCACATGCATAGCCACGCAGGGCAAATAGCAGCAAATCGCGGGATGTACGAGACCGATCGCCATTTACGCCAAAACCCAACAGACTTGCGGTTCTCAGTGCTGTTGCCGCCAGGTCATTATCATCGTCGAGCTTTGAGAGGGCATTCTGTGTTTCAAGCCATTGTTTATATGTTCCGCCTACGGCCGTATCTGTACGCATTTCCGGCGAAAAGTATTCGTAAAGATGATCCGGTCTAACATGATTTTGAAAGTCTATAAAATTGAGAAAACTAAACAGCGTCCTTTCGTTCTGTGCAACCCGACCTGAAATGCGTGGTAGCAAGTACAGAGTAGTGGGTTCCATGGGATATGCACGATGCAAAAGCGACTGGAGTTCCGATACAGTAAAGTCGGAAAACAGTCCAAGTTGCTTGCACTCTAATGCAGAAGATTGTACCTGTTCATCAGGCAAGACATTAGAGCCATTCTGTTCAGAAACCACTTCTGATAGCAAACGGTATATTTCTTTACTATCGTCGATATACTGAATAGTCTGGAAGCGACCTTCAATTTTTCTCCATTCTGCACGAACTGAAGCCGGTGAATTGCTCGCATATTGCAACAACTCTTGATGCAATAACAGCCCAAGTGTTACGGGAATAGCTATAGATCGACTCACACACTCAGCCAACAATTGAATTTCACTCAAAGCAGCGGAACGCCCCTCGGCAATCAAAGACTCAATATGGCGTCCAAACTCATCCCACAAAATCACAACCCGATCGCAGCCCGCCGCACGCGCCTTATCCCGAACCGCGCCGAGCAATTCTATTGCCTGATCAATCGTCTCACAGGACATGGATTCAATCGTACGCGCCTGACGGCCGAGTTTTAAGCGCCTCATCCCTTTGAGCGCAGCATCCTTTAGGCTCTCGCCCAAATTTTCGCAATAGCCTTGCAATGCCAGTACAAGCCCTTTGTCTTTCCCGTTGCGACGTTCCCTGGAAAATTTGCTCAAATCTGGGCTAACTGCTTCCAACTTATCTTCAACGACAGATAGTGTTTCAGCAGCATCGTGACGATTCTCAATCAAATGCAATAAATAGGTCGCTGTAATTGATTTCCCAGTGCCATAGGGCGCAACAACAAAAAACGACCTGTCTTGTTCAAAACCGAGCAGGGATTTTATGAGTGGGACACTCTTAGCCGTAGGCTGGTAGTGTGCAATCCGATTCGGATATTCTGCATCGTATTGTATGTTAATAGAACGCAGAAATACTTCAGCATTAAATTTGGCTGTCATTTCAAGCTGCATGCTGATCTCCCCATTGGATCATGTCGTAGTGATTTCTCAGCCAATCAACGGGTTGCATTCGCCGAATGCGTATTCTTCTATCTCCTGCAAGACCAATAACCTGGATGTCCTTATTTGGGTCCGTTTCTTCCGCCTGAAGCGCAAGCGACAATAGGGATTCACTCGTCAATACAAATGCCCTGCCTGGACCGCCCGAGCGCGTTACTGCCTCTCTCACGGATATATCGACTGTATCTTCTCCTTCCCTAACTTCCTCAAATGCCTTGGAAAGGGCATAGCCCAATAAATGAGTGGGAATCTCCTTCTCTCCTTGATGCACCTGGTAATATCTTGATGTGCGAAAATAGCTCAACAATCCCAATTCGACGAATGGACATTCAAGCGCATCTTCTGGATCTTTGTTTTCGGTTGGAATATTCCTGGCATAGCTCTGCAACATGCAAGCAACATCTCGCTCAATAGTCTTTTCACTAGGTGGTCGAGATCGTAATTTTTCTACATGGCGCGATAGACGCTCTCTGCACATAGACCTTTCAAATCGAGAGAGGCTAAAATCATTGAAAAACCATGACCAGGTAAATACCTGATCTCCGGCATTCACCAGATTAACGTGCAAAGCCCACCATGTCCCAATATCGACAAAATACGGGTCTTGATCATAAATAAGCTGACCAAGCTCTGTTTTTTTTAATGAGGCATGACGCCCATTACCTGTCACACGCTCTGCCAATCCCGTTACCACCAGCCAGTGACGTATAGAATGGGACATATTTTTTCCAACGCCGAGCCAATCGGCAGAAAATTCATGCACCAATTTGTCCGGGTCCTCAATAAGCAACTTGAGTCCTTTGTGAAGCCACCCCTCTCGAATTGCAAAAGTCTCGTGTCCACTAAACTTCATCATCCCACCTCCGCTAAGCGCGTCAATCGTCGCCGACTGAACCTCCGCAATTGTTCACACAACTGCGCCAGATGTGCAACCGTCTCATCAACATCTTCAACTGTATTAAACTCTGAAAAACTAAACCGAATACTCGCGTACGCCTCAGGCTCAGACAGACCCATAGCCCGCAACACATACGAAGGTTCGGGCCGCTGATTGGTGCATGCCGAACTCTGAGAACATCGAATCCCCTCCTGGTCCAACCGTGCCACAAGTGCCTGACCATCCACATCTCGAAACAGCAAATTTGTCGTATTGCAAACCCGCATATCGGGATCGCCGTTAATCTCCACATCGGGTATTTGAGCAATGACCGACTGCTCAAAACGATCCCGAAGCGAAACCATAAGCCCCTGCACATCCTTCAACCGATCCAAACGCAACTGAGCCGCAGTCCCCATGCCAATAATACCCGGCAGGTTCTCTGTCCCTGGTCGCAACCCACCTTCTTGCGATCCGCCCCAGAGCAATGGCAACAACCCCTTAGACGACCTCACATAAAGTGCGCCAATCCCCTGTGGCCCGTGGAATTTGTGCGCGGTAAAAGCCAAAAAATCAACGGGCAACTCTGTTACAGAAACGGGCAGCTTGCCAACAGCCTGCGCCGCATCGGTATGAAATAACACCCCTCGGGATTGACAAAGCCGGGCAATCCGCTCGACGGGCAAAATCGCGCCTGTTTCATTATTCACCCACTGCACAGAAACCAGATCGGTGTCTGGCGTAACAGCCTCATCCAACGCTTCCCAAACCAACTGTCCGCAGCGATCCACCGGAACAGATACAATCTCAACGTCTCTTGCGCTGAGAAAGTCGTTCATCTTCACAATAGACGAATGTTCTACGGTTGTCGTCACAATGCGAACCCGTTTTTCTTTTGGGGTGCGTTGAACAACAGAATTAAAAACCGTATTATTTGCCTCGGTCCCACTTCCCATAAACACAATCTGATCCGCTTCAGCCCCGACCAACTGTGCAACAGCATCACGCGCTGTGACCATTTCTTCACGCACCCGGTCGCCAGCCGAATGTGCGCTCGACGGATTGCCAAAATCCTCACCCATCACACGCATCATTGCCTCGCGCACCTCGGGCAAAGGTCGCGTCGTCGCATTATTGTCTAAATACACTTCTCTCATGATCAACTCTCATAAAAAGCAAAATTCGTGCCTGAAATTGAAATTTTCTTAAACCCTGTAAATTTTCGATCTACGGCTATCGACAAATCTCAGAGCTTGGACAAATCAGAATAACTGTTAATCACATGCAGACGTAAACATAGCGGAGGAGTTCAATGGAGGATCGCGTTTGGATTACTGGCGTTGTGCTGTGCGTGGCGGCTAAAATCATGCCGCAATGACAGGTGCTATTCCTATCGTCACGCCTGTAGATCTGAAGCAGACGTCCAGAAGGGGAGAGTTACTTTTAAAGCTTAATTTGCAGCAAAAACAAAGGGAATTATATACGAAAGTGACAAAATCGGACGCGGTTACTGACGGTTTTTCCGTTTCCTCACTTCATAAATACCGGATATAACAGCAAAAATAAACAAGCAGAGACCTAAAGTTATCATAGTATTCCTAACCCAAAGGGAATTATATACGAAAGTGACAGAGATCTTAAAAACAATTTCGAAAGTGCTTGTCTGGTGCGTTCTTTATCATTGTAAAGTCTCTAAAAGTAATGGGTTATTAGTGTTTCGTATCTATTATAGTGAAAAGTCGTCCTTTTGTTAAGCGATTTCTGTCACTTGTCTTCCAAAGGTCACTCGCATTTAGATCTTTTTTATTTTAACTGATTTTACGCAAGAACCACCGCGGCAACCACAGGGGTAAATGGTACATATCTTTCACATGACCGCCTATTTATCGATCAAAATATACAAAAATTGTTCTGCGCCAAACAGGTAATCCTTAAATTCAAGTTGAAAAAAAGAGCGCAATACAGCATATTTGAAAACATAATAAGGGTATTTGATGCTGTCCAGGCCATTTGTCACGCGATGCTGTGACATTGGCCTGATATTTGCTTGGGTTCTGACTGTTGCGTTTGTCCAAAATATGACCAACCCTCAGACCCAGAGCATCTATTATGGCAGACATCGACACCATCTCCAAATACCTGATTCAACACTATCCCGACCACTTCGCCCATTTTGTCCTCGCACGGGAGGACGTCGAGGTCATCGATGTCATTGAAACGGAGCAAACCACGGTCGAAGCCCGCCGAGCAGATAGCTTCATCCGCGTGCGAATCGGCGAAGACGAAGCGTTAGTACACAACGAGTTTCAAACTACGGATAGCAGTCCGTCCATGCCACGCCGCATGGCAGGGTATATTGGGCGCGCCATTGAGCATCACGGTCTGCCGATATATTCCAACGTGATCTACCTGCGTCCGGATGCTGGGCAGCGCGACCCTGGGTTCTACGAGCAAGCCCTACCCGGCTACCGTGTGGTGATTCAATACAATGTGATCAGGCTGATTGAAGTCGAAGGCCAACATATCCTTGATGCGGGACATTCGGGTCTAATCCCTTTCACTCCTTTGATGAAGCCACCTGAGGGGATGACCTCGGATGCGTGGTTGCAACAGTGTATTCACACCGCTCGGACGCGCCCCATAGATCGGTCACCCAAGGCCGATTATCTGGCTGGCATGGTGGCGTTGAGCGAGTTGGTATATACGTCTGAAACGATTTCTGATATTATTTTCAAGGAGGGCATCATGGATATCATTCGCGAATCATCGCTTATTCAATCCTTTAAGCGAGAAGGCAGAGAGGAAGGTTTTGAGCAAGGTATTGAACAAGGTCAAAGAAAAAGCACGCTTGAAGATATCCTTGAAGTGTTGGAGATTCGATTTGATCTCCCTGCGTCGCACCCCTTATCTGATCGCATCGCGGCTATTGAAGATTTACAACGCCTCAAGCAGTTGCACCGCGCAGCGATACAGGTGTCTAATCTTGATGAATTTGGACGCATGTTAGATTCAACTGAGTGATCTGAGACAAGTCCTTTTTACATATAAAAGCCCGATGAATAACTGATCCACCGGGCTTTTAATATTTTGTAACTATTTAGGATGTTGTTATTTTTGTTGTTTTTGGGTGTGCCATAGAGTATAATGATTTTTGGTTATGTTGTTATGTTTTTTCGTGAAAGGGTATGCATTTGTCCCGTCCTGAAGATATTCTTGGTCTTCATCGTTTGATAGATGAGTTATTGCGTCGCGTCTCGGATTTGGAAGTCTCGCAAGCCGGTTTAGTGCGCGAGAATGCACAGTTACGCGCAGAGAATACACAGTTACGCGCCGAGAATGCAGATTTGCGTGCTGAGAATGCGCGTTTGAAGCGTCAAGTCAATCAGGATAGCGGCAATAGCCACCGTCCGCCCTCCAGTGATGGGTATAGCAAGAAGCCTGCCCTTCCTCGGTCAAAGTCTCGGCAAAGTCGTGGTGGTGTTCGCGGTCATAAGGGTCACACGTTATCTCAGGTTATGACGCCTGATGAGGTGGTTTCTTTGCCTGTTTTGCAGTGTTCGTGTGGTCATGATTTGTCTTGTGTTGGTCAAAGTTTGGTCGCTCGTCGTCAATGTTTTGATCTGCCAGCGGCTCGTATGGTGGTAAAAGAATATCAGACGTTTGGGTGTTCGTGTCCTGTTTGTGGGACGTATCAGGCCTCTTGTTTTCCGTCTCATATTCGCGCACCTGTGCAATATGGGTCTCGTGTTCGTGCCTTATCCTGCTTGCTGAGTGTTGACTATCGTCTTCCGTTCAAGAAGGTCTCGGATTTGTTTGAAGACCTGTTTGGACATCGGGTCAATGAGCGTGTGCAATATCAGGCACTTTCCAGTGCCTATAGGGGTTTAGAAGCGACCGAAGATGAGATTAAGCAAGCGCTTCTTGCCAGTGATGTGGTGCATTTTGATGAGACCGGTCTGAGAGTGGCCGGTCGTCTTCACTGGTTGCATGTGGCAAGCACGGCAGATGCGACGCATTTATTTTTGCATCAAAGCCGGGGTCGTGAGGCGTTGGCATCTGCTGATTCTGTTCTTAAGGCCTTTCCGGGTTGGGCTGTTCATGACTGCTATAGTAGTTATTTTACGTCTTGGCCTTGCCGTCATAGTTTATGTGGTGCCCATCTTCTTCGTGAACTGCAAAATGCAGATGAGGCAGGTAGCCGATGGGCAAAGCATATGCACCGCTTTTTTATGTGTCTTTACCGTATGAGTATGCAGGGGCGCACCTGTTTGCCTGAAGACAAGCGTGAAAAAGCACGTGCGATCTACCAACGTCTGCTCACTTATGCACAAAATAAGGAGCCCCCACCTGTCAAATCGAAAAAGAAGGGACGGGCAAAAGGGAGCCGTGCCTATAACTTACTCCAACGCCTTATAAAGCATCAAGATGCGGTTTTGGCCTTTGCCTTTCACGAAGCTGTGCCCTTTACCAACAATCAAGCTGAACGCGACTTGCGTCCGGCAAAAGTCAAGCAGAAAGTCGCCACCTGCTTCCGTACATTTGAAGGGGCACAATACTATGCGCGTCTGCAAGCCTTCCTCTCCACCATCAGGAAAAAGCGTATCCCTGTCTTGCAAGAACTCTCGCGCGTCTTCCAACATCAACAATACATCTTGAATTGCGCCCATACCTAAATAGTTACAATATTTTTATTATCCCATCTATTCATGCCGCAGTGCTTCCACCGGATTGGACACAGCCGCGCGAAGGGCGTGGAAACTCACAGTAAACAACGCAATCGCCAACGCGATCGCCCCACTTAACACAAATATCCACCACGAAAGATCCGTGCGATATTCAAAGCCGTCCAGCCAATTGCGCATCGCAAAATACGCAACCGGCCATGCAAAGAGATTCGCAACCAAAACCATAATCGCAAATGTCCTACAAATCAGCATCACAATATTTGACATACTCGCACCCAAAACCTTTCGCACTCCAATCTCTTTCACGCGCTGCTCAACCGCAAATGCCGCAAGACCAAACAGACCCATACACGCGAGCAAAATCGCCATCCCCGAAGAGAGCAATGTCAGTGCCTGCGCCCGTTGTTCTGCTGAGTACATATATTCAAATTGCTGATCCCACATCATATAGTCAAAAGGCTGATCTGCGGGAGCGAATTGCTTCCAGGTCTTTTCAAAAAAAGCGAGCGTCTCTTCCATACCTTCGGCTTTGACGCGGACGCCCAGACTGTAAAATTGCTGATGACGAAGCGTCAGTGCAACAGGTCCTATTTCTTCTTGCAACGGACCATAGTGAAAATCTTTCACTACGCCAATCACCGTCCCCTTCCGATTTCTCTCTCGATCAACCCACTCAAAAGACTTACCAATGGGATCATCCCAACCGAGCCGAGACACTGCTGTTTCGTTGATGATAAAGGCTCTCGACGTATCTGTGGGAAATGCAATCGGATCAAATTTGCGTCCTTCTACCAGCCCAATTTGAAACACATCGAGATAATCTTCATCGACCTCCAGAAGCGGCATGCGCCAGTCTGTGCCCTCGTGTCCCTCTGCTCGAATCGTTCGGATAATACCCCCACTCCATCCAACCCGCCAGCGATACGCCGTTGCCTCAAGCGCATTTGGATGGGCGAGGAATGCTTCTTTCACCGTAGCATAACGGGCGGCGAGTTTTTGCGCCGGGTCTAATTTTGTTTCCTGGTCGAGAACAAATATGGGCATGAGAACCATCTGCTCCATATTAAGACCCAAGTTCTTATTTTTAATATAATCGAGTTGCTGATAGATCACCCCCGTACTCGCAAGTAGAATAATTGAAATTGCAAATTGCGCCACCACCAGCCCCTTTCGAATCCACTGCCCCCGAGAACCCGCGCGAAACGCCCCCTTTAGCGTCTCTGTGGGTTCATACGCCGAAAGAAAAAATGCGGGATAAACACCAGCCAACAGTCCTACAAATACAGCAATACCCATCAGGGCAATGGCGAGCAAAGGATCGCGCGACAAATTCAACCCGAGTTGCTTGTAGAAAAACGCGTTAAACTCGGGAAGCACGAGTTCGACAGCACTAAGCGCCAGCACAAGCGCGAGCAATGCCGTGAGGACAGACTCGCCCAAAAACTGACCCATCAGTTGTGAGCGATACGCACCAGACACCTTTCGCAAACCCACCTCCTGTGCTCTGCGAGCCGATTGCGCCGTCGTCAAATTTGTAAAATTAATACATCCAATCGCAAGCACCAGAACCGCAATAGCACCAAACTGATAAACGCGATCTATATCGCCGTACCAATCCAGATTGTAGTCCTGCCTCGAATAGAGATAAATGCGGTCGATAGGCTGGAGATGATACGCATTTGTACGCGCGATCTCTGCGCCCATATAGCGATCCATAAATTCGGGGAGCTTCGTGGACAGCACCTTTGGGTCAGCCCCTTCTCTCAGCAGAAGATACGTATTGACGGGACGCCAACCATCGGTCGGTATCCAATCTTCCCAGAGATATTTCGCGCCTTCGGACGAGAAGCCACCTATTCCGATATAATCGATATAATCGGTTTCACCGTAGCGGCTGAGTGTAGAGTTGCGGGGCACATCTTTTAATACCGCAGTGATGGTACGCACGCCTCCGTGATGCTTGCTTTCAGAGGTGATGGTCTTGCCAATCGGATCTTCGTCTCCAAATAACCGCTTTGCCCCTGATTCTGTTATAGCAATAGCATTGGGATTGGGAAATGCAGTTTCAAGGTTGCCACGCACAAATGGAAAATCGAAAATTGCAAACAACTCGGGATCGACAATACAGATGCTCAGTGGAAACTTTTTGTCCCCCAAGCTTACGTCTATAAAATCGACCCATACGCGCACGGCTTTCTCCACCTCGGGAAAATCTCGCTCAAGTGCCCGTGCCAGCGCACCCGACGTATCGGGCAAATAATTCGACTGCCCCCCAGCCTTAGTCTCCCGCATCACGCGATAAATTCGATCTCCTTTTGCGTGCCAACTGTCAAAACTCAACTCGTCCTGAATATAGAGCACGATCAAAATGCACGTCCCCAGACCAATGGCAAGCCCCAGAATATTGATCGCACTAAAAGTCTTTTGCCGCTTGAGATTCCTCAGCGCGATAATCAGATAATTTCTAAACACGATAACTCTCCCCCGTTATAAGTAAAACGAACTAAAAACTATTAACCCATTAGACACTCCTGGTAAATAATGGGGTAAAAAATCTTCCACCTCAAAAGAAAGCAATTTCTGTGCCAAAATTATCTTCTCTATGTTTTACAATTAGTTATGAAAATTCGTGCTATGAACGCAGTTTAATAAGTGTCCGATTTTGATACAGTGGTGTCCGAAAATGAACACCTAAAATAAAAACAGGCACATTGTTTTGATTTCAATGTGCCTGCTGTATTATCCGTTTCAAACTACACAATATTCAAATCACCAGCCTTTTCATCTCGTGCTTCTTAGCGAAATATACGCTATTTCCCATCACAGGACCGGGGATTTGGAAAGCACCTTCTTCCTCGTACAGAGGATTAATAGCGCGGTGGGCTGGATCTAATGCATAAAAAGACGCCGTCGTAAAACCGTATAGCTTCCCATCTGGTCCATTCTGAAGCCCCAGATCCAGGGGACGGCCACCTAAAGGAATCGCATAGAGAAAAGACCGCGCAACAGGATCAAAAGCAAACAGAACAGAACCCCCATCGCCCAGAGCCGTACCGTACAACACCCCATCCTCGCCGACAACAAGCGCATTAATCGCCGAAATCTGTCTATCGAGCGTACCCTCCCACGCCTTCTCCTCCCGCTCATAATCCCACAAAAACAGCACCGCCTGTGAAACCCGCGGACGGGTACCAGACCCGCCGTTAATCGTCGTCCCCACCGCGAGCAAATCCTGGCGGGACAGCCAGGCCAGCGACCAGCAACTCGCCTCACCGGCAATATCGCGGTAAGTACCAAACTGCTCCGAACCCGGATCGTACCACGACAACGGACCGCCCCACAAACCATAATCCGGAACAGACGCAACCCACACCCGCCCCATCGGACCCGTCACCATCGCGCGAGGACGATAAGACACCTCATCCACACGCCCCAAATCGCGCGGATTGCTATCAGCCTCCAACCCAAAATGATACGGACGCGAAGGATCATACACCGACAGCCTGGCACCGGGATAAGAACAAATATAGAGCTTCCCGTCCAAATTCCCCATCGAATACGCCTCCCCAGTCGCCGTGGAACAAACGCCCAGATCCGTCATCTCGCCCGAAGAAGGCACATACCGAAACAAATGCAACGGCAAAATACTCGACCCATAAATATTGTCATCCGGACCGCGATGCAGCAAAAACAACTCACTTCCCGACGACTTGTATGAAATGGGCAACCGCTTCGTCGCGCCCGTCTCAGGATGTGTGATACCAACCACGCGATACATCTGCGTATCCCGATCCGCAAAATCAACAAACGCACCATCGGACATCGTCGGCAGCGGTTCAGGATCGGGAAACGTATCCACCCGAACCGCCTCAAACCCCGTCAGGCGAAAATTGCCCTCAGACGACTGAATATAAAGCGACCCATCAGACGCCCGCATCAACGACGACGCCCCGCCATCCTCCTTTGCCACAACCGGTCCCACCACCTTCCGAACACCCGTCTTCGGATCCAACACCACCACATGGGGGCGCGTCATCTTAATATCGCATGCAATCGTCCCATCAGGCGCACACATCGGATAACAATACATATCCGTCTCATCCATCCGCCCATACCGCACAAACGCACCCGTCTTCGGATCGTAACTCGTCAGCCCCGCCGAACCGTAACACCCGATCCACAGCACGCCCTGGGCATCCTCATCAATACGGCACGGAAACGTATCGTGCGGCAAATTAATCGCCCCCAAATTATCCAATCGCCCCGCCTTTGGATCATAAGAAAACAAATAACCCACGTACGCCGCCCCGATATAAATCACACCACTTCGGCTCAGCAACGTAGCCGTCGGATAATGCGCCGAAGACATCGCCGCCGTCACCTGATCCGTCTCCCCCGTAACCGGATCAATCTTCACCACCATAAAACCATCTGCCTGCTGGCCCATCACAGCCACTAGACAATCGCGATCCTCTGCATCCAGCGCCGGAAAAATACGCACCCAATTGACACTGCGGATCGGCACGCCAAGAGATTGGACAGAAGACATATCTACACCCCAAAAAAAATGGGATGACCCGCTTTCTGGATCATCCCACAGCAATCAAAACTGATATTCCCGTTTGGTCTTGGGCTTTTTCGGTTCACTGGGAGTCGGCAAAGACTGCGTATTCGAGGTATGTATATGACACGGGCGTTTGGGTTCAGTGCCCGGCTTAAACACCTCGGTATAGCGCCTGGAACAATAAATAGACGCCACCTCATAAGTCTCCCCACAAACCTCCACCTTTGGGATATCTTCCGGCAACACAAAATTTTCAACCGGCAGCCTCAGCATGGCATGGGCACGCTGCATAAACTCCGCCCAAATCGGCAACGCCACAGCCGCACCCGACATTCGGCTACCCATTGACACCTTGGAATCAAACCCCACCCAAACCCCACACACAATCTGCGGCGTAAACCCGATAAACCACGCATCGGCATACTCCTGCGTCGTACCCGTCTTCCCCGCGGCCGGACGACGAAATCCATAAGCCGTACGCGCACTCCGCCCCGTACCCGTCAAAACCGCGTAATTTTCACCCGCCCGCATATCCAGAATCGACTGCATCAGATTCACAGTAACAGCCGCAGTCTCCTCACTCAACACAACCCGTTCGCGCCCCTGCACATTCTCCTCGAGCACATTGCCGTTCTTATCCTCGATCTTCAAAATCGACATCGGCGTCACGCGAATGCCCTTATTCGCCAGCGTCCCATAAGCCGACGCCAATTCCAACAACTTGACCTCACTCGTCCCCATCCCCAAAGACAAAACCGGTTGGATCTGCGAATCAATGCCCATCTTCATCGCGTAATCCACTGCCGTCTTCGGACCCACCGCTTGCAGCACCTGAGTCGTCACCACATTGCGAGAACCGGCAAGCCCCTCGCGCATCGTCATCCACCCCAAAAATTTTCGGTCGTAATTCTCCGGCTGCCAATACGTCCCATCGTACATCTTAATCGACACAGCCGTATCGGGCAACCGCCAGGTGGCCGTATGGCCCTTATCAACCGCAGCCGTATAAATAAAAGGCTTAAAAGCAGACCCAGGCTGACGCATAGCCTGCGTTGCGCGGTTGAACTTACTCTCTTCAAAATCGCGCCCACCCACCAGTGCCAAAACATGTCCCGTATGCGGATCCAGCGCCACCAGTGCCCCCTGCAACACCAGATTGGCCAGCGTATCCTGATGCGTCTTAATCTTCGCAAAAAATGCCGCCCCCGGGGGATCGCGCTTCCATTTGGCAGCCACGCGATCTTTTAGCTCCATCAATTTTTGCGACACCACATCCTCTGCAATCTCCTGCAATCGACTATCCAGCGTCGTAGTAACAGTCGCGCCGTCATAAAGCACACTCAGACCATAAGTATGCTCCAAATACTTGCGGATATCCTCTGTAAAATAAGGCGCTTCTCCCGTCTCCTCGCGATTCTCCTTCAAAACAATTGGACGCTGCGCAGTCGAATCGTATTCTGCAGCTGTAATCTTACCCGACGCCCGCAAATTGTACAACACCACATTATTGCGCCTATCCAGCGACCGCTCGGGATGGTAAATCGGCGAATAGGGCATCGGGCCCTTCAAAAGCCCGACCAACAACGCCCCCTCATCCAGCGTCAAACGTTCGACATTCTTCCCAAAAAAACGACGCGCAGCAGTCTGAATACCATAAGCACTATTGCCGAAATACATCTGATTAAAATACATGGTAATAATCTCGCGCTTGGTATAGGTGCGCTCCAAAAGCACGGCAGTCAACTGCTCCTGAATTTTGCGTGTCCACGTTGGATCCAGCGTGAGAAAAATATTGCGCGCCAGTTGTTGCGTCAGCGTACTCGCACCGTGTCCCTTTAAGGTACCCGACGTATAAACATTGCGGAACACCACGCGAATAATATCGGGAACACTCACACCCCAGTGCCCCCAAAAACGCTGATCTTCTGTGACAATCAAGGCATCTATCACCGTATCTGGCAATTGCTCAAACGCGATGGGATCGCGCCTCTGCACCCAGAACTTCTTCAACTCCACGCCATCTCGGGAAAAAATATTAGTCGTCTGTGCGGGATCCACATCCTCTAACTTATCAAAAGATGGCAAGCCATCTTTGTACCCATAAATCACCGCAACAGCAATGGTCAAATACCCCACCGCACAAATCGCACAATAGATCGCCATACGGGAAAGATGGGGCCTTATCCCATAGATATAAGGTTTTATGCGATCAATATAAGGTTTTATCCTATCCATCCTGATCTAATCCGGGTAAAGCCACGGTACGCGGCTGATGAGATAATCGCGCTGTTCCTGCATCATCACCTCAATCACAGTAGGACCTTCCAAACCCAGCGTATCCGCAAAAACCGCTTCAAAACGGTCTGGATCATCCACGCGGATACCCCTTGCACCCAGAGACCGCGCGAGATCTGCAAGACGAGGCGTCTTCATATCCGTATCGATCACCCGACCATTAAAAGCCCTGGCCTGAGCGCCGCGAATCGCCGAAAGACTGCCATCATTGGAAACAACCGAAACCGTCCCAACACTGTGTTCTGCCGCAGTAGCGAGTTCGCTCGCCGTCATCTGAAACCCACCATCGCCACAAAACGCGACAACCTGCTGATCTGGACACGCGAGCTTCGCGCCAATAGCAGCGGGAACCGCAAAACCCAGCGTAACCGAATGACTGGGATAGAGAAACGTACGCGGAAGAGAAATCGGATACTCGTCAAATGCGCGATACCCAATAGACGTAACATCCACCACAATAATCGCATCCTCTGGAAGCGACTTGCGCGTAACGCCCATAATCGGCACCGGCGCGCGATTGGACGCGGCCTCGGCCCGCGTGCGATCAATAAAATCGCCCCAATCAGCCGCATAACCAGTCGCCACCTCGGCGAGTTGAGGAATAGATTGCGCCAGATCGCCTGAAGCACCCGCCTCAATCGGATACTCGCGCCCAAGCTCTCGCGGATCGGGATCGAGTTGAACCTTGAGATCCGGCAGAGGAAGCGACCAACTCCGCGTATCGATCTGCGTAAAGCGACAACCAATACCGAGCAGCAAATCCGCACCCTCGAGAATCGTCTTACCCGCCTGAGCAGAACAATGCCCCACAGTCAGAGGATGACCATCTGGCATAACCCCCTTCCCCAAACGGGAATAAACAACCGGAATATTGAGACCCTCTGCAAGAGAACAAAGCGCATCGGTAGCATTGGCGTGAATAACCGCACTACCCGCCAGAATAGCCGGACGTTTAGCTGTACGAAGCACCGCAGCCACGCGGTCAATATCCGCGCCATCGGGACACAGGCGATCGCCTTCAACCACAGGTGGAATATCCGCCATACCCTCCTCTGCAGCCACATCAGTCGGCAATTCAATAACCGCAGGACCGGGACGCGGCGCACGCAATGCTTTGAACGCACCAACGACCGCATCGGGAATTTCATCAATAGATTTGGGACGTGCAAAAAAGTGCGTAATTGACTTAAAAAAAGTCTCCTGATCCAAACCGTGAAAACACTTGGCGCGATCCCGTCCGTCAAAAGCCACCTCTGTCCCCCCGGTAATCAACAGCACGGGAACGCAATCCGTATGGGCATCCACCAGACCTGTAGAAGCATTTGTCGAACCGGGACCCGGAACAGTAAGCGCGACACCAACGCGCCCAGACGCACGCGCATACCCATTCGCAATCAAAGTCGCACCCTGTTCGTGACGGATGAGCAAATGGCGAATCCCACCCGCGCGCAGCACCGCATCGTACAGATGAATATTCTGATTGCCGGGCATACCCGTAAGCGTATCAACCCCCTGCGCTTTCAGACTCTGGATAAGTACATCAGCACCGGTCATAAAAAATTCCTTTCACCTCACAAAAAGATCGAAATATTCTGCAGCAGTCTTATCCCAGGTAAACTCAGAACGCACATAATCGCGGGCTTCGCGTTCTATTTCCTCGCGCTCTGTTGTAGGTAATTGAAAAAATGCGTGAATCTGATCGACAAACGCCTGATAATCATTAGGCGGGATCAAATAACCGCCCTTGCTCACACTCTCTGTAAGCGCATCCACAGCAAAAGCAACAACAGGCGTGCCATCGTGCATACATTCGAGATGGGTAATGCCAAACCCCTCCATATCATTGGGATAGGGCACATTGGGCATAATAAAAAGATCTGCTTCACCTCTGATAAACCCCAACTCTTCATCGCTCAGATAGAGTAACAACACCCGATCTCGAAGACCATTTTCTTCCCAAATCTCGCGAATGCGCTCGGCATCTGGTCCCGAACCGCTAATGATCAGTTTAATATCTCGATCGAGCAACGGTATGCCGCATTCCAAAAATTTAGCCACGCCTTTTCGGGGCACCTGCCTGCCGAAATTCAGAACAACTTTGTCCCGTCCAAATTGAACGCCGTGTTCGGCTTCAAATCGCGCTTTGAGAGCCTTGCACTGCGTCCTGGGAATACTGGGCGGATCAATACCAAGATAAATAATATCAATTTTTTCAACGGGCACACCAGCCTGAATACTAACTGCCCTGGTAATTTGACTGATAACAGCCACCCTGTCACAAAACAAAACACCAAAGCGCATCATGCGGCTAAATATCGGATTGGAAAACGTCATCTCCAAACCGTAAATCGTCACCACAAAACGCATGCGCGTGAACAACCTCAGAAATGGCGCAATAGAACAAATCACGCCATCGCTAAAATAAATCGCATCAACCCGCCTAAAAAGAATACAAAAAAAAGAAACAAAAAACGCATACGGCACGAACCAGATCAGATGCAAAAGCGAATCTCTACCCAGAGCGACCAGTTTCACCGAACACATCTCAATCAAGCGATGATAGAGATTATAACAATGCGTCTGAATACCGCCCACGCTGGGCGGATAGCGACGCGCGAGAAAAAGGATGCGGAAATTATTTGAAGAAGACATAGCTATACAATATCCGCCTGCTCGCCACGCTGGACGAGTTCTCGTTCGGCTCGCCCTCGGTCCGCTGCGTTTTCAAGCGGAACAACCGTCGCACCGGGACGGGGTTTGGGATACAAAATGCGACTGGCACCGGCCTGTTTCATAGCCTCGACAACGGGCTTTTTATCACACGCAAGCGCGATAATCGTGCCGCCACCCCCCGCGCCAGCGAGCTTTGCGCCCAGTGCGCCACCATCCAATGCAGCCTGAATCAGCCGCTCATTTTCCGGACCCGACCCGCCCAGATCGCGCTGAATCTCGTGGTTCTCTATCATCAGCGCGCCCAGATGCGCCCAATCTTTGGCGAGAATCGCGCGTTTGCCCATACGCGCCAGATGGGCAATCCGCAAATAGCAACGCCTGACCTCTCTATCGCCCTCTAACCAGCGCTCTCGAATCGGCAGATGAACGGTACCCGAAGAGCGCTGGACACCCGTGTGCCCCAACACAAAGGGATAATCCCCAACGTACTCGTGGAGCGGCTCAACAGTCGCATAAGGTTCATCGCCAAATGCGCGGTAAAACTGCTTGCCATTAAAATCCATATAATTCAAACCGCCAAACATGCACATATACGCATCTTGATACCCGCATAACGCCATATAGTTCAATTCAATATGCCGCGCCATCTCAGCGCAAAAAAATGGATGCTCATCGCGTCCCAGAAATGCAAAAATCGCGCTGAGAATAGACACACTCATAGCTGACGAACTGGAAAGCCCGGCAGAAAAAGGCACATTGCACGCCCAGCGCAGAGAAAATTTCGCACTGCCGAGATCCAGAAAATGGACAATAGCCCTGGCCACATCAAAATAGTCGCCATCCGGATATAAATCTTCGGGGCGATGCACGTCAAAACGTTGCCCGGCAACCTCAAAACTGAGCACATCGGACGGCTCAATCAAAACCGCGGCGCGTTCCTGCGTTGAACACGAAATAACGCTACCGCCGTACATATCGGTGGGATTGCCAATAATGCCACAGCGCCCTGGGGCAGTGGAAAGAAACGCATGGGTCATTAGAATTGTCTCAAGCGCTTTTGCAGGTATTGGCGAAGAAGGTACCCATAGCGCTGATCAAAGAGGGTAAAATCGATGAAAGATTTAAAATACGATTCAAAATCGCCGATATCATAGCGCAATTCTTCGGGATACAACTTGATACAGCGGACAGGGTGCCCCATTTTAATAAGCGTCGAAATCGCATCTGTAAGCTCGAGCTTGCCCCTGTAACTGGGAGATGTGCGTTTGAGAGCGGTAAAAATTTCGGGATTAAAAACATAACGCGCGGCCACGCCGAGATTGCTCGGTGCATTTTCCGGTGCGGGCTTCTCCACAATATGTGCGATTGCAAAATCGTCTTCAGACGCACCGTTCACAGGCTCGACAATACCATACTGGTTTTCTTCACCCTGGGGCACTTCGACAACCGCAATAGTACAACTGGACCCATTTTCTCGGTGCGATTTGATCATCCGCCGCACGAGACCCGCATGATTGCCCGACTTTATAATCGTATCGCCAAACGCAACCACAAAAGGCTCGCCTGCAACAAAATCCTCAGCCCTGCTAATAGCATCCCCTATACCCCCGGGCGTAATATGCCCGGTGGGAATAATTTGTCGCGTATAAAAAAATTTAACTCCTTCTTTTTCATAATCAAGCTCATCGAGTGTGTGATCGCTCTCCGAGAGATAATTCTGCAATTCCGGATCCCGATCAAAGTGATCTTCTATCGTGCGCTTGTCCTTTCCCGTCACAAAGAGTATCTTCTTTAACCCTTGCTCAACCACCTCTTCAACCACATACTGAACCACGGGTTTTCGCCCCACGGGCAACATCTCTTTGGGCTGAGACTTGGTCGCTGGCAACAAACTCGTGCCCAATCCAGCAACCGGAATAACGACTTTTTCAATCTCCATAGCGCGA
Organism: Candidatus Latescibacterota bacterium; assembly: GCA_965220765.1. GTDB lineage: Bacteria > Latescibacterota > UBA2968 > UBA2968 > UBA2968 > VXRD01. The sequence goes on from OZ244847.1 coordinate 4,676,643, forward strand.
TGCTCCTCCAAATGCCAAACGCTTGACAGGGTGCAATTTGTCCCTTAGAATATCAATCAAAATAACGGTAGAGCCTTGTAGAACGCAAGGTAAAAGCTGAGAACTTCCCATGTTAAACAAACAAATAACAGACACCCGCGCGTGGACTGCTGATACAATTGATGCGCCTTCTGAATGGTATTACACCTTATCCGAACGCTATTTATCTGCATTGGACAGCGAAGTCCGGAAAGCGGACACAATATTTGATCTCCGCGTTTCCAACGCCATCGCCTGTGCGCCGTGTCTCCAGCCCGTTCTGGACGCACTGCACACCGGACGCGGATTTGCCATCATCGAGCGCTTGCCCGTAGAATATTACACACGGGACCAGGCGCGAGCCGCATATTGGATGATCGGACAGTGTTTGGGCGTACCCTTTGAACAAAATATCGAAGGCACGCTACTATACGACGTGCGGGACACAGGGCGAGATGTAAAATCGGGCGCGCGTTTTTCTGTAACCAATGCAGAAAGCTCGTTTCACACAGATGGCGCATTCGGAACGCAAGTACCCGAAATAGTCGGCTTGTTATGTATCAAAACCGCGCGGTCAGGTGGGCGCAGTCAGTTGATCAGTGCCTGTGCAGTACACAATATATTACACCGTCAAGCGCCCAACGTTCTAAACGCCCTCTACTCACTTTTCTATTTTGACCGACGGGGACAATTTCTCCCTAGCGAAGCACCTGTAAAAAAGACCCCTGTGTTTTCCTGGGATAAACAGACACTAATCATGCGCTACCTGCATTATTATATCCAGGTGGGACATCGAGAAGCAGATGTACCACTCACATCAGAACAAGAGCGCGCACTACAAGCCGTTGAAAATATATTAAATCATCCCCAAATGTGCGTGGAATTCGATCTCGCCCCCGGACAAATGCTATTTACCAACAACAATTGGATCCTGCACAATCGAACGGCATTTGAAGACCATCCAGACCCGGACCAAAGACGGCATTACGTACGGCTGTGGTTGATGCAAAAGGACAACGTTGATGGCTGAATTGAGAACCGCGATTGAAGACCGCAAAAGCCGGTGGCAGATCAGTCTGTTATTGGGCGAACAGGCTGTCAGTGGTCTCGGTGTGGTAAAAAAACACATGCAAATCGATTCTGCTGTTGTGAAAATGGGTGGCATTGCCGGTGTATGGACGGATGCTAATCATCGCCGGAAAGGATATGCCAGTCAGGCCATGTGGGAATCGATTGCACTGATGGAGCGCCAGAACTGCGACATGAGCATTTTGTTTGGCATTGCCGATTTTTACCATCGATATGGGTATGCCGTGGTATTTGCCGATCAGTCTATGTGGGTGAAAACATCGCAATTATCGTCGCTGAACGGCCCTTTAAAAGCGCGAAGAGGGCGCGGGGCTGATCACGAGGCAATGCGCCGATTGTACAGAAATTACAATGCCGCGCGCTCAGGCATGGACGCACGACAAAAGAACTGGAAGCCGAGATGGTATATGCCAGGTCTGGGCAAAGATACGGTTCGCCGTGCGGGAAAATTTCTGGTGGTGTATGACGCTCGGGACCGGGTGCGTGGATATGCGGTTTACGACATACAGGCGGGGCGCACTATGGTAACAGAAGTGTGCGGACAGGACCGCGAAGCACTTGCCTCAGTTGGGAAGACCATCGCAAGACGAGCAAAACGGGCAGGCACTGAAGAAGTACTCTTTTATCTGCCTTGCGATGATCCATTTATCTCGCTGTGCATACCCTTGGGATGTTCGTGTTTGGTCGCGTATCCGTTTAATCAAAGCGCAATGGGACGCATTATCCATCTGAATCGTCTGATGAAAAAATTGCTACCCGTATTCCAAAAACGGTGGGCGCACTCAGAATTGAATTGGACAGGTGAATTTGCCATTGATACAGACATTGGGCGCGTGGGCTTCGAGATTTCCGGGTCGGATATTGTCATGGCCGATGTTGGCAGCCGTGCCCAGGTATCAATGCCTCAAATGGCGTTGACCCAACTGGTAATGGGGTATCGACAGGTGGTAGAAATTGCTTATAATGACGGAATAAAAATATCCAGACAACTGCTACCTGTGCTGGATACCCTGTTTCCCAAAGGCAATCCGTATATGTGGTGGACAGATCGATTTTAGTAAGAAAGGAGATACTAATGTCAACCTTCACAGTTGGCTTACTGAGTCCCGGCGACATGGGCCATGTCGTTGGACAAGTGGCAATAGCCTCTGGCGCTCGGGTAATAACTTGCCTGAATGGCCGAAGTAAGCGCACGTGCAAACTCGCAGAAATAGCGGGAATCGAAGACGTACCCACATATTCCGACCTCGTGCGCGAAGCCTCACTCGTAATATGCATCCTCGTCCCCGCAGCAGCAGAATCGGTAGCTGCTCGCGTGGCTGACGCCCTGAAAGAAACAGATGAACAAATTGTATATACCGACTGCAATGCAATAGCCCCTGCAACCACTGTACGTATAGGAAAAACAATTGAAAACGCGGGCAGTGTATTTGTCGATGCGGGTATTATCGGCGGACCGCCGCGCCAGCCTGGGGGCACGCGGTTTTACTGTTCTGGACCAGACACATCGGTCTTTGAAAAACTGAACAATTATGGACTGGACGTGCGAAAAGTAGGCGATGAAATCGGACAGGCGTCGGGCTTGAAAATGTGCTATGCCGCGCAGACCAAAGGAACGACTGCGCTACAAACGGAATTGCTCATCGCCGCGCGGCGCATGGGCCTGTACGAAGGATTGATCGCAGAGTGGGAAATGAGTCAGAAAGACCGGCTGGAAGGCATGGAGCGGGGCTTGCCGGGAATGCCGACAAAAGCAAAGCGGTGGATAGGTGAAATGGAAGAAATCGCCAAAACCTTCGGCGATTTGGGACTCACGCCAAAAATATACGAAGGCGCCGCAGACATGTACCGCCTCGTCAGCGAAACACCACTGGCAGACGAAGCACCTGAAACGCGAGACAGGACCCGAACACTCGCTCAGGTCATCGATATCTTTGCCGGGCAATCAAAAAGTAAATAGATCTAAAGACTATTGATCACAGGCAGTTCATCACCGTGACGCAACGCAGAGAGAATCCAGTCTTGAAGTGCTGCCTCGAGTTCCCGACGGCATTCTTTAAGTGTCTGTCCAAAAGCAATCGTACCTGGACATTTGGGAATTTCGCCAGAGAATGAGCTATCATCCAACTCTTCATAGATTGCGTATGTCAATGCTGCATTGATATAGTCTTGAACCATCCTCATCTCCTTTGAAGTGTTTGGTAAGTTTACGCGATTTGTAAAGCGATAGCAAGAAATATCCCTTCTTCTATCAAATGGAGAGGGAATTTTATTTTTTATAAACATATGCCCAATGGCAAATTGACTTTTCAATGCCTACAAGCTATATTACGCACGCTAAAAAATAGTGGGACAATTTAAATTGAGGAAATGTAAGTGAAAGCAGCGCAAATCGTCGCACCCAGACGCATCGTAGTCGTCGAAACAGACGAACCACAACTCATAGGTGCCGGGCAAGTAAAAATTCAACTGGAACGGGCGTGTCTTTGCGGTTCAGACGTGCCATTATGGGATTACGATCACAACGAACTGGCAGAAAGGGCGCGACTCAACCCGCGCAAAGCAAAACGCGCACCATTTGTCGATTATGTCAACGGGGACCCATATCCCCTGCGCGTCGGCCTCTCGATTCACGAATGCCTGGGCACAGTCGTTGAATCGACATCTGACCAATTTCAAACCGGCGACTTTGTCCTTGCACTACCCGATGCACAAAGGGGACTGTGCGAATATATTTGCGCCCCCGATAGTCGAACCATACCACTGCCCAAAGGGGTTGTACCCGACGAGCAAATTCTGATGACCCAACCCCTGGGCACAGTCGTATGGGCGTGCCAAAAACTCGGCAACATCGTCGATAGCGATGTAGCAATTGTCGGACAAGGTCCTATGGGGTTGATGTTCACGCGCATGCTGGCCAATCTGGGCGCGCGAACCGTAATTGGACTCGACAAATTGGATTACCGCTTACACACCGCAAAAAAAATGCACGCAACCCATACCGTCAACGTCGATAAAGACGATCCCGTGGAAGCCATCCGCGAGATCACGAACGGCAAAATGGCGGACCTGGTGGTCGAAGCAGTCGGCCATCAGACAAAAACGCTCAATTCGTGCATGAAACTCGTGCGCCACCTGGGCACACTGCTGTGTTTTGGCGTACCCGACGATGCGTATTATCCATTTGCATATCCCGAATTTTTCAGATTAAATCTCAACCTGATCTCCACAGTCGGTCCCAATGTGGTGCCTAACTTTTCTCTTGCCCGAGACCTGATCGCACAAGGACGTGTTGACATGGCACCTCTGGTAACGCATGTATTGCCCTTTGAAGAGATTCAGCATGGGTATGAGCTGTTCACCGATCGCCTCGGTGGGGCCATTAAAGTGGTTATCAATTACAATTCGCTGCGAACCTGACCAGCGGAACAACTTTCACAAACACAAAAGGGAGTTTTTGCCTGTGGCAGCAATGTTTGAATACGGCGCAGTAGTTGGACAACCCGAATCCGATTCTGCGGCTGTAAGCGTATTGAGAAAGGGTGGTAATGCCGTTGATGCCGCTGTAACAGCGGCATTTCTCGCCTGTGTTTTGGCACCTAAATCGTGTGGAATTGGCGGTTATGGCGGCGCAATGACCGCCTATATTGGCGGTGAAGTCGTCTGCATCGACTTTAATACAGTCGCGCCCAAAGAGGCTCATGACAGGATGTTTCGCGTAACGCGCTCCGATGGGCGATTTGGCTCTGCTGTCAGCGATTATGCGAATTCAATCGGTTATAAAGCCATCTCCGTTCCCGGCGTACTGGCAGGTCTGGCTCTGGCCCTGGAAAAATTTGGCAAAATGCCACTGTCCGAAGTACTCACACCCGCTATTCGCGCATGTGAACGCGGGTTTCGGGTATCTGCAAACTACGCTACGGGCGTTGCTCGAAGCGAAGCGCGCATTCGCGAGTTTCCAGAAACAACCCGCTTATTGATGATCAGTGGCGAAGTGCCCAAAAGTGGAGATCGTGCGCAAAATCCCTATTTGGGCAGAATGCTCAGTCAGGTTGCAGACAAAGGGGTGCGTGAATTTTATGAGGGACGCATCGCAGAGCGCATTGTCAAACACGTTCAGGATAACGGCGGGATTTTATCACGAGATGATCTGGCAAATTACGAAGCTCAGGTCGTTGACCCCGTAAAAACGGCTTGTATGGAATACGATGTGTACAGCTCGCCCCTTTGCAGTGCTGGATTGAGCCTGGCACAAATGTGTGCCATAGCCGACGAAGCTGAATTGGACCTCTACGCGCGAGATTCCGCCCGGTTGGCCCATGGCATGGTCGAAATTATTCGCGCAGCCTGGATGGACCGATACCGGCATTTTGGCGATCCAAAGCAAATGCCGGTGGATATAGACATGCTGATGTCGGATATCAATATCGGTGCAAATGCCAAAGAAATTGCCACCTATATTGCCGAAGGAAAACGCGGACAATCGCTATTGCGACCGTTTTATACGGGCGGCACCACGCATATTTGCACGATAGACGCGCAAAGCAATATGGTTGCTCTAACCCTCACGCATGGACCGGGCTATGGCTCTTTGGTAACAATTCCCCGCATGGGCTTGTTGATGAATGCGGGCATGTCGCGGTTTGATCCCGGTTCGGGCTTAAAAAACTCAATTGCCCCCGGCAAAGCCCCCATTATGAACATGACCCCAACCATTGTGTTGCAAGATGGCGAACCTGTCCTGACTGTGGGTGCGTCCGGCGGAACGCGCATCCCATCTTCTGTCTTTCAGGTTTTGGCGCGAAGATTAGTACTCGACGAAGATCCCGAATGGTCAATCGCAGCCCCTCGGGTACACTCAGAGGGCAATGAATGGGTAAGCATAGAAGAAGAGTTCGGCGAGGCCGCGCCAGATTATCTGAGTTCAGTCGGATACAAAATTAACAAAAAGGGCGCGGCTGCCGCCAGTGTTCGAATGATTGAGATCGTTGAAGACGGATTGCTGGCCATGTACGATCCGCGCATGAAAGCACGAGAAAAAGGGTATTAGTGCGGCCAGCGAATTCAAATACTCAGGAGAGCAATCACATGGAGAGATATCCTTTTGGCAGCGGGCGTCCCGATCCGGCATCATTTCCCAAGCGGGAATTGGCCGAAGCCGCCATGCGTATCTTGCCCGAAATGGGTAATGAACTGGCACTTTATCCCGGTACATTGGGATATCAACCGATGCGACAGGTCCTGGCCGATCGCTTGTTGCGACGCGAGGGGATCGCCCCTCCCGTTGAAGAAATCGCATTGACCAATGGCTCAATGCAACCCGTGACCTTAATGGCACAGATGTTTATCGATCAGCCTGGCGACGGGGTGGTAATGGAAGAATTTTGCTATTCCGGCACAATTGGCGCATATAACAAAGAAGGCGCAGAATTGGTGGGCATTCCCGTGGATGAACACGGCATGCGGATGGACGCACTATCCGACGAATTAAAAAAACGGAGCACTAACGGAAAACTGCCAAAATTCATCTATGTACTGGCGACATTCCAAAATCCCACGGGTGCGATTATGCCCCTCGAACGGCGAAAAGAACTGTTACAAATAGCCGCGCAGTACGAGATCCCTGTCGTCGAAGATCACTGCTATGCCGACACAGTATATGAAGACGATTATTACGTACCTTCCCTCTATACCCTACCATCAGAAGTGCCCGTGATACATATAGAATCCCTTTCCAAAATTCTGGGACCAGGTGTGCGCCTGGGATGCTTTTTTACCAAACAACCTCTCCTGGGCAAAATTTTGCAAATTCGTCGAGATGGCGGCACGAGTACGCTCGCCGCAGCCATTGTGTACGAATACTTCCGCGAGCACCTGTGGACCCATGTCAACAACATCAACGCAATCGTAAAAGAGAAGCGCGATTTGATGTTTGAAATGCTGGGACAATCCCCCGACGCTTTTGAATGGTTCAGCCGTCCCAAAGGCGGGCTATTTATCTGGGTCAAATTGCCCGATGCCACCGATGTGATCGAATGCGAACAAATAGCCGAATCCCGAGGGATCGACTACGCTACCGGCAAGGCATTTCACGTACACCACGACGATGTACCCTATTTGCGCCTCGCATTTGGCTACGCATCACTCGCACAAATCCGAGAAGGCATACCCAAGTTGGCAGAATGCGTCATGGCAACCCAGAAGTGAAGTTTTGAGCCGCTTATTGATTTTTCAATAATGTGAACATCGTTATGGTCCCAAGTCTTTCCCCCACCTTTCTCTCCCTGGACCTCGAAGTCGGCAAGCAAGATCACCGCATCCGCGCATTTGCCGCAGTGCGTACGGACGTTGACCAACCACTGGTCTTCCAAGGCGGCGACCTGGCAGCGGCATTGGCGAAGCTCGACGATTTCGCTGATGGCGCAGACTTCCTGCTCGGTCACAACCTGATCAATTTCGATCTGCCACATCTGAAAGCCGCGAAGCCAGATCTACGGATGTTGTATCTACCGCCGGTAGATACATTGTGGCTCAACCCCCTCGCCTTTCCCCGCAATCCCTATCACCACCTCGTCAAACACTATTTGGAGCCGCGAAGCATCGGAGCCACAATATCGCGACCACGCGAAATGCGATGCCTGGGAGGTTGTCGTGCCGGAGTTGGTGTTCGAGCCGGAGCACGAGTAGCACACCAAAATCTGTTGTCACAGAATTTTTCTTGATGATTTGGCGTCTTAATGGTACACTTTATACGCGATGTGTGACTTCAAATCGGAGGTAAAGAAGATGGCCAGCGTGACAATACGTAATCTTAGCGACGACATTAAGCAGTGTCTGCGCATCCAGGCGGCTGAGCACGGCCATTCGATGGAAGAGGAAGCGCGGATAATTTTGCGTGCTGCGCTTATTGAGCACGCGCCTCCTGCTAATTTAGCACGCGCTATACACGATCGATTCGCGCCTTTGGGTGGTGTGGATCTGGATATACCGCCGCGCGAGCCGATGCGCGCTCAACCTGCGCCGACTCTTGAACAAGTACAAGCAATCACAAAAAAAGTTAAACTCAATGTCACACAAACCATATTGGAAGAACGCAGGAAAGCGTAATGCCGTCGTATGATCCTGAAAATTCTTTTCCCTAATTGAAAAATAGGAGTTGCTCATGGGACTTGATGACCTTCAAGCCACCATTGAGAAATTGAAAGACAAAATTGAGACATATCGGCCTTATTTTTCTGGCAATGAGACTGCCAATCGGCAAGTGCTGATCGATCCGCTATTGCTGGCATTAGGTTGGGATGTGTCGGATCCAGATCAAGTCGCGTTAGAGTATGCCGCAGGAGGTGGGCGAGCTGACTACGCATTGAAGTCAAACGATAAACCTGTTGCCGTGATTGAAGCGAAGAATTTAGACATCCCATTGCAAGATTACATCATGCAAGCACTCAATTACGCAAATTCTCGTGGTATCAAATACATGACAATTACCAACGGCGACAATTGGTTTCTGTACGACGTTTTTTCACAGCAACCAATTGAGGAACGCATCATCATGCACTTCTCGATAACTCAAACACCGGCTCATGAGAGCGCGTTGCAAGCATTGCGGATGTGGCGGTCAAATCTTGCGTCTCCTGGAAATCCCATGCCAGCGAGTGATCCAGTGTTGGAATCCGAAACTAATAAAAAGCCGCATGTAGCTATAAAAGGTAATCCGCCAACTATCGAACCTGACCAAGAGTCTGGATGGACTCCGCTGACGAATGTCTCAGACTGGAATAGAAATAGCCCCAAGAAGCCAAGGAGCATCAGGTTCTCAAATGGGCCCGATGTTGAAATAAACCGCACTGCGGTAGCTATTCTAAGAGAAACCGCTAAGTGGCTCGTAGATAACGGAATGTTGTCATCTAAAAACGCTCACGTAGGATATCCGGGATCTCCAAATTTTTATATTTCCAACTCAGAGCCACGGCATTTAGATCGGGATTTCAGAAATCCAGAAGAAATTCCTGATTCTGGTATATACATCGAAAAGGATCTCACCGGGCAAGACTGTATAAATGGGGCGAAGGCACTTCTTGAACATTGCAGAGAGGATCCAGACACAGTCCAAGTCAGTTTTGAATAGGAAATCATGAACGGAAGGGAATTTGTCAGACGTGCCAGACGCTATGCCAGAAAAACAGGAAAGGAGATCCGATTTGATCGACGCCGCGGCAAGGGCAGCCATGGTACACTCTACCTCGGCAATCGCCACACAATGGTTAAGCACGGCGAGATTTCCAAAGGCGTTTTGGCAACCATGCTCAAACACCTCGGTATTGACAGGAAGGAGTTCTGATTCATGCAATACGCCTATCCATGCAATCTGATTTCCGACCACGAAGAAGGTGAGGGATTCGTCGTGACCTTCCCCGACGTACCCGGAGCCATAACAGGGGCGCAAACCAGGAAAGAATCTCTCTTCTTAGCCGAAGATGCTCTCGTCGCCATGCTCGCTGTGTACGTCCAACAGCAACGGGAAATCCCAACGCCAAGCCCTGTTGCCGACGGTCAGGAACTCGTCGCAGTCCCGCCTATCGCCGCCGCTAAGCTGGCTCTTTATACGGCCATGCGCGAGCAGGGGATCACTGGGGACGCACTCGCCGTTCGTCTAAACCTGAGCGATTCAGCCATCCGCAAGTTGCTCGACCCGGACTGCTACTCCCATATCAGTCAGATCATGAAAGCACTCCGAAATGTTGGACGTAGCCTGGTCATAGAAGACAGAGCGGCATAGTTGCCCAAGTCTAATAAAAAAATCTGGATCGCGGCTTAAACCCTGCCGCGATGACGGCTTTTAGATACATACAAAAAAATGAACAACAGGAGAGCCATGTGAACGCACCACCAATCCCAGAACGTCCCTCCATCCCGGGCGTCAGACACATCGTTGCAATCGCCAGTGGCAAAGGCGGCGTGGGCAAAACCACGACCGCGTCAAATCTGGCTGTGGCAATGGCACAATCGGGACACGCGGTGGGATTGATGGATGCGGATATTTACGGACCCAATGTGCCGATCATGATGGGCAGCAAGGCGCAGCCGCAAATGACACCGGAACAAAAAATTGAACCACTTGAGCTGTACGGTGTAAAAATGGTATCTTTGGGACTGATCGCTGGCGATGGCGTACCCATCATCTGGCGCGGGCCGATGTTGGCCAAGATGGTCACCCAATTCGTGCGCGACGTGGCCTGGGCACCGCTCGATTGCCTGGTCATCGACTTGCCCCCGGGCACTGGTGATGTGCAACTGACCCTGACCCAATCGACCCCATTAGATGGCGCTGTCATTGTGACGACACCGCCTCTGGTCGCCCTGGAGGATGTGCGGCGTGGGGTCGAAATGTTTCACACCGTTGAAGTACCCGTACTCGGTGTCATTGAAAACATGAGCACTTATATATGTAGCAAGTGCGGCACAGAAACGCCGATCTTTGGTCAGGGGGGTGGCGAGCGCACGGCAAAAGCCTATAATGTACCTTTCCTGGGCGCGATTCCCCTGCACCTACAAGTACAAATGGGAAGTGACACAGGAGAGCCAATTGTAGTCTCTGATCCCGACTCGCCTCTGGCAAAGATATACCGCGGCATCGCCGATAGCATCTGGCGATCCCTGGAGATATGAAAACTGCATCCACAATCGCGTATCATAAAAAGGTGGTCGTTATGCGAACACCTTTTTTTTATTTCTCTCTTGAAAACTATACACCCGTTCAGTATATTTAATGATGTTTTCCGAAACCAGCCTTGCCACTGGTGCGTCAAAGGTCTTGTAGATTTCAGGCATATTCCAACCTGTGAGGGTAAATGATGTTGAAACGTACATCGGTTATACTCGGGATTCTAATTGCTCTTTGGGCGTTTTCGGGTTGTAGTGAGGAAGCCACCGCTGACAAGGCATCTTCTGACAGCAAGGCAAAGACCACTTCGACCAAGGCTGATTCTGCTAAAGCTGATTCTGCCAAAGTTGCCGCAAAGCAAAAGCGAACCAAACAGCAGAATCCAAAGGCCAAAAAGCAACCAAATCCCAGACGCAACAATCAAAAACCAAGAGTCGCCGAAGGCGTCCCCGTAAAAGTATCTGTCGTGGGAACGGGTGAAATCTCCCAGCATGTGCTCTACAGCGCCACAGTAGAAGCCGAAGAAACCATTGATATTTACGCGCGAGGTTCCGGGTTGGTGCGACGCGTACTGATCGAAGAAGGGGAAAATGTGCGCGAGGGCCAGGTGCTGATCGAACTGGTTGACGACGAATTAAAGCTCAACGAAGCCGAGGCGAAATTGGCATATCAAAAGCTGGAAAGCCAACTCAAGCGAAAAGAAGAGTTATTTAATCGACAACTTTTGGCAAAAGAAGAATACGAAGACCTCAAGATCAATGTTGAACAGAGCAAAATTCGGTGGGAACGCGCCCGGTTATCCCTCGATTATGCGCGCGTGCGCGCGCCAGTAAGTGGCGTCATTTCAAAGCGCTCGGTCAAGCTGGGCGACCGCATTGGAGCCAGTACAAAGCTCTACGAAATGGTCAACTTGAGCCGCCTGATCGCTTATGTACACGTGCCGGGGCAAGGCATGCACAATTTGGCTGTTGGACAACCCGCACTCATAACAACAGATTTTTTGCCCGGTACAAAATTCCAGGGAAAAATATTGCGTATCAGCCCGGTAGTCGATCCAGGGACAGGCACTTTTAAGGTAACTCTGGAACTGAACTCAAAGAATCGGATGCTGCGGCCAGGCATGTTTGTCAACGCACACATCGTCACAGCAACCCACCCCCGGGCTGTACTCGTACCCAAGCGAGCTGTGGTGTACGACGATGGCATGCCGCATGTATTTGTCGTATCGGACAGCACAGTCAATAAAGTACGCTTTGAAATGGGTTTTGACGACACCGAATTTGTCGAGGTACTCGCGGGCGTAAAAAAAGGCGACCAAATTGTAGTGGTAGGACAAAATGGTTTGAAGAATAAAGCCAAAGTACGGATCATCGAAGGTGAAGGGTTACGCATTCCAGCGAAGCCCGATTCAACTGGGGAACAGGCAGAAAAAACATGATGAGGGATCGTTTGTTTGCCTGTCATTTTACTAAAATAGCGAATCGCAGACTTTAATATGTGGGCGGTTCGCTGATTTTTTATGCGGAGCGATACATGCAGAACAACGTAGAATCGGAAACTCGGGATAATATAAAACGGAATTTTTCTCGCACATTTGAGATTACGACCCGGCGGCCCGTAGCGATTTTTATGGTCGTCCTGGCCGTTGCCGTATTTGGCTATGTGTCTTATCAGCAACTACCGCTAAATATGATGCCCGACATTTCATATCCAACGCTAACAGTGCGTACCGAATATCCCGATACCGCGCCCGAAGAAATTGAAAATTTGATCTCAAGGCCAATTGAACAGCGCCTGGGGGTGGTGAGCAACCTCGTAAGTATTACATCAATCTCCAGACCTGGCATGTCCGATGTAATTTTGGAATTTGGCTGGGACACCAATATGAATGACGCCGTGCAAACGGTGCGCGAAAACCTCGACCGCCTCAATTTGCCGCGCGGGGTCAATCGCCCATTGATATTGCGCTACGACCCCACGCAAGACCCGATAATGCGCGTGGGGATTTACGGCAACGAGAACATGTACGTATTGCGCCATCTTGCCGAAGAAGAAATCAAGCAAGAATTGGAAGCACTCAAAGGCGTAGCTGCTGCGCGTGTGAAAGGCGGACTCGAAGAAGAAATTCGGGTTGAGATCAGCGAGAGGCAATTGGCACTGATGGGACTCAATATCAACACCATCAACCGGCGATTGCAAGAGGAAAATGTCAACCTGGCCGGCGGCAGCTTGTTAGACGGACAGACACAATACCTCGTGCGTACGTTGAATGAGTTTCGCACCATTGACGAAATTGCCAATCTGGTAGTAGGCGACCGCAACAATATTGAAATTCGGGTAAAGGATGTGGGACAGGTTTATCGCACGCACAAAGAGCGGGAGATCATCACGCGGGTCAATGGTGTAGAAAGTGTAGAAATCGAAATTTTTAAGGAAGCCGACGCCAATATCGTGGCGACAGCACAGCGCGTGCGCGACCGCCTGTTTGGCACGCCCGAACAATTGGCTTATGTAGAAAAACTCAAAGCGGGTGAAATCGAAGCAGCCAAAGCCAACGACCGGCGGGAACAGGTGCGGCAATTTGTGCAGATGAAAGAAATGACGAGTTTTATCGCTTTTACATTGCCCGAAGATGTGGCTATGGAACTGCTGTCCGATCAATCGACATTTATTGAATCATCGATCAATGAGGTCAAACAAACCGCGGTGGTAGGTGGGTTGTTGGCGATACTGGTCCTGTACATCTTTCTTCGCAATCCATCTCACACCGCTATTGTGGGACTCGCCATCCCGATTTCAATTGTGGCGACATTTGCCCCTATGAACATCTTTGGCGTATCCTTGAATATCATGTCTCTGGGCGGCCTGGCTCTCGGTATTGGAATGCTGGTTGACAATGCCATTGTCGTATTGGAAAGCATTTTTAGATGCCGCGAAGAAGGCGACGATATGATTTCAGCCACCATCCGGGGAACAGGGGAAGTCGGCGGGGCGGTTTTTGCATCCACGCTGACAACTGTGGCGGTATTTTTTCCCATTGTATTTGTCGAGGGCGTGGCCGGGCAAATTTTTGGCGACATGGCACTAACCGTTGTCTTTTCACTCCTGGCATCTCTGGGCGTCGCGCTATTCTTTATCCCCATGCTGGCTTCGCGGCAAGTGCATCTGTCACGCGGCGATAGCGAAGGACAGGGCGAGCGTCTGATGCAGTCTGAAGTATTGCAATTGCGTTCAGTCGCGTGGTTACTCGAAGGCATGGGTCTGAAAAACAGGGACGAAAAGGCACTCCAATATCACGCCATAAATTTTAGCACGCTGTTGATGCGCGTGCCAATTGGCTTTATCTATTTGTTGTGCGAATACGTCATCCGCACATTGTGGCTTGCAAGTGTAATCGCGATCGTGGCACTCAAAGCCGTATTCACCGTATTGGCGGTTCTTCTATACCTTATCATCTATCCCGGATGGGGATTTTATTGCTGGCTCGGTTCCGGACCATTATGGCGTCAGGAAATAAATCGCCTGTGGGGACCTTTGGGCGCCTGGGCTGAGGATCGCGACCTGTTTGGCAAAACATGGGTACGAATAATATGGGACGATTTGCTGGCATTTGTAACGCCCCAAAATTTGGGGCGCGACCTGAGTGTACAAACGAAATGGACAGGTAAGACATTGAAGCGTCTGTTCCGCTGGGTCTGGGAGCGCGCGATCTGGAAGCGCGTTTTAAAAACCGCACCAGTGCTCCTCGGCGCGGTAGGTGTTTTGCTGCTCTTTGTCCTCGGCGCAGTTTATTTCATTCTTCGATTCCTGATCTTTACAACACTCATCTTGATCGGCAAAATACTAATTTTGACGCTTATGTTTGTGTTTTTAACCGGATTGGTCGCATTGCTGGTAATCGCCCTTGTACTGTTGCCCCTCCTCGCGCCAGTGCTATTTTTGTTTGAGCGCGGTTTTGCAGCCATTCGGCTTGCTTACACGCCTTTTATCCGCTGGGCTTTGCACAACAGACTCAGCATTATAGCGGGTGCTGTGGTGCCCTTTGCAATCTGCTGGATGGTCTTGTTGCCCCGATTGGGCAATGAATTGATCCCCCAGGTACATCAGGGCGAATTTAATGTGGATATTGGTTTGCCCGTGGGCACGCCGCTCGAAATGACCGACGAAACCATGAAGCTCATCGAATCGCGGGTGATGGATACTTATGACGTGGGGGCGATTTCTTCGACCATTGGCGTGGATAAAACCGACATCGCATCGTCTGATCAAGGCGAGCACACCGGAGTTGTTTCCGTGGTACTGGTGGATATCGAAACAGAAAGCCCCCAAAATGTAATGGCGAGTTGGGGACAAGATCTCCTGACATTGCCCGCGCGTATTTGGGGAGGCATCAGAGGAGAAAGTGTTTTGGCACAGCGCGAAGACGCATTGATGGCTGATTTGCGAAACGGACTCTCGGATTTGCCGCAGATCAAAGCCGATTTTTCACGCCCCGCACTATTTAGTTTTAAGACGCCTATAGAAGTGGAAATTCGCGGTTATGATCTGCCAACATTGACCCAATTGGGACGCGAAGCCGAGCGGGTGATGAGTGAAATTCCCGGACTTTACGATGTAAAATCGAGCCTTCAGCGCGGCAATCCGGAAGTGCAAATCGTCTATAAGCGCGATTTGTTGGCAAAATACAACTTAAATGTGCGTCAGGTCGCCTCGCTGGTGCGCGAAAAAGTACAGGGCAATGTGGTAACGCGATTTCGAGAAGCTGACCGGCGCATTGATGTACTGGTGCGCGTAGATGAGGCTGACCGCGCCGGAGTAACTGAGTTGCGTCGGCTGGTGGTGAACCCGGGGCGACAGCAAGTGCCTATTCGCCTATCTGCAGTGGCCGATATTGAAGTACACGAAGGACCCAGTGAAATTCGGCGTATAGATCAACAGCGTGCGGTTCTAATTTCGGCCAATGTGAGCGGTATAGATCTGGGAACAATGACCGCTATGATTCAACAGACATTGGAAACAATGGAAGTACCTCAGGATGTATCGATGGTCATTGGCGGACAAAACAAGGAAATGGAGACATCGTTGAACAGTCTGACCTTTGCATTGGGCCTTGCAATTTTTCTCGTGTACATCGTAATGGCCTCCCAATTTGAATCATTCCTCCATCCATTCGTAATTATGTTTAGCATTCCGTTGGCACTAATTGGCGTAATCGTCATTCTATTTCTCACTGGCATACCTCTTTCGGTCGTGGTCTTTTTGGGTGTTATTATGCTGGCGGGCATTGTCGTGAACAATGCCATCGTACTCGTAGATTATATCAACCACCTGCGGCGCAGTGGTCTGTCCAAATTGGAAGCAATTGTGCAGGCAGGCGAAGTGCGGTTGCGCCCCATCTTGATGACCACATCGACTACCGTACTGGGATTATTGCCCATGGCACTCGGCCTGGGCGATGGCGCAGAAATCCGCACCCCAATGGCGATCACCGTCGTCGCCGGACTAATCAGTTCCACCATTTTAACACTGGTAATTATTCCAACGGTATATTCCCTGATGGACCGCGGCGAATGAACAGCCCCCAGCCCTCAGTCTCCAGCCCCTATTTTTTTCCAATTGACTTTTGACAACTTTCCATTTTCTTAAACACTTGTAGTTTTTTGTGGCAAAGCAAGCAAATACTCGGTAACTTTTTGGACGTTTTTTCGTCTAACCCTTGTAACAACGATAGTCACCCTATTCGCCAAAATATGGAGATTTGAATGACGCGTTTTAGATATATCGCAGTGCTGGCAATTGTCTTTGCCCATGTGAATACAAGTGCCCAGGAAGAGCGAAGGGAAATGCGCCTCACGCTCAATGAGTGTGTGGAGATCTCGCTGACAAGCAGTGCCCAAATCGAGCAATTTAAGTACACAGTTGCGATTGCCGAGACCCAGGTAGATAACGCGCGGAATAGCTTCTTGCCGAACACTTCAAGTGTAAACTGGGGGATAAGCAGAAATGTTCAGGGACCGCGTGAAGGACAAGTTCTGGATCCGTCAACAGGTACTCTGGTGCAATTATTGGGGGAAGATCGCGTTAGTGGTGCACAGAGTTTCAGGATTACTGGATTGACAATGCCGGTTTATGATGGCCGACTCATTTCCCAGCTATCGAGCGCGAAAAACAGTCTGATGCAGACGCAAATGCAGCAAACTGGCACCCGCCAAACGATCATTTTCCAGACCAAACAGCGCTACTTTCAACTGTTACAAGCCATTAAACTATTAGAAGTCCAACAAGAGCGCGTGCGAGTATCTGAAGAAAGCCTGCGCAGGGCAGAGACATTGTATGAGATTGGATCCGCAGCAATTTTACAGGTGACGAATGCAAGATCAAATCTGGCGGGTTTGCGCGCAACCCTGATTCAGCGAGAAAATGATGTACGCATCGCCCAGTCAAATCTGGCATTTACAATGGGTCTGGGCACGGATGTAGATATTATTCCATCAGAAGAAGAGTTTGAACTTCTATCTCCGAAATATTCTTTTACCGATGCACTGTCTATAGCCCTTAAAAAACACCCCGACATTCTGGATAGCAAGTACGGTATGATGGCTTCCCGAGACGATTACAATGCAACGAAAAAGGGGTTGTACCATCCCAGAATTACAATGAGCACGAATGCCTATAGCTGGAGCCTTGGTAAGGATGAGGATTTTGGCGGACCGGAGGACATCTTTCTCAAGAACTATAGCTATGGTATTAGTCTCAACGTAAACATGCCCCTTTTTAACTTTAACACGAGCAATACTTTGAAGCGGCTAAAGTTGCTGTATTTGCGCAGCCAGGAACAGTTAGACCAGGCCAAACGACAAAAAGCATTGACCATTCGTCAGCGCTATCTCAACCTGGAGCGCTTTCGGCGTTTGATTGAAGCGAATGAAGTGGCTGTGGAAGCGGCTGAAGAAAATTTTAAGCTGGAAGAAGAGCGGTATAATTTTGGCGGGGGAACATTTCTCGAGCGATTGACTGCTCAGCGCGATTTGTTTGATGCACGCAATAATCTCGTGCAATCAAAATACAACTATCTGATCGAAATGGCGAATTTGGAAAACGAAATCGGCACACCCGTTGCCGGAAATCCTGAATAATACGGAGGCGAGTTTATGAGTATGTTTTATCGAACTGGTATGGGATTGGTTGCGGCAGCTCTGCTCTTGAGCACGGCTGTACCTGCTCAGGCTATGGGCAAAGATTTTTTGATGCGATCAAAATTTCACAGTGCGTTGATGTTTGGCCTGGGTGGCATTCTGGTTAAGCAAGCAGTCGATGCAAAAAAAGAGGCCAATGACGCTTATGATCTTTACAAACAAGCTGGCACCTCTGCATTAGCGCGAGAATTTTATGATAATTCCAAGCGTCATGACACCCGCGCTATGGTGTTGGGCGTTGCCGGTGGTGCAACCATTCTTTTTGCCGTGCATCTATTTATGAAAGAAGATGAGAGTAGTTTGCCTCCCCCGAAGATGAATCGGGGTATTGTGAACATCAAGGGCGTGGCATTGGATATAAAAGGCGATGTATTTCAAAGAAAGATGCAGGTACAGATAAAAAAAGGATTTTGAAGAAAAAAAAACAAAAAAAGGGTCAATGCTCACGTGAGTGTTGACCCTTTTTTGCATGGTATTTGTGGAGGGCGTTAGACATGCCGTCGGGTAAGACACATACGCGGATTGATCTTTTTTTATTAGTGGTCATCATCGGCATAGGAGCCTGTTTTTGGGGATCCCTCGTCGAATATTTCGGACGCGATGAAATGGTCGAATACGGAACTGTTTTTGTGATTGCCTATTTATTTGGCACGTTTTTACTATCGCCCGACCTGGACTTAAAAGTCAGTGATCCATTGAAGAACTGGGGGATTTTGCGTTTGCTGTGGCGACCTTATTCCCATATTTTTAAACACAGAGGGCTTTCACATACGCCGATTGTGGGTACCTTGACCCGCGTGCTTTATATTTTCGTGGTGGTGTACGCACTCGCAGCTATGGCGAACGCATTCTTTGATCTGGGTTGGAAAATGTCGTTTGACGACTTGAAGGACATGGATTTCAAAATCGTGATATGGGCACTTGCGGGGCTGTGTTTGCCCGATCTTTTTCACATTTTGGCCGATCACACACTTAAAAACGCCCGTTGACTTCTGGTTTAGTGCCCCTTATATTGCACACCCGCTGTGCTAAAAACATTGGGAGACATGTTGAACTGGCAACGCAAAAATTTTTCTGTGCTGGTCATCCCAGACGATGGCTCGAGAACCCTGAAGTTTAAGCTCAGTTATCACATGATATTGGGGATAGGTCTGGGATCGGTCTTTGCGCTGTGTATGGTACTTCTCGGTCTGCTTTTTTTCTGGAGAGCCACGTATTGGAAACACACCGCACAAATGCTTGAACAGGACAATGAGCGCCTGTCCGCCGATGTTACCCGCGTGGATGAATTGGCGCAAGTGGTAACGCGCATGAAGGCCGGAGAGCAAACACTGCGTTCTATATTGGCCAGTCACACCGGCTTGTCGCCAACACCTGTTGAAGCACGGTACCTTGAGGGTGACTATCCAGTTGCAACACTATTGGTGCAAAACAAGCCACGTGGTGGTCTGGATATGCACTGGGTTCCCGCAATCTGGCCTGTATCCCCTTCTGTTGGATGGGTAGCACGCGCGTTTGAAGCGGGTGACACCTCCATCAGCGTGCTATCTCCGACGGGCATATTCAAAAATCGTCATTCGGGGATTGATATCGCCGCCAGTGAAGGGACGCCTGTGCAGGCCACAGCCGATGGACAGGTAACATTTGCAGATTTCGATCCCGAGTTGGGGTATATGGTGGTTATTGACCACGGTGGAATTTATACGACGCGGTATGGTCACAATCGCACACTGCTGGTCAAAGAAGGAGAGTATGTTAGGCAAGGGCAATACGTTGCACTGGTGGGTACCTCAACGCAAAGCCAGGAGCCTCATTTACACTATGAAATTATCGAAGGGGGGCGGGCATGCAATCCGCGCGATTTCTTACCTCAAAAATAGCGAAGTTTAACAAACAAAACCACGTAGAAGCCATCAATACAATTGTGGGCGAAGGATCGGTTGTGGAAGGGCACTTTGAGGTCTCCGATAGCATTCGCATAGATGGGACTTTTCGCGGAAAAATCACGTCTTCTGGTTCACTTGTCGTCGGTACTCAGGGTGAGGTGGAGGCCGATTTGATCCAGGTAAAAGATGCGGTTGTTGACGGACGTGTCAAAGGACCTCTGGATGCTTCGCGTTCAGTAAGGCTTGGCTCCAGTGCTGAGGTCAATGGCGATATTACGACTCAGGTACTGGTGGTCGAAGAAGGTGCTGTGCTGCACGGAACATGTGCTGTAGCACCCAATACTGTAGATATAGAAAAGCAGGAAGATGTGGATATAGCGAAACAAGATAATGTCAAACAAGTAGCAGATTGATCGATACTGCGATAGACAAAAAACGCGCGTTTATGACGCGCGTTTTTTTTTGTTTCTCCAGATAGCTAACCCGCTGATACTGTATCTTGTTCAGCACAGGCTTTGATAACGACCATTGGGCAAAAGACGCTGTGCATTGTGTTGGCTGAGTTTAACCTCCATTAAAACATCGTTGCCCTTGTAGTCCGTGTGCAAAACTTCGCCAATTCGGTAGAGTTCTGACAGGAGCTTGCCCTCGCGTTGCGGAATCTGAACCACGAGCGTCAGACGGTCGCCCTCAAGATGGTTGTAGATCGCCCACCGCAGATCTTTGAGTCCCTCGCCCGTTTCAGCGGAAAGCCAGACTGCATCGGGATATGTCGCTATTAGATATTCGCGTCGGGTCTGATCGTCTAACAGATCATTTTTGTTAAACACCAGCATCGTCGGCCTGTCGGCTACGTCGAGTTCGCCAAGCACCTCAATCACCGTGGCGATATGTTCTTCACAAGCTGGATGGCTGACATCAACAACGTGGAGCAAAAGATCGGCTTCAATTGCTTCTTCGAGAGTACTGTGAAAAGAAGCGATCAGATGGTGGGGCAACTTTTTGATAAAACCAACAGTATCGGACAACAAAATATCGCGGTTATAACCAAGAGAGACGCGCCGCGTGGTGGAATCGAGGGTAGCAAAGAGCCGATCCTCAATCAGTACATCGGCACCAGAAAGGGCACGCATAAGCGTAGATTTCCCCGCATTGGTATAGCCGACAAGTGCCGTGCGAAAAATATCGGTGCGTTGTTTGCGGGCAACCGCACGTTGTCTGGCAATGCGGTCAAGTGCTTGTTTGAGGATGGTAATGCGGCGATTGGTCGCGCGTCGATCCACCTCGAGCTGCGTTTCACCCGGTCCGCGCGTACCCACCCCGCCAGTGCCACCAGTACCGCCGGCCTGCCGCGAAAGATGGGTCCATTGACGGGTCAACCGGGGCAACATATAGATAAGTTGTGCCAACTCGACCTGTGTTTGCGCCTCTCGGGTTCTGGCGCGGCTGGCAAAAATATCCAGAATAAGTCGGCTGCGATCAATAATTTTAACTTCAAGCAGGGCTTCGAGATTGCGGGTTTGTGCCGGCGAGAGGTCTTCGTCAAAAATAACGACTTGGGCATCGCATTCTGCGACCTGTTCGGCGAGTTCTTCTGCCTTGCCGCGACCAATCAGATACGCGGGATCTCTGTGCCGGCGTTCCTGAAGCACCTGCACAGCAACATCAACACCTGCTGTATCCGCCAAAAGCCCGAGTTCGTCAAGCGTGTCCTGTGCTTCCTCAAGTGAGACACCGGGCAACGCAAGCCCGACGAGTATGCCTCGCTCAAGCGCGTGTTCTTTTGTAATATCGTACATAGTGGTTAAGTAAGTGTGAAGTATTGTTAAAAGTCTCATCAATCCATCCGGGTGGATGCACTTTGAGATATGAATAAACTCCCGTTCCTCAATTTACTACGTCTTAAAATTCGGTCTTATAATGGAGGCGATCTCTGCCGCCCGTTCCGATGACACGGTCACCTTCTGCTTCATACCCCCATCTTTCGGCTGTAAAGGGGCGATATGCGGTGGTCCACTCCCCCATTTGCTCGACTTTCTGCGAGGTACAACATGCATGTGAAAATGCGGAACCTCCTGCAAACTGGCCACGCCGTTATTCTGATAGACTGTAATTCCATCCGGATTAAAAGTTTTAACAAGCGCTTCTGCCGCTATTCGGACCGTCTTCATAATTTCATCAGCCTCATCATCTGTCAGATCCAAAATCGTCGGCGCATGACGGCGAGGGATAACGAGAAGCTGTCCGATTTCAAACTGCCTGGGATTGAGGACCGCAAGCGTCTTCTCTGTTGAATTGATAACATGCCTCATTTCACCGCGTCCAGCAACTATTTCACAAAATGGACAGGGATCCCATGTCGGCATCTCAAACTGAGCAACAGTATCACTCATTGATTTTTTCTCCTGTGTGATTTCTCAAAAGAAACAATGGTCATTCGGTCATTAATCTCTCGCGTAACTCCCGTTCTCCTGTATCCCATTTTCTCATAGAAATAACAATTGCCTTCCTCTTGCAAAATCGTATCAAGCTCCCAGCACTCCGCATCAACAACATCCTCAACGAGCGCGATGGTATCCTGGCCATACCCCCTCCCTTGATGCTCAGGGATGATAAACATGGGACTAATCCTCGCCCGTCTCGCCTCGTCGTCGTAGATAATTCTAATCGCTCCGATTTGCACACCATCAAGTATAATAAAGTAGTAAGTGGTATGGGGCTGCTTTAATCTGTTGATAACTCGTTCAACATCTTCATTGGCCGGATTCGCATCGTAATCCCGATACTTGCGAAGTAGTGGCAAAAATGACGCAACCTGAAGCCGGTGAATAGCCGCAGCATCTCTAATAGATGCTTTCTTTAAACTGATCCGCATAAGTTCACCTATTTTTTCGCGCCTCCCATTCATCACGCAATAACCCGCACCACACCATGTTTCTAAATTCGCCTCTCAGATATTGATCCTGGCGCAAGACACCTTCACGAACCATTCCGAGCTTCTCCATGACCCGGAGAGAACCGACATTTCTCTCATCGGCACCAGCCCGAATGCGATTCAAATCTGGATAGGCTGAAAACGATTCGTCGATAACAGCACCCGCAGCTTCCGTAGTCAGTCCTTTTCCCCAAAAGCGTCGGGCAATGCTATAGCCCATTTCACCAACGCGATGATCAAAATTAAACCCAATACCAATTCCACCAATAACCGATCCAGCGTATTCAATCGCCCAGGATGCGCGTGTTTTGCGATCCTGCAACACCTGACCTGCTACAAATTTTTCGGCATCTGCTCTCATGTAGGGCTGGGGAACCGGAAGAAAACGCGCCCATTCCGGATCGGATGCGTATGACAGGACATCTTCAACATCCGCAAGGCTAAACACCCTGAGATTCAATCGATCTGTTTTAATCAATTCTGACAGCATTTTTGTTTCCAAACATTAACTGCATGCATTAAGCCTATTTCAGGACTGCTGAGGATTGGTACTGAAACTTCCGGGCACAAATTTGCGGCTCCCGCCATAGAGGCTTGTGCCAATACAATAACATCTCCTTCAGGCGCTTTGTCTCTTATATTTCGGGCTATTTCACTAAAATATCCTTTGTGGTCTCCCGCCTCAAATCTGTTCCAGGCATTATCACAAAAAACCTCAATAAGCTCAACGCGCTTTTGACGTGCTTTTGCGGTTTCAATAATAAGGTCACGAGTTGGAGCGATTGTACTCTCAAGTGCGGCAGCAACAATAATCCGAGAACCTATTTCAACTGCTTTCTCAGCCATAGGTCTATCAATTCGAACAATGACACCATCTGTCAGATTATTTACTTTTTCCGCACTTGCTCCAATTGTAGAACAGGTGCAGAGTATCACGGTTGCGCCTTTTTTTCTCGCGGAGAGAATACAATCCCGAATACGTTCATCCAAATTTTGAGTAATTCCTTTGTCACGGGCCTCTGTCAGAAATTGCTCTTCTATAATATGTCTAATAGATAATTCTAAAGAAGCTTCCTCTATAAGCCGATTAAAAGTATCGACATGCACTGGTGAAGTATGAAGAAAAGCCAAATGGGATTGCATAAGAATGACGCCCTTTCTCCGATAGATGGCGTTTTACTAAGGAAAATTTTACTACTCTTGTGACAATTTTAGCGGCAAAATGGTTTCCATATAGCAAAGAATGTTCACGATACAACTCAAGCGACCTCAGGAGATTTGCGATATCTCGATCCGTCACCCGCGTAGCGAGTTGCGTGGAGGCGCGATTGCGCCACAACTAAAACCGCTGTGTTACACAATATGCAACACAGCGTACAAACCATGGACCATCTCATTGGACAGTTTGTGAACAGGATCAATTTTTTTATACAGAGGTCTTTTCGCTTAAACCGCGAAAATAACGAAGGCGCTCTTCTACCGACAAGTCCTTAGTCTGTAAATAATGTACCTGACGAACGAAATGGATCTCCTGCATCACCTCGTCATCGGGAAATTCTTCGCAAACATCTGCCCAAATCTTCAACTTTTCAGCTTTTGTTAACTTTCCCATGACGGCCTCCTATAGTTCTGGCGGAGCAATGATCTCAATTGTACCATATCCTCTTAGTTCATTAATTCGATTGACTTCTCGTCGCGTCTTCACTTTGACCATATGTCTAAAGTTCCAGCTACAAAAATACCCAATGTTGTTAGTCACCGCAATAGCCACATGATTAGCGTCTGATGCATATTTCTCGGGAAAAACTCCGTTTCTCATGTACTCTTGGGCCAAAACGTTCGCTTCTTCATCAAATGTTAGCTCTTCAAGCCCCTTTACCAAATTTTCCATTTGGGCTCGCCTTTCTGAGTTTGGGGTATCCCGAATTTCCTGCAGGACGATGCTCGAAACAACACCTTGAAACTCTGACAAGCTGTCGTGCCAAAATTGAACGGTAAGTCGCTGGCGTTCAGGGGTTCTGTTATCATAATACACACTTGGAACAGTTGTATCCAGATATACTTTCTCTTTAGTCATTATTCAACCACCTAAGAAAATTCTCGTCATTGGTGTACTGATAGGCAAAACCACCACAACCTCTAAAAAATTCCGGTTCCTTGCTGCCATCTTCAATCAGGAGACTATTTTCATAGTGGATATCATCTCCCAGTGCCTTAAACGCAATCGGCCAGAGTACGCGCTTATCGATCTCGCCGTAATCTGAAGAATTGATAATCACATCAAATTTCTCATCCAATCCATGCGCTGGAACAACGACATCTGAAAAAACATCCATATTGGCAGTTACAATCGCGGTACGTCTCCCCTGACTTCTCTGTGCCAGTGCGAAATTTAGAACTGCCTCGTTGAATTCAAGACCCCTGCATCCTAACTCCATAGTTTTCACAACCGCAGAAATATCCATATTTGCGTGATCAGAAACAATAGCCGCAATATCTCTGAGACTCAGGGCATTCGTCATCCACATCCTGCAAATATGCCGATTGGCGAACACCTGCTCTTGAATAATATCATGCCACTCAGGACATTCAGGCGGAGATACCTTAAAATAGAGATCCGATGACAACGTAAAACCAAAATCAAAAACAATGCACTTAATTGATTCGTACGTCTGCATGCAATTTAGTCTCTCCACTTATCACCTGGATACGCCTGGAAGTTAAATTCTCCTCTATTGAGCGCCTCATCGAATTGAACAAGCGCCTTTATTACCTTTTTGCGGGCATCTGCCATAAATGGATTCAGCAATTGCGTCTCTCTGTATGTGGAAGGCGAGTTCGTTTTCAGATGTTCAATCAGTTGTAGGAGAAACCTACCTGCCCCAGATGGCAACTTCTCGCGCTCTACCATCGGCCAGTTCAGAGCTTATATCGCGACTTGAAATAACCTCGACCTGGAATTGATCTACAAATGCATTTACTGCCTGCTTTCCCATTCTGCCGAAACCGATTATACAAAGCCTCTTTTTTGCCATTACAAATGACTTCCTTTATGTGAACTTCTGCTCGCCTGCTCGATCCAGTTAGGAAGGTGCAAAACCAGATCATTCATGATTTTCTCTGTGTTTTCTACATAAATCTGCACATTGCGCTGATGCAGCAGCAGAAATCTTACCCCATCCTCCGTAAAAAAATATGACTGGCTGTTGCCCACCTTTAGTGTCAAGGTGCGTCTCAAAACATTGTCCATAAGGAGATGCTTGTAGATCAGCATCGGAAAAAATTCTCCCGATAGCATCCCATTCAATATTGGCTGAAATGATCACAACAACAAACATAGGCTAAGCTTTTGGAAAAGCATCAATATATTGAAAGCATCAATCTAAAAATTGAGATTCAATAGCTCTGACAACACCAGGTACATACTTCTCAAAGCCGTAATTCAGAGCAAAAAAAACAACGAAAAAGAGCTTTCGCTTTGACTCATAATCCACCCGCGTCCAGAAATCCTCCCCCAACGGCAATTGGTAATGTTCAACCATATCCTCAGCAAACCGCTTCCCAAACTTACGGTAAAACGTTGCAAAATCAGCAGCGGGATCGCTGATACTCAAATCGCCGAAATCAATCACCCCAACGATCTTCGAGTGTGCCGCATCAATCAGGACATGGGTGGTACCAAAATCCGAATGGGCAATGACGTTCTGATAGGTGGCAGACGCAACTCTCGATACTGCTCGTTGGAAGTAGTCTTCGGCTTTCTTCCGAGTATGGCCTCGCAGACGCGGAGACACGGCGGGCCACAATTCCCGCCAGAAATCGTTGCCTCCAAATGGAGCAGACTTGATATGCTGGTGTTCGAATGCGACGGCGTGAAGACAAGACAGAAAATTGCCCAGAGCTCCTGCCGTGGTCTTTCTCTTCCTCTGAACGAGATTCTGAAATATTGACTCAGAAAACTTGACACCCTCTATCTTTTCGTAAGCTATGTAGTTGGTGCCCGAGTGTCGTATTTTAGGGATCGGTAGAGGTGAGTTTTTCTGGAAAAGGGGTAGAAAAGCCTGTTCAACAGCAAGCTGAGTATTCGAGAGATCCCGAACAAAGCGAAATATCCACTTCGCGTTTACTTCCAAAACCACATTCGTCCAGCCTTCATCCAAATAAGTTATGGATTCGACAGGCTCAGTTAGCGCATCCCGAATGATTGATTCATACGTCTGCATGCGTCTCTCCACTTATCACATGGACAGGCACAGAAATTCTACTAATCTTGTGACAATCTTAGCGGCAAAATGGTTTCCATATTGCAGAAGTGGAGGCAAGCCGATTTACTCAACCCACGCCATGCAGGCTCTCGATATCGGAAACTGCCGCACCGAGAAATTCAGGCGTCTTGGGATGTAGAAGACGACCGCAGTCCCAGAAAAACCTTATCCCCCGAAGATGCGCGACAATTGACAGTATCTTCTCCTCTACACGCGATAACTCCATAAGGGGCTTTTCAATGACGGCATTGTAGGAAGATCGAAAAGCATCAACATACCCAGATTCGAAATGCTCTGAATTCGGCCTGACCACGTATTCTCCTTCAGCTTGTCGCAGGTCATGAGCTGCGATACCCCAGCCAGCCGATTGGAAATCATGGACATTTGAAATGCGCAGTGAGTTACTGTTCTCCACGAGCACGTTGTGGAGTCCTGCTTCGCCCCACAGGAATACATTGTCACCCTGCACCCTGACTTCGGGCGCCGGGTCCAGGGCGGCCAATAGCTTGCCCCAGAGTTCCGGCAGGGTTGCCGCCATGGACGAAGCCAACACCTCGTCTCCAAACATTGCTTCCCGGATCGTCCCTTCCCACGACGCAAGATCTCTCGTCTTTTGTGATTGAAGTCCATCTGGACACTGTTGGCTGTGAATATGTGCCACTGTTTGTCCCAATAGTGCGCCCAACTGCAACCGCTGTGATCGAGATGCGCCCAGATAGTAACTGAGGCCCGACTCCCCTAGCTCACATGGGATCAAAAGACATTCAAAGACAAGTGGTTCTCCATCGCTGTCGTACACCAGAGATTCAGACACCGGAACACCGGCAACGCCGCGCAATGCCCTTGTGGCGATGAACTCGGTTTTCAAACTAAAGCCGAGGGATTGGCGAAACTGTGTCTTCAAGATTACCTGGCCATGGGCGCGTGTCTCCACCCAAAAAATCTGGTTTGTAAAATTAGCTTCCTGGCGTCTGATCAACCGGGACGAACTGAAACCATGTTTCTCGAAAAGCGCATCAATCTGTGTGCGGGTTACATCCGGCTTATCGCGGAACAAAGCGCGGATATCCTTCATACTGGCGAGTCTTGTGACCATGCGATGCTCTTCTACGACACATTGAGAGGTTTTATTATTCCGGGAAGTGCTATAAATGTGAATCACGCGCTCGTATCAGAGGATCTACCCCGTATTTTCCCGAACCGATAACCACAAACATCCCTGTAATAACCAGGTACAGAAATGCCATCTCCTTCGTGCTGAATGGATCCGCTGCATGTTGAAAGAACGCGGCAATCAACATGGTAAACCATATAAAAAACGCCCCTGGCCGCGTGAGTAAACCCAGTGCCAGCAGTAGCCCGCCGCCAAACTCCGAAAAGGCTGCCATCCAGGCAAAAAACTCGGGAACAGGAAACCCCAGATCTCCCGTAATCGTCACAAATCGCTCGGAAGGTGGGATCTTCCCCAATCCATGTCCCAATGCCATACTCAACCCTGCAAACACCCTGAGAATCGCCAACCCGACATTTGCCGGGATCGACTCAATAACCGCTCCGCCAAATAGAAATCGCTTAATCATAATCTGCCTCCTTATTACGGTTTAAAGACGTCGTCATTTACTCAGAGGGTTCAATAGCATCTCTGAATATCGCTACCGCAGTTGATATGACCTCATCCCAAAGCCTGCGCCACAACTAAAACCGCTGTGTTACACAATATGCAACACAGCGCACAAATCCTGGACCATCTCATTGGACAGTTTGTGAACATGATTTCACTTTCAATTATCCCACCGAAAAATGTAATTTCTTTCCGACTGCTTTTGCATACTTCCCCAAAGTTGACAGCCTGATGTCTTTTGCATGATTTTCCATTCTTGAAATCGCAGATTTCTTGGTATTCAGTTTCTGTGCCACCTCTTCCTGGGTTAGACCAGCCTCTTCTCGAGCTTGTCGGAGGAGAACACCGATCTTAAATTCTAAATAACCGGCTTCGTAATTCTCGGCAAATTCGGGATCTCTTGCTTTGCGATTCTCAACATACTTTTTTAAATCGCTCATCGATTTTTCCTCCTAAAATAATCTCGTTTTCTCTTTTAAAAGTTAACGAATATGTTACCAAAAACAAAGGAAAATAACATTTATCTTTCGGGGCACAATGATCGGGACGGATACTTCTATAGATACTTTCTTTTGACTGATTCGCATAATGGAATAGACTGCCGCTCAAGCGGCTGTGGTCTGTCTAATTTCCCAACCGGGAAAAACGAGAACAGCCGGATGGCACTGCAACGCGCGCGCGAGCACCTTGGCGCGCTCAACACCAAGCTGGATGCGGTTATTTTCAATGGCCGAAATAGTCGATTGAGGAATCCCTGTACGTCTGGCAAGCTCATTTTGACTAAACTCCTGAAGTTCGCGGATAATACGGACGGACTCACCTACGGATACCTCAATCTGCTTCTTGGCACGACGGTAATTTTCCATTTCACTGTCTCCGGTAATAGAGCGTACCAACCTGAATTTTTATGAGTGATAAGTCAGAAATCATAGCTTTGAGTCACGAGATCATATCAGAGTATCTACCCCGTATTTTCCTTCGTTGATCAAATCAATAGAAGAAGGACCTGTTTGTACCTTGTAATAGGTCCCTGTCCTGTCCGCAAAGTAATCCTTGATGCGCTCGACCTGCTTTGGGGAGGTATTGCTCGGAATACGATCTAAATGAAAATATTCGATCTGGTCCGCCTCATCGGTGAGCTGGATTGTGCCTCCTGTAACCTGGCAGAAGAATGACAATACGATCTCATTCTTATCCGGTTTACTATACACCCCGCTGAGATGCACGGGCACTGCGTTCAAACCCGTTTCTTCTTCTATCTCCCGCACCAGAGCAGCCCACGGACTCTCGCCTGCCTCAACGCCTCCACCGGGTAAATTCCACAAATCGAAGTCGCGTCGGTGGCACAGCAAAACGCGGTCTCTGTCATCGGTAATGATTCCAAAAACTCCGATAGTGAACACGGTCAAATCCCTTTTCTAATATATCGAACATATCCCAATTCGGCTTCGGAGATACCCAACCCATCCAGTTCACCTATTGGGACAAATGTCGCTTCTTCCTCATAGTCATCGTCACACATTAAATCTGGCACATATTTGGAAGCGCACGCAGTGTAAACAATTTGAAAAAAGTGGGGATATGGAAACTGGAATCCAGGCGGCTTCGGCTTGAGATGTTTCAGATGGATGAACCCCAGACATGAAATAGATTCAACCGTCCAGCCCGTCTCCTCTGCAACTTCGCGGCGAAGTGTTTGCACGAAAGTCTCTCCCTCTTCTCGCCGACCACCCGGCAAAATGTGATTGCCTTTGCGATTCCTGAGTACGAGAACGGAATCACTCTGAAGGACGAGACATCGCACAGAAGTTACAAACTGCTCTGGCGGCTGTTCATCGGAACAAAAATAACGCACTCGCAGAGGCATTGTCCCATTTGCCCATAGAGCTTCTGTCTCGTAAAAAGGTCTCTTATCCTTCAAAAACGTCTGTATATCTTCGCTACTGTTCAATGCTATCTATTCCTTTAAAATCGAGATATAAACGACTGGGTTGAATACCCGTGTTATTTTGATACTTTCCACTTTTGTAGGTCTCGAAATCGCCAGCCAAGGTATGATAGTAAATTTGGCAGATTTCCACATTTGGATAGATCCGGATGGGCCGAATACAGAACATCTCCAAAGTCCAGTATCCAGCGAAGCCCACATCACCAAAACCTGCGGTTATGTGAACAAACAGCCCCAATCTACCCACAGATGACCGCCCCTCAAGCATGGGAACATAATTATTCGTCTCAGTAAATTCCGCTGTTCTGCCAAGATAGAGCGTTTGGGGTTGCAACTCGTACCCATCATCCGGAATCTGAATAGATCGCGTGCGATTGTCCTTTTTCATATCGAGAACGCCATCTTCGTATATCATGAGTTCATTGGCAAGTGAAAGATTATAACTATTCGGATTGAGCCTGGCAGGATCAAACGGCTCAATAATAATGTCTTTTCCCATTTGCTCGTGGATCATTTTTCCCGATAAAATCATTATAATGCTCCTTTTCTCTAACTTTCCAGATTCTTACCCATGCTTTCTTCTGCACCCTCAGACAGGATATATCTCGAATCAAACGAGACGTGAAAATCCATGAGTTCTTTCCAGATTTCCAGTATAGCGGGTATATCAGAATCCAAAGCCCTAACAACTTCCATTTTCACCCTCTCCAAGATACTATGCGTCATTGACCACCTGCGTATATACTGCTGTTTTTGAAACCTCCGAAATCACAAAATCGAGAAAATCTATAGCCTCTTGTCTCGCATCTAATTCAATACCGTATTGCCATTCCAGAGCATTCCCCACCAAATCACGCCATCGCTCTCCATAGTTCTCCTGCACCCATGACGCAGCCATTTTCTTCGAGCCAACAACGGAGCAAATCACAGTATGCAGTATTCGACACAGATTCAAAATGAAATACGCTTCATGATGGCTATCCTTAAAATACGCTGGATTGGATTTTTTCGGCCCCCATTCCTGAAACAAATCGCGAACGCATGCTTTTCGCACATCCTCAATATCAACCGGGGGCAACAGCTTCTTAAAGCTCGGACCAAATAGAGCGATGGAATGACGATGAAGGAAATAATTGTTGATTATCCATTCATTCCCATAAGGCGCCTCCTCATAAAGGGTACGGTCCCCACCCCAGTACCATGGTCGAGGCTCCGTTGGAGGCATAACACATGGGAGCATATCGACAGGCGTATAAGAACACTCTAACCGCCGCGCCCATTTCTCAAATCTCCCTTCCATCTCTCTGTGTAAACGCCCTATTGAATCGAGTTCACTTTGAGAAACAGGTCGATGCACAATCACCGTAATGTCAATATCACTGCTATGGTAGTTAAACGCATCATAGGACAACGAGCCAGTCAGATATATCCCGAGTATATTTTCCTCAAGAGCGGGAAAAACGCCTCTAACAAAAAAGTCTATAATCTCGTTCACATCGGGATATTTTGTAAGGCTATCTGTAATCATCCTGCTATATATGCCAATTAAGGGTTGAAATCAGGGCACAATGACGAACAAAACCCTGGATTGCGGCTAAAAACCTGCCGCAATGACGGCCACATATCTTCTCCTGTAGGTTATTTTTATCTATTCTCTTCCAACCAGCCGACTGTGAAATCCACGACATCTCGTTGTGGCATGAGCTGACAACTCGCGAGACCAACCTTCCCCTGATACACAACGTTCCCCGCGTCTGACCGCAAAAAATCCTCACCTATGCGATCAAAATCCGAACTATCTGGTTCAACTTCTTCAAAGGTAGTCCATGTCCTTAAACCCGACGCAGAAATCGGTGCGCTATCCTGAACAATGCGCTTAGTAGAAAAATTCGCCCGATATTCCGCAAGGTGCATAGACGTATTATTTTTATGCCCCACACCGAGAAGCAGGACAAAACCGTGCAAATCGTAAATTCTCGCAAGCGGCGAATGCTCACCCAGGCCACAAGACAGTGAATGATTATTCACGACATACGATGCTTGAGGCCCACCTGCACAAAACGAGACCTGCGGATGTGAACTGCGGAGAACCCCTCTCTGCCTACGGAACGTCTCAGCAATAATGCCCATAGCACGAGTTGGCGTAAGCACCGGATCGTAAGCCGGCATAGTCTCGCGTATCACCGGCCACCACGACTCAGGAACGGGCGGACTTTTCCACCTGCTCGGCTCGCTCAGACCGGTTGAGTGCGCAGGCATCACAAGCGTTCCAGTAGATCCCAGAACTTTCTGAAGTGCGATAACAACCGCCACGGCGCCTCCACACACCCATCCCATCGCGCTCAAAGATGAATGCACCAACACGACCATCCCCGGTCTAACGCCAAGCGCGCGAAGATCCGTCTGCAACGATTCAACCGTAGCGGGCATTTTTGTTTTTTCAACAACCTTGCTTTCACTCATTATTTTCCCCAATACGCCACCTATTTTGCGGCAATCACGACCATCTCTACAAGTGTATCTCCCTCCAATTTAACCTCCACACAGGCGCGCTGGGGCCAATTGTCGGGACCGATCCAAGCGTCCCAAACCGCATTGAGAACAGGTTTCTTTGACATATCTGTGATATAGATCGTGACGGAAAGAAGACAAGACTTATCGGTTCCAGCCTCAGCGAGATTCGCGTCCAACTGTTCGAGTGCCTGTTGAGTCTGACCCTTGAGGTCTGCGGATACATCCGGCGCTGTGACAACCGTATAGACGATGCCATTGTGTTCAACGGACTTGCTGCGACCAAATGCTTTTCCCGGATAGCGTTTGATAGTCATAGATGCTCCGATAGATAGCGTTTTTCAACATAAATTTCACTGATCTTGTGACAATTCTATCCACAAGATGGTTTCTGTGATGCACGCGATAAGTTTTTTGGGAAGGACCAGGATGACTGGCGATAACGGTCTGCGGATTGCCGAACCTGACCAAAAGATAAGAGAAAGGTTGGGAGGGTTGAGTAAGGAATGGATTGGAATGGGTGTATTTTACATCTCCTCCTGGTGCGTAATACCAGCCGCTTTCTCGTTTTTATTTTCGACAAATGATAAAGTGTTCCATCCACAAATGCCAGATATAATCTACGGAACGAAATCCCGCCTCTTTTAGCCATTCAGCCTGGGAAGAAAAACGAGAAATCCGATCTCTCTCCGGACTATCTTCATCTACCTGCTCAATAATCTCACGCACCCGATCTGCCTCTTCAATATCAATTCCTGCCTCTTCGAACCTCTCCTCTCGGCGCAGGGTAAGCCGCCTTCGTCCCAATTTATAAACATCGTCGTCAAAGCGCGTGGACATGGCATCGATCAAAAAGAACCAGCCACCCGTCTCAAGCGCATCGTAAATCTGCCTGAACAGGCGGGCCTTATTCTCATCTGTAAGATGATGGATAGTCGAAAACGATGCGACAAACTGAAAAGATCCCAAACCTTCTGGCAGCCCCTCATTGAGATCCTTCTGAAGAAATTCTACGCGATCTGAATAAGCACTCATTTTCTGAGCCGCAAATTTCATCATCTCATCCGAAAAATCGATAGCGACACACGTTGCTTTTGGATATTTCATCAGCACATAATTGAGAAATATACCCGTTCCACATCCCAAATCGAGCATCCGAAACTCGGTCTGCTCATCAAACGGAATAAAATCCATAGCCAGACCGTGATAAAAATCAAACATCTCAATCCGAACTGGCTGCAGGCGATCGTACGCCTCAGCACGGGTTGAGAATTGAACACTTTGAGATTTCTTTTTATTTCTCATCTTTTATCTCAATTCGACCCGAAGACTTTTTCGCACATCAGCGAGTGGTTGATAGTTTGCGGCCATATCTTTTTCCTGTGTTGACACAAACAGCATTATTGATAGCGTCAAGAGCCGCCTTCACCTCACACCACGGAACCTCATGAGGCAACCTATCCGACAGAACGGCTCTGGCCGCACAAACCCCAGCGGCCTGTCCCATTGCCACGGCATTTCCAGTCACCCGATAACTCGAATGCGCTATAAAATCACCACTGATGCAACGCCCCGCCATCAGCAAACCATCGACATCCCGCGCGATCAGCGCCCTGAGAGGAATATCATAGGGCTGTGACCTGTGTGGTTTGGCCTCCACGATCTTCGTTTTTTTCGGGTCAGTCGAATGCACGTCAATCCCCATCGTAACCCGACAGACCGGATCCTCAAACCGCGCACCCCTCAGAAGATCCTCCCCCGTCACCTCATACCGTCCGTGAATCCGTCGCCCCTCTCGGATCCCAATCTGCGCGCCCGTTGACACCACGCGCATATCCGACCACACACCGCCGTACGCCCGCAGTGCAGCCACCTGTGTATGAACCTCTCGACGTGCGCGGATCATCGCCTCTGTAATCGCATTGGCATCATCGCATTGCACGCCGTATTGGTGATTTGCCATCAATGCGAACAGATTATCCCTGATACGAAATAATGTCGGATGACCATACGAAGGCGAAACACCGATCTCCTCCATCAGCGCGAACAGCCGCTGCTTCGGCTCTGCCATAGACCCGCCCACGTAGGGTTCGATCTGATCGAACTGCAACCCCGTAATCAGCGCCATAAGACTCATCGGCTGGACATCCCCGGTCTCCGGATGACCGACATCAAACCCACATCCGCAAAGCGCTCCCAGATCACCGTCACCAGTCGCATCGATAAAAGCCTTCGCATGCCATGCTTCTCGTCCACTTTTGGACTCCGTAATCACGACCGAAAGCCTGTTCTCGCTATCACGCGCTGCCCCCACCACGCGCGTCAACAGCCGAATCTCAACATCCGCCTCGACACACATCTCGTCGAGAAGCAACTTCATCTCTTCGACATCATACGCGTAATTCTTTCCACTCTGGACGCGAAGCCTGCGCGCATCCCGCGCATCGAGCCGAGACGTAATCTCCGCCATAATGCCGGGCTTATCCGCCGAATCGATAATCCAACTCAACGCACCTGTCGTCCACACGCCCCCCAGGCTACCGTGCAACTCGATCAGCCGCGTCCTAACACCCTGCCGCGCACACGCAATCGCAGCGGCAATACCAGCCGGACCACCCCCGCAAACGACCACATCCACATCTTCCACAACTGGAATGTCTCTTTTCTCTTCTCTATGAGTCAACACAGCAGCCTCCCATTCAACTACAATACCTCTCCAACCACGACAACATCCTATCGAGATATTCTACGTGCAGTGCAGGGTGCCCACTCCTCCTGAACCCGTGAGACGACTTTGGAAAGCGCACGAACTCCACCGTCTTGCCCTGTCGCTTCAGTGCGACAAAAAACTGCTCGGCCTGCTCAATTGGACAGCGGTAGTCCTCCTCCCCGTGCATCAACAACACTGGCGTCTGCACCTCAGATGCATACGTCAACGGCGACCGCTCCACAAGAGCCTCCACATTCTCCAGAACCGAACCCCGCCACTGATTCTCTCCAAATGACACCCCGATATCCGACGTACCGTACATACTGTGCAAATTGATACACGGAGCACCGATCACCGCCGCCTTGAACCGATGATCGTGACCGACGATCCAGCTACTCATAAAACCGCCATAGCTATAGCCGTGAACCCCCAACCGGTCCGCATCCACATAGGGCCGCTCGCACAGCAGGTCAACCCCGGCCATCAAATCCAGAAAATCTTCCCCACCCCAATCCCCCAGCACCATCTTCAGAAACTCCGGTCCATAAGACGATGACCCTCTCGGATTCACAGCCAGCACAATATAGCCCGCACCCGCCAGAATCTGATGCGTAACTCTGCGCGACTCAACCCCTGCGACCAGCACCGCGACCGTCCACCCGATTTTTCCATCACATGGACCTCTGAACCCC
The DNA here is from genome assembly GCA_965220765.1 of Candidatus Latescibacterota bacterium. GTDB lineage: Bacteria > Latescibacterota > UBA2968 > UBA2968 > UBA2968 > VXRD01. The sequence continues at coordinate 4,713,178 of OZ244847.1, forward strand.
GCATAAAATCGCGCCCCTCGACGCAATCCGTCACAAATGCAATGCGGCTCCCATCGGGCGACCACGCCATATCCTTTGCGCCATCGGGAAGCCTCGTCACCTGCCTCGCATCCCCACCATCAACCGGCATCACCCAAACCTGCTTCTTATTATCCTCACCTGAACGCAAAAAAGCCAGAGACTCCCCATCTGCCGAGAGCCTGGGCGCACTGTCCCCAGGTTCCTTCGCCACATCGACAGCATCCCCATCCGCAAGCGACTGAATCGCGATCCGCGACTCCCGCTTCATTGTCTCCTTGTTGATCTCTTGTCGCACGAAAACCACAGCCGACCCATCCTCCTCAATCTCCACTCCCGATACCTCGACCAAATCGTACGTATGCTCGGGTTTAATTGGCGACATATCTATCTCCCACCTTCTCTTGAGAACTGTCCGAGCGCCTTACTCACCCGGCGTGTACGCGCGGCATAAGCAGGCGGCGGTTGCGCGCCAGAGGCAGCCCGGCAAAAGCGCAGCGGTTATTCCACTGATCTATAGCCGCGGCACTTTTGTATTCGTTAATAATAGCGTGGCGGCCCCGCTGCGTGTAGTTGTGCCCGGCTCTGTGTACGACCAGCACATGAATAATCGCCACATCGCCGGGTTGCGCGCTCAGAACAATCGGGCGTTTAGGAGCAATCAAATCATCTGCAATCGTATGGCCCTTATAGGTCGGAAACTCGCCCTCGCGATGAGAACCGGGCACCACTTCAGTAGCTCCGGCCTCAAAATCAGTGGGATCGAGATACGTGATAGCCGCAGCCAGATCTGGAATCGTGTGACGCTCATACGGCCAATCCTGATGCCAGCTCTGCTCGCAAAAAAAACCGGGCGGTTTATTGCGGATCTTCCCATTGTGAAAATCCAGATCAGGTCCCAAAAGATCAACCATAACCGAAACAATGCGAGGCTCGGTGAACTGATCAAACCAGTAGTCATCAGCCAGCGTCTGATCCATCATCCCGACGACATTTTTCGGATTAAAAGAATCGGGCTGATATCCCTCGGGCACCTCCATAAAACTGTAGCGCATATTTTGGGGACGACCTTCTGTGCGGGTAACCAACTCGTGGAAACGGTCGCGCATCTCCTCCATTTCTCGGGGATCGTAAAAACCCTTCAGAAAAAGGAAACCATCGTCATCAAATGCGCGCTTCTGCTCTGGCGCCAGGATCAACAGATTGGACATAACACAACCCTCCTACAAAAACTCGGGCAATAAATAGGCGATAGCAACACTCACGATCAGACCGAAAGTAATCTTTGCAAAGTCCGAAAGCACCAGCCGCGACACCTCCTGGCGGCTGCGGTGCTTTTCATTCCATGCAACGGCGATCTCGCGTCCAGCCAGCAACCCGACAAAAACCCAGGTCGTACTCATCGGGAGCTTACTAACTTCCTTGAACAGGAACAGCACGATACCATAGATCAGATCTACAAAAGTTGCCGAACGGATATCCGTAGTATTCGTCTTCGACAACACCACCTTCTGGATCGCACCACCGTGTGTATAAAAGATAATAGCTTGCATAGCCAGCATCGCGACGATGGATAAAATGAACCACTCTACGGCTATATCTGGCGTACGAGTGACCGGATCGCGCGGCAGGAAAACATAGATATTGGCCAGATCCTGAATCAGCCACTGGCTCCACAGAAAACCCGTTGAACACCACTGGGCCACCACCCACCACGGGCTTTTCGGCCCATCCGTCTGCCTGAAACGGGACTCTAACCCCCGTGTAACCAGCCTGTAAACGACGATAGCGGCCACGAAGGCGGTCGCATACCCCGCCAATGACTTGACCAGCATGCTCGGCAACGCCTTTGGTGCAAACACCGTCAGCGTCAGGAAAGTAGTACTGACCGGAATACCCCCGCGGGTCAGCAAAAGCAGTACAAAAGGCGGGATACAGTAAATCCAGTTAAAATGGTCTGGCACTTCAATCGCCGTAAGCCTGCCATAAGAAACATCGCCATCATAGACTACCCACCCATACACGAGGACCACAGTCAGAATGCCGCCGCCAAAGAGCCACAGCACCCACCAGGGACGGTGCGAATTAGAACTGAGAAACGTCCCCAGCGTCTGAATTGCGTCGTTACCGACAATGGAATACGCACCGAGCAAAAAGCTGATGACCATTAAAACTTCCAGACTCATAAATCCCCCCGTAAGACGTGTTAAATGCCCATTGGCAGACATTCAACGAACCGTTGCGATGATAACGATGTCACGCAATCGAGAAATCAAACCTGACATGCGACTGATCGGATGCAGCAGTAAATGTGACGGTCGCCGTGGTATCTGTGATCTCAACGGCTCGCTGTGCGATATCCGTCTCAATCCCAATCTCGAGACCATCCAGACGCCACACATCCTCTTCGAACACAGCCATATTGGGCGAAAAAACCTCAAACACAAACTCCCGTGGATGCCCGACCTCTGTCTGCTGTTCACCTCTGATCTCAGCCTCAATCGACAGACAGCCCGCTTCCGCCTTCGCCGCAATCTGTCCAATATGTCGCAACGCGAGCCAACCGGTCTCTCCATCTGACATGCGCCAGTGGATCGTCGCCGGATGGTATTGGAAGCTCCGACCAGAATAACCACCCGAATCCTCCGCGCCAATCATGTAATGCTCATCCAGCCACGCGGTTGCAACGCGCTCATCCGTGATCCGTCTCTCAATACCTCGCGGACCTGCAAACGCCGAGAAAGCGGTAGCGATCTCTGGCGGCGCATCAACTCCCAGAATCGCAAGACAAGGTCCATAATTGAACTCGGCATTGATCTCCTCTCCCCCCGGAAACGGCGTCACCTCACGACCAAACGCGAGCCAGATATGCAGACTCGCAAGCGCGGTATAATGCTTCATATCCATCCCATAGCTGCGCGAAAAAGGCCCGCAGAGATTGCCCAATTCCGCGTGGTAATAACGCGCAATATCCCGCCAGAGTTCTGCCTCCATATACGCGCCCAATTCGTGGAGCGCACTATTCTCCAAATAGCGTCGCCAGAAGCCGAGCGCGTAAAGATTGACACCGTAGTACGTCGGTGAATTGTACTCCGCAAAAGCATTATTCTGTGCGAACAGGCGATAGACTTCACCGCCAAATTCCTCACCGTATAAAACCATCTCATCGTTTCCAATCCGCTTCCCAACCCACACGGATAACGCGGCCTTCATCAAAGCGATATTCGAATACGTTGGCGGACAGCGATCCGGCGGCTCGCCCACGACAGCCATCTCCAAAGACCGGATCATGCGATCAATCAGTCGCTGGGGCAACCGATCCCCGTATTCCTCGAGCGCGGTCGCAAACCCAAGCCCGATAAACTGTCGCCAGTTCGGATCGTAAGTACGCCACATCACAGCATCACCCTCTGAGGGATGTGGCTCGCCCACATAGCGATAAAAAGTACCGTGGTACGGCGTCCCCGGCTCGTCGAACTGATTGTCGATAATGGCATCAATCGTACGACACGCCCGATCGATATCGTCACCTTGATTGCGAAGCAGAAGCCCCACCGCGAACCAGACCGAATTCCGAACCATCAGCACCGCATCATTCTGGCGATGAGACCACAACAGCGCACCATCGGGATCCCAGAACCCCTCTGACCATTCGAGCGACTCAGTTGCGAGATGCCTCGCATAAGGCGACAGATCGGATAAGGAAATACCTTCAGACATCGCGTGTCTCCATGTTCAAATTCGCGTCCTTCATAATATACACTTTCATTGCAAATCCTTTGCCGAAAAAATCCATTGTGAAATGAGCTACGCCTTGTATTCCCGCAACACTTCGGCAATGCGTGTAAAGCGCGCATCTTCGGGAAATTGTGCAAGCCATTCCAGCAACGTCTTATTATCCTCTGTAAACTCTGCATCGGGATCGGCGCCGTTCTCCAAAAGTAACTTTACCGTATCGAGATGCCCATGCCCGCCAGCACAGTACAACACCGTATGCCCGCGATCATTTGCGACATTGACATCAGCACCATACGAGATCAACAGACGCACAATCTCCGTATCCCCATTGCGCGCCGCGTGATGAATGGGATGATCGCCGCGACCATCTATCGCCGTCGCCAGGTGCGGATGCCTGTTGAGCAACGCCTGCACCCGCGCTACATCCGCGAGAAAAACCGCCGCCAGGAACTGCCGCGACAAATCATTAGTCGGACGAACATGGGAATCCAGCGCACCGTATTGAATAAGCAGCGAAACAATATTTTTATTATTCGGAACCTCGCCAGCGTAGTGCAACACATAGCCATCATGAGCCGCCAGATCCGCACCCGCCTCAATAAGCAGTCGCACGACATCCTCATGTCGCCAGAGTCCCGCGTGAAAAATTGGCCGCCATTCGTATTCATCGTCCGCGTCAACAACAGCGGGATCAGCTGCGATCATTTCGCGCACAGCGTCGATATCCCCCTGTCTGCATGCATCGTGAATTGTCGATGTATCACTCATCATTCCCCTCAATTATTTGTGTTAAAAGCGTCTTCGAGCAATAACAGAATGAAAACAAATGCCCTCTCGGGGGGGTTCCAATCTGCGATAGTACTCCAACCTGAATGACCTCTGCAAAACTTTCAGAAGCGTCTCAGCCCTTCTCAAAGAAAAAAACCGCTTCGGCTCATAAGTGTCCCGCTCCAAAATACCCTCAAAATCTTCTCCTCCCCACACGCCAACATACATCAACCCATCCTCCACGAGCCGAGCCGCAATCAAATCGAAAATCTCACCTATATCTGCCTGCGGAATATGCAGCAGACAATTCAGGGAATAAACCGCATCAAAAGTCTCGATCAACTGATCGAGATTATAGCAATCCAGAACGCAAGCAGAAATACCCTTTTCTCTCGCCAGCTTTACCATCGCAGGCGCATTGTCGATCGCAAAAACCTGGAACCCCTGCGCTTGAAAAAATTTTGCATCGTGCCCAGGACCACATCCCAATTCGAGAATAGAACTTCGTTGTTCATCTCTCAAGCACCTCAAAAACGCGCTTCGCTCTCGCACCTTAAACTCATCGGTGGAACTATGCTCTCTCTCCAGCGCATATCTTTCATACGAGGCAATCAAGCTGTTGGTGAACTTCATGTGCCAAACACCTCCACAATATAATTCCCCACCCGCAGCGCATTTGCCGCAATCGTCAAACTCGGATTGACGCCGCCAGACGTGGGAAACACGCTCCCATCCGTCACAAACAAATTGTCAATCCCCCGAAATTGGCAATTTTCATCCAGCACACTCGCCTCTTCATCATCGCCCATACGCACTGACCCCACGCCGTGGGAAAAGGTATCAATGCGATACGTATGAAAAAAAAGCGCGCCCGACGCGCGCAAAATCCCTTTGGCCTTTTCCACGAGATAATCGCGGCGCTCACAATCTCGTGCAGTGTACTGATGTATGACCTGTGCGCGGCTAATCCCATAAACATCCTTCTCATCTGCCAGCGCAACGCGATTCTCAAATTGCGGCTCATCCTCTGCAACACACAACAAATTCTGCAAAAAGCCAGCAGCTATTGCCGTCAAATTTTTAAGCCCAAAAGGCGCGTGGTGTTTCAGAGCTATGGGCGACGGCGTGTAAATATCCTGAATCACCCCGACAGCGCGGCCGTCCTGCTCTCGACAATCCTCGTAAAAATCCGAAAAACACACCTGCTTGTGAAACACCTGTTCCGGATTCGTGCGAAACGGAAACACCCCCGCCACAACAGCATTGCAATGACGCATCAAAAAACGCCCAATCAAATCGCCCTGCGGAAACGAATGCAACTCTGACTGCAACAAAATAGCCGGACTTTGCAGCGCCCCGGCAGCGACAACAGCAATAGGCGCGGATACTTCAAACGCCTTTTTCGTTCGCCGATCCACACACGCCACAGCGCACACGCGCCCCCCTTTGCAAACAACACGCGCGACCTGTACACCCGTCAAAATCTCAGCCCCTTCATCCTGCGCCAACTTGAGCAACGTCATCGTCAGATCATTTTTAGCCTCAATCTGACACGGAAAACCATCGCAGGTCAAACATCGGATACACACGGTTCGCGCCCGATCCGAAAAATTGATCGCCAATGGTATCCGAAAAGGTCGATACCCCAATGCACATCCAGCATCCCAAATGCGTTGTGCAGGATGGGAAAGTTCAATAGTCGGATACAAATAGTCCCCCGTGCGCGGCGGTTCGCACGGGTCGGTACCCGCCTCTCCATGCACTTCCAACAAGCGCTCGACACAATCGTAATGCGGAGCAAGGTCCCCATACAAAATCGGCCACGCGACCAGATCTTCTTCGCGCAGCCTCAGCGATGCCCCACCGTAAAACACGGACATCCCACCAATCACTTCATTCTCGACCACATCTGAAAAATCGCGGTCCTCATATTGCCTGACGCGAAGCGGCGATGGACCTTGATAGCGTTTCTCAACCAGCACAGAACGGGGATCCCAATCTTCTGCATCGCGCCTTGCCCAATCGCCCCGCTCCAACAGCAAAACCTTCATACCCGCCGCAGCCAACACATAAGCGCAGGCACTACCTCCAAATCCCGTACCGATAATAACGGCGTCGTAGTCGTTAAAATTCATAAAATCTCAAATACGTACAAAACAATTAACCCAACAATAATGACAAGTGCCCCGTAGTGAAATTTTTCTCTGGAATCAATACACCGCTGAATCCGCGGCAAATCCGGACGAAATTTGCCCGACATCGTGCGCTGAATATACGTCTTGTAATACTCCACAACAAAACGCTCCAAACCGCCATTCATATACACCAGAAATCCCAACGATATGGGATGCAGGGGATCATTTAAAAAATAGAACAGCGGCGAACACACTGCCAGCACCAGGCCCGACCGCTGAAATTTCAAAATTTTAAACCCCTCAAACGGCGCGTCTTTATACGCCCCGCCAAGCGACACCAGCAGGCCCGTGACATAAGCCGTCAAAAGAAATACCCAGAAACTCGTCACGGGCGCAGGGATCAACAACACGGAAAAAACGCCCAGCACCAGCACAGCCCCAACCGCATAACGCAGCAAATCGCTCGCGACATACCGACCAAAAAACGTAATGCGAGAGGGCACAAAATACTTATCCTGATCTTCCGTGCGAAAAAACCCCTTGTAAAGCTCGGCCAAAAACCGTTCCAACCCCATAATCAGAAAAAAAACCTGAACCCACCCCAGCACAGAAAAACTCGCTCTAAAAATCGGGACAAAATACAACACTGCAAAAATCACAACATGAAAATAAATACTCCGTGGAAACGTCCTGGGCTTAAAATCCTCGTAAGGCGAATCCTTGAACGCCCCCCACAAAGACGTATAAAATCCAGATACAATACTCACGCCCAGACCAATGTAGAAATTCATAACTATAATTCCGATTCGTCTAATGCCTTCACTTCACCTTTTTTCCGCCCTCGATCTCCCTCAAGCACTTCCAAAATAGCGGGCAGCACCAGCACGGCAGCCACAAAACAAGTCAACAAACCAATCAACGCCAGGCGTCCAATTGAATTGAGCCCGGGATGCGTCGCCATCGTCAATCCAAAAAAGCCCACCATCGTCGTCAGCATAGAAATGAACATCGCCCCACCAGTACTCCTGATCACCACCGGCATCGACCCGGGGCCCTCCTCTCGATATCGGTGATAGAGATGTACCCCATTGTCAATCCCCATACCAATAATAGTGGGCAGCGCGACCATATTGTAGAAATTGAGCTTCAAATCCTGCAAATACAGCGACCCACACATCCACACAGTGCCACAGGCAAGGGGAAAGATCACCAGCAAAGCAGAGCGCAAACTGCGAAAATCAGCCAGCACAATGAGCAATACGACCACCACTGTCAGCGAGATTGCACGCGGACTATCGCGCAACATCAAGCGCAACATATCGGCAAAAATGATATTGGAACTCGACGAATAAAACACCTTGCCCGATGCGGTGTGAATCTCGTGCGAATCTTCGGCAAATGCAATGGCATTTTTTCCATCGCGCAACTGAACACTCGGCAAAATTTGTGCAAAATACGCCTGACTGCCATCAATCGTCTCAAATTTTCTCAATAAATTTTCGGGCAAATCTTCAACCAAAAGTTTTTTGACATCCAACAAATCGCGCAGAGAATCGAGCTGTGCCTTTTGTGTGCCCTTGATCAACTTCGCGCCCTCGCCATTGGCCAGCGCGCGAATTTCTCCAATAATATCCAGCTTTTCATCTTGACCGCGCAACTCTGTCCAGAGTGTTTTAACTTTGTCAATCGTCGGCGTCGGATCGTCTTCGGCTATCTTCTTTTCCAATGCATCTACAATCTCATCGAGTTCCGCTTTGCTATCCGCCAACACAATGCCATAGGACTGCGATTCGCTGCCGTATTTCGGAATCGTCGCCATCTTTTGTTTCACCTTGACCGATGCGGGCAAATTAGAACGCAAATTGGTAAAATCGTATTCAAAGTCTATATCGCGCAAATGAATGCCCAAATACACCGTGAGGATCAGCGCGCTGGCAATCACCAGCTTTGGATATGGGAAATGCCCCCGGCTACCGCCCCAATTGTGTCCCCACACATGCCGCATGCGAATCCACATAAACCTTTGATCCGCCAGCACCAGCACAGCGGGCAATACTGTCGTCATAGAGACCAGCGACATCAAAATACCCGTGCCCACAATAAAACCAAACTCGGTAAAACCCCTGAAATCTGTCAGCGTCAGAGAAAAAAACGCAATGGACGTGGTTATCGCCGCCGTCAAAATAGCCTGTCCAGTCTGACTCAGCATCGTCTCTATAGACATTCGCACATCCGTCTTATCCATGCGAACTTCGAGATATCGCGCAAACATGTGAATACCAAAATCGATCCCCAACCCAAACAAAATCACAAAGAGAAAAGCCGTCATAGTATTCAAATTGCCGATAACCCAGTACGTAATGGCAAACGCCCAGATCAAGCCCATCGCCAGCGGAATAGCCACAAAAAAAGCCGCCAATGGCTGGCGGAAATAAAACGTCAAAAGCGCGACAATACCCACGACACCAAATATTAGTGTCGATCGGACATCGCTTAAAATGGTATCGTATTCGTCAATCTTGTTCTTAAACGGTCCTCCGTATTCAATCGACATCCGAGGGTGATACGCGCGTGGATTTACCTTCTTGACCGCCTGCTGAATCACCCACTGCATATCTTTTGCAAAACCGATATTGCTCACCGTACCTGCTGCCATCGCCTCCAATGCCAGGATGGTGCGGTTGGGATTGGTATAATACGTCTCATCTCCATTATCTGCCGTGCGATACTTAGCCTCAATATCCGAAAAATCGAGCACGGCTTCTTCTTCATCGAGAGAAATATACAACGGCGACAGCTTCAACTTTTCCTGGATGATATAATCATCTATGCGCGTGAGAATCTCATCCAAATCGTCCGTTTCCATAAACAACAGCGCGTTCTTGCGATAAAATTCCGCATCACGCTTGTAATCGACAAAGTTGATATAGGTCTCGTATTTCTCATCCTGTAATTCACGTGCCAGATCCTCGGCAAAACGCCTATTTGCCTCAAAATCGGGACTTTGCACCAAAACCACCAAACTGCCCACACCACCCACGCGCTGTTTGATCTCATTGAGCGTTTTCACACTCTGATAATTTTCCGGAATCAGGGCAACGAGATCCGTCTCGAGTTTGCGTCCGAGCCTGTACACAAAAATACTGCAAAAGGCTGTCAACAAAATCGACACCACAAGAATACCTCTGTAGTGCCGATAAGTCCACCCCGCCAAAAAACGAAGCACCACTTCAACCAATGAATGCCACCTTTCTAATCCGACGTATCTTCACCCAGTTTTTCTTTCAACTTATCCATCAAGCCCGCAAAAGAAGACCTGCGAATCTCCCGGCGAAACTGCGACCGGTTGCTGCGCGCAACACTCAACTCATCGATGACCATATCGTAAATCAACCACTTGCCATCAGCGAGATGCAATTTATAGTCAATCGTACTCGACTCGCGCCTGTAATACACCACCGTCTTGACAACAGCCTGTGTGCTATCAACTTCGACGCCCGTATAGTCAATCTTTTCCGCTTTCGTATATAACGCGGGATCGGCGTAATTTTTCTCGATCAACCGCCTGTTCACAGCCACAAAATCAGCCCGCTCTTCTTCTGTTCGCGCTGTCCAATCTCGACCGAGGGACTCCCGGCTAAATGTTTCAAAATCGAACAACTCACCGACAATAGCTTTAAGCGCGGCACGCTCTTCAGCCGTATCGCCCCCGGTTTCTGAACGCACAATATCCTGAATCGCCCGATCGCGACTCTTCACCATCTCGAGCAGCGCATCGCTCTGATCAGACGCACCCGCCACGCCCATCAAAACCAGCGTCAGAAACGCATGCCTGAGCAATAAAATCATAATATATCACCTATTAATATCAATAACGTTTGCAGACGGCATCTCCATCAAGTTTAATATTTTTCTTTTTCAAAGTCAAGACAGCGGTAGCCTGTTTTTGAGAAAGAGAGCTTAAAAATGAAAAAAAATACCGCGTACAATTTTAGACGTATCTAACCGCCAGAAGATCCGATCAACTGGTGATAGAGCGCGATGGTTTGGCTGGCTGGCACTTTTTTTCCTGTACAAACAAACTTCTGTTGAAGTTATACTCCCCCCAACAGAAGTTTATCTCAATTCAAGCAGGATTTGCATCAATCCGCTTTCTCTCCCACATCCACATTCAAAGCACCGCGCGCGCGCAGCATCTGCCCACCAAAGCCAAAAATACCAGCCGTCAACAGCGCGGAACCAATCACGAGGAACCAGTACATCCCCTCAATACTATTGGCGACAGCCAGCGTACAAAAGAAAGCGGCAAAAAAATCGCGGCGGCTCACAAATTTGAGCGACATACAAAAACGGTGAAACCACCCGCGTTCACTCTCGGGAACATCGCTCGAAAACGCCATATTAAAACTCACAATACTGCCGGATCCCACCAGTTTCATATACAGAAAAATCAGCAACACCCCCAACACATCCAGAAAAACCATCACACCGCCCAGCAGAGGATAAAATGCCTCGCCCGTATATTCATACATACCGACGAGCACCGCCATAAAAAACACGAGATAGGACATATTATCCGCCAGCGTATCGACCCACTCGCCCAGGCGAGAACCCATAAATTTTAACTTCGCAATCTCGCCATCGCACCCATCCACAATAGACGCAAACTGGAACAACAGCCCCCCCAGTGCCAGATGCAAATAACTCGCACTCCCCTTAAAAACCAGCCATGCAGACAAAAAACTCAACAACATCGTCGCAATCGACAACTGATTTGGTGTAACAGGTGTATGCACGAGCAAACGAGAAATGCGCGTAGAAATTTTGCGATTGAAATAGCGCGACACAAAACCATCGGTCGGCTTACCGAGCCTGCGGAACAACTCCTGCCCCGCGTGAACATGTGCCTCGGGCGTATCCACATCGAGCCAAAACGCGCCATCGATATCCGCAGTCCGCATACTGCCTCTCTCAGCCAGAACGCGAATCCCCCCCGACAATGAGCCCTCGCCCTCTGCTATAGACCGTTCCAGCGCGCCAAACAAAAATGGACTACACAGAAAAATCCCGGTATCCACCGCATTGAAATCGGCCAATTCTTTTCCAATTTTACTCACGCGATGATTTCGTGTCATCACCTTCGTGGCATCTTCCATATCAAAAATGCCATCAAGATCTGTATCGACACACAGCACGGCTTCATCCTGCCCAACCGGCATACGGCGCAACTTGACCAGTATCTCGGGATCAAACAGATGATCGGACATCAAAAGAATAAACGGCTCATCGACATATTCCCTGGCACTCAATACCGACACCCCATTGCCGCGCGCCCATTCCTTATTCTGAACCCAGTCAATCGCCACATCCGAAAGCTGCGGATCATCGGCAAGCGCGTGCATAATCTCGTGGCACCGATATCCAACCACAACCACAAACTCTGAAATGCCCGCGCGCATAGCCGACAAAATCGTGCGCTTGAGCAATGGCACGCCGGCCAGAGGCACGAGAGGCTTGGGCAAATCCGCCCCATAACCTCTCAACCGACTGCCCATACCGGCGGCAATAATTACAGCTTTATTCACCATAACTTCTGCAACCTTTCGCAATATCCCGAACGATTTACAAAAGACTGCGCCCAACAGCCCGTTGTAATTTCGCCCAGGATCGGTTAAAATTGAACACTGCTTCGTAATATTTGGCGCGAATAATGCCATACTCTTTTGCGACATCTATCATATCTGACGCCTCTTCAAGCCCGGCATTAAACCCATCGCGAACCGATATAAACCACCGGCGGGTCGCCCGCCGCGCCGTGCTGGCAGCCGCCATATTTTTTTGTGCCTCAATCAACTCGCGGTAAATCTTCTCAATTTCAATTGCCACGCCCTTCTCGGCCAGTTGCTTTTGATACAACAACTTCTGATATTCCAAACTCGCTTTCCGCGCCTTTGCCGAGGTAAGCCCAAACGACAGCGACTGCCGAACACCTATCACCGCCCCTGCCTGCAAAATATTGAAATCATCTCTGGCAAAAGGACTTAGTTGATCGTCGCGATTCGGTGCGTAGCCATACTTAAATTGACCCGCAATAAATACCTGGGGATACTGCTCGCCTTTTGCCACCTGCATTAGGGACTCACGCACCTGCACAGCAGCTTGCAGCTGCTGCATATCCTCGCGCGCTCCCGCGCGTTTGAGATAAAACTCAAGCGGCTCAATCTCCACATCAACCGGTGTTAGCGGACCAGCGAGAGTCAGCGAATCCCCTTCGCTCAATCCCAAAAACAGGCGCAGGGCAGACTCGGCAAGCGCTTTTGTTTTTGCTGCCTCGTGTACTTTTTCGCGCACATCAAAGGCAAACCGATCAATGCGGCCCAGATCGGCATACGTAAAATCGCCTTCATCTGCCTCCAGCTTCTCCACCACAAAATCGCGCGCCGTTTGAAAATCACTTTGCGCCTCCAATGCCAGCGCCCACAAATCCTGCGTCAGTTGCAACCCAAAATACACCTCGGCAACCTGAAGCTCCAGATCGCCTCGCGCTTTTCGCAGCCCCGCCTGCCGAGCCGTCACCCCTGCCATAGCTGCGGCTTTGGCTCCGGATAAATAGCCAAACGTGAACAGAGGTTGCACCACTGTGGCCTCTGTACGCGTAAAAATACTCAAATGACTCAGCATAGTATCGCCAGTGAGCGCGTCACCGCGCGCCTCGGGCGAGGGACCAATAACGGATCGCAGTTCAAACTGCGGCAAAAAGCGGATGGCATTGGCCTGATCCAATTGTGCCCGCGCAATATCGACATCAACCGCTGCGGCACGCACGCCGGGATGTACGCGCATCGCCTGTGCAATACTCGCGGACAAATCATAAGTTTCGGCGCGAAGAGAATGCACACAAATAAAAATCCCCAAATAGGACACACATAGCTTGAACATGTGTGAAAAAACAACACACCTGTTGCAATTTAACAACATATCTCCTTTACACTTCGGCTAAAAACTTGGGAATATAACATATATATCTATATAAAACAAATGCTTAAAAAATAACACTCAAACAGGCACAAAATATCTCTCCCTATATAAGCGAAATCCGTGCCAGCGTAAAAATATAAAAAAACCGGACAGAAGTCCGGGTTAGCTATACTAACGTTTTAATCCGCGAGTAGTTCCCTTCCGCATATTCACCGCCGCACCGCCATCAAAACAAATCCAAAAGACACCCAGAAAATTTTCCGGATACGCCGGATCAATGCAACGCCCAATCCCAATTCTGGCGTCAACCCCAACAATTGAAAAAGAAACACATGCCCGCTCTCAAAAACACCGACACCAGATGGAATAAAGAAAAACGCCGTATTGATAATCAACGACAAAGACGTGAGTAAAAAAGCAGTCAAAAAAGATTGTGGCTGTCCCAACAAACCGAGAATCGCATACACCTCAAAAGTTCCCAAAACCCAGCTCAGTATGTGCAATGCCATACACACCCAGAACCCCTGGCGATTCTGCCGATAAAATGCCGCAATCGTCCGATCAACTTCTTCAAACTTTTCACGCCTCGACTCCAGAAAAGAGAGACGCAACTTCTTCAAAACATCCAGCAACCACACAGATGCCCGCTGGCGCTGAGACACATAAGCCGCCACAATTCCAACCGTGCCCAACACCAGGGCAGCCCCCAAACCAATTTGCACTTCTACAGAAAGCGGAAACATGCCCACTGCCAACCCCGTGCCAACCAGCGCGAAGACCAGGCCACTCACCAGTTCAACCGTCTTATTGATCACCAGAGAGGGTACGCCCTGCGTCACAGAAACCCGATCGCGCAACATATACGCTTTGGCCACCTCACCGCCCACATGAGAAGCCGGTGTGACATTGCCAATGGCTTCTCCCGACAACTTCGTGCAAAAAAGCGACCAAAAATGCGGACGGTCGCCATCAAAACACATCGCCCATGCCCACGTATTGCTCACATGCCAGCCCAATGCAATGAGCAAAACAGGCACATAGCCCCACCCCATCTGCCGCACTTGTGTCCAGGAGGCGATAATCCCAACCTCGTAAATCAACACCGCCAGCAGCGTTAACCCAATTCCCCAGAACATCACTCTGCGCGCAGTTTTCATTCACCATCTATCCCAAAAGAAACGGCGACCAAAATGCGCCGCCGTTTGCCAAAAAATATCTTATAGAACACCATCAATTAACCCGCATAATCACATGATAGCCCAGAGGGGTTTTGACAACCCCACTGACTTCATTGGGTTTGAGCTTCATGACTGCGGCTTCAAAATCCGGGTGCAAATCGCCCTTAGAGAAAAACCCCGTGCTTCCGCCATTTTCTTTTGAAGGATCAATAGAATAACTCCTCGCCAAAGTGGCAAAATCCTCTCCGGCTTTGAGCTTGTTCAAAATTTCTTGAGCTTCGGGTTCCGTCTTCACCAGAATATGCCGCACCCGCATCTTGCCCGCCTGAATCGACTTAATAATATCCAGATTCCCCTGTGCATCGCGCAGCGTACTGGCATCCTTGCTTTCGGCCATTGCCGTTTCGTACGCTCTTCGCGCCTTGTCAAAATCTCCCCGAGCCGAATAAATAAATCCCAAATTGTTGTGAACTTCGGCATCTTTGGGATCAATCGCCAATGCCTTCTCGTAAATCACACCTGCAGAATCGACCTTCTCTTCTCCCAAATATAGCAAAGCCAACCGCTTATAGGGCGCAATCCACCTGGGGGCGCGCGAAATACAGGTCAACAACTCAGCCTTGCCCTGTGCAATATTGCCCTTGGCCACATAGACTTCTGCCAGCCGAAATCGCACCAAATCGCCATCGGGCGCGCGTTCCAAAATGCCCAGCATCTCGCCAATACTGGCATCAAAATTACCCCTGGCCGCGTACAACTGTGCAAGTGCATCGCGCACCTCGAGATCACCCGGAGCGAGATCGCGCACCTTTTCCCATGCTGCCTGTGCAATATCTAAAGAATCCACTTCTGCACTCATAAAACCGAGCGCGCGATACACAGATGGATCTTCTGGCGCAGCAGTGACAGCCTGTCGATATGCCGCAAAAGCCTTCTGAGTCATCCTCAGCGCGTGAAAAACCCCACCCCGATTGACCATCAACATCACATTGTCCGGATTGGCAGCAAGACCGCGATCCATAACGGCAATTGCACTGAGTGTATCGCCAACCGCAATATGAATCAGTGCCAGAGATTGATACGCCTCGATAAAATCGGGACGGCGTTTGAGCGCGTCTTCAAAATTGGCAATAGCTTCTCCGGGCTTGCCCAGATCACTATTGAGAGATGCGCGTTCTGCCAGAAGCAAAGCGGGTTCATCGCTTTGCCCAATCCCCTGATCAAGCACAGAAAGAGCCTGAGAAAATTTGCCCTGCCGAGCAAACACCAGCGCCAGATCGCGATATCCGCGAACAGAACCCGGTTTTATCTCCACCACCTTTTGAAAAGCGGCCACCGCAGCGTCCAATTGCCCGGCCTCTGCGTAAAGCGTACCCAAAAACCCGTGCGCTCCCACACTATCGGCATGTGCCTCGGCAAAAGCGCGCGCCACCGCGAGCGCCTCGTCAATTTTGCCCTCGCTATAATGCGCCTCGATCTCTTTCAAAAAATCCCGCGCATCCACAACTGGAGCCTGAAAAAATATCATACCCCATAGAAAACACAGCATCCACCGTTTCAAAACGCAACCTCCATCCTTGACAACATCAACGCAACACAATATACTCACATTTCATGAACTCTTTAAAACAAAACGCCGTACCACTCATAGCCATTCTAATCGCGGGAAGCACAGCGATACTCGCTTACGACCACTTGCACTACGTGATTCCCTATGTGGTCTTTAAGTATCCCATCGCCATTGTCGTACTCTACGCTTTTTTTCAGCTCATCGCTTATGCAGAGCGTCGCCGCAGTGCCCAACTCGACGAAGTGGGCTTGCTTCGGCCCCTGCGCGATGGCGCATTCCTCGTATGCCTGCACGCACACCTGCGCGACCTCGGCATAGACCTGAACCTTTTATCGTCGGCATCCAGCATGCACCTCGCCCTGTTATCATGGGCGATCGCCCTCATCGGATATTATGCCATTGAGCAACCCGGAGGACTACCTGGTCGTTTAATCAACATCCTGTCCTCTTCTACCACGCGTATCACAGTCTGCCGCGGACTCATCATCTCGGGACTGATAGGCGTAATCGGCACATTTGCAGCAATCGCACAACCCCTCTGGCTCGGCATCCCCCTGCTTCTGGTATTCATTCGCGTCTATCTGCGATCCGGAGACGGATCGTGAATGTACAGAATGAACGCCTCAACACCCGCGCCGCCCTGCTCAATCTCCTGACAGCAATCCTCTGGGGCGGAAATTCCGTATCCATCAAAATGGGGCTATCTGGTATTCCGCCGCTTTGCCTGGCCGGTATGCGCTTTTTTCTCGGCGGACTCGTCGTCTATATCTGGACACTTCCGCTGAAACTCGACCTGAAACTCAAATCCAACGAGCGACGAGGCATTATCGGCCTCATCTTTATTTTTCTCACGCAGATTTACCTGCTCAATGCGGGAACCGACTACACCCTCGCCAGCCGCTCAACCATCTTTATCTCGGCCTATCCCTTCTTCACTGCCTCATTTGCACACGTCTTTATACCGGGCGACAAAATCAGCACGCGCAAAATGACCGGCATGGTATTGTCTTTTCTCGGCGTAATACTCATCTTTGCCGAAAGCCTATCACTTGGCGAACTTCAACATCTCCTGGGCGACATCCTCGTACTCGCAAGTGCCGCTCTGCTCGGCGCTCGCCAGGTTTATCTCAAGCGCCTCGTCCAGAACATACACCCCGGAAAAGTCTTGATCTGGCAATCCGCACCCAGCGTACCCATCTTTTTTCTCCTCAGCGTGCTATTTGAAACACAGGCTATTCAATTCGATATCCTCGTCCTGGGTGCCGTTCTCTATCAGGGTCTGGTCGTCGCGGGCTTCTGCTTTATCCTCCTCACCAGCCTGCTGAAACGCTATTCGGCCAGCCGCCTCTCTGTATTTGGATTCATCACCCCAATTGTCGGCGTCGTCATCAGCAACCTTCTCCTCGGCGACCCCATCTCCCCCATTCTCCTTCTCAGCCTCGCACTCGTGGGCATCGGCATCACCATTGTCAATACGTCACAGTGAAGCCCCTCTCAAAACGAACAGCCTATCAATCTATGCGGTCTCATTATACGCCGCAAGAAAAAACTGGTTCAAAACCCAATGTACGCGCTTTACTCGAGCCGAATATCTGGCAACTCAAAATCATCGCCCGTGTCTTCAATCCACTGTGCGAGACGCTCGTGGCACCGCTCCTTCTCCTTTTGGAACGCCCTGTTATAAACGTAATTCGCCTGCTCATACGGATCATCCGCCGTATTAAAAAGCAACCAATCATTACCCGGCGTACAGGCGTATTTCCACCCATCTCGCATCACCACAGCCCGCCATGCCTTGTTCACAGTGTGCGAATGCATCTTTCGGGGAATCTGCTGTAAATACGCCGAATCGGGTTCTGCATTTCTACTGGGCTTACCCTTAAACTCAGCGGCATTGCTGGAAATACAGTGACCCGAATAATCGTACCCGACCATATCCTCGGGAACGGGAATGCCACAAAGGCCCAGCGTAGTAGGTGTAATATCGACGTGATTGATCACCGCATCGGTAGATCCCGTGTTCATATTAGCACCCCCCCCCACTTTACCGATAATAAACGGAATGCGGATCGACTCTTCCCACGGCGATGATTTGCCGGTCTGCGCGTGGCTCCACAGCATATCGCCGTGATCGGAAAAGAAAATCACATAAGTCTCCCGATCAACACCCATATCTTTGAGAGCCATGCGAATCCGCCCCACATTGTAGTCCAGATTTTCCACCATCGCGTAATAACCCGCATGATCCAGGGCTGCCCGCTCGCGGATTCGGGGAACATTCGGCACATTGTGCCGAAGCTGGATATCCGACGGATGAATTCGGGGTGCCCCGCGGTCCGGATTTGTAGGCGGCACAAAGGGACTGTGGGGCGGCTGCACCGAAAGCACGGCAAAAAACGGCTGATAGTCTTCTTCATCACCCACATGATCCGCGAGATGGTCTAAAAACAAGGTCGTCAGGCTATCGGTTTCGTACCCGTCCAAACGCCGGGGCGTCTCGCTCTCCGAACCATAAACATAGCACTCGTTCTGATTGTTATTATTCTCATACCCCATCCAGTACTGAAAATTCCCCCTGCGCTCGGGTGGAACACAGTTCTCCCGTGCATTGGACCCATCTACATGCCACTTGCCGACATAAGCCGTGTGATACCCCGCATCATTAAAAGGCATGGCAACAGTCGGAATCGCCGGATCCAGTGGAGACGGCGTCTGCGTCACCCCATTTTGATGCGGATAAGTACCCGTCAACAGCGCACCGCGAAAAGGCGAGCACCACGGCGCACCGGAAACCGCACAGTCAAAACGCATACCCTCGCGTGCGAGATTGTCAATATTCGGCGTAAACACATTGGGATCGCCCCGATAGCTCAATGCGTGTGCGCGGTGCTGATCCCCAAAAACCCAGATTACATTGGGCCTGCGTACAGGGCGAAACGAAAATTGCTCATTCATAAAAAACCTTTCGAGTTGATTGTAAAAATATACCAGAGCCTGAACAATATAAGCCATCAAATATCAGAAATGGATGTATTCCGCGCATTTTTTTTCAAAAATGCTAATTTTTTTGTTGACACGATTAGCAATATTTTTTTTTTGTATTATATATACTAATATTCTATATTTCCATTTCAGGCTGAGTAATATTCAAATCAGCAGCCAACTTTCCCGATATTTTGAGACGCATCTCCCCCATTTACAACGCTGAACGCACCGAAAGGAGGTATGAATAGAAACCGATGAATTGGCCTAAAGAACAGGTAGTTGTCCACCATTCGTTTGTTGCTCGTAAAAGAAGTATAACCCTTAACAGGAGGTTGTATCATGCAAGAAAATATTCTTGAACACACCACGTCCATCGCGGGACTTACCTGCAAACCGCTCTCTATTCTCTCTGAGACCATTTCGCCACAAGAAATGAGCAGGGCTCAAGGAGGGAATGGGTGTGATGAAAAGAAGAAGGAGGAAGATCCAATAGATTGGAACGACAGGCCTGGCGTGTCGGATTTTATCAATTCTCATTTGGGTCCTCCTCCTGGTGAACCTCTCCCACAATCGCCCCCTATTGGTGGGTCGCAGGGACCACAGATATCACCAGCCACATGGTATCCCCAAGGAGATCCTGTGGATGAGTTCGGTGGTGATCCTGATTCTAGTGATCCTGATGATCCGTTTAGCGAATCTGATCCGTTTAATACAATAGCAGAAAGGGATAGTCTTAGTCAGGATGAGTCTGGTTTTTCGGGGGATGGGGATTGTGGTGATGGAGGAGATGATGGTGACGGAGAAGATGACAGCGATTGGTTGGACGATATATGGGATTGGCTGACCGGTGATGAAGATGATGAGGACGATGATAGTAACCTTTGGTGCTAGTAACCAAAGGTGGTAGTGTTAAATTCTGAAGTGAGCGATGGCAAGGTTAATAAAACCATCTTTATCAGGTTTAAATCCGTGCCATTGCACAAGGATATTGAAGGCAGCCATGGTAAAAGCCAATCGCATCGCAAAATAGTTCCAGACCCGATGCATGACTTTCTTAAAATGCCACACGAGGGTCATCATAGATAAGATGGTTTCAACCACCATGCGCTCGTTCCAAGTGCCACGCGGGCAGATTTTTAAGTTTTCTGGGTTGTCTCGCACTTTTTGAAAGCCGACATCGGCAAAGACGACCATGTCTGATTGCACCTGCTTGATGAGATGGTGGAAGGTGGTATCGTGAACATTAGCTGTATCACAGTCCCAATCCACGATGAGCCCCCATTGATTGATCAACAGACAGAGCTTGCCACCGACAATCCAGCGATAATTCGATTTGCCTTTCTTCCCGATCTGAGCAGGACTTCTGCCTTCTCGGATCGGATGAATCAACTCAATGCCATAGCTATCAATGATGCCCAACACACTCTTTTCAGCTAAAAATCGGCTTGTGGCGTGTTGATGAGATAAAAAGAGGCGAAACAAGCGCGTGCGATGCGGTAAGTTGGGAAACAGATGTTGCCAATCGTTTATCAGCCAGTCATAATAGGCGCGATTGCCCACCCCTTTAATCGCAAAAAGCAAGGCCAACGTGATGACTTCGCTGGGATAGAGCTTGGCTTGAGGATGTTTCGCAAGGTCTTGCGTTTGATCATCTACCCGACAGAACAGGTCTATGATCAGAATTTCAGTCGTCATGGAGTTTACCTTTCTGCTGTGAATGAATGAGTCGCTAACTCATACAGCATAGGTAAACTTCTGGCGACTTACAACCTTGCAGCTACTAGCACCAAAGGTTAGTAGTGGTTTGGATGGGATGGAAGGAGACTTTGACCTGTCAGAGAATGAAATGTTCACCTAAATTGGTTGGGATTGTTCCTAAAAATGATGGGACGGAAGAAAGCAAAGGTGCTTGAGTCAAGTGGTCTGTTTCATCAATTTGGGCTTTTCGAGGGAGGTTCTTTCAGGCTTGCTGGAAGAACCTTCAGATTTTATACTGTATAGCGCAAGAATGTATCCAGACATATAGACGAAGCAGTCACTTCCAACTTTGCTGAGTATCAAACATGATAAAAACTTACGCACTCATCTCATTACTTGTATGCGTCTTGCCGACGGGCACTTGCCATGCTTATCAACTTATTGGGACGGAAGCATTATCCGAAGAACTCGTCGCCCAACACTATACCATCAATCCCAACCTCGACGCCGTTATCGTTGTAGATAGAACAGCCCCAACATTTGAATACCAGACTTACTACCGTGCTGGTGCAGCAGATGAAGCGGAAGGCCAACAGGGGCGAATACACTTCTTAGAGCATATCATGTCAGGCACGGGCAGCCAGGCACCGGGCAAACTCAGCCAAGTCATTGCTAATAATGATGGAGAAAAAAATGCCTTTACAAACATCCATTTTATGTACTTAAGATTAAAGTTTCCCAAGGAAAAGTTTGATCTTGCAGTTGATATAGACCGCGACAGATTTTACAATACCTTGATCAATGAAAAAGTCGTCGAACACGAAAGGAAAATTATACTGATTGAAAGAAGCCGCAGAGTGGCAAGCACACCTCGAAGATTTTCGAATTATTTTTTTGGTTTAATCTATGGAAAGAAAAATTTTGATGGCCTTGGTACTGAGGCTTTTATTAAACAACTCACATCCGGTGACTTGAAAGATTACTATGAGAATTTCCTGCGTTTGCAAAAGAGATTGATCATCGTGATTGGCGATGTGGATGTTGATCATGTCCTGACCAAACTGGATGAAGCTTATGGCAATGAACAGATATCAAACAGGATGTCGATCAAAACGTATTCTTCACAAATTCCCAACCGCGAAGTACTCGGCAGGAGGTTAAAGCGCACTTCAAAAAGTCTCAGTGTCACCAGATTCAGGAAAGGCTGGTACACACCCGATTTAAGCCATCGTGATTATGCGGCATTGCTTATTCTGACCCGCCTGTTGGGCAAGCCCTCAAATTCTTTGTGGTCTAATGTTCTTGATTCTAAACTCGCAAGTGTTTTTAAGGTAGGACTCTTTAGCGACAAAGGATTTGGCTTGATGCATTGCTCTGCAGAACTGTCCCATGATACGCCTCGAAAAAAGATCCATGCCATAATCCAAGTAGAATTGGAGAAACTGAAATCAATATCCGAAGAAGACCTCGATGCAGCTCGAAATCGACTATTGAGAACCCGGTATTCCGAATTTTATGACCATTCACGCATGGCTTTTTTATTTGGACAGGCATTCGCCCATGCCAATGATCCCCTTCTATATCCAAAATTATTTAAAAGTATTAAATCCATTCACAGAGAAGATATCCCGCGCATCATTGATCAATACCTGACAGATGACAATTCGATAACCCTTTCCTTAACATTACCTACGCAAGAAATCTCAACGCCGCGAACACCCTTACATTATGGAATTGTGATATTGACACTCGCAGGTTTTCTAACGCTGTCGGTATGGGGGAGCAAAAAATTACACAGAAAGTTCTCTCGGAAGGCCAATGAATCATGTTCTTGAAAGTGATACGTAATTTTGCCTTGTGTTACATGTTTGGCGTTGTTTTCACGTTTCCCGTCTGCCTCTTTGCTACGGAAAGCGCGCCACAAGGGGCCATAAAAGATACCGATATTCCCAATCACCATATTTTTTATCGCAAAGACAAACGCGCACCATTGACCAATATTGAAATTGTCTTCTTCGGTGCAGGAAGAACCCAGGAGCCGCCTTCTAAAAATGGACTGGCGGAAACAGCTTCAAAGTTGATTCGGGAATCTGCAAAGAAGCAGGGGTACCAGGACCAATTGGTATCCTTAGGAGCTGAGTTGGATATTTCCACCGACACAATATCTCTGAAAATATCTATTTCTGCCCTGTCTGAGAACTGCGGCAAGTCCATAGAAATAGTCCGCGATCTCATACACAACCTCGATTTTTCTGAGACTGACCTGCAAGAGACAAAAAAGCAACAAGCTGATTATTACCGACGTTACCTCCTAACGAATACATATTCACTAATGAAAAGTTTTGCACTTGCAAAAACAAAAGGGATAAAGAAATACAAGTCCCTAAAAGCACTCAACAATCTTTCGCTTGAGGACCTCAAACAATATTATACGCGGCTTCTGAAAACAGATGTGGTATTTTTTAAGGTGACCTCAGATCGAGATTCTATTGAGATTGCGAAGTGGCTTCGTCCAATTACAGAAGAACGGGAGACAGGTGGTTTTGTGTATTCATTGAAATACCCAACAACGGATTATAGCGTTGGCCCTTCGGCGTTTGTCTTTAACCGTCCACGCGTAAAGAATATTGTGTGTTATTGGCTAATCCCTTGTGGCAGAATAGGTGAAGAATATGACATTCCGGCAATGATAGCCAAGACACTTATGCAGAATATTAATTTAGGGTTGCTCTATACATATTTTCGAGAAGAGTTGGGATTAGTCTATAATATTCATTGTGTTCCCAGATCCTTTGAAAATGTCAGGATTACACAAATTTTTGCTGCCCCTATGCAGCATGACAGCGAGGAATTGATCGTAAAAATGTCCAATTTCATCCTGCAACTATCCGATAATCCTCGTTTTTGGGAAACGTTAAAAGAACGACGTAAATTTTATTATCATTCCGTCACCGATGCTGAGGTACGCGACTATCTCGAAAGGTTCTTTGTACCGGAGAATATGATCATGATCTTTGTTGGGCCGAAGGATCACATCATAGACATTCTGAATAAACACTATCCTGAAGTTGACATTCGCGTTCACGATGTCAAAGAATTGATTGAGTAGATCCGCAGGCATGTCCCCCGTATAAAAACACTACGGGGCAGGCTCTGCGGGTGTAAGCAGGGATGGACGCAGATAGACGCAGGCATGTCCCTGTGAAAACAGGGATGAATAGAGCTAAAAACCCGTAGGGCAGAGGAAAGAGATAGATGTTCAATTTTTTGATGCGATTTACCAATTCTGGAAAAATCAGTGCCGCAACCACAGAGGAACAGAGGGCCTGTCTCGAAGCCGTTATCCTCACCCTTTGCAGTGACAGACTCTTGACTTTTATGGAACAGTGGGAATTTCAGCAACTTGTCAAAAGGATTCGCTGGCGGTTCAACGCTAAAGCAGAAATACCACATATTTGGGAAAAGGCACATGCTGCACTTCAGGATTCAGAAAAATGGACTGCCTATTTAGCAAATATAAGTGAGAACATCTTTAGTAAAAAAGTGGCCAAGGCGATCTTCCTGATTTGTGAAGACATCGGGTATGATAGCACTTATCTTTTAGACAGGCAACTTCAAAGACAACTTCGCGAGGCCATTCTGAGTGCCCCATCGCAAAGCGGTCTGAAAACATCATGAAACGAATCGATCTATATGCCTCTCTGAGACCTCATGCGGAGGAAATGCAGGTCACTCTCGGAGAGGTTTTGTTTTATGGAGGCGACAGGGGCGATTGCTTTTACTATGTCGTATCCGGACAACTCAGGGTTTTAACAAGAGACAGCAATGATGAGATGCAGACCCTCGGCTATCTCTTTCCCGGCGATCATTTCGGAGAAGGCGCGTTGCTCACGAGCAAACCGCACAGGGCAACGGTTCGGGCGGTTGAACCTTCAACCGTACTGAAATTTTCTCAGGGAGGCTTTCATACTCTCGTATCAGAGCATCGGGAACTGACCCCTTACCTGCTCGATCAAGTGCGGGATATCGCTTATCGGAACTTCACAAGATTCATAGCACTGGACACCGTAAACCTCCCTGAAGCCATGCAGCTTTTCTTTCAATGTCTGGAGCGGAAAGTTATTGCAGCAGAGGAAAAAGCAGTATGGCGAGAGGAAGAAGCAAAAGGACTCTATCTCATTGGCCGCGGAACCTTGCAAGTGAGAAAGGCGGATCAACCCGCCAAAAGGTTAAAACCGGGCGACTTTTTTGGCGGCGTACAGTGTGATGAAATCACTATTGAAACAGAAACAGAAGTAATACTCTACACCCTTTCGCATAGTGACCTTACCAGAGTGCTTGAAAGAGCACCCCAACTCATCCGAGTTTTCGAGAAAACCGACCAGAACGAACAAGAAGAACAGCGCGAGACAGTGCCGCAAAATGGTCGAATTAAAACAATAGAGATCGAGCCTGAAAATAGCATCTCTGATCAAAGCCCTCGAAAACTGCGAAACTATATCACATTTCCCTATATCAAGCAGCACGATGAGACCGATTGCGGCGCAGCCTGTCTCGGCATGATCTGTCAATATTACGGACAATCCATCGGATTAAACCGCCTGCGCGACATGGCCAATGTCTCGCGGGAAGGCACATCCCTATCCGCGCTTGCCGAAGCCGCTGAAAACTTAGGCTTTTTAACGCGCGGCGTGCGGATAGGATACAGTGAAATCGCAGATAGAGACCTGCCCCTCATCGCACATTGGGAAGGCTATCACTTTGTCGTTCTATATCGCATCAATTCAAAATACGCATGGATCGCCGATCCCGCACTCGGGCGTAGAAAAATTTCTCGCAAAGAATTTGAAGACAAATGGTCCAAACTCGCCTTAATACTCGAATATACCGACAAGGTATCGAGATACAGGGGAAGAAAATCATCGTTCAGGCGGTTCTTTCCACTCGCCCGCCCATATCTCGGCATCCTCATCGAAATCATGATGGCCTCCCTTTTGCTGAACCTCTTTGGCCTTGCCTCACCCCTGTTCACCCAGATGATCCTCGATCAAGTCCTCGTTCATCAGGATACCAGCCTCCTCAATCTCATGCTTTTAGGCATGATCATCATCGCCTTATTTCGGATCGCCACATCATCGCTACGCAACTACCTGATCGGATATGTGGGGGCGCGTATCAGCATCTCGATGTTATCGCACATCTATCATCACCTTCTCCGTCTGCCCATGCGGTTTTTCGCCCTCCGCAGAACCGGTGAAATCATGACGCGATTTCGAGAGAGCCAATACTTGAGGAGCTTATTGACAGAAACGGCTATTTCAGCCGTCCTTGATGCGGTCATGATCTTTGTCTATTTGGGCCTCATGTTCTATTACCATACCACTTTGACACTCTGGGTTTTGGCGTTCATACCGCTTAGCATTATCCTGACATTGATCTACACCCCCATCCTCAAGTCCATCAACCAGCGCTCTTTTCTCGCCCGTTCGGAATGGTCGTCCTTACTCATCGATTCCCTGCGCGGCATCGAAGTCATAAAAACCCTCGCAGTCGAAAAATCCACGCGATGGTCATGGGAAGAACGCTTGACGCAGGAAATCAAAATTGGTTTTACCGCGATCAAAACAAATATGCTATTTGGATCTTTGGGGCAGTTGAACAGTGTCTTAGGCAGCACGGTCGTGCTCTGGTATGGCGCGAACCTGGTCATTCAAGGCGACTTATCGGTCGGTCAGCTAATTGCTTTCAATATGCTCAGTGGCAGTGTATTGGGGCCAATTATGGGATTGATTAACCTGTGGCCGCAGATCCAACTGGCAAAGTTGGGACTGGACCGATTAAACGACATCTACGATATGCGAACCGAGTCATCGCGCAATCGCAACTATTCGGTTCAACTCACAGACGTAGAGGGACACGTCAAGTTTGACAACGTATTCTTTCGGTATGGATCGGGATCGACAGCGCCGTATGTCTTAAGCGACATAAATTTGGACATATCGCCTGGTCAGAAAGTAGCCATAGTTGGTCGCAGCGGTGCGGGAAAGACAACGCTAATAAAACTCATACCCCGACTATTTGATCCCACAGAGGGATGCGTCACCCTGGATGACACAGACCTGCGCGAATTTGATCCCGGATGGTTGCGGCGTCAGGTGGGAATGGTATTGCAAGAACCCGTCATGTTCAATGCCAACATCGCCGAAAATATCGCCATCGGGGTCAAGGATGTCGATATGGATCGTATGATGGAAGTTTCCAAACTCGCTTATGCCCACGACTTTATCAAAGACCTGCCAATGGGATATGAAACCAAAATTCGGGAACAGGGCGTGGGACTCTCCGGTGGTCAGCGGCAACGCCTGTCCATTGCCAGAGCACTATATGGCAATCCCAAAATTCTCATCTTTGACGAAGCCACAAATGCTCTGGATACGGAGTCTGAGCGAGCGATTCAGGAGGGGTTAGACACCATGTTAGAAGGCAAAACCGCATTTATCATCGCTCACCGGGTGAGCACGGTAAAAGATGCGGACTTGATCCTTGTACTCGATGACGGAAATATTATTGAACAGGGCACGCACGATACACTCATCGCAGAACAAGGGCTGTATTACAATCTATCGGGCCAACAATTGCAGGTCGTATAAATGGAGTTTCAATGGCAGAAGCTCAAGTTGAAAAATCGCCCGAACATGAAACCGATTTGGCCGAAAGCACCATCGAATTTTTAGGGTCATTACACCCCTTTTTCAGCCGCGCACTTATTTATGTCTTACTGCTTTTTATTGCCATCTCCATAGCATGGGCCTGGTACGGTCAGGTCGATATTGTCGCAACAGCTCCATTTCGTCTGGTCCCATTGGGAAAAGTTCAGAACATCCAGGCACCGCGTTCTGGTGAAATCCAGGAAATAGCTATCCATTCGGGAGACCATATTGCCAAAGGGCAGATTTTATTTAGACTTCAATCACAAGAAACCCTCAGAGAGTTCCGCGAATTGGAACAAGCAGAGATCGCATTTAAAAAAGCTGAATTTGACCTGCAACAAACCCTGCCGCAAAAAAGAATTTTGGCAAAAGAGACCATATCCGCGCTTGAGCATCGCGTTCGCGTCATGCAAGCCGCAATGCAGACCTACCGGGAAGCACTTGGGAATCATACAGAAACCCCCGACCTTGAGATCGAGATACACTCCGCAGAAGTAGAACATTTGAAACAGCGATATGAGCAAAACCAAAAACTGTACGAAAAGAAACTCATCAGCCTTGCGGCACTAAATGAAGCCAGAGTTCGCTATCTGAGCGCGTTGGCAGAACTGCCCGCGCGGATGGCAGAGATCAATCGCCATGAGGTGTCCCTAAAAGACTTAAAACGCCAAATTCTCGAAGAAAAACTCGAACTCGAACGCACGCGAGCCGATTTCCAAAATGCTTATGACATTGCAGCAGCCAGACTCAAACAAGCGAAACAAGCGGTTAATCGATCCGTTGATGCAGACATCGATTTAATTCTCGCACCCGAATCGGGAATCGTCACGCAAGTACTGGTCAATACCCCTGGTCAAGTAGTCAATAAAGGTGAGACACTGGTAACCATTGCACCGGCCTCGACACCGATTGTGGCCGAAGCCCTGATCTTAAACAAAGATGTGGGTCTGCTGTCATCTGGACAAAAAGTAAAGCTCAAATTTGAAGCGTTTCCGTTTCAGGACTACGGCATCCAACACGGCTATCTGAGGCAAATTTCACCTGATGCAATGGGTGATGAGGGTTCGGGAACCGTGTTTAGAGGAATCATTGATCTGGAGAACACCACCATTCTTGTACACGGCGAGGAAAAAGCATTCATGTTCGGCATGAAAGGCACGGCAGAAATCATAACAGACCGCCAGTCCATATTAATGCTCGCGCTCAACCCATTGCGGCAATTGCGAGAAATGGCTGCGCTTTCGCCAGAGGCTCAGGAGTAGATGGCTGATTCGATTGATCCCGTCTTAATTCAAATAAACGAGACGCAAATCCGTTTATCCCATATTGTGAAATCAATGCGGGCGACTAACAAGGATACATTGCACGGCCTCTTTACCCAACGCGGGCTGGTCTTTCAAATTGCCCAACAAGAAAAAGTTAAAATTTCTCAAGATGAACTGCAAAAGGGGATAGACCAGTGGCGGTATAAAAACAGATTGGAAAGTGTTGAGGATACGGAAAATTGGTTATCACAACGCAATATTTCCTTCACTGACATCGCACGGGAAGTTGAATACCAGATGCTCCAGGAGCGGTTGAAAGCGCAAATCACCGCTGAGCAAATTCAAGCGCATTTTGCAAGCCAGAAACTGGCGTCTGAACGTCGAGAAATATGCTGGATTCTGGTCAATGAACTGGACATTGCCGAAGAGATTGCGATGCAAATCAGAGATGGGGGACGAGATTTTCACGCCCTCGCGCGTCAATATTCGCTCGATGAGAGCACGCGCCCTGCAAGTGGGTATCTCGGTCGCCAGAGCCGACGAGACTTGCCTACTGACGTTGCGCCCCTATTATTTGCCGCTGAGGTAGGTGAGGTCATTGGCCCCATAAAAGTGGAACGAGGCTACGGGCTGTATTATATTCAACGACACTGCCCCGGTGTGCTTGATGAAGCCACAAAAGCACGTTGTGTGCAGGAACTCTATCAACTTCGTTTAAGACGCGAAGCAAAACGAAACCACATATCGTATCCGTTCTTGGATGCGATATGTACAAAAGACGCGCTTCCAAATCCTCTCTAATGCTCGTGCCCGTGATCGTGCAGGGGCGTATGATCGTGATAAATACCGTGCTTGTGCATCTGCTGATGTAAGCGATTGTGCGCGGCCTCCAGTGTAGCGCGCATCTGTTTCAGACGCCTCGCCTCGAGTCGCGGTGCGAGCGTATCCAGATACGCTATTGCCCCCTCAATTTGTTCCAAAACCGTCGTAGCATCCGCCTGTGAAAAAATCGGTTTCTCCGCTACAACCACCTGCACAGCACTCGTGTGTGCGGCAATCTCCCCGTGCTGTCCCTTATAACTTCCGCGGACTCGAAGGGCAATCCACGTCGAATCCTCCACCCGTATCTCTGCACTCCCCGACGCCGACAAGCTCTTATCCACATTCACCTGCTCGTGCGTCAGCCCGCCCACAACAATCTCGACCTGATCAATCGGCAAACGCACCGACGCCACCTCCCACGTCACATTGACCGTCCCGCCAGAAGCGGGCAACTGCACCCGTGAACCGGGGGCTTTACCCTCCACCTGAATCTCCGCCAGAGGCCCCACCGTCACAAACGTATGGCCCGCTTTTGTCGCCGCCATCCAGTTTTCATAGCTAAACTCGCGATCTCCCAAATGCGTATAAGTACGCACCCCGCCGAGTTGCGACGCAGCCGCCATCTTATCCGAACCGCCCACAACCGGAATGTGGTACCCCAAATTCAAATAGCGATACCAATCGGCAATCCCATAGGGATTGATCTGCGCATTGTGCGGATTAAACGTCATCATCTCCATCGCGTGGATCAGACCCAGCACAATATCAGCCGCGCGTTCGCACTGCGGATTTGGGCCGTGCGGCATCACCACCAGCCCCCCCTGATCAATGCACTGCTGCGCCCACTCAGCCATTGTCACTTCCTGCGCGTCGCCCAGCGCGGATTCCGACGGTCCCCCCGAACACAGCGGGTGAATCATAAGCCCCGAATAACCCAGTAGCGAAATATGCCCGAGCACCTGCATGCGATTCTCGGTGCCAACGCGCACGAGAAACTCGCCATCCCCACCAAAATCCCGTGCGCCAAAAGTCGTCTTACCATCAAAATCCGACACATTGCTGAACATTTCACCCCACTGACTCGCCAGCAAATTCACCACATTCACACCCTCGCCCTCGCCTTCCAGAAGCGCCGTCTGCGGACTCAAAAAATGCACATGCGTATCGGCTGTCACCCAACCCTTTTCCCGCCACTTGAGCACGCGATCAATCTCAAACGTAACCACATCAGTATCGGGACCAACCGTAAACTTCTCGCGAATCGGCGCAATCTCATATCCCTTCTGAATATCGACATACACATCGCCCAAAGGCAGGTCTGTCACGCATTCCCCCGGGATATAACAATACTGATTCAACCCATTGACATATTCGCCGTAATTATCCT
Organism: Candidatus Latescibacterota bacterium; assembly: GCA_965220765.1. Taxonomy (GTDB): domain Bacteria; phylum Latescibacterota; class UBA2968; order UBA2968; family UBA2968; genus VXRD01. The sequence goes on from OZ244847.1 coordinate 4,744,430, forward strand.
CAAACCAGTGAGGATTCACCTTGCGATGATATCCCTTCGGCGGCAAATACTCCCCGGCCTCGCCGTGCATGTGCAACCGCACAGCAACCGGCGTCTCTGTCCCCTTCTCCACCACGCGAATTGCGACCGGGCGATGTGCGGGCTGTACCTCAACAATCTGCTTTGCACCTGCCAGTTCGTAAGCCTGCGCCTCCCCATTCCCCTCCACATAAAGCCTCGCCTGCGGGTGTGCGATATACTCGACAACAACCTCAGAAGAAGACCGCTCGGGCTGCACATCCACCTCAGCGCTCAACCAGCGTTCCGCATCGTAATCCAGCACCGCCCGCGCAGACATTACCACACCCAGATCAACATCTATATCTTCAAACTCGCCATTCCCGTTCATCTGCACGCCCTCGGGCAATTCCAACCTCAATTTTTGGCGCACACCCGGCCGCAACGGATGATCTGCGACCTGTGTATGCGTGATCCCTATCACCAGCGACCTCTCGTTTTTGGGAATGAGCCTCAGACACCGAACGGGTTTTTCCGGATTGGGATTGGGCAACGCATAAACCCACAACTTTATGCGCCCGCCATCTCGCCCCGAACTGTGCCGCGTCTCGGCGCGACCATAAGCCGATGCAGGACGACGCCCCAGACCGTGTTCATCCGTTGCACCCATCACAATCCCCGGTTTCGCCGCGGGCATCGCTGCAAACGCACTTGCCCCCCACCCAATACGGGACTGTTGAATCGCAAACCGGCGCAAAATGCGCGTCGTCTCGGACTCTCCATCTGCATATTCCAGCACGTAATCCGACACATGATCACCGAGTTCATTGCCATCCATAGCAAAATCGGCCAGCTCCTCCTGATAATTACTCACGCGATTCTCGACCCCGTGTAAAAACACCACATAGCTCGCCTTCACACCGCCCATATCAACGCGCACAGCATCGCCGTCGAGCAATATACTGTTCGGTTCGCCTGGCGCACCCAGATCAAATGGCATACCCAGAATGGATTGCCTACCATACATCGCGCCCAAATCCTCGCCACCGAACCCATCCAATTGCACGCGATCCACATTGTAATTTTCCGCCAGCGAAACAGGCGTAAAATGTTCAGATGGGGGAATATTCATAATGCACCTCGTCTATAAAAAATATCGTTCCTTCTTCACCATCACCTCAAACTCCTCTCTCGCCTTCTGCACCTCTTCCACCGTAGAAACTTCAGCAACCGGCACATCCCACCAGCTTTCATAGCCAGGCACGCGCACCTCGCGATCTACTTCTACCGCAATTACCGTCGTGCGGTCTATAGTTCGCGCCTCTTCAATCGCCCTCATCAACCCTTCTTTGCCTTCGGGCCGCAACACATACGCCCCCAGGCTCTCGGCATTTGTCGCCAAATCGGTCGGCACATTCTCGCCATCCAATTGCCCGGTCTGCTCATCGCGCATCCTGTACTCTGTCCCAAACTCATCCGCGCCCACAGTATCCGACAAACCCCCGATACTCGCGAAACCGTGATTATCCAGCAGCACAATATTCAGCTTAATCCCCTCCTGCACCGCCGTCGCAATCTCCTGTGCCATCATCAAATACGACCCATCAAACTTATGCAGTGCGTAGATTAAAACCGCCAAAGTCGCAATCTCCTGTGCCATCATCAAATACGACCCATCCCCGACCATCACATACACCTCCCGGGAGGGATCGGCCATCTTAATGCCCAAACCCCCGGCAATCTCGTATCCCATGCACGAATATCCATACTCGAGGTGGTACCCCTTGGAGTTGCGCGTCCGCCACAACTTGTGAAGATCGCCCGGCATACTGCCCGCTGCGCAAATCATGATATCCTCGGGCGCCGAACCTTCATTCACCGCACCAATCACTTCACCCTGGCTCAAAACGGGCCGATGCCCCAAATTGTAAATGCGATCCACCTCGGATTCCCACGCCTCCCGAAAAGCGGCAACCCGCTGTGTCAAATCCCCCGACACGCGATACCCCTGCACCGCTTCTGCAAGTTCCTCCAACACCACCCGCGCATCACCCACCAGCGGCAGCGCTCCGTGTTTGGCCGCATCAAATTCCGCCACATTAATCGCGATAAATTTCACATTCGGATTTTGAAACGCCGTCTTCGAAGCCGTCGTAAAATCGCTCAACCGCGTGCCAATAGCGATCACCAGATCCGCTTCTCGCGCAACAATATTCGCCCCCGGTGTACCCGTCACTCCCACCGCACCCAGATTATTGGCGTGGTCGTAATTAAGCGACCCCTTGCCCGCCTGTGTCTCCCCCACTGGAATACCCGTCTGCTCGACAAATGCCGCCAGCGCATCCGTTGCCTCGCTATACAACACACCCCCGCCCGCAATCACCAGGGGTCGCACACTCTCCCGAATCCACGCCGCTGCTTTTGACACCAGATCGCGATCCGGCCGGTTGCGCGGCACCACCCATACTCGTTTTTCAAACAACGCTTCGGGATAATCAAACGCCTCTGTCTGCGTATCCTGCGGACAACACAGCGTCACAGCGCCCGTCTCCACTGGCGACGTCAAAACCCGCATCGCCTCGGGCAATGCCAAAATCGCCTGATCTGCCCGATTCAACCGATCCCAGTACCGCGACACCGGCTTAAAACAATCATTCACGGAAATATCCTGCGACGCATTGGACTCCAACTGCTGCAACACGGGTGCCACATTTCGCCGCGCAAAAATATCACCCGGCAGCAGCAACACCGGCAAACGATTAATCGTCGCCGTTGCCGCGCCCGTCACCATATTCGTCGCTCCCGGTCCAATCGACGTCGTACACGCCAGCGTACCCAACCGATTCTTCATCTTGGCATAAGCCGCAGCCGTATGCACCATCGCCTGTTCATTGCGCGTCTGGTAATACCGAAACTCATCGCGATACTCATGCAGTGCCTGACCAATCCCCGCCACATTCCCATGCCCAAAAATACCCGACATCCCCGCAAAAAAGGGCTGTTCAACCCCATCCCGCGAAACGTACTGCGCCTTTAAAAACTGAACAATCGCCTGCGCCATTGTCAATCGTCGCGTCTTTCCCATGTTATCCCTCGTATTGAGCCAATACATCCGGCCGGTCGTGTACACCTGGAGACAACAAAATCCGCTTCTGTTGCTCAGTCAGCCCCTCATAAACCGAACTATCGTACCCCTTTGGCGCGGAAATCAAATGCCCCGGACCGTACTTGTAAAGCAACACCCTGCGCTCGTGATCTGCCCGCCACGGCAACGTACCGTGCACCAGAGCCTCCGTAAAAAAAATCGCATCCCCCGCCTTTGCCTCTGGCTGCACAACATAGTGCGGAACCCGATCAAACCGCTGCACATCGCGCGGCAAATCCATCCTGAAATTGCTCTTGTGACTACCTCGCACACAGGCAAATCCCCCATCTCCAGCATTGGCATCCGACAACACATACGTCAACACCGACAACCCACACTGCATCACGCCATCTCGATACCTGTAATAATGGTGAAACAAATCTGGTTTGCCGCCGTGCAAACTGCCTCGCCTCCCATTCTTCAGCATAAAAATGGCATAATCGTGGTCCAGACGAAACTTCGGTCCCAGCAAGTCAACGAGATAAGGCAACACTTTGGGATGATCGATTAAATCTCGACACGCCACATCCCAATCCACAATACTCGGCGCACGGCGCACACCCATGGCATTGCCAAATTCATCATCTGCCTCTGCATCCCCGTAATCCCTGGGAAATTCTCGATCTGCCACCGCATTGAGCACATCCAATTCCTCCTGACTCAACACATCTTTAATCACCAGATACCCGTCGAGATCAAACATAAACTTTTCTTCTGGGGTCATATTGCACTCTCCTATCGATAGGGCAATGGTTTTGGATCGAGCCATTCTACAATTCGATCTTTAATCGCCCATGCAAAAAAGAAATTTCCACGCGGCGTGTGATGCCCGATATAATACGGTTTTAAAAACGCCTGCACATCCCCCCGATATGTCGCGTACTCTTCCCGAAAAGCATCGCGCAAATCGATCACCGGCACACCCTTTGTCACCAACCAATCTAAAAACGTCTGGTCAAAAAGCGGCTCGCCTTCTAATGCCCGAGCTATATTACTCGAACCAAATGACAAAATAACCAGCAGCTTTTTCCCATTTGCCCTTGTAAAAGTCTCTGTCTTTTCAATCACAAACCGCGTCGCAAACAAAGCTGCTTCGGTATGCAAGCTATAAACCTCAGCATCCGATCCCGCATTCTCGAGTTCTCCCCCCATACTCTGCGCCATAGCCGACGCATCTCCCGCACTGCCTCTGCGCGCCATAGCCGCATGCAAAATCGGATCATCGCCAAAAGTCTCCCACACCCAATCCGCATCGCATAGCCGATAGAGTTCCTCGGGCGTCTTGCACAAATTCTCGCGCTCTTCCACGGTTCCACTCTCCAGATTCACGCGCAAATGCGGCAGCGTAAACCGCCCCTGCCGTCCCATGCGAATGGACCGCCACGCATCCAAATTGCGAAAGTGGTCGTCATCCCACACATTCAAAATCACGTACTCGGCGGGATATTCCCTTTCCACAATTAACATTCGCCGATACGCCTGATACACACTGTGCCCGCCAATGCCGTAATTGCGAACAGGTTCCAGCAAATGCGCCGCCAAATACTCCTGCCATGTCTCCCCATTGCTCACCTGATCGCAATGCGTAAAGCTATTCCCATACGTATGAATGCGACACGGGCGATCTGCATAATTGACTACCTGTCGCGCACCGTCTTTCTCATACGCGTAAAACCCGCGCGAATCATCCACGCCACCCCCGCGAAACCCATCGCAAACCACCCATCCGATCTCGGGATCAAACGCCGACTGTGCATTATTACACATAATCCTCGCCAACTCCGCCGGCACATCTGCCCTGGCAGGCGTCACAAAATGATCCACCATCTCGCGCGTTGGCATAATCGACTCTAAATATTCGCGTCCTGTCATCGCTATATCCTCGTATCTTCGGGCGGGCACAGGGGCACCGCCCCTACATCTCATGCCTTTCATCTGTGTGCATCTGCGTGCATCTGCGGATCGTCTCGCTTCCCGATCAGCCGCGCTGGTGTGCCTCCAACCACCGAATACGGTTCCACATCGCGCGTCACAACCGCACCCGCGCCCACAATACTGTGCGCGCCAATACGCACCCCGCCAATAACCACGGCATTGGCGCCAAACCACACGTCATCCTCCACGACAATCTCCCGCTTTTGCACCTTTTGTTTCACCATCGGAATATCGATTCGATCGTACCCGTGTCCCACACTCGCAAAAACCACATGTGCTGCCACCGCCACATAATTGCCAATGGTCAAAGGCCCATACAACACGCTATACGGCGCAAAATGCGTATGGCTGCCAATATCGACCCACGCGCCACAGGGATTCACAAAAACCCCATTGTGAAATGCCACATCGTCGCCAATACGCACCAATTCCGGATGCCGGATATCGACCAGCGGATCAAAGTGAACCGATTCGCCAATCGCCTTAAATGCCGATCTGTCTATCTCTAACATAAGAACATCCTCAAAGCGTCTCAAATGGCCAGATGCTCATCGAGGGCGGCGCTCAGCCGCTGAAAGACCTGGGGAAATTCAGCGGCGACCTCGTCCATCTCATTGCGCTGCAGATCGAACAGCAACTGGGGACGCTCGCGCTGAAGGCGCTCTGTCTCACCGTGCGGCACATGCATCGGTTCGAAGACATTGCCCCCAATGCGCTTTGCCGGATCATAGCCGCGAACCAGTTTGAAACGCCCGTCGAAGACCATGCGCCAGGCACTCAGACCGGAAAATACCAGATCTCGATGCCTGCGCGCGCGGGCACCGAGATAATCGACGAGCGAACGGCTATCGAGATCATCACCAGGTGTCAAGCCAGCCCACTCGAGAAAACTGGCGGTCAGATCGAGTGTCGTCATCGGAGCATCGTCGCGTCCGGAAGCCGCCACACCCGGCCCAGCGATCACCAGCGGAACCCCGACCGAAGCCTGCAGGGGCGACAACTTCTGCCATTGGTCGTAATCGCCGAGCATCTCGCCATGGTCACTGGTGAAGACAATAATAGTATCATCGAGATCGCCCCGCTCGCGCACGCACTCAACGAGACGCCCGAGACAAGAATCGAGATGTTCGACAGTAGCAGCCCAGTTGCGCCGCACCTCCTGATGCGTCTCGGACGCGATACCCTCGCTGTTGAACACGGGAAGAGGAAACTCGACAGGCGGCTCGCGGTACCATCGGTGCATCGACTCGGTGATGTCCCACGGATGATGGGGATTCTGCAGATTCACCTCCAAATACCACGGCCTGTCGTCGGGCGCCCGATTCAGAAGGGTGAGCGCATTGTTGGTGATCCACGTGTCAAAGTACGCATCGTCGGGAAGCGTCGTCGGAAAAGTAGCCGTCCACACGCCCTCCCGGCTTCGGCGCATGTAATCGGCAATATGCTCCTCTGCCAGACCGCGCGCGTGCAAAAACGCCATATACGCATCCTGAGGCACCATCTCGTTGTTGCGCATCAAAATGGTCGCCTGGTTCAGCCCCGCATTGAAAATGGCATCGGAAAACCCCCATTCCTCCATGCCCTGACACCCATCGACACCGCAGTGGAACCTGGGCGGATTCCCCGACTGATTATTGCCCACATGGTGTTTGCCTGCGCCCATAACGTGGTATCCGGCCTCGTCGCGCAGACGCAGGTGGTACTTAAACATATTTTCGGGGGCATAAGTGCTATTGCCCCACACGCGCGTGCGGTCGTATTCCTGCCCAGATACCAGGCAGGCGCGCGACGGGGCACAAACGGGCGACGGGCAGATTGCGTTGGCGAGCCAGGTGCCGCGCTCGGCGAATTCCCGCAGATGCGGCGTGCGCACCGGAATATCGGAATTCATCTCGACCCACTCCGGCCGCTGCTGATCCGTTTGAATAAAAAGTATGTTGGGGCGTTTGTATGTCATGCGTATTCAATTTAATTCAAATATCTACTGTAAGAACTTTGCCCACCTCACGCAGCGGCGTTTCACCAGCTTTCAGTTTTTGTGTCACATCTTCCAAATACTGCATCGTTCGCCGGTCATAATACCGTTCACCACACGTCCCGCAAACCGGTACATGGATCGGCACATAGACAATATACAAACCAATCTTCACTTCTTCCTTGACATCCTTCGAGCAAATATCATCGCTGTGACAAATGATGCACTCAAGCGGCATACTCAACAACCTCCAACTTCGATGCAGTATCAACCGCTTCAAGAATTGCTTCCACGCGTTCCATGACAAAATCATCCAACAAAAATTCACGACATTGGCTGCATTGATGGATAGGCAAGTCTTCAATAATTACAATTTTTTTATTTGTCACCTTAAAAGGCAAATCTGTCACTATAGCCTCCAATTTAGCCCCACATACATGACATTTCATAACGATTATCTCCTTGTTTTGAAATTCAGCTCCCACTCTTCTATATCGGGAAAATAAGCTGTTACAATCCGAATATTTCTATTTGCAACATCAGTAGCAAATAGGATATGAAGATGTTGCTCCCCATGTTGTGCATACACAAGATAGCTTGGCAAATATTTATCATCAGGATAAGATTCAATAATCTCGTATGTCTCAATAGACCCCAGAATCATCTGGCGCGTCATAGAGCGTTCTCTAAGACGCATATTGATATGGTAAGTCCATTGAATTGCTCTTTGCTTGATGCACTGCTGAATAAATTCCAATGGATTTTCTGGGAGCATATTTTAAAGCCTGTGAGTTCTCAATCAAACGCTTCTTGACCAAACGTCTCAATATGAAACCGAATGGCAGATTTTACATCCGACAATGTCTCTTCATAAGTATCTCCCTGCCCAACGACGACCCCCTTCAAACCGAGCGGATATCCCACATAACCATCAGAATATCTTTCAACGATAATTCTAAAATTTCTCATCATATCCTCCTTGCAAAATTAATTTCCGCCAGGTCCTTTTGCTAAAGAATCTGTATGAAAAGAACCTGCTCTATATATGTTTTTCCAGCCAAGCAGTTTTAATAGCAGTCTTTCAACGATTGTCTGAACTCTATAAGTCTCGTAAAACAGAAGCTCACCATCAATTTCGTTTGCACTATGAACCAATGCATTTCTTGTGTTAAAAAAAGAGGGCCTCACGACATCAGTGGGATATAAATCTTTCCACTCCACAGATTGTTCATTAAGTAATGAGTCAACTAAACCGCGCGGCCCAGCTAAATAAAAACATATTCCTCGCTCATCCCTATCTTTGTTATCAACCGAAATATCTATCTTTAATTCCTGTAATTCAATATCACAAATTTTACCAACCATGTGATCGCCATACTCATTGGGCCAACCCTTGTTATATGCTTGTTTAATTATCGCTCGTGAGGACCGTATGATCTCGTAACATCCTTCGTATGCTTTTGATCTAATTTCAGCATATGGAGCTCCTCCTCGACGCATAAGGTCGCTAATTCTAAAATCAGTAGTATCCCCTAAAATTGCAGCTTTAATTTTTTCTGGCTTATTCTCTGCATAATCAATGATGAAATGTAGATCATCGATATTTTTGCCAGCTTGAGATAGAGTACCTTGGAACTCACGACGCCTATAGAAAGGCTTTAGTTGATCAGTCTCATTCATTTCTACATATCTCCTTCACTCGCCCCCTTCAACACCTCTCTCAAGCGCTGTGCAACAATCACATCCTCTCCTTGCTCCATCATATAGGGCATCACCTCCACGCCATTATCGTGAGTGAACATCTCAATGCGCGGATCGCCATCCGACAACTGCTGCTGGACCTCCTCTGGCGCAATCGGCAACACTGTGCGATCCCAGTGAACCTCCAGAATCGGCGCCACATTAGACCGCCCGGGATCTCGCACCTGTGTCGTCACCGACGGCAAATCCGCAACCGCACTGCCAATCACCTGCAACCATTGCTCCCACTCTGCCCATTCGGCATCGTGATCGCGCTGCACCCACTTCTCCACCGCCGCCAGCAACCCCATCACCTCCTCCTTACCCGCCTTCATCGCCCGCCCCAGCGAATGATGCGGCGCGCCATTGGCAAACGCCGCCTGCAAAATATCCTTTCGCCCCAACACCAATCCCGACGACTGGGGACCGCGCAAACACTTACCCCCGCTATAAGCCACAACATCTGCACCCGCTTGCAAATACGCATTGGGCACATCTGGCCGCTCTGCCGCGGCATCCACAAACACCGGCACACCCTTGCGATGACAAATCGCCACCACATCTTCAAGCGGAATATCGCTATGATCCGTTTGATCTCCAAAAAACGCAAACATCGCCGTGCGATCATCAATCGCAGAAGAAAGCACATCGTGATCTTCCACCTCCACCATCTCCACCCCCACCGCCCGAATCGCATGCGTATAAATATGCAAATGCCCCGGCTGATACAACACCCGATTCTTCAACCCCGTTGTATCGGGCAATCGTACGATCTTATCTGGATCATCACCCGCCACACACGCCGACGTCACCTGCGTCAGCGCCGCAGCGCATCCATTTGTCACCAACCCCCACTCGCACTGCATCAACTCGGCAATACGCGCCCCCACCGCATCCATCAACTCATCCAAATGCACATACGCCTTCGCCGCCTCCATCATCGCCTCGCGCACCTCGGGCAACATCAGCGAACCACTGATAATCGTATATGTCCCGCGACAGTTAATCAACGGACGCACACCAATTGAACGATAAGTGGGAATAGCCATAGTCGCCCTCCACATCATGTGAAATAGCGCGTGTACAAAATATAAATAGCCAGACCAATCATCAGGAGAAAACAGAACCACAACAACAGATCGGTCTTCAAAGACGGTTTCAGGCGTTGGTCGAGATGTCTATAGCGCAAATACAACGTCCCCCCGGCAATCAGAGGAAACTTAATTGCCCCAAACAAATGCCCTATAGTCAGCATCCAAACCGGATTTTGAAAAAAGAAATACGCCAGAGAAGTCACCAGCGGGGAAACCACCGCCCAAACGCGCAAAATGCGAACCCGGGTCTTGTAATCATTGCGCTCGATCAAACCCATCACAGACATCCCATCGGCAAAAATACGAACCCCACCCCCCAGACCGGATATCGCCGTTGAATAAAGCACAAAAAAAGCACCCACCATAAACAACCAGAACGCCCATTCGCCAAGCGTCTGCGTGTACATATTGGAAAGCACGGGAATAGTCTCCAGACCATCGGGTTGTTTATTGAGCCGATACAACACACCCGCGCCCAGCATATAAAATGGAATCGTCGCACAAGTCAGCAACCCCAATGTCAAAAGCACATCGGTTTGCATCACCCGGATCCATCCCCTCGCGCGCTGAACCCAGGCATTGGACTGATCTGCTGGTCCCGAAAAACGCGCATAGCCCTTTTCCACACACCAATACGTATAGGCCATCTGTTCTCCTGACCCCACCCCGGTGCCGCCATACATCGCCAGCGCGGCCAGCAGTGCAAAAGCCGGAAAACCAAACGTCAGCCCACCGCGCACCTCTTCCCAGGTAATCGCATATTCGGTCAATTGCAGCAAAATAGCACAAGCGATCGTAATAAACGTAAACATCACCACCAGAACCGTCATCAGCTTTTCGAGAAATCGATACGTCCCCGTCAGAATAATCACAGACGCCGTACCAGCCAGAATAACCGTCCACCATTCCGACCCGAGAGAAGGCAAAGCCATGTGAATCGCCTGACCGGCCCCTCCGTAAATACCACCGCTGATCAACTGACCGGGAATAATCCAGAGCAACCAGAAATAGATGTACCACGACACCTTCCGCCCGTTAAACGCGGGCAGTTTCCCGGGCAACCGGTTAAAAGCGTGCAAAAAGGGTTCGCCAGAAGCAACCGAAAAACGCGCGAGTTCCGCCTGAACAATATTCTTGCTCCAGCAACTCACCAGCACAAACCAGAGCATTGAAAATCCGACAATAGAACCCAAATTCGTCGTCAAAATAATCTCACCAGACCCCACCACAGACCCCACCAGAATCAGCCCCGGACCGAGAAACTTCAGCGTACTGCGAAGTCCTTGTGGGGGATCCTGAACCGCCCGTGGATCCAGTGCGTAGAGATCTGGATTTTCATCTTCTCCCGATGGTTGTACAGTTTTGGATTCTTCTGGCATATATCCCCCTTGAAAACAAAAAGCCACCCGGTATGCACAGCGCATTTTCAGACAGGCCAGGCCATTGGTGCTACTGGCATCGTGCTGTGCGTGCGAATCTCGGGTGGTTATTTACGTGTCGATTTGAGTATTTAACGACGGCGACGCGACCTGCGGCCACCGCGGCCAGGGCGCCGACCTCCGCCTCCTTGCGTACTCGGAGGAGGCGGCCCACCTGTTCCAGAATCGCGGAATGTAATGCGCCCCCGGTTCAGGTCATAAGGAGAGGTCTCAATCGTGACGGTATCGCCCACAACAATGCGAATATTAAAACGGCGCATTTTGCCCGACGTATAACCGAGAATCTGATGTCCCCCTTCAATCTCAACCTTGTATTGCCCATCGGGCAAAATATCGACAATCGTTCCTTCCAGTACAACTTTTTCTTCTTTTGCCATATAACCTCCAACTATGGGATGGATAAACTTGCTGCTTTTTCTTACACAATTTGGAATGCATAAGATATGAGAGAAATTTTATGTTCACAAGTATTTTTGACACGCGACCAATCTCCAAATTTTGCACCTGATCACACAGCTCAAAAAATGCGATAACTCAAAGCAAAATGAAGACTCTGTCTAAAAGGCAACCCTTCTTCTTTGGAAATTTGCTCAATAGCCGTCAGGCTAATTTTATTTTCAATAAAAAATGTGAAACTGATATTTGAAATATATCTAAACCTCGCATCTTGATCGCGTCTTTTGTTGATGTGGAGTATATTGGAGGTCACAAAGGCAATTCTGTTGGTAATTTCATAAATAAAATCGATATTCTGATGGATATTATACTCGCGCCTGAAATAGTCCCTCTTGAATGGCGTATCCAATTTGAAATCCGTGTTGACTTGCATTCGCCAACTGATAGGTCGGGAATACCGTACATTAATGGCTAAAGCTGGAGGAGGACGTTCCATGTCTTCATTCCTGGTCTGCAATTCATACTGAACCCCTGCATTGACATCCCAACCAAAAAACCGGTCGCTGATCTGTTCCTGTGTGAGTACCTCGCGCATGCGCAAGATGCCGATAGGACCAATATTGCCGCCCCCGGTCACAAGACCAGTTTTGTCAATCTCGCTGCTCATATCTTCATACCAGTAGCTCAGGTAAGTACGGTCACCGTAGATATTGCGATACTCATCTTCTTTTTCAATAATTTGCCCAAGCGCGATCATCGTATCTCTTGGTAGGAAATCGCTAAGAACGCCTTCTTCAAACAAAAAGTCTTCGATACGCACGGCTTTGCGCAGGGCGGTAGCATTGATAAATCGACCATAACCAAGACCGAAAATGACATCACTCTGCGGACGATCAAAACCCTTGCGCATCAAAGCATCGGGACTGACAAAATAGAAAAACTTGTGGGTTTCTCGAAAATACTTTTGAACCTGTATATCGAGATTTATTTCATAAGTACCCGTGCGCTCAGAATCTTCAAATGAAAATTGGCGAAAATATGAAGCCGAACTGAGCGCGTCGATAAAATATGCAAACGGCAGGGAACTGTAGAACTTCTTGTACACAAGACCGATTTCGCCCTGTTCGTGTATAACTTCTTTGCCCTCAGTCGTAAAATTAAAACTCAACGCATCAATGCGTAGATTATCCACCCGGCTCACCGGTACTTTGTAGTCGGTGACCGAAACATTTTGCGCCTCTGCCGATGTTGTAAGTGCTGCAAGCATAAAGCAGACAAGTGCCTTTAATAGATATTGTGCATCCATGGTCAGCCTCCGCGATAAGCTATTTGTCAATCCAGCAAGTTGTTCATAGGATAAACGAACAGGACTGTTCTTCATTCTGTATTCTCCGGATTCATTTCAACTGCAGGTCTCGGAATGATAAAAATAATATCATCGTAATCCGCTGCGACAGTCGTCTTAGTATTATTTGAATCGGTGAGCAGAGATAAGAAATCGACTGGACGGGGATCACCACCAAACAAACGGCGATAGTCTTGATATGCGTTCACTTCTTCCCAAACCCATTTTCCCAGATCGTCTGTACCGCTACGCAAAACAATAGTATATTGTCTGCTGCTCTCAATGACCGTGCCTGTGGGAAGTGTTGCACTCCAAATATATTTGAGTGATTTTCCAGATAAGATACTTGTCCCAAATATCAACCGCACAGCAGCAGCACTGTCGTTTTTATCAGAGTCGGTTTCATCAGTTCCTTCGGGCAAATCTTGTACGCGCCAGCGCCAGCGCAAATTTTGAAACAAACGTACATTTGCTTTGATTTCCCTGCCTCGAAACGTGACCTTTGCTTCTCTGCCAAAATTTACGGCACCGCCTTTTGTTTTTGCGCTCAGATAATGGTTATTGTCTTCTTGTAAGATTCGATAGTAAACATCTTTCTTTTTCGTTTTGGAATACCGCCAGCCCGAACGACCTTCCCAAATCTTATCGGGATAAGAATTCAAAAATTTAGGATACTCAAAAGCCTCAAGCACACGAGTAGAATCTCCCGCAGGCGTGACCCAGTGGGAAGGGGGCTGTGAAGGATCTGTTATTCCAAGTGTAGTCGAGGGATCGAGACCTGACCTGGACGGATCGGTCACCGCAGGATCAACAGCCGTAGAATCAACAGATACAGAGACAACCGGTTGGACGCCCGTAGAATCGGGACCGACAGCAAAGCATACGCTGTATCTAAGATCAATAACAAATACCACGAGTACGCACAGTCTGAGAGCCATGTTTATCAAGTATATGCTGATAGAGTCAGTATGGGAACGCAATCCCATCATCCAACCCCGCCGTTACCAATAAAATATCGACTTTTGTAAAGTTGATTTTCCGCATTGCTGGTGACAGCCGATAGAAATCCAGAACGGGCTGCGGCTGCACCCCAATTGCCATATTTGTCAATGGCGATATAAGCCATCTGAAAAGGTCGCGCAGAGGGAACGCGCACAATGAGATGTTGTACAACAGCTTCGCAGGCTTCCTGCGGAGACTTGCCCTGCCGCATGTGTTCAACAACAGCATACGACCCGCAGGTACGAGCGATCTCCTCACCACGTCCAGTGGCCGCGGCAGCACCTGCGTCATTATCCGCATAAAGTCCCGAACCAATAAGCGGTGAATCGCCAACACGACCGGGCAACTTAAACGCCGCACCACTTGTAGTACAGGCTGCCGCGAGATTTCCGCGCTGGTCAAGCGCGATCATGCCAATGGTATCGTGGACATCTGCGGGAGGACCTGTTTGCTCCCTTTTCCACTTTTCCCAGGCTTCTCGCCCATGCTCGGTAAGCATATTGCATTCTTCAAAGCCCTGTGCGCGCGCAAATTTCAGCGCGCCATTGCCCACCAGAAAAACGTGATCTGTTTTCTCCATCACGCGCCGCGCCACAGCAGTGGGTGTGGCAATCTTTCTAAGCCCAGCCACCGCACCATAACCGAGGGTGCGCCCGTCAACAACCGCGGCATCGGCTTCGACCTCGCCCTCGGCATTGGGATATCCGCCGAACCCAACGCTCTTGACAGCAGGATCGCGTTCCGCCACTTCAACACCCCGCACAACGGCATCGAGCGCAGAGCCACCGCTTTTCAAAATTTCCCAGGCGGGCTGATTAGAAGCCAAACCAAACCGCCAGGTGGATACAACAATGTGGGACATCGCCTTCTTTCTATCTGAAATTTTGGACCTTTCCTATTCTCGCATCGCCTGATAAATCGCATCTCGCGTACCTTCGAGATCAAAGCACTCGTACTGGTTGTCGTACATCACACGCGACGCAATATGCATAGCCTGTGATTCCGTCAGATATCCCTCTTCTACTTCGGCCTCAAGAGTTTTATCAAGCCAGAAGCGGGTTTGAAATGCGTAAGCAGCCGCACTGGTGGGCCAGCGCGTATCGCCGCCAAAAACAAAGAGCTTGTTGATGGGAGCACCGTGTATAAATCGGCGGACAAAATCGCTCGAGGCGTAGGGATTGATAGACCAGGCCCAGCACAGGTCTGCCCAGACATTTTTGTAGTGCTTAGTCAGCGCGATGAGTTCATCGCTATAGGGATAGGCAATGTGCATAAGCACAAAGCGAGCGTCGAGATATTTAGCCAAAAGCGCGCAGAGATTGCCAGCTTTGATGCGATCAACAGGCATGCGATTGTTACCGGCATAATAGCCCGTATGGATTTTGAAAGGCAAATTGTGTTCAATAGTCAGTTCCACACCGCGTGCCCAGCACCAATCGCCAAGGCACAACCGCATGGACTCTGAAACATTGTTATTCGAGCTAAGCGTCGCGTAAAGCGCACGTTCGACATCGCCGCGAGCGCGCTCTTGCCAATTTAGGGTGCGATTATACGCATGTTGAGCTTTAACCGCAATAGCACAAGGCGCGTGGTTTTCAAATATCGCCTCCATCGCCTTCTGAAGAGAATCGAGATCAACAACAGTAATACCAGTGTCTTTGGCAATGGCTTCCTGGTCTATATGCCCACTGCAAAACCCCGCCCATGAGAGATCGTAAAGAAAAAAGTCGGGACCCGATTCGTCGGGCGCGCAGGGCCAGGAAGAATCATCGGTTTGAATATGATCGAGATTGGCGACTTCGCGCAACAAATTGTAGCGACCGCCGGGAGTACGCAATTCGATCAATTTCTCCTGTGCGGGCGCGAGCACATCGGGTGTGAATTCATCAAAACCATACACATCGGTGACAATGCGCCGCACGGCCTCGCCATACCCCGTATATTGCGTGGCCTCCCACGCTGCGCGAACACCTTCAAAACGCCCGGCGAGGTCTGGGTCTGAAGCATCTGTGAGACGTCTCAGGGCTTCCTGCGATGCACCCGCCGTAATGAGATCCGCAGGTACATAATTGCCAAAGAGATCCTGTAATACGTCGGGTCCATCGTCGGTCCAATCGGACTCTCGACGAAGATGTTCGTGCGTATCGCACAGCGCGGTCTGTTTGATATGTTCAGATAAATTGGTGGTCATGTATTTATTCCTTTCATCATCTCGCAACTTTCAACCAATATCCCCCATCCACACTCAACACCGTCCCCGTAATATAGTCGGCAGCATCGGAACAGAGAAACGCGGCGGCATTGGCAATATCTTCCGGCGTCCCCAGGCGCTTCCAGGGCAGCGCAGTAGCAGCCTCGCGGATTTGTTCTTCAGTCGCATATTGACGCTCACCGGGCGTGTCGATATAGCCGGGCGTAATAACATTGGCGCGAATGCGGTGGTCGGTGAGTTCATTGGCAATAGTCGCCGACATCTGATTGATCCCCGCCTTTGCCGCATTATAGGGCAACGAAGTCGAAAAGGGAATATTGGACAAAACAGAACTGATAAAGAGAATCGCACCTCCGTCACCTTGTTTGACCATCTGGCGAGCGCCAGCCTGAGCCATGTGAAAAGCACCCCAAAACGTGACATCAAGCGTACGCCGCGCGCCATTCAGTTCCAGATCGAGAAAAGGTTCGCGCTTGCTGTAATACGCATTGGAAACCACAATATCGAGACGCCCAAATCGCTCAACCGCGGCGGCGACCATCGCATCTACCGCATCGCGGTCAGACACATCTGCGCCATAGACAAGCGCGTCGGACCCCGCACAGCGAATCTCATCTGCAACTTCCTCTGCCTCATCGGGATGCGTGCGATAGTTGACCACAACCCTCGCACCCGACCGTCCCATCCGAAGGGCAATACCGCGCCCAATACCGCGCGACGCACCAGAAATAAGCGCGACCTTTCCATCCAAATTGATATTCATAGAGAACTCCTTATTCAACTCACCCCGCAGGCAGACCGGTACCCGGCCATTGGTCATCGCTGGAAGTAATATCCACAGTGATACCATCGGGATCCTCTACTTTGAACGCGCCCTCCTCGAGCTTATCCGGAGCCAGGGGCTCTTTACCGCCCAGACCATCGGAAAAAATCTCGTAGCCCATATCCGTCAAACGCCGCGCCGCAGCCTCCAGATCGGGAACCCGAATACCAATATGCAAATAATCCAGCATCCCGCTGACATGCTCTGGGCGAGAAGGCCCATTGTGCTGAAAAATGCGAAAATTGTGATACCCATCGGTCAAATCAAAAGATTGACCTCGATCCTGAACGAGACGCAAACCCAGTCCATCCCGCCAGAAGCGGATGGTCTCATCGATGTCCGTGGCGCGCACACCAATATGAACAAGTGCAGTAGCCATGAGTATTCCTCCTGTTAAAGTGTAATCTGCCTGACCTCATCACCTCTGATCCCACAACTGCCGCATTTCCTCACTCGACTTGAGCAACTCGTCCAACGTCCCCACGCCCTCGATGCGACCATCTTTGAGAACGACAATTTGATCGGCGCGGCGAAGCGCGGGACGGCGGTGAGAAACCACGAGACAGGTAGCCCGGCGGTGTTCAAAAACGCGCCGCCAGAGAATGCGCTCGGTTTCCACGTCCAGCGCAGAAGACAGATCGTCGAAAACCAGAAGTTCGGGATCGCGAATAAACATGCGGGCAGCAGCAGTGCGCTGAATTTGGCCGCCAGAAAGTTTGACACCACGCGGTCCAACAATTGTATCCAGACCGTTTTCAAGGGTAGAAATATCGGTCTCCATAACACCATTGTAAAGCGCGTGTTCGAGTGCTTGTGGATCATCGGGCAATCCCAGGAGAATATTATCGCGCAGAGACTCGCTGAAAAGACGCGGGATTTGAGGCGTATAAGCACAGCGAGGAGGCGTAAAAAAAGTTTTGGGATCTGCGACCTTCTCACCATTCCAGTAAATATCTCCATCCGCAATCGGAAGAACACCCATAAGCGCGCGGATAAACGTGGTCTTTCCCGATCCGATTTGTCCCGTAATAACCGTAAACGATCCAGCGGGGATGACGAGATCAATGTCGTAAATACCATTTGTGGATTTGGGATAAAGATACGTCATATTGCGAATAGTGAGTGCGTTGAGCCTGTCCGATTCCACACGGGATGGCAAACGCAACTCGTCGGGTTCTCTATTGAGATAAACATCCGTATGTTGAGAGATGCGTTCGCGGGGAATATCTTCAATCGTATAAGCCATCCGAAAATAAGAAACTTCGGCGCGTTTGTGATTGGTGAGAATCGTCCCGAGCAAGGAGCCGCTTCGGGCAACTTGACCGACATAAGTGGCAAAAAGTGCCATATCGCCGACCGTGAAAGTGCCCGACTTCATTTTTTCCGCCACGAGAATCAGGATAACGCCCGTGGCAATATGCCCCAGGTTGAAATTGATCGAACTGAGAATCTGAGTGAAGAGATTGTCGATAAGAGTAGATACGCGACGCGCATCATTGAGTTGTCGAAAGCGGTCAATCACATGGGCTTGCGTTGTGGCGACTTTGACAGCGAGGATAGACTGAAACATCTCATTGATAAAATTGGTAGATCGCTCCGTTGCAACGCGCTGTGCGGTGCGGTATTTGTGAATATACTTGCGGGCAAAATCCACAACAATAACCACACATATCGCAGGTATAATCGTTATAAAAGTGATATAGGGATCAATACTCGACATATAAAAAATGGCGAGCGCCGCAAATACGAGATTGCCCCACATGTGGATATATCGATTGAGGTATTGAATAATGCCCAATACATCGTCTCGAAATCGGTTGGTCACCTCGCCAGAGGCGGTGGAAATCTTTCCCGGATCTCGAACTTCGAGAATAGCAGTCATAAGATTTTTCCGCAAAAGCGTTTCAATAGCATACCACCAGCGCGGCCATGCAAAAGCCGAACCAAAAAGGGCGATGCGGTCGCCAATCTCAACAGCGACAAAAAGCGCGACGAGCGACCAGGCGGTGAATCCCGCTTCTGCCTGACCGGTGAGCGCATCAAAAAAGCCCTTCATAATAACGCCTGCGAGAAAAGGCGCAATATCGTCAATACCGCGAAAAAATATCGTGAATAAAAAAAGTCCGGGACGGAACTTGAGCAACCGCCATGTCGTTTGCCCCATCGTCATGCGATAAGTTCCTACAACCCGGTATTGAGCAGACGTGAAAACTGCGAATTTGGATCTTCGACCAGTTCTTTGCGAAGGCCGTATTCCCCCACCTGTCCGTTGTCGAGAATGAGAATATTATCCACGCGCGCTACGGTCTCAAGGCGGTGCGCGATAATAATACCCGTGCGATTCTGCAACAAGCGTTCCACTGCAAAGTTGATATTCTGCTCGGTTGCGGGATCGAGCCGCGATGAAGGCTCGTCCAAAATGACCAGACCGGGATCTTTGAGGAACACGCGGACAAAGGCGAGCAATTGGGCTTCGCCAGCCGAAAGACTACCCGAGACGAGTTCGGTCTCCAAACCATCGGGCAATGACGCATACCATGCACCAAGGCCGAGGTCGTCGAGTATAGCGACGACTTTTTTATCCGAAACACCGGGCCGAAAAAGGGTGAGATTGTCGCGTACACTGGCATTAAAAAGCTGCACATCCTGCGTAACGAGACCGACGTGCTGCCGCAAATCATCGAGCAAAATATCCCGGATATTTTGATCTCCAATGCGGATTTGTCCGCGCTGAATATCGTAAAAGCGAAAGAGCAAGCGGGTAATCGTGGTTTTGCCACTGCCCGTGCGCCCCAACAAACCGAGAGTTTTGCCCGGGTCGAGAGAAAAAGAAATATTCCGCAGAACAGAATCGCCAGGATTGTACGCAAAATGGACATTGTCAAACGCAATGCCCAAAGGCATTACCTCGAGTTTACTTGAAGGAGCAGATAGTTTTTCCTTACCATCCCGAATGCGGGTCTGGATGCGGTGCAATTCTTCAATGCGTTTAAGCCCGGCGGTGGCGCGTTGCAAATCGTTGATTTGCTGGCTAATTTGAAAAAGCGGTTCCCGCAACATCGACGTATAATGAAAAACGAGAAAAACCGCGCCAATTGTAAACGTACCCTCCCGATAAAGCCAGATACCCATGCCCATTGCAAGCGCGTAACCGAGCGCGAACATAATACCGGTAATCGCACGCAATCCCTCGCTCATTAACTCGGATTTTTTCACACGGGCAAAAACGCCGTTATTGACCCCGTAAAACCGATTCACGGTATAACCACCTGCACCATTTGTGCGGATGTCTTCAAGACCGAGCAACCGCTCTTCAATAAAGCCGTACAGGCGCGCATAGCTTTCGCGTTCGGTCGTGTAAATAGGCACGGCAATATTGCGCGTGAGATTAAAAACAACAAAGGCGAGAATCGAAAAAGCAGTCAGAGCTGCGCCCACGCGCCAATCTTCGCGAAAGACGAGAATGAGGACGCCCAAAAGAAAAAATGAGCTTCCAATAACATGGATGACAAATTGCGAAAAAAAATTGGAAAGTGCCGTCGTATCGCCGTCAACGCGCTCGATCATCTCGCCCGGAGTATGCGCGTGGTGAAAACCCATATCGAGGTTGAGACAGTGGTGCGCGAGCGTATTCCGCATCTGATTCGTCGCGCGCCAGCCCACATCTTGCCCCAAATAAGAACTCACAATTTGCACACCCTGACGAATAATGCCAATGGCGAGAAACGCGATACCCGCCCATATCAGATTTTCCACGGCACCATCTGCCTGCGCCGTATCGATGAAATATCGAATAATTTGGGGATTGAGCAGATTGAGACCAATACCGGTAAACATGAAAACGCCAAGAAAAACAACGCGCTTCCAATGGGGGCGAAGATAGTGTATCAGGAGGGTGGCATAATGCCTGAGAGGGACGCGTTCCAAAAGGATTCCCGAAGTGGGTGAAAAAATGGGCATCCAAATCGCTCAAAGTTCTTGAAAATTACCATGTCGCATGTTAATTTCCAAATGAAATTTAATCACTAAAACTGTAATCCAACTTATCTTTTTGTGAAATGCCTCCTAAACTTATCCCCATTCTAAGAAATACTGGCCTCGACATCCATTGGGAAAAATCCGTCTCAACCTTTCCCGGCAATCTCTCCTTTCTCCTGCCCGAAGCCATCCGCGAAAATGGCGACTGGGCAAATCTTCCGCCTGACGCCATAGACTTTGCAATCCACGCCGCCCAAAAAATCGCCACAGATCCCGACCTCGCGCACCTGGCCTGGCATGCCCATCGCCTGCTCTTCATCGACAAAAACACCCAGAACTCGGTAACCCGCGACTGGCCCCTCCTCGCCCCCGTACTCGGCAACTACGGCGGTGCCTTTTATCTCCTCATCGCGCTCTCGGGCATACCGCAACTCCGCACCTACCACCAATCGCGCAACATACCCGAACACATCACCCGCCTCACCTGTCGCGATACATACGTCTGGGCGCAGCAATACCACGACATCGGCGTTTTCAAAAACGATCGTTTCTTCCACCCGGGCGACCCCGGTGCATGGGGGCTATGCACACGCATCTTGCCCTGGCTGCTCGGCTATCTCAACGGCGACCTCTACCGCATAGGACGCTTACAATACAAAATCGGACCCTTCCGCCAGAAAATGCGCGCGTACCGCCATCGCACCACTGCACAAATATATCTCCTGTGCAAATCCGGATTGGAATTTCGCACCGACGGCAACTTCAATGGCGCGGGCGGACGGGAAGATTCAAAGGCCTGGACATCCGAATACACCGAGACCTCGACCCATATCATCGGCAATCCCATACACCCCAACGGCCACGCACAACGCCAGCCTGTCAGCCTCTCGCGTTCTCACTGGAATTGCGTCCTCGCCGAAGGCGATCCCATCCTCGAAATACACATCCCCGAAGATGGCCCAATGGGATTTGACAATTGCGGCGATTCCCTCTGTCAGGTCGCCGAATTCTTCCCCAAACACTTCCCCGATCGCCCCTTCAAAGCGATCTGTTGCACATCCTGGTTGCTCGACCCCACATACCAGCACTTGCTCGCCAAAAATTCCAACATCGCCCGCTTCCAGCGCGAATGTTATCTCTTTCCACTCAACTCACGCAACAAATACAGCAGCCTCGATCGCATCTTCGGTCCATACTCCCACGACCTCTCCACAGCCCCACGCAACAGCAGCATGAGAGCCGCGGTACTCGATCACATCGACAACGGTGGCGCCCTCATCAGCGGCGGCTGCCTCCTCTGGACAGACCACCTCGACAAATGGGGCACCCAATTTTATCTCCACGAATCTCCCATTCCCCAAAGTTGACATCTTCCCAAACACACATTACCTTTCGCCCATGTCCAACACCTCCGATATCACCGTCCAGAACCTCGGAAAAACTTATGAAGTGCCCCAGCGAGAACCCGGATTGGGCGCAGCACTCAAAAGCCTTATCTCGCGCACCACACGCGACGTCGAAGCCGTCAAAAACATCTCCTTTCGCGTTGCCCCCGGCGAAATCGTCGGATTCTTGGGACCCAACGGCGCAGGCAAAACCACCACCCTCAAAATGCTCTCGGGCCTGCTCCATCCCACAGCCGGCGAAATCTCAGTCATTGGACACACCCCTTATGCGCGCCACAAAGACTTCCTCAACCGCATCACCCTAGTCATGGGCCAGCGCAACCAACTCATGTGGGACATCCCCGTAGCCGACTCCTTTGAACGCAACCGCGCGATCTACCGCATTTCTCACGGCGAATACAAAAAAACCCTCGACGAACTCAGCGCCTTACTCGACCTGAGCGATTTGCTTTCCAAACCCGTGCGCAATCTCTCATTGGGAGAACGCATGAAATGTGAAATCGCCGCAGCCTTGCTCCACCGTCCACAGGTCCTCTTCCTCGATGAACCCACCATTGGCCTCGACGTCACCATGCAGCGCCGCATCCGCGCCTTCCTGGGCGAATACAACCGCCGCCACAGCGCGACCGTATTGCTCACCTCGCACTACATGGCCGATGTGGAAGCCCTGTGCAAACGCGTCATTATCATTCACCACGGTGAATTGCTCTTCGATGGCGATTTGAATGCCCTTATCGAACGCTTTTCCCCTCACAAAACCATAGTTGTCGATCTCGAAACCGAACGCGCCGACCTCTCCTCCTACGGCGAAGTCGTCACCGCTGAAGGCAACAGCGTAACCCTGCGCGTACCCAAAACAAAAACCGCCGATGTCACCGGAAAATTGCTCGCCAATTTACCCGTCATCGACCTCACAGTTGAAGACCCTCCCATAGAGGAAGTCATCGAACAGGTGTTCTCAAATTGAAACATTATACCGCCACATACTGGGCATTTTTCAAGACCTCATTGCTCGAACAATTTCAATATCGCGTAGCCATGGCGATATGGATGATCGGTCGCATACTCGAACCCATCATCTACCTCACCGTATGGACGACAGTCGCCCATGCACGCGGGGGTAGCGTAGGATCCTATTCACCAGCCGACTTTGCCGCTTATTACATCGTACTCATGCTCGTCAACCAATTCACCTTTTCCTGGATCATGCACACATACGACTTCCGCATTCGCCAGGGTGAACTCTCCAACTTCTTACTCAAACCCATACACCCCATACACGCCGACATTGCCGAGAATATCGCGTACAAAGCCCTGACCGCCGTCATTATCTTTCCCACGGCAATATTGCTCTACTTTCTCTTTGAACCCAATTTCGCCTTTCACATCCAGACATTCGCCGTCTTTTTACTCGCGCTGGGCATAGCGTTCCTCATGCGATTCTTCATCGAATGGACCCTCGCCCTCGTCGCCTTTTGGACCACGCGCAACGAAGCCATCAACCAGATGTACTTCACACTGGGCCTATTTCTCTCCGGGCGCATCGCACCCATTGACCTGCTGCCGGGTGCCATCCAGACCCTCGCCGACGCACTCCCTTTTCGCTGGGCTATTGCATTCCCGGTCGAACTCATGCTCGGTCGCCTCTCACAAGAACAGATCTGGAACGGATTCACCATGCAAGCCGTCTGGCTACTCGCAGGATTTCTGTTAATCCAACTCACCTGGCGGTTGGGGGTAAAAAAATATTCGGCGGTTGGATCATAGGTACTTCATCCATGTACTACTTAAAACTGATATGGACCTTCTTCCGCATTGGCATCCTCAACGAAATGGCCTATCGCGTGAACTTCTACGTCCAACTCCTGCAATCCCTCCTCAGCCTGGGCACAGCCATCGCGGGCCTGGCAATCGTATTTTCACACACCGATACCCTCGGCGGATGGCAGGCCGTCGATATCCTCGCACTACTCGGCGTATTTATGTTCGTCGGCGGCGTGATAGGCATGGTCATAAATCCCAGCATGAGCCAGCTCATGGACGATGTACTACGCGGTCTATTCGACTACACCCTCACCAAACCGTGCGACGCGCAATTCCTCGCCAGCATCTCGCAAATCCGCTTATGGCGGCTCACCGATATTCTACTCGGCGCGGGCGTACTCATTGCCGCGCTGATCTATCGGGGCCTCGATATTGGACCGCGCGAAGCCCTCGCCTTCGCCTTTGTCCTCTGTACCGGGGGCAGCATCATTTACAGCTTCTGGCTCATGCTGGCCACCCTCACCTTCTGGTTCTTACGCATCGAAAACATCCTCCACATCTTCCAGAGCATGTACGAAGCCGGTCGCTGGCCCATTGGCATCTATCCACACTGGCTGCGCTATATCCTCACATTCCTCGTACCCGTGGCATTTGCCATCACCGTACCCGCCGAAGCTCTCTCAGGTCGCCTGACACCTGAGAGCATGATCACATCTGGCCTGCTGTGTGTCTTTCTGATCGCATTCTCGCGCTGGTTCTGGAAACGCGGCCTTAAAAATTACTCCGGCGCATCGGCATAACAGTCATCCGTTTGACTTTCCAGATTCTATCCGCTATTTTATGCCTGCTTTCAATATCAGACAATACACATAAGGAGTTCCACAATGGCGTACCAACTTCCCGAACTCGCCGAACCCGAAGCACCAGAAAAGAACGAAGTCGTACTCATCGCCAACGGCGACCTGCGCTTATCTGCCAACCAGATGTGCTGGCCCGCACAAGAAGCAATGGAACAAACCATCATAGCCGCAATCCAACGCGAAGGGTGGAAAGTCCGCCGCGGACACCCCTACAAACAAGACGAGGAACACGGCTTTATCGGATCGCAAAAAGAAGGCATGGCCGTCTTCAAAAATATTCACCCCGACGCCCCTCTCATCGTAGCCGAAGCCGTCTGGCAATACAGCCACCACGTACTTCACGGCCTGATCTCACACCGCGGCCCCATCCTCACCCTTGCAAATTGGTCTGGGCAGTGGCCCGGCCTCGTCGGCATGCTCAACCTCAACGGCTCCCTCACCAAAGCCGGAGTTGAATACAGCACCCTATGGAGCCTGGACTTTACCGACGACTTCTTCAAACGCGGCCTGCGCGAATGGCTCACCAGCGGCAGCGTCACCCACGACACCTCCCATGTACGCGACGCCAACACCTTCCGTCTTCCCGAAGCCGAAACGCAACTCGGACAGGCACTCGCCGAACAACTCCAGCGCGAAAAAGCCATTATGGGCGTCTTTGACGAAGGCTGCATGGGCATGTTCAACGCCATCATCCCCGATCACTTGCTCAATCCCACAGGCGTCTTCAAAGAACGCCTCTCACAATCGGCTCTCTGGGCAGAAATGCAAACCGTCACAGATGCAGAGGCAAGTGCTGTTCGCACCTGGCTCGAGCGCAAGGGCCTCACCTTTGTCACCGGCACAAACGCCACCGATGAACTCACAGACGACCAGGTCGCAATGCAATGCAAAATGTACATCGCCGCCGTACGCATTGCCGAGGACTTTGGCTGCGCCACCATCGGCATTCAATATCAACAGGGCCTCAAAGACCTGTGCCCGGCATCTGATCTGGTCGAAGGCATTCTCAACAACGTAGATCGCCCCCCGGTCAAGGCGCGCGCCAATGGCCAAATACTCTACGAAGGCGAGGCACTCCCGCATTTCAACGAAGTCGATGAATGCGCCGGTCTCGACGGCCTGATCACCAACCGCATCTGGAAAGCTCTGGGACAGCCACCCGAAAACACCTTGCACGACCTGCGCTGGGGCGAACACTACCAGAGGAATGGCATTGACGACTACGTATGGGTCTTTCTCATCTCTGGCGGCGCGCCTCCCGCACATTATATCGATGGCTACAAAGGCACCTCTTCCGAACGCCAACCCAGCATGTATTTCCCACTCGGCGGCGGCACCTGCAAAGGCGTGAGCAAACCCGGCGAAATCATCTGGAGCCGCATCTTCGTTCAAAATGACGAACTGCACATGGACATTGGCCGCGGTGGCGTCGTCGAACTCCCACAACGAGAAACCGACCGCCGCTGGCAAGCGACCACCCCGCAGTGGCCCATTATGCACGCCGTTACCTACGGCATTTCCCGCGACCAGATGAT
Source organism: Candidatus Latescibacterota bacterium (assembly GCA_965220765.1). Lineage (GTDB taxonomy): Bacteria > Latescibacterota > UBA2968 > UBA2968 > UBA2968 > VXRD01. The sequence continues at coordinate 4,771,076 of OZ244847.1, forward strand.
GGCACGCCATAAAGCCAACCACATCCAGGTCGCCTACGCCGAATCTGCACAAGCCGCCAACAACGCGCTTGCCGTAAAAATTGCCATGATGCAAGCATTGGGCGTCAACGTTCATCTGTGTGGCACAAATAACGGACTTATATAAAAAAATCAAAAGCAACCACAAAGGATATAATACCATGAGAATCGCACTCGTCATCCGTCCATTCACCGATGAAAACCTCCAGACCGCGCTTCAAATGGATGTAAAAGACGTCGTAACGGTCTTACCCAATGCAGGCCCCGTCTGGGATTATCTCGCCATATTGCGCCACAAAAAACGCATTGAAGATCAGGGCTTGCGCTGGTCTGTTGTCGAATCTGTTCCCATCTCAGACAACATCAAACTGGGCCTTGAAGGTCGCGACCAGGAAATCGACAACTATTGCCAGACCATTCGTAACCTCGGTGCAGCGGGCATTCCCGTGATGTGCTACAACTGGATGGCCGTCTTTGGCTGGATGCGTACTTCTATGACCACCCGCACGCGCGGCAATGCCCTGGCCAGCACCTACGATCACAGCGACATGGCAGACGCGCCACCCATCACAGACTATGGCGACATTACCGAAGAACGCCTCTGGGAAAACCTCGAATATTTCCTCAAAAGAGTAATCCCCGTTGCCGAAGAGGCCGGCGTCAAACAGGGCTTGCACCCCGACGACCCCCCGCTCTCGCCCATTCGCGGCGTTGCCCGCATCATCACCAGCCCCGAAGCTTATGATCGCGTCATCTCCTTCATCCCCAGTGAATACAATGGCCTCACCTACTGCCAGGGCAACTTCAAAGCCATGGGTGCCGATATTCCAGCCACCATTCACCACTTCAAAGACCACATCCACTTCGCCCACTTCCGCGATCTTCACGGACAGGTACCCACCTTCTCCGAATCCTTTCACGACGACGGCGACACCGACATGGCAGAGGCCATTCGCGCGTACAAAGCAATCGGATTTAAGGGCGTTATCCGCCCCGACCACACGCCCACCTTTGCGATAGACCAGGAGGATGTAGGGGGTTATAACTTCCTCGGACGGCTCTATGCGGTCGGGTACATGCGCGGGCTAATACATGGGGCAGACTAAGAACCATAAAATCTGAAACAAAAAAAAGGCTGCGATCTTTCGACCGCAGCCTTTTGTGTAGCTAATGGGAGAAGCTTCTTAGAAGCCGACGCCAACAGAAACGCGAATGGGATATTCGTCAAGTGCCTCAGCCCTTGAATACGATACATCCACACCCACACTCTGATCGCCTAACTTCTGACGCAAGCCAGCACCCACACTCCACGACTCGGAGTCATAACCGATCTTGTAACCACCACGCAACGCCAGCATGTTCTGTACCCATGCTTCCGCGCCAAAGTGATAACGGTTGATCGAGTCTGTGAAGAACATCTGTTCAACTGCCACTGTCACTGACAGCGGATCGCCCAGATTGCCATAGACTTCAGCAGCACCCGACAGGTTGAATACCATCGGGAAACGCGCCTTCTGACCTATCACGTCCTGGTCGCCGCCCAAGTTGCGCATCGACATACCCAAACGCGTGGAATGAAAGCCCGTGTAAAAGAGCGTACCAAAATCTATGTCATAAGACGAATACGACTGCAAATCCAGGTCTTCCTGAACCCAGCGCAGATTACCACCCACACTCAACTTATCTGTCACCTGCTTGGCAATGGTCAACCCAACAGCCATGTCGCCAGCGGTGGCCATGCGTCCCGTGCCACCGGGTTGAGAGGATGTGGTCTCTTCAAATTCATCTGTGGTAAAATACGCAAAGTTGACTGCAAAGGTCGCCACATTCGTCTTGGCACCAATGGCAAACGTGCCCATGGATGACCCCACAATCCACTTCAGATAAGAAGCTGTCAGCGCGTAGCGCTCAATCTGCGTCGCGCCAGCAGGGTTGTAAAACACAGCCGACAGATCATTGCCAACAGACGAATACGCATCGCCCATAGCTGCTGAGCGCGCATTGCCCGTCAGCTTCAAGAAACCATAAGACGTGGTCGTCACACGCGCATACTTAATCAGATCCGTTTCAGGAGGCACGCGCGTCCTATCCACGGGAAAAGGTCCTAATGAATCCTGGGTCGGCCGCTCTTCCTGAGCTTGTGCATACATCGGCAGGGCAAGCGCAACAGCCAGACCGAAGAGCAGTGCTTTCTTAAACATTGTCTTTCTCCTTTTTTATGTCTGACGCTTCGCGCCTTACTTGATGATCACGAATGTGCCGGTCTGTGTCTTGCCTTCTGATCCCGGCATCAGCGACGTGACCTTCCAGAAGTATATGCCGGGGAACATCGCCTCACCGAAGTTAGACGGACGATTCTCAGCCAACTGGATATACGTCACTTCGCCCTTCAGAGGATCCTGGTTGTAGAATGTCCAGATCCGCTGACCCGTCACATCGTAAAGATCGATCTGACAGCGACCCGGCAGATTCGTAAACCGCATATTCTGCTGACGGTTATACGTATGCAAATCGCTATCCACCTTGAACGGATTGGGAACCACGCGAACCTGCTCTTCGAGGCGATCAAACACCGCTGCACCAGGAACCACGGGAACAATACCCGAGCGAGAACCGTACACAGCACCCAGAGAGGTGTTTTGTGCGGCTTCCAGGACATCGGCGCTGCCCGCGCCATTCCAATCACCGTGACCAGAGTCATACATACGCACACTATACCAGTTGGGGAAGCCTGCGTTCGTGCCCTGATCGTCAAACAGATATGTGCCGGGAATTTCAGAACCAGCAGCCGGATCCAGACCGCCGTGCACACCGGGATGGACATACTGATTGGTCAGCAGTGGAATACCCGTTGGCCAGGAACCGCTCTTAACCGTTGTCCACGTACGAGAAGGATCATACGAAACACCCGTGGGCAAATTGCCCGCACGCGCATCTTCGAATGAAAACTCGGTCACATACTCCCACTCGCCCTGATACTCTACAGACGAGCGATAGATGCGATAACCACGCAAATCCTGTGCCTCGGCGCCAGAATAATCTGGATCCATTGCTTCTTCGCCAAAGACACTCCAACGAATCTGCGTCTTACCCTGAAGGTTGGAATCCCACGCCACTTTGGTATTCGGCGGCTGATTGGGAAGGTCATAACCCCAGTTATACCACTGAATCGCATTCTCAAAGTGATCGAACATCACATCTTCACCGAGGGGAATCTCGGGCTGACGATCTGCCAACTCTGTAGGCTCAGACCCCCTGCCACCGTAGTGGTTCATCCAGCCCATATTGAAGGGCATGGCATACTTCCTGTAATCGTCATACTTGGCGTGATCTGCTGCTAATCCCGCCACATAGGCGACAACCACTTTGGCCTTCTCACCTGGTGCCAGCGTGTAAGGTCCATAAGTCACCAGCGTAGTGTAATGCCCGGGGGTTTCATTTTCAGCAGTATAACCGCCATTGGCAACCGCGTCGTAAATCTGAGCATCGCCCGCACGGTCTGGCGAGGGATAGTCAAAGTCATTCTTCGAGCGATAGCCGTGGAAGAGCACTGAAGCGGGCTGCTGCATGCTCTCATCGTGCCCTGTGGCCGGATTGTCGTGCGGTGCCACATACATCGCATCATCCACGCCGCCATAGCGCATAAACGGCGGGAAGGCATCCACAGTGCCAAGGCCAAAATACTGACCGTGCTGAATCATCCCTTCGCGCACCCACGTCTGCTCGCGGGTATAGCGCTCACGGGCAATCGCATAGCGATAGGGATCGCCAAGATCATTGATCAGATTGGAAATGTGATCGGAGTCCCCATCGTGGTAATACGTCATAAAATGACCATCATTGGCAAGGTCAACACCGCGCTGCAAACCAGCAGATTTGCCAAGTGCAGAGGTGTAATCCCCACGGCTGACGCCGTTGAGGTAATTGGGTGCCAATGTATTGCGATAATAATCATCGCGCGTGTAATCGCGCGGGTGATTCCACGAAGTCTGCCGCCAGCCAGATGCCTGACCCGCGTGGAAACGATTGGCAAAGGTGATATAAACACCTTCAGCCGTCGAACCCGAATTGTTCACCACTTCGTTGTCAACGACAAAATACTCATCGTGATCCGGATGCGCCGTGGAAAACCACTTGCGCGTCCATTCCAGACCCGAGGCAGAAGAACCACCTTCTTGAATACCGATCATTTCGGGAAAATCATCTTCGGACAGCGACTCTACCCACGAAGGCGCGCTGTACTGCGGGAATTCTCCAGAACCAATGCGGTTGGCAAAAGGCTCATTGCTGTTGTAGCGGCCAAAACGGAAGTTCCAGACAACAACTGCCCGATTCGTCCCAGGCGATGGACTGGAAATACCGTGAGCATTCGGCCACCAGTTGGTCAGGCGGTCTGCAACCGTTGATCCCGCGATATTCGGCGCATCGCTACCACTATCTCTGCGAATCGCCATTGCCCATCCACCGTTTTCTACAACGCCTACATAAGCTTCGGGCATCTGCGTCATATCGTGAGGGCGACCAACAAGGTCTGAAGACGTAATACGCGGACCTGCATACGTACCGTGTGGGCTGCCACCCGTATTGGAAAGCACCCAGAAGCCTTCACCACCTGTATTCGACTTAGCATTCCAGCCTTCGCGCTCAGAACCGCCCGAATACACCTTGATATTGCGGCCCTGAGGATACGAAAACGAAGACTGTGCCAGCTTTGTCTCGTTATCTTTTTTCCCCGTCATGCCCGGGTTGTGAAGCGTGTGACCGATTTGACCCCGGGACATCGAGATTCTGGCATTGCCGGGCCATTGAGCCTGAGCCTGTGTGACCAGACCCGCCAGGCACATGCCAACTCCGGCGAAAAATCCGGAAGCGTAAAACCAGAGCTTTTTGGACATGGATACTGCTCCTCTATAGGAGTGAATTGATGACATCTTTACGACTTGCGATCTACTGCGTTACCCCGGCGACTTCAAGCGAAAATATTGACCGTCCCTCCTCTCTGCGTGAAGCCGGCGGTGTGCAGGCGCCCCTGCACACCACTCAAATTCTCAGTTTTGTAGTACGATATAAACTAATGACTGGGATTAGAAGTTCCCATTTTTTTTAGAAAGGGCACGGTTTTGCGCGCCCTTCCGCAATCTACCACTTGATGCGCATGCTGAATTGCATCTCGCGCGGAGAATCCCAATAGTTGCCGATATCGTTGATTTCCGGTGCTTGCAGACCCAGCGCAAGAATATCGACATTGGTAGGCTCTAAGCCCATGATTCCATACTTCTGATAGCGATCAGAATCCCAATCTTCCGGGACCCCACCAAGGGCATTCTGACGCCAGTCCTTCTGATTGAACAAATTGTAGATCTCCACAGCCACGGTTATGTTCACGCCCGACATATTGCCAAACACCTTCTCGGCATTGAAGTCTGCACGCGTATGGAGGGGACCTTGACGGAATCCCTGAATACCACCTGTGCTATACGTAAACCTGTTACCCGCGTAGAGATAATACACCAGGTTGGAGCGAATATTGCCCAGTGCTTTGCCACCGAAAGGACCGTAATTTGATGGCGTCGCAAACAAGAACGTAATCGAACCATAACTGCGGCGGTCGGCGGTCAGCGGGGCGCGCTCGCCAGATTCCTGGTTGTGCGCCACTGCCAGCGTGCCTTCGCCACTTCCCGGGTTGCCGGGATGGTTGCCAGCGCGTTCCCAATATTCCCTGTCTCCATCGTCGTAATGGCCCAGGCTCGTGCGGGGTTCATCGGCGACAAACTGCGCGCCTTCTGACGAATAGTGAGAATACCAGGGAATCCAAGACCACGCACCACCGGTGCCGGTGAAATTCACGATTCTGGTATGTTGTGTCCGCAAATACTGATTCGCCTGGCTTCCATACGCCTCAATGTAGTGATTATCGGGCAACCCTTCGCGACGCGCTTTTTCCTGCAATGACACGGGAATCTCTGCACCCGTCGTGGGATCGACATCCCAGGTGTTCCAATAGTAGCCACTGGCTACGAACTGGGAATCCGGCCACACATCTCGGCGGTGCGCGCTATTGCGCCCTCCGTCTGCCCACTGCAGGTTGTAGCCCACATTGAACGAGAACATGTTCGAGAATTTCTTGCGCAAATTGATCTCGAAACCGCGGACATCGCGCCAGTCGCCCGGTCCAGAGCCTTGAACGCCCGTCACATACTGATGGCCTCCTGGATCGATCCACTGCTGTGAGGCACTTCTGATCCTATTGCCCGACGCCTTGTAAAAAGTCGTCAAACCGAGCACATAATCGCTCACAAAGTTCCAGTCTAAGCCCACTTCAAAAGAAGTGGTTTCTTCGGGAGGCAAATACGGCGTGCCGTGCCGTGATCCCGAGTCATTGAACTCGTTGAACTGTTCGCCGGGATCAATCACGCCATTGCCATTCAGATCCCTATCCACGGCCTCATTGGACGTGAATTCGTTCATGAACATTTCATGGAATTGTGGGCGCTGCGTAAACCGACCGTAGAAGAAGCGCACGAGGCTCTTTTCTGTAATCGGATGCGACACGCCAATGCGAGGCTGAAATGCTTTGATCGTGGGTCCCTTGGTTGTGGGAATATAGGCGGAACGCGTCATGCCATTCCAGGGAGCCTTAGCACCGTACCAAGCATCGGTGTCTTTGATATAGGTATTCGGGAAGAAAAGCTCGCCCCTTATACCCGCATTCACGATCATCCCCTCAAACTCGATCTTGTCCTGAATATAGACACCAAAATCAAGGGGATTGAGGCCCACATTCTCCCCATTGGGCCAGAATGCCGTATCTGTATAGTTCTGGGAGAACCAGCGCAGGCGACGGTGCGTGGGACCATCTGACCACCGCTGCTGATACCAGTTGTTGTAGCGGATCACTTCCACGCCAGCTTTCACAAAGTTCTGCTTGTTCACCTGGCTGGAAAGATCTGCCTTAAAGCTCAACCGCTTGTAGCCATACATGCTCCAGTTGTGCGTTTCGCGGTAAATCGTGTAGTGACCTGCCGCATCCTTCACGCTGGAAGACGTCAGTTTGTCATCTACGACAAAGTGGGGATGAAATCCCGTTGTGTCGCGCGTCGTCGTCGAATAGCCCAAATTCACTTCGTAAAAAGTCTTGGGAGACAGGGAATGCGTCACAGCACCGTAAAACAAGCCATCTGTGGTAACGTAATTACCCGTTGGATTTAAGACGTGCAAAAAGATATTTTTACCGCTGTTGCGCAAATCCAATCTGCCACCTTCGCTCGGGCCTCCAAAGGAACTTTCACTGCTATTGTAAACCCCCCCTAATCGCAACTTCAAGCTGGGAGATGCAGAAAACGTCAGCTTCGCCGTATTGCGCGTATTCGGGGGCGTTGTCAAATTGGCATTCAACAATGGCTGTGGCTCTTTGCGCCAGACCGTACTGGCAAAAAATGTCATGTCCTGACTCAGCGGACCCGCGATATTGGCATCGATGCGGTGTCCCATTTTGCCCGTGTAGTCCAGACGCTTGTGCGCCTGTACGATGTCATTGGCACCATCGCCATCGAGATCAGCGGGGATTTCGACCTGCTCTGCAACCCAGTTGGCATCATCCCACTTGTTATTGCCTCGATGCATGGGCGAATCGTACACATTCGCACCCCAGTGCTTCTGTCCGGCAGGTGTGAATCGATAGTCCAGCATACCGCTGTATGACGAGCCACCATCGCGCGTCACCATCGAAACCACACCACCCTGGGCATTGCCATACTCGGCGTTGTAACCACCCGTAATCACCTGGAGTTCCTGAACCGCACTCTTGTTCAAGCTGCGTCCAATACCCGTGCGAGAACCATAGGAGTCGGTCGTTGAAATGCGAACGCCATCCACGATGTATGCCACATCCTCACGGTCGCCGCCGCGGATCATAAGCTCATCGCCTTCGGCATCGATTGAAACACCAGCCTGAAGTTCGATGAACTCGCCCATATCGCGCACGATGGGCACGGCTTCCAGATCCTCGGCGCTCATAATATACTTACTCGTCGTCTTATCTGGCTCAACGGGCGGACGCTCTGCAATCACTGTGATTTCGCCCAATTCCAGAGCTGCCTCTCGAATCTGGAAATCAACCGTCGTCGTCAAGTCAACTTGAACCCTGATGTCGGTCTGACGCTGTGAATCATACCCCACCAGCGAGGCCGTCATCGCATACGTGCCGGGATCGACGAGCAAAATCACAAAAAATCCATCGCTATCGGTGACCGCACCGCGCTGTGTGCCATCAATCACCACATTGGCACCCGGCAATACCTCACCCGTCTGCGCGTCGCGCACTGTACCCTGCATTTTTCCCGTTGTCGCGGCATGTGAAACACCCGCGCTAACAAGCAAGGACAGCACAACTATTGAAAGTATCTTTTGCATCAACTTTTACCTCCTTTAGTCCCAAAAATAAAACTTGAACCCGGCACTCAGATCAAACATCTGAAGCGGAAATGCCTTATCCAGACCCCATGCATCTCGAGGGCGGAGTTCGCCGAGAATAAAATGATACCGCGCACGCACATCCAGCGCGATCGTCTGCGTCACATGCGCTTCCAACCCCAACCCCAACACTGCGGTCACGGCCGTGCGCGTATCTTCCTGACGGTCCATCACGACCTGGGGCAAAATATCGCCCTGGGCATCCACATTCGTCGCATCTACACCGTTGGCATCGGTCGGACTCTGCCCGGGCCAAACGATATTTTCTGCTACGGTCTTGTGATCGTACACACCGCCACCCGCAACGATATAGGGCGAAAAACTCCCCTCATCCATTGAACGGTCTGCATTAAAAAACCACAAACCGGACAATAGCACGCTATTAAAGCGATTCGTGTGCGAACTATTGGGATTGATATCTTTGCTGCTATATTGTTTGGCAGTCAAAGCCTTGGGAGACCAGGTAAACTCACCGGATTCCAGAGCGCCACCATCCATCTGGGTGTGGTGAAACTCGGCTTCAACGGTCAGACGGGAGCTACTCACACGACTGGCAGTAAGCCCCCATTTATCCACACCACTGCCAAACCGCTCACCAAAGGTGAACATGGGATTCGTATAGCTGACAAACCCGCCCAAACCCCATTTGCCGGCAACCTGAGCCGATGACATGCTTGCCGAAGCCAAAACACCTGCAACGACAAAACTCAGAACTTTAAACCATCTCAAAGTGCTACCTCCTTTCGCAAACTGCGAAAAATGAACGACTTAACAACTTTACTGTGCAACGCAAAACAGATCTGTACGCTATTCACCACCTCCTTATTGTTTGTTATCACATCTGAAACATATAACCCAAAAAGAGCTATCAAGACATAGCAGCTTGAAACTTTGTTTCAAAAATGTTTCCAAAAATTCGCTTTAATGTAAAAAAAAGTAACACGCTATGCAATCATTTTTTTCAGCTATCACTTACAATGCAAACACGGGATCGCGGCTTAAATTACAGAACGCGGCATGCCTCGCCCATAAGGCCATTCCACGCCGCGGTGACGACGTTAATCTGTGGTTGTATTTCTTGCCTCTAACCGCAGCCGCTTTGCCTCCGTACGGATCTTATCCATCTCCATCTTCATCCGCACGATGCCCTCCCAATGCGTATAATCTGGCGAATGGTGATACGCCCCCTTAAACGTGGTCGCGTGATAAAACTTGAACAACCTGAAAAACGCCTGTTCAATCTCCGATGTATTTTCGTACAATTGCTGCCCACCCAGTTCAAAAGCGTGCCCAACCACTGGATTGGCCGGACGGTCTTCGGGCATGGGATCCAGCGCATTTTCGTCGTACAACGCCTTAATCAACGCATAAGACTCCGCAACCAGCGCGTCTGCCTCGCGCTTAATCGCATCCGCACGCTCGAGGCTCTCGCGAGAAAACCGATTAGAATGACACGGCGCACACACCTGCAACATCGCATTCCGATTCGCTTCAAACTCCTCTTTCGTCAACCGCTTCATCGCCAGATGCGGCAGAAAATCCTCCTCGAGCGCGGCACCCGTAAACACCGCACCCAACCCGATATTGGGCACATGCCCGTGATCGCCATTGGGCATGTGGCAAGTCACGCAACTCGGCGACTTCTCGGCATCTCTATCATTATAATATAGAACACCGTGAATACTCGTCTTATACGCCTCCATCACGGGATGGTCCGGACCACCGTGACAAACGGCACATGCCTCGGGTTCTCGCGCAAGCGCAGCACTAAATTCATGACTCGGATGACAGGTATTGCACCCCCCCACGCTGCCATCGGCAAACCGGGCACCAATGCTGTGACACCCCATACACCCCTCTTCTTGCATCGCGCGCGACTGCGCCAAAAAACGCGCATCCGACAACGCGGCCAGTTCCGCATCGGCATGCCCGCTCTCTGCAAATGCCTCCACCTCTTCTGCATGGCATTTACCACACATACCCGCCGACACCTGTCCCCGAACAGCAAAAACCGTCTCGTGGTTCTCCCCATGACAATCCGCACACCCCACATTGGCTCGAAAATGGGCACTCTCGCGCCACTGTTTGTCCATGCCCGGGTCGATATTCCGATGGCATCCTTCACACGACTGGTCACTCTGGATACGCAACAAAAAGCCCGGGTGTGCAGCAAACCGAACCGCCTCTTCCGGCTGCAACAAATAAAACACACCAAAGACGCACCCCAATACCGGCACGCCAACACCAGCAATTTTCATCCAGGCCTTCACAATTCACGCCCTCCCAATTCGCGCAACAAATCGCGCACCTGCACATTGCCCGGCTCGCGCGCAATCACGCGCCGCAAAACCGCAATCGCACTATCTCGCTGCCCGCTTATGGCATAAGCCTGCCCCATAAACAACTCCAACCCCTGTGCTTCAGGATCCAGCATCCACGCCTGTCGATACACAGACAGCGCACCTTCTACATCGCCGCGCTCCTGTACAACCGTACCCAGCACCGTAAGCGCGGGCACATAAAAAGGATCGACAATCAACGCATCCAGCAAAAGGGATTCCGCAGCCTCCAAATCGCCCAAATCAGCGCGAATAAGCCCCTGCATCGCATACACATCAGCGCGGTTCGCATGGTATTTTTTCGCAACCTCAAAATGCGGCAACGCATCTGCGAGCGCACCCCGCACATAGACGCGGTGCCCGGCGTCAAAAGCCGAATCCGACTTTGCAATCCCCACATCTCGCGCCTGCCTGCCCAATCCAAACGATCCCGTACCCGCATCCTCCATTTCCAACGCCCTGCGGTATGCCGCGCGCGCCAGTGCCCAATCGCCCGACAGCGCGTGTGCAGTCCCCTTTTCCACCCAATCGCCTATCGGCATCTCATCCCAGTCATAATCATCGCGCACCTCGCCATCCCCCGCCGAAAAAGCCAATAACGCGAGTTGTCTAATAGCCGGCACATATCCCGGCGCAACAGCAAGTGCGCGGCGATAGGCTTCAATAGCACCCGCGCGATCCCCACTGCCCCACAGCGCATTGCCCACAGCGGTATGCAACACGGGCGAACCATCGCGCACATCGCCAAAATTGGCATCTGCATAGCGCCCATGATGCAACAGCAATGCACCTGCGCGCAGCCGAGAAGTCAAATCGCTCTTCTCCCTGAGCAATTCCCTCATCTCCTCAAAACGCTCCTGTTTTTGCGCCAATCGCGCCAGATCAGCCGCAGTCTCCGGGTGCCGGGGATCTAACTTCGCAACAATCTCAAATTCCCGCCTCGCATCTTCAAAAAGCCCCTGCGCTTCATAGACCTGCCCCAAACTCTCGTGAAAACCCGGATCATCGCCCTGCACGCCATACACCACATCGCGATGCTCCTCAAGTGCCCTGCGAAACGCATCGCCCATAGCAGAGCCATCCGGCAAATAGCCAATATCCATCAGCGCGAACGGCGCTTGCACCCGCACAATACGCGCCGAATCGGACAACGCATTCAAAAGCGCGGGCAAACCGCGCACATCGCCCAAACGCCCCAGCGAAATCGCCGCCTTCATCCGCACCATCGCATGTGAGTCATCCATCGCCTCAACCAGCGCCGGCACCACACGCGCATCCCGCAAACCGCCCAGCAAAGACGCAGCCGCTGCGCGCCACACCGCACTCTCATTCCCGTTATTTACCACCCGCGCCAACGGCACCACACCACTGCCCTTTTGCCCATTGGCAATCGCTGTTGTACGCGCCACAATTTCGTCCTGATAATCGCCATACCACTGCTTTGCCCACGACGAAGCCCATTGTGCGGACTTATCGCCGTGACACTGATTGCACGCATTGGGCACGCCATTAACCACCGTATTTTCCGGTGCAGGAGATGCAATGCGGTGATCCGTCAGATTCTCCCCCGTCACATAGTGATACGGCATGTGACACTGCACGCATTGATTCCCCACACTCCCCGCGCGGTGATGCCCATGGGCGACCGGATCGGCTGCAATGTCTTCATGACACGTTTCGCACAGCCCCACGCCATTTCGATCCGCCACCAGATCGACATCGCGCGCTGTTCCGTGCGCGTCGTGGCATGTCGTACACGTCAACTCGCCCTGAATATAACACGCACTCATCAAATGCAATGCCGCGGGATACAAATAAACCCTGGGCTGTCCATCGGGATAAAAAATCGCCTCGTCATCTGGCAACACAAGAGAATAATAATCGTAAAAATTCTCACCTGGCAAATACCCGGTCGCCACAATTTCCTTGGCCGCATGACACTGGGCACACACCTCAACAGACCGTTCCTTATCCAGCGACCGCAATAACAGCAAATGCAACGGGGCATTGACCTGTCCGCGCGTCTCATCGTGTTTGCCCGACGGCCCGTGGCACGCCTCGCAATCAATACTCAGACTGCCCACAGTCGTGCGATAAGACTGGGACGCCACATCGTAATGCTTTTGCACCCGGCTGGCATGGCAATCAAAACAGTGAAAATTCCAGGTGCGTCCCGCATTCGTCCAATAATAATAATCTTCTCTCGCCAAAGGCCGCGACTGAGCCACCACACCTCCCTCTTGCGCATCGACCCAATCATTTGTCGCGCCATCGTGATACAGGGGCAACACCTGCCACCGCCCATTGGGAAAAGCCGTCAAATAAGCCTGATGCTGCCGCTTGCCAATCGCGTAATCCACGCGATAAGCCCCCACTCGCCCTTCCTCATCCTCAGTCTGCATATAATACGCATCGCCCCTGCGAAACATGCGCGAACGCACACCGCCATACACATGAGACACATTGTCAAAATCGCCCACAATCGTCGAATCACTCGGCACAGTCATCGCGACACTGTGCAAACTCTGCCGCCACTCGGCATACTTGTCGGTATGGCAAGCAGCACACCGTTCCAGCCCGGTAAACCCCGGCTCAGAAGTACGCACCAAATTGGGCACCTCGCGTTCCTGGCTGCACGACGCAAACATTAGCATCACCCATAAAATGTGATATTTTCCAAACCGCATAACACGTCCTGTTGATGCACCAAAAAAAAATGTAAACCATCACCCCACAATAGCAGTAGCGCGTTTAAGGCTCTCCCCGCGCACACCGAAACCCAATGTGGGCAAATATTTCGATATCAAAATCATCGCGCGCCAGAGCCTGTTCTTCCATAATTAAAACCGTACTCCGCACAAATACGCGGATACTGGGTTGTGGCGAAAACCAGCCCCCACCGCGAAGCGTGCGATCTGGCCCATCTTCCATACCTGAATTTTCTAAATTCACCGGATTGTGCCTGGGGCTATTTGCGTAATACGTATGCTGGTATTCATCCATCGTCCACTCCCACACATTGCCCGCCATATCCATCGCGCCATAAGGACTTGCACCATCTGGATAGCTGCCCACAGGCATGGGCCCCGAACTGAAATTGAAATTGCACAGCGATTCACTCGCAGGCTCATTGCCCCAGGGAAACACGCGCCCATCCGTACCCGCAGCGGCCAATTCCCACTGCGCTTCGCTCGGCAATTGCAAACCCGCCCACTGGCAATAATCCCGCGCTTGAGACCACAAAACCCCCACTGCTGGCTGATCGAGTTGATCAAACCCCTCCACTTGAAAGTATTGCGGAAGTTCACTCCCCGTGGCCTCCGCATACGCCAAATACTGCGCGTTGGTCACCTCGTATTTATCGATATAAAATGCGTCGAGCATCACCTCGTGTGGTGGACGCTCATTGGTGGGACCATCGCTCGACCCCATCGTAAAAGTGCTGGCCGGAACAAAAACCTGCACATGCTCTGTGCCCGCAGGCGTGGTCACAACAGATTCTTCAATCACATATTCCGGATCAGTCGCCTTGCTACACGCCATGGCCAATGCAATACACAAAATTCCAAAATAATAGATCGCTTTGGGCATCATGACGCACTCCATCACATCCAAACAATATAATTGCCCGAATCCACCATAATGCGATGCACATACGTCTCGATCATCGCGTGGTCCCGCTCGTGTTCTGTAGTCTCTAAGCTAAAAGGCCGCAACACCGGAATCTGCATCTCTGGATCTGTCCAATCTTGCACATAAACCGAAGATTTCATGCCGCTTAACACCACCTGAATATCGGTTATCAAATCATCCGTAAAATGATTGGGCAAATCCCACAGTGCAATCTCGGCATTAAAAGTCTGCAAATCAGATACAAACCGCGTCTTGTGACTCTGAACAGTCTCATTAAACGCCCGCTGCAACGCCACGCGCCCATCCAAATGCGTACACGTACGCACCAGAGGTCCCAAATCTTTGGGACATACCACCGCGTGAACCGTCGTCACCTTCTCATTCTCCCCCGGCACGGCCACAGCCAGCATCTTTTCTGCAACGCGAGGAGCAAAATTCGTCAAATTTGGATCGATAAACTGCCGGTGTTCCAATCCCGGCCAATAAAAATGCCGCCCCACATCCAGGTGTTCGTGCATCTCCAGCAAACCGTGAAACACGCACTCCAGCACAGTATTGCCCGCCGAAACGCCATTGGCCGAATCATTCAAATGCGGCACATCTGAAGCTTTCATATCGGTCGGCACAAGTTCGACATCAGAAGTCAACTCATAAATTGGCGTCTCTCGCCCGCTCGCCAGCGCGTCAAAAAACGAAATGCGCTCGACCGCCTCTGCCATCGCCCCCGCCAGCACCTGCTGTTTGGAAAGCCCTTTGCCCATCGTGCGAAGCGCAATACCCTCCATTAGCGGCCCTTCGTATTTGCGAAACAGCGCCGACTGCACGTAATCCGTATAACAATCGGCAATCCACACCGTATCGTAAAACCGCCGCGCGCGCGTTTGAAACCGACACTTCCTGGACAGTGCCTCCCCGAACCGCTCAATAGTCTCTTCAAACGGAACCGTGCGATCTGCAACAACAATGCTTGTGCCGTAATGATTGAATACGGTATAATGCGACTCACTCATTGCGCCCGTGCCCGATTCATGTCTTCAACCGCCTCGGCAAATCGTCCCATTTGCCGAAACGTCTCTGCGCGGAGTTCTCGTGCCCACCCATTCTCGGGATCGATATCCAACGCCCGCGTAAAATCTGAAACCGCTGCCTCAAACTGCCCCAGCATCCGTCGGGACTCTCCGCGATTTGCCCAAACCCACGCATCGCCATCATCCAGCATCACCGCCCGATCAAAATCGACCAGCGACGCCTCGGGATCATTTTCCATCCGCAACGCAACGCCGCGCCCCATAAGCGCCCACAGATGATCGGGAAAATTCTCCAGCGCCCGTGTAAAATCGCGTATTGCTTCGGCACTTCGCCCCAATTGCCGCAACATATCACCCCGCGCGGCCAACAAATCCGGATCATCAGGCGCGATAACGAGCGCGCGGTCAAAATCCAAAAGCGCATCCTCCAATTGACCGATCTCCCGCAGCACCTCGCCCCGCCCGATCAACGCGCCCAGATGATCGGGCATAGCCTTCAAAGCCTCCCCAAACATCTCCATCGCAGCCCCAGCCTCATCAGCCCGTCGATAGACCTCCGCCCGCCCGGCAAACGCATCCGGATGCCCATTGCCCACCGCAATCGCCCGATCAAAATCGCCCGCAGCCGCATCAAAACGCCCCAACTGCATCAGCACATGCCCGCGGCTGATCAGCGCGCCGAAATAATCTGCATCCAACGCCAAAACCCGATTGAGATCCCCCAGTGCCTCTTCAAACCGCCCCATCTCGCGCAGGGTCTCCCCCCGGCTGGCAAGTGCCTGCGTATTGTCCGGATCGAGCGCAACAGCCTTTCCAAAGCTATCTATCGCCGCATCAAAATGCCCCATCAACCCGCAGGCAATCGCGCGATTACTCCACACCCATGGATCGTCTGGTGCCAGAGCGATTGCGCGGTCAAAATCCGCAATCGCCGCATCAAATTGTCCCAATTGTCCATAAGTAATCCCGCGCTGAACAAACACCGCTGGATCGCTGTCGCGGATCGCAACAGCCGCATCAAAACCCGCAACAGCCGCTTTCAGATCGCCGCCATCGCGGTGCGCGATAGCGCGCTGAACCACAGCTTCAAAGTCATTTATAGATAGAGACATAAAAGAAAAAAATGGGAACCTCCGAAACACCCAAAACGTAAACACAATGTAGATAAACCAACCCCCAAAATCAAGCGCAAACCCCGTGACATTTTGCACGCGATTTAGTATATTAGCTATCAGCGGTCAGCACTCAGCTAAAAACCTTCTGGAGGAACATCATGAAACGTCTGCAAATGCGTATTTTTTCTATCGTCCTATTTCTGTGCTTATGCACAACGGCTTTTGCCCAGCCCAACATTGGGGAAAAAGTAAGTGAATTTCAACTTCAAGCCACCGATGGCAGGTCTTACGGCGTCAGCCATTCGACTAATACCGTCTCCGTCCTCTTTTTTGTAGGCTACAACTGAGGGACTTGCATAGGGGCGGGTCCCGCCTTCGAAAGAGATGTTCATCAACGGAACAAAGACACAGCCGGTGTACAGATCCTCACACTCGACAGATACAATGGCAACCGCGCACAGGCAACATCCTATCTGACACAAGCCAGAGTAACGACGCCCATGCTCACCAATGCCGGTGGCGTCGCCAGCACCCTCGGCACCCGTAACGAAGACATCCTCGTCGTTGACCAGGGAGGCATATTGCGCCTCAGAACCACGGCAATCGCCACCGGCTCTGCTGACCTGATCAACGCGCAAGTCGATGCACTACTCAACAAATCGCCTGTTATTTCCCTCTTCCCAAACGAGCTTTACTTTGGCAGAACCCTTGAAGTGGGGCAATCCAAAACCGTAGAATTTAAAATCGAAAACACCGGTGCAGGTCCGCTCGAAATCACTGGATACACGGCTCCCGAAGGCATCACAATGGAGCCATCCACCCTGACCATAGCGCCCGGCGAAAGCAAAACCGTACAAATCACCCTGACGCCAACACAGGCCGGCACATTATCGGGCACAATCACCCTCCAACACGGCGAACAAAGTGTTGGCACCCTGGAACTCCCCTTTGCCAACCTCACCATCGAAGCACCCCAACTCCCGGTCATTTCACTGGTTCAGGAAAACTTGAGCCTGGGTGAAATCGAAGTGGGCAAAGACATCACAACAACATTCACCATCACAAATACTGGTACAGGTCCGCTCACCATCACAGACATCCAATCCAACATCGCGGACATTGCATTTTCAGAAACCCAATTAACAGTGCCCCCCGGTCAATCTCAAGACATCACAGTGACTTTCAGTCCGCCAGCCGAAGGGCCTATCACCGGCACCATCGACGTATTTTCAGACGACCCTGAAAAAGCCTCAATCAGTCTGTCAATCACCGGCTCGGCCATCTTCATCCCCGCTGATCCACGCACCGACTTCGACGGTTCGCGCACCGTTAACTTTCAGGACTTCCTCTTGTTCGTAAGTGCCTTTGGCACGACCGATGCAACCTTCGATCTCAACGGGTCCGGCACTGTTGATTTTCCCGACTTTCTCATATTCGTCCAGAACTTTGGGAAAACAATCAACTAAAAAAGTAGGGACAACCCCGAGTGGTTGTCCCTACCCTCTGCAGTTATCCTGCACTATTTTCCATGTCCCACCGCCAAACGCTCATCAACGCATTCAAACGCATCCTCGAAATAGCGGATCACGACCATCTCTATTTGCCCTTTCAACACGACAGCAAATTGCGGGCAAAACACTTCCCCGGCGCAGGGTCTAAAATCGGGCGAAAAAAACTCATCGACGCATATCTCCTTGAATTTGGCGACACAAACCCCGATGAAAAATTGCTCCAACACGCCACCTATCCCTGGATTCACGGGTACGACGCCAGCCTCACGCATATTCTCGACGACCTCCGAAAACACGAAAAAAAAGCACCCGCCGAACTTTCTACGGACCGAAGACGCGCACTCGAAAAGAAATTTACCCGCACGGGTGCCGAAGAAATCTCTGCCTTCTGGAGCGTATATGCCGCTGCCGACAACAGCTATCGCAAAAGCGTCATAGAAATGCTCGCCCGCGTCAAACCACCCGAAACGGCCCCCCCGACCATAAAGCCCACAACTCGCGACCCCTCTCAAATCGAACCCACCACACAGTCGGGATATGCTTTGATGGGCGCGCTTATCTTCTTTGTCCCCACCCTTATATTTACTATAATACAATACTGGCGACTCCCGCACGAAAGCCACTATATCGCCTTATCAATCGCTGGATTTTTTGGGATAGTCACACTCATCTTTCTCATCGACTACTTGCGTAAACGCAACACATGATCACAATGAAACGCCCTCTCGTCATCGCACTTTTTCTCGCCCTCCCGCTTCGCTCCTGGGCAGTTCCCTTTCAAATCGGCGACACCCTCAATGATGTCGCCCTTGCCGACCTCAATGGCTCGCCCGTTACCCTCAGTGATTTATCTCAGAACCGCGCACTCGTCATCATCTTCAGTTCCATCGTCTGCCCTGCCTCGCTAAAATACGACATACACCGAACACAAATACACGATCAGTATGCCTCCAAAGGTGTACACCTGATATCTGTAAATGCCAATTTTAACGAAACCGACAAAGACATCAAAGAACACTACGCCCAAAATCCCGTACCCTTCGCTGTCCTGCGCGATCCGCACAACAAACTCGCCGATCATCTCGGCGCGACACACACACCCCATGCCTTTCTCTTTGACGCCCAAAACCGCCTGCGCTACAAGGGCGAAATCGACAATGGCTGGGGTGTCCCCGAAGACACGACCTCGCGCGGTTTATGGGACGCCCTCGATGCACTGCTCGCCAACCGCGAAATTGTCAACACCAACCTGCCCAGTTTTGGCTGTGAAATCAGACGCACACCCCGGCCAACAACTGTGGCGAACACCTCCTCCCCCACATTTTATCGCGACATCTTGCCCCTGCTCCAAAACCGCTGCCAGAACTGTCATCGTCCCGGCGGTATCGGTCGCGTACCCTTTTTCGACTACACAGAAGTACTCGCCTGGGCCTATCAGATGCGCGACTCCATCGAAGCCCGCATCATGCCACCCTGGAAAGCGCGCCCAGAATACGGCAACTTCAAAAATTCCCGCAGACTCACAGACGCCGAAATACACACCTTCGCGCAATGGGTCAACGGCGGCATGCCAGAGGGCAATCCCTCCGATCAACCCGAACCTCTCGCATTTTCCAAAAGCTGGACCCTGGGCACGCCCGACCTGATCCTCGAACCCGAAGCACCCTATCCACTCGAAGCCGTGGGGCGCGATGAATACCGCTGCTTTGTCTTGCCCACAAAACAGAACACGGGCAACTACGTATCGGCCATCGAAGTACTACCCGGAGAACGCGAAGTCGTCCACCACGTCAGCGTGTACATAGACATCTCTGGCAAAGCGCGCCTGCAACAGGAAAACGCATCCTCGCCGGGCTACCCTTGCTTTGGCGGCATTGGCGTGCCCATCTATGAATCTCTGGGCGGTTGGGCACCCGGCAACACCCCCTTTGTCCTTCCAGATGGTACAGGCCGCGATTTACCGCCCAATAGCGACATCATACTTCAGATCCACTATCACAAAATTGGTCGCGCCGTAAAAGATCATTCCCGGCTGGGAATCTACTTTGCCAAAAAACCCGTAGAAAAACAACTCCGTGAAGAAGTCATCAACAGCCGTTTGCTCTTCATTCCGCCCAACATCAAACGACACAGAGTAACCGGGGCAATCACCATCACCCGCGACCAGCACCTGCTCGGCATCTTGCCGCACATGCACCTGCTCGGCACAGAAATGAAAATAACCGCAACCTATCCCGACGGCACACAACACCCCTTAATATGGGTCAAACCCTGGGACTTCAACTGGCAAGAGACCTACGTGTACAAAACACCCATCGCACTCCCGCGCGGTACCCGCATCGCGCTCGAAGCCTTTTACGACAACTCTGCCGACAACCCCCGAAATCCCAACAATCCTCCCAGGCTGGTGCGATGGGGTGAAAAATCAACCGATGAAATGTGTACCGCATTTCTCTATGTCACGCACGATGATGAAAATTTAGAAACAGGTAAGAAATGACATGAAAAAACTCCTCAAACTCAGCATTCTGATCACCCTGATCCACGCGCCCATCTACGCCCAATGGCACATCGCCGTATTGCCACATGAAAACACACTGGGCGACCCGCAGTGGAATTGGCTCTCCGCAGCCATTGTTGAAGGATATATCAACGCCTATTACCATGTACCGAAAATACATGCCGTTGACGAAGAATATCTGCGCCACAAACTCGGAGACACGCCAGTAAGTTCCTCTGATCTCGCACAAAAATTGGACATCCACCTGATTTTAAGTGGGCGTTACGACATTGTGGGAGGGCGCATCCAAATCGAAACCGACATGCTTCATACAACCACAGGTGAAGTCATCGAAACCTTTACAGGTCAGGCATCCACCTCTACTCCGCTCGACGCCATATTGCCCGTACTCTACGCCATTGCAGATCGGTTAAACGCGACCCTGACACCCCATGAAAAAACCCGCCTGCAAATCCCCATGTTTCACGATCCACAAGCTCTTCACATCGCAACCGAAAGCATGGTGACACTGTATCGGGCACTGCGACAATCTCCCATTGACGACACGCTACTTACACAGGCTGAAAGCGGTCTAAAACGCGCCGTGCAACGCGATGCCAAAAGCGCGATGCCCCACTACTATCTCGGGCGCATACACGAAACGCGCAACAAAATATCAGAAGCGGAAAACGCCTATCGCAACGCCCTCAAAATCGACTTTGAACACGTTGCCGCGCGCTATCGCCTGGCCTTGATCCTCAAAAAGCTCGGACACACAGGAGAAGCCATGAACGAACTCGAACAAGCCCTCCAGCAGTCGCCTATAAACCCCGATATTCAGGCAGCCCTATCCAGCATGTTTTTCAATCAATACGCTCAAACCTTTGAAACAATCACCTCACAACTTCGCCAGGCCATCCAGGCCAACCCGGATGATCCCATTGCCTGTTATGAATTGGCCAATGCTTATAACGAACTCGACCGCATCGAAGAAGCCACAAAATACTACCATCACGCCCTGCAACGCGATTCTACATTCGCCGATGCACACTTCAAACTCGGCCTGATTGCACACCGCAAAGGGGAACACGAAAAAGCCATTGACCACCTTCAAAAAGCCGCAGCGCACAACACCCAATTCACCCGCGTCCATTTTCGCCTCGGCACCATCCTCTACCTCATCGAGCGCTATGACGCAGCGATCAAAGCCTTTTCAAAAGCCATCGAAGTCGAACCCAATTACGTCATCCCGCGCTATCACCTCGGCCTGAGCTATCTCGCAAACGCGCAGACAGACAGCGCTTATGAAGCCTTTCAGAAATACGCAGAACTCACCTCAGACGACCACCGCCCGTATTTCCAAATGGCCGAAATTGCACGACAAAAAGGAGAAAACGAACGCGCAATTAACGGATATATGCGCGCAATCGCCATCAGCCCTGTTCACGTACCGTCACATGTACGCCTGGGCTATCTTCATGCCGAGCACCAGCGCTTTGACCTCGCCGTCCAGCAATTGCAAACCGCGCTGCGCCTGCAACCCGATCACCTCAATGCCGAAAAAATCCTCGCCGACATACAGAAATGGACACCATGAACCTCCTCAAAAAATGCAGTGCCGAATTTGTCGGCGCATTTGCCATCGTCTTTGGCGGATGCGGTGCTGTAGCCATCAACCAGCTATCCGAAGGCGCCATCACCCACGTGGGTATTGCGACATCCTTTGGCCTCATCGTCATGACAATGGTCTATGCCACCGGGCACATATCGGGCGCGCACTTCAACCCCGCCGTCACCACCGCCTTCGCCTTCACCCGCCACTTTCCCAAACACGAAATCCTGCCCTACATCGCAGCGCAATGCCTCGGAGCCATCACCGCCAGCGGCATTCATCTCTGGTCTCTCACACCCATCTTAAAAACAAAACACCCGGATCAAATCCTCAACCTGGGTGTCACACAACCGATGGACAATCTTTTTGCCACTGCTTTCATCTGGGAATTCTTGCTCACCTTCTTCTTAATGCTCGTCATCATGGCCGTTGCCACAGACTACCGCGCCACGGGTCAAGCCGCCGGCCTGGCTATTGGCGGAACCGTATGGTTTGAAGCCATGTTTGCCGGTCCGCTATGCGGCGCCTCCATGAATCCAGCACGCAGCCTGGGTCCCGCTCTGGCCGCTGGTGATTGGACACATTTTCTCGCCTACGTATTCGGTCCCATTCTCGGCGCAACCGCAGGCGCATTCTTTTACGAATTTATCCGCTGCCATTCCGAACCCGGCACCGATGTCAAAGGTTGTTGTTAACCCCTGAAAGCCATCCCATGAACCGCGTACTCATCCTCTGCACGGGCAACTCCTGCCGCAGCCAAATGGCACAGGGTCTATTTAGCCATCTGAGCAATGGCACTTACGACGCCTATAGCGCAGGCGTCAGCCCCACAACAGTCAACCCACTGGCCATTCGCGCCATGCGTGAAATCGGCATCGACATATCCCACCACACATCCGACAGCATCGATCAATATCTCAATCGGGATTTTGATCTCGTCATCACCGTTTGCGACAACGCCCAAGAAAATTGTCCGATCTTCCCAGGAGCCAAAAACACGCGACACTGGCCCTTTGAAGACCCCGCCGATGCCCGGGGCACAGAAGAAGAGCGCATGCGCGTATTTCGCAAAGTACGCGACCAAATACGAGACCAAATCGCGACCTTTCTCCACAGTTCTTAATTTTTTTAAATTCCCCAAACCTTTCTATTCCCACGCCACACGCGGCCCATCCACATAATCCAAAAAACGATTCGCGATATCGGCCTGCGCCGTATCCCCCGTATGCACAATCACGCGCCAGCGAAACGTCATAGACGCGCCCTCGGGCATAAGGTGATCGGGCTTGAACATCCAGCAATTGGGTGCAAACAACCCATAACCGCGCACATGCCATGTGGTGGGATATCGGAAATTCTGCGGATGATCAAAAATGGCAAACCCCGCCACCTCATCGCCCACCGGACCGTAGTAATCCATCCAGTGTGACGGCAACGACCAGCACCCCGTCTCATCCGTTGCGCCATAGGCATTGCGCATCTGCCCATCGGCATTGGCATCCATCGACGGATTCACGCGAATACACAAAAATCCACCCTCCTTCGTATCTCCAATCGTCACCGCACCGTGAGAAGCCTTGAGCGTCAGCGCAATATCCAGAACTGCGGCATCTCGCCCCGAATCGTACAGCCGATACGAACGACTATCGCTCATCAGTGCGCGGTCGCCCTCATACCACGTATTTTCCGAAGCGATCACCAGAGACAATGGATTGTGCGAAACAGAAATATCATCCTGTGCCGTGCGCCCATATCCCGGTTGGTTGGGACGCTCGTTCCAGCAATCCACCCCATTTATAGCCCCCTGCATCAAAGTCAAACCCCGCTGCCAGGGATGTTCACCCTCTCCCCAGGCCGCCATCGGCTCGCGCAACATATTGGTCCCATTCGGCGTCAAAATCGGATTGATAACCGGCTTGGGATAATCCGTCGCATGGTGAAACGTCATAAACGGCGACCCCGAAAGAGAAACACTGAGTTTCCCATCGGCATCGCGCGACGAAATCCCCGCAGCCGCATCTGCACTATCCAGTGCCAACACCTCAAAACTCGCTTCCTCTCCCCCGTCCAACGCGGGCAGATTCACATGATAAACGGGCGCAGACGGATCGCGCTCGGCAATCAGCACCTCATCCCTTCCCTTCAACTGCAACAACGGTGCTTCACATCCCTCTGGGGCGGAAAAACTCGCCAGATGCGCCGGACGAGAACGCGGAATTGAAAGCGTCAATTTCATATTTCTAAACTCCTCTACAGTGTGAAAGTGAAAAAAATGTCCTGCTGATTGAAAAAAACGATCTCAAAATGACCAAAAAACGACTCATATTTGGCACTATGTCACTTCTGCAAATACCGTGCCATATAAAGAATTCAATTCCAAAGCATAAGTCCATTTCTGGACAAAGCCGGAATGTAATTATTTAGGTTCTTGCGGTCGCGTAGGAGGGAAATCCCTTTCCCGACCTTAATCGCGGCAAGGATGCCGCTCCTACAGCATCTTTTTTCTTCATCATTCAAATGACCTAAATAGTTACGCCGAAATTAAAAAACTCGGTAAATTTACTTGACACTCGTATAAAATACGCTATACTAAACAAACATCATTTTTACAACGTTCAAACCTTGTAAAACACTGAAAGGCTTCCTGTGAATAAACAATCAGAATACCTCACGATAAAAGAAGCGGCAAAGCTTCTTGGCGTTACTTCTACGACCCTCCGCAATTGGGATAAATCGGGAAAACTCATCGCTGAACGGCATCCAATAAATGGCTATCGTCTTTATTCACTGGACCGAATGATGGAACTGGTGCGTGAACAAGGAACGGTCTATCAAACTCGAATGCCAACAGTTACCCCATCAGTCATTCAACCCACGCTTTTCCCCATTTCCCCTACACTCCCACAGTTAGATATCCGTGCCTTTCGCCTGTTGATTCGCCAAATGAGCAGTGCTTTTCGAGACTCTATGGGGGGCGGCTTGCTAGAACGCTTTGAAGAAATTTCTAAATTGTTGTACTGTAAACTTTATGATGAACGAGAAAGTTTATCATCCAATCGCAATACGACATCTTTCTTGCGGATTCCAGGAGAATCTTTTGAGGAAACATATCAAAGAATAACCTTGCTTTATCGTCAAGCCATTGAACAACTACCCGATGTATTCACAAATGGACACCGCGAATTAAGTGATGACAAAAAGGCTATTGTGACCGTAGTTGAGTTATTACAAGACATACAGCTTTATAATCTTTCAGAGGATATAAAAGGAGTTGTATATGAAGAATTAATTCGGAACACCTTTGATAAATCCGACAATCAACAATTCTTTACTCCCCGTCAAGTTGTCCACTTCATGGTTGAATTTATGAAACCTCGCCCGGATCAAGTAATCTGTGATCCTGCCTGCGGAAGCGGTGGTTTTCTCATTGAAACCGCTTCCTACATGAGAAAGCATAGAGAGAATAATTCCCAATTGATTGGACTGGAAATTGACAGAAGAATGGCCTGGACTGCACAAATGAACCTGCTCATGCATGGAGATGGACGAGGAACAATTTATCATCTCAGGGATGGTGGGTCACTCGCTTTTTCAGATCATTTAAACGAAATTATCCCACCCAATAGCATAGATTTAATTTTAACCAATCCGCCTTTTGGAAGTGATTTTTCCGATCTAACTTCTCTATCTCAGTACGAGCTTGGAAAAAATAAAACTTCCAGACGTAGAGGTGCCCTTTTTATTGAACGCTGTCTGAATTGGCTGAAACCTGGCGGACGACTGGGCATTGTTATTGATGACAGTATTCTAAATGGCAAAACCAATACGGATGTACGTCAGTTAATCTTGCACCAATCTATTATTGAGGCAGTAGTAAGTCTGCCAGATGTGACGTTCATGCCCTATGCAACAGCAAAAGCATCCATACTATTTTTGCATAAAAAACAGGATGTCAATGAAACTCAGCCTCCTATTTTTATGGCACACGCAGAGCATGTGGGACGGAAATCCAATGGAGACCCACTATATACAGAACATCGAGATGATAACGGACAACCTGAGATGCAGGATGAACTGCCCTTTATTCTGAAAAATTGGATCAACTATCTCGCACATGGAGAACAGGCACTTACGCATTTAGCTCCAAAGATATTTATATGTTCTCCCGATCAATTCAAAAATACGGAGCAAGGAATCAGGCTAGATGTTCCATTTCACCATCCTTCTCGTAAAATTGCGGAAGAAATACTCAGTCGTTCTCTTTATCCCACACCCAAATTAGCAGAGCTTGTCATTACGCGTAATATAACAGCCATTCCCGCCAAGCAAGACCCCGACGAAATTTGGAACTATGTCGGGCTTGCGAACATAGTTCCGGATAAAGGAGAATATACGGTGTCGCAAATGCTGGGAAGACAGATAAAAAGTAACGTCCGCCTGTACCGTGAGGGAGATATCCTTTTCTCCAAATTGCGACCTGAATTGCGTAAATGCGTTCTAGTTCGAGATGATGAAAATGAAGGATTTGCTTCTTCCGAATGCTTGATATTTTGTACTCTTGAAAGCGCCATAGACGATCCAGACTTAGCAGAAGAAGCCTCAAAAATATTGCCAAAAACAAAATGGCAAATTGACAAAGAATACCTCGCCTTCTTATTGCGAAGTGATATTATCTTTGGTCAAATTGTATATCAAATTACTGGCGTTGGAAGACCTCGCGTCAATCAATCTGCTATTCTGAGTCTGAAAATTCCACTTCCCCCTTTATCTGTTCAACACGAAATTGTCGCAACATACAAAATGGCCTGGAAGCATTTCACCAATTGCCGCGAAAGAAGCAGAATGATTTTAGAAGAAGGCGAGGAAACGCTCAAAACAGCAGAGACACATATTCGGGAGAACCTGTGTCCGAATAAAAATTGAATCAGATCCGTTTCAAAGGCGATTTCTATTTGAACGATCATCAATTTCTTTTAGGAATTGCAAAAAATCCTTCATAGATTTGCTCAATATATCCGGATCCCGACGCGACGGATGAACAATTCTCCATAATTTCCCATAATTTCCCGGATCAGGTACATAACTACCTGTTCGGGAGCTAAGAACATATACTTGCCTATCTTCAACTTTACCACCCGTTATTTCCAACCGTATATCGCGTTCCTCAGCAATTTCACCAGCAGGAATGACGCAGCAGGCAAAAATGTGAGGGTATTCACCGATTATTTTTTCCCTTCGTATTAAACTCCGCCACTCCCAACCTATTAGCAAAAGCAAATCTTCTTCAGAATTGATCTGTACCGTTGGCGTACTGAAGCGTGCCGCCTGTTCATCAGAGTCAGCGTCAACCGCTTTCATTTCTATCCGCAACAAGATAGATAATGCCTGATCGCGAAAATAGAAATCAGGGTATTCATGTGCGACAGAAAATGTCAAAAAGTACTGATCTCCATATCTTTCTTTGAGCAAATGCACAGCCTCCGTACTCAACGCATACTCCAGCATAGTTCCTATACGAGTTCGATAGCTGGATAGTTGTCTTCTATCCTCAGGAAGTGGCTCAATACTACGGGGCTGCTTGACCAATCTTTCTGGACTGAAATGGGTATTGACTCGATTAGCCGCATTACCAAATAGGTTGGTCAAGTATTCGGCAATTTCGTCTATATTTTGATCTTCAGAAGCCAAAATTTCAGGTAGCATAGCCATAAGAGCAATCCGATATATTTTAAGGATTCAGTTCCAACCTGCTCTGTAAATTTCCCACGATATCTTCCCAATCCATCAACAGGGGGTGGTATTCATCGGCGGCCCACAATTCGGACTGCGTGCGATAATTTGGACTGAGTGGATGTCCCGACTGTCCGCCGGCTGCCGTCGCCATACTCTGCGCCGGATTGCTCATATCCACCACCATCCGATAGGTCGAAAGCGAACCAACCTCAAACAGCTTGCCAAAATTATACCCCGTCGCGCGCACAGTTCCCGTACTCCCCGAAGACTCAAAAGGCCCCACATCAAACATCTTCGACAACGCCCCGCCATCACTCAAGGGATGCCGAAAAGTCACAGTGTGCAAACGCCCCCAGCGCCACTGCGGTTTTCGCGGCCCCACGCGTCGGCGTAACCAATCCAGCGCATCGCCCAATGCCGCCTGCACCTCCCGATCCAGATCCCAATCATCCGGTGTCCAATCCAACGCCTGACCCGTCAACACCTGCCGCGCCACACTGCCACCTCGCCCCACCACCAGTTGAACCACATGATCGGGAAACCGAACCCGCACCACCCGCCGTACCCAATGCTCCCAAAATGCCGTAAACACCGTAGCGGCGACCGAATCAACCGAATACGCGCCATCCCAGCCGCGCAATAAATCACCCAGATCACGCAAGCGTTTATTTCCCGCCCTCAGCGCAATCTCTGCGACAATCGGCGCCAGATCTTCCCCTCGCCCGTGAACAACATCGGCATGAATAGCACCCGTACTCTCCTGCGTATGCGTCTCCAATTCCTCAATACGCGCCCTAATCCGTCGAAACCGGTACCCCTCCGACCATGCCCCCAGCGATAGATAAGGACCTCGACCACCCCACGGTGGATTATTTGCCGTCGCCACCCAATTGCGCTCGGGATCCACCAGATGCGGCAACTCGTCAAAAGCGTGCGGCGCGCCCCATTCGTGATCCGGATCATTCGCCTGGCGGAACCCAAAATCCCCCACCTTGCGCGTTGGCACATGCCCAACCACATGATATCCAAGCCTTCCATCGGAATCGGCAAACACAAAATTCAAAATGGGCATCGGCCATTTGGCGAGCGCATCCAAAACCTGCGCGACGTTTTTTGATTGCATCAGCCCCAGCATTGCCTCAAATCCCGTTGTCGCCTCGGACCCTATCCAGCGCAT
This sequence comes from Candidatus Latescibacterota bacterium, assembly GCA_965220765.1. Classification (GTDB taxonomy): domain Bacteria; phylum Latescibacterota; class UBA2968; order UBA2968; family UBA2968; genus VXRD01. Next base: position 4,800,214 of record OZ244847.1, read on the forward strand.
AGACAGCACGGGCTGCTCCCCATCCCCTACAGCAGGCACAAACTCATTGATAACCGGGCCGCGACGAGATCGGCGAATCACCAGCACATCCGCTGCGGCATCGCGCACCGGAATCGCCTGTTCCTCCACCTCAAACGAATGCCATGCATCCCCATCCCGGTACAAACTCTCATCCTCCGCCGACACATCTTCAACGTACAAGTCGCGCACCGAAGCCGAGTGATTGGTCACGCCCCACGCCGTATCGCGCGTATGCCCCAAATAAATACCCGGCGTCCCCAAAAAAAACGCACCCACAGCATCCATACCCGGTGCACGCACCTGAGCCTGATACCACTGCCTGCACAAATTCACATCATTGTGCGGATCCGTTGCCAGCACGGGTTTGCCATTCGCCGTCCGCTCGCCCCCAATCACCCAATTATTGCTGCCAATCCCCGTATCGTATCCCCCCACACCGGCCGGTTCATCAGACGGAACAATGGTCTCTTCTGAAGCCTCTGTCGTCAAAAACAAATCGAACAAATCGGGAGACAAATAGCGTTTGGCCGCCTCATTTACCGCAACCCCATTCAGCCGTCCCGTCAGCATCCACCACCGCCATTTCCATATCGCAATCGAATCCACCACCGTCCACGGCGCGGGATCGTAATCCAGCAAATCGAACTCGACACAACGCCGATCCCCCATCGTTTCCATCCACGCATTGACACCGCTGCCCAGCGACTGCAACACCATCTTCACCGCATCCGACATCGCCGAAGCCGCCCCCTGTGCCGCGCGCGTCAAACCAATCGTTCTATGCAAGCGATCCTGCGCCAGATAATCCGCTCCCAAAATTTCCGACAACTGCCCGTGTGCCAACCGCCGCATATAATCCATCTGCCACAACCGATCCTGCGCCATAGCATATCCCAGCGCAGTAAAACAATCCGCCATCGAAGCCGCCTCGATATGCGCCACACCCCACCGGTCGCGCAACACCGTCACCGGCTGATCCACTGGTGCTTTCACCGTCTCCTGCGTCCCGGGCAATTTCTGGCGCAAAAACCGCCGTTGAAAATCCCGAAATGATCGGCGCGAAATACCCAACTGATCGGCTGCCTCATCAACAGTTATATCGCCGCGCATCGCCTGCATCAAAATAGTTTTTCGGTCTGCCATAGCCCCTCCAATACCTCATCTCACCGTTCGCGATAAGGATTGGAATCTGGATCGTACCACGCGAACAACCGCTCCAGCAAATCCGCGCGAACAGCCGCAAAATCTCGATTATCGATCAAATTGATACACTCGCCCGGATCATTTTCCAAATCGTATAACTCATGTTGCGAACCCCCATCATTATAAACGTACTTAAACCGTTCAGCCCGCACCATATACTGAGGTACGGAAGAACGCAACCCGTGCTCGGAAAACGCGGCATCGGGACCTGATGTATCGGGATCGCGCACAATACTGGCAAAACTCTTCGCATCCATTGTATTGCAAGCCCCTTCAAAATCCATTAGTGTCGTCCGATCGGGAGCCGACAACCCGCACAACTCCGAAAGCGTGGGATACAACCCAAAATATTCGGTCAACGCAGAAGCCACCTGATCCTCTGGAAAACGAGAAGGACAACTCACAATCAAAGGCACCTTCACCGCAGGCTCAAACATACAAAACTTCTGATACAACCCGTGCTCACCGCCCATCTCGCCGTGATCCGAAGTATAGACCACAATCGTATCTTCCGCCAGCCCCAACTCCTCCAGCCCATCCAGCACATGCCCGATGCAATAATCGACAAACGCCAGATTGCCCATATACCCCGCCTTATGCGCCCGAAGCCGCTTTTCACCCATACCCTGCGTCCTATCAATGCGCTGTTGAATATGCCTCGGATATTGCGAACTATCCCCTACCTCCACCAAATCTACCGATCCCGGCGAAAACTGCTCTGCCCATTCGCGAGGCGGGTAAAAAGGAGGATGGGGTTTCATAAAACTCGCCACCAGAAAAAACGGCTGGTCGCGATATTCGCGCATAAACTTCACAGACTCGCGCGCCACAAACATATCCAGATGATCCTCGGCATTGAGCGGCGAAGCCGTACTCGAAAAATCCCACCGCGCCACATTGCCCGCCCAGGGACTTGCGTCATCCCACAGCGACGACACATCGGGAAACCCGCTCCCCGTATCAAAAACCGAATCGAAAAACCCCTCGCCTATCGCGTGATTGGCAATCTCATTCGCATAATGCTTGACCTTCGGACCCAAATACATCAACCAATCGTTAATCGACAAATACGACGCAAAACCGTGATTATGTGCATCGTTAAAATGCATCTTGCCGATCAAACTCGTCAAATATCCGTGATCGGCAAAATGATGTGCCACCGTGCGATAGCGCCAATCCAGCCGATCATTATTATTAATTGCCCCTGTATTATGTGCGTACAAACCCGTCAACAGCGACATACGCGAAGCCGTACACACCGGATAGGGACAATAAGCATTCTCAAACCGCACCCCCCGCGCAGCCACGCGATCTATCATCGGCGTAGGCACCGTATTATTCCCGGCACACGTCATCCAATCTGCGCGGTGTTGATCGGACATCAAAATGAGAACATTTGGGCGATTATTATAATCCAAGATATGATCTCCTCATGTATTACTTCTCTTCAGGAACTTCGACCGGCAAATCCAGCCGGTCACCCCACTCTTTCCACGACCCGATATAATTTCGGACCTTTTCATAACCCAGCAACCGCAATGCCAGGTACGTTTGGGAAGAGCGGTACCCACCCTGTCAGTAAGGCACAATTTCCTTCTCGGGCGAAACACCCACAGCCTCGTACATCGCCCGCAACTCATCCGCCGGCTTAAACGCCCCCGCCTCATCCAGATTATTCACATACTCAACATGCACAGCACCGGGAATAGCCCCCCCTCGCGCAGCCCGCACATTGCGCGCGAAATACTCATCGTCACCCCGCGTATCCAGAGGCACAACATCCTCGCGTCCCAAAAGACCATTTAAAACATCAGCCCCCATGTGACGCCCCGGCACCGCAGATATGACAAACTCCGCGGGCGCGGCCTCCTCACAATCGGTCGTCAATTCATAGCCCATAGCCGTCCAGGCATTGCATCCCCCATCCAGCACGCGCACATCGGGATGGCCCAGGTATTCACAAATCCAAAAACCGCGCGCTGCGCGCACCCCGGAATCATCCTCGTACCAGACCACCGTCTTATCCGTACCAATACCCCGATTGCTGAACAAATAACCGAGCATCCACATAAACGCATCAAAAGCCTGTTCGCGGGTATCGTTCAAACTGATTGAATAAAGATCCAGATGAAGCGCACCTGGAATATGCCCGGCAACATAAGCATGTGTCGGCCGCGTATCCACAATGCAAACATCGGCATCGCTCTCATACAAATCCCGCGGCGAAATCAACAACTCGGGATTCACATACCCTTTATCGCTCATTTTCACCTCCTTGCAAAACGCGAATAGACGAACCCCGCCCAACCACCAAACGGGCGGGCACAGGGGCACCGCCCCTACATTGATTCACCTATACATTTTATCCTTCTCCAAAAACCGAACCAAATACCAACTCATGTGTTCTACCACTTGACAATATCGCACATCAGTATCCATATTAAACGCCTAACCTTCAGGAGACATATATGAAAGGCATCTTACTCGCAGGTGGGGCTGGCACCCGCCTCTATCCCATTACGCGCGTGGTCAGCAAACAACTCCAGCCCATTTACGACAAACCCATGATCTACTATCCCCTCTCCGTCCTCATGCTCGCCGGCATCCGCGATATATTGATCATCTCCACACCACACGACCTGCCCCTCTATCGACGTTTATTCGATGACGGCTCCTATATCGGCCTCAACATCACTTATGCCGAACAACCGCGCCCTGAAGGCGTTGCCCAGTCATTTGTGATCGGAAGCGATTTTATAGGCACCGACCCCGTCTGTCTAATATTTGGCGACAACATCTTCTATGGCCACGGACTCGGCGCAATATTAGACCGAGCCGGACAACTCACCAAAGGCGGCCTCATCTTTGGATATGCAGTAACCGACCCCGAGCGATATGGCGTCATCGAATTTGACAGCAAAGGCCGCGTCATCGGCATAGAGGAAAAACCCGAACACCCCAAATCGCGCTACGCCGTTCCCGGCCTCTATTTTTACGACAACCAGGTCGTTGACATCGCCAAAAACCTCACACCCTCGGCGCGCGGAGAATACGAAATCACCGATGTAAACGAAGAATATCTCAAACGCAAGCAACTCGAAGTCGAATTGCTTGGCCGGGGATATTGCTGGCTCGACACCGGCACATTTGAATCGCTTCACCAGGCATCGGGATTTGTCCAGGCAATACAGGAACGCCAGGGCCTCAAAATTGCGTGCATCGAAGAAATCGCCTATCGCCGGGGATACATCGACGCCGCGCAACTCGAACAACTCGCGCAAACCATGGCGCAAAACAGCTACGGTCAATTCCTATTATCGGTCCTGAACGAATAACACCTCTCACACTACCGGATGCATCGCGTGCCAATCGGTAGCCTGTTCATAGGCTCGTGCAACAGCCAGAATCGTCGCCTCATCGTACAAATTGCCCAAAAAAGTCAACCCTCTCGGCGTACCCTCGGCAAACCCACACGGCAAAATAACCGCGGGATGTCCCGTCAAATTGGTCACAGCCAAACTCGTCCTTCCACCGCGCGGCACCAGCACCGCATCCCAGTCTTGCATCACCTGTGCCACATCGCGCATCAACAGAGCACGCAAACGCTGCGCCCGCAAATACTCCACAGCCGTCACCGCGCGCGCCGCCCGAAAAGTATTGGGCCACGAACTCTTATCCGACTCCGTCATCACATCCAACTCGCCGCGCAGGGTTGCATCGTCAAACATCGCAGAAGACTCAACCCGCAGCACCATCGCAATCGCATCCGTCGGATAATCTGGCAACGAAACGGGTTGTAAATCAGCACCCAAACCGCGCATCACATCCAGCGCAGCGGCATAAACTCCCGTGGGATCTTCGCCATCTGCCTCCTTTTGAAACTCAGACACCAGATATCCAATCCGCATCCCGGACAAATCCACATCGGGACACCAGTTAAACGGCGCATCCACCACCGAGCGATCCTTTCCATCCGGTCCACAAATCGCTTGAAACACCGCGGCACAATCCTCCACACTGCGACACATAGGCCCCAATTTATCCATTGTCCAGCTCAGCACCATCGCGCCATAACGGCTCACGCGCCCATAAGTCGGGCGCAACCCCACCACACCGCATGTGTGACTTGGCGAAACAATAGAACCTTGCGTTTCAGACCCGATACTGAACCCCACCAATCCCGCCGCGGTTGCCGCGCCAGACCCGGCCGACGACCCGCTCGATCCCATCTCCGTATCCCACGGATTGCGCGTCATACCCTCAAACCACGTCGGTCCCGACGCCAGCGCACCCAGTGACAACTTGGCAACCAGCACAGCCCCCGCCTCTCTCAATTTTTCAACCACACTCGCATCCACATCTGGCACTTGATCCTTAAACGGCGTGGCACCCCACGTCGTGCGAACACCCTTTGTACTCAACAAATCTTTTGCGCCCCAGGGAATGCCGTGTAACGGACCCCTATAATCACCTCTTGCGATCTCCGCCTCAGCGGCCTTTGCCTGCTCCATCGCCAGATCTTCTGTCAGCGTAACCACACACTTCAATTTCTCCCCATAACGCGCAAGGCGATCCAGGTACAACCGCGTCAACTCAACCGGTGAAATCTTCCTCTGCTCAATCAAACGCGAAAGAGAACTCGCAGGCAAAAAAGCCAATTCATCATCGGCATCTGGCCGCGCAATATCTGCGCCACTCAGCGCAAACGGCTGCTGCTCGCCCTCGGGCACATCCCCCGGCACAAACACCAGAGGTGGCTCCACATCATACCCCACCGACACATTGCGCAAAGCAACATATTGCCGCCCCTGCTTTTCAATTTGCCCCCGTACCTTTTGCCATTGCGCCCTGGAAAATGGCAACCGGGCAACATCTCCCAACCCCGATATCGCGCGATCCATCAGTGCATTTTCGCGCTCGGCAACCTCGTCCAAAAACACATGCCGAATCTCCGTATCGATATCCGGGCTGCACCCCTCACCTATCTCACCGTGCGTGTACAAAAGCTGGGGAACCCCAACCTCGTTCTCGGACATCGCACAACGCTCCAGACTCGGCAACCAATCCGACACCGTCTCATCCTCCGGAGAAACCCGATATGCCCGCCAAGTCTCTCCCACATCCCGCGATACAAACAACACAATAGCATTGGTCGGATCGGCCCAATGCCCGCCGCGCTTACACACCACGCCCGCCGCGTACAGCACCCCATCCTTTGACACACTCAACACACACCGATCAGACATCGCACACCGCCCAAAAATCTCCTCTGCCAAAGGCAAAAAAGACTGGCACTCCCACTTCCCCCTTTGCCAGCGATACAAAAACGTCTCCTCAAACTCGCCCTCTCGTCGGTTCAACGTAAAAAGCACCACATCCCCCGCACAGGTCACCACATTGCCAATGCGAACATCAAATCCATCGCTGTATTCAATCACACACGGAGAATCTGGCGTCACAGGTAAGTCCAGCACTTCACCCGCCACAGTCTCCCATGCCTCACCCCAATCGCGCGACCGCATAATGCCAAAACCGCGGCCCTTTGTATCTCCCGGATTATCCTCATTGCTCCGCGCCAGATGAAAAGACAGATACAGCACATCCCCTTCAATATGGATACAATTCTCAAGATGCACATAAGCCGACGGTCCCTGCGGATCGACCAACTTCACCGGCGTTGTCCAATCCCCATCCACGGACCGCTTCTGATAAAACAGACCCCAGGGTCGCTCGCGCTCATACGCCCCCCGAAAACACGCATGCAACACATCGCGCGCATCACACACCAGACTGGGATACGTCGCATTCACGCCGCCAAAAGACGGAAGTATTTTCCACGCGGACGTATCATTGGGACGTACACTCACCGCGTGTTGCATCGGATTGTGATGCGGGCCAAACGCGAGATAGAGATATCCCTTCGAATCCATCGTCATTGCCGCGCCCGCGTGATTATCAACCCCATCCGCCACAAAAACTGGATCGCCCCACACTTTCGCCTCGTGATCGTATGTTGCCACATACGTCTTGTGAATCTGATCCAGCCACACCACATGCGTCTTGCCCTCATGCGTAATAATTTTATTACTCATCCCATACGCCGTGCCGCGCGTCGAGCCGGTCTTTGACAAAACTGTGTATTCCATAAAGATTCCTTTTTCACGGACACGCAGAGGGCTTCTGATTTCTCATCTGCGCCTATCCCTGCTTACACCCGCAGGGACATGCCTGCGCCATCTGCGGATACTCTCGGTCTTGTTGCCTTCTTCCCCGCGAACTGCTATAATAGACATCATCAACTTTATCTGAAAGGGAAGAAATGTCCAATCTCAAAAACAAAGTCGCCCTGATAACCGGTGCCGGTGGTGAACACGGTATCGGACGCGCAATCGCGCTGCGCTTTGCGCGAGAAGGCGCAGATATTGTTATCTGTGATCTGAATACAAATGCCCGCGGCGACTGGGCTGGATTGCCCGCGGTAGCCGAAGAAATCGAAGCAATGGGACGCCGGGTTCTCGCAACAGAAGTCGATGTCACCAGCGCAGATCAAGTCCAACAAATGGTGAACACCACACGCGCGCACTTTGGCAAAATCGACATCCTCGTCAACAATGCGGGTGCCCCCGCCGGACCGGACCGCGTACCCATTGCCGAATTAGAAGAAGACGCTTTCGACCTCGTCCAGCGCGTAAACGTCAAAGGCACCTTCTTGTGCTCCCGCGCCGTTGTCCGCCACCTCATCAAACGGAATAACGGAGGCAAAATTATCAACATCTCATCAACCGCGGGCCTGCGCGGCGTCGCCAGATTTGCGGCCTATTGCGCCTCAAAATTTGCCGTCATCGGGTTCACGCAATGCCTCGCCCATGAAATGGGACCCTACGGCATCCAGGTCAACGCAATTTGCCCCGGCCTCATTGAAACCGAACGCCTGCACGGCATAGCCAGCGGATTAAAACCCAGCGGAACATCAATCGAAGACTTTAGAGCGCAAATGGTCGAACGCTCCTCTCAGAACAACCCACTCGGACGCATTGGACAGCCAGAAGATGTTGCAAACGTCGCTGCATTTTTGGCGTCTCCCGATGGCGATTACATGACCGGACAGGCAATCAGCGTATCGGGCGGAGCGGCCATGCATTAGTACAGGATGCGCTGATCGCTCAAATCCTTGCCACCAACCGTGCGCGTAAGCGACCCACCCAAATACTCCACAACCTCCAAATCAGCCAGCGCATTGATAATATTGTACATCGTAGGCAAATCTTCCCAACGCGCGCGATTCCATGTAATACACCCATCGCCAACCAGGTGTTCCTCAACCTTTCGATGCCCCCCTTTTGCAGGCGTAATAACCGGATACGCAATATCCTCCTTACCCCACACACCCGTTCGCGGCATATACTTGTAGTGAAGCGTCCCATCGACCTTCCCACCACCGCCCTTCGCAGGTGTCGGATTTTCGGCCGGTGGCCTCAGATTAGTCACCGAAATATCCAGAAAATTGAATCCCAACCACCCCGCAACAGCTTGCGCCTCGCTACTCGTAATACGCGGCTCGGGCATCTCGCAATAGATCTTCGAAAACCCGAGTTCCTCGCGCCCGGTAATAATCGGATCACAGAGATTTTCCCAAAGCACGGAAAGAAAAGGCCCGCGAACATGGTCTTTCTCTCCCTTAAACACCGCCGGGAAAGAAACACCGAGAATATTGTAACCGCGTCCCGCCAGCCACTCAATTTCCTTCATATAATTGGCATACACCGACACAACAGGCTCTCCGCCAAGCTCAAAACATTCGGGCAAAAGCACCTTGAGCTGTTTCGCATCTGAAAGAAACGACACCGAAATCGACGTATTCTTCGGATTATCCACACATTCAAATTTGCGACCATCTGGACCCTGACGAGGTCCCATAAGCGGGCCAAAATGCGTGGGCATGCGATACATCTTATCGGGTTGAAATTTATAAGCCATAACAACTCCTTTTTTAAGTTTTCACCTACTCTTCATTCAAATTGTCATACATTGACAGCGGCGACCCTGCAAAAAGCCCGGCATCCACGGGCAAAACCACGCCCGAAATCCAGCGCGACTCATCGCTACCCAAAAACACGGCAGCCCATGCAATATCCCATGCATTGCCCTCTGTGCCCAGCGGCGCAATTTTGCGGCGGCGCTCTCGCAAATCCTGGGGAATATTGCCGACAAAAGTCGTGTGAAGATGTCCGGGAGCAATGCTATTCACACGCACATTCTCGCGCCCGTGGTGAACCGCAGCCAGTCGCGTCAGCGTGATAATCCCCCCCTTGGTAATCCCATAGGGAACATTCCGAGAACTGCCAGCGCGCATACCATCAATAGACGAAATATTAATAACGGAACCGCCGCCGGATGCCGCCATCTCGGGAATCGCGTACTTACACAAAAAAACCATACTCTTAAGCCCCACATCCATCACGCGATGCCAGTTCTCTTCTTCGACTTCTGTCACCCTGCCAGGCCCGTGAATCCCCACATTATTAAACAGAATATCCAATTTCCCATAGTGTTCAACAGCCGCATCCACAATCGCCCGACATTGATCCGTCTTTGAAACATCGGCCAAAACGACCTCTGCCTCTCCGCCCTCTGCCCGAATCTCCGCCCGGGTCCTCTCTGCATTCTCCGCATCAATATCCGCCAGAATGACCCTCGCACCTTCGCGGGCAAAAAGCACCGCAGTCGCACTCCCTATCCCTCTCAACTTCTCATCCTCGCGCGTCCCCGCACCCGTGACAATAGCGACTTTATCTTTCAAACGATCCATAAAAACTCCTCATCTCCTCAAATTTACCCAACGCTGATATTTATCGTGATCAAACCGGTCGCGCAGTGGACCAATATGCGTCTCAATCAGATCCTCGCGAACGGATTCAAGCTGCTCATCTCCCACCAGATTATTCAACTCCTCCGGATCGGCCTCGACATCATACAGCTCAACCGGCCTCTCCGAAACAGATTCCACACCGAGCTTATACCGCCCGTCAAACACCATCGTATGCCCCAAAACCTCGCTAATCACAGCACCCTTCCCCCTCTGCGCGCCCTCTGCATCCGCACCAGCCTGAACCTGTGAAACAAGAGACCGCCCATCCGTCTGCAAAGGTTCGGCATTCGCAATATCAACAATAGAAGCGACCACATCAATCACATCCGTCAACGCCCCGGTTTGCCAATCCCGCGAACCTCCCGGCGGACGCACAATCAGGGGAACGCGAACAGACGCATCGTAAAAAACGATCTTATTATATAACATGTGATCGCCCAGCATCTCGCCGTGGTCAGAATTGTAAATAACCCATGTATTATCCGCCTGACCGGTCTCCTCAAGCGCATCGAGCATCTCGCCAATATAGTGATCAATCAGCGTAATCTTCGCAAAATAATTCACCATCATAACCTGCTTTTGCTCAACCGTCATACCCGACAGATTCTTACTCCTCTGCATACGTCGAACATTCAGCGGAACGGGATCACCCGGCGCATCCATAATACCAGCAGGCATATCCCCGGAATCGTACATATCCCGGTACTCCTGCGGAGAATCAAACGGATCGTGAGGACCGGGACAAAGAACCTGCAAATAAAAAGGCTTATCCCCCTTGTAATCGCGAATCCAATTCGCCGCGGTGCGCCCCGTATAACTATCTAAATGCGCCTCAGTAGGCAACGGACAGGGAGGTTCCTCCCAGGGCTTGAGCGTCCCTCTTTGCCACGGAATGCGATAATCATTGATAAATTTTCGATGCGTCTCCAACAGCCCCATCTCCTCGAGATAATCTGTATAAGGCGAACTGTGTTTTCCCGAAGCAATCGGACCGTGAAGTTCGTGCGGATCGTCAAACCCCCACGCATTGAGCACATGAACGCGATCTCTACTATGCGAAGCCGGCACCCCACCGTGAAGATAGAGATGTGACTTCCCGATCAAAGCCGTGTGATACCCAGCATCGCGCACCTGACGCACATGACTGGGACCCTCACAATCGGCATCTTGATCATTTGCCCACAACCCGTGTTCGCGCGGATACAGACCGCTCATCATAGACGCGCGAGACGGCATACACAGCGGACAATTGGTATAGCACTGCGTATAAGTAACACTCTCAGACGCGAGACGATCCAGATTTGGCGTCTTAACCACCGGATGCCCAACGCACCCCATCGCATCACCCCGATGCTGGTCGGAAAAGATATAGAGAATATTGGGTTGATCAGCCATAAAAACTCCTTATTTCGAAATCGCGACCCTGCGCCCTTCCGACAACAGCGCCGCCTCATAAACCTTCATAACAGACAGCGCGAACTCCAGGGACCCGACCTCCGCCATCCTATCTTCCAGAACACAATCGCAGAAATAGCGCATCTCATCGTAAAAGCCCTGCGTGAAAAGCGCCTTGTTTTCAAGCGTCCCCAGCGTATCCTGGGGTTCCCATGAGATCGCACCAGAATCCAAACCCGGGGGAATATAACTTCTCGTACTTGAATAATTAAAAGGAATACCGCGCTCTAAAGACACGCGAAGATCTTTATCAATCGCGACATGCTGACTCCCCCAAAATGCATACCGCTCGCATCCCCGACGCGCAGAAACCAGATTGAAAGACCCCACGACACCGCTCGCAAATTCGAGAATACACACACCACCACCCTGATCACTTCTATGCATAGTAACAGCCGAAACATCTCCGCCAACAGCGAGCAGTAGCGAAAGCGGATGGCAGCCATTCTTCAGCCAATTGGGCGCTTCGCGCGATCTGAGCACCTTCTCTCCATCCTCGGGAATCGTCATCGGATACTCTGCGGAAAGCCCTCTGAGCGGACCGCAATCCTCTGTCCCCATCAACTCAATCACCTTCCGGGTCGCCGGCATAAATGCCTTCTTGAACCCAACAACAACCACGCGATCCCCACGATGCCGCATCATCGTTTCAACTTCAGACGCGAGCGTAGCAGGGGGCTTCTCCATCCACACATGCAGCCCGGCATCCAGTGCCTCGCACGCCAACTCTGGATGTGCTTCGGGAGACACGCAAATAAAAACGCAATCCAAATCCTCACCCGCGTACATATCCGCAGTGCTGGCATAACAAGCACCCACGCCGTATTCCTCCGCCGTCGCCTTCGCGAGATCCAATCTCAAATCGCAAAAAGCCTTAAGCCTCACCGGAAGATAATGCATCGCAGGCAGGATATTCCTGTAACAATGTGACCCCACGCCAACAACGCCGACATTCAGCCGACTCTCGAACTCGCGCTGATAACTCATAGTAAAATGCCTTCCGTTATCTGGCAAAACTGGAGCGCATTTTAACGCCCCACCTGCCACCTTCATACGTCAAAACATAAAGTGAATCGTGAGCGGCAATCACCGAACCGTCTTCGCGGTACCGGGTAAATTGTGTATCAACGTGAATCTTCTCATCCGAACAATGGACGATCTCGCGCCGGGTCCAAACACTGTAGTGCCAACCGATATTGCCTAAATTCGTCCTCACACGCGCGATAAACCCATCGTCCATATCCGCGTCTTCCCATCGGTGCATAATTCCCGAAGCCAGGCGAAAATGTGGAAAATGCATCGTCGCCTTCCACGCCTGCAAATCCAGCGCATTAAAACCAGCCATCCATGCATCCAGCACGGGAATCGCCCGTTCTCTCGCCTGTGCAACCGCTTCTTCTGAAGGCATGTGAATCTCCTTATTTTTCTTTTATCGTAACTGTTTAGGTCATTTGAATCAATGGCCACAAAATGCACAAAAATCACAAAAGGATGCTGTGCGAGTGGCATCCCTGCCGCGACCAAGGCCGGGAAAAGGATTTTCCTCATACGCGACCACAAGAATCTAAATATTTACCTCTTATCTGCGTCCATCTGCGTCTATCTGCGGATACCTCTCGCCTAATGCGGCAAATAATATTCGTGAAGTTGCTCCTTCGCCACGCCCCTTGCGATCAGACCGTCAACATAATCGTCATCATAACCCAATTCCCCGAGAACCTCCCTCGTATGCGCCCCCTGTTTGGGACAAGCGTAGAGCAATTGAACAGGCGCATTCTTCAAACGCACATAAGCGGGCGGCGCGAGATCGACAGCACTGCCAACCGGGTGATCTGTAAAGCGAACAATAGAAATAGACCGCCCATCGTCCCAGGCGTCCAAATTATCATCACACACCTCGTGCAAAAACATCTCGCGAATATCTTCCAGAGAATCAATGCGATGCCCGGCCAGCCCCACTTCATTAAAAACTTTAACCCAATAGGCCACGTCGCGTTTTTTGATCTCACCCTCTAAAAACTCGCCAGCATCTTCATCAGGTGTATTCTCCAGCCCCGCAACACCCCTCAACTTACCCATCTCATGCGCCAACCCACCCAGGAAAACCCAGCCATCGCGCGCGCGATACATGCGGTGAAGCGCGTGCTCACCAACAGCACCCTGTCCCGACGGCTCATCGCCCGAACACCCGGCTTCGCAAGCATACATAAAAGGCGCCTGCACGAGTTGCCCCCCCTGCGCGAGCGAAGTCGTCACAAAATCTCCGCCATCGGGCACGCCGCTGCGCCTGCGCTTGAGCAACGCCAGCACCGCGCCATAAGTTGCCGAATAGCCCGTAATATAATCGATACACGACGCCCAACCGTGCAACACCGGTCTATTGCCCTCACCGCCATAGCGCATCTGTATCCCGGTCGATCCCTGAAGCAGTGGATCAAAACCCGGACGGTTCATCCACGAACCGGGACGGGGACCATTAAACGCCGTCAAATTGAGATACACAATATCGGGTTTGCATCGCTTAACAGCATCGTAATCAATACCCAAACTTTGCGCAACCCCGGGCCGGAAATTGTGAACAATCACATCGGCTGTCTCAACCAACTTCATAAAAGCTGTCTTGCCAGCCTCATCTTTCAAATTCAAAATCACGCTGCGTTTGCCGGGGCTAACCTCCAGGGGAAACCAACTGGAAATGCGCGGACCAAAATAGGGTTCTGGCGGATCGATCTTAATAACCTCTGCCCCGAATTCCGCCAGCGTGCGCGCACTGGCTGGGCCCGCGAGCACATTGGACAAATCCAGAACGCGAATACCCTCCAAGATAGGTTTTCCAGCCGATGCCGCGATATCCCCGTTCAGTTTGGGTTCAACATCCCCCTCAAACGGCCTCGACGGCCTGGGAATCGCGCATTCATCGGGCGTCTTGGAAAGCCACGTCTGCACGCCGAGTTGCCGCATCGATCCATACTCGGGATCATCGACCACAACCGTCAAAGCCGCCTCTTCAGTCTCGGATTTGTGCAACCACGCCTGTGCCGTACGCTGAATCGTACACGGCACGCCAGCAGCCGTCAAAACATCGACCCAATGTTGTGCGGGTTCACTCGCCAGCACATTTTCAATTTTTTCGCGCGCTTTGAGATTCCATTCACCGGACAAATGGGATGAATCGGGAATATTATTCGTCAGATGCAGATTCTCATACACGGGCACATCGACCATCCCCTCCGCGATCAAATCATCGTACACCTCCAGCGCCTTGACCAGTGACCGACTATTCCGGGAATGCCCGGCCGCAATAATATAAAGCCATTGCCCATCTCCCGCCCGAAACGTACCACTAAAAGGAGACCCCGCGCTACTGCGTTGTTTCTGACGAACAGCATTAGCCGGCGTGCCATATCGCGCGGGTTTATCCGCCACATCCAGCATAATAACCGCCATAGCAGACATCGCCGCACCAACCAGCGAAACCTCAATCACATCGCCACGCCCGCTCTCCTCACGCGCATACAGGGCAAGCGTAACAGCGATAGCACCGTGAATCGCACCATAAGTCGAACCCAATGGCATCGGCGTGTAAACAGGCGGCAAATCAGCCCTTCTACTTTGAAGATCTGTATATTGACCTATAGCCGCACTAATAATACCTTCATAAGCGCGAATAGGCGCTCTTTCATCCGTCGAAGCAAAACCCGGCAAAGAGAGATAAACCAGCCCCGGATTCAGCGCAGTCATCTCCTCAGCTCCCAAACCCAATCGCTGCATAACGCCCGGACGGAAATTTTCAATAACCACATCTGCAGAACGGATCAACTTCACCGCCGTTGCCAGATCGTCAGCACTTTTCAGATCAAGCGTAATGCGCTGTTTGCCCCGATTAAAAACGCCATTTGCCGGCGTATCGTAATCCGGTTTGCCAGGCCGATCTACCTTAATCACCTCAGCACCCTGATCCGCGAGCAACATCCCCGTCAAAGGCCCGGCAATATAATGACCGAAATCGACAACGCGGATCCCGGTCAATGGTGCTTGTTTATCGCGTTCTGGATTCATCGTCTATCTCCTTTTGAAGTTCTATTGTGATTCACTATAATAATAATTTTATATTGCGATAGTTAGCCAAAAGAATTATGGAGAAACAAAATGTCTGAACACAAATCTCTCGAACAACGAGTCGCTACAATTTTAGAGACTTATGACCAGCAGGGCATTCACCGAACCGGAACAATAGGAGATACGGAAAATGCACACTATTTGGCCGAACTAATAAAAGCAGTAGGCCAAAAACCTCTATTGACAAAATTTCGACATTTGCGCGTTGATCCAATACTATCCGAGCTTCAAATTGGCAACCACACAATTCAAGGCATACCCTTTTTTGACGGCACATTTACAGACAAAAATGGCGTAAAAGGGCGGATGGGTGGTTCAGAAGACAACGCACCCATCACAGTGGGACACCACTTAACCAATCGGGGATGGGACAAACCCCAACTCGCCCATGCGCGGAGGCGGGACAAAATCAAAGCCATGATCGCGATATGCAAACGAACCCACCCCGATGACGTCCGCGGATTGACACCGACCAATGCAGAGAATTTTACAACACCTTTTGGACCGCCCGTATTACAGGTGCCGGACAGTGCTGAAGAACGCATCGCAGAAGCCATATCTGCTAACAAAGAAGCGTGCGTAATTGCCCAGGTAGCGCGCACAAAAGTCCAGGCAATGAACGTCGAGACGCGAATACAGGGCAAAAATCCATCCCTGCCCCCGCTCGTAGTCATCACCCCGCGAAGCGGCTGGTGGCAATGTGTATCGGAACGCGGAGGAGGAATAGCCTGTTGGCTCGAAATGATCCGCGTCCTCTCTGAACATCAACCGCAGCGAGACGTGTGGTTCGTTGCAAGCACGGGACACGAATTGGGACATCTGGGATTGGATTTCTTCCTCTCGCACCACCGGCCACGAATCAAAGCGGCGCATGTCTGGATTCATCTGGGCGCAAATTTTGCGGCTGCAAATTGTCCCATAAGACTTCAAGCATCGCGCGAGGAATTGGCGCAATTGGTCCATCGGGCCATTTCGGAAACCAGTGTTTCTCAAATTGATTTTACACCTGTTGGCACGCGCCCCGGCGGCGAAGCGCGGAATATCTACGACAGCGGCGGGCAATATATTTCCATCGTAGGTCGCAATCGCCTCTTCCATCATCCCGCTGACCGCTGGCCCAGCGCAATCGACCTGCAAAAAATTGTACACCTCACCCATGCCTTGACCAAACTGACAATGCAACTGGCCGACTCAGATAATCTTATGTAGCGACGCGTTTTTGCACCAACATCAGAACGAGAAAAATCGCCGCTCCAACAGCGTGGCATATCAGCGAAGGCCAAAGCAACAGCACCGCTGCCGCGAGGAATAAAACGCGGTATATCACACCCAGCACCACCATGTGAAAACCCTCAGAAGCCGCTGCAAAAGCCAGCAGACCCAGAAGCATAGCTATCGCTGTCTCAATAACGCGCCAGGTCTCCCCCTCAAAAAGGATGGGCGTATAGCAAAAAAGCAGGGGAATAAAATAAATGCCCTTGGCAATGCGCCACGACTCAAAACCCGTACGCAGCGGATTCGCCCCCGCAATACCCGCAGCGGAATACGCAGCCAGACAAACCGGCGGCGTGACATTGGCATCCTGTGAATACCAGAAAATCAGCAAATGCGCCGCAATCAGACTCACCCCCAAATTGGTCAGCGCAGGCGCAGCCAGCACTGCCAGCACGATATAAGAAGCCGTCACAGGCAAGCCCATGCCCAGAATCAGAGACGCAATGGCGATGAGCACAACAGTAATGAGCACACTGCTTCCGGCAATCGCCGAAATGAGCAAAGAAAATTTGATTCCAACGCCAACCATCAGCACCACGCCCACAATAATACCAGCGCACAAAAGAATAATACCCGTTGTAATCATATTGTGAGCACCCAGCGCGAGTGCATCGACAATATCTCGAATATTCATGCGCGTATTCTTATTCAACCAACTCGTCACAACAATACTCGCAGTTCCCGTTGCCGCCGCAAATGTGGGTGTAAAACCGTAGATCAGTGTACCCACCAGTACAGCAATAGGAATCGCAAAATGCCAGCCTTCGCGGACAGTATCGCGGATATTTGGGAGTTCCGAGGCCGGTAAGGGCGCAATCCCCCGTTTTCGCGCGCGAAAATGAATAAAAAAGGTCACACTCAGAAAATAGATAAGCGCGGGGATAAAAGACACGCCTACAATAGTCAAATAGGGGATTTGCGTCCACTGACTCATAATAAACGCGCCCGCGCCCATAATCGGCGGCATGAGTTGACCACCCGTAGATGCCGCCGCTTCAACCGCACCTGAAAACGTAGGCGAAAAGCCCGTGCGTTTCATCATCGGAATCGTGAGCGACCCCGACCCCACCGTATTCGCCACAGCACTCCCCGAAATTGAACCGAGCATACCGCTGGCAAAAACCGCCATCTTTGCCGGTCCACCCACCGTGCGCCCCAGCAGCGCGAGCGCCAGACGAATCATAAAATCTCCCGCACCTGAACGCAGGAGAAACGCGCCAAAAAGCACAAAAAGCGCGACAAAAGTAGATGAAATAGTCGCAATCGTTCCAAAAATACCATCGGGCGCGAAATACATGCGATACAACAAGCGCGGCAATGACACCCCGGGAAACGCCCATATACCTGAAACATATTGCCCCCAAAAAAGCGCGTACGTGAGAAATACAAGCGCGAGCAGCGGAATAAAAAAACCAGTCGTACGACGGGTAACCTCGAGCAAGAGGAGAATCGCAATACCCGCAAAAATGAGATCAGCCGTATTCGGTACTTCGTTGCGGGCGTGCAGCGCATCTTCAAAAAACACGAGATAAAGGGCGACGGCAACAGATAGGATGGCGAAAAAATAATCGAGAATCAGCGTGCGCGGGGCATAGCGCGTAGAAACGGGATAAAACAAATATCCCAAAAAAAGAATGAAGGCATAATGGACGGCATTGCGCTGCAATTCGGGCAAAACACCCAGCGTATTGCTCCACAGGTGAAACAGAGACAGGCAAACCCCCACAATGAGGACAAGCACCAGATGCCCGCCTCTAAGCACGCGATGAGGTGTACTCACTTCACCGCCGCGGGCCTGCGCAAATATTCTTCTATCAGATTCTGGCATATTGAAATTGAGGACTGGTGGGGAGTGGGAACAAGCCCCCAGCCCCTAATCCCCAGCCCCTATAAGAAACGGCGAAATATCAATACCCTTCTCGCTATAGTAGCGCGCAGCACCCGCATGCAGAGGGACCGCCAGCCCCATCGTGGCCTTTTCAAGAGACATTGCGAGCGTGGCCTTGTGGATATTTTGAATCTCTGCTAAATTTTCATAAATAGTTTTGGTAATCTCATAGACCACATCCTCGGGCACATCTGCTCTACACGCCAAAAAATTGGGTTGTGCAATCGTCTCAATCGCTTTGGACTGCCCGGGATACGTATTGGCCGGAACAATATACCGCGTCCACACGGGAAACGCATTCTGTATCGCCGCGAGATGATCATCGCTAAAAGTAAGCACAGAAACCCCGTCCGCACCGAGTTGGGCAAAAGCCTGCGTCACGGCAGCCACGGGCGGACCAGCCGAAAGCGTCGCCCCTACAATGCGACCATCAATCATCGCTTGAGCAGACGGACTATAACCCAAATACTCAGACGTAAAATCCTCATCCGGAGAAATATTAAGCGCAGCGAGAATGGCCCGAGTTGCGCCTTCTGTCCCACTACCGCGTTTGCCAATAACGTATTTGCGGCCGAGTTTTCTCAAGTCCTCAATCGTACCTGTTTTGGCATCAGATGCGCGAAGTAGAAAATGCTCGACATTCTCCCATAGCAAAGTAATAGATCGGAGTTCGCTAACCGCTTGCCCCTGATAGGTACCCTCTCCGCGATAAGCCATAGCACCGTACAAACCCTGCAAAATCGCCAGATGAGCCTCTCGATTGATCAGCATCTGAATATTCTCGCCCGACCCGGCAGAATTGATGGCCGCTGCCACAATTCCGGGTTGTAGCTTCTGTGTAATCGTCGTACTCAGCGCTACACCCACCGGATAATACGTACCGCCGGGCGTAGCTGTTGCAATAATCAAACTTTGCGTCTGCAAACCCTCCTGCGGGGTCCCACAAGAGATACAAAACAAAAAAACAAAAACGAAATAGATACGCGACATAAAAACCTCACAGCAAAAAAAGTGAACAGATATTTGCTTGCTTAATTTACCCGCCCACCTATATGCGTCAAGAGAAAACACCTTTGCGCCTTGACAACCCCTGTTGTGATTTCTATACTTCCCCTGAGGAATAGATCTATGAATAACATGCGCACAATTTTCTTTTGCACACTCGCATCCATTTCGTTTTTCTCTGGCTGTGCCGAGTATCGGGCGTATCGCCATTTAGACCGCGCAGTTGCTCTTGAAGCCAATCGGGATTACGAAACCGCGCTCGCGATATTTCAAGCTGCTGTGGATATATGCCCTGAAGACGCGGTTTTGCGGCGGTGGTTGGGCAGGGCATATTTGAGGCGCAACCAATACGACGCAGCGCGAGCCGAGTTCGAAACGGCACTCGGGTTGGCTCCCAATTATATGCGCCTGTACCGCGACCTTGCAATCGTCAATGAAGCAATCGAGCAACCAGAAGTTGCTATCGCGTGGCTGGAAAAAGCCGTATCACAGGTACCCGAGCATCGGGAATCTTACCGCCACCTCGTCAGTCTCTATCTGTCCCACGACCGATTGAGCGAAGCGCAATCCCTTTTGGAAACAGTTGTCGAACAGTGGCCAAAAACGATGTGGGCACATTTTCAACTGGGCGGTCTCTATATGGTATTAAAATGGCCCGAACGCGCCGAAGAAGCTTATGTACAGGTACTGGACATCGAGCCAAAAAACGACAATGAAGCAGAAATACGAGCACGCACGCACGGCGAATTGGGCAATGTTTATTACGAGCGCAAAAACTATGAGCGCGCCGAGGAATTTTACAAAAGAGCACTGGAGCTCAATCCCCTTGACGACAGCAGCCTGAACAATCTCGCCTGGATATACGCCATTCAGGGCATTCACCTGCGCGAAGGTATTCGCCTCTCGCGGCGGTCTTTGCGCCTGCGTCCACACACCCCGTCCTATCTGGACACACTGGCCGAACTGCATTACCGGATGGGCAATACCGAACGCGCCATTTTCATCATCCGCCAGGCCATTGCATTGGATCCGGATAACCCGGAGATGCGCGCCCATCTACATCGGCAACTCGCCAAATTTATTTCTGGCGGCCGGGGAAAGGTATAAAAAATGGTGAATAATTCTCCAAATTTCCACGACCCCGAATGGGGTAACATGACACTGCGCGACAATAAGCAAGAAAATTTGCCAGATATTCTCGCCCGGCTCGCGCTATTCGATACATTGACCCGGCAGGAATTGCACACCATTGAACGCATTGTGCATCGCAGGCGCTTTGTCCCCGGCGAAATGATCCCAACGCCGCGATCGGGCTTGTTTATCGTCGTGTCCGGCGCTGTCCACGTCGTGCAACGTCTCTCCGATGGCGAACAGATCATAATCGACACCCTGAAAGAAGGCGAATTGGTAGGTGAAATCGTGCCATTGGACGATACACAGCCTGCGACCTCTATTCTATCAGCCGAACAGAGTGTTCTGGTCGGATTCTTCCGCACTGATCTGGTCGATTTGATAAACACGCACCCCAGGATGGGATTTAAAATTCTCTGCCGTTTGTCACAAATTATGTCCCACCGCATGCAACATGCGATGGACGACCTGCGAAAAATACGCATGACACTGAGCAAAATAGAAAACACATAACCATCACCAATACCAGAGGAGGAAGTTGGGATATGACGAGGATTGAGGCGGTTCACGCCCGTGAAATACTGGATTCAAGAGGAAATCCAACTGTCGAAGCTGATGTGCGCCTGAGTTCTGGCATTATCGGCCGCGCAGCCGTACCTTCGGGGGCATCAACAGGCGTACACGAAGCTGTGGAAATGCGCGATGGACAAACGCGCTATTTGGGCAAGGGCGTAAAAAAAGCCATCCAAAATGTCAATGATAAAATTGCCAAAGCCGTTGTTGGGCTTGACCCATCAGACCAGATAAAAATCGATCAAGTCATGCGCGATGTCGATGGCACACCCAACAAGGGCGCGATCGGCGCAAATGGCATCCTGGGTGTTTCTCTCGCAGCGGCCAAAGCGGCGGCGGCAGCTTATGGCATGCCCCTCTATCGCTACATCGGCGGAGCCTCGGCGTGTCAATTGCCCGTCCCAATGATGAATATTTTGAACGGCGGCGCGCATGCCGATAGCAGTGTTGATCTGCAAGAATTTATGGTCATGCCCGCAGGCGCCGAAAACTTTGCCGAAGGCCTGCGCGCAGGTGCTGAAATATTCCACGCACTGCGCGACGTACTCAAAAAAGCGGGTTATAGCACGGGCGTAGGAGATGAAGGGGGATTTGCGCCGAGTTTGGGTTCTAATGACGAAGCACTTGATGTCATTGCCGAAGCAATCAAAAATGCCGGCTATGTGCTGGGCGACGACATCTTACTGGCACTGGACCCCGCATCGAGTGAATTTTACGACGGCGAGCACTACGTATTCAAAAAATCGGATGGGGCCAAACGGTCTTCGGCAGATATGACCGCATTTTGGAAAGACTGGACGAGCCGGTATCCCATTATCTCCATCGAAGACGGTTTGGACGAAGACGATTGGGCCGGATGGGCCGCGCTAACAGCCGAATTGGGTGACCGCGTTCAGCTGGTTGGCGATGATCTATTTGTCACCAACACAACGCGCTTAAAACGCGGGATTTCTGAAAAAGTGGGCAATTCCATACTCATCAAAGTCAATCAAATCGGAACCCTGACCGAAACACTGGAAGCCATAGAGACAGCCAAACGCGCGGGATATACAGCCGTCATCTCGCATCGCTCGGGCGAAACCGAAGACACGACCATAGCCGATATTGCTGTGGGAACCAATGCCGGACAGATCAAAACGGGATCGGCATCGCGTTCAGACCGCATTGCAAAGTACAACCAACTGCTGCGTATCGAAGAAGAACTCGGCGATACCGCTGTCTATCCCGGGCGAAACGCATTTTACAATATCGACATCTCTTAAAGGCACAAAAAGTGAATGATTTACTACAAATCGCACTGCCAATTTTACCCGAAGACATGCGAACCCGCTTAAACGCAGTGTACGCACAGGTTCCCGCTGTATCGTGTACAGGTTGCGATGCACCGGGAAGCTGTTGCGAACTAACAGATGCCGAATACAATGACGACTTTGCAACTATGTATCCGCTCTACGCCGTAGAATACATCAATATCACAGATTATCTGCGCTCGCACTTTGACCCCCAAAAACAGCGAGAACTGCTAAACACAGTCGAAGAACGCCCGCGCCGTTGTCCGTTCTTGACCCCCGAAGGCGGCTGCTCGATCCATCCTGCGCGCCCCCTGACCTGTCGCACCTACGGTATTTTAAACGAAGTCTCACAGGTCAACGCCACGGCTGAATCCGCACGCGACAAAGTACCCTGGCAATGGATATCTTCTTTCTTATCTACAGAGCGATACACAGTATGTCCAAAAACCAGATTAAAAGAAGCCGACAAAGTCGATTCACACATGCAGGCGATGGTATCCCTGGAATACGAGCGCGAATTGATACACATGTCTGACACACTCAACTGGTTGGACGCAGACCGCCGAGAACTATTTCAACAAATTACAAAAAAAACCCACCCCACGCGGTGGACGTGGGGTGGATTTAATGCACTCGCCCAAAAACCATTAAAATGGGTCAAACACCACTTTGCAAATCTCTGGAAAACATCTTTTTTAGGCGAATAAAGGAAGCCCTCTAATACCCCTTCCCCTTATCCACCACATTCTGCAGCGCCTCACCCCTCACATATCTGTGTAAATTATCCACAAATCGCACCATAGCGCGCCTCCGAATATGTTGTGAAGACCCCGCACTATGCGATGTCAAAATCACATTGGGTTCGGTCCACAGCGGACTATCTTCTGGACACGGTTCCGTATAAGTCACATCCAGCCCAATACCCGCCAGTTTGCCCGACCGCAGCGCCGCGACCATTGCCTCCTCATCCACCACCTTTCCCCGACTCACATTGACGAGAAAACTACCCTCTGCCAATCGATCAAACATCTCACCCGATAGCATCTTATGCGTTTCAGCCGTACTGGGGCAACACACCATCACCACATTGGACTGCGACATAAGTTCGGGTAAGTAATCCATCTTTTCCAACAAATCCACAGAATCGGGACAATCCATATCCTCTGGATCAACGGCAATAACCCGAAACTCAAACGCTTTTGCGCGGTCTGCAATCGCCCGTCCAATGCCACCCAATCCAATAATACCCATCGTCATACCAGCCAGTTCCAAACACGGCACCCGCTCCCAGTGCTTGCGCTTCATAAACGCCAACTGCGTGTGAATCTGCCGCGTCAACGCCAGCAAAAGGGCAAACGCATGTTCTGCAATTTGCGGACCGAACAATCCCCCCGCATTGGTCAAAACCATATCGCTATTCTTAAATTTCTCATACAAATGTCCTTCGGCACCTGCATGGGGCTGCTGGACCCACTTCAACGCATCTGCGTGATCAAAATCGGATTCGGAAAGCCGACCAAAAAGCACTTCCACACCCGATAAATAATCGGCCTGCTTTTCCCCCTCCGGCAAAAATATCACCTCAACTTCTGAAGGCGCACCTTTCAACAGCGCCTCAACATCCTCTGAATACCGACTGCCAATCAACGTGCGAACCATGCTCTATCTCCTTTTGGTCTTATGAATAGCTAAATTAACCCTCTGATCTGCATGGTACAAAAAGAAAACGCCATCGCAAAGCATTTCCGATGGCGTTTTGGATGATATCCATATTCAAAGATACCGTTTGATGAGATCGGCAATATCCCCATATCCTTTTTTCTTTGCCCAGGCGAGCGGCGTTGCCCAATCAGCACCCGCCAGCGTGGGATCGGCGCCGCGCTCGAGATAGAGACGCGCGAGATCGTATTTACCCCAGCGTACAGCCCAGCCAAGCGGTGAAGATTGCAAAAGCTCATCAATCACATTGAGGTCTGCACCATAGTCGAGCAAAATTGTCGCAAAGGCGACACGCTCAGGCTCAGTCATAATCACCTCTCCCCACACAACACCGCATGCCGCCAGATGATGGGCAAGGCGATACCCGAAACGCCCCACCAGATCGGGATTGACTTCACGATCGAGAATCATGCGAAAAATTTCGGGATAAACCGTACGGTCAAAATCTCGGAATTTGCGATGCGGGTGGGTGCGCCACAGGCGAAGTGGTTGCTCGAGCAAGCCAAACCAGCGACCATCATCGGGATCCCACTCGAGTTGGCGCAAACACATCCCCACAATATTGGGATCGCCCCCACAGCCCGCAGCCCACAAAAGCCTCTCCGCAAGAGAAGAATCATTGTGAAGTGCAACCGCAGCAGCAGACGTCTCACCTTCAAGCCCAGCAGTAATATGATCCAAAACCCCACCGTATCTAAACAACAAACCCTTCATTTTATTGTCGCGATTATTATACGCAGCCGCTATGGGATTCCCGCTCGCATAAATGCTGGCATTGGGATCGGCACCGCGCTCGAGCAAAAGCTCCGCAATCTCATACTGCGAGTGACCCGCCGCATGAGCCAGCGGTTGGCCCCATGAATAGGGTTTGGTCTCATAGTGGTGCAATTGGTATTTGTCATCGGGATCGAGACCCAGATCCAGCAGCATACGCACCATATCGAGATTGTCATTTTGCACAGCGATCTGTAAAAGACCGTCTCGGTCGCTATCATTGGACTGAAAGCGTTCGGGATGTTGTCTCTTATACTCGCGAACAAAACCAAGATCCCCAAGCGCGACAGCAGACTCAAGCGATTGTTCACAGCCAGCCTGAAGGAGAATACCCGCACAAATCAAACACCCCTCATTGAGCGGCCTGTTGCGACCGCGAATATTGTGAACAGCGCCGTCCAGAGGCGATTGACCCTCGGGAGTGAGATGCGTGATATCCGCACCGCGCTTGAGCAGATATTGAACAAGCTCATAATTTCCAAGAGACGCACCAGTGTGAATCACACTACCGCCATTGCGATGGCAGGCGTTGATCAAATCGGGATTCCTATAGAGAAGTTCCACTGTCTCCATCATCCGCCCCTCACGAATAGCCTCAAAAAGCGCGTCATTCTCCTCCGTAATCGTAATATTCTTACACGCGGCGAGTTTGCGTTTCTCGTCTTCCTCTCGCAAAATCTGAACAATATCATCCAGACCGCGTTCATCTGCTATAGTAAGTGCATCCGTAGCATCGCGATGGGGATAAATACCCGATGTGTGATCTGCACCCGCCTCCATAAGAACGCGCACCGCATCCACGTGCTGATTCATAACCGCGTAATGAATGGCGAGATGCTCGTTATTTTCAGCCATATGAACATTGACCAGATCGGGTTGCACATCGAGAATCTGACGAATTTTGGCGACATCGCCCTCACTTGCCGCCTCACACAAATCGGCGACTTGATACGTTCCATTTGTATCCATGTGAATTCCTTTCTCTATATTTAATGCGAATAAAGGATTAAAATCATCCGCAGGCCTGCTCCTGTATGCTCTAAGCAGGGGCGTGACAAGCAACAGGTGTCATTGCGGCATGATGTTGAGCCGCAATCCAGTCTAAAAAATGTTAGTAAATTTTTTGAAGTATCGCTCAATTACAGAATTATGGAAAACGTCCCCCGTGTTGATAGACGCGGTCGCCGTGTGCCATAAGCATATCATACTCTTCGGGCGCAGGCGCCCGCCAATCGTCCAACAAAGAAAAATCGTGCTCCAGTTCCGAGCGATCGTTGGGTGCTGCAATGGCAATAGCAACAGAAGAATGAGCCAGTGCAAAGCGGTACCATTCCCTTGCGGATGGCGGTATAAAATTGGGCGGATCATCCGGCGTAGGCTTCATCAAAGCACCCCAGCGCAGACAGGTATAAACAACCACCGGAATATTGCGCGGATCGGTCAACGGAAACACATCCTCCTCTGCACCACGGTGGGCGGCATTGTAGCGGAGCATAAGCATATCCAGAGGGCGGGACTCAACCTGTTCAGGTGCTCTGAGTTCACCAGTAGCAATACGAGCCGCCATATTGCGCTGGTGGCTGGTAAGGCCCAGAAAGCGCACCTTCCCCTGCTCGCGGGCGCGAGCCATAGCTTCATAAGCACCCCCATCGGACGCGATATCGCACCATTCACCTTCGCTCTCCACATAGTAAAAAGTCACAACATCTATATAATCGGTATTCAACTCATACAACGCATCTTCAAGCTCTTGGTCCGCACCTGAAGCAGTACGGGATTTAAGCTGCCATGCCAGCACAATCTCCTCCCGCTCCGCCCCCATACCCGCAACCGCTCTACTCAAACCATCGGGACGCCCGCACCAATTGAGATAATTGACACCGCGTCCAACCGCATAACGGACATCTGCAGGAGACAAATGCGTATTGCCCCTCGTAGCCAGCCCCAGACGGCAAAGAGGCGGGGTATTCTGGTCAAATTGAAAGGTACGTCGCATGGATTCTCCCCGAGAATATTTAACGCGATTTTACAAGCAACACACTGAACGTATGGATAGTCAGAATTTGTCGAAGTGTCAAGAGACAAACACAGAAAGCGATGTGTTGACATCAGTCGTAAGTTAGCTATCATGTCTGAATCTGACGAAATTCTTACAAATAGGAATCATATTGACAAAACACAATCCCTATGAAGCATTTCGCATCAGGGAATTTCGGTTATACGCGCTGGGCTGGTTTGCCGCATTGGTCGGCACACAAATTCAGAGTGCGGCCATAGGATGGGAAATGTATGCGCGCACCGGGCAAGCACTCGCACTCGGCCTGGTGGGCCTGGCAATTGCATTGCCGACAATGATCCTCGCACTCCCCGCAGGTTATCTCGCCGACCGCTTTAACCGGCGCACGGTCATGATGTTGAGCTTGACTGGCACAACATTGACCTCTCTGGGCCTTGCCGCAGTATCGTGGAAACAGGGACAAATCGCCCTGATGTACGCCCTGCTCGTAGTCGATGCCGCAATAACCGTACTCGGCGCACCTGCACGGCGGGCAATCGTACCCCAACTGGTACCGCGCGAAATGTTCCCCAATGCCGTAGCCTGGAGCATGAGCTTGATGCAAATGGCGTGGGTAGTGGGACCTATGATCGGAGGCCTGATTGCCGCAGTTTATGTACCCGCAGCGTACCTGGTAAGTGCCGGATGTACAGGGTGGTTTTTGTTGATATTATCCCGATTGCGCGTACCGCCCGTAGAACGCGACAAAAACGCAGAGCGGGTTTCACCACTGCAAAATCTGATGGGTGGACTGGTATTTTTGAAGAACAACCGCTTGCTATTGTCGCTCATGGCACTGGACATGTTTGCCGTGCTATTAGGCGGTGCCGTATATTTATTGCCGATATACGCGCAGGACATCTTGAAGGTAGGATCCGAGGGATTCGGAATATTGCGATCAGCACCTGCGGTGGGTGCCCTGATCATGGCACTCACACTGGCACACTTGCCCCCGATGAAAAAAGCCGGCAGAAATCTGCTCCTCACCGTAGCTGGATTTGGCATCGCAACCATAGTATTCGGAATATCGGAAAACTTCTGGTTGTCATTTGCGATGCTCGTATTGACCGGGGCATTTGACAACGTCAGCATGGTCATTCGCCACACACTCGTACAGCTAATCACACCCGATGCAATGCGCGGCAGAGTATCGGCTGTAAACGGAGTCTTTGTAAGCGCGTCAAATGAACTGGGGGGCCTCGAATCTGGAGGCGTAGCGGAATTGTACGGACCTGTATTCTCAGTGGTAAGCGGCGGCATCGGAACGCTATTGGTCACAGGCATAACCGCAATAGCTTCTCCGAGCTTGAGAAAAGTAGGCGCACTGGATGAAGTGGAAGAGGGATAGTGCGAAAGGAGGGAAATCTACGGATCAGTTCCGCTTAATAATAACGTAACTGATATCGTCATCCGGTGCATTGAAAGCGATGAGATCCTCTTTAATCGCGTGGAAAATTTCTTTAGCGGTCAGGTCTCTGTTCTCGTGAAGTTTTTGTTCGAGATAATGCGGCGCGTAAAACTCGCCATTGCGGTGGTGTTCAATCAAACCATCGGTATAAAGAACAAAAATATCGCCCGCGCCCATTAGATCCCATTCGTTAATTTCATACTCTTCCTTAAAACCGAGCACACTCTCATTGATATTGCGATCAATATCGCGTCCAGAGGGAAGCGTACCAATAGGTGGGGAAGCGATCATCCTCTCTTCGGGCACTTCGACAATACCTTTGTACTTGCGCGAATACACAAGCGGCATGGGATGCCCCGCCGATAAGAACTGGAAATGCCCTTCCTGAGATATCTCACCGTAAATCATCGTAATAAATTTGCTGAGACTCGACGAATTGTAAAACCGCGTATTGAGATTTTCAAACAACTTGGCCGTAATATTGCCGTAATAATCCATCTCGTAAATCGCACCCATCAAAAAAGCCTGATGCAGCATCGCGGCGAGAAGCGCATCCGTGATCTGGTGCCCAGAAACATCAGCCACTGCCACACCCGCCTTGAAACGACATTCCTCCAGCTTTCTGACAACATCATCCTGCCCGCGACCGCGGGCTTTTTTTATTCGAGCATCGAGATCATAGCGCTTCTTAAAATCGACATAGACAATATGATCTCCCCCCACAATGCCATTGAGCGGAATGGTCTCACCGTAAATATCAACACCATCGAGCGCGGGTATTTCCCCCGGCAATGGTTTGACGTAGCGGGCGATATCCTGGAAATTATGCAACTCCCCCATAAGCATCTTCATGGAGTCATTCACTTGCTGGAGGCCCGTTTCGTCGATCTCATCAAAAGCCATAGAATTTTTAGACACGGTTTATTACCTGTATGAAGTTGGGACATTCGATTCAAAAGTAACCATTTGTCGGCCTCAAATCAAGTCAGGCAATTCTCATCCGACAAAATCTTATACGAAGACATAAAAGGAACGTAAAAAGAAGCAAATGATTTGGGACCTGAACCATCGAAAAGCACAGTATCCCCAACGAGATCTTTGACAATACGCTTGCCACTACGACTACCCCCCGGGCGCATGGATTTCATCATGCGCTCGGCCTGCTCCAAAAAGCGTTTATCACCCGAGTGCTCATAAGCATGGCACAGCGCTTCCATTTCTCGAGGACCACCCGCGCGACGCTGGAGACTGGGCAATTCCTTGTAAAAAAAACGACCATCGGGCATCACACAGTGATCGAGCAAATCCCGCATTTCCTCCACGATAAGTAACGGAATCCGGTCATCCCCCGTAGCGGTATAATACCGATGCAACGCATTGATCGCTATGGAAATCATAAAAGGAACGCGCACCAGCGTATGCGCGGTATAAGGCGCAAGAAAAGCACCCCATTTTTCTTTCCACTCGATAAATTGCTCGGCAATACTGCGACACGCCTCGAGATATTTTTCTTCCCCTGTCTCGATATACACAGCAATCAAACCGCGCATCGCCCAGCCAGTCTCCCGGGCTTGTTGCCCTCCGGCGCGCGCAAATTTGGGCGACTCGAGATGGCGGATCATATTATCCGCAATGGAAATCGCCTTTTCGCGAGCCTCCCGTTTACCGGTCATGTGATAATAATCCAGCAACCCCTCGGTCCACTCGTGCGAAGGCGTTACACCGCCCGTCACATGCCCCGCCGTGTGAATAGGCTGCCCACCCATCTTGAGTGGGTCGTCGCTGTAATGGCAAAAATCCACATCAATCCAGTGTTGTGCAGCCACACACGCAACATCTCTAAACCGGCGCTCTCCCGTCTTCGCATAGAGCAAAAACATCGCATGTGGAAAATCGTATTCATTATTGGTCCACACCAATTCCCCTTTGCCGCGCCCCTGTTGCGTGTACCCGTGATCGGGACCATCGCCCCAGTGCATCATCCCAAGCCCCTGATTGCGCCCATCTGCCATACTGATAATACTGGCTTCAATATCCCAATTCTTATTTTCGGGAAAGAGATTCTCCCACACATTCGCTTCGCGATACCACGACTCGGGCAGAATACCGATATCCGGATATTGAAATTGGAGCGATTGAACAACAACATCTTCCAGAGACATAGCAGAAGTATGAAAATAAAATTGCATGCGATGGGTCTTGGCAACGCCTTGCAAAATCTTGACAGGATCCTGACTCGCGGGATAAATATCCAGACCAACACCATCTTCGCCAACTGCAATCCCCTTGGGAAAATTTTGATGCGCTTGAAAAGGCGTAACACAAACGCCCTTTTCAGCATCGCACCAATCCGCCCAGAAATCCCCATAAAACGTCTCAAGTACGTGTTCAACAGACTGAAAAACAATCGTCTCCGCATCCAGAAGACGCGCATTCGCACCCTCTGTGATATCCGTGCGATAATAACCCTCTCCAGTCGCACATCGCACAGCGCCCGCACCCGCAGCAGCGAACTTCAGCGCAATCTCTGCCACATCAACACTCGCTGCCTTCTCCCGATTGATAAACTGATAATCCAAACGAACAAACGGTTTTCCCGCCCATGCCTCAATGAGAACGCGCACGTCGAACAATGTACCCGCATCGCCAACGTGTTTACCCGCACATTCGACAAGACTCCGCACAGGCCCCGACTCCAGAACAGTAATCTGGTCAATATTGGCGAAATACAATCCACCTTCTGCATCAGTTATACCAAAAGAAGCATTTGCACCAAACCATTCAGCACCATTTATGCGAATCGCCTTGAACAGATCTGTCCCTATCCCAATATCAACAGCGAGAACACCCGTATCAATCGTATAGATATCCCCCCTTTGTCTCACCGTAGTCCTCTGATCG
This sequence comes from Candidatus Latescibacterota bacterium, assembly GCA_965220765.1. Classification (GTDB taxonomy): domain Bacteria; phylum Latescibacterota; class UBA2968; order UBA2968; family UBA2968; genus VXRD01. The sequence continues at coordinate 4,831,903 of OZ244847.1, forward strand.
AGAACAGGCGTAGAAATACTTCCATCAGTGGCAAAAGTGAGATCGTGCGCGCGGTTGCCGGGAAGGTCAGCCAGAAAATGCGCCATAAGCCACTTGATCGACCCATCGTCCCAGCGCGCTGTAACATCGGTCTGTACCGCTATATCTGTCCCACCATTACAAATACCAAATTGCCCAGGATCAGTGAGCCAGCCCTGGGCAAATGGAATACCGAGCGAAACGGGTTCGCCAACGCGATCGTACATCGAAAGTTTATCAAAATGAATCGTGGACACAATCTCCTCCCTTGATTTCATCAAATCATCAACCTGCTTCCACCGAATATATTTCAAAGCCCTACCTCATGCAACAACGCTATAAACTTGACAACTTGACGGTATGTGGTTTTGTCTTATATTATCGCCACGGATTTTCGTTTTATCTCCTCCACAATCCAATAGAAAGGATTAGGCTATGTCATTGCAATTAGGCGATGTTGCCCCCGACTTTACGGCAGAAACCACAGAAGGCACCATCAATTTTCACGAATGGTTGGGTGATGGCTGGGGCATTCTGTTCTCCCATCCCGCCGACTTTACGCCAGTATGCACCACCGAATTGGGCGCCATGGCGAATATCAAAGACGAATTTGACAAGCGCGGCGTCAAAGTTTTGGCGATCAGCGTTGATCCCCTCGAATCTCATGAAGGCTGGATTAGCGACATCAACGAAACGCAAAATGCAACCGTAAATTATCCGATGATCGCCGACCCCGACCGCCAGGTAGCCGACCTCTACGAAATGATCCATCCCAATGCAGATAACACCCTGACCGTGCGATCGGTATTTGTAATTGGACCCGACAAAACCATCAAACTGATGCTCACCTACCCGGCATCCACGGGCCGCAACTTCGACGAAATACTGCGCGTGGTCGATTCCCTACAATTGACAGCCAAACACAGTTTGGCCACGCCAGTGAACTGGCGCCCCGGTGAAGACGTAATTATTTCACCCACGGTTACAGATGAAGAAGCCGACGAACGCTTCCCCGGATACACCGCAGTGAAACCCTATTTGCGCGTCATACAGCAACCCGCTGAGTAAACAACCACCCGAAAAAAGCAAAAGGTCTGTGACATTTGTCACAGACCTTTTTTATTTTTATTCTCCCAATCTACTCATGCCGCAGTGCTTCCACCGGATTGGACACAGCCGCGCGAAGGGCGTGAAAACTCACAGTAAACAACGCAATCGCCAAGGCAACCGCACCACTCAAAACAAATATCCACCACGAAAGATCCGTGCGATATTCAAAGCCGTCCAGCCAACTTCGCATCGCAAAATACGCAACTGGCCAGGCAAACAAATTCGCAATCAAAACCATAATCGCAAATGTCTTGGAAATTAGCATCACAATACTTGACACACTCGCGCCCAAAACCTTGCGCACCCCGATCTCCTTCACGCGCTGCTCAACCGTAAAAGCCGCAAGGCCAAACAGCCCCATACACGCGAGCAAAATCGCCATCCCCGAAGAGAGCAATGTAAGCACCTGCGCCCGTTGTTCTGCATAGTACATGAATTCAAATTGCTGATCCCACATCAGATAGTCAAAAGGCTGATCTGCAGGAGCAAATTGCTTCCAGGTCTTTTCAAAAAAGGCGAGCGTCTCTTCCATGCCTTCGGCTTTGACGCGCGCGCCCAGATTGTAAAATTGCTGGTGCCGAAGCGTCAGCGCAATAGGACCAATTTTTTCGTGCAACGGACTATAGTGAAAATCCTGCACAACGCCAATCACCGTTCCCTTCCGATTTCTCACCCGATCAACCCACTCAAAAGACTTGCCAATGGGATCATCCCAACCGAGCCGCTCTACCGCTGTTTCATTGATAATAAACGCTTTTGACGTATCTGTGGGAAATGCAATCGGATCAAATTTTCGTCCCTCTACCAGTCCGATTTGAAACACATCGAGATAATCTTCATCGACCTCCAGAAGCGGCATGCGCCAGTCCGTGCCCTCGTGTCCCTCTGCCCGAATGGTTCGAGTAATACCCCCGCCCCATCCAATCCACCAGCGATACGCCGTTACCTCAAGCACATTCGGATGGGCGCGAAATGCCTCTTTCACCGTGGCATAACGGGCGGCGAGCTTTTGTCCCGGATCTGATTTTGTTTCCTGGTCGAGAACAAATATGGGTATGAGCACCATCTGATCCATATTAAAACCCAGGTTCTTGTTTTTGATATAGTCGAGTTGCTGATAGATCACCCCCGTACTCGCGATCAGAATAATTGAAATTGCAAACTGCACCACCACCAGCCCCTTCCGAATCCACTGCCCCCGAGAACCCGCGCGAAACGCCCCTTTTAGCGTCTCTGTGGGTTCATACGCCGAAAGAAAAAATGCAGGATAAATACCGGCAAACAGCCCGACGAATACGGCAATACCAATCAAAGCAATTGTGAGCAAGGGATCGCTCGACAAATTCAACTCGATCTGCTTAAAGAAAAAAGCATTAAACTCGGGCAGCACCAATTTGACAGCAACAAGCGCGAGAACAAGCGCGAGCAATGCCGTGAGAACAGACTCGCCCAAAAACTGCCCCATCAGTTGCGAACGATACGCCCCCGACACCTTGCGCAAACCCACCTCGTGCGCCCTGCGAGCCGATTGCGCCGTGGTCAAATTTGTAAAATTAATACATCCAATCGCAAGTACCAGAACCGCAATAGCCCCAAACTGATAAACGCGATCAATATCACCGAAGTACCACTCCAGATTGTAGTCCTGCCTTGAATAGAGATAAATGCGATTGAGAGGCTGAAGATGATATGCATTTGTGCGTGCGATCTCTGCACCCATATAGCGATCAATCAATTCGGGAAATTTTGCGGCCAGTGCCTTTGGATCCGCCCCATCTCGCAGCAAAAAATACGTATTGACGGGACGCCAGCCATCGGTCGGTATCCAATCTTCCCAGGCGTATTTTGAGCCTGGAGACGTAAATCCACCTGTTGAAACATAATCGAATTGCAGTGTAGAATTGTGGGGCACATCTTTTAATACCGCAGTGATGGTGCGCTCGCCCCCGTGGTGGTTGCTGTCAGCGGTGATGGTCTTGCCAATCGGATCTTCTTCTCCAAATAACCGCTTTGCCGCCGATTCTGTTATGGCAATAGCGTTCGGATTGGGAAATGCGGTTTCGAGATTGCCGCGCACAAATGGAAAATCGAAAATTTCAAACAACTCGGGATCGGCAACACAGACACCCATCTCGAACTTTTTTTCGTCCAAACGCACATCTACGGAACTCCACGTTATCACGCGCACGGATTTCTCCACTTCGGGAAAGTCCCGCTCAAGTGCCCGTGCCAGCGCGCCAGACGTAAATGGCAAATAATCCGATTGCCCCCCAGATCTGGTTTCCCGAATCACGCGATAGACCCGATCTCCTTTTGCATGCCAACTGTCAAAACTCAACTCGTCCTGAATATAGAGCACGATCAAAAAGCACGTTCCCAGACCAATGGCAAGCCCCAGAATATTGATCGCACTAAAAGTCTTTTGCCGATTGAGATTTCTCAGCGCAATAACCAGATAATTTCTAAACACAACAACCCGCCTCCGTTACAAATAGAACATATTGAAAAACCATCATCCGTTAGACACATCTGGGGCGTATATAGTTTCTCTTTCAGCAAGTATGTAATACAGCAACCCGCTGAGTAAACGACTACCCATAAAAAGCAAAAGGTCTGTGACACTGTCACAGACCTTTTTATTCAGAACAGATCAATCGGGCAACGGCTCAAGTTGTGCAATTTTCTCGGCTTTTTCGGTTCGCATCGCATGCCACAAATCCCAATCTGATTGCAGATCAAGCCAAAAATCTGCGGACATACCAAGCACTTGTGCCAAACGCAATGCGATATCTGGTGTGACACATCGCTTGCCGTTTATAACTTTATTCAAAAGCGGGAATGAGATGCCCAATTTCACTGCAAAGGCCGATTGACTGATTCCCATAGGCTTGAGAAATTCTTCCAATAACATTTCGCCCGGGTGCGTTGGCGGTCGGTTGGTTGGAAGCCGTCGCTCTGTCAATTTAGTGATAGTCTGTAATTTCGATTTCATAAGCGTCACCTTCTTCTCGCAAACAAATTAAAAACTATAACCCGTTAGACATACCGAGATCTCATATAGTTTCTCTTTTAACACAGATACATTATATTCATTTTTCGTTTTCCACACATCCTCTACCTGACCGCACTATGAAGCCCCTTACCCGCACAACCCTCTATCTCATCATCCTCTCTATCGCCTTGCCAGGATGCAAAGATAAACCCACTGCACCGCCGGAAGAACCAGAGCCGCCACCGCACGTTATATCCCAGACGCAAACAGGCATCCAGATCACAACCCCTGTGGGCACGACGCACACCCTCATCACAATACCCGAAGGCCCGTTCGAAATGGGCGCCAACAACGGCATACGCAACGAAGGCCCAGAACACACCGTCCATCTCAAAGCCTATTACATAGACCACACAGAAGTCACCAATGCCCAATGGAACCCTTATGCCATAGCAGAACGGCAACTACCCAACTTCGACCCGCCCGAACATCCCGTTGTCAATGTCAACTGGTTTCATGCTGGCGAATACTGCGAATGGCTCGGCGGCCGTCTGCCCACCGAAGCCGAATGGGAAAAAGCAGCGCGCGGAACCGATGGGCGCAGCTATCCTTGGGGCACTACCCCAGACCCCAACCGCGCCAACTACCTCAACAGCGGCGACCCCTTTGACAATGGCACAGCCCCCGTTGCATATTATCGGGAAGGCAATCGCGACGGGCGCAGCCCTTATGGCGTATTGGACATGGCTGGCAATGTTTGGGAATGGACACAAGACGAATACGACAGCGCGTACTATCAACGCAGCCCACGTGATAATCCCGTCAACTACGAACTCAGAACCCATTACTTGCACATCGAACGCGTTATACGCGGTGGCTCCTGGTTCAGCACCGCCTTTCTGATACGCACAACAGCGCGCGACGCTCGGAAATCCAATCTCCAAACCGATACACTTGGATTTCGGTGTGTGGTAGATCGGTAATTTTATGTGGGGATAATATTGCGTTGCTTGTCGAAAGTGGTGGTGATAATTTCACCTTTTTCATTTTTGTTTTATTTTTATGCCTTCGGCGACCTACTTTTTGTCACCAGAGAAGACGCGATTGAGCGTCTGAAGAAAAGTAGGCAAAAAATGCCGCTCTCAAACGCCGAGGGGCTGAGCACAGCGCAAATCGCTTCTATGGTAATACGGCATACAGTGGCCTTCAGATTACAATGCCATAAGAATGTCTGCTGCGAATCGGACTCACGCGCTGTGCGTGATAGCTTTATCTAATCTTGTTTTGTGTCTGAAGGACTGCGTAATATCAGTTATAAATAAAAAGGACACGCATTCACATATCGAGTGCATGTCCTTTTTACTTTTTAACAAAAATCAAAGACCGAGAATTTCGAGAAGTCTTTTCAGTTCGCTATCATATTGAGCGGCCCGCTGTAAGTCAGATAAGGCGAAACGCCGTCTCAACTGATCCGCCGTCAGTTGTTTGCTATATTCGGACCAAACTTTCCGAAGTGCTGACTCCGCATTGTTTCCAATTTTTCGACTCTCGTATCCTTCATGTAATCTGAGCAATAACCCTTCCAGATTCGGATGCAGAAAAATGAGCTCTAATTTCTCCTTCGACGCCACACTCTGCGCGTCGCGCCCGGCCTGTTTGTCTTGCTCAATGCGGTCCGAATCAAGCAACACCAGCTTATCGCTAATATCTCGTCTTTCGAAATGTCTATTCAAATAGCGGGCGGCTTCCTCGACAACGACTACTGAACTACCGCCATTTCCCAACGCAGTGTTCAGGTGCAGATGCAAGCCCTTCTCATCGCAACAATTTTGGAGGAATCTGACGAAGGCCCGATCACTCACCCCCTCAACCCCGATGAATATGACTCGCCTGGGTTCAATCCTGTAGCGACGCATCTCTTTTTAACCAATCTTTGGAATACCACCGAGCACCCCTGCCCGGTATTTAGGATAGAGACGCGTATCGCGGCGGAGACCCTGTACATCTTGTGCTCCATGTACACGGGTCGCGCCACTGCTATCCTTCTCAACGATAAAAATCTCCTCCTTTTCCAGATGATCGAGCAAGCCGACATTGTGAGAGGAGACAAAAAGCTGTGCGCCTGAAGGATTGGTCTCCTGGGAGCGAAACCAGCTAAGAATTTCGCTGGCGATATCCACATGAAGATCGCCATCTATCTCATCAAAAACAGCAGGAACACCGAGGCTGAACGCGACCTTGATCTGAGGCAACAGATGGAACAGGCGTTTCGTCCCACTGGATTCAAAACTCAGGGGGATCGGCGTATCAAGCCCGTGGTGGTTAAAGAGCACTTCCTTTTCCCCAGATCGGTCAGAAATAGTTATATCCTGAATCCCCAAATCACTGGCTCGGATATGATTTCTAACCCAGGATCCCAGATCGGAATTACTCTCGTACATATTCATCGCCGATTGGGTTGGAGGTATCCATCTCTCATGAAGCCTGATATTAGTTGACACAAGAAAATATTCCATCCAGTTTGCAAGACGCTCCGCCATGGACACATTGAGCATGGCGAGCGTGGCAATCACCGATGTGTCTGCCCGGACTGCCTGGAGGCGATCATCTTTAGGCTTAAGACCAAATTCTTTAGAAACGTATATAGGTTCTCCCGGGGCACCGCGCTCGAAAAGGCGCCGAGGGCGGCCCTTTGGAAAGTGAGACAAGGCTTCGTAAGCGAAAAAAGGATCATTGGAGTTAGTAGCACCGCGTACTACCGCCAACTCGTATCGGAACAACTGAGGAGCTTCGTCCAGCCAATCTGTTTCGAACTCCATACAAAACCGCGTCGGTTCGTTTCGAGTTTCCTTGGCCAAAAAGGGTAAAAAGCTCTTGATTGGGCTGGTCCTCTCAGTGGGTGATGCTGATGAGGCGATGGTGGCAATAGCGACCAGCGCACTGAGCAGTGTTGTCTTGCCCGATCCGTTGGGACCTATGAGCACGACCACAGAAGGAAGCCGGATATCCGGCTTTGCTTTGCTCTGGCGGAACCGCGGCAGGTCGGGAGCAGTTCCCGGGATACGCAGATCGAGAACGACTTCTTCGCGGACCGAATGGAAGTTAGATATGGAAAATTTGTGAATCATATTGAAATAATAACAATTTTTTGTCGAGATAGCAATATAATAGTCAAAAAAATAAAGGGACAATCAGTGACCCGCTCTTGTGGACTGATTGCCCCGTTCCGTATGTAAAACCCCTTTGCATTCTCAAACTCGAGCAGCGTTATAGACCTCTTTGAGCAATGCGTCCATGATGAAATCGCGCAGTGCTCTATCAGACATAAAATCGTTCACAATCTTCTGGTTTCTGCCCTGCCGTTGAACAAATGCCTTCATCACTTCGGGTTCAAAAACCTGCTTAAACTGATCAATTGAATTGGCCTGAGCCTGTTCCGCAAGACGTGCATTGCGCACCATATCGCCCGAGATCTGATCAAACAACAATCTATCCTCATCTGTCCAGCTGGTTCCAAACCGCTCGTTAATCACTTCAATAATAGACGACAGCGGTGCGGTATGATCGTCTTTGGCCGTTGCCGTGCCAACATCACCCACGCCCTGCACAAAATCTTTGTCTCCCACCTCCAATGCCCCGCTACCAGAAAATGTCATCTCATTGCGATAGTGCGAAAGTGCAACTTCATCGTCGAGTTCCAACATCCCCTCACCCGAACGCCGAGGCAATTTAGTGAACAAATGCCTCGCATACGCATAGAGCTTCTCCAGTTCGGTATCCTGCCATTCGATAATCTGACTCAAAAAGCCATACAGCCGTATAAAGCTCTGCAAAGTGCTTTTGAAAATCTCGCCTTCTTCCGTGTATGCGTCTCCATCCGAACCCGAGACACCATAAGATTGCTTGAACCGCTCCACAGCGGGATCAACCCATTTGTTGAGTTGCCCGTGATCCTGCCTTGTTCGAAGTGATTGGATCGTGAAATAGGTCCTGGCAAATTCCTCAATCTCCTCATCGCGCAGTACGGGTTCGCTTTTCAATCTCGCATCCAGCGTATAGAGATGATTGGGATCGGTCGGTTCATCGATCTCCGTCTGTTCGTAATACGGCTTAAACGCCTCTTTGATCTCGTCAATCTCATTGGCAAAATCCAGCACAAATGTATCCACCTTCCCACCCGCCGTGCGGTTGAGCCGCGACAGAGTCTGAACAGCTTTCAGATCTGCAAGCCGCTTATCGACGAACATCGTATGCAAAAGAGGTTGATCAAAACCCGTTTGATACTTCTCCGCAACAATCAAAATCTGATATTCAGGCGTAGCAAAATGGGCGGGCAATTCTCTTTCACTGATGCCGTTCATGCTCGCCTCTGTGTACTGCTTATCCTCGACATCTGGATCGAAAACAGTTCCAGAAAACGCCACAAGCGTCTTGAGATCGGTATATCCTCTTGCCTCAATATATTTGTCAAAAGCCTGTTTGTAGCGCACCGCATGTAACCGCGAGCGCGTAACAACCATCGCTTTCGCATTGCCATTGATCTTCTTGCGCGTGAAGGCGCGAAAATGCTCAACCATAATTTCTGTCTTCTGCGCGATATTGTGCGGATGCAAACTCATAAACCGCGCAATAGCCCGCTTCGCTTTGCTCTCATCCACCTCGGGATCGTCTTCAATCGCTTTGGACAATCTGTAATACGTCCTGTACGTGGTATAATGCTTGAGCACATCGTGGATAAAACCCTCTTCAATACCCTGACGCATGGCATAAAGATGGAACGGCTGCGGATTCCCCTCTGCATCGCGCACACCAAACATCTCGAGCGTGCGGTGTTTCGGCGTCGCCGTAAAAGCGTAAAAATTGATATTCGGCTGTGGACCCCGGCGCTTGGCCTCCGCAAGAATCAAATCTTCCATATCGGGCGGATCCTCTCCCTCAGCCTCCTCAGCCTCTGCTTTCTCCAGCCCACCCAACACACCGCGAAGATTGCTCGCACTTCGCCCACCCTGACTGCTATGAGCCTCATCCACAATCACCGCGAATGTCCTGTCTGACAGATCCTCCACCTTGCCCATCAAAAAAGAAAATTTCTGCAACGTCGTAATAATGATCTTTGTCCCCTTATTGAGTTCACCAGCCAGATCACTCGAATTGCGGTCCTCATCAATCTTGACAACCACGCCCTGCTTGTGTTCGATCTGATAAATATTATCCTGCAACTGCTTATCCAGATTGCGCCGATCAGAAACAACCACAACCGAATTAAAAATAGGCACATCATCGTGGATACTGGCAAGCTGATGGGCGAGCCACGAAATCGTATTGGTCTTACCCGACCCAGCACCGTGCTGAATCAGATAATTATGACCCACACCTTTGGCTCTGGTATCTGTGATCAAATTGCGAACAGCGGTGAGCTGGTGATAGCGAGGGAAAATGAGGGTTTCTCTGGTGATGGTTTTGCGCGTGGTGACGTCGGTACTTTTTTCCAAATGAAGGTGGATAAACCTGTGGATAATATCCAGCCAACTATCGCGCTGCCAGATCTCTTCCCAGAGATAACCGGTCTTGTATCCCGTCTCATACTGGTGATCGTCTGGATTGCCCTTACCACCTTTATTACCCGTATTAAAAGGCAGGAAGAAAGTCTTATCACCCGAAAGCCGCGTCGTCATATACACGTCATCGGTATCAACGGCAAAATGCACGAGCGCGCGTTTTTTGAACTGAATAAGAGGTGTTCTGACGGTAGGGACGCGGTCCTTGATATATTGCTGAATAGCGTGACCCGTACGCTGACCCGTGAAAGCGTTTTTGAGTTCAACCGTGGCAATAGGCAGACCATTGAGCGACAAGAGCATATCAATCGAACGATTGCTATCCACATCATAACGCACCTGACGCATCACCGTGAGGCGATTCTGATTATAGCGTTTTTCCGTCTCGATATTCAGACGGGTCGGCGGGCGAAAATACGCCAGACGCAGATGTTGCCCCCGATCACGCACACCATTGCGCACCACATCGAGCAACCCGCGCTTATCGCACTCAGAGGCAATCCGCTTGACAACAGCCTCCTCCACCGCGCTGCCATAGCTCCTCTTGAGCGCATCCATCGTATCGGACTGTGTCTCATTGAGAAACGAGAGCAACGTGTGTTTGTCCAGACCGAGTTCAGAATCGAACTGGCGACTATCGGCTTTTGCATATCCAGCGCGATCTACCAGCCACGCTTCAATCGCGTCTTCAAAGTCTTTTTCGGATGTGGGTTTGCTGGTCACTGGGGCTTTCCAACTTTCTATGCATCACGCAACGTTTCTTCGGCATTTTCTATATGTGCTATTCAAAAGCAGACCGCGACACTCCCGACTGACGAATTATCGAATGCAACGTACCAATACGCAATTCCTTGTGATCTGGCACGGGCACCGTATTCGTTCCAGTTTTGAATTTCCGCTGCATGACTATATGGCTACCTCGTCTGCGGACCTCTTCAAAACCGTGCTTGGCAAGTATATCACACACTGCCTTCCCAGACAAAACCCGCAATTTAGCCAACAGCCACCTCAAGCCGCGTGACGTACATCCCGTTGTGAAGACGCTCCTCTATTTCTTCAGGTGAAGCACATTCTAAAAACAACTCCACAGCCTCTTGCAAATTAGCTCGTGCCTCTTCAATACTATCTCCCTGGCTGGTCACATCTAATTCAGGACACCGAGATACGTAGCCATCTCCCTCGCGTTCAATAAGAGCTGTTATCTGATAATTCATCTGTTCTCTCCATAGTTGAGAAGCTCTATCCTGTACAGATTCTGCACTCGAACATCAATTTTCTGCTGGCAATATCTCATCCCCACGGCGCGGAGGCTCATCGCCTGACGTCTCCAGAAGACGATCAAACGTCTCCAAATCAGCGCGTGTGGCGCGTTCTTGAAAGTAGCGCGTCCGCAAAGCAGCCAACTTCTCCGCTACAGCCACGTTAATAAACTGGTTGAGCGTCGTGCCCTCTTCCTCCGCCACCTTTTCCGCCTCGGCTTTAAGCGAGGTAAGCAGGCGCAGTGTGTAATTACTCATGTTGGCCATAGTCTTGAAGTCGATCTACGGATGGCGTTTAGTAAGGTCGGTACTATCATTTTCAAGAAGATAAAACAGTTGATGAACAATGAGAATACCGATCACTGAGGACTTTATGTTAAACTCAGATACACTCGCGACACCATGCCCAACACTGTTACGAGAAATAGTAATATTCTGTGCATCCGGCTTAAAGTCTGCAAAGTAAATATTGTTAAGATACGAATTAAAACGGTGTGGCAATAACAAACATTTTTCATTTTTCATTTTAGCCTTTACTGCTGATTCAACCAAATTTTTCTGTTTTCTCATACTTACAGTACTGACAGAGAGGTGATTAGTACGCAAAATCCCTTCTATGCGATTAAACAACAGACTTGTACAACTTATCGTATCGTCGTCCAGAAATCGCTCGATAGCACGTTCCAGAATCTCTATATGCTGCAAAAATGACGGATGCTTTCGCCAAGATTCCAGCATTTTGGGAACGCGACTTTTGACTTCCAAAACGATTTCACCAAGAATTTCGTCACATTTCCAGCCAGACCGTATATAACTTATCAGTTTGTCGATGGTTTTGTTACGAAGACCTACAAATGGAAACCATTGCTCTGCAAATAAAGCGTTCCATTCATCGTCAGTAATGCTGAATCGTTCTTGAAATAAAACGTGGGAGTATGCTTGACCCAAAAGAGCGGCAACATCATATTGGCGCGGCTGAGGATCCGGTAAGATAGGACCAAAATCGAAAAAGAGCCCTTTTCTCCAGTGAATCGAAAAAAGAAACAGGAAACCGGTATCATCCGGTATATGTACGCCAAGTTCAAAGCTCTCCACATCAGCTATGTCATCTTTTGTAACTGGTCCAGCTTCAACCGATCTTGCTGGACGAACAAGCGCATGAAGCTCCAGTTCATTGACATAAACAGTTGCACTCCTGTCGCTACGACAGACTGCAAGCAAGTGATCCACTTGCGAGGGATTTATTAAACAGGACTTACGCAAAGGTCATAGACAAAAGGGTATTGGCTCCTTAAACTTCAGGTATAGTCCTGTAACCTGAACGAGGAGGTAGGATGGGATGGACAAACCGACCCGGTTAGATTACTGTCAGTATTTGCTCAGCAGTCCGATCAACTATACACTGACGCATTTTGCAGACCACAGCGAAGGATTCAGCCATGATATGATCAATCGGTATCTGGCCGGAGATCGCATTGCGCCACGCTTGGTCTGGGAACATGTCAAGTCGGCTATCGCAGTAACGCCAAAAGGCTATGTGATCTTCGATGATACAGTCTTGGACAAACGCCATGCACGCAAGATAGACCTTGTTCGTCGTCAATATAGTGGCAATGCCAAAGGGGTCATCAATGGCATTGGGGTGGTCACTTGCGTTTATGTCAATCCCGCACAAGACCGGTTTTGGATCATTGACTATCGCATATATGACCCCGCTGGCGATGGCAAGACCAAGTTAGATCATGTCGTTGAGATGTTATCTGTCCTGGTTTATAGTAGAAAACTGCCTTTTCAAAGTGTGTTGATGGATAGCTGGTATGCGACGAAAGATGTGATGCTACATATTGAGAAGTTGCAAAAAACCTATTACTGTCCGCTCAAGTCCAATCGGCGTGTGGACGATTCTTTAGGCCAACATCCCTATCAACGAATAGATAGCCTCACCTGGACAGATAGCGAATCTCACGCAGGCAAACGCATTAAAATCAGGGGCTTTCCAAAATACCATAAGGTGAAATTATTTCGGGTGGCGTCCTCTACTGGGCGCACGGAACATGTCGTTTCTAACGACCTTGCACAAAAGGATACCCAAGTGGCACAACAGGTGTGTCACTGGCGCTGGAAAATTGAGCAATTTCACCGAGAGGCAAAACAAGTGACCGGCCTTGAACGCTGTCAATGCCGATTAGCAAGAATTGTGCGTAACCATATCGGATGTGCCTTCCTCGTTTGGATCCGTCTTGCACAGGTCGCCTATCAAACTGGACAATCTGTTTATCAGGTCAAATACGGATTGTTCGATGACTATCTCAGACAACAACTCAAAGCTCCATCTATTCGCATGACACTTGCGTAAGTCCTATTAAAGACGGGTGCAAAAAATTATAAGTAGAACTTTCAACCCTTTGAATAAATTGTTGCCCGTCTTCAGTTGATGTAAAATCACGGTATCGAACTTCAACACACTCTCCGGAGCGTGCAGATGTGAAAGCGTAACCGGCTGGCAATTGTTCTAAACTTATGTCGAATGGCATTTTGTTTCCATAAATGATTGAAATATTGCTAATGTCAATTTTGCCCACCCATTCAAGCGCGTCTTCAAAGTCTTTTTCAGATGTGGGTTTGCTAGTCATTGCGAGAACTTATTAGCCTCTATGGAAATATTCTATAAATGTCTCTTCTATGAGCAATACGTTGGCAGGTAATGATCCTATTCTTCTGGTCAATGGTGAGTCCTATGCGATAATTGCCTATACGAATCTTGTATTTGCCCCGGTGTCCTCTCAGACGTTCAACGTATCCTGCCTCAAAGGGATTGGTTATAGGAAGTTGTCGAAATACAATGTCTTCTGCCCGATTTTGTACGTCTTTAGGAAGAGATGAAAGTTCCTTCAAGAAAGTCTTTGTGTAATCAACTTCCCAGTTCATTTTTCAGTGACCTGTAGTAATTATAGGCATCCTCTCCTGAAAGACGTTCTTCATTCTGTACTTCATTTATCAATTGTGCGAGACCATGATCTTCAATCGCTTCTTCCAAACGCTCAAATTCCCGTACAGGAATCTGCACCGCTATCGGAACCTGATTTTCGTCAAGGACGTAATACTTATGAATTTTTAACATTTCTATCTCCTAAAAAATGAGTCCTATAGATCCATTGACTATTCCACAATATCCAAAAGAATCTGGAAATGAGGTATATTCAAAAGTTGTGGATGAGAAAAAGGAAAGAGCGTATCCTATAGTATCACAAAAACCTAAAATCCCTCCAGGAGGGAGAAAGGACACGCTCGTGAAAGAATATACCCCATTTGAAGTGGAAAGCATAGTGCAAGATACACTGGCCGAGAGCCTCGAAGAAGTCATAAGAAATGGTGCGCGTAAGATGTTATGTGCCGCCTTGCGGTATGAAGTGAATGAATATATCGCCCGATTTTCTGATCAGGTAGATGAAAAGGGTCATCGTGAGGTGGTCAAAAACGGGTATCATCCTGCCCGAGAAGTCACCACTGGTATTGGTAAAATACCCGTCAAACAACCCCGCGTTCACGATCGTCGCGAGGGGCATCACTTCACCAGTGCGATTCTGCCTAAATATGCCCGTCGCAGTCCAAGTATTGACACGCTGATCCCGACCCTGTATCTGAAAGGGGTCTCCACCTCGGCCTTTCCCCAGGCACTCGAAGCGATCTTAGGCAAAGGCGCACCAGGGCTTTCTCCGGCCAATATCACGCGCTTAAAGCGTATTTGGGAAGACGAGTATAAACAATGGCAAAAGCGCGACTTGCACGATAAAGACTATGTCTATATCTGGGCAGACGGTATCTATTTTAACGTACGCCTCTCTGATGATCGTCCCTGTGTGCTCGTGCTGATTGGTGCCACCGCACAAGGTAAAAAAGAGGTCATCGCCATAGAAGAAGGGCAACGTGAGAGCACCTTATCCTGGCAAAGTCTCTTACAAGAGGTCAAAGCACGCGGGTTGAAAAAAGCCCCTGCCCTTGCCATAGGCGATGGGGCAACCGGCTTTTGGACCGCATTGGAAGAGGCATTCCCTGCCACGAAACACCAACGCTGTTGGGTGCATAAGACAGCTAATGTGTTGGATAAGCTGCCCAAATCTGTGCAACCAGATGCCAAGCGGCTGATTCAGGAGATGTATCAGTCTCCCACAAAAGAGAGTGCCCATAAGGTCTATGACCACTTCTTGAGGCTGTATCAGGATCGCTATGAAAAAGCCTGTGACTGCCTGACCAAAGATTTTGAGGTGCTCTTCACCTTTTACGATTTTCCTGCCAAACACTGGCTCCATTTACGCACCACCAACCCGATTGAATCGACTTTTGCCACCGTCAGGCATCGCACGAGGCAGACCAAAGGCTGCGGATCGGTCAAAGCGACGATGGCGATGGTGTATAAACTGGCGATTGAAGCTGAAAAAACATGGGTCAGGTTACGCGGTTACAGGCTCATACCCCTCGTCATTGAAGGGGTGAAATTCGTAGATGGTGAACGCAAAATCGCTGCATAATCATCAAGGATGCGTTCTACACCCATCCACAACATTTGACAATATCTCTCTGGAAATATGCTCTTGCCTCTGCCGGAACCTCTTCAACCCAGGTCCCAAGAAATATGTCATAATATTCGCCAATTTCTTCTGGATCATCCGCGACCAAGAATAATACCTCAACAAAGACATCTTCAGATTCATCATCTTCTTGAAGGCTGAATTCTATATCCTCTAAATTTGGGAAATGGCTCTCAAGAAGCCCGGGTATCTTTGAATACCACTCTGCTATGCCTTTTTCCCGACAAAAAGCCTCCAAATCGGCGATTGAATCTCGGATGAAGTCACTGGCATTGAGAATTTCAATGCCAATAATCTCACCCTTGGCGTTGTATTCTGCTGTGATATTGGGACTGAGTTCAATGCTGCTGTTTTCCGGATCATCAGAAATCGCCAGATATAAGATGTCTTCTGGCTCAAAGTATCTCATCTTCATCTTACTCATTTCTCTTACCTAACTCTGAAGCATAGTACTGGATATAAACTCATAATAATCTAAAATCCGATCAGTCAGAATCCGAAATAAAAAAGAAATTAATGGCCTTAAAGACATCTTGATTTAATTGCTTCATAATCAATGCGTAGAAATCAAACTCCGTCTCCACCATCAGGTCGTCCTGGTCTTCTGGCATAGCCACGACAATGAGGTTTTCAGCGATATCAATGGAGATTTCAACATTCCTGATTGTAACGTTTTGCAGTGGTAAATAGCCAAAGCCACTGCTCATGCTTATCTTAAGTGCAGTTAACGTGAACTCTCAAGACAGGAGGCACAAGCAGTGGCACTTCAAGATAAGCAAAAAATCAATCGGACAATAGTCCTCCCTTTCACCGAGTCTGAGTATCACCGGTTTATGGATGACTTGCCCTTTGCCCATAAGACAGTGGCGCATCTTTTTCAAATGCATCCAGAACTTTTCCCTACCGATATGAGTCAGGGCTACTTTTTTAATGGCACCACACGGCTCTCTAAAAAATTGAAGCTGAAAATGCGAAAGTTACAGATCAACAACCATCAGTATCAAATTCGGCCTTCTTTCGTGTTACCCTATATGCGCGGGATGACTGATGAAGTAGAGAAAGGCTTGTTTTTATTGCGTTTCAGTGTTCCCTTTTGGGCACTTGCCATCGTCTTTGGTAGAAATCACATGTATTGGTATCGTCTCTTTCTTTCTTTTTCAACCTATTCATTAGTGGGTACGACCCTGAAAAAGAAAGAGACATTGCCCTGCCATGTCTTGGCCGATGAGCACCATATTCGCATCCGAGGACAGAAAGCCTATGTCGCCACAACCATAGGTAAAAACTGCATTTTAGGCGTCCACACAGTTGACAAAGCCGATACTGAAACACTCAGCGCAGGGTATGCAACCTTCAAGGAAGAAGCCCAAGCCATAGATGCCGATTATCAGCCTCAAACCGTCAATACCGATGGCTGGGCAGCAACACAAGGAGCTTGGCGTGCACTTTTCCCTAAAATCTTTATTATCGAATGCTTCCTCCACGCCTTTCTCAAGGTGCGAGACCGAGCCACCAAGTCCTTAAAAGACTTCTATTATCAAGCCGCTGAGAAGGTCTGGCATATTTACAGGGCTTCAACCAAAAGAAGTATGGGACAACGCATCCGACGCTTGAGAGATTGGACGCAAGCACACTTACCCGATGTCCCAATGAAAGACAATCTCCTCAAATTATGTGACAAAAGGAGGCGATGGCTTGCTCATCTGGATTTTCGAGAGGCCTTTCGCACATCTGCTACCCTTGATAGACTCATGAAATTTATGGAACGGCACGCTATCGCAGCACAAATGTTTCATAGTGACCACAAAAAAACCACACAAAACATACGCGCTTATGCCTTACTCTATAATTTTACCCCCTCTTGTCCGGCTGTCGTGGAAAACCACCCCACGCTGACCAGTCCGGCTGCGAGAGCCAATCACTTCGTCTATCATCACAATTGGTTACACAATCTTTTAATCGCTTCTTCCATTGGTGGAAAATGGAACCACTGCAATCCGTTATAGTCAGCAACATTCCAATTCAACTCGGAAGCAGCAGCCTCGACAACAGAGCGCACTTGACCCCAGGCAATGCGAACAGGCACAGGGTATAGATGTGACCACACGGCGTCTTCCTCTGGACGATCCCAGTCTTCGGCAAGTGCGGCCTCACTTAACAATGCCGTTTCGGGAATATCTCGCTCATCAGCGAGAATCGTCACATAAGCGCGTCGTGGTTTTGACAACTGGATGGGCTGTAATAACCGCACATTGCCCTGTTCATCAATCGTAGCTTCAATGGTTTGTAGCATTTTTATTCCTTCACTGAGTATATCAGACGCCTTTTCCCTGTCCCGATTCTGCAATTAAATCCTGAATAAATGCACTTAGTTTGTAATCAATAATCTCCAAAATTTAATTCAGTATCATCTACAAGTAATTCTTCGGAAAATAGAACAGTCAAGGTCTTTCCATATCCACCCAGCCCGATCACATCTTCATTGATTTCCTCCGACTGTGCTCCTGCAAACCAGGCATCCAAGTAGGAGCTACTTTCCTCTTTTGCACCCGATAGAATGTTGTTTTGATCTTGATTGAATACTGCGGTTTGGCTTTGTGATGGTATGCCTTCCCCTTTTCTCAGCCACGATGCTCCTTGAATTTTTGTTTTCATCGTGTCAGACATAAACGAGTACTCAACTCTATTATTCGAACTTACGATGAGAGCAACGGGATAGTCTGCAAAAGTCGCATATCGGATAGCAGTAGCAGTAATTGATGTTTTACATTTTTCGGAAAGTGCTTCAATTGCATAAAATCCAGGAATTGTCTCTTGACCCAGTGCTACTCCAAACAAATGTCGAGGCATGAGTAACCCTGCGGCAAAGTGGTCGGCCTCAAGCTCGTGAGTGGCACTATCTGTAAACCCGTTGTGAGAATAATGAGTGCCATTACCCATTGGAAATAGAAGTTCTGGATGGCCAGGTAAGAAATAGTGCCCTAACTCGTGTGCCACGGTGAACCGAATAAACCCCTCATTGTTGAATTTAGATGAATACAGAATGCCAAAAGCATCCCCTTGTTTTACTAAACAACTAAAAAATCTTTGTATTTCTTCAGCCTTACACGGGATTCCATGTTGTTCGGCAATCTCAATAGGGTTGATAGGAAGCGATGCAATACCAAGCTGTTTCACCAAATTTTCAGCACGGGCTTCTGCTTGCAATAAGCGGTGTCTTTGATTCACAAGTTACTCCTACCACTACGGTTTCTTTTTGCTGGCAAGAAATTCCGCGAACTCAGCCAATTTCTGACGGTCATCATCTGCCATTTCTTGAGCATTTCTGAAAATGCTTTCTAAGGTCGGGCCAGACGTAGTTGGATCAATTTCACGACCTATAAGAAAGTCAGTTGTGACCTCAAGGGTGTCTGCCAAACGCTTTAAGTTATCAAAGGAAGGGGCCCGCCTACCCGTCTCAAAATGTGAGACTGCGGATGGCTGAAGTCCAGATCTTTTTGCAAGTTCAGTCTGGCTTAATCCTTTGATTTCTCGTATCTTTTTCAGATTATCGGGAAATATACCAGTAGTAGGGGTTGACATAGTGATGTAAATCCTTTAAATTGATACAGAACGTCATAATAATTATCACATATCGTCACGAAAATTGTGACGAAAATTGTAAAATGTCAAGCAATCTTGATAGATCAAAAACCATCTATCACTGAAGAACATAAGGAGTTTATAGTCATGAATCAACTTTTTATCCAAATCGACGGGCAGGAAAAGCCCATCCATCCGGGATTTATTCCCGTTACCGTTCTTTATGAACTTGCCGACTGCAACGGGAAACGACTTTTTTTGAACCGTGAAGATGGCATAGACATTCCTCTTTTCCCAAAGGAATATTTGATCATCCACGGCGGAGAAAAATTTGTGATTGGAGAAAGTTCTATAGAGAATAATCCTCCATTACGGAATGAAATACAGCCTGAGTTCAACGATTCTCGCATTGCCCTACCAACTGCAAAAATTACCGGCAAAGCCCTCAAAGAATTGGATGATAAATTCCCTCAGGGACGCCTGTTTGCGGACATCGAAGACGGCGTGGATGTGGAAATTGCAGATGATATAACAATTGTTATTCAGGATGAAGACTCGTATTTTGTTATCCCTCCCATCGTCAATGGCGATGATTCAATCGATATAGAGGAATGTGGAAAGCACGACCGCCGTCCACCCAAAGGGAAAAAATACCGCATCCGTATAGACGGAGACAAGTACACCGTGATCACTGAGGATATCACGGGTACCGAAATTTTGGCTCTGGCCGGAAAAACCTTTAATGAATGGTCGCTCAACCAGAAACTACGCGGCGGCAAAAGAGAAAAAATAGATGCCGATGAGAAGGTCAACTTGGCTTGTCCTGGCATTGAGCGCTTTGAAACCGTTCGACGACAAGCGCAACAAGGTGCCCTCTATGACCTGTTGCCGGAAGATACTGAGTATTTGGATGGGAATTTTCCATCCAAATGGGAAAAAATATCCGAAGGTAACGGAAAATTTGGTTTACTCATAGAGGATTTCCCTATCCCGAACGGCTATACGATAGAAAAATCTACACTGATGTTACTTATCCCAAGCGGTTATCCCGGATCGCCGTTGGACATGTTCTATTTTGCCCCACCACTCAATACAACGAATGGCGGGACAATAGGTGCGCTGGCGTCTGAAATCCATTTTGGTCGGACCTGGCAACGATGGTCGCGTCACTATCAGTGGAGACCGGGAATTGATACCCTTGTGACGCATATTGAGTATGTCAAAAATGAGATGAAAGGTGCGATAGGGTGATGAAATCCGCCATTCTGGCGATGACTGAGTGCCTCCATGAGGCTGTCTTTAAGCATCTTTTTCCCGGCGATGGACTGGAAGCCGCCGCGATTTTACTGTGTAATCAAGGAACGGGAAAACAGTTCTACCGTCTTCTGGCCACGGATGTTTTATCTTTGCCGCATAGTGACTCCAGGAGAAAGAAAAACTTTGTTTCCTGGCCTTTTGGCGATCACCTTCCACCAGAAAAAATTAGCGAAATAGACCTATGCGGCCAGTCTATCGTTACCATTCATTCACATCCTAAGGGATACGGCCGATTTTCGAAAATTGATGATCTAAACGATCGAGAGCTATTCCCTTCGGTTTGCAACTGGTTTGACGACGGTCGTCCAAATGGGTCCGCAATCATGTTGTCGAATGGCGCAATCAACGCACGTACCGTTGACGCACATGGCAAGTTCTCTAATATGGCGACAGTTTCCGTGGTCGGCAACAATATCCACCTCTGGAAACAGGGCAAGAAAAAAAATCAAACAGCGTACCAAAGTAAGTTGACACAAACCTTTGGTAAAGGAACGCTGGAGTTGTTGCACAATATGAGGGTAGGAGTTGTCGGTTGCTCAGGTACTGGTAGCATCATAATAGAACTGCTCGTCCGCAATTGTGTAGGAGAGTTGGTAATAGTGGATAACGATATTTTAGAAGAGAAAAATCTGAACCGCATTATCAACAGCACAATGAATGCTGCGAGTAAGAAACAGCCGAAAGTATTGGCGATTAAGCAGGCAATTCGAGCAATGGGAATGGAGACAGAAGTAGAAGCCCTCCAGGGATTAACAGACTCACCGGATGTTGTAGAGGCTTTGGTAGATTGCGATGTGATTTTTGGTTGTGTGGATTCCGCCTTTGGCAGGTATCATTTGGATTGCCTGGCGAGTGCGTACTTGATCCCATACTTTGATGTAGGAGTTCATATTGACGCCGATGGCAAAGGCGGTATTACCTCTGCCGATGCAGTGTCTCATTACATCCACCCGGAAGGCGAAAGCCTGCTTTCACGAGGCGCGTACATAATGGAACAGGTAACGGCAGAAAATTGGGAGAGAAAAGACCCAGCATACTACCAAGAACAGCGCGTGGCCGGATATTTGGCGGCGGTCGGCGAAGAACAACCCGCTGTCATATCCATCAATATGCAAGCGGCGTGCATGGCTTTTAATGATTTTATGGCCAGGATTCACGCCTACCGTTTTGACGATAACCACGAATTTGGAACTCAAAGGTTTCGTCTGGTGCATGGGTGCTATGAAAATGACGCGGACACAGGCATTCCGCATCCGTTACTAAAACGATATAAGGGAACAGGCGACAGAAGTTTGCTCGTAAAAAACAACATTAGTCATGATTAGATGGTTATTCAATTTGTGGGCGCGTTTCCATCCTTACCGCACAAAGTGGGTAGAGGACTTACCGGAAAACACTGATAAAAACACAGTGTATATTATTGGGGGACGTGACCATCCCTTCTATGCGGCAATTGTTTGTCCACGTCAAGCATGCCAGCAGATTATTCACCTTGATGTGTCGCCCCAAGTGGTCAAAAGGTGGCGCATAAAAGAACACTCGGACGGACGAATTTCGCTATTGCCCTCAGTTCATGTGACCGGGCTACCCTGTCGATGTCATTACTGGCTACGAGAGGGGTGCATTGTCTGGAGCGAAGCCCCCCCG
Organism: Candidatus Latescibacterota bacterium; assembly: GCA_965220765.1. GTDB lineage: Bacteria > Latescibacterota > UBA2968 > UBA2968 > UBA2968 > VXRD01. The sequence goes on from OZ244847.1 coordinate 4,853,975, forward strand.
CTTTTTGTACCAGAGGTGAACAAGCATGATCCGTAAAGTCGTCATCAATAACTTCAAAAAATTCGAGTATCTGGAATTTGACCTTTCATCCCATCTCGTCATCGCCGGACCAAATAACTCTGGTAAAACAACGCTTCTCCAGGCTATCGCCGCCTGGTCGGAAATCGCCTCTCAATGGTCGGAAAACAATCCTGACTTGGCGCGGGATGAAGAAGGGAACTATCCGAGCATAGACCTCAACTCAGAGTTATTCTATTCTGTGCCGCTGGTGGACTTTGAACATCTCTGGAAAGACAAAAATGTACAGGAATCCGCATTTGTCTGGTTACATACGGACCAATGGAAAATCGGCTTTGAGATTCTCTATACGGGAAGAGAATTTGCTACTGCCCGGCCAGCAATCGATGTGAAAGAGGACGACCTGGAGCAGTATATTAATGATCAACTCTTTCCCATTTATATTTCACCCCTTTCAGGTGTGGAGATTAAAGAGTCTCCTTTTGATCCCGTAGTTATCCCGGCGCGATTAGCACGAGCGCAGGCAGGTAGCGTGCTGCGTAACTTGCTTCTTATCGTCAGCCAGGATGCCCAGAAATGGCAGAAGTTGCAAGAGGTCGTCAAGTCTTTTTTTGGCTATGAGTTATTACTCCCAAGTGCAGGTGCGGAAATATATGCCCGTTACCGTCATTCGGAGCAAGGCCAAACTTTTGACTTAAGCAGTGCGGCAAGTGGGTTTCTACAGGTTTTATTGGTTTACTCTGCTTTACTGGCGAAAGAAGCATCGGTTTTGTTAATTGACGAGCCTGATGCACATTTGCATATCTTGTTACAGGACAAAATGTATCGAGATTTGCGCGACTATGCCCATCAAAACGGAACACAACTGATTATTGCCACACATTCGGAACGACTCATTAACGCCACTGCCAATACGGATATAAATAATCTGCGCCTGTTGGCCGGTAATTTGCGAAAAATTCCTGATAAACGAAGATTGGTAGATACCTTATTCTTAGAAAATGTGGAAATCCTGCTGGCAAATACCGAGCCAAGAATTTTGTATATTGAAGGCCACACGGACATCGACATATTAACGGAATGGGTACGGGTTTTGGAGCATTCCCTGTTATCTTTTTTAGAAAAACAGTATTGTTGGGAAACGGCGCAACATGAATGGCCTGCGGTAAAACATTTTTCCGCTATGCGCTTAATAGTCCCCCATTTTCGGGCTGTAGAGTTGCGCGATGGCGACGACAAAGATCACAGCAGTCCGCCTCGGACTCCAGAAGGTATGAAACGCCTGTACTGGGAACGTTATGAGATTGAAAGTTATCTTATTCATCCCCAATCTATCGTGCGTTTTGTGAAAAGTGTCAGCGGACAGGAAGCAGCAGACAGAGCAGATAATTATATGAAGCAGCAATTCCCCCCTGCGTTGTATGAAGATCCTTTTAGCCCATCGGATCATTTGGCTATCAAGGGGAAGAATACTCTTTCTGAGATCATGCGGGAATCAGGGATAAACGTACAGGAAAGCGAATACTACCGAATCGCCGCGCAGATGACGCAAGAAGAAATTCACCCAGAAGTCGTAGAGAAACTGGACGCAATCGCTGATCACTTCAACCTTTAAACTACCTTGCTCCTTTAGCCTACATCCCGCACATCAATCTTCCCCGTCACCGCAGCGGCGATCAGCGCGGGACGGCGTTCTTTGAGTAGCTCAATCGCGGTTTCACATTTTTCAATGAGGGTATCAATTTTTGTCGTTTCTTTGTCGAGGAATGCGGCGATTTGCTTCTGTTCTTCCAGTGGAGGCAACGGAAGTATGAAATTACTGATGGCATAAGTTCCAAGACCATATCGCGTTATGCCATTAGCTCGGGTGGCGAAGACACTTCTCGCATATTGGGTATCCATAACTCGCTTCAAATACCCGCCGCATGTCCCTTTCCCAGGTCTTAGCAAGGCCAGATGATAACCACAGACTACACCTTCCAAATCCTGTGGAACATAAGCAGGCACGGCAATGTCGTTGGGGTCTTCGGAATCCTTTGTGATTATTGTGTCCCCTCTTTTTAAAGTGAACTTTCTGATCTGAACATCAGATGCCGTCGCCTTCATAAGGGACAAATCGGCTGTAATTTCTTCGTTGTAATACACATCGGTATAATTACAAAGCAGCACTTCTTTTTCATTTTCTTTACTCTTCTTATCTACATTACTCGGCTGAATCCGCGCAACAAACTTCAGTTTCTTTACCTCCCAATGCTCCGGCACCTCTTCCAACCACTCAATCCCACTGTCTTTCATCTTCGCATTCGGATTCAATCCTCTGGTAACGGCATGTGAAATGATCGCCTGCCGCTTTTCCTGAAGCAATGCGATCAGTTGCTCTTGCTTGTCAATGAGCGTGTCGATTTTTGTCGTTTCTTTGTCGAGGAATGCGGCGATTCGTTTTTGTTCTTCGAGTGGAGGCAGGGGGATTTTCAAGTTCATCAATATTTCGGTATTGATTGAGTCACGAGTTGATCCCACAGAATAATAAGTCACATAATCTTCCACTATTTTACTGCTCAAGGCATATACTGAGTATGCTGGATTAAGCGAATTGCTGCCAAGTCTTAGCCGGAGCATTTGCCCTGAAATAAGCCATCCCCGTTCTTTCTCAGTGACTTTTGCAATGCGACCTATACTCCCTACTCGACTGAATACAATGTCACCAACTTCAACTCTGTAGATAGAAAGCCTCTTAGCATCTTCAGCAGATATTTTAGGAATGTCAGAATCATCAATAGCCAAATTGCGGACATTTTTGATAAGAATTAGAGGCACACCTTCATCCACATAATCACTTGCATGCAACTGTGCTCCAAATGGACCCGTTTGAACCATTTGAGAATTGTAAGGCTCAATATTCTTTAACGAAATGCAAAGCCAATGAGAAGGTATTTCACCCAACCACTCGACCCCGCTATCCTTATATGCTTCATACTTCTTAAAGCTCATGTGTCGTTCTCCTCGGCATCCGAAACAGATTTCAGCGTATAAATCCACGCACAGGGCGAAAGGTTTTTCGCCCCTACATTTGCATCATTCGCCTCAACATTACCCAATTCACCCGCATTGTTCGCCCTTACGGTACTTGCCCTGGGTTTTATGTTGTGCATCATGGTGAATATCCTTTATCGCATTGCGAATTGGGCGAGGCATGCGTCGCCCCTACCTTTTTCATCGTCCCGATAGGTTGTGCAAAATTGCCGCAGCCGAAACAAATTTTGGCGTGTAAATCTACGCACAGGGCGAAAGGTTTTTCGCCCCTACGGCACTGGTCTTGGGTTTGATGGTATGAATCAGGATGTATGTCCTTTGCTGTGATGGATGGGGTTTTCCTGGTCATCCGCCCAACGTGCTGGATTGTCTGTAATATATTGTCTAAGGCGGTTCAGGTCGGTGTCATTCCGGATGATGTGTTCGTAATAATTGCGTTGCCAAACGGTGTAGAAATTTTTGTTTGTCCGCACCCATTTGGTAACGCCGATTTTGAAACCGCGCACAATGGAACCAACCGTTTTCGATGGCGACCGAAATGCCGATGCGTCCCGTTGGGATGGTCGGGATGATGGGGACGGTAGGGGCGAAAAATTTTTCGCCCCTACATTATCCGATACCCCCACATTTTTCGCCCCTACATTCACCCTATTTGCTGGCCCTATCCAAATGATACCATGCACATGATTCGGCATAATCACAAAGGCATCTAATACAACCCTGGGAAAATGTTCGGGAATAGCCCGCCAACATGTATCGGCGACCTCACCCACATCGTTCAACTGCATCTGTCCGTTCATAATTTCACCGAACAGACACGCCTGATTTTGGGTACAAATCGTCACGAAATACGCGCCTTCTCGAGTGTAATCGAACCCCTTCAAACGGATTGAACGGCGATGGTGCTTATGGGGATCATATCGCATATTTTGGCCTCCGCATCCTCGTCCCTACAATGCTTCTGGATGTAATTGCTAAATCCACACATGGGGCGAAAGGTTTTTCGCCCCTACAGTGAATCACATCTTTACCCATTCAAAATCCCTCCAACCGTTTCTACAATACCATCCGTCACATCTTCAATCATCTCGACAATACTATCCGTCACACCTATCAAATCCGCACCAATTTCATCTAATGCACGGGGCGGTTTGAACGTATAGAAATACCGATTAAAGGGAACCTCGTACCCCACCTTTGTCTTGGTGTAATCGATCCACGCATCGGGCACATGAGGCTGGATTTCGCGTTCAAAATACGCGTCAATATCCTCTCGCAACGGCACATTCTCATAATCCCTCAAATCGGGATCGGGTTCTGGCTCGCCCTTGCGATTGGTACAAACATCAGCGGTCTCGTCATACTCGCTCAAGGATTGATAGATCAGCTTCAACTGAGCCGTTGTAATATTCACTTGCGCCTCTGTAAAAGCACCCGTAAGAATGCCAATAAACTCATCGCGGTTTTTATACAGACAATCACCCTCAAGCGTAGCCAGAACCTCGAGAATGCGCTGTTGCTGTTCTTTCGGCAAACGGGCAAAGCTCCTCGCCGACTTGAGAATCTCAATGCGGTCTTCACACACCTGAAAATTGCGCTTGAGCGGGCGCTCGACAGTAATGCGCTGATACCCAAAGTCAACATTGTCAAAAATCTTCACCCGATCTCTGGATAAACCCTTTTCAGGACATGCCTCCACAACCTCAAAATCTCCAAACAATTGCGTAATCTCCGCGATCTGCTGATCGGAAATCTGCTTGCGCTTGCTACCCAAGCTCTGGCGCATCGCAACGTGAAAATCTGAAGCATCGATCAATTGCACTTTACCCTTGCGCTGCGGCGTCTTCTGATTCGTAATAATCCAGATATAAGTCGCAATACCCGTGTTGTAAAACATATCGGTAGGCAGAGCTATAATCGCTTCCAAATAATCATTCTCAATAATCCAGCGGCGGATCTCGCTCTCCCCACTTCCCGCACTACCTGAAAAAAGAGGCGACCCATTGAGCACAACAGCCAGACGGGACAAATCGTCATTCTGATTGAACTTTGAAATCATGTGCTGCACAAAAAGCAAAGAGCCATCGCTAACACGCGGAAGCCCTGCGCCAAAGCGTCCCTTATAACCGAAGAGATTGGCTTCGTCCTTAATCTCAGATGCCACCTTCTTCCAATCGACCCCAAACGGCGGATTGGACAACATATAGTCGAATTGCTCATCGGGAAGGCCATCCTCTGTAAAACTATTACCGGGATGAATATTCTTCGCATCTTGCCCCTTGATCATCATATCTGATTTACAGGTCGCATAACTCTCATCATTCAACTCCTGTCCGTACACAATCAAACTGGCTTCAGGATTGAGTTCTCTGAGATACTCCTCCGCAATAGAAAGCATTCCCCCCGTGCCACATGCCGGATCGTATAACTTGCGAATAATACCCCGCTGGGTCAGCGCGGCCTCATCCTCTAAAAACAGAAGATTAACCATCAACCGGATAACTTCACGAGGCGTAAAATGCTCGCCAGCTGTCTCATTGCTCTGCTCGGAAAATCTGCGGATGAGTTCTTCAAAAATATATCCCATCTGCAGATTGGAAACGCGATCCGGATGCAAATCCGCCTGTGCAAAGCGACTGACAATCAGATAGAGCAAATTATCCCGGTCGAGCCGCGCAATCTGCTCGGGCAGATTAAACCGATCTATAAAAATATCACGCGCATCATAAGAAAACCCGTTAATCATATTATTCAGATTCGCAGCGATATTATCGGGATCGTCCAACAACTTCTCAAAAGTAAACGGACTGGTATTGTGAAAATTATTTTCACTCGCCATATTGAGCATTGTCTCGCGCATTGTCTCGTCAATATTCTCAGGCAGAGTTTCTAACTGCGCCTGCACAGCGTCTTTTGTCGGCACCAACACGCAATCGAGCCGTCGCAGAACCGTGAACGGCAGTACCACCTTCCCATACTCCGATTGCTTGTAATTACCCCGCAGAAGTTCCGCAATAGACCAGATAAAACCGATATGTTCACCAAAATCCGCACGGGCACTCGAATTATTTGCCATGGATACCCCTTGTATTTGATATTACAGACGACTCAAAACCACTGGATCGCGGCTCAACATCATGCCGCGATGACGGCGGCTTGTCCCTATCAACCACTTGTCCCTATCAACCAATAAAAAAAACGCTATACTTCTTTATCCCACAATATTAAAATGATCCCATAATATAAAAATCAGGAGACAATCTCATGGCATCAGACATAAATTATGCAAGTTGGCCCCAGCATGTGGGGCGTCACATCGACGTGGGCGACCAGAAGCAGCTCTTTCTGGACGACGGATTCCTGATAGAACGCGCCGAAGGGATTCGCTATGTCATGCACCAGCCGGTAAAACATTCGCACAACCCGCTGCTCGTGCCCGACATGCCCTGGGAATTGCAGGTACAACTCTACGGTTCCGTCCTCTGGGATGAAGAAGACCAAATCTACAAAATGTGGTACACAAACCGCACCCATAAATACGGCAAAGACAGTGCAGTACTCATGGCCTATGCCACCTCTGAAGACGGGCTCAAATGGACAAAACCCACCCTCGACATCCTGCCCCATGAGGGATCCGCAAAAACCAACCTGCTACTGGACCCCGGACCCGGCGGAAGTGGCGGCGTATGCGTCTTAAAAACCCCCGCAGAAAAGGATCCCGACAAAAAATACAAAATGCTCTACAAAACCATAGAAGAAGGCGGCGGATTAAAAATCGCTTTCTCCCCGGACGGCATCCACTGGACAAAACACCCCAAAACCGTCTTACCCGGCGTCTTTGACACATTCAACGTCGCAGTACAGGACAACGACAAATACGTCGCGTACGTACGCATAAACCAGAGACCTCGAAAGCGACACCGCTCATTGGGACGCATCGAATCCGAAGACTTCATCCACTGGACCACGCCGATCAGTGTCCTCAGACCAGATGAGCACGACCCAGAAGACACAGACATTTACACATCCGCTGCATTTAAGTACCCGCAAGCGGACTATGCCTATATTATGATGCCCAGCCTTTTTGATTGGCGAACCGGAAAACTTCAGGTACAATTGGCCACGAGCCGGGACAATGCAAACTGGCGTCGAGCGGGAAATCGCGACATATTCATACCACTGGGAGAACCAAACAGTTATGAATCGGCAGAAATCATGGTCGGCGCGCCGTCAGTCGTAAAAGACCAAATCCACATCTACTACCACGGCAGCAATCGGCCACACTGGAATGGGATGGGACGTCCATTTGAAGAAAAAAGCGGAATAGGTCTGGCAACACTGCGCCTGGATGGATTCATCTCAATTGACGCAGGTGAAAAACCGAGCGGAGGCACAATCACAACCATACCCATACAATTCTCGGGCACCCACCTGGAAATAAACGCAGATGCAACCTGGGGAGAGATAAGCGTCGAAATATTAAACGACGAAAATGAAGTCATCGAAGGATTTGATCGCCAATCGTGCGAACCCGTAATCGGCGACTCCGTGCGCCATCGCGTCTCCTGGTCGGACGGCGATGTACGCACCCTGATCGGAACAACCGTAAAACTGCGATTTTATATTCTCTGCGCCCGGCTCTACGCCTTTCAATTCAAAACAAAGCACCCCTGACCCAAGGAGACCCCATGCCCTCACACTTTGTCTTTGTCACAGACAGCCATCATCACGCCGCAGCCGAAAAAGACTTCGGCGCGCCCAAAATGCTAACGCGCAGCCAGGAAATACACCGCGCAATGGCACCCGCCATCAACGCCTGCAACTCGGACTTCATCGTACACGGCGGCGACGTGGTCTGCGGCGGTGGCGCATTTGAAATGCCTTATAATATTTACTTGCAAACCATAGACGAAGCCAAAAAGGCATTTGACGGCCTTCACGCGCCCACATACTACGTCCCGGGCAATCACGACTGCGATGCCCAGGAAGGGAGCTTTGAGGCTTTTGCCAGACAATTTCCAATCCCCGAAACCCTGGACATCGTCGAAGCTGCGCCGCGCCTGCGCCTGGCGCTCGCCAACGTGTATCCGGTTAGCCCATTAGAAGACAGTTTGGGCACATGGACAGAAGCACACGATCGCATCTTGCGCGAAGCCGCCGCAAGAGCTTATAGCGACCGTTGTGCCCTCATCCTGTTCATTCACCCCTGGGTCTTCCCCCAATACGAAGCCCAGGCCGACTTTGTACCGGGTGGCATTGTAGGCAACGCCGAACAACTCATGGAAACCGTAAAAGACCTGCCCGCTATCATAGCCATCTTCACCGGACACAGACACATCAACCGCATCCGCACATATCGCGACTTCCTCATCGTTGACACCGCCTGCCTGATTGGTTTCCCACTGGGCTTCCGCGAAGTCTGGCTCACAGAAGACGGCTATTTCAAAACCCGCTTCCGCACACTGGACCTACCCGACCTGATGCAAGCCTCCTTTGACCGCTCGCCCGTAAAAACAAATCAGATATGGCAAGGCGAAGTCCACGACCGCGACACAGAAATTTTGATCCCACGCCTAAAAGCACTCTGGGAATAAAATCATCGCCCCTGAAAATCCGGCTTGCGCTTCTCCATAAATGCCGCGCGGCCCTCTTTGTAATCCTCACTCGCAAAACAGGCATCGGTAACCCGCTGACACAAATCGAGATCGCGCTCATCTGCATCTTTGCCAATCTCTGCAATAATCTGCTTACTCGCGCTAATCGTAAGCGGCGCATTGCCCGCAATAGTCTCCGCATAATCATCCACATAAGCGTCTAACTCATCCCGCGACAAAACCCGGTTAATCAGACCCATGTGGTACGCCTCAGAAGCATTGAACCGCCGCGCCGTGAACAAAATCTCGCACGCATTCGCCGGACCCACAAGCCCCACAAGCGGTTTGAGCGCCCCGTACCCATACCCCAGGCCCAGCTTCGCGGCGGGAATGGCAAAAGACGAATCATCGGAGGCAATCCGCAAATCGCAACACAGCGCAGTTGCAAGCCCTCCGCCAATACAATATCCCGCAATTTTTGCAATCGTGGGCTTGAGCACATGCGCGAGCTTCTCATAAGCGCGCCCCATAGTCGCATTATACACCTCCACCGCATCTGCCGACGCACGTCTTTTCTCAAACTGCGAAATATCTGCCCCCGCAGAAAACGCCCTGCCGCCCTCGCCCGACAGCACAATAACGCGAACAGCATCATCCGATTCAAAATCGTCAATCGCCCGCGCCATACCCTGCCACATATCATAAGAAATGGCATTGAGTTTCTCCGGCTGATTCAGGCGAATATGCCCAACACCGCTATCTTTCTGCACAATAATTTTATCTGTCATTGAATACCCCACAGAGAACATCAAACGACATTCTCCTCTTTCATAGCTGCAATTTCATCTTTTGAAAACCCAAACTCGCTCAAAATCTCATCCGTATGCTCGCCCCGTTCGGGCGACGCCCTGTAAGGCAGATCTGACGCATTGCTCAAATTAGTCGCATTCCTCACCACATCGCAATCCCCCATAACGCTGTGATTCACCGAACGCGACATCTTCAAATGCGCAACCTGTGGATCAGACCACATCTCATCCATCTTATAAATCGGCCCACACGGCACACCCGCGTCATTCAGCGCATCAATCCAATGGGCACTGTCTCGCGTTGCAAAATACGCTTGCAAATACTCATTCAGCGCATCCCGATTTCTCAACCGCACTCCGCCATTGGAAAACCTCTCATCCCTGTACAAATCCCCAGTGCCCAGCACATCGCACAAACGCTGCCACATCTGCTCCCCACTACAGGCAATATTGATATACCCATCGCGGGTTTGAAACACACCCGTCGGAATACTGGTAGGATGATTATTACCCGCCTGCTCCGGCACCTCATTTGCAATCAACCATCGCGCCGCCTGAAAATCCAGCATCGCAATCTGAGCTTCCAACAACGACGTATGCACCCACTGCCCCTCCCCGGTCTCCTCGCGCTGAAGCAAAGCCGTGAGAATACCAATAGCAGTGTACAAACCAGAAGCGAGATCTGCAATCGGCACCCCGACGCGCACCGGACCCTGCCCCGGCAAACCCGTAATCCACATCAATCCCCCCATACCCTGTGCAATCTGATCAAAACCCGGCCGCAAGCTATACGGACCATCCTGCCCAAAACCAGAAATACTCGCGTACACAATACCCGGATTCTCCCTCTTACACCTCTCATACCCAATATCGAGACGATCTTTGACATCGGGCCGAAAATTCTCCACAACCACATCTGCGCACCGGACCATGCGAAAAAACGCCTCGCGCCCAGCATCGGCTTTGAGATTCAAGGTCATCCCGCGTTTATTCCTGTGCAAATTCTGAAAATCCGGCCCGTGACGCGGTCCTCCCATGGTCTTGGCCGCATCAATATTTTCGGGCGGCTCAATCTTAATAATATTCGCGCCCCAATCCGCGAGCTGACGCACAGCAGTGGGACCTGCACGCACGCGGGTCAAATCGAGCACAGTAAAACGGGCGAGAGGGGCATGTCCATTTTTCATAACACAAGTAACTCCTCAATAACTTACACGCTGCACACCCGGCGGCATCTTAGGCGGCAGAGGCTGAACAATTTTACGTCGTTCGGGTGTCAAACGCGCAATCAACTCAGGCGAAGGCTGATAGCCATATCGGTCATTGCCCCAGTGCGGACCATAGCGAATAATAGCAACGCGCCGTTCACCGGGACGCGTGCGCTCTGACGAACCGTGCGCCATACAATCCACAAAAAAAATCGCATCACCCGCATCGAGCTGAATTTGAACAGCCGCTTCAACGCGATCCAGCGAATGCCCACTACCCGTACCCCTGGGATCCTCAAACGCGGGATGAAGCAAATTGGACTTATGCGAACCGGGAATCGCCATCGTCGCCCCATCGCCATCCCCAATATCGTTGAGTGCCAACAAAATATTGATCTGTCCACACCGAAACTCATTGTTGTGAAAGCGAAACTGCGTGCGGATACGCCGCTTATGCGCGCCCGAATGAATGCGCGTCGCACCGCCCTGAGACCGAATATCGATAAATGACTCATCGATAAAAAGACCATCATCCCCACCCACAAAACGCCTCAGGTGATGAATCCACGACGGATGGTCAATCAAGCGTTCAAAAGATTCACCCATCTCAAAAATATTGTGCAAATGTCGTGCGCCCCCGCTCCGATGAACCCACCCCCGCCATCCATCGGGTTCAAGATCGTCATACGTATCGATAATCTCATTGAGTTCGACGAGATGCTCGGCATCCACGGCATTCTTGAGCACAATATAGCCGCGCAAATCAAAAAGATACTCTTCCATTTCAGTCGGTTGCATCATTCCTCTCCAAGAATATTGCACAACGCCGATAAACTGCTAATCTCATAATCAGGCTCCGGAATACCATCCCGCCGCACAGCCCCATCTCGATTGAGCCATGCAACAGAAATACCCGCCCGCCTTGCCCCCACAATATCGTCCTCCTGAGAATCCCCGACATACAGCGTCTGATCGAGATCGGCACCGAGAGCCTCAAAAGCAGAAAAGAAAATATCGGGATTCGGCTTGTAACACCGCGCGGACTCCGAACTAATCACAACCGGAAAACTCAGATCATTCGCACGCAAAGCCAACGTAAGATGCTCGTGATCCGCATTGGAAATCACGCCAGTTTGCACATCGGACAATGCATCAATAGCCGGTTTCACATCGCAAAACACGGGCACGCGGCCAAAAGCGTCAAAAAGACCTGTCATATAAGACTCGGGATTCGCCCGCACATTCAAATCCGCAAACGTCTTCTCCAGACCGATAATATGCGCGTCCCAAAACGAAATAAAATCCCCCTCTCTCAACAGCGGAAAAAAGTAGCGGTCCCAGTGATCGAGAAACGCCTCCTTACTCATATCGATCTGCAAATCATCGACAATAATCTGACACGTATCATACAGCGCGTCAAACGCCTTATCAAAAAGCGTCCCATACCCATCAAAAAAAATAGTGGTATAATTCACCGATACGCCTCCGCATCCCCTTCGGGTTCAAAACCCAGCACATCGCGCGCATGCGTCATATCCCGATAGCTGTACTTATTATTCGAAACCACATAAAAAATATCAAACTTGAGATCATCGGACACCTCAATACACGACTCTACCATGCCGGCAATCGTACTTTGACTGCACCACACAGAATAACCGCGCGTCCCATTGGGCCGATCCTCGGCATTCACCGCACCAATACGCAGACAAATAACAGACAGATCCGTACTATCGGCATAATGCCGCGCCAAAGCCTCGCCCCAGACCTTTGTACAGCCGTAAATCCCGCGCGGGCGCGTAGGCGTCCTGTGGGAAAACTTATCCCAGGACTCGGGCACCTCGTCGTATCGCCCCGCCACAATCGCATCATAAGGCGAATCATTCTCCCAACCCGCTGTCACCGAACCGCTACTGGCAAAAATAACGCGCTTGACCCCGGCGCAAAGTGCCGCTTCAAAAACATTATAAGTACCCACGATATTGTGCGCGACAAACCCCTCAAAATCGCTTCTAATCGCAGCAGCCAGATGAACAACCGTATCAACCCCCTCAAACGCCGGACAAATCGCATCAAAATCCGAAATATCAGCCCGCCGACAATCCACGCCCGCCACATCGCGGCGATTGAGCGCGCGAAGCTCATACTTGCCCTCAAGCTGCTCCCGAACAGCCCCGCCAATCAGTCCGCTCATACCTGTAATGAGAATTTTTTTCATGTGTATTCCTTTGTTATATGTCTCTGAGTCAGCGGGCGACCACAGGGGGTCGCCCCAACAAACACTGGATTAACAATAGTCATCGTAGGGGACAGCCCCAGTGCTGTCCCGGCAGTCAGCCTTTATCGCATTCCCAATCAGAATACATTGAGAATCGGAATTTATCAAGACCGATTTTGCTTGTGGTTCTCTGTTCTTATGCTCGGAGACAAATGAATCTATCAGTAAAGCCCCAATAGAAAAAGCCCAACGGTTTGAAGAGACCGTTGGGCTTTAAGTAGCTTGAAGGAGATAATCACTCTTCGGATTCGGCGGAATTGTCTTTGGGGATCAAGGTGTATGGATTGGCGATCGTGGTTTTGCCAAAACGCTTGAGCAGTTGTGCTTCATTGCTGGGGTCGATGTTCTCCTCACGGATCACGCGCTGGACAGCTGGTTGTCCTAAGCCGGGAATGCGAATCACGAAAAACGGCCACAACACATCAGATTCATAGTGTTTATCCAAATGCGGGAAATTGATGATCGGATAAGCGTCTTTCTTCTTCCGGAAAGTATCCGTGTACTCGAAACGCCACTTTCCGCCTCGAAGTGAAAGATGCCCCACATCCAGGTTGCGGTATCGCAACAGAAATTCGGCTGTCTCATCTTGGGGTGTACGAAGATGTCCTTGTCCGTCTTGGTGGAACAAAATTTTCTTGAGGGTCGATATCATAGCATACTCCATTGGGGGATTGAGATCAGCTATCAGCACCGATTGCTTTTTTGAACAGATACAGCCGACGTTTTAAGCAAAGCAAAATCATCTCTCGGCGCAAGGCACTCATAAGTGGGCCAAACTCGCCGTTGAGCGTTTCACGGATGCGTTGTAAGAGTTGTTCGTGACAAAGATCGGACATCACGGAACGAAGATCGGGATAATTTTGATAGATCTTCTGAATCAAGGCGAAATGATCGGGTCTATTTACACCATCCCAACCCGTCTTTGGGCGCGAGTTTTTGACGTACCGAGCAATGAAAGCAGGCAACCGTTGCGAGTCGGGATTTTTTTTCATGTCTTCAAGTTTTGATTCTTCGTTATTCCAGAAAAGTGCCCGTGCGCTATCATAAATAGGAGAAAAGTAAGGTTCATGCCTGCGGTGTCCATGAACGACCACGCCCCAATTGTAATGATGGCGGTCATTATTCCCTACGATAGCGTCGAAGGCGAGCATCTGAGTGTACCCCTTCAGAATGGATCGTGCCTGATCGGGAAATTGCTCTTGAATTGCATCCTTAATAAATTGGAACGTGAACATGTCCTGGGTTGCGCCTTCTTGCTCTACCTCCTCTACAAATTGCTCATCTTTCAAATAGTCTGCAAATATCTCGGCTCCGTGAACGAGGTTTTGGTTACGCTCGAGAAAATACCGGCTTAGAAAACGGATCTGGCCGTGTGCTGACACAAGGTAAGACTCAGCCATTTGCAGGTCAAGTAGCTGTCCAATGCGCGTAAGCAGATGCTCTGTAATAGACTCATTGGGATACCATTTATGTCCAACCTTGGCAATATATTCAGGCCACTTGCGAGGGTTGGATCGGTTAGCTGTCCCGTAGGTATAAGCGCGTATAAAATTTTTTGGCGCGTCGCCAGCAATGGCTTGGCCTGCTACGGTGTAATAATATCCCTTGCGAAGCGGAGGCAATACGCCTTGAGTTCTGATCTCGAAGCCAGACCAATTGATTACTTGCTCATGTGATAGGTATTGCCTCAATAAACCAGATTTAGGAGCAACCATGACAGGATCAATTCGCCATAAGAATGTGTCTCTCAAACTATTCTAAGCGGGATTATCTGTAAGACGAAAATGTATATAGTTTTTACATCAGAGCAAAGCAATTTTTGCAAAAAGATGCGAATAAAGGTCTGAGAGCAATTATACAGAAAGCACAAGGGGCGCACCTCACAGGGATCATCCCGGCACGATGTGAGGGATTCCTCCCATCCGCCCCTGCAAGTAGCTTTTCCGAATATCCTTGTCATAACGGACATCTTTGTACTCGCTAAAAGAAAACAGACTCGACACGCCAGCCTCATCTCTTTCCGTCGCCCACATTTCATCCCGACGCAACAACTGCTGATCCATCAGCATAACATTATGGGTCGTCAGCAACAGTTGTGTTCGGGTTTCCGTGGAGCAATTGGACAGGTATTCCTCAAGCAATTGGCGAATCAGTAAGGGATGCAGACTGCGGTCTATCTCATCAATGACATAAACTTTCTGCGACACTTGTGCTGAAAGCTCGAGAAAGGCGGGCAGGAGATCGATAACTCGTTGCGAACCCTCCGATTCCTGATAAATCTCAAATCTGGCCTCTGTGCCATCCGATTTTGGGTGGAAAGTGACCGGCCTTTTTGCGATTAATTCTCCGTCCTTCCGGGTAACCACGATGCGATTGGTCTGCGGTTCCATCAGCAACCGAACAGCCATGCCTTCTTTGACCTCTTCCTGAAGCTCGGTCTTTAATGGCTCGGGAATCGATATATTTTCTAATGGAATTTCTTCACTGCCAAGATGTGCAATTCCGGTATCGAGCCGTGGCAACATCTCGTTCATTGCCGTGTAAAGTGGATGTCCCTCATCAAGAAATATTTCGAAAAGATCAAACCGCGAGTCAGGCGCCACCAGTACAAGCGTATTCTCAAACCAGTCATAGACCGGCCTGAAATCGTCGATATTTTGGGATACGGAATTGGTCAGAAAAAGCTGATTGTCCCGGGTCCCCCTGAAAGTGAATTGCAAGAACATGTCTTTGGCGAGCGATGTGTCAAAGTTGAGATTGCCGTCACGACGATCATAAAGCACTTTTTCACTCGTACTCGTGATCTTAACCAGTCTTTCTTCCAGCACCACCTTTTGGGTCACTGCAAAACTAAAATCGTAGATGGTCTCGTCAATCAGCAACTCAAAAGCAAAGCGCGAAGGCCGACTTCTCCCCGTGGCATCCAATCGAAATGTCTCAATTGGAATCAGGCTATCGGGTCTGGTACCTTTAATAACCAGCGTCCTGGCAAAATTCAGAGCCTTAAAAAAATTTGTCTTGCCCGAGGCATTACCGCCATAAATCGCCGCGATCGGGAGAACTCGCGTTTGGTACTTCCCGAGCTTTGGAACGCGTTCTCCATGCTGGCGTTCTCGACTGGCAACCATCGAAAAGGTGGTTGGGTCGCGGAAAGACATCCAATTTTCGACTGAGAAACTGATTATCATCTCACCACCTCCTAATATGATATTTTCGGTTTATATCATATTAAATTTAGAGAATTTTAGCTAAATAGCAAGGTTTAAAGAGAAAAAATCTCTTTAAATACATTTTTTAACAATAATCATTGGGTTGTAACCGGCAAAAAAACAGGGCGACCACAGGGGGTCGCCCCTACAACTAACAATAGATCGCGGCTTTAATCCTGCCGCGATGACGGGCGAGGCATGCCTCGCCCCTACCAACCACCTCACCTTTGCTGTTTGAAACGGCAAACTACATCTCACTTCACAACCCCACTCCAAACTCTCTCTCAAATTCCCCCCACAGATCGAGATCGACATCGGCAGTGGCATCGGAGAGAACCTCGTCGAGTTCTTGGGGAGAAGCTGGTCCCACCAGAAGCATACCATTGCCATTTAAAGGTGCAGCGAGACAAAATTGTAAGGCAAAGCGACGAATACTAATCCCGCGCGCATTGCACCACTCCCACATCGCAACGGCGCGATCACCCTGTCCCGGATACCGACGGCCAGTCAACTCGACATCGGGCCTGGGACCTGCCAGGACGCCCATACCCTGCACACTCGCCAGAATAACACCCACATCGTGCTCAAGCGCGAGAGGAATCGTCGTCTCTGCAGCCGTCTGACTCAGCAACGTATAATCGAGAAACGTAATCACAATATCGCAAACTCCCGTCTCAATCGCGTAACGGTGAAAATCGTGCGAACGACAGCCAACACCCGTATAACCGATCAGCCCCTCGTCTCTCATCTTCAAAAGCTCATCCGAAGCATATCCCGGTGAATAAGCCTCTTCAATATCCCTCGGATCGTGAATAAGCACCGCATCGATATAATCCGTCTTGAGCTGTCTAAGACTATTTTCAACCGTCCACCGAATCGACTTCGCCGAAAAATCGTGCCGCCTATCCCTATGGGTACCCGCCTTAGTCTGCAAATAAACCTTCTCCCGGTATCCCCCTTGAAGCGCGAGCCCCACGCGCCGCTCGCTCTCGCCCCCGCCATAAGCAGCAGACGTATCGATAAAATTAATCCCCCGATCAATCGCCTCCCGCACAGTCGCAATCCCCTCATCATCGGAAACCCGCTGTGGACTACCGAGAAACGCACAGCCAAGACCAATCGCTTTGGGTTTAAGTTCAGTGCGACCAAGACGTCGCGTTTCGAGTTCGGGCATAAAAAAATTCCTTTGAAAAGAGTAAGACAAAAAAGTCAACACAGTCTGAATCAGGATTTGCAGGATGATAGGATGAACAGGATAAAGGCAAAAGCAGCCACAGATGAACACAGATAAATTGCTATCGTAGTTGTACATCACTTCTTACTTCACACTTCTCACTTCACACTTCTCACATAGCGCGCCAACAAGCTCAGATTCCGAATAAACGTGCGACACGAAAGAATCTCGGCATCAATGCGCTCACGTCTGTTCTCTGGATTTCTCAACGTCCCCTGCTCGATCCAGCGCCCCCGGTCATCGAGCGCGTCGATAACCTCTCTCACGCGATCGGCACCCGGGCTGGTAACGCGCCCGCGCTCAGACAAAATCTTCTCGCGCCCCTCTGTCCTGATGCGATTGTACAGAGCCTCAACCCTCTCAATCCGACTCCCACTCACCTTAAACGCATAATGCGTGGGCAGGTCTGAATCGTCATACGTAAGCACATAATCGCGGGTAAAAAATAGCGGCCGATTGGTCTGAAGCTCGTAAAACCGCGCCAGGCGACCATCGGACAAACGCGAGCGTTTTGCCCAATCGAGCGCGCTGGGAATCGGACCCAAAAAACGCGCCTCCCCAGTCGCCAAATACAAATCCAAAAGCATCTGCAAAACCCCAAAACTCTCGCCACCCGTAACAGCAGGCGGCTCAAACCGACGCGCCCACGCCGGCTCCATATCCAAATTGTACTGCTGTGCCCACGCGGGCTGTGGCTCGGGCATCTGCGCCAGAATAATAAAATCGCCACCGCGCTTAGCCGCATCGAGATAGCGCTCATCCCCATAAACATCGTACGCCTCAACCATCGTCTCGATCACATCGGCAATTGCATTATCATTAAACGTATAATACGCCAAATACCGCGTATTGGGATAGGTCCGCGACCACGTTTCGGGATAACGCGCCTTCTTCACCGGAAACTTTTCTGGATCGGGAAAACCCTCAAACCGCTGCGGCCACGCGCCATTTGGATACTGCGCCTTGAGAAGCGCATCGAGACCAAATTGCACCGCCGCGTGAATCTCCCTATCCTCAAAATTTTGCACCTTATCGACCCGCATCAGCAACTGCAACGCACTCTGCGTATTATTATCGTCAAGCGTCGTGCGATTGCGGCGGTTACCCCTATGCACATCGCCCCGTTCCACATCGCGCCGAAAGTGCCAGCGCTTACTTCCCTCGGCATCAAAATCAATGCGATAATCCCAACCACCAGAAGCGAGTTGCCCCCAAACAAGTGCGCGTGCCGCCTCAACAGCGCCATTGAGAAACAGCGTATCGCCCGTAGCCTCATAAGCCTCCAGAAACGCCATACCCACAGCAGGCGTACCCGGCGGCTGCACCCAGATCGTCAAAGGCGAAGCTGTACCCTCGCCTTCGCGCATAGAAAAATCGGTCTTGTACTGCCACAAATAACCGCCATGAGTCGCAACATCGGTGCGAAAATAGCGCGTCGCCATAACCATAGTGTCAATTGCATCCCGATGAAGACTTTCATCCGCACCGAGCGGCGCACTGATCATCATGAGCAAAACAAAAAATCTTTTCATCTCATCTCTCGCAAGAAGCACGGGCGGGCACAGGGGCACCGCCCCTACACCATCCACCAACCGCTGCAAGCTATTCCATTCACATCCTGCGGTCAACCGCAAAATGTCCACATCAGTTGCGCTTTTAATCTTTAACCTGTAAATTTCAGTCACAATGGACATCCTCTACCTCGACAACCACCTGTTGGTCGTACACAAACCCGCGGGCATGCTCGTACAGGGCAACCACACTCGCGATGAAAACTTGCTGGACATGGGCAAAGCCTATCTCAAAGTCAAATTCAACAAACCCGGCAACGTATTTCTCGGACTCGTACACCGACTGGACCGCCCCGTATCAGGCGTAGTCGTCTTTGCGCGCACATCGACATCGGCGCGCCGCTTATCTCAACAATTTCGGGAGCGAACCGTAGAAAAACACTATATCGCTCTCGTCCACGGCAAAACCCCTGAAAACGGCCATCTCGTAAACCACATCGCGCGGCGACAAACAAAAAGTCGCATCGTAAACGCCCCTCATGGACAGCGCGCAGAACTCGCTTACGAGCGACTGGCATACCACAAAGGCATATCCTCAGTCCGCGTGAACCTCGCCACTGGACGCCATCATCAAATACGCGTACAATTCGCAGACATAGGCCACCCCGTATTGGGCGACTACAAGTACGGATCGCGCAAACCATTTCCCAATCGCGCCATCGCCCTTCACGCACAAAGCCTGACCATAATACACCCGACAAAAAAGGAACACATGACCTTTGAAACCCGGCCAGAAACATTTTGGCCCAAATCTTTTAAATAGCTTTAGAGCACACCTCACTTATGACCGAGCAAATAACCTACCGCAACCGCAAAACAGGTGAAATGATCTCCGAACCACTCATATTGCCCCGCATTCAATATGCTGTCGCGCGATCTCGCGTGGCAATATTTATATACAACATATTCCTGAACACATACTCATTTTGCTGGCTACTCGGCAAATGGATGGACCTATCGGGATCGCGAAAGAAAATCCAACCATTCGTCCAAAAATACGACATCAACCTGGACGAAATCGAATTGCCACTGGACCAATACGAGAACTTAAATGCATTCTTCTCTCGCAAACTTAAAACCGACGCACGTCCCTTTATCGCCGCCCCCCACATCTTCTGTTCACCCGCCGACGGAAAAATACTCGCATATCCCAAACTGGATGCACAAACCCGTTTACCCGTCAAAGAGTCCCATGTCGATATTGCACACCTCCTATCATCAAGAGAATCCGCAATCCCCTATAGAAATGGTGCTGCACTCGTCATTCGATTGGCCCCGGCAGACTATCATCGCTATCATTTTCCGGTTGCCGGCATCGCCACAGCATCTGCTAAAATCTCTGGACGCTACTATCTCGTCAACCCCATTGCCCTCGACGTAAAACCCGACTTATTTGCCCACAACAAACGCGAAATAACATACCTCGAAACCGAACACTTTGGACGCATCATGATCATGGAAGTAGCGGGCTGGGGCGTAGGGCGCATCGTCCA
The DNA here is from genome assembly GCA_965220765.1 of Candidatus Latescibacterota bacterium. Lineage (GTDB taxonomy): Bacteria > Latescibacterota > UBA2968 > UBA2968 > UBA2968 > VXRD01. The sequence continues at coordinate 4,874,422 of OZ244847.1, forward strand.
AACCTACCAGCCGGGCAATGTAAAGCGGGGACAGGAAAAGGGCTATTTTCAATTTGGAGGTTCTACCCTGGTACTCCTGTTTGAGCCTGGACGCATTATATTTGACAATGACCTGACCCGCGACACACAAGCAGGCACCGAAGTCCAGGTCCTCACAGGATCACAACTCGGCGTACAGGCCATATCCGAAAATTAAACCATAAAACCCAAAATACACTATGCCAACAATCAACCTCATCACCTTGGGCTGCCCCAAAAACACCGTCGATTCCGAGCGCATGCACCACCTGCTCAAGCTCAATGGCTACGACCTCTCGGACGACGCGGACGACGCCGACATCATCGTCGTCAACACCTGCGGATTCATCGAGCCAGCCAAAGAAGAATCAATAGCAACCGTAATGGACGCCGCAGAATACAAAAAAAAAGGACAATGTCGCGGCGTCATCGTCACGGGCTGCCTGGCCGAGCGATACCGAACAGAATTGGAAACCGAACTCGTCGAAGCGGACATGATCGTGGGCCTTGCCGGAGAGCGCGAAATTGTCGCGCACTGCGATACCCTGTTGGGCACATCGCGCATACACACCATTCGAGATGCGGAAGCGCGCCATCTACTCACCCCAAAACACTGGGCGTACTTGCGAATCTCGGACGGATGCGACAGAACCTGTGCATTTTGCGCCATCCCGAGTTTTCGCGGAAAAAACAAAAGCGAAAACCTGGACCGCCTCATCGCCGAAGCCTATCGCATGGTCGGCAACGGTGTACGCGAAATCGCCCTCATTGCCCAGGACACCATGCGATACGGCGCAGACCTGTACGGCAAACCCCGACTGATAGACTTGCTAAAAGAACTCATCCAAATCGAGAAACTCGACTGGGTGCGGATGTTATACGCCTATCCAACCGGTTGGCGCAATGAACTAATCGACCTCCTCGCGACCGAAGAAAAATTGTGTGCCTACATCGACCTGCCCATCCAGCACGCATCGGACCCCATACTAAAAGCTATGAACAGGGGCACCACAAAAGCGGGCATTCGCAAACTTGTCCACACCTTGCGCGAACGCATACCAAACTTGACCATTCGATCATCAATCATCACCGGATTTCCCGGTGAACGCGATGAACACTTCGCAGAACTCATGGACTTCGTCGATGAAATGCAATTCAACCGCCTCGTCGGATTCACCTATTCACACGAAGAAAATACGCAGGCGGGCGCATTGGAAGACGACGTACCCGAAGACATCAAGCGCGAACGATTGAACGACCTGATGGCATTGCAAGCGCAAATATCGGGCGAATTGAACGCAGTGCATGTGGGAAGCACTTTCAAAGTACTCGTAGATGAAGCCTCAGACGACCCGGCATATCACTACATTGGCCGCACGCGAATGGACGCTCCAGAAATCGACGGCGCCGTATTTTTCACAGGCCCTGCAAATATCGGCGACTTCGTCGAAGTCGAAATCACCGACGCAACCGAACACGACCTCATCGGACAAGTCGTCAAAACCAATGCCCTGTTGGAAATCGCGCCTGTTAAAGCAACCCCTGTCTGAATCAGGATTTGCAGGATTTTAAGATTTGCAGGATTACAGGCGGAGCACTGGATTATGGCGGTCCAAGATAAGCTCTACAATGTAGCGGTGATGTACAACTGACCGTTCCACAGGTCAGTTCGCCGAGTATGAATCACAGATGGACATAGGTGAACGCCTGTGCTCACATCTCACCTTCCGGAGATAGAGCGATGTTCGACAGCAGAGAGCAAATAATAGACCAACTTCGCGCAGGGGAAGATGGCTACGCCGAGTTCAAAGAGGTGCGCTTTGGGGCACGCGGCGTAATCTCACCCAATACCGAAGACATGGCCGCAGAGTTGGTTGCGCTGGCAAATGCGGCTGGTGGCGTGGTATTCCTTGGCATTGACGATTCGGGCACCGTGCGTGGGATATCAGTAGCGCGTGTCAATGCAGTCGAACAGCGGGTCATCAATATCGCAACGCACAACTGCGACCCGCCGATTCGCCCGATCTTGCGCAAGGTATTGCTTACGGATATAACTGGAGACGATCAATGCGTACTTCTAACCGAAGTTCCACGCGGGCTTTACGTCCACCGGACATCAAGCGGGCGTTATCTTATGCGGATCGGTTCCACGAAACGCGACCTCACACCATCAGAACTCGCACGGCTATTCCAGCAGCGAGGCCGCGAGTACATATTCGACGAGCAACCTGTACTCACCGCTACAGTTGACGACCTCAGCCGCAATCGGCTCGAAGCGTTTTTTGGACGCTCACCAACCATCCCCTATCTCGACTTGCTGCGCAACACCCAGGTGACCTTCCAGGACGAAAACGGCGTAGATCGTCCGACCATAGCTGGCCTGCTTGTCTTTGCCAATGAGCCGACCGAATTTCTCCCCTCCGGGTCCATTGAGGCCGCGTGCTATGATGGAACCCGACTGTCATCCGACGAGTTGGTTCATGCCGAACGCCTCGCCGGTCCCGTATCCGATCAAATCGACGCCGGAATCGCTTTCGTCGCTGGCCATCATCTGCACCGCGACGCTGACATGCCGTACGATCTCGACGTCGTTGATGAAGCCATTGTCAATGCTGTCGCCCACCGCGACTATGCCATTGCCGGCTCGAAAATCCGCCTATTTCTGTTCGCCGACCGGCTGGAACTATACAGCCCCGGCAAATTGCCCAATACCATCACACTCGACGACATGCCTTACCGTACATTCACGCGCAACCAATTGTTGGTCAATTTCCTATCGCGCATCCGCAGCAAGCGCACCGGACAGGTATTCCTCGAATCCCGCGGCGAAGGCGTGCGGAAAATCCTGGAAGATGGCGAAGCGCATTCGGGCCGACGCCCAGAGTACGAACTATTCGGCGATGAACTCCGACTGACACTGTGGGCTAAGAGCGAAAAGTATCCGCAGATGGACGCAGATAGACGCAGATGATAGGCAAGGGGCTGGGGGCTGGTTGGGTGGCTCGCGTCTTGCATCTCACCCACAGAGGAGAAATCATGACCATTATCGCTGCAATGGATAAAAACCGCGTCATTGGCAGGGACAACAAAATGCCCTGGCACATCTCTGAAGAATCAAAGCACTTTCGGCGGACAACAACTGGACATGTCCTCCTGGTAGGGCGCAAAACATATCAATCCTGGGGCGGCAAACCCCTGCCGGATCGCCTGCATGTAATCGTGAGCCGAACCATGCCCGACACAAAAGGCGTGGATGTATGCAGATCGCTCGAAGCAGCCATCGAAAAAGCCAGATCCTATGGCCGCAAAGTATTTATCTGTGGAGGCGGTGAAATTTATCGCGCTACACTATCAAAAGCCGACCGGATGATCCTATCGTACATCGACGATGAATTCGCAGGCGATGAATACTTTCCCGAATTTGACGAAAATGAATGGATCATCTCAAAAAAAGAGACACATGAACAATTCACAGTTGTATATTATGAACGCAAGAGTTAGACAGAGAACTTTTACTCGCTACGCTTCTTCCCTTTATGCTCCCCCATCAAATTGACATGTGAAGAGGGGGTATTTCTATATGCACACATATCTCGACCAACTGCAGCACGTCCTGGACCACGGCGTAAAAAAGGGTGACCGCACGGGAGTGGGCACAATCTCGTGTTTCGGTCTGCATGCGCGCTATGCAATGGCAGACGGATTTCCCGCAGTAACCACCAAGCGACTGGTATGGAAATCGATATTATCGGAACTCCTGTGGTTTATATCCGGATCCGACAACATCTACGACTTAAAAACCTATTTGAAAAGCAATCGGCTGTGGGATGGCAATTACGAGGACTATTTGAACCGCCTGGGAACAAATAAAAACGACGGCAGCATGGGGCGTATTTACGGTGTACAGTGGCGGCAATGGAAAGGCGCCAACGGAAAAGTAGTAGATCAGCTTCAAAATGCGATTGATTTAATCAGAGAAAACCCCGAATCCCGGCGCATCATGGTCAATGCCTGGAACGCAGCGGAAATAGGCACTCGGGACGTAGCACTGCCCCCGTGTCACAACTTCTTTCAATTTTACATCGCAGAAGGCAAATTATCCCTACAAATGTACCAGCGATCCTGCGACATGTTCTTGGGCGTGCCACTCAACATCGCGTCCTATTCTGTATTATTGCACATGGTCGCAAAAATCACGAACCTCGTAGCCCACGAATTTATCCACGTCCTCGGCGACGCGCACATCTACTTAAACCACTTCGACGCAGTAAAAGAACAACTATCTCGCAAACCATATTCCCTGCCCGAATTGCAGATAAAAGACCGCGGACAAACCGAAATTGACCATTTTGAAATGGACGACTTTGAACTCATCAATTATCAGCACCACGACACCATCCGCGCAGAAATGGCGGTTTGAAAGCAGGTAAAACGCCCACCCATTACTCTCTTTTATCGCGAATTGCGCGGATCATCTGCCACAAGATATATCCAATACCGACCAGGATGAAAGCGGACGTGAGAACCAGGAAAATCTGGGCACCTAAAGGCAGGTTTTCAAATGGAATAATCGGATGCATAATGGGTAAACCAGTTATTATCGCTTTTGCCGAGCATCGTCTAAATAGGACGCGAATATCGTGAAAATATTACTCTTAATATGTGTGGAAAGCGAAACGCAGATATCTCGCCAATTTATCAACGCGGCAACCGACGCCAAAATCGCCGATCAGGTAGTAGCCACTTCTTTTGATAAATTGGAAAAAAGCGTGCGTGCCAGTGAAGGCATTGACCAAATCCTCATCTTCCCCACCCTCATTGCCCTGCCCGATGCACTGCGCGAAAACCTGTTACAACGCATCGCATCTCTCCAAAACGAAAATCCACAAACACGCATCCTCCTCACCAACCCATTGGGCGGCGATCCCCGCTTATTCGACATGATCCAGGACCGCATGGCAGCCGCGCTAAAAAGTACGCAAAACACACCCATATTGACAATAGAAACATCGAATAGGTCTCGAACCCTCGACTTTGAAAACTTCGCCACACTACCCAATCAGATCGCCGATATAAGCACCCTCGTTCCCGACCGTCAAGGACAGGGCATTTGGGTACGCGAAGTACTGGACGAAACACTCAATGCCGACGCAATCTTTTACGCAGACGCTGACCGTTTCTCCGCCACCGTCGATCTCGCCCTCGTTCGGGAACGCGGACTATTAATCTACGGACTGGAAGGACAACCCCTGCCCGCCAGTTATGGCGGACCCCTGCGACTGATCATACCCGGACACGACGACCGCTGTGCAAATGTAAAAGGCGTTGCGCGGGTTGAAATCGTATTGAGATAGAAAAAATCAGGCGTCAGTCCGCCATTTTTCTCAGGAGAAAACACACCATGTCACTGACACAAAATCAAATTAATCAGTATCGCGATCGGGGATTTTTGATTGCGGAAAATGTATTGGATGATTCAGCCTTTGAACCGATTGAACACGCTTATGACGTATTGATCAATCAAAAGGCGCAAGAACTATTGGAAGAAGGAGCGATCTCATCCGTACATGCAGACAAGTCATTTAGCCATCGCTTAGCCGCGATTGCCCGGGAATTAGACGATGAAGGATATGACGCCCTGCGCAGTTTTGCGGGTGGATTCGACATCATGCGCGCACGTGTAAAACCGATGTTCGACATCTTCTTCAACGAACAATTATTATCCGCAGTCGAAAGCCTCATAGGATCAGAAATAACCCTGAGTCCAATTCAGCATTTTCGCCCCTACTTGCCCGCGCGCGAAACACAACCCGGACAGGTACCCTGGCATCAGGACCAGGGCGTAACAAAAGAAGAAGCGGACATCTCGGAAATCATAACCTGCTGGATACCACTCGTAGATGTCACCCCAGAACGCGGATGCCTACAGGTATTGCCCGATGTAGTACCCATGGGACTGCTCGAACACCAGCGCGAAGGCGGCACCATGATCAAACCCATGTACATGCCGGAAATCGAACCCGTAAACTGCATCATGACACGCGGCGACGTACTCATGATGAGCGCGTACACCCCGCACAGAGGCCAGCCAAACCGCACAAATATAGTGCGCTGGAGCATGGACCTGCGATTCCAAAAAACGGGCACACCTACAGGCCGCCCATTCTGGCCCGAATTTATTGTCCAGAGCAAAGAAAATCCCGCATCTGTGCAAAACAGCTTTGACGAATGGTGTACAAGGTGGATAACGGACCTGCGGGAGAGCAAGGGCACCCATCTGCATCGGGTATAACGCCCCCTACATCATTCAAACGGAATATCATCCGCATTAAAAACCTGCGTGCGTTTCATCATGCGGCGTTCCGATGGCGGAAAGGGTTCGCGGCGATGCATCGTGGGGCGATTGTCCCACATCACCAGATCGCCAACCTGCCAGATATGGGTCCATAAAAACTCGGGACGGGCCGCGTGCTCAAAAAGCGCCTTGAGAAGCGCGTCGCTTTCATCGGCGGGCATATCGAGAATATATTTGGTCAGATGGGGACCGGCATAAAGCGATTTGCGTCCGGTTTCTGGATGGGTGCGCACGACCGGATGGTCAACGCGCTCTGGTGGGTTTTGTTCTTCAACATAATGACGATGTACGGCTCGCAATCCCGTGAGCCGTTTTTTTATATCTTCATCTAACGCTTGATATGCAGCATAACAATTGCACCACTGGGTATTGCCCCCTGCACTGGGAATTTCAAGCGCATAAAGAACGGAAATCGTGCCCGGTCGCTTGAGATACGACAAATCGGAGTGAAAGCTAACCTCCCCATCGCCCAGAGCACCGATGGGCTGGCCGTTCTCCTCGATATTGGAAACAATAAAAATCTCTTTGTGTTCGCGGTCGAGCTGTTTGCGAACGTGTTCGACTGCGCGACCAAAATAATTGGTAAAGCGAATCTGATCTTCCTCACTCAAATCCTGATCGCGAAAATACACCACACAGTAATCGAGCAACGCCTGGCGAATCGCCTGGACAGTGTCATCATCGAGTACCTGCGAAAGATCAAGCTCCCGAATTTCAGCGCCCAATGCACCGCCAGAAGGTATGACTTGCATAGTTCGTACCACCTCATCTATCCGGCCATTTATACGCGACCTTTGCATTCTTCCAAAAATACTTCTCCAACACTGCATCACCCTTCTGAGAAAAATAATCATACACAAGGTGTTGCGCCTCAGCCGGGGTGCGCTTGCTGCGTTCGAGAACAGGCCAATCACTCCCGTAAATCACGCGATCTTCACCAAAAAGCTGCCAGAGCGCGTCGAGTAAATAGACATAAAAATCGGGATCTGTGGGCGCTGGAATAACCTGACAGCGCAAATCCATCAAACCCGACACCTTGCAAAAAATATTGGGCTGTTCGGAGGCTTTTTGCATAAGCTCCAAACGCTCGGGCGCAATGGGCTTGCCATCTGCCGGAACATTGCCGCAGTGATTGATCACAATGCGGAGATCGGGCAATCGACGCGCGATCTCCACAACCGCATCGCTGATCCCCGAATCGAGTTCGAGATCGTGCTCGACGAGCTTTTCAAAAGCACCTGCCATCTTGCCCAAATCTTCGCGCTCCCACGGATGCGTGCGCGGGCGAATACCCAAAAAGAGCGGATTGGGAGACAGGCGATTGAGATGATCGCCAAAATCCTCAGCACGCGGATCGAGATTGCCAACCAGCCCCACGATAAACGGATCATCCTCAATCACATCGAGCACCCATTGGTTGTCTTCAACCCAGGTACTCGCCTCGACAATAATAGCACCCGTAACACCTTCAGAAGCGACCAGTGCTCTGTAGTCTTCGGGCATAACGCGGCGATAAATCTCGTCATCGGGTTCGGGAAAAGGCACACCCTCTGGACGCGTGGGATCGTAAATATGAATATGCGTATCGATAATCATTCATTACCCCTCTATAATACAATTTCTTCTTCTATGTCCATATGCTCGCGCAATCGCCCAAGCGCGCGGTCTTTGAGCTGGCGCACGCGCTCGCGGCTAATGTGAAAACGCTTGCCCACTTGCTCCAGCGATTCTGCGTTATCGACATCCAGGCCAAAATAGCGGTTAATAATCTCGGCTTCGCGTTCGGGCAAATCGGCGAGCCCCTTGTGCAAAAGATCGCGCAATCGGCTGGCGTGCACATCCTCATCTGGCTGGGGTGCATCGTCGGGAATAACATCGGCAAACTGACGGTCCCCATCTTCATATACTGGCCCGTCGAGAGAGACAGATGCCAGACTCGTTTGAAGTGCCTTGCGCACCCGTCGAGTTGAAAAATCGGTTTCTGAAGCCAACTCGTCAATCGTGGGAACGCGACCGTATTCTTGTGAAAGTGCGGCAGACACTTTATTGAGCACATCGCGATCATCTATTTGATTGACCGGAAACGCAATCGGATGCGTCTGCCGATTGAGGGCAGAGAGCATGGCCTGACGAATCCACCACACCGCATAAGTGATAAATTTGTACCCGCGCTCTGGATCATAGGTTTGGGTAGCGCGTATAAGACCCATATTGCCCTCGGCAATGAGATCGGAAAGGGGCAACCCGCGCCCCGTGTATTCGCCAGCCACGCGCACAACAAAACGCAAATTGGCTGTAATGAGATGATTCAGCGCCTTTTGATCGCCCTTGCGCGCGGCATTTATAGCTTTGACTTCGTCCTCGCGGGAAAGAGGTGTGTATTTGCGAATATCGCGCAAATAAAGATCTGTAAGCTGTGCCTGCGAAGAATCCCCCAAAGGGGAATCGCTTCCCGTTAGGGCCTGTCCCGTAGTATTTTTATACGGGAAATCTACTGATTTCTTTAATTCTTTTTTCATAATTTTAATTCCAGTGTCTCGACAGTTGATGGAGAGTGAAAAAATGGTACGGACTGACACGTCGGTTGGTTGAGCGTTTGACACGCTGGACAAAGACGCTCTTCAACTCTGAGATCACAGGGCAAACACGCGCAGATACTGGCTATGGTTTGGGTCAGCGTTTTGCGTATGTGCTTGTAGTGTTCAATCTGTTCTTCAACCTCTTTAAGGCGTTCATTGAGATCTTCGAGAATATCGTGTGCGAGTTCGCCTGCGGTTTTGTTTTGCTCTCGTTTGTCAATAATGACCTTGATATGTTCGAGATCAAACTCCATCTCTTTAAGACTCAAGATCATGCGCAATCGCGTCAGTTGCTCGTGAGAATAACATCGAAAACCACCGCTACTTCGACATTCGGGACATATCAGACCCATCTCTTCGTAATAGCGCACTGTGCGCGTAGTCGTACCGGCTTCTTTTGCCAATTTCCCAATATGCATCAAACCATCTTTGCATTTTGACACGACAAATCACCTCGTTTTCATGAGCGGAACAGACAAACTTTGACGTTACGTTAAAGTTGGGCGAAAAAATATACCTCAACACAACATCAATGTCAACAAAAAACTTTGACGTTACGTTAAGGTTTGATAATCAACAGTTTTAATGGTGAAACAAACGCACCCCGGTTATAACCAGAAGCATACCGTATTCATCACAGGCTGCGATGACATCGTCGTCGCGCACCGAACCTCCGGTCTCAACCACGTATTTGACACCCGTACGAGCGGCGCGATCAATATTATCTCGAAAAGGGATAAACGCATCGGAACTGAGCACAATATCGTCCATCTGTCCAATCCAATCTCGTCTCGCACCCTCGCTCAAAGGAGAAGGCACAGTGTCGAAACAACCTTCCCAAATCCGACGTTCATCATCGGTCATATTGCCGCGCAAATAAGCTTCAATAGCATTGATCTTTTCAGGGCGTTTCAGACCTCTTCTAAATTTGAAATCGAGAACATCCGGATGCTGGCGCAAATACCACGCTTCGGCCTTGCCTGCGGCAATATCCGTACACGCCAGACGATTTTGCTGCCCGGCACCATTGCCGATAGCCTGTCCATCAAACGCAAAACACATCGAATTGGATTGCGTGTACTTAAGAGCAATAGTCGCCAGGAGCATATCGCGCTGTGCTTCGGGCGAGACCTCTTTATTCTTTGTCACAATATTCGTTAAAATATCTGTGTTAATAGCTTTGGTATTGCGCGTCTGTTCCAGAACAACACCGAAAACATCGCGAGTCTCTGGGCCAGCAGGCGCGTACGATTCATCCATCTGGAGAATGACATAACTACCGCCCTTTTTCTTTTTTAAAATATCGAACGCCTCTGGTTGATACCCCGGCGCAATAATGCCATCGGACACTTCGCGGCTGAGCAAACGCGCAGTTGGTTGATCCACCTCATCGCTCAAAGCCACCCAATCGCCAAAAGAAGAAAGCCTATCTGCACCCCGAGCGCGGGCATAAGCCGTAGCCAAAGGCGAAAGATCGAGATCATCGACAAAATACGCCCTTTGCAGCGCGTCAGACATGGGCGTGGCAACAGCCGCACCAGCAGGGCTTAAGTGTTTAAAAGACGCGGCTGCTGGCAAATTGAGCACCTCTTTGAGCGCGCGCACGAGTTGCCAGGAATTGAGCGCATCGAGCAGATTGATATAACCCGGCGCGCCATTGAGCACCGTAAAGGGCAGTTTGCCGCTGGGAGAGTACGCACGCGCATCAGATTGATGCGGATTGCAACCATAACGCAGAGCCAGTCCATCTTGAGACATAAGACAATCCTTTTCAAATGTGTTAAGTTAGAAGCATATTACATGACAAAAAGAAAGGCGTCAAGCGCAAATGCAATCAAAAAAAACAGTCTTGATCACCGGCGCAACAGATGGGATTGGCCGGGCACTTGCAAAAATCTATCGGACGCGCGGAGACCGGTTGATACTGGTGGGCAGACGCACACTGGACACACTCAATAATCCGTTGTACACCAAAAACACATATTGTCGTGCAGACCTATCGCAGGACAAATGTGCAGATCGGGTATGCGCATTTCTAAACGCGCAAAAAATCGACGCCATAGATCTGGCAATTCAAAATGCTGGCACCGGATATTTTGGACCTATCGCAGAACAAAGTACGGAAAACATTCGGGAGATCGTAGCAGTCAACCTGATGGCGCCCTTGCGCTTGACACACGCCCTGATGCCATACCTGCAAGCTAATGGAAAACTCGTACTAATCGGCTCAATCACACATGCCTTTCCCTGCCCCGATTACGCCGTGTACGCAGCGAGCAAAGAAGCACTCAACACCCTGGGACGCAATTTGCAAATCGAGAGCGACATAAATGTACAGATCATTCACCCCGGTGCGACGCGCACGGGCTTGCATCGAAAAATTGGCATGGACAGCGAAAAGACAAAGGAATTTCCATCTGCAGAAAAGGTCGCCAAAAAAATCACACAGGCGATAGATGGACAGCGTTTTATCGCAACAATTGGATGGAGAAACACATGGGCGCGATTTTTGGGACGCTATTGCGAAGGCATAGTCAACGCCATGGTGCGTACAACGTGAAACACGCGGTCATTACAGGCGCAGCGCATGGAATCGGCAAAGCACTTGCCCATCGCTTTGCACAGGCGGGATACGCCATCACGGGCGTGGATATGGATACCGCGGGTGCTGCGAGAGTCGAACGAGAATTGGATGCGCGATTTGTCATTGCAGACCTGCGCTCTGATACAGGCATCGCGCGCGTTCTCACCAAACTAACCCAGGGAAAACCCATTGACGTATTGATTCTCAACGCAGGCATCAACGCCGTGGGGCGGTTTTCCGACATAAACATAGAAAATCACGAACAGGTGGTCTCAGTAAACTTCTACGCACCTATGTTACTCACAGCAGCATTGCTAAAAGCTGACCGGATCGCAAACGGCGCGTCCATCGTCTTCATCTCCTCCCTCTCCCACTACACGAGCTATCCGGGTGCTGCGACTTATGCCGCGACCAAAAGCGGATTAGCCTCCTATGCACGCAGTTTATCCATCGCCCTTGCACCGCAGAATATTCACGTCACAACAGTTTTTCCCGGCCCAACGCGCACAGCCCATGCACGGCTTCACAGCCCGCACAACACACGCGAAGAAAAACGCATGCCACCCGAAAAATTGGCGCACCACATCTTTCGCGGCGTACAAAAGAAAAAGCACCTGATCGTACCAGGTGCTACCAACAGAATACTCGCCCTCCTGGGCAAATGGTGCCCGCCCCTGATGGCATATGCGATGCGTAAGGTGATTTTAGAGAAATTGTGAAATCTTTCGACCTCTGACCTGCCTCTACTCACACTTTTTCCCTACAAAAAAAGGACCCAGCGACTCGACATAAAGGGCGGTTTGCTGAGTTTTTCTCATATCCTGCACAACGCGAGAAAGCGGATAGAGTTCTGCACCGATCAAACCAATGACAAAATCATTGTCATCGGCATCGAGGCCATAGCTGGCCAGGCGAACATCGTGCGCGTAATCTTCGCGCCCATAAGCGCGCCCGATAGAAGCGTGCTCCATCAAAATTTTGCGCTGTTCTCTGTGATCCAGGCGAGCAAAAGCCCCATTGCGCCGCAGCGGGTACCAAATCGCCCAGGGCCATTCGGGATTGAGCACATTATCGCGCGGTCGGGTAACAAGCGCGTATTCGAGATCCGGCTCATAACCCGTGGCATACGTGCGCCCGAGCATCGCAAGTTCAGGACGGCGTGTAAAGGCAAGAAATGGATCGCTATTGAGCAACGCGCGAATATCAGTCACAAACAAATCCGGCGATTCGACCAAAAAAACAATGCCAATACCGCAGGGATCCTGCACATCGAGATAGAGCGCGACATCGAGACCGCTTTCATCCAGAGCCTCAGATACGACACCAACATCCCCGACACCCGTGAAAACCTGCAACTGCATGTAAAGCCGTCTATCACTCGTCTGCGGCACCCCATCAACAGGCGCGCCGTGTTCGAGAATATCGAGTTTTTCTTTTGATTCAGTGGGATGATGCATGTACAGACTCCTGATCTTCAAAAGGATACTTACCAAATTGTTGCCACTTGTGATCGTTGAATTTTTTCATCTTTACTGATCAACGGCAATTCCATATATAGCGCAGTACCCGCAATGATTCGGTCAGGCATATCAGGCACTATTGTTCGGGGTATCTCAGCTATTTTGTCAACAATATCCTGGGTTAGATCTACCAAAACCAAATTGATGTCACCTGCTTTTAGATTATCTTGAAGTAGTTGCTGATATTCAAGTGGAATACGGCCTTTTTCTTGTAAATAAAGAATTTCAACCAAACAGATCGTGGGTATGTAAATGAAAGCGTCGCCTTGTTCACAGGCATCAAAAATTTGGCTGGCCCTGGATCCCAGAAGCGCGCTATCCTCCAAATACCAGATCAAACCATGTGTATCTGTGACCGCACGAGTCATTGGGAAACCTCTCGAGGGAAATTGCCCCACATTTCCTTACGGTTTTCACGTATTTCTTTATCCGTGATGTCCAGTCCTTTCCAGATGCCTCTTAGGGATATCTTTTGAGTCTTCTTTATTCCTTTAAGATCTTGTTCAACTTGATCGGTCATACCCCGAATCAATTGAACTTTCTCCTCAACCGACAGAGAACGCGTTGTATTCAAAATTTCTGCCAACATAGAATCGGTTGCCATTTCAGGCCTCCAGGCGTGTGTTCTACTGCAAAATTTGCTTTCTTTCATCATTTCCAAAACGAAAGATAGGACTTGTCCCCAAAAAGAGCAAGCCCCAGATCAGTCTGCTAATCTGGGGCGTTAGGTAAAGGGGCAACATATCTGACCGCTAAATTAAAAGAAAAACATCTTGTAATACACTTTAACGCTCCGTCCTGTTTCGGGCATCACAGACCGAATACGAGAGAGATGGTTGCGGTATTCCGTATCCAAAAGATTGTCCAAAGACAGAATAATACTATGGCGGGTATGATCGGTATTAATGTCGCGCTGGGCATAGACACCGAAAACAGCATAGCCATCCGTAGGATCTTCAAATATATCCACCCTATCCTGTCCTGCGACCAATTCCGCAGTCCCGCCAACCGTAAGATAGGGATGCTGATATGTCGTACTGCCGACAAACTTGAACGGCGGCATCTCGGGCAAGGGCACCTGCTCATCCCTGTTCTCACCGCGCACATAACTACCGTCTAATTCCAAATTCAAACGGGTATTCAAACGCCACCCCAGATGCATCTCCAGACCCAAAAATCGCGCGGCAACACCATCGGCAGCGTAAATCGGCAAAAGTTGGGCAAAATTGATCTCTCCGGTATTGCGCGGGGCAATATAGGTATCAAACTCGTTCCAATAGCCGCTCAAAACAAAATCGACACCCGGTTGCAAATAGTGAAAAAAGACCTCAAAGCCCAGGCTCGTCTCGGCCTCGAGATCGATATTGCCCACCTCAAAAGTGTACGCAGCCAGATGCGGCCCATGGTTGTAAAGCTCTTCAATCCTGGGCACGCGCTGGGATTGGCTGAAATTGAAACCGCCAATTAGCCAGTCGGTAATGTTCACAAGCGGACTAATCGCCGCGGACCAGGCGTGAAAGGTGCGATCTACACTGAGAGCCGCAAGACTCCTTGTACTCGGACGCGGATCAAAGTCGGTATAAATATAACGCGCAGAAGCCTGAAATTCAATGTCGCGATAGATAAATTCGTGGTAAAGACCTAATGAAGCGCATTGCTCTCGCGTGGGCGGCGTAAAAACAAACCCCCCCAATTTGAGATTGTGATGACCAAAGCCGAGAGCGAGAACGGTATTTCGCGTCTGGCCCTGTGTGTTCATAAACAATTTGAGATCGCCGCGGTAGTCGTGGAACAAAAACTCGGACCCAATACTGCCGCTGGATTCGTACTCGAAGTGGTGATAGAAGGTCCTGGTAAAATCCATCTCTACACCACTGAGCACCTCGCGATCAAAATAGAAGGCTGCCTTGCCATCAAATACCCGGCGATCAATATCCAGATCTACGCCATTGGGATGCCCGCCAATAAATCCGCCGGGAATGCCGTATTGGGTATCAAACTGATCAAAAGAAGCACCGATATACCCCCGGTCAGTGGGATATGATAGACCGAGCAGAAGCGTACGCGTGTCAATCGGTGTATTGGCGAGCCTGCCAATAGGCGTTTGCACATCCTGGGTATTGCGGTACGTCGTCTCGGCATACAGCGCGAGAGGTCCCACGGGCACTGTGATTCCAACGGCAGAGAGATACCCTCTATTGACCGTCTCGCCATAAGCACCAACACTGCCAAAAACGCGCTGCGGATGGTTTTCGGGAATCTTCTGTTTCACCACATTGATAACCCCGCCAATGGCCGATGCCGTGTGAAGCAGCGTGCGCGGTCCCCGGATAATTTCGAGGCGTTCCGCATTAAAAGGCTCGACAGTAACCGCGTGATCAGCAGAGGTCGCGGAGAGATCGTGGGTCTCGATACCATCTATATTGATCTGCACGCGGTCGCCACTGAGGCCGCGAATAACAGGGCGAGCAGGTGCAGGCCCCATGCTGCGGATGGCGACGCCAATCTCGTTTTTCATCGTCTCGGCAAGCGTGAGGCTGTATTTCTTCTGAAGTTCATCTCCAGAAAGCACGCCCGTGGCTTCGTGCAATTCTTCAAAACGCGTTTCCACACTTTTAGCGACCACATCAATGGTATCCAGAAGGATTTCCTGAGCGACCATTTCCACGTACAGAATCGGCAATTTCCCACCTGATACCCTTACTTCCCGACTCACCAATCCATAGCCGACACGAAAAAAAGACAGGCGATGAACGCCCTCCGACAGACGCAAGACAAAACGGCCCCGTTCATCCGTTGTCGTACCCACCGCGCCATCATCGAGTTTGATATCGACATTGCCAATTGTGCGTTGGGTCTTGTGATCAAAAACATATCCCTCGAGCAAACGCGTCTCATCCGACGCGCCGATCACAGAAAAGAAGAGCACAACCATTAGAATAGAAGGTGTGAATTTCAAAATGGACCTCCAATAAACCAAAAGCCCTCACCCTGTGTCTGAAAGACCGGGTGAGGGCAAGCAATTACTACTAGTCGACGTGCACGGGAATGGGAATGGTGCGAAAATCCACATGATCGTGGTGCGTGACCTGGAGCTCAATCGTAGTTTCGCCTACCTTGAGACCACGCAGGTGAAAATCAAACTTGCCGACATCGTCGGCATCCTGAACAACTTCCAAAACCGTGGGATCGGCAATCGCCCATGTAAATTTGAAATCGGGATCATCTGGCGGGGGAATCTCATCGCCATGGTCATCCAGAAAACGGATGCTCCAGTGCGGTGTTTCCTCATTGAGGGGGGCATCGAGATGATCTTTCCGACCACCGCTGGCATCAATCTGCCCTTGATAATAGCGGAAAAAACGATTGCCCGAATCTATGATGACCAGACCCTCGGGTTCGAAATGCTCTTCCTGGTGAGCCATTGGATCGTCACTACCACAACCGATCACAAACAAAGCCAGAACTGCCACAGCGGCCAAAATGCCTTGATACGAATTTCTTCTAAAAAACATGATAGTCTCCTGAATATTACGCGAAAGAATAAGACTTGTACAAATTTAATTGTAAAGTAGATATTGCGATAGAATAGCTATCTCCTATCTATGAGAGAACACATAGACAGATGGTTTATACAACGTTTATTCTCGAAAAATTTAGGAAAATACTGGAGGGGAACGGCTTTGATGCGAGAAGGGAAACTGGTGAGACAATAATGTGGCTTTCGGCGAAGCGAAAAAATAGCAGGCGTATAATACACCAGAAGTCAATACAGCACTGATAAGACCACTAAAGCTATAAACCCAATGGCAAACGAGGCAATGGGTGTCATGTTCAACATGGTCAACTGCATGCCCAAAGGCAAGGGCAAACGCGACGACGAGCAATATGATCAGCGTTTTAACGAGCAGGTGTCTGGTGTAGAAATTCATTTTTAATACTATATGGAGCTACCTCGAGCAAAAATAGTTGTCTATCAGTGCGTCTATTCGTCCTCTGAGGAACGCGCCGGCAATTGTCTAATCGATTGCAATCGCAAAAGCAGTTTTTCGAGATTTGATTTTAGCTCTTTCTGGATCTCGACCATTTGCTCGGGAGTCACCTGTAGATTTTCTTTTTCGTGATGGTGTTCATGACCGTGATCATGGGCCTCCGCCGAGTCATCTCCCGGCACTTCAACCACATTTTTTTCCCACAATTCAAAGTCCTTTTCGATGACTTGAAGACTATCGCGTATTTCCACAGCATGATGTGAAAATGACTTCAGGCTATCCAGCTGGCTCTCAAATTGCTCTTCAATTTCCATCATCGCCTTGTGAATCTCCACCGCCTGCCGCAAGTGGTGTGCATCTTCTTTATTTTCTCCATGGCAAGAAGCAAAGAACGCAAACATTATAAAACTTATCACTCTGAGTCGCATTGGATTTTGTCTCTCCATATATTTACGTCTCCTTTCGCGTGTTTATCCTATTTTTCACAATCATCTCTGCGACATAAATGATGATTCCGAATATGGCCTGAGATCAAAAATCCCGACCCTAAAACGGTCCCCATCCGTTCCCCTATTTCCCCAAAAAGATCATGGCCAACCACAACCATTATGACGAGAAGAGACAACCCGAGGATACCAAAACCAATGACAAATTGATCTTTATGGCGGCGACATCCCAACCCAAGAGCAAGAATGCTGGTGGGCAGAATCAGCCACATCAAAAGCCCGTGAAAATGTTCATCGCCAAAAAATGTAGTAGCCAATAACGGAAACGCAATCAGTGCAACAGGCAGTGCCAAACAATGAATCGCACACATTGTTGAAAGAACAATGGCGATCTTGTCACCTGCGGTTTGATAGCTCAAACGCGCCATCTATTATCTCCTTGTTATTCACAACAAATACACTTAATAGGCATTATCAAGATTCTTTTTAACATCTCCTTTACCCATTACCTCAGCTTTGCTGATGCGAAAAAAGAGTTCGGAAGGATCTTTTTGCAACAATTCCAGACGACCTGTAATCGCAATGGGATTATAAGTAAAATCAATCGGTTTGCTCGGGTGAATATCTACAAGAGACTCAGGCCCACCCCCGCCTACACAAAACGAACAGCCCCCAATTGAATATGGAGTCAAAACAAAACGCGTTTGTTTTCTTTGGGCCGACAGCGGAATCATAAACCCGACAAGCTCAACGTATTGGCCATTCATTTTTTTCAACGTATCGGAAAATATGGGCACAAAGATCGGCGCATAAGGATCATAACTCACCGTAGCAAGGGTTTCCCAAAGCGATCCCCTCATCATCTGGGGCAACGGAGACGCCTGAAGTTCTGGGTGATGGTCTGTTGACGAGGGCGGTACCTCACTGCCAGTATCTATTCTCAGAATCACAGCAAATAACAAAATAAACATTATCGTGCGCTGTATATACATCACGATACCTCCACAAGTGTTTGTGCGACATCTGTCCGATAGACCTGAAGCGCGGGTATAAGAGCCGATACACTACCCAACACAAGCGCCAGACCAATGAGCCAGAATTCATCGGACAAAATAATCCATCCCGTCAAATTTATATGCTGTGCCTCGCGCACCCATGCGCCAATCACCTCAGTGCTGGCATGCCCAAGCACAAAACCCAACCCCGTACCCATAAGTGTAAGCAAAACCCCCTCCAAAAGCACCTGAAAAAAAAGTTTACCGCGACTTGCCCCGAGAGCACGCATCATAGCCAGATCGTATCGCCGATCTTTCATCGCATTATAAAGTGCCACAAAAATGCTCAACGCCGCTGCAAATACCAGAACCCCACCAAAAACCCGCACCACCTCCAAACCCACACCGAGCAATGCAAAAAGGCGCGTTGTCTCAAATGCGGGGGACGCAGCCTGAAATTTTGTCTCTTTGTTCACATACCTCGGAAATGACACGGCTGCAATAGGTGAACGATAGCGAATCAACAAACTCGTGACTTCGCGCTCGGCATCAATTGCACTATCCATCGGCAAACCGAGAACATCGCGCCTGATATCCTCATCGGTATGGCTTTCCATGTGGTGCCCCTGTCCATCGCCCTCTTCTTCATGCGGTTCGTGAACCAACCAGACAGTCTCAACAGCAGTCAATAACAGACGGTCAATAATCGAACCCGTTGGTTGCAAAACACCCACCACGCGAAACGGTTGCGATTCGTGTCGATCAGAAGCAGTCTCTGCGGTCAAACCGTGCGAACTAATAACCTCATCATCCAGTGCAAGACCTGTCTCGCTGGCAACCTGCGCGCCTATAACCACCTGGTATGGGGCATCCCAAAAGGTACCATCAACCAACTCCGCCCGATAGTGCCTGGCGTATTCGGATGTCGTGCCCACAATGCGATAACCCCGATAATTATCCCCCAACGCCACAGGTATCACCTGTGCAACCGCTCTGTTTTTTGCCAGTTCACGCGCCTCTAAAAGCGGTATGTTTCCCGTTGGCACATCAACGTGAAAAACGCTGGACAAAATCAATTGCAGGGGACTGCCCTTCGCACCCACAACAACATCGATATTTTGAACATTGCGGTGCAAATTCTCTTCAAATTGTTCGCCAAAAAGCAACAAAACAACGACAATACCCGTTCCAAGTCCCAACAAAACCATATTGAGCAATGTATTCAACTTCCGCCGATAAATATAGGCCAGACTAATTTTGAAGAGATTCATGCGGGCAATTCCATCTGTTCATCGAGCGCAATACAATGGTCAAAACTGTCGGTAATGCGATGATCATGTGAGGCCACCACCAGAGTTGCCTCAACCTCTCGCGCCGATGACACGAGCAAATCCAACACCTGTTCGCTGCGCGTGTCATCCAATCCAGATGTCGGTTCATCGGCCAATAGCAATTGGGGGCGATTAATAACAGCCCGGGCGATTGCCACGCGCTGTTGTTGACCAAAACTCAGTTCCGATGGATAAGCGTGTTCGCGACCTGCCAGACCGAGAGTCGCAAGCACCTGTTGAACATGTGTTTTGTCCTGCGGTACACCGGCCATATAGTGCGCCATAAGCAAATTTTCCAGCACCGTAAAAACGGGCAACAGGTGAAATTGTTGAAAAACAATGCCAATGCGTTGCCCGCGAAATCGATCGCGACCAGTCTCTGTCAGTGCATAAATATCCTGTTCGGCAATATGCACACTGCCCTGTGAGGGCTTTAACAAACCGGCGATAATATGCAAAAGCGTCGTCTTGCCGCTCCCCGATGGCCCGTGCAACAGCCATTTTTCACCGGGATTGGCTTCAATATATTCTGGCAAGTCCAATACAAGACGACTGCCATAAACATGCCCAACGTGTTTAAGTGCAAACATGAGTATAGTATTCAAAAAACGCGATGTGTGACTTCAAAAAAAATCGAACGGATGAGGCAGTTTCGGTCATGCTGACTCCTCGGCCATGAGAAGCTCCGGAAACGGGTTCCGGAACTCTGCCCAGGTCTTGCTGTTAGCGGCGGCGAGGTGCTCGTCGAGCAAGCACGCGTCGAGGCGAGCGCGCATCGCCGCCTCGTGCATCTGCCGACCGATGAATACGAGTTGCTGCGAGCGATCGCCGAAGCGAGGATGCCAGCCCGGCTGCTGGTCAGGTCGCTGCCCCTCGGGGTGCCCCCAGTGTTCGCGAGGCACGGCCGCCCACCACATCCCGACGGGGTTCACGTTGATGACGCCGCCGGCTTGAGACCACTCGTAGAGGACCCGATGGTCAGCGGCGACCCAGAAGAAGCCCTTCGAGCGGAGCACGCCGCTCCAGTTCTCGTCGTCGTGCAAGAGCGCCCACAGCTTCTCGGCGTCGAAGGGCTGCGATGTCCGATAAGTGAAGCTCGATATCCCGTACTCCTCGGTCTCCGGCGTGTGCTCACCCTGAAGCTCTCGAATCCAGCCGGCGGAACTCGCCGCCTTCTCGTAGTCGAACAGGCCCGTATCGAGCACGCATTCGAGCGGGATCTGTGCGCGCGTCGCCGGAAGGACCTTCGCGCCGGGGTTGAACGCTTTCACGATGGCCTCGACCTCGAGAGCCTGATCGTTGCTCACGAGATCGAGCTTATTCAGCACGATGACATCGGCGAACTCGATCTGGTCGATAAGCAGGTCGGTCACCGTCCGGTGATCTTCTTCGCCCAGCGACTCACCGCGGTCCTGGAGCGCCTCGGCGGCGTTGTAGTCCCGCAGGAAGCTCGCCGCGTCCACGACTGTGACCATCGTGTCGAGGCGCGAAACCTGACCCAGGCTCACACCGTTCTCGTCCTCGAAGGTGAAGGTCTGCGCGACGGGAATAGGCTCCGAGATCCCCGTGGACTCGATGAGCAGGTAGTCGAAGCGGCCCTCCTGCGCGAGCCGTGAAACCTCGGCGAGCAGGTCGTCTCGCAGCGTGCAGCAGATGCAGCCGTTCGACATCTCGATCAGCTTCTCCTCGGTCCGCGAGAGTTCCGCACCGCCGCGCTCAACGAGCGTCGCGTCGATGTTGACCTCGCTCATGTCGTTGACGATGACCGCGACGCGCTTGCCCTCGCGGTTGTTGAGGATGTTGTTGAGAAGAGTGGTCTTGCCTGCGCCGAGAAAGCCGGACAGGACAGTAACGGGAAGTCTCTCTGATAGGGGCACTTTAATTTCCTCACTTAAAGGGTGATAACATCCAACAGCGAATCATTCAAACCGATGGCGATTCAGTTTGCGGTCGCGCTTCACCTGTTGCCAACTCGCCAAACCGTTACGCCACCCTGAGCGTCGAGCGCAGCAAGCGCGCGTCCATCTGGTCGCCAGTACAAGGCACCGACAACATCTACCACAGGCGCAGCTCCTATCGGATAGCCTTGTCCGTCGCGCCTAAGTGACCACACAACTACGCCGCCATCCCGACCTCCCGAGGCCAAACGCATCCCGCGGCGAGCGAAGGCGAGCGTTGTAACCGTTTGAACATGAAGTTCTAGAACGCCGGGCCGCGTGCCTTCGGGACCTCTTCCCAGGAAGCTCCAGACCGTCACCGCCTCGCTTCCGCCGGTGGCCAAAAGGGTGCCAGTGTCATCGAAGGCCAGGGCCGATGGCTTGGCAGGATATCCCGACATCATCGAGTCCTGCCCCGTGGAGCGACGCCAGAAATGCACCGATTTGTCCTGGCTGCCGCAGGCCACGATATCCCCGTCCGGGCTCAGTACCATCGACACCAAGGATCCCATCCACTCCAGCGTCTGGCAAAGCTCTCCAGTAGATGCGTCGAAGAACGTCACCCGGCCGTAACAGGCCGTCGCCAGCTCCTCTGCACTGGACCAGGCGATCGCGCTGACGGTGCTGGGGTGATCATCAGATCGCCAGACTTCTCCGCCGTCCGCACCATACACGCGAACCTGCCGGGAGCAGGAGGCCGCCAGCCATTGGCCGTCCGGCGACCACGCCACGTTCTCCACCCAATCGCTGCCGACATCAATAGCCTGTTTTACCTGACCTTCGGCGACACCCCAGATAAGGACTCGCCCGTCCTGGCCAGCCGTAGCGAACGCGGTTCCGCTTGGGTGGATCGCCATCGCGAGCACGCCGCCATCATGAGCCCCCTGCCAAGCACTTGCGCCGGACTTGCCGTCGAACACGTAGATGCCTCCCGCGGCGTCACCGACGACCAGTGCCTCACCGCGGAGGGTCCAGCCCCCGGCGATGGCGTAGTCGCCGACCACCGCAGACCAGCCTCGACGAAGAACACCCTTTGGTCTGGCGACATTCAAATCAGGCATGCCTCGAATCCCTGCCGCATGCTCTGCTCATCGAGGTTGCGGCCGATGAAGACGAGCTGATTGCGCCGGGGCGAATCTCCCCATGGGCGTTCCGGCTGGCCGTCAAAGAGCATGTGAACCCCCTGGAAGACGAAGCGACACGGCTCACCCGCGAGGCTGATGAAGCCCTTCATTCGGAAGATGTCCACCCCGCGCTCACGGAGCAGTTCGCCAAGCCAGACGTCGAGCCTTTCGGGATCTACATCGCCGTCCCTCTCGATCGCGATCGAGCCCACCTCGTCGTCGTGCTCGTGCTGTGCGACCCAGATGCGCTCGACCTCTTGCTTGATTGTCGCTCCTTCCGCGTTCATCAGTTGGAGATCGAACTCCTCCGCGGTGTGCTGGGCGTAGAGGCCAACCCGCACCTGCGTATCGACCTCGAAGAAGAACGACTTGCGCCCTGCGGAATCGAGATGGAGGTTCACATGCTTTCCGACGGGAATCTCTTCCCCCGGGCAAATGAGCTCCGCGGGTTCGGCGTACCGCCGCACACACCACTCCGCACCCTCACGGAGGGCAACGTCATCCGTGCCCTGGTCGGACACGACGACAAGCGACATCGCCGGGTCAGGTCCATCGGCGAGGCTGAGTTCGTAGCGGCCGCTATCGAGCGAATAGACGCCAGTCCATTCGAACGGATACTCCGGCTCAAGGAAGGTGGGACGACGCTCGAGCACCTGGTCCAGGTCGAAGGCACCGAGGTTGAGTACCGTGTCGATGGAGACGTTCGCCCGCTCGCTACGCACGACTTGCGCCATTCGGTTCATGTCCTGGAGCCGAGCCTCGAGCCTGTCGAGCACCTCGCCGTCAACGAGGTCCGTCTTGTTAAGAACAAGGACGTCCGCGAACGCGATCTGTTCCGTACTCTCGTCGCTTCGTCCGATCTGCTGCTCGATGTGGGCTGCGTCAACGAGCGTGACGATTCCGTCAAGCGCGAACTCCGCGCGAATCTCGTCGTCCATGAAGAAGGTTTGAGCGACCGGACCGGGATCGGCGAGCCCCGTGGTCTCTACCAACACGTAGTCGAACTTGTCTCGGCGCTTCATGAGGTTGCCGAGCACGCGAATCAGGTCTCCGCGCACCGTGCAGCAGATGCAGCCATTCGACATTTCGAAGATCTCCTCGTCAGCATTGATGACGAGCGCCTGATCGATGCCGACCTCCCCGTACTCATTCTCGATCACGGCAATGCGCTTGCCATGCTCCTCACTCAAGATCCGGTTGAGCAGGGTCGTCTTGCCAGAGCCGAGGAAGCCGGTAAGTATGGAAACAGGTACTTTTTGCGGTGTGTTCATCTCGTTCTCCTGGAGCAGAGGTTAAGAGTATTCGAGGTTCGGGTGTGATGTGCCGATCAACATACGTTCTATTCTCCCTTCAGACAGCGAGACCAGCCCGGATGAGCCACGGTTTCGACAACCCTTCTGCCGTAGCTCCATCGAAGAGCAGCCGCCGGTCTCGCAGCAAGACGACGCGCGTTGCCTGGGATGGCAGTGAATGAAGGCAGTGGGTTGCCCAGACGCACGTTGCGCTCGTCCGACGAACAGACTCTACAACGAGCGTGCGGAGTTCATGGGCCGCGACGGGATCGAGCCCGGCCGTGGGTTCGTCGAGGAGCAGCAACGCGGGCTCGAGCACCAGGAGGCCGGCGAGTGCAACCCGGCGTTGCTCCCCGAAGCTGAGCTGATGACACGGACGCTCCAGCAGATGGTCTATGCGCAAGGCCATCGCCACCTCGCGGGATCGGCATTGCGCCTCGCCTGCCTCAACGCCACGGCGAAGCAGGCCCCAAGCAATGTCCTCGGCGACGGTGCTTGCGATGAAGTGGTGTTCTGGATTCTGGTCGAGAAGTGCCACGCGTCCGTGGAGCCGGGCGCGGAGCGTCGCATCGGGCGACACGTGGTTTCCGAGGCGAGTCATGGTCCCTTGCGCGGGTCCGTCGAGCCCTGCGAGCAGGCGCAATAAGCTCGTTTTCCCAGCGCCACTTGGCCCACACACGAGCAGCCACTCCGCTCTTGCCAAGCGAAGTTCGAGCTGCTCAAGCACCAACTGCCCACTGCGTTCGACGTCGATGGCATCGAGGTGGATGCCGTCATGAGCCAGAACGTCTTCGCAGGAGGCACTGCGCAGCAGTGCGTTCTCCTCAGCACGTTCGAGGCGTGCGAAGGCATGCAGGGCACCTTCGCCGAGCAGCGGTCCCCAGGCGGTCAGAGGCAAACGCGGGGTCCCCAGGCGGAGGCGAGCCGCGTCACGCCGCTGGATCCACTCACGCTGGGTGAGAACACCGTGCATGAGCGCGTGGTCAAGGCTGGCCACGACGACCTCAGGAATCCGAAGCCAAAGCAGGAGTTGTCGCAGCGACGCCCAGTCAACCTGGGTGCCAAGCCAAAGGATCCAGATAGTGCCACACAAGACCCTGACGCTCGTTTGGACGATGACGTCTGCGTTGGAATCCAGGGCGACCCCACCAAGCAGTGCGAGCGCCACGAGGGCCAAGATCCACGCGAGGGCAGGCTTGATTCTTCGGTGTCCACGGGCACGTGCGAACAGCAGAAGCACCGCGCCGATCCCTGAGCCGGTCAGGGACAAGGTGGTACTGCGTGCGCCTGCGTTGACGATCAGTACGCTGCTGGTCAGCGCGATACCCAATGCCGCAACCCATAGCGGTTGGCGGCGGTCGAAGAACAGAGAGTGCTCAGCGTGGAGGTGCATCGCGCTCGCCTCCGAGCACTCGTTCCCAGCAGCGCCCTGCGATAAATCCCATTCCGAAGAGTATGAGGATCGACATCGCGAGCCCGACTTCCCCCTGGCTCAGGTCGAAGATGCTCTCTGTAGGCGGTCGCCCCGCCTCCTCCGCGGTCGCACCGAATACGGTTCCATCGATGCCTTCATAGCCACATCCCGACAGGCCGATCACGAGCAACAGAAGCATGACGGACGCAAGGGACACGGTGCGAAGCTTCCTCAGTGCATCTCGGCAAAAAAAATTGTGCATATAAATCCTATGTCATTACGGCATGGTTTAAGCCGCCTGTCTGCCAACAGGCAGGTAATCCAGAAGGTTTTAAACCGTCAGTGTGCAAGAGTGACGGCAATCTATATGCTGAAAGACTTACGCGCACTCAGCGAGTTCGGCAGGAGGTCTGACCGACGTGTGGCCAACAGCCGTACAATGCCGACGGAGGCGACGGCTTCAAGAACCGCCAAGGGGATCTGGACAGGGGCAAACCCGAGCAGCACCGCACCGAAGGTCGTCGCAGGCGTCGTCACATCGGACAACGCCACGGCGAGCACCACGGCGTCCGCCACATATACGCTCAGGCCGCCGACGCCACATGCGAGAGCGAGGCGAAAAGCCCCGTCTATACCGAGCCGCCGGAGCAAAGCCCAAAGCCCAACGGTCGTCAGAGGCCCCAGCAGTCCCAGCGTCAGGATGTTGACCCCCAGCGTCGTGAGCCCGCCGTGAGCGAAGAAGACCGCCTGCAGTAAGAGAACAAAGAACGTGGGCCATACGATGCGGCGGACGCCGACGACCAGGGCGAGCACCGGCGTAAGGCAGATGTGACTGGTTGCGCCCACGACGGGGACCGGTAGCGGCAGCAGAGTGCCGGCAAAGAGCAGGCTCGTGGCGCCCGCCATGATGACCGAGGACGACGGTGTGTTGCGTCGCGTTCGTTGCTCTCCACGAAGGCTCCAAAAGACAGTGGGGCCGGCCAGGGCACTCCACGCGATGGCTTGGCTGAGCGGAAGTACACCTTCTGCGAGATGCATCAGCACCCTCCTTCCGCATTGGCACACGCATCACAGGTTCCGATCAACACCACCTCATGTCCCGTCATCTGAAACCCATCTGGAACCAGGGAATCGAGGCCCTCGACGCAACCGAAGAGGTCGAACGCGTGGTCGCAGGTCGAGCAAAGAAAGTGATGGTGATGCTCGCGGTCCTTGGGCTCGTACCGAACGCCGCGGCCCAACACCTCGACCGCCTCCAGCGTGCCTTCCTCAACACCCCGTTGGAGCGCGCGGTATACCGTGGCGAGACCAACACTATTTCCGCTTCCGCTCAGGCGGCTCCACAGTTCCCTGGCGGATAGGGGGCCGTCCGCCTCGCCAAGGGCTCGCAAGACGGTCTGCTGTTGATTCGCTTTTTGCTGTTGATTCGCTTTTTGCATGAAGAAATGATAATTGATTCTCACATCATTGTCAAGACTTAAACCGATTGGAAACCCTCGAGCAAAGCATCAATAATTAAAACGTCTGACTCAAATTCTTTCGATGCAGAACGAACCAGATAACAATCGGAGCACCAATCAGGGACGTCACTGCATTCAGCGGCAAAACAAATTGACTCCCCGGTAGATGGGCAATCAAATCGGATAGCAGTGCCAGCGTCGCCCCCAGGCAGGTGACTGCCGACATAAGCACGCGGTGATCTGACGTATGCAATAGGCTGCGGCAAAGATGCGGCACAGCCAGACCCAAAAACGCAATCGGACCGCAAAAAGCAGTCGTCGCGCCCGCCAGGATCGACGCACTGATCAAAACCCATAAGCGAATGCGCTTGACATTCAAGCCCATACTGCGCGCATAATTTTCCCCCAGCAAAAGCGCATTGAGCGGCTTAATACACAAAAACGCCAGCAAAAGCCCGAGGGAAATAGCACAGATAAGCACGGGCATCTGTCGCCATGTCACACTGCCAAAACTGCCAAAAGTCCACAAAATGTATGACTGTATCTGCTCGGGAACGCTAAAATAAATCAAAATACTGACAAAAGCCCCGGTCGCATACCCAAACATCAGACCCAAAATCAACAACGTCATCACATTCTGTACACTGCGAGACACCAGCAACACGCACCCCAGCACAGCGGCAGCACCCATAATAGCCGCAACCGCCAAACTCAAATCCCCCATCAAGCCCAACCCCGCGATAAGCACACTGCCGACCGAACCCACCGCCAGCACCACAATCGCAACACCAAGGCTCGCGCCAGCACTGATACCCAGCACAAAAGGATCTGCCAGCGGATTGCGAAAAAGTGTCTGCATCTGCAATCCACTCACAGAAAGCGCTGCACCTGCCAGCACAGCAGTAATCGCCTTAGGCAATCGAATTGTATGAACAATAATCGCCCATGCATGAGAAGACACTTCTCCGCCTGTAAGAATGCCAAACAAGGCCGCCAATGGAATATGAACTGACCCCAGCGACAAACTCAAACCGAACGCCATCAGAAGCAGGAAAAATAACCCCAGCATAATAACCGCATGCCGCGGGACCTCCCGCGCTTCATCCTCGTATTGAGCCTCCATCCCGATCATTCTCTCATCCCCTTAGTCCCGCAATCAGATCGCAAATAGAATCGTATTCCCAAACCTCACCACCGTGCTCAACACACCAGGGCCCACCTTCCCGAATATTGACACGCCACTCGGACCCCGCATCTCCCACTTGAAACCCGGCCCTCTCCAATGCGCGCTTTGTCCAATACGCGCGTCGCCCTTCTCCAGAAACGGCAACCGCAGAGCAGCCGCGTTGCGCATTGAGCTTAAACGCACCCGTATCCGCGTCAAAACGCACCCCATCACTCTGAAACGCACCTTCAAATGCACCATTGAGAATTAAATCCTCGGGCGCACCAGTCTGTAACGCGCCCTCAAATGGCAAAAGAAAGATACGGTCTGCACAGCGCAGTGCCAGATCCAAATCGTGTGTTGACAGCAGAATCGCCTTACCCGTAGAATGAGCCAGATCTTGCAACAAAGCCATAATTTCAGCGCGACGGGGCAAATCGAGAAAAGCCGTGGGTTCATCCAGAATCATAAGATCGGGCTGCTGTGCCAGCGCGCGTGCAATCATAACCTTTTGACGCTCCCCATCGCTGAGTTCGGCCACATTCCGACAGGTCAAATCCTCAGCGCGGGCCGCCCGAATAGCCCAGGAAACAACCCGTTCATCTTCCTCTGTAAAGCGTCCGATCCAATCCGTATGGGGATATCGCCCCAAACCGACCAAATCGCGCACAGCCATAATACCCACACTTATGCGATCCGTAAGCACCACGCTGATCACCTGGGCAACCTCTATAGCAGACATATCCGCGATATCTCTACCCATGAGATACACACGCCCATCCAGCGACGGCTGCATCCCCACAAGCGTGCGTATAAACGTGGATTTACCCGCACCATTGGGACCCAGCAAACACACAAACTCACCGCGATGGAGCGACACATCTATATCGCGAGCCACAACGCGAGGCGGACGACGGCCGTGTTTATAACCCACAGCGAGATTTTGTGTTTTAAGAATCGCCATTTTCCATCTGGGTGAACAAAAAACGGGTCGCGCCTTTTCTTCTATATTCACGAAACCCGTCTCTGTTTAGTGCCCGTATCAATCTACGTGCCGTCAGTGAACGAAGCCTGCTGTAATCAATCGCCATATTAGATAGCTACAGTGACCAGAGGAACATCGCTAACCTGAATCTGAGAAGATGGTTCAGAAGGGATCTCTTCTCCATTCTCCAGCAGATACGCAACAAGAAGATCAACAGCATTTTCTAAATTCTCTAACGCCTCTTTCTCTGTATATCCCCAACTCGCAGCCCCTCTATGCTCCAACGCGGGAATATAAGCTCTCCAGACCGCTTTCGCATCTGGCTCATCGGGCCACTTGTCTTTCTCCAAGACAGCTTTAAATAAATATGTTCTCATATATGTGTCCTCAGAGTGATTTTCTTTTCTACTATTTCGCCAGCAACATCTTGCGCGTGACCACATCTGCCCCTGCTTGCAAGCGATACACATACATACCCGTACTTACCTGACGCCCAGCAGCGTCACGCCCATCCCACACGACCGTATAATTTCCCGCGGACTGGAACTGCTGAACCAGCAACCGAACTTCCTGTCCCAGTACATTGTAAATAGCCAGTCGTACATTTACTGCTTCGCCCAAAGAATAGCGAATGGTCGTTGCTGGATTAAACGGATTAGGATGGTTCTGATCCAATGAAACCGCAAATGGATTAATAAAGCGCACATCACCGTTCAAACCTATCTCATAAGTCACGCGGCTTCCGGGCACTATTGGAATACTGGACCACCTCGCAATGGTCGCGCCATCTATCGAACGCACGCGCGCCTGATACATCCCATTTACACTTCTCTGGTCATCCGCCATCACCCTAACCACAGCACACCCCATCTCATCTGTCGTATTATGCCACGCGTAATTGGGCACGCGACCGGCAATCGAGCGCGAAACCTCCACCGTCAAACCACTCACATCACCATCGCCGACAACCTGCACATCCACCAGGCCGGCACCATTGAACGCCGTATCGGGCTCCAGATAAATACCAGCGCCCACGATGAAAACCTGACCGAAGATATTAAGCGGGATCACGTAGCTCAGCTTAGGCGATTGGGTATCTTCATCTCCTTCTACAGCTGGATTGTCCCAATAATACTTGACAAAACCGCCGCCTGCTGTTGCTGTCGCGATAATCTCCTGCACAATTTTGACCCCATTGATATCTTCGACATCAATCATATTCTCCCCATAGGAACTCGGGTCAGCGGTTCCGTGAAAGATCAATACACCATTGGTATCTATCACAAAAATGTAGATCGAACCATGCTTGAAATCCTCACCCTCGGTTCTGATTGCAGCCTGGACGGTTGCCAGGTAGGGATAACCCTTTTCCTCAATAATGGGAACGAGAACTCTCAACCCCTCTACAAAAGCTTTCAAAGTTCCCCGATCCACCACATCGCGGGCTGTTACCTCCAGGACATCAAAAATATTTGGCTCATCGCCAACGCCAGCCAGATCCATATAAAAGCCAGCAGCTACGATAAACTCTTGACCGCGTATGGTAACCGGGGCAGCGTAGGTCAACTTGGGCGAATCGACATCTCCTACCATCGCTGGATCATCCCAATAATACGCGACAAAACCGCCTCCTCCAGCGGCTACGGCGAGCATCTCCTGAACAATTTTGACGCCTCTGGCATCTTCGAGATCAAGTACATTTTTATCCTCAAACGTCACATCGCCCCCGTGAAATTGCACGAGACCCTCGGAAGTCAATACCACGAGATATATCGAACCGGCCTTCCAATCTCCCTCGCTCCTGAATACCTCCACTAACCTTGAGACCTCAGCAAAATTAGCTGCGCTCTCTAAAGAATCCTTTGCCCCTTCTACAAAAGCTTTCAGAGTTTCCCGATCTACCACCTCACTTGCCGTTACCTCCTGGCCCTGTACAATGGCGGGATGCACAGTAAAAAAGAGACTGGTCAGCCCCAAAATAATTATCAAATATTTCACGATAGTCCCTCTCTGTAATCAGTTCACTGGATTGCTGTAAAGAAAAATAGGGGTGTGACCTCAGAAAGTCAATAAAACCGCCAGCCCTGTCGCGAGCAAACAGGTAACAATCACAAAAACACACATACGGCGCATATCCCCGGGCTGACCGCCTTCGGGATCATCCGCATCGCCCAGCCAGATATCTGTAACCTGCGTTCCCCCCTGCCAAACAGGACCGACCAATCGCCTCTGCAAAGCACCGGCAGCCGTAGCTTCGCTCCACCCGGAATTTGGTCCTGGAACAAGCGCGTGTTGCCGCCACCCGATAAGCAGAGCCTTGCGCGCAGAACATCCGGGCATAAAAAACGCCACCAGCACCATCCCCAAATACGTCAACCGCGCCGGAACAAAATTGAGCACATCGTCCAGCCGCGCGCCACACCAGCCAAAAGAGCGGTATTGTGGCGTCCTAAACCCCACCATAGAATCCATCGTACTGACCACCTTAAAAAACACAACACCCGGCAACCCCAATATAGCGTACCAAAAAATGGGGGACACAAAACCATCTACTGCATTTTCACTCAAACTCTCCATACCCGCACGCCGGCAAGCCGCAAAATCCATCACATCCGTATCGCGCCCCACAAGCATCGACACAGCCCCTCTCGCACGCGCCAGATCAGCAGCACGATCAATCGCCAACCCGTGCTTGCACAAATCTTTGAGCGCAAGCATACTGTACAAAACAAAAATCTGAAAAATCCACCCTATCCCAGATTGGACATAATGCAACACACACGCCAATGCACAGACAACCCCCACCCAAAACGCAGCCAGCAACAAAAACAAAAAACACCCCCCCGCATAACCATCCAAACGCAAACCGCGAAGTATCCGCTCAAAAAAAGACAGCGTCGCACCCATCAAACGAATGGGATGCAACGCATAAACCGGATCGCCAAAAAGACCATCCAAAACAACCGCGCAAAGGAGCAAAACCGGATCCGGCTCGAGAATTGTTATGTCCATTTCAAACGCCATCCAAGCGCGAATGCATCGTAAACGACCTCCAACAAAGCGTTTTTATCCACGCGCAACTGCTCGTAACACGACAACCAGACATCTGGCCTCGCCGCCAGCGAAGTCGCCAATACCGCTGCCTGCTGTCGCAACACCGGATCGGCCAGAGCATGTGAAAGCGTCCCATACTGCACGCGGTCCCAAACCGCTGCAAATGCATACGCCGCTGCCGAAACGCGCGGTTCGTAAACAACAGACTTGATATTTTTTTTCAACAACGCAAAATCATCCGCTTTGAGCCGTTTCTCCATCGCCTGCAAAAAACGGTCCTCTCTAAATCCAAACCGCTGCAACGCATGAAAAACACTTCGCGTATGCGACGCCTCCAAACCGTTTTGCCATCGCAGTGCCTCCAGCGTAGCCCTGCGCACAGATTTGCCGATCAACTCGCCCAATTTTGCGTGATGCCCCGCATTGGTCTTGGGCACTCGCGTCTTATCCAGAGGCGCGGCAATACAGTACTGATCCGTACCAGTACCCGTTGCGAGATCCTGAGAATACCGACTCGAAATAGCGAGATCTCGGAGCGCGGCAGACTTCCCCTCGGTCATCGTCACCACCGCCCGCGCCATAGCCCCTGGCGTAAGCGGCCAATTGATAAACACCATCGCATTGATCGTACCCTCATAGAGATGGCGCCATCCCGCATCCTCTTCGTGCCAACTCGCCCCATCGCCGGCACATCCCGCATTGCCTTCAACACCCGCGGTAACAACCGCACACACGCGCAACTCGGCATGCGTTTCCACAACGCGAGCCGCGTAATTCATATTCGCAGCCGTACCCATCAATGCAACCACGTCCGGCGGCAAACCGAGTTCTTCACATACATGGCGATGATACCCCACCTCACCGAGTTGCACAATCAACGCAAACCGCGCATCGTGCCCATTGCCTTCACAACTCTGGTGATTCACCAGATATCGGATACGCTCGCACAAACCACCGCGATATGCCGACGTACTCAGAACCTGATGCGGCGCCAGCAATTCCGCAACCAGAAAACGACCATCGCGCTTCAAATCGCAATATTCATGCTGATCGATAAACTCATCCATCTCAAAAATCAATCCCCGGTTGGGCAACAATACCCTGATCGCTAAACGGATGCTTAATCTCGCGCATCTCTGTCACCATATCGGCAAAATCAATCAGCGCATCTGGCGCATCCCGTCCCGTAATAATCACATGCAACATCTCCGGCTTGTGCTCCCGCAGCCAATCCACCACCTCTGTTGCATCCAACCAGCCAAAAGCCATCAAATACGTAAACTCATCCAGAATAAACAGATCGTAATCTCCGCTAACAATCCGCTCCTGCGCCACTTCCCAACCGCGCAATGCCCGAGCCTGTGTCTCATCGACATCCTTGCTCGTCCACGTCCATCCATCGCCCGTACCAATCCAATCGATCTCCATGCGCTTGGCCGCACGAATCTCTCCAAAATTGGCATTCTCGTGCTTCAAAAACTGAATCACACCCACGCGCCACTTACGTCCCCATGCGCGGGTCATCACCCCAAGAGCAGCCGTAGTCTTGCCCTTGCCATCTCCGGTATTGACCATCACCAGACCCTTTTTCACACGCCGCTTGCGTTGTTTGGTACTCATAGCAACCTCTCTTTTATTCACCTTCAAATTCCGAAACAAAAATCAGAAAATCGGAAAAATCAATCGAACCATTGCCATCCAAATCGAACATAGCATCGCTCTCTGTTTTCCCAAACGCGGAAGCAAAAGCCAGAAAATCGCTAAAATCAACCACACAATCGCCATTAAAATCAGCCACACTGCCCACAAACGCAATAGTCGAAGGCGGTAGTCCCGTATTGATCGGACCAGCCACACGCGCATTCGTCTTCACGTCATAAACCCGCACCCCCGCGGATGTCGGATCCACAAAACTCCCTCGATCCAAAACGTATAATCTTCCTCCAAATACCCCCAGGCTTGGAACAAACCCCCCGGTCAAACCATCCAGAGGTGACGATACAGACTCCGTGGCAAAATTGAATCGTTTGACGATATTGGCAAAACTCGCATCCAGAACAACGACATACCCCTCATCATCTGACACCATCGCCAGAGAGCTCAGATTGCCCCCAAAAGTCCCTTCACCAAGAACCACGCCGTCGCTCCTCAAATTTTCCAGATCAATCACCTCAACGCCACCATCCGTCAAATCATCAAACGTATTGACCACGCTCAAAAACCACTTATTCCCTCGCTGCACTGCGCCCGCGGGATTCTTGTTTGCCATCACAATCCCCTGCACATCCGCTGTATTTGCATCCACATCCACCACTTGATCCGTCAGCACATCGACAACTGCAATCACCGAAAAATCAGTCGGCACCCACCCATTATCCCGATCCAGGCGTTGACACGCCGCAAACAAATGATTGCCGTACAACGCGAGCTGAGATACTTCGGGCAAACCATCTGCATCTGCGAATACCGATAATTCTACCTCTCCCAATAAATCCCCTGTAACGGGATTTACAATTAGCAATTGCGTCTGCCCATACCGTGAAATATACGCTTTCTCCTCACTGACAAAAGTCATATCGTGAGGATTTGAACCATTGCCCGTCGAATACTGCGTCAACGGCGTCTTCAGATCACTCTGATCCAGAACAAGCACATTATCCTGTCCCAGACGATTGATAATATACACCTTATCCCGATACGTCCGCACCACCGCATCCGAATGAATCGTCAAATGATCGTTTGTTGCCATATTTGTACTGAGATCCAAACTCGAAAAACTACCACTGCTATAATCCGTCGTCGTGATAATCGCCTGATTTGCCAGTACATCTGTTGCAAAAAACAGAACAACTAATAACCATCTCATTACATTCTCCTCTCCTATGAAAAAGAACCCTTCATTCCTTAATCTGCATTTACACTCACAAAAAACGCGCGTCTCGGCAGCGGATAGCCCCAGGTATCGGCTATTTGTGCCCCGGTTAAATTTTTAACCTCCAATCCAATGTGAAACCGCAGCCCCGTATCCACTTTCACACCCGCATTGTGAACATGCCGCGATAAGAGTGGGCGTCGATTTGCCTGATCGAGAAAATTGCCATCTTCAAATGCATAGTCGTAAAACGCAGTACAGCGTCCCAGATGCATCGTCGCGCGAACAAATAGCGCGTGGGGCGGGCGGTTGGGCAAAATATTACCCGTCAAATGGGGAATATCGGACACATCTCTGGCTCTTTGATACGTGTAATTACCCGACAAATTCACCCGAGAACCAAAGCGTCTCTGCGCGGTCATTTCAACTCCATACACACGCGCTTTGCCGATATTCACCGGACGCGACGTAGCCTGTGACGTATGAACAAACTGAATCAAATCCTCATAGCGATGGTCAAAAAACGCGCCTTCCAACGTAGTCGTCCCATCTGTATAACGCAAACCCGCATCCCACGTAAACCCATACTCGGGCCTGAGATTGACATTGCCGACCACACCGCCGCGATCCCCAAAAAGCTCGTAAAAAGAAGGCACCCGGAATACCCGTCCGGCATTGGCCTTAAACATCATAAAAGATGTCAAATCTAACCGCACACCCGAACGCAAACTGGTCAGATCGCGCGTATTGGCCGAATCGGGCGCAAGCGGTGAAAAATTAAAAGGATTCGCACCAGTAAATGAACTGTATATCCGCCGTTGTTCCGCGCCAAAAGACCAGATCCCAATCTCGCCTGGCAGCGAAATATCGAGACCCGTGCGCGCGACAAAAACCCACCGCTGACTATCGAACAAATTGGAGATAGCACCAAGATGCGCCGTCGGCAAATAAGCCTCCCGGTGCAAACCAATTGCAGCCGCGATATCACAGCGCGAAAACAAAACCGTTTGCAAACGCCCCTGCCACCCATAAGTGCGCGTGCGATAATCGTTATCCTGGCGACCAATCCCAACTTCGCCATCCAGATCGCGGAACCGCTCTTTGATATGCGTCACATAAAGCGATTGCCGCGTACTTATCCCACTCAATAAAACGCGATCCTCATAAGCGACTTCCGTCATCGTTTGGAAAGCATTCAAATGTGCATTCTGCGACTGATTATTGCTAATACCGGGCACACCCTGGTATTTCCAGTGCGCGGACTCGTGAACAGATAGAATTCGATCCTCCCCAAAAGCGCGATGCCACTTGCCCAACAAATTGAAAGACCGGTGGTCGTTATTCTGCCGACTGCTCCAAACATCGTCATCGGCATTGTATTCCGTACCATTATCATCGAGAAAACCAAAATCGTTATCGCTATGTGCATAATCGACCACAACGAGAAACTCCGACTGCCCAAACCCGCCCGCGAACACACCGCTCAGCAACCGCGTATCAAAAGCACCCCACGATCCTCGAATCCCGTGAAACCACCGCCTCTGCGTCCGTCGCGTACGCACATGCACCGTCCCCCCCAGACCATTACCGCCGGCACCTGCCCCGCGATACACCTCAATCTGCCCCACATGAGCCAAAGGCAAATTGCTGAGATTTACCCCCCCTCCAAAAGCCGCATTGAGCAAAATCCCATCGAGATAAACCTCAACCTGATCGGCGGATGAACCCCGCAATGAAAGCGTGCTAAAAGCACCCAACCCACCGAGGCGTTTGACATGCACACCTGTAGCCTCGGCCAATACATCGGGCAAAGAAGTCTCTCTACCCTCAAAACTTTCGCGTGTAATAACCGTTGCATACGCCGGATTCCTGTGAATATCACTGGCCCCGATCGGATCGGCAATCACCGAAAACTCATCGAGGGAAAGTGTCCTGAGAGACAGCGCAATAAAAACCTCAGCCGTATCGACCACGTGAACCGTGCGTTTCTCCATAGCATAAGCCACATGTGTCATGGCAAGCGTATAAGAACCGGGCATCAAATCAAAAAACACAAAACGCCCGCTCCCATCTGTCTGCGTCACAAAATCCGTATTGAGAATACGAACGCGCACACTTGCGATGGGAATCTGGCTCTCCGCATCGGTAACGCGACCAGTAATTTCCGCTCCCCAGATCGGCGTATTCGCGCAGAAAATCAAAAAAATGAAAAAATGGATCGTTTTCATAAGCTATGGATCGAGCTTTCGATAATACTTGAATTGATGATTTGGCAACAAGTGGGGATGCAAAATTTTAATAATATCAGCCAACACAACATCTGGCTCAATAAGCCCCGTCTCCCAATAATCATTGCCCCCATGTGCGTTGAGC
This sequence comes from Candidatus Latescibacterota bacterium, assembly GCA_965220765.1. Lineage (GTDB taxonomy): Bacteria > Latescibacterota > UBA2968 > UBA2968 > UBA2968 > VXRD01. The sequence continues at coordinate 4,911,918 of OZ244847.1, forward strand.
CTTGCATTGGCATTGAAAACATTGCCCGTCTCAAACGCCGCGAATTTTCTGTAACGCGCGTCCTCGGCGACAACATCGTCTCGAGATCGCCACCCATTTTTCATCGTAATCCAGCAATCCGCATCGTGTGCCTTTTCGTAAACCGTTTCAAAATCAAGTGCCAAACTCTGTTGTGAATCATCATCTGCCCACAGATAATTTGCACCCGCATCCCTCAGCAATTGCGCGGGATAGGTTTTACCTCCAGACATAAACCAGGTGCCGCGCCAGAGAGACCCCACAAAAACAGTGGGACGCTTATCCGCTGGCAAAATCTGGGTCAACGCTCTATGCGCCTCATACCTCACAACAATGCTATCAAACTGGGCCGACGCCCGCTTTTCTTTATTAAAAAAAGCACCCACAAATTTGATCCACTCCACGCGCCCCAGCAAAGAAGATTCCCCATAAGCGGCGTTAATCACAACGGGCACACCAGCCTCTTGAAGTGCGAGTAGCACATTATCTTGCGTGTACGTATCTGCAATAACGAGATCGGGTTGAAGCACCAGAACCCTTTCCAAATCCATAGCCCTATCTCGACCAACTTCGGTCAACTTACCCTCCGCAAAGCGCTGTCTGACAGCCTCTGTATTGACGTTTTGGATCTTATCAATCCCAACCAGACTATGCACTTCACCGAGCTTTTCGAGATGTGGCAAATGCGTCGTAGATGTCGCAATCACAGTCCGCACGGGAATCTCTATTCTCGGAACCCCCTCATACCCATCGGGAGACTCATTCCCGCGCTGCACCAGGACATACTGAAACTTCTCCCCTGTTCCACTTCCGGGCGCGAACACCGTTACAACCTTATACGCATCGAAATAATCAACGCTAAAACCCTGTGCATATTGCAAAGACAATTGCGCCTGGGCAGGTATGGTCCAAGCCCCGATACAACAGATCATCCATATTTTTAGATTCACACACACCTCCATTCACAAAAAAACCCCGATTTCCTTGTAGAAATCGGGGACATATCAATACGCGACAAAACCACATACAAAGCGCACGCATTATCTCACCTTTTTCCCAATCCACGAGGAAATAATAAGGTCTGAGATTCGGGCAGGTCTTCTGGCTTCTGGGTCTCGTGCTTCTCGCGCCTTCCCGGTTTTTACCAGTGGCATAATGCGAGAAACATCCCCAGTTACAGCGGCGGGACCGCAACGGAATTTCACCGTTTTCCCTATACTGCAACCCGAATCCGAGAGTATTGATTTAATTTTTCATTATAACGCAACTTCCTCCACTGAAAGACCGCGGTCTTTGAGATACGGTAAAAGACCTTTTTTATTCACCGTTCGCAGTGCGCGGGCAGAAAGTTTAATACGCACAAAACGACCCAGTTCGGGAACGTAAATGCGCTTGCTCTTCAAATTGGGTTTCTGCACCCGCTTGACTCTTCGTTTGGAGTGGGACACGTGATTACCACTCAGCGGTCCCCTACCCGTAATACTACAACGTCTGGCCATGGGAAAATCCTCTTATATTTATCGCTATCTATCTTCCCGATAAAGCACATGCTTCCGCAGTATGGGATCGAACTTCTTCAATTCCAGACGATCGGGATGATTCTGTCGATTTTTTTCTGTATGATAATGGTGCGAACTCTCTGTACTTTTCATTTTAATGAGAACGCGGCTGCCCTGTCGCTTAGCCATAGCATACCTCCAGTATCTTTATTCGTTAAACCGCCAACACGCAGCGGAGCAAGAAGTTGAAATATACAGTGTTACCTTTATAACATCAAGAAATTTGTATTGTTTTATTCCCAGTCAAAATCCAGTTGGCAAAAACAGATCCTATTCCCTATCATACAGTTTTGCGTTCGCAAACACACAAAAAAGGAGAGAACAATGGCCGAAGAAACGATCTTTAGCAAAATTATCCGACGCGAAATCAACGCAGACATCGTCTATCAAGACGACCTGGTAACCGCATTTCGAGACATCAATCCCCAGGCACCCACCCACATATTAATTGTTCCGAATAAATTGATCCCAACAATCAATGACGTAACAAAAGAAGACGAACCCGCTCTCGGGCGCATGATAACTGTAGCGGCAAAAATCGCAGCAGAAGAGGGCATTTCAGAAAACGGATATCGCCTCATTATCAACTGCAATCGCGACGGAGGCCAGGAAGTGTATCACATCCACATGCATCTAATCGGCGGACGATCTCTGGGCAGGATGTTGGCGAGATAGAAGGTCATTCATCGGAAGGCGGAGGAACCGGATCGTACCCACCTTTGGCAAACGGACGACAGCGCAAAATACGTCGTATCGCAAGAGAAAGCGCATACGGGAAGGGATGCTGGCGAAAAGCCTCAAGCGCGTAGTGCGAGCATGTCGGATGATAACGGCAGGGACTGGGCGCAATCGCAAAAAAGCGCATCAGAGGCGACAGCACATATTGATAGCCCTTGATAAACACACACGCGATGGTGGAAAATACTCTATCGACAATTTTTATAGGATTGACCATTTTGTATTTTGAGGTATATTAGGCGGAACTTTTTTAAACTACGGAGAACAGAATGGAACTACCCGACATACAAAACTCACATGACAAACGCGGCATTGAAATCGACCAGGTCGGTGTATCCAATGTGCGCTATCCCTTGACCTTGCCGCTACGCGATAACGGCGAATTTCACACAGTGGCCAATCTATCGATGACCGTGAGCTTGCCCCACCATCAAAAAGGCACCCACATGTCGCGGTTTATGATCGCGCTAAATGAGCAACACAAGCACTTTACGCCTGACAGCGTACACATTGTCCTCGAAGAAATGCTCGAATTATTGGAAGCCGAAGAAGCGTTTCTCAGTATGGCATTTCCCATTTTTTTAACGCGCAAAGCGCCTATCACAGGCATTGAAGGCATGCTGGACTACAACTGTGAATTTAAGGCAATGTTGACAAATGAAGGCATGCAAGACAAACTAATCGGCGTGCGAGCCAACGTGGCAAGCCTCTGTCCCTGCAGCAAAGAAATCAGCGACTACGGCGCGCACAATCAACGTTCCGAAATCACCATGGACGTGCGGCCTTATGAGGATGAATTTATCTGGTTTGAAGATTTGATCGACATCGGCGAATACCATGCGTCGTGTCAACTCTATCCCATTCTAAAACGCACAGATGAAAAATACGTAACCGAGCGCGCGTATAACAACCCCAAATTTGTCGAAGACATCGTGCGCGATGTGGCGACAGATTTGCTATCCATGATGGACGAAGAGCGCATCGCGTGGTTTTACGTATCGAGCAACAACTATGAAAGCATCCACAACCACGATGCTTATGCCAAAATTGAGCGCGGCGTGCGCGGTCCGTTATTGACGCACCGCAAAGAAGCGGAAAACGCGCTGGTGGTCTAAAAAGTATAAATTTTCTTAAATAAAAAGGGCCTTCTCATAGGTCCTTTTTATTATTCCTCAATCTATGCCGCTGTGGCAAGCGCGAGTTCGTGAATGCGCTTGACCATAGAGGCAAAGCCATTGGCGCGGTTGATACTCAGGTGTCTGGCGAGATCGAGCTTTTGAAAAATACTGCGAATATCAGCCGTGAGAATTTCCCGAGCGGTCTTGCCCGAATACAGCGACAACAAAATAGCGACCAGACCCTTGACAATCTGGGCATCGCTATCTGCGCAAAATTCGATCACAGGAGGATCGCCATCTCGAACATCGGTTACGAGCCAAACCTGGCTCACACATCCCCGCACGAGATTGTCATCAACTTTGTATTTCTCATCAAAAGGCGGCAACTGGCGACCGAGTTCAATAATATACCGGTAGCGATCTTCCCAATCTGAGAGAACATCAAAATTTTGCATAATGCGGTCAATCGTGACATCCATAAAACATCTCACTTCAACACCCGCGCAACATCGCGCGCAAAATAGGTCAGAATAAGATCTGCGCCCGCGCGTTTAATACTCACCAGAACCTCGTCTCGCACCCGATCTTCATCCAGCCAGCCATTTGCGCAAGCAGCTTTGAGCATCGCAAACTCGCCGCTGACATTGTACGCGGCAACCGGCACGCCAAACTCTGTTTTCACCCGATAAATAATATCCAGATAGGACAATGCGGGCTTGATTATAACGATATCCGCACCCTCCTCAATATCCAGAGCCACTTCGCGCAGGGCCTCGTCGCCATTTGCCGGATCCATCTGATAGGACCGGCGATCGCCAAATTGCGGCGCGGACTCTGCCGCTTCGCGGAATGGACCGTAAAAACTCGAGCAATATTTGGCCGCATAAGCCATAATGGGTATATGGTCAAACCCCTGGGCATCCAGAGCAGAGCGAATAGCCCCAACCCGGCCATCCATCATATCAGAAGGCGCAACCATATCTACGCCCGCGCGAACATGGGAAAGGGATTCTTTAACGAGCAGATCAACCGTTTCATCATTATCCACATCGTTATCCACAATAACACCGCAATGCCCGTGGTCCGTATATTCGCATAAACACACATCCGTAATCACATAGAGATCAGGCGTAGTTTCTTTAATCGCAGATATAGCGCGCTGAATAATGCCATCATCGCACAAAGCCCCACTGCCCCGCGCGTCTTTGTGATCGGGAATCCCAAACAGAATCACCGCGGGAATGCCCAAATCAGCAATTTCTCTACACGCCTCAACCATGACATCTATCGACATCTGATGGTTGCCCGGCATAGACCCGATTTCTTTTTTAACGCCTCTGCCCGGGCACACAAACAGGGGCATAATCAAATCGTCAACGCGCACATAATTTTCGCGCACCATTCGGCGCGTCGTCTCACTCTGACGCAAACGGCGCATGCGGGTAATGGGAAAATCCATAAAAACCTTCTTTCGTCTTATTCTACGCCAACTGCTTCACAGCTATCGTCCCTTCCGGCGCAGTGCGAACCTCATAGCCCGCATCGATAAGTTCCTGCCGCAGGCGATCGGCAGTATCGTAATCTTTAGACGCGCGGGCCTCATCAATCTGTTTGCAAATCGCCTCGCTGGTATCTGTCTCATCCGATGGTTCAGCCTTGACCAATCCCGAAAGATCGGCAATCCCCAACACACTATTGATCTTATCAAACACATCCAGCGCTTCGGACGGGTCATCTACCTCTTGCCCCATCCAGTTATGCACCACAGCAAGTGCTGCACTGATATTGAGATCGCTGGACAGCGCACTGAGAAAATCGGCAACAACGGGATGATCGTTGCCAACCTCCGTCGCACTGCCATTCGCCGCCTGGGCGAGGCCCTGCCCAAACTCGTGAAATCTTCGCACGGCATTGGCCGAATCCTGAACACCTTTTTTCGTAAAATTGGTCTGCGTGCGATAATGCGTCTTAATGAGTTCGTAACGCAACACCGAAGGATGAACGGGACGCCCGGTCACTTTGCCCTCAAGCACATCGCGCACCGTAAAAAAATTGCCCTTGCTCTTGGACATCTTCTCGCCTTCCACCATTAAATAGCGCGGGTGAATCCAGTACCTGGCAAAATGCGAATGCCCCGTCGCACAACACGACTGAGCAATCTCGCATTCGTGATGCGGAAAAATATTATCCTCGCCCCCCGTGTGAATATCGATAATCTCTCGCCGTAGCATCTTCATCGCCATGGCCGAGCATTCGATATGCCAACCCGGATACCCCTCGCCCCACGGAGAAGGCCATTTCATAATATGCGACGGATCGGGCTTCCACAAAAAGAAATCAGCGGGATTGCGCTTGATCGCCTGGTGTTCCTCAAGCACGCGGCCACCAGAACCCTCAATGAGTTGATCGAGATCATTGCCCGACAGACGACCGTATTCGGGAAAAGAGTCAACACTAAAATAAACCACACCATCATCGGCAATATAAGCGTGCCCCTTATCCAACAACTTCTGAATCATCACCTGTATGGCATCGATATGTTCCGTGGGACGCGGCATATTGCGCGGATAGTCGTGCGCCACTTTAATCTCAAGCAAGCGCGCATCTTCGACAAATGCATCCGTAAAATATTGCGCCACCTCAAACGGATCATCGGGATTAGAAATCGCATCATCGGGCAACTTACCCGACTTCTTTTCCTCTTTGAGCTTGCGCGCAGCCACCGCAATTTTGTCCTCACCAGTCGCATCGGCTACATCGTCATCCGTCATATGTCCCACATCGGTAATATTCATCACATGGGTAACATTATAACCGGCCAAATCGAGAAATCGCCGGAGCACATCGGCAAACAAAAAAGACTTGAAATTGCCGATATGGGCAAAATCGTACACCGTAGGGCCACAGGAATACATCGCCACATTTGGAGGATCGAGCGGTTCAAAAACTTCTTCGCGATTCGTCAGCGTATTGTAAAATCGAATATTCATTTGTGAGTCCCAAACATAAATCAAGGTCATAATTTTGTCAACTCTGAGGTCTTATTCGGCGCAGATTGAAGAGATAAATTCCCGTAATCACGAGACCAATACTGACCCACTGATGCACCGTAAGCCCCATAAAAACCTCGGGCGTGAGACGCACAAACTCGACAAAAAATCGGGCAACAGCCATCAACACGAGATAAAGGCCAAAAACCATACCGGGCCTGAGACGATCGCGCAGAGCCAACAGAATCCCGAAAATACAAACCATCTGAATCATCTCGTAAATCGGCGTCGGATGAACAAAATCGAGCGTGGGCACAAGACCATTGGGATAAGCCCTGCCCCAGGGCAAATCTGTGGGAATACCATAGCATCCATCGCCCGAAAGCTCGCATCCCCCCCGCCCAAAAAAGTACCCCACCACAAGAGCTGGCGCAATCGCATCCAGAGCGGGCCAATCGAGCGCGCTATACCGACGAAGCCAGAAAAGCACAGCCACAGCCCCGCCTAAAAATCCACCATACCAGGCCCAACCCACAGAGGAAAAAATCGTACCAAAAGGATCCGCCACAAAAGCGTGGGGATACTCAAAAACGTGAAAAATTTTACTCCCCACAATACCGCCAATCACAGCGGCAAACGCAATGCGATCTGACAGCGTGGGATCAAGACCACGACGACGAAACTCGCATTTGAGCACCCACGACGCACAAAGCAAACCAACCGCGAGCATCACGCCATAAACGCCAATGCGAATCGGACCGTATTCAAAGAGAATTGGAGACATAGTATTTGTCAGACCGTCTTCTTCTTTAGCAAAAACAAAAACTCCTGATTTGGTTGCTCTGCATCTCTCAACCATTCATTCGTCCACTTCATCCCCGCCATCACATTCTTCTTGTAATTGAGCGCAACCACATCTACTATCTCGCCATTGCGCCGCATCACATCGTTCAACGCCCTGGCAGTCGCCCGCCCCCCAGAACTGTACGACAGAATAATCCACCGCGCGCGCGTCGCCGCGATCAGATTCTCAATCGCCTCAACAGCCATAAAGCGCCCCTCATCATTCCGCCGAAACTCCTCAAAAACAGACGCCGCCACAGAATCCGACGTATCCTTGCGGCGATTGACCCTCCCGAAAAGAGCCGGTTTATCTGCACAAATCACACTCGTCCACACATGGTAATACGACGCGTACCGCACCCGCGACGGCGGCATCTTCTCGTTATTCGATCCATAAGGCGGATCGAAATACGCCAGATCAACGGATATATCGGGAACGAGATCAAAAATATCCCTCTGGAATACCCGATGTTCTCCTGACGATAAAAAAATATTCGGCACCTTCAGCACAAGCTCCTTATAAGAACGCGGCGACCAATCCTTCAGATAAGAAACAAAATGCCCCAAACTGCTATCCACGCGATCCAGCGCCAAAATCAGACTCGTAAGCGCCACAGCCTCATCGACCGGATCGAGCTTCAGCGCGTCAATCTCCCCTCGAATCGCATCTAATTTGCGGGTATTGTGTATTTGCCACGGCTTCTTGCGCCCATCTCTCTGTATCGCACATCCGTCATTGGCATAGCCCCCATAGTGCTCCGTGAACCACCCATCCACAGGCGAAAGCGCATTGAGATGATCAATAAGCGGTTGGTAATCCTCTCGCCTCTTTGTATTCAGCAAATAGCACGTCCCAAAAACCTTCGACCACACCGCAACATCATTGCAAACAACCGTATAACCCAGCCTCGCGAGCGCCTGCGACACCCTCGTCGTACCCGAAAACCCATCCAAAACCGTCTTAGCATCAACCCTCTTCACCAATCGCAGAATATGCGGAAGGAGTTTCAACTTCGACCCCGCGTATTTGATTCCCTCAGTGTAGGGCACATCGAAAACGAGACTGTCTCGCATCATGCTTTATCCCCACAAAATCTACCTGGACAATTGACGAACCACAGTTGCGATATCTTCGGCGGTATGGGACGGGCGAAAAAAGAAACGCAAATCGCCGTTTTGGTCAATAAGATACGTATAGAGGGAATGGTCGATAAGATATCCCGCTGCGGAATTGCGCTCGCCAATCTCATAGTGAGCGGCATAGCGTTTGACCACTGCGTCAATACTATCCTGCGCCCCTGTAAGACCAATAGCTGGCACATCAAAATGCGACAAATAAGACTTGAGCATCTCGGGCGAATCGCGCTTGGGATCAACACTGACAAAAAGCGTCCTGAGATCGCGTGCATCCTCGCCTAAAATCGTATAAGCACTGGCAAGACGCGCCATAGTTTGAGGACACGCATCGGGACAACTCGCATAACCAAAAAAGAGAAGAGCCGGACGCTGTTGATCGGATAAGCGAAAAGAATTGCCATCGTGGTCAACAAGCGTCAAATCACCACCAAAAGGATAGGGATCGGCAGAAAGGGCGAGATCGGGATCGGACTGCGGCACGCGCTCAAGCGGTTTACAGGCCATAAATAGCAACAGCAAAGTGCAAAGTACAAAGTGCAAGCCTCTCCCGTTCCCCCTTATCTCTCGCCATTTATCTGCGCTCATCTGCGTCCATCTGCGGATCGTATTCATCTGCGCCCTTCATCCCGAAACGAAACAACAGGTGCCCGAAGCGTCTGTGTATAACCATTTGCAAAAGTGAGCGTAAGCGCGATAGAATCGCCCGGAGCCAAATCGCGTCTGAGACCAATGAGCATGAGATGGTTACCCCTGGGTTGCAAAGTCGCTGAACCATCTTCTGGAATCGGCAAACGGTCAATTTTTTTCATACGCATAATATTGCCATCAGTCGTCATAACGTGAATCTCGGCGACCTCAGCCGCAGGTGTAGAAGCAGAAATGAGCGCAGTCGCCATCCCCTCATTGTGGATAGCCAAATAAGCCGCCGTCATCGTTTGTGGCGGAATATTCTGCCGCACCCATGCGTTTTTGACAGTAACAGAAGAAATATCCCGATCACTACATCCCATCCCAAGCAGAATCAGGGAAAATATAAAAAAAAGACACAATCTCATTTCTGTAGCGAAACAATAAAAATGGAAATAATTTTGCGTTCTTCTTCCGGGATCTGGGGATAGCCGGGCATACCCATGCCCCGTTCATTGAGTGCGCCCTTGAGTATCGTACGCGAAACAGCCTCAACCGAACGCCCGTATTTATAAACCCTGGGATCGTGAAAATCGCGGGGCCTTGGATTGAGAGTCCGCGCGATCTGTCCATTGCCGTGGCCATTGCGACCATGGCAAACCGCGCACCCGTATTTTGTGTAAAGAGCCTTCCCCCTTTCAATATCTGCCGCGGCAAACTGCGGGCGCTGAGGGGGTTCGGCTTTCTGTTCTGGCGGATTCTGGCAAGCCATCAAAATACCGCAGACAGCTATGAGAAAGAGGCGAAACATAATATCTCCCGATATAGTTGATTTAAATATACCCAAAATGCCGAACTTGAAAAGGAATCAGTCGCCTCTGCGATTCGCCTGCGATTGTGGCGTAAGGTCAAACCACGTCTCGTGCCCCTGAAAAAAGCGGCCGAGTTCATCGACCATAAGCCTGAAGAAAGGGGGATAATCATCGCCCGTATAGCCTGAAAAATGCGGGCTTAAAAAGACATTGGGAAGGTGAATAATCTCACTATCGGGGGGAATAGGTTCCGGATCAAAAACCTCGAGGCCCGCGGTAATATCGCCTCTCTTGAGACGCTCAATCAGAGCATTGGAATCGACAATCGCACCGCGCGAAACATTGACAAAGGCCGACCCGGATCGGATGAGATCGAGTTCGCGTTTCCCAATCATACCTCTGGTGCGCGGTGTAAGCGGGGCAACGCAGACAATAACATCGCATTCCGCAAAAATCTTATCCATTGAAGTCTGCGTAAAACCGACAATCTCGGCAATATCGCGAGACAAATACGGATCATGAACCCAAATATCCGTATTAAAAGGACGCAAAAAAGAAATCAGACGGCGGCCCATATGCCCACACCCAATAAGACCGACGCGCTTGCCGAATAACATACCGCGCATATCGCGGTTTTTAGCACCAATGGTATCGCCAGCGATAATGCGACGAAAAGCCGCCCCCGCATTGCGCAGCGCAATAAGAATAAGTGCGAGCGCCCATTCGGCAACCGGATAAGACGACCCCTGAGTCGTATCAACCGTGCGGATACCGCGTTCCCAGGCGGCATCGAGATCAATGCGCGCGGCAAAGCGGTCGCCCTCAAGTTCCCCAACCAACTTCAAATTCGGCGCATTATCCATCACCTCAGCATCAATCGTGGGACACCCGTGGCACACGACAACAGCATCCACATCTCCAATGCTATCAACTAAACCCGCAATAGTTCCGGGATCGCGAGGGGCTTCATAAATATTGCCACCCTCGCACTCAAACCAATCCCATGTGGCGAAGGTCTCAAGGCGGGCGAGTTCCTCCGGCGGAAAATAGCTATCGCGAATGCGCTTATTAGACGCGAGAAGGACTTTTGGCATAACTAACCTCTTTTCGAATTGGGTATTTTCTTATCCCGGCGATCTATAAAAATATCCATCTAAATCTCAGGCAATGGAACCCTATCATCGGTCTGCATCTGCCACTGTCGAATGCGGTCAGCCAGGTCTCGAATACGGTCCCGGCATTTGGGATCATCGAAATAATTGACGGTTTCACATGGATCAGCGTTCAGATCGTAGAGTTCACACTGATCGTGCGCGCTGAGATTGAGCTTCCAGCGGTCGGCGGAAATAACAGATCGCCAGGGCGTACTCATAGCGGGATTGACCTCGGCCTCACCTGGACGTGGATGTCCGTCATTGCGATTCCACTGAATAAAAACATCATTCTCCGATAGTGTCGTCCCCCCATTCAGCACGGACACGCGGCTCTCGCCTTGCAGGTGATCGGGAATGGATTCACCCATCAAATCCAGAAGCGTAGGCACGAGATCGATATGTGAAATATTCCCCCCAATCACACGCTGCCGTCTGGACAGCCATGGCACATGGATCAGAAGCGGAACCTTGACGGACTCCTCGTACAGAACAGTCTTGCCCAAAATACCGTGATCGCCCACCATCTCGCCGTGATCACTGGTAAACACAATAATCGTATTATCCGCCTGCCCACTCTCCTCAAGCGCAGCGAGAATCTTTCCTACAGAGCGATCAATCAACGTGACATTGCCATAATAGCGCGCGCGAACAGCCCGCCAGCCTTCATCTGTGCGAAGATCGTAACCGTATTCTTCGGACTCCATATAATAAGCGGACAAAACGCGATTGAGAAGAGACGCATTAGCCGGTGGCTTCTGGCGAAACGCGGGACCAACGGGAAGTTGTGACGGATCGTAATAATCGTTTAATGGTCCGGTATGCGGTGGATGCGGTTCCAGATAAGAAACCGCGAGCACAAAGGGATCATCGCCACATGCGCGTATAAATTGGGCAGCGCGGTCGCCCTGAAAAGACGCTTTGGTAAACGGTTCATCCATACTCGCTTCAACATGCCGGGAAAAAACGCCCTGACCTTCGGATACGGAATTGGGTTCAAAACCATTTTCCACGAGAAAGTGATGGTAGTCACTGCGGTATGCGTGGCGTTCAGAACTCGAAAAAAAGCGGCGATACGAATCCTCGGTACCAACCCACTCGGAAAAACCGTGCTGCGAAAAAATTTCATCGCCGAGATGCCACTTGCCATTATAACAACAGCGATAATCGGACGACACCATCTCGGCAATGGTTTGCACATCTCGGGGCAGTGGCACATTGCACGCCGGTACGCGTGCGGTATGCGGGTAGAGACCGCACAACATCGTAGCGCGCGAAGGACTGCACACGGGCTGGCTGACATAGGCATTCTCAAAGACAAAACTCTTATCCGCAAGCGCATTGAGATGCGGCGTATCAATGTAATCATTGCCATAACACCGCATCGTATCCGCGCGCTGTTGATCGGTAAAAATAAATAACAAATTCGGTTTTCTAAGAAATGAGTTCATCATTAAATCCTATTCAGGAGTCAACCGCCACTGCGACCTGGGAATCACAACAGCGATAACGGCGAGGACAACCCACCCCACAATGGCAAAGACCGCGCAGTGCAAAAGCGTATGCGACAGCCCAACATCTGGACCTTCTGAAACACCAGCAAGAAGAGCAAGACAAAGCGAAAATGACAAACGCCCAATCAGACTCTGAATCGAAAGATACGTCGCGCGATGGTGTTGTTGCAAACGCGGCACAGTCGCCGCATTGAGAGGCGCAATCATAAGTGCGCGAGGGACAGAGCGAAAAGCCAACAGCAGCGCAACAACAGGGTGAAAAAAGAAACCCATCATTGAAATGAGAACAACCTGCACCCCTGCACTGAGCATAAGTGCCGACCGCGTACCGAAATGATCGCGCAGGCGAATACTCTGTCTTGCAAACCACGCGGCAATACCCATCGTCAGCGCCGTGTGCAAACTCGTAAGCAAAGGAGTAGGAGCCTCGCCCCCGAGCAATTGAATATACGGTTGATAAAATTCATAGGGAATATGGTTGATAACCGTCATAAAAACGGAAAACAACATCAACCACCCGAGCACGGGTTGGCCGAGATAAGCGAGACAGGCGCGAATCTGAAAAAAAAATCCCGAAGTCTGTCCTCCAGAAGCAGAACTGGACTCCCGGTCAGGTTCGGCAAATAACAAGACCGTCACAAAAGCCACGCACGCCGCCAACAAAGACAAACCATAAGCAGCGCGCAAAGCATAGACAGACACACCCCCTCCAAGGAGCGCGGCACCTGCCGAAGCAATAAAAACATTCCGCGTAATTCGCGCTTCGCGCTGTGGGTAGGCGTCTTCGCGCCCCAAACATTTGAGCAAATCGTAGTGAAACGACGTATCCGTGCCAGACCGAAAGGCCATGCTTGCAGCCAACCCAATTTGCGCCAGCGCAAAAACACCAAAAGAACCACCTAAAAAAAACAGAGCATACGCAAAGATCGCTGAAACAGCAGAAATCAGAAGGGTCAGACGACGACCCAGGGTATCGGACAAATACCCGGAGGGCACTTCCAGAATAACAACGGCGACATAATAAATGGCTTCAAGACGCAGCACCTGCTCAATAGGCATGTGCTGGTTGAAATAGAGAAAAAAGACGGGCAACCAGAAATACGCCTGCGCGAGGGGGGCATAAATCGGATACAATCGAATACTGCGGGTGAGTTCAGAATGTGACATCGTCAATTGCGTATGGTCGTTTATTCATGCCTGAAACTGACCATAGCGCGGTTCACCGTTCTGAACGTTTGGAAGGCCGAAGCCAGAGACGTAACCATGAGAATACTCTCGATTCTTCTGGTAATACCCACCAGGCGCAAATCACCACCTGCCGCCTTGACAGTCGCCAGAGATGCGGTGAGAACCCCGAGCATTGCACTCCCAAACCACCTGACGGCAGAAAAATCGACAATCACGCGATTGGTGCCACTTGCAACGAGTTGCTTGATGTGGTCGTGAAACGGCATAACATCAGGACCGTCCATCAGTTCACCTGTAAGGGTAATAATCGCGATGTCGTCCTTGATTTCTTCTTTCAGATTCATAGGTATTTCCTCTCTTGAGTGAGATTTGAGGTTCTTTGACTGCGATAACATACGTCCCTTGCACCAATTTTACAACTGTTTCTTAATCCACAAAAGGGACTGGCATAGAATTTGCAAGAGTGAAATACAACCTGGAAATTGTAGATATAATGAACGATATGTTCAAGTTAAACAGCTTGAAATGAACGCAACATGCTTGACTTTTCAACTATTTTTCTTCATTGTGTGAATATGAATGAACCCAATTTCAACTACGACAGAGAAAGTGATACGCTCTATGTGTCATTTGAACCCAATGTTAAAGCAACGGGCATCGAGCTAAACGATCATATTCTACTTCGGATTGATAAGACCAAACGCAAAGCTGTTGGATTGACATTTTTTGACTATTCGATTTTGACGCAACAAACGAATATAGGGCCTCGAAGTTTCCCCTTAACGGGCCTGAGCGACCTATCCGATACACTGAGAGATATGGTTATAGATATCCTTCAACGCTCACCCATCAAAGAAATCCTCCCGCTATCGGCCTATACACCATCTGCCATTGAAATGGTTCCAATTACATCACCGATATTGCACAGGAAGCATTGACCTGCTATACTGACGTTGTGCTGCGCGTGTGCAATTTTATACCGCTGACAAAGAATATATAAAAAAACGGGACACCTGAATGGGTCCCGTTTTTTATTATCTCTCGCTTTTTAAGTCATCGGATCTCGTTTGAGCAAAGGCAGGGGATTGGGGGTGACGAGCACACCGCCATTTTCATAGGACTCAATCGCCGCCCACGTGTATTCGAGAGCCGCGAGCGCATCGTGACCCGAAGCGCGGAGTTCTTCCCTGGGCACACCATTGGTTACATCCTCGAGAAAAGCGTGGATGCGATTGGGAAAGGTGGAGCCAAAGTCAGTAATCCCCGTATCATCGACAATGGGATCGGGCGCGGCACCGTGCGACATATTCTCTGGCATAGGCGCTGTGCCGGGCGCGGGCCAGAAAGTGATTTTTTCAACGCAATTTTCAATACAAAAAGTCCCGCGTGTACCCGCTACCTCAACGCTCCACCAGCCGCCCAGACCAAACGTGACATCGCCGCGCTGGCTCAGCAAATACCCCATCGCACCGTTTTCAAAACGCACGTGAATGCTATTGAGAGAAATCATGAGATCGCCCGCTTGCTTGCGAAAACTGGGGCGGTCAAAAAATGCCTGCACATGGGTGATATTGCCGCAAAAATCGCGCATCACACTAAAAGGATGCGTGAGAAAAGCCTTGACGTGAAAATAGGGATGCCCCCACGACTTAGGCCCTTTGCCTGGTCTATAAGTCGCTTCACCGCCTGCAAAACCCATCTTGTGAATACAATAAATTTGTTCGCCCACTTTGCCTTCTGCGATATATTCCCGCGCCTTGTCCGCCGGTTGAGAAAAATAATGATTGAGATTGCAACCGAGGTACAGATTTTGTTCTGCGGCATAAGCGACCATATCTCGGGCCTCATCAATATCGTTGGACAGGGGTTTTTCACACAAAACGTGTTTGCCAGCGGCGAGAGCCTCCATCGTGGGTTCATAGTGCCAACTGCCATTCTCATTTCCCCCAGTCGTGACATCGACAATATCCAGATCTTCGTTCCCCAACATATCTCTGAGACTATAATAAGCTCTAACTCCGTGTCTTTCCGCAGCTTTATCCGCAGACTCTTTGACAACATCGCACACCGCAACGAGATCTGCAAGGTCGTCTTCTGCATGACAGCCCGCATGCCGATTGCCAACACCACCCATACCAACAACGCCAACTTTAAGTGCCATAAAACTATCTCCTAAAAGAGGTAAAAAAAATGATTAGCGGTCAAACTGCTCAAGTACTTCGCCCAAACCGGCCAGCGGCACCACCTCGCCATCTCGTCGAGATTGCCGATCCGCGCCACCATAGACGACCGCTTTGCCGGAAATTTGCGGCAGTACCTTTGCAATCCGGTTGAGTGCATTGAAATAGTCGGAGGCAATCGTAGCACCGGACTTGATCTCAATAGCACAGATACCATTGCCATTCTCATACAAAAGGTCACATTCCAACCCCCGGGCGTCTCGAAAAAAAGACAAATTGGACCGGTAGCCTCGATTGAAACGGTGCTTGAGAGCCTCTAACACGACTGCATTCTCGAACAATGCACCTCGGAGCGGATGTGTGGCAATCTGCCCGGCATGCTCAATGCCCATGAGATAGCTCGCCAATCCGACATCGTAAAAATAGAGCTTGGGAGACTTGACCAGACGCTTGCGAATATTGGCGTAAAACGGCGGAAGTTGAAAAACCACATAGCTCGCTTCCAGGACCGTCAGCCAGTGTCGCGCCGTAGTGTGAGAAACGCCAGCGTCTGCACCCAGAGCAGAGAGATTGGCCAGTTGCCCCACGCGCCCGGCACACAAGCGAACGAAGCGATGAAAACTGGAAAGATTGCGAATCTCCCCAATCTGGCGCACATCGCGCTCGACATAAGTCTCGAAATAGTCGCCAAGAGCTTGACGCGGTTCGAGTTTCTGATCGTGAATGCGGGGATAAAAACCAGAGTACAAGATATCATCTATGCTTTCGCTCGCGCCGGTTCCTCGGCGTTCTGCAAGCGAGAAAGGCAACAGGCGTAGCAGCGCCGTGCGTCCTGCCAGCGACTGATTAATGGCATCGGAGAGCCTGAATTGCTCGCTGCCCGTAAGCACGAAAAGACCGTTCCGTCGCGCTTCGTCGGCGTGGACCTGCAGGTAGGACAAAAGCTCTGGCACGCGCTGAATCTCGTCCAAAATAACGCCCTCGCCGATATGAGAGAGAAAGCCTCTGGGATCGGACTCGGCAAATTCCCGCTGATCGGGAGCTTCCAGATTGACGTACTTCAGATGGGGAAACGCCGCGCGGCAAAGGGTCGTCTTGCCGGACTGACGCGGTCCAGTCACAGTGACAAATGGATATTTTCTGAAAAGTTCGACCAGACAGGGTGTAATCTCGCGCTTAATCATAGCACCCAAAATAACCGAAGATGTGACAATATGCAACTTAAACTTTCAATTTTACCCCATTACCTCTTACGCCGCACTCGCCTTGCTCCGAATCTCCGTCAGATGGAAAGGCGTTGCCGCCCGTCCGCCCTCGGGCAGCCCAAGAGGCAATTTCACATCCAGCAAAAAGGGGCGTTCCTCGCCCTCCACCACATCCAATCCCCGCGCAATAGCACCATCCAGATCCGACTCTTCATCGACCTGCATCCCCTCCACACCAAACCCTTCTGCTATTTTCACCGGATCAATCCCATCCAGAACCACCCCCGGGTACTCCCCCGTCTCCTTCATCACACCACCCGCCCGCTCAAAATTAGTCGCCACAATACCATAAGACCGATTATTTGGAATCACAAAAAGCACCGGGATCTGGTGGTGGGCAGCCGTCCAAAGCCCGGAATCGGCATAATACATCGACCCATCGCCCACCAGCCCAACCACGGGCTTGTGCGGCACCGCCAGTTTCAACCCAATCGTACCACCAATCCCATAACCCTCCGATCCTCCAGCCGCCCGGACATAGACATTGCGCCCCGCGCCATAAGCATCTCCTCGACTATCTATTGGCATGGCGTATTGCTCGACCATCATCAAACCACCACCCAACCTCTCCAGCCCCCGATCGATTGCATCCACCAGCACATAGGGTCTCACTTGCCCCGCCTCCTGCGCCACGCGCTTTGCCGCCGCTTTTCGCTTTGCGTGGAGTGAAGCAGCGTGCATCTCGGCACGGGCGAGACGCTCTGCAAAAGACACCTGAGACGAAGCACGCTCAATACATTCAAGCGTCCTGAACTCATCTGCCAAAATCGCGAGATCCAATCCCGGAAGATTCGTAAAATTCTCGACATCTGGCCCAATTCCAATCAGGCGTTGCGCACCCGACAACACATTAAAATCCTGGGGTTTCCCGCGACCATTGTGGCGCACGCCAATGCACACAATCAGATCGGGTGACACCTCGGCAATAGCTTCTGCGATCCGCCCGCAGTGGAGCCTGTGGCTTTGCGGAGTCCTGCGCATCTCCGTCCATGTACCCGCAATCGGGCATCCATACTGCTCTGCCAACGCCATAACCCGCGCCTCTGCCCCACTCTTCCAAATACCGTCCCCTACATAAAACAGCGGACGCCGGGCATCGGACAGCGCGCGAATAACGGCTTCGACATCCTCATCTGCCGGATAGCCTGCACGTACGGACTGAATATTTCCCTCAATAATCTCTGTACTCACCATATCATTTCCGAGCAACCGATCGTAAACAGCGAGGTGAACTGGCCCGACCGGCGGTGTTTTGGCAACGCGCAGCGCGCGCTCAATCGCCTGTGGCAATCCATCCGATTCAATCACCGTCCAACTCGCCTTGGTAAAGGGCCTCGCAATCGAAGTTGGCCCCACATTGTGCGTCAAATCCAGCCCCACCCGGTCTCCATAACTCCCCGTATCTCCCGCAAACGTAAGCACCACAACGGGCAGACTTCCGCTCCAGACATTGATCAACTGCCCCAAACACTGCGCCAACCCGGCACCCAGATGGACAACCATCACAGCCGGGTCGAGATTCCCCTGCGTATATCCCCCCGCCATCGCGGCCACACTCCCCTCATGAAGTGACAGAATACCGTGAACATTGGGATTTATGTGGAGCGCGTCAAAAAAAAGAGCCTCCCGAGAGCCAGAATTGTTAAACACATACTGCACGCCCAATGCGGCGAGCTGCTCGACAATAATTTCGGATGGGGTTGCTGTAATAGATCTCTTTTTCATACCCCTCACCTCCTTGGAAGTTTGTCCTCAAAAAATCCATTGTGAAATATGATAACCCGTCGCCCAGAACAGCACAAGCAATACCAGAACAGGTGAGATTTCCATTGTCGCGTTTGGGATGCACTTTATATTGCTGCGACAAAGCTCTTTAGAATTTTTTAAATACAGGAGACCACAATGAAAATCACAGATATCAAAATGACAGTCGTAAAACAACGCCTGGAAAAACCATTCTGGAACTCGATTGTCACCACGCGCTCCAAGTCCCGCGCCAGATTGGAAATCTATACAAATGAGGGCCTGGCAGGCATGACCATGTGTTCGGGATCTGTGCGAACAAAACTGAACACCTTAAAAGAAAAATTGATCGGCGAAGACCCCATGCGAATCGCGTACTTATGGGAAAAACTATTCATGGGCGGCACGCGCAAACCCATAGCCAAAGGCGAATACATCAACGCGATCAGCGCAGCCGACAACGCCCTCTGGGACTTAAAGGGCAAAGCACTCAACCAACCCGTGTGGAAATTGCTCGGCGGCGTACAAAACAAGCTATGGGCTTATGCCGCAGGTGGGTATTACGAAGAAGACAAGGGAATACCAGAACTCTGTGAAGAAATGACAACCTATGTGAGTCAGGGATTTCAAGCGGTCAAAATGAAAGTCGGATGGCCGGGCATCACACTGAAAGAAGACGCAGAAAGGGTACACGCCGTTCGCAAAGCCATTGGTGACGACATCGCGCTGATGATCGACGCGAACAATGCCTGGGACGCGCATACCGCAATTCGATTCGGACGCATGATCGAAGCCTACGATCCCTACTGGTATGAAGAACCCGTGCGCCCGGATGATCTCGAAGGCTCGGCACTCGTCGCCGAGGCACTGGACTATCCCGTCGCCAGTGGAGAAAACGAAGCCACGCGCTGGGGATTTCGCGACCTGATCGAACGCGGCGGAGTACGCATCGTCCAGGCCGACCCAAACAACTGCGGCGGCATCACCGAATGGATGAAAATTGCGGCCATAGCCAGCGCCCATCACCTGCAAATGGCCCCGCATGGACAGGGAGCCCTGGGGTGCGTCTTAGTCGCCGCAGTAGATAATGGACTGGTCGTGGAAAATTACCTGAGAAACTTCAGCACAGATATGGTAGGCGATTTAGAATTTAAAGACGGACACGTCATTATGGACGACGCGCCTGGCCTCGGCATTGAATGGAATGAAGACCTGATAGAAAAGCATGGAGAAAAGTATTAGAGCATATTCAACCTGCAATCACCGTCCGCAGGTGTGCAACCGCCAGACGGATCACCTCAGTATCGTCGCACGCATTCAAATCCTTGCCTTCAAAGACCACCGAAACCGTGCCATTGAAGTCCACACCCTTCAAAATCTGAATAATCCGCGGATAATCCAGCCACGCCTCCTCCCCCGTATCGATCTTGTAAAACTTAGCCCGGACATGAGCCGTATATGGCGCTGTCTGTTCCATAAACGCATAGATATCCACCTCTGGATCCGGCACCCCCTGGTTCCGCGCGGGCGACCCGACCCACTGTCCGGTATCCATAATAAGCGTAAAATTGTCCCGATCTGTCTGTTCCAGAATCCGCAGCACATCTTCCCCCGTAGAAGGATGGTTCTGTAGCCCCACAACAATCCCCTTCTCTGCGGCATAATCGGCTGCATCCTGAAAACACCGGATCTCCCGCCTCTGCGCTTCGGCATCTTTTAGCGGCTGCCCGCAAAACAACCGGATCATGGGCGCACCCATAAACGCCGCCGTATCCACATCTGCTCTCGCCTGAGCCAGTTTCTCAGCCAGATCTGCATCGGACCCCACAAAATGCCCACCCGAAGCCAGGTACCCGATAGACAGCCCGTACTGGAGACACCGCATCTTCACCTCGAACAAGTACGCTGGCTGCTTCGACCGGAATCCCCGCCCGCTGTGAAAATCTATCACATCCAGCTTCAATTGATACGCCAGTTGGATATAGCTTTCCACACTCTCCAGACGCGGAGGATCATCCTTCCCAAACATCGAAGCGTACACACCTACTTTCATACTGTGACCCCCTGCTTCAAACATTCCATACCCGCTCGAACAAATTCATCCAATTATCAATAATCCGACACCGCCCCATCCCGGAGCCTCGCATTCGGCCACTCGAATGGACGCGCTGGATTCTGACCCACTTCGATAGCGCGCGCTTCATTGACCTCGACCCCCAGCCCGGGTCCTTCGGGCAACGACACATAGCCTTCGTCATCCATTTCCCAGGTCTTAATCGCCACATCTTCGGGAAGCACGCCCTCGTAACCCTCGTGGATCAAAAACATCGGCACCGACGCCGCCACATGCAGGCTCGCCGTCAAACCCAGATGGGACATCGTGCAATGCGGTGCAATGGGAACAAAATGCGCCTCGGCGAGTGCAGCCACCTTCTTCATCTGGGTAATCCCCCCACCGTGACCGCAATCCGGCTGAAGCACGTCAATCACCTGCGCCTCCAAAATCTCCCGCACCTCCCAAATCGTGCGATCTCGCTCACCCGTCGCAAGGGGCACCGGCACCATCTCTCGGACCTTCTTCATATTTTCTATATTCCCCGGCACCCACGCCTCTTCCAAAAACAGCAAATCATCGGACTTCAAATAGCCCGCAAACTGTCTGACCAGAGGCGGTGGCAAACAGCTATGTGCATCGAACATCACGGCACCGTCGTGCCCCACCTTCTCCCTCGCATCTTTAATCTTCTGAACGATTGCCTCAATCTCGGCAGGCGTACCCGCGAAATACTGGGCACCACCCGGTCCCGTCTTAATCGCCTTTGGACTTGGATACATCCATATCTTGTCCCGACACGGACCGCCCAACAGCCGATACACCGGAACGCCGTGCAACTTGCCACAGATATCCCACAGCGCCATATCAATCGCGGAAATCGTGTGAACCATCAGACCGCCATTGCGGATATTGCGATGTGCCCGAAACATCCGCTGCCAGAGGTGCTCCGTACGCGTGGGATTCTCTCCAATAATCAACTCGGAAAGCGACTCTGCAAGCGCGCAAGTCACCCTTGTCTCCATATTATTGATCTCACCCCAGCCAGTAATCCCGGCATTCGTCTCGACCTTGACATATGCCTTCACGCCAATCGGTATCGCAGTCAATTCCGTAACGCGAATACGCGATGCTCTGTCTTCGTGTTCATTGCTCATGCTATCCTCCTGTAAATTCGGATTGGGTAGAGTCCGAAGCGATCACATTGGGCCGACTGCCAACCGACGGGGCACCCATAATCCGTCGTTGCCGTGGCGTGGGTTCAAAATAGTTCGCCGGATCGTAGGACGCCTGATGGTTGGCCATGTGTCCCGGATTGAATTTGTAGAGAAAGGCACGCCGTTCATGGGTGCCGCGCCAACCCTTCGTTCCGTGGGTCAAAGCCTCGCTAAAAATAACTGCATCGCCTGCATCTACCTCGGGCTGTACCACATAGGGCGGCACCCTCTTCTGCGTGCGCACATCCTCAGGCAGATTTTGAGGAAAATTGCCCTTGTGGCTACCCGGAACACATACAAACCCGCCATCTCCCGCCCCAGCCGGAGCCAGCATAAAAGTCACGACAGTTAGCCCCGTCCGCACCTGCCCATCCAGATAGTGGAAATATCGATGCGTCCCCAGTTCCGGCAGACCGTGCAGATTCCCGCTGTCGCTGCCAGCGTTCATGAACATGGCATAATCGTGGTCAATGCGGAATTTGGGACCGAGAAACTCCGCCAGAATCGGCACAATCCTCGGATGATCGATCAACCGCTGGCAAGCTGGATCCCACCGGGAGACATAGCGGACATTGCGAATACCGCGACGCCCCTTGGAATCATTGCCATCCGAGTAATCCCTGGGATACACCCGATCCGAGACCTCATTCAGCTCATCCACCTCCTGCTGCGTCAGCACGCCGCGGAGCACCAGATAGCCCTGCAGGTCGAATAAGTATCTCTCTTCGTCAGTCATACACTCCCTCATTTATACTTTTCTCGATGCTCCGGCAGAGAACCATCGTCCTCCGGCTCGAACCCTATTAGCTCCCGCGCATTGGACAAATCCCACTTCTCCTCACCCCCCCGAGACACCCCGTAGAAAATCTCAAACTTCAAATCCTCTGCCTCAATACACTGCCAGGTCATCTGAGCGATATCCCGGGGACTGAACCAGCGGGACTGCCCCGGCTCATAATCCCGCCCCGGTTCATCCAGCCCATTGAAATTTGCAATCCGCAAACAGAACACCCGGATCCCGTACTGATCGGCGTAAAACCGTCCCAGAGCCTCTCCAAACGCCTTGCCAGCCCCGTAGATCCCATCCGGACGCACAGGTTTGTCCGGCTCCGAACGAATGCCCTCCTTCTCATTCATTCCGGTCACATGATTCGTACTCGCATAGACCACCGTCGGCACCCGATTAATCCGCGCTGCCTCGTAGATATTATACGTTCCCTTCATATCCACATCAAACGTCACCTGCGCCCTCTGTGCATTTGGCATCCCCTGCCAGGTCCTGAAAAGAGCCAGATGGGCAATCGCGTCCACCCCGGCAGCGGCCTCCACCATAGCCTCAAAATTGGAAATATCCGAAACCACCACCTCGTCTTTCTCGTCCAGATCGTCTGGAATCTGAGAGTGAAACATCAACCGAAAATCGTATCGATTTCTCAGATGCTTGCGCAGCGCCGTCCCAATTTTGCCCGCTGCCCCCGTAATCAACAACTTCTTGCGTTTCGCCATATCGGATAATCCTTCTCAGATTAGTGAAAAAATAGTATCGCCCTCATCTCCTAAAGTCGTGAACCCAAAAAAACAAATCAAGCAGAAATCAAATCGGAAGCGACATTTTTTTATTGCCCTCGGGTTCACATCCGATTTTCTTGTTTCCGGACCTTCTTCCCCGAAAGGTAAACACCGTGAACACACATACACATCCCGATCACGCAAAAGTACAGGCTCAATACATAGCCTACCTGAGGAAAAAACTGGCACAACTCCCCGAAAAACGGACCAGCGAGACCTTCCCCCGCACCCGGGAAGAATGGGAGACCCAAACCGCCAAACTGCGCCCTATCCTCCGCACAATCTTCGACTTCCCCGAAACCAGCGGCCCCCTCTGTCCCCGCACAGTCGGAAAAATCGAAAGAGACGACTTCACCATCGAAAAAGTCATCTACGACGCCGAACCAAGCTCCTCTATACCCGCCCATCTCTTCCTGCCAAAAGACGTGACCTTTCCGGTCCCGGCCCTCATCTTCCCCAGCGGTCACGGCGGAAGCAAAAGCGCATTCTACAACCACTACGCGGGTCAGATATACGCCAAAGCAGGAATCATCTGTCTAATCCCCGATCCGGTGGGCGAAGAAGAACGGGACGAAGAAAACCGCCCGGGAATACGCGGCCACCGTCTAGATTTCAGAATCGACCGATGCTTTGAAGTGGGCTGCTCCGTCATCGGCAAAATGACCTACGACATCATCCGAGGCATCGACTACCTCTGTACCCGTCCCGAAGTAGATACCGATCGAATCGGCTGTGTGGGCCACTCACTCGGCTGCACCATCACCATGAACGTCCTCTGCACGGACAACCGCCTGGCCCTCAGCCTACCCGCCTCCTGGGTAACCCATTTCGACTACATCGTAGGCGACCTAAGCTGCGAATGGCGTCCCTATCGCCTCAAGCACTATGTCGATATGCCGGAACAAATCGCGATGGGCGCCCCTCAATGTGCCACACTCATCCTCGCCGGAGAATGGGACTATCCTCCCCATGCGTATCGTGGACTACTAAAAACCTGCCGACAAGTGCGACGGGTCTATGACATTTGCGGGATTCCGGACCGATTCGACATCCACATCACCCCAAAAGGCGGCCACCGGCCCTACTTCCTCAACAAACCCGCCTTCGCCTGGGTAGAAAAGCACCTGGGCATGCCGAAATTCGACGCAGAAGCAGTAAAACAACTACCAGAAGTCTATCTGGGGGATTGGACAGATACACACGGAATCGACATCGAATCGGGCTATAAGAGCCACAAGCACTACGCCGGAACCGCGGTCATCGATCTAAATGTGGCACCAGTACCAACCGAAGAACTCGCCTGCTTACCGCCAAAAGGATATGAAGCACCGGAATTTGCGATGCGGGAATGGGTAGCATCCATCTTGAAAGAATTACCACCCGAACTGGACATACCCCAAAAACTGGAAGACTGGAAACGCGAGCGGATAGCCCTGCGGAAATCGGTAGCGAAAGTCCTCGCAATACCCGAAAACAGACCGCGCATCTCACCCGAAACCATCCGAACATTCGAAGAAAATGAATTTACTGGAGAAGAAATTCGCTACGGCGTCCTCGGCCTCTCATCCTTTCTATTAACGCCAAAGGATGGATCAAAAAATACAGCCCTCTATCTCCACCAGAGCCGCACCAAACAGGGCGCCCTGCAAACGGACGAAGTGCGTCACTTGATAGCTTCTGGCACAACCGTCCTAACACTGGATTGTGTCGGCATGGACGACAGCGGCATGCTGCTGGGAGAACCTTCGACAACGGCCAACGTACAGCACGTCATCGAAGCATTGGACCTCCTGAAACAGCGGGGAATTCAGCAGATAACCTGCTATGGATACGTCGATGACATCGCCCTGTACGCGGCGATCCTGGACGACCGAATAACCGAAATCATCCTCGGATCCAGAGGGGGAATTGAGCCGCACCACCAGCAGCGCTATCGACAGGAAGGAGTCGTACCCTACATCTCCCGACATATCGGGCGACCAGGACTCCTCTCACTGCTTGCCCCTCGACCACTCACCGTAAAAATCGAAGAAAAAAAATTGGATCAAGTACAGAAAGTCTATAGTCTGTACGGTGCAGGAGATAAACTTCAGATCGTAGAAGGTTTTGAAGAATTGGAAAAATCAAGGCATCTGAGTAGATTGAATTCACAATAATTGTGAGATTTTTATGGGTTCTTTAAAAATCTTCCCACATCATTTCTTTATTTTAGTCCATTGCATCGCCCTTCCAACACGTCTTTACCTACTTCATCATTCCAGAGTTAGTCTTCTTACATTAAACGGAAAAGTGATCTCAGCGCGTTTCATTTCGCGCTGCAAATAGAATTCAAACAGCTTTTTTCGGATCTTTTCACGAGTAATTTCATCGAGTACTGCAGGACACCGTTTCTGCACATAATACAGTGCATATCCCTTTTCAACCTTTACAGGACCAACGACCTCGCCTTCCGATGCGGCAAAAATCAAAAGCGCGATCCCTTGTGGCAAATCGCGCCTGCGCCGCCGTCCAATATATCCACCAGCAGGCCGCGTGGCTTCATCTTGCGAATACCGCCGCGCCAGAGTATAAAAATCCGCACCTTCTTCTTTGACTTGTAAACACAATTCTTCAGCCACGTCCTCATCTGACACAAAAATCCAGCACACCTCCACACGCTCAAAATCCAGGGTGCGCTGAACAAAAAAAGCTCGGATGCTATCCTCTTTAATCTGTTCCATTAACCAGCACTCATACAACCGAAATTCAGCCTCTACGGCCACGTCAAATAACGTGAGGCCATGTTGGTCAAGCCAGGCGTCTGTATCTTCCACCCGTTCCAGTCGGTTCTTATAGCGCCACTCATCTACCTCATTTTGCAGGTCTTCAGGACTCAGTTCAATACCTTCTCGATCAGCCCACTGGATGATCACCTGTCTTCGGGCAAAACGCTCTAACAATTTCCAGTTGCCCTCTACAGACAGTGACCGAATCATATCTGAAAGATGAACCGATTGTTCGTTTATAACAACCATCACAGGGTCTTCAGACTCAGACACCTATGTTTCCTCCCCATTTGTAAACGTGGCAGATTCGTAGAGCTTGCGCAAAGGACTGAGTAATAACATAAGAACCGATTGCCTATCCGTCACCACTTCAGCCACGCCTTTCATGCCGAACATCAGAGGTTTCTCATCGCCCTTGACCCGTATCGCAGTCTCCTCAAGGTCAACAATCCCACGGAAAACAGGTCCCAGCATCTCATCCATAACAGCATCCGGAGCAATCTCTGATAGCCAGCCCCTTTTAATCCCGTAATCCTGAAACGCAAAGGCGTCGTACTTCAACCTTACAACCTGACCGGGTTTCATCAACCCCACATCCTTATTCAAAATCATCACCTCGGCCACTATCGGCGCGGTTTCCGGTGCGATCATAGCCAGCGATTGCCCCTTGCTGATCACCTGTCTCTCTGTGTTCACCAGCACCCTGGTCACGATACCGGCTTCTGGTGCCAGAATGAGATCCGATTCTGCATCCAGGTTCCGTGCCACCTTCTGTTGCGCCTGTTGTAGGCGCAAACGTGCAGAATCATAAGCGTATTTTGCCTGAGATGCTTCGCGGTCTTGTGATAACTCGGCTTCCAGAATCTGACGCTTGATATCCTGAACCGCCATTTCTTGCTGGTAAATTTCGGACATCCGGCCTGGCAATTGCGCCAATGCATTGAGATATGCCATCCGCGCCCTTTCCATATCTGCCTGGCTGATCAAACTGCGGTCAAACAACGCCTTTTGGCGTTCATACTGCGCTTTGATATGTGCAACTTCCGCCTGACGCAAATTGATGCGCGCCTTCAAATCCGCATCTTTCCCGCTGACATCTTTCGCATTCTGCGCGCCCATCTCCGTTTGATACGCATCCAATACATCCCGATGCGTCGCAACAAACATCTGTGCTATTTGCAACCGCTCTTTTAGTGCTGCCACTGTCTCGGCTGTCAACGCCCGTTTCTGAGGCAATGCCACTTCCAAATCGTATTTCGCCTTCTGAAGCGCGATTTTCGCCTGCTCAAGCTCGCGCAATTCATGCCATGTTTCCCACGACCGCAACTTGAACAAGACCTGTTTCTTTTTAACCCGGTCTCCTTCCTTGACCCCAATAAGCTCAATCTCGCCAGCGCGTGCTGCCTGTACAGTTTTAACCTTTCCCAAAGGCACCAGGCGAAATGGCGCAGACGCAACCACATCGACTTTGCCCCACCACGCCCAGGCAATCGCAACCGCCACGAAAAGCAGAATAATGTACAACAACGTCCGGCTAATCGCAGGGCGCAAGGAACCGAAAAATTCCGTGACTTCTGACGCGGGCTGCTCCGATGCTTGCGGTGATCTGGTCACAGCCTGTAAAACCGGCTGCGTACTGTCCGATACTGATTTTGGCGAGGATTCAGCCATAGATCATACACCCTGCAACTGCTGTCCCAAAAGATGATGATACAATCCCTGCTTGCCCATTAACTCATCGTGTGTGCCTTGCTCAATCACATGCCCCTTATCCAGCACCACAATCCAATCGGCATTTTGTACCGTACTCAACCGATGCGCGATCACATACGCTGTCCGATCCTTCAAAATAATCTCCAGATTCTCCTGAATCGCCTGCTCTGATTCTGTATCCAGAGCATTGGTCGCCTCGTCAAAAATCAGAATTTTTGGATCGTGATACAGCGCACGAGCTATCGCTATGCGCTGCTGCTGTCCTCCCGAAAGCCCCATGCCCTGCTCTCCCACCTTCGTCTCGTACCCCAGAGGCATATCACCGACAAATTCGTGTACGCACGCCAATTGCGCCACTTCCAGCACCCGATCCATATCCACATCCTCCTGCCCCAACGCAATATTCTCTGCTATGGTACCACTGAAAAGCACCGACTCCTGCAAGATCATGCCGACCTGCTGCCGCAACCACCCCGGATCAAAGTCCCGCACATCCATCCCATCTATGGTCACGCGCCCTTCCGTGGGATCAAAAAATCGGGGAATCAGTTTCACCAGCGTTGTTTTGCCCGCCCCACTCCGCCCCACAATGGCCACCTTTTGTCCGGGTTCTGTGGTCAAACTAATATCACTCAACACATAAGGCTCATCAGAACCCGAGCCGTATCGGAAAAACACCTTCTCAAATACAATGCGACCTTCAACACCCGAAAGCACGATTCCATAAGCACCCTGACGCGATGTTTCCATCGGCGTTTCGTACACATCATTTAACCGATCCAGCGCAATCCGCGCCTCCTGAACCTGCGGCCACAGCCCAATCAGCCCCATAATCGGCCCCGTTACATTGCCAATCAAAGAATTAAAAGCCATCAACTGTCCCACAGAAAGCTCGCCATCCATCACCAATGTCGCGCCGTACCACAAAATAAACGTACTACTGAAAAGGTTCATCAACCCGCCTGCTGACCCGAACAACAGCCCGATCTTCATACCTGAAAACCCGATCTGAATCGATTTCATATAACGCTCTTCCCATCGCCACCTTGTGGAACGCTCTATAGCCAATGTCTTGACCGTATCAATCCCGCGCAACGAATCAATCAGTACGGATGATTGCTCAGCCCGTGCGAGAAATGCGCGCTGGCTGAGAGATTTGAGAATAGGGGTATAGACCAGTGTCAAAATGATGGAAAGCGGTATAAAAGCCAGAACCACCAGTGTCAACTGAAGATGGTAATAGATCATCAAGCTCAGATAGACAAACAGAACGATCACATCGAGAATAAGCGAGACAACCGTGCCGGTCAGCAAAGCCTGGATCGTGGCATTTTCGCCAAAACGCGTTGTCAAGTCACCAGTCTTTCGCAAAGCAAAAAACCGCATCGGCAAAGATAGCAAATGCTGGTAAAATCGAGAGAGCAGCGTCATACTCAATCGCGTACTCATATAGGTGACCAGATACGTCCGCAGGGCTGAAACAAGCATCTGGAACAATGCGATGACAACCATCCCCGCAAGCATCAAGTTCAACAAATCCCGATCGTGATGCACTAAGACCTGATCCACAATCGTCTGAGTAAAAAGCGGTGACGCCAACCCAAAAAGACTCATCACCAACGAGGCGAGAAAAATCTCACACAAACTGCGGATATACGGTTTGACATACGGTATAAAACGGCGAAAAGTCGTGCGAGAAGGCTCATTTTCAGCGACTTGGTCCGTGTATTCTATGAGCAAAGCCACGCCTGTCCACCCGGCCTCAAATTCCTTGCGAGATAACTTGCGAATCCCCACTGCGGGATCGGCAATTCGCACCTGGTCTTTTGCGGTTTTGAACAGCACCACAAAATGATTGCCTTTCCAGTGCAAAATGGCAGGAAGTTCTGTGTGCATCAGTTTCTCATATCCCGTTCGCACGCCCCGCGTCAGAAACCCTAATGTCTCAGCCGCTTCAGCCAGCGCAGCCATTGATGTACCAGACCGCGACACATTAGCCATATCGCGCAACCTGTTCAATCCAATGGGCATCTTGTAATACTTACAGACCATGCCCAAACACGCCGCCCCACAATCCGATTGATCGTGCTGTTTCAAAAACGGAAATTGAAGAGACCGGGGTGGACGATCCGCGTGTTTTTCTGATTCAGGCGGCTGATCAAGCAGATGCACATTTTCGGGAATCCCATTTGTCGATTCCGCCTGTGGCTCATTGTCTTCTGCTTTCTGAACACAACGCCCAGCTTCGAGTCCTGATTTCAACGCAGGACTCGAACCTATAACTTTATAAAAATTACTTTTATCTAATCGAAACAGAACACAAGGATCTCGGGTGCCTATCGTAAAGGGTTCCACTATGCC
Organism: Candidatus Latescibacterota bacterium; assembly: GCA_965220765.1. Taxonomy (GTDB): domain Bacteria; phylum Latescibacterota; class UBA2968; order UBA2968; family UBA2968; genus VXRD01. Next base: position 4,942,479 of record OZ244847.1, read on the forward strand.
ATCTATCAATGCCTGATCACCAAAAAAATCGCCAGATTTCAGAACCGATGCTTCTCCATCCTGCCCAACCGCTTCCAATTCGCCTCCACCGACCAGATAAAGTCCGCTACCCACATCGCCACGTTTAACCACTGTCTCACCCGATTGATACGCCTGTCGTTTCAAATTACCAAACAGATGCTGCATCGCCTCTGCGGACACCTGATCGCTTCCACCCTTCAAAAACCGCGTAAAATTCCTATACGCAACATGCGCGACCTGATCTTCAAAATACGCCTTGAGTTCGGGATCATTTTTTAATGCTCTTTGAAAATCTTCTATCTTGATGCGAAGCACTTCGGAATCTTCGGCTGCTCGCACCGTAGCCCGATGCCCATTTCCAGTCAACAGCGCACCCTCACCGAAATGATCGCCTGCATACAGACACCCCACGGTCTCTGACTGTCCCTCCTCATCCGCTTTCAACACCCGCAAACGGCCTGACTTGACGATATACAGGTGATCTCCCGGTTCGCCCTGATTAAAAACCACCGTTCCCAAGTCAAGCGGTACCAATTCGCCTTTTATGTCCAATTCTTGAAATATCTGGTCTATATTCATCACTGTTTTGTTTATCATCAAATCAAGAGTCAGAACGATTTACAAACGGATCTGGATCGTATGTTGAATGATCTTGAGAAATGCACTGTAGCACTTGATAGCCATCTATAACCTGCCACATATAAATTCTTCTGCATTGTGAGCACAAAAAAAGAATATTGTCGTCATCAAGCGGATCGTAGAGTTTCTCGATCAACCTTGATTTCCCATATTTTTCATATAATGCATTGAGCGTTTCGGGAGGAATCGCGCGCAATGCCTCTTTAGAAATCTCTGGTTTTATACCCCACAGGGATTTCAAATTGAACCCACAAGCGCACTGTCTATCGAGCATATCTCCGTCCCGTCTGTGAACGCGTTCATCGTCAAACCATCGCCAATCGTATAGTCTTTTGCACTTTGAACACAACTCGTAATGGGCTGCTGTCCCCGGCATCTTCTCATTTTCTATGAGGCGATTAATCTCCTCCTGTTCTGGCAGACCCTGCACCTTCTTTGTCCCAACCAAACAGTATCGACATCGCCGATTTTTCTGGCGAATATAGAAGATCAGATAGATAGGACCCACCACAATAATTAGCAAAAAAATAAAAGACAATAATAGTTCCATTGTTTTTTCCTGATCTCAAATAGTTTGTGGAGATCTGATAACATCACTCATCCGCCACACGAAAATTAAAAAGACTCCATAAGACTAAAACAGTGGACCAGATGAATTGCAGTAAAATAAAAAGTAGCCAAAGATCAATGGGCACCAATAAAGTAAGAGCAGCTAAAAAAATAGACCCCTCTTGAGGCCAAATAAGCGTTGCATTAATTAAAACAAAGAAAAAAATAAAATGAATAAAGACATATCCACATAATCTGAAAATTATGCTAAACTGGATATCTCGAAAGAACTTAAAAATTACATAGATAAACACAGACAGAAATGCCCAAAAGATACCCAAATCTATTAAATTATCCAGAAGGAATCTAAATAGCAACCAGGGAGCACCCTCCCAATCAAACTCATCAATATATCTTAACGATCCATCTAGCCAGATACCAGATAGCAGAACCATTATGCAGAATGTCTTGATAGAAAATATGTGATCCCCGCCTTGAACAGCCCTCTGCAATGTTGTTTTAGGTTTAAGCATCATCCCTTCAAAACGCTCATCTTTAGTCACAAGACGCGTTGCGACATAGATCCCACTATAAATAACCGCGTAAGATAGGGTAACAAAAACTTGCCTCTCAGGCGTTAAAATGAGAAATTGCTCGTAAAACGCACTATACCCCATACTTACGACTAACCCGGCCATCACGGCAAAAATCAAATAATCAATTACTTTACCCAAATTTTAACTTCCTATTCTTTTACTTCAGAATGTTTTGCAACGAGATCTTTGACTTTACTGCTGTAGATAGGGTGGGTGACCAAACCTTCCAAATCTTCATCGCTCTGAACATCTGAAGCATAGTTTGGATCAATTTCCAAAGATTGCTTTAACGACGCGAAGGACTGCTCCCATAATTTTTGGAGAGAATAAATGCAGGACAAATTGTAATACGATGCCGCTCGATTTTCATTGATCTGGTTTTTATTTAATTCGAGTACTTTCATATAGCAGATTTCAGCTTCGGCAAATTGCTTTAATCCATGCAGCGCATAGCCTTTTCCAAACCAAATATCATCAGGCTCGTATTTCTCATATAGAGGATTGAGATGTATGGCTTTATCAAATTGCTCAATCGCATCTTTGTATCTGCCCAGATAAGAAAGAACCCAGCCAATATTGTACCACAGTTCTTGTGGTTCGGCATTTATTCTCGCGGCAAATTGATAGCTAATAAGAGCCTGTTTGAAATTCTCAAGGCGGCCCCAAACACGGCCTAACATATAATGTGCGCCATAGAATTGACCATCTAATGCAATACACCTCTTAAAATCTTCGATGGCATTTTGATAGAGTTGCAAATTAAAATAAGCAGTACCTCTTCCATTAAGTGCCGCTACGTTTTCGGGGTCAATTGCCACAGCTTTTGTGAAACACGCAAGTGCTTGTTTATCGTTCTGAATAGCAACAGAAGCCCTCCCTTGATTATACCACGCATGAAAACTGAGGGAATCAAGTGCAATCACTTTTTTGTAGCCCCTGATGGCTCCGTCATAGTCGCCTGACTCGAGTAGCCGATCTGAGTTGCTCAATAATTGTTTGATCTGGTATGGTTTGGTCAATAATTGTCTAATAGAATCTGGATTCTCAGATACTGGAGCGGAGAAAATGTCTGAGACATGGCAAAAGAACAAAACACCTATGGCCAAAATCGCTATAAGTCTTATTTTTTTCATTTTTTACATACCTCATGAATCTCGAAAACACCAGCCTGTCGTTACTCTGACAGGCTGGCAAATTAAGAATTAACCATACAATCCTATGGAAGACCAGCCAAGCGTTCCCAGGTTCTCTGAGTGCAAAAGTGAGTAGCGACCGCAGGGCACTGCAATACCACTACCGCCGCCCCGCAAGTGCCATGCCCGTGATCATATAATTCACGCCATCTTCCAAACCTTCACTTGCAGCATCACCAAGTGCATCTGCCGCATTACCAAGTGCCTCGACACCCGAGGTAATTGCATTCCCGATCCTACCGTAGAGACTATTCTCCCGAATCTCCTCTTTGGTAGAAAAGAGTCCTGTACCACCAGGATTAGACAGGGCAGATCCTTCCATGAGTTGCTGTGTCCTTCGAGTAACACCTCCGTCGTCGCCAGTATAGGTGCCTCCTACCTGCGCAACCCGCCCAGCGTTAGAACTTGAAGTCGTTTGCCTACTACCACCTCTTCCATTTCCCCCATTATACGACACCATAGCCTGTTTGGAAATAATATCTTCACGAACAGGCAATTGTGTACAACTTACAAATGCAGTCTTGGGACCTGTTGTCATTCGCTTCTTCAAATTGATCGACATCTTTACTCCTTTCGGTTTACAGTGAACTACGACATTGCATATTACACGGCTCTTTACTCAAAACCACCTCCTTCCTGAAATAAGGCGTCTTCAAGGTGCTGTCAGCATATCGTTGAATTGTCGAATTTTGCGAAGCACCTTATATGCGGTGTCGCCATCACCACATACGCCGACCATCGCTGCTTCGACTTCGTTTGGATGAAGCATCTGGCTCAGATAAAGCCCAAATCCTTCGAGAAAAGTCATATCCTGCCCTAAAAAAGAAATGCGAGGCAGTGGGCCTTGTTGTCTTCCAAAAAAATTAAATGCCCTCGGAATACTCTTGATATTGCCCTCAGAGTCACAAGCCTGCGAAAAATGTACCGTTAGTGGAATCGGACAGGCGGGTTGATCGCGTTTGTTCAACAAACTTTTAATCAGACTTACATGCTGTTTGGCAATGTTATCCCAGGAAAAACTTTCTGCCCTTTTCCGTGCTCTACATCCCAATTTCAATCGTTCAGTTTTGCTACTCAATAACTCGCAAATTGAGTCAGAAACCCTCTCTGGATCGATATATCCCGTAACATTCAATGGCTCGTTCTCAAATCGGTCAATATTGACCAATTGACCACAATCCTTCAGCAACTCAGACGCACCAGCAAATTGGGTTGCAACAATCGGGAGGCCACAGGCCATGCCCTCCAGCACAACCGAAGGACAGGACTCATAAGAATACACCGACAAAGCGCACAGCACATCCAGCGCATTGTAAAACAGTGGCATCTGGGTATAAGACTGAGATCCAAGAAACACCACATTCAACGGGTGCGTCACGGGTACAAACTGCTTGCCGATAACAGCGAAAAGCACATTGGGATTGAGATCTGCCGCACGTAAAAAAGGATATGCTCCTTTTCCAGGTTCAAACCGCGAACAAAGTCCCACAACAGGCATCTCCGTAAAACGACTGTCTCCTGTTATCTCGGCAAGTTGCTTTTTCGCATTCAGCTTGTCTGAAGGCTTGAACGTCTCTAAATCCACCCCATTCGTAATCGGCTGAAGATATGAAGCATCAAACACATACTTGCTCAATTCCTCAGCACACCAGCGAGACTTGGGGGACAAGGCATCATAAGGGCGCAACAGGGAATAACAGTTCAGTGCTTTGTTCAAAAATTCGCGATTACGACCAAAACAGCACGACAAACGAATTATAATCGGTGCCGGACAAACATGCCGAAAAAATACCAGATCATCTATATTCGGTTCAAACATAACCACCGCATCAAACGATTGCTGCTCAAACCACGCCAGCGAAGAATCTATGGTCTCAAATGTCTGCGGAATTCCGTAGATATTCTCTTCATATTGCTGAAATTCTTGTGCTGGCATATACACTTCGCAGTACCTGGCTAAAGCTCGCGTATGGTTAAATCCAGAGAGCGCGGCACCACTGTCTGCTGTGTGTATCTCTTCACTTGTTCGATAGGGATGTGGAATGTAGATTTTCAAAATAGCCTTCCTCCTCAAACAACACCTGTGGTCCTGCTTACTTGTTTTTGATGGCAGGCTATAGCCAAATTGTATGTATCCACCCAGATCTTCGCTTCATGCACTGGCATCAACTGTTGCTCAATCATCTGCTGTGCCGCTGTCCCCAATTGATCTCTCAGTTCTTGATCTTTTGCCAGCAGAATTAGAGTCTCTGAAAGCTTATCCACACATCCAGCCGGAATGGAGATCCCATTCTCCCCGTCTGTAATCAAATCACTTATGCCATCTACTTGTGAACCCACTACAGGCAGGCCACACGCCATTGCTTCCAAAAGAGCATTAGGTGATCCTTCATAAAACGATGGATATGCAAAAATGTCCATCGCTTTCAACCAGGCAAGCACTTGTGTATGCGGTACTTCTCCAGTGATAAACAGCCTCTCTTTTAGGCCTAATTCTACAATCTGCTGAGTAAAAGCCATCCGATCTCGTTCACTATGATAATCTCCAACCATTAAGAGTACGGCATCTGAACACTTATCAAGGAGAACCCTAAAAGCTTCAAATAAAACTCGGTGGCCTTTTTTGTGCCGAATCATAGCCACCGTGCCAACTACCAATCTATCTATCCTTTTAACCTTTAAAAATTGCCTGACCTGTTGAGAACCAATCTCTTTTAGCGGGCGATGATCAAAAAGAGAAGAATCAAACGCATTGGGAATAACTTTTCCATGCGTAATATGAACGGTCTTTTGGGCTTTCTCAAGCAAGGCAGTGGAAACAGATGTTACCAGGTCCGCACGCTCAAGCACCCATCTGGAAGAAGCCGCCAACAGAGGACTGTATCGCATTGTTTCCCAATCGTTTCCTCGAATACTTGCCACGAAAGGTCTGTCTATTTCTGCGGACACATTTGCTGCCACCAATCCCGAAGGACTCAGAAACAAGCCATGTATGACATCAAAATGTTCTTTCTCATGTAAATGGACAACATAAGTGCCAATATCCTGTAACTCCCGTTGTTCTCCGTAATAATGCGATAGATCGGGATACATCCGATGAACCTGAACATCATCCTCGCACGCAACAGAAATAGTATCGCCAATCCGGTGAGGTCCGGGAGCGATTACATGGACAGACACACCGCAACGTACCAGATTCCGAGCAATCCGTTGGGTAGCAACACCGACTCCGCCCGACACAGGTGGGTAATGATGGGTAATCATGCAAATTTTCATCTTATCCTTGATCTTAAAATCGAAATCCATACAGACCATCTTTCGACTACGTGTAGATAGTTTTGAAACAAACTCAAGCGTCTTATTTGCACCATCAAGCGCAATATCATGGCTTGTTCGTGACCGGGATAATCCCTTTGCAATAACATCGGCAACACTATCAGGACTCAGGTCTTCGCTGGCAATCGCATCCGCAAGTCCCAGTTCAAATAGTTTATTTGCCCGAAATACCTGATCACCCGCCTGTACGATAGGAACCAGCAAGGCTGGTGTGCCTGTTTCAAGCACATTCATGCATGTATTGTAGCCAGCCCGGCTGATTGAAAAATCTGCTGCCTGCATCCACGACAGAAAATCAGAGGCAAAGCGCGAGAGCCGGAATGGACCACCGGCGCACATTTGTTTTAAGGATTCAAGGTGATCGCCTTGGACAAAAGGTCCTGTAAAAATTACCATTTCTCTGCCTTGTGTTGCCTTCTGTTTCAACAGCAGTTTCCACGCTTCAATACACGGAACAATCAGTTCATAAGCCTCAGCCCCACCCCCTGCGCTGACAAGGACAAAGCGTTTGGGCAATCTATCCTTCCGATGTTCTGACCTTAATTTTTCTGACACATATCCCGTATATTCGATAGGAATCGCAATATCTTCTACCCAGGGAAAATGCTCTTCCAGTTGCGTCACTTTCGGATCTCCGTGAATGAGCAACGCATCAAAATGCGTATTCAAAGTCGGACAGACCTCGTTATAATATCGTCGTACCATCAGAGTATGGATATACTGCGGTCCACCAAACGGTACCGAATAAAATCGCAATTTACCAGTGATAGCCAATGCATCGGGCATCGGTGGCCCAATGAGATCAGCGGTTTTCGCCCGCATCGGGATATCCCGCAATGAACAAACCACTTTCACATCCGGGTTGATGGACCGGACGATCTCAATTGCAGCAATCAACTCTGAACGCAATCTCCCACGACCAAAAGGAAAAAACTCGATTATAAACACATCTGGATCAATGTTCTCAATTGCTTCACACAACACATCACAGCGTTCTTGCAGAACCTCCTGAATATCCCGTCCAGATTCTTCTGAAGATAATCCCTCCTCAGAAGCAAAAACTGGTGATAGCAGGATGCGTTCAACCGTGTCTGACAAATCGCCTCCGGGAATCTGGCGACCTCCATCTACAAAATAGACCTGATGATTTTGCGACAGAGCGCGAACAATTTCCCGATTGCGAAAATGATGTCCCACACCGACTAAATGCTGACTGTAGAAAACGATTCGTTTTTTTTCGGTTGTCATTGCATTACTCTGCAGTCAGAAGTCTTATGCATACATAAGCCATACGCGCACTTAGAAAACCCATGTGGCACATTGGACATTGGAATCCGAGTACTGACGTTGTGTTGCCTGTGCTGAGGGATGGCAGACAGGCGCATAAGGGTATGTGATCCCGTTCAAAACGGAAAACAGGAAAAGAGCCTGTCTGCGTGCAGGTGTTCCGCTTGCTTGCGTGTGTACACGCGCAGGCAAGCACAGGCAGAGATGACGTACCCTGGTATAGATGTGCGTTGGATGTGCGTTGGGATGTTCTGAGGAAAGATCGTGCGACGAGGAAAAGGAGAGATTGCGCGAATGCGGGAAATTTGAAACAGGAAGAAGCTCGGTAGAAAGAGGGTTTTAACTTACCCCCCCCATCTCGTAAATCCTTTAAAAATAATAACTTCTGAGAATTTCAGGGAGGTGGAAAAATACTCCAGCCATGTTATGAAAACGATGAATGGCTCCGCGATGGCGCGAAGGTTCGAAATAAGTTGATTCAAGGATTTCTCCTTTGGATTGCGAGATACACTCTAAAATTTCTGATGCAAAATAAATTCATCTATTCGGGCTGTCAAGTATTTTTTTATTTGGCCGAAAAACTGGCCCAATTTTCTTCAACACGCGAAGTATCCGTTCTGCCGCAGAAAACAAACAACCGATACTTACTCGCGGTTGTCTCACCTTGCGCCAGTATCCAGGGACCCGCAATGCAGCGGCTGGGTACAATGCCGAGTTGGCCATCAACGCGCCAGGGATTGGGGTATTCGGAATTGGTGGGATGATCCATCATCGCAATGCCAGCCCAATCGGCGCGACCTTCAATGGGAATAGAAACAGAAACCCACTGTGCGCGTTGTCCTTCAGCGTCGCGATTGGTCTGGCTCTCACTATTGATGGCCTCGCCACCGAGGTCTCTTTTGTAAGGCATTCGCAGAAAAAGACCGCCATAGGCGTATTCGCCAAAAGTGAGATCACAGAATGCGGTGAGAGACCACGTAATATCGATATCGTACGTATCGCCCTGATCGTTGAAAGTCCAGGCCTGTATTTCGGTGAGCATAGGCGCACCATTGGGATCTCGCCATTCGCTGGTAACAGTCCAGGTGGCGGTGTTATTGTCCACATCTGTATTGCTGATCGGTTCTGGGTGAAAAGTACCGTCCAAATCTTTGCGCCGTTCCTGCAGTCCCTCTGTCCAGAACCCAACCCCATTGACCTCGTTGAGACCCACGTAAAGGCCGTGCTGCCAGGGATGGTGCGAAGGGGTATCTTCGGTAAGGATACCATTGCCGTCGGGCGCCACAATAGGATGAATATAGGCGCGGGTATCGGCTTTGGCGAGCTGAACGAGAATGGGATCTTTTTGTCCGCTGCGAAATATTTCAACGCGATCTGGTGTCGCCTTTTGTTTGAGCTCAGTCATTATTCTCCTCGGTTTAGTGAACAATTCAGATATTGGAAAACGCAAACTTCTATAGTCTTTCGGGCAAATCAACACCCGCAAACCCCGCCAGTTGCGCGACCATGCGATAAGTCAGCCCCCACAGAACGGGGCGATTGGCACCGAGCAAATCAATAGCTGGCATATCGCGCCAACCTTCGAGATCGAGCCTCTGCCACCTCGCGGAATCGGCGAAATGTGCAAAAGGCGTCCAGAAAACATCGCGTACCTCGTCGTTCGGCGCAACTTCAACACCTTCAGAAATCGCATAAACAAAACAGGCCACCTGGATGGGCAACGTCGCACCCGTGACATCGTCCAGACGACCGAGGTATTGCGCGTTGCTCAGATCGAGACCGAGTTCCTCGCGGGTCTCGCGCTCAGCCGTGTATTTGAGATCCGGATCATCGGGTTCGGCTGTACCACCGGGAAAGGCAATATGTCCCGACCATGGATCTGTCGGATGCGCGGCACGCTCAATAAAGAGAAGATAGAGATCATCCCGTCGCGGATGAAAAACCGCAGCAACAGCCGCCTGCATTTTATCCGTTTCCGAACGAATACTGGGCTGATACGTCGATAGGGATGTCGCAATCTTTTGAAAAGTATTCATAAGTTCCGCACCGTCACGTCAGCTCACTCATCCGAAACAGCGCGCGGAGTTCAATACCCTCTTCAGCGAGATTCTCAGCGCCACCGGACTCGCGGTCAATCACACATATCGCCTGTGAAACGCATGCGCCCAGGTTGCGAAGGTCCCGAGTGGAAAGAACAACCTGCCCGCCAGAAGTGACCACATCTTCGACGACCAGCAAATTCTTACCAGATATATCAACCCCTTCGGCGAGTTTGCAAGTCCCATAAGTCTTGGCCTCTTTTCGCACAAAACACGTGGGCAGCCCGGACAACTGAGAAAGCATCGTCGCAAGTGGCACCCCACCGAGTTCGAGACCTGCGAGAACATCTGTATCCTCGGGAATCAAAGGCTGGAGATGCGCGGCGAGTTCGCAGAGAAGTTCGGGACGGGTTTCAAACTGATACTTGTCGAAATACTCTGTCGCAATCGCGCCAGAGCGCAACGTAAATTGCCCGGTCAAATGAGAAGTCCGATAAATGCGATGAGCGAGCTCGAGTCGAGTCATCGTGTAGAATCTCCTTGAGAAAGATGAAAAAATGCACCAGGTTGAATTGTGTCGAGCAACTCGTTGACCTGAGACATTAATGGTTCAACATCTACCCGCCGATTGCTGAATGCTTTAAGAAAAATAATAGATATGTCAAAGTCCGTAAAATTTTGCTGATATTCTATGCTTTGATCCATCGTTATAAATACATCAAATTCATGTTGAGCAAGACCTAAAAGTTCTCCGTTTTCTTTCCCTGACCAACCGCGTTCTTGCACAGTCAGAATGGTGTGTTTTACATCAAGAGAGCGCTTTAGCCTACGATCCATGTTTTCATCAAACAGGATGTGCATACTCAATTTCTTTCAGGAGAGATTCTTGGGCAAGATCTAAAAATACTTGTGCTTGTTCGCGGCTTACCGAGGGAAATCCATCTAAGAAATCTTCGAGACTGTCGCCTGCTTTGAGATGATCAACCAGTGACTTTATGGGTACGCGCGTACCCTTAAAAACAGGTGTGCCCCCAAGAATCTTTTGATTACAGGTGATAATGTGATCGCATTTCATTTTTTGCCTCCTCAACTTTTTCCAGTAAAACATCACGGCTCGATCAACTTGTAGAACGCTATCTCGCCATTGACAATACGGTTGATAACCGCGCTCTTGGTCGTATGTCGATTTTCGTCATAGCCAGAGATAAACGTTGCCCCGCTGTAATCCCTCGTCGCCGCAATCTCATCGCGGATCGCCATCGGCGTCAATTCATCTGCTCGATGCATCGCTTGGACCACCAGCCTCAGCGCATCGTACCCCAGTGCAGCCGATCCGTCGGGCGCGACGCCAAACATTGCCGTGTACGCATCAATAAAACGATGGGCGTCTTCACTCAAATCGCCCAATGCGACTTGAGACGAGAAAAAACCGCTAAAAAAACTTCCCTCAATAAACGCGCCACTCGTAGCAAGCAACTCTGCGTTATGCCAGGAATCGCCTCCGAGAAAAGTCGCTGTCAGGCCAAAATTTTCTCTTGCCTGCTGAACCAGCAACGGAATATCGGTAACAGCACCGGGAATAAAGACCACATCTGGCATAGAAGAGGTGACAGCGATTAGTTGCGAGGCAAAATCAGTATCCCCCGACATGTAAAATTGATGCGCCGCAACATGGCCCCCAAGCGCGCCAAAATTATCGACAAAAGTTTGCGATAAGCCCTCCGAATAAATACTCCCACGCTCCGTGAGCACCGCAACGCGCCCCGCGCCCAACTCTTGAACGGCAAACTCAGCCATCACCTTACCCTGAAAATCGTCCGTAAAAGCCGCCATAAACACAAAGTCACCACCAGCAGTAACAGCGGGATTGGTCGCATTGGTCGTCACCATTGGTATCCCATGGCGTTGTGCAATTTCCCCGACAACGACGGCCTGACTCGAGCGGTTAGGGCCAACAATGGCCAATACCTTCTCCTGAGTAATCAATTTCTCTGCCAGTGCGGCAACGTATTCCGCCTCACTTATATTTTTTTCAGCGAGTTGTTCTATGGGTACACCGCCATCAATGAGTTCTATTGGCACGCCGCGCACACCACCTTCTGCGTTGAATTGGAGAGCCGCCAGAGTCGCGCCATCCAGACTGTTTTTTCGGTATGTGCCATATATAAAGCCGATTTTGATTGCATCCTCGGGTTGCGGTATTCGCCTAGGTGAACCCATCACACGCACCCGCCCACCAATGGGCAAATTGAGCATCACCTCATACCCGCCATTGATCGGAATACTCGACCATGAACCGATCTCTCGCCCATCTATTGATGCACGCGCCTGATAATAACCCGTCCCAAGCTCCACACGCACCCGACCATTCTCATCTGTCACCCCCGACCACCGATAATCGGCCGCCCGTCCTGCAATAGAACGCGAAAATTCCACCTTCGCCCAAACTACAGGTACGCCATCCCGCAGCACAGTCGCCATCACCACCGCCTGCGACGCATTCGTCTGCACGGCCAATTTACTCAGCGGACGTCCAACCTGCTCCTCCGCCACCTGCGATTCCATCATCTGTTCGCCGCCACAGCCCCACACCATTCCCATCGCAAACGCCAGCACATAACAAAAACCTCGCAACACAAAAACCTCCTCACACCCTTATGTCTCAAGCCGTGCCCACGCGGTCACGTGCGGTGGCAAGAGAAGCGGGCGTTTTGACACCCTGGTCTCTTCCCGAATCCGATCTGATAGTGTATCCACATCGACCTCTTCAGCAGTCGCAATTCCAAACTCTTCCATAAGCGGGACCAGACTGCGAAAGGCGTTGGCAATAAAATCGTACCCAGCCCACGATTCTGCGCCTCCCAATGGCGCTACAAAATGCAAAACAGGCGCAGATAAACCGGCATCCAAAAAAGTGCGATGGAGATCCATGCCCATTTCAGTATGCGCCCCTGAATGTTGAAACACTGCAATTCCCCATTCAACCAGTTTGTTCATAAGCGGCGTATCTGGACGAGCATTCGATTGATACGGCGTAAAATCCACCTCCTGAAAAGCGACAATACCCCCCGGGCGCAAGTGTCTTGTGAGTTGTTTCAAAGCATCCGCGGGATCAGACATATACATTAGCACAAGGCGCCCGACCACAGCATCGAAGTCCCCTCCCACATCCAGAGTTCGGGCATCTCCCACTGCGAAATGGATATTTTCAAAACCCAGTTCTCTCACCCTTGCCTGAGCCGTCTCGAGAATCGCCGCATTGACATCCACACCCACGACTTCCCCCTCTGCACCGACCAGTTTAGCGGCCGCCATCGCAACATCTCCGGCACCGCTACCCACATCGAGAACCCGCATCCCGCTAACGAGACCCGCCTCCTGAAAAAAACGCAACGTCACAGCCTCGTAAAGTTGTGACTGCTGAATCAAACGCTCCGTCTCCCCCTCACTGCGTCCCATCGTATATCTCGGATCGCTCTTCGACTCACTCATGGTACTTTACCCTCCTTAAACAATTGAAAAAAACATCATGACAACTACGCAATAATAGACTACATTTTCGTTTAAATATAAGGAGAAATATACATGTTATCCCGAATATTTTTTGTCCTTTGTCTTATTCTCAACATCCCCACTTCGGCCTTTGCCCAACTCACCATTAGAGGCACGGTTACCGACGAGCGAGGCGAGGGCCTCCCCGGTGCCAATATCATTGTCATTGGCACAACATCTGGCACCAGCACCGATGCACAGGGCAATTTTGCATTATATTTGCCAGAGCCAGAAGCGGAAACCGCTATCGAAGCGCGCTTTGTGGGCTACAAATCCGCCAGACAAACCATTCGTCAAAACAACGGACTTGCGGAAATCTCTTTTCAACTCGCCGTAGATGTCTTGCAATTTGACGAAATCGTCGTCACCGGCCTTTCCGTTGCAGCCAGCAAAAAGCAACTGGGAAATGCCATATCCACCCTGAACATTCGCCAATTGGAATCGACTGGTGCCACATCCCTCGACAAAGCCTTGGCCGGTAAATTAGCCGGTGCCCTCATTCAGCAAAATTCGGGCAATCCCGCCGGTGGCGTAACCATCCGTCTGCGCGGAACCGGTACCGTCCTGGGCGATGCCGACCCCCTCTATGTGGTAGATGGCGTCATTGTGAACAACGATTCCCCCGAACTCATCCGCCTGGGCGGTGGGGCGCAAAATCGCCTCATTGATCTCAATCCAAACGACGTAGAACGCATTGAAATCGTAAAAGGCGCAGCAGCAGCAGCCCTTTACGGATCGCGTGCAAACAACGGCGTCGTGCAAATATTTACAAAACGCGGCGCACAGGGCAAGCCTCGAATAACCTATACTTATGGTCTTTCAACGTCAAACGTACGCAAAACACTGCCTGTAAATCGAGCAACCGTTGACAATAGGGGCAATAAAAATCCCGATGGCTCCGATGTACAGCGCTTTGACCATCAGGACCTCATCTTTAGACGCGCATCGGGAACAGAGCACTATGCATCGATTTCGGGGGGATCCGGGAATACCCGTTATTTTGCCTCTGGATCCTATCTCGCCGATCAAGGCGTGGTTGAAAACACATTGTTTCGGCGGATCAGTGGCCGAACGCGCATCGACCAGGAATTGTCGAACTGGGCAACCTTGTCTGTAGGCGGAAATTTTGTATTTGGCAAGAGTCACGACATCCCCAACGGTGGGCTAAATTCAAACTACGGCGCGATGACGGGTTTTATTTTTGGCCCCAATACCTATAATCTCACACCCGACCCCGCGACCGGTGCTTACCCGAGCGACGGCGTTCTCGCCAACCCCCTCGAAGTCATTGATCGATATGATTTCACACAAGAAATCACGCGCTATATTGGAAATGCACGGATAGATGCAACCCCGCTATCTGGATTGAGTATCGACTATACTCTGGGCGTTGATTCTTACGACCAGACAGCCATCGCATTTATCCCTACCGGCACCTCTGCACCGGGCCTGGCAAATGGCCTTTCTCGAAGAGCCGTATTCGATTTTTTGCAACTCAACAACGACATCAACCTCAGATACCAGCGGCACATATTTCCCAATATACAATCGACCACGCGAATTGGCGGAACCTTGCAATACGAAAAAGGGGAAACTTTTAGCGCAGAAGCCAAAAACCTGAGTCCCGTCTCAGAAGTCGTATCGAGCGGTGCGACCGTCGTCACAGGCGAATTTAGAAGCAAAAAGGCCATTTATGGCGGATTTATCCAGCAAACCTTCGGGATCGCCAATCGTCTTTTTATCACAGGTGCTGCCCGCATCGACGCCTCCTCGGTCTATGACGCGGATAATCGCTGGCAATTTTATCCAAAAGCGAGTGCTTCCTATCTCATTTCAGATGCGAGCTTCTGGCAAAATGGCACACTTCAAAACATCTTTCCAGACTTCAAATTGCGAGCCTCCATAGGCACTTCAGGCGGTCAAACAGCTATTGGGCCGTATGACCGCCTGACCAATTACAATGCATCCTCCTATGACGGCAACCCCGGCCTGGTGCCCAGCACACAACTCGGCGGGACGATCAAACCCGAAAGACAGCGGGAAATTGAAATAGGGACAGATTTTAGTCTCCTGTCCAATCGCCTGGGCATAGAACTGACCTATTACGATCAGCGTATCGACGACTTGTTGCTATTCCGCACATTATCCCCCTCCACAGGTCATTCGCGTGCCCTGCAAAATGTCGGCACAATGGACAATACCGGGTTGGAACTCCTCGTGCGCGCGATTCCGCTTGCAAGCCCCAACCTCCGTTGGGAATCGACCTTCACGTATTCGACCAACAAAAACAAAATCAATGGCATTGAGGGCGGGCGATTGATCATTCCAAATTCGTTCTCCCAGGTCTCGGCCATCAACGGCGAACCCCTCGGGGTTTTCTTCAGCACGGCTTTTGAACGCGATGCCCAGGGCAATATCGAAAACGACGAAAACAATCTCCCGATACAAGCGGCTGATCGCAAAATTATTGGGGATCCCAACCCGGACTTTACCGCTTCCTGGATCAATGAGATCGCCCTGGGGCAAAACTGGTCATTCCGCATGCAATGGGACGCCATCATAGGTGGCGATGTATTTAACTTTACCAGGCGCCTGACCGCATTGAGCGCATTCGGCGTTTTAACAGACTACGAACGCGAATTAAACGGCGAACTCCCCTCTGGCTATAATTCGCGGGTCTTCCGAATTTTTGAACAATGGATCGAAGATGGGTCCTTTGTGAAACTGCGCGAACTGTCCGCATCTTATCGCTGGAAGCCCCAATTTTTGGGATTGAGCAGCATTCAATTGAGCCTGATTGGACGCAATTTGCTTTCCATAGACGACTACAGCGGTTACGATCCGGAAACCAATATCGCCGGACAGCGCACCGCAGTGCGCGGATTTGACTTCGTAGAAGTGCCCATCCCGCGCAGTATTGCATTCCGTATAAGCTTGAACCACTAAGGGAAAAAATATGAAATCGAGTCACCTGTATATTCTCCCGGCATTGCTGCTCTTTTTCACACAAGGTTGCGATTTAAACATAACAAATCCAAACCAGGCAGTGGAAGAGCGCGTTTTAAGCACCAGTGACGGCATTATCGCACTCGCCATCGGTATGCAACGAGATTACGCGAGTCAGAATGTCGGTTCATACATTCGTCATCCAGCAATTACAAGCCGCGAACTTGCGGCAAACACCACCTTTGCCAACCTCATACAATTAGAGGATGGCCTCAATGCATTGTCTGGCGCGAACAGCGGTGTCAGCGCGATCTGGTTCGAATCATATCGCATCATCGGAATAGCCAACGACTTGATCGAAAACGCGCCCAATGTGCAACTTCCGGAAAGTACGCGCAGCGGCATTATTGCACTATCTCAACTGTACAAAGCGATGTGCCTGGGATTTATCGCACAGGCTTTTGAGCTTGCACCAACAGATGTGCAGGCCGATGGGCAAGCCCCTTTTGTGTCGCGGTCTGAAGTATTTGCCGAAGCGATTCGATTGCTGGACAACGCCCTTCAAACCATCGAGACCACACCGCCATCTGCGCAATTCAACGGAGATATCCTGGGACAGGGATTCGACCTCTTAAATACGATTCACGCATATCGGGCGCGCTATAACCTGTTCGCGGGAAATTATCCAGCCGCAATTGCAGCCGCCAATGCCGTCAATCCCTCGGCAACTTCTGTCTATACTTATGAATCCGAAAGCCAGAACCCCATCTACAACCAGGTCTTTGTTGAGGATGATTATGCGCCAAGAGACAATTTCGGAACGCGGGTCACAGACAGCAACGATGCGAGACTTGCATTTTATCTCATGCCAGATGGCCGCCTGAGCAATCCCAACGCCTTGCCGATTGAAACGCTATCCGGCTTTTGGAACACATCCACATCGCCTATCCCGGCATATTTGCCCGGCGAAATGGCCCTGATACGGGCAGAGGCAAACGCAATGCTGGGAGATATCACAGGTGCAATCGCCGAAATAGACGCCATCCGCACCAAAACACCCGATCGTGATCCCTTTGGCATTGGGGCATCGCTACCACCCTACAGAGGTCCACAAACCGTCGAGGCCATCACAGAAGAAATCTTTCGGCAACGCAGAGCGGAATTATTCCTGAACGGTACTGGATGGGAAGACAGCAGGCGCCTCGGTCAACCCGGTCCCTCATCCGATCCCTTTGAGCGAAATCGAAATTTCTATCCCTATGCCGACCAGGAGCGATTAAACAACCCCAATACGCCTTCCGATCCTGCAAATTAGACCCCCATCTAAAAAAACAGAGAGCCGTGCAAAATAAGCACAGCCCTCTATTTGGGAGAGAAGTGGTTCTATGACCCGTTTTAATCCGCTGCCTGCACCGGATCATCCATCCATGCTTCTGACCTCCGAAAACTCACCGCGGCAATCCGCTTCAATAACCCGCGCAAATCATCCAACAAAACGTAAAACAGCGGAATCACAAACAGCGTCAAAGCCGTTGACACAATCAGTCCGCCCATCATCGTAATACCCAGCGGCGCATAGGGCATCCCCATCATCGTACTGCTGCCAATCGCCATGGGAAACAACCCGAACACCGTCGTGCAGGTCGTCATCAAAATGGGGCGAAAGCGATTGTGACCCGCCGCCATAATTGCCGTCGCGCGATCCATACCCGCCTGGCGCAACCGATTGATCATATCGACCAGCACAATCGCATTGTTGACCACCACCCCAATCAGCACAATCGCCCCCACATTCGACATAAAATCCATCGTCGTACCCGTTAGCCACAACCCCCAGTACACCCCCAAAAATGAAAATGGAATCGAAAAGATCACGGCAAAAGGCAAAATAACCGACTCAAACAACACGCCCATCAGCAAAAACACAAAAACGACCGCCATAATCACGGCAAATGTCATCGCCTGACTTTCCCGGCTGTATTGCGAATGCCGCTCGCCCTTGTTCCACTCATAACCCCTCGGCAGCGTGAACCCTTCCATCACCCGATCGACCTCCTGATACAACCCTTCCACATCATCCTTGGTCGTATAAACGCGCACGCGCAACCTGTTGCGACCATTATGCCTGAAAATATGTCCTGGACCTTTGGTAATTTCAAAAGTTGCAAAACTCGATAACAGCAACTTTTCACCCGCATCGGTCACAAACATAAAATTCTTCAACTGCACCAGCGACTGCCGGTCGGATTCATCCAAAATCAGTTGCACATTCACCTCGTGATCATCCGTCTGAAACCGCGGCAATGTTGCCCCGCGCAATTGATAGGCCAGTGTACGACTGATTCGCTCTGCCGGAATACCGTGCTTTTTGGCCTGTGCGCGGTTCACGCGAATGCGAATCTCATCTTTGCCAAACTCCAGGTCGCTTTGCAAACTCGTCACCGATGGAATCTGCTGCAACCGTCGCTCCACTTCTCCCAGCATATCTTCCAATTTTTCAAAATCAGGACCGTACAAATACACACCCACATAGGGATCTCGCCCGCCCGAACTGCGAGATTCCACCGACACTCGAAATCCCACATAGCGCGGCACCTCCTTATTCAACTCGTCAATAATCTCTTGCCGCGTCATCCACCGCTCAATGGGAAAACCTGTCAAATTGCCTGCCCAGCGATACACAGCATACCACCACTCTTGATGGGGATCTTCCTCGAGATTCATTCGCAAATTGATATATCCGCGCCGAAAATACGTCATAACATTTTTGATTTTATACCTATCCCGCCGCTCATTCACATACACTTCCAGATCGCTCGCAATTTTATCCATCTCTTCCAGCGAAAAATTATTGGGACCATACATGCGAACGGTCACGCGATTCGAAGAAAAACGCATCTTATCGGTCTTCTTCACATTCTGATATGGAAAATAAATGGTGGCAAACAAAACCAGCACCACGAGAAACGCATCTCGCCGATGGTGAATAACCCAGTTCAAACCACGCCGATAAATGCGGCGGACAAAAGCAATAGATTTTGGATCTGGTCGCACAACCGCATCGCCAAAGCGCTGGGCAGCCAGAGGAATAAACAACAGCGCCACAAACAGAGACGCCACCAGCGCAAACACCACGGGCATCCCAATTTTCGACAGCAAAAACTTCATATCAAAGCTGTCATTCATCAGCATCATCGGCAAAAACACCACCACAGTGGTCAGCGTCGCCATCGTAATCGCCAGCCCCACCTCGCTCGCCCCGTAGATAGATGCACCGCGCGGATCTTTACCCTCTGCCCGCAAGCGATAAATATTCTCCACAATCACAATCGCATTATCCACCACCATACCCACCCCCACCATCAACCCCATCATCGTCAACAAATTGAGCGACCAACCCATAAAATAAAGCACGGTAATCGTCATCATCACACACAGCGGAATGGACAGCGTAATCAGCGCCGTCATACGCAAAGCGCGCAGAAAAAACAGCAACACCAGTGCCGCAAACAACCCGCCCCATAGTCCCGTAACTTTCAAATTGTCCATCGAATCTTCTATCAGCTTGCCCTCGCTGTAAAACAGGCGAAACACCGCAGGCGTATTGGCCTCAATATCTTCCATTTTCATCACAATCCGCTTGCACAAATCGACAATATTCTCACCCGACTCCTTATATATATCCAGGCCCAGATTGCGCTGCCCATCCACGCGCCACACCCGATCTCGCGGCGGCGCAGCATACACCACATCTGCAACATCCCTCAGGCGCACCTGCGCGCTGCTATAACGGCTCTGAACAACAATATTCTCAATCTCCTTCAGACTTTGATAATGCGCCAGAGATCGCACGTAAAACCGCTTACCTCCCTCCTGCACATGACCGCCAGACAGGGAAAAATTGTCCTGCTGCAACGACGCCACAAGCTCGTGGGTCTCAATACTGTGCGTTCGCAACCGCTCTTGATCCACCAGAATCAAAACCTCCTTATTCTCAAACCCCCACACACTGGTTTTCGCCACCCCATCAATCCGCTCAATTGGATCGAGAATATGAGTTTGAACCCATTGCTCCTTATTGACAATATCCTCCGGAATGGACAGTCCCGTCCAGATCACCTCGGAATCGGTTTCCTGATTCCACGAATACACCTTGATCTGATCGCGCACCTCTTCGGGCAAATCGAGCCTGGCGTGCTCAAGCCGATCTGCCACGCGAACATACGCCTCGCGCATATCCGTACCCCGGTGAAATTTCAACTCAACTCCGGCCCACGGATCGCCGGCAAAAGCGTAAATATCACTGAGTTCTCTCACCGTGCGCATATGTCGTTCCATCGGCAGAGCAATGGTGTTAAATCGCTCCTGAACCGACGCATTTTCTGTCGCCACATCTACCCAAAACCGATTCCAGTCATTGCCCGACGCCCATGCCTGAATGGGAATGCGCCAATAAGCCACCAATCCAATCACCATCAACCCCACCAAACACATCGTCACCGTCACCGGCCTCGTCACCGAAATCCTGGGCAAAAGCGATGTCCTCTTCTCATTCTTCTCAACCATCTATATCCTCCGAATGGTATCCCATCTCTCCCCGTATAACGGCACTACGGGGCAGGCTCTCTTACCTCTCACTTATATAGACACACCCCAGAACCATCCGGTTTTCTTTTAGGCAAAAAAAAATCCGCAAAGCGGATTTATAAAAGTCACAAATAATTTTTAATGTCCTATACCTCATCCTACGGCGTTCCTCTTCGCCCACCACCATCCATATAAATCGAACTCCCAAACACATAAGAACACGCTTCAGACGCCAGAAAAGCAACGACATTGGCGATCTCTTCAGGCTCGGCCATGCGCCCGGCGGGCAACTCTGCGCCCATGTCTTTGAGCACCGCCTCGACATCTCGCCCCTCACGGTCTGCCCGCGCCCTTTGCTGCGAACGCGCACGCGGGGTATTGGTCAACCCAGGACAAACCGCATTCACCAGAACACCATCGCCAGACACCGCATCGGACAGCGCGCGCGTCATATTCAAAATGATGGCATTTGCCGACCCCGTCGGAATATTGCCCCGCGTGGGACTCGTACCCGCGCCACCCGCGACATTGACAATGCGCCCCCATCCATTTTCCCGCATCAGCGGAATCACCAACTGCGCCATCCGCAAATAGCTATAACTCTTCAACGTCAACGCCTCGCTAATCTGCGCCACATCCAAATCCAAAATATCGGCATTGCGCGCAGCCCCCACATTATTCACCAGCACATCCACCCCACCAAACGCGCCTATAGCCTCATTCACCACCACCTCGCAATTATCTTCCCGCGTCAAATCAACCGCAACTGCATGCCCTTCCCCACCCGCTGCATTGATCTCGGCAACCACCGCATCCAACGTCTCCCGCGTACGCGCCGCAATACACACACGCGCGCCCTCCCGCGCCAATGCCAGCGCGCAGCAACGCCCAATCCCCTGACTACCACCCGTAACAACCGCCCGCTTACCTTTCAATCCCAAATCCATCTCACACTCCAATTACTCAATTTCCGCTCTGATCCCATCCCACTCCCGCCAGATATCCGTAAACACATCCATGCCATTCTTTTTTATATCGACATGCCTCGCCCTGAAAATCACGGCATATCGGATATCTGGACACGCATTAATCGCCGCCGTATGAATAATCTGATGATGCGCCAAAATGAGATCGCCAGGCTCGCCGGTCAACTGCACTGGACCATCGGGCACCGTCACATCGGGCATATAATTCAACAAAATCTCATGCCCTTTTTCTCGAAACACATCCTCCATCACGTGATGTGACTTTGGCCAAACCGTAAAATTGCCGCAATACGACGCGGGCACATCGTCCAGATACACCACAGCAAAAGCCGTAAAATCCCGACTGTATCCACTCTCTTCAGCCGTCCCCCTCAAAAAATCGCGCGCCTTTGCAATCCCATCCAGATGACCACCCGTTCGCAATGGCGGACCCGCAGTCGCGAGTTGGGGCTCCCGTTGCGGCGTCCCAACCCCCGCGGGAAAATTCAGCTTCACAGCACCATTGCTCTGGCATTGCAAATTTCCCTTACCCAATGCCGATTCGAGCAATGAAAACACCGGCGTCTCGTTAAACATATCCGTAATCACCGGCATCGCGCGAATATCCCCAAAAGAACGCCTGTCACCCTTCCCAATCTCCGCATTAATCGCCTGCCGCGCCGCCGCCACCATCACCCGCGGCACAGCACCTTCAATTTTCAAAAATCCCTCTCTGTAAAATTCCAACTTCTGAGATTTTGTCAGTTCCATCACACACTCCTCAAGGGGACCACAGCCCCCAATCTATGGAATTCCTCCATCAATCGTTCAATTCCACGACGTCACGCCCAACAGCTTCTCGCCCAACTCCGTCAACTTCGCTGGCTTCTGCGTTTTGTGTTCCCAATCCCTCGGATCACCCGGCCAGCGGGGCGTGGGCCTGCAATCTCGCCATGCCTGAATGCGCTCTTCCCGCTCTGCCTCTCCCCGTCCCTCTGCCGGCGACATCGTAATATACTGCGCCAAACGGGGCCTATCCGAACGATTGTGTCCATTGCCGTGTGCCAGCAACAGATGCCAGATCAAAAGATCTCCCGCCTTACCTGGAATCGACTTCACCTCCAGATCATCCAGATTGGGCCGCCGGGGATCGCGATCCTCTGGCTGCGTCTTGACCCACTCCTCAAAAATATTATTAAATCCCGGCACACATTGGAATCCACCCTGATCCTCTGAAGTATCCGTCAAATACAACACCCCCTGCACCCCAAAAGGCACTTTGGGCACAGACGTATCCGTATCCCAGTGAATCATGCCCTCATTTTGCCAATCGGGTTTATCCTCCCGCGAAGGCGGCTTCATATTCGCGCGATCCAGCGACACCCACAACTTCTCCGTACCCCAAATTTCGGAAAACGCCTGATGCAAGCGGGGATATTGCCGGTTATCCCACAATGCCTGATGCTGATAAATCTCCACCATCCCCGACGCCGCAATCATCGAACACGGATTCCCGCGTGTATAGGGTTTGTACTTATACCAATCCTCCGGATCATCGCGATCCATATCCAAAAATGTCCAGATCGTATCCACCATCGCATCCAAATTTTCCTGCGGCACCGCATTATGCACCACCACATACCCATTCTCCCACCAAAAATCCCAATCCTTCTCGCTCAAAACTGGCATCTTCGTTCTCCTTTCTTCAGCGTTCACCTCTTCACTTCAGTCCCCGCAGTCTTCTCCGCCACCTTAATCGACGCTGTCTGGTCTTCATCGCCCAACCCCATCCCCATCGCTATGGTCTGAATCTGATACGCTGCCGCGCCCATCAAATTTGTCGCACCCAGTGAAGCGGCCATCTGTGCAGCCAACCCGAGATCCTTATGCGACAGTCGCAGCTTAAAATAGGGTTCAAAATTTCGCACCAGAGCGCGGCGCTTAAAACTCCCCTGCAAATGCGACGAATTTGCAGCCGTATTCGACATCACATCCCACAACACATTGACATCCAACCCCGCAGCCGCACCCATCGCAAATGCCTCACCCAACAGCGTAGCAATCGAACACGACACCAGATTATTGACCAGCTTAGTCGTCACCCCCATGCCCAACTCGCCACAATAAAACTGCTCATCGCCCAATGTATCCAGCACATCTTGTACAGACGCCACCACATCGGCATCGCCGCCAATCATCAGCGTCAATCCCCCCCGCGCCGCATCTGCCGGCCCCTTGCCCACAGGCACATCCAGCATATGCCCACCCTTTTCTGCTATAGCCCTGCCGATCCTGCGTGTCGTATCCGGATCAATCGAACTCATATCGATATAAACCTGACCCGCCGACAACCCGGAAACAATACCATCTGATCCCAAAGCGACTTGCTCAACAATCTGCGGCGTCGGCAGTGAAGAAATGACAACCTCTGACTGCTCGGCAACCGCCCGGGGCGTATTCACCCCCGTTGCGCCCTTCTCCTGCAAAACCTGCACCGCTTCATCGCGCAAATCGTGAACCGCGACATCATAACCACTCGCAACCAAATGACTCGCCATCCCACCACCCATCATCCCCAGCCCCACATATCCCAATTTTCGTTTCACCATATCACCTCTTCAAATGCTGAATGTTAATCATCTCTCGGATCCGAATGAATTGGATCAACCCAATACACTTCCTCAGGCTCTTCAACAACCGGAATATCCAGATTCACAACCACAGGCTCCTGATCGCTACGCACCAGCACGCACGCCAGAGGCTCATCCGCGCTGGCATTAATCTCCTGATGCGGCACATAAGGCGGCACATAAATAAAATCGCCCGGCCCCGCTTCTGCCACATACTCCAACTGATCGCCCCAGCGCATACGCGCCTTGCCGCTCACCACATAAATCACACTCTCCAGCGCCCCGTGGTGATGCGCCCCTGTCTTTGCATTCGGATGAATCTCAACCGTACCCGCCCACAACTTCTCAGCACCTGCACTCGCCCGATTAATCGCCGCCGCCCGCGTCATCCCCGGTGTCTGCGGCGTATTAAAATCCAACTGATCACCCGTCACCACCCGCACCCCATGATCTCGCCAATCCTTATTTTTCATAACATCTCCATCGCGTTATTCACTCATCTGCGTGCCTCTTCAGCTTCTTTTATTATTTTATCAATATCCGGTTTGTCCGAGGGTATCACAGTATCGGGTAGGTGTTTGTGATGTGGAAAACTCGACAAGTCTGGAAAATGAGGCGTGCTATCATAGCGAAAAATCAGGCGATTATTCTCATCTTGACAATGATAACGATAGTCGAGCGAAACGAGAGAATTATCTTCTACAACAACAGCTTCGTTGATCTCCAGCAAATGTCCTTGATCGAAACGAAGCCTGATACGCAGATTAACCCTTTCCGGCGTGAGTATTTCTTCAACATAACGCTCAACATAAGCATCGCTGCACTGAAGAATAGCCTGCGTCACCTTCTCTAAGTAATCGGATAAAATCTCATGCAACATCGGGCAGGATTTTCTCTAATTTTTGACGGAGTTCTAAATAGTGGCGATAATCGTTCGCCCACTCTACAAATACAATATCATCTGACAATTGTCCCCGGCTATACTGGTCAAAGAACTCCTCTGAGTCCATCTGCTGCCGACTCTCATAGGTACTCAACCGCTTTGTCACTGCAACCAGTGCATCAATGGGCGAAGTATATTGAATAATTTGTTTTCGCATGGGAATCTCTCCTTTACCACAATATAGACAGATAGTGGATAAGAATCAAAAGCCCTATCCAATCGCCTCTCGCTCGCGCCAGCGATACATCCGCAAAGCCGGATCATTGGTCTCCACCATCCACTGCTGCAACCGCGCTTTTAATCGCGCCACATCATCGGCATAATCGGGATCATCAATCACATTATTCATCTCATGTGGATCGTTTTTCAGATCGTACAACTCGTCCTGCCCCGTCAAATTGCACCCGTATTTCAAATCCCCCATACGCAGCATCTTCATCGACGTAGCGACATTGCCCAAACCCAAAAACTCGGTTACCACAGCATCGCGCCAGTCCGTCGCCTCACCGCGAACAAGCGGCAAAAGCGACGCACCGTGAATCGCATCCCCATCATAAGATCCGCCAGCCAGATCCAAAATCGTGGGGTACATATCAGCCAGCGAAGCAAACTCCGCAACGCGCTCACCCGCATGCGAACCATCCGGCAACCGAATAATCATCGGAACATGATGTGTCTCTTCAAAATGATGCCATCCCTTATCCAGCAACCCCCCGTGACTGCCCAGCGTCTCACCGTGATCCGCCGTAAAAATCAGCACCGTATTGTCCAATTCCCCACTCGCCTTCAGATAATCGTACAGCCGACCAATCTGACTATCAATCATCGACACCCGCGCATAATAATAGCGCACCGCCATCGCCCAATCTTCCCACGTCAAATTTTCCTTATCCCAGTGAATCTTCAAATGATGCGGACCGGGAATCTCCCGCGAGGGCCACTCGTAATTTCCCCACGGCGGAATCTCCACATCCCGATACCAGTCCAAAAACTCACCCGTCGCGTGATACGGACCGTGTGGTCCCCAAAAATTCAAACTAATAAAATACGGCAAATCGCGCTCCCGAAACGACCTGCTCATCTCAATCACATTATCCACCAGATAAGCTGGCACAGTCGCCTCAGTTGGCACAGTCAACTCACCGACTCCATTGCGGATCATCGTAGTCGCCTCAGCCCAGGGCTTCACCCCCGGCTCATAACCCTTTGCCCGCGCCCATGCTTGGTAATCCGAATAACTCGAACCAGCCCCGCCGTGCCCGGCAAAATCCTGCCCTTCATATCCGATACGCGAAGGTGAAGATGGCCTATTCGACCCCTGGAATGTCTGTGTCTTCTCAGAGCCGAGATGCCATTTTCCCGTATATCCCGTCCCGTACCCCACCGCTTGCAAACGCCGCGACAACAGTTCGGGCCGGTCCTCCAACTCGTGAACACTACACCCCACCTCGTGGATATTCGACGTAATCCCATGGGTATGCGGATACACACCCGTTTGCAGCGTACCCCGCGCCGGACTACACACCGGATAAACCGTATAAGCATTCTCAAACAACACGCCCTCTGCCGCGAGGCGATCAATATTCGGCGTACGACAAGGCGTCTCGCCATAAGCACTTACGCCCGACAGGCGATGTTGATCAGTTAAAATAAAAATGATATTAGGTCTATCTGCCATTTAATCACTCCAAAGATTGGAAGCCACTTGACTTGTAACCATTAAATAGTTACAATTTAATATGTATAACGTCATCATCAAGAGAAAATTGCTCAGAAATATTCGAAAAATGCCTGAGCAAATCCAAAAAAAGATGGCTAATCTCGTTGAAGATTTGCGTGACAAAGGCCCTATCAGAAACGATTGGCCCAACTATGGAAAACTCGGTACAGAAAGATACCATTGCCATCTTGCCTATCATTGGGTTGCGTGCTGGCATTGGGAAAAGAATTCAATAACAATTGAGGTGTATTATGCAGGCAGTCGTGAAAACGCCCCGTATTGAAATCAATATCAAAGGTGAAATACCAGATCGACTTCTTTCAATTTTGGAAGAAGAATTTGGGAATGATGTTCAGATTTCCGATGAAGACAATGAGACTGTCGATATTTTTGAAACCGACTGGTATCGAGATATAAAGTCTAAAATCATCCCCGGTGACACCCTCAGAATCTATCGCCAAAATCACAATATGACCCAGGCGGAATTGGGCCGAAAATTGGGCAATATACCCCGTCAGCATATTTCCAACATGGAACGGGGCATCCGAACAATCAGTTTGAAAAACGCCCGCAAATTAGCCGCCATCTTCGGCGTATCTCCCGAGAAATTCATCTGAACTTTGCATCCAAGGTACCCACTATAACCCCTCCCAATACTCCCACATATCATCTGGCGTCTCAAACTGAAGGTCATTCCAATTCTTCCACTTAAACCGCGTAAACAACCCCATGCGGATATTGCGACTACAATTCTTACTCGCACTGTGAACCATCAAACCGTGCCAGAAAATCACTGTACCTGCAGGACCTGTAATCTCCATTGGATCGGGCAAATCAATAATCGTCCCCATATGAATCTGAGTAGCTGGCTCACGGGGATCTAAAAACTGGCGATTAACGCTCAACAAAGAATGCGACTTAAAATAATCCGCTATCTTTGCATGCGTACCTGGCCACACGCAAAATCCCCCTGAGCGGGGTCTGATGTCACAGAGATACACAGTCGCGGCAATCGTAAAACCAGCCACCGTCAAATCTTTTTGCCCGTAGCCATCTACATGCCCGCCCGCAGGTTTTGACCACTTATTCGTACCCGTGGGATAGCGAAACAACGGTGCAGGCTCAGCCCACTCGGTCAACTGCCCTTTGCCCGCCATCTCCTCGGCCATATCAAACACACCATAATCATACACAATAGATCGGTGCAAAGCCGGATCACTACTCTCGGGCTTCTTCGGCTCGGCATTCACCCACGTCTTCGGATCACCGCGGTCTGCCCAAACACCGTGCCAAAGACCATCCACAGCGCGCTCCATCAAATCCTCAGGCAAAACATCCCGCTTGACGAGATACCCATTATCTATGAAAAACTGCTTCTCATCACGGGTAAGCAATCCCATGAACACTCCTTCTATTTACCCACTACCCTTAAGCCGCAACAGCTTTCTCACCCAAATGCGCCTCAATCCACGCCTTCAAAGGCACATCCTCGGGTTTGGGCGACGTATATCCAAAACCACCCGAAGGACTCGCCCCCAACAACTGCCTGCGAATGGGATCGCTACGCTCCAAAAAATGATCCACCGTCATATTATCCCGGGGTCGCAACCAACGATAGCTATAGCCGTAAAACAGCGTCCGCCGTGGCGAATCCCAATAATTGGTACTGCTCGAATGCCAGATACGCCGATCAAAAATAACAGCACTACCTTTCGGCACACACACCTGCATACCGCCCTCGGGCATTTCTGAGCGACTTTCGCCTGGAAACACATTGCCCAGATGCGAACCGGGAACCACAACAAAATTCCCGCGACCGGGTTCTGATGCATCCGTCAAAAAAAACGCCACCTTCAGCGAAATCCTCGGACGCGGATTCGTCTCAATATCGAGATTGAGGCGACCGCTATCCTGGTGAAACCCAAGCCCTGGCCCATCCTTCTCGAGCGACTTTCCCGGACCAACGGGCGGCGTCACAATCATGTGAGAATGATAAAGCTGAATATTCCAATTCAGCAACCCCCATACCTTCGGAAAAGTCTTATACCAATCGAGCAACTCCAAAAACAAATCATCCTGACCGATAAAATCCAGCATATTGGACCGCTTATCTGGCCCAATGCCCTCTCGCTCTCGATGCGCGCCATCCACGCGATCTACAACAGGAACCAACTCATCCACCAAATCCTCTGGCAACACGCTCTCGAGAACAAAAAACCCATCGCGTTCAAACTTCAACCGCTCCTCTTCGGTCACGCAATAATCCAAACATCTCGCGTCCATAACAACACGCTCCTCTAACTCCGTGTAAGTGGAAAATCCCTCTCCCGATTCTCCCAAACCTGCGCATCATTTCATACAACCTCCTCTTCAAGTTCCGCCAAACGCGCCTTCTGCTCCACCAACATGCGCTCTCGTTCGCGGCGGAACTCCGTATAATACCGTTCTCGTTTACCCGTAATGCGGTAATCCAATCGCTCGACACCCAGCACCCGCAACACCACGCTCTCCACCAGTGAAAAATCATCCGGATCCTCGCGGTTGAAATTCATAGGCTCTTTGAACGCAACCGGCGGATTCGTAATAAAACGCGGACGCCCCGAAGGATTTGGCGCAGCAGAATGCAACATATACGGATGAATCAGATACACATCACCCGCATTACCCGTCGCCTCGACAAACGCCTCACAACCCTCAATCATCTTTCCAAACGCCCCCGGTTCCAGCCCCTCGGGATGATCGTACAAAAACCTCGCAACTCTTGGAACTGAATCCACAGCGAGATATGTACCACCGCTATTTGGCAACACATCATCCCAAACAACCACCGTCAACAGACCCTGCTCTGGACTATCCAGAAAATGCCGAAAAAAATTGCCATCCTTGTGCCATCCTCCGTGCTTTGCCGACGGAACATAGGGATTATCGGCATCCTTATTAAAATTAATAATAAACCCATCTCCCCACGAAGGCTCACCCTCAATGCGCTCTGCCCCGCCCATCACATCGCATATCCCATCCCAGGCCTTTGGCGCGAGATCGGCAACAGCCCGCCGGTTCATCGACGGCATGTGAATGCGGTCTTCGACCCAGGTCGTGGGATCATCTCTGTCATACCCCAACCGCAGATATGCCAGATCGAGCCAATCCTGAATCTCCGCCTTCTCAAAACACCCCTCTATCTTCACATACCCTTTCTCGACAAAATGCGCTGCCTGCGCGTCTGTCAATACTTTGAAAGCCACATCAACCTCCTTTATTCAACTTTTAATCGGGTCTAAACCTCAACCGTCCACGGAACCTGCTCCGGCGTCACCCCGTGTTCCTCTGCCCAATCAGTGAGCGGATACGTATTTGCCCTCGCTTGCAAGTTGGGATTATCGCTCAACTGCACATCCAGAAGCTGCTTCTCAATATCGCTCAAATCTGCAATTACGTCACCATCTAAATCCCCCAGATAAAAACCATTCCGCATCCAGTTATAACTATACCCCAAAATAACCACCTTAGACGTGCGCTGGCTCAAATTTGGCGACTTCGTGTGAAAAATGCGATTCTCAAAAAACAACACATCACCCGCCTCACACACCGGCTGCACCACCTCGGGCGGATCGACCTCGCCTCTCGGAATACCCAGCGGTTCATTCAGCACATGACTCCTCTTCGCAAACCGCGTAATCCCCGAATCCGATCCCGGGAAATCCGTCAGACAATAACACACCTTAATTCCAACACGCGGCTGATACGCATGTCCAATTTCTTGCGTAATTCCAATATCCCGATGCCAGCTACGCATCGGCTCCGTCGTCTCGGCATCTTCTGGATCCTTGTAAATAATCGCCGTATTCTGCAAATGAATATCCGGACTCAAAAGCTGAATCACCAGAGGCACCGTCCCCGAATGCGCAATCAAAGAGCGAAACACAGGCTTCTCCACTATCCCATCTCGAAACTGCTTATACGCCCTTCCCCTATCATCGTAAACCGCCATCATCTCATCACACGCCTCCGTCAACCGCGCGACCTCCTCAGCCCCCAAAACATCCTCCACCACCAGATACCCTTCCGCATCAAAAAAATCCCGCTGTTCATCGCTCAATTTCACAAAATCCATGATAACATTCTCCTCAACCGACACGCGATCCTCTACATCTCCCAACCCCCACTGGATTACTGGCGTTGTGCCTTCGGCGTGGCGGCTAAAATCATGCCGCAATGACGATTAGGGGCGAGGCATGCCTCGCCCCTACGGTTGTTCATCCTTCACACTTCCCAATATTCCCACATATCATCCGGCGTCTCAAACTGCAACAGATCCCAATTTTTTGTACTCATGCGACTCACCAGAGCCATCCGTATCTGATCGCTGCAATTCGACGTACCGCTGTGGACCATATACCCGTGCCAGATACACGCAGTACCTGCTCGCCCGACCAATTCAACGGGTTTATTCAGATTGAAAATGCGGGTCATATCGCGCTCGACAATACCGCCGGGATAATGCATATTGAAACCCAGCAGAGAATGCGATTTGAAAAATTCTGCAACCGTCTTATGGCTACCGGGCCACAGTGTAAAACCGCCGCCACGCGGAGCCACATCACTGAGATAAACCGTCACCCCAACCGTAAAACCCACGGTTGCTTGCTCGCTCTTGTTATATCCATCCAGATGTGGCAACTTAATCGCCCACTCATCACTGCCACTCGGATACACCAGAATAGTCGAAGGATCTGCATCATCGCTCAAATCGCCTGCCAATTCTCTGCACATCGCAAACAAATCCGTTTCGTAAAGCGTTGCGCGAATCGCCGGATGATCCCAACAATCTGGACTTCGCGGCCCGGCATCCACCCAGGTCTGCGGATCATCGCGATCAGCTTCAATATAACGCCAAAGTGTATCGACCGCCTCTTGAATTTGACCCTCACTCAACATATTGTGTCGAATAAGATAGCCATTTTTTTTAAAAAAAGCTTTATCTTCAACCGTCAGAAGTGACATATCAACCCTTTATGGAGAAATTCTATGACCAGACAACCTAACATCCTCTTTTCCATGTGCGACGACCAGCGACACGACTGCATGGGATGCGCAGGACATCCCTTCATCGACACACCTGCTATGGACCGCCTCGCGCGTGAAGGCATCCGCTTTGCCAATGGCTTCACAGCCATACCCCTTTGCGCGCCCAGCCGAGCCAGCCATCTCTCCGGTGTTTATGCTCACACCCACCGGGCAGCGCACAACCGCGCACCGATTCGCCCCGACCTCGTAACCTGGCCCGAACAATTGCAAAAAGCGGGATATCGCACGGGCTTC
Organism: Candidatus Latescibacterota bacterium; assembly: GCA_965220765.1. Lineage (GTDB taxonomy): Bacteria > Latescibacterota > UBA2968 > UBA2968 > UBA2968 > VXRD01. Next base: position 4,974,804 of record OZ244847.1, read on the forward strand.
TTTGGAAAAATACACTACGGAACCGAAGGCATTGACCTGCCCGGCGGCGATCCCAAACCCGGCTTTGAGCGCTGGGTCAGTTTTCGCGGTCAGGGAGACTATGAAGACCCCATCTTTATCATCGACGGTGAAGAAGTCAAACACCGGGGATACAACACCGACCTCCTCGCCGATTACGTCGAACAATTTCTCGACCAGGACGACGACCGCCCCTGGGCAATCTGCCTGTGGTACAAAGCCCCTCACGGCCCCTTCACCCCGCCACCGCGTCACGCCCATGCCTATTCCGACGACGAACTGCCCAAACCCAATGCCCTGGGCGCATCTCGCGACGGCAAAGCCAGAACCCTTCGCGAACGTCCTTACAACTTCGAAGACAACGAACGCTACGACACCTTTATGCGCAACTACGTACGCACCGTGCGCGGGGTAGATGATGCCCTGGGACGGGTACTCGACAAAATTGATGCCATTGGACAAACCAATAACACACTCGTCGTACACACCAGCGACCACGGCTACTTCCACGGCGAATTTGGCCTCGGCGACAAACGCTGGATGTATGACCCATCCATCCGCGTACCCTATCTCATGCGCTATCCCGACCTCACCGCCGACCCAGGGCGCGTCGTACACACCGACGTACTCAGCCTCGACATCCCGGCAACCATCATGGACATATCCGGCCTCGGCGTACCCAATCACTACCACGGCCACTCCCTGCGACCACTCCTGACCAACGAAGGCGAGTTACCTCGAGACGACCTCTTCTTCGAATATTTCGAAGACCCGCCCTATCCGTATTTCCCCACAATGGTCTGCCTGAGAACCCAAACCGAAAAACTCATCCACTACATCCGCGAAGGCGAAGGCGACGAATATTACGACCTCGTCAACGACCCCGATGAATACACCAACGCCATCGCCGATCCCTCTTATGCCCATCGCGTAGCCGACATGCAAAAACGGCTCTCAGATGCCCAGGAACGCTTTGAATTCACCGTTCCAGACCTATCGGACCAGTACTGAGGGCGGGTTTTAAACCCGCCCCTACAGAAAAGGAACACACATGACCGAACACCCCAACCTCTTACTCATCACAACAGACACCCAGCGCTGTGACACACTCAACTGCATGGGCAGTCCATTTGCCCACTCCCCCCATACAGATCGCCTCGCAGCCGAAGGCGTGATGTTCACCCAGGGCCATACCCCTTCGCCAGTATGCAACCCCTCGCGCAGCAGTCTCATCACGGGCCTGCACACCCCCATACACGGCGTATGGGAAAACGGCATGACCCGCCTCACCCACTTCCCAACCCTACCCGACCTCCTCAAAGAACAGGGATACACCAACATCATGGTCGGCAAACAACACTTTGGTCAAACCCCAGACACCTTCGACATTATCATTGACCAAAACGACTACAGAGAATACATCCCAAAGTATGGATTCACACCTCAAGACTGCCACAAACAACCCACACCCGTACCCGAAGAACACTTCCTCGACACCTTTTTCGCCAAACAAACCATCGAACAAATCGATCAGGCCGTCAAGAGCGATTCGGGTCCCTTTTTTGCCTTCTGCTCATTCCCGGCGCCGCACCCACCCGAATGTCCACCGGGCGACTGGCTCACTTTTTACGACAACTGCGACAACCTGCCCGACCTCAATTACACCCACCGTGAAGAGCAAAACCAGCCCACACACACCAAACGCCTGCTCGGCATCAAACCCGAAAACGAATGCCATCCGAGAGAAGACCCAAACACCATCAAATACTGGCGGGAAGCCATTGGCCGCATCTACGATCCGCAATATCACGACACCATCATGGAACTGCGAAAAATCTATTATGCGTATGCCGCGTATTGCGACGCCCTGATCGGCCGCATCCTGAACTACCTCGACCAGAACAACCTCCGGGAAAACACCCTGATCATCTTCACGTCCGATCACGGACAGCAATTCTTCGACCACGGCTTTAACGACAAACACAACTTCTACGATGAATCCTGGCGCGTCCCCTTTATCATGAGCATGCCAGGCACCCTTCCGCAAGGAGAAACGCGAGACTTCGCCATCTGGAACGACATCACCACCACCCTCCTCGCGGCTGCCGACACCGAATGCCCCACCATGCAGGGCTTCGACCTCTTCACCCCACTCACCAGAGGCGAACAATCCCCTCGCCGCTGCGCCATCGCCACACTCTACAAATCCTGCGCTGTCGCCACCAAACGCTGGAAACTCGATTACTTTTTTGAAGAAGACGAAGGTCGTCTATTTGACCGCATCAACGACCCTCGGGAGCAAAACGACCTCTACCACCATCCAGACCATCTCGAAATCCGCAACGAACTGCGCCACGCCCTCCTATCCTGGCGCGGCGACATCGCCGACCTCAAAACAGTACTGGAAGGCACAACCAAAAACAGAGGACCAAACGCCCGGGGATACACCAACGTAGCCCCTCGCATTGCCCCACACACCCATCAAATGCGCGGCACCGATGCCGAACAGCGCCTGAATGAAAAATGTGAACGGATAGACGAAATGGGATAAACTAAACGCAAAAGACTCGAGTGCCCATCGACACCCGAGTCTTTTTACTTGAAACCAGCGCAGCTATCTACCGGTATTGAAACTCCGGTGACCCTATCAACATACTCACCACCTGCACATCTTTGCGCACAGCATCTGCGGGAATCGTCTCTTTAACCTCTGACGCAATAGCACTGGTATCCTGTGCGGGCAATAGCAACTTGCTATACATCGCCAACGCTTGCTCCGTTGTGGGCGAATGCTCGCTCTCTCTGGGCAAACGCTTCAGCACAATCCCTCTAATTCTGTTCATAGCCAGACGTACGCCGAAATTCATTCGCGCGATCAGCGTACCCGAATTTGCCCAGGATTCGGCATAATCGGGATAACCCGTGGGTGGCTCATAACCATACAGCGGCTCGCCCATGCGATCAAACCAGTACATCATCGGCTGTGGATTCCTTATATCCGCCTCCAGCGCGCGCATAGAACTCGCCGCCAGTTCTAACGGCGACTTCATCTTACTGCGCTTCTTCGCCTCTGCCCAAAACACGCGGGACTGCGCCAGCGTAGCCATCACAGCGGCGATATCTCCATCGGTTTTGGTAAAGGTTTCCGCCATCGCATCAATCACATCATCTGACGGTGCATCGTTGACAAACCGACGCGCCAGCTTGGTCGAAATAAAACGCGCAGTCGAAGGATGATTGGTCAGCATATCCAGAACGCGCTCGCCCTCTTCTAAGCCACCACCTGCCGGGAATGTCTCGCCCAGCACCACCTTGGCCTTTTTATCGTGCCAGGCATTGCGGAACAGAAATTCACCCTGACGAACGAGATTCTTATTGCCATTGGCGATTGCCTTATTGGTATTCTTCCGCCCATTGCCATAAGGCATCGCAGTCCAACCCGTCAACACGCGCGCAACCTCGGTCACATCCTGCTGCGTGTATCCACCATCCACACCCAGGGTATGCAACTCCATCAACTCGCGCGCATAATTCTCATTCAAACCATACTTGCGTCTTGGAGGCGTCTTCGGCTTTGCAACAGGTTTCGGAGGAGCCTTTGCCATCTCGCCACCCATCATCTCGCCACCCATCATCCCGCCATCCATGCCACCATCCATACCACCATCCATACCCATCTCGCCCATTGCCACTTCCTTCTTCGGCTGAGGCCTGGGTTGATTCTGCTGTTCTGGCGGTGCCATACGCGACTGTGCATTATCCAGATAAAACAACATCGCAGGATGCTTCGCCGTCGCACCCAAAATCGTGCGGAACTTGCCCAACACATTGGGGCGAATCGCATCGCGCTCATAAGCGAGCACGCGACTGCGCGCGCCACCATCGCGCGTGGTCACATTAAAGTGATTGAACCAGAAATCCGTCAGCACCTCAGCGAGCTGATTCTCGCTGTACACCGCCCGCATCACCTTCTGACCCTTCAGTTCCTGATTGGAAAGCAGGCCATAAGCACGCAACCCGTGCTTCTCGCGATACACTTTCATTTTTTCATTTATCTCTTTCAGAGGCATCTTTTCGTCATCGATAACCCCTTCCTTTTCCATCCTATTGCGAAGCCGCCCATTTTGAACATAAACGTCGTACATCTCGGGCAACGTCATCGACAACGCGGGAAACGCTTTCAATCGCTTTTCCAACTCAGCATCCGGCAAATTGCCTTTCAACTGCTGAGCCAGCCACTTCTCGGGACCCATCTTTGCGACCTTTTCCACTTCACCTGGACGCGCACCAAAGGCAAAACGCTCCAAAAGATACGCCGCTGCCTGCTCCTTACTCAGCCCCGCCTTTTCATAGGGCAATTTCAACCCGGCATCCGCCGTAGCCCCTGACAGTAAGGCACTACAGCACAAAACAATAAGTGAAAAACGCAATATCATTGTAAACCTCCTTAGAAAAGCATCCACAGAAAAAACGCGAATAATTTGAGCGTTTTACGCAGATGGACACAGATAAAAGGCAACTATATAAAGCTATCAGCTCGAATTAAAAGTAAAAAAACCATCCTGGACGCCTGCTTAAGGCATGCAGGCGTGACGAGCAACTGAGGTCATTGCGGCATGCTTAAAGCAGCAATCCATTAAAAAAAGCTCGAGTGCTATACTTCGACACTCGAGCTTTCTTTTGTAAAGCGGTGTAAACTGCACACGCGCAACACAACGTGTCAGTACAGCAGTTCAAATGAGTGGTCGATAATGGCTTTACGTCATCACCTTAAACCGCTCACCTTCCCAACCCGGGAACATCCCGCTATCGTGGGAGCGATCGATATTCAGATGCTTACCAGCCACATCGGCAAACACAGAACGGAAATCCGTCGTCACGGGCAAATCGCGCCGATCTTCGAGCGCATCTTTCACCAGCAACTCTGGCACATCCCCGTGGATCTTTCCGCCAGCCACGTTATTCCCCAGCACAAACAAGCACGATCCGCGACCGTGATCCGTACCCATAGAACCATTCTGATGCACTGTGCGACCAAATTCGGTCATCGTCATCAGCACCACATCGTCCTGATACGTACCCAGATCTGCCCAGAATGCCGCGATAGACTTGGACATCTCATCGGCTCTGCGCTGGAAAGAACCTGTCGTTGTGCCCTGTTGCACGTGCGTATCCCAACCGCCAGTCTCGGTAAAGGCAACCTCAAGACCCACATCCGACTTGATCAACAACGCGATCTGTTGCATCCTGCGACCCAATGATGTATTGGGATATTTCACGCCTTCAGCGGGCTTGTAATCCCTCACACCGATCTTTTCCAACAGCTCAATCGCATCAAAACTCTCCTGGCTCACCCTCTGCATCAGGCGCTTGGCACTCCGCGCATACATCGACTCAAACCCTTCCTCCACCTGTTCGGCCCCCTGCGGATTATTCGGCATCTGAATCCCAAAGGAACGCAGATCATCCACTGCAATCGAAGGCTCCTTCCCGTAAAATGCACGCGGCAAGGCTCTCGTCAATGCCACAGACCGGAAGGGCGTACCCTCGTGACCGAGCAAACCCACAGCCCGATTGAGCCAACCCGTACGCGTACCCTTCACACCAGGCGTCCCATTTTCCATGTAATCCTGGGCGTCAAAGTGAGACCGCGTCTTATTCGGCGAGCCTACGCCGTGTACGATAGCCAAACGACCTTCCTTGTACAGCGGTGCCAGATCCGCAAAAGAGGGATGCAATGCAAAGCGACCATCCAGATCCGTCAGTTCGTTTTTCGGATCCGTCAGGTGCATAAACAAATTGGGGCGTGCCTCGGCAAGGGCGGCATCGTTAAAAGGCGTCACCGCCATCAAACCATCCATAGCCCCGCGCTGGAAAATCGTCACCAGCACTTTGCGACGGCTATGTGCCAGCGGATTATTCGCAGCATCAGCCGCGCGGCTCAAGAACAGCGGCGTACCCCCAAACGAGGCAGAAAACAATGCCAAACCACTGCCCTTCATAAATGCTCTTCGTGTCCATTCCATAACGCTATCTCCTTTCCGATTTATCGGTATTGAAATTCTGGCGACCCCAGCAACATACTGATAACCTGAACCTCTTTGCGTTCGGCATCTGCGGGAACCGTCTCTTTAACCTCTGACGCAATAGCACTGGTATCCTGTGCGGGCAACAGCAACTTGCTATACATCGCCAATGCCTTTTCCGTTGTCAGAGAATTGCTATCTTTCGGCAATCGCTTCAGTGTCACCCCGTTAATACGACCAGCGGCGAGATGGATACCAAAATTCATGCGCGCGATCAGCGTACCCGAATTTGCCCACGACTCGGCATAATCCGGAAAACCCGTAGGCGGCAAATAACCATACAGCGGCTCGCCCATGCGATCAAACCAGCGCATCATCGGCTGTGGATTCTTCACATCGGCTTCCAATGCGCGAAGAGAACTCACCGCCAGTTCAAACGGCGACTTCATCTTGCTGCGCTTCTTCGCCTCTGCCCAAAACACGCGGGACTGCGCCAGCGTAGCCATCACAGCGGCGATATCCCCATTGGTTTTGGTAAAGGTTTCCGCCATCTCATCAATCAAATCATCTGACGGTGCATCGTTCACAAACCGACGCGCCAACTTCGTAGAAATAAACCGTGCGGTTGAAGGATGACTGGTCAGCATATCCAGAACGCGCTCACCCTCTTCCAGGCCACCGCCTGCAGGGAACTTCTCGCCCAGCACCACCTTGGCCTTGTCGTCGTGCCAGGATTTGCGGAACACAAAATCGCCCTGCAGAATGTTATTTGTATTCCCATTTGCCATTTGTTTTGCGATATTTTTTCGCCCATTGCCATAAGGCGCCGCAGCCCAACCCGTCAACACACGCGCGACCTCGGTAACATCCTGCTGCGTGTATCCACCATCCACACCCAGGGTATGCAACTCCATCAACTCGCGAGCGTAGTTCTCATTCAAACCGTACTTGCGCCTGCGTTGCGGAGGTGTCTGCGCCTTAGCGGGGGCCTTCTCTGGAGCCTTCGCCATCTCACCACCCATATCGCCATCCATCCCACCATCCATACCCATCTCGCCGGACGCCACTTCCTTCTTTGGCTCGGGCTTTGCTTGCTCCCGCTCCGATGGCGGTGCCATACGCGACTGGGCATTATCCAGATAATACAGCATCGCAGGATGCTTCGCCGTCGCGCCCAAAATCACGCGGAACTTGCCCAGCACATTGGGGCGAATCGCATCGCGCTCGTAAGAAAGCGTGCGACTACGCGCCCCACCATCGCGCGTGGTCACGTTAAAGTGGTTAAACCAGAAATCCGTCATCACCTCGGCGAGCTGATTCTCACTATACACCGCCCGCATCAGCTTCTGACCCTTCAGTTCCTGATTGGAAAGTAGGCCATAACCACGCAACCCGTGCTCTTTGCGATACGCGCTTATCTTTTCATTCATCTCTTTGCGTTCCATCTTCGCGGCATCAATCACGCCCTGCCTCTGCAGTATTCTGCGAATCCGCCCATTTTGCACATAAGTTGCGGCCATCTTTTCCTGCGTCATCTTCAACGCGGGAAATGCTTCCAATCGTTTGTCCAGCGCAGCATCCGACAAATTGCCCTTCAACTGCTGAGCCAGCCACTTCTCGGGACCCATCTTTGCCACTTTTTCCACTTCACCTGGACGCGCACCAAAGGCAAAACGCTCCAGAAGATACGCTGCAGCCTGCTCCTTACTCAGCCCCTCTGCCTTGTAGGGCAGTTGCAAATCGGCATTTGCCGGAGCCACCGCAAGCAGCGCACCGCAGCACAAAACAGCGAGTGCAAAGCGCAATATCATTGCAAACCTCCTTGAAAAATTCCCCTAAGGGAATGGCATTGTGAATATTTATATATAAAATATATCACAATGCCTAATGGTGCAATGCAATTATACAATTTTATACAACAATTATACAATTTTATACAATATTACGCGATGTGTGACTTTAAAATCGCCACAGAATAATGCCAACAAACAGAGATAAGAAAGTCAAAACCACTGGATTGCGGCTAACATCCTGCCGCAATGACGGCTCTAAAATCCTTGTTTTGCTGAACAACTGATTGCTTGTTTTTTTCACCATTATCCTAAAGTCACACATGACGTACAATTCTGTCTTTTAGAACAAATCTGCCGGAACGGGCCTGACAACAATCGAGTCTTCCCCAAAGCCTTCCAACTGCTGCGGATTCAGTGGGGCTTGCTTATACTGCAGAATATAAGACGAGCCGCCCTGTGTCAGATTCACCGTCAAAATATCGCCCTCTTTGCTGAAATCCACATCGGACGCCGTCACCTCAGTCAGACTCACGCCATCCGGTGCACCGCCTCCCAATGTGCCATTGATCACGGGCACGCCACTTTGAATCACATATCCCGTACGCCTGTTGAAAAACCGGGCTTCATCGGCGTGTGTGGAAAACTCGAGCGGCCTGGCAAACGTGATTTCCACCAAACCCTGTTCCAAGACCGGACCATTTTCGATGAGGGGATCCTCCACGCCAGCGGCTGGCACATGGCCAGATGGCGCAACGTGGCGAGGGCTACGCCGCTCCAGCATAGGTACCCACTTCACGTCCAGTGAAGCCGGAATACTCGGGAATGGATCTTCGGGATCCATCCATGTGCCATTGAGATGAGAATCTTGTAAAAACCATGTGCCGGAATACGGCATATCATGGGTACCCAATTCTGCAACGACCTCATCCGGAGGGGCATACATGGCATAACGCAAGCCCTGACCATCCTGCACGAACATCATCATGCGATGCGGACGAGGATCTTCCCAGGGCCATGGACTCTGAAAAGCAATGGCGGAACGGTTATTGCGATTTTCAAACGAACGATTGTCGGGCCTCTGATCGTTTGGGATATTAATGCGAACGCGGCCATTACCCAGCACCGTCACACGGCTATCCTCCTCGGCTCCGGGTACCACGCGTATCAGGGTATTGGGCTGGTTCAATGCATCAGCCGGACGCACAGGAAACGGACTCGTATAGGCATTGCGTATATCGTTGGGCCATTCACCGGCCAGCGGCAACTGGGGTCCGCTTTGCCAAATATAAAACGCACCGAGTCCCAGCCTGATACGCTCTCGATTATTGTGGGCATTGCCATATTCAATGCGAAGCTGGTCGCGCGTGCCCCCTGTTGAACGCCAATAATGCCGCACGGTTGTTTCGTACGTCACAGAAGCCATTGGCGGTGCTGTAAGCGGTGGATTGTACACAAATACCACCGTGCCATAATCCGATGCCGCCGCCGTAAAAATGATATGCCGGGGCGTGCCCTGAGGCGGGTCGGCAATATCTATGGCACTGCCCCCACTCGTCCCAGAAATCAGCCGATAGCTGCCGCGCCACTCTTCGGCAGGCTCAGTCGGGATATCTCGAGTACATCCCGTCGCGCCCACCACACCAATCAGACAAAGCAATAAAAACTTACGCATCTTTTGATTCCTCCTGTCAGCAGGTAGTTGGGACGGCACAGGGGCCGTCCCCTACGCCTTAGAACGTTCCCGAAAGCGTCAACCGCAACGGCCGCTCTTTAATCGTACCGCCGATATCGCTGTACGAAACATCCACACTTATCTTGCGCTCTTCGCTCACATTGAGATTCACACCCGCCCCCACGCTCCAGGTCTCCACATCGTAGCGGAACTTATAACCGGCGCGAAGTGCCAGCAAATTTTGTATCCACAACTCGCCACCAATGTGATCGCGCTCTCCGTAATCGCGGAAAAACACATGCTCATAAGCACCCGTCAAATAAAGCGGATCGCCCTGCTTGCCAATCAACTCCATTGCAACGGCCAGATTGTAGAAAAACGGCAGGCGATAATCCTCGGTCAGCACTTCCTTATTGCCACCCAGATTGCTGATGGCCATGCCCACGCGCAGACTCTTGAAACCCGTGTAAAAGATCGTGCCAATATCAAAAGTGGTGGAACTCACATTGATAATATGAAGTTGGGACCGCACATAGCGCAGGCGAAAACCGATCGAAAACTTATCGGTCAGTTGCTTGGCAAAAGACCCGGCAACCGAAAAATCTCCGAGTTTGATGTTTCGCCCCGTACCATTGGGTTGCAGGGGTGTGGTCTCTTCCACATCGGGATAGGTAAATGTGCGAAAGGCGACACCTACAACGCCCACCGGAATGCGATAGGCAAAACCCCCAGCTCCCATCTTAGTGCCCACCAGCCACTCGTTATAAGAGGCTATATACGCCATATTGTCGATATGCACCAGCCCTGCTGCATTCTGGAATATCGAGTGAATATCTCGAGACGTGCCCACATTGGCATCAGCCATGCCCGCCAGGCGCGCAGATGCCGAAATTTTCAAAAGCGCAAAGCCACTACGCGCAATGCGATTGCCCTTATCGCCTTCCGAGCGAAAATGCCCTTCCGCAGCTATGGGTTCCAGATCTTCGAAGCCTGCCACATCCTGGGCCATGGCACTTTGAGGGCTGAGAAAAAGCGCGACAGCTGCTATCCAGATCATACGTTTCATAATTTGCTCCTCAATAATGACCAATGATCAATTGACAATCACAAACAGACCCTTCTGGATCTGCCCCTCACTCGAGGGATGGTGCGACTCAATTGCCCAGATATAAGTACCGGCATTGAGACGACCGCGCGTATTGGCATTCAAGCCCACCGTATGTGTATCCCACTCAATCTCGCCGCGTGCCACCGGGTTACCCCGCTGCGGGTCGAGTGAATCAAAGGTCTGACGCCACGCCAGATCGCCCGTCAGCGTATAGATATACAGCGTACACCTGCTCGGCACATTGACCCAGCGGATGCGAGGCGCGCCATAGCTGTGCTCATCCCTACCCTGTACCCAGGGATTGGGCACTACCCTGATCGGCAGCGACATGGTCTCATTTTCATGGTTGAGCAATGAAGAGGTCAACCGTGGCACAATGCCATCGGCGGGGAATAAGTACTGATTGCGCTCATCCGAATGCCCGGTTTCCAATCCCTGCTCATCAAACGCACGTACAGAATAGTGGTGAATAAAACCGATATCGGGTTCTGGATCGATAAATCTGTAGGTACCCCAGCGGAAAGGACCATCAACCTCTGCTTCGGCGGGATCCTCCTGACCTTCTGCCCAGGGCTGATTGTCAAAAGATGCCCCTGCAGGCGCGCCTGCGGGTAACTGCCGTTCGCCTTCCGATCCCTCAGCTTTGGGGATCGTCGCCAGCAATTTCCACGGTCCAGCGCGCATAAACTCAGAGCGATAAACCCGATAACCCAGCACATCGGGACGCCCCAGATCCGGATCGATTGCCGTATCGGCAATGCCAGACCAGTTCAGTTCGATATTGCCTCGCAGATTCGTCATCCCATTGACCTTCACATCGGGCGGCTGGTTAAGCCCGTCAAAGCCCAGATCATACAGCTTTTGCGCTTCATTGCCGTGTGCATAAATCGCTTCGAGACCCAATACCAATTCATCAACCAGACTCTGCTGCTGCCAGTTCCACTCGTAAGGGCGCGCATACCCACTGGTATCCATGCGATATTTTTCAGAATTGGACGCCATACCTCCCACATAGGCGATCACTACTTTGGCCTTGTCGCCGGGACCCAGGATATAGGGACCGTAAACCTGTGCATCGATCCACGCACCCAATTCCTCATTGTCGTGGCTCTGCACCATGCGATCCATATCATTTTCGCCGAGCACGCCAGCAGCATCGCTGTAGATGTCAAACAATTGATTCTCGCCGTGCGTACCGCCATGCGGGTCATCGCCCAGAGCAGAAGAATACATCCGCCATCTAAGCACGGCGTGAGGCTGCGGTCCCTGAGGCTGCACATAGCCGCCTCTTCTATCCAGAGCATTGAACGGATGGTCGGCTGTTCCCGTGGCAATCGGCATCATCCCGATATACTGCGGAGAAAGCAACGTGCCATCCTTAAAATTGGACGTTGACACGTACTGATGCTGTGCGCGAGACCGGGTATAAGGCTCTCCGTAATCATTCCACAAACGGGCAACGGCATCGCCGTCAAATACATAAGTCAGATGCATCGGCGCGCCCTTGTAGTTGTAGGCATATTCCGGATGATCGTAATTTTCCGCCTGTGTATAGCGCCAGTAGTCGTCTTGCGTGGAGGGCTGCACAAAATCCCACGCATTCGAGTTTGATCCCCCAGCAGGCACCCACTCACTACCTGTCTTGCTGGCGATAAACCCGTTCTTTACCACGATATAGACTTCGTCGAGTTGTTTGGGATATCCGGGATCAGCACTGCCATCGCCATCTGTATCGCCATTATTCCAGAACTCCATCTCCGTAATCAAAAAGTCGTCGTAATCACCCCGGGTCATAATCGAAGACTGCCTGCCATTGGGAGAAGGCACGGGGATCATCACGTCATTATCCGTACCCGGCGTGGAATACGCATGCACCATCCGCTTTACCGTAATACCCGATGCCTGCGCCCAGCCTGTCACCAACAGATTCTCACCGAACAACTCGGGCGATAAGCGCGGATCATTAGTCGCGACGCCATTGGAACGCATCTGATTCAACCCGGCGCGCACCCTGTTGTAGGACGACTCAAGCATCTGCTTGAATCCCTCGTTGTTCAGAGGATAAAACCCATAGCCCCAGTTGTAATAATCCATTGGCTCCACTTTGTCCGGTCCAGGCGGAAAAGCGCGTTGCCCCAAACCACCATAAGTGCCGACAGCATACTGGTATTCTACAGGTTCGCCATTCACAAAATTGTGTGTGATTTTCATATTTCTCATACGGGGCCAGTAAAGCGCGGCATTCTGCCCGTAATTGAACAGATTAAACGGACGACCACCAGCCCGCCACACAGACCGCCAGATCGGCGCAATGCTCTCGACATTGTTGCGCGGGTTGTGCTGGATTGGGAAAACATCTGCGGATGGCTGGCGGGGACCTCCCTGAGATACATACTTGCGCCCATCGTTTGTGCGCGCCATCACCCACACGCCATTGCCGCGCGAATTATCCTGCCGGTTAAACCGGTTCACAATGCCCGACCGATAGGTCGAAGTCCACCGTCCGGGATAAGCCATGCCCACTTCGGGACCAAAGATGTCGCCGCCATCCAGCGAGTGCCCCAGGGTGCCATTATTGCGCATCGACAACCAGAGTTTCGCGCGATTGGTCGTGCGGCGGCGCGTGCGCTGCTGCGCTTCGGCATCGATTATTGTCCACAATTCCGATGCCCCCCACAGCACAACAAAGGCGAGCAACACCCGCGTAAATCTCTTAAATATCCGTTGCATAAGCTAAACTCCTTATTAAATAGCGGTCAGTAATCGGCTTTTCCGCCGGCTGCTGACCGCTGAAAGCTAAGCTTTAGAATTTCATCCGCAAGCCAAAGTGAAACTCGCGAGGTGAATCCTGATACCGCAGATAATCACCTACATCGCCGTATTGAATATATTCGGGGTTGTCCGGCAGTGGCGTGTAAATCACACCCCATTCCACGTACTCGGCACCCACTTCCACCAACTGATTATCCACGCGATAACTGATATGCGGGTCTTTCTGATTGAAGAGATTAAAGGCTTCGAAGAAAGCCGTCACGCTCGCGCGCCTGTTGAACTTAAATGTCTTCTCAAAGTTGAGATCTGTGCGCGTGTGAATCGGACCATTGTAGAAGCCTTCGCCGCCTCTTTCCGGCGGAGAATAGAAGAACCTGCGCCCCGTGAACAGGCGATACACCACATTCAGGCGCAAATTTTCAAACGGGTTGAAGCCCACAAACCGCGGACCAAACTTGTCGGGCGACGAAAACATAAATGTCACCGTGCCAAAGTTGGTGCGGTTCAGGTTGGCGGGCCGAAACTCCTGAGACTGGTTGTTGCGCTGCAACCAGGTCGAGGCACCTTTGCCGTCCCAGTTGATCAGGCTGTTTTCCGGATCCAGCGACCAGTTGTTGCGCCCAACAGCATCTTCGATCAGTTCGAGTTGATTGCGCGTGTTGTTGCCGAAGGCAGTCCCACGTGAAAAGCGCGTAATGCCATCCATAGGCCGCGGGAACTCTTCGCCCGTATCGCTGCCATTGACAATACCGGGACCGTTAACACCTTCTTCGGTAAGAAAATCACCGTCGCCATTGGAATCGTGTGTCCACTCATACCAGTAATGCGACAAATAATTGCCATCATTGCCGATAAAACCGGCATAATTGCCGAAGTTCGACGGATTCTTGGTCGCCAACCTGTCTGGATTGACATAGTGATGGCCGCGAACACCCGAGTTGCCATTTTCAACCCATTGCACATTGTAGGCAATTGTGAACGCGGTCATGTAGTTGAATTTCTTTTTGACCGACAACTCAAAGCCGCGCGTGTCGCGGTTATTTGTCTGGCCCGATGCATTCACCAGCCTTTGATGCTGCAAACCCTGAGATTGGTGGCGATAGCTACCACCACTGCGGCGGTTGACCTGTTGCTTGTAATACGCCGTCAAACCCGCCGTGTAATCCGTGATGAAGTTCCAGTCTGCTCCCACTTCAAAACTCGTGGTTACCAGCGGCACAATTTTGGGCCATCCCCACTGCCCCGCATCCACGACATCCAGTGTGTTGTTTATCTCAGACTCGTCGATCTGTCCATTCTGGTTCACATCCAGAAAATCCTCTTCGGTGCGGTAGCTGTGTGAGAAAATCCACCAGAATTGCTCGATTTGTTCAAATTTGCCAAATGTGAAGTGCATCGCGCTGCTCTCCGTAATCGGATGAGACACACCTACACGAGGCGACAACACATGAATTGATCCTGGGCGATAGGTCGGAATACCCTCAACCTTTGTCGGATCGTGGTATTTATATAGAGAAAGAAAATATTCCGATTGTGGCATCTCGGTATTCGGACTCCAGCGCAAACCGCGCAAGCCCACATTCACCACAATCCCCTCAAACTCCATCTTATCCTGGAAATACACGGCGTATTGACGCGGCACCACGCCGACATTGGGATTGTTGAACTGACTATAATACCGCTCAATCAGACCTCTGAAGTCGTTTTTGTTGCGCGAGAAGCCCCAGTTGTCGTAGAACAAAAAGTCAATACCGGTTTTGATGAAGTGACCCTTGGTTACCTGGCTGGAATAATCGACCTTGAGCTGATAGCGATCGCGCTCTGAATTTGTCCAGTTCACCACCGGGCGACCAATATAGAACCAGCCAGATTCATTGCCAATACCCGGCTCAACATAAGGCTGATCTGTATTGACCGGCAGTTCCGTATTCACCTCAGACGTGCGGGAATACGAGAACCGAATTTCGTAAAAGGTGCGCGCTGACAACGTGTGCGTCAAAGATGCGTAATTCATAAAATCGCGCGTGCGCAGCTTACCCGCCCCCGAGTATTCGGAAGGCACAAAGAGGTTGCGACCAGAAGAGTTCATATTCTTGCGCGAACCCTGTTCAATGCGCCGAATAACGCCCGCATTGTACCGAGACCGTTGATTAAATAGAGACCCATAGTTCAATTTGACGTTGTTACTCGGGCGATACGTCAGCCTGAGGTTCGTGCGATTGTTAAACGGTGAGATCGCCGTGGGCGCGGGCAAAGACGATGGATTGCGATTCATCGAAGACGTAATCGTGAAGCCCATTCTTCTCATAATCGGGCCACCCAGCATTGCTTCGCCGCGACCACCCCACACGCCTGTGTAATCCTGGCGCTCGTGAACCTTGCGCTGAACATCGTCGGTAGCAAACTGAGAATCCGTGATCTCTCCTGTCTGATTGTCGTGCCCCAATATCCCATCGGGACCTGGATACCACGCTTGCAAGTTTACCCACTCGGGATTGTCCCACTGCATCCTGCCGCGATGCACGGGCGACTCATACACATTGTTGCCCCAGTGCTTTTGTCCAGGAGGCGTAATGCGATACTCGCCCCTACCCGTGTACCTTTGACCGCCCTCTTTGGTCACCACCGAAACGACAGAACCCGCATTGCCGTACTCCGCATTCATCCCGCCACTCAACACGGTCAGTTCTTGCACGGCACTCGCGTTCACGCCCTGAAAACGCGTAAATCCGGCACGCGCATCGTTATTCACCACGCGCACCCCATCGACCATATACGCCGTCTCCCAGAAGTTGCCACCGCGAACACTCTCCTCTTCATCCGGAGTCACACCTGCCTGCAATTCCACAAAGTCCGACATCTCGCGCACGATCGGCAAAGACTCGATTTCTTCTGCCGTAATAACGGATTTACTCTCCGTCTTGTCGTGCTCCACTGCCGGACGCTCGGCAACGACGATCATCTCGCCCAATTGCAGCGCTTCTTCCTGCATCTCGAAGTTCACCGTCGTGGTATGATCAACATTGACTATCACACCCGTGCGAACAGACTTTGAATACCCCATCATCACCGTTTCAATATCATAGGTTCCCGGAGGAATATTGATGATGAAGTATTCACCCTCTTCATCTGTGATCCCGGCGCGTTTCACGCCATCGATATCGATCACCACATTGGCACCTGGCAGTGGATCACCTGTAATCTCAGTGACGCGACCACTGATTTTACCCGTTGTGGCCGCTTCTGCCAATCCGGTGCTGATCGCCAGAGCGACCAACAAACCCAGACAACACAATAATCGCTTGCTCATTTACGACCCTCCATAAAAAATGGTGAGTGATAGCCCAGTTCCTCATACTGGAGAACTGAATCTCTTTTACTCGAAATAATATTTGAAACTCACACCTGCATCCACTGTCCCTATCGGAAATGCCTTGTGCAAATCCCAGGCGGTCAATGGATTGATCTCACCAAAGATGAGATTGTAGCGCACGCGAAAATCAAGCCCATAAGAAGAACCCAGCGATCCCTCAAAACCCGCACTCACGGGAATCGTCCACGCTGTCCGCGTATCCTCTGTGGGCACCAACCCGTGCAACAACACCTGGCCGTTGACCACCAGGCCGATGTTATCCCTCTGAGCTTCTGTCAGATTCTTGGTATCCAGGGAAGCGTTCGGATTGCCCGGATACACCAGCGTCACCTGCACGCCACCGCGATCCACCTCTTCTGGAATATCGCGATTGACCGGGGCAATCAAGCCACCCACTGTGTGGCTATAATCGTAAAAACCCAGGCCCAAACCCAGATAAGGCGACCACTTCCGTTCGGACATTGTCTCGGCATTTTCCCTGAAAAACCACAGCCAGTTTGATGCCACACTATTCCAGGTCATCTCAGAATCCGCCTCGGGACTCTGGACCTGACGACCTTTGTATTCAAACGTACGACCAGGAAGATTTGAATTGCGAAACTTCGAGTAGTGATACTCCACCTCTGTGGTCAAACGCGGAGAAATCACATAACTCACATTCAAGCCGTACTTCAAATCACCAGCATACCAGCCGCTTAAAGAAGCCGTCGGCTGGTGATAGCTCAGCAATCCGCCAATAGCCCACAGATCTGCATCGCGGGCATCTGCGGAAGATACAGCAAATAGAAAAACCCCGGCGTACAAAATTAGAAATCTTTTCAAAAGTGCCTCCTTGGGTTTGGGGTGAGCAAAAAGAGGGGACAGTATAATGCCGAATAACAGGCAAGACAAGCGTTTTCTAAGGCACACTACAAGACAAATTATTCTTCCAAAAAAGCATTCAAGATCGGGTTGAAAATAGAGGACCTTTTGAGATTTCGTGTGCGAAATTACATGTATTTCATTTTAAAACAATAAGTTACGGAAATTATAGATTCCAAAAACTTATGAAATATAACGCAAAAAATAAGAGTTTCTAAAATATGATATTAAACGTAAGCAAATAGAAATAAAAGAGTTAAAATAACCTTGTCAACGAAAAGTTTGTTAAAATTTGTAACAGGGCAAATATTTTGATTTATGGAACTTACTGATAAATAAAAAATGACAATCAAAATCACTGGATCGCGGCTCAACATCATACCGCGATGACGGCGCTATGGATGCGCTTGCACAATGACAACAAAAACCACTGGATCGCGGCTCAAGCATGCCCCGTAATGCTCTTATACGGGGATCATACCGCGATGACGGTGCTATTGATGCGCTTACACGATGACAATCAAAACCACTGGATCGCGGCTTTAAGCATACCGCGATGACGGATACGGGCGAGGCATGCCTCGCCCCTACATTGATGGTAAGATTATCGCATTTTTAAAATCCTGTTGATCTCCGTCGCATTCAATTTTCTTTCAAAACGCGGACCGTATTTGGCGACGACGCGCGAGGAAACATAAGTTGCGAGCCTCGCAGCCTGATCCGCGTCATACCCCCGGGTCACAGCAAACAAATACGCCCCGGCAAACGAATCGCCCGCACCATTGGTATCCACAGCATCTACCACAAAACCCGGCGCGTGAAACACATCACCACCAGCGCAGACCCTGGCGCCGTCAGCGCCATACGTCACAACTAAACCGCCTACGCGATGGCGCAACGCACCAAAAGCCTCTTCTGTTGTCTCGACACCTGTAAATATCCTGCCTTCATCTTCATTGCAAAACAGCATATCCACGCCCGCATCGACCAGTGCCGTCATCCTATCCTTAAAAGCGGCCACAATAGACGGATCGCTCAGGGTAAGCGCTACCTTTGTACCGTGCTTCTGCGCCACCTTTTGCGCCGCCTGTGCCGCTTCAAAGCCATCGTCTGCCGCAATTAGATAACCCTCGATATAAATAAATTGGCTATCGGCAACCACAGCATCTTCAACCTGCGCCACACCAAACGTACTCGTAATCCCCAAAAATGTATTCATCGTGCGATCCGCATCCTCCGTAATCATCACCAGGCACTTGCCCGTAATCCCCTGCCCGTGGTGTGATGGATTGCACGCCACCCCTGCAGCACTGAGATCGCGAAGGTAAAACTCGCCATCTGCATCCTCAGCCACTTTACATCCGTAATATCCCTGTCCACCACAATTGGCCAACGCGATCATCGTATTAGCCGCCGAACCGCCCGACGAGCGCGCCATCTCCTTCCCGCCCAAAGCATCGATCAACGCGCGCTGGCGATCTCCGTCAATCAGCGTCATCACACCCTTGTCAATCTCCATCGCCTCAAAAAACGACGGATCAACCCGAAACTGAATATCCACCAGCGCATTGCCCAGCCCATACACATCGTATTGCCTCATAAATTCTCCTCTCTCATGTAATACCCACCTCAATCAAAAATTAAAATTAAAAACTGATATTACGCAATACTCAAGTACTATGGCGTGAAGCGTTGAGTATTTAGCGATTGATTGACATTGAAAAAGCGTTGGGCTATATTTCTCTGAGCCTTAATCAATTCAAGTATCAATTCAGGTATCTTTATGCCTACTATTGATGTTCAAATAGAAGATAAAAAGTTTATCGTATCGTTAGAGGATGGACGTAGTTTTTCCATTCCTTTTAAATGGTATCCTCGTCTGATGCATGGCACAAATGCGGAGCGGCAAAACTGGCAGTTGTTAGGCGATGGATATGCTATTGAATGGCCTGATTTGGATGAGCATATCGGTATTGAAGGTTTGTTGGCTGGTAGGCATAGTAGCGAGAGTAAGCAGTCTATTCTGCGCTGGTTGGCGACACGGAAAAAATAAAACACCTTCTGAGACGAATCCCCGACAGCTTTAAACTGCCGGGGATTTTTTTATGGATGCAACCTGTTGGGTGTGCGGGATAAAAAAGTCGTCTCTCGCACATTGGACAAGCCGAGCATAACCATAAGCAGGCGCGACAGACCAAAACCAAACCCCCCATGCGGAGGACATCCGTACTTAAAAAAATCGAGATAAAACTGGATAACCTCTAAATCCAGCCCTTTCTCTCTCGCCTGCGCCCTCAGAACATCGGGACGGTGTTCGCGTTGCGCGCCTGTGGTAATCTCCACACCACCACAGAGCAGATCAAAACTCCTGGTCAACTCAGGATGTTCTGGATGACGCATGTGGTAAAAAGGCCGCACAGATACAGGATAATCTATCACAAAGACATAATCGCATCCCCGGGTCTTGCGGATATATTCACCCAACAACCGCTCGCCCTTTGGATCGAGGTCGCCTTCCCGCTCTGGCGTATGGCCCTGTTCAGACAACACCGCCAATGCCTCAGCCATCGTGATCCGCGGAAAAGGCAGCACCGGCACCGCGAGTTCAACACCGTAATTTTCAGCAATAGCGTCACCGTGTCTTTCTCGCACTGCATAAATGACATGCTGGAGCCATGCTTCTTCAAATGCCATCACATCCTCGTGACTATCAATCCATGCGATCTCGACATCCACACTGGTAAACTCAGTCGTATGGCGCGAGGTAAATGAGGGATCGGCGCGAAAAACGGGCGCGATCTCAAACACGCGATCAAAACCAGACGCCATCGCCATCTGTTTGTAAAACTGAGGCGACTGCGCCAGATAGGCCGTGGTATTAAAATACGGCAGCGCGAACAACTCAGCCCCCGATTCGCTGGCAGTACCCATCAGTTTTGGGGAGTGGATCTCGATAAAATGATTCTGCATCCAGTACTCGCGCATCGCCATTTCAACAGTAGTTTGTATCTCATAAATCAACCGATTACGCGGAACGCGAAGATCGAGATGACGCCAATCCAGCCGATGATCAATACCCGATGCATTTTCGGAAAACGGATCCAGGGGTAAAGGAGATTCAGCTGCATTGACAACACGCAGTTCCTCAAGCTGAATCTCAACACCACCCAGGCGAACACTGGGATTTTCTACAACGCGCCCGCTTATAGTTATCGCCGATTCTCGCGTGAGAGCAGAAACCCGCTCTGCCAACACCCCTGTCTTTTCATGAACAACCTGTACACTTCCCGTGCGATTTCTCAAAATGAGAAACTGGACATGCTTCTGGTCGCGCAGGGCATGCACCCATCCCTGAAGCATAACGATTTGACCGATATATTTGGACAGTTCAGATATTGCGATGTATTTCATGACAGACTCCTTTTGGTTTTCAGGCACAAAAAAAGCCCGTTGTCACATTTTCGACAACGGGCACTTTCATATTGGCACAAGACGACCTATGCCGGTCCAGCCCGTCGCCGGATCGGATTATTGTCGTCATTATTATTGCCAATGAATTGAGCAATTTGAAAATAGTGTATATACATGATTGCCACAGAGTAATACTGATAAACAGGTATAAGAAAGTCAAAGACACTGGATTGCGGCTAACACCCTGCCGCAATGACGGCTATAGAATCCTTGTTTTGCTGACTGCTGACCACTGATTGCTTGTTTTTTTCACCATTATCCTAAAGTCACACATGACATACATGGTATTTATCCAGTTTTCCTCCCGCCAAAAACAGCGAGTTCAAAAAGTTTGAAATAACAATCTACATCTAAAAAACCAATAGCTCTAAGCCATTCGCATTGATCTTCAACAGACGCGAGAATATTCGCCTGTTTGTCATCGCGATAATAATAAGCCCGCGCAATTTCATCGCGAGATGCATTTGGATCTCGCCGCGTCACAGAATCGTAAAGCGCGTCAATAAAACGATCTGCAAAACGCGACTCAACCCACTTCGACGGAGAGCGAACATGCTCGACATTGACAAACACGCCATTGGGCGAAAGCAGATCAAAAATCTCGCCATAAATCTCGCGCTTGCGCTCATCGCTCTGGTGGTGAATTGAAAAACCCGATACAATAGTGTCATAAGGCGCGTCATCTGCAACCAGACTGAGCCAATCGGACGTCGCATAATCCCCAATAACAAAACGATGCTGTGAAGCCGTTCCCCCAAACCGCTTCTGCGCAGCCTCGATCATAGCTTCAGAAAAATCCACAAAAACGCCGCGCGCATCAGGATGGTATTCAATAACCGCAGCACCGAGTATGCCATCCCCACACCCCAGATCGAGCACAGTATTGACCCTGTGACCATCCGCATTGATCACCCGGCACATAACGGCAATCTGCTCATCGGACAGCGGAATTGCCTGCCGAATATTCTTGAGATATTTCTGCGCCAGATCCCGCGCCTGCCAGGCTGTATCTTTGCGTTTGCTCATTGGAATTCCATTTCTCAGCTTTTAGCGGTCAACAGTCAACAAAACCTCCTGGATCGCGGCTTTAATCCTGCCGCGATGACAATCTTCCTTTACACTTCATACTTCACACTTTCCCATATTCAATACCCCACTGCCAGGCCATCCTTGCGGGGATCGGAAGCCGCGCAATAGCCATCCTCCAATTTATAAATAAGTTGCCCCCCGCCATATCCAATATCCGGCGGAATTTCGATATCGTGCCCTCGGGCGCGAAGATCGTCCAGCACACCGGCATCCACGCCGGGTTCAATCCCCACACTCAAACCGCCAAAAACCTGCCATCGGGGCGCATCGCACGCAGCCTGTGGATTTTGACCATAAGCAAAAATTCGAATCATCATCTGCGCGTGACCTTGCGGCTGCATATGCCCGCCCATAACACCGAAAGACATCACGGGTTGGCCCTCTCGGGTCGCAAACGCGGGAATAATCGTATGATACGGTCGCTTGCCCCCATCCACGCGATTGGGATGGCCCTCCGCCAGAACAAAACCCGCGCCCCGGTTCTGCATGCTAATACCCGTATCCGGAATCACAATACCAGACCCAAAACCCATATAATTGGACTGAATAAACGAAACCATCATCCCATCTTCATCCGCAGCCGTGAGATAAACCGTATCGCCACGCGGCATGCCAAAAGTGGGCATCCCCGCCCTTTTCAGATCAATCAACCTCGCGCGTTCGGCCAGATAATCCGGATCGAGCAATTGCGCGAACTCAACATCCCGCGTACCCGGATCAGACACGTACCTGTGCGTATCCGCATACGCCAGCTTCATCGCCTCAATCTGCAGATGCAAGCTATCTGCCGAATCAACAGCATATTCGGACACATCCCAATTCTCCAATATGCCCAGTGCGATCAGCGCCGCAATACCCTGACCATTTGGCGGTATTTCGTGCAGCGTGTAATCCCCGAAATCCATCGTCATCGTATCCACCCAATCTGCTCGATGCTCCGCCAGGTCTTCTTCTGTCATCGCACCGCCAGTGCGTTTTGCATGCGCAGCGATCTTCTCTGCCAGATCACCCGAATAGAACGCCTCTCCTCTTGTCTCAGCAATGCGTTCAAGCGTCTGCGCCTGTGCTTCACACGCAAATTTCTCCCCAATTTTCGGCGCGCGTCCATTGGGAGCAAAAGTCGCCATCCAATCGGGCATATCGCCGTAATTATACACAGCCTGTGCCCAGCTATGTCCCGTAATAGGCGAAACTAAAAAACCATTGCGGGCATAGTGAATTACGGGTTCAAACAAGGTTTCAAACGGCAACACACCAAACCGCTCTGAAACCTCGGCCCACGCCGAAACACAGCCGGGCACAGTCACGGCATCCCAACCCCGCTGGGGCATCTGAGCATGCGCTGCAAACAATTCGGGCGACCACGCTTTTGGGGAACGCCCCGATGCATTGAGACCGTGTATTTGCTCACCATCCCACAAAATGCAAAACGCATCGCTACCTATACCATTCATATTGGGTTCAACAACCGTAAGCGCCATCGCTGTCGCCAGAGCCGCATCTGCGGCATTGCCACCTTTGAGCAACATCTGCAACCCCGCCTGAGCGGCAAGCGGTTGAGACGTCGCAACCACATTGCGCGCCATAACCGGCATGCGTTGTGAAGCATACGGAAAAGACCAGGACAATTCGGGCATAAATCTGCATCTCCTATATCAGTTCAAAGTGATTTCTTTTTTCACATCATCCATCAAATCATCGCCATCAACAGATTCGCGCAGAGGCTCTGTAAAATTCAACCGATACCCATTGGGATCAATCACAATAACCTCGCGCGCATTCCACGGACGATCGTGCGGACCGGAAATCTGGACATTGCCATCGCGCCGCACCCGTTTGGCAATCGCGTCAACCGACTCGCGCAACACCGTAAAATTGAGCGTAACACCCGCACCCCGGGTGCTTGAAATCAAAACATTTGGCCCCTCCTCCATCAGAATCAAATCCGCATGGGGCGCCCAGCGCAAATGCGACATAATCGGGTCGCCATTTGCACCCGGCATCTGTGAAACCAGAGAAAAACCGAGCGTATCGCAATACCAGCGTGTAGATATGTTGAGATCGTGAACCATTAGAGTTGTATAGGACGGCATCTGGTAGTCGAAATCGGATTCCACCTTGCATGTCCTTTCTGCCCAAAGGGGCTTTCAGCTAACCACCAACAAAAAAACCCGCCGAAGATGCTTCGGCGGGTTCGTTTTTTCAAGACTATTATTTAGATTTAAGTCTATCGTCTCATTTTGAACCCGCCAATAATATTTTTGTCATTACCCGTAGAAACCGCGAGATTCAGTCCACTTTCCGGGCACACATGGCCAGTGGCACGGACAAATGACATCTGCACGGTTGCACTGATAGCGCAGTTATCCATCATCTGTTGGGTATTATTCTGGTGGGTTACAAAAATCATATTAATCTCACTATATCTGCGAATAAAACTGAACGGTGCAGAAGATATATCGGAGATACAGTAAAGTCAAGCGGGTTTTTTGTGCTAAGGTAGCTTGCGATGAAACATGAGATCCGCAAACGCGCCTGTCACCTTACTGCCCGTATTATCTGAATCGGACATAAGATACACGCGCACAACCTCTGCGGGTTCTTCATCGGGATAAAAGCGCTTGAAATCCCTGTAAAAATTGCGCGATTCTCCAACCCATCGATTCACATTTTGATCCCCGCTCTCAGCAACAATGCGGTACCACTTAAACTTGAAAAATCCCAGAATAGACGTCACCTGTGTCAGCGAAGTCTCCTCGGGTATGGTCCGCGTCCAGAGATAGGCAATTTCCCGCAACTTTCCTTTGGTATTGAGAACAGAAATACCGATCTTCGCTGCAAAATCATCGCCCGATTTCTTAATTTTGCCTTTGCGATCCGCCGTATCGCTATCATCAATCGTATTGCTGATCCGCCAGCGCCATGAGATATGCTGATACTCAGCCGCAGATATGAGACCGTGCTGCCCCTGCGCCTGTTTGCGGACATCCTTCCCAAATCCCCTGGGCGGGCGGTCACAGCGCTCGATCCAATCCTGACTGCGATCAATAGACAACGCCGTACCATTCTTTGTCGGCACCTGCCAGAAAAGCGCAGCCGCATGATCGCTGTGAATCGCAAACACCCCATCGCGATGTTGCCCCGTAACACTCTCGCCGCAATCGTCCCAATCGCGCCGCAACCAGTCGCTCCCCATATCCACAGCAACGCGGTCCTGCGCTTGCGCAACACATGGAAAAACAAAAAAGCCTATCACAAAAATAATAATGCGAATCATAATCTACCTTTTGTTGAAATATTGAAAACTGATTAGAACCACTCTGCGCATGTGAATCAAATTCACACCTGTTGTGGAAACACCACATGCAAGCGCGGTTTTAGCGGAGATTTTATTCATTATACGCACAAATGCAATTATTGTACCAATAAAAAAAACGCGACGGGAAAAAACCCGCCGCGCTTATGCGTTCAAACGGTAAAGTAGGGCGAGGCATGCCTCGCCCCTACAATACACTACATCTCTGATGACTCTTCACTGTGATGCTCGGACTTCTCCTGCGTCTCAGATTCCTTTTTCATCTGATCGCTATCTCCACCCCGGCGACCGCGGAAACCACCGCGACCTCTGAATCGGGGGCCATCATCATCTCTTAGACCCGGACCACCACGGCCTCTGAACCCAGGACCACGGCCTCTAAAACCCGGACCACCGCGACCGAGAAACCCTCTGCGCCCGCCTCGTCGCATCTCACCGAGCTTCTCCTTTTGTTCAGCGGTCAGCAAATTTTTAACATCCATACTGTGCTGAATTTCGCGCGCCATAATTTTCCCCTGCGCAGCCGTCACCGCATCGACCTTAGCCTGAATACCTGAAGCCGATGGGTTATCCTCATTGCGAATCGTCCCCAAATCGATTCGCGCTTTCGCGTGTGCCGCGCGCAAATCGACCATTGCTTTTTGATGGGCAGAACGCAGATCAGACATCTTTTCCTTCTGCTCATCCGTCAACTCCAGCGCCGCCATACCGCGCATACCGCGGCGTTTGCCCCTTTGGGCGTCTGCATGTTTTACAAAAGCGACACTTCCAATAACTCCAATAACGAAAACACCGATAACTGCGTAGATAATTTTACGTCTCATGATACACTCCTCATAGTTAAACAGCAGTTTCCCTGCATGCTGTCTGCAATAAAAAATCGAACAACCCTCGGCTGTGTTCAGGCCGGCATCTGTTCACAACGCGAAAGTCGCGAGTTATTGTCCTCGGCGGGAACCGGGTGGACGGTCTCCCGGGGGACCTCTGCGACCACCACCTCGGCCGCGAAATCCTTGACGTCTGTTTTTTTCCTCAAATTTTGCAAACTGCTCAGGCGTGAGAATCGTCTTCAACTTCTCGCGCAACTTCTGCTCTTGCGCCCGCATATCTTCGCCAATTTGTCGGCGCATCGTATCAATCTCGCGCCGATGTTCCTGAAATGCAGCCCGCACAGCGCTCTTTTGCTCATCCGACAAATCGAGATCATGCCCCATGCGCTCAATCATGCGGTTGTAGTCATAAGGCCGCCCACGTACCCCAGATGAACCGGGCGAGCGTAAAAGCTTGCGCTCGACAATAGTACCACACACCAGCCCCAGGGCAAAAATGCCCAGAAATAAAAGAACGGCCTGTGTGCGAGGAGAAAAAGAAAACATGATAGTCCTTTTGTTTGCAGTCGTTTACTCGGGATAGATAATCAGGCTATCGGGTTGCACCTCCGACAGTACCATCTCAGTTTGCAAATCGAAATAATCCGACACCGTATTTGCCTCGGTATCTCCATTATCTATTAACACCATAAAAATAACAGCAGCGGCAGCGGCCAGAGGCACGAAGCGTTTGCCCGCCCAAACCAGACTATTCCACAAACTCTCTTCCCGAATCTGTTCCTGAACGCCATCCCACAAGCCCGGCGAAGGCTCCATCGGACGCTGATTCAGGCGTCTCTGCACATGGCGAAGCAAATCGTATTCCGCGCGAAGGTCTGCATCTTCTGATATCTGCGCCTCCATTTCGCGCGCTTGCTCCGCAGACAAATTACCATCAACATAGAGCAACAATTTATCGCGATCAGTCATATCTCCTCCCCTTGCCATTCGCGGTACAGCGGCAAAAGCAAATCGCGTAAACGCGCCCGTGCCCGCGAAAGCCTCGACTTAACAGTGCCGACAGATATATCCAAAACATCGGCAATTTCCTCTTGAGAAAGCTCCTCTATATCCTTGAGAACCACCACTGCGCGATGCTCGGGCGAAAGGTAATCGAGCACCTTCTGAATCTCCTCGCGCAAACCAATGCGCTCAATATCATTTTGCGGTTCATCCGTACCCAAAAACCGATCCAGCGTCATCTCATTCACCTCTTGCATCCCCTCAATAGAAACCCGATCGGGCCGCCGTTGCTCGCGCTGGGCAAACGTGAGACAAACATTGGTGGTAATGCGATACAAATACGTGTAAAAACTCGACCGCCCCTCAAAATTTCCCAGTGCTTTATACACCCTGACAAACGCTTCTTGCGCCGCATCCCTTGCCGCTTCTGGATCGCCGAGAATCGAACACGCCAGACCGTAAATACGGTCTTCATAGTGTTCAACCAGATGGCGGAAAGCCTGCACATCGCCCTTTTGGCATAGACGAATCAGATCTCGTTCATCAAAATCAGCCACTTTATCTTTTTCCTATAGTAGCCATCCGTTGCAGGCTCCGTCTATCCATCTATCCGTTTCGCAGGATTAGACCACGAGATCAACACTCGCGTTCCCTATAAAACAAAAAAATGGACATCGCATTCAAGGATGTCCATCGTTGGCGGGAGAGAGAAGGGCGGGCACAGGGGCACCGCCCCTACATTCCATCTGCGTCCATCTGCGGATCGGCTTTGGGACTAACCGCTCACTCCGTAATAATATCGGCAAACGTCATACCCGAGGGAATCATGGGCAACACATGCTCTTGATACGGCACAACCACATCGAGCAAATAGGGACCGTTGGAAGAAATCATGCGGTCAATAGCCGGCACGAGATCCTCCTTGCGTTCCGCCCGTTCGGCTGGCACGCGGAACCCCTTTGCTATCGTCACATAATCGGGAAAAATCGCGTGACTCGGCGGAATATTCATATCTTCATGCGCCTGCGCCGCTTCCGGATCCCCAATAAACGTATGCCCGCGATTGCTCTTATAAAAACGATCCTCCCACTGCACCACCATGCCCAGATGCTGATTGTTGAGAATCATAGTCTTAACGGGAATTTTCTCCGCATACAGCGTCGCCAACTCCTGTACATTCATCGCAAAACTGCCATCGCCATCAATATCGACAACCAGCGCGTCGGGAAAAGCCAATTGCGCTCCCAGCGCAGCGGGCAAACCAAAACCCATCGCCCCCAAACCGCCCGACGTGAGCCAACGGCGCGGCTCATCAAAAGGATAAAATTGCGCCGCCCACATCTGGTGTTGCCCCACCCCTGTAGATATAATGGCCTTCCCATCTGTCATCTTATAAAGCATCTCAATCGCATACTGGGGCAAAATAACATCTTCCACATCCTTGTATGTAAAGGGATATTTCTCCCGCCACGTTTCAATCTCATCACACCAGACCTGATAATCGCCCGGCACAACAACACTGTTCAGCTCTTGCAGGGCATATTTGATATCGCTCACAATCGGCAAATGGGCGACTTTGTTTTTATTGATCTCAGAAGGGTCGATATCGATATGCACAATGCGACCGTGTTTGCAAAACTCTTCGAGCTTACCCGTCACCCGATCATCAAAACGCACCCCAAAAGCCAGCAACAAATCGGCGTGATTGATGGCGTAATTGGCGTAAACCGACCCGTGCATACCCAGCATCTGCAAAGACTGGGGATCTGTTTGCGGAAAAACACCCAGCCCCATCAACGTCTGCGCCACGGGAATATGCGTTTTCCGAGCAAACGCGCGAAGCTCTTCCGACGCATCTGCAGTCACAATCCCCCCGCCAGCATAAATAAGCGGGCGTTTGGATTCTAAAATCGCCTGTGCAACCTCTTGAATTTGCGCGCGGCTGGCGTGCAAATGATTGGGGGTATAGCTGCGAATAGAAGCCGTCTCGGGAAAATCGGGCACACAAACACTTTGCTGCACATTTTTGGGAATATCGACCAGCACGGGACCGGGCCGCCCAGACGAGGCAATAAAAAACGCCTCTTTGACAACGCGGGGAATATCTTCAATGCGATCCACGAGATAATTGTGCTTCGTAATCTGCCGCGTGACCTCAATAATCGGAGTCTCTTGAAAAGCATCGCGCCCAATAACAGCAGTAGAGACCTGTCCCGTAATGGCAACAAGCGGCACGGAGTCCATTTTAGCATCTGCCAGCCCCGTGACCAGATTGGTAGCACCCGGCCCAGATGTTGCCATACACACCCCAACTTTGCCCGAAACCTTGGCATATCCCTCAGCTGCAAAAATTTCGCCCTGTTCGTGCCGGCACAACACAACCTGGATATTGGAACGCGTGAGGGACTGGTGCATTTCCATACTGGCCCCTCCGGGATAGCCAAAAAGAACTTCGACCCCCTCGCGGATGAGACATTCAACCAGAATATCGGCACCGCTCATTTCGCCAGGAGTGGAACCAGATGCCGGAGTCTGGGGATTGCTCGCCATTGCAAAAATCTCCTTGAGATAGGAGCACACCTGTGCGTGCATCCTTTGTCAGACAAAAAAAAACCGCCATTGCATTGTAGCGATGACGGGACAAGATGTTTTTTCGATACGATCATCAATCCCGTCATCACATGGGTACAAGTACTACAACACGGCCTACAACAGCCGTTGTAATTGCAATGCGGGATGTGGTGATCTGATGTGTCATAACTCTGCGCTCTCTTTCAATGAGGAAAAGAAGATACAGGCTTAGTCCTGTTCTGTCAAGAAAATCAGCTATTCTTCTCACCAATCATATTAATTTGGTCTCGCAGCTCGGCAGCGCGTTCAAATTCTTCGTTGTCAATTGCTTCCATCAATTCTTTCTTCAGACGCTCAGACTCCGTGAGGGGGCGCTGTTGCTCAAGCTCGTTGAGCAATTCGTTCAGAGATTCAACAGAGCGTTTTTTTTCAACGTCAAATTCTTCTGCTTCTACTTCTTCCAGATTTTCGATCTTGTCCAGCACATCGCGAATAATGCGCATGCCCTCCGTAAAATTGTTCTTTTGCGATTCAATCATCACGCGCGCAATCGCGTGAATTCGCAAAACATAAGGCCACCATTTTTCGAGATTGAGACGATCGTTGTCCGCAGCAGCGTATTGGTTGACAAAACGAAACAGCCTCATGTTGCGCTCTGTATCTCGAATAACGCGGTCATAATCTCGTATTTGGAGTAAAAAAACATACCGCTCGTAGAGCAATCGGCTTTCATCAAAGAGTTCACGGCAGTGCGCCTTTTTCAGTGAAAAACCATCGGATGTACCGTGTTCTTCAATGAAGTGATGAAGCCTATCAGTAAAATGATCCAGCACAAACGCACTATTGTGCGGTTTGCGCCCATCGGGACGCCCGTCGAGTTCCATCTGTAGAATGCCTTGAAATGGACCCTGATCTATGCGCACCTGAATTTTTTCAACGCCTTTGGACGAGAAAATTTTGCGAATGCTGTTTTTGGGATCATAGGGCCAGTGCTTCAGCAAAGGGCCAATATCTTCGGTCATGGCAAGTTCCCCTGATATGTGGGAGAGACTCCCTTGAACTGCTAATACCCGAACCTGTTGTGCCATAGGTTTCAATCTAATTGCATTTGATTGCAGACGCAAGTATCATGTAGAGTGCGTAGTGTTCTTTCTACCCATCACGCCTCACCGCCTTTAAAGTCTCACCCGTTTCTCTCGTTTCATCTATATATAAAGGGAAAAAAATGGGAACAGAAAAAAACACAGGGTCAGTCGCAGAGTTTTTCAAATTTAACGCGCAAAACACAGATTGGCGCACTGAAACGACAGGTGGTATAACGACATTTGTGACAATGGCTTATATCGTAGCCGTAAACCCGGGCATCTTATCCGACGCATTGGGCAAAGATTTATTTCCCGAACTGTTATTCGCAACGTGTGCTTCTGCAGCCATCGCAACAATACTCATGGGGTTTCTGGCAAATTATCCCTTTGCCCTGGCGCCGGGCATGGGCCTCAATGCGTTTTTTACCTACACAATTGTACTGGGTATGGGCGTACATTGGAAATTGGCCCTGGGCGTAGTCCTCGCCTCCGGACTCTTGTTTTTATTATTAACTGTATTGCGAGTGCGCGAGGCCATTATCACAGCAGTGCCCCAACCTCTCAAGCTCGCCGCTGCCGCGGGTATTGGACTATTCATTGCATTTATCGGATTTAAGAATGCGGGTTTTATTGTCGATGATCAAGCCACGTTGGTCAGCCTGGGCAATGTACGCACGGGACCTGTTGGATTGGCACTGGTGGGACTTTTTGGTACGGCCATCATGCTGGCGCGCGGCATCCGCGGTGCAATTTTACTCGGCGTAATCGGCGTCACCTTATTATCCATGATTATGGAACTCACGCCCTGGCCAACAGGTATCACAAGCCTTCCCGTTTGGCCCACCCATCTCTTTGGAGAAGCCATCTATCATCTGCCCCTCGCATTTCACACCGCAGTAATAGAACTCGTCTTTGCATTTCTCTTTGTCGATCTATTTGATACCATGGGCACACTGGTGGGATTATCCGAACGCGTGGGATTCCTGGATAAGCGAGGACGATTGCCGCGCGCCAACAAAGCACTGCTATCAGACTCTATTGGAACTGTATGCGGCAGCGTATTGGGCACCTCAACAGTAACGACCTATATCGAAAGCGCCGCTGGCATATCCTCGGGCGCACGCACGGGCTTTGCCAGCCTGGTAACCGGCGGCCTGTTTATCTGCACCTTATTTTTTACACCTCTGGTGCAGGCCATACCGTCCTTTGCCACAGCACCCGCGCTCATCGTCGTAGGCGTCATGATGATGGCCCCGGCTGCTCGCATTGCCTGGGACGATATGTCGGACGCCGTACCCGCTTTTTTAACACTGATAGCCATTCCCTTAACATTCAGCATTGCCGATGGATTGGCACTTGGATTTATAGCCTATCCCATAATCAAAAGACTGAGCAAAAAAGGCTCCGAGGTACATTTTTTTATAGATGTACTGGCCATCATATTTATTCTCAAATATGTCTTTATGCCTTGAAAGTTCCAAATACTGAAATGTTTGCGTGACATTTGCACCATTTCGTTTTATTATTTTATTGCAACCAAATTATCCGCAACACCCCTCAAGGAGAGTTTCATGCGTGTATTATTTATAACTTTTTTTATACTGTGGAGCACTTGCTCGGTCATAGCTCAGGATCTCGGTAGCTTGACTGGAAAAGTGGAAGATGAGACGGGAGAAGCATTATTCGCAGCCAATGTCGTAGTCAAAGGACCGGCCATTGAAGGCACCCGGGGCGCAATCACCAACGACCGGGGAAACTATCGCATCGACCGCCTGCCGCCGGGCATTTACGAAATCACCATCAGTTATATCGGATATGAAACCATGGTTACAACTGGTGTAGAAATCCGCGCTGGCGAAAGCATGACGCGAGATTTCAAACTGACCGCTGTAGCCCTCATCGGCCAACAGGTCGTGGTATCGGCATCGCGCAAACAGGAAAAAGCCCTGGACGCGCCCGCTTCAATAGCAACGATCGAAGCAGCCGAAATCAGAGACCGAGGCGTCTTGTCGCCGACTGAGCATATCAAAACCCTGCCCGGAGTAGATTTCTCCAAGACGGGCATCTCACAAAGCAACGTGGTGGTTCGCGGATTCAACAATGTATTTTCCGGCGCACTGCTCACACTCGTTGACAACCGCATTGCCCGCGTCCCTTCCCTGCGTTTCAATGCCTTTGACATGATCCCCGTTACCGGTGAAGACATCGAGCGCATTGAAGTGGTATTAGGACCCGGATCCGCGCTTTACGGTCCCAACACCTCCAGTGGCGTCATGCACATTATCACCCGCTCGCCATTTGGATCCGAAGGCAATACAATTTCCATATCTGGCGGCCAGCGCAGTGTGCGAAAAATATCACTGCGGCACGCCAGCAGCCTCAACAACAAGATCGGGATCAAAATTTCGGTTGGGCAAAGTTCAGCCCATGACTGGGAGTACATCGATCCTCTGGAAGTAGAAGCGCGCGGTTTTAATCCACGCGATTACAACGCAAAAAAGACATTGGGAGAACTGAGACTCGATTTTCGACCAACAGATGACCTGACAATCATAGGCTCAACGGGCTATACAAAAACAAGCGGTATTGAATTAACGGGTTTGGGCGCGGGCCAGGCAAAAGACTGGACCTATAATTTTTATCAAGGTCGCCTGCTCTATCGCGAGTGGTTCGCACAAATCTTCTACAACACGAGCAATGCAGGTCAAACGAGAATGATCGCACCCAACGACCCAATTGTAGATAATTCATATTTGATGGTCATGCAATTGCAGCACAGTGCCAATTTGGGACAAAAACAACACTTTGCTTATGGTGCTGATGTACTGCGAACCCGACCCGTGACAGGGGGCACAATAAATGGCATACATGAAGACATTGATAACATCAATGAATACGGGATCTATTTGCAAAGTGAAACCAGCCTGAGCGATCAAATCGAGTTGGTATTGGCCGGGCGCATCGACAAACACAGTCATATTGAAGACCCGTTTTTCTCACCCCGCGCAGCGCTGGTCATTAAACCCAGACCGCTCAACACTCTGCGATTGACATATAACCGCGCATTTAGCACGCCTTCGACCACCAACTTATTTTTAGATCGGATCGGCCTCCCCGATCCCTTTGGGTTCGGGGCATTGCAATCGTCATTGGGATTTAATCCAGCAATTGACGTTCGCGCACAGGGCACTGCCGGTACCGGATTCACATTTCGCAGAGATGACAACGACCTACCCATGTATCGAACGCCCTTTGCGCCCATAGCGGGCTTGGCAAAAGATCACTACTTCTCTCTGCACAGTCCCCAGGGTACCAATTTGATGTGGGGCGCTGCCAGAGAAATAATAATGGGTATCCTTTTGGCGGAACTGGAACCTCTCGCAACAGGACTTTTCGTCGATCGGCTTGGGCTACCACAAGATCAAGCGGCTGCGGTAGCCGCACAACTGGTCGAGGACTTTCCCGGGATCATTCCAGAACAACTGCAGGGCTTGCAAAATACGGCCGGTACACTGAATACAGCAACGGCGAGTTTTGATCCCGAGCCCGACCTCGCCAATGCAGTAGCAGACATAAACAAAATCGAATCGACCATCTCAGAAACCTTTGAAGTGGGATACAAAGGCGTCATCAATAACAAACTGATTCTGGCAGCCGATGTCTATCTAAGCAGAAAAAGAAATTTCACCAGCCCGTTGCGGATTGTAACACCCAGTGTATTTCTCGCACCCGGTCCTTTGAACGAGGCTCTGGAAAACGGAATTACCGAGAACTTGAAAGACCCTGCCAACGCGAGTCTCGCTATTGCCATCGGTCTTTTAGATCAGCTCAACCTGCCGGATTTGGGCCTGGTCGGCAATGGCAATGGGACAGGCATAGATGAATTGACGCAATTATTCGTATCCAACGCCGCGGGGATTCCCTTTGGCACCATGTCTGCCGAACAGGCATCAGACCCCACCGCAGTGATGGTCGCATATCGCAATTTTGGTCGCATAACACTCTACGGTGCCGACCTATCTTTTGCGTATTATCCAAACGAAATGTGGACTTTTACGGGCAATTACTCCTATGTCAGCGATGACTTTTTCCCCAACTTAGACAACATCGGCGACATTGCCCTCAATGCACCCAAGCACAAATTTAACATCGGAATTGATTGTCAACTGCCCAATACACCACTTACTATTAGTGGGAAATTGAGCTATCGCGGTGGTTTTCCCATGCGATCGGGTGTATATATCGGCGATGTAGATGCTTATACTGTTTTGGACCTGAATACCGCATATCAGTTACCACTTTCAAATGATCGCTTCAAGATCACCTGGAATGTGGAAGTCAGCAACGTGTTAAACCAGGAATATCGATCATTTGTCGGTGCGCCATTTATTGGACGCCTAATCTTAACTGGCCTGAATATTCGGTTCTAAAGCTATCTCTCTCCCCTCTAAAAAAAATCCGGACCATTGCGATAAGGAGGGTTTTATGCGTGTATTGTATATCCTTGCTTTCGTACTGTGGAATGCTTACTCGGTCGTAGCTCAGGACTTCGGCAGTTTGACGGGTAAAGTGGAAACCGAAGACGGAGAAATCTTATTCGGTGCCAATATCATAGTCAAAGGACCTGCCATTGAAGGCACCCGGGGCGCAATCACCAACGACCAGGGAAACTATCGCATCGACCACTTGCCACCGGGCATTTACGAAATCACCATCAGTTATATCGGATATGAAACCATCGTCGCAACCGGCGTAGAAATCCGCCCCGGTGAAAGTATGACGCGAGATTTCAGACTGACCGCTGTAACCCTCATTGGTCAACAAGTCGTGATATCGGCATCGCGCAAACAAGAAAAAGCCCTGGACGCGCCCGCCTCAATTGCAACAGTCGATGCGTCTGAAATCAGAAATCGAGAAGTCTTGACAATGAGTGAATATGTCAAGACTCTGCCCGGCGTTGACTATGCTCAAACAGGCATATCGCAAGGCAGCATGGTCGTTCGCGGATTCAACAGTGTATTTTCCGGCACATTGCTCACACTCGTTGACAACCGCATTGCCCGCATCCCATCGCTGCGCCTCAATGCTTATGATGCGATACCCCTTACCAGTGATGACATTGAGCGCATTGAAATCGTTCTGGGCCCCGGGTCTGCTCTTTACGGGCCCAACAGTGCCAATGGCGTCATGCACATTATCACCCGCTCGCCATTTGGATCAGAAGGCAATACAATTTCCATAAGTGGCGGCCAGCGCAGTGTGCGAAAAATATCACTGCGGCACGCCAGCAGCCTCAACAACAAAATCGGGATCAAAATTTCGGGTGGATATGTTGCAACCCATGACTGGGAATATGTCGATCCCCTCGAAGTGGAAGCGCGCGGTTTTAATCCACGCGATTATAGCGCAGAAAGGACAAATGGGGAATTCAGGCTCGATTTCCGCCCAACAGATGACCTGACACTAATAGGGTCGGTGGGCTATTCAAAAATGAGCGGCCTTCAACAGACGGATCTGGGCGCGGGCCAGGCAAAAGACTGGACCTATACTTTTTATCAGGGACGCCTGCTCTATCGCGGGTGGTTCGCACAAATCTTCTACAACACCAGTGATGCGGGTGACACAGAACTGATCACAGCCGGCGACCCAATTGTAGATAATTCACATTTGATAGTCTTGCAACTGCAACACAATGCCAGCCTGGGACAGAAACAACACTTTGCTTATGGTGCAGACGTACTGCTCACCCGGCCCAAAACACAGGGCACAGTACACGGCATGCATGAAGACAATGACGACATCGATGAATACGGAATCTACCTGCAAAGCGAAACCAATCTGAGCGATCAAATC
Organism: Candidatus Latescibacterota bacterium; assembly: GCA_965220765.1. GTDB lineage: Bacteria > Latescibacterota > UBA2968 > UBA2968 > UBA2968 > VXRD01. The sequence goes on from OZ244847.1 coordinate 5,011,644, forward strand.
GATCTGATATTGGCCGGGCGCATCGACAAACACAGCCATATAGAAGATCTGTTTTTTTCACCCCGCACAGCACTGGTCATCAAACCCACATCGGAAAACACCCTGCGATTGACGTATAACCGCGCATTTAGCACGCCCTCAACCCCCGACTTGTTTGTAGATCGGGTCGGCGTCCCCGACGTCTTTATGCTAGGGGAAAGTCTCAGTCCAGTATTGGGATTTAGTCCCGCAATTGACCTTCGCGCACAGGGCACTGCCGCTACCGGGTTCACATTTCGCAGAGACGACAACGGGTTGCCCATGTTTCGCACGTCCTTCGCGCCCATAGCGGGATTGTCAAAAGATCACTACTTCTCCTTGCACGATCCCCAGGCCACCAATTTGATGTGGGGAGCAGCCAGAAAGTCAATACTGGATGGCTTTTTAGCCGAACTGGAACCCCTCGCAACAGAGCTTATCGCAGGCGGGCTTGGACTACCACCAGATCAAGCGGTTGCGCTGATCGAAAAACTCGTCGAGATCTTTCCCGGAACTATCCCAGAACAACTGCCGGGCTTGCAAAATACGGCTGCGACACTGAATGCAGAAACGCAGGAGTTCGATCCCATACCCGACCTCGCCAATGCAGTGACAGACATAGAAAAACTCGGCCCCACCATAACAGAAACCTTTGAATTGGGATACAAAGGCGTCATCAAAAACAAACTCATCCTGGCAGCCGATGTCTATCAAACCAGAATCAAAAATTTTATCAGCCCGTTGCGAATTGAAACGCCCAACGTATTTCTCGCACCCGGTCCCTTAAACGAAGCCCTGACAGACGCGCTTACCGAAAACCTGAAAGATCCTGCCAATGCAAGCCTCGCAATAGCCCTTATTTTTTTAGATCAACTCAACGAGCCAGAGTTGGGATTGGTTGGCAATGGCAATGGAACAGGCGTCGATGAATTGACGCAGTTATTCGTAGCCAACGCCGCGCTGATCCCATTTGGCACCATAGTGCCCGAACAGGCGGCAGATCCCAATGCCGTGATAGTCGCACCTCGCAATTTTGGCAACATAACGCTCTACGGTGCTGACCTATCTTTTGCGTATTATCCAAACGAAATATGGGCTTTTACCGGCAATTACTCCTATGTCAGCGAGGATATGTTTCGCAATTTAGACAACATCGGCGACATTGCCCTCAATGCCCCCCGGCACAAATTTAACATCGGTATCGATTGCCAACTACCCAATATACCGCTCACGATCCGAGGAAAATTGCGTTACCGCGATGGCTTTCCAATGCAATCGGGTATATATGTCGGCAATGTAGATGCTCATACTGTTCTGGACTTGAATCTCACCTATCAATTGCCACTTTCAAATGACCGCTTCACCACCACCCTGAGTTTGGATGCCAGCAATTTGCTAAGCCAGGAATATCAATCACTTATCGGTGCGCCCTGGATCGGACGCCTGATTACAAGCAGCTTGCACGTTCGATTCTAATACTTGCCATATTCCCACAAAAAAATCCGAATCGCAATGATTCGGATTTTTTTATTCCAAAACAACTCTAACCGCGTTCTACTCAAGCGGCTGATACGGCCGGGATTCTGGATCGCGTTCGGGAAGCCCCAAACTATCCCAAAAAATTGTGTGTTCAAATGGCGCAAGGCGAAAATCCGGAATGGGAACTGGCGCACCGCCCAACTCGGCGGATTTATTTGCCAAAATCCCCGGCAAACAGTATTCAATAGCGCGATACACATCAATCGGCGATGGCTTGCCAGCGAGAATAGACTGTGTAAAATGTCGGGCGAGTTTTAAGTCTGCACCGCCGTGACCTGCAGAAGTATCATCGCCATGTGCGCCAAGACCAACAGGTAAAACCTCCCAACCACTGCGATGATCTGCCCCGCGAGAAAAGCGACGCGCGTGTTTTTCATAGCTAAACCACTCGGCACCGCCCTCAACGCCAAAAATGCGATAGCGGTGTTCAGAAGGCCGGGCTGTATTCAGCGTAACCATAATTTTAATAAGTGCGCCCTTTGCTGTCTCGAACACCGCGATCTGACCGTCGGAGCGCAAAGGCGCGTCGGCACTTCGGAATGGCGCACTGCGACAAGAAACAGAAACACAGCGATCGTCAATCACTTCGAGCAATGGCCCCAGATCATGCGTCAGATATTGAATAGGAGGTTGATCGGCACGCCAGATCGGCATTGTATCCACATAACCGGCTGCTCGCGCTCGAGTCGGTGTATGCCGCGAACTGTCGGGGCGAAAAAGCGTACCCGGCAAATGGTGAATATATTCTCCTTCGGCAATGGAAATAGGGCCAAAGCGATCTTCGGCAACCCACTTGCGGAAATAGCGAAAAAAATCCCAATAACAGGTATTTTCTCCCAGCATATACGTTTTGCCCGTGTATTCAACGGTTTGGCGCAAATTCATACACTCTTCTTGCGTATAAGCACCGGGAACTTCAGAAAGCACATGGCAACCCGCGCGCATAGCCTGGCAACCGTGTTCCACCTGTAATTTGCCATTTGTAGCAACCACAATAGCATCGGGTTTGAGATCGAGCAAATCGTCAAACTCGGGCAAAATCGGAGCCGATGCGCCAACCGATGCCAGATGTTGCTCGGCGCGTTCTCTCAAGCGTGGAAAGCGGTCGCTAGCACCAATAACCTCAGCCTCTTCCAGAGCGAGAAAATTCCTGAAATGCGTAAAACCGCGACCGAGGCCCAGAATACCAACTTTGAGTTTGTCCATAATTAAATCCCTCTATCAAGCATACACAACGCGAATATCAACCTCAAATGCACTGACGGGATAATTTATACCCCAGATTTCGAGAACGCTGGGATGCACTTCGCCAATAAGCCCGTAAACGCGCTCGCATATCCGGATCTCGCCACTGCGACCAGGCAAAAATGTGGGATGATCAATCGGCGCAATAGTATATTCAAAATTAAAATAATAGGATATCACCTCGAGAAAGCTCTGAATACCGGACAAATTGGCCTCGTCACTCGCTTCGAGCGCGCAAAGATGAATATCTGTGCGCGTACCGTAATCTTCCTCCGGTGCGAGAACCCCCACCTCACCCACTTCAAAAATCCGATGCGGGTACAACGCACGGCGGCTTGTCGCTTCGGTCTTCAACAAACCGGGCAACAAGGACGCTCGAATCGCGCTGTAATTTTTGGACATGGGATTTGAAATCGAAATAATCTTTGCATCCGGATTATTCATATCCACGGTCTGTTCTTTTTGAGAACAGAGAATCGGCAAAAAGACCTCTTGAAATCCGCTCCCAACCATGAGATTGCGAAATCGGTCTGCAAGATCCTCTTCTGGCGCGGCTTTGCCAACCGTAAAATCCCGGGGCATCTCGGGTTCAAAAGCCTCGTACCCCACACCGATCACAACATCTTCCACAACATCGACGGGATGCAAAATATCGTCGCGATAAGGTGCTGGACGCACTTTGATACTCCGCTCTTGCATGTCAATATCCCGATAACCCATCGCGTTGAGCGCGGTCTGAATCTGCCCTATCGAAATATGTGACCCAACCACTTTGTAAATCTCATCCACATCGACCTGCAACGGATCAGTCAGATCATAAGGACACGTCACAACCTGTCCCCTCGGCGTGTGAAATGGATACCGCACCGTCACGGGATAAATGCGACCGCCCCGATCAGCCATATTGACCGCCATAATCGCCATAGACAAAAGAATAGCGTCAAGTTCAGGCCCCGTCGCCTCGCAAAACAAAAACGCATCCCCCACTTCAACGCGCCCCAGACTCTGGCTATTAATCACAGGAGGCATGGAAAGGACCTCGCCGCGCGAATCGCGGATCAGAGGAAACTTATCCTTCCCCTCGAGAAGATGTGCATACATCCTGCCCGTGGGATGATCGGACAAAATCTGTCGCAAAGACATCTCATCTTCAAACTCCAGAGGAACAAAAGCCGTCACATCGGGATCAACCGCATCGTATCGCACCGGATACACAATATCGGACGCATCGTAAATCCCAATCGCAACAACGCTGCGACCGCGTCCATATCCATCGGCGAGTTTTTCCTGCGCCTCGATAAGCGCGTCAAGTGCCGCATCATCAATCGCAATACCCTCACACGCAAAAGCGGCAATATAAGGACGGATATTTCTCAACGCGGGATCGACAATAACCTCCCGTTCCTCCGATACGCCAGACGCATCAAAAAAAGAATAGTCTGGCTGAACATTCTCCCGATGGCTTTTGAGCAACCGCGCAAGCCCCTCTCCCGACCACAAATCGGGACGATTGGTATCCTTGAGTTGAATGCGAAGCGTATCGCCCTCATCAGCATCAATCTCAGCCTTAGCCGTTTCAAGAGCAACACTCAGACTCTCCGAAGAATAAGCCTGCCCTGCAAGACGTTCAAAATCGGGTTTATTAACAGTAATCGTTGGCATTTTTTATTCCTGATATTGGTCACGGGCAGGTTTGAAACCTGCCTCTACACTAACCCCTAACCACTGATTCGCCTACCGCGTATTCCTGACCAGATCCAAATCCGTACTGAACAAATCGCGAATATCGTTAATACCCAGCGCGACCATCGCCATTCTATCAACCCCCAGCCCCCAGGCAATAACCGGAACATCCACACCCAGAGGTCGTGTAAGCTCAGGCCGAAAAAGACCCGCGCCACCAAGCTCAATCCATCCCAGAACGGGATGCTTCGCCTGAAGTTCGACCGAAGGCTCGGTAAAAGGAAAATAATCGGGCACATAGCGCACATCTTCGGACTGCGCGATCTCAAGGGCGAACAACTTGAGCAAACCGAGCAAACTGCGAAAATTTATCTCCTCGCCCATAACAATACCCTCAGCCTGGAAAAAATCCGCCGCGTGTGTGGCATCGACATCATCCGGACGAAAGCAACGCGCAAGAGCAAAATACTTACCCGGGATATTTGGCTTTGAAGCGAGCGTACGCCCCGAAAGCGCAGTTCCCTGACTCCGCAAAATAAGGCGGCGCGACTGTTCGGGATTAAATTCATAACGCCACCCGCGCGAACCAGTATCGCCCCCGTTCTGATGCGCCTCTGACACCTTCGAAAAATAGGGTTCCTCAGCCTCTCGGGATCGCGTCGGATCCGTCACATAATACGCATCGTGAATATTGCGCGCCGCGTGAAACTGCGGCATAAAAAGGGCATCCATATTCCAAAACTCTGTCTCGACCAGCGAACCCTTCATCTCTTCAAAACCGAGTGCCATCAACCGACGCCGCACATCATCGAGATACGCCCGATAGGGATGGTGCTTCCCAATAAGCACGCGCGGCGGCTTAATCGACAAATCATATCGGCGAAAAGACGCGCCCTGCCATGTACCCTTCTGAATCATCTCCGGCGTAAGACGAGAAATCTCATCTCCCGTAAGATTGGCATTAACCACCTCCACAAGCACGCGCTGCCCTTCTTCAGTAAGACAATAAACCCGCTCCGTGCGCTCGTCCAAACGAACAGGTGCCCTGCCCCCGCCGCGCTTGCGGGCATTGGCTTCGATATACTGGACAACATCACCGGGAAAATTATCAATCTCAATTCCGGTATCGGAAAATTTGTCAAAAAATTCTGGCATAAGTCGATCAATAAAAAAAGAAGCCCGATCTGCATCGACAATAACAACAGCCCCCTTATCCAGATCGATAATCCCATCCTTTTTCAAACCGCCAAAAGCACTGCCCCAGGCACCTCTGTCAAAACGCTCGTCGGCCTGCAAATCTTGAATCCCAACGCGCTCTGCACTCGCCCGGGTCAAAAGTGCCGTCTCTGGCGTCGCGCCCTTTGCTGCAAAATCCCGTCCCACTTCCGTAAGCGAAACCGTTGCGCGCGTATTTTCTCCAGTAACTTCGAGCAACTGCTTGGAAATCAGCCACTCGACCGCGCGTCTAACCTGTCCTTCGCCAATGCCCGCCCCCTTTTGAAGTTGTGCATCGGACTGCTCGGCACTGGCATTACTACCATATACACGCAAAATGCGAATTTCGAGCGCATGTAAAGATGCGAGATCCATCAAGAGAAACTCCAATGTTAGTATTGAAAACAAAAAAGCCCCTTCGTCATCATAGGGACGAAAGAGCTTCTCCGCGGTACCACCCTATTTGCGCTAAAAAGCACCACTCAGCAGATGGCCATCACCATCCTGTCCATTATCGGCGGACCCACCGGCTCGGCTTAATAGGAAACTGTCTTTCCATTCGGCTTTGCAGCTCGGGAGGGAACTTCGCCTGTGCATCCTGCAGATGTGCTTTCAGCCCGGGACACATCCTCTCTGTCCAGTTGGGAACAGGTTACTTTCCTCCGTCATTGCTTTGAGGGCAAAACATAGAAATTTGCGCTACCAGTGTCAAGCCGAAAGCGCAAATCAAGAGCCGACTACCCATCAACCTTTTTTCCAAATGCCTCTACAAACAGGAGAAAATCGGTAATACCAACCACCCCATCGCCATCGATATCGAATTGAGAATTAGCAGATCCAAATGCCTCTACAAACAGGAGAAAATCGGTAATACCAACCACCCCATCGCCATCAAAATCCGATTTGGCTTCCACAGAAAGCGGCTGGACAACGCCAGAAATCGTCAGCATAAACATCGCGCGATCTGGATCATTACTCAAAATACTGATATGACCTGAAAACTCGCCCTCCAAGGGCTTGGGAAACGTAATCGTAACCGTCGCCGAACTATCCGGAGATAGTGTAAACATCACAGGATCAAACGTCAAACCCGACACATCGCTCTCAATACCCGTAATCTCCAACGACGCTGTACCCGTATTCGTAATCGTAAAAGTCTGCTGAGCCGTCTTTTCAGCATCAATACTCCCAAAATCAATAGCCGGTTCTCCCACAACCAGCACAGGCGCAGGTGCCGCCTGCACAATCACAGAAACGGATAAAGTCCGTGTTGCACGATCCGGGTCATTACTCGAAATCGTGATATTACCCGAAAATGTGCCCTCCGTAGAACTCGGAAATTTCACCGTCACCGTCTGTGAACCATCAGGTGCCAGCGTAAACATAGAAGGTTCAAACGTCAATCCCGACACATCGCTCTGAATACCCGTAATCTCCAACGACGCTGTACCCGTATTTGTGACTGTGATCGTCTTTTCAGCCGTTTGACCCGCGTCAATAGTACCAAAATCAATCGCTGTCTGCTGAACAGCAATCGCTGGCACAGGCGGTGGTGCCAACAGTTCATTAACCTTGTTTTTCACACTTGTAACAGAACTTGCACTCAGACCGCTGATGGTGAATGTAGTCCCATCGGTACCAACCACAACGAAATTCTCATACGAGACCGAAACAGCATTACGCGCATTTAGAAGCAGGGGAAAAGTGACCCTCGAAGCGGTGCGAAAAGCCTGAACCTGAGTACGACTACCATTCCAGTTATCGAGACCGAGCATGTCAACATTGGGATTTGATTTATAATCTTGCCATAAACCTTCGAGTCGCGGACCCGCGGCTCTACAGGTCGGTCAGCCATGCCCAAAGATCGCAAGTATGAGCACTTTGCCGCGATAGTCAGAGGCACTATATGTATTGCCGTCGAGGCCCCGTAGAGAAAAATTTACCGTTTGTGCAGAGGCAGCCCCAACGAGTAAAAGCAGAATCATCGGGATGGATAATAGATATTTGCGCATGGGATTTATCCTTATATATTGGTGGAAATGAAGATATATGACGACAGACGGGACGGCACGGGGGCCGTCCCCTACAACAACACGCCGCGATGACGACTTTCCTGTACTAAAGGATATCAACGCTTCAATCTAACAGAAGTTTCTCCACATGTCAATCACAAGGAGCGAACAATGGGCGTCCTCACCGAAGAAAAAAAAGCGTTCTTTGACACCTTTGGATTTCTCGCATTTCCGGGATTACTGGCAGATTGCACCGACGAAATCATCGAAGCATTTGAAGATATATGGGCACAACGGGGTGGTGGACACAACGGGCAACCGCACGACGGCATCCGTCGGTCGTGCATCGTGCCATTTATCGACCAGCACGAACGATTGTGCGCCCTCTTAGATGATCCAAGAATAAAAGAAATACTCGTCGGATTACTCGGTGAAAATTTCAACTACATGGGCTCAGACGGAAATTATTATGCCGGAGACACGCAATGGCATTCGGATGGCTGGGGCAAGGAAATTCGATTTGTAAAAATCGCCCTGTACCTGGATCACTTAACGCGCGACACGGGTTGTTTGCGCGTCATCCCGGGGAGTCACCATCTCAAAGATACATACGCAAATAATGTCGAAAACACCGTCCGAAATTCCCAGGATGAATGGGACATGCACGGACCAGACATACCTGCATTAGCCCTGGAAACCAATCCGGGCGACGTCGTCTTATTCAACCACAACTTAAAACACGCGGCCTTTGGCGGCAGTCCACGTCGGCGAATGTTTACCATCAACTGCAGCGAACGCTTCCCTGAAGATGAAGAACACATCGAACTGTTAAAAACACAGATTGCCGCACGCGCGCGATTCTGGAACGATCGCGCTTACGGAAAAATCATGCTCGCCACCGCTGGACCCGAACGGAAAAAACATCTGGAACAAGTCCTGGCGCACGATGGACACCTCGCCGAACTCTCCGTACGCGCAAGAGAAGAAATGCCCGAGCCATCGCGGGGATAACGCGGACACTTTGAGCAATAAGTTGAGAGGAGATGCTATTATGAATAAAAAACCTATATCCACTTATGAACGGCTGATGCGGGATCCGGAGTTTAGAGAAGAATACGAAAAGGAATACAAAGAATTTGCCCTTTCGGAATTGATTCTGGCACTCATGGATGGCGATGACAAATCGGTTCGAAAGTTGGCGAAAGAAGCGGGCTTATCCGCCAATACAATTCAAAATATCCGATCTGGAAAACAGCAAGATATTCGCCTGCAGAGCTTTAAGAACATCGTACAAGCCTACGGATTTCGGATTATTTTGGAAAAAGATGGAGAGCGAATACCTGTTGCCTGATACAAAATCTTCAACTACTCAAAATAGAAAAGGGACGCGAATTGTTTCGCGCCCCTTTTGTTTTTGTAATTTCCAATTACTACGAGAGAATCTCATCAATCTCTTCCATCTCCTCATCACTGAGATGCCAACCAACCGTCGCGGCATTTGCCGTGACCTGCTCGGGCGTGGTAGCCCCGGCAATCACGGAACACACACTGGGATTGGCGAGAAGCCATGCAAAAGCCAGATCGAGAATGGTGTGATCGCGTTCCCGTGCAAATTCTTCCAACGCCTCCAGAATATTAAAATTTTTATCCGTGAACATACCGCGGTCGCGCTCTGCCAAACGCGTACCCTCGGGCGCTGGTTCATCTCGGCGATATTTGCCCGTAAGAAAACCACTCGCAAGGGGAAAATAGGGCAAAATGCCAATACCATAAGACTTGCAAAACGGCACAAGCTCGGCCTCAACCTCGCGGTCAAGCATACTATAGCGGGGTTGCACAGTCGAAAACGCGACCAAATTCTTTGCACGCGAAGTCCAGATCGCCTCGCAGACCTCCCACGCCATAAAATTGGAACAGCCGATATAGCGCACCTTGCCCTGAGCAACGAGATAATCAAGCGCGTGCAAAGTCTCCTCAATAGGCGTATTGGCGTCAGTCTGGTGAATCTGATAAAGGTCAATATAATCCGTACTGAGACGTCTGAGACTCTCCTCTACCTCTTTGAGAATATGGTACCGCGAATTGCCGCGCATATTGGGCCCATCGCCCATACTCATCGACACCTTAGTCGCCAGAATAAACGCATCGCGCTTGCCTCTAATCGCCCTGCCAATATAGGACTCCGACAGCGTGTCCCCGTACATATTAGCCGTATCGATCAACGTAATCCCCTCATCCAGTGCCCGACCCATAACACGCGCCGTAGCCCTGGCGTCGAGGCGCCAGCCAAAATTATTGGTCCCCAACCCAATAGCCGAAACCTGAAGCCCTGAATTGCCGAGTTGCCGATATTCCATTTGAAGCTCCTTATCAAAAAACAACTTCTAAAAAACATCCCCCTGATACAACTGCTTTAAAAACTCCGCAACAGGCAAAACATCCACACCATCAAAATGATAGCTCCGCTTACCCGTATAAACGCCCACCATGCGATCGACGCAAATCTGTGGGGATAGACTCATATCGCGCATCTGACGTTCCCAACGCCTATCCCACCGATCGGACAACTTAACTTCGAGACACACCACATGCGCCCGGGAAGATACCGTTCGCTTGCGCGTTTCAATAACAAAATCGATTTCTCCCCCTGTAGCCGTGCGATAAAATGCAATAGGACGGTGTCTTTCTCGCGTGTGATTGTACACGCGCAACTCGTGATAAATCAACGTCTCCAACGCCGTTCCCAACCAGACGCGGTCAAGCGGGTCATCGAGCAATCCCGCGGCTGCACGCGCAACACCCGGATCAAACCAGTAAAATTTGGGTCGGGTCTGCTCTCGAACTTTAATATTCGGGCGATAAGCCAAAAGCTTGTGCCCCAAAAGCGTATCTTCCAGAATCGAAAAATAGATATCGATACTGCTGCGAGAAACCGCTGCGTCTCGCGCGAGACTTTGCGCGTTCACCTGCTGGGCATTAATCTGACCTGCAATGCTTAAAAATCGGAGAAAAGGGGGCAGATTGCGCACAACCCCCTCTTCTTTAATCTCTTCTCTAATATAGGTATTAACATAAGCATCGAGAATATCACGGGCATACTTGCGGTCTAATTGCACAGTGGGCAACATGCCGTATTGCAGTGAAAAATCGAGATCAAAAAGCGCACCGAGTTCTGCACTGCTAAACGATTCCATATGGCGAGTAATTGCGCGACCAGCAAGCAAATTAGTACCGCCCCGGCGTAGTTTGCGCGCAGAAGAACCGCAAAGCACGAACCGCCACCGTTTATTTTCAATCAAACGATGAACCTCATTAAGCAAAGCGGGAATTTTTTGGACTTCATCCAGAACAATCCAGGTCTGCTCTGGCCGATTGCCGATCAGAGCCTCGAGGTGATGGGGCGACTGAGAGAGCTCGAAATAAAGCGAAGAATCGAGCAAATCGAGATAAATCGCACCGAATAAAACCTGGCGCAAATAGGTACTCTTACCTGTTGAGCGCGGTCCAAAAAGAAAAAACGAGCGATCGGGCAAGGCCAGAAGGCGTTTTAACAAAGTATTTTTCATATTGCAAATTTACAAAACTATTGTAAAAAAACAATGTAAATTTACAAAACTATTGTAAATTTGCAATTCCGGGGATAAAAAAATACGGGTAAACAATCAAAAGGAATAAGATGCAGAGAGAGACAAAGGCGTGTTAGAGCGGTTGAATTTGAGACGGTCCAATGGAATAGATTGCCAGGTCTCATAGCTGGCAAGTTTGCCAATAATACTACCGACACCAGCACCGACCACAGAAATAACAACAGTTTCCGTGCTCAGAACAATATTTGCAAGAGCTGACCATCCGGCCTCGGTACTCCTGTTCAAATCGGACGAGGAAAAAATAACACCGATACAAAAACCCGTAACCAGACCGGCTTTGAATCCCTTCCCGATATGGGATGTCTTGCTCAGATTAATCGACAGTTGATCGAGTTCCGAAACTGTCAAAATTTTGTACTCATCGCGCTTATGTGTATCTGCCAAAACGATCAAAGAGTCGCTCACACTCGCAATAATACCCCCAAACCGAATATCTGCTGCTTCCGCAATGCCAATAACTGCCCGGTGCCCGGGTATAACGCCAGTCCGGGTCAAAAATCGACGCGCCTCGGGATTGAACTGCACGGCGATTCTTTTCGTCTTCTTTACGCGCAAATGATCAATAGACTGGTAGGTAATACGGCGTCTATAGGGCAATTGATTTGTGATGATTGTAACCGCATAACCCTGTGTGCGATTGATATAGCCTTGAAAACGCCTTTTTTGCGCACCAACAAAATACGCACCCTCGACATACGTCCCGATATCGAGTTTTTTTACTCTTTCACTTACATCACTCGCATAACCCTGTGTACAAAGTTGTCCCAGCAGAAATATCAGAAGTATCGAACAGGTCTTAAAAGCGCGAAAAAAAAAGAAAGGCAAGATAGGCGATCCGTGAATGAAAAATATTACGGTTTGTCTTCGGGTAGAATATAGCGGTTGGCGAGTTCGACATAATCTTCGCGAATCGGTGAAAAAATATCGAGAGCCACGCAGGGACCATCTACTGCCTCAGCCCGGTGTGGCACATGGGCGGGAATCAGAAAAGCTTCGCCGGGTTCAACCGTGCGGGTCTCACCATCAATAGTGAACTTCATCTTCCCCTCAATCATCATCCCCCCCTGCTCGTGGGGATGGCTGTGCATCGGCACGACAGCACCCGCATCAAACTCGACGCGCGAGAGCATCAAATTCTCACCATAAGGCGTCCGAATGCGCACGCCGGGCGCGACTTCATTAGCTGGATACTTATCCCAATCAATAAATGACATCTTTTTCAGCCTTCGAAAAGTTTGACTTCCTATCCTGCAGACGCGCGCGCCTCTTTGTCAATCGCACCAAAAAGTTGCCGCGTCATCAAACGGGCGGCGCTGGCGTGCATGCGCTGCCCCACAGCAGCAATTGGCCCGCCGATTTGCACATCGCCCTCAAACGAAATCCGCGTATTCTCGCCTTCAGGGGCGAGTTCCACAATGCCCTGCCCCTTGACGAACCCGGTCGTGCCCTTGATATCGACCACCATCGTATAGCGCTCGGGCGGTTGAATATCTGAAAGCGTGACACTGCCCGTGTATTTGCCGCGAACCGGACCAATCCCCGCGGAAACGGCCATGTCATAAACCCCATCTGCCCTGTGTTCCAGCTTGTCGCAGCCCGGCATACAACGAGCGAGAACCTCGGGATCGATAAGCAACTCAAAAGCGCGCTCAACCGTCGCGCCAATGGTATGTGTACCCGTGAGTTTCAAAACGTCTCCTAAAAAATACAGCCCCCTTCCCCGAAAGAGAAGGGGGCTGTAAAATCAAGCTGCGCGTTCAATTGCCTGGCTCAATGCCCGTTGCGCAAACACGCGAGCCAAATGGGCGCGGTAATCGCCAGACGCGTGGTGATCTTCCTGAAATTCTTCTACACCATCAGTCGCATGGGCCGCTGCATCGGCAACAGCGTCAATACCCTGCCCCACAAGCGCGTCTTCGACCGCATGTGCGCGGTATGCCGCAGGCGCAACACCGGTAACACCTACAGCCACAGAAGCGCAATTGCCCGCATCATCCAAAGTGACATGAGCCGCAACGCCTGCAAGGGCAAAACCGGACGCAGATTGTCGCATCTTGACATACGCACCACCCGAATTCTCGGGCGGCGTGGCAATGCGAATACCAGTAAGGACCTCGTTGGATTGCAAATCTGTGATAAAAAGATCCACAAAAAAATCAGACGCAGCAACCGCGCGTTCACCATCTGGCCCAGCAATATCGAATTGTGCATCGAGGGCGAGCATAGTCGCAGGCCAATCCGCAGCCGGGTCGGCATGGGCAATACTCCCGCCCACAGTACCCCGATTCCGCACCTGCGCATCGCCAATCTCTGCAGCGGTCTCGGGCAAAAGCGAACATTTCGAAGGCAATAAGCGATGGCTTTCCACAGCATAATGCGTGGCCAGCGCACCAATGGTAATGGTCTCATTGCCCGCCGTCACTCTTTTTAAGCCGGCAACACCGCCCAGGTCAATAACGACCGAAGGCGCAGCAAGACGCAATTTCATAGATGGAATCAGACTGTGACCGCCCGCCAGTACTTTGGCTTCATCGCCGAACGCCTGCACCAGACGCATCGCGCTTCTCAGAGTTTTGGGTGCGTGGTAATCAAAGGGAGTCATCTGTCAAGTCTCCTGCATGAGTTTCCAGAGTTTTTCAGGACGCAAAGGCAGATCGATATGCCGCACGCCAAAAGGTTTCAGCGCGTCAATCACCGCATTGGCTATCGCGGGCGTAGAACCAATCGTACCCGCTTCGCCCACACCTTTGACACCCATCGGATTAACGGGCGAAGGCGTAACCGTATTTGCCAGTTCAAAGCGCGGGAAATTGTGCGCTTTGGGCAAGGCATAATCCATAAATGAACCAGTGATCATCTGCCCGCTTTCATCGTAAATAGCTTCCTCGTAAAGGGCCTGTCCCACACCCTGTGCAATACCGCCGTGTACCTGGCCCTCAACAATCAACGGATTGATAATATTCCCGCAATCGTCAACGGCAATATAGCGTTGTATCTCGACCTCACCCGTATCGGCATCCACCTCGACCACGGCGATATGCGTGCCAAAGGGATAGGTAAAATTCGGCGGTTCAAAAAAGTGCGACTCAGCCAAACCGGGTTCTGTGCCCTCGGGGAGTTCCACCCCCACATGAGCCACCATCGCGATTTCGCCCAAAGTGAGACCCGACTCGGGCGCACCCTGAACGCAGTATTTGTTATCTTCAATCACAATATCCTGCGGATTGCTCTCCAGCAGATGCGCGGCGATATTAATCACTTTGTCTTTCACCTTCCCCATCGCATGCACCATCGCCGTACCACCCACAGCCGTCGCGCGGCTACCAAATGTACCAATACCGTATTGCACGGTATCGGTATCGCCATGAATAATGCGAATATCGTCGATATCAACGCCCAATCCATCGGCAATAAGCTGGGCAAACGTGGTCTCCTGCCCCTGTCCGTGAGGCGATACACCCGTGAGCACGGTTACCTTACCCGTGGGATCTACGCGCACAGTACTGCTTTCCCATCCACCAGCGGGCATCGCAGCAGAAGGACCCATCCCACAAATCTCCACATAAGTGGAAAATCCAATACCGAGATACCGTCCCTCTTCGCGCAATTCGGCCTGTTGCTCGCGCAAAGCGTCGTAATCGGCCATCTTGAGCGCTTTATCAAGTGCCGCCGTATAATCGCCACTATCATAAGCCACAGCAGTCCCTGTTTCATAGGGAAAAGCGTCTTTGCCGATAAAGTTTTTGCGCCGCACCTCCAGAGGATCCAGATCCAGATCGTGCGCCACCACATCGATCATGCGTTCGATGAGATACGTGGCCTCTGGACGCCCCGCACCTCGATAGGCATCCGTCGCCATCTTATTGGTAAAGGCGGCTTTGAGATTCATCTCCACATTTTTAAAAGTGTAAGAACCGCACAACATCAATCCCGTAAGCGTGGGAATGGCCGGCGTGAGCAACTGATAATAAGCCCCCACATCAGCCGAAACCGTGTATTTGAGACCGAGGATCGTGCCGTCGTTTTTGACCGCGAGTTCGACATCCCCGGTCTGGTCGCGTCCGTGAATCGTGTGCAAAAAGTTCTCACGCCGTCCTTCAATCCACTTCACGGGCTGCCCGAGATATTTCGCCATATGCCCGAGCAGAGCTTCCTCGGCATACACATTGAGCTTACAGCCAAAGCCACCACCCACTTCGGGCGCAATAACGCGCACATGATTTTCGGCCATACTGAGCATAACGGATATTTGCGTGCGCAAAAGATGGGGAATTTGCGTGGAAGACCATAAGTTAAGCTGGTCTTTGCCAGGCAGATATTGGGCAACCACACCCCGCGTCTCCATTGGATTGGGAACCAGACGTTGATGGTCAATCCGCTGGCTAACGACCTGATCGGCTTCGGCAAAAGCCGCATCGACATCGCCCCCGGCAATGCTCCAGGTAAAAGCCATATTATCGTCCCAATCTTCGTGAATAACAGGCGCGCCATCGGCAAAAGCCGCATCAGCCGAATTGATGGCATCGAGAGGTTCGTAATCGACCTCAATCAAATCCAGTGCATCCTGAGCAATATACGCATCGGTCGCTGCAACAGCGGCGACGGGTTCGCCAACAAAACGCACTTTTCCAGTTGCAAGCACGGGATGGTGAGGCACCTTAATGCCCGGAAATCCCTCCGGATCTGTAGCCGCACAGGGAATCCCACCAATGACATCTTTGACATCATCGCCAGTGACCACGGATTTCACTCCGGACAAATTTTGAGCCGCATCGGTATTAATACCATTGATGCGCGCATGAGCATAAGGGCTTCGCAAAATCGCGACATGTAACAAATTGGGCAACTTAATGTCATCGACATAATGTGCAAGGCCCTGAATCAATCGAGGGTCTTCTCGGCGCTTAATACGGGCGCCAACAGATTTGCTAACAGGCATGGGGCGCCTCCTATGTGGTCATTTTTTTCGATGCGTACTGAACCGCATCGACAATGTGTTGATACCCTGTACAGCGGCACAAATTGCCTTCTATACCGCGTCGAATATCGGCTTCACTGGGTTTGGGATTGCGCTCTAAAAGCTGGTGCACGGCAATAATCATGCCCGGGGTGCAAAAACCGCACTGCAATCCGTGACATTCCCAGAAGCCCTCCTGAATAGGGTGCAATTCACCATTTTGGGCAAGGCCCTCAATGGTAGTAATCTCAGCACCATCGGCTTGCACTGCCAAAACCGTACACGATTTGACAGCATCTCCATTGAGCATCACACTGCACGCGCCACAAAGGCTGGTCTCGCAGCCCACATGCGTGCCAGTAAGCCCGACGACATCGCGCAAAAAATGCACGAGCAACATCCGCGGTTCCACGTCGTGACTTTGATGCTCCCCGTTCACAGTGACTTCAATTTTCACGCAAGCCTCCTTTGAAAAGGGGGGAAGAAAAAATAGACTTACACTCTGTCGCAAGATATGGCGCATGAGAACGCGATGCAAACAATTTCTCTAACGCACAGGTGAACCATCTTGGGATACGATCCATTTTACACCGCGCCATCACTCCATTAATTTACTTTTTTCTTTCTCTAATTTTTCAAGTGCTTTGCGGGCAGATTCTTGTTTGGGCCTCCACTTGAGAGCCGTTTGGAACGCTTCGCGGGCCTTTTGGATTTCGTTTTGATGAAGATAAATTTCGCCTATCCGGTTATATGCGTTGCCTCTTGTTCGGTCTGAACCCGGTGGTAAAATTTGCAGGCACTTTTTGAAGTATTCAAGACCGAGGTCAAGTCTGTCTCCAGATTCCGCTGATATGCGTCCCAAAGCGTATAATGCATTCATTTTACGTTCTTGAAATGTTATTATCTTTTCAAAGGATGAAACAGTTGTATCCCGCCTTACCGATAGGGAATCGACCGTTATCTGGAGACATTGTTCCGCAGCGCGATATGCTCGATCAAGTTGTTTGAGACTCAGCAAATAGGTACGGAGCGTACTTAAGGCGCGGCTGGAAAAAGGGTGTTGTTGCACATAAGATTCGAGCAGATCAACGGCTTCTTCAAGGCGTTCTGTTCGACTGAGATGCCCGCTAAGCTGTAAAACGGGTAAGTCATTGGACGGGTCTTTCTCTAACGCAATTCTCAACTCCTGTTCGGCTTTATCCAATTCATCCTTTCTGAGATAAATTGTAGCTTGTGCTAAATGCCCCCTGATGGGGTCGCGCATCTTAATCTGATCGGCCTGATTTTGGGCTTCTTTTTTTTCTCCCCCCAAAATACCCGGTGCATAGAGGTGGTATCCCATCAAGTAAAACCGTGCCTGAATGTGGTCTGGATTTAAAGCTATGGCTTTTTCAACAGCTTTTCTTCCATTGCGAGCGTGTCCAGGCCTCCTGAAAATGCTGGCTGTCCTCGCTTTTTGACCATACATTTGCGCCAGCCAATAATAATAATCGGCATTTGGGGGACTGAATTTAGTGGCATTCTCAAAGTGGTCAAAAGCATCATCTGTTCTGCCATCCCAAGCTGCTAATCGACCCAAAAGAAAATGTATCTCGCCTTTATCAGACGATGTTTTTAAGAGCGTTTGTAAATGCGCCTCTGCTTTCTCATAGTGCCCAGCAATAAATGCATCGAAAACCTGTTGCAACGACGCATCGGCCTTTCCAATAGTGAACAGTATCCATAAGGACAAAATTAAATATCTCAAACGCATTAATTTTAACCCCTTTCGTATTTATGAATGATGAACTTGTAGGAGCGGCATTCCTGCCGCGATCTTCCCATTATACAACGGGAGAAAACTAATGAAAACACTTTACTACGTCGCCGACCCCATGTGTTCGTGGTGCTGGGGATTTCAGCCAGTGCTCGAAAAAGTAAAAGAAGTCCTACCCGAAGAGTTGTCACCCGTATATATCATGGGAGGATTGGCACGCGACACCGATGACCCCATGCCCGATGTGATGCAGGCGCATATCCAGCGCGCATGGCGCGAAGTCGCAGCCATAACAGGCGCGAGTTTCAACTGGGACTTTTGGGAAAAATGCAAACCGAGGCGATGCACCTATCCATCTTGCAGGGCATTTTACGCGGCACAAAATCAAGGGGCTGGAATAGCGATGTTCGAAGCGATTCAACGCGCCTATTATCGTGAAGCGCGCAATCCATCAGACGTAGAAGTCCTCGTCGCATTGGCGGGTGAAATCGGATTAGACACACAGCGATTTGCTCAAGATCTATCCTCACCCGAAACAGAACAGCAGATGCAAGATGGATTTAACATCAGGCGATCGATGAATGCCAACCAGTTTCCAAGTCTCGTCATAAGGAACAATGCGTCTGTCACCTTCATCACCCGAGGATATAACGACGCGGAAATCGTATTGGCTTATTTGCAAGCAGCACTGAAGTAAAACGCAACCTATTCCCAGAGCCTGCGGACATCGAATTCAAAATTGGGCAACAGGGGACCGCCAGAAATGGTTTCCGGATCAGATAGACAAACAACCTCTTCATCTGGACGATAGACATAAACATCTCGCTCTCTGGAATCGATAAGCCAGCCGAGTTGTGCGCCATTATCTATATATTCCTGCATCTTATCTTTTATGGTCTCAAGGCGATCTGTACGAGAAAGCAATTCGACCACAAAATCGGGACAAATTGGGGCGAACTCCTCCTGCTCATCTTCTGAAAGCACCTCCCACCGCTCTTTTCGAATCCACGCCAGATCGGGAGCACGCACAGCGCCATTGGGAAGGGTAAAACCCGCGGACGAATCAAAGCCAAAACCCGTCTCATCAGACTGCATCCAATTATAAAATTGACCGATAAGCCCAAAATTCCGCTGCCCAGATTTGCTCCCCGTTGGTGGCATAATAATTATATCTCCATCGCAATTAAGTTCCATTCTCAAATCGGGATTGGCCTGGCAAAATTGAAAAAACTCATGCCTATCCATGCGCAACACAGACCCGAAATGAAGCGTAAGAGCATCCTGATCTGTTTGTAATGCAACTGCACTCATGGAAAATCCTCCGAATGTAAATATCCTATTCTGCTTTCAAGTGTCAGTCCTGAAAAAATACCCACAATCCAAACATTGTGCAACCCCATAAGGACAGCAAACATCGCCTTGACATCCATAAGAAGTTTTGAAATATTAAAGCCCAATAAATCTGCAACCAAAAACAAGAAGGAGAGCTCAGAAATGGCTGACCAAAACATACCCACACAAGACCAACAAAACGAATTGCTATTCATGCAACTGGTCATGATGTTTCAGGGCATGGCATTGCAAAACCTGGGCAAAGTGATGAACCCGGTAACCAACCAGATCGAACGCAACCTGGAACAGGCGAAAAACATGATAGACATCCTGGGCATGCTGGACGAAAAAACAAAAGGCAACTTAAATGACAACGAGCAAAAATTAATGGAACACGTACTATTTGAACTGCGAATGAACTATGTGGATGAACTCAAAAAGGACGAAGCCGCAGAAGAGCAAGCAGAAGAACAAGCGTCAGATAATATTACAGAAGACACAGCATCAGACGCGCAGGCAACAGAAGAAGATCAGGCACCGGATAATAATGCGAATACAGAGGTAAAGGCAGACAGCGAATAATAGCTGACCTGTAGTGATCAGCACACGGGCGAAGCAGAACAAAAAACCTTCTGGATCGCGGCTAAGCATGCCCCTGCATGCTTTAAGCAGGGGACCCTGCCGCGATGACACACGGGAGCCTGTCCCGTAGTAACTCTATACGGGAAATGTCCCTACAACACAACGACGCGATGACGGCTTTTATGTATAGTACAGGTGGAGGAAAAAAATTGAGCATATCAAAGAAGTGGTCGGCTTGCTGCTTACTTCTCATCATGTATCTGCCGTTAAGCTGTGCTTATTACTCCACATCAGCCACGGGCAGTGGCGGCATTCGCTCCGTCGCTGTACCGCTAATCGAGAACGAAAGCCTCGAAGCTGGCATCCACCAGGCATTGACAGACAGCTTAATTCAAGGATTTGTCTCTGATGCGGCCTTGCGCGTCGTCGAAGAAGATCAAGCCGACGCCATATTGCAAGGCACGGTCCTCGAAATCAAAGAAGAACCCTTTACTTATAGCGGTCAGGCGAGTGCCGAACAATATCAAATCTCCGTCTTTGTAAAAATAGCCTTTTACGACACCCGGGAAAAACAAACCCTCTGGGAACTGGACCGCATGCGCGGTTACGGCATCTACGACGCATCGGGTCAACGCGACCTCGCCCGCACACAAGGCATCGGCGATGCGCTGCGAATGCTCTCCAAAGACGTCGTAGATCGAACGCAAGTAGGAGGATGGTAACGCATGCCTGAAAACAACATCGTGGTTGATGACTTCATGCAATTGATCGGCGGCACGCCCCTGATTCGCTTAAACAACCTGGCGACATCCGACATGGCCGAAGTCGTCGTCAAAATGGAATCCCTGAACCCGGCTCGCACGGTAAAAGATCGCATTGCTCTATCCATGGTCGAAGCCGCAGAACGCGACGGCCACTTAAAACCGGGCATGACCATCGTCGAGCCAACCAGTGGCAACACGGGCATTGGTCTCGCAATGGTCGCCACAGCGCGAGGTTATCGCTTGATACTAACCATGCCCGATTCCATGAGCCGGGAGCGACGCGACCTGCTCGAAAGTTACGGCGCAGAATTGATATTAACACCGGGCGACCTCGACATGCCCGGCGCTGTCGCAGAAGCCGAGCGACTCGTAAATGAGTCACCCGAAACAACCTTTATGCCACAGCAATTTAACAACCCTGCCAACCCGGAAATACACCGCAAAACCACCGCCCGAGAAATATTAGAAGCCGTTGACGGCCACCTCGACGCCTTTGTCGCAGGCGTAGGCACGGGAGGAACCATCACAGGCGTGGGCGAAGTCTTAAAAGCTGAATTAGACCACATACGCGTAATCGCAGTCGAACCTGCCAAATCCGCGGTCCTATCGGGCGGAGAGCCAGGACTACACGGCATCCAGGGCATCGGTGCAGGCTTCGTTCCCTCAGTACTCAACCGCGATATTTTTGACGCGCTAATATGCGTACGCGATGAAGACGCCATCAAAACCGCCCGCAAACTCGGACGCGAAGAAGGCATCCTCGCCGGCATATCAGCCGGGGCAAATGTATTCGCCGCCCTGCAAATTGCCCGCGACCTGGGACCGGGCAAGCGGGTCGCAACCATAATCTGCGACTCGGGCGAGCGGTATTTCAGTGTACCGAAGTTTTTACAAGCATAGTTTGAACCCACTTACCACCGGAGACCCTCATGAGCAACATCCCCAATTATTTGAAAAATTACGCCGACCTTTACGCCGACAATCCGCGTGCTGCTGCACTACAGTGGTTCCGAGAGGCGCGTTACGGCCTGTTCTTACACTACGGACTCTACTCTCTAATAGGACGGCACGAATGGGTGCAACTGCGAGAACTCATACCCGTAGCTGAATACGCAAAACTCATGGACGACTTCACCGCTGAAAACTTCGATGCTGAGCGCATTGCACAATTTGCCGTTGACTGCGGGATGAAATACATCAACATCACCACGCGGCATCACGATTCATTCTGCTTATTCGACACAGCGGAAACGGATTTCAACAGCGCCAATGCCCCGGTGGGCCGCGATCTAATCAAAGAACTCGCCGAAGCGTGTGATCGACACGCACTCGGATTGTGTCTATACTATTCTCACGGCCGAGATTGGAAACATCCACATGCCCCCAACAACGACGAATGGGGCGGACAGGCAAGACCCAAATACGATCCACCCGAACCGAGCTATGCCACTGGTTCCGCGCACAACTTGCAAATATATCTCGACTTTATGCAGGCGCAAATCACAGAACTACTCACAAATTACGGACCCGTAGCCGCAATCTGGCTGGATGGAATTGCCGTTCCCAACAACGGCGACAAAACAAAATTTAAGTGCCAGGAACTCTACGATTATATCCACAGCGTGCAACCGCAAGTGCTGGTCTCCTACAAACAGGGCTTGCTGGACACCGAAGATTTTCAGGCACCCGAACATCAAGCCGTAGAACAGGCAAACAAACCCATGGAAATCTGCACGACAATGTGTTCTGGACCAGGGGGAAAAGGCGTATCGTGGGGCTATCTCGCCGAAGGGGGCCACCACAAAAATGAGGAAGAAGTTTGGAAGGCACTGACAGCAGCGCGGGAAAGCGGTTGCAATCTATTGTTAAACACCGGTCCCCTGCCCGATGGATCACTCGATGAAAAAGATGTACCAGTACTGCTCGCCGTGGGCGAACGCATTCGCAAAGAGGGATTTCCGAAATAAAAAGCGCGAATAGACGTCCCCCGCCCCACCACCCAAAACCTCTGGATTGCGGCTAACATCCTGCCGCAATGACGGCTTTGTTGATGAACTGCTAACGCAGTTGTACCCCGTTCCGTTGATTTAAGGAGCCGGATCTATAGTGTCAGTTCAAACAACCGACATACAGGACCCCCAACCCCAGACACAACGATCGCCCTGGTGGGCAATTGCACTGGCCGTATTGATCACCGTATCAATCAACGCAATCATCCCCTATACCCATCATTACATGCACACCATATCACTGGTCGAAGGCATGATACCGATGGGTATTTTTATGCCATTTCTGGTACTGATCTTTATCGTAAATCCCGTGCTACGCGCCCTGGGATATGCATTACAACCCTGGGAATTGATCTTCATTTTTGCGGTGGGCTACGTGAGCATGTCCATCAATGAACTGCTCGGGCGCGTACTGGCAACCTATGCCGTAATGCACTACATGGCAACGCCGGAAAACCTCTGGGAAGAATACGTCTTTGGCCTCGTCCAACCCTATCTCGTAGTCGAAGATGCCAAAGATCAATTGGCCTGGTTTTACGAGGGCCTGCCTCGCAACGCAACGATCCCCTGGGCAATTTGGATACGCCCCACGTTCTGGTGGCTGAGCTTTATCGCCGCGCTCGGCCTGGGATCAGTCGCATTGGCGACAATCCTGCGCCGACAATGGGTCGAGCAAGAGCGGTTGCCATTTCCATTTGCACAAGTCGCCGAAGAACTGGCCGAGACAGCGGGACCAAAGGGATTTCCCGAATACATGAAACAGCCGCTATTCTGGGCGGGATTTTCCATTCCCGCAGTTATTGTCCTGTGGTACATCATCGGCTACTTCGACCCCAGCTTCCCCGTAATTACCATAGGGATCCAGAATCACACAATCTCATTGGGAAGATATGTGCCCTACCTGCACGGACGACTCAACTTTTTAATTATCGGATTTGCGTACTTTACCGATCTACAGGTCTTATTTTCAATCTGGGTATTCTGGGTACTCACCTGGCTTCAAATAGGGATGACCAACCGGCTGGGCCTGGCAGAGGGCCTCGGCGAATTCGCCGGCACGCGACAGCAAGCACTGGGGGGATTTATCGTATTTTGTCTGTGGGGATTGTGGATTGCGCGAACCCACATAAAGGCGGTCTTTCAACAAGCATTTCGCCAGACAAAAAATATGGATGACCAGAACGAATTGATGTCCTACCGCACTGCAGTCGCCACATTTCTCGCCTGTACGCTATTTGCCATGTTCTGGTTATTCAAAGGAGGGATGACACCGTTTTGGGCCGTGTTGGTCACGATATTCTGGTTTGTTTTTTACACCGGATTTGCCAAAATCGTAGCAATGACCGGACTTGTATTTCTGGAATCGCCCAGCAGCCTGGGCACTGGCATTATGGGATTCGCACCTCCCGATTCACTGTCGTCAAACACAATCGCCATGCGGCAACAAGTGGGCAGCATGTATCAAAATGGCAAAAGCTTCACCATGCCCGCTGCCGCCCATGCCGCGCGGTTGAGCATCAATCTGGGCAATCGGGCGCGTGTACTGGGATTGACCATCGCATTTGCATTTGTTTTTTCACTCATAGCCGCCGCCGCATCGACAATTTATTTGGGCTATACCGACGGCGCTTTTAATTTTGGCTCGTACATGTTCCGGGTTGCCGCGCCGCGTTATTACGACGGCATTGTATCGTCCATCCGCGATATAGGCAAAGAGACCCATTACGGTCTTCGGATGGCATTTACGGTATTTGGCGCGCTGACAATGGGCATCTTAACCCTGTGCCAATACCGATTCACCTGGTGGCCTCTCCATCCCATCGGTTTTACAGTCGTAACCTTTTATTCGGCGCGCACCGCCATCTTGTCCGTATTTTTCACATGGCTGATTAAATTTATTATATTCCGCCTGGGAGGAATCGCGCTGTATCGCAGGGCAAAACCCTTTTTCATCGGCATGATTGTGGGATACACCCTATCGCTCATTGTGAGCATGAGCGTCGATCTCATCTGGTTCCCCGGGCAAGGGCACAATCTGTATTGGGGAGACTAAACTTCAAACACCTGCGACACCCAATCGGACAATCGGGTATTGAGCGGTTTTAACATCACGAGTGCATCTTCGCGGGGATCTGTATAATACGCTTTTCTGATCGCTATAGTCTCAAACCCCATCTTCTTATAGAGATCAATTGCAGCGCAATTGGACATACGCACTTCCAAAGATACCACGCGCGCCTTTTCCTCCAACAGATCAAACACAGTTTTCAGCGTTCTTTTTCCCAACCCCTTATGTTGAAAATCGGGAGCAATAGCGAAATTCGCCAGATAAAACTCCCGATCAATCAAAAAACCTACGACATAGCCCACAATCTCGCACTCGACCGTGACCACCTGGCAAAAACCGTTTTTGCGATTCCGCGCAGACTCAAAATCGCGGCGTTTCCAGGGAGCGGGAAAAACGGCCCTTTCAATTTTTATAACCCGATCGAAGTGCGAAGGGACCATCTCTACCAGCACGGGCGTTCCAGAATTATCCATCACCAGTCAAACGCGCTTCCCGCACGCGCTCTGCTTGTGTTCGCCGCAAATAAAAAGGCTCTGCCGTCTCTGCATCATCCACCTCTCCTCGTTCGCAACGCGCCTGCCCCAGCAGCGCAACAGCCCCAGCAGTGGGGCGACCCAGAGTTGCATTTGCAAAATACGCATCTCGTCCCAACGCATCGACAATAACATCGCGATAAGCCTGGACACCATCTCCCACCACAGTCACAGGACGCGGCAGACGCGTGACCCAATTGGAGACAGCATCTGCACGATCGGGCATTCTCGAAATCGGATCCCCCGCAACGAGATCATATACCCCCGCATACACATCCCCTCGCCGAGCATCCAGCATCGGACAAACGGGCACCCCCTCTACCCCCGTCCCAAAAGCCATGCCAGCAAGGGTTGACACGCACACAAACACAAGATCAGCACCGCGACACAACCCCTTTGCCAAACCCATACCGATACGCAACCCCGTAAACGAACCGGGACCTGCAGCCACAGCCACGCCATCCAGATCGCCAACGCTTAAACGCGCCTCTCGCAACACCATCTCAACCATTGGCTGCAACCGTTCCGAATGATGCGATCCCAATTCCAATGTGTATTCCACAACCACGCGGTCATCGCAGGCCAGAGCCACACTGCATACCGGTGTTGAAGTCTCAATACCCAAAAATTTTTGCAACTTACAAAACCTTTGTCGATCAAATGGGCGAGGCATGCCTCGCCCCTACAATGTCGGGCGTAATAGGTGTCGCGGTGAATGTCGCCGTGGCGACGTATCCCCCTACAACGTCGGGCGAAAATTTTTTCGCCCCTACGATGTCAAACCTCAAAACAACGTACTTTGCGACTCATCTTCGGGCGGCGTCTTCCCCAAATGCAAATACGCCCGCGCCGTCGCTTGTCGCCCCCGAGGCGTGCGCACCAGCAACCCCTCCTGAATCAGATAGGGTTCATACACTTCCTCGAGCGTATCCATCTCCTCACTCAGCGCAGCCCCCAGGTTATTCAAACCAACGGGACCCCCGTCGAATTTATCGATCAGCGTTTCCAACAATCGGCGATCCATTTCATCCAACCCCTTTGCATCCACCCCCAACAATGCCAGTGCCTTAATCGCGACTTCTTCCGTAATCACGCCATCGGCGCGCGCCTGTGCATAATCGCGAGACCGCGACAACTGACGCCCGGCAATGCGCGCTGTTCCCCGCGACCTGTGGGCAATCACGCGCGCGGCATCCTCTTCAATCTCAATACCCAAAATACGCGCCGCCCTCATTACAATGGCCTGCAACTCTTCCGGAGCGTAAAAATCCAGCCGCTCCATCAACCCAAAGCGCGATCGCATCGGTGCCGTAAGCAGCCCCAATCGCGTTGTTGCGCCCACCATAGTAAAGGGTTCAAGCGGAATTTGATACGACCTGGCACTCGGCCCGCTATCGATCATAATATCCAGCGTAAAATCCTCCATTGCCGAATACAAATGTTCTTCTACCACCCGATTCATACGATGGATCTCGTCGATAAACAGCACATCGCGCTCATTCAAATTCGTCAAAATCCCCGCCAGATCAGCCGGGCGCTCAAGTACCGGTCCCGATGTCACATGAATTTCAACCTCAAGCTCGTGCGCGATCACATAAGCCATCGTCGTTTTGCCCAGACCGGGAGGCCCGTGCAACAAAATATGATCCATAGCCTCATTGCGATGACGCGCAGCCTCCACAGCAATACGCAAATTCGTCTTCGCCTTTTCTTGCCCGACCATATCGTCAAATCGAATTGGACGAATCCGTTGATCGCGCTCAAATTCGTCGCCATCCTGAAAATCGGGATCGGTAAATCGTTCATCCATAAAATAGCCTTATGACCACTAAATACTCCGCAATGCCCGCTTAATCACTTCCTCAATCGGCGCATCGTCGCCCATTTCCTGCAGAACCGTCGCAACAACTTTGCGCGCCTGTACCGGATTCGCGCCCAAACCCGATAGGGCAGCGGCGGCTTCGTCCAACAAATCGGGATCTGCATGCCCCACGGCATCGGATGTGAGATCTTCTGGCGCAATATCGCCAATCTTGTCCTTCATTTCCAGCACCAGACGCTGCGCGAGTTTTTGACCAATACCTTTAATACGCGTCAATCCTTTGGCATCTTCTGCGGCAACCAACCGCCTGAAATCCGCAATGGGAATACCGGATAAAATTTTCAATGCCATCGGTGGTCCAATACCCGAAACCGCAATCAGGCGCTCAAACAAATCGCGCTCGGACACTGAGGCAAATCCGTAAAGTGTCATCGCGTCTTCCCTCACATAGAGATGCGTGAGAATATTGACGCGCCCGTCCTCAACCAAAAGCGATTCATAACTCGACAGCGAAATATTGACGTGATACCCCACGCCCTGAACATCGACAATAACATGAGTCGGGTGTTTTTCGACCAGTCGCCCTTCTAAAAACGCAATCATTGTATCATCTTCCCCTTCGGTTCAATCGCCGCCGCGACTTCGCACTCACGCCGATTTCTTTGAGTTTCTCATCAAAACGACTCTGTTCTCTACCGCCCCGTTTCAACGCCTCAATTTTCTCAGATAATTTATTTTTTCGCTGCCCCAACCCACGCGCAGCAACCTTCTGATGCGCATGGCACAGGGCAATCGCCACGGCATCTGTCGCATCAAATCCCTGATCCACTGCTTCTTTCCCCAACAATCGCTGGATCATAAATTGCACCTGCTCTTTGGACGCACTACCCCGGCCCACAACCGCTCTTTTCACCTCGCGGGGCGAGTACTCAAAAATGGGCAAATCGGAATTGGCCAGCGCCGTCACAATAGACCCACGCGCCTGACACAACTTAATCAGCGATTGCGTATTGGCACCGTAAAAAACAGACTCAAGCGCGACCTCATGCGGACCGGCATCCGCGACCAGCGCGAGCAAATGATCGTAGATATAGAGCAAGCGCTGAGGAAAAGACAATTTATTACCGGGCCGAATACAGCCGCATTTCAGCAACCGATTTTTCCGGTTCTGGTGCTCAACCAGACCAAAACCGGTTACCACACTACCCGGATCAATACCCAGAATGATCACGCGAGCCACCTTTTAAAGTGTGAAGGAAGAATTGCGGAGGGGAGAGGAAGATCAAGCTGTCAGGGCTGATAGTTCACTATCGTCAATCTCAAAATTGGCATATACCCGCTGCACATCGTCATTGTCTTCGAGCATTTCCATCAAGGCCAACAATTGCTGCGCGATTTTGCCTTCAACGGGCACAGTATTTTGTGGAACGCGCGTCAATTCAGCGCGTTCAATCTCAATACCCGCATCTTCAACCGCCTTGCGAACGCTTTCAAAATCGGGCAGGGATGCATAAACTTCATAGACATTCTCTTCTTCTGCAATATCCTCGGCACCGGCATCCAACGCCACCAGCATGATCTCTTCCTCTTCCACACCCTCTTTGGGCACCGAAATCAGGCCCTTTTGCTCAAACACCCACGCCACGGAACCACTTTCGGCCATACTGCCGTTGTATTTGCTAAACAAATGCCGCACTTCAGATACCGTGCGATTGCGATTATCCGTCAGAGTTTCAATAAACACGGCCACACCGCCCGGTCCGTAGCCCTCGTAAATCGCACCTTCATAAGATTCGCCTTCAAGCTCTCCTGTACCCTTTTTAATCGCGCGCTCAATATTGCCCATAGGCATATTTTCCGCCTTCGCACCCAGAACAGCCGCACGCAGACGCGGATTGTTCGCTTCATCGCCACCACCCTCGCGGGCAGCCACGGTAATTTCTCGGATCAATTTGGTAAACGCCTTGCCTCGAGCCGCGTCCTGACGGCTCTTGCGATGCTTGATATTTGCCCATTTAGAATGTCCAGCCATCCTGCTATACTCCTTTATTTATAGGTCTCCTATTACCTTGATCCAAATGTAGTCAGAACCCCGCCATTGTGCAATAGGAAATGCGCTACTCACGAACTTGCAACATATCCATAAATTCCCACACGGGCATCGTATCCAAATCCGAACCTTCAAACACAGCCAAAATATCTTGCACCTGGCGCATCTCAAACCGCGTACTCATATTTTCCACAAACTTTTCCACCAGCAAAGGCGCGGCCTCCTGCCGCCTTTTACGATGCCCAATGGGATATTCAACCGTCACGGCCTCTGTAGTCGATCCATCTTTGAAAAACACCTGCACAGTATTGGCAATTGACCTCTTCTGCGGATCGTGATAATCCCGCGTAAACCGCGCGTTTTCCGTCACCACCATCTTTTCTCTCAACAGATCAATACGCGCGTCTTTTGCGCGCTCCTCTTCATAGTCATCTGCGGTCAAATTGCCAAAAATCAGCCCTATCGCCACCATATATTGCAAGCAGTGATCTCGATCTGCAGGATTGTACAGCGGACCAGTCTTATCGATAATTTTAATAGCGGCTTCGTGTGTCTCAATCATCACCCGCTCGACCACCTCCAAACGCGGCGCCACCTCATCGTGCAACGCAAACGCGGCTTCTACCGCTGTCTGCGCGTGAAATTCAGCGGGAAAAGACACCTTGAACAAAACGTTTTCCATCACATAAGAACCATACAAACGTTGAAACTGAAACCGGTCGCCATCCCACAAACGATCGTAAAAACCCCATACAGGTGCAGACAGAGCCGTTGGATATCCCATCTCGCCGCGCTTTGTTTGCAATGCCAAAAATACGCCACGCGCTGTCGCATCTCCCGCCGCCCAACTCTTGCGCGAACCCGTATTGGGTGCATGCCGATAGGTTCGCAAAGGACCCAAATCGCACCACACCTGCGACAATGCGCTGACCACCTGCGCCTCATCACAGCCCAACAGCCCAGCAGAAACCGCCGCGCTCGCCAACTTCACCAAAATCACATGGTCCAGTCCCCGAGCATTAAAACTGTTTTCCAGCGCCATCACGCCCTGAATCTCGTGCGCCTTGATCATCGCCACAAACACATCCCGCATGACCAGTACTTCTCTCCCCTGTGCCCGCTGCGTACGCGATATCCAGTCTGCCACCCCGAGAATTGCACCCAGATTATCCGAAGGATGGCCCCACTCCGCCGCCAACCACGTATCGTTAAAATCCAGCCAGCGCACCAGTGTCCCAATATTAAATGCAGCAGTCACCGGATCGAGTTCGTAACCAGTACCCGGCACCCGCGCACCATGCGGCACAATCGTTCCCGACACCACGGGACCGAGCATCTTCGTACACTCAGAAAACCGCAATGCCAACACCGCACACCCCAAACTATCCATCAGACACAATCGAGCCGTCTGAAAAGCCTCCGCAGAATTCACTTCATAATCCAGCACGTACCGTGCAATACTCACCAGTTCTCTATCCGGTGTCCGATCATCCATGGCATTCCTCAAGCTATCAGCCCCTTTCTTCCATCGGCACATAATCTCGCGCCTCTACCCCCGTGTATTCCGCCAGAGGTCGAATCAGTCTATTATCCGCCCTCTGTTCTACCACATGAGCAGCCCAACCGCTACAACGACTGAGCACAAATACAGGTGTAAAAAGCGCCGTTTCAATACCGGCCATATGATACGCTGTTGCCGAATAAAAATCCAGATTTGGAAACAACTTCTTCTCATCCCACATAACCCGCTCAATCGCTTCGGAAATCTCGTACAGACTCATATCGCCCATTGCTTCACTCACCTGACGCGCCCAATCTTTAATAATCGCATTGCGCGGATCCCGCACGCGATAAACCCCGTGCCCAAACCCCATAATCAATTCCCTGCGCGCCAGCATCTCTCGCACACCTGTTGCTGCGTCTTCGGGAGTCTCGAACTGCTCGATCAATTCCATTGCCCGCTCGTTCGCGCCCCCGTGCAAAGGCCCGCTCAAAGTGCCTATTGCCCCGGTAATACATCCATAAAAATCGGCAAGCGTAGAAGCGCATACTCTCGCCGTGAATGTCGAGGCATTAAACTCGTGCTCGGCATATAAAATCAACGACGCATCCATCATCCGACATTCCAACTCCGAAGGCGTCTCTGCTTTGAGCATGCGCAAGATATAAGTCGCGTGATCATCCACATCCGCATCCAAGACATTCGCTCCCATAAGCCAAACCCCCAGCATAGAGGGCAATGCACCCAAAAGCCTTATGGCCACAGCCTCACCATCCACCAAATCCCGCTCTGGCTCGGCAATACCAAGCGCCGATACACCGGTTCGCAAAACATCCATCGGATGCGCGTCTGAAGGCAGCGAACGCAGAACCCGTACAACCAGATCTGGCAACTGCCGGTGTGCCCGCAACTGCGTCTTCAACGCATCCAATTCCCTTTCAGTGGGCAATGCACCCCATAACAACAAATGCACGATTTCCTCAAAACAGGCAAATTGTGCCAGATCTTCAATAGTATAGCCCCGATAGTGCAAACCGTGACCTTCTGCGCCCACAGTACAAATCGACGTACTGCCAGCCTTAACCCCTCTCAAGCCTGTCGTCTGTTTGCTCACAATATCCTCCTATCTAAAAAAGGTCGTGAGCATTTTCACTCACGACCTTTTCCCGCAAAATCTCCTGTAGCTCCATCAGAAACTCGAGTTATGACCTGAAACTTACAAAATATCCCCGAACACTAAAATAATAACCATTTTCAGTACTTTGCAAAAGGAACATAATTATCATCGCCTTTCTCGGCAAGTCAAACAATTTGAGATATTTTAGAACGCGGATAAATCAGATATTGGTATTGGCCCCACTGTCATATACACACATCAAAGAGCCTTCAAAACATCCTTCAGAATGAGCTCTTCCCTTTGAGAAATATCATCTAACAAGGTGATAATCCTCAGAATACGATCCACATCCCACATCTTCTTGACCTCCAATAGCGCTCGCAATTTAAGCATCATCAGATGAATCTGATGCGCCTTCTGTTCAACCTCCTTGTACGCCTGGTGAAACTGGTCTGACGAACGTAAATAACCGTGTTCCTCCAGATAAGCAAGCCTATCCAACATACAGCGCTTATGCTCCCAAAGCGTGAATAAATGCCGCCGATCCCACAACTGGGGATGAACAAACAAATGCGTAAAGTAATCTCGCAAGAGCTTATATGTCCCCATCCCAAAGACGCCTTCAACTGGCTTGCGCAACGTCCGGGAGTGGATAGACGAATTCTCAGAATGGATGTAGGCGCGCCACTGATCTCTGACAGCATCAATATCAAACTCATAGATACCGTCCTCATTATACTCAAAAAGAGTCACCAGGTACGATCTGGGTTTCTCGGGATCAATCCAGCGAAACGCCGCTTCAAAATCTGAATACGCAACCCCGGAAACAGCGTAACTTCGCGCTCTATTGAATCCCAGAGTCTCAAGCGTTTCTGTATCGTCATCGTATCCGAATACCATAATAGCATGTGGATGATGTATCTTCTCATAAAATGGCGTATGCGGCAGGAAATACTCATCGGCCATCAACTGGACATAGAAGCCCTCATCAATCTGATCGCGAATAAACGGCACAATCTGGTTATATACTCTGACGATTGATCGCCTTGGAACGGTGTAGATAGACAGCCACGGCGGGGCGTATGGTCCCTGAAAATAGAAGTTGAATCGGATGTTGTGTTTGCTCTCATGCAATAGGTCAACAGCGAATAGTTGGATATAATTGCAGAAGAACCAGGGAATATAGGCATCGTGAAGCGACATAATCGAAAGCCGATAGCCATGGCGAGGATAGCCGTGTATGGGTGGGGATAATTGGATGGGAAGCGATTTTTTCATTTTCAGGCGGTCAAAACGCACTCACGCACAGACTGGATATAGTCTTCAATCGTCTGCACACTTTTAAAAATTTCGGTACTCAGGTCTTCATCAGAGATTTCAATGCCAAATTCATTTTCGATGCCCACGACGAGTTCAACCATTGCCATTGAGTTGAGACCCATTTCTCCACCAAAAAGTACGTCTGAATCTCCTATTTCTTCAGGCGCAATTTCAAGATTTAATGCACGCACAATCGTCTGTTTTATCTGTGGCTTTAGATCATCATTCATACATCCCCTCCTTGTTGCTCATCCGCAAAGTAGCTTATGATGAGGTCAACCATCCTTTGTTGTCCTTTCTCTGAGACAATTTCTACGGCGGGTATCTCAAATCTATCCTCCAAATATGCTAATTTCTTTCTAATTTCTTCTTTGGACATTTGACGTGGACTGATCAGTGTTCGGCCATAAGCTGCTCGGATATGTTTTTCTTTGTCACTCATTGCGAGGCATAACACGGGACCTTTGGTAATTGCCTTGAGCGTGTTCATGGTATCGCGTATATACTCGCCATCATCAACGCTATTCACGATCAATATGTTGGCATCGGGTTTCGTGCCCAGCATAAAAGCGAGTGTTGAAAGCGTATGATTTCCCGGCTCATGGACATCATAAGGGATACTCCCCGACTGCGCGCCGACAAGCATTAAATCCGGTTTCTTATTCGCACAGACCTCGCGCATTTTGAAATCCAGATAGGGCGCGTGAAGTTGTATCGGAAATTGCAATGGAGAGGCATAGCCCGTTGGAAATGCCACATCCATGCCAAATAACTGAGAATGGTGCTCGGTGCCGATTTGCCCAACCTTATATCTTTCTTTTATTAGCTTTGACCTCAAGGCGAGTTGAACAGTGAACTTACCCTGTTGAGCACTCGTGCCAAAAACACCGATAACTGGCACATCAACGGCTGGATTATTGTGGGGCTGAAGTGCTTTGAGCAGGTCGTTTTGGTGAATGTCGGGCGAATAAATCCAGAGGTTCTTTTTTCGAGCCTTTTCGATCAGATCTCTTAAATCCTTTTGGTAAACGGATAAAAAACTGAACACATTTAAGTTGGCATCAATGGCTTTCTCAATACT
Organism: Candidatus Latescibacterota bacterium; assembly: GCA_965220765.1. Classification (GTDB taxonomy): domain Bacteria; phylum Latescibacterota; class UBA2968; order UBA2968; family UBA2968; genus VXRD01. The sequence goes on from OZ244847.1 coordinate 5,045,895, forward strand.
CTCGCGCAGGACATTCTTTTTCGTAATTCGACTCAGTTCATCTACATAGCCCAAAATAAGTGTATCAGCCTCTTTCAATATCTCTTGAAATCGCGGCTGAACCCGTATGTCAACAGGCGGTATGCCAATCGCTTCACCAGCGTCTTTCCCAACATAACCTTTGGCAACGGGATCAGCGATACCCACAATTTCAAAATTTAATAAATCCCTGAAACGCATTAGGCTATGCATCTCTTTGTTATAGGGATAAATAGCTGCTCTTTTGATATTGTTTGGATCAAAGGATTGAGGCGTTTGGGGGGTATGCAAGCGAATCTTGCGACCTGGTGAGATTTCTTGCTGCACTTCTCGATTGGCATTCACTTCCAATATGTGTCTAATCTCATTCAAATTGGCTTTGGGAAAGGCCTGTCTGATTAACGCGATAATACCCGTAATGTGAGGCGCAGCAAAGCTACTACCTTCAACAATATGCTCTCGCCCACCCGCCCAAAGAACGCGCTGAGTTGTTCCAGGTGCGATACATTCAATAGACTCTCCCCGGCGAAACAGGTAATTGTAACGCCCTTTTATCTCCCCTGCTTTCACACCGATCACATTGGAGAAATAGGCGGGATAACTCTCCTGTCCTGAATTGTGTTCGGCAGCGACGATTGCGATACCCTTTTTCGTTGCCACCTTACATATATCCAATAGATCCTGCTTGACTTGCACATCCGTTGTCCCAAGGCTCAGATTGATGATATCGACGTTCTGATCAATTGCCCAGCGAATGGACTCAAGGAGAATTTTTTGTTCGACAATCAGAGACTGATCGAAGATTTTTATAGCGTATAGCTCTGTACCCGGAGCCTTCTTTTTTATAATGCTGGCAACCGCCGTGCCATGACCAGAGGTGTCTCGATAGTCTTGAGATGTATGGACGCGACCCGCAGAAAGCTCAAAACAGATTCCCGCAGTCACATGCTGCAACATTTCATGAGAGCGATCAATACCGCTGTCAATGATTGCAACTTTGACACCCTCTCCGTTTAGATCGTGGAAATTGCATTTGTATTTCATTGGGTAGCCCACTGTTGTCCACACACCATCTTCGATACACTCACTCTGCATCAGATGGCATGTGCTGAACGGAGAAGTGAAGTAAAGGATAGAACTGGCACATGGTTTCTATCCTCTTTATTCAGGATTCGTTAGCCTGGAGAGCAATTTATCTGCTTCAGCCTTTGCTATGGGTTTCCCATTGACTTCAGAGACCAGTTTGATTGCAGTCCAGGCAGGAGAATAGCCCCCTCTCAATTCTGCGGATTTGCGAAAACTTTCAATAGATTCACTGACTTCTCCCATAGAAAACTGGACAACCCCGAGCCAATAGTAAATCATAAAATTCTTGGCCCCACGATTTGGAAACAGCGTTAGTGCTTTGTTGAGGTATTCACGCGCACTTTTTTTATCTCCATCAGAAAAATAACTCAAAGCCAGCACCAAATGTGCTGTTTGATATTTTCCATCTGCCAGATTGATGGCTTTTTGAGACAGTTCTTTTGCTTTTTTGTATTCGTGCTTTCTATCTACGATGCGTGCCAGACTCATCCATCCAACAGGGTCATCTTCACGCTGTTGAATCGCCTGTTGAATCACTTGTTCTGCTTTAATCAGTTTCTCCATTTTGATATACACATCTGCCAACAATATCTGGAGAAAATAGGGTGTGTCGAGTTTCAAAAATCGATCAAAGTAATTTGACGCAGCAACGAACTGTTCCGACTTAAAACGGCCATACCCCGCCAATAAAAGTGACAACGGATTTGCCCTATTATTTGGAACCAGAGATATGTCTTGTTCTCGTTGTTTGGGGAGCACGAGAAAGATACCGTTTCTTCCTCGTTTCCAATATTCTTGAAAGTCGGCCAGGGGGAGTTTGTGCAATTTATGGATTGCTGGATCATTGACAACAATGACATCGCGCTGATAATCAATCCCAACAACGGTTACAGTATGACTCAGGTCTGGGTCTTGATCAGCTATCAAAGCAACAGGTGGACATCCTGACTTGAGGGCTTCTTCTATTTGCTCTAAATCCCAATTAAAATAGTGAATAGACAGTTTGGGAAATGCCTCTGATAGCGCGTAAAGTGCCGACAGATTATCCTCAACCCGGTCTTCCAACGTCAACCAATCTTCGGCCTGATTTTCAGCACCGTCCCAATATCTCATCACAGATAAAACTGCGGCTTTAAGACAAGTGACACCTCGCCCTTGAGCGTAAAATGGCACTTGAGAAACAAATAGACGTTCACCGCGCTTGTGCTGATTCAGATTCTCAAGGGCGTGAGTTGCATAATCAATATCTGTCCTATTTGTGGCATTTTTCTTCAGCATATCAAAATAAAACTTAGAACTATCAACTTGACCGATTTCATAAAAGGTCTCAGCTATCATGAGAAGTATATCTTTATCGGGGTGTTGCTTTTTGTTTCCGAGTTGGTCAACGTAAATGCTTTGATTTAAGTAGGGGAGCGCGTTTTCAAACTTCTCCAGATAAAAGAGAGTTTCGCCTTTTCTTCGTATAGCCCGACGATTTTCTTCAACCTCATTGAGGATCGCAAGTGCTTGATCAAAAAACCCTACTTTTAAGTTTAGCGCTGCAAGCGCAATGTTATTTTGAATATCTTCAGGCCTATTCTTCAATGCGCGTTCTGATAGCTCAATCGCTTTTCGATATAATTTTAAACCCTCGTATGCTAATGCAAGATTCGTTTGGATGTCTCCATTATTGGGATCACTTTCCAATCCTCTTTCACCAATTTCCCGTGCCAGTGCCCACTTCTGTTGTTTTGCGTATATCGCAGAAAGATTACGATAAGCATTTGGCGTGTGCAAACCCAGGTCTATCGCTCGTTTAAGTCCTTTTTCTGCTGTCTCGTAATTATTCTGAAAAAAAGCAACGGTCCCCAGGCCGTAGTACGCCTCGGCAAATAAGCTATCGCAATGTATGGCTTTCTGAAAATGTTCCTCAGCTAAGGTTAATCGTCTCAAACGCCCGAAGCTTTTACCTATCAGCGTGTGGGCCTGGGCAGAACAAGAGTCTGCTTTGAGAACTTCTTCTGCTGCCTGGATACAGCTTTGATAATCTTTGTTCGCATAAAAGATCTCTGCCTGGCGCAACAACTCACTGCCAGCAGAAAATCCAGGGAGTATGAGAATTGAAAGCCACAGGCATTTTGATAGACCACTCATTTCAATAACCTCGGTCTATATGGCTACTCAGATAATCCATAAAAAATAAATCGGCGTATAGGAATTATAATCGTAGGAAAGAGATACCTCAAAAATTAATTTTTACTCCCATTTCAACATGTGTTGCATCTCCTGGAGGATCATCTTTCCTGGGCTCCGCTAAAGGATCTTCTCTATCAGCATAGATTGGACCTAAGCTAACTCGATCACCACGGCTCTCACCATTACTACGGTAAGTACTTTCATGGTTCAGAGTATCTTGTGCTCTTTCAAAAAAGCCGCCACCATTATTATTAAATGCGGCATTGAAATTTTGGTCAATAACATCCTGCGTAGTCGGTGCCCAGGTGGACCCGTATTGTCCCACAAGAGAGTCAACGTAATCTGGGATAACCACATCTTCCTCTTCCTGGTCATAAGCACGAGCGATTTTACCCGTAAACTTATAGAACATGGGCCGTTTCTTCTTAAGTTTGACCATGTTAGACCTCCTTAATTTGAGTGAAAAGGCTTCCATCGAAATGATCTTCCTACACGCCGATTTTCAATTAAATGCTCGCCATCCTTTGGTAGAGGCTTGCATAGACACCTTGATTCATTAACAATTCTTCATGCTTACCCATTTCCGCAATCTGTCCTTCGTCTATCACAACAATAGTATCGACATTCTGAATCGTAGATAGTCGGTGCGCGATAATTATGGTTGTGCGATCCTGTTGGACTTGTTTAAGTGCTTCCTGTATGTAAAATTCGGATTCAAAGTCTAAAGCCGCAGTCGGTTCATCAAGAATCAAGATGGCTGAATTTTGGAGCAGAACGCGAGCTAATGCAATACGTTGCTTTTGGCCTTCGGAAAGCTTAGCTCCTTGTTCCCCTATTTGCGTATGATAACCTTCTGGTAGAGATGAAATAAATTCATGTATAAATGCCATTCTTGTTGATTTCTCAACATCGCCAAAAGGTATCTCCCTTCCGAAAGTCAAGTTTTCAAGTATGCTACCCTGAAACAAAACACTGCCTTGCAAGGCAAAACCTATGTTCTGTCGTAGGGAGTTCAGGCGAAATTGCCTGATGTCTGTGCCATCAATAGAGACATAACCAATCTGTGGATCATAAAATCGAGGGATAAGTTTGGCGAGGGTTGATTTACCAGCCCCACTTCTGCCTACTAATGCAACTGTAGAATATGCCGGTATATGTAAGCTGATATCTCGCACAACCCATTCTTGCCCTTCATAGGCAAAACTGATATTATGAAATTCAACTTCACCGCGTAGTTGTCCAGCCTCGGGTAAGGCAGAATCATTTTTGACCTGTGGAGATAAATCATGGATTTCAAAAAAACGATTCGCATGGACAAGGGTTACTTCCATTTGAGGAATTAAATTAATCAAGCTACGGATAGGCCCATACATATATCCCACATAGCCATTAAAAGCCAGATAACTGCCCAATGTTAAATTTCCCTCAAGGACTTCCGACCACCCATACCAACCATAAGCAAATGCACCGATAGCCCGGAATGTTGAGGCAATAAATGAAGATCCACCACCGAGTAAAGAAGATTTAATTCCAAGCTTAGAGACATCAATAAATGAAGTACGAAATTTTGAAAAAAATGTAGCCTCAATACCAAGTGCCTGGATAGTACGAATGCCCGAAAGAGATTCATAGGTCTGAGCCGAGAGAGTCGCTGAGGCTTCTGCTGTTTTTTGGGCAAATCGTCTAATATATTTTCGCGTTACCGAAACCAGCAGCACATCGAAAGGAAGAACAACCATACTAATTAATGCCAATCGCCAGTTGATATATAACAAAATCAATGGGAAAATTAACAGCTTTAAGACATTAATAATTAAAGCATTAAACATGGCGATAATGCTACTTGTAGAACTTCGCATATCTCCAAACCGAGATATAATATCGCCAATTTCTTTATTATCAAAAAAGCCAAAATCTAAAGATTGCACATGATGATAAAACCTGGACTGGAAATCAAAACCAAGATATATTCCCACACATGTTCTAAAATGTCCCCTTAAAAATCCGGTAAATCCAAGACCTATAGATACTGCCAATGTGATGACCAAAATTAAGACCAGAAGATCGAAATCTTTATGAGGATAAACATCGTCAATCAAGACTTTCGTTAGATATGGGCCAGGGATACTGAACAACATGACAAAGATTGCGACCAAGAGTGAATAAGCCATATACTGCCAATATGGTCTGAGCATTTTCAATATTCTAAGAAATTGCAACATGTGCTATGTCCATATTCTCTAAATTGATCTTAATGCTTAAATTGTTACTGAGAGGCTATCCAAAATCTACATCCCGCAATAAAGTCCAATGTGCCTGTTATCTTTTCTGGAACATCTTCTCGTATCCCTCTAAAACGTAAATATTGAAAACGAATTTCGCTAAAAAAATAGACTTGTCTTTTTTTATACGCAAATTCACTGCCCAACCCAAATACCCCACCAAAATGCAGTTTTGGGAACGCATCCTGATCATCTTCAGGACGAAAATGAAAGGCCCCTATACCGATGTTTAGATATGGTCTGAACCGCCTTTCTGAAACTTTGTACCTTAATTCAATGAGATATGAATTTAACCAACCGCCAGAATCAAAAATGCGATATTCTTGAGTATTCTGTACCTCTCTTTGAGACAGGCGAAAAAAAGAGCTGTGCAAAGTCAACTCAAATGGTTCGTATCCAACAAAAAACTCACTGTTTACCACAGGTCCCATCTGATTTTTGACCAGATTGAGAGAGGTATGACAGTTGTCTAATATATCTAAAGGACCGCAAGGATCTTTGGTTTGGTTTATCACTGGAAATGAAGGACCAAATCCAAACCCAAATCCAGTATAGATTTCCTGACAATCATTCTTGGAGGGCCAAAAGGACAAAATCAAGATTATCATAAGATGGTGTTTCATACTCATCATCACCTAATTTTTGAGATGAAAATCTGGGAAACTCAATTTGTCTATCTTTTGAAGAAACTTTTTCCATATCAAATCATGTACATGACCTCGTTCTATAACAATTTTTCCCTCGACTGTCATCCCATAAGCTAAAGAGTATTTAATCTCTCTATTCTGAATTTCTGGATTGAGTAGCATCACCTTAACTATATATAGAGATTTTGAAGATACGTCCAACGAGTTTATGTTTACAGGTTGTGCAGGTATCCCTTCGACGACCCCCTGGAAGATTTTATATTCCATGTGGGGAAATGCCTCTATAAAAAGCTTCACAATTTGCCCAATTTTTATTTTTGGCATATCCATTTCTGAAATATAAAGTATTGCTTGCCAATCTGTCATATCACCCAATTCCAGAATTATTTCTCCTGCTTGCACTCTATCTCCTATTCGCAAATGCAAGTCTGGAGTTAGAACAGTCCCTTGGCAGGAGGCCTCCAGGCGCGTTTTGCGTTGAACATTCTCTAAAAATGAAATTTCTTGGATCAATTTCTCTTGGATTTGTTTTATAGTTTCAATCTGCTGCCTTCGCGTATCTATTTCCTTTAGCCTTCGTCTATTCTTCTCAATTTCTATATTTGTTTTAGAGACAGAGATTTCTCTAATTCTAACAGGCATTAGATCATCTACAGACAGGCTGCGTTTTTTACCTTTCAAATACTCATTATACAATTGATATTCTTTCCGGAGTTGCTGAAGATGGAGGTCCGCACTCAGGCTATCCATAGTTGTACCAAGAAGCTCTGCTTCTATAATATTTCTTTCTCCTTCAATAGATGTTTCGATTTCTGAAATTCTACTGTCATTTATCGAAATTTCGCGTCTTATCTTCACAATTTCAGCCTCGATATCACTATCATCTATCTCTATTAATATCGCACCAGATTTAACTTTGTCCCATTGCTGAATGTGGACTTTCTTTATTATTCCGTTTATCTGTGTTTTCACCCGATGCAGAATCTTAGGTCGAACTAAGCCATTGCCATCAACGGTAATCTCCATTTCTAAATGCCAAGACAGGATCCCCACAACCAGTAGCAACAAAAAGAAAAATGTAAGTATTAGAAACAAAAAGTATTTTACAAATAAAAAACTCAACTTCCCAAATTCATCAATTGATGTTTTTGCGTCCTGTTCTAAACTGGTCTGGGATACTAAATGCCTCTCTCGCTCAGTGGATTCTGGAAAATTCATGTTTAACTACGAATTAATAGATGTCTCAGAAGTCTTATGAATACATAGTAGTAGTGATATGCACACAGAAAACCCGTTGGGCAATCGCAAGCTGGAATCCGGTGAATGACGTTGTGCTGCCTGACTGTGCATGGGCCGCACGCAGACAGGCGCGTGGGGCCTGTGCCCCGCTTAAAATGGAAAATAGGAAAAGGAGGTGACACACTTTGGAAAGTGCTGAGGGAAGATCTTGCGAAAAATAGGAAGAATTGCGCGAATGCGCGAAATGAGGAATAGAAAGAAGGTCGGCAGAAAGAGGGTTTAAATCTGTCCCCCCCCCCCATCTTTCATAAGTTTATTAAAAACAATCACTTGTGAGAATTCAAAGGGGGCGAAAAAATACTTCAGCCATGTTGTGGGAACGATGAATGGCTCCGCGATGGCGTGCAGGTTTGAAATAATCTGATGAAAGGTCTTCATAAAACTTGTCCTTTGGATTACGACACAAACTCTAAAACTTTAATGCAAAATAAGCGCGTCTATTCGGGCTGTCAAGTATTTTTTAACATAAAAATTCTAATTAACCTGTGCCTCGTACCCGTAATAATCCAGCAATTCGTAGAGTTCTTCCCGCGTCTGCATCTCGTTTATCAACGCACCCTGCGCGCCCTGTGTTCGAAGCGTTTTATACGCCCGATAAGCAGCCGCATTCATCATTCTAAACGCCGTGAGAGGATACAGCACCATGGCGACACCCGCACCTCTCATCTCGTCCAGATCAAACAGAGGCGTTTGTCCAAACTCGGTGAGATTCGCCAGTACAGGTACAGAGAGATTGCGGGCAAAGGTGCGGAAATCTTCCAGTGAACGCAAGCTCTCTGCAAAAATCGCATCCGCACCGGCAGCAATGTACTTCTTGGCGCGATTGAGTCCGCACGCCAAACCTTCATTGGCCACAGAATCCGTTCGCGCCATAATCACAAACTCGCTATCTGACCGCGCGTCAACCGCTGCTTTGATTCGGTCGCACATCTCCTCGGCAGGCACCACCTGCTTTCCGGGGCGATGTCCACAGCGTTTTTGCAACACCTGATCTTCAATATGAACAGCGGCAACGCCAATTTTTTCCAGCGTCTTTACCGCGCGACCAATCGAAAAAGAAGTGCCGCCGAACCCGGTATCGATGTCAACCAGCAGCGGCAAATCCACCACATCTGCAATCCGCCGGGCATCCTCGACCACATTATCCAGTGTTGTAATACCCAAATCGGGCAAACCATAAGAAGCAGCAGCCACGCCCGAACCGGAAAGATAAAGCGCGCGAAATCCCGCTTGTTTTGCCATCAGCGCAGATACGGCATTGATAGTACCCACAATCTGCAAGGGTCGTTCTGCGTCCAGTGCCGCCCTGAACCTGCGCCCGGCTGACATCGTCATCTCCTCATGCTTCTACCAATTCGCGATCGTGTTCGGACTCCTCAATAACCTTTTGTGTCACATCGTGGGGAGCAGGCTCGTAGTGAGAAAACTCCATGGTATAATCGCCTGTACCCTGCGTCATAGAGCGCAAAGAGGTCGAATACTTGTACAGATCGGCCAGTGGAACCTCGGCGTGAATGACCTGGAAATTGCCTTCGGGATCCATCCCTTGAATGCGCCCGCGTCGCCCATTGAGATCCGCCATCACATCTCCCATATAGGAATCGGGAACAACGACGTGAACCTTATAGATGGGTTCTAACAAAATGGGTCTGGCATCCATAAACGCATTTTGAAATGCGAAGGAACCGGCCAGCTTAAAAGCCATATCAGAAGAATCAACCGGATGGAAGGACCCATCGTAAACCGTGACCTCTGTATCGACAACGGGATACCCGGCGAGCACACCGCGCTGCATGCATTCCACAACACCCTTTTCAACAGCCGGAATAAATTTCCCGGGAATCGCACCGCCGACAACCTCGTCAATAAATTCAAAGCCATCACCGCGCTGCCTGGGCGCAACGCGCAAATAAGCTTCGCCATATTGACCGCGCCCACCGCTTTGTTTTCTGTGACGATACTGCGCTTCTGAACGCGATTGAATGGTCTCGCGGTACGGTATCCGCGGTTCGCCCACCTCTATATCCACGCCAAACTTGCTCTTCAACTTGTCAAACACAACCGTCAAATGCAACTCGCCCTGTCCCTGGGCAATAATCTGACGCAATTCCGAATCATACCCGGCGACAAAGCTCGGGTCTTCTTCGTGAATGCTTTGCAATCCCGCGCTAATTTTGTCTTCGTCGCCACGCGATTTGGGTTCTACGGCCACCCGAATCAAAGGGTGTGGAAATTCGACCGGTTGAATTTGCAAGCGCGTGTTTCTGCTGCAAAGCGTATTGCCCGTATGCGTATCCTTTAGTTTGATCAACGCGCCAATATCACCTGCGCCCAAACCGTCCATATCCTCGCGCTTTCCGCCACTCATCGAATAAATTTGACCGATGCGCTCACTGGCTCGGCGATTGGGATTAAATACATCGTCGCCAGATTGGACACTACCGGAATACACGCGCAAAAATGACAGATCACCTACAGATTCGGAAATCGTTTTGAACACCACGGCAGCCAAAGGGTCATCATCGCTCACGGCAAGTGCCACTTCTTCTTCGGATCCTTCTTTATAGGCTGTGGGAATTGGCAAGTCGAGCGGACCGGGTGCGAATGCAGAAAGAAAATCGAGCAATAAATCAACACCGATATTTTTGCTGGCGGCACTCAAAAAAATGGGAAACAAAGTGCGATTGACCATCCCAATTTTGACCCCTTGTGCAATCTCTTCGTCTGTCAATTCCCCTTCTTCTAAATAGCGCTCAATCAGGTCGTCGTCGCTTTCTGCCGCCCCTTCAACCACCTGTTCCCTCAAGGTCTCAGCCTCATCTTGCCATTCCTCGGGAATCTCCGAAGCCTCTGCTTTACCATCGGTATAAGTTACCAATTTCATCTGCAAAACATCGATGATCTGATTAAACCCTTCGCCGGCATTGACCGGAATCTGAAAGGGAACAGCCCCACTTCCAAAATGCTCCTGAATTGCCGAAAACGCACCATCGCAATCGGCAAATTCCCGATCGACGTGATTGATTAAAAACACAGTTGCGCGATCAAATTCATCGGCAAAACCAAACGCCTTATCTGTCCCAATCTCTACACCACTGGCCGCATTGACCAGCGTAAGGGCAATATCAGATGCCCAAATCGCGGCTTTGGCATCGCCAATAAAGTCGGCATAACCCGGAGCATCCAAAATATTCATTTTGGTACCCTTCCAATCGCAGTGCAACATGGATGTACTGATAGAGATTTTGCGCTCAATCTCCGCATCGGTATAATCCGACATAGTATTTCCCTCATCGACTACCCCGAGTCGATTGGTTGCACCAGCAGAAAACATCATGGCTTCGGCAACGGACGTTTTGCCCGTGCCGCCGTGCCCCGAGAGGGCGATATTCCTGATATTTTCAGGTGTATATCTATTCACTGTAACCTCCTTAATATCAGTATTGGGAATTCAAAAAATGAGGCGCGTATAATTGCATAACAAACGGGTTTTGTCAAGCACTCTTTTGATCTTGTGTGACACAAAAAAAGCCCGGATTTTTATATCCGGGCTTTTTTTTATAATCCTGGCAACGACCTACTCTCCCACAAGGTCTCCCAAGCAGTACCATCGGCGCTGGAGGACTTAACTTCTCTGTTCGGAATGGGAAGAGGTGTTTCCCCTCCGCTATAGCCACCAGGAAAAATTTAATCGAATATGAATTGAGTGCCAAAACAAAGCACAGAAGCGATCTGCTGAAAAGTGTTAAAAAGGTCAAGCCGCACGGCTGATTAGTATCACTCGGCTGAACGCATTGCTGCGCTTACACCTGTGACCTATCGACCTCGTAGTCTACAAGGAGCCTTTAGGTGGGTTATCCCACGGGATATCTCATCTTGGAGTGGGCTTCGCACTTAGATGCTTTCAGCGCTTATCCCTTCCGAACATAGCTACCCAGCGATGCCCCTGGCGAGACAACTGGTACACTAGAGGTTCGTCCATCCCGGTCCTCTCGTACTAGGGACAGCTCTCCTCAAATATCCTACGCCCACGACAGATAGGGACCGAACTGTCTCACGACGTTCTAAACCCAGCTCGCGTACCGACTTTAATTCCCGAACAGGGAAACCCTTGGGACCTTGTCCAGCCCCAGGATGTGATGAGCCGACATCGAGGTGCCAAACCTCCCCGTCGCTATGTACGCTTGGGGGAGATAAGCCTGTTATCCCCAGAGTACCTTTTATCCGTTGATCTCCGGCACTTCCACATGCTACCGTCGGGTCACTAAGCCCTGCTTTCGCATCTGCTCGACCTGTATGTCTTGCAGTTAAGCTCCCTTATGCCTTTACACTCTTCGCGCGATTACCAACCGCGCTGAGGGAACCTTTGGGCGCCTCCGTTATCTTTTGGGAGGCGGCCGCCCCAGCCAAACTTCCCACCTGGCAGTGTTCCCAATCCTGATTCAAGGATCGAGGTTAGAATTCCAACGCAACAAGGGTGGTATTTCAAGGGCGACTCCACGAGAACTGACGTTCCCGCTTCATAGTCTCCCACCTATCCTACACATACTGAGTCGAAACCCAGTACCAGGCTGGAGTAAAGGTTCATGGGGTCTTTCCGTCCCGTCGCGGGTATCCGGCATCTTCACCGGAACTACAATTTCGCCGAGTCCCCTGTTGAGACAGCGCCCAAGTCGTTACACCATTCGTGCAGGTCGGTATTTAGCCGACAAGGAATTTCGCTACCTTAGGACCGTTATAGTTACGGCCGCCGTTTACCAGAGCTTCGATTCAAAGCTTCGTCCGAAGACTAACCTCTCCTCTTGACCTACTGGCACCGGGCAGGTGTCAGTCCCTATACGTCGTCTTGCGACTTAGCAGAGACCTGTGTTTTTAGTAAACAGTCGCCCAGGCCGTTTCTCTGCGGCCCCCTTCAGCTCCCGGAGCAAGTCCGTTCACCTACTTGGAGGCACTCCTTCTCCCGAAGTTACGGAGCCATTTTGCCTAGTTCCTTAACAGGGGTTCTCTCGCGCACCTTAGGATTCTCACCCCGTCTACCTGTGTCGGTTTGCGGTACGGACACCCGAGAGACTCACATAGAGGTTTTTCTCGGCAGCATGATTAAGACCAGTTGGCTTGCCCGAAGGCTCGTTTCCCCATCACCTCTCAGGGTTATGACCACCCGTATTTTCCCTGGTGATCCCCCTACAGGCTTAGACCCGCATTTCCAGTCGCGGGCTGATCGTCACTTCTGCGTCGCCCCATAGTTCAAACGTCTCTAAGGTGGTACAGGAATTTTGACCTGTTTCCCATCGCCTACGCCCTTCGGCCTCGGCTTAGGGTCCGACTAACCCTGGGCGGACGAACCTTCCCCAGGAAACCTTAGACTTTCGGTGAACAGGATTCTCACCTGTTTTATCGCTACTCATGCCGGCATGATTGCTTCCACGTCGTCCAGCAGACCTCACAGTCCACCTTCGGCCTACAGTGGAATACTCCTCTACCGCTCCAACAAAAGTTGAAGCCCACAGCTTCGGTGACAGGCTTTAGTCCCGATCATTATCGGCGCAGGTTCACTTGACCAGTGAGCTGTTACGCACTCTTTAAATGAATGGCTGCTTCTAAGCCAACATCCTGGCTGTCTACGCGCTCCCACATCCTTTGTCACTTAGCCTGTACTTAGGGACCTTAGCTGGTGGTCTGGGTTGTTTCCCTCTCGCACATGAAGCTTATCCCCCATGCGCTGACTCCCTTGAAACAAGTGTGCGGCATTCGGAGTTTGGTTAGGGTTGGTAAGCGGTGAAGCCCCCGAGCCTATCCAGTGCTCTACCTCCGCCACTCTATATCAAGAGGCTAGCCCTAAAGCTATTTCGAGGAGAACCAGCTATCTCCAGGTTTGATTGGCCTTTCACCCCTACCCACAGCTCATCCCCCAATTTTTCAACATTGGTGGGTTCGGACCTCCACGTGAGGTTAATCACGCTTCATCCTGGCCATGGGTAGATCACCTGGCTTCGGGTCTACCCCGAGCTACTAAATCGTCCTATTCAGACTCGCTTTCGCTACGGCTTCCCTACAAAGTAGGTTAACCTCGCAACTCAGGAGTAACTCACCGGCTCATTATGCAAAAGGCACGCCGTCAGACACTCCGAGATCCGAAAATCTCGGTTTGTCCTCCGACCGCTTGTAGGCAAACGGTTTCAGGTTCTATTTCACTCTCCATTCAGGAGTACTTTTCACCTTTCCCTCACGGTACTAGTTCACTATCGGTCACAGAGGAGTATTTAGCCTTGGGAGGTGGTCCTCCCAGATTCCTACAGGATTTCACGTGTCCCGCAGTACTCGGGAATGAGATCACAGGAGTCTGCAATGTTTCGCCTACAGGGCTTTCACCTTCTGCGGCCAGACTTTCCAGAACTGTTTGGCTACATTGCAGATTTGTAACTCCCTGACAGATCTGCATCTCTATCAGACCTCATCCCACAACCCCGGCCGCACAACACATGCAGGTTTTAACATGCGAACCGGTTTGGGCTATTTCCCTTTCGCTCGCCACTACTAAGGAAATCGCTATTGCTTTCTATTCCAGGGGTTACTTAGATGTTTCAGTTCACCCCGTTTGCTCCACCCGAGCTATATATTCACCCGGGGGTGATGCGGCATGACCCGCATCGGGTTGCCCCATTCGGAAATCCTCGGATCAAAGGTTGTTTGCACCTCCCCGAGGCTTATCGCAGCTTACCACGTCCTTCGTCGCCTCTCTGTACCAAGGCATCCACCGTATGCCCTTATTAGCTTGACCAAAACAGGTTTTCAGCAGATCACTACTGTGCTCTGCAAAGAATCCATACTTCAGTTTGGCAAATTGTGTATACCCAATTCATATTCAATTGTCAAAGAGCAGTTGCAAATTCTGTTAAAATACAACTTTGGTGGAGATAACCGGGATCGAACCGGTGACCTCCGGCTTGCAAAGCCGGCGCTCTCCCATCTGAGCTATATCCCCAAATATTTTGTAGTTTGGTGGGCCTAAGTGGAGTTGAACCACTGACCTCGCGCTTATCAGGCGCGCGCTCTAACCAACTGAGCTATAGGCCCGCCTTAAAAAGCCGGGAAAAATCCCGGCCTTTCAAAAACCAAATAACGTGCACATGCCAAACCTGGTATTGACCTTAGGAGTAGATGTAAGCGCCTGTGGCCTTACATCGCGTCTCCCTAGAAAGGAGGTGATCCAGCCGCACCTTCCGATACGGCTACCTTGTTACGACTTAGTGCCAATTACCGGACCTACCTTCGGCAGTGCCCTCCCGAGGGTTGGACTACTGACTTCGAGTATTCCCGGCTTTCATCACTTGACGGGCGGTGTGTACAAGACCCGGGAACGTATTCACCGTGGCATGCTGATCCACGATTACTAGCGATTCCACGTTCATGGAGTCGAGTTGCAGACTCCAATCCCAACTGAGACCGGTTTTTTGGGATTAGCTCCACCTCGCGGTATTGCAGCCCTTTGTACCGGCCATTGTAGCACGTTTCCAGCCCCGGGCGTAAGGGCCATGAGGACTTGACGTCATCCCCACCTTCCTCCTACTTAACATAGGCAGTCTCCCTAGAGTTCCCACCATGACGTGCTGGCAACTAAGGATAGGGGTTGCGCTCGTTGCGGGACTGAACCCAACATCTCACGACACGAGCTGACGACAGCCATGCAGCACCTGTATACCAGTCCGAAGAAGACCCTATCTCTAGGGCTGTCCGGTATATGTCAAACCCGGGTAAGGTTCTTCGCGTTGCATCGAATTGAGGAACATGCTCCACCGCTTGTGCGGGTCCCCGTCAATTCCTTTGAGTTTCAGCCTTGCGACCGTACTCCCCAGGCGGGGTACTTAATGCGTTAGCTGCGGCACTGGAGGGGTCAATACCTCCAACACCTAGTACCCATCGTTTACAGCTAGGACTACCGGGGTATCTAATCCCGTTCGCTCCCCTAGCTTTCGCGCCTCAGCGTCAGTATCAGGCCAGAGAGCCGCCTTCGCCACCGGTGTTCTCCCAGATATCTACGCATTTCACCGCTACACCTGAGATTCCGCTCTCCTCTCCTGTACTCAAGACCGATAGTTTCGACTGCAAGTTGTTGGTTGAGCCGACAGATTTCACAGACGACTTATCGGTCCGCCTGCACGCCCTTTACGCCCAGTAAATCCGAACAACGCTTGCCCCCTTCGTATTACCGCGGCTGCTGGCACGAAGTTAGCCGGGGCTTCCTCTGAAGGTACCGTCAAACAGGAAAAGTTATTTCCTGCATTCTTCCCTTCTGACAGGAGTTTACACCCCTAAGGGCTTCATCCTCCACGTGGCGTCGCTGCGTCAGGCTTTCGCCCATTGCGCAAATTTCTAGACTGCTGGCCCCCGTAGGGGACTGGACCTTTCTCAGTTCCAGTGTGGCCGTACACCCTCTCAGGCCGGCTATCCATCGTTGCCTTGGTGAGCCGTTACCTCACCAACAAGCTAATGGACCGCGGGTCCATCTTCAAGCGAGACAACCGAAGCTGCCCCTTTAACAACTGTCTCCATGCGGAGCCGCTGCATTATGCGGTATTAGTCCCTCGTTAGAGGGATTGTTCCCCACTCAAAGGTAGGTTACCCACGTGTTACTCACCCGTTCGCCACTTTACTCGCACCCGAAGGTACTTTCTCGTTCGACTTGCATGACTAAGACACGCCACCAGCGTTAGTTCTGAGCCAGGATCAAACTCTCCGTGAAAAAAAATGAGAGAGCCCATATTATGGGCTTTTTTTGCAAATTACTGAAATTCTCAAGAAACCTTGAGAACCTACCAAGCTTTTGAATAACACATGCACGTTATTTGATTTTCAAAGAACAAAATAGGCACTCTTGACTTACAAAGTGCCGGTAAGGGGTAAATCTATCAAATCGACATTGGCAAGTCAAGCAAAATTCTGCACCATTTTTGATGCAGAGAGCAAAATATATAAAACAAGAACGCGAAAGTCAAACTATTTTCAAAAAAACTCCCCTCTCACACGGCCTTCTTCAACATCTGCTTCACCATCAAACTGTCTCAAATAGCGCACTGCCCGCTCCATATCTTTTTTTACCCAGGCGTCGGGTTCAGACGCCATAGCGCGTTCA
This sequence comes from Candidatus Latescibacterota bacterium, assembly GCA_965220765.1. Taxonomy (GTDB): domain Bacteria; phylum Latescibacterota; class UBA2968; order UBA2968; family UBA2968; genus VXRD01. The sequence goes on from OZ244847.1 coordinate 5,062,538, forward strand.
AGTGCTGAAATGGCTTCAGGCTCTTCAATTTGCATCAATGACCATGCGACAATCTGGCGCACATCCCGGTCTTTGTCTCCAAGCATTCGGATCAGATCGCGCAATGCCTCCTTCGCCCGCAACATTCCCAACGCCCAGGCGGCCTTTGTGCGCACAGATGTGACAGTGTCGCGCAAAGCAGCACGCAAATGGGGAACAGCCTCAAAAACGCGCTGTGCACCCAAAAAAGCAGCCGCATCAACGCGCTGATCAACCGTCCCCGATCGCAATTGCCGAAGATAATCGCCGTGTGGAGAGCTACAGCCACATAATAAAAGCAAAAGTACTGGCAGTATTTTTTTTAATTTATACATGCTTTCAGAGCTTCGTAATTTGCTTTGATAGTCGCGTCAATATCCGCGTCGGAATGAGCCAGAGAGACAAACGCAGCCTCAAACTGCGACGGAGCCAGATAAACACCTCGATTGAGCATCTCCCGAAAATACCGGGCGAACAAATCCTGATCGCACGCATTGGCAGCATCAAATGACGCCACAGGTACTTCCGTAAAAAACAAGGTCATTATCGAACCCACCCGATTGGTCTGATATTTTAATCCCAGAGCCTTTAAATTCTCCAGAATACCAGTCTCCAGAGCCTGCGCTTTTGCCTCCAACGCCTCATAAACACCCGGTTCTTGCAATCGCCTGAGTGTCTCATATCCCGCTGTCATAGCCAGGGGATTGCCCGACAATGTGCCGGCCTGCGACACCATTTTTCCCAGAGGCGAAATATCTGACATAATTTCTCGCCTACCACCAAAAGCACCAACGGGCAGCCCACCGCCAATAATCTTCCCCAGAGTCGTCAGGTCTGGCGTCACCCCATAAAGATCCTGCGCCCCACCCTGGCTGACGCGGAACCCGGTGATGACCTCGTCGAAAATCAGCACAATGCCCATTTCTGCCGTTATATCTCTCAATCCCTGTAAAAAACTTGGCACCGGCGGAATCACCCCCATATTGCCCGCTATGGGTTCGACAATAACAGCGGCGATTTCATTCCTATTTTCCACAACGGCTTTTTCAACAGCTTCCAGATCATTAAAAGGCACGGTAATCGAATCTGCTGCGGTTCCGGGTGTAACTCCCGGGCTGCTCGGCGCGCCCATAGTAAGTGCCGAAGACCCCGCCTGAATCAGAAAACTATCGGCATGCCCGTGCCAGCACCCTTCAAATTTGACAATTTTGTTTCGTCCCGTGTGTCCGCGAGCCAGCCGAATAGCCGACATCGTAGCTTCGGTACCCGAATTTACCATCCGCACCATTTCTACGCTCGGCACCATTTCGGTGACCAGTTGAGCCATCTTCACTTCGATTTCTGTCGGCGCGCCAAAACTCGTACCTCCAGCAGCCGCTGCATTGACAGCCGCGACAATTTCTGGATGTGCATGGCCTAAAATAAGCGGTCCCCAGGAACCCACAAAATCGATATAAGATGCCCCATCGGCATCGACAATTCGCGCCCCCTCACCTTTCACAATAAAGAGCGGATCACCACCTACGGGACCATAAGCTCTTGCGGGACTGTTCACACCGCCGGGAATCACCTGTTGTGCTGCGTCAAATAGCGTCTTTGAACGCGTATTCAAATTACACCTCCGTGAAAAGACAAATGGAATTTCGAGACAACATCTTAATTACACCTCTCATTTCATCCTGTCAAGCTAATTCCTCCGCTTGCAAAACACGACCACAATCCGTATATTATTTGCACAGCGGCAGTAGCTCAATTGGACAGAGCATCTGGCTTCGGACCAGAGGGTTGGGGGTTCGAGTCCTCTCTGCCGCACTTTCTTTTTCAGGCACTTAAACATTAAGTGCCTGAATTTTTTTCATTTTTCATCATCACGTCAATGAGCGATACAATCACCATCAGAGGTGCGCGTCAGCACAATCTCAAAAATATCGATCTGGATATTCCGCGCAACTGTCTCGTTGTCATCACCGGACCCTCGGGGTCGGGAAAATCGTCGCTGGCCTTCGACACAGTCTATGCCGAAGGGCAACGCCGTTATGTCGAATCGCTATCCGCTTATGCGCGGCAATTTCTCGATCTCATGGACAAACCCGACGCCGACAGCATAGAAGGTCTCTCACCTGCTGTGGCGATTCAGCAACGCGGCATCCCCCGCACACCGCGTTCAACAGTGGGCACCATAACCGAAGTCTATGACTACTTGCGCCTCTTATTCGCCAGAATAGGTACGCCACATTGTCCGATATGCAGCCAGCCCATTGTGCGCCAGAACGTCGCGCAAATTGTCGATCGCGTGCTCGCACTGCCCGAAGGCCAACGCCTCCAGATACTCGCGCCCCTGATCCGAAATGCCAAAGGCACCCACCTGAGTACTTTCAACCAGTTGCGCAAGGAAGGCTATCTCAGGGTGCGCGTCAATGGCGAAGTTGCGTCACTTGATAGCGATATCGTTCTCGATAAAAAAACAGCGCACAGTATCGAAGCCGTCATCGACCGCCTCGTCGTGCGCGAAAACATGGCCGCGCGCCTCGCGGACTCGCTCGAAACAGCCCTCGACCTTGCCAACGGCACAGCCACACTCGACATTATTGACAATGAGGAATGGACCTTTTCCACGCGCTATGCCTGCACAGAAGGCCACTTTGAAATCGAAGAAATAGAACCCCGCCTCTTCACCTTCAACAGCCCGCACGGCGCTTGCCCCACTTGCAGCGGTATGGGCACTGTTTTTGAAGTCGATCCCGACCTCGTCGTGCCCGATCCGTCAAAATCTATCCTCGAAGGCGCGATTGCGCCCTGGGGTATCCCCAAGGGCAAACGCCAGGTAGAGCAACTTCAACGCCTATCGCGCAACCTCTCATTCGATCCCTCAACGCCCTTTTCCAAACTTTCCAAAACCGTTCAAAGAGCGATCCTCAGAGGAAAAACCGGCGTTATACCCGATCTCCAGCACCAATACAAAGAAGCTACCTCCGACGAAGCACGAGAAAAAATCGAACGTTTTATGCGCGAGCAAACCTGCCCCGACTGCCAGGGTGCGTGCTTGCGCCCAGAAGCTCTCGCTGTCACAATTTCCAATTGTACAATAGCCGACATTGCCAGCATGCCCATAGAAAAAATCAGGCAATTCTTCCAAACGCTCAACCTCAAAAACAACGCGGCTGAGATCGCTGCCCCCCTCATACGCGAAATCGAAAACCGCCTCGCATTTCTCGTCGATGTCGGCGTGGGGTATCTCGCACTCAACCGCAGAGCCTCAACACTTTCAGGAGGTGAATTTCAGCGCATTCGCCTCGCCACACAAATCGGAACCCGCCTCGTCGGTGTACTCTACGTACTCGACGAACCCAGCATTGGCCTGCACCCCCGCGACAATCGCAAACTCATCGACACCTTCTGCAACCTGCGCGACTTGGGCAACTCGGTCATCGTGGTCGAACACGACCGCGAAGCCATTCAAATGGCCGATCATCTCATCGACCTGGGGCCAGGTGCAGGCGAACACGGCGGCAAAATTATCTCACAGGGACTGCCAGAAACCGTGATCGCCGACGAAAATTCTCTCACCGGCAATTATCTATCCGGTCGAAAAACCATCCCCCTCCCCCCCGACATTCGCCAACCTCGTGGGCATCTCTCAATCAGGGATGCCAGCGGACACAACTTGCAAAACATCGATATCGATATTCCACTGGGTGTCTTTGTATGCGTCACCGGCGTCTCCGGCTCGGGCAAAAGCTCGCTCATCAATCACACCCTGTATCCCGCGCTCGCCCGACAACTCCACCGCGCCAGTACAGAACCCTTACCCCACACATCTATCGAAGGCGTTGACCAAATCGACAAAGTCATTCGCATAGACCAATCCCCAATCGGGCGCACTCCCCGATCAAATGCCGCCACATATACGGGCCTCTTCACAGCAATACGCGAACTCTACGCACAATTGCCCGAATCCCGAGTGCGCGGTTACGGTGCCGGGCGCTTCAGCTTCAACATCAAAGGCGGGCGCTGCGAAGCCTGCCAGGGCGATGGCGTGCGCCGCATCGAAATGCACTTCCTCCCCGACGTTTTTGTCACCTGCGACGTATGCGGTGGCAGCCGATACAACAGAGAAACCCTTGAAATCCGGTACAAAGGCAGTTCAATCGCCGACGTATTAAACCTGACCGTAAACCAGGCCCGCACCTTCTTCCGCAACATCCCGGCGGCACAGCGACAACTCAAATCACTCGCCGACGTGGGCCTGGGTTATCTCCGCCTCGGCCAGCCGGCCACATCCCTCTCTGGCGGCGAAGCACAGCGCGTCAAACTCGCAACCGAACTGGCGCGAACCGCCACGGGCAAAACGCTTTACCTCCTCGACGAACCCACCACGGGATTGCACTTTGACGACATCCGCGTCCTCATCGAAGTCCTCGACCGCCTCGTTGACCGCGGCAACACCGTCCTCGTCATAGAACACAACCTCGACGTCGTCAAACGCGCAGACTGGGTCATCGACCTCGGTCCCGACGCGGGCGAACACGGCGGCCACATCGTCGCAACCGGCACCCCAGAAACCATCGCCCAAAATCCATCTTCCCACACGGGTCATTTCCTCAAAGAGTATCGCGGATGATGCGGATTAACGGATGACGCGGATTAAAAAGTCGTTGAAAATAAAAAGTGCCCCGACAAATATCGCCGGGGCGTTTTTTAATATTTTCCATTCTGTACACAATCGTTCAGACACTCCGAATTGTAGATATCAAAGCGAATCAAAAAAAAGATATTCAATGGCGCGTTTTCTGCTCCTTTATTTGCGATCGTCTATTCCACTCCCATTTTTCTTTTTTAGTGCAGCACGGATGACCGCCAAGTCAATATCCGGATATTTCTCTTGAATTGTCGCAAATACTTCCTGGTATCCCTCTTGCCGACCTTCTTGACGACCTTCTTGACGACCTTCTTGACGACCTTCTTGACGACCTTCTTGACGACCTTCTTCGTAGCGTTTTCTGCGATATTTTTCAATTGGAACAAGCATGAGATTCCTGCCCTCCATTAAAAAAAATGTTAAGGTGATTGCCGAAAGACCTATTGGGCCAATAATTTTTATGGAATCAAAGATCGCCTCATTGGTGAAACCATCTTGCATAATATGACAAAGGGCAAACCACAACCCAACAGCAAAGAATGCCAAAGAGAGGCTCACAAAGAACAATCTTTCCCTATCCCCAACACTCCAGATGGATACTCTTTCGCCGTCTGTTTTTCCTACCATAATCTAATCCAGTGAAGCCGTGCCCTATGCACTGTAAAGTGTCAGACACTATTTGAGTCATGGAAAAAAAACACGATAGAGCGCGCACGCCGCAATAACCGCCGCAATCGTTGTTGCCCAACGCCAGCGGTTGACCTCGCCGATTTTGCTATCCACTGCGTCAACACGCGAGAGCAAAAACTTGTTGTCTTCGCGCAAGCCGTTGATTGCCTGAACCAGCATCATTTGAGCGTCCTCAAAGCGTTTGCTGAACTGGTCAAATTGCCCCTCTTGTTTGGCTTGCTTTTGGGCAATGCCTTCAATGGTTTCAGTAGCCATGTGCAATCCCTTTTCTGCCAGTGACCCGAACATATCCAAATCTATTTGATTTCACACGTCGCGTCAAGTCTCCGATGATTCACAGATGAGATCCATGAGACCCTTCTTGATTTGGAACACACGCAACTGTCAGAATATAAAGCAAATATCATGCCAATGTCGCAGCATGGCGCGACAAATTGTATGGACAGCATCAAATACCCGTATTATGCCCTTGTTCACAACCTGAATTTAAATCCGCAGATGGGCACAGATGAAAGGCGAAAGGGTACATTTTGAACCATGGAGGGGTGGTCAGATGAAAGATTTGTATCACTTATCCATTTGAAGGATTCACATCTTTATGGTTTTTCATCCGCTTCATTCGCGTTCTGTGTACTGCCGCCTGTAATACTCTCGATAATTCGCACTCTCTCGAATTTTGCGCCACCACTCTTCATTGCCCAAATACCACTCAACCGTCAGGCGCAATGCCTCTTCAAAATTGTACTTCGGCTGCCACCCCAGCGCCATAATTTTTGACGCATCCAGCGAATACCGCATATCGTGTCCGGGGCGATCAGCCACATGCGCCATCAAATCTCTTGGCTTCTCCAAACACTCCAGAATCTGCTCCGCAACAGAAAGCCCATCCGCCTCATTCTCACCTCCCACATTATACGCCTCACCCTGCGCGCCCTTGTGCAGCACCAGATCAATCGCCTCGCAGTGATCCGTCACATAGAGATGATCGCGAATCGCCGTCCCTGCGCCATACACCGGCAACGCAATATCGTCCATCGCATTCGTAATATAAATGGGCACGCGCTTCTCGGGATATTGAAACCCCCCAATATTATTGGACGCGCGCGTAATCACCACGGGCAAACCATACGTAATCGCAAACGCCCGCGCCATCATATCCCCGGACGCTTTCGCCACCGCATAGGGATTACGCGGCGCAATCGGCGCATCCTCCGTCCACGGATCTTCGCCCGCTTCCAAAGACCCATACACCTCATCTGTACTCACCTGCAAAAACCGCTCAACACCGCAATCTCGCGCGGCGGCGAGCAATGTGTACACACCCAGCGCATTGGACTTCATAAACTCCTCGGCACCCATAATGCTCCGATCCACATGGCTCTCCGCAGCAAAATTCACCACCAGATCAACCCGCTGTATCAAATCATTGACCAACCCGGCATCGCAAATATCTCCCCGCACAAATTCATACCGGGAACTGTCCGCAACATCTATCAAATTGTCCAGATTGCCCGCGTACGTCAGCTTGTCCAAATTGATAACGCGATAATCGCGATATGTATTCAGAACATATCGCACAAAATGGCTGCCAATAAACCCGGCACCGCCTGTAATGAGCATTGTCTTCAAATGTATCTCCATTCATCTAAATGAGGGGTGTGCATAATTCGTTTGTTGTGGTACAACGACCTATAAAGTTTTTTTAATATTTTTCTTTTCATGCCTTCGGCGACTTCATTTTTTTGCGCGCCCAAAAAAATGAAGCAAAAAAAGGGCGCCCCTGCGGGGAGCTTGCACAGCGCAAATCGTTTCTGTGATAGTACGCCCTGCTGTGGCCTACACAGTTGGAATGCCATAAAAATGTCCGCTGCGAAACGGACTCGCGCGCCGTGCGTGATGGCTTTAACTGATGGTGTTTTATGATTATACCACCTACGTGTCTTCTCTGACGCCCTCCAGTAAGTCTGCGGCGAGGTAATAATCCTCCACATCCTCAAGACCACGTTTGATAATCTCCCCGAGAAAGAAATCCTTGCTGCGCCCCGTTCGCGCCACGAGGGAATCAATTCGTTTCTCAGCTTCGGGAACCAGTTGAATAGTACTCGCCATGTTATTGCCTCCATTTATCTAAACATCACCAATTTTTTCCATCAACTGCTGTCGTACATCCTTTCCATCGACAATCTTCTCTGCGATGATGAACAGCCCTTTGCCATCGCTTTTCTGCTCCCAAAGGGCACCTATGGTTCGCTTCTCGGCGGTATCGGCTCCTTCAGCAATATGCGCGCCCTTGTATTCGATAACAAAAAGACGTCCATCCTCCAACTGTGCGACAAAGTCCGGGTAGAATTTGTCCGTCGCAGTCGGCAGATAGAACGACTCTGAATGACGCGCTACATTGCGAATCCAGTACTTCACCTCCGCCAAACTATCGATGACCTGAGCACACTGCATCTCCTCGCCATCTTCAACACCATCAAAGATGGGAACGCGATCCGGACCTAAAAAATGCTTGCGCGGCTTCCAGCGCCCGCGATAGCATCGTTGATCCTGGTACATCCCATCTACAAATGTGAAGGCATGATCGAATGAAACCGAGACTTTAGACCCGGACGTAAAGAGATACCGCTGATAGACACTATCCCGTTCCTCCCGACGAATGTCATTGATCTTTTTCTCAATTGTATTGGCAAGCAAAAATTTACAACGCATCAGAGCAGAGATGGACATGCTGCGTGCCTTGAGCAAGTGTTCGACCATTTCGCGCAACCATTTGACCAGTTCGCTCTGGTGAATATCCGGCTGTCGCACCTGCCGGTCGAGCCACAGGACAAGTGCTTCTGGCGTCCAGCCTTCCACAGCAATGTCCAGAGCCAATTGCTCATCTTCACTGGCGAACTGATAGGTGACGCGCTTGCCTTCAATGTCAATCTCAAAACTGCGTGCTGTCTCACGAATCGTGAACTCATCTTCGTCCATCTTTGGGGAATAATTGAGCAACGACCAATCGTGGTATTCCATAAAGATGTCCGTATCGGCAAATTCCAACGTGCCCTGAATATCCGACATCAGACGCGGAACCTCGAATTTCTCCCCTTGTTCGGCAAGTGATATTCTATCCTTGATCTCGTCGCGATATTTCGCAACAGCATCAACAAACTCTTCCCTCTGCGGTTCGGGCAAAGTCTCGCAAATCGCCTTCTCACTATCCTTATCGATCCAACCCGTAACCGCGACCTCAACCTCCCCTTCAGCCGTTTCGCGCACCAGCAACCCATCTTGCTCTGCCTCTTTGAGCTTAGACAAAACTTCCGGCGTCGCCTGAGCCGTATATCTGAACACCGGCTCTGACTTCTGGCGCGGACCAAACAAATTGCCCTGATCGTCGAAAGCACGCTGAACTGGCTCGATATTGTCAAAGGCTTCCTCTTCCTCAAAGCCCATACCCACCAGTTTATCAGTAAGCCCCTTTGCAGCCTCTCCAAAGGACGGTTCGGACAAGAACGCATACGCCTTGTTTAGATCGGCAACCCCGCGCCGTTTGGCATAAGGCATCCGAAGCACGCGACCGAGAAGTTGCTCCACATCCTTCGCACTTTGAATGCGCGACACAGAACAGAAAACATAAGCAAATGAACAGTCCCATCCCTCTTTCAGTGCCTCAACAGTGATGATGTATTCGATAGGACAGGAGCGGTCAAACAGGTCAATACCATCGAGTTCGCGTTGGTTCCCAGTAGCAATGGCGATCTTGTCTTCCGGAATCTGTTCCACTTCCATCAGATGATCTTTCAGTGCCGCAACCGTCACCTCCTGATTTCTTGGCTGCGCCTGAAACAACACAAGAGGACGGATATAGTCGGCATCGTCGCTCGCGGTCTCTGCAAGAGAAGCACAAGCGGCAATAGCACCGTTCACAGCATTCTGCCATGTATCGTGTTCGGAAAGCATAATAGGCAATTTGATCATCTCTTCGCGCTTCAATTCCTGAGCCGTAACACTGTGCAAAATATTTGACCTGCGCTGCGGCGTGGCCGTAAACTCGACAATCGCGCACGGATTCACCCGCGCCTGCATCTCCCGGGTCAAGCCTGTTACCGCGTTATGCGCCTCATCTACAATCATCAGCGGACGGTGGATATGGAGCAAGTTGGCAAAAGAAAATTTGACACCACCCTGTTCCGACTTCTCCAATCCAGGAGCCGTGTCCCGGACATTGGAGAAATGCGGTTCCATCTCCTCATTGTGGGCATAGACCTTCCGCCCCTCAGTACTCTTCACCCTCAACGTTTGAATCGTACCGACCACAATACAGCAATGGTCGCGGATATCGTGTGGTCGAATATGCGTGAAATCCGCAATATCAAACACCCGCACCCGACCATCAAAAGCCTCATCCAGCACCTGTCGATACGCATGGCGAGCGGTCTTCAGCGCCTCAACCGTCTGCAGGCGAATGGTATTCGTCGGCACCAGCCAGAGCACCACGGGATAATCCTTCTCAATCCACGCATTGCGAGCAACCGACACGGCATGAGCAGCCAAAATCGTCTTACCCCCACCCGTGGGCAGGCGCAAACAAACATAGGGCACATCAAACAATTCTTTTAACGGCACATAAGCCCCAGCATAGCCCCCAAGCCGCATTGCCTGCTCTGGCTCTTGCGTAATAGACTCATACGCATTCTTCGGCCCCGCTATCCGCGCCTCCTCAAAGAACCGGCGCAGAATAGACAGCGTATCGGACTGGTATTGTTTTAAGTTCATAACACTTCTGCTCAACAATGGTTCGGATATTTTGTTGATCGTCCCTTACATCCGCGCCTTCACATCGTAGGGCGTCTGCTTAAAAATAATGCCCTCGCGCTCAAGTGTCTGTGGCATCAAACGCGACTGCTCGCCATAAACAGTCATCGGACCATCGGTGTCTGGATGTGCTTTGGCGATTTCCTCACGAATGTGCGCCAATGTTGCCCGAGTCAAAACATTCCCACCACCCGGTCGCTTGTCACCAAGAATACCATTGTACAGTAACGCATAAGCACGACCATCGTGCAAACCGAGAAATGGCGAATCCCCCTTCCCCTTCCACGGATGCCCAGTCTCGCTAAAATAGACATGCGCGGCCAGCACCGAAAATCGAATATCTGCCCGAATCTGCCCATCCTCATCGAACACAGGCGGCCCGAGGCGATAGAAACGAAACCCACCACCGCCCTGCCAATTGACACTCTTTGAAATACCACCCTGCTCACCCTCAATCACTTTCCGCAGACGCGGAACACAATGGCTAACCGCGTGCTCACCCATCTCAATCCCAATGTAACGCCGCCCCATCTTATGCGCCACCGCCGCCGTTGTGCCAGATCCAAGAAAGGAATCGAGAACGAGATCGCCGGGGTTGGTGGCAATGTGAAGGATGCGTTGAATAAGGCGTTCGGGTTTTGGAGTATCAAAAGCATTCAATGCTCCAAATAGGGCATTTATTTCTTTTTTGGCTTCCTGATTATGACCTACTTCCCTGTTCGTCCACCAACTCCAGGATTTCACCCCCTCTGCTTCCGACAGATAGTTTTTCACACGCGGTCGAGATTTACCCTCCTTCCCAAACCATATACGCCCTTGATTACATAGACGATTAAAGTTCTCTTCAACATTAGCCCAGCATCGGCCTTCTGGTGGAGAATAACGAACACCGGCAGGGGTTACAATTTCATACATTTGATTTGGTCGATAACCTTGGGCAGTGAAATCCGTAGAAACCCACGGGCCGCGTGAGTCGTTGTCAGGGTTCTTGTACGAATCCCTCTGCTCCTCCGTGAGAGACAGGTTGTTTAAACTACCTCTTGTAGCCTGATGACCATAAACAAAAATATGGTCATGGGCATCACCCATATTTATTCGTCCATCAGGCGATGTTCTCTTCTGCCAAAGACAGTTGACAATAAAATTTCTTCGGCCGTAGATCTCGTCCGCAATGATCTTTAGGTAGTGTCCCTCGTCATCATCAATATTGATCCAAATTGACCCTTCATCCGTCAAAAACTCTCTCAATATCTCAAGGCGCGGCCACATCATCGCCAGCCACTTGCTGTGTTCGAGATTATCGTCGTAGTGCTCAAAAGCCGAGCGCGTGTTATACGGCGGATCAATGTAAATGCACTTCACCTGTCCAGCATAGAACGGCAGCAACGCCTTGAGTGCGTCCAGATTATCGCCCTGGATGAGCATATTCCCGTCATCCGTATCACCAGCGGAAAGATCGGATGCTTCCTCCAGTAATCGATACGGCACGCGAGTAGCAGCACGGATATCTTCGTCTCGTGTTAGCCAGTGTAAAATCGGCATCAGCTATTATCCTCCGAGACTTTCGGCATGGATTTTTCGTGTACGGTAATCCATTGTTCAGCGTCTTCTTTCTCGTAAATCCCGGTAATGGCCTCGCTGTCTTCTGGCAGTTCATTGCTTGGGGCTCGATCAACATGCGGTTCCCGTTCTTCTCGCAACTCATTTGCTTTTCTATCAGATAAACCTTCTACAAGGGCGTCTAGATCTTTCTGTTTCAATCCACCCGCGAAAACCACATCGGATAGATCAGATTCTTTGCCAATTTGGTTCCGGATACGAATTCTAAAAGACATGTAAGAAGACCAATTCACTTTTCCGGCTCCTTGCAAGTATGCACTGTTAAGATTAGCCCCTTGTAGATATGCCCTACTAAGATTAGATCCTTGCAGATATGCGCCACGAAGATTAGCCCCTTGTAGATGTGCCCTGCTAAGATTAGCCCCTTGTAGATGTACTCCACGAAGATCAGCCTCTTGAAGGTATGTCTCAAAAAGATTAGACCCTTGCAGATGTGCCTTGCGAAGAGAAACCCCTTGCAGATGCGCCTTGGTCAGAATGGCGTTTGCTAAACGTGCGCCCCGGAGATCGGCCTTGTTCAGATAGCTTTCCTGCAAGTTGATGTGGAGACCTTTGAAAACCTTGTGTTCCTGTACGAACACCAATGTCAACAGGCTTTGGATTTCTACCGAAGGTTTAGATTCATGATTTTTCTTATACTCTTCTTTGCCTGTTGTCTGACGGATATGGGCGCAGAGGATGTCGAGCACAGTCTGGCGCAACTCTTTAGCGTCTTCTTTGGCGTCTTTTGCCAGATGGAAAAGTTCGTAAGCTCCACCGAGGCGCACGAATTCTTTTTCATCTCCCAAATGTTCAATGGCGTTTTTCAGGCGTTCCTGTCGTAGTCCTTGCTCGGTGTGCAAGTTAGCTTTTGCTTGCTCCTCCGTGGCTCTGGCCTGAGCTTTCGCAGCATCTGCTTGGGCGTTCGCAGCATCAACCTGAGTTTTTGCGGTATCTTCCATCGCCTTAGCGCGTCTGTGAGAAGCCAGGGCTTGCAGGGCGACCAGTATGCCCCCCATGCCGATTCCCAAAAATTTCAGAATTTCGTTTTTAGTGGTTACGCCTATAAGACAAGAAACGTAATCCTCAACACAGTCGAAGAACAGGACGCCCACAAAAGTCACGAAAGCCACGATAAGCAGAAAAATAAGAAAGCTCAAAAGAGGATTTTCTTTGATTTTAGAAACGAAATTCATCGCCGATCTCACAAAAAGAATTAAGGATGTCCGGAAACATCGAACATCCTTCGAAGGTTAGCCATAATCAATTCAAAAGACACAGAATTGAATAGTCAAGAAATCAAAAAACATTGTTATATCCACGACAGGCGATTTCCAGCGATTCTGGTGCGGGCTTCGCAACTTCCCCTCGGCACACATTTCACGGTACAAGCTCTTGGGCGTAGAGTTCAGAGGTTTTTAGCATCGTGTCGTTAGTGACGTCCAGGATGCGCGTATGGTTCTCAGGGTCACGCCCCAACCAAACCGATCTATCGCTAAGAAAATCAATCGCTTCTGGATGGTGCGAAATCAATATGGTCTGAGGCAGAGTATCGCCACAGCCATCCTCCAACTCAGCAAACCAGGGTTGCAACTCCGGAAGGGTGACATAGTTATCCGGCTCATCCAAAAACAAAGTGCGCCCAGTATCATCGGCAAATAGCAGCAAATAAAGCACGATCAAAGCACGCTGACCATCTGAAAGCTGGTCAAACCGATAGATAGACCTCGATTCTATTGGCACAGAGGAAAACTCAGCTTGCAACTCTCTATAATCACTGCCTTTTTGAACAAGTCTCAAATCTACGAAACCGGGCAGAACATCGCTTAACTTATCCATCGCGTCAAATATTTGGCGCGGATTCTCTTGGAGGCGTCCCTGATACCACGACGCAAAATTTTCTCCTCCACTGCTGAGCATATCGGTATCGGAAGACGAACCGTTGCTCATGCGTTTTGGCTCTAAAAAAAGCGTCACGAAACGTCGGACTTGATTTCGAAATGCACACAACCGGGTGTTGTCATGACCATCGACCACCGGTGCGAGTCCAGATCGCGTCGAATCAAAAGAATATTTTGGTCCCTTGCTGTGATCGTCGCGATAGAGTTGTACTTCGCCGTTTTCAAAAGCAAAGAGCGGCTTGTCATTGAACAGAAGCTCTTCGCGCATCACACGCACAAATCGAATTTCCGGTTTGTGCTCAATCACAAGCCGGTAAAGACATAATCCGCCGGAAATGTCAATTTCCAATTCGAAATGTTGCTCGGGCTTTGTGCTCCAGTGCGTGAGGTCAGTGGAGGGAAATAATTCGCCGACCCGTGCATCGCCGCGAATAAAATCGCGCAATTTCCCTACAACTTCAAATATAGCCGACTTGCCGCACCCATTTGGTCCGAGTAGCAATGTCAACTCCTCAAAACAGATTTCAAAGTTGGTCAGGCACTTGTAGTTGTCAATGTAAAGGCGTTTGAGCATGGCAATTTAATCCCATAAAATCCACGGGCACTGAAGGCGCATATCTTACGCCATACCTAAAATATGGGATGACATACTTCCATGCAAGGGATCGTACTACAGATAAAAACGGACCGCAACCATACGTTACCGGCCTGGATTAAGTGCTTCAAGTCTCTGAAACAAGCTGCCGGGCCTGCTGGTCCAGCCCCTTAATAGCACTCTGAATTGCGGTAACTTCGCGCTCTTCAAAATACGCCTCACCGCACTGATCACAGACCCAGGCCGGGACTGTGTCAAACATCAGGTGATAGCCCTTTCGATCAACATGAAAAGGCGCATTCGAACGCTTCATTTGCCCATGACAGTGAATGTAGTTCATTAAAAATTTTTATACCAAGTCATTTTTTTTTAACTTCGGAAATAACAAATGCTGATTTCTGACATAACCATGTAAATCACTATAAATGGTTAATAATCTTATATTGTATAAACCCGCCAAATATCCCAAAATCTCTCTCTTTTTTTGCACAGGAATCGTGATAATATCAATGCAACTTTCGTTGATGTCCATAATACCATACGTTCTTGGTCGAACCAAGATACCAGATTGCATCCTACTGTACGCAACTTGTGGAAAATTCAACACTTCATGCCTTGGCTGAATACTTACATGGTGATAAAGTATAATACGCCCATCTTTATTATCGCGTAAATGACTCTGGGTCCAAGGTGAATCAGCCTCACTATAACAAGCAAAAAACAAGGCAATATTTACATCTCTTGTAAAATCTATGAAATTAGTTATCCCCCCTCTGTGCTGGACATCCGCTAAGAGTTCCCGTTGTTTAGACGAAAATTTCTCGACACAATTTTTGTTTTCAACTGAATAATTTTCATCTCCGTACCCTGCGAAAATCGACGCGTGTTGAACAATTTTCTTTTCGTAATTAAAAAGAAATTGCTCTTTTTCATCGTCATTTTTAGCGTTCCAAGCATCGTGTCCCGAAAAATAACGGTACAAGCCAGACGATACAGAAGGGAAGCTCTCATTTTCCCCTCTGTATAGCGTTTGCACGCTTCCAGATCCACGTCCGGTCTCGGTAAAACTCGCTATTTCCTTTACGACTTCGTTGTAGTACATGTCTCATACCTCGTTTTACTGTTATCATCCAGCCCCTTTGTATATAACCCCAAGAAATCAATTCGCCAAATCCAGAATCGTCTCGTCCTCAATATTCAATAGGCGGCCCACTTCGAGCAGTCGCCACAGCGTCATGCCGATAAACAGATATAAGAAAGTCAAAACCACTGGATTGCGGCTAACATCCTGCCGCAATGACGGCTCTAAAACCCTCCAAAGGCAACACCTTCTGGATTGCGGCTAACATCCTGCCGCAATGACGGCTCTAAAACCCTCAAAGGCAACACCTTCTGGATCGCGGCTAACATCCTGCCGCGATGACAAACAAACACTGGATTAAGTTAAGAAACTATTTTTTTACAGACAAATACTACATCGTCACAGCATTCTTGACTTTATGAGCTTTTAGTCGCTATATTTTCGAGTGACTGGGGGTTCAGTTGGCTCTGGGATTTCTCGGAGCCATTCGCTTTTCAGGGAGGTGGTATTATGAGCAACCTGACGCCAATGCTCAGCGACGAACAGGTCGAAGCATTCTTCGAAATTGGATTCGTCATCGTACCGGACGTTTTTACACCCACCGAAATCGAAGAAATGCGAGCCGGATTTGACCGTCTGCAGAAGATGGCCTACGCGCTATCGGAACCCGGGATCCACAAAGGCTCCGACTTTGCCATAGAAAGAAAGGAATCGGGACAGGTCATCATACACCGTATCTCCTGGTGCGGGGCAGCCGAACCAGTATTACTCGCATACGGTAAAGATCCTCGTCTGCTCGGCATGGCGAGCCAGTTGCTGGGCAGCAACGAAATGAACCAGTTAATCAACCAGGCCCACTTCAAAATACCCGGCGACAACGTCTCATTTCCGTGGCATCAGGACAGCGAACATCGCGGATATGGAAAACCCTGGTGGAAGGACGTCAACGGACGCGGCAGCTTTGTCCAACAAGCCATCGCTATTGACGATGTAACCGAAGAAAGTGGACCTCTGAAATTCATCCCTGGAAGTTGCAAATTGGGGCATCTGGGCCTGCTGAGTCGCAGCGAAGAAGAATACCCGGCGCTATTCAACCCCGACGACGCCATTACGGGAATCATGAAAGCCGGCAGCGTAACCTTGTTCAACCCATACGTCATCCACGGCAGCGAACCGAACCGCTCGCAGAAATCGCGGCGTATTTTTATAAACGGCTATGCTTACCCGGGCGCCAACTCGAGAACCTATCCCGGCAAGGGCGCTGGCAGGCTCTTAAAGATCATCGGTTAAGGACAAAAACCTTCTGGATCGCGGCTAAGCATGCCCCTGTATGCTTTAAGCAGGGGACCCTGCCGCGATGACACACGGGACGGCACGGGGGCCGTCCCCCACAGCACAATGCCCGATAACAACTCTGTTGATGCGATTGACGCCTAAGCCATTGCTGATTTGAAAGACTTCTCCGCCTGCTTAACAATACCCTTCAGCATACGCTTGAAAATGAGATAGTGGATGGGATAAAGGCCATACCAATAAAGCAACCCGCCGAGACCCAAAGGATCGAAAATAGCCGTCTGTGTTATCAGACTCCCCCCCTCCACGGGCTGGACCTCAAACTGGAGCCATGCTCGGCCGGGCACCTTCATCTCTGCCTGCAAACGCAAAAGGCGATGTTCTTCAAAAGCCTCAACACGCCAGAAATCCAGCGGATCTCCCGGCCGCACATCAACCGGGTGCCGCCGCCCTCGCCGCATACCCACTCCGCCCAGCAGCAAATCCACAAAACCCCGCAAATACCAGATCCATGTCGCAAAATACCAGCCCTGATCCCCACCAATGCGCTGAACAGGGGCAAACGCCTGGCCGGGTTCCACATTCACAAAAGCCTGCTGACGATCGACAAGCCGCGAACCAAAACGCCTTCCACCCCAAAAAGGCTCCTTACCACTTGAAGACACCGCATCGCTCCAGCGGGTCTGAGCCATCTCCCGGTCCTCCTCCTCAAGCGCACGTGCCATCGCCTGACGCACATTTAGAGGACGGACGGGAAAATGCTCGCGCGCACCACCATCTCGAACAATCGTCTCATTCCGCAAACTATCGATAAGCTTCTTACCCACCCGCGCGTAAAGAGGCGTCACCAGCCCCAACCACAGACTGGAAAGACGAGGACTCAAAAAAGGCACCGGAATCATAAGACGCCGCACACCAATCTGGCGAGCATATTCCCGCATCAGCCCGCCGTAGGACACCTGTTGCGGACCGCCAATCTCAAAAACCGCGCTACCTTCCGCATCCACATCCAGACCCCGGATCAAATAAGCGATCACATCCTCAATCGCAATCGGCTGAGTTGGCGTACGGACCCAACTCGGCGTAATCATAATCGGCAACTTATTGACCAGACTGCGCACCAGCTCAAAAGACAGCGACCCCGAACCAATAATAATAGAAGCGCGAAACTCCAGCGTTGCAGGCCCCTCAGAAGTTAGAATAGCCCCCACCTCCTGGCGACTCGCCAGATGGGAAGAAAGCTGGCGATCCCCAACCAGACCCCCTAAATAAATAATGCGCCGAACCCCTTGCTGCAGCGCGACGCGAGCAAAATTTTGTGCCCCAATGCGATCCTGCGCCTCAAAATTGGCTCTCGACCCCATCGAATGCACCAGATAATACGCAGTACTGACCCCCTCCAAAGCAACCCTCAGCGAATCCCGATCCAGCACATCCCCTGCCACAACTTCGGTATCGGAACAAAACCGACCAGCCAGAAATTGGGGATTGCGAGCCAGGCAACGCACGCGTTCTCCCCGTTCTTCAAGCGCCGGAACCAGCCGCCCACCAACATACCCACTGGCCCCCGTCACCAGTACAACCCCGTCTTTTCCCATATCCTGAGACATTGCCTGCCTAATGCATATCTATGGACAACACATAACTGAGCAAAGTCACCAAAAGCCACGTCGCCACCAGAACAACCCCAAAAGGGCGCTTCATCGCATTGCCCGACACAAAAATACCACACCGGAAAACAACGAGAATAAACACCATAGCCGGGAACAAAAATTGGAAAAACTGACCATCGGCTTGCAAGCCACCTGGTGTTGCTGCAGCCGAAACCCCGGCAACAAAAAGCACATTGAGAATATCTGCGCCAATAATATTGCCAACCGCCAGCTCTCCGTGCCCGCGTCTAACAGCGGTAATCGCCGTCACGAGTTCCGGAAGCGATGTGCCGAACGCGACAAGCGTTGCCGAAATAATGTGCTTTGGCACGCCAATTCTCTCTGCCAAAACACTCACACTGGGAATGAGAATTTGAGCCGAAATAACAATAACCGCTATCGCCAGGAGCAACTTCACAAGCACCACACCCGCGCGACTACTCTCCGCATCAGTTGCATCTTCCCGCTCAGCATCCGACGCATTTGCAGCCCAGCGGATCGACTGCCAAATATAAAGTCCCAAAAGTACCACAAAAGCAAAGCCAGCGAACTGTGGCAAAACCCCACCCTGGCTAAACAATTTCGCGGGAGAAGCCCAGGGAAAACAGGCGAGCACCAGAAGAATACCAGCCCCCACCTGCACATTTGACAACCGCGACGCCAACTGGCGGTTGAGAGGTAAGGGAGCAACCAGAGAAGCCAGGCCAATGATAAGGCCCGTATCGCAAATAATCGAACCAACAGCATTCCCAAGCGCAAGCCCTGGTTTTCCTTGAATCGCCGAAAACACGGACACCGCCGCTTCCGGCGTCGTCGTACCAATACTCACAATCGTCGCACCGATAACCGCTTTCCCCAGCCCCCAACGCACCGAAAGCGTCACAGCGTCATCGACGAGCCAATCCGCGCCTTTGCCGAGCGTGTACAGCGTCACCGCAATAATCACCAAAAGGTACGGACTGGCCAATCCCATCACAAGCTCTTCAATCCACTTTTCCATCTTCACCTTTCCAAATCAAATCACAAAAATATCACTTGGACGATCCTGCTCCGCCACACTCAGGAGAAAAGACCGAACACCCTGCCCCTGCAACATATCCGCACAAGTTTCTCGCGCCAGATCCGGCCGATTATTTTTCTCACTCAAATGCGCCAGAACCGCCTGCTGCAACCCCTCCTTCGCCAAATTGCACAACGCCTCTGCTGCCCCATCATTTGACAAATGACCGTGCGTACTATTGATCCTCTGCTTCAAAACCCAGGGATAAGGCCCATCCATAAGCAATTGTCGATCGTAATTCGTCTCAATAATCACCAGATCGGCGCGGCGCATATACTGATAAACCAACTGCGTCACCGTACCCATATCTGTTGCAATCGTCACATTGGAATGGCCATCCGTCACGGAAAAATTCACGGGATCAGCAGCATCGTGAGGCAATTGGAATGCCTGAAAAGACAAATCGCCAATTGAAAATTCCTCATCATTCTCAAACACCCGAATTTTCTCAGTTCCTCGAAAAATCTTCTTCGAAGCATTCAACGTCCCCTCCGTCATCCAAACCGGCAGCCCATACCGCCGCGCCAACACCCCCACCCCCTTAATATGATCGGAATGCTCGTGACTCACCACAACAGCCTGCAAACCCGCTGGATTGATCCCAACACCTTGCAAACGCTCTTCGATCTTCTTACCCGTTAAACCTGCATCGATAAGCACACTTGAAGAACCGTTTTGAACACAAATCGAATTGCCACCACTGCCACTTGCCAATAAACAAATTTTCACGATCCACTCCTCATAATCACTACTCATTCACAATCCGCGCCACCCAAATACTAATCTCGTACAAAACGATGAGCGGCATAGCCATCAAAAGCTGAGACAGAGGATCGGGCGGGGTCAAAATGGCGGCGAGTATAAACCCGATCAAAAGCGCATAACGCCGTCCTTTTCGCATCCGATCGCGTGTTGCAATCCCCATCTTGGCCAGAAAAAACGTCAACACGGGCAACTCAAACACCAGGCCAAAAGCCACCAGAAGGCGCAGCACAAAACCGATATACTCCCCAATATCAAACTGCGGCTTCACAATCGTATCTTCAGCCATACCAACAAAAAACTTCATCGCCAGTGGGATAACCAGCCAGTATGCCAAAATAGCACCAATGACAAAACACACAGTGGCCGAACCAATGACAAACGTCACAAACCGCCGCTCGCTGGCGAACAGACCGGGCGCGACAAACATCCAGACCTGAAAAATCAAAAACGGCAGCGCCAGAATCCCCCCGCCCACCAGCGCGATCTGCAGCTTGACCATAAACATGCCCATCGGTCTTAAAGTCTGCAATATCAGTTCATCTTCCAGTTCACGGGTAGGATGGAGCAGCACAGCCAAAATCTCATTGACAAAAATCCCGCAAAAAATCGCGCCTATAATAATCGCAGCCAAACTCTTCAAAATGCGCCACCGCAACTCCTCAAGATGATCGAGAAAGGGCATTGGCTTGCCTTCATCGGGCAGATCCTCATCCCGGTCTGGCATAATCGCCGGCACCGTACCTTCAGGCGGTGCAACATCCTCCTCCACTTCTTGCGGTCGCCGAATAGCCGACACCGCCAACCCCATCAACGCGATCACGCCGCACAACTGAGAAAACAAATCGCCAAACCGCATATAAAGCGTCTGCTCATCGCGCGGTGCAATCGTCCCGGCCACAACAGCCTCTTCAAATAAACCCGTCTTTTGCGCTTGACGCCCGTAGGGATCGACAAACATCGACACACCCGTATTGGCACAACGCACAACCCAACGCCTGTTTTCAACTGCTCTGAAAGTCGCAATATCCGCGTGTTGATACGGCGCTGCCGTGCGCCCATACCACCCATCATTGGTAATCACCACCAAAAACTCGGCGCCCCGAACCATCATATCGCGCGCAAGCCAGGGAAACACCGAATCAAAACAAATCATCCCGGAAAACTTTCCACCCGGCACCTCAAAAACCGTAAGCGCAGTCCCACTCTCAAAATCGCCGCTGATATACCCCCCGCCGCTCCACTGAAAATCGCGCAAAAATCCGAGCAATTTGGGAAAAGGTGTCCGCTCTCCAAACGGCACCACCTTCACCTTGTCGTAATGCGGCAAATCGCCCCCGCCAGGCTCAAACAAAAAAGAAGAATTGTAAAGCCGATCCCGCGCCGCAGCCTCGAAGCGATTCGCCCCCATATACAGATAAATCCCCAGCGAATCGACCAGCGCCTGCACCCGCGCCTGATACGCCTGGTGCAATGATCTTCCACTTTTCAAATCACTTTTCAAACGCGCAGGCAAAGCCGCCTCTGACCACACAACCAATTGCGCCCCCGTCTCCGCAGCCTGAATCGTCAAAGGTTTCAGCTTGTCAAAATTGTGATCAAAACCCCAGTACGACTTCTCAACAGGCGGCACATTTTGCTGCACAATAGCGACCTTCAAATCGCCCTCAGCAACCGGCTCTGCCATGCGCCACAAACCAAATCCCGCTGGCAGTGCAAAAGACAAAACCAGAACACCAACCATCAAGCCGCGCCGCGCACTTTCCAATGCCTTAAACGCTATGAGATTAACCACCACCACCCAGAACGACACCCCGTAAACCCCGGTCGCTTCTACAATCTGAATCAAAGGCAAATAATCCACCTGGGTATGCCCGAGCAGCATCCACGAAAACCCCATATCGCCCAGCGTATTGAAATATTCAAAACCCACCCACAAAAAGGGCGTCATCCACAAACCCAGCCTGCCAGCGCGCGCCAGTGCAAACGACCACAACCACACAAACAGCCCCCGAAAAAGCGACATATACAAAATTGCCCCCGCCATACCCGGGGGGGTAATCCACGCAATCCAATAAATACTCGCACCGTAAAAAACCAGACCCTGCAAAAAACCCGCGCCAAAAGCCACGCGTCCACGCAAATTTTCGGCAACGGGAATCAGGGGCAACAAACTGATACAGGCCAAAAAACCGAGTGGCAAAGGAGGAAAAGCCGCTGCCATAAGCAAACCCGACAAAATCGGATACCCGAGCACCAACTTCCAACCCCAAGTATTGTCCTGCGTCGTATTATCCGTCATCTTCCTCTTTTAACCCCATCAATTCAAAAACCATTCACAGAGAAGCACAAACAAAAATCCCTGTTGCAAAAAACACAAAGACTATGCAATATAAAGGCGGTTCAAACCCATGTCAATTGCCGTCCCGAAAAACAAACGGGTCTATAACCCATGCTACCCGACCTCAATTCAGAACTCCAGGCATTGCGCGAGCAAAACCTCTACCGCTCGGTGCGACGTGTGGAAACCAGCCAGGAACCCCGCATCCGCATCAAAGGGCGGGAACTCATCCTCTTCTGTTCAAACAACTATCTGGGACTCGCCAACCATCCCGTCCTCAAAGGCGCAGCCATCGAAGCGCTCAACACCTATGGAAGCAGCACCGTAGCATCGGCACTCATCTCGGGATATATGCCCCCACATGCCGACCTCGAAAGCAGCATGGCACAATTCCTCGGCACAGAAGCAGCCATCGCATTTCCCACAGGCTACACAGCCAACCTCGGCGTGATACCCGCCCTCATCAACCGCAACGACATCATCTTCAGCGACCAGTTAAATCACCGCAGCATCATTGATAGCTGTCGCCTCTCGCGCGCACAAATCGCCATCTACAACCACTGCGACATCGCCCACCTCGAAACCCAGCTCAAAACTTCACCTACCCATCGACGTCGCCTCATCGTCACCGATGGCGTCTTCTCAATGGACGGAGACATCGCCCCACTGCCCGAACTTGTCTCCCTCGCCAAACAACACAACGCCATCCTCATGGTCGATGACGCCCACGCAACCGGCGTCCTTGGTCCCAATGGCCGCGGCACCTTCGAACACTACGGCCTTTCCCCCAAAACCATCGACATCCTCATGACCTCGGGCAGCAAAGCCCTCGGCGCATCCGGCGGTTTTATTTGTGGTAGCCGCGACCTCATCGACCTCATACGCAACCGCTCGGCAGCGTACATCTACACCACCGCAATGCCGCCCGACGCCTGTGCATCCACTACCGCGGCACTCGACCTCATCCAACGCGATGCCAGCTTGCGCCAACGCCTGTGGCACAACACAAAAACCATCAACCAGCATCTTCAAACCCTCGGATACGACCTCGCACAATCCCAAACCCATATCATACCCATACTCGTTGGCGACGCCCAGAAAACCGTTGAAATATCCGAACACCTCTACAACCGCGGCATCTACCTCTACGGCATACGCCCCCCCACCGTACCCGAGGGCCAAAGCCGTCTGCGCCTCTCCGTCATGGCAACCCATACCGACGACGACATCGCACAATTATTAGACGCCATGACCGAGGTGCGACACAGTTTTTTTGGAGACCACCATGTCCAACCCCCTCGACCACATCCGAATCGTCCTGGTTGACCCCAAAGAACCCGGCAACATCGGCGCCGTGGCTCGCGCAATGAAAAACACGGGCTTATCGCACCTCTACCTCGTCAATCCCCCCGACCACACCAGCGGCGAAGCCCGCGCAATGGCGCACGGATCGGGCGACATCCTCTATGGCGCAACCATCGTATCCTCACTTTCCGAAGCACTCGCAGACGTAACGCTCGCCGTAGGCACATCCCATCGCAAACGCCGCGATTTCGACATCGTACACCCGCCCCAAACTGCGACAGACAAACTGTTGTCCCTTCCCGCAAACCACAAAGGCGCCATCGTCTTTGGCCGGGAAGAAAACGGACTGACCAACAACGAAATCCAACTGTGTCAGATGATCTCCCGCATCCCCTCAGCCGTGCGCTACCCCTCCCTCAACCTGTCGCAAGCCACCCTCATCTACGGCTACGAACTCTTTCGCGCAATCCATACCGAAGCCCCCTATAAACCATCAGAACTCGACCTCGCTACACACCGCGAACTCGAATCCATGTACGACCACATCCAAACCGCACTCGACAAACTCGGCTTTGTCTCCCGACATCGCCCCCAGACCTTCATCCGATCTATCCGCCGAATATTCAGCCGCATCGACATGGAACACCGCGACATCGCGACCATCCACCGCGTCTTCCGGCAGGTCGATCGCTTCATCGCGCGGCACGGCCTCGACCCCATCCCACCGCCCGATCAAAAAACAGAGTAACCGCTCTCTAAGACAGTCACTCCCCAAACCCCAGCCTCTCCAAAAGCGATAGACTCAAACGCTCCATTGCCGGCACTGTACCCACACCCCCCAAAGACGACAGGGATGCCCAGGTCTCGTACCCGCCCTCTTGCGTCAAAGCCTCATCTGTACACACATAGCCGATAGACCCATTCGCCAGACTCACCAGCATCAACGGCGAAGCCGATGTCTGCGCCTTGATCCGAAGGCCAGTCTCCACAAAAATCTCCCCCGGCAGCGCCAGAATCGCCGCATCGCCCAACCGGATCGCCTGCACGGGTGCCGTCATCTGTTCGGGCAACGCCGCCAACCGCTGGCACTGCCTGGCATACACATCTACCCGATCCTTCCGCACCGGTTGACCCACCACCCAACTGAATGGACCCTCCTCGTAATCGTATCCACCTGCGAGAATCTGCTCCGCAATATCGAGATCCGTCTCTGTAATCACCTTTCTCGAAAACGCCAGCGTCCCGGTCACAGCCTCCAATGCCAGTTCCTCATCCAGATCCATCAACTGAATCTCTGTCAAAACATGTCCTGCCAGAACATTTGCCATCCGCCGCGCCCTCGGATGCCCTCGATCCCGCCAAATCCGCTCGCCACTATAATCGTTGTTATTAATCTGTCCAGACGCTGCATTCCACAAAATCGGCACACAGTTCCCACCCAGATAATGCCGCATCAAATTGAAAAACTGACCAAAATAATCCGCCGACACCTCCCCGACACTGCCCGTTCCCACATAGTGCAGAGAAAAACTCGCCACCACCGAAATCGGCGTACCATCCACCCCTTCCACATACATCATCGCCAACTCCGGATCAATTTCTCCCATTGGCCGCACGAGATCAGGATTGTTCAAACCCGGATTCATCCGCACGGTCCCATCCTTCATCAGCCAGCGCCGATAAAACGAAATACGGTCCTCCATCACACTCGCAAATCCCGCCCTGGCAGGCTGCATTCTCTTAATCGCCAACTCCACTGCATCGGCCACTTTCAGCGGAAGCCATGTCGTATAACCCTCATCTTCACCCATACCCAGAAGATTGCTCACCCCTGCCCCTGAATGCGTATGTGTCGCATTCACCATCACGCATTCAGGAGATATCCCACACCGTTCTTCAATGCGCGCCTTCACTGCATTCGCAATCGCTTCTGGCACCGCAATCAAATCGCAAGTCACCATGGCAATCCTGACATCTCCATTGTCGATCACCAGCGCCTTGGCCAAAAGCTCATCGTGTACATCCTCTCCGTATCGAGGATGAAAACTTCCCGGCATCGTAACCCCCAGCCAGGGTGTAATATTGGACGTAGCAGCCCCTGCTTGCAATTTCATAATGATCCTCCCGTGTTAGATTTCACATCTTTTCTGTATTATATACCTGATATTTTCGCAACAGGAAAAGAAAAATAAAAACAGAGCGTTTTGTCGAATAAAGCTCAATGCGGTTGACAGTGGTTCAGGGAACGCTTATTCTTTGAACAGGAGGTAGATTTCGTGGCTAAATTGACAGAGAGACCCGTAATTGGAATAACCGTGGGCGACCCGGCGGGAATTGGACCAGAGGTCGTGATCAAGGCACTGAGTGAACCCGCGCTTTACAACGAAGTAAAACCGCTGGTCTTTGCCGACCGATCGGTTTTGGATCAGACGGTGAAGATGCTAAGTGCGGATATAGATTTACACGCCGTAAACAATCCGCACAACGGGCATTATGAAGTCGGGTGTATCGACTTTATTGACATTGGCATTTTGTCTGAACCGATAGCTTATGGCCAGATCTCTGCCGAAGGTGGTCGGGCCGGATATCAATATCTGGACCGGGCAATAGATGCGGCTCTTTCAGGCGACGTAATCGGCCTATCTACAGCGCCACTGAACAAAGAATCGTTACAGGCTGCAAAGCTACCCTATATTGACCACACCGCGATGCTCAATGCGCGAGCGGCGTTGCGAGTGCCGATGACGCTGTTTCTGGTAAAAAATTTGAAAATCTTCTTTCTCACCCGGCACATTTCCTTCCGGGAAATTCCAGATGCAATTACAAAAACAGGAATTCTGGAAGCATTGCCACTGTGCGACCTGTATTTGCGGCAACTGGGGACACAAACACCGACCATCGCTGTGGCGGGCTTAAATCCACACGGAGGCGAGCAGGGTCTGTTCGGACGAGAGGAAATCGAAGTAATCGGCCCCGCAGTAAAAGAGGCGCAAAAACATGGATGGCGGGTGCAGGGACCGGTACCAGCGGACTCGGTATTTCATCTCGCGCTGGAAGGGCGTTACGATGGGGTATTGTCGCTTTACCACGATCAGGGACATATCGCATCCAAGACCCTGGATTTTCACGGAACAGTGAGCCTGACAATGGGACTAAAGTTTTTGCGCACATCAGTAGATCATGGAACGGCCTTTGACATTGCCGGACAGGGAATAGCGTCAGAACGGGGCATGGTAGAAGCAATTCGCGCGGCCGGAAAATATGCGATTCCAGTACGCGAGCGATTAGAGATAAGTCTATAAAATGCCGTCAAACTACACCATTGCAAAAGAACTGAAACGAGTGGCGGATTACCGTGAGATATGTGGTGAAGATCCAGCAGATTATCTCAATGCCGCCTGGATGGTTCAGTCGTTTTCACGCGGCAGATTGGACGAGTTGTACCCTATTGAAGGAAGGGAACTACTGGAAAACACAAACGAATTTAGCGACGAAGTGATAGAAACAATCGTCGAAGTCATTGAAGGCAAAGAGATCCACGCATTGCAGGAGCGGCAGGGCGTTCCTTTGACCGTGCTGGAATTGGTCGAGATTCGGGGGATCGGTGGCAAAATGGCCAGGCGCCTTTTTAGCGAGTTGAGAGTGGTTGATTTGCAGGGCTTGCGGACTGTCGTCAAGAACGGACAAATCAGCCAGGTAAAGGGGTTCAGGACAAAGACCATTGAGAAAATCACCGCTTTTCTGGACGAAAAGGGTGTGTAGACTTATTCGCCCCCTATAAGTAGGAAAAACAACATCGCTATTTGGCACCATGCATCAGGAGACACAAGATGCTAACGCGAATTCACATCGAAGGCTACAAATCCCTATGTGACGTCGAGGTGCAGCTTTCGCCTCTCACTTTGTTATTTGGGCCGAACGCGGCTGGCAAGAGCAATTTCCTCGACGCGCTCCAACTTTTGTCGAAGTTAGCGGCGAGTCGCACACTGAAGGAAGCCTTCGATCCACCCTATCGAGGCAAGCCGCTCGAATCCTTCACCGTCGGAGAAAAAGGCATTAAGGGGTTAATTGAACAAGAACGGCTGGTCTTTTCTATCGAGGCCGATTTGTGCCTATCAGATGCTGTCATCAACGCCGTCAATCGGGAGATAAGAGAAATGCGTCGTCCGAGCGGCGATGATCGGTCCGAAGATACCGGCAATAGATCTTATGTTCGAGAACGCGATTTGCGTTACCGCGTCGAGATCGAGATGCTGCCTCGCTCAGGCATCCTGCGCATGACCGACGAATACTTGGCTGCCCTGAATGCCAAAGGAGAACCCACCGGCAAGAGAAAGCCTTTCGTCGAAAAGCAGGGCGAGAAAATCCACTTACGCCTGGAGGGACAGGCGCACCCCACATATTATGACCGCTACCTCGATCACACAATCCTCTCCATGCCCCATTATCCACCCCACTATCCGCACTTGACAGCAGCGCGGCGAGAATTGGAGAGTTGGCTGTTTTTCTACTTTGAGCCGCGCGAACGCATGCGTGCGGCTAATCCGGTTAAGGAAGTGCGTCACATAGGGCTAATGGGCGAGGAACTCGCTGCCTTCCTCAATACACTCAAGTCGCTTGAGCCTAAGCAGTTTGAGGCAGTTGAAAAGGCACTGCACACTTTGATGCCCAACGTAGATGGCATAGAAGTAGATGTAAGCGATCTCGGTGAGGTTGAACTTCATCTCAGGGAAAGCGGCGTCCCCATCCCTGCCCGGGTACTATCCGAAGGTACGCTCCGAATGCTGGGCCTTTTGGCACTAACGGGCACCGATGCACCTCCCTCATTGGTGGGCTTCGAAGAGCCGGAAAACGGCGTCCATCCGCGCCGGATTCAGTTGATCGCGGAACTACTGAAAACGCGTTCAAGCCTCGGACAAACCCAGTATATCGTCACTACGCACTCCCCGATCCTACCAGATCTGCTGCCAGATGATTCTCTGTTTGCAGTGCGGCGTATTGACCGCAAAACTCATATTGACCCCTTTTCCACCTGGGGACCACTGTGGCGTAGCGACTACATTGGTCGAACACTTGATGACCGCGAGGAAAGTCTCCCCGTCTCAGAACGCATTCTGAGAGGAGACTTTGATGCGTGAGATCTCGCTATTCGTCGAAGACATCGCTCATCAGCAAGTAATCGGCGCACTGGTGCAAAGACTCGCCCGCGAATACGAAATCGTTGTCCGGCTCGACTGGCGAAGTGCGGTACGAGGCCATGGAAGAGTTGTACGAGAACTCCGCAACTATCTGCGCGACCTGACGGACCAGCGCGATCGCTTACCCGACTTGATCATCGTCGCCACAGACGCCAATTGCAGTGGATTGAACGAGCGTGCCAGAGAGATAGGCAGCCAGGACGCGCCCGCACCCATAATCCTCGCCATCCCCGATCCGCACATTGAACGCTGGCTGCTACTCGACAGTGCTGCCTTCAAGAGCGTATTCGGCAGGGGCTGCAATGCGCCGGATCAGAAGTGCGATCGCGATCTCTACAAACAACGCCTGAGTGAGGCCATTTACGATGCGGGAATTATGCCCAGTCTTGGTGGAATCGAGTACGCTGAAGACATTGTGCAACAGATGGACTTTGAGCGCGCCAAACGGGCAGACCGCTCATTCCGGCGATTTGCCGACGACCTCAGCCGTACATTTCAACTATGGCAATCCGAAATAAATGAGTCATAACTCTGCATAATCACATATTTAACATGTCAAGGGGATGGGTATTGGTCTGTACCTCTTGATTTATTTGTCTAAGTATATATACTTAATTACAGTATCAACTTTGTAGCATCTTAAAATCCACCTCTCCCTACGAGGACCGCGCTATGGCGATCAAAAAAGAAGACTATTTGGGAATAGAAAATTACAAAGTAGTGGGCACGCGGCCGATAAGGCACGATGGAACCGATAAAGTGACGGGTCGCGCGGTCTATGGACCAGACTTTCACTTAACCGGATCGCTATACGGCAAAACACTGCGAAGCCCTCATGGGCATGCGCGGATCAAATCCATCGACACCAGCAAAGCGGAAGCACTACCCGGCGTAAAAGCCATCGTACTGGGAAAAGACCTCGTTCAAAATTACGAAGACAAAGTATCCGACCTCGGTGAGGGATCCGTCGATCTGCGGTTCCTAATCGCCAATGTCCTCGCCGGAGACAAAGTCCTCTACGATGGACACGCCGTAGCAGCCGTGGCAGCCACCTCTGCACATATTGCAGAAGAAGCGTTAAACCTCATCGATGTAGAATACGAAATACTCGAACCCGTACTCGAAGTCCGCCACGCAATGGAAGACGACGCCCCACTATTGCACGACGACTTAAAAATGAAATCCCTCGGCGAAGAAACCGACCAGGCCAGCAACATCGCAAATCACTTCCAGCACAAACAGGGAGACATAGAAAAGGGATTTGAAGAAGCAGAAGTAGTCATAGAGCGAGAATTTGCGACCGGAACAGTACACCAGGGATACATCGAACCCCACAACGTAACCGCACACTGGAGTGAAAACGGAAAGCTCACCATCTGGTGCAGCACCCAGGGACCATTTGAAGTGCGGGGCCAGGTCGCCGATGTCCTCGGCCTCGAAGTGGGTGACATCCGCGTAATCCCGCAGGAAATCGGAGGCGGATTTGGCGGAAAATTCCGCGTCTATGAAGAACCGACCGCAGCCCTGCTGGCACAAAAAACCGGCAAACCCGTAAAAATGGTCATGTCCCGCACAGAAGTATTAAAAGCCACCGGACCAACGCCCGCATCCTACATCAAAGTCAAAATGGGCGCAACGCGGGACGGCATGCTAACGGCGGCACAAGCCTACATGGCTTATGAAGCCGGAGCCTATCCCGGATCTGCCGTAGGCGCTGGCGCGGGATGTATTTTTTCGCCCTACAGCATCCCGAACTCCCTCATCAACGGCTACGATGTCGTCGTAAACAAACCCCAATCGTCCGCTTACCGCGCACCCGGCGCGACCAACGCGGCATTTGCATCTGAAACAGTAATAGATGAGATCTGCGAACAGATCGGAATGGACCCGCTCGAATTTCGATTGAAAAACGCGTCCAAAGAAGGCACGCGACGGGCAGATGGACCGGTCTTCTTGCGCATTGGTCAGGAAGAAGTCGTCAAAGCGGCCATGGCGCATCCACACTACATCTCGCCTCTTGAAGGACCGAATCGGGGACGCGGTGTCGCCGCTGGATTCTGGTTCAACGGCGGAGGCACATCAACGGTAGTCGCCAGCGTAAACCCGGACGGCACAGTAGCACTCGTCGAAGGCTCCCCCGATATTGGAGGAACGCGCACCTCAGTCGCCATACAATTTGCCGAAGTCCTGGATCTTCCCATCGAAGACATCAAGCCAAATGTGACGGACACCGACACCATCGGACAAACAGATGGAACGGGCGGAAGCCGCGTGACATTTGCAACCGGCTGGGCCAGCTATGAAGCCGCTCAAGACGTAAAGCGACAAATGATTGAACGAGCGGCGACATTATGGGAAATATCAAAAGACGATATCGTCTTTGAAGACGGCTCTTTCCGATCCAAATCGGACGCATCCAAATCGATGACATTCAAAGAACTCGCCGGCAGAGTCAACCGCGCGGGCGGTCCGGTCGTAGGACGCGCTGCCATAAGCGGCAAGCAAGCCGGCCCGGCATTCGCACTATTAATCGTAGATGTCGAAGTAGATCCAGACACGGGCAAAGTGGATATCTTGCGGGCGACCATTGTTCAGGACGCGGGCAAAGCCATTTATCCCGGCTATGTAGAAGGACAGATGCAGGGCGGCGTGGTACAGGGAATCGGATGGGCATTGAGCGAGGAATTTGTGTACAACGATCAGGGGGTAATGGTCAACGCCTCCTTCCTGGATTATCGGATGCCCACAACACTCGACATGCCGATGATTGAAACCGTCATTGTAGAAGTACCCAACCCGGGCCATCCCTATGGCGTGCGCGGTGTGGGCGAAGTGCCCATTGTCCCGCCGCCAGCCGCAGTTGCCAATGCGATTTACCGCGCCGTTGGCATTCGGTTAAACGAGTTACCCATGTCCCCATCGCGAGTCCTGAAAGCACTCTGGGAAGCGGATGGTAGCCATGGTCAGGCAGCGGATTGAGCAAATAGGAGAACACAATGGACTGGTTTTCGCAATACGGTTTTCTCGGTGCCCTGCTTCTCTCGGGCATTGTCCTCGGTGCAATCCCCGTCGTACTGCCCTTAATCATATCCCCGCGCGCGCGCGGCCGCAAAAGCCGCGAGACCTACGAATGTGGCATGGACACAATTGGCAGTGCATGGGTGCGCTTTGACATCGCCTATTATCTATTTGCACTTATCTTTGTCGCGTTTGAAGTCGATGTACTGTATATTCTACCCATCGCCGTAATCTACGATTCGGGCACCTATGTCTGGCGCGACTTCATCGAACTCACAATCTTCGTCGGCATCCTTTTTCTCGCCATCGTGTACGCCTGGAGCAAAGGCGTTTTGCACTGGAGAAGTCGATAATGGCACAAACAGAACTCCCTCTCGTGACAAGCGATCCCAAAGACATTGAAGAATTGCGCGAACAGGTTGGCCCATTGGTACACATGGACCTGCTGGAAAACCTGCTCAACCACGCCCGGTCCCGATCCCTGTGGCCCCTCACATTTGGCCTGGCGTGTTGCGCCATTGAAATGATGGCCGCAGGTGCAGCGCGCTTTGACCTCGACCGCATTGGCGCAGGCGTCTTTCGTCCGAGTGCGAGACAAGCCGATGTCATGATCCTCGCAGGCACAATCTCTCGCAAAATGGCGACACCCATCAAAACACTCTGGGACCAGATGCCATCGCCAAAATGGGCCATAGCAATGGGTGGCTGCACCATTGACGGCGGCCCCTTCAAGTATCCCGGACAATATGCCATTGTCGAAGGCGCAGACAAAATTGTGCCCGTTGACGTGTACGTACCGGGTTGTCCTCCGCGCCCCGAAGCACTCTTTGCCGCACTGTTCAAACTCGAAGAAAAAATTCGAGCCGGAAAGAAATTCAATAAATGATCGCCGACAAACTCTCTAGGCTCCTGCGCGACGCGACCGAGGTTACATACGACGTGCGTGGCTTCCATGTACAACACACCGCTCCGCCCGACACGCTCCCTCAGATCGCAGATGCCTTCCTATCCGAAAATTTTCACCTCGAAATGATAACCTGTCAGGATCGACGTGAAAACGACAATGCTTTTCGCCTGATTTATCAGTTTAACCAATACGGTACGCCCCAACGGCATGTCATCCACGCCGACATAGCACCCGATGCAGCCGCGCCCAGCATTGCCACAATCTTTCCCGCTGCCGACTGGTACGAACGCGAAATTTTCGACATGTATGGCGTCACCTTTGACGGACATCCCGACTTAAAACGCATCTTAATGGAAGAAGATTATTTTGGCCATCCCTTGCTCAAAGACTTCGTCGATCCCCCCAATCCCTATCGCAGTGAGGACGACGCGTAGAGCTTTATCCGCAGATGTACGCAGATATGCACAGATAATTAAAAGTATTCGCAAATACACGCGGATGAAAGGTGCTTAATGAACAGCCGATATGAGGTCGAACAAGATCCAAAAAGTCGAGACACCTATTATCTCAACATGGGGCCTCAGCATCCCTCTACACACGGCGTCATGCGGATCAAACTGCACCTGGATGGCGAACGGATAATTTCAGCAGAACCCATCATCGGATATGGGCATCGCGCACATGAAAAAATGGCCGAAAACCGCGACTACCTTCAGTTTTTGCCCAACCCAAGTCGCGTAGATTATCTCGGCGGTATGATCTACAACATAGGCTATTGTCAGGCTGTAGAACGCGCAATGGACATCGAAGTGCCAGAACGCGCCGAATACATCCGCATCTTATGCAATGAACTCAACCGCATCTCCAGCCACCTGCTCTGGCTGGGCACCTTTTTGATGGATCTGGGCGCATTTACCCCATTTCTATACGCCTTTGACGACCGTGAAAAAATCCTCGACATCCTCGACCGCATCACCGGGTCGCGCCTCACCTATTGTTACGCGCGATTTGGCGGCGTAATTCTCGACATCGACGATGTATTCCTCGATAATGTCTCCAACTTTTGCACCTACTTTGTAGAGCGATTAAAAGAATACGAAAAACTCGTTATCGGCAACGTCATCTTCCGCGAACGCACCATTGGCGTGGGTATCTTCGCACCCGACCTCGCTCAAAAATACGCCATAACAGGTCCCTGTCTGCGCGCCATGGGCCATGAAAATGACGTCCGCAAAGACGAACCTTACGGCATCTATGACCGCTTTGACTTTGACGTGCCCACGCAAACAGAAGGCGACTGCTTTGCCCGCACACTCGTTCGCATGGAAGAAATGCGCCAGAGCATTCGCATCATCGAACAAGCCGTAAACGATATGCCCGATGGTCTCTTTATCGCAGCCCGGGTGCCCAGACGCATCCGCCCGCCCGAAGGCGACTATTATTTCTGTGTTGAATCGCCCCGGGGCAACTTCGGCATGTACATCGCAAGCGATGGCAGCGACATCCCCTTTCGCCTCAAATTGCGAACCCCATCGTTCTCACACATCTCGACCATGCCCGCCGTCATGGCCGGCACCATGCTCGCCGATGCCGTGGCTATTTTAGGCAGCATCGACATCGTCGTTCCCGAAATAGACAGATAACGCACAACTATGAAAACAGACGTCATCCAACTTTTTGAAAACCCCTATCTCGCGCTCGGTGTGAGCATTGCCGTCATCATGGCCTATTTGAGCGTCAACGCCATCATGTTGATCTGGCTCGAACGCAAACTCAGCGCGCGCATACAGCGCCGCATTGGCCCGCAGCGCGGACCCTTTGGCCTGATGCAACAAATTTTTGACATGGGCAAATTGCTCAGCAAAGAACTCCTCACACCCGAACACGCCAACAAACTGCTCTATGTAATCGCGCCCATCCTGGTCTTTGCGCCCGTCGTCGCCCTTTCGTCCCTCTTTCCCATTACGAGCACGTACATATTTCACGACTTCAACATCGCCATTGTCCTCATCCTCGCCATCAGCGGCATCAACGTAATCGGCATATTCTTAGCAGGCTGGGGATCCAATAACAAATACGCCCTGCTCGGCGCAGTACGCTCAGTCGCGCAAAATATCTCCTACGAAATCCCCCTTATCCTATCGGTCATCCCCATCGTCATGATAACCCGCACCATGTCGCTCTACGACATCACCCTCGCACAGGAAACCTATCCCTTTATACTGGTGCAACCCATTGCCCTGATCATCTTTATCATATCAGCCACAGCCGAAACCAATCGCGCCCCCTTTGACATCCCCGAAGCGGAATCCGAACTCGTCGCCGGATTCCACACCGAATATTCCGGCATGCGCTTTGGACTATTCTTCTTTGCCGAATACTCCAACATGATCTTTGCCTGTGCACTGGCAACCGTACTCTTTTTAGGAGGATGGCGCGGGCCTCTCTTGCCAGACGCCGTATGGTTCTTCATCAAAGTCTATGCACTCATCGTCCTCATGATGTGGTTCCGCTGGACTTTTCCGCGGCTCCGCTTTGACCAACTCATGAAATTCGCCTGGGTGGTACTCGTCCCCCTCTCGCTCATCAACCTGCTAATCACAACACTGGTCTTGAAAATCGTATAGAACTTTCATCTCACAGGAAAATCCCATGGCACTCATAAAAGAAATCCTCGACGGCACCAAAACGCTCCTGACCGGCATGAAAGTCACACTGGACAACTTTCGCAAACCGCCCGTCACCTCGCAATATCCAATGGAAAAAATCGAGATGTCGGAAGCGTTCCGCAATGTCATTGTCCTCATCGAAAAAGAAGACATCGGCTCGCACGACTGCATCGACTGCAAACTCTGTGAGCGCGTGTGTCCCTCCTTCTGCATTTCGCTCGACGGGGAACGCCCCGAAGGGTTAAGGCGCAAAAGATCGACCAAATTCGAAGTCGATTTTGCCCTGTGCAGCGACTGCGGACTGTGCTTAGACGTATGCCCCACAGACACCCTGGGATACAGCAAAATACACGACGAAGCCGGATACAATCGCAGCGACTTTCTCTACGACTTACTCGAACCCTGGGCAGACAAAGAAGAAGCCGCACGCGAGCACCTGAAAGAAATCGAAGCCGAACAAGCCGCAGAACGCGCCAGACGCGCCGCAGCCAAAAAAGCGAAAAAGGTAAGACGCGAGAAGTAATCGGAGAACAACAATGCTCGAGCAGGCTGTCATTTATACATTTGTAGCCCTCGTCCTCATCGGTGGGGGTCTGGCGGCATTTTCTCGCCAGATACTCTACGCCATCATCGGCCTGGGTATCAGTCTCCTGGGGCTGGCGGGGCTATTTCTCAACCTCGGCAGTCCATTTGTCGCGGCAATGCAGGTACTCATCTATATTGGCGGCATAACTGTTGCCATTGTATTTGCCATGATGCTCTCGATTGCCATGTCTATACGCCCGCCCGATCCCGACGCCCGAAAACTCGGTTTTGCCATCGCCTGTGCCGTTATCTTTTTTGGCGCAGTCGCCCATCTGATCCGCGGCGCGCAATTCCAACAAATCGCGTCCCCAGCATCTGAAAAAGCCTGGTCAGTGGGTGCGTTGGGCCATGCATTGCTCACGCATTACAATCTCGTCTTTGAAACCCTCTCTCTCGTTTTGCTCCTGGCCATCATCGGTGCCATCTTGATCGCTCGCAAGGCTTTGCCAAAGGAAAATTCGTGACTCTCGAATCTTATCTTCTGGTAGGCGCTGCCCTGTTTTCACTCGGTTTGATCGGCGCACTTTCCCACCGCAACCTCATAGCCCTGCTCATCGGCATCGAACTCATGATGAATGCCGCCAGCTTAAACCTCATGGCCTTTAACCGGTTTGTCGTCACCGATCCGACGACCGGCCAGATCTTCGTCCTCATCATCATCGGACTGGCAGCCGCCGAAGTCGCTATCTTTTTATCGATCATCCTGCGCATCTATCGGGCATGCCACGATATTGATGCGGAAAAACTCACAAAACTGAGCGGTTGATGGACACTCTCTCACTCATACTCTTAACGACAATCTCCCCCCTGGCGTGTTTTATCATCGCCATCATCTTTCTCGTACAACAACCCAGAGCCGCTCAGGGATTGGTCCTGTTCGGCAGCGCGATATCCCTTTTGAGCGCCATCGGCCTTCTCGTACAAGGACCCGTTGAACCCCTGCGGTTTTTGTGGTTTCAAAGCGGTGCAATACAACTCCAATTTGGCTTCATCCTCGACGGTGCAAGCCTCATGTTTGGCGTTGTCGTCGCTTTCATCACCGCCTGCATCATGCTCTATTCAATCGGCTACATGGCGCACGACCCGGGCAAAACGCGCTATTTTGCAATGCTCAGTTTCTTTGCCTGGTCCATGCTCAGCTTTGTCTATGCCGTCGATCTCTTGCAGTCTTTCATCTTTTGGGAACTCGTCGGCCTGTCTTCGTTCTTCCTCATCGGTTTCTGGTTTGAAAAACCCGAAGCGGCCGGCGCAGCGCGCAAAGCCTTTCTCATGACCCGCGTGGGCGACGTAGGCCTCTTCATCGGCATTCTGATCATCCTCCAACTCGTTTCAAACTTCGACATCCCCAGCCTCTTAGACCCTCAAACGGGCCTCTCTACACAGGTATCGCCCGGCATACTCAACGCAATCACACTGCTCATCTTTATTGGCATCATGGGCAAAAGCGCGCAATTCCCATTGCACACCTGGCTACCCGACGCGATGGAAGGTCCCACTCCGGTCAGCGCCCTGTTGCACTCTGCCACCATGGTCGCCGCAGGCGTCTTTCTCATGATTCGCCTGCACCCGCTCTTTATGGCGGCGCAAGACACAGCACTCATCGTCCTGAGCATCGCCACCTTCACTGCAATCCTCGCATCGACCATTGCAATGGTCGATACCGACATCAAAAAAGTACTCGCCTATTCGTCCATCAGCCAACTCGGCTTCATGCTCATGGCACTCGCTGCCGGCAGCCTCTTCGCCGGTGTTTTTCACCTGATCACCCACGCCGTTTTCAAAGCCCTGCTATTCCTTTGCTCGGGCATTTATATTCACGCCTATCACACCAACAGCATGGCCGAAATTGGTCGCAGTGGAGGCCGCCGCCTCAAAGCCACAACTTTTGGCCTCATCATCGGTGGCGCTGCCCTATCGGGCGTTCCCCCACTGGCGGGATTCTGGAGCAAAGAGGAAATTTTTGCCCAACTCGGACACAATGGCTTTAACATCTACATGGCCGGTGCATTTCTCGCGGCCTTTCTCACGGCCTATTACACATTCCGCATGATTTTCCTCATCACAAAACCCGACCAGGCACCTGCCTCCGATCACAGCCATCCCGAACCCATGAACATGAGAGCACCCGTCTTAATCCTCACCCTGGGCGCAATCGTACTCGGCTTCTTTGGCTCCAACATCGCTCAGGGCCTCGGTCTCATACCGCAGCACCACAGTGTCATATTGATGATACCCACCGTGGGCGTTGTCATCCTCGGCATCCTGATCGCCTATCTCGACTATGGCCGCGACAACGCACCGCGCACGGGATTCATCGGCAAAATCGCACCACTCAACACCTTATTCACAAACAAATGGTACATCGACGAAGTCTATCGCATCACCATCGTCGCCATCACCCACGCACTATCTCGCATCTTGCACTGGACTGAAAACCACATCCTCGACGGAAATTACGACCGCTTTGGCCTCGGCATCTTGCGAACAGGCGCGAAATCAACCCGCGTACAGGGCGGCTGGATGCAACTTTACCTGGGCTGGGCGATCATCTTATTGGCCGTTGTCGCGCTTTACCTCGGATTGCGATAGGTATAAACCATGCGTAAGCTAATTTTTATTTTTACACTCCTGTCCATCGCGCTTCTGATTCACCCCTCGTCTCTGACCTTATGGGCCAACACCGCATCACAACCAACTTTGAAATCTGACTTTGATGCAGACGGTAGCGTTGGTTTTTCCGACTTTTTGCTATTTGTAGAATTGTTTGAGACCAGTCGAGACGATGAGCAGTATCAAGCCAGGTACGATCTGGACGGTGATGGTGTCATTGGCTTTGGCGACTTTCTGATCTTTGTCAGCGACTATGGCAAAGTAACGTCACCTCGTCCTTATTATCAGACGATGAACCTACCCGATGGCGCAACCGCCCGTATGGGAAAAGGACGTGTTTCTATTTTTCAAGTCGCGTTCTCGCCTAATGGAGAACAATTAGCTGTGGCAAGTGGCATTGGTATTTGGCTTTACGATGTAGCGACCACCTGTGAAGTCGCCCTACTCACGGGACATACGGATTTTGTCGAGGCTGTCGCATTCTCGCCTGATGGGAATACGATCGCTTCGGGGGGATGGGACCGTACGGTCAGGCTATGGGATGTCAAAACAGGACGACTAACTGCCACGCTCGAACATAACTTCCAGGTATATACTGTCGCATTCTCACCTGATGGCACAACACTCGCTTCGGCGGGATACGACCCGGTTACGCTATGGGATGCCAAAACAGGACAACTCATCACTACAATTGAAGGACATACGCCGGTGACCCTCTCGGTCGCGTTTTCTCCTGATGGCACAACACTCGCTTCGGGAGGACACGACAACACAGTCAAACTATGGGATGCCAAAACAGGACAACTCATCACTACAATTGAAGGACATTGGGATGATGTTACTTCTGTTGCGTTCTCACCCGATGGTACGATACTCGCCTCGGCGTCACGAGATGGCAAGGTCAGGCTGTGGGATGCCAAAACAGGACGACTGATCTCTCCGATCAGAGCACATTATTCCTGGGCCCTCTCGGTCGCATTTTCTCCTGATGGCACAACACTCGCTTCGGGAGGACACGACAACACAGTCAAACTATGGGATGCCAAAA
The DNA here is from genome assembly GCA_965220765.1 of Candidatus Latescibacterota bacterium. Taxonomy (GTDB): domain Bacteria; phylum Latescibacterota; class UBA2968; order UBA2968; family UBA2968; genus VXRD01. The sequence continues at coordinate 5,102,315 of OZ244847.1, forward strand.
CAGGACAACTCATCACTACAATTGAAGGACATACGGAAGCCGTCTTCTTTGTTGCGTTCTCACCCGATGGCACAACACTCGCTTCGGAGGCAGATGATGGCACAGTCAAATTGTGGGATGCCGAAACGGGACAACTGAACGCTACTCTTGAAGGACATACGGATGGCGTCTTCTCAGTCGCATTCTCACCTGATGGTGGCACTATCGTTTCAGGGGCAGGGGCATCTAATAACATAGCCAGTCTTTGGGACACTGAAACAGGACGACTGAACGCTACTCTTGAAGGACATACGTCCTGGATATCCTCTGTGGCGTTCTCGCCTGATGGCACAACACTCGCTTCGGGGGCACAAGATCACACAGTCAGGCTATGGGATGCCAAAACAGGACGACTGACCACCACGCTTAAAGGGCATAAAAGGGGAGTCTCCTCTGTTGCGTTCTCACCTGATGGTGCCACACTCGCTTCGGGGGCAAGAGATAATACTGTTAGACTGTGGAATGTCGAAACAGGACAACTGACTGCCACACTCGAACATATAGATCGGATCAACTCCGTTGCGTTCTCACCTGATGGTGCCACACTCGCTTCGGGGGTAGGTGATGACACGGTCAGACTGTGGAATGTCGAAACAGGACGACTAACTGCCACACTCGAACATAGGTTTTGGGTCTCCTCTGTGGCATTCTCGCCTGATGGCACCACGATCGCTGCAGCGGGAGGGTGGTATGGCAGTCTCTGGGATGTCGAAACAGGACGACTAACTGCCACACTCGAACATGAGCCTGAGATCAACTCTGTGACATTCTCACCTGACGGCAAGACTATTGCTTCGGGAGGAAGAAGAACGATCAATCTTTGGAATACCGAAACGGGACACCTGATCTCTACATTTGAAGGGCATACATCTGGGGTTTCTTCGGTGGCGTTCTCACCTGATGGCACAACACTCGCTTCGGCGTCATACGATGGCACGGTTCTCCTATGGGCACTACTTGAGTGATATAGTGCAAAATACTCTTCGACACACTGTGATGCGTTTCTGTAGGTGTGCTTTTTAATCCTTTAATCCCGATCTTATCTGGATTTTCCAATGCCACTTCTTTCATCCATACTCCTTACCCCCGTCATCACCCTCATCATCCTTTTGCTCATGCCCCAAAGGGTCGTACGGGGCATTCGGCTGATCTGCGCCTTCAGCGGCTTATTGACCTGTGTATTGAGTCTGCAACTCTGGATGGGTTATGATCCCACAACCGGCGGTATTCAATTTGAAGAAATAATCCCCTGGGTCGCAGCCATTGGCATCTCCTATCACCTCGGCGTTGACGGATTTGGAGTCATCCTCGTCATGCTCAACGCCATCGTCTATTTCACCGGGGTACTCACCATGTGGGACCTCGAAGAGCGCGTCAAAGAATATTTCGCCTTCATGGTACTCCTCGTCATCGGCGTCTTCGGCGTCTTCATGTCGCTGGACCTCTTCTTCTTCTTCTTCTTTTACGAAATCGCCGTCGTCCCCATGTACCCCCTCATCCTGATATGGGGCAGCGGCAACAGAGCATACGCCGGGATGAAACTCATGCTCTTCCTCCTCGCTGGCAGCGCGCTCCTCTTTCCCGGCCTCCTCGCCATCTATCACCACGCGGGCCTCAACACCTTTGATATCATTGCCCTATCCGCACACACATTCGACCCCCAATTCCAAATATTTGTCTATCCCTTCATCTACATTGGCTTTGGCGTCTTAGCTGGCCTCTTCCCCTTCCACGGCTGGTCGCCCACAGGTCACGTTGCTGCGCCATCTGCGGTTTCCATGCTACACGCAGGCGTCCTGATGAAACTCGGCGCATTTGGCATACTCACAGTTGGCATTCGCCTGCTACCCGAAGGCGCTACATACTGGGCACCCACCTTTGTGGTATTAGCTGTCATAGGAATCATCTACGGTGCTTTTGTCGCCATGCGGCAGACCGACTTCAAATTTGTCATCGGCTTTTCATCTGTATCTCACATGGGCATTGTCCTCCTCGGCCTCAACCTCGCGGTCCTCGGTCCAATCGTAGCTATCGACTCGCTCCTGGAGGCCTCAAAGGACACCCCGATTGGTTGGTTATTAGCTTTCGCATTCATTTTCGATATCAGTTCGGATACACCATCTTTCGACACGGCAATGGAGCCCTTACTGCAAGTTAGTATCGACGCCCTCAACGGCGCAGTCTTCCAGATGTTTGCCCACGGCATCATGACCGCCCTGTTTTTCAGCACCGCGGGATATATCTACGACAAATCCCACTCCAAAACCATTGGCGACTTTGGCGGCCTTGGCAAGCAGATGCCCCGCGCGGTCTCCATCTTCATCGTCGCGGGTCTGTGTGGTGCCGGATTACCCGGCCTGGCGAGCTTCTGGGCTGAATTACTCGTCTTCCTCGCAGCCTTAAAAACGTACCCCATCGTCGGCGTCATCGTCATCCTGGGCCTCGTACTCACCGCAGTTTACATCTTGCGCGTCTTCAACCTGGCCTTTTTTGGCGCACCAAATCCGAAATGGGAAAATCTGAAAGCACAGGACATGTCTGGCCTGCACCTGATACCGCGCGCCATACTAATCGCCGTACTCGTGATCTTCGGCTTTGTACCCCGCCTCATGCTCGACCTGATCAACAGCACGACAATGGCTTTCTTGGGTAATTTCTAACATGGAAAACGCTATACTCTTCGCACCAGAACTTATTTGCCTGCTCATGGGCCTCGTGCTCTTCTTCTGCACAGTTCTCAACCGGTCCTATCGCACCACCCGGGGCATTGCCATAGCATCTGGTATAGCCATGATCGCCGCCTGTCTCTGGACCCTATCCCTTGAAGGCGAACCCTTCTTCCCCGGCATATACGCGATCGACTTCTTTTCTCAACTGATCAAAACAGCACTCGCCGTCGGATTCTTATTTGTCGTCATCGCCAGCGCCAACCCCCTCACAGTTGACCGCAATGGTTGGCTCGAGGTCCCCCTCTTCTTCATCTTTTCCACGCTCGGCATGATGATGATGGTAAGCGCGACCGAACTCCTCACCCTCTATGTCGCCATGGAACTGGCCGCCTACCCCGTCTATATCGTCGTTGCCCTTCACCGCAATGCGGACATCGGCGGGGAAAGCGCCGCCAAATACATGGTACAGGGCATGGCAGCCTCGGCCATCTCGCTCTACGGAATGAGCTTCCTCTTTGGCACATTTGGCTCCACCTACTTCTCTGCCATCAGCATCCCACAGGCCACCGCACAACCCATCTTCTACCTGGGTCTATTGCTCACACTCGCCGGCTTCTTCTTCAAACTCGGCGCATTCCCCTTCCATTTTTGGGCACCCGACACATATGAAACCGCGCCCCATCCAGTGATCACATTCATCGCCACCGTTTCCAAAATCGCCGCCATAGGCATCCTCTGCCGCCTGTTATCCCTCGCCATGCCCGGTGGCTGGGAATCGGGCCACGCCCAAACCGCGCTCATGTGGGCAAGCGTCATCGCAATGAGCCTGGGCAACCTATCGGCACTCGCGCAAAAAGACCTCAAACGCCTGCTCGGATACTCCACAGTCGCCCACGCCGGTTACGTACTCCTCGCCCTGCAAACCTTCGCCGAATGGGGTCTTACCGCTGCCCTCTTTTACGCCATCGGCTACTTTGCCATGTCCTTTGCATGCTTCCTCGTCATCTGCGAAATCGGTCGCAGCGAAGACCGCATCACCATCGACTCCGTATCTGGCCTTTACAAACGCGCGCCATTCCTCTCCTTCACCTTACTCATCGGCCTGTTTGGCCTCATTGGCCTCCCCCCCACTGTGGGCTTTGTCGGCAAATGGTTCCTCTTCTCTGCCACCCTCCAGCGCGGTCAATTCTATCTCGTCCTCATCGCAGCCATCAACGCCGCGGTCGCCCTGTATTATTATCTCCTCATCATCCGCCAACTCTACTGGGTAGAACCCACCACGCAGAACACCATCAAACCCACGCCCCTCATCGCCGTCACCGCAATGGCGACCATCATCCTCGTAATCGCAATGGGCACCCTCCCCGGTCCCTTCTGGGACATGGCTGCACGCGCTGCACGCGCACTAATCAGTTGATGTGAAAAAAAGAAAAAATATTTACTAAAATTAAATTTTTCTTATATTGTATTTGTTTACATGATCATTCACCTAACTTGAAGAATTCATAAAATTTGATAAAATGTTGTAAATACTGAGCTTGCCGGTTCTTTCGTGAAAATAGATATTTTGGCCTAAATTGCATAACTAATTGTAAAAAATAAAATTATGGAATTTTTTAGCAAATTCATGAACTGGTCGGGCTAAAAGGGGAGATATGACAATGAATGCGGAAAAGAAAAATAACGACGCAACTCATGAACAGAGTCAACGGATAGCAGCCCTTGAGACCAACCTGGAATTTATCAAAGAACAGCTTTCAGATGTGAAACAGGACTTAAAAGACCTCAAGCAAGGGCAAGAAAATATTGAAGCGCGGCTTAATGTCCGGATTGATGATTTGATAAAGTGGTATGTTCCCACAACGATAGTTGCCCTACTGGCTTTTGCTACTATCATACAGTTTCTGTAAAAGGAAATCATATCATTACCTGAAAAAAGAACCCGCAATCGTTCGGTGATTGCGGGTTCTTTTTTATTCGTACATCCGATGATTTTGTCATCATGCAGACTCAAGGCATCGGTTTGTACGGAAATGACGAATGATGCACATTGATACGCAACTTGCCATTCTCATCCTTAAAATAGCCAAACGAGAACTCCACCTTGGCTTCTTTTCCGGTATTCGCATCTGTAAAATAGTAATTACCCATTGCAATGACCGAATCGCCATTAATAATAATTTCAGCGTTCTCAAATCGGACCTGGCTCCACGGCTGGATAGCAAAACCGCGATCTTCAGGTACAATACCAGTCACAAAATAAGATACCGCTTCTTCTTTTGTTAATCGAAATTGTTTTTCTGACGCCTTTGTAGGCTTAAATAGCACCACGCCGTCATCATAACCATATAACGTATTGACGACCTTTTCGGCCAGTGCCTTATAGTCCTTTTTTTGCGTATATGCTTCACCGATAGCGACAATTGCTTCGCCCCAAATTTTTTGGGCCTCCATAACCTCTTTCTCAACAATACCATTATCCTTCATAACATCCTCTGCATATCCCGTCGCCACAACCACCAGCGTTGTTAATATTACCAACTGAATCTTCATTTTTTTACTCCTCCTATTTAAGCAATCGGATCAGATTGCATTATTCCTTTCTCTTGTGTTCTATATACATAAGAAATCTCTCTTCGAGTGTCAAATCAAAATTTTTCTGGCAAACGGTCTTTTTTTTGTCAAAAAAATCCGTTTTATGTATCTTCTGCCTATATTGTAATGTCCTCTACATCTCTTTGCAAACATTAAGGAATTTTCATGCTCGGTAAATTAATCGACAAACTGAAAACAGGACTGACCAAAACCCGCGAAGGCATGGTACAAAAAATCCGCGAAGTCATTCGGCGGCGCCCTGAAATCGACGAAGAAACCCTTGAAGAAATAGAAGAAATTCTCATAGAAGCCGACATTGGCGTAGAACCCACCCTCCGCATAATTGACCAATTGCGCGAACGCTTCGAAACCGGCGAACCCGTTGAAAACCCGGAAACCGCAATCCAGGAATTTCTCGAAGAAGAAATCCGCAAAATCCTCCTGCCTTCAGATACTGCGCCATCTATCGCAATCACAACCAAGCCCCATATCATCCTCGTCGTAGGCGTCAACGGCGTGGGCAAAACCACCACCATTGGCAAAATGGCTCACAAACTCAGCCGCGAAGGCAAAAAAGTACTCTTTGCCGCAGGAGACACATTTCGGGCAGCAGCCATTGACCAACTCGGTATCTGGGCCGACCGCACGGGATCTGACATCGTGCAACACCAACCGGGTGCAGACGCAGCCTCCGTGGCATTCGACGCCATTCAGGCAGCCAGAGCGCGTGACATCGACGTCGTACTCATCGACACAGCGGGCCGTCTGCACACCAAAATCAACCTCATGGAAGAAGTTAAAAAAATTCGCCGCGTCGTCTCCAAAGCACTGCCCGGTGCCCCCCACGAAACCCTGCTCGTGCTCGATGCAACCACAGGACAAAACGCCGTCATACAAGCAAAACAATTTCATAGCACAGTCGAACTCACGGGCCTTGTCCTGGCAAAACTCGACGGCACAGCAAAAGGGGGTGTGGTCATCGCCATTGCCGACGAACTCGACCTGCCCGTGCGCTATGTTGGCCTGGGAGAAGGCATTGAGGACCTGGACGACTTCGACCCCGAAACTTTTGTCCAGGCTCTATTTGAGTAATTGACGCCAATGCGAAATCGGGTATATTTTTTTTATGTCCATCCAACTACCCATATATCTCGACAACAACGCCACCACACCCGTAGATGAACGGGTACTCAATGCGATGTTGCCCTACCTCAAAGATCGTTTTGGCAATGCCGCCAGCCGTACACACACCTTTGGATGGCATGCCGAAGATGCTGTCGATCTCGCGCGGGAACAAATAGCCAGCCTCATTAACGCACAGCCCAAAGACATCGTCTTCACCAGCGGCGCCACAGAATCCGACAACCTCGCCATCAAAGGCGTGGTCGCCGCAGCCAAAACGCCGCACATCATCACGCAAGCCACCGAACACCACGCCGTCCTCGACTCTTGCCGCGCGCTGGAACGCGATGGTGTCTCGGTCACAGTCTTACCCGTAGATTCACACGGTATTACCGACCCATCAGACATCGCAAACGCCATCACAGACAACACCGTAATCGTCTCCATCATGGCGGCCAACAACGAAATCGGCACCTGCCAGGCAATTGAAGAAATCGGAGCGATCTGTCGCACAAAAAACATCTATTTTCACACAGATGCAGCACAGGCCATTGGCAAATACCCACTCGACGTCGAAGCCATGCACATCGACCTGCTCTCCATCTCTGCCCACAAACTCTACGGTCCCAAAGGCGCAGGCGCGCTCTATGTGCGCAGTCGCCCGCGCGTTCGCCTCATCGGACAAATAGACGGCGGGGGCCATGAAAAAGGCATGCGCTCTGGCACGCTCAATGTACCGGGCATTGTGGGCATGGGAGAAGCCTGCGCGCTCGCACAAAAACACATCAAAACCGAGTCAAAACACAGTGAGAGCTTGCGCCATCGCCTGCAAAAACACCTCTTCAATGCACTGCACCAAATACAACTCAACGGCCACCCCGAACAACGCCTGCCGGGCAACCTCAACATCAGCTTTGCCGGCGTGGATGGCGAAAGCCTGCTCATGAGCTTGCGAGACGTGGCCCTCTCATCTGGTTCGGCGTGTACATCCGCATCTCTCGAACCATCCTACGTACTCAAAGCCATTGGCGTCAGCAATGACATGGCGCAGTGCAGCATACGCTTTGGTATTGGCCGATTCAACACCGAAGAAGAAATTGACTATGTTGCAAAACGCGTAATTCAAGAAGTCAATCGCCTTCGCGAAATCTCGCCAAACTATTAAATTTATCCCCGGAGCCATCATGCCAACCCCAGACCGCCCCCAACGCCCCGAAATTTTACCCGAAGTCAAAAACATCGTCGCAGTATCCAGCGGCAAAGGCGGCGTGGGCAAAACAACAGTTAGCGTAAACCTCGCGGTCTCACTCGCCAAACAGGGCGCAACGGTCGGCTTACTCGACGCAGATATTTACGGACCCAACGTGCCAATCATGATGGGCAGCACAGCGCAACCCAGGTCAATAGGCCAAAAAATACTACCCCTTGAAAATCACAATGTCAAATTCATGTCCCTCGGCCTCATCGCCGGAGAAAATGCCCCTATTATATGGCGCGGTCCCATCGTGGGCAGAATGATACAGCAATTCATGGTTGACGTCATATGGGGCGCGCTCGACTACCTCGTCGTCGATCTCCCCCCCGGCACGGGTGATGCACAACTCACCCTTGCCCAAACCGTGCCACTCAGCGGAGCGGTCATCGTTACCACCCCGCAAAATGTCGCTCTGGAAGACGTACATCGCGGCATCGAAATGTTTCGCAAAGTCGAAGTACCCATCCTCGGCGTAGTCGAAAACATGAGCTACTTCTTATGCCCGTGTTGCGGAGATCGCACACCCCTCTTTGGCAAAGATGGAGGTCAACGCATCGCCGATGCTTATGGCCTGCCCCTGCTCGGGCAAATCCCCATTCAGCCCTATATTCGCGAAGGCGGTGACACGGGTGCCCCCATCGCAACAGGTGAAAATCGCGCTTTCGCCGAAATCGCCACGCGCATTACCGACGCACTGGAAGAAAGAGAAAGCGACCTGCCTGAAATTACAATTGTCTAATTTTCGGGCTTGCGGATGAAAAAAAATACCTTACATTAAATCCCTGTGACCATTCAAAATCCAACCCGAAAGGCACGCCATGAGTGCAACTTATGAAACACTCGTCGCACGGGCAGAAGCCAGCACCACGGGACTTTCTCCAGAACGCGCACAGGAGAAAGTTCACGCAAATGGCACGCTGCTCATAGACGTGCGCGAGCGCGAAAATTACATCGAAGGATATATCCCCGGCGCAGAAAATGTGCCGCGTGGCTTTCTCGAACTCCGCATAGAAAGCATGGACAACGACCGCAGCCGCGCAATCATTGTCTATGGTGCTCAGGGCCAGGGCGCACTGGCCGCACAGGCACTCCAGGACATGGGTTATTCCGACGTCGCGTATATCCAGGGCGACATCAATTCCTGGAAAAACGCTGGCCTCGCCATTGACCGTGACCGTGCGCTCGACAAAGCCGAAGTACAGCGCTACTCTCGTCACCTCCTCATCCCCGAAGTCGGAGAACGCGGACAGGGCAAACTCCTCGACGCCAAAGTACTCCTCATCGGCGCGGGCGGATTGGGCAGCCCAACCGGACTTTATCTCGCCGCAACTGGCATAGGGACCCTGGGGATTGTCGATGCCGATATCGTCGATGTCACCAACTTGCAACGCCAGATACTACACGGCACATCTGACCTGGGTCGTCTCAAAGCCATATCGGCCTATGAGACCCTCAAAGAAATCAACCCCGGCTGCAATGTGGTGCCACACACCGACTACCTCACATCCGACAACATCATGGACATCCTCCCCGAATACGATATCATCGTCAACGGATGCGACAACTTCCCAACGCGCTATCTGGTCAACGATGCGTGTGTCTTTTTAAAAAAACCCATCGTGGATGGCAGCATCTTCCGCTTTGAAGGTCAGGTCACGGTGTACACGTGCGACCACGAGGGGCCTTGCTACCGCTGCCTCTACCCCGCACCGCCACCGGCAGACCTGGCACCGTCGTGAGACGAAGCGGGCGTGCTGGGTGTATTACCCGGCACAGTTGGCCTCGTGCAGGCCACAGAAGTTGTCAAACTCATACTCGGACAGGGGGATCCACTCATCGGCCGCTTACTGATGTACGACGCCCTGCAAATGAACTTCAACACATTCAAAATTCGCCGCGACAAAAACTGCCCTGTATGTGGCGACAACCCGACCATCACCGAACTCATGGACTATCAGGCATTCTGCGCCATGGATCACAGCGACGCGGCGGATTAAGCGTCGCAGCGCAAAAACACAAAGGGGGTGAAACCATCAATCGGTTTCACCCCCTTTATTTTTTTCTTTAAACATTCACCTCTGATAATGCCCCCTATCCTCATCCTCCACAATACCATCATCTACAGGCACCCCGAAACGGTCTGCCCATTCGCCAATTTGCTCATTAATCGTATCGGGTATCTCAATGCCGTGTTCGAGGCGGTGCTTGCGATTGCGGTATTCAAAATCTCCCGGAACCAGAACCTCGTCTATCCCATCGGCGGGTTCGGTCGTCTTCATCGCGTCTAAAAATGCGCGAATATCCTGCTGATAACTGTCCAAATCTGTAAACGCGCTGATATCGATAACCTGCATAAACGCACCCCCAGAACGCCTGCCCTCCCTTTGGGCGCCCGAAAGCAGCCCCATCAAACAGACCATCAGCGAAAGCGCATATCCCTTGTGATCCCCAAAAGTACGCAAAAATCCGCCCTCGTAAAAATCCAGAGGATTGGTTGACGGATTATTATTCTTATCCACAATAAAATTATCGGGAATCGACGCATTTTTACTTCGCGCGACCTGGAGCTTGCCCTCGGCGACCATCGAAGTGGCAAAATCGATTACAAAAGGCGCCTCATCGCCCGTCGGAACACCCACCGCAATGGGATTGGTACCCAGACTTCCTTTCTTCCCCCCAAAAGGCAGAACTTTCATCGTATTGGGCGACCCCCCACCAACCATGCAGATACCGATAAAACCCGCACGCGCGGCAATCTCGACATATTCTCCCAGCCGCCCAATATGTGCAACCCGCGTGAATGAAACCGAACAAATTTCAGAAGTCCGCGCTTTTTCCATCGCCTGATGGACCGCGCGATAAGCCGTAAGATGCCCCACCCCCCGGTTGCCATCCAGAACCAGTGTCGTGGCTGATTCCCGCACAATCGCAGGTTCAGCCGCCGGATTCATCCCCCCCTCGGAGATATTAGTGAGATACGAAGGGATGCGGAGAACGCCGTGAGAATCGTGACCCGCGAGATTGGCATTCACCAGAATTTTCGCCACAATACATGCAATATCGGGTGTCGCACCAGATGCTTCAAACAAACATCTCGCGAGCGCGTGAAGATGTGCGGGTTGATAAATGTGTACTTGCATAAAAATCTCCTAAAATTCCTCAGCGAAAAATTCTTCGAACACCTCATCGGAAACCGTTGCAGATGCCGCGCGCACATTGGCCTCGAGCTGCTCCTTATTCAGACTACCGATCGGATTGCCGTGAATGCGGGTTTCGCGAATACAGAATTGCAAAGTCAACTCGAGCAAATTATGCCCGCGTTCTTCGCACCACAGACGCATATTCTCGGCACGCTCGTGATCTTCTCGCCAGCGGTCGCGGGGCACAAAATTTTCCACGGGCACACCCGTGAGATAACCGCGCATAATCGACCAGCCATTCATCACGCCTAAATCGCGCTCCGCCGCAGCGGGCAAAATATCTTCGCTAATGGTCTGTCGCAAAAGATTGTGATCGCTAAAACACAGGAAACAATCCGTGCGCCCGGATTCGATATGCGCCAGATGAAAATCGTGGGGACGCATCCCGTATCCAATAAAATTGACCCACCCCCGCTCTCGCGCTTTTTCCAATCCCTCGAGCGTACCCCCCGAAGCCAGCGTAGCCTCGATATTCCCCGGATCGTGGATAAAAAGCACATCGAAGTGTTCAATCCCCAAAATCTCGAACTGATCCTCTATATCGGCAAGCACGCGCTCAGTTGAATAATCGGGTTCTCCATCTCCATATACCCCCCACTTCGCGGCACTGTGGCAACAAATGCGCCCGCTAATAATAATCTCATCCCGCGCGACAACGCCCTGCTGAATCGCAAGACCGAGTTTTCGCAGAGAATCGCCATAACACCGCGCACAATCGAAGTGATTGACCCCAATATCCACCGCAAATCGAATGAGATCCGCAGCTTCGTCATCGGTAACAGGACCAAAATGGTTGCCAAACCCCTGCGTTCCAAAGGGAATAACGGGAATAGAAAGTTCTGTTTTACCCCAGCGACGACGTGGGACTTGAAGAGTGGCTTTTTCAATCATGTCAAAGGATCTCCATTATCCAGTGCATATTCCTTCAGCGTATCCAAATCGACAAACTCAAGCGTGGAAATATGCGTACCCGAAAGATAAACGGGAGGTGCAAAACCCGCGTTAAGAGCTTCAACCCAGCGCTGGACACACAAACACCAGCGATCGCCTGGCACGAGGCCGGGAAAGCGCAACTCGGGCACAGGCGTACTCAGGTCATTGCCCGCGGACTGGGAAAAAGCCAAAAATTCTTCCGTCATCTCCGCACATAGAATATGCAACCCCAGATCGCCGGGACCCGTGCGACAACATCCATCTCGAAAAAAACCCGTCATAGGATCGGTACAACAATCCTCGAGTTCTTCGCCCAGAACATTTTTACCGCGATTCATGTTTTACTCCAAATTTAATTTGTATAAGGCACAGTACCACTCTCATTCACCGTATATCCCCACTGCCGAATATAATCTGCGCCCGGAAGAAATTCATCGCCTCGCGCATCGAGGCGACGCTGGAGCCAGACATCCAACTCGCGGCGCAAATCTGCGTATTCGGGATCGTCAACGAGATTATTCAACTGACAGGGATCCGCCTCGTTATCATAGAGCAACCACGGCCCATCAAGCGAGCGAACATACGTATATTGCCCCGTCCGCAAACCGCGATATTCGCGCGCACCCCTATCGCGCGTCCACTGCCCAAAAGGCTGAGGACATTGTAAAAGCGCGGCACCATCAGAGGGATTCTCACCTCCCATAAGATAAGCCGAAAAATCCAACCCCTCAACCGTATCGGGAACATCAATCCCGCAAAGCCCCAAAAGCGTAGGCATAATATCGGGAATATCAATAGGATCAGAAATTTCGCGACCCTCCGTTCCAAACTGCGCCGGCCATCGCAACAAAAACGGAATGCGAATAGACTCCTCCCAGGGCTGCTGCTTCTTTGCGCTCCCCTGTGAGCCGAGCATATCGCCGTGATCCGAAAAAAAGAGCAAAAGCGTATCGTCGGCTATACCCTTATCATCCAGCGTCTGGAGCAAATCGCCCATACAATCGTCCAGCACCGTGCAATGAGCGTAATAGCCCGCAATCCATTCTCGGGCATTTGCTTCCGATTCTGGCGGCACATTCTCGCGCAAAGGCACATCCTCGGGGCGATACATAGCGCGGTATTTTTCAGGCGCAGTTTCGTAGGGTGCGTGCGGTGGTCCCCATGAAAGCACGAGCAAAAAGGGATTCTCCGAATCGCGATTCTCAATGTAATCTTGTACATCGCGCGTCTGTGCAATCGCGTCGTACCCCTCCCATGTGAGCTTCTCATCGGAATCATTCGCATAATAAAAAGAATTATTGTAATTGTGCGTACACTCCAGCACCTTCCAATAGTCAAACCCCTGCCGGTTTTCGGGAGGAATATAATTGGATCGTCCATTTGCATTGACATGCCATTTGCCCACATAAGCGGTATCGTATCCCGCATTCTTAAAAGCCTGAGCCAAGCTAACAGCCCTATCGCTCAAATGAACATCATTGACAAAAACGCCATGCGTGAGTGGATATTGCCCCGTCAGCAAAGACGCGCGCGCCGGGCAACAAACCGAACACCCTGAAACCGCATTCGTCGCATTGATACTTTGAGACGCGAGGCGGTCGATATTCGGCGTTTGCACACAGGAATTGCCGGCATAACCAAACGCCTGTGCGCGCCACTGATCGCCAAAAATTAGAATAACGTTACTGGCCATGAAACTCCTTTACATTAAAGTGTAATCCCACAAAAAACCGCGACAATATTATGAACCAAAAAGCCCCTTGTCAATGTATCTGACAAGGGGCGAAGATGATGTGTTATCCACCACACCCTCAAAACTGTACAAACCCAACACCCACAAAAAATCCCGGTGCATCCAACCGCTTTGTGAAATCCAGCCGAAACAAATTAAACAGCCCATTAATCGACACACCTATTTCGTGGTGAAAACCGTCTGTATATTGCGGCGCGTAATCCAATAACATCCGATCTCCAAACCATGTGCGCCCGTGCCCGCCGTGAACAATCAAACCAATATTGCGCTCCGCAGCCCACCGCCAGCCGAGTAGCTCAAATGGCACCGTGCGAAAATTGTGTTCCCAGAACATCCCCAACACCTTCTCGCCTTCTTGACATACTCCCACTGCTAAAGCATGTGGGATTCTCGGTGCTTCAGCGGGGATTGTGGTATCAACAGCGACAGCATACGATACGAGCTATGTCTTACGTCGCCTCCTCCAAAGGTGGATGTCCCCACCTGTGAATGTTTATTGCTGCGTTGAGGTCTCTGTCTATGACGAAACCACAATCGCAACGGAATGTTCTGTCTCGTAGTTCAAGATCTTCTTTGACCGTGCCACAAGCGGAGCAGGTCTTAGAAGTAGGCAACCACTGGTTGAGTTGCACAACCTTTTTGCCTGTCTTTTGTGCGACATACTTGAGTATGGCCAAGAAGTCAAAGAAGCCGAGGTCACTAATTTTCCTGCCCCATAGCCTTTGCATGGCTTTGATATTGAGCTTTTCAAAGCACATAACGTCATATTGCTTGCAAAGGTGGTGGGCAAGCCACCAGTGGTATTCTCGCCTCTGGTTGGCTACACGCCTATGCACCCTGGCAAGAGTTAATCTTGCTCTGTGGCGGTTGTTGCTGCCCTTCTGCTTGCGAGACAGGTTACGGTTGGCTTGCTTGACCTTACGAGAATTACGAGAAAAGAACAAAGGCGATTGTATTTGTGTGCCGTCACTGGCAAAGAGGTATGTTTTCAAGCCGAAGTCAAAGCCTGCGGTTTTACCCGTCTTGGCAATGTCCTGCTTGATACCTTCTGCCAGAGCAACAACACACAGCCACAAATCACCTACGCGGTCACGCTTGACTGTGACCGCCTTGATACTGTCTTTGTTGAAGTCTCTGCTTTTGTGGTATCTGAAGACTCGCTTACCTATACGCACTTTGTTGCCTTCAAGAAACTTGTAGCCCACTTGCTTGAGTGTATAGGACTTGTATTTGAACCAGCTACGAAATTGTGGTGGTCGCTTGTTGTCTTTGGCAAAGAACTTCTGATAGCCAAAGTCTATGCGCTCGATCACATTCTGCAATGCCTGAGACGGCAACAAGCACCAATGAGCAAAGCGGGCGGTCTTCTTCAGCTTTGTCAAATGCTTGATCAATGTGAACTTGCTCGGGTACTTGCCGAACATGCGATAGTACCGCTTGTGCAACGCAATGAAGTGGTTATACACACCAGCAAAGGCGTCTATATCTCGGTGGAGATATTTGTTGCGATCACACCGACTATACAGCTTGTATTTGCAGGTCAAATACATGGACAACCACCAAAGAAACAGCCCGCTCTGGTTGTCCACTGAAAGCCAATAGCTATCAGACCAAAACGGGCTGTTATAGACACAAAAAATGCTATTGGTTTTCTTTTCAGTGGACATTGATAATATACTCAAATCGTGGTGCTTTTAGCAAGGTTTTTCACCACACCCCCGCGAGCTAAGCATGTCCCTGCGGATGTAAGCAGGGAGCACCCCAAACCTTAAGCCCTTCGCCATGCGACCCACGCCTAAAGGCTGTGGGTTTTACGGGCTGGAGGATAAGATAATGCGTTTCAGATAGCCACTCGAAATTGAAGGCGTGTGCCAGCAACACCAGTCGTCCAACCTCCAGCCTTCCTGTTGACTGGTCATGGCAAATAGGCTATTTTTAGATGTTGGTCAAAAAAGAAAATTGAGTGTAACCGGGACGCGCAAAACCGGAGAGACAAAATGGACAAAGTTTTTATTTATTGGGACGACTCCAACATTTTCATCAGTGCTCAACAAGTTGCCATTGACAGGGAAGGCGAAGCTGTGCGTTCTCGCGTGCGTATTCACTTTCGGAATCTGCTGGAACTGGCGCGTGCTGGACGAAAAATTGAGCATGCTGTCGCCGTTGGCTCTATCCCACCAGAACTACGGCACGTCTGGAATCGTTTAGAGAACGAAGGCGTTACCATCAAGCTATTGGAACGCGGTGCAATACAGGGACGGGAACAGGGCGTGGACCAGGTACTGCAAACCGAGATGCTGCGCGATGGGTTCGATTACAACGGAAATCCAGGTATTGTGGTCATGCTCACAGGAGACGGAGCCGGCTTTGATGATGGCGTCGGCTTTCACGCTGACCTGGAGCGCATGCGACGCCGAGGTTGGCGCATTGAAGTTTTGTCGTGGCGGCATAGCTGCAATCGCCGGATGCGGGAATGGGCGGAGGAGAACGGCAGATTTATCGCATTGGATGATTTCTACGACAGCGTAACCTTTCTGGAACGACCTGCCCCAGGCGAACCCATCGCCGCGCCGCGCTATGCGGTTCCAGTTGACCTCAACCGACGTCTTTCTGAGAAATGATGTAAGTACTGCATAACACCAACTCTTACATTGGCATTATTTCAGCAATTGTATTGCTGTCTCTATAACTGGATCTCTTGCCATACGACTATCCAAAGGTGAGACCGCAACGTGAATATCTGGAGGAACCCCAATGTCTTCATACAGAACATTGTCAGCCGAAGACCATCTTCCAGTAGAGACTCTATATTCCCAACCATTGGGCAACTTCTTACGAGTAGGACTCCCCTGCCCTCCAAATGTCGTGTCTCCGACTGTCCTGACATAGGGAAATCGCTTCATCGCCAACACGAAATATTCTCCAGAACTTATTACTTGTCTGTCTGTGAGTACAATAATGGGCTTGGTAAATTGTTTATTTCCAGCAGGCTTGACATATTTCTTTATAACGCGACCAAAATCTGAATGTCGAGACCCATCGCGCCGTTGCACAAGAGCGGACACTCTCTTCTGGTCTGCAAAGCGTCCCACTATTGCATCCACATTGCGGCTACTTCCTCCGTTATTGCCTCTCACATCCACAATTAAACCCTTATGATCAAAAAAATCGTTCACAATCGGGTCTATTGCCTCTACCCAGGCGCGGCCGTTCCCGATGCTAAAAGACGCGATGTGTAAATAGCCTATCGCATCAGAAATTTGACCAGAAGTAAAAAAATCATTCCCTGTGGTTTGAAATCCCGCATTCAAATATTTACTTTTTACAATATCCAAATTGAGAGTTCCTTCAGGTCGTTTATTTGCAGAGTTAAAAGACCTGAACGGTATGGTTAGAGTAACGTGAACATCGTTTAAGTGAGTTAGCATTGAAGATAAAATATCAAAAAGCTCAGCATTATCTATCTGGTCGGTAACTTGTGGCGCGTAGATGTCATACAGAGCCTGCCAATTGACATTTTTGGACTCAAAAAAAACATAATGGCGGTCAAATTCGTTCCATAAAATTTGGAAATTTTTCTCAGGATCAACCTGAGTTTCGTTAAGCAACATCGGCAAAATGTGTTGGGCTTGATCATAGTCTTGCGCGGCTGCCTTGCGAACCCACTCCACAGCCTCCCCCCCATCTTGTCCCACGGTCTTAACTTTGTAATACATCTCGCCGAGGTAGAACTGGGCTTTGGCATGGTCTTGCTTAGCTGCCTTGAGAAGCCATTTCTCTGCCTCCTCATCGTCTTGACCTATACCCTGACCTTTGTAATACATATAGCCAAGAAGGTACTGCGCTTTGACATCTCTTTGTTCGCCAGCTTTGCGAAACCACTTCACAGCCTCCTCTCCATCTTGACCTACGCCCCTCCCTTTGTAGTACATATAGCCAAAAAGGTACTGCGCTTCGGCATGGCCTTGCTCGGCGAGCGGTCGCAATTCTTTGAGTGCCGTCGCGTAGTCACCCCGATTATATGCCTTCCTACCTTCTTGATAATCCCCCCACGCCGATGGTACAACGAGCAGACACAGCGACAGAATGCAAAGCAAGTGCCGCAGGATTACATGATACGTAGGGGATCCGAGTCTCTGTCCATTCTCAGTCATCACAAAACTCCTCCGTTTTGTGTCTGGGATTTCGCAAGGCGTACGACGGATTGTTGCATAATACGAAATTCATATTTCCGCACGTTTTTCATACATCACAAGCCCAATGATCATGAAGATGACACCCATCAAAATGGTATAGACAAAAGGTGCCACATTTGCATCTCCAAAAGGAGGCATTGAAATCTGTCCTAAAAATTCAAACGCCCTCTCCCCCTGCTGGAAAAGTCGGCCATATAAAAATACGGATACCAGACAAAAAGCAATCGCAGCCAATCCCCGATACCGCTTAACCGAAAACTTCACTCCTTCCATCCCGGTCACAAGTCCGAAAATGAAAACCATATACGTCACAAGAATCAAGCCCGTCACTAGGGTAAAATGGGGAAATGACATCAACTCTAAAACGCCATCTACAAACTCGGCCTTACGCACCATCCATAAATACAGACTACCAATAACAATCCCACCACCTACAATGCCTACACTCGTGATCGCAGCGATTTTTGCTAAAATCACTGTATATTGTGAATCTGGTAGCGCAAACATCTGATAATGCGTTTCTGATTTCCACTCGGTATTGAAGGCATGCGCCAGCAAAAAGGGCAGACTCAAAACGAGACTAAAAACAGCCAGCATTGGCCAGAAATAGCTGAAATTGGGCCAAAGAATAAAAGGAAGATTATCGCTGGACTCAATCACGTCCTTAAAATGCCGAACATATGCTATCTGCATAAGCCCATAAGCATTCATCCCCGCAATTAAAAGCAGCATAAATAGAAAAAGGATTTTATGCGCTTTGAGTTCCTTCACATATAATACAAAAAATTGTTTCATGTCGAGATTCCAGGTAAAGGTGGAAAATGGCGTTGCATCCCGAAGACGGACGGCTAAAAACCTTCTGGATCGCGGCTTAAAAACATGCCGCGATGACAATTCTCAAGATCAATATGCACAGCCCTTTTTTCTGATGCAGTAGTTTATCCACTATTTGAGCAATTGTATTGCTGTCTCTATAACCGGATCTCTTTCCATAAGACTATCCGAAGGTGAGACCGCAACGTGAATATCTGGAGGAACACCAATGTCTTCATACAGAACATAGTCAGCCGAAGACCATTTACCAGTGGGGATTCTATATTCCCAACCATTGGGCAGTTTCTTACGGATTGGACTTCCAAGTGCCCCAAATGTCGTGTCTCCGACTGTCCTGACATAGGGGAATCGCTTCATCGCCAATACGAAATATTCCCCTGAACTTACTACTTTTCTATCTGTGAGTACAATAATGGGCTTGGTAAATTGTTTGTCTCCAGCAGGCTCGACATATTTTTTCCAAATAAAACCAAAATCTGAATGGCGAGACCCATTGCGCCATTGCAGAAGAGCGGATACCCTCTTTTGATCTGCAAAGCGTCCCACTATCTTATCGACATTATTACTCTTTCCTCCTCCATTACCTCTCACATCGATAATCAAACTCTTATGATCAAAAAATTCGTTCACAATCGGGTCTATTGCCTCTACCCAAGCGCGACCATTCTTGCTGCCAAAAGACGCGATATGTAAATATCCTGTCGCATCAGAAATCTGACCAGAAGTAAAAAGACCATTCCCTGTAGTTTGAAATCCAGCACTCAAGTATTTACTCTTCACAAGATCCAAATTGAGGGTTCCTTCAGGTCGTCTATTTGCAGAGTTGAAATTCTTGAACGGCGCAATTAGATTAACGTGACCATCATCTAAATGAGTTAGTATTGAAGATAAAATATCAAAAAGCTCAGCATTATCCGTCTGGTCGGTGACCTGTGGCGCATAGATGTCATACAGAGCTTGCCAATTGACATTTTTGGACTCAAAAAAAACATAATATCGGTCAAAGTCATCCCACAGAATTTGGAAATTTTTCTGCGGTACGTCTATCTTGCCCATCTGGCTAAGGAATGCCTGAGCCTGGGAATCTCCTTGATCAGCTGCCTTTTGAAGCCACCTCATGGCCTCCCCATCGTCTTGATCTACACCTTTACCTTGAAAATAAATCTCGAAAAGAGCAATCTGAGCACTGACATAGCCCTGTTCCGCAGCCTTGTGAATCAACTTGAAGCTCTCTATATCGTCTTTATCCACGCCTTCGCCTCTGTAATACATCAAGCCAAGATTGTACCGTGCTTTGGCATCTCCTTGCTCTGTAGCCATACGAAGCCACTTTTCAGCCTCCGCATAGTTTTTCGGCACTGTCAAGCCAAGGCGAAACATCATGCCAAGGCGTAATTGTGCTTTGACATCTCCTTGTTCGGCTGCTTTGAGAAGCCACTTCACGGCCTCCTCGCCGTCTTGATCTACGCCCTGGCCTTTGTAATACATATAGCCGACGAAATACTGAGCACCGGCATGGCCTTGCTCAGCGAGTGGTCGCAATTCTTTGAGTGCCGTTGCATAGTCACCCCGGTTATATGCCGTCCTACCATCCTGATAGTCCCCCCACGCCGATGGCACGATGAGCAGACACAGCGCCAGAATGAAAAGCAAGTACCACAGAATTGCATGATACGCAAGAGATTCGGTTCGCTGTTCATTTTCAGTTACCGCAATATTAATCATGATAAATCTCCTCCGTTTCGAGGATGGGACTATGCAAGATGTACGACGGATTGTTGCACAATTCGGAATTCATATTTCCGCGCGTTTCTCATACACCACAAGCCCAATGATCATGAAGATGATACCCACCAGAATTGTATAGGCAAAATATGACAATTCTATTGGTCCAATAGTTGGAGATATTGAAATTTGCCCAAAGTCTAACGCCATCGTCATTTGGTGAAAAAATCCGACATATAAAAACACAGCAACAAGAAAAAAAGCAACCGCAGTCAATCCCCGATACCGCTTAACTGAAAACTTCACTCCCTCCATCCCGATCACAAGACCGAATATGAAAACCATATATGTCGCAAGCCCCAAACCACCACAAAAAATAAGCAACAAAAATAATGTACCCTCCATGCCTGCAAATGATAAAACCTGATCCGGCAGGATGTCCAACATCAATAAATACACGCTTCCTATAACAATCCCGCCACCCACAAAGCCAACACTTGCAACCGCAGCGACCTTTGCCAGAATCACTTTGGATCGAGAAACCGGAAGCGCAAATATCTGATAATGCGTTTCTGATTTCCACTCAGTGTTGAAAGTGTGCGCCAACAAAAAAGGCAGACTGAAAATCAAAAGAAAAATAGCCGCAGTCATCCAAATAAACACCTGCTTAAATGCCTCTTCGAAATACAAAACACCTTCTATGCGAATAAGTCCATACGCATTCAACCCTGCGATCAAAAGCAGCACAAATAAAAAAAGAATGTTATTTGCTTTAAGTTCCTTCATATACAGCGCAAAAAATGATTTCATATCGCGTTTCCGGGTAAAGAGTATTCGAACGTCATGGCATAATTCGGAATCTATATCTCCGCGCGTTTTTCATACATCACAAGCCCAATAATCATAAAGATGACACCCATCAGAATGGTATAGACAAACGGCGCCCACGCTATTTGTCCAGAAGGCGTAGGAAGGATTGAGATTTGCCCTAAAAAATCTAACGCCATCTTCCCTTGCTGGAAAAATCGGATGTATAAAAACACGGCAAGTGCAAAAAAAGCGACCGCAGTCAATCCCCGATACCGCTTCACCGAAAACTTTATCCCTTCCATCCCGGTCACAAGGCCGAGGATGAAAACCATATATGTCACAAGCCCTAAACCACACATAAAAACAAAATCCCAAAATAAGGTAACCTCCATCCCATCAAATGATAGAATTTGACCTGGCGGGTCGGCTAAAATCAGTAAATACAGGCTTCCTATAACAATCCCGCCACCTACAAAGCCGATACTCGCAACCACAGCGACCTTTGCCAGAATCACCGTGTATTGTGATACCGGCAACGCAAACATCTGATAATGCGTTTCTGATTTCCACTCAGAATTGAAGGCGTGCGCCAACAAAAAGGGCAGACTGAGAAGAACGAGAAAAATTGCTATCGTCGTCAAAATAAATATCTGTTTGAATGCCTCTTCGAAATTCAAACCATCTGCTATTCGAATAAGCCCATACGCATTCAACCCCGCGATCAAAAGCAACAAAAACAGAAAAAGGGTTTTATTCGCTTTGAGCTCTTTCACGTATAATGCAAAAAATGGTTTCATGTTACGATTCCAGGTAAAGGTGGAAAATGGCATTGCATCCCGAAGACGGACGGCTAAAAACCTTCTGGATCGCGGCTCAAAAACATGCCGCGATGACAAAGCCTGTCCCTGCATGTTCTAAGCACGGGAACAGTCACCTGCAACATTACGGCACCGCCCCTACATCGCCACCATCTCAAACATCTCCGAAAGTGATTCTCCGCGTTCTTCTCTCAGCGCATCTGCATTGCCGGAAAGCGCGATCTCGCCCTCTTTCATAAACATCACATCTTCGATAAACTCGCCCACTTCATGGACCAGATGCGTCGAAATCAAAATCGTCTGCTCCCCAAAGCGAAACTCGCTAAACAGAGCTTCCACAATGCGTTTGCGAGACGGGGGATCAATACCGGATAGCGGTTCATCCATCAAAACCAGATCACTGGGCCAGGAAAACGCGCACACCACCTTGAGCCGGCCCTGTTGACCCCGCGAAAGTGCGCCCACCTTCTTATCGCCATCCAGCCCCATAAAACTCAGCAACTCGCGCGACTTATCCATATCCCACATCGGATAAAAACGCGCCAAAAACTCGACCTGCTCCGTCACCTTCATCCAATCGTAAAACGGATTGACCTCCGCCAAATAAGCCACATGCTGTCGGGTCTTCACACTCACTTCTTGCCCCATCACCTCGGCGGATCCCCGCGACGGACGGGTCAAACCAGCCAGAATGCGGAACAACGTACTCTTCCCACTCCCATTCTCGCCCAACACACCTTGCACACGCCCGCGCTCAACCTGAAAAGAAACACCGCGCAGTGCCCACGCGCCTGGATATCGCTTCCACACATCTCGAACATCGATCATCATGTCAAATCCTCCTCTATATCGTGCAACAAATCGGCAACTTGCTCGCTGGAAAGATCTAATTCTCCAACCTCTGTAACAAACCGCGCAACAGCACTCTGCGCCAACGCCCGCTTCTCAGCCTCAATCTTCTTCCTATCCTCTGTAACAAACGAACCCTGCCCGCGCCGCGTAAAAACAAAACCCTCCCGCTCAAGTTCTGCATAAGCCCGCGCCATCGTATTGGGATTCACGCCCATTTCCCTCGCCATATCCCGCACCGAAGGCAACTTTGAACCCGGCGAATAAACCCCGCGCACCGAACGCTTTTTGATCTCGCCGATAATTTGTAAATAAATAGGTGCATTCGGATCAAACTCATAAGGTGGCATACAAATGCCTCCTGACTTTTTGTACGGTCATACACCGAACCTCATATTTCCGCGCGTTTTTCATACACAACAAGCCCAATAATCATAAAGATGACACCCATCAGAATGGTATAGACGAAAGGTGCCAAATCTATTTGCCCAGAAGGAGTAGGAGTAATTGAAATTTGCCCTAAAAAGTCTAATACCGTCGTCATTTGCTTGAAAAATCGAAAAAATAAAAATACGGCAATTCCAAAAAAAACAACCGCAGTCAATCCCCGATACCGTTTAACCGCGAACTTCACGCCTTCCATTCCGGTCACAAGGCCGAGAATGAAAACCATATACGTCACAAGTGCCAAAGCAGCCACAAAAAACAAGCTAAGAGCATAGGTCCTTATCGCGACCTCTGGTTCTCCAATGGACATCATTGCTGCGTCCGAGGACGTAGCCTCACGTACTATCCATAAAAACAGACCGATAGTCACAATTATGCCGCCTACAATGCCCTTACTCGCAATCGCGGCAACTTTTGCCATAATCACCGTGTATTGTGATACCGGTAGCGCGAACATTTGATAATGCGTTTCTGATCGCCACTCGGCATTAAAGGCGTGCGCCAGCAAAAAGGGCAAACTGAGAACGAGAGTAAGAGCAGCTATAATTGGCCAAGGAAGATCAATATTAACGAAGCGCTTGCCGATCTCAAAATCCAAGTTATCTCCTGCTCTAATCAGCCCATAAGCACTCATCCCTACAATCAAAAGAAGCAAAAACAGAAAAAGTGCTTTATTCGCTTTGAGTTCCTTTACATACAGGGCAAAAAATTGTTTCATGTCGTAATCCTTTGAAACTGGTGAGACGTTAAAGTCATCGCTTCTTACGTCTTGTATCTTAAAACGGGCGAGGCATGCCTCGCCCCCACATCAATCACTGGCATCATTTACGACCAAAAACTCTATCTCTCGCTGTTCTTTCCGAATTTGTAGCCCGAGTTGTTCTTTCAGAGCCGCGAGCACGGAATTGGGATCGTCTTTGTCATAGGTGATTTCCCAGTCGTATTTTCCCTCTATTCCAGTGCCATCCTCTACGACACGTTCTAAAGCATGTTCCAATGACTGCGCCAGCCTGCTGATTTCACCGTTCATTGTCTTCATCTTGCCACGTCCACTTCTTGTCATAGATCCCCCTGAACCCATTACTGAGGGTTTCAACTTTTCTGCGCTGTCTTCTCCAGCCGTGAGTACGAATACTTCAACAGATTTCTTCTGGTTGGACACGCGCAACTGTAACGATGCTGTCAACGCTTGTTGAAATAGCAATTCGAACTGATTGGTCGGCAGTCTGACTGAGATCTCGTACCGCGATTCTAAAAGTGCTTTTGGACCTGTAATCCGCGTTGTGGGAACACCATAAGCCATGCTCAAAATCTGGTGCAATGTTTTGCTCTCTGCTTCCCGTTGTTTGTATCCTTTTGAAATTTTGCTCGAACTACGGCCACCTTCTTTTTCTGTAGGTGCAATCGAGATTTTGAAGATGGGATCGGTGCCTTCGTTTTCGACAGTTTTCGGTTTTGGCAATTTGGGACGCTCTATTTTTTCCCCGGCGATGACCTTTTCGATCATGCCAGATGAAAGTCCTGCTGGATGGAGCGATGTGGCGATGATGCCTTTTTGATCAATCAAAAATGTCCGTGGGATTCCCCTGACACCATAAGCTTCAAAGACTGACCGGTCCGTGTCCAGTCCAATCCACGATTTCATTTCTTGTCGTTTCAGAAATGGCGCAATCACGTCTTCATCTTCATCTGTTACGGAGATAAACTGAACTTGCTTATCGCGAAATTCCTCGTTTAGCTGGTTCAGATGTGGAATCTCCGCCACACAGGGGGCACACCAGGTTGCCCAAAATTCCAGGACGACAACGTTGCCCTTTAATGCCGATAAACTTTTTTCTCCTTCTGGTGCTTGCAGGAATTTTTCAATGTTCAATTCTGGGGCAGTCTGCCCAATCAGGCTCTGCTCTCCCATTACATTCATAACCAACACTTCTTTGGTCTTCTCAATTGAGATCTCCTGCGCTATCACACTTGTAGCAAGTAAATGAACAATGATTGCGATTTTCAGTAGGTGAGCGTTATACATTGCGGTATCTCCTTTTAATATGGCTGGTAGGTACGCGCTTGACGGCAGGATGTGGTCATAGCGGGTTTCCTGTGTGTTGTAGAGGACCTGTAACCCGCGGTCAATTCGCAGAGTGAAACGTAAGACGTTAAAGTCACCCCTTCTTACGTCTTAAAACGGGCGAGGCATGCCTCGCCCCCATCTTACTTCTCACCGCCTTTCAACAATTCAAGGGCTGCGTTGATTAAAGGATCAGCCTCTGATCCGTCGGGAAATTCGACGTGAACATCAGGTGATATACCCTTACCCTCGAAAGGCTCGCCATCGGGCGTCAAAGCCACCCACGACGGAAGAAACACGGTTACTCCATTCGCCAACCGCACGGGCTTCGGATTACCCGAACTACCGTAGGACTTCTCGCCCATCAACGTGCATTGCGGTGCCTGCTTCATCATCAACAAAAATGCCTCACAACTGCTCATATTGACCGGTCCCATCAAAACGACCGTGCGCCCTCGAAACCCGGGCCGAATCGGTTTCAGCGTTCGTTTATTGATTTCGGAAAAACCAGAAGGACTGGAAGTATCGCGATTGACATGACCGGCATATACCACAGATTGATCGACAAATCGACCGGCAATCTTTCTCGCCAACCGTTCGTCTCCTCCACTGTTGAATCGAATATCCAGAATCAGGGTATCATCGGGCGACAATTCGTCGATCCATTTTGCGGCGGCCTCGATATCCCGGGCCGCTTTTTGTGCCCAACTTCCAATCACCAGATACGCCGGTCCATCTGGAAATCTTCCAGTAGCCACCACGCGATTGATGGGTCGAAGCTGAGGTACTATTCGTTTCAGCAACTCTCGATCCGCGTTGAGGCGCACATTTCGCCGAAAGCCTGCCAATCGATCACCATCCGCATCGAGCCAGATATGAGCATCGCGGGCGACTTCCAAAAGTTGTCCAGCAAGACTGGCAAACTGACCGGGCATCTTCGTATCGATCAACCGCACCTCGAACTCAGAAAATCTGGCATCCCAATCTATGCCCCGCAGATCGCGATGGGAATACTTCTCCTCAATGGCCACCCTCAACTGCTTCAACGATTTCCGATTCCGTTCTGGACCCAGGGGTTTCACATCGCCCGAAAGAGCAGTTCTGAAAGAAATAGAATCGGGAACCGCGGGAAGTCCATTGGTTCCTCGAAAATTCTGATAACGCTTTGACTTTGCATTGATACCCAATCGATATTCGCGGCCCGGTTTGAGTTTCACAGGAAGAACGATGGTCGTATCAGAAATCCACCGGGGCTTTCCGGCAACCTCTGGGAGCATAGATTTGTTCCCTATAACCGTAAACGAATAGCCCCTTTTGGTATCCATGGGCTGGTCAAAAGTGACACGCAATTCCGTCGTCGCGGCATCCACCGACTGCACGCCGTTCTCCGGCACAGTCCGCACCACACGAGGAGGTTCCTCAGCGCCTGCGGTCGCACACCCGACGAACAAACAGAAGCCCAACAGAGTTCGGTGCGCTGTTGCGAATATCCCGAGACCAGAGCGGTAGAACTTAAAATATCGAGCAGTCATTTGACCCTCCAATCGAGTTAAAAATCAGCGGTGTCTTAGTGTTCTACCTAAATAATACACTCGAACAATTCTATTGTCAATCAAAAAAATAAAAAAATCCTCAAAACTCGAAGGCTTTGAGGATTAAATTATCAATCTATTTGCCGAGATGACACACGGGAGCCTGCCCCGTAGTGACTCTATACGGGGGCACAGGGCCTGCCCCTGCAGGTCTTAAGCAGGGGCAGGCCCCTACAACATCATAGCCTACCCCCTTGATTACCTCCTCAAGGGCAAGCTCTGCATGGTTTAAGCAGGGGCCGCGATGACAACCAAATTATATCACTGCCCCTTCCACATCCTGGCCCGGGTCATGAAAATTAGAGGATCTTGTCGCCACTCTCCATAGCCGATGCGTTGGTCATCCGTCAGATAATTGATCTTATCATCAATACAGGCAGCCAAATCCTCATCCTCCAAACCCAGGGAAAAACCCCCATACTCAACCTCGGAATCCAGCACCGTAACCACAAACGCACCACCCGAAGCGTGAACCGCATCGCGGTTGCCGACCTCTCCTCGCGCCAGAGCATCTATCTTGCCTGCGGCAAGCGCGTCAAGTAATTCCTCTTCACCTGTCTCATCCCCCAGATAAACCACCTGCGGCATCGTATCTACAGGCGGGAAAAGATGCCGCCTGCCCTCGAGATTGGGCGACGCGCCAGCAGCAGTAATAAAATACTCCGCACTTCCATCGGCGACCACCGTATCCGTCTGCGTTTCAACGCGCACACCCGCCGTCAAAACCCCATCGGCATTGACCAGCCCCGTCAGCACCAGCAAACGCGCCTCCCCCGTCGTACTCGCCAGCGCGCCCACGCGCACCTCACTCGTCAAATCGCCATGACTATCCCAGCGCATCCCATCTTCGGCGCGCACCAGAAGCGACTGGCGAAACGCAATATGTCCCGAAGTAAAAGTCACCACCTGATTGCCCGTCTCATCCCGAGTCCGAGAATCCAGAATCGTAATACCACCGCCCACAACATCGTATTCCGCACCAGCCGACAGCAGCCAGATATTGGGCCATAGATCAATACCACGCCGGGAAAACGACAGCCCTGCGCCATCCATCGCTTCCAGAGCCGTCAGCAAATCCGCCTCATAACCCACATGCGTATTAAACCCATCAGAACCCGGATCGGAATCTACACTGGAACTGACCGGCGCGAAAAAAGCGTAAAAGCCAACATTGAGAACGCGATCCGCGCAAGCCGACGACGGAGACATCCTCGTCACCTGCGCCCTCTCCCCAACGGGCAAATTGACCACCACCTCATCGCCAGCATTAATCGGAATACTCGTCCATATCCCAATCACGCTACCATCCCGCGATGCACGCGCCTGATAATAACCCGTCGCATCGCCCGCAATCTCCAACCGCACCCGACCATCTTTATCTGTCATCCCCGACCACGCATACTCCGCCGCCTGACCCGCGATAGAACGCGCAAACGCCACCATTGCACCACTTATAGGCGCGTCATCCTGTCGCGCGTAAGCCACCACCACAGCCCCCGACGCATTGTCTTGCACCGCCAGCTTACTCAGCGGCTGCCCAACCTGCTCATCTACCTCCATCATCACGCGCTCGCCGCCACAATGCCAAATCAGTCCTGCTATAATGACCATCACAACCACACTGCCAAACCCTCTCAGCATAACAACCATCCTCATTCTCCTATCTACATTCGCTCATCTCTCTTGTGCTTCATCCTTTGATAGCGCGTCACCTGATTCTTATTTTTTACAAACGCAACCACAACGATCACCACAAACACACCCACAGCCAACAGACTTCCCACCTCTTTTTTTGGATGATCCATCCACCATGCCAGAGCAACCACTGCCCCAACAGATATGCCAGCCATCACGATCTCGCGCACCATTTCTCGCCCCTTCAAAAATGTAATACCCTTCAAATCCTAAACCCCTCGCATCCATCGAAAAATACACCATCAACAAATTTCAGTCCACCTAAAAAGATCAGCATAGGCACAAGTAACACTATCTTCAAAATGATTTTCTGTGTATCTTGAAACAGCACCCCAATGCACAACGTCAGTAATAACAAACAAAACCTCTGGATCGCGGCTCGGCCATGTCCCCTTGATTAAAACCTCAAGGGCAGGCTCTGCATGATGTTGAGCAGGGAATCATGCCGCGATGACGGGCGAGGCATGCCTCGCCCCTACAAACGGGCGAAAGATTTTTCGCCCCTACACATCTGCGTTTATCTGCGTTCATCCCTGCTTACATCCGCAGGGACATGCCTGTGGATCACACTTCTCATGCTCTTAACCATCACAACCACATACAACCCGGCAACCGACCTGGGCTATCTTCTACACAAACATCCCGGACGGGCACAAACGTTTGACTTGTCTTTTGGTCACGCACATGTATTTTATCCCGAAGCCACAGATGAAAAATGCACGGCTGCTCTATTGCTCGACCTCGATACAATTGGCCTCAAACGCCGTCGCCAAAACACCTTTGCACTTCGCGATTACGTCACTGACCGCCCTTATGTCGCCTCCTCGTTCACCAGCGTAGCCATCGCCCGCGTATTTGGCAGCGCGCTCAAAGGCCAATGCGCCGACCGACCCGACCTCGTCACCCGACCCATCCCCTTGCGCGCAGAAATCCATGTCCTCCCATGTCGCGGAGGCGACCAGCTACTCAACGATTTATTTCAGCCATTGGGATATAAAGTCACCTCCAAACCGCACCGTCTCGACGAAAAATTCTCAGAATGGGGATACAGCCCGTATTACACCGTCGCGCTCGAATCAAACATCCCACTAAAAGACCTGCTCACCCATCTCTACGTCCTCATCCCCGTACTCGATGACGACAAACACTACTTCGTCAGCCAGTCAGAAATCGACACCCTGATACGCCGCGGCGAAGGCTGGTTATCAGACCACCCCAAACGCGACCTCATCATCGACCGATACCTCAGACACCAGCGCATCCTCACCCAGGAGGCTTTTCGCCTTATGGATGAACAACCCCTATCGCGCAACATCAAAGACAACGAACTCGTCGTCGAAAACAACCTCAGACTGAACCAGCAACGACACAATGCCGTACTCAAAGAACTCGAAAACAGCGGCGCACAACGCGTACTCGACCTCGGCTGTGGAGAAGGTCGCTTCACACAAGTCCTGTCAGAACACCCCCAATTTACCAGAATCCTCGGCATGGAAGTATCCCACCACGCCCTGAGCCGCGCCCAAAAACGCCTCGAACTGCCCATACAGCGCAACCGCGTCGAACTCATTCACGGATCGCTATTTTATCGCGACACGCGCCTCGACGGCTATGACGCCGCAGTACTCCTCGAAGTTATCGAACACCTCGACCCATCGCGACTACCCGTCTTCGAACGCGTCGTATTTGAATATGCCCAACCCAACAACGTCATCATCACCACCCCCAATGCCGACTTCAACGTGCGCTGGGCATCTCTTCCCGCCGGGCAATTTCGCCACCCCGATCACCGATTTGAGTGGACGCGCAAACAATTTCAACACTGGGCACAAGGCGTTGCAAAAAAATTCAACTACCACACAACAATCAAACCCATCGGTCCCGTAGATCCCGAAGCAGGTCCACCAACGCAAATGGCCGTATTCAACAAAAAATAAACCATGAACATCACAATCCCCGAAATCGCACTCGTCGTCCTCATCGGCGTATCTGGCTCTGGCAAATCCACATTTGCCAAAACCCACTTCAAACCGACCGAAGTCCTCTCATCCGACTACTTCCGCGGACTCATCAGCGACGACGAAACCGATCAGACCATCACAAAAGAGGCATTTGAAACCCTCCACTACGTGGCCGCCAAACGCCTCGCCAACTACAAACTCACCGTTATCGACGCCACCAGCGTACAGGAAAGCGCCCGCAAACCCCTCGTCGCACTGGCCAAAAAACATCACGTCTTCCCCATCGCCATCGTCCTCGACATGCCCGAAGACCTCTGCCGCGAGCGCAACAAACACCGACCAGACCGCAACTTTGCACATCGCGTCATCGCGCAACAACGCCATCAACTCCGCCGCTCATTCAGACGTCTCAAACGCGAAGGATTTCGCCGCATCTACACCCTGCGCTCAGAAGAAGAAATCCAGCGCGTGTGCGTCACACGCGAAAAAGTTTGGCCCAACCGCCGCGACGACCACGGCCCCTTCGACATCATCGGCGATGTCCATGGCTGTCATGACGAACTACTCGCGCTACTCGACAAACTCGGCTACGACATTCAGCCCAACCACATAACACCACCCCCAGGGCGCAAAGCCATCTTTCTCGGCGACCTCGTAGATCGCGGCCCCAAAACACCCCAGGTGCTCGACCTCGTCATGCAAATGGTCGATTCCGGTACCGCCCTCTGCATCCCCGGCAATCACGACACCCGCCTCGTTCGCGCGCTACAAGGCAAAAAAGTCAGACCCACCTATGGCCTTTCCGAAACCCTCGAACAACTCGAATCATATCCCATTGAAGACCGCAAACGCTATGCAAAATTCCTCGACAGCCTCGTCAGCCACTACATACTCGACAACGGCAACCTCATCGTTGCGCACGCGGGAATGAAAGAAGAACTGGCCGGACGCACTTCGGGCACCGTGCGCGCCTTCGCACTATACGGCGAAACCACGGGCGAAACCGACGAATATGGCCTGCCCGTCCGCCTCAACTGGGCAGCGCGATACCGCGGCACTGCCACCGTCGTCTATGGACACACACCCGTATCCGATCTCGAATGGCTCAACAACACCATCAACATCGACACGGGCTGCGTCTATGGCGGCGCACTCACAGCCCTGCGCTATCCCGAAAAAGAATGCGTCTCTGTACCCGCGCTCAAAACATATAGCAAACCCTCGCGTCCTCTTGCCTCTCAGACCACGCGCTCCGCACAGCAAACGCACGACGACATGCTCGACATCGACGACGTCATCGGCAAACGCGCTGTAGATACCTTTCTCATCCCGCGCATCACCATCCGCGAAGAACACGCCATTGCCGCACTCGAAATAATGAGCCGCTACGCCATCGATCCCAAATGGCTGATCTACCTGCCACCGACCATGTCCCCATCAAAACCCAGTTCGCGTCCCAACATCCTCGAACACCCCGACGAAGCCTATGCCTACTACCGGGAAAACGACATCACCAGGGTCATAGCCGAAGAAAAACACATGGGATCCCGCGCCATTGTCATCCTGTGCAAAAATAACGATATTGCCCGCACGCGTTTTGGCCTATCCGAACCGGCACCCGGCGCGTGTTATACCCGAACGGGCCGTTCCTTCTTTGACGACACACGCCTCGAAACCGCATTCCTCACCCGCCTCCAAAACGCCGTTTCCAAAGCCGACCTCTGGAATAGCCTCAACACCACCTGGATAGCCCTCGACTGTGAACTCATGCCCTGGTCTGCCCGCGCACAACAACTATTGCAGGAACAATACGCAGCTGTCGGAGCCTCTGCCCGCACGTCTCTCAACGCCACCCTCGCGGCCCTCAACGCCAACGACAACATCGACATTGGCGATTGGCTCGCCAAATACAAAGATCGCGCACAGCGCATCAACCGCTACATCCACGCGTACCGCGCCTACTGCTGGCCCGTTCACAATCTCACAGACCTCAAACTCGCGCCCTTTCACATCCTCGCCACAGAAGGAAGCGTTTATCACACTCAGCCACACACCTATCACATGGAAACCCTCTCAAAACTGTGCACGGCCGATCCAGAACTCTTCCATACCACATCATACCGCATCGTCGATCTCAACGACGCGCAAAGTTGTGCCAACACCACTGCCTGGTGGAAAGAAAAAACAGCAGAGGGTAGCGAAGGCATGGTCGTCAAACCCATAGATTTCATCGCGCGGAACAAAAAAGGCAGGCTGATTCAGCCCGCCATCAAATGCCGAGGCCGCGAATACCTCCGCATCATCTACGGTCCCGAATACACCACCCCCGAAAATCTCAAAAAATTGCGCTGGCGCAATGTCAAAACCAAGCAATCCCTCGCCCTGCGCGAATTTGCCCTGGGTCTCGAAGCCCTCAGCCGCTTCGTTCAAAACGATCCCCTGCGCCGCATCCACGAATGCGTCTTCGGCGTTCTCGCGCTCGAAACAGAACCCGTGGATCCGCGGCTGTAGTCAGGAAGGAGTATTGCAATGTTTTTAAAAAAAGGATTCCTGTTTAGTACCGCCCTTGCATTACTGGCCTTTGTGAGTCAAGCCTCTGCCGGTCCCAATGCAAATGCGACACTATCGCTTGATCTTATTCCCGATGGAGGGCCAGGCAATCAAACAGATGAAGGCGTTACTTCAGGCACAGTCTCTGGGCAGGGCACAAAAATTGCCGTTGAAATCTTCGCAAAAGGTATGACCACACCTCTCGCCGGTGTGGTAATCACATTCAATTTTGATCCTGCTATTTTGACTTTTGACAAAGCCGAGAACAGTGCGTTTGCCTTTGTTGTTCCAGAACCAGACTCGACTGGCACAAACTTCGCATCTGCTACCCCTGTCACCTTACCGGAATCTGGCTTTCTGGCACGCGCTGAGTTTACCACTGAAGTGGATGTAACGGATAAGCAATTTACGCTTGGCATTAAGATGGTTACACTTGCTCAAAGCGTAGCATTGATCGACGAAATCAAAACGACAAATGTCATATCGTTTAACAAGCCTGTAATCGGCGAATTTGAAGGTCTGCAACTCCACCTTGACACACAAATTGAAACGCCCGCTATACAGAACAACAAGCTGATCATTCCCGAACAAATAGCTGGCGATACAATACAATTTCAACTTTTTGTTCCTATGGCTGCAGGGAAACAAACTTATGGTTACGAAATAGAACTCGACCTGCCTGGTAAGACATTTTCCGACTACATCGGCAGCATATCGGGCACGAGTTTTACAAACGCAACCCTGCGCCAAACACCGGATCGCCCTATCCTATCTGCACTGCTCATCTCCACCCCTGCTGTGCCTGAAAATGGTTATATCGGTCACATTGACTTGCAAGTGACCAATACCCTTGAAGCAGAGACAACGCTCATTGTCAAAACCGCTTCAATGGCCGGTCTCAGTGGGCCACAGAGCGCATTGGATGTGTCCGACGCCGTGATCACTATTGCCGACATTACCCTTCTGGGCGATTTCGATGGCGACCTCGACGTTGACTTTGCCGATTTTCTCGCCTTTACCAGCGTTTTTGGACTATCGTCATCAGATGCCAATTACGATGCTCGCATGGACCTGAACGACGATGGTATGATTAACTTTGCCGATTTTCTCATCTTTGTCGGCGTCTTTGGCACCATGCACTCATAAAAGAAGCCGGATTTCTTTCAACCGTCGAGCCACGGCTCGCTAAAAAAAGGAGCTCTCATGCCAGATCGTCCCAATATCCTCTTCATCATCACCGACCAGCAATACGCCGGAGCTATGTCCTGTGCGGGCAACCCCGATGTTCACACCCCCAATATGGACAGCCTCGCCGAAACCGGTGTGCGATTCACCCGCGCCTATTGCACGCATCCCCTGTGCGGTCCCCAGCGCGCCAGCTATATGACGGGCCTCTACCCCCATCAAAACGGCGCAACGAGCAACGGCACCCCAATCAAATCTGAATACAAAGGCCAAACCCTCGGCAACTTTCTCAAAAACGCGGGTTATGACTGCGCCCTCTCCGGCAAATGGCACGTCCCGGGAACCACACCCGAAGAAAGCGGTCTCGAAGTCATCTGCGGCAACCGCGACGACGAAGTGCCCCTTCGCGCCATCGAATTTATGAAACGCGACCGCGACAACCCCTTCTTCCTCATCGCGTCATTCCTCAACCCCCACGACATCTGTCAGGTCGCCCGCAGTCAGCCGCTCCCACAAGGTCCTGTGCCAGAACCCGCAACTGTAGAAGAATGTCCGAATCTGCCCGCGAACTTCGCCATCCCACCCTATTCACCCGACATCCTGCAAATGCTGCGACAGGCCAACCGCCGTGTCTATCCCACCATCGAATACACCGAAGACGACTGGCGACGTCTCCGCTTCCTCTATTACCGCCTGTGCGAAAAAGTCGATGCCGAAATCGGCGTCCTCCTCAACGGCTTGCGCGACCTCGACCTGGAAGAAGATACGTATATCGTTTTCACCTCAGATCACGGCGACGGGCATGGCGCACACAATTGGAACCAAAAAACCAGCCTCTACGAAGAAGTCATCAATATCCCATTCATCATCAGCCACAAAGGCGTTACGCAACCCGGCGGAGTCAACAACACCCATCTCGTCTCCCTCGGCCTCGACCTGTTACCCACATTGTGCGACGCAGGCGGTGCGAGCATTCCCAACGGCCTCGACGGCTTGAGCCTGCGATCTCTCGCAGAAGGCAACACATCCGGCGAATGGCGCGACGACCTCGTCGTTGAAACCATCATCGACCTCGGTTCTGGCCCAGGCGGCAGCGGTGCTTCGCGCGCCGTACTCACCGACCGCTACAAATACAGCGCCTTTCCCATGGGACGCCACCGCGAACAACTCATCGACCTCCAGAACGACCCCGGCGAAATGGTCAACCTCGCCGTCAACACACGCTTCAAAAATGAACTCGACGACCACCGCCGCCGCCTGCGCGACTGGTGCGAAAAAACAAATGATAGATCTTTTACAGGTGTATAGGTTTTACCGTTCAAATTCTTTATTTTATCAGGAGTTCCAAAATGGCCGACAACCTGCTCAAAAACAAACTCTCCAATGGCGACGTTGCCATCGGGCCTTTCGTCAACCTCAGCTCTGGCGCGCTCATTGAAATCGCGGCATATAGCGGATTTGACTTTGTCATCCTCGACACCGAACACGGACCGCTCGACATACCCACCTGCGAAGACCTCTGTCGCGTTGCTCACGGAGTCGATATCACGCCCATTGTCAGAGTACGAGAAAATGACCCCGCACAAATCCTGCGCGCCCTCGACATAGGTGCTGGCGGCGTACAGGTACCGCAAATCTGCAACAAATCCGATGCCGAAGCCGTCGTGCGCGCAGCCAAATATTCACCGCTGGGCATGCGGGGCGTCTCGCCCTATACCCGGGCAGCCCGCTACTTTGCCGATGGTGGCGCCATCTTTGAACGCCTCAATGCCTCATCGATGATACTCATTCACATCGAAGGCGTGGAAGGTCTTGAAAACCTCGAAGAAATCATCTCTGTTCCGGGCCTCGACGTCATCTTCCTGGGACCTTATGACCTGTCGCAATCTCTCGGCATACCCGGTCAGGTCAACGACCCGCGCGTGGTTGACCGAATGCGCGAAGCCGCAAACTTAATCAACGACGCCGGACTCACCGTCGGCACATTTGCCGACTCTCCCGAAGCCGCCAACCGCTGGATCGACGCGGGCGTGGGCTACATCTCGCTCTCCGTAGATACCGGCATCTACCTCTACGGTTGCCGCCATATCCTTCAAGAAATCCGTAACTGATCCACCATCGCAATAAAAAGAAAAAGGAGACACCGCCTGGTATCTCCTTTTTTTTCTTATATTCAGCTATTCTAATCACTCCCCCCCGTGAAATAGCTCTTGGTACCCTTAGCTTGTACCGCATCGCCGATTCTATTCAAAGCATGCACATAAGCCGCAGTGCGTTGGGAAATACCCTGTGTCTGGGCAATATCCCAAACGTGCTCCGTCTCCTCGACCATCTTCTGTTTCAGCCGCTGATTGACCTCATCCAGCGTCCAGTACAGCCCCTGGCGGTTCTGCACCCATTCAAAATAACTCACGGTCACACCACCGGCATTAACCAGAATATCGGGAAACACCACCACATCTCGCCCGCGCAAAATCTCGTCCGCCTCTGGAGTCGTCGGACCATTTGCCAGTTCGTACACCGCCCTCGCCTTAATATCTCGGGCATTGGACGCTGTAATCTGATTCTCCAGCGCCGCTGGCGCCAGAATATCGACATCGAGCGCGAGCAATTCCTCATTGGTAATCGTCTCGTGATCGACCACATTGCACACACTGCCCTCGCAATAAACGGCTTTAAGCGCGCGGGTCGAATCCTTGAACTGACGCACACTGGGAATATCGAGACCCTCTCGCCGATATATCCCGCCCTTAGAATCACTCACCGCCACAACCTTATAACCAGCATCAAAAAGCAACTCCGCAATAATAGCCCCGGCATTGCCAAAACCCTGCACAGCCACAGTCGTCGTAGCGGGCGAGCCACTCAACCCAAGCCTGGGCAAAGTCGCCTCCATCGTAAAAAAGGCGCCCATAGCAGTCGCCTTGTCCCTCCCCAGGCTCCCCCCCATAGTCAAAGGCTTACCAGTAATGACCGCCGGTGCAATCTGCCGCTTAATAATACGGTACTGATCCACCATCCAGCCCATAATCATCTCATTGGTATAAACATCTGGCGCCGGAATATCGACATCCGGACCGATAAAATCGGCCACCGCGTCGATATAACCCCGACTGAGCCGCTCCAGTTCAAAAGGAGACAGCGACTTGGGATCAACCGTTATGCCACCTTTCCCCCCGCCAAATGGCAAATTGGCTACCGCACATTTGAAAGTCATCCAAAAAGCCAGAGACTGCACCTCGTCAATAGACACATCTGGATGAAAGCGAATACCCCCCTTGGTGGGACCTCGCGTATCGTCGTAGCGCACCCGGTACCCTGAAAAAATACGCAACTCGCCGTTATCCATCCGCACCGGGATAGAAACTTTCAAACTCGACCTGGGCAATTTGAGCCGCTCAATGGCCTCCTCGGAAATAGAAGCATAAGCAAGAGCTTCATCGAGCCGTTGGCTGGCATCGCTGAACAATGATTGGGACATGAATCCTCCTTAAAGAGAAAGCCGTCAGGGGTATATCCCGACGGCCAGAGGGTAATCACCGGTAAATCCGAAACTACTCATCGTCATCTGTAGAAATGGGCAAATCTTCGCGCTTCAAAACGCGGCGGCGGGGCCGACTACGCTGTTGGGGTGTACGCTCGAGCCGTTCCTGAACCTGCACCGTATAACGCGCCGTGGGCATCGCCTCGAGCCGCAAGGGATGAATGGGTTCACCGGATTCTTCGCAAAACCCATAAGATCCATTTTCAATTTTTTGCAAGGCATTGTCAATCTCGGCCAATTCGCGCCGCTCGTGATTCCCCAGCGACGTCATCAACTCCAGCGACGACGCATTGCCAGCCGCATCGAGCGGATCGGCTGCGACATCGCCTCTAATTTCATCGAGATCTTCATCTTGATTGAGTACTTGCTTGAGCAACTCGCGCTTGCGCTCAGTCAGAATTTTTTTATAAAACGCGAGCTGTTCGTCGCTCAAAGGTTCATGCGTTGCCATTGCCTATTCGTCCTTTTTTATTTTATTTGTCAATACGCAGGGAGGGGTGCTTCTACCCCCTGTGAAAATTTGTCCGCAATTATATGCCAGCGTACAAATAATGTCAAGTCTTGCAAAACAAAAAAATAAGACGTTCTATCCCCCAAGCGCAGCCAGAAAATCTTCTGCGGAAAGTGCGTTGAGCACACCATCAGCCGTCAGTCCACCCTTTCTGGCAATCCCCAACCCAAAGCACATATCTTTTAATCCTTCAGTACTGTGGGCATCTGTATTAATCGGGATTTGCACGCCCTTCTCCCGCGCATAAGACAAAAATCGCCAATCCAATTCCAAACGCGCGGGATTGGCATTGATCTCAATCGCCGTACGCGCCTCAGCCGCAGCATCAATCACAGCCTTCATATTGAGCGGATAACCCTCACGGGACAATAACAAACGGCCTGATGGATGCCCCAAAATATCGACGTGGGGATTTTGAACCGCGCGAATCAACCGATCTGTAGCCTCTTTTTCAGTCATTGAAAACTTCGAATGTACAGACGCAACCACCAGATCAAACTCAGACAAAAATTCATCGTCAAAATCCAACCGCCCATCGCTCAAAATATCCACCTCAATACCCTTCAACACCCGAATACCCGCCACCGCATCGTTGACCCGATCGATCTCATCCCACTGCAACCGCACGCGATCTTCATTCAGCCCATTGGCATAAGCCGCGGCCTTGCTGTGATCACAAATACCGATATACTTATAACCCAACGCCTTTGCCGCCCGCGCCATATCCTCCACGCTATGCCGCCCATCGCTATACGTCGTATGTACATGAAGCGTACCCTGCAGATCGGATTGCGCGACCAGCCCGGGCAGTGGTGCTCGTTCTGCGCGTTCAATCTCATCCCTTCCCTCGCGCAACTCGGGTGAAATATAATGCAAACCCAACGCGGCAAATAACGCCTTCTCATCGACACAAACCGCGTTCTCATCCCCCTTGAACAAACCGTATTCATTGAGCTTCATACCCCGGTCTTTTGCCCGCTGCCGCATCGCGGTATTGTGTTCTTTACTCCCCGTAAAATGGTGCAATGCATAGGGATACACAGCATCCGGCACAATCCTCAAATCCGCGCGCATGCCCGAATCCAGCACAACACTCACCTTTGTCTCACCGCGCCCCGTAACCTCCGTCACACCGGGATACGCGACAAAAGCCTCGGCAAGCGCGCCCCCGTCTTTCGCACTCACAACAATATCCACATCCTTGCTCGTCTCCATACATCGCCGCACACTACCCGCTACTGCCAGACGAATCACCCCCGGTTGATCCGACAGATAAGCGCGCAAAGCCTCTGCCTCATCCCGCGCCGTACGGCTCAAAAAACGCCCGCGGTGTTGCTGCAAATAAGACACCCCTCGCAAAATACTCTCAGCGGTCTTCTTCCCGAACCCGCGCAATTTTTCGATCTCACCCGCCTCGCATGCTTTTGCGAGCGCATCTACATCGGCAATACCCAATTGCTCGAAAATAGACCGCACCCGTTTCGCGCCCAAACCAGGCACCTCAATCATCTCCAACAACCCTTCGGGCAGCGCGGAACGCAAATCGCCCACGCCTGGCAACTGCCCCGTTTCAATAAGGATTGCAATATTTTGCGCCATCTTCGCACCAATACCGCGCACAGATTCCAATTCACCGCGCGCGCTCAAATCCGAAGCAGCCTCTTGCAACAGCTCAATCTGTCGCGCTGCATTGACATAAGACCGAATGCGAAACGCATTTTCGCCATTCAGTTCCATCAGCGTGGTCATCTCTTCCAATGCCGCGGCAATATCTTTATTATCCATCAAAACCACCGGGAAATGTAGTGGACATTTAATAATTCACATGGTTATTTTAACTCCACTCGTCTGCGTCAAATTTTGGAGAATATAGATACAGAATGGAGCTAAGTCAATGAACCAAATCACAAAAATCGCCATCGTCGGACTGGGGCGCATCGGTTGGCGATTTCACTTTCAGCAAGCCCTCTCATCCGACCAATTTGAACTCACCGCTGTTGTCGATCCCCTGCCCGAACGCTTATCAGAAGCACGCGCAGCAGCGGGTTGTGAAACCCATACCGATTTTGAATCTCTCTGGTCTGGCCCATTGCCCGACGTGGTCGTCATTGCCACACCGACCACATTGCACGAAGACATGACCATTCGCGCACTCAACGAGGGTTGTCACGTCATCCTCGAAAAACCCATGACCACCTCCCTCGCTTCGGCAGATCGCATGATCGCCCAGGCCCAAAAGAACAACCGTCGCATCTTTCTCTATCAACCCCATCGTCTCACACCCGAAACACAAACCGCGCGAGAAATTATTCAAAGCGGCAAACTGGGGCCCATCTACGCCATACACCGGGGCGTATATCGCTATGTGCGCCGAAACGACTGGCAGAGCTTGCGAAAAAACGGCGGCGGCATGCTCAACAACTACGGTGCGCATTACCTCGACCAACTCATCTATCTCTCCGACGACTCGGCAATCACAGAAGTCGATTGCAAACGCTGGGCAATAGCCACCCGCGGAGACGCCGACGACGTGGTCAAAGCCTGGGTAAAAAAAGAATCTGGACAACTCTTAGATGTGCAAATCAATCAGGCCTCTGCCTATACAATGCCCCTCTGGCATATTTGCGGGAAATACGGCACGGCCATCCGCGAAGACAAC
This sequence comes from Candidatus Latescibacterota bacterium, assembly GCA_965220765.1. Classification (GTDB taxonomy): domain Bacteria; phylum Latescibacterota; class UBA2968; order UBA2968; family UBA2968; genus VXRD01. The sequence continues at coordinate 5,143,322 of OZ244847.1, forward strand.
GTATTCAAAGTACGATATTACGACCCCGCAGAAGCGCCTCCGCTCAACGTCGTCGAAGGCGCGGCTCCCGAACGCAGCTATGACAATCGGGACCGACTGCCCTGGCGGGAAGAAGATATCCCTATCACCCGGGATAAACAGCGCGACTTCTACGCCAATATCCATGACGTAATCGTCAACAACGCCACCCCCTATATTCGCATAGAAGAATCGCGCGAACTCATGCGCGTCATGGAATTATGTCGCCAAAGTGCCAAATTTTGATCAGGATTTTCAGAATTAAAGGATGAACAGGATACCCCACCGCCAGTAAGGTCCATTTTTCATCTGTGTCTATCTGCGTTTATCTGCGGATAATAACCAATTAACAAGGAGCACACAATGGTCCCCCTCATCAGCAGCCTCGCCTATGGCCCGCTCGGCGCGTGTCAATTGCCCCGAACATGGTGGAAAGCACTCACGCGCAACGCCGGTATTTTAGACGACGAATATCCCGACATGACGGATAATGGCCTGGACCCCCGCGTACTGCGCGCATTAAATCTGGATATCGAAACCACATTGGCCTACTTGCGCGAAAACATGCCCTCGTACCTCGAATTTGAAGCGTGGATTCTCGAACAAAGAGGCGACGACTTCTGGGGCTTTGAACAGCAAGACGCCATCGTCCGATGGAATGCGTTTATCCGCGCACGGCGACACCGCTCGGAAAAAATCGAAGAAACGTACACAGACACGGGCCTACCGCGAGATGCGGGCATTGACTCTGCAACCGTACTCAACAGCCTTCAGGATTTGCAGTTATTTTACAAGCGCGACCTGTCCAAACTCAATGGAAACATCGTACCCCTCGTCGCCACAATCGACTTCGGTCCCCTCGGCGTGCGCCAGTTGCCCCGCACCTGGTACAAAATCCTCCTTAAAGCAAAAGGACTGCTACACCCCGACTATCCCGACATGACAGAGAGCGGCCTTGACCCCCGCGTGTTGCACGCATTAAATCTGGACATCGACGCCACATTAAACTACATCCGCGAAAACCTCCCGTCCTATCTCGAATTTGAAGGCTGGGTGCTCGAACAATGCGGTGGTCAAATTCCCGCGCAAGCCGTTGACGAATGGAATGACTACTTGTGCAATCGCATCCACAACGACGCCAAACGCGAAGAAATCCGCACAACCGTGGGATGTGGCGACATATCCTCAGCCGTCGTACTCAACCACATCGAAGACTGGCATCTGGCACACCAGTGGCTCTTAAATGCAGCGTAAAAAGGAAAAAAAATGTCCATCGAACTCGGCGAATTGTCCAATGGCGTGACACTCACACAAGTGACCACAGACACACGCGACAAATCCAATATCTACTGCGAACTGCCCTACTGCTCTGCTGACTCGCGCGTCTTTGTCTATGAACAAAAAAATTCAGGCACCGCGCCCAACACCACCGAATATATCGCCTGCGAATTTGGCACCTGGGAAACCGAAATAATCGGTCGCGGTCTGGGCGGACCAGGTATGACCCACAGCGGCATCTTCTTTTATCGGCGCATTGTCCCCAACAAATGCCAGGAACTCGTGCGCGTTGACCTGCGCACGGGCACACAGCGCGTTATCCATGAATTTCCCGAAGACCTTCAAACGCGCGGACTGGGCACCCTATCGCCCAATGAACGCTATTACGCTTATGGCGTCACCATCAGCTATCACCCCAAAATGTTTGGCATTGAACTCGTCGATCTCCAAAAAGGAACGCGAGAAATCATCAACACCGACCCCGACATCTGCAATCCACACACGCAATTTGAACCCACAGAAGGCAAACAAATCATGGTTCAGCACAACCGGGGTTGCGAATTCAAACCCGATGGCACCCGCGTCAAACTCGTCGGCGACGAAGGCGCCACCGAATACCTCGTCGATATACCCGACGGCAAAGTCACGCGCCTTCAGGTCGGACCACCTCATACGCCGGGCATCACGGGCCATGAAGCCTGGATCGCGGGCGCAAATGAAATCCTCCTATCCGTCCGTGCCGAAGGCGAGTACGCATCCGACAAGGGCAACCTCGTCAAAGTATCGGCAAACAAACCCCCAGAGCGCGTTGGCACGCCGGGCTATCGCTTCAACCACGTCGGCACCTCCCCGTGTGGTCGCTACTTCTTCTGCGACGACTGGCAGGGCGCCAGCAAACTCATCGCAGGCAATATCCAAACCGGCAAAACCGCGGTCGTATGCGAAGCGCACACATCCATGAGCACCGCGCAAAACACACACGGGCATCCCTATCTCTCGCCCGATCTCAAATGGCTGGTCTTCAACTCCGACCGCTCGGGCCATCCCCAAATCCACGTCGCATCCGTGCCTTCTGATCTCATTGCTCAATTGAATTAGAGGAAATAAGACTATGGTCTATCCCGATAAGAATGCCATTAGAAGAAGTGGCCTCACGATTTACGATCGTATTCCCACAGAAAGACCAGATTTATATATCGCCAGCAAAAAACTCGAAGAAATACTAAAAGAGAGTCTCGTCGGCATTTCTCTCAGTGGCCTTGCGTTGCGGACCAGGTCAAAAGTCGTTAAGACTGAAGTATGCAAAGCAATAGGTTATCCAGTACCTGGATCTTTCAAGAGGACACAGCCGAGGTTTCCCGGACAGAACTTTGATGTATATATCCAGAAGTCGAACAACTTACAGATTTGGAACGAGGAACTGGACGCATCGCGCAGATACGTCATTGTGCGGGTAGATGAGGACAATCGGATAGGAAATGTCAGGGTGATTTCCGGTGCAGAACTCGCAAAACTGGACAGGACGGGCACATTAACTCAAATGAAAACCAAATGCTTTCCAAACCAATTTGTCAACTGTGTGCATAAGTTCTGTTTTTTTATCTGAAAAAATCTGTTTTGACATTTTGATAAGTTGGATTGCTGGTGCCGAATCTATTCTTGGGAGAGGGAACTGCTCGACATATTGCGTCATGAATCGTCTTCTTCCGGCATATAATTTATTGTTGAAACTCCGGTCGTAAAAGCACTCTATAAAAGAGGAATTGCCGACAGCAAGAGCCAGCCAGGTAAGGTCATTTTTTTCAGAGCATGAAATCCAATAGCAATCTCCGTTTATTACGGTGCCATCCAGATCCAGCCAAAATGTTGGCTGTTCAGCTATATCCCGAAAAACGATTTTGGCTTTTTTCCAGGCTTTTGGATCCTGGGGTACCCATATTTCATACCATTTTCTTCCTGCCTCAATGACATACTTTCTGCCTTCAAGCTGATTTCTGTGTTCTTCGAGATAGGCTTTCGATCTTGGGTAACTCGCTAAATTGACGGCACAACGCTTTCCTTCAAAGATTGTGTGAGGATAGAGAATTTGACTTTTGGGGGGGGTTGGTCTGTACGGATTTCCAATGTGATGGGTTGTCAAATCTTTTAGCAACTCCGGTCGCTTATTCAAAGGCATGTCATCCCAGTCTGATCTTATGAATACGCGATCAGCGGTGGTTTTAACACCTACTCTGATTTTGCCAAGGTCCCTGAAGGTAGCAGCGGTATTCCTGTGGACTCTGCTTAGCCATTCTCTACTCTCCTTTGTAGTGATTCGCCAGATGTCCTCTGGTCTTCGCCCTGAATCCAACTCTCCCTTCAAAACTCTGAAGTATCCGTTAGATTTTGTTTTGGCATATCCGCTGCGTTGAAGAGCTTCGATTGGACTCTCGTAATTGCGCGCTTTTTTGACGGGATCAGAAGAATAAATGGAAGTGAATTTGGCAGTAATTTTGGATTTTCCAAATGTTTTTGGTTTCAGCATCAGGACCGCGGGAAGCACAGCCGCCTCAAAAAGTTTTGTGTCGCCAAGATCCCAAATATGTTCGATATCATATATTTCTTTAATTCTGGCTCTTACGGTTTCTCCAGATTTGGTCGTCATAAATCGATTGGATACGATTATTCCGAGAATACCTTTTGGATGAAGATATTGGGCTATCGCAACAATGAAAGCATAGTAGAGATCCACCCTGCCAGCCAATCCGAATCGACGAGCTATGTCCTGGGATTTTCTTGCTCCCATTACCTGAGTTCTCACATAAGGGGGATTTGAGATTACGAGATCGAATTGCTCTGATTGTCGGCTTTGGAAGAGGTCGGGCTGAGAGAAACTGTCCGCTGATTGCACGAGGAAATCTCGATTGTGAAACCCAATGGCAACTTTTGGAAACTGGTCCTTTATTCTTTTTTTTGCAGAAAGCATCTCGGACTGATTGGTTTCGTATCCGCTTACGGATAGTTTCACATCCATTTTTTGTAAATTTTTCAGAACAGCAAGTAATAATTCACCGTCACCGAGCGCGGGATCGAATACATTGATTTTGCGTGTGTTCTCTGGCGGTTTCCACAATTTCAGCATTTCTTTTGCAACGAATGTAGCCAGAGCAGGAGGCGTGTAATGCGATCCGGTTGATTTCTGTTCTGAATAGGTGCTTGTCATTATTTCCTCATTGCCTGGTCGGGTTTGCCATATCCTGGCAGACCATACTAAACGTTTGGGCACTTGTCAATATCAAAATCGCGCGCTATATACTAAACTTCACAGCAACCGCATCGCGAGGAGATAGTAGTCGCCTCCGATCCAACAGGCACATTGAACTCAAAACAATGTGTCTGTTTTTTTATAAAGTGTTCATTTTCGGACACCACTGTATCAAAATCGGACACTTGTTAAACGGCGTCCATGGCACAAATTTGCATAACTACTTGTAAAATATAAAAAAGAGGTTTTGGCACAGAAATTGCTGAATATTTCCCACACATTCACTCTACTCTATGAATTATTCCAGAGGATAACCGATGATTGCCAATTACTTCCGAACATGGTTTCGCAATGTAATCAAATATAGAACGTATGCAGCCATTAACCTGCTGGGCCTGGGGATAGGAATTGCGTGCTGCTATCTTTGCGTGCTTTACCTCCTGTACGATTGGAGCTTTGATAGGTTCCATCAAGACTATCATAGGATATATCGCGTTGCAGGGAATGTAAAATTTACAAAAATAAGAGGTTCCCCTAAGTCGGGCACCTGGACTGAGACAATGTCTTTTCCTGTTGCACTATCGTCTATGATGTCTGCCGAGTTTCCGGAGATCGAGCTTACAACCCGTGTAACGAGTGACCTGGTGGATTGGTCCGTAGGTACTCATAAAGAGTTTCTGCGACCCATGGAAATCACTATCGGAATGCAAAAGGTTTTATTTGTAGATAAAAATTTCGAGGAGATGTTCTCCTTTCCCCTTCTTCGCGGTACATTCTTCTCGCGTCCAGAGCAAGTTGTGATCACACATAGATTTGCCCAGACACTTACCAACGATATTGACAGTTTGATTGGCAAAGTCTTATGGCTGAGATTTTCTCACAGTCTCTTTAAAGACCGGGAACCCGTAGTAGCCCCTATTGAAATAGGGGGCATTATGGAAACCCCTCCCCACAATTCGAGCCTGGATTTTGAGATACTTTTGCCATTGAGTATGTCTGCAACCTTTCTCGACAGGGAAGAAGGAGATTGGGACTGGCGCTTTATATCCACACATTACATACGGTTGGCAGACGAAACAAATATGGAGGCAGTAGAGGAAAAACTCACGGGGCTTATCCAGAAACAATCCTCCTTCAACTCCCTATGGGATTTAGAGGGTTTTCAGGCCAGGCTCCAACCCCTCACAGATATGCACCATTATCCTGGACCGGGGCGACAGCGGGTGTATGGCGTGAGTCGAAGCACCAATCCCCTGTATGGATATATCCTCGGTGGTATGAGTATCCTCGTGCTGTCTGTCGCGTGTCTAAATTACGTATTGCTCTACGTGGGGCGGTTCAACTCGCGAGCTAAAGAATTGAGCTTACGACAAGTCTTTGGCGCAAACCGCCGACATCTCATGCACCAGCTATTGGTCGAATGCTTTGGATACAGCATTTTGGCTTGCATCATAGGCCTGGCAGTCGCAGAGTTGGCCTCAAGTCCCCTCGAAGGTATTTTGAAAACACCCCTCATGTCCTCGACGGACCCCGTTCAGACAACAATCATTCTCCTAACACTGGCTTGTCTAATAGGTCTGGTCACAGCCCTTTACCCGGCAGCCTTTATGTCGTCTGTTTCTGCTGTTAGCGTTTTGAGCAAAACAGCAAAAGCCGTCAGATCTGGACCTTTCTTAAAAGTATTGATGGCCATCCAGTCTGGCGTAACACTGGTATTTGTGTTTTGCACGATCATTATCTTCGAACAGACTTTTTTCGTCATCAAGGCTGATCCGGGGTTTGAACCGGCGAACCTGCTGAAGCTCGACATTGGCGAATTAAACAAAAATGAGATTGACCGCCTGCAAGCGTCTTTATCTGAGCATTCGATCGTGACATCCTGCGTGCGGACGAACCCGCCTCTGGGATGGTCAAACTCAATCCTGATGAAAGACAGCAGTGGCAACCTCATTGATGGCGTGACCCATTATCAAGTGGATGGTCCCTTTCTCGAGACCGTTGGGTTGCAACTCTTACAGGGAAAACCATTGTATCCCAATCCCATCCCGGGCGATGTGATCGTGAATGAAACTTTTCTAAAGCACTTGACGTCTTCAGATCCTATCGGACAGGTAATTGAGCCAGCGAATGATCGGTCAAAGTCACGAGTGTTCGGAGGAGGTGTAAGTGGCCGCATCGTCGGTGTGGTCAAAGACTTTCACTTCCAGGACTTGCGCCACAAAGCCCAACCTGCCATCATCACACTTGCCAATGATGCAACCTGGCAACGAGCCTTCTCAGGAGAAATATTAATTCGCATCCGGGAGGACAGTACCGAAGCATTTGGTGCGTATCTTACGGAACTCTGGAAAGATCTGAAAATTGGCGGATTACTGACATTTTCCTATGTAGAAGATGACAGACGAACGTTTTATGCCAAAGAAATCAGTTGGAGCAAAATCGTCTCTGGCGCAGCCCTGTGTGCTGTCCTCATCGCATCAATGGGTGCCCTAGGCATGATCTCGCTATCTGTAGCACGCAGAAGAAAGGAAATAGCCATCCGAAGGGTCATGGGTGCCGTGCCCTCAAAAATTGCCAGCGGCATAGTGCTGAACTACGCACTGCCTGGATTTACAGCCGCCATCATCGTGCTTCCACTCTCCTATTTCTTTATGGACGAGTGGCTCTCAATATTTGCCTACCGTTTTCAATTCGGCATTAGTACTATATTGGTGACAATCTTATTGGGCATTCTGCTTCCGCTCATAGGCGGTTTCTTACACGCGCTAAAGATTGCTTCCGAAAGCCCAAGTGCTGCTTTGCGGGAGGACTGATACCCAACGCTTTTAACCCATCACCAAGGAGCACACATGAGTGAAAGACCCAATATCCTATTTATCATGACCGATGACCATGCATCGCATGCCATGAGTTGTTATAACAGTCGGATTAACGAAACGCCCAATCTGGACCGCATCGCCGAAGGCGGAATGCGCTTTAACAACTGCTTTTGCACCAACTCAATTTGCGCGCCGAGCCGGGCGGTAATCTTGACTGGAACGTACAATCACATCAACGGCGTAACCACATTGCGCACGAATCTGGATGGTCGTCAGGTCACATTCCCCAAACTGTTACAAGCAGCGGGATACCAGACTGCAATGGTGGGCAAATGGCACCTCGGGCACGGCGGACACAATGACCCCACCGGATTTGACTACTGGAACGTACTCCCCGGCCAGGGCGCGTATCACAACCCCATGATGTACGACATGGGCAAAGAAACCTACTACGAAGGATACACCACAGACATCATAACTGACCTCGCACTGGACTGGCTAAAAGACCGCGACAAAAACAAACCATTCATGCTCATGTACCACCACAAAGCACCTCACCGTCCCTGGGAGCCAGATGACAAACACGCGGACATGTACGAAGACATCGACATCCCGGAACCAGAAACACTATGGGACGACTACAGCAACCGCGCCACAGCCGCATCTCAGGCTGAAATGCGCGTCAACCGCGACCTGAACCCCCGCGACCTGAAACAACCCGTACCCGAAGGCTTGACCCCCGAAGAAGACATGCGGTGGAAATACCAGCGCTACATCAAAGACTACTTGCGCTGTGTGGCATCCGTTGATGACAATGTCGGTCGCGTATTGGACTACCTGGACGAAGAAGGACTGACCGACAACACCATCGTCGTCTATACATCGGACCAGGGCTTCTACCTCGGCGACCACGGTTGGTACGACAAGCGATTTATGTACGAAGAATCCCTCCGCATGCCATTCCTTATTCGGTACCCCAAAGAAATCAAAGCCGGAAGTGTCTGCGACGACATGATCCTCAACGTAGATTTCGCATCCACATTTCTGGACTATGCCGGAATAAACATCCCCAGCCATTTTCAAGGACACAGCATGCGCCCCCTGTTAAATGGCGACCGACCCGCCTACTGGCGCACCTCAATGTATTACCGGTACTGGATGCACCTGAACGGACACAATATCTACGCGCATTACGGAGTCAGAACGCATCGGCACAAACTCATCTACTACTACGCCGACGGATGTGGGCAGGAAGGCGCCTCGGACGACGCCCGAGAACCGGAGTGGGAATTATTTGACCTGGACAAAGACCCGTATGAACTGAACAGTGTTTACGACCATCCAGAATACGCAGAAATAGTCGCAGAACTAAAAGACGAACTCCATCGCTTGCAGGACGAAGTGGGAGATGATCGATACGAAAAAGACGTATAAGAGGATTGTTTAATGCCTAATGTCGTATTCATCATGACCGACAATCAGGGCGCCTGGACCCTGGGCTGTTATGGCAATCCGGATATACAAACCCCCAACATCGACAGACTCGCAGATGAAGGGATCCGGTTCTCAAACGCCTACTGCGTCAACTCGGTCTGCTCGCCCAGCCGCGCCACATTCATGACCGGACTGATCCCCTCGCAGCACGGCGTACACTGTTACCTCGGCGGAGAAAGACCAGATGCACAGATGGGACCAGACGCGTACTGCACCATTCGGGAATTTGCAAACCTCCCCCGCGTAATGGCAGATGCAGGACATGTATGCGGACTGAGCGGAAAATGGCATTTGGGAGACAGCCTGCGGCCCCAGGAGGGATTTTCATACTGGTTCACCCGACCAAAGGGACACACCACCACATTTTACGACGACGAATGGATCTGGCAGAACCGGGTTTACACCGAACCGCGATACACAACCGAAGCCATAACAGAACACGCCCTGGACTTCTTGCACCAAAACCACCACCAGCCGTTCTTTCTCTACGTAGCGTACAACGGTCCTTACGGCCTGGGAAAAAGCATGTTGGAAACACATCTCAACCGGCATACCGAATATTACGCGGACAGAGAATTACCGAGCTTCCCCAGAGAACCAGTTCATCCCTGGCTACGCAGCAACCGGGACATGATCAATAACCCGGTGAGCATTCGCGGATATGCCGCTGCCGTGAGCGGAGTAGATGACGGGGTAGGCGAAATAACAAACGCCTTAAAAGAATACGGCCTGGAAGAAGACACCCTGATAATTTTCACAGCAGATCAGGGCTGGTGCGGCGGGCATCACGGAATGTGGGGCATGGGAGACCACTCCCGGCCCCTTCATACTTATGAAGAAACCATTCACATCCCGCTGATATTCCGCCAGCCCGGGCGGATACCGGCGGGCAGAATATTTGAAGGGCGAACATGCAACTACGATTTTCTCCCATCCGTACTGGACTATCTGGAATTGCGGGATCGAATTGCCGACACCCCCAATCTCCCGGGCGTGAGTTATGCCCCAGCACTTATAGGAGAGGAAATGGCGTGGGATAATGAGATATTCCACGAATTTGAAAACACGCGCATGGTGCGAAATGACCGCTGGAAATACACCTGGCGTCATCCAGATGGCCCGGATGAACTATACGACATGCAGGCAGACCCAGGAGAACGCAACAACCTGGCAGATCGCTCCTACGCAAACGTCATCAATGAATGTCGCAACCGGATTCAGAACTTCTTTGACCAGTACGCAGACCCTCAGTACGACCTGTGGCGCGGGGGATGCTCCAAAGCGGGACGAATCGGATAACAGTACCTCCCTACTCCTCCCAAATCAGTGCCAGCGCGCCCGTATAACTATGTACAAAATTGCGCCCAGCCACAGGTGCCAGTTCCGAATTGCCAAAAAAGCCAGCCATCGGAAAAGCACCCAGGTGTTTTCGAATCACCAGAACATCGTGATCGGGCTGACCGTAAAGCCCAAATCCGCGTCCCATACAGTTAAAATACAAACCACATGTATTGGACGGACGCCCGACAGACTGCCGCAACTCCTCCATCACCTTCACCATATCTTCATGCCCCGCATGGGGCGTACGCCTATTAAATTGAATGGTCTGTCCCACAGACACCTGTTCATTAACTGCAATCGCGCCCGACTGCTCGTCGATATGCGTCAAACTGCGAATTAAAAAATCGCCTCGCCCCCGTTCAATTGCGTATTCATCCATCGCCAGACCCACAAAAATATTGTAGCGCAAATCGGCCTTTTCCTCTGCCGAAAGCGTATTGAGCGCCTCTTTCAGCGCATCCACAGCCGGAACAAATGCGATCTGTTGAATCACATTGCCCTCGGCTCTGGTAATCGCATAAGCCTGTCCAAACGGTTGGCAACCTTGTGCCACCCCCGTAGCCACCTTTACTCCGGACAGCAACGCCCCCACCACGCCGTGTTCACCAATCCATCGTCCACACCATTGCAATGTCTGCGGCGACGCTGATCCCCACGGATTGCCCGATGCTACGCCCCCCACAACGGGCACATCGCCAGCCATCTCGGCAATCTGTTCCAGGCAAATCGCCGGATTGGAATAAATCCCACACATAAGCACCAGCAACGCATCCTCTGTTCCCTGGGCTGCCACGCGCTCGCCAATCATAACCCCGGCATCGGCACCCTCTGCTACAAAAGGTGTCACCTCGAGATGATCTCCGCCCAAAACCAGCACCGCCACCCCAGGCTCGCGATCATTTTCTCGGGCATCTGTCAAAACCCCCATGCCACTACATCCAAACACAGCCTCTGTCTCCACCCGATCGATAACAACATCCACCATAGCAGCCGCATCGCCCATGTGGTGATAGGTCAAAAAAAGAAACGCAGCATCAACCGCAACATCGCCCAGCCCCTTCATAGCTTCTGACAAAGCGGCCTCAACAGCGTCCATCCCCTCGGCTTCATTTGAATGTCCAGCCCCAGATCGCAGCATATTTTCCCCACGGCAAAAACGACTTCTAAAAATATTGTCATGCAATATAGAGGCAAAAAATCGCAGATCAAACAATTTCCGAACCGACCTTTTTGAACAGATGTATAGGATTTGCCTCTCATGCTATATTATTAGAACAATACTTGCCACACACATGTAAATACCTTATATTAAATTGCTCTAAAATTATACCTTCAAATCCCTCTAAAATCACCCCAAAGAGCCTTCCCAATGGATCTGAATTACAGTCTCCACAACGACACAGTAAAACACGTTGATCTCTCCTTTTACGTCGAAGTACAAAAAGACAATCCCGTTGATCAGGTCATCGCCAAAATGCAGAATAGTCAGCGCAAATGCGCGCTGGTCATGGACCAGGGCAAACTAATCGGCATCTTTACAGCACACGATATTGCCCGCCGCGTAATCAACCAATCCGAAGTAATCAACGAGCCCATAGAAACGATCATGACCCCCGATCCGCTCACCCTGAAATCGGATATCACACTGATCAAAGCCATCCGATTTATGAGCGATAAACCGCACCGATACATGCCCGTTGTAGATGCAGAAGGGCGCGTATTGGGCACACTGACACACTATGCCATCATCAAATACATGAGCGATCATTTCCCAGAAGAAATCTACAACTTACCGCCAACCCCCGACCACTTTGCCAGTGCTCGGGATGGTGCCTAAAAAACTCCAGGAGGATTTATGGCCGAAATAGACATCGAAGAAACGGCCGAATCGACACTTTTCGAACTGTCCGAAATCGAATCCATTGCCATTCGCTTTGCAGGTGATTCCGGTGATGGCAGTCAGCTCATAGGCAAAGAATTTGCCAACACCTCGGCAATAGTCGGCAATGACATCAGCACCCTGCCGGACTTTCCCGCTGAAATCCGCGCGCCCGCCGGCACATTGCCCGGCGTTAGCGGGTTTCAAATCCACATATCCAGCGAAGACATATACACGCCCGGCGACGAGCCACAAGTCCTCGTGGCGATGAACCCGGCAGCACTCAAAGCCAATGTCAACGACCTTCCAGACGGCGGCATCATCATTGCCAATACAGACAACTTTACGCGCAACAACCTCCGCAAAGCCGGATACGACAGCGATCCCCTCGAAGGCAATGGTCTCTCCAATTACCGCGTGGTCAAAGTCCCCCTCACCACACTGCACAAAGAAGCTGTCGCACACGTTGAGGGCCTGACCAATCGCCAGATTGACATGATGAAAAACTTCTTCGCACTGGGCCTGTCCTACTGGATCTTCGACCGCCCGATAGAGCCCACCATTCGCATGCTCGAAAAGAAATTTCAGGGCAAAGACGAAATCATCGACGGCAACGTCAGCACCCTGAAAGCCGGCTACAACTTTGGTGAAACAGTCGAAGAATTTCAGGTTCAGTACCAGGTCAAAAAAGCCGTCGTCGCACCGGGCACTTATCGCGCTGTCACGGGTACACAAGCCACGGCAATAGGCATGGTCACCGCGGCTCACAAAGCGGGCAAAACCCTCTTTTACGGCAGCTATCCCATCACGCCAGCCAGCGCAGTACTCGAAGAATTGGCCTCATTGAAAAATTTTGACGTGCGAACCTTTCAAGCAGAAGATGAAATTTCCGCACTGGGAGCGGTCATTGGCGCTGCTTTTGGAGGCGCGTTTGCCGCCACGGGCACCAGTGGCCCCGGCATCGCACTAAAAAGCGAAGCCATGAACCTCGCTCTGATGATGGAATTGCCCCTCGTTATCTGCAACTTTCAGCGCGGCGGTCCCAGCACGGGCATGCCCACCAAAACAGAACAATCTGATCTGCTCCAATGCATGTTTGGTCGCAATGGCGACAGCCCCATCCCCATTGTCTCACCCGCCACGCCTTCAGACTGTTTTGACATGGTCATCGAAGCGTTCCGCATCGCCGTAGAAACCATGAGTCCGGTCATTTTCCTCTCCGATGGATACCTCAACACCAGCGCTGAACCGTGGAAAATTCCCGATCCGGATGATATTCCGACCATTTCAGTCGAACACAGAACCGATCCCGAGGGCTTCTTGCCCTATCTGCGAGATCCAAAAACGCTATCTCGCCCCTGGGTATTGCCGGGCACGCCGGGCCTTGAACACAGGCTTGGTGGACTGGGCAAAGAAGACGGCACGGGCAATGTATCCTACGACCCGGATGACAACCAGCACATGGCGAACATACGCGCCGAACGTTTGGCGCGCATCGCCGACCGCATTCCACTCCAGCACGTTATGGGTCCCAAATCGGGCGATTTGCTCGTCCTGGGCTGGGGATGTACTTATGGTGCAATCCGCTCGGGAGTGCGCCGAATGCGACAGCAGGGCTATTCGGTAGCCGCGGCGCACCTGCGCTACCTCAACCCATTCCCCAAAAATCTGGGCGCGATACTATCGAGTTACAAAACCATACTCGTACCCGAACTCAACATGGGACAATTGTCTTTGCTCCTCCAGGCCAAATATCCCTCACAGGTCATCGTTCCCTTCAATAAAGTTCAGGGATTGCCCTTCAAAATTACAGAAATTTCCGGCAAAATTGCCGAAATACTGGGTGCTCCAAAGAGCGCATCGTTATAGAGGAATCCAAACATGGCAGACGCTATCGAAACACTGACGCGAAAAGACTTCGTATCCGACCAGGAAGTGCGCTGGTGCCCCGGTTGTGGCGATTACGCCATCCTTGCACAGATGCAGCGCGTGTTGCCCGAAATGGGCATTGCGCGAGAAGAAATGGTCTTTATATCGGGCATTGGTTGCTCCAGCCGTTTCCCCTATTACATGAACACGTACGGTCTGCACACCATTCACGGTCGTGCGGCAACCGTGGCGACAGGCCTCAAAGTAGCCAATCCCGACCTGCATGTGTGGGTAATCACCGGCGATGGCGACAGCCTATCCATAGGCGGCAATCACCTGTTGCATGTGCTGCGTCGCAACGTCAATCTCAACATCATACTCTTCAACAATGCGATCTACGGCCTCACCAAAGGACAATATTCACCCACATCGCCGCCGGGCACGCGCACCTATTCGTCGCCCATGGGCTCTGTGGAACAGGACTTCAATGCCATATCCGTTGCCCTGGCAGCCGAAGCCACCTTTGTCGCCCGCAGTGTTGACCGCAACACCAAGCACATGGCCGAGATTCTCAAACGCGCCACCGAACATCGCGGCACGTCCTTTGTCGAAATTTATCAGAACTGCAATATTTACAACGACGGTGCCTGGTCTTTTGCTACCGAGGCGGATGTCAAAGACGATCAGACCGTCATTCTGGAACACGGTCAACCCATTATTTTTGGCAAAGATCGCGACAAAGGCATCCGTGTCAACAAGCTCTCGCCCGAAGTCGTAACCCTGGGCAATGGCGTATCGGAAAGCGACCTGCTCACACACGACGAAGCCCTGGACAATCCAGCCCATGCGTATTTACTCAGCCGCCTCACGCATCCGGACTATCCGGTGCCACTCGGCGTATTTCGCTGTGTAGAACGCCCAATTTACGAAGAGCAAATCATCGCACAGGGCCGCCAGGCAGTTGAAGACCGCGGCGTAGGCGATCTCAACGCACTGTATCACGCAACAGACACCTGGATTGTTCCCGAAGGTCCAGACGCCGAAACCGTGCAAGAAGTCCACGAAGAATTGCCCACATCGAATATCATTCCCGATATCGAACAAGAAGACCCCATGGCACCGCGCACCGCGCTTCAGCAACTGCTCTACGACCCGATCTCATCCCTCGACCTGCCAGCCCCCGAATGCGTATCCGCCGATACCTCGGTAGCCGATGCCGTCGAGACCATGCGCAGCAAAAATCTGGGGTGTTTACTGGTCGTTGACAAACAGGGCTTGTTGCGCGGCATATTCGCACAGGGCGATCTCTTTGAAAAAGTTGCCGGGCGCGATATAGACCTGACAAAAATAACGGTCGATAGCCTGATGACCAAAGACCCCACCGCATTGAAAACATCTGATCCCATCGGTCATCTCCTGCACCTGATGTCTCTGCACGGCTTCCGCCACATACCCATTGTAGATCCCGATGGGCGTCCCGTGGGCCTGGCATCCTTCAAAGTCATGCTCAAGTTCACCGGCGGACTCTTCTCAGACGACATATCACCGAACTAACGCGCGTCAACATCACAGCGCGAAAAGAGTCCGCAAGCACCTCGCGGACTCTTTTTTTGATGGAGAAAAAATGAACGACATTCGCATTGGCATCATCGGATCAGGTGGTATGGCGAGCCGCCACGCCCAGAGTTTCTCTCAAACAGACGGCTTTGAACTCGTTGCCATTGCAGCGCGAAACCCGGAAACCGGGCCAGCACTCGCCAACAAGCACGGTATAGATTACCTGCCGACCTATCGGGAAATGCTCAAACGCGACGACATCGACGCCGTTGCAATATGCACCTACAACGACACCCACAGTGAAATCGCCCTTGCCGCACTCGATGCACACAAACACGTTTTTACCGAATATCCCGCGGCGCGCAATATCGATGAAGCGCGGCAATTGCTTTCCAGAATCGACCAGTCGTCCCACGTCCTCCGCGTAGGCCACAACGAAGTACTCTCGCCATCTCACCGGGCACTCAAACGACAAACAGCCCAAACGGGAAATCTCATAACCGCACTATTCACTCGCCTCACCCCGGGCCGAGGTCAACGCCCTGAAATCCTCTTTAATATTTCCATATCGGGTCCACCAGCCCTCTTTTTTGTCTATAACATCTATCCCCTCGTCGATTGTTTTGGTCCCGCCACCTGGGTTGAAGCCGCTGCCCACTATGAAAATCTGCGCAATGACAGCACCTACGACAGCTTTGCAAATTCCGTCACAGTCGGTTTTGAAAACGGCGGCATTGGGCAATGGAACTGGGCCGGGGGCATCGAAATTTCCAATGCCGAAGAATATCGCCGTATTGTCATGACAGGCGGGACACTCATCAACAGAGGCGATGGCTGGTGCCTATCGACAAAATCGGGCGAACGCGACCTGCCCGCAACCGAACCATCGGACGTCACAATCCAAACCCAATTCCTCAACGACATCCACAATGGCAACTGGCAAACCGACGCCCGCACAGCCATCAACGCCGCGCTAATCGGTCTCGCAGCCGAACGATCAATACAAGAAAACCGCCGCATAACCCTCTCAGAACTTGTGTAGATTCAACTGATCGAGACAGTGAATAATCCCATGAAACTTGTAATAGTATTCGGCCCACCTGCTGTCGGAAAAATGACAGTGGGGTATGAATTGGCGAAACTCACTGGCTTAAAGGTTTTTCACAATCACATGACCATTGAAATCGCACTTAATTTTTTTGATTTCGGTCAGCCTGAATTTCACCGATTGGTAAACGAATTTCGACAACGCATTTTTGAAGAAGTCGCAAGCAGTAATTTACCGGGACTGATCTTTACCTATGTCTGGGCACTCGACCACCCATCGGACAAGAACTTCATAGACCAGTGCTGCGATATTTTTCGGGAAAAAGGAGGGGCAATCTATTTCGTCGAACTCGAAGCAGATCAAGAAGAACGCCTCAAGCGAAACGCATCTCCATTAAGGTTAGAACAGAAACCTTCAAAACGCGATATTGAAGCGTCGAGAAAAAATCTGATTGAAAGTGACAAAAATTACAAACTCAATTCAAATGGCGATTTCTTTTATACACAAAATTACGTAAAAATTAACAACACCAGATTAACAGCCTCGGAAACCGCAAAAAAGATCTCACAGGCTTTCGGATTTCATGTCTAAAAGCACAGAATATGCGTGACAGTTTGCGTTGCTTTGGGTATCATGAAAGCCAAAGCATCCATAATCGCAATAGATGATCGGAGAAAAAAAATGAATGCTATATGGATTCAGAAGCGAGTTCCAATTGGCAGTAGTGCCAAGTTTGTTCTCAAGGGTGGTGATACAGTCTCTGGCAGGTTCGTAGAAATCGGACAGGACCATATCAAAATTGAAGTCGAAGAAAACCAAGACCCAGCAGAGATTCCCATTGAAAGAGTCAACTATTTGCAGCCCTTGCCGGATCCAGATATATCAAAAGATGGGTCTCAGCCCAGTGAACCATTGGATGAGAACCATTCCGATACATTAACTGCTGAGGAAAAATCCAAAGCCGATCAATCTGTAAAACCGAGCTCTCCTGTGCCATCGAGTGCCGAAATTGAGACCGAAAAAAAAATGGTCGAAATTGAAACGCGCTTTCAAGCCAAATGTCAAAGCGCGAAAATTGAGCTTAAAGAACCAGATTTTAAGTTCCCTCAGGAGGACTTAAAGGACCTAAATGATAGCCAAAAAAAAGAAGCGACTAAGGTCTGGAACCGAATTCGGGATAAATACCAATATGCAAAAAAGAACAACGAGCTAAGTGCAACATTTGGTCGCATTCAACCGATTATCACCGAACTCCAAAATTTAGCGAATCGTTATCGGAGTTCGGCAAGCATAAAACGTCATCTCGCGTACTTCTATACACTTTCTGGGAATCAAGAAGAAGCTCTTAAGTATTATAGAGAAACCGCAATTTTTTCGCAAAATGGGACCGATTGGTATAATCTTGCTGTCGTTGCCAAAAAAACGGAAAACGAGGAACTCGCTTGCTACAGTTTGGGTCAGGTTTTCCAGCGATTGCCAGTCACCGATGATATAGACGCATGGTATTTATATGTGCGTCTATTGCTCAAATTCAATAGCCACAGGGAATTGAGTCAGATATGCCAGACCGAATATCGAAAAATTTCTCAAGAGGAAACCTCGCTCCTGTTAGAAACAGGGGTTTACCTACTCAAAATGGCAGACCGTGAAACAACAGCAAAAGAAGCTTTACAGGAGGTCATAGCTGGTGAAATTTCAATTTCTTTTCTCCAAAAAACTCTGAACATTATAGACCTGCAACCAACAAAAAATTACCAGAGCGTCGCCAAAGAAATATCAAGGCAGATGGATGCACGGGAAGTATTTCAAGCTGTAGAAGACCAACCGCCTCAAGGTCATATTTATAGCTACAAGTCTCATCAAGGCTATGGTTTTCTCCGAGATAGAAAAGGAACTGAGTATTTCTTTCATATAAGTGCAATTATAGATCCCGTACTAAGTGAAAAACTGAATCGTTTTACAGGTGAGTTAGTCCCCGTTGATTTTCAATTATCTCAAGGATCTAAGGGGCCGAAGGCAACCCAAATTTCTCGACACAAAACAATTCACGATTGGTATGAACTCGCTGAAAGCGCAGCGGATAATGGAGACTATGCCATAGCGATTTCGCATATTAGACGGGTTCTCTCTATCAATAAGAATTACCCGAATGCAAGGGAAAACTACGACAAATGGCGAGAATACGCGCGGGAGAGCACCGTACCAAAGGGATCAAATCCTTTCGCTCGCGCCAAGCGGGCACAAGTAGTTGAGAAGGATTTGGACAAAGCCGAGCAGTTTTTTAAACAAGCCATTAGTGAAAACGACAATTTGGAACCTGCTGTAAATGATTTAGCATGGCTTCTATCGCAACGCGGACGTTTTGAGGATGGTGTTAAAGTTATTGAACAGAATCGTTCTCGGATTCGCAACCAGCAATCATTAGAAAATCTGCTGACGAATATTTACAAAAAATTTGATGTGCATAAAGCGATTACTCTGTTAGAAAAACAATTCAAAAAGGCGATAACGACAGCCAAAAAGGACCAAATTCGGTGGCAGATTGCGAGTTCTTATCTCAGCATAAACGAATATGTGAAAGCTGAGAAACTATTCAGAGAGCTTCTTAAAAACCAACCGGATAATGTCTCTGTCAAACGCAATATCGCCTTTTGTCTTTCAAGGCTAGAAGACTACGATGAAGCAGAAGAACTGCTCAATCAAATTTTAGTCGTCTCATCAGATACAGGAGCCACTGCACTGCTCAAGGCCGTTCTTCGAGCCAAACAGACTGGTGAGAAAGAGCTACTTGATGAGATTGTGATCGAAACGGAACTTTCAGATTATTCAAGCGGTCAACTCAGTTCATTTACTCAGTTTTTTTTAGATCGTTGTGACTTTACAGGCGTACCACCAGAGCGCGTTCAGTCAGAGAGATTCAGGCGTTCAGATATCGATTTCTTGGAAACTCAAGCGACAGCAGCGAGAACATACCGGCCATCTGTTCGCGCCAGTTATTACCTATCTGCTGCCAAAATTATCTCAATTCTGGAAAATGAAGATCCCAATAGATTCTATAGATTTCTTTGCCGTTATTTCGCTTCCAAAGGGGATGATGCTGTAATCAGCAACGGAAACCTTGACTCAGCGCGAGATTGGTATGCTGAAGCACTCAGTGTCTATGATGGGGACCGAAGTCGTAGAAAAGATGAACAGGATGTAGTCAATGCACTTGTAAGATTCCTGCATTCACGCTTGGGACGTGCTGACATCCCGATGCCGCCTCGTACCCCTTCTATTGATAAGACAATGAGCGAGGTTATTCCCCTTGCTGATGCCCAAAGGATATTTGATGATATTACGTATCTCGTTTTCCGTAGCAGATATGCTGCAAGCCGTCTGTTAGGACGTTTATATAATCAACAGGATTTGCGTGCAAAAGCACTACATTACTTCATGGATAAAGGTATTGATATTCCTAAGTCTAATCTTTCGAGACAGAAATTCATCTCCCTATGGGACAATTTGAGAAATAGACTCTCCGAAGAAATACGCTCAATTAACGCCGATTTACGCTTATTGTCTAAATTTCAATTGACAACTGCCTGGTTAGAAGATGCTGTTGAACAGTGCAAGGGTATTGTTGACAGACTCAGATTTAGCCTTGATCAAGAACGCGTTCGCCGTCTGCGAGAAATGTTAGAACAAGCCGTAGAATTGTGCAAACAAAACCAGTTTGAAGCACGAGAACGTTTGTGCCGTCAGATTGATAATTATTGTCGTGAACTGCTAGCAGAGATTGAACAGAGTCCAACCCGAATATCTATCGAGATACTTTACCCGGTTATCGAGAACATACAGACAAAAGTCAGCGAATATCTTGAAGAACTCTATGTGACTTCAAAGCCCGAGCTCACTTTGAGCATGCCTGTCGAAGATTACTCCGCCCATCAAGCAGACATTGAGGTAGAAATAGTTGTCGAAAATAAATTAGGGTGTAGTCCAGCGGAAGGACTTGAACTCGTCGTCAAGGAAGATAGTGACTTGTTCGCACTTACTCAGCCAGAGATAAAATTAGAAGAGTCTTTGTTAGGAGGAAGGCCACACAATTTCACAGTTCCACTACGACTAACCGACCAAGCATTGCAATCAGAGACTTTTTCGTTGTCGGCTTATGCGAGGTATCACACATCGGCAGAGGCAACAGAAGAAACTGCTGTCCAAAACTTCACAATACGGCTTTATTCTGCAGATGAGTTTGAGGAAATTGCCAATCCATACAATGAGGGACCACCTGTCAGCGACTCAGAGATGTTTTATGGACGCGACCGGATGATTGAAAATATCGCAAATTCCCTTCAAGAATCCCAATCCCAGAATAAATGTGTTGTGATTTATGGACAGAAGCGGGCAGGCAAATCCTCAATTATGCTCCACTTAAAAAAAGAACTTGAGACTCGAAACCTTGTGGTCCTGGATTTGGGAAATATCGGACAATATTTAGATGAACATTCTAATGTACCGTTTTCGTATCAAATTCATCAGCTAATTTTGAGTTCATTTGAAGAGGCAATAGAAGATAAAATCGATGCCGGTGCCAGCTCACTGGAGATTTCCTTTCCAAGTGCGACAGATTTTTATGAACATCCAACACCTATGATTTTATTTCAAGAGGTATTCAACAACTATCAGCGCCTTTCATCCGCACAGACAGATTGGCAAGATGTCCAATTGGTACTTTTTATTGACGAATTTTCCTACATCTACGGACAAATCTGTGGTGGGCATATCCCCCAATCGTTCATGAAAAATTGGAAGGCTTTGATGCAGGCGAACTATTTCAATGCAGTACTTGTCGGACAAGATGTTATGGAGCGATTCATAGAGACTTTTCAGAATGAGTTCGGAATTGCCCAGAGGGAACGAGTTACTTATCTCGACAGAGAAGATGCACAAAAATTAATTGTCGAACCCATTCTGATCAAACCAATGGACGAAAACCGTTATCGTGAACCGCGTGCCATCGAACGAATTCTCGAGCTCACCGCAGGCAGTCCATTTTATATTCAGATGTTCTGCAAGCGTCTGGTTGAACATATGAATCTGAAACGGGCCATTTACGTCACATATTCTTATGTTGAACATGTGAAAAACGAACTTATGAGGGGCCGGAATGCTCTGGGACGGAGCAATTTCGAGAACTTGTATAATTCGGGAGAAGTCAACGAGAGCAAAGATGCGGATGTCTTAAAAATTTTGAAGGCTATTGCAGTGCATAGCCAAACGGGTTCGTGTAATAGAAGCCACATTGATTGTGAGACAAAGTTGCCAATTGATTCTCTTCTCGATGAGTTAGTGGAACGAGATGTCATAGACCGAGAAAAGGAAAATTACTACACTATTAAAGTCGGTCTCTTTAAAGAGTGGCTTCTCGTCAATGGATAGGGATAAATCTCAATGATGCATGAAAATCCATTTGCAGATTACGGCGGCATTGTTCACGGCGACCGTTTTATCGGACGCCAAGAAAGCCTGAGTGTAATTGAGAGTCGGCTTATCCAACCGAGAGAACCGGCGAATTTGGCAATCATTGGTCAGCCGCGTAGTGGGAAAAGCAGCCTTGTTTATCAGGCACTCATTGAGCGCAAAGAACAACTGATAGAGAAAAATCTTATTCCAATATGGGTTAATCTTTCCACTTACCAGCAATCGGAAGCCTTCTTTCAATCTTTGGTCAATGAGTATTTGGAAGAACTTGAGGATCTGGATGGAATCAATATGGGGATTCAACGCGCAGCAGATCGAGCGTGTGAAGACCAGCTTTCGTGGAGCGATAGGTATCGCAAAATTCAACGCTTCTTCAAAAAAGTCAGGGAAACTGGATACCGCCTACTTCTCATTTTAGATGAATTTGACAATGCACGGAATCTTTTCAAAGACAATGTTTCCGATTTCCAAAAATTGCGAGAACTTTCTTATCAACCGGAACTTGGTGTTACATTGATTACAACTTCTCGGCGGAGCATTAAAACGATCGAATTGCAGGCGGGTGATATTTCTACTCTCAGTGAGACCTTTCGAAGGCATTATTTGGCGATGTTTGACGATGAAGAGTTACAGATACTTTTTAGTCGGCTTGCATCAGCGGGAGTGGCAGTCTCCGAGGAGTTGAAAAGCGATGTACTGTCCTATTGCGGTGGATATCCCTATCTTCTGGATATGCTTGGTTGCGAGATTATCGAAATGTGCCAAAAAGGGCAGGCTCCCAATGTCGAGAAGGCTGTTTCCCAAATTGCCCAAGCCTTATTTGGACACTACCATCATATTGTCGATCTCTTAGAAGAAGATGGAAGTTTGGATGGACTACTTCAAATTCTTTTTGGTCCTGTTATTGATGTCCGTCAGGAAACAGTCAATGAATTTCTTGGATACGGACTGATTCAAGAGACCAATGATGGAACTTACATGGGTTTTTCTGAACACTTCCACGATTTTCTTCAATTGATTGAACGCAAAATCGGTGTTGGCGACCTATGGCCGATATGGCGGGATACTGAGAAAACATTACGCCAGCGGATTACAACTACCATGTTAGACAAATATGGTGAGCGTTGGGTAGAACAGCTTGAAAAAGCTCATCCCAGATTTCGGAGGAAACACTCAAAAACTGGAGAACCGGGCGTTTTTGAGAAATGTCGAATTGCACAACAGAAAGACGAACGCCTGTACGGTAACCGCGCTTCGCAAAATCTGATTGATTTCACATATCCTCAAGACCTGTTCTCGATTATCTCTGCAGAGTGGAATAGTTTTAAAGACACTTTCGGCAAGGATAAACATTACTGGGATCAACGCGCTCAACTTCTCTCTAAAATTAGAAACCCATTAGCCCACAACCGCGATGAGTCTCTCCGAGAGTTCGAACGTCAAATTGCCGAAGGGTATTGCAAAGAAATTTTAGAAACGTTACGGGATGCTCCGAGCCAACCTTAAGACCGAGTTTATATCATGACCCAAACTATTTCTCTAAGCGATCTCGACTTCCAGTCCAAAGACATCGACCTTCAACGTGCAGCCGAAACATTCAAAACGCATGGCGCGATAGTCGTGCGGGGTTTACTCCGCGAATACATCGACGCGCTTCATCGCGATATCGAAGCCACAGTTAGGCAATCCCTCGCCCTCCTCGATCAAGCCACAGCAATCCCCGAAGGATGGCGCACGCCCAACAACACCCTCTTCATACCCGCGCCTGAAAATTACGAACGCGACCGACAAATCATGGTCCTCGGCATCAACTACCACACCAGCGCCACCTTCTTTCGCTCGGCATTTCACCCGCCCACCCTCGACATCGTCGAAGCCATCCTCGGACCCAACATAGAACTCTACGGCAATGGACAATGCCTCTACAAAGAACCCGTCGGAGGCCATCCCAAAAACCTGCACCAGGACTCGGCGTATTTTGAACACCGGTACGAAGGACCCGTTGGCATCCTCACCTACGTCGTACCCACCGACCTCAAAAACGGCGCCCTCCACGTCGTCCCCGGCTCTCACAAACTGGGGCAACTCGACCACATCGACACCTTCTCGCACCTGGGACTCGCAGACGACGAATGGCCCTGGGAACGCGCCCTCCCAATACCCGGTCAACCTGGTGACGCCATCTTCTTCCACGTCAAAACCGTTCACGGCTCCAAACAGAACCACTCGGACAAACCGCGTCCCGTCTTCATACACCGCTACCGCAGAGCCGATGATTACGTCGTCATACGCGGCACCACCACGAAAAACCGCGCAGAATCTTCAAAGCGTCCGATAGAAGAAAAAAAAGAAAATGGATTCATGGTACGCGGATTTCGCCCACATTAAAAAAAGCGCGGGACACGATCCCACGCTTTTTAATTTCCACCATCTGAGCTTCCCTAAACCTGCGCCTCCACCATCACCTCAATAGCTGCCAGATGCGCTGCAACGCGCACATCCATCGGCTGCGCCGTCGGGCTTTCTGACGTCACCAGATGCCCCGTATGGCCTCGCTGATACAAAGCGATCGGTATGCCCTCCCCGTACTTCCGCCTCGATACCTCCATATTGGGATGAATCACCCCATCAACCGCAATCTCGCCTTCAATCTCCGCCTCTTTGTTAATCGGACAAACCTTTGCCACCCGCGTCACCATCTCCCGCCCAAGAGATCCCCGGTCTCCAAACATCTCGTACAAATAAAATCCCGGACTCTCCCAATCCTCGTGCAAATCGATCACCCCCGCAAAAACCCGCCCTTCCACAAACCTCTTCAAAATCTCAATTTCGGGCACATCATCGCGCAAAAACGCCCAATTCACATCCACCTCCTGTGCATTGAGTCGCGCATTGTGAACATAGCTCCACGGACACAAACACGGAATAACCTCAAAACGCACCCCATCCGCCCAGCGATCCCATCCCCCCTCCAAAAAAGCCAGTGCAGCCTCCACCCCAGCCGGTTCATCCCCGTGCGTCCCCCCATTGATATAAACAACAGGCGCGTCGCCCTTACCAGCAGACACGCGCAAAACCGGCAACCCTTCAACCTCCCCCAACTCATACACATCAACACCGGACACCGCTTCCACGCGCTTAACAAAAGCATCGTAATCCCGTTGACCCATCACATATCCCGAAGCGCGTCAATCACCCGCGCGTGAATCTCACGGGCACTCACCACCACCCCGCGATTGTCTTCCATCTGATCAGCAGAAGCAAAATCCAGCGGCCTGCCAAACATATCGCTCACCTTTCCACCGGCTTCCTCAACAATTAAAGCACCCGCAGCGTGATCCCAGATATTCTCGCGATAATCGGGATATTCTGGCGACGGCAGCCTCAAATACAACGCCGCATCGCCGCGAGCCACCGCACCGTATTTCACCTGACTATCCATCCTGAGCGACGGCGAAACAATCCCAACCGCACGCGCCACCGCTTGCTGTGCATCGAAATCGCAGTGTGACGACTCCACGCTCTCCGCAAACCGCCACGCAGGCCCATCAATCCGAACATCGGCAACATCGCCACCCCCAAGAGGCATCGCCCGGGTACCCTCTCCTCGCACCGCCACAAATAACACCCCACAATCGCCGTCCATCTCCTCCATATCCACCGGCAGAGCCGGACACGCCAGCGCGGCAACCTTCACCTCACCGCAATCGACGAGCGCCAGCACCACCGCATATTGATCCCCCCGCAAAAAGCCCTTTGTCCCATCGATGGGATCGAGCGTCCAAAAACGCTCTGCAACATCCCCATTACCCGCATCAATCCAATCGCAAATTGTATTTTCATCCGCTCGTGCATACGCTCGAACAAATTCGCACACAGTCTTCCGCATCGCACTCTGCTCCGCACCTCTAAGAACCGACGCATCTTCCTCCGCCACAATCGGATCCTCGGGAAAAACCGATTTTAATCGCCGGCACACAAGCGCCTGCGAGCCAAAATCCGCAACCGTCACCGGACTGCGATCCTCCTTCTCCATCGTCCCCACAAGTGATTTTCGCACATCGACACAAAGCCGAGCCGCCTCGCGCACAGCCTCAACAGCGACCTCGCGCTCCCGATCATATTTCATATAAAATCCTTTGTCTTAGCCTGTTTTTTCAAATCCCAGCCCTCCTATCTTGGCCAGTACGTTCTAATCGCATTCTTGAAAGCATAACTACAAAGGGCTATCCAAACCAACCGAACAACACCTATAAAATTTAACCACCCCTGATCAATCCCCCACAAAACCTCCCCATATCTATCTTCTCCCAGAACAGCCTTTAAGCCATCTGCATAAAAAAGAATCCTGATCGGACTATAAAAACAAAATTCCCAATACCCATCAAAATCAAAAGATAAACCCTCTCCCCAGAGAAATAAAAATGGAATAGCATTGAGAACCAAATACCCCCCAACAAGCCAGATAATAGGTCGAAGCCAAGACGTATAAAATTTCGATGACACGCCCCGCCATCCCAACAAAAGCCAATCCTGCCACCCCTGCCAACTCTTATACCATTTATCATTTTTCACTTGTGCATATTCAACCAGAGAAATATAACTAGCAATAGTATTTTCTTGACCTATATCTCCCCTTACATGTGCTAAATTTTTTAACTTAACGAACAAATCTCTCATATCATGAAATCTCCCACCATATCTTTTGACATAACGAGTACTCAACAATCTCCGTCCAATCTTTTCATTGCGTCCAAAAAATATCCTGAACGAATTATACTCCTGAACATCATCATATTTTACAACATTACCATAATGATCAAATTTGCTACGATTAACCACCTGATCCCACGTCAAAACATCTATCTCATTACCATCAACAAAATGGCAACTTATTGGATACTCACACGGAAAGGAAAAATCTAAATCCAATTTCTTAAATTTATTCCCCTTAAACGTCAAAGATACCCCTTTCCTTTTCTTGCTATCATTATCACCATTTCTCTTCACAAGAATATGTGTGAAATCATTTTGATCAAAAACTACGCTACTGTGATCAGGAAAAGAAAACTCACACCCCGCTGTATTCCTTACAAAACTCAATGACTCTCCAATACCGGGATCATAAAATCCGGGAACAAACTTTATGCCAGTCTCCCAAATATTATCCCATAAAAAATGACAATTCTCAAAATGCAAACTCGCTGACATATTCGAAAGCCCATACCTTATCTCAGCGTCATGATCAAAACGATCTTTATCATGACAATCAGTGATTAGAATTTCAAGATTTTTTACATAAAACCCTATACCCTCATAACCTCTCTCAGTATCACTACCTTCTCCATAACTCCATCGAACGCACCCCCCCAATGTACTCCCCGTCCCCTGTTTTCTCACGCTCTCTTTTGCTTTTGGTACGCCCTCAAAACACAAAACGCGAGACAACTCACCGCAAGACATTCTTTTTTTTTTTTCAACAGGTCTATTTTTTTCAGGCGACATCCGCCCAAACAAACGTTTCAACATCTCATAAACCCCTACAAAAAAACTGACAACGCCCATCCTACAACCATACGATACGTTCCAAATCGAGAAAACTTATCCTAAAATTTGGGAATTATGTAGAATAGTGCCGGACGGGATAAAAGAGAAGGAAGCACTACCCCTGTGAACGGATAACGCCCCTCTTTTGTTCAGAAATATATACAGCTATATTTTGCGACTATTACTTTATACCCTTATGCCCTATGTGTTCCTGTTGCTATGCGACAGTTGGTTTATATGCTTGCGCCACTCCAAAACGGTTCATAATCTCACGCACAACAAATTGCCATTGAGGTGGTGTTCTTCTGTGCCATTCATTCATGTAGATGTTAAAATCTGCGTCGTAATATATGGTGCCTCGATCTTTATACTTTACAGCGTTCCAGGCGTCATCGGGGTAACGCTCAAAAATGTCGAGGAGCGACAGGGCGACGATCGTGTTCTTATCCCACAATCTGCCGTTTTGTTCGAGCTGTGATTTGTTGGCCTGATACCATTGCGACAGATTTTGAGGCAAAGACACATCGCGTACGGTAAGCTGGTAATAAAAGTCCAACCCACTGGATTGGTATCCCGGATCAACAGATAGGGTTTTCAGTGCGAACAGGGAAGCCAGCACAGCTAAGGATTCTTCCAGCCATAATTGTTTGATGTGGGGGGGATTCATCACATAGCCTGATAAGATATGTCCGTATTCGTGTGCGAACTGATAAATAGTTTGCCCGGGGCTAAACGGCGCAAGCCATACAATATACGACCCATCACTTGCGCGGTTGGCTTTTACCAGCGGTCCCTGTTCATTGTATTCTACGGAGATATTAGAATCTATGGGATACACCAAACGATCAGCAAAGACATCACGCACGTCTTCGAGTATCTGTTGCATTTGTGATGTTGGCAGATGCCAACCACCTGGCGTCAGAGAAATGTTAGGTCTGGGAAACATCTGGGGATCGGTAATGGTGACAATCTTCTCAATCGTATCCCGAACAGTAACCGTGACAGTTCTTACCGATTGTCGCTCCGACAAGGGGGTAGGTATAGGCCCTACTTTGCCAAAGTTATCGGTAAATATTAGAAAATCAGCAATGTCAACATCTCCGTCCATATCCAGATCACCAGGAATAGGATCAATATAGTTATAGTTGGCGTTTGTTGGGGTTGTTGAGGTTTGGTCGTCTTGACTGTTTGGAATATCGTCTAAGGTCGCACCATTATACAAAAACACGGCTGATGATTTAATTATATCTTCAGATGGCGGATTTATGGAGGTGACGGTTGCTGATTTTATACTTAAAGTATGGGGCACTCCAGTCACATCCATTAGACGCTCAAACTCTGGGGAAAAACACATAATACCGTCGCTGGACATAATTGCGTTGCCAGTAACTTTCATACTTTTCCCACCCTGTGATTTCTCATTAAACCCATACTGATTTCCAAAAATATTAGCGTCAGTCAACTGCATAATAGACGGGTCAAATTCAAATCTTATACTGTTTATTGGAAGCACAAAATTTTTAATACAGGCCATAGGTGCAAATCTTCCTTTTCCATTCTTTTGTGTTTCATAAATAGACTCCGTGTGACCATCCCTGCTTGTATAAAAATAAACTATTGCATCCGCATTATGACCTGCCTCTATCTGCGAAGTCAGCGATAAGCAAAAAGCAAAAAGGCCGACGAAGAAATACCTCATGTCTATCTCCTTTGTTTTGGCCCCCGTCAGTATAAAAAAGTTGGGAATTATAGACTAAAATGACAAATGCGTTAATAATTCAATGCCATTCTATTGGTCTTTGCAATACCACTCCGTTTTTTAGTGTAACTGTGTTGGGCAGTTGACTTGTTCTAAGGTGGACCTCTTTCATGCGTACTGATGAGCCAATAACCTGAGCAAGCTCGTGGGCTTTGCCGCCAACAGGAATAACCAAAGAAATTTCTTTCTCGGGGAATGCTTGTTTTACTGCTTCTACTGCCGGTATTATATCACTATCACCGGAAATCAACACAGCTTTGTCATAATTGTCTTGGTATGCGTTTGTAAGTAAGTGTATCGCTATATTTACATCTGTACGTTTTTCCTCAAAAGTGCGGTATTTCTTTTTGCATTGCCTACAACTTTTTGTGACCCGCCTGAATCTCCCAAAAATCACATCTACGCCCTGATCTCTATTAGCTAAAACCAAACGTTTATGCCTCTTGGTTTTCTCATTATCCCACACAGAATAAGCTGTAAAATACAACACCCCCTTTAGCTCATCCTTCTGGCCTATAAATTTTTTTGCAAGCTCCCAATAATCCAACCATTTATATTCATTAAAACGTAAATTTTTTATGGCATGGTAAACGTTTAATCCGTCGATAAAAAATATAGTGCGTTTACTGAATTGCATCATCCACACCTCCTAAAACGACAAAAAAAATCCCGGACCCACTAACGAGTCCGGGGGCTTCAGCACTGAATGTCTGAAGGGGTAATGCCCAAAATATATAGGAATAGAAAAATAGTGTCAATTATTTTTTGTTACTATTCCGAGAGGCTATAAACGCCTTGGTGCAGACTACCGTTCTTGATCCATCTCGCCGCGATCAATCCAACCCGGCAATCTAATCTTCTCCGACATCTTCCACGCCGTCAAATAAAGCGAAACCGTAAAACCCGCCGCCCTCTTTGCATGCTTCTCTGCAAACGCGCGCACCGCAGGCTCATTCTTCCAATCTATATCCTTTGGAACGAGATACTGCTCCATAGACAGCGCGGACTCAACCTCTCCGAAACTCTCGTGCATCTGTGCCACAATACCCGCCATCAAACTATCCACAGGCGCAGATGTCAAGCCCTCGGCAATATCTTCGGATCTCAAATCCAAATTCTGAAGCAACCCATCAATCTTCTCGTGAATACGCGTCCTGGACGACTTGCCATCTACCACGCGACCATTCCAGTGAATCGTCAGATTCAGAGGCTGACAAATCTCCTGGGCAAAATGCGCGACATACCCGGCGTATATCAAACACTTATTTTGAACAAATGGATTCTCGGGCCACCTGCGAAACTCCGCAAATGCCAGAGCGAGTTGCTCGGTATATTCCGCTGTCGCGTACGGCAACAACCCCACCTGCTCCGGCTTCTTCTCCAACTCCGCACACAGCCTGCCAAACTCGTACCGCGACGCGGGTAAATCCTCTGCCTCAAACAATTCCATATTAAAATAATGAACCGGATGACCAGCCTTCTCCAGATGAAGCGTACCGCGATTCTTCGCAACATCCGGATCAACAGCCGCATGAGCCACCATACCTGCACCAGCTCTGAGAAAAGCAGGCGCATCTGCCGGAAGAGCCTGAACAGCCGCCCTTGTCAAAATGCCATGTCCTCGCGGCCACCAGCCCCATGCCGAAGACGCAAATACAAACAGTACCAATAAAACCATACCCAATCGACGCATCGATAATCTCCTTTTTTTTTACTCCCCGTCCCAAACCTCTCGCTTCACATAATCTGCAATCTCCAAACGCTCGGACAATCGCCAGGCAGTCAAATAAAGCCGCGCGGTAAACCGCGTTGCAGCCCGGGCGCGATCCTCTGCAAAAGCGATCACCTCGGCATTCGGTACCCAATTCTCCTCATCATATCTGGGAATATTCGGTCCCATTTCATAAACCCGATCAACCAGTGCAAACCCCTCCTCAAACTCCCGCATAATCTCAGACATCACATCATCAAAAGGCGTCACATCCTGATCGCGCGATAAAACCCCTGGCTCCATCTTCAAAAACTGCACCAGACCATCTACCTTCAGGTGAATACCCCTCTGCAACTTCTCGCCCCCCTCTTGCACGCGCCCATCATAGTGAATCGTCAAATGCAAAGGCTGGCACATATCCGCGGCATAATGCGCGAGAAAACCCGCATAAATCAGGCACTTACTCTGAATATGCGGATTATCGGGCCACTTGCGAAACTCTGCAAAAGCCACCGCCAAACGCTCTGTCCACTCATTCACCGCATAAGGCACAAAACCCATCTTCTCGGGCGACACCCCATGCTCATAACACAACTTGACAAACGCATATCGACTCGCGGGCAGCGTCTCCACATCGAGCATCTCGCGATCCAAAAAATGCTCGGGATACTCTGCCCCTCGCACCTGCGGCGTCCCCCGGTTCTTACCCATATCCGGATCAATACTCAAATGCGCCACCGTCTTTGCCCCCTGCTTGAAAAACGCGGGAACTTCATCGGGCAAAGCTGCCACAGCGGACAAAGTCAAAATATGATGCCCTTCCAGCAACCAGCCTCGAGCGGGGGAAGACAGTCCTACCAAAAGCAAAACAAAAATAGCAAATCGTTTGATCATTAATACCTCCTGTAAAACCACAGTCAGAATCAGGATGGACAGGATGAAAATCAAAAACCAAAACCTCTGGATTGCGGCTTTAAGCCTGCCGCAATGACGGGCGAGGCATGCCTCGCCCCTACAATGGATAACTAACCACTTACTGTAATCACACATAAAGACAGCGGAGAAACTCAGAAAGTTTCTCCGCTATCAAAATGGCGGGAATGTGTGGGAATCGAACCCACCAAGCGTGGGGTTAGCACGCGACAACGGGTTTGAAGCCCGCGGGGGACACCAGTTCCCCATCCACTCCCAATCACGCCCGTACCTCAATCTCACCGGGATGTTCTGCAACCACCTCGCCAATATCTCGCGCCATCACACCGCGCTCAATTAGCGCCCCAAGAAAAGCATCAGCCGCATCGGACGCAAGTGCAATCAGCAGACCACCAGAAGTCTGCGGATCAAAAAACAAACGCCTCAAAGCCTCGTCAACATCATCGGCAAACCTCACCGCATGCCCTCGCGCCGCCCGATTGCGCCGCAAACCACCGCCCTCGCGCCCCTCTGCAATCTGCAAAGCCAGATCAAAACGCGGCACATCAGAAGCACGAATGCAAAACCCAACGCCACTCGCCTGCGCCATCTCCAACCCATGCCCCAGCAACCCAAACCCGGTAATATCCGTACACCCATGCGCTTTATATGCAACCATCTCCTCGGCTGCAATGCGATTCAACTGCACCATAGAATCCACGGCAATCTGCAAAACACCTTCATCGATCTCGCCATTCTGATAGGCATCCGACATCAACCCCGTACCCAGCGGCTTGGTCAAAATGAGACGATCGCCCACCTGCGCACCTGCATTGGTCTTCACATCATCTGGATGCACGACCCCCGTAACAGACAATCCGAACTTGGGTTCCACATCCTCCACAGAATGCCCACCGACCAGAACCGCGCCGGACTCCGCCACCTTCTCCTGTGCCCCTTTTAAAACCTCGGCAATCACCTCTGGCGCGACATCATCACTTGGAAACCCGCAAATATTCAGCGCCGTAATCGGACGCCCTCCCATCGCGTACACATCGCTCAGCGAATTGGCTGCGGCAATCTGTCCATACGCATGCGGATCATCGACAATAGGCGTAAAAAAATCCACCGTCTGAATAAGAGCCACATCCTCAGAAATCCGAAACACGCCAGCATCATCAGCCGTATTCATCCCCACCATCAAATCGGGATGCACTACAGGCGGCAACTTCTTCAAAATCACATCCAGCACCGCTGGATCGAGTTTCGATGCTCAACCACCACAACTGACGAGCTGCGTCAATCTTTTAGCGCGATACTTCATTTTTTTAACTCCTCATCTTCTCTCGCCATCTGTTCCTTTTGCCAGCGGTAATCGACCTTGCCATCGTAAAACATCCCGGGGTTCTCTATCGCCCACAACTGCTTTCGAATCAACCAATTCTTGGGATCCAGAACATACGCGCGCTTTAATTCTGCAATAGCATCTTCGCGCTTGCCCTGTTTTAGCAACGCAATAGCGCGCTGAAATATTGCATCGGCCTCCTGCTCATCCGCAGTCAGCACGCGGGGTTTTTCCCCTTTATCTGCATCGCGCCAAGCTCCAGGGATATCCCCCGTCGTTATCCACTCCACCAGTTCTCCGCGCAGAGTCTCATTGTCAATATTAACGCTACCAACACTGCGGACAAGCTGTCCCTCTTCATCCACAAAAATCCCAACCGGCACGAATTTGACATTATACGCTTTCCCAATCGCGTTGTGCTGATCCAGCAATGCGCGATATGTGCCGCCAGCCTTTTCAACCCAGGGTTTGGCAACCTCGGCACCCTGTGCATCCTGGGCAATTACAACAACCTCAACCTGTTCTCCGTACTCCTGATAAAACGCTTGCCATCCAGGCAACTGAGCGCGGCACCCTCACCAGGACGCCCACATAAAAAACGCCGTCTTCTTCCCGAGAAAATCACCCGAAGAAATCATCTCCCCAGTGAACAAATCCGGCAGTGTAAACGCAGGCGGCGCCTGCCCAATACCCAGACCCACCGCAGTGTCATTCGATTCAGGCTCCAAAGTCTTCACAGATTCCTCTCCGGACAGGATATGAATAGGGATTAGTACACTCACCAGGATCAACACAAATGCTATTTTTTTCATCTTGTATCCAATCTAACAGAATTTGAACAACACACAAGCCCGTTTGCATCTCTTATCCGAACCTGTGAACACCAAACCGCTCGGCAATCATCTCACCGAGCGGTTTGACATACAACGGACATTAATTTTCACTAACCGTACAGATGCGCCACATAATCGCCATACCCATTGTACATCCGGGTAGGCACGCGATCCATCGTCCCGATCAACCGCTCCGTTGCCTGAGACCAGCGCGGGTGTGGCACATTGGGATTTACATTAGACCAAAAATCGTACTCTGAAGGAGCCACCTTGTTCCAGAACGTCGGCGGTTGCCGTTTGGTGAACTCGATCTTCACAATAGACTTAATACTCTTATACCCGTATTTCCACGGCGCAACCAACCGAATGGGCGCCCCGTGCTGTTTGGGCATCGCATGACCGTAAATACCCGTCGCGAGCATCGTCAGTTCATTCGTCGCCTCTTCCATAGTCAGCCCCTCAAAATAAGGCCACGGATACCAGGACTGCGACTTGATGCCCGGTGCCTGATCCGGACGATTGAACGTCACCATCCGCACGTATTTTGCCGACGACTGGGGCTGCACATAATCGATCAACGCCTTCATCGGAAATCCCGTCCACGGCACCGTCATCGCCCATGCTTCCACGCACCGAAACCGGTACACGCGCTCTTCCAGCGCGAACCGCTTGAGCAAATCATCCAGATCATACGTCCCGGGCTTCTCCACATAACCCGAAATCTCGACCTCCCAGGGACGCACTTCAAACTTATCCGTCAACTCGTGAACTTTGCCCTTATTCGTGGTAAACTCGTAAAAATTATTGTACCGCGCGGCAACCTTCTCCCGCGTCAATTCCCGCTCCACCGTGTAAATTTCATTGCGCTTTGCCGGATACAAACCCGGCAGTGACGGAGGAACTTCCACCTCAAAATCATCTTCTGCCATCGCGCAACCCGCACCAATCACCGCGCTCGCGCCCGCAACACCCATCGCCTGCATAAAGCGCCGACGATTCATGTAAATGTCTTCGGGCGTAACCTGACCTTCGGGCAACTGCCAGCCTTTGGGAATATGGATAAAAGCCATCGCCTGCCTCCAATTCTTGTTACAACGAGAAATCACCGCCGATCCATCCCCACGTAATCGCGTATATCTACTCCGGTATAAATCTGGCGCGGGCGGGCGATCTTCTGTTCGCTATCTCCCAGCATCTCTTTCCACTGCGCCAGCCAGCCACACGACCGTCCCACAGCAAATAACACCGTCATCATCCGCGTGGGCAATCCAATCGCCTGATAAATAATACCCGAATAAAAATCCACATTGGGATACAATTGTCGCGAAATAAAATACTCCTCCTGAAGGGCAATCCGCTCCAATTCCAGCGCAATATCAATCAGGGGATTCTTACCCGTCACTTCAAACACACTATATGCGGTCTCTTTGACAATCGCCGCCCTCGGATCGTAATTCTTGTAAACCCGATGCCCAAACCCCTGCAAAACCACTTCTTTGTTTTCTACCCGCTCAATATAAGCTGGCACCTTATCCACTGAACCGATTTCATTGAGCATATTGAGCACAGCTTCATTCGCGCCCCCGTGTGCCGGACCGTAAAGCGCTGCTGCTGCACCGGCCATAGATGAATACGGATCTGCGCCCCCACTGGCAATGCCCCGCATAATACTGGTAGATAAATTCTGACCGTGGTCGGCGTGCAAAATGAGCAATACTTCCAGCGCGCGCTCAAGCACCGGATCAGCTCGATATGCCTCGCCCTCTGTCCCAAACAGCATATTCAAAAAATTGCCGTAAAGCCCCAACCCGGGATCTGACGACACATAAGGCAGACCCGCACTGCTACGATGTACCGCAGCACCTATGGTCACAACATTGCCAACCAGACGACAAATATGACGAAGTTGTGCCTCTTCGGTTCCAAAATCTCCCTCATCGTCGTAAAACACAGACAGTGCCCCCAGCGCACCCACCAGCATCCCCATCGTATGAGACCCTCTGGGAAAACCATCGATAAAAGACAAAATATCGTCTGAAATCACCGTTTGAGAATTTACCTGCTCGGAAAACCCATCCAATTGATCGCGGCTGGGCAACTCGCCATAAACCAGCAAATAAGCCACTTCGAGATAAGAAGAAGACGCCACCAACTGCTCAATGGGATATCCGCGATAGCGCAAAATCCCCTTTGCCCCATCGATATACGTAACCGCACTGCTGCAAGACGCCGTATTGACATACGACGGGTCGTATCCCAACAGGCCAAAGTCATTTTCCGAACCCTTGATCTGCTTCAACTCTTCTGTATGCACATGAGCGCCGTCCTCAGAATACGTCCCATAAGTAATAAGTAAATCATACGTATTTCCATTTCGATTATCAGTTACTGTAAGTGAATCCTTGCTCATTACAAGCCCCTTTCTCATAATCCACCCATTTGGAGGAGAATTGTTTTACTATTGCGCTATAACCTGATAAATTCTACGCGAACTTCTCTGATCTTCAGGATCGGACTGCACAGAAACCGCATCAAAAACGCGCTGCAATGCCCGTTCATAAGATGACCCACCCGCACAAATCGCAAGTGCTCCACCCGCCCGAAGACGCATTTGCAACACGCGCAACATCGACAAACTATAAGCCTGGCGATTCTCTGCTCGCGCCACCTGATCTGGCCCGACATCAATGTGCATTGCAATACCGTGATAATTGCGCGGTGTACCCTGCACATAAGAACAAAAATCGCCCACAATAAGCTCGACCCGTGCGTCATTCAGCAAATCGGCATTAGTCAAATAGGTGCGATTCCATTCTACAATTTTCGGCTCAATTTCTACCACACAAACGGACTGCACAGCCCTGTGCTTCAGCACCTGCCTCAGCGTCACACCCAGTCCAAGCCCACCGACCAACACATCGGCATATCTCTGATCTGGAGAAATGCCAGATAGTGCGAGATCGGCAAGAGCGATCTCCAAATCGGAACCGCTACTCGCAATCGCATGCCCATTTATAGAAAGCACATGATACCACTGCCCGTCAACTATTGTCTCATCAAGCCGAAAATTTCCATTTTGCGTTTCGACCGATGCCACGTGACCTGACGTGTTATCGCTCTGCATTCATCGCGCCTTTTTCACTAAAAATCCAATTTGGACAAGTATTACAATATATATGAGATTCCAAAATTTTCAAACACATTTGGTCAATAATCGCCTCTCATTACTCCCTTGATTTTTAAAGCGCGAATCCCTTTATTGACGCACCGTCTAACAGGAATAAATTTATGAGTCAACACATCGGCAGCATTGAAATCATAGCAACACACATCCCCCGCGGGCACTATCGCTCAGTACTCTTTGATTTTGACGGCACATTGTCGCTCATTCGCCAGGGCTGGCGCGAAATCATGATCCCCATGATGGTCGAAGTACTCTCCGAACTCAACACCGGCGAAACCGAAACCGAACATCGCGTCCTGGTCACCGAATTCATTGACCGCCTCACCGGCAAACAAACCATCTACCAGATGATTCAGTTGTGTCGAGAAATCCAAAAACGCGGTGGCACGCCAGACGATCCCCTAACCTACAAACAGCATTTTCACGACCTCCTCAACGCCCACATAGCCCATCGCATTCGCGGCCTTGAAACGGGCGAAATTGATCCCAACGACCTCATGCTACCCCATACCCGCGCCCTGCTCGACAACCTGACCAACCGCGGCCTGATGCTTTATTTAGCCAGCGGCACCGACCTCGTCTTTGTCCGCCGCGAAGTCGAATTACTCGGCCTGACGACCTACTTTGAAGACCGCGTCTTTGGCGCGCTGGACCAGCACGAAAACTTTTCCAAAGCCATGGTCATACAAAACATGCTCAAAACCCACGCCATAGACGGCTCTGAACTCCTCGGTTTTGGCGATGGATACGTCGAAATCGAAAACGTAAAAGCTGTAGGCGGCACCGCAGTCGGCGTTGCATCAGACGAAGTCAAACGCGAAGGCATCAATGCCTGGAAGCGAAACCGCCTCATCGAAGTCGGTGCAGATATCATCATCCCGGAATACCGAGAACAAGAAACTCTCATCGCATATTTGTGTGAACCACCTTAAAGGAGATACCATGAAAATCACCAAACTCGAAACCTTTCTCGTCAAACCGCGCTGGCTATTTCTCAAAATGCACACAGACGAAGGCCTCGTTGGCCTTGGCGAACCCATCCTCGAAGGACGCGCCCGTACATGCGCCCAGGCCGTAGCAGAACTCGAACCCTATCTCATCGGCAAAGACCCCCGTCGCGTGGTCCATCACTGGCAGGCCATGTATCGCCATGCATTTTATCGCGGCGGCCCCATTCTCACCAGCGCTCTATCCGGTGTCGAACAAGCACTTTGGGACCTCGCCGGAAAAGCCGCAGACATGCCCGTCTATGAAATGCTCGGCGGACCCTTGCGCGACCGCATCAAAATGTACAAAGGCACGGGAGGGGGCGGCACACCCGAACAAGCCGCTGCCGCAGTAAAAGAGCGCAAAAAACAGGGATTTATCGCCATAAAGACCGGACCAGCCAAAATTCGCCCGGCGCGCATCGTCGAAAGCCCGGCCTTTATCGATCACGCAGTCGAAACATTTGCCGCCATGCGCGAAGCGGGCGGACCGGACTTTGACATCGCCATCGACTTTCACGGCGCCATATCACCGCAAACCGCCGCCATCCTCATCAAAGCACTGGAACCCTACCAGCCGATGTTTGTCGAAGAACCCATCCAGTGTCAAGACATAGAAGGCATGGCAGAACTCGCGCGCAAAACCCACTTGCCCATCGCAACAGGCGAACGCATCTTCACCAAATGGGGCTTCCGCGACCTCCTCGAAAAACGCGCCTGTTCCATCATACAACCCGACCTGTCCCATGCTGGCGGCATCTTCGAGACCCGTTTAATCGCGGGCATGGCCGAATCCTATTACGCAGCCGTTGCTCCGCACTGTCCACTCGGTCCCATTTCATTAGCCGCCTGCATCCAACTCGACGCCAGCATCCCCAACTTCCTCGCGCAAGAACACACCATGTTTGGCGAAGACTACCTCAAAGAACCGTTCCAATTCAAAGACGGCTACGTCGAATTGCCCAAAGGTCCCGGCCTTGGCATTGAACTGGACGACGACAAAATGGAAGACAAAATTGGCCACGACTGGACCAATCAAAGATCCCTTCACCCCGACGACGGATCGGTCGTCGATTGGTAAAACAGCTTTTAAGGAGACCTCATGTCACAACTCACTGGAAAAATCGCACTCGTCACAGGCAGTGGGCGGGGTATTGGCCGCGCCATTGCCATCGCCTTTGCCAAAGAAGGAGCCGACCTCGTAATCGCCTCTCGTACCAACGAACAACTCGATGCCGTTGCCGAAGAAATTCGCGCCCTCGGTCGCAAAGTCCTGTCCGTACCCACCGATGTCACCAACCGCCAGAGCGTAGATGCATTGGCAGAAAAAGTCCGCGGAGAATTTGGCCGCCTGGACATCCTCGTCAACAACGCGGGCGGCGGCATAGAGCGCAACAGCATCCTCGACAGCGATCCCGATCTCTGGATCAAAGACGTCACGGTAAACTGCATCAGCGCCTACCTCGTCTCACACGCCCTGCTACCCCTCATGATTGACTCCGGCGGTGGCAAAGTCATCAACGTAGGATCGGGCATGGGCCATCGCCCCAGAGCGGGCGGTTCTGCGTATCAAGTCGGCAAAGCCGGCATGTGGATGTTCACCCAATCCCTCTCAGAAGAAGTCTGGGAACACAACATCACAGTCAACGAACTCATCCCCGGCCCGGTAGCCACACGTCTTACCGGCGATCGCATGAGAGTGGGCGGTCCACCACCCTTCGCACCCAGCGAAGTCGTCAAAGCACCCGAAGACGTCGCCCCCCTCGCGCTCTTTTTAGCCACCCAACCCGACGGGGGACCGACCGCTCAAACCTTCAGCCTCACGCGACGACCTATTTAGAAACTGTCTCACTCCCTGGTATTACATGGCATAGGTAGTATGCATATGGGTTGCCGTCACTCCTGCGAAAGCAGGAGTCCAGTCTAAGCGTTCTTCTGTAGATTACTGACGTTGTGCGTGGGCTTACGCCATGCTTTGCGTGCGGCGTGGCGGCTTGAATCATGCTGCAATGAAAATCGTAAGTAAGATTGATATGGATAGCCTCTTTTGCTACGATGCACCAGTTCAATTCTGTTTCTAATTCTACTTGCTTTTTAAGGGGTTGGATGCTACTTTTTTTCAAATCCTATTTGTATTTGGATATTATGTATCTTTAGACAAAAAGTTTTGAAGATAAATGACTTACAAGCGACAAACAGAATGAAGGAAAAAATATGCTAAAGAAATTGCGAATTCAAAACTTCAAGGTTTGGGAGGATACTGGCGAAATTGACCTTGCCCCTATTACTCTTTTCTTTGGTGCTAACAGTTCCGGTAAGTCCAGCATTGGCCAGTTCCTGATGATGCTGAAACAGACTGTTGAATCGCGTAGTCGAGACGTATTTTATCTTCGTGACAAAAATTCGGCAGTTCAACTGGGATCGTACCAAGAAATGGTCTTCCAGCGCGATATAAAAAAAGATATTGATTTTGAGTACCAATGGTCATCCGATAATACTACAGTCACTATTCCGTCCCATAAGGAGTGGGGTTCGGGCAATGATCTGGCTTTTCAGGCAAAAGTTGGTTGCAGCCCCATAACTCACCTACCTTGGGTTGAACTGTTCAATTATAAATTGATGAAGAATGGACAAACTCAGCTTTCATTTGGGATGGAGCGATGGTCTGACACACAGTTGTATTATAAGTTATTTTATAAGCGCAAATCTTCTGACCACAAGATAATACTGCTGGAATCGGATTCGCCAACAAATGTACCTCATCATTTTTTTGGCTATTCTCGTAGTCTAAAGAGGCAATATCAAGCAGCGGAGATTTTCCAATATAAGCATGAAGAACTTTTCAGTACTCTTTTCTATCTCGGACCACTTCGATCCAAAGCCGAGCGTTCGTATCTCCATACCGGAGGAACGCCAGAAAGTGTGGGATATGAAGGAGAGGATACTGTCACGGCAATTCTAGCGGCTAGAGCCAAAGACAAAATATATGAGAAGAATGAGAATAGGTTTGAGCGTCGCATCGCCAGCAAGCTCAGGGATATAGGGCTAATTGAGGATTTTAAAGTTGAAGAATTTTCTGAGCGGTCTTATGAAGTCAAAGTGCGTACTAAGGGATCAACAACCTGGGTGGAACTTCCAGATGTCGGGTTCGGTATCTCACAGGTACTTCCAGTGCTCGTACAATGTGACTATGCACCGGAGGGATCAATTGTCCTAATAGATCAGCCGGAGATTCATCTTCATCCCTATGCACAATCGGAGTTGGCAGATGTGATGATTGATGTCATAAAAAAAAGAAATATCCAGTTGATCATTGAAACTCATTCCGAGCATTTTCTTCGGCGATTGCAAAGGCGAATTGCTGAAGACGAGTTGTCTCAAGACAAAGTATCGGCCTACTTCGCCGATATCAATAACCTGGTGCCATTGGATGAAGTAGAACCCAAAATCTCGGAAGAGAGACGAAACCTGCTTAAGGACAAAGGTATTTTGTCGGCCAATGACCTTGTCAGAGCACCCTTAAGGACGCTTCTTGAAATGCCAGGAATTGGCAAAGCTAGATCGGAAGATTTGCAAGAAAGGGCGCGGGAAAACGTCGAGGCAAAAGCAGGGGCTAAGCTGGCGCGTTTGAAAATAGACGAGTTTGGCAACATCCAGAACTGGCCAAAGAATTTTTTCGGCGATGAAATGGGAGACGTTCTCGCACAAACTGAGGCAGGAATACAAAAGCGGATGCAACGAGCCACACAAGGATCGGAGAGATACAAATGAATGTGGTCATGGACACCAATGTCGCCGTCGTGGCTAACGGCCAAGCAGATCATGCGGACGATGATTGCTCATTAAACTGTGTTAGAGAACTCAATCGCATTCGGAAAGAGTGCTGCTTGGTGATGGACTGTAACGGAGATATTTTCAAAGAGTATAAGACATACTTGAGCATGTCTGGTGAGCCAGGAGCAGGCGATGCCTTCTTCAAATGGTTCTTGGAAAATCAAGGCAATCGTTGTGTGTGGATTTTTATTAACAAAGACCCTGATCGTGAATACCAGGAATTTCCAGACGACCCTGAACTTGCCGATTTTGATCGAAGTGATCGTAAATTTGTCGCAGTTGCCCGTGCGGCTGTGACAGATGGTGACGCGCCTCCGACGATTCTCAACGCTTCCGATACGGACTGGTGGCATCATCGCGAAGGTCTCGAGGCCCACGGCATAAATATCACGTTCCTGTGCCCTCAACTCATGCCCCATGAAGAAAGATGAGAGCAAAATACGAGGAGAAAGGTCTGTGAGAGACAATTTCTTCAAATTCCCTACCACGCCACACCTGGCACTCCTTGGTGATGTAGATATCCGGGACGATAAGGTCATGTCGGAGCATGAACGCGATGCGTTCTTGGGACATAAACTTGTCGTGGAAGAAAAGGTTGACGGGGCGAACCTCGGTATCTCGTTTGACTCCAATGGAAATATCCGCGCTCAAAATCGAGGGGCGTACTTACCCTTTCCCGGTTTGGGACAATGGAAAAAATTATTAGAGTGGCTATCCCCGAAAGAGGACACTCTTTTTGACCATTTGACCGACCACTATATTCTATTTGGCGAATGGTGCTATGCTCAGCATTCGATCTTTTATGACCAATTACCAGATTGGTTTCTTGGTTTCGACATCTATGACAAACAAGTTGGTCACTTCCTGCCAAGAGACAAACGCGATGTGTTTCTTCGGGAGATGGGAATAAGTAAAGTCCCATTCATTGCACATGGTCATTTCACGTTTTCAGATCTAAAAAAATTTCTATCATTTTCAAAATTAGGCGATCAGTTAGCAGAGGGTCTTTATCTTAGACTTGATCAGGACAATCGGCTTGTACAAAGGGTTAAATTGGTGCAACCAGACTTTATCCAATCAATAGAACAGCACTGGTCGCAATCAGGTATTAAGAAAAATCGGGTGGTATGGGAGTCATATACGACGACTTCCAGAAGCATTGTTATATGAACACAAGAGCATTGTTGTCGTTTGTCTGTCTGAAGCAGCACTGGATGCTTATTGCATTAGGCCCAAGGAAAATTCTGGGGTAAGGTAAGTGGTGCTGAGAAGTTGAATAGCATAAAAAAATTGAAGAAGCACTCCGACAATATTTGTGGAGTGCTTTTTTTAGTTTTTGCACTATCTTTAACAATCCACCTCGTAAAAGAGAAATCCCAATCAACCTCTAACAAAGGAATTTTCATGTCAAAAAAAATCATCGCCTACGGCATGGACGGCTTCATCACCCCCATGATGAAATACTTTGCCGACGAAGGCGTTATCCCAACTTTCAAACGCCTGCTCAACGAAGGCGCAGTCAACGAAACCTTCCCCTCCTTCCCGGTCTGGACACCCACCAACTGGGCAACCCTCTCCACTGGCGCGCACACCGGCACCCACAGCGTCACGCGCTGGCGCGTCGAAGTAGGTCCCGGTGAACGCATCAACTCTTTTCATGGCCGCGCCAACAATGCCCAACGCCTGTGGAACGCCCTCGAGCGCGAAGGACTCAAAGGCGTTGCCCTGCACTATCCGGCAGCGCATCCATCAGGCGTAGAAAAAGGATATGTCATCGACGGATTTGGTCATCCCGGACACGCCAGCACCGACTATGAGATCGCAGCCGCACAGGCTTATACCACTGCCGAACACGTCGAAGAAATCGTACAAATGGACCACGACGGCACAGCCGTACGCCGAAGACAGCGAAGCATAGAACCCATCCCCGCCCTATCGCCTGCGGATGGCTGGACCAATCTGCCACAGAGTGCTGTTCCACCTCTCACTTCCACCATTGAAATCCACGCGCGCCTCGGTGGCGACATCAACCGCTTTCACCTGCTCGTCTTTGCCAGTGCCAATAGCGGATACGACACACTGCGCGTCTGCCGCTCCCAAAATGGCAGCGACCACATCGCCGAAGCCAGCACGGGATCGTGGAGCAACTGGGCCATCGAACTCTTCTGCATTGAAAGCCGCGAACAACGCGCCTCTGTGCGCTTCAAACTCCTCGAACTCGAACCCGACGGCTTCCATCTCAAGCTCTACCGCTCTCAGATTACATATAGCGATGGCTTCACATATCCAGATGAC
Source organism: Candidatus Latescibacterota bacterium (assembly GCA_965220765.1). GTDB lineage: Bacteria > Latescibacterota > UBA2968 > UBA2968 > UBA2968 > VXRD01. The sequence continues at coordinate 5,187,741 of OZ244847.1, forward strand.
CTTGCCGACGAACTCATCCAGCGATTTGGTCCCTATCAAGAACACGCCTCCATGACCCCTTACACATCTGGCATGACCGACTTTGACACCGCCCTTGAAGAATGCGAATATCAGGGCCTCTGGTTTGCCGACGTCGCCAATTATATGCTCCACGAAAAAGATGCCAATTTCTTTATCTGTCACTGGCATCTCTACGACTACATCAACCACATCCACCTCGACGGCGTCGATCCGGTTTGCCCGGCTTACGATCCCGACAAAGCCGACGACGTCATGCACCTCTTCCGCAAAGCCTACATCGTCGGCGACAAAATTTTAAAACGCATGTGGGATGCCGCCGATGACAGCACTTATGTCGGCGTGCTTTCCGATCACGGCGCATCGCCAGATGTGCGCATCGCCAATATCCGAAAATTCCTGCACGACAGTGGATTCACCGTCCTGAAAGAAGACGCCAGCGACGGCGTCGAGCGCGATGAAGTCCTCGAAAGAGAAATCGACTTTGAAAAAACCCGCGCCTACCTCAAAGACGACAAGGGATTCGACATCTGGATCAACGCCGAACCCGGTCCCGTATTCGACGAAATCGAACGCGACCTCCTCCTCGCCCTTCGCACCTGGGTCGATGAAGAAATCGGTCGCAACGTCGTCGCCATCGCCCTGCCCAGACGCGACGCGTACATACTCGGACAATGGGGCGACCAGTGCGGCGACGTCATTTTCGCATGGGATCACGGATTCGTCAGCGGCTACTACGGTCAGTGGAAAGGCATTGTAGGCGGTGGCTGTGTCGGCGCGCCCGAAGTCTTCGGCGCACACCACGGCGGCTTCATCCCCACGCGCAGCGACATCTCATCGAGCTTTGGTTCTTTTTTCCTCTCAGGTCCCGGCATCAAAAAAGGCTACGAACGCCCCACCGACAAACTCGGCTACATCCACGCCGCAGACGTCGTCCCCACGCTTTGCCACATCTTCGGCATTGCCCCTCCCGACCAGAGCCAAGGTGCGGTTGCCTACGATATTCTCGAAGGGCATGAAATGGTGCGTGAACGACCTGAGTAATACGGAATGACAGCGACAGAGATTGCTGCGGTGGAAACTGTCAGAATCGCGGATTTAGCAGATTACGCAGATTACGCGGATTAGGGATTGGAGATTATGCGGGGGTTGGTGATTGTGCGGAGAATGAGGTTTTAATCCGTGCAATCCTTGAATCCGCGTCATCCGCGATCCAAAAGGAGATAAATGAACAACAATCTGAAATACAGTGATATAACCGAAAAAATTATCGGGGCGGCCTTTGATGTGCATAAGTTTTTGGGTAACGGCTCTCAGGAAGTGATTTACCAACGTGCATTGGCGTATGAAATGGCACAGGCGGGTTTGACATTTGCGCGTGAGATTGAACAACACATCTTCTACAAAGATTTGCCAAAGCCAATTGGCACGCGCAGAGCAGATTTTGTGGTGGAGGGAAAAGTATTGGTAGAATTGAAGGCAATCTCTACACTGGAAGATGTACACAGAGAGCGCAGGCATTAAATTATTTGAAAGCATATCGGCTGGAAGTGGGCTTGTTAATCAATTTTGGGTCGCAAAGTTTGAAATTCCACAGATTGATCCTTTCGCAACGGAATCAAAGATAATGCAGATTTAAGGAAATTCCGATATGTATTATGCACATTCTTTGGAGGGCCATCCTGAGGAATACTGGCAGCTATTAAAGGATCATCTTCTCGCCGTCCAAAAAGGAGCGATGGATCGGGGGCACAAGTTTGGCGCGGGTAAAGCAACCAGTCAGACCGGGCTTTTTCACGATATTGGCAAATACACAACACCATACCAAAAGCGTCTGCGTGGCGGTCCAGCAGTTGATCACGCGACCGCTGGTGCAAAAATGGTCAAAAATCTGACAGACACTGATATGGATCAGGCAATGGCACAACTTATCGCCTACGCCATTGCTGGGCATCATGGGGGGCTGCCGGATATGCACCGTGAAACCGGTTCTCTTGAGGATCGATTAAAAAAGACTCTCGCCCCCCTTGACCCTACCTGGATGGTAGAAATTCAGCCAGATGTTATCGGTCTTTGGCCTGAGAAATTTACATTGGGGAAAGACCGTGAAACGATAGCGTTTCAGCTTTCCTTCCTGACACGGATGATCTTCTCTTGCCTCGTTGACTCAGACTTCCGCGACACCGAGAATTTTTACGCTACCGCAGAGGGAAAGACCGTTGACCGCGATTGGCCGATGCTTGCAGAAGTAGTTGATCAACTACGCGATAGCCTCCACAATCACCTCGCAGGATTTGATAGCAAAGGAGAGATCAACCGCCTGCGCCGCGAGATTTTGTCGTATGTACGGGCGCAAGCTCGTTGTTCTCCAGGACTATTTTCACTCAACGTACCGACCGGCGGCGGCAAAACCCTGACTTCCCTCGCCTTCGCGCTTGATCATGCCAAAGCACACGGGCTTGATCGCATCGTCTATGCGATTCCCTTTACATCAGTGATTGACCAGACCGCAGCAATCTTCCGCAAAGTACTTGGTAATGGAGTGATTCTCGAACACCATTCGGCGATTGATGAAACCAAATTCACAAAACGGGAGGGAGGCGACAAACTCCGTCTCGCTATGGAGGACTGGGCGGCGCCCATCGTCGTAACCACAAATGTCCAACTCTTTGAAAGCCTGTTTTCCCATCGCCCGTCGCGCTGCCGCAAATTGCACAATCTGGCTCGTTCGGTAATTGTACTCGACGAGGCGCAAACCATCCCTCTACATGTGCTGCGACCTTCAGTTGCCGCACTTGACGAACTCGCCCGCAACTATGGGGCCTCAATCGTACTCTGCACCGCAACACAACCCGCACTTAAGGCACCAGATTTCAAAGGGGGCTTTGACCAGGTCCACGAACTCGCCCCCGACCCACCGCACCTGCACCGACAACTCGCCCGCGTCACCATCTCCCACGAGGGTGTATTGAGTGATGAGAGTCTGCTCAATGCCCTCTCGCAAACAAAACAAGGGCTGGTCATTGTCAACAGCCGGAAACACGCCCTAGCCCTCTTTCAACAAGCCAAAGAAGACGAACTCGAGGGCATCATACACCTGACCACACGCCAATACGCGGCACACCGCCGTCGCATTCTTGCAAATGTACGCCAACGTCTCTCTGCCGGCAAACCCTGCCGATTGATCGCCACGTCGCTGGTTGAGGCAGGCGTTGATCTGGACTTCCCGAGAGTTTGGCGGGCCGAGGCAGGACTTGATTCGATTGCCCAGGCCGCTGGCCGATGCAACAGAGAAGGGAATAGTGAAAAATTAGATAGCATTGTCACCGTGTTCCAGCCAGAAGAATATCCGAGTCTTCCTGAATTGCGCCAACTGGCTGGAGATATGCAGCGCATCATGGGGCATCACAATGACTTGCTCTCGCCAGAAGCTATGGAGGATTATTTTCAAGAGGTATATTGGCGCAAAGGCGATGATCTCGGTGATGATATTCTGCGAAAATTCAAAGCTGATCAGAACGGAACATCGTTCTCCTTTCGCGATGTTGGCGAAACATTTCGCTTAATCCAGAGTGGACAAGAGCCAGTGATCATTGCCCGAGAAGAGGAAGCACACGAGGCAGTGCGAGCACTCGCTTATGCGGAACGGCCCGGTGGCATAGCGCGGCGACTCCAGCCTTATATTGTGCAAGTTCATCCTCATTACCGGACGCAACTTGTCAAAAACAGTCACGTATATTTCGAGGCGCAAGAACGCTTTGGCGATCAGTTCGCCGTTCTATTTACTCAAAGCCTCTATCGAGAAGATGTCGGCCTTATGTGGGAAGACGCGGATGCCCTCAGCGATGAAATAATGCTGATATAATTGATAGGGGAGAGTATTGAAATACCATAATACCACAGCAAAGGAGTTTATCCATGTTTGGAGTACGTCTGCGTGTGGAAGGTGAATACGCCTGTTTCACGCGACCAGAAATGAAGGTCGAACGCGTATCCTACGACGTAATGACACCGTCGGCAGCACGCGGCATCTTAGAGGCTATCCACTGGAAGCCAGCCATCGTCTGGCGTATTGATCGCATCCATGTCCTCAAGCCGATTCGATTCCAGTCAATCCGGCGCAACGAGGTCGGCAAGAAAATTCCCACGGGTTCTGTCCGCACAGCGCGAAACAATGGCTCTATTGAGTCTCTCTACACCAAAATTGAGGATGACCGCCAGCAACGCGCAGCCACTGTCCTGTTTGATGTCGAGTACGCCATCGAAGCGCACTTTGACCTGACAGATCGAGCAAGTAAAGACGACAATGCTGGCAAACACCTCGACATCTTCAATCGCCGGGCCAGACGCGGACAGTGCTTTCACCACCCCTGCCTCGGAACGCGAGAATTTGCCGCATACTACACGCTGATTGAGCACGAAGAAGACATACCGCCAGCAATTGTCGAAACCCGCGACCTGGGCTACATGCTCTACGACATAGACCATGAAAACGAACGACAACCATTATTTTTTCGCGCCCAAATGAATCACGGGATTGTCGAAGTCCCCTCCCCCAACTCGTCGGAGGTACTGCGATGAGTATTCTATCTTCCCTTGAGCGGGCCTACCACCGGCTCGCAAAAGAAGACAAAGTACCGCCGATTGGCTATTCCGATGAGCGGATCGACTATTGCGTCGTCTTGAATGCCGATGGGCAGCCCGTGGGCCAGCCTGTGGACCTGCGAGACCACTCTGGGAGAAGACCTGTAGCACTACCGCACTCGGTTCCGCGACCAGAGAAACGAACGGTCAAAATTGTGCCTAACTTCCTCTGGGATAAGGCATCGTATTCTCTTGGAGCAGTGGAAGACATGAAAGACGAGGCACCAGACGACAAAGAGCGTCGTACCAAGCGGGTAACAGAACAGTACAAAGCTTTTCAAAATCGACACCTCGTTGCGCTGCAACACGAAAGCGACTCAGGGCTTATGGCTTGTTATCGCTTCTTGCAGTGGTGGAAACCAGAATATTTCGACGAACACGGCTGGCCAAGCGAAATGAAGGGAGCTAACGTGGTGTTCCGGTTAGAAGGGGATCGCAACTTTATTCACGACTGCGAGGCCGCACGTCAACTCTGGGCATTTCAGATGAATCAGTCCCAGAACTCGGACCAGGCCGTTTGCCTGGTGACCGGAGAAAAATCTTCTATCGCCCGACTACATCCCTCAATCAAGGGGGTGCGTGATGCCCAGTCTTCCGGCGCATCCATCATTTCATTCAATCTCGATGCCTTCACTTCTTACGGACACAAACAGGGCGATAATGCACCGGTAAGCGAGGATGCTGCCGCTGCTTATACATCTGTGCTCAATCACTTTCTTCGTACCAATGAAAACAAAGTCCAACTCGGCGACAGTTCGACAGTCTTCTGGGCAGATGGCTCGAATGCGGAAGCTGTAGCGCAAAGCGAAGCCATATTTGCTTTTGCCTTCAATGACGCCAATGAATCAGGTGACGAAATAAGCGAACAAGCCATCAAGCCCATTCTCGAAAAAATAGCAAGTGGCCGTCCCCTGGAGGAAATCCGTCCGGATTTACCCCAAGGTGTGCGCTTCTACGTATTGGGATTGGCCCCCAATGCAGCACGTATTTCGATTCGCTTCTATCTGGAAGATGACTTTGCGACGCTTGCAGAGCACATCCTCTTAGATTGTAACTGTCGCTCCCTACATGGGGGCGTGGATTGAAACCCCACCGAAACCTCATCGCCCATCGGATCCATCGGTCGCTCCCTACATGAAGGGAGCGGGGATTGAAACTTTGACCGATACCAACACATTCCCTATATTGAAAGTCGTTCCCTATACGGAAGCGGGGATTGAAACAGCCACAGACACGTTGCCTTTGTCTCTCCGTGTGTCGCCATCTGTACGGGAGCGGGGATTGAAACGGCGGCCCCCAAGTGCGCCAAAATGGATGATCAAGTCGCTTCCTACATGGGAGCGAGGATTGAAACGTAGCCCGGTAAATCACACGTACAATATGACGCGTCGCTCCCTATAGCGGCGTGGGTTGAAACCAGGTCGGCCCCAACTTTGATTTGGTATGCTATAAGTAGCTTCCCATACGGTGGGTAAAAAAATAAAAATGTTTGATATAGCCTGGATAAAAAGTAAAATCAAAGTTGGTGAGTACTATTTTTCGAGACATGGCGATCAGGAAAGGCAAAATGACAACTTGACTATTGCTGAAGTAGAAGAAGCTCTGCTGACAGGACGAATTCTTGAGCAGTACGAAGATACAGGCAGAGGGGAAAGTTGCTTGATAGCAGGTTTTACGACACATGGCAAACCTCTGCATATTGTGTGTGGCGAAATTGAGAACCGCGTGGTCATTATTACCGTCTATATTCCAACGCCACCAAAATTCACAACCCCTTATGAACGAGGTTCAGAATGAAAACAGGATGTGCTTTCTGTGGTCATAAAGAACTCCAGCCTCGCCAAACGCAATATATTTACCGGTACGATGGCAAATTTCTTATCGTGGATGATGTGCCCTGTCTCCAGTGCGCGTATTGCGGCGAGCAATATTTTGAAGGCCAAGTATTGCGAGATATTGAAAAAAGATTCAACGAACTTCATGTCCAAGGTCAGAAAGCGAGCAAGGAGGTTCAGATTCCCGTAGAACACTTCGCGGATCTTTGCCAAACCTAAACGGCAGCGAAAAAAGAGAACATGACACAACAATTTGCCCTCTGCATCAATAATGAGGGATACGAGGCCTCTCTTGAAGTGGGTAAGGTTTATCGCATCATTCCCGATGACGAAGCCTCTGCTCATGGCTATATTCGCATTATTGATGAAAGTGGTGAAGATTATGCTTTTGGCGACAGCAGCTTTCATCGTGTTGACCTACCCGATGCTATTGGAGAGATGTTGGGATGTGGCGAGACAGAAAAGATATGACAGATGTCGATGCTTACGTCCGTAATTCGAGAAAGGTATAGCTCATAAACACATGGCACAGAAAAGGGCGTGCGAAATCGAATCGTACGCCCTTTTGTACTAAAATGAGACTGTTTTTCAGATCATGACGCCCACTTGAGCTTTTTCTTGGTCTGGACGCAGTCCCGGAGATATAGATTGATCAAGCTCTGGTATGGGATACCTGTTTCGTCCGCCAAATCCTTAAAATACGCAATCACATCTGTTCCCAAACGAAGCGTAACCTGCTTCTTAAAATGCTTTGCATAGGGATTCCTGACAGATTTCGAGAAGTCGTATTCTTTTCTCATAACATATACCTTTCGTATTGTCGTTGTTCGTTCTTATTGGCCTTTCGAGCTGAAATAATTCTGATCACCGTATCTTCTTCTCGATAACAGTAAATGACAACCAAGATCCGAAAAGATGAACTGAACCCGAGCATAATAAACCGATCTTCTTCTTCAGAGTGATCTGGATCAAAAATCATTCTTGCATTGGGATCGTAAAATGCTGTTTGAGCTTCTTCAAAAGAAACTCTGTGTTTTCTTAAATTCGCTTCAGCTTTATTATGATCCCATATAAATTTGACCGGCTCCATAATTAAAATATAATTATATTAGCAACATATTGTCAATATAAATTTTCACCTCTTCCAAGTCTCACATCACCGACAACACCGAAACCCGATCCCCTTTCCTTGCCATATAGGACTGAGACGTCCGCGCTCTTGCACCCGCACGGCTGGTGCGCCGTTTACCCAACCGCCACCGCGCATCACGCGCAAGTTCCCACTCTCTGGACCCGGAGGATTCTCTCGCGGGCTATTGCGATAATAATCCACGCGATACCAATCCGACACCCACTCCCACACATTGCCCGACAAATCCGACACCTCAAAAGGACTCATACCATTGGGAAAACTACCCACAGTCGCGGGCTTGCCCACATACCCATTAAAATTCAACCGCGTTGGATCGGGATCCTCATTGCCCCAGGGATAGATCCGCCCATCGCCACCCGCGGCCTTCTCCCACTCCGCCTCGGAACACAACCGCTTACCTGCCCACGCGCAAAAATCCTGTGCATCAAACCAGGTCACACCAACGACGGGTTGCCGCGCGGCATTAAACCCCACGGAATCAGCACATGCCGAAGGGTCGCGCCCTGTAGTCGCAACAAACAATCTGTAATCCGCGTTCACCACCTCAAAGCGATCAATCCAGAAAGCATCTAAAAACACCACATGCTCGGGACCTTCATCCCGCCCGTATTCATTGGTCCCCATCACAAATTCGCCCGCTGGAATCTCAACCATCTCCTCAATCAACTCGCCCGCTGAGTCTGGCTGAACGGGATAATCATCCCCGCAACCAGCGAGCAACCCCATCCCAATGAGCACGCAAAAAAATTTTAGAATATCGCCCATTGCAGCCTCCTGATGACATCGCTAAAACAGCGGCATCCGAAAGAGGTTGTTTGTTCTCAATATCGCGTGTATTTTTATCCGCAGATGAACGCAGATAAAGGCAGATAAAGAACAAAAACAAGAAAACGAGTTATCAGTCACATATAAACCATCCTCATTCATCTCTATCCCATCTGGACAGAAAAACCAATGAACAAAGTCACCACATACTACCTCGAAATGAAATCGCCATCTTCTCTCAAAGAAAAAACGGAATCGAACGGATTGCAAGTACATGAATGCGAAATCAAACAATATCAATTTAACAAATTCTTATATCAATTCATAGGCGGACCCTGGGAATGGACAAACCAACTCTCATTGTCAGATAAACAATGGAAAGCACATGTAGAAAACGACAACCTGAGAACCTGGCTTGCCCAGTACAAAGGCGCGCCTGCTGGATACTACGAACTCCAGAAGCAAGACAATGGCAACGTCGAAATCCTCTATTTTGGTCTGGCTACCAAATTCATTGGACAGGGCTTTGGGGGGTATCTCTTATCCCATGCAATAAAATCGGCATGGGCGTGGGGAAAAACAAAAAGAGTATGGGTGCATACCTGCACCCTTGACCATCCGCATGCACTACAAAATTACAAATCACGGGGCATGGAAGTCTATCACGTGGAGACTGATGAACATGAGCCTTAAGTAGTGATCGCTCAATGTCATACCGTGATGACAACCAAAAACCTTCTGGATTGCGGCCCCGTATTACACCCTTACGGGACATGCTTTAAGCATGCCTGCCCCTGTATGATTTAAGCAGGGGCCGCAATGACAATCAAAACCTTAAGGAGAACCCATGAGACTGGAAAACAAAAACATCGTCGTAACGGGCGGTGCATCGGGCATAGGACAGGCGGCAGCGCGATGCTGTGCCCGGGAAGGCGCGCGTGTAGCCGTCGTAGATCTGGACGGAGCGGGCGTGGAACGCACAGTTCGAGAAATCGAAAACGCGGGTGGGAATGCAGCGGGATTTCAGACAGACATAAAAGAGGAAAACCAGGTACGCGCACTCTTTGAAAATATCGGCAATGCCTTCGGGCACATCGATGGCTTAATCAACGCCGCAGGCATCCTCGAAGGCGCATTAGTACCCATCGATGAATTCGACGAATTCACCTGGGACAGGGTCATAGACATCAATCTAAAAGGAAGCTTTCTCGCCGCAAAATACACCGTGCCACTAATGGAAAAAGCCGGCAAAGGCGTCATCGTACTCATCGCCTCTGGCGCGGGCGTCAAAGGTGGCAGCTCATCCGTCGCCTATGGCTCCAGCAAAGGCGGTGCCCACGGCCTCTCCCTCGTATTGGCAGCCCAACTGTCCAACCGCAACATCCGCGTCCACGGCGTATGTCCAGGCGGCATTGAAACACCCCTCAAAATGCGCGTTGTACAAAAACAAGCCGACGCTTCAGGGCGCGACATCACAAAAATGGCAGCCGGACTCGGCAAACCCGAAGGCGTGGGTAAAATACTGTCCTTCCTCGTATCTGACGAAGCCGATTATCTTCGCGGCAGCATCTTCACGCGATAGGAGACCAGACCATGCGCTTAGGTGTCGTTGGCCTTTTGCCCAGAGATTTTCGCACCCTTGAATCGCCACATCTTCAAACCATCCAGAACCTCGGATTCACCGGCGGAGCCTTTCACTTCCCCGCAGAACTCTGCGAAGAAATCACAACCGCCGACACGGACCGGTGTCGCGCACTTTTTGCCGAACACAACCTCGACCTCGCACAATTCGCCATCACATACCCCGAATGCCTCTTTGATCCCGATCCGGAAATCCGAAACGCAATCATCCGCAAAATCAAAAAAGGAGCAGAAATCGCCGCGGGCCTATCTGCACAAACCTATCTCCTGCGTCCCGGCAGCCGCAACCCCGCCGGAAGCTGGACGCCCCATCGCGACAACCACACGCAAGAAGCATGGAACCGCCTCATCGAAACCCTGCGGCAAATCACCCCCACCCTCGAACAACACGGCGTCACAGTCGTCATGGAAACCCACCTCGTCTCCATCCTCAAAAACCCAGAAACATGCCGCAAAATGGTCGAAAGCGTCGGATCGCCCAACCTGCGCCTGGTCATGGACTACGTCAACCACTTTGAAACCTTAAGCCAGGTCTATGCCAGCACCGACCGCCTGGACCACATCTTTTCCCAAATGGGAGCCTATTCTCCGGTCATGCACATCAAAGACATCGCCATCGGCAAAGGACTTGTCATCCACCTCGACGAAACCGTACCTGGCAAAGGCGAACTCGACCTCGCCCACTGCTTCCAACATTTCCAGAACCACCACCCCAACAACTACGGCCTCATCGAACACCTCAAACCCGACCTCATCCCCGAAGCCGCATCCAACACCCGCGCCATCGCCACCCGCGCTGGTGTTCCGATAACATAAAAAACACAAGTCAATTCGGAAAAATCCAGCGCTTTTTCCACTCCCGCATAATTTGAAAATGCTGTTGCACCTTGTGATAGCGGCGCAAAATCTCAATCACCTTCAACCGCAAAACATCTTTCTGTTCCATAACGCCTCCTCTCAGGTACTCCTATCTCCTTCTCGATACCGATCTAAAATCCCCAGCAATTCCTCTGCCACCTCTGGCTTTTCACAAAACAAATTATTCTGCTCCTCCGGATCAGAAGCCATATCGTAAAGCTGCATCGGCGGTGCATCTTCTGGCACATCTGCCTCTCTCAAACTCCAGCCCCCTGAACCGCGACATGTCACCAGCTTCCACTCATCTTTGCGAATCGCAAACTCTCCGCTAATCGAATGATGCACCGTCGCCTCCCGAATCGTATCCTCCTGATCATCCTGCATATACGGCAAAATATCATAACTATCCTCCCCCGCATCCCTCGGCAAATCCACATCGCAAATCCCGGCAACAGTCGCCAGCAAATCCGTCAAACACACCGTCTTATCACAACGCGCCCCCGGCTCAATCACCCCGGGCCACGAAGCGATAAACGGAATGCGATGTCCGCCATCCCACGCATCGGACTTCTGCCCCCGAAAAATATAATTCCCCAAATGATCGTACTTCTCCTTCAGCCCTATCGGCTCCTCATGACAGCCATTATCACTCGTCACAATAATCAGCGTATCATCTGCCAACCCATTGCGCTTAACTGCCTCCAAAACGCGTCCAACACTCCAATCGTGCTCCGTCACATAATCCCCGTATTCCCCTGCCTGACTTCGCCCTGCAAATCGCCCCCGTGCAAAATGCGGCGTATGCGGCGAAGGCGCGGGAAAATACAAAAAGAACGGCTTATCCCCATTCTCCTTCGCGTGCTGATTGATAAACCCCTCGGCGCGAATCGTCAACTCCAGCAAACACGTATCATGCATAAACCCGGGCGCACACGCACCCCCGCGCCAAAATTCTGGCCTCGGCGAATCCGCAGTCTCCTCAACCGGCTGCTCCACCACCACCCCATCTTCAATATAACAATACGGAGCCATATCCAGCGACGCCGGAATAATAAACGAATAATCAAAACCCACCGTATGGGGACCATCTGACAACGGCGCAGAAAAATTCACCGACGCCCCATTCACCCTCTCCGCCCCATCACTCACCTGCCAGCCCAACCCCAAATGCCACTTACCCACACAAGCCGTCGTATAACCCTCATCGCGCAACAGCGATGGCACAGTCATCCGCCCCTCTTCAATCAACGGCTCAGAATACCCATTCAAAACCCCGCGCTTCAACCGCGACCGCCAGCAATAGCGCCCCGTCATCACACCATACCGCGTGGGCGTACACACCGCAGAATTGCTATGTGCATCCGTAAAAATCATCCCCTCAGACGCGAGTTGATCCGTATGCGGCGTTGGAATCTTCGAATCGGGATTCAAACAACCCACATCTCCATATCCCCAATCATCGGCCAACAGGTAAATAATATTTGGCTTGCGCATAAATCCAACTCCCTTCATAATTAAAGATCGTCTCTTTCTCGCCTTATAAGTAAACCCAGAGGCCCCTATGACACAACCTCATTTTCTCCAAACACTCCAGCGCTCTAAATCCAACCCCCTCTTAACCATCGACGACATCACCTGGGATTTTAAAAAAAAACGATCCATCATGTTTCCCAGCGTCATCGACATGAGCGACAAACTCAACAACCCCATTGATCGCTACTACATGTATCTCGCCTCACACGGCGGAAGAGAAATCGGCTTTGCAACCGCGCCAACGCTCGAAGGCCCCTGGACAATGCAAAAAGAAGCCGTCCTCCACCTCGACAATTGCCCTGCCGTCAGGGGCCACCTCAGCTCGCCCGAAATCATTTATTACGACAACCGCTTCATCCTCTACTACCACGGCGGCTGTCCGGCAGAAGTGCTCAAAGAACAAAACCGCCGAATGCCCACCCACTATTATCGCCGCATTCAAAACTCAGGCGCAGCCACCTCAACCGATGGCATCCACTTTGATGTACATCCCAACAACCTCCTCTTGCCCATCACCACACCCGATCATTGGCGTGTGGCCACCAACATGTATCTGCGCGTCGTGCCCACAGAAAACGGATGCCACGGCTTCTTCATGACCATGAGCCGAGAAGAAGCGGATTACAATGGTGAAACCAAAAAACTTCCCAAAGAACAACGGAAAGGTCGCCCCCATCCCACAAGCATTGGACACGCCTATTCACCCGACGGATTAGATTGGACCCTCGACGAAACCGGTGCCATCCTCACCGCCGAAGAAATATATGGGGAACACCAGCGCATTCGCCATATTGGATGTACACGCATCGACGACACACACATCCTGGCGACCTATTCTTGCTTTGCCAACACCGATGCAACCTGTGAAAGCATCTTCGCTGCCACATTGCAAATCAACGGCCAGGCGGTAAGCCTTGTTCAAAAACACGGTACAATTTTAACACCTCAAGGGGAATGGGAAAAGCGAAATGTGCGCGACCCCTTTCCCATATTTCACGATAAAAAACTCTATCTCTATTATGCTGGTGGCGGAGAAAAAGGCATTGGACTGGCTATCAGCGCGTAATTGTCTGTGGTATTCATTGTATAACACGAGGTATTCATGCCCAACAAACCAAACATCCTCTGGATCTGCACTGACCAGCAGCGCTTTGACACCCTCGGCTGTTATGGCAACCCCTATGTACACACCCCCAACCTGGACCGCCTCGCCGAACAAAGTGTCCTCTTTGAATACGCCTTCTCGCAAAGCCCTGTCTGCACGCCCAGCCGATCCAGCTTCCTCACCGGACGCTATCCGCGCACCACGCGCTGCCGACAAAACGGCCAATCCATACCCGGCGACGAAATCCCCGTCACCAAACTACTTCACGACGCCGGATACGTATGCGGCCTATCCGGCAAACTCCACATCTCGGTCTGCAACCCCAGCGCGTGCCACGGCACAGAACGCCGCATAGACGACGGCTATGACCAGTTCTTCTGGTCGCACGACCCAGCCCCCAGATGGCCCACCAACGACTACCACCAGTGGTTGCGCGACAAGGGCCTGAAGCGCGATGTCCAACCCTTCCCGGATTCTCGATACGTACAGACACTCCCCTCTGAAGAACACAGCCAGACCACCTACTGCATCCAGCGCGCCATCACCTTCATTCGCCGATGTGCTGAAGAAAACATGCCCTGGACCTTCTCCCTCAACCCCTTTGACCCGCATCACGCCTTTGATCCCTCCCGCGAAGACCTCGAACGCTACCGCGATATAATCGACGACATACCCCTGCCCAACTACATCGTAGGCGAACTCGACGACAAACCCATCTGGCAACGCATCGATCACGGTGGCTCCTACGGCGGCAAAGGCATGTATGCCTACGACCAAATGACCGACACCGATCACCGCTGGGTCACCGCGGCGTACTGGGCCATGGTCGATGTAATAGACCGCCAGATCGGCCACCTGCTCGACTGCCTTGAAGAAACCGGACAGCGCGACAACACCTATATCATCTTCACCTCTGACCACGGCGAAATGCTCGGCGACCACGGCATCTACCTCAAAGGCCCCTTCTTCTACGAACCCGCTGTGCGCGTCCCCCTCCTCATCTCGGGACCCGGCCTTCGCAACGACGGCTCGCGGTCATCTGCACTCGTCGAACTCGTTGACCTCGCCCCCACCATCCTCGAATGGGTCGGCCTCGACCGCCATCCCGCCATGCAGGGCCGCACCCTCCACCCCCTCCTGAAAGGCGATGCGCCCCTCGACCAGCACCGCGACGACATCTACTGCGAATATTACAACGCCATGCAGGGCCACAAAAACCCGCCCGCCCATGCCACCATGGTACGCACCGACCGCCACAAACTCGTCGCCGCACACGGCACGGGCGGTGGCGAACTCTACGACCTCGAAACCGACCCCACGGAAACGCACAACCAGTGGAACAACCCCAACTACACCGCCGTAAGACTCGACCTCATGACCCGCCTTGCCGACCGCATGGCCTGGACAGTTGATCCCCTGCCCCCGAGAGAAGCGGGATTTTAATAAGGAGAGCTTCATGCCCGACACACAACCGCGACCCGAACACCCCCGTCCGCAATTTCAGCGCACCACATGGCTAAACCTCAACGGCATCTGGAACTTCGCCATTGACGTTGGACAATCTGGCGAAGCCAAAGGCTGGCCCCAAAATCCCGCTGATATAGACCGCACCATCACCGTCCCCTTCTGCCCGGAATCCAGTCTCTCGGGCATTCAATACACGGACTTTATGCCCTCGGTCTGGTATCACCGAACCCTCGACATCCCCGACGAATGGACGGGCAAGCGCGTACTCCTGCACTTCGGCGCGGTCGATTACCACTGCAAAGCCTGGGTCAATGGTCGTCTTATCGGACAGCATTACGGCGGCAGTTCATCCTTCACTTATGACATCACAGACGCACTCACATCTGACGCAAACCACCTCGTCGTCTGCGCCAATGACGACACGCGCTCAGGCGACCAGCCCTCGGGCAAACAATGTCCCGACCTCTACTCCCGCGGCTGCCACTACACCCGCGTCACGGGAATATGGCAAACCGTCTGGCTCGAAGCCGTACCTGAATCGCACATCGAAACTGTGCGTATCGTACCCGACCTCGACAGCAGCCGCTTTGTACTCACCCCCACATTCAAAAATGCGCATCGCGGACACACCTTCCGCGCCGTCCTCCTCAACGGCAAAGAAGAAGTCGCAGTCTCCACAATGCCCGCCACGAGTGGTACAGCTATGTCCTTGCGCATCAAAAACCCACAACCCTGGTCGCCAGACAACCCCCACCTCTACGACCTCCGCTTTGAACTCTGCGACGGCGACACCACCATCGACACAGTCAACAGCTATGCCGGACTGCGAAAATTTCACATCGAAGGCCACAAATTCTACCTCAACAACACCCCCATCTTCCTGCGCCTTGTACTGGACCAGGGATTCTATCCCGACGGAATATGGACCGCCCCATCCGACGACATGCTCAAAGCCGACATCGAAAAATCGCTCGCCGTCGGTTTCAATGGCGCGCGCCTCCACCAGAAAGTATTCGAAGAACGCTTTCACTACTGGGCGGACAAACTCGGCTATCTCACCTGGAGCGAATACTGCGACTGGGGCATGAACTTCGGCTCACCCCAATCCATACACAACCAGCAGCGCGAATGGCGAGAAATCGTCCAGCGCGACCTCAACCATCCCTCTATCCTCGCCTGGACCCCCTACAACGAAACCCGGGGCGGCGCGACCAACCACTTTGAAGCGCACCGCCGGGCAGTGCAGGAAACCTACGACCTCACCAGAGCACTCGACCCCTCTCGCCCCTGTCACGACACCAGCGGCTACGTACACGTCTGCACGGACATCTACACCGTACACGACTACGAACAGGACCCCGTCAAATTCAAAGCAACTTACGCACCCGTATCCCCCGACGACTGGGAAAACACACCCATCCGCTTCCCCGAACTGTGCGCGCCCTATCAGGGCCAACCCTATGTCGTCGATGAATACGGCGGTACCTGGTGGGATCCCAATGCCGTCGAAACAGAACAAGCCACAGACCGCAAAAGCAGTTGGGGCTATGGCAAACGCCCCACCGACATAGAAGAAGTGTATCACCGCATCGAAAAACTCACAGCCATACTCCTCAACCACCCCAACATCGCGGGGTATTGCTACACCCAACTCACCGACATCGAACAAGAACAAAACGGCATCTACACATACGCCCGACGGGAAAAATTCGACGCAAAGCGCCTGAAAAAATATTTCGGCGCTCCGGCGGCTATTGAAGAGGAGTGATCACCCCATGGACCCCCGATGGCAGAACCTCCCGCACACCCACACCGAATTTACGCCCGCAACATATCCCGACCGCGAAACCTGGGAACGGGAAAAGGCAAGACTCAAAAAGCAAATTCTCTTTGCCGCTGGACTCTGGCCAATGCCCGAAAAGCCCCCGCTCGACATCCACATCTACGACCGCATCGAACGAGACGGGTACACCATAGAAAAAGCCTACTTCCAGAGCTTGCCCAACTTCTACGTAGGCGGCAGCCTCTTTCGCCCCCTCAACCCACAACCCAAAAGCCACCCCGGCATCTTAAGCCCACACGGGCATGCGCCACTCGGGCGCATACAACATGGGGACACATCCTACCCGGGCCGGGGCATCACCTTTGCCCGAATGGGCTGCACAGCCTTCATGTGGGACATGGTCGATTACAACGACAGCGCCCGACACCTCTCCGGCGCATACCAGGAAGAAACCTACGGCATCGTACACCGCGCACCCTGGCCCCACAAACAAGATGACCGCATGCTCTGGAACATCGGCATCCTCGGTTTTCAACTCTGGAACAGCATCCGCGCACTCGACTTCCTCTGCGAACTCCCCGAAGTCGATACCAACCGCCTGGGTTGCACCGGCGAATCGGGCGGAGGCACCCAAACCTATAACCTCTATGCCGTTGACGACCGCCTGCACGTCGCCGCACCCGTCTGCATGGTCTCCGCCTACATGCAAGGTGGCTGTGTCTGTGAAAATGCCCCCCTCCTGCGCATCGACACCAACAACGTCGATATCGGCGCCACCTTCGCGCCCAAACCCCTCATTCTCGTCAGTTCCTCACAGGACTGGACACAACACACCCCCGACGTCGAATACCCCGCCATCAAACGCATATACGACCTCTACGACGCCGACGACCACATCTCTCAAATCCAGATTGACGCGCCCCACGGCTACAACCTCGAAATGCGCGAAGCCGTGTACCGCTGGTTCGCCCGCTGGCTCGACCTGCCCTTTGGCGACGACTTTCGCGAACCGCCCTTTGAAGTTGAAGAACACAAAAACATGCTCGCCTTTTTCAATGGCCTGCCCGACGGCGCAATCACCCAACACGAAGACCTCATCCGCCAGTGCATCGCCGCATCCAGAACAACACTGGAAGCCCATCGCCCAAACACGCCCGACGCACTTGCCGAAAATCGACGCACCCTGGGCGAAGCACTGCGCATAACCGTCGGCTACGACAACAGCACCGTCACTTATAAACATAACACGAAAGAAAACGGAACCCTGATCGGCGACCGCCGCAATGTGCGCGTCCCCATCCGCACCTTCACACCCGAATCTCCATCCGATACATCCACCCTATTAATTCATCCGCATGGCATGGACGCCCTGTACTCACCCCTCATCCAGGCCCTCCTCGACAAGGGTCAAACCGTCTATGCCATAGACCCCTTTGGCACGGGCCAAAACATCGGCGAAGAAAACCCCGAAGAACCGCGCGGGGGCGGGAACTTCTTCAACACCTTTAACCGCACCGACGACGCCGAACGCATATACGACATCGCACTCGCATTGCGCCACATCCCCAGTGGTCGGGTAAACATCGTCGGCTTTGGCAATGCCGGACTCTGGACCATCATCGCAGGTGCAATCTCGGAACGCACCGACCTGCAAATCGCATCCGACATCGGCGCATTCAACACCAAAACCGAGAACGACTACCTCAAGCACCTGCCCATCCCCGGCATACTCAAAGCAGGAGGCTTGCCCAATGCCGCCGCGCTCATCGCCCCAAAGAACTTGCTTTTACACAACACAGGCGATGCCTTCGACACATCCTGGGCAGAAGCGGCCTACGCACATTATCCCGAAGCAACCCTGACAGTAAAAAATGACCTTGCAAAAAACGAGGATTTAATCAACTTTCTATGCGAAAAATAAAAACAGGAAAACAACAATGAACGACCAAATGCAACACGCTCGCGATGTCGCACTCGGCATCCTCAAACCGTCACAGCGCGACATAGAACACGGCCTGGAACTTCACGAACACGCCCTCGTCATCGAATCCTACGGCCTGGGCCTGCGCTCACCCATCGATCCCGACCCCGTCAACGCAGCCATCGAAGCGGGCGCGTCTGACCGCGAACTGCAAGACCTCACCGAAGACATGGGCATGACCCGCTGGGCACTCACCCCCGAACTCCGTCGAGAATACCGGAAAATCTGGCAGACCTCTGGCGTCATCTGCACCTTTCAAAACGCAGGCGAAGAATGCAACGACCCCCTGCGCATCATCAAACGCCTTGCCCGACACACGTACAACACCGACGCCATGCCCGACTTCCTCCAGCGCGTCACCACACCCGACGACATCGTTGCAGCCCACAAAGCGGGCAAACGCTGCACCTATCTCACCTGCAATGGTATCCCACTCGCCGGCGACCAGACCAACCCCGAAGAAGAACTGCGCTACATCCGCGTCTTTGCACAACTCGGCGCGCGCATGATGCACCTCACGTACAACCGCCGCAACCCCATTGGAGACGGCTGCGGCGAACCCAACGACGCGGGCTTGAGCGACTTTGGACACGCCACAGTCGCCGAAATGAACCGCCTCGGCATCATCATTGACCTCTCCCACACCGGCTGGCAAACCTGCCTCGACACAGCAAAAGCATCAGCACAACCCGTCGTCGTCAGCCACTCCGTCGCCTGCACACTCAACGAACACATCCGAAGCAAACCCGACAACATCATCCGCGCAGTACTCGACACCGGGGGCACCATGGGCATCACCAATGTACCCGCATTCCTCGGCGGCAACGGCGACATCAGTGCCTTCCTCGACCACATCGACTACGTCGCCAAAACCTTTGGCACCGAAGCCGTCACCATCGGCACGGACCGAGGCTACCCCTCTCAATACATTGCCGAGGCCAACCGCAAACTCAACGCCCGCCCCAAACAGCGCAACCGCTGGGAAGCACTCTGGCCGCCCAGAGACCCGCTTCATTCCTCTGAATGGCGACAACCCCACCAGGAACAAAGCCTCACCTGGACCAACTGGCCCCTCTTCACCGTCGGCCTTGTACAACGGGGTTACAGCGACGACGACATCGCAAAAATCATCGGCGGCAACATCCTCCGCGTAGCCCAGGAAGTATGGAAAAATTCAGCTTATGCAACCTCACGAGAGGAATAAATGTCTAATTTTACACAATTGATTGAATGCGGACCTCTCTTGCCACCTTCTGTTTTGAAGGTATATTTTCGAAAGGATCAACATGTCTATGGTCATTCCAGATATTGACGATATTATGGCCTTTGCTAAAAAGCTTCATGCCAAAGGACAGACCTGGAGCGGCGAGGCATTTGGCTGGATAGCTGAATACAATCCCGAAAAATCTGATCCGCCACTGGACTCAAAAATGACCTTTACCCCTGCAGATTTCTGCATCGGTGAGAGTGGCATCTGGTTTTATTCTCTGATGTGGGAAAATGGCAAAGAAGCTGAACCGGTTGCGTTTCTGGATGACGGAAACATCATTGAAACACAGCCGTTATCCAGCAGGCATTAAAAAACATTTTCGGAGGAAAATCATGAGCAAAGCGCGTCAAATCTACGAAGACCTGGGCGTTGTCCCTGTAATCAACGCATCGGGGTATCAGACAGTCATCGGCGGGTCGCGTGTGGGCACTGAAGTGCAAGCCGCAATGGACATCGCGAATCGCTATTTTGCGGACATGGAAGAACTACTCAAAAAAACCGGCGCACTCATTGCCGACACCCTCGGCGCAGAAGCGGCAATGGTCACCCCCGGATGCGCCGCAGCATTAGCCCTCAGTTCAGCCGCCTGCATGTCGGGCAGCGACCCCGAAAAAATGGAACAACTACCCGATACAACGGGCATGAAAAATCACATTCTGATACAAAAAAAACAACGGTATCACTACGACCCGGTACTCACCGTTTTCGGCGCCAAACTCATAGAAGTCGGCGATGAAAACGGAACGACCGAAGCCCAACTCGAAGCCGCCATATCAGACCAGACCGCAGCCATCCACTATTTCGCCCCCGGAGGCCAGGCAGGCGTCCTATCCCCCGAAGATGTCGTCCGCATCGCCCACGCCAACGGGATACCCGTCATCGTCGATGCAGCGAGCCAGGTCTATCCCCTCGAAACCATGCTAAAATATCCCGACATGGGCGCAGACTTGATCGGCTACGGCGCCAAATACATCGGCTCGTGTCACTCCACAGGCATCCTGTGCGGGCGCAAAGACCTGATTGACGCCGCCTTTCTCCATTCCTTCATCGGTTATGAAACCAGCCCCTACGACACCATAGGCCGACCGCTCAAAGTAGATCGACAAGAAGTCATCGCCGTCGTCGTTGCCCTGCGCGAATGGTTCCGCATGGACCACGAAACGCGCCTATCCGAATACAAACGCAAAGCCGAAGCACTACTTTCAGACCTGAAAGACATCCCCCACATCACAGCCAAATTCTCGGCCGACTCACGAGGCCTGAGCACTGGCGTACACATCACAGTCGATGAAACCGCACTGGGCAAAACCGCAGTGCAAATAATCGAAGAACTTCGACAGGGCAATCCATCCGTATGGACACGCGGCAGCGCAAACACCTTCCGCGTTGCCGTAACCAATTTCATCGAAGACGACCAGGAAATCGTCACCGCACGCCTGCGCGAAGTATTGACCAGATAAACTTACGACACAGAAACCCAACACAAAAAACGCCATCAGCTATTTTGCCGATGGCGTTTATGATTACCTCCGCTATAACCCCTTTCAACCCCGTGCGAGATCGCGATACGCCCTGAACAGATCGGAATAATAAGCCACAAACATCCACAGATCGCCCACCCCCTGATCGGGACGTCGCTCTGTCTCTGCCGACATGTAGCCCTCATACCCCTTCTCGTGCAGCAGCCGGAACAACTCGCGATACGGATAGCCCTGTCCAGCCAGATCGTGCATATGCACATGATCCAGCCAGGGCCATACCGTATCCAGCACCTGTTTCACGGACCCATCAACCACATCTTGCGGCACAGAATTCCACACCAACCCAAAATTCTCGTGATCTACCTGCTCGGCCACTGCCCGGCACGCTTGCCAATCGAACTCCCCGTGCAACTCCAGACACGGCTTCACCCCCTTCTCAGCGCCGTAATCACACAGCGGCTTCAGCGCCTCAGCCACCTGGGCAATCGTCTGTTCCCTGGGCACTTCTGTTGGGAAATTATTCCCAAACACGCGCACGCGAGGCGCGCCCAGATCCGATGCCAGATCCATCCGAACCATCGTCTGCTCAATATGATCTCGAAGCTCATCTGGATTCGTATCGTGATACCGATTGCCCGTCGCAATACTCATAATATCGATCCCCATCGCCTCGCAATCTGCCACCACCTGCTCTCGTTCTGCCTCGTCAATCGACGCCTCCACCCCGTGACCATGCCCGGCATCCGTGCGAAACTCCACCCCTTCAAACCCGTGATCCTTCAACATCTGCAACAAATCCCGCCGGGAAAGCACCTTCAAAACACCATACGTCATCCACGAAAGTTTCATGCTTACTTCTCCTATTGAGTTAAAATTGCCTATCTCGATCAACTGGGCACCTGCAACAAAATCAACATCTTTTGCGTCCTTATCCCGCCAGATATAAGGTGGGAAATTGAAGATAGGATACTGAGACTTATTACAGATCGGGGAGTTCCTCGCGGGACAGGAGCAGCTTGATTGAGCGCGGTTGGCGGGGAACTCTCGATATAAGACCTCGTTTTTCCAGGGTTTTGAGCATGCTGTTGACGGAAGGACCTGTGACGCGAAAATACCTCTGTATATCCGCCTGGGCCGGGGGATAACCGTACAACTTCGTATAATAATAAATAAATGTCAGATATTGTCCCTGTCTATCAGTATATAAGAGTGCCTTCTCGCGCTTGAAGACCTTGTAGCAGTCGAGGTAAGATAGCATCCGATTGCTTTCTTCAAGATTGAAATACTCGGGGTCGAATGGCTCTTCAATCCACTCTGAATACCTCTCATGCTCTGGATGATTTTCGTTCTGAAGCGCGCTTAAAAATTCTTCGTACCCCCAAACGCCACCCACGTCCTCTGGTGGACATGCACGTTTTCCCATCAAACATACAGGATAAAGCACCTCGGCTTCTGGCTCCGTGATTTGTTCAACCCGAATCATGTGTTCCCAGCAATCGCCGAAGTCATATTTATATATAAATCGTGCCCCAACCTCAACAGCGACCTGCTGAAGAGAGACTTCATTTGCATCTTGCATATACTCCATCATTTCCCAGTCTGCCATGCCTGGATAAGGGGTGCTATAATAGATATCGTCAACGATGAACTGATGAAGATGAGCATCTTCCCATCCCATCGCAATCTGAATCACCTCATGTAATTCTCCAAGTGAGATGTTACCATCAACCTCAACCCGCCGCCATATCGGCGGCCTGGAACCCGTTAGCGTAATTTTGAGTCGGTAGATCATAATGTATTCTTTTTTTAAATTGGTATAATATCCGTTATTTTATACCCGCAGGTCTTATTTCTTCAAGTTCGTCTTTCAAAGATTGCTCTACACGCCACAAATCACAAGCCTGTTGCAGGCGCAACCAGAGTCCGGGACCGTTGCCTACAAGCTTACCGATTCTGAGTGCCATTTCTATCGTAACCGGATGCGTACAGGCCAGAACGCGATGCAATTGTTGACGCGAAACACCAAGTCGCCGAGCAGCTTCACTAACCGATAACTCAAGCGATGGCAATACATCTTCACGCAGAATCTCACCCGGATGAACAGGCACGCGCTTCAACGGACGTTTGACAAAATATTCAGCCATTGTCACCTCAATGATATTGCTAAGAAAATTTTTCCTTCTCACACTCTTTCGCTGAGGAATTTTAGCGATCCGAACAAAAGCGCATTCGCGCATTGGGCAGTGTAATACCAACGAGACGGTCATCGCGGTAGTGGTAGATATTCCCGTCATCTTCCATCACGCTGTCATTGGCGCACTGAGGTTTTTCAAAGCTGAGATACAGGACATCAGCACCTTCATCATAATCACTCCAAACTTGCGAATATGGCAAACGCAATAGTTCGGTCGCAAATGTCAGGTCAATTGTGGACGTGTCCATATCGTAGTTCTTCGTTGACAAAACAATATCTTCAAGTGACATAAAATCAATATATAGTATATTGTCCGGGAATCAAACACTCAAAATTTTTGACAAAAGGACTTGGAATTCAACAAGGGATACATCTATGAGCCGATCAAAAAGTGCCGAAGCCATTCTCGCCGCCGCCGAAAAGTGGAAGCAGCAATGCCTTTTGAATGGCGGATCGCTGTTCGCCCAAAAACGTCTCTGGACCCGAAAAAACTTCAATCAACTTCGCACCATCTTTGACGAGAACGCGGACTGGCCGAGAAATGCCCCTCAATTCTACAAGGAACTAAAGCGTCGACTATATCCTTTTCCCCCGGAGGCAAAGCAACTATGGGCCGAGATGACATGGATATTTTACCTAATCGTGAATAATCCCAACCAAGAAAAAAAAATCGAACATATCAAGATGGTCTGGGAATGGTCGGAGGTGGAACTTCCGGATGCTACTGAGACGCTGAGCGCAATATTAAAACAAGGCATAGTAAACACACCTCAACCTTATATCCAGTATCGGGGACGAGAATTCCGTTTCATCATCACCACAATGTTTAACTGGTTTTCCTTAGAGGATAGAAAATCGCTACTGACCGCTCACTGGAGATTCGCTGATTGGCTCGACAATCAAGATCACCGCGAAAATCGTCACTTTCGGCACGCTTTTCTGTTTCTTCTGTTCCCAGATTCATTTGAACCAATTCTGCCAGAAGAGAATAAAAAGGCAATAGTCCTATTCTACGCGAAAAAATGGAACGAGGATCTACTCACTAACGACGAGGACAGTGTCGCTATTGATAAAGCATTATTGAAGATTCGAGAAAGACTTGAAGCCGAACATCCCGACGAGGAAGTCAACTTTTATATTTCACCCTTCAATAAATGGAGATCCACGACTGAAGATGATCAGCACTCTCAAGATAATGAGACACTCTCCGTTCCAGAAGTGAGAGAAACAACACCGCCTTTCTATTCTATAGACAACATCTTGGAAGAAGGCTGTTTTCTTGAACGTGAAAAATTGGAGACAATTCTTCAACGCCTCCGCGACAAGAAAAATCTAATTTTACAGGGACCGCCGGGCACGGGCAAAACATGGCTGGCAAAAAAGCTGGCCTTTGCCGTGATAGGTAAGCGCGACGAAGACAAAATACGCCCCGTACAGTTTCACCCCAATCTTTCTTACGAAGATTTTGTCAGGGGATGGCGGCCATCAGGCAACGGCAAGCTGGACTTGGTTGACGGTACCTTTCTTCAGATGATAAACACCGCAAAAGACGATCCTGAGTCGAAGTATGCGATCATCATTGAGGAAATCAATCGCGGCAATCCCGCGCAAATTTTTGGCGAGATGCTCACGCTACTGGAATCGGACAAGCGAAATGAGGCTGAGGCATTGGAACTGTCTTACCGAAAACGCGAAGGCGAACGGGTTTACATTCCCGAAAACCTATATGTCATTGGCACAATGAACGTCGCCGACCGCTCAATAGCTATGGTCGATTTCGCCCTTCGTCGGCGATTCGCCTTCGTTGATTTAGAACCCATATTTGGCAACGTCTGGCGAGACTGGGTACATAATCATTGCAAAATAGACGAGGAGATTCTATCGCAAGTAGAAGAAAGAATGAATGCGCTGAACAAACAGATAGCTGAGGACTCTAACCTCGGTGCTCAATTCAAGATAGGGCATAGTTACGCAACTCCACCACCCGGACACACGATTTCCGATCCCAACGAATGGTTCAAACAAGTGGTCGAAACCGAAATTGGTCCCTTGCTGGACGAATACTGGTTTGATGCACCGGATACAGTTCAAGAGGCTAAGAAAAAACTACTGGAAGGGTTTTAATGACCACCGCTCAAGAAAGCAACAAACCAGGATATATCGGAGAAATTCCAGTCAGAAATCTCTGGTTGTTGATGCTTTATGCATCCCAACTATTCCGACAGATAAACGATTTGCAAAAGAGAGAGGTCGAAGACAATCCGGACGACATTCCCGATCTGGTGGCAGAAATCCTGGCGCGGGCGGTAGAACGCCGCTTGAGGCGGAACCTGAGCTTTGGCTACCAACCTCGGCAAGCTATCCTCAGCAGGGTGCGCGGCAGGATTGACCATATCCATACAGAACGCCGCCAACTGCTACAAAGGGGACTGGTAGCATGCCGGTTTGAAGAACTAACAGTAGATACACCACGCAACCGCTATGTTCGGGCAGCGTTGGAGAAGTCCGCCAAGATGGTGTGGCGCGTTGACCTATCCCGTCGATGTCGCGCCCTTGCCACAAGTTTAGTGCGAATGGGAGTGAGTGGGGAACATCTTATTCAACATGCTCCATCGCTAAATCTCATAGGGCGGATGGATATTGCCGATCGGCAGATGCTGGCTGCAGCGCAACTGGCCTTTGATTTGGCATTGCCCACTGAAACCGCCGGATCCAAGAATTTATCTTCACCATCTCGTGAAACCCAATGGGTATGGGAACTTTACGAAAAGGCTATCGCTGGATTCTACGATGTCACGCTTACACAGCACGGGTGGAGAGTTCATTCCCAAAAGACACTCCATTGGAACACTGGTAATATGACCGAGAGAATTGATGACATCCTCCCCTCAATGCGTGCCGACACTGTTTTAGACCATACCGCTTCCTGCCGCCGCATCATCATAGACACCAAATTTACATCCATCCTTAAGTCAGGAAATTACCGTCTCCAAACATTGGCTTCACCCCACATATACCAGATATACGCCTACTTGAGATCCCAGGAGGACAGGGAGGATGATCCTTTGGCGAACACGGCATCAGGAATGCTTCTGCATCCTGCTGTCAATTGCTCAGTTGACGAATCGGTTGAGATACAGGGCCACAACATACGATTTGCCACCGTAAATCTCGACGCAACTCCCGGAGAGATCCGGCACAGACTCCTTGAATTGATTGATCCCACCCTGGTATAAATTAAAAACGCCATCAGCTATTTGCCGATGGCGTTTATGTTTATCTTTGGTGTTTTCAAAAATCGTATAGTATCGCTAATTGTTCAGGGAATTTTCACAGATAGATAGCACCCTATTGTTCACCCGCCCCGTTGCCTATCTCGATCAACTGGGGGTCTGCAAGCGAAGTCACAAAATCAACATCTTTTGCGTCCTTGCTTCTGATCAGAATAATTGGCTTGTCAAGAGCAGACGCCATTCCAGCCTCATAGTTCACCCATTGCGATTTGGCACTGTTCGGCGTGACAATAATTACTACGTTACTCGCGCTACACATCTTCTGCTTTATTGCCTCCCGAATATCGTCACCAATCCTGGTATCTACGCGAGGATCAATAAACGACATGTCGCCGGTATCGTGACCATGTTCCTCCAAGAATCTGGACACCTGTTCTGCAATACCACGGTCCTCATATGCATAAGAAAGGAAAACTTTTTTACCCATCCTCGCGCTCCTTTGATTTTATGAGGTCACGCACTTCCTCTACTACTTCTTTCCATCTAATTCCACAGATCCTACAACCTATCCACCTGAGTCTGTCCGCGCTTCAGTTCTTCCATAAGCGCATCGTATTGATCCCGATCAACCGGAAACGCGACCTCCTCTTTTCGTATAGCCGAAAGCACAATCGCGTTAATCAGCTCCAGTGTTCGCCGCGCCGTCACCCCATCTGTAATCGCCTCGCCACCATCCAGAATCGCGGAAACAAAACTCTCCACCAGTGTTTGCCCGCCCTCATCGGACGGCACATCCTCCCAGCTAATACCTGGCTGATGCCCCTTTGCCCCCTTTATAAACGCCCGCATGGGCGCCTCGTATCGCCCCAACCGAAACACATCTGGCACCACTGAATTGGCATTCTTCTCATCCCGAAACTCAATCGTACCCAGATCGCCTGAAATCTGCCTGTAATTCAATCGTCGATCACACGTACTCAACTGCACATTCGCATGGGCACCGCAGGCAAAACGGATATTGGCAACAACCGTATCCTCAATCTCCACCCGATGACCCCAATTGCACATCATCGCAGAAACCGCAACCGGATCGCCCACCATCCAGCAAAGCAAATCCAGATCGTGACTCGTCTGATTCATCAGCACCCCACCCCCTGCGTACTCCCAGGTACACCGCCATATATCCCGGTCGTAATACACCTCTGGCCGCGTCTCAATCCACATCCACAGCACCCGGTAAATCTCTCCCAACGCCCCCTCATCAATCAGCCGCTTCAACGCGCGATTGCCGGGAAACGTGCGATAATTGTGCCCCACAGCCAGTTTCAAATCCCGCGCCTGCGCCGCCTCGATCATCCTATCCGCTTCGGAAACCGTATTCGCAATCGGCTTCTCTACAAAAGTATGCAACCCCGCCTCCAGACAATCCAACCCCATCGGCGCGTGGAGATGGTGCGGCGTTGCAATCACCACCGCATCCAGATCCTCGGCCTCGACCATCTCCCGATAATCGCCCCAGGCGCGCGCACCCCGTTCTTCTCCAACCTGCCGCGCATAATCCAGATCCAAATCCGCCACTGCCACCAGTTCCGCCCGGTCCAGCCCTGAAATCTCCCGCACATGTTGCCCACCCATACCCTTCAAACCGACCACACCGAACCTGACCATAACGCTCTCCTCTTTTATTTTTGCTCAGATATATTGACAAACAACGTGTCAATCCATAATATATTTAAAAAACCCGGAGGACTCCCCATGCCCAACACCTTCCAAAATCGCGCCGAAGCCTTTGCCTGGCTCCACCAGCATGACCCCCGTGCGCCCAAAGCAGGAGATCCCGCACCGGACTTTGAACTATCGGACATCAACGACGAAAACCCCGTGCGCCTCTCGCAACTATGCAAAGACAAACCCGTTGCACTCATCTTCGGCAGCTTCACGTGACCGCCTTTTGTCCGTGAGGCAGTTAGCCTACGCGACCTCTATGCAACATATCACAACCGGATACACTTTCTCGTAATCTACATCCGCGAAGCCCATCCAGAAGACGGCTGGAAACTCAAAGACACGGGCATCTACGACCCAAAAACCCTTGCAGAACGCCGAAAAGTTGCAAAAACATGCGAAGACGCCATGCAATACGGCATACGCACCTATGTTGACGACATAGACGACGCCGTCATGAACGACTATGTCGCCTGGCCCGAACGCCTCTACATCATCGGCACGGACAACCGCATCGCCTACGCGGGCAAACACGGTCCCTATGGATTCAGCCCCGAAGAACTCAAAGCGGCAATAGATCACATCACCCGTTGAAATTTTTCAAACGCCTCGTCCCAGGCATCCGTATCTGTCGGGCTGTATGTCTTAATCGCAGTAGAAGCGCGCACAACATCGCGAAGTTCATCCAGAGAGCCAATCTGCCCTTTGCCCATCGCCTGCATCAAAAGATTGCCCATTGCAGTCGCCTCAGCCGGACCTGACAGCACCGCACGCCCTGTCGCAGAAGCGATAAACTGGCACAAAAGCGTATTGTGTATGCCCCCACCCACAATATGAATATCCCCCAGCGTCTTGCCCAATACATCTTCGAGCTGACCCAGAACATAGCGACATTTGAGCGCCAGACTCTCCAGCGCCGTGCGAATAATATCCCCTTCACTATCGGGCAGCCGTTGCCCCGTGCGCCTGCAAAAATCCCGAATGCGAGACGGCATATCCCCGGGCGTACCAAAATCGGCGTGATCCGGATCGATAAACGACGCGAGCCGATCCGATTCCATCGCCAGCCCCATCAACTCTTCCCACGAATAATCTTTCCCCGCCAAAGCCCACACGCGGCGGCACTCCTGCACAATCCACAGCCCCGAAATATTCTTCAAAAACCGAATCGTATGATCAACACCGCCCTCATTGGTAAAATTGTGCGCGAGCGCGCGCTTATTAATCGCGGGTTCGGGCAGTTCCGCCCCCATCAACGCCCATGTGCCACAACTGATATAAACCGCATCGGGCGAAGAAAGGGGCACAGCCGCAACCGCCGACCCCGTATCGTGACAAGCCGGTGCAATCACATCAACAGGTGCAATACCCATCTCATCCGCAATGCTCTTGCGAATAGGCCCAAGCACCGTACCTGGCGACACCACATCCGGAAGCATATCCGTGGGAATATCGAGCGCATTGAGCATCGATTTTGCCCAGGCATTCTCGCGCGGATTGTAGAACTGCGTGGTCGTTGCATTGGAATACTCACACACCTTCATACCCGTGAACCAGAAATTGAACAAATCGGGCATCGTGAGAAACGTGCGCGCAATATCGAGCTGAGGCGACTGCGCGAGACGCTGCGCGAGCAACTGATAAAGCGTGTTAAGCTCCATAAACTGAATACCCGTCTGCTCGAAAATCTCCTCGCGAGAAACGCGCTCAAACGCAACCTCCATCATCCCCTGCGTACGCGCATCGCGGTAACAAAAGGGATTGCCGAGCAAATTGTCCTGCGCGTCGAGCAAGCCATAATCGACCCCCCACGTATCACAGCCCATGCCATTGAGCGGTTCCCCAGACCGAACAGCGAGACGCAACCCCGTACACATCTCGTCAAACAGCCGCAGCGCATCCCAATAATAGTGATTGCCAACAGGTATTCCCTGATTCGGAAAACGGTGAATCTCTTCAATATCCAGACGCGCGCCATCAAAACGACCCAAAACAGCCCGGCCACTGGACGCACCCAAATCATAAGCGAGATAATTGGTTGTCGATGCCATAAAAAACTCCATCAGGATGTGCAAGATTAAAGGATGAACAGGATAAAAATCAAATGCAGAAAAGCAACCACACTTGCCTGCGTGCGTAGCACGCGCAAGCAGAGATGAAAGGCAGCACTGCTGTGAAAAACAAATACAAAGAGCAACTACAGCACTGCTGCGATTCGCATTGTGATTACATCACTCATTTGCTATTATAAGGCACAGTGATAAAGTGTCAAGTATTTCATTTTTTCTGAGTGAATTATAGGCGGAGAAGATAGGCAAAGAATTGGGCGAGGTGATGCATCAACTATTGAAAAAGGAAGGAGGTAAGGGAATGCCGAAACCGAAGAAACTCACACGCACAGCGAGGCTTGCCAATAAGGACCTCATTCATCCCCCACCCTGGCTGCCAGATAACATAATGCTCGAAGGGCTAACCGGATCTTTTGCCTACGGATGCGAAGACCCCAAAAAGGCTGATCGAGATATTGTCGGAATCGCCATCCCTCCAAAGACAGTTATTTTCCCCCACCTTGCAGGACATATCCAGGGCTTCGGTACACAACCCCCAAAGTTCGATCAATTCCAGGCGCACGGCATAGAGGCAAAGGATGAAAGGAAAACTTATGACATTACGATCTACAACATCGTGAAGTTCTTCCAGCTTGCAGCGGAACGCGACAAGCTCTATGATGATAAGGAAAGTCCGATACCGCACAAGCCAGACGAAGACAAGATCAAGGCATTACTCCTGGAATGTCTCGAGATCCATTATGGTTCTCTAAATACCACCATCGCCAAAGACGTATCCGTTGAGGCCCTGCTCGATGAGATAGAGCTGGTGACTTCAAAATATCGCAAACAAACCGAAGGCAAAAAGTAGAGTTGTATGGATTTGGAGGGAAGAGGACAGAGGGTGCTAATGGTCGGTGGGTATCATCAATTGCTCAAAGAAAGTGTCTATCCAGCCGGGCGTTTTTCCGGTTCTTTCTGCACAGCGAACGGCTTTTGCGACCTCCCTATTCGAAAGTTCATCAAACACCTGTTGGCCTGGTACAAGCGCATTGTTCAGATCGTTTGGCTCGAACTTATCCAGCGCGTCGCCGTATCTTCGAACACATAATGAAACTATATCGCGCCCCGGCGCAGAGGCCAGATAGAGAAACAGGCGGTCGAGATATGCCATACCAATAATATTGGGCTGAAAGCCGTGAAAACACGTCAAGTTCAACACCTCACTTCTGTTGCGAATAATCTTGTAACCTCCGCGAGAAAAGACGCCAAGCAGAAGAGGGGCGGGTGCTCTCCTTTCCGTCTTGTACCAGGGATTTCGGTTTTTTGTTAAAAACCGCGTGTTATAACCCCTCTGCTCCCCACTCCGAATATAATCCGCCGCGTATTTCGAGTGTGTCTTACTAACACTGAATAACAAAACAGGCGCGTCGTTTCTGACCAAATCATCGTAGTCTGCGTGACCAAACACGGGTTGCCGGATTTGAGAGCTTTTCGTAATGCAGGGAACAACCTCCGAGCCATTAATTCCCAGTGTCTTGACGCGAGACGGTTTCAAAACAAAAAACTCGTTGGCTCCAGTGGCAATACCTCTGCTAAAATGACCATAATAGTTCAGCGGTACGGCCATTTGATGATTGATGTCGAATGTATTTTTTTGGAAGTATGACAACCACTTCGACTCTGGATTGAGTCGTTCCAATGCGCCCCTGGTAATTGGCTGACTCTCAAGGATGTTTTCCAGCGAAGAAATCGAATCAGCGATATGGAAATCTACGTGGGAATATTGCCGGCAGGCGTCATATAGAATTATTCCCACCGAGGTTATCGCATCGGGAAATATGTCCTTCTCGCATTTAAGATTGATAATAGAGACAAGATGACCACTCTCGATAAGGCGTTTCTTAACAATGATTCCATATCCAGTGTTGAGAAACTCAAGAGGCATAATATACGCAAGCCGTCCCGATCCGTTCAGTTCGGACAGCGACTTCAGCAGGAATGCGGATGCCGTATTCGTATATCCCGACAATCTCAAGCCCAGATTATCGACAAACGCCCTGAACACAGAGTCCCTGCTAATAAACTTCTGGAAGCGCATGTAAGGCGGATTACAGACAATATTGGCGTGGGATTTCCCCCAGGAGAGCAGATAGTCTTCATGCTCAATCTCCACTTTCCGTCCACCTGCCTCGCCTGTCCAGAAATCGAGGATTTTGGAATCTTTCTCACTTCCGGCAAACACCATGCCCGGATCGCTGGCAACGGGATCAAAAAGAGCACCCAGACCAAAGCTGGGGTCAAAGAGCGTCCTCTGTCCTGACTCCAAGACCCACCGCACCATAAACTCGGCTACTTCAGGACGAGTGAAGAATTGCCCGTATCTCTTGCGATGCTCCTCGCCAACGCTCCGCAGGTATTCGGCTTCGTGCTGGGGTGATTTCTGTTGTTGAGCATAGACCAGAATATATTGTCCTCTCCACTGGTATTTATTGCAAACAGTCTATAGATTGAAATTTTAAGAGTACGGTGTTATACTACAAAAGTCAATGGAATGTCTCAAGAGGATAACAATATGAAACACAAACTGGTCGCTGTAATTGGCAACACACCGCAAGTTATGACAGAAACCTTCTGGGCATTGTTCCATGGGAACAGTATCGTGAGGATTAGCGGCATTTCCTCATGTTTTGATGGGTCGCAAATTTCTAACCTTTTGCAAGAGTGTGTATTATGATCAAAAATTTGAAAGCAATTTTTGATTTTTGGAAGCTTTTTGCGTGTCAAAGCGGTCTGAATCGCCGCGATTTAATCAAAGGCGTCGCCGCCACAAGTCTCGGGCTCGCAGCCGGAACCTTCGGCGCGCCACAGCTCTACGGAAATTCAAACGTATCGAAATCAAAACGACGCAATCGTATCCAACTCGAAAACGCCAGGCAAGGAACGCGCGACTGGGTGCTCACTAAGACCGACATCAACGACATCGAACCGGTGGAGTTGTGGCGTTCCCCGCGAATCGAGGGCTACTGCTCCGCGATGAGTGTGCGTGCCGGCGACACGATCAAGGTCATGGTGAGCACGAATCCAGTGTCCCAGTTTGATCTGGAGATCTTCCGCACGGGTTACTACGGCGGCACCGGCGGGCGATCCATGAAGCGCTTTGATTCTATACAGGGCAAAACCCAGGCCGATCCGTCGATAGGCGAAAACCGTCTGCGCGAATGCAAGTGGGAACCTACCGTAGAATTTGAGATTCCCGACGATTGGCTGAGCGGCGTCTATCTGGGCAAACTCACCGCGAAAGAAGGGGGCGTGCAAAGCTACGTCATCTTTATTGTGCGTGACGACCGGCCTTGCGATTTGCTCTTCCAGTGCAGCGACATGACTTGGCAAGCCTACAACAGTTGGCCTACCAACGAGTGGTCTCTTTATCACAACGACAAGAATGGCTACACGGGATACAAGAAAAGAAAAAAGTGGAGTACCGGTCCGGATACCGGGTGGGTGAGTTTTGACCGTCCCTACGCGCAGTTCTGCATGGATCATCTGGTCAAGAATCCCAAGTCCCAGGGTTCGGGCGAATTTCTTCTTTGGGAGTTTCCGCTGTCCTATTGGATGGAGCAGTGGGGCTATGACGTGTCGTATATCTCAAACGTGGATACGCACGCGGATGGACCTGGACTGCAGCGCGCCAAAGGCTTTATCTCTGTGGGGCACGACGAGTATTGGACGCGGGAGATGTATGACAACGTCAGCGCGGCCCGAGACACAGGCGTCAACCTCACCTTCCTAAGCGGGAACGCCATCTGGGGCGTTGTATCTTTGTTGCCCTCTGCCGAGGGGCAGTCCCACCGGATCATGCGGCGGGAAGGCGTGTTCCTTGGCCAGGAACTTGGCGGGATGTATCACAAGCGAACAAGTTTCAAGTCTCCGCCAGGACCGGACGGGGCGCTGCTTATGGGTGGACGTACGGCCGGTACCGGCGGCGGCGGAGACTGGGTCTGCGTCAAGCCCGATCACTGGCTATATCAAGGCACAGACCTGAAAGAAGGCGACGCAATCAAAGGCCTGGTGGGCTGGGAATGGCATGGTTCTCCCCCTTACGATCAGCCCGGGATGGAAATCCTGGCGAAAGGCGCTACAAAAAATAACCAGGGAAAAGTCAAACCGCCCCATGCCGCTACGATCTACGATGGGCCCAGGAACAACTTTGTATTCAACGCCGGGACGATCTGGTGGGCGCAAGGTTTGTCATCACCTCCAAGCCACGTACTACCCGCGCGGGTTGCCGAGCCGCAAGGCCCGGACCCGCGCGTGCAACGCATGATGGAGAATGTGTTTAATCGGTTTGTAGAGTAAGGTCCAACAATGGGAAAAGGAGACAATATGACCGAATCACACACACCCGGGGGCGGTCTGCATCGCCGCGATTTTATCAAAGGCGTCGCCGCCACAAGTCTCGGTCTCGCAGCCGGAACCTTCGGCGCGCCACAGATCTACGGAAATTCAAACGCATCGAAATCAAAACGACGCAATCGCATCCAACTCGAAAACGCCGAGCGTGGAACGCGGGACTGGATGCTCACCAAGACACGCCAGCTCCCGGGGAAGATCAATCCCATCTTGACCAACGGGCGCTGCCCGTGGATTGAAGGGTATTGCTCGGCGAACAGCATTCGAGCTGGCGAGAAGTTGCAGATTATGGTGAGCACGGCTCCAGCAGCCGCGTTCAAGTTGGAGATCTTTCGGACCGGTTACTACAACGGGGATGGGGGGCGGCTTGTTCGTACTTATGATGCGCTCGAAGGCACCCAGCAGCCGGACCCGCCCATCGATGAAAACTACCTGCGCGAATGCAGTTGGAAGCCCTCTGTGGAATTCGAGATTCCCGAAGATTGGCTGAGCGGCGTCTACCTGGGGAAACTGACGGAAGAGACCAGCGGAATTCAGAGCTACGTCATCTTCATCGTCCGCGATGATCGTCCCTGCGATCTGCTGTTTCAATGCAGTGACCTGACCTGGTCTGCCTACAACCGCTGGCCAGCCGATTTCTCTATTTACACAAAACATGAAGGGTATTCCAGCACCGGTGTGCCCAGCGGGACAGTGAGCTTCGATCGGCCCTACGGCTTGTTTACCCACCCCGTCAACAAGCACAAGACCTCCGGTGGCTCCGGCGAATTCCTGCCCTGGGAATTCCCATTGTCCTTTTGGCTGGAGCAACACGGGTACGATGTTTCCTATATCTCCAATATCGACACGCACGCCGACCCCGCGGGTTTGCTGCGCACCAAAGGGTTCATTTCGGTGGGGCACGACGAGTACTGGACTTTGGACATGTACAACAATGTGCTCAAAGCCCGTGACGAAGGCGTGAACCTGGCGTTTCTAAGCGCCAATTCAGTTCTCTGTGTAGTACCGCTGCTGCCTTCCGCAAACGGTACGCCCAACCGCGCCACGCGCAGAGAAGGCTGGTTCTTTCCATCCGAATACCACAGCAGGGTCGAACAAAGAACGCACAATCAGAAAGGTTTTCAACCCAACATGGGTCCCGATGGCGCACAATTAATGGGGGCACGGTGGACTCCCCCTGGTAGAGGAAGCGGCGATTGGACATGCGCCATGCCAGAACACTGGCTTTTTGAAGGGACCGGGATGAAAAAGGGAGATTCGGTCAAAGGTCTCGTTGGCTGGGAGTGGCACGGTGCTCCCGCGATGGACCTGCCCGGAATGCAAGTCGTTGCTGAAGGCGAAACACTGATCAACGGCAAAAATCCGGGCCATTATACCGCAACCGTTTACGACGGGCCAAAAGGCAACATCGTGTTCAACTGCGCCACCATCTGGTGGGCCAATGGTTTGTCCAGCCCACCGGGGCACGTCAACCCATCAAGGCATGGGGTAACGCAACAAGGCCCAGACGAGCGCGTCCAGCAAATTACTCACAATCTGTTTCAACGCTTTATTGGGTGAAAATAAAGGGAAAATCTAGAATGAAAATAATGATACTGTCTCTGGCGGTTTGCCTCTTGTGCATGGTAGGAAAGATTGAAGGGAAGGACTTAAACCAGCAGGACGAGAAGCCCAATATATTGTTTATCGCTATTGATGATTTAAATGACTGGACTGGCATGTTGAAAGGCAATCCTCAGGCCCGAACGCCTCATATAGACAAGCTGGCTTCTCGTGGGGTGGTGTTCACAAATGCGCATTGTACAGCTCCCGCCTGCGGTCCTTCAAGAGCTGCCATTATGACCGGGATCCGTCCTTCGACATCGGGTAATTATGTCAACCGAAGCTCGCTTACACGCAATCCGATACTGAACAACTCGGTTCTATTGCCCGAGTTTTTTCAACAAAATGGATACTATGTCTGCGGCTCCGGAAAGTTGTTTCACGGCGCTCATTTCAAACAGGAAGTACAAGGGCGGGGCTTTGATGACTATTACCCGAGCAAAACGCAGGACCTGTTCCCTTGGATAGACAGATTCTCCAGCCCGAGGCCCATGAACGGGATGAAGAATATAGCAAGATATGCCGACTGGGGCCCTTACGCCCCAGACGTTAAACTGGAGGATATCAATGATGGGAAAACCGCGAAATGGGCGGCAGAGACACTGCTCGGGGGAGAGCTGAAAGAACCCTTCTTTTTAGGCGCCGGCATCTTCCAACCGCATCTGCCCAATTATGCGCTCCAAAAGTATTTTGATTGGTTCCCTCTGGATGAAATAGAGCTTCCGGAGGGTTACAAAGAGGATGATTTGGAAGATGTGCCCGAGGCGAGTGCAAAGCAGCAGCATATTGCGTGGCTTAAGAAGATTAGGGCTGCCGGTCAGTGGAAGCCTGCGATTCAGGCTTATCTGGCGTCCACTGCCATGACGGATGACCTGATCGGCCAGATTGTAGGGGCGCTCGAGAAATCAAAGTACTCCGACAATACGATTATCGTGTTGTGGAGCGACCATGGTTTTCAACTGGGCGAAAAAGAGCGTTGGGCAAAATACTCTCTCTGGGAAAGGGCCACGAGGGTGAATTTGGTATGGGTGGCGCCTGGTGTGACAAAGCCTGGTTCGACCTGCGCCAAGCCCGTGAATTTGCTGGATATTTATCCTACACTTGCCTCCCTGACCGGCTGCAAACCACCTGAAAAACAACTGGAAGGAAACGATCTCTCAGTCTTGATGAAAAACCCTGAGGCTCCATGGGATAAGACTTCCTTAACCACTTTTGGGTACAAGAATTATGGTGTTCGATCCGAACGATACAGGTATATCGTATATGCTGACGGAAGTGAAGAGTTGTATGATCACGAAAAAGATAAGTGGGAATGGCATAACCTCGCGGATAGTCCTGAATATGCAGATGTAAAAAAAGAGATGCAAAAAGGGATTCCTGTTCATCATGAGCCACCTGGCGAACTATCTGGACGCAACCGATAGGTCCAATATCCAGAGGAGCGCCAGAATGAACAAAGAAAACAGCATGAACGAATCCAGCATGAATCGCCGTGATGCACTCAAAGGCGCCGCTACAGTAAGCCTTGGGCTGGCATCAGGCGCGCTTGGCATTCCTGAGGCCTTTGGCCAAACGCCAGTAGGGGAAAATATGATAGAACTCGAAAACGCCGAGCGTGGAACGCGGGACTGGTTGCTCACTAAGACCGACATCACTGCCAACGAGCCGGTGGCGTTGTGGCGTTCCCCACGAATCGAGGGCTACTGCTCCGAGACGAGCGTGAGCGCTGGCGACACGATCAAGGTCATGGTGAGCACGAATCCAGTGTCGGAGTTCAGCCTGGAAATCTTCCGCACGGGTTACTACGGCGGCACCGGCGGGCGTTTCATGAAGCGCTTTGATTCTATACAGGGCAAAACCCAGGTCGATCCGTCGATAGGCGAAAACCGTCTGCGCGAATGCAAGTGGGAACCTTCCGTAGAATTTGAGATTTCAGACGATTGGCTGAGCGGTATCTATCTGGGCAAACTCACGGCCAAGGAAGGAGGCGTGCAAAGCTACGTCATCTTTATTGTGCGCGATGATCGCCCCTGCGATTTGCTCTTCCAGTGCAGCGACATGACCTGGCAAGCCTACAACAGTTGGCCTACCAACGAGTGGTCTCTTTACCACAACGACGAGAATGGCTACACGGGATATAAGAAAAGGAAAAAGTGGAGCACCAACGCGAACGATACCGGGTGGGTGAGTTTTGACCGTCCTTACGCCCAGTTCTGCCAGGATCATCTTGTCATGAATCCCAAGTCCGTGGGCACGGGCGAATTTCTTCTTTGGGAATTCCCCCTCTCCTATTGGATAGAGCAGCAGGGCTACGATGTGTCGTATATCTCAAATGTGGATACGCACAGGCACGGCCCGAGATTACAACGCACGAAAGGTTTTATTTCTGTGGGCCATGACGAGTATTGGACCCGAGAGATGTACGACAACGTCATCGAGGCTCGGGACGCCGGTGTCAACCTTGCATTCCTGAGTGGTAATTCGGTTTGGGGTGTGGTGCCTTTATTGCCCTCAGCTAAGGGTCAGTCCCATCGGATCATGCGACGCGAAGATAAGTTCCTTGGCGAGGAACTCAGCAAGATGTTGAACAAGCGACGCGGCACCCCCGCCAAGTATCCAGCGGGACCGGACGCGGCGTTGCTCATGGGGGGACGCACCGCCGGCGTTGGCGGAGGCAATTGGACCTGCGCCAATGCCGATCACTGGCTGTATGAAGGCACGGGCATGAAAGAAGGCGACACGATCACAGGCCTGGTGGGCTGGGAATGGCATGGATCGCCTGCTCTCGAACTGCCTAACTTTGAAGTTCTGGCCGAGGGACCGATGCTACCGAAGAATCGTAGGTACAGTCCTCATGCCGCTACGATCTACGACGGGCCAAAGAATAATGTCGTCTTCAACGCCGGGACGATCTGGTGGGCGCAAGGTTTGTCGTCGCCTCCCGGCCACGTATTGCCCGCACATAGGCATGCCAAGCCGAAAGGTCCGGACCCGCGCGTTCAACGTATGACAAAAAATGTGTTTGATTGGTTCGTCAAGGAATCTCCATCATTTGAATAAAAAGGAGATGTGGTGCTCAAGGCCCAGTGGGATACCCAGGAGGCCATACCGAACGCCAAGATGGTGATTCTCCGGGACATGGAAAGGCACCTTGATGGTTCGCACGCAGGGAAACGTCGATAATATAATTGAAACCTGTTCGCGATAGGCGCGAGCGGTTGTATGTGGGAAATGTCAGTTAATAAGGAGGAACCATGGACAAACAACGCCCTATCCTACTCTTAGTGATCCTCGCCCTGGTGGCGGCCGCACCCTTCTCGAATGCGCAAGCGCAACAGTTCTCCGAAGAAGAACTGTCTCGATTCCTCAGGCAACATCCCGGCGCGGATGCGGATGGCGATGGCAAGCTGACCGCAGAGGAGATCAAGGCCGCCCGCGCGCACAAGGAGCAAGCTGAGGCCGCAGCAGCGCAATGGAAGGGGAGATTTCATCCCGGCTGGGAGAAGGATGAATTCCCGCCGCACGCGGTAAGTTTTAAGACGCCTGATGAGATTATGGCAATTTATAAGCGCGGCCCTGCGGGTCGAAGTTATGTGGATGCGGGCGACGCCCTTTCCTTTCCCAAGCCTGCCGACGGCATCATGCGCATCGTGGGCACGGGCCACAGCTTCACTGCGCCCGGCTACAGAACCTTACCCGCCATCACCCGTGCCGCCGGGTTCGAGCAGCCCTTTTGCCTGCATAACGGCGGCGGGGAAAGGGGCAGCGTTCGCTACAAATGGGAGCAGGAAAATGGCATCTTCCAATTCGAAGGCAAGCCCCTGCCCAAACTGCTGTCTGCTATTTCCAACGCGGAATGGGAGGCGATGATCTGGGGACCCTACGTCGGTGATCGTCCGGAATTTTACACGTGCTGGATCGATTTCTGCGAACAATACAATCCCGGCATGAAGTTTTTTCTCATCGACGGCTGGCCCACGCTATCTCAGGTCCAGAGCGTCTTCAATCGGAAAGGAAACCCGGAGTCTGAAGCGTTCTTCACCGATGCGGTCTTCGATCAGCTCAACGCCCCTGTGAACACTGGCTTTGCGGACTTCGTGAAAACGCTGCGCGAATCAACCGATGAAGTCTACATCTTGCCGACGCGCGCCGCCATGACGGAGGCGGCCAAACGCTTCATCCGAGGAGAGCTTCCCGGCGTAGAAGGCCTGTATAAGGTCATTGGCGGAAAAGAAAGTTCTATCTGGGCAGACCAACGCGGCCACTTGGGGCCCGGCTTCGACCGCCTGGAGGGCTATGTCTTCTACGCCACGCTCTACGGCAAATCCCCCGAACTCATTTCAGCGCCTATCAAGTTCAATAGGAATCCGAGTTTCCTAAGCGCCGACCTTGACGAAATTTTCCGCGAAATCGCCTGGAAAGCGGTGGTGGAGCATCCCCTCTCCGGCGTTACAGATAAAAACAAGAACGGCATTGGCGATCATCTTGAGTAGCGGTCGAGCAGCGTATAACGGCGAATCTATTCGATCGGTTTATTCAGACGGATCTACAGTCGCATGGCGTGATACAAAATCAGATAGAGTGCAAACCCGGTCAGCCCCATCTGCAGATTATATAAGGAATCGCATGGAACCTGTCGTCGCGCACAGTGCCAACCCCTATTTAACAGCAACAGCCACCTGGATATACGACCAGATTCGCGCATTAAAACGGTACCGCCCCATCGTCCTCACACAAACGCGCCAGAACCTGGCTCGCTTTCCTATAGACCCCGTCTTATCAGCCGAAGATATCTCGCCCATTCGCAGAACAACCCTGCGCCTCATTCGCAAAATGCGCGGCACGTACGCCGGCTATGAAAACTGGCTTTGCGAACACAACGCCGCCCTCATCCACGCGCACTTTGGGCAGGAGGGATACCGGTGTCTCTCCGCAAAACAGCGCACAGGCATCCCCCTCATCACCACCTTTTACGGCCTGGACGTATCGGCACTACCCCGTCAAAAAAAATGGCAAAAACGCTACAAACAGCTCTTTGCCGAAGGCGACCTCTTCCTGGTCGAAGGACCTTTCATGGGCGAACAACTCATCGCACTGGGATGCCCTGCCAACCGGGTAATCGTACAACATCTGGGCGTAGATCTCGAAAAAATTCCCTACAGAACAGACCCCACACCCAAACAACCCATCGTATTGACATACAGCGTATTCCGAGAAAAAAAAGGCTTGAAATACGCAATCCGGGCATTTGCAAAAATAGCGGAAAAATATCCGGACGCCCAACTGCGGATGATCGGCGACGGACCCTTGCGCCCGCAACTACAAGCCGAAATACAGAAACTACACCTTGAGAACCGCGTCAAAATGCTCGGTTTGCTTCCCCATCCCACAGCACTTGAAGAACTCAAACGTGCAACAATCCTCCTCTATCCCAGCGTCACAGCATCAGACGGCGACACCGAAGGCGGCGCGCCCGTCGCCCTGATCGAAGCCATGGCAATGGGCGTCCCCATCGTATCGTCCCTGCACGCCGACATCCCCGAAGTCGTCATCGACAAAACCTGCGGCCTATTATTCCCCGAACGAGACATCGCGGGCCTCGCTGAGGGACTGGACACCCTCCTCAGATCCCCCGAACAATTTGGCCGCGCTGGCCGTACCCACGTCGAAAATCAACACAATCTGGAAAAACAGGGTAAAAAATTAGAGGCGATTTATGATCGGGTCACGGGGAAAACATAAAGAGCGGGATGGGAACCGCCCCCTACAACAACATCTTCTGGATCGCGGCCCCGTATTACACCCCTACGGGACATGCTTTAAGCATGCCGCGATGACGGGTCGTAGAACGACACGCGCAGCACAACGATAGTCACGCACGCCCCCAATGTATAGTTCTTGACATCTGTGACTATTGACCCAATTTATGCAGTGCCCATTTCCCGCGAATTTAAACTGGAGACAGAAATGCCTGATCATCCCAACCTCGTCTTTGTATTCCCCGATGAATATCGCAAACAAGCCATGGGATTCATGAACGAAGACCCCGTAATAACCCCCAACATCGACCGATTCGCATCCGAAAGCCTCGTATTAACCGACGCCGTAAGCACCAGACCTGTATGCAGCCCATATCGGGCAATGCTCTTCACTGGACAATATCCTCACGCCAACGGCGTACTCAGCAACGTCAACTCCACCACAGAACAATACGAAAACTACCTCCGGGAAAACGCACGGTGCTTCTCAGACGTATTGCACGACGCTGGCTACAATCAGGCGTACCTGGGCAAACTACACCTCGATCCCCCCAATGAACAGTATCAATACACAGAAGGACCGAGAGGAAATGGTGTCATCTGGGACTCATACACCCCGCCGGGACCGCGCAGACACGGCTATGACTTCTGGTATTCCTACGGCTGTTGCGACTGGCACTTCAACCCCCATTATTGGACCGGCAACGACCCCATAGACAAACGCATCGACCCGAAGGAATGGTCCACCAAACACGAAACCGACGTCGCTATAAACTACATCCGCAACGAAGGTGGCAAATACAGAGATCCCAAAAAACCATTCTCACTCGTCATATCCCACAACCCGCCGCACATGCCATTCAAACAAGTACCGGAAAAATACGTCGCCCAATACGGCGATGCCACCCATGAAGACCTCTTAACGCGCCCCAACGTACCCACAGACACAAGCGGCGACAGCGCCCGCGAAAATGTAAAACACTACTTCGCCATGGTAACCGGCGTCGATGAAAACTTTGGACGCATACTGGACTGTCTGAAAACAGAGGGCCTGGAAGAAAACACCATCGTCGTCTTCACCTCTGACCACGGAGAAATGATGGGCAGCCACGGCCGCATCGGCAAAACCGTACACTACGAAGAATCCTTCACCGTACCATTTATCATCCGCTGGCCTGGAAAAATCACACCCGGCACAGACAACCTGT
This sequence comes from Candidatus Latescibacterota bacterium, assembly GCA_965220765.1. Classification (GTDB taxonomy): domain Bacteria; phylum Latescibacterota; class UBA2968; order UBA2968; family UBA2968; genus VXRD01. The sequence continues at coordinate 5,231,457 of OZ244847.1, forward strand.
TAATCGGCACACCCGACTTGATGCCCACATTGCTCAGCCTCATGGGCGTGGGACAGGTCCCCGACAGCGTCCAGGGAACGGATTACTCCGACATCCTCCTGGGCAGAGAAGGCACGCGCCCAACATCTGCGCTCTACCTCAACGTAATGCCCGACAACCCCGCTGGCGGATCGCGTGGCGTACGCACACACCGACACACGTATGTCGTCACGCGAACACCCGAAAGCGAAGAAATAATCCTGCACGACAACATCGCAGACCCCTACCAGCTACAAAACATCGCTGGCGATCATCCCGACCTTGAAGCAGAACTGAACGAAGAAATGAACAGCTGGTTGGAAAAAACCGGCGACCCATGGTTAACGCGAATAGACGAACCCCGCCCCACCACCTAACGGGCGGGCACAGGGGCACCGCCCCTACATTGATTCGCTGATTCCCTGAAAGGAGAAATAAATGGCAGATTCCCCAAACCTCCTCGTCATACACACCGACGAACAAAGCTGCTGGACATTGAGCGCATACAACGGAACACTCGTCGAAACGCCCCACATCGACTCCCTCGCAAACGAAGGCGCAATCTTGACAAACTTCATGGTCAATGTCGCCGTATGCACCCCATCCCGAGGCGTATTCCTCACCGGACGCTACGAACATGTACACGGCGCGTATCGCAACAACATCCCCCTCAACCGCGACGAAATCACATTTGCCCAGGCATTAAAAGACCGCGGATACGACACCGGATACGCGGGCAAATGGCATCTGGACGGCCCCCCGCGCCCCGGCTGGGTACACCCCGAACGCACAATGGGCTTTGACGACGCCCAATACATGTTCAACCGCGGACACTGGAAAAAAATTGAAGACGTCGAAATGGGCGATGTGCAGCCCACGGTGTTTAATTACAGGACCATGGGCGACGAAAAAACCTATCCAACAGACTGGCTAACCGAAAAAACCAATGAATTTTTGACGCGAGATCGAGAAAACCCATTTTGCTTCATGCTCAGCATACCCGATCCCCATCCGCCATTTACCGTGCGCCCCCCCTACGACACCATGTACAACCCCGCAGACATGCCATTGCCCGACACGCGCAACGAAGAAAATAAGCCAAGCTGGGTAGCCAACAGACAGGCTCCGAAAGACGAAATCCTGCGCAAACACATGGCCCAATACTGCGGCATGGTCAAAGTCATAGACGACTGCGTGGGCAAAATGCTCGATGCACTGCGCGAAAAAGGCATCCTGGACAACACAATAGTCGTATTCACATCCGACCACGGCGAATACCTGGGCGAACACGGATTGATGGGCAAGAATCAACTCTATGAAACGGCGTATCGCGTCCCCATGTTAATCCGTTGGCCCGAGAAAATTCCGGCTGCCACGCGAATAGATCGCCTGGTCGGCTCCGTCGATTTCATGCCTACCATCCTGACCCTCATGGGATTTGAACCCTGTGGACGCGAGCACGGGCGAGATGCATCCGCACTCTTGCGCGGCGAAGAAACCGAATGGGACGACATCTGTTATATCCACCACGACCCAAACAGAGCCGGTGTATTCACCCCCAATTACGAACTCGCTTATGTAAAGGACCACGACGCCATTCTCTTTGATCGTCAAAACGATCCCGACCAGGTAGATAACCTGTTTGACGCCCCCGAACACCGGGAAATGATCGCAGCCATGACCGCCGACCTCGCCGCACATCACGCATCGGTAGATTCCCCGGCGACGGAGTGGTTGCAGGAACTATAATGGGAGGATCTATGGCATTTGATTCACGGCTGCAACGAGACATAATGGGGCGGTTTGCAACCGGTGTCACCGTCGTCACCACGCGATACCAAAACGGCGACATAACCGGCATGACAGCCAATGCCGTCATGTCATTATCGCTGGGTCCACCGCTCGTCGTGGTATCGGTCGATAAATCAGCCACCATGCACAGCGCCTTATCTGACGCACAGTGTTATGCAATCAACATCCTCACCCGAGAACAGGAACATCTATCCAACCGATTTGCCATACCGGGACCAAAGGACTTTTCCGATCTGACATTGCGCGAAAGCAAAACAGGTGCGCCGATCCTGGAAGGAACACTGGGATATCTCGACTGCAAGATAGTGAACATCTTGCCAGCAGGCGATCACGACATGTTTGTAGGAGAAATACTGGCGGGAGAATTGGGAGAAGGGAACCCGTTGCTCTATTATGGAGGGAAGTATCGAAGTCTGGCAGTAGAATAAGCTCAGGTATGAACATACCGATTCAAAAATTGCTTTTCCCCTTCCGAACTGCCAATAAGGAGAATTTCCGCTGCTTTTGGTAGCGGTTTATTCGGATCGGGGTTGAGTTGCAATTCGCGATTATCGTTAAGTGCGATAATCGTGCATCCCGTATTCCTGCGAATAGCTGAATTTGCAATCGTCTTGCCAACAAGAGAAGAGGGCATTTTCATCCTGAACACACTGATATCTTCACTAAACACGCTCAGGCTCTCTGCCACCATCAGGGTATCACTGCGTTTTAAGAAATTGAAAATCGCATCTGCGCCCATCGACGCATAAGACATGACGAAATCCGCGCCCGCGCGGTGCAGTGTTGCGATATTTCTCTCTTGCGTAACGCGGCTGATAATCTGAATTTCCGGATTTAATCGTCGGCAATAAACCGTGAGATAAACATTGATATCATCATCGTGCGTCGTAATAATAACCGTCAACGCATTCAGAATCTCGGCTCTTTTTAAAATCTCAAAATCTGCGGCATTGCCCACAATACAATTATCGAGCCTCTGAGCCTGGTCTGCATCTTTTTCCACAATCCGATAGTCGATACCTTGTTCCACAAGCGTGCGCGCGGCCTCCATGCCAACACCACCACCACCAATAATCACAACGGGAGCATTTGAAACTTTGTAGATACAAAACAACTCGTTAAATCTATCCAATTGACTCTGTGTCCCCGTCATAACCAGCACAGTGTGGGGACCAATACGGGTATCGGGCAACGCCGGCTGAAAAATACCGCGTTCCCAAACGCCCACCGCTGTCAAGCCCAGTTCTCTACGCAGGCCAATCTCCTCGAGGGTTTGGCCTACAAGGGGCGTATGGGCCGCCGTAGTCTCGGCAATGAACAAATCGTCGTACTGACCAATCACATGCGCTGCGGTCTCCCCGCTCTGGGTGCGTCGCGCAAGAGATGCGCCCAGCATTTTTTCGAGTTGAAGAACATGGTCGCATCCCGCTAATTCGAGAATATCCACGGAATCGGGGTCATCCACCTTGGCGATAATCGGCACAGTGGGATTGAGATCGCGCACAGTAAATGCAATATGGGTATTAATCGGATCGGTATCTGTTGCCGCGACAAGAGCCGCTTGTTCAATCTGCATTTTTTTGTACGTTTCCGGATTGTCCAAATCCCCAACCACAACATTGATACCCTGATCGTAAAGTTGTTGTGCATGCGCCAAATCTGGCGTAATGAGATAGTAGGAATATTGGTAGCGATCCAGCTTGTTGATAAGCGCGTGTGCAATGGGGTCATAATTGGTCAACAAAACATGCTCTCGCGTACTGCGGGGCAACTGACGCGGCGCGCGGGTTTCGGATTGGGCCTGAATCCACGGCGCGTAAAAAAACTGAATAAAAGTAAACGGCAAAACAATAAGCAAAAAAACCATGCCAGTCAGCAAAACGATCATAGAGAATAAACGCCCCAGATCTCCATGAAAAGTAATATCGCCAAAACCCAATGTTGACATAACCGTAAGCGTCCAATAAAAACCCGTAAACCAGCTAAACTCCTGGCCCTCTCTCAGCATAATCAGATGAAAAAGAACACTGAAAATTGTAACAATCACAGAAAAGGCCAGCAACAATTTGAACAGCACACCCAGATTTCGCCGAGCTGTGCGCTTTCCCAATAAAAAGGCGAGTTGTGGGGCAAGGCCTTTGATCATATCGGTTATTCCTCAAAAAAAGGGGCTGGGGACTGGTTGAGTTGATCGCTGGAAATCAGCCATCAGCTAACCGCTTATTTTCAAAGATAGAATATCACAATAGCCATGTCAAACAGGAAGGAGTTTGAAATGTCATCCAGGTACAACATCCTGCTCATAATCTCAGAAGACAATGGGCAGCACATCGGCTGTTATGGCGATCCATTTGCACAAACGCCGCACATAGACAAACTCGCCTCTGAAGGCGTGCGATTTGAAAACATGTATGCGACACAGGCCGTATGCAGCCCCGGGCGGGCGAGTATTCTAACCGGATTATATCCGCACCAGAATGGCCAGTTCGGATTGGCAACCCACAAATACGCACTGTACGATGAATTTCCCAACATGCCCCGCCTGTTAAAAAACGAAGGATACAGAACCGGACTAATCGGCAAACTGCATATCAACCCCGAAGACGCCTTCCCCTACGACCTGCGGTGGAACCCCAAAGAATTTATCAGCTTTGCCAACCGCGACGTGCGTAAAATGGCCGAAGTAGCGGGTGAATTTATGAAACCATCCGACGAACCGTTCTTTTTACAAATCAGCTTTCCCGACGCGCACCTGCCATTCCACCGCCAACAATTCGGTGTACCTGAGCACCCACAGGAAGGCAAAGACGTCGAGACGCTTCCATTTGTCGGCATTGACACCCCCCGCCTCAGAGAGGAAACCGCGGACTATTACAACTGCATGTCCAGATTGGACACCGGCATAGGACTGGTCTTAGAACAACTGAAAGCACTGGGCAAAACCGAAAATACACTCGTAATTTTTACAACCGATCACGGCGCCCAGTTCTCCCGGGGAAAAACATCGATCTACGAGGGCGGATTGCGCATACCGCTAATCGTGCGATGCCCCGGTATTGGCCTTGAAGGTCACACACGCGACGAATTGGTATCACAAATCGACATCTTGCCAACTGTAACAGACATTTTGGGAATCGCGTGTCCCACAGGTGTGGCAGGTGCATCCTTTGCCCCCCTGTTAAAAGGACAAAAAATTGACTGGCGAACCCATCTATACGCCGAATGGGGAAGCGGTGGCGTCGTCACGTATTTCCCACAGCGTTCCGTGCGAAATGACCGATACAAACTCATCGCCAATCTCCTCCAGGACCGCCCAAGCCCGAGCGCGGTGGGATATTCGGCCATAAACCCAAAATGGACATCCGGCGCGACACAAGAGGAAATCGCCGGCGCAGATAAACGCATCCGGACAGCATACCAACTCTATGAACAACCACCCGAATACGAACTCTACGACCTGCAAAACGACCCATGGGAATTTGAAAATCTGTCCAACAACCGGGCATACCACAACATCTTGCAGGCATTAAAAAATCGCCTTGAGACCTGGCAAAAAGAAACCAACGACGCCCTGAGACATCCCGAAAACCTGGAACGTCTCACGCAAAAACACGACGAAATCCGGGAGAAATACTATGCGGAAAGCATAATGGGGAGTTCTCGGGATTACGAATGGGACTACACCGAATACCTCTATCACCAATAAGGAGAAAACATGGCAAAAACACACCTGACAATTGAAGGCGAAAAATTTCTAATAAACGAGAAGGTCACATATTCAGAAATCGACGGAACAAAACCCGGCGCCCATGGGCTGCTCATGAATGCTCGATTTATCCAGGGTATTTTTGACGACGCGATGGAACCCGAACGCTTTGCGCGGTGGGGACACAGCGAATGGGATCCCATGGCCAATACCGAGCACCTCATAGCGGCATTGCCCGAATGGTATCGCTATGGACTGCGCGCATTCACAACCGGATTCCAGGGCGGAGGCCCGTGTTTCACAGCACAAAATCACACTATCCAGAACAATCCCTTTGGCGAAGACGGCCTGACATTAGACGCCGACTACGCCGAGCGGATGGACAAACTGATCCGGGGCGCAGATGCAGTTGGCATGATCGTCATCGTCAGCTTCTTTTACGGCTCGCAAACCCGCTGGCTAAAAGATGAAAAAGCCATCCGCAACGCCGTAACAACCGCCTCGCGTTTTGTGAAAGAATATCCCAACGTCATCATCGAAATCGCAAACGAGATGAATATTGGAGCATTTGCAAATCATCCCATCATTCAAAAACCCGAAGGAATGGTAACACTATTGGACCTCGCACGAAAAGAATCGGGCGGCTTGCCCTGTGGGTGTAGTGGAGGCGGCAGCTATCGCAACCGGGAAGTCGCCGAAGCCAGCGACGTCATACTCATTCACGGAAATGGCTGCACGCGGCAGCGATATCACAACATGATACAAGAAGTGCAAAGCTGGAACCTGAACCGCCCCATCGTGTGCAACGAAGATTCCCAGGCCATAGGACAACTCCTGGTCGCCTATAAAACGCAAACCTCGTGGGGATATTACAACAACATGACCAAACAGGAACCACCCGCCGACTGGGGAATCACCACCGGAGAAGACACCTTTTTTGCACATCGGATGGCAGAAGGCATAGGAATCGACACAGACCCAATTGATGACCAGTACTACCTCCAGGGCTTAGAACCCCATTGGGAATATCAAGGCCAGCGCTGGCTTAGACTCGCCAGCTTATATCCCGAAACAATCAGCTATGTCGATTTCTATCGGAATGGCAAATTCTATGATACCGCGTATGACGAACCCTTTTCCCTGCACTTTCAGACCAACTGGCGGCAAGGCGGCATCGAAGTTCGAGACAATGACCGGGAATGGAAAGCCGTTATCCACTGCGGCGATGGGGAAGTGATTGAAAAAACGGTTCAATGCTGAAAAAACAAAGGGCGAACATAAGTTCGCCCTTTGTTTTAATCAGTCAAAAACTCATCCAGCGCATTCACCGCCTGGTCAATATGTTCTTTCTCAATCACCAGCGGAGGCAAAAAGCGCACCACATCTGGCCCTGCGACACATAATAGAATATCGTTATTCTCTCGAATCGCATTCATCGCATCCGCCGCTGGTATCTCCTTCAACACCGCGCCCGCGATCAACCCGCTGCCGCGAATTTCCGTCACCTTCTCGGCGTGTTTGTCTTTCAGTGCATTCAGCTTCCCAAACAAATACGCACTCTTCTCTTCTATACCCGCAATAAATGCGGGATCAGACAGCGTCCTAAACACCTCAATCGCCACCGCACACGACACCGGATGCGCCCCAAAAGTCGCGGCGTGATCCCCCGGCTCCACTGCATCGGCCACATCCTGAGTCACAAGCGTCGCCCCAATCGGCAACCCGCCCGCTAAGGGTTTGGCAAGCGTCATAATATCTGGCACCACGCCATACTGCTCATAGCAAAACAGCGAACCAGCCCGCCCCAAACCGCACTGAATCTCATCGAAAATCAACAACATCTTCATCTCATCGCACAGAGCGCGCACACCCTCCAAAAATGCCGGATCTGCCGAATGAATACCCCCTTCTGCCTGTAACGGCTCCAACAACACAGCCACCGTCTGACCATCTGCTATCTTCTCCACCGACTCCAAATCGTTCAAATCGGCAAATTCAATACCCGGCAGCATCGGCCCAAAACCCTGGTGATATCTGGGCTGACCCGTTGCAGAAATCCCGCCATACGTTCGCCCGTGAAAAGAATTATTCATCGCAATAATTTTATTCTTGGGCGCATCTTCAAAATTCTTATACCCCCACTTGCGCGCAAACTTCAGCGCGGCCTCAATAGACTCTGTCCCGCTATTGCAAAAAAACACGCGATCGGCAAACGAATGCTCGCACAACAACTGCGCCAACTGAGGTGCCGGAATCGTGTGATACAAATTTGAAACATGGATCAACTTGCCCAACTGCGCGTTGGCTGCCTCTTGAATCATCGAATTGTTATATCCCAGTGCATTGACAGACAAGCCACTCACAAAATCGAGATAGTGCTTCCCATCCGTATCCACAATATGGACCCCATCGCCCTTTTCCAGCACAAACTCGGGCCGTCCATAGGTCTGCAAAATGTACTTCTGTTCTAAGTCAATAATTTCTCGAGTCGTCATGCTAAATCCTTATGGTTAAAGGCTACTGAACAATTTGCGTACCAATACCCTCGCGGGTAAAAATCTCCAGCAAAAGCGCGTGCGGAACACTGCCATCAATAATATGCGTCTTGTGAACACCGCCCTTTACAGAACGTTCACACGCACGCAACTTGGGAATCATCCCCCCGCTGGCAATACCTCTCTCAATCAGGGTCTCCACATCATTGACATGCAGTGTTGAAATCTGCGTATCCGGATCATCTGGAAACCGTCGGATACCATTCACATCCGTCAAAAACACCAGCTTCTCCGCTTGCAATGCCCGCGCAATTTCACCTGCCGCGGTATCGGCATTCACATTATAACTCTCGCCCTCTGGCCCCAATCCAATAGGTGAAACAACGGGAATCATGCCTTCTTCACAAGCCAGACGGATGGGTTCGGGATCAATTCGGGCGACATCGCCAACATAGCCAATATCGACCATCTTCGTCTCCCCACCTTCCTCCTCTACCGTCGCAAAATGCTTTGTCACATACATCACGCCAGCGTCTTTTGCCGACATACTGCGCGCGCGTCCATCGAGTATCTCCAGACCATCGACAATCCGCCGGTTCACCTCGCCAAACAACGTATCTTCCACCACCTGCATCGACGCCTTATCCGTCACCCGCAAGCCATTGACCCATTGCGATTCAATACCCGACGCCTCCAGACGCCTGCTAATATCCTTCCCCCCGCCATGTATAACCACGGGACGCATACCCACGGTCTCCATAAACACCAGATCGGCCATGATCGTGGGAGAACCGCCCGCTTCGGGCTGTGTGCTACCGCCGTATTTCACCACAATAATTTTGTCGCGAAACTCGCGAATATACGGAAACGCCTCAATCAAAATCTCAGCTTTTTCAATAATTTTGTAATCCAAGGTCTTCTCCATCACACTGTAGTAATTCCATAAAGACGCGGTAAGCCATGCATCAAATTCATATTTTCCACAGCCTGGGTCGCTGCGCCTTTTTGCAAATTGTCTTCCAGGGCATTGATATAAGCAAAACCGTCATCAACGCCCAACTTGATAATCAGTTTATGCGTATCCACCACATCGCGCGTACCCCACCAATGCGCGTCGGAATCTTCAACCACCTGCACCAGATCGTCAGAACCATACGCACCTGAAATCGCCTCGCGCAACTGCGTAGCAACATCTTCATTTGCCAGCGCCTTCAACTCATCTGCCAATTCAACTCGAATATTTGCATTGATCCCCGCAAATACCGACCGCAACACAACAGGCGTAAAATTCACTTCAAAGCCCGAATACAAAACCATTTCGGGCACGTGTTTGTGTCGCTTGCCATAGCTATACGCAATCTCATTTGATACATCTTCCACCTCGGCTCGCGCACCCGAATTGCCCGAAGTCGCCACAATCGTCGCTTCCCCCTGCACGAGTGCTTTGAGAGGATACAAAGCCAAAATAACACTCGTGGGATAACACCCCGGATTGCCTACCAGACGCGCCATAGCAATCTCTTTGGCAAACAAAGCGGGCATGCCATAAACCGCTTCTTTGAGCAACTCAGACGCCGTATGCACCAGGCCATAACCCCTTTCAAACGCCGCTCTCGGCAACCGAAAAGCACCGCTCATATCGATCACCTTCGCACCTGCGGCCAGTGCCTCGGGCGCAAACTTCATCGACTCGGGATCCTTCGTCGCCAAAAACACCACATCGCAATCGGCCAAATTGCCATCCCGACGCCTCGAATTTTGTCGAAATGCGATAGTTGCCTGATCGTGGCGTTTCAACACCTTTTGGAGTTCCTGCCCCACCATCCCCGTATCGCCGTAAATGCCTATTTTAATCACCGTCAGGTCCTTCCTGTATGCCCAATCTGCCCCTGAATATCGCGCTCGAGATTCATCCGCGCTTCAGGAGAACGACACAAAATAAAAATCGTATTCTCACCCGCAAGAGTACCTACGACTTCGGGCCACGACATCTGATCTATGGACTCACAAACCCCCTGCGCGTGCCCCGTTATCGTCTTTACAACCAGCATAAGATCAACCCCATCCACACTGACGACAAAATCCTGCAACTCGCGCCGAAGCAAATTTTCGCCCTGTAATACCAGCCGATCTGCCCCGATAAACGCACCGGGAACCTGATAGCGAAATCCCCCTTCGCCATCGGGCACTTTAACCACGCCCAACTCCTTAATATCTTTTGACAGAGTTGATTGCGTAGTCGAAATCCCAACATCCATCAACGCGGTGCTGAGTTCCTCTTGCCGAGCAATGGGCTGATTTGCAATCAGCTCTAAAATTTTTTGCTGGCGTTCTTGTTTCGCGCTCATAGGATCATGAAAATACGTGAAAATTCGTCTAAGTCAAGAATAAAAATTCAAAAAAATGAATTTTTATTCCTTTTTAGCGTAATTATCCAACCACTCTGACATCTCCCACAGAACGTGCATAACCGACTCGCGCGCCCGATATCCGTGGCTCTCGTGCGGCAGCATCACCAATCGACAAACGGCACCGTGTCCCTTGAGCGCATTGTAAAAACGCTCGCTCTGCATGGGAAACGTACCCGAATTATTGTCCGCCTCACCGTGAATAAGTAGCAAAGGCGCACTAATTTTGGGCGCATGATTAAACGGAGACATCGCCGCATAAACATCTGCTGCCTGCCAGAACGTGCGCTCTTCTGCCTGAAAACCAAAAGGCGTCAACGTGCGGTTATACGCGCCACTGCGCGCAATACCACAGCAAAACAAATCGGTATGTGCCAGCAAATTCGCCGTCATAAACCCGCCGTAAGAATGTCCCCCCACCGCCACTTTTTCCGGATCCGCCACGCCCAGACGCACCAGCTCATCAACCGCAGCCCTTGAACTATCGACGAGTTGCTCGACATAAGTATCATTTGCCTCGCGATCTCCCTCGCCCACAATCGGCATCGCCGGACCATCCAGCACAGCATAACCACGCGCCAAAAAAGGCAACGCGCCGTGCGAACTGATACGCACAAATCGAAAAGGAGAATCCTTCACCTGACCCGCGGCATCTGCACTCTTAAATTCGCGGGGATAAGCCCACATCAGCACTGGTAGAGGACCATCGCCTCTTTTATATCCGGGCGGCAAATACAACGTCCCATTCAACTGCACCCCATCTTTGCGCTGGTACTGAATCAACGACTTCTCCACCGCCTTCAATTGCGGCATCGGATGAACAAAATGCGTGAGCTGCCGCATATCATCGCGCTTCAAATCCCGCACATAATAATTGGTTGGCTCATCAACGCTCTCCCGGCTCATCAACACCGTATTGGCATCGATCATCGTCGTTGGCCGCTCGTAAAACGGCGCCTGAGAATGCATGAGGCGTTCCGCCTTACCCGTCTCCAGATCATAGCGATCCAAAAACGGGCGATCGCCTTTGGGCGACGCACCATCACCTGCAAAAAACAGATGGCGTTGCGACGCATCGGTCAGCAACACAGACCGCCCATTGGGCAACCGCGTAAACACGGGCGCGCCGGGCGCGCCATAGCGATCTTCCCACGACCGATCAAACAACACCTGCGGTTCAAAATCCGAATCATCCGGGCGAATGCGCCAGGTACGCACGCGCCGCGTCTTCCACCAGCGCTCTGAAACCAACGCGAGATCCCCCGTTCCCCAAGAACACCCACCATAGCGCATCGGCAGCGACATAAGCGCACGCCCATCGCCCTCAAAAGGCGCGTCGAGCGCATATACAACATCGCGCACCGCCACATCCACCTCGGGATCGCCGCCATCCTGTGCCTCAACCCACGTCACGGTCGCAGGCGCGTCTGCGCGCCACCCAAACGAACGCGCACCTTCGGGCACGGCATCATAAGCAATCGGAATAGACTCGGCCAATGGCAAATCAACCAGTTCGCGCACCTCGCGCCCGTCCAGATCCCAGATCGCTACTTTTGTCGGAAAACGATACGAAGGCACCAGATACGAAAACGGTCGGTGAATGCTCAACACCAGCACATAGCGACCATCTGGCGATGGATCGGCGCGAAGGATCAACCCGGGAGAACCCAGATGCTTCACATCCCCATTCAGGCCCACAAGGGCAACCTGCGAAGTGGCGTAATATTCAAATAACAACTCGTCGTGTGCATTCTTCAACAAATCTTGATACGTGCGCGATGGTGCTGCCCGTTCGCCCACATTTTCCTGAATCACCGGACCTCTGGGCACATGCGAAGCCTCGGGCGGATCGCCCCGACCATCACACACCGCGCGCACCAACAGCCCCGAACTATCCGGCAGCCAGGCGATTGCCCCGCCAAACACCTTATTCAACTTCACATCGCCAAGCAGATGCGCCCTGCCCGTCTTCGCATCGCCCACCCACAGATCAATCCCATTATCCCCCGTCACCGAAAAAGCAAACCGCTGCCCATCGGGTGCCCAATAAGCCCGCCCAATTCTCGCGTCTTCCGGCAATCCCGTCACAGGCAACTCACGACCATCGGCAACCCATTTGAGCGTCAACCCATTGTAAAACCCCACGCGACTTTGCCCATTGACATCCGGATCCAGGCGCAACCCCGCCAGGCGCAACTCGGACCGCGACACCTCTTCAATAGACGGTGCGCCCGGACGGTGCATCAACAGCAGCATAGTCCTCGTCGGATCAATGCTAAACGAAGGCGTCAAAGGCGCGTCAACAATCGCGGCGAGTTCTTCCGGCGGCATCTCGTAAGACATAATTTTTTGTCCTCTTTAGTTTGAATTGACACGTAGTAATGCTCTATCCCTGAGAGTGCGTCAGATTCACAGGGCTTATTTCTGCAAGTTCGTCTTTCAAAGATTGCTCTACACGCCACAAATCACAAGCTTGTTGTAGGCACAACCAGCGTCCAGGACCATTGCCTATTGCCGAGACTTGCACGCGCGGTCTCACACGCATCTTAAAAAAACGCCTTCTCAAAATCGCAGTGTGGCAACAGCGGAGACTCTGCCTTTGGGACCGGGGAACAGACCGATGGAAACACGGCGAACCTCTGGCGGTTTTCGAGAAAACAATGCCGGATAAAAACCCAGTAAGAGCACTACAGCCCAACTTTTTGATCATTCGCAAGTTTCCATTCTCTTTTTTCACAGAAAGCGTATCCGTTGTCTCTTTAAGCCTGTCCATTTCGCGGTTAGACTCTGCCATGATCAGCTTTTGAATGTGCTCAAAAGCGATCTGCTCCTTCCAAAAACCGCGTCCAATAGTCAAACTCTCTGCATCAACGGCTTTGATATATCCTTTTACAGTGTCCAATTTCTCCCACTTCCCTGAGACTTGATCTCGCTCATCCATCCCATAAATGACCTCGGCATAGACACCCACTTTAACCCTGCTGCTGTCAATCTCACCGGCTTGAAGGATCACGCCTGCGATCAGAGTCTGTGGTAGGCATAGACCCAAAATCAGAACAATGGTTGCTATAGGTTTCATGGATTCCTCCTGGCAAAAAGCGATCTTCCTGCCTTAAAAAAACTGGTCAGCATTGGGAAAGTGACTAACAAAGATCTGAAAATCGGCAATGTTAATGATCCCATCACCATTCAGATCCATCTCGGCATTAAAACCATCATCACCTTCAGACAGACCATACGCGGCCACAAAAAGGGAATGATCTGATAAATTCACCACACCATCACCATTAAAATCGCCAATCAGACTCACAGCCATTGAGAAACTTTCAGTTACAGTTGTGTTTGCATTATCCGTCACCTTCACGGTCAATGTGAAAGTCCCTGCCTTTGTTGGCGTGCCCGTGATACGACCACTGTTTGCATTGATGGACAGACCGGAACCTGTGGCTGGATTGCTGGACAGGGAATACGCATAAGGTGTTTGACCAAAAAAATAATGAAAATCGGGTCAAATCCAGATAGCCTTGACCCGATTCATACACAGAACATTTTCTAACTTCTTGTATTTTAAAAGCGGGCGAAAGATTTTTCGCCCCTACTTTTTTTCCCCTAAAACCATCTCTTGTAATAAAACGGACTATTCTCATCCTCATTCAACTGCTTGACCACCTCGTAAAACCACAGATCCAGCGGCATCTCATGCGCGTCCAATCGCGGAAAAGGATTAAAATCATCGGACGCCAGCGTCTTGCCAATAACATCTATCATCCCCAACCCCAACTCCGGCACATCCACGCGCCGGATGCCCGCCCTCTCCATCAACTTATCATACACATAAGACATCGTCGTACCACCCGGAATAAACGGCAAAGCGCGCGTCCGCATCACCGGAAAAAACACATCAATCACCTTTCGATCTGTACCATAAGCCGCAGAAGTCGCCGCGTGAAGCGCGTCCTTGGGCAAATACAAACTCGTCGAATACGCGCCATTGCGCCCGTATTCCACCGCATCTGGATCGCGGCTCGGCTTGTCCAAACTGCCGCGCCAATCGCAAAAAGCCGTCACAGCCACGGAAATCTCCGAATCCATTAGCGCATCTGTAAACTGCACAGCCATATCGCCCATCAAAAATTTGGTCGCCTCAACAGCCCGTTCACTCAACGGGGTCAACTGCCACTGGAACAAACCCTCTGCATCCACATCCTTCACAAACGTCGGTGGATAGCCCGGCAACATCCCCGAACTCGCTGCCGCCATAGAATTGATATAAATCACATCCTCCGCATCGGCTGCTTTGAGCGCATCTACAATTTTATCTAACGCCCTTCCCTCCAACGCATACCCATCATTAACCCAGTGAAAACGATCACCCAAATTAGTTGCACGCCTCTGCATCTCCTCGCCCGTCGCATATCCCAGCGACTTTGACAAATCGCGTGCCACCACCGTCAAACTCCCGCTTTCGGCAACCAGATCGAGCAAAGCCGCTGCCACCGAACAGCCAATGCCCAACCCCGTCCCCCCAATAATCACAAAATGTCGCCCCTTTGCCCAATCGAGCGCGTACCGATCCACAGCGGTACGTTGTGCCACCTCTCGCTGATCCAGCAATTTAACCGCCTCTGCCGGAAACGCCTCAACCTCTTCTTTGCTCGGACGCGAAAGTGCCGGCGCGCCTTCCACGACACGCACCCCTGACATCGGACTTGCAAACGGACTTGGAAATTCACTCATATTATTTCTCCTGGTAACGAGCGGGTTTCGAACGGTGTACAACTGCGTAGCAGTTCAACCCGCCCCTACTTGCCTCTACTACCCATTATTCCACTCAATTGTAAAACCCGTACACTCTTCAAACGCCACTGCACGTGTATCGGCATCCTCTGGCAATATCGCCACCGGCACCACCACGCGATTTTCATTCAGATAAATTTTCGCTGCACCGCGCACGACGCATTCTTCAGGTGTCATTGCCCGCGCTTCCCGGGCAATCTCATCTTGATTGGCAGACGGACGCACCCGAATCTCCCACCCAATCCTCTCGCCCACCACGTCTAACACCTCCCGATAGCGTTCGCCCACCTGTTCGGAAATAAAAGCTACCTCAATATACGAACCGCTCTTCAGACCCATCTTTGACGGCGCGTGAGATTGATCCCCAAATGCCCTTCGGATCTCGCTATACGCTTTATTAATCTCCCATGCATCTGCCCTCTTCTTCGGCATTGCAACTTCTGTCTTTACACCCCCTGACCAATCCAGTATCAAATCAAAACCCGTCTTTGCCTTAAAACCCACTGCCGCATCACCGCTCACTCGCTCCCATGTATCCACCTCATCCTTCGGCACGTCAACCGCCAACACCACCGCCTTCTGATCCAGATGCAGCGCAGGCGCCTTCAAAACCCTTGCACCTGTAGGCACAGCATCCTGCGCCTCTTCAAAAAGCCGACCCTGATGCGGCGTCTCCCGCAACCTGAGCGACCAACCCGTCTCATCCTCTAACCTGGCAAGCGTCTCGCCATACTGCTCTCGAACCACATCGGGAAAATAAAAAGCCAGTTCATACACACCCTCATCTATGTATGCGCTACACTTAAACAACCCCGCCTCGGGCGGAAAAACCGACATAATATACGCGCGGGCCTCATTCATCTCCATCGGCCCGGCGGCTTCTGACACCTCTTTTGGATGGAACAAATAAGCACGCCGATAATCCGGCTCAAAAAATTCCCTCGAATCCGCCAACAACAGCCGAAAAGCCTCCACCTCTGACGGCGTCGTCATCTCTGTACCGAACCAAATCTCCGCCAACTCCTGCGCGCGAAACGGCCCCTTCGCGCCAGTTTCCAACACATAATTGTGTACCTCGGAAAGCGTATCATCACTCAGCGATCTTCCGCCTGCAATACCTGCCCGTGAAACGCGCCGACCATAGCCGCGTTGTCGCATCGCCCCCATTGCTTCTACGGAATACGCACCGCCATTCTCTGGCAACTGCACGCCTTCTGGCAAATACACATCCACCATCGAAGACAATGCACCGCGCGCCTCTGCATCGCCGTGTACCAAAAAACAGGTACGCGGTTTCAACCTCTGAACCAACCCCGTCAGTTCACCTCCATCTGCATGCGCCGAAAGCGAATACGGCTCCACCTGACACGCCACGCGCACCCGCTGACCATTCAGCATCAATGCACGCTCCTCGGGATCCTTCGCCTGCATCAGATCCAAAAGCGCACGCCCGGGAGACTCCTCATCCTGATACCCCGTTATAGCAATCAAATTCGCCGCATCGCCAGCCAAACGCTCGGCATAAAAACTCGACGCACCCCCGATCAACATCCCCGAAGACGCCACAATACAACACGGCGGCCCCGACAAAACCCGGCGGCGATCAGCAGGTGACGACACCGCCCCCACAGCCTCCGAATAAAAAACATCCTCATCGCGCTCTGCCCTGCGCCGCACCGCTGGCGCGAGATCATCCCCAAAAGCCGAATACACCGCATTGACCGACCGCACCATCCCATCGACAAACACGGGAAACTCGGGAATCTGCTTGCGCCGCATAGCCCGTGCCAAAATCAGAATAACCTCCTGAGAACGCCCCACGGCAAAAGCTGGAACCAGCACCTTACCGCCCGCTTCAATCACCTCGGCCACGCGCAGTGCAAGCGCGGCCTCTTGCTGGCCGCGATCCGCGTGCTGGCGATTGCCATACGTCGATTCCATCACCATCACATCGGGTCGGCACTGCGGCACAACCATGCCCGGAATAGTCAACTGATTGGCAACCGACACATCGCCCGTCATCAAAACGCTTTCTCGCACACCCTCAATATAAATCAATGCCGCACCCAGAATATGCCCCGCCGGAATCCACGTCGCAGTCAACGCACCATCGCAAATCGGCACCGTTGCAAGCCACGGCACATCCACCATACGCCCCAATGCCGCATCGGCCGCCTCCGGTGGATAAAGCGGCAACTCGCCATCCCGGTCTTGCGCCATCAATTTCACGGCATCTGACAACAACACCCGTGTAATCGCCTGTGTTGCAGGCGTACAAAACACCTTCACACCCGCTGGCAAACTATTCACCAGCACCGGCAACGCACCCGTATGATCGGTATGCGCGTGTGTAATCAGCACCTCATCGGGTAGCCCCACATCGTCCAACACCGAAAAATTGGGCAACTGCGACCCCTGTGCAGCCCCCATTCGAATACCCGCATCCACCAGAATGCGTCGCCCTTCGATCTCAATTAGAGTGCAGGAAGCACCGACCTCGTCGGCACCGCCCAAAAAATGGAGTTTCATAAATAGTTGTCCAAAAAACCAAAATACGCTATTTTTCCCAAACAGGAGGTAATCGTTTTGATCGACATTCAAGTCCAAAAAGAAAAAACGCTTCTCGAAAAAATCCTTTCAGTTGAGCAATTTTTGGAATGGCGTGAAGAAGACATTTGGGCCGAATGGGTGGATGGGGAAATCATTATCATGTCGCCAGCATCGCGCAAACACCAACAAATTGCAGATTTTTTGTCCGCTATTCTCCGGATCTTTTCAGAAACCAGAAATTTGGGACTCGCCATCAGTGCGCCCTTCTCCATGCGCCTTGATGAAATCTCCGCAGTTCGAGAACCCGACCTGCTATTCATCAGCACAGCAAATTTGCACCGCCTCAAAGAAAGCTATCTCGATGGCCCGGCAGATATCGCAATCGAAATCGTCTCTCCTGAAAGCATTGAACGCGATCGCGAAGATAAATTTGCCGAATATGAACAGGCGGGTATCCCCGAATACTGGCTCGTTGATCCCGTTCACGAACAAGCCGAATTTTATATTCTGAAACAGGGGAGATATCATCTCGCCGACATCTCCGACGGTATCTTTCGATCCCACATCTTACCCGGGTTCGACCTGCAAATCGCCTATCTCTGGCAAAATCCCCTGCCCAACACATTGCGCGTCTTGCGCGAAATCGGCATCCTTTAAATATGATCCCACGTACCTATCTTTTTATCCTCTCGGCTATCTTGCTCCTCGGCTGTACTGAACGCCAGGTCCGCATCCACTTTGAACAGGCCGAAAAATATCGCCACGAAGGCAAAATCGACCTCGCAATCGAAGAATACAAAGCCATCATTGCCCTGAGTCCCGATGCGTTTGACGCCCTCAACAACCTCGGTTATCTCTACGTTGGAAAAGGCCAGTATGCCAACGCCATTGCGCAATATCAAAAAGCCATAGCCGTCAAACCCGACTTTGCCGAAGCCCTCTTCAACCTGGGCGTCGCATACATCGCGTATAGCCAGATCGACAGTGCCATAGCCGCGTACCAGCGCGCATTGCAATACGACCCCGAAAACCACGAAATCCACAACAACCTGGGTGCCGCCCACACCATGGCAGGCAATCGCACAGAAGCCGAAATTAGCTACCAGCAGGCCCTCAAGCTCAAACCCGAATACGCCGACGTGTACCACAATCTGGGCCTGCTCTACACTTACGAAGGTCGGTACCGAGACTCCATCCCACAATACGAAAAAGCCATCCGCTACAAACCCAATTTTGCCGACGCATACAATAACATGGGCAGTGCGTACCTCGAATTGGGCCAGTATGAAAACGCCATCCAGCACTTTCAAACCGCCATCCGCCTCCAGCCCGATCACGCACTCGCCCGGGAAAACCTCCGAGAAACCGAAACGCGCCTGAAAGCGCGCGAAGCCGGAGAAATGCGTGCCCAACACATCCTCGTCAAAACCGAAACCGACGCCCACAAACTGCTCGAACAACTCGACTCAGGTGCCGAATTTAGCGCTTTGGCACGGCTCTATTCTACCGACACTGCATCGGGGCGACAAGGAGGCGACCTCGGCGCATTCCTCCCCGGCACGCTCTTGCCGAAATTTGAACAGGCCGTAAAAAAAATCGAACCCGGTAAGGTCGGCGGACCAGTTAGAACTCCGGCGGGATATCACATCATCAAACGCATCTATTAACCCCTCAGTCACCCAGCACAAACTGCGCCTGCTTGCTCACGCTGGGTGTATCCGATTTATTCAAATCCGTCACCACCACCTCGATCTCCAACCGCTCTTTGCTATTCTCGGGCACATCCAGCGCAATATAAAGCGGCTCTGATGTCGCGGTCCCCGAATGCTCATAAGAAATCTGCACCCCATCAGCCCGTGGCGTTTGGCCCAATAGCCGTCCCAATCCCCGAATCAGACCCGTACCCTGTACTCCCTTAAGCCTGTACTCCACGCGGTAACTCGTTTGCCCAAACGCATCCTGGCTCAAATTGTAAACCTCGTAATAGAGATAAACCGGTTGCGCCTTCGCAAAAGTCTTAGACGGCAGGGGCACCACCCGCAAATCTCCCTTTTGGAACTTCCCTGCCTGATCCCCCACCTCGACAATCTGCCCTGCCAGTTCCAGATCGCTCAGTGCCAAAGCCTCACCGCGGAAAGATTGAACTGTGACATACGTCTTATGCGCCTGAATTTTTCGGCTTATGGGATCGCGCACCTGAGTAGCCAAAAAATACTGCCCAGGAGATAGTGCCGCGCGCACCTGATCCACCATCAGCGTCCCCCGTCTCGCCTGCCCACTTATCGTTTCAGCCACCCGCACACTATCCCGAAAAACCGGCCTCAGCGAACGATCGTAAACCACCACATCTCGATCCAGCATCACCTGTGAATTTCCCGACGGCGTCAAAGCGGTCATCGGCACCCCCATATACGCCTCCATAGCTGTCTCTCGCTCAGATTCGCGGAAATTTGCCGTGTACATATAAAGAGCCAGAGGATCGCCCCCGTAATCGTGCATATAAACCGAAGGCGATTGAGACACAACCTGTGCCACAACCGTCTCGGGCGCCATCCGAGACCACAGCGCGTGGTTGGGCGAATTGGGCGGAATAGGCGCGAAATCGAAAAACCCGCTACCCGTCGGATCCAGAAATGTAATCTCGATCCCCCCGCCAACCTCGGCATAAATCCACGATTCCCACTTATAACCCAATTCCGATCCATCGCGCATCACACTGCGCCTGCGCGGCACCGGAAAAGTCGGCACACCCCGCAACTCGGCCGTCTCAGGTCCCGCTCCATATCCATACGACGCACTCGACTGCCCGTGTACATGCTTGCTCGGCGACACTTCTTCAAGAGCATTTGCAGCCATCATATTCAGGCGATTCTTCACCTTTGCGACTTTCTCATCCGTCTCAAACACCAGATAATCCGACCAACTCCGATGATCCGGATGCCCCAGCCGGATATACACATCGCCCCGCCGGTCCCATCCCCGGCCGTGCCACTCCTCTAACCCCTCGACAAAATTTGAACGCGCAAAATGCACCCGCCGATAATGCTCAACGCGGCGCTCATTCACCTGTGTCGTCGGCGTGGGATCCTGCTCCAACCAGAAAACTTCTCGAAGCCGTGTTAGCGACCGCCCGAAAGCTCCTTGCATCTTGGCAAGCACTTCCTCAGATGCCACCAGCGACAAATCCTGATAATACTCCCGCTCTGTCGGATCCAAAAACTGAAAATACCGCTCAAAATCCGCCTGTGCCTGAGCAAAATCTCCCCGCTCAACATGCATCTCGGCCAAAAGTGGCAAATACTCTTTCGGCTTTGTCTGCGCCATCTCCTTCAACTCATCCAGACTATAGGTCTCCTCACCCGCGCTCTTCAGCCGCATCGCCACATACGCCAGACGCGCAGGCGTAATAGGATGACCGGGATTCACTGCCATCTGCCGCGAATACGCTTTCATCGCCTTATCGTAATAGCGCAACGACTCATAAAAAACGCCCAACTTGAAATACGCGTCATAGTGATCTGGAAAAAGCTCTACCACATTGCCAAAATAGTGATCCAGATCCACCCGATCCATCCCCACCATCGCCAGATGGCACATCCCCAGATTGTAGTGCGCCGCCGTATATGCTTTGTCCATCGCACAGGCCTCGCGGAACAACCTCAGTGCCCGCGACTTCTGGCCCGGCATCTTCAACGCCGCCAGTGCCCTTCCATTGCGCGCCTCTACAAACCTCTTCTCTTTCTTAATCGCCCTCAAGAACAACGCCTCTGCTTCTTTTACCTCATCTTGCTCCAGTCGAAGATAGCCCAGCGCGCACATCGCCACCACATCATTTGAATGTAAAATCAGCATCCGGTCACAAATACGGGCAGCCTCCTTCACCAGCTTCTCATCCGGAGGCTGCGCCCGGGTGAGATACTTCTTCGGAATCAGTTCTCCGCGCTCAAAATACGCATCCGACACCGTCACATGGCGGTGCCCAAAGTGATACCCGTAATAATACTTCAACATGAGCGGATTGCGCCCCTGCCAGAACCGCGCCAAAAACAGCCCCTTGTTCTTCCGATCCAATGCCTTGTAAAAAGCCGCCGTATCCGCACTTGCCACCTCCGCCAAAATCAAACCTGCCACCTGATCTTCAAACGTGCCAAAACTCGCCTGCAATTCTGCCTCGACAACCTGTTGACCCGCCTCTCCCTCCTCCGCTTCTCTTTCTCGCTCTAAAATTTTGATATGTACCCGATCTACCCGAAGCTCGCCGATCAAAGTCTTAAGCACCACCTCTGACTCTGATTCCGACACAATCTCACCCTTCAAAACCGTGCCATCCACGAGCAACACCGTTGCGCCATAAGCGGGCGTAACCGCCAAAAAGAGGCAAAGTGCAATTAAAAAAGACTTCATATTACATCTCTTTCCCGAAAATCTGTCAAAACCAAAAGGTATTTACCTTGATAAATTCGAATTTAAAGGTATCTTTAAGAAAACATCAAAAAATCAGGAGGTGAATTTCATGGCCAAGACCAGAAGAGTGATTAAAGATGCAGAGAAGTCTGTATCTGTAAGCCAAGAACAGGTTGAAATAGCTGCTAAAAAGATAAAAGAAAACCGTCCAACATCAGCATATAAGGTAAAATCCCATATATTTAACCGTGCTCCTAGACTTCAGCGACAAAAATAGAAAATAGATGCCATCTTCCGATTACGAACAGAATGTCTTCGTCAATTGTCCATTTGATTCGGATTATGCCGCACTTTTTGACGCGATCATTTTTGTAGTACACGATTGTGGATTTAAGGCGCATTGTACCCTTGAAGTGGATGATAGTGCACAGGTGAGAATTGATAAAATTTTTGACATTATTAAAGACTGCAAGTTTGGCATTCACGATATTTCGCGAACTGAGATTGACCCAACTTCAGGCCTCCCCAGATTCAACATGCCATTGGAGTTGGGTATTTTTTTAGGTGCTCGAAGGTTTGGGCAGGGTAAGCAACGCGAAAAAATATGTTTGATACTTGATAAAGAGCGATATCGCTATCAACAATTCTGTTCTGACATTTCAGGACAGGATATTAGATCACATGGAGGCGATATTCTCGGAGCAATAATAGCTGTCAGAGACTGGTTGAGAAATGCAACTACTGAAAGAGATGTAATTATTCCAGCAGGTTCAAGAATATTCGACCGATATAAACTTTTTTTGAGCGAACTACCGCAACTTTGCACCAGTCTAAACCTTAACCAGGAAGAGCTAATATACAATGATTACACCACACTGGTGGTTGGTTGGCTCAGGGTAAATCCCTGGTGAGATCTCCAGCCTTTCCTGAGGACCTCCAGCGAAAGTCAAAGCAAATACAATACCCTTTCCCTGCATACCTGTCAAGCCATGAAAAAACGGCGGAAGGATACCAGACCCTTCCGCCGATTATATTACCTCGAGGTGTTAGTCTTCAAGTCAGAGGTTAAAAATCAACAGCCCCTGAAATCACATGCACAGAAGAAAAGAAATCGCTGTCAAATGCCTTAAAGGCATAATCGAGCTTAACACCCCTGCCAGTCTCCGTCAAATACTTCAGACCACCACCAAAAGCATAGCTTTCCGTATCGTGATTGGTCTTATAACCCGCACGACCAGAAAAGCCAATCGGACTACCGGCAGCCTGGAATGTGTATTCGATTCCCACCAGAACCTGCTCGTCAAAATCCACAGGATTTGTCACATCAAAAGCCAGATTCAGATGATGGGGAACCGGAATGCTACCCGACAGTGACAATACATCTACCAGCATCCCCAGGCGAATATTGCGCGGCAACTCAAATGCCTCGCGCTGATAGGTCTGCTCAAAGCTGTAATTTTGCACCGTCATCGCCAGAATCGTATTGCGGAAACCCGTATTGAAATACGTGCCCAGATCCACGGCAAAGGCTGTCTTTGAGTTATCCACAGTCGTGCGGTTGCCACCGATCAACACACTCCCAGTACCCAAATTCTGACTGGCAATCTTTAGATTGGCACCCACTGAAAAGCGATCTGTAATCTTCATACCATAAGCCGCAGAAAGCGCGTAATTCGACGTAGTAAATGTTCCCGTCTCTGTAAAACCCGCACCTGCGGGATTTGGATCAATAGCTGTGCCATTGAAATCACCGGCATCATAAGTCACAAACCCCAAACCAAAGGTCCCGCGGCCTGGAATATTGAGCGCCGCACCAGCGACCTGGCTTTTGGTATCAGCAATCCATGAAACATAAGTAAAAAATGCTTCGCGACCATCAAAAAACGCCAGCGTTGCGGGATTGGTAAACACACCAGACGCGGAACCGATCATGCCTGTACCTGCACCTGCAAGGGCTGCTGATCGCGCATTGGTCGGCAGCTTCAAAAATGTAAAGCCGGCCTGAGCAACTTTGATAAATATGGGATTGTTCTCTTCGTGATTCTCTGGCAAAATTTTATCTGGCACACGCAGTTGCGCTTGTGTTGTTGTAGCCAGAAGCCCGAAAAACAACGCGAGCATCATGAGGGCCAGTTTTGTGTATTTCACAACTTATCTCCTTGATCAAAAGCAAGTCAGCTCTAACAACTGCTGACTGCTGGAAGCTCTCTACCTGACCACGACAAAGCGTTCGATGTGCTTGGCACCAGTTGCCGTATCTTCGATGTGAGCAAAGTAAATCCCGCTCACCAGGAACTGGTTATTATCCGAAGTCATCAGATCCCACGACTCGTCGCCAGAGCCAGAAGTGTGGTCAATGCGCGTCACGAGATCACCGGTAATGGTAAAAATGTGGATAACCGCCTGCCCCGGCAAATTCACAAACTGCAACTTATTGGGCTGTCCCTGATAGTTAAAACCTCCATCATCGAGTTGCCCACCCTGCACCTGATAGGGATTGGGCACAATGCGAACCTGCGTAATATCACTGGCGGGACCGCGGAAGGGACTCACGCCCTCTGCTTCGGTGCGCGTGGCAAATCGGCTGCTCTCCAGACCATTGCCATCAACGGCTGTCACGGAATAATAATACCTCGTACCGCGAAGAGCCGTCTCATCGTTAAATGTAGTACCTGTTGGCGATCCGATCAACTCGGGCACTTCTGTATGGCGTCCCGCGTAGCGATACACATTATACTTAGCTGCACCAGAAACCGCATCCCAGCTCAACTCGTTGATATCGGGACCAGAGGCCACCGTCACCGAAGCGGGCCAATTGGGCGTAGCGGGCAATCGGGGCATCGTGCCCGTGCGATTTGCCCATGCCTCGCGTGCAACTGCCACGGTCGCTTTCAGCGAATCCAGACCACTGTCGAGAAAAGCTTCTTTTTCCATAAAACCAATCGTGCCATCTGCCCAGGCCTTGCCCACGCGTTTGTTTTCCGCTTCAGACGGACCAGCGACAATCACTGCCGACACAATGTGAATGCTCTGACCCTGCTTTAAGTCCCAGGGACCAAAGGTCGTGACCCACTGATAGATCTGCTCTGTGGTTACATACCCTGACCTGTCGGGATCGGAATCTGCAATCCGTTCATCGCGCGTGGAGTTCGGCTGCACATAAAAATCATACACGGTCTTGCGGTCTGCTGTGCGCGTACTCGTCCACACTTCACCCGGCACCCAGCGCACATGGCGCGGCTGTGAATTTTCGGGATTGGAGTTGTCATCCAGCCAGTTCTCGCCCAACACATTGGGATCATTGGTAGGCGTCTTATCCACATGCAAAAACACGCGGCCTTTGTAGTGCGATTCCATAAACTCGCCCGAATTGATATTGGCATCGCGCACCCCATCGAGCAAATCGCCAGCTGCTGGCGCGGGTTCGCCGCGGTCATCGCCATCGGGGCGATACCCCAACTTATCGCTGTCATCGCCATCGTGGATGTAGAGCAGCTTTTCATCATCATCCCAGTAATTCACCTCATCCCATATACCGCCAGCGAGCAGGCCAGCATCGTAAGCGCGACCCCCATCTTCGGGATTAATCGTGATATGCGCGCCACCTGCAGGACCTGAACCACCGCGCTGCAAATAGTAGTTCAACCCAATGTGGAAATTGTCATAAGACGGATTTTTCTGAGCCGTTTCCGGGCTTGCAGCAATGCCGCGTTCGCCCGCGCGCAGATCAACCACATGCGGATTGTCCGGATATGTAATCGTCGTAACTTCAAAAATCATATCGTCGGCATCGTGGTTTGCCCAGGAATACGTCTCGCGCACAATGCGCAAGCCTTCGGAGTTTACAATTGTGCTACTGATCATGAAATCAGCACCCAAATCTGACCGCACGGCATCGTCGTCTTCGGGGAACAAACGCCAATTCGTACGCAATATCTCTTTGCCATCCTGAGTCAACGTTGGCGGATTAATGCGGAAGAACTTCGGATTGGGTCTGTTCAGTCGCGTCTGTGTGCCCCCCAACCTCGAAGACGAAAAATCGGCGAGGTCATCGAGCAGGTCATTGCACCAGGGACTTTGCGTGGTATTCACCAGATGTTGCCCGCCTTCGTAATAGCTGGGCACATTAAACGACGAATATAGCCCCACTACCGCAAAACCCGAATTTCCAATGCGATAGCCAATATCCGGATCTGTATCGCCTGTTTCGAGACCGCCGGGCCAAACCAGACGGCTCGAGCTCCACAGCGTACCGATCTCGTGACTCTGTGCATAAGCACTACCAGCCATCAGTATCGCTATCAGCACAAATACAAAACGTTTCATAAGTTTATACTCCTGTAAAAAATCTGTCGCCCTCTCCCACTCACAGGAGAGGGCGAAAATGGACACACATTAGAACGAGAATCGCAAACCAAATGTGATGTCTCGACGGTCCAGATAGACGATGTACGGACGGCGCGTTTCCTGGAAATTGTCCAGATCGACATCGGACCCTGGACGGCTACCTTCCTGAAGTTTGCCGCTGGCATCAACAGTCCACCCGAGTCGCTCCATATACGCGTCGGCTTTGGCATCGTCATTTGTGCCTGGATAGTCCCAGACCTCGCCATCGTAGTCACGCAGATTGTTGAAGTTCTTGAAATTGAAAATATTGTGAATTTCCAAATACAACAGCGGCGCGCCCGTGGTATCAAAGGCTTTTGAAATCCGCAGATCTGCCATGTTGCTGTCTGTCCACTGCACATTCAGCACATTCTGCAGCGCAGCGTCATTGGTCGGATTGTGATTCATCCACCAACCGCCCTGGCGGCGGTAGAACAAATTGGCTTCCCAACCGCCCTTCAACATGCGCTGTTCGGCACCGTAATCCAGCGGCGTTCGGAAGTTCAAACCCAACTTCCAGATTGGACGCGGCTTAAATTGTGGATTGGCAGCATTGGCACTGGCCTCAATAGTCAATCGGGAAGGCGTCGATACCGTGTTCTGATCGTAGACATTCTCCCACCCAATCCGCTTGCTGCGCTCCTGGCGGTAATCATAAGAAATAAAACCCGTAAAGAACTGACCGCGCGATTTCTTAAACGCAAGCTCATAACCGCGCACATCCTTGATCCGTCCCTGCGTTGTCCACCGCGTGCGCCTGCCAGTACTGTTTTCGGGATAATAACTCGTGTTGGGTTCGAGTTCTTTGTCGATGTCTTTGAAATACACCGTGCCCGAAGCCAGATATGTACCTTCAAAACTCTTCTCAAAACCAAGCTCATAAGCGATGGTCTGTGGCATTTCTACCCAGGGATTGCCAAAGTTCTCCAGCGGCTCACCCGCACCGGATTGCGCGCGGTAAAGTTCCACTGTCGTCGGCACCTGATAGAAGTGACCGTAGTTGAAATAGAGCTTGGAAGTCGCAGTTGTTGGGTGAGACACGCCAAACCGCGGACTCCATTCCCACTTGGTCGGCGCGCGAACCTTGCGCCGATTCTCATACAGCAATTCGGCATTCGATCCCAGGTATTCTGCATGCGGCTGTCCTACCAGATCAAACCATTTGTCCGGACGGTGAAAATCCAAACGCAGACCAGCATTCACCACGATCTGGCGATACTCCATACGGTCTTGCACGAAGAAACCGCCATACCACGGCGTCTTCACCCAATAATTGTGCAAGTTGGCTGTTTGCGTCGCCACGATATCTGCCGGATTATCGCTTTCCCAACCTTCGGGGCGGTCTGGCAGCGTGGAGGTATAACCGCGATATTCACGCAGAAAGAATGTATGCGCCTGAATACCGGCTTTGACCTGGTGATGTGGCGTCATCTGACTGGTAATATCAAAAGTTATATCCGTCTCTTTAATATAAGACCAGTCCGCTGAACGGCTGGCACCACCGCCACCGCGCAAACGGTAAATACCCAAAATATCAACGCGGCGGTTGGCATAGTTCCAACCCACAGGCGCTTCATCCAGAATCACAGCACCTGCTGATTGCGCGGATGCAACGCCGGATTCGGTAATCTCTTCAACCCGACCATCGGGATAAACCGCTGCTGCGGGAATACCCACGGCTTGAGGCTTCTGCCATGTGGCTTCCCAATCCGTTCTGCCATAACGCGCAGTGATATTGTAAAATGTCTTGGGCGACAATGTGTGCGACCAGTTCAGAGTATAATAATTGCGATCAATGGTCTCTTGATTGGCTTGAGACCCCGGCGCAAACATCTGAACATCGTCAAAGCGGCGCGAGGCTTCCACCTGTGACCTGACAAAGGTTCCCGTAAAGTCACCCGTTTTCGTGCCATCTGCCCAACCGCGCAAATACCCCAGCGATAGCTTGGTCGTAGCCGTTGGTGTAAACGTCAATTTGGCCTGCGCCAGGTTGTCGCGATACGACGTTTTGGACAAATCGTAAGTATATGCCGTACGCTCGCGCTGATTGGTCACCATCACCGATAATTTATCCTTGATCACCGGTGTACCAATTGTCACATCGTAGAGATAATCGGATTCGCGATCGGCAGCATTGGCATTAAAACCATTATTCCCTTCCAATTCAAAATTGCGATGCTGCCATGCCCATATCCCTTTGGCTTGAGCAACCGTTGTTATCGGAAGATCGAAAATACCCGCGGTCCATTCGCCTGCCGGACCGCCACGATCACTGAACTCCTGCGTCCAGCCCTTAAAATCAGGTACGCCATCGCCATTGCGATCTGCTGTGGGACCATCGCTCTCAAAACGACCAATATCCCACCAATTGTCCGAGCTATATACGTCGGGACCAAAGTGCTTGCGACCAGCGGGATTGTAACGCGCATCTGCACTGATTGTAAACTGACGAGGCTCGCGGGTCACAATATTCACAACGCCACTGCGCGCATCGCCATACTCAGCACTAAAGCCACCCGTCAAAATCTGAACTTCTGCCAGATTTGTTTTGCTAAAAGAAGAATACGGACGATTATTGCGGTTGTCTTTCATACCCACACCGTCCATTGTGTACAACATCTCTTCTTCACTGGCACCGCGAATGGTCAAACCCCAGTCATCGCTATCCACACCTACCTGTGTGGCAAACGCATCGCGCAGACGAGGACCCGTGGGTGCTTCGCGGACTTCACTTGCCTTCATAATTGTCTGAGCATAAGAAACTTCCAATTCAACCGGCGGACGCTCAGCCACCACCGTAATCTCACTCAATTCAACGGTCGATTCTGTCAGCGAAAAATTCACAGGCGAGGTGCGATCAATACTCACCACCACATCCGTCTTACTCACCGTGTGATATCCCACAAGTGATGCCTGAACTTCGTACACACCAGGCAAAACCTGAATAATGAAGTAATCGCCATTGACATCTGCTGTGGCGCCCATTCTGGTGCCTACAAGAACGACGTTAGCACCTGGTAAGGGATCACCCCCAGCATCTGTAATGCGACCCGAAACTTTACCCGTGGTGGTCTGTGCATCGGCCTGATACGCCAACCCAAACCCCAGAGCAATAGCAAGCAAGGCTATAAACCCAGCTCTCAAACGGTACATAAACTCCTCCTTTGGTTTCTTCCCCGGCATTGGGAAAGATAAGGAAAAAGCCACCCGGCTCATTCCCACAAAATTTCTCCATCTGCATGGAGCAATATCACCTGCAAAATATTATCTGATCAGCCCTTAACATCACCTCCTTCTCAACTCCTCCCTGTGATTGCAAAAGCGGGCTTAAATACCCCACCTCCTTTCGGTCTGTGATGTTAATTTTCATTATAAACTTCTAAATAATTTCCGATAAATCATCATCGCCCAATTTAATATGCCTCTCAAAACCTGTCAAGTAATATCAACCCACATTACGCGATATGTAATTTACGTTCATAACACATTGTTTTTTGTATATTTATAATTATATAATGTGTGACTTTAAAAGTAAATGTGCTACTATACTCTGTCATGCTGAGGAAGCCGATAGGCTGACGAAGCATCTGTTACCTCCGAAGTATATAGATTCTTCGACTCCGCTGCGCTCCGCTCAGAATGACAGGCACAGGATATTGTGTCTGTGCGTAACGTCAGTTTATAATTTTGAAATACGATTTTCACTGAAAGCATTTCTTTTATTTTCCAATAAAAAACATCACCTCTTTACTCACCTTCATACCCGTATTCAAATCCGTTACCGTCACCTCCATCTCATATTGCCCCGCTTCTGACCCACTCACATCGATCTCCAAATAATTGTACTCTGTTTCCCGCGTACCCACCTGCTCGTAAGAAATTGTCACCACTTTCTTCTCCTCAATACCCAACAATGTTCCAACCGCGCGCAAAATCGTCACAACAAGAGGTTTGCCTTTGCGCGGTGAAATTTTGTAATCCATCCGGTAGCGCGTCTGACCAAATTCACCGGATGTCAACCCATAGACCTCGTAATAAATCGTCACGGGTTGTCCCGGCACATAGGTTTTGGACGGCATAGGCACCACCTTATGCCCTCCTTTGACCTTCACCGCAGTATCCTCCACTACCGATCCGGCCATCTCTATATCGCTCAATCCCAACTCACCGCCCTCATAAGCCTCCACCTTCACCTCGCGTGTATAAGCACCCATCGCATTGCGAGCGCGATCATGCACTTCCACGCCCAAATAATATTTGCCAGGCGGCACATTGAGCGCCAACTCATCAATCAATAGAGTTCCACTACCCACCTCAGCATCACCTGACACGGCAAAAGGCAACTCGGCGACCTTCCGAAAAACCGGTGTCCACGTACTGTCAAACAGCGCAATACCCCGTTCAACACGACCTTCAGTTCGCCCCGAATCAATCAGAGCAACCAAAGGCACACCGTAATAGACCTCTAATCGGCTGCGCGGACGCTCCCCGCGAAAATCTATCGCATCGAAATGAAACTCTAAATCATCTGTTACGGGCCGATAAATTTCAGATTGTTGCCGCACTGCCCGCGCCATCACCCGATCGGGTCTTTTTGCCGTCCACTGGCTCTGATTAAAAGTTGATAGCACGCGGCCCTGTGGCATGTCGGGAAAATCGAACCCGCCGCGAGAATCCAACGCCGCAAACACGACCTCAATACCACCTGCCACATCGGGATAAATCCAGTACTCCCAGTTCGACCCCCCATCAATGGGAAAAATGGGAAAACCCCGAATATTAGTCATACCCGCATCGCGGTCGCGGTGCGAATCCTGAACATCGTCATAATATTTTCCATCATTGCGATCGGCACCACCGCCAAAAAACGTGCGATTGGGATTCAATTCGTAATCAATAGACTCAAAATCTGAAACAATCAAATCTCCTGCATCTTCACCCTGATATTGCACATCCCGCGTCGATGTCCGCAACCTGCCCATCCGCGCAATAATCTCTTTATGCGCCTCGGGCGTCAAACTCATCCACAATCGCTCCTTGACCCGCACGACATCGGGATCCATCTCATAGCGCACATCACCTGCGCGGCTCTTGTGGGCTGGTTCGCCATAGCGAATATAAATCTCCCCGCGCTTGTCCCAGGGCTTTTGTCCAGACGAAAAATGCTGCATCGCATACAACACCCGACGATAGTGCTCCACCAGACGCTCATTGCTCGGCGTGGCCGGCGTGGGATCGCGGCGCTGCCAGAACATCCGCACAAAGTCCGAGTGTTGCTCGGGCGACAATGCCTCATAAGCAACGGTCTCTTCCAACGTTGCCAATAGACGAATGTCTTGCAGCAGACCGCGCGTGTCGTCATCTACCGTACGCAAATACTCCGCCATCACCTTCTGCGCTTCTCCTGTCTGTCCCATCAGTTGATACACACCTAATAGCAAGGGAAGACATTCCGCACGCAATTCCGGACGCGTATCCATCAACTCGCGCCACACGCGCGTCGCCCGTGCGCGTTGCCCCCGCTTCAACCATATCCGCCCCAAATCAAACCGCGCACGCGCGTGCATCGGATCCACCACAATCTGTCGGGTATAGGCTTTCTCGGCAGATTCAATCTTGCCTTCGCGTTCAAACACCCGCCCGAGCAAATACAGCAACTCGGGATGATTTGGATACGCTTCAATCGCCTCTTTCAAGGCGTCTTCTGCCCGCTGTTTGCCCCCCAGCAAACGGGCAAGCGCGCGATTGACCTGCGCGGTTGCCCAATTGGGGCGAAGAGCCAAAGCCTGATCATAAGCCGTCACGGCCTCGTCCCACCGCCTGCGTCCAATATGGGATATCCCCACCCCATTATATACTTCGGGCAATACCCCACCTGCGTTCAACGCCGAGTTAAACGTCTGTTCCGCATAGGGTAAATTGCTCGCAAACAAATAGGCATATCCCTGCGCTGCGCGTCCCATCAAATCGTTTTCATCTTCATCGAGAAGCGCCTCGTGCACCTCCAGAGCCGCCCGCGCCATTGCCGTATCCGGCAGTACCTGTCGGGCCGCATAGCGCGGATCGATATGCCTTGCCATTTCTTTGCGCCTGCCCAGAACTGTGATTATCGCCCCATTCAGGTCAGGAGGCGCACCAAAACCGAGTAGCGGATTGTAATACGCCCGCGCCACAATCGGATTGCGGTCCATCCAGAATCCGTAGAGAAACGCCGCGCGGTCTGCGCGTCCCAGGCCAGTATAAGTGGCTTCAACCTCGGATCCCCCAAATCGCTTTAATAAATGCTGCGCTGTTTTTGCTCGCCGATCGTCAAAACCCGAAGCCGGAACAAGCGTCTCACCCATCACCTCAAATTTTCGAGCCGATACGAGTGTATCCCTCCCCGCCGTTACCTGAACCCGCAACGTATATGTCCCCGGCAGCAGTCCATGAGTGGGAATACCCTCCGCGAATTTGACTTCATCCCGATACCCGGGAAATGACCGCTGGTCGCGCCAGAGGCGATGCCCATATCGGTCTTCTATCTGCATCTCGACCCGGTGGCTCTGATAACCCAGATAATACACCTCAAAATACAGGTAGAGCGGATTCCCCCGCCGATATTGCCGCGCCGGGTTGGGCAGTATCAAGCGCCCGTCTTTTCGGAACATCTCAAGGCTCTCTCCAGCCCCCTGTGGATTGAATCCGGAAGACAAATACAGATCGCTCATGCCTATTTTTCCGGGATCGTAAGCGGGTACATCGAGAGAAAATACCGCCAATCCCGCCCGGCCGGCCTGCAAGTCACTCAAGGTCAGTTCCCCGCGATAGCGACCTGCGGGCAGGCGCACCTGCACCATGTCATATAACATGCGGTCTGTATCGACAGTAGCTTTCAGCGATTCGGCTGTCAGCCTGCTTTCCGCCTCCACCTGTTGCACAACCTCTCCGGCATCGTTTAAGACCCGCAGCGAGGGCTTGTACCGCGCGAGATAAATCCCCGAATCTTGCCTCAAAAATGCAAATTGCGCCACCGGAAACCTCAATATCACTTCCTCGAATCCCTCGCGGCCCCGATATCGAAAACTACACACATCGATCTCAAAAGCTATGGATCCTTCTCCGCGCGGTGGCAGGTCCATCTCGCTGGCGTGTATATCAAAAACTGCGATCATAAAACTCAAAAATACCGTCGCGATACGCATAATAATTTCCTTTTTTAAAAAAATAGTCTCTCTCTCAAGTAAAAACGCCTCCAGGAAAGTATGGGTCCCAAAAATTTACTTCAATCAAGAAAAATAAACAACAATGTCCTGCGGCGTTCGGTGTTTCGGTCATTGGTTTTACGAACCTAAAGCACCCATATAAGCGTGTAATAATAATCCCGCAAAATTTTTCTTGTCACAGACCACAATTTTCGTTATTTATATATCTTAGATTCATAATCATTATAGTGTAAATAAATGTAAATAATGTAAATAAATGTAAACCGCAATGAAAAAGGAGCCAATCATGAAACCACTGAATCGGCGCACATTTCTCAGAAGTGCAGGTGTTTGTCTGGCATTGCCGTTTTTAGACGCCATGATCCCCGTGGGGCAGTCTGCGAGTCGGGCATTTGCACTTGCCCGCGAACAGGCCGCAAAGCGGCTGGTATGTATTGGCAACCCCTTTGGAATGATCCCCGAACGATTCTTCCCAACGGGAAGCGGCGCAAATTACACACTCCCTTCACTCCTGCAACCCCTATCAGCGCATCAACGAGATTTCACAATCTTCTCCAACCTGGACCACGGCGTAACCGGCGGACACCGCACCGCGCATACATTCTTGAGCGGCATTCGCATCAAAGACGCCAAAATGATGCCCGAAGGCAACATCAGCATCGATCAAAAAGCCGCGGAATTTGTGGGCGTCAACACGCGGTTCCCCTCGTTAAACGTAAGCATCAATGGCCACTGCGAAATGGTCTGGACGCGCACGGGCGTGCGAGTACCGCCAATTAACAATCCCCAAAAAGTATTTCAAGCACTATTTGTAGATACCACAGCACAAGAGAAAAAACAACGTGCAATCGCGCTCGAACAGCACGGCAGCATCTTAGACGCCGTAATGGGAGAAGCGCGATCCTTTGAGCGCAAACTGGGACAAAGAGATCGAGAAAAACTGGAAGAATATCTGACCTCTGTGCGCACAGTCGAGAAAAAGCTCGGCATGTCCAAAGCGTGGCTGGACAAACCCAAACCCCAGGTCAATATGGCAATGCCGGAAAATGGCTCCTTTGTCGAAACCCTGCCCTTGATGTACGACCTCATTGCCCTATCACTCCAAACAGATTCCACGCGGATAGCAACCCTGGAAGTGGGCCAAGGAATCAAAACCACGGACCTGGGCTTGAACACAAATTACCACAAATACTCACATCACGGCAAATTGCCCGAACTCATGGAAGGCCTGACAATAATTGAAAAATACCAGATGGAACACCTGGGCCTGTTCTTTGACAAACTCAAAGCCATTGAAGATCCCGCCGGAGGAACCCTGTTTGACAACACCATGGTATTATCGGGCAGCGGCATGGGCAACGGCAGTTCGCACTCCAACAAAAACCTGCCCATATTGCTCGCGGGTGGCGGATTCAATCACGGGCAACACATGGTATTTCCAGAAGCAAAGCCCCAGCGCGTTCCATTGAGCAATCTGTACCTATCGATGTTGCAAAATTTCGGGCTGGAAATCGATCACTTCGGCCAGAGCACCGGCACGCTGAAAGGATTTGAAGCAAAATGAAAAAATGCGTTCTATTCCTCCTGATCGGCATCTTGTCGTCAGCGACTGCATGGGCAGAAGGGGATGCGACATACAAAAATACCGTGCGGACGTTTCTATCCCAGCGGTGTTATAAATGCCACGGCGCAGAACTCCAAAAAGCCGATCTGCGGTTTGACACCCTCACGTTGGATTTTCACAATGAAGATGTCTTGCTCACATGGCAAAATATCGCCGACATGTTAAACCTCGGCTTAATGCCGCCCTATGAAGAGCCGCAGCCCGAACTCGCGGAAATGAAACCCGTGATTGACTGGATCACCGCCTCGCTAAAAGCGCATCACGAATCCGAAGAAAGCACGGGCGGACAAACGGTCTTGCGCCGCTTAAATCGGAACGAATACCGCAACACAATTCGGGACCTGTTGCATCTGGACATGACCATGTTTGACCCCACAGATGCATTTCCCCAGGACGATGAAGAACACGGATTTGACAACATCGGCAAAACCCTCGTCATGTCGGACTTTCTGGTCGAAAAATATCTCGACGCAGCCGATCAAGTCGTGGAACGCGCCCTATCACCCGGCCCGCCGCCAGAAGTAAAAACTCACGAATTCACCTTTCCCATCATGCGCAGTGCCGGTGGATTTTTGGCACCGGCAAGCCGCCGCTTGAAACAGGGATACGACGAGATATTCCGTCGCCCTGATGACCGCTGGGGATATATGTCCATCGACAGATTCCGAAAAGGCGCACCGCATTCGGGAATGTACCGCGTTCGCGTTCGCGCATCTGCACACAACCAGCAACACCCCTACGACAGAATGCTGCGAACAGATGAAAATGAACCCATGCGCATGGGCATTGTCGCCGCATCCGGGCGTTATGGCGACCTGCGGCAGAGCAACACATCGGATATAACACTGGCCGAATTTGAAATGATCGCAGATGGCAAACCCCGCGATTACGAACGCGAACTCTGGCTGGATGAGTCTTATGTGCCGCGCGTCACCTATCCAAACGGACCCGTCACACTTTATTGGGGGGGTATTCTGAGACGCTATCACCCCCAGCTATACGAAAAAACAGACCGGCGCAAACTATCTCAAAGAGAAGATCAAGAACTCGTACGCCGGCAAACAGAAGTCGCAGTCATGAATTATCAGGGACCGACCATTCGCATATACAAAGTCGAAATCGAAGGTCCCCTTTACGAACAGTGGCCCCCGCCTTCTCACACGAGCATCTTTGGCAAGCGCGATCCCAACAAAGTCAAACCGCGCGATATCCTGACCCGCTTTGCAACGCGCGCGTATCGCCGCCCGGTCAAACACAGTGAAATCGCACACATCCTGCAACTGGTCGAGCAGCACGAAAAAGCCGGTGCCTCGCGCGTCCAGTCCATCAAAATGGGCTTAAAAGCCATCTTGTGTTCGCCCAATTTCCTCTATCTCTACGAAAACGAAGGCCAATTAGACGACTATGCCCTCGCGTCCAAACTATCGTATTTTCTCTGGTCATCCCTGCCCGATGAGGAATTGTTCAATCTGGCAAAGAAAAAGCGATTGCACAAACCCGATGTCTTGCGCGCGCAAATTAATCGCATGTTACAAGACGAGAAGGCACAGGCATTTGTAGAGAACTTCACAGAACGCTGGTTAGCCCTGTACAAAATCGGCGAAATGCCGCCCGACCCGCGCAATTTCCGATTGTACTATCAGGCGCATCTCGAAGACGCGATCAAAAAAGAAACCCACGCCTTCTTCCAGCACATCCTCGACGAAAACATGAGCATCGCGCATTTCATTGACTCGGACTTCACCTTCGTCAACCGCGACCTGAGCTTGTTATACAAAATAGAAGGCGTAGAAGGCCGGGAATTTCGCAAAGTAAAACTCAACAACCCCCAACGCGGCGGCCTGCTTGGACACGCCAGCGTATTGACGGCGACCTCCAATGGAATCGAAACATCGCCCGTGGTGCGCGGCGTATGGGTATTAGAAAACATGTTGGGCATAACACCCCCGCCACCCCTGCCCGATATCGAACCACTCGAACCCGACATTCGGGGATCGACGACCATTCGCCAGCAACTGGCAAACCACCGCAATATCGCCACCTGTAACGAATGCCACCGCCACATCGATCCATTGGGCTTTGCACTGGAAAATTACAATCCCATAGGCGCGTGGCGATCTGGTTACGGTCCCAAAAAACCGAAAATCGATGTATCAGATGTCCTATCAGATGGCAGCAAATTCGATGACCTTGTGGGCTTTAAAAAGATCCTCATGGGAAAGAAAGATCAATTTGCCCGCTGCCTGACCGAAAAGATGCTCACCTACGCGACCGGACGCACATTGGAAGCCACCGACCGCCCCGAAGTAGATCGCATCGTACACAATTTGAAAACACAGGGCTATGGCCTGAAAGACCTGGTCATGCTCGTAGCGACAAGTGAACCATTCTTGACTAAATAAGTCGCCAGTTTCAGAAGAAATAAACAAAAACGCTCTGGTATTATTACCAAGGCGTTTTTTCTTTTTGTAAAAAAATGTAAAAATAAATTTAGAAAAACCGTCGTTTACCATTGACCCGCCTCAATTTAAATATTAACATGATTTAACTTCCAAATAAATCATTTTTAACTATGCGACAGAAGACTTCTAAATGGATTAAACTTCGTTGTGGTATGGCAGTAATGACAACCAAAACCTTCTGGGTCGCGTCTAAAGCATGCAAGGGACAGGCCGCGATGACGGCCTTTACTGGTCCCTACCGCTCGTCAGACAAAATCCGCGCCATCCGCGTAATCCGTTTCATCCGCGATCCGAAAGGAGGAATGCCTATAGCTTGAGAACAGAAGTGTTTTCCCTGCAGCATGTAAATCGTCACACAAACCGCGAAGAGGAGGTCATTGCATGAGATTAATTGTAGCAGTGTTACTAAGTCTGGCCCTTATTGGGCCGGGATCAGCGGTTGCAGAAGTGAACGGCACCTGGTCTGTTGGGGTGACCGGGCAATACGACGTGCCGCTGTTCAAGTTGAACCAGTGGTTCCCCTCGGGTGGAATTGACATCGGGGGAACGATCTCTCGCATCAACAACCCGACCTGGACATTTGAACTGGACGCGCGGTATGCAAAATACGGTTCGGGAGAACTGGAAAACCGCAGATTCCTGTGGTCGGTTGACCTGCAAGAACACGAAAGCCCCAACGCCAGTTCGGAAATGACCTGGTTTACGGTAACCGCCAACTATATTTACCACTTCGACGGCGGAGGTGAAAAACTGAACACCGGGGGCGGCGCGCCCTACTTCGTCATTGGATCGGGCTTTTACCACTACAACAACGAAATCAGCGGATTGATTTATCCCGGTCAGAGCGGAACGCTGGACACCAATTTGATACAGCGTCCCGAATCAGATGTTCGCACAGCTCTGGGTGTAAACGCAGGTGTGGGCGTCGAATATTTCGCCTCTCAGAATTTTGCGTTTGACCTTCGGGCACAATACCACATTATCTGGGGCCACGTGCGCCCCCTGGAAGCCTGGGGCTTACAAGAGGCATTTCCATTTCACAAACTCAACATAGGTGTTCGGCTCAAGTTGTATTTTCCCAAATAATAACGGAGGTTCAGCATGCGTTTTACCATTCGTTTGAGCTGTCTCCTGATCCTGGTCGGCGCGATATGCGTCTTCTATCCGGGCGATGGGATGGCAGCCACCACAGGAAAAGTTACAGGTGTGGTGACAGATGCCCAGGGTGAGGCACTCCCGGGCGTCAACGTGGTCGTACAGGGCACGCGGCGCGGCGCCGTAACCGATGCAGATGGCTACTTTTTAATATTAGCTGTCGATCCGGGCGTATATGAAGTAGAAGCATCCCTGGTCGGCTACCGCACCGAAACCATACAAAACGTCCTGGTACAGGTCGAATTGACCACCACAGTGAATATCGTACTCCAGGAAGCAGCCGTAGAACTCGGCGAACTGGTCGTCATTGCCGAGCGGCCTGCCGTGGAACCCGATAAAACCGTGAGTCGCTATATTGTCGGCGTCGAACAGGTCGAACAGGTTCCCCTCGCGCGAAACGCGGCAGAAGTCATCGAACTACAACCGGGCGTATCTCTGGACGGCGCCATGCGCATTCGCGCAAGCCATACCGCCTCGGTAACCAACGGCACCAATGAAGTCTTTGTGGAAATCGACGGCATTCGCCTGTCCAACGACGATGGCGTAGCCGAAAATAACACAGCCTCACAGGTCAACAGCCTGGCGCGCGGGGCATTGCAAGAAGTCGCCGTCGTCACCGGCGGCATGAATGCCGAATACGGCAATGCACAAGGCGGCGTGATCAGCCTGGTGAGCCGCGAAGCCAAAGAGCGATACGGCGGACTGGGCGAATATCGCCTGACCCTGCCGGGGCTAAAGCACTGGGGCGCGAATGTCTATGATAGTCCGCTATTAGAAGGCAAAACCCCAGACACCGGCAATCCCAATATAGATGCAACGCGTTCGGATTACGACAAAGCATTGGGACATTTTTTGGAAGGCAACGTCTCTGGACCAATTAATCCACAACTCGGATTCTTCCTCAGTACCTATACAGATCGGCAAGCATCCGTTTTTCCAGGACCTTCCAATCACGCGCCCTTCAACCTGAACACATCGACCAATGCGACCTATCGGCCGGGCGACAAGTACAAAATTAAGCTCGGCACCACATGGGTGTACAAAGACGGTTTCAACAACGGCTCGACCAGTGTGGTACGCGGTCCGGGCGGTGCAACCACGGGCGTACCCCCGGGTGGCGTGCGCGGCATCTCGGAAAGCGGACTCAACCTCTACCTGCCCGCAGGATATAGCTCCTCGGGCAAGTCGCCGCGCACAGATCAGGTATTTTACGGGGTCTTGACACACACCATATCGCCCAAAACATTTTACGAAGTTCGCGTCTCTTTCCAGCGCACATCCCTCGATACCAGCGATGTGCCGTCAGAGACAACAGACATCGTTCGCGGTGCAAACGGATTTTACGGCACGCGAGATATCCACGCCTTTAGCTGGGCGCGGCGCACGCGCATCCTGTTAAAAGGCGACTTGTCCAGTCAGGTGACGAGGGGACACTTTGTAAAAGCCGGCTTTGAAATCATTCGCAACAGCATCGAACAGCAAGATATAGTCTATAACACAACCCGCGAACGCAACATCCGCTTGCTGGGTAAGGGCGACCCCATCGTGGGCATGGAACCCTTTAATCCCGCGACTTACGCCGCTTATATCCAGGACAAAATGGAATTTGAGGGCCTGATCGTCAATCTGGGTGTGCGTTACGAAGTCCTCGCGCCCGGCGAATCCTTTGGCCGCGCCATGGACCACGTCACCTGGAACCACTACAATTCCCTGACGCGCTGGCGAAACGTACCTATCGTAGATTCGCCCACGCAGACGGCCATCAGCCCGCGTCTGGGCATTTCGCACCCCATCACAGATCGTTCCACCATCCGATTTTTCACCGGCCGCTTCCACCAGTTCATCGGTTTGCAAAGCCTTTACAACCGCACATGGCGAGCGACGGGACCGGACAAAGATCTGAATGGCAACGGGCAAATCGACGAGATGGAAATTTTCAACGCCCTGGTCTATCCGCTGGCGGGCGAATTTGGCAATGTCCACATGAAACCCGAACGCACGACCAACTTTGAGGTCGGCTTCGACTACAACTTCTACGGCGATTACGTCCTGGGCCTGACGGCTTTCTACAAAGATCAGGAAGGCACGCTATCCAGCGGTGGGTCAGACTTCTTCATCGACGAACCCGTATTTGGCTTCAACTCGTCATACACCCACGCATTCTTCAATCGCCGCTTTGCCACATCTCGCGGATTTGAGCTGTCCTTCCAGAAAAAATTCAGCCAGATGACAGCCCTGTATGTGGCCTACAACGTCAACTGGGCCAAAGCGCACCGCGGCGGCAAATCATCCTGGGAATGGTTCATCGCTCCCACGGCTCAATATGTGAACAGCGACAAGTTCTTTGCCGGTGTCACCGTGCAAGCCGACGGCCAGGAAGTGCCCCGTGCACCAACGGCCGAAGAGCGGAGGGCATTCGCAGAGAAGGCCAATGAAATTGCTCTGAAATACAAATTAAAAGCAGATGTGATGGAACCAAAGAGCAATGCCTTCTGGGAACAGCCAGTCCTCGTCGAAGACGGACTGTACTCCTTCAATATCGCCAACTACAGCATTCCCACCTTAGATGGCGGTCTGGACAGGCGCAACTTTGCCAGCGTGCAATTCCTCTTCTCTGCACCGCCGGATTTCCACATTACTGCGCTGGCTGGATTCCGCGCGACCATGGTCTGGCAGATGCAGACCGGTGGCGCGTTCTGGTACACGCCACCCACGGGACCCCGGGAGCGGCGCAACGGCCCGCCCACCACAGTGACCGATGTCAGCTTTGAAAAAGACTTTGGACTGGGGCAGACGGGTACAGCCACAACCTTCCTGGAAGTCCGCAACCTCTTTGGGCAACGCGACGACACGAGCACGGGTTTCCGCTGGATCCAGTACGGCCTCCAGAAACCGCCGCCCGGAGACAGCAAATTCGATACTTTCGGCGATATTTCCGAACTGACCCGTTACAACGGCGGGCTGGGCAGACCCCGAACCATCGTGGCCGGGGCGCGGTTTAAGTTCTAAAAGTATCCGCAGATGTACGCAGATGATGCAGATGAATGTAGATTCTAATCCGCGTCATCCGTTCATCCGCGTTTATCCGCGATCTAACAAGAGGATCATATCTATGTCTCTGAAAAATTTGAAAAAACAATGGCTGTCGGGTCTGATGGTATTGTGCCTCATGTCAATCGGCACAATAGATTCGCAGGCGCAGGTGGTCTATAGCGCGTCGCGGCACATGACCCGGTCGCAGGTGTGGCTCTCGTTTACCAACTCCGGTACGTCGAGCATGCACTATCAGGTAACGCCCTCTCGGGTAATGATGCGAATGTCCTACCCAGGCGAATTGTATTCCCTATACGCCCTATTGGGCACCGAAGAATTTGTGGAATACTGGGGCGATAAAGCATGGGGATCGGCCGCACAAAAGGCATTTACAAACATGCACTCGGCCGGCGAGGGCGTGCTGATATTGACCAATGTGGGCGGTGAAAAATACGTATCGGTCACAGGCCCACGCACGCCCACCGAAGACGTAATACCCATGAATTACGACATCGCCAACTCAAAAGAAGCCTCGTGGGGTGTCCAGTCCATTGTGCCCAATCGCGGTGTGGGTCCAGGCACGGTAAAATCCAACTGGTGGCAAGGTGCTTCGCCCCAATCCGCTGACCCGGCCAATTTGCGACCCTACGAAATTCACAACTTCGATTACGGCATTTATCCGCCCGTGCAAAATGCAGGCGAAGAAATCCATATCACGCAGTGGCAGACGCAGCACAACATCGTCGTCACGCGCAAAGCACATGCGTGGAGCCATCAGGATTTCGACGACTTCTTTATCATCGAACTCGAATTCGAAAATCGGGGCGGGCAGCAACTCGACGACACCTACCTTGGCGTCATGAACTCCATGTACGTCAACAGCTCTGGAACATCTTTCCGCTGGGGGCATGAAGGCGGCCTGGTCACCTATCGCCGCAGTCAGGCACTGGACGACCACTATCGCTACAGCGAGGCTCCCAACTTCGAAAACAATTCCTTAAGTGGGTTGTCTCCTGCGGATTTCCAGGGCAAATACATCATGTATCAGTGGGATGGCAACTCCCCGTCCAGCTTCGAAGAAGACACGGGCGACCCCTACTTCTCCGACCTGGAAGTCACGGCTTTTCCCGGCAGCAAGAGCAGACCCGAAGGCATGCCCATTGCACCGGCCTATCAGTTTATGGCTCCCCTCGCCTTTCGCAATGCCGGGAGTCACACATTCAACGCAGCAGACGCAGCAGAGGGCTTTGTCGATCCACAGGGCGAACCCCTGTCGCACTGGTACGAAGTATTTGGCCGCCGCAACATCGACGACCCCACCCGGGGCGCGTTGAGCATGGCCGCCCAGTACGACTTCTTCACCTCGCCCACAATGGCCAATCCGCCCTCTGAACAGATGCAGTGGGAAGACCTGATCTTTGGTCCCTACAGCCTGTCACCCGGGCAAAAAGCCAAAATCGTGCTCGCCTACGGCTTTGGTTCGGCTGCTGAATTTGACATCAACAGCCAGACGGGTTATGCCAATGACATCACCAGGTGGTCGTGGAACGTGGGCGATATTGGTCCAGACGCACGCAAATCGCTCTTAGCCAAAGGCGAAGAGGCCATGCTGCGACACCTGGAACACGCGCAATTTGCCTACGACAACGAG
The DNA here is from genome assembly GCA_965220765.1 of Candidatus Latescibacterota bacterium. GTDB lineage: Bacteria > Latescibacterota > UBA2968 > UBA2968 > UBA2968 > VXRD01. The sequence continues at coordinate 5,275,163 of OZ244847.1, forward strand.
TACCAGATACCCAACGCACCCCCGGATGTAGATTTCTTCCAGGGGAGCAATGCCCAGGCCAAAATTACGCTGACGTGGTCAGATGCCGCGGAAAAAGCCATCAACCCCGAATACGGTCAGGCCGACGTGGTCGCCTATCGGGTCTATCGCTCGATCTGGCAGGAAACCGGACCGTGGGAACTGGTGGGCGAGGTTTCAGCCGGCAGTAGCCAGGGCGGCACGTACACCTGGGTGGATGAAAATTCGCTGGCAGGATTCCAATTCGCCTACAATGTGCGCTCTGTTGCCAACCCCAAATCATCCTGGTCCGAAGGCTCCAAAACCCTTGCCGATCTCCCCGAGACCGTGCGCAAGCACCTCACGGAAAATGGATTGGAAAGCGGATGGTCGGCAGCGGAACAGCGCATGATCGTTCCGGGCAGCCCAATTTTGGCCGCCAATGACGCCGCCGACAATATGGAGAGACCGGTAGTCGTGGTGCCCAATCCATTTAGCCTGGCGCAAGCCCAGTCCAATTATCAGGGCACGCTCAAACTGCGCTTTGTCGGCGTACCACACCAGGCAAAAATCTCCATTTTTACGGTTTCGGGAGACCTCGTTGCCGAAATCAACCACAACGATCCAACAGCCGGGGAAGCGCAGTGGCTCTTAAAAGACCGCTTCCTAACAGGTGAAGCCACCTCATCCGTGTACTTCTTTGTGGTGGAGTCCCTCGTGCCTTCCAGTCGCGGTCAAAAGACCAAGGGCGCGTTCATAATCAACCGTTAGTACTCTGACCTCAAATATAAGGATTGAAGCTATGAAAAATACGATGTCCGCAGTGCTGATCGTTTTGATGGCGCTCGCCCTATCGGCTCAGGCCTCGGCTCAGGCACTCTTCCCAGAAGCCGAAGAAGTCCTGAATCCAGAGGGCCGCAGCAAGATCAAGCCATCTACATTCAATTTTTTGAAAGTGACCAACAATGCCCGAGTTGCGGGCATGGGTGATGCTTTTACCGCGGTATCCGACGGGATAGACGGCATGATCTGGAACCCGGCGGGGCTGACCAAAGTGGACAATCTTGCATATACCTTTGGCTATACCCAATGGCTGGTCGAATCGTCATTTGTCACCGGATCCCTCGCTTACAACACCGGACAGTGGGGTGTGCTGGGTGTATCATTTGTGAACTTTACCCTGCCCGATATACCCGAAACGACCACCATGGAACCAGACGGCACCGGTGCTATGGTAAACACGGGCGACCTCGCCGTCGGCCTGGTTTACGCCTATCAATTGACCGACAAGCTCTCGGCGGCCGCCTCCTTGCGCTTTGTCCAATCCGCGCTGGGACCAGAGACACTCAGCGCAGTCTCCGTGAATGTCAGCACCTTGATGTACACAGGCTTTCAAAGCCTGCGCATTGGCATGAACATGAAAAATCTGGGTGGAGAGCAGGAAATTGTGAGCGAAAAATCGGAAATGCCCCTGGTATTCCACACCGGGATAGCCATGGAATTGTATGGCAACCTCGGCGATCCCGTATCCCTGACCGGCTCGTTTGAAGGCGCTTTCTTCACCGACCGGGAACAACGCTGGAACCTGGGCGGTGAACTCTGGATACAGAACCTCATCGCGCTTCGAGCGGGTTATAAGATCAAATACGATGTGGAAACCTGGAGTATTGGCGGTGGCCTCAAGGGGAAATTCGGGGGACGACACATCGCCTTAGACGTATCGTATAGCAATTTTGGCGATCTGTTTGACCCGCCCCTGCGCCTGAACCTCTCGGGTTCACTGTAGGAAGAGTCTGACAAGGAGCATTTCCCTTGTCCCTACAGGTGTTAATTCTTTTTCATACCCCGCCGGAATTGGAATACAATCCGACTTCCGTGCGGGGTGTGCCATTTGCGCTAACAGGAGAGACGTTTGGCCGAAGAACTGCAATCAGACCCAACAGGTGAACCCGCAAAAGGCATAACACTCCGCTCGGTTGCCCTGGGCATTGGGATCGTGGTCTTCATCAACCTGTGGGTGACGTATGCCGAGACCGTGGTAAAAACCTCTCGCCTGAACCTGAGCGTATTTCAAATAACGCTCCTCGCCATCTTCATCATCCTGATCGGGGTAGTAAATCCCCTGATCAAATCTGTAAATCGCCGCTACGCCTTTGCACCCGCCGAATTGCTATCCGTTGTCGCCATTGGCATCGTCGGCTGCGTCGTGCCCACATCCGGCATCACCGGATTTTTGATCGGGGTCATTTCCACCCCCTTTTATTTTGCCACGCCCGAAAACGGATGGGCCGAGTACTATCACCCCAACCTCAACTCCTGGGTAGTACCCACCAATCAGGAGGCTGTACGCGCCTTTTACGAGGGCTTATTGCCCGGTAACCCTATCCCCTATCGCGTGTGGCTGGCACCACTCGCGTGGTGGGGCAGTCTGGTAGTAGCCGTATTTGCCGTTTCCGCCACACTGATGATTATTTTGCGAAAACAATGGGTAGAATACGAAAAACTCGCCTATCCCATCGCCGCCGTACCCATTGAAATGTCGCAAGATGCCCTCTCTGCGCGTCTTCTCCCCGCATTCATGCGCGGGCCCATGTTCTGGATTGCAGCGGCTATACCATTTTTGATTTTTGTCTGGCACTCCCTGTCCTGGGCATACCCACTCCTGCCCAGCATCGGCATCCTGCCGCACGGCGGATATTTCCGCTTCACGCGCTATTCGCCGGGCATGTACATTCAGCCCATGCAATTTTTGACCATCGGATTTGCGTACTTTGCCAATACACAGGTACTATTTTCCGTCTGGTTTTTCTTTTTACTCCACGTCCTGGAAGGGGGCATTTTTAACCGCCTGGGCTATCAGATCGAGCGATCGACCGATTCATTCAGCGCAGACCCACCCACCGAAGCCTGGCAGTGTTTTGGCGCACTTGCCTGTCTCGTAGTATGGCGATTGTGGGTCGCGCGGCGGCATCTGCGCGATGTCGTTCTCAAAGCACTCGACAAAAATCATCCAGTAGATGACCGCGAAGAAATACTTTCCTACCGGTCCGCAGTTTTAATTTTGTCGTGTAGCCTCATCTACGTCTTATTCTGGCTCATGCAAATCGGGATGGACCTGAGCACCGCATTGATTTTTATGTCCGGCGTCGCCGTCATCTACATCGGCATGGCGCGCGTGGTATCCGAGGCAGGCGTCGTGTATTCTGGCGCCACGGTAACGCCACAGGCATTTGTCATGGACCTGCGCGGCACCCACGTCATATCCGGAAGCAGCATGACAGCCATCGCATTGTCCTATTCCCTCATCGATTATATGCGCGGGCTATTCACCCCGGCGCTGGCTCAATCGATCAAATTGGGAGACCTGATCCGCGGCAACCGCCGTCTGTTATTCTATTGCGTGGGCATTGGCGTACTCGCCGGATTTGTTTCTTCGGTATGGCTCATGCTCTATCTGGGCTATACGCATGGCGCGTACAATTTTCCGCGCTTCCCCTTCTTCAGCGGCGACCCAAAAGGCATCTACGGATCTACCCTTACAATGATGCGAACGCCCAAAGCACCCGACCCCAACCGCATCATCTTTTTCGCCATTGGTGCGGGTGCAATGGCCCTGTTGACATTTTTGAGATACCGATTTTCCTGGTGGCCCATCAACCCCATTGGCCTGACCATTTCCGCTGCGGATAACACGGCATCCCTGGTCATGCCCATATTCATCGCCTGGGTATGCAAAGCCTCTTTGCTCCGCATCGGCGGCGTAAACCTCTACCGGAAAGCCAAGCCGCTATTTTTGGGCCTGCTCGTCGGCTACACAGCCGGCGTCGCGTGGTCATTTCTCGTTGATGCGATCTGGTGGCCCGGTCAAGGGCATTCGGTACACTGGTGGTAAAGGCGTTATCCGCAGATGAACGCAGATGAACGCAGAGAAAGACATGAAGACAAGGACTGGGGCTGGGTGGACTTCTCACTTCACACTTCTCACTTCACACATCTTAAATGGCAATACAAACAGATTTTATACCTGAAACCGATCCCCTGCAGGAAAAGGGCCTGACAGTCCGCTCGGTGGGAATTGCACTGGGCGCAGTGGTATTCATCAACCTGTGGGTGACCTATGCCGAAACCGTGGTACATGCATCCAGACTGAACCTCAGCTTCTTTCAACTCACATTGATGGCCGTATTCGTTTTGCTGGTCGCAGCCGTCAACCCGCTCTTGAAAGTTCTGGGATCACAACACCGCGCGTTCTCACCCTCAGAACTGCTGGCAATTGCAGCCATCGGCATGGTGGGGTGCGTGGTACCCGCTTCGGGCGTAACCGGATTTCTCATCGGCGTCATTTCCACGCCAATCTATTTTGCCACACCCGAAAACCGATGGGGCGAATTTTATCATCCCAATCTCGATTCGTGGGTCGTACCCATAGACCCCGAAGCCCTGCGCATGTTCTACGAAGGCTTGCCACCCGGCGCGTCCATGCCCTGGGAAGTATGGCTGATGCCCCTGCTGTGGTGGGCGAGCTTTATTGTCGCAGTATTCGCACTATCAGCCAGCATGATGGTCATTTTGCGCAAGCAATGGGCAGAACACGAAAAACTCGTCTATCCCCTCGTAGCCGTCCCACTGGAAATGGCGCAAGATTCGCGGTCAAAGAAGTTGTTACCGGGATTCATGCGGGGCAAGCTATTCTGGATCATGGCCGCAATACCATTCTTGTTATTTTTGTGGAATTCGCTATCCTGGTTTTATCCGCTCATGCCCGGAATCGGGATCTTTCCCCACGCCGGAAAGTTTAATTTTACGCGGTATTCTCCCCACGTCTATCTGGAACCCCTGAACCTGTTCACCATCGGCTTTGCGTATTTCGCCAACACACAGGTCTTGTTTTCCGTCTGGTTTTTCTTCTTACTCCACGTAGTAGAAGGCGGCATTTTCAACCGCCTGGGCTACCAGATCGCGAAATCAACCGACTCGTTCAGCGCCGATCCGCCCACCGAAGCCTATCAGTGCTTTGGCGCGCTGGCATGCCTGGTCGTATGGCGATTGTGGGTCGCGCGGTGGCATTTGCGAGACGTCTTCCTGAAAGCATTTAGAAAGGCGTATCCCGCCGACGATTCTCAGGAAGTACTGGCCTACCGCACAGTGGTCTTTGTATTTTTAGTAAGCCTGGCGTTTGTACTCTTCTGGCTCTGCCGCATCGGCATGGACATAACAACCGCACTCGTCTTTCTATGTGCGCTATCCATCATTTATATCGGTCTGGCGAGGGTCGTATCAGAAGCCGGGATGGTGTATTCGGGCGCTACAGTAACACCGCAGGCATTTGTCATGGACATGCGCGGCACAGAAGTCATGTCTGCGGGCAGCCTGACCGGCATTGCCCTGTCGTATTCCATTGTCGATTACATGCGGGGGCTATTTACACCCGGCGTGGCGCAATCGATCAAAATGGGGGAACTCATCCAGGGCAACCGCCGCGCATTGTTATTCTGGGCTGGCGTAAGCGTTTTGCTGGGAATGACCGCATCCGTATTTTACACCCTGCATCTGGGCTATTCTCACGGCGCGTACAATTTCCCGCGCTTCCCCTTTTTCAGCGGCGATCCAAAAGGCATCTACGGATCAACGCTCGCCATGATGCACACGCCCAAAGCACCCGACGGCGAGCGCATGGTCTTCTTTGCAATCGGAGCGGGCCTGATGGCATTGTTGACCTTCTTGCGCTACCGGTTCCCGGGCTGGCCCTTGCATCCCATCGGCCTCACGCTATCGGCCGCCGACAACACCGCCCACCTCGTCATGCCCGTCTTTATCGCGTGGGCGTGTAAATCCATAATCATGGCCGTCGGCGGTGTAAACCTCTACCGCCGCTCCAAACCCGCGTTTCTCGGCCTGCTGGTGGGCTATACAGCCGGGGTAGTACTATCTTTCCTCATCGACGCGCTGTGGTGGCCGGGGGAAGGGCATCTGGTGCATTATTGGTAATCTGGAGGTTTCTAATGACATGGTCTCGAATCTGTATTCTCTACGCGCTCCTCTGCATCCTTTGTTGGAATCCAGCGGTAGCGGACCAGCGGGACTCCCTGTTGACCCTGGGGCAACAGTATCTTCAGGAGGGGCAGGCAGAAGCCGCCGTTGCGACATTCTCGAACTTAACCAAAACCTTCCCAAAAGACGCGCACATCCAATCTCACCTGGGCTATGCGTACTTAAAAAACCGAGACTTTGAAAAAGCGGAAACCGCTTTCAAAATGGCCAAAGATCTGGATCAAAACTTGACAGAAGCTTATGTGGGGCTGGGACTCGTCTATGCCGAACGCCCGGCCTCGGGCCTATCGGCGTATAGCAACTTCCGCAAAGCCGTAGGCGAAGCCAAACGCGCGACCAAACTCGACTCGACCTATGGGCCTGCGTACCGACTACTGGGCGAATTGTACGAACGATTTCAGGAAGACCACCAGAAAGCCGTAGATTACTATCTAAAATATATCCAGGTGGAATCGGACAACCCCGACGGACTGTACTATTTTGGCCTCGCCTGTGTACAGGCCGATCAACACGACCAGATCGCGACGCACATCATCCCCTATATCAACGCAAATGATCCCGAACTCCGCCTCTTGCCCCTCGCCGCCGCAGGCTATTTTCATCAAAAAGAACACCGCCTCGCCCTGAACTATTTCGAACGCTACTTACAGCGCGTGGACAAAACCGAACGCGCCTATTACACCGACATATCTCTCGTAGCCTCAGAAAAGGAATGGCACGCATATCAGAGCCTATCCGAAGAACCTGAAAAACTGGACTATTTGCAAAAATTCTGGCGGCGACGAGACTCGGATCTTCTGACCCAAATCAACGAACGCATCGTAGAACACTATCGGCGGGTATGGTATGCGCGCACCTTTTTCTCCAAAAAAATCAGCCCCTGGGATCAAAGGGGCGAAGTCTATATCCGGTACGGCGAACCCGATTATCGATCTCGCTCCAACCAGCGCGAATTTGTAACATCGCCAGAAGTAGAAGCCGTGCGCAACCGAATGGCCGCCGATATCTGGGGACCAGCCGCAACCTATTACACATTCACAGGCCCGGTCTTCCCCATACGCAGCCAGCGCAAACCATTTGAAGGCAATATCACAAACGAAAGCCTGAACACCGGGGTATTTGGCACAGACGCAGGAGAAGACGACGCCGTCCTCGCCCTGAACCCGGGAGAAGAAGCGGAAATCCTGGGATTTCAATTTGAAATACCCGACCTCGTCGCATCCAGTCCATTCGATCTATCCGTTGCCCCCCGAACAGAGCAACGCTTCCTGAATTACAGTCCCGTAACATCCGACCGCGAATTCGAAACCGTACCCTGGGAAACCTGGACATATACGCAACTGCAAGGCGGCGTGGAATTTACCTTTACCGATGAAGTCGGAAACGGACATTTTGATTTCGCGCCCCTTCCCCCCTTACCCCAAAGCGACAACCGAATCGCCAGCATAGCGCGGCTCGTGGAATACGCCCCGGGGGTCATCTATCAGCAATCTATCGGCGCTGTACCCGACTATTATCGCCCCAGCGTGGGCAAAGACGCCCTCCACTTCTTTTACGACGTCGCGGATTTCCGCGGACCGGATGGCAAAACCATTGTAGAAGTGTATTACGGAGTACCCCCGGCAGAAGTAACCGTGGGCAAAGGCGACCAGGATTATCTCATACACACAAAAGCCACCCTCGCTCTGGCGGATGCAAGCCATGAAAATATCTACCGCGCACACGAAATACTTTCCTATCAAAACAGCCGGGAATTTCCCAAAACCCGAGGTGTATTCATCCCCGATGTCATACGCATTGAAGCATCTCCCGGAGAAAAATATCAGCTACAGGTACAATTGGAAGACGAATTATCCGGGCGCACGGGCGCGTACAAACAGGAACTCGCGGTTTCCGACTTCAACTCCGAAGGCGTAAAAATCAGCGGCATTCAGTTAGCCTCCTCAATCGCCGAGACAGGCACCAACGACCGCCTCCAAAAAAAAGACATCTACGTATCGCCAATGGCATCCCGAAGCTACCCCCTGGGCAGCCGGGTATTTGCCTATTTTGAAATCTACAATCTGAAACGCGACACCTTCGGACAAACCCGTTACAAAGTGCAGTACCGCGTGCAGTTTAACCCGCGCAACACCGTAGGCCTCGCAGGCGTCATCACCTCGGGAATCCGCGCACTTCTGCGACAGCAAAAACCCCAGATATCTGTAACCTACGAACAGGTAGGCTCCGACGAAGAAGAACGCGAATACGTAGAACTTGATCTAAAAAAAGCCAAACCGGGGGTAAATGTGGTAGAAATCACCGTACAGGACAAAGTAAGCGGAGAAAAAGCAACGCGAGAGGTCGTATTTTTTTACGGCGGATCGGGATGAAAGGAGAAACCATGCCCATAACCGACGCCCTTCCCGGCATGAAACGGGAACTAAAATTTTATCCGGCAAAAACTGACGCCCCCAAAAAACTGACGCGAGAGCAAATCCGGCAATTCAACGAAAAGGGATACATCTTTCCGCTCGACGTCTTCAGCAAAAAAGAAGCCGAAGCCAATCGCGCGTACTTTGACAAACTCATGAACAAAGCACAGGCAGCGGGCAAAAACAGCTACTCAATCAACGGATGGCACCGCAGTTGCAAAGGCATCTACGACCTGCTCGTCGATAACCGCATTCTCGACTATGTCGAAGACCTGCTCGGGCCCAACCTCGTCTCGCGCATGACCCACTACTTCAACAAAATGCCCGGAGACGGCAAAAAAGTCGCCTTTCATCAAGACGCATCCTACTGGCCCCTCACACCCTCCAAAACCGTAACCGTCTGGCTCGCCATTGACGATGTTGACCTCGCAAACGCCCCCATGGAAGTCATACCCGAATCGCACCTTCACGGACAAATACCCTTTGAACGCAGCAAACCAGAAGAAAATAACGTTCTCGGACAATCCGTTCACCACGCCGAAAAATTTGGCGCCCCCGTACCCCTGATCATGAATGCCGGACAAATCTCCATCCACTCCGACTTATTGCTACACGGCTCCAGACCCAACACCTCGCAACGGCGTCGCTGCGGCCTCACCCTGCGCTACATGCCCCCCGAAGTCCGCACCCGAGAAACCGACCACGCACCCGCGGTCTTATGCCGCGGCATTGATCCTTCGGGATACTGGCAACACATCTCCCGTCCCGACGGCGACGACATCCCGGAAAAAAAGTGAAACACCATGATGACCCCTGAACAGCACTACCTCTTTGACCTCAACGGGTACCTGCACCTGCGCAACGCCCTCTCTGACGACGAACTAAACGCCGCACAAAAAGCAGCCGAACGCTACGTCACAACTCCCGAAGAAAAATTACCCGAGGGCTTTGGCAAAGACGGCAAACGCCACCTGCACGGCTTTGCATTCGACAGAGCACTCGAACGCCTCACCATGCACCCCGCGACCTGGCCCATCATTAAAGAACTCACCAATGGCCGACCCCGCCTCACCAGCGGCACGCTTCAAGTCAACATCCCCGATCAAATCGACAACGCACTTCGCCTGCACTGCGCCCGCGACGATTACGGTTGGGACGCCATCCGCTACGAAGTCCGCAACGGACGCATATTTTGCGACCACACCGTCTGCTTCCCCTATCTCACCGACGTACATCCGGGCGACGGGGGTCTCCTCGTCATCCCCGGCTCGCACAAAAGCATGTTTGATCGCCCCCGGCACCTCTTTCAAAACGGCCTGATCGAAAACCGCGACCACATCCCCGAAGGCGTGGTCAACATCACACCCAGAGCCGGTGACATCGTCATCATGAACGAACTCGTCACCCACGGCGCCCTACCCTGGAAACCAAAAGATCGCATGCGGATGATCCTCGTCTTGCGCTATCACCCCCAATACACAGGGGGATCAGAACTGCCCCGGGCCATCCAAAAACGCCTCTCTCCTGAAACGCTCGAACTCACAGCACGCGCGGGTTATCAAGACCGAAAAGAAATCGCAACACGGGACGACATCGCGCTTACTGTATAGTCTGCCCTTTAGATGTTCTCAATGAACTGGTCTGGACTGCCAGCCTGTGTATCGGCAGACAGGCACGCAAGCAGGGCTATGATCACCGGGTCCGCGTTTTTTCCGCACGAAGGTATCCAACTCATGCCGGACGGTCTCACCGGTAGAATCGGCCATGTTTCCCCTTTTTTGGCGTATAATGATAAATGAGTAAATTGCAATTATCTGCAATGTACTCGAAAAAATAGGAGTTTGGAATGACATTTTGGCGAATAAAGATTATTATATGCAAAAATTAAGCCCAATCAGTATCATCGTCTGATTGGGCTTCTGGCGGCAGATACGACTCTGCCCCGCGTCCGCGTTTCATTACTTTCAATTCCCGAACGCCCCACTTAAAAGGTAAAGTAGTAGCAACAACGGCCCATATTTTATTAGGAGAATAATAAGGCAAATCACAAAGCTAACTATAAATGCTAAAATAATAATAGGTGCGACTATCAGATATAATATATCTTCTTGTCCAAAGGTTCTCTCGCTGTGCTGCCCTACTCGCGCAGCCTCGGCTCTCCGTCTGCGATCCCTCAACTCTATAGCGTTTCGCTTATCGCTCCGCCTACGTCCCTCTTCTCGCCTAAGAATTGCCTCATCGCTCGGCCTACGTCCCTTCAACATATCGTTATGCTCAGCGATCCGCCTACGTGTCTCTTCCCACCTAAGAATTGCCTCATCGCTTTGCCTACGCTCCCTCAGCTTGGCCCACCACCATTGCCAAAACCTGCGCAACAATTTTACTGATAACACCACGAACGTTACCAGCACTATCATCACGAACGAATATGTTATTAAAGATACTAAGTCCCTCATCGCTTTGCCTACGCTCCCTCAGCTATGCGTATGAAAAACAGACACCCCAATACTATATCCTTTTTTGATGTACCCTTATTCTTGGATAGACTCTTTCAATTTGCCTTTACATTTCATTCTTACTCTAACGCTTCGGGTAATGACCGCGTGCGTTGATCAATTCCGGCTGGCATGGAAAACCACCCGACCTTGACCAGTCCGGCTGCGAGAGCCAATCTCTTCGTCTATCATCACAATTGGTTACACAATCTTTTAATCCCTTCTTCCACAGGCGGAAAATGGAACCACTGCAATCCGTTATAGTCAGAAATTTTCATACTCTGCATTCATATCTTTGTGCAGCGGATTTTTTTTCAGGTAGTCTGAGATGCGCCCCATTAGTTGACCCGGTATAAAGGCTAATTGACATTGGGTATCAGCGTGGTATTTTCTCACCAACAGGAGGAGATACCATGTCGAAGAGATCCAAGAAGTCCTATTCCGCTAAACTCAAGTTCCAGATCGTGTTAGAGGCATTGACCTCGGACAAAGAGGATGCAGAAGTCGCTCGTGCTTACGATGTGCATCCCGTGAGTCTATCCAAGTGGAAGCGTCAGTTTATAGACAGCGGTGCCGAGATTTTCTCAGGTAATGATACCGTCAAGACGTATGAAGCGCGTGTGTCTGATCTGGAGCGTCTGCTGGGTCAAAAAGAAGTAGAACTGGCTCTGCTCAAAAATTTTTTAGGCAACCGTTGAGCGTGTCTGACAAAGTTTGCCTGGTCGAAAAGCATAAGGACAAATATGGTCTGAATATGTGCTGCCGTGCCTTAGGCTTGTCCAAAGGGACGCTTCATTATCGTCGCGGTCGGGCATCTTGTTCGGAGGCAGATGCACAGATAAAGGACGAGATCATCACCACGATCCGGCATCACCCCGGTTATGGGTATCGCCGCATCAAGGAAGATATAAAAGCCCGTACTGGCATCGTGGTCAATCATAAGCGGTTGCGTAAGCTCCTATCAACTTATGAGTTGGACTTACCTCGTCATCTGCCAAAACGTGGCAAGAATCCGGTATTGAAGCTGATAAGCGAGGTTGGACAAGACGCCAATTTAGTTCAGAACCGCACCGTGGATCCGCTTTGTGTGTTTTGCACCGATTTTACAGAATTGTTCTATTGCCAGGGGCAGAAAAAAGCGTGGTTAATGGCCTTTTTGGACATCCACACCCGATGGATCGCAGGCTTTGGTGTGGGGGGGGGCACATCGCAATCGTGCCCTGGCGATTTCTTGTTTGGATCAGTTGCAAAATAACTTGGCCTGTTTGGACAGGAGACTTTCGGACATCCTTATCCATCACGACCGCGATTCAGTTTATACCTCATACGACTGGTTACATCGTGTGTTGATAAGAGAAGGAGCAGGGATTTCTTTTGCGATGAACGGGGCAAAAGATAATCCGTGGATTGAGTCCTTTTGGGGACGTTTCAAAACAGAGAACCATAGTTTGATGATGCAAGCAGACTCTTTGGAAGAACTTGTCTGTGTGACAGAGGCGCAAATGACGTATTACAATCAAGACCGACGGCATTCTGCCTTGAACTACCAGACGCCACAAGAAGTGGTGCAGGCCATTCTTATGAGAAATATCACGGCTGATCCTTAGCGTAAATTAGCCATCAAACTGGTTCAAATTTTGGGTTACAGATCCCTTCGTCATCTAATTAGATTCCCTGAAACTCGCTCCGCATATTTTTCTACTAATGACAATAAATCATAAAGATTTATCACTCTTTTCTCATTCACTTTATTATTTTTTTCTTCCCAATAACCATCAAGTTCAAACGCAAGATAATCAGAGGCAATAAAATCTCCTCCCAGTTTAGCACCACTAACCGAAAAAGAAGGTAACACTTTATTATCTATCTGTTCACGAAAAAAATTCGCTACAACTTCTCGTGCTAAATCGCCCGTAGAACAATAGGAACACACAAGCCAAAACAAATGATCAAGAATAATTTGATTTGTTATTACTTCAACGTATCTATCAGAATAACCTTCTTTTACATACATATCGTAAGATTTTTGAATTCTATAACGCAAAATTTTACAAACAACAAAAGCTACCTCATGATCTTTCAAACATAAAGAATCCAGAACATTCATAAATTCTTCAGCAGATATTATATATTCGTAGCCCCAATCATTTCTTACACGCAAATTTCCATCCGACTTACTAATATAGGCTCCATGGATAATCTGATTAAATATTTTCTTAATTTCTATTTTTTCCTCACTATTTTGTGCTTTATTTTCAAGTTCCTCTTTGGTAATAGAAAACTTATCATTCTTACACAAATCAATCTTGTCAAAAATATTCCGTGCAAGTGCCATATACTTAACAAGTTCATATGCCGAATCAACCGGCCCACTCATCAAACCAGTTTCAACAGTTAAATTTTTAATTCTTGGCAAATTCTTTTTCAGAAACTTTACTTCGTCTATTAAACGCATAACTCCTCCAAAAGTTGGACTTGACCCGTTTTAGATGCCGTTGCCGAATTCCTAATTGCTGTCCCGCCCGCACTAAATATAAGGTTTACAGAGCCTGTATTCAGGCCACAGACCCCCTCTCGACCAATTCGGCAACAACATCGTTTTAGTGGACAACTTATCTCTTTCAGAGAAAGGAGTCCAAAATGGGCAGAAAAAGACCATATCCAGCAGCATTTCGCCAGCAAATGGTCGCGCTGGTCAGATCGGGTCGTAGTGCCAACGATTTAGCCAAAGAGTTTGAACCCACCGCCCAGACGATCAGTGCCTGGGTACGTCAAGCAGACCGCGATGAAGGTCGACGAGATGATGGGTTGACCAGTCGTGAGCGGGTAGAACTTCAAAGGCTTCGCAGAGAAAATAAACGCTTACGGCAAGAGCGCGAGATCCTTGCAAAGCATGTGCCGTAGTGGTTCTATACGGTAGCCGCGGCCTGGTTCGCAGCGGAGACCGATGCGATACCCCCCAAATCTTCAGATATATAAGGGCGCATCAGGCCGTCTATCCAATCACCATGCTATGCCGCGTGCTGGGTGTCTCCACCAGTGGGTATTATGCATGGTGTGATCGACCTGTATCTCAAAGGGCACAGGACGATGAACAGTTGACAGAACAAATAAGGGCTTTTCACCAACGTTCCAATGGGACCTATGGCGCACCTCGTATCTTTCAGGATCTGCGCGAAGTAGGTGTTCACATCAGCCGTAAGCGAGTTGCAAGACTGATGCGACAAGCTAATATATGTGGTGTCAGCCGCAGAAAAGGTATCCTGACAACATACCGGTCTATCACAGACGAGAAAGCCCCTGATCTGGTTAAGCGAGACTTTAGGGTTGATAAACCGAATACGCTGTGGGTCGCTGATATTACCTACATACCCACCTGGTCTGGCTTTTTGTATCTATCTGTTGTTCTTGACGCCTTCTCCAGACGAGTAGTTGGTTGGGCAATGGCCTCACACTTGAAGACGCAACTGGTCTTAGATGCCCTGGATATGGCACTTTGGAACCGCCGACCAGATGGGGTCATCCATCACTCAGATCAAGGCTCTCAATATACCTCTTATGCCTTTGGTCAACGCTGTGCAAAAATGGGGGTCAGACCCTCTGTGGGATCGGTTGGCGATTGCTTTGACAATGCCTTGTGTGAAAGCTTCTTTGCCACCCTTGAGTGCGAGTTGATAGACCGACACAGCTTCCCCAATCATAGTCAAGCCAAACTGGCGATCTTCGAGTATATTGAAGGGTGGTATAACCCACATCGCAGACACTCTGCACTGAAGTATCAATCGCCCATCACCTATGAAAAACTGATGGCAAAAGGTGATTGGGTTGAAAGTGCTACACTATCCACCAAAGCGGGGTAACTCCAGACGGAATACATACAACAAGCAAACACAAAATAATAATCTGCTTCATGTAAAACTCCTTTCACTTTCTGGCACTATTGTATATCAAATAAACATCTTACAAATACAGTATAGTACCCATATCTAATCCCGTCAAGAGCACTCAAACTCTCCTCGGCCCTTTTGTATATAATTCCCATTTCAAAGAACCTCTACACCTAAAAACTGTCTGAAGTATTGTTGCAAAAAAAAGCGGGAGAAACCTGAACCTCGTGCTTCCCTCGCGTATGGTATTACTTGCATTTCAAATCAAAGCTGGGGCGATTCATAAAGAGATATTTTAAATATTGTGGATGGAATTAGCGCATCCTCTGAGAAGCTGGTTTTAGGGATTCAAGGTGATTTACCCGGCTACTTCCACAGCCGCACGGTAAACCGGTTTTCTTCCTCGATAAAATCAGGCTCGGTGTTATTGTGGGCACGCATACCTGGAATAATTTTGTTCCGCACGCCCATGCCTCGAGCATCAACGTAACCGTAGTCGCGCATGATATTGACCAGTGTCTGATTGCGCGCGTAGCGCATGCCTGATTTCATCCCGTCTATTGTCACTGTATTGGGCAATTTACCGGGACTTTGAATCTCAAGGCGATCAGAATAGATAGACAGCATGATGTCAGTCCCTGCAATACTGTAATCGCGGTGAACGAGCGCGTTCACAATAGCTTCCCGAATCACAATTTCCGGATATTCCCAGCGGTCAATACGCCGACCGCGCTCGATATGGGCCGTTGGCGTCGTGTTGCGACGCACAAAGTCCCAGGCTTGCTCGACAAGGCCGATTTCAACTATGTTTCCGTTGGCGTCTTTCAGGGGAACCATAGGGCCGCGCAGGTCCTCATCCGCGCGGGTTGCGTAATCGGGTTCAGGTCCCGGATAGCAGATCGCGCGAATTCCCGATTGAGGCATGTATCTATCTGGATTTCTTCCAAAGAGAAGCAACCCATCAATGGTCGCAACGTGCTGGGCACCAGACACGGTCATCAGTTCGATATTTCGCAACAGCGTTTCCCAACCATCAAAATCATCTGTTGCTGGGGCTGGCCCACCGATAACCTGGATCAGGTAATCGCGTAGGCGACGAAGGTCAAAAGCGTCGAGACTCGCGCCTGGCACGGGCTTCAAACCGTAGCGAAAGTGGCCCGACGCCTGGTACATCCGCTCGAGCTCCTCTCGGCTCGCCTCTCGGGAGGTGTTACCAACACGAATGTAGTAGGTTCTGCGGCTGTTATGGACACGCGCATAAGGCTTGTCTGGACCACGCGAGATGGAGACGGCGAGAACATCCCGGTTTGGCTCGACATTTTTCACCCATAAGAGAACCGGGACGGTCGGCGGGTTGATCTTGACGCGGCAAAGCTCGCTCACCCACTCCTCGAGGCGGTTCCGGGTCGTGCCGGAAATACGCCCATCATCTTCGACGCCGAGCAGAACAGTACCCCCTTCCAGATTGAGGAAAGCCACCAGTTCCTTGGCCAGATCGTGATTCTGGATATCATCCCGCTTAAACTCCAGGGTAGAATTCTCTCCATTGCGGATCAGATCAAATAACTCGGTGCGGTTCATGCTATCTCCTTTGAAAAACGGCACCTGCCGAGGATATTGATGCGTTAGTGGTGGGATCCTTGTCGTTCACTTCTATCTCTTCTTACAGATATTTTTCGTCCTCAACATTCCCGAAAGGTTATAGATTCGGGTCGGCATATCTAAATATAAAAAGGTATAACAGGACAAAACAAGCCAAATACGGAAAGTCAGGATAAAGGGTAAGCAATTTATTTGAAAGAGTACCAATTCCCTCATATCACTATCTTTTTCCATCTACCCTTTAGATAGGACGCCCAGACCAGAACGCCCTGAATGATGCCGCCAATCAGCCAGGCAATCCAGATGCCGAGGGTATCCATCCCAAACAGAAATGCCAGAACATAGGACAACGGCAGCATAACCACCCATTGCGCCAAAATCGTGTAGTAGAGCGGGGGCCTGGTCTCACCGCCACCCGCCAGGACGCCTGCAGACACGATGGACAACGCGGAAAAAACCTGTGCAATCGTAAAAAACCAGAGCATGACGTAGCCCATATCAATGACGGCTACCGAATCGGTGAACAGATCGACGATTTCGCGGGCGAAGGCACAAATGATAATGGCGCAAACAACGATAAACACCATACAGAGCCTGATCGTACTCGCCCCAAAGCGTTCCGCTTGCGGTATTTGCTTTGCGCCCAATCGCTGCCCAACCAGAGCAGTTGCCGCTACGCCAAAAGCCAGCGCTGGCATAATGCCGATCATCCGCATCTGCAGTCCAATCGTCAGCGCGGCGACCGCAGTAGTGGGCTGCGAAGTCCAACTCGCCACCCGATAAAACAGGATACGCGCGCCATTGCGGAAAAATCCCTGAATGCCCGCCGGCACCCCGATTCGCATCATCCGCCCGATAATATCGCGGTTAAAAGACAGACGCCAGGTCCAGCGCATCTGCACACGCGAACGCCCGGAAGTAAGCAACCAGAAACCGACAATACAACCGACAGCCCGCGAAGCGAGCGTACCAACTGCAGCACCACAAACCCCCATCTGCGGTAGCCCCCAGGCACCAAAGATCAAGCCATAGGTAAGGGGAAGCTTCAAAACTATAATAAGACACGAAATCTTTAACGGCGTTCGGGTATCTCCAGCACCGCCAAAAATCGCGCTGATGAGATAATTGAGCATCATAAATATGACGCCGCCAAAGTAGATGCGCAGGAAGGGTACGGCATGACCGAGCACCTCGGGCTGTGCCCCCAACAAGATCAACGTGGGGCGAGCGATCAAGCCCCCGAGCAAAGCCATGACAACGGCCAGCAACGCCCCCATCAGAATCGCTTGTTGCGCTGTATGACTCAAGTCCTCGTGGCGTTCAGCCCCGTAAAATTGGGCGACCAGAGTACGCGACCCGGTGCTGATCGACATCGCCATGACCATCGTCAGAAACAGAATTTGCCGACTGAGTCCCACCGCTGAAATCGCTTCCGGACCCAATTGCCCGACCATGGAGATATCGATGAGGCCCTCCATGGCATCGAGCATCGATGCAGCCACCACGGGCCAGGCAATAGCCCAGACCTGGGGCAGGACAGGAGCTTGATCTATGGGCGTTGCAGGCGTGCGGGAAGCCGATCTGGATTGGGGCATGGGTGTGCTCAGTCGGCAGTTGGGTGGGAAATAATGGGAAGCACGAGCCGCGAAGGATGGGCTACCGAGTGATGTACGGCATTCGTCGCCGTCACCAACTCGGTATCAGCCAAATCGTTCCTTCCCGTATTGTGATTGCGGTCGTGATTGGGGAAATCGCTGGATGTGATCTCCAGACGGATGCGATGGCCCGGTTCAAAACGGCAGGCCGTTGGTCCGAGTTGGATGCGCAACTCTACCACCATCCCCGATTCCAACAGTTCTTCAACGTCGAAGCCATTGCGGTGACGCGCACGCACCATGCCATAGCACACCTCCAGCGCGGGAGCCTGGTCCCCGTCTGTGGCTGGGTGCTCATCGACCAGGCGCGCAAAAAAGTCCGTATCTGGCGCTGACGAACTGACAAAGAGGACAACTTCTGGATAGCCGGCAATCTCCACGGCTTCCGCCAAAGGCTCAGAGCGGTAGCAGAGGATGTCATCGCGATCCTCCAGCAGACGCCGATCCGACGGACCCGTAAACAACGCCTTCGTCCACAAGGTTGGCACCGGGTCGTGAGGATCGTAGTCGAAGCGATCGACACCGCCATTTCCACCGTCGGCAGAGAGCCGCCCGGAACCGCCAAATTCGGCATTGCCGTCGCTACTCAACAAATACGCGCAAGGTGTCGTGTTCGGCGGCGGCCAAGTATCGGCCTCGCGCCAATCCCCCCCCTGCCCTGCCATTGCGAAATAGCGCACTGCTGGCTCGCGGTCGATGCCATTGTCGTCTTCTTTAAGCCAGTAGTCAAACCAGCGGATGATCAGACCCGGCAGATCGAGTTCGGCATCCGGGCCAAAGTCAAACCCCGCCACCTGCCGACTACCGAGACCCGGATGGTTCCACGGGCCAGCGACCAGCTTTGTCTGCGACCGCGCACGCTCGGTGCGACCGTTGCGCTGTATCAGTTGCAAATGCCGCATCGAGCCATTGCAGTGATCGTACCAGCCGCTGAAATCGAGATTTGGCACCGCGACTTCCCCGTGTACTTCGTCGAACCGCCATGCCCGCCGGTTTGGGTGCTCGAGCCAGTCTCTCGCGTACTCCGCCAGCCCCGGCGGCAGGTGACGCGGTAAATCGAGCCACGGCAGAAAGTCGAGCCATTGTTTTTCGACATCCTCGTTCCATTCCTCCAGCGCTTCCGCTGGCGTGTGCGGCGGCGGCAATCCCTGGCGTCGCCGAAGATCCGGTGCCATAGAAGTGAGCCACCACTTGATACGCCGTCCCGGCCGGAACCCGCCCGGCCAATCCACCTCTGTCAATTCCAGGGGAATGGTGTACGCACACATCGCCACCAGATGCGGCGGACGCAATTTTGCCAACTGCCACTGCATCCAGGCGTTATAGGAAGCTCCGAGCGTACCGACCCTGCCATTGCACCAGGGCTGCGCTGCCAGCCACTCCACAGAGTCGTAGCCATCTTCGGCATCCCCCGTGTGCGTCTCGGTAAACGGTACCCAGTTACCCTCAGACCCGTAGCGCCCGCGCGAGTCCATACTCACCACGGCGTAACCCGCACGCACGTAACGCTCAAAACCGGCCTTCGGACGGCCATATGGCGTACGCAGCAAAATTCCAGGGAAGCGTCCCTCCGCATCGGGACGGAACACATGCGCCGCCATCCGCATCCCATCGCGCATCGGCATCCGTACATCCGGCTCAGTGAAAATCTCCATAGCATTATTCATCGCACAGGCTCCGTATAGCAGTTCATACGCGCAGACAATATCCGACAAATCTCACCCAAGCGCAATGGCAACTCTTCATCCTTTGTGCAACCTTCCCAGACCCCTCTGAGCCACAGTCATAAGGTACCCACCAAAACGGATCAAGTCCAGTTCTCTGTCATTGGTATATAGCACGGAATACCGTGCATTGCCACTGCGTGAGCACTATACAAAATAGGGCTTGATAAATTCGATTCTCAATGTATCTTCATTGTATCTACTACTTAAAGGAGGAATGATATGGAAACCCGTGTGCAGAAATGGGGCAATAGTTTAGCCCTGCGTATTCCCAAACCACTCGCTATCCAGATCGGGCTTGAACCCAATTCACCAGTGGAATTATCGCTACGTGGTAAGGAGTTGGTCATTGAACCTGTGAAGCCGTCTAAATTGAAATTGGACGATCTTCTATCTCAGGTGACGAAACACAACTTACACGGTGAAGTAGATACTGGACCTGCGACAGGCGGTGAAATATGGTGACGCCAAACGCGTACGTCCCCCAGCGCGGTGATGCGGTCTGGATTAACTTCAATCCACAAGCAGGACATGAGCAAGCCGGATGTCGCCCCGCTGTTGTGCTCTCACCGGGCGCTTACAATGGCAAGACCCATTTGGCAATACTCTGCCCAATTACCAATCAAGTGAAGGGGTATCCCTTTGAGGTCGTCATTCCTGCTGGGTTAGATGTGACGGGTGTTATTCTGTCAGATCAGGTCAAGAACATGGATTGGCGGGCGAGAAATGCAGCACTAATATGTCCTTTGCCCACGGAGATAGTGGATGCAGTTTTACAAAGAGTCGGAACTCTCCTATCAAGGGAATCTGAGGCGTGAAAGAAAGAGAAACTATGAATCGGGAGAGCCCCATCAACATAGCCGTAATAGGCGCGGGAAACATCGCCACGCGGCACCTGGAAAACCTCGCATTCCTCGGAGGCAATCGCATCGCTGCGATATGCGACCTAGACGAAGATCTCGCGCGCGCCAAAGCTGCTACTTACGGGGCGCGAGCATACACAGATTGGGAAAAAATCTTTGAAGAAATCGAGGACCTGGGCGCGATACTCATCTGCACGCCTCCCGTTCTTCGCAAACCGATCATACAGGCCGCTGTACAGAACAACGTGCCCTTCCTCTGCGAAAAACCGCCCACCCAATCCCTGCGAGAAGCGCGTGAAATCGTCGCACTCCTTCAGGGTACGAATCTGGTACACAGCGTCGGCTTCAACCAGCGCTACGCACCCTCTGTAGATCGATGCCTGGAGCTATTGGAAGGCAGGCAGATCAATCTGGTAGATGCCGCAATAATCACCAGCCCGGGATTGACCCGCAACCTCGGAGCCGACTGGTTTTACCTCAAAGAAAAAGGCGGATCGCTATTCGACAACACCATCCACACCCTTGATGTAATCCGCTATATCGCCGGTGATATTGACGCTGTACACGCCCTTGGCAGCAACCTGACAATTCCCATCAGCGACAGCTTCACCATCGAAGACAGCATGTCGATCAACCTCCAGTTCTCCTCCGGGGCAATCGGCTGTGTTCTCCTATCCTGGGCCTGTGCACAAAGGCGAAACGACCTCACCTTCTTCGGCAGGGATATTCGGCTTTCGCTTTCCACCATCCCCCCCAGAATAGAAGGCCTTGTCGGAGCACCCGATGAAAAAGCCAAAAGCATATCCGAACAATTTCCACAAGGACCGGCCATGGGGCGAAGCGGCGAAATCCATCCCAACCGACGACCACAAGACCCACCCGATCCCCCACATTTTAAAGAGATAGAAGTATTTTTGGACGCCATCCGCAATCCGTCATTGACCTCTGCGATCCGATCAGATTTTGCAGACGCAGCACGCACCACAGCACTGCTCCATGCCATCGAAGCCTCCATAGCCAGCGGAAATGTAGAAAAAGTATCTCCAATAACAGAGGACCACCCATGAATACCCAACCCGACATCATCTTCATCTGTTCCGACCAGTGGAACGCGCGATATCTAAGATGCGCGGGACACCCACAGGTCCAGACCCCGCACCTCGACACACTCGCGGCCAGCGGCTGTATTTTCGACGCGGCCTACACACCATCGCCCGTATGCATGCCAGCGCGCGCATCGCTCGCCAGCGGCCTATACCCACACGCGCACGGATTCTTCTGCAACTACACCGGCATACTATTCCCACCCGAACAAATCACCCTCTTCCGCTGCCTGCAAGAAGCCGGCTACACCACCGCAAAAATCGGAAAATACCACTACTTCAGCCTGGAATGGGGGCAAGACTATGAAGACTATCGGGACTACTACGACCAGCTCGGTCTGGACTGGGCAGAAGAAACCTCGACGCCATTCCAGGGACCCTTCCTGAACACGGGCTACAGCCGTTTGCTAAAAAAAGAGGGCCTCCTCGACACCTTCATCACCGACATTGGCGACCGATACGTAGATGGACAATACACCCCCCAGCCCTCATCACTACCACCAGACCTGACGCCAGACGGCTACGTCTGCCGGCAAACCCTGGCGTACCTCCACCGCGCACCGACTGACAAACCCCTGTTCCTCTTCGCCAGCTTTCCCGGACCCCATCCACCTCTGGACGCACCCGGCAAATACGCCGAAATGTACGACCCCGCCGATGTTGTTCTCCCAGAAAACTACAACGAAAAACGCTGCAAATACGGTCGCCAGGCCATCGCCGAAATGACCGCCCAGTACATGGGTAAAATCACCCATTTCGACGACCGCGTAGGCGAAATCGTAGCCGCCCTGAAACAACGCGGCAACTGGGAAAACACCGTCGTCGTATTTACCTCTGACCACGGAGAGCGCATGGGTGAACACGGCCTCGTCTCCAAAACCGGCTTTGAGGAAGGATCCGCGCGCGTACCCCTCATCATCGGCGGACCAGTCGTCGCCAGCGGGCACCGCAACGCCTCACCGGTCTCCTTCCTGGACCTGTTCTCGACCTTCCTGGACCTCGCAGACGCAGAAATCCCGGATTATTGCCAGGCCGCCTCACTCCTCCCCATCGTCAGCGGCGAAACCGACAGCGTTCACGACGCCGTCTTCTCTGAAATCTCCCGCCAGGACCAATTCTGCTACATGGTGCGCGACGCCCGGTGGAAATGGTCCACTCAGGCCCAAAATGAACGCCTGTACGACCTGCAAAACGACCCGAATGAAATGCAGAACCTGGCACAATCACCCGCACATGCAGACACAGCCCAGCGCCTCCGCAACAGACTACTCACATTTCTCACCGACACACAACTCAACCATGCCCGCGGGTACAAACCCCTGTTCACCCGCATCGGCATGCAATTCCCAACAGAAGACCCCGAAGACAGAAAACGCATCATTCGCGACCGCCTGCGGCAAGTTCACAAGTAACGACCAGATCACTCCACCTTGAACCTGATCAACCATGCCTGTAATACTCACCATCAACGCCGGCAGTTCCTCGATTAAATACCAGTGCTTCGACATGCACAGCGAAGAATGCCTCGCAAAAGGACATGTCGATCGGCTACTCTCTACATCCGCAGAATTGTTTTACACGCGGCGAGATAGCGTCACCCATCGCATTCC
Organism: Candidatus Latescibacterota bacterium; assembly: GCA_965220765.1. Classification (GTDB taxonomy): domain Bacteria; phylum Latescibacterota; class UBA2968; order UBA2968; family UBA2968; genus VXRD01. Next base: position 5,298,564 of record OZ244847.1, read on the forward strand.
CGTACCGCAAACCGCTCACGAAGCCGTCTTTCAACGCATCTTTGAAATCCTTCTCCACCCGGACAGAGGAATCCTCCGCACACCCGATGAAATCCATGCCATCGGGCACCGCGTTGTACACGGCGGGAGCCACTTCGCGGCCTCGACCCGGATCACGCCCCAAGTTGAAAAAACAATCGAACAGTGCGCCCCCCTTGCCCCACTACACAACCCCTTCAACCTGCGCGGAATTCGCGCCTGCCAGACCATACTACCCCACATCCCACACGTTGCGGTATTCGACACCGCATTTCACCAGACCATCCCGGACTACGCCCACACTTATGCCCTGCCCCACGCGATTTCCGAACAATACCAAATTCGGCAATACGGATTCCACGGCATATCGCATCAATACGTCGCCATGCGTGCAGCGGAAATTCTCGGTACGCCTTTGAAAGCACTAAAACTGATCACATGCCATCTGGGCAACGGCTGTAGCATCACCGCCATCGCAGACGGAAAATCAATCGACACCAGCATGGGCTTTACACCTCTTCAGGGACTCGTAATGGGAACGCGCAGTGGGGACATCGACCCGGCGATCATCCTCTACCTGATCAGAGAACACCAGATGACACCAGACCAAATCGACCAGATGCTCAACCATCAAAGCGGTCTCATCGGCGTATCTGGAATCAGCTCAGACCTCAGAGATCTAATCGCCGTCCATGAGGAAAATCGGCGTGCGGCACTTGCAATCGACATCTTCTGCTACCGCATCCGCCAGTACATCGGAAAATACGCGGCGGTACTCGATGGAATAGACGCGCTCGTATTCACCGCCGGAATAGGGGAAAACGCGCCACTCATTCGGGCGCACATCTGTGAAAAACTCGGATTTCTGGGCGTACATCTCGACAAAGCAAAAAACGAGGGCAACCCCATGGATGAAGCAATTCATCATGAGACCGCCCCGGTATCCGTACTCGTCATCCCAACCAACGAAGAACTGATGATTGCACGAGACACGCTACGTGTGATTGGCGCGTAAGGTTTCGAGATTGTGGGTCAGGACCTGCGTGCCATAAGCGAGAATATTGCCGACATTCATAAAGCGGTAGCCCCAGCGAAGTTTTTCCTGAATCTCGGAAAGATCCACAAGGGTGGTGCCGGCGACAATGCCGGACCCTTCCAGCCGCCCGGGAACATCCCGCATAATCTCCTGGACTTCCCTGGCACTGGTTTCGGTGATCTTTCCGACCGATGCGGACAGATCGAGCGGCCCTACGAGCAGGACGTCAATGCCCGCGACCTGCTTGATTTCGTCGATATTGTCGTAGGCCTCCTGGCTCTCGACCTGTAGGATCAATACGGTTTCCGCGTTTGCGGTTTTGATGACGTGGTTCCAGTCTTCGCCGGCTATGCGGGTCCACATCGGGGAAAGCCCGCGCTGTCCTTCAGGAGGATAACGGGCATATTGCACTGCCCGGGCAGCTTCTTCGGCGGTGTTGACCTGGGGCACCATCACGGCCACAGCGCCGACATCGTATGCCTTCTTGATCAGAGCTGGATCGTTCCATGCCACGCGGATCATCGGCGCCACGCCGTTCTGCCTAGCAAGAACGGGAATGGCGTCCAGGGATTCGGTGGCAAACGGAGCGTGTTCGGTATCGATCCAGACAAAGTCTGGCTGGGCCTGCACGATAGTTCCAAGGACGAGGGATGAAGGGACCGGCAAAGAGGTCCCCAGCACGATTTCGCCCTTTCTGAGTTTCTGTTTAAGTGGATTGGGATACATTCGTTCTCCTTACTTGCGTTCCCATCGGCTGGGATTGATGCCCGGGGCCTGGCTGGCCATGTTGGGCGGTTTGTTACCTCCTTCGGGGATCCAGTGGCGGGTGTTGCGGTCGCCGAAGAAGGGCTTCACTGCATCGGACAGCGCGGCGACAGCCTGCGGATCCCACGCTTCAACTTTCTGGACAGGACCAGCCCAGGCCGGGCGGTAAGCAATAGCCAGCATTGAGCGGGGCCAGTCGCCGACATTGGGGAAGTTGCCGTGGAAGACCTTGTGATTGATAAACATGGCAGAACCGGCTTTTGCGGTGACCATGACCTCCTCTGGATGGAACTCAAAGCGCTGGTATGGATTGCCGTCTGCGTGCATGGAGAGATGTGATCGGGGAAGTACGCGGAATGGGGAGACTTTCCGGGTCAGGTCGTCCAGATAATACAGCACCCGGACCATGACAGGTACGCTACCCAGATAACCAAAGATGCGCGAACCATAGGGTTGGCCATCTGTATGGAGGCTAATGCCGGGGTGCCCAGGCTCTGAGCGGGCATAGCCGTAGTGCGACAGGATGATATCCTCCCCCAGGAGTTCTCTCAGAAAGGCGATTGTCGGAGGATGGGCGATGAGATCGGTGATTTCGCCACCGAGGAACTGGATATCACTTCGTCCCCGCTGATGGATACTGTAATCCACCGGGGTGGTTTCCAGGCTATCGGTTATCGCCTTGAGCCGAGCCAGATGCTCGGGCGTCAATAGATCGGGGATCAGAAGATAGCCCTCCACCTCAATCTGGCGAATGCGCTCACCCGAAGTCAGGGCGGACCAGTCGCGGTCATCGATACGCGGAGCAGACATATTACCTCCGTTGCGGTTTCCGAGAAGACAATATAAAATCTGTACTGCTTTCTACAAGCGGAATATTGCTCCAGGCGGTTCATCTCTCTCAACCCATTCGCAATTTTTTAACTTGTTCTTTATCGTATTATGGTATAATTATATATTTCCCAATAAAATTCCTCAACATAAACGGAGCATCACATGATAGACAAAACCCACCTCTTTGAAGGTCGAACAAACGGGTATCACATCTACCGCGTACCGGGCATCCTCTGCACGCAAAACAACATCCTCCTCGCCACAGCCGAGGCCCGACGCGGCAGAGGCGGCGATTGGGATGGCAATGACGTAGTCATGCGACGCAGCGCGGACAATGGTCAAACCTGGGACTCACCCACCGTCGTCGCCCATTGCGACATGTATGGCGAAGGTCCCATCAGCAACTTCGTCATGATCTCCGACCGCAAAGACGGCGCAGTTCACGCCCTCTATTGCCACAACTACGCCCGCGTATTTTACATGCAAAGCAAAGACGACGGCACCACCTGGTCCGACCCTACTGAAATCACAGATACACTCACACCCTTCCGCGAACAATATCCCTGGCGCGTCATTGCCACTGGACCCGGGCACGGCATACAACTTCAAAACGGTCGCCTCATCGTACCCATCTGGATGTCGGACGGCGGCGGCACGGAATTTGGCCCGGGCAAACTCGGGCATCGTCCCTCCACAGTCGCGGGCATCTACAGCGACGACCACGCGCAAACCTGGCAACGCAGCGACATTATCGTGCGCACAGAAGGCGAATACATCAACCCCAGTGAAACACTCCCCGTTGAACTCAACGACGGGCGCGTCTTATTCAACATCCGCACAGAATCCAAACGCCATCGCCGCCTCATCACTATGAGTCCCGACGGCGCAACCAACTGGTCAGAACTGCAATTCGACGACGCCCTGCTCGAACCCGTCTGCATGGGCAGCATCCTCAAACTCCAAAACGGCAACATCGTCTTTGCCAACCCCGACAACCTCGAACGCGAATTTACCAGACCGGGCCGCGCCTCTTATGACCGCAAACGCCTCACCATCAAAATGAGCACCGACGACTGCCAGACCTGGCCCATCTCCAAAATCCTCGAACCGGGACCCTCGAGTTATTCCGACCTCGCCCAAACAGCCGACGGCACAATATGCTGCATCTACGAAAACCAGATCTTCACGCGACGAAACGACACGCGATACGTCACCGTCGCCCGCTTTGACCTCGAATGGCTGGAAGAATAAAAAAGAAAGGGAAAAATGGACACCTACGAACACCGCGAAATGATACCCATAGGAGAGGATGAAACCCCCTACCAGTTGCTCACAACCGATTATATTTCAACGGGGCAATTTGAGGGCCAGGAAATCCTCAAAGTCGAACCCGAGGGCCTCACCATGCTGGCGGACCGCGCCATTCGAGACAGCGCGCACCTGCTCCGCCCCGCACACTTAAAACAACTGACAAAAATTCTCGACGACCCCGAAGCCTCGGAAAACGACCGCTTTGTCGCCATTGAAATGCTCAAAAATGCCAACATTGCCGCAGGCGGTGTCCTCCCCATGTGTCAGGACACGGGCACAGCCATTATCATGGGCAAAAAAGGCAACCGCGTGTGGACCGATGGCAGCGACGAAGCCGCACTCGCACAGGGCATTACCAGAGCCTTTCTGGAAACAAACTTGCGCTACAGCCAACTGGCACCACTCGACATGTTCCAGGAGGCAAATACAAAAACCAACCTCCCCGCCCAAATCGAAATCTATTCTGAGCAAGGGGATACATACAAATTCATGTTCATGGCCAAAGGAGGTGGGTCTGCCAACAAAAGCCTGCTCTATCAAGAAACCAGAGCACTGCTCAATCCCGAACGCCTGCGCGACTTCATCGACCAGCGCCTGCGCGAACTCGGCACAGCCGCCTGCCCACCCTATCACCTCGCCCTCGTCATTGGCGGCACATCCGCAGAATACACCCTCAAAACCGCCAAACTCGCAAGCGCCAAATATCTCGACACCCTGCCCACGCAGGGCAATGAATATGGCCAGGCATTCCGCGACCTCGAAATGGAAAAACAAGTATTGGAAATGAGCCACGAACTCGGCATTGGCGCGCAATTTGGCGGAAAATACTTCTGCCACGACGTACGCGTTATTCGCCTGCCCCGACACGGCGCATCGTGTCCCGTCGGCATTGCCGTATCCTGCTCTGCCGACCGACAAATTTTAGGAAAAATAACGCGCGACGGCATCTTCCTCGAAGAATTGGAAAGCGACCCGGCAAAATACCTCCCCGAAGTCGATGAAGAAGCCCTTGGCGGCGACGTCGTAAAAATCGACCTCAATCAGCCCATGGACAAAGTGCGCGAAACCCTCAGCAAATATCCCGTCAGCACGCGCTTATCCCTCTCTGGTCCCATGATCGTCGCACGCGATATTGCCCACGCCAAACTCCAGGAACGCATAGACAGCGGCGAAGGACTTCCACAGTATTTCAAAGACCTGTGCGTCTATTACGCAGGACCCGCCAAAACACCCGAAGGATATGCCTCCGGTTCATTTGGTCCCACAACCGCGGGGCGCATGGACAGCTACGTCGATTCATTCCAATCAGAAGGCGGCAGCATGATCATGCTCGCCAAAGGCAATCGCTCGCGACAAGTCACAGAAGCGTGCAAAAAACACGGCGGATTTTACCTCGGCTCCATCGGCGGACCCGCCGCCCGCCTCGCCAAAGACGCCATACGCAAAGTCGAATGCCAGGAATATCCCGAACTCGGCATGGAAGCAATATGGCGCATCGACGTCGAAAACTTTCCCGCCTTTATCGTCGTTGACGACAAAGGCAACGACTTTTTCTCGGGCTTTATGCGCCCATAAAGGATCCAGACATGCGATACGCAAACATAGGCGGCGTCAACGTCTCGGGCCTCTGTATTGGCGGCAACCCGTTCAGCGGGTTTTCGCACCAGACCAGAGAACGCAGCAAAGAAATGATCGATTATTACACCCCCAGCCGCATCAAAGACACCTGGCGACAGGCAGAAAAACTCGGCATCAACACCTTCTTTGGGCGCACCGATGACCACATCATGGGACTCCTCGAAGAATACTGGGATGAAGGCGGCAGCATCCAGTGGTTCGCGCAGGTATGCATCGAACGCGGCAAACCCGACGCCTGGCGCAAATGGCTCCGCGCATCCATCGAACTGGGCGCAAGCGGCACCTATATCCACGGCGGCGTGGTCGATAACTGGTACGCCACAGAACAGTGGGACAATTTTTACGAAGCACTCGACACCATGTCCAATGCGGGTGTCGCATCCGGATTTGCAGCCCATCAACCCGCGGCACACGAATGGGTGCGCGACAACCTCGATCCCGATTTCCAGATGTGCAGTTATTACAATCCCACGGACCGCTCTCGCAGCGCGCACCACAGTGACGAAGGCGAAAAATGGGAAGAAGAAGACCGCGCCAAAATGCTCGGCGTAATCGCCACCATCCCCTGCCCCGTCGTACACTACAAAGTCTTCGCAGGTGGCAACAAACCCATCCTCGAAGCCTTCGAAACCATGGGCAAAGCCATGCGCGAAAACGACATAGCCCTCGTCGGCTTCTTCCTCAAAGACAATCCCGACATGATGCAAGAAGACATCGCGCTCTTCGAGGAATACGTTGAAGGCGTCGCTGTACTCGCGTAGCGATAGTTATTCCGAAATAGTAAATTTCTCAGGAGGAATATGATCACTCTTGATCTTCATATCCATCAGATAATAAAAACAGTTGCTTGTCTATTCGTTTTTATGCTTATCACAAGCTTCACACACGCTTATGCACAATCGCAACAATTTGTTGGTCAAGGTTCTTATACAGGAACGCTTAATGAAAATCGAAGTGCCAAAGTGTCAGCGGAAGTAACCAATGGGATCATCCTGCATAGTTTTGATATAACAGAGGCAAGCCTAAGCAATCACTACTATATTACTGGCACACTGTTGAATGATAGTTATGGTGGCGTTTACGACATCACCCTTATATTTTTTTGGAAAGATGCTGCTGGCAATGATTTGGGAACAGAGAGAGTATATACTATAGTCGGTCTGCCAGCGAGTATCCGCAGTTCTATTTTTGATATTGAGGAAGATTACATTCCACCACTGGAAAAGGGATATTTTCATGGCCTGGTTGAGGTCCCTGAAAATGCGAATGTCGGCAATAGTAGATACTCGGTAGAATGGACGTGGACATTAGAAGCGTATATCAACACCAGTGTTAGAGTGCTCGATAACACGGTATCAATTTCTGACGTTAATTTTGGTTATCGAGATGTTATGGGGACAGTGCATAATGTGCTGAAACCTTATTCGAAGATGTCTGACAAAATTATTGAAGAACTCTGGCAGATCAAAGACAGCATCGCACGGGAGCATAGGTATGATATCGAAGCTCTTGTTGCTCATCTCCAAAACCAAAAAGCACCCGGAAGATCGGCAAGTTGTGGATCTACGCGCGACAAGATGAAGGAATAGTATGCTGACCAATCAGGAGGCCAGGCGTTTGATAGGATTATCCAAGAAAGTGATACAAAAGGGCAGTCCTGTTGACGTTATATACTGGCGTTGGACAAATGGAAAGGCGAGATATTTTTTATATGCAGAGCAAGAACCCAATTATTCTTTTCTTTTTGACATTCAACAAAGCTTAAAAAATCACCTTAAAATTACGTTGCACTTTCAAGAAGACACATCAAAAACTGGGCTGTTACGGATTGACTACCATGGGCAGCATCTGAATCCCAGAGAAATCAAAAGTAGCTTGCCTAATCGTTTCAAACCCTATGCTGGAAAATGGTTTGACTATCACGAACACCATATCCACTATCATGTTGAGGATTACAAGCCTTTGGCATGGGCAATTCCTTTGGCTGATGATGAGTTCCCCACAAAAGATATAACAACTACAACAGACATCTTTTCCGTGATACAAGAATTTGCCGTGAGAATAAACCTGGAAACCAGATTCGAGAGGGTATCATCATGAACTGGCTTGCTGAACAAGAAGACAAGTATTATACCTGGCTCAGGTCGAAAACTTATATTCCTATGGGAAACGATAGTGATTGGAGTCTTATTTCCACTCCCTTTACTGGCCTGTTCAATGACACACTGGAAATATACGCCAAGAAGGAGGGGAATAAAATCATGCTCTCCGATGACGGCAAGACACTCCACGATTTGGAGTTAATGGGCGTTTCTTTCTCCCGCTCGTCATCTCGAAGAGAACTTCTGGACAGAGTCCTGACCAGTTATGGGGTGACCAATAACAGCAACGAACTTGTAACACAAGCCAACAGAGAATCCGATTTTCCTCAAAGAAAGCATGATTTGCTTCAAGCGATGTTAGAAGTCAGCAACTTCTACGTACTTGCCAAGCCCACGGTTGTCAATATTTTCAAAGATGACGTACGGGGATATCTGGATGAGAAAATGATAGTCTATACACCTGAATTCATTTCCAGAGGGTCTGTGGGTATTGATTTCAGCTTCGATTTTCAGGTGGCATATCGAGAAAAGGAAATTGTGCTAAAGTGCTTCAACAGTATCAACAGGGCATCTCTATCCAGTTTTCTGTTTATGTGGAAAGATATTTTGGAATATAGAAAGACATTGACAGGCAAACAGGTCTCGGGACTCGCGGTTATCAATGACCGAGACAAGAACATCAACCAGGATTATATAGACGCGCTGGAGGCGGGAGGAGCGAATTATATAAGATGGCAAGAAAGACATGAACCTGAAAACATCGCGAAATTACAAGAAGCCGCATAAAAAGCAGATATCCATGAATTTCCCCACCCTTACACACGCCCAGCGCATTGACAGATTAGCACCGCCATCAGGCAAAGTGCGCGTGGTGCTCGACACGGACACATATAACGAAGTCGATGATCAATTCGCCGTGGCGCACGCGCTCTTATCCCCCGAGAAAATCTCGGTTGAAGCCATCTATGCCGCGCCCTTTCACAACCAGCGCGCCAGCGGACCGGGCGACGGCATGGAACGAAGCTACGACGAAATCCTCCGTCTCCTCAACCGCCTCAACATCCCCAACGACAACCTCGTATTTCGCGGCTCCACAAACTATCTCACAGAGCCAGACACACCGCAAGACAACGACGCCGTGCGCGACCTCATCGACAGAGCCATGGCATCCAATGATCCGCTCTACGTCACAGCCATCGGCGCCATCACCAACGTAGCCTCCGCCATCCTCCTCGAACCCGAAATCATCAAACACATCGTCGTCGTCTGGCTCGGCGGGCACGAACACAGTTGGGCAAACACCCTCGAATTTAACCTGCGACAAGACATCCTCGCCGCGTGCATCATCTTCGACAGTGGCGTACCCCTCGTCCAGATCCCCTGTCGCAATGTCGCCTCTCACCTCCTCACCACACTGCCCGAACTCGAAACCCATGTCGCGGGCAAAAGCGCCATAGGCGACTTCCTCACCGAAACCGTTCGCGGCTACCACAAAGACCACTACGCCTGGGCAAAAGAAATCTGGGACCTCTCCGCAACCGCTTACCTCATCAACCCAAACTGGGTCACAACCCAACTGGTACACAGCCCCATACTCACCGACCAAATAACCTGGAGCCACGACCCCAGTCGACATTTCATGCGCGTAGCCACGCAACTCAACCGCAACGCCATCTTTGCCGACGTATTCAAAAAACTGGAAAAAGCTGGTTAGATTGTCACACACAACCCAACACAAGGAGTTTTACATGAGTGCAGCACTGGATTACGGAGTCCAAAGTTTTTGCTTTCGCTACTTCAAAGACAACGCCGACGTCGCCCAAAAAGTAAAAGACATCGGCCTCGACAAAATCGAAGTCTGCCAGGTCCACGCCGACTTCAAAGACCCTGACGCCTGGAAAGACATCGTCAAAACCTACAACGACGCGGGTGTATCCGTCATCTCCATCGGCGTACAAACCTTCACGGGCGACCCCGCTGAAAAATCCTACTTTGAATGCGCCGCCATTGCAGGCGCCAAACACATCTCCTGCCATTTCCAGCTCGAATCCTATCCCAAAGCCATCACACAGGTACGCGCATGGTGTCGGGAATACGGCATACGCGTGGGCATTCACTGCCACGGCGGGTATCACTTTGGCGGACAACCCGGCGTACTCAAACACCTCATCGGCCTCGGCGCGCCCGAAGTTGGCCTGTGCATCGACACCGCCTGGGCATTGCAAATCGGTCCCCGCCAGGGCAACCCCGTCAAATGGACAGAAGACTTCGCCGGACAAATCTACGGCGTCCACTACAAAGACTTTGTCTTTGACCCCAACGGCCAATGGCACGACACCGTCGTCGGCGAAGGCACACTCGACCTCCCAGCCTTTGTCGCCGGCCTCGAAAAAGGCGGCTTTGACGGCATGGCCGTCATCGAATACGAAGCCGACGTCGAAAATCCCGTACCCGCCCTGACCCGATGCGTCGAAACCATGCGCGCATTGGCAGGATAATCGCGCCGATTTACCGACAAAAAAAGAGCGAGTCCTTTTTGACTCGCTCTTTTCATTACAGCATCTTCATCCAGACAGACACTCATTTTGAGCTAATCACGTCCTTCTCCTCCTCCATCCTGCGAAAAATATAATCGCCTGCCTCCCACTCCTCAATCCCCAACAATTCCTTCTTCTCCACCGCGGGCTTCGACGCGCCAACAAGCACAATAACGCCTCTATCCTGAAGGGTTGGGATATGCGTTTGGTATGACATGGCACTCAACGGATTATTCTCCACATCAACCAAATCTCCAGTACCCAATCCCGTGTTTGCAACCAGAGGCAATAGATCCGTGATGCTGTTGACGGAAAGAGACAGCGACCTCAGACTGGTCAAACCCGATAGAGATGTGAGATCCGTGATGCTGTTGTAGTCAAGATACAGCCTCCCCAGACGGGTCAAAACAGACAGAGGCGTGAGGTCCGAAATACTGTTGTCGGAAAGAGACAACAATCTCAGACTGACCAAACCCGACAGAGGCGTGAGGTCCGAGATACTGTTGGTAAAAAGAACCAGCCATTCCAGACTCGTCAAACCCGATAGGGGCGTGAGGTCCGTGATGCTGTTTCTGGAAAGATACAGTGTTCTCAGACGAGTCAAACCCGATAGAGGTGTGAGATCCGAAATACTGTTGCTGGAAAGATACAGACTTGTCAGGTTGATCAAACCAGACAGAGGCGTGAGATCCGAAATACTGTTGTTGGAAAGAAACAGTATTCCCAGACTGGTCAAACCCGATAGGGGTGTGAGATCCGAAATACTGTTGCTGGAAAGATATAACAATCTCAGACTGACCAAACCCGATAGCGGTGTGAGTTCCGAGATACTGTTGCTGGAAAGATGCAGACTTGTCAGACTGGCCAAACCCGATAGCGGTGTGAGATCCGTAATGCTGTTGCCGGAAAGATACAGTGTTCTCAGACGAGTCAAACCCGATAGAGGCATGAGATTCGAAATACTGTTGCTGGAAAGATGCAGACTTGTCAGACTGACCAAACCCGATAAAGGCGTGAGATCCGTAATGCTGTTGCCGGAAAGATACAGATTTGTCAGGTGCGTCAAACCCGATAAAGGTAAAAGATCCGTGATACTGTTGCTGGAAAGCTCCAGCCATTCCAGACTGGTCATGCCCGATAAAGGCGTGAGATCCGTGATACTGTTGCTATTGACAGATTGCCCTTCCACTCTTTCATCCCCAAAATCCAGGAATGTCAAACGGGGAGCAAACTCAAGCCCACTCAAATCCCTGATATTCGCATTCCTTGCCTCAATGCGCATCACGCGCGCCATCTCAACCCTCGTGATCGGCGCACCACTCGCCTTGCCGAGAATATCCTCAATAACAGCGCGCAGATTCCCATCCGGAATGACAACAAGTGCCACCGCGTCGCCGCTCTTGCCAAAACTGCTACTAAAAATCAGAAAATCGGAAAATCCAATTTCGCCGTCGCCATCCAGATCGTATCTGGCATCATAACGCCCATCCCCCTCACGTGATCCAAACTGACCTGCAAACGCCAAAAAGTCCGGGAAGCCAACCTCACCATCCCCATCAAAGTCCGGAGTAAGGTCTTGACCGCCCGCCGTACTATTCTGTGCTAAAAGAGACAGCGGATACATCAAAAGCGCGAATGTTGATAGAATGAACAGAATCTGTTTACGCATCAGATCCTCCTATATCTACGACAACGACTCCACCGCCTCAACAAGTGCCTCTGCCGTAATCCCAAAATGTACCCAGGTCGCTTCGAGACCTTCCGACGGTGCAATCCTCGGATCTGTAATCCCCACATGCGCGTGGGCAATACTGCACGACGAACCCACCAGACCCGCAAACCCGCGCAAACCCGTCTCAGGCGTCCCAATTTTTCCATCTTCAATCGTCGCCACACCCTCGTAATTCCGCAGCACCTCATCCAGCGCCCCATCGGGCAGCGGCAACCCATTCACCACATACACATCTGTCGGATTGCCCTGCGCGAGCAAAACCTCGGCAGCCTCCGCACCCAAAAAAGCCGGCGCGCCAAAAGCCAAAATCGCCTGCCTTGCCCCATCGTATTTGCGAAAAGCCGTAATCGGCTCCCATTCCTCTCCCGGATTCCACAAAAATCCCGACCCATCCTGCTTTTGCAAAACGGGCAAACCCGAATCGCGCGGCACCCCAATAATATGCCCGCCGTAATGCGCCGCCATATCCTTCACCGCCAAAAACGCCACACGCGCATCTGCCGGAGCGTAAAACCGATGCAAATAAGGCAAATACGTCAACCCCACATTAATCCAATCAAGCCCCCAACCCGAAAAATGATCGCGCCCTGTACACGCACCCACATGAGAGAGATGAAACACCACATTAATCCCCTCATTCACCCCATTCAAATTGCGCTGATACTGCCACATATCAAACCCCTCGCGCGCAATCCCCTCAAAAAACGCGGCAAAAGTCGAAACCACATTGAGCTGCGGCTCGTGCGAACTCATCGCCAGACCATTGGCAATAAGCGTTGCGGCTTGCTCCTCAATACTCATCTCAAACTGGTGATCATCTCCCAGATGTGCCCGAGCAGCCGCCAATTTTGTCGAGGGATCCAAATCGCAACTCACCACAAACACGCGATCCGGATGCGCCTCTGCCACCAGAGCATAAGCCGCGGCTGCACCATCGCGCGGACTCGCCTTCTCAGTCGGCAACTCAGCCGCCGCTGCCTTCTCCGCCGGAATCTCCAAATTCGCACTACCGGGTGCCGGCCTCGCCCTCGTAACAACCGTGCGCGACCCATTCTGCCGAAGCGTTGCAAGCGCCCCTGCTTGATCAGCCGTCGCCTCAAACATCGCCCCACCGAGCACCTCTGCCTCAACGCGCCCCTGCATACTCCCATCGTGATGATTCTCTCCACCCGGCAAATCATTCACCAAAAACAAACACTCTATCATCGGCACTGTATCGCGGAAACTCATCAGCGACCCCGGAATCCACACCTGCTTATCCATCGGCACATCGTGTTGCGCGGCAAATGCCTCCACCGCCTCGGTTATCCCATAGTGCTCGCCAAAAGTCCTCAGCGTCACACCCTCCCCGGAAAACCCCGTGGGATAAATCAGACTCGGCTTACCCTCCTGCGCGAGACCATACCCCTCTCGATAAGCCTGATAAAGCGCGACATTATCGTGAAGCGACGCAACCTCTATCACATCCACACCCATCGCAGAAATAGCACTTCGCGGATCCACATCCATAATACTCGCCGTACTACCCGACAACTGAATGCCATTGCGGTGCATCACATAAGTAATCGGCGCACCGTGTACACTCGCGCCATTAAAACCATTGAGACCCTGTCCCGAAATCCACCCCGCATCCCCACAATGGGCAATCACCCAGGCATCGTCACACAATGCCTTCTTGCCCAACGCCAGCCCCACAGCCACCGGAATCATCACCCCCAAACGCCCGCCATTGAGCTGTGTTCCCCCCGGCAACCACGCCACGTGCCCGGGAAAATCCAGCCCGCGTCGAAACCGCTCGACAACGCCCTCTGCCTCCACAAAACCAAACGCCGCCAGCGCCGAATAATACCCGACACTCGTATGCGCGTGCTCAATTGTATAAGTACGCGTATCGTAATCCGCCACAGATAGCGTCATCAACAACCCCGGGATCAATTCCAATCCCCCGCCCAGATGATCCAACTCCCCAATCTCTGCCAACGACGTCAGCGCCCGAATCGCCGTGCGCGCGCTCTCAATCTGCAACGCCGTCAACGCCCGGTCTTCCGCTTCGCCAAGTGCCTCGGTCGCCGCAATATCAATATGCAGCCCCAGAACATCGGACGCGACCTCATCCCCGAGAAATTGCGTATCCTTCAACAGCGCATCATTGCGCTCCCCTTGCCTTTCTGCCAACGCCTTCATATTCGACATAATCTCTCCCCAGCCAGTGATAAACAGATCGTCATACGGAACAATTGTAAAATAAACGTTCACACCACAACAATCCAGAAAAATCCCATACACAAAATTCTGGCATCCATGCCCTGTCTATGTTATGTTTCAGATCAGGATTAACAGGATTCCCCGCCCCACCACCGATGGGTGCGGGCGACCACGGGGAGTCGCCCCTACGGAAAATCACACTTTCTTTTTAAGGAGTCCAAAAATGCCAACCATGATCGCCGCGCAAATGTACACCGTGCGCGACTTTACCAAAACCATCTCAGACATCGTCGAATCCGTAAAAAAAGTAAAAGCCATTGGTTACGACGCCATGCAAGTCTCCGGCTTTGGTCCCATTGACCCCGCGGAACTAAAAAAAATAGCCGATGACAACGACATTGAAATCTGTGCCACACACACCGGCTTTGACCGCATGCGCGACGACACACAAGCCGTCATAGACGAACACCTCCTCTGGAACTGCAAATACCCCGCCATCGGCAGCCTGCCCCAGTCGTATCGGGAAGACGGTGAAGCCGGTTATATCCGCTTTGCGAAAGACGCCTCTGAAGTCGGTCGCAAACTCGCCGACGCGGGCCTGACCTTTGCGTATCACAACCACAACTTTGAATTTCAAAAATTCGGCAACCGCACCGCCCTTGAAATCATCCTGCAAGAAACAGATCCCAAAGCAGTACAACTCGAAATCGACGTGTACTGGGTACAGGCAGGAGGGGGCGACCCCGCCGAATGGATCCGCAAAGCCAAAACCCGCATAGACCTCGTCCACGTCAAAGATATGGCCATTGAAGGCCGCGAAACGCGCTTTGCCGAAGTCGGCGAAGGCAACCTCAACTGGCCCGCCATCTTTGAAGCCGGGCGCGAATCCGGCACGCGCTGGTACATCGTCGAACAGGATCGCTGCTACGACCGCGACCCCTTCGACAGCCTCAAAATCAGCTACGATAACCTCGTCGCCATGGGTTTGTCGTAAGCGGGCGGGCAAGGGGGCATCGCCCCTACACAATAATATCATCACATCCG
Source organism: Candidatus Latescibacterota bacterium (assembly GCA_965220765.1). GTDB lineage: Bacteria > Latescibacterota > UBA2968 > UBA2968 > UBA2968 > VXRD01. The sequence goes on from OZ244847.1 coordinate 5,313,783, forward strand.
TTTTCACCCCGGAGTTCCCCATGCCTTACACAGATCACATTGAACAGGCCAAAGATCCCGTCACTTGCGCTGTACTCACCATCAGCGACACGCGCACCGAAGCCGATGACAAGAGCGGCAAAATCATAAAAGAACTGGTCGAAGCCGCCGGTCACAGCATCGCGTTTTACCGCGTGGTCAAAGACGAAGCCGACCAGATACGCGCGCTCATCAAACAAATCGCCCAAAAAGGCGAATGCCATGTCATCCTCACCAACGGCGGCACTGGCATTGCCGCACGCGATACCACCTATGAAGCCGTCACAAGCCTGCTTGAAAAACGCCTCGACGGATTTGGCGAAGTATTTCGCTTTCTCTCATGGGAAGACATCGGCTCGGGCGCCATGCTCTCGCGCGCCGTAGCAGGCGTGTACAAAGACACCATGATCTTCTGCATGCCCGGATCATCTGGCGCCGTGCAACTCGCCATGGAAAAACTCATCGTCCCCGAACTATCACACCTCGTCTGGGAAATCTGGCGACAAAAATGAACGCGGATGAAAACCACAGGTATCCGCAGATGGACGCAGATGGACGCAGATGGACGCAGATGAAAGGCATATTTCCTCAGTGCGTTTGATAACACGCGAAATAAGTGAGACAATAAATGATTACAAAGCCAGAAAGAAAAATCATCAAAGTGCCAGATGGCAAAATCTGTGATTATATTGACGGCAAATTCCGAAGGGACACGCCTGAAGAATATGTCCGTCAGACCATCGAAAAACGATTGGTCAATGAGCACAAATACAATCCTGAACAAATCAAAATAGAATTTGGTCTGAAATTGGGTTCCCGTCGTCCCCGTGCGGATATTGTCATCTTCTCCAAAGACAGTCCTGAACTTACCCAAGACCATGTTTGGCTGATTGTGGAATGCAAGAGTGAAAGAATAGAGCCGAAAAATAGGAAAGACGGCGTTGAACAACTCAAGTCTTACATGAGTGCTTGCCCGAATTGCGAATGGGGCATGTGGACAAACGGCAAGTACCGGGAAGTATTGAGGAAAGAAAAAGTAGAGGGGCGATACGAATTTCAGGAATACAACGATATTCCTCCTGCCGATGGGTCTCTGGAAGATGTGGACCGGCCAAAGCGCAACAAATTAAAAAAAGCTTATGAAGACAATCTTTTGATGGTCTTCAAGACCTGCCACGATCACATCTATGTGACGGATGGATTGCAAAAACAACCTGCATTTTTCGAGTTGTTAAAGCTCATTTTTTGTAAAACGCTCGATGAACAAAATTTGGGCAAGCCACTGGAGTTTTACACCACATCAAAGGAACGTTCTAATCCCGATGGACAATTAACAGTCAAAAACCGAATTTCTAAAATTTTCGATAAGGTTAAAAAGCAGTTTCCACAGATATTTGAAGCAAATGATGAGATTGGATTACAACCCCGTTCGCTTGCATGGATTGTCTCAGAACTCCAATCTTATAGCCTGCTGGAAACCCATGTCGATGTAAAAGGCAAAGCATATGAGGAATTAGTCGGTGCAAATTTAAGAGGAGATAGAGGAGAATTTTTCACGCCGAGAAATATCATGCGTATGGCCGTTGAAATGATTAACCCGAAGCCAGATGAAAAGATTTGTGATACTTCATGTGGTACAGGCGGCTTTCTGGTTATGGCAATGAACCATGTGATTGAGCAACTAAAAAAGGAAGTTGAAGCAGATTTGGGCGAACCAGAAAATAAATGGTCAGATGATCAAAAACGCATATTTAGAGACAGAATCAGACAAATCGCAGCATCAAATTTCTATGGCTTTGACATCAATCCCGACCTGGTCAAAGCGACAAAAATGAACATGGTGATGAATAATGACGGGAGCGGCAATATCTATCGCAATGATTCCCTATTACCACCACACGAATGGTCGTTAGATCTCAAAAAACAGTTGGCAGAAGCGTTGAATATTCAAGCGGATACGATAAAAAACACCAACACCATTGAGTTCTTTGATGTCATTGTTACGAATCCACCATTTGGGAGCAAAATTCCCATCAAGGACAGCCACATTCTCGAACAATTTGAGATCGGCTATCTTTGGCGCACTGAGAAAGATGGTGAAAACGGACAAACAAGCTGGCAGAGGTCGCGTGATTTTCAATCTTCCGCACCGCCCGAGCAATTATTTATCGAACGCTGTATTCAATTTCTCAAGCCGGGCGGACGATTGGCAATTGTTTTGCCCGACTCCATTTTAGGCAATCCGGGTCTTGAGTATATTCGTCAGTGGTTGGTTGAGAAAACGAGAATCGTTGCCAGTGTGGATTTGCATGTCGATACCTTCCAACCCAGAAACGGAACGCAAACATCGGTCTTGATTGTTCAAAAAAAGACACACGAGGAAACCGCAGCAGAACTGCGAGCAAGAAAAATTAGGCTGTACAATATCTTTATGGCAATAGTAGAGAAAGTCGGTCACGACAAACGGGGAAATACGCTATTCAAACGGGATGAATACGGCAATGAACTCTGGGTGCCAGAAGACTCCAATGTGTTGGAAATAGACCAAATCTCAAAAGGCGATGTCACCTATAAGACCGAAAGCAAAGTCCGTGTCATTGACGATCAGAGCCTTGAAGTTCCTCCTGTTTTTAGCGATTGGAAACACCTGGAGGGTATTGTATGGTAGCGAGACCCTATCCATCTACACGAATAGTAGAAAGAGAAGAAACCCAGAGTTCTGATACTGGTCGGGACACAGGTCTTAAATGGACAACGGTTGGTGTCCGAGAAGTCTCTGAAAAAGGCTACCGCTTGGAGGCGAGTGTTTACAGTAATGACAGCAGAAAAGCGAGGAAGGATTTAGAGCAGTGCAAGTGGGAAGTGGTTCATCTGGGCGATGAATTTATCGAGGATGCCTTTTATTTGGGGCGGTTCAAAAGAATCTATGTTGCAGAAAAGGATGGTGTGCCTTTCATTCTACCGTCACAAATAACAGAAATACATCCAAAGGCCAATAAATTCATTTCTCCTACAACAAATATTGATATGAAAAGCACACGGGTTAAAAAAGGTCAAGTATTACTTACCCGTTCTGGTACAATCGGCGTGGTTTCCTATGTATCTAAGACCCTCGAAAACCAATCAATATCAGATGATGTCATAAGAATAGAAACAAGGCCATATTCCGGCTACATCTATGCTTACTTGAAGTCAAAAATTGGGAGATTGCTGATAGAGACCAACAACTACGGATCAGTTATTAAACATATCGAACCCGAACACCTGAACCACATTCCGATTCCCAACCCGCCGCCCATACTCAAACAGACAATTCACAATATAGTTGAGGAATCTTTCAAGTTAAGAGATAAGTCCAATGAACTGATGGATGAGGCGCAAGCCTTGTTAAAAGAGGCGTTACACCTGCCCGATGTGGAAGAGTTACAGGCCGAGCAAGTAGATCAAAAAGCTGGCATGCTGAATTATTCTGTTCCGTTAAGTGCGTTGGGCAATCGCCTGGATGCTTCCTATCATGTTCCCATTGTACAAGCAATCGAACAGCATTTACAGAAAACGGCAAAAGAGGTCGTCAGGGTTGGTGACAGTCGAATAAGCCAGTCGGTTATCTTGCCCGGACGATTCAAGAGGGTCTATGTTGAAGAAGGCCGCGGGATTGTGTTTTTTAGTGGTAAGAATATTTCAGAATTAGACCCATCCGACAAAAAATATCTATCGTTTTCACAACATGACGAAAAGATTAAAAATGAACTCACCATCAGGAAAGGTATGATTTTGGTAACATGTAGTGGAACAATTGGCAAGACCACATTTGTCCCAAAACATTGGGATGGGTGGGCAATGACGCATGACATTATTCGTTTAGTGCCAGCAAATAATGAAATTTCTGGTTATCTTTATGCTTGGTTATCGAGTCCTTACGCTCGTGAGTTGATTAACAGATTTACTTATGGTGCTGTGGTCGGACACATAGAAAAAGAGCATATTCTGAGAGTGAGCGTTCCACTGTTGCTTGACGAAAATATTCAGCAGGAGATAAACAACAGAGTTTTGGATGGAAACAAAAAACGGGCCGAAGCCTACAATTTGGAGCAAGAGGCATTAACCGTTCTCGATGAGCAAGTCATTTATGCACAGTAAGCCCGCCAAGCACATCCAGTCGCTCCAATGGAACGCCCAAAACCAGATTTTTAACACAATGTCCGCGATATCCCTTCACATCGCACTTAAAATTCAGAAAACGCCCGGTGTCTGCGGCGGCAGGGCATGTGTGGGTGACACGCGCATTCCTGTGTGGACGCTGATTAGCTTTTTTCAGCAGGGCGCGACTGATGAAGATACAATACGGGCTTACCCCGCACTCACTGTTGACCATTTGAATCTTGTAAGAGATTACTACGAAGCGAACCGCGCAGAAATCGACCGCGATATTCGAGAACAGGAAACCCCGGCGCATGGCTGACTTAGAGAGACCTGAACCCGAAAAATGGGATAAAGTCCACACCGCAGTAAAAGCAGGCATAGCTTCTATCCCTGGTATTGGTGGAACGGCTGCCGAACTGTTCTCTATGGTAATTGCACCGCCTCTGGAGAAGCGACGCAATCAATGGCTTGATGATATTGCCGAAAGGCTCAAGTCACTGGAGGGGGCGGTTGACGGGTTCCGAGTAGAGGACCTTTCACAAAACGAGACATTTATCACTGTTGTAATGCACGCAACTCAGGTTGCTATCCGCAATCATCAACAGGAAAAACTGGAAGCACTCCGCAATGCTGTATTGAATACCGCGATGTCCAAAGCTCCAGAGAACGATAGACAGTTAATGTTTCTCAATTTTATTGATGAACTTACACCTTGGCATTTGAGGTTGCTTCGCTTCTTTGATGCCCCTGAAACCTGGGGAAGTCGGCATAATATCAGTTATCCGAACTGGCATGGCGGTAGTCCGGGTAATCTTCTGGAATTCACATTTGAGGAACTGCGTGGACAGCGCGATTTCTACGATCAGGTTGTAAGGGACTTGCATTATAGAGGTTTGATGAGCGTCGATTCTCTTCATACTAGAATGACCCTTCAGGGGATGTTCGAGTCACGCACGACTGAAATGGCTAAAGAATTCCTTGCTTTTATTTTATCTACAAAAGGAGGATTACTATGAGTACGGCCACACAAAACATATTGGATTTATTCAGTCAACTTCCAGAAATAGAAAAGCACGAGTTTGCTTCTGAGATCATAAAATGGACAGCCAAACGAGATTTTCCACCTTTAACAGATGAAGCTCTTGTGCAAGTAGCTGATGTACGTTTTATCGAACTCGATAAAACAGAGGCAAGAGATGCAGAAGTCGATTGAGGCGTATTTTGCGTTTTGCCGGGAACAAGGGAAAGAATGCAAAAGATGGAGTCTATGTTAATGGATGGAGAATTTCAGAAACGCATATACATTGAAACGACAATTCCCAGTTTCTACCACACATTGCGTACTGACGCCGAATCCCGCGTCAGACAAAAGTGGACTCGTCAATGGTGGAACGAATATGCTGGCATATTTACCTTGACATCAAGTGTTGCTGTCATTGAGGAAATCAACAGGGGGACGAGTGATAAAATTCAAGATCGTCTTGACTTGCTCAAAGATGTCGAACTGTTGCCAATTACAGGTTATATTGAGAATATCGCACGAATCTATATTGAGAGGTTGGTAATGCCTCAAGATCCATCTGGTGATGCGCTTCATCTGGCAATTGCCTCGTTTCATAATGTGGATGCACTTCTAACTTGGAATTGTAGGCATCTTGCCAATGCCAACAAGATTAATCTCATAAGGCAGATCAATCAAGAACTGGGATTATCCATGCCGGAATTGACGACACCATTAAATTATTTGGGAGGAGATGATTAAAATGAGAGACAAAGAGATTAATGAAGTTCGCAGAATCCGACATGAAATTTCAGCGCAATTTGGACACGATGTTGGTCGCCTGGTTGCTCATTATCAAAAGATAGAAAAAGAATTACGGCAATCTGGCGAATACAAATTCGCTGATTCCAAACACATCAATCGGGAAACTAAATTTCCTAAAATCTCTGGTAGAGACGCATGAATGCCATATACCATACGACTTCAAAGAGTTCTTAAAGTTATTCAACTCACATCGCGTTGAATATCTGCTCAAAGGAAATATTATGAACAGTCGCGTGAAGATACTTTTTGTTCTTGTATTCTTCTTCCAAACAGCAGACGCGAAAGCGGATTGGCAGAACTGGGGTGGTCCCAACAGAGACTTCAGAGTCAACGACGCGGGCATCTTCCCCTCTGACCAACCCTACGCGTTGAAAATCGTCTGGAAAAAGCCCCTCGGCGCTGGCTACTCATCCATCTCAATTCGCGGCGACCTCGCCGTAACCATGTACTCCGATGAAACCTTTGATTACGCAATCGGCCTCAACACAGAAGATGGATCAGAACGATGGAAATACAAAATCGGCACTGCCTATCTCGGTCACTACGGCTCGCAGAGCGGTCCCCTGTCAACGCCGATAGTGACAGAAGACAAGGTCATCGCATTAGGTCCCCGGGGAAAATTGTTCGCACTTGATGCAAATACAGGGAAAAAACTCTGGGCGATAGACCTCGTTGCAAAACACCGGGCAACCGTACCATTCTGGGGCTTTACCTCATCCCCAATTTTACACGACAATCGCCTGATCGTCCAAACAGGGGGAACACATGCGGTCTCCGCTTATGATCCCGCATCAGGAGACCTGATCTGGTCGGCATTTAGCGACTCGGTCAACTACCAATCGCCTGGTCTATTCGCCTTTGACAACCGCAAACACCTCGTCTTCTTCGGCAACAAATATCTCGCGGGCTTATCTCCCGAAACCGGTGAAATTCTGTGGCAATTTACACATCGCGGGCAGACCGGCGCAGGGCATACCAGCGGGCATCCCGTCGAGATTGGCGAAGGGCGATATTTTGTAAAAAACGGCGGCATGCTGGTCGGCTTGAGAGCCGATAGCGAAACCTTTGCCGCAGAGGAACTCTGGCGGACGCGCCACATTCGAGGGACGTACAGCTATGCGGTATTTAACGCGGATCTGCTGTTTGGTTATAACGGTCGCATTCTCACATGCATTGATGCAAACACCGGAGAACGCTTATGGCGATCGCGCGAGCCGGGAGATGGCTTCCCCATCATCGTAGATAACCACCTCGTAATCATGACAAAAGAAGGCAACCTCGCCGTCGCACAAGCTTCGGGTGAGGGATACCGCGAAACAGCCCGTTTGAAACTCTTCGACGAAATTTCCTGGACACATGCCAGCCTGGCCAATGGCAGGTTTTATGCGCGCAGCATGTCGGAAATCGCCTGTATCGAAGTCGTACCAGAAACACAAGTAGCAGAATCAGGCGCAGAAAGCATCGCGCCAAACTCGCGCTTTGCACAATTTGTCAAAGAAGTGCAACAATCCACAGACAAAAAAACGCAAATCGATCAGTTCATGGCACAACAGAAAAGCTTTCCAATCCTCGAAGGCGAGAACCTCGTGCATTTTGTATATCGCGGCAAAGCGGAAGACGTCACCATAACCGGTGACCACGTAGGGCGGCGATATGACCACCCCATGCACCGCATTGAGGGAACGGACTTCTTCTATTCCACCGCACAACTCGAACCCGACGCCCGCATCACCTATCGCTACACCCTGGACTTACAGCGATCCATCCCCGACCCGCTCAACCCACTACAGATCCGAACCCTCTTCTTTGGCCGCGCATCCTATTTCGGCATGCCGCGCTGGCGTGCTCCCGACCATCTCAAAGCGCGACCAGATGGTATTCACGGCAAAATTGACACCATACATTTTGAAAGTGCGGAAATTGTGGGAAAGCGCAACCTGGAAATCTATCTCCCAGCGGGATATGATAAAAGCAATGAACAATACCCCGTTGTATATGTTCACGCCGCGCGCAGGCAGTGGTCGCTGGGAAAGATGGATGTCTCGCTGGACAATATCATCGGCAAGCGCGTGCGCCCCGTAATCGCGGTATTTGTCCCATCACTCTTCAGAGGAGGATACGCAGAGTACGTAGGCGCAAACCGCGATGCGTACAATCGCATTTTTACAAATGAGATTGTGCCCTACATCGACCGGACATATCGCACGATCAAAAGCCGCGAAGGTCGGGCAAATATCGGAACAATTTACGGCGGATTTATGGCATTTTACGCCACCTTTACACATCCCGACATATTTGGCAAAATAGGCATACAATCCCTATCCTGGGATCAGACCGCAGAAGCCAAAGATGCAGACCTGGTCTTTCAGGCAACAAAACATAAGCCCATAGATATTTATCTGGACTGGGGAAAATACGACTTGCGAAGCCCAATGGAGGGAAATGATCTGGGCAAGAGCACGGCATCGTTTGCCCAACTACTGAAAAAGAGAGGTTATACCTTTACCGGAGGTGAAGTAAACGATGGTGCTGGTTGGGCGAGTTGGCGAAACCGAACGGACAAAATATTTGAAACGCTTTTTCCCATCTCGGAATGATGCACGACCCTAATTTTCTCTCTCAGATGATCTCGGCGGAGGACCACCGCGGTCATCCGCAGTGCGACTCCTGCGTCTATTGCGTCGCTTTATCTCTTCCAACTCTGCATGAATGGCTTTTTGAATTTCAACACGAGAGGCACCATCGGCAATCAGTTTGTCGATTTTTCTTTGAAGCTCAGACATCTCGCCTTCTGTCAACTGAGAACTGGAGTAATCGGGTCTCTGCCCCTCCCAATTAATCCCCATAACAGCCAACTCGTCGCGTATCTCTCTGTAAATCCTGTGATAGGTCGCACCATTCTCTTTTAGAGCCTCTGCCTTTTTGCGAAGTGCAGACATCTGATCTTCTGTCAACACCGCACTTAATCGCGTCAAAAATGTTTCTGTTAAATCTACGCCAAAACCCTCGAGTTCGGCAAAAATAGCCCTTCTAACCTCAGGGAGTTCTGCCCCTCCCTCGAGTAATTCATTGATCCTCGCCTGCAGAGCCATCCGCTGCGCTTCCGTCAATTGCGCCGAAAGCACCCACAACAGCGCACTTCCCCGAGATCGCTGACTTAGACGATGGCGGAAGGTCACGCGATCATCAATACCATCGCCATCCTCATCGACAAAAGCCGGTGGCGACTCCTCCTGCTTTTCTTGCGCCTGAGCAACCGCATCGCACCAGAGCATGGCCGTCATCAAAAATATGGCAATTAAACACCATTTCATATCTGGTATTTCCTGTAAAATCCATAGTTATGGGCTAACATCTAAAACCCGTTGCCCGTCTTGTTCTACTCGACCCGTCTTTGACTCCTTTTTTTCAAGCGGAAACATCAATATAAACCTCGCCCCGCCCTCTGTTCTGTTCTCTACCCGCACCTGCCCTTCGTTTTGCATCACAATACGCTTCACAATCGCCAACCCCAGACCCGTACTATTGGAATTTTCATCTACCCGATAAAAAGGCTCAAAGATTTTCTCTCTCAAATGTTCGGGAATACCACAACCATCATCTTCCACACTGATATGAGCCATTTCATCCACTTCTTTTCCCCTAATCCAGATATGGTGCCTGGCATGTCGCACTGCATTGGTAACCAGATTGGTAAGCGCGCGTTTGAAATGCGTCTCATTTGCCCAGACCATCAGGTGTTCACTATCGATATCCACAGAAATATCTCGACGCAATTCTGCTACCATTTCGGGCAGTTCTCGCATTTGTGCATCAACATCAATTTCCGTGCGATGTAAAATATCCTGTTCTAATCGCGCAAAATCCATCAATTCTTCAACCAGATCATTGAGTTCATACACCGAGCGTTCAATGCGCTGAATATCCGTATGCTTATCCTCCACTACATTGTTATTCTTCAATTGATTGAGAAGAAAAAAAATACGTGCCAGAGGCGTTCTCAGTTCGTGCGACACAGCTCTTAAAAGCTCCCGCTGTCCATCGACCATCCCCTCAATGCGATCGGCCATGCCATTGAAACTGCGCGCCAAATCCGCCACGGCATGGCCCTTCCCAACTGGAGATCGGCTGCTCAAATCACCCCTCCCAAATCGCTCCGCAGCATCCGACAATGCGTAAATCCGACGCTCAAAAGGGTGAATCAAAAAATAAATAGCCCCACCTATACCCAACAAAATTGCAACCAGAATGCCCAAAAATAAAACATCGGTCTGAAAAAAGAAATTGCCGCCATCTCCCTCACCATCTCCTTCTTCAATCAAATTACCCTGCCATCGAATCATCTCCTCGAGCAGGTATGGTCCCAACACAATAACATCGCCATTGGGTGCCATCTGGTATGTCTGCAATCTTTCCTCTATGGAAATCGTCACAACCTCTCCGGCTTTCAAACGGCCTTTCTCTACCGAAGAAAGCGGCAAAACAAACAACGGCTCCAGCGTAATGGGCATGCGGTGCGTCAGACTGAACATATTGAGCACCAGCAACTGCGCCACCGGATCCACATCCACAGCCTCAAGCTCCTCGCGAACCATTGCGATAAGCACCTGGGTCTTGTCCTCAAAATCAGCCTGCCGAACAGAGGAGACCCACTGCTTTGACATTGCCAAAAGTCCAAACGCACTCAAAAGCAAAACAATGGCAATTCCCGCATAAATACGGATAAACTGTTTCCTCATCGGTCACTCGCTCGCATAATCACACTTCCTCCTTCACACTTTACAGCCCCTCTTTTTCATCTGCGTCATCTGCGTCATCTGCGGATCACACGTCACCCTGCGCTGGCCCCGACAGAAGATAGCCTACACTGCGCACGGTCTTGATCGAAACAGATGTTGAAATATCTCCGCTGAGTTTTTGACGAAGGCGCGAAATATACACATCCACGCTGCGATCCAATCCATCGTAATCGTAGTTAAACAACGCCTGATAAATATCTTGCCGACTCACCACTTCACCGGCTCGATTGGCCAGATAATAGAGCAAATCAAACTCATAAGTCGTAAGATCAACAACGCGTTCTCCCATCCTGACCTCTCGACAATTTGCATCCACTATCAGATCCCCCACCCTCACCCGCTTTGATGTCGCAGATCTCTGAGTACCAACAGCCCTGCGCAGCAATGCGCGCACCCTCGCCACAAGCAACTGGGGGCGCACGGGTTTGGTTACATAATCATCTCCGCCCATCTCCAGACCCAAAATTTCATCTAATTCTTCATCTCGAGCCGTCAAAAATAAAATTGGTCCATCGTATTCTGGGCGCACTTCCCGACAAACGGTATATCCGTTCATACCCGGCAACATAATATCCAGAATGATCATATCGGGCGGAGAAGCCAAAATGCGATCTCGAGCGGCTTTACCCTCGGCCTCGTGCCAGACCACAAATCCTTCATTCTCCAAAAAATCTCGCGTCAAATCCGCCAATTCCCTATCGTCTTCCACCAGCAAAATTATCTGATCGGCCATGGGATTTATCCCCGATTTCGGATTTGCCTGCTCGCTTACACCAGACCCCTCACGGTTTCCACAATCTGTGCGCGTTGTGCATCGCTCGCCGGTCGTCCCGGCGGCCTCGGATCTCCACAATCAACTCCTAACCGCGCACTCAACGCCACCTTGATCACCGAATGAAAGCCACCGCCTGCGCTCAACGCCTCATAAGCACGCGACGCCTTATCCTGTGCTACTTCTGCTGCCTTCAAATCCCCTGCCCGATACGCTTTCCAAATCGCCACCCACAATTCGGGAAACACATTCAGCGGCCCATCCACACACCCACATGCGCCAATAGTCATCGCCGGCAACATCAACCGATGATTGCCGATAAAACACGACAACCCCATCCCCGCAAACGTCCGTACATTTGAAAACGTCTGTGCCGAATGCTTTAACCCCTTCAGTTGCGGCACGCGGTCTTGAATTTTTGCCATCATCCCCGGCGTAATTTCCACACCCGTTGCCCCCGGCAAATTGTACACAAATAGCGGCAGTTCTGCAGCACCTGCCACAACCCGATAATGCTCGGCAATATCGTCGTCATCGCGCCGATAAAAAAATGGCGGCACACAACACAGCGCATCTGCCCCCACACGGGCTGCGTGCTCGGCCAACCGCGCTGCGCGATCTGTTGTTGGCGCGCCCACATGCATAATAACTTTTGCACGCCCATCCGATTGATCCGCAATCGCCGATGCAACCTGCATATTTTCATCATCGTCCAACAACACACTCTCGCCAGTACCTCCCGCGACCCAAAAACCGTGTACACCAGCTTCGATATTAAACTCTACAATTTTGCGAAACACCTCTTCGTTAAACCGTCCGTCCTGTCCCATAGGCGTCGCAATAGCAGGAACTACGCCTTCAAAAACACCCATTTTAATCTCCTAAAATCATTGCCCCAGCGTGCGAATATCCAATCGCGTAACACTCACATGACCTGCGCGCAAAACCACACCATCTGTACCCGCGCGCTCTTCTACCTCTGGCTGATCGATATTGTGATAATACCCCTCCTGTGATGCCTCAAAACACGAAGTGTAAAACGTATGCCCGAGTACCGTCTGTATAACGCGCCAGTCATCAGATGGTTCAGCCGGCATATTCACATTCCACGTCACGGAATCAGACAGAAAATCTGCCTGATTATTCAAAAACGCAAATACCCGGTCCAACATCGCGCGACACCTTTTGAACAACAAATCCCGCACATCGGGTTGCATCGCGCGATCCTCAACCCACTGTCGAAACACCTGTCTGGGCAAAACCTGTGACAATGCCACAGCCGGTAATCCCGCGATATTGGCTTCCAGAGCAGCCCCAACCGTCCCCGAAGAAAGCGTGAAGCTCAACCCCGAATTGCTGCCCATATTAACACCCGAAATCACCAGGTCGGGCTTACCGCCATCAAACAAATGATAAATGCCAAAATTCGCGCAATCCGCTGGCGTCCCCGAAAACGAGTATGTCTCACACGCAAAACCTTCCAATCGTTCTACGCGACGCGAGCCAAACCGCGTCATCGCCTTGCCTTTCCAACTCTGTTCCTCAGCGGGCACCACCGCTTTCACATCTCCCATCACCTGAAAATAATCCACAGCAAACAAAAACAAAGGAGAATCTAAACTGTCGTCATTCGTCAATAAAATTTTCAAAAATCACACCCCTATCTCCTCAAAAGGATACATTGGCTCGCGGCGAAACTCGTATTCAAAACCTCGCATATCCGCCGCTGTTGTGCCGGGGGTATCCACCCGAATCAAAGCCGTACACACCGGCTGGTATGCCGCAACAGGCGCGTGTACACCCTTTGCCACAACCACCTGAAACGCGGCAGGGTCGAGATCGCAACTCGTCATCAAACCCAGGCTCACGGGCACCGCGCGCTGCGACGTCAAACTAATCGCGATACCCGTATCCGTCTCCACAATCGCCGTGGGACCCATATCAAAAGAAGTTCGCCCGCCGTGTCGCACCTCAGACTCTCTGTACTTCCCCGCGTGCAAACTGCGCACCCGTACCTCTGCCTTCAAAGGTACACCGTGTAAATCATCCGTCTTGCCGCCGATATCCAGCACCACGCGATTTCCAACCCCTGCGTCTCGCGCCCGCTGCTGTGATTCCGGATCAAAAATACACACAAAGCCCGTCGTATTCCCCCGCCCGTGCAACTCGTGCAAAATCTCCGTACCATCGCCAGCAGATCCCCCACCCACATTATCCCCCATATCGAGCAAACAAACAGGACCCTTTTGCCCCACTGCCATATCAACAGCATCGGGAACCGCAATATACTCGCCCACAAACTCCGCGCGGTGTACATACAAATAATCCGCCAACCGATTCGCCAGAACCTGTGCCCGATCCCTATCGCCATCTGTCACCACCACAAATGCCGCCCCCATCTCCTCGACATCGGCATACGGAAAACCCAGCACAACACTATTCGACAAAACACCTGATTCTTTCAACATCTCATCTGCCAACTCATACATCGGCAAACACGGCGACGCAAAAGTCGATTGACGCTCAATATTAATCCCAATACGGGGAAAAGCACCCGCTTGCACAGGCTTCACCTCTCCCTTCAGGGTCCGCACCATCAACGCCGCAGCTTCCAGCCCGCGCTGCTTCTGATCGAGATGGGGATTCGAGCGATAGGCAATCGTCGCATCGCACGCCGCAACCATGCGCGGCGACAAATTGGCATGCGGATCAATCGTGCAAATAATCGGTTTTTCGGATCCAACCACCTCGCGCAAACGCGACAACCAGTGCCCATCCATGTCGCGGTACTCATCGCCCTCCCCCGAATTTGCCCCGTGAGGTGCCACCAGGTACCCATCTATTTCCCCCACAGCCGCCACCTCATCAAACATCAACCGCATCAATTCTCGACACGTCTCTCTCGTAATGCGGCCAGAAGGCGTCGTAGCTGCATGAAAAATCGGCAGTGCATCCATGCCTGCCGACTCCAAACCTTCTAAAAATCCACTAACTTCGTGATGTCCCCCCGAATAGTGATCATACATCGCCCGCCCCGTAAAGATCCCATCCCGCCGAAACGAATCCATAGTCGTCGGCGTGCTGATAAACGTATTCGACTCGTGCAACAGCGAAATAATGCCCACGCGCATCGGGAATATCCCTCTCATATTTCCACAACCAAATACGTCTCCTCCACCGTCACCTCAAACGTCTCTGCCACATAAGGCCCCTTCACCAATCCCGCCATATCTCCCTTGTCCTCTATCTCTGCGCCCTGTGCAATCTCCACCTCATAGCTTCGCACGCGCACGCTGGAAGGATCGACCCACGACTGCCCCGTCTTAATATCGTATTCCCAACCGTGCCATGGACACCGCAGAATTTCACCCTTGCGCGTGTACTCGTATTCTCCCGGCACCTTTGCCGTCACAAAACCCGACACCCGCCCCTTGCACAGCGCGCCTCCCTGATGCGGACATCGATTTCTCAGGGCATAAAATTCCCCATGCACATTAAACACCCCGATCTCCCGCCCCTCAATCGTCACCAGCTTCCGCTCGCCCGGTGGAATCTCATCAATAGTTCCAATAATGTGTTTCGCCATCATGCTCCTCACGCCAACTGATACAACGCCCGTGCATTCTCCGCCAGAATACTGCGCCGCACATCCTTGTCCATACCCGAGGGCAGAGCCACATCGGGCGCATCAAAATCCCAGTGGGGATAATCCGTGGCAAACATCAACTTATCGTTCATATCCATATGATCCATCATCTCAAAAAAGTACTCGCGTTGTGGAGGTTCGTCCATAGGCTGCGTACTAATCCAGAAATGATCGCGGATATACTCCGACGGCAACCGCTTCAAATGCGACAACTCCACCTTCAACTTCTGATAACAACTATCCAGCCGCCACATCAACGCAGGCATCCACGCAAATCCCCCTTCAATCAACACCACTTTCAAATCGGGAAACTGCTCAAACACGCCTTCATACACCAAACTCGTCACCTGCGCTTGAAATGCCGTGGGCATGCCACAGTGGTCCTCAATATAATGCGATGGCTTGCCCGCGCCCGTAATTGGACCCGCGCCTGTACCGCCAAAATGAATCGCAATCGGAAAGCCATTTCTTACCGCGGCCTCATACATCTTCCAGTACTTGCGACTGCCCAGGGGTTCCATTGTCCGCACAATGAGAAGCACCTGCACAAATCTCGGATCATCGCCCAGGCGATCAATCTCTGCCGCGGCCAACTCGCCATTTTCATAAGGCACAATCACAGACCCGCGCAACCGGGGTTCGCGCCCGAGCCACGCATCGGCTTGCCAATCGTTCACCGCCCGTCCCATCGCCTCTGCATAACGCAAATTTTGCTGCCCACCCACGCCGATCAAAGGCGTCAAAATGCCGTAATCCATATCCCACTCGTCCAGCAATTGCGCGCGCAAAAACTCCAGATCGGATCCCGGCGGTCCCGAAGGCGGCCATGCATCGTGACGCGCGGCATTTGGCACAGCTCGGGGATACGCCGACCCGATGCGTCCCCGACCACCAATGGTTCGGTGATAATCGTGCCATTCCTCCGCCAGATATTGAAACCACATATCGCCCGATTTCATCGTGACGTGAACATCGCAATCAATCACGGCTGTCTTCTTTCGCGTTTCTATTTTCACCTCATCCATCAGCGTATCAGCCATCTCACGCCTCCTTTTAAGATACCGTTCAATCACATAACAGATTATAACCCAACACACCGAGGAAAGCAAACCCGATATGCGCTGTATCTGCATCATTCAAAAGATAGGGCTTTATCTTTGCAAGATCAAATGCCCAGCCTTGACAGTGAGGAGATTTTTAAATAGAATCTGTTGGTGGCTATTAAAGACTACGGATGAATGAGATTATTTATCATGAGGGTGTGCATAATTCATTTGTTGTGGTATAAAGACGTATGAAGATTTTTTAATATTTTTCTTTTCATGCCTTCGGCGACTTACTTTTTGTCTCCAGCAACAAAAAGTAAGCAAAAAATGCCGCTCTCAAACGCCGAGGGGCTGGCACAGCGCAAATCGTTTTTGTGGTAGTACACCATACAATGGCCTGCACAGTCAAGATGCCATAAAAATGTCCGCTGCGAAACGGACTCACACGCTGTGCGTGATGGTTTTAGCTGATGGCCCATTTTGTAAGGTGATTTTTGATTTATGTCCCTCTCATTTATAGACCCTGGATCACAAAATGCCTCGGATTTTTGACAACATTGAACAAAGTCTTCGCCCAGCATTGGTAGAGACTATGGAGGTCTCAGAACACGCGGATTTCTGCGTCGGCTATTTTAATCTTCGGGGCTGGCGTTCAATCGACGAATACGTCGAAAAGTGGGCAGGAGGAGATGGTCAATGTTGCCGGCTTCTCGTTGGCATGCAGCAGTTGCCGCATGAAGAGTTACGGCTTGCCAAGAGTTTTGCAGCCGACCAGGGGGGACTCGATAATCAGACCGCGTCTCGGCTCAAAAAAAGACTGGCGGAAGAATTTCGAGAACAACTGATCCTGGGTGCTCCGACCAATGAGGACGAGGCGGGCCTGCGACGGCTGGCGGCGCAGATTAAGGCAAAAAAACTCGTCGTCAAACTCTTCCTCAGACACCCGCTGCACGCAAAGCTCTACCTCTTGTTCCGACCAGATCCAATCAACCCCATAGTTGGCTACCTCGGAAGCAGCAACCTCACACTGTCGGGTCTCTCCTATCAAGGCGAACTCAACGTCGATGTATTGGATCACGATGCCTGTCAAAAGCTGGCGAAGTGGTTTGAAGATAGGTGGAATGATCGCTGGTGCGTCGATATCTCGAAAGAACTCAGCGAGATTATTGAGGAAAGTTGGGCGCGCGAAGAACTGATTCCGCCCCACCAGATCTATATCAAAATGGCGTACCATTTATCGCAAGAAGCGCGGGCTGGCCTGACGGAATTTCGCATACCGAAAGACTTCGACAACAAATTGCTCGACTTTCAGACGGCTGCTGTGAAGATCGCTGCACACCACCTCAACCGACGGGGCGGTGTCATAATCGGTGATGTGGTCGGGCTGGGCAAGACGCTCATGGCAACCGCCCTGGCGCGTGTATTTGAGGACGACCACGGCCTGGAAACGCTAATCCTATGCCCGAAGAACCTCGTTCCGATGTGGGAGGATTACCGTGATCAGTACCGGATGCACGCCCGCGTATTGTCAATCACCCGCGTGATCAACACATTACCCGACATGCGCCGTTTTCGCCTGATCATAATTGACGAGAGCCACAATCTGAGAAATCGCGAAGGCAAGCGATACCGCGCCATCCAGGAATACATCCAGGAAAACGAAAGCAAGTGCATCCTGTTGTCCGCGACCCCCTACAACAAGACGTATCTGGACCTCTCCAGTCAACTTCGCCTGTTTGTACCCGAAGATGAAGACCTGGGGATTCGCCCAGAACGCCTCTTGCGGAAGATGGGTGAGACAGAATTCATCCGCCAACACCAGGCAGGGTTGCGGACACTGGCTGCGTTCGAGCGATCCGAGCACGCGGCAGACTGGCAGGAACTCATGCGTCTGTATCTCGTGCGCCGAACCCGCAGCTTTATCCGAGACAACTATGCCACCACCGACGAGACTACCAAAAAGAAATATCTGACGTTCGAAGATGGTAGCCGGTCTTATTTCCCCTCCCGGGTTCCCAAAACAATCCAATTCGACATTGGCGACCAGTACGCCCGCCTGTTCACAGGCAAAGTGGTTGGCGCCATAAATGGCCTGGAACTGCCGCGGTATGGCCTCGGCAACTACGTCACACCCGCGCCATCTACCCCACCGACATCAACCGAGGCAAAAATCCTCGACGACTTATCGCGCGCGGGCAGACGACTCATGGGCTTCTGCCGAACCAACCTGTTCAAACGGCTCGAGAGCAGTGGTCACGCCTTCCTGCTATCTGTTGAACGACACATATTGCGGAACTTCATTTTTCTGCACGCCATTGAAAATGACCTGCCGATCCCAATTGGAACAACGGACGCAGGGTTACTCGACTCGCATTCCTATGATGAGGATGTGGAAGGCACAACTGGCAACATCTTCGAAGAAGATGACGACAATGCGAACGAAAACGTCGGCGAAGCGAAAGCACTGAGAACCGAAAAGGACTTCCGCCAAAGAGCCGCTGAAGTCTATACGCTCTATGCCTCTGCATACACAAGGCGATTTCGCTGGCTGGCCTCGCATCATTTTATTAAAAACCTTCACAAAGACCTGAAGAACGACGCCGAAACGCTACGCGACCTCCTCGTTCAATTCGGGACATGGCAAGCAGAGGAAGATACAAAACTTCGCGCATTGGAAGATCTGCTCATGACCACACACCCGGATCGCAAGGTTCTGGTCTTTACTCAATTCGCCGACACAGTGCGCTATCTGAGGCACGAGTTGAAAGCACGCGGCGTATCGCAGATGGAAGCCGTAACCGGAGACACAGACAACCCGACAAGACTGGCATGGCGTTTTAGTCCAAAGAGTAACGAGAAAGAGGATCGCATTACGAGCGACATGGAACTTCGGGTTATGATTTCCACCGACGTCCTCAGCGAAGGACAAAATCTTCAGGACTGCGCCATTGTCGTAAATTACGATCTTCCGTGGGCGATCATCCGCCTGATTCAACGCGCCGGGCGTGTAGATCGCATCGGACAGCAAGCGGACAACATCCTGTGCTATTCCTTTCTCCCCGCGGATGGCATTGAACGTCTCATCCGACTTCGGGCGCGCGTTAGAACACGCCTCAATCAAAATGCCGAGGTCGTCGGAACTGACGAAGCCTTTTTTGAGGACGAAGACGAGCGAGCTGTTCGCAATCTGTACCACGAGCAGGCAGGCATCCTCGACGGAGAGGAAGAAACCGACGTCGATCTCTCTTCTTATGCGTACCAGATCTGGAAAAACGCGACAACAGCCGATCCGCCGCTCAAAAAGAAAATCGAAGATATGCCATCCGTCGTCCATTCTTCACGGGCCTACGCGCAAACGC
Organism: Candidatus Latescibacterota bacterium; assembly: GCA_965220765.1. GTDB lineage: Bacteria > Latescibacterota > UBA2968 > UBA2968 > UBA2968 > VXRD01. Next base: position 5,333,391 of record OZ244847.1, read on the forward strand.
CGCAACATCCCGAAGGTGCTCTGGTCTATATGCGCACAGCACAGGGACACGATGCCCTGGCGTGGATGGACCGCGAAGGCAGTAGCGTAACCGAGAGCCAGTTCGACATCCTGCGTACCGCGGCCTGCTTACCGGACGAACCGGCTCTACCGCGCCACGACACCCACCACGAATTGGTGTACAAAGCCGCAGAACACATCGCCCGCGAAGAAGCACAGGTCGGTGGTCAACTCGGTCGCCCATCGGGTGCCCGGTTCAAAACTTACGAACGGCTCAAAAATTATGCAGAAAACGTCAAAGACACGCTATTCGACACAGAGCCACTACGTCGAGCAGTAGATGACATCTACCGCTATCCCCTGCGTCAAGCCGCAATAGATACGCTAAACCGTCAGTTGCGTAGCGGTATCTCCGATGAGTTCCTTGCACAACTGGTCATCGCGCTCAGGGATGAGGACAGACTTTGCATCGTACACCAGGAAGACGAACACCAGGAACCCCAGATCATCTGCTCAATGGGCTTGATTGGACAATGAGGATATGAAATGCCGATAAATCTCGACAGAAACAGAGTCAAACAACATCTACAGAACTTTGATCTCCAAGCGCTCTTCATTGAAGAACTCGGCTGGGACCGCGGCGGAACAGACCTGGAAATCCCCATCGCCGACAAGTCATTCGCTCTCGAAGCCATTGCCCACAAACGCGGCATGGTCGCCTATCAGTACACACCGGCCTCAGACGACGCCTTCCCCGACCATCCTACCCGCCAGAAGATAGAAAGAGCCGTCACCAAAACCGTCCGCGAACACATCATCATCTATGCCTCCCACGACAGCAACGCGCTGTACTGGCAATGGGTGAAACGCGAGCCGGGACAAACGGACCGGTCCCGCCAGCATATCTATCACCAGGATCAATCGGGCGAAGCCCTAATACAAAAACTGGAACAAATAGCATTCGCCCTGGACGAAGAAGAAGACCTTACCATTGCCGATGTTACGAGCCGTGTCGCGGCCTTCGATGTCGATAAAGTCACCAAAAAATTCTACGACCATTTCAAGAAAGAGCACACTGCTTTTCTGGACTTCATCACGGGAATCCAGAACCTCGCAGACCGCGAATGGTACGCCTCCTTGATGTTGAACCGGATGATGTTTATTTACTTCATCCAAAAACGCGGCTTTCTCGACAGCAATCTCAATTACTTACGCGACCGTTTGGAAACGGTGCGTCAGCAGCAAGGCGACGGCAACTTCCACAGCTTCTATCGGCTATTCCTGCTGAGGCTATTTCACGAGGGATTGGGCCAGCCCGAAGCCGACCGCACCCCCGAATTGGCGGCCTTACTCGGCAAAGTCCCGTACCTCAACGGCGGCTTATTCGACGTACACGATCTGGAGCGAGACAATCCAGGAATACAGATACCCGACGAAGCATTCCAGAAAATTTTCGATTTCTTCGACGCCTACCAGTGGCACCTCGACGACCGCCCACTTCGCAACGACAATGAAATCAATCCCGACGTACTCGGCTACATCTTCGAAAAGTACATCAACCAAAAACAAATGGGAGCCTATTACACAAAAGAGGACATCACCGGGTACATCAGCCGCAACACCATTATCCCATTCTTATTCGACCAGGCAAAAAAGGAATGCGCCATTGCGTTCAAGCCCGATGGCGCAATATGGCAATTGTTAAAGGACGACCCAGACCGGTATTTTTACGAAGCCGTACGCCACGGCATCACTTATGACATTCACCAAAAAGAGAACCTTGAAAAGAAGCGCGAACTACCGCCAGAAATAGCCGCCGGTCTAAACGACATATCAAAACGCGGCGAATGGAACAAACCCGCACCATCCGACTATGCCCTGCCGACCGAGACCTGGCGCGAACACATTGCCCGACGCCAACGCTACGAAGAAATCCACGCCAAACTCGCCGCTGGCGATGTCACAACCATCAACGACCTCATCACCTACAACCTGGACATCGAAAAATTTGCCCTGAACGCAATCGAAGGCAGCGAAGGTCCAGAACTCATTCGCGCCTTCTATAAGGCAATCGCCAAAGTCTCCATCCTTGACCCAACATGCGGTTCCGGCGCATTCCTATTCGCCGCACTCAACATACTGGAACCAATATACACAGCCTGTCTGGAAGCCATGGGGGGATTCCTCGACGACCTGAAACGTTCAACACGCGAGCACAGTCCAAATAAACTGAGCGATTTCCGCGATGTGCTGGATCAAGTCTCTAAACACGCCAGCGAACGCTACTTCATCCTCAAATCCATCATCATCGATAACCTCTACGGCGTTGACATCATGGACGAAGCCGTGGAAATCTGCAAACTGCGCCTGTTCCTGAAACTCGTCGCACAACTGGAAAGCTACGACCAGATTGAGCCGCTACCCGACATCGACTTCAACATCCGCGCCGGCAATACACTCGTCGGCTTCACATCGCTTGAAGAAGTGCAAAAGGTATTGGGTACAGACTTGATAAAGCAATTATCCCTTCCCCAAATTGAAGAACGCGCCGAAATCGCCGACCGCGCCTTCCGTAAATTCAGGGAAATGCAAACCACTCACGGCATGAAAGCCGATAAATACGCCAGTGCAAAATTGGAACTGAGGGAACGACTCGACGACTTGCGCGAGGAATTAAACGAATACCTGGCCGAAGATTACGGCATCAAAGTAGATAACGAAAAAGCATACACTCAATGGCGCAATAGCCACCAACCCTTCCACTGGTTTGTCGAGTTTTACGGGATTATGAACAAAGGCGGATTTGACGTGATCATCGGAAATCCGCCGTATGTCAACTGTAAATCGCTTGGATATGCTGTACAGTCTCCCGAATCTCTGAAATTTCCAGATATTTATGGTTACGTAGTCTTACGATCACATCACATCATAAATCAAAGCGGACGATGTGGGTTCATTGTTCCTCTTTCAATGACCTTTAGCTTTGAATTCTCTGATCTACGGGAGCAGTTAGCCAACGGCGGGACCCATTGGTTTTCTTCATTCGATAACATTCCGGCAGCACTCTTTTCCGGAGTGAGCCAGCGATGCACAATCTGGATCAGTTCCTCAACGGATAGTGATTCTTTTGCTACTCGTCTTTTCAGATGGCGCTCTGCCTATCGGGCTTTTCTGTTGGATAATGTAACCTACAACAAGACGGCTAATGGCATCTCCACCAAAACTTTCGGCATTCCCCGCCTATCGAATCGTTTCGGTGCAAAACTGCTATTACTGCACATTAAATCATCTTCTTCAAAGTTAATCTCGTCCCACGGGACGAATGGTGAATCAGTCAAATTAGGATTCTCAACAACAGCACGAAATTTCATCTCCACATATATTGAGCCGCCGCCGGTCTTGCATGCCGATAATAGAAGTGCCCTTACCCCCTCGACATGCGGCTGGGTGACTCTGCCTTCTAATGAAAAAGCATTTGCGGCTCTCGCAATCACATCAGGAGACGCATGTTTTTGGTATTGGCTAACACGCGGAGATGGATTCCACGTTACAAACTGGTTACTCAAGGACCTCCTTGCTCCCATTACTTACTTTCCAGCGGATCATTTACACAGGCTGGCCACCATCGGAGAATTACTGCACCAGCACAGATATTCTGCACTTGTTTTTAAGAAAAACGCAGGCAAATATGTTGGAAATTTCAACTATCAAAAACTACTCTCACTAACGAGAAGAGCCGACTTCGTGTTTCTATCGGGACTGGGGGCTGGCTGGACTGATTTGAGGGAATTATTCTCTTTTATTTCAATGGTACGCGGTATCAATCAGGACGCAGGTGAGAAGAATATACCCACGTCTATAAAAGAACTTTTCGTGCCACCAGATCCCATTGACTCCTACACCGACTGCCATCTGCACGAAATTGACGAGTGGATATCAACGACGTACTCCATTGAACCTGGATTGGTTGATGAGATTTCATCAGCATAATTATTGAGGGTGATTTGAAATGAACATACTAAACAAAACAGACTTATTCCATGCACTGTTCGACGCTTTTCGCCAGCACACAGACTCTGTCTATTTTGCAGGTGGAAATAACCCTTACCGATTCTCCTTCAAAGGCGAATCCGTTACTATTTTCGTTGGCAATATTCACTCTGCTCAGCGTACTAATCCAGATGAATATCGGATCCAATGCCCAGGACGTTTGCCAGCGATACTGGACAAGCGAAGGGAAGAGGGAGACACGGTGCTCGTCTTAGGATTTTTCGCAGACTTACGTGTCTTTGGTGCATGGGACCCAGATAGATTTCTAGCACGGAATCCGAGCGATCTGTTTTCTGTCTATACTCGGCTATCGTGCATGCAAGAGGCTAATGTAGAAGGATTCTCAACTTATACTGATACCAATGGGCAAAATGTGATCATGTTTCGTCCCGATCTTCTCGGTTTGTATGTGGAAAACTCGACAGTGCTCCACCAAGCTGCTCCTCGGACATTGCTAAGGATAGCCGAAGTCTATAGTAACATCCAGTCGGAACAACAACGCCCTGTGCGATCAATCGTGGTTGAACGACAGAGAATCCAGGTAACTCACACTGCGTATCCTCGTAGCCCACGGTTCAGGCAAGAGGTGTTGAGAGCTTACTCCCACAGGTGTGCAATGTGCGGGATTCAATTAGACCTTGTAGATGCAGCTCACATTGTTCCACATGCCCATCCAGAAGGAACTGATACAGTCAACAATGGCCTGGCCCTTTGCGCTCTACATCATCGTTCGTTCGACACGGGACTACTCTATGTGCGGAGGGATTACTCAATCCATCTGAACTCAACCAAAGTCAGGCACTTGAGAAAAGTAGGCAGGACCAATGGACTGCGATGGTACACACGGCAAATTAGACCTGAACTGCTCCTGCCCGCCTATGATGATTGGCTTCCTGCACCGGATAACCTCACTCTTGGAAATGATCTTCGAGGGGTTGGATTAGAGGGATGAGACAGTCCTATTTCTGAAAAACAAAGCAGTGAATAACGCTATGGTTTCACCGACGAAAAAATCGTATGGGGCGATAAGCAAATACAAACGGGTTATAATTGGCTGAACAAAAGTATCACAGCTCACGATATTTTGGCAGGGTGAAACAAAAATACCTCTTGACATATCTATTTGAAGTGGCTTAAATCGTTAGAGGTGATTGATTGTGGAGAAAGATGAATGTCTCAAAATTAGAAAAAATATATCGCTGACATAGTTCCTGGAGAAGCAAGAAAGACTGCACAGAGTTTAGTGGAAGAATATCCCGAGCATGGATTTGTCATTGATTCGGACGAAGCCAAAAAATTGGGCTGAAGGTTCAAAATCCGTTACCGGAATTAGATGCAATTTTTGACAAACTAATCCCAAAATTAAATGAAGGGCTGACCCTCGTAGGTCAATTCAAGGAGATGAATAATGAGACTCAAAACCTCCCCACAGAGTCAGAGACAAGCCGCATCAGCGAGGAAACCCGGGACGCGAAACGCGGTGGAAACAGCCATTCGAATGTCAAAGGGCAATAAGTCACGCAAATGGGAAATCGTTGCCCCTCGGGTAATCTCTCGATGGCCTTCTCCTAAGACCGGCGAAAACAGCGCGTAATTTGTTTTTTCTGTACAAGCACTGGAGTATTTGAATTATGCAAATGCCAACTATTGAAAGCCGTGTCGCTGTTCTCGAAGCGATTATGGAGCAGGTCAACCACCGCTTAAGCAGCATCGAGAGCCGCTTGACAGGCATTGAAAATCGCATTGAGCAAGGTCAGAGAGACGCCAGAACAGACTTTCGCTGGCTTATCGGCATTATGATCAGCACACAGCTAACCACGCTAATCACGCTTGGAACACTGATTCTGGTCAAACTCGGATAAACAAGGGCAGGTGTTCTGTGAGTGATGAAAGCAGGAAGTAATTTGTTTTTTTATCACTTGAGTACATTACAAAAATCCCGTCTGGTCATTCCAGCGCGGGATTTTTATTACATTTGAAAGATAATCACTAATGACTGACAACGGCATTAATATAACCATGACGCCTTCGCATCCCGGCGATTTTGTTCGCACAGAAGTTGTCGAAGAACTGGGCTTGAGCGTCTCTAAGGCAGCCGAGCTTCTGGGCATGCATCGAGCCGATCTTTCCGACCTATTGAACAGCAACACAACCCTATCTGCGGAGATGGTGCTGCGTATTGAGAAAGCCTTTGGTATCAGCATGGATACGCTATTGAGAATGCAGGCATGGTACGACGTCGCACAAATGCGAGCGCGTGCAGATGAGATCAAGGTCAAACGCTATCAGCCTGCCTGACGACAACCGCGTATTGAATAGGACTTGACCAACACCAAACACAACTTTATTATTGTGTTATGATACCCGCATTTGAAGCCAACGGCAACTTGCCCCCCGGTATTCATCGGGCCACATGGGACGAAATCGTGGATAGATTCGGAGGCACATCCTGGCGAAGCCAGCTAATTGCGGGACTTCGAAGTGCTGTGGAAGCACTGCAGCGGGCCGGTTGCCAAACAGTTTACCTGAATGGTAGCTTTGTCACCAGCAAGTTGGTACCTGGTGACTATGATGCATGCTGGGAAGAGACAGGAGTTGATCCTTTTAAACTAGATCCGGTGTTGCTTACATTTGACAAAGGTCGCGCAACACAGAAGGCCAAGTTTGGCGGGGAACTTTTTCCTGCGTCCGCAACAGCCTCGCTACATGGGAACATTTTTTTAGACTTTTTTCAGATAGATAAAAACACGGGACGCAAGAAAGGGATCATTGCCCTGGACATAGGAGAAATGACATGATCAAGAACGAGCGGCAGTATAAAATAACCAGAGCTCAGGCTAACCGTTTCTCTCAAGCTTTGCGAGAATTGAAAAGAGAAGTAACTGAATCTTCAGGCATCCATCCCCTGTTGCTCAAGGCCAGGAAGGAAGCAATCCAGAGCCAGCTTGCTGACCTTGAGGACGACTTGCGAGAATATGAAGCACTCAGGGCAGGCAATTTCGAGTTCAACCAGTTGAAAACGGTCGTGGGACTTCCGAGGTTGCTGATCGGTGCGCGTATAGCCGCCGGGCTGAGCCAGCGCGACCTGGCGAATCGCCTTGGACTGAAAGAACAACAGATCCAGCGCTACGAAGCATCCGATTATGCGTCTGCAAGCCTCACTCGCATCAGAAACGTGGTGGCCGCTTTGGGCGTGGATGTTGACGGTTCTTAGAGATATGATAAAGAGTAAGCAGACTGACGAGAAAAATCATGAAAATGCTTTTAAGGCCCGAATCTTCCGACTATCCAGCGGTGTTACGGAGTTGTTCCGATAATGGGCAGCTACTGACGATCACAGCGCAGGGCAACCTCAATGTACTCGACAGTACATTGCTCGGCTTCTTCTGCTCGGTGCGCTCTCCCGGCGACACAATCCTCAAGACCTACGACCTTGCACGGGCACTACGAGACACAGACGCGACAATCATCGGCGGTTTTCAGTCACCGATGGAAAAGGAATGCCTGGATCTGTTGTTGCGGGGTACAGCACCCATTGTCATCTGCCCGGCGCGGGGACTCGATCGCATGCGAACGCCGAAAGACTGGCAGAAACCGCTCTCCGAAGGACGCATGCTAATCCTTTCCTTTTTTGACGGCAACATCCATCGCCCAACTGCAACCATAGCAGCCCGGCGCAACGCGTACATCGCCGCACTCACCGATCTCATCCTCATCGCCCATGCAGAACCGGGCGGTAAGACAGAGACGCTATGCAAAGACGCACTGGCTCAAGACAAGCCGGTATTTACCCTGGACTCACCTGACAATGCCCACCTTATAGAACTCGGCACCATACCTATCTCGGCTGAAGAAGTGTGCGATGCCATTCTCTATCGCGAAGACATCAATACACCGACCATTGACGAATGGAAAGATTTGTCATAATCGTTCTGAAACCTTCTGGATTGCGGCTCAACATCATGCCGCAATGACAACCAAAAACCTCTGGATCGCGGCTAAAACCCTGCCGCGATGACACACGGGACAGCACGGGATCCGTCCCCTACAAAACCTTCTGGATTGCGGCTCAACACCATGCCGCAATGACAACCAAAACCTTCTGGATCGCGGCTAAAGCATGTCCACTTGATTAAACCCTCAAGTGCAGGCTCTGCATGGTTTAAGCAGGGGACCTGCCGCGATGACGGCACTATTGATGGGGCTGATTGATGATTAAGAACTCTCTGTCTCACCTTCTACCATCTCACCAAGCCGATCAATCATGTAAACCGGTATATGGATCACGTTTAGACCTGTAGAAGTCGTGAGTTTCCCTGGCATATCGAGATTGACGAGAACGCCCAGATTGCTCCCATGCCGCGCAGCGTATTCTGATAGACCACCTGTATCCCGCGGCCTTGTAACAAGCGACGCTTTGCACTCGATGGGTATGGTATCGCCCAACGCCGTGCGATAGATAAAATCGACTTCAGAACTATTGACCCCTTTTTTCCAACCCGTCAAATCCTGTCCCAATGCCACGAGATCCGTCGCCAGCATATTCTCGATAATACCCCCAAGGGGCGCGCGATGAGCAGCATCGAGACTTGAGAGAATATCGATACGCGGCAGCGCAGTCAGCCGCAAATCATTGGCCAATCCCGGATCGTAAAGATAGCGCTTGGGCGAAAAACCCTGTTGCTCTGGGCGCGTGCCCTGGATATTGGACTTATAGATCAGCTTCCAAGACTCAAGCAACTCCAGAAAATCCGGTACTCTCCTGTAAAGAGCTGACGTAGGTCGAACCATCTGCGCGTACTTGCTCGGGCTACCGAGATTTGATGCCACACCGCGCAAACACTGATCGAATAAAGAGGCTTCGGTTGCCGAAAAAATCCTGGCAAAATCACTGCGATAGTCGAGATACAAATCTCGGCGCAACTGTCGCCAATCCAACCCGTCAAAAAACGATGAGACAACCGCCGGTAGCCCCCCCACATCGAGATACGACTGCACGTAATTGAGAAGGCGTTCATGCAAGAACTGTGGAAGGTCTTTGAAATCGAGCAACTCTTCCGCTTTTCCACAGCGAAGAAACTCTCTAAAACTGAAGGGCTGCAACAAAAATCGCGTAACCCTTCCAACTGGAAAGCGCGTCTCCGTTCCGAAGATGCGCGACATAGAACTGCCCGTGAGAATAACCGGTGTGTGCTGCCATCTTTCTTTCATAAACCGCACAAACCCACCCAGCACAGAACTCTCCTGTGCCTCATCAATACACAAAATGCGCTGACCGTCGCCTTTGAACTGATACACAGTCGCAAGATACGTCTCAAAATCTGCAAAATCCTTGCAAGAATTGAGATCGTGAACCGCGCGGTTGTCCTCCTCCAGATTCAAATAGAGAATCTCGCGGTCCAGTTTCGGTCTGATAGATTCTACAAGCGTCGTCTTACCAACCTGCCGCGCGCCCTCCAACAGAGCGACATTAGGATGCTCGACGCGATGGGTTAGATGTGCAATCAGACGTTTTTCCAGATCTCTTTGTATCATGCTTTTATCCTCTCTTCAACAAAAATTAGCTAAAAATTGTCAGAATATCAACAAAAATTAGCTAAAAATTGTAAACAGAGCCGCAATTGCTTAATCCAGGTCCGTATCCGCCTCGAAAAATTTACCTCTTGACCAAAAAGTAATTTTTAAATACCGTCTTTCTAATGAAACGAATCTATTTTCTCATTCCCTTACTCTTCTGTGGTTGTCTCGCACCCGATCCAGGGCACCGTGCGAAAACGGGTGAAGCCGCGCAATCCAACGCGGCGATTCTCGAAACGCGCGCGCCCGTACAAATCGACCCCAAAATCCTGATCAACCGCACCTTTGGGGAAGCCCCTATCCTCGCTGAAAAAGTGAAAAAAGGGGAACTCCCCCCCGTATCTGAACGCCTGCCCGAAAATCCACTCATCGTCGTACCCATGGACACCATTGGACAGTACGGCGGCGTCTTGCGACGCGCACTCACCGGCGACATCATCCAAACAGCGGGAACAAATAAAACACTGAGCGAAAACCTCATGGGATTTTCGCGTCCCTTGCCCGACAGCATCGTACACAACCTCGCGGAAAGTTTTGAATTTCGCGACGAAGGTCGCACTGCAATTTTCAAAATCCGCAAAGGCATCAAATGGTCAGACGGCGTACCATTTACAGTTGACGACATATTGTTCTGGTACTACGACATGACCTTTGACGACAACGCCCGCCCCCACAACCAACCCGTGCCTCCCTCTGTATGGGTAGTCGATGGCAAACCCATTGACCTCAAGAAAATCGACAACCACACCCTTGAAGTTTCATCGTCCAAACCACTCGGTCGCGTATTACACGCCCTGTGTTTAGACGTCATAGCACAGCCCAAACACCATCTGTCACACTTGCATCCCCGCTACAACCCCGAAGCGACATACGAAGAATTTCGAGAACAAGCGACCAATGCCATGGTCATCATGAAACCCGGCATGCCGCGCCTATCTGCATGGGTCCCCGTCGAATGGATTCGCGGTCAACGCATCGTCTATGAGCGCAACCCCTACTATTGGAAAATCGACACAGCGGGCAATCAACTGCCTTATGCGGATCGCATCGAATTTACCGTCATCCAGGACCCCCAGGTTATCCTGCTCAAATTTGTCAACGGCGAACTCGACCTGTTTGGCCGCTACTCTCGCATCAACATGTTCCCCACCTTGCGCACCGAAGAAAAAAAGGGCAAATTCAAATTGCGGATCACCGGTCCCGATCGGGGTCCCGCCTATTACCTCAATTGGGACACCCCAAAACCCGCCCTGCGAGAAGCCTTTCGCAACCGCGACGTGCGCGTGGCCCTGTCTTATGCGATCAACCGCGAAGAAATCAACCAGATCGTCTATCACGGCCTGCTCGATCCCGCAGGCTACTCCTTCGCGCCCTCTAACCCGCACTATTCAGAAGCCGCCTATCGCAAATATTCCAAATTCGATCCCGACAAATCTCGCGACCTCCTCGACAAAGCCGGATACCGCGACACAGACGGCGATGGCTGGCGCGAACTCAAAGACGGATCGCGTTTTGAACTCAACATCGACGTCGTCCCCGGCGTTGGCGTCGATGTTTCCGAACTCGTCTCCGAACACTGGCGCAGCATTGGCATCAAAGCCAACCTGAACATTTCCCTGCGCGACATTGTATGGCCCCGCCGCCTCAACGGCGAATTTGACATTCACCACTGGGGACTCGAAGGACCCGCCGACCCTCTGGGCCGCCTCAACGACTGGGCAATTATGGCACCCACCGTCCCCTTCTGGCACCGCAACGCCTCCAAAGAAGGTCCCGCGTGGTTGCACGAAGCCACAATGCGCATCAAAAAAGTATTGACAACCGTAGATCCCATAGCCGTTCATGAACACATGACAAAAGTGCGCGACCTCCACACCGACAACGTACCCGTTATCGTCGTCGGCTCCGCCTATTCCATCTGGGGAGCCAGCACGCGACTGGGCAATGTCCCCATGCAGGGTAGCGCCGCCGATGTACACCGCGGTTGGGGTCGCCCCGTATTTCACGAACAGATATTCATCAAATAGCGATATGACCAACTACATCATCCGCCGTCTATTGCACATGATCCCCACGCTGATCCTGATCTCAATGGTCAGCTTTGTGGTCATACAAGCGCCGCCGGGCGATATGCTCACCTCTCGCCTCGCCGAATTGGCCGAACAGGGCGAACTCGGATCTGAAAGCGCAATGGCGCAAATAGAAACCCTGCGCGAACGCTATGGCCTCAACGACCCGATCTATGTGCAATACATCAACTGGATCTGGAAAATCGTCAGTGAAGGCGACTTCGGACAATCCTTCACTTATGAAATGGACGTGATGGAACTCCTGGCTGAGCGCCTGGGACTCACCCTCACCCTCACGCTTTCTACATTGATCTTCACCTGGATCGTCGCCATACCCATTGGCATCTACTCTGCCACCCGACAGTATTCGATAGGCGATTACGGCTTCACCTTTCTCGGATTCATCGGCCTGGCCACCCCAAACTTCTTGCTGGCCCTGGTTATTATGTTCATTCAGGTCGCTGTCTTTGAAGCCGAATCCGTAGGGGGCCTTCTCTCTCCCGAATACATCGGCGCTGCCTGGTCGTGGGCAAAATTTGTCGATCTCCTCAAGCATATATGGGTACCCATCATCGTCATCGGCACGGGCAGCACAGCGGGCATCATCCGCATTATGCGCGGCAACCTGCTCGACATACTCGGTCAACAACACATTCAAACCGGCCGCGCCAAGGGCCTCAAAGAAGGCAAAGTCATCGTCAAATACGGCGTGCGCATCGCCATCAACCCCCTTGTCAGCCGCCTGGGCCTCGAACTGCCCAGCCTGCTCTCTGGCGCCGTTGTCACCGGCATTGTGCTCGGCCTGCCAACAGCCGGCCCCATTTTTCTTACCGCACTCACATCGCAAGACATGTATCTGGCAGGTGCATTCCTGCTCCTATCCGCCACCTTTTTGCTCATCGGCAACTTATTAGCCGATATTCTTCTGGCATGGCTCGACCCGAGGATCCGCTATGAGTAGTTTCGTCGAAACACCTCCCGACGAGCGCGTGGAAAGCGTTGAGGAAAAGACAACCACCGCCACCTATTCACAGCGCCAGCTCATCTGGCGGCGTTTCAAAAAACACCGCGCCGGCGTCATTGGTGGATGTGTGGTCATCTTTCTCTACTTATGCGTCTTTCTGGGCGAATTTCTATGCCCACACGACCCGGCGTATCGCTATTACAACTATGTACACCTGCCCGCCCAGCGCATCCACATATTCTCTCAAGACGGTATCCACTGGCCTTTTGTCTATGGCATCAAAAAATCTTTTGACCTGCAAACCGGTATCAAAACCTATACCGAAGACGCCTCTGTGCGCTATCCCGTGTACCCCTTTGCGCGAGGTGCCGAATACACATTCTATGGCCTCTTTACCACCGACATCCACATGTTTGGCACCGGCAAAGGCAATCCCCTGTTCCTCCTCGGCACCGACCGCTTTGGGCGCGACATGCTCTCGCGCATCATCGCAGGAGGCCGCATCTCCCTCACCATCGGTCTGCTCGCCGTATTCATCAGCCTCACCCTCGGCTCTACACTCGGTGTGATCTCTGGCTATTACGGTGGCAATACCGACAATATCATCCAGCGCATCATCGAACTCATCTTTGCGTTTCCATCTATCCCCATTCTCATGGCCCTCAGCGCAATATTGCCTCCCGAATGGCCCTCGCATCTGGTCTTTATGGGCATTGTCACTGTACTCGCGCTCGTCGGATGGGGCGGACTCGCCCGTGAAATACGCGGCAAAACCCTGTCCATCCGCGAAGCCGACTTCGTACTGGCCGCCCGCGTGGCCGGAGCCAAAGATCATCGCATCATCTTTCGACACCTGCTCCCGTCCATGTTCAGCCACATCATCGTCATTGCTACCCTCGCTATTCCCGGATTTATCCTCGGCGAAAGCACATTGAGTTTTCTGGGCCTGGGTATCAAACCGCCCATGACATCCTGGGGACTGCTCTTATCCGACGCCATGAACATTCACTCGCTCAGTCTCTATCCCTGGCTCCTCATGCCGGGTGTCTGCATCATCATCGCCGTCCTCGCCTTCAACTTCCTCGGAGATGGCCTGCGCGATGCAGCCGATCCTTATTCAAGCAGATAAAATATGACCCAACCGCTCTTAGACATACGCGACCTCAAAACCTACTTTCACACCGACGATGGCGTCGTGCGCGCGGTCGATGGCGTATCGCTATCCATAGCACCCGAAAAAACACTCGGCGTGGTCGGCGAATCCGGCTGTGGAAAAAGCATCACCGCCTTTTCAACCATGCGCCTCATCCCGAGTCCACCCGGCAAAATCGAACACGGACAGATCCTCTTTCACAAAGATCCCGAGAGCGATCCCATTGACCTGACACAACTCAACCCCAAAGGCACGCAGATGCGCGACATCCGCGGGAATGACATCGCCATGATCTTTCAGGAACCTATGACCTCTCTCAGCCCTGTACACACCGTGGGCAATCAAATTTCCGAAGCGATCATGCTGCATCAGAGTACAGACAAAAAAGAAGCCCGTGAACGCGCCATTGATGCCCTCAACAAAGTGCGCCTACCGCGCCCCGATCGTCAGGTCGATGCGTATCCCCATGAACTCTCAGGCGGCATGCGCCAGCGCGCCATGATCGCAATGGCCCTCTCGTGCAACCCCAGCTTGCTCATCGCCGACGAACCCACAACAGCCCTCGACGTCACGGTACAGGCCCAAATCCTGGACCTGATGCGCCATCTCCAATCCGACATCGGCATGGCGATCATGCTCATCACCCACGACCTCGGCGTCGTCGCCAGCATGGCCGATTATGTCGCAGTCATGTACCTGGGCAAAATCGTCGAATACGCCGACACGCGCACCGTCTTCAAAAATCCGCGCCATCCCTACACTATGGGCCTGCTAAATTCCATCCCACAAGTGGGGCAAAAACGCCGCCTGGTACCCATCGAAGGCACAATCCCCGATCCCTTTGAAATCCCACAGGGCTGCGCCTTTGCCCCGCGGTGCCCGCATGCAATGGAAAAGTGCCGCGAAGAACCACAACTCCTCGAAATCGAATCGGGTCATCGCGTCAGTTGCTGGCTGGAAAACTGATCGTCTCGTAAACGGAACCGGACATGTCTGAAAAAAACCATCAGCCCCTTCTCCAAGTAACCGGACTCAAAACCCACTTTCCCATCAAAAAAGGCTTATGGCGAAAAGTCGTCGGTTATGTCAAAGCAGTGGATGGCTTAGACCTCACCCTGCACCGGGGCGAAACCCTCGGCCTGGTCGGCGAATCGGGCTGCGGTAAGACCACAACCGGGCGGTCCATCATTCGCCTGATAGAACCCACCGACGGCGAAATCATCTTCCATCACAACGGGCAGCAACTCGACCTGCGCAGCCTGGGCAAAGAACACATGCGCCACCTGCGGCGAGAACTGCAATACATATTCCAGGACCCCTTCTCGTCGCTCAACCCCCGCATGACCGTCTTCGACATCGTAGCCGAACCCCTCATCATCAACCAGATCGCATCGGGATCTGAACTCGAAAATCGCGTCGAACAACTGCTCATTCGCGTGGGTTTGCGCCCCGATCACCTGCGGCGATATCCCCATGCCTTTTCAGGGGGACAGCGCCAGCGCATCGGCATTGCCCGCGCCCTCGCACTCAACCCCAAACTCGTCATTGCCGATGAACCCGTCTCCGCCCTCGACGTATCCGTACAGGCTCAGGTCATCAACCTCCTCGAAGACCTTCAGGAAACCTTCGACCTCACCTACCTGTTCATCGCCCACGACCTCAGCGTCGTCGAACACATCTCCGATCGCGTTGCCGTAATGTACCTCGGTCAAATCATTGAAATCACCACATCCGAGCGACTCTACCAAAATCCCCTTCACCCCTACACGGCAGCTCTCCTATCTGCCGTACCCATCGCCGACCCCGACGATCAGCGCCAGCGCATCCCCATAGAAGGCGACGTGCCAGACCCTGCCGACGCCCCACCCGGATGCAAATTTCACGTGCGCTGCCCTTATGCACAGGACAAATGCAAAACAGAAGAACCCCGGCTCATAGAAATCGAACCAGGGCATCGGGCGAGTTGTCACTTCGCTGGCGAACTCACATTTTGAGATAAAAAAATGTCCCTAACACAAAAACAACTCAACCGCTTCCAAAATTCGGGTTACGCCATTGTCCCCGACATGTTCACCCATCGCGAAATACGCGCCATGCGCGCTGAACTCGACCGCTTCAAACGCGAGGGCCTCCTCCGCAATGTCGCTACTGACGGGGATGGACAAACCCATTCACAAACGCAAATCAACCTGCAAATCTGTCCCATCACGCCCAAAAGCGCGTTTTACCGCGCCCTGCACTTTCACCCCAAAGTCCTCGCACTTGTCGAGCAACTCATCGGCTCACCCTTTGTATTCTACCTCGACCAGATCTTTCTCAAACCCGGCAAACAAGGTATTGGCACGGACTGGCACCAGGACAACGCGTATTTCAAAATCAGCGACCCCGCCAAAGGCCTTGGCATGTGGGTTGCCCTTCACGATGCCAACATCGCCAACGGCACGCTACACATCGTACCCGGCAGCCACCGCGAAAATTACGCCCACGACCGGGATCCCAACAGCGACCACCACATTCACTGCACAGTACCCGAAGAAAGAGCCATCCCCATCGAACTGCCAGCCGGGGGTACCGTCTTCTTCAACTTTGGCATTGCACATCGCACACTTGCAAATACCACAAAAAGAGAACGCGCGGGCCTTGCCCTGCACTTTTTAAACACCGACTATATTCCCAAAAACCTCAAAGCGACCCAACGCTATACCCACCTCACAGGTCCCCTTGCCACAAGCGGGAAAAAAGAATACGGCCTTTGCGTTGCCAACACCTGGCCCAATGAAGTGGATCGCCTGCTCGCATAAAAAACGGGGCGAGGCATGCCTCGCCCCTACGTGATTCGGGCGACCACATATATTTTGCCCCTACTCTTTTGCATTTGCTCTCACAACGCGTTTCACCTTTTGGACCTCGCGCCAAAGTACCCGGACCTTACCCTGTCTCTCCGTCGTCACCACAACCTCTTCTTCATCCGCCCGCAACAAAATCCCCTGAAATGTCGTGCCCTCTCTGGTCTCTATCAACACAGAATCTCCCACCGAGACTTGCTCTGGAGAATGCACCACCTCGTAATAATTATAAGAAGAGGGCGATGTGGTCTCGCATCCACAAATCCACAGACCCAAAATTGCAACGATTAGCAGCCTGTTCATAATATGCCTCACCGCGGTTCTGCTGAAAAAACTCGCCACTGATCCACCGGTCGAAATTTCTGCTTGAACTGACGCAAACCCGATAAACCCAAATCACCCGCGTCATTCACACGGCGATAAGCCGATAGCTCGCCATAGACCCGCCACCGTAAAAAATACGATAAATCGGGCAAATCGGGATTGGTCTTCGCAATAAAAAAATGCGCCAAATTGGGGTGCATATCTCCCGCCAGAGCAAAAGCCTCAATCCGCCCTGCCACCTCCACGCACCATCCCCACAACACATCTTCTGACCAAAAATGAAACTGATCGAGCACTGCCCGCGTATATCCCCAGTCCAACAAAAAGGGATGCCGACGCCCCTGACGACGACGCCAATGCTTCAACAGCGCAAAACAATCCGGCACATCCCACACAGTCAAAGCGCGAAAACGGAACGCGTAGGCGCGCTCAAACCGCCGCACCCGCTTACGCACATCCCTAAAACATCGTCCTCTCGCCGCAGCAATTTGCGATGGATCGTAAACGTATTCCGCGTCTTTATCGCGAAGTGCAAACGCTTCGGTATCTACATATTTGGCATCACAGGCATCCAACCACAAAATTCTCGGCAGACGGCCGCCCTGATGAGATGCGAGTTTATCGACAACCCTCTTCAGCGTATCGGCATCACAGGGAACAGGTGGCACCAGCAAGTCAACGCCTTCTGGACGCTGTATAAACAGACACGTACTCCCCGCAATTTCATCCGCACACACAATCCGATTGGGTGCGAGACTAAAAGCACAGAGAAAGGGCGGAAAATAACACCAAGCTCGTTTGTTTGCTCGCAAAAACACATCGCGCAAATACTCGCCGTGTGTGGGATCAATGGGATGCCCGATCACCTTGTCGCCGCCTTTTGAGATCAGCAGTGTACAGTGCTCCGTGATATTTGCCAGTTACAAGAGGCTGTGGCTTCCCTGTAGAAATAAGACGAATCATCTGACTAACCCCACCCAATACCTGGGCACCGACATATTCATTAAACTCTGGTACTATTTCCACAGGCGCAAAGCCCATCTCGATCAACAAGCCAATCGCCCGCGCTGTCTCATCTGGTGAACGACGGCCAAAACTGACAAATCCCTGCTTACCCACCTCGGGCACCAGCGCAGAAGCTCCCCGAGAAACAAATAACGACAAACCGGGCAACGTATAGGGTGAATCGGTAAAAAACACATCCATTTGCCCGCACAGGCCAGCCGGAATATCCTCGCGCAAATCGCGTGCGATCACAGTAATAGGCAACCCCTCGCGTTCACTGATCACACCGAGAAAATCAACGAGCCGCTCATCGCACTCTATCACCACCACCTGCCCGAGCACAATCTCCAAGTGCTGTGCCAACAATCCCACCGCCACCGACGTCAGATCGTCGTCACCCAGAACGAGTAAATTTCGCCCTTCGAGTGCATCGTGTTCGTACAAATACACCGCGCGCCGTAAAACAGTCTCAGGCGTTGCATGGGACTGATCCAGTCTGACATCTACCTCTGGCCGCCTCTCAGCAATATCTGCAAAGCGTTTGCACACATCTTTCAAAACCACAGGAATGGGAGGCACGCCCGGGCGCGCAAAGCGTTTGCGGCACGAAAGCCCCAACTCCGATTGCACAACACCCAGGCCCTTACCCGTGAGCGAAATCCCACCTTTTCGCGTCAAAATACCTCTTTTTTCCAATTCCCCTCGCACAGCGGCAACCACGGGAACGGGCAAGCCCACCTCCTGGGCGACATTGCGAATGGGAATCTGCTCAGACATAAAAACCGTTCGCAGAATGCGACGCACGCCCTCGGCACCTTCGGCCAGCCGCGCCTGGGTTGCCACCTCGCGCAGCAAGTCAACGGAGAAACTTGACCTATGCCGTTTCGGAATCAGTGTTATCGTCAGCCTCCTCGCTCACAACCTCGAGATCATCGTCCCGAGCAAGCAAATTTTCATCATCCTTGCGATGTCGTAAAACCACATACATCAAACTCAGCCCCGACGCATAAGTCGCCTGAGCATAAGCAACTACAATTCCCGTAATCAAAATGAGCATCATCCCGAGAATACCACCACCCCAGACCTCTGCTCTCGACGGTGTTCCCGGCACGGGCAAACTCGCAAACAAATCATCCCATTTCTCCGGGACAAACGGGAGATAGTGCGATGCCACATAAAAAAGATTGGCCAGTTTAACATCCATAAACAAACCGCACACCATGGCAATCAGACCAATCGCAGCCATGGTCAAAGCTCCCAGCAGCATCAAACCAACCCAAACCGCAACAACCATCCACGCCGCATACAAAACCAATCGCCAGGGCTGTGACCACGTCAGTGAAAACGACTGTATCACAACATCTAAAATATCATACCCCTCTGTGCCCACAATAGCTGGCGACATAATCACAGCAACAACAAATACCAGACCGATAAACACGGCCAACAATGCGGCAAAAAAAATCGGAATAAAGCCCAGCGCGAAAACGATCTCGCCCGCTGCGGGGATCCAGCCGGCAACCCACCCAATCACAACGCCACCAATCACAAAAAGAGCAAACAGAGCAAGTACCGCAACAGGACCAAACAGCACGGCTTTCCAGCGCAATCTCGCAAATCGCGAGGCATCGCCAACCGAATAAAACTCATCGCCCCGCAGTTGCTGAAAAGTGATCTTGCACATCATACTGGTCGTTACAAACGCCACCGCAAGGGCAAACACCATACCCAAAACGTGCAACCCCGTACCAAACAGATCAAATTCACCGAGTGTTGCACCGGGGAATAAACCATATCGCTGCCACAGACCCGCACCACCCGCGCGAACATGCGCGATAAGCAACAAAACCGAATACCCCGCCCAGGCCACAATTAGTCCCAACAGCCCAACCCAAATTTTTTTCCCAGACCAACCCAGCCGCACACAGCGAAAAATGTCTCGAATATCAAAATGTAGATTCATAAAAAATAGCTCCTGCGGTCAATCCAATCCTCTCGACATCAGGCCGCGATAAAGGGCGAGGCATGCCTCGCCCCTACAGTTGCTTTCTTCCTTTTTACTTCACAGCCCATCTTCTTCATCTGCGTCCATCTGCGTTATCTGCGGATCTCACTGTTCAGATGGTTCTTCCCGCTCATTCAAATTGAGCACCTCCCGCACCGCAGTCAAAAAATCGCCCAATTCCATGTGTGATGTTTGCGCTTGCGCGGGTTTGCTACGCACACCTGGAGGCAGAGGTACATGCCTGAGCATGACCTGACGATTTCCACCTTCGTCCACCTGTACGGCATAACAACCCTGTCCCAACCCCACCGGCCACGGCGATCCAAAACCATCTCGCTTCGAAAGAAACAACACGGTCTCTTGTCCTGCCACAAACTGCGGCATACCTGGCACCTGCATGCGTCGCCCTTCCCATTTACCACCGGGCAAAGTCAGCACCATTTCTGAATCAGCCTGCCCTTTGACCACCTCCATGACTCTGAACCGCGTTTGGGTAAAAATACCTTCTCGATCGGCAAAAACTGCATTCTCGCGCATGAGACATTTGACATAGACAATAGTCTGTGCGGTTTCGCACATCTCTTCAAAGACAAACGTCTTCACAGTTGTTGCCCAGGCGGGTGTCCACCCCATAGCCATCAACATCAGACCAGCAAACAATCGTTTATTCATTCTCCTACCTCCTGAAAAAGCAGCAACCAGTAAACATCTCAAATATCATCTTCTTATACATCTCAACGAATAAACAGTTGCAGGATGAACGGCAAAACTACAACCCAAGCGATTCAAACACCTGCGCCGCCAATTTCAACGCCTCATCGCGTCGCGTCACACGCCCTTCTAACTGGGCATCTTCAACAACCCGCAACACCTGCTTAAACGCGGAACCTGGTTTTTGTCCCATCGCAATCAAATCGCGTCCATTAATCAGCGGAACGGGACGAATTTGTTCTGGCTCCAGATTCTCCAGCGCAGCCTTACAAAACGTATAATTGTCCAACTCGCCGTGGCTCGACAAACAATCGATCCGATGCAGTGCCAGGTGATCTTCAAACCGATCCGTACGCAAAAACCGCTTCAACGTACTCGATCGCATCTCCTGTACATGCATAAATTTGTGGTGATCTGCCACCAATGCCACAATATGCTTTGTCTGTTCCGACGAGAAACGCAACCTTCTGCAAATCTCCTCGGCCATCTCGCGCCCAACCTTTGTATGATTGTGAAACCGAATGCGATCTCGCACCTGATAGGTAGGAGGCTTACCCACATCGTGCAACAAAACGCCCATCGCCAATTCTACAGAGGGATTGCGCATCAAACCCAACATAATCAGCGTATGGGTCAGCACATCGCCTTCGGGATGAAACTGAGGCGGTTGGGGCACGCCATCCATCGCAACAACTTCGGGCAGAAAAACCGCCATCAACCCCAGATCAATCAGCCAGCGCACCCCCAAAGGCGCGCCCCCCTCGGTCAAAATTTTGCCAACTTCATCGCGAACGCGCTCGTGACTTATAAACTCAATACCCGCGCTCAATTTTTCAATAGCCTCTCGCGTCTTCTCCTCAATGGGCCAGTGATACCGACACGCAAAGCGAACCGCGCGCAACATACGCAATCGATCTTCACTGAATCGAGCATGCGGATCGCCAATCGTGCGAATCACCTTCTTTTTTAAATCCGCCTGCCCGCCCACATAGTCAAACACGGCATCGGCCACCGGATCGTAAAACATTCCATTAATGGTAAAATCGCGCCTCCTCGCATCCTCTTCTTCATCCACAAACACCACACCATCGGGATGCCGACCATCGGAATACCCCAGATCGCGGCGAAAACGCGCCACCTCATAATGATAATCATCCAAACGCACAATCACCACTCCAAAATGCGCCCCAACCACCTGTGCATGCGGAAAAATGCCGATCACCTGTTGGAGATCGGCATTTGTGGCAATATCGTAATCGCGAGGCACCTGCCCCATCAACATGTCGCGCACGCATCCACCAGCCCACAAAGCGCGAAAACCCCGCGCCTGCAAACGACGCACAACTTCCAGCGCGCCCGTGCGTGCATCCTGATCATTCGTCACATCAAATCACCTCTTTACCATTACTCCTCCACCGTCACCCGCTGAATACGCGCACCCAAACTGCGCAGGCGCGAATCAATTTGTTCGTATCCGCGATCAATCTGTTCAATATTTCTAATCACACTTTGACCCTCGGCACACAAAGCCGCAATAATCAGCGCCATACCCGCCCGGATATCTGGACTCGACAAATGCTCGCCATAAAGTTTTGACGGGCCCACCACCACCGCGCGATGCGGGTCACAAATAACAATCTTCGCGCCCATATCGATGAGACGATCCAACCAGTACATACGCTGCTCAAACATCTTTTCGAAAAACAGCACCGTACCCCGTGCCTGCGTCGCCAACACAATCGCAATACTCATCAAATCGGGCGGAAAACCCGGCCACGGATCATTGTCAATGCGCGGAATCGCATCACCCACATCCGGCATAATCTCCAGCTTTTGAAAAGGCGGCACCACAATATCCTGTCCATCGACCTCAACATCCAGCCCCAATCGTCGAAACACCATCAAACTCTTGCGCATATTTTGGGGCGCAGCATTGACAATGCGAATCTCACTATTGGTCGCCCCCGCCAAACCGATAAAACTGCCGACCTCCATATAATCTGGACCGATTGTATGTGTCGTCCCACTGAGATTTGACACGCCATCAATAACCAGTTCATTGGTCCCAATACCCGAAATTTGGGCACCCATCCTGTTCAGCATCAAACACAATTCCTGTACATGAGGCTCTGAAGCCACATTGCTCAAAATAGTCGTACCCCGCGCAAGAACCGCTGCCATCACAGCATTTTCTGTACCGGTTACACTGCGCTCATCCAAAAAAATATCCGCTCCCACAAGACCTCTGGGTGCCTTAAAATCGTAAATGTGATTGGTGTGGAACCGCACGCCGAGTTCTTCCAGCGCAATCAAGTGCGTATCGACCCGCCGCCGACCAATGCGATCGCCCCCAGGTCGCGGAATAGTTGCCTTCCCAAAACGCCCCAACAACGGACCCGCAAACATAAAACTACCGCGCACTTTTCGGCACAAATCCTCCCGCAACACAGATTTGTGGACATCCCGTGTACAAATAGTCAGCTCGTGATCATCCGAGTAGCGAACCTCTGCTCCCAGATCGCGCAAAATTTCGACAATAACTTCAATATCGCCAATATCAGGCACATTTTTTATCACCACGGGTTCGTCTGTCAACAAAGTCGCCGCCAAAAGAGGTTGGGCCGCATTCTTATTCCCAGCCGGAACAACAGTTCCAGATAGAGCATGTCCACCTTCGATAACAAATTGTTCCATAAAAACGTCTCCAATCAATCAAACGGAGGAGAGAAAATAAATAGCTTCGTAGTCATACTTATCATAAACCAGATATGGAAATATTTCAAGAGTAAAAAGGTATAATCAGGATTTGCAGAGCCTGCACTGGAATGAATCTATCCAGTGATAAAAACCAAAGGCAAAACCTTCTGGATCGCGGCTACAACCCTGCCGCGATGACGGCGGTACCCTCTGCTTCTTTCCTCCTTCACACTTCCTCCTTCACACCCCTCTCCATCTCCCAATACAACTGTCCACACCCAGCCGCAATATCATCTCCCTTGCTATAGCGAACAGTCGCCGTCAATTTTGCCTGAGACAAAATATCGACAAATCGATTAATTGCCTTCTGGGGGGGGCGTTCATAGTGCGCATCGTCAATGGGATTCCACGGAATCACATTAATTTTACATGGAATATCGCGCACGAGGGCAATCAGCCTGTGTGCATCTTCGGCTGTATCATTAAACCCGTGCAACAACACATATTCAAATGTTACCCATCGCCTGACCTCGTCGTAATAGGCTCGCACTGCGGACAAAAGTTCTGCAATAGGCCACTTGCGATTGATCGGCATAATCTCTGACCGCTGTTCATCTGTCGTCGCATTGAGCGACACAGCCAATCCAATTTTGAGTTTTTCTCGCGCCAGCTTTGCAATACCCGGCACATGACCGACCGTTGACAACGTAATGCGACGTATGCCCACAGCCGCTCCATAATCCAGATTGATCAATCGAATAGCCCGAATCACCTGATCGAAATTCAGCAGGGGTTCTCCCATCCCCATCATCACCACATGCGTCAACTCATCGCCCTGCGCGCGCAAAAACCGCTGTGCATACAACACCTGCTCAACAATCTCTGCCGCCGTCAAATTGCGAACCAACCCCATGCGCGCGGTCGCACAGAACTGGCAATCGAGCGGACACCCCACCTGCGACGACACACACAGCGTTCGACGCTTGCCATCCCACATCAAAACACTTTCGATGAGCCGGTTATCGGGCAACTCAAACAAAAACTTAACCGTATCTGTTGAAGAAGAACTCAATTCACCAACGCGATTTAATTTCAAAAGCGTAAATCGCTCATCAAACCGCGCCCGCACGGTCTTGGACAAATTCGTCATCGACTCAAAATCCGTGACACCCTTATTATAAAGCCAGTCAATCAACTGCCGGGTTCTGTACCGCTCCAGGCCCATATCGGACACATGCTGTGCCAATTCTTCGGGGAACAAACCTTTGAGTTCAATCTTCTCAGCATTCATTGGATAATCTCAATTTAGTGCGGCGGACAACCACAGGGGGTTGTCCCTACAAAAATCACAACATCATCGTAGGGGCGGTGCCCCCGTGCCCGCCCGTTGTAAGAAAGTAGTTTACAACTGCGACCAACAATTCAATTTACCCAGCTATACTGATCACGTCAAGGTCACAGCGCGCGTATTACAACATATAGCAGACACAATTTTACGACCCCTATATAATGCGGTTGACGTACATAGCGAGATGGTTTATTGTTGTGTCGCACATTTTAGTCAGCAACAATTGAGAACGTTTACGAGGGTCCCTCCCCCATGCCAGTTCGCGCTTATAAAGGTCAGCCCAAATCCCCCAAGTCACGCAAACGATGGGTCTTCTTCTGCTTATTGATGTCCGTCAGTATGCTCTTCGGCCTTGGCAAAGAACCGGCAAAAGATGAACCCATCGCAAAAATGACTGAAGAAAGCTCCGCAG
The DNA here is from genome assembly GCA_965220765.1 of Candidatus Latescibacterota bacterium. Lineage (GTDB taxonomy): Bacteria > Latescibacterota > UBA2968 > UBA2968 > UBA2968 > VXRD01. The sequence continues at coordinate 5,358,551 of OZ244847.1, forward strand.
AACCCGTTTCCGTTGAAGCAGATATCATTCTCCCACTTACCCCTCCAAAATCCAAAACTACCAGAATTGTGGGCTATATCGCCAATAAAGAAAATCTCACCGAAGCCCTCACGAGCGAAAATATCTCACGTACCGATGTTCTCGGACTTATCGATGTGCTACACAGAGATATTAAACGCACGTCATTCAATCCCAATATTGTTCGGCGTGGGGACCGTTATGAACTGGTAATCGACAGCCATTCAACCATTCAGAACCTCAAATACACCAGACAGAACGACCCTGAAACGCAATTTATTGTCGAACGAATAAATGGCCAACTCAGAGCCAGGCAAGAAAATCTGCCATTGAAGCGAGAGGCCATCATCGTATCTGGCCGCATAAAAGACAACATCTGGAACGCGCTTCGTGAAACCGGTGAAAATCCAGCCCTTTTGTGCGACAAACTCGAATACGTATTTGAATACTATATCGACTTTTACAACGACTGCAGAACAAGCGACCAGTTTACGTTCGTCGTTGAAAAACTCTACGGCAAATCCGGTGCCTTTGTCCGTTATGGCGATATTCTCACAGCCCAATACGAAGGGGATAATGAATCTTTTCAAGCATTTCTCTATGTTGATCCCAGTGGCGAAGACCGTTATTACGACTCTAAAGGCCGCTCACTCCAGGGTCTTTTCTTACGCAAACCCCTGAACTTTACCCGCATCAGTTCCCCATTTACCAGCCGTAGATTTCATCCTATACTCAGAAGATACACTGCCCATCACGGCGTGGATTATGCCGCACCTTATGGCACAAAAGTCTGGGCCATTGCCAACGGCAAGGTTGCTTTTGTCGGACGCAAAGGTCCGCTTGGCAACTATATCGAAATCGAACACAGCAATGGCTATAAAACCGGCTATGGTCATCTGAGGGGATTTGCGCGGGGCCTGAAAAAAGGACAGCGCGTCAGCCAAAAACAAACCATCGGTTATGTCGGCTCGACCGGACGCTCTACAGGCCCACACCTGCACTTCAACTTTTACGCCACAGTCAATGGCAAATACAAACTGATCAACCCAACGCGAAAAATCAATCGTCCCGCAGGCCAACCCATTCCCGAAAAATACATGGCGTATTTTCGCCAGCAGCGCGACCAGTATCTCGCGCTCTTAGATCGCAAAAACGGTTCAATCGTCACAACCGCATTGCCGATAAGGGTAGCAGAGTAAGGCTATCTTTCGTCGAACTTTTGAATAAACGTTAGATTCTTGAATTGTGTAACCGTGATTATTCACGGTCTTTTTTTTCGAGTTATCTCATGAAAGTCGCCTATTTCGACTGTTTTGCCGGCATCAGCGGCGACATGACCCTCGGCGCGCTCGTCGATGCGGGCCTGTCTTTTGCCGCCCTGAAATCCGAACTCGACAAACTCAGTGTGCGCGAATTCACCCTCTCTCAGCGTCGCGTGGAAAAACACGGCATTGCCGGCACAAAAATAGACGTCAACGCTCGGGAAGGCCACGTCCACCGGCACCTGAAAGACGTCCTTGAAATCATCAACAACAGCGCGATATCGGCCTCTGCAAAAGAAAAAGCCGCGCGCGTCTTTCAAAAACTCGCCGAAGCCGAAGCAAAAATCCACGGCACCACCATTGAAGCAGTCCACTTCCACGAAGTAGGCGCAGTAGATGCCATCGTCGATATCGTCGGCGCTATCGTCGGTCTCGAACTCCTCGAAATCGAAGCGATCTACGCCTCCAAATTCCGATTTGGCTCGGGCCACACGCGGGGCGCACACGGGGCAATGCCCGTCCCTGTTCCCGCAGTCGTAGAAATGACAAAAGGCTTTCCATCGGAACGCACAGATATCCCGTATGAACTCGTCACCCCCACCGGTGCGGCCCTCCTCACGGCACTCGCCTCTAATATTGGCGAAACAATTCAGCTGCGCACAGAAAGCACGGGTTATGGCGCTGGCACGCGCGATGTCGAACAGGTACCCAACCTCCTCCGTGTCGAAATCGGCAAACTCGTCGCAGATCCCCAGACTGATATCCCCGTTCTACTCGAAACAAATATCGACGACATGACCCCCGAAATTTACGGCTACCTCATCGACCGCCTGCTCGAAGCCGGCGCTCGCGACGCCTTCCTCACCCCCGTCATCATGAAAAAAGGCCGCCCAGGCATTCAACTCACTGTCCTGGCCGACCCCAACAAAGAAACCGAACTCACCGAACTCATCTTCTCAGAAACCACCACCCTCGGCATCCGCCGCCTGCCCGTTCAGCGTCACACCCTCGAACGCCGCACAGACACTGTCCAAACCCCTTATGGACCCATTCGCGTTAAAATTGCCGACATTGGCGGCAAACAGCGCATCACCCCCGAATACGACGACTGCGCCCGCATTGCACGCGAAAAACAGGTGCCGATACTCGACGTTTACAAAGCTGTAAATTCACTATAGCTAACCCCTCCCCCGGTCTCTCCCCAGTACGAGGAAGAGGAGACACACTCTCCCCTTCCTCGTATTACCCTGATAACTTCCCTCCTGGAGATTCTCCATCAAGACAGTTGCCAGAACCAAATTCACCTGCTATTTTACCAGAGAACTTATGACACTAAAATAGCGGAGGACATAATGAAACTATGGTATGACAAACCAGCGGAAGATTGGAATCGCGCCTTGCCAGTGGGAGGTGGGAAACTCGGCGCCATGGTATTTGGCGGGGTAAGTCATGAACGCATACAAATGAACGAAGACTCGATCTGGGCGGGACCTCCCGTACCCAAATCACCACCGGACGCATCACAGGTCGTCGCACGCGCGCGTCAGTTACTCTTTGAAGGCCAATACACCGAAGCACAGAACCTCGTACAAGAAGGCGTCATGGGAGAACGCATTGCACCGCGCAGCTATCAAACATTGGGTGACTTGCTCATCGAACAAAATGACGTCGAACAACACACCGATTACCGCCGCGAACTCTCACTAAACTCTGCAATCGCCACAACGCGATGGGTCGCAAATGGCGTCGCATATCATCGAGAAGTATTCGCCACAGCAATCGACCGGGCAATCATCTGTCGCATCGCATCGGACAAAGCAGGCGCAATATCGTGTCGGATATCCTTTCACCGCGAAGAAAACGCACAGTGGTCGGGCATATCTGAAAACACACTCCTCATAACCGGCCGCGCGGGACACGGAGAAACCCATCCCGGCGTAAAATTCGCTGCGGGCATCAAAGCAATCGCCGAAAACGGGCGTGTCCAGTGTACCGACGACGCCCTCATCGTCGAAAATGCAGACGCAGTCACAATCGTCGTCTGCGCCAACACAGACTACAACTTTGACGACCCCTACATGCCCCTGACACACGACCTGAAAGCCTCCGCAATATCCACAATCGAAACGTGTAGCGCGCGTCCATATCCCCGCGTAAAACGCGAACACGTTCGGGATCACAACAATTACTTTACCCGATGCGCCTTCTCCCTCGGAGAAGACAAAAATGACCACATCCCCACAGACCGCCGCCTCGCCGAATTCGAACACACATCGGACCCCGCGCTCGTTGCACTCTACTTCAACTTCGGACGATACCTCACAATCTGTTGCTCGCGCCCGGGCAGTTTATGCGCCAATCTACAGGGCATCTGGAACCAGGAATACGAAGCCCCCTGGAACAGCGACTACCACATCAACATCAATATCCAGATGATCTACTGGCTCTGTGAACTCGTCGGCCTGCCCGAATGCCATGAACCGTATTTGGAGTTTTCAAACGCCCTGCGCAAAACAGCGCGCGAAACAGCAACAGAAGTCTATGACTGCCGCGGAACCGCAGCGCATCACACAACAGATGCGTGGCGATTCACCGACCCATTGGGAAAAGTGCAATACGGCATGTGGCCCATGGGCTGTGGATGGAACAGCAGGCACTTTTTGGAACATTGGGATTTTAACGGATCAGAAACATTTCTGCGCGACCAGGCCTGGCCAGTTGTGCGGGACGCCGCCCTATTTTACCTCGACTGGTTGGTAGAAGATCCAAAAACGGGCAAACTCGTATCCGGTCCCTCCTCTTCACCAGAAAACCGCTTCCTCGCGCCGGGCACTCAGGACGTATGCAACCTCGTCATGGGACCGAGCATGGACCAGCAGATCATCTGGGAAACATTTACAAATTGTCTGCGTTGTGCCGAGATCCTGTCCCTCGACGAACCCATTATCGACGACATAAAAAGCGCATTATCTCGTCTCGCAGAACCACAAATTGGCACTGATGGACGCCTGATGGAATGGACGGAAGAATTTGAAGAGCCAGAACCGGGGCACCGACATATTTCACATATCTACGGCGTATATCCCGGTTTCCAACTCGTCAACCAACCCGACTTTTTGGCTGCCACGCGCAAAAGCATAGAACACCGCCTCGCGCATGGCGGCGGACACACGGGCTGGAGCAGAGCCTGGCTGATCAACGTGTGGGCGCGCCTCAAAGACTCGGATCGCGCCTGGGAAGACGTGCGACAACTACTCATACGCTCGACACTGCCCAATCTATTCGACAACCATCCCCCATTTCAGATGGACGGCAACATGGGCGGCGCCGCAGGCATAGTGGAAATGATATTGCAAAGCCATCACAACGCTATCGAATTATTTCCCGCACTGCCAGACGCATGGGCAGAAGGCAACGCAGAAGGACTGAGAGCAAGGGGTGGATTTATCGTAGATTTACAATGGAAAAACGGAGAAAAATCCGCGCACATAACATCCCTACTGGGCAATCCCATCCGCATGTTATACAATGGATCTATGCGCGCTGTCAATGATGACCAGGCGGTCATCGCAGAAGGCCGGGGAGAAATAGCGTTCCAAACCGAAAAAGGAAAAAGTTACAATATTACGCTCGGGGCATAGCTCACTGGATCGCGGCTTAAAACATGCCGCGATGACGGCTCTTATTGATGGGGTTTTATCATGATCTCCCAATAATCAAACCATCGGGATCGACCTCATCGCGCAAAATGCACAACTCCTCTTCTGAGGGCGGCACAGTCTCTGTGACATTAGCCACCTGGCCCAATTCAAACCCGGTATTCTCCTGCACCTGTTCAAACGTCACGCCAGGGTGCAAACTCTCGACCTGCATGCGACAGGTATGCTCACCAAAATTCATCACACCCAGATCCGTAATCACGCGATAAGGTCCCCCACCACTGGGCAACCCTGCAGCCTCGCGCGCACCGGGGCCAGTCAGAAAACCGGGCGTCGTCAAAAAATCGACCTCTTCCACAAACCGACGGCGGTCGTGCTGTGTAATAATCAGCGTGCGCCAGCAAAAACTCGCAAAATCATTGGCACCCCCGCTACCCGGAAAACGCACGCGCGGTTCTTTGTAATCGCCAATAACCGTAGAATTTAAATTCCCAAACGCATCGATCTGAGCACCGCCCAAAAACGCGTAATCCATCACACCCCGCTGACACGCCTCCATAATATCACACATACTCGTCGCCATAAGCGCCCGGTGTGTCGTGCGCGAATCGCCCACGGAAATAGGCATCGCGGGCAACATCGGTGCTAAACCGCCCGCTTCAAAAGCCACCAAAAGCCCCGGCGCATGCGTCTTTTGCGCCAGCATCGCCGCAGCACACGGCGCCCCCGTGCCCACCCCAACAGTCGCCCCATCCTCCAGCAACCGGGACGCCACACAAATCATCAGTTCCATAGCATTGTACATAGCGTCAACCTTCAGTTATTCTCCAACCTCCGCAACTCCGCCAGCCGCTCTTCCCCGCCGCAAATCTCCAGATAGTCCTCAAAACAATCGACACCGTACAAATACTTATCCAGAAACGCGCGATATACCTCCACATCTCGCTCTGCGTCCAACCACGCCTTGAGATGCACCTCATCCGAAAAATACTCTCCTGCCATATTGCCGGGATACGACCCATAAGGCACATGACACACAGCATCAACACAAAAAGCCGGAATCGCGGTCGCATTTGGATCGCTGCGAATCTCATCTGTACTCACAATGCGCTCCGCACTCACAATCACACGTTTGGATGCACGCGACAAATCCCAATCAGCCACCGTAATACCCCGAATGCGACAATTCCCGAACAAATCACTCTCGTGCACATGAATAAGCGCCACATCGGGATACAGAGCCGGCACAGCCGTCAGCGGTTTGCCAGTAAAAGGACATTCGATCTCCTTAGCCGCACTCTCTCTAAATGTATCGGTCCCCAGCATACTGCGAACAGGCATAAAAGGCACCCCCGTCGCCGCCGCTCGAAACCGACAAGCCAGCGCGTAATTTGTCCACTCACACACCTCAACCTCTCCGCTCTCCATTAACCGCCGTGCCTGCGCCGACAACCCGCGCGCTTCCAACCCTAAAATATATGCCGCATCCAACCGCGAAAAAATCTGCTTCCCCGTGCGCGTACCCGCGGCCAAAATCTGAAAATCGTGCGTCGTCGTATGACCGGCAAACCCCAGATTTGTTCGCTCCTGCCGCACAACCTCGTGCAAAAGCGCCGTCGCAATCCTGTTCCCACCAAAACCGCCAGAAGCCAAATAATCGCCGTCATGCACAAACCGGGCAACAGCATCAGACACAGACATCAGCTTATCTGTCAACGCGCCCTTCTTCTCTCGAAAAAACGCCCGTGCAACATCTGGATCGGGATCTGTAAACAGCGGTCCGCGACCTGTATTTTCAGAACTCGTCATTATTCCTACCTCATAACGCTGTCCAGCCGCCATCCACCAGCAGCGTATGCCCCGTAATGAGATCGGCAGCCGGACTCGCCAAAAACACCACCGCACCCACCACATCTTCGGGCTGTCCCACGCGCCCCAGAGGAATGCGAGAAAGCAAATCCTCGCGCAACGCCGCATTATCAAACGTCGATTGTGTCAACGGCGTCAAAATAAACGTCGGACCCACGGCATTCACCGTAATCTGATAGGGCGCCCACTCCACAGCCAACACCCGCGTCAGATTCACCACACCGGCCTTACTCGAACAATAAGCCGCGCGCTTGTAATAACCCACCACCCCATTTTGCGAAGCAATATTGACAATTTTACCACCACCCGTCTCAATCATCGACCGCGCCACGCGCTGCGACATAAAAAACAACCCCTTCAAATTCACATCCAGCACCCCATCCCAATCTGCCTCTGTCACCTCGAGCGCATCCCTGGGAATATTCACCCCCGCATTATTCACCAGAATATCAACCCGGCCATAAGCATCGACAACCCGGCTCACCGCCGCATCAATACTCTCCTGATCCGGCAATTCCAACGCCAATGGCAATGCCCGTTGCCCCAAATCTTCAACCGCTCCACACACCTCACCCAACATGCTGATCTTCTGCGGCAGCTCACACACCGCCACATCGGCACCCACCTCAGCCACCGCAATCGCAATCGCCCGTCCAATACCCGAACCCGCACCCGTCACCAGCACAATCTTATCATCCAATCGCATACTGGGCAAAACCATCGCGCCCTCTCCTTTCACGAAGAAAAAGAAATATCATTCTCCGTATGCCGGCAAGAAATATCATCATTCCCGCGAAAATTCTTACACCCCCAGAAAGCCCCATAGCGCCCCTTGCGCTGAACCATATCCGCGCCACATTTTGGGCAAACAGGCAACCATGAATCACAATCGGGATTGAGGCATAATTTGAAGCGACCAGTGCGCTGCATCGGATTGCCACACGCTTGGCATCCGCTCTCAGTATGATTGCACAGCGGATAATTGCTACACCCGTAAAACGACTTACCCTGCACGGCAACAAGCGTGCCCGTCTTGCACTTCACACAGCGAATACGCTGAAAAGACGCCTGCGTCAAACTGGTCTCAAAATCGTCCAGCGCCAACGGATATTTATTCTTCAACAACTCGACCAAAAACTCAGAAGCATTCGTCATATCGCCAATCAAATACACACGCTGTTTCGCACGGGTCAGCGCGACATAAAACAAACGGCGCTCCTCCGAATATAGAAAAGGATCTAACGCAGGCAATAACGCTTCCAGCAAAGAATGAGAAGTCTTCTGCGAAGGAAAACCGTATTGACCACGTTCAAGTCCCAACACCACCACATAATCCGCTTCCAAACCCTTCGCGCCGTGAACCGTATTGCACGCAATAGACAAAGTGGAAAACCGCTTCCTCAACATCATCATCTGCGTGTCATTGGGCAAGTTAAAACGAAACCTGCCCAACAAATAAACCGAACTCCCTTCTTCTGCCCGCTCGGCGACATGCGCCAGCACACTATCCAGCCGATCATCAAAATCCGCCTCTGAACCGCGACGCTTCTTCTCACGCAACAAAGAAACCGCAGGATGATCTACCATCGCGTACGTAGTCAACGACTTCTTAACCTGCGCCGGATTCTCAAGCACAAACCGGGAGGCAACATCACAAATACTATTATTAAACCGAAACGTCTTATCCAAAACCGTAATTTTAGTCGCCCCAAATCTCGCCTCAAAATCCGTAGTAAACCGAATATCGCTACCCGTAAAGCGATAAATCGACTGCCAATCATCCCCCACGCAAAACAGAGAACACGCATCAACAGATTCTCTCAGCACCTTAACCAACCGCGCCCGCGGCTCGGAAATATCCTGAAACTCATCCACCAGAATAAATCGCCAGGGCGAAACAAAGCGACCACATTGCACATACGCGATTGCCTTGCCAATCATATCGTCAAAATCGATGTGCTCGTTCTCTTTCAAAAATGTTTCGTACCTCTCATAGATCGGCACCACAATTTTCAGAGCCTGCTGCTGAACCGAACTCAGATGACCACCTTGGACAATTTCTGTCCACGGTTGATCTGGCCGGGGCAAATGGCTCTTAAACCGCCTCAGCAAATCTGCGAGCAATGGTGTCAAATCGCGAACCGCACCAAACTCTCTCAGCGTATCCAGCATCTCATCCGGCGAACGCGGATTAAATTGCACCCCAGCCTTTGTTAATTTTTTATCCAGGCCCGTCAGCAAGCGACCTTCGGTATATTCGTAGTGAAAAGTCTCAATCAAGCGCGTCTCGTACTTCTCGTGAATCCCGCGCTTCCAATCCATCCCCGCGTGATACTTCTTCTTCTCTACATAAGGCGCGGTATTCCCATCGCGGTCTATACCCCAGTGCTCCAGATAAATACCGTAATCCGGAAGATAAAAATCGGGCTGATATTGCCGATAATCCTGCCCCCTCGTCTCATGCTCATAATCCGCCTCGTATTTATACACCACACCCAGCTTAAACAAATGATTGGCGATCCACAACTCACCCAACCCCTTTACCATCTCCCCCTGCAGCGTGCGAATCTCATTTGCAGAAATATATTCAAAGTACTCGCCCTGGGTTTTAAAATCAAAGGGATTGACCGCTTGATACCTGTAATAACTCAGATAATCCAGAACCCATTGTCTATAGCTCGGGATCTCAAGCAACGCCTCAAACCACTGATCCAAATGCTTCTCCAACAACGCGCCATCTGTTGCCAGAGGCGAAATCGAAGGCTGCACCTTTTCGACCGAAGCAATAATATCCTTACCCAACTTGTGGAACGTACTCGCAACAACACCTTTTTCATTCACGCGCGCATCCAGACGCTCCTGCATCTCTCGTGCCGCCTTATTCGCAAAAGCCAACATGAGAATCTCATCGGGCCGAGCCTGCCCGCTCTTAACCAGAAAACCCGCGCGCCCCACCATCGCACTCGTCTTGCCAGTACCCGCGCCCGCCAGCACCAGATTATTATCTTCATCTATCACACAGGCATCGCGCTGGCTATCGGTCAGCGGATTATTCTCCACCCCATCAAAAAAGGTCGAAAACGCTTCTTTGAGACGACTCACATATTGTGCACGAAAATCTTCCACCTCTTGATCGTCCCAGTGCGCCATCTGCTGCACCAGCGTAAAATCAGCATCGCGATCCAAACTGCCGATCGCCGGCACCTTGCGAAATTGATCGAGCATATCCCGCGCCATCGCCCTGATCTTCAACCAGCGAGAACTGCGCAAATAACCCTCATCCAACAATCTATTAATATCCCCGGCACACCGCCGCACCTCCGACGCAAACTTTTGAGCCTCCTCCAACCAATACCAATAATCCTGCAACCAGTCGAAAAACCCATCCACCTCTGCTTTGCGCAGCCCCTTCAACCGCTGCGCTCCGCGATCCGTCGGCAACACCAGCTCAAAAAACAGCCGCCCACGACGCAATACATTCTCTCGCGTCAGATCTTCAGTACACACGGCAAAGCGTTCACCCCCGGCCCTCTCCAAAATCAGACCATCAGATGAAATTAAAATCGTTGCCATCCGCGCGCCCAAAAGACGCATCATCCAATGCGGGGTAATACTTTTGTTTTTAAGTATATCCATTCATCAATTCTCAAAAAAGAAAAGCCCCCTCAATCAGGAGACTTTTTAAAATAGCGGGCGACCACAGGGGGTCGCCCCTACAAATCGGATTCACAATATCACCGTAGGGGACAGGCCTCGTGCCATCCTGCACGCACAGCCCAACCAGTCCCCAGCCCCAGTCCCCAGCCCCTCAAACGTCTATCTCATCAAACCCATTCACAACCCGACTGATCAACCCGTATTCCACAGCCTCATCGGGACTCATCCAATAATCTCGATCCGTATCTTCCTCAATCTTTTCAAGTGGCTGACCGGTCTCATCGGCATACATCTCGTTAATCTTCTTCTTAATCTTCACAACCTCCTCAGCCGTGCGCCGCACATCTTCAGCCACCCCTTGAAACCGCATCGAAGGCTGATGAATCATAAGGCGAGAATTTGGCAAAGCCAGCCGGTCTGCCTTATCTGCCGCCATCATAATCACCGTCGCTGCACTGGCTGACAGACCCGCGCTGATAATCTTTACTCTGGGACGGATAAACCGGATCATATCGTAAATCGCAAACCCATCGTACACACTGCCGCCGGGCGAATTAATAAAAATTTTAATCGTTTCTTCCGAATCTTGATGATCCAAAAACAGCAACTGAGCCGTCACCTTAGCCGTCAACTTGTGATCCACGGGATCGGAGATCAAAATCGTACGCGCATCTATCAACCCCTTGTTCAAAATACCGTTTCGCGACGCGCTATCTTCCTCTTTCTCCTCATCATCGAGGATCACATCGTCCTCAAAAATCATCCAGTCCTCCAAAAAATAAAAACACACAAAAAGTTAAAAACAACCCCTATTCTGGACGCCTACTTAAGACATGCAGAGCCTGCCCCTGCACGCCTTAAGCAGGGGCGTGACCCCGTATAAGCATGTGCCGTAATGATTCTATACGGCAAGCACTACGGGGCAGGCTCCTGGACCTTTGTCATCGCGGCATGCTTAAAGCCTGTCCCGTAGGTTGTAATACGGGACCGCGATCCAATTTATCCCATATCCCCATTTGAGTCAAGAGCCTTGCCACTAATTTTTTATCTTCAAACACCTAATCCACCCTCACCAACTTCACTTCCACGCTCTTGCCATCCTGACACATAAACGCCACAACCGTCTGATCCGACTGGACCCTTGCGTCCGCCAAATCATACATACCATCCAGACGCCATATCCCTCGCACAGTCACCTCTACCTTCCGAGGCTCACTCGCCTGATTGACAACCAACGAACCATCCTGACGGTGAGGATCCTGAATTTCCCAGTTCCACCCAAAATCCGGATCAGCCACCGAAACCAACAAACCATTCCCCTCCTCTTGAACCATCACCAAACTCGGCAAAGACACAGCCTCAACCGGACCATCCACTGGCCTCGCATCCGTATCAAATAGCGCGTAGCCTGTCATCCTCATCCCACGATGATGCACAATATGTGCCTGACCATCTCGCTGCCACACATCGTACTCGGGCGCACTTGCAAACGCACTTACTCTATCCGGCGACCTCTGAACCAGCACCGCATAGTGATAGGACGCACCCTGGGGCGCGCTACCATGATCCAGATACGCCAATTCAAAAGCTCCTGTACCACCGCTATCCCTGCCATAATTTTTAGAAACCTGCACCCCACGCTGCACGCGCAACGCGCCCCCATCTGGAACCACATACCCATTGCCACGAGAATCCATTAGCCATGCCCTCTGCCCCGTCATCCCCGAAAACGCATAAGGAATCGCACGCACACCCTCCCCATTCACCCCTGTAGGACGATCCTCAGAGATAGCCGCCTGAAACAGCGGCGTCACCGTTATATGCCCACCATCATCATTCTCAATACCCGACCCCAGACAGACCAGCACATCATCAAAACAGAACACCGTCTTAACCGCTCGAAAACTCGTATTGAACCTCGTATCGTGCAACTTCAATGCAAACACACCATTTTGCTCTTCTATATTCACCCCACCCACAAAAGTCTCATCCGAAAAATTGCGATCGCGCCCCTCGTGTTTGAGCTGCTCATGACTCAGACGAATCACCGTCGTACCGGGCCACATACTCCAATCCCACCCATCCCGCACAATCCCGCTCGCCTCCCGGCCAACCGGATCACCACTCGCGTAAACCAGCATCGAACCATAGCTCAAATAACGACCGAGCGGATTATTCCTCCCCGACGACTCGTAATCCCACACATATTTACCCCACCCCTTCATACTCACCATCCAGTCTCCACGCCGATGAATGGACAGCGCGCCATAAGGCAGCGTCCAGTGCCCAGACGGCGGATCGGCAGATACGTGTCCCGCACCTGCAAAATTCGCCATCATCTGCATCGCACCCGGCGTATGCAAATACATCAGCCGCACCGATACCCGCTCAAACAAATCTTCTATCAGCAACTGCGACTTCGGCTTCCAAAGCTGCATAAACGCACCCGATAATTCCACATCCACCGGAGCATAACTCAAAGCCACATACATATAAGCCGGCAACAGTTTGGTAGCCACCGCAGTATTCCGCGGAAAACGACCATTAACAGCCATTGAAATATCATACGTATTCGCCATAATCCTGGACGTCAACAGCGCCTGCTTCAAATTGTCGCGCTTATCATCTGCAACTGCAAAAGGCGTATCGTGCAACAAATACACCAGAATAGAAGCCACATGGAACGCATTTGGCGCATACCCACTCGCGTAAATACCCCGATGGTGAAAACCCACAAAATCCGGCTTAATCGTATCCAACCATCCCGGCGCAATATCCAGTGCATTATTGAGCCATACAATATAGCGACGCATATTCGCCACCTTCTCAGGCGTATCCTCCATCATCAAAATGCACAACAACCGATACATCGCCACCGAACGTATAAAATCCGCATTCGCGCCCGGCACCTGCGGATCCTCGTACAACTCGCCAAACATACTGAACCATTTCAGCGTCGCCAATTCTCGTTCCAACATCCCTCTGCTCTGCAAAACATCCCGCATCAAATACACCGCATGGGCATAGCCTGCAACCCGCAAAAACTCGTGATGCATCGCGCCAATACCACTGCCATCTGCCCAACCCTGATCGTGCAAATAATCGAAAACATCTATTACCCGATCTTTCGCCTCCTCATTACCATTCAACCGATAATCCAGCACCAGACGCAACAAAACCCCCTGAAAAACACTCTGAAAAAGGGGCGTATAGGGCGACAACTCGGCAAACAGGGGCTTCCCCAAAATGCGGTCATCCTCGCGCCGAATCTCATAATCCGCCAGACTGCGATACCCGCGCCTTATATAATTTTTAAGCTCATTGAGCCGAATCCTCACAGGCTCCCGCTGGTCATCCTTCACATCATCGCCGAGTACCCATGCTTCATATCGTCGGGCAATCGTCTCAAAAGCCTCGCGTTCTTCATCCGTCATCTTTGGAGGAAGAGTCCCCGGCAAAGTATTCAGACGCCACCGGTATTCGCGGCTCCTATCTGCTCTATTCGCATTGACAAATGGAACCTGCGCATCTGGAGACCGCCTGGGATGAATCCTCTCCACCAACTCCACCAGATCCAGATACACAGCCCCACTATTCGACGCACGGACTTCAAACGCCGTCACACGCCCACTTCTCGCCCCCTCATAAGACCTGTTCCGCGCATCCTCCCGCAAATGGATCCACATCGCCCGCCAGCCCGTAAAATTCAAGCCAAACTCAAACAGATAACGCGGATTATTTGCCGCCAGTTCAGATTCCGTCCCAAACCCAAACGTCAGCACCTCATCAAGTGCCACCTCGTTGTACACCCACGCCCGAAAACCATTCAACCCCTTATTGCGTCCCGGCGTCTGATCCGTAAACAAAAGCCGCCCATGATTCTCCCATGACCACTTCAGGGATTGCGCCCCCCCTTTATAACGCCTCGTCGAAAGCGCAACCTCGCTGCCCGCATCTGCCCGGTAGGTCTCACCCATCTCCTCAAAATCATAACGCCAGGGCACATCCTGTGCCATCGCCGCACTGGACAGGCTAAGAGCAAAAATAACGATCCATTTCATACGCACACCTCTAAATACCAGCATCTTCTGGCCTGGGGATATTCACAAGCCATGCAAAAACGGCAACCAGCAACACCGCTGGCGCCAGCGCGTAAAACGCGGGCGTATAACTCCCCGCAGAACTAAAAACAGACTCAATAAACCACGGACCTGTGGCAGAAGCCAAAACCGCAAACACCTGCGCCGCACCCTGAATCTTACCCAAATGAAGACGGCCAAAAATATCTGCCCACGCCGTAAAAAAAATCACCGAAACCACACCCCCGGAAAAACCGAGCAACCCCGCATGTGTCAGCGCTTGCCCCGGCGTTTTAAGCTGCGGAAACGCGAGCAAATAAACACCAACCGCCAGCATCGCAACCGTCATCAGCCTGCCCAAAGACCATCGGCGCGCCGCCCAACCCGCTGTAAAATTCCCCAACAAACCCGTCGCCATAAACACCGCCATCGCATATTGAAACACCGTCTCATCAAATCCCAACTCTCCCAATATAGACTGATTGAACAGCATCACACCCGCAATAACCAGATTGTAGAGCGCACTCCCAATCGCAAACACATAAAAAGCCGGTGTCATCAACGCCTGTACAAGCGTAAATCCAATCACCGGCTCCTGCGCCTCATCATCTTTCACAACCTCGGTATCCAGCCCAACCGCCTCCGGATCTCGACGAACAAATAGCAGACACAAACCAGATAGAACCATCAGAATCCACCCCAACCCCGACCACATAACCCGCCAACCCTGATTGAGCACAACATCGCCAGCAACAACAATAGCAACCGCAAAACCCAGACTCATAAGCACGGCAAAAATACCCATCGCAACACTCAACCGCCGCACAAACCACTTGCCAACCATCGTCAAACTAACCACAGACAACGCGCTCTGCCCCACACCCCGCATCAAAATCAGCAAAAAAAGCAAAACAATACCACCACTTGCCACCTGGCTAAAACCCAGAACCACCGCACTCAGAACAAATAGCACCCCTGTCACAACAACGCGAACCCCAAAGCGATCAATCGCCAAACCGCAGACCAAATTGAACAACGCTCCCAAAATAGTCGCCCAAAAATTCTTCTCGGCAAAATCGAGCCGGGAAATACCCAGATCCGCGATCAAAGGCTCTGTGATCAAACCAATACCAACACTCCTGCCCGGCAGCGTCGCCACCATCGCAACCGCTGCAAAAATCAGAACCACCCAACCGTAATAAAACGGCACGCGCGCGGGCAGCGCATTGCCAAAAACAGTTTTGGAACTCATTCCACACACGCCTTGAGCTTTGCCAGCCCCTCTTCTGCGACCGCAACAGAACCCTTTGCCCAATAACTCGGATTAAACAACTCCAGAGACAACATCCCCTCATACCCCACATTCTCAAACCCCGCCACAATCTCTGACCACGGCGCCAATCCATCTCCCGGATAAATCCGATCCGCATCTGTTACGGTATCCCTCCCGGGCGAAGCCGGATAATCATTCACATGCACCAACCCCAACTTGCCCGGAGCCAGATGTTCCAGCCCGTGAAAATGTCCGCTCCCTTTATACATATGATACACATCCGCCAGCAGCACGGTATCTGGCCGCCCGCATTCAGCCGCCACCAACAAAGCCTCGCCCAGCGTGCCCAGAGTCTGCGCAATACCCCAGAACTCCAGCAAAGGCTTCGCCCGAAACCCGGCAACCTCATCGACCAATTCCCCATAGCGACGCGCCACAGAAAACAAATCCACATCCCGGTCTCGAATCCCAAAAGGCGGAGCCGCGACATACGTACAATTGATCGCATCGGCCATCTCAAAATAGCGACGCGCCTCTTCAAGCCCCTTTGCCCGCTCCTCATCCTCTGGCACTGACCACTCAAAAAACGCGATCAAATTGACAATCTGAATCCCCCGATCCGCTGCTCTATCGCGTATATCAGACAGCGACCCACCCCCCGCAACCCACTCGTCAATTTCCGCCACCCACGGCTCAATCCCCTCATACCCCGCATCTGCCGCAATATCGATGGCATCAACCACAGAAACACCCTCATTGCGAATCGTGCTCGTATTCAAACAATACGAAAAACCCATTTTTATTCTCCTCAAATACTCGGCAAAGGTGCCGTATCACCCGTCTCGTGCTGCCACAAGCGAATCGCCGCCGCCATATTGCGAACGCGATCCCGGTGCTCGGGCGCATCGAACAAATTATTCTCCTCAAAAGGATCGGTATTCAAATCGAACAACTCGCACTGATCGCCCGCACACAAATTCAACTTCCACCGGTCACCCGTCACAACACAACGCCACGGCAGCGTCGCCACCAAATTGATATCGGGATTCCCCAAATTGCGGTCGCCAATCCCATTCCACTCCATAAACGCCATGTGCGCCTTCAAATCGCGCTCACCCGTCAACGCACCTGCCACACTCTCACCCTGACACTGGTCCGGAATCGGCAGACCCGCCAGATCCAAAAGCGTCGGAACCAGATCCGCGTGACCAAACACCCCATCCACCCGCGTCTGTTCTGTACTCAACCACGGCACATGCATCAAAAACGGAACGCGCGCCGACTCCTCGTAAAACGCCCGCTTCTCCCACATGCGGTGATCGCCCGCCATCTCGCCGTGATCACTCGTAAACACAAAAATCGTATTCTCCATCTGACCCGTCTCATCCAGCGCCTGCACCATCTGACCAATGGCATCATCCACAATTTTCACATTGCCCAAATACTGCGCCCGCAACTTCCGCCAATTCTCATCCCGCGTCATATCTTCTGCCACAACCCGCGCATCCGTCGTATTGCGATAAAAATCCGAACGCACGCGATTAAACAGCGAATGCCCTTCCGGATGCTTCAAAAACGTCGGTCCCACCGGAATCTCCTCGGGATCGTACAACCCGTCATAAGGTCCCCGATAAGGCGGATGCGGCTCAAACGTACTGGCAACGAGCAGCCATGGACGCCCCGTATGCTCGCGAATAAACCGCTCGGACTCCGCGCCCACATAAGCGCCAATCTGTGCGGATGCCGGCATCTCTGCGCGTTGTTGGGGCGTAAATCTATTGGGCACATCCGGCACAAAACCCTGATCCAGCACCCACTGGTGGTACCCACACCCATCCGCAATACTGCACCACTCGTCAAAACCGTGCTGACAGTTGCCATCATCTCCCAAATGCCACTTACCCACATACCCCTTGCGGTACGTATCGGGCATCATCTCCGCGATGGACAACGTCTCCTTCCTCAGCGGAATCCCATTGACCACACATCCATGTGAATGCGGATAAAGCCCGGTAATCAGCGACCCCCGCGCCGGCGTACAAACCGCCTGCGTCACATAGGCATTCTCAAAAACAAAACTGCGCTCAGCCAGCGCGTCGTGATGCGGCGACTGAATCCACCCATTGCCATAACACGCCATCGTATCCGTGCGCTGTTGATCTGTAATAATAACTACTATATTGGGTTGTCGGGACACTGCGATTCCTCCTTTTGTCTGAATCAGGATGGGCAGGATTTTAGGATGAGCAGGATGCCCCCTGCCACATCACACTAATGTCTGAATCAGGATTTTCAGGATTTTAGGATGGGCAGGATGCCCCCTCCACATCCCGCCAAAACTGCTAAAACCATACGGCAGGATGAATGGATGAGCAGGATGCCCCCAACACACACCACCAAAACTGCCAAACCCCATCCTGATGTTGTTGCCTATGGAAAAAAAGACCTCGCAAAAATCAGGCGAGATCTTTACGATAAAGCAATTCGACGTGTACTATTCCTCTGTCACATTATCCAATTCCTGTAACAACTCCCCATCAATCAAACCAATCAATTCCTGCACGGTCTCAACAGTGAGTTGTGACGACTTAAAACCATGAGCAATCGCATTTCGCGTTTGCTGTATATATTTGAGAGCATAATATGTTTCTCGCGCAATGAGCCCTTCAAAAGCCATTTGCTTAAGCAGATAATCGGGCGTTGCAGTTTCACCCTCTATTCCCTCTTTCACCGCCAGGACCCTCAAAGTCGCTTCCACCAAAGACCACCCCATAAGAAATGCAGCCTCTAAATGCCCATTCTCCACAAAGAAAGCCAATTCCTTAATTTTTGAACGAATTTCTTCGACAGTAAATAGCGTAGCTCCATTCACAAAAAATGAATTTTCTGGTCCTAATAAAAACAACTCAAATTTCCAGTCAGCCTCATTTCTGACAACTTTTGCCAATTCATTCACTTGAGGAAAATCAGAAACCTGTCCACGCACTCTTACCTAATAGCCCGTAAAGCCCAACAGCTTCAGCGTTGGGTCGCATGGCGAAGGGCTTCCTTTTGTAGCTTTAGCGTATATGGACATTGCCTTGTCGCCAAAGACGGGCTACTTTCGCTTGACAAAAATCCATATAAATGTATATTTTATATATGTTTAAGTCATTCAAATATCGTCTGCGCCCGACCAAAAAGCAAGAGAAAATCTTGCTGGTGCATATTGAAGAATGTCGCTTGCTATACAACCAACTTGTGGCATCCCGGGTACAAGCCTATAAGAATAGCAAGGCGTCGTTGTCCTGCTATGACCAGCAAAAAATGTTGCCGTTGCTGAAACACCAACACAATGGATTTGTCCAGGTCTATAGTCAAGTTCTACAACAAGTCGCGGTACGTGTTGATTTGGCATTCAAAGCGTTCTTCCGCCGTCTCAAAGAGAAAGCAAAGACCGGTGAGAAAGCAGGCTTTCCCAGATACAAAGGTCAAAATCGCTATGATTCTATCACGTATCCGCAGTTTTCCAACGGATGCCGATTGGACGAGAAGGGCTTGCGATTGGGCAAAATAGGCTGTCTTCGGATTGTCCAGCACAGGCCCCTTGCTGGAACGCCCAAATCTTGCACAATCACACGCACGGCGACAGGCAAATGGTTTGTCTCCATCTCTTGTGATATGGGCGACGCGCCTGATAAAACGGACGCTGGTTCTGCGATAGGCATTGACGTGGGTCTCAATTCCTTTGCTGTGACCAGTGACGGCGAACATATCGCCAATCCTCGCTTTTTCAGAAAAGAGGAAAAAGCACTTGCGAAAGCCCAGCGCAAGTGGGACAAAGTTAAGAAAACCAAATCGCCACAAAGAGAAAAGTGTCGTAAGACTGTTGCCAGAGTGCACGAGCGTATCCGCAATAAACGACATAATTTTGTGCATCAAGAAGCAAGAAAAATGGTCAATCGCCACGGATTCATTGCGGCAGAGAAACTCGATGTTCAAGACATGCAACAGAACCGTCGGTTGTCTAAATCCATAAGCGATGCAGCATGGTCAATGTTTCGGCATTGCCTCCAATACAAAGCGGAAGAAGCTGGTATTGGATTCAAACCCGTCACCCCCAAATACACAAGTCAGACATGCTCAGGATGTGGTATTGTAGAGAAAAAACCACTCTCCCAACGATGGCATGAATGTGCGTGTGGGGTGTCTCTCGACAGAGACCACAACGCTGCCATAAACATATTGACGTTGGGGCTACAACGTCAGGTGGAATGCATGTGCCCGAATGATTTTATCGGGTAACCATCAAGAAGCCCAACTGCTTCAGCGTTGGGAGTAGTCACTTCGACCACAATATGCTCATCGCCTTTATGTGCAATCAAATCTGGCCGAAATGTCTGCAAAAAATCAGGTAATTGATCGCCCTGAGGTTCGATCAACACATCATAGCCTTTGTTGCGATAAACTTGCCCAACTTTCTGAACGCGCAGACTTTCGTTTTCACGAGCAGTTAAGTCAACCATTGAACACCTCTTCCCTTATTAGGCGTCTCATTTTCTGGAAAGATCGATATTCTTCAGGCTTAACATACCGCCATGACTGAGGAACTGAGAAATTTGGGAATAGCTTCCTCAACCTATTCAGATCAGTCGGGTTTTCATATTCCCAAACGTCCGTGACTTGCAGAGCATAAGCAATTTCACGCCCTTCATAATAGGCGTCAAAACCTTGCTTATCGACACCAGCGATTTCAGATACCTCGTTCCAAACTTCCTCGGGCGAACCCTGCCACACATGTCCCACGCGGAAGCCACCGCGAAGTTGCATGACAGGGCTTGACACATAAATAAATATATCACGGCCCTCTATACCGGAAGCTATACGCCTTCGCAACTCGGCTTTTTTGCGACCTGCAAAAATCAAGTCTGCATAATAAGGTTTCAGAGACAAGAGCAACGGTTGTGTTGTTTTGTTCATGGCTGATTCGTATTCCACTAAATATCTAAAAAACTGTAGCGCCCAGCATTCAAAAGGGTTTCTCGCGCACGCTCCGTATTCTCACGCACACTCTCATCCTCGTTTTCCAATCCTGCTTTCAGAATGGGCTTCGCTTTGTCTGGATCAATATAAATTCTGGCACCCTGATCAATCACATCAGTAATTTTTGCGAAGCATTCAACGACTTTGACAGTGTGACTTTCGAGCATTCCGTTCAGCATGTCCAACCCGAAAAAAATACTCCGGTTATCCGGCTGACTTACATCAAGAATTTTAGCGTAAGCATCTAATCGCCAATCCGGGTCAAGACATTCTGCTTCCAGCCAGAAAGCGATCTTTTGCAGTTCTTCTGATTCCTTCTGTTCAAGCCGCCAGTCAAAGAAAGCGAATATACGGTCTCTCAAGTTTTCCTCTATATGCTTTCCGCTATTTCTCAGAGAACGCCCGACATGATTGAATAAGAGTGCCCACCGTTGCCTATCCTCTGTGGTCTTCTCGTAGAATTTTTCCAGCAGGCTATCTTCGCCGTTGAGTGGATAAACTTCCCACAGATAATAGGTAAAAAGATGTTGGCCCAGTTTATCGATCAGATTCGGACCTGAATGCGCTATTTCATTCAATTCGCCCAAGTGGTCAAGTGCGAATACAAAATCATCTCTTAAAATTTCAAAAATCGGCTTGAATGGCCGAGTGAAGTGCAAGAAACCTCCAAATGTCGCTGTACATACGGATAGATTATCTTGAGGAAAAAAGACCGCTTTGTGTTCAACTACCCATGTTTGATTCAGATTCCAAAGTTGACCGTAATACATACCCAATAGCGCGTATTCTGGCATTGTAAGGGGGTACTCTGCATCACCCTTAAAACGCTCTTCAAGTATTGTTGTGACTTCTGGAACATTATCCGTATCATCGAGCCTGCGTACCCAGGAACTAAACTTCACAAGGTCGGCCAGAGCGCGGCTACGAGTATTGTTGATCGCCTCTGTAATTTGATCGTTACGGTTCAGTAAGGTCGGCTCATCGAGATCTAATTGTCTGTCAAATTGTGTGCATAGCAGTCTGAGAATACTTGCCAGAGATTCCCTTGCGGTGAATGGGACGTTCATGTCCTCTTTCAGACACTCACCAACGAAATCCCCCACCGCTCGCCGTGAACTTCCCCAATCTGGCTGCTCCCGATATTCATCGCCTCCCTCTCTTTGATTCCTTTCTGTGTCGGGATGTGATAGCACCCACTCACAGAATTCAAACCATAGATCGAGCCGCTCGTAATGTTGCTCTTTTACATACTCCTGTATGGCTCGAACAATTGCTCTGGCGTAAACGGGTCTCTCTATCCGATCACGGTTCTCCTTCAGCCAGAATGTCAATCGTTTCTCGTCGGAGATAATCGTATCTTTAAACACCGTTCGAAATGCATCCGCCAATGCTTCAATGGTGATTTTAACAGACCAGTCGTTCTCGTCGCGATGTTCTTCTTGCCAAGCGTTGATATACGTGAGTAGTTCCTCATCGCCAAGCTCCGCCAGTTCTTTGGGCGAACTTGGGCTGCGATTGGATATCATTCTGCTTTCTGTCTTACTAACTGGTGAATAGTCTTCATCGGAAAGGGGCTTTTCTTCAGCATCTTCCAGTTCTAGGAAGCGGCTTTGATATTCTCCAGTCAGTAAAGGAGCAAACGGGTGAAGTTGCATTCTGTGAAAGTTATGTTGCCATTGCTGGAATTCTTCCTCAGTGAATCGCTCTCCCATCCATTCTCGAAAATCTTCTTTCGAAGGTCCGCTTAGAATAGCGTCAAATATTGTCGTTTGTTCTTCATCATCGAGCAGGCTTGCTCCAAAGTGATCGCAAGCCGTGCGGATCATTTGTTGAAATTCATAGTCATACTCCCATTTGTCATAGTCTTTGTATTGAAGAATGAATTCGCGAATCCAGGGTAAGGTCTGTTCATTTGGGTTTAGTGCATACAGGTGTTGGCGTAACCGCTTAAATATTCTCCACCGTTGATTTCTCAGTGCTTCGTCAAGGACATCAACAGATCCTGGTGCTTTTTCGAATACCTTCTCGCAGGCAAAAGTCAAAGTATGAACAAGTATTCCTTTGGACTCGCTATAACCAAGTTCATCTACTTCATTGAGCCGCTGACACCAGATTTCCGAGTAATCTGCATCTCCTTCTTTATCGAGGTCTTCTTGATGCTTGCCCAGGCGAATCATGCTTGCCGTAGCATCAATAAGAATGCGAGCTATTTGATATGGCTCTTTCTCGCATAGAGGACGTATGCCATCTTCAAGAATCTGCTCGTATTCCCATTGATCAAAAAGAGGCGACGGTTTAAGCTCTGTTGTCCAGTCCTTTGGGTTCTCCAATCGACTTGCATACTTTTCCTCAGCCTTTGGGTCTGGAAGAAAACCAATTAATTTTATTAAAAGCGAAGGCGTGAAATCTGCCAACTCCTTGTCAAATAGAAAAGGTTTCTTGAGTAGTTCAATAATCTTGCTATATCTCATTGGGGCAGTTCCACAAAAGATAAAATCCTGGAAGAGAGTCTATTGACCCCTTCAACTGAATCGGCCTTCAGGACAGCATCCATAAAGCCTTCCAAAATGTGCGGATTTGACGTTTCGGGAAGGTTCTCTAATATCTCAAGAACCATCTCAGGCATAGTTTCATAAACGCGAACGAGATAATTGAGCGGCGGCCAGAAAGGTGCCCAATCGTCGCCGTCTAGTGTTTCGTCCGGAGGATTGTCGAAATGGCCATTAGATCTCAAAGGTTCGAGCCATATATCATCTTTAGCATGAGCGAAGAAGTAGTCATAGTTAGTGCCCCGGCTCCTCAGCAGATTCAAGACACGGTCAATCTCAATGGATGTGACCTCGTTACCACGGCCGAGGATAGCCTGCAATTCCGTAAGGTCTTCGGTTGTAATTGGTCTGGTAGGATCAATCACCGGTCGTTCCAAATCCTCGCTTGTAAGTTCAGGTTCAAACGCTTTTATATAGTCATCAAGACTGGAAAAATGTACAATAAACCGGCGCAGAACACAGGCTTTAATGAAATCCCCATCGCCACTGACAACAGCGATATTTGCTTTGTATTCCTCGTGATAATGCTCCAGAGCACTGAGGATAAACGCATCCGGAAATTCTTTGGGTTTCTTCGGATTTGAAAATGGCGGTTCTTTTCTGAAATACCAGTCAACCGCCTCTTTTAAATTTCTTTCAACGAGTGGCAGTTCCTCTACCCTAAAATGTTCCTTAAAAGTCTCCCATTGGCGAACCATTTCATCATAACACTTTGATTTCAATTCGTCTTTTGGAGGAAGATCAACGAGTGATAAAGAGGAAATTGGATGTGTCTTGTGTGCATTAATCAGAGCCTGGGCCACTTTCTCAGCTTGTTCGTCGAATTTGCGAAGCAACTCTCGCTCCATCATTTCTGGAATCAGCAGACGGATACCACCTTTGACAAAAGTATCGAGCAACTGGGTAAATACTTGTGTATCGAACCGATAACCATTTCGAACAAAAACCTGAGTATCAATATAGAGAGATGTAGGAATGTGTCTCATGCTGATATAAACGCTTCTTTCAGTACGGTTTAGTCCATCTGTTCCAAGAGCAGTTTCTCCCGCTCAATTTCCGCAATGAGTTCTTCTTCACTTGGCAGAATCAAGCGATACTTGGAAGCAAAAAGTTGTTCATTGTCTTTGAGCACCGAGAACTTAACAATAGTTTCGTCTTTGGAGGTGCAGAGAATCAATCCAACGGTGGGGTTGTCGTCCTCGCCGCGTTTAAATTCGTCAAACATTCGGACATAGGTATCCATCTGCCCAATGTCCTGATGGGTCAATTGATCGGTTTTGAGATCAATTAGCACAAAACACTTGAGCAAGTAATTATAGAACACCAGGTCAATATAAAAGTGATTGGTCTCCGTACTGATGCGGTATTGTCTGCCGACAAATGAAAACCCTTTACCAGTTTCGAGCAAAAACTGAGAGAGGTTATTGATAATGGCGGTTTCCAAATCCTTTTCTTTCGGAGCAGTTTGATCGGGAAGTTGCAGAAATTCCAATACATAAGGGTCTTTGATGAATGACGGCAACCCGCTTTTGGGGGAATTGGCAGGAGACACAGTTTCTTCCATTGGCTGTTGCGAAGAAAGCAAGCGTTCGTAATAGAGGGTATTAATGTTGCGTTGAAGTTGTCGGACGCTCCAACCTTGCTCCTTCGCTTCGCTACAATAATACTCCCGAGCTTTCGGATTTTTGACCCGCATGATCAAGCGCAGGTGACTCCAGTTTAATTCTCTACACAGTGTGTAGAGAATTTCTTCATTGGGATAAGTCATATAAAATTGGCGGAAATTCCACAAATTAGCATAAGAAAATCCTCGTCCAAATTCTTCTGTTAATATCTTCGATAAATTTTCGATGAGCCTCTTGCCGTATTCAGCTCTGGCTTTGCCGCTTTGTTCCTCTTCCACAATTCGCCTGCCGACCATCCAGTAGGCTTCAACCATGGCATAATTGACTGCGGAATAGGCTTGTTTTCGGGCATTCTGTAGAATCTGCCGAATATCTTCATAAAACGTAGTTGGCTTGTTCATCGTATCAGCACCTCTCCAAGTTGGGCAAGCAATTCATTGCGCTTATCCCGCCAATCCCTTATCCTGTTCATCCTTCCATCCTGCCTATCCTGATTCAGACGGTATTTGATGTAAACGCTTCTTCCAAAACTGCCTGGAGGAGGTTTTCGGCATTTGTGCTAGAGTGCGCGATTTCGATCTCAAGTTGATGGCATAAATTTATGAGTGCTTCGACTCGTTCAATTATTGCAGCTTGCTCATCCAGCGAGGGCGTTGGAATCAAAATTCTATCCATCTTGTTTTTTGGAAGTCCTTCTCGCCCGGCTCCTGTTTGCACTTCTACAATCATATTTTGAAAATACGAAGAAATCAATACTTTGTGAACAAACTGACCCATGTCTCGCTCAACTGGTCTAATGATTGAAACATGCTGATTGATGTTGGCTTCATCAAATTCATCATGAACGATGGCACTTCTGCCTATCGAACCTCCGGTGATGTTCAAAAGAACATCTCGCGGATACACGACAGTGCCACGCATTCGAGTATGCGTATATTCGGGAATATAAACGAGACCATCGAGAACAACACCATCATTGTAAATATTCTGAGATCTGAGAAACGGAATACCTGACGAAACGTAGGCAGTTTTGCCACCGCGAGGCGTGCTCCCTGATCCAGTTTTTTCGCACAAATCCCCCAATCGACACCAGTCCCAGCTATCGGGAATTTCAAATGGAATTTCTTCGGGCGTGATGGAGGGTAGTGGTTTTTCTCTCCGTATCTTCTTCTCGGCGATGAGGCGTTGCTTCTCCTTTTGGATACGCTCCAAAAGCTGGCCGCAAGGTTCAACAGCGGGATTTTCTTTTCTCCAATCCGTCGTCAGCTTGCCTTGAATCGCCTCTTGCAAGATCGCCTGCTTGAGTTTGGTGAGAAGGGTTTCCTGGTGCGAAATTTCTGATAGCAAAATTTCACGGTTTGTATTGAGTTTTGCCTTTCGCCTAACCAATTGTTCTTGTTCTGCAAAAGACAGGTTCGGAAAATCTATTTCACAAAGATCATCATACCTCAGTGCTTTCCTCACTGTCCCACGCGCAAGACGATTGATTTGCCTCAGTCCCTCATCAGACTTCAGAAAATCCAGCAATACCTCTGGGATGAGCTTTTCCTCATCAGCCTGAAAAACGATGTACGCGGGACTGACAATTCCGGTTATCGCAGAAGGAGTCAATCCAATTGAGCCGACATTGATTCGGTAGGGATTATATGCAAATGAGTTTGATTTTATGACGAGATAATTGCTGAGGTCTGCCGATTTTTTATGCGTTGTTCTGGTGATGCCTTCTATATTCGATACTCCCAATACCTCAAGATTCTTATCCCCTTTGAAGTCACAAAACTTAACATGCGTCTTGCGAATAAGTTGACCGAGTTTGATAGTTTTTGCCATATTCTCAAGCCAGTTCAAAATCACAAAAGGATGCTATTTGAATTGATCACCACGAAAAACCGCTCACTGAATAAAAGCACTTCAGCACAGGCACTGAAGCTATGGCGAGCGGGTTTTTTTCGTGCAAATCTGAGGTGCGGATGCGTTGGTTATCTGAGGTTGGGCCGCGTCACGCATCGTCTAATAGGCGTTCAAATGCTTCGAGACTGGTTGCTTGAATTGCCGCACGAAGCAACTGCTTGAGGCGTTGCAAGTCGTCAATATCGGCAATGCGGTCAGATAGGGGATGCGCTTCGCTCAGACCAAAGCGGATCTCCAACACGTCGAGGATGCCTGCGAGCGCGCTTTTTCTCTTTCCTTGCTCAATGCCTTGCTTAATCCATTGTTCCTTGTTTTCCTCTATCTCTTGCTCAATCAAGTATTGGGCAAAAGATGATTCGCGGATGAGATCCATCAACCCCTCCTTTGAAATAAGATCAGCAAATATCGAGCCAGAAAAATACCATCACCCAAGAAATCGAGCAACAAATTGCGTTGGCAGACGCACAAGCACCCTCATTCTGCCTAAAATATGCTGTATTACGCCCATGTTCACAACTTGAATATTAAGGATCACCCGTTAAAATAAGTGCGGAGCAGAACAAGTGTCGGATACAAAGGTGTACATTTTGATCCATGAACAGGCAGTATTGTGAAAGATATATACGCCTTTCCGCCATGCAACCCAACGCAGATGGACGCTAGGAGGCGTTTCTATTACTCAATTTTCTACACAGCGTGTAGAGAATCTCTTCAGCTTTTTAATGTCTTTCCAAGTTGGGCAAGCAATTCATCTGATTTAGCAAACGACTGATGAAGCATATCGATCAGTTCGGTGCTACTGTACTGTTTCTCCTCCTCCGGCTGATAGGGATTCTTCACATCCAGATCATACCCTTCCTTCAAATCCTTAACTGCCACACGCCAGGCAACTTCATTCTCCTCGCGTTTATCCCACCATTTTAGCATGGTCTTAAACTCGTGAAACTGAATGGGCTTAGTTTTTGAATAGCTCTTCTGGCCTTCGGGCAAGCAGTGTTCGTAATACCAGATTTCCTTTGTAGGCATCCCTTTTTCAAAGAAAAGAAGATTGGTTGAAACAGTGGCGGGATGGAAGGTCGATTGCGGCAGACGAACGATGGTATGGAGGTTGCAGTCGGTCAGAAGTTTCTCTCGGATGCTGGCTTTATAGCCCTCTCCAGTAATACAACCGTCTGGCAAAACAATAGCCGCACGTCCACCAGGTTTGAGGAGTTGAACCATCAGGACCACAAAGAGATCAGCGGATTCTCGGCAGCGAAAAGCCTGTGGAAAATTCGTCTCTACGCCTTCTGCAATGCCAGCACCAAAAGGCGGATTCGCCAAAATAACATCCACCTGCTGGCGCGGGCCAATGCTGTTGTATTCCGTCTTGAGGCTATCGGTATAATGCCAGTCGGGCACTTCCATACCGTGCAAAATCAAATTGGTGAGACCGAGCACGTAGGCAACGGGCTTGTATTCCCAGCCAGTAATGGATTTTTGCAGTATTGCTTCATCTTCAAGAGTTTTGACTTCCTGTTCTCTCACATAGTCAATGGCTGTAGCGAGAAAGCCCCCTGTACCTGCAGCAGGATCAAGCACCTTTTCGCCAAGGCGCGGGTTGGTTTGCTGTGTCATCAGTTGGGTAATGGCACGGGGCGTATAGAACTCTCCCTTATTACCCGCATCCCGTAACTCAATGAGGATGCTTTCGTAAATCGTGCCAAAGATTTGACGGTCTTCCGAGTTGTTGAAATCGAAGCCATTGAGCTGGTTGATAACCTGGCGCATGGCATAACCCGACTTCATGTAATTGTTTGAACCGTCGAAAACTTCGCGCACGAGCGCGGCGCGTTCGGAAGCAGTAATAGACTGGAGATTCTTAAGCGTCACAAAAAGGCCATCATTGGGGTCGTCAATAAAGGCAAGCAACTCATCGCCAGTGATTCCCTCGGGATCCACCGCCCAATTGCGCCATTGAAAAGGCTCCGGGATCACGGAGGTATAATTCTCGCGGATGATCTCCAATTCCTGATCTTTTTCGTCCAAAATCTTGAGAAAAAGCATCCATCCAAGTTGTTCAAGGCGTTGGGCATCGCCTGAAATTCCCTGATCTTCATTCCGCATAATATTGCGGACGTTTTTAATAATTGCGGAAATATTAGCCATACAGTGTTAGTCCTTATGCAGCGTGATAGAGCGCGTCGGTAAGTTCGCGGACAGCAGCGGCGTAACCCTCTCTACCACCAAAGGCGCGAATGATCTCGGGTGCGGTACCGAGTCGCTTGATCGGATCAAGGGTGATAATAGCGGGATTCTCCAAATCGGCGAAACCATCGTCCGAGTATTTGTCCAGAAGCGCATGAACGACCTTGCGGGCGAGTTCACCATATTTCGCAAAATAATCGCGTTTCTTTACGTTGTCCGCGCGTTCTCTACGGGTCAGCGGTTTCTGGTCATACGCAACATGACAGATTAAATCGAACGGATCGAAATACGGGCCAACCACATCCTTCAGCGCATTAAAAATAACACCCTGTTTTTCCAACTCTTCGACAATCGCGCGTTTCTTGTCGGCTCGCTTCCATGAGTTCAGGAACGCATTGAGTGTAGCGTAGTTCTTTTTTACATTGCGGCGGGTATAGTCGCGCAAGTTCTCAGTGATAATTTTGCCGTCTTCACCCATGTACTGAACGCGCTCATTGAGAATGGTGACCTCTACACCATTGACGATGACCTTCCGTCTGAATTGTCGTTCACCCTCTTTGACAATATCCTGCGGTGGAAAAGGAATTACCTCACCTGTCAGTTCATCAATCACAGGTTCTACGCCAGCCTCTTCCTCTGCTCGGGAAAGATCTTCATTTTGCAACGTCTCTTTGACACGAACAGGATCACCGTCGAACTCAGGATCGGCAAACAAAGCCGTTACATTGCGGAAATCCATGATCGTGAAGTAGTGCTTCCCAAAGTCCTCGTTGATGCGCGTACCGCGTCCAATAATCTGCTTGAACTCAGTCATCGAACCAATATTGGAATCCAGAACGATCAGTTTGCAAGTCTGTGCATTAACACCCGTAGTCATCAACTTGGAAGTCGTAGCAATGACGGGATAGCGTTCAGACGGACTGGTAAACGCATCGAGATGGCGTTTACCTTCCTCATTATCTCCCGTAATCTGCATGATGTATCTGCTATTTGAAGCCACAAGATCAGCATTGGCATTTACGAGTTCGCGCCGCATACCTTCGGCGTGTTCGATATCTACGCAAAATACAATGGTCTTCGCATAGCGATCGCTACCCTTAAGAAACTCGGTAATCTTTTCAGCCACCAGTTCGCGGCGTCCTTCAACAATGATATTCTTATCGAAATCCTTCACATTGTAGATGCGATCCTCAACGATATTCCCGTCCTTATCTTTGAAACCTTTAGGGGGACGCCAGCCTTCGGCATCAATGTCGAGCGTAACTTTAATGACCTTATACGGCGCAAGAAAACCGTCGTCAATACCCTGCCTGAGTGAGTAAGTGTAAATCGGATCGCCAAAATATTCGGAGCTTGATAACTCTTTTGTCTCTTTGGGCGTTGCCGTGAGGCCAATGTGTGACGCCTCATTGAAGTATTCGAGAATTTCGCGCCACTTGCTGTCTTCACGAGCACTACCCCGGTGACATTCATCCACAATGACGAGATCAAAGAACCCACGGCTAAATTGTTTATATGCATCTTCGGATTTGCTGTCCGAAAGCCCTTGATAGAGCGCGAGGTAAATATTGTAGGCCGTATCAATATTCTTGTGCCTGACTACAGTCATCGCCTCTTTGAAATGGCGAAAATCGTCACGCACCGTTTGATCAATCAGAGCCGTGCGGTCTGCGAGAAACAGAATGCGCTTCTTGGCACCGCTTTTCCAAAGGCGATGGATAATTTGGAACGCGGCGTAGGTTTTGCCCGTACCTGTAGCCATCACCAGAAGCACCCGCCTATCGCCTTGTGCGATTGCCTCAACAGTGCGGTTGATTGCTATTTGCTGATAGTAGCGAGGAGAACGCCCGCTTCCATCCGTAAAATAATTTTGCGCGACAATGGGTTCAATTTCCTCAGCGATGCCTCTATACGCTTTGTATTTGGCCCATAGAGTTTCGGGCGAAGGGAATGAATCGAGAGACAACTCAGATTCGAGATTGCCACTTGTCAGGGTTTTATCGTGAAAAACAAAACCATCGCCGTTGCTGCTAAACACAAAGGGAATGTCCAGAGTTGCAGCGTAGCCAAGTGCCTGCTGCATACCCGCGCCAACAGTATGCTTGTTATCCTTTGCCTCAATAATGGCGATGGGTATATTCGGTTTGTAGTAGAGAATGTAATCAGCACGCTTCTTCTCACCCCGCGTATGCAATTTACCCCGCACGTAAATCCGTCCATCCGTGAAAGTAACCTCTTCCCGAATTTGGGTATGTATATCCCACCCAGCCTCAGTCACGGCTGGCGTTATGTACTTTGTGCGGATGTCTTGTTCGGTGAGGGCTTTTTTGTTCATTGTTACAATCTCTTGTTTTCCACTACGACCTAATCACTCTCCCATCCTGATTATACCCCCAATCCTCCATCCTGTCCATCTTTTCATCACTGGATAGAACCACTCCAGTGCAGATTCTGCACATCCTGATACGGACAGTTTCTACAATTTGGTGAATCACACCATAAGTTACAGTGTGACTTTTAAGTATTCCGTACAGTGCATAGACCAGCCGATATATCTCCGCTATTTGATTGTATCGAGGTTGTCCAGTAGAGTCGTCAGAAGTCTTTTTCATTTTCTATCCTGAATTTCAAAGTCCTGGATATCAACCATAAAGCTACTCAGGGTGCACGTCTATTTTGTCGTCGGTGCTCTACTCATCCTCATTTTGATGCACGGACGCAGAGATTGCCGCATATCGTACCTCTGGCATTGGATCTTGCTCGGCGCTCTCAAACCAGCGGACAATAATCGGGTTGTCGCGGAAACCGCACTCTGCCATTGCACGAGCAAGCCGAAAACAGTTCCAACGCAGAAACGGCACGTCATCATCTTCATCAGGACTCCTATCGTACCGTAACTCCTCAACGAGATAACCAAGCCCCTGCAACACCAACTCACATATAGTATCCTTTTGCGCTTGATTACCTTCCTCAAACACCAATTTGGCGACTTGTAAGGCCCATCCGAGAACATTCTTTCTGCGGTTAGCGATTATAATGCCAATTTCACGAATTAGATCATCTGGTGGAAGTTGAATCTGGTGCTTTGAATCAGTCGCGGCCTCAAACCAATAATACAATCCGCCTGCCGCATTGCAGGCCAAATCAGCGTTTTCAGACACCAAGCTTATTCTCATCAACATTGCCATATCCTCAAAGCAGTAGGGCCAGGACTTGATAATACCCGCGGCAAGTTCTTTGCATGGCATGTCGGATTCGTTCAAAGCCTTAACCCTTTCATAGTTGGCCTTTCGTCGCTTCCGAAGTTCACCAAGGGTTAGTCTTTCGGGTTCGTATATATCCTTAGCTTTAACCTTTTGATAGAGTTTCTCAGCTATGAATTTTGGTACCCGGATTTCCAAGAGAATTGATTGTAAGCCGATGATGGCTTGACGAGTGTTTTCTATCCTCTCACGCCCAAAAGGATGGATTGGACGTGGCACAGGAGTTTCAGACCATTGTTTGATAATTTCTACAAGATAATTCTCTTCTCCTTCTGAAAGTTCTAGCGAACGCTGGTAATCATTCAATCCAGATATGGCATTTCCAACCTGAATGAGAATTTCATCCAGATTGGGTGCGCTCTCTTGCGATAGACTATTGGTGTTGAGCCATTTGCGATGAAAACACTGTTCAGCAATACCAGGCTTTGGTTCTGGCAAAAGGAGAAATACCCAGTCACGGAGATTGGTTCCACTCGGCAGATCGTCCGATCCGGTATTATCCCCGTTCCAAAGAGCCTCAGCCACTTGTGATGTTTCAGATTCCGTCAGTCGCTCCCAGAAGGCTACCTCTACGATTCTTCTGGCCGCTCTTTTACGTGTCTCATCGCCAGCCCGTAAGCCACGTACCAGAAAGTTGATGGTTTCTTGCCAGTGGTTTTCGTTGTCCGATGTACGGATAGGTGGCGGAAATTCCTGCTATAGTAAATACCCGGGGTCCGGGTAACGAGACTCGTCAGTCGCGAAGTTGTCTAATCCGGCAATTGGCGCACCCAATAAGTCAAGGGCACGGTCAGTCCGGCAACTCTCGGGCAAAGCTTCGAAAGATCGTTCCAAAATGTGTCGTATAGGTTGTCGCATCCATATATCTTGGGCTATGTTATCATTTCGATACCATTCAAGTGCCTTGTCGAAAATTTCCTCAGCCATATCAGGCTCTAACCGAAGGATGAGGCGTGACAGTGCTTCAATAGCAACACGCAGTCGTTCAATCCAAGAAATGATGCCTTGTCTGCCAGTGCCAACGAAACGGGGCAATGCATACTCAATGACGCCAACACAGGTCTGTGCAAGCGTACTCGCCAAGTCCGTTGGCATCACTGCCACACGAGTACGTGAAAGAACATGTGTGAGTGTTGGATTTTCGTCGTAATTGGAAATTCTGAGAATTAGACGCACGGCCAATTCTGGATGTAACGCAGATAGGTTGTTTGCTGCAAGTTCCAGGATAGACTGACAGTTGGCCGGAACCAAACCGGCTACTTCGATTAAACGAACCGCTCTGTAAGATGCAATTTGTTGATTGCGTTCAGCGTTGGACAAAAGGATTTCGCGATTTGATGGAACGCCAAGGTCAAAGGACAGTTTTTCTTTATTTTCTCTACCACCCTTTATAGCCTCGGTGTAAGCATGCATTTCCGCACGAGCGTCGCACTTCAAGTGCGCCAACTCCCGCCACCTCTGAGAGGCTGGAGGTGAATCAATTAGATTTTCACTTGACCCTCCAAATTCTCGATCAAATGGCAGTGTAAGCCATAACGCCCACCCCTCACGCGAAGGGCCAGCCACACTGCGATCATCCCCAGGATTCTCGCGAATAGTGGAAAGCGCACGCTTGAGAAGTTGAACCGCATCATCATTTCGATTCGTTTCTATAAGCAGAGCGGTTTTTCTTATCATCCAAGCGGTGTCACAGCCCTCAGTCTGCCAGGCTCCGAGCAATTCTTCCAATGCCTCAAAATCAAGCGAATAAATCGCCCAGAGACATTTTTCATGGTGCATTCTCTGGTCAATATCAGGATGGTCTTTTCGGAAAGGTTCTAATGCTCTAAGTCGTTTATCGAATACGTCTCGATCAAAACGGAGTCGCGCTGCCGTCACTAATGCAAGTGCGACATTACGCCATGCTTCCCGAATAGTACTCCAATCAACACTTGTATCTTCAACACCATTGATGGTTCGATCTTGACAGTTTATCTCATCCAGGGTCTTTTGAGCTAATTCTTCAAGGTCAGGAAAGATCAGATCCAGTGCAATTTCCCGACGCCACACCAATTCGTGTATGGCGTAGAGTTGTTCTACCATAGGGAAACCAAGTAGTGTACGCAGTATATGTTTTTCCCAAACTTCTGTGTACCAACTCAGATGGAATCGTACGTCATTCGGAGCTATCAGCCAACCAGGATAGAGCCTCCTGTTGTGCTTCCAAATGTCAAGAGTTTTCTTTACCAGAATCTTTTCTGTTCCCCGCTGCTCGCCACTGCTGGACGTGTGGATCACAGACACATTTCCAGAGTTGTCTATGCCAGGCTCCGGTTCGTCTTTGGGAATGTTGGAAACAACCTCTTCAACAGATTGCAGTTCTTCGGGCACTGACGAATGTGGTCGGCTTGATGGCTTTGGCCACTCTGAAACATCATAAGGTCGTCCTCGTTCCAATGTGTGGAGGATCCACTCCGTTGCGTATTGATGACGCAAATGCTCCGGCCACTTGCTCGCCTTAGGGTGATGAACAAGATCAATAGGAACAACGTTGCGATCTTCAAGCATACGACGACGGTGTGATGACAATTCCAACCATCCGGCCAGGTATATCTTCGGTGCCGATGCACCCAGATTGTCGCGAACCCATCCGGACCATTCCAAGAAATTTGGATCATCACCTGAGAAACCAATCAGACAGAACGCGGTTTCCATCATTGCTTGTTGGACCGTGTTCACAAACGGAGCAAATTCCGTCGGATAGGTACGGTAATCCTCTTCTGTAAAAATGAGTGGAAAATGCGCAGGGAAGGAACCGTGCAACTTAACGATACGCGGTTGAGCAGCCAGCGGGATCTCATCCATATTTCGTACAACGCTATAGGCGTATTCGGCCACAAAAGAGCGCGTCTTCTCCAAGAGAGTATCCCAGTTGGTGGTAAAGACATTGCGCCAGGGGAGACGCAACAGCCGTTTATGTATATCTCCTGGCGCGAAATCCTCGTCCCTGACTACTTGTTTAATGAATTGGTGGAGATCACTCCGTCCAAATACAGCCTCATACTCCTGGGCCAATCTCAAAAAACCACTCGTTGTGGACGCTTCTGCTAAAGTCAGGGCCTCCCTGTTATCGCTTTCTGGATATAGCTTCTCATATACCGCTTTTGCTACCTCCTGCCATGATGGAGGATCGTGTGCATCCGGTCGGCGTTTCACGGCATTTCTACTAAAACCGCTCCCAATCATGACAGACGCACGACCTGAACGTTGCCAGAGAGCATCGCGGACCTGGTTAATATGGCTTTGATCTGGAATAGACATTATTCACTTGCTGTTTTCTGTTAAAATTGTTCAATTGATTGGTGCATCGTAGCAGTTCAAAACCTTCTGGATCGCGGCTCAACACCATGCCGCGATGACGATTTGCAAGATCGATATGGATAGCCTTTGGAGACACGATATTTATCGTATATCAACTGACCACCCTCGGTTATTTCAACTAAAAAGAGGACTTGACCACAAGTCCTCTTTGAAGAATTTCGCTCGGTTGTACACATTACCCCTTTTTATGCCACTGCATATCGGTCCTCTGCAACTTGAGTAGCAATTCAATCAGGTATCAATTGTAAGTTATAACGAACAAATATACCATTGTCAAGTGTAGAGAATTTTTCCTCAAAAAATAGACTGGATCGCAGTTCGGCCATGTCCCTGCATGGGTGTTGAGCAGGGAATCATGCCGCGATGACAGACGGGACGGCACAGGGGCCGTCCCCTACAACACCATCTCGATCATCCCACCAAACCCCCATCCTGTACATCCCTTCATCCTGCCTATCCTGATTCAGACAGTTTCCACCTCATCCCGTCCATCCTCCATCAGGTACAACATGCCCTAAAATTCAGGATGTGCCACCTGCCTTTCATCCTGTCCATCCTCTCATCCTGCCCATCCTGATTCAGACAGTTTCTTACCCGTCATCTGAGAAGCATGAAGGTTGACAGGGGCAGGCTAACAATTCGGGGATCGTCAACTTCTTCGGCATTGTCCTGTGTGATCAGCAGGCCAAAAGCGGCATTGTTCACTGATTTTTCCAAAAATGACCGAATGCCCAGCGTATCCCTCAAGAAATCTATCCTGCGTTGATATTTGATTTCTACCGGCACGCGTTGAGCACCGACAGTCAAAACGAAATCCACTTCACGGTCTATACCTCGTTCGGGAAAATGGGCAATATCCAATCCGTGAATCGTCGAGGCAGTTGCGCCGAAAATACTCTCGGCGAGATGCCCGGCTAATGGGGTGAGTTCGGGACGCTCTGATAGGGCTTCCGACGTCAATGGAATCTGCTCTTGAAGCCAACTGGCCCGCAAGCCGTGATCAACCAGACAAAGTTTGGAACTCCCCCGCTTTCTTTTAAGACGTATTTCAAGCGGAGGAATCAATCGAATCAGAAGTGTCTCGCCGAGAAATCTCAAATAGTGTGTCACGCGCTGGCTACCGATATTTGCGCCGAGCGACAGGCGCGCCTCGTCCGCAAGCATTGAAACCGTCGGCGTCTGCCCAGCGTAGCGACAAGCCAGGCGAAAAAGTTCTTCAAGCAGTTGAGGATCTCTCTTTCGCCCGCGGTCGCCAACCCGAAGATCGTGTTGGATCACGCGCTGGATCACGGTTTCGTTCAACTGATCTGCAAGCACTGCCCATTCAACATCCTTCTGTTTGTGGACGATGGGATAGCCTCCGCGCTCTGAAAAATGCCGAAACGCCTCATTCCGAAATTCCGTGTTAGCCTCACCATGGGCACGCAGTTCCCGCCAGAAATTCTTGTCCATCAAAAAACGCAGACCGTTGTCCTGCAGGAATGGCTTCGGCGTTTCCAACTCGCGCAACGCACCGATTTCGGTAAGCGAAAGCACCCCCGCCTCAATAGTGTTAATGCGTCCTGCCAGACTATCCCGGCCTCTTTCAATCCTCAGTGCCGAACTACCAGTAACGACAACTTTTACCGAAGCATGATCTACAAGGGACTTCAGTTGTGCATGCCAGCCATCCAGATTCTGAATCTCATCAAAAAAGAGATATGCCTTCTGCCCATCTCGCGCTAACGCATTGAAACGCGCCCCTGTTATCTCTCGTTCAAACCAGCGGGAAATGGCGAGAATCGGATCCTCTATCCTTTGCAGCGATGCCAATTCATCAAACTGGACCCGCAGTATGCTTGTGGGAGGCACGCCTTCGTCGAGCAAATCCGCAATAATTTGAAACTGTGCCGTCGTCTTTCCTACCTGGCGCGGGCCTCGTACCACGATAATCGGAGCTATCTCTGCATCCAGACGACGACGTATCTGCGCGACCAGATGGCGGCGCGTTTGAGGTTGCAGAGGCATGGAATCACCTTCCCACCAGGGATTAAACCGGCGCAAGTCAGCGACCAATTGCGGCGGGAGCCAGCTATCGGTAAAAAGCGAATCCTGACTGCTCATGATCAATCCTCTCTCCAAAATCTTGCATTTCGACAACGCGAAACTCCGGTTAGCTCCACACCCCAATAATATACAGCATCAGTGCCAAATTCCCGCATACCAATATTCAGCTACTCATAGTTGCCTCTTAAAGTGCCTCCCCTCCTTCGCCGCTTGCCATTGGTCTTCTGTATCGATCTCGGCGCCGGGATCGCCCTGTTGTTTCATCCAGCAATCGAGTTCGGCAGACAGGCGTTTCTTCGCCTCTGCGTGTGCGGGATCATCAGCCAGATTATTCAACTCACAGGGATCCTCATCCATGCGATACAACTGCTCGGGAGGACGGCGCATATACCGATCCACCAGAAACCGCGTATGCTCATTAAACGTCGTATCAAAAACCCACGTCGGCCAGTACTGGTGCCATCTGAACTGCCCCATCAGATGCTTCTCAATATAAATCGCCTCGGGCGTCAAATTGCGAATATAGTGATACGTACCATCCGTCACCGCGCGGATCGGATAGGGCGGACCCTCGGGAATATTATTATGCATAAAATACGCGAACGCCCGATGCGCATCTGCCTCGCCCAAAAGCACAGACATAAAACTCGACCCATCAAAATCAATCGCACCTGAATCACCGCCCGCAGCCTCAATCAGCGTAGGCGCGACATCCTCATACTGAATAACCGCATCGGTATATCCCGGCTTCACCTTACCGGGCCAGCGTACGACAAAACCCGTATGAACACCCGTATTCCAATTCGTCCACTTGCACCCGGGAAACTGTGACCCCTGTTCAGACGTAAAAATCACCAGCGTATTATCCGCCTGCCCAGTCTCATCCAGCACCGCCAGAATCTCGCCCACCTCCTGATCCAGCACCTCGATCTCCGCCAGGTATTTTGCATAATCGCTCCGCGTCTCCTCCGTATCCGCCAGATATGGAGGCAACTTCAACGCATCCAGATCAAAATGCTCGGGATTGCCCAGCGTCCACGGCGCATGCGGCTCAAAAAGACCCGCCACAAGACAAAAAGGCGTATCCCGATCCTCCTCTACAAACGCGCGAATACCCTCAACGCCAAACTCGGGATCGGGATGCGTACACCCACCCTCAATACCCGGTACATATTCAAATGGAAAACTCTTATCGGGACTCACGTGCTTCTTGCCACAAAGCCCCACGCGATACCCCAGATCCCCCAGAAAATGCGGAAGGCTCCGCGTCCCTGGACGCGCAGCCGAGTGATTCCAGCACGAACCATTGCGCGCCGGGTACAACCCCGTATAAAGCGCCGTACGGCACGGATTGCACATCGCCATAGGCAAATACGCCCGATTAAAAACCAGACCATCTCGCGCCAACCCGTCAATATTCGGCGTATCCACATTCTGCCCACCGTAAAGCGACAAATCGAGATACGTCGCATCATCTGCAATCATAATCAAAATATTCGGTTCCATAGCCCCTCCTTTTGCAACCCCAATCGCACCAGCAACTCTGGCGGCGCATCAATAGCGCGCAATTTCTCAACCATCAAACTCTGCATACGGACCAGCGCATCTGATTCACCATCGGCGAGATCATTCTCCTGATCGGGATCCGAAGGCATGTGGTACAACCGCGTCTTGTGCTTCTCGGGATGTCGCGCAGGCGTCTGCTTGCTCCGAAGCACATCGGCACCCCAATCGAACTGATTGCGATTCGCAATAATACTCGAATAAGCATACACCGGAGGATTGGCCTCATCCACCCCCTGCAACAGCACATACTCCCCATCGGTAATATTGCACGTCCCCGAAAACTGACCGTACAAAATCGCATCGCGCCCGGGCGCATCCTCATCCCGCAGAAACTGAATCAAACTCTGCCCGTGCAAATTCACCCCATCGGGCACCGCCAACCCCATAGCCTCTATCACAGTCGGAAAATAATCAACCGGCTGCACAAACTGCACGGGCCGCGCACCGTGACCAAACTCGGGATGCCAGACAATCATCGGAATCCGCGTAATCTCATTCCAAAGCACCCAGTTCTTACCCGTACGCCCGTGATCGCCATTGTGCGTCCCGTGATCCGACGCGAGAATAATCATCGTATCATCCATCAACCCCATATTCTCAACCTGATCGAGAAAATGCCCCACCCAGCGATCCACCATCGTCACCTCACCCGCATAAATCGCCTGCACCCGCTTCAACTCCGCCTCCGTCAAATTGCCATCCACCCAATCGTACGGCGCGACCGGATACTCCATCACATCGTCCTCCGAATCATCGTACAACTTCACATAGTGGCGTGGCGGGTCCCATGGCTCGTGCGGATCAAAAGAATCAATCATCAAAAAAAATTCCCGATCCGCATTGTGCTGAAGCCATCGCGCCGCCCTCGAAAACAACTGCGGAGAAAACCAGTCGCGTTCTTCCTTGCGGATATATTGCGCATTGCGAAAATGCGGTTGCTCGGGCCTGTTATGCGGTGGATAATCCAGCGTCCGATTCTCAAAAACAATATCCGAATCCGTCACATACCGGTCCCGCTCCTGCCCGCGCACAAAATCAAACCCCGAAAACGGACGCCAGTACCCACTGCCCGGATTGCTCGTCCAGTGATGATACACATCAGTAAAAAAATAGGACACCTTACCCGCCTCGTGCACCGTCCCACCCAGCGTCACATCATCAGGCTCTATACCGCCCCATCCCCGCCACGGAAACTCGTATCGCCCCGTCGCAATATCCCGGCGACACGGCAGCGTGGGATACGAAGCCAAATACGCATTCTCAAAAACCGCTCCCCGCTCGGCAAAACGATCTATATTCGGCGTGTGAATCCGGGAATTGTCATAACACCCCACGTGATCTCGACGCCATGTATCCAGCACAATCAGAATAACATTCATAAAACACTCCTCATGTTAAAACCTCTTCAACTCTCACCCGCAGATCCGCCGCAGAACCACCCACAGTGTTGAGCACCACAGGACCATCATACCCATTCGCCTTAAGCGCGAGGACCACATCCACATCATCCTCCCCAATCGTCACCATACCCATGCGCTCCACATACTTATCCACAATCCCAACAGCGTTATCAACATCCATCGCATTCAGCCAGATATGCGCGCGCTCGGGCAACTCGGGCATCAAAGCGTCAAAATCCGCCGCATTTTCCAAACACGTATCCACCCCATTACCCACATTCAGCGTCACATCGGAAATACTTTCAAGCAACGCATGCACAC
This sequence comes from Candidatus Latescibacterota bacterium, assembly GCA_965220765.1. GTDB lineage: Bacteria > Latescibacterota > UBA2968 > UBA2968 > UBA2968 > VXRD01. The sequence goes on from OZ244847.1 coordinate 5,399,618, forward strand.
CATTCACCAGAGCCTCGCGCGCCTCGCGGGAACGCGCACCACTGAGAAAACTCGCACACCGCAAGCGAAGTGCACGCGCCAGATGAACATCCCACTCAACCTGCCGCAAATTAAACCCTGGCTCCACATCACCCCTTCTGTTCACCCCCGTCAAATCGCGCACATGTAACCCCATCAACGCCACACCTGCATCGTCAAAATAATCGCGAATCATCCTCACCGAAGCATCGGGATGAAAAGGCGAACTCGCCGTAAACGCACAATGCAACACCATAGCATCAAAACCCGCTGCCTTCGCAATCTTCAAGGCAGCGGGCAACACGGCTTTTGGACACATAACAGGATCAAAACACAAACGCAAAATACGCCTCCTTTCCTCTTCCCCTAGCCCCAAGCGGTCAGCTATCAGCTAACCAGCCCCCAGCCCCTCTTTTTTATCTGCGTTCCATCTGCGTCATCTGCGGATCACACTTCTACATCCCCTCCCAATACGCCCACATATCATCCGGATCCTCAAACTTCAGATCATCCCAATTCGTCCATCGAAAACGCGTAATAATTGCCATGCGAATCTCATCACTACAATTCATACTCGCGCTATGAACCAAATGACTGTGCCAGAGCATCGCGGATCCCGCCGGCCCAGAAATCTCCTCATAATCCTCTTCATCCCAATCGAGAATCTCCAGCGGCCTCGTCGAACGCGGCTCCCCCTCGTAAATCGGCAACTGGTAAAACGTCTTACCCAGGCTCACCCGCGAATGGGTCTTAAAATAATCCGCCATGTGTTTATGCGTCCCCGGCCACACACAGGTACCGCCACCCTGAGGCTTCACATCATTGAGATACAGCGTAATACCCACCGTCCAATTATTCACAACACCGCTGCCAAGCCCGTGACCATCCATATGACTACCTTTGGGACCTACCCATTCACCACCCTGTGGAAACCGCAAATTCGCCGACGTAACAGGTGGATGCAAAGGAGCCAAACGACCTTTACCAGCCAACTCCTCAACCATACTGTACAGCGGCGAATCGTAAACCAACGCGTGAAACGCCGCGTGACCATCCATCCCCTGAGACCCCTCTCTCCCAACCCACGAAGAAGGATCATTGCGATCCACCGGCAAATGATCCCAGATCACATCTCGCGCGGCTGCCATCTGCTCAGGCGTCACCACATCGCGTTTAATCACATAGCCCTGCTCCCGAAACACCGCTTTATCATCAACAGTCAAATACGCCATCACACGCTCCTTCCATCGGCGATATACCGCTCGACCATCTCCCTGAACTCGCGCACAATACCCGGTTCGCTACCAAACAGATTATAAGACTCAAACGGATCATCTCCCATATGATACAACTGACCCCTTGACCCCGGCACGGGACCCGTGCCCACACACCCATCCACACCGCGCCCCATATCTCCAGAATTATCGCAATCGACAATCAACTTCCAATCCCCTCGCCGAATCGAAAACACCCCCATGCAGGAATGGTGTATCAAATCATCCCGAACAGGCTCAGCCTCACCCATCAACGCAGGCAAAAAACTCGCACTATCTTCACCCGCATCCTCTGGAAGCGTCTCCCCCACAATATCCGCCACAGTCGCCATAAAATCCTGCAATCCGACCAGCGCATCGCAAACCGAATTGGGCGCAACAACACCCGGCCAGCGCGCGATAAACGGCTCTCTGTGTCCCCCCTCCCAGATAAACCCCTTAAAACCGCGCCAATCACCGCAAGACTTGTGACCATACGTGCGCCCATTACAACCGGGCAAAGCCCCATTGTCACTCGTCACAATAACCAGCGTATCATCCGTCAAACCACAGCGATCCAGAGCATCCATCACCTGCCCCACCATCCAATCAAACAGCGCAACCATATCCCCCCGAGGACCCGCCGCACTCGCACCGCGCAAAAACTCCGGCACACATTCGACCGTACACGGTTCATGCGGCGCAGAAGCCGCCAGATAAAGAAAAAAGGGCGTATCTTCATCCCTTGCCCGCTCCTCAATATACGCCACAGCCTGCTCCGTAAAAGCCGGATCCGCCTCCTTGTGGTCCCAATCCGGAACCATCAAACCGCGCCGACCACCCGCCATCTCAACTGGCTTTTGCACACTCGGAATACCCACCGTCTGATCCTGATCGATAAAACAATAAGGCGGCTGCGCCGTCGAACAACCCGATGTCCCGTAAAACCTGTCAAACCCCAATTCAATTGGTCCCCCCGCAATCGGCTTTGAAAAATCAATCTTATCTTCCTCCACAGGATCGGGTGATCCACCCGGCCAGGGCAGGGGCTGATCAAAGTCAAACACCTCGCCATCCTTCACACCCCAACCCAGTCCCAAATGCCACTTGCCAAAACACCCCGTGTGATATCCACACTTCTTCAACAAAGAAGCCACCGTCATGCGCTCCGACTCAATCAACGGCCATTCGTAATTGAACAACACATGGCTCTTCAATTCGGTGCGCCAGCAATAACGCCCGGTCAAAATCCCGTATCGCGTGGGCGTACACACCGCCGAAGGCGAATGTGCATCCGTAAACCGCATTCCCTCACGCGCTAACCGATCCATATACGGCGTGGGAATCTTCGACTGCGGATTATAGCACCCCACATCGCCATAACCCATATCATCAGCCAGGATATAAACAATATTCGGACGTGTATTAGACATCTCTAACCCCTCATATTGATCCACGGTTCATCCCCCGACACATCGACCAGCACCTCACCATCGAATTTAGCCGGAGACAAAATCGCCAGAAAAACCAGATCCTCATCCCCCGCATTATACGTCCCATGCACCATATCCATCGGAATATGCGCCGCATCACCCGGACCCAAAATTTGCGAATCCCTATTCACCCATTGTTCCGCTGTTCCCGCAACCACATAAATAATCTCTTCCATACACGGATGGCGATGAAACGCGTGCGCCTTGCCCGGCGGCATCGTCACCCGCACCAGCAACAAATGATCCGCCTCGGTCAACCCCTCCCGACTGATCCACTCGTGCAGACCCCACGGCAATTCCTCCACCTGCACATCGTCTTGTTTGATAAACCTCAACACATCTGACATTATCATCTCCTCAACCGATCAAATCTCGCGCATTGACAATCGCTTTCAGCTTTGCCTCTGCGACATTTGCCGAAGCCACGGGATTATCGGCGAACGTAGCAAAGCCGCAATCGGGTGTCAGCAGAACGCGCGCTTCTCCAAACAGATTGATCACCTCTGAAATTCGCCGCTGAATATCTTTAACCAGTTCCACCGAATCCAGCTTCTGATTCACCACACCAACCCCCACGCGCTTATCGTCCGGAACCGCTTTCAACACATCCACATCTCCTGCCCGCTCGGTGCAAAGCTCCAGAAACAGCGTCCCCACATCCACCCGCTTCAGCACATCCATCAGTGCCCCATACCCCCCGGAAAGTGCCGCGGACTCATCCCGCGTCCAATTGCCCCGGCAAATATGCAAACCCAGCCGCTCCCCCGGCAGACCCCGCACAACCTCATTCAACAAACCGACCGCAAAATCGAGTTCTACCGGAGCCTCTAACTTTTCGCTCAAAGCCCCACACATAAAACTGCGATTCCCGGTCGCACCCCCAAAAACCACCTCTGTCAAAACCGGCTCATCGAACTGCACCAGCGCAACACCCGCCGCCAGCAAAAAATGAACCTCCTCCCGCAAAATCCGCACCACATCCCGCGCCAGTTCATCCCGCGACTCGTACGGACGCTCCCTGAGACAATCCAGCCACATCGTACGCGTCAGCAAATAAGGCCCGGGCAGCGCCACCTTCACCGGCTTATCCGAACAAGAACTCGCAAACTCAAACTCGTGAACCGCCAGCGGACGACTTCTCCCCAACTTCCCGTAAACCACCGGATGCCGCACCTCAGCCGCCGGGACATCCAGCGCGCGCAACTCCCGCTCAAACTTCTCCGAATCATCCACCATCGCCGTCAAATCGCTCAGCGGAATAAGCTGGCAATTATCCAGCAACCCACCCACAAAACTCGCATAACTATCCCGACGCTGCTCCCCATCCGTCAGCACATCAACCCCCGCGCGAGACTGCGCGCCAATACAAAGCCGCACCGCATCATCCGCCGTCGCCTGAAACTCCGCGTCATCCAACCTGCCCTCAAGCCGATCGTGCACCGCCTGCAGCATCCAGCGAGGACGCGGCCAACTCCCAATCCCCATAACAGACAACGGCGCAATCCCCGGCGCAGGCGCAGGATCCGGCAGCAACTCGGGAATCGTCACCGCCACCCGAAGTTGCTCCCCAACAGAAGCCATAGTCCGCCCGCGATCTTCAAACGGCCCCTTGCAAACGAGATAACTGCGCTGCCGCCCCACCTTTGTCCACGACACCAGCTCATTGCTCGTCAACCGACACCATGCGGGCAACTCGACCTCAACCGTCGCATCCGTCGATAAAATCTCTAACAACCCACCGCGCGCCAGCGGATCGATATGCCGGCGAATCAGCAATAACAAACCGCCACCACAATCCAAATCCCCACCGTCAAAACTGACATCGGGCGCATATTTGTGTCGTTCTATCGCCTCCAAAACACCTCCTAATACGTAATACAGGGCGTCCCATCGGAAAGAAACTCCACCAGCGCAGCGCCCCCAACCATAATTGCCCCATCGACCAGATTATTCTCATCCAAACCGCGCTTCTTAAAACACGGCGCACACACGTAAATCGTCCCACCACCACCCACAAACAAATCCATAAGATCCTTCAGCGGCAAAAAGCCCTCCTCCGCCACATCGTCGGCATAGCCCTTCTGGGAAAGACGAACCCCCTCCGTACTCATAAAAAGGAGCGTCTCCTTCTCCGAACCCAACGCGGCATTGGCAACCACAAAAGCCACAGTCGCTTTATCCGTATCGTCCTTCGCACAAGTCAAACTAACACAAAATTTTCCAGCCACTTTTACTCCTTTACTCTTTTGGTTTCTCTTCTATCCAGTAAAACGGGTGATCCGCACGAACCATCCGCCGTCCAGTCATGCGACACCAGGCGGGCAAATCAACAGGCGCGCCCGGATCATACGCCGTAAGCTTCAAAACCTCGCCCGCCTCGAGCTTCTGCATCCGCATCCTGAGCAAAATAATAACCTCGCCGCACCCCATGTGTCCCGCATCCCACTCATCTGCTGCGACAATATCCCGTTCATCCGACATCATCACTCCTGCGGCAATTCCTCAGCACTAATATCGATCTCCTCGATCAACCGCGCCAGGTCTGCTTCCACCTCTGCCTGCACATCGACATACGCCGGATCGCCGTACACACTCGTCATCTCCCAGGGATCCTTCTCCAAATCGAACAAATCGCGCTCACCAGTTCGATGTACTGCAAGCGTATAATTTTGCGTACGCACGCCATAGTGCTTCGTCGGCCCATCCCAATACGCATAAAAAGCCGACTGCCGCCAATCTTCGGGTGTCTCCCCTTCGCACAGCGCGCGAAAACTTCTGCCCTGCACCTGTGCATCGGGTTGCAACCCGGCAAAATCGAGATACGTCGCACCAAAATCCACATTCACCACAATATCTTCATTCACCGAACCCGGTGCAATGGCCTTCGGATACCGCATCACATAAGGCATCAGAAGCGACTCCTCCAAAATCAAACGCTTATCAAAATACGAATGCTCGCCCAAAAACATACCCTGGTCAGACGTATATACCACAATCGTATTCTCCGTCAACCCCTCCTCATCCAGATAATCCAGCAACCGCCCCACACCCTCGTCAATCGCCGCAATACACCGCAAATAATCCTTTACATATTTCTGATAAGCCGCGTGAATCTTCTCCGTCGTATTCATCCCCGTCGTATCCAACCGTCCGGTGGGCCACGCTCTGCCCCGGACGCCCTCATCCATCCGCTCGGCCTGCGAGAGCATCGTGCGGTGGTGATTCTCCAACGCACTGGACACCTTGTCAAACGGCTTATACAAATTCGACGGCTCGGGCACATCCTCATCCGTGAACAAATCCGCATGACGGGGCGCGTACTCCCACAAACCATGGGGAGCTTTGTGATGACACAGCATCAAAAAAGGCTTATCCGGATCGCGCGCCTTCAACCAGTTGAGCGACAAATCCGTAATAATATCCGTCGCGTACCCCTCGTACTGCGTTGGCTCGCCATTGCGCGTAAATGACGGATCAAAATAAGCACCCTGCCCCGGCAACACCTCCCAATAATCAAACCCATCCGGCTCAGACCCCAGATGCCACTTACCCGCAATACCCGTTTGATATCCGGAAGCCTGCAACTGCCGCACGAAATTGGGGTGATCGTCTCTCAGCGGTTGATTCAACCGCAACACCCCATTTTTATGGCTATATTGCCCCGTAATAATACTCGCCCTGCTCGGCGAACACAGCGCATTATTGCAAATACAATTGTCAAACCGCATGCCCTCACGAGCGATGCGGTCAATATTCGGTGTATCCACCACCTCATTCAGCCATCCGTTATAACAACTAATGGCATTCACAGTATGATCATCAGACATTATGTAGAGAATATTCGGACGTGGATCAGACATTAAAATTCCTCCATTGGTTAAGTGAAACACTTTCGATTAGACATACACGATACTTTCTTTGATATTCTCAGCAATGTGCGGAATCCGAATCCCTTGAATACCAGCATCTGTCAGAACATCTACTCGTTTGCCCAGGATAGCCTCAAGATATTCGCTAAACTCAATAAACCGAAGACCTATCGGATGTTCAAATTCCACGACAAGGTCAATGTCACTTGATTCAGTGGGCGTACCTTTCGCATAAGACCCAAACAAACCTATTCTCTTAACCCCGTACTCAGACGCCAGATACGAGCCGTTTTCCGAGAGAATATCTGCGATTTTTTCTTTTGTCAACATCGTCAATTTCTCCCTTAAATGGTTTCTTTTTTTTACTCCGAAACATAATCATCGACGAATTCCGGCATCATATCCAGCACCTTCTGCAAGCGTTCACGCGCCTCTTCAGCATCGGCATCGCCCTGCCTCAAAACAATATCGTGTTCTTCCAGCCGATCTGCAGGCACATCGTAAAACCGTCCATCGTGATAGATTTTAAACCGATGCTCTCGTGCAAACTGCCCCGCGTGATCTTGACCAAACCCAAAACGCGGATTGTAATGACAAAAAATCCAATCTCTCGGATCGCCCCGTTCGCCTCTCAACTGGGGCAAAAAACTCCGCCCATCGCACGGCATCCCCTTTGGAATGGGCGCATCTGCCAAATCCATCAGCGTCGGCAAAAAATCGCTAAAATCCACCAGGTCATCCAACACCACACCTTCTGGCGCCACACCCTTCCAAAAAGCAATAAAAGGCACATGCGTCCCCGCATCGGGCATCGTACCCTTACCGCCCACAATCTCGACATCACCTTCAAGCTGAGACGTAATTGTGCGATGGGTGCCATTATCACTCGTAAACATCACCAGCGTATTCTCGAGCAAATCGAGCGACTCGAGCCTCTCCACAATCCTGCCCACCAGCTTATCGGCATACGCCACCATATCGGCAAAATAGCGCGTATCCTGCTCACCTCTCCGATCTCTATCCCGCCACTCCGGGCTATCGGGCGTAGGCACAAAAGGCGCGTGAACCAGAATCATCGGATAATAGGCAAAAAAAGACACATCCCGATGCCGCTCAATAAAATCCAGCAAATAATCACAACAAATATCGGGACCATACCGATCTTCGACATACTCATCGGGCAACCACTCGCCATTGCATTCAATTTGCGGATGTGCATATCGTCTCTTACCCGCGCGCGCACCATCTTCTGGCGGCGGCGTCATATTCCACAAACAATACTCATCAAACCCAAAATGCGCCGGCATCTTATTATCCTCACTCAACTGCCACTTACCCGCAACACATGTCGCATAGCCCGCATCCTTTAACAAATTGCCAAACGTCTTTTCCTTGGGATTCAAATAGGCGAACCTGTCGTAATTCCGAAAATTGTATTGCCCCGTCATAATCTCCACACGAGAAGGCGTACACAGCGGCGTCGAATAACAATGGGAAAAGCGAATACCCCGCGATGCCAGATCATCCAACACCGGCGTCTCATACGTCGTACTCCCATAACAACTCAAACACTCAAAACCCATGTCATCTGCCATAATCAACACAACATTTGGTCTCGCCATACATTCCTCCAATACATAAACCCAGACCAATTTAATGCGACAACATCTCTATATCAACTCTCTTCTGGCACCACTATGAATCTGGTTGACACACCAATGCCCCAGATGATACTATATATTTTCCGTGGAAACAACAGAACAAAGGGAAGGACACAAAATGAACATCTCGCTCACATCAACAGAACAAAGCACTGGTGAACTGGCAAAAGACAAATTGGAAAATGCGATAGAGGCAATACGGAACGACGGCTATGTCATCATCGAGCAGGTGGTGGATCACGCGATACTCGACGCCCTCAAAACGCGCATGGATGAAGACTCTGCAAAGCTAATTGAGGCACAAAAATGGGGTGGCGCAGGTGGCGTACAGGGCCATTTACAGCAAGGCCCCCCACCATTTGCCCCATACCTATCCCCAGACATCCTCGTCAACCCTTATGCCGTTCAGATCTCACGAGAAATGCTGGGAACGGGATTTTACTGCTGCTTTTACAACGGCAACACAAACACGCCCAACAGCACCTTCCAACCCCTCCATGCTGACGGCGTCCACCTCTGGGGCGAACAGAACCAACCCCATCCAGCGACCCAGCTCATCATCAACATCTTTCCCCAGAATACATCTGACAAAAACGGATCGACACAAATCTGGCCAGGCTCACACCTCGACAGGCGCCCGGTAACAGACGAAACAGAAGCGGATCGTCGCTCCTTTTCCCCACCCATTCAGGCCATCCTGCAAAAAGGTGACATCCTGATCCGCGATTCGCGCCTCTGGCATCGCGGCGTGCCAAATCCATCTGGTCACAACCGCCACATGATCGCAGTTGTTTACAACATCGGGTGGCTGGTCAGACGGAGAACGCTCTTCTTTGATAAAAGCGGGGAAAAAATATTCGAAGCAAGCGGCGTCGATCCCAATGCCGAATTCCTTGCCCCCCCGTTCGAATACCTGTTTGAAATGGCGTGCAGAAAAATAAAAAAAGATCCCATGCGCGGTGTCTAATCCGCTTCATCCTCGCTCGGCATCACCGCCCAATCAGTGCACAATTCCGCAGCGCATTCAGCCGGTGGTTGCATAAAACGCTCAACCCGGGCACTCGCTTTGGCCCGGAACCCTGGTCCGGCCAATTCCCAGGCATTGTAGTGAAATTTGCCTTCGGGTTGCATCACGCGGACATTCAACGTACGGCGTGGTTTCCGAGTCTGGTTCATGCCAGCGCAGTGCAAGCAGGCCGCGTTGACCACCAGCAAATCACCGGGATCGCCAATAACCTGGACCCTGTTGCCGTAGTGATTTGGGTTGGAATCCGGCACCCCGGGATCTTCGTCAGCCTTGAAACGATGGGTACCCGGTATCACCGAAGTAGCGCCATTTTCAACAGTGTACCCGTCGAGCAAAAAAAAGAACCACAGCCCCCTGTGCTTGCCATTCGCGGTAAGGCCGGGGCGAAAATCGCGATGGATGCCTTCATATTGCTTTCCGGGATTGTAGCGTTGGGTATTGGCGACAAGGTCAGAGAAGTGATAGGCACCCAGGGCATGCTCGCAAATCGCGTGAATAGTGTCGTGGTCGAGCAATTCTATCGCCGCATCACCCCACAAGAAACAGGCACGGGCGTTGGGATTCAGGTCGAATTTGCGGTTCCCGTACTTATCGCCGATATGCACGTCCGACAGCTTCATCCCGCCACGCCAGGCGGCAATATAGTCATCGGCGGCACGCTGGGCGATGTCGCGCAAAGGATCGAGGCACTCAGGTGCGATCTGGTTCCGTATAATGGTGTAGCCATCGCGATCGAGATTGGCGAGATGCTCCTCCAATTCGCTGTCGCTAAGGGGATAGACGGGTCGCATGGGCTAATCTCCTTGAATCTATGCCTTATCATTGACGTGTGACGTAAACGTAGTAGGCGCCGCAGATGGGCTGGTCGCGCTCGTCGTCGAACCATGTATGCAAAAGCGTGGGACCCGGCTCCAGATCCACGGTAAACACAACACCCTGGTCGTCTGGCTCAACGGGCCTGGCGTAGAAGCGTCCACCGATCAGCACACGCGCTCGGGCAATCGGCAGCGCAATACCCGCTTCCAGTTCGCCATCGGTCAATTGAACCGCCTGGCAAGCCTCTCTCAGCTTGAGGCCGCTCTCTCTCGGCCAGCGCCGCAGTTCAAAGGTGTACTTGCCGGCGGCTTCAACCAGCAAATGCCAGTAACTGTTCTTCCGCGCAGCCACCCTCACCTGCCGCTGCTGATCCACAAAGACATCCCGCCACTCGCAGGCCGATAGCGTCATCGGATTCTCGGCTTCACTGCCGATGGTAATCCGCTGCACTTGATTGGTGACCGGTTCCACTTCCCGCCACCAGGCATTTAGGTGATCCTGCATCTGCCGGACAATGTCAGGGTGCTGATCGGCAACGTCGAGATTCTGTTCGGGATCGCTATCCAGATCATACAGTGCCGTTCCTTCAAGCAAGCGCCACCGTTTCCAGAGCACAGCAGCACCTTCGCGTCTTATGAACGAAGGGCTGTCGGGAGTCGGGTAGTCCAGCTGCCCGGGCATACGGCTGTAATTCACCGTCAACATGCGATCTTCCGGCACCTGCTCCGAACCCCGAAAAATCGGAGATAGGCTAATCCCATCCAAACGCAATTCGTCTGGCGGTTCCAGCCCACAAAACTCAATCAAAGTCGGCAAAATATCCTGTACCTGAGTCAGTCCCTCAATCTCCCGGGGTTCACCCAGATCACCATTTGGCCAGTGCAAGAAAAACGGTACCCGGTGCCCACCTTCCCAAAGCTCGCACTTTTTACCCCGCATCCCGGCATTGTAATAGACAGGACCGAAAGTACTGCCATTATCGGTCATAAAAATCAGGATTGTATTCCGATCTACATCCTGTTCTTGCAGAAAACGTCGAAGCGCACCGACCTGAGTATCCAAATTTCGAATCATAGCGAGAAAGCGAATGATATTCTCTCGCAAATTTTTGGGAAGTGCAGACAACTGGTGTTCATCCTCTGCAAATGCCGCCTCAATGGCCTCGCGGTCTTCGGTAGGCACAAAAAGTGGGGCGTGAGGGGCATTGGTCGGCAGGAAAGTAAAAAAGGGTTCTGAAGCCGCGATTCGTGCTTGCATCCACGCTTTTGCCGCTTCGAAAAAGACCTCGGTACAGTATCCTTCCTGTCGTACGCGAGTGCCATTATGACAATATACATCGTCGAAGTAATCGTTCTCCCAGTAGTCGGGCACAGAACTGATGTGAGAGGATGGAAACCAGAGACTTTCCTCAAAACCGCGGTCCTGAGGACGGTACGGATAGTTGTCGCCCAGATGCCATTTGCCAAACACACCCGTTCGGTAACCATTCGACCGGAAAATATCGGCCATGGTCGGCAAATCTGGCCGCAGAAGCGAGCGTCCGCTGCTCACGTTTACAGCGCCATTGCGTGCCGCATCAAGTCCGCTCAGCAATTGGCCGCGAGTAGGCGTACACATGGGCGCGACGTGAAAATCCATCAGCCGAATACTTTCCCCGTGCAAGCTGTCCAGGTTCGGCGTCCGGGCAACGGGATTGCCATGACAGCCCAGATCGCCATACCCCTGGTCGTCGGTAATGATCAAAATCACATTGGGGCGGGAATGTGATTCGGTATGCAGGCTCAATGATTCGCGTTCTTTCAAAACAGTTCCACCTTTCAATATGGTTTAATCAGGTCTTTTTCAGATCTTCCCTGGCCATTTGCTCCCTTTCTCGACGCATCGCCTCACCCAATCCACTTTTGTAATAGTATTCCGGTGGCCACCAGTGCTCTGTCTGTCGCATATTTGGGGCATCCTCGTCCTGACTCAAGTCGCAGTCGAATCGAGCCAGAATACTGTGCTTTCCAACACCTGTAAAGTGACAGAGTCCCCACGTGATCCCACGTCCATTATCGGTATTGGTAAACGCATCCGGCACGTAGGGACCCGGAGCGATGGGCATCAGACTGACGGTAGAAGCGATCTCGAAATTGATACCGTCTGGGGCGAACTGAATCGTATTGTGCTCATTCCCATGTCGAATCGCAAGCGCGGCAATCCCGTCCTTGAAGGGAAACAGACCCGTTTCATGTCCCGAATTCAACACGGGATTGAGCGGGCATTTTTCAAAAGGCCCCAGCGGATCGTCGGCAATGGCCAATCCCTGCAATCGGATGTTTTGCTTCTGTGCTGCGTTCATATCCGATTTATAGTACATGTAGATTCGACCTTTGTACACCAGTGGATAGGGGTCATGAATAGAGAACTGGTCCCAGGACCCTTCTGGACCATTCGGAATCACGACCTCGTGTGTCGGTGTCCAGGGCCCATTCGGCGAATCCGCACAGGAGACCGACACCGGGCAATCATCACCGCGCGTACCCGACATCTCCAGAAAACTCTGATAATAGAGATAGTATCTGTCCTTCCAAACGAGAATGTCGGGGGTGGAAACAGACCGCCATCCGGCGTGCGGTTTGGCAGGTCGTGGCACCGCAAAGCCCTGTTCTTCCCATACAAAACCATCTTCACTCGTAGCATACCAGATTTCTGACAGATCCCAATCGGTCGAAGGAATCGATTCCGCGCCTCTTCCCGGACCCTGCGGAGGTGCATCCGTACTGCGCCGCGTGTACCATACGTAATACTTGCCATCGGCTTTGATCACCTTGCTCGGATCACGCCTCGTAAGCCTGCCATCTCCTCCCCGGTAATCCAGCCCCTCAAGCTCCGTATATCGAAACTGGGAATACAGCTCATTCCACCAGGTAGAAGGCTCACTGTAGTTCGCAAAGAGCCGGTCCATAGCACGGCTCAAAGGCATATCCGGTCTTTCTCTTGGCATGACGTATGGAAAAAACGCCGCGCCCTTGTTCTTCTCATCGTTCACAGGTATCTCCACTTTGTTCGAATGCTGAATAAACGACGTTAATAAATGAGCCGGCCTTTGCTCAGCGCAGGCTCATTATAGCGCGCCATCTGAGCAATCAGCTCAGCTTTAAAGTTCTCAGCAACCTCTTTGTATTCGGGATCGGCATATACGTTGACCAACTCATCCGGGTCCTTATGCAGATCATACAACCAGGGATCGTCAGCCCGTGAGAGAACCAATTTATAACGTCGGTTAACAGCCATAACGGTCTGCGATGTTGAAGTCGTCATATAGACAATGCGATCGTCATCTACCACCTTTTCATCACTGAGAAACGCCGCAGCATCATTTAACCCGTGGGCATTCGGAATCTCCTCCTCAATCCCCATCATACCCAGAATCGTCGGACCGAAATCAACCGTCGTATAGGCGGTATTCACAACTTTTCCCGGAGCGATCTTTCCAGGCCAGCGAATCACAAACGGAATCTTGGCACTACCCTCGTAGGGCATCCCCTTGTTGTGGCGTCTGTGTTCGCCCATCAGGTCGCCATGATCGGCGGTAAAGATCACAATCGTATTCTGATCCAGTCCCCCGGCTTCCAGATCCGCCAGGATACGCCCCACATTATCGTCGATACATTTGACCATACCAAAATACCTCTGCATCTGACCCTGCTTCAGTTCACGGGCTGTATTCCTGTCTCCAAACCGATGCCATTTCGGCATTTTCTCCACGGGAAAATCCATCGTGCGCGGGTTTTGAAAAACCATGTCTTCATACATCGTATCATAAGGCGCGCGAACCGTGTTTGGCCCGTGCGGATCCGGTATAGAAACCATAATGCAAAAGGGTTGATTCTGATCGCGCTCGATAATTTCCAGGGTGCGGGTAGTCAACCAATCAGTTGTAAACGATTTTTCGTCAGCACCATCTACCCTGCTGGCAGGCTCACCCCTGTTGTTCCTCGCGGCAACATAGGGCGTGCCATCCTCTCTCAACCCGAGTTTCTTCCAGTGACCGCGGTTCCACATATACCGATTGTCCACAAAACCAAACTTGTGCTCTGGCGCAAAACCGGGCTTGGCTTCTCCACCCAGATGCCACTTGCCCAGATATGAGGTAGCATAGCCCTGATTTTTGAGCACCTCGGCAAAAGTGACCAACCCCTCTTTCAGAGGGATATCGTTTTTATGCACATCGGTGGCAATCGGATAAAGACCGGAAACAAAAGAAGCACGCGAAGGCGAGCAAACAGGCGACGACGAATAATAACTGTCGCAAATAGCGCCGTCCCGCGCGAGCGAATCAATATGAGGCGTATCTACCTTAACCCCCGGTCCCCAGACAAAAGCCTGATCTTCCGTCATCAAATCGCGATAGCAACCCAATGTGCGAAAATTGTGTTCATCGGTGTGAATAATCAGCAGATTCGGCTTACTCATTTCGTTCTCCTTGTTTGTCATACCCATCTATTATTCAAACTGGACCACCTGCGCAACCGGTGGCTTTGATGGCTCAATAGGACGAATAATCTTGCGACGTGCGGGCGTCAGTCTCGCCACCAATTCATCAGAGTATTCATACCCAAAACGATCTCTGGTCCAATGAGAAGAATATCGATAAATCAATGCGCGGCGTTCCCCTTCGTTGGTCCGCACGCTGGCACCGTGAATAAGCGCGTCTGTAAAAAGAACTGCATCTCCCGCCTTGAGATGCACCTCCTTGAGATAGGGTGCCATATCACCAGACTCGAGAACAGAATTCTTCCTGCCCTGCCCCTTCTGATGCACCAGCGGATTTGAAAGATTGGACTTATGGGATCCGGGAACGACCAGTGTCCCACCATCACCAGGACCAATATCGTTCAGCGCTAGAAAAATATTCAAATTGCCACAGAAAAATTTATTATTATGATACCAAAAGCTGGTGCGATACATCTTATTGTGACCACCAGAATGCAACCTCACATGGTTCCCCTGATGGATGATCGGAAGAAAATTCATCCAGATATGCAAACCGTGGTTATCCACGTAACGCCTGACAAACTCAATCCAGTTGGGATTGTCGATCAGCGCCTCAAAACACGGCCCCCCTTCGATAACATTCCTGAAACTCACACTGTGACTGTTGGTATTTTCATTCTTCACAACATGAACATTGCCCAGCCATTCCTCTCCCGCATCACTTAACGCAAGCCATTCATCGACCGTCTCATTAATCTCACCAATGAGTTCTGGAGAAACAACATTTTCCAGAATGAGGAAACCCTCAAGATCAAAACAATAGTCATCCCATTTATCAGGCATAGGTGTCATAGTCATATCTTCTAAAAAATCATGCAGTCACGGATTGAGCAGGAGGTTTTATCGGCACAATGGGACGGATAATTTTTCTGCGCTCGGGCGTGAGTCTGGCGATCAATTCTTCTGACGGCTCAAAACCGGTAGCATTTTTCATCCAAAATGCAGTGTATCGATAAATCAGTATCCTGCGTTCCCCCTCATTGATCCGCACACTGGCACCGTGTGTACAGGCATCCGTAAAAATAACAGCGTCGCCTGCATTGAGGTGCATCTCCTTTAAATAGGGCCTCAATTTCGTCTCCTCAACCGCAGTCTTATGTCGCCCATTCTCCTCCTCAAAAACCAGAGGATTAACCACATTGCATTTATGCGATCCAGGCACAATCATAGTACCGCCATCCCCGGGACCAATATCGTTTAACGCGAGCAAAACATTGAAATTGCCACAATAGAAATTATCGTTATGATATCGAAAGCTCGTGCGATAACCCCTGTTGTGCCCGCCAGAATGAACGGGCACATAACTACCTTTCCGACTCACAGACAGATGGTTAGCCCAGATGTATAACCCATCATTATCGACATAGCGCTTCACATACTCAAGCCAGTTGGGATTATCAATCAACGTCTCAAAAGCTGGTCCACCCTCGATAATATTCGCAAACTTAATATCGGGACCCTTTACGGGTTCGGGATCGCTACAGCGAACATGACCGATCCACTTGTGTCCGGCCTCTTGTAAAGCAACCCACTCATCGACCATCTCATTAATCTCCGCAATCAACTCTGGAGAAACAACATCCTCCAAAACGAGATACCCCTGAAGATCAAAACGGTAATCATCCCATTCAGTAGGTGAGGGTACCATATTCTTTCTCCTTATTCATTTTGCGCCACACAAACCCACATAAAACACTAAAAACCCCAGTGTGCTCATATCCCAATCGAAACCACTGAGGGCGATTGTATTGCTGCTATGAGAACGCATTTAGACACCATCAGCTAACGTCAGTAGAGAGCAATTGATTCTTAAATGCGAGTTTGTCTGCGTCTGTCTTTTTTTAGTCAATATTTTGCTTTGGAAATGATGGTTTGTACCAGTGCTGTCGCATCAACTCTAAAAGCGTCAAACGCTTGAATATTTGTGTCTCTAATACCAATCTGATACTCAATGCCGCCACGATGTTGATGGCTGAGATAGTTATTCTGTTTGACTTCTTCGTTGGACAGGACCCAATAGACGATTAAATTGACCCAAACACCGATGAAGACGAAAACATCGCAAATATCGAGCTTTAACTGTTGATAATTCATCCAAAAAGGAGCTTCTGTCCCCCAGTGAAGTGCTTTAGACGCCAAGGGGCCGCGCTTTTTGGTATGGATGGCTCGTGAAGCTTTGACTTCAACTCGTATGCCTTCCAACCAAAGATCATATTGACCTTCGTATTCAGGATCAAGATTCCTGTTGGGTTTCTGGAACCTGCTATCAAGGTCCATAAGGTGATTTTCACCCCAAATTTGACCAAAGACTCTCGGGGCTAAACTAAAAAGATCCAGATAACGGTTTGCAGAAACATAGTGGTTGCGGAGTTCTTCATATTCACTGAAAGAGATTACATGGCGATTAACGAGAAATGTGATAATGTATTCGTACTCATTGAACGGAAAAACGGATGCAAGACTTTCCAGTCTAGACCGTAATAGTGCTTGATTCCCGCGTTCCAGAGAGTTAATAAGATGATCGAGATAAGCACGCAATTCTTCTTGATTCATAACAAAATCCAATCAGGATTGAAAAAAATAAAAAACCTTAATTATCACGTTCAAAATTGATCCATCAATCCTGATCTATTTCGGGAAAGGGATTATGCCACTGCCAGCCAGTTTTACCGGTTTTTCGGTAATGTTCCAGACGACGTATGGTGATTTCAGCAAAGATCGGGTCGATATCAAAGGTATAAACCTTCCGGTGCGATAGCTCTCCGGCAATCAAAGTTGTTCCAGAATGGGCGAAAAAGTCAACCATAATGTCTCCTTCTTTACTGCTTGATTCGACAATGCGCTGAATCGCTTTTAAGGGCTTCTGAGCATAGCAGCCTGCGACATTTTCTTCCATTCGATAGAACACTTGCTGGACATCAACCCAGACATTACCGGGACGTATTGTTTCTGATTTGCTTCTTTCGAGATTCTCTGTCACACGACCATTTACTTTTTTGTAATATCCCTTGAGAATCTTCGGAATATCTGTATAGGTGACAGTAAAATTGGGATTCCCTTTGACGTAGTGAAGCAACTCTTGCCGTACCCACATCCAGTTCTTTTGTGTGCCATAGCCCCGCTGGTTGCGGAGCGTTATGAAATTTCTCGGACTAAAATCGCGAAACGCTCTCATCAAAACCATAAAGTCTGGAAGAGGCTGAAAATTATCTTTATAGTCAGCACCTATCCAGATATACAAATGGGTATTCGGCTTGGAGATTTGAAGCGCATTGGAAACCCACTTTTTGGAGAATTCGAGATATGAGGTAAGGTCAACTTTTGAGAGATTGGCCGTATTTGCATTTCCAACTCTAACGTTGTAGGGTGGGTCATTGATGATCAGATCCGTCTTCTCGCCCTTCATAATGCGCTCGACATCCGCCTGATTCGTCGCGTCGAGAACACCAACTCTGTGACCACTCATTGGATCTTCCCAAATATCCCCCTGCTTAAGTCGGCAATAAGAGCATAATTGTTTCCTGAGTTTGACATCTACATCAAGCCTTTTTAGTTGTTCGGTCGTTTTTCCTTTTTTTGTTTTTGGAACGGGCTGAATACCGTCAACGGGAAAAAGCGTTACTTGTTGAGATTGGTTCATTTAATTCCTCCAAATTCATTGTACCTTATTTAGTTTTGCCACGGCAATAGCATCCTCTTCCCAGCAGGTATAAAACAAATACAACTGACCATCTTCTTTAAAGGCATAAGAATCATGCACCACATCGCCCTCCCAATCCTCCTCGGCGCGGATCATATCTTCGGGGGGATAACTCGTCTGCCACGTCTGCCAATCGCCCGCGCTCAAATCCACAGTCGAACGCATAATATACTCCGGCTCCTCCCATTTTCGGCTGTAAAACACCTCCAGCGTCTCGCCATCTTCCATCACCCGCACCGACCCGTGGCGCAGACCCAAACCCCCATTGGGGAGATGATCGCCCGCCAACCCATCGGCGACGAGATCATCTTCAATAGGCGATGATTCAGCAGACACCCACAGGGGATCGCTCGTATTCCAACCCTCTGGCGTATCCCACGGGCATTCGGGATCAGCCGGCTCTAAAAAAAATCCGCGCTGTGCAAAACCGTACCAATCGCCACGATAAGTAAACACGCGCAAATAATTTCGATCCGCAAATTTCAACCGCTTCAATCCATGGCCTTCTTCACCCCCCACCTCAGGACGGTTAAAATTCAACCCGTATTTCGACGTCGCCACAAATGAACGCTGGCCATCATTACTGCTCCCGTGAACCACCATAATAAAATGCCGATTATCCTCATCCACAATCACCTCGGGAGACGACACATGCCCCTTTAACACAATCCCATCCACCACATCAATCGTCTCAGTCTCATTGCCCAGCCGCAAATCAAAAACCCCGCGCCCTGGAAAACGCGGATCATCCAACCGACCAGCATTAAAAAGCGTCCAATCCGCCGAATCCACCCGATCTGACCACGCCATGTGAATACTCGTCCCGTGATGCGACGCACAATAGAGATAATAATTCGCACTCGGATGTGCCCGATCTTCCGCGGGCACCCAATCGGGTATCCGAACCACCGTGGGAAACATCGCATCGCCGCGCAACCTCGACCGATTGGGATCCGCCCCAATCCTGAGCCGTCGCACATCACTTCCATCGACAATTGGCCTACCATGTAATTTCTCAACCCGATAAGTTACTTCACTCATGCACTCCTCCATGTTTAATGGCGCTCATCCAAAGGCGTCCAACCGCGCCCGGGGGCCTGAACCTTCTTTCTATCCCACGCTTTCCGCAACGCGGCAAATTCCCCGGGATCTCGCATCTCTCGCCCGGGATTTTGCGTATCCTGAATCACGAAATACGCCTCGCCCGGATGGCACGCCATCGTCACTGGCTCGCGCTCTGGCGTATAATCTTCGGGCACCTCACCGATATTGCTCGGCACGCTAAAATCCTGATATCGCAAATCCATACTCCACCGCACAATATCCGTCTTATTTTCAAACGAAGCATGCGGCGTCAAATTCGTCAAAAACAAAACCGACCCCGCCGACATCTCCACTGGTATCGCACCCTCGGGAACCTCTTCTGGTGCAATTTCCAAAAAGCCCGCATGACCCCCCGTATAATGTCGGATAACCCCCTTATCCTGCACCTTTGGAATCACCCACAAACATCCATTATCCAGCGTCGCATCCACCAGCGGTACCCAGCACGTCACCATCAAATACTCGTAACAATGCGCCATTGAATAACCCGCATCCTGATGCCACGGCACCTCCCCCCGCGAATAGCCCGGCACCTTGGGGCGTATGCGATAAATCGATGTACCCATAATATCGGGACCAATAATATCCTCAATACACGCAATCAAAGGACGATGCCGCAACGCCTTTAAAATCCCCGGCCCGTGAAACCTGCCCGACCAGATCGACATCAACACCTTGTGAGCGGCCTCCGGGTTGTATTGGTTAAGCCTGGTCAGCCGCGTCTCAAACGGCTCTTCGGCAAAATCGCGATCCAGCTCGCCCTCGGCAACCAACTCATCGCACTTCTCCTGAACCGCGCCCGTCAACCCATCCTTCAAAAGTTGCAAATCATCAGAAGAATAAATGGATTCCTTAACGACATAACCCAACTCTTTAAATTGTCGAACTTCTTCTGCTGTGAGACCCATAATATGTCCTTTCCGATCACATCACGACTTTTTCCCGCCCGCCAATCGATGGCGGCTCCATAATCCGACGCTGCTGATCCGTCACATTGGGATAATCGTCGGGATTGTAATAATTCTGCGACCACGCCGAATGCCCCGGACTGAATTTATACAGCAATGCGCGGCGCTCGTGCTCGCCCTCCCAGGGCATTGTTCCATGCACCAGTGCCTCCGTAAAAATGATCATATCCCCGGCTTCTGCTTCGGGCTGATGTACATAGTGCGCCGGTCGCTCAAAATTGCGCACATCGCTGGGAATGTTGACAAAATTGCTCTTATGCGACCCGGGAACACAGGCAAAGCCACCATCCCCTTTGCGCGCGGGCGCGAGATTATACGTAAACACCGTCAACCCATTGCGCATCACGCCATTGTGGTATTTGTACCAATGATCGCCCGGCACACCCGCCTGCAATGATGGTCCACCGTGCAATCGCCCGCGTCTTGCGCCCTTCTTCATAAAAATGCAATAATCGTGATCCGCGCGAAACGTCGGCCCCAGCAACTCAATCATATACGGCAAGGCATTGGGATGATCGAACAACGCCTGCGTCTCGGGGCCCCACATTGAAACGCGGCTCGTGCGGCGGTTCCCATTGCCATCATCTTCGCCGGCAGGCCATACTTCATCGGCCAACTTATTCAGCGCATCCACCTCATCCGCACTCAGCACATCTTTAACAACCAAAAACCCCTGCAAATCAAATCGAAACTTCTCTTCCGGCGTCATAATGCCCTCCGTTTCCATTACAGATTATCAACCGCATAAACAGCTTTCTCTATCTGTTCCTCCCCGACAGTTTTGACCTTCGCATCAAAACCGAGCAGCAGGGCCACATCGCAAATATTGTTTATATCTCGCGGAACACCATTGGACGATTGATAGAGCGCGTCGAGCGCGTCCTCGTCGAACAGGGATCGATCGGCCCCCGCTTTTTCCAAACGCGTTTGCACATAAGATAGGGTTTCCTCGCGCTTGAGCGGCGCGAGGTGGTACTGGCGCGCGACCTGCTGACCCAATACCTCAACGCCCGCGATCCGTTCCTTTAGTTCTGCATGTCCAACGAGGAGAAGAGTAAGAAAAAAACGCCCATTGCGTTGAAAGCTAAACAGAGATTGCAACGCTTCAAACGTATTGTCATCTTCTATTGCATGGGCATCATCGACAATGACAATCGTATATTTGCCCGCATTGGCACTCTTGACAGCCTGAACCTCAAGTGCGCGTTGCAATTTTCCATTCGATTGGTCCTCAACACCCAATTGCCCGAGCATATCCCGAAGAAAATCTTCCGGCGCAAGACCGGGCCTATTCATAAGCGCGATTTCATATCTGTCAGATGTCAGTTCATGGATGAGCATGCGACTCACAGTGGTTTTGCCACAGCCCGTATCGCCCGTGAGCACGGCAGCTCCCCTGCGCGTATTGATCGCGTAAAACATTTGCAACAATGCCCTCTGGTGATCTCTCGAAGAATAAAAAAAACGCGGATCCGGCACATTTTCAAACGGCAATTCTGTCAGATCCCAATATTTATCGTACACGGCCTTAATCCTTTATTTTAAGTCCGACCATAGATTTTATAAACCTATCGGAGTCGTGGTTTAACGCTGCCCATTGCACCTATTTTATCGCAATCCAATATAGTTACCTCAAACGGTCTATGTCAAGTAATCGACAAAGCGATTTAAGGGCTTCCCCATGTTTTATACAACACGGAGACATTGGCACAAAATACTTTGACGGAACGTATCCAAACCATATATTTTGCTGCACTGTGCTGGTGATATATCCGTTTTGACTTTCATTTTGGAGATCTGTATGGCCTGGTGGCAATCCTTTTTGCTGGCCACTTACAGCCTGGTGTTTGCATTGCTGATGCTCGTAAGTCTGCATAGACACTTGATGGTACACCTCTATTACAAGCACCGTCGCAAACAACCGAATCCCTGCGGCACCTTTGATGAATTACCCGTTGTGACAGTGCAATTGCCCGTATTTAATGAACGCTACGTGGTCGAACGATTGATTCGCGCGGTCGCCAAAATGGATTATCCAACCGACCGCCTCGAAATTCAGGTCCTGGATGACTCGACCGATGAAACAACCGCCATTGCCAGGCGGTGCGTGGATGAACTTCGGCGTTCGGGACTGGATATCGCGCTGATACACCGCAAAACGCGTACCGGGTATAAAGCCGGTGCTCTCGCAGAGGGATTGCGGGTAGCACGGGGTGAATTGATCGCAATTTTTGACGCCGATTTCCTGCCGCCACCAGACTTTTTGAACAAAACCATCCCGCACTTCGTCGAACCGCAGGTCGGCATGGTTCAGACGCGCTGGGGACATCTGAATCGGGACTACTCCATTTTGACACGCGTACAGGCCATCTATCTCGACGGTCATTTTGTTATGGAACACGGTGCGCGTAGCCGCTCGGGCTTGTTCTTCAATTTTAACGGCACAGCGGGCGTCTGGCGCCGAGCTTGTATCGATGAAGCCGGCGGTTGGCAGCACGACACCCTGACCGAAGACCTCGATTTGAGCTACCGCGCGCAATTGGCGGGCTGGCGATTTGTCTATCTTGAGAATACCGTAACACCGGCAGAAATCCCCGTGGAAGTAAATGCCTGGAAGTCACAGCAATTTCGGTGGGCAAAAGGCTCGGTTCAGACCGCAAAAAAAACACTAAAGACCCTGTTGAAAAGCCATCTCTCCTGGCGCGTGAAGGGCGAAGCCGCTTTTCATCTGGTAACCAATTTCGCATATTGTTTGATGGCAATGATCGCCATTCTCATTTTTCCCGCAATTGTCCTGAGGGAAGACCTGGGATGGCTCCGGGTGGTAATAATCGATTTTCCCCTCTTTGTAGGCGCAACGGGCGTGATCTCGAGATACTACATCCACTCGCAACGAGAAATTTATTCGGATTGGAAATCGCGCATCCTGTATTTGCCATTTGTACTCGCCCTGGGCATGGGAATTTCATTGAACAACGCGCGCGGAGTAATTCAGGCACTGCGAGGGCACGAAACTGCATTTAACCGCACCCCCAAATATCGCGTTATCGGACGGAATGGAAGTTGGTATCGAAAAAATTACGCCCTGAAAAAAAATATAACTGCATTTTTGGAAATTGGACTCGGTCTTTATCTGCTGGTCGCCATGGCATATTCAATTGCGCGAGGGCTGTATTTCCCTGTGCCATTCCTGATTTTGTTTGCCTCCGGCTTTTTTTTCGTAGGAGGCATGTCTTTGTTCCAGGGTATCTGGGCGAAAATGCATTCGCAACCAATTGAAGTCGCGGAGGCAAATTAAAAAACAATTAAAGGTAGAACGGGCACATGGCAACGCGACTCAACAATCCATACCTCTGGGCTTATACCGCAGCCATTCTGCTGCACATTCTATTCCTGCTCATAGAGAACCCGCTGTGGCGGGCTGCGATCATTGCGCCGCAGCCAGAGAAAATACCCACATCACCGCCCCTGACATTTGAATTTGTCGATGTGCCCCAAAATCGAGACGACACTCCGCCCGAAGAAACCCCGTTGCTCGCAGAGCGCGATAATATCTCTCGCGATCGACAAATGGACACCTTGCCCGAAAGCCACTTGCCATATTCCGATGGCATATCGCGGGCAAAGAACATAGCGACGCCAGCGCAGGGAAAGTCGCGCAGCGAGACACAAAGCGCAGACCGCGTATCGGAAACCACCGACAATTCCTTTAGCTTTGTGGAGGTATTGCAGAAAAATCCCGAAGAAGCGCGAAAAGAGCGAGAACGCGCGGTGCTGGGCGGGGAACTGCCTCAAGTGCGCATAGACATGGACAACAGCAAAACCCGCGCACTCGAACGCGGGGGATTGCAACTGAGCACGTATGCCTGGGACTATGCGCCCTATATGCAATATCTCAAGCGACGCATTGACCGCCATATTTATCCACCCCGCGCATTCGAGTTGGGCATGATCGACGGCACGACCCAGGTGAAGTTTAGAATCTGGCGCAATGGTCGGCTTGAAGACCCCGAATTGATCGACTATAAGGGCAGTGAGTTGTTGCGAGATACGAGCCTGAAGGCTGTAAAACTCTCGGCAGACTTCAAGCCATTACCACCCGATTTCCCGGATGAGTACCTCGAAATTGTGGGTACTTTTGAATATATAATTTTTGGAAAAGGACAAAGGCGACAATAATATGGGCTGGGCACTATTTGAACAGGGTGGTCTCATGATGTATCCTCTGACTTTGTGCTCAGTACTGGCTTTGGGCATTGCAATTGAGCGCGGATTTGCACTGCGCCGTCGCGCCATTATCCGGCCCGAGATTGTCAGTGTAATCGACAATATTCAAGGATCCGAAGACATTGGGTTGGCTTTGAACGTCTGCAGGCAACACAAAGGTCCTTTCTCTGCAGTGATGCGCGCGGGATTAGACAATCGACATTTGTCCTTAGAAGAGATCCGAGAAAGTATTCTGGATCAGGGCCGCCAGGAGATGGGGGTATTGCAGAAGGGACTGGTAGTTCTGGAAACCGTAGCGGGAGTTTCGCCGCTTTTGGGACTTTTGGGCACTGTTTTGGGCATGATTAAAGTTTTTCAACAGGTTTCAGAAGTGGGTGTAGGGCAGGCCAATCTCCTGGCAGGAGGCATTTCCGAAGCGATTCTAACGACTGCTGCCGGACTTTTTATTGCAATTCCATCACTTGTATTTTACAATCTATACAGCAGTCGGGCAGAAAGCCTGATTTTGGAAATTGAGAAATACGCCAACACTCTGCTAAAAAAACTCCGGGGATTTCAAGGCTCCGAAGGTGGATAGCGATGCGATTGCAAATGCCCGGCAAACGCCGTCCGGCCATCAATGTGACCTCTTTGATCGACGTCCTGTTTTTATTGCTTACATTTTTTCTTGTAACCACGCAATTTGTCGATCAATCCGCGCTCAAAGTCGAACTGCCCGCCATGGCACACGCTGAAAAAACGCAGCACGCGAGACGTTATATTCTCAACATATCGGCAGATGGTCAAACGGCATTGGATGGTCAGATCGTCGATCAAACGACATTGCGGGAATTATTAAAACAACACGCAGCGGACATCGATGAACGTGGGGGCCTGATTTTGCGGGCAGATCGCCAATTGCCTTATGGCGATGTGATGTCGATTCTGGACCTCGTCAGAGGTGTGGGAATCAGACGGATTACCAATGCCACAGCGGAACCCGAATAGACGAATAGACGAACCCCGCCCAACCACCTAAAACCTCTGGATTGCGGCTAAAATCCTGCCGCAATGACGGCTTTCATGTACATTACCTGCTTCATTGCCTCATTGATTCGCTAATTCGCTGTAAGAGGTCGGAACAATGCGCGATTCCAAATCGTCCAATTTTTCACATATTGAAGATATCCAAATCGTTGCCCGGGTCTTAGAAGGCAACACAGAGGCTTTTTCTGTGCTGGTACAGCGACACCATGAACGCGTGTACAATACGGTTTACAGCTTCATTGGCGATCTCGACGAAGCCGACGATTTGGCGCAAGAAGCATTTCTCAAAGCATTTCGCGCCCTGAAACGATTTCGAGGACAATCGCTATTTTCAACATGGGTACACCGCATCGCTGTCAATTGCTGCTTAGACCATCTCAAATCCAGACATCGGCGCAGCTTTGTTTCTCTGGATGAACATCGAGAAAATTGGGACGCACCGCGCATCTGGGTGGGCCAGCCCCCAAATGCAGATGCGCGCGTTGAACGGCGGGAACTTCAAGAAATTCTCGAATGCGCCCTGAATGATCTATCGGAAGAATATCGCGTGACCTTTGTTTTGAGAGAAATTGAAGGCCTGGCCTACGAAGAAATTGCCGAATTGCTCAAATGCTCAATAGGAACCGTGAAATCTCGTCTGTTTCGCGGACGGACAAAACTCCGCGAAATTTTGCAATTACAATACGACAACTGGATTGAGGCATAAATATGGACGCAGACAACACCGTTGACATCAACTGCGAATTGTTGTCGGCTTATCTCGACGATGCGCTTACAGAAGCAGAACGGGCCAGAGTTGAGAAGCTATTGCGCGTGTCCGATAGTCTCAGGCGTGAACTGGCCGAGATGGTGCGGGTGCGACAACTTTTTGCGGCCTGGTCTCCACCTGCACCCGATCAATTTTTTGTACGGCGTGTAGATATAAAAATCCGGGAAGAAATGGCGCAAATGAAGAACAGATGGGGATTTCAAAAATTCGCCACTGCCGCAATATTGCTGATTTCTATTGGTTCTCTGGCATTTTTAACCCAACGCCTGGACAGAACTGTTGAACCCGTCACGCTGGATGCTTTTTTGCAAAGTTCGCTCGACCGAGAGGTTCGAGAAGTTGTGAGTTTGACCGAAGATGATTTTTCCAAAGACCGCGTGCTCGACCTCGTCTTATCGGACAACACGCGTTAGAAGGTTTTTATTATGTTTATTTCGCGTTTCCGCTTTATATGCCTGATCGTCTTGTGTCTCTTACTCGGCGCGGTAATAGGGACTGTCTATGAAAGTCTCGCGTCTGGTGATTCTGGAAAGAGGAGAGTGCGCCTGTCTGAAATGGTGGCAAAGCTCGACCTGTCAGATGGTCAGAAAGCGCAGCTGGACACAATCCTCGAACAAGGGCGCAAATGCATGGTCGATATCAACACGGCCTATCGCTCAGAGTTTGGAAAAGTGAGAAACACAACCCGCGCTCAAATTCGGGAAATCTTGACGCCTGATCAGCGCAAAGAATTTGATGAGATGATGGCCGAACAAGCAGCTCTGCGGCATCATCAGCGCAAAAACAGGCCCCCCGGCAATCAGGCCGAGTGATAAAAAGAATTTTATGAAAAAATAAGTGAGTAATTATTTACTTTCTTCAAAGATTTGAGAGGACGGAAGAATGATAAAAAAAATAGCTAATTGCCGATGGTTCATGCTGCTTTTTCTCGCGCTCTTTGCCTGCGGTGAAGAAGAAGCACAACAGGCAGAGGGACAAGGCGGACGTGCTGGACGTGGTGGACGCGGTGGTGGCGCTGCTGCGCCCGTCAAGGTCGAGGCTGTACAACGAGGGGACATTTCTGCATATATTCTCAAAAATACGACACTCGAAGCCGAAAGATGGGTTGACGTTCGAGCGCGCAGAGCCGGGCAGGTCATCGCATTACTAAAAGAAGAAGGCGACCCCGTACGCGTGGGTACCATCATGGCGCGGCTCGATGCCGACGCTGCCCAAATCAGCGTCGCACAGCGAGAAGTTGCCCATCAAGAGGCCAAACAGCGGTATGAACGCGAAGATGCCTTATTTCAGCGCAACCTGGGTAGCAAACAGTCTTATGAAAATGCCAAGACCCAATTCGAATCGTCCAAAGCACAACTCGAACAGGCCAAACTCGATTTGAGTTATACGGCGATTAGATCACCCATTGAAGGCATTATGACGCTGAGAAATATTGAGGTCGGCAACATGGTCACCAACAATCAGGTGGTCGCCTCCGTAGCTAAATTCGATCCCCTGCTTGCACGCATCCAGGTAACCGAAAAGGACTTTGGCAAAATCACCGTAGGGCAGACCGCGCGCATTACAGTTGAAGCCGCACCTGAAAGAGAATTTACGGGCACAGTCAAAATGATCAGCCCGGTGGTAGATCCCGAAAGCGGCACGGTTAAAGTAACCGTTGAGATACCTCGAACAGATGTAAGTCTGCTGCGCCCGGGAATGTTTGCCTCGGTTTATATTATCACGGAAACGCGAAGAAACACCCTGGTTATTCCCAAAAAAGCCCTCGTACTCGAAGGAGAAGGCAACCAGGTATTCACCTTTGAAACCGATCCCGAAAGCGGACGCGGTCAGGCACAACGCAGGCGTATTGAAATCGGCTTTACAGACAGTGACCGTTTAGAGATTCTCTCAGGCCTTTCCCAAGGAGAGCAAGTCATTACCGTAGGGCAGGAAGGATTGCGGCCCGGTTCTTCCGTACGCCTCGTAGGCGAGGCAGCACCTCCCGCATTTGCCGGACGCGGTGGGCAAGGACGCGCTGGACGCGGACAAATGGGACAAGGTGGACAGGGCAGGCAGGGACGCGGACAAATGGCACAGGGCGAGGGACGCGCTGGACGTGGACAAATGGGACAAGGTGGACAGGGTAGGCAGGGACGCGGACAAATGGCACAGGGCGAGGGACGCGCTGGACGTGGACAAATGGGACAAGGTGGTGGACGAGGTGGCGGTTTTGCCGGAGGACAGGGCGGCGGTGATCTCACAGACCGCATGAAACGCATGATCGAGCGCTTCCCCGAAGTCAAAGCCGAATATGAAAAGCGCGTGAAAGACGACCCTGAACTCGCAACAAATATGGACAAACTCCGCGCTTTTGTGAATGAAATGCGAGAAAAAGGATTAATACCAGCACGAGGCGGACGAGGTAATTAAACCTATGAAACTCATTGAATTTTCGACCCGGCGACGGGTAACAGTAACTATGTTTGTAGCTGCGGCAGTGCTATTCGGCATGGTGGCTTTTCAACGCCTATCGATTAACCTGCTCCCCGATATCACCTACCCCACCCTGACGGTACGCACAGAATACGAAGGTACAGCACCCTCAGAGATGGAACGCTTAATCACCGAACCGATTGAGGGGTCTGTGGGTGTGGTGAACGGCGTCATCCGGGTAACCTCGGCCTCGCGCCCAGGCATATCGGATGTGGTTGTGGAATTCGCCTGGGGCACGGACATGGATTTTGCTTCACTCGATATTCGAGAAAAGCTCGATCAAGTGCGCCTGCCACAGGACGTGAGAAAACCCGTACTGCTGAGATTTGATCCTTCACTTGACCCCATCATGCGTATCGGCCTCTACGGCGAAGAAAGTTTGATTTCGCTGCGCCTCCTGGCCGAAGAAGAAATTAAGCCCGAACTGGAAAGCCTTGAAGGCGTCGCATCTGTGCGTGTCAATGGCGGGCTGGAAGAAGAAATACAAGTTGAGATCGACCAACCCAAACTGGCTGCATTGCGCATTCCACTCGCTCAGGTCGTCAATCGCTTAGCCCAGGAAAATGTGAACTTAACGGGCGGAGAACTCAAAGACGGCGAAGCGGAATACCTGGTTCGCACATTCAACGAATTTAAAACAATAGAAGAAATTCAGGATATCGTGGTAGGCCAGCGACAGGGCACAGTTATCACATTAGCCGATGTAGGACTGGTGACCCGAGGACATCGCGAACGCACGGTAATCACGCGTATTGACGGGCAAGAAAGCGTCGAACTGGCCATATACAAAGAAGGCGATGCCAACACTGTAACAGTAGCACAAGCCGTTAAAGAAGCCATCGAGCAATTCCGCCGCACATCCGGCGATTTGCTCGGTAATTCGCGTATGGAGGTCGTCTCCGATCAATCGACATTCATTCGAGATTCGGTCTCCGAGGTCCTCAATACCGCGATTTTGGGCGGTTTTTTGGCCATCATCGTTCTCTACCTATTTTTGCAAAGCCCCAAAAGCACGGGCATCATCAGCGTATCCATTCCCATTTCAGTTGTTGCCACATTTTTCCTCATGTACGCATCGGATGTGAGTCTCAACATCATGTCATTGGGTGGACTCGCCCTGGGAATAGGCATGCTGGTTGACAACTCAATCGTCGTACTCGAAAGTGTACAGCGTTACCAGGATAGCGGCATGGGTCCGCGTGAAGCCACCAATAAAGGGGGGTCTGAAGTAGGACAGGCTGTGGTGGCTTCTACAATGACGACAATATGCGTATTCGTCCCCATTGTCTTTGTAGAAGGCATTGCAGGGCAACTCTTCCGAGATCAGGCACTCACCGTGACCTATTCTCTTGTCGCTTCCCTCCTCGTCGCACTCACAGTCATACCCATGCTGGCTTCGTTGGAGTTTTCATGGATCGGCGAATTTGCCGCTGTAGAGCAACGGAAAAAGGAAAGTGGACACAAAGGGGGCGTAGAAGGCCCCGCCCACCTAATGGGATTGCTCGGGACGGTTGCGGGATGGCTCGGACGCGGTATTCTGGCCTGTCTGGCACCCTTATTCTGGCTTTTCGACAGAGTGATTGGGCGCGCTTATCTCATCTATCCGCACATTATCAGGTGGGCACTCAGGCATCGCCTGTATGTAATTGGGTTGGCAATAGCCCTCCTGGGCGGCACTGCGACACTTGGCAATAGACTGGGCAGTGAACTGATCCCCGAAATGAGCCAGGGAGAGTTCTCAATTTCAGTCGAAATGCCACTGGGTACGCCCCTCGCCGCGACCACGCAATCCATTCAAGCCATTGAGCGAATTGTGCGCAACCAACCCGAAGTACGTCTGGTGTACAGCATTGTCGGCACGCAATCGGCATCTGGAGGAAGCGGCGGAGAAGAAAGGGAAAATGTAGGCGAAGTCAATGTCGTACTCCACGAGGGTATTATTCGAGATCGCGAAATTGCCGTGATGGATCGCTTGCGCCAGATGATCCTGGAAATTCCCGCCGTGGATACAAAATTTACTCGCCCATCGCTATTCTCGTCCCGCACACCCGTCGAAGTGGAAGTCGCCGGTTATAATTTGCAGTCGCTACAGATGATCGCCGGGGAAATGATGGCGCGCATGCAAACCATCCCGGGACTGACAGATATTAAAACCACGAGCGAGGGCGGTACACCCGAAGTGCAAATTCGGTTTGACCGCAAGCGTGTGGCGCAAATGGGTACGACGATTAATGCCATTGGCGAAATTATCCGCAATCAGGTTCAAGGGGAGGTTGCCACACAATTTACTCGAGGAGATCGGCGGGTCGATATTCGCGTCCGAGCCGAGGAGGAACATCGAAGCACAGTAGATGATCTGAGACGATTGATCATCAGCCCCAACAATGCCCCATCGCCAGTTCCTCTAAGTGTTGTCGCCGATTTACAGGTGGAAATGGGACCTGCTGAAATTCGCAGAATTGATCAGGAGCGCGTGGCATTGATTTCGGCCAACCTGGTAGGGCGAAGTCTGAGTGCTGTCGTCGCAGACCTCGACCACGAAATCGATCGGATGGAATTACCCGCCGATTTTTCGATTAAAGTGGGCGGGCAGAATGAAGAACAACAGCGGTCGTTTGAAAGTATGCAATTGGCGATTGGATTGGCGATCTTCCTCGTTTATCTGGTAATGGCATCGCAGTTTGAATCGCTCGTTCACCCCTTCGTGATCATGTTTGCCATCCCTTTTGCGCTGGTAGGTGTTTTTGCCTTGCTCCTCCTGACCGGACAAACCATCAGTGTGGTCGTGCTCATCGGTTTGATTATGCTCGCCGGCATTGTCGTCAACAACGCCATCGTGCTCATCGATTATATCAACACCCTTCGAAGAGATCAAGGCATGCCCAAAATGGAGGCCATAGCAGAAGGGGGCAAAGTGCGCCTGCGTCCCATTTTAATGACCACCTCGACAACCGTGCTCGGTTTGTTGCCTATGGCACTGGGTGTTTTCAATTTTCAGCCCCTTGTCAAAAGCATCGAAGGCGTGCTGGATGGCATATTGTCCGGACAGGTATTCGTCGTGGTCATGGCTGTAGTGGGTATGGTATTCCCTGTGGGACAGGGCGCAGAGATACGCGCGCCTATGGCCATTACCGTTATCGGCGGCCTGGTCGTATCAACACTGGTAACCCTGGTACTGATCCCAACGCTGTATTCGCTAACCGACCGCAAGGAATAGCATGGAGCAGAGCCGAAATGAAGCGTTTGTCGAATCGCTTCAGAACTATTCGCTTTCAGAACTCGAAGATATTTATGCACATCTGGACCGAGACCTGTTTCCAGAGCGATTCGATCAAGTTAGGGACGAAATTGAAGCGCGCTTAAAGGACTTTGATTCAAAAGCTACAGGCATACGTACACTAATTGAGCCACCCGGATTTTTGAGACGCATCGCATCAAGCGCGATTGATTTCTCCATGCAAGTGCTCGTCCCCTTTTTGATTTTTTTTCTTCTCAAAAGCGTTCTTTTTCCAAGTGCTCCAACCGCAAGTGCCGGCGGTGGTGGACGAGGTGGTGGTGGACGAGGCGGTGGTGGACGAGGTGGGCGAGGTGGCGGCGGTGGCGGCAATCAATCCGACGATCTCTGGTCAGACATCACGGGTTTTGTGGGAAGTGCGAAGGACATCGCTGTTGGATTGGTTGAAGGGGATCCCGCAGCACAGAGCAGGGCGATGCTTATCTGGAACGATTTTGGCATCATCCTGATCATTTTACTCGTTTTTCGGGTCTTCATGACCTTATCGGGGTGGGCGCGTTCTGGATTTACCCCTGGAATGCGCGAATTGGGCATTCGGGTCGAGCGCATTGGAGGCGGTGTTCCAACCTGGTCACAAGCGGTGGGCAGATTTGTTCTACAGCCTCTAATTTTTATCTCGACACTGGGGTTTAGTGGTCTGTGGATGCTATGGGATCGCGACAGTCGGGCACTTCACGATAAAATTCTCGGCACAAGGCTCGTTCGCGTGGTGCGCACCTGGGAAAAAACTGGAACCGAGAGAAAATTTGAATAGAATATATCAGTTATCCGAAACTTTTGATCATGTGATCTCGTCTAAACCCTCGAAATATTTAAGAGGAGGAGTAAGTATTATGTACAGGCGGATGTATAAAATGTGTTGCGTCGTGCTGGCAACCGTATTTTTTCTGGGGTGTTTGGCCCCTGTTGCCGAAGCGCAGTCCCTTTTTACTGCACGGCGCACATTTGGTATCTTATTTCTCGGAGGTAGTGCGTTTATGGCCAAGCGCGCCATTGATTATAAGCGTGATGCAAACGACATTTATGAAGCCTACAAGGCAGCGACAGACGCACGGGAAGCCGAACAGCTTTTTAATCGCACAAGTGATCGAGATACCAAGAGCCAGATGAGTATTGGATTTTCCGCAATTCTGTTGATCAGTGGTTTGCGTTTGCTCATGCACAGCGGCGTGGATGATAAAATGCCCAAAATTGATCGACGAATCAAAATTGATCTCAACAGTGATATTCGCAAAAAGTCTGTTGGGATAGTGTTAAAGAAAAAATTTTAATCATCAATAATGGGCCATGAGGAGATTATTATGAATCACTGGTGGACGCGCCGGCTACAAGTCGGCCTTTTGGGGATTGCGATAATTTTAATTGCTATGTGGGGATGCGGACGCGAACGCGTAAATCCAATTGACGCACAATATGAGGGTGAGGGAAGCGTAGCTTTGAATTCGCCGGGCAATATTCGCGCCCAGGGCGGTATTGGCCAGATCACTTTGAACTGGAATCCGGTAAACAGCACCAGCCTTGCGGGATACGGTATATGGCGGTCAACATCGGCTACGGGAGACTACGTGCTGTTACGCGGCGAATCATCTGTCCCCGACGTGACGACAGCACGGACGACTTATGTGGATTCGACAATAGATGTTAGTGTATCGAAAATATACTTTTACAAACTCAGTAGCGTAAATGTAGATGGACAAGCGAGCGAATTGTCTGCATTTGTGAGCGCAGAAGTCCTCGATGACACGCGCGCGCCGGCTATGCCGACAAATCTCGTCGCTATCACCGACGCCGATGGCAAACAGGTGACACTGGGCTGGTCAGCGCCAGAAACGGATGTGGGCAATCAGGAATTGACCGGCTTGTCCGGGTACAGAGTTTTCAGGATTAAAGATTCACAGGGCAAACTCCAGATACAGGGTTCGCAGGCAGCTCTGGTCCAGATCGCAACAGAACTGGGCATTGACCTCGATAATCTGGGAGCAATATCCGACGATTTGAAGGAGGTTTTTGTTGAACTTGGGACAGTGCCAGCCGGCCAGACTTATTTCCTCGATACCGATGGACTCGAAGCTGGCGTACTGCACGTTTATGTGGTCATCGCTGTTGATCCAGATGGCAACACAGGGCCTCCAGCACTTGCTTTAGTGACGATAAGCGCACCGGGCGCGAGCGTACCAGTGCCTGCTGGCTTGCGCGCAACGAAAAATGAACAGGCGCGCATTGTCATCTCCTGGAATCCCGTAAACGATCCCAATTTGCTGGGCTATCTGGTCTTGCGGTCACAATCGACGCAAGGTCCCTTCACATCCGTAACAAGCGACACGCTCTTTACCACGGGGCAAACGACCTATGTCGATTCGCTTGTCACCACCGATCAAGTGTACTACTACAAAGTTCAAACCGTTGTGCAAGACCCTCAGCTTGGGTTATTGCGCAGTGATACTTCCACTTTCATTGACGGACAGGCACTTGCCGATCAGAGCGCTCCTGGCGCGCCCTCAGATCTCATCGTCAGCCTGGACGATGAGAATTTCCAGCGGGTGATGCTGAACTGGACTGCACCTGTAGCAGATAGAAATGGCAATGAGTTGACCGGATTGGCCTCCTTCGAGATCTACCGGTCACGCGGGAACAACACATCCTTTGCACTTATCGCCACAGTATCGAGCGATCAGGTGAGTTTTGTAGATACGTCTGTCGAATTGCTCACGACGTATTTCTATGCGGTCAGAGCAGTGGATCCGGACGGCAATGCCGGACCTCGGTCTCAGCCAGTATCTGTAACCACCAGAGGATTTGCCATCCCGCGCAACGTGCGGGCAACTTCTGGTGTGCAGAAAATCACCTTGACCTGGACGGCAAACACCGAGCCAGAATTGACGGGATATGAAATCTTGCGCTTTACAGATCCCACGCACGAAACCCCCGACAAAACCTTCTCTTCTGTACTGACGACGTATGTGGATACGCCTGTCACAGCAGATCACCCCTTTGTCTATCGGGTGCGGGCGGTTGGCACCGCCAATGTGAAGAGTGAATTGTCACCCCCCGTCTCTGCCCAGGCCACTGAATCTGCTCCGGTTCTGGCAGCCCCGCGCAATGTGCGCGCAAGCGCTGGAATTGGCCACATTACCATTACGTGGTCGGCAAACACAGAAGCAGAACTGATCGGATATCGCGTCATGCGCTATACAGACCCGGCACAAACCGAGGCTGAAGCGACTTTTACGACCGTGCAAACGACTTATGTGGATTCGCCACTGGTATCGGGACAGACCTATGTGTATCGCGTACAGGCGCTTGGTACTAACAGCGAAGAAAGCGAACGGTCCCTGTATGCCTCTGCCACTGCTTCTGTATTGGCAGCCCCGCGCAATGTGCAGGCAAGAGGTGGGATAAGTCACATTACCATCACCTGGTCTGCCAACACAGAAGCCGAGCTGACCGGGTATCGCATAATGCGCTATACAGACCCGGCACAAACCGAGGCCGAAGCGACCTTCAATACTGTGCAGACGACTTATGTCGATTCGCCACTGGTAGCGGAGCAGACCTATGTATATCGCGTACAGGCACTTGGTACCAACAACGAAGAAAGCGAACGGTCACTATATGCCTCTGCAACCGTCTCAGCCGATCAGAGTGCTCCTGGTGCGCCTTCGGATCTCATCGTCAGCTTAGACGAGGCAAATTTCCAGCGCGTGACGCTTAGCTGGACGGCTCCCACGAGAGACAGCAATGGCAATGAGTTGACTGGACTGGACTCCTTTGAGATCTATCGATCACGCGATAACAATACATCATTTGCACTTATCGCCACAGCAACCAGCGATCAGGTGCGTTATGAGGACACATCTGTCGAATTGCTCACCACGTATTTTTATGCAGTTCGAGCAGTGGATCAGGCCGGCAATGCCGGACCCCGGTCTCAGCCGGTTTCCGTGACAACGAAGGGATTTGCCATCCCGCGCAACTTGCAAGCCACTGTTGGCGTGCAGAAAATCACCCTTACATGGGCGGCGAACACCGAGCCGGAATTGACGGGATATGAGGTATTGCGCTTTACAGATCCCACACAAGCAACACCGGATCGGATCTTCTCTTCCATATTGACGACGTATGTGGATACGCCTGTCACAGCAGATCAGCCCTATGTGTATCGCGTGCGTGCGGTTGGTCCTTCCAATGTGAAGAGCGAACTATCGGCCTTTGTCTCTGCCCAAGCCATTGAATCTGCTTCTGTATTGGCAGCCCCGCGCAATGTGCAGGCAAGAGGTGGGATAAGTCACATTACCATCACCTGGTCTGCCAACACAGAAGCCGAGCTGACCGGGTATCGCATAATGCGCTATACAGACCCGGCACAAACCGAGGCCGAAGCGACCTTCAATACTGTGCAGACGACTTATGTCGATTCGCCACTGGTAGCGGAGCAGACCTATGTATATCGCGTACAGGCACTTGGTACCAACAACGAAGAAAGCGAACGGTCACTATATGCCTCTGCAACCGTCTCAGCCGATCAGAGTGCTCCTGGTGCGCCTTCGGATCTCATCGTCAGCTTAGACGAGGCAAATTTCCAGCGCGTGACGCTTAGCTGGACGGCTCCCACGAGAGACAGCAATGGCAATGAGTTGACTGGACTGGACTCCTTTGAGATCTATCGATCACGCGATAACAATACATCATTTGCACTTATCGCCACAGCAACCAGCGATCAGGTGCGTTATGAGGACACATCTGTCGAATTGCTCACCACGTATTTTTATGCAGTTCGAGCAGTGGATCAGGCCGGCAATGCCGGACCCCGGTCTCAGCCGGTTTCCGTGACAACGAAGGGATTTGCCATCCCGCGCAACTTGCAAGCCACTGTTGGCGTGCAGAAAATCACCCTTACATGGGCGGCGAA
Source organism: Candidatus Latescibacterota bacterium (assembly GCA_965220765.1). Taxonomy (GTDB): domain Bacteria; phylum Latescibacterota; class UBA2968; order UBA2968; family UBA2968; genus VXRD01. The sequence continues at coordinate 5,436,767 of OZ244847.1, forward strand.
CACCGAGCCGGAATTGACGGGATATGAGGTATTGCGCTTTACAGATCCCACACAAGCAACACCGGATCGGATCTTCTCTTCCATATTGACGACGTATGTGGATACGCCTGTCACAGCAGATCAGCCCTATGTGTATCGCGTGCGTGCGGTTGGTCCTTCCAATGTGAAGAGCGAACTATCGGCTCCCGTTTTTGCACAGGCCACTGCGCTGATTTTGGCAGCCCCGCGCAATGTACGCGCGACTGCTGGAATTGAGTACATTACCATTACCTGGTCTGCCAATACAGAAGCAGAACTGACCGGGTATCGCGTGATGCGCTATACAGACCCGGCACAAACCGAAGCCGAAGCGATCTTCACCACCGTGCAGACGACTTATATCGATGCGGAAGTGGAAGTGGGGCGGACCTATGTGTATCGCGTGCAGGCGATTGGTATAAATAACGAAGAAAGTGAACTATCGCTATTTGCCTCTGCAGAGGTACTGCCTGATAATAGCCCACCTGCTACCCCTGGCAATTTTGTCGCTGCTCTGGCAAGTACCGGCACGTCAATTGAGTTGAGTTGGGACGCCCCCAAAATGGATACGGGTGGTGGCATTCTGACAGGCCTTACCGGCTTTGTGATTTATCGTGCGGACACATCGAATGTTGGACTAACTGAGATAGCAACCGTAGATGATCCGATGCAGGAAATGTATCTGGATACCAGTCTGGAAAACCAGAAGACTTACAGGTATCAGATCTCTGCCGTTGACCACCGCGGCAATGAGAGTGCGCGATCGTCTATCAAGATGGTGACTACAACTGATTTGATCGTCGTGCCGCCATCGAACCTGCAGGCTTCTTATAATGCCAGTGGTCCCGCGGTTGATTTGAGTTGGACACCCCCTGATGAATACGACAGTTTTGTGGTTCAACGCGCAATACTCAATCCGGGTAATTCCAGTCAAGATTTGACAGATGGAGATTATACGACTTTGGACTTCGCGGTTCAGACCACTTCTTATAGCGATAGCAACATAACAAATGGTACCATCTATGTTTACCGGGTCCGCACAAATCTTTCCGGACGGATGAGTGTTCTTTCAGATACTGTGCTTATGCCGGTTCCATAGAAGCCTGCAAGAAAGGAAAAAAATGGCGTTCTTCTTTTGAAGGACGCCATTTTTTTTATAAATAAGAGTCAACTGTCGCCTTTTATGCGTCAGATGTACAAGTCAAAAATTTTCATAATTTCTTTAACTGATTTTTTATCAACATGTTATAAATTTCATTACCTCTGGCACAAAATATGCTTGATGTCTCTTGTAAAACAACTCATTACATATTGGAGGTTTTATGGGAGACATATTAGTTGTTGATGGAAACCCGCAACGCGCAATGCAATTGGTGCAACTGCTAAAAGAACTGGGCGCAAAAGCACGCACAGCGAGTTCCTTTTTTCACTGCTTGAAACGCATTGAAGAAAAAATTCCCGATCTCGCCCTTGTCGCTGAAACCCTCCCCGACGGACGGGGATTAAAGCTACTTCCCGTATTTGATGGCCTGTGTCCCGTCGTAATTATCGGTGAATATATGGCATCTGATAGAATACTCGAGGCTCTGTCATCGGGAGCGCGCGATTTTCTCGTACATCCCATTGACCGACAGACGCTGGATATTCTGATCTCTCAATTGCAGGGTGAGGGCAAAATCGCACTGCACTATCTGTCTCGGAATCCCGGGGGTGAGTCGCCGACGGGGATGGTGATTGGATCGTGTCCAGACATGTTATTCGCACTCAAGCGCGCGGGCCTGGCAGCGCGAACATCAGCAACGGTCCTGATCTATGGTGAAAGTGGAACTGGAAAAGAGTTAATGGCGCGAGAAATCCATCGGGCATCGGGACGGGTAGGTGCATTTGTAGCACTCAATTGTGCGGCAATAGCAGAAAACATTGCCGAAAGTGAACTCTTTGGTCATGAGCGAGGTGCTTTTACCGGCGCCATAACCCGTCGGGCAGGGTGTTTTGAACAAGCCGATGGCGGCACGCTTTTTCTCGACGAAATTGGTGAGGCTTCGCCTGCATTTCAGGCCAAGTTATTGCGGGTATTAGACCGCGGTGAATTTGTCAGAGTTGGCGGACAATCCCCCATACAAACGCAGGTCAGGATCATTGCTGCCACCAACCGCGACCTCGATTCCATGATCGAGCAAGACAAATTTCGCCTGGACTTGTTTTACAGGCTCAGCGCCGTGACCATAGCCCTCCCCCCTCTGCGAGAGCGCAGCGAAGATATCCCACACATTGTTCAAGCAATGCTAACGCGATTGAAAACCGATACCGGCGTGGAGGTCCAGGGGGTATCTGAAGCGGCAGTTGCATATCTGGCGGGATGTGAATGGCCGGGCAATTTAAGGGAATTGCAACACGCCATTTACCGCGCAGCCCTGGCCTGTCAGAAAGGGATAATTCGACCTGAACATCTCGATGTACTCAAGTCCGCACAGTCCAGCGCACAGGACAAAATTGAAACTCTGGATGAAATCGAACAGGCGCATATTGAACGGGTACTACTCACGACCGGTGGCAATCAGGGACGAGCCTGTGAGTTGCTCGGGATATCGAGACCGACATTGAGACGTAAAATACGCAGATACGCGTTTGAAAGAGAAAAAAATGGTCAGGTGAGTTCAACCTTGACTTGAGAAACGGTACAACCCATACTATGACGAGTTTTTAACTTTTTCATAGAGAGGTATTTATGGGATTTCTCGTTGATCTGGTCTGCACAAAAACGGACAAAGCGTATTCAAAAGACCTGCTCTGGAATTTGAGCCCAGAGGCAGAAGCACCGTTATTTGCCCGATATGACCTCGATGCAGTTGCAAAAGTTATGCGCCGGGAAGAACTCGCAGAACGAGTACCGACAATGTGGCGTTATGCCGAAGTTTTACCCGTCGAAAACGAGCAATTTCAGGTAAGTCTCGGAGAAGGATTTACCCCCTTATTGCAAGCAACATCGTTAGGGCGAAAAATTGGCGTGCCAAAGCTGTACATCAAAGACGAAGGCTTAAATCCGACGGGATCATTTAAAGCGCGAGGTATGTCAGCGGCAATTTCGAGAGCTGCGGAATTGGGTGCTCAGGCCATTGCCATCCCCTCGGCCGGTAATGCAGGTGGCGCAACCGCCGCTTATGCTGCGCGAGCGGGCTTGCCAGCGCATATTTTTATGCCTAAAGATGTGCCACAGGCCAATTACATTGAATGCAAGATCCTGGGCGCAAATGTCGAATTGATAGACGGTCTGATTTCCGATTGCGGAAAAATTGTGGCATCGCGCAAAGAAGCCGAGGGATGGTTCGATATCTCGACACTCAAAGAGCCATACCGCGTGGAAGGCAAAAAAACGATGGGCTATGAATTGGCCGAACAATTTGATTGGGAATTGCCAGAAGTCGTCATCTATCCAACCGGAGGTGGCACGGGATTGATTGGCATGTGGAAGGCGTTTGACGAAATGGAACAAATGGGATGGATTGGGCCAGAACGCCCCCGCATGATATCCGTACAAGCCGAGGGATGCGCCCCCATTGTCCGGGCTTATCGCGCGGGGGATGAACACGCCGAACCATGGATCGATGCCGAAACAATCGCGGCAGGTCTGCGCGTTCCCGCTGCAGTAGGCGATTTTTTGATGCTCAAAGCCATTCGCGACAGTGGTGGATGCGCGCTCTCTGTCACTGATGAAGAACTGATGGCATCCGCATCAAAAATGGCTGCCGCCGTGGGATCATTTCCCGCACCCGAAGGCGCTGCCACCCTTTCCGCCCTCGAAAAACTCATAGCACAAAATTTGGTTAGCGAACGCGAACGCGTCGTATTATTCAACACGGGAACGGGCTTAAAATACATCGAACTATTTCGTTAAAACAGCATCTGCAGCCGCGTACCCGCTTCTGACAGCACCTTCGATAGTCGGCGGCAATCCAGTGTCAGTCCAATCGCCCGCGAGAAACAGATGGGGGTGTGGCGTCCGGGTTTTGGGCACTGCATAAGAAAGTGGCAACGCGCAAGTCGCCGCGTGCTCGCATATCACTTTGGCATGTAATACCTCGGCACATCGACTTTCGGGAAAAATTTGATGGAGTTCTTTACAAGCAAGGTCAACGAGATCATCATTTGACAGATGTAAAAGATGATGCGCCGCAGATGCGACCAGGGTGAGAAAGCCCTCAGAAGCGCGGTCGTGATCGCCATAGAGCACGGGCTTGTTAAAAACCCATTCCATTGTCGTGCCGAGCAAACCGCACATAGGTTCACGCATAATGGGCCGATCAAACCACAAATTGACGGAAAAAATCGGCGATGGTTCGTATTGACAAAGCGTGTGATGGAGTTCGGCAAAGGTTTTCGCACAAATCATCCTGGCGAGTTGTAGCGGAGGAACCGCCGCAATACACATATCTGTATCTATCACATCCCCCGAGCGGATATGAATGTGAACGCCAGAAGAAACAGGCACAATAGATGTCACGGCTTTTCCGCACAGGACCTCGCCGCCCCGTTTTGAGATATATTCCCGTGCGCGATTGGCAAACAAGCCGCTCAGACCCGTCCGCGCATATCCCAACCGCGCGCCATCCGGTTCGCCCCAAAAAGCTTCTCGCAACACAGCCTGAAGGTATCGCGCACTGGCATTTTGCGGTCGTTGGTTGAGGGCGGCAATACAAAGCGGATCCCAGAAAGCCTCCCGCATGCGCGGTTTCTGACCGCAATGCTTAAGCCAGGCATCCACCGTGAGACCGGTATCGAGTTCTTTGGACAACTCCGCTTTAACTTTTCTCAGCGGCGGGATATCTGTCCAGTGAACCGCGCCAAATCGCAAAAAGCCAGACAGCAAATTCAGCGGCACGGGCAAAAAGGACGGAAACCTCAATGTGTACGCGCCATCAACGGCGTGGCGAAAGTCTATCCTGAACTGAGGTTGAAACACCACATCATCGCGTGCACCAATCCGCTCGAGAAAATCGAGCGTCTCCCGATAGCATTTCATCAACAGATGCTGCCCATTGTCAACAGTGTCGCCCGTAACGGGATCTGTATAAGAAAAGGTGCGCCCCCCCAATTGCTGCCGCCGCTCCAAAAGCGTAACGGAATATCCGGCATCGCAAAGGCGGACACTCGCTGCAAGACCAGCAAATCCCCCCCCGATTATCGTTACGCGTTTCACAATCACCCCCAGGCGAAACGACTACCCAGCCAATAGCGCAGCGCAATGCCCAGCTTATACAAATTGTTGAGGCGAATAGACGCGCCAAAAACATCGTAGTTGGCGCGCTGGATCTTCACGAGCAACTGGGCATAAATTTTGCCCATAATCTGTGCCGAAAACATGGCTGTTCGGTCCTCGGTGGGAAGTAATTCTTCTGCTTTTTGATAATAGTCCCACGCGCGTTGCGCTTGAAACCGCATCAAATCGATAAACGCCGCGTTGTAATCTCCTCGTCCGAGAGCCTCTTCCGTATAGCCAAACCGCGCCATCTCTTCCTGCGGAAGATAAATGCGGTCCTGTTGCCAATCCGTATGCACATCTCTCAGGATATTGGTGAGTTGAAGCGCGAGACCCAGATTGACGGCGTATTCGCGGGTCTGCGGATTGCGATACCCAAAAATTTCAATACAAATTAACCCCACAACCGATGCGACCCGATAGCAGTATTCGCGCAACTCGTCAAACGTCGCATACCGATTCTTAGTCAAATCCATCTCAACACCCTCAATAAGTGCCAGAAAATGCGCTTTGGGAATGGGAAAATCCCGCAAAATAGCCTGCAGATTCTGCGCGATTGGATGTGTAGCACTGCCCTCATAACAAGCGTGGAGTTGCTCGCGCCATGCATCCAGATGACACCGCGCCTCTTCTGGCGAAGCCGCATCATCCACAATATCATCCGTATGCCGGCTAAACGCATACGCCGAAAAAATGGCCTCGCGTTTTTTGCGGGGCAAAAAAACAAAGGCGTAAAAAAAATTCGTTCGAGCGCCCCGCACAATTTTGGCAACGTGTCTTTTGAGGTTCATGGTCGGAAGGAAAAAAAAGTCTTGAACAAAAGCGCGGGCAAATCGCGTTTTGTAACCGTGGGCCGTCGATGAAAAACATCGCAATCATTATCGCGAATTTTTTTCAGAATATGCATGCCTCCCAAACAGGTCAACCGCAGTTCAAAACGCAATCGCCCCTTCACCATATCCAGAAGGGGATAACCCGCCACAAAGAGATCCCGTGTGCGGTTGATAAGATGATCCAGAAGCCTGCAAAATTCCGGCGTAACGCGCTGATCGCGCAAATCTGAAATCCCCACGCCAAACCGTTTGAGATCCTCCTGCGGGAGATACATGCGCCCACGCCAAAAATCAATCGCAATATCCTGCCAGAAATTGGCGAGTTGCAGTGCACTACATATCGCGTCAGAATGCCGCGCATAGTCCTCGCCGCGATACCCAAACAAATGGAGAATAAGCCTCCCTACAGGATTGGCGGAAAACGTGCAATACGCCAGCAAATCCCGATAAGTCTGATGGCGATTGGTCGTCACATCCATGCGAAACGCCGTAAGCAAATCCCTGAGCAACTGCACGGGCAGGTCATGCACGCGAATCGTTTCCGCAAGCGCCGTAAATATCGGACCCGTGGGATCTGAAAGACACGCATCGAGACGCGCTTCCCACTCAGCCAAATGATCGAGCCGTTCCTGCACCGTCAAACCCGGCTCATCGGCAAAATCATCCGCCGTGCGCGCAAACGCATAGATACTATACACATGGGACCGCACGCGTTTGGGAACAAGCACCGAGCCAACCGGAAAATTCTCATAATGCGCGCGGGTAAGTACCTCGCAATGGGCATAAGCCTCTGCAATCTCAATCCCGCGGGTCTTGTATGCAGTCTGTGACATAACGTGAAGATACGACAGAGGGGTGGGAAAATCAATATATTGACTTCTACGGCACAAAAAGAAAACACCCCAGCATAGGAATGCCGAGGCGTTTTTGTGTGTCGGGAAAATTTATTCCGACCCCACGCTATTCGCGGTAAGGATGCTGTCCGCGGTAGGAATTTGGTACACGGTCATCGTCCATGTACCAGAAACCTACGTCGGCACATCCAGATTGGTGTTCCCTTCAAGCTTCAGTTCTTTCAGATTTGTCAGTTGTCCTAACTCTGACCGGTTTGGCTGTTAGATGATTCCCCCGGCACTGCATTGCTGTTCTTCAAAACTGTGATCAATCCTTATACGCGATGCAGGAAGAAGCTGTCACATGCCCCATACGTCGATCTCTATCCCGCTGATAGATGCCCGGCGAAAGTGGAAGATCTTGTCCTCCCAACGCTTGTCTTCACGGCGGTCAAAAATCACCAGATGCCCCGCCTCTGCATCGCAGCGATCCATGTACTCCGCTGTCTGTTCCAGACCCTCGGCAATGGTCTGCTCCAAGCTCTTGTGGAGCAATTTGCATTCAATCACAACCTTGCGCGTCTGATCGCCCTGCGGCCAGACGATCAGCAGATCGGTGCGGCCCCTGCCCAAACCATACTCCCGTTCAATACGCCCACCGCTGTTCACAATGCGCTGCAAAAACGCCTGCAACAGCAACTGCGGACCTGCCTCCTGGTATTGGAACCGCGTCACCCAATGCTCTGAGTGCTCGCGGAAAAAGGTCTGAAACTCGGCCATCAGCTTAATCACGTCCAGGCTACCATCGGCATTGACGTACCAGGCCGTATCCTCATTGAGTCCCACCTGGGCTGCGTAGGTCAATTCGCGGGGGACGATTTCCGCGTAGATCGGATTGGCAATGCGGAGCGGGTCGTTTGGGGCGATCAAACCCAGATCGCGGACATACTCGAGATCGCGAGTGGAGAAGTCGCTGTCCTCTCCACCGCTCAGCAGCGGTTCAATCACGCGCTGTACGCGTTCTTCCTGCAACTTATCGGCCAGCTGATCCAAATGCGTCTCTCGGCGCAAAATGAGTTGCTCTTGCGCTTCGAGAATGTCGTCTTCGGTAATCGGACGAAGTCGGTCTGCTGTATCCCCATCGTGGAAACAGGTCTCATCCGCCAGCGCGTTCACCAGATAGGGCTGCCCTTGCGTCTGCGCCCAGATCGTCTCCAGCGCGTCGGCGGTGAACACCTGTCCCGTCTCCTCTGTATGCTGATTGAGCAGGGCAATCACCTCGTCCCGCGAGAAATCGCCCAGACGTAGAGATCGCGCTCTGATATTGAACGCACTGCCACCGGCAATAAGCGCGTTCTCTGCGGTTGATTGGATGCGGTAATCGCGCACATCGCGCACCCCACACAGCACCACACTCTGCGGAAACCCCGCCGGCCGGCGGTCATAGCCAGCCCGCAACTGCCGCAGCACAGACAGCAAAGAATCGCCAATGAGCGCGTCAATCTCGTCAATGAGCAACACCAATGGCTTCGGGCTCGACTCGGCCCAGCGCGTCAACGCCTCGCGCAGGGCAACATGAGGCCCGTATTTCGCCAGAATGTCAAACCAGACCTCGTCCAGAAACGCGTCGCCCACTGAACGCGCCCGAGAGGCCAACTCGCCCAGAATGGTACGTATCACCTGTTCTACATCTTCGCGCGCGGCCTGCCCGCCTTCTATATTAACGTACACACAGCGATAGGCGTCTTCGGCATTGAGCAAGTCGCGCAGAGCCAGCAATGCCGAAGTCTTGCCCGTCTGCCGGGGCGCGTGTAAGACAAAGTAGCGTTTGTCGCGTATAAACCGGCGCACATCCGCGAGATTCAGCCGTTCCAGCGGCGGGATGCAGTAATGGTCTGCTGCCACCACCGGACCGCTCGTATTAAAGAAGCGCATGGATCACATCCTCTCTATACGTCATGTGTAACTTTAAGATAGTAGCCTATTTCTATGGGACTGTCAACACTGGTAACAAATATGGCTCCATCCATTGCCCTGTTGAATCTGTTGTCCAAATAATAGCCCTACTTTAAGCGCAACAGCAGAAAAAGAGACGCCCCAGCATCGTGTGTCGGGGCGTTCTATTCAGGTGAATTCATCCTATATTCAGGCTATATTTCCATAACATCACATTCCCATCAATTTTTTAACGCAACAGAAGCGTCTGATAAAGCTTTTTACCATCTGAGCTTAAACTCCTCCGGGACTCCAAGATAAATCTGTGACTGCATCATCTGATCGGATCAGTTTTTCTCGTAGCCAACCATCTGTTCGCCAGAAGGTTATGATACCATCTTCGTCTCCAGCTACGAGATACTTTCCAGCCAACTTCACTTTCCGATGATGTGGATGATGCGCCCCTTCTCATCCGACACGTAGATTGGCCCCTTCAGGCTGCAGTCCCCCCAATCGTGGCTCTGACCGCCAACGAGCTTACCGCTTATGGGGTCGGGTAGTCTGTACGCATCGGCCTGACTAACGTCAACGCGGTAGCCAAGGTCAGCAAGGGACTGGATCGTGATCGCACTCAAGGGGTTGGCATCGTAATTGTGAGTCGGCGTCATAAGTTCGTTGCCGAACACCGATTCCCTCCAATGAGAGCCATCACTCTCTGTTGGTACCTTTGCCCCGTTGTAGTTTCTGCCACCCGCATTGTTGAACGCTTGAATCGATAGTGAGCCAGTGAAATGCCTGTTGCTACTACTCCCGCGGAGCAGGTCCAGTTCTTTCCACAGTGTCCCAATCCCAAGAACATGCCCCATCTCATGTAAGACCACCGACCACAGAATTCCTTCGTCTTCTATCCTCTTCAGGTCGGCTGTATCTAAATATATCTTTCCAAGAATCGGCAAATAGGTGTCTCCTCGTATCCAAAACGCTCCCGCTCTCCCAAGGGTATCGCCGGAGCCGTCGATACTGGTAGCCCGCACGAATATCCGCAGGTCATCCACAGTGTCATTAACGCGAATCCTCGTGCCCAAATCCGCGTCCCACTCATTATACGGATTGGTCGAAAAGTCGATATCCAGGAGGTCTTCTGTAATGATCGACATCCAGTGCCTTGCCACCTGCTGGAATACTGCCTTCTGGGAGGAAGTGAAGTCGTTGTCGTTGACGAAGACGAGTTCGATATTGAAGTCCCCGCTCGTGCCCGACGTCGGTTCCTGATTCGCCTCTATTCTCAGCGTATAGTTTCCAGTAGTGGAAGAATCATAACCTCGTATCCGGATATAGTAGGTGCCCGAACGAACCGAAGCAGAAATATAGAAATTGCTACCCACACCCGCATCGTCATCCTCAGTAAGAACCCTACCTGAACTATTCAGGATATAGCCGTAGGTATCCGTGCTACCCGTCGTATAAGCGACCAAAGTACCAGAACCACTCACACTAACGCGGAAGTAATCCGTATCCCCCGCTGATAACCTGCCAGAAGTTGTACTACCCAACGAGACCTGCGTCGCCCCTGAGCGCGTGTTTCCATGGTCATCTACAACTGTGACCGTAATGCGTACGCCAGTAGAGCAATTGTTTCCGGTATCGCTCTCGCCGCTGACGTTATCCACGCAGGCACCGTAAAAATAGGTTCCCGCACTCGATGGTACATTCAAACGGATTGACTCAGCACGCGTACCAGAAGCCGCAAGACCGCTTACCGAGTCCGTGCCAACTTCTCTATCACCCGTTGTAATCGTCGCGTTTGACGATAGGTAATAGCGCAGTGTCGTAGCGGCAGCCCGCCCAGTGCCCTGATTGCGAACCGTGGCCCTCAGCGTAAAGGATTGCCCTACATTCAGACTGTTGTCGCTTACCGAAGGCGACTCAACAATCAGGTCCGGCCTACCTTCTCCACCCCCTTCGCCCCCCCCACTACCTCCACTACCTCCGCCCGAGATACCCAAGGCAATGCCCCCCAAACTACGCAATCCAGTGACGAGATCTTCGATATTGGAACCATCCAAATCCGATCGCTGGATCTTATTTGTGCTGCGGTTCGTCCAGTACATCTTTCCGCCAGCCACATCCAGAGCAATGCTATTTGGACCTTTAAAAAGATGCAGGCCGCCCAATCTCGTGACGAGGTCTTCCACATTAGAACCATCCAGATTCGCACGCTGGATCTTATATGCGCCCTCATTTGTCCAGTACATCTTCCCACCAGCCACATCCAGAGCGATACCGCTGGGAAAATTCCCTATCCCAGCGAGGCGAATATCTTCCACATTGGAACCATTCATATTCGCACGCTGGATCTTATATACTTTGTCTCCACCGGCTGAAGTCGTCCAGTACATCTTCCCACCAGCCACATCCAGAGCAATACGATTTGGATCGGGTAATCCAGTGACGAGATCTTCGACATTAGAACCATCCAGATTCGCACGCTGAATCTTACCAGCAAACGCGGCTGTCCAGTATATTTTCCCCCTTCTCAGATCCAGGGCAATACCATTGGGGGTACGCAATCCCGTGATAAGGTCTTCAATATTAGAACCATCCAGATTCGCGCGCTGAATCTTACCATCATGCCAATTCGCCCAGTACATCTTGCCCCCAGACACATTTAGCGCGATATCTTTTACGCCGCGGTAATTTGATCCAATGGCGACGAGACCTTCGACATTAGAACCATCCAGATTCGCACGCTGGATATCGTACATATCTTCTTTCGTCCAGTACATCTTTGGCGCACTATCCCCGCCACCACCGCCAGAGGCAGGAGCCGATGTCCCGAAGTCACTGACCAGGATCACAAAATCTGAAAAACCAATCGCGCCATCGCTATCCAGATCGTATTTCGCCTGATATTTGCCATCGCCCCGGCGCGATCCAAACACATTTGCAAATTGCACAAAGTCGGCAAAGCCAACCATACCATCGCCGTCAAAGTCAGGCGAGGGAGCCACAGCCCCCAACTGCAACGCTACACGTACATTCAGCGTGACACGCTCAAATTGTCCTCCCCGACCGAGTTCACCGCGCACTAACCGAATATTCGTACTCGAAAACGCCGCTGTCGTGCGAAAGCGAATCGTCCCGACCAGACCCGCATTGACCATAGCCCGACCACCCAGAGCACCAATACTGATCTGGACAAAGTTTGTCCCGTGTTGTACTGGAAGCACGACGACATTTGGCAGCACATCGTCCACATCAAAGCCGTCATAAACGACCTGACGCGCATCGTACTCAAAACGAACAGAAATACCATTCGCATTTTGAATATCCCTGCCAAAAATCTGAATGGCAACAAGCTCATCGGGCGATACATTGGCAGACACCACCGCCTGATCACCCGCTGCGCCATTCACATCCAGGGACAGAGAAAAACTACTCTGTGAGGAAAGAGACAGCGGATAAATCAAAAACGCGCCAGCTATGATGACAAAAGTCGTGATCCACTTATACATCGTTTCTTTCCTACAATAGACCAGAGCTACATCTGTCAGGATAAATCGGAGAGGCTGACTCTCCAGGTGTAATCACCATTCAGTTTCAGATCCCACCTGAAGTATTCATCGCCATCCTCATCAACGATCTTTATATCGTACGTTCCTCTTGAGAGTTCCAGTGTTCCGCTTTCCCCAGGATAGAGAACTTTTCCTGCTCCCAGCCTGTCACTTCCCCATGAATTTGATCCCGATGGAGACACATATACATAGTGAATAGTGTAACTCCCCAGATCGTTTATTATAGTCAGGGTAATGGTTCCAGAAGAAGCTGGATTATCATTACCACACCCAAAGAAACCCATCATGCTAACACTAAAGATCAGTGTTAGCATTCTTACCCATTTCATTATGGTAAATTCCTCTCTATTTATTGGAAACATTCCATAGCTTAATCGTGTTATCACTTGCCCCTGAAGCGAGCGTTTTGCCATCCGGCGAATACGCGATAGAAGTGACCCGCCCCGTATGATGGTGCTCCCCACCTTCGAGCGTATCAATATTTTGCCCCGTCCAAACATCCCACAGCTTGATCGTGCCCTTCCCTTTATATTGTCCTTGAAAAATAAACCCGGCCCCTGAAGCGAGTATTTCCCCATCCGGCGAATACGCGATAGCGGCAAATTCATCAAATGTATTCCCGTAAAGGGTCGTGATATTGCTTCCTGTCGCTAGATCCCACAGTTTGATCGTCCTATCGCGGGAACTCGAAGCGAGTGTTTTGCCATCCGGCGAATACGCGATAGACAGAACAGCATCCTTATGCCCTTCAGGTGTAGCGATATTTTTTCTTTTTGCCAGATCCCAGACCAAGATCTCACCATCTTCTGATCCCGAAACGAGCGTTTTGCCATCCGGCGAATACGCAACAGAGGTAACACTACTTGTATGATCTTTAAGTGTGGCGAGAATGCGTATGCGCTCTGTCTCCACATCCCACAGTTTAATCGCATGATCTTCTGATCCAGAAACGAGTATTTTCCCATCCGGCGAATACGCAACAGAGGTAATCCAACCCGTATGTCCTTGAAGCGTAGCAACATTGCTTCCTGTCGCTATATCCCACAGTTTGATCGTATTGTCCCATGACCCCGAAGCGAGCGTTTTGCCATCCGGCGAATACGCGATTGAACTGACATCATTAATGATCGAACTGATATGCCCTTCGAGAACAGCTACATTCTGCCCTGTTGCCACATCCCACAGCTTGATCGTGCCATCTTCTGCACCTGAAGCGAGCGTTTTGCCATCCGGCGAATACGCAACAGACAAGACAATATCTGCATGCCCTTCAAGGGTAGTAATCAGGTCGTTTCCATAACAGAGCGCAGTTGAAACCAGCAGAAATACGAGCGTAAAAATGGCCTTGCTTGTACGCGCCTGAATCCGGTTGAAACACATGAAAAGTATCCAAAAAATAACGCATGCCCCAGCAGTGAAATATCGGGACATGCGTTTAAGCGAAATTAAAAATGAAAAGTCAGCATAGTGCCTAATCTGTTAGGTTGGACAACAGGATCAACACCAAACGCGAATCGGTCATCACCAAGCTCTATCAGATGTCCGTACTGGTTCTCCTTATTGATTCTGCTGGCAGTCATTCCCGCATCAACTATTGACCAAATCCACGTTCCACCCCAAAGGACTAATCCAATTGCAAATTTAGCATTGTTACCATCACCCTTACCTAAGTAATAATCGTCAAAGTAATAATCATCGCCCGAACCACTTCGCATATAAGTATAACCTACTACGGCGAGGCCGAATTGACCCACTCCTTTTAGGGCTTGTCCATTGTAGATTTGTCCACTTCCAATGATGAAAAACGATAGTGCCATAGCACCATACACGTTCTTTTTTCCACGCATACGCGATTGTTCCCCACCCATGCGCGATTGTCCCTGGTTACTGAGTGATTGTTCCTCTATTCTGGTAACTTGATCCATAAAGAAGTGATCTACACGACCATCTTCCATCTGTACACTAACCAATCCATCCGACTTCTCGAGGATTTTTCCGCGAACGACCCTGCCATCTTTCAAGTAAATGACATCTACCAATTGAGCGGAAACTTGTGAAGGTACTACAAAATTTATCAGACATATCAGACAGGTCATCAGACAGGTCAAAAGAATAAAGCGCGGCATATTTTCTCCTTGACATGAATATGGTGAACAGTGAAACGTGATGTGTGACTTTAAATAGACAAAAAGAGGTTCCTCGGCTATCTTGGATTGTCCAATAAACAAGAAGCCATCCAACGAAAGGAACCTCCGATGTATAATTTAGAACTTTTTGTCATTGCAATCTACTGTTTTATTGAAGAGGATCTCTATCCAGCTTTCTGTGAGGTGCATGGCAAGCCCCGGCGTGCTGGCTTTGACCCCAGTTTAAGCGATGCGGAATGCCTCACCATAGAAATCGTAGGTCACTTTTTGGGGTATTCAAGCCAGAAGAGACTTCATGAGCAGATGAAAGAACATTTCATAGCCTGGTTCCCTACTTTGAAAGATCGCCCTGCCTTTGTGCGTCAATGTGCCAATTTGTGGTCTGTCAAGATGTGGATGCAACAGCGGATTGTAGCCTATCTTGAAGGGCATCAGGCACCGTATCAGATCATAGATACCTTGCCATTACCAATCTGTAAACTGGCAAGGCGACATAGGCGCAAGATATTTAAAAGTGAGCCAGTCTTTGCGTTCCCACCCCCTACCAAAGGCTTCTGTGCTGCTAAAGGCGAAGCGTATTTTGGCTTTAAGGGTGGCCTTAGGATCACGGATTATGGCCTTATTGTCCACGCGCCGATCCTGAAAGCGTATGGGCACGACAAGAACTGCCGAGACGCACTCATCAATGGCACAATGGGAGAGACAACCGTCTTGGCAGATAAAGCATTTATGGATTTGGACTGGCAAAAAAGGTGTTTTGATACCTACCGAATACGCATCCAAACGCCCTTAAAGTCCAATATGAAAGAAGATCCACAACGCACCCCTTTCATTTTGCCCAAAGCTAAGAACGCCACAAGGCGATTAGTCGAAACCGTTTATGCACAATTGACAGAACGTTTACATATTGCTCGCATGAAAGTGCGAGATGTATGGCATCTATTAAACTTGTGGCATACCAAAATCTTAACTCATACCATGTGTGTCTTTCTCAATATCATCAATTATCGAGACCCCCTTGATTTTGACGGCCTCGTAAAATTTTGAAGTCACACATCGCGTCAGTGAATAAAGAGTTGAAACCAGACATTATTATCAAAAGGTCTTTCTCTTGCGAAGTTCCCCGGCTTGCTTGTTAATCAGGGCCATTTCTCTTGGATCGAGATACCCATAGGTTCGATTCATGATTTCGAGGTATTGTCTATCGAGTTGCAACCCCAGTTCCGAATAGAACTTATCATCATTTTTAAGGATATCGCTAATCGGAACATTGCGTGAGCTATATCCACGCATTGGCGTTAATTCAACGATTATAGGTCTGATATTCACACTCTTGGTCCACATTTTTTCGTTCGTCAGGCTCTCCGAAATTATCAAGGAAATGCGACAGGACAGCCTTACTTGTCCAGAAACTTTCCAACTATCATTCGAGCCCCACCCGTCGTACCAAACTACTCTTGTACCTGAAAGGTCAGTATTGAAATCAACTTTTGCAGTAAGAATCAGGTTGCTATTGTCCTTATCTATAAACGTCATTTCATCGAATGTCCGGAACGGTCCTCTCAACGTGTAACCGCGGGCGGTGATTATTTCACCAAAGTCGTCTGCCATGTTGCTGGCAAATCTTTCGAATAGAGGAACTGACGCTGTACCAAATGGTACTCCACCATATTGACTTGCGTCGCCTACGACTGCAAATGGCATTTCAAATTGACTACCCACGGCCGCAAAAGTAATGTCGGTTTTTCCCGCAGTAGTCTCACTTGGATTATAGTCGAAGTTCGGCTCTATGCGTTGCACTGGTGGTTCGCTTGGTCTGCCTGTAGCACAAGCTCCGATGAAAGCACATACCATAGCAATGATGCAAGTGTGCAACAACCACTTGATATTTGAGAATTTTTTCATTGTCTTAGCTCCTTTATAATGCGAATTACAGGTTAAAACGAAAAAAACATACTATGGCCAAATCGGCCAAAAACCTGAACAGCTAATCCATTCAACGACTACATCTGGACTACCGAATACTCCCTCCCTTCAAAAGCAAATTTCAAATATTGAATCTGCGAGTACTTATCATTGCTCATTTGAATCGCCCTACTCCGTGTCCAGAACAATACCTTCTCGCGTGGCATCGTCTGTTTATAGATCGGACATTGACAGGCGTGATAAGTTTTACCCTCCTTTCTCGTTGCATCCATCAACCAGGAAAATGCAACTTGATTTTGTGGTTATAGAACTTTACATTATTCACAGAGCGGGTTGCGGTTTGCAAGACCGTTCCCCTCTCTGTATGTTGCGGCAGAAGGCCACAGGCGGCCAAACCGAGCGGCCTTCTGCCATTCCCTCAGACATAATACATGTCTGCGGTTTTTTATTTTTTATAAGCGATTAGCGGGCGACCACAGGAAATCTCCCCTTACAACAAACCACAATATCACCTATGAGACAACTCCTGTGCTGTCCCAATAATCAGCAGTCAAAAAAACCGCGTGCCATTTCGTTTATGGCACGCGGTTGATTATTGCGTTACAAAAAAATAATACCGAGTAGCATATACCTATGGCACAGGTTGCATTATATAGAGCCAGTTAAATGCCACAGGCTGTCATACTCTCTCTATAGCCCAGATTGAGCTCGGCCCTTTCGGAGACCGAAACCATAGCATTTAACCGGCTGGAAATTGCACAGATAATAACCGACTCTTTCCAGCCGGGCCTATAAAGAAAGCATGACGCCTTTATATTACAATATGAAGAAACCGTTTGCAAGAAAAAAATCAGTCGTGCACGGGCACAGATTGAACAACACCTGTCTCGCGTAATGACCGAGCGTGGGCTTGCATTTTATGGCGTGCGTATGTATCTTTGCCCGCGAGGAAAACCTTCTGGATCGCGGCTCAAAAGCACACCGCGATGACAGGCAAAACCGACGACCAAACCCAAAGGAAAAAATAATGTTCGAATCCCTGACAATGGCCCCTGCGGATCCCATTATAGGATTGACTGAAGCATTCAAAAATGACTCAAATCCCGACAAAATAAACCTCGGCGTTGGCGTGTACAAAGACGGCAACGGCAACACGCCGATATTCGCCTCTGTAAAAACGGCAGAAGAACGCCTTTTAACACACGAAGACACCAAAAATTATCTGGGCATAGAAGGCGACGAAGCGTATAACAAAGCCGTCCAGGAACTCCTCTGGGGAACAGATCACGAAATACTCACCAGTGGTCGCGCGGGAACAGCCCAGGCACCGGGCGGCACGGGCGCATTGCGCATTGCCGGTGACTTTATTCATCAACACTTCCCCAATGCCCGCGTATGGTTGAGCGACCCCACCTGGGCAAACCACCCCAAAATATTTGAATCTGCCGGCGTCCCCACAGAGACCTACCGCTATTACAACCCCACATCTTTTGGCCTGGACTTCGACGCACTCATCCAGGGCCTCGGACAAATCCCCGCTGGCGATGTCGTATTACTACACGGATGTTGTCACAACCCGACCGGCGTCGATCCCTCCGCCGAACAATGGGCGCAAATATCCGATGTCGTCGCAGACCGCGGCATCATCCCACTCGTTGACTTTGCCTATCAGGGCCTGGGCAATGGCCTTGTAGAAGACGCAGTCGGCCTCCAATCACTAAGCCGACCCGGCTGCGAACTCCTCGTCGCCAGTTCCTTCTCCAAAAACTTTGGCCTGTACCGCGAACGCACGGGCGCATTGACCCTCGTCGGAAAAAACGCCACCACCGTTGAAAAAGCGATGAGCCACATCAAAATCTGCATTCGCACAAATTATTCCAACCCGCCATCGCACGGCGCACAGGCAGTCGCAACAGTCCTCAACGCCCCCGACCTTCGGACACAATGGGACGGCGAAGTAAAAGCCATGCGCGACCGCATCAACAACATGCGCACCCTATTTGTAGATACTCTCGAAACAAAAGGCGTGCGGCGCGACTTTTCGTTTATCGCACACCAGAGAGGCATGTTCTCGTTCTCCGGATTGACCCCCGAGCAAGTAGAAGCATTGCGCGAGCGATATTCGATATACATCGTCAGTTCGGGACGGATCAACGTGGCGGGCATGACAGAAGACAACGTCGGGCCGTTATGCGAAGCGATAGCGGAAGTATTGGGGGATTAAGGAGAACTCATGACACTCAAAGACCGCGTAGCAATCGTCACTGGCGCCAGCTCTGGGATTGGGCGGGGCATAGCATTAGCACTGGCACGGGAAGGCGCGCGTGTGGCAGTAGCCGACATACAGGAAGCACCTAAAAAGGGCATCTATCACGACACCGGCCTGACCACTTCTACCGTAGAGGAAATAGAAAAACTCGGAGAGAAAGGAATCTTTGTGCAGACCGACGTATCGGATGACAAAGCAGTGCACAATCTGATCGAACGGACCATCACCGAATTCGGCACACTGGACATCCTAATAAACAACGCCGGCATCACAATACCCGGAGGCATAGAAGAAACAACCATCGCCGACTACGACACCGTAATGGGCGTAAACCTTCGGGCACTGTACGTAGCCAGCAAACTCGCCATGCCACACCTGAAAAAACCATCCGGCAGAATCATCCACATCGCATCTGTACAGTCGTTCGGCGGTGGCGGTGGACCCGCGTATGCCGCATCAAAAGCCGGTGTCGTCAACCTCACGCGAGACACCGCCCTGGAACTGGCCCCTTTTGGCGCAACCGTCAACGCAATATGCCCGGGCTACATCGAAACGCCCATACAGGATTATCTCACACCGCAGGAAATTGAAGACTGCAAAGTAAAAACCCCGTTACCTCGCCTGGGATTGCCATCGGACATCGGCAACGCCGCGGTATTCTTCGCATCAGACGCCGCCTCGTGGATCACCGGCACAGCCCTGCCCGTGGATGGCGGATGGATGGCGTCTATTTTTTAATCCGCATCAATGCGGTATCCCCAACTGATGCATCCTTCGGTGAATCGCTGCACGGGCCTCGATAAAGGGACGTTGACAAGTATCCTTTCTATTATGGGTGTATATCTCACAAAAAATCCAGATCTGCGCCGAGATGAGCGGGCAACACATGTTTGGCATACAGGTGTCGCCATCCGCGTTCGGGAATTGGCGCAGGAACAAAAGCCTCGCGACGACGCGCAAGCTCTTCCGCATCGACCAGCAAATCAATGCGACGTTCTCCTGCATTCAACTCTACCATATCGCCATCGCGCACAAAAGCAAGCGGACCCCCTGTCGCCGCCTCGGGAGAACAGTGCAACACCACCGTGCCATAAGACGTCCCACTCATACGCGCATCGGAAATCCGCACCATATCTTTGACCCCTTTTTGCGCCAAATACCTGGGAATGGGCAAAGACCCCGCCTCGGGAAACCCATCGCCCACGGGACCGGCATTCCGCAAAATCATCACATGATCCGGCGTAATATTAAGAGAAGGATCATCAATTCGCGCAGACGCATCCTCAGCAGAATCAAAAACAACCGCAGGACCCCGGTGCGCGAGCAATTCCGGCGACGCCGCAGCAACCTTCAGCACAGCCCCATCCGGCGCCAGATTCCCGCGAACCACAATCAGCGCACCCGTAGCACCGAGAGGATTATCCAGCGTGCGAATAGTACTTTGCCAGGACTGAGGGGGTTCAACCGTCTTCAAATAATCGCCCAGCGACTGCCCCGTAATCGTAGGAACAGAGCAATCCAGCAAAGACGCCAGTGCCTTGAGCAACGCGGGAACGCCACCCGCCTCGTGAAAATCCTCCATATAACCCACACCGGCGGGCTTGCAATCCACGAGCAACGGCACCCGTTGCGACACATCGTGCATATCCTCCAGAGTAAGCCGAGTCCCCGCCCGCCGCGCAATCGCCAGAAGATGAACAATCGCATTGGTCGAACCACCCAGCGCGTGGAGCACTGCGAGTGCATTGAGAAAAGACGCCCGCGTGAGCAATTGTACAGGACGCCGTCCCGCACGAGCCAGAGCAACAGCCATGCGTCCAGACCGCACCCCCACGCGCAGGCGATCCCCCGTACCCGAAAGCGGTGTCGCCCCCCCAGAAACCATCAAACCGAGCGTCTCCACCACACTCGCCATCGTCGAAGCAGTCCCCATAACCATACACGTCCCCGGCGTACTGCAAAGCGACTGGGTCACACCCTCAATCTGCTCATCGCTCAATTCACCAGCGCGAAATTGCGCCCAATGGCGGCGACAATCCGTACACGCACCCAATCTCTCACCCTGCCACGAACCCGTTCGCATCGCGCCAGACACCACCTGAACAGCGGGAATATTAGCCGACGCAGCAGCCATCAACTGCGCCGGCACCGTCTTATCGCACCCCCCCATCAACACCACGGCATCCATAGGTTGCGCCGTAATCAACTCCTCCGTCTCCATAGACAGCAAATTCCGAAAAAGCATTGTCGTAGGCGAAAAGAAAATCTCATTCAGCGAAATCGTGGGAAACACAAAAGGCAGGCCACCGCCTTCGAAAACCCCGCGCTTGACCGCCTCGATCAAATCCGGCATATGCCCGTGACAGGGATTGTAATCAGAAGCCGTCGAAGCAATCCCAATAACGGGACGATCCACATCCTCGCTATCATATCCCGCAGCCGCGAGAAACGCCCTGCGAATATACTTGCTAAATTCCGGATCGCCGTAGCTCGTCAAATTTCGGTTGATACCGGTATCTGTCGATTGGGTCATGATGTCACTGAAAGAAGTGCGTGCTCCGCTGAATTGAGCATGCCATTGACAATCTCACAGGCGAACTGATCGACATTTTGCCGTGTCTGCTCCAGATCCTCCCCAGCCAGATCCGCACAATCAGCCGAAGTCGCCGAAACATAATACTTGATCTTGGGTTCTGTACCAGAAGGCCGGGCCGTAACCCGCGTATGCCCTTTCTCCGACAAGGTAAACGCGAGAACATTGCCCGTAGCACCCTGAATCGTGCGCGTAGTACCCGTCTGAACATTGCGCACAGTATTGATCTGGCGATCAATAACCTCAACCACCCTGTACCCACCAATTTCAGCAGGCGGATCCTCGCGCAGACCAGTCATAATCTGGACAATCTCCTCATTGCCCCGCGCGCCTTCTCGATACGTCGATTTCTGCACCTCGCAAAAATAACCGAACAGGCGATAAATATCATCCAGATAATCCCTCAACGTACGACCTTGCCCCTTCAGTTGAGCCGCGCACTCCGCGAGCAAAACCGCAGCAACAGCCGCATCCTTATCGCGCACAAAATCCGTAAACAAATAACCGTGGCTCTCTTCCGTACCAAATACAAAAGTCTCATCACCCGACAAATTATTGATCACATCGCCAATATATTTGAACCCAACGAGCAGATTATCAACAGATATCAAACCAAAATCCCTCGCAATAAGACTGATCAGATCCGTCGTAACAATCGTCTTGCACACAACCCCCCTATCTGGCAATTTACCCCGATTCTTAAGCTCGGCCAAAATATAATAACACAAAATAGCACCAATCTGATTGCCATTAATCGCAAGCTCTTCGGGAAGCGCATCCCATCCCCTCTGCGGATCGGGCAGCGCGCAACCCAGACGGTCGGCATCTGGATCGCTCGCCAGAACAATATCAGCCTGAACCTGTCTTGCATCTTCAATAGATAGAGAAAGCGCGCCCGGATCTTCGGGATTTGCCACACCCCCTGCCACCGTCGGGAAATTGCCATCCGGAACATCTTGCGCCTCAACCAGATGGGGAGAATACCCCAGCTTCCGCAACGCGGGCACAACACTCGTTGCGCCAACCCCGTGCAGCGGCGTATATACAACACGTATATCGCGCGCATCGCAAAGAGAAAGATCAACCAGCTTCTCAACATATTGTGCGTCAAGCTCCGCATCGAGCACCTCAATCAGCCCCCTTTCAACCCCCTCCTCATAATCAACACTATTGAGACGCTTAACAGCCCCAACCTCGGCAATAATATTCTTATCGTGCGGCGGAACAACCTGCCCACCATCGATCCAGTACGCCTTAAAACCATTATCCGAAGGCGGATTGTGGCTCGCGCTGATCACCACCCCTGCAACAGCACCCGTCTTGCGCAGCGCAAAAGAAAGATGAGGCGTTGCGCGAGGACCGTCAAACAGACGCGCAACAATATCATTGCCCGCAATAACCGAAGCCGTCTCCCGCGCAAAAACATCCGAATTGTTCCGCGTATCGTACGCGATCACCACACCCATATCTCTGGCATCTTCAATACCCGATTTGAGTATATACTGTGCCAAACCCTGCGCCGCTTCTCCAATCGTCCTCAAATTGATCCGATTGGGCCCCGGGCCCATCTTGCCCCGAATCCCCCCCGTACCAAACTCGATATGGGTGCGAAAAGCATCTTCAAGTTCGTCTATATCTTCATCTTCAACGAGCAATTGAATTCCCGGTACAAAATCCGCAAATTCCGGTTCAATAAGCCATTGCGAAAGCGCTCGAAATGCCTCGGCAGAAAGCCTGTTCTCTGCCGCCCAGTCTTTGATCTGTTGGTGTATCGTCATAAATACTCCTGTTTATCAGCGATTAGCAGTCAGCTAAAAACCTTCTGGATTGCGGCTCAAAACCATGCCGCAATGACGATTAGTGCTCGTCACGCCTGCATGCTTAAAGTAGGCGTCCAAGATGGAGGGTATTTTAACTTTTTCATTTGTACAATATATTGTCATCTACACGCCCTTGTGTCAAGTGCAGAACCAAAACTACTTGACTTTAACCCTCATTTATGCCCTATTTTGAAAATGCTCGCAACAATCCTCATCGCCATTGGCCTTGTACTGGGTATCCCCCTCGCAATACTGGCACTTTTCTTATGCCTACCAATCCGCGTAAGCGCAACGGGATACTACCGCGAAAATGACTACAACATATCCGGTTTTGCGCGCAGTTGTACCGGGCTATATGGTATCATTTGCGACATTGACAAAAAAGGGATACAACTGCGCGTCGTCATCGGACGCTGGACCGCGTGGCGACCCGGGGAAAAACCGCCACCAGCAACAACAGAACCCAAAAGAGATACCGCCACCGAACCACAACGGGAAAGACCAAAAAAATCATACCCAACAGAGACCTTACACGTAAAAATAAAACAATACCTGAACTATGCTACAGAAGCGCGCCCCATACTGACGCGATTTATAAAACGATTGCGGAAAACAATATCACTTCAACACGCGGAATTGAACCTGGAGTTAGGAACGGATGACCCCGCTGTCACCGGGCGTCTGTTTGGATATATCGAAGCATTCAAACGCATCTTTGGCAAACGCATCCACATCTCAATTACCCCTGATTTTCTCCAACCGCGCTTTGCCGGATCGGGATCCTTGAAACTCTCCATATATCTTCACCGTTTGATATACGCCGCACTCGCTCTGATCCTGCGCGGCGGACTCATGCGCGCAAAAATCTGGTGGACAGAACGCAAAATCCGGCGCAAAGTTGGGACGGCACAGGGGCCGTCCCCTACGATGATATTGTGATTGATGATATTGTGATTTTTGTAGGGGCGACCCCCTGTGGTCGCCCGCTGATTATTATGACTATACTTTATCGGAGGAAATATGGCCATCGAAGACATGGTGCGAACAATGTTAAATGAACTGCGTGAAATCGTGAAAACCGAAACCGTGGTAGGCGAGCCTGTAATTGTGGGCGAAGTCACCATCATCCCCGTATCCAAAATATCCTTTGGATTTGGCGCAGGAGGGGGACAGGGAAAAAAAGACGACGGCAGCAGTGGCACGGGCGGAGGCGGATCTGTGCAACCCGTGGCATTCATCGTCATACAAAAAGGCAAAGCACAGCTTCTACCCATAGAAGACAAAAGCATGTCTATCGCCGACTTGCTAAAATACGCGCCCGATGTACTTGAAAAAATTAAAGCATTTAAGGACAAACGAAAACAGAAGAAAGATGACGAGGAAGGCGACGGCGAAGAACAAAAATAAACCACTATGCTCTCAAACTTAAGCCAGCCCTTGCGAACCCTGCCGGGCATTGGACTAAAACGCGAAAAAGTATTGGAAAACGCCGGCATCGCCACCGTGGGCGATCTGCTATTGTATTTGCCCTATCGGTACATAGATCGATCCACCGAATTCGGAATCGCACACTTGCCGCTGGAGCGAGAAGTCACCGCAGTAGGCGAAATCGTGAGCATGCAGACAATCCCCGGCAAGCGTCGGCGCTTCGTCATGACAGTCGAAGACCAAACCGGATCGGTCGCCTGTACGTGGTTCGGAGGCATACAATACCTCAAAAACGCATACCGCGCGGGCGACATCGTGGCACTCGGCGGAAAATTGACGCGATTCGGGCGCACCCTGCAAATAGTACACCCCGAAATAGAAGTTCTCGCAAACGAAGACGACGACAATCAACGGCTGCATACCGGACGCATCATCCCCCTGTATTCGACCACATCAAAAATGAAATCAGACCGCCTCACAGCCCGCGCACTCCGCCGCTTATTATTCGCCGCGCTGCAAGCTGTTGGGGATCAGATCGAAGACCCATTAGACGAAGACATACGCAAACGCTGTAGCCTGATGCGCCTGCGAGACGCAATAGAAAAAATTCACTTTCCAGACACAACAACGGACATAAACACAGCGCGGCAACGGTTGGCTTTTGACGAAATCTTCTATATCCAGCTTCACCTCGGACACGCAAAAAAACTGCGTCAACGCACCCCCGGACGCGTACTGACATCCAGCGGTCCCCGGACGCGACAACTCGTGGCGCATCTGCCCTTTGAACTCACACAGGCGCAAACGCGCGCCAATAAAGAAATCGGCCACGACTTACAGCATCCCGTAGCCATGCACCGCCTGTTACAGGGCGACGTGGGATCCGGCAAAACCCTCGTCGCCCTCCACGCCATGTTGTGTGCAGCAGACAGCGGCGCGCAGGCCGCCTTAATGGCACCCACAGAGATCTTAGCCGAACAACACGCCCACACCATACGGGAACTCGTCGCACCATTGGGCTTAGACATAGCACTGGTGACAGGGCGCATGCCAAAGGCACAACGCACCAAAATACTGGCCGGATTGGGATCTGGAAAAATAAAAATAGCAGTCGGCACACATGCCCTGTTGCAAAACGACATCGCATTTGCCGACCTCGCACTCATCGTCGTCGATGAACAACACCGCTTTGGCGTGGTCCAGCGCGCCATGTTGCGCGAAAAAGGCAATACACCCCATCTCCTGGTCATGACCGCCACCCCCATACCCAGATCCCTATCGCTGACCCTGTATGGCGATCTGGATGTCACCATCATCGACGCCCTGCCACCCGGTCGCATCCCCGTACGCACCGGATGGCGTTATGCACAGGACCGCGCCCGCGCACTGCAATTTCTGCGCAGCGAACTGCAACGAGGACATCAGGCCTATATCGTCTATCCACTCGTATCCGAATCCGAAAAAAGCGACCTGCAAGCCGCCACCGCCGCCTTTGAAGACCTGCAACAGGGCGCACTATCCGACTTCCGGTTGGGCTTGCTTCACGGTCGCCTAAAACGCGATGAAAAAGAAACCACAATGTCTGCCTTCAGGCGCGGCGACCTGGATGTACTGGTCACGACAACCGTCATAGAAGTCGGCGTCGATGTACCCAACGCCACAGTCATGATGGTCGAACACGCCGAGCGTTTTGGACTATCGCAATTGCACCAATTGCGCGGGCGCGTAGGTCGCGGACAACATCAATCCTACTGTATTTTAATCGCAGACCCCCAGGAAGGGCTATCGGATGACGCGCGTGAACGCCTCGACGCCATGGCGCGGACAACGGACGGATTCGAAATCTCAGAAGCCGACTTGTGCATCCGGGGACCCGGACATATTTTTGGTACACAACAAGCCGGCTTCCCTCAATTTCACTTTGCCGACCTCGCACGCGACGGCGCCTTAATCGCCACCGCACGCCGAGAAACACAGGCACTCCTATCCCGAGACCCGGACTTGACCGCGCACGCCGTCTTGAAACGAGAATTAGACGCAACCGCACTTCACGACATACAAATTGTGGAAGCGGGATAACTGATGGGGACGGCACAGGGGCCGTCCCCTACGGCAGATTGTCACATGTGTTGTAGGGGCGACCCCCTGTGGTCGCCCGCTGACCGCTAATAGTTGACACCCATATTGTATTATGGTAGATTGATTCGGCTTTCTTATGCGGATGAGCTTTTTCACCATTACCCGGAAACTGACTGATGAATCATAAGCTGCGCATTGCGTTGCTTGGCACGATTAACCGCGACACGATTTACACCGCCGATGGCGTGACAACCGAAAGCTACGGCGGTTTGTTGTACAGCATCCTGGCATTGGCCGAAATCGCGTCTTCTGATGTGGTGATTTATCCGATCTGCAATGTAGGCGCAGACATGGAAGCCATAGTGCGAGAAAAACTCGCGCCATATCCACACGTCAAATACGACGGCATCCAATTTGTATCGGGTAAAAATCCCCATTGCTTTTTGGATTACGACGCAAACGGGCGTAAACGCGAAACCCTGCACAACGATGTCCCGCAAATCTCTTTTTCACAAATTGAACCGTTTTTAGACTGCGACGCAATATGCTTTAATTTCATCACCGGAATGGAACTCGCCCTCGAAACCGCACAGCGCGTGCGTCGTTTCGCCACTGGTTTGCTATTGATGGATGTCCACAGTTTGACTCTGGGCATGGATGAAAAACGCCGCCGATTCTGGCGCGTGCCCCCGCAGTGGAAAAAATGGATGGGGTGCGTAGATGTCGTACAAATGAATGAACAAGAAGGCGCTTTGCTCGCTGGCGAAACACTCGACGGAAAAAGCGCAACACGCCGTTTTGCAAAACAAGTATTGTGCGCGGGACCTTCGGTCTTAATGATCACGCGCAGCAACCGCGGTTCTGAGACAATTTTTCAAAATGACCATTCAGACATTGTGATCGACAAATTCGATCCCGCGCCCATAGCTGAACCCTGCGACGAAACCGGATGTGGCGATACCTTTTTAATGGGATATACCTGGGCCTTCTTGCAAACGGGCAACCGCGCCTTTGCCAGTCGTTTTGCCAATCGAGTGGCGGGTATCAACGTGTGTTTGCGCGGCATTGAAGGCATTGCAAAAATAAGCCAATTCCTAAACCCCGAAGACCTGCCTGTGCAGGACACGCAGACAGGTCAATCTGCCGTATTAAACGGCATTCTCCCCGGTCCTGAAAGGAGGGCCTGATGCAAGAATATCAATTCCCAAACCGTCCAAATTTCGATTTGCAATTCAACCCCAAGTTCATCTATTACGGGTTAATTGTACTGGCATTGCTCTGGTTGGCCAGTGGCATCTATACGGTGCGACAAGATGAGCAAGCAGTGGTATTTCGATTTGGACGAGCGGTGAGCCTGAAAGATCCTGGCATCCAATACCACTGGCCCACACCCATTGAGCGCGTTGAGAAAGAGCGCGTATCAGAGGTAAAACGTCTCGAGGTCGGCTTTCGCACCATCAGCGTGAGCCCCACGCCGAGATACCAGAAGGTCTCAGCCGAATCCGCAATGTTGACCGGCGACGAGAATATCGTCGATGTAGAACTAATCGTTCAGTATCGCATCCGCGATTTGGAGAACTATTTGTTCCAGGTCAACGACCAGCGAAAAGCCATCAAAGACGTGACCGAGGCCGCATTGCGTCAGGTCGTTGGGCAGCGCACCATCGACGAGGCTCTCACAGAGGGCAAGCTGGAAATTCAAGAAGAGATTCTGAAACAGGTTCAGGAAGTCCTGGACCTCTACGAAATTGGCGTGCGCGTCGATCAAGCCAAATTGCAAACCGTGTCTGTACCCCAGGAAGTCGATCACGCATTTAAGGACGTCGCCAATGCGCGAGAAGACAAAGAACGTCTCCGCAACGAAGCCGAAGCCTATCGCAATGACATCATCCCAAAAACGCGCGGTGAAGCCGAAAAAATGATCCGAGAAGCCGAAGCCTATAAAGTCGAACGCGTCAAGCGCTCTCAAGGCGACGCAGACCGCTTCGTCGAGGTACTCAAAGAATATCGCACCGCAAAAGACGTGACCGAAACGCGAATGTACCTCGAAACAATGGAAAAAATCCTGCCCGGCATACAAAAATACGTCGTCGAATCCGACGGCAAGGGCGGCATTCTCAACGTTCTCAACCTGCAAAAGCCATTAGGAGGAGGAAATTGATATGCGCAACCTCGTAACTCTGGTGGTCATTTTGATAGCAGCGGTTATCTTAATTCAATCATCGTGTTATATCGTGGATGAACGCGAACAGGTCGTCGTCACAGAATTTGGGCAACCCGTACGCACCGTGCAATCCCCTGGCCTGCATTTTAAGATCCCGTTTATCCAGCAATTGCACACCTTCGAAGATCGCCTGCTGTACAGCGATGCCGATCCCAGACAAATTTACACACAGGACAAGAAAAACCTCATCGTCGATAATTTTGCCCGCTGGCGCATCACAGACCCACTCAAGTTTCTGGTATCTGTGCAAAATGTCTCCTATGCACAATCGCGCCTGGACGATATCATTTTTTCAGCAGTGCGCGAAGAACTCGGGCAACGCACGCTGGTCGAGATCGTAGTTACGCACCGCGAGGATATCATGAAAACAGTGACAGAGCGCTCCCACGAGGCAGCACTCGGACTGGGCATTGATATCCTCGATGTGCGGATTAAACGCGCAGACCTGCCGCGCGAAAACAAAAACAACGTGTTTGAACGCATGCGCGCCGAACGCGAACGGCAGGCCAAAGAATACCGCGCCGAAGGTGAAGAAGAGGCTCTGAAAATTCGCGCGGAAGCCGATCTCGAAGTCGCGCGCCTCAAATCCGAAGCCCTGCAAAAATCGCAGTTAATTCGCGGCGAAGGCGATGCCGAAGCATTGCGTATCTATGCCGATGCCTTTGAACAAGACCCCCGTTTTTTTCAATTCTGGCGCACCCTCGAAGCCTATGAAAAAACCCTGGGCGAAGGAACCACCGTCGTGATGCCACCCACCAGCGATTTCTTTAAGTACCTGACCAAAAAGCGTCCACGGTAGGGATGGCCCGCAGATGCGGGTTTGAAAACCCGCATCTGCGCCCCAACGAGGCAACCCCCATGTCTGCCCGTTCAACGAAAATCTCGTATCTCTGCTTTCTCCTCCTCTTCTCCTTATCCGCAGCAAACGCGACAGAATGGCACAAATTTGAACGCGATGGCCTCGCCTTACACCTCGTGCATAACGATGGGGTTCGAGCAGGGGAATTGTTGAACGCGCTCCTTATTGGGCGCAATGAAATTCGGCGCAAACTGGGCGGCGCCCCCGAAATTCCGATAACGGTTTATCTCGCACCGAACGAAGCTATTTTTCGAGAATTGACACACGGGCGATTACCGCATTGGAGCGCAGGAGTTGCATTTCTCGAATCGCGCACCATTATTCTGCAAGCCAGCGCCGACAATTTACAGGTTGCGCGGCACGAATTTGCCCACATATTATTGCACGCCATCGCGCCCACTCGCGTCCCCGTCTGGTTTCACGAAGGCGTGGCGATGTGGGCATCGCACGAGTGGCGCTTGCGGCAAAGCGCGGCTGTATTTTACGCGGTTTTTTCCGAAAATTTAATCCCGCTCTCCGAAATTGACGAGGTCTTATCTTTTCCCTCGGCAAAAGCCGATCTGGCTTATACGGAAAGTCTGCTGGCAGTCTCGTTTTTAATCCGCCTGGGCGGTCCCAATGCCGTAGTCGTCATGCTTTCTGAACTGGAAGCAGACGCGCCCTTTGAAGTCGCACTATTCCGCGTAACTGGCGAAACGCCCCGCGAATTTGAGCGGCGATGGCGCGATGATGTACAGGCGCGATACAGTCTGATGACACTACTCTTTTCACCCGATTTGATCTGGCTGTATCTCACCCTGCTCTTGCTGCTCGCCTATATATGCGTGAGACTGCGGAATCGCGCGACCTTGCGGCGGTGGGAAGCCGAAGACGCAGCCGAAGAGTTGACCTTACAATTGCGCGTATATCGCCGAGAGGACGAGCAGTGATCATAGGCGTAACAGGAGGCATTGGCGCAGGGAAAAGCACCGTGTGCGCCGTATTTGAAGAAGCTGGCGCCTGCGTAATCGACGCCGATGCAGTGGGTCACGAAGCACTCCGCGACCCGATTGTAATTCGCAACCTGACCGATGTGTTCGGACGAGAGATCCTGGATCCCAACGGGCAAATCGCACGCCGGGAATTGGGCAAGCGGGCATTTGCGTCTGATGAAAACCGCGAAAAACTCAACGCCATCGTATGGCAACCGCTTCGGCAGTTATTGCTGGACAAAATTCACACCGCTCTGGATAGAGAATCCACACGCCCCGTCGTTGTAGATGCGGCCCTGCTGGTCGAGCGCGGCGATCCAAAAAAAATCGTCGATGTACTCGTCGTAGTAACAGCCCCCGAAGCCTTGCGAATTCAGCGGACAATGGCGCGATTGGGCATCTCCAGAGCCGAAGTCATGGCCCGACTATCCGCACAATTGCCCGAAGAAGACAAAGTCTCAATCGCAGATTTTGTCATAGTCAATGATAAAACACCCGCCGTGTGTCGCCAGCGCGCGCGGGCTATTTGGAACAAATTGCAATGTGAGGAACAATGAATTACACGCCACATACAGAACGCGATATTCAGCACATGCTCAACGCGATCGGAGTCGCATCCACTGATGATCTATTTGCACCCGTTCCCGAATCGCTGCGTCTGAACGCGCTCAATCTGCCCCCTGGAATCAGTGAAATGGAGGCGACGGCTTTTGCGCAATCCCTGACCGATCAGGGGCGTAAGACACCCCTATCATTCCTGGGCGGAGGTGCTTACGATCACTTTTCGCCCAGCGTGGTCGATGCCATCATTTCGCGAGGCGAATTCTTTACAGCCTACACGCCCTATCAGCCCGAGGTGAGTCAGGGCACCCTTCGGGCTATTTTTGAATTTCAATCCATGATTTGTGAACTGACCAACATGGAAGTCGCCAATGCATCCATGTACGACGGCGCTTCTGCACTGGCCGAAGCCGTACTGATGTCGGTCCGGCTGAACAACCGTACGCGCGTTTTATTGCCGCGCAGTCTGCACCCGTTTTACCGCCAGGTGGTAGCGACCTATGTGCGGGGGATAGATCTGGAACTCGTGGATATTCCCTGGTCTGACTCCGGCACACTGGATATGTCAGCTTTGAAGCGCGAATTGAACGACAACACCGCCGCCGTAATCGTACAAAATCCGAATTTTTTGGGCGTGCTCGAACACCTGGACGAAATTGGTGACCTCGTCAACAATACCAGAACGGCATTTGTGGCCTGCGTCAATCCCATATCTCTGAGCGCGATTCGCCCACCAGGCGACTTCGGCGCCGATATGGTCGTAGGCGATGGGCAACCACTGGGCCTGCCCCTGTCTTATGGGGGACCTTATGTCGGCTTTTTTGCGTCGCGGGACGCACATGTGCGAAAAATGCCCGGTCGTATCTGCGGCCAGACCACCGACGTAGATGGCAAGCGCGGCTTTGTACTGACATTGCAAACCCGCGAGCAACACATTCGACGTGAACGCGCCACATCGAACATCTGCACCAACCAGACCCTCTGCGCAACCGCAGCAACCGTGTACCTATCCTCTGTCGGACCGCAGGGCTTCCGCGAAGTTGGCGAATTGAACTGGCATCAAAGCCATCGCGCATTGCAGGCATTGACCGCCTTAGACGGTGTGCGCCAGAAATTCTCCGGTCCAGTATTCAACGAATTTGTTCTGGAAACAGACCGCAAAGCATCCGATGTCCTGACCGCTTTGCAACATCAGGGCATTGAAGCCGGCATTGACATGGGCAAATTTTATCCCGAACTCGAAAATTGTATTCTCACATGTGTCACAGAAAAACGCACAGACGCCGACATTGATCGCCTCATCGATGCGTGGAGGACATTGTAATGAACCGCGATAAGTTAATTTTTGAACGCGGCGCGGCGGACCGGCGCTGTGTCGCATTTCCCGCTGCCGTGGATTCCGGAACAGAGATACCCGAAACCATGCGCCGCGACACCCCCCCCGGTCTCCCCGAAGTCAGCGAACTGGAACTCGTGCGCCACTACACCGCGCTTTCACAGATGAACTTCAGCATCGACACCCATTTTTATCCCCTGGGCTCCTGTACGATGAAATACAATCCCAGAGTACACGAAAAAGCAGCGCGTATCCCACAAATCGCGGGATTGCATCCCCTATCCGAAAATGCCCAACCCGCCCTGCAAGTCATCTGGGAAATGGAACAAGTGCTCAAAGCCGTCAGCGGAATGGACGGATTCACCTTTCAACCCACAGCCGGGGCGCAGGGCGAATTCGTGGGCATATCACTGATCGCCGCCTATCACAGGGCACAGGGCAACGCCAAAAAAGTAGTACTCATCCCCGACTCGGCCCACGGCACAAATCCGGCAACCGCGGCAATCTGTGGATATTCAGTACAGGCAATAAAATCAACAGAACGCGGCACAGTCGATGTGGAAGACCTCAAGACGCACCTGACCGAAGACGTAGCCGGATTGATGTTGACCAACCCCAACACATTTGGCGTATTTGAAGACGAAATTGAAGACATCGCCGCATTAGTACACGACACGGGTGGCCTCTTGTATTACGACGGCGCAAACTTAAACGCCTTTCTGGGTCAATGTCGTCCCGGCGACATGGGCTTTGACGTCGTACACATCAACTTGCACAAAACATTTACAACACCCCACGGTGGCGGAGGACCAGGCTCTGGTCCCGTAGGCGTAAAAAAAGCACTCTTGCCATTCTTACCCCTGCCCGTAGTCGCAAAAGAAGGCGATACATTCAAGCTCGACTACGACCGCCCGGAATCCATCGGCAAAGTGAGTTCATTCTACGGCAATTTTGGCATGGTCATACGCGCATTGGTCTATGCCAAAATGCTCGGCGCAGAAGGCATGCGCCGCACCAGTGAAATGGCCGTCTTGAACGCCAATTATATCGCGGCAAAACTCGACCCCCACTATGACCGCCCCAAAAATGCACAACCCATGCACGAAATGGTATTCTCGGCATCGCGACAAAAAAAGGCGAACGGGATCACCGCAACCGATATTGCCAAACGGCTGATCGACTACGGCGTCCATCCGCCCACGATCTACTTTCCCCTGCCCAACGTAGCGCCCGAAACCATGCTCATCGAACCGACCGAAACCGAAAGCCTTGAACAGGTCAACGACTTTATCGAAGCCATGATCCAAATAGCAAAAGAAGCCGAAGAAAACCCCGGCCTCCTCAGCGAAGCCCCCCACGCAACACCCGTGCGAAGACTGGACGAAGCAACCGCCGCGCGAAAACCCATCCTTCGGTTCAAGACCAATCCCCCTTGACATACTCAAATATCTAACTATATTCCCTGGGGAATATAGCTTGTTGATCTCTCCAGGAGCTATCCATGAGCAAGAAAGGCATCTCGCAAGAACTAATTACAACTCGAGAGGCGGCTGAAAATCTTGGATATACAATTCAGCACACACGCCTGTTGATACGTCGTGGAGAAATTGAAGCAACGAAATTTGGCAGAGATTGGCTGGTCGTGCGCGAATCTGTTGTCGAATACAAGACGGGTGGTGCATCAGACAATTCCGACGAGTGAACCGAGGGGATACAGATGAATAAAAAAATAAACAATGTAAAAGCACCGCCCCTCAAAATTCAGGGCATCAAAACAAAACTCGTTTCATTTATTATGCACAATGTGAAATGGGATGGACAGGGGCGATGGGTTGAACCATTCTTGGGATCGGGCGTTGTGGTACTCAATGTCAATCCAGAGAAAGCCTTGCTCGCAGATACAAATGAACACATCATTCGCTTCTATCGCGCAATACAAACTGGCGAAATGAATCCCTATGATTTGAGATGCTTTTTAGAGCGAGAAGGGCGTGCGCTAAAAGAAAAAGGCCAGGACCACTACTATGAACTGCGTGAACGCTTTAATACACATCATTCGCCCTTTGACTTTCTCTTTTTGAATCGCGCGTGTTTTAACGGCATGATGAGATTCAACTCAAAGGGCAAATTTAACGTGCCTTTTTGCAGAAAGCCCGAAAGATTCGCTCAGGCTTATATCACCAAAATATGCAATCAAGTCGCCTGGGCACTTGAAAGAATAAAGGGAAAAGATTGGCACTTCATGGTTCAGGATTGGCGCGATACCCTTAGCCAAATTGAAGATTCAGATTTTGTGTACCTCGATCCGCCTTATAATGACAGACATACAGATTATTACAACCAGTGGCGCGACAGTGATGCAGATGGGTTGGCACAAGCAGTCAAAAAGTTAAAGGCTCCTTTTGCTTACTCAACCTGGAAACAAAATAAATACCGTACAAATGATCATCTGATCAAGCACTTCTCTGATTTTCCCACAGCAACAAAGGCGCATTTCTACCATGTCGGCTCAAAAGAATCGCTCCGCAACGCGATGGAAGAAGCTCTCGTTATGTCACCAGATTGTGTCGCACAAAATGAAAAAGACAGTATGTTACCGGACTTTCAGGAACAATACGCTATTTCTTTTTAGCGATATTGTCTCCATATCCTGAACTCTGCCAAATTTTTGTATTTCCCTTCACGCTCAGACGCTGATCTTCCGTAATTTCGCCAATATTCTAAAAACTCTTCCTTCGACTGGAACGGCCCCGATTCATTTCTAAAATCATCCAAATCTCCCGATATACTTCCAATATTTGCCGTGTTTCCACTGCCTGCACTCTCACCAGCTATCTTCCATTTTCGGGCCACAAACCAGGACACATCTTCGAATGGTAATGGAATTTCATCAAGTCTTTCTAACTCGTAAATGTGATTCGGATCATCTCCAGAAGATTTTCTCGTATATATGAAACCAACCACCCATTCTTCTGCGTACTGACTGTATGGAAACTCGATATTTTTGGTTTCATTCCTGATAAAACTCATGTAACCCCCAAGTGTAAAACTGACTTTTGTCCTTTCTCGACTGCGGTAGGTGGTTTTGACATCTACCGCGATTTTTTTGTCGTCCGCTGCGCTCTCCATTAATGTGAAATCAGGATAGTAATTCTGAGCTTTTGCTTCCCGAACAATCATTCCATTTTGCTGCGCGACCTGATAAATTACTGGTCTGACGAGCAACTCAAAAACAGTACTCAAAACTTTGGAATCAGTACCAAGAGAGTAAATTTTCTCATCCGCCGTTATAATACCTTTGACATCGTAGCTGATGTTGTGCTCTTCAAAAATTCTCTCGAATTCAGTTCGAAAATCAAGCATATTTGCACCTTTTGGTTTCAGGGTTTAGGGAGGAAACGACAAGTCATCTAATCGGTTATCCCTGTGTTGTACCAATGTTGTTCCTTTTTTTTTGACAATTATTGAACCATAGTTTATTTTCATTATTGGAACAACAAACTGAACAACACAATCGCGAGGAGAAATAGCTATGGCAAAGCGACAAAAAAAGGCCTCACTAAGTAGGTCTCAAGGACGTTCGGGCTGGTCAGTAATCTTTCGACATCCGGTACTATGTGATGCTTCGACAGGTAAGCCTGGACGGAGGATACGGCGAGGGCTGGGCACCCGAGACAAGCCCGAAGCATCCAGACTCGCAAATGAACTCACCCAGTTGCTACAAGATTCTACCCTCTGGGAGCCATCCGCTCGGTCAGAGGCGGAGCGGCGCTTCGACTCCAAAGTCGTCGATATATTTTATGACAAGATGATTCCGGAGAATGTTGACTTCAGAGACATACGGGATGAACTCATCCCACTACCGTCGTCGTCTGACAGCGACTACAGGCGCGTCCTTCTGTTAGGCACAACGGGAGCTGGCAAAACAACTCTAGTGCGCCAGTTGATCGGCACAGACCCACGCACTGAACGCTTCCCATCAACATCAACTGCCAAAACAACGATCCACGACACGGAGATACTCCTCGATAGTGGGCCGGCTTATCGTGCCGTTGTCACGTTCGCATCCAGCGACGAAGTACGTGACCATCTCACAGAATGCGTGTCTGCAGCCGTGCTTGAGGCACATTACGCCTCTTCCGATGCGGAGATCCTCCGAAAGTTACTGAACCATGTCGATCAGCGGTTCCGTTTCAACTACGTCCTTGGAAATGGTCCAGTTGAGGACTTCGACGACTTCGACGACGAAGACATGGATGATGACCCTCATCAGGAGACCGATCCAAGCGATATTGGCGATACACCTGATTTGCAGGCAACAAATCAGCTACTTACATCCGTCTTGTCCGAACTGAAGGACATTGCCGCACGGCTTTGGCAGAAGCTGCGAAAAGACTTGGAGGCTACAGGTGAAGGTGATCAGCGCGTGTTGGATGAGATTTTCGAAGAGGAGTTAGACCACCTCCTAAGAGAGGACGACGCGTTCCACCATGTAACGGACATGCTGCTGGATGAGATTGAGCTTAGATTTGATTTTTTAGAGCTTGGCGAACTCACGCGTACCCGTTCAAGATGGCCTCTGTCCTGGCGTTGGGAGAGCACCGACCGAAAAGAGTTCCTGAAAGCCATTGCCAGATTTTCAAGCAATTATGCCCCGCTATTTGGTTCATTACTCGCACCTCTCGTCAACGGACTACGCGTAGCAGGTCCCTTTGCTCCAAGCTGGTTAACCGAAACCGACCATCAGCCCCAGCTTGTTCTACTTGACGGGGAGGGCTTGGGACACACCCCTCGCTCATCTACAACCATATCGACAGCGGTCACTCGCCTGATTGAGCAGTCAGATGCAGTGCTCCTTGTTGACAGTTCCAAGCAACCTATGCAGGCAGCCGCCATTGCTGCGATGCGGGAACTTGTGTCAAGTGGGAATACGAGTAAGCTCATAATCGCGTTCACCCATTTCGACTCAGTTACGGGCGACAATCTACCGTCAGCTTCATCACGCGCGAAACATGTTCTCGCATCCGCCGCGCCCGTCTTGCGCTCGCTTGGAGAAGATTTGGGCCCTTTCGCAGAACGAGCCCTACGCAAGCGTATTGACAAGAATCGATTCTTCTTAGCAAGTATTCACCAACCCCTTGACATAAAAACGGCTACCGGCCGTCGCACTGTGATGCAACTTCGTAAAATGCTACAGACATTCGTAGAGGTCGTGGAACGCCCAGACCAAGGCCCCGTACGTCCTGTCTATGACCGGATGCAGTTAGCTATTAACGTTAAAAAGGCTGCCGAAAACTACCATGACGCGTGGTTTCCGATCCTTGGACTTACAGTCAGACCTGGAATTTACAAGGAACACTGGACACGTATTAAGGCCTTGTCGCGGCGCCTGGCCACTCCTGGTTGGACAGATGAATATGACACGCTCAAACCAGTCGCAGATCTACGAAAGCAGCTACTTGATCAAATTTACCTGATGATCCAGAATCCTCTAAGGTGGGACACTCAGGAACCTGATGACGATGAGAAGCAACTGGTATATGAGCAGTTCGCCGCGGCTGTGAGCACTCAACTCCTCGACCTTGCAAGTAAACGGGTTCACCAATCAAAAAACAAAGAGTGGCGTAATGCATACGACCTGAGGGGAAGAGGTTCAACCTTTGTGCGTGCGCGTATCATCGGAGACAATATACTAGAGGAAGCTGCCCCCATCCCGGATACTATTCCATCACCGACTCGCGGTGAATTCCTCCGCGAGGTGTACGCTGTGCTTGAAGAGACGGCCCAAGAGACAGGTGTGATACTTGAGTAAGCCACACCACCTGAACCATCAAAACCGTCTAATAACCGTGAAATTCTCCTTTTTTGGTGGACCCTTTAGGGCTTGGGTTTCAAGCCTGTGTTTGATGCTGTTTTTCGTAGGCCATCGGCATACAACAGGAGGTATCAGATGTGCGGAACTATAGATCGCAACGAACTGGCTAGCCGCCTCATCCAATCTGTGCGAGATGCGTTCGAAAATAGAAATCTCAGCACCATGACTTACGGGGAGATGAGTTGTAGCCTATTCTCTGAATTGGATCGTCTGGCAGAGGACCTTGGCGTTGACATTCGACGTTCACGGACAGAGGAAAATTGGGAATTTCTCTACGATGTGTGCCTTTTGGTAACTGGCGGTAGGGACCCAGAGGGCTACTTCACCCCGGAAACCCCACTGAGGCAGACCCTTCTCGTTCTCGAATGCGAATGGAACTCGAAAGATAAAGACAAACTGTACGATTTCTCTAAGCTTCTCATAGCCAGATCTGAACTCCGGTCCTTCGTTTTCTATACGAATTCCAGTAAAAAGTTTGATGCCATCATGCAGGACGTAAAGACGTTGATAGCCGCCTTTAAACAAGGCGCACAGTCTGATCGATATCTCATATGTGGGCTTGCGTCTGACCAACTTCGTTTTGTTCTGCTAGATGGCAGGGGTAACGAACTGTATTCGAGATTTTTTGGGATTTAATCATTTTGCAAGTATGGATGATTTTGTAAGAAGTTTCTTTAACGCGATGGAAGAAGCTCTCGTCATGTCACCAGCAGCTTTTGTTTTTTAATCGCCGCAAAAACTCTAGGCCTCAACCGTACCCGCATTAAGTTCATCAATAATGCTATCTCTGAACCACCGTGGGCGTTTAGCACCTGCATCCAATTCTTTCTTAAATTTGCCATAATATCTAAGCGCGATCCTCTTGTTCTGCGCCATTTGTTCTTCATAAGGACGGCGTTCCACGTAGGGTTTAAAGCAATAATCATACATATAATCTCTTTTTCCTTCGCTCAGTCCACGCACAATCATAAAAAGATCTTTGTGAAAACTTGCAATAATCCGATAAACATCCGCAATAAAAGGTCCATTGGGAAATTCCTTCGCATATTGGTAGGCGACCTTTATGTTCGGCATTTCTCCAAGTCCTCCCTCGGGACGAATGCCCATAATCTGTGAAAAAAGGGTATATTCCCGATATTTGGAATGAGGATCCATTTCATGGGCTTTAACGAGAAGTATCTCGGTATATTCTAAGGCCATATAAAATTTGCCTGGTATGATCCCAAACGCGCGCGTGCGTTCATTGGCGTATTTAAAACGATCTTTCCACTCCAGTTTTGGACTAAACTCCCAAACATCTTCTGAGAAGAACGCTCTCAGTTTCCGATCTAACTCAATGTATTTTGGTATCGTCGGATTTGCAACTATTGCTTCGTATTCCGCATAGAACGCATCGAGTTGTAGCTGTATGGGATCTTCTCCAAACGCATTTGAAGTAATCGCGCACCCCATAAAAATATAGAAAATTATTCTCACTGCGTATCCTCCTTAATTTTATCCTCACAAAACCCCACCTCACTTTGCATTTCGCTTATTCCCGTTCTCTGGGCAGTTCAAGATTTTCTGGCATGTTCTTTTGGAACGTATTATGGTAAAATACGGCAAAAACCTTCTGGATCGCGGCTAACATCCTGCCGCGATGACGATTGCCTTTAACGTATTACTTGTTTCTCACATCTTGTGTCTTTGTGTGAAGCCCTCTCACATCCCACTTCCCACAAGCAGGTGCTATCATGCCCTTCCAATTCACAGAAAAACACATCGCCGATTACCACACCCTCGGCTACACCATATTCCAGGACATCATACCCACAACCCTACTCACAGACCTTCGCCGCGTCGCTGACAAAGCCAGAGAAATAGCGCGCAAAGTCACCGGTCCACAGGCGCAGCGCCTCCAGCCCATCGCCAAATACGACCTCGACCAGCGCCCCTTCAAAAACTACGGAGAATTGCCAGAACTCAACGACGCCATCCATCGCGTCCTCACCCCGCACCACTACCACGCCGACCTCGACCGCACCGGCATCCTGCTCGAACCCGCCGAATACCCCTGGTGTACGGACTGGCACCGCGACTGGCGCGATCACATGCCCCGGGAAGTATTCGAATCCGAATTTCGCGAAGAATGGCAATGGCAATCATACCACATCGACTACCAGAACCAGATCAACTGCGCCCTGTACGAAGACCCCGCCACCTGGATCGTACCCGGCAGCCACTATCGCCAGCGCAACCTCCCCGGTGAAATCGCCGCCAAAAACGCCTATGACCGCGACAAATTCCGCAACCAGAGACCCGTCTCCAACGAACAACAAGAACGCGACTGCCTCAACTACGCGCGCAACATGCCCGGCACTGTACAACTGCGCCTCAACGCGGGCGACTTCGCCCTCTACCGCTCCAGCGCCTGGCATCTCGGCAATTATGTCCCCTACCACAAACGCGCCACCATCCACGACTTCTGTGGCACGCCTGAATATTCCCAACACATTGACGAACGCGTTGAAAGAAAAGAAACAGCCATCAAACGCCTTGCATCTGCGACATAAACACATTATGGACGCGGCATATAACAGTTGTCTTTGAATTTTACTCTTCTTAAATTTAGTGGTATAGACTGGATTGCGGCTAAAATCATGCCGCAATGACACCTGTTGATCGTCACGCCTGCATGTTTTAAGTAGGCGTCCAAGATGGGCGGAATCTGCTGATTCGTCTATTCGTCTATTCACCTACAGGAGCCACGCTATGCAACTCACACCCGAACAAATACGCGAATTTTACGACCGCGGTTACGTCAAAATACCCGGCGCCATATCAAAAGCCATGGTCGATAC
This sequence comes from Candidatus Latescibacterota bacterium, assembly GCA_965220765.1. Classification (GTDB taxonomy): domain Bacteria; phylum Latescibacterota; class UBA2968; order UBA2968; family UBA2968; genus VXRD01. The sequence continues at coordinate 5,478,146 of OZ244847.1, forward strand.
CGCGCGTCAGGCCGTCAACCACTCCATCGGCACCATGGGCCCAAACGGCGAAGACATGTCCAAACACCGCGCAGCGCAATTCTGCCGCGACTTGAATGGCGCCCCCGTAATAATGGACCTCTTCAACAACAGCCCGGTCACCTCCCTCGCCGAATCGCTCATGGGAGAAGGCAACTTGCAAAAACCCATCAGAGGCGCGCAGGTCGCCCCGCGATTCCCCAACGTAATCGGCAATATCCCACCCGAACCGCGCGGGCATCTCGACGGCATGGGCACTGGCATGAATGGCATGCCAAAAGGCGTGTACCGCCGCGGATTCACGGCCTTCGCCGTCATCTACCTCGCCGACGTACCCGAACCCTACAGCGGCAACTTCACCGTCTGGCCCCAATCCCATCGCTTCTTTGAAAACCACCTCAAACGCGAGGGCCTCGAAATACTCTCCAGCGGCACCCCGCGCGTTGACCTGCCCGAAGGACCCGACATGGTCACAGGAAACGCCGGTGACCTCGTCATCGCACACCATCAAATGGTACACGGTGCATGCCACAATGCCTCAGCCAACATACGCTACGCCGCCATCGCGCGCCTCCGCCACATCGACTGCGACAAAAATGGCAACGACTGCTTCCAGGACATCTGGCGCGAATTTCCCTGCGTGCGCGAAGCCATCGCGGCGTAAAGGCATCCACAGAAAAAACGCGAATAATTTGAACTTTTACACAGATAGACACAGATAAAAGGCGAGAGGCGAGAGGGAATAGGGTCTGGCGGGTTGGGGAGACTGACAACTAACAACTGACAGAGGTTTACCATGTCTATGACCATTACTGACGCGCAAAAACGCCAATTCGCAAAAGAAGGCTACCTCAAAATCCCGGGGGCTGTACCCAAAAACATGATCGAAACGTCACTTCGCGCCGTCAACCATTCCATCGGCAACGTCGGCATTGGCGGCGAAGACCTCTCCAGACACCGCTCCGGATTCTTTTGCGCCGAACTCCTCAACGCGCCCTTCATCCTCGACATGTACAACAAAACCCCGGTCATGAAAATCGCCGAATCGCTCATGGGCAAAGGCAATGTCCTCCCCATTGAACGCGCCAAAACCTATCCGCGCTTCCCTCTCCCCCTCGGACAAGAACCATCGCCACCGCGCGGCCACATCGACGGCATTGGCAGCGGCACCAACGGCACGGCCAAAGGCGATTACAAACGCTCATTCACCGCCTTCGCCGTCGTCTATCTCGTCGATGTACCGGAACCCTATAGCGGCAACTTCACCGTCTGGCCCCAATCCCATCGCTTCTTTGCCGACTACTTCACAAAACACGGCCACAAAGTACTCGCCAACGGCATGCCCCGACCCGACCTGCCCAAAGCCCCCATCATGATCACCGGCAATGCGGGCGACCTCATCATCGCACATCACCAGGTCGTTCACGGAGCCTGCCTCAACGCATCGCCCAACGTGCGCCTCGCCACCATTACCCGCCTCAAGCACAAACATGCCGACGAAATCGGCAAAGACGCGTACACAGACATCTGGCGCGAGTGGCCTGGTATCCGCGACATCCTATCATAAAGTTCACCATGACCATCACCGAAGCGCAAAAACAACAATATAAAGACGAAGGCTATTTCATCCTCGAAGCCGTCATACCCGAACACCACCTCGAACTCCTGCGCGACGAATGCCAGACCTTCATCGACACCATGCACGCGCGCATGGATGAGCAGGGCACGGACACCATCGGCATCAACCACCGCAACAAACGCTACTTCGTCTCCAACTGCTTTCGCCAGCAACCCAAACTCCGCGCCTTCCTCTTCAGCGACCTGATGGCCGAAATATGCCGTGCCACCCTCGGCGACAACGCGTACCTCTTCTGGGAACAATACGTCGTCAAAGGCGCGGAAACCGGCATGAAATTCTCATGGCATCAGGACTCGGGCTACGTCGGTTATCCCGACCACAAACCGTATCTCACCTGCTGGTGTGCGCTCGACGACATGAGCGAAGAAAACGGCACCGTCCATCTCCTGCCCTATTCGCGCAGCGGCATTCGCTCGTGGGTACACCACATCGTCGAAGAAGGCAGCAACGACAAAGTCGGCTACTTTGGCAAAGACCCCGGCCTCATTGCAGAAGTACCCGCAGGCAGCATTGTCGCCTTCTCCAGCATCGTCTTCCACAGCAGCAGCACCAACACCACCCCAAAACTGCGCCGCGCGTACCTGGGCCAATACTCCTGCGAACCCATCCTATCATCCGACGGCAGCAAACTCTGGGGCAACGCCGAACCCTTCCTCCGCAATGGCAAATCCACAGTCGGCGAACCCCCACCTGTCTTGCCACTCGACGACTAAAATTCTCGCCACCAGTACGGATTGGACATCTCCCCCGGATAAGAAGAATGCACCAATTCGTAAACCCCCGTACCTCTCCGATCTCTAAACACAAACTCGTAGCGCCGCGCGGTCTCGTAAAACCACACCTCCGAAGGCTTCTGACCCGCCGCAGAAGTCCGATAATCAATATCATCGGGCGGCCCATACTGAATATACACCCGTCCCCGATCCGTATCCGATCCCCTTACGCCAGCCCCAAAATGCGTCTCCACATAATGCACACGCATCAAATGCTGAAGCAAACGCCCATTAGTCGGCGTATCGGGCGCGTCATCCAACTGCTTCCAGAAAACCTTCAAAAACGCCAGCCTGGCGGGCCAACTCTCCAGCGCGTCATAAGTCCGCCGCGTCTTCTCATCCGCGACATACCGAATATCTGCATAATACCGGATCAAATTCCTCTGCACCTGCGTAAGCCCCTCGGGCAAATCTTTTGACACCAGAAAAATAGGGCGTCTCGTCTGAAAATACTGCCGACTGCTCCCATCAAACGCCTCCACCTGAAGGTCATAAGTCCCCTCCCGCAAACCCTCTGTATCCAGAACCTCCGCCCTCACACAACTCTCCCCCGGCTTTAAAAACCGCTTCGCCGGATAAGTACGCACAACCATCCCCTCCGCATCGATCAAACGATACCCCATAATAAAACTCTCTCCCGACGACGACAGATTATACACCTCAAAATAAATCTGCAACGGCTCTCCGATGGCATAATTTCGGGTAATATTCGGCACGACCTTCCAGCCCTGCTTGACAAACCGATGCACCTCCCCGCTTCGCGCCACATGAGAAGCCAATTGCAGACCGCTGAACACCAGCCCCACACGACGCTCGTAATCCGGTATCTGAAGCGGTGCAGAACAACGCCCGCTCTCCTCCGCATGGATATCCTTAATCTGCACAATCAGCCGATAAGCACCCGGCTTCAAATCAAAATAAACCGCATCCTTAAACGGCGCCCCAATCCCCACATCCAGCTCAGGAACAGCAACCTGCTGAACCCATGTCCGATGCGCCACCCGATTATCCAGCGTATCCAGCACCACAGCGACCAGAGAAACCTTCCCAACAGACTCCCCTGCCTGTTCCCTCAGTTGAAGCTGACTCGCATCCAATAACAAAGCCACTTCCTGTCGGGTATAGCCCTCGGGACCTCGAAAAGCCGACAAATCGACAAAAAAACGCAGGTTGCCCGTACTCGACAAAGGCAAATCCTGCGCTTCTATCCCACCCGTATGAGACCAGATGAGCAGCACTGCGACACAACGTATCCATCTCATATCTTATCTTCCACAATTAAAAATTTAAACGCTCAGCCTCCTCCATCAACTGCAGCCAATCCTCATGACCCCTTGCCACCCGATCTGGATCTATCGCGCTCCTCGCGACAAAACCCGGCACCTCCTCGCGCCCGGTAGGCAACCTGTAATCGCTATATCGAATATCCAGACTCCAGCGAATATGATCGGACTCATTGGGAAAAGAGCGATGTATGGTTTTATGCTGAATCAGCGCAGCGCCCCCGGCTGGCAGCACGGACAAAACGCGATCGCCCGGCGGCAGCCGATCCTCGGTAATCTCCTTCTCTGAATCCACCGGATCGTGTGGAATAATACCATACTTGTGACTCCCAGCCAAAATCTCCAGGCAGCCATTCTCCACATCCGTATCCACCAGCGGCACCCAGAAATTGATCATAAACGTCTTCTCCACATCCGGATCTAAAAACGCGATATCCTGGTGCCACAACACCTCTGCCTCGCCGGGCATCTTTGCGCGGATATTAAACTGCGGATGCACCAGAATCTCTGGCCCAATAATCGACTCTACCACATCCAGAATAGCCGGATGTGTCAGGAAAAAAAACAAACCCGCAGTCTTGTGAGCCTTGCCCAAAATCTCAGCTACAAAACGCTTATCCGTCCCCAGCGCCTCGCACAAATACGCCAATCGCCGATCAAAAGGCGCATCCTCAAAAAGATCCTCCAATTGACCCAGAGCATAAGCGTCTCTCGCCTTTTGTCCAATCACCGCATTAAACTCATCCACAAGCGGCTGATACGCCTCCGGGTGCAAACACTCGTCCAGCAACAAATACCCTTCATCTTTATAAAAAGCAATCTGCGCATCAGTCAAACCGCCCATGATTTATCTCCTATCGATTCCATACCTCGCAACCTTGAAACGGCATCGTCTCACCCGGAACATATCGCGGGCGTGCCGCATACACATTCGCAACATCCGGGGAGGCTTTGCCCCGCACGAGAATATTCTCGTGATCTTCTCTATTCACCCATGTACTCGTCGGAATATACCGCAGCGTGAGACCAACGCGCCACTCGTCCGAAGTATTGGCATTAGAACCGTGGATAATATTCGGATTGTGGATCGAAACATCGCCCGCGTTGAGCTCCAGATCAACCGCATCCGAATCGTCGATCTGATCGGGATGAATCCCCACGCCGAGCACATACTTCTCCCGATCCAGATCAATGAGATCGCGACGCTTGAGCAAATGCTTATTATGCGTCCCTGGCAACACCCGCATACAGCCATTCTCAACCGTCGAAGGCGTCCCCGCCACCCACAAAGTCGTCACTTCCATCGGCTCGAGGGGCCAATAAGACCCATCTTGATGCCACTGCACAGCCTGACCATCGCCCGGGGGCTTGGCGATATAATGCGCGGCAAACATCGCGACATCGGGCCCGAGAAACTGTTCCGCAATATCCACAAGACGTTCATCCCCCACGAGCCGATGCATAAAAGGATCGCGAGCGAGCAAATGGTGATGCAAACGCTCGGGACGCACGCCCGGATTTCTCTCAATAAGCCAGTGGACGTGTTGCACCGTCTCCTCTGCGAGCACGGCATCAATCGCCTCACGCGCGATAACATAGCCATTTTGATCGTATTCACTGCTCAAATTATTCATATCACCCCGACCTGATCTCTCGCAACCGATCCGCCATTCGCTCGGCAACATCGGGATGGATCGACGCCACATTCTCAATCTGCCCGATATCGTCCGAAAGATAGTAAAGTTGTGGAACAGGGGAATTGCCAGTCTCAATATTCACATTCGTATTCACAGGCGGACCCTGGTGCGGCGGAATAAACACCCAATCCCCCTGCCGCAAAACCGTCTTTGCCTGAACACCCTCCAGAACGATCTCCGCACGACCCTCATCGCTTTGCCCCAGCAGCGCATCGAGCACATCCACGCTATCAGGCCCCGCATCCGCATCCAGCGAAACACCTGCAAGAGCAGCAAAAGACGCAAAAAAATCGACCTGACTGACCAGCGCCTCAGATTCCCCGGTCTCCATATTACCGGGCCACGAAACGATAAAAGGCACGCGAGTACCCCCATCGTACATACTGTATTTTCCCCCGCGCAACGGACCTGCCGGGCGGTGATCACCGCACAACTCAACCGCCTCATCGTAATACCCATCATTCAGCACCGGACCGTTATCACTGGAAAAAATCACAATCGTATCTTCTTTCAACCCACAGCGCTCAAGCGCATCGAGCATCTCGCCAACACACCAATCCATCTCGGCAATCGCATCGCCGCGCGGACCCAAACCAGTGCGCCCCACAAATCGGGGATGCGGCAAACGCGGAACATGGGGCTGGTGAAAAGCGTAATAGAGAAAAAAGGGATTATCCTTATTCGTCTCCACAAATGAAACGGCCTTTTCCAAAAACACATCGGCCATATCTTCATCCACCCAAAGCGCTGCCTCGCCCCCTCTCATATACCCAATTCGACTCACGCCATTGACAATACTCATATCGTGTCCGTGGTGGAACATCATCTTCAGCAACTCCGGATTGTCCTTCCCGGTCGGCAAGTCGGGAAAAGGCTTATGCCTATCGTACTCCACCTCAATCGGATCGGACGGATCGAGACCCACCACATCTCTGCCATCCAGATACACACACGGCACGCGATCATTGGTCGCAGCCATGATATAAGAATCGTCAAACCCAATATCCAGAGGCGTCAGCGGAAGCGGCTCATTCCAATTTTGATTCCCCTCGCCAATACCCAGATGCCATTTGCCAACAACGCCCGTTTTATACCCAGCCTCCTTGAGCACGGAAGGCAAAGTAGAAGTATCGGGATCTATAATAAGCGGCGCATCGCCGGGCAAAATATGTGCGCGTTCATTGCGCCAGGAATAAGACCCTGTAAGCAGGCTATATCGCGAAGGCGTACACGTCGCCGCCGTGGCATACCCCTGGTAAAACATCAAACCTTCAGAAGCCAAACGATCAATATTGGGCGTATCGAGTGCCGTGGCACCGTAACAGCTCACATCTCCAAAACCGAGATCATCCGCATACATAACGACAATATTGGGATGCCTTGCCGAATCCGTCATATTTTTTTTATCCTTTCTAATAGAACTACTGGCGCAATTGTACCTCGTTGTGTACATTAGTTCGCAATATAGGACGTTATCCAAACCGCAAGCAAGCGGAAATACTTGCCACACGCATTTACAAAGGAGAATATATGATTACTCGACTGACGATTCTCGCGGTATTGCTGAGCACAATGGCCCAGGCGGAAACCAATCCTGCAGCCGAAGGATTCAACCAGGCAGAATCAGATACAAAAGCAATAGAAATTGCCGATGCAGTCATGGAAAAAATGGGGGGATGGGAAAATTGGAATCAGACCCGGTACATCACATGGCGTTTCTTTGGACGGCGCCTGCACGTATGGGACAAATGGACGGGCAACCTGAGGCATGAAGACGGGGACAGGCTCATCACGATGAACATAAACACAAAAAAAGGCCGCGTCTGGTTCGGAGGAATAGAGCAAACAAACCCCGACTCTGTCAGAAAATATGTAAACCAGGGATACAGGCGATGGATCAACGACTCCTACTGGCTCGTCATGCCCTATAAATTGAAAGACACGGGCGTCACCTTAAAATACAGCGGCGAAGACAAAACCCTGAATGACCGCCCCGCGCACAAACTGACCCTCACCTTTCAAGACACAGGCGTCACGCCACAAAACAAATACGATGTATGGGTAGATCAAGAGCACAACCTGGTCACAGAATGGGCATTTTATCGCAACGCATCGGACGCAGAACCGCGATTCCGCAACCCGTGGACAAACTGGACAAAACACGGCAACATCCTGATCTCCGACGGACGCGGATCAACGCGCAGAGGCGAACGCAAGCATACGGACATTGCCGTCTTTGATACATTACCCGCCTCGGTATTTGAAAGTCCCGATCCCGTAGATATGATGGCATTGAAGAATCGGTAGTATCCGCAGGCATGTCCCTGCAGATGTAAGCAGGGATGGACGCAGATAGACACAGATGAAATATGAGCTACTGTCAAGGTGTAAAGCGCAGTACTGAGTTATGAAGCATCAATGTAAATCTACCCGGCGAGAATACGCTTCAGCGAATCAAAACCGCCTTGAAAAACGCCATTGCCGATAAAATCGACCAGTTCCTCTTCTTCATCTGCTGGACAGCCAAATTCTGCGGTCCACTGAATATACGTCCGATTGCCATCTGTAACAGGCGTCAAACTCAGCGTTGCCACATAGTCTTCAACCGGCATCGGCGACTCGAGAATAGAATACGTACACGTAAAAGTAACATCGCTCAACGTCAGCAATTGTTCGCGAATATTGCCGCCATCATTCAAATTAAAATTGCGAATACAGCCCACGCTATCGTTGGGTTCACCATCTTCAATATGGCTATCTGCAACCGCGGGATGCCACTCGGGCAGCGCATTAAAATCGCGAATTTTTTCCCACACAGCATCTACTGATGCGTCGAGAACTGAACTGACAAATATATTGGCCTTGGCCATCTCGTCCTCCTCTATCTGTTATTGTTTAAATACGCAGTAAGTTGGTAGAATACAGCTTAAGATACCACCTTTTTCCATTCCAAACGGACTTTAAGCCCATTCAGTTGTCTCCAGGGTAGATGGCCTTCATGTTGAAGCCTTCCGACGACGATACCCGGAGCAATACCCTGTTCGTCAGCGAATGCACAAATCACCTCCTCTTCGCACGGACAACTTGCAACAAACCGCTCCCATTCACGCTTCGGCACCAGCCTGTTTGTCGCCCATTCATTCGCTTCGGCTTCAAGGTCTGCGATCTCATCCTGCTTCATGCCATCAATAAATACGCTCTTCTTGCTGTGGAGAAGAACATGTGCGGCCTCGTGGAACAGGCTGAACCACAAATGGTCGTCTGTCTTGTAGCGTGCGCTCAACTGGATTATAGCCTTTCGAGGGGAAAGCCACCGCGCTGCCCCGCTAAGGGCTGTTCTCGGCAGAGGCTTAATCAGAGCCAAGGCAACGCCTGCTTGATTGCAGAGTTGTTGCGCGTCGGATAGCCCTTTTTCTATCGGTACTCGCGTCAGTTTGCGAATCTCTTGCAACGCCTGCTTAAAACGCATCTCATTGTAGTCGGCGCAATCCTGTTGTCCAGCATCAAGCTCTCCGAGCCGGAGCCATGTTGCCAGCGCAATCTCATCACTTTCAAAACTCGGCGAATGTCGATACGCCACATTCGCCAAACTGTACTTCATGTGCCAGGCCTTAATCGAACCGACGCCGAAAAATGAGAGCAACTCAGACACAGACTCCACATCTGACTTCGGCTTGCGAAGAACACCCCTTTTCACGAGTTCATTAACCGGAAATTGTTTCAACCACTCAGCAGATTTTGCGGCTTCCTCCGCCTCGGATTCTCGGGCGCATTGAAGGCGATAGGCGGCCTCAATGCCAAGCCATAAGCTCGCATCAACGCCCAGTACTCTTTCAAACTGTAATGCCGTCGCTGGCTCAAGGGGAGCTTTCCCAGAGATGATCTCACTGATCAGCTTCGGAGAGCGCCCGCACCGCCGCGCAAACTCTGCCTGGGATATACTATGCGCTTCTAAACGCTCCTCCAAAACCCAGCCCGGCGGAACCGCATAATCCGGACGATACTCATTAGTCTCCACTGCCATTTCTCGCTCCTTGTTCAGTGGTAGTCGATCACTTCAATGATCGTGATTGCACTCACTTTTTTTGCATCTATTCCTCCATCCTCCTTACGTGGTATGGGATTGTGATCAGGCTCAAAAATTAGCCGATAGGGATAAACAAGATTAACAGCATATTGCTCGTCGCGATCTCCTCGAAGCTGGTGACGCCGATCTGGTGGAGTTGTGGGCACTTGCTCTAATGTCTCGGCGGCCTTTAGAATAGCAAGACGGCTCATAATCACCTTCGCCATGCGAGATCCATACGTCCTTTGGAGTAAACGAGCAGAGTTAAAAGTTCTCGCGATCTTACTTGTTCGAAAGGTGATGTCCAATACCCCGGCTCCTATTAATAATTTTTTTCGTTACCTTATAGGTAATATATTATCAGATTTTATTCAGAGAGGCAAGAATAATCTGGTAGCAATAGTATCGCTGTCTGGCGGTCAGCGTGAAAAGCCTCTTTGCCAGACCATATTAACCTGCTATATTCCTGAACCTACTATTCATTGCCTAATTGATGACGTCTCATTTTTCGGAGGTTAGTATGGAGCTATTAAAAGAATTGTGTGAATGCTCGGGAGTACCCGGGCGCGAAGAGCGACTGCGCGAAATAGTCCGGCGAGAACTGGAACCTATCGCCGATGAACTTCGCGTAGATGGAATGGGCAACTTAATTATCAAAAAGAACGCAAGCGCGGAAGAAAACCCCAAAAAACTAATGCTGGCCGCGCACATGGACGAAATAGGCTTTGTCGTATCTCACATCGACAAACAGGGCCTCTTGCGCCTCGTCCCTCTGGGCGGGCATGATCCCCGCAACATGGTCGCGCAACGCGTAACCGTCGCCGGCACCGAAAAAGATCACACGGGCCTGCTCTACCCCGGCGTAAAACCGCCGCACATACAGACAGAAGCCGACCGCAACAAAAAACTGGACGTCAGCGATTTTGTCGTAGATCTCTACATGTCAGCCGACGACGTCAAAGAAGAAATCGAAATCGGCGCCATGGTAACACTACAACGCGACTTTGCCGAAATAGGCAACGGCGTAAGTTGTAAAGCCATGGACAACCGGATCGCCGTATATGTCATGATCGAAGCCGTAAAACGGGCCGAAACCTTCGCCTTTGAAACATATCCCGTAGCCACAGTACAGGAAGAAATTGGCCTGCGAGGCGCAACCGCGAGTGCCTTTGGCGTCAATCCAGACGTGGGCGTAGCACTGGACATCACACTGGCAGCCGACATACCGGGCATCCCCGAACACGAACAGGTCACGCGCCTGGGAGAAGGTGCTGCGATAAAAATTCAGGACTCGAGCTCAATCTCACATCCTGGACTGGTCGCGCACATGAAAACCCTCGCAAAAGAGCGCGACATCAAACACCAGATGGAAATACTGCCCCGGGGCGGCACAGACGCAGGTGGAATACAGCGGATACGAGCCGGAGTACCCGTAATCACCCTGTCCATCCCCACGCGCTACGTACATACATCCATCGAATTGGCCGACAAAGACGACATTGAAGCCACGGTCCAACTGTTGGCAGCCTTTCTCGAAGAAGGCCATCGCACGGATTGGGACATGGTGTGATTCGTCACCTCTGTTCCTCATGAAAGAGAAACGAAAGCAGCGTGAACCGGCGCCCCCTGGTCACCGGCTGAACTTCGTGAAGAAAAGAACTGGAAAACACAATTGCATCACCCGCGAGAGGGCGATAGCGGTGGGGACCAAACTCGGGGAAAATCAGATGTCCACCTGTGTAATCGTCATTGAGATTGAGCGTAAGCGCAAAGCGGCGGTGGGCAGTTGAAGGACTGAGATTATCGCGGTGGGCGCGAAAAAAACCGCCACTCTCCGCGTCATAACACGCGATCTTGAACCCCTCGAAACGCGTCGCCCTGTAATGGAAAGCGCGCTGCACCTCTGGCATAACCCGTCGCCCCACCGTAGAAGTAAGCAAACGCAGAAGTTGGGCATCGGTAACCTCGTGGTCCCGGCGCTTTTTATTCTGGTAATCAATAACATCGCGCCGCACGCCAGATTTGGAACTTTCAACACCGGTTTCCGTATTGCCCTTTGTCGCCCACACATTGATAAGTGCCCGGCAGATATCCGGAGTCAGAACATTGGGAATAAGGAGAACCGGAGCCTGGACATCGATATCCCTGGCCTGGGGAGAAGACTGGCTCTTAAACGCGCGATAAATCTGATCAAAAGCCTGCGGATCCTGAATCCCCGACAGAACTCGCAAATTGATATCCAGCGCGAACGCGGCAAAAACGCCATCGAGACCATAAGCTTTGCCAACCGCGTTCTCACTATCAATAAATACAGTGGCATTGGCCTTCGCGAGTACCAATGGGCTAACAACAAAAACATCTACCGCTTCCGAAACCTCCAAACCCTCTAAAACCCGTTCTTCTTTTGCAAAAATCAAAAGCGTTGGGCGACCGCCTGCGCGGGAATAAAAGCGCGTTTGAGGACCATCCATTATCGGAAGAACAAAATCGGGGGCGCGCTCGCCCCGGTTGAGGATACTCATAGTGAGCCTCTTAGCATTTAACATGAATCATCATCCACATTGTATTTATCTATTTATCCTCTTCCTCGGATGCCTCGCTCCCGACCCGGGACAGAACATATCCACCCAAGCCACATCCAGCACTCAAAAACAAGCACCTCAAACCCGTGCCCCCCTCAAAATCGACCCCGCCATACTCCAGAACCGCACCTTTAACGAAGCCCCCATGTTCACCGAACAGGTCAAACAGGGCAAACTCCCACCCGTCTCTGAGCGCCTGCCCGAAAATCCCCTCGTCATTGTTCCCCTTGAAGAAATTGGCACCTACGGCGGTACACTCAGACGCGCCCTCACCGGCGACATCGTACAAACCCCGGGCCCCAACAAAACCCTCAACGAAAACCTCATGGGCTATGAACGCCCCTTTCCAAATAGCATCCAACACAACCTGGCCGAGTACTTCACTTATGAGGACAGTGGCAAAGTCGCAATTTTCAAAATCCGCAAAGGCGTCAAATGGTCCGACGGCCACCCATTCACCGTTGACGACATCCTCTTCTGGTATTACGACATGACCTTTGATGACGACGCCCGTCAAAACCCCTTTCCCCCAGCGGGATGGATGGTAGATGGCAAACCCATGCGGCTCAAAAAAATCGACCCTCACACCCTTGAAATCTCATCACCCAAACCCCTGGGACGCGTACTCCACGAACTCAGCCGCGCCCTGATCGCCGCGCCAAAACACATCCTGTCTCCCCTGCACCCCAAATACAATCCCAAAACCGATTACAACGCCTTTCGCGAAGCCACCACCAGCGCGCAATTGCTCATGCAACCCGGCATCCCCCGCATCTCTGCCTGGATCCCTGTCGAATGGATTCGGGGTCAGCGCATTATCTATGAGCGCAACCCCTACTACTGGAAAATAGATACCGCGGGCAACCAGCTCCCTTATGCCGACCGCATCATCTTCAACATCATCCAGGACCCCCAGGTAATCCTGCTAAAATTCATCAATGGCGAACTCGACTTAATCGGGCGTTATACCCGCATCGACATGTTCCCCACCCTCAAAGTAAAAGAGAAAAACGGGAAATTCAATCTCCGTATCACCGGACCCAACAGAGGCCCTGCCTACCACCTCAACTGGGACGCGCCCAACCCCGCCTTGCGAGAAGCTTTTCGCAACAAAAACGTCCGCATCGCGCTCTCACACGCTGTGAACCGCGAAGAAATTGACGAAATAGTCTTCCACGGCCTCCTCGATCCCTCGGGCTATTCCTTTGGACCTATAAGCCCCTATTTTTCTCCAGAAGCCTACAAAAAATACGCCGAATACGACCCCGACAAAGCCAGACACCTGCTCGACCTCGAAGGCTATATCGACACCGATGGCGACGGCATCCGCGAACTCCGAAACGGCTCTCGCTTTGAACTCACCATCGACTTCGTGCATCCCGGCGGCATGTTCAACGGTCAACCCGTCTCTGAACTGGTTGCCGATCACTGGCGAGCCGTAGGGATCAAAGTCAACCTCAACGGCGGCCTGCGCGACATCATTGTCCCTCGCCGCTACAACTGCGAATACGATGTTCACTACTGGGGCCTCGAAGGACCCAATGCCCCCTTAACATATCCCATTGGCTGGGCTATTCTGGCTAAAAACGTACCCTATTGGCATCAGAAAGCTTGGGACGAAGGTCCCCCCTGGCTGCGCGAAGCCACCAAATACGTCCGATTGGCGATGACCACCGTCGATACGGCAAAACTCCGCACATACATGACCCGTGTGCGCGACCTCCACACGGAAAACGTCCCCATCATCACCATCGGCTCTGCTTACCACGTTTGGGGTGCCAGCAGTCGCCTGGGCAATATCCCTTATGAAAACGTGGCCGACAACGCCTTTCTGGGCTGGAGCCGGCCGGTGTTTCACGAGCAGATATTTGTGAAAAGCGACTAAAAAAAAGACCTCAGAAAATTCGCCGATCGGATCGCGGCTTCATCGGGTGGGAGATCGCCGCCAAAGGCGTGATGCAGCGTTACATAACCGCGGTAATCGATGCTGTGCAACCCATCAAAAACCTCTTGAAAATCTATGCCGCCAGATTCATCGAGAGGTCGCAAAGTGGAATAAACCGTACCGCGCACATAGGTCGTCATAGGCATATCCCCATTGGGATCCGGGACGTGATTTTGCAAATAAACATTAAAAAGATAAGGTGCAAAGCGTTTGAGGGTATCGGAACCGTAGTCTTCCCCACACAGAGCCAAATTCGCCGGCTCGTAAATAATGCCAAAATTTGTTCGGTCAATACTCTGAAGTGTCTCAATCGATCCCGTCACCGTCTCAAAAAGGCTCTGGGTATGCGACTGATGTGCCAGACGTATATCTCGCTCGGCTGCCTCGTCGGCTGCACGCTGGGCGTACACAATATCTGTATCGGTCTTGATACAGATGCGCAGTAAATTGCAGCCAAGCGCGTCTGCCAGATCGAGATGCGGAGTAATATTGCGCAAACTCTCCGGTCCATTGGGACCATTCTCGGGTATTGCAAAATCGCCGGTTGCCATTGAAACCGCGAGCTTGTGTCTCTTTAAAATACGTTGCACTTCAACAATGCGTTCGGGCGGACTATGCGTACCCACGCCCGAAGCGCGCATACAAAGTGCTTTATAACCTGCGCTTTGGGCAATCTCCGCGAGATCGGGCAGGGCAATTGTCAAATTGCGTTTATTGCGAAAGCTTTCTGCCACGCGGACTGAAAGAGAAAGTTGCATTGCAATCTCCAAACGAGTACGAGGTGAAAATTTCAACTTGCATCAGATGAATTTTTAACTATTCTTACCCTTATCATATATTTTTCCTTGCCACTGCAATGGAAGGTGATGTCATGATTGAAATGCAGGTTGTCGATTTGCGTCAAGAGCATTCGAAACAGAACGTGGTATGGCTGCAAAGCGTTGAAGGCAGCGTAATGGTGCCCATTGAAATTGGACATACCGAATATCGGTCTATTCAGGCAGAACTGGCAGGTGAATCCATGCCGCGACCTCTTGCTTATGATTTGATGTGTGCAGTGTTGGCACATTTTGATACCGAAATTGAACAGGTGCAGATTGTCGAATTGAAAGATCAGATTTTCTACGCCGAACTCATCCTCTTTGCCCGGGGTGAACAAGTGCGTTTAGACGCTCGCCCCAGTGATAGTATCGTAATGGCACTCAAATTTGGCGCCCCCATCTATATGGATCCTCAAATTATTCAACAAGTGGGATTCAAAGTCCGCCGCACCGAATACGGTTATGAACTTGAGCAATTGAATCCACCCCAGGAACAAGACATTCTTGAAGAACCTATTCTGGACATCGCGCAGGCAGCCGATCAGCCACTGGAAGGCGTTGATTTGCAGGGACAGGATATCGATCCAGATGAACTGCTAAAAATTTTGAAAGAGCAGATGAACAAAGCGATTAAAGAAGAGCGGTATGAAGATGCGGGAATAATTCGAGATGAAATTGAGCGGATAGAAGAGAAAAGCGAGAAATGAGATTCCCCGTAGGGTCGCCCGCGCTCGGTTAGGGAGGCCCCGCCTTTTAAACAGGCAGCAACACGGTGCTGTGCGCCTCGACATGGCCGATGTTCTCGTCGATTTCGCCGCGGTTCATCATCCCAACAGTAATGGCGTCAATCGCTGGAATATCGAGAACATAGTGAATCGCATCGCGTGCTGGCAAGTCGCCGCGGCCCACGACTTTCATCCCGTAAACGCCGATATCATTGGCATCCATTTCTTCCAGAATAGGAACGACGCGCTCGGGCGGACCATCCATATTTTTCCCAGCGTAGTTAATCCGCGCCAAAACAACATCGACCCATGGGGTAATAGCTGCTTGCTCGAAGGCATCGATATCGTGACAGGAAACACCGTGTGCGCGAATGATGCCTTTTTCCTTTTTATCGGCGAGAACATCCATAACACCGCGATAGGAACTGGGCCAGTTCACATCTGTCAGGCAGTGCATAAGAACAATATCGATAAAATCCGTATTTAACTCGCCCAAAATGCGATCCATATCGCACTCCGCCTCATAGGCTGTTGTCGCGCGGATTTTGGATGTAATCACAACCCGGTCGCGATCAATATGCTCCAATGCACCTGCAAGATGGGCATGACTGCCGTATTGATCGGCACTATCCCAAAAAGTGATACCCCGTTCAAAGCCATAAATAAGCAAATCAGTAAGCGCCTGTGTTCCCAGATCCGTCTGATTGGAACGCCCGCCCCAGCCATTGGTACCAGTACCAAAACTGAGTTGCGAGACCAGTATGCCAGTGGTGCCGAGTTCGACGGTTTTCACGGTAAACTCCTTTCCTGTCTCCTGTGTTTTTTATCCCAATTTTTCGTATATTAAAGTACAGTTTTACATCCGTCAATGGATTTTAGCCCTCTCCCTTGAGGGAGAAAGGAATATCATCACCATGAGATTGGGGCTAATTGGATTGCCGCAGGTGGGTAAAAAAACGCTATTCCGCTTGCTAACCGGGCATACAGGTGAAATGGGACAGGCAAAAGTGCGGGATGAGCGGTTTGACCGGCTGGTAGAAATGTACAAACCCAAACGCGAAGTACCTGCGGAAATGGCATTTGTGCTATTACCCGACCTGGACACACAAGCCGAACGCAACATACCTGTATTTCAAGACCTGGAGCGGGTAGATGTAATCTGCTTCCTCACCCGGGTATTTGAAAACGACACCGTATTTCACATAGCGGGCGACATAAATCCCAAACGCGACATACGGACTTTTTGGGAAGAACTATTACTCGCCGACCTGATCTTTATAGAAAAGCGACTGGAGCGAATAGCACAAGACCGGCACACAAAAGACAGACTGAGAATAGAGCAAGAAAAAGATTTAATGACGCGCATGCAGGCGCACCTGGAAGCCGGAAAACCCCTGCGCCAATTTGCACTGACCTCAGACGAAGTAAAACTCACATCCAGCTATCCCTTCTTAACCACCAAAGCAGTGATCGTAGTGCTAAACACGGACGAAGATCAAATCGGCGACGATGCGATCATACATGAAATAGCCGCTGAATTTACCGACTGTGATTTTGAATGGATCGCGATATCCGCTCAAATTGAAGAAGAAATCTCCCTGCTCGACGACGAGACACGCGAGGAATTTCTCGCCGACCTCGGCATTGAACAACCCGCACTGGATCGGCTCACCCTATTGTGTTACAAAACCCTGGGCTTGATCTCATTCTTCACAGTCGTTAACGACGAAGTACACGCCTGGACCATTCCGAAAGGCACCCTATCACCGCAGGCGGGCGGCGCGGTCCACGGAGACATCGAGCGGGGCTTCATCCGGGCTGAAGTCATGCGCTACGAAGATCTATTCGCACTGGGAGACGAGCAAAAAGTAAAAGCAGCGGGCAAGCTCGTGGTCAAAGGAAAAGACGCGGAGATCTTCGATGGCGATGTGATACACTTCTTGTTTAAGGTTTGAGATTAAGCCCTATATCCGTTAATTTCCTTTACACGCAGCCCTTTTTTGCATATTATTTCACGCTCTAAAAAGAACTGTATCACCACAACAGGAGATCGCATAATGGCCGCCAAAATCTCGGAAATATTCACCGAATACGAAGAAGCGAACAAAGACCTGGAGCCTACGACCAGCAAGTTTGATACCGAACAAGAAATCCCGGTAGAAAAATATTGCTGCATCACGGGCGAAGCGGTAAAATCGAGCTTTTGCCGTTATCCCGACGAAAAAGAAGGCACCATCATGGTCATGTCAAAAGAGCAGATGCTACAGCACTCCCGCAATGGCGGAAATATTTCAGAGATATTTAAGCAAGTATTGACACTTCGCAGAAAACGGGAACAGTAGGCGACCACCCATCGCGGTTTCCATCCCTCCACCCCCTTCGAGAAATGCGCGTGAAAGACGGCGTCTTGAAATACGGCTTTGTGGGTCCCGCACTGATCTTTCTGATTGCGTTCAACATCTTTCCTCTCTTTTACAACATCTACCTCAGCTTCACCGATGCCGAACTCAGCGGTGGTGTGACACAGCTCATAGGCGGACGCAACTACGGCATCATCTTTGACGACACGCGCTATGGCACGGCTCTCCGCACAACCGGCCTATTCGTAGTTCTGGCAGTCGCGACTGAACTCGTTCTCGGCTTTGCCCTTGCCCTCGCCCTTCAAAAACCCTTTTGGGGCAAACCCGCCATCACCACCATACTCCTGGTACCCATGATGCTATCTCCCGCAGTCATGGGCCTGTACTGGAACTTTATTCTCAATGGTCACTACGGCGTCGTCAATCAAGCACTATCCGTCTTTGGTCTCTTTCAACCACAATGGCTAACCGACCCCGACTTAAAACTCTTCTCCATCTTGATGATCGACATCTGGATGTGGACACCCTTTATGATGCTCATCGCACTCGCCGGTCTCAACGCCATACCCAATCACCTCTACGAAGCCACGGCCATTGATCGAGCATCCAGATGGACCGTCTTCCGGCGCATCACCCTTCCCCTGTGCTCACCCCTCCTCTTTCTCGCAGTCCTGCTGCGCACCACGGATGCCCTCAAACAATTTGACCTCGTTATGGCGGTCACGGGTCCCAATGATCGCGCGACCCAAACATTGAGTGCCCTCCTCTATCAGGTCATGTTTCGCGGCTACAAAATTGGGCTGGGCAGCTCTTATAGTATCGTCATTCTTCTCATCGTCATCGCGCTCGCAAGTATCTTTATCCGATACATCGCTGGCATCCAGGCAAAACAGGGAAGGGAAACCGCGTGAAATATTTGAGATGGCTCGTCATCATCCCGTATTTTTGTCTGGCCACACTGCCCCTGTGCTGGCTATTTCTAACCTCCCTGAAAACCCAGGAAGCAGCGATCAGTTCCACAGCTTCTCTTATACCATCCACCGCAGAAAACATCGCCCCCGGACACCTGACCTTCTCGGCCACATTGGACGCCTATCGCAAACTGGCAACGCCACATACGGGCAAAGCACACGCATTTTTTCACTACCTCTTCAACAGCGTCATCATCGGCCTGCTCAGCACCCTGGCATCGGTCGTCCTCGGAACGGGTTGCGCGTATGGATTTAGCCGATTTCGCATAGCAGGTGCTCGAGACTGGCTATTCTTCATCCTTTCGACCCGCTTCCTGCCCCCGCTTGCCGTCGTAGTCCCCGTATTGATGATGTACCGCGTCTTTAATCTGCCCAATACACACCTGGGCCTCATCCTCCTCTACACGGCATTTAACCTCTCCCTCGCGGTCTGGCTCATGAAGGGATTCATAGACGAAATACCCCGGGCGTATGAAGAGGCCGCGCTCGTCGATGGATACAGCCCACTTCAAGCATTTTACAAAATCATCTTACCCCACTCTGCAACCGGCATGGCAGTAACTGCCGTCTTCTGTCTCATATCCGCCTGGAATGAATACGGTTTCGCGCTCGCGCTCAACAACGCCGAAGCCGTCACCGTACCCGTCTATTTTGCCGGGCTTCAGGGCAACATTCAAGGCATACCCTGGCCGCAAATTGCCGCGGGCGTTCTCATTTTTGTCGTACCAATTGCGGTCTTCACAGTACTCGTCCGCAACCATCTGTTGCGAGGCGTGACATTTGGAACGATTAAACAGTGAACCATGCCATTTCTCGAACTTCAAAATCTCCAAAAAACCTATCCCGATGGCACGCGGGCAGTCAGAGGTATTGACCTGCGTGTTGACAAAGGGGAATTTATCGTCCTCCTGGGTCCCTCGGGATGTGGAAAAACAACCACATTGCGGATGATCGCGGGGCTGGAAGACCCAACCGGCGGACGGATCACGCTCGGCAATCAAAACGTCACGCACCTGCCGCCATCTCAACGCGATGTGGGATTTGTCTTTCAATTTTACGCCCTCTACCCGCACATGACCGTCCAAAAAAACATCGCGTTTCCACTTGAGAACATCGGCACATCCCCCTCAGAGATCGAAGCGGCGATTGATCGCGTAGCGCGTGCCCTAAGTATCGAAACATTACTCGACCAATACCCCAGACAACTTTCAGGCGGCGACCAACAGCGCGTCTCTCTTGCCCGGGCAATGGTACGCACGCCGGATATCTATCTCATGGACGAACCCCTGGGCACACTCGACGCAGAACATCGACTGGAACTCAGAGCGTTTATACGCCGTCAGCAACTATCACTCTCCATAACAGCTATTTACGTCACACACGACCAGGAAGAAGCCATGAGCCTGGCGGATCGCATTGTCGTCATGGACGGCGGCAAAATCAGACAAATCGGATCCCCATCAGAAATCTACACGCATCCCGCAGATCTCTTTGTCGCAAACTTTGTCGGCAGCCCGGGCATGAATCTATTAAGCGGACAAATTGTGCAAAACGGGGACAATCTAACTTTCACCCGCCCGGATACAGACATTCACATCCCCATCCGCGCGAACACCGCGCCCGCGCGGGTCATCCTCGGCATGCGCCCGGAATTTATCCGCCCCGCCAACCGCGGCATCCCGGGCAAAGTCATCCTCAGCGAGTACCTCGGCAGCCACAGTTACGTACATGTCGATACGCCAATAGGCGAACTCGTAATGCGCTCAACCGATCGCTTTGCCACCGGAGAAAAAATCCATCTACACCTGAATGAGACACATATTCGCCTGTTTGACCCGGATACGGAAACTGCCCTCACATGAACAACTCATTCCTCAAAATTGATAACCTGTCCAAAAATTACGGCGAAACGCCAGCACTCTCGGACGTCTCACTATCTCTCCACACCGAAGAACTCCTCGTCATCCTGGGACCAACAGGTGCGGGCAAAACAACGCTCTTGCGCACCATCGCAGGCCTCGAAACAGCGGATACTGGACGTATAACCGTCAATGGCACAGACATAACCCATCAACTACCCGCAGAACGCGATATCGCCCTCGTCTTTCAGAACTTCTCACTCTATCCCAACAAAACCGTACGTCAAAATCTCGCATTTCCGCTACAAGCCCCCGGACGCAACCTCTCCAAAACAGACATAGCAAACAGAATTTCCCACACCGCCGACCTGCTTCGCATAACCCCGCTTTTAGACCGACCCGCCACGCACTTATCCGGCGGCGAAATGCAACGCGTCGCAATCGGACGCGCTATCGTGCGCCAACCCCAACTCTTTCTCTTAGACGAACCCCTCACCAACCTGGACGCAAAATTGCGCGAAGTATTGCGCGTTGAACTCATCCGCCTCCAGCGCGACCTGCGCACACCCATGATTTACGTCACACACGACCGGGTAGAAGCCCTCTCCATGGGCGACCGAATCGCCGTCTTATCCGAAGGAAAAATCCTGCAAATCGGTTCCCCCGAAGAAATCTACCAACAGCCCAATTCCCCGATTGTCGCCCGTCAACTCGGCTACCCCCCCATCAATACCATAGACGTCCACAAACAGCAAAACCAATGGTTCACAGCCTCGAACCAGGCCATCCTTGCCGCAGATCGCAACGCCCCATCAAACGCCGCCCTCGGCATCCGCGCGGAAGATATATACCCCCAGGGAGGCGAAATTCCCGCGACCATCGAAGTCGTCGAAGACCTCGGCGCATCGACCATCTTGCTCGCCAACTGGGCGGGACAATCCATTCAGATCTCGATCTCCGGTGAACAACAGTGGCATGTCGGAGACGAGATATACCCATCTATTAATCCGGACCGCGTACTGGTGTGGGGAGAGGCACCGATGAACAGGGATGAAAACCCGTAGGCATGAGTATCGGTTGTTTACTTTGCGACTGGGTTTGGATATATTCTATGGAGTGACCATTACTGAGATGCCTCTCTCATTTTTAAGGAGGACAATCACAATGAGCAATGATATAACTACAGAAACGACAGTCACGCTGAGCATTCAGCAACTGGAAGGACTTATCCGCAAGGTGGTTCGTGAAGAACTCATCGAATTGGTAAAACAGAAACCAAAAATTTTCAACCTCGATAAGAACGCTCCGCTTTATGAGGATATGGTGGATATTCTCAAAAGAAAGAAATCCGGTCAATTGAAGTTTTATACGCACGCAGAAATTTGGGATGAATGAATATCAAGCTTTTTATGAGGGCCGATTCGCCCGAAACCTTTCGCGCTACTCGAATATACGCCAGCGCATTAAGCAAAGAGTTGAGCAGATTCTCAAAAACCCCTATGAGCGCACAGAACGTCTTGGGCAGGTTTTTGGAGGATTAGATCTGAGGGGTTGCCGCAGTGCTCGGGTGGGTAGAAATTTCAGATTGATTTTTGTTATCTGTGAAGAATGTCGGTATATACAAACGTGTCAGTATTGCCTTTGCGAGGGCAGAGAAGATAAAACAATTGTTTTCTTAACGGTTGGGCCACACAATAGGGCTTATACGATGAGATGAGCTATGCATTACACAATGTTGACAATTCAAAGAAGGTTCTTTCAGGCTTGCTGGAAGAACCTTCTCATTTTATACTTGTAGTGCAAATAGACGAAGCAACCACTTCTAAATTTGCGAGTATCAAACATGATAAAAATTCATGCCCTCATCTCATTTCTTATATGCATCTTACAGGCAGGCACTTGCGCGGCCTACGATCTTATTGGCACAGCGACATTATCGGAAGAACTCGTCGCGCAACACTACACCATCAACCCCAACCTCGACGCCGTTATCGTTGTAGATAGAACAATCCCTACATTTGAATACCATACCTACTACTGTGCTGGCTCGGCAGATGAAGAGGAAGGTGAACAAGGACGGCTACACTTCTTAGAGCATATCATTTCAGGTACTGGAAGCCATGAGTATGGGAAACTCAAACAATTCATTATCGAAAATGGTGGCCAATCAAATGCCTTTACTTCTTCTCATAGTACATATTTTGTAATGAGATTTCCAAAGGACAAAATTGACCTCGCAGTTGAGATAGACTCGGATAGATATTACCACACAGTGATCAATGAGGAAGTTGTTGAAAAGGAAAAGAGAATCGTACTGACGGAAATAAGCCGCAGACAGTCAGATCTTCAGAGAAAAATTGCCAATCGCTTTTGGGGTCTGGTCTATAAAAAAAAGAATTTTAATGGTCTTGGGACAGAGGACTTTATTAAACAACTCGAACCCGCCGGTCTAAAAGCGTACTATGAAAATTTTCTGAGCCACCAAAAGAGATTGGTCGTTGTAATCGGCGATGTGGATATGGACCATGTTCTGACCAAATTGGACGAAGCTTATAGCAATGAGCAAATATCAGGTGAAATATCGAGCGAATCGCCTCCTAAGCAATTTCCCGATCCTGAAATACTCGGGAAGATAGTAAAAGATACTTCAAAAAATATCCGTATTGCCAAATTCAGAAAAAGTTGGTACACACCCCATTTAGGTCATCGCGACTATGCGACCTTGCTCATTCTCGCTCGCATGTTGAACGCAAGCTCAAATTCCTTGCGATCTTCTTTAATCGATTCTAAGCTCGCAAGGGTTTTCAGAGTATCGCTTTATCACCTTAAAAGATTTAGTTTGCAGAGTTGCACGGCAGATCTGTCGACCAACGCTTCCATAGATGCCATTGAGAATGCTATCCAAACAGAATTAGAGAAGATCAGAACGCATGGTGTCTCTGAAGATGACTTTACTGCGGCTCAAAATTTGCAGTTAAAATCAATGTATTCCAGATTTTACGACCGCTCATATATGGCCAGTGAGTTCGGACGGGCATTCGCCCATACCAACGATCCCCTGCTGTATCCCAAATTGATAAAAGATCTCAAATCTGCTCGCAGAGACGATCTCCCGCGCTTGATAGATCAATACTTGACAAATGATAATTCCATAACGCTCTCACTAACGTTGCCAGAAAAAAAACGGTCTATCGGCGCTGTAATAGTGGGAAGTATTTTTATTATTTTTTCTGCTATTATGGTTCTATTTGCGGTGATAGAGATTATCAAAAAATTGACCAGCAAATCCTCCCAAAAGGCCAATGAATATGTTCCTGAAAGTGATACTTAGTTTTGCTCTGTGCTACATGGTTGGTATCCTGCCCGCTTATGCAGAGATTTCTAACCACCAAATTTTTTATCGCCAGGACAAACGCGCCCCGTTGACCAAAATTGAAATTGTCTTTCTCGGTGCGGGAAGCAACCAGGAATCCCCTTCTCAGATTGGGCTTGCAAGGACAGCCTCAAAGTTGATTTGGGAGTCTGCAAAAAAGCAGGGGCACATAAATCAATTGGCGATATTAGGCACTAATCTGTCTGTCTTTGCCAACACAACCTCCCTGACCATATCTATTTCTACCCTGTCTGAGAATTGTGCTGAGTCCATAGAAATAGTCCGCGATGTCATATATAATTTCGCGTTTTTCGAGTCCGATCTGGAAGATGTGAAAAAACAAGAAGTGACTAATTATCGGAATGACCGTGAAAGAAATACCGCTAATCTTATGAGAAATTTTGCACTTGCAAAAACAAGAAATATAAAAAAACTTAGATCCTTAAAAACGCTGAAGAAATTTTCTGTAAAGGATATCAGGCGATATTATGTTCGGCTTCTGAAAACAGAAGTGATGTTTTTTAAGGCACTCTCAGACCGAGATTCCACCGAGATTGCCAAACTGCTTCGTCCAATTACAGACGAGCCGGAAGATCGCCTGCGACAACAGACAGATGGTTTTGTAGATTCACTGAGACCTCCACCATTTAAGATACTCTCAGACCAAGATTCCACCGAGATTGCCAAATTGTTTCGTCCAATACGACAACAGGCAGACGGTTTTGTGCATTCACTGGCACAGCCAATCACCGATCATCATTCTGGACCTTCGGCTTTCGTCTTTGAGAATTATTCACACCTGAAAAACGTTTTCTGCTATTGGCTAATCCCCTGTGGAATGAGAGGTGAAGAAGATTATATTCCGTCAATGATATCCGAGGCACTTGGAGGATATCGCGCCCAAGGGTTGCTCTATAAATATTTTAGAAAAGAGTTGGGATTGGTCTATGGTACTGGTTGTGATTATCAATCATCAGAAAATGTCAGATTTCTGGAAATTTTCGCCGATCCTCGGCTACAGAATGGCGAAGAACTAATCGCAAAAATGTCCGACTTCACCCGAGAACTTTCCGACAACCCCCGCTTTTGGGCGGCAATAAAAGCGTTGCGTGAGAATAGCAATGTCACCTATGCCCATGTCCATGAACGATTGACACCACAGCGAAGACTGTACAGTGAGGTATATAATGCCATCTATAATTCGCCAAGACGCAAAGGTGGTTATAAGTCGGTTACCGATACGGAAGTGCGTGCCTTTCTCGAAAAATTCTTTGTTCCGGAGAATATGATCATGATCTTTGTCGGACCGAAAGATCACATCATAGACATTCTGAATAAACATTGGCCTGAAGTTGATATTCGCGTTCACAATACCAAAGAATTGATTGAATAAACTGTCTGAATCAGGATGGGCAGGATGGAAGGATGATCAGGATGAAAACCCGTAGATCGGAGACCGTAGATAAAAGTACATAGACCAGAGATAGATAGACGATGGGTGGATGCAGAGAAAAAGCAACCACAGATGAACAGGGATGTAAACCCGCAGAGCAGAGGATATAGCAATAATCACTAACATGAGGAACCGACTGTGGAAGCGTTTATTATGTCGATACAGATTTCATGTCCTGCTTTCGGACAAGGTAGTAATCAAGGAGTCACCCGACTCAAAGTGGCGTGTATTTGAAGCTGAGTAAACGATTATATGCAAAGCGAATCGAAACAAAAAAGCCGACGCAAATGGTCGGCTTTTTTTTATCAACTAAAAAAAAATGAAAAAATCTAACATACAAGCAATGATTCTAACATCTGAGCAATCTTTTTAAATTGAAATTACAGGCGCGATGGTATTATCATAAAAGAGCCGCTGACAAGACTCGGCAAAGTCCCCTGCCAGCGGCGGCAAGTATCTCAAGCGGATAACTTGAGATGACCAAACTAAAGTAACGACCCGAAGCGCGATTGTCAATGTGGATTAAAGCGCGTAAGGAGTAAATAATGTTCCATCGAAAAGAGAAAAGTGAACAATGTTTTCACCTCTTAATTCGATATTCAACCTGACTTTTTCTTGATCATGACCTCTATGTGAAACAAAAATAATACTTTACAAATATTATCATTAGCAAAATCTACATTGGCACACCTGTTGCATATATCTGGTTTATGCAGAGAAAAATCTGTTTTGAATAGTGTCGAGAGCTGTGCTCTATCCCTCAAAAATTTAGACTGCGTTTTATCGCATCTGAGAAATCTGAACAAACAGAAAATCCCGATCCAAATATATAGCCATAAAGTAATTATTTTTTTGATTAAGGGTACATACGTTTGCGAAAATACAGGACAATTCCTCCTCGTGCCGATCATTCGCGTCCTGATCTGAACAAACAGAAAATTCTGATTATAGATCACGATCCCCGCGTTTTATCTACCCTTGTGGAATTCCTGAGTGATGCCCCTTATGACGTACGCACGACGAAAAATGGAAAAGAAGGACTTGAAATTTTGAGACGGAAGAAGGAGAAAATCGATCTCGTCATCGCTGAAATGTATATGGGAGGCCTCGACGGGGTCGCACTTTTGGAGCGCGTTGCAGCAGATAACATTCAGACAAACGTCCTGATCATGGGAGACGTTTTTCTTATGAAAGTAACTAAAAAAATACTCACAGCAGGTGCTGGGGGCGTATTGGACAAACCGATTGTGAAGGACGAATTTTTGGCAGAGGTCAAAAACTGTATTCTACCGAATGAAGTAGAATACAAGGTGCCGCAGGTTCGTGAAGCGTCCCGTTCACTGCCCAGATCCCTTCAACAGCCGTTAAACACCGGGCGAGAGAAGGTTTCACCAGAGGCGTTGGAATCATTTTTGAAGCAGCGTTACAGAGAGTCAGACCTGAAATTTGAAGACCTCACGTTCCATTTTCAGATCACCCCACCGCACGGTCACGTGCTGTTCAAAAAATTTTTTAACAAAACCTTCCGCGAAAAATTGCGAGAGGTCAGAATAGCGCAGGCAGAGCATTTTTTGACAGGATCATCCCTGTATATATATGAAATAGCACGCCGATGTGGGTTTAATTCACCAAGTCGTTTCTGTCAGGCTTTCAAGAGGATACATGGCATTTCTGCTACCCAATACCGCAAAAAAGTTTGGCACGGAGAAAGTTAGACGTTTTCGGAAAATATCAGAGTTGAATGTTTATTTACCCGGTCGAAATCCACTTTCAAAAGTGGACTAATGGGAGCACGAGTTATGGCACATAGTGAGCAGGCTGTAAAGTTCAATGGCTATCCCCAAAAAGAGGTGTCTTTTGAAAACACAGAGGCGCGAGAAGCCCTCTCAACTTCGGGGATTGGTTTCCGGTTTGTGCGCTATTTCTTGCTCACCATTTTGTGCGTTGTGGGAAGCATGGTCGCGCTGATTGGTCTTTTGGGCTGGCATCTGGGCATGGAAATCACGGTTGCAGGACAAGGTCGCTTGCAGCCCACTGCGCGTTATGAAGTGAAAGTGCAACGATCAGGCCTGATCCAGACGGTTCATGTGCAACACGGACAAGAGATTGCACAGGGTGATTTGATGCTGACATTGGATGATACCGATTTACGCACGGAATTGGAGCAACTCGAGCATGAGCTGGCGATAAACCAGAGTCGGCGTGTGGCTCTGGTCTCAGAATTGCAACGCGAGCGTGCTGTTTTGGAAACAGAGATTGCGCGTGCTGAAGTGGCGTATGAGACCGCGCAGTTGCAATTGGAACAGGTTCGGGAAGAATACCAGATCTACCGCAAATACGCGCCGTATCGCGAGGATGGGAGTATGCGACCGCCTGTTGATACCTTGATTCCCATTCGAGTACACCAGACGCGAGTACAACGGGCAGAGGTAGAAATTGAGCGGGCAAAACGACGGTTAATTGCTCTGGACAGTCGCAAGCAGGAACTGGAGATGTTAAAACAGACGTATGAAAAATTACAGGTCAGCCATCGTCTTCTCAAAACACGTCTGGAACAGATGAAGATATACGCGCCCGTTTCAGGAACTGTGTTGACGCGCGATCTGGACAAGCGCGAAGGAGATCGCATTGAGGCAGGTGAGGCCGTGATTGAGTTGGCGGAATTGCACAGTTGGCAAGCTGAGGTGATGATCCAAGAAGTGGATATCCCAAAGGTGAAAGAGGGACATAAGGTGCGAATATATGTGAATGCTTTTCCACACATGGAATACAAAGTGTTTGAGGGAGAAGTGACGGACGTGCCGAGAAAACCCGAACCTATCACACCTATGGGTGCCGGTCTCGTGCCGGGCGGTATGAGTACTGTATATCCTGTGAAGATCAGTGTGATAGATCCGCATTTATCTGACGGAGAATGTCCGCTTGCTTATGGCATGGGTGTGGAAGCAAAAATCGTGACAGAACGCGGTCCTATTGTTGACTTGCTGTGGAAGAAGTTTTTGAAAACCGTAGGCAAAATTGGTCGTCCGGAGATTTATCGGCTGGAAGAACCTCTTGAAACCGTACAGATCAGGAACGAAAGAATTTAATGCGTCAGATATTCAAAATCATCAAAATGCTCCGTCCTTACTGGCGGTTTATCTTTCAGTCCCTCCTCGTGGGCATCATGGTCATGTTCTTGCGAATTCCAGGACCGTACATCACCAAGGTTTTGATTGATGATGTGTATCCCCACAAAGACTACACACTCCTGACCTTCATCCTGATTATAGGTGCTGTGCTCTCGACGGGGTTGGGATTTACGGGACTATTAAGCACTTATTTTAGTCGTTATGTGGGTGTCAACATGGGACTGGATTTCAAATCTCGATTTTACTCCCATGTGCAATCGCTGGACTTCAGCTTTTTCGACAACCGGCAGACCGGCGAAATCCTGTCTCGATTCAGGGATATGGACAGATCCATCGGCAGTACCATTGGAATGGTGAACAGCCTGATTATGAATACCCTTCAGTTGCTCATTTTTCCACCCATTTTGCTCTACATAAATTGGAAACTCGCCTTACTCAGCCTGGCGGTATTGCCTTTTGATACCGTGTTGATTATCGTGTCAAAAAAATACCTTAGCAGGGTTTCTAAAAAATTGACCGAAGCCTCTGCCGAATTATCGGCCAAGTCCTACGAATCGCTTTCGGGCATTCGCACCGTGCAAGCACTGGGACTGGAAGCCGCGTTTTATCACAAACTCAGAGACATCTTTCTCAATGTTGCAAAATTGCGAATCAAGTCAACGCATTTAAGTGGTGGATTTGGGTTTGTAGGGTCATTGGTGAAAACAGCGGGTACTTTGGCGTATGGCTGGTATGGTTGGACGCAAGTTTTATCGGGCAATCTCTCTCTGGGCAGTTATATGGCTTTTTCGGGGTATGTAGGCTATCTCTACGGTCCAATTGGCAATCTCATCGGTCTCGTGGGGCAGGTTGAAATGGCTCTGGTTCGCATCAATCGTTTTTTTGAAGTCTATGACTTGAGACCTGACATTCAGGATCGTCCCGATATGCCCACCTTGCCTCAGGTACGAGGTGAAATTGGTTTTCACAATGTGAGTTTTGCATACCAGGAAGATCAACCCGTTTTGCGACACCTCAACCTGCACATCCCTGCACAAACCACCGTTGCACTGGTTGGCAAGAGTGGGTCTGGCAAATCCACACTTGCCAAATTGATCCCGAGATTTTATGATCCTCAAGAAGGGTATGTGTCTATTGATGGATACGATATTCGGAACTATCGCTTGAAATCCATCCGGCAGCAGGTGGGATTTGCCATGCAGGGTAGCACCTTATTTCAGGGCAGTATTTTAGACAATCTGACCTTTGGGCACGACATACCCCTGCGAGACGTCCAGGATGCGACACAGGCAGCGTATATTCATGACTTTATCGCGTCCTTACCTGAGGGTTATGAAACACTGGTAGGCGAACAGGGAGCACAGATGTCGGAGGGACAGAAACAGCGCATTGCCCTATCTCGAGTGCTGTTGATGGATACGCCCATCTTGATTTTAGATGAACCCACTGCCGCGCTAGATATGGAATCCGAATATCATATCCAGGAGGCATTGAAAACCGTGCGACAAGGCAGAACCACCATCATCATCGCACATCGGCTTTCAACCATTCAAAACGCAGATGAGATTGTGGTATTGGATGAGGGACAGATCGCAGAGCAGGGAACGCATGAGTGGTTAGCCATGCAAGATGGAGTTTATGCTCATTTGTATGAGAAAACGGCGAGTATATGATATGCAACTGTGTACACCAACGTTACCCTGTGCTTTGATCCGGGAAAGTCATCCTTGTCATCTCGTAGTGATGTAATACGGGATACAATACCTGTTCCTGCTTGGACAAGCGGGGGGCAGTTCATTAGGTCTTGGCCATGATTTTTTAAAAGGAAATGAAAATGCAAGATAGCAAAATAGATGTAGGTGATGATTTGGAATTTGATGACACTCAGCAACTCCCCTGGTCAATTAAAAAATTAGTCCTGTGGTTGGTTTTATACTTGGTAATTAGTGTTGGCAGTGGTGCGCCCTTTGGCTTCTTAATGGCACATTTTAATCATGTCAATGAATGGGGCTTAACGGTTCAAGATATTGTACTTATCGGGCAAACATATCTCAATCTGTTTTTTATACTTGCCTTTCTTGCCTTTCTTATATGGCAATGCAAGAAAGTGGATTTATCGCTCAGGACAATTTGGGGGAGCTATGCTCCTCAAGTTCAATATATCATTTTTGCCTTAACTTACGGGTTTTTAATGTCCCTTTTATGGAACTGGAAAGTAGTAAATTTTGACAATATACCTGCCAAATATCCTGATGAGATATTTTATGGCTACGTGATAGTTATGGGCCTTTTCGGTCCCTTTATAGAAGAATTATACTTTCGCGGCATGCTGTATAGAACCTTGTGCAAACGTTATGTGGAACGAAATGCTATTTTGATTTCAGCCGTCATTTTTGCAGCATACCATTTTCAATACTGGTTAGAGATTACGAATCTCCTCTTCGCATTTTTGTTTGGTGTTGTGACAGCATTTTTGGTAAGACGTACAAATTCACTAACTGCAAGCTTTGTGTTTCACGCTATTGCGAATTTGGTCCATGTGGTGGTTTTTCAGTATAGAGAATTTTTTTTGCTGTAATCAGAGGTCATCATCACTTTTCGAGAAAGGAGCAAACCATGAGATTTCTCAAAAAAATCTCGCCATCTCCGTATGCAGATAGCATTCACAATGTTATAGCATATTCAGGAGAAGAAAAAGATTATGAATACTATTTTGACCTTTATGCCCAAGGAGATGCAGAAACTCAAGCACGCCGAGATGAGGTAATTGCTGGTTTGCAGGAATCGGTGGCTGAGAGAGAAGCTGAGAGAGAGCTTGCCCAGTCTCTCGAACATTATCAGCGTGAACTGAGTATCCAAGAAGCACATGAAGATGCCGCAGATATAGTTGCAGTATGCACGGCGGGCGGTGCTGTAACTGGTGGGGGAGTAGGAGCACTGGTTGGTTTTGGAGTGTCAACATACGCAGGCTGCTATAAAAGTTGCCATGATCAAAGTCCTCCTAAAGAACCAGGGGGTTAGGTAAGTCTAAAATTTGATTATTGACAGCCGATCAAGCAAAAATAAAATGTATGACCTCTGGTCTATTGGGTGTTCAATACTACCAAACAGTCAAGTAGGTAAGTGTTGAACACCCATAATAGATTTCTCGATGATTGTGAAGGTCAACCTCTTATCCGCCAACTTCGTTATGTCAATGAAGATTCAGAGGATAGCCCAATTATGTACAACATTGTTCGTCTTCAACCTGATGAGGTAGAAAATTTTTCAGCGTTTCTCAATGATCTCTATACCCATCATTGGTCGCTCACCTCTTATGCTTATCAAAGAGAGCCAACTTTAAAAAAACTCATGCATTTTGAAACATTGCTTAAGGAACTTGATGAGTGCGAGCATGTCTCCATTTTTCTGCTAAAAAAATATAATCGTATTATTTCATCCATAAAAATAACCCAGAAGAAATCTGAGCCAGGCGTGATCATTTTTTCCCATGTAGAAACGCATCCCGATTTTCAGAAACGCGGGATTTTCGGCCTTACACTGGCAGATACGTGTTTGAGAACCGCCTGTGGGTCTGATTGTAAACGGATTGAAATTACGACCTGGTCGTTCAATCGAAAAGGAATTCCACTTTACAAACGCTATGGATTTCGTGCGATACCAGGTACCAATCTTTTGATGGAAAATTATCTGCCAGCTATTGTGAAGCATATAGATGCACAACCCTATTTTGCTCGCCATGATTATATTCGCACACTCCAGAACAAACGCAGTTATGGGCATGATGCTGTTGAAATGAATGGCATAAGTGTCTTTGAGTATCGCTGGAAGCCAAGAAAGGCTGATGACACATTGCGTATGTTGGTTGATTGGAAAAAAAAGGAAATCATTGATGTGGAATGCAAGATCATGGATTCACCATCATTAGTTAGGGAATGTCATGCGTAGAGAAAATCCCTCTCAAATCCAGATTACCATTGTCGATAGCGGCATAGACACATCTCATCCAGGTGTGGGTGATGTTGCGGGTGGTGTTCATATTCAGATTGGCGAAGAAGGCGGGGTTGTGTTTTTAGATGATCACGCCGACTATGCAGGACATGGTACGGCGTGTGCCGGGATTATTCGGAAGAAGGCCCCTGATGCAGCACTTTATAGCGTGCGGATTTTTGATGAATCTTTGATAGCCGATGGGCGGGCCCTCATTGCGGCGATTCAGTGGTGCATTGACAACAAGATGGATGTGGTGAATTTGAGTCTGGGCACGACGGATGTGACGTTTAAGGAATCTCTTCAAAAAGTGTGTCGCAAAGCGGTTGATGCTGGCGTGATTCTCGTAGCTGCTGAGAGCAATGACGGGGGTGAGAGTTATCCTGCGGTATTTCCCGAAGTAATTGGTGTGACAGGTGGTGCGATTTATGAAGCAGATGGATTTTATTACCGCAAGGAGCAGCGCATCGAATGTGTGGCGCGAGGGGATGAACAGCGCGTGTGCTGGTTAAACGGCAAACATATTATGACCGGAGGAAACAGCTTTGCCGCACCCCATATCACGGGTATTATCGCACACTTATTGGAACAGCATCCAAAATGTTCGGTTCAAGATATTCGGTTATTATTAAAAGAAAAAGTATTAAACGAAATATCTCAAGGTCAAAATAAGTCCAAATCTGGTCTTCAGTCACACCAAAAAGATTTTCAAGAGGACTATGCCTATATCAAGAAAGCCGTATTGTATCCGTATAACAAAGAGATGCACAGTCTGGTGCGCTATCGCGATTTGCTCGCGTTTGAGATTGTCGGCGTCGCGGATCCCATTGGCAAGGGAATGGTGGGTAAGGATGCGGGCAAAGTGATTGGCGAATCTCAGGTAAATTTGCGGATTAGTCCGAATATCCGCCGTGCTATGGCAGATGCGGATACGCTCATTCTCGGCTATGTGGATCAACTATCCCGCATCCGCAAGCGCGATTTGCTCAGAGAATATGTGCAATTGGCTCTTGATGCAGGATGCCATGTGTTCAGTTTTCAGGCACTTGATCCAACCGTTTACACCGATCTGTATGAATTAGCGGACAAAAAGGGTCTGCACCTTGTCTATCCTCACGTTCATAGAGAAGAAATCGTACAGGCGATTCAAAATTTCAACGCGCTTCCGTCTGTGGATGTGCCCGTGCTTTCTGTGATGGGTACGAGTTCTCAACAGGGCAAGTTCACTTTGCAACTCGCGCTCAGGCGCAGGCTTATCCAAAAAGGGTATAAAGTCGGGCAGATTGGCACTGAGCATCACTCTCGGTTATTTGGCATGGATGCTGCTTTTCCAATGGGCTACGCTTCGCCACTCAAACTGCCATTTCACCATTACATACCGTATCTGGATTACAAAATTCGGGAGATTTGCCAGCGCACACAGCCCGATATTATCCTGACAGGCTCTCAGTCGGGGACCATTCCCTATCATGTCCAGGAACACAGCACACATTGCTTGTCTTCACTGGCGTTTTTACTGGGGGTAAAACCCGATGCCTGCATTCTGGTGGTCAACAGCATTGATGCAGAAGAGTACATCCGCGATACAATAGATGGCATACGTGCCGTGTGCAAAGCACCGACTATCTTACTCGCGATGGGAGACCACGAAAAACATATCCGAACAGCTTATGGGCGCAGTATGATCACGCCCAAAAAGATGGCACAATCTCAAATTGATTGTCACCTGAAAAAATTAGAAGATAATTTTTATGTGCCCGCGATTGAGATTCTTTCGGAGACGGGTCAACAGCGTCTTGT
This sequence comes from Candidatus Latescibacterota bacterium, assembly GCA_965220765.1. GTDB lineage: Bacteria > Latescibacterota > UBA2968 > UBA2968 > UBA2968 > VXRD01. The sequence continues at coordinate 5,512,632 of OZ244847.1, forward strand.
GGAAACTGTGATTCAATATTTCTCAAAGGATACATCAACTATCGCATAGGAGGGGTTATGTCTATTGAACATCGGGTCAAACAGGTGATCATTCGCACGTTGTCTCTTGAAGTTGATGCAGAAGAAATTGACGATGAAGACGCGCTTTTTGGCGGTGGTCTGGGGCCTAATTCGATGGCGACGATTGAGATCATTGTGGGTCTGGAAGAGGAATTTGACATTGAAGTACCAGATGAAGAGTTGCGCGTGGAACTATTTGATAGCGTACAGACCATGGCTGATTATGTTCGCACAGCACGACAGAAGGTACCTGCTGCCGGATAGACAGAATAGATTTTTCACTCGCACTCAGATGGCATAGCTTTTGAGACATATTATGAAAAAAACACTTCCCATCCAATTATCCCCACCCATCCACGGCTATCCTCGACATGGCTATCGACTTTCGATTATGCCGCTTCAGGATGATTATATTCCCTGGTTCTTCTGTAATTACATCCAGCTATTCGCCGTTGACCTGTTGCATGAGAGCAAACATAACATCCGATTCAACTTCTATTTTCAAGGCCAGTACTCCCCGCCGTGGCTGTCTATCTACACTGTTCCAAGGCAATCAATCGTCAGAGTATATAACCAGATTGTGCCGTTTATTCGCGATCAAATTGATGAGGGCTTCTATGTCCAGTTAACCGCCGATGAGTATTTCTTGCCGCATACATCATTTTATGAGAAAATACATCATCCACATGCTATTATGGTATTCGGATACGATGACGATACAGAAACGCTTGAGACTTTGGGATTCAATCGAGCGCGGAGTTACTCGGTTTCAAGGGTTGCATATTCAGATTTTGAAGCGGCGTTTCGCTGGATTGATCCCGAGAAACCCAGATCGTACCTGGTGACTCTTTTGGAATATAATGAGGACGGTATCTATGAGTTTGATATTGATTCAGTCAGAGATCAGTTGCGCGCCTACATCCATTCTGAGAATTCGTCTATCCACTACCGGACGTTGCGCAAGCCAGTTGAAGGCGTCTTTGGAATGGCGACGTATAAGCTCTTGAGAGAGTATTTTACTCATTTGTTTGTTCATCCCCTGTTGTGGGATCGGCGGCATCTGTTCACGCTTTGGGAGCATAAGCGCTGTATGTTGAACAGGCTTGCTTATCTGGAGGAACACGGTTATTTACGTCCGTCAGACCAGTTTCATCAGGCGTACAGGGAGGTTGAACAGAAGGCGCATCAGATTCATCTGATGATGCTTAAATTGCGAGCGTTAGGGGAGATCAAGAAAGCGTGGGATATAGATCGTATTCTGAAGATTATCAACTTGTTAGATGATATTTCTCAAAGGGAAGAGCGCATTTTGAAGAATGTTTTGAAGGCTCTTTGAGGTGGTGTGTACGCGACAGCAATGCATCTGATGAATATTTCTGAACCGCTTTATAGAATACCTCCAAACAAAAAAGCCGACGCAAATGGTCGGCTTTTTATTTTATCCGCTCTCCGGCGGATCTTCAAGGCGATAGGCCGAGGTAATATTGGGAATCTTGCGGAGATTTTTCAGAAGTTCTTCGAGGTGGTCGGCATCTTTGAGCTCCACCTGGAATTGGTTGTCGATTTCCTCGCGTCTGGTCTCGATACGCGCACCCACAATGGAAACACCGAGATTGGACATAACCTGTGTCATATCGGATAACAAATTGGTGCGATCCTGACCCGTGACCTGGATAGTAGCAGTAAAAGTCTCTGTCTGATCGGTTTCCCGATCGAGCGCGACCACGCGAACGCTCTGATTAAAAGCCTCTTCGCGCAGAACCCGTCGAATACAACTTCGCGCCTTGGCACTCTTGACAAAATCGAGCCAATCGCGGTGCGGACGCTGGTGCGGCGACGTGATAATCTCAACCGTCTGCCCTGTTTCAAGCGGCGTAGAAAGTGGCACCATCTGGTCGTCAATGCGGGCACCCACGCAGCGATTGCCAATCTCGGTATGCACTGCAAAGGCAAAATCGACGGGTGTAGCATCATCGGGAAGCTGAATCAGATCGCCCTGAGGCGTAAAAACATAAATCTCATTTGAAAAAAGATCGACCTTAAGCTCTTCAATAATCTCTTGAGGATCTGATGTCTCCCCCTGCCATTCGAGCATATTGCGGAGCCTATCTATTTGTTGATCGAGCTCCGACCTTTCTGGAGACCCCTCTTTGTAAAGCCAGTGTGCTGCAATACCCTCCTCTGCTGTCTGGTGCATCTCGTGGGTGCGTATCTGCACCTCGATCATCAACCCGCGCGGGCCTATCACCGTCGTATGCAAAGACTGGTACATATTGCTCTTGGGCGTTGCAATAAAATCCTTAAACCGGGGCATAACCGGTGTATAAAGCGAATGAATCATACCCAGAACGTGATAACATTCCTGAATCGTATCGACCAGTATGCGAATGGCTAACAAATCATAGATATCTTCAAAAGCTTTGCTCCGCGTCTGCATCTTCCGGTGAATACTGAAAAAATTTTTGGGACGCCCAGTGATCTCCGCTCGAATATTTGCTTCTTTGAGCATTTTTTGTAGTGGCACGCGCATCTCTTCGATATAGGCCTCGCGTTCTCGTCTCTTGAGGCGGATCTTTTTGCTAATCGCGCGATAGGCTTCCGGCTCGAGCCACTTGAGAGCCAGGTCTTCAAGCTCCCACCGAATACGCGCAACCCCCAAACGGTGCGCCAGAGGCGCGTAAATATCCAGACTCTCGCGCGCCATGCGCGCGCGCGTTTCGGGAGGCAGGGGATCCAGCGTGCGCATATTGTGCAGGCGTTCGCAAAACTTAATAAGAACAACGCGCAAGTCATTGATCAAAGACAGAAACATCTTGCGGAAATTCTCGGCTTGCTCGGCCTCTTGCGCTTGGAAAGACAGATCTTTAATCCTGGTCACACCGTCAACCAGATCGGCAATATGAGAACCAAAATGACGCGCGATTTGCGCGTGGGTCGCTGTGCCGTGCGCTATGGTATCGTGCAAAATACCAGCCACCAGAGTTGCAGTATCCTGCCTGAGATCTATCAGGATGCGCCCAACCTCAAGCGCGTGTACAATATACGGCTGGCCCGACTTGCGAAAATGATCCTGATGTGCCTTCCTCGCAAAATGAAAGGCACGGGTCAAGAGTTTTACATTGTAATCGGAACGGCTTTGAAGAGCCTGTTGGAGAAATGCGTCAAAGATGGGATCATCTGCGAGGGATTTTGGGGAGAGTTTGGCCATAGTATCACGCCCAGGTAATTAACCCTGTATCACATATCGAATTGAGGTCCTGATGGTGCGGGCGAATGCGAACCGTATAGCCCCATCGGCCACTTTTTTGCAAAGGCAGGTGCCCCACAAAAGTATGGGGATCTTTGAGTATCATAGGCAGTGACTCACCCTGGTCAATCTGCCCCTCTGCGCCGACCTGCCCGTGAAAAATTTCGACAGCCACATCCTCTACACGCAAGTCGCCCAACGCGACATCCGCGCGAATTTCGACCTTGTCGCCCACATGTGATGTTTGCGCCTGGCTCGACGTTACAGAACGGACCGCGACATCCTGCCACCCATGGCGAACTCTATCTTTCCATTCGGCCAGAGTACTGGCTCTCGCGCCATTGTTATCCGAAAGATCTCTCGATCGCGCATGCGCCTTCAAATAGAACCGCTCGGTATATTCCTGCACCATGCGGTGGGTATTGAACTTTGGACACAACACGCGCATAGCATTCTTCATGCGGGCGATCCATCCTCTGGGCAATCCATCCACACCGCGATTATAAAAAAGCGGCACCGCTTCTTTCTCGAGAATATTGTAAATCGCCCGCGCTTCAATCTGGTTTTGATACGCCGGATCGTCATATTCTTTGCCGTGACCGATCTCCCAACCCAATTCCGGTTGATACGCTTCGGCCCACCAGCCATCGAGCACACTGAGATTTAACGCGCCATTGGCAACGGCTTTCATGCCACTGGTGCCGCTGGCTTCCTGGGGTCTCATCGGCGTATTCAGCCAGATATCGACCCCTTGCACGAGATAACGCGCCACACACATATCGTAATTCTCGATAAACACCAGACGCCGATGGAGATACTCGCGCTGCGTAAGACTGAAAATTTCCTGAATAAATTCTTTCCCCGCATGGTCTTGCGGATGCGCCTTGCCCGCAAAAATAACCTGAACGGGACGTTCTTCATTGCACAGGATGCGCGTGAGCCTTTCGAGATCGTGAAACAAAAGCGTTGCGCGTTTATAAGTTGCAAAACGCCTGGCAAATCCGATCGTAAGCGCATCGGAAGTCAGAACTTCGTCGGCGCGTGCCACATCGATTGACGACGCTATTTCTCGCTGCAACTGCTTTCTGAGACGCTGCCGAGCAAATGCGACGAGGCGTTCTCTTCTGCGCTCGTGGACGCGCCAGAGTTCCTCGGGCGGAATGTGGTCTATCGTCTCCCACACACTCTGATCGTGTGGTTCCTCCAGGCGTCGAGGCCCCATGTAATTATCCTCAAGGGCGCGCATTTGTTGCGAGATATGGGAAGCAATATGAACGCCGTTGGTAATGGACTCGACGGGTATTTCATTTTTCGGCAGCCCGGGCCACAGCGACTGCCACATATTGCGCGAGACCTCGCCGTGAAGTTTGCTAACGCCATTGCGATAGGATGACAGCCTGAACGCGAGCACTGTCATATTAAAACCATCGCTGACATGATTGGGATTCTCGCGCCCCAAAGCGAGGAATGCAGGCATAGAAAGACCGAGGTCATGCGCGTAGGATTTGAAGTATTTTTCAATCAGAGAAACGGGAAAGACATCGTGTCCGGCCGGAACGGGGGTATGGGTCGTAAAAACGTGACCTGCTGACGTGTACTCTGCCGCCTGATCAAATGTGGCGCCATTGTTGTGCATTGCCTGCAGTATGCGCTCCAGCCCCAGAAAAGCCGAATGCCCTTCATTCATGTGGCATACGGTGGGCTGTATGCCCAATGCGTTGAGCGCGCGCACACCGCCAATACCCAGCAGAATTTCCTGCCGGATGCGCGTCTCACTATCGCCACCGTAGAGCTGTGCTGTAATCTCGCGGATAGATGGCGGATTTTCCATCAAATTGGTATCGAGCAAGTATAGAGGGATGCGCCCAACCTGCACTTTCCATATCCGCACCTGCGCTTCTGCTTCGGGATATGAGAGCGTAATAGTGATATCCCGACCGCGCTCATCGCGAACAATCTGCACGGGCAGCGCGTAATAGTCATTTTCGATATATTCTTCTTGTTGCCAACCGTCATTTGTGAGATACTGATTGAAATATCCATGTTGATACAGCAGACCCACGGCAAAAAATGGCAACCCCAGAGTACTCGCAGATTTGAGATGATCCCCGGCCAACACCCCCAGACCACCTGAATAAATCGGCAGGCTTTCGGTGAGACCAAACTCCGCAGAAAAATAGGCGATTTGAATATCGGACGCTGTTTTGCCATGGGTGGAGTGAAAATAGGTCTCGCCATCCATAAACGCGCGTAAAGACTCAGACACGCGCTTAAAATGCGCCATGAATCCCGGATTTTCAGAAAGTTGATTCAGGCGTTCCTGGCTGATATCATTGAGCATACGTACCGGATTGTGATAAACTGTTTCCCAGAGAATGGGATCGATGCGTCGAAACAGATCCATCGTATCCGGATCCCACGCCCAGCGCAGATTATACGCCAGTGCTTCCAGGCCCTGAAGGGATTTGGGCAATGAGGGTTTGACGACAAATGTAGAAATTGGTTTCACAGAGTTTTTCTCCTGAATGTCACACATCTTCAACAGCGACGACCGCGTCAGTTTCCCACGATTTTATCGCCGCTTCAATAACCATCTGTGCTTTGAGTGCTTCTTCACCCGAACCTTCGATATCTTCGGGAGATGCGTCTTCGAGATTTTGCTCTATCCACCGCCCAATGCGGCTTTGAAATGTTTCGTTGAATCCCATCATACCGCCGATATAGTCATAGCGTTCGAGTTCCATTGAGCGGCGGGGGTGAAAATGCAGGCGCTCACAGGCTTCTTCGAGCACAAAGCGAGCGTCTGATCCGGCAACTTCGAGACGTTCGAGGCCATAAGACCCTCCCGGTCCCGTGGCATCGTAACTTCCAGTGAGATTACCCACTGTACCGTCTGCAAAGCGCATGTTGAGTTGCATATTTGACCAGCACACGCGGCGATTGCCATCTTTGTCCAGGCCGCGCTTAAAAAAGGCACTCACCTTTTCAATATCGCCGCAAAAGTAGCGCATAACATCGATAGAGTGCGGATGCAGGGCGCGAATGTGGAACCACGGCGATGTTTCTCGGGGATTATTGATCCACATCGTCATATTGATAATATTGATCTCGCCCAGCCTACCCTGATCAACCCAATCTTTGGCACGCGCAGCAGCAGGCGTAAAGCGGTGATTGAGGTCAATACCATAGCGCAGATTTTTATCTTTTGCCCTGGCAACCATCTCTTTTGCCTCGTCAATATTATTCGAAATCGGTTTTTCTCCGAGTACATGAACACCCGCTTCGAGGAGTTCCATCGTAGGTTTATAGTGATCGCCACCATTTTCATGACCGGCAGTCGCGACACTTGCCACCGCGATATCCAGCCCGGCATTGAGCATATCCTGCACAGTGTAAAATGCTCTGGCACCGTATTGCGACGCCGCAGCATCTGCGCGTTGTCGGTCTATATCGCAAACCGCAACGAGATTGCACTGGTTGTGACCATTATAGATAGTGGCGTGTCGGTTGCCAATACCCCCCAAACCGACCACGGCGACATTTAATCCCATTGAAAACTCCCTTCTACCAATTGCTGAGTATCCGACCTACAAATGCCGGAACTTCGTCTGTGAAAAAATACATGGCGGTAAAGATCGCGAAGAGAATATAGATCCCGATCACGGTGAACATAATAATCTTTTTCTGCTTGCTCATCCCGGTGCGCGGCTCAGATCTGAGATCGCGCGATTGTTTGAGGAAGGGTTCTGCTTTATCCTCCTCCTCCGAGGATGCTTCCGATGGTGCTTCTGCCTCTTCTCCTTCTTCAGTACTTTCCTCAGATACTTTTTGCTCGGTTTCCTCTGCGTCTGCTGGTGTATCCGCTTCTATATCTTCCTCTAATTCGGCTATATCGAACACATGCTCTATTTTTTCGATAAGCGCTTTGTCTTCGAATGGTTTTTCAACAATACCGTAAACACCCTGTTCCAGGAGCGCTTTGGCTTCTGCTTCCTCAACGGGAAACGATACCACAATTACTGGCATCTCAAAGCCTTCTTTGCGAATAAATTCGACCAACACATCGCCGCAAACAACCGGCATCTCGAGATTGAGCAACACCAGATCGGGTTGTCCGTGCGCGATCGCATCAACCGCTTCGGTCCACGTTGTCGCGCTCTGTGCCTGATAATCATTGGATTCGAGAATCTTGACAATCCGTTTTACAGCGGCTTCTTCACTATCAATAGTCAAAATTTTTGTCATACTGTCCCCCGTGCGTAGTAGGGCAAATATTAGCACTTGAAAGTATAAAGCGAAAGAAGTCCAATGACAAGGATTTTCCCTCACAGCAATCACCCGGTGAGTTCTCTCTTGATGGGTGAACGTGTGTATAGTATATTGCAATACAAACAAATTAAAAATTCCTGATTGTAACGTTTTGCAGTGGTAAATAGCCAAAGCCACTGCTCATGCTTATCTTAAGTGCAGTTAACGTGAACTCTCAAGACAGGAGGCACAAGCAGTGGCACTTCAAGATAAGCAAAAAATCAATCGGACAATAGTCCTCCCTTTCACCGAGTCTGAGTATCACCGGTTTATGGATGACTTGCCCTTTGCCCATAAGACAGTGGCGCATCTTTTTCAAATGCATCCAGAACTTTTCCCTACCGATATGAGTCAGGGCTACTTTTTTAATGGCACCACACGGCTCTCTAAAAAATTGAAGCTGAAAATGCGAAAGTTACAGATCAACAACCATCAGTATCAAATTCGGCCTTCTTTCGTGTTACCCTATATGCGCGGGATGACTGATGAAGTAGAGAAAGGCTTGTTTTTATTGCGTTTCAGTGTTCCCTTTTGGGCACTTGCCATCGTCTTTGGTAGAAATCACATGTATTGGTATCGTCTCTTTCTTTCTTTTTCAACCTATTCATTAGTGGGTACGACCCTGAAAAAGAAAGAGACATTGCCCTGCCATGTCTTGGCCGATGAGCACCATATTCGCATCCGAGGACAGAAAGCCTATGTCGCCACAACCATAGGTAAAAACTGCATTTTAGGCGTCCACACAGTTGACAAAGCCGATACTGAAACACTCAGCGCAGGGTATGCAACCTTCAAGGAAGAAGCCCAAGCCATAGATGCCGATTATCAGCCTCAAACCGTCAATACCGATGGCTGGGCAGCAACACAAGGAGCTTGGCGTGCACTTTTCCCTAAAATCTTTATTATCGAATGCTTCCTCCACGCCTTTCTCAAGGTGCGAGACCGAGCCACCAAGTCCTTAAAAGACTTCTATTATCAAGCCGCTGAGAAGGTCTGGCATATTTACAGGGCTTCAACCAAAAGAAGTATGGGACAACGCATCCGACGCTTGAGAGATTGGACGCAAGCACACTTACCCGATGTCCCAATGAAAGACAATCTCCTCAAATTATGTGACAAAAGGAGGCGATGGCTTGCTCATCTGGATTTTCGAGAGGCCTTTCGCACATCTGCTACCCTTGATAGACTCATGAAATTTATGGAACGGCACGCTATCGCAGCACAAATGTTTCATAGTGACCACAAAAAAACCACACAAAACATACGCGCTTATGCCTTACTCTATAATTTTACCCCCTCTTGTCCGGCTGTCGTGGAAAACCACCCCACGCTGACCAGTCCGGCTGCGAGAGCCAATCACTTCGTCTATCATCACAATTGGTTACACAATCTTTTAATCGCTTCTTCCATTGGTGGAAAATGGAACCACTGCAATCCGTTATAGTCAGAAAAATTAAAAATTGGGAGTCTTATGGAAACAAAAAGCATCGTCGTAAAAGGTGCGCGGGTACACAACCTGCAAAATGTAGATCTGACGTTGCCCCGACACGCGCTAATATGTTTTACCGGCGTTTCCGGTTCGGGCAAGTCGTCAATGGCTTTTGACACCATCTATGCCGAAGGTCAGCGGCGTTATGTAGAATCCCTATCGGCGTATGCGCGTCAATTTTTAGGACAGATGGAAAAACCCGAAGTCGATCAAATTACGGGATTGTCGCCAACGATTTCCATCGAACAAAAGACCGCCGGGCGCAATCCCCGCTCAACCGTGGGCACTATGACCGAAATCTACGACTATTTGCGCGTATTATTTGCGCGAATTGGCACCCCCCATTGCGTACATGACGACACGCCAATTGGGGTGCAAACGCGCGACGGCATCGTAGATCAAATCATGTCACTGGATGAAGGCACGCGCATTTACATACTATCTTCTCTCGTACAGGGGCGAAAAGGGGAATACCACGACCTGTTTGAAAATTTGCAAAAAGAGGGCTATATCCGCGCGCGCGTAGATGGACAGATCGCGACATTGACCCAGACCCCGAAATTGGAGCGCTATAAAAGACACGACATCGAAGTCGTAATTGATCGGGTCATCGCAAAAAAAACCATGAGAGGGCGCATAGGCGAAGCCGTCGATGCCGGTCTCATAATGGGCAAAGGCGCAATAATTGTCAGTGCAGAGGGCGAAGATGATCTTCTGCTGAGCACGCACTTTTCCTGTCCCACATGTGGACGCAGCGCGCAGGAACCCGTGCCGCAATTATTCTCATTCAACAGCCCACAGGGCATGTGCCCCAGCTGCCGCGGTTTGGGCACGCGCTTTGCGATGGATCTGGCAAAAGCCATTCCCAATCCCGAATTATCCGTACAGGAAGGCGCGATTGCGCCGCTGGGCGTACCCAAAAACCGGTGGAAAGCTCACTATTACGCGGGCGTTTTGAAGCGCCATGGTGCAGATTTGCAAACGCCATGGAAACGCATCTCACCAGAGGGTCAACAAGCATTATTATACGGCATAGATGGCAAAATGACCTTTGAATGGCGCCGCAGCAATGGCAGCATAAAACGCCATCGCGATGAGTTTGAAGGCATCCTGCCACCGATGGAACGGCAGTTTGCCGAGGGACGGAGTCCCATAGTACGCAAACGTCTCGCCCCCTTCATGCGCGTGGGTATATGTCCCGTATGCGAAGGCACGCGCTTGAAACCCGAAGCCCTCTCCGTCAAAATCGAAGGACAGACCCTGCCCGATGTCACGGCGATGACAGTCGATCGCGCATACGCCTTTTTTCAAAGTCTCAAATTGACCGAGACCCAGGCGCGAATCGCCGAAGACGCCTTAAAAGAAATTCGCGGGCGATTGAAATTTCTCCTCGATGTAGGTCTCGACTATCTCACACTCAACCGCACGGCACCCACGCTGTCCGGCGGTGAGGCGCAACGCATTCGCCTCGCCAGCCAGATCGGATCTGGATTGGTCGGTGTTACTTATGTACTGGACGAACCGTCAATAGGCCTGCACCACCGCGACAATCGGCGATTGCTCGACGCTTTGTGCCACCTGCGAGATGTGGGCAATACCGTGATCGTCGTAGAACACGATGAAGACACCATGCGCCGCGCGGATCGGGTGGTGGATTTTGGCCCCGGTCCCGGGCACCTCGGTGGTCAGATAGTCGCCGAAGGAACGTGGAAACAGATAGCGAGAAGAACCCGATCGGTAACGGGAGCTTATCTCTCGGGAAAAGAAAAAATAGCAGTGCCCGAAAGGCGCTCCGTATCGCATCGAGGTTTATGGATCCGGGGCGCATCTCAAAATAACCTCAAAAATATTGACGTAAAAATTCCTGTCGGCGTATTTACCTGTATCACGGGCGTATCCGGATCGGGAAAATCATCGCTAATTGCCGATATTCTCTACCCCGCGCTCGCGCGAGAACTCAACCGCGCAGAAACGGAAACAGGCGCGCACCGCTGCATCGAAGGCATAGACCTCCTGGACAAAGTCATCGAGATCAACCAGCAGCCCATCGGACGCACGCCGCGCAGCAACGCAGCGACATATACGGGTGTATTTGATCCCATTCGAAAATTATTTGCCGAGTTGCCCGAGTCAAAAGTACGGGGATATAAACCCGGACGCTTCAGCTTTAACGTAAAGGGCGGGCGGTGCGAGGCGTGTAAGGGCAATGGCGCGAACCTCGTCGAAATGGATTTCCTCGCCGATGTGTGGGTAACGTGTCCCGTGTGTGAAGGGCGGCGTTTTAATCGCGAGACCCTGGACATAAAATACAAGGGCAAGTCCATTGCCGATGTGCTGGAAATGGAAGTCGAAGAGGCGCATCTGTTTTTTCAGGCAATCCCCGGCATTCACCGCATTCTCCAAACCCTGATCGATGTGGGAATGGGTTACGTCAAATTGGGCCAGCCCGCGCCAACGCTCTCCGGCGGCGAAGCACAACGGATCAAGCTATCAAAAGAACTGTGCCGCAGAAGCACGGGCAAAACCCTGTACATCCTGGACGAGCCGACGACGGGCCTGCATTTTGCCGATATACAAAATCTCTTAAACGTATTGCATCGGCTCGCGGATATGGGCAATTCCGTAGTGGTTATCGAGCACAACCTGGACGTGATCAAAACCGCGGATTGGGTAATCGATCTGGGACCTGAAGGCGGCGAAGACGGGGGACAAATTATAGCAGAAGGCACACCCGAACACCTGACGAAATTTCCCAACTCTCACACGGGACGCGCGCTTGGCGAAGTATTGACCCACACGTCGCTCATATCCGGGAAAAACGGTAAACGAATCGCCAATGGCCATGTGCGCACGATTGACATTGTGGGTGCGCGGGAGAACAATTTGCAAAATGTAGATGTATCCATTCCCCGCGAAAAAATGACCGTGATCTCCGGTGTATCGGGTTCGGGAAAATCTTCTCTGGCACTCGACACAATTTACGCTGAGGGACAGAGGAGATATGTCGAATCCCTATCCGCTTATGCGCGACAGTTTCTGGGACAGATGCCCAAACCAAAGGTCGATCGCGTGGTGGGCTTATCGCCCGCGATTGCCATTGAACAAAAAGCCGCGAGCAAAAACCCGCGCTCAACCGTAGGCACAGTAACAGAGGTTTACGATTATCTGCGAGCACTCTACGCATTATTGGGCGACACATGGTGTCCAGATTGCGATGTATTGGCGGGCAGTCAGTCCGTGCAGGAAATTGTAGCGCGCGTGCTAAAAATGGAACGGCGCCTCTACCTTCTCGCACCCATAGAACTCGGCAAAGGCGAAGATTATACCAGTTTGATCAACCGCTTTCGCCGCGAAGGCTACTTGCGCGGCAGACTCAATGGCGCAGTTTTCAACCTGTCAAACCCACCCGAGATCGATTACAGACAGACCCACAGGCTCGAAATTTTAATAGATCGCGTAACCGCAGAAAAAAAGAACCGCAAACGCATCGCGGACTCCATCGAAATCGCGCTGGATATTTCAGGAGGCATTTTGATCGTCGCATCGCCCGATGATAGCGAAGAAACGCGATTCAGCCAGCATCTCTCGTGCCCATCCTGTGGACGCAGTTTTGAAACAATAACCCCTCAGCACCTATCATTTAACAGCTCTGAAGGCTGGTGTTTATCGTGCGAAGGATTGGGAACACAACGCGGCATGGGCATCCACACATTAATCCCCGATGTTCACAAATCACTGTCCGAAGGCGCAGTACTCGCCTGGGGAAAGGTAGAACCGCACACACAAATAGGCGACATGCTATCCGCCGTCGGCGAAGCTGCGGGCTTTGACCTGCACACCCCTTTTGCGCAAATATCAGCGGAAGGACAACACGCAATCTTATACGGCCTGGATACACAGTGGCTAAAAACCTCTAAAAATCTCTCATTCCAATTCAAGGGATTATTTCCCACAATCGAGACCCTCGTGCGACAAGCACCGCGATTCCGGCGGCTAATGGGGGAATTTATCCAGGATGTCCCGTGTCCGTCCTGCAGTGGATCCCGTCTAAAGCCAGAAAGTACTGCCATAAAACTATTCGGCAAAACAATGCCCCAACTGGTGGCAATGCCCATCCGCGAAGTACGCGCATGGTTTGACACAATGATTTTGGAAGGGCAAGCGCGCGAGGCCGCCGCAGAGGTATTACACGAAATTCAGAGCCGCCTGCGATTTCTCGACGAAGTAGGCCTGGGGTATTTGAACCTGGGACGACGAGCACCCACGCTTTCGGGCGGCGAGGCCCAGCGCATCCGCCTGGCCAGCCAGATCGGATCCGGTCTCACCGGGGTACTCTACGTGCTCGACGAGCCGACAATTGGCCTGCACCAGCGCGACAACCACCAATTATTGGCTGCACTGGCGCGACTGCGCGACCTGGGCAATTCTCTACTCGTTGTCGAACACGACCGCGAGACCCTGAACAGATCAGACCACATTCTGGACTTTGGGCCTGGCGCAGGCGTTGAAGGCGGACGCATCGTAGCCGCTGGCAATCCGCGCAAATTAAAAACCAACAACGGCTCGGTAACCGCGCATTATCTCGCAGGCGATTTGCAAATCGAAGTCCCCGATGTGCGGCGAAACCCCGAACGGGGATCGCTTTCTGTGGTAGGCGCGCGGCATAACAATTTAAAAAATGTCGATGTCTCATTTCCGCTGGGCACCTTGACCTGCGTAACCGGCGTATCAGGTTCGGGCAAAAGTTCGCTCGTCAACGACGTACTCTTCGGCGCGCTTGCCGCCCGCGTGAACCGCGCACAAAAAGCCTGGGGAGAGCACGACGATGTGCTGGGGCTGGAACTCATCGACAAAGTGATCAACATCGACCAGACCCCCATTGGATATTCGCCGCGCAGCAATCCCGCGACTTATGTCAAAGTATTCGACAAAATACGCACCCTGTATGCCAGTCTGCCAGATGCCCAGGTGCGCGGATTTAAAACCGGGCATTTCAGCTTTAATCACAAGCGCGGGCGGTGCGATGCCTGTGCGGGTTTGGGCGCGCGCCGTATTGAAATGCACTTCTTGCCCGATGTGTGGATCACATGTGAAACTTGTGGCGGAAAGCGCTACAACCGCGACGTAATTGACATAACCTATAAAGGTGCGTCCATTGCCGATGTCCTGGAAATGACAGTAGCCGAAGCTCTGTCGCATTTTACCCATATACCCGGCATCCAGCGATCTCTCCAAACCCTATTTGACGTGGGCCTGGGCTATATCAAAATGGGACAGGCATCGACCACGCTCTCCGGCGGCGAAGCCCAGCGCGTGAAATTGGCGCGCGAACTGGCGCGACCGAGCACGGGCAAGACCGTGTATATCTTCGACGAACCCACAACGGGCCTGCACTTTGCCGACATCCAGAAATTGCTCGACGTACTCAACCGCCTCGTCAACGCGGGCAACACCGCAATCGTAATCGAGCACAACCTTGACGTAATAAAAACCGCCGACTGGGTCATCGACCTGGGGCCAGAAGGCGGAGAAGACGGCGGCGATTTAATAGCCTGCGGAACACCTGAAGACGTGGTATCTGTTACTGCTTCTCATACCGGACGGTTCTTGAAAGATGTATTGGCAGGTATTGAAACAGAGTAAAGCATTAAAAAAAAGTACTTCCTGCAAATACAGTTTTTCCTTTTTATGCCTTCGGCGACCTACTTTTTGTCAACAGAGAAGACGCGATAGAGCGTCTGAAGAAAAGTAGGCAAAAAATGCCGCTCTCAAACGCCGAGGGGCTGGCACAGCGCGAGCGGGGTACAACTGGCCGCCTCTCATCAGGCCAGTTCAATCGTTTTTGTGACAGTACTCCATACAGCGGCCTATACAGTTAAAATGCCACCAAGGTGTCCGCCGCGAAACGGACTCACGCGCTGTGCGCTATGCTATGGCTTTATTTAATCACATCTTGAGGTATGATTTTTGATTTACACACACCCTCAATCAAAGACCAGATAGTGGCGAAAATCGGAAAATTGCTGTATTTCTTGAAGGAAATAGCTTATCTTCGGGAGTTGTCATTGCGGCATGGTTTTAGCCGCAATCCAGTCTATTGAACAAAAAATAATAAGGAAACTTTGGTATTTCTTCACCTATCTATCGTTTCTAAATAAGGTAAACAATATGGCCCTCAAAACTCACGATGGTGTACCCTCAATCTCTGGCACAGAGAGCGTAATTAGAGAATATGAAACAGGAGAAGAGCAGCGACAGGCCCAACAATTGCTTGGATCTCTCGTACAGGCCGAGCAGTATGTAGGAGAAGTCTATTCGCTTGGGTATGAGACGGCTCTTGTGCAAATTCACGATTTCCACCGTCGAGAGGTTGGTGGTATTCCAAGTCTTTGCTTTCTCATCGCCACGCGACTTGGTCTGGATGAGGAATTTGACTACACTAAGGAAGATAGTTCGATAATTCTGCTACGCGTAATGGATGCCGCACCGCTACCGAATGAGGATGAGGCGACCAGAGTGCGTGTACAGGCTGCACAGCAAGTGCCTGGTCCCACCGAGGGGCATTGGGATCGTTCCGACGTGATGGACTTTAATACTGCACAGCTACTAAGTTACGCCGGAGTGCAATGCCGCGTTATTGGGACGTTCTACTTGCAGCCTTCAGAAGTCGAGAACGATGAAAGGCTACGTCTCCTGTTCGGTGCTGACCTGTCGAACTATTACCCCAACCAAGGGCTAAAGGTTTACAAGCCGAATGGCAAGGCTTTGCGACAGATTGTGAATTACCGTGAGATCGACAGTAATGGAGTGAACATCGGCGAGGTTCGGTACGCCTCAACCAACCGCGCTTTTCAAGGCATCCGCGACGTTTCGGTGACAATTGTACCGGAAGATCTGTTAGGGCAAAAGAGCGCACTATTCGGGATGACACGAACTGGAAAGTCGAATACGACGAAGATCATAGCAGAGGCAGTGTTCAATCTTCGATATAATTCGAATTCGCTGCGGAAGGTGGGGCAGATCATCTTCGATCCGAATGGAGAGTACGCCAATGCTAATGCACAAGACTCGGGTGGAGAGGCTCCAAACGCGCTCAAAAATGTATGGCGTGGACGCGAGGAGGGTAATTCTGAGGATGTGATTACTTATGGGATTCTTGGTCATCCCAATGATCCCGAACGGGAGTTCATGTTGCTAAACTTCCACGCCGAAGAGAACCTACCTATAGGAAAAGAAATCATTGACGAGGTGCTTCCGGCACGAGACTCAAAGTACATCCAAAACTTCCAGCAAGTCGGTTTGCAACCGCTTGAAGAGGGCGCCAGTGCTGGAGATCAGGTGCGCTACAATCGACTGGTGTTGGCATACCGTACCTTGCTTGAAAAGGCTGGTTTTGTCGCTCCCGATACTATTCAGCCGCGCACTACCCGACTCTTCAACCGAGACCTGATCCAAGCACTGGAAGATAACGGAGACCCCGAATTTACATCCGCGGCGCGGGCATTCAGAACGGAAGTACCGAGTTGGGATCAACTGGCGCAGGCGTTCCAGGCACTCCATAGATTCATAGGGACTAACGATTACAAAACATTTGAGAACCAATACATCCAAAACTCCTCTTCTGGCGAGGCATGGGCTGACGGGGACCTAAGAGCCATATTAGAGATGATTGCGCGTCCGAACGGTGCTCAACTCATTGGGCAGGCTCGGCCTCAGCATACCGAGAGTACAACTACAGACTATGTTGATAATATTTATGATGCGTTAGTTGCTGGGAAACTCGTGATCGTGGATCAGTCCAGCGGGGATGAGGCAGTAAACGACGCCTCGGCACGCCGAATCGTGCAGCGCATCTTTGACGGCAATAAGGAGTCATTCAGGGAGGGACGTTCGACGGAAGAAATACCGGATATTCTCATCTACGCTGAGGAAGCCCACAACCTGCTTCCGTCGGATCGCGATACGGATTATCGAGATATATGGGTTCGCACAGCAAAGGAAGGTGCAAAGTACAATCTCGGCTTGATCTACGTCACACAGGAAGTATCAAGTATCCAGAGGAATATCTTAAAAAATACTGCGAACTGGTTTATCGGCCACCTCAATAACACGGATGAAACGCGAGAACTTCGAAAGTTCTATGATTTCGCTGACTTTGAGGGATCTATTCTCCGCGCCCAAGATAAAGGCTTTCTCCGCGTCAAAACTATTTCAAATCCTTGTTATTGATGAATACACTCAGCCCGGAGACCGTATCCTTGACCCATTCGTTGGACGAGGGTCAAGTATCTATGCTGCCGCAGCGAAAGAACGAACAGGATGTGGTATAGAGATTAATCCAGTCGGATGGGTGTACAGTAGCGTAAAACTGCGCCCAGTAACACAAGGACGCGTTCTTAAGCGCTTGCGAGAAATCGGATATGAGACTAAAGAGATAGACATAGGTCGTGCGAACCTGCCTATGTTCTTCGAGTGGGCTTATGCGCCAGATGTGTTGCATTTTTTACTGGCCTCTCGTGATATCCTGCGCTGGAGAGATAGTAAAGTAGATCGTACATTGATGGCGTTTATCCTGATACACCTGCACGGCAAACGCCTCGGTTCGCTATCTAACCAGATGCGGGACAGTAAATCAATGGCTCCTGATTATGCCGTACGGTGGTGGCGCAAGCGCGAAATGAGACCTCCTGACATAGATCCTTTAGCCTTTTTAGAACAGCGAATTGAACGGCGGTACAAGAAGGGAACGCCTGACTTGGAGGGTGAAGTGCTTCTCGGAGATAGTGTGCAACTGCTTAATTCAAATAGGCGACGACGCGCTTTTGCTTTGCCATTCGATCTACTGTTCACGTCGCCACCCTACTATGGCGTTACCAACTATCACTACGACCAGTGGCTCCGCTTATGGATGCTCGGCCATGGTCCAACTCCGCGATGGCGAGGGGGTCGGTGGCAGAGAAAATTTCAGTCGCGGTCTGACTACCGCGAACTGCTTGCGGATGTGTTTGGAGGAGCTGCCCAACGCATGCGCGATAATGCTATTGTCATAGTTCGTACAGATGCTCGTGAGTTTACTCACTCGGCTACTGTCGAGGCACTGCGAACAGCCTTTCCCAACAAGAACCTGCGTGCAGAACCTCGTCCTTTAAAAAGAAAAACACAAACCGCTCTATACGGCGATACTTCGAAGAAGCCTGGGGAAGTAGATATTATTATGACCCCCAGATGATCTTATTTCTTCTTGCCCTGATATATCTTGTTCCCTATCTTTTTTCAGGTAAGGGGATCAGGCATCATCTTCTGAGGGGAAACACATATAAGGAAGGGGTCTATAAGAATGGGTATTCGATTGGGAAGAAACATACCGCCAACTGTAGATGATCACAATATTTTTGCTATTATATTAAACACACCGAACTCAGAAAAACTCGAAAAAGAGATTAAAGAGATATACCCGGATTATTACCAGATATCTGATAATTGTTTCCTGGTATCCAGCCCGCAAATTGCGGATGAGGTCGCCAATACCATTAAACTTAAAGGGCCGGATCGTATTGAAGAAACCAGTGGTGTTGTTTTCAAGTTGAATGGTAGTTATGCTGGTTACAGTTATCAATCTTTGTGGGATTGGATGGATCTGAAGCACGAATCGCGGGGGGTTAAATTTTGAACGAAGGGCACAACCCTCCGGGGTCAGAAGATTTTCTTACGGCGAGATCTGTAGAGATAGAGAAGAATACCGAATCTCGTTTGGTGCGGTTAGAGACAGACATGAAATACCTTGCCACAAAAAATGATATTGAAAAATTGAAAGTTTGGATAATAGGAGGGGCTTTAGCAGGACTCCTTGCATTCATTATAGCCATCATCCATACATTTACGACGCTATTGACTAAATTCGTTGAAAAGGTAATTCAATAATAGACAAATCTACACCGTAATCAACAAAAAAGGAGCGGCTCAATCCGCTCCCTTTTTCTATTCACACGCTTCTAAAATGACCTTTCGTATATTGCTATCCACAATCGTATTGTCGGTATTACTCTTCACCAGCAATGCCATGGCCGACCCTTCCAAAATCGACTTTTGGAATGTGCAGCGCAAGGGAGCCAATCAACAAAATGCACAACACCGTCCCGAATGGTACGTTGCGGCAGGAGAATTGGGATTGGATTATGTGCGAATCTTGCCCGATGCCTGGCCCGCCGAAGGCAGGGACTTCCTGATAGGCAACGCGGACAACTTCGAAACAATCAACGAAACCGACCTATCCCTATTGATCAACGCACTCGACGAAGCCGAACGCAATGGCATCAAAGTCGTCCTTACAATGGTCAGCTTACCCGGCGCGCGCTGGAAACAACTGAACAACGACCAGGACGATGCGCGACTCTGGAAAGACAAAAAATATCATCTACAAGCCTTCGAATTCTGGCGTCAACTCGCCGCACGCCTGAAAACACACCCCGCCATTGTCGCCTACAATCCCCTCAACGAACCACACCCGGATAAAGCATTCGGCTTTGACGCGCCGGACGAAAACTTCGCCATGTGGTTCAAACGCATCCAGAACACGCCAGCCGACCTCAACCAATTCAACCGGGAAATGGTCAAAGCAATCCGCTCTGTCGATCCACACACCCCCATCATCCTCGACGGCTGGTTCTATGCATCTCCCAAGGCATTCGAATACAATCGCCCCGTTGACGATGACAAGGTCTTATACGCCTTTCACAACCCCGGTCCCTGGCAAATGGTAACCTATCGCGTCAATCAGGGCAGGTACGCCTATCCGGATCGCGTGCCCAAATCGTGGAACGGACCAACGGAATCCTGGACCATTGATCGCCTTGCGCGGGAAATGCAGACGGTACAAAAATTTTCCGAACAATACAACATACCACCACACCGAATAATCGCTTCGGAATTCTGGTACGACCGTCGCCTTGAAGGCGCGGCAGCATATATGGCCGACCTCATCGAGATCTATAACCAGCGCAAGTGGCACTGGGCTTTTTACGCATATCGCGGCAGCGGCACATGGACGGGACTCGATTACGAAATCGCGCCAGGACAAAAAATGGGTTGGCGTTATTGGCAGGCCATCGAACAGGGCAAAGATCCCGAATCTCTCAAACCGAGAGGACCAAACCCATTGTGGGAAATACTGCAGCGGCAGTTTGAAAAAAAATGAAAAAGATTTAAATTGGTAGAAGTACTGCGTAACATTAATTTTTAATTCGCATTTCCAGGAGGTATTGATGTCATTGTTTTCACTTGAAGGTCGCGTCGCCATAGTCACTGGAGCGGGGCGTGGTATTGGGCGTGGTATCGCAGAGGGGTTGGCTGCACAGGGCGCGAAAATTGTATGTGCTGCGCGCACGCGGTCTCAATTAGACGAAGTCGTAGCGGCAATACGGGAGGCGGGAGGCGACGCAATCGCATATGAAATGGACATGAAAGATCTGGATTCCGTGCGCGGTGGCGTCGAAACGGCACTTGAAACATATGGGCAAATCGATATCCTCGTCAACAACGCGGGCATGAACATACGCGAGCCATTTGAAGACGTAACAGAAGAACACTACGACGAAATCATGGCCGTCAACCTGAAGGGCCTCTACTTCTTAACACAGGCCGTAGTCAAACACATGATCTCGCGCAAACAGGGCAAAATCATCCACATCGGCTCTTTGACAACCGACTGGTCCTTATCGCAAATCTCTGTCTATACCGCCACCAAAGGCGCCGTTGGACAACTCGCCAAAGCTCAGGCATTAGAACTTGGAAAACACAACATCCAGGTAAACACAATATGCCCGGGCTTTGTGGTCACGCCATTAACCGAGCGGCTCTGGGCAGATGATACAATGCGCGAATGGGGTGAATCCCGTCTGCCCATAAAGCGATTGGCAACACCCGAAGACCTCGTCGGCACCGCCGTATTCCTCGCCGCACCCGCATCGGACTACGTCACCGGACAATCCATCTACGTAGATGGTGGCTTCATGGCTGGCGAAGCCTGGCCCTTGCCGGAGTAAGGGAGAAAACAATGGCGCAATATGACATACAACAAGAAAACTTTCACGGACACGCGCTCTACGTACTGCGGGATATTGAAGCCAATTGTGAAGCCAGCATTTTGCCTTCGGTAGGCAACAATTGCATCTCCTACAAAATCCCAAAAGACGATGACCTGTTAGAACTCATTTATTCCCCCCCCGATCCCGACACCCTGCAAGGCCGCGCCAGTGGATACGGCACGCCCATATTATACCCCTGGCCCAACCGCATAGATAGCGGCAAATTCTCGTTTGACGGCGTGGAATACCAGCTCGAAACCCCTGCTCCGGGCGAACACGCCTCTCACGGCTACGTCCACGAACGCCCATGGCGCGTGGTCGAATCCGGCATATCGGAAGGTGCCTGGATAACAAGCGTCTTCACATCAACGGACTTCCCGGAAATCGGCGCACACTTTCCCTTCCCCTTTGAAGCACGGGTAACATATCGGCTGAAAGATGGCGCACTATCTCTCGAATTTGAAGGCACCAACGTGGGCGACAGCGACATGCCCGTCGGCCTGGGCATCCACCCGTATTTCCCTCTACCCCTCACCGAAAATGGCAACCGGGACCTGTGTACCGTGCGCATGCCCGCATCGACCTACTGGCCCTTGCGCGACGATCCCATTCCCACAGGAGAAATTTTATCCGTTGACGGCACAATATTTGACGTACGCGAAAACACGCCATTGAAAGACCGGTATTACGACAACGTCTGGTCCGGCGTCT
This sequence comes from Candidatus Latescibacterota bacterium, assembly GCA_965220765.1. Taxonomy (GTDB): domain Bacteria; phylum Latescibacterota; class UBA2968; order UBA2968; family UBA2968; genus VXRD01. Next base: position 5,534,530 of record OZ244847.1, read on the forward strand.
CTATAGCCGACGGATGGAGCAGATGCGAGTACACCGACCCAACCGAAGGCGTAACCATCGCAATGGAAGCCAATGACGCATTCTGCGAACTCGTACTCTACGCCCCCGACACCCGTCCCATCGTATGCTTTGAACCCTACACCTGCGTCACCAACGCCTTCAATCTGGAAAACCAGGGCATCGACTCTGGCCTGATACGCCTCCAACCGGGTGAAAAACTGACCGGAATAATGAAAATTATTGGAGAAGGGTAAAGCAACTACCGTCTGAATCAGGATTCTCAGGATGAAAGGATGAACAGGATGAAAGGCAAAAGAAGGCAGCGAATAATTTGAGCTGGCTCACAGATGGACAGAGGTAATGACGGGCAACAGCGTGAACTGGCCTGAGAGTCGGCCAGTCATGCTCGATTTACTCGCCTTCATACACCGTCCCCTAATTCTTAATTCCTAATTCCATGACCAACCGACTACAACAACAAATCGCGTTCTTGCTCGAAATCGATAAACTCAAACAAATCATTCGGCAAACCTATTTGCTCGACGAAACCCGCAAAGAAAACGACGCCGAACACTCGTGGCACTTTGCCATGTTTGCACTCATCCTCGCGGAATACGCGCCCGAACCAGTGGATATTTTGAAAGTAATCAAAATGGCACTGGTACACGACCTCGTGGAAATCGACGCGGGCGACACCTTTCTCTACGACGAATCGGGCAATGCCGACAAAGCCGAACGCGAGGCAAAAGCCGCCGACCGCATCTTTGCGCTCTTGCCCCAAGAACAGGGCGCAGAAATACGCGCATTGTGGGAAGAGTTTGAAGCAAAAGAAACGCCCGAGGCAAAATTCGCGGGCGCGCTGGACCGCTTCCAACCCTTTTTGCACAATTGCAATACTCAGGGACGCGCCTGGAAAGAGCACGGAATCACCGCCGACCGCGTCTTGCAAAGCAACAGCCACATCTCAATCGGCGCGCCCATTCTATGGAACCGCGTGCAAGAACTGGTTGATGAAATGGTCGCTAAGGGATATATTGATGCCGAAAAATAATGACTAAAAAAGGGGAGGACCGAACATGAGCCAGACACTCAAGGACTTATTGAACGACAGTTTTGACCGGCATGCGGAGCGCACGGCGGTTCGCGTATTGCGCCAGCCAGAGGAGCCTGGCGAAAGAAGATTGCAATATGTGCCATTGACATATCGGCAATTGAAGGTACAGCGAGACCGATTGGCGTCGGGCCTGGCGCAACTCGGATTGGAAAAGGGGCAGCGCATCGGGCTATTGACCGATGGTGGTCTGGAATCTGTCCTGGTCTTTTTATCCTGCGATATGCAGGGATTATCGGCAGTGCCCATCTGCAACAAACTGCCCGATGATCTGCTCGTACACAGCATCAACCACTCGGGCGTTGCCTATTTGTTCACAGATGAAAGAAGTTTGGAACAGGTCAACCGCGTGCGCGATCAACTCACCAATCCCCCCCAGATCGTCCTGACAGAAGGGCAGGGCGATGGCGCGCGCTCATTTTTTGAACTAACCCAAAAAGGCGCAGAATCACCACCGCCAGACATAGAAATAGAACCCGATGACGAATCGAAAATCGTGTACACATCGGGATCATCGGGCTTGCCCAAAGGCGTGGTACAAACCCATCGCAATCTCGTCGGCAATATCCTGTCCGTATGGGATACGATCAGCAACCGCGATCCGCTCATCTTGTTCAAATCCGCGCCAGACTATCACACCATGGGCATATTAAATATCTATTACCCCCTATCAAAAGGCTGGACATTAGACCTGGCGCGGTCACCGGATCGCGTACTGGTGGATATTCGATATTCCGAACCCCATGGCTTTTTGACAGTCCCGCTAATATTAGACAAAGTATTCGGCAATGTGCGAAAAGAAATTGATGCCGGTGGTGCAAAAGGCGCATTGGTCGCCCGGTCGGTGCGCGCCAAACAGCGCGTTGCGCGCGGTGAAGCATCGATCATTGACCACCTCGTCAATGCCACACTGGGCAAAAAAGTCGTCGGACAAATCAAAGAAAAACTCTCGCAGCGCGTGGGCAGCCGCCTCGAATTGTTAATCGTCGGCTCCGCAAAAGCCGACCCCGAAGCCCTCGACTTTTTCCAGGACGTACTGGACATTACCTCGTTCGAAGGCTATGGCGTCACCGAATGCAGCCCGCTGATTGCGGCAAATGTGATGACCGGACAAAAAACAGGCACCGTCGGACAACCACTACAAGAAGTAAAAATCATCGCCGAAACAGGCGAGGAAATCGCCCACGGAGACCCAAAGACAAAGACCTATAGCGGCAGTGGCGATGGCATTGGCGAATTGTTGGTACACGGCAACCACGTCATGACGGGATATCTCAACGACCCCGAACGCACCGCCGAAGTACTCGTAACCGATGAAGCGGGCAAAGTGTGGTATCGCACGGGTGATTTATTCAGCATGGACGACGAGGGATTCTTGACATTCCAGGGGCGCGTTGGACGACAATTTAAACTGAGTAACGGCGAATTTGTCAACCCAGAACGTCTCGAACGCATATTCGCGCGCGCCTCCCTCATCGAACACATCTTAATCTGTGGCGACCAGACCCGCACATTTCCACTGCCCGTTATAACCGTAAATGTAGAAGAAGCACAATTGCAAACAGACATTCCCGATCTCCCCACAGACGACGAGGAAGCACTGTGCAGCCATCCCGCAATAGCCGAGCGCATTCGCGAACAATTATTAAAAGAAGCCACGGCATCTGGCCTTCCCGCGCACGAGCGACCACAAAAAGTGCTGATCTTGCCGGACCAATTGAGCGAAGAAACGGGAACCCTCACGCGGGGATTAAAAAAGGTCGTACCCGGGAGAATAGAAGAAATTTACGAAAAAGAAATCGCCGCAGCGTATGATGGGTAATTCCCATGCCAATTTTCAACCCCGATAAACTGCGGCGCATAGGCCGCGAAGTCTTCGAACGCATAGGCGCAACACCCGAAGAAGCCCGAACCGTGGCCGACCTGCTCGTATCGTCCAATCTCGCGGGCCACGACTCCCATGGTGTCGTCCGCATACCCCAATACGTATCCGGCGTTCAGCGCGGTCAAATACAGCTCGGAACAACCGTGGAAATCGAGCGAGAAACCGATGCAACAGCCGTCGTAAACGGACACTGGGGCTTTGGGCATGTAACCGCAACAGAAGCCATGCACATCGCCATCCAAAAAGCCCGCAAAAGTGCTGTCGGTATTGTAACAGTGCATCAGTGCAATCACATCGGGCGACTGGGTGGTTATCCCGTACTCGCCGCGGCTGAAAACATGGCCGGACTGATGAGCAACAACGGCCACGGCGCCGACCTCTCGATGGCACCGTGGGGAGGACTGGGACGCATCCTGCCCGCGAACTGCCTCGCCGTTGCATTTCCTTCGGACCGCGACTTTCCCATTGCACTGGACCTGACCGCAGCGACCGCAGCAGGTGGCAAAATGCGGGTCGCCATGGCCCGGGGCGAGCGCGTACCCGCAAATTGGCTCATCGACGCCGAAGGCAACCCCACGACAGATCCCGCCGACTACGTACACGGCAACGCCGCGCTAACACCCTTTGGCGACCACAAAGGATATGGCCTATCATTCATCTTCGACATCTTATCCGGTGCCCTATCGCCCGCCGGCTGCACCCGCAAAAATTCACCCGTAACGGGCAACGCCCTATTCGTGCAGGCCATCCGCATCAATGCGTTCCAGCCCATCTCCGATTTTAAAGCAGAAATCGGACAATTCATCGACTACGTAAAATCGGCAAAAACCGCACCGGGATTTGACGAAATACTCGTACCGGGCGAACGCTCCCATCGCACCGGCTGTGAACGCGAAGCAAATGGAATTCCCATAGAAGAAACAACCTGGGAACAGATCTGCGAAACCGCGAAAAAATTTGATGTGGAGGTTTAGCTATCAGCAATCAGCGGTCAGCTCTGTTCAAATCTTCGATAACATAGTGTGATCGGATATAGATTAAGGGAAAGGACATTTGGCCTGTGGCTCAAACGGTTTATCTTGAAACATCTATTTTTAGCTTCTATTTCGAGAGACGCACGAGTCCCGCAGCAGTTGCGATGCAGGGTTGGACACGCCAATGGTGGAACAACCATCGGCACCGTTATCTGATAGCAACCAGTACGGCTGTTTTGGCTGAATTGGATACTGGAAATCTACCACATCGAAAGGAAGCTCTCAATTTGGCGATGACTTTGCCAGCCGTCGCGCCTGAAGATGAAATTGGTAAAATTGTAGATGTATATATTGAACATCATGTAATGCCTCGTGATCCGCTTGGAGATGCATTGCATTTGGCTTTGGCATCATTTCATAAATTTGATTATCTTTTGACCTGGAATTGTGAACACCTTGCCAATGCCAATAAGGCGGGACATATTCGCCGGATCAATACTCTGTTAGGGCTTTATGTGCCAATGTTAATAACCCCTCTGGAACTCATGGGAGATGAATAGTCATGGATACATATCACGAATTGATTGAAAGCATCCGAGAAAGCCGGAAGCTTATGTCCAAAGTGTGTGATCATAATTCGGATAAATACATCGCCTATTTAAAATCGTTCAATACGAAGTATTCAGATCAAGTGCAATTATTCCAGGAATTGCAAGGCTCTAAGTTCGCAGGGCAGACAGCGTCCCTAAAGTAAACGATCTGGAGTTACTCCGCTTTGACTGCATAGAATTCGGCAACAGCATCCAAAACGGGTCAAGTCCAGAGGAATTGAATGATGAAGTGCTGACGCACTTGTACACCGCTCCATAAATGCTTAAGCCCTTCGCCATGCGACCCATCGCTAACGCTGATGGGTTTTACGAGCTGCCTGATAATACACAAAACCCGCCCCCTATTTACGTCGTCAGGGAGCGGGTTTTTTTGTTAAACCGCGTTATTTTTCAGGCGGATCAGGTGGCTCAGGCGGTTCGGGCGGCGTGGGAGCCTCAGGCGCATCTATCTCTTCATCTGAATACAACCTCAGACTGCCCCGACCAAGTTCAATCGCAACCTTAGCACCCCCACCATTGAGTTGTCCCGTCACGACCTGTGAGGTACGCGACACGCCGGTAATAGACAGAGGCAGGTCGGTCTGGATATCCCCTCGCCCGACATAACCGTGTACATCGACTGCCGAACCATCGGGAATAATGAGATCAACTGCGCCATCTTTATTTTGAATCGCATAATCATCGCCAATGGGTTTGTGTGGACGCACCGCAATCTTGCTGCCGCGACTTTGTACAATGACGCCCGCTTCGGGATTTTCAATTTCGACAGCACCCCGGTTAGTATGGACAGTAGTCACACCGACAATATTTTCAAGATGCGTTGTACCGCGATTATTTTTTACAACCGCACGTCCTCCTACCCGACCGGCTCTGATTGAGCCTCGGTTGTTTTGTGCAGTAAAATCACCCCCAACATGTTGCACCGCGATATCGCCGCGGTTCTGTTTAATGCTTATATTGCCCGACGCGCCTTCCAAAATCGTTTTGCCGCGGTTATTTTTGAGATTTGCTGCGCCATCAATTTTGGGAAGCGTAATATTGCCGTGTCTTGCCCGCACATTGAGATCGACTTTTTGGGGATGATGCAACTCAAAGTCGATCCGCACAGATCGAATGGGATCGCCTTTTTCGCGTTTGGGCACATTGGGTCGTACTTTCACAACGCCGGACTCCCGCCGTATTTGAACATCAATTTGTTCGGCATAAGCGTTCACCGCTTCTTCATCAGTTCCCCAAACCGAGACCGTCGCGTCGATCTGAACCTCATCGCGATCCCAAATTTTTGAGGTAATATGGCCTTCTGGCGTCTGCACAGATAGGCGCTCAGATACCTGGATCGGTGTCGTTTCAACAAATTGTCGCACAGCTTTCTCAGGATACTTTCTATCGCCATCTTCCGCCCATTGCGAAAAGGCTTCAGATGCCGTTTGCATCGCTTCCTGAACGATCTTACCCACATCGGGAATTGAGCGCGTGGCATCGCGCACCGCGCGTCTGGCTTTCGGCATGGCCTCGCGGATGCGTTTTTGGACTTCAACCTGAATATCCGCACCGCCGCGCCGGCGTCTGCGCTGGCGCTGACGACTTCCATTGCGTCTGCGTTGGCGTGTACGGGAGGGTTTGAAACCCTCCCCTTCAGTTTCACCTCGCGGTTCTTCCGCGGTATCCCCGAGTGCATCGAGTAATTTCATGGCGTCTTCCGCCGTTATTTTTCCATCTTGAATCATCTCCAGAACTTTCATGCGTTCTTCTTTCACGATATACTCCTTTCTTTATTTTTTATTCATTCTTCCGAGTTCTTCCGCTGCATCCTCCACTGAAATCTCACCGGATTCGAGGCGATTGAGCACCTCTTGTTGAGACGCAGTGGACAAATCCCCCCCCTCGGAATGTGTTCCCGTTGCAAAACCGAGTATAAAATATTTCAGTATTAGATACAATTTATTTTTACAGCAATTGGTTTTTTAATAAATTTGATTACATGTTTATATTTATCTGACAGACTGGATCAAGACAATAAACTGATTTGAAGGACCAAAACCTTCTCATTTGACTTTTTCTAATATTTTCTTTCCTTGTTATATCTTCTCACCACACAACGAGGCACCCAATGACACGCCTATTAATCGTCCTCATCGCACTGATCGGTCTGAGCACACCGACTCATGCTCGCGTTGACCTCAGCTATTACCTGCCCGAGGGTACGACCTACGACCCCAACATCCCCACACCCGAAGCCTTTTTCGGATTTCAGATTGGCGACTGGCACCTGCGGCACGACCTCATCGTGAACTACATGCGCACATTGGCCGAACGCTCCGACCGCATAGTCCTCACGCAATATGCCCAAACACACCAGCAACGCCCCCTATTATTGCTCACCATCACATCGCCGCAAAACCACCAGAATCTCGAAGCCATCCAGACACAACACCTGCAACTCGCAAACCCGAATCAGTCGTCCGCGCTCGACATCAACACAATGCCCGTGGTCGTGTACATGGGATATAGCATCCACGGCAATGAACCCAGCGGCGGCAATGCTGCGCCATTAATTGCATATCACCTATCAGCGGCGCAAGGTCCCGCCATAGACAACCTCCTCGCCAACGCCGTCATCTTGCTCGATCCCGTATCCAATCCCGACGGCTTCAGTCGCTTTGCACACTGGGCAAATATGTACCGCAGCAAACAACTCATTGCCGATCCCGAACACCGGGAACATCGAGAAATCTGGCCGAGCGGACGCACCAACCACTACTGGTTTGACCTCAACCGCGACTGGGTATTTATCCAGCATCCCGAAAGCCGGGGGCGGATTGAGACATTTCACGCCTGGAAACCCAATATGCTCACCGACCACCATGAAATGGGCACCAATTCCACTTACTTCTTTCAACCGGGCATACCCTCGCGCAACAATCCCCTCACGCCAGCACGCACCTACGAACTCACCGCTGCAATCGCCGAACGCCACGTCAGCGCCCTCGATAAAATCGGCACGCTCTATTACACACGGGAGTCATTCGACGACTTTTACATCGGCAAAGGATCGACCTATCCCGACCTCAATGGCGGCGTGGGCCTTCTCTTTGAGCAAGCCAGCGCACGCGGACTTATGCAAGAAAGCATTCACGGGCCCATCTCATTTCCCTTTGCCATACGCAACCAGGTGAGAACTTCCCTATCAACGTTCAAAGCAGCACAGGAACTGCGTACCGAACTGCTATCGCATCAGCGCGATTTTTATATCTCCGCATTACAGGACGCCGCAAGTTCCGCCATCAAAGCTTATGTTGTTGGCGACCCGGATGACATGGCGCGCACCCATCATTTTCTCGACATCCTCCAGCGGCATCACATACAAATTTACGACCTCGCGCGTCCCCTGCGCGTCGGCGGTCAGACCTTCCAGCCCGGCTCGGCCTATATCATTCCCACCGCGCAACCGCAATACCGCCTGCTCACCGGCCTGTTTGAGCGTCGCACCACCTTTCGCGACAGCTTATTTTACGATGTCTCAGCCTGGACATTACCCCTATCTTTTAACATGCCCCTGGTCGAAATCAAATCGTCATCACAGGAATTTATCGGCGACCTCTTGCCACCGTCTAAATTTCCTCGTGGCCGTCTGTCTGTCTCCAACCCGGAGATCAATACTTATGCGTACCTTTTTGAATGGAACGGACATTATGCACCTCGCGCACTCTACCGCCTGCAAAAAGCCGGTATAAAAGCCAAAGTAGCCTCGCGGCAATTCAGCATGCGTATTTCCTCAGACTCGGAGAATGAGCGCTTATTTGACTACGGCACCATACTCATCCCCATGGGCATACAAAACAATGATCCACAAACAATTCGAAACCTCATGCAAACAATCGCACGCGAAGATGCTCTTGAAGTATTTGCCGTCTCCACCGGACAGACCGACAGCGGTATTGACCTGGGTAGCCCGGGGTTTGTCCCCCTCGAAACACCTCAAATAGCCCTTTTAATTGGCAAAGGCGCCGATGTCTATAACGCCGGTGAAGTGTGGCATTTGTTAGACCAGCGCTATAACATGGCGGTCAGCCTCATAGACGCCAGCCATGTGCGCGATATAGACCTCAATCGCTATAATACAGTAATCGCAGCAGGCGGGTCGTATAGCGGCCTCGACTCCACAGGTGTCCATGCCTTAAAACAGTGGCTGCGTCAGGGCAATACACTCATAGCGCTCAACAGTGCGGTTCGCTGGGCCATCAATTCCAAACTCGCCAGTGCCCAATTCGTCGCGCGAAATCGAGAAAATTACAGCGAACGCAAAGCTTATATCGACGCATCCAGCGACCGGGGAGCGCAGATTATTGGCGGTGCCATCTTTCAGGTCCACCTGGACCGCACCCATCCCCTCGCCTATGGGTATCGCGGTGACAGCCTGCCAGTCTTTCGGCGCGGCACACTCTTTATCAAACCTGCAAACCCTTACGCCACCCCTTTGCAATACGCCAAACAGCCCTTGCTCGCAGGTTATATCTCTGAACAGAACCACAATTACATCGCCGAAACCGCATCCACTCTCGTCGCCAAACAGGGCTATGGCCGCGTCATACTCATGCTCGACAACCCCACCTTCCGCGCCTATTGGTACGGCACCCAAAAACTCTTTGCCAACGCCCTCTTCTTTGGTCCCACCATCAGTCTTAGCACATTGGACGAATAATCGGCGCATATCACCTTGCCCATAATAAAAGAGCACTGATTCTAAGAACCAGTGCTCTTTTGTTTTATCCGCATCAGGACTTTTGTTTTCACCGTCGAATATCGTGCCGCGTGGCATCTTTGGGCATGGGCAAAACAAAATCTTCGTCGGACAGACCCATATTAATAGCGCGCGATTTGACCTGGATGAGCATCACATCCTCACCTTGCTGAATCTCGATGCGACGGGGTAATACAAAGCCGTCATCCATGCGATAATCAGACAGAATGCGCGCCGATACGAGTTGCCCATCGGCATTATAAACTCTTTCTTCGCGCACAAAACCCGTACGCGCTTCAATCCAGAGACGGCGCAAATAGAGGTCGTGTTGCAATTCGAGAAAGATATTTTTTTCTCCGGGTTCAAAACGCACCACACGGGAGGCATCTATGGGGGAAAGATTGGGCAAACCGAGAATGGCGCGATCGTACGCATAATAGGACAAATCAACATCCGTGAGCACGTAGAGCACATCTTCGGGATTGCCCACGAGATAGCGATTCTCGCGAGGCAGGTGAACGTGTAGCGTATCGTTTTGGGCACGCGCGGCCATGACCACAGTGCCGAAACCGCCAACGACGAGTTTGAGATCCGAAGGGAATCGGTGGCGCACAAGCGCAGAAGCCCTGCGTTCGCGCACCCCATCAACAGTGAGATCAACACTGGCGCGAACCTCCTGATTGTGCAAACTGTCGTAGCGGGTAGCGATGAGATGGAAAAATTCGGTTGGAGAAGTAACAGGCGGCAAAAGAACGGGGCGATTGGCGACACAGCCAGCGGTTAAAAGAAAAACAACAAGTAGGAATCTATGATTGCACATTTGGCATTTAAGACGAAGAACGGAGTGCGTCTATTCGGAATAACTGGCGTCTTTGGAAAGATTTTTGAATTTTTCCCTCAGAGTCTGGTTATCGGGATCAAATTCTATAGCGCGTTCATAATGGTGGCTTGCGCGGGACAAATCGCCCATTTTGTGCGCTGTGTCTCCCGCGTGCTCGTGGATGACCGCGAGATTTTCGCGCAGACCATCTACGATTGGGGAATTGGGATTGGTTTGGCGAAGGGTTTCTTCCTCTACGGTGAGTGCGCGGTCCAGCCAGCGCGCGGCATTTTCATACTGTTTGAGCTGATAATAGACCCAGCCGAGGCTATCGAGATAAGCACCGTTCTCAGGGTCATTTTTCAGGGCGCGTTCAATTAACTTTTTCGCTTCAGTGAGGCGTTCACCGCGCTCGGCGAGCATATACCCCAAATAATTGCTGGCCTCTGCGTGATCCTGGTCCAGTGCCAAAAGACGTTGAAATATGGCGACAGCGCGATCGAACTGTCCCGCCCGTTCAAGACTGCGCCCCAGATCAAAGAGCACATGCTCGAGAAATTCGGGATTGTCTTCCGTATCTGCGATAAGTGGCTCCAGCAGGGGAATGGCTTTTTCCCAGTTGCGATCAAAAAGATATGTACGCGCCAGTTCGTAGCGAAAACCCGTGTGCTCTGACCTCGCGTCAACAGCCTGCTGATAGATATTGCGCGCACTGGCAATTTCGCCCTGCCGCAGATAAACGCGGGCGAGGTCAAACGCGATTTGATCGTAATACTCGCTTTCAGAGCGCGTGTCTCGATGGAGTTTTTCCAAAATCTGTTGCGCGCTTGCCCAGTTTTCTTCAACTCTGTAAGAACGGGCTATACCGAGATGATATTCGGTCTTTTCACCCTGCAAGTTGGCGTGGCGATAAGTTTTGCGCGCATCTGCCGTACGATTGACATCGAGCAACAGACGGGCTTTTGTGCCCAGCAGGATCTGATTTTCGGGATCGGTTTGCAACTGGTGATTGAGAACGTGTTCGGCCATATCGGCAAATAGCATTCTCTCATCGTGATCGTGACGGCCCCTCACCATTCTGAGAAGCACATTGCCCAACCGATTGACCAGGTGGGTATCTGGTGGCATTTCTTCAAGAAGGCGATTTAGATGGTATTTGTGAGTATAAATATGTACTAATTGAACCCAGACTGGAACAGTCTGCTTGGTAACGTTATAATCTCGCCGCGCGATTATCCGCCGAAAATTTTGTTCGGCAGATAGCGTATCGCCCCGAGAGAACTGCGTTATGCCCAGTTGAAAAAGGAGATCGTCGTTATTGGGATCATCTTCGAGGATATCGCGATAAATTTGCGCTGCTTTGTCAAACGCGCGCAGCCGGTGGTAGTTCTCAGCGGCAAAGAGCTTTTCCTGCACGCCTTGTCCTGGAATAGCAACAATGCTGTCAAGCACCGTTATGACTTTACTCCGCTGCCCCCGGGCATTGTAAATTTGGAGAAGTTGATTATAAGCACTCAGGTCTCGCGGCGCGAGTCGCACAATAGTATTTAACTGGTCAATAGCTGTGGTCGTATCGCGCAAGCCCCGGCTGAGAGCGTGATAATAGAGCCAGCGGGTCTGCACATTTTTGGGATCAATTAGAATGGCTCGCCGCGCGGGTTCGACCGCATCTTGAAACCGCCGAACAGCATTGAGATTGCGAGCCAGTGCGCTGTAAAGCGTCGCAGAAGTCGAATCGTACTGCACAGCAGCTCGCAGTTCGGAAATAGCCTGATCGCGTTGGCCTGCGGCTTCTGCAAATCGCGCCCGCAAAAAGTGCGTAACTGCCTGGGGATGCGGAGGTGTTTTCTTTGGTACAGACCGCAAGCTAATTTGCGGTTGCTGCGCTGTTGCACAGCCGACGAGCAATGTAAGCAAACATAAGAATGTGTAACGCATGATCTTTAATCCCTGGGTGGGCGAATTTTCGATTTGGGTTTTTTGAACTCCCACATCAGTTCGCTGCGGCCAAAATCGGTTTCGTGAGACTGCACGATGAGTTTGATGTACTTTGTCCGATCTGAAACAACCGGTGTTTTCATAACCGTATGCGCGGAAAAATAAAGTATAAGCAATTTTTCATTGCCTACATAAGTAATATTCATGGGCGGCTCTGCAAAATAGCGCACTTTTTCACCGGGCGTATAAGTGGGAGAAATATACGTACCAAATACATCCGTAACTTCCATTTCTCTGCCCGGTACAGAAACTTTGAGTGCTTCGAGTGGATAAAATGCCCGTTCTTCAATTTTGTCGGGTTCATACCCGATCTCTTCGCTGTCTTCGAGGTAAATTGTCCAGCGACTCAGATCGAGATACGCCTTGTCGTAAATGGTATTGAATTTTAAGCGAATTTGAATATCGTCATCGAGTTGGTTTTGGCTGGCATAGTCCTCCCATGTCTGGGCAGAAATGCTGTCGGGACCGTAGTGGGTCTGCAACATGTCAAATTCTGAACGCACGAGATCGGGGACGTAAAGCGTAGCTGAGATGAGCAGTGGGGAACGCACGACGCGATAGCGTTCGGAAACGTTCAACTCTCGGAATTGCAAATCGGGGTGCGCTGCAATACTCGGCGCCTGTGACAAATTGTCTATAGGACGCACCGAGGGAACAAAGCTACGCACAGTCCATATCTTGAGCAATTGCGGATATGGCCAAGTATTATCTGGATCCGGCTTTGAAGGCAGGGTGAGTTTATACACCTCTTTTTTCCCCGAAAATTCGGGAAAAAGCGGGGAGTTTTGAACGTGGTAATAGGGATGTTGTGCGATGGGAACGGCAAAAACATCGCCCTTGCCAATGAGTTTATCCAGGCGTTCAATTTGCTTGCTATCAAGCGCAGTTTTGAGCGCATCAAATACAGCACTGGCACTGTCATTAGCACTCTGGCGCAGACTTCTCAGATCCTTGAGCTTTGGAATATAGCCCTGCCACAACAGGGCCTCATTGGTACGGCGCGCGCGTTCGGTTTGATATTCAATCACGACATCGCGAAGTGCGGAAACGTGTTTGGCAATATGTTCTTTCTGATCGCCCTTCGCCTTGAGGTGTTTGCTCAACCGGTCCGCTTCAAGGAGATCCTTCGTATTGGCACCCCAGGCGGTTTGAAGCGCGAAAAGGAAAATCGCGACGAAACTTGCTCGGAAAAACATGATATATCCCGTGTTGTTCTTATTTGACAGACTGGATTGCGGCTAAGCATGTCCCCGCATGATTTAAGCGGGGAACCTGCCGCAATGACAATCGTCACTCCTGCATGCTTTAAGCAGGAGTCCAGGATGGGTGGGGAACTGATCGCTTTAAAATCAACTCTCTTTTTTAATGTTTGAACGCCCAAAAGGTTCAAAATTGCGTTTATCTTCGCCCGCGCCTTTTGGGGCGATCATTTTGCGCATGTGACAAAAGGTGAAAGTCTATCCGCAGACGTTGTCGGTCGAGTTGGGCGAGTTGTACCTGAACCGAATCGCCAAGTCGGAAAATCGTTCCCGTGGATTCGCCAATGAGAGCACCTTGCAACTCGTGGTAAATATAATAATCATCGTAAAGATATTTTACATGAACCAGACCCTCGATGAGAACATCATTGAGTTGAACAAAAAAACCAATAGAACGCACATCGACGATAACAGCATCGAAACACTCGCCCATCTTATCTTTCAAATAGAGAATTTGCATAAGCCGAATAGCATCCCACTCGGCTTGTTGCGCGGCGATCTCGCGTTGCGTCGCCAGATCGCCGATATCGGGCAAGAGGCGGGCGCGGCGCGCCATCTGTCCGGGCGTAATCGCATCGTTGATCGCATCGCGCAAGATGCGGTGAAGAATCAAATCGGGGTAGCGCCGAATGGGCGATGTGAAATGCGTATAAGTATCGCAAGCCAACCCAAAATGACCGACATTGTCGGGCGTGTACACGGCTTTTTTCATTGAACGCAACAGGCGATGGCTCAAAATATGACCGATCGGCTCATCCTTGAAATTTGCGAGAAACGCCTGGATGCTATCTATCCGCGAAGGATTGGAAAGACGATACCCCAGTGATTTTGCCAGATCGCAAAACGCGGCGAGTTTTTCACCATCGGGCGGTTCGTGGACGCGATAGAGAATCGGGACGCCGCTATCGGCCATGCGCTGCGCGACAATCTCATTGGCCAGAAGCATAAATTCTTCAATGAGTCGATGGCTATTCAAACGGGCGCGGGGAAGAATGTGAATTGGGTGGCCCTGATCATCGAGAATAATACGGGGTTCGGGAATTTCAAAATCAATCGTACCCCTTGCCATGCGTTTCCCCGTCAGACATCTTCTCAGAGCCTCCATATACATGAGAACATCGGCATAAGGTTCGGCGGGATTATCGTGAATTGTATGCAAATCGCGGTCGAGCACTTGCTGAACTTCTTCATAAGACAGGCTCGCTCGGCTGCGTATAACCGTCTCTGCAATTTGGGCGTCGATCAGCTCGCCTTCGGGGGTAATATGCGCCAGAATACTCAGCGTTAGACGATCTTTACAGGGCTGTAAAGAACAGATATTTGCCGAGAGTTTTTCCGGCAACATGGGAATGACGCGATCGGGCAAATACACGCTACTGCCACGCACGAGAGCTTCGTGATCAAGGGGCGAGCCTTCGGGAACATAGTAACTGACATCGGCAATATGAATGCCCAGATAATAGGTCTGATCATCGAGAACCTGAAGCGATACGGCATCGTCGTGATCGCGCGCATCGGCTGGATCAATCGTAAAACAGACCAAATCGCGCAAATCGAGGCGACGGTCAATCTCCTCTGTGGGAATACCTTCTGGAATCGCTTCTGTAGCATCGAGAACATGGTGGGGAAATTCGAGTGGAAGACCGAGTTTTTTGATCAGAATAAGGGTTTCAATACCCGCATCGTCCGCATTGCCCAGAACTTCGACAATCCGCCCATCGGGATGGGCATTAGGCGAGGAATATGTGAGACGCACAACCACCTTTTGCCCCGCCTTAGCACCATGGGCAGGGTCATCGGAGATATGAATACGCACGCGGATACGCGGATCGTCGGAGACCACAAGGGAAACGCCGTCATACGTACCCACCATTGTTTGCTCGGCGCGTTCCACAATGCGAATCAACTCGCCTTCTGCGCGATCGCTGCCCTGTGCCTTGCGCGTGAGGCGCGCCACAGCGCGGTCGCCGTGTCGCGCACGCCTCATGTATCTCGCACCGATAAAAATATCTGCGCCGCCATCTTCGGGCGCGAGCAGACCATATCCACTGGCCTGGACACTGATGCGACCAACGACGAGATTGTGTTCAGACGGAATCCCATAACGGCTGCGGCGCAATTTTACGAGGTCACCATCGCGCACCATGCGGCGAATCAGGCGGCGAAAATCTGAATAAGCCCGATCAGAAACGCGAAGAGCGCGAGCAAGTTCCCTGATCTTGAGCGGACGCCTGTGTTGTTGGCGCACAAAATTCAGTACCTGATCGCGAGAGACAGACATATTTTTTATAGGGACCAATAGCAGACAAACAGGCGGGAGATATGGTGGCGATGTGTGAGCGAAATCATTATACTGCTGAGAATAACTCAAGGCAAATATACAGAAAGGGTGCGAAAAAGCAATGCAAAACCTCTATCGGCTAATCGCAATAGCTCTCCTGTGCTTTGGGGGATGCGCCGCACAATATGTTCTGGCACCCGACGGGGAATACGATTATCGCGTACCCATTGGGCGAGGTGATGCCCGGACGGGATTTGAAACCCTATTTGCTTCCACCGTAAAAGTCGTGTGGACACCCCAATATACCAACATATTTTACACGCATGATATGAGAAACGACAGAGGCTTATTGCTCCATTTGCCCTTAAGAGATGAAAACAGCCCAACTGGCTATCGGCTATTGCGAAATGGCATCCGCGAAACCGTCGATTCTTATTCCAAAGTGGGCACTGCGCTCGTGATTTCGCGACAATCCGTGGCCAATCAATACAATGTGGCAGTTGCACTGACAAATGCGCATCTGGTAACAGCACCGGATACCATTCGATATTTCATGCGGGACGCCCGGGGCATGGAAACAACGGTACTCGAACGGATCTCCATTAAAATCAGCACCTCATTGCACGTGGTCAATCGCGATGGCGAACGCATCTCTGCGAAAATCGTGCGTCTCGATCCCGAAGCAGACCTGTCTTTGCTCAAACTCAACATTCCCCATTTGATGAAAAAACCATGGCCTTTTTTGCTGCGACTGGGCAAAACATCGGATCTGCAATGGGGCAATTTTGTCTATATCGCAGGTCATCCAAAAAATAAGATGCATCTCACTGCGGGCACCGTGAGTTTAGACGAAAACGACGATCGGTTTTTTGTCGATGCGCCCATCCGTGCGGGCTACAGTGGCGGGCCTGTGGTCGCCGTGCGAGATGGCTTGCCCAATTTTGAACTCGTGGGCCTTTGTCGGGGCGCCACAACAGAAACATTCCGCTTGTTGGTGCCTCACCAGAGATTGAATGAAGGTGCGACATTATCGCCCGACTTGCTCAATCAAATCTCGATTGAAGAGCGCGAGATGGTGGAACCCGGTCTGGGTATTATTGTGGGAATAGAAGCCGTCAAACGGTTTTTATTGGACAGTCGCGAACAGCTTCGCGAGAACGGTGTAGATATCAAAACCGATGCGGCATTGCGAATGTGGGGATTTTGAATCCGCGGGGATATGTATTATATTCGAATGTCAATCCAGTTCAGGTTAAAATTTTTACAAGGAGATCCAAATGAGACATTTTACCATTTCTTTACTGAGTGTATTCCTTCTTCCCGTTCTCGTCGGGGCGCACTGCGAAATACCGTGTGGGATCTATGGCGATGAGGGTCGGTTTGCTCTGCTATTGGAAAACGCGACCACCATTGAAAAATCGATGAATGAAATCAACAAATTGTCGGAAGAAAGCGAAAAAAACAACAACCAGATCGTGCGGTGGGTCGTCAACAAAGAGCACCATGCCGATCAGATTCGCGATATCGTCGCACAATACTTCCTGGCACAGCGGATCACAGAACCTGCTGAAGGGGATACCGCCGCGGCAAAAGCCTATACTGAAAAACTAATCGCCCTGCACAAAATCATCCGTACGGCAATGAAGTGCAAACAAACCACAGATCCAAAAAACGCGCAGACCTTGCGCGATCACATAAACGCTTTTCAGGTGCTCTACAACGCGAAATAGTTAATCTACATCACTGCTTTTTATGGGACAATCTCCAACGAGACTGTCCCATTTTTTTGTTTTTTCTTGCGCTACTGAAAGGTCTTTGATATATTCTCCGCCCCATTAGCACTCGACAGGCAAGAGTGCTAAAAATATCATCCGTTCATTTTCACTCCACCTCGCATAAGGAGGCTATAACAATGGCGAAGGTGAAACCCCTCGGGGATCGCGTGCTGGTTAAACCTGTTGAAGAAGACGAACAGGTCAAGGGTGGCATCATCATTCCCGATACGGCCAAAGAAAAACCCCAGCGGGGCGAAATCGTGGCCGTTGGCGATGGCAAACCCGACGATTCGGGAAACCGGATCCCATTGTCGGTTGCATCCGGCGACACAGTACTTTACGGCAAGTATTCGGGCACAGAAGTCCGTCTGGACGACGAAGACTATCTGATCATGCCCGAAGGCGATATTTTAGCAATCATCGATTAATACCGTATTAAATCATTACGGCACAAGTTTTAATCAGGAGGATAATAATGGCCAAGCAACTCGAATTTGATGTTGCAGCTCGCGAAGCCCTCAAACAAGGCGTGGATCAGTTGTCCGACACCGTGAAAGTCACGCTGGGACCCAAGGGCCGCAATGTTGTACTGGACAAAAAATTTGGTTCGCCCACAGTGACCAAAGACGGTGTTACAGTAGCCAAAGAAGTCGAATTAGAAGACCCCTATGAAAATATGGGTGCTCAGATGGTCAAAGAAGTTGCTTCCAAGACCTCTGACGTAGCCGGCGATGGCACAACCACAGCAACCGTGCTCGCGCAGTCGATCTTCCACCAGGGCTTGCGCAACGTAACAGCCGGTGCCAACCCCATGGACCTCAAGCGCGGCATTGACAAAGCCGTGGCAGCCTCTGTCAATCTGGTACATGACATGAGCAAACCAGTGGCGGGGCGTTCAGATATCGCACAGGTTGCGAGCACTTCTGCCAACAACGACAAAGCCATTGGCGATTTGATTGCCGATGCAATGGAAAAAGTGGGCAAAGATGGCGTGATCACAGTCGAAGAAGCCCGCAGCATTGAGACCACGCTGGACGTGGTCGAAGGCATGCAGTTTGACCGCGGGTATGTATCGCCTTATTTTGTCACCGATGCCGACAACATGGAAGCCATTCTGGAAGACGCGTACATTTTAATTCACGACAAAAAAATCTCGGCAATGCGCGACTTGCTTCCCGTCCTGGAAAAAATTGCACAAACGGGCAAGCCATTGATGATTATTGCCGAAGATATCGAAGGCGAAGCCCTCGCCACACTGGTCGTGAACAAAGTGCGCGGCACCCTGAAAGTCGCCGCCGTAAAAGCGCCTGGCTTTGGCGACCGTCGCACGGCAATGCTCGAAGACATCGCCATCTTAACAGGTGGTCGCGTATTGTCCGAAGATGCGGGCTTTAAGCTGGAAAATGCGACCTCCGCAGACCTCGGTGAAGCCAAACGCATCACCATTGATAAAGACAACACAACCATTGTCGAAGGCGCCGGTGAGCGCGCTGATATCCAGGGGCGCGTTGGACAAATTCGCCGGCAGATCGACGAAACCACATCTGATTACGACCAAGAAAAATTGCAAGAACGCCTGGCCAAACTGGCTGGCGGTGTGGCCGTAATCAATGTGGGTGCTGCCACAGAGACCGAAATGAAAGAAAAAAAGGCCCGCGTTGAAGATGCCCTGCATGCGACGCGCGCCGCGGTCGAAGAAGGCATTGTTCCCGGCGGTGGCGTCGCACTGATCCGCGCCGCGGCTGGCCTGGGCGAAACGCGTGAAAATGTCGAAGGCGACGAAAAAACCGGCGTGGATATCGTGCGTCGGGCACTGGAAGAGCCACTGCGCCAGATCGCCAATAACGCCGGCGTTGAAGGTGCGCTGGTCGTGCAAAAAGTCGCCTCTGGCGAAGGTAACCTGGGCTATAATGCCGATTCGGATACCTATGAAGACATGATTCAAGCTGGCGTGCCCGACCCGACCAAAGTCACGCGGTCTGCACTCGAAAACGCCGCTTCGATAGCCAGTCTGTTACTGACGACCGAAGCACTGGTGGCCGATATACCCGAACCCGAGCCACCAGCACCTCCTGCACCTCCGGGCGGTGGGATGTATTAAACGGTCAGTCTTTCGCAAACAGGGACACTCACTCAATTGGGTGTCCCTTTTTTTATTTTTAACGACAAAAAAACACCCGATTATTGATCACCTCACCTGCCTCTTTATCTGGATAACGAGACTCTCCATCAAAAAAAACAAAAGGCGGAAATTGCCCTGCGGGAATGGTATTGGCACCAGTGGGGCGTTCCAGATTCGCCTCATTAAAAATCGCGTCTTCAGGCAAAGCGAGTTGCGATTTCCAATCCCCATCCTGCAAAGTCAGCCACACCAGACGCTTATCCTCTGTCTCCCAGTTCAATCCACGCGTGGGTTTCCCATCATTCCAGCCCTTCCCAAGCGGCTGAAACTCCAGCAAAGCATAAAGCGTACCCGCTTCATCTATACTAAACGCCCCTCGACACCCCGTCGGACGGTGATCTGGAAAACCCGCATCAATGGACTCTCGCTGCCACACACCCTGAGCATCGGGCCGGGCATATACAATCTCCCCCGGCTCATCCAGATGCGAAACATAGAGAATATGTGGTCCTTCAGAAGAAACCACAATACACCCCTGTGAGAGAACCTCGGGACGGGGCATAGGCTCATGGCGTTCATCCTCCTCAGAACGAACGAGAATATCGAGCTGCTCGGGCCGCGCTGGCAACTCGACACGCGCACCATCGGCCCTCTCCCAGGACTCGCCACCATCTCGGCTACACATATAACACACAGCCTGATGTAGCCCGCGCTGATCGCGGATGCCTATACCCTCGTAAAAATCCACCACAAGATGAAGAACGCCATCAGCACCGATAGCCATACCCGTTTGAAACGCACCATAACCCGTATAATCCTCACGGCGTTTAATCAACTTCCCGCGTTCTCGCCAAGCTTCACCCTTATATTTAGAATAAAAATCCACACCATCCCAGCGATTGGATGACCGCACCGTTAAAAAAAGCGCATCATCCAAACCGCACACAACAACCGGATAAGTCCCCGAACCAGCTGGCTCACCCTCCGTCCACTCACTCGCATCATTTGGACGAACCGACCGCCGATATGTCACTGGCGAATTATGGCCACTCATAATAGCCTGCAAATAGCCCTCGTGATCAATGGTCATAACCGGACGCGCGTGATTATCGCGCCCCTGATTAAGCGTGAACGGTCCCAAACATTCTCCAGTATCGCGATCAAAAGTGCAGACCCTGTTAAAATAGCCCTCACCTGTCACATCCTGCCAGACCACATGCGTCCTGCCATCGTGCGTAACAACCTTGTTCCCCGCGCCAGAAGTCGCGCGTTCACTGCCAATTTGAGAGAGTAATCTGATCATATCCTAAACCGCTCAAAAACCGATCACGGATTAATCGGATGACGCGGAAATACGCGGATTAGAAACCAAAACTACTAATCACAGACTAAACCGCTCAAAAATCAGATACTGATACGAATGTTCTTCCCCTGCCTCATACAAACACCCAACATCTCCACCGGGTAACAGAGCCAGACAGGAATACGCTGCTGGACCCTCGTGCAACAGCTTTTCCCGGGACCACGTCTGCCCGCCATCCTCGCTCAAACGCACAGTCATATTCTCGCGCGCCCCTCTTCCCTTCCCCGGATAAAACCGCTCTCCAACTGCGGGACTTTCTACCGGCGTAAGTGACACCGGATTTGAAAAAATCAATCGGTCGCCATCACCTATCAAACTCGCCTGACATTTCGGACACGGCAAATTCGCATCGTGTACAACCTCTGACCAACTGTGTCCCCCATCCCCACTCACCGAAATCCCCCGCAACCCTTCGCTATACGTCTGCATCCGAATATTCATCTTCAACGACCCATCTGATAATTCCACAACCTGACACTCATTCGCACCCGGCGTAATCAACGCACTCAGTTGCCACGTTGCCCCATGGTCATCGCTATAAATCGTATGCGAACCATTGCCATAAGCCTCATCCTCGCGATGATCGCACGGAATCACCAGCCGCCCCCTGTGCTCCCCCCGCTGCAACTGAATCCCAACACCCGGACCCGTCGCATACCAATTCCACGCAGGCTTTTTCACAACCGCAGTAATCTCCGTGGGATCTGCCCACGTCTTCCCATCATCTGCACTATGCGTAATGAACACATCGTCATTCTCCCGACAAAACGGCAACCAGATCACACCCGTATCACCATCCACCACAGGACACGGATTGCCGATCGTCACCTCTCCAGGCTCTCCGTAAATCAACAACTGTTCAGACCATGTCTCGCCGCCATCCTCTGACCGCTTCACCAGCAAATCGAGATCTCCGTGATCCCCGCGCCCAGTGCGCCGCCCCTCACAAAACGCCAGCAAAGTCCCCGCCTGTGTCACCAGCAATGCGGGAATGCGATACGTGTGATACCCATCTTGTCCACTGGTATATACATGTGTCTTCATTTTACCTCCCTTGTATTATGACCTCTCCAAAGGAACCAAACGCAGTGCATTCTCGCAATAAATCTTTCGCCTGACATCCTGTGGCAAATCCAACCCCTTCAGATGCACCTGCAATGCATTCCCCGGAGCATCGCGTCCAAACAGCAAACGATCCTGATACTCGATCAAAAAATCCCGCCCCCCATCGTCCATCCGCTGCAACGCATTCAAACCAGAACCCGCCGACAAATCCGCCCACAGATTCGCATATTGTGCAAACAAATCGAACAAACGCCCCCCCGGCACAATTGGACTCGAAGGATATGTCTCCGGATCCGTCGCTTCATCCCCACTCACATGCCGCCAGAAACCGGGCGCATGACCGACAAATATCGTATCTGGACACGCCTGCAACGCCTGCTCCAGCGCGCCAATCTCCCCGCCATACCAGGCCTCCTGATACACCCCATTCAAAAACGGCGTATCAATATGCAAAACCACGGGCGCGTCCAACTCACCCGCCTTGCGAAACAACAAAATCGCACGCGGATCGTTCAACAACATCCGATAGCTCCACTCCCCACACACCCGAACACCGTGTGAATAATACGCCGCCTCAAAAAGCCCTGCCGCATCGCCCTCTGAAGGACAGGGACAATATCCCGCCACAAACCGATCCGGATACTTCTCACACGCCCGCGAAAGATCATTCAACGTCGTCCCCGCGTGCGTGCCATCGGGCCGTACATTCACGGGATTAAACACCCGGTGGCTACTCGCGACATGCTCACCCGGCGGCAAATACCACGTAAGCAACCACGCCACATCATACCCGAACTGATCCATCTCATTCAACACACCCTCGGCATTGAGACCGTGATAATAAATGTGATTGTGCGCGTCAATAATCATCTTACCACCCCCGGATTTCGTAATTTTCCTTGACGAAGTTTCAATCCGAAAATAATATTAAGCACTGCACGATTCAAGAACGAAAACCCCAATCACGGTCAAATGTCCAACTCTCAATTAGATCTCTCGACAAAAATCGCCAAAAGGCTCACACTCAAAAACCCCGTCATCATGGCCTCGGGAACTTTTGGACACGGCGCCGAATACGCGTCCCTCTTTGACCTGAGCAAAATCGGCGGCATCGTCACAAAAACCATCACCTATCACCCCCGGGCGGGCAACCCACCGCAGCGCACTGCCGAAACACCATCCGGCATGCTCAACGCCATTGGCCTGACCAACCCGGGCATCGACGCATTCATCGCCGAAAAAGTCCCCCCCCTCGCCGCGCTCAACACGGGGCGCATCGTCAGCATAGCGGGAACATCGGACCGGGAATTTGCCGACATGGCCGCCCGGTTCAACGACCTCGAAGGCATAGACGCCCTCGAACTCAACATCTCATCGCCCAACATGAAAGACGGCGGCATGCTCTTTGGCTGTTCCGAACGCGCCGCCCACAACGTAACCCGAGCTGTCAAAGCCGTATCGCAATTGCCCATCATCGTCAAACTCACCCCAAACGTAACCGACATAGCCGCCATAGCCAGCGCAGTCGAAGAAGGCGGCGCAGACGGCATCGCTCTCATCAACACCCTGCTGGGCATGGCAATCGACATAGACACGCGACGTCCCATCCTGGGAAACATCACAGGCGGTCTATCTGGACCCGCGATCAAACCCGTCGCCCTCGCCCTGCTCTGGAAAGTCGTCGATCGGGTCTCTGTCCCGGTCATCGGCATGGGCGGCATAGCCACAGCGCGCGACGCCATTGAATTTCTCATCATTGGCGCATCCGCCATACAGGTCGGAACCACAACCTTTGTTCGTCCTCTTACAGCCCTGGAGATACTCGATGGCATTGCCGACTATTGCAAAACGCACGAAATCGACCGCATATCCGACCTCGTCGGCAGCATGCAACCACCTGCGGCGCATTAAAATCTCCCACCTGCTCTGCATCCTCCTCTGCGTATCCATCATGGGATGTGCCTCGCACCCCCGCTATCGCGGCAAACCCATCACAAACAAGTCCAAACCCTCCAAAACAACCGCCGCCCCCAAATACCGATCATCTCAAATAGGCTACACATCCTACTACGCGCACAAATTCCACGGACGACCAACAGCCAGCGGTGAAATATACGACATGAACGGCCTGTCCGCCGCACACCGCGAATTGCCCCTCGGCACAATAATTCGCGTCACCCATCTGGGCAATGGCAAAACCGTCGTCGTCAAAGTAAATGACCGCGGACCTTTCGTTGACGGACGCATCCTCGACCTCTCCCTCGGCGCGGCCAAAAAACTCGACATGGTCGCTGAAGGCGTTGCCAGAGTCAAGATTGAAATCGTCAAATCTGTCAATTAGTCCCTTGTTTTTATTAACAAATACCCTATTTTTTACTGATGCCACCAGTATCTCATCCTTTCAAACAAGGAAGCTGGGATAATATGATGAAATGGAAAGAATGGCAAACCGCAGCAGACGACGAAACTCTGTGGATAGATAATAAAGAAAAAGGGCTACTCAAAGCCGAATATCTAACCGCTTACGTCTTGCGCCTCTGGTTTGAAGAAGACATCGATGTTTCCATTTATGATCTGGATTTTTATCCACTCTTTGTTGAAGAAAATCCAGGAGGCGTTTTTGAGTTGCTACGCAATAAAGAGCGATTTCATAAGGTGATTGGCGACTATGCTTTGATTTGGCCCAATCCCGAAACAGGTGAATATGACGAACAAGCCATTGATCTTGCTCCCGAATGTGTGCGTTTTTTTTGTGAACGTTTTGGCAAAAGAGTAAAAGGCCTCCACGAGGAACAAGTCGCCTGATACGAAGAGCGATATTTTAGCAAGTCTATTCCCGTGCTCATTCTGCACTACCGCGCCCAATGCGGCGGCTGATATGGAGAACATTATAGCTAAACCCCATATCTAAAAAACCGCGAACAAGCGCGGCATAACCCAGCATAAAAATAATCTGATCGCGCGACCACAGGCCAATACCTTCAAACCGCTCAGCCAGAAGAAAAACCGCTGTAACACCCGCGAGATTGAGAATGATATCTGAAATAATATTAATGAGAAAAAACCGAAAATCCCGCGTCATCCACGTGATTACTCCCAACGCTAAAGCAGTTGGGCTTCTTGGCGGTCAAACCACCTGACTTTGTAATCCCAAAGTCAATATGTTTAGCGCAGCATTGTGGTCTCTGTCTGTGGTATAGCCACACTTTTTGCAATGATGCACACGATCAGAGAGTGCTTTCTTCTGTCTATGTCCACAAGAAGAGCAATCTTGTGAGGTGTATTCAGGATCAACAGGCTTGAATCCAATACCAGCTTCTTCCGCTTTGTATTCGAGACAATGCCGAAACAGGAACCACGCTGCGTCTGAGATGCTTTTTGACAAGCGACGATTCTTTTGCATCTTTTTGGCGTCTAACTTTTCTGTTGCAACAAAGCCATACTTATTGACGACTTTTCGAGCTTCTTGATGCACAAAATTGTGTCGTCTATTACGGATACGCTCGTGCACTCTGGCAACAGTCTTACGTGCTTTCTCTCGTTTCTTTGGCGACGCTTTTTTTACTTTGTCCCACTTGCGCTGTGCTTTGGCAAGCGCCTTTTCCTCTTGCCGAAAAAAGCGAGGATTAGCGATCTTTTCTCTATCAGAAAACATAGCAAAATTATCAAGTCCCACGTCAATGCCAACGGCGGGGCCAGCGTCTGTTTTTTCAGGCGCGTCGCCTATATCACAAGAGATAGTAACAAACCACTTGCCAGTTGCTGTGCGCCTGAGCGTGCAAGACTTAGGCATACCCTCAAGGGGTCTGTGCTGCACAATCCGAATACAGCCTATTTTGCCTAATCGCAAGCCCTTATCGTCCAATCGGCAACCATTGGAAAACTGAGGATAGGTGATAGAATCATAGCGATTCTGACCTTTGTATCTGGGAAAGCCAGCTTTCTCACCCGTCTTTACCCGCTCTTTGACACGACGAAAGAACGCCTTGAATGCAAGATCAACCCGTACCGCAACCTGTTGCAAGACCTGACTATACACTTGCGTAAATTCAGGTCGTTGTTTCTTCATCAATGGAATGGTTTTTATCTGGTCATAGCAGGACAAAGACTGATGCTTTTGCTCCCAGGCTTGTACTCTCACACAAAGAAGCTGGTTGTACAGCAAGCGACATTCTTCGCTATGCGCCGTCAGGATTTTCTCCTGTTTTTTCGTCGGGCGCAATCTGTATCTGAAGGATTTAAACATAATAAAAATATATACTTATGAGTGTATTTTGTCAACCCATTTTTCGTGGAAATATCGGACGAATCACAATGACTCACCGCCCACAATCCCTTGATGATTGTGCCCCAACGCTAAAGCACTACCCCATAAGCATGTCCCTGCGAAAGCAGGGAGCCGATGGGTTTTACGGGCTATCTGATAAAATCCAGATAAGCCTGCACCCGCCAGCGGGCGATGAGTGTTGTCAATATTTTCAAAAAAATTAAACCTCCTATATCGCGGCTTACACCATGCCTGCCCCCCGTATGAAAGCACTACGGGGCAGGCTCTGTATGATTTAAGCAGGGGCCGCGATGACGGGCGAGGCATGCCTCGCCCCTACAGTTGTTCACACTTCACACTTCCCCTAAAATCCGATCCACTGTATCCACAGCCTGCACAATACAATCGGGAATCGCCGACCCGCGATACGCACTCCCCGTCAAAAACAACCCATCCACCTGCGCGGCCAGATGCTCCATTTCAGCCACGCGATCCAGATGCCCCACATCGAACTGGGGCCGTCCTTTTCTCCAGCGAAAAACGCGTGCAAACAAAGGATCAGCCGTCAACCCCATCAAATCTTCCAATTCCTCGCGCGACTGTGCAATCAGTGCCTCATCATCCAGACCCACCAGATCTTCCTGCCCTGTTCCCCCCACAAATGTACGCACCAGAACCCCATCGTCCGGCGCGCGAAAATTCAGCTTTGTCGAAACCCATGTACACGCCGTAATCCGCCGTCCCTGGTGTTTCGGCGACAAAAAACCAAACCCCTCAAAATCGTGTTGATCCTCAACATCTCTCTTCCGATACGCCAGCGAAACCGTCGCCGTTGAAACATAGCGAATATCGCGCAACAAAAGACTCAAATCCGGCGCAAAATCCGCCACCAGATCAGCCGTCACATAAGCCGGCGTCGCCATCACCACAACATCTGTCACAATCACCTCATCGCCAGCGACAACCTCAAATCCAGCATCCATCTTTCGCACAGATCTAACCGCAACACCCCGGCGCAAATCCCCATCCAGACGCACGACCAGAGCATCGACCAACTCACCCATCCCGCCGACCAGCGTCTGAAACATCGCAGTCCCCGTAGAAGCGCGCGTCTTCCTCATCGCCCGCACCCCCTTAATCAAACTCCCATAGCGCTGCTCCATCGCCACATACATCGGAAACGCACACCGCATACTCAAACGCTCTGCATCTGCACTGTGGATACCCGCCAGCATCGCCCCGCCAATACTCACAGCCTCCCTGCCCAAACGCCGCCGAATAAAACTCGCCAGACTCTCATCGGCCTCATCTCTCCGCCGAGGAACAAACAACTCCAGCCCCATCCGCACCTTTCCCCAAAACGAATACAGAGGCGAAGTCACCAGAGGCCAAAATCTCGCAGGCACCAGTGAAAAATCCTCCGGAAAAGCGGTGAGCTTCCCATCCCGCACCAAAAATGTCCGCTGCCGATCATTATTCGTCGAAATCAGCCGATCCGACAACCCCAGATCCTTACACAACTGAATCCCAGCGGGTTTCTGCGTCAGCAGCAAATCCGGACCGCCCTCAATCAAAAAACCATCCACCGACTCCGTCGCGATCATCCCGCCCCACCGGTCACTGCGCTCCAGCAAGGAATACTGGACTTCGCGCCCCAGTTCTCTCGCTCTTTTTTCCAAATAAAAAGCGGTCGCAAGACCCGCTATGCCACCGCCAATAATAGTTATATGCATATCGTTACACCGGGCGACCACAGGGGGTCGCCCCTACAAACCGGATTAAAAATATCACCGTAGGGGACGGCCCATGTGCCGTCCCGATCTCCTCAAATCACCTCTTCCACCGCATCTGCAACGGCCTCGATAAACACGGGATCGCTATTCATCATCTCTGTGCGTTCAAGGCGAATCCCGCGTTGTCGTGCAATCTCCTGGCAACCGATATCAATATCGTAAAGCACCTCAACGTGATCGCACACAAAACCAATAGGCGCAACCAGAACATCGCGGTAATTCCCATCGGCCAGTGCCGGAATCACATCTTCAATCTGCGGACCCAACCAGGGTTCGCCCGTATGTGCCGCACTCTGATATGAAAACATCCAATCCACCGGACCCAATTGATCCACAATCGCCTGTGCATTGCGCTTTAATTCATCGTCATAGGGATCGCCCATCTTCAGCAATCGGGACGGCAAACTATGCGCCGAAAAAACCACCTTTGCCTTCCGCCTCGCATCCTCCGAAAATTTCTCCAACCCCGCCCGTACCTTTGCCGCCTGCGCCTCAATCAACCGGGGCTGATCGCACCACGAATTGACATAGGCAAAATCAATCGCACTCCCCACTTCTCTTTGTGCATCCTCCACCTTCTGCTGATAAAGTCCAATACTCATCCGAGAATAATGCGGCGCCATCACAATACCCACGGCCTTTTCAACACCATCCCCCTGCATCTTCGCCACCGCCTCTTCAATCCGCGGTTTCCAATGACGCATCCCCGTATATGCCTTCACATCCCGCCCGCGCTTCTTCAACACCGCCTCAACATGCTCTGCCTGCTCAAACGTGCGTTCATTCAGCGGCGACCTGCCACCGATCTGCGCGTAGCGACTGCGAAACTCCGCCACAAACTCTGGCGACATCGGCCTGCCACCCCGAATATCGCTCAAATAAGCCGCCATATCGTCCAGCGAATCGGGACTGCCATAAGCCATCAAAAGCACACCTATTATTTTTTTATCGCGCCGTATATTCATGCACAAAATCAACCAATCTCCGCACATTCTCCACCGGTGTGCGCTGTAAAATGCCATGCCCCAAATTAAAAATATGCCCCGGCTTTCCCCTCACCGAATCCAATATCCGCCTCGTCTGCCGCTCTATCTCCTCAAAGGGCGCGAACAACACCACGGGATCCAAATTGCCCTGCACGCCCACATCATCGCCCAAACGACGCCAAGCCACATCTATATCAATGCGCCAATCAACGCCAATAACATCGCCCCCCGCCTCTTTCAACAACTCGAGAATACCCGCCGTACCCGTACCAAAATGAATAAGCGGCACATCCACTTCTTCTTTCGCAATCGCA
Source organism: Candidatus Latescibacterota bacterium (assembly GCA_965220765.1). Classification (GTDB taxonomy): domain Bacteria; phylum Latescibacterota; class UBA2968; order UBA2968; family UBA2968; genus VXRD01. The sequence goes on from OZ244847.1 coordinate 5,563,895, forward strand.
ATCGCCTTCTGCGAATGCGGCAACACGTACTCGCGATAATCTGCCGGACTCAACGCACCGACCCAGCTATCAAACACCTGTAACACCCTCGCCCCTGCCCGTGCCTGAGCGATGAGATAATCGCCAATCGCCATCGCCATCATATCCATCAAACGATGCCACTGCGCTGGCTCGCCGTACATCAACCCCTTGGCAATCTCGTAATTGCGCGACGAACCGCCCTCCACCGCATAACAAACCAGCGTAAAAGGCGCTCCTGCAAAACCGATCAACGGAATGCGACCATCGAGTTCTGCCGTAGCCATCCGAATCGCTGCACCCGCATAAGGCATCGCCTCTTCGGCCGGTCTCACAATCAACGCATCGATATCTGCCACTGTGCGAATCGGATTGTGAATAACCGGACCTTCGCCCTTTACATAATCCAGATCCAAACCCATCGCTTCGAGAATCGGCAGCAAATCCTGAAAAATAATCGCAGCATCCACAGGATATGCATTCACGGGCTGCATCGTAATCGCCGTAGAAATCTCGGGCGTCTTCACCATATCGAGAAAACTATAGCGATCGCGATACGTCCAGTAAGCCTTCATATACCGCCCGGCCTGACGCATAAACCAGACAGGCGTCGCATCCACACATTCGCGACGACACGCTCTCAAAAAACGCTTTGAACCATCACTCATCGTCCATTCCCTCCAGCACCCGCATCAAATCCTCCAGCGATACAATTTCTTCTCCCGTTCTAAGAGCCTCTGGCGCGGCATCTTCCCCAGAAGTCCCAAAAACAAACCACTCAAACTCGCGCAAAAACTTCAAACAATGCCACTGGCCTGTGCGCGCGTAATCTTCGCTACACAATTCCCGCGGAATCGGGCACCCGTCGTATAAACCGCGGGGACATGGTCGGCGTTTTTTTGGCATCCCTTTACCTCACAAAATTTTGAGATGTTGATCCAATTCATAACCCGTCACCTGCGCCCTGTAATTGGCCCATTCGATCTTCTTATTCGCAATAAACTTCTCAAAAATATGACCGCCCAGGGCATTGCGAAGCAAATCGCTACCCTCGGCCAGATCAATAGCCTGCGACAGATCCAGAGGCAGAGTCTTAATACCCGCTTCCTCCCGTTCCACACTGGACATCTCAGCGACATTTTTTTCCATAGGCGGCGGCACTTCATACTGTTTTTCAATACCCTCTAAGCCCGCAGATAGCATAATCGCAAACGCCAGATAGGGATTGCAGGCCGGATCGGGCGACCGGTATTCGATGCGCGTCGTACTCTCCTTATCCAGAGAATAGGCCGGCACGCGCACCAGATCCGATCGATTGACCACCGACCACGTCGTGTACAAAGGGGCTTCGTAACCCGGTACCAACCGCTTATACGAATTGACCCACTGATTGGTCACCAGCGTTATCTCACACGCATGTTTGAGCAAGCCCGCGATAAAATACCGCGCCGTATCCGACAGATGGTATTCGCCTTCAGCATCGTAAAACGCGTTAGCCTCCCCCTTAAACAGCGACATATTCGTATGCATACCATTGCCATTGACACCAAAAAGGGGCTTGGGCATAAACGTCGCCCAAACGCCGTGCTTCACGGCAATCTCCTTCACGACCAAACGATAGGTCATCGCATTGTCCGCCATCGTCAGCGCATCGGTATAAAGCAAATCGATCTCGTGCTGGCTGGGCGCATCCTCGTGATGGCTGGACGCCACCTCAATCCCCATCTTCTCCAGCGTCAACACCGTATCCCGGCGCAAATCACTCGCCACATCCAGAGACGTCTGATCAAAATACCCACCCTCATCTAAACCCTTGAGAGGAACCTCGGGTTTCTCAAAATAGAAAAACTCCATCTCTGGACTCACGTAAAACGCAAAACCCATATCGCCTGCGCGTCTCAAATTCTTTTTCAGCACCCAGCGCGGGTCTCCCCGATATGGCTTGCCCCCCGGCTGGAGAATATCGCAAAACATACGCGCAACTGTGCCGCCTTCTTGCGGGCGAAAAGGCAGCACCTGAAACGTGTTGGGATCGGGCATAGCGATCATATCGCTCTCGTCAATGCGCGCAAAACCCTCTACGGACGACCCATCAAAACCGATCCCCTCGGTCAGAGCACCATCGAGTTGCTCAACCGGAATGGCGACACTCTTTAGAAATCCCAAAATATCCGTAAACCAGAGCCTGATAAATTTGACCCCGTGTTCTGACGCGGCATTCAGCACGTATTCGCGGCTTCCATCATTCATAGTCATGACCCATATCTTATGTGACAAGAGCCGGGACGGCACAGGGGCCGTCCCCTACGGTAATATTGCGATTTGTAGGGGCGACCCCCTGTGGTCGCCCGCTTACTCTGAAACAGCACCGAAATAATAGTCAAACTTACGCTTATTATATTTCCAGCAGGTTTCATAAGTGTTTCGCCAATATTAAAAGCAATGGAATTTACGACAGAAAAATTTATTTGCTTATCAGGACATCTTCATGTTATTCTTCCTACGCTTATTCCTTACCAACCATTCCTTAAGGGAGGACCATCGTGATGAAACCTCGAACATTGCTCAATTCGGAATACATGATTCCCGTTGTCGGACTGATCGTACTGGCCGGCGTCTTTTTCAATGCGCCTCCCCCCCTGGCGCAGACGGATGAACCTTGCCCACTTCCTCCCGGCGTGACGCCTCCTGCGGCCCCGGCTGTAACGGCGCAACAGGTGGAAGACGGCAGTGCCAGCTTGAAGGATTTCGCGCTGGCACTGAGAGATCAATCCAGCCGGAGAGCAACGACGCCAGAACAATTGTTCTACTTCGGATGTCTCATCAGGCAAGATGGGAGCCATTGGCATTCTGGTTCCACCTACACCATACAACTGACGCCCAACGGCAGGGTGTTCATTCACACAAAGGACATGGCATTATCGGGCAGGCTACTCAACCCCGTGATTTATGGAGCGATCCTTTCTGCGTTGGGAGTACCCTTAACCGTTCTGGCCGACCTAACTTCTCCCGATCCTGCTGTCGCCGCCCAGGCTTTCGCCGCTGTCCTGCAGACACTTTCGCAAGAACCGGATGCCGCATTCGATGCGACCACCCCTATACCAGGCCTGCGACCTGGCATACCGGGTGCCTCCGGATATGCCACCGTATATTTGTCGGCCAATTTAGGGACGATGGTGATGCTTGCCGGATTCGATCTCAATGAAACTCACGTAGTTGAAGAAGAAATCGATTACGGCGACCCAACCATTACCGCCAGAGATGTGGTAGATCGAGAAACCCTGAAGTCCTTCGTCACGCAAGCAGGGGAGTGGTTTCTCGAAATCCAGAAGACCGGTGATTTAACCGCTTTGTCGAAAGCCAAAATCGCCTTGCGAGATCCGAACGGACCCTGGAGGCACGGTAACGTGTACATCTATATCCTGGATCGCATCAGCAACGTCGTCCGGATTCACGCAGCATTCCCGAACAGATTTGAGCTACGACCTCTCGTAGGGATTGCCCGAGACGGCGTTACCGGAGAGCTCATTCTGCCGCAGGTCATCGAAGCAGCGAAGAGTAGTCCGGAAGGCGGCTTCGTAGAGTATTTCTACGACGATCCCACTGACGATACAGACAGCGCCGACATCCCCAAGGTGGGATACGCACGCGAGTTCAAAGGTTCGATCCAGATAGCTGACGGACGCGTAGTCCCACTCAACATCATCGTCGGATCGGGTTTTTATGGTCGCGCACCCGACATTGTCCCGGACGGTCCCCTTACACAAGTGGAGGCCACAGTTATGGGCGACGCCGTTGAGGGATTGACCGTCGCGTTTGCGCGATCCATCGCCGGCCAACAGCCCAACTACGCCTATAACGCCGTCACCGATGCCAATGGCTATTTGTCCCTCACCATCTCCAGCGCAGATGGGGTAAGTGGTTACTATACAGCCCGCGCCAGCAACGCCGATGGCGAAATCGTTGGCCAATGGCACTCCATTCCCCTCAATCACAATCAACGCCAGGTCCTGGAACTGACGCTGGGTGGCGGTATGAAGATCGTAAGAGTCGGACCACTCGCCGCATCCAAGCCCGTGCTCGCAGCCGAGACAGAGGTCAGCGGTCTGGCGCCCAACTTCCCCAACCCCTTCAACAGCGCCACCCTGATAACCTACCACCTGTCCAGCCCCGGTCCGGTGCAGTTGGTGATCTACAATGTGCTGGGTCAACCGGTACGCACGCTGGTAAATGAGTCTCAGGCCGCAGGCTCCTACCAGATACGGTGGGATGTCCTCGACCAGCAAGGCGTCTCGCTATCAACGGGGATCTATATTGCACGCCTGAGCTATCCCGGTGGGATGCAGACGCAACGTCTGCTCTACCTCAAGTAGTGCCGAACGCACAAAGCAAAAGGCCCCTGAATTTTTCTTTCAGGGGCCTTCTTTTATACGCCTCGTCTTTCTTACAACACCCTACTGAACCCGCATCCATGTATCAACCCAGGCCCCCTCATAAGATGCCGTCATCGTATTGCCTTCAAAAACCCACTGCTGCTCATCGTGTGCAATCTCAATTTTATCGCCCTCAACCGTAATTTTGCCCTTCACACTTTTGCCTTTGGGATAGATCGACATCGGTGATTCGGCAGAAGACCGATATCCCTGGCGAACCAGCACATGCCTGGCTCGCGTAATCGCCGATGTAGAAATCTCATACGTACTGCCAGCATAATTAAACCGCCGGGGCGTACCGTCTTTTAAGTCTTCGAGAAGATTGAGCGTAATATGTGCTTTTCGAGAACTGATTGGCTCCCAAAAAAGCGACCCTTTTATATGCGGGGCACGCAACACAGTCCCATCTTGCAATTGGCGAGTTTGCAAGACCCAGGTACCTGATAGTTGTGTTTGCATATCTGACAAACGATCACTACAGCCCTGCAGCGCGAACGCGGAAAGAAGACATATCATCAGGCGTTTCATTTCGATCTCCTTGCAAATTATCATCCGAAAAATGAACAACTACAGTATATTTTTCGATTTGCGTGCTGTCAAGCCCAAAAAAAGCAATTTGGATCTATGCATAAAAAAATTTATTTGCTTACTAGGGCATCTTCATATTATTCTTCCTGCGCTTATTCCTTCACCACCCATTTCAAGAGGGAGGACCATCGCGATGAAACTCGAACATTACCCACATAACATGATTCCCGTTGTCGGACTACTCGTGCTGACCGGCGTCTTTTCCAATACGCATCCCGCCCTGGCAGATTGTCCACTTCCTCCCGGCGTGACGCCTCCTGCGGCCCCGAGTGTGACGGCGCAACAGGTGGAAGACGGCAACGCTACCCTGATGGACTTCGCGCTGGCCGTGAGAGAGCGATCCAGAGAATATGCTCAGGGGGCCGCGACCGTGGAACAAGGGCTGTATATCGGGTGTATCATAAGGCAGGAGGATGGGATTTGGCGTTCCGGTTCCACGTACATCGTGAGCTTGACCCTCGACGGTAGAGTGTACATTCACGCGAAGAACATGGCATTGTCGGGCGGGCTACTCAATCCTGTGATTTATGGCGCGATCCTTTCTGCGCTGGGCGTATCCCCAACCGATCTGGCGAATCTGGCTTCTCCCGATCCTGCTATTGCCGCCCAGGCTTTCGCCGCCGTCCTGGGCACATTGTCGCAGGAACCGGATGGCGCATTCGACGCGACCAACCCTATTCCAGGTCTAAGCCCAGGAATACCAGGTGCCTCCGGCCACGCCGCCATCTATGTCTCGCCCAATTTAGGAACTCCCATTCTGCTGCTCGCGGGATTCGATATCAACGAATCTCACCTGGTCGAAGAAGTCATCGATTACGGCGACCCGACCATTACCGCCGGGGACGTGGTAGATCGGGAAACCCTGAAGGCCTTCGTCACAGAAGCAGGAAATTACTTTCTTGAAATCCTGAGGACCGGCGATGCAGCCGCTGCCTCGAGAGCCAGGATCGCCTTGCGGGATGAGAACGGACCCTGGAGACACGGTTCCGTGTATCTCTACATTCTGGATATTGTCAGCAACGTCATCACGTTTCACGCAGTGTTCCCAGACAGATATGAGCTGCGACCTCTGATACCGACCGTTACTGACGCTGTGACCGGAGAGTTCATTCTGCCTCAGGTCATCGAAGCGGCGACCGGTAACCCGGAAGGCGGCTTCGTGGAGTATTATTTCGACGATCCCACCGACGACACAGACAGAGCCGACATCCCCAAGGTGGGATACGCACGCGAGTTCGCCGCTGAAATCCGGAGGGCAGACGGAAGCACAGTCCCGGCTGACTTCATCGTTGGATCGGGCTTCTATGGTCGCGCACCCGATGTTGTCCCGGACGGTCCCTTTACGCAAGTGGCGGCCACAGTCCTGGGCGACGCCGTCGAGGGGTTGACCGTCGAATTTTCTCGATCCATCGCCGGCCAGCCAGCCGACTACGCCTATAGTGCCGTCACCGATGCCAATGGCTATTTGTCCCTCACCATCTCCAGCGCGGACGGGGTCAGTGGTTACTATACAGCCCGCGCCAGCAACGCCAGTGGCGAAATCGTCGGCCAGTGGCACTCCATTCCCCTCAATCACAATCAACGCCAGGTATTGGAACTGACCCTGGGCGGCGGTATGAAGGTCGTACGAGTCGGACCACTAACCGCATCCAAACCCGTGCTCACAGCCGATACAGAGGCCACAATTAGCGGTCTGGCGCCCAACTTTCCCAACCCTTTCAACAGCGCCACCCTGATAACCTACCACCTGTCCAGCCCTGGTCCGGTGCAGTTGGTGATCTACAATGTGCTGGGTCAGCCGGTACGCACGCTGGTGGATAAGTCCCAGGCCGCAGGCACCTACCAGATTCGGTGGGATGTCCTCAACCAGCAAGGCGTCTCGCTGTCAACGGGGATCTATATCGCACGCCTGAGCTATCCCGGCGGGTTGCAGACGCAACGCCTGCTCTACCTCAAGTAGCACCGAACGCACAAAGCAAAAGGCCCCTGAATTAATTTTCAGGGGCCTTTACTGCATTTAAGTCTTACTTCTCGCGTCTTTCGTCTCACCGAATTTAAGTCACTTCCAGCAACGGCTCAAGCCGCGAGCGACGACGCGGATGGCGCAATCTGCGAAGTGCTTTCTCCTTAATTTGCCGAACGCGCTCTCGGGTCAAATTGAACCGAACACCAATCTCTTCAAGCGTAAGCGGCTCTTCACCGCCCAGCCCAAAATACAGGCGCAAAACCTCGGTCTCGCGGTCATCCAGAGATGTGAGCACATCTTTTACCTGTTCGCGCACCGAATCTTCTACAACTTCCTCATCGGGTGCCTTTTGCGTCTTGTCTGGCAACACATGCAGCAAACTGTGGTCATCCTCCTCGCGAAAAGACGCATCCAGAGACCAGACATCGCGCGCACGCATCAACGTATCCTGAACCATCTCCACCGACACGCCGAGTTCTTTTGCCACAGTCTCGGGCTCGGGTTCGGTCTCGCTTGATTGCCTCAGTTCGCGCGAAACCTTTGAAATATTGTGCAACAAATCAATACGGTTAATAGGCAACCGCACAACCCGCGAATCCTGTGCCAGACTCTGGTGAATTGCCTGACGGATCCACCAGACAGCATAGGAAATAAACTTAAAGCCCCGCGTGCCATCAAAGCGCTCGGCAGCCGTCATCAGGCCCATATTGCCCGCGCTGATCAAATCGGCCAGAGGCACCCCGTGATTTTGATATTCGCGCGCCACACTCACCACAAAACGGAGATTGGCGGAAACCAGTTTATCTCTGGATCTCTGGCAACCTTTATGAATCTTTTTTGCCAGTTCAATCTCTTCCGCACTCGAAAGGGGTTCAGACGTGGCAATGTCTCGCAGATACAAATCCAGAGACTCACTATCTTGAATCATAATTCCAGGCAAGGGGAACCTCCTGTAAAAGGATGGGGAGCTGATATATATACTATAAAACAGAATAGGGAGCCGGCACCTTGCGCATTTGCGCGAGGTGTTCCGTCATAAATTGATACATACTCATCGATGTGTCGCAGGCCATCAAACCCGCTCGCACATCTGAATTTTTAAACAACAGTGCCAAATTGCTCAAAACCGACAGATAAGGCACAGGAGCCGCATCGGGTACTGCAACCATGCATATCACATGAACGGGTTCTGCATCTGGGGGAAAAGCAATACCCGTCTGGGAAATGCCCAACGCCACACCGGGCTGAGCAACCGAGCGGCATCGCGCGTGGGGCAATGCAACACCTCGGCCCAAAACAGTACTCATCTGATCTTCTCGATCCAGAATAGTTTGCAAAAACTTCAGACTATCGACCACCTTCCTGCGCCCATAGAGCCGATCAACCAGTTCTTTAATAGCTCCCATGCGATCCTGGGATTGCAAATCGGGTACAAGAAGCGAAACATCAAAATGAAAAACGTCTTCTTCAGGTAAAATAGTTGTTTGAGTCACCAGATCCCCACACTCGACAAAAATGCAAAATTTGCACCTTCAAACTATAAGACATTTATAAAAAAAGGAAAACAACACATTAACATCAATAAAAACATAAGGTTAATCTTCAACATCAAAAATCCGCGATAAACGCACTCTAATATAACAGCAATATCCGTGCCAAAAAATCCCCTACATACATAACTTACTGTTTATATTGAATAAAAATCAGAAAATCCGATCTGCATACTCTTTTTCATCTCACTTAGCATGCAAAAATTGCATCGCTTTTATAACTAAAATGCAAAAATTGCGCTTTGGGAAATTAGCGCAGATTATACGCCTTGATCTTGTATTGCAATGCGCGAACACTGATTCCCAGCAAAGCTGCGGCCTTTTTGCGATTTGCCGTCACATGTGCAAGTGTTTTTTCGATCAGCGCGCGCTCTACATCTTCAAGCGAAGAACCGAGTTCGACCGTTATAGTATCCGTCGCATTCTGGGCATCGCGTATCCGAGAAGGCAAATGATCGACATCGACCTTTTGATCTGCACAAGTTACCACAATGCGCTCAATCGCATTTTTCAACTCGCGCACATTGCCGGGCCAGAAATAAGCCAGAACCCTATCCATCGCATCCGGCGTTAATTCCATCCGCGCTTTGTGGTGCAACGCACACAGATTGTCAAAAAACACATCGATCAAAAGCGGAATATCTTCGACGCGCTCGCGAAGCGGTGGCAGGCGAATGGACACCACATTGATGCGATAATACAAATCTTCTCTAAACCGTCCTTCTGCCACTTCTCGCTCGAGATCGCGATTGGTGACAAAAATGGTTCGCACATCTGCGGCCACCGCTTTGGTACTGCCCACCGGTCGATAGGCCCTTTCTTCTAATACCCGAAGCAAATCGACTTGATTGGGCAAAGGGATTTCACCCACCTCATCAAAAAATAGCGTCCCGCCTTCCGCCGCGGCAAAAAACCCCGCCTTATCCGCTGTCGCCCCTGTAAACGCCCCTTTTACATAACCGAACAACTCACTGCCAAATAACGTCTCGGCAAACGCCCCACAATTCATCGCCAATAGGGGCGCATTCCGCCGCGCACTCGCCTGATGAATCGCACGCGCCACGAGTTCTTTTCCCGTCCCCGTTTCCCCGGTAATCAAAACCGGCACATCGGTCATTGCCGCCTGCGCTACAGTATCACAAACGTGTTCCATCGCAGCACTTCGATGCACAATCTCCCCATTTTCCCCATTGGAATCCAGACGCGCCCGCAATACGCGGTTCTCCGCCACCAGTGCCTGGTGATCGAGCAAACGCTCTAAGGACAGGCGCAATCGCTTCAGATCTACCGGCTTGGTCAAATAATCATAAGCCCCTCGTCGCATGGCTTCAACAGCCGTCTCCACCTCTCCATAAGCCGTAATCACAATAACGCCAATTTCGCGATTTGAACCGCTCACCCACCTCAAAAGTGCCAGACCATCCTGACCCGGCATCTTGAGATCAAAAATCGCGGCATCGTACTCATGGGCTTCCATAAGCGTCTTTGCCTGATTCCCATCATAAGCCACATCAACCCGATAACCGTCTTTGGTCATCGCCTCCCGCAGACCTTCGCAGATATAGTACTCATCATCTGCAATCAAAATCCGAATCTCATTCGCATCCATAAGTTACCTCTCAGGCACGGGCAAATACACCCGGAAGGTCGTACCCCGTTCGGGAAGGCTCTCGACGTCAATATGCCCTCCATGCTGATAAATAATGCGCTGGGCAATAGACAGCCCCAACCCGGTACCTTCATCTTTCGTCGTATAATAAAACTCGAAAATGCGATCCACTTCTTCTTCTGGAATCCCGCATCCCGTATCTGTAAGCATCAAACACACCTGCCCCGACTCGGTTTGTGTTTGGGCAACCAAATCCCCACCAGCGGCCATAGACTGAAAGGCATTCACCACAATATTGAGCACAGCTTGACCGAGTTGATCTTCATCTCCATTGATCGCTGGCAAATCGTCGGAAAGTTCCAGACACAACACAACCTCGCGCTCGCGTGCTTCGGGCGAGACCAGCTCAAAAACACGGCGAACCACATCGTTGAGAAACACTTGCCGCAAATGAAGTTTGGGCGTACGCGAAAAACGCAAAAAATTATACACAAGGCGGTCGAGCCGTTTCATCTCTGTCTGCGCAATATTGAGTCGCCCCACAAGACGCTCTTTTAAGGCACTCGCCAACTCGCCGAGATCTTCTTCCAACAACTGCAATTGAATATCAATCGCCCCCAGTGGATTGCGCACCTCATGGGCAACAGAAGCGGCCAAACGCCCCAATGCCGTCATCTTTTCAACCTGAAAGATCTCCCACTCCATCCGCTTTATCTCAGACACATCGCGCACCGCCAGCACCAGCCCAGACCGCGTATCTGCATCTAAAAACGACGTACTCACGCGCAAATGTTGCAATCCACCATCGGCATTGTGGTGTACCAGATCCGTATCTGACACCAGTACTTTTTTCTTCATACCCTCGTTCAAAATCCGCAACAACTCGGGGCGTTGGGCAAATAGCATCTCTGGCGATGCACCACAAACGGCCTGTTTGTCCCACCCCATCAATGCAGTCAAATACGCATTGGCCATCACGGCCCGATGTGTTTGATCAAAAGCCACGATACCCTCTCCCAGCCCCTCCAGAATTGAGGCACTATAATCCATAGCCATGTCCATGCGCGTTCTCCCGATACATAAAAGCCATTTAACGTTAATTTTCCATATTTCTATCCAAAGCGCAAGCCCAAATATCTTGACACTTATACATTTGGCGTGATATTATTAACGGTTATAGGTTAACAACCCTCCTTTTATCTCAATGAAAAACACAAAACACAACCTGCATCACGTACTCGCCACCCAACGCGCAAGCCTGCTATCTGAATGGCAAAAACGCGTCCGCAACACATCTGTCTTGCAACTGCGCGAAGATTTTGACGGTCACACCCCCGACGATGTGCTCGAAGAATTCTTTGATCTAATAGTCACACAGATCACCACCAAACAGGATTATCAACTGCTCCGCCAGCGCATCTTTTCAGGCGAAATCAATGCTTTTACCCCTGATGCGGCCTGTCGATTGCTCATTGCGCTAAAAAAAACCGTCCTGAAACACCTGAAAAATTCCACGCACAATGCCGAAGCCATATTTGACGAAATTTTGCTGCGTATATCGGCGTACTACCACGAAATGCGTTATCGAAACCTCGCGCAAAGACAATCTCAAAATCTGCGCCAGCGCAATGTCGAAATCGCCCGTCTCCTCGCAGTGGAAAAACAGCGCGCCGCGCACCTGACCACCAACAATCGCATTGCACAAATGGCTCTATCAACCCTCGACCCATCTGAAATTTTCAGACGCATTGTACACGAAGTGCAACAGAGTTTCAATTACCAGCATGTCTCACTTTATTTTGTCGAAACACATTCTAACCAGATGATCATGAAAGCCAGGGCCGGTGTTTACGAAAAGCACTTCCCCGAAGGGTATCGCCAAAATGTGGGCGAAGGCATCGTAGGCCACGTCGTCGCATCTGGCAATCCCATCATGGCCAATGACGTGGCCAATGACCCCAGGCGCATCATTGCTTTTCCACAAGAAAAAAACACGCGCTCAGAACTCTGTGTGCCAATCAAAACAGCAGACCGCGTATTGGGCGCACTCGATGTGCTCAGTCGCAAAAAAAATGGCTTTAATTGGACCGATGTACAATCGCTCATGGTCTTGACCGATCAACTGGCATGGGTCATACACAACGCGCATCTCTTTCAGGAAACGCGAGAACTTCAAGGCGAACTCGTACAATCGGAACGCCTGGCCGTAATCGGCGAAATGTCTGCGCGCATTGCACACGAAATTCGCAATCCGCTGGCGACAATTGGCGGCTTTGCGCGCGCGCTTCAGCGCGCCCCAATCCCCGATCGCATCGACACGGCATCGCGCATCATATCTCAGGAAGTCACGCGCCTGGAAGAACTGCTGACCGATATCCTCAATTACACGCGGCCGCGCGCGCTCAAACGCGAACCCGTCAATCTCCCGGACCTCATCACCGATGTCTATCACCAGGTTGGCGAGGGTCTCGAGGATCGAGGCATCGCCTATCGACAAAACGCACCATCTGACCTGCCAGAAATACCCGTAGATCCCGCGCAGTTTAAACAGGTACTCATCAATATCTTCAAAAACGCATTTCAAGTTATGCCCGATGGCGGCAAATTGCACGTCCATATTCTAAAAAAAGAGAACCAGTCACATATCGAAATTGAAATACGGGATACGGGACCGGGGATTCCCGCTGAAATTCAGGACGAAATTTTCAAGCCCTATTTCACCACCAAAACCACTGGTACAGGTCTCGGATTGGTCATCAGCAAACAAATCATCGAACGCCACGGCGGAACCCTCTCATTCGCAAGCCACAGCGGTTCTGGCACCTCCATCTTCATCCATCTGCCCGATCCCTCCTCAAGGAACCCATTATGAAAAACATCCTCATTGCCGACGACGACCAAAATCTGGCACTGCTCTACGAACAAGAACTCACCGATGAAGGGTATCGCGTCGATGTGGTTCACGACGCGCAAACCGCGATTGAGCGCATCAAAGACAATCCGCCAGACCTCTTAATACTCGACATTCGAATGCCCGGCATGGACGGCATTGAAGCCCTCAACCACATTTTAGGCATAAACAACCAGCTACCCGTTATTCTAAACACCGCCTATAGCAATCACAAAGACAACTACCTCACCTGGTCGGCCAATGCTTATGTAGTCAAATCATCGGACCTATCAGAACTTAAAACCGCCATAAGCGATGTGCTGACCGGTGAAGAGGTTTGACATGCCCGATGAACTGCAAAATACGCTAACCATGATCCTCGCCGGAGGCCAGGGATCGCGGCTTTATCCCCTCACGCGCAATCAAGCCAAACCCGCCGTACCTTTTGGCGGCATGTACCGCATCATTGACTTTACCCTTTCCAACTGCCTCAACTCCAACTTGCGCCGCATCTATGTTCTCACGCAATACATGTCAACATCTCTCGACCGGCATTTGCAACGCGGTTGGTCCATTTTCAATCCCGAACTCGACGAATTTATCTTTGAAGTCCCGCCCCAATTCCGCCTTGCCGGCAACTGGTATCGCGGCACAGCCGATGCCATTTTTCAAAACATCGACATCCTCGAACGCGAGCGACCCGACCGCGTCCTCATTCTGGGCGGCGACCACGTGTACAAAATGGATTACAGCAAGATGCTCGCCTTTCACAACAACGCGAATGCCGATCTCACAGTAGCCTGCATTGAAGTACCCATCAAAAATGCCACCGAATTGGGCGTTATGGCAATCGACGATGAATTTCGCATTGTCGGCTTTGAAGAAAAACCCGACCACCCCAAATCCACACCACACAACCCCAATCTCGCCCTGGCTTCAATGGGCATCTACATCTTCAGCACAGAAGTTCTCGTGCGCCAGCTCTCTGAAGATGCCAAACGCGACACAGCCCACGACTTTGGGCAAAACATCATCCCCTCAATGGTCGATTCGGGACGCGTTTTTGCCTACAACTTTAAGCACGGCAATCGCAATTCGACCGTGTACTGGCGCGATATCGGCCTTCTCGACGCATATTGGGAAGCCAACATGGACCTCGTTTCTGAAACCCCCGAATTTGACCTTTATGATCCAAACTGGCCCATCCGCACACACGCACATCCGTATCCGCCTTCGCGCCTGCACATTCGACCGAAAAACAGTTCTCTTCTCGTAGTCGCCCAGGGATGTGTTATTGCCAATGCGCGGGTCGAGCGCTCAGTCATCTCTGCAGGTGTTCACATAGACTCCGGCGCACAGGTTACCGATTCAGTGCTCATGGAAGGCGTCAAAATCGGTGCCAATGCCCAACTCCACCGCGTCATAGCCGATGAAGGCGTCGTCATTCCGCCCGGTACACAAATCGGGATTAACCGCGAAGACGACCTCCGGCGTTTCACGGTCACAGATGGTGGCGTCACAGCCATTTCCAAAGGACTACCCATTGAATAAACAAATCTCCATATGTGATACCCTCCCTCGCGATCTTCTCAACGCAAAAAAAACATCAGACGCCTGGCCCACCGAACGCCTGCCGTACTTGCGAACCTATCTCGACACCACCTGGGAAACTATTCATACACAACACCGGGACGGTGCATCGGGCAGCACGATAGTTGCAGCACTCACACAGCGCGTCGATACACTCATCGAGGCACTGTATGCCGAAGCAGTTGAAGAACACGGAGAACCAACCGGATTTGCCGTAATCGCACAGGGGGGATATGGCCGGGGCGCGCTCAATCCCCACTCGGATATCGACCTGTTATTTCTCTTTCGCAAAAAAGTCCATGAAGGCGACCCCATAACGCGCGCGATTCTCCACACCCTGTGGGATCTGCGATTTGACGTGGGATACGGTACGCGCACCCTTTCCGATTGCGTCACTGCAGCGCAAGACGACGCCGATTCCATGACCGCAATGCTCGAAACGCGCCATCTCGTGGGTGATCCCACCCTGAAGACCCAACTGCAAGACGCCCTTGCGCGGCGGTTCTACGGTCGGCGTGCGAGCGGTTTTATCAACAAAAAAACTCAGGAACGCATCCAACGACACAGCAAATTCAAATTTTCAACCCAACTCCTCGAACCCAATATCAAAGAAAGCCCTGGGGGATTGCGAGATATTCACACAGCCGGCTGGTTCTTAATGGCACGCCGCGGTATTCGCGCGCCCGAAGACTTGCAAGAAAGCCATATACTCACCCGCAGAAATTACGAGATCTATGTCAAAGCCTTTGACTTCATGCTGCGCACGCGCAACGAATTGCACTTTCACACGGGCAAATACTTTGACGTACTCGAGCACGACCTTCAACTCATTATCGCCAAAAATTTGGGCTACCGGGACCGCGACAATGAACTGGGCGTTGAACACTTTATGCGAGACTACTACACCCATGCGCGTGCAATCAAACACCTCAGCGACCTGATATGTGAACGCCTCAAAGGCCAATCTTCCACCGGTCGGGCTGTGGGATTGCTCACGCGCCGTCAACTCGATGACGGTTCCGTGCTACACCACACGCACATTGCCCTGCCCAAAAAGCGACGCCATTTTTTTGACAACACGCCCCATCGCCTCCTCTCCCTTTTCCACAATTCACAGCGATTCGGTGTTCCCCTCAATGAAGCGGCCAAACAGGGAATAAAAGACCACATCCATCTCATCGACGACACCTTCAGGTCTTCTGAGCGCGTCAGTCGCATCTTTCTCGACCTCTTCCGCGCACCCGTCAGCATTGGCACCACCCTTCGCACCATGCACGAACTCGACGTTTTGGGCACTTACGTACCCGAATTCGGCAGCCTGACATGCCTGGTACAATACAATCGCTATCACATATACACGGCAGACGAACACACCCTGGTCTCTGTAGAGCGTCTCGACCACCTCGCGCGATCTCCTTCTTTACCCCATGATTTGCAGCACCTCAGACGCGTGTACAATGAAATCCCGAGAAAAGAGCTTCTCTATCTCGCGCTGATGATGCACGACGTGGGAAAATCTGTTCGCGACAAAGATCACAGCATTGTCGGTGCAGAAATGACACGGAACTTTCTCAAACGCCTTCAATTGCCCGACGACCAGATAGAAACCGTTGTTTTTCTCGTGCGACACCATCTCGCAATGTCCGCCATTGCCCAGCGCCGCGACCTGTCAGATCAGCGCATGATCGCCGAATTTGCCAGCACATTTTCACACCCTGATGTCTTGCGTATGCTCTATGTACTCACTTATGCCGACCTGTCTGCCGTCACACAAACTGCGTGGACCGCCTGGAAAGGTCACCTCTTGCGCGAACTCTACGAAAACACCTTTTATCTCCTCACGCAAAGCACCCAACCCAATCGCGAGCAACCCGAACTACAAGACATTCAAAAAATCCTCACTGCTCTGAAATCGCGCATTCCATATCAGACCCTTGTTGAACATCTCAACAACATGCCCCCGCGCTATCCCGAGCAAAACAGCCCAGAAGAAATTGCACAACACCTGCAACTCATCGATGCAATGGGATCCTCACTGGTCGCCGTTAGCGTACAACCCGGCGGACTCTTTCTGGAAATCACCATCTGTACGCACGACCAGCCCTTTCGCCTATCTGAGATTTGTGGTGTGCTGGCAACCCACGACATCAACATCTTCAGCGCACACGCCTACACGCGCAACGACGGCACAGTCATCGACATTTTCCAGGTAACTTCCGACGCGGAAAACAACGCCACATTACGAGAAAAAATTCAACAAACCCTGACCGATGTCTTCCAACAAAAAGAGCGCGTTTCAGACCTATTCGCCAATTACAGTCAAAGGTGGTCCCTGAAGCGTCAGCCCATAACTCCCATATCCCCTAAAATCACATTCGACAACAATGTTTCTATGCGCTCTACCGTCATCGATATCACTGCACGAGATGCAACGGGCCTCCTGTACCGCATCACGCACACATTATCAGACCTCGGCCTCGACATCTACACCGCCCGCATTGGCACACAGGCAGACCGCGCTGTCGATGCCTTTTACGTGCGTAAAAATGGCGATAAAATCACAGACCCCGCACAGCTCGAATACATCACCCGCGAACTCACGCACGCAATTGAAAACCCTTGACAAGCCACATTGTTTGTTTTAGGTTTAGGTCAACTTCAAAATGCATTCCCTCGCACCAATGCCCTGCATCCTTCCCCACAATCTTCCAAAGCACTGTTCTCCGTAGGCTTCGCAGTACCCCAATGATTTCGCACAATGTCTGTTTTATACCCCCCATAGCATGGTGTCGCTCGGGCATACATTATTTCTCCCCTTCCAACCCATCAGGAACCTCAAAAAATGGCAGTGACCGAAGAAAAATTGAACATGTTTGAGTTGCAGGAATGCAGCATACCCGAACTCAACAAACACGCGCAGGCTCTCAATATTCAAGGCTACAGCAGCCTGCGAAGACAAGAACTTATCTTTGCAATTCTCCAGAGCCAAACCGCAAAAAGCGGGCGTATCTTCGCCCAGGGTGTACTCGACATACTCGAAGATGGATTTGGCTTCCTCAGATCGCCAAAGTACAATTATTTGCCCGGCCCCGACGACATTTATGTGGGTCACTCGCAAATCAAACGCTTCAATCTGCGAACTGGAGACACCATATCGGGGCATATTCGCCCACCGAGAGGCGACGAAAAATACTTTGCACTCATTCGCGTTGAGGCCGTCAATTTTGAAGATCCGGAAGTCGCGAAACAAAAAATTCTATTTGACAACCTCACGCCACTGCACCCGGACGAACGCATCGACCTCGAGTACGATCCGCAGGACCTCTCCACTCGGATCATGAATCTCCTCACCCCAATAGGCAAAGGGCAACGCGGCATGATTGTCGCGCCTCCGTTCACGGGCAAAACCATGCTCCTGCAAAAAATTGCCAATGCCATTACCAAAAACCATCCCGAAATCACGCTTATTGTCCTCCTCATTGACGAGCGCCCCGAAGAAGTCACAGACATGATCCGTTCGGTCGAAGGCGAAGTCGTCAGTTCGACCTTTGACGAACCCCCGACCCGACATGTACAGGTCGCCGACATGGTCATAGAAAAAGCCAAGCGATTGGTCGAACACCAGCAGGACGTAGTCATCTTACTCGACAGCATTACCCGCCTGGCTCGCGCCTATAACACCGTTGCCCCACATAGTGGGCGCATTCTCACCGGGGGTCTCGACTCTACTGCCATGCAGTGGCCCAAGCGATTTTTTGGCGCAGCGCGCAACATCGAAGAAGGCGGCAGCCTGACCATTCTGGCAACTGCTCTTGTCGAAACTGGAAGCCGTATGGATGAAGTCATCTTCGAAGAATTTAAAGGCACGGGCAACATGGAACTCAAGCTGGACCGTCGGCTCTCCAATCGCCGCATCTTTCCCGCCATTGACGTATCCATGTCCAGCACGCGCAAAGAAGAACTCCTGCTCAAAGAAAAAGAACTCAACCGCGTTTGGATCTTGCGAAAACTACTCAATCAAATGCAACCTCTGGAAGCGATGGAATTTTTCACAGAACGCACCAAAGAAAACAAAACCAACGAAGACTTCCTCAATGCCATGAGTGAACCGGTTCACGCCTTCTAAGAAGCCTGCGACTTGATTATTTTCGGGCATTTTGGTATATTCTGTCTCCCGCGGATATTCCGCAGCCCATTTTCTCAGTCAACATACTGAAATTGAAACACTTGAGGATAATCGCATGAAACCCAATATTCATCCAGAATACCGCGACGTAATCTTTGAAGACGTCAGTGCCACCCCACCATTTCGGGTCAAAACGCGTTCGACGCGGACCTCTGAAGAAACCATCGAATGGGAAGACGGCAACACCTATCCACTGATCAAAGTTGAAATCAGTTCCGCTACCCATCCGTTCTTCACGGGTAAGATGATGCTGGTTGACACCGCCGGTATGGTTGAGCGCTATCGCCGCCGGTATGGTATTGAAGACTCAGAAGAAGAAACCGAAGAAGAAAAAACCGACAGTTAGCAACGCGATCCACATATAGAAGGGCGAAACGGCCGCATGCCGCGACTGTTTCGCCCTTTTTGTGTAGGTAAGAGGTGAAAGAACCACCATGTTTGAACAACTCAAAACCATTGAAACTCGCTATTTCAAACTCGGCGAAGAAATGGCCAGACCCGAAGTCGCCTCAGACCCCAACCGCATTCGCAAACTCGGCAAAGAATATCGCGACCTCGAAGAAATCGTCACAACGTATCGCGACTACAACAAAGTGTGTGAAGACCTGGACGAAGTAAATGACATCATCAGCACGTCAGATGACGCCGAGCTTGTCGATATGGCGCAGATGGAAAAAGAAGACCTCGCCCTGCGCGAATCAGACCTGTCCAACAAGCTCAAAATGCTCTTAATCCCCAAAGACCCCAACGACAGTAAAGACACCGTCGTCGAAATACGCGCAGGTGCGGGCGGAGACGAAGCCGCCCTCTTTGCCGCCGACCTCCACCGCATGTACTCGCGCTATGCAGAAAACACGGGTGGCCGCTGTGAAATCCTCAGTTCAAACCCCACGGGAATTGGTGGATACAAAGAGATCATCTTCTTAGTCGTTGGCAACGGCATCTACGGCAGGCTAAAATACGAAAGCGGTGTACACCGGGTCCAGCGCATTCCCGAAACCGAATCCAGTGGCCGCATCCATACCTCAACAGCCACGGTAGCCGTTCTTCCCGACGCAGAAGATGTCGATATAGACATCGATCTCAACGACCTCAAAATAGATGTCTTTCGCTCATCAGGTCCCGGAGGCCAAAGCGTCAACACCACCGACTCGGCCGTGCGCATCACCCACCTGCCATCGGGTCTTGTCGTTACGTGTCAAGACGAAAAATCCCAGCACAAAAACAGAGCCAAAGCACTCAAAGTCTTGCGCTCGCGCCTGCTAGATCAGGCCATCCGCGAACAACAGGCCAAAACCGCCGCCGACCGCCGCTCACAAATTGGCAGCGGCGACCGAAGCGCGAAAATTCGCACCTACAATTTCCCACAGGGGCGCGTAACCGACCACCGCATCAAACTCACCCTGCACAGACTTGAAGACATTCTGGACGGCAACATCGCAGAACTCATCGAAGCCCTTCGCCTCTCTGACCAAACGGAAAAACTCAAACAACAGGAACAAATCTTCTAACCCCCATGTCCTCCTCCATCCCCCATCTCCTCATTTGGGCAAAAGATATCCTCATCAAAGCGGATGTCCCCAGTCCACAGGCAGATGCCGAATGGACACTCGCCCATGTGCTCGAATGCCCGCGCTCTGAACTGCTTATGCGGGCGCGCCAGCCGCTCACACCTGAACAAAACGCGACCTTTCGCAATTTGATACACCGCCGCGCCAATCGCATCCCCTTACAACACCTTTTGGGCAACACCGAATTTTACGGCCTCCCCTTTTACACCTCGCCCGATGCCCTGATCCCCCGGCCGGAAACAGAAACCCTCGTCGAAATTGTCCTCGACCAATTAAAAAACATCACAAAACCCCGCATCCTCGACATTGGCACCGGATCGGGAATCATCGCCATTACCCTGAGCAAAGCACTCACAGGATCGCATGTAATCGCCACAGACATATCGCGCAAAGCACTTTACCTCGCCAGCCAAAACGCCCATCTCAATGGCATTGCTGACCGCATTTCCTTTCTCCAAACCGACCTCCTCGCACCCTTTGCAAAACCAGAAAGCTTCAACGCCATCCTCTCCAACCCCCCCTATATTCCCAGCAACGCAATCGACGCGCTACAACCCGAAGTCCGCGACTTTGATCCTCGCCTCGCCTTAGACGGAGGCAGAGACGGCCTCGACTTCTATCGCAAAATCATTCCCACCAGTGTCCCCTTACTCGCGCCGGGCGGATTATTGGGTTTGGAAATCGGCCACGACCAGGCCGATGCCGTCACTCAACTCCTCGCGCGACAAAGTGGCCTCACCCACATTGCTACCCACACCGACCTGAGTGGATATCCCCGCGCGGTACTCGCGCGGGCAACCGCCAATTGCTAATCATTGACTTTTACGACCTTTTTTGTTAATTTCTCACGCCTTAAACCCATCGTTTCGTCGGTGGTTTATATTCGTTTGTCTCACCCTTTTATAAACGCGCCATGTTAGACCAAATTTTCGCGCCCATCCAATATCAGATCGCACGCTTTGAAACCCGTCTAGAAGAGATCATGACGGCCTCTGATGTCGAGGGCATACAAAAAATGGCCTATCACGTTGTTAAAAACAGGGGCAGGCGTTTTCGACCTGCTCTTGCATTCTTAACAGCGCAGGCCGTAGGCGAATGTTCAGATGCGGTGATCGATGCTGCTGTAGGCGTTGAAATTATACAAACGGCATCGCTTATTCACGATGACGTAATCGACAACGCGGAAACGCGCCGGGGTGCCGATGTCTTACACCTCCAATGGGGCAACCGCGCAGCCATTTTGATGGGCGATTTTCTTTTTGCCAAATCAATGCAAGTGCTCGTTGGACTCAACTCCCTACCGGTCATGGACGCCACGACCCACGCGATACAGCGCGTCGTCGAAGGAGAAATACTCGAGGGCGAAATGTCTTCTTCGGGCGAAGCGTCGCTCTATTTTCGCATGATCAACAAAAAAACGGCATCACTGCTCGCGTTGGCTTGCGAATTGGGTGCTATTTTGGGCAATGGATCGCCCAACCAGATCGCTCGCATGGCGTCTTTCGGCAGTGAAATCGGCGTCGCCTTCCAGATTACCGACGACGTCCTCGACCTGATGGGTAGTGCAAATAACATGGGCAAACCCACGGGAAACGATCTTCGAGAAAAAAAATTGACCCTGCCCTTAATTCGGGCACTGGCAAACTGCAAAAATGGCGAAGCTGCCCATATTCGCAGCAAAGTACTCAATGGCGTAGAAACCGACAGCGACTGGCGAGAAATCATGCGCTTTGTCCAGCGCTATCGGGGCGTAGAAGCCGCGCGAGAAGAAGCGCGTTCTTATGCACAATCCGCTCTCAAAAACCTGAATGCTCTACATACCTCCAGCGCGCGCGACGCGCTTGCACTGGCGGTTCAACACGTAATTGAACGCGACCAGTGAATCACACCTAAACGGAGTAACTTTCTGCGATGACCCGAGAATACTGGCGTTTGTTAATCATCTGTGCGACCATCGTACTCGCACTTTTTTATCTCTATCCCACCTACCAGTTCTACTACACACATCTGGAAAATTTAGACCAGCGAGAGCGCGTAAAACAGCAGGCCATCAACCTGGGACTGGACTTGCAAGGGGGTATCCACCTCGTTCTCGAAGTGGATCAAACCAATCTCTCAGAAGATGAAAAAACAGACGTGGTTGCGCGCGCCCTCGAAATTATCCGCAATCGCATCGATCAATTTGGCGTCTCTGAACCCATTATTCACCGCGAAGGCGATTGGCGCATCGTGGTCGAATTGCCGGGTGTACAAGACATCGAACGCGCCAAGGGCCTGATCGGCAAAACCGCACGTCTCGAATTTAAAATCCTCAAATCTGACGCCGACCGCGCTGGCATAATCGAAAAAATTGACCAACACCTTGCCGTACAAGCACCTGTTGACACCGAGAAAGCCGAAGACCCGCTCCTCGGACAACCATCTGAAGAAATCCCATCTCTCTCTCGCTATATGCTCTCTTCTCGGGGAGACTTCGTGGTGCCAGAAGACAATATACTAACCGTGCGAGAACTTCTGAATCGCCCGGACGTACAAAAGCTCCTGCCACCCGACGCGCAATTCCTGTGGAATTCCAAAGAAGAAGAAATGGGCGACGGGCAACGCTACCGCGCGCTTTATTATCTCAAAAGGCGCGTAGAAATGACGGGCGAAATCCTCTCCGACGCCTCTGTCACAACCGGACAATCTTTTGAAAACGCCGGTCAACCCATTGTCAACTTCACCACCACCAGCCAGGGTGTGCGTCTCTTTGGACGAGTCACGGGCGCCAACGTGGGCGAACGCATGGCCATTATTCTCGATGATCAGGTCTATTCCGCGCCCACAATCCGCTCCAAAATCAACCAGGGATCGGGCATTATTGAAGGCACTGGCACCGTTGACGAAGCCAAAGACCTCGCCATTGTCTTGCGCGCAGGTGCGCTACCCGCCGACGTCAATATCGTCGAAGACCGCACCGTGGGACCATCGCTTGGGCGCGACTCCATAGAACAGGGCAAAAACGCAGCCCTCATCGGCCTCGTCATAGTCATCATCTTCATGGTCATCTACTACGGCTTTTCGGGCCTCGTCGCCGATCTTGCGCTCGTGCTCAACCTCGTCTTTGTCATGGCCATACTCGCGGCATTTCAAGGCACGCTCACCCTGCCCGGCATAGCGGGTATTATTTTAACCATCGGTATGGCAGTAGATGCCAACGTGCTGATACTCGAACGCATCCGCGAGGAATTGCGTGCAGAAAAAACCGTGCGGGTAGCCATCGAAAATGGTTATGCGCGCGCTGTCCAGACCATCGTAGATGCCAACGTAACCACCATCATCACCGCCATCGTGCTCTACCAATACGGCACCGGTCCCATCAAGGGATTTGCACTCACCCTGATGATCGGTATCATCTCCTCGATGTTCACCGCCATCTTTGTCACGCGCACCGTTTACGACACCATTGTCTCGCGCCAGGTCAATCCCCGTCTCAGCATTGGCAGGCTGCGCGTATTTGGCGACACCAGCATCAACTTTCTCGGTGTTCGACGGGGCGCTTTCATCTTGTCCGCTGTTCTCATCCTATTCGGCCTGGGATCCACCATCACCAAAGGCGGTTATAACCTGGGCATCGACTTTGCCGGCGGCACATTGCTCGAACTGCACTTCGATCCCCCGGCCTCTGTCGGCGACATCCGCCAGTCTCTGGGCGATGTCCGCGTTGGGGACCAGAGCATGGACCTGCGCAACAGTGAAATCAAAGAATTTGGCACGGTCAACGACATCCTCATTCGCGTGGAAGAAGAAGCCGAAGGCACGGCCATCGCAGACGCCATAAAAACCAGACTCAAATCCGATTTTGCCGGCAATATTCAAAACGAGACCGAATGGTTGCGGCGGCAAGAAGCCGTCGGGCCCAAAATAGGCGAAGAACTCAAGACCAATGCCGTATATGCCATCCTCGTCGCAATGATACTCATTATCATCTACGTGTGGTGGCGCTTCAGGCAAATTGAATTTGGGATCGCAGCCGTCATCGCCCTTTTCCACGACGTCATGATCACCCTCGGGATCTTTTCAGTTATGAATTGGGAGATCTCCCTGGCCATTGTGGCGGCTCTGCTCACCATTGTGGGGTACTCCCTCAACGATACAATTGTGGTCTATGACCGCATACGCGAAGACATCAAATTGTATCGCCGCGATACCTTTAGCAGCGTAATCAACCGCGCCATCAACGAGTGTCTCAACCGCACGGTACTCACCTCGGGCACCACCATGTTGGTCGTCCTCTCCCTCATCTTCCTGGGCGGAGAAGTAATCCGCGACTTTGCATTCGCCCTGCTCATCGGCGTCATCGTGGGAACCTACTCCTCGGCATTTGTCGCATCGCCCATCGTAGTCGAATGGCACAACCGCCGGGAGGCAAAAGCGAGACAGGGACGGAGTGCGGCGTAGATTGAGCTATATTTAAATGAAAAAAGCACCTGATCAATCTCACCAGATCAGGTGCTTCTTTTTATTCGTATATATCCTTATTTATCCACCCCCATCCAAATACCCCTTTGTAATATCAATAATCAACCCAATATCATACCGCGCATCTTCCACGGGCGTGCGGCACGGCTCGCCATCTGTAATACACGCGTGAAAATGCCGAAGTTCTCGCACAAAAGGACTCTCCCAATCAATCTCGGGACTGCGCGTACCGTGAGACCCATTGGCGTGAATCTCCAGCACATCGAGCGTTGACAAAATCCCCCGTGCAAACCCCGTGGGATACGACAGAATGACGCGCTTATCGTCCTTGTGAACCTCGAGCGTCTCCTTAAAATGCCACAAATCGGGCAAATCAATCCACGTCGCCACACACCGCGCCCCCGATGCATATTGCAAAATCGTCGTCATCGCCCGCCCGCCTTGCCACACCTCGGTACTCACCACCCGCGTCGGATTGCCCAGCATCAGACGCAAACCGTACAAATCGTGAATCATACTCCCCGACAGCGTAAAAAACGCCCGCGCGACATCATCCGACACATCGCCCACCGCCTGCTTCAAAGCAACCCGCCGCGCTTCGTTCATCGCGGCTGCTGCTTCGGGCGGCAAATCGTCAAAATAGGTCAACTCAAACTGCTTCAAATGCAAATTATTATTCGGATGCAAATGCTTCACCTGCACAAAACGCACATCGCCCGCATCCCCCACCTCCTCCTTTGCCAACTCATACGCCGGATCATAAACCTTCATATAGCCCACCTGCCCCACTGTACCCGCTCGCTCCCTCGCAGCACATATCGCATCAACTTCCTCGAGCGAATAACACATCGGCTTCTCAATAAACACATGCTTACCCGCCTCAAAAGTCGCCACCGCCAATTCCGTCTTCGGATCCGCATGGCACAAAATCACCGCATCCACATCCCGCGCATTGAGCAACTCATGCGGATCAGTCGTATAATTCGGCACATCAAAAACCTCTGCCAGCCACCGCGCCAACCCCGGCGAAATATCACACACCCACGTCACCTCATAAAGCGCGTGCAAAATCGCCAGATTTGGCATATGCTGCACCTGTGCAATCGCGCCACATCCAATAATCCCCATTTTGATCTTCGACATCACACCCTCCTGACCTTTATATTTTCTACCACAGCCGTAACCCCGGCAACCACACCTGTCCGAATCGTCTCCAACGCCATACTCGGTTGCGACCTGCCCAGTTCCGTAACAAGCTCTGGCGTAGGCGGCACATGAATAAAACCCGCAGGCAAATCATCCTCAGCGACCAGATGCAACACAGAATACATAATATGGTTGCACAAAAACGTACCCGCCGAATACGTCAACCGCGCCGGCACCCCGGCATCCGCCATCCGCTGAACCATAGCCCGGGTCGGCAAAGTAGAAAAATAGGCATTCGGACCCCCTTCAACAATGGGATAATCGACCCCATCTATCACCTTCAAATTAATCCCAACGCGCTCGACATGCAGCGCAGACGCAGAACCGTGCAACCCCAAACACACCACCGCCACTGGCTCGTACTCTGCAATCAGCGGGACAACCCGATCAATATCCGCCCCGTGAACAACCGGCAACACAGCCGAAACAACCTCGCATCCACCAATCGAAATCCCATTCAGAGACTCAGCCACAGCACCCGATGGATTGGACGACCACTCTGCCCACGGTTCAAAACCCGTCAGTAAAATTTTCATATAAATTCCTCAGATGTGATAAGTCAAAACCTCTGGATCGCGGCTTCAAGCATGCCGCGATGACAAGGGCATGAGCCTGCCCCGTAATGCTTTTATACGGGGTCACGCCCTGCTTAAGGCGTACAGTGGATTTAGGCAAGAAACTTATTTGACATATCTCTCAGATGTAACACAAGAAACCATCCGCCCACCCGTAATCTCGACGCCCGCGCACTGAACAGCCTCAATCGCAACATCACCCTTATCCCAAATCACAGTACCCGTCCCCATCGCCTCAACATGCACCTCACCTTCGGGCACCGTCAGCGTCAGCGGCTCTGGCTCCACTCCGTGAAAAGCCGCCACATAGCGGTCGGTCTGAGTACATGCAAAAAGCCATGCGGGCTGTCTTCCGCAAATCAACCTGACGTCTCCAACTGAAATCTCGCCCGCACTGCTTTGACGGGCAACCGGCGACTCGAGCGGTGGCCAGCCCAGGACACCCTCGTGAGTCCAGCGTCTCTGCAGCCCCCACTTCAGCAAATCAATCTCAATACCCAGCGTCTCCCCATCCCGAGCATATTCCACAGACCACGACCGCGTCCTCCCCTCCTCATAAGTCACAGGAGGCGTAGCATCGTCTCTCAGATCACCACCAGCAACAGCCCACACAAAAGACTGTACATCCGCATAATCCGACCGCTCAGCCATCTCCGCATAAAAACCGCACCGGGGTTTACCCTGATAAAAAGACCCGGGATGCCCCTGCTCCCAAAACGTCTTGGACGGACCGAGATAATTGTAAAGCTCTAAAAAAAGATGCGTATCGTATTCCACCAGACGCAGAGGCGCATTACGCCCCAAATCCGTACGCGCAAGCGGACGAATCGCGGAAAGAACGGGACCGACCGCAACACCAACCGTAGCACCTTCCGGAACATCGAACGGCAAATTCTCCACCTTCTCATCACCAACCCAAATCTCATCCACCAGCCCGCGATCGTGCCAGCACACAACAGCCTTGGCACTGCTCCGCGGCGCCATCGCGCCCAGATCTTTCGGCGAATAGAGCACAATCGCCCGGGAACCATCCTGGACATTGTGGCACTGACCCTCCTCAAAAAGAATCTGATCATTGGACCGCGCGGGCGTTGACCGAAACGACCCCAGCCAGTGATCATCGAGCACATACCGAGAATAAATAATACCCGTCTGATCCGTATCCGTCTTGTGATGCGCGATAAAAACACTCGACTGCCCGGTAATAAAGCGATTCGTCTGACTGCGAAGCTCCTGAGACGAAACCCCCAGCGCAAACGAAGGACTGTGATACGTAGAAATCCCCACGCCATTTTCCGAATCAGCCGTCTCCGAAAAAAAGAACGTCTCCGGCCGGTAATCAACCGCATCGCCGAGCCAATCGGGAAGAATACCCGCCTCAATATATTCGCGAAAACCATCTATCTCCGGCGGCATCTGGCAAAAAAGCGCGTGCCGGTACGCCCGGCTAAAAGGACCTGCCCAACGCCCCGTAGGCGGATGAATATGCAGCGCAGCGGAAAGACTAATGCGCGCGCACATCATCCTGGCACCAATGCGCGTGGGCTTGTGCTGGACAAGTTTACCCAGCCTGTGCAACACGCGCATCGCCACATTCGCGTAATTCGGACTATTAAACTCGTACGCACAGCCATTTCGAGTCGTAAAATCCATCCAAGCCCGGAACTTATCATACCCCCGATTCACAAACGCCTCATCCTCAAGCAACTCCCCACCCAGACACGTATTGGTAATATCCTTAACCACAATATTCGTATAGCGAAAATGAACATCAATCCGGCGAACCTCCTCCAGCCCCAGGCGAATACTTTGTCGGACGCGATCTTGCAAACCCGCAGAAAGCGCATCCCCATGATTAATCATCAACGGAATAAGCTGAAAAAGACAAAACTGCACCGCATTGAGATCTTCCACCACCTCGTCCTCGCGCTCCCAGAGAAAATTTCCCAAATGCGGATCGCCCTCACGGGTCTCCTGACATGCCAGCATCGCATCGAGAACCTTTTCCGCCAAATCGATATCCTCGCGCGTACCATTCGCCAGAAGATCATTGGCAAACTCTGCCGCCAGACGCGGCGCGTGATAAATCTTGCCCTCCTCTTGCCGGGCCAGCATAAAAGTATCGGGATTAAAATTCGGGGGAAGTGGAAGAGGTTGAGTTCTGGACATAATGCACTCCGATAGTATTGACACTTCATTGAAAGTTATGTAAAATGCAATCAGACAGCTAAAATCTTCTGGATCGCGGCTCAAAAGCACACCGCGATGACGGTTGCAACCCACCGCCTCTTCATCTGTGGTTGCTTTTATTCCTCACCGCCTTTAAGGAGCCTATCATGGCAACCGCCGAAACACCCATCGCGATGCATGAACCATCCCTCTACGACACCACCAGACGTGCCGACTATCTCGACACCCTCGCCGACATTGACGACCATCAAATCGCCCGATTCCACGAACAGGGCTACCTCGCCATACGGCGGGCATTTACATCGCAACAAATCGAATCCGCGGGCCAGGCCATGTGGGACCTCATCGACGGCAAGAGCCAGGACTTCAAAGGCATAATGGCCGAAGCCGCCAAACGCGGACACTTTTCCGAACTCACAGGCGAAGCCAAACGCGACAGCGTGCGCAAAATCTGGAAATTCGTCGATCATGACACGCGGCTCAACGACCTCGCCCACGACCCGACCATCCTCTCTGTCCTCTCCCGCATGATGGACGACACCCCCGTACTCTTTCAGGACATGGGACTGATCAAACCCCCGCACATCGGCCGCGAAAAACCCTGGCATCAGGACTGCGCGTACTTCAACTATCCCGTCGGCACCACCGTCGTCGGTGTATGGATCGCCATCGACGCCGCAACAGAAGAAAACGGGTGCTTGCACATCATCCCCGGCTCCCATCGCGAAGGACCCATCCCGCATTTCAGGCGACGCGACTGGCAAATCTGCGACACAGACGTCGCCGTACCCAGAAACGTCACCGTCCCACTCGACCCCGGCGGGTGCCTCTTCTGGCACGGCATGACCCATCACGGCAGCCCAACCAACCGATCCGCCCACCGCCGCAGGGCACTGCAATACCACTACCGCCCCGAAAGCACTGAGGAAATGACCGCAAAAGAACGCCTCGCCATCTACGGCGGCGACGAACTCGGGGTGACGTGCTGAACCACCTATCCTACAGCCCACCCCTCTGAAAGCATCTCCGCCTGTTTCAAAACCGTAAGCGTCGCGCCGTCCGCTTTATCCGGTGGATACCCGTGCTTGCGCAGAATCCGCTTAACCAACCGGCGCAAATTCGCGCGCACATTCTCTCGCAACGTCCAATCAATCGTCACATTTTCGCGCACGGTCCGCACCAATTCGCGTGCAATCGTGCGAAGCGTCTCATCGCCCAGAACTTGAACCGCACTATCATTGGTCTCAAGCGCGTCGTAAAAAGCCAATTCCTCCTCATTCATACCGAGACTTTCACCCCGCGCCTGCGCCTCGCGCATCTCCTTACCCAATTCAATCAATTCCTCAATAATATACGCCGCCTCAATCGTGCGATTCTGATAGCGGTGAATCGTCTGCTCCAGCATATCGGCAAACGACCGTGCCTGCACCACATTCTTCTGCAAGCGGCTGGAAATCTCGCCCTTGAGCAACTTCTGAAGCAACTCCACAGCGAGATTGCGCTGCGGCATACCCCGCACCTCAGCCAAAAACTCATCAGACAACACCGAAATATCCGGCTTATCCAAACCCGCCGCGGCAAAAATATCCGTCACCTCATCAGAAGCCACCGCACGCGAAACAATCTGGCGAACAGCGAGATCCAATTCCTCCTGAGGCCGCGCATCAACTGGCGCACGCTTGCCCAGCACCGACCGCACAGCTTGAAAAAACGCCACATCATCGCGGATACGCCGTGTCTCCTCGTGCGGCACCGCCAGTGCAAAAGCCTGCGACAATTCCCGAACCGCCTGCAAACAGCGATCCTTACCATCCCTCTGCGCCAGAATATGCTCCTGCGCCGCTGGCAACAACCCCAACTTCTCCTGGGCCGTGCCAATAGTCCATTTAGACCAATCAAACCCGTAAAACAAACCACAACAAATCTCGTACTTCTCCCGCAACAACAACACCGCCTCTTCCTGATCGAGCGCAGTATCCCCCGTACCCCCACTCTCAGTATAAGTCGCCAAAGCGTACTTGAGTTCGTGGGCAAGACCCAGATAATCCACCACCAGGCCGCCTGGCTTATCCTTAAACACGCGGTTGACACGCGCAATAGCCTGCATCAACCCGTGCCCGCGCATCGGCTTATCGACGTACATCGTATGCAAACTGGGCGCATCAAACCCCGTCAACCACATATCGCGCACCAGCACAATATTCAGCGAATCGGACGCATCGCGGAACCGCTGCGCCAGAGCCTCGCGCCGCGGCTTATTGCGAATATGCGGCTGCCAGTCACCCGAATCGGACGCAGAGCCAGTCATCACAACTTTGATATTTCCCCTGTCATCATCTTCATCATGCCATTCCGGACGCAAACGCACAAGCTCCCGATAAAGGTCAATACATATCCGACGACTCATACAAACAACCATCGCCTTGCCATCCATCACCTCAAGGCGTTCCTCAAAATGGGCAACCATATCCTCGGCGAGAAGCCTCAGCCGCTTTTCCGTACCGACAATAGCCTCTAATTGCGCCCATCTGGTCTTGAGTTTCTCCTTTCGCTCAACCTCCTCACCCTCCGTAGCCTCCTCAAAATCCGGGTCAACTGTCGGTTTCTCCTGCTCGTCCAATGACAGCCTCGCCAGACGACTCTCGTAGTAAATCGGCACCGTAGCCCCATCCTCTACGGAACGCTGGATATCGTAAACACTGATATAATTGCCAAACACAGCGCGGGTATTGGCATCCTGCAACTCAATAGGTGTCCCTGTAAAACCGACAAAAGAGGCATTGGGCAGGGCATCGCGCATATGCCTCGCAAACCCATCAATAAAATCGTACTGACTGCGATGGGCCTCATCGGCAATAACCACAATATTGCGCCGTGCCGAAAGCATCGGATGGGTATCGCCCTTCTCCTCCGGAAAAAACTTCTGAATAGTCGTAAACACCACGCCCCCGGACGCCACAGACAGTTTTAGACGCAAATCAGCGCGGTTGCTCGCCTGCGTTGGCGTTTGACGCAACAAATCCCGGCAACGAGAAAACGTACCAAAAAGCTGATCATCCAGATCATTGCGATCCGTCAAAACCACAATCGTCGGATTCTCCATCACCGGATCCCGGACAATAGCCCCGGCATAAAAAGCCATAGTCAAACTCTTACCCGACCCCTGCGTATGCCACACCACCCCAATACGCCGATCACCCGGCGCACCACCCGGCTGCTTGCCCGACTCGTAACGTCCACCCCCTTCGGCAACCCCACGCCCCGCCTGCTGCAATTCCACCGCACGCCGCGTCTCACCCACCGCCACCCGCACCGCGTGAAACTGGTGATAACCCGCCATCTTCTTCACCAGCACACCACTACCATCATCCTCAAAAACAACAAAATCGCGCACCAGCAAAAGAAAACGCCCGAAATCGCAGACACCTTCAAGCATCACCTGCAATTCGGGCATATTGGAATCAGCCACATCCTCACCAGAAATCGTACGCCAGGGCTTAAACCACTCCCGCCCCGCAGTCAACGTACCAACTCGCGCCTCCATCCCATCAGAAACCATCAAAGCCGCATTCATCGCAAACAGACTCGGCAACTCCGCCTTATATGTCTGAAGCTGCTGCCAAGCCGTCCATATCGTCGCATCCTCATCCACCGGATTCTTAAGCTCAATAATCCCCAGAGGCAAACCATTCACGAACAGCACAACATCCGGACGTCGGGTATTCTTATTCTCAGTAACCGTAAACTGATTGACCGCGAGCCAGTCATTATTGGAGGGATCGTCAAAATCAATAACCTTCACC
Organism: Candidatus Latescibacterota bacterium; assembly: GCA_965220765.1. Classification (GTDB taxonomy): domain Bacteria; phylum Latescibacterota; class UBA2968; order UBA2968; family UBA2968; genus VXRD01. The sequence goes on from OZ244847.1 coordinate 5,596,531, forward strand.
TGCACCCCGCGCACACCTCCACCCACATCCCGGTACTCCACCGTAACACCATCCACCACCAAACGATGAAAAACGCGATTGCGAAACGCCAGCGATGTACCTTCAAGACGAGTCAACTTGCGAAAAGCATCATCCAACGCACCCGAGGGAAGATCGGAATTGAGCCGCACAAGCGCATCCTGCAACCGCCCCGCCAGAACCACATCACCATAATCCTTCCGCTCTGCACCCGGCGTATCAGGCGCAATATCGGGACCATGGACAACGCCCCAGCCGAGACTCTCCAGGTACGCGAGCGCGGCGTCCTCGACAGTGGATTCGGTGAAAGATTGAGATCTTCCGTTCGGGTTCACGACTTGCCGGGTGTTGCTGTGAACGACATCAGATACGCGCACGACCGCCTGCGCTACATGAAGCACGGCTGTCTCCAGCGTATCATCTATACCAGATCTGAGCATCAACTGGCCTTTATACAATTCTATGCCGAGGGGGCGGCATATCTCTTCGATCATCAAATTCTGCTGTAGCGATGGCTGAGTATCTACCGATTGCATACGAAGCCAACCCAGGGCATCGCCAAAATCTGTGACAATGTAGCCGTTGTCACGATCCAAAACGAACACATCCACTATGCCGCCATCGGGATACGTCAACGGCGTTCGTACCCGCACCCCTTCTTGCGGAGCCAGTGAACATTCGAATCGCGACGGCAGCGTTTTGCTAAGAGTGGCGCAGAGTTTGTCGGAGTTCATAACATCATTCCCCCTTGCGTCGGAGTCGGTTCGGGCATTATACCGGAATGTCGCAGATTTGCCTCGTTACAGAATTGCTTCCACACCTCTAGGGGGCGATTCCATGGTTCGGTGATATCTGCTGGCACGTATGCTTTCGTGTCTCGAAAGCCCTCCTGCCAGCGGTGTTTATGCTTTTCACCCACGAGCTTGCCATCAGGATTACGATGGTCCGCACCCAGATCAAGGGCATAGATCCTTCCCATAGGTCGGTGGATGATAGCATAAGACAACTTTCCAGAAAGTAGGTTGTACCAACCATTTACAAATATAGGATACCCAGGACCCGATTTCACTTCGATCCTGAATCCCTTAGCCATCGGATGATCGTCATCTTCCCAGACAATGTCTCCAGAAATTTCTTTGGTATCGTCTGATATAATTGCCTCAAATTCCTGCTGGGTCATAGTTCGTGAGTTTCCTTCAAAAACCTTTCCACATCTTCAGCCCTCACCCTCAACTCACTCTATCCCCATTTGGGTAGTGAATGGAATCTCGTGTTCAGGTTCATGACGGTTTGGGATTTCAAGATCAGTTCCACGCGGCATGTTATCAACCAGCCACTGTCCCATCGGCTTACGAGGCGGCGTTTTCGTTTGGACTTGGATGCTCATTTGGAATTTTAAAATAGCCTCTCTGGAGGATCAGATTAAGATGGCTCTCTGAATGCGCTTTGTCTCTACATAGAGATATACCTCGTCATCTTGGGTAATGGGTCGGGAATGCATCGTGCATACACGGATTGGATAGAGTCGCTGAAAGGATTCTTGAACCGACTCCTTGCGGTCGAAAAAATCCTCGAACACTTCTCTCCAATTATCTTTTCGCGTAATAATTTTCACATAATCCGTGAAATCCGCATAAGCGATCAAGGGCCATTTTCGCTCGCTATTAGCTTCAGCCTTTGCTTGCTTCTCCTCCCATTGTTTACTCATTTGGCCGTCTATTCGGTGCTTGATCCAGGTCGGCCCGAAAGCTTCTGTCATCTGTTCATCAATGAATTTCCGTACCTGAGTCTCAAACCGCTGAAGCGAGTCATGGGCCTTATTGGTGCGCTTGAAGTCAGCTTCTATTTCTATTTCTTCGCATTTTGGTTCGAAATCATAGGCATCGTCCACGGGTACTGATTCCTTTAGACCCGCGGTGGTGACAATCTGCTCGAACGCATTGTTAGGAAACGTAGTAAGGTCCGGATTAAAGCCTCTTTCCTCATAGAAGGAATTCCGTGTAAGGGGATCGGTAAAAATTTGGGGAGGATAGATAATTTTTTCTCGCCAATCGCCCAAGTCAATTCGCAAATTAGCTGCCAGATTGGAGTCAAAGGTCGGCATTGTACGGAGTGCATTTCCGATACCCTGCAACCTTGCAAAGCCATTGATAGAATTCAATTCGTTCACTGTGTCAAGCCAAGGGGTGTTGATAGACTGCACAGCGGACTCTATACCACGCCGGAACTCAGATTCTTGTTTCCAGTATTGATCCACTACATTCGATAGACTATTCGCACGTTCGTGTAGCAATTTTGCGGCTTCTGAGATTTCAGGCACGCGAAATTGCTGCTCTATTGCCAGCATCTGGTCTCGCATCTGAGTAAATTCTCCACCAAGTTGCGATTGAGACCCTTGGGTCAAAGAGATAGACCGGCGTATATCTTCTAAAGGACCACATGCGGCCCGCATTAATTCTTGTTGTCTATTAAATTCCTCAATGAATTTCATCTCCCTTAAAAAGGGTTCGTATTGGCGACGTAATCTTTCTTGTTCTTCCAAAATCCTATTCATATGTTCACTCATCATTCTCATTACCTCGTTTTAGAGATCAGAACCCACCGTCAATGAGCTTGTGCAATAACATATACAAAAGACAATCTGAAGCCATCCTGAGTAATAGATGATATTCCTCCGTCCAATAACTTCAGGGACTTCGACAAGAGACACCTTTCGCTTCCATATCTGGCGTCTTACGCTCAACTTGCATCTCATTCTTCCTGATTGTAGTCATCCACTTCCCGAGAAACCATTCACCCGAACTTAGTTCTCTCCTGTCCCAATAAATAATAGACCATATTGGCCTTTCGTGCAAGACCGGTATTACTATAGACATTCACGGGGGCACGACCAGTCTAAACCGCGGATAAATCACTGACATTACGCAAGAACCACCGCGGTAGCCACATGGTCAAGCGGTACATATCTTTCACATAACCGCCCATTCATAGCTCAAAATGTACCCTCTCGCATCCGAGATTGTTCTGTGCTGCCCCCGCTTCGACAGGCGATCCTTAAATTGAGGTTGTGAACAAGTGTGCAATACAGCATATTTAAAGCACAATGCGGTGTTTAGGCGTCTGCCAATGTAAATTATCGCTCAATTTTTGGAGAATTACATTTTTTTGGCCTGCCATTTGCTTTGTGTCTGAGTGTTCCGCGTGTCCCACGCGCTCACCCCATCAGACGCGAGGCATCTCACATGGCAGATATTGACACCATATCCAAATACCTCATTCAACACTATCCCGACCACTTCGCCTGCTTCGCCCTTGCCCGAGACGACGTCGAGGTCATTGAAGTCATCGAAACAGAACAACCCACGATCAGAGCACGCCGCAGCGACAGCTTCATCCGCGTGCGAATAGATGGTCAGGAGGCATTAGTCCACAACGAATTTCAAACGGCCAGCAGCACAAATCCGCCTATGCCGCGTCGCATGGCTGGCTATATCGGATACGCCATTGAGCATCATGGCTTGCCGATCTTTTCCAATGTCATCTACCTGCGTCCCAATGCGGGACAGAACGATCTGGGATATTACATCCAGGAGTTCCCTATCTACGAAATCGTGATTCGGTATCGCGTGATCCGACTGATCGAAATAGAAGGCCAACCCATCCTGAGCACGGGGCATTCAGGGCTGATTCCATTCACGCCATTGATGAAGCCACCTGAGGGGATGGCCTCGGATGCGTGGTTGCAACAGTGTATTCACACGGCTCGGACGCGCCCCATCGCTCGGTCGCCCAAAGCCGATTATCTCGCTGGGATGGTGGCCTTAAGCGAGTTGGTGTATGATTCTGAAACCATTTCTGCTGTTATTTTTCAGGAGGACATCATGGATATCATCCGCGAATCATCCCTTTTTCAATCCCTTACCCAACAAAGCAGAGAGGAAGCCAGAGAGGAAGGTATTGAGCAAGGTATTGAGCAAGGCATTGAGCAGGGAGAAAGAAGAAGCACGATCGAAGCTATCCTCGAAGTGTTGGAGATTCGATTTGATATGCCCGAAACACACCCCCTATCCACCCGCATTGCCGCCATTGACGATTTGCAATACCTCAAACAGTTGCTTCGCACGGCGATACAAGTGCCCAATATCGAGGCATTTCAGCGCGTGTTAGATGCATGACGCGGCGGTAGCGTTTTGCCAATAGTGGCACAGATTTTGTCAGAGTTCATAACATCATCCCCTTATCGCTTCAGTAAATCGGAATAGAGTCATTCATCTTATCAATCGTCGAGATCTCGCAAACGTTGCTCCATCAATTCTGCGAGTCTATCCTTGCCAGCCTCTCGTGCCAGGTCTCGTGCGTTCTCGAAATCCTGTCGCGCTTCGTTTATTTGACCTAACTCGCGTTTCGCAATACCACGGTTGTTGTATTTCGGCGAAGTCCAGTTTCAGGCGGATCGCCTCATCATAGTCTGCGATGGCATCAGCACGTTGCCCTAACGCAGCCTTCACATTTCCCTTGTTGTAGTATGCTTCGGCAAAGTCTGGTTGCAATTGAATCGCCTCATTATAGTCTGCGATAGCCTCAGTACGTTGCCCCAATTCGGCCTTCTCAACGCCCCGGTTGTTGTATGCTTTGGCATAGTCTGGTTTCAAGCGAATCGCTTCGTCAAAGTCTGCGATGGCGTCCTCAGGCTGGCTTAGTCCGGCCTTCGCAGTCCCCCGATTGTTGTATGCTTCGGCGAAGTCTGGTTGCAATCGAATCGCCTCATCATAGTCTGCGATAGCCTCAGCACGTTGCTCCAATTCGGCCTTCGCAGTCCCCCGATTGTAGTATGCTTCGACGAAGTCTGGATTCAGGGAAATTGCGCGGTCAGATGATATTGCAGAACTCTTCAATCCACACCTACCAACTGGCCGATGTCCACTCCTTCGAACCACTTCATTATACCATCATATCCTTTAGCGTGAGGTAGTTGAAACAAGGCATCAGGTAATGCCACATTGCTGTTATGGGGATTGATATAAAGGCATGCAGATGCATTGTGCCACAAATTCCAAAAATCAACCCTCTGAAAACTCAAGAAAGCATCGATCCGTCTATCTTGAGACCAGACACCATTCGGCTTTCGACCAAACTGTGGGGACAGTTCAGGACGTTCCATAGAATAGAGGAGTTGTTGATCACCAAACAGAACATCCATTTACATCATTCTGACTTAAGGTCCGCAATAACGTACCCTCTATATGAATAGTAATATGGAAGTTTGGAGATGTCAGCGTGTTGAGCTTATCAATTACATCTTGTTCATTTCGGTTACGAGTAAAAGGCCCCTCTTCTTGACCTGTCACAGTGGCTTCAAGATAGAAGCGTTGATTATCATAGCATACAAGAAAATCTGGCCGCTTAGCACCAGTAATCTCAGGATGTACTGTTAATGAAAATCCCAAACGAGTGAGCAATTCGTGCAGGAATAATTCAAAAAAAGCGCCTTGGCGATTCTGGCCGTCTGACCGAAATCTTTTTCGCAAATCTTTTCGATGCTCAGGAGGAAATTTCTTGAACCATGACTCGCACATATTCCGGATACGAGTTGCACCAGACCAATCATAGTGGTTTATATCCCGAAACAACGGCTCAAAAGAGGTTTCACTATTCCGTTCAATATCGTCGAAAAGCATCATCAGCACCTTTGTCCTCTATCCAGCCGCAACTTCCCCGAAACTAACTTCGGTAATAACGTGTCGCGCAGAGCGGCGAGAGTGCGGGATTCTGCCGTGTTAGATCGAATATATTTATCCCACGATAGCACTATTGATCCGAATTCTCTAACTACTTCGGGCATTGGTTCTATCGTTTTTAGAGATTCGAATTGCATTTTGTTGATAGCACCAAACACTGTTCCCATATGCTCATACTGTTGAAGCTCTCTCTGTATTGCCCAAGCAAAGTGGTATGTGTATGAAATCGAACCTGATTTGTGTCGTAGAGCAGCCACGCCACGCCCGATGCAGCACTGCTCCCAGGCCATGTTGATGTCTCCAACTGGTGCTCTGACACTGACGAGCGTATCGTCTGGTTCAGCAATGCGGGTAGGGGCAGTGCAGTATCTCCGTTTTTCGGGATAACGGAATCCAAAATCGGTTCGACCCTGGAAGAAAGGCATTCCTTCAGCATGCTCGTTATAGGTGCTTCCAGGCGGTGATTGTCCCATTGTAAGATTGAAGCAATCGCTAAGTGCCTTCACCTCCCACCCCTCTGGTATTAGCCCCAATTCCGAGTCCACAAGGCGGTTGGGAAATAGGTCGGCGAGGTATTTTGGCAGACCGGGATCGCGGCCTTCCATTTTTGCGCGGACGGGGTCGAAATCGACGAACCACGATTTGAACAGGGCGCGAGCCATCTCTTCCAGCGTTTCGTTCAGGCGGCGGTTTAATTCGATCTTGTCATCCAGTGTGCCGAGGATGTGAGCGATGGCACGTTGTTCGGGAATAGGTGGAAGTGCAGCCTCAATGTTCTCAAGGTCTCGCCTGGTGACGTGTCCAAGGCCGGTCGTTTGCTTATTACGAGCTATGCCAACAAAATTGGGTTTCAAATATCGCAACAGATAGTAGAAAAACGTAGTATCGATATTGGGATCTGGCGTAACTCGAAAAATATGTTGATTCAGCCAACCCTCCGGGCCTCGCCACCAAAAAGCGTCAATGGAAGTCTCCGGTTGACCCGACCATGAAAATAGTAAATCGCCGGGCCGAATATAAACTGACTCGTTAAAACTCTGTTGGGTGAATTTGGTCTGACCTGAGATGCCCCCTTTGATCTCAGCAATTTTGATGACTGGCTTGCCCGTTGGACTGAACTGGATCTTCCGAAATGCGAGTCCATTCACCCATTGCGCCATGGAATACAAGGGCTTTCGTTTCCAATGCTCTGGAAATTGGGGATGATAAAGCCAGTTCTTGCCCGCTGATTCGCCACTTGTGTTCTCCACCAACACCATATACTCCCTCTCAATCTCTCTGTGAAAGTTCTCCGGCAGTCTTGCCACAGTAGTCAATTATGGCCGCCATAGTGTTTTCGAACAATGACAGACGGGACGGCACAGGGGCCGTCCCCTACGACGAAGTACAACTGGCCGCTCCCCAGGCCAGTTCATACCATGCCGTAGTGCCTTTATCCCATGCCGCGTAGTTCATTGGACATCCCCAAATCCAAGCGTCTTCAAATTCGCATCAATCGCGGTATCCAACTTTCTCGCCTCGGCCTGTTGCTCCTGCCATTGCGCGACCAGACGTTTCATCTTCTCCTCAAAAGGTTCGCCGTCGTCCTCTTGCGGCTCGGCACCCACATAGCGGCCGGGCGTAAGAATATGACTGTGTCGGCGGATCTCCTCCAACGCGACCCCCTTACAAAAACCGGGAACATCGGCATAATCCGCACCAGATCGCCAGGCGTGGTAAGTATCCGAGATACGGGCAACATCCTCCTCTGCCAATTCCCGTTGCGTGCGATCTACCATATATCCCAGCTTGCGCGCATCGATAAACAGGATCTCTCCCTTGCGCTTTCGGAATCTTCCATTATGCCGGTCACGCGCCAGAAACCAGAGACACGCGGGAATCTGCGTTGATCTGAAAAGCTGCCCCGGCAAAGCCACCATACAATCCACCAGATCCGCCTCAATCAAATTTTTACGTATCTCGCCCTCACCAGACTGGCTGGACGACATCGACCCATTAGCCAGCACAAAACCCGCTGTACCAGTCGGCGAAAGATGATGCACAATATGTTGCACCCACGCAAAATTGGCATTCCGCACAGGTGGTACCCCATACTGCCAGCGCTGATCCTCGCGCAACCTGTCGCCACCCCAATCCGAAACATTAAACGGAGGATTGGCGAGAATATAATCCGCCCGCATATCGGGATACTGGTCATTGTGAAACGTATCCCCGTGCGCGATCTGCCCTTCGATTCCTCGAATCGCCAGATTCATCCTTGCCAATCGCCACGTCGTATAATTAGACTCCTGTCCATAAATAGAAATATCACCCCGCGCAGTGCCACCATTGCCATTCCCGCTCTGATGCGCCTGAATAAACGCAATAGACTGCACGAACATACCCGAAGAACCGCAACACGGATCATAAACCCGCCCGTTATAAGGCTCCAACATCTCCACCAGCAAATTCACCACACAGCGCGGCGTATAAAACTCGCCCCCCTTGCGCCCCTCTGCCAGAGCAAACTGACTCAAAAAATACTCATAAACCTGGCCCAACACATCTTGGGAACGCGCCTCCGAATCGCCAATATCAATATTGCTGATCAAGTCAACAACCTGGCCCAAACGGGTCTGATCCAATGCCTGCCGGGCATAATCCTTGGGCAGCACATTCTTCAATGCCTCATTATCGCGCTCAATAGCGACCATCGCATCATCCACCACTTGTCCAATCGTCGGCTGTCTCGCCTGCGCCTGAAGATTCGCCCACCGTGCCTCCGGCGGCACCCAAAAGATATTCTCTGCGCGGTATTCATCCGGATCCTCTGGATCGGCACCCTCGGCTATTTCCCCTTTGAGGCGGGTGTACATCTCCTCAAAAGCATCGGAAATGTACTTCAGAAAAATCAGACCAAGCACAACATGCTTGTACTCCGCTGCATCCATACTGCCACGCAGTGCATCGGCCATCTGCCACAACTCAGCCTCGTAATTAGTAGGTTTATCCCCATTCGTTTTAGTCATCCTTTATTCCTTTTTACCTGTTGAAATCATAGATCAGCGAACGGCGGGCGGGCACGGGGGCACCGCCCCTACAAAACCTCTGGATCGCGGCTCAACACCATGCCGCGATGACAAGCGGTGCTCGTCACGCCTCTGTGTCGTCCCTCTTGTCGCATTGATAATCATGGCTTAAACGGCCGATACTCGACCAGTGCTGATCGGCCTACGATATCGACAATGCGAACGAGCATCTCCGTTCCATCCGCATCCGTCAGTCGCAGGTCCTCGCCTAGAAGGAAGTGAACCGGTTGCTGCTCGCCCTGGTTGATAGCGATGTTAGAGGCGTAGATATAAGTTCTATCAAGCGTATCGCGTTTGGGATTCAGCCTGCCTTTAAGCCCCGGAAGAGAACCTGTTGCCTCTGGAAAAATGACCGCACCGCCATCGGGAAGCGGCTTCAATTCAACTGCGAGCGCACCTTCTGAGGGCATCCACTCTTGTTCGCAGTGCGCGGCAAAGCCGCGGGCAGCGATGAACACAGTCATCGGCAAATCAACCGTATGCAGACCAACAACGGCCTCGCCCAGCGTATCCGTCGTAGCCTGTCTCCAGGTCTTATTCGGAAACAGCACCAGTACCTCCGCATCGGCAAGTGGCTGGTCGCCAGCACGCACGGTAATGAGCACGCGGGCCGGACTCGGCTCAGTAGAGGCCGCCGGTAGTGTAACGCGGAGATCCGCACCCCCAACCAGATCGAACCGCGGCAAACGCCCGGCGAGTTCGCGTGTTTCTCGCCGAATGATGGGGACACCATCCCCGCGCCGCTCCATAATAAAAAGCCGACCACCAGCCCCCTGGATACCGCTGGTCGGCATCCGGCTAAAAACTGAGGCAAGTACCTCATTGCGTGCCGACTGCCGATATTCCAACTCATCTACTGTCAGACGATTGGCCAATGCACCCGGAGACTGGATTTCGACTCGGTCGGCGAACATCGACAGACGAATCCGACTATCGCGTATCGAATAGTCGCGATGGACCACGGCATTGGCGAGAGCTTCAAACAAGGCTTCTGCGCTGTACTGCGGCAAATCCATGCGGGCCGGATCTTTGTAGGCACCGACGCGCATATTACGCACGGCAAAGGCGACCGATTCGGCAATTTGTCGGTTGAGAGGACCAGTAATCGTCTGGGTGTCGAGTTGCCCGGAGGCGCGATCAGTGCCGCGGTAATGGGTGGCTGTAATACAGGCATTGGGAAACCATTCCTCCGGGGTATGACTACAAAAGAGGAGGCCAGCGACAGTCGCTCGCACCGTGCCGTGTTCATCTCGTCCGAGAAGGCCCGTTTTTTCCAATGCCGTTTCCGGATCATCCCTGCCTTCCGCGCTCAGTAGCGGCTTCCACAGTGCTTCGTCCAGCGTACCCAATCCGGTATTGGGCACCGGCTGCTTGTCGAACCATAGGAACCTCGCTTGTCCCCGCAGTTGCGCCAGACGCAGTCGCTCATCGCTTGTCATCCTCCGCTTTGACCCGCCTACCCGAAGATAACTTCCACCCGGACTATCATGCTGCGATTCTCCCTGCGGCACTTCGACCAGCAGCAACCGCTTGCCATCCAGTTCTCTGTGATAAGTGTTGATGCGAACAGCTGGTTTGATGGCATCAGAGCTAACCTCAACCAGAACAGAATCCAGCTCGACAACCTGTTCACGCGACATGCCCTGAATCTCACCTGCGTCGGTAACGCCGCAGAGCAACATACCGCCGTTCGCATTGGCAAAAGCCGCGATCTCATCGGCCAAATCATCACGGCTCGGACTTCTGGGCCGATTCCCGGAAAACGCGATCTGCTTAAATTCCCATAGACTATCCTCACCCAGACGCAGTTGGCGCATAATATCCTGGTCGCTATAGTTCATTGGGCACCTCCAAAATTGGCACTCGTCTTACTCATCCTTCCCTCCTCTTCACCTGCGGTTCTCGTGGGAGCGGAACCTGCGGTTGAACGATCCGGCGGCGTTGGGGCGTGAGGCGTTCCAGCAACTCGGGTGACGGCTGGTATCCGTGCCGGAAATTCCCCCACGAAGGCCCGTAGCGATACACCGCAATACGCCGCGTCCCCGCATTCACCCGCTTCGCCGACCCGTGTGAAATCCCATCCACAAAAACCAGCGCATCGCCCGCCTTCATAAACACCTCAATCGCGCCCACCGTTCCATCCACAGACCTGTCCTCTCCCATCCTCTGCTCATCGTAAAACGGATGCCTGAAATTCGACTTGTGACTCCCCGGAATCAACATCGTCCCCCCATCCCCCGGGCCGATATCTGTCAGCGCCATCAGCACATTGACCTGCCCGCACATAAACCGCCCCCCGTGATACCGGAACTGATTCCTCGCAATCGGCGGAAACCCGCCCGAATGCAACCCAATCGCCTCGCCCGGCTCGCGAAAATTGGCCAAACACTCATCGATAAACATCGGACCGTGATGATGATCAAACGTCCCCTCCGCACCGATAAAAAGCTTTACATGCTCGAACCACGACGGATGATCAATCAAATCTTCAAACGGCTCGCCCGCCTCGTAAATCTGCTGATAATTGATCCCCGACGTCACATCGCCATACGAATGTCCCTGAACATACCCGAACCACTCCCCCGGCTTCAGCGCGGGAATCTCATCCAAACAATCGTTCAACGCCTGAACCTCATCCGTGGTCAGCGCCCCCTCCAGATGCAGATACCCGCGCAAATCGAACAAATAAACATCGAGATCTGGAACCATTATCTTGCTCCTTGTCAATAGTAGATGTCACATCGCAAGTTATGATAAACTCTTAGGCTATGAAAAGCCATATCATTTTTGGCGGGCGACCACAGGGGGTCGCCCCTACATTCTGGATCGCGGCTCAACCCCATACCGCGATGACGGGCGAGGCATGCCTCGCCCCTACAATACACCGCATCTTCCCCACTTCCTACTTCACACTTCCTACTTCACACTTGCCTCATTCCCCATCTCATTATATAATTTGGAAACACAGTGAAAATGGATACTCAAACTATGGAACCACAAAACCCAAAAAACATGCGGGAACGCACGCCTGAGACCACACGCGGTGAAGAAACCGAAGAAGAACAGTTCATCAAGGAAGAAGAAGAAACGCAACCCCTGCTCGAAGAACGGCTCACCTTGCGAAAACCGCTCGGCATATTATTTGACCTGGGCGACACCCTCTTGACATACATCAAATTCGACCCAGAAGCCGGGCATGCAGCCACACTTAACATCGCCAACAACCCATTGGGTTACACAGTCGAAGACATTGACAACCACATAAAAAGACTCAACCGCGACCTCATACCCCGCAGAGAAAAAGCACGAGTAGAATTTCACCCCCACATCATCCAGCGTCACGTCTATGAAGCCCTGCACATCACCTTTGACCGCACCCCTGAAGAAGTCGAACGCGTATTCTGGCGCGCGGCAACATCCTGGCAGCCAGAACCGGGCATAGAATACGTCCTCGAAATATTGCGAAACAAAAACATCCCAATGGGCATCGTCAGCAACGCCGCATTTTGCGGCAACACATTGATGTGGGAAATCGAACAACAGGGAATAGCGGACTACTTCCGCTTCCTCATGTCCAGCGCCGACTACTGGGTACGCAAACCCCATCCCCTCCTATTGGAAACCGCCGCCGCCAAACTCGGATACAAACCCGCCGACATCTGGTATGTGGGCAACTCGCCACAATACGATATCGCAGCCGCGCACAACGCCGGCATGGGTGCCGTATGGTACAACCGTCTGGACGACCCTCTCGATGGACCCGACCCCCATGTCGAAATCAAAAGCTGGCGCGAATTTTTAGAATTAGTTGAAGGCTTTTATTTAAAAATATAAAGGGAGAACCACGATGTCTGATTTTTCAATCGCAGAAGCTGTACACAACGCATTCGAAAACCACGCCATAGTCGATATACACACCCACCTCTACCCCGCCTCAATGGGCGAACTCTACCTGGCGGGACCCGACGAACTCCTCACCTATCACTACCTCAAAGCCGAATGCTCGCGCATGTTGCCCGAAGGCATTGCAGTTGACACATTCAACAACATACCCACCACAGAACAAGCCGACATCATCTGGCAGCAACTCTTCGTCGGAAACAGCTCCCCAATCTCCGAAGCCCAACTCGGCGTCGTCACCGTCATGAATCGCCTGGGACTAAATCCCCGCGCAGAAAACCTGTCCGAATTTCGCGCCTTCCACAAATCTAAAACACCCGAAGAATACACCAACATGGTCTTTGAAAACGCCGGCGTCGCCAGTGTCTATATGACCAACGACCCCCTCGACGACACCGAAGGACCCATGTGGCAACAGGGCATCGACATCGACTCGCGCTTCAGAGCAGTCCTGCGCCTCGACAGCGCGCTCATGAACTGGCCCGCCCCCGCCGACAAACTCCGCGCCCTGGGATACGACGTTGAAGAACGCCCAACCGACAAAACCTTCTCGGAACTGCGTCGCTACCTCACCGACTGGGCCAAAAAAATGAACGCCCGATACATGGCCATATCGCTCCCCCCGGACTTCGCATACCCATCTGAAGACAGCATCTCACAAATGATGGGCAACGTCGTATATCCCACAGCCAGGGAACTGCAAATCCCCTCGGCAATGATGATCGGCGTCACCCGGCAAGTCAACCCAATCCTCAAAGACGGCGGCGACAGCCTGGGCAAATGGGACATCGCCAACCTCGAACGCATCGCACGCGACTGGCCCGACGTCAACTTCCTCATCACATTGCTCTCGCGCGAAAACCAGCACGAACTCTGCGTCACCGGACGCAAATTCCCCAACGTACACCCCTTTGGCTGCTGGTGGTTCTTAAACAACCCCAGCATCATCCGGGAAATCACAGCCGAACGCCTCGAACTCCTCGGCACCAGCTTTGTACCCCAGCACTCCGACGCCCGCATCCTGGACCAACTGCTCTACAAATGGACCCACTCCATCGGCGTCATAGCGCCCGTCTTCATCGACAAATACGAATCGCTGCGAGCCGCGGGCTGGCCCCTCACCCCGGCGGACATTCAGCGCGACATCGCCACCATGTTTGGAGGCGGCAAATTACTGGACTAAACCCATGAACTGGCGTTACAACATCACAGCCATAACCATCGCCCTCTTCCTCTCATCTGGAACGGGGTTGTGTACACCTTATAAAATCTATATCTTTATGGGAGAAACCTGTCCGGTCTCGCGGCATTACACCTTAACGCTCAAAAAATTGCACGCACAGTACGCATCTGAAAAACTCGAATTCATCGGCGTATTCCCCAATCGGCTCTCCACGCCAGCCACGATTGCCGCGTTCAAAGAAAAATACGCCTTGCCATTCACTTGCATCGGGGACTCTACCCACACATGGGTGAACCGATTGGGAGCAACGATCACGCCAGAAGTCGTCGTCGCCGATACATCAAACACCGCCATCTATCGGGGTCGCATTGACAACACCTTTGCGGATTTGGGCAGAAGACGCCGCGTCATCACCGAACACGACCTCGCAGATATACTGAACGCCCTCAAGAACGAAAAATTCCCGGCATTTCGCCAAACCCGGGCCATTGGCTGCATCATAACCTCATGGCAAAATACAAAGGAATAAAGCCATGCGACCACTTACCCTCTCCATACTCGCGATCCTCCTCGCCGTTGCCTCGCCACACGCGAAAACCCCCACCTTTAGCAAAGACGTCTCGTCCATCATATACAACAACTGCACATCGTGCCATCGAGACGGTGAAATAGGGCCTATGCCCCTCACAAATTACAGCGAAATCGCGGCTTATGCAGACATGATCAAACACGTCACAGAAACCCAATACATGCCCCCGTGGAAACCCGATTACAACTACAGCCAGCACATCGGCGCGAGAACACTCACCAAAACGGAAATCAACACCATCGCAAACTGGGTCAACGCGGGCTTTCCCCAGGGCGATATCGCCCTTGAAGCCTCCATGCCGGAATTTCCAACAGGCTCTGTACTCGGCACCCCCGACCTCGTACTCACCATGGCAGAACCCTTTACCATCCGCGGCGACAATGAGGACCAGTACCAGGTCTTCGTCATCCCAACCCACCTCACAGAAGACCGGGAAATCGAAGCCGTTGAATTTCGACCCGGCAACAGCAGAATCGTCCACCACGCCCTCATCGGCGCCGACATCACGGGCACGGGCCGCCAAAGAGACCTCGAAACCCCGGAATACGGCTACGAATCCTTTGGTGCATTCGGCGCGCCAACCGCTGTTGTCCTGCCCGGATATACACCCGGCGCAAAACCCTCGATATATCCCAAAGGCGTTGGACACATACTCCCCAAAAACTCCGACTTACTGATCCAGGTACACTACGCACCCTGGCCGATTGCAGAATCCGATCAATCCAGTATCAACATATTCTTCAAAAAAGAACCCATCGAAAGAGAAGTGGGCTTTATCAGCTTTGCGCCGCTTTCCACCGACGGTAAAACACTGAGCAGAATATTCAGAGTCCTGCTCGGAGAGGAGCGACACGGCGGCACCCCCGTAGAAAAAATCCAAATCAACGACCTCTTTATCATCCCGAAAGATCGGGTCAAAACATTTCACACGACACTCTTCATCGATCAGGATATCAGCCTCCTGTCCATCTACCCCCACATGCACCTGCTGGGCAAATCCTGGGAAATCTATGCCACGGATCCACAGGGCAACCGCACCAACCTCATCCGTATTGAAAACTGGGATTTTAACTGGCAGGGCAATTACACCTTCACCCAATATCAAAAAATAGCTGCGGGATCCCAAATCCACGCCATTACCACCTACGACAACACCTCAAACAACCCGCTCAACCCCAACTATCCCCCCCGCCAATCGACATGGGGCGAAAAAACCACCGATGAAATGCTCTTAGCGGTCATGGAATATATACCCTACCGACCAGGCGATGAAAACATCGCCCTCACCGTTGGTAGGGGCGGCGAAATAAGCATAGACTTCAATGGCAATGGACAAAAGGACTTTGCCGACTTCCTCCTATTCATCCAGAACTTTGGCCTGAACCGGGGCGACACCAGCTATCAGCGTCACTTTGACCTCAACGGAGATGGACACATCAACTTTACCGACTTTATCATCTTCGCCAATCAATATTCGGAATAAAAAAAGGCTCCTGAAGATCACATCTCCAGGAGCCGCCATGACAAAACACGGGCGGGCACAGGGGCACCGTCCCTACTTAATCCGCAGCCTGTTGCGCCCGCGTATTCTCCAGCCGAACCGCACCGTCCTCTTCAACCACCAGAAACATCTCATCGTTTGGCGGTGCAGAACACGGACCGTACATCACCGCGCGCTCCGCCATCGACATCCCATCTACAATATCCTGATCCCAAAATATCTCGGGATGACAAACCGCATGCGACGGACCCTGTCGCGTCGCTGTGCGGGAAGCGTACTTAAAAAGAATAGACCTGCGGTCGTGATCATTTTGCCACGGATGCGTCCCGTGGGATTGCGCGCCATCCATAAAAAACAGCACATCGCCGGCTCGAATCCCCGGATTGGCAACCGCACCCATATCCTCATCGCAATTGCGAACCCCAATCGGCATCCGAAACTTCGACTTATGTGACCCGGGCACCGAGGCAAACCCCCCTTTGCCCGCTGGACAATCCGTCAAATTCCACGTCACTGTTACCCCACCGCAATACATCTCGCCATTCTGGTGGTGATAAGCCACGTACTCCCGATGCGGCTCCCCCGCGCCGTGCATGACCAGACCCACCGTACCCTTCACCGCATTGTTAAATTGGGGACCGTGATCCAGCCTGAAACCCTTCCCACACATCACATTCAAATACTTCACAACAACCGGATGCGCCAGCAAATTGCGAACGGGATCGCAATACGGCCGGGGCAACTCCAACAAATTCATCCCGTGTACCCAGCGCGAACCAGTCCCCCGCAAAAACGTAGAATCTGCTGCCCCGTGATTATCCTCACTCTGGTGAACAAAACCCGTGCCAATAACATAATCCAGCACATTGTTCACCGCATCCAATTCTTCCTGCGACAGAACATCGCGCACCACCAGATGCCCCGTCACATCCCAGTAGTATCGCTCTTTGGCATTCATTTTTGCTCCTTGTGAGGGACGGCACAGGGGCCGTCCCCTACGACACCACCCGCGTCGTCTCGCCATCGGACGCCAGCAGAGGCAACTGGCCCCCGTGGTGGACCCCGGGACCGTACAAAACAGCCTGTTGTTCTGGCGTCAACTCACTCACCCAATCGCCATAGCGTTCCTCGGGCGTAAAATACTTCCCTACAGCGCGAGCCGCAGCGCGAGAAGCGTATTTATAAAGCACAGAACGCCGCTCCCCATCGCTGCGCCACGGCAGCGTACCGTGCGTCATCGTCTCCGCAAAAAAGAGCACATCGCCCGCTTGCATCACAGGTTGATAAACCAGCCCCATATCGTCCTCTACGGAACGCACCTCAGCGGGTGTCGGCTCCGCCGTCTTATGACTTCCCGGCACACAGGCAAAACCACCATCCCCCTCATTCACATCCGTCAACTGCCACGCCACGGTAATACCCCGACAGAAAATCTTTCCATTCTGCTGGTGATACCACACCGACTGGCTAAACGGCTCGCCACCGCCGTGCAGTGTATGACCCTCTGCACCCTTGTGCGCGCTAATCAACAGCGGCCCGTGATCCAGGCGAAACCCCTTACCGCTAAACTCATTCAAACGACTCACCACAACCGGATGAACGAGCAACTTCCGAAACGGCTCGCGATAGGGTTCGGGCCAGCCCAGCATCCCCGAAAGCTCGCGCCGGCCCTCTTTCCCCGTAAGCGCAGACGAACCCCGTGCCAGACCGCCATCTTCAATAGACCGCGTCCTGATCTCATCCCCATAGTGATCAATCGCATCATTACACGCCTTGACCTCATCTGCAGATAATGCCCCCCGCACGACCAGATAACCGCGCAGGTCAAAAAAGTACTTCTCCTCTTCACTCACTGTATAAAGGTTATTACCCATGGTAAAATGCTCCTCTTCTTATACTACGCCTCTATTTTCACACGCCCATCATCACAGACCTCCAGAGACGGCACGCGGCCCCTGTGATTGGAATAAGGACCATACATAACCGACAACTGCTCGGGCGTCATATCCTCGACAATCTCTCGATCCCAATAAATCTCCGGCGGCGACACCTCCTGAGAAGGACCGCTCCGCGCACATGTGCGAGCTGTGTATTTGAACAAAATGGACCGCCGCGTTGAATCCAACTTCCACGGCGTTGCACCGTGTGATTGCGCGCTATCCATAAAAAAGACGACATCGCCAGCCTCCACCACCGGCTGCTTAATCAAACCCATATCGTCATCTCCTGTACGCACACCATTTGGCATCGGAAACATCGCTTTATGGCTCGATGGCACACATGCAAACCCACCCATCCCCTCCTTGCAATCGTGCAACTGCCACGCCACAGTCACACCGCCCACCCACGGCTTGCCATTCTGATGGTGATACGCGACATACGGCCGATGCGGCTCGCCATTTCCGTGCATCGTATGGCCTGCCGTACCCTTATTACTCACAATAAACATCGGACCGTGATCCAGCCGAAACCCCTTATCGCACATCACATTGAGATACTTCACCAGCACCGGGTGTGCCAGCATCTCCCGGAAAGGTTCACAATCCGGTTTTGGAAATTCCAGAATACCGGGCAACATAGGACGTCCCGTACCGGCAAAAGCAACCGAATCCCTCGCCGTGGAACCACCGACCTGAACCCGACCCCAGTAGCGATCCACAACATCATTCGCCCGCGCAACCTCCTCTGTTGACAACACACCTTTCACGACGAGGTATCCCGTCAAATCCCAGAAATATCGCTCGCGCGCATCCATAAGACATCTCCTCTTGAGACAGGTGAATATTTTTTAACATAAATATTAATGAACCTAAAATTTTCAAAAGTCAAATTTTTTCGACAGAGCGCGGAGAGGAAAATGGTTATTTCAAAACAAATCCATCTGCACAGGTGCCGCTTCCACCTGCTCCGCGGGCCAGGGCGGCATCTCGCCGACATCTATATCCCCGGACAGCATCTGGTGAAAATGGCGCGCCAACTGCGGTGCGTAAAAATCATCGGGTGCGTGCATAAACACAAAAGGCGTTCGCCCCTCGCGTATCCAATTGGCGACCACCGGCACCCACTCTGCGAGAAGCGGCAGATTCTTCTCAACCTCGGGATGCCCGACAAACCTCACAAAAGGAAAACGCCCCGTCGCAAGAAACCGCACGGGGACCTTTGGCTTCTTACGCTGCGCTTCGCGCCCTGCAACATCATCCGACTGCGCACTGTGCAACCCCCGCGTATCAAAAACCACGCGATCCACCCCCTGGCTTTTGAGCACAGCATTCAACTCACTTTCTGCCTCGGCAAAAAACAAACGGTGCCGAATCTCTACCGCATAAGAAAACGTATCGGGTAACGCATCTAAAAACCTGTCCAACGCTGGCAAATCGCGCGGTCCAAAAGAGGGAGGCAACTGCAAAAATAACGGACCCACCCGATCCTGTAACACCGTGAGAACATCTACAAACGCAGCCGTCTCCAACTCGGCATTCCGCAACCGCTTAACGTGGCTAATCGCACGCGGAAACTTGAGCGCAAAGCGAAAACCTGACGGCGTATCAGCCAGCCAGCGCATCGCGGCCTTCTCCGATGGCAAACCGTAAAACGTGGTATTGCCCTCCACGGTATTAAACACAGACGCGTACTGTTTCAAAAAATCTTTTTGCACAACATCGGACGCAAACAACTCGCCCACCCACGCTTTATTGCCCCAAATCGGACAGCCCAAAAAATATCGTTCAATACTCATGGTAGATCCAAATCAGATTATTGACTCTTGTATCAATAAACCGTATTTTGATTAAAATGATAGGAACCCGACAATGCTTGATCTACCTTATTCCTTGATCATTGAAGCCACAGAAGAGCCGGATTTTTTTGGCTTTTACTCCCCAGAACTGGAAGGTTTTACAGGTATTGGACATTCCATTGAAGATTGCATGTTCAAAGCAAAATGGGGAATGGAAGAACATGTTGAACTCTTGAAAGAACAGGGACTTCCAGTACCCAATAAAAATCCCAATCCGAATATCCTCATCCAAAACCAACAGGCACTTTCTACCGTATAGATCACCTAACAGCCCGTGAAGCCCACAGCCTTTAGCTGTGGGAGTGTAAGTGGCTCTCCCGTTATAGCTTTAGCGTATAACAAGGCTGGAAAACCACCTTGATGACCGAAAATATATTGAGTATATTTCTCAATATGAAACTAACACTTCAAATACAACTGTTACCGGACGCCGCCACAGGCCAGAAGCTAAAAGCCACTATTGAGCAGTTCAACGAAGCTGCCAATTGGCTTGCTCCGAAGGCTTATGAGCGCAAGCTGGCGAATAAGTTTGCACTACAAAAGCTATACTACAAGGACTTGCGGAGCCAATTCGGATTGTCCGCACAAATGACTATTCGCTGTATTGCTCAAGTCGTTGAAGCATACAAGCGGGACAAAAAGGTGCAGCCGTCGTTCCGTCGCCATGCTGCTATGCCCTACGATCAGCGACTGTATAGCTTCAAGGGCATAGACAGGGTATCTCTGCTTACCCTTGAAGGCCGCGTGTTTGTGCCAATGTTGATGGGCAACTATCAGCGTGAGCAGTTCGGCTATGCCAAAGGACAGGCAGACCTTGTGCTCCGCAAAGACGGCAAGTGGTTCTTGCTTGTCTCTGTAAATGTCCCTGATGGCACGCCAATACCCACGACTGACTTTATTGGTGTTGATCTCGGGACAACAAACCTTGCAGTAACAGACGATGGTGAAACATTCTCCGGCGACACGGTTGAAAATGTCCGACAGAAGATGCAGGATCTGAAAAAGTCGCTCCAGCAGAAAGCGTCTGCCCTTGTCAAGCAAGGCAAGAGCCCCAAGAATGTCCGTAGAAAACTCTCTGTTATCTCTGGCAGAGAGAGCAGGTTTCGCAGAAATACCAACCATATCATTTCCAAACGCATCGTTGAGAAGGCTAAAGACACTGGCAAGGCTATTGCCCTTGAAGACTTGACAGGCATACGCAAGAGCCAGAAACGGTTTCGCAAGCCTCAACGTGCTAAACTGTCTGGGTGGTCTTTCTTCCAACTGCGCACATTCGTCGAATACAAGGCAAAGCGTGCTGGTATCCACATAGAACCTGTGGATCCGAAATACACCAGCCAAACTTGTGCCGAGTGTGGACATTGTGAGAAAGGCAATAGAAATACCCAGGCATCCTTCCTTTGCAAAGTGTGTGGTCACAAAGACCATGCCGACCGCAACGCCGCTCGGAACATCCGAGCAAGGGCTTTGTGTCAACAAGCCTAAAGTTGCCGAGTGCATTTATGCTCGAGCGACAAGCCCAACTGCTTCAGCGTTGGGTAGTTGACATTGCCAAAAGCCTGGTACCGCGCAACCGCATAGCGCCAGAACCGCTCCGCATCTGCCTGGTGATAGCTGAACAACCAATCGCACTCAAAACCCAAATATAAAAACGGCGTATCATCAGACCAGGCAAACCGCTGTGGGTACTCCGGATCAATACCCACCAGACCATGCACATCAGCGTTCTCATTCCCCACACATTGTACAGACCACTCAGCCCCATCCAGACCCGAAAGCTCAGACCGAGAATACCCCCTCCAAACACCTTCTACAATCGGACTAAACCGGACAACCCACTTATCCCCATCAAAAAAACCGGGCAAACCTTCAACCACCTCGCCCAGTTCGTGTGTAAAAGTTGCCATCACCTCCACCGCAAACGGATTTCTATCACCCACATCGGCATACAACTCAAAATCGCACACCGCATATTGTTGCACTTTTAACATTGGACAAATCCTTTCTATTCTGTATAGATGTTACGTGATGCATGACTTTAAAGACGGGCGAGGCATGCCTCGCCCCTACAATGAATAACTGACCGCTAACCGCTGATCGCTTGTTTTGCATTATTTATAAGACTTGATCACATAATACAACAGCACACCCAGCACATAACCACAACGCCGACCCAGATCAGTGCCCAAAACTGAACATCCATCTGGTAGCCCTCCGCCTGTTATTCACCATCCTCAATCGACACATCCCGTACATCATCTGTCCAATCGACCCAGATATCATCTCCCGGAGGTTCTTCCTGAAGCTGGGGCATATCGTTCAGCCTGAAATCGTACAGAACCGCCTTTCGAATCTGCCGCGAATAATTGGCAGACGCCATATGCCCGATACGGTGGTGCCAAAAAACAATATCGCCGGGTTCGCCATGCGTCTGATATGAATTCTCGTCACAAGATTGAAATGCTTCTCTATGCTTCTCCATCCGGGGCAATGGTTCCCTGAGATAGCGCGTCTGGTAATCGAAAAAAAACGTGCGATGGCTTTTGGGCCACACCGTAAAACCGCCGCCATCCTCGGGCACATGATCGATATAACCCACCACTGCAAAATTGAACGCATGGGCATCCACATGCAAATGACGCGGTTGGCGCGGAACATCGCCATAGGGCAACGTACAATAAATACCGCGCACACCACTGGGTTCAGGAAAATTATTCTTACCCAGCATCTGCTCTGCAGCACCCCACACAACCGGATTTTTTGCCAGCAACTCAACCATCCAGGGTTCTCTGCCCACCTTGCGGTATTGCCAGCGATAACCGCGTTTGTAATTGCTGCTATCCATTGATTCCTCTTCCGGCTTAATAGGACCCACCCACGAATCCGGATCGTCTTTCTTCAGACTCGGTGGCGGATCGTCCCACAAGCGTTCGCGCGCACGGGCGCACAACTCGGGATCCAGAGCGCCCTTCTTCACCAGATAGCCCTCGCGTTTGAAAAAACGGATCTCATCTTCCGTAAGCACAGACATGACTCTCTCCTCTTTTATGCGAGTTGATACTGTTTCACAATTATAGGCACTTACGCATCGGCAATAAAGTATAAAGTGAAGTGATACAACAAAAAACCCGATCTTAAACTGAGATCGGGGAAGAAATTTCATATTTGTAGTGGCGCATTCGAGAAGCCCTTTTCTGTTCAGGGCTTAGCAAAAGTCATAATGATTGAAACGACTGTACCGACATTTGCAAGCAACACAACGACCAGCAGGCCAATAAGCCATCTGAAATTGCTGTTATTGCGAGTGTCCATGTTGGTCAACCGAGTGTCCATGTTGGTCAACCGGATGTCCATATTGGAAAAGCCGTTGTCAACGCGGGTTTCAAGGCCAGTCAAGCGCGTGTTCATTTGTTCAGCAATTCCCTCGACGCGCGCCAGGCGGGCGTCCATTTCGGCCAGCTTGTCTTGTGGTGTCGGAATCTGCATGGGTTTCTTTCTTCGTGTGTGGTAGTCTATACTCCGTCTATGGAATTATACCAGACCTTTTAGACTTAGGCAAGTCCTATGGACTTTTTTTGACGTAAAAATGCTCAGTTCTGCTTATCCAGATAAACAGTAACCTGTGCATCAGTTTCATCTACGGTTGCGTTGGTGAATTGGGCGGTCAGACCAGAGCCAGAAATATTCACCGTCTCGCCGTCAGACACCACATCTAATGTATCAAGCCCCGCTATCGTCAACCTCAGAACGCCATTCATCAGCGGATGAGGACCCTTTGCCACAGTCAGCGCCCTAACATCGTCCATTCTATCTGTCAGCATCTCTACTTGACCACGCTCGTGATGGATGTGAACGAACCGCGAGTGAAGCACACCCCCTTCTACAATCACGAGATTACTGGGATCCGTACCACTTACCCACAGAACTACTCGCCCTCCTCATCTTCCCGCTGATACGATGCTGTAATCTCGTGATCTATGCCACCGCGAATATTGAAACGGCTGGTCACCTCCATCTCAACCGGATCGCACAGATCTACCAGATCGTTCAAAATCTGATTCGTCACAGGCTCCATATAAATCCCCTGGTCTCGGAACGACCAGAAATAATGCTTCAGCGACCGCAACTCCACGCACCTCGGACCCGGAACATACCAGATCACAATCGTCGCAAAATCCGGCTGCCCCGTCTTGGGACACAGCGACGTAAACTCTGGAAACGTAAACTCAATCGTATAACGCCGTTCCGGATTCGGATTATCAAACGCCTCTAACAGTGAACTCATACCTCATCCTCGCATTCGTAATTCATATTGCCGTTTGAAACGGCAATCTACAGTAGGGGCGAAAGATTTTTCGCCCCTACACATCCTCGCATTCGCCCCATCTGCGTCCATCTGCGTCCATCTGCGGATCACGCCTCGCGCTCGTACGCCACAGACACGCGCGTCACAATGCCACCTCGCACCGTAAAATCACCCGTCACATCTAACGACAGCGGATCGCACGCCCGCACAAAATCATCCACAATTTTATTAACCACACCCTCGTAAAACACCTTCTCATCCCGAAACGACCCCAAATACCGTTTCAACGACATCTGCTCCACACACACCTCTCCCGGCACATAAGAAATCGAAACCGCGGCAAAAATCGGCTGCCCCGTCACCGCGTACAGCGCCGTAAACTCCGACGACTCAAATTCAATCGTATAATCCCGCTCGCGCTCGGGATTTTCAACGCACTTTAGCAATAAGGAATCGCCCATAAGTTTTCCAAAAAAAGGCTGGATTGCGGCTAACACCCTGCCGCAATGACATTCGATCAGAGACACAAATTAATCAAACGGCACCAAACTCGCGCCCACCGGATCGGGACTCGTGGGCCGAATCGGCATCTCCTCATAAGAACGATAAGCCACATCCAAATGCGGCGTCTCAACCCGCCTGTACCCCTCATAACGCGAATCTATCAACGCCTCCAGCGCACCTGAAATCAGCAACGTGCGCTCTACTGGATACTGCGGTCGTCCCGTCAAAAACATCTGCTGAATATTCAAACTCAAATAACTAAAATGCGCGTGCGGATTATCCGGCAAAAAAACGCGCATATTATCCACCTCTCCCCCGCGCCGCGCCGCAAAACCCCACCCCCGCGTGTACCCATTCAACATAAACGTCGCCGCCGTCAACCCATCTGCATACTCTATCAAAAAAACAGCCGGATTCTCACAGTGATCGCGCACATCGCCATCTTCTTTCGCCTCAATATGCGCCACCGCAGCCGCGTACAAATCGCGATCCCACGCATCTGACGCCCAGACACCATCCCCCTCCAGGCACTGCACCGCCACAATCCCCGTCTCCCCGCCCATACGGCGCTCAACCATACACTGCAGTGTCTCCAGCGCGTGAAAACCATAAGAATCAATCCCACCAAAAGCCACCGACATCGCCGCCTCAATCTCCGTATCCAAATCGTACTCAAGCCACGGCTTGCGCCATGCAAGCGGCAAAGACGACCCCGCCATAAACGGCACCTCCAGCTCCTGCGCGCGATCGCACATCCACTTTGCATCGTGCCAATTATACGAAAGATGCTTATCGCTAAACACCGGAACAGACCGCCCCGACGAAGCGAACACCCCGCAAATCTGCTCAAAAAAATACTTCCGCGGATACAGATGTTGCTCCTTCTCATTCCACGGATAGTCGCCGTGCTCGCCAATCAGCAACACCCCATCCACCGCCAGCTTATCACCACCCAAAGTCAAAGCCTGATTAATACTCCCATACATCGGCACACCGAATTCCTCTGCAATCGCGCACCCGATATCATCTCTATAATGCACCTGATCCAGATACATCGACACCACATCCACCTCTGGTGGAAGCAACCCGTCATCTGTTGGAAACCCCTTCAAAAACTTCGTCACAATCACATCGGCGTGTGACCGCGGAAAATACGACGTAATCACCGCTGCAATTTTCTTTCGCTCGGCCATGGCTTTCCCTCCTGTCTCGTTGTATAATCGTAAATTATATCACAAAGAGCACAACGACAATAAAAAAAACCTTCTGGATCGCGGCTTACAGCCTGCCTGCCCCTGTATGCTTAAAGCAGGGGCCGCGATGACGGGCGAGGCATGCCTCGCCCCTACAATGGATAATTGACCACTGCCCGCTAAATATTCCTCATCCTCACACCCAAAATTTGGTATCTTAAAGCGTCCAAAACGCACTTTAACCCTTACCAGGAGGAATCTCTTGACCGAAGTCAAAGCCACCAACATCGTCTGGCACGAAGGCCATGTCGCGCGCAAACAGCGCGAAGACCTGCTCGAACAAAAAGGCGCACTCATCTGGCTCACCGGACTGCCCAGCTCGGGCAAAAGCACCATCGCATTCACCACAGAACACGCCCTGATCGAACGCGGGCGCATGGCCTACGTACTCGACGGCGACAACATCCGCCACGGCCTCAGCAAAAACCTCGGATTCTCAGCCGAAGACCGCGCCGAAAACATCCGCCGCATCGGCGAAGTCGGCAAACTCTTTACCGACACCGGCATCATCACCCTATCCAGCTTTGTAAGCCCCTATCGCACCGACCGCGACAGCGTGCGCGAACTCATGGAAAACAAAAACTTCATCGAAGTATTCATCAACACCCCCCTCGACGTATGTGAAGAACGCGACCCAAAGGGCCTGTACAAAAAAGCGCGCACAGGTGAAATACCCAACTTCACCGGCATCTCTGA
This sequence comes from Candidatus Latescibacterota bacterium, assembly GCA_965220765.1. Taxonomy (GTDB): domain Bacteria; phylum Latescibacterota; class UBA2968; order UBA2968; family UBA2968; genus VXRD01. The sequence goes on from OZ244847.1 coordinate 5,623,083, forward strand.
CCCCTATGAACCACCTGAAAATCCCGAACTCGTCATACACACCGTTGACAGCACCCCACAAGAGGCCGCATTGCAAATCATCTCCCTGCTCGAAACGCGCGGAAACATATAGACATGCCCATCATCGACCTCACCATGCCCATTGCCGACCACTTTCGCTGGCCCGTTGAGCGCAGCCTCAAAAGCAGCTTTGAAACCGGCGACATGGCGCAAGTGACCCACATGGGATGGGCTGTCCACGGATTTACGCACGTCGATGCGCCGTGCCACATGTTCCCGGAAGGACCCACCACCAGCGACACCGAACTCGACCAAATCGTGGGACAGGCCGCAGTCGTTGATCTCTCGGGCATCGCACCAGAAACGCCGATAACCGAAGAACAAATCCGCACAGCTGGACAGCACATACGGTCTGGAGACATCGTCGTCATGAAAACGCGGTGGGACGAAGTAGAATCGCATCAAACCCCCGAATTCTGGACCCGCGCGCCCTACATGTCGCGCCCTGCCGCAAAATGGCTGCGCGCGCAAAACATCCGCGCCATAGCATTTGACTTTCCGCAAGACTATCCCATACGCCAGTTGCTCAGTGGCGAGAGAGCACCCCTCTCCGAATTCGTTACCCACGACATCCTCTTGCGCGAAGGCATCATCCTCATCGAATACATCTGCAACACCGGCATGATAGCTGCGGACCGCGTGGAATTTTTCGCCCTGCCCTTAAAAATTCCAGAATCCGACGGCGCACCGGCTCGCGTCATCGCAATTCAATAACCCCTGGAAAATCACCATGATCTACCACCAACTCTTCTCCCAAATTGACCGCACCGTACGCGTTGGCGTCATCGGCACCGGACACTACGCCACAGCCCTCGTCACCCAATCGCGCGTCGTCGATCAACTCCACGTACCCGTCGTCTGCGACACAAATCCGGACGCAACCCAAAATGCATATCATCACGCCGGTCTCGACTCCGACAAAACCATCATCTGCGACACCACCCAACAGGCTGCCGAAGCCATAGAACAGGGCAAACACGTCATACTCACCGACGCCATGCAAATGATGGACCTGCCCCTCGACGTCATCGTCGAATCCACAGGCGTCCCGAGTGCAGGTGCGAAACACGGCATAGAAGCCATCCGACACGGCAAACACGTCGCCATGGTATCCAAAGAAACCGACGTCACCGTCGGACCCATCCTCAAACACCACGCAGACAAAGCCGGACTCGTCTATACCGCTGTTGACGGCGACCAGCACGGCCTGCTCATGGGCCTCGTGCAATGGGCGCGCAGCCTGGGCCTCGAAGTACTCTGCGGAGGCAAATCACTGGACTCCGACCGCGTTTACGACCCACAGACCAACGCCATCGTATGGTCCAAAGGCAAAATCCAGATCCCCGACGAACAGATATTCTCCCCCCAAAATCCCTCGGCCCACATCGCACAACGCCGTCAAATCATGGGCCAACGCGGCGCCATTGCCGGTTACGACATCACCGAACTCACCATCGCCGCCAATGCCACCGGTCTCATCCCCGATATAGACACCCTGCATACCCCCGTAGTCCGCACCGTTGAAATACCCGAAGTCCTCGCACCCAAAGAAGACGGCGGCATCTTATCCCATCGCGGCGTCATCGACTGCGTCTCCTGCCTGCGCCAGGCAAATGAACCAGGCCTGGGCGGCGGCGTCTTCATCGTCATCGCCTGTGAAAACGCCTACTCCCGCCACATCCTCACCACCAAAGGACTCATCCCCAACAAAAAAGGCACCACAGCCCTCATCTACCGCCCCTATCACCTCTGCGGCGTTGAAACACCCATCACAACACTCGTCGCGGGCCTCTTAAACCTGCCCACAGGCACCACCGACTACCGCCCATCCTTCGACGTTGTAGGCCGTGCAAAAGAAAACCTCAAAGCCGGTGATCGGATCGGCAACGACCACAGCAAAAACATCGAATACCTCATGCGCCCCGCGCTACCTGTCGCCCACGACAACCCCCTGCCCTTCCACATGGCCAACGGCAACACGCTAAGCCGGGACATCTCCGCTGGCGCGTTCATCACCGCAAGCGCGATACAACCAAAAGACGATGACCCCCTCTGGACGCTTCGCAAAGAACAGGACGCGCATTTTCTACAATAAAAAAAACCGAGTACATCTTTGTCATGTACTCGGTTTTTTGAAATGGGTATCATTCACCTAATTTCATCCAAATCCAGTTCAAATCCCCGCAAAACGGGATCGCCAGAAATGCGCGAAGGCCTCTCCAATTCTTCTATAGGCAAGCCAGAGCGATACACATAAACGCGCTCTGTATATGGATCGATCAACCAACCCAAACCCAGGCCATTATCGAGATACTCCTGCATCTTTTCCTGTAATGGGGCCAACTGGTCACTCTCCGACCGCAATTCAATAACAAAATCGGGACACAATGGAACAAACCTGCGTCGATCTCTCAGAGACAACGCCATCAGCCGCGTATGTTCAATCCATGCGGCATCGGGTGACCGCACTGCCCCATTGGGCAACCGAAACCCACCTGACGAATCAAAACTCGCACCCGTACCATCTCCTTTTGCCCAAAACCGCAACTGCATAGTAATCTCTGCATTGCGCTCGCTCGTCTCACCGCCCGCTGGTGGCATAATAATTACATCCCCCTGAGCATTGCGCTCAATGCAAACATCGCGATTGAGCCGACAAAACGCATAAAACTCCTCATCGCTCACCTCAATCACCGGCTGAAAATGCAAGACAGTTTCCATCTCCGCGATCTCCATCTATCTATTCTATCCATCCGTCAAAAAACCCCGCAACACCGTATGCAAAATCCCCCCATTGCGATAATAATCGATCTCCACTGGCGTATCGATACGCACCGTTGCAGAAAACGACCGTACATTCCCATCCCCATCCGTCGCCGTCACCGTCACATCTTGCAAAGGCTGCAAATCATCGCTCAGCCCGGTAATATCGTACACCTCCCGCCCCGTAAGCCCTAGCGACTCGGCATTCTCACCCGCCACAAACTCCAGCGGCAACACCCCCATACCCACCAGATTGCTGCGGTGAATGCGTTCAAAACTCTCCACAAGCACCGCGCGCACACCCAAAAGTAACGGACCCTTAGCCGCCCAATCGCGCGACGACCCCGAACCGTACTCCGCCCCCGCAATCACAATCGACGGCACGCCCTCATCCACATACCGCATCGCCGCATCGTAAATACTCATTTGCTCACCCGAAGGCAGATGCACCGTCACACCGCCCTCTGTACCTGGCGCCAGCGAATTGCGAATGCGAATATTGGCAAACGTACCCCGCATCATCACCTCGTGATTGCCCCGCCGCGAACCATAAGAATTGAAATCCTTCGGCTCAACCCCTCGGGCAATCAAAAACTGCCCCGCCGGGCTATCCACCGCAATCGAACCCGCCGGAGAAATGTGATCCGTCGTCACCGAATCGCCCAACTGCGCCAGCACCCGCGCACCCGTAATATCTGTAATCGCGTCCAACTCAGGCGACAAATCCACAAAAAACGGCGGCTCCTGCACATAAGTACTCTCCCCCTGCCACCCATAGAGATCCCCCGCTTGCCCGCCAACCGCATTCCACATCTCATTGCCCTCAAACACATTGCCATAACGCGCCTCAAACATATCCGGCTTAAGTGCCCACGCAATCGTATCACCGATCTCATCCTGACTGGGCCAGACATCGCGCAAAAACACCGCATTGCCATCCCCATCCAGCCCTATCGGCTCCGCAGTCAAATCCAGATCCACCCGCCCAGCCAGCGCATAAGCCACAACCAGCGGCGGCGACGCCAGATAATTCGCCTTCACATGCGGATGCACGCGACCTTCAAAATTGCGATTGCCACTCAACACCGACGCCGCCACCAGATCCCCCTCGTGAATCGCGGCAACCACCGGATCGGGCAACGGCCCGCTATTTCCGATACACGTCGTACAGCCATAACCCACCGTATAAAAACCCAACTGCTCCAAATACGGCGTCAAACCAGCCTGATCGAGATAATCCGACACCACGCGCGAACCCGGCGCCAGACTCGTCTTGACATGTGCGTGAACCTTCAACCCCTTTTCCACCGCCTTCTTCGCCAACAAACCAGCGGCCACCATCACAGACGGATTGCTCGTATTGGTACAACTCGTAATCGCCGCAATCACCACCGCCCCGTGCCCCAGCTTGCCATTCGTCCTCTTTTGAGCCTCATCATCATCCAGCCCAAAACCACTATTGCCCACCGGTGCGCGCAACGCGCCTTCAAACGCATCCTTCATCTGCTCCAGCGCAATGCGATCCTGCGGGCGTTTTGGACCAGCCAGGCTCGGCTCCACCGTACTCAAATCCAGTTCAAGCGTATCCGTAAACCGCGGCTCGGGCGTATCATCCGTTCGGAACAACCCCTGTTCCTTCGCGTACCGCTCAACCACATCCACCTCTTCCGCCGTGCGACCCGTGCGCGCCAAATAACGCAACGTCTCATCATCCACCGGAAAAAACCCCATCGTCGCCCCGTATTCCGGCGCCATATTTGCAATCGTCGCGCGATCTGCCAGCCCAATACCCGTCAATCCCGTACCGTAAAACTCGACAAACTTATCTACCACGCCCTTCTCGCGCAACATCTGAACCACCGTCAACGTCAAATCCGTCGCCGTCGTACCCTCGGGCAACTGCCCATCCAACTTGAACCCGACAACCTCGGGCGTCAGCATATAAATCGGCTGCCCCAACATCACCGCCTCTGCCTCAATACCCCCCACACCCCAGCCCACCACACCCAGGCCATTGATCATCGTCGTATGTGAATCTGCCCCCACCAGACTATCGGGAAAAGCCACCCCATCCCGGGCAATAACCCCCTTTGCCAGATACTCGAGATTGACCTGATGCACAATACCCGTCAGCGGCGGCACCACCCTGAAACTCTCAAACGCATTCGCACCCCAGCGCAAAAACTCATACCGTTCCCGATTGCGCTCAAACTCAATCTCTGCATTTCTGCGCAACGCATCCGAATTTGCAAAACTATCCACCTGCACCGAATGATCCACAACCAGATCCACCGGAATCAACGGCTCAACCCGACTGACATCGCCTCCCATGCGCCCCATCGCCGAACGCAACGCCGCCAGATCCACCAGCGAAGGCACACCTGTAAAATCTTGCAACACCACCCGCGCGGGCTTAAACGGTATCTCTATCGGATTGGGATTGGCCGCATTCCAATTCGCCAGCGTCTCCACATCCTCTTCCCGCACCTGATACCCATCCAAATTTCGCAGCGCCGCCTCGAGCAGCACCCGCACGGAAAACGGCAAACTCGACACCGCCCCAACACCACCCGCCTCCAACCGATCCAGCCGAAAAATTGCGAGATCACCCGCCATAGTAGAAAGCGTATCGCGTGAATTCAAAGGATTATGCGTTTGATCCATAAACAGTTCCTCTTTTTGTGTTATTCATTTAATTGCACAGGATAAGAAAAATACCATAACAACTCATCTTTTCAAACTCTTTTTGTACGCTTCGCACTTGATTATAACGAGCAGAACTTATACTTTGTGACCGCTAAAGCCATCCGCTACGGGCGGGCACAGGGGCACCGCCCCTACAACGGACAACTGACACTACCATGACCAACAAACGCTTTATTGCCCTCATCATCCTGGACGGTTGGGGATTAAACCCGCGCCGGGACCACAACGCCGTGGCTCTTGCCAGCACCCCGACAATGGACCGCATCTGGGCCAACTACGCCCACACCACCCTCAACACCTCTGGACGCGCAGTCGGCCTCCCCGACGGACTCATGGGCAACTCCGAAGTCGGCCACCTCAACCTGGGCGCTGGGCGCACCGTCATGCAAGCCATGACCCAGATCGACGACCGCGTACGAGACGGCAGCCTGTACAAAAACGAAGCCTTAATCGCCGCCATAGACCGCATCAAAAACCACAACCGCAACCTCCACCTCATCGGCCTCGTCTCTGACGGCGGCGTACACTCATGGCCCAGTCACTACGAGGGCCTCATCAAAATGGCAGCCGAGCGCGGCCTCCCCTCAGACCGCCTCTTCCTCCACGCCTTCACAGACGGACGCGACACACCGCCCCAAAGCGCAATCCACCGCATGCGCGAACTCCTCGCCATGTTCAAAACCCACGGCATTGGCCGCGTAGCCTCCATATCCGGGCGGTATTACGCCATGGACCGCGACCACCGCTGGGAACGCACCCAAATCGCTTATGACCTGCTCACACAGGGCAAAGGCATCACAGAAACCGACCCCATCACAGCCATACAAAACGCCTACAACAGGGGTGAAACCGACGAATTTATCAAACCCATCGCCATCGCCGACAACACAGGAAAAACCACCATAAAAGACGGAGACAGCGTCATCTTCTTCAACTTTCGCGGCGACAGACCCCGGCAAATCACCCGCGCCTTTGCACTCAAAAACTTCGACGGCTTTCAACGCCACACCTGGCCCAACGTACACTTCGCCACCCTCACCCGATACGAAGCCGACGTACCCGTCACAGGCGTCGCGTACCCCCCCGAAACCCTCTCGCAAAACATGCCCAACTTATGCGGATCAGTCATCGCCCGGGCGAACAAACGACAGCTTCGCATCGCAGAAACAGAAAAATACGCCCACGTCACCTTCTTCTTCAACGGCCAGCAAGAAACGCCCTTTGACGGAGAAGAACGCATCCTCGTACCATCTCCCAAAGACGTCCCCACCTACGACCACAAACCCGAAATGAGCGCCCCTGAAATCGCAGACCGATTTACAGAAGCCATCGCAACCAACCAATACGACGCCGCAATATGCAACTTCGCCAACCCCGACATGGTAGGCCACACCGGCATCCTCGAAGCCGCCATACAGGCCGTCACCACCGTTGACACCTGCCTGGACCGCGTAATCAAAGCCATAGAAAAAGCAAACGGAGCAGCCATCGTCACCGCTGACCACGGCAACGCCGAACAAATGATCCACTACAACACCGGCGAACCCCACACCGCACACACCACCAACCCCGTACCCTTTGTACTCGTTGACCCCACCTACAGGGGAAAACTCCGCACTGGCGGCGCACTCTGCGACGTTGCCCCCACCCTGCTCTCCCTCCTCAACCTGCCCAAACCCGAAGAAATGACTGGGGAAGATCTGAGGCAAAAGCAACCACCGTCTGAATCAGGATTTTCAGGATGAAAGGATGAACAGGATAAAAACCAAATGCAACTACAGAAAAGCAACCACAGATGACAATCAAAACCAACAGCAAAACCTTCTGGATCGCGGCTTTAAGCATGCCGCGATGACGAATGCCTTCAACATCCCACCTGCTTACCTCTCGCCTTTTATCTGCGTTCATCTGCGTTCATCTGCGGATCACACTTCCCACACCGGAATCGTCCCCGCAGTTGAGCCATCTTTCACCAGCAGCCGTTCGCCATCTGTAAAACCTTCTGGACGCCCGACCAATTCCCCAATAAGGCGAGACCGCCACATAGCCACCTCATCTGCCCATCCCGGATCATCCGCCAGATTCGTCATCTCGCAGGGATCATTTTCCACATCGAAAAACAGCTCTCGCCCCTGCCCTGGCAAATAAGCGAACTTGCGCTTGCCATCCGTCACATATTGCATCCCACTATTCGACGTAGGCACACTCGCGCACTCGCCGTGAACATAATCTCGCCACGCCGCTTGTGAATCGCGAATAATCGGCAGCACACTCTCCCCATCCACCGTATCCGGAATCGGAACCCCCACCGCATCGAGCAACGTCGGCATAATATCCATCAACTCAACCGGACGATCAATCACCTGCTCCTGGGGCAGCCCCAAACTATTGGGAAACTTCATCAACAGCGGAACCCGCGCAGACGGCTCAAAAGGATTGCGCTTTCGCAACCACTGATGATCCCCCAGCATCTCCCCGTGATCAGACGCAAACACAACAATCGTATTACTCGGCAACACGCGATTGCTAACCAGACGCGCGATCTGGTGATCGATATGCTCGACACACCCGTAATAACCCGCCCGCGTCGCCTTCATAACCGGCGGATCCAAACACAACCGCCAGCACTCCGGCTGCAACCCCCGCACCGGACCATCGAAAACCCGCGCCCAATCCCCCACATAAGGCTCTGGCAAATCCATCGCCATATACTTATCAAAATAATGTGCGGGCGGCGTAACCGGCTGGTGCGGATGGATAAAATTAACCGCCAAAAACCACGGCTGATCCCCGCTTTGCGAATCGATAAACTCCAGCCCCTTTTGTGTACACCAGTTGGTAAAATGCAAATGCTCATCCAAATGCCACGGACGCCCTGGAAAACCATTGCTATACATCCCATGCGCATCGGAAGCCCGGTGCCACGCCGCACCATTCTCGCGCACATACCTCTGATAATCATTATCATCCCCCGAAATCGGACTATCCGCCCATTCCGCAGTCTGAAACCCCAGTTCCCTCGCAGGCGGACCCCAGTGCGCCTTGCCCGAAAGATGGGTGCGATACCCCGCATCGCGCAAAACCCCGGGCAACGTCGGCCACGGCAGCGGTGCTTTGGCATTTTGAAGCGCACCGTGATTGCTCGGCTTGCGCCCCGTAATCACCGTACGGCGAGCCGGCACACACACCGGACAAGCCGAATAAGCATGGCGAAAACGCACACCCGACGCAGCCATAAAATCCAGATTCGGCGTCTGCAACACGGGATGGCCCTCAATACCCAGACAATCGCCGCGCTGCTGATCCGTCATAATAAGTAAAATATTGGGTCTGTTATCCGGCATTATAATCTCCTTTCTGAATCAGGATTTACAGGATTATAGGATGAACAGGATAAAGGCAAATAAAAGCAACAGCAAAGGCGAAGATGATGGGCGGGCACGGGGGCCCGCCTCTACATACTGGATACGTCTCTGTTATTACTCACCCCCTGTAAAATAATGTATACAAATCGCGGCGGCGGCAGACACATTCAGAGACCCGATAGCACCGCGAGGGGCAATGCGACATATTTCATCGCACTTATCGCGCGTAAGGCGTCGCATCCCGCTCTCCTCATTCCCCAGCACCAGAAGCCAGGAACGATCCGCCGAAAACGCATCCAAATTCTTCTCGGCATGCTCAGAAGTCCCCAAAACCCAGAGACCCGCATCCTTGGCAACATCCAGAGCACGGCTCAAATTGGTCTGAACAGAAAACGGAACATACTCGACGCCACCCGAAGCGACATCGTACGCCGCGCCGCTCATCGGAGCGGAACGATCTCGGGTAAGCAAAACACCGCGCACCCCAAAAAAAGCCGCCGTGCGAAAAACCGCACCCAGATTTTGCGGATCCTGAACCGTATCCAGCGCCAAAAAAAGACCCGCATTATCGGCAAACAGCTCCGCGAGATCACAACCCGGATGCTCTTTAACCGCAGCTTCCGCGTCTCCTCCGCGAGACCGATCCCGCCGCACAGACCCCTGTTCGCTCCTCCCGAAAAACACGCGCACACCGATCTCCTCTGCCCGTTCCCGCACAGTTCTCCACACGCTACCGCTCTGTTTGGCAGGCAATCGAATCTCGAAAATATCCTGCGGACGATTTTCTATCACCGCCAGAATACTATGCGGATTTTTGAGATAAATCGGCATACTGTCTCTATTTGCTCTCAAATTTATCGACTCTCGGTACGCGCTTCTCCAACTCAATCTGTGACGTGACTGGCTCAGTTCCAGCGCCGTACAAATAAACCAGATGCCCACCCGTATATCCCGCCGCACACACCAAACCCGCGGTAACAAGACCAAAAACGAGATACACATAGCGAACAAACCCGACAAATTTCTTCTTCAAAACAAAATGCGTGCGCAACAGCGCGAGAGCAACAGCGAGGAACGCGGTAACAGTCCCAAGCGTATCGTGAACCTCTAAATCCGCCGCAATACCATCAATATATTGCGCGACCTCGGCAGCACTATCCCCGGTAAGCGCGACCGGAATCGCGGTCAAAGCACCCAGCGAAAAGAGCAAAAACCCCGCTCTCAAAAAAAAATCGCGACCATTTAATATCCCAATCGCATCGCAAACAACGCCGATGATCAGCAATACAATGGGAAAATGTGCAATAAGAGGATGAATATCCATAACAAAAAAACTATTTCAATCGCGCGACAAAACCATTACAATAGGCGCGTTAAGATAAAAACAAACAAGACCCACCACAAGGAAGGATTACATGAACGACCGACCAAACATCTTATTTATGCACTCGCACAACACCGGAACCTATATCGAACCGTACGGACACGCCGTACCAACACCGCATCTACAGCAACTGGCAGAACAAGGCGTCTTATTTCGTCGGGCGTATGCCACAGCCCCCACCTGTTCGCCCAGCAGAGCCAGCTTCTTAACCGGCATGTATCCCCATTCGTGTGGCATGACAGGACTTGCACACCGCGGCTTTGCCATGTCCAATTACGACTGGCATGCCGCGCGCATCTTCAAGACACATGGCTACTTCACCGCAACCGCAGGCGTAGAACACACCGCGCCGGACCTGGAAACAATTGGATACGACAAAATCCTCTCCGGACTGGACACAAATTACCCCGGCCAGTCCAAATGGATTGAACCCGCGGATGCCGTCGTAGATTTCTTGCAAAACGCCCCCCAACAACCCTTCTTCTTAAATTTGGGATTAAACGAAACGCACCGGCCATTTCACAGTGCCGAACCCGACAAATACCCCGCAGAACGCGAACAATACTGCATCCCACCCCGGCCCCTGCCCGACACACCGGAAACGCGCGCCGACACAGCCGACTACAAAGCCTCTGCGCGCATCATGGACAACCACTACGGCAACGTACTCGACGCCCTTGAAAAAACGGGCCTGTCCGACAACACCCTCGTATGCTGCTTTGCAGATCACGGCTTGCAATTTCCGCGCAACATGTGCAACCTGACAGACCACGGCATCGGCGTGTACCTCATCATACGCGGACCGGGTGGATTTGAAGGCGGAAAAGTCGTAAACGCGATGGTCAGCTTAATGGACCTCTTACCCACGGCATATCGCGCTGCCGGCATTGCAATACCCGACCACGTACAGGGAAAATCCCTACACCCCCTGATAAATGAAGACCGCCATCGGGAAGAAATCTTTTCAGAAGTCACCTATCACGCCGCGTATGAACCCATGCGAAGCATCCGCACAGAGCGATACAAATACATCCGGCGATACGACAACCGCGACAAACTCGTATTGCCCAACGTCGATGACACACCCACAAAAGCCTTTTTACTCAACCAAAACTGGGAAAAATTGCCGCGAGATCAGGAAATGTTATACGATCTGATATTCGACCCCGATGAAACGCACAACATCATCGACCGGGAAGACATGGCACCTGTGCGGAAGGATCTGAGCCATCGATTGTACGCGTGGATGAAAGAAACGAATGACCCCCTCTTGCCAGACGGGCACATCGCTGCACCGGGTGGATCTAAAGTCAACAACTCCGATGGCCGCTCGCCGAATGAGACGCCGGAGGTCGTGGTGTAGGTGTCTGAAGCGGTGTACAACTGGTCGATTTCCAGACCAGTTCATCAGGATTTACTGGATTATAGGATGAACAGGATGAAAGGCAAAATCAAAAGCAAAACCTCTGGATCGCGGCTTAAATCCTGCCGCGATGACAACCAGCACCAATGGATTTACTGCCTTTGACCTACCAACCTATTCAAAGACTATCTACAGGACTGGAGGCAGGAAAAATATTCGTAATCTGCGTAAGCGAATCTGAAAACGAAACCCGGGGCGAATCGGTCCGGCTCGTATCCATAACCGCAACTGGCGATTCGGGAGACCCTGTCGTCGCGGGATCGGGCTGCGACTTGCGGATACCCAAAACCGCAAACAGGACAATCCCCATCGCAAAAGCCATCTGATAAACGGGCAAACGTACGGAAAATCTGAGGGAACGCAACACATTGAACCCATTGCGTTCTCGCGCGGACATCTGGGCAACAACAGCATTGCGAATCGCCGGATCCGGTTCAAGACCGCCGGACCTGGGAACCGCAAGTGCCTGCTTCAACATTCCATCTACATCTTTTTTATTATTAAACTCAATAGGAATAACCCGCTTCATATCCATCTCCTCATCCACACAGGGAATTTCGCCCCTGAAGTCTCTCTGCCAACTTCTGCGTAACATGGTGCAACCTCGATTTAACCGTCCCCTCCGGACACTGGAGAATCTGGCTAATCTCTCGAATACTGCGACACTCCTGATGCCGCAATAAAAACGTCGTACGCTGATCCACACTGAGCTTATCCAACTCATCCATCAGCGCACTTAGAAAAGCCCGTTCATCACACGCCTTTTCTATCGCATGATCACCGCTAACCCACCCACAATGCAAATCGATATCGGGATCATTAACCACAATTTTCCGCACACTCTGCTTGCGATACTCATTCTTGCACATATTGTGTGCAACCGTATAAAGCCAGGACGTAAACGCATGCCCCCGCTTAAACCGGGCGGGCTTCTCGACAATCTTCAAAAACAAATCCTGCAAAAAATCCTGCGCCTTCTCCTCATCCCCTCCCAGCATGCGATGAAAATAATACAGCATGCGCTTGCTATATCGGGCATAGAGTTCGTCAAAAGCGGTCGTATCGCCCCGCTGAATGCGGGACATGAGTTTTTCATCGGAAAGCGTGTGGTATTTTTTCAGGAACATAAAAATCCAGACGGTGCGTGATTTACTGCGCGTCTCTACCTATTGCATACACCTGTTGTGCCAAAAGGTTCAAACTTTTTTATTTTTTATTTATATTAAGGGGTCATTGATTTTTGATTTGTGTAACCCCCTCAATTCAACCGGAGGCAATCGTGGAACGAGTAAAACGTCGCGACTTCATAAAAAAAGCCGGACTTGCCGGCGGTGCTGCATTCTTGGCGGGCTGTGCAGCCCCTCAGGAAACTGGGGCACCTGCTGTACAAACGCGCAAAAAATACGAATGGAAAATGGTCACAACCTGGCCACCGCACTTCCCCATCCTGGGAGAATCTGCTGAACACATCGCCAAATGGGCAGAAGAAATGTCCGAAGGCCAGCTCAAAATACAGGTCTATGGCGGCGGCGAACTCATCCCCCCCCTCGAAGGCTTTGACGCCGTAAGCGCGGGCACCGCAGAAATGTGTCACGGCGCCGCGTATTATTGGGCTGGAAAAGCGCAGGCAACCCAATTCTTTGCCTCTGTACCCTTTGGCATGAACGCCCAACAGATGAACGCCTGGATCACCAGTGGTGGAGGCCTCGCCTTATGGGAAGAACTCTACGCCCCATTTAACCTCATCCCCATCCCCGCTGGCAACAGCGGCGTGCAAATGGGTGGCTGGTTCAACCGCGAAATCAATACCGTAAGCGACCTGCAGGGTCTCAAAATGCGCATCCCGGGCCTCGGCGGCAAAGTCATCTCCAAAGCTGGCGGCTCCGCAATATTATCAGCCGGAGCAGAAATCTTCACCAACCTCGAACGCGGCGTCATCGACGCAACCGAATGGATCGGACCTTACCACGACACCCTCATGGGCTTTTACAAAGCCGCCAAATACTATTACTATCCCGGCTGGCACGAACCCGGCACCGTCATAGAACTCATCGTCAACAAATCCGCCTACGAAACCCTGCCCAAAAACCTGCAAGACATCGTGCGAACCGCTGCAGCGCGCGCAAATGCCTGGGCACTATCGGAATTTGAAGCAAAAAACAATGCGTATCTGCAAACCCTCATAAAAGACCACAACGTCATCCTGAAAAAATTCCCCGACGAAGTCCTCAACACACTTCAAAAATACGCCGGAGAAGTCGTAGATGAACTCGTCGCAGCCGATGCCATGAGCAAAAAAGTATATGAATCATTTGAAGCATTTCGGAAACAAATGAACGGCTGGGCGGCGATATCGGAGAAAATCTATTACGAGAACTTGAGTGCATGAGGCCTGGTCATCCCCCCAAATATTTTGGCAGAGAAGTCGCCATCTCGGGAAAAGTAATCACGAGCGTCAGCCCAATAAGCTGAATAATAATAAACGGAATAATCCCCCGATAAATATGACCCGTGCGGACCTCGGGCGGGGCGACCCCCTTCAGATAAAAAAGTGAAAAACCAAAAGGGGGCGTTAAAAAAGACGTCTGCAAATTCATCGCAATCAGAATACCCAACCACAGAAGATCGACCCCCAACGCCACAAAAATAGGCGCCACAACCGGAACAATAATAAACGTAATCTCGATAAAATCGATAAAAAAGCCCGCCACAAAAATCATAACCATCACAAGCGCGAGAAACGCCCCCGGACTCATATTCGCCGAAAGAATGAGATTCGTCAAATACGCATCCCCGTGCATACCGCGAAACACCAGACCAAACGCCGTAGCACCCACCAGAATAATAAAAACCATACACGTCAGATGGGTCGTCTCCACCATCACCGACTTCAGCGTCGCATAAGAAAACTTCTTTTCCAGCACCGTCAAAAGCGTCGCGCCAAACGCACCCACGGCTGCCGCCTCGGTAGGCGAAGCAATCCCCGCGAAAATAGAACCCAGAACCGCAACGACCAGAACAGCCGGCAGAATAAACGCCTGAAAGACGCGCTTCACCATCGCCCTGCCGTGAAATTGCGCGAGTTCTTCCTCTGGCATCGCCGGTGCCCACTCGGACTTAAAAATCGCGACCAAAACGAGATAAACCACATAAAGCCCCACCAGAACAAAACCCGGCACCACCGCACCCACAAACATATCCCCAATCGAAACATTCAGCACACTACCCAACAGCACCAACACAATACTCGGCGGAATAATCTGCCCCAAAGTACCCGACGCCGAAATCGTCCCCGCGGCGACCTCGGCACGGTATCCCCGCTTCAGCATCGTTGGCAAACTCAGCAACCCCATCGTCACCACAGTCGCCCCCACAATACCCGTAGAAGCCCCGAACAGCGCCCCCACAGCAACCACAGAAATCGCCAGCCCCCCGCGCAAATGACCAAAAAGCAGCGCCATCGTCTCCAGCAAATTCTCAGCCAAACCGGACTTCTCTAACATCACCCCCATAAACACAAACAAAGGCACGGCAATCAGCACATAATTCGTCATCACGCCCCAGATACGCAGGGGCAAAAGATTGAAAAAAGCGGGACCAAACGTCAAATAGCCCAGAATAAAAGAAACACCACCCAGCGTAAACGCAACGGGAAAACCGAGCAAAAGAAGAAGGAACAGAACGCCAAACAGAATCAGGGGCATCGCCTCAATCATCCATCCACCTCCTCATCTCGGATGGAAAGCAAAGACCGACACGCCAGACCCAGCCCCTGTAGCAAAAGCAAAACAAAACCCAGCGGAATAGCCGCCTTCAGCACCCATCGAGCGGGCAGCCCCCCTGGATCGGGCGACGTCTCCCCAATATGGAACGCACTAACCACAAAATACTGCGAACTCACAATCACAATCATGCAAAACGGAATCAAAAACAGAACACTACCGATCAAATTCACCCACGCCTTCTTACGATCAGAAAACCGGCTATAGAACACATCCACGCGCACGTGTTGATCGTACTTGAGCGAATACGCAGCGCCAAGCAAAAAAATAAGCCCGAACAAATGCCATTCCAATTCCTGAACAGCAACCAGGCTATTCTTCAACAAATACCGGGTAAAAACATCGTAACACACCACCGCCACCAGCACAGCGGTAAGCCACGAAACAACACGACCAACGCGCTCATTTAACCCATCGACAAATCGGATATATGCTCTTAAAACCTGCAAAATACGCTCCTGAAACTCGAGTTACCTGGAAAATCACCCTTCCATCGCCTGCTGAATTTCATCTATCGTTGGCTCATCACCAGACTGCGTTTTTTGTAGAAAATCTCCAAATTTAGCGATCAAGAGATCAGGATTTTTTCCACTCAGACGACTTTTCATCCACTCGATAGTTTCATCTTGTTGGACAGCAGCTTGAAGCCAATAGTTTACCAGGGTGTTAAAAGACATATTTTTCTTTTTTGCCAGCCGCACCGCTTTGTCCTTTAGTTCGTCCGGCAATCGTACAGAAATCGCGCTCATAGTCTGTCTCCATTGGCTATAGATACAGGTCACAGAATTGTTGAGGAGTCAAAACTACCAGATCTGGAAATCTCAACTCACCTGTTCGAAAGTCTGTAACATTTTTTGTTATCACTAAAGCGTTGGTTGCAACAGCCGCTTCTAATACAAAATTGTCCTCTTCATCGGGCAGGTTTGGACGCCACAAATAAAAGACTTCAGACCGATAGGCCAGTGCCAGCAATGCATCCAGAATAAATACAATTTCTTCTCTACTCGCACCTATTAATTTTAGGATGCTGCTTCTCGTCAAGACCGATTCATATTCAAGATACAGCTTCTGTGTTAAAACCAATGGAACTGTTGCCTTTTGAATATTCTGAAGAATTTTGAAACTGGGAGAGTCTATACGGCGACATAGTCCAGCTACAAGTACATTTGTATCGAGAACGGCCAGTGGCGGCGTTGCCAAGTTATCATCCCTTAAGCGATGGTCTAGTTTTGACTCTAATATCTTTTAATATAAATTGATAATAACAAAAATTATAAAAAAAGCAATTTTTGTCGATTTTCAAATTCATCTCCATAAAACAGCAGACGACAAAATACAATCCTTGATATGGAATCATTTTTTGTGTAAATTTAATTTGTCATTTTGAATTTACACAAAAAAAACGCGCCCATGAATTATCTTTCTCGACAAATTGAACCCATCCTGTCCGACTATCTCAATGCATTCCCCGTAGTCGGCATTACAGGACCCCGGCAATCTGGAAAATCTACACTCCTCCAACACGTCCTGCGCGATACTTACACCTATGTCACATTTGACGACATAAGACAACTGGCATTATTTGAAGACGACCCCGAAAAATTTATGCAAATGTATCGCCACCGCGTTATCTTTGACGAAGTACAAAAAGCCCCCGCACTTTTCAATCACATCAAACTCGCCGTTGATCGAGACCGCAATACCTACGGCAAATTTGTACTCACCGGGTCCAGCCAATTCTTGCTCCTGCAAAATGTAGCGGATAGCCTGGCAGGGCGCATTGGTTTATTATCACTTCTGCCCTTTGATCATAAAGAATTGCCCAAAGCACTTTCTGCAACAGCGATTTGGCGCGGCTGTTATCCCGAACTGGTCGCGCGCCATTATCGCAATGCTGACGACTGGTATGCCTCCTATATTGAAACCTACCTTGCACGCGACGTGCGAGACATAGCACAAATTGGCAATCTGCGCGATTTTCGGAACTTGATTCAGTTACTCGCGGCAAATACAGCACAGCTACTCAATATGTCTCGCCTTGCCAGTGACCTCGGCGTGACAATGCCCACAATCAAACGGTGGATTTCCATTTTAGAAATGTCTTATGTCATCTTTCTCTTGCCCCCTTATTTTCGAAATTTCGGCAAGCGGGTTATCAAACGCCCAAAAATATATTTTTACGACACGGGACTGGTATCGGCTCTTACGGGCATCCGGACTGAAGAAATGTATGACCGCGGACCGATGGCCGGTGCGCTTTTTGAAAATTATATCCTATCTCAAGTACTCAAACACCACAAACACACCAATCAACGTTCCGAACTTTATTTTTACCGAACCAGTCATGGCGTAGAGATCGATCTCGTTATCGATACGGGACAAACCCGGCATTTTGTCGAAATAAAAAAAACCGCCACATTCCGGCCTCGTCTAATAAAAACACTCAACACACTTGCTTCTCAAGCCGACACAGCGACACTGGTCTATCAGGGAGAGTCCCTGCCTTACGGCAATATTCGCATTTGCAACTGGTCCAATTACCTCAACCCACAACAAGGAGTAACCCCATGTCAAAACAACCGAACATCCTCCTCTTCATCAGCGACCAACAGCGAACAGACACCTTGAAATGTTATGGCAACGACTGGATACAATCGCCGCATCAAGACGCCCTTGCAGAGCGCAGCTTCGTCTTTGAAAACACCTACGTCACACAACCCGTATGCACCCCTGCGCGCGGATCCCTCATGACCGGCCTGTACCCGCACAACCACGAATGCATGGTCAACCGCGACATATTACACGACGACATCGCATCCATCGCAGAAATGCTACCCGACACCTATCGAAAAGCCATGTTTGGAAAATGGCACCTCGGCGACGACTCCGTGCGACAACACGGCTTTGACGAATGGATCAGCACAGAAGACGACCACCGCAACAAATACTCCCGCCCCGGCTTGCCCTTCAGCAGCTATTACTACTGGATGAAAGAACAGGGCATAGAACCCCAAAACAACAGCGCCACCGGAGAAATCATCTTCTCACCCCGCCAGCGCTCCCAACTCCCCGCAGAATACCAGATGGGCACCTTCATCGCCAACCACTCCGAGCGATTCATCCGGGAAAACACAGACCGCCCCTGGCTCCTCGTATTCAGCACATTTGAGCCACACCCCCCAATGACCGGACCCTACGACGGCATGTACGACCCCGATACCCTGCCCGTTGGTCCCACCTTCATCAAAAAACCAGAAGGACACGCCCTGTTTAACCGCGCGCGTGCAGAACACTACCTCAGCAACAGGGTTGAAGGTCAAGACATGCGACAAGAAGCATCCTGGCGAAAACTGCGGGCGCAATACTACGGCAACGTAAAAATCATCGACGACGCCATAGGCCGCATGGTACAGGCACTGGAAGAAACCGGACAAATGGAAAACACCGTCTTTGCCGTCACCAGCGACCACGGCGAAATGGCAGGCGACCATGCCATGTTCGAAAAACGCGCATTCTACGAAGAATCTGCACGCGTCCCCATGATCTTAAGCGTCCCGTGGCTCACCCAGACGCAAAAGCGCATCGACGGCGTCTTTGGACACGCGGACCTGATCGCCACCCTCATAGAACTCGCCAATCAGCCACTCCCAGACGCCCTCCCGGGCCGCCCGTGTGCCGACGTCTTAAACGGCGGTGCCGAACTGCGCGACCACATCGCATTCATGGAATGGAACGGCATAGGCGACCGCAACCTGGGCAACCCCAAAATCAACCTCATGGCAACCTTGCCCTGGCGCTGCGCCGTAACCGGAGACCGGTGGAAACTCAACCTGTGTGCTGGCGACCAGTGCGAATTATTCGACCTGAACAACGACCCTTATGAAGAAACCAATCTCTATGACGACCCTGCGCACCGCGACCGGGCGCGGGAAATCGCGGCTCGCATTCGCCTGTGGCAACACGAAACAAATGACCGCGTGCCATTGCCAGCGGTATAAAAGCATACGATTTACCTTGCATATAAAAGGAGAATGACTATATTGCATATCCAGTGAGAACGCGGAATTGTGGGTATTAGTCATTCTTTCGCAGAGCCTCCCCTATCTCTGCTAACTGTGCCCTTCCTCACCTTCCGAGTATCTCGCTTTTTTTCCCTCTACAATTCGTTCCGACTCTCTATTTCTATCAGAGAGCGGTGTAGTATGTTTCACATCTCTTAAGGAATCCCGTCATGGACGATACGGCATTGTTGAAACTGCTGGCGGCTGGGATAGACGAAGACGTTGCTGCTACACAACTGAACATTTCTCCCCAACAGGTAAAAGGACGAATCAGAGAATATTTGCAAGCAGGCATCTTAAATTGCAATGGCGAACGCGAAACCATCAACTGGAAAGCCTTTGGCAAATGGAAAAAACTGGCACAAACTGTTGAAACCGTATAGAAAAAACAAAAACGAATTTATATAACAAGATGGGCAGTCGCATGTGTGCAACTGCCTGTTTTTTTTCGGAGAACGAAGCGTGAGAACGGGTAACTGGTGTACCTCCATTCTCTTTTTTTTATACTTCGCAACATCTGTCTCAGCAACACAGATACAAATGGGCGTAGATGTATTTTTGGAACACCACACCCATCTGGTAGCGGACGCACGGGTTGGATTAATCACCAATCCCACCGGATGCACAAAAACAGGCATCACAACAATCGATGCCCTGCAGCAGCACCCGGACGTAAATCTCGTCGCCCTATTTGCACTTGAACACGGAATCAAAGCAAAAGCAAAAGCCGGCGAACATGTGCGCGACACACAAATAGACAACCTCCCCGTATATTCCCTCTATGGAAGCGGCCGCTCCTTGCAATCCGCACTGGACAACATCGACGTCATAATCTACGACATACAGGACGTAGGCAGCAGAGCCTACACCTACATCTGGAGCCTTGCCAAAATTATAAAAGCCGCGGGCGAACACGACAAGCGCGTCATCGTCCTCGACCGCCCCAATCCCCTCGGCGGGCGAACAATAGATGGACCCATAACCGAAGAAAAATGGCAATCCTTAGTCGGGGGCTATTATCCAGTACCCCGCGCGTATGGACTCACAGTAGGAGAACTCGCGCGCTACCTCAACCGGGAACACATGCTCGCGTGCTCCCTCACAGTCGTCCCCATGAAAGGATACCAGCGCAACACGCGCTGGGCGGACATCGGACGCGAATGGATCCCGTCATCGCCCAACATCCCATCGCCTCAGGCTGCCATAACCTTTGCCGCAACCGGAACAGCGGGCGAACTGGGCACCTTACACGTCGGCGTTGGAACCGACATGCCCTTTCAAATTGTTGGTGCGCCGTGGATCAACGCAAAAAAAAGCACCCGCGCCCTGAACGCCATGCAACTGCCCGGCGTAGAATTTCAACCCATAATATTTGAACCCGACACATGGCTCTTTCGCAACAAAAAAGTACAGGCTATATTCCTGCACATAACAGACCCCATCGCCTTGCGCCCAACGCGCACAGAAGTAGCCATACTCGCCCATCTCGTGGCAACATATCCCGAATTCAAAATCCCAAAAGACCGGTATAGACGATTTGACGGCGCCATGGGAACCAGCACCGTGCGCGAAGCCCTCTTAAGGGGTGACACCGCGCGAGAAATATGGGAGCGATGGGAGGAGGAATTGGAAAAATTCTCCACCGCGCGAGAAAAGTACTTTTTGTATTAAAGGAGTATCCCATGCCCGGCATCATCTTCTGGGATGTCGATACCCAATACGACTTCATCATGCCCGACGGCAAACTCTACGTCACCGCATCGGAAAAACGCTTGCCCAACCTCAAAAAACTCACAGACTATGCGCGACAACGGGGCATCCCCATCTACGGCTCGGTTGACAACCACCAGATAACAGACCCTGAAATCTCCGACAACCCGGACTTTTTGGAAACCTTTCCGCCCCACTGCATCGCTGGAACCTCTGGACAAAAAAAAGTACCCGAAACCCAACCGCAAAGCCCCCTCTGGATCGACCCGGACGCCCCCGGCGACCTCATCGACCAGGTGCAAAAACACCGCGGTGAAATCATCTTTCGCAAACAGCGCTTTGACGTCTTCACCAACCCCAACGTCGAACCCGTACTCAACGCCATCAAACCAGACCGCATCGTCCTCTACGGCGTAGCCCTCGACGTCTGCAACGCCTATGCAATTAACGGCTTCTTAAACCGCAACACAGCGCCCATCCAACTCGTCCTGGACGCCACACAAGCCATCGACCCCGAACGCGGCGACCGCATGGTTGATAACTGGCAGCAACAGGGCGTTGAAATTGTATCGACGGATGAAATTGTCAACGCGTAACAACAACGGGCGGGCACGGGGGCCCGCCCCTACAAACATCAACGTAGGGGACGGCCCCTGTGCCGTCCCGAAATCGTCAACGCATAAAGCCCATGAACGTCTTCCTTCGCCTCATCACCTATGTTCGCCCTTACCTGGGCCGCGTGTGCATCGGCATCGGCGCCACCCTCCTCATTATTGGCCTGGATGCCGCGCAACCCCTGCTCATGCGCGAAGTCATCGACAACATCTTAACCCCCTACTTCACAGAAGGGCGTTACATCGGCGGCGACTTCCCCGAAACAAAAATCGCAGCCGACTTCGACCTCCTCCAATACTACGCCCTGCTCCTCCTCGGCGTCTATATACTCCACACCATCTTCAGCTTCATCAACCGCTACTTACTCAACCGAACGGGACAGGACATCCTCTTCAGCCTCCGCGTCCAGGTCTATGACCACCTCCAGCACCTGGGACTGCGCTTTTACAACGACCGCAGCACCGGCGAATTGATGTCGCGCGTAACCGCCGACGTCGAATCCCTCCAATACACCGTCACAGACACCCTGGAACGCGTACTCGTCAATATCGCAACCATCGTCATCTACGGCGGCATCCTCTTTGGCCTCAGCTTTGAACTCGCCCTCATCACCCTGTTGCCCATGCCCATATACAGCATCCTCATCATCTTCTACAACCGCACCATACGCCCCTATTACACCATGGCACGCGAACGCATAGCCGACATCAGCGCCCTTTTGCAAGACAACCTCTCTGGCATCCGCGTCATCAAATGCTTTGCCCGCGAAGGCCACGAACTCTCCCGCTTCACCCAAAAATGCAAAGCCTTCCTCACCATCAGCATCACCATCATCAAAACCCGCGTCGCCTTCTTCCCCCTCACCCGATTCATCCTCTCCATGGGGCCCCTCCTCATCCTCCTCTTTGGCGGGCGACAAATCATCTCGGGCGACCTCACCATCGGCACCCTCTTCGCCTTTCAAAGCTTTCTCTGGCGCTTCTACGGCCCCGTAGAAAGCCTCACCCGCATCAACGACACCATCGTACGCGCAGCCGCCTCAGCCCGTCGCATCTTTGAAATCCTGGACACCCAACCCGAAATAAAAGACGCCCCCAACGCCCTCCCCTTTGACCGCCTGAACGGCAGCGTTGAATTTCAAAACGTCACCTTTGCCTACGAACACGGCCCCCCTGTCCTCCAGGGCGTCTCCCTCATCGCACAACCCGGGCAACTCATCGGCCTCGTCGGACCCAGCGGCGCAGGCAAAACCACCATCATCAACCTCATCTGCCGCTTCTACGACCCCGACTCTGGCACCGTGTGCGTTGACGGCCATGACCTCAAAAACATGCAACGCGCATCCTTGCGCAGCCAAATCGGCATGGTCTTACAAGAACCCTTCCTCTTCAACGGAACCATCCGCGAAAACATCGCTTATGGCAAACTCAACGCCACCGAAACCGACATCATCAACGCCGCAATGATGGCCAACGCCCACGACTTCGTCTGCGGATTCCCGGACGCTTATGACACCCACATTGGCGAACGGGGCGTACGCTTATCCGGCGGTGAAAAACAGCGCATCTCCATCGCCCGCGCCATCCTCAACGACCCGCGCATCCTCATCTTAGACGAAGCTACATCCTCTGTTGACACCGAAACCGAAATGCTCATACAAAACGCCCTCGAACGCCTCATGGAAGGCCGCACCACCTTTGCGATCGCCCATCGCTTATCCACCGTGCGCCGCGCCGACTGCCTCTACGTCATCGACCGCGGCAAAATCGTCGAATACGGCACACACACCCAGCTACTCGCCAGCGACGGCTTATACGCCCGCCTGTGCGACATGCAATTTGCGTTGGAAGAAGCGTGAAAAGCACTGTCTGAATCAGGATTCTCAGGATTATAGGATGGACAGGATGAAAGGCAAAGGCAAAACCCTACGGAGACCTCAATATGATCGCCATCACGGAAAATCAACTCATCCCAGAAACCATTGACATACGTCAAAACGGCGGCAGCCTGATCCTCTGTGCCAACGGAGAAGAACGGAACATCGATCACATCGTGCGATGCTTCCCCTTTTCCACGCCCGACCAGTGGATCAGCCTCCGCGACCGGGACGGAACCGAACTCGGCCTCTTGCCCACACTCGACGGACTAAATGCACAATCGCGGACACGCATTGAAGAACACCTCAGAGACCGCTACGACATCCCCAAAATTCAGACCATACTCAACATCGAAAGCAACAAAGAAGGCGGCACAAACTGGGACATCGACACCAACGCGGGACCTATGAACTTCACACTTCGCGGCGACCAGAACCTCAACCTCAACGCATTTCCCGAAATCGTATTCACCGACGCCATAACGCGCAAACGCTACAAAATCCCCGACTATACCAAACTCGACCGCGCCAGCCAAAAAACCGCCCGCGCGTACCTGCCCATGAGCTCTCGCCACTACTCCGGGCGGCGCGGGGGAAGGGGTAGAAGGTAAAAAAAAAGCCGACCACATTGTGGTCGGCTTTTTTTATTTCTCACTTCGTCTCAGCCCCATCATCTTCGACGCGATCTCGACCTCCTCGGCAAACGCCTCTGTCTCATCATCATACGTATCAAACGGATCGCGGAAACTCAAATGGAATTCATTTTCCAAATACACCGAATCCCAATCCACAATATACCGCACCCGATTTTGCGACAACGTCTTCACCATTGCCGCCCGCGCCTTTGCCCGCGTATCAGCCGGAGGCGTCCCACAAGCCTCTTCAACGCGCTCATCCGTTAGCACCCGCTGCATCTTACCCTGCTGCACCAGATCAAAATACAACCCGCGATTGGGATCGATATTGTGATACTCCAAATCCAAACTCTGCAACCACGGATCGTTCCAGCTCAAATTCTCCGACTCGCGAAACGCATCCAACAACCACTTCTTAGCCACCCAGTCCAAACGATCTGTCAACTGCATCGGATCGGACGCCAGATCATCAAGCGTGCGCTCCCACTCATCCAGCACCCAATCTGACTCCTCATCCAAACCCCTCAAATGGCGTTGCGCCAAATCCAAATACGTGCGCTGTATATCAATAGCCGAAATAGACCGCCCATTCTGC
The DNA here is from genome assembly GCA_965220765.1 of Candidatus Latescibacterota bacterium. Classification (GTDB taxonomy): domain Bacteria; phylum Latescibacterota; class UBA2968; order UBA2968; family UBA2968; genus VXRD01. The sequence continues at coordinate 5,648,058 of OZ244847.1, forward strand.
CGATCCAGAATCCACTTATGTGTCGGATCCCGCGAAATCTCCTTCAATGCCCACACCGGATCCCCCAGATCCACATCCTGAGGAAAAATTTTGCGCTCTAAGAGATTCAACACCATCGCAGTCGTACCAACCTTCAGAGCCGTCGCATACTCCGACATATTCGAATCGCCCACCAGAAGGTGCAAACGGCGGTACTTGCTGTGATCTGCCAGCGGTTCATCTCGCGTATTGATAATCGCGCGAGAAAACTGAATCCACTGATAAATCTCTGTAACAATATGATCGGCACGCTGAGAAATCTGGAAAGAAACCGCATCCTCTGTATCGGCGGCATCTCGCACATTTTGCCCATAATAATAAAAACTATCATCATAACTACCCACGCGACCTGCACCGCAAAAAATTTGGCGCGTCACCAAAAACGGCAACAACGCGGGAATAACAACCGTTGAAAACGGCACATTGCGCCTGACCAGATAATTTTCATGACAGCCAAACGTCGCACCCGTATAATGATCGATATTATTCTTCAAAAACGACGCTTCTTTCGCCAACCCCAGCGCGTGCAATGCCCGATACAAAATACAATCGCCCGCCCGATCAAAAGCCACAATATCCCACAACCCCATACACTCCGGCGTGGCGTATTCCAGATGCCCCATATCGATATAAACCCGCCCCGCATTAAACAAAAAACCCCCATTGCCCGGGGGTTCATCCCGTCCGCGATAGTGAATATCTACAATCCCGATACGGTCAACGTGAAAAATGTGATCCTTAACCTTCACCGAAATCGTATCTGGACTCACAAAACCCTCGTGCTCGGGAGCCAAACACCCATACTCGGTCTCTATGCCAAAAATGCGATCTATCATGTGAGTCCCCGCTGATAAGGGCGAGGCATGCCTCGCCCCTACAATGAACCACCATCCGGAACAACCGGCAGGTTTTAAACCTGCCCCTACGATGTAAACTGCGCCAGCGCGGGCGCAATTTCTTCTGCATCGACATTGCGGTACTTGTTTTTACCCAACTGCGACCGCCCGAGCACCACCGCCTCCACGTCCAAATCCACCAACTCCGTCACAAGCACATCAGCCACATCGACCTCCCCAGCCACCTGATCCAACTCATCGGCATCTGCAGGTACCTCGTCCATCTTCCCAATCCATCGCCCTATTGCCCAGGCGCGAAGCGCAGCACCTGCGGCATCAGACAGAGACAACGCCTCCGTATCCAAACCCGACAACTCGCGCACCATCATCACATCTGCCTCCACAACACCCCCCACAGCAACACACCCCTCGTGCCGATAAAACGCACCATCGTAATCCACCGTATAAAAAATCTGCGCCCCCTCCTGCCCATCCAACTCCGCCAGAAGCACCCGCGCCAAAAACGGAGACCGCACCACATCGTCAAACCCCGCCTTCATCGCAGGACCCAGACCAAAATACACAATCTGGCGCAACGTCACATCGTCCTCTGAATAATTAAACCCAATCGAATGCGCCATATCAATCGCAGCCTGCCTGAGCTTCTCGATATCCGTCGAATGCCCAATCGCCGCAAGTCCGATGCAATCGTACACCTCAAACACCTTTTGCTGACTCTGCGACAGCGTCAGCAACAAAATCCCATCCTCGTACCCAACACCCACAACCGGACTCCCCGTCCGAATCTGATCTTCAATATAATCGCGCCGATTCGCAACAGCCTCTGCCCAGCGATACGGCTCATCTGACAACATCATGCGCGTCCCGCCTCCTCCCCATCCACATATTGAACATAAAGCTGTCGCAACTCCTCGGTCTCGATCTCCGCCAGACCCGACGCCGTAATCGTCTTCACCGACGGAAAAATATCAGCCGACCGCTCGTATCGACCCGTCGCCGAATCGTATTCCGCCGCCGTATCCAGAAGCTGAAGCGCGTGCCCGATAGCCGCATCGCGATCCATCTCTACAAATCGCTGACCGCTCCAGCGATTCAAATAGTACATCGCCCCGCGAATCGCCGGCGACCCCGATCCCGTCGTCGTAAAATCGGCACTCTCGAACTGCGCTCCCAGCGCATCGTAAAAATAAATTTTACCCCGCGCATCTGCCTGATCATACGTCGCAAAAATGGGAATCACAGCACCAATACCCTGCATCGCCATCGGCAAATTATCCTTAATCAACAGCGACAACCGGCGCAACTTCGCCTGCAAACTCATCTCCTGAAGCAAACGACGGCGATAATACTGAAATGCATGCTCCAAAATTCGCGCAATCTCAAATGCAATAGACGGCGATCCCGAAATCGCCATCACCGAATACGCATCCAGATCAATCACCTTATCCGCGCGGTCGTAAAGCACCATATTGCCCGCTGTAGCGCGGCGATCACCTGCAACGAGCACCCCATCGGCATATTGAAATGCCAAAATCGTCGTCGCATCCGTCGGCTCAAAAGGCAAATCGCGCTCGGACTGAACATCGCCCAAATTCTCACCTGGGAACCGGTAGCCCGTCTGCCGCAGCAAATCGACAAAATCCCCACCCGATTGCATAAGCTACTCGCCTGTACGCTGGCGATAACGCCGCGCCTGATTGGGATCAACGCGCCGCATGCGCCGCAGCAAATCGTGTGTATCTGGCCGCTCCACCTTCGGGCGTGCAGGGCCACCATCGCCATCATCACCCGGACCAGGACCTCCCGGATCGACTGGCTTCGTCCGTCGCTCAAACTGCAAGACCTTATCCATCTACGGCCTCCTTTCCACTTTGTCCAACGCCTCTAAAAACCCTTCCAACGTCTCCGAACTATCCAACACCTTATTATAACGCTCTACCCGCTCCGCATCCACCAATAATTTCATATCCACTGCATGCTGGCGGCCATTGCGCTTAAACACAATGCGATCCCAGTTAATCGACGACACATAACCGCCGAACTTCTCCAAACTGCGCCCTCGAAAATACGCCCGCGTACCCGAAGGCGGTTCCGACATCGCCGCAGCCACTTCATCATCGCCCACCAGACGCACCATCTGCCCCTGCGACTCCAGCAAATAATACAACCCCGCATCCCGATCCACATTGCTATACTCCAGATCCTGACTCTGCATCCAGAACAAATCATCGGGATTATCCCACGCCAGATTCTCCGCCTCGCAAAAACTATCGATCAGCCACTTCTTCGTCACCCAATCGCACACACCCACCAGATCCATCGGATCGCGGCTCAACTTCTCCAACACATCGTTCCACGCCGACAACACCCAATCCGTCTCTCGATCGCGCCCGGCAAACTCGCGCCGTGCCAAATTCAAAAACGCATCCTGAATCTCAACCGCGGGAACGAGGCGATGACCGGGACCCTCCACCTCGACCAACCACGCATGCGACTGATCCCGAGCGATATTCTTCATCGCCGCAATCGGATCCTTCAGCCGATAATCCGGCAAACAATCCGCCTCAATCAAATCGATCACCAGCGCCGTTGTCCCCACCTTAAGCGCCGTCATATACTCCGACATATTGGCATCGCCCACAATCACATGCAACCGGCGATAACGCGCTGCATCTGCGTGGGGTTCATCGCGCGTATTCACAACCGGACGCTTGTGCATCGTATCTACACTCGCGATCACCTCGAAAAACTCTGCGCGTTGCGACAACTGATAAATCGGTGCGCGATCCTCGCGCTCAACACCCACCTTACCAGCCCCGCAAAAAATTTGCCGCGTGGGGAAAAACAACAACAATCCCTGTAATATACGCTCGAAAGGCACCGAACGATCCATCAAATAATTCTCGTGACACCCATAGCTATGCCCTTCAAAATCCGTATTGTTCTTATACATCCGCACAACGCCCTGATCGAGCATCTCCGTCCGCCGCTGCGCGCAAATATCCACAATGCGCTCCCCCGCCTTATCCTGTGCCACAAGCTCGAACAAACTCACACACTCACCCGTCGAATACTCTGGATGCGTATGGTCGTTATAAAACCGGGACCCATTGTAAATAATCAAATCGCTCTTCAATTCCACAAACGGAATTTTGCGCTCGCGATCCTGTTGCAAATGCACCTTCTCATCGGCATCATTCAACAGATTCTTAACTTCAAACCCCCGTTCATCCCGACGGGGGTTTTCCAATTGATAATCCCACAATGGGACAAACTTACCCTGTTGATAGCACCGAATCAACTGCATTGACTCTTCCACCACATCGACCTTATCCACCTCGTCAATTGTGATTCCGTATTCTGTTTCCAAACCGAATAAGCGCGTCATATCACACTGTGCCTTGAGGTGCGTCGTTCGCGCCTGGGGCGAATCGGTGCTGCGCGCACCACATTTTCCGGATCGTAATCCAGCAACTTCAACCAATCCTCTGTATTATCTGTCGGCGGGAAAATCTCATTCTCGCTATACTCCGTCTCAATCCCCGCGAGCAAATCGTCAAAACCAATCCCATCTTCTGCGCCAGAAGCAATACACCGCTTAATCGCAATCTCCTTCGCACGCTGCGCAATAGACTCGAGAATTGCCCCACTACACAGATCTCCGCGACTCAACACTTCCTTCCGACCGCTTCTAAGCGTCACCTCCAAAAAGCGCGTATCATCGCGCCTGGCATATATCTCTGCAATCGCGCGCGCCACCAGATCGTCAACTGCTGCCCGCACATTGCCATCATGTGCATTTAACGCAGCCTCTGACAGCGGCAAATCAGCCGTCAAATAAATACCCAAAATCTCGCGCGCCGCATCCATATCCGGCCGAATAACCTTGATCTTGCGATCAATACGCCCTGGACGCAAAATCGCCGGATCGATCAAATCTGGACGATTGGACGTCAAAATAATCACCACATCTTGCAGTGACTCGATCCCATCCATCTCGGAACAAAACATCGGCACAACCGTATTTGAAATATTGTGCGACCGAATTGCCCGCCGCGTCCCCAAAACCGACTCTGCCTCATCGATAAACACCACCGGCAAAAATCCCTCGCGCCGCTTCTCCCGCGCCTGGGAGAAAATCTCGCGCACCTTGCGCTCTGACTCTCCCAACCACATATTTAAAATCTCAGGACCCTTAATATGCATAAAACACGCCTTGAGATTCAGGCCGTCTTCCTGCACCTGCCGCTCCAGATTGTACGCCGTCGCCTTCCCAATCAGCGTCTTGCCACACCCCGGCGGACCGTACAACAAAAACCCCTTGGGCGTACTGTACTGAAACCGCTTAAACAACTCTGGATGCAACACCGGCATCTCAATCGTATCTTTAATCGCCTGAATCGCATCCTTTTGGCCACCGATCTTCTCCCACGGCAAATCGGGCACTTCCTCCAGATAAAAATCCTTAACCTCGGAATGCGGCATCTTCTCCAGCGCCACGCGAAAATGCGGATCGATACGCACCTCTTCGCCCGCCTTCAAAGCCTCGGCCTCCAGATCTGCCCCTCGCAGCAAAACATGCGTCTGCGAGCCGTGTTCTTGCCCCACCTGCAAGCGCCCATCGTCCAGCACATCAACAATTTTGCCCACAGTCCCCGACGGAGACTCCCCCATATCGCCCACCACGGCAAACGCCTCATTGACCAACACGCGCGTACCCACCCTCAAACTGCGGTCATCCAACCGCGAATCCACATTCGCATAATACTCCGCCCCACCCACCGTAAGATACGCCACACCATTCTCCGGCGGTGCCAACAGCGTCCCCACCCGATTGGCCGGTGCCGTCACCTTCTCCAGCGCCCCTTCCAACTCCACAATCGTGCGCCTCGCCTCTTCAAACGTAATCTCATCTTCCTGAAGCTGCCGGCGCAACTGGTACAACAGGGGCCGCCGTCGATCCGTCTCATCCATCGTCATCAAAATTTGATCGATAATCGACAACGACTGAAACGTATGCTGCATATCCACATAGTCCTGAAGAAAATCTTCAGGTGACTTTCTCTGACGATCAGAATCGTTGGTATTGATGGCTCACCTCCTGATCAGGATTCGCAGGATTTAAGGATGAACAGGATGAAAATCAAAAGCAAAACCTTCTGGATCGCACGGGACGGCACAGGGGCCGTCCCCTACACCATGCCGCGATGACGGGTACCATTATTCACACTTCCTACTTCACACTTCACACTTCACACTTCCTACTTCACACTTCACACTTCACACTTCACACTTCAACCAAGAATACCATATCTCAAAACCCATGTCAAGCTGTGTTGCCTACTCTTTTTCGAGCTTCTCTAACTTGCGCTCCATATCGATCTTGACCTCAGCGACAATATTGGGAATCGGATCCCTCCTCCCCGCTTTAATAACCACAGGCTTAGTGATATCAAAATGCATCTTGTGCTCTATCACCAGCCCGCGCGTCGCATCGATCACCCACGACCCTCCACCTGTACCCTTCCCATTGTAATACAAAGAAGCCGCACTCACCTCAATCCACCCCGCGTACTCCACCTCACTATCCTCATCAATAGACACCTCCACGCGCCCCTTCTCATTCCTGATATTCTTCACCTCATAAGTACTCTTAGTTTTAATCTCCGAATCGCGCCCCAGCATATCCATACTCGCAAAAGGACGCCAAAAAACGCGCTCACCCGTCCAGGTATCGCCCTTATTAACCGGCCCATCTGGCAAAACCGGTGCAAACGCGGGTATTGCCCCCTGGTACATATCCGTAATCAAATCCTGCCGATCCACGCGAAACGCGGGAAAATCTGGCTCGAACTTCTGCACCACGCCCTCGGGCGTCACCTGCCAGGTAAAAACCCTGTCATTAAACATATCAAACGTAAACGGAAACTGCTCATACGTCTGCTTCTCACCCAGAAAAATCGCTGCACTCGCCCCCTTCTTAATCTCAGCCCGAATCCCCATCACCCCTTCGGGGATCGTCCTCCCCGGCAGCGCCTGGGGCACAACCACCTCTTCATGGCTGCGCCACTCATTATCTATAATCACGCGAATATGCCCGCTCTGCATCACAATCTGCTCGCCCTGATTGCTATAATACTCCACCCGAAACTTGTGCTTATATCGCGCCTTGCGTCCTTCTGGGAACTTCAGTGCAAGCGCCGTAGCCTGTGCGCCAGCAGCGGCGACCATGCCGATGAGCAACCCCAAAATAATCGTTAATTTCCACATAAGCACCTCCTGGATCGCGGCTTACACCCTGCCGCGATGACGGGCGAGGCATGCCTCGCCCCTACGGTTGTTCACTCTTCACAGCCCTTCTTTTTTCTCTGCGAAAAACGCTCAAATTATTCGCGTTTTTTTCTGCGTCATCTGCGGATTCTTCGCGTGCGCTTCACCCGCACGGGGCGGCCATTCTTTTCTGCCGACTCCCAGGCGGCCTCCGTCAACTGGATCACGCGCAAACCGCACACTGGCGGAACCTGAACTTCATCGCGTCCCAAAATCGCATCCACAAAATTTTGATCTGGACTCACAAACCGCGAAGGCAAACTATCCGCATCCACCTCTACCGGTGCGCTGCCACCGTATTTGCACGTCACCTTCCCATTGCGAGAATAAATCGCCCCCTTTGTGCCCCAAATCGTAATATCCTCCCACATCCCCGGACCCGGACCTGTACCCACAATCGAAAAATTCGCCAACGCACCATTCTCAAACACAATCGACAGCGCCGAATTGATATCCACCTCTGTATCCAGATAATCCATAAACGCCGACACGCGCACAGGCGCCTGATCCACCATCCACAGCACAATATCCAGCAAATGGCTCCCTGAATCATTCAACTGCCCCCCGCCCGACAGCGCGTGAACCTGTCGCCACTTCCCCTGTTGATTCTCATACCAATGCTGATCTTGCATCGCCTGAATAAACTGAACCTCTCCGATCTCCCCCGCCTGAATCTGATTCCGCATAAACCGAAACGTCGGCGCCAGATGCCGTTGATAGGACACCATCAAAACGCGATCCATCTCCTCTGCCTTATCCATCACCTGAAACGCGTGATCAACCGTACACACCATCGGCTTCTCTGTCAGCACATGCAGACCCTTATCCAGACTGTCCATAATCTGTTCAAAATGCAGCGTATGCGGCGTAGAAATCTCTGTCGCATCCATCTCCACACTGGCAAGCATCTCCTTGTGATCTGCAAACCTCGGCAACTGCTCTGCCTGGGGCACGCGCTCAAACAACCTTGCAAAACTCGCCTCACTCGGATCTGCCAGCGCCACAACCTCCACATCCCGCATCTTCATCAACCGTCCGATATGGCCGCCCATATTGCCACCACACCCGATCAAGCCCATTCTCACCTTCTCCATTTATGTCTCCTTTCATATCAAAAGCAAAACCTCTGGATCGCGGCTTACACCCTGCCGCGATGACGGGCGAGGCATGCCTCGCCCCTACAATCGGGCGGGTTTTAAACCTGCCCCTACACATCCTTCAAACATCGTGCTCGAATATAGTTTCACAGATATAATACCGCAATAACAAAAAAAAGGCCACTGGACAAATGTCCAGCAGCCTTTTTGAATAGCTGGTAAAACAGCTTATTTCAACAACAGCATCTTCTGGAGCGCGGTATTTGGACCCGCTTTGATCTTGGCGATATAAACGCCACTACCAACGCTGCGGCCCATAAAGTCCTTAGCATCCCACTGGACACTATAACGACCCGCTGTATAATGCTGACTCACGAGTTGACGAATCTCCTGCCCAATCGCATCGTAAATGATGATTGACACAGTTGCGTCAGAGGGCAAATCGTAGGAAATCGTCGTTCTCGGATTAAACGGATTGGGATAAACAGCCGACGCAAATTCTGTGGGCAGAATGAAACGCGCGCCCAACAGCACCTCAATCGGATTTGAACGGTTAATCGTCCCATCCAGATCAATCTGCTCGAGAACATAATAAACGATCTCAGCAGACGGAAGGCTCGTATCCTCAAAAATATAATCCATCAACTGATCGGTCGTACCGGCACCAGCTATGAGCGCGCTAACCACCTCGTAGGTCTCACCATCCGTACTGCGAAGCACGCGGAAACCCGCATTATTGGTCTGCGAAGCCGTCACCCAATTGATCACCACGCGGTCTTCGACCAGCGCGCCGACAAATGACGACAACTCAATCGGCACCTGCTCGGTAAATTGAATGGTCTTTTCAACCGTCGTTGTACCATCGGTAGCCGTCACCGTCACAACCGTAGAAACATAACCAGCGGCAGTGATTGTCAAAACGCCATTTGCCTCTGACCACTCAATCGTAGATTGTGGATCATCGCCCACACCGGATAACTGCTCCACAGTGAACGCAACCGTTGCCCCTTCGGGGAAGCGGATAGGCGTAACCGTAACATTCACAGTACCACCGCGCGGGATTGTAACGATGAGACCAGGAGACACATCCAGATCCGGGCTATGGTTGTACAACACCAGTTCGGGAATCATCAGCATCGTCTCTTCGCCGGAACCGAGAACGGCTCGGAACGACTCAACGCCAACTGAAAAAGGTATCTCCTCGGCACCAGTCATCAGCTTCAGCGTGCCCAAAAAACCACCATTGGACAGCATCACCGCTTCTTCGGCACCGATATCGATCTGATTACCGGACATACCCAGCAGCGTCAGACCCTCAGCAGGGTCAAAACCCGTAATCATCGCCGCAGAAGCCGGATCAACGACAAAAACGATACTCGCACCGCCGAGACCACCATCTACATCACCTGCAAACACCTCAACAGCGATCTCTTCATTGGCGCCAGCAGTCGCCGATACCGTGCCATCATCCATCATATTCATCATGTCCATGCCGACAACGGCATCTAAGGCGGGAATGCGCTGCTCGACAAATTTGATGGCAACCGCCTCGGTCGTCGTCGTACCATCACTCGCCGTCACCGTGGCCGTTGCCGGACCACTCGCCGTCAGCGTCAGCGTGGCACCGTCCTGCGCGGACGTAACATTATCCATCATTTCGCCCTGCACATCAAAGGTAATCGTCGCATCCGCTGCAAAATTCACAGCCGTCAGCGTCGCCGTACCCATACCACCTGGCGGCACCGGAACTGTAGTCGCACTTGCATCCAACCTGGGAACAGCATTGAAAGACAAGGGTGCCATCATCGCCGTGGTAATATTATCCGTATCTGTGGGATTGGCAGCACCGGCCAGATTCATAATACTAACACCAACGGTAAATTCGGTACTCGCCATCAAACCCTCTACGGGCGACAGCGTAACAGTCCCAAAATAATCGTTGGTCAAAGTACCTGAAGGAACAGCACCAAAAGAAACGGTATTCGCCGTTGTACCCAGCGCAAAAAATCCCGCAGCAGCCGTCGCGCTTTTGACCGTCAGCTTATCCGTATCAAAGGTTACCACACCACCGACAATAGGACCTGCCAGCCCGGAAATAAATATCTCAACGACAACATCGGTACCCGCAACTGCGGTACCCGATGTATTGCCATCATTCATCTTATTGTCACTGGCATCAATGTCAACGCCCACAACAGCATTTGCATTGGGACCCGCAGAAGCTTGCCCCACAAAAGCCAGCAACGCAAGAGCAGTGAAAAATAACAAGCCTTTTTTCAAGAACATTTGCAAAACTCCTTCGCTGAAAACTACTCCTTGTAAGTTCTGAGGGGAAATAGATAGTAGGGGCGAAAAATCTTTCGCCCCTACCAAAACGAATTACTTGAGCAGCATCAGCTTCCGCACATCCTGGAACTTCCCTGCCGAAATCTGGTAGAAATAAATCCCACTCGAAACCGACGTCCCTCGATCATCCATACCGTCCCAACGGACCTGATAACGACCAACCGACTGCGGTTCAGCAGCAATCAGCGTCCGAACGACCTGACCCACCACATTGTAAATCTGGAGCGTCACATCGGCAGACTCGGCCAATTCATAACCGATCGTTGTTTCGGGGTTAAACGGATTAGGGAAATTCTGGAGCAGTGCAAACTCTGTAGGCGTCGTCTGAATATCCAGCACACCGCCAGCCAATGGATTGGCGAGTTGGCTCGGATCGAAAACCAGGCCATTGGCAATCTCGAATCGCGCATTATCTTCAAAATCGCGCAACACGCGGAACACCAACCGAACGATATCGCCATCGCCAGAAACCTCTGAACCATTCACGATCGCATTCATAACGTGAACCTGCCCGGCCTCAGGTGCCCACCCCCTCAACAGCGGAGTCTCGCCACCTGATGACATAAGCAAATCCTCAGTAGCTGGCACAGCTTCTACAAACTCGAACGTCTCAGCGTCGTAGTGCAGCACAAACCCATAACCCATCAGAGCCTGTACATTGGCCAGAGACACATCCACAAACATATTCTCGCCAGCCACCACGCGATCACTACCCAAACGCAACAAGAACTCGGCAGCCTCATTCACGCCAAGAACAGGCGTAACCAGAGACTTACCAGCCGGACCTGTCGCCATTTCGCCATAAGAGCCAAAGAACAGAATGAAGTCATCAAAATTGACCACCGTATCATCATTCAGATCAGCCTGAATAAAGACTCTCCATTCCTCGCGCGTCGAGGTGGCCTCGCTTGTATTATACGCCATCGTAAAGGCCACAAAGTCTTCAAAGTCAACCAGTAGCGGCGTCATAGCCCCGTGCCTGTCGAGCTTCACGACAAAAACCGGATTGCCATCGGCACCCACAAACAGCTTGCGCTTCGGCGCGAGCTCAACCACCAGAGGCGGTACAATTGACGTCATGTTGGTGCCGTCCATCACAACCACATCTATCATCACCGCGAGCACGCCCTGATCAATCAGAGACTCGATCAAAGCCTGGGGAACTGTTAAACCGGTCGAACCAGGAGGCAGATCCCCTCCAACCAGTGCGGTGACATCAATCGGCTGTGCTTCTGAACCGACGACACTGGCCATAACCCTGTAGCCCGTCACATGCGGAATCACAATCGCGTGACCGCGATACATCACAGCATCCATACCGTCATCATCTGCGGACGCCGTCCAAGTAATAACCCCGGTATCTGGATCAGCAGCAACATCCGTCACCATAGTAGGCGCGGTATCATCTACCGCAGCCACCATACCTTCCGTCGCCGTAATCGGAGACGAAACAATGGGACCATGACCATGATCTGTGCGGATATTCTGCGGAACAGCAACATCGCCACCAATCAGAACACTCACATCGGGATCAAGTGCTGCAAACACCACATTCTTCTGATCGCCAATAAGCGACTTAATATAATCAGCAGAAGGCATAAACATCTGGGCAAGTTCATCCTCGGTCACAACCAGATTGGGATCCATACCCAGGAACTGAACCAACTGTTGCACGCTCTCTTTAGAGAACACGCGCTTGCCAGCAGGCGTAATCTCTACCGAAGCCATACCCTTCTCAGCAGCAACACCCCAGCGAGTCGCCGTCGCATCCGTCACCGGAACAACCGCGCGCGTCATACCTTTTTCATCATCATTGTCCATTGCGTCAATAACAGCCCAAGGGACCCAGGCCGCCACTGGCTCATCGGTCGTCACCACCTTGCCATCGGCATCCATGGTGGTATTCACCATCATCTCGCGATAAATGCGATACTGACTCACATCCGCGTGATTGTCCGAATTGGCAAAACTCACCATCACATAATGACCGTTATCCCCTGCCTGATCCTGCACAACCACACTGGCAGGCGCAGCGGGCAATGCCTGCTCAAACGACACTTCAACCGCAGATGTCGTAACGCCGCCACCAGTAGCCGTCACCGACACAGTAGCCGTACCAGTAGAAGACAGGGTCAAAACGTGACCGTCCTGTGAATGCGTCACATAACTCTCCAAACCACTCGTCACCTCGACACTGAAAGTAACCTCAGCATCGGGAGGAAAGCCAACAGCCACTACCGTTTGCTCACCCTCGGGAACCATAGCCTGCGGAACATCGACATCCGCCATCTCTGGCTGAAGTTCGGGCATCTTCCTGAAGGTAATTGTAATCGACTCAGTCGTCATCGAGCCATCAGTAGCGATCAACGTCACCGTAGATGTCTGAGATAAATCATCAGAATCCTGTGCGGTCACCGTCGCAGTCGCGCCATCGGTATCAATATTAACCGTAGCTATACCTGTTACTTCGCTGACAGTCCATTCAATACCGTCACCGAGACCAGTCGCTGTAACTGTCACCACCGCACTCCCATTATCCGGAATAATAACATCAGCGATCTCCGGATCTGCCGTCAGATAAGGAGCGGGATCCACAAACGAAATCGTCAGTGGAGCAGTCATATTGCCCATATCATCTTCGGCTACCATCGTCACATCGCCAGCCTTATCCGTCGATATCGTCCAGGTCGTAGCGGCATCTGCCGTTGCAAATCCCGTACCACCTGTGATCCTGAACCTGATATTGGCATCTTCAGCAAAACCGTAAGCTGTTATAGACGCTTCAGCCGTGGCACCAAAATCTTCAAACATCACTGAGGGCGTCTCTGTATGCAGAGATGGCACAAACGAGACAGTAACGGCCTCGGATCCAACATCGCCAACCCACGCCGTCACAATCGCTGTGGCAGTACCACTCGCCGATACCATCGCACCGTCTAACGTCGCACCTTCCGAACCTTCTTCTAAGCGGAACGCGACCTCTGCGCCCTCGGCCTGACCACTCGCAGACACCGTCGTAGACCCTCCATCGGGACCAATCGCAACCTCAGTTGCATCGGCTGACGCTGTAAGCGCACCTTGTTCAAACACAATAGTAACGGCCTCGGATCCAACATCGCCAACCCACGCCGTCACAATCGCTGTGGCAGTACCACTCGCCGATACCATCGCACCGTCTAACGTCGCACCTTCCGAACCTTCTTCTAAGCGGAACGCGACCTCTGCGCCTTCGGCTTGACCACTTGCAGACACCATCGCCATCCCCATACCACCGGGAAGCACGGTCACAGATTCTGCATCGGCTGACGCTGTAAGCGCACCTTGTTCAAACACAACATCAACGGAGTTGGACATAACATCACCAACGGATGCCGTCACTGTTCCCATGCCTGCACCTGTCGCAGACACCGTCCCAGCTTCAGCATCTAACGTCACACCTTCGGCACCTTCACCAAGGGCAAGCGAGACTTCTGCGCCCTCAGCCTGACCACTCACCATCAACGTCACCATCTCTGTACCACCGGGCATCACCGTCACAGCACCTTCCGGATCTGCCGTCAAGGTAAGATCACCCCACACAAAATTAATCGTAGCAGACGCCGATGCCGGATCTATGCCATCGGAAGCCGTCACCGTCACTTCACCTGGCTCACTCGCCGTCACAGTACCGTCTTCTGCAGCGCCATCGAAGGTGACATCACCACCAAATCCCGCCGCGGTTACCATCGCCGATGCCGACCCACCAGGCATAATCACCACATCGCCTTCTTGATCTGACGTCAGCGTGGGAAGCGGCTTATTGACCGTCACAGATGCGCCAGAAGCATCCACAGCTTTTTTTCCTTCTCGCGTCAACACATTAAACGAAGTAACAAGGATTTTAAACTCCGTATCGGTAGCAGCAGTAAACGTCACAGAGCCGTAAGCACCACGCGGGACAGGTATTCCTGCAAGCGTGAAACTCATACCATCCTCTTCGAGTACTTGCAAATTATTCGCATCCAAACCCGTACGCGTTGCCGCAGCGGGAGGATCAACCATAAAAGTGATCTCAGCACCAAAAGACTCGTCCATCCCACCAACAGCGACATCCACGACAATTTCATCGCCAGCACTCTTGCCGCGAACGATGGTTACCTCATCACTCGTCAGATAAACCTTTCCCCCCTCAGGCTCTGCCGGAGGCGGATACACACCGGGATTGTCTCGACCCAACAACGCCTGACCAACCTCATTCACCCGCATCAGCGCGTCAGCATCCAGAATCCTCGCAGCTCCCGACCCCGGATAATGTGCACAAAATGCACTGGTAGGATCCGCCGTATTCCCGTCACCGGCCGCAACCCGCATCTTGCCACAATCCAGCGTTTCCCACCACTCGCCCACACTCGAATACATGCCAGCACCATAAATACTCATCGCAGCAGCATTCACCAACGCCTGAGTATCGGCATCCAGATCGTCATACATCTTCTGCGCCGCTGTCACCTGCTCGGGCGTAGCCATATCGCCAAACAACGCCGCCACCATCTCATCTGCTGTCAGCGCATTCCACCAGTTCTTCGCGTAATCGACACTGGCATTAAATGCAATCGGATTGGGAAGTGGCGCATTTAGATCAACATTATCGGCCTTAATGCTGGTGATACCAATAGAAAATTCCATACCCGTCACATCTGTCGCGGTGGTAAAAGTAAAAGACATACTTGCGGGCACTGGTAGCCCCCCGCTTAGATTTACCACAGTAACCGTATTATCACCAGTTACAGGAAGGCCTGTCCAGCCAGCAGGAGTGCTAAAGCTACTAAGTGTGACAAGATCCGTATCGATATCAAACACAATCTCTATGGCAGCCGCAGATGCAGTAACACCCGTCTGGGACACATCAACCATAATCTCCGTGCCCGATCCAGAAACCGTGGCAGAGCCGCTTGCTGTGAGCGTTACCTCCTGTGCAGAAGCTTGCCCTGTAAACATCAGCAATGCCAAAGCAGTCATGAACAAAAGACTTTTTTTCAAAAACATTACAAACTCCTCTATTGAAAATGGAATCGGGAAGCCTCAATAGGGAAACTTCCCGATCCATCGGCGAATTACTTGAGCAGCATCAGCTTCCGCACATCACTGAACTTCCCGTCTGCCGAAATCTGGTAGAAATAAATTCCACTCGAAACCGGCACACCGCGATCATCCATACCGTTCCAGCGAATCTGATAGCGACCCGCATTCTGCGCCTCAGAAGCGACCAGCGTGCGAACCACCTGACCCAACACATTGTAAATCTGGAGCGTCACGTCGGCAGACTCGGCCAAATCGTAATTAATGGTCGTATCCGGGTTAAATGGATTGGGGAAATTCTGATGCAAAGCGAACTCTCTGGGCGTGCTCTGAAGCTCCAACACACCCGCGACCACCGCCGGATTGGAAAGCTGACTCGGGTCAAAGACCAGACCATCGGCAATCTCGAACCTGGCGTTATCCTCAAACTCGTACAACACGCGGAAGACAAACCGAACAATGTCGCCACCGCCGGAAACCGCCGTGCCATTATACAAACCATTGGCAACAGTAACCTGACCGTCGGCAACCACATGGTGGAACAGCGTCTCTCCACCTGTTGACGCGAGCAAATCCTCACCGGCAGAAGCCACACTCACGAACTCGAACTTATCCATATCGTAATTGAGCGTGAACCCATAGCCCATCACAGCCTCGACATTGGCAAGCGACACATCGACAGCCACAAACTCGCCAGCCACCACGCGCTCACTACCCAGACTCAGCGAAAACTCAGCATTCTCATTGATACCGGGAAGCAAAACGATAGGCTTCGTCGCAGGCCCAGTAGCTGTCCTGCCCCAGGAAGGGATAAACTCAAGGAAGTCGTCCACATCGACCTCGCCATCATCATTGATATCGGCCTGGAGATTGTAATTATCATCGCCCGCGCTGCTACCATAAGCCATAACAAAGGCCTGGAAGTCATCCACGCCAACTGTCATATCGCCATCAGCGATCAGATAAACGGGATCGCCATTGTCATCGACATACGCCATACGTGCCGGCTCATCAGGACCTTCGACAAACGTGATGGTAAGCTCATCCGAAGGCCAGTCTCCATCCGTAGCGGACACCGTCACAGAACCTGCCTCACTCATGGTAATCATCAACCGAGCAACGCCATCGTCATCTGCCGCCACGGGATCCATCATCGTGCCGTTCTTGGTAAAGGTAACCATACTACCGGCGTTATAGCCCTCGGCTGCGACCGTCACCGTTATATTACCAGGATCGGCGGGAATCTCAACATCATTACCCGCTTCATCGACATCGCTACCGGGAACCCAGAGCGTAAGCTCAGGCATCAAAGGAGCAACAATGTTAAATAACTTCGTATCCTTGACATTCACGCTACGCATATCATCCGCATGCAGATTGTCATTATCTACACTGACCCGAATCGTCAAAGACCTTCGTCCATCAGGTAAGAGAATTGGGTAAGTTGTACCTCCCAATTCTATCGGGAAGGGAATAGTCAGCTCTTCAAGAAAGGGAATCGACACAAAGGTGACATCAATGCCATTCTTATACTCAATACCATTGTTCTTTACCCGGGTATCCAGAATAGCGAGAGAATCGGCCTCGGACTTCTTACCCGTAGCACCCTTATAAGCCCTCACTGAGGTGTTGCCATAGCGGTCAACGGGAACCACCAGAAGGTCGAAATCACCCGTAATACCGCGTGCAGACACATCATTGCCATCTTGCCAGGCGGTTATCTCAAACCCGACAAAGTCGGCCGCACCGACATAGAAACCCTCGGCTGCACCATCGAATGTTGCCACCTGCGTACCATCCTCACCCGTCTCCATATTCTGAACCAGAAGTTTGGTGAGACCAATGGCCTTATTCGACATAACTTTAACCGTGCGCTTGCCGAGTTTCCATGCATCGTTATTGAGCATGGCAGAACCATCGCCATTATCGGTCACGCCACCACCGTGGAAACGGACAGATGAGGCCATACCGCCATCTGCGTCCCAGGCACTGATACGCGCCGGCCCCTTATGCGTTAGCGCATTGCGGTCATCATCGTCATCAGCCGTACCATTATTATCAAAAGCCTGAATCGTTATATCGTTGACCTGACCAGCAATCACAGAGTCCGTCTCGGCGTATGTAATCTTATAGGTACTCGCCATCGGATTGTCGAACTGCTCGTTAAATCTCAAATCTGCAGCATCGGCTGAAGGCGTCTCGAAGGCATTCCCCGCAAGATCGCGCGCAAAAATCGTCAGCGAATATGTCCTATCGTGCACAAACGCTTCGGAAATGATTTCCTGATGTTCGCCCTTTGGCAAACCATCCGCAACCACGTGCATAATATCGCTTCCACTGGAAGGATCATAGACAATCGCAAGCGAATCTACGGCTTCCTTCAGCGTAAAGACCGGATGGCGCGTAGCATCGTTAATCTGGTAATCATCATCGGCCAGAAGTTCGCGCGTCGGGAAGAAATCGGAAATCGTGGGGACTTTCTCATCGTGAAAAACGCCTGGAACGGTCTTCGTGGCTTTGTTACCCACCACATCAGTCGCCTCAATCACGAGATCTATCTTTGTGCCGCCCTGACCCGTTGCTGCCAGGTCACCATTGCCTTTTCTCCACTTGAGCCCCCGCGTGTCATAGGCAATCGTGTCACCGACTGCATCTCCGGCATCTCCGACTACCTGACTGATGTCCAGGTCCTGATTCCCACCCGTCCACAGATGTATAATGCTCACATTGGAGGCGTCGGCTTTTTCATCTTTCGCACTATACGCGCCCTTCGCATAGACAGACAAGGACGTAATCTCTTCATCCACTCTGAGTTGTAGTGGCTTGAGATACTGTGCAATGTCAACATCTGCGTCTTTGTGCGCACCAGAGAAGCGACCACCATCAGCGGGATTCAGAACTATAATCCCCGGCTTCCTGGTATCTGCTTTGAAGTCGTGTTGCACCCAACCAGACCAGTTGCCAGCTTGATCCTTTGATCTCGCACGGACGCGAATATTTATGTTATCCGGCTCAAACAAAGCATTCTTCTTTATTTTGCCACCATCTCTAGTATTACCATCAGCAACGGCTTTGGTTTTTATCAACCCTTCCGTCAGTTCCAAAGAGGTACGCAGCGAATCGTTTGCCGCGTTAATGACCTGAAGCTGGGTAAAGTTAACCGTTTTTAATGTTGCGTTATTTGCATTTCCAGAGGCATCCGTTCCCTTAAAGGCTGCAATTTGGATCTGGACACCTGCATCTCTGTAACGCGTCTGAGAACCAATACCCACTGCGACCTTAATATCATCGCCTATCTTGCCCCCAACACTAAGGTCGTGATCATTATGACCACTGAGCATATTACCTTCAACTGTCGTGACAAGCCCCATAACATCATCGTTGCCAGGAGATATAAGGTCAAATTTGATCAACTTCCCATCACCCACGACCTGATCCGCTGCAGAGACGGTTCCGAGCGTTGAAGGACTGTCGAAAACCTTCATTTTTGTATCATTACTATTGCGCACTACCGTATTCACAGTACCATCGACAGTAGATGTAAATGTCGCACGGGCGAACACATGCAAACGTCGGCCCAGAGCATCGTTGGCTATTTGTGGATGACCTGAAGGCAAAGTGCCCAAGCTGTCCGTAGGACTCGTAGTACCAGTCAAATTCGGCAGAGAAAACGAAAATACGAGCCTGTCATTTGCCTCTTCGTAGGTTATACTTCTATTAGCTGCATTAGCATCACCACCACCCACGGCGGCTGTGGAAAAAACAACATTTTCGTCATTCATGGCAAAGCCGCTCGCCGTCAAAGTAACAATATTGCCCTCGGTTGCACCTGAGCCCAGACCTGTAACCGTGGCGGTATCGCGCAACCCAACCGCAACACTTTCAAACGCCGTCCAAGGGTACGCTATGGCATTGAGACGCGTCACATGTACCATAACCTTGTTCGCACCATGCCCCGCCCAAGCACCATCCGCGTGAGAAGCGATCGTAACGCGAAAGCCTTCAACGTCTTCAGCAGAACGACTTATAATGGAAACCGTTGCCATACCCGGGGTATAGCCTACCGCACTGGCTGTTACTGTAACCGAGCCCGCGTCAGTGACGACCATACCTGACAAATCAGATGTGCTCATCTTTGCAGCACCTACTATTTCAGCCGCGGCAGCGGTTCCACCATTGCCATCAACACCATTACTATGGGCTGTGGCGAAACTCACTGACACCGTATTATTAGTACCCGGTGCTTTAGGTATTGACGCTGTTAAAGTTACCGTTTGTCCACTACCACCAACAGAGATACCGCTCGGATCGGCAGTGAGCGTTATCGCGCCTACGGGCAAGTCATCTTCGCGCACCGTCAGCATTTTCTCAGCACTAGTACTACCATCGCTAGCGGTTATTGTGACCATTTTATCGCGCGGATGATTATAATTGTCATCAGCCGTATTAGTATCGCTATCCTCCCCTACTGTGACTGATGTTGTAGACATGCCTGATGTTTGTCCCACACCAATCACAACGTCGGTGAAAGTTACAGTAGATCCAGCGTCATCATTAAGAGCGACTCCTGTTACATCTGCGGCATTGTGCGTCACAGTCACTGTAGTCTCACTAGTCGCTGCCGCAGTCAATGTGACAGTCACAGTCAAACCCCTGGTTTGGCCCTCAGTGACTCGGGACGGAGAGACTTCTACAGTCTTTACATCTTGTGCAAAACTATCTGGCACTCCGATGCCCAGCACGAGCAATAGAGACGCCAAAAAGCCAATTGTTTTGTGAAAATTCATCCTACCGACCTCCTAAAAAAATGTCAGGATCGAATGATTGTTTGTTTACGAACGTTTTAATTCTACTGCCTTGAACGGGTCTGAGACCCATTCCTACCTCGCGCTGTCCCCAGTGTTTAAGACCGGACCCCAGAATAGGGTGAGAGCCGCGACCTTTGCGGAGTAGCGAAGAAATTTGCCGGGTTTGAAACCCGACCTTACGAAATTCCAAATTTATATCCCTCCCTTCAACTGACTTGTTTTCATATTCTTTAATTCCTTATATTACAATAGTTTACAAATACTTTATGGACTCGCCATTTTATTCAAGTACCTCCTTCCAAAAACAGCCTAACACACACCAATGCAACATCCTCACAATGGCGTTCAGAAGTAATGCGTTGGGAGAAATCAACACCTCTTCTGTTTTGTTTAATGTTTGATTCATGGGGAACTGCTCCACCTTAAATATATGACGGGCTAATTATATGCAATCAAAAACACAGTGTCAAGGTTTTTTTCTCTGGTAATGATATGATAATAAAAAAGAAAGGCAAAAGCAATCAGAATCAGGATTTTCAGGATTAAAGGATGAACAGGATGAAGGCAAAGGCAAAAGCATCCGCAGGCATGTCCCTGCGGGTGTAAGCAGGGATGACACAGATGAAAGATAAAAGGCAAAAGGCAAAACCTCTGGATCGCGGCTTAAACCATGCCGCGATGACAACCAACAAGCAAAGGCAAGCTGTATCTGAACCTGTTTTGTTAAAATTAGAACACATCTGCAAGTGGCAATTGCCAGCCGGGCACGACATCATCGCCGTCAATTGTGTCGCCTTCTGTGAGAATGCGAATATCGTCAAACCCGCGATAGATCGTCGCCGTGCGCGTTTTGGGATTGAGAACAATAACCATCTTCGCACCTGCCCGCAACCAATCAAGGGCTTTGTCTTCCACTTCGACAGCGCGATCATTTGGCGAAATGACTTCAACAGCGAGGTCGGGGGCACCGGGAAAAAACCCTTCTTCTTCGTCTGTGGCATCTGCGCGTGCGCGCGACACAAAACTCGCATCGGGAGCGCGCACCGTATCCGGATCGGTCCAAATTAAAAAACCCGTCTCGGCAGCATAGATTTCACCGAGATTATTATTTCTCACAAATGATTCGAGACGGCTACAGATTGTCGCTGCAATTCGTCCGTGTTGTCTGCCTGCTGGAGCCATCTGGCGCAATTCTCCCTTTATGAGTTCATAGCGATAGCCATTGTGCGGCATCACCAGAAGCTCATCGGCTGTCATGGTGGCAACGGTTTGTAGGGCCATATCTGAACCTGTTTTGTTTAGAAAAAAATAAAAGACAAAAGCAAAACCTTCTGGATCGCGGCTTAAACCCTGCCGCGATGACAATCGTCACCTATACAATTACGTCACCTATACAATTACGTCACCTATACAATTATTATAACACAATCATTTCTCGATACTGTGTTCAAGCCGGCCGATCTCGTCGCGCAGCCTGGCGGCTTCTTCGTACTCTTCCAGCACAACCGCCTCTTGCAAACGCGCCTTGAGCGCATCTACCTGCTGCGTCACCTGATCGGGTGCCTCTTCAGTGGCTTCATCCTCTCCTGCAGCCCTTATAAAAGCAGCAATATTCTCAACGCCTTCAATGGGTGCCTCGGCCTCTTGCATCTCGACCGACAACCCCGCCTCCTCAATCACCTGGTCTGCCACAAAAATCGGGGCATCAACGCGCAACGCCAATGCCAGCGCATCGCTCGGACGCGAATCAATACAAATCGATTCCCCATCGCGGACAAGCGTAATCTCCGCAAAAAACGTCTCGTCTCTCAACGCACTGACCAGCACCTGCTCAACGTGTACATCGAACCCCTCTAAAATATCACACAACAAATCATAGGCAATCGGGCGCGGCGGTGGCTCATCGTGAAGCGCTATAGAAATCGCAACCGCCTCAAAATTGCCAATCGCAATGGGCAAAAAGACCTTCTGGGCCTTATCCTTTAGCCAGACCAGCGGATGACTGCTATTGGGTTCAAGCTGCACGGCGATGACTTCCATTTTTGTCATGTGAGGGATCCTTCCTGATTAGCCAGATTGTCTTTATCCAATTCCCAGTTTAGCGGGTTGTCTCGGATATATGTACGGATTTTATTTAGCGATTTTTCGTTTCGAATGACATGTTCAAAAAAAGAACGTTGCCAGAATTTTGTATCAAATGGCTCCCAGCCCTTTTTTTTAACACCCTGGATGTATAATCTGGTTGTTAGTGTTTTGAATCGATGCACAACATCGGACAGGGACAATACCGGGACGGCACAGGGGCCTTTCGGGACGGCACAGGGGCCTTTCGGGACGGCACAGGGGCCGTCCCCTACAATACCCCATGCCGCGATGACAAAGACGCTAAGGATCAGGCAATTTTTAGCATCTCGGGTGTTGGCAGTGGTTTGCGGTCTCGCTCGTATAATTCAATGGTATCTTCGACAATGCGACACAGTTCCGAGAACACCTCTTGTTCGTCATCGCCGTGACATCCACCATAAAAGAGTCCCGGACATCTTCCAACATAGCACTGATCCTCTTCAGACCAGGCTACTATTTTTATGTAACGGGCACTTTTTTTCATCTTTTTGATACCTCAATAGCCACCTTGACATCTTTCTCTTGATAGTGTTTTGCATCATCGCCAAGTTGGCCGGAAAGGATCACCGATTTAGAAACTTTGGAATGAACAAATTTTCTATGACTTCCTCTTCCGCCACGATTTACAAACCCAGCAGCCTCAAGATCTTTGATGAGTTCCCTAATTTTACGTGGCATAGAAAAAATTTAATCCTGCACTATCTCTTCCTGAACCTGGGTTTTACTCCAACGAGGTTGGATTCCAACAATCCGAGCCTGATGTACCATTTCCTGCTCTGTTAGATCGGCGAGTTCTGCTGCTCTGCCAATTGATACAAGCCCGCGCTGGTAGAGCAACAAGGCTTCCTGGATTTTGACCTGAGACAATCCGAGCAACAGAAGCTCTCCCAACCGATCTTTATAGGCTTCCAACTCCGCCATTTTTTGATCGGGAATTTCGACTGATGTTTTTGCCATATAACGTCCTGATGTATAAAGCGATCTGCGGGCAGTCAAAAACAATATAGAAGGATAGAGAGGGGAAAAGCAAGCGGAATCAATCACAGGTTGTCCCGTCAATGCGGGACGGCACAGGGGCCGTCCCCTACAGATCATTGCATGTAGGGACAACCCAAGCAGGAGCCAATGGAGGTGGAGAAGTCGCCGTACAGATCATTGCATGTAGGGACAACCCAAGCAGGAGCCAATGGAGGTGGAGAAGTCGCCGTACAGATCATTGCATGTAGGGACAACCCCCTGTGGTTGTCCGACCCTCTGTGGTCGTCCGTTGCGGTCAACCCCCAGCCCCCTCTTGACAGCCTGCGCGTCGCATTGTATCATCTTATAATAAAGAACTCACGCAACCCATACACTCAGGAGAATCGCTATGTCCTCCCCCTGCTGCGGTGCGAGCAGACCTGTCTCATCCAAAAAAAGAAAAACGCGCAAACAAAAAAGCAAGCGCAGAAATGACACATCCCTCAAAAACATGATCCGCATATCGGGCGGCACCTTTCTCATGGGAACAGACGGCGACGAAGGCTTCGCAGAAGACGGCGAAGGACCCATGAGAGAAGTCACAGTCGATCCCTTTTACCTCGATGCGTGCGCCGTCACCAACACCGACTTTGCCAAATTCGTCCGCGCAACCGCGTACAAAACCGAAGCCGAACGCTTTGGCTGGTCCTTTGTCTTCCACCTCTTTGTCCCCCCCAACACCGCATCGCACATCTCGCAAACCGTCGTTGATACCCCCTGGTGGTGGGCTGTTGACGGCGCCTGCTGGCACCGCCCCGAAGGACCGGGAACAAATGTCAACAACCGCTGGAACCACCCCGCCATCCACATCTCGTGGAACGACGCCGTCGCCTATTGCAACTGGACGGGAAAACGCCTGCCCACAGAAGCCGAATGGGAATTTGCCGCACGGGGCGGCTTAAACAGCATGCGCTACCCCTGGGGCGACGACCTCGAACCCAACGGCAAACACATGTGCAACATCTGGCAGGGCACATTCCCCGAAGAAAACACCAGAGCAGATGGACACATTGGCACCGCACCCGTCACCTCATACCCCCCCAACAACTACGGCATCTACAACATCTCGGGCAACGTCTGGGAATGGTGCAGCGACTGGTTCAGCCCCACCTTTCACCTCAAAAGCACCTCTGTAAATCCCACGGGACCCCACATCGGACAGGCGAAAAGCATGCGCGGCGGCTCCTACCTTTGCCACGACTCCTACTGCAACCGATACCGCGTTGCTGCCCGCAGCGCAAACACCCCGGACAGCTCCACGGGCAATCTGGGATTTCGGTGTGCGCGGGACGCGTAATCAAACAAATAAAAAAAACGGAGGACGCGAAAACGTCCTCCGTTTTTATCACTCTTCACACTACCCTACTCCCTCACCACCCACACCTTCACAGACACCGTAACCCCTGCATACAGCCGAATGGGCACATCATATACCCCCAGTGCTCGAATCGGCTCTTCGAGTTCTATGTCTCGGCGATCAATATCGAACCCCATATCACTCAGCACTACTGCTATTTGCTGTGCCGTCACCGAGCCAAAAATGCGATCCTCTTCGCCAGCCTTAACCGCCACATTGCACGAAACCTCTTTCAAAGCCTCTGCCAGCGATTCGGCATCGCGCGTTTCACGAGCGCGTTGGGCTTCGCGCTGCTGGCGCACCTTCTCGTACACCGCCATATTGTGCTCATTTGCAATCAGCGCCACCGAACGAGGCAGCAAAAAATTTCGCGCATAGCCATCCTTCACCTCAACCACATCGCCAGCATTGCCCAGCGCATCCACATCTGCTGTAAGAATAATTTTCATAATTCACACGTCCTATCTAATCGAATCATTCACATAAGGCATCAGGGCGAGGAAGCGGGCGTGCTTAATCGCGCGCACCAACGCGCGCTGGCCCTTTGCACACGTACCCGTCATGCGCCGGGGAACAATTTTGCCGCGCTCGGTAACAAACCGGCGCAACAAACGCTCATTTTTATAGTGAACTTCCAAACGGTGCGCTTCAAATCGACATGCCCCTGCATGACCCTCGCAAATATGACAAACCTTTATACGTCCTCTATTCATTGGGCAACCTCCTCTTCCGTATCATCGGAAACATCTTCGGCCAACTCTTCAGCATCCTCTTCCTCTTGAGGAGGAATCTCAGTCTGAAGAATCAGATGCCGCAAAACAGCCTCATCCAAACGGCACGCCCGCTCAACACTCGCAATCGCGCCCGGACCGGCCTCAAAATAAAAAATTGTATAATCGCCCTGCTGCCGCTTTTGAATCTCATAAGCGAGCCTGCGCACGCCCCAGCGGTCGATATTGACCACCGTAGCGCCCTGATCGGCGAGTAATGACGCATAGCGTTCGACTGTCTCATCCGCATTCTCCTGCGTACCGACAATCATAGCCATCTCGTACTCTCGTGACATAAACTATCCCCCATGGACGTGTGGTTCAGAAACCGTGTTCTGAACGGGGTTAAAAAAAGCGCTCACACCAACAGTGGAGCCAGAATCAGCGAAACCACCGACATCAACTTAATCAAAATATTCAACGCGGGACCAGACGTATCTTTTAACGGATCGCCAACCGTATCGCCAACCACGGCAGCTTTGTGCGCCTCGGACCCCTTACCCCCCAAATTGCCCCCCTCAATCAACTTCTTCGCATTGTCCAGCGCACCCCCACTATTTGCCATCATCAGCGCCAGCAACACACCCGACACAGTCGCACCCGCCAGCATACCGCCCAACGCCTCTGCCCCCAGAACAAAGCCCACCAGCACCGGTGTCAAAACAGCCACCACCCCCGGCACTACCATCTCGCGCAAAGCCGCGACAGAACTGATATCGACACAGCGACGCGTATCCGGCTTGCCCGTCCCCTCCATCAACCCTGGAATCTCGCGGAACTGCCTACGCACCTCTTCAACCATCTTAAACGCCGCATTGCCCACACTCGTCATCGTCAACGCCGCCACGCAAAAAGGCACACCACCGCCCAAAAACAAACCGATCACAACCAGAGGTTTGACCAGGTTAATAGACTCTATCCCCACAGCCGTCGAATACGCGGAAAACAGCGCCAGCGCAGTCAGCGCAGCAGAACCAATCGCAAACCCCTTGCCAATCGCCGCCGTCGTATTCCCGAGCGAATCCAACTCATCGGTAATCTCGCGCGTCTCCGGACCCAAATTCGCCATCTCGGAAATACCACCCGCATTATCTGCAATCGGACCGTAAGCATCCACCGCCATCGTAACACCCACAGTCGATAACATACCCACAGCCGCAATGCCAATACCGTACAATCCCGCAAAGTGAAACGACCCGGCAATGGCGACACAGATCCCCAAAACCGGCAACGTCGTACTCTCCATCCCCACCGCCAAACCCGCGATCATATTCGTCGCCGACCCCGTCTCTGAAGAATGGGCAATGCGCCTGACAGGTGCTCCACCCGTATAGTATTCCGTCATCAGTGCAATGGCAATACCAACGAGACAACCAAAGAGAATCGCCCAAAACACCCCGCGATCCAGACCGAGATATTCCGCGGCAAAAAAAGCCCCAACAAGCATCAAAACAGCGGAAATATACGTGGCATAGCGCAATGCTGCATCCGGGCTTAAAGACTGCAAAACGCGAATGGACCCCACCCCGATCAGCGACGCCAACAAACCGATCATAACCACGACAAGAGGATATTGCATCGCAGCGATTCGGTCGCCGCCCAACCCGCTCAACGCCGTGCCACCAGCCGTTGCCGCAATCGCAATCGTCGCAATAATAGACCCCACATAAGACTCAAAAATATCTGCCCCCATCCCGGCCACATCACCCACATTATCGCCCACATGATCTGCAATAACAGCCGGATTTCTCGGATCGTCTTCCGGTATCCCGGCCTCAACCTTACCCACCAGATCTGCACCCACATCCGCAGTCTTCGTATAAATACCCCCGCCAACCCGGGCAAACAGCGCAATAGAACTCGCCCCCATAGCAAAACCATTAATCATCGCCGCCTGATCGGGTTTGCCGTAAAAATAAAAAAGCAAGCCTACGCCAAAAAGCCCCAGACTTGCTACAGACAGCCCCATCACTGCGCCACCTGAAAACGCGACATTTAACGCCTTATCCCGCCCGCTCTCACTGGCGGCATAAGCCGTCCGCACATTTGCCTTGGTCGCCGCCTTCATCCCGATAAAACCCGCGCCAAGCGAACAAAGCGCACCGCCCAAAAAAGATATGGCGGTGGGCAAATTGATCCCCCAGCACACCAGCGCGAACACCACAACAATAAAAACAGATAGCACACTGTATTCGCGCTTCAAAAAGGTCACGGCCCCATCCTGGATATCTGCTGCGATCTCTCGCATCAACGCCGTGCCCTCTGATTGTCTGGCAACATAGAGATAAATCAAACCAGCGCAAACCAGCCCAACCACGCCCAGCACAGGGGCCAAAATCACAATCATAAAGAACTCCAAACCCATCCACGCGCAACAACAACCTTTAGCTTCTTAATTCCTAATTATACTGATTCATCGCCCGTTCAATACCTTCTGTTGCCCAACAAAGCGCGCCCTTAACCGCATGCCCAACAGCATCTACAATCACATCTCCATCTTCGAATGAAAACTCACCCAACACATAATCGATCATCCCATCCAGCTCGGCGGGTTGCCCAATACCGATGCGCAACCGCGGAAAATCCGCAGACCCCAACGCGCGTTCAACAGACCGCAAACCATTGTGCCCGCCGTGACTTCCCGTGCGCCGGAAGCGCAACCGCCCCAAACTCAGATGCACATCGTCAACCACCACCAGCACATCTGCTGGTCCAACCTGAAAACACCGCACAACCTCCGCCACACCCAAACCGCTCTTATTCATATAAGTCAGCGGCTTGACCAGCACCAGATCATCTGAAAACCTGCACCACGCACAAAACTCAAACGCATGCCAGGGCATATTTTTGCCCAGCGCATCAACCACCCAAAACCCCACATTGTGGCGCGTACGCGCATAGCGCGCGCCCGGATTGCCCAGCCCCACAATCGCCTTTGTACGGGTGAAAGATCTTTCGCCCCTACTCATCGCCTTCTTCGTCATCGTCGCGCCTTCTGCCGCGCTCAATAAGCTCTGGCTCCTGCATTTCTTCGCCTTCTTCGCCCTCAGCGACCAACCCTTCTTCGTCCTCCGCTTCCTCTTCTTCTTCGATAATAAGTGCGGGCGCAGCCACGGCAAACATCGTGCGGTCGCTCTCCGTCACAATAGACAAATCATCGCTATCCAGAACAATATCCGAAACGTGCAGCGAATCCCCGATATCCAAATCCGACACATCAACTGCAATATTATCGGGTATATCTGTGGGCAGGCACTCGACCTCAAGCTCGTGCAACATCTGTTCCAGAATCCCCTCGCCAATCCGCACCCCAACGGCCGACCCCGTAGCGTGAATAGGCACCTCAACCACAATTTTGCGCGTCAAATCAATGCGGTGAAAATCCACATGCAATATCTCGCCGCGCACGGGATGATACTGAATATCCTTAATAATAGTACTATGGCTCGTATCGCCTGCGCTCAGCGAAATAATCGCATTGCGGCCGTGTGCCTTCAGCAAATCGGACAATGTGCGATAATCCACAGAACAGGCAACAGGCGCGGAATCTTCGCCATAAACAACCGCGGGCAACTGACCGCGATAGCGCAAGCGCTTGGCAAATTTCTTTCCCGATTCCGTGCGAACATCTGCATTGAGAGAAACTTGATCGGACATATCTATTCTCCAACGGGACAACACAAAAACGCCCGTAAGGGCGAAAAATCTTTCGCCCCTACATTAAATTCTGCCCAAACAGCCTCGGCAACATCTCGAGATTCAAAAACACCGTAAAGCGTGGAACCACTGCCAGACATCGACGCAACGATTGCGCCAGCATCTGTCAACCGCGACAAAATATCGCGCGTCTCTGGATGCGTTTGAACAATAAGCGGCAAAAAATCGTTTTCAATACGCTCAAAAAAATCTGAAACGGGTAAATGCTTTACAGAATGGATGAAATTATCATATTCACCATGCCCTGTCAAGGTCTTTTTATAATTTGCAAAAGCCCAGCCCGTATGCACCTGAAACCCCGGACAAACCAACACATAGACCACATCTGCAGACCAGGGCACATACCGCATAATCTCTCCCCGACCCGAAACAACTGCCGTGCCCTTTTGCCGCACCAAAAACGGCACATCGGACCCCAAAGTCGCGCCGATCTCGCGCAGTTCTCCACCTGAAAGACCCGCTTTCCACACCCGATTCAAAACCCGCAACACAGCCGCCGCATCTGAACTTCCGCCCCCCAAACCCGCCGCCATCGGAATCCGCTTCTCTATCACAACCTCAATCCCCCGGTCCATTCCCGTATAAGACCGAAACGCCGAAACCGCCTGATAAACCAAATTTTCTGGCCCCGTGGGCAAATCCGCATCGTCGCACGACAAGATAATCTGCCCCTGCTCGGCGTGCCTGAAAACGAGACGGTCGCACAGATCCACAGTCTGAAAAACCGACAAAATATCGTGAAACCCATCGCCGCGCCGCCCGAGAATCTTCAGTCCCAAATTGAGCTTTGCATAAGCGTATTCGACAATATTCAAAAGCAACCACCGTCTGAATCAGGATTTTCAGGATTAGAGGATGAACAGGATAAAGGCAAAATCAAAGGCAAAAGGCAACCACCGATAAACACAGATTGACGCTTTTGGTAAAATATAATACATTCGAGAGACAGGCCAAAAACCTCAAAACCACTGGATCGCGGCTTACACCCTGCCGCGATGACGGGCGAGGCAGGCCTCGCCCCTACGGTTGTTCACACTTCACAGACCATCTTTTTCATCTGCGTTCATCTGCGTTCATCTGCGGATCACCCTTCTCATGATCCTTATAATAAACACATTAACCCGCGGTATCACCACCGCATTGTGCATCGCGCTCCTATGCATCCCATCCCACCTCTGCGCGCAGGGGACCCAGGATGAAAACGCCCATTACGAACTCGCACAGCGAATCTTCAATGATGGCCTCTATGCCGATGCCGCGCGGGAATACAAGCAATTCATCATCAACTACCCCACCAGCAAGCGGCTGCCCGACGCCATGCTGCGCGTTGGACAGGCGCTTGCCAGAGCCGAACAATACGACCGCGCACTCGAAGCCCTTCAACAATACATCGACCGCTACCCCGGCCACATCGACGTCATTATCGCAATGCGCGCACGCGCCAATGCACTCAGCCAACTTGGAGAACACACCCGAGCTGGCGCAGCCTATCGCGACGTACACGCGGCCTATCCCGCCTCGACAAACGCGCCCCATGATCTCTTATCAGCCGGAGAGAACTACCACAAAGGCGGCGCCTTACCAGAAGCTGGCGCGGCCTTTCGCCAACTCGTCGAACAATATCCCAAATCATCCCTCATAAACGAAGCCACCTTCAACCTCGGCCGCGTCCTCCTTGAAGAATCGCGCACCGAGGAAGCCCTCGTACAATTTCGCACCCTCGCCGAACATCCCGGTTCCGCAAAGCGCAAACCCGACGCCCTCCTCGAAATGGGCAACATCGCCCTATCGCGCGACAACCTCTCGGAAGCAGAACGCATCTTTGCAAACCTGCGCGCCAGATACCCCGCAACACTCGCCGCCCAGAACTCGCACCTCATCATAGGCGCGTGGCACGCCGGCAAAGACGACTGGACAAGTGCTGAAAAAACCTATAATAACGCCCTTGTAAAAATACCGAACAACACCCGTCGCCAGCAGGCCCTGTTGGGAAGTGCAAATGCAAAACGCAAACTCGGCAAAAGCGAAGGGGCACTACAGCGCTATGCCTCATTTCTAAGAGCCTATCCCAAAAGCCCCTTCCACGCCCACGCCCTGATAGGCTATGGCCGCGCATTTGCAGACCTGAAAAATTATCGCAACGCACTGGACGCCTTTAGAAATCTACAGGAAAAATATCCAGACGCAGACGTCAGCATCCAGGCTTATGGCGACATCGGAAACATCTGGCGCGCGCTTGGAACGCACCAAAAAGCATTGACAGCGTATCAAACATACCTCACGCGCATACAATCCCCTATCGAAAAAGCCAATGCACGGCTGCAAATTGCGCAAATATGCGAAGACCTGAACTGGTACGACCTCGCAGCCGAAAATTATCGCACCCTGATCAACAGCGCAATACCACACTACGCCTCCGAAGGTCAAATTGGCCTCGCACGCGTATTTGAAAAAAACGGACAAACCGCACTCGCGCTGCGAGAATATCGCACCTACATCAAAAATCACGGCGACGCCTCGCACGCCGAAACAGCGGAAACGCGCATCCAACTCCTCACCGAATACGGCACAGAGACCGACCGCGACCGCATCTATATCGGCCTCTTGGCCGACCTGCCCGGCATCGCCGACGACCCACACACGCAATTTAAACTGGGCAAAACCCACCACAGCCAAAAACGCTACAACCGCGCAATCCCACACCTCGAAACCGCGCTATCAATCCAGGGAATATCCCCCTCGGCTTATGAACACATACTCGTCGAAGAAACACACGAAACACCTGAAAACACACCCGCAACCACATCGGATGACACACTCGCCCTTGCCGCCGAAGCCGCGCGTGCAGCCGAAGCCGCCCTTGCAGCATTATCTTCACCTGACGAAACGCCTGTAACCAGCGACACACCTGACGAAGCATCCAGTACGGGCGAAAAATCTTTCGCCCCAACATCTGACGAAGCATTCACCAACGCCCCTGCCTGGGCACCTGAAGCCTATTATCTCCTCGGCAACAGCTACTTAAAACAGGCGCGCAGAGCCACCCTCGAAAACAAATCCCCAGACGAATGGCAAAACAAGGGCCTCACAACACTCAAAATACTCGTCAAAATATTCCCCGACAACGACCGTGCGAAGAACGCCGCACTCGCCGTCATACACACAGAAACAGCCCACATACAACCCGATACCCTGCGCGCACAAACGCGCCTGAGCGCATATCGCAAAACACATCCCAACAGCCCCGATTTGCTCCTGCGAATCGCCGACGCCCATTTCGCCAACACCCACATCGACAGCGCCCTCAGCCTGTACCTCCAAATAGAAAAAAAAGCCACCGATCCCAAAATTAAAGAAAAAGCCGCCTATCGCATCGGCGTGTGTCAAGCCAAGCAACAACAACACGTACGCGCCGAAGAAACCCTGAAAAACTTCCTCTTCAACTATCCGCAGAGCGACCTGACACCACACGCGCAATTTCAACTGGGACGCATACTCCTCGACCGGGAATTTTACGCCAGCGCTGCCGAAGCATTCTCCGAACTCCTCTCCGCATCCCCAACGCTCGCACTCCAGCGATCTGCCCGCTCGCTATTGGCAGAAAGCTACCACCGCACAGGCAATTATCAACGCGCCATAGAAATAGACGAAAGCCTGATCACCCACAACACCACCCCTCAACTATTGCGACGCCTCGCCAGATCCTATGCTCACAACAACCAGCGCGACAAAGCCATCACAACTTATAACATGTACCTCCGCAAATATCCACAAGCACCCGACGCCGACAGCATCGCCTACACACGCGCCGGACACCTGACATCACGCAACCGCACATCGGAAGCCCTCACCGCCTTCCGCGAATTCTCCAAAAAATATCCCAACAGCCCGCTCGGCACACAGGCAGACCAGGCTGTGGGCGACCTCCTCTTTCAAACGGAAAAATACGCCCAGGCCATCACCGCGTACCGGCGCGTACCAGAACCCGCGCGCAACGAAACCATGGCCGCCCGCGAAGTCTTGAGCCTATACCGCCTCCGGCGCATCAGCGAAGCCAACAAAGCCGCGGGCCAATTCAAAAAAACCTATAAAACAGCAACCGAATGGCTCGCCCGCTTCGAAGTCGAAAAAGGCAGATACCAACTCGCCGTCAGAAATCCCAAAAAAGCGCGACAAATTTTTGAAGACATCTCAAAAAAATACGCCGCCACCGAAGCAGCGACCGACGCGCGTTATTACATCATCCGCGCCTACCACAACGAAGGACCCGACAAAGACGGCAACAACGAACCCTATCTCAACGCACTCACCGCATTCATAAAAAATTATCCCGACAGCCCGCACTGGGTAGATGCCAACATCGAACTCGCCGAATTTTGGGAACGCAACGAAGAATACAACCTCTCTGCACGCGCATATCGCAATGCCATTGAAAAAGGCGTCGCCCAATCCAAAAAACCCGACATCCTCCACAAACTCGCAAAAAATTACAGCAACCTCAACGCCTATGACCTCGCCATCAACTTTGCGCGCCAGCTCATCCGCGAATTTCCCCAGAACCGCCTCGCCCTGAGCGCCCGCATCGACATCGGCACCATTTACCTGCCCAACAAGGGCGACCACAAACAAGCCATCGCAGAACTTCGGCCCCTGCTCAAAATCGTGACCGTGGAAGACGAAAAAGCCAGCATCCAGTATGCCATCGCAGAAAATTATTTCGAAATGGGCGACTATGCCAACGCACTCCGAGAATTCTTGATCTTGCGCTACAACCAGAACGCGAGACCCATGTGGATCGTATCCGCACAAATGAAAGTAGCAGAATGCTACGCGGCACAGAACAACATCGAACAAGCCATACAAGAACTCGAAGCCATAAAACGCAGCCACGGCGTGGCCAGCATGTACGGCATTGGCGCGGAAAAGGTCATTCAAAAAATAAAAACACAGTCTGAATCAGGATTTACAAGATGAAAGGATGAACAGGATAAAGGCAAAAACCAGGATCAAAAGCAAAACCTTCTGGATCGCGGCTTTAAACATGCCTGCCCCCCGTATGAAAGCACTACGGGGCAGGCTCTGTATGCTTTAAGCAGGGGCCGCGATGACAGACAAAATCACTAACCATATTATAATTATGTCAACCGACCAAAAAGAAGCCCTCATCATCGTTGATCAGCCCACCGAACTGGGTCGGGACCTGCGCGTCGAACTCGAAGAACTCGGCTGGCAAACCCTCGTCACCAACAGCGCGAGACCCGCCAGAAAACTGATCTCTGAAAACCAGTTTGACCTGCTCATCCTGGACGAAACCACATTGCCCGAAGCCGACGTACAACTCGCCGACATATTATCTGAACAACCTGAAAAAATCCCCATCTTCGCAGTCACCACCCTGGACGGCACCCAACTCCAGACAGCGCCCTCACTCGAGCCCGATGCCTTGCTCTCCTATCCGCTCATCCCCGCAGAATTGCAAGGCGCCCTGACGCAAAAGCGCACCCGGCCCGACACCACTATCCTCGGACGCTCGGACGCCATACAACAAATCCGGGAAAGCGTGGCACAAATCGCGCCCACCCCCGTCAGCGTACTCATCACAGGTGAAAGCGGCTCTGGAAAAAACCTCATCGCCGAAGCCATCCACCGGCAAAGCGCGCGCAGCCGCGAACCATTTCTCATCATCAACTGCGGCGCAATCCCCGAAACCCTCCTCGAAAGCGAACTCTTCGGCCATGAAAAAGGCGCATTTACCGACGCGCGCACGCAGCGATCCGGCATCTTTGAAGCCGCCAACCGCGGCACCGTCTTCCTCGATGAAATCGGCGAAATGTCCCTCTCTGCACAGGTGCGCTTATTGCGCGTCCTCGACGCCAAAGAAGTCACCCGCCTGGGCAGCACCGCCCCAATAGCCGTTGACGTCCGCGTCATAGCCGCCACCAATCGCAACCTGCAACAAGCCGTTGCCGAAGGCAAATTCAGGCAAGACCTCTACCAGCGCCTTCGCGTCATCGAAATCGAAATGCCCCCACTGCGCGCCCACCCGCAGGACATCCCCCTCATCGCGCAAAACATCATCCAAAAACAAAGCGACGAACTGCGCATGCCCCCCATTGAATTTGCGCCAGACGCGATGAACGCACTCCAGCAATACCACTGGCCGGGCAATGTCCGGGAACTCATCAACCTCATCGAACGCCTCATGGTCTTGTCCAAAACCCGACACATAACCGCCGCCGACCTCGCGCAACACCTCGCCACAACCCCGGAGACAGAACCCACTTATCTTCCTGTCCTCGCGGGCAAAACACCTGCAGAATCCGATCGCGACCTCCTCTACTGGGCAATACTCGAAGTCGCCAAAGACATCAAAGAACTCAAAGCCTATCTCATGCAAAGCATGCAAACATCGCCTGCGCCATCGCTACCCGTTCCCATCTATGACGCACCCATAGAAGAAACGGAAATCAAAGACACCGACGTAGGTGCAGGTTTTAAACCTGCACCTACCGAAAAGGACATACGCCCCTTGCGAGAACTCGAACGCGAAGCCATCGCCAATGCCCTGCGCATAACCGGCGGGCACCGCGAACGCACCGCAAAACTCCTCGGCATGGCCGTACGCACGTTATACAGGAAAATTGATCAATACGATTTGTAGGGGACGGCCCCTGTGCCGTCCCGGATGACCACCTGCGGGCGACCACAGGGGGTCGCCCCTACAAAACCAATAACAATTGATACCCTACATCACCTCCGATTTTCGGAACCATCTCACAGGGTCGTGGGTCTAATCGTCGAAAATAGAAACTACATAACTAAAAATCTGGATTGCGGCTCATGCCTGCCCCTGTATGATTTAAGCAGGGGCCGCAATGACAATCAAAACCACTTAATTCCCAAAAGGAGTCACCCGCCATGAAACACCGCACCATCGCGCTATTGGGCCTCATTGCACTGCTATTATCCGCTACAACGGGCGAAGCCGCACTCACAGCCGAAGAAAAACAGGCCATTGCCCAAATCAAAGCGTATAACACCGCCTTCAAAGCCATTGCCAAAGAAGTCACCCCATCGGTCGTAACCATCAACGTCACCCTCAAAGCAGAGGACAGGCCCCGCCGCCGCGGCTTCCCCTTCCCCTTTGACTTTGAAGAACGGCCCAATCGACGGCCAGACCGAAGACCACAACCCATGCCAGACCCACAAACCACGGGATCGGGCATCGTCATAACTCCCAATGGCTACATCCTCACCAACCACCACGTTGCAGGCGACGCCGAAAAACTCACCGTCACCTTTAGCGACAACCGCGAATACGACGCCGAACTCGTCGGCTCTGACCCGCGCACCGACATCGCCGTCATCAAAATTGACGCCACCGGACTAAAACCCGCCACCATCGGCAAATCAGACGCCGTTGAAATTGGCGAATGGGTACTCGCCGTAGGCGCGCCCCTCAACCTCAAATCCACCGTCACAGCCGGCATCGTGAGCGCCGTTGGCCGCGACATCAACATCATCAGCAACCAGGGGGGCTTGAGCATCGAAGACTTCATCCAGACCGACGCCGCCATCAACCCCGGCAACTCCGGCGGTGCCCTCGTCAACCTCAACGGCGAAGTCATCGGCGTCAACACAGCCATTGCCACATCCAACCGATCCTTCATCGGCTATGGCTTTGCAGTACCCATTGACCTCGCCAAAAAAGTAATGGACGACATCGTCGCACACGGCAAAGTCAAACGCGGTTATATCGGCATTGGACTCGGCTCAGTTGATGCGGGCACAGCAGAGGCTTTTGGACTTGACCGTCCCAAAGGCGTACTCATCACCGAGGTCCGGTCCGATACCCCGGCCGCGAAAGCCAACCTCAAAGAAGGCGACATTGTCCTCGCCGTAAATGGTCAATCCGTCAATCGCCCCAACCATCTCCAGAGCCTGGTCGCCCGCAAACACCCGGGCGACACCGTAACACTCGCCATCAGGCGCAACACCGAAAACTTGACCATCCGCGTCACCTTGAGCGAACGCCTGCCCGAAGACCTGGCCAGCGCAGATGACGCGCCAGAAAAAGAACGCGAAAACGCATCTACCTCAGAAATTGGCCTCACCGTCCGCGACATCACCGCAAAAACAATCGAAGAATACACCCTCCCCGAAAACATCAGAGGCGTGGTCGTCACCGACGTCTCTCGCGAAGCGCGCAACGCCGGCTTTCGCGAAGGCGACATCATCTATGCCGTACGCCAGGTTCCCTATCAAAAAGACATAAAAACAGTAAACGACTTTGAAACTGCCATATCCAAACTCAAAAAAGGAAAAAACGCCGCATTTTCCGTCATGCGCGAAGGCAACCGTTTCTTCTTATCCATGAAAATCTCAGCATAAGGACCCTATAATGAGCACCTCTGAAGCGCGGCTCATGATCGCCGCCAGCGAAACCGACGCCGACATGTATTACGCCACGCGCTTTCTCGCACCCGATCCCTTTATCTTCTTTCAAATCGGCGCAAAAAAACACCTCCTCATGTCCGACCTGGAACGCGACCGCGCGCGCGCTCAAGCCCAGGTCAATCAGGTACTCTCCCTATCCGAATATCAGGAAAAAGCAAAAAAAAACGACACCGACGAAGAACCCTCTCAAATCGATGCCTTACACGAAGTACTGCAAGAAAAAAATATCACCCACCTGAACGTCCCCCGCGCCTTTGCCATAGCCACGGCAGACGACCTGCGCGAACGCGGCTACGAAGTGGCATTTCCAGAAGGCGCGTATTGGCCCGACCGGGAAATCAAAACCCCCGATGAAATCGAACACATCCGCGAAGTCCAGCAACACACCGAAGCCGCAATGGACGCCGCCATAACCCTCATCCGCAACTCGGAAATTCGCGGCGACCTCCTCTACCACAACGGCACCCCCCTCACATCGGAAACCATCAAACGCGAAATAAAATTTCTCCTCCTCGAACGCGACTGCACAGCCGGTCACACCATCGTCGCCGGCGGCGATCAAGCCTGTGACCCCCACAACGAAGGCACCGGCCCACTGCACGCGCACCAATCCATCATCATCGACATCTTTCCGCGCTCAAATATCACCGGCTATTTCGCCGACCTCACCCGCACCGTCGTCAAAGGCACCCCCTCTGCCGACCTCCAGAACATCTACGACGCGGTCCTCGCCGGACAAAACCTCGTCCTCGACAGCATCCGCGCAGACGCAGACGGCCAGGCCATCCACCGGGCACTCACAGAACTATTTGAAAACCGCAACTTCGAAACCGGCAACATAGACGGTCGCATGCAGGGCTTCTTCCACGGCACGGGCCACGGCCTGGGCCTCGAAATCCACGAACCCCCGCGCATCGGCAAAACCCCGGGCAATCTCCGCGCAGGACACATCGTCACCGTTGAACCGGGCCTCTATTATCCCGGACGCGGCGCCGTACGCATCGAAGACCTCGCCGTCGTCACCGAAGACGGACTCGAAAATTTAACGACCTATCCGAAATTTTTAATTGTCTGAAGCAGGATTTGCAGGATTATAGGATGGACAGGATGAAAGTCAAAAGCAAAACCTTCTGGATCGCGGCTACAACCCTGCCGCGATGACACTTCATCCTTCACTCTTTTCATGCCCTCGGATGAAACGTCCGATGCACCTCCTTCAAATACTCCCGATCCACATGCGTATAAATCTGCGTCGTCGAAATATCCGCATGCCCCAGCATCTCCTGCACCGCCCGCAAATCCGCGCCCCCCTCCAGCAAATGCGTCGCAAAAGAATGCCGCAACGTATGTGGACTCACCTTCTTCTCCAACCCCGCTATCACCACATATTGCCGCAACACCTTCCACACACCCATCCGCGACAACATCGCACCGCGAAAATTCAAAAACACCTCAGCCCCCGTATGGGGCTTGACCAACTCGGGACGCACCGCAGACAAATACGCCGTCACCCACTCGATACCCTCTGACCCAATCGGCACCACCCGCTCGCGCCCGCCCTTGCCCAGCACCCGAACCACCTCCACATCAAAAAGCAAATCCACCAGCGACAACCCGATCAACTCCGACACCCGCAACCCCGCCCCATAAAGCATCTCTATAAGCGCGCGATCGCGCAACCCCAACGGCGTCTCCACATCCGGCGCCAGCATCAACCGCTCAACCTCGTAAATATTCAGCACCGAAGGCAGTTTTCGCCCCAACTTAGGCGGCTTCAAATGCTCTGTCGGATCCCGATGTGCAAGCCCCTCCCCCAGCAAAAAACGATGAAACATCCGCACCGCCGTCAAATTCCGCGCCACACTCGACGCCTCCAGCCCCATCTCCGAAAGCAAATTCAACAGCGCGGACACCTCCGCCTGAGAAATTGCATCCGGCGCATTGATCCCCAAATCCGTCAGCAGTGTCAAATACCTGCTCAAATCGCGTTCATAAGCACTCGCCGTATTATCCGCCAACCCGCGCTCCAGCGTCACAGAATCGAGAAACCGCTGCAACGCCCGCTTCAATTCCGGGGCTATAGACATTTGTTTTATAGACATGGTTTGCCCTATCTGATTGTAACAACCGTTTTACCGACCAGAACGGGGGGATATCACGTTGACAAAACACGTAGAACTGAATATACTATCTTCGCACACAGAAAGGACGCATTATGAACGTTCCCACCATTGAAAGCCGTGTCGCCGCCCTTGAAGCGATCGTTGAGCAGATCAACCACCGATTGAATAGCATCGACAATCGATTGAACAACATGGACAACCGTTTTACGAATATCGAGAATCGAATCAACAGCAACTTTAAGTGGATAGTCGGCTTACTGATTACAGTTCTCCTTGCCAATATCGGAACGGCTATCACCATCATTTTGACGCTGAATAAACCTTAACCTCCAGCACCAATGAATCGCACAGGTAAGCAAAGTTTTATTAAATCTGGACAAACCTCTAAAAACGCAACATCCTTCCGATATGTCTATTGGATTGATGATTCCTGGTTTATTGGGTTCCTTGCAGACTATTCAGATTATTGGACACAGGGAGCAACATTGGAAGAGTTAAAAGAAAACTTGACTGATATTTACAACCAGGTTAATGATCCTGAGGCATTCTCCAGTGGTAGTGTTCATAATGAACTTTCGCTTGACGATATTCCTAAAAACCACAAAACCGATGGGTTGTTGATCGAAGTGTAGAATATGAAAAGACGGGACTTAATACGATTCACACTTCTCACTTCCTCAACCCCTCACAAATCACCTCCGCCAGTTTCAGCCCCACCCCCTCGACCTCTGCCACCTCTTCAATCTTTGCCTCTCGGATCCGCTTCACCGAACCGAAATGCTTCAACAGTGCGACGCGACGCGACGGACCCACCCCGGGAATCTCGTCCAACTCCGACGTCAGCGTCCGCTTATCGCGCAACTTGCGGTGATATTCAATCGCAAAACGGTGCGACTCATCGCGCAACATCTGCAACAACTTCAGTGCCGACGACGTCTTGGGAATATTCTGCGGATCGGACAACCCCGGCACAAACACCTCCTCCAGCCGCTTCGCCAGCCCAATCACCGGCTGATCTTCAATCCCCAACGCCCGCAGCGCCTCAACCACGCTCGAAAGCTGTCCCTTGCCCCCATCGACCAACAGCAAATCGGGAAACGACTTCCCCTCCTCCATCAACCGCTTAAACCGCCGCGTCACCACCTGCTGCATCATCGCAAAATCATTGGGCCCCTCCAACCCCGTAATTTTAAAATGCCTGTACTCGCGCTTTCGCGCCCTGCCATCCACAAAACACACCAGCGACGCCACCGGATCCGACCCCTGAATATTTGAAATATCCACTGCCTCAATCCACCGCGGTGGCTTCTCCAGGTGCAAATCGCGTTGAAGCGCCTGCACCGCTGCCGGCGCTTGCGACCTGCGATTCTCGCGCTTCAAACGCCGCTCTGCCAACAACAGCCGCGCATTATTC
The DNA here is from genome assembly GCA_965220765.1 of Candidatus Latescibacterota bacterium. GTDB lineage: Bacteria > Latescibacterota > UBA2968 > UBA2968 > UBA2968 > VXRD01. Next base: position 5,689,572 of record OZ244847.1, read on the forward strand.
TCCGCCATCTTCATCAACCGGAACTTATCCCCCCGCTGGGGCACGCGCATCTCAACCCCGCCCTCTGAACGCTCTGTAAGCCAATCGAGCACCGTCTCCCGATCCTCAATATCACACGGCAGGCACACCTCGCGCGGCACAAACGTAGCCGTCGCGTAAAACAACTGTACAAATTTTGAAACCACCTCCTCCTCAGACGCATCGAGCACCCCCCCGAGAAAATAATTCTGCCGCCCGATCAACCGCCCATCGCGCACCTCCATCACCACCCCGCAAGCCTCGTCATCTTCCCGTGCAATCGCAATCGCATCCCAATCCGTCAAATCATTGGACACCACCTTCTGCCGGCTCGCAGCCTGTTCCAGCGCCTGAATGCGATCCCGATAAATCGCCGCTTCCTCGTACCTCATCGCCTCCGACGCACGCTTCATCCGCTCGACAAGCGTCACCTTCACCTGCGTATGCCGCCCCGTCAAAAACAACACCGCCTCATCCACGATCTTCTGATACGCCCCTGCCACAATCAACCCCTCACACGGACCATCGCACCGCTTGATCTCGTAATCCAGACACAGCCGCACATTGGACTTTGGCAAATCGTAATCACAACTCCGGATCCGAAACAACCGGTGCATCGTCTCTATCATGCGCCGCATCGCCCGCACATCCGTATAAGGACCCAAATACCGCGACCCATCCTTCACCACATCGCGCGTCACCACAACGCGGGGAAACGCCTCTTTTGTAATGCGGATATACGGATACTTCTTATCGTCCTTCAAACTGATATTGTAGCGCGGCTTGTGTGCCTTGATCAAATTCGCCTCTAAAATCAACGCCTCCAACTCCGTATCCGTAACAATATATTCCAAATCGCGCACATTGCGAACTATGGCCCGAAACTGCCGCCGCCCATCATGGGCATTCGGACGAAAATACTGCTGCACCCGGCTGCGCAACACCTTTGCCTTGCCGATATAAATAATCTGCCCCTCATCGCCCTTCATAATGTACACACCAGGCTCTCTGGGCATCAATGCAACAATACCGTCGATATGCTCGCGAATGGCGTTTCGGTCGCGTTTCGGTTCATCGGCCAAAGGGTTATCCTTTCAACGTCACACGGGCGAGGCATGCCTCGCCCCTACAATGGGCGAAAAATTTTTCGCCCCTACAAATCCACAATCTCCACATCCATCGCATTCAAATCCAAAATTCCCACCGTCTCTCGCCCCGTTGTCCAGCCGCACGCCTCCCCCGGATTAATCACCAGTGTATCGCCTCTGCGCACATCAATCTCATGCGTATGTCCGTAAAAAATCACATGGTATGCGCCGCTCTGCGATAGGGCATCCACCTCATCGGGTTCGTGCAACATCAAAATACGCTTGCCCTCCCATTCATGTACATAAGGCGGGCGGTGAATCGGTCCCAGGTCTTCAAAAAGTGCCCGCAAACCGAACTTCTCCCCATCATTATTCCCAAAAACCCCGACAAAAGGCACCGTCAAATCCGCCATCCAGCGCGCATTAAACGGCGCGATATAATCGCCCCCGTGCAGCACCAGCCCCACATCGCGCTCTATAAAAAGCCTCATAGCCTTCTCAACCGCGTGTTTATTATCGTGTGTATCCGTAATCAAACCGACGAGATGTGATTTTTCCATGATTAGACTCCTATTGCTCGTGATAAAAAATCAACCCTTTCCGGATAACGTACTTTTCATTTTTTTATTTGTCAACTCATTCATTAAATTTCCCCAAAATGGCAAAAAATCGTATCTTTATAGATGTAGATAAAGTAGCACCATTGTGAAAATAAAATAGGAGACTCCCCATGATTAAACTCAAGGTCCGCAAATTCGGTAACTCGCTCGGCGTCGTCCTGCCAAAAGAGGTCGTAAACCGGCTGCACACGAAAGATGGGGAACCTCTGTTCCTGATCGAAGCACCGAATGGCGGCTATCAGATGACATCCTCCGATCCCACCACAAAAGAGAAACTGGCAAAAGCAGAAGATATCATCAACCGCTATGACAACACACTGCGCGTTTTGGCCAAATGACGGAACCTAAGGGGAATAAATTCATGCCCATATTAAAAATCGGCCTTCCCTCGGGAAGCCTTCAAGAATCCACACTCACCCTATTTGCCAAAGCCGGTTATCGCATCCACGCCAGCCACCGGTCCTACACGCCCGTCATTGACGACCCCGAACTCGAGGGCTTATTTCTGCGCGCCCAGGAAATCGCGCACTACGTCGAACGCGGCGTCCTCGACATAGGCCTCACCGGCATCGACTGGATTCGAGAAAACGAAGCCGACATCATCGAAATCGCCGAATTTGCCTACAGCAAAACCACATCGCAACCCGCGCGCTGGATCATCGCAGTCCCCGAAGACTCGGACATCCAGACCGTACAGGACCTGCAGGGCAAGCGCATCGCCACCGAACTCGTCACAGCCACGCGCAATCACCTCAAAAACCAGGGCATAACCGCCGAAGTCGAATACTCCTGGGGATCCACCGAAGCCAAAGTCCGCGTACCCGGCCTCGTCGATGCCATAGCCGAACTCACCGAAACCGGATCGTCTTTGCGCGCCAACAACCTGCGCATCATAGACACCATGTTTGAAACCACGCCCAGACTCATAGCCAACAAAACAGCGTGGAAAAACGCGTGGAAACGCGAAAAAGCGCAACACATCGCCACCTTGCTCATCGGTGCATTCAACGCCGAAGACAAAGTCGGCCTCAAAATGAATGTACGCCGCGCAGACCTCGTTCAAATCGTCAAAAACTTACCCGCGCTCAACAACCCCACAATCGCAAACTTACTCGACGAAAACTGGGTTGCAATCGAAGTCATCGTAGATGAGCGCATCGTGCGCGACCTCATACCAAAACTCAAAAAAGCAGGTGCCGAAGGCATCATCGAATATCCTTTGAACAAAGTGATTTATTAACCTCCGCACCCCCATGATCGAAATCATCAAACACAACCGCGACAAAACACCCCCAAAACTCGACGCCATCCTCTCGCGCAGCCCTGATTTCTCCGCCGAGCAGGAAGCAACCGTGCGAGAAATCGTCAGCACCGTAAAAAAACTGGGGGACCGCGCCCTCCTCGCGTACACCAAAAAATACGACGGCATAGACATAACCGACATTCGCGTGCCCGAATCTGAAATCAAAGCAGCCTATCGCGATGCCGACCCCAAATTCATCGACATCATAGACGCAGCCGCGACAAACATCCGCAAATTTCACGAAACGCAAAAACAAACCTCCTATTTCATCGAAGACGGCGACGGCGTCATCCTCGGCAAACGCATCTTACCCATCGAACGCGTTGCCCTGCTCATCCCCGGTGCAAGTGCGCCCTTATTCTCCACCCTGCTCATGGCCGCCATCCCCGCGCAAATCGCGGGCGTCCCGCACCTCTGCATCGCCACGCCCCCGCAACCAAACGGCGCCATACACCCCGCCGTCCTCGCCACAGCCCATCATCTGGGCATACGCACAATCTACAAAGTATTTGGCGCGCAAGCCATCGCCGCGCTCGCCTATGGCACCGACACCATACCCCGCGTTGACAAACTCGTCGGACCCGGCAACCCCTACGTTCAAATCGCAAAAAAACTCGTCTTCGGAACCGTTGACATCGACATGATCGCCGGACCCAGCGAAATCGTCGTCATCGCCGACCACACCGCAAACGCCAAACACATCGCCGCCGACCTCCTCTCACAGGCCGAACACGGCAGCGGATATGAAGCCGCAGTCTGCATCACACCCTCTGCGGACCTCGCCGACGAAATCGCCGACGAAATCGCCCGTCAAACCGCCGACCTGACGCACCGCAAAGCCATACAAAAAGCACTCGACCGCTTTGGCGCAATCGTCGTCGTACGCGACCTCGCCGAAGGCATAGACCTCGCCAATCGCATCGCGCCCGAACACCTCGAACTCATCGTCGCCGACCCCTGGGCGCACCTGCAATCGGTTCGCCATGCCGGCGCTGTATTCCTCGGCGCAGCATCATCCGAACCCGTGGGCGACTACTACGCGGGCACCAACCACATCTTGCCCACAGCCGGCGCCGCCCGATTCGCGTCATCTGTTGGCGTTGACACCTTCACCAAAACCATCAGCATCTTGCAATACACCGACCAGCGCCTGCAAAAAACCGCGGGCCACATCATCAGCATGGCCGAAACCGAGGGCCTCGACGCCCACGCCAATGCGATCAGGATCAGGATGCCATGACCTACCTCCAAAACATCAAACCCGAAGTCCGCGCCCTGCACGGGTATCATCTCACGGCGTACGACTGTCCCATCAAGCTCAACCAGAACGAAAGCCCATTTGACGTACCCGACAGCTTGAAAGACGACATCTTGCGCGCTGTCCGCAACAAATCCTGGTCGCGCTATCCCGAACCCATGCAAATGGATCTCGTCGAAGCACTCGCCGATCACATAGGCGTCCAACCCGAAGGACTCATCGTCTGCAACGGATCGAACACCCTCGTACAACTCGTCCTCGGCGTCGTATCTGCCCCCGGTGTCCAGGTCGTCATCCCCTCGCCCTCATTCTCTCTTTACGGCCTCTACACCGACATATTCAGCGGACGCATCCTCGACGTTCCCCTCACAGAAAACTACGGCTTCGACATCCCAAAATTATGCGATGCCGCCAGCCAAAAAAACGTGCGCCTCATCATCCTCTGCTCCCCCAACAACCCCACGGGATGTGCCATCTCAAACGCGGACCTCGACAAACTCCTATCCAGCACCAGCGCCCTCGTCATGGTCGATGAAGCCTACGGCGAATTCTATAACCAAACCGCCATAGACCTCTTGCCCAAACACCCCAACCTCATCGTCCTCAAAACCCTCTCCAAAGCATTTGGTGCCGCTGGCATCCGCATCGGATATCTCATCGCCCATCCCGACTTGCGCGACGAAATCATCAAAGGCAAAATCCCCTTTGACATCAACATCTTCTCGCACACAGCAGCCATGGCCATCCTCAACCACAAAGACCTCATACAAAAACGCATCGCATTTATATGCTCAGAACGCGAGCGCGTCTTCCAATGCCTCACCCAAATAGAAGGCGTCACCCCCTACCCATCACACGCCAACCTCATCCTCTTTGAAGTAGGCGATCCAGATGCTGTCTTCACCGGCTTGATCGAACAGGGCATACTCATCCGCAACGTCACATCCTATCCCATGCTCGACAGGGCGCTGCGCGTATCCATCGGCACAGAACGAGAAAATGATAGCTTTTTGGAGGCACTTGAAAGGACACTGTCTGAATCGGGATTCTCAGGATGAAAGGATGCACAGGATGAAAGTCAAAACCTCTGGATCGCGGCTCAAGCATGCCGCAATGACACGAAAGACAAACCCATGTCAAAAACAACAGACATAAAAATCAAATCTGTCACCACCTACTTCCTCCCCGTCCAAACGCGCATACCCTATCGCTTTGGCACCGAACAACTCGACAGCGTCACCTGCGTCAGAGTTCGCATCGACGTCGAAGATCGGCTGGGCAACACCGCTTCTGGCTGGGGAGAAACACCCTTGAGCGCGCCCTGGGCATGGCCATCGCCACACCTCACGTATGCCATCCGAGAAACAGCCATGAAAAACTTCTGCCTCAAAATCGGACGCGCATGGGCAGGTATCGACACAACCGGTCACCCCATCGAAATCGGCCACACATTCCAAGAAAACATCCTCCCCGACCTCCTATCGGCTTTCAACATCGAACAACAAAACACCACAGGGGACATGCCCCGCCTATCCGCACTCGTCTGCACATCGGCTTATGACCTCGCCCTGCACGACGCTTATGGCATACTTCACAACATCGACACCTACGACACGTACAACGCAGACTTCATGAACGCCGACCTCTCGCACTACCTCGACCCGGCCGAAGACCTCGCGTTCTCTGGCCACTATCCCGAAAGCTATCTCATCCGCCCGCGACCAAACCGCCTGCCCGCATGGCACGCCGTAGGCGGCAACGACCTCCTCGACGACGCCGAACGCACAGGCGATGAACCCGACGACGGCTATCCCGTAGTCCTCCCCGACTGGATACGGCGCGACGGCATCACCTGCCTCAAAATCAAACTCACCGGACAAGAACCCGGATGGGATTACGACCGCATCGTCCGCATCGGTCAAATCGGCATCGAACACAACGCCATGTGGTTGTGTACAGACTTCAACTGCACCGTCCAGGAAGTCGATTACGTCAACGACATCCTGGATCGCCTCCTCACTGACCACCCGCGCATCTATCAAATGATTCTCTACGTCGAACAGCCCTTCGCTTATGAACTCTCTGAAAACCCCCTCCCTGTACACAGCATCTCCGCGCGCAAACCCCTCTTCATGGACGAAAGCGCGCACGACTGGCGCGTGATACGCCTGGGACGGCAACTCGGCTGGACCGGCGTAGCCCTCAAAACCTGCAAAACCCAGACCGGTGCCCTGCTCTCCCTCTGCTGGGCGCGCGCACACGGCATGACACTCATGGTACAGGACCTCACAAATCCCATGCTCGCGCAAATCCCCCACGCCCTGCTCACCGCGTATGCCGGCACCGTCATGGGCTTTGAAACCAACGCTATGCAATTTTATCCCGACGCCTCAATCCCCGAAGCCGCCATACACCCCGGCGTCTATAGCCGGCAAAACGGCCACATCGACATCTCCACCGTGGAAGGTCCCGGCTTTGGATATAAACATCATTTAATAAAACGCACACTTCCGGAACCTGCTTAAAAAAGGTACACCAATGTCCTCTCGCACAGCACACATCCAGCGCAAAACCTCTGAAACCGACATCGACCTCACCCTCGCCCTCACGGGCACAGGAGAATCGCACATCGACACGGGTATCGGCTTCTTTGACCACATGCTCACAGCCCTTGCCCGCCACGGCTTATTCGACCTCACCGTCGCCTGCAAAGGCGACCTCGAAGTCGATGCCCATCACACCGTCGAAGACGTCGGCATCTGCCTGGGCCTTGCCCTCTCTAACGCACTGGGTGACAAAACCGGCATCGCGCGATTCGGCTCTGCGTACGTACCCATGGACGAAGCCCTCGCCCGCGCCGTCGTCGATCTCTCTGGTCGCGCGCATCTCATCTACAACGCCGCATTTGACGAAGAACGCATCGGCGCATTCCCCACAGCCCTGGGCCTCGAATTTTTCACCGCACTCGCGCACAACAGCCGCATGAACCTGCACATCGACCTCATCCGCGGCAACAACGCGCACCACGGCATGGAAGCCATCTTCAAAGCCGTCGCCCGATCCCTGCGGCAAGCCGTCACCCTCGACAATAGGATCAGCGGCATACCCTCGACCAAAGGAAGCCTGTGAACGCACACTCTTTCGACCCGTAACTCAAATGAACATCTTGCACACCTTATACGACGACATCGACAACCCCTGGTGTGGCGGGGGCGGTGCCCTGCGCACATGGGAAATAGCCCGTCGCCTCTCGCACAAACATCAAATTACCATTATAGCCGGTGCATATCCCAACGCCCTCAGAGACGAAACCCGAGACGGCGTACACATCCGCCGCGTGGGAACAGACCGCTCGTACCTCCTCAGCCGAATGAGCTATGCCCACTATGCCTCCCGCGAAATCGCCCGCGCAAACCCCGATCTGTGGGTACATCAATTCTCTGCCTTTGCGCCCCTCTTCGTATCCGCCAAAAAAAGATACGCCAGCCTCCTCGAATTCTTCCACTTCATGGACGACCACGCCACCGCAAAATACCCCCTGCTCGGCCACATTGCCCGCAGAGCCGAACAACGCGCCCTGCGCCTTCACCCGAACATCCTGACCATCTCGCCCACCGTCACACGCCAGCTTGAAAAACGCGCACCCAACGCGCAATATCACCTCGTCTATACCGGCGTCGATCAAATCTGTTTCGACGCCCCCTGGGCAGAAGAGAATTACATCCTCTATTTTGGACGCATGGACATCCACAACAAAGGCATCGACGTCCTCCTATCCGCCTTTGCCAAACTCAACACACACGACATCCGCCTCATCCTCTCAGGTCGCGGAACCCCGCAAAGCAAACGCGAAATACGATCTATCGCCAATCAACTCAATATCGCAAACCGCGTCGAATTCACCGGCGCCGTCACACCCGAACAAAAAAACATCCTCATGGGCCATGCCCTCTTTGTCTGTACGCCCTCGCGCTACGAAGGCTGGGGCATTGTCGCCATCGAAGCCGCTGCCGCAGCCAAAGCCGTCATAGGCACAAATATCCCCGGATTGGCAGATGCCATCCGCGCCGATGAAACCGGTCTCCTCGTCCCCCCCGAAAATCCCCAGGCACTCGCCAGCGCCATGAACCGCCTGCGCAGCGACGCCCTCCTGCGCAAACGCCTGGGAACAGCGGGCCGCAAATGGGCCGCCCAATTCACCTGGGACCGCACGGCGCAGGCGCAAGAAGAAGTGTATTTGAAAGTTGCCAATGACTAAACGAACCACAACCCATCTCTTCATCTTCCTCCTCTGCATCTACGCACTCACAGCGGGCGGGCATTACGGAGGCGATGGATTCTGGAATTACCTCACCGCGCAAAGTCTGGTGCGCGATGGCGACCTCGTCATCTCCGATGAAAGCTTCACCCTGTCCGAAATGCAAAAACACCGCGATGCGGTCACATCGTCTGGACGACAGTATTCCAAATACGGTATCGGCATGCCCCTCGCAGAAATACCCTTCTACGCCATTGGCCTCCTGCTCGCCGGCATCTTCCCCAATATCCCCGCCGACTACCTCACCATGTTCACGACCTCAATGACCAACGCAGTCATATCCGCCCTGTGGGTCCTCTTCTTTTATCTCATCATTCAATCATTCAATTACCCCCCAGCCACCGTAAAATGGCTCACAGTCGCTTTCGCACTGGGCACAATGGTATTTCCCTATTCGGGATATGGATATCCAGAACCACTCGTCGGACTCGGCCTGCTCATCGCAACCCACGCCCTCATCAAACGCGCTCCCTCGCCCATCCTTGCGGGAATAGCCTTTGGCATTGCCATCCTCACCAAATTCTACACCCTCGTCCTCCTGCCAATCCCCCTGCTCTATCTACACCGCAACCGACACACCCTATCGCGTCTCGCCATCTTCTTATCGCCCATCGTCGCAGTCTGTCTCATCGTCGCCTATCACAACCACCTGCGTTATGGCAACATCTTACTCACCGGATATCACCTCGACATCCTCACCCAAAAAGGCGGCTATCTCGCCTTTATACCCGCGCAGATCTTCACCGCCTTTTACGGCCTGCTCTTTAGCACGGGACGGGGCCTCATCTTCTTTTTTCCATTGATATGCCTCCTCCCCATTGCCTATCGCAAATTCAAATCATCGCATCCGAACGAAGCACACCTCTGCCTGGGCTTCACCTTAACACTATTTGTCCTTCTCTTACCCATGATCGACTGGCACGCCGGATCGTCTTGGGGACCGCGTTATTTGCTTCCCATCCTCCCCTTTTGTATCTTCCCACTCGGCGTCTTCGCCGATATCAAGTGGACGCGTCGCCTCACCGTTCTCGGCTTCTTCGCACAACTCCCCGCTGTGCTGATGAACCCCTATCTTTTTACACACTTTGTACAGAACAAAAAAATAGGCGCAACAATCTTCGCGCCCCACCAGATGGGCGACCTTCTCTTTTCGCCCAATTTATCCCCCATTATCGGCGGCTACTACCAGCTCACTTCGGCAATCTGCCGTCTCATAACCGGGCAGTCGCTCAAATACACCATCTCCTCTGGCACCGAACGCTTTGTCTCCGGATCTCTAAAAAATTATGATCTCATCGACATCTGGTGGATCAATGTCCTGCGCACAAATATCCTCAGCCCAACAATGACCCTCGCGCTCATCCTCGTCGTCATCTGCCTCATACTCATCGCCATCTACTCTGCGCGGCAAGCCATGTATTATCACCATCAAAAGGACCCCAACAATGAGCAAACGACGCAGGCATAGTCCATCCACCCGGACCAAATCGGCGTTTGACCTCACCCATTTCCTATCGCGCCCCTGGGTACCCATTGTATTCTTCGCCCTGCTCACTGCCGGCTACTTCTATCACCTCCTCATCACGGGCGATGTAATCTATGGCAGCGACACCGGTGCAGAATTTCACAGAGGCAACGAACCCTTTGCAGAAGCCCTGAAAAAATTGCCGCCAAAAAACTGGAGTCGGTTTATGGGCGGCACCCCGGAATCAGCCGCGTTGCGGTCCCAATACTATCCCCTCGTCATCATCGACCTCTTCACCAGCGAACACCGCTATTTTGGTTGGCGTTACATCTTCGCCATGTTCACAGCCGGCTACTTCATGTACCTCTGCGCACGCAGCTTTGGCCTCCACCCCCTCGCCGCCCTCATCGCGGGCGCGGCCTACGCCTCTGCACCCGCATTCCTCTCCTTCTCTCAGGCCGGGCACTATGCAAAAATGACCGTCATCGGTCTCTTTCCCCTCATGTACTGGGTACTCAACCGCGGCATGGACACGCGGCGCATCATCTACTTTTTAATCCTCGGCGGCACCGTCGGCATCGCCATCTACAGCCCGCACCTCCAGATGGCCTACTTTGCCCTCTGGGCACTGGGCCTGCTCTTCCTCTACAAACTCTTACGGGGTCTGTTCCGCACCCGAAACACAAAAACCGCCCTCTATCAAACCCTCCTATCGGCAGGCGCGATCTGCCTGGGCCTCGCCATAGGCGCAGAAGGCGTCATCCCACAATACTGGAACACACAAACAGCTTCAAAACGCGCCGTCTCCGAACAAACATCCGACGCTGGCTACGAATTTGCCTCATCCTGGTCGCTCCACCCCGAAGAAATCTTCGCCCTCGTCATCCCCGAATTCGTCAGCTTTGACACAAACACAACCCCCCACAAATACTGGGGGCGCAACGCCTTCAAAATCAACTCGGAATACATCGGCATCGTCCCCCTCTTCTTCGCAATCCTCGCCCTATCGCGCATACGAAAAAAGAACCACATCGCATTCCTCCTCGGCCTCTTCATACTCGCCGTCGCCTACGCCCTTGGACCCCACACCCCCCTGCACAAACTCCTGTACCACCTTGTCCCGGGCGTCAGCGTACTGCGCGCGCCCGGCATGATCGCCTTCCTCTTCTCCTTTGCACTATGCGCACTCGGCGCGTACGGCCTCCACCGCCTCATCACCGATAGCACGCCCCCCGAGACCGCAAAAAAAATCGGCATCACAGGCGGAATATGCACCGCAATTCTTCTCTTATTCGCCTTCGTCCCCTCTATACTCCTATCCCTCTGGCAAAACATCGTCTGGACGGACATATCCGCTCCCCGCCTCCAAATCGCCCAAAATAACCTCCCCCTCACAGGACAAGGCGCACTACTCGCCGCTCTCTTCGTCGGCACACTCACCGTCATCTCGTGTCTCCGCGCACAAAACAAACTCAAAATCCACACCTTCTTCCTCATCCTCCTCACCGTCCTCCTCATCGACACCTGGCGCATTGACAAAATGTTTCTCAACTACGCCAACCCCAACCGCGTTCTACCAGAAGAGCGCGTCAACGCCGACGCCGTTGCATTCCTCAAACGGGACAACAGCCTCTTTCGCGTACTCGCCCTACCCGACCACAACCAGATGCCCCTGCCCGGCATAGACCTCGTAACTGGCTTTAACGACTTCGCCATCAGGCGTTACGACCACATCCTCAAATCCGGAACCATCAACTTTTCAAACCCCGCGATCATCAACCTCCTCAACACCAAATACATCGTCGTGCCGTCTGAACTAAACATACCCTATCTCCAAAAAATTGCCGGACGCCAGGGCCTGCACATCTACCGCAACCCCGGCGCGCTACCGTGGTTTTATCTCGCACCCCAACACGAAATCATCCCCGATGAAAATCAAATCCTGCAAAAACTGACCGACCTCAACGTCAACCCCATGCAAACAGCACTACTCGAAGAAGACCCCGGCATCGCCCCCGACACCACCAGCGAAACAGGCAGCGTCGAACGCCTCGAATACAACGAACACCAGGGCTATCTCAAACTCAGCACAACAGCCTCTGGACCCCGCATCCTCGTCATCTCGCAAAACCACCACCCCAACTGGACTGCCACCGTCAACGGCGACCCCAAACCCCTCATACGCGCCAACTACCTCTGGACCGCAGTCGCACTTGCACCCGGCGAACACATCGTCGAACTCACCTACCGGGACCCCATTGTAGCCACCACGCGCTTGGTCACACTCGGCGGCGTCATCTTCCTCATCGCTGCAATCGCGCTGTGCATATACTATGAAAAAACCCACAACACCAACTGAAGCATCCGCCATCCAGCGCATAGCGCACGGCGCAATCCAGACCTTCGGCAGCACATATCCCGCGCGAATCATCAACTTCGCGGTCCTCCTCCTGCTCTACCAGATCCTCGTACCCGAAGACTTTGGCGCCATCGCAACAGCCTATTCCATCCTCGCCCTCGTCATCGCCATCCGGGACCTTGGACTGCACTACGCCCTCTTGCACGAACACGATAACGTCCACGACCTCGCACCCACGCACTTTGTACTCAGCGTCAGCCTGGGCAGTATCAGCACACTCCTCGCCCTGTGCATCGCCCTCTATTCCGAACACCTGTTTGAACTCACCCGCACATTCAACGCCTACATCACAGACACCGATACAGAACAAACCTACCCCAAAGTCGCCATAGCTCTGGGCATACTGGGCACATTCGACCTCCTCCGAACAGCCGCACTCACCGCCGAAACCCAGCTACAGCGCGACCTCGAATTTGGACGCCTCGCCTTTGCACATGCAGGCGGAACCATCCTCGCAGCCCTCGTCGGCCTCGCCCTCGCCTACCTCGGATACGGCAAATGGGCACTCATTCTCGGATTCTTCCCATACAGCGTCACCTATATTCTCGTCTATTGCACCGTCGTCTGGCTCCGCCATCCCCCACCCCTGAACCAGCTACACGCCTTCAACGCACAAGCCGCACGACGCATGATCCGCTACGGATTATGGTTCTGGATCGGCGGCATACCCAAAATTTTCATTCAACACTACGACAAACTCATCATCAGCCTGTTCTTCACCTTGAACCTGCGCGGGATATACGACGCCGCACACAGCTTTGCACAGATACCCACCGGGGCCATCACCATGGTCATGGTACGCATCACTGCCACAGTGTACGCGCGCTACCAGAACAACCGCGATCAACTCTCCGCAGCATACCGCAGAACCTCGCGCCTCATCCTGCGCACCACAGTCCCCATCTCCCTCGTACTCGCGCTCGAAGCCAACCGATGGATACACATTTTCAAACCCGACTGGGCACCTGCAGCCCCGCTGCTCCAATGGCTTATCATCTACTCCCTCTGCCGTCCTATCCTCGACGATGTACACGCCCTGTTCTACAGCGCAGGCAGCCCCAAAAGCATTGCAAAATTCTCTGCGGCGCAAGCCCTCATCCTCCTCGTCCTCGCCCCCTATCTCGCCCATCACATGGGAGCCATAGGCATCGCCATCAGCATGAACGCCATCGCCATCGTCGGCCTCATCCTCGCACTCATCCTCGTTCGCACATACGTCGATATCCCCATCGCCAAAACTTATGCTCCCCCGCTCATCGCCGCAGCCATCGGCACGGGCATGCACTTTGCCCTCGCCGAGTGGCTCAACACATTGCCAATACTCATCGGCGTCCTCGCGGGCAGCACAATCTTCACCACGGGTTATGGCTCGGGCCTGCTCCTCGTTGAACGCAAAACAATAATCGACGAAATCAGAACCGTCATCCGTGCGATCAGATCAGGATCAGGATTCTCAGAATGAAAGGATGGACAGGATGAAAATCAAAAGCGAAAATCTCTGTCTGAAGCGGTGTACAACTGGTCGATTTCCAGACCAGTTCATCAGGATTCTCAGGATGAAAGGATGGACAGGATAAGAGTCAGAATCAAAAGCGAAAACCTCTGGATCGCGGCTCAGAGGCATACCGCGATGACAAACAACAGCAAACCTTCTGGATCGCGGCTTACGCTTGCCCCCCGTATGAAAGCACTACGGGGCAGGCTCTGTATGATTTAAGCAGGGGCCCTGCCGCGATGACGGCTTTACCCTCTTAATTACATTGATATTCATAAAAAAATAGGGACGAACACACAGGTTCGCCCCTAACATTACCTGACACAATTTTAGACCGGATTTACACAGCCTCTGAAGATCTTTCGCGCTCCAAAAGCTGTAAACATAACCCGCGTATCTTTTCCAACTCGTGCAAAAATTCGCGTTGCGCTTCTTCGACAGGCAGACTTTCAAATAAATCTGGCAACTGCACCCCGCGGCTCATAACTATATTGGCTTCTCGGCTTTGTAAATGCTCGCGAACATAGAGACAGTTATCCGCGTGATAGAAGCGTCCAATCGCCTCCGAAGGACTCAAAGCGCCACTATGCAAGGACTGCACAAGCCCCAGATTCAAAAATGCAAACAATGCCAATCCAGACTCCCCATTGGAATCTGAAAGAAGAATGCGATGATGTGTTTTCATAAATTCACCGAAAAGAATTTTACACCCGCAACCTGGCCAGATTCGTGTTCAAAATAATGAACCTCGCCAGAGTTGCCTTTTTTGATAACCTTTTGCCATCTTCCAGTCTGTAAATCTCTCAATACACGCATAACGGCACGATTGCGAACTGGATATTTAACAGTTCCACCTCGAATGGGGCTCCATCCCAAAGGCACTGATCCAGATGCATAGACATTTGGATAGAGATAGAGCGGCATTCAAAAGACCTCACCTGAGCAATATATCAAAATGTCTTTCACAAAAATACACCTATAATGCATATATATCAAGCCCATCTCGGACGTTTTTTTGCATATCGTCATCAAATCCTGATCAGGATGAAAGGATGGACAGGATGAAAATCAAAAGCAAAAACCTCTGGATCGCGGCTCAAAACCATGCCGCGATGACGGCTTTACCCTCTTAATTACATTGACATTTGCACCCTTTTCCATTATTATTCTAAAAATAATAATTATTGAAAGAATAATAATGAAATTTTACGACAGAGAAACAGAACTCGCACTCCTTCAAGACCTCACCGAAAGATCGGCGCAATATTCTCAATTCACCGCGATCTTTGGGCGACGTCGCACAGGAAAAACGGAACTCGTGCGCCAGCATCTCCAGAATCGCGGCATCTATTTCTTTGTCGAAAAACGCCCTTCAAATGCCCTCCTCGCCGAATTCTCCGCCACCCTCAAATCGCACATCGCCCACGCGCCCACATTTACAAATTGGAAAGACTTTTTCGTCTTCCTCTTTGCCGAAACCCAGCACAGGCACCTGATCGTCGTCTTCGATGAATTTCAAAATTTTCTCTCTGTCGAACCCGCCCTCTACTCCATCCTCCAGGACGTGTGGGACACCTATCACAAACAATCCAGCATCCATCTCATCGCCATAGGTTCTGTCGTCGGCCTGATGAAAAAAGTCTTCCAGGACGCCAAAGAACCCCTCTACGGTCGCCTCACCCGGGAAATTGACCTCAGCCCTTTACCCATCGGCGCCATCTATCAAATCGCCACACACCTCGGCTTTCAATCGCCCACAGACATCCTGACCCTATACGGCATCTTTGGCGGCATGCCCCGGTATTACGAAATCATAGAAAGCATGGACTTGGGCGGCAGCACCATTCCCCACATACTCCACCGCGCACTATTCACCCCCTTTGCCCCCTTTCGCAACGAAATGCGAGACATCATCCTCTCTGAATTTGGGGGTACTGCACACACCTATCTCGCAATCCTCGAAGCCATCGCCACGGGCAAAACCCGCCGATCTGAAATCGCAGGTCCTGTTGGCCTGCCAGCCACGAGCCTGTCCAAATACCTGCGCGAATTATCCGATCTATTTGACCTCATCGAACGCGAAGTACCCATCACCGAACAATCCTGGAAAACAAAAAAAAGCCGCTATAAAATCCGCGACCCCTTTATCACATTCTGGATGCGATTCATCTACCGGCAATTGAGCATCTACGAATCGGGCAATTTCCCGTATTTTCTCAATCGCCTCGACACTTACATATCGGAATTCATGGGCTTTGCCTTTGAAAACATCACGCGAGAACTCTTAATCCAACGCAACCACCACAACGCCACGCCCTTCTACTTTCACAGAATCGGACGCTGGTGGGACAGACAAAGCGAAATAGACCTCGTCGCCCTCAACCCCGAAACTCGGCAAACCCTCTTTGTCGAATGCAAATGGACATCCACCCCCGTTGGCACAGACGTCCTGCAAACCCTCAAACACCGCGCACAAAAGCTCCCAACCTCAGACGCTTTCTACCTCATCGCCTCAAAATCCGGATTCACCGACACCCTCAAAAATCTCCGCGATCCGCACCTCCACCTCTGGGACCCAAACGACATCGCGACATTTTTGATTTAGAATTTGACCTTTCCCCCCCAAAACCCTATGTTTTCCCTGCAAAAAAACAAACATGTCAAACCACGCACCAAAAGCCCGCACATGAAAACCCTCCTCGTCACCGGATCATCGGGCCTCATAGGCTCGGAAGTCTGCATCTACTTCGCCGAACAGGGATATATTGTCCACGGCATTGACAACAACCAGCGCGCCGTCTTTTTTGGTCCCCAGGGAGACACGCGCTGGAATCAGAAACGCCTGGAAAACGTCACAAAACACTTCCACCACCACGAAATAGACATCCGCGACCGCACGGGCATTTGCGAACGCCTCTCCCAAATAAAACCCAGTGCCATCATACACGCAGCCGCCCAACCCTCACACGACCTCGCCGCACGCATTCCCTTCGACGACTTTGACACCAACGCCGTCGGCACGCTCAACCTCCTCGAAGCCGCGCGTCAAACCTGTCCCGAATCCCCCTTTATCCACATGTCCACCAACAAAGTCTATGGCGATGCACCCAACCACATCCCCTTAAAAGAACTGGACACCCGCTGGGATTACGACGACCCCGCGTACAAACACGGCATCCCCGAAACATTTACCATCGACCAGTCCAAGCACTCGCTCTTTGGCGCATCCAAAGTCGCCGCCGACATCATGGTACAGGAATACGGGCGTTATTTTGACATGCCCACCTGTTGCCTGCGCGGCGGATGCCTCACCGGACCCAATCACAGCGGCGTTGAACTACACGGCTTCTTGAGCTACCTGATCAAATGCAACATGGAAGGCCGCACATACACCATCTTCGGTTACAAAGGCAAACAGGTTCGCGACAATATTCACGCCCTCGACGTCGCCCGTTTCATGTGGGCCTTTGTCCAATTGCCCCGATGCGGCGAAGTCTATAACCTCGGCGGCGGAAAAAACAACAGTTGCTCCATCCTCGAAGCATTTGACCTCGCTGCCCAATACTCCAATAAAAAAATGCAATACACCTATACCGACCAGAACCGCGAAGGCGATCATATATGCTATTACAGCGACCTTCGCAAAATGAAATCACACTATCCCAACTGGGACATCACAAAAACACTCGAAGACACCTTTGCCGAAATAGTCGCAAGCTGGCAGAAACGACTCATATAACCGGAGAACCTCATTATGAAAATTCAGGTCTATGCCGCCCACGAAGGCGTACAGGAGAATTTATTTCGCGAATGGGTTGCACGCGGTCATGAAGTCTATCTCACCGAAGGCTTTGGAAAATGGAAAGAAAAACAGGCAGCGGTACCCGAAGGGGTGAAACGCGAATGGGCGAACAATCCCGATGTCTTATGGGTCGGAATAACACAGGATGTGGGAAATGCCTTGCTGTACAAATGGAAAAAATTTCGTCCCAGTATCCCCATCGTACTCACGCACTGGTGGGTACCATCAATCAGGCGGTTTGCGGGAACCGTGTACAAATTCGCCCATCAAGTCAGTGTATGCGAATGGGGCCGCCAATACCTCCTGAAACACCATAACATGGACTCCGCAGTCATGTATTGCTCGGTCGATGCCGACATCTTCACCTTGAGAACAGAAGACCCCGACCCCAAACGCGTCTTATGCGTGGGCAACCACTTTGCCTCGCGCGACATCATGGGCTGGGAATACCTGGAACCCATCATACACAAAGTCCATGAACAGGATCCCGAAGTACACTTCGAATTCCTCGGCATCAATCCCGAAATTGACCCCAACAACTATCTCAATGTATCCAAGCGCGCCGTCCTTCAAAACGAAATGCCCGACTATCAGGCCAGAGCGCGGTGCGTTGTCATCACCACCACCTTCAACCTCATCCCGCACTCGCTATTGGGCGCAATGGCACTGGGGCGCAATATCGTCGCATTTGATCTCCCGTCCCTGCACGAAGTCATCGAACACGGCAAAAGTGGGTACCTCATCCCGCGTTACAATATCGACGCCTTTGCCAAACAGATCCTCGAACTCACCAGCACACCTGTCAATCCAGAAATAGGGCGCAAAGCACGCGAAAACGCATTGGGCAAATCCGACCATCGGCTCGTGGCGTCGCAGTATGAAGAATATTTCGAGAAAATCATAAAATAAGAGGATTCATATCTTGTCTGTGCCAGAGACAATTTTAATCGGATCATTGCCACCCCCGCTCACTGGACAAACCATTGCATTTCAGATAGTTTGGGAGGGGTTTCAAGAGCGCGCGTTGCCATATCGGGTGATCAACCTCAGCGGAGGAGAACACACAAGGCCAGAAGGCGGCTTCTCTCTAAGGCGGTTAATACAGCTTCTCAAACCCTTCTTCAGAGCACTTATCCTTTTATTTGGAAAAAAAAATCTATACCTCAGTGCCGCTCAAAATTGGATGGGATTTCTCAGAGACAGCATATTCATACTCCTGGCCACCATCGGCAGACAGCGCATTGTGATTCACGTACACGGGGGAAATTACGATGGCTTCTACGCCTCCCTTTCGCCCTGGCAACAGTGCGTAGTACGCGCCTTTCTCAAACCTGTGGACAGAATACTGATCCTGGGAAAAAGTTTGCGCGGCATGTTCGATTTTGAACCTGCGCTGCGGGATAAAACACGGGTCGTCTTTAATGGACTGCCGTACGACATAGAGGAACTATCCATTAAACCAAAGCATCTGCCATCGAGAGAACGCCCAAAACTCCTCTTCCTCTCCAACCTGATCGTGAGCAAAGGCTACCTTCATGTACTCAAAGCACTGCACATCCTGGTACATGACTTGAAAACCGACGCCGAATGTCATTTTTGTGGAAGCTTCGTCCTGGCTTCCGACATCTGCCCTTACGCAACCCCCGAAGAAGCGGAAGCCGATTTTCTGCAGCGGGTTGAGAAATTGGGACTTGGCGAACACGCGTTCTGGCATGGTCCCGTCGATGGAAATAAAAAACTTCATTTCCTGCAAGAAAGTCACTTCTTTTTGCTTCCAACCCGCTATGTGTACGAAGGACAACCGATATCTATCATCGAAGCACTCGCATTTGGGCTGGTTGTGATTACAACACCCTATCGCACGATACCGGAAATGGTAGAAAACGGTAAAGTCGCGGAATTGGTCCGCTTTAATCAACCTGAAAAAATCGCACGCGCAATCGAGTCGTACATCCGAAATCCGGACAAGTTTGAAGCGATGAGTCGCGCATCCATTGACCGATACCGCAAGACCTTTACCCGCGAACAACACCTGAAGAAATTGATACCTCTTATTTTGCGATGAACAAAAAACGCCAACAAAAGACATCCTCTCCCCTCTTTAACCTCGCGCAACACGAAAGCAAACCCTATTTCTTGCCCGCGCTGGGCTTGTGCGGCTTGCTCATGGGCATTCTCCTCTTCGACGCCAACCTCTCCCTCACTGGCGACAATGCCCAATTCATCAACCTGGGACGATCTCTTGCAGAGGGGTATGGACTCTCGGAAACCATCGAAGGCGAACCCGTCCCACACACCAAATACCCCTTTGGATTTCCACTCCTCCTCGCCATAGTCCATATCATCTTCCCGGACAACTTCATCGCACTCAAAGGACTCGTTGTCCTCCTCTACGCCATCTCAATCCCACTCACTTACCTCCTCATCCGTCGATTTGCTACTTCTCACACAGCACTCGGCGTAAGCGCGCTATGTCTCGTCTCTCCCCTCCTGTTAGATTACTCGCACCAGATCATGTCCGAAATTCCTTTTCTGCTATTTTCTCTCATAGCGCTCCTCCTCATCCACCGCGCACACAATGACTCATCCACGAAGGTCACAAAGGACACGAAGGGGGAAAAACCTTTTCTTTTTCGTGTTTCTTTATGTTCGCTCCTTCTCGCAATCATCGCCATAATCGCTACCTACTACATCCGCAGCGCAGGCATCATCCTCATCGGCACCGGCATACTCTTCTTTGCCCTGCACAAAAAATGGAAAGAAACCGGACTCATCGCCACAGGCAGTTTCCTCCTCGCCCTGCCCTATCAAATCCGCAATGCATCACTCGGCGGCACCCCCTACATCGAACAACTCCTCAGCATAAACCCCTATCGCCCGGAAGAAGGCGCACTCACATTCACCACGCTAATCGAACGCATCCTCGAAAACCTCGAAATCTATGGCCTGCAAATTATCCCCTACATCTTTCTACCCAGTTTTATCGACGCCAACTACTTCGTCGGCCTCTTCTTCTCCTGCCTGATCCTCTATGCCCTGATCGCCGGCCTCATAAAACGGCACTTACTCATCGTGTACCTCACC